>NZ_BCXH01000068.1 GCF_001895005.1 Rhodococcus yunnanensis NBRC 103083 | reverse complement strand
ACCTGCCTCTGCCGCACCGACAACTGCCCCGTCGCCGCCGCAGCCCACCACACACCCCCACGACGCGCACCACTCATCCAAGTCCTCGTCGACATCGAAACACTCCTCGGACTCACCAACACCCCCGCCACCCTCTCCGACGGCACCACCATCGACCCCGACACCGCACGCCTACTCGCCACCGACGCCCGCTGGCAAGCCTTCCTCACCGAAACCCTCCACGCCGCACAACAACACCTCCACACCAACACCACCGACACCGAGACCGACAGCGCTACAGACGCGAACACACCCGCAGAACCAGAAACCGATCGATCCACCACAGCCAACACAACACACACCCGACACCCCGAAAACCCCGACACAACAACCGAACCCGACACAATAGCGTCGGACACAACAAACACAACCTCACCAGGCCCAGAGGACCCGGAGGACCCAGCTGATCCAGAGGACCCGAGCCCACCAGACTCAGGCCCAGAGCCAGGCCCGACACCTCCTACACCTCCTGTACCACTCACACCT
>NZ_BCXH01000067.1 GCF_001895005.1 Rhodococcus yunnanensis NBRC 103083 | reverse complement strand
CCCACACCTCCCGGACCGGCCGCCCGCCGGATACTTCACCGCGCCCGCACCCACCCCGCACCACCACTACCCCCACCAACACCCCACCGAACAACACCATCGATCCTCGGCCACGAACACACACTCACCCACACCATCACCGCATTCCTCAACGCAGCCACCACCAACCCCACCCTCACCCTCGGACAACACCCCGACGGCCACGGCGGCCACACCACACCCCCACCCGGAGCCCTCACCTACCGACCCACCGCAACACTCGTCGCACTCGTCCGCGCCACCTACACCACCTGCACCTTCCCCTACTGCACCGTCCCCGCCGCCCGATGCGACATCGACCACATCGTCCCCTTCGACCACACCAACCCCCACACCGGCGGCTGGACCATCCTCGCCAACACCCACCCCCTCTGCCCCCGACACCACCACGCCAAAACACTCGAACTCTGGACCTGCGCCAAAATCGACGGCAACGCCATCTACTGGCACAACACCACCGGACTCCACCACATCACCCCACCCACCATCGGCACCGTCCTCATCCCCGACACCTACATCCACACCCGCCGACCCCACCACCCACCCACC
>NZ_BCXH01000066.1 GCF_001895005.1 Rhodococcus yunnanensis NBRC 103083 | reverse complement strand
GGTGTTGCGGGGGTTGGATTCGGTGGGGTTGAGCAATGAGGATCGTCGGGGGTTGCTGGTGCGGTTGGAGGCTGCGCAGCGGTCGTTGTTCGCGTTGTCGCATACCTGGCTTGCGGATTTGATGGGTCAGCGTGGTCTCGATGATATTTATGGGTCGATGCCGGTTGCGGTGGCGGTGGTGTTGGGTGTGTCGCAGCAGCGTGCGCGGCAGCGGATTCGGTATGCGAATCAGTTCGGGGCGCGGTCGGCGTTGACGGGGGAGCGGTTGGGTCCGGTGTCGTCGGCGACGGCGGCGGCTGCGTCGGAGGGTGTGCTCGATGAGGAGCATCAGGATATTGTTCGGAAGTTTTTTCAGCGGTTGGGGTCGAAGGTCGATGTCGAGACGTTGGAGAGTGCGGAGCGGCAGTTGGCGCAGTTGGCGCGGGATTTGTTGCCGGATCATTTCAAGGTGGCGGCTCGGCGGTTGTATGACACGTTGGATCCGGATGGGTCGTTGTCGGAGGATCAGGTTGCTGATCAGACGTATTTTCGGTTCGGTGATCAGGATGAGAATGGGTTGTCGAGGGTTTCTGGTCGGGTGGATGCGGAGTTGCGGTCGTATTT
>NZ_BCXH01000065.1 GCF_001895005.1 Rhodococcus yunnanensis NBRC 103083 | reverse complement strand
GGTGTGTGAGGTCGCTGATGTGCGGTTGGAGGAGGCGTTGTGTTCGGGTGGTGATGCGGCGGAGGCGTTGTGGGAGGCGGGTTCGGAGGTGGCGGCGGGGTTGGGGTTGTCGCAGAGGGTGGCGCGGCCGTTGGTGGAGGTGGGGTTGGGGTTGGAGCGGTTGCCGTTGACGGCGGTGCGGTTCGTGTGTGGGGTGTTGGATTGGGCGAAGGTGGTGGAGTTGGTGTCGGTGTTGGGTCGGGCGGGGGATGCGACGATTGCGGCGCTCGAGTTCGAGGCGGTGGCGGTGGCGGGGCGGTTGGCGCCGTTGTCGTTGCGGAGTCGGTTGTGGCGGATGTGGATGGGGTTCGATGCGGCGGAGGCGTCGGCGGCGAAGGCGGCGGCGTCGATCGGGGTGCGGGGGGTTGATGTTCGTGGGCATCGGGATGGGACGACGCGGTTGACGGCGGCGTTGTCGGATCTCGAGGGTGCGGAGGCGGAGGCGTTGATCGTCGAGATCTGTGGGTCGGTGTGTGGGAGGGATCCGCGGTCGGGTCGGGAGTTGCGTGCGGATGGGTTGATGGCGTTGCTTCATGGTGAGCATGCGTTGGTGTGTGCGTGTGATGCGGGG
>NZ_BCXH01000064.1 GCF_001895005.1 Rhodococcus yunnanensis NBRC 103083 | reverse complement strand
TAGTGCGGCGCGCCTGAAGTCATTGGGCGGTCTGGTTTGGTTCAATTACTCATGCGCGCCGCACCGTTGTTGATTGCCGATCCCGACGGTGCCCAGCTCCAGAAGTGGGTGCGATCGACGACGAAGGCAGGGTTGGTCCAGCGTGCGAGGATCGTTCTGCTGGCCGCCGATGGCGTGGCGCATGCGGAGATCGCGTGACGGTTCTCGATCTCGCGTCAGACGGTGATCAACTGGCGCGCCCGGTACGAGCAGTTCGGGGTCGACGGGCTGTTCGATGAGGAGCGATCGGGACGTCCCCGCACCCTCGACCGCGACTATTTGATCTCGGTGACGTTGACGCCGCCACCGGCGAAGTACGGCGTCACGCATTGGAGTTCGAGATTGCTCGCCGATCACTTGAAGATCGGGCGCGCTACCGTCGCACGCGTGTGGCGTGAGCACGGTGTTCAGCCATGGCGCAGTGAGACATTCAAGTTCTCGACCGATCCGGAGTTGGTCGCGAAAGTCACCGACATCGTCGCCCTCTATCTCGAACCACCGGAGAACGCGATCGCGTTGTGCGTGGACGAGAAGTCGCAGATTCAGGCATTGGACCGCACCGCACCGACGTTGCCGATGCAGATCGGGATACCCGAGCGACAGA
>NZ_BCXH01000063.1 GCF_001895005.1 Rhodococcus yunnanensis NBRC 103083 | reverse complement strand
TTTCACGTTTGCGACGGATTTGTTCGATCGGTCGACGGTGGATGGTTTTGCGGGTCGTTTGGTGGGTGTGTTGGAGGCGGTGGCTGCGGATTCGTCTGTGGTGGTGGGTGATATCGGTGTGTTGGGTGTGGGTGAGCGTGAGTTGGTGGTGTCGGGGTGGAATGAGACTGTGCGGGTGTTGGATTCGGGTGTTGCGGGTGTGGGTTCGGGTGTGACGTTGGCGTCGTTGTTCGTGGATCAGGTGGGTGTGTCGTGGGATGCGGTGGCGGTGGTGGCTGGGGGTGAGCGGTTGTCGTATGGGGTGTTCGGTGAGCGGGTGTTTGCTCTTGCTCGGTGGTTGATCGGTGAGGGTGTGGGTCCTGAGGTGTTGGTGGGGTTGGGGATGCGGCGTGGGGTGGATTTGTTGGTGGGGATGTATGCGGTGGTGGTGGCGGGTGGTGGTTATGTGCCCTTGGATCCGGATCAGCCGGTGGAGCGTAATGGGTTTGTTGTGTCGGTGGCGTCGCCGGTGTTGGTGTTGGTGTCGGGTGCTGCGGATGTGGGTGTGTTCGAGGGTGTGGTTGCTGCTGCGGGTGGTGGTGTGTCGGGTTCGGGTTCGGGTGTGCGTGTGGTGGATGTGTCGGTGGTGGATGTGTCGGGGTTGTCGGTGTTGCCGGTGTCCGATGGTGAGCGGTTGTCGGTGTTGCGTGGGTGGAATACGGCGTATGTGATTTTCACGTCGGGGTCGACGGGTCGGCCGAAGGGTGTGGCGGT
>NZ_BCXH01000062.1 GCF_001895005.1 Rhodococcus yunnanensis NBRC 103083 | reverse complement strand
TTCGTGGTCGCTGGTGGCGATCGGTGCACGGCGGGCCTGCTCGAGCACTTCGGTGGTATGCCCACCATGACTGCCCGGCCCGACATGCGCCTCGGCGCGCATCCGCTCGACCATGTGCGGGTAATGCAACTCGAACGCCGGACGCTCCGACCGAATCCGCGGTAGCTCGGTGAAATTGTGCCGCGGCGGCGGGCACGAGGTGGCCCACTCCAACGAGTTGCCGTACCCCCACGGATCATCGACCGTCACGACCTCGCCGTACCGATACGACTTGAACACATTCCACACGAACGGCAACGTACTGGCACCGAGCACGAACGCACCGATCGTGGAAATGATGTTCAGCGTGGTGAACCCGTCCGAGGCCAAATAATCCGCATACCGACGCGGCATCCCCTCGTTACCGAGCCAATGCTGCACCAGGAACGTGCCGTGGAACCCGAAGAACGTCAACCAGAAATGCCACTTCCCGAGCGTCTCGTCCATCATCCGGCCCGTCATCTTCGGGAACCAGAAATAGATACCGGCATAGGTAGCGAACACCACCGTCCCGAACACCACATAGTGGAAGTGCGCGATCACGAAGTAGGTGTCGGTGACATGGAAATCGATCGGCGGGCTCGCGAGCAACACACCCGAGAGTCCACCGAACAAGAACGTGATCAAAAAGCCGATCGAGAACAACATCGGCGTCTCGAGCGTCACCTGCCCACGCCACATCGTGCCGATCCAGTTGAAGATCTTCACCCCCGTCGGCACCGCAATC
>NZ_BCXH01000061.1 GCF_001895005.1 Rhodococcus yunnanensis NBRC 103083 | reverse complement strand
TGGTGCAGGAGGTGTCGGGGGTGTAGGAGGTGTCGGGCCTGGTGGGTTCGGGTCGTCGGGGTCCTCTGGGTCCCCTGGATCCTCCGGATCAACGGGGTCGGCGGGATCCTCCGGATCAACGGGGTCGGCGGGGTCCTCCGGATCAACGGGGTCGGCGGGGTCCTCCGGATCAACGGGGTCGGCGGGGTCCTCTGGATCAACGGGGTCGGCCGGGTCCTCTGGATCAACGGGGTCGGCGGGGTCCTCCGGATCAACGGGGTCGGCCGGGTCCTCCGGGTCGGCGGGGTTTTCGGGGTCGATGGGGTCCCGTGCGTCGAGGTCTGTTGTGTCCGGGGCTGGTGAGGTTGTGTCTGGTGTGTCCGACGCTGTCGAGTCGGTTTCGGTTGTTGTGTGGGGGTTTTCGGGGTGTCGGGTGTGGGCTGTGGTGGATCGATCGGTTTCTGGTTCTGGGTGTGTGGTCGCGTCCGTGTTTGTGGCGCTGCCGCCGGTCGCATCGGTGGTCGCGTCCGTGTCTGTAGCGCTGTCGGTCTCTGTGTCTGTGCCGCTGCCGCTGTCGTTGGTGTTGGTGTTGGTGTGGAGGTGTTGTTGTGCGGCGTGGAGGGTTTCGGTGAGGAAGGCTTGCCAGCGGGCGTCGGTGGCGAGTAGGCGTGCGGTGTCGGGGTCGATGGTGGTGCCGTCGGAGAGGGTGGCGGGGGTGTTGGTGAGTCCGAGGAGTGTTTCGATGTCGACGAGGACTTGGATCAGTGGTGCGCGTCGTGGGGGTGTGTGGTGGGCTGCGGCGGCGACGGGGCAGTTGTCGGTGCGGCAGAGGCAAAC
>NZ_BCXH01000060.1 GCF_001895005.1 Rhodococcus yunnanensis NBRC 103083 | reverse complement strand
TTCGTGACGACATACGCCACCAACTGGTCATCACGAACCATCACCGCAGCCTGAGCAATCGAACCCTGTTCCAACAAAATGGTCTCGATTTCACCCAACTCGATCCGCAAACCGCGGAGCTTGACCTGAAAATCACTACGACCCACATAATCGAGCTCACCGCTCGAAGTCCACCGCACCACATCACCGGTTCGATAAAGACGCTCACCCCGAGCACGAGCCTCCGCAACCGGATGCGCAACAAACCGATCCGCAGTCAAATCAGGACGGCCGACATAACCGCGCGCAAGCTGCACTCCGGCGAGATAGAGTTCACCCTCCACACCGACCGGAACCGGAGCCAACCGGCGATCCAACACGAAGACACGGGTATTCCACACCGGAGCACCGATGGGAATCACGATCTCGTCCGACCGCACCTCGTGGAACGTGACATCGACAGCCGCCTCCGTCGGGCCGTACAAGTTGTGCAACGCCACGTTCGGCAAAGCCGCGAACATACGATGTGCCGTCGCACCGGGCAGCGCTTCACCCGACGCGAATACCGCGCGCAAACTCGGCAACCGAGACGCGCGCGCCTCGATCTCCCCGACGAACACAGCAAGCATCGACGGAACGAAGTGGACGATGGTCACCGACTCGTCGGCGATGACCCCAGCCAGATAACTCGGATCACGATGACCGTCCGGCACCGCGACCACAACCGAAGCACCCACCTGAAGTGCCCAGAAGAACTCCCACACCGACACATCGAACGTGAACGGCGTCTTCTGCAACACGACATCACTCTCGGTCAACCGATAAGTGTCCTGCATCCACAGAAGACGGTTCACGATCGCCTCATGCGAA
>NZ_BCXH01000059.1 GCF_001895005.1 Rhodococcus yunnanensis NBRC 103083 | reverse complement strand
CGTCGACGTCTTCACCGTTTTTGGCGGCTTCGAGGAGTTGTTTGCGGTTGACGAATCCGACGGCGCCGGAGGCGCCCATGACGGCGATCTGTGCGGTCGGCCAGGCGAGGTTGACGTCGGCGCCCATGTGTTTGGAGCCCATGACGTCGTAGGCGCCGCCGTAGGCTTTGCGGGTGATGACGGTGATTTTTCCGACGGTGGCTTCGCCGTAGGCGTAGAGCAGTTTCGCGCCGCGGCGGATGATGCCGTTGAATTCTTGTCCGGTGCCGGGGAGGAATCCGGGGACGTCGACGAGGGTGATGATGGGGACGTTGAAGGCGTCGCAGGTGCGGACGAAGCGGGCGGCTTTTTCGGATGCGTCGATGTCGAGGGTGCCGGCGAATTGGGTGGGTTGGTTGGCGACGATGCCGACGGAGCGGCCGTCGATGCGTCCGTAGCCGATGATGATGTTGCGGGCGCGGCCTTCTTGGACTTCGAGGAATTCGTCGTCGTCGAGGATGCGGCGGATGACTTCGTGCATGTCGTAGGGGGTGTTCGGTGAGTCGGGGATGAGGGTGTCGAGTTCGAGGTCTTCGTCGGTGAGGTTGTCCTCGATGGCGCCGGAGATCGGGTCCGACGGGATGGTGCGGGGCGCTTCGGCGCGGTTGTTGCTGGGGAGGTAGCCGAGGAGGTCGCGGACGTAGTCGAGGGCGTCTTGTTCGCCGGAGGCGACGTAGTGGGCGACGCCGGATTTTTCCATGTGGGTGTGGGCGCCGCCGAGTTCTTCCATGGTGACGTTTTCGCCGGTGACGGTTTTGATGACGTCGGGTCCGGTGACGAACATTTGGGAGGTGCCGTCGACCATGACGACGAAGTCGGTGAGTGCGGGGGAGTAGACGTGTCCGCC
>NZ_BCXH01000058.1 GCF_001895005.1 Rhodococcus yunnanensis NBRC 103083 | reverse complement strand
TGCTGGTTCGGCGGCGTACAACGTGCCGGTGGCGATTCGGTTGTCGGGTGGTCTGGATGTGGTGGCGGTGCAGGCTGCAGTGGCGGATGTGATTGCGCGTCACGAGTCGCTTCGCACGATGTACCCGGAGACCGACGACGGTCCGGTGCAGCTCGTCGTCCCGGTGGAACGCGTCGTGCCCGATGTTCGGGTCGTCGACGTCGATCCGGCGGACGTGGAGAGCAGGGTGCGTGCGCTCGCATCGACGACGTTCGATGTGACGTCCGAGATTCCTCTGCGGGTTCGGTTGTTCGCTCTGTCGCCGACCGAGCACGTGCTTGCGCTGGTTGTTCACCACATCTCGGCCGACGGCTCGTCGATGGGTCCGTTGACTCGTGATGTGATGGTGGCGTATGCAGCGCGTTCTGTCGGTGAGGCTCCCGGCTGGGCGCCTCTGCCGGTGCAGTATGCGGATTATGCGTTGTGGCAGCGTGAGGTTCTCGGTAGTGAAGAGGACCCGAAGTCGATTGCCTCGCAGCAGGTGTCGTACTGGAAGACCGCGCTCGCCGGTCTGCCCGATCAACTCGATCTGCCGACCGATCGTCCCCGTCCGGCCGTGCAGTCGTACGCCGGTGATCGAGCCGAGTTCGTCGTCGATGCCGAGTTGCATGCACAGCTGGTCCAGCTGGCGCGTCGAACCAACAGCACGTTGTTCATGGTGGTGCATTCGGCGATGGCTGTGTTGTTTGCTCGGTTGTCGGGGTCTGATGATATTGCGATCGGTACTCCTTTTGCTGGTCGTAGTGATCGGGCCCTCGATGATTTGATCGGTATGTTCGTCAACACTCTGGTTTTCCGGTCTCGGGTGGATTCGTCGATGACGTTCGAGGAGTTGTTGGCGCAGACTCGAGCGAGTGATCTGCAGGCGTTTGCGCATGCGGATGTGCCGTTCGAGCGA
>NZ_BCXH01000057.1 GCF_001895005.1 Rhodococcus yunnanensis NBRC 103083 | reverse complement strand
GTCCGATTTCGATGGTGCGGCGGTGCGTACCGCGCTGGGGTCGAAGTTGGCCGAGTACATGGTGCCGGCTGTGTTCGTCGAGTTGGAGGCGTTTCCGCTGGGATCGAGTGGCAAGCTCGATCGTAAGGCGTTGCCTGCTCCGGTTGTGGTGGTCAAGGAGTTTCGGGCGCCCACTACGCCGGTGGAGGAGATCGTCGCTGATACTTTTGCTGGTGTTCTCGGTCTCGACCGGGTCGGTCTGGATGACGATTTCTTCGAACTCGGTGGCAACTCGCTGATCGCGACGCAGTTGGTGTCTCGGTTGAGCGTTGCACTCGACACGCGGCTTGCGGTCCGGATTTTGTTCGATGCGCCCAGGGTCGGTGCGTTGGCCGAGTTGGTCGAGTCGCAGGTGGGTGCGGGTGCGCGCGTCGAACTGGTGGCGCAGGAGCGTCCGGAGATTGTTCCGTTGTCGTTGGCGCAGCAGCGGATGTGGTTCTTGAACCGGTTCGATACGGCGTCTGCGGTGAACAATATTCCGGTGGCGATCCGGTTGACGGGTGAGCTGGACGTGTCCGCGCTGGGACGTGCGGTCGACGACGTGCTCACCCGCCACGAATCTCTCCGGACGGTGTACCCGGACATCGATGGTGCAGGTACGCAGGAAATCCTGCCGACTGCTGTCGTCAGTCCGGACATGACGCCACGTCCGGTCGAGGCCGCAGATCTCGCTGATCAGCTGCGCGAGTTCGTGTCTGTTGGTTTCGATGTGACGGCGGAGGTGCCGTTTCGGGCTCGGTTGTTCGAGGTTGTGGGTGTTGGTTCTGAGTTCGTGGTGGTGTTCGTGGTGCATCATATTGCGGCTGATGGTTTTTCGATGGGGCCGTTGACGCGGGATGTGATGGGTGCGTATGTGGCTCGGGCTGGGGGTGGGGAGCCGGGGTGGGCTCCGTTGCCGGTGCAGTATGCGGATTTTGCGTTGTGGCAGCGTGGGGTGTTGGGGTCGGAGTCTGAGTCGGGTTCGTTGTTGTCGGAGCAGGTGGCGTTTTGGCGGTCGGCGTTGGCGGGGTTGCCGGAGCAGTTGGATTTGCCGTCCGATCGTGCGCGTCCGGTGG
>NZ_BCXH01000056.1 GCF_001895005.1 Rhodococcus yunnanensis NBRC 103083 | reverse complement strand
GGGCAGTCTCTAGTGGTCGATGCACCACGGCTCCTGATCAGGGAGTAGGTGGTGTGTCGTGGGTAGATGGTCACGCAAATCGGAGGAAGTGCGCGATAGCTTCTACGCCATGATCGATTCTGGGGTGCCGATTCAGAAGGCCAGCGAAGCGCACGGAGTCAAGCGCAAGACTGGTTATCGGTGGCGTGATGAGAGGGCCGGGATCGTTCGCGGAAGGGTCCGCGAATCGGTCGGTCCTGCGTTGACGCTCGAGGATCGGGTCGAGATCGAGGTGGGTATCCGAATCGGGTTGTCGTACAGGAAGATCGGATCTGGAATTGGTCGTGACCACTCGGTGGTCTCCCGTGATATCGCCCGCAACAGCAACGTCGACGGCAGCTACAGGGCCGTCTCGGCCCAGCGGCGCGCCGATGCGTCAGCGCGCCGACCGAAGACGTCGAAGCTGCGGGTTCACCAGGAGCTCCGCGCCGAGGTGATTTCCAGGTTGGGCAAGAAGTGGTCTCCCCAGCAGATTTCGAAGACACTGAAGCAAGACTTTCCCGAACGGCCGGAGATGCAGGTGTCCCACGAAACGATCTACCAGGCGATCTACGTGCTTCCGCGAGGCGGTTTGAAGAAGGAAGTCGAGAAAGCCCTGCGTACGGGTCGTACGTTCCGCAAACCGCACGGCCGTGTCGCGAAGTCGAAGAACGCCCGGCACATCCCGGACAAGGTCGGTATCGCCGACCGGCCCGACGAGGTCGAGGGCAGGAAGATTCCTGGGCATTGGGAAGGCGATCTGATCATGGGCAAGAACAACAAGTCCGCGATCGGCACCCTCGTCGAGCGCACCACTCGTACGACGCTGCTGCTGCATCTGCCGGACGGGCACGGTGCCGTGCAGGTCCGCGACGCGATGATCGAGGCGATGGAATCGCTGCCTGACCTGCTCAAACGTTCCGTGACCTGGGATCAGGGGTTCGAGATGCGGGCGCATGCGCAGATCAGCGCGGCGACCGGTGTCGCGATCTACTTCGCCGATCCGCACTCGCCGTGGCAGCGGGGAACCAACGAGAACACCAACGGTCTGCTGCGTCAGTACTTTCCGAAGGGAACGGATCTGTCGGTGCATTCACTCGAGGAACTGCGCCGCGTCGCCCTGGAACTGAACGAACGACCCAGAGCGACGTTAGGCTACAGACCACCATTGGAAAAGTTCGCAGAGCTCATTGGTGCACCGACCACTTGAAACCGCCC
>NZ_BCXH01000055.1 GCF_001895005.1 Rhodococcus yunnanensis NBRC 103083 | reverse complement strand
CAAGCAGTTGCTCGGTACGCCGAGACACACCCACCCGTGGCGCACCAGCCCGCCCACCTCATCTCGCAAGAGGAGTTCCACCATGGCACGACGCACGCGCGATCACCTCCGCTTCGGAGTCTTCAGCGCACCGTTCCACCTCCCCATCGGCAGAAACCCCAACCTGCTCATCCACCGCGACATCGCCCTCGCCGAACACCTCGACCGACTCGGATACGACGAACTCTGGATGGGCGAACACCACTCCATCGGCGCCGAAATCATCGGCGACCCACTCCTGTTCCTCTCCCACATCGCCGCACGCACCACCAACATCAAACTCGCCAGCGGCGTCATCTCCCTGCCCTACCACAACCCCCTCCTCCTCGCCGACCGCTTCGCACTCCTCGACCACATCACCCGCGGCCGCGTCATCCTCGGCATCGGACCCGGCGCCCTCACCACCGACGCCCACATGATCGGCCTCGAACAAACAACCCAACGCGAAGCCTTCGCCGAAGACGCCCAAGTACTCGTCGACCTCCTCAACGGAGAATGGGTCACCGCCAAAACCCCCCGCTACACCCTCGAAGACGCCCACCTCCACCTGAGCCCCTACTCCGACTTCGACATGGCCGTCGCAGGCACCGGCACCCCCACCGGCCCCCGCATCGCCGGCCGCCACGGCATCGGCCTACTCACCCTCGGCGCCACCTCCGCCGCCAAAAAATCCGACACCGTCCTCTCCGGCGCCTGGGACACCTACACCACCGAAGCCGCCAAAGCCGGCCACACCCCCGACCGCGACGGCTGGCGCCTCGTCGGCTACGCCCACATCGCCGAAACCGAAGAACAAGCACGCCACGACGTCCGCCACGGCATCGACGCCTTCTTCGACTACCTCCAATACACCCAAGCCTCCGCCTACTACGGCGACATGGGCATCGCCACCACCGACGAACGCATCCAATACGTCATCGACACCGGCATGGGCGTCATCGGCACCCCCCAACAAGCCATCGACCAAATCACCCACATCCAAGAACAAACCAAAGGCGGATTCGGCGCCTTCCTCCTCGGACACCACGAATGGGCCAACTGGCCCGCCACCCTCCGCTCCTACGAACTCTTCGCCGAACACGTCACCCCCCACTTCCAAGGCCAACTCCACGCACCCCTCACCAGCAAAAAATGGTCCGAAGACAACCGCGACCAACTCAGCCACGGCCAAAAAATCTCCATCGCCCGCGCACTCGGACAACCAGACCCAGCCTGAAACA
>NZ_BCXH01000054.1 GCF_001895005.1 Rhodococcus yunnanensis NBRC 103083 | reverse complement strand
CAGACGTCCACCGGACGAGATCACCAGTCCGATACATTCTTTCACCGATACTCGACGGGCTCGCAACGAACGCAGTCGACGTCTTCCCGACATCACCCGAATACCCCCGAGCAAGCTGCGGCCCCGACACATAGAGCTCACCATCCACCCCGATCGGAACAGGCCGAAGAAGCCCATCCAGAACCAGCACCCCAGCATCCGGCAAACCCCGACCGATCGTCACCGCCTCCGACGCACGAAGACGCACCCCGGTGATCTCGACCGCCGCTTCCGTCGGACCGTACAAGTCGTACACCGCAACATCACGTGCACCGATCTGCTCGAACAGACGATCCTTCAACTCGTCCGAAATATGCTCACCACTGACCAACACCACACGAACCGACTCGAAATCGAACACCTCGGTCGCCAGAAACACATCGAGAACCGACGGCACGAAATGCACGACCGTCACCCCACGACCATCGATCACCTCCACGATATGCCTCGGATCAGCATGCCTACCATGCTCCGCCAACACCATCGAAGCACCGAACATGAACGGCGCGAACACCTCCGGAACCGACACATCGAACGTCACCGGCGTCTTCTGCAAGACCCGATCCTCCGGACCCAACCCGTAGATCACATCCGACGAAGCCAACCGCCGCAGAACCGAACCATGAGAAACCACAACACCCTTGGGCCTACCCGTCGAACCCGACGTATAGATGACATACATCGCATTCCCCGGAAGTACACCAGAAGCATGCTGCCGAAGCACATCCCGAGACACCGATCCCGACCAGGACGACGACCGAACGTCCTCCACGAACACGCACCGAGCACCGGTGCCCGCAGCCTCCGCCCTCAGCTCCAAGCTCGACACCAACAGAGCCGGGCCCGCATCGTCGACGATGTACTGCAACCGCTCGGGCGGATTGGAAGCATCGAGAGGAACATAGACCCCGCCGACGACCGTCACCGCCACCAGGATCTCGATCAACACCGGCGACCGCGGCAGCATCACGGCCACACGCACCTCGGGCCCGACACCGATGTCGATCAGCATCGCAGCCCAACCCGCAACACGTACACCGAAATCACCGTACGACACAGATATTCCCGAAGAATCCGTCAACACGACACGATCGGCCCAACGACCGATACCCACCGCCAACATCTCCGCAACCGACCCGAACTCCCGACCATCCACACGCGCGCCCGAGAACTCGGACTCACGACTCCACACCGAGATCGCGGACGCATCCAACTCACCCCGACCGTCCAAACTCGACAGACCGGCAGAGATCGGCGCTTCAGCGATCCAAGTCAGAGCATTCGACAACGC
>NZ_BCXH01000053.1 GCF_001895005.1 Rhodococcus yunnanensis NBRC 103083 | reverse complement strand
GTGACTGTGAGTATTGATGGGTCCGGTTGATACTGGATATCTCCGGTGGGTTGGGAGCCTGACTCCAGTTGTGACCGACGTCCCAGACTGTCTTTTGAATGATGTGCCGGCTCCCCGCCCGCCGGCGGTTGTAAGCACACGCGACCGGTGGGCGAAGTGACTTCATAGGAGCCTGTCCAAAGAGTCCCATCACAGTCTTGTCCGCCGTCCCGGCCGGTGCGTGGCCACCACCACGAAAGGGATAGCCATGTCCAGCATGACCGAAAACCCACCCGATGTCAGCACCACCATTTTCGTCGGCGTCGACACCCACAAAGACACCCACCACGTCGCGTACACCGACAGCCTCGGACGAGACCTCGACGACAAAGAATTCCCCAGCACCGCCGCCGGCCACGCGGACCTGATCACCTGGATCACCACCGCCGGCACCGTCGAACGGATCGGGGTCGAGGGAACCGGCAGCTACGGATCCACATTGGTGACCGCACTGCACAACGCCGGCCTCGACGTGGTCGACGTCGACCGACCCGACCGCCGCTCACGCCGCTTCCACGGCAAGTCCGATCCCCTCGACGCCCGCTCCGCCGCGCGGGCCGCACTGACTGGTAAAGCCACCACCACACCGAAATCTCACGACGGGCATGTCGAAGCAATTCGCTTCCTGCACAACGCACGTCGCTCGAGCATCAAAGCGCGCGCCGAGGCAGTCACCCAATTGAAGTCGATGATCGTCAACGCGCCCGAGGACATCCGCGCAGACCTGCGAGCGCTCACCGATGCGGCGTTGTTCACCGCATGCGCACGACTCGACGCAACGCCGAAACAACCATCGACGATCAACGCCGCCGTCCACAGCGCACTACGCTCGGTCGCCGAGCGAATCCAGGACCTGACCACCGAGGAACGCACCCTCGCCAGACAGATCAAAGCACTCGTCGCCGAACATGCCCCTCAACTCCTCGCACAATTCGGTATCGGCACCGACACCGCCGCTCAACTACTGATCACCGTCGGCGACAACCCCGACCGCATCACCACCGAAGCAGCGTTCGCTCACCTCTGCGGCGTCGCCCCGATTCAGGCTTCCTCCGGACGAACGCACCGACACCGACTCGATCGAGGCGGTGACCGACAAGCCAACCGCGCGCTCTACACCATCGCCATCACCCGACTTCGCAGCGACGAACGCACCCAGCAATACCGCGACCGACGACTCGCCGAAGGCAAGACACCACGCGACATCATCCGCTGCCTCAAACGCGCCATCGCCCGCGAAGTATTCGGCCTACTCAGACCACCGCACCACCCTTGACAAACATAGGAGCATCATTC
>NZ_BCXH01000052.1 GCF_001895005.1 Rhodococcus yunnanensis NBRC 103083 | reverse complement strand
TCGAAGCGGTTGAGGAACCACATTCGCTGCTGCGCCAACGACAACGGAACCACCACCGGACGCACCCCCGCCACCAACGGCACCCGCACACCCGACCCCACCGACGCCTCCACCCGAACCGCCAAACCACCCACCGACGGCGCCTCGAACACCAACCGCACCGGCACCACCGCATCCAACGCCACACCCAACCGCGACACCACCTGCGTCGCAATCAACGAATTACCACCCAACGCAAAGAAATCATCATCGACACCCACACGATCGACACCCAACACCTCCGAGAACACCCGAGCCACCGCCTCCTCCACCGGAGTCGACGGAGCACGGAACACCGCAGCCTCGAACACCGGATCCGGCAACCCAGCCCGATCCAACTTCCCGTTCACCGTCAACGGCAACGCATCCAACACCACAAACGCCGACGGCACCATGTACGACGGCACCACAGCACCCAACTCCACCTTCAACGCACCCACATCCAACACAACCCTCGACCCATCCACACCCACACCGCCAACCACATACGCCACCAACTGATCCCCCGCAACATCATCCACCCGAGCCACCACCGCAACATCGACCACCCCACCCAACCCACGCAACGCCGACTCGATCTCCCCCAACTCGATCCGGAAACCACGCACCTTCACCTGAAAATCAGAACGCCCCACATACTCCAACTCACCCGAACCACCCCACCGCACCACATCACCCGTCCGATACAACCGCGACCCCACACCCACACCCGCAACCCCCACAAACGGATTCGCCACAAACCGCTCCGCCGTCAAATCCACCCGACCCACATACCCACGCGCCAACTGCACACCCGCCAAATACAACTCACCCGACACACCCACCGGCACCGGATGCAACCGCTCATCGAGCACCAACACACCCGTATTCCACTCCGGCACACCAATAGGCACACCCGAGACATCACCGGCACCCACCTCATGCACCGTCACCGACACCGCAGCCTCGGTCGGACCGTACAAATTGAACAACGCACCCGCATTACCCCGACGGAACCACTGCGCCGTCGCCGCAGGCAACGCCTCACCGATCGCCAACACCCGCACCAACGAACCCGACAACACCCCACCAGAAACCGCCAACAACGCCGACAACATCGACGGCACCACATGCAACGTCGTCACCGACTCCGCCACCATCAACTCGTGCAAATACGCCGCATCCCGATGACCCTCCACCGACGCCACCACCACCGACGCACCCGACACCAACGCCGACCAGAATTCCCACACCGACAAATCGAACGTCGCCGCAGTCTTGAGCAACACCACATCCCCCACCCCCACACCGAACTCCGCACGCTTCCACACCAACTGATTCACCACAGCCTCATGCGAG
>NZ_BCXH01000051.1 GCF_001895005.1 Rhodococcus yunnanensis NBRC 103083 | reverse complement strand
ACTTCGCCGAGTTCGATGCGGAACCCACGAATCTTCACCTGATCATCGGTACGACCCAAATACTCCAACTGCCCATCATCACGCCACCGCACCACATCACCCGTGCGATACATCCGCTCACCCACACCAGAAGGACACGCAACAAACCGCTCCGCAGTCAACCCCCACTGACCCACATACCCACGAGCAACACCAGCACCCGCCAAATACAACTCACCCGAAACACCCACCGGCACCACATTCAAACCCGAATCCAACACCAACGCACGAGTATTGAAAATCGGCCCACCCACACTCGACGACACCGAATCCGCCACATCAGCACCCAAAGCATTGATCGTGTACTCCGTCGGACCATACAAGTTGTACCCCTCCACACCCGCAGCACCCCGCAACGCAGACCACAACGAATCCGGCACCGCCTCACCACCCAACGACACGAACACCACACCCGGATCATCCGCACCCACCGACACACCCCGCGAACGAGGACGATCCAACAACCCCTCCTGCACCAACACCTGACCATACGACGGAGTCACATCGAACCCATCGATCCGCTCCGCATCGTAATGAGCCAACAACGACACCGGATCCCGCCGCAACTGCTCATCGATCACATGCACCTCATGCCCATGCAACAACCAGAACAACTGCTCCCACGACGCATCGAACGAAAACGACGTCGTATGCGCAATCTTCAACCGACGCCCACCCTGATGCGCCACCACCCGATCGAAAATCTTCTCCACATGATTGACATACATATTCGTCAACCCCCGATACCCCACCGCAACACCCTTCGGCCGCCCAGTGGACCCCGACGTGAAAATCACATAAGCCACACTGTCCAACGCCACAACCGAACTCACCCCACCCACACCGAACCCACGCTCAGCAAGCGACAACGGCCCACCACCGAACCCAGCCAACCGCTCCACCACACCCGCATCATCGACCACAACAACCAACGGACCCACCGGAACCCGCCCCACCAAACCCGAAGACGTCACCACCACCACCGGATCCGCCACCGACACCATGAACTCGATCCGATCATCCGGATACTCCCCATCCACCGGCACATACGCAGCCCCCACCGCAAACACCGCAAACATCGCCACCACCATGTACTCATCACGAGGCAACAACAACACCACACGATCCTCACGAGAAACACCCAACCCCAACAACAACCGCCCGAACCGATACACCCGCTCCCCGAACTCCGCAAAACTCAACCGCACATCCCCCGCCACCAACGCCACATCCCCACCACTGACCCGCACACGCTCATCGAACAAATCCCCCACCGTCACCACACCACAATCGACACCCGTCGCATTCCACCCATCCACCAACGCCACATCCGAACCCGTCACG
>NZ_BCXH01000050.1 GCF_001895005.1 Rhodococcus yunnanensis NBRC 103083 | reverse complement strand
CCTGCGGATCGACGTCGGATCCCGCACCGCCCTCGGGCGCCTGCTCCGCTCGATTCCGAACTTCGTCTCGACTGCGCCCTGGTTCTGCGCTGTCACCGATCCGATTGCCCGCGTCGTGCTCCGCGGCGTTCGCACCCGAGGCAGCGCAGGCAACGGAAGGCGCGAGTACTACGGGGCGCGGGATCAGCACCACATCACCGCGATCGAGGCGTCGTGGAACGGTGAGGACCTCGGCGCTCTGACGCCCGTCACTCCGCCGGTCGAATTCGGTTTCGGCTCGACACCCGCGGCGCCGAGCGTCACCACCATCACGACGACGATCGACGAGCCCTAGACCAGCTCGGCCCCGGCGTCGACCAGCTCTTTCAACGACGCCTCCGAGGACTCAGGCGCGACCCCTGCCACGAACTCGGTCAGCACCCGCACCTTCATGCCTCCGGCAAGCGCATCAAGAGCCGATGCCCGCACGCAATAGTCCGTCGCGATCCCCACGATGTCGACTTCCGTCACCTCGTTGCGCGCGAGCACCTCCCGCAGCGTGCGGCCCTCGTCCGTCGTTCCGTCGAACGCCGAGTACGACGGACTGCCCTGCCCTTTGAACACGTGCACGTCCACCGACCCGGTAGTCAGGTCGGGGTGGTACTCGGCGCCAACGCTGCCTGCGACGCAGTGCACCGGCCAGGTCGTGGTGAAGTTCGGTGCGTCGTCGGTCGCGAAGTGACCACCGTTGTCGCTGCCCGCGTCGTGCCAGTCCCTCGATGCGACGATGACGTCGTAGCTGTCACCATCCTTGGCCAGCAGACCGCTCACCTTGGTTGCGACATCCGCACCGCCTTCGACGCCGAGTGCGCCACCTTCGGTGAAATCGTTCTGCACGTCCACTACCAACAGAGCTCGTGTCATGTTGGCCAGTATCCTCCGGTAGGTGAGCGTCACGGTATCCGAGTTGGTCTGCTACCCGGTGAAGGGATGCGCGGGAACATCGTTGCGCAGCGCTCTGGTGACGGCCCGCGGCCTCGAACACGACCGCGAATTCATGATCGTCGACGGCGAAGGGGCCTTTCGCAGTCAGCGCAGCGACCCCGTGCTCGCGGTCATCGAACCGTCCATCGACGGCGACCTCACGTTGTCGCACGCGGACTTCGGATCCGTCACCGTTGCGGTCGACTCCGAGTCCCCGGCGCGCGACGTCACGATGTTTCGCCGACCTTTCCGCGGCATCGATCAGGGCGACGACGCCGCGACGTGGCTGACCGCGGTGATCGGTGAGCCGTCGCGACTGGTTCGAGTACCCCCTGATCTCGATCGGATCACCGACGGAATTGTCCCCGGCACAGCAGGTTTCGCCGACAGCTCAGCTGTGCACATCCTCTCGCACGCGAGCCTGAACGAGTTGAATGCTCGCCTGGAGCGCCCACTTCCGATGGACCGTTTCCGGCCGAACATCGTCGTCGCCGG
>NZ_BCXH01000049.1 GCF_001895005.1 Rhodococcus yunnanensis NBRC 103083 | reverse complement strand
GTGTCGGGGTTGGTTGTGGGTGGTGTTGGTGTTGTGGGTGGTGGTGTTGTGGGTCGTGGGTTTGTGTCGGTGGGTGCGTTGGTGGTGTCTCGGTTGGTGTTGGGTTCGGGTGTTGTGGTGGTTGATGGTGGTGGTGTGGGTGTGGGTGTCGATGTGTTTGGTGGTGGTGTTTTTCGGTGGGTGAGGTTGTTGGGTGGGTTGGGTGTGGGTCCTGAGGTTCGGGTGGTGGTGGTGTTGGGTCGTGGTGTGGTGTTGGTGGAGGTTGTGGCGGCTGTGGTGGTGTTGGGTGGGGTGTTCGTGTTGGTGGATTCGGGGTGGCCGGTGGATCGGGTGGGGTTTGTGGTGGGTGATTGTGGTGCGTCGGTGGTGGTGACGTCGGTGGTGTTGGGTGAGCGTTTCGGTGGGGTGTTTTCTGGGGTGGGTTCTGTTGTGGTGGTTGATGATCCTGGTGTTGTTGCGGTGTGGGAGGGGTTGGATGGTTCGCCGGTGTCGGCGGTGGGTGTGTGGGAGGGTTCTGCGGTGTATGTGGTGTATACGTCGGGGTCGACGGGGGTGCCGAAGGGTGTGGTGGTGTCGCAGGGTGCGTTGTTGAATTTGGTGTGGTGGCGGCAGTCGGTGTTCGGGTTGGGTGTGGGGGAGGGTGTGTTTGCGAAGACGGGGTTCGGGTTCGATCCGGCGATTCCGGAGTTGTTGTGGCCGTTGGTTGTCGGTGGTGTGGTGGTGTTGGCTGTTGATGGTGGTGAGCGGGATGTGGAGTATTTGGGTTCGGTGTTGGGTTCGGGTGTGGTGGGGTTTGTGGAGTTGGTGCCGTCGGTGTTGGCGGCGATGTTGGAGGTGGGTGTGGTGCCTGCGGTGGCGGGTGTGGGTTCGGGTTCGGGTGGTGTGCGGTTCGTGTCGTCGGGTGGTGAGTCGTTGACGGTGGGGTTGGCGTCGCGGGTGTGGGAGCGGTGGGGTGTGCGGGTGGTCAATACGTATGGTCCGGCGGAGGCTGCGGTGGAGGTGACGTTCGCGGAGTTCGAGCCGGTGGGGTTCGAGCGTGCGGGGTTGGAGCGTGTGGGGTTGGAGCGTGCGGGGTCTGGGGGTTCGGGGTCTGGGGGTTCGGGTGTGGTGCCGATCGGGGTTCCGGTGGACAACACGGGTGTGGTGGTGCTCGATGGGTGGTTGCGTCCGGTTCCGGTGGGTGTGGTGGGTGAGTTGTATGTCTCGGGTGTGCAGTTGGCTCGGGGGTATGTGGGTCGGGCGGGTTTGACGGCGGGTCGGTTCGTGGCGAATCCGTTCGGTGGTGGTGATGGGTTGGGTGGTGTTGGTTCTCGGTTGTATCGCACTGGTGATGTGGTGCGGTGGGGTGTGGGTGGGGAGTTGGTGTTCGTGGGGCGTTCGGATTTTCAGGTGAAGGTGCGGGGGATGCGGGTGGAGTTGGGTGAGGTGGAGGCTGTGTTGGCGGGTGTGGTGGGTGTCGGTGATGCGGTGGTGGTGTTGCATTCCGGTGATGGTGATGGTGTGGGTGG
>NZ_BCXH01000048.1 GCF_001895005.1 Rhodococcus yunnanensis NBRC 103083 | reverse complement strand
TGGTGTGTCGCGGTTGGTGGGGTATGTGACGGGTGGGGTGGAGGGTGGTTGGGTGCGGGATCAGGTGGTGGGGGTGTTGCCGGAGCATATGGTGCCGTCGGTGGTGGTGGTGGTGGATCGGTTGCCGTTGACGGTGAATGGGAAGGTTGATCGTAAGGCGTTGCCGGTGCCGGTGTTCGGTGGTTCGGGTGGGGTGTCGCGGGGGCCGGTGTCGGAGGTGGAGGGTGTGTTGTTGGGTGTGTTCTGTGAGGTGTTGGGTGTGTCGGGTGTGGGTGTGGAGGATGATTTTTTTGTGTTGGGTGGGCATTCGTTGTTGGCGACGCGGGTGGTGTCGCGGGTGAATGCGGTGTTGGGTGTGTCGTTGTCGTTGCGGTCGGTGTTCGAGGCGCGGTCGGTGGTGGGGTTGGCTGTGGTGGTGGAGGCGTTGGTGGGCTCTGGTGTTCGGTTGAGTGTGGGTGAGGTGGCTGCGGAGCGGGCTGCGGCTGTCGCTGCGGGTTCGGGTGCGGGTTCGGTTGTGCCGGGGTCGTTCGGTCAGGTGGCGTTGTGGTTGTTGGATCAGGTGTCGGGTGTGTCGGATCAGTATGTGGTGCCGTTGGTTCAGGAGTTTTCGGGTGTGGTGGATGTGGATGCGTTGGTGGGTGCGGTGGGTGATGTGGTGGTGCGGCATGAGGTGTTGAGGTCGGTGTTGGTTGCTGATGATCGGTGGGTGGTGGGTGCGCGGGTGTTGGGTGTGGATGAGGTGTTGGGTGTGTCGGGTGTTGTGGGTGGTGGGTTGTTGGAGGTGTCGGTGGTCGATGGGTGTGGGTTGGGTGTGGTGGGTGTGCGGGAGTTGGTGGGGTCGGTGGTGTTGCGTGGGTTCGATTTGGGTGTTGATGTGCCGGTGCGGGGTGTGGTGGTGCGGGTCGATGGTGGTGTGGTGTTGGGGTTGGGGGTTCATCATGCGTTTGTCGATGAGTGGTCGGTGCCGGTGATCGAGCGTGATGTTGCTCGTGCGTATGCGGCGCGGGTGGCGGGTGTGTCGGTGGTGTGGGAGTCGTTGTCGGTGGGGTATGCCGATTTTGCTGTGTGGCAGCGTCGGTGGTTGGGGTCGGTGTCGGGTTCTGGTGTGTCGGTGTTGGAGGGGTTGTTGGGGTATTGGCGGGGTGTGTTGGAGGGTGTGTCGGGTGTGTCGGGGTTGCCGGTGGATGGGGTGCGTCCTGATGTGGTGTCGTGGCGTGCGGGTGGGGTGGGGTTGGTTGTGGAGGGTGTGGTGGTGGATCGGTTGCGGGTGCGTGCTGGTGAGTGTGGGGTGTCGATGTTCATGGTGGTGCAGGCGGCGGTGGTGGTGGCGTTGTCGGTGATGGGTGCGGGTGAGGATGTGGTGGTGGGTGCGCCGGTGGGTGGGCGTGAGGATGAGGCGTTGGTGGGGTTGGTGGGGTATTTCGTCAATACGTTGCCGTTGCGTTTCGATGTGTCGGGTAATCCGAGTGTGGGGCAGTTGTTGTCGCGGGTGCGGGGTGTGGTGTTGGGTGGGTTCGAGCATCAGGAGGCGCCGTTCGAGGAGATTGTGCGTGCGGTGGGGGTGCCGCGGGTGGCGTCGATGACTCCTCT
>NZ_BCXH01000046.1 GCF_001895005.1 Rhodococcus yunnanensis NBRC 103083 | reverse complement strand
GACATCCGTGGTCCAACGGTGCCAAGGCGTGTCCGCAGCCACCGTCGTGGCCGACACGGTCGACCCCGATTCCGACGTCCGATCTCTCATCGCGTACGTGGTGGCCGACGAGGGTTTCGACACGACGACCGTGCAAAAGCATGTGGGCAAGACTTTGCCGCGTCATATGGTGCCGAGCTTCGTAGTCCGTATCGACGAGTTGCCGTTGACCGGAAGCGGAAAGATCGATCACAAGCTGCTGCCACGACCGCAACGTCGAGAGGCGGTAGCCGATCTCGACTCGATGACCGAGGTCGAAGCACAACTGCACGCGGTATTTCTGCACGTTCTTGGCTACACCGATCCTGGATCGGTCTCGCTGACGGACAACTTCTTCGAGATCGGTGGAGACTCACTGCGCGCGACGAGGTTGGCATCGAGGATCAATTCAGCCCTCGAGCTGGCGGTCTCGGTCCGGGTCGTGTTCGAAAACCCGACGATTGCAGGGCTCGCCGAACATATCTCGCAGCTGGGCGAGGCACAGGCGACGGCGATCGAGCGTGTCGGCGACATGGTCCGCACCGAGGTGATTCCGGCGTCCCACGGGCAGGCTTCATTATGGGTCGTCGAGGAACTCATGGGTGGCAGCGACCAGTACATCGTTCCCGTCGTACACCGGCTCGCAGCAGGCGTCGACGTCCACGCGTTCGCCACTGCTGTGGCGGATGTGGTCAGGCGACACGAAGCTCTACGGACGAGGCTGCTGCCCGACGACGTCGTACGTGTCCGGATGGATATCGTTGCACCCGAATCGATCCCGGACACTCTGGTCGAGGTCGTTCGGGAATCAGAGGTCAGTGTTCGATCGGTCGTCGAGCGAATCGTCAACGCCCCGGTCGTGTTGTCACGCGACCTGCCGATCCGCGGGACGATCGTCGTCGGTGGTGCAGGCGCCTCGCTCTACATGGGTATTCACCACAGCGCTATCGACGAGTGGTCGATACCGACGTTCATGAACGACCTCGCCTTCGCGTACGAATATCGCGCCCAGGGGCAGGCTCCGCAGTTCGAGCCGCTTGCGGTGCAGTACCCGGAGTTCGCTCTCTGGCAGCGTGCAGTTCTGGGAAGTGTGGACGAGCCAGGATCGCTGATCAGCTCCCAACTGCAGTATTGGACAGGCGTACTCGACGGCGCACCGCCGCTGAGCGGCATTCCCGTCGATCGTCCGAGGCCGGCGAACCCGCGTTGGTCGGCTGGCATGGTGTCCTGCACGATTCCGGTCGGCACCGCTGAGGCACTTCGTGCGACGGCGTCGGCGTCCAACACGTCGGTTTTCGTTCTGCTGCATGTGATCACCGCGTTGGCGCTGCGCGCCATGGGCGCGGGCAACGACGTGGTGATCGCGTCTCCGGTTGCGGGGCGTACCGATTCCGACCTGGACAAGGTCGTCGGTTACTTCGTCAACACCCTGCCGTTCCGTCACACGATCGTCGGCAGTCCGACGATCGGTGAACTCGTTGCGTCGTTCAGATCTCGTGTTCTCGACGGGTTGGAGGGGCAGTCGGCGCCGTTCGAACAGATCGTTCGTGCGTTGGGTGTCGAGCGACATTCCTCGATCACACCGATCTTTCAGAACCTGCTCACCTACGTTCCCTTCGACGGGACGGTCGACGCCGGTGACACGCTCTTCACGGACGAGCCGGTCGACAGTGGCTCGACCGAAGACGTTCGGCTCGAAACGGTGAAGACCGATCTCGACGTGACCGTCTACGATCTCGGCACCGAGATACTGGTGGAGATCGAATATGCGAACGAGTTGTACCTGAAGTTGACCGTCGAGCGTTTCGCGGCTGCGATCCAGAGTGCGGCACAGTTCGTCGCCGGGCCTGCCGATACCAGGCTCACCTCGTTCAGCGG
>NZ_BCXH01000045.1 GCF_001895005.1 Rhodococcus yunnanensis NBRC 103083 | reverse complement strand
ATGGGACGATCCCCACACGGAGGACACGATACGAGAGTTCGACGTCGGCGACTCCGTCCTGACCTACACCAAGCTCGCGATCCGCTGCGCCGTCACCACCGTCGACCAGCGCCGCGGCGAACGCGACGGTCCCGAACCTCTCCGCACCCTCGGGACGTACCGGCGCGCGCGGCAGAAGGGCGTCGCCTTCGGGGTGAAGCTGTCGGTGCTCCAGGAGGGCGCGGTAACGGTCGGTGACGAGCTGCACGTCCGCAGCTGGGGCGATTCGGAGCTGTAGGCGTGAATTCTGCTATGCACCGGGTCCCGCGAGCTGTACCGCCAACAGCACTCGCGCTTGACCTGCACGGAGCAAGGGTGAGAACACTGCACCGGCGTCGACGAGATCCGCCCCGCCGCCCCCGCCCCCATAGGTGGCCTCGATGGCACCGGCCGGCACACGCGTCGTGACGACGACCGGAACTCCGCACGCTTTGACCGCGGCGACCACCGCGGCGTTGGTGTTCCCGGAACCCGTTGCCTCCAGGACGATTCCCTGTGCACCCGCCGCAACGTATGCCTCGATACCCACCGCGTCGGCTCCCGGATAGAGCGCCACGACATCCACGCGTACACCGCCGATCCTGCGGCGCGGCACAATCTCGCGGGGTTCACCGGAGCTGATGAATGCGTCGAGTTCCGTAGTGTGAGATTTGCCAAGTCCGCGCGCCCGCAGCGTTCGTCCGCCGAAGGCCACGAGTACTCCGCGGCCCCTGTTGTTCGGATCCCGCACCGCGGCGACGGCGGCTGCTACATTGTTCGGGCCGTCGGGCTCGGCGTGATCGGCAGTCCGCTGAGCACCGGTGAACACCACTGGGCGAGGATCGTCGTGAAACAGGTCGAGCAGGAGCACCGTCTCCTCCATGGTGTCGGTGCCGTGCAGAACGACGACGCCGTCACACGCCGAATCGTCGAGTGCGTCGAACACGGCGTCGACGATTCGGTCCATGTCCGCGAAGTCGAAAGTCGAGCTGCGGCGTTCAACCCGACTCCCGCGAGTGCGACGAGGGCCGTCAATGCGATCCCGCCGTAGGGCACGCCTGCCTTGTTCATGCGCGCGGCGAACTTCGGGGCCGACCCTGCGACCGCCATCGAATGCAGAATGCGCCCGGTCGAATACAGGCCGGCGTTGAGCGACGACAGAGCCGCGGTGAGCACCACGAGGTTCATGATCGCGTCGGCGCCCTGGACGTCGATCGCTCCGAAGAACGTGACGAAGGGGCTCTCCCCCGCGTGATATGCGGTGTACGGCAACAGAAGTGACAGCAACAGCACCGATCCCACGTAGAACACCAGGATCCGCACGATGACGGTGTTGATCGCCTTCGGGATGACTTTCTCGGGTTCGGCCGTCTCGCCCGCAGCGGTACCGACCAGTTCGATCGACGCGTACGCGAACACGACACCTTGAACGACGACGATCGCCGGCAACAACCCGTTGGGTATCAATCCTCCGTTGTCGGTGATGACGCTCAGGCCAGGCGATTGCCCGTCGATCGGTGTGCCGAACAGGACGTAGTAGACACCGACCGCCAGGAACGTCACGAGTGCGATCACCTTGATCAGCGCGAACCAGAACTCCAACTCGCCGAACACCTTGACCGACACCAGGTTCAGACCCAACACGACCACCA
Source organism: Rhodococcus yunnanensis NBRC 103083 (assembly GCF_001895005.1). Lineage (GTDB taxonomy): Bacteria > Actinomycetota > Actinomycetes > Mycobacteriales > Mycobacteriaceae > Rhodococcoides > Rhodococcoides yunnanense. The sequence goes on along the minus strand of NZ_BCXH01000045.1, from coordinate 226 downwards.
GGCCGACGAGCGCGAAGACCCACTGATCCACATGTCCGAGCGGCGCCCAGTACTTCTTGAAGAAGTTCATGTACAGCGCGACGGCGGTCACGTCGACCACTGCCGTCATCGCCCAGTTCATCCAGTACAGCCACCCGGCCGCGAATGCCATCTTCTCACCGAAGAATTCACGTGAGTACGACACGAAGCTGCCCGACGACGGCCGGTGCATCACCAGCTCACCCAG
>NZ_BCXH01000044.1 GCF_001895005.1 Rhodococcus yunnanensis NBRC 103083 | reverse complement strand
CCCACGACTACGTCCGCAACGGGACGACGACACTGTTCGCGGCACTCGACGTGGCGACCGGCAAGGTCACCGGCATCTGCAAACCGCGTCACCGTCATCAAGAATTTCTGTTGTTCCTCAAACACGTCGCGCGGGCTTACCCGGATCAGGAGCTTCACCTCGTAATGGACAACTACGCCACGCACAAGAAGCAGGAGGTACGAAATTGGCTCGCAAACAATCCGCGCATCACAGTGCATTTCACGCCTACCTCGGCGTCGTGGATGAATCTGGTCGAGGTCTGGTTCGGGATCATTCGAACGCCAAGCGATCCACCGCGGAACCTTCCGCAACGTCCGTGATCTCACCGCCAAGATTCGCGCGTTCATCAACGGCTGGAACCCACGCGCTCAGCCGTTCGTCTGGACCAAAACTGCGGAACAGATCCTCAAGACGGCCAACCGCCCAACAACTTCAAACGCGGACCACTAGGTCGAGGAGTATCTATGGATCCACACCGGTCCGGAGATCCGCGCGGGCTACCACCAAGAGGATAGGGGTTCGAATTGCCCCCGGAATGGGGCCAGGTTCTACACTGTGATCGTGGGCACTTCATCGTTCGCGAGCCGTGGTTTCAAGCGTTCAAGTCGCTCCGAAGTCGTGTGCGTTCAATCCGATTCACCACAGTCCAAGCGGTCTTTCAGCTCGGATCTCGGTGTCACAAGCGTGTCACATCTCGGTAGCAACCGCGCCACATTGCGCTCGACGTGGCCCTGTCTTTGTTGGCTCTCGACTACCGCCGTGAAGATGCTCAACATGTAGTTGACCGATCGTGGTGACCACTTCTTGTAGCCGGCTTGTTCGCCAGCCCGCAAGCGCTTGACCAATCGGTATATATCAGCCTTCGTCAGCTTCTGAACCTCGATGTCATGCAGTCTAGTGCTATTGATAATTTGCTGATGCGGCCATGTATCCTAAACGAACCGAATTGTGTATGTGCAGTTGTCCAAACTCGCAGGTAAGGACAAGGGCCCATCAGTTGCCGTGAGTGTGACTCGGTCTACAGTGCTAGACGGGGTTTTACGGGCAACCCGGTGTTACTTCGTGAAGTTGCGGAACTGCATCAGTGGCAGTAGTCCGACTCTGTTAATCGTCATGATCAGTGCCTTGAAGTACTTCATGACCTGGCGGTCTCGTGCTTCTCCGGTGACTTCTGGATCAGTCGGTAGTTCATACTCAATTGTTAAATTGTTTCCTATTTGCATTGCTTATTTCCCTGCAGAAGAGTATGGGGCAGATGGGCTCAATAATCAATAGGAATTGCGGGTGAAGTTATCCACAATTACATCCTCTCTACGGTGTGTCCCTCCAGGAGTGGGCTCGTCTGTGACTGTGTCTTTGTTAGGATGCGTACCGCTGTATTGTGAATAATGCTTAGGATGGTCTCGTAGTTACTGATTTGTTCAGGTGTGAACGGTTGACCGTCTTTAATCACGTACACGAGGTTCTGGAATGGACCCTGGTTCAAGTGGTATTCGCGAATCCCGTGTATGTGCTGCGAGTTCAGGAAGCGCTGGGCAATCTTCGATGTTTCGTCGGCAGCGCCCATCTGCCAACCGTTGTCGAATTCCATCTTCTCTTGACTGAAGGCACGGGTCGATTGCAGCAGCTCGTCCACCTTCGACTCGATCGTACGAGGCGGGGCAGATGGTTCTACCTCGAGAGCCGCATCAAGCTTCGCCTTCAGGTCATCCCACGACCCATCGAACCTACGCTGAACTGAGGATTCATTCTTTCCGAGGGACTCCGCGAGTGACTTTGCAGCCCGCCATAGGCCGTCTCGATCCATGGGCACGGCCTGAAACTGGCTCAATGTCGTAGGAAGCTCTGTCGCACTTGTGAAGTCGACGGTTATTGGAACGACACGGCCACGTTCGATTCCGACGAAGCGTTGACCGAGTGCTCCCGCCTCGAAGTTCAGCCATTCTTTGCCCTTGTTTTCTAAGGTGACCAGGACGATGCCGAAAACAGCGGTGTCCAAACGTGCGTTGACCTGACCTAGCCAATGCATACCGGCTTGAATGCTCACAGATGACACCCAAGGATCTACGTCGTCCATCAGGGTCGGCAGCCATTCCTGCAGCACTTCTGCCACTGCGCGTGCCAGTTCACCTGACCAACTGATGAAGACCGTCTTGTCACTAGGCGCTGTCATGGCCAGAGGTTATCAGTGCCGTTCAATCAAGATCATCGAAGTGACGGCGCTCATCGAAATTCCCCACTAGTGGTCCGCGTTTGAAGTTGTTGGGCGGTTGGCCGTCTTGAGGATCTGTTCCGCAGTTTTGGTCCAGACGAACGGCTGAGCGCGTGGGTTCCAGCCGTTGATGAACGCGCGAATCTTGGCGGTGAGATCACGGACGTTGCGGAAGGTTCCGCGGTGGATCGCTTGGCGTTCGAATGATCCCGAACCAGACCTCGACCAGATTCATCCACGACGCCGAGGTAGGCGTGAAATGCACTGTGATGCGCGGATTGTTTGCGAGCCAATTTCGTACCTCCTGCTTCTTGTGCGTGGCGTAG
>NZ_BCXH01000043.1 GCF_001895005.1 Rhodococcus yunnanensis NBRC 103083 | reverse complement strand
GGACGCATCGGCATCGACCACGAACTGCTCCACCGTGCGCGTCATCGAATCAGCAAGTTCATGAATCAGCTCGGTTGAAAAAACTTCAGGCGCATAAGTCATTTCGAACATCAGATTGCCATCGGGCGCGACGGACAACACCAACGGATAGTGCGTCGAATCGACCTGCTCGACAACCGATATCTCGAGTCCGGTGGAGTCGATCGCATTGTCCACGCCCTGCTCGTCGACAGGAAATGACTCGAATACGACGAGTGAGTCGAACAGCTGTGACACGCCGACGACTCTGTGCACATCGGCAAGGCCGACGTAGTGGTGGTCGAGCAACTCAGCTTGCTGCTGCTGCACTCTCTGCGCCAGATCCGACAAACTCTCGTCCGGTCGCAGCGAGACCGCAACCGGCACAGTATTGATGAAAAGGCCGATAGCCGACTCGATACCAGGGATGTGCGGTGGTCGTCCGGACACAGTCGCCCCGAACACGACTTCGGACCGCCCGGTGAGCCGCATCACGATCTGGGCCCACGCCGATTGGATGACAGAGTTCAGCGTCAATCCGGTACGCCGCAATACCTCCGACAGATTATCCAGAACATGTGCGTCGATCTCGAATCGATGGACGTCGGGGAGTTGTCGACCGCGCTGCGAGTGATCCCCGGACACCAACGAGGGCTCGTATCCGGACAACGCACGAGCCCACCTGTCGAGCGCGTCCTCCGAATCCTGCTCGGTGAGCCATCGAACGAACTGCATGTAGCTGTCGGTAGGTCGGCTCGTCATCACTCCCGAGTACGCGGTGAACAACGCTTCGAAGAACAGCGGTGTCGACCAGCCGTCCAGGAGGCTGTGATGGAACGTGCAGATCAACTGGTGTGCAGACTCTTCAGTGCGCACCAATACCATCCGCAGGAGCGGAGGATTCTCGACCCGAAACGACACGCGTCGCTCGTGTGAAGCAATATCCGCCGCGGTCCGATTCGGATACACCTCGGATCTGATGTCGACATGTCGCCAGGGAATTGTCACGCTGGTGGGAATGACCGCAACGAGGTGACCGTCCACGTTCGAGGTGACGAAGGCCGCACGCAGGTTCGAGTAGTCCGCGAGCACTGCGTTCGCTGCAGCCTCCAGTCGATCGCTGTCGAGCCTGCCACGCAGTTCGATTACCGATTGCATCGAGTACAGGTCCACATCCCCGTCACCGAGCTGCGATTCGACAATGATGCCGTGCTGCAAGGGCGTCACGGGTACGACGTCGGTCAATGCGCCGAAGTCCCGCTGCCACCTGTCCATGTCCTCGATCGACACTGAGGAATCCAGTACATCGCTCGGCGTCAAGCGCCGGTTCTGCTGCACACGTGCATGTTCCGCTATGGAATGCAGAGCTGAAACCCAATGATCGGCCAACTCTTGGGCCGCAGCGCTGTCGACAATTCCGGGGACGTAGTCGAATGTTGCTCGCAACACGAGGTCTTCACCGCGTTCGATTGCATCGACATTGACATCGACTGCCGCGGACGCAGGCAGTTCGTCGCCCAACACGCCGCCGATTCCCGTCAACTCGGGCGCAGAGGACCAGTCGTGCTGCTGATCACCCGAGGATTCGAATCTTCCCAAGTAGTTGAAGCCGATCTGTGCTGCCGGACTTGACGAAAGCGCTCCTTCGGAGTCTGCGCCGAACCACCTCAGTAGTCCGAAACCCAGCCCGCGGTCCGGAACCGACGCGAGCGTCTCCTTGACTGCCACGAGAACGTCTCCGATCAGAGACGTGTCCTCGAGAACTTCTGTAGCCGAATGCCCGGCCAGATCGAGCCGAACGGGAAAATAGCTCGTGAACCAGCCGACAGTCTGGGAGAGGTCCACGTCCCCGACAATCGACTCGTCGCGGCCGTGCAGTTCCAGACCGACGACTGTCGAATCACCGTGCGCGCCCCGGGACTGCCGCCACCGTGCCACCGCCAGCGTCAACGCAGCCAGCAGTGCATCGTGCGCACCGCCCCCGTACAGCTGGGGCACTCGGTCCAGGATGACCCGAGCAGTGTCGCTGCCGACCTCGACATCGAGTGACCGTGTGTTCGCCGCGCGGTCGGTCGCTGGATCGAGGTAGCGAACACCGAGTGGAGCAATCTCGGCCAGAGTCTCTTCCCAGTATGAAAGTCGACCGGTAACGCGAGGCGACGTAGCGAAGGTCCGCAGCCGACTCCCCCATTCCTTCAGCGGTGTCACGACGGCAAGATCCTGAGCCGCTGCATCGACGCTGTCCCCGCCCTGAAGCGCGATCCAGATTCGGGCGATGTCGTCGGACAGTACGCGCCACGAAACGCCGTCGATCACGAGGTGGTGGGCGACGATCACCAGGCGACCACGATCGCGCTCCGATGTCGATTCACACCAAACAAAGTGGACAGGCAGGCCGCGTGACATGTCGAGGCTCTCGGCTGCGACGTGCACTATCTGCTCGATCCGTTCAGCGGAGTCCACCCCGGAGTCCCATGACCGAACGGTGAGAATGTCGTCGACGGACACCGCGTCCGGCGTCGCGACGTCGAGCACCCAAGTCCCGGACCTCGATACGAGCGTGGACCGGAACGCGTCGTGACGGATCTGCAGCGCACGTACCAGATCGGTGATCTCCGACTCCGTCGCACCGGCCGGGGTCAACAGTGTCGAGGCCTGGCTGAATGCTTCGTATCCACCCTTGGCCAGCATGTCGAGCGCAATCGGCGGCAGGAGGACTTCACCGATGCCTGTAGACGACTTCAGCACCATCTCCGACGTGGCGACCGAAGCAAGCCGCTCAGCCGATCGGAGCGTGAACACCTGTGCGGCACTGAAGTTCAATCCAGCTGCACGCCCTCGTGCGGCAACCTGAATCGACATGATCGAATCACCGCCGAGCATGAAGAAGTCGTCCTCGACACCGACGTCGGCAATTCCCAACACCTCGGCGAAGAGCGCAACAAGCACTTCCTCCGCCTCGGACGAGGCCCCTCGCGTCGCCTCGCCGAGCCCTGCCAGCACAGGCGCGGGGAGCGCGTTCCGGTCCACCTTCCCGCTCGACAAGCGAGGAAGTTCGGCAACTGTCACCACGATGGGGGTCATGTAGTGCGGCAGAGTCTGCCTGCACCGCTCGACGATCCGCTCGGAACTCGTACTCGACCCACCCACGGCCGCATAGCCGATGAGTCGGGATGCATCGTCGACGATCACCACCGCCGACATGACACCCTCGACCGACAGCATCGCACTTTCGATCTCACCGAGCTCGATACGCAGACCACGCAACTTCACCTGGAAATCGGTACGACCGAGATACTCGAGCGTCCCAG
>NZ_BCXH01000042.1 GCF_001895005.1 Rhodococcus yunnanensis NBRC 103083 | reverse complement strand
TTGTGTTCGGCGGTGTCCTACTCTCCCACACCCTGTCGAGTGCAGTACCATCGGCGCTGGAGGGCTTAGCTTCCGGGTTCGGAATGGGACCGGGCGTTTCCCCTCCGCTATGGCCGCCGTAACTCTGCGAAACAGTGTCACGAGCGAACCTGACACCCACAACCCCAACAATGTCGTGGAGGGGTGGGTAACGGATTCGTGTATTCGATTGTCGATACCGGAACAACTCGTGTGTTGTTTCAGATATTGCACAGTGGACGCTGCGTGTCTTGTATTAGTGGTAAGTCCTCGGCCTATTAGTACCAGTCACCTGCATCGGTCACCCGACTTCCAGTTCTGGCCTATCAACCCGGTGGTCTGCCGGGGGCCTTACCCCCACAAAGGGGGTGAGAAACCTCATCTTGGAACAGGCTTCCCGCTTAGATGCTTTCAGCGGTTATCCCTTCCGAACGTAGCCAACCAGCGGTGCTCCTGGTGGAACAACTGGCACACCAGAGGTTCGTCCGTCCCGGTCCTCTCGTACTAGGGACAGCCTTCCTCAAGTTTCTAACGCGCGCGGCGGATAGAGACCGAACTGTCTCACGACGTTCTAAACCCAGCTCGCGTGCCGCTTTAATGGGCGAACAGCCCAACCCTTGGGACCTACTCCAGCCCCAGGATGCGACGAGCCGACATCGAGGTGCCAAACCATCCCGTCGATATGGACTCTTGGGGAAGATCAGCCTGTTATCCCCGGGGTACCTTTTATCCGTTGAGCGACACCGCTTCCACATGCCGGTGCCGGATCACTAGTCCCGACTTTCGTCCCTGCTCGACTTGTCAGTCTCACAGTCAAGCTCCCTTGTGCACTTGCACTCGACACCTGATTGCCAACCAGGCTGAGGGAACCTTTGGGCGCCTCCGTTACATTTTAGGAGGCAACCGCCCCAGTTAAACTACCCACCAGGCACTGTCCCTGAACCAGATCATGGTCCGAGGTTGAGGTATCCAATACGATCAGAGTGGTATTTCAACAACGACTCCACAGTAACTGGCGTCACCGCTTCACAGTCTCCCACCTATCCTACACAAACCGAACCGAACACCAATACCAAGCTATAGTGAAGGTCCCGGGGTCTTTTCGTCCTGCCGCGCGTAACGAGCATCTTTACTCGTAATGCAATTTCGCCGAGTCTATGGTTGAGACAGCTGAGAAGTCGTTACGCCATTCGTGCAGGTCGGAACTTACCCGACAAGGAATTTCGCTACCTTAGGATGGTTATAGTTACCACCGCCGTTTACTGGGGCTTAAATTCTCAGCTTCACCACCCCGAAGGGCAGTTGACCGGTCCTCTTAACCTTCCAGCACCGGGCAGGCGTCAGTCCGTATACATCGTCTTACGACTTCGCACGGACCTGTGTTTTTAGTAAACAGTCGCTTCTCACTGGTCTCTGCGACCCAACCCAGCTCAGGAAGCAAGTTCCATCACCGGGCGTGGTCCCCCTTCTCCCGAAGTTACGGGGGCATTTTGCCGAGTTCCTTAACCATAGTTATCTCGATCGCCTTAGTATTCTCTACCTGACCACCTGTGTCGGTTTGGGGTACGGGCCGTGTGAAAGCTCGCTAGAGGCTTTTCTCGGCAGCATAGGATCACTGAATTCACCTCAATCGGCTACGCATCACCTCTCAGGCTTGTGTGAACGGCGGATTTGCCTACCGTTCGCCCTACAGGCTTACACCAGTACAACCACTGACTGGCCCAGCTACCTTCCTGCGTCACCCCATCGCTTGGCTACTACCAGATCAGGTCCCACGCATCCACCCACCCCCGCACACCCGAAGGTGTGAAGTAAGCGGGATTCAGGGCGGTTAGTATCACTGATTCACCATGGGCGCGTTCACACGGGTACGGGAATATCAACCCGTTGTCCATCGGCTACGCCTGTCGGCCTCGTCTTAGGTCCCGACTCACCCTGGGCGGATTAACCTGGCCCAGGAACCCTTGGTCATTCGGCGGACGAGTTTCTCACTCGTCTTTCGCTACTCATGCCTGCATTCTCACTCGCACAGCCTCCACACCTGGATCACTCCGATGCTTCCATGGCTGCACGACGCTCCCCTACCCACCCACACACCTGGCTGACTCTCCGTAGAAAATCAGCGGGCTATTGTGTGAGTGCCGCAGCTTCGGTGGTGTACTTGAGCCCCGCTACATTGTCGGCGCAGGATCACTTGACCAGTGAGCTATTACGCACTCTTTCAAGGGTGGCTGCTTCTAAGCCAACCTCCTGGTTGTCTTCGCGACCCCACATCCTTTTCCACTTAGTACACGCTTAGGGACCTTAGCTGGCGATCTGGGCTGTTTCCCTCTCGACTACGAACCTTATCGCCCGCAGTCTCACTGCCACGCTCTCACTCATCGGCATTCGGAGTTTGGCTGATTTCGGTAAGCCGGTAAGCCCCCTAGACCATCCAGTAGCTCTACCTCCGATGAGAAACACGTGACGCTGCACCTAAATGCATTTCGGGGAGAACCAGCTATCACGGAGTTTGATTGGCCTTTCACCCCTACCCACAACTCATCCCCTCAGTTTTCAACCTAAGTGGGTTCGGTCCTCCACGACGTCTTACCGTCGCTTCAACCTGGCCATGGGTAGATCACTCCGCTTCGGGTCTAGAACACGCCACTACACCACTTTCGTGGATACGCCCTATTCGGACTCGCTTTCGCTACGGCTACCCCACACGGGTTAACCTCGCGACATGCCACTAACTCGCAGGCTCATTCTTCAAAAGGCACGCCATCACCAGCCACCACAAGTGGTGCACCAGCTCTGACGGATTGTAAGCGCACGGTTTCAGGTACTATTTCACTCCCCTCCCGGGGTACTTTTCACCTTTCCCTCACGGTACTAGTCCGCTATCGGTCACCAGGGAGTATTCAGGCTTATCGGGTGGTCCCGACAGATTCACAGCAGATTTCACGGGCCCGCTGCTACTTGGGCATTCGCTACGACAGTCACAGTATTTTCGTCTACGGGACTCTCACCCTCTACGACAGGCCGTTCCAGACCACTTCGACTAACACCATGATTTCTTACTGTCGGCCGATCCGGCAGAATCGACAAAACAAACCCCACAACCCTCCATACGCAACCCCTGCCGGGTATCACACGCACAAAGTTTGGCCTCATCCGCTTTCGCTCGCCACTACTCACGGAATCACAATTGTTTTCTCTTCCTGTGGGTACTGAGATGTTTCACTTCCCCACGTTCCCTCCACACACCCTATATATTCAGGTGCAGGTAACACGACATCACTCGTGCTGGGTTTCCCCATTCGGACACCCTCGGATCACAGCTCGGTTGACAGCTCCCCGAGGCTTATCGCAGCCTCCTACGTCCTTCATCGGCTCCTGGTGCCAAGGCATCCACCGTACGCTCTAAACTACTTACAACAATTAAAGATGCTCGCGTCCACTGTGCAATTCTCAAACAACACACACA
>NZ_BCXH01000041.1 GCF_001895005.1 Rhodococcus yunnanensis NBRC 103083 | reverse complement strand
TGGCGTCCAATGGTGGTGCGAATGTTGTGTTTTCGGTGGATGCGGGTGTGCATCGTGGGTTGAATGTGGTGGCGCGGGAGTTGAATGCGTCGTTGTTCATGGTGGTGCATTCGGCGTTGGCGGTGGTGTTGTCGCGGTTGTCGGGGTCTGATGATGTGGCGGTGGGTACGCCGGTGGCGGGGCGTGGTGAGGCTGCTCTCGATGATGTGATCGGGATGTTCGTCAATACGTTGGTGTTGCGGTCGGTGTTCGGGTCGGATTGGTCTTTTGCTGATGTGGTTCGGGATGTGCGGGAGCGGGATCTGGGTGCGTTCGGTCATGCGGATGTGCCGTTCGAGCGTTTGGTGGAGGTGCTCAATCCGGCTCGTTCGCAGGGTCGGCATCCGTTGTTCCAGGTGATGTTGTCGTTCCAGAATTTGGAGCGGACGTCGCTGGAGTTGCCGGGGTTGACGGCGAGTGTGGTGGAGTTCGATGCTGCGGTGGCGAAGTTCGATGTGCAGGTGACGTTGTCGGAGTTGTTCGATGCCGATGGTGGTGCTGCTGGGTTGTCGGCGACGTTGACGTATGCGACGGATTTGTTCGATGAGTCGACGATGGTGTTGTTCGGGGAGCGGTTCGTTCGGGTGTTGGAGGCGGTGGCTGCGGATTCGTCTGTGGTGGTGGGTGATATCGGTGTGTTGGGTGTGGGTGAGCGTGAGTTGGTGGTGTCGGGGTGGAATGAGACTGTGCGGGTGTTGGATTCGGGTGTTGCGGGTGTTGGGGGTGTGACGTTGGCGTCGTTGTTCGTGGATCAGGTGGGTGTGTCGTGGGATGTGGTGGCGGTGGTGGCTGGGGGTGAGCGGTTGTCGTATGGGGTGTTCGGTGAGCGGGTGTTTGCTCTTGCTCGGTGGTTGATCGGTGAGGGTGTGGGTCCTGAGGTGTTGGTGGGGTTGGGGATGCGGCGTGGGGTGGATTTGTTGGTGGGGATGTATGCGGTGGTGGTGGCGGGTGGTGGTTATGTGCCCTTGGATCCGGATCAGCCGGTGGAGCGTAATGGGTTTGTTGTGTCGGTGGCGTCGCCGGTGTTGGTGTTGGTGTCGGGTGGTGCGGATGTGGGTGTGTTCGAGGGTGTGGTTGCTGCTGCGGGTGGTGGTGTGTCGGGTTCGGGTGTGCGTGTGGTGGATGTGCCTGTGGTGGATGTGTCGGTGGTGGATGTGTCGGGGTTGTCGGTGTTGCCGGTCTCCGATGGTGAGCGGTTGTCGGTGTTGCGGGGGTGGAATACGGCGTATGTGATTTTCACGTCGGGGTCGACGGGTCGGCCGAAGGGTGTGGCGGTTTCGCATGAGGCGATCGTGAACCGTCTGCTGTGGATGCAGGACACTTATCGGTTGACCGAGAGTGATGTCGTGTTGCAGAAGACGCCGTTCACGTTCGATGTGTCGGTGTGGGAGTTCTTCTGGGCACTTCAGGTGGGTGCTTCGGTTGTGGTCGCGGCGCCGGACGGTCATCGTGATCCGAATTATCTGGCTGGGGTCATCGCCGACGAGTCGGTGACCATCGTCCACTTCGTTCCGTCGATGCTTGCTGTGTTCGTCGGGGAGATCGAGGCGCGCGCGTCTCGGTTGCCGAGTTTGCGCGCGGTATTCGCGTCGGGTGAAGCGCTGCCCGGTGCGACGGCACATCGTATGTTCGCGGCTTTGCCGAACGTGGCGTTGCACAACTTGTACGGCCCGACGGAGGCGGCTGTCGATGTCACGTTTCACGAGGTGCGGTCGGACGAGATCGTGATTCCCATCGGTGCTCCGGTGTGGAATACCCGTGTCTTCGTGTTGGATCGCCGGTTGGCTCCGGTTCCGGTCGGTGTGGAGGGCGAGCTCTATCTCGCCGGAGTGCAGCTTGCGCGCGGTTATGTCGGCCGTCCTGATTTGACTGCGGATCGGTTTGTTGCGCATCCGGTTGCGGAGGCTCGCGCTCGGGGTGAGCGTCTTTATCGAACCGGTGATGTGGTGCGGTGGACCACGAGCGGCGAGCTCGATTATGTGGGTCGTAGTGATTTTCAGGTCAAGCTCCGCGGTTTGCGGATCGAGTTGGGTGAAATCGAGACCATTTTGTTGGAACAGGGTTCGATTGCTCAGGCTGCGGTGATGGTTCGTGATGACCAGTTGGTGGCGTATGTCGTCACGAAGTCCGATTTCGATGGTGCGGCGGTGCGTACCGCGCTGGGGTCGAAGTTGGCCGAGTACATGGTGCCGGCTGTGTTCGTCGAGTTGGAGGCGTTTCCGCTGGGATCGAGTGGCAAGCTCGATCGTAAGGCGTTGCCTGCTCCGGTTGTGGTGGTCAAGGAGTTTCGGGCGCCCACTACGCCGGTGGAGGAGATCGTCGCTGATACTTTTGCTGGTGTTCTCGGTCTCGACCGGGTCGGTCTGGATGACGATTTCTTCGAACTCGGTGGCAACTCGCTGATCGCAACCCAGTTGGTATCCCGGTTGGGTCAGGTCCTCAACACCAAGATCGGCGTGCGCGAGTTGTTCGAGGCCTCGAACGTCGCCGATCTCGCGTCGCGAATCGCCAGCCAGGTCGGCAGCGGTGGACAGCGCGCCCTCGTCGCGGTGAACCGACCGGCACAGATACCGCTGTCGCTGGCTCAGCAACGGTATTGGTTCCTCAACCAGTACGACACGACGTCTGCCGTGGACAACATTCCGTTCGCCGTTCGCTTGAGCGGCGAGCTGAACGTCCCGGCGCTCGAATCCGCCGTCGCCGACCTGATTGCACGGCACGAGTCGCTCCGTACGATCTACCCCGACTCGATGGACGGACCGCACCAGACGATCCTGCCCGTCGGCGATGCGAACGCGGAATTGGTCATCGCCGACGTCCAGGAAGCGGATGTACGTCGCAGTGTCATCGACCTGATGATGACGGCGTTCGATGTCACGAGCGAGATTCCTCGCGCCGCACAGCTGTTCAAGTTGGCAGAGGACGAGTACGTCCTCGCGTTCGTCATCCACCACGTGTCGGCGGACGGTGCCTCGATGGCGCCCCTCGTGCGTGATGTGATGGTGGCGTACGCGGCGCGCTCCGCCGGTGAGGCGCCAGGCTGGGCGCCTCTGCCGGTGCAGTATGCGGATTATGCGCTATGGCAGCGCGAAGTTCTCGGTAGTGAGGAAGATCCGGAGTCGATTGCGTCGCAGCAGGTTGCGTATTGGAAGTCGGCGTTGGCGGGGTTGCCGGATCAGTTGGATCTGCCGTCGGATCGTCGACGCCCTACGTCGCAGAGCTTCCGAGGCGATTCTGTTCGTTTCACGATTGACGCGGATCTGCACGCCGCTCTTCTCGATCTGTCTCGTAGGAACCACACGACGCTGTTCATGACGATGCACGCCGCGTTCGCGGTGTTGCTCGCCCGGCTGTCGAATGTCTCGGACATCGCTGTCGGAACGCCAGTCGCAGGTCGCGGCGAAAAGGCCCTCGACGACATGATCGGGATGTTCGTCAATACGTTGGTGTTTCGGTCTCGGGTGGATTCGTCGTTGACGTTCGAGGAGTTGTTGGCGCAGACGCGGGAGACGGATCTGCAGGCGTTTGCGCATGCGGATGTGCCGTTCGAGCGTTTGGTGGAGGTGCTCAATCCGGTCCGGTCGACGGCACGAAACCCGTTGTTCCAGGTCGGTCTTTCCTTCCAGAACATGACCAGAGCCAGCCTCGAACTGCCAGGGCTGACGATCGCCCCGGTCGACGTGAACTCGCCATTGGCCAAAACCGACCTTCAGTTGACGATCTTCGACGGTACGACGGCTGACGGACGACCGGCGGAGATAGACGCGGAG
>NZ_BCXH01000040.1 GCF_001895005.1 Rhodococcus yunnanensis NBRC 103083 | reverse complement strand
CCCTCCGAATGCAGTACAGCGACCGATGCACCCACACCCGACACACCCGCCAACACAGCCTCCACCTCACCCAACTCCACCCGCGCACCGCGCACCTTCACCTGAAAATCCGTACGCCCTACGAACACGAGCTTTCCATCGGGGTCGATGACAACATTGTCTCCCGTTCGATACAGACGAGAGCCGTTGTCTCCCCATCCATTCTCGCCATCACCACCACCGAACGGATTCGCCACGAACCGACCCGCCGTCAAACCCGCCCGACCCACATACCCCCGAGCCAACTGCACACCCGAGACATACAACTCACCCACCACACCCACCGGAACCGGACGCAACCACCCATCGAGCACCACCACACCCGTGTTGTCCACCGGAACCCCGATCGGCACCACACCACCAGCAGGTCTGAACTCGGCCTTCGTTTGCTCCAGCGTCGTCTCGATCGTCACTTCCGCCGGCCCGTATATGTTCCAGGTCGGGACGTTCCACTTGTCGAGTATGCGATCGAACAGTCCGTTACCGAGAGTCTCGCCGCCCGCCACGAGGTACTTCAATCGATGGCCGTCGATCGTCGACTCGTTGTCGAGCATGGTCGACAGGATCGAAGGAACGACATCGGCGAACTGCACTTGTCCACTACTGAATTGGGCGGCAAGGTCATCGATGTCGTTCTCCTTTCCGATCTCGGAAAGGACGATGGTGGCTCCCGCCACGAGCGGCCACAAGTTCTCGACGATGTACGGGTCGAATGTGGGCGCCGCTTTCTGCAACACGCCGTCTCCGGCACCGAGTGGGAACGTCGCGAGCCGCCAGTACACTTCGTTGAGGAACGACCGATACGAGGTGAGCACGCCCTTCGGATAGCCTGTCGACCCGGAGGTGTAGACGACATATGCGGCCGCGTCGGCGAATCGCTCATCCCCTCGCACGGACACTGCCGTGTGGTCGGCGTCATCCACGCAGTCTTCGATCAGCACGACCTCACCCAGTAATCCCTGCAACAGATCGCCGTACGGTGCGAGGATCTCGCGTGAGGCGACCGTCACCCGCGGTGCGTAGTCACCGAACAGATATGCGAGGCGCTCGTTCGGCAACGTCGGGTCGATCGGGAAAACCGTTCCACCCGAGGCGATACCCGCGAACAGTGCGATCGCTGCGGTCTCGTCACGCGGAAGGAGAACTGCAACTCGATCCTCGTAGTCGACGCCGTGGCACCTGAGTGCGGCACCGAGCGAGGCCGCCTGCGCGACGAACCGGCCGTAGCTGACGGTTCGTTCCCCGATCCGGAACGCGATCGCCTCCGGGTCGGCCGATCCGATCTCCAACGCGTCGCGGAAGATGTCCCGGTGCGGTCGATCGAGCACCGGCCCTTGCTGAGCACGGTTGTCCTGATCGCTGCGAACCGAGAGATCGAGCCCTTCTGCCGTGAATGCACGCCGCATGAAGCCCTGGAGGTCAGCAATCGTGGCGCTGTCGATGTCCGTGGAATGGTAGAGATCGAGCGTACCGACCGAACCGTCCTCGCGTGCTCCGACCGTCAGTGTCAAGGGATAGCCGTCGACGTCACGGCCGGCGTACACCGGTAGCGGAAAGCCCGAGATTTCGTACCCGTAGCGCTCGGTGACCTCAGCGAAACTGGTGTATGCCTCGGCACTTTCGACGACGACGAGACTGTCGAACAAGTTTCCGATTCTCGCCTCCGACTGGATCTCATGGAGTGCGACGTAGTGATGCGGCAACATCCGCAACGACTCGGATCGAATTCGACTCGCGAGGTCGGCGATGGTTTCCTGAGGATCCAGATCCACTCGAACGGGCACCGTGTTGATGAACATTCCGAGCGCGGAGTCCGAACCCGCAAGCTCAGGTGGACGACCGGACACCGTCACGCCGAACAGAACCGTCGACGAACCCGTCAATCGAGATACTGCCAGGGCCCAGATCGCCTGCGCGTACGCAGCGGGAGTCAATTGGCGTTCCTGCAAGACAGCTTTCAGTGCAACCGCATCGTCGTGGGCGACCTCCATCTGCGCCGACCGCAGCGGCTCGCCCGTCGGAACAGGCACCGTGAGGGTTCCGCTTTCGACCCCGGCGAGGTAGTCGGTCCAGGCTGCGAGTTCCGCATCGCGATCGAGTCCGGCTTGCCATTCGAGGAGATCGCGATACGCGAAGACCGGCGTCCTTGCGGATGACCCGTCGACCACTGCGTTGTACCGCTCGAATATCTGCCGGAACGTGTTCGACACCGACCAGCCATCGGAGATGATGTGGTGGATCGTGATCGCGAAAATTGCTGTGCTGGAGCCGAAGGAACCGAGGGCGAAGCGAACGAGTGAACCACTTCTGAGGTCGAATCCGCGCCTGAACTCCTGATCGAGCATTCTTCGGAAGTCGGCTTCCGATGCTGGGTCGAGGCACTGATAGTCGCGCCGCGCGATATCGATGTCGATCCCGTCGAGCACTGCCTGTACGACCTCGCCGCTCTTGCGCGTTCGAAAGCTCACTCGCAGTGCGTCGGTGTCTTCGATCAGGCCGGCAATTGCCGCACCGAGTATGTCCGCATCGAGCGCACCGTCGACCCTCACCGCCTGCTGCATGACATTGACGTCATCGGAGTCGTCGTCGTTGAGCGAACTCAGGAAGTACATCCCCTCCTGAAGTGGCGACAGTGGCCAAACGTCGACAACCTTCGGTGCACTGTCGGACATGCGTGGGCCTCTCGATCGCGCGGAATGCTCGCCACATCGGCAACGAACCGATGTCCGAACCTGCAGTTCGGTAATGCTACCCTAAGAGATGTGGCACGAGCGACACGCCGACCTGACGGCGACAGCAATCCCGAGGACAATCCGAACGCAGATCGGAAGCCTGAAATCGACACAGGACTGAGCCGACGAGCACTGTTCGGGTCGGCTGCGACGGCCCTCGCTACCGCGGGTCTCGGCTACTACGCAGGCAACTGGGAAAGCGGCGAATCGACGGCGGGAACGGGTCATCATGCGCAGACCACCGCCGCTACCGGCTACCAGCCCATCCGCATCGATCTCCCGGAGGACGCATACTCCGAATTACCCGGCGTCACAGGATTTGTCCGCGACATCACCCCGTTCGTCGATCCGCTTCCCATTCCGCCGCGCGTACCGCTCGAATCCTTCCGCGGAACGTCGCACGCTGCGATCACCATGGTGTCCCAGTCGGTGAAACTGCACCGTGACCTCCCGCCGACTCCGATGTGGACCTACAACGGAGCAGCACTCGGCCCCACCATCGAGATAGGCCGCGACGAGCGACTACGAGTTGCCTGGGAGAATCAGATCTCGACGCCGTTGCCCATCGTCGCGGTGCAGGGCACCGTTCCGGTCATGCCGCCCTACTGGGACGAATACGGCGTCGGGGATTTGCGTCCGATACGCGACATCGCCGCTATTCCGCCCGAGTTGGTCGTGCATCTCCATGGCGCACACTCGACCGGATCGAGCGACGGATGGGGTGAGAACACCGTATCGCCGGGAAACGCACAACTGTCCGAGTTTCTCAATCGTCAACCCGCAGCGGCACTGTGGTATCACGACCACACCATGCACCTGTCCCGTTTCACCACCTATGCAGGCCTCACTGCCGGAATGTACGTCATCAGAGACAACGAAGAAGCTGCGCTCGACCTTCCTCGCGGCGAGTTCGAGATTCCCTTGGTGGTCGCCGATCGCAACTTTCTCACCGACCCGAACGGTAATGTCAACGGAATCCTCGTTCACAAGACCGTGGTCTTCGAGGAGGGACCGGAACCGTTGATGCGCCCGGCAACTGGGCCGGTGACGATGGTCAACGGAATGATCTGGCCTTACGTCGACGTCCAGCGACGTAGCTACCGATTCCGCATCCTGAACGCTGCAGACATTCGCGCATACCGGTTCGACCTCGTCGACGAGACCGGAGCAGCGGTTCCCGAAGGGACAATGGTTCTCATCGGAACCGACGGAGGACTGATCCACACTCCGGTCCCCCTCGACGCGCCCATCCTGGTGCTGCCCGCCGAGCGTATCGACGTCATCGTAGACTTCGCGCGCCTTCCCCCCGGCAATTACACACTGGTCAACCTCGCCGAGACGGCACCCGATTTCCGTGGGATCCTCGAATTCCGCACGGCAGATGGAAACCCGTCGCAACCTTCGGTGATCCCCGACATCATCTCCGCCACAGCAGTATCGGATGCGACGCCGAATTCGGACGCCATCACCGAGCGCGCGATCCTGATCACGCGAGCCAACCAGTTCAACGCGCAGTTGTGGGAGCTGGAGGTGTACACGGGCTCACTTCCGAGGCTGCCCGCTGACGGATTCGTGCAGATCAACCGCGACGACAAGACGACCACGTACCGCCGCGTCGCGCGATCGTGGTCGGATCCGGTCTCCATCGAGGTGGTCCCCGATTCGTGGGAGAAGTGGACTTACATCAGTATCGAGGACGTGCTCGATCCGCACCCAATGCATATCCACAATGCGCACCTGTCGGTCATCGAACGACGCCAACTCGATACCGATGGATTCCTCGAATTCGAGCTTGCCGACGGCACTTTCGGGCAAGGAACCGAAAGTCCGATGGTCGTCGGCGACGAGGTTAAGGTCGACGAGCACGAGCGCTACCGCAAGGACGTCATCCATGCACGGTCTCTGGAACTGGTGACGGCACTGGTCAGATTCGGCCCCAATCCAGGGCGGTTCATGCACCACTGTCACATCTACGGGCACGAGGACCACAGCATGATGCGCACGTTCCTGTCCACCGACGAACGGTCGACCAATGCGATCGCGACCCACATGAACCACACGTCGAAGCACTGAGCAGGCGGTACCACTGCACGACGCGTATTACTCGAACATTTGATTGCACGCACGAGCGATGGCACGTCACGGAGCAATCGCATCCGTGACGTGTCCCTGGTTCAGAACAACTCTTCGTCCTCGTCCAGCTCGATCATCGGCCTCGACCTCTTCGCGCTCGACGCTACCGAAGACGGCTTCGGCCGGCTCACCACCAGATGCGTTGCCGCACTGGCAAGTGACGGTGCCAGCACCAGATCGGTCGTCGACAACTCGAGATCACGCCGCCGCAGCGCCGAGATAACCCTGATCGCAATCAAACTGTCTCCACCTGCAGAGAGGAAGCTGGAGTCGAGATCCACGACAACGTGGCCGAGGATCTCCGACACCGCCTCCACCAGCAGTCGCTCCATATCCGTGCTGGGCCCACGGACTTGAACGTCGTTGTCCGAGAGCACAGGAAGAGACGATCGATCGACTTTTCCACTGGACAGACGCGGCAGCTCGGACAGAATCACGACACGGGGAACCATGTAGTGTGGCAATTTGTCGCTACTGCGTTCGACGACCACGCTCTCGGTCACTTCTCGATCATTCGTCGTGACATAGCCGATGAGTCGGGATGCATCGTCGACGATCACCACCGCCGACATGACACCCTCGACCGACAGCATCGCACTTTCGATCTCACCGAGCTCGATACGCAGACCACGCAACTTCACCTGAAAATCGGTACGCCCGAGATACTCGAGCGTCCCAA
>NZ_BCXH01000039.1 GCF_001895005.1 Rhodococcus yunnanensis NBRC 103083 | reverse complement strand
GGTGCCTTGAACCCTCGAAGCCTCGGCCCGCGACTGACTGCGCGACGCGGGTCCTTACGACTTTCTCACCAAACCAGCGGAGCCGGTGGAGAACTGGATCAGGCGGTGAGTCGTTCACTGAGGTCCCAGAGTCGGCGCGCATCGTCAGCGTCGATCATGGCCGAGTTTGCCATGGACGGAATACTTTCGGCGTTGAGTGGGCGATCGGCGTCGTCGAGGTGCGATACGTCGCTGTCTTTGAGATACACGCCCCCGATGCCATCGAGCAGCGGGCTCGCTGCGCCGAAGACGAGGTTCGCGGCACCTTGTTCGACGGTTTTCTTGCCTCCCTCGGGATCGATAATGGTGTTCCCGTCCTCATCCACGAGACCTTGCGCCCGGAACGCCGCGGCGCGCTCGGGGGTATGCGGCCCGGGTCCGATAATGACGCCCGGGTGCGCGGCGTATGCGCGGATACCCTCATCGGCGTACCGGCGATCGAGCTCGACGGTGAACAACACATTCGCGCGTTTGGACTGACCGTAGGCGACGGCGGGGTTGTAACCGGTGGCCAAATCGAGGTCGTCCCACCTGATCTCGCCGAAGCGTGCGGCTCCCGAGGTCACATTCACCACTCGCGCGCCATTCGCGGCGCGCAGGGAGGGGAGAAGGCCGCGGGTGAGCTGAAAGTGACCGAGGTGCGCGGTGGAGAACGCCAGTTCGTGTCCGCGGGAGTCGAATCGATGTTCCGGACCGAACAGCACTGCAGCGCTGTTGACGAGAATGTGCAACGGTTTGCCGGTCTCGCGCCAGCGGGTGACGAACGCATCGATGGAGGCGGGTTCGGTGAGGTCGAGTTGCTCGATGAGCACGCCGTCGATGTCTGCAACGGCCGTAGAGGCGCGTGCCGGGTCTCGGGCGGCGACAGTCACCGACGCCCCTGCCTTCGACAGAGCTCTGGTCACTTCGCTGCCGAGGCGACTGTGGCCGCCCGTGACGATGGCGTTCCTACCCGCGAGGTCGATCCCCGCGAGAACATCGGACGCGGTCGAGGCGGCCGTGAAGGGTGTGTCGAGTGGTTTCTGCTGTTCGATCATTACTCGAGTCTGCCGCCTCGGGTCAGTACCTGGAATAATTGAAAGTCCGCATTTCATGCGTCAGAATACGGGAATGAGTCACAACCCTGCCGTGGACGCCCTGTCGGACATGTTCGATCGGATCGAGGTCGAGGGCGTGATGACCGGAGGATTCGCAGTACGTGGTCCCTGGACCTCCGGGGGCGAACTGACGCGACCATTCAAGCTCATCGCATTGGTCGCCGGGACGGCGGACGTGTGGGCGGATGGGCCTGGCGGCCCGATCGGCCCGATCGATCTGATGCCCGGCGATGTGGTGCTCTTGAGCTACCGAACTCACCTCCGAATCCGAGGCGGTAGCGGCACGACGGAGTCGGCATCATTGATCCCGGAGACCAACTTCGACGCGACGAGCCTTGCGACCGCAGATCTCGATCGCGACGACGTCCTCATCGGTGGTGCGATCCGGGTGGGTCCCGCGGGGTCCGAACTGCTCCGGAATGCGTTGCCGGGCATGGTCCATGTTGCGGCGACGAGGTCGACGTCCTCCCGATCCAGTGAGCTAGTGAGGCAGTTGTTCGAAGAAGCCTCAGGCTCGCGCGTCGGATCGGCCTTCGCTATCCGGCAGAACGCTCAATTACTTCTCCTCGAGGTCCTACGCGCCCACCTCGAACACGATCAGCCGGCCATGGGCTGGTTGCGGCTCCTCGGGGACGAGAGTCTTGCACCGGCGCTTCGCCGGATGCATGCGGAACCGGGACGATCGTGGGGCCTCGAGGAACTCGCAACCGCCGCAGGGATGTCGCGCACAATCTTCGCCGAGCGCTTCCGCCGCGCCGCCGGAGAGCCGCCTCTGACGTATCTGACACGGTGGCGAATGGTCCTCGCGCAGCGCGCACTGGAAGATCCCGATGTTCGAATCGGCGCCCTTGCTGCCCAACTCGGATACGCCTCGGACAGCGCCTTCAGCAACGCGTTCAAGCGGATAGTCGGTGAAGCACCACTGCACTATCGGCGACACGCAGGCGACATGCACCGAGCCACGTCCTCGTCCGCCCCCTCCTCACTCTGAAGCGGGCGGGATCGATACACGCCGATCCACGACACGGATTTCGCGCGTCGACGGCATCCTCGAAGTGTCTGGGTGCGGGATCGGAGGCGATAGCGACCGCCATGAGGTGAGTGGCGTTGCAGCAACAACACTCCCACGAGATGATCGACGGTCACGTTTGCGGATCGGTTCACAATCTGCCGGCGGCCCAGACACTGTTCCCGCACACTAACCCTTGTAACCGAGTCTGCAATCCTGCCAATGTCGTTCGCATCTTCTGAGTGTCTGCGATCTCCCCCAACACATTTGGATGACGCCGCCGATACAACTGCTCCACCGCCGCCCACCCCTCCCCCTCGGCATCACCCAACCCAGGGCGCTTCACCAAATCCAACACCGTCTGCTCAGTCGTCGTCACCACCACAGCACCCAACTCGGTATTGATCCGCTCCGCATCCAGACGTGCCGTGTCGCGCACGACAAACCGGATGACCGCCGGCCGATCCGCCAATCGAATCGGGTCGTGGCGCGTCGGGACCGCCACCACAGCCATCGCCAATGCCCGCGGGATGGCACCGTGCAGCCGGGCCGCGCTGATACCCATCACGACGACGTCATCGGTGCCGTAGGCCGCGACCGCGACACCGGCTGCCGCCGCTTCCACGCCAGGCATCCAACCCGTCCCGACGCGATCGTCGGGAACCGCCACATAGAAACCCGTCGCCACCCGGTGCAGCAAACCCAAGTCCGTCAATCGCGCGAGTTCGGCGCGCGGGTGCGCATACACCTGCGCAGCAGTCGCAGCCCGCACCATCCGCATCGGAAGGCGAGCAAACTCAGGAGGTAACCCGGTCTGACGGCGTAGACAAGCGAGATCAGACTCGAGGCTTCACCGTCGACATCGCCTCTTTCGGGTTCTTCCTCTCTCTAGTGGTCGAGGGCGACCGGCATCGCAGGCCATATATAAAGATTCCGACAGTTTTTTTACATGTCCTCGAGACATGTAAAAAAGCTTTCTACTCGAGCTGACCTGCGGAGCTTTCCGGGCGGACAAGCAAGTCGAGGAACTCCCGGTTGATGAACAGACGGTCCCTCCCGACTTTGGCTTCCCGCAACATGCCGGCGTCGACGAGAGCATTCAGCCAGGCCGTCGCAGTCGGCCGTGATACACCGCATCTCGACATGACCGTATTGATTCGGCAATACGGCTGCTCGAAGAGCACCGACTGAAAAATCGAGTCCGCACCACCTCGAGAGGCCGCCCGAGCCCGCTGACCGAAGTCATCCTGCAGCGCGCGGAGCGCCTCGATCTTGCGCAATGTGTCCACTGACGTCTGTTCGATGCCCGCGAGGATATAGAGAAGCCATGCCTCCCACGCGCCGTCGGATGTCACGGCCAGCAACAAGCGGTAGTAGTCGTTCTTCGTATCGATGATGTACCGCGACAGGTACAGAACCGGCATCCTCAACAACCCAGCCTCGACAAGCATCATCACGTTCAGAATGCGTCCCGTCCGCCCATTTCCATCGGCAAAGGGATGGATCGCCTCGAACTGGTAGTGCGCTGCCGCCATGCGCACCAGCGGATCCATGCCGTCGTCCGAGTGGATGAAGCGTTCCCACTCGCTGAGCTTGCCTTCGATCAGAGCGCGACCTTCGGGTGGACTGTAGGCGACCTCACCTGTGACGGGATTGCCGATGCGAGTTCCGGGGAGTGCGCGAATCTGCATCTCGCGGCCCTTGATCGTGCTGCACACGTCGACTGCGGCGGAAGTCGTCAGACCCCGATCAACAGTGCGCTCGAAGCCAACCCGAAGAGCAGTCCGGTAGCGGAGCGTTTCCCTGGTAGCCGGGTCGGCTCCCGCGTCATCGTCCAGATGACGAAAAAGGTCATCCGTCGTCGTCACGATGTTCTCGATCTCCGAGCTCGCCTGGGCTTCCAAGAGCGGAATCGAGTTGATCAGCACTGTCGGGTTGGGAATGGATACAACCGCCTGGTCGAGCTTGGCGAGCGCCGCGTTGGCCCCGATCGCCGCTTTGAGGACGGCGTAAGTCTCCAGCTGACCTATGCCGGGAGGCGGAGGGAGCTCGTTGTACGGAACGTCGGATCGCCAGGCTGTCATGCGTGGACAATGCCACGCAAAGGCCTGATATGCAAAGAAAACCGCAAAATGTTTACAGGTTCAGCTGATGTTCACACCTTCTTGCAACATCGACCTCTCGGGCACAGCGCACACCGCCCCACAGCGACGCCGCCCCTCCAGGCCAACCAAATCCGACTGGATGCAAACGAACGCTCACCGGTGAGTTAGCGATGAGTTCTGACATTCTGTGACACCGAACGCCTGATCCTGCCGATTGCCTGGCAAATCCCCAGGTCGGAAGCACCGCATAAACCCAGGTGGACGAACCGGGCTCACTCCCGAAACGAGCGGCCGAAATAGGCCAAAAAGAGACGGTCCCAACCATTTTCACTGGTCAGAAGCTTCTCGAAGGGCCTCCTAACGGGATTGAACCGTTGACCGCTCGCTTACAAGTATGTTGGGAGACAATCGAATACGTCCACCTGGACCCACTACAGCCGCTCTGACCATTGTTAATCGTTCAGGCGCTACCATCCAGGTTCACGTTCGTTCGTACCGACTCGTGACACGCTTGTGACACCGAGATCCGCATCAAACAGTTCCGGACTCTGTGGTGAATCCGATTGAACGCGTGTCCGTTCTCCGAAGCACTCGGCACTTTTGATCTGGTTTACGGCCTATGGAAGTCTGCGCGTACTCGCCTTTACAGTGTGCGTATGAGCAATTCAAACCTCGCGGAGTCGGTCCCACCTCGCCTCGAACCCGACATACATCGTGAGACGGCGACAGGTGCATGCTCGTCCCGTATCTGAAATTTCGATCCGATAGCCGAATCGAGCAGCGCACCAACTTCGCGGGACGACTTGCACTTTGCCGACGATGTTCGGGATAAGGCATTGTTCCGATGCCACCGGAATGGTATATTTTTCCGAACAAGGGAGGCGTAATGATCGACAGTGAGCCACCAGGGTCCGAAGCGGAGATCCTTCGCCGATGCATGTTGAGCCTCCGTTCCATTATCCCCGACAGCTGGACACTGTCGAGCGAAGACAAGTCCCTCGACAGCGCTGACTCCGGGCTCGACGCAAAATTGACAATCACCGCACCGGACGGGGGCTCGGCTCACTTCGGCATCGAAGTCAAAGCAACCGTCCAGCGCAGGGACGTCAGGGCGCTGGCGTCGAGGTTCCGGGCTGCCGCAACCACCACACCTGACACTCTCTACCTTGTCGCTTCTCGCTACCTTTCCCCGCCCGTCAGACAGGCTCTCGTCGAGCAAGACGTATCTTTTGTCGACGTGACAGGCAACCTGTCAATCTCGTCCGACCGTCCGCCTATAGTCCTACGAGACAGGGGATCTGACAACGATCCGTGGCGAGGTCGCGGCCGACCGCGCGGAACTCTAAAGGGCGAGCCGGCCGCGAAAGTCGTCCGCACGTTGATCGGTTCGAGCTCACCGTGGAAGGTTCGAGACCTAGTTACGGTCTCTCGGGCGTCCACAGGTGCCACCTACCGAGTGTTGGAATACCTCCAAGTAAACGAACTTGTCGATAAGACCGAACAGGGCCTCTATCAAGTGCCGGACTGGCCCGCGCTACTCAGAAGGTGGAGCCGCGACTACAGCGTTGTCGACAACAACAGGACGTACACATTTCTCGAACCCCGCGGCATCCCAAGCTTTCTAGCCAAGCTACCTGGCTCGTCCAGTCGCTATGCCGTCACCTCATCAGTTGCTGCCGCTCAATGGGCCGCGTACGCCCCCGCGCGATCCATCACCCTGTACGTCGACGATGCATCTACCGCCGCATCCGAATGGGCCCTTCGCCGAACGGAAGCGGGAGCAAACATTGTCCTTGCGGAACCGCACTACGACATCGTTTTCGACCGGACATCCACAACCACCGATGGCTATACCGTCGCGAACATCGCGCAGGTGGCAGTCGACCTCCTAACCGGGCCCGGCCGAAACCCGGCCGAAGGCGAAGAACTAATTGAATGGATGCAGGCAAATGAGCAATCCTGGCGAGACTGACCTCCTCGTCCAATCCAGGTCCGCACTTCTCGACGCTCTCACCGCCCTCGACCGCCACAAGGACTCTGTCATCGTCATAGGAGCTCAGGCCGTCTACCTTCGATGCGGCAAAGCTCCCGTTGCGCTCGCTGAATCGACCAAGGACAGCGACCTTGTCGTTGACCCTAGGCAGCTGGGCAACGAGCCGTTGCTGGAAGAGGCAATGTCGAGCGCAGGCTTTTACATGAATGTGAATGGCAACCCGGGCGCGTGGCTCAACCGGCACGGAATCCCAGTGGACCTGATGATCCCTGAGCTCCTCAGCGGACGGACGAGCAAGAACGCCAGGTCGGCTCGCATGCCACCCCATAGCAAGACAGCACTTCGGGTCGCACGAGGATTGGAGGCATGTGTCATCGATCGAAGTACGATGGCCATCAAGGCCCTCGATGCGGCAGACACCCGAGAATTCACCGTTCTGGTCGCTGGCAGTGCCGCTCTCATTGTTGCGAAGATACACAAACTCAACGAACGAATAGATGCCCCCAACCGGTTGAATGACAAAGACGCACACGATTTGTATCGACTCCTTATAGCAAGCGAAACCACCTCAGTCGCAAAGAACTTTGCGCGCTTGCTTGCCGAACCGGTAAGTGCTCGAGCGACAAAGGAAGCACTCGTCGCACTCAAAACACTCTTCGGTGATGGACCTGAGGCCACCGGCTCGATGATGGCAGGGCGCGCAGAGGCCGGCATTGGAGACCCGCAGATGGTGGCGGCCTCATCCGCGGCGCTAGCGGACGAACTACTGAAGGAAATCAGCAAACTTTAGTCACGAGCTACTTTTCTACCGCTCGTACACCTCGAAAAGCCAAGGACGAATATGCCTGAATACGACTTCCACACACTTTCTCCAACGGACTTCGAGATGCTCGTTCGTGACTTGCTGGAGGAAGAACTTGGTAAGCCTTTCGAGGCATTCGCAAATGGCCCAGACGGCGGTGTCGACCTCCGGTGCACCTCCAACCAAATAACGACAGTTGTTCAATGTAAGCACTATCGCGGTTCGACCTTCAGCGACCTAAAGCGATCTGCGGCCAAGGAGAAAGGCAAAATGGACACCCTAGGCCCGGACGAATACTATTTTGCGACTTCGCAAGACCTGACCATCACTCAGAAAGACACCCTGAAGCAGACACTACATCCACACATATCCAACTCCAATCAAATTCTCGCTGCTCGTGATTTAAACAAACTTCTCGGGCTAAATCCCAAAGTAGAACAACGCCACTTCAAACTTTGGATGGCCTCAGCCGGGGTCATCAAGAGGATCGTACTTTCCGGGCTCTGGGAGCGAAGTGAAGCCCTTATGGAAGAAATGCAGGACCGTATCCGCCTCTACGTTTCGACTGACAGTTACTCATCCGCAAGAGAAACCCTCCATAAACATCGGGTCTGCGTAGTCACCGGCCCGCCCGGCGTGGGAAAAAGCATGCTTGCAGACATGATCGCACTTACGCACTGGGACAGCGGTTGGCAGATTGTAAATCTATCCTCGCATGAAATCAGCAATTCGTGGGATGCATGGGATTCCGATTCAAAACAATTATTCTACTTCGATGATATATTTGGCCAAACCGACATACAGGAACGACTCGGAAACGATAACGGACCGACCCTCTCAAGATTAATCGGGCGCGTCAGAAAGTCAACAAACAAGTTAATTATCGTAACCAGTAGAATGCATGTACTCAAGGACGCGATACGAAGGGATGAGCCGCTGGAGCGTGCGGGGCTGACAGCCTACGAATGCGTAGTCCGGATACAGGAGTACACCCCGCTCCATCGCGCAAAAATTTTGTACAACCACCTCTATTTCAGCGATATCCCTCGGGATGTAATACGGCAGTTTTGCGAAAACTTAAGCTACCAGAGAATAAATGGGCATAGAAACTTCACACCACGAATCATAGAGCAGGTACTTGCGCAATATTCCGGAACGGAGGCACGCGAGCTTGAGGAAAAAATACTAAGTGCTTTAGAAAATCCCGTAATGCTGTGGGGTGGCAGCTTCAGGGAGTCCCTTCCCGAGTCGTCTCGACTTCTCCTCATGCACTTGGTTTCGTTCCCGCCAAGCGGTGCAGACTTAAGTGAACTCCGAGAAGTCTCCATCAGATCGGTATCACCAATGCGATATACGGAACGAATCAAAAATCTTGAAGGTAGTTGGATCAAAATCGGCACGACGTCGTACCACGATATCGAACCTAAAGTGCAGTTCAACGATCCCAGCTGTCGCGACTTTGTCCTGTGGTATCTGAACTCCGAACCGACCTACGCAATCGACATAATTCGAAATGCCAGCTCGTTAAATCAGATATCCCAGATTGTTAGCTACGCCGCGTCCGTCAACGGCGAGGACACCACTAAATATCCGACAATTTCCAAGACGCTTCTAGTAAACAATGATTTAATTTTTAATATCGCGAGAAGTCTATGGGACCGAACGCCCGCAGGGCCTGACTCTTGGGCCGTCGAAAAGTTGGGATCGATATCGCGAATAGCTGAAATACTTAAGATCGATGCTGGGGCTTGGATTGCCGAACAGTTCCCACTCCTCCTCACCAAGCTGAGGGAGGACCCATCCATCGATTCTTCGGCAGCCGCACGTGTTGCCGACGCGCTGATTAATAATTACTTCCGTCCGTTTTCGAGTGCCGAGTCCTTAATGGCCGTGCGGCTGTTAAGTGCGTGGAGAGACGATGCCTACGAATCGGACCAATGGGATAGGACCTTCGAATTTCAAGATTGGCTCCAGCGTGTGCATCACTACATTCCGAGCGATGAGGATCAGACCCACTTACACGGCCAATACCGCCAATGGCTAACATCCGAGCTGGACGCGGTCATGGACAACTCAAGCAATCAATCCGACGCCAAAGAATGGATCGAGCAAGTAAAATCCAACACAGATATCCACTTCGATTTATGGACATTCGACGACCAGTTCGACGAATACATGGACAAGGTGGACGAAAAATGGCCAGTCTACGAGCCTTATATCTATGACGAGCGAGAAGCACATTCGGCCGACGCAGTCACTCAATCAGGCGGAGGCTCATCCGCCCTGGTCGAAATTTTCAGAAAGAGCGAAGACGCGCCGCGCACCGAGGCGCGCATCATCGCGGATTTGTTTACACAGCTATCGTAAGTGCCCCGCAGGCGTGAGTAGAGCCGCGGGGACGACTATTTGGTAGGAACGGAACTGCGGGAGTGTAAAACATACTGCGCCGGTTGCCCATCGTCAGTGGACGACCCATGTGACTGCATTCGGCAAACACGCCATACTAAGCGGCCGCGACAACAAACCCGGCAGCCAACTCGTCGGGATTCACTACTCCCCCAACCGAGCCTGCAGCCGCAAAAGAGTCGTTTTCATCTTCTGAGCCCCAGCGATCTCCGCCGAAACGCCTCGGTCGCACCTCCGATACAACTGCTCCACCGCCGCCCACACCTCACCCTCGGCATCACCCAACCCAGGGCGCTTCACCAGATCCAACACCGTCTGCTCAGGAGTCGTCACCAACACCGCACCCAACTCGGTGTCGATCCGCTCCGCATCCAGACGCGCAGTGTCGCGCACGACAAACCGGATGACCGCCGGCCGATCCGCCAATCGAATCGGATCATGCCGCTTCGGCACAGCCACCACCGCAGTCGCCAATGCCCGCGGAACCACACCGTGCAGCCGGGCCGCGCTGATACCCATCACGACGGCATTGTCGGCGCTGTAGGCAGCAACCGCGATACCGGCCGCTGCAGCCTCCAAACCCGGCATCCACTCGGTCCCGACCCGATCGTCAGGCACCGCCACGTAGAAGCCTGTCGCCACCCGGTGCAGCAGACCCAAGTCCGTCAGCCGCGTCAGTTCGGCCCGCGGGTGCGCATACACCTGCGCAGCCGTCCCGGCCCGCACCATCCGCATCGGAAGGCGAGCAAACTCGGGAGGTAACCCGGTCTGACGGCGTCGAACAGCGCTTGTTGACACGTCGCCTCCCGTGAGTATCGGATACGTAGGCTCCAAGCCGACAAAACTGACACCGATGACAAAACCCCTGAACAGCCCGAAACGCAGATCTGAAGTCATCGGAATCCGGCTGCATCCACAGAGACGCTCAGAGGTGAGTTAGCAACGAGTT
>NZ_BCXH01000038.1 GCF_001895005.1 Rhodococcus yunnanensis NBRC 103083 | reverse complement strand
CGCTGCTGCGCTCGCCGAGCTCGACGGCGTCGGCCAGGCACACGTCCGTAGTGTCGAGCTCGACGGCCGACCCCATCTGGTCGGATACGTGACTCCGGACGAGCGGAAACGAGCTCTCGACCCCACGGCTCTCAGACGTGAACTCGGTGAGACACTTCCCAAGTTCATGCTGCCGACTTCGCTCGTCGTCGTCGACGTACTTCCTCTCACGACGAGCGGAAAGGTCGACGGAAGCCGGCTTCCCGCACCGCCTCCGGTGCAGAGCGGGCTGGATGGGGAACTGCCGGGAACTCCGACCGAGAAATTGATCGCCGAGGCTTTCACGAAAGTCCTCGGGGCCTCCGAGGTCTTCCTCGACGACGACTTCTTCGACCTCGGTGGCGATTCGATCAGTTTGATCCAGGTCGTGGGTCACGTGCGTCGAGGTGGCGTCGGTTTGACCGCACGGGACGTCCTGTCGGCCGGCAGTACACGAGAGATGGCGCTGATCGCCGACTCACTGTCGAATGTCGTGGCAGCCGACTCGGGCATAGGAACGGGTCCGCTGACGCCGCTTGCGGTCGAAATAGTCTCCGAGGGCGCATACGAGAGCATCTACCAGTCGATGATGCTCGTGACCCCCGCCGGCGCGACCGAGGATGTCATCACGACACTCGTCACCGCGTGGCTCGTACGGCACGACGTACTGCGGAGTCGCCTCGTCCCCGACGAAAGAGTCGAGTGGGCACTCGAAGTCGGACCGGCGGATCGACCCCTGGCATACAACGCCGAACCCGTTCGGCACGTCGATGTCACCGGACTCGGCTTCGACGATGTCGACGAGCTGCACCGAGCTGCGGTGTCCCGGTTGAATCCTCGGTGCGGAGTCATGGTCCAGACAGTGCTGTTGACCGATTCGAATTCCGATACCGGGCGACTCATCGTCGTGCTGCATCACCTCGTCGTCGACGGTGTCTCCTGGCGACTGCTGGCCGAGGACTCGGGATACCTCTGGCGGGCGCTGTCGGAACAGCCGACATTGCCGGCCACCGAGGTCGCAGTGTCCGAGGGTTTGCTGCCGGTGATCACCTCGATGCGTGCGTGGGGCGAGCGGTTGGTCGAACTCTCGCGTACCGCGGCTGTCGTGGACAGTCTGGATCATTGGACGCGGGTGCTGGGCGGGGTTCGACCGCTCGAACATCGGTTGTCGGACCCGCGGATCGACACGAGAACCTCGATGCAGTGGGTCGTTCGAGACATCGAATCGGTCGTTGCTGCAGCCGTATTGGACGATGCTCCGGCGTTCTACGGCGTCAAGATCAACGACGTTCTGCTGTACACGCTCGGCCTCGCGTTCGCACGCCGGACCGTGGAGGCCGGTGGAGTCCGAGGCCCGCTCGTGGTCGGTCTCGAAGGTCACGGACGAGAGGAGTCGGTGGTCGACGAGTCCGACGTGTCGCAGACTGTCGGTTGGTTCACTTCGGTCTTCCCCGTGGCCATCGACACCGGGGTCAGCGGAACGTCGTGGCCCGAGGTCGGACGCGAAGTACTCGCTGCCGACATCGATTCGGTGTCGAAGTCTCTGGAGACCGCACCGCATCGAGGCCTGTCCTACGGTCTGCTGCGTACCTACAACCCGGCGACGCGTGATCTCGTGCGATCGATGGACAAACCCCAGGTCGTCTTCAACTATCTGGGGAGGTTCGGTTCCTCGGCCGACGCGGGCGAGTTGGAGGGCGTGGGCGCGCCTCTCGTACCGTGGCTGAGTGCGCCCGAGCGCGAGGGGCTCGGTGGCGGCAGCCTCGACCCGAAGACTCCGGCGCCCGGCGCTCTCGACATCAACATCATCGCGTTCGACCAGCCGTCGGGTGTGTCGTTGGAACTGTCGATAGCGTATGCACCGCAGGCTGTTTCGGCATCGTACGTCGAGGGGCTCGCGGAATCCTGGGCCGAGGCGTTGGACTGGGTCGCTTCGGCGATGCGGCGCTAGTCGCGGCGGCTGGACCGTCGGAAGGTGGGGAGAATTCTGCTCCACCCGACCGGTATGAGCCTATGCTAACCTAACGATTCTCGGAGCGGGTTCGAAGCGACCTGCAAGAAAGGGGACTACCGAAATGGCGTCATTGGGGCGTCGACTCGTGCTCGGATGTGCAATCCTGGGGCTCGCCACAGGATTTGTCACCTCGTGTTCATCGGAGTCGAATGATTCACCGGACACCACCACGGCAGCCAACTCGGCCGCCGACGGTGTAACCGAATATCCACTGACCCTGACCACGCCCTACGGTGAGACGACGCTCGACGCGGCACCGGAACGGATCGTCACACTGGGCTGGGGAGACGAGACAGATGCTCTGTTGGCCCTAGGGATCGTTCCGGTTGCCAGCCCGTTGAGCAGTGGCGGATACGACTGGGTCAAGCCGATCTCGGACGACCTTTTCGAGGTCGACGCCTACAACCTCGATTTCGAGGAGCTGCAGGAGCTGTCGCCCGACCTGATCGTCAACTTGACCGACGACATTTCGGCCGATTACGACAGGTTGAGCCAGATCGCCCCGGTCCTGACGTATTCGTCCGACCAGGGAACCATTCGAGACTGGCGCGAATCCCTCGAGTTGATCGGCACCACCGTCGACCGCGAGAACAAGGCCGACGAACTCATCGCCGAGGTCGACAGCAAGATCGCCGCTGCCAAGGACGCGAACCCCGAGTTCGAGGGCAAGACGCTGACATACGCGATGGACTACGGCGGCGATACCGGCATCTGGTACCAGACCTTCGACGGCTCCGCGCCACAGAAGCTGTTCCAGTCGCTCGGATTCGCAGCTCCCGCTGACGCTGACGACTTCAGCGAAGGCGCGCAAGAGGTCAGCAACGAGCGTCTCGACGTCCTCGACAGTGACGTGATTCTGATCAGCGCTGTGCGAGAGGGCAATCTCGACGCCTTCGAGAAGAGCGCAGTGTTCCGTGAGCTGCCGGGTGTCAAGGGCGGCGGTTACTTCCCACTCGTCGAGCCGGCGGAGAACCCGCAGATCTCGTGGTCGATTCGCTCTCCTTCGGCTTTGAACGTGCCGTGGGTGCTCGACAAGCTGACCCCGATTCTGCAGGACGCCACCGCTGGAAATGGAAAGAAAATCGATGGGTGACTTCAGGCGTCGCGCCGCGATTTCTCTGATGGCTGCCGCCGTGCTCGGTCTTGGTATGACCACGGCGTGCTCGAACAGCGACAGTGCAAGTGACGAGCGAACATTCGACCACGAGTACGGCACGACGACGGTGCCGAGTGCACCGGAACACGTCGTGACGCTCGGTTACATCGACGTCGACTTCGCGCTGTCGCTCGGTGTCGTCCCGGACCTTGCGCTGTCCTGGGTGCCGGCCTACGAAGAGGCGCCCTGGGTCACCGAGCAACTGGGTGATCAGGAGATCACGTACGTCGACGACATCGACTTCGATCAGATCAAGGAATCGAAGCCGGACCTCATTCTGGCGATCAACAACTTCGACATCGACCAGAGTACGTACGACGAACTCTCCGAGATCGCACCTACGATCGTGCAGGAGAAGAAGTATCGAGACTCGGTGACGAAGACGCCGTGGAACGAACAACTCGATATCACTGCGCGCGCGTTGTACCGCGACGAAGAAGGCCAGAAGCTCGCCGACGAGGTGAACGCCAAGTTCGACGAGATACATCAGGAGTATCCGGAGTTCGCCGGCAAAACCGTCGCAGTGGACGATCCCGAAGGGCCCGGTGCTCATGCGGTTCCCGAAAAGGGCTTCAACGGCCGTGAGTTGATCGACGCGCTCGGTTTCGAGGTTCCCGAGCAGGAACAGCGCGAGATATCGCAGGACGACATCTCGCTGTTCGACGCAGATGCTCTGGTCGTGATCAACCAGAGTGCCGAGGACCTGCGTGCTGACCGCGACTTCGCCGGGCTCGGCGTCGTCCGTGAAGGACGAACTCTGTACATCAATGTCGATACCGATCTCGGTGTCGCGATGGTGTATTCGGGACCGTTGGCGCTGCTGTACTCGGCGGATATCATCGCACCTGAACTGCACAAAGCTTTCTCGGGTGACGCCGTCGCCGATGTGTGGGGCACCTAGAACTCGACAGAAGTCCCAGCGTCGGCAGCGGCAGGCCGTCGTGTCCATGATTCGGATACGACGACCTGCCGTCGCGGCGTTCACTCCAATTGTTTTTCGGAGTTGTTGCAATCGAGCCAGTGAAAGGGAGTCTTCGATGCCGTCTCTCGACGCAGCGGAGCCCGCGCGCGGGGAGACCGATCCACGTGAGGCGCGCGCCGGGTTCGCGACGTCGAGATCTCGGCGCCTGTTGTGGTTGATGGTCGGATTCGTTGTCCTGATCGTCATCGCCCTGTTGAGTCTGTCGATCGGAGCGCGGCCGGTGCCCATCAGCGCTGTGGTGCAGTCGCTGTTTCGGTACGACGGGTCTCCGGACCACTATGTCGTTGTGTACGAGCGACTTCCGCGTACGATCTTCGGGCTTGCCGTCGGGATCGCGTTGGGCGTCGCGGGCGCGACTATGCAGGCGTTGACCCGCAACCCTCTGGCAGACCCTGGACTACTCGGGGTCAACGCAGGAGCCGGATTCGCGGTGACGTGCAGTATTGCCTTCCTCGGAATCCAATCCGTCTGGGGCTACATGTGGTTCGCGTTCGCGGGCGCGATCGCGGTGTCATTGCTGGTGTATCTCGTCGGGGCGACCGGTAGGTACGGTGCCACCCCTGGTCGGCTGCTGCTCGCAGGCGTGGCGATCGGTGCCGTACTCGGCGGTTTCGATACCGCGATCAACCTACTCGACCTCACTGTTTTCGAAGCACGGCTGCATTGGGGTGTGGGGTCGCTCGTCGGGCCCGGATTCGACATCGCCGTGGCCACAATACCGTTCATGGCGCTCGGGGTGATCCTGTCGCTGTGTATCGCATCTTCGCTCAACTCGATCGCGCTCGGCGACGATCTTGCGAGCGCACTGGGTACCGATGTCGTGCGGATCCGGATAATCGGCGTCATCGCGATCGGACTGACGTGCGGCGCCGCCACTGCGGCCGTCGGGCCTATCGCCTTCATCGGCCTTGTCATTCCGCACATCGCGCGGTGGATCGTCGGCCCCAACCAGCTCTGGATCATGCTCTATACGATGGTGGGAGCTCCGGCACTGCTCCTGACCGCCGATATCGTCGGGCGGTTGATTCTGCGGCCGGGTGAGGTCGAAGCCTCCATCATCACAGCGTTCCTCGGTGCACCAGTGCTGGTGTATCTGGTTCGCCGCAAGAACGCGAGTGGACTATGACGAGGAGTCTCGGACGGTCCCGTCGGAAGGCGGATACCTCCCCGGTCGATTTCGGTCCCGACGTGTCACTGTTTCATGTCGGAGATCGGGTATCGGTACGAGTCCATCGACGGGTGATCAAGATCTGTCTGTTGCTCGGCGTGCTATGTCTCGGTCTCGTCGTGCTCGGCCTGGTTTCGGGTAGTTCGAACATCTCGTTCGGTGAGGTGGTGCGCGTCTTGCTCGGCGACGAGGAGTCACGTCATCGAGTGACGATCATCGAATGGCGACTGCCTCGGGTCCTCCTCGCCCTCACGCTCGGTGCAGCGTTGGGTCTCAGTGGCGCGATCTTTCAGTCGATCACCCGCAATCCGCTGGGCAGCCCGGACATCATTGGGTTCGGAATGGGTTCCTACGCCGGGGTTCTCGTGGTCACTCTCGTATGGGGTTCGGGATACGTCGGACGTACGGGTGGCGCGATCATCGGCGGACTCGTGACCGCCGTCGTGGTATATCTCTTGGCATTCAACGGTGGGGTACGAAGCTTCAGGCTCATCATCGTCGGAATCGCGATGGCCGAGTTTCTCGGCTCCATCACGTCCTACCTGATGTTGAGGAGCGACGTGCAGCTGAGCCACGCGGTCGCGATGTGGGGCGCGGGATCGCTGAACGGTCTCGGTTGGAAGCAGGCGTTCCCCGCGATGGTCATCATGGTGTTGTCGGTGCCTGCGCTCGTGTGGGCAGGTCGAGCGTTGCGGATGCTCGAACTCGGCGACGACTCGGCAAAGGCATTCGGAATTGCCGTCGAGCGCAACCGATCTGCCCTCATCTTTCTCGGAGTCGGGCTGACGGCGCTGTGTACCGCGGCGGCAGGACCTATCGCGTTCATTGCGCTGGCCGCACCACAGATCGTTCGACGGCTCAACGGCGGGGTCAGTGTGTCCCTCGGGTCCGCGGCAGCCATGGGTGCATTCATGCTCGGCGCGAGCGACTGGATTGCCGAAAATGCGTTGCCCACACGTGTGCCCGTCGGTGTGGTGACCGTCTCGGTCGGAGGGATGTATCTCGTGTGGCTTCTCGTTCGTGAATCGAGGCGTGAGGCTTAGAACCTACCCTGCTAGGGTAGGCAAGCCTAAGCTGCGGGGGAAACTGTGCAGCTCTGTGATCCCGCTAGGAGACTCGCTTTGACCGATATCACTGCTTCTTCGACCGTCGACGGTGTGCTGAATGGTCAAGCGGGGCTGTGGTTTGCTGAACAGTTGGTACCCGACTCGTCGGGATTCGTCGTCGCGCAGCGATGGACGTTGAGCGGGTCGGTAGACGTGCCACTGCTCGTGACTGCTGTGCGCGACGCCGTGAATGCGTATCCGGAGTTTGCACTCCGCTACGAATTCGCCGAAGTGGGTCTGGTCGGGATTCCGTCCGAGCAGACCGACATCGAGGTGGCCAGCGAGGACTTCTCGGGGCAAGCGGACCCGTCCGCATCTGCTCGCACGTGGATCGACCGGCGAATGGGCATGCCGATCTCGTCGGCAACCGGGCCGCTGGTCGAGGCCTCGGTGCTACGCATTTCCTCCGATGAGGTCAGCGTGTTGCTCCGAGCGCACCACATCGCGATCGATCTCTTCGGACTCGGCGTTCTCGGCCGCGCCGTGGGAAAGGTGTATACGGCTCTGGCGCAGCAGGTTCCAGTCCGCGTGCCGCTGTACAGTTCGTACGACGGCGTGCGAGCGGAGGAGCTGGACTATCTGCAGTCCGCGCGCGCCGTTGCAGATCGCGAATTCTGGGCTCGTTATCTCACCGGCGCGCCGGACGCTGTGGTACTCCGTGAGGCAGGTGTGGTCGAGACTGCGCGGACAGTCCGGACGTACTCCCGCACTCTGTCCAGCGAGGTGACCGCCGCGCTTCTGGAGGTAGCGGCGCGAACGGGCGCATCGACCACGTGGATCGATGCGATTACCGCAGTCGTGGCAGCCTACGCAGCCGGTGTGCACGGAGGAAGCGAGGTGATGATCAACGTTCCGATGATGAATCGCTTCGGCACCAAGGCGTTGAACGTTCCCACCACGTTGGTCAACGTGGTTCCGGTTCGCTTCCGGGTCGATCCGAAGATGGGTGCAGACGAGGCGATCCCACGCGCCTGCAGCGCGCTGCGTGAGATTCTCGCGCACAAGAGCTTTCACGGTGAGTCCATCGATCGAGTGTCGGACGTACGGGTGCAGGGTCTGACGCTCAACATCAAACCGTTCTCGGAGGACTTCCGTATCGGGGATTTCCCCGTCGCCGTGGAATCGCTTGCCCGCGGACCGGTGCGGGACAGCTCCTTGCACGTTTCCCGCGTCGGCGAACACATCGAGCTGTTGCTCGACGTCGATGCCGAGCGCTATTCGGGCGTAGAAGCATCTCAGGTGCTCGACGATCTGGTGCTGTTCGCCGAGCAGTTCGCGGGAGGGGCGGCAGCGGCACGGTCAGGCGTCCGCCCGCCGCCCGAGGCCGGTCTCGGCGACACGGTCCCCGTGCGAGCGATCGACTCTGTCGCCGAGCTCTTCACTGCCGCGGTGTCCAGAGATCCGGACCATCCCGCCATCATCACGTCCAGCGGCGAACGCGTCTCCTACGGTGAACTCGGCGCGGCCGTACGGACCCTGTCGCGGTCTTTGCGCAGTCACGGCGTGCGACCCGATGTCTGTGTCGCGATCCTTCTTCCTCGTTCGGAGGCATTGCTCACGGCTCTGTGGGCAGTGATCGATTCGGGTGGAACCTACGTACCGGTCGACCCCGACTTTCCCGCCGAAAGAATTGCGCACATTCTTCAGGACTCGGCGCCCGCGGTGGTTCTCACCGACAGCGCGAATGCGGAGACGTTCGGCTCTCTGCTGAGTGGGCTCGGCGCCGTTGTCATCACCGATGGCACGGAGCCTGACGCACACGTGGCCGGCCCGAACGCATCCGCACAACCGGAACCTCGCGCCGAGAACCTGTTGTACGTCATCTACACCTCCGGATCGACCGGGCGTCCGAAAGGGGTGGCTGTCCCACGCGGAGCGGTCGACAACTTCGCCTTCGACATGACACGGCGGTTCGGCTGGGATGCCGGCACGACCGTGCTTGCGGTCACCACCGTCTCGTTCGACATCGCAGTTCTCGAGTTACTTGCCCCACTGACGGTGGGTGCTACGGTCGCGCTTGCGTCCGACGAACAGGTGCACGATCCGAATCTGTTGGCGCAGTTCATTTTGCAGAACGGCATCACGGCTGTGCAGGCAACGCCGTCGCTGTGGAGCGCCATGCTGGAAAATCCGGCGACGGATCTGAGCGATGTGACGGTGCTCGTGGGCGGAGAGGCCGTGCCCGTCGCGGTCGCCGCCGAGCTGTCTCGCCGAGCGCTGTCTGCGACGAACATGTACGGACCGACCGAGACCGCGATCTGGTCGAGCGTGGCCTCCCTCCATGTCGATGTAGAACCGACGATCGGGCGTCCGATCACCAATACACAGATGTACGTGCTCGACGCGTGGTTGCGTCCTGCCGGTGCTGGATCGACAGGTGAGCTCTACATCGCGGGGGCAGGCGTCGTGCGTGGCTACCGTGGCAACGCCGAGCTTACGGCCGCGCGGTTCGTCGCGAACCCGTTCCGGGGCGAAGACACCAACGACCGTCTGTATCGAACCGGTGATCTCGTGCGCTGGAACGACAACGGCGACCTGGAGTACATCGGGCGCAGCGACTTTCAGGTCAAGGTTCGCGGGTACCGGATCGAACTCGGTGAAGTGGAGCGTGTGTGCAGCCAGGTACCTGGAGTTACCGGTGCCGTGGCGATGGCAATCGGCGAGGCCGACAGCGCTCGACTTCTGACGTACGTCACCCTCGCCGACGGTGTCGTTGTGGAACAGAACGACATCAAGAAAGAGCTCGCGAAGTCACTTCCGCACTACATGGTGCCGTCGGTGGTGGTGATCCTCGATCGCTTCCCGCTGACGCCGAACGGAAAGGTGGATCGAAAAGCGCTGCCGGTCAGCGGACTGTCCGTCGACCGATCGGACCGAGTGAAGCCGTCGACCGAGCTCGAACGCAGGCTCGCAGACCTCTACTCGGAACTGCTGGGTATCGACGAGGTGGGTATCGACGACGACTTCTTCGGCCTTGGCGGTACGTCGCTGCTGGCGACCAAGCTGAGCGTGAGGATCAACGGACTTCTCGACGTCGCGACCAGCCTACGTGAAGTGTTCGATCATCCGACGATCGAGCAACTGGCCGAACACATCTCGGAGGTGGGGACCGCGTCGCAGAGTGCGATCGGCGACCTACCTCGCGGACCGGAAACCCCCGCCACACCTGGGCAGAGTGCACTGTGGCTCCTGGACCAGGTGAGCGGGCCGTCCGATCAGTACCTCATCCCGCTGACCCTGGACTTTCCCGCCTCCATCGACCGCGGTCGCCTGCTGCGTGCCCTGGACTACGTGGTCGAACGGCATGAGGTACTTCGAACGGTCCTGGAACCGGACGAAACATACACGGTTCGCCAGCGCGTGGTTCCGGTCGAGGACGCGTTGGCGTTCGTGCGGGCGCACACGACCGAGGTGACGCTCGACGGCCACGAAGATCCGCAGGCTGCGAGCGAGCGAGAGCTCCGGCCGATCGACATCAGCAGCGGAGTTCCATTTCGTGTCGCGTTGTTGACCACCGACCAGACGACGCGGATGCTGTTCGTCGTTCATCACGCATTCTTCGACGAGTGGTCGATTCCGGTGTTCGTCGACGACCTCTCGTACGGATTCCGCCTCGGCGCCGGTGCAGGGGCCGGACGACCGAGCGCGGTGCAGTACGGTGATTACGCTGTCTGGCAACGTGAGTCACTCGGCGACGCCGGTGACCCTGGTTCGCGCCTGTCGGAGATTCTGCCGTACTGGGCTGGAGTGTTGCGCGGGGTCTCGCCGCTCAACGGACTGCCGGTCGAGGGTGTACGCGGTGATCGGCCGAGTGATGCTGCGGCGAAGACCGTCGACGTCGACGTCGACGTGCTCGGGCAATTGCGTAGCACGGCAGACGCTCTCGGTGTAACGGTGTATTCCGTGCTCCATGCGGGGCTGGCGCTCGCTCTGAACGCGTTCGGGGCAGGCGAGGATGTCGTGATCGGAGCCCCGGTGGGCGGTCGCACAGCGCCGAGATCGGACGAGGCGATCGGGTATTTCTCCAACACCGTGCCACTTCGATTCGATATGTCGGGAAACCCGCGAGTCCGGGAGTTCGTCGCACGGGTTCACCGAACCGTGTTGGACGGGTTCGCGCATCAGGACGCGCCGCTCGCCGAGATAGTGCGCGTGGCAGGGGCTGCGCGAACGGAGTTCGCGCACCCGATCACTCAGGTACTTTTGACATATCAGCCGTGGTCGGCTCCCGTGGAGTTCGCCTCTGGCATCGCGGTCGAGCAGGGCTTTGTGTTCCCGTCCACGGCGAAGATCGATCTGGACATCACCGTGATCGAGACGCAGGACGGACTCAACGTAGATATCCGTTATGCCACAGACTTATTCGAATCAAGCACGATGACTCGATTCGCGGGTGTTCTCCAGAGTGCACTGGAATTCCTGGGTGGTGATCTCGATGCTCGT
>NZ_BCXH01000037.1 GCF_001895005.1 Rhodococcus yunnanensis NBRC 103083 | reverse complement strand
CCCCAGCTGGCACGCAAATGCACGTGCGTTTGCGCGAGGGTGAAGATCCGCGCCGGGGGCCGCGTATGAATGAGCTTGCATGATGATGCATAATCAGTCGTATGGACATTTCGGAGACGTCGCCGCTGCGGATCGCCGTTGCGGGGGCAAGCGGATATGCAGGCGGCGAGATTCTGCGACTGTTGCTCGGGCACCCGGCAGTGGCGTCGGGTCGACTGGTGATCGGATCGCTGACCGCAGGCGGAAACGCCGGAGCGACACTCGGTGAATTTCATCCACACCTCCTCCCGCTGGCCGACCGAGTTCTTGCCGAGACCACTCTCGGCGAACTGACCGGACACGACGTCGTCTTTCTCGGTCTTCCGCACGGCAAGTCCGCCGAGATCGCGCAGCAACTGCCCGAGTCTGTCGTCATCATCGACTGCGGCGCCGACTTCCGGTTGTCCGACGCGTCGGCGTGGGAGAAGTACTACAAGTCGCCGCATGCGGGCACGTGGCCGTATGGTCTGCCCGAGTTGCCCGGTAACCGGGAGAAGCTGATCGGCGCCACCCGGATCGCGGTGCCCGGTTGCTATCCGACCGTCTCGTCGCTGGCGCTGGCTCCGGCCGTCGCTGCAGGAATCATCGAGCCTCGGGTCAACGTCGTCGCGGTCAGCGGCACGTCGGGCGCGGGTCGCGCACCCAAGGCGGACCTTCTCGGGTCCGAGGTGATGGGGTCGGTGCGGGCGTATGCAGTCGCGGGTGCACATCGGCACACCCCTGAGATCGTGCAGAATCTGTCGGCACTCTCACCCGAGCCGGTGACGGTGTCGTTCACCCCGGTGCTCGCGCCGATGCCTCGCGGAATCCTGGCGACGTGCACCGCGATCACCACGGCGACGCAGGAGCAGGCCACCGAGGTGTACGAGAAGGCGTATGCGGCCGAACCGTTCGTCCACGTTCTCGGGGCCGGACGGTTGCCTCAGACGGGGGCGGTCATCGGCTCGAACGCCGTACAACTCAGCGTCTCGGTGGACGAGGGTGCCGGTCTGTTGGTCGTCGTTGCTGCGATCGACAATCTGACCAAGGGAACTGCGGGCGCCGCAGTGCAATCGATGAACCTTGCCCTGGGAATCCCCGAGACCGACGGTCTCTCGACAGTAGGAGTCGCACCGTGACCAGCGCCACCGAGGCACATCCTGCGCCGGGCAAGCTCGTCCGTACTCAGGGCGTCACGGCGCCTGCTGGTTTCCGCGGCGCCGGCATCGCGGCCGGTATCAAGGCCAGTGGTAAGCCTGATCTTGCTCTCGTCTTCAACGAGGGCCCCGATACCACTGCGGCGGGCGTGTTCACGCTCAACAAGGTAAAAGCTGCGCCCGTGCTGTGGTCGCAGCAGGTTCTGAGTACCGGGGCATTGCGCGCGGTCGTCCTGAACTCCGGCGGCGCGAATGCGTGTACGGGCGCGCCCGGATTCCAGGACACCCACGCGACGGCCGAGGAAGTCGCACGGGCACTGAGCAACTGGGGCACCGAGACCGGCGCGATCGAGGTCGCCGTGTGCTCGACGGGTTTGATCGGTGACCGGTTGCCGATGGACAAGCTCATTCCCGGTGTCACGGAGGTCGTCCACGAACT
Source organism: Rhodococcus yunnanensis NBRC 103083 (assembly GCF_001895005.1). Classification (GTDB taxonomy): domain Bacteria; phylum Actinomycetota; class Actinomycetes; order Mycobacteriales; family Mycobacteriaceae; genus Rhodococcoides; species Rhodococcoides yunnanense. The sequence goes on along the minus strand of NZ_BCXH01000037.1, from coordinate 15,162 downwards.
GGCGGGCGGCATCTCGGGCGGAACGGACGCGGCGTACGCCATCATGACGACCGACACCGTCCCCAAACAAGCTGCGTTTCATCATCTCGACAAGTGGAATGTCGGCGGGATGGCAAAGGGCGCAGGCATGCTGGCGCCGTCACTGGCGACGATGCTGAGTGTGATCACCACCGACGCGGTTGCGACGGCATCGCAGTTGGACGAGGCGTTGCGTGCGGCGACGAGGTTGTCCTACGACCGGCTCGACGTCGACGGAGCTACGTCGACCAACGACACGGTATTGCTGTTGTCGTCGGGCGCAAGCGGGGTCACACCCACCCAGGAAGCGCTGAACGCAGCCGTTCTGGCTGTCTGCGATGACCTCGCCGACCAGATGATGGCCGATGCGGAGGGTGTCACCAAGCGTGTCAAGATCACGGTCTCGGGCGCGGCGTCGGAGGACGACGCATTGGTCGGGGCGAGGACCGTTGCTCGCGACAGTCTCGTGAAGACGGCGCTGTTCGGTTCCGACCCCAACTGGGGGCGCGTGCTCGCTGCCATCGGTATCGCGCCGATCGAGTTGAATCCCGATCTGATCGCGGTGTCCTTCAACGGAAGTCCGGTGTGCGTCGACGGTGTCGGCGCGCCGGGTGCCAGGGATGTCGACCTGACCGGAGTGGACATCGAGGTCACCATCGACCTCGGTCTCGGTGATGCATCCGTGTCCATCAGGACGACCGATCTGTCGCACGCGTACGTCGAAGAGAACTCGGCTTACTCGTCGTGACCGCCACCGAGTTGACGGCCACGCAGAAGGCGCACACGCTCGCCGGTGCGCTTCCGTGGCTGCAGAAATTCCACGGCAAGATCGTCGTCGTCAAATACGGTGGCAACGCCATGGTGGACGACGAGCTCAAGCGTGCATTCGCAGAGGACATGGTGTTCCTGCGTACCACCGGGATTCATCCGGTCGTCGTACACGGGGGAGGGCCGCAGATCACGGCGATGCTCTCCCGGCTCGGCATGACGGGCGAATTCCGAGGCGGCTTCCGCGTCACGACGCCGGAGGTCATGGACGTCGTCCGCATGGTGCTGTTCGGTCAGGTGGGCCGAGAACTGGTGGGCCTGATCAACAGTCACGGTCCGTATGCGGTTGGAATCTCGGGCGAGGACGCGCATCTGTTCACCGCGTCGAAGCGCACGGTCATGGTCGACGGTGAACCGACCGATATCGGCCTCGTCGGCGACGTCACCTCGGTCAACCCCGACGCGGTCCTGGATCTCATTGCGGCAGGACGCATTCCGGTGGTCTCGACCATCGCGCCGGATGCGGACGGCGTCGTACACAACATCAATGCCGACACCGCTGCGGCTGCGCTCGCCGAAGCGATCGGCGCCGAGAAGCTCGTCGTGCTCACCGATGTCGAAGGCCTGTACACCAATTGGCCCGACCGATCGTCGCTGACATCGGAAATCGATCCCGACGCGTTGGCCGCGCTGCTGCCGTCACTCGATGCAGGCATGGTTCCCAAGATGGAAGCCTGCTTGCGTGCCGTGCTGGGCGGGGTGCCGTCGGCGCACGTGATCGATGGACGAATACCGCATTCGGTACTGGTCGAGCTGTTCACCGGCGAAGGAATCGGCACGATGGTGTCCACCAAGAACGTCGACAAGGGAGGCCTTTCATGAACAACACATCGGACCTCCAGGCCCGCTGGTCCAACTCGTTGATGGACAACTACGGTGTCCCGCGAGTGGCTCTGGTGCGCGGCAGTGGAGCCGTCGTGACCGATGCAGACGGCAAGGACTATCTGGATCTGTTGGCCGGCATCGCGGTCAACATCCTCGGCCATGCACATCCGGCCGTGATCGAGGCCGTGACCACGCAGCTCTCGACGCTCGGGCACACGTCGAATCTGTATGCGACCGAACCCGGTATCGCGCTCGCGGAGCAGTTGCTGTCCCATCTCGGTGCCGACACGCATGGACGCGTGTTCCTGTGCAACTCCGGCACCGAAGCGAACGAAGCGGCGTTCAAGATCGCCCGACTGACCGGGCGGCCGAAGATCATCGCGGCCGAAAAGGCCTTCCACGGAAGGACGATGGGCGCACTGGCGCTCACCGGCCAGGAGGACAAGCGCGCGCCGTTCGAACCGATGCCTGCCGGTGTGCAGCACGTGCCGTACGGTGACGTCGCTGCGCTCGAGGCTGCAGTCGATTCCGACACCGCCGCAGTGTTTCTCGAACCGATCATGGGCGAGGGCGGTGTTGTCGTCCCTCCCGACGGTTACCTGGTGAAGGCGCGGGAGATCACGGCACGGCACGGGGCTCTGCTGATTCTCGACGAGGTGCAGACAGGCATCGGCCGCACCGGCTGGTTCTACGCGCACCAATCCGTCGGTATCGTGCCCGACGTCATCACGCTCGCGAAAGGGTTGGGCGGCGGCCTGCCGATCGGAGCATGCATCGGTATCGGCGAAGCCGGAAAGCTTTTGCACCCAGGCAAACACGGAACAACATTCGGCGGTAACCCGGTGTGCGCGTCCGCAGCCCTTGCTGTCCTGAAGACGATCGCCGACGACGATTTGATCTCCCATGCCGACCGGCTCGGCAAGGTCATCACTCACTCGATCGAAGAACTCGATCACCCACTCGTGGATCACGTTCGCGGATCCGGTCTTCTGCTCGGTGTTGTCCTCACCAAGGCCATTGCCGCCAAAGCCGAAGCCGTGGCTCGTGATTCCGGTTTCCTGATCAATGCCGCTCAGCCCGACGTTCTACGCATAGCCCCGCCGCTCGTCCTCACCGAGGAGCAGGCGGCGTCGTTCGTCGCGGCATTGCCAGCCATTCTCGACACAGCAGACGAAACGGAGTAGCCCGATGGCACTCAAGCACTTCCTGCGGGACGACGATCTGACTCCGCAGCAACAGGGCGAGGTCCTCGCCCTCGCCGCCGAGATCAAGCGCGCACCGTTCTCGAAACGCCCACTCGAGGGCCCCAAGGGGGTCGGGGTGATCTTCGAGAAGAATTCGACGCGTACGCGATTCTCGTTCGAGGTCGGGATCGCCCAGCTCGGTGGCCACGCGGTGGTAGTGGACGGTCAGAGCACACAGTTGGGACGCGAGGAGACGCTGCAGGACACCGGACGGGTGCTCTCGCGCTACGTCGATGCAGTCGTGTGGCGCACGTTCGGGCAGAAGCGGCTGGAGCAGATGGCGACAGGCGCCGCGGTTCCCATCGTCAACGCACTGTCCAACGAGTTCCATCCGTGCCAGGTTCTGGCGGATCTGCAGACACTCGTCGAGCAGAAGGGCAATCTGCAGGGACTCGAGCTCGCGTACTTCGGCGACGGCGCCAACAACATGGCGCATTCGTTGCTCCTCGGCGGGGTGACGGCAGGCATCAACGTGACTATCGCGGCGCCGAAGGAGTTCGCACCCCTGGCGTTCGTGGTCGAGGCAGCCCGAGCCCGCGCCGAGCAGACGGGCGCGAAGATCACGATCACCGAGGATCCGTACGAGGCAGCGACCGGCGCCGATGCACTGGTGACGGATTCGTGGACGTCGATGGGCCAGGAGAACGACGGGCTCGATCGAGTGGCGCCTTTCCGGCCGTACCGCATCGACACCGATCTGCTGTCGAAAGCCAAGTCGGATGCGGTCGTATTGCACTGCCTGCCCGCGCACCGCGGCGAGGAGATCACCGACGAGGTGCTCGACGGCCCGCAGAGTGTGGTGCTCGACGAAGCCGAGAACCGTCTGCACGCACAGAAGGCTCTGCTGGTATGGCTTCTAGAGCAGGCTCGACGACCGTGAGCGAGGAGGTGTCGTCGGCGCCGTTGACGGCATCGACCAGGGCAGGGAGGCAGGCACGCATCGTGACGCTGCTGTCCACCAACCAGGTGCGTAGCCAGCCGGAACTCGCAACGTTGCTCGCGGTCGAGGGAATCGACGTCACTCAGGCAACCTTGTCCCGCGATCTCGACGAGCTCGGGGCCGTGAAACTCCGTGCCGCGGACGGTGGTGTCGGGGTGTACGTGGTCCCGGAGGACGGTAGCCCGGTACGGGGTGTGTCAGGCGGAACGGATCGCCTGACGCGACTGCTGGGCGAGTTGCTGGTCTCGACCGATTTCAGCGGAAATCTCGCCGTTCTGCGGACACCGCCCGGCGCTGCGCACTACCTCGCGAGTGCGGTCGATCGTGCGTCACTGAGGGAGGTTGTCGGAACCATCGCCGGGGATGACACCATTTTGGTGATAGCCCGCGAGCCGCTCACCGGAAGCGATCTGGCGGACAAGATGGAAAGACTGGCCAGACGCGCGGATTGACCGTCCCGTCGAAGGCAAGAATTACAAGACATACACAAAGCTATTAAGGAGCGCACACACCATGGCCGAACGCGTCATTCTCGCCTACTCGGGCGGATTGGACACCTCCGTCGCCATCAGTTGGATCGGCAAGGAGACCGGCAAAGAGGTCGTCGCCGTCGCCATCGACCTCGGTCAGGGCGGCGAGGACATGGAGGTCGTGCGTCAACGAGCAATCGACTGTGGCGCCGTCGAGGCCGTCGTCGTCGATGCTCGTGACGAGTTCGCGGACGAGTACTGCCTGCCGACCATTCAGAACAACGCCCTCTACATGGACCGGTACCCACTGGTGTCGGCGATCAGCCGCCCGTTGATCGTCAAGCACCTCGTCGATGCAGCACGATCGCACGGCGGAACCGTCGTCGCTCACGGCTGCACGGGTAAGGGCAACGACCAGGTTCGGTTCGAGGTCGGCTTCAACACGCTCGCGCCGGAGCTCGACGTGCTTGCGCCGGTTCGGGACTACGCCTGGACCCGTGAGAAGGCGATCGCGTTCGCCGAAGAGAACAAGATCCCGATCAACGTCAGCAAGAAGTCGCCGTTCTCGATCGACCAGAACGTATGGGGACGCGCCGTCGAGACCGGGTTCCTCGAGGACCTGTGGAACGCGCCGACCAAGGACGTCTACGACTACACGCAGGACCCGACGGCAAACTGGACCGCTCCCGACGAGCTCATCATCGGATTCGACAAGGGCCGCCCGGTCAGCATCGACGGTCGCCCGGTCTCGGTCCTCGAAGCGATCCAGGAGCTCAACACCCGCGCGGGTGCGCAGGGTGTCGGCCGCCTCGACGTCGTCGAGGATCGTCTCGTCGGTATCAAGAGTCGCGAGATCTACGAAGCTCCCGGCGCCATGGTCCTGATCCGTGCGCACGAGGAGCTCGAGCACGTCACACTCGAGCGCGAGCTCGGTCGCTACAAGCGCCACACGGACCAGAAGTGGGCCGAGTTGGTGTACGACGGTCTCTGGTACTCACCGCTCAAGGGTGCCCTCGACACGTTCAACACCCACACCCAGGAGCACGTGTCCGGCGAGATTCGACTCACGCTGCACGCGGGCACGATCAACGTCAACGGCCGTCGCAGTGGTGAGTCGCTCTACGACTTCAACCTCGCGACCTACGACGAGGGCGACACCTTCGATCAGTCGTCGGCCAAGGGCTTCGTGCAGCTGCACGGGCTGTCCTCGAAGATCGCACACAAGCGGGATGTCGGCTTGTGAGTCAGGGAACCAACGAGGGCTCTCTGTGGGGCGGCCGGTTCGCGACCGGCCCCGCAGAGGCCATGGCGGCGTTGAGCAAATCCACGCATTTCGACTGGGTGTTGGCGCCCTACGACATTCGTGCGTCGATGGCGCATGCACGGGTACTGAACAGCGCTGGACTCCTCACCGCGCAGGACCTGGAAACCATGCTCGACGGTCTCTCGTGCTTGGCCGACGACCTCGCTTCAGGTGCGTTCGTGGCTGCCGATTCCGACGAGGACGTGCACGGTGCCCTCGAACGCGGCTTGATCGATCGGGTCGGGCCCGAAGTCGGTGGACGGCTGCGCGCGGGCCGCTCACGCAACGACCAGGTGGCCACCCTCTTTCGAATGTGGTTGCGCGACGCGGTCCGACGGGTGTCGACGGGTGTGCTCGACGTCGTCGACGCGTTGGCTACCCAGGCGGCATCGCATTCTGCCGCGGTGATGCCGGGCAAGACGCATTCGCAGGCTGCGCAGCCGGTGTTGCTCGCGCATCACCTGCTGGCGCACACGCATCCGTTGCTTCGTGACGTTCAACGGTTCCAGGACTTCGACAGGCGTGCAGCGGTGTCGCCGTACGGTTCCGGTGCTCTTGCGGGATCTTCGCTCGGTCTGAGCCCGGAGAAGATCGCCGCCGAGCTCGGGTTCGATTCCTCGGCCGAGAACTCGATCGATGCGACGTCCTCGCGCGATTTCGCGGCCGAGGCCGCGTTCGTGCTGGCGATGACGGCCGTCGACCTGTCTCGCCTCGCCGAGGAGATCATCTCCTGGAGCACGCCCGAGTACGGCTACGTCACGTTGGCCGATGCGTGGTCGACCGGCAGCTCGATCATGCCGCAGAAGAAGAACCCCGATGTCGCAGAGCTGACACGGGGCAAGACGGGGCGTCTGATCGGAAACCTGACGGGGCTCCTGGCGACCTTGAAGGCCCAGCCGCTCGCGTACAACCGCGATCTGCAGGAGGACAAGGAACCGGTATTCGACTCGGTCGCACAGCTCGAACTGTTGCTGCCTGCTCTGTCCGGGTTGGTCTCGACGCTGCTGTTCCACACCGACCGCATGGCCGAACTCGCGCCTGCAGGTTTCACGCTCGCGACGGACATCGCGGAGTGGATGGTCCGGCAGGGCACGCCGTTCCGCGTCGCGCACGAAGCAGCAGGCGCGTGTGTGCGGATCGCGGAGGCGAGAGGCGTGGGACTGGACGAGCTGACCGACGCCGAACTTGCATCGGTCGACACGGCGCTGACGCCGGCCGTACGCGAGGTTCTCACCGTCGAAGGTTCCATCTCGTCGCGGGATTCGCGGGGCGGCACTGCGGCGGTGCAGGTTGCCAAGCAGCTGGGTGGAGTTCGGGAGACCGCCCAACGGCTGCGGGGATGGGTGGAGACGGAATTCGTGCCGAACTGACGCACAAAAAGTCACACACGCCGGATTTGGATTCGTGGTGTGTGAGAGGCTTCGACCTACGTACTGAGTGGGCGGACGGGTCGCCTTGTCCAATGCAGGAGTTGACAGTGGTGGGACTGAATGCAGATGCGGTCCGAGGGCCGTTGCGGCGAGCGATCGCGACTGCACAGAACGGTCTGGAGGTCATCCGGTTGGGTGGCCTGGAGACCGAGGTCGATCCGTCCCCGTTCAAGGTCGTCGACCGTGAGCCGATGTACCGATTGCGGCGCTATTTCTCCGACGAGTCGGAGCACGAATCGAAGCCGCCCGTTGTACTCGTTCCGCCGATGATGGTGTCAGCGGACGTGTACGACGTGACGACCGATCAGGGTGCCGTGGGAATTCTGCACCGCATGGGTCTCGATCCGTGGGTCGTCGATTTCGGCTCTCCCGATACCGAGGAGGGCGGTTGGGGCCGGACGCTGGCCGATCATGTCGTCGCCATCAGCGAAGTCATCGACAAGGTCCACGAACACACCGGTCGTGACGTGCATCTCGGAGGTTATTCGCAAGGTGGCATGTTCTGCTACCAGGCTGCGGCGTACCGGGGAGGGCGAAATCTGGCGAGCCTGATCACGTTCGGTGCGCCGGTCGACACCCTGGCCGCGCTGCCGCTCGGAATTCCCGCCGGTGTGGCCACTCGCGGAGCCGAGTTCCTGGCCGATCACGTTTTCACCCGGCTCGCTGTGTCGGGATGGATGGCGCGCACGGGGTTCCAACTGCTCGATCCGGCGAAAACGGTCCGCTCGCGTCTGGATTTCCTTCGCCAACTGCACGACCGCGAGGCATTGCTTCCTCGTGAACCTCAACGGCGGTTCCTCGCGCTCGACGGGTGGGTCGCCTGGTCCGGGCCGGCGGTCGCCGAGCTGCTCAAGCAATTCGTCGTACACAACCGGATGATGACGGGCGGATTCGTCATCAAGGATCGTCTGCTGACGTTGTCCGATCTGACGGTTCCGGTTCTGGCGTTCGTCGGGGAGGTCGACGACATTGGCCAGCCGTTGGCCGTACGCGGTATCCGGCGGGCCGCGCCTCGTGCCGAGATCTACGAGACGACGTTGCGTGCAGGTCATTTCGGGCTGGTGGTCGGCAGTACCGCGGCGTCGCAGACGTGGCCGACGACGGGTGAATGGATTCTGTGGCGTGAAGGGCTCGGCGAAGAGCCGGAGAACGCGCACGAGATGACGTACGACGAGCACCCGGACACCGAGAGCGGTGTCTCGGTGAGCAACAGGCTGATCCATACCGCGGCATCCATCGCCGAGGTCGGCGTCGGCGTCGGCCGGGGCTTGGCGGCGGCGGCCACCGGCGCGGTGCGCGGCACACGCGAGATGTCGACCGAGGCCGTGCGTACGTTGCCGAGATTGGCCAGGCTCGGCCAGATGCAGCCGCACACGACGGTCTCGCTCGGGCGGTTGTTGGCCGAGCAGGGCCGCAGATCGCCTGCCGGAGAATGCTTCCTGTTCGACGATCGGGTGCACACGTACGAGGCAGTCAACGCACGGATCGACAACGTCGTCCGAGGATTGATCGTGTCGGGGGTTCGTCCGTCGGCGCGTATCGGTGTGCTGATGGAGACTCGGCCGAGCGCGTTGGCGGCGATCGCGGCACTGTCGCGTATCGGCGCAGTCGCCGTTCTGCTGCCACCCGGTGGAGATCTCGACAGCGCTCTGCGCGCAGTCGACGTCGACACTGTGATCGCTGACCCGGAAAATGTGCAGACGGCAACGCATCTCGCGGCCAACGTGCTGGTCCTCGGTGGTGGTGACGCACGTGAGCTCGACGTTCCGGAGGGCTCGGACGTCGTCGACCTCGAGGCGATCGACCCGCTCTCGGTTCGTCTGCCTGCGTGGTTCGAGCCCGATCCGGGACGTGCGCGCGAACTTGCGCTCGTCATGTTCACCGCAACCGATCGGGGCCTGGAACCTCGGTTCATCACCAACCACCGATGGGCGCTGTCCGCGTACGGAACGGCGACGGCTGCCGCGCTCGGTGCCGGTGACACAGTGTATTGCCTTGCTCCGCTTCATCATTCGGCGGGTCTACTCGTCAGTGTCGGGGGAGCACTCGCAGGCGGATCACGTATCGCCCTGTCTCGCGGTCTCGACCCGACCCGGTTCGCCGGCGAGGTGGCACGCTACGGCGTGACCGTCATCAGCTACACGTGGGCGATGATGCAGGCAATTCTCGACGACGACAACCTCGACCTCGACCGAAGCCATCCGGTTCGACTGTTCATCGGATCGGGTATGCCGGTCGGACTGTGGAAGCGCACGTTGGAGAGATTCGCTCCCGCGCGTGTTCTCGAGTTCTACGCGTCCACCGAGAACGACGTCATTCTGGCGAACGTCGCGGGTACGAAGATCGGATCCAAAGGGCGTCCGCTCCCGGGCAGTGCGCGTGTGGCACTGGCGGCGTACGACCCTCTGACCGGGCGACTCGACGAGGACGAGAACGGTTTCGTTCGGGTGTGCAAGGACAACGAGATCGGTTTGCTCCTCGGCCGTCCGGGAAGCGACGGAGAAGTGACGAGCCCACTCATGCGCGGCGTCTTCGAGCCGGGGGACTCGTGGGTTCCCACCGAGAATCTTTTCCGACGCGACGAGGACGGCGACTACTGGCTCGTCGATCGCAAGGACACCGTCGTGAAGGCCGCACGAGGTCCGGTGTTCACCCAGCCGATCATCGACGCGTTCGGTGAGGTGGACGACGTCGAGTCGGTCGTCGTCTACGGTGTCGAGTCCGCCGCGGGCAGATCGCCCTCACGCCGCTTCGATTACGGAGCGGACGAGATCGCGGTGTGCGGCATCTCCGTGCGCGGGAACACGTCGTTGTCGGCGAGGACGGTCACCGATGCGGTGGCGGTGCTGCTTCCATCCCAGCGGCCGGACATCGTCCACGTCGTCGATCGAATTCCTCTGGGGAGGGCGTACCGGCCGCGGGCGTCGGATCTGCAGAAGCTGGGCATCCCGACGCCGAGTTCGAGGACCTGGTTCTACGACGCCGAAGCGGGGGCGTACCGCAGGCTGACCAAAGCGGTTGTCGCGGAGCGGTTCACGCCGACGCTCGGCACGAGCGACGGGTAGCTGCACCGCCGGGCCCTCGCAGTTCGGTAGGTTGGGCGAACGGACTTCCCGGACGGAAGTCGAGAACACCGAGAAAAGGACATCAGTGGCCATCGATCGAACACTTCTCAGCATTCTCGCATGCCCGGTGGACAAGGGGCCTCTTCTGTTGATCGAGGACGAGTTGCTCTACAATCCACGGTTGCGCCGGGCCTACCCCATCGAGAACGGGATCCCCGTCCTGCTCGTCGATGAGGCACGCGATGTCGACGATGCCGAGCACGAGTCGATCCTGAGCCGCGCGCAGTCCGCCTAGTACCCGGGAAGTGGCCCGGTCAGATAACGCTGCAGAGTCGGTGCAATCGATTCCACGACGCGGTCGGCCGGCATCGAGGCAATCGGTTCCAGCTTGAGAACGTGCCGAGTCAGCAGCAGCCCGGACATCTGTGACGCCACCAGATTGACGCGTTCGGGAGCAGACCCTGCGGGCTCGTCGACCCGCGCGGCGATGTCGCGCAGCACGACCTGCATGAGGAACGTGCTGAGCAGGCTTGTATCACCGGTGGCGATCATCGATCGGAACGCCGCGACGAGTGCTTCGCCGTTGTCGGACTCCCACACACGCAGGACAGAGCTGACGAGGGACCGGCCGAGATCCTCCTTTCTCGCCGCCGAAATGGTGTCGAGGATCTTCGTCGGATCTACCGGTAATGCGATCGCGGCGACGAAAAGTTGGCGCTTGGTGCCGAAGTAGTGATGGACCAGTGCTGCGTCGACGCCCACCTCGGCGGCGATCGCGCGCACCGATGTCTTGTCGAAGCCCTTGTCCGCGAACAGCGTACGAGCAACGGAGAGTATCGACTCCTTCGTGCCGGACCGACCGGGGCGTCGGCCGGAACGTGTTGGTGCAACCATGTCGTCCACTGTGCCCGGGGTCGAGGCGGCGACATCGGTCACGGGGTGCGCCTGCGTAGCGTTGCAGCCCCCGCGCACAGCGCCACGACGGTGAAACCCGCGACGACGGCGATGTCGACTCCCATGCGTCCGGTGAAGGCAGGATGGAGCGAGATCTGCTGCAGCGCGTCGACGGCATAACTCAGTGGCAGCGCGTTGCTGATCGCGTGTAACCAATCGGGCATCTGCTCGCGCGGCACCAGCAGGCCGCACAGGAACAACTGAGGTACGACGACGACCGGCATGAATTGCACGGCCTGGAACTCCGTTCGGGCGAAGGCACTGCACAGCAGTCCGATCGCAACACCGAGAATCGCGTTGAGAACTGCGATGACCAACACCCAGACCACCGGTCCCGCAGTGGTGAGGTCGAGCAGACCGAATGCGACTGCGCATGCGAGCGCGGCTTGAAGAACGGCCGCGACGGAGAACGCCGTCGCGTAGCTCGCCAGGAGGTCCAACTTCGACATCGGGGTCGTCAGGAGCCGTTCGAGTGTTCCGGAGCTACGTTCTCGCTGCATCGCGATCGACGTGATCAGAAACATCACGACGAACGGCAGGATACCGAGCATGGTGACGGCGATCCTGTCGAACAGCGGCACCGTGCCCGGTGCGGTGGGGACGTCGTCGTACAGGAAGTACAGAAGTGCCATCAGGAGCGACGGCACGAGCAGGATCATTGCGACGGTGCGTCGGTCGGCGCGCAGTTGACGCAGTATTCGCCCGGTTCCCGCACCGTAGATCTGCATGGTCATGATGCCTTCTCCAGCTTTTCGGTGGTCCTGATGAGGGTCAGGAACGCATGCTCGAGGTTCGTTTCGTCGGTACGCGCAAGCAGCTCGTCCGGGCTGAGCTGCGCGATCACCGCACCGTTCCGCATGAGCAGCAACGCGCTGCAGTGTTCGGCCTCTTCCATGACGTGGCTCGAGACGAGGATGGTCGTTCCCGAGGCGGCGATGTGGGCGAACCGTTCCCACAGCTCGGACCGAAGCACCGGGTCGAGTCCGACCGTGGGTTCGTCGAGTACCAGGACCTCCGGTTCTGCCACCAACGCGCTGGCAAGCGAGACACGACTCAGCTGGCCACCGGACAACTCGCCGGTGAGCGACGACGCATGGTCGCCGAGGCCGACCGACTCGATGGCCGACGTGACGGCAGACTTTCCTCGGCCGTACAACGCGGCGAAGTACGCGACATTCTCAGAGACGGTCAAGTCTCGGTAGACGCTGGGAGCCTGCGTGACGTATCCGACCTTGGCACGGAGATCTTTCGATCCCGCAGGGCTGCCGAGCACCGTCACCGTTCCGTCCTCGATGATCTGGGTGCCGACGATCGACCGCATGAGAGTTGTCTTCCCGCAGCCGGACGGTCCGAGAAGGCCGGTGATGGTTCCACGGGGAATGGTGAGGCCGACCCGCTCCAGCACCGTTCGTTTTCCTCGGCGGACGGTGAGGTTCTCGACGACGACTGCGTGATCCGCTGGCTGTGCCATGGGGCCCTCCCAAGAATTCATCCTTCGATGATTTCATCCACTGATGAATTTATAGCCCTGCAAGCGGGCCTCGGTCAAGAGGCGGCATGATCTTCGGTGTGGATATCGCAGCCCTCACCGGGAACCCGACGGCCGCGGCACGTGCGTTGCTCGGTGCCACCGTGTCGGCAGGTGAGGTGAGCGTGCGAATCGTCGAAACCGAGGCGTACGGCGGTCCGGACGACGGTCCGTGGCCCGATCCGGCTGCGCATTCCTTCCGAGGTCTCACCCCGCGAAACACAGTCATGTTCGGGCGGGCAGGCCATTTGTACGTGTACCTGAGCTACGGGATGCACCTGTGCATGAATGTGACGTGCGGACCGGAGGGTGAAGCGGCAGCAGTGCTTCTACGGGCGGGGGAGGTGACGAGTGGTATCGGACTCGCCTCCTCTCGACGTGGGCCCCGAATCAGTGACGAACGAATGGCCAGTGGACCAGGAAATCTCGGATCGGCGCTGGCGGTGGCGCTCGCCGACAACGGAACCGACCTACTCGACCGGTCGTCCGGGATCACGCTGAGCGGCCCGGGTATTCGAGATACTGCGCAGGAGATCTCGACCGGGCCCCGCGTGGGAGTGAGTACCGCCGCTGACCGGCCCTGGCGGTTCTGGATACAGAACTCGCCGTCGGTCTCGAACTACCGGCGCAGCCCGCGCGCAGCTCGGGTAGCCGAAGCGTAGGGCTGAAGAACGCGCCGGCGGACGTATGCGGGAGGATCGAGGGGTGAGTGAGAACATCATCGACGAACTGACCTGGCGCGGCTTGATAGCGCAGTCCACGGACGTGGACGAATTGACCAAGGCGACGTCCGGCGGGCCCATCACTCTGTATGCGGGCTTCGATCCGACCGGCCCGAGCCTGCACGCCGGCCATCTGGTGCCACTGCTGGCGTTGAAGCGTTTTCAGCGGGCAGGCCATCGTCCGATCGTCCTCGCGGGCGGCGCAACGGGTCTCATCGGAGATCCGCGCGACGTCGGCGAACGCACGATGAACTCCTCGGACACCGTTCGTGAGTGGGCAGACCGCATCCGCGGACAACTCGAACGCTTCGTCGAATTCGAGGACTCTCCGACAGGCGCGATCGTGGAGAACAACCTCTCGTGGACCGGTGAGCTGAGTGCAATCGACTTCCTGCGCGACATCGGGAAACACTTCTCGGTGAACGTCATGCTGGCGAGGGACACCGTGAAGACTCGTCTCGAAGGGGACGGTATGTCGTACACGGAATTCAGCTACATGCTGCTGCAGGCCAACGACTACGTACAGCTCCGGCGTCAGCACGGTTGCACACTGCAGATCGGTGGATCGGATCAGTGGGGCAACATCATCGCCGGCGTCGAACTGAACCGACGCACCGACGCGGAGTCGGTCCACGCGTTGACGGTGCCCCTGGTGACCTCCGCGGACGGTAAGAAGTTCGGCAAGTCCACCGGCGGGGGAAGTTTGTGGCTCGATCCGGAGATGACGAGCCCGTACGCCTGGTACCAGTACTTCGTGAACACCGGCGACGCCGATGTCGTCAAGTACCTGCGGTGGTTCACGTTCCTCGGTAAAGAGGAGCTCGCGGAGTTGGAGGACGCCACCCGCGAACGTCCGCATGCGCGTGAAGCGCAGAAGCGGTTGGCGTCGGAGATGACGACGTTGGTACACGGAGAGGACAACACACGCTCGGTCGAATTCGCCAGTCAGGCGCTGTTCGGGCGGGCCGAGCTGCGTGAGCTCGACGAGGCCACGCTCGCTGCGGCACTTCGCGAGACGTCCGTGGTCGAACTGAAGGCGGGGGAGGCGTCGACCATCGTGGACCTGCTCGTCGCAACCGGGTTGAGCGAGAGCAAAGGGGCTGCACGTCGTGCGGTGAAGGAAGGTGGCGCTTCGGTCAACAATCAGAAGATCGCGGACGAAGCCTGGACTCCGTCGACCGAGGACCTGCTGCACGGCAGCTGGCTGGTCATACGGAGGGGCAAGCGAAACTTTGCGGGAGTTCGAGTGCAGTGACCGAGTCGGACGTCGAGGTGGCGCGAGTCACAAACGTGTGATTCGGCCTGACTGCTGGGTATACGGCATCAGTCAGGCCGTTCACCTCGGTGTTTACCGCACTGTCCGAGCAGCGACCTGCGGATTTGACGCGTTGTTTTCCGCCGCGTAACTTTGTCCAAGTCAGAGCGACACGGACACCGACCCGGACCGAGAGGTGCGGGACACGAGGTTGGACGAAGTTCGAACTGAAAATCCCAGGAACGAGTGCAGTTGGTTGTGCGCGTCCCGGGTGGGTTCCGAAAATCGAGTTCTTGACTCGGTCGGACGGATTCGTTAGGCTGGAACGGTTGCCCCAGACACCTTGAGATTACGGTTTCTTGGTTGTGTGGTGTGTGCGTGTTCTTTGAGAACTCAACAGTGTGTCGATGAATGTCAGTGCCGAATTTTTGATTTGGTGAAAGCATTCGATGTATCGGTCATCCGCTTGTGGTGATTGTTGTCGGGTGTTGTTTTGAATGCTAGTTGAGTTTTTTTGCTAGTGATTTGGCTCTTTTGGTTTTAGAACTGATTGGCAGTCTTTCGGGGCTGTGAAATCTAG
>NZ_BCXH01000036.1 GCF_001895005.1 Rhodococcus yunnanensis NBRC 103083 | reverse complement strand
TGGCGGGTAGTCGGTGGTGGAGTTGTTCGCTGGTGGTGATCATGTCGCTGGTGACGGTGCGGGAGAGTGAGAGGGCGACGGAGGCTTCGCATTCGACGGCGAGGCGGGCGGCGTAGATGTCGGGTTCGGCGACGCCGTATTGTGTTCTGCCGGTGAGTGTTCGGTGTGTGATGCTGTGCTGATGGATGTCTGCTTCGGTGGACAGGCGGAGGTCGAGGAGGTCGTGGAGGCGGTGGACGGCTGCTGCGGCGGTGATGTTCTCGTTGCGGCGGCGGTCGGTCAGTGAGGCGATCAGTTCGGCGGCGGCAGCGTCTGCATCGCGTCGGATCTGCCGGAAGGAGTCGAGGTCGTCGTGATCGCCGGTGCTGTCGTGTTTTTCGGTGCCCTCGTGATCTCCTGCCCCTTCGTGAGCGCTGTCTGTGGCGTAGCCCCCCGGCTTTCTCATGCCATCCAGTGTACTCGAACACATATTCGAACACAATGCCTTGTGGGCCTTCGAGTATGTAGCCTTCGCGTATGTTGATCGTGATGGCTGGGCTCCCAGGAAGCGGTAAGAGTGCGGTGGCCGAAACCCTGGCATCGGAACTGAATTGTGCTGTGCTATCGGTCGATCCGATCGAGGCCGCGATGTGGCGAGCAGGTGTGGATCCCGTACAGCCCACTGGATTGGCAGCATATGTCGTGGCCGAGGATCTTGCCCGTATGCAGTTGAATCTGGGACACGACGTGATCGTAGATGCGGCCAATGACGCAGTCGGGGCACGTGAACAATGGAAGAACCTGGCGCAGTCGGCGAATGTGCCCTTGTTGTTCGTCGAGGTGTGGTGCGCCGACTCGGCTGAGCACAAGCGCAGGCTCGAAGCCCGGATTCGAGATATTCCAGGGTTCCCCGAGCCGTCCTGGGAATCTGTCGTCGCACGCCGTGCCGGCTTCGACGGCTGGGAAGACGAACGCGTTCAGGTCGACTCGATGCAACCGCACGAAGTCTCGATCCGGTGCGTACTGGATCGAATAGCGTTGGCGCGCGGAGTGGATCTACCCTGACCCGGTTCGTTCCGATTGACATGTGCATCGCATCGAAGCAAGAAGTCGAGTAGCGTCGCTTTGTGATTCTCGGCCCGAACGACCCTGTCCCGCGCCGGCCGTCGAGGATCGTGGTCGCCGGTACATCGGGTTCGGGGAAAACGACTCTGGCAAAGCGATTGGCAGCCATTCTCGACGTGCAGCACATCGAGATCGATGCCTTGTATCACGGCAGCGGTTGGACTCCCCGAGAATCATTCGAAGCCGATGTCGATGAATTCATCGCCCAGCATCAGTGGGTGACCGAATGGCAGTACCGACTCGTTCGGGACCGCCTCGCCGACCGAGCCGAGCTCGTTGTCTGGATCGACCTGCCACGTCGGACGGTGATGCGTCAGCTCATTGTGCGCACGGTGCGCAGGAGCCTTACGCGAGAAGTGCTGTGGAACGGAAACATCGAACCACCCTTGTATCGGATTTTCGTGGAGACCGACCACATCGTTCGTTTTGCGTGGACGTCGCACCGCGGAACCACCGAGCGCATCGCCCAGCTTGCCGAGCGCTTGCCCGAACTTCCGATCGTTCGACTCCGATCACGTCGAGCCATCGATCGCTGGGTCGCGGGGGCAGTCACCGGGGACGCGTGATCACAGGACCGGATGTGCAGATCGCGTCAGCAGCCCGAAACCTCGGCCAGTTCCGTGATCGTGCCGACGTTGGCGGTCCATTGGGACTCGGCGACGAGATCCGTCGTTTGCTCCGGACCGTGTTCGGTTGGCCTGCACACGAATGCGCTCCGAAAGCCGTATTCCCGAGCTGCGGCGAGATCACTGTTGTGGGCAGCGACCATCATGCACTCGTCGGGCCGTAACCCGAGAATGTCCGCAGTCCGAAGATAGGCGTCGGGTGTCGGCTTGTAGGCACGGACAGGCTCGGCGCCGAGGATCGCATCCCACGGGATCGACGCGTTCTTCGCCATGTCCAACAGCAGTGCAATGTTGCCGTTCGACAACGGGGCCACGATGAATCGAGATTTCAAACGGGTAATACCTGGGACCGAATCCGGCCAGGGGGTCAGACGATGCCACGCGAGATTCAGATCTGTCACCTGCGAATCGGGAAGGTCGATATCGAACTCAGACAACACTGTGCGCAGACTCTCCAGATGCAGAACATCGAGCCGAGTGAACTCGCGAACGCCGGACCGTACTTGCTCCATCGCCGGCTGATACAGACTGCGCCATCGATCGGCGAAGGCATAAGCATCGACGGAGCTACCCAGCGCGTCACCGACCTGTCGAGCGACACTGGTTCGCCAATCGACAACGGTGCCGAAGACGTCGAACAGCAAAGCTTTGGGGGCGACGCTAGTGGTCACGGCGCCTGGACCGGTCGCCGCCGTAGACGATCGCGCCTACGAGTGGGATCAACAGGAAGAACAGCCAACTGTTGGACAGTGGAACCACGAAGAACAGGATCAGCGCGACGATCGGTGTCACGGCCATTGCCGCCTTGCGCCAATCCCAGCCGTCGTCGACGGCCGAATCCGGTGTGCGCGCGGGGGTCTGTGACTTCGACAGATCGAGCGGTCTCGACGCAGTCGGGGCAATGTTCGCAGAAGGGAGGTCGGTGAAGACTGCATCGAGTTGACTGCGTGTCGTCGCCGAGGTGACGACAGCACTGCGCTCATCGAACTCTTCGAGCGTCAGACGTCCGTCGCTGAGATGCTGGCTCAGAGACGACAGCGCCTGCTCGCGTTCAGCCGTACCAATGCGAACGTCCGGGTTGTCTGCCATGAGAGACAGACTAACCCGGACGTCGGCGAACGACTTGCCCCTACTTCAGTTCGGCGAGGACAGTTCCCTGTGTGATGGCGGATCCGGGGCTCACGGACAGACCGGTGACCTTGCCTGCTTTGTGGGCGTTGACGGGGTTTTCCATTTTCATGGCTTCGAGGACGGCGATGAGGTCGCCTTCTTCGACGTCCTGGCCTTCTTCGACGGCGACTTTGACGACGGTGCCTTGCATGGGTGCGGTGACGGCGTCACCGGATGCGGCTCCGTTTGCGGCGCCGCCGCGTTTACGCGGCTTGGGCTTACGACGGACGGCACCATCAGAGGCAGCGCCGTTGCCGCCGCCGAGGGTGAACTGTCCGGGGAGGGAGACCTCGACGCGGCGGCCACCGACCTCGACGACCACGGACTGGCGGGGTAGTGCTTCGTCGTCGTCGAGGGCTTCACCGGCGGTGAAGGGGGGTACCTGGTTGTCCCATTCGGTTTCGATCCAGCGGGTGTGGACGTCGAAGGATTCTCCGTCGCCGATGAACGCGGGATCGGAGACGACGGCGGCGTGGAACGGGATGACGGTGGCGAGGCCTTCGACCTTGAATTCGGCCAACGCTCGACGCGAACGAGCCAATGCTTCCTCGCGGGTGGCTCCGGTGACGATGAGCTTGGCGAGCATGGAGTCGAACTGGCCACCGATCACGCTGCCGGATTCGACACCGGAGTCGACACGGACACCGGGGCCGGAGGGGGCGATGAAGGTGGTGACCGGTCCGGGGGCGGGGAGGAAGCCGCGGCCTGCGTCTTCACCGTTGATGCGGAATTCGAAGGAGTGTCCGCGGGGTTCGGGGTCTTCGGTGATGGAGAGTTCTTCGCCGTTCGCGATGCGGAACTGCTGCAGTACGAGGTCGATGCCGGAGGTTTCTTCGGTGACGGGGTGCTCGACCTGCAGGCGGGTGTTGACCTCCAAGAAGCTGACGAGGCCGTCTTGTCCGACGAGGTATTCGACGGTGCCTGCGCCGTAGTAGCCGGCTTCTTTGCAGATGGCCTTGGCGCTCGAGTGGATTTCTTTGCGTTGGGCTTCGGTGAGGAACGGGGCTGGTGCTTCTTCGACGAGTTTCTGGAAGCGGCGTTGCAGGGAGCAGTCGCGGGTGCCTGCGACGATGACGTTGCCGTGTTGGTCGGCGATGACCTGGGCTTCGACGTGGCGGGGTTTGTCGAGGTAGCGTTCGACGAAGCATTCGCCGCGGCCGAAGGCGGAGACGGCTTCGCGGGTGGCGGAGTCGAAGAGTTCGGGGATTTCTTCGCGGGTGCGGGCGACTTTCATGCCGCGTCCGCCGCCGCCGAAGGCGGCTTTGATGGCGATGGGGAGGCCGTGTTCGTCGGCGAACGCCAGGATTTCGTTGGCGTCTTTGACGGGTTCTGCGGTGCCGGGGACCGAGGGTGCTTTGGCGCGGGCGGCGATGTGGCGGGCGGTGACTTTGTCGCCGAGGTCGCGGATGGACTGCGGGGAAGGTCCGATCCAGATCAGGTTCGCATCGATCACGGCTTGGGCGAAGTCGGCGTTTTCGGAGAGGAATCCGTAGCCGGGGTGGATGGCGTCGGCGCCGGATTTTTTCGCGGCGTCGATGATCTTGTCGATGACCAAATACGATTCGGCGGAGGTCTGTCCGCCGAGGGCGAAGGCTTCGTCGGCGAGGCGTACGAAGGGGGCATCGGCGTCGGGTTCGGCGTAGACGGCGACCGAGGTCAGGCCGGCGTCTGCTGCCGCTCGTATCACCCGGACTGCGATCTCGCCGCGATTCGCGACGAGCACCTTGGTGATATGCGCACTGGCATGGCTGGGCACTGAGCCTCCTGTGGTGTCAAGTTGTTCCGAGCAGTACATGCACGGGCTGCACGATTACGGGCGTTACTTCGGAGTGTAAGGGCAGAGTTGCATTCATCCGAAACTGGATGGGGGTTGTAGGCAGGCTTCCCAAAGAACCGGTCGATCGTTACTGATTGGTAGCAATAGGACCTGTCCGACTGGGGAGTGCGGCAGTCCCTGTGTCCACTACTTCGTCGAGGATTCGCCGTAACGCACCGACGTACTGATGGACGTTGGCGGTGGCGAGTTCGGTATTGGGATAGCGGGCAGCAATGTTGACTCCGCGGGGGGTTCGGTTGACCCAGATGTAGACATCGTGGTCGTACTGCTTGCTCCGCAGGGCACGGGCATTCCAGTCGTGCCAGTGCTCTGCCATCGGCGCAAACCGAACATCCATGAAGGACACGACGAAGCGCGGCGTGGCCGTCGATCCGAGGGCGCGAAACACTCGGTCCAACGGAACACGAGCGATCGGCTTGGTCGTGGTGACCTGTTCGGTTGCCTTCGCAACCACTGCGCCGAACGACTCGGCATCCGCGATGTCGAACGACAGGGGACACAGTCCGACGAACCACCCGAGCGACGACGCCCATTGCGGTTGATCCCGTGTGTGAACCGGAGTCACGGTGCGGAAGTCGGTCCGACCGGTCAGCTCGGCTCCGGCTACTGCCAGCCCGGCGAGCAGCCCGGAGAAGAGACTGTTGCCCGTCTTGCGGCAGGCGACGGAGAAGGCATCGGCACGGTCTGCATCGAGAATCCACGCCGACAGCCCACCTTGCGGGGTCGTGGCACCGTTCGGAGCACCGATCTCGAGTGGAAAGGACGGAAGTTCGCCGTCCCCCTCGTCTAGAAACCGCTTCCACGTCACGACGGCATCGTGGGTGTTCTCCAGTTCGGCATGAATCCGACGTTCGGACACTCCGAAATCCAAGTAGCTGCCGGCCTCGAACAATGCGGAAGGGGTGCCGTCCTTCGCCTCGGCGTACAGCGCCGAGATCTCGTGCGCCACGAGCACCGTGGAGAGGCCGTCGATGATGGAGTGATCGGCAGCGAAGAACACGGTGATCGTCTCGGTGCTCTCGGTGGGCTCTGTGGGCAGTGGCTCGAGGGTCACGAATGCGTATGCGGGCCACGCAAGGGGAGAGGTGTACTCGTCGAAGAGGTACTGAAGGTGCTCGAAAACCTCACTGGACTGCTCGCACCGTTCTTGTTCGACCTGCCAGATGTCGATTGCGCCCGTGGCCGCAGTGACGCGCGACAGAACGCCGGCTTCTTCGTCGATGACGGCATGCGAGCGCATCGACTCGTGACGATCGATCCACGCCAGCACAGCGCGACGGAAGGCAGGCTTGTCGAGCGGACCGCGCATCTGGAATGCGGCGCCGAGCCAACTCTCCCGGCCGCGCCGCGGGCTCGCGAGGCTCGCTCGCAGATGCGCCTCGTGCACGTAGGACGTCGGGCGCTCGTCCGGCTGCCACCCGGCGAGCGCGGGCGTGCTGGCGTGCGGTCCGACGCTGGGGATCCACTCGGTGATGGTGCCTGCAGGTATGGCGTAGTCCGCAAGCTCGGTGAACTCCATCGAAAAGGAACCAACTCTCGAAACGACAACAGAAATACGGGTGGACGGCCCTGAGAACCGACAACCCCCGTTGGCCGCTGATCGTGTTCGTCCGCGGTCGAGTGTACCGATCGTCTTGTGTATCGATCAAGACGACCCGAACTACCTCAGATGACGTTTGATTCGCGCCAGCATCGCGGACATACCGCGCAACCGCAACGGACTCACCGCATCGCCGAGTCCCAGCGCCAGATAGAAGTCGTCGGGCACGTCGAGGATGTCCTGAGCGCTGTGACCGTCGAGACCCTGATGCAGTATCGATGCAAACCCGCGAGTGGTCGGAGCCTCCGGCGGCGCGCTGAAGAACAGCTGCACGTGCTCTCGGTCAGCGGCATCGACGGACAGAAACAGAGGCGACTGACACTCGGGTACGGGTTCCATCGCCGCCTGCTCGAGATGAGGAGGCAGCTCGGGAAGCTCGCGACTGAACTCGAGCAGCAGTTGCAGCTTGTTCTGCCCGTCGACCGCAGAGAAGTCCTCGACGATCTCGGCGAGAGATTCGGGCATGTCCGCCATGTCTACGGCTTCACAGGTGCGTCGCCGGGCTCCTCGCCGCGGACGATCGGCACGCGCACCGCGTTACCCCACTCCGTCCAGGATCCGTCGTAGTTGCGAACGGAATCGTGTCCCAGCAGATGCGTCAGCACGAACCAGGTGTGGCTCGAACGCTCGCCGATTCGGCAGTACGCGATGACCTTGTCGTTTGCGACGATGTCGCCGTAGATCTCGTCCAATTCGGCACGCGTGCGGAACCGGCTGTCAGCCGCAGCGGCCTTGGCCCATGGAATGCTCTGAGCGGTCGGGATGTGGCCTCCGCGCAACGCGCCTTCCTCGGGGTAGTCCGGCATGTGTGTGCGCTCACCGGTGTACTCGAGTGGGGAACGAACATCGATGAGCGGGATGGTGCCGAGGCTGGACAGCACGTCGGACGCGAACGCGCGGATCGGAGCGTCGTTGCGTTCGACGACGGGGTAGCTCGTGGCCGGGAAATCGGGGACATCGAGCGTGGTCTCCCGGTTCTCCGCGAGCCAGGCATCACGACCACCGTCGAGAAGCCGAACGTCCTCGTGACCGAAGAGCGTGAAGACCCACAGTGCGTACGCGGCCCACCAATTGCTCTTGTCGCCGTAGATGACAACGGTGTCGTCGCGGGAAATGCCCTTGCGTCCCAGCAATGCCGCGAACTTCTCGCCGTCGACGTAGTCGCGCGTCACCGGATCATTGAGGTCGAGATGCCAATCGATCTTGACGGCACCGGGAATGTGGCCGACATCGTAGAGAAGTACGTCCTCGTCGGACTCGACGACCTTGAGGCCTGGAGTTCCGATGTGTGCGGACAGCCACTGCGTCGAGACGAGGCGATCCGGATGCGCATAGTCGGCGAACGTCGGGTTGGGGTCTGCAGCTATGGGCACTTCTTCTTCGCTCCTACGTGTGGTGAGAGACCTGCGTGTGGTGAGAGACCTGGGTGTGGTGGGAGACCTGCGTGTGACGAGCGTGCGTGATCGAAACCGATCCCACGTGTTCGATCCTAAGCTCTCGGTCCTACGAGTGAGCGTTCATCGGAGTCGACGGCGCTGTCGACGACATCCGAGATCACATCGGTGAACGCACGTACGAATCTTTCGACCACCGCGTGACCCGGCACCGTGTCG
This sequence comes from Rhodococcus yunnanensis NBRC 103083, assembly GCF_001895005.1. Classification (GTDB taxonomy): domain Bacteria; phylum Actinomycetota; class Actinomycetes; order Mycobacteriales; family Mycobacteriaceae; genus Rhodococcoides; species Rhodococcoides yunnanense. The sequence goes on along the minus strand of NZ_BCXH01000036.1, from coordinate 10,410 downwards.
GGGAATCGCGAGCGCAGAGACAGACCGTCCACGGTGCGTGAGATCCAGAACTGTGCGTCGTCGGCCGTCGTCACATTGCTGATGTGGTGCGGGTTTCGCGTCGGTTCGGCCCCGGGCACTCCGCGGTAGTCGATGTACGAAATCATGAACACGTCGTCCCGAGTACGGCGAAAGCTCTCGCCCAGCGCGCCCAGAACCCGGGGGATCGGCACGGTACCGAGAGACAGAGCCTCGCGGAACGAGGTGTGCGCCGACAGTAGGGTGTCGGCGAAGTTGTCGCCCACGGTGACGGTCATCGGTGCATTGGTGGTGAACCATCCGATCGCCCGTGCCCACTGCGGATCGTGACGAGTGTGCAATGGCAGCAGGAACGGCAGTCGAGTCGGGCCACCCATACCGGTGGACGCTACGGCCATCGCCGCCGCGATACCGGAGAACATTCCGCCGCCGAGTGCGCGGCAGCGGGATTCGAACTGTTCCGTCTGTGCCGCTGTCGACAGGGTGTGCACCGTACTGGCCTGCGCAGCATGCTCTCCCACTACGACACCGAGGTCGTGCGGAAACGCCGGTGTGGTCCCACCGCACCGTTCGACGAAATCGCCCCACGCCGATACTCGCGGATCGGACTGGAGAACAGTCGGAGTGTCCGCTTCTTCCGCGCAGTACTCGACGAAGCTCCCGCCGGGAGTGAGCTCGACCGTCCGGCCGCTGCGTCGTGCGTCGTACAACGCAGCCACCTCGTCGGCGACCACCGTCATCGAGACGGCATCGACGTGCGCGTGATCGAACCCGCAGATGACGGTCGATCCGTTCGGCCGGTCCACTGCAGCGAAGGAATACGACGGGCTTCGAGACGGATGGCACAGATGATCCATGCGTGCACGCATATGTGCGTTCAGATCGCTGGAATCGGTGATCGTGCGTCGATCCGGGAGTCCGAGCGACACGTCGTCGGGTGAGTGGATCCGGCGTCGGAGTTCGGCCTCGTCGACGTGGAACGACGTCCGAAGAGCCGGATGTCGCTCGACGAATCGTGTGAACGCCCACGACAACGCTTCGACGTCGATTGGGCCCGATACATCGAACGCGACCGCGATCCACACCGAGGTCGCCTCCGCGTCGTTCAGGGCCGCCGAGAGGTGGAAAGCCTGATTGAACGACGGGGTGACGTCGGACGGACTGCCCTGCCCGATCGATACCGGCCACTCGAGGTAGGTGCCGGGCGCGCCGACGTACTCAGTGATCGTGGTGACCCGCATCGATCAACTCCTCGGGTCTTCCGGTTGCGTCCGTGGTCAGCGAACCGATCACGTAATCACCCGTGCGGGCCACGGATTCGAACACGCGCTGCAGATGTGCGTGATATCGCTCGACGGATTCGGCGGCGACGGCGGTGTCGGGAACCTGAGCGCAGAGGTAGAAGTGGTCGGCATCGCGATTGATCCACATCGACGCGTTTGCCGTGCTGCCTTCGCCGGTGAAGTGTTCGGCGCGTGCGTCTGCCGGGCGACCGACTCCGGGGAACCAGCGGAAGTCGATGTAGGACAACATGTTCGGACTCACTGCGAGTTCACTGCCGAGTGTTCCGTCGGCGGCGAGCGCCCCGAGAACGGCATGCACGGGTGCTGCCGAGATCTGCTTTGCCTTCTCGAACGCCTCGTGTGCCCGGGCCGCCACGGCCGCAAACGTACTCGCTCCGCCGACGGGGAATGCAACAGGTGCGAAGTTCACGAACCACCCTTGTGACTGACCGTAGTCACCGAGATGACGAGTACTGAGCACCGTGATGCCGAAGTAGTCCGCACGGCCCGCGAGTTCGTAATCGGCGATGGCGACAGCGGCGAACACTCCGCTGCTCAGACGTGCACCAGCGGCCTTGCATGCGCGATCCAACGAAGCAGTGGCATCCGCGTCGAGCAAGTATCTTTCGACGATCCGGACAGGCGCCTTCTCACCCTCGGCCAGACCGAGGTCGAGCGGGAACCGCGGCATCTTGCCCTCGTTGCGCTGGAAGATCTCCTTCCATGCGACTATCTCCGGCGCCGTCGGCCCATACCGGGTGGCCAGTGCGCGTTCTTCGATCGCATAGTCGAGATGGCTGCCCGCCTCGGCGAGCTCGGGAACCGACTCGCCGATCTCGAGCGCATACAGGTCGGCGAGTTCGCTGATCACCAACGCCTGCGAGCCGCCGTCGGTGAACGCGTGATCGGCACCGTAGTAGAGCGTGAAATCACTGTCCCGTTCGACGGCGCCGACCACGAAGCCGGGCCACTCGAATGCGGTCGCCTCGGACGAGAAGCGTGCGCGGACGTAGTTCTGGAACTCGGCGTCCGTGGCGAACGTCCCTGCGTCTGTCGGCTCGAACGATGCGACGGAATCGGACCCGAGCCGGCGCGTCAGAACCGAATCCGTGACCTCGAACCAGCAGCGCAACCCTTCGTGGCGGAGGACGTACGCGCGGACGGCACGCGTGAGTGCGTCTGCGTCGAGTGACCCGTCGATCTCGGTGGCGACGCCGGTGTACGCGTGATGGGCATCTCCGCGCGCGGCTGCAGCGGCAGTCGCGCGAAGGTGGTCCTCCTGCAGGAAGGACGCGGGGGCCGGATGTACCGCGGCGGCCCTCGCGGCGACGAGCGCAGCCTCCGTCGGATGCCATTCCAGCAGTCGACCGGGCTTCGGCTTCCAGTTGCTCAGTGCGGTGATGATCATGACGGGTGTTCCATCCTCCTATTCGCGACCGGCTCCGACAGCCTCGACGACAGAATCGAGGGCCTCGGCCGGCGCTTCGATGACCGTCGTGAGGACGGAGACGAACTCGGCGATGAACCGGTGAACGTTGGTCGAAGAAATGTCCGAGCTGGGAAAACGTGCCGAGATGTTCAGTCCTTGCAAGGTGCGGTTGACCCAGAAGTAGACCTCGTTCTCGGCGTGGCATTCGCTACGAAGCGCGCGGCCCTTGCGGGCTTGCCACTCCTCGGCGTCGGGCAGGAACCGAAGATCGATGTAGGAGACGACGAATCTGGGAATCTCCGTCGAGGCGAGCAGCGACGCGACCCGAGAGTACGGGACCGAGGCAAGCCCCTTGTGCTCGTTGCCGGCGACCGCGGCGCATTCGAGCGCCTCGGCGAACGTCCTGGCGTCGTCGAGGCGGATCTGCATGGGAAGGATGCCGACGTACCAGCCGACACTCGCGGCCCACTGCTCCTCGTAGCGGGTATGCATCGGCATGATCGTGCGGAACGTGCCCTGATCGGTCAGGCGCGCGCTGACGAGTGCGAGAGCGGCGAGGATGCCCGACTGCATGTTCTGGCCGGCAGCACGGCAGACGGCGTTGAACTTCTCGACCTGCTCCGTCGTGAGCAGCCAGGACGACACGCTGCTCTGTCGGGTCGCGAGGTCGGTGGGTACGACGTCCGCGGACAGCGGAAGCGGAAAAGCCGGGAACCGACCACCTTCGGCGGCGAGGAAACGCTCCCAGGCCACGACCGCGTCGTGTTCGGCCGTGAGCGATTCGCCGAGCCGACGCTCGTGCGCCGAGAAGTCGACGTAGCTGCCCACCGAAGGCAGCAGATGGTCGGTGCCGTCCAGCTCGTGTGCGTACAGGCGATCGATCTCGTTGATGGCGTATATCTGGCTGTATGCGTCCATGACCGAGTGATCAGCGGCGAAGATCACGAGGAACTTGTCGTCCTGGGGGACGCTGGCCGCCGCGTGTGCCTCGGGAACGACGGTCGCGAGGACGAAGTGAGGCCACAGTGTCGGCGACACGACATCGGCGAACCACGACTCCAGGTGCTCGAACACCTGGCTTTCCGAGCGAGTCTTCTGCTCCTGGCGGTCGACCACGCTCACCGCAGAGGCGGGGGCTGTGTACCGGTGCCATGCCCCGATCGTGTCGTCTCGCTCGATGCGGGTGCGAAATGCCTCGTGACGCGCGATGTACGCCAGAATCGTGCGCCGCACGGCCTCGGCGTCGTAGCGGCGGTGGATCTCGAACACGGTGCCGATCCACGAGCCGTCGTTGCCCCGGCTGCAGTGATCCTCGTGTGTGAAGGAGACTCCGCGATCGTCGCCGATCCAGTCGGCCTCCTCGGCGACACGAGGCACCCACTCGGTGAGTCTGCCTGCGGGAAGTGGGTAGTCGGCCAGTTCGGTGTATTCCATCGAATATCGTCCAATTCCGAGCTCGGCCAGCGGGAACTGGCTCCATGGTCGAGGATCTGTGCTGTTGATCAATAATGTGCGGTAAGGGTTTCAGCGGGTCTTGCATATTCACCGATACGCATTACCTCACATCGATGCGACGTGACACTGAATGGTAAAGCGTAACGAACAAATGACTCGTGGATTCAGCTGTGCCTCGTTCTTCTTTCGACAATCACATTAGGGTGAAGCGCCGACCAATTGGCTACTGGAGACAGTGTCGTTGATCACTACCCCGAGCTCCGGACGACACCGATCGAAGTCTCGACGGTCGGCCTTGGTCGTGCGACCGGTCATAACGGAACGGAAAGTGTTGGTCAGCACTGTATTTCGTGATCCCCAGTCAGGCCGTCGGCGCGTCTCGCTGGATCGAAAGGGGTGGGCGGCGTGCGCGCCGATCGTTCTGATCTTATGAGCTGGAACACACTTCGAGAACGAACCAATCCGTACGAATAGTGGTTTCGAATTGTATTTCCTTGATTTCGTGATAGCACACCGAGAATTCATCTTCGGTTCGGCAATCGATTGTGTAGTACATTTCTGCGATGACCCGAATCGGTTTTGCGGATCACCTGTTCCTGCGAATGCATCACGGCATCGGCGTCCCGGTCTTCAATCAGTTCCTGTGGTGGTTCGACAATGCCGTATCGGTCGACGAACTCGAATTGCTCCAGCGGAACCTGACGAAGGGCCTGTTGTCGCGGAGGGTGGCCGCTCCGCTGGTTCCGACGGCAAGGCATCGCTGGACGGCGTCGTCGCTGGCCTTGCCGCTCGACGTCTCACCCGTTGCCATCGCCCCGGACGCAGTGCGTCACTGGGCCGACGGGCGAGTGGTCGACGACATCGATCCGGAACGCGGTACCGGATGGCAGTTGTCCGCAGCGTCGGTGGACGGTGGGGGGATGGTTGTCTCGCTCGTATGTTCGCACATGCTTGCAGACGGTGCTGCGATGGTCGCAGCGATACGTCGAGCGAACAGCGATGAGCCGGCCGTCGGTGCCGATGACCTGGGAACCATACCGAGCGTTCTCGGAGGGATCGTCGACGACCTGTCGGACTCTCTCGCTCAGTTGGTGCCCATCGCATCCTGGGGTTCGAAGAAGCTGGCTGCTGCGCTCACCGGCCGTAAGGCGAAGGTCGTGCCTGCACGAGGTGAGTCGCCACACAGAAGCGATGTAGAGGTCGCTTCCGCGCCGTGGACGCCGCCCTACGTCGTTGTGGAGTGCCCCGCGGAAGAGTGGCACTCTGCCGCGGCCGAATGGGGTGGCACATCGAACTCCCTGCTCATCGGCATTCTCACTGCTGTGTCCGAAGCCTCGGGGCGTGCGCGCCCGGGAGACGAGATTCGGTGGTCCCTTCCTGTCAGCGAGCGCGACCTGGCCGATACGTCGGCCAATTCGACGAAGATCGTGCCGGTGGTCGTCCCCGTCACCGAGGCCGACGATCGTGACCTGACCCGGATCAGAAAGGCCAGCAAGACGGCATTCACCGAGTTCGCTGCTCGTCAGGCGTCGGGGATTACCACCGAGGCGATCCCGTTGCCTCTGATTCAGATGTTGCCGGACGCCGTGGTGCGACGAGTTCCGCGACCGGCCGACGGCGCCGAGGGCTTGTGTTCGAACCTCGGAGTTCTTCCCGACGACTTCACGACGATCGGCGCCACCCGGGCGCGGAGCGTCGCGGCACGTGCGACGTTCCGCGGTGCCGACGCCGACTTCGCTCGATCGCTCGGCGGGGGATCGACCGCGTGGGCAAGCGAGACGGACAGCACGGTCACCATCACCGTCCACGGAATGGACCCCGACAGGATGGCGACCGACGAGACGATGCGCGGAATCGTCGCCGACGTACTGCAGCGGTGGAACATCAGCTCACGGTTCTGGTGACCGCGCGCTCGGCAAGGTCGGCGGCAGCTCGAACTGCATCGTGTGGATGTGTCGTCGTCGCGGCGAGTTGCTGTGCCCGATAAGAAGTTTCGTCGGACAGGAGCGTGCCGAGCGCCTCCGTGAGCGTCGGGCCGTCGAGGCGGGCGAATTGTGTGGACAGCCCTGCGCCTACTCTGGTCACGGCAGTGCCCCAGAATGGCTGATCGGCGCTGAACCAGCACACCATGGTCGGGCGTCCGGCTCGGATTCCCGCGGCTGTCGTACCTGCTCCGCCGTGGTGAATCACCGCTCGGCACAACGGAAATACGGACCCGTGGTCGACGGGCCCGACGATGGCCACCCGGGAACCGGCGTTCAGCCGTTCGGGAATCGCGCTCCACCCCGAGCTGACGAGCGCCCGGTGCCCTGTCGCGGCACACGCTTCGGTGATCGATTCGATCAACGCCTCGGGGTCGCGCACGGGCATACTGCCGAACCCGAAATACAGTGGTGCATCGCCCGAGTCGATCCATTCGCGCAGCGGTGAACCTGCGCCGAGATCGGCACCGAGCGGCGGATGTACCGGGGGTAGTTCGAGAAAGCCGACGAACGGGCGAGCCGTACCCCACTCTGCGCGCAGGCCCGGGAACAGGTTGCCGTCGTAGGCCTGGATCTCGATGCCCCCGTACTGTTCGATCCGCTTCGGAAGTGGGTGCGTGGCCCCGGGCAGCCCCAAAGATGTCCGCTGCGCATTCTCGCGCAGGCGCATCGACCGCCACCGCACTGTCTCCAGCAAGGACCAGGTGGTTCGGTTCACGAGGGCAGGCAACCGGTGATTCGGTGAAACCGACATCGACCCGTTGCGCCGCAGTGGGCAATAGTGCAGCGCGAGAAACGGAATGCCCTGCGCCTCAGCCATGTTGAATGCCATTTCCTGGCCGAGCGTGCCGGTGACGATCGCATCGGCGTCGGTCGACATCTCCGTCAGTTCCGCTACCATCCGATCCCAACCGAAGTTCGCCAGCTCGGCCAGGGCCGCGAACCGGACACGAGGGTTGCGTGACTTGATTCGCGTGCGCACCAGCTCGGACTCGAGCAGCGCCTTGGTATCGGGACCGAACGCGACGATCGTCACACGGCCGCCGGTGACCGCAGACGCGAACGCCATGAGATTGGGCGGTGCGCCGAAGACGACTTCGTGACCGCGCTCGGCCAATTCGATGCCGAGAGCAAGACCGGGTTGTATGTCACCCCGGCTGCCGGTGAACGGCAGAACGAACTTCATCGACATGAACCTACAGCATGATCGCGGGCGGTGAGCGTAACGCGAACGCACACGGCAGCTTTGGCGAAGTCGCATCCACCCGAGCGAGGTCGCGAAAGCGAGGCTAGTCTCGTCCGGTGAACCGATTGACCTACGACGACGATCTTTTCCTGCGAATGGAATGCGTCCTCGACGTACCCGTTGTGAACCAGATCGTCTGGCGGTTCGACGACGCGGTGTCGGAACAGTCGCTCGATGCGATGTGGCGTCATCTGGACGCGGGACCGATCAACAGGACCGTCTCCCGTGTGCGAACCCCGGGGGCGAGGGACCGATGGGTGCGCTGCACGAGGTCGTTTCCGCTGCACGTGAGTGATGAGCTACTCCCGGCGGGCGAGATCGGTACATGGATGCAGGATCGTGCAGCCGTCGCTGTGGACCCGATCACCGGACCGGTGTGGCAGCTCGCGACGGCCCGTGTCGAAGGTGGTGGATCGGTGGTCTCGTTGGTCGCCTCGCACGTCGTCGGCGACGGCGGAGCACTCACCTCGGCGGCCATCGCAGCCCTCCGAGGACCCGACGAACCCGAGGACTTTCGTACAGCGTGGGATCGCGACGAACCCCACGATCTACGCGACGCACTCGGTCAGATCGGCACGGCAGCGGCAGGCTCTGCGCGCGCGATCGGCCGAGCGGTGTCATCGTCCCTGTCTCGATCTGCACCCGGCCGATCTGCGCCCGAACTCGACACCATGAATTCGACGCCCCCGCCCGCCATGAAGCAGACAGTCCGCGGCCCATTCGTGCCCAGCACCGTGGTCGTCGACTTCGACACCGCGCACTGGGCGGCGGTCGCGAGGTCGGTCGGTGGTAGCGCGAACAGTCTGCTGGTGGCCTTGGCTCTCGGGATTCTGACGGCGAGCGGCCGCGTCGACGAATCCGAGACGATCAAGGTCTCGTTGCCGGTCAGTACACGGGTGCCGGGCGATACCCGGGCGAACGCGACGTCGGGAGTGTCCATTCGAGTCGCCGGCGGCGGTTCGTTCCGATCCGACCTCGGACCGATACGACGGGACAGCAAGAGCGCATTCACCACTCTCGCGGACACCGAGCACGCGACGAGTTTCGAACTCACCAAGCCGCTGATGCAGATGCTTCCCGACGCGATCGTGGAGAAGGCGGCAGCGTCGGCCACTGCTCCGTTGTGTCTGTGCTCCAACCTCGGCGACCGGGGCGCTCAGCTGAGACAGATCGACCAGCTCTCCGCTCGTTCCGTGGCGATGCGGTCCATCACGCAGAAGACGACCGCGGAACTGTTGCGTCGAACCCGAGGCGGCGTGAGCGTCTGGTGGAACACGTCCGGGGAGAGATCCACATTGTGTGTCACAGGTCTCGACCCGGACTGCTTCCCGACGTCCGAGCACCTGCGTGGACTGATCGAGTCCGAAAGCCGTCGATGGGAGCTGACTCCGAACTTCTGGTGAGGCTATGCTTATCCACCGATTCAGCAGTGGATACGCAAGCATGCTCGAGAAGGGGTGGAAAGACATGGCAGTTGTCGTGTTGTTCGGTTCGGAAACCGGAACAGCGGAGGAAGTTGCGGACAAGATCGCCGAGGTTCTCAGTGACCACGACGCAGAAGTCCGAGACATGCTCGAGTACGAAGTTTCCGATATCGACACGGGCGATTTCCACGTCATCATCTGCTCGACGTACGGCGACGGTGAGCTGCCGACCGGCGCAGAACCTTTCTACGACGCCCTCGTCGAGGACGCGCCCGATCTCACAGGACTGCGGTTCGCGTTGTTCGGCCTCGGCGATCGCGTCTACGAGGACACATTCAACAGGGGCGGCGAAATCATCGCAGGCAAGCTCGTCGAACTCGGCGCAGTACAGGTCCACGAGCATGCCAGGCACGACAGTAGCTCGAACGTCAAGCCGAAGACTCAGGCCGAGGAATGGGCCCGTGAACTGACCGGACTACTGGTCGGCTGAACCAGCACGACTCGCGTCAGGCCCAGATTTCTGCAAGTGATGTGCCCACGTCGGTGAGCAGTCGCCGAACCAACGGCAGGCCGATACCTATGACGCTGGACGGATCTCCCTCGATGCGATCGATGAACCACCCGCCGAGGCCGTCCAGCGTGAAGGCGCCTGCAACCGAAAGCGGCTCGCCGGACGCCAGATAGGCCTCCAGGTCCACCGGGCGCGGTTCGGCGAAATGGATTGTCGTCGAACTGCATTCCGCAGCGGTAGCGACCACCTCACCGCCCCGAACACGAACCACGGCGTGGCCGGTGAGCAGATCACCCGAGCGGCCGGCCATCGCCGCCCAACGACGCCGCGCGACATCCACGGTGTGCGGCTTGCCGTGAAGCAGGCCGCCGATCGACAGCATCGAATCGCAACCCACCACGACAGCGTCGTCGAACTCTCCCAACACTGCCTCGGCTTTCGCGCGAGCCAGCGTCACGACGACCTCTTCCGGGTCCGGATTGTCGCCGAGTTCGGCCGTCAGCGCATCCTCGTCGACGCCGGAGACCCGAACGACGGGTTCGACTCCCGCATTACGCAGAACACCCAAACGTGCAGGGGATGCCGATGCCAGTACGAAGAGCGTCACCGGTTCAGTAACGCTGCGAAGCCGCGTACGAGTACGGCGAGAACGGCGGATGCGTCCGGTGCATGGACGCAGGTGTGCCCCACAGTTCGGTCGGACGCTTCTCCGCCGGCGTCGACGACGACGCAGACGCAGCCGCCAGCACCGTCACCAATGCCGCGATCTCCTCATCGGAGGGATTGCCCTTCACGACCCGAATCGCCGCCAGCAACTCGCTCGCGGTGTCATTGCTCGCTTCGCTCACGGTGTCCTGATTCGCTTCGCCGCTCATAGGGGTATGTTTCCGTGCTTCTTGGGCGGGAGGGTGACCTGTTTGCGTTCGAGGAGGCGTAGGGCGGCGACGATCTGTCCGCGGGTGTGGCTCGGTGGGATGACGGCGTCGAGGTATCCGCGTTCGGCGGCGATGTAGGGGTTGACGAGGGTGTCTTCGTATTCTTGTTGGAGCTTCAGGCGCAGGG
>NZ_BCXH01000035.1 GCF_001895005.1 Rhodococcus yunnanensis NBRC 103083 | reverse complement strand
GCGTCGACGCTCGGGCTCGTCGACAAGGCAGGTGCAGCAGGCGCGACGCTGGACGAATTGGTCTCGAGCACAGGAAGTTCCACTTCTGCACTCGCGCAGCTTCTCGCCCACCTCGTCACGATCGGCGTTTTCGAACTGGACCCGGACACACGACGCTACCGGCCGACGGATCTGTCCCAGCAGCTCACCGACAACGCACTCCTGCTGGACATGAAGAACGCAGGTGGCCGCGCAGAACTGGCTTTCGTCGACCTGCTCGATACGATTGCCACAGGCAAGCCCTCCTACCCGAAGAGATACGGGCGGACATTCTGGGAGGATCTCGATTCCGATCCACGGCTTCGATCGAGCTTCGACGCGCAGATGAATTGGCGGTTCCGCACCCAGGCGACACAGATCGCAGAACGATTCGACTGGAGCCGATACCCGAACATCTTCGACGTGGGTGGCGGAGACGGGACGTTGCTCACCGCAATCCTGCAGCGGCACAGTACTGTTCGGGGGACGGTACTGGACCTCCCGCCGACTTCCGAGGCGGCTGGTGACAGGTTCGCCGAAGCCGGACTCACCGATCGAGCCTCCGCACTCGGCGGGAGTTTCTTCGATCCAATTCCTGCGGGAGCGGACGTGTACATCCTCTCCGACATTCTCCACGACTGGGACGACGACCATGCTGCCGTCATCCTCGCCGAAACTGCACGAGCTGCAGGCGGGAACACCGTCGTGATCATCGAATCGATCCGCGGCATCAGCGCCAGTACCGGCGTCGACCTGTTCATGCTGATGTGCTTCGGCAGTCGGGAACGATCCATGGACGAGCTGACCGACATGGCCGGGCAGGTCGGCCTGGGCTTGCACACCTCGACGACGGTGGCCGACGGCAGGACCGCCCTGGAGTTTCGCCGCACCCGGTGACCCTTACAACGCAAACATCCGCTTACAACCGAAGTTTCGGTTGTAAGCGGATGGCGGTTTGTAAAGAAGATCAGAAGTTGATCATGTGGCCGGCGAGGCCGTGGATCGCTTCCTGGAGTGCTTCCGACAGAGTTGGGTGTGTGTGCACGTTGCGGGCGAGCTCGTTGACCGTGAGGTCCCACTTCTGGGCCAAGGTCAACTCGGGGAGCAGCTCGGAGACGTCGGGGCCGATGAGGTGCCCGCCGATCAGTTCCCCGTACTTGGTGTCGGAGATCAACTTGACGAACCCGGTGGCGTCGCCCAGTCCGTGTGCCTTGCCGTTGGCTGCGAACGGGAAGTTCGCGACCTTGATGTCACGGCCCTCGGCGCGAGCCTGCTCCTCGGTGAGACCGAAGCTCGCGACCTGCGGCTGGCAGAACGTCGCACGCGGCATCATGCGGTAGTCCTCGATCGGCAGCGTCTCGGCTCCGGCGATGGTCTCCGCAGCGACGACGCCCTGAGCCTCTGCGACGTGCGCAAGCTGAAGCTTGGCGGTGACGTCGCCGATTGCGTAGATGTGCGGGACGTTGGTCTGCATCGTGCTGGTGATGCCGATGGCGCCGCGCTCGGTGACCTCGACGCCGGTCTTCTCGAGTCCGAAGCCCTCGACGCGAGGTGCGAAGCCGACGGACTGCATGACCTTGTCGACGGTGACCGTCTCGATCTCACCGGACTTGTTGTTCTTGATCGCGACGGTGACCTTGGATCCGTCGTCGTCGATCGACTGCACTGCTGCGCCGGTGACGACCTTGACGCCGAGCTTCTTGTACTGCTTCTCGATTTCCTTCGAGACGTCGGCGTCCTCGTTGGGGAGCGCACGATCGAGGAACTCGACGATGGTGACGTCGACTCCGTAGTTCTTGAGGACGTAGCCGAACTCCATACCGATGGCGCCCGCGCCGACGATGAGGATCGAACCGGGCAGCTCCCGGGTCATGATCTGCTCCTCGTACGTGACGACGTTCTTGCTCAGCTCGGTACCGGGCAGCAGCTTGGTGGTGCTACCGGTGGAGATGATCGCGTTGTCGAACGTGATGGTCTCGGTGCCGCCCTTGGTCAACTCCACCTCGATGGTGTTGGCGTCGACGAAGGTGCCTGCGCCGTCGTACTCGGGGATCTTGTTCTTCTTCATCAAGAAGTGGATGCCCTTGACGCGTCCCTCGGCCACCTTGCGGCTTCGGTCGAATGCGGCGCCGAAATCGAAGCTCGCCTCTCCCGAGATGCCGAAGAGCTTGGCCTCTTTGGTGAAGAGGTGCGCCAGCTCGGCGTTACGGAGAAGAGCCTTGGACGGAATGCAGCCCACGTTGAGGCAGACACCGCCCCAGTACTTCTTCTCGATGATGGCGGTGCTCAGGCCCAGTTGTGCCGCGCGGATAGCAGCGACGTACCCACCGGGGCCGGCTCCGAGGACAACGACGTCATAGTGTGAGGTCACGAGACCCCAGGGTAGTCCCGTCCCCTGGCACTGTGTCGAGATGGTCCGGTTACTCGCTGGTAGCCCCGCTGACGCGCCGGAAATTCCCCCCGTACACCGCGGCGATCGAGGGCTCGTCGAAGCCTCGACCACGGAGGACCGACGGCAGTGTCGCCGTGTCCTCGGGAGGTACCCACTGCAACTGACCCCATCGGGTGTAGTCCTCGGAGAACGCCTCGGGGTGCGCCGCCAGCTCGGCGTTGAAATCCTCGTGATCGAACGAATAGTCGGAGCCGATTCCGACGTGCTCGATGCCGAGCAACTCCACCCCGTATTCGATGTGATCGGCCATCGCCTCGACGCGGCGTCGACCTTCCTCCGGCCCGTTGGCACCGAGAAAGATACCTACTCCGTTGATGCCGACCACACCTCCCGTTCGCGCGCACTCCCGCGCCTGCTCATCGGTGATGTTTCGTGGATGCGCCCACAGCGCAGCGAAATTCGAGTGACTGTAGATCATCGGCCGCGCCGTCGTCGACGCCAGATCCAGTCCCGTGCGTATCGAACAGTGCGAGCCGTCGACGAGCATCCCGACGCGATTCATCTCGGCGACGAGGTCCTTGCCGTACGCCGTCAGGCCGGTGTCCTCGGCGTCGAGGCACCCGCAGCCTGCGGCGTTGGCCCAGTTGTAGGACGGCAGCATCGATCGGACGCCGAGATCGTGGAAGTACCTGACGTTGTCGAGATCGCCTTCCAACGGCCCCGAGTCCTCCAGATCGAACGCGAGCGTGATCAGGGAATCGTCCGGGTTCTCGTCGACCATCACGAAGCGGCCGTCGGCCAAGGCTTTACGACGAAAGTCCTGCGCCAGCGACGTCGCGACGTCCTTCGAGTGCGGCGAGAAGCCGACGTTCACCGACACGTACGAGCCCAGCGGATACCGCGCCACGTCGGCGATCACCGCATCCTGGACGAGCGGCAGGCAACAATGCTGCTCCCACAGCCTCATATGGACGATCCTCCCTTGACGATCAACACCACCGAGACGAACCCCAGCACCACATAGATGATCGAGGAGCTGTGCGTCACCAGCCATTCCCGCCATGATCGTTGCAGTGCTTCGGCTTTCGCTCCGGAGCGAGCAAGCACGACGAGAGGGGTGATGATTCCGAGCGTCGCCACCGTCACCCACACGATCGCAACGCCCACCGCCTCGGGCCCGTGCAATTCCAACAGCGTCAGCTCCGCAACGGCGACCGTGACCAGCATGTAGTTGGGCACCCACAGACCGAGCACGAATGCCGACACCGGGCCCACCTTGTCGAGACCGCGTAACCACTTCGGTGTCACGGACTCTCGCCGACGCTGGCGCACCCACAGCACCAGAACGAACACGGCGAGAGCGATCCCGACGACGAGCTCGATCCACGCAACAGCATGCCCGGTGGACTTCGCGCGCGGACCAGGAGGCATCAGCGTCGCGGCGAGAACCATGACGACGGCCAACGCGAGCACGTATCCAGCGGCGTATGCGGCGAGTTTGACCGGGCCACGCTCGGACGCCGCGAGCAGAAACGCCGGAACCAGTGACCAGGGCCACACCATCACGACCAGACCCACGAGTACGAACGTCAGCGCATGGGCCGTCATCTTCGGAGACAGTACTCGCGAGGGTACAAATAGTGCATGAGCATCGCCGACGACCCTTATCTGTGGCTCGAAGAGGTCACCGAAGACACGGCCCTCGACTGGGTCCGCACACGCAACGCAGAGACCACCGCGGCGCTGGCCGGGGCAGAGTTCGACGCCGTGGAGTCGCGCATCCGGGAGGTTCTCGACACCGACGCCCGCATCCCGTACGCACGTCGACGAGGCGAGTACCTGTACAACTTCTGGCGCGATGCCGTGCACATCCGCGGCCTGTGGCGTCGGACGACGATGGCCGAGTATCGGAAGGACGATCCCGAATGGGACGTCCTGCTCGATCTCGATGCCGTCGCCGAGGCCGAAGGCGAGAACTGGGTGTGGAGCGGCGCGCAGGTCCGACGGCCCGAACAGCAGATCGCGCTGGTCACGCTCTCGCGCGGCGGAGCGGACGCGTCGATCGTCCGGGAATTCGATCTGGAGACTCGCACCTTCCGCGAACCGGAGCAGGGAGGCTTCTTCGTTCCCGAGGCCAAGACCGACATCGGTTACATCGACGCCGACAGTGTGTACGTCGGAACGGACTTCGGCGAGGGGACGCTCACCGACTCGGGATACCCGCGCATCGCCAAGCGCTGGACTCGCGGAACTCCGCTGACCGAGGCCGAAGTCGTCTTCGAGGGCAAGCCGAGCGACATCTCGATCTCGGCGTGGCACGACAGGACACCCGGTTACGAACGTGACTTCGTCCAACGCGCCACCGACTTCTTCAACGCCGAGCTCTACCTGCTCGACGGCAAGAATCTGACGTCGATCGACACTCCGACCGACGCGACGACGTCGATACACAAGCAGTGGCTGCTGGTACGCACGATGACCGACTGGGAAATCGGCGACGTCACCTACCCGTCGGGCGCCCTTCTCGCGACCAACTTCGACAGCTTCCTCGCCGGTGAGCGCGATTTCACGACCCTGTTCCAACCCGACGCTCATCGATCGCTGCATCAATTCGCGTGGACCGAGAACCACCTACTCGTGGTGACGCTCGTCGACGTCCGAACCGAATTCCGCGTGCTGACACCGGGCTCCGACGGATGGGACGACCAGCCGCTCACCG
Organism: Rhodococcus yunnanensis NBRC 103083; assembly: GCF_001895005.1. Classification (GTDB taxonomy): domain Bacteria; phylum Actinomycetota; class Actinomycetes; order Mycobacteriales; family Mycobacteriaceae; genus Rhodococcoides; species Rhodococcoides yunnanense. The sequence continues at coordinate 15,447 of NZ_BCXH01000035.1, read as the reverse complement.
GGTTGCCCGAGTTGACGTCGACCGAAATCGTCGGCACCGACGCCGAGGAGAACGGCGACGAGTTCTTCCTGTCGTCGAGTGGCTATCTCACCCCGGCCACCCTGCTGTTCGGGACGATCGGCGGCGAGCTGGAAATCCTGAAGCAGGCGCCGTCGTTCTTCGACACCTCCGGACTGGCCGTCGAGCAGCATTTCGCGACGTCGCTCGACGGAACCGGCATCCCCTACTTCGTCGTCCGCCAGGCCGACGCGAAGCCGGGTCCGACTCTGCTCTACGGCTACGGCGGCTTCGAGATTTCGCTCACCCCGTCGTACAGCGGGGCGACCGGGCTCGCCTGGCTGGAGCGAGGCGGCACCTACGTGGTCGCCAACATCCGCGGCGGCGGCGAATACGGACCCGACTGGCACACGCAGGTCCTTCGAGCCGGCCGTCACAAGGTCCACGAGGACTTCGCCGCCGTCGCGAGCGATCTCGTCGCACGAGGCATCACGACGCCCGAGCAGCTGGGTGCGCAGGGCGGCAGCAACGGCGGTCTCCTGATGGGCATCATGGTGACGAAGTACCCGGAACTCTTCGGTGCGCTGGTCTGCCAGGTGCCTCTGCTCGACATGAAGCGGTACCACCTCCTGCTCGCCGGGGCGTCCTGGGTTGCCGAGTACGGCGACCCGGACGATCCCGACGAATGGGCGTTCATCTCCGAGTACTCGCCGTACCAGAACGTCGTCGGGCCCGACGAGAAGAAGTATCCGCCGATCCTGATCGCGACGTCCACCCGCGACGACCGCGTCCACCCGGGCCATGCGCGGAAGATGGCGGCTCGACTGGAGGAGGTCGGCCAGAACGTGCGCTACTTCGAGAACATCGAGGGAGGTCACGGCGGCGCTGCCGACAATGCTCAACTGGCGTTCAAAACGGCACTGTCGTTCCAGTTTCTCTGGGAGGCCCTCCGCTAGCGCATGAACCAGCGTTCCACCCGCTCGGCAACCGTTTCGGGCTGCCGGATCCACTCGATGTGGCCGCGCGGTTCGAGCAGGTGGTCCGACGTGATGTCGGCTCGTGGGAACTTCTCGAGCAGATTCGCCATCGAGGCCTTGGGCGCCATGTCGTCACCTTCGAAGGTCAGGGCGAGGATCGGCAGCTTCAGCCTGCCGATCCTCTCCTCGTAGTCGATGTCAGCCCCCGACGGTTCGATCTTGCCGGTGCGTGCGAACCTCGACCAATCCTCGATCAACACCTTGGACTGACGACCGAAGCCGCCTATGTCGATGCGGTCGCCAGGCCAGAATCCGGCGATGCTCGAGGTCAGCGACATCGCCGCGGCTCCGACGAACAGCGACGTCCCCCTGGCTACCCCGAATCCGCGGTGGTAGGGCGACCCGGACGCCACCAGGATCAGTCCACCGAGACGTCCCCGTATCCGGGACGCGTACAACGACGCGAGCTGCCCGCCCATGCTGTGGCCGAGCGCGTACGGCGTCGCATTCTCGAATCGCTCCCTGACCACCTCGAAGACCGCGGGAAAGTCGACCGAGACGAGCTCGTGGTAGCCGTATGTGCTGGCACTGCTCGGTTTCGGACGACTGTCACCCTGGCCACGTAGGTCGGCAACGGCGACATGGAAGCCGCGCGCAGTGAGCGCTCGGGCGAAGAGTTGGTAGTACCCCGCGGGAATCCCCAGACCCGGGAACACCACGATGACGGCGGAGTCCCATCGCGGCGGGATATCGGACTCGAACAGCATCACCGGAACCGACGAGCCGTCGGGCATCTGGATCGGAACGGTCTGCACATGGCCACACTAGGTGCTCCCCTGCCCAGACACAGCGACACCAGATACGAACGACACCGGACACGAACGACACCGGACACAGCGACAGCCGGGAACCTCGTGGGTTCCCGGCTGTCGGTGGTGTCCGGCTATCCGGCAGCAGGCGGGGTCGCGGAAGATCCACTGTCGGCACTACCGGATGCAAGAAGCTGCAGAAGAAGCACGAGAAGTTCCATGTATTCACTCCTGACCGAAGGGGGATAGTGCGCCGAACGATAACGGAATCGTCTCGGTCGGACATTCATATCAACGCTTCGGCCTGCCCTGGAGCGGAATCGATACTATTCCGCGACAAAAAGTCCAGAAAAGTCGCCCGGAACGCAAACGTCGACCGAAACCGAACGCGAGGTTGGTTTCGGCCGACGTTGTAGGTCTTGGTAATTCGACCTTCTGCTACGGCGCAGGCACAGTCGTCGTCGCACCGTCCGAACTACCGGAAGTGAGCAACGCGAGCAGCGCGAGAAGGCCGGAGAGATCGAGATCGTTGGACATCAGAACTCCTTCTATTCGAGGGTCAATTGCCAGGAAGTGAGAGTAACGAAACAATCACTGCCATATACATGGCTACCAATCGAAAAAGGAGCTGGCCAGGCTTTCGGATATAAAAGTCGAAATGCACAAAAGGGTCATTCGAAACAATGAGTCTGTTCCAGCCGAGAACGGGCGATTCCCCGCGGCCCCCCGAGCCGCGGCGGAATCACCGAATCAGGCCGCGCTGCCCGAGGTCAGAGCGCCGACGATCTGATCGACGATGGCGCTGACGATGCCGTCGTACACGCCGCTGACGATGTCACCGATGAACGTTGCTGCAGAACCCATGAGATTTCCTCCAGTTGAAATATCCGGCCGATAGATCACGACCTGTTCCATTTTTACCTCATATAAGAGGCATTGGTAACACTGAGACGCAACTATCGAGAAATAAACCTGATATCGGCAACTCGTCGTAACCGAAGGATGTACCGAATCGGTGACGCCGATCGAACCCCGATCACGTCACACACGCTTGCCACGAGCACACGGTCGGTTCTGCCGAACATCTCAGGGACTTTGTTCGCGTTGTCGAGCTTGTTCGTTACGAGGCGTATCGCATCGGGTCGGGCCCGGCTCTTGCATTGGCTCCCCCTATCCGCCCGGGAGTCCGACGTGACCGCAAACCGGACCGTCGGATTGCCGGATCGCACGATGCATGCCCGACGCGCCGCCGGACGAGCTCCAGATCGACGGTTCGGCCGTCGACGACCCGGAATCGAATGTCTGTGCAACTCCAGCGAAAGGTCGTTGAGAACAAAAGTATTTGCCTGAGCCGAATGACACGAATGTTCTCAGCGGGCGTTTCGACTCGGACGACGTCGCGCCCGAAATCATTGAACTCTGAAACACTGTCCACTCGAACGAAAACAATTGAAAATTCACAGATCGAACGGAATGCAAAAATCGCTCACACGTAAATGCGATTTCGGACACAGAAAAGCGCTGCACACAAAGAATCTTGCATGCAGCGCCGACACTGATTCGGCCGCGAATTACTCCGCAACCGAGTCGCTAGATCACTGAATCAGCCTGCACTGCCCGTGATCAGAGCACTGACGATCTGATCGACTACCAGTGAAGCGACGCCGGAGAGCACGCCACTCAGAATGTCACCGATAAATGCTGCTGCGGAACCCATGAGATTACCCTCCAGTTGAGATAAATGGCCGTTCCGTCACGACCTGCATTATTTTTACCGCATGTAGGAGACATTGGTAATTGTGAGTTGACACAATCGATAATCGGTAATCGACAAAAATAGCGTCGAGTAGTTCATAATGCGACCGATACGCGCCGAGAGATCATTCGCCGATCACGTCTCGCGCGCGACCGACGAGCAAAGGATCGGTTTCGCCGACGATTTCGGGGTCCTTGTTCGCATAGTCGAACTTGTTCAGCACGAAACGCATGGCATTGATCCGTGCCCGCTTCTTGTCGTTGCTCTTGACGATCGTCCACGGTGCGACATCGGTATCGGTGGCTCGGAAGCTTTCCTCCTTGGCCGCCGTGTACGCGTCCCATTTGTCCAGCGACGCCAGGTCCATCGGCGAGAGCTTCCACTGCCGCACCGGGTCGACCTGCCGGATGGCGAATCGCGTCCGCTGCTCCAGCTGCGAGACCGAGAACCAGAACTTCGTCAGGCTGATCCCGTCGTCCACGAGCATCTGCTCGAAGTGCGGGGCCTGCCGGACGAACCTCGCGTGCTGGTCCTCGTCGCAGAACCCCATCACTCGTTCGACCCCTGCGCGGTTGTACCAGGATCGGTCGAACATGACGATCTCGCCTGCTGCGGGAAGGTGCTGGATGTAGCGCTGGAAGTACCACTCGGTCGATTCTCTGGCCGACGGCTTCTCCAATGCGACGACGCGTGCGCCTCGCGGATTCATGTGTTCCATGAATCGTTTGATCGTGCCACCCTTGCCTGCGGCGTCGCGGCCTTCGAACACGATGACGTGGCGACGACCGGTCTCCTTGGTCCACATCTGCAGCTTCAGCAATTCGATCTGCAGAAGTCGCTTCTGCATGTCGTACTCCGCTCGCGACATCCGATCGTCGTACGGGTAGCCCTCGCGCCAGGTGTCCACGATGCGTCCGTCGGGCACGGTCAGCAGGACGGGATCATCGTCATCACTGTCGTCGACGACGAAGCCTGCCGTGTTGGTGAGATCGACAGCGGTGGTGAGGTCGCCGATCGAGCTGAAATCTTCCGTCATGGTCGGTGAAGCTATCTTTCGGCGGCAACGAAACGGTTACCTTCCGGTGAACTGCAGGCACCCTGACACGGCCGAGGGCCCGCACGACGATCGTGTGCGGGCCCTCGGTGCTGGGTGCTGGGTGCTTAGTTCTGGGTGCTGGGTGCTGGGACTAGCTCGAGCCGGCGCTGCCGGTGCCGAGGAGTGCGCCGAGCAGGGCCGCAAGTCCTGCGTCGCTGCCGCCGCTGTCGCCGCCGCCGATGATGGAGCCGAGCAGTCCACCGATGATCGTTCCGAGCATGTGAGGGGGTCCTTCCGAAGGTGGTGCAGCCGATGAATTCGAACAGACGTTAGCGCCGCGAAGTCCTTTCGGTCTCGCGATCGGCAGAAAAAGCCCAGACGGTTGTTTCTTCCCGCCGTCAGGGAAGCCGCCGGGGCGTGTGTCAGGGTCGAAATGGGGGAACATCCCGATGCGCGAGCCCAGGTCCCACGCGCAGACTTCGTGCCATGACATACACAAACCCGCCCAAAGAGTTCGTCCGCTCCGACTCGCAGAAGATGGTCGCAGGTGTGTGCGGCGGCGTCGCCGAGTACTTCGAGATCGACGTCAATCTCGTCCGCGTGCTGACCGTGATCGGCGCCTTTCTGTCGTTCGGTACGGTAGCCCTGGTCTACATCGCGGCATGGATGTTGATGCCCCAGAGGTGATTCGCGACGGTGCGGGTGACACCTGGACCGGCGGTCGCGACCGCAATTCGATAGCCTCTCAGGCACTATGACCAAGCAGTCGGTTTCGATCAGTGTGTTCGGAAGCACGCGCGCCGCAATCGACGACGTGCCGGTCAATCTCGGAAGTCGTGGCCAGCGGGCAGTGCTAGCCCGTCTGGTCGCCGCAGGCCCCAGGATCGTCGGGACCGACGAGCTCGTGGAGGATCTCTGGGCAGGCGCGCCGCCGCCGAGCGCTCTCGGCGCTCTCCAGGTCAACGTCTCCAACCTCCGTCGTGTCCTCGAACCGTCACGCGCCCCGAGGTCTCGCGCCACTGTACTGGTGAGCTCCCCGCCCGGTTACGCTCTGGAACTTCCGCCGGATGCGGTCGACGTGTGGCGGTTCGAACATCTGGTCGGCGAGGCCGCGCGCACCTCGAACACCGATATCCGTCTCCGACTGCTCAGCGAAGCACTGGAGATGTGGACGGCAATGCCGTTCGCCGAGGTGTCCGACGCACGGTGGGCTGCAAGCGTGTCCGATCGGCTTCTGGAACAGCGGCGCGCTGCGTTCGAGGACCGCGGACGCGTACTGCTCGATCGCGGCGAACCCGCACAGGTCATCGCCGATATGGAACGGCTGGTCACACATGTTCCGCATCGCGAGGAAGGAGTTCGACTGCTTGCCCTGGCGCTGTATCGGTCGGGCCGGCAGACGGACGCCCTCGCTGCGATTCGGACATGCAAGAACTATCTCGCAACCGAGCTCGGCATCGATCCCGGCCCTGCGCTACGCCGGATCGAGGCGGACATCCTCGTCCACAGCGACTCTCTCGACGGGCGCGAGGATTCACGCACGACGCGTGAGCACGACACGCCCCGCGCACGCGCTGCCGCCGGCCCCGCCGCTCGGGTCTCGTCGTTCGGTTCCGTCGCCGACGAGGCCGACGGCCGCCCCGAGGATCTACGCACACTGCTCGACACCGCCGAACGCACCGCATCCGGGGTATTCGCGGCGGCATGGATCAACGGTGAGGCGGGCGAGGGGAAATCGACGCTCGCGGCCCGGCTGTCGGCGTCGTTGGCGGAGCGGTCATGGGCGGTCGGATGGGGCCGGTGTCCCGAGGTCGACGGCGCTCCTCCCGGCTGGGCATGGACCGAAGCCCTCGGCTCTCTCGCCGCGACGCATCCGATGGAGGAGCAAACTCGTACCCGTCTGAGTCCCGTTCTGGGCGTCGACGGTACCCGAGGAGGGACGTCGGCGGGCCCGTTCTGGCTCGGCAAATGGGCCGCCGAATACGTACTGCGCATCACCGACACCACACCGGTTCTGTTGGTACTGGACGACATTCACCGCGCGGACGCTCTGACTCTCGGCATGCTGCGGCAGATGGCGAACGATCTTCGTGATCGCCGGGTTCTGCTTCTGGCCACCTATCGCCCCTCCGAGGTCACCGAGGAGCTGACGGCGACATGGGCGACGATGACGGACTCCGACAACACGTGGATGCCGTTGCGCAGCATGGACCGTCGACGCATCGCTGAGCTGGCCGTGCATTTCGGGCTCACCGATCCGACCCAGGCCGTCGTGGATCTGCTCGTCGAGCGAACCGGCGGAAATCCACTGTTCGTACGCGAGCTGGCTCGCCTGATCGCATCGGAGGGAACTGTTGCCGCCCGCGATGCAATCCCACTCGGGCTTTCGGATGTGCTGCGCCGCAGGCTTTCCAGGCTCCCCGAACGGACGCTGAGCACTCTTCGTTCGGCATCGGTTCTCGGCCGGGACATCGAACTCGACACCCTGTCCGCTGTGGTGGGAGGCGACGAGGATCAGATACTCGACGATTTGGAACCGGCTGTCCTGACGGGTCTGTTGACCGAACCAGGCGCAGACCGCGTGCGCTTCACCCACGCGCTCGTTCGTGACACTCTGTACTTCGATCTTCCGCGGATGCGTCGAACACGGGCGCACGGGAACGCTCTGCGAATACTCGAACGATCATCGCCGGACGATCTGGCATCCCTTGCGCACCACGCCGCACTGGGCGCCACGCCGGCAACGGCACGAGATGCCCTCGCGCACATCGTCGCTGCCGCACGTCGAGCCGAATCGTTGTCCTCACACACCGAAGCCCTTCAACTGTGGAACTCGGCGCTGCGCACCCTCGACACCGCCCCGTCGCCGACCGACGCCGAGCGCCTTGCGCTGCTGATCCCGATCGTCGGATCGCATGCCCGCGCTGGCAACACCGTCGATGCCAGACGTCGGCGCCAGCAGGCCGTCGATCTGGCCCTCGCGGTCGGAGACAGGGGTGCGCTCGTCGCGGCCGTGACGGCATGGCAGGCCCCGGTCATCTGGCACATCCGCGACAGCGCACCGGATCGAGGCATCCTGGAGCCGATCGACGCACTGCTGGGCGATGATTCGCTCGCGCCGGAAGATCGTACTGCGGTACTCGTGGCACAGTTCTTCGAACTGGAAGGCCTCGACGATGCCGTTGCCGCCGCCTGTGCCCGCGAGGCACTCGATCTCGCGGAGTCCCTCGGCCGGCCCCGCGTACTGTGCGCCGCTCTCAACGCATTCGGATACCTCGCGTACGGCCCGGATTTCACCTCCGAGCGGATACCGCGCGCGCAGCAACTGCTCACGATCGCCACGGACCACGATCTCGTCGAGTACCAGGCACTCGCCCACTACCAGATGTTCCTCGCATGCAATGCCGACGTCGATCTGCTTGCCGCACGCACCCACGTCGGCGCTGCAGTGCGGTTGGCCACCGGCAGTGCGCTGACTCAACTCCTCGGCGTACTCAACATCTTCGGCGCGCTCATCGACGTTCTCGCTGGTCGGTACGACTCGGCGCTCGCCAAGTACTCGGCCATCTCCGCTGCGATGAACGAGCAGAGCGAATGGCACGGCGACGAAAGCGGCGCCATGGGACGACTGTCCGTTGCAGTGGCCACCGGTTCTTTCACCGAAGTCGTGGCCACACTCACCGATCTGGACGACAATCTGCCGGTGAACATGCGCAACGCGCTCGTACTCGCGCTCGCCGAGAACGGTGAGCGCGAGAACGCGCTACGCCTGTGGCAGACGACGACGCCCCATGCCCGCGACTACCTCTGGCGCGGCATGACCGCGATGCGCGCACGGGCTGCCGCTCGACTGAACGATCTCGACGTCTGCCGCGAGTGCTACGACCAACTGCTGCCGTACGCAGGAACACTGGCAGGAGTGGACAGCGGCTCGCTGTACGCAGGAGTCGTCGACGACGTCCTCGCCGAACTGGCATCGGCTCTCGGCGACGCCGAAGCCGAACGCCGACACCGGCGCGACGCCGAATCCGTGCACGCCGAAGTGCACGGACAGGTGAGCGCACCCGGCTGGTTGCAGCTAACCTACCGAGAATCATGAACGCATCCGGTGTCACTGTTCGCGCATTCGGCCCGATCCGCGCCGACGTCGCAGGACAGCCCGTCTCGCTGGGCAGCCGAGGCCAGCGCATGGTGCTCGCGCGACTGATCATCGCCCGGCGCCGCGTGGTGAGTACCGACCTGCTCATCGAAGACTTGTGGGCAGGCGATCCGCCGCCAAGAGCCCTGGGCGCTCTGCAGGTGCACGTATCGAATCTTCGGCGGGTCCTCGAGCCCGACCGACCGCCGCGCTCTCCCGCGACCGTGCTGATCAGCACCCCTCCCGGATATGCACTCGACCTCCCCGACGACGCCGTCGACGTGTGGCAGTTCGAAGCCCTCGCACACACAGATCCCCTGGCACCGTCGGATCCATTGGCACAGTCAGATCCATTGGCACAGTCGGATCCATTGGCGCTGTCCGATCCATTGGCACAGTCGGATCCATTGGCGCTGTGGACGGATGGGCCGTACCGCGAGTTCGCCGACACACCCTGGGCCGCATCGGAAGTCGACCGTCTCGAGAACATTCGACGGTCCGCAATCGAGCGCCGGGCCGACGCCTCGATCTCCGCGGGCGACCACAAGGCCGCCGTTGCCGACCTCGAAGCGGTGGTCTCCGCCGCGCCCGATCGTGAGGAGTCCGTGCGGCTGCTCGCACTCGCGCTGTACCGAGGCGGAAGGCAGTCCGACGCGTTGTCGGTGCTCCGCCGCTCTCGCGACTACCTGGCCGAAGAACTCGGGATCGATCCCGACCCTGCTCTGCGGTCTCTCGAGTCGGACATCCTCTCGCACAGTGTCACCGAGGTGCGCACGGTACCCGAGATGCGTACTGTCTCCGAGCCGCGTGCGGCCGATCTGCACATCCCGCGCGCCACCCCCGAGACGACACCCGTCAACGGTCGTCCCGAGGATCTGGACGCACTCTCGGCTGCGGCCGATACCACCGCGAGCGCCGGATTCGGCATCGCATGGGTCGGCGGCGAGGCCGGTGCAGGCAAGAGCACACTCGCATCGATGCTGGCCACCGAACTGCGCACTCGGTCGTGGAACGTCGGGTGGGGGCGGTGTCCCGAGATCGACGGCGCGCCTCCGGGATGGGTGTGGACCGAGATCCTTTCCTCACTGGCCGCGGCGTCGGGCATGGACGACAAAACACGCGCGCGGCTGGCCCCGATCCTGCACACCGATCCCTTGCAATCCGATTCTGTAAAGTCCAATTCTGCTCAGTCCAGTTCTGGGCAGTCCGATTCCGGGGCAGCCGCGTCGGTGCAGCCGTTCTGGCTCGGCAAGTGGATCGCCGAGTATCTGACCGACATCGCGCACAGTGCGCCGACACTGCTCGTGCTCGACGACATCCACCGCGGCGATGCCGTGACGACCGCGATCCTGCGGCAACTCGCCTCCTCGGCACGCGCCGACCGCATTCTGGTCGTTGCGACGTTTCGGTCCTCCGAGATCACCGACGATCTGACCTCGGCGTGGGCGACGCTGCTCGATACGAGGAGCACTCGACTCGAGCTCGCTGGACTGTCCGCCGACGGGATAGCCTCCGTTGCAGCCGAATTCGGCCTCGTCGATCCGAGCCGCGAAACTCTGACACTGCTGGCCTCCCGAACCGAAGGCAATCCGCTGTTCGTCCGCGAACTGGCCCGGTTGATCGTCTCCGAGGGCCCGCGGGCAGCCCGTGAATCCGTGCCGACGGGAATCGGAGATGTATTGCGGCGCAGGGTCTCCAGGCTTCCCGATCGCACGGTCACGTCATTGCGACGACTGTCCGTTCTCGGCCGAGAGGCCGATCTCGACACACTGTTGGACATGACAGGCGCGAACGAGGACGAGCTTCTCGACGATCTCGAGCCTGCGGTACTGGCCGGATTGTTGTCCGAGTCCGCCGATCGGGTTCAGTTCACCCACGCGCTCGTTCGCGACACCCTGTACTTCGATCTGCCGAGGATCCGGCGACGCCGTGCGCATGCCCTTGCGTTCTCGGTACTGCAGCAGCGTGCGCCGGACGAACTGTCGGTTCTCGCCCACCACGCTGCCCTCGGTGCGGTGTCCGACACTGCGGTGGAATCCACCCGGGTCATCGCCGCCGCGGCGCGCAGAGCGGAGGCGTTGTCCTCGCACACGGACGCGCTCGCATTGTGGACGTCGGCCATCGACACCCTCGATCTCGACACCACTGCCCCGCACCGTGAACGGCTGTCACTGTTGATCCCACTCGTCGCCTCGCTCGCCCGAGCAGCGAACAGCCTCGAGGCGCGGGCGCGGCGCCAGGAGGCAATCGACATCGCGTCGACTCTCGGTGACCGCCGCGCTCTGCTGGACGCCGTCACCTCGTGGCGCGCCCCTGTCATCTGGCACATCAGGGAAGGATCTGCCGACAAGGGTGTGCTCGGCCCCGTCGATACACTTCTGGCCGATCCAGAACTCGGGGACGAAGACCGGGTCCGCCTGCTGACCACCTCGGTCTTCGAGATCGAAGGTCTCGACTCACCTGCCGCGAGTGCACAGGCCATCGAGGCCGTCGAGATCGCCGAACGCACGGGCGATCCCGAACTGCTGTGCCTGGCACTCAATGCCTTCGGCTACATCGCGTTCGGGCCCGATCACGACGACGAACGCCGAACACGCGCAGAGCAATTGCTCGCCGTCGCGAACGAACACGGGTTCGCCGAGTACCAAGCGCTCGCGCATTTCCAGCTGTTCCTCGCATGCAATTCCGTCGTCGATCTGGATGGAGCGCGCATGCACGTGAGCGAGGCCGTCCGATACGCCAGCGGCGCCGCACTCACCCAGCTGCTGGGAGTGCTGACGATCTTCGGCGCGCTCGTCGACGTGCTGGCAGGCCGCTACGAGCAGGCACGCGCCCGGTACCGAGCCGTCGCCGACTTCATGGACGAGCAGGGCGCCTCGCACGGATTCGAGATCCGCTACATCGGCGAGTTGGCCACCGCGATAGCCACCGATTCCTACGAGGGAATCATCGACGATTTCGATTCGCTCGACCGCGATCTGCCGGTTCGCATTCGAAACGTGTGGGTGCTGGCGCTCGCCAGGAGCGGCAATCACGTCCGTGCCCGGGAGATCTGGAGTCACACCGAGCCCTACCAGCGGGACTACTACTGGCGCGGAATGACGGCCGTACGTGCCCTCGCCGCGGCCACGTTGGGCGACGAAGCGGTCTGTCGCGAGTGCTACGACGAGCTGTTGCCGTTCGCAGGCACGTTCGCAGGCGTCGACAGTGGCTCGCTGTACTGCGGGGCAGTCGATTCGGCGTTGGCCGCGGTCGCCGAGGTGCTCCGCATGCCCGACGCGGCCGCCGCGCATCGATCGGCGGCCGAAGAATTGATCGCCACGACCCGCTCCCTACTCGCCGATCCTGGCTGGGCCGAGCAGCACAGCTCCTAGCGTCCATATCATCCATACGAATGAACTTCGCCCGTTCGACTGGCCGAACGGGGGTGTGGGAGTCACTCTCCAAGAGTTCTCCAAGTCGACTCCAATCTGCCGATGGTCTGCTGTGTCCACACCGAACACACGCACCATCGACCAGCCAGAAGGAAGCCACTCGCGATGACCACAACCGAGAGCAACGCCATTCCCGCCGAACTCGACCTAGCCACCCGCGGCCTCGTTCTGGAGCCGGGCACGGCCGAATACGTCGTCGAGGTCACCGGCTTCAACGTCGCCGTCGATCACCAGCCCGCAGCGGTACTCGTCGCCGCGGACGCCGACGACGTCGCCGCCGCCGTCCGAATCGCCGCACGCGCCGGGCTGAAGGTGGCGGTGAAAGCGACCGGGCACGGCGCAGCAGCCACCGGCCCCGACACGATCCTGATCGCGACGCGGGCACTGGACACCCTGCGGATCGACCATGATGCACGGACCGCGACGATCGGCGCAGGCGTGGTGTGGCAGAAGGTTCTCGACGCGGCCGCGCCCTTCGGCTTGGCGGCACTCGCCGGATCTGCGACGACCGTCGGCGCCGTCGGATACACGCTGGGAGGCGGGCTCGGGCCGATCGCTCGAACATACGGATTCGCGGCCGATCACGTGCGCAGCATCGAGGTGGTCACCGCCGACGGCGTCGTACGCCGAGCCGACGAACACCAGAACCCCGACCTGTTCTGGGCCGTACGCGGAGGTGGTGCGGCGTTCGGGATCGTGACCGAGATCGTCGTCGACCTGTTCCCGATCCAGACCGTGCTCGGCGGCGGTGTGTTCTTCGACATCGCCGACGCCGCGGCCGTTCTGCAGGCGTGGAGGTTATGGGTGCCGACGCTCCCCGAATCGGTGTCCACCTCGGCCGCCATCCTGCATCTGCCGCCCGCACCGGAACTCCCCGAACCGTTGCGTGGCCGCACCGTCCTGCACGTACGCTTCACTCACGTCAGCAACACCGAGGACGGGTACGCGCTGCTCGCGCCGATACGCGGACTCGCCGCACCGATCCTCGACACCGTCGCCGAAATCCCCTTCGCGGCAATCGCTTCCGTCCACATGGACCCGGTCGACCCGATCCCCGCGATGGAACGCGGACTTCTCCTCACCGAACTCACCGAGGATGCGCTGGCAGTGTTCCTCGGTACAGCCGAACTACCGTTCGCAGTCGCCGAACTCCGCGCCATGGGGGGTGCGCTGCACCGCGAACCCTCAGTCCCCAACGCAGTCGGCGGCCGAAGTGCGGCCTTCAGCCTGCTCGCCATCGGGGTGTTGGTTCCCCCGATCGCCGACATCGTCCCCGAAGCTCTCGACGCGTTCGTCGGCAGGTTCGAACCGTGGAGTTCCGGTGCGTTCGTCAACATGGCAGGCGCAGCAACCGGGGCTCCCGCCGATCGGGTGCGTGCAGCATGGGACTCGGTGACGAAGGATCGACTCGATACCCTTCGTGCCGCCCTCGACCCGACGGGTCTCTTCTCCCCAGCGGCCCGCTGGTGAACCTCCCCGGATAGGGGTTGGGTGCGGGCTGCGCAAATGCATATGCATTTGCGTCCATCCGAGGGTAAACACCCACCTCCCGCGCAAATGCATATGCATTTGCGCGGGTAAGGGGGCGGGGGCGGCTGCGCTCAGTTGCCGCCGACCAACCAGCCGCACGGCGACGCGAGGTCGTTCGCCTCGTCGGGCCCCATCGAGCCGGCGGGATAGGGCTTCACGGCGGGTGGGTCGTTGAGCAGCGGCGCCGCAACCTCCCAGACGTGGGCCAACCCGTCGGGCCTGGTGAACAGCGATCGGTCGCCGTTGAGCACGTCGAGGATCAACCGCGAATACGGCGACAGTGGTTCGGCGTCGGGCACCGACGGTAGTGGCAACGACAGATGCCCGACCGACAGATCGAAATCCGGGCCCGGTTCCTTCACCGTCAGAGCCATGTCGATCTCACCGTTGCCGGACAGGTCGAACGACAGCACGGTCCCGTCGTCGGGAAGATCGACGAGTGGGCTGTTCGCGGGCTTCCTGAACACCAACGACACTCGCTGGGCACTGACGCCCAACATCTTTCCGGTACGCAGCAGGAAGGGGACCCCGCGCCAGCGGTCGGTGTCCACCCACAATTTCGCCGAAACGAACGTGTCGACGGTCGAGTCGGCCGCAACGCCCTCGACGTCTCGGTACCCGTCGTATTGGCCGAGCACCACCTCGGAGGTGTCGATGGGGCGGAACGAGCCGATGACGGTCTCACGAGCGGACTGCAGGTCGTCCGCCTTCAGCGACGCGGGCGGCTCCATCGCGATCTCTGCAGCCACCTGAAACAGGTGTGTGACCAGCATGTCCAGGACGGCGCCGGTGTTGTCGTAGAACACGGCCCGGTCGTCGATGTTCAGTGTCTCGGGCACGTCGATCTGCACCTGCTCGATGTGCTCGGCGTTCCAGATGCCGTCGATCATGCCGTTGGCGAACCGCAGAACGTGCAGATTCTGGGTGGCCTCCTTGCCCAGGAAATGATCGATCCGGTAGACCTGCTGCTCGTCCAGCACCTCGTGCACAGCCTTGTCGAGCTGCTCGAATGCCTTCTGCGACGTCCCGAACGGCTTCTCGTAGACCACCCGCGCGCCCTCGGCGAGACCGTGCGCACCGAGCGCCCGCGTGTAGTCCTCGAACGCACTGGGCGGAAGCGCGATGTAGTGCACGAGCTGCGCGTCGCCGATCTCGTCGCGCCCCGCTTTCACCACATCGGGCAACAGACCTGCATCTTCGACGGTGAATCCATTGCCCGCAAAGCGGACTCGCTCGGCGAAGGAATCCCAATCGGCGGTGCCGGAGCCGAACTCCTCGAGCGCACCACGTACATGGTCGCGGAACTCGTCGTCGGAGGTGTCGTGCCTACCGTTGCCGATCAGCAACCACTTCTCGGGCAGCAAGCCCTGGGCGTGGAGCTGATAGAACGACGGCAGCACCATGCGCTTGGCGAGGTCGCCGGTCGCGCCGAAAAGAACGAAGATCGTGGGTTGCAAGGACGCCATGCACACCATCATGCACCGAGTCGTCGTCGGACGTGGTTACAGTCGGTGCAATGGGACGATCACGGTTTCACGGTGAGATCTACGGGATCGGCACGTCTTCGGGTGTACGGATCGTCGTGGGGCACTGGACAGAGTCCCCACTCGGCGAGTTCACCGACGTCATGGTCGAGCGCCGGGGAGGCCACCGCCTACTACTGGCTCCCAACTACGCGGTCCGCGATTTCGTCTCGGCGACATACACATTCGACGAAACCATCATCACTCCCGTGACGTTCGGGACGGAGATCACCGCCGGGCCGCTACG
>NZ_BCXH01000034.1 GCF_001895005.1 Rhodococcus yunnanensis NBRC 103083 | reverse complement strand
TGCTGCGGCGCCCATGATGAGGGAGATTTGGGGGATGACGCCGGAGGCTTGGACGTTGCGGTGGAAGATTTCGCCGTAGAGGCCGAGGGAGACGACGCCTTCTTGGATGCGGGCGCCTGCGCCTTCGTTGATGCCGATCAGCGGTCTGCCGGTTTTGATGGCGAGGTCCATGACTTTGACTATTTTTTCGCCGTAGATTTCGCCGAGGCTGCCGCCGAAGACGGTGACGTCTTGGGAGAAGATGCAGACGTCGCGGCCGTCGATGGTGCCGTAGCCGGTGACGACGCCGTCGCCGAAGGGGCGGTTGTCGGCGAGGCCGAAGTTGACGGAGCGGTGGCGGGCGAGGGCGTCGAGTTCGACGAAGGAGCCGTCGTCGAGGAGTGCGGTGATGCGTTCGCGGGCGGTGAGTTTGCCTTTGGCGTGCACTTTGTCGATTGCGTCTTGGCCGGAGGGTGCCATTGCGGCGTCGCGGCGGCTGCGCAGGTCGGCGAGCTTGCCTGCCGTGGTGTGAATGTCGGGCGTGTCAGTCGACGCCACGTCCTTCGATTCTCGAACACTGGTCATGGCTCCAGCCTCTCTTACTAGGACGTCCGATAGAAGCACACCCTACTGAATGTGAGAAATAGCTCACACGAAATGGACAGACGGGCCAGTTGTGACTAACTCATCCGCAGTGTACTTCTAATTGACAGCCGTCGAATAGTTAATCGACAGATGTCGATCAGTGGTAGTGTCGCAGACGAGACCACCGTCCGTCGGAAGTGGCGCCGTGCCTGCGCGGCACATGCTCGGGGCCCGTCTCGCAGTTCGGACTCGAATGACCTTCTCTGCAGGATCGAAAGGCTGACCACCATGAAGATCTCCGTTGTCGAGCTGGCGACCGTAGCTCCCGGTACAGACAAAACCAGGGCCCTCGAGGAATCCATCGATGCCGCTCGACGTGCCGAAGATGCTGGCTACCATAGGATTTGGTATGCGGAACATCACGATACCGGCGGATTTGCATCACACGCACCGGAAATTCTGATCGCACTGGCTGCTCGCACCACCCGAAGGATTCGGGTCGGCTCCGGTGCGGTGCTGCTCAACCATTACAGTCCGTTCAAGGTGGCCGAGACCTTCCTCGAGCTCGAAGCGCTTGCGCCGGGACGTATCGATCTCGGTCTTGGCCGGGCCACCGCAGGCCCGGTGGTGGATCTCGCGCTACGCCGGGACCGCAACAGCCGGCCTGTCGACGACTTTCGGCAGCAGGTCCTCGAAGTGCGCGCCCACCTGAACCGAGACTTTCCTGCGGAGCATGTCTTTTCCCACCTCGATCCTGGTTCCGGTATCGCCTCGCGGCCCGAAGTATGGATACTCGGCTCATCCGGCAGCAGTTCCTCGATGGCGGCCGAGCTCGGTCTTGGGTACGCCTTCGCAACATTCATCGATCCCGACAGTGCTGCGCCAGCTCTGACCAGGCACCGAGCTGAATTCAAGCCGAACAAGCACAGCTCGTACGCAGGACACCCGGGGATGCTCTCGGTGAGCGCCGTGGTCGCCGACACCGACGCCGAAGCGCAGAGACTGAGCTGGTCCAGGACCGCACTCCTGGCGCGCTTGGCCCGTGAGGGAACCGCTGCCCGTCTTCCCTCCGCCGAGGAAGCTGCGCGAGAGCTCACCCAGCATCAAAAGGACATCCCGAGTGTCATCACCGACGGGAGGTGGCCGCGTCAGATTGCTGGAAGCCCGGCAACGATCGCAGACCAGATCGAGCAGATGGTGGACGCCACCGGCGTCGAAGAAATCATGCTGCAGGACATGATCGCAGACCCGGCCGCCCGTGCTCATTCCCGGAATTTGTTCGCCCAGGCACTCGGGATCCGCTCCGAGGTCAGGGTGTAGCCGCTCTCCTCTTTCTGCGCCAGGCTGCGGCAATCCTCGTCCGATCACACGAAGTCCTGACGCGGCCAGCAGGCGGGATCGGTGAGGTAGTCGCGGGGAAGCCCGAAGAGCTGCGCAGCCCCGTGCGCGCGTTTGAAGAACAACTGTGCGTCGTGATCCCAGGTGATGGCGATTCCGCCGTGCATCTGGATGGTCTCGGCCGCGACGTGCTGGAGTGCCTCGGAACAGCAGATCTTTGCGGCGACGGCATCCTCGTGCGTTCCTGACAGCGCCGCCGCACAGGACATCGACCGAGCTGCCTCGACGGATACGTACATGTCGGCCATGCGGTGCTTGAGTGCCTGAAAGGATCCGATGGACCGGCCGAACTGTGTGCGCGCCTTGGTGTAGGCGACTGTCATCTCCAGCGCCGCCGATGCCGCACCGACCTGTTCCGCAGACAGCGCGATCAGTGCGATCGTGCGAACCTGCTCGACGAGGTCGGGCGGGGATTCGATCCTGCGTGCCGCAGCCGCGTCGAAGCTCACCTCCGACAGTGAGCGGGTGGGATCCATCGTCGGCAGCCGACGCCTGTGCACGCCGTCGGAACTCGGGTCGACTTGGTAGAGGCCATCCGATGTGAGAACCAGCAGGACCTCCGCGATGTCGGCGCCGAGAACGTAGGACGCAGTGCCAGAAAGAGTGTCGCCGGAGGCGGTGACACCGACATTGCTCCAACCGTTCGAATCCGCCCAGCACAGTGCGGCAACGGCCCCCTCGGCGATGGTCGGCAGAAGGCGGGAACAGGCGTCGACATCTCCGCTCAGGACGAGCGCCTGCGTCGCCAACACCGCACTACCGAGCATCGGCGACGGCGTCAACGTCCGGCCCAGTTCTTCCTGCACCACATGAATTTCCAGCAGCGACGCCCCGACGCCCCCGTACTTCTCGGGGACGGCCAAGGCGGCGACGCCGATCTGATCGCACAGCCTCGACCACAGTGCCTCGTCGTAACCGTGTTCGGTGGTCATGGCGCGGCGAACAGCTGCGGAGTCCGAATGTTTGGCGAGGAGACCACGGACCGAGGATCGGAGCGCGGCCCGCTCCTCGTTGTCGAAACTCATGATGCACCGATCAGTGAATCGACGACGCGACCTCGGTGGTACGCGGGCGTGCCCCACGCTGTGATCAGCGCACGGACCTTGGTGAGAAACAGTGACAGATCGTGCTCGCGGGTGAAGCCGATGGCGCCATGGACCTGCAGGGCCACTCGTGCGGCGCGGTATGCGGCGTCTCCGCACGCGACCTTCGCAGCCGATACATCACGTGAGGCGTCGGCGATCCCGTCTCGCATCGACACGGCCGCACCGTGCAGCAGTGGGCGGGACATCTCCAATC
This sequence comes from Rhodococcus yunnanensis NBRC 103083, assembly GCF_001895005.1. Lineage (GTDB taxonomy): Bacteria > Actinomycetota > Actinomycetes > Mycobacteriales > Mycobacteriaceae > Rhodococcoides > Rhodococcoides yunnanense. Next base: position 19,335 of record NZ_BCXH01000034.1, on the reverse strand, counting down.
CGACTGCTACTTCAGCGAGTTGATGCCCCACGGCCTGGAACTGCCCGATCGGCCTACCGAACTGAGTGCGTTGTCGGGCATGGTCCGTGCTGAGATCGAGCAAGGTCTGCCCGAGTCCCTGGAGTTGGGCGGCAGTTGTCAGGACGCCCAGGTCGAAGGCGCGCTCGAACGAGACTTCGCCGAGTAGCTCCTGCGCGGTGAGTGCGAACAGTCGCCGCGACTTGTCGACCGAGTTCTGCTGTGCACCAGCCGAAGCCACGCTGACGGTCCCGTCGGCGACGAGCAGGGCAACACACGCCGAGTCGGCGTCCACCGCGAACGGCACGTGCGGTGCCGCAGCGACGGTTGCGAGCGATCCGGAAGCCAACTCGGCCACTCGATCCGGCGCGCACCGTACGAGCAGGGCGGGTGCGACCGCGATGGTCTCGGCCACCGGGCCGGGGACGGCATGTCGACCGAGCTGTTCCGCGGCCACGACGACGTCGATCGGATCGGCGCCGAGACCGCCGTACTCCTCCGCGACGAGCAGCCCATTGACCCCGGTCTCGGCGAGTGCCTGCCACACCTTCTGCCCTGGCCCCACATCGCCGATGCTCCACGCCCGAATCACTGCGGGCATATCAGCTTTCGAGAGCAACCCATCGATGCTCGCCGCGAAATCCCGATGCGAGGCGTCGAGTGCAAATCTCATCGACTCCCCCTCGGTAGGCCGAGGAGACGCTCGGCGATCACGTTCTTCTGAATTTCGTTGGTGCCGGCATAGATCGGACCGGACAGCGCGAACAGATAACCATCCGTCCAGCTGTCGTCGAGTTCGGCTGTGGCTCCCTGTAATTCGAGGGCGGTCTCATGGGTCGCGATGTCCCATTGCGACCAGAAGACCTTGTTGATCGATGATTCGGCGCCCAGTTGCCCACCCTCGGCGAGCCGGGTGACGGTGCCGAAGGTGCTGAGTTGGTAGGCGCGCGCACCGATCCAGGCGTCGGCGACTCCATTACGGAGAGCGGTATCGTCGGCGGCGCCGGTGGAGCGGAACAGCTCGACCAGACGATCGACCGTCGCGAGAAAACGGCCGGGGCTACGCAGCGACAGCCCGCGCTCGTTCGACGCCGTGCTCATCGCCACCCGCCATCCGTCGTCCATGCCGCCGATCACACCCGACTCGCCCGGGTTCGCGGGATCGTCGGGAACGAAGACGTCGTCGAGGAAGATCTCGGCGAAGCCGGGTTCACCGTCCAGTTGATCGATCGGCCGCACAGTGACGCCGTCGGACCTCAGGTCGAACATGAAGTACGTGATTCCCTTGTGGCGCTGCGCCTCCGGATCGGATCGGAACAATCCGAATCCGAAGTCCGCGAAACTTGCACGTGAGCTCCACGTCTTCTGCCCGTTCAGCAACCACCCGCCGTCGACGCGCCTGGCCGTCGAGCGCAGTGAGGCGAGGTCGCTGCCCGATTCGGGTTCCGACCACGCCTGCGCCCAGATATCGTCGGCGCGCGCCATGCGAGGCATGATGCGGGCCAATTGCTCGGTATGCGCGTGTTCGAACAACGTCGGTGCAAGCAGGAAGATCCCGTTCTGGCTCACCCGTCCCGGTGCTCCGCAGCGGTAGTACTCCTCCTCGAACACCACCCACTCCAACAGCGACGCGTTGCGTCCGCCGAATTCCGTGGGCCAGGACACGGCCGAGAGCCGGGCATCGGCGAGTGTGCGCTCCCACACGCGATGGGCCTCGAATCCCTCTGCGGTGTCCATGGACGGCAGCGGCTCGCTGGGAACGATGTGCTGCAACAGGATACGCACCTCTTCGCGGAAGGCGAGCGTGTGCTCGTCGAGCTCGAGATCCATCTCTATTCGCCCCCGGCCGCGGACTTGTGCGCACCGGCAGCCATCGACTTGGCGTCCATACCGCCGAGCGGATCGTCGTCGGTCTCCGCGTTGTGTGCGTGCGCGAAGTGGTGGAGCCCGAAGACCGAATCCATACCGTTGCGCATCCCCATCTGGTCCTCGCACTGGTTGACGGCCTTCTTGGTCAACGCGAGACCGAATTGCGGCATCGCGGCGATCCGTTCGGCGAGTGCGACGGTCTCGGCCTCCAGATCCGCGCGCGGAACCACTCGGTTGACCATGCCCACCTCGTAGGCGCGCTGGGCGGTGAATCGGTCACCGGTGAAGAGGATCTCCTTCGCGAAGCGGGGTCCGAGCATCCACGGGTGAGCGAAGTACTCGACACCCGGAATGCCCATGCGCACCACGGGATCCGAGAAGAACGCATCCTCCGAGGCGACGATGAGATCGCACACCCACGCCAACATCAGACCGCCGGCGATACACGCGCCCTGGACCATCGCGATGGTCGGTTTCGGAATCTCGCGCCACCGGCGGCACATTCCGAGGTACACCTCCATCTCGCGGGCGTACCGCCCGTCGCCGCCCGGCTTGTCGACGTGGTCCCACCACATGACAGCCTTGTTGCCGTAGTGCACGTGGTGGTCTCGGCCGGGGGTGCCGATATCGTGCCCGGCGCTGAAGTGCTTGCCGTTGCCTGCGAGCACGATCACCTTCACCTGCTCGTCCTCTACCGCTCGTTCGAACGCCGCGTCGAGCGCATACGTCATCACCGAGTTCTGGGCGTTGCGAAAGGCCGGTCGGTCGAGCGTCACGAACGCGACGACGCCTCGCACCTCGTAGGTCACGACGTCGCCCTCGTCTGGAACGGTCATGCTGTCTCCTCTCGCAGAACGTTTTTCATGACCTTCCCGGACGGGTTCCGGGGCAGGGAGTCGGCGAAGCGGACCGAACGGGGCACCTTGAAGCCTGCGAGGCGCTCCCGGCAGAACGCCAGAACGTCGCTTTCGGTGAGCGTGGAACCGGCGGCGGTGACGACGTGGGCGCGGCCGACCTCGCCCATCCGGTGGTCGGGAACACCGACGACCGCCGAGTCGGTCACACCGTCGAGTCGTGCGAGTACGTTCTCGACCTCGGCGGGATAGACGTTGAAGCCGCCCGCGATGTACATGTCCTTCAGCCGATCGGTGATGACGAGATACCCCCGATCGTCGAGGGTGCCGACGTCGCCCGTGTGCAGCCAACCATCGGAATCGACTGTCTCGGCGGTGGCTTTCGGGTCGTCGAGGTAGCCGAGCATCACGTTCTCCCCGCGCACCAGAATCTCGTTCTGTTCGCCGATCTTGACCGTCATGCCAGGAACAGCTCGGCCCGACGTGGTCGAGACCGTCACCGGGTCGTCGTCGGTACGGCACATGGTGACCACCGGCGCTTCCGTCTGACCGTAGGCGGTGAGAACTGCGTCGAAGCTCAGTTCGGACTGCATCCGTTCGACCAGCGCCACCGGAACGGCTGCGGCGCCGGTGACGGCGACTCGCAGGCTCGACAGGTCGAACCGCGCGCGGTTCGGGTGGTCGAGGATCGACTGGAAAATCGTTGGTGCGCCCGGTAATACGGTTATCCGCTCGTTCTGCGTCGTTTCCATCACCGTGGGCACATCGAACACTGCCATCGGCACCACCGTGGCGCCGGTCAGCAGGCAGACCAGGAAGCCGGCCTTGTACCCGAACGAATGGAAGAACGGATTGACGACGAGGTAGTTGTCGTCGGATGTCACCTCAGCGCAGTGAGCCCACGCCGCGGCGGTGCCGATCGTCTGTCGGTGCGCTGTGGTCACACCCTTGCTGCGTCCGGTGGTACCGGAGGTGAACATGAGGTCCGAGATGTCGTCGGGCATGACGGCGGCGGCCCGCGCGCACGCCTCGGCGCGCGTGTCGTCGTCGGCGAGTGCAAGGAAATCGCCGAATTCGGTGACGTCGCGGTCGGCAGCGTCGTCGCCATCGACGGGGACGCGGACCACGGTGGTCGGTCGGACCACGGTGGTCGGTTGGCACACGGTCGATGCGCTGCGCAGGAGCCCGTATCGGTCGACGCCGAGGAACCTGCCTGCGATCACTACAGTGGCTGCTCGGGTTCGTTCGATTATGTCGATCGCTTCGCTCGGTGTGTAGCGCGTGTTGATCGGAACCAGGATCGCACCGGCGTACTGCACGCCGAGTGCTGCGACGATCCAGTGATAGGTGTTCGGCGACCACACCGCAACGCGGTCACCGCGGCGAACCCCTCGCGCACAGAGCGCCGCGGCGAAGTCGAGAACCTGCTCGCGCAACTGCACGAAGGTGAGAGTCGTCGTGCCGTCGACGATCGCGACACCGTCGGGCCGATCGCGGGCGGCACGATCGACGGCGGCCGGTGTGGTCCGAGGCTGCTCTACCGCGACCGAAGCATGGAGATCCATGCGAGTCCTCCCGTCTGGTAGAACAAAAACTGACACATGTTCTACTATCACGGATGGGTGTTGAGCGGTAGTGCCCGTGCCGCGTTCTCAGTGAGGTCATCGATGCGTGAACTGGACCGAAAGGCGGACTGACATGGGTTTCGAGACCGCCGCACGGGAGTGGCTCGATGAAAATCTCAATGGCGATTTCGCTCGACTCCGAGGCAAGGGTGGCCCCGGGAGTGAGCACGAGTTCTTTCAAGAGCGGCTCGCCTGGGACCGTCATCTCGCACAGGCCGGATGGACGTGCCTCGGGTGGCCGGAGCGCTACGGCGGACGCGGGGCAACAGTGGCCGAACAGGTGGTGTTCCACGAGGAGTACGCCCGATCCGGGGCGCCTGCGCGGGTGAGCCATGTCGGTGAGGAATTGCTCGGCCCGACGCTGATCGAGTTCGGCACCGAGGAACAGAAGCGACGCTTCCTGCCCGGCATCAAGGCCGTGACCGAACTGTGGGCGCAGGGATATTCGGAACCGGGCGCCGGTTCCGACCTGGCCGCGATCGCTACGACGGCGCGCCTCGACGGCGGCCGGTGGGTGATCAACGGACAGAAGGTCTGGACATCGCTCGCGCACGTCGCGCAGTGGGCATTCGTGCTGTGCCGCACCGAACCTGGATCCACACGGCACAGGGGTCTGAGTTTCCTGCTGGTTCCGCTCGATCAGCCCGGGGTGACGGTGCGGCCGATCCAGCAACTGACCGGTACCTCGGAGTTCAACGAAGTGTTCTTCGACGACGCCGTCACCGAGGCCGATCTGGTGGTCGGCGAACCCGGCGACGGGTGGCGGGTTGCGATGGGGCTGCTCACCTTCGAGCGCGGAGTGTCGACACTCGGACAGCAGATCGGGTTCGCCCGTGAGCTAAGCGGCATCGTCGAACTCGCGGAGGCGAACGGAGCGGCAGCCGATCCGCACATCCGCGAGAGGATCGCACGCGCGTACGTCGGACTTCGGGTGATGCGAGCACATGCCCTTCGCACTCTCGATGCCGGGGATGTCGACGCCTCGGTGTCGAAGTTGTTGTGGGCCAACTGGCATCGGGATCTCGGCCAGTTGGCCGTCGAGGTGCAAGGGCCGTCGGCGCTGCTGGCCCCGACCGAGTCGGCCGATATCACCGATCCCGAGCATCTGGGGCTCGGCGACTGGCAGAGGCTGCTGCTGTTCACTCGCGCGGACACGATCTACGGCGGTTCCAACGAGATTCAACGCAACATCATCGCCGAGCGTGTGCTCGGACTTCCTCGAGAGGCTCGCCCGTGACACGACGTCCGCCATCCATGCTCGCCACTGCGCCTGTCGAGATCGGCGGACATGATCTGTTGGTGGGCAAGAAGATCGTCGTGACCGCCGCGGCCGGTACCGGGATCGGGTTCGCCTTCGCGCGTCGCGCCTTGCGTGAGGGCGCGGATGTGGTGGTGTCCGACTGGCACGAACGCCGGCTCGGTGAGGCGCGCGAGGAACTGGCGGCGGAGTTTCCCGAACGAACGGTGGCGGCGCTGACGTGCGATGTCACCAGCACCGAGCAGGTCGACGCCTTGATCGCGGGAGCGGCGGACGTGCTCGGCCGGATCGACGTCCTCGTCAACAACGCGGGACTGGGCGGTGAGACGCCACTGGTCGAGATGACCGACGAGCAGTGGGACCGTGTCCTCGACGTCACTCTGAACGGCACGTTCCGGGCGACTCGCGCCGTTCTGCGCTACTTCGCGGCGGCGCCCCACGGCGGCGTCGTGGTCAACAATGCATCCGTCCTTGGATGGAGGGCGCAGCATTCACAGGCGCACTACGCCGCAGCCAAGGCAGGAGTGATGGCACTGACCAGATGCAGTGCGGTCGAGGCGGCCGAATACGGCGTTCGGATCAACGCCGTAGCTCCCTCCATCGCCCGGCACGCATTCCTCACCAAGGTCACCAGCGAGGAACTTCTGGACGAACTCGCCTCCGGCGAGGCCTACGGCCGCGCAGCCGAGGTGTGGGAGATCGCCGCGTCCATTGCCATGCTCGCCAGCGACTACACCAGCTATCTCACCGGCGAGGTGGTGTCGATTTCCTCGCAGCGAGCGTGATGCGACGGCAGTAGGGACATCTCGCAGATTGTGGTTGACGTCACAGCAGGAACCGGTTACGTTGACTCAGCCAAGCAATCGCTTGATCAAACTGTCCCGCGGGCGGCGATGACGCACCGGCCCGCGTAACGGAGGCCCAGCTGATGAAACAGAACGTCAATCATGTCGATCATGTCGTCTGGGTCGCGCATCTGGATTCCCAGGCCGCGCACGCGGACAAGCTCGGGGCCCTTGCCGGGCAGTCGCTGGAAGGGCCGTTCGATCGAACCGATCTCGGGGTCCGGATCTACATGAGCTGGGAGACCGGCCTGGAGATCCTGTCTCCGCTGCCGAACTACGACTCGGACTTCAACCGGATGCTCGTCGCGGCTCTGGCGGAACGCGGTGAGGGAGTGCTGGCGGTCGTCTTCGGTGTCCCGGACCTCGAAGAAGCGCGCGAGCGTGCACGACTCGCCGGGTACTCCCCGGGTGATCCCATCGCTACAGCAGGCGACGCGCCGTGGGATCGGAAGACATCGAAGTTCGCGGAGTCCTTCGTCGGTGACTTCCTGGGCAGCTACTTCATCTATGGCGAAATCGCCTATGCCCCAGGCATTGTCGCAAGTGTCTGACTCGACCTCATCAATGCCGGCGAAGGAGTACGACCAGTGAAGTACGGTGTGATTTTCGGCCACGGCCTCAGCGATGGAGTGGGCTTTCCCGACTACGTGATCCCGGCGGCCCGGACGGCCGAGCAACTGGGTTTCGAGTCGGTCTGGATCGGGGAGCATGCCGTCATCCCGAAGCACGACACTCCCTATCCCTTCACTCCCGACGGGAGCCTTCCGTTTCCGCACGAGACTCCGATTCCCGACCCGCTGATCTGGTTGGCGTACGTCGCCGGTGCCACCGAGTCGATCAATCTCGGTGCGGGTGCGGTGATTCTGCCTCAGCGGCAGGCCCTGCTACTGGCCAAGGAAACGGCGACGCTCGACGCATTGTCCGGTGGCCGATTGCTGCTCGGTGTTGGAGCGGGGTGGCTTCCGGAGGAATCCGAGGCTCTCGGGGTGCCTTTCGCCCGGCGCGGAGCGAGGCTGGATGAACACATCACCACGTTGCGGAGGGTATGGCGCGAGGCCGCACCCACCATCGACGGAGAATTCACCCAGGTCGAAGAGGCCGTCAGCTACCCGAAGCCGGCCCGGCCGGGTGGCCCACCGGTGATCATCTGCGGCGCGTCGGTCGCGGCGGCGAAACGAGCGGGCAGGCTCGCGGACGGCTTCTATCCGATGGTCGGGTCACCGCAGGAGCTGCCGCCGCTGATCGATCTGGTCCGGACTGCGGCACGGGAAGCAGGCCGCGACCCCGCCGATATCGAGATCACGGTCGGCTCCTTCACCCTGGCCACGGATCAGCTGTTCACCGACGCAGCGATCGAGGACGTGCGGGGGTATCAGGATGCAGGTGTTGACCGGCTTGTGCTGTTCCGCACCGACGACATCACGGTCGACGACATCACGCGGTCCATGGACCACTTCATGAACAAGGTCGCGTCCGAAGTCAGCTGAGCAGCGCAGGATCGAGACGCTCGATGATGGTGGCATTGGCGGTGCCGCCTCCCTCGCAGATGGTTTGCAGGCCGTACCGGCCGCCGGTGCGCTCCAGCTCGCCCAGCAGGGTCGCCAGCAGTTTCGTTCCCGTCGCGCCGAGTGGGTGGCCGAGGGCGATTGCGCCGCCGTTGACGTTGACCTTCTCCGGGTCTGCCCCGATCTCCTCGATCCACGCGAGTACGACCGGCGCGAACGCCTCGTTGATCTCGATCAGGTCGATGTCGTCGATGCTCAGTCCCGTCTTCTTCAGCGCGTACTGCGTGGCGGGGATCGGTGCGCTGAGCATCAGGATCGGGTCTGCGCCGCGGGCACTGAAATGATGAATACGTGCCCGCGGCGTCAGCCCGTATCTCGCCACCGCCTCCGGTGACGCCAGCAGTATCGCGCTCGCGCCGTCGGAGATCTGGCTTGCCACAGCCGCAGTCATTCGTCCCCCTTCGGTCAGTGGTGTCAGCGCCGCCATCTTTTCCAGGCTGGACTCGCGGGGACCTTCGTCGGTCGTGACGCCGCGGAACGGGACGATCTCACGGTCGAAGCGGCCCTCCGCGATGGCTGTTGCGGCACGTTCGTGGCTCCGCAGCGCCCACCGCTCCAATTCCTCGCGGCTGATGTCCCACTTGTCCGCGATCAGTTCGGCGCCGCGGAACTGCGAGATCTCCTGATCGCCGTAGCGCTCGGTCCAGCCCGTCGATCCGCCGAACGGGGTGTCGAATCCGTACTGTCGACCGGCGGTCATTGCCGATGCGATCGGTATCCGGCTCATGTTCTGCACACCGCCTGCAACGATCAGGTCGGCGGTGCCGCTCAGAATCGCCTGGGCACCGAAGTGCACGGCCTGCTGACTCGAACCGCACTGCCGGTCGACCGTGACGCCGGGAACCTCCTCCGGATAGCCGGCCGCCAACCATGCGGTGCGGGCGATGTTGCCCGCCTGTCCGCCGATCGCGTCGACGCAGCCGAAGACGACGTCGTCGACATCGGCCGGGTCGATGCCGGAGCGTTCGACGACGGCCCTGATGACGTGCGCACCCAAGTCGGCCGGATGGGCCGCGGACAGGCCGCCGTTCTTCTTGCCGACAGGGGTGCGGACGGCGTCGACGATGTAGGCCTCGGTCATGCGACACTCCCGATCATTCGTGTATCGATTGCGGACTGGCACCGAGCGCAGCAATGGCCTCGATGCGCTCGATCGCGTCGGCGACGATGCCGTCGATGAGATCCCTGCAGCTCGGCAGGTCGTCGAGCAGTCCGACGACCTGTCCGGAGGCGAGAACTCCGGCGTCGGTGTTGCCGTCGACCAACCCGGCTTTGAGCAGCATCGGGGTGTTCGCGGCCATGATCACCTGCTGCCAGGTGCGATCGCTCGCTCGCTTCGTGGCGCGGCCGTCCCTGATGAGCGTGGACCACGTCATGCCGGTCATGGCTCTGAATCGGTACGCGTTGCGCGCCGCTGCGAACAGTCCACGCAGGGTCCCCGAGCGTTCGAGACTGTCGACGAGGTCGGTATGGAGAACACGATGCGGCATTCCGTCGACCTTGCGGGAGACGACGGTGTCCTGCAGCCCGCGATCGAGGTACTGCTGTTTCACTGAACCGGGAACCGTCGATTCCTGGGTGAGCAGAAATCGGGTGCCCATCGCGATTCCGGCAGCGCCGTAGGCGAGTGCCGCGGCGAGACCGCGGCCGTCGTAGAAACCCCCGGCGGCGACGACGGGAATGTCGACGACGTCGAGCACCGACGGCAGCAGGAGCGTGGTGGCCACCGGCCCCGTGTGCCCGCCGCCTTCGCCGCCTTGCACGATCACGGCGTCGGCGCCCCACGACGCCACCTTCTCCGCGTGCTTGGCTGCGCCGATCGACGGAATCACCACAACGCCTGCATCTTTGAGTCTCGCGATCAAGTCCTTCTTCGGAGCGAGCGCGAACGACGCGACGCGTATGTTCTCCCGAACGAGAAGATCGACGCGACGCCGAGCATCGGTGGCGTCCGCTCGGATGTTGACCCCGAAAGGCTTGTCGGTCAAGGACTTCGTCTTGGTGATCGCGGCGCCCAGCTCGGCGTAAGTCATCGTCGCGGACGCCAGAATGCCGAGCCCTCCGGCGTTCGCGGTGCCTGCGACCAGCCGCGGGCCCGCCACCCATCCCATCCCGGTCTGAACGACGGGATGTCGAACGCCGACCAGTTCGGTCAGTGGCGTGGTCAGCACGCTCACAGCGACACTTCCTTGTCGCGCAGGGTGTGGGGATCGATTACCTCACGAACGAGCCGCAGTTCTTCGTCGGTGGGTGTTCTGGTGGCGACTGCATCGGCGAGTCCCGCAACCTCGAACGAGGTGTTCTCGGCGACCTGCTCGGCGGCGACACCCGGGTGCAACGACACCGCCCGGAACGTGTGTTCGGGACCGCCGAAGTCGAAGACGCCGAGATTGGTCACCACGCGGTGCACGTGGTGGAAGCGATAGGCGGGATTCTCCGGATCGATTCGGTCGTACCCGATGCCGGAGACGATGTCGACCTCGTCGCAGAACACCCGAGTGGAATGTTTGCCGACCCAGTACGAGGTGGCGTGGTTGATCGTGTTTCCCGGGGCGCCGCGTAGTCCGAACATCTGCCGGGTCGGCTGCTGCAACCGGCCGAACGCGGACAGGTTCTGGTTACCGTGGCGGTCGATCTGGTTGGCGCCCATGACCACATGACGCCGCCCCGAGGCGACGACGTCGAACACTTTCCGAAACGGCATCCACCCTTCGATCGGTCCGGTCGTGCCGACCGCCTGTGGGTCGGCGAGGATCAGGGCCTCACCGTCGGTGATCAGTAGGTCGGGTTCGGTGGTCAGCCGTGCGAGTCGGGCACCGATCCGGGGCAGGTTCGCCATCGGGCTCGCCATGATCTCGCCTGCGCCGGAGAATATTTCGGCACAGGCGAGGGCGCAGTACTCGGCGCGGGTGATGTCGGTGATCGTCTCGCTCATGCCTGCTCCTCGGTGAACTTCTGCACGGCGGCGTGGTAGTCGTCCTCGGTGCCGGACAGGTACGTATCGACGAACCGTTGCCACGCCTCGGGCGTCGCCGCCGATTCCGCGTAGTGGCGTTGGAACCTCTCGTCGCGGCCGTAGCTGTCGCCTGCGAGGGTGAAGTGGGCGCCGTTCGGGGCTTCGACGACGCCGTCGACCATCATGCGATTCAGAACAAGATTCTGCAGGGGAACGCTTTTCACCAACTCCTCGGTCTCCACCACACGCTCGACCGAGACGTATCGCTTGTCGGCGGCTGCGCAGTACAGGTCGTCGAAATACGGGTCGACTCCGGTGTACGCGGCATTGCCGTGCTTGTCGCCGAGATTCAGATGTACCAGTGCTGCATCGAGTTTCAACGCGGGCATCGCGATCAGTGTCTCCGGCCTGCCCGAGGAACTCTCGACGTACGGCGAGGTGACAGTCCGCAGCTCGTCGCCCCAGAAACCGCGGACGTCGGAACCGAGCCCGGCACGGATCGGTAGAAAAGGCAGCCGAGCCGCGGCGGCGTCGAGTCCGCATCGGAGCATGCCCTCGTCCATCTCGCGAACCTCGATCTCGCCGCTGATCCGCGCCTTCGCGAACCACGGGTCGTAGAACGGAGCGGAATCGAGGGACACGAATCCGTAGTACGCCTTCGCGACCTTGCCTGCCGAACAGAGCAATCCGAGGTCGGGACCCCCGTACGTGACGACGGTGAGGTCGGTGACATCCGAGCGCAGCAGGGCGCGAATCAGTGCCATCGGTTTGCGACGCGACCCCCAGCCGCCGATGCCGATGGTCATCCCGCTTCGCAGTTCTGCGATCACGTCGTCGAGCGACATCCGCTTGTCGCGTTTGCTCGCCATCGCGGTCAGCCTTTCCCATGGGTCGAGCCGGATCGGGCGAACTCGTCACGGTGTTCGTCCGAGACACCTGCCAGGTTGAGTTCGAAGGTGTATCCCTGCTCCAGGCGGTAGCTGGTCTTCACATCGACGGGGTCGATGCCGTTGATGGCCTCCTTGGCGCAGCGAATGATCCTGGTGTCCTTGGCCGCGATCGTGGCGGCGATCTCGCGTGCGGCATCGTCGAGTTTCTCGCGGGGCACCACCCGGTACACCGATCCGAAGTGCAGCAGCTGCTGGGCGGTGATGGTCTGCGCTGTGTAGAACAGCGTGCGCATCATGTGCTGGGGTACGAGCCGGGCGAGGTGGGTGGCGGCACCGAGGGCGCCGCGATCGACCTCGGGCAGTCCGAACACCGCGTCCTCGGATGCGACGATCACATCGGAGTTGCCGACCAGACCGACACCGCCGCCGACGCAGAAGCCGCCCACTGCAGCCACCACGGGAACCGCGCAGTCGTACACCGCGCCGAACGCGGCCGCGCAGCCGCGGTTGGCGGCGATCAACGCGTCGTATCCCTCGGTGGCCTGCATTTCCTTGATGTCGACGCCGGCGTTGAACCCGCGGCCCTCCGCTCGCAGAATTACCACGTGGGTGCGCGGATCTCGTCCGGCGGCGAGTATCTTCTCGGCCAGTTCGAACCACCCGCTGGACGGGATGGCATTGACGGGCGGGTAGTCGACGGTGACCGTGGTGATGCACTCACCGTCGGTGATCGAGGTGATGCCCATGGCTGTTCCTCACGTCTGTTTGTCGAACCGAGTGTCGCAGTGAATGATATTGGAAAAGTGAAACACGTTCCAGTCTTAATCGAAAGGCCGACTCCGTGTTCATCCTCTCGGAGGGACCGTTGGCGCGCATCGACCGACGGTGTGAGATCGAGGAGGTCAAGCTCATCGGCATCCATGGACGACGCCGGCTGCCCGGCGTTCGCCACGAGGGATGGCGAACCTGGAGAAATACTGATTTAGTTGGCGGAATGGACACACGTTTCAGTCTCGATCGGAAGGTTGTCGTCGTGACGGGTGGGGTCCGGGGTGTGGGAGCGGGTATCTGTCGAACGTTCCTGCAGGCCGGATCGACGGTGGTGGCCTGTGCCCGCCGGGACTCCGACGCGCCGGTCGAGGCGGCGGGCCGCGTCGCCGAATTCCTGCCGTGCGACATCCGCGATCCGGACCAGGTGCAGCGCCTGGTCGACAGTGTCGTCGAGCGGCACGGGCGGCTGGATGTTCTGGTCAACAACGCAGGCGGCGCACCGTTCGCGCTTGCCGCCGACGCGAGCCCGAAGTTTCATGCCAAGATCATCGAGCTGAATCTTCTCGGTCCGCTCCTGGTGTCCCAGCACGCGAATGCAGTGATGCAGAGCCAGGATTCGGGCGGATCGATCGTGAACATCTCGAGTGTCAGCGGCTCGCGGCCCTCGCCCGGCAGTGCCGCGTACGGGGCGGCGAAGGCGGGACTCGACAGTCTTACCGGCTCGCTCGCAGTCGAGTGGGCGCCGAAGGTGCGGGTCAATGCCGTCGTGGTCGGCATGGTCCACACCGAACTGGCCCACCTGCACTACGGGGACGACGAGGGAATTGCCGCAGTCGGCGCGACGGTCCCGCTCGGACGGATGGCCACTCCGGAAGACGTCGGCAACTGCGTCGCATTCCTGGCGTCACCGCTCGCTGCCTACGTCAGCGGTTCGACCCTGACCGTCGACGGCGGCGGCGAGCGTCCCGCGTTCCTCGCAGCTGCCACGGTCAACGAAGCCACGGTCGACGAAGCAGTGGTCAACGAAGCAGCGGGGGAGAAGGGATGAGCAGAATGCTCGACGGCCGCGTAGTCATCGTCACGGGCGCGGGGCGCGGCATCGGACGCGCACACGCTCTCGCGCTCGCCGCCGAGGGGGCCAGGGTCGTCGTCAACGACATCGGTGCCAATATCGATGGGTCTGCCACAGCGGAAAGCCCGGCCGAGCAGACCGCGGCGGACATCGTCGCCGCAGGCGGGGTGGCGGTGGTCAACGGCGACGACGTAGCGGACTGGGCAGGCGCCGAACACCTGATCGGCTGCGCCGTGAACACTTTCGGAAGGCTGGACGTTCTGGTGAACAACGCCGGATTCCTACGCGACCGGATGCTCGTCGGGATGAGCGAGGAGGAGTGGGACGCCGTGGTGCGCGTTCATCTGAAGGGGCACTTCGCAACTCTGCGTCACGCCGCTGCGTACTGGCGTGCCGAATCGAAGGCGGGCCACCGCGTCGACGCCCGAATCGTCAACACCAGTTCCGGTGCAGGGCTTCAGGGTTCGATCGGCCAGGGCAACTATGCGGCTGCAAAGGCAGGCATCGCCGAGTTGACGATCCAAGCGGCCGCGGAGTTGGAGCGTTACGGCGTCACCGTCAACGCCATCGCCCCGGCGGCACGCACCAGGATGACGATCGGTGCGGGCGGCGCGATGTCCGAGGCGATGGCGCCGCCGGAGGAGGGGTTCGACGCCATGGCCCCGGAGAACATCTCACCGCTCGTGGTGTGGCTTGCCGCCGCGGAGTCGAAGGATGTCACCGGACGCATCTTCGAAGTCGAAGGCGGCAAGATCACCGTCGCCGAAGGATGGCGTCACGGCCCCAGTCAGGACAAGGGCGCTCGTTGGGAACCGAGTGAAATCGGGCCCGTCGTCGCCGATCTCCTGGCGGCGGCGCAGCCCCCCGTCCCGGTCTACGGGGCTTGATCGGGACAGGGGCACCGCCGAACGAACGAGCCGGCGCGAAGGACAGCTCTACAGCTGGATGGCCTTCGTCTCGAGAAATTCTTCCAACCCGGCCGCACCCAACTCGCGGCCGGTTCCGGATTTCTTGTAACCGCCGAAGGGGGCGATGGGATTGAATCGTCCGCCGTTCACGTCCATCTGTCCGGTGCGTACCCGGCGCGCGAAGTCGATCGCTCGGCGTTCGTCCGCAGACCAGACAGCACCTGCCAAGCCGTACGCCGAGTTGTTCGCAATGCGCAGTGCGTCTTCCTCGTCGTCGTACGCGATCATCGACAGCACAGGTCCGAAGACCTCTTCCTGGGCGATGGTCGAGTCAGGCCGAACATCGGCGAGCACAGTGGCCGAAACATAGTGACCGCGAGCCTGATCCGCAGGACGGCCCGGGCCTCCTGCCACCACGCGTGCACCTTCGTCGAGTGCGACTCCGAGCAGGGTTTCGACGCGGCCGCGTTGTGCCGCCGAGGACATCGGTCCGAGCCTGGTGGCGGGGTCGAGGGGATCGCCTGGTTGGTACAGAGCCGCGACCGACGCCGCAATCTCGATGGCCTCGTCGTACTGATCGGCGTGGACGAGCATCCGCGTCCACGCCATGCACGTCTGGCCGCCGTTGAGGAAAGCGTTGTGCACGCTGACCTTCACTGCCTTCGCCAGATCGGCGTCGGGCAGTACCACGCTCGCAGATTTGCCACCGAGCTCGAGCGCGGACCGGGTGATGTTCGCGGCCGCCAGTTCACCGACGCGCTTGCCGACGTTCACCGATCCGGTGAACGACACCAGGTCCAGGTCCGGGTGACCGGCGATCGCTTCACCCACTGCTGCACCGTGTCCCGAAACCAGGTTGAACACGCCCGCAGGCACTCCGGCTTCGTGCAGGATGTCGGCGAACAGGTACGCCACTGTCGGCGCCAGTTCGCTGGGCTTGAGAACGACGGTGCATCCGGCTGCGAGTGCAGGAGCGACTTTGCAGACGATCTGGTGGAGGGGGTAGTTCCACGGGGTGATCGCACCGACCACTCCTGCGGCTTCCCGGACCACGAGCGAGTTACCGACCTTGTGTTCGAACTCGAAGGAGTCCAGCAGGGTGGCGTAGCTGTCGACGACCGTCTTCGGCAGGCCGGCCTGGATGGGACCGGCGATTCGAACAGGAGATCCGACCTCCACCGAGATCGCAGTGGCCAGTTCGTCCGAACGGCGTGCGATCCCGGCACTGATCCGAGTGAGCAGCTCTTTGCGTTCACCGACCGTGCTGAACTGCCAGGACTCGAACGCAGACTTGGCCGACGCGACTGCTTTGAGCACGTCCTCCCGAGTGCCCGCGGGCACCGTTCGTACTATTTCCTCCGTGGCAGGGTTCTCGACCTCGATGACCTCACTCGAGGAGGAGTCGACCCACCCGCCGCCGATGTATATCTGATCGAAGATTTCCATTCTTGATTTCCGACTTTCTCATGGGATCGGCTGTACGTGCCCGCGGGTAGGTCGATCGACCTGCAACGAAAAGAAACTCAGCGGACGAGGGGCGAGGCGATGCGGTTGAGGTGCCTGGACAGATCGCCGATTCCGTCGGCGGAGAAGCGGCGTTCGTCGAAACGCCACACTCCGTCTTCGCGGACGAACGTGTCGTCGTAGGCACCCTGGAAGATGATCTGCGGCACCGATTCGGGCGCTGCCTGGAAGACCACGACATTCGTCTTCGCTGCGGCGGTGGTGTTGTCGTCGGAGACGTCGATGCGGAAGTTCGAGAGGGTGTGTCTGGTCTTGGGCACCCCGTCGTAGAGCAATACGAGACCGTCGAGGAACTCCACGACCGCAGCGATACCCGTGATCGGGGAGCTCGGGTCGTAGAACCAGACGCCCTTCTCGAACAACTTTCCGGTACGGGCGAACTCACCGTCGTCGATACTCGCGCAGTACTCGACGATCAGTTTCGTGATGTCGGACTCCGATACCAGCCGTGCTACATCGTGTTCGGTCATGATCTTTTTCTTTCTCTATGAGGGCACGATCGCTGGTGCGCCGTGCATGAGTTGGTCACGAGGGATCGAACGCACCCCGGAAGTGCTCGGCCCCGATGTCCAGGGAACTGGGCGAACCGAAGTGAAAGTTCTCGTAACCGGGAAACGGGTAGTCCGTGTCCCACTTCTGGCCGTCGACGACACGGAACCAGTCGTAGGCGATCTTTCGGTGCTTGATGCGCCATTCACCGTCACGCCGCTCCATGAGGTCGATGTATCGACCTCCCATGAAAAAGTCCTGGAAGGTGTTCTTCCGGTCCTCGGTCAGTGGTTCAGGGGGAAGCGTCCAGTGCGGCTTGCTCTGGCCTTCGACTCGGTGATGGCAGAAAACGTAGGTCGATGATCTGGCGGTCTCGCCCTCGAGCCTGATGAGAGGTAGACCGAGGTGGTGGAACACATCGACGCTGGCGCCGGCGATCATGGTGAATCCGGCGATCATCTCCTCCACGTCCGAGTGGACACCAGTTCCATGGTCCTCGACGGCGTCGGGCCAATAGACGGTACGGAGCAGATCGATATCCTTACGGTTGACCCCGTGCGCATAGCGCGTGAGGACATCCCTGATGGCCTCCCGGTCGAGGAGGTCTTCGAGTGTCGACACAGGCTTCATCGACGTGTTCTCCCTTGGTCAGACTGCCGAGAGTCCGCCGTCGATGGGCAATACTGCACCCGTGACGTAGGACGATTCGTTCGACAAGAGCCACACCGCTCCTGCGGCGACCTCTTCGGGGTTGCCGATTCGCTTGATCGGCAGCAGGTCCGCGACCCCGCCGAGATTCGGGTTCGCGGCATTCGACTGCTTGAAACCGGGCGTCAGGATGGCGCCGGGCATGATGCCGTTCACGCGGATACCGTCTGCGGCGTAGTCGAGAGCGGCGGCGCGGACGAGGCCGTTGACGCCTGCCTTGGCTGCTACGTAGTCGGAACTTCCTGGAACCGCTGCTACCGCAGCTGTCGAGGAGATTGCGACGACCGAGCCTGAACCTTGCGGCTGCATCGCGGTGATCTGGTGCTTGAAGCACAGGAACATTCCCTGCAGAGACACTGCGTGGGACTTGTTCCAGTGTTCTGCCGTGATCTCGTGGACGCGCTTGTTCCGCGGGAGGTAGGCGGCGCAGTTGAGCGCGCCTGCGAGTGGGCCGAACGCTCCGACCGTTTCGGCTACTGCAGCCTCGACAGCGGCCTCGTCGGAGACGTCGACGCGGACGAACTTCGCTTTACCCGGTCCGACCGAGGAGAGTCGCTCGGCGGTTGCCGTTCCGTTCTCGACGTCGAAGTCGGCGATCACCACGTTCAGTCCCGATGTCACGAGATACTCGGCCGCTGCGGCTCCGATCCCGACAGCACCTCCGGTGACGAGATACGAACCTTCCGAGAAGGTGAGCTTCATGTGTGCCTCCTATGGCATCGATGGAATGAAGTGCTGTGCAGTGAACGCTGTTTCGGATCGACTGCACGAATGTCGGGATCGGTGTTCGGCCCGATCACCATGAGTAGTCGCGAGTGTTCGGTGGTTGCCAGACGCCTGCGTCCAAGAGGTGCGGAAGGACAGGTGCGAAGGTCTGCAACTCGGCCGCGCTCCACAGTGGGAAATTGATGAAAGCGCCTGTTGCATGGGTGTTCTGCTTGAGCGAGATGAGCTTCTCCGCCACCTGCTCGGCTGTGCCCACCAGGTGGATCGTCGATCCAGCAGAACCGAAGGCGCGTGTTGCCTCGTCCTCACCCATTTTTGCGAAGATGTCCTGCATCGACTCGACGCCGCCGACGATGTCGGTGGCGAGTTCCTTCGTCGCGGCCAGGTTGATGGACGTCGTCAGACGGTCCCACTCTTCCTGTGCTTCGCCTTCGCCTTCGCGAACGATGCTGACACAGAACGCGGAGGTGGCCACGGACCGGCCCAGCGGCGCGGTCAAGGCTTCCAGCCGTTCGTCGACTTCGCGAACGCGCTCCTCGTTCTCCGCCATCATCAACATCATGTCGGCGTACTTCGCAGCGAAGGCGCTGCCTGCGGGAGAGGCGCCTGCGTTGATCAGAAACGGATGTGGCTGCTGCACGGGGCGTGGAGCCTTCAAACGCCCTGCGGCAGAGTAATGCTCACCCTTGTGGTCGATCGGTTCGAATTCCGACCACAAGAGTTTGACCACATCGACGAACTCGGCTGCGCGGCGGTAACGCTCGTCGTGTTCGACGGGGGTGTCGCCGAAGAGCAGCGCCTCCTGCTCGAGGAAGCCGGTGACTATGTTCCATCCCCAGCGGCCACCGCTGAACGCATCGAGCGTGGCACCCATCCTCGCGACGTGGGCCGGATGGTGATAGCTGGTGTGGATCGTCGAGATGACTCCGATGTTGTCGGTCACCGCGAACAGCGCCATGGCCAGCAGGGCTGCATGGTAGCTGGGGCCCTGATGCTTGCTCTCTTCCGAGATCCGCTGGTGCCCAGACCAATTGTCTGCGATGAACAGTGAGTCGAACCCGACCTGCTCTGCTGCTTCCGCGAAAGCGACGAGGTTCGTGCGCGTCATCGGCGGGGTGCGGCGCACCGCCTCGTCGGACAGTAGGAAGGTCGTCTGGCCTGCCGGAAAGAAGCACCCGAGGTGTAGGTGGTTGTTGTCCGTCGAGCGTGGTTTGGACATGTGGTCTCCAGTATGTCGGAAGAGGTTGTCGGTGTTGA
>NZ_BCXH01000033.1 GCF_001895005.1 Rhodococcus yunnanensis NBRC 103083 | reverse complement strand
GCGGTACCGAGATCGCAGCGGCATTTCGGCAACATTCGATCCTCGCACGGTGAACGGAGCACACGATGGGACGTCTCGACGGGAAAGTCGCGTTTGTCACCGGGGCCGCGCGTGGCCAAGGACGTAGTCACGCCGTCGAACTCGCCCGGGAGGGCGCTGACGTCATCGCAGTGGACATAGCTCACGACCTCCCCGATCTCGGTCTTGCCTATCAGCTCGGAAGTGCCGAAGAACTCGCGGTTACTGCGGCCGAGGTACGCGCACTCGGCCGCCGAATCATCACGGCGGAGTGCGACGTTCGAGATGCGGTCTCGCTCGGCGCTGCACTCGCGGCCGGGGTCGCCGAATTCGGACGGCTCGACATCGTCGCTGCCAACGCGGGCATCGGTGCCAATCCGACGCCCGCGCACGACACTGCCGAAGACGCGTGGGCCCACCAGTTGGATGTGAATCTCACCGGAGTGTGGAAGACATGCTCGGTGGCGATCCCGCATCTCGTCGAGGCCGGACGCGGCGGGTCGATAATTCTGACGAGTTCGATGGCCGGCCTGCGAGGATACCGAAACATGGCCTCGTACTCGGCAGCGAAGCACGGGGTCGTCGGTCTGATGCGTTCGCTCGCAGCCGAGCTGGCCGAGCACTCGATTCGGGTCAACAGTGTGCATCCGACGCAGGTCGACACGCCAATGTTGATGAACGACGCGGTATTCCAGGCATTTCGGCCCGATCTGGAACATCCTACGAGGGACGACTTCGCCGTCGCTTCGCAGAACATGCACGCGCTGCCGTTGCCGTGGGTCGAGTCGGTCGACGTCAGCCGGGCAGTGCTGTTTCTCGCGTCCGAAGACGCCCGGTACATCACCGGTGTCGCACTTCCGATCGACGCGGGCCTGCTGATCAACTGACGTAGTCTCGGGTGACAGGATCGAATCGGTCAGCGCTGGAGGATCGTTCGAAACCCTGGAGAATCGTTCCAAACCCTGGAGAATCGTTCCAAACCCTGGAGAATCGTTCCAAACTACTGTGCCGCTGATCCCCATCGGGATCAGCGGCACAGTCGTACTTCCGGTCGGTGCGGTCAGAACGACTGTGCGGTCAGAACGACGGTGCGGTCAGAACGCGGCCCATCCGGCGTCGATGGGTATCTTGACCCCGGTGACGTACCTGGCCTCGTCGGACAGCAGCCACAGCGCCGCGTCGGCCATGCTCGCAGGCGGCTGCGCCCCCACCTGCAACAGCTGACGGTCGGTTCCGAACCAGCGGGGCCAGTGGTCGGCATCGAGTTTGGCGGCCGAGTCCGCCATCGGCGTATCGATGACACCGGGGAGGAGCGCATTCACCCGAATCATGTGCGGCCCCAACTCCCACGCGAGAACCTGCATCATACTGATGACGCCGCCCTTGGCCGCGCAGTACGCGATGGCGCCCGGCTGCGCGTGAGTCCCGTTGTCCGACGACGTCAGGACGATTCCGCCGCCCTCACCGTGCTCGATCAATTTGGGCGCGAAGGCTTTCACGACTTTCCATACCCCGGTGAGCAGCACGTCGATCGATTCCTGCCACGACGCTTCCTCCAGCTCCCACGAGTTCGCTGCCGCCGACCAGACTCCGTGGTTGACCACGAGGGCGTCGACCTTTCCGAATTCCGCTACGGCCTGGTCCGCAAGTGCGAGCAGAGCCGGAAGGTCACGTGCATCGACGGTGGCGGTCAGACATCGCTGGCCCGTCTCCTCCACCAACCTCTTGGTCTCCGCGAGATCTTCCTCGCGCGCCGGATCGGCCATCGCGTACTCGAACCCGTCGCAGATGTCGAACGCCACGATCGACGCGCCCTCGCGGGCAAGGGTGACCGCGTGTGCCCGCCCTTGGCCTCGCGCTGCCCCCGAAATCACTGCGACTCGTCCATCCATTCGATTCATGCAGTCGTCCCTTCGAAGAATCTCGCCTGAACAAGCGATTGCTCAGTAAGCTACGTCACACCCTTCTGCGCGGTCAACCCCGATTCGCCGGTGAATCATCGGCATCGCGGTAGCGAAAAACCCCGGCTCACAGGGGTTGACAACCGGCCGATATGCGACTTAGCTCACAGCCTAAGCAAGCGGTTGCTCGGGTCACGTCATCCGTCTCCGAGCTCACGCGTGTCAGCACACCGACCCTCCCTCTTGCGACCGACCGACCACCCCCTGCCACTCGAGTCGAGTGGGTAGCCATTGCTGTCGAACGAGAAATGGAAACGATGAACACAAGTCGAGAGAACTGTGCGAGCAACGGCCCAGTCAGGACCGAACCAGGTCGACGGAGAACAGGGCGCAGCCGGATTCTTCCAGCGCTCGCTGCCGTCGCAGTGGCCATCACGATGTCGGCGTGCGGCTCCAACTCTGCCGCTTCGGGGACATCCAGTGACGCCGAGCCCGACGCTGCAGGTCTCGAATGGGCAGCTAACACCGTAGCCGAGGGCGAGACGCGGCCAGCCACGATTCCGGTGACCGATCCGATCACCAAGCCCATTCCGACCGGCAAGAATCTCCTGTGGATCAACGCTGGCGCTGCTTCGTCGAACCTCAACAAGCAGATCTACGAGCAGGCAACGGCGTTGCTCGGCTGGAACCTGACCATCATCAACACCGACGGCAGTGCGGGCGAAACCAAGAACGCCTGGGTACAGGCAGTGCAGCAGAAGCCGGATGCAGTGCTGGACAGCGGAAGTCCGAAGGAATTGTTCGCGACCGAACTCGAGCAGCTGAAGGCGCAGGGAACACTCGTGGTCGTCAACACCGCCACGTTCGACGCGGGCGACGGCATCGTCGCAGTCCTCGGCGGGATCACCGATGCCCTCCGTACGGGAGAACTGCTCGGCGCCTGGGTCATCGACGACAGCAAAGGGACCGGCTCGGCGCTGGTCGTCAACAGTCCGTCGTACGACTACCTCAATCGCGTGTCGACGTCGGTGGCCGATACCGTCGCGCAGCACTGCCCCACGTGCAGCACCGAGGCAATGGACGTCTCGTTCGCTCAGCTCACCAACGTGAACGCACAGATCGTCGCCTACCTGAGCTCGCACCGCGACGTGGAGTACGTGGTCCTGAGCTCGGACAACCTGGGCCACGGCCTCAGTGCAGCATTGGCAGCAGCAGGTCTGTCGGACGTCAAGATCATCGGCTCGGGCCCTGACGACACGAGCTGGGGCTACCTCCAGAACGGCGAGGCTTCGGCCGATATCTCCTTCGGCTACTACGAAATCGGCTTCTCCATGATCGATGCGTTGGCGCGGTCGTTCGCCGGCGTCGACCTGCCGGACTACCCGCACATGCCGCTGTGGATCATGACCCCCGATGCTGTCGCCGACATCGACGAGTTTCCGTTCCCCGTGGTTCCCGACTACCTCGATCAGTTCAAAACGGCATGGAACGTGTCGTGACCACACTGCCCACTCTCGACAACCGCACCGATCACTGTGTTCTCGAACTGAACAGCATCAGCAAGACCTTTCCTGGCACGGTGGCCCTCGACCGAGCCAGCCTGTCGCTCGCGAAGGGTGAGATACACGCTGTCGTCGGCCAGAACGGGTCCGGAAAGTCCACGCTCGTCAAGGTATTGGCGGGTTATCACAGTCCCGATCCGGGTTCCACCGCACGATTGGACCAGCAGGAGATCGACCTCCAGGACCCCTCGTGGCGACGCGAGCGCCTTCGGGTGGTGCATCAGGACCTCGGCCTCGTTCTCGAGCTCAGCGCAACCGACAACATCGCTCTCCGAGCTGGATTCGCCACACGTGCCACCGGAGCGATCGACTGGCGTCGACAACGAGTCCACACCGAGGAGATGCTGGAGCGATTCGGGGTCGAACTCGACGTCGGTGCACCCCTCGGCGAGGCGACACCGGTCCAACGGACGATCGTCGCCATCGCTGCGGCGCTGGCAGATTGGGACTCGGACTCGGGAATTCTGGTACTCGACGAACCGACGGCGGTGCTGCCCCCACCTCAAGTGGACAAGCTGCTGGCCACGGTCGACATTCTCCGCAAGCGTGGCCTCAGCGTCATCTACATCTCTCATCGCCTCGACGAGATCTTCCGGATGGCCGACTCCGTCACCGTACTGCGCGGCGGAAGGACGGTCGCCAGCTGCGCGGTCACCGATGTCACTCCGCGTTCGTTGGCCGAGCTGATGGTGGGTCGGGCGATCGATACCGACTATCGGGCACGCACCGACGTCCGAGCAGACGCCGCCGTCTCCCTGAAAGCCCGTGGCCTGAAGGGAAAATTTCTCGACGGGGTGGACCTCGAGGTACGCGCGGGCGAGATCGTCGGGATCGCAGGTCTTCCCGGTTCGGGCAGTGAGGAACTCGCATACGCCATCGCGGGCGCTGTCCCCGGTGTGCAGGGCGAGGTGTCGGTCGGTGACGAGGATTGGGCGCCGGTACGTTCGTCGCCGCACCCCGCGGTTCCGATCGTGCCTGCCGATCGCGCAACCGAAGCGCTGTTCGAGGACTTCGATGTTCGCGAGAACATGTCGCTGTCGATCATCGGTCGCCTCCGGCGAGGCGGCTTCCTCAGTCGTCGACGCGAGCAGCGTTCGGTGCAGGAGTGGATCGAACAGACTGCAGTCAAGACGTCCTCGCAGGACGCCCAGGTGGCGACCTTGAGTGGTGGAAATCAACAGAAGATAGTGATCGCACGATGCCTTGCGCGTGACCCGAAGGTCTTGGTGATGTGCGAGCCGACGGCAGGCGTCGACATCGGCACACGCCAGGTCATCTACGAACTGATCGCCGCTCGAGCGCGCGAGGGCCTCGCCGTCGTGGTGAGTTCGACCGATCTCGGTGACCTGCTCGCGATGTGCTCGCGAGTGATCACGCTCGTGGACGGGCGCATTTCGGGACAGTTCACCGGTGACCTGATCACCGAAGAATCCATGTTGCATTCGATCGAAGGGACCAGGCAGTGACCGACACCGCCTCTGTGAAACAGACTCAGCCACAGACCAGTAACACCACCGGGACGGAGGCGTCGGGCACGTCCGGGCGCCGAGAGGGCAAGCCCACCAGGCGCGCCTGGGGTCCAGGCAACATCGGAACGGTCTACGTCCTGATCGCGATGTGCATCTACTTCACGTTCACGGCGTCCGGCGCCTTCGATCGTGTCGATACCATCAAGCTCGTACTCAACGGTGCGGCGATCGTCGCGCTGAGTGCGCTGGCATTGACCATTCCATTGGCGACAGGGCTGTTCGATCTGTCGTTCGCGTACGCCATGACGCTGTCGGGAGTGACAACCGCGTACTTCATCGTCGAGCACGGGTGGAACGTGTGGTCCGCGGTGGGAGCGGGCCTGATCGCCGCACTCGGCATCGGGGTGGTCAACTGCATCGTCGTGGTGGGTATGCGGATCGACTCGTTCATCGGCACGCTGGCCACCGGTTCGCTGATCATCGCGTTCACCGCCTACGTCACGGGCGGCACCAACATCACCGGCCCCGCACTGGCAGGAGCGTTCTCGAGCATATACGGAACCCGGCTGTTCGGTCTCATTCTCCCCGTGTACTACGCGGTCGGTCTTGCCGTCGTCCTGTGGCTTCTGTTGGAGCACACCGCGACCGGTCGGCGCCTGTACGCCGTCGGCTTCAATGCGGGTGCAGCCGGGCTCGCCGGCATCAAGGTCACTCGACTCCGTGTGTCCGCGCTGCTGACGTCGTCGTTGCTCGCAGGTTTTGCCGGTATCGTCCTGGCGTCCTCCCTGTCCTCCGGTTCGGTCACCGGCGGAACTCCCTACCTGCTCTCGGCGTATGCGACCGCGTTCCTGGGTGCAACTCAGCTGAAGAAGGGGCGTTTCAACGCCTGGGGCACGATCCTCGCCGTGATCATGCTCCAGACCGGCATCACCGGACTTGCACTCTCCGGGGCTCCCCCGTGGGGCGCGGACATGTTCACGGGCATCATGCTGATCGCTGCGCTGAGCGCAACCAGCGCACAATCTCGCGCTCGACGAGGCGGCAGAGAACGA
Organism: Rhodococcus yunnanensis NBRC 103083; assembly: GCF_001895005.1. Classification (GTDB taxonomy): domain Bacteria; phylum Actinomycetota; class Actinomycetes; order Mycobacteriales; family Mycobacteriaceae; genus Rhodococcoides; species Rhodococcoides yunnanense. Next base: position 18,168 of record NZ_BCXH01000033.1, on the reverse strand, counting down.
GTGCTCGGTCGATTCGACCTCACGCGCTTGGTGCTGCGGCGACGTTCGGCGGAATCGACCGAGGAGTCGCACGCAGCGGCAACGGACGGAACACACTGAGCCGACAGGCACATGCAGAAGGGGCCAGGGGTTTTTCAACCCCTGGCCCCTTCTGCATGTCGACAGCTGCTCGACGCCCTGCCGCTCACATCACGAGGATGCCGAGAGCAGGTGCCCCATTCGATCGCGCTTGGTGGCCAGATACCGCGCATTGTGATCGGTTGTGACGGTTTCGTGTGCACGCCGCACCGCCACCGTGACACCGTGACGTTCGAGGTGCGCGATCTTGTCCGGATTGTTGGTGAGCAGCTCGATCGTGTCGATGCCGAGATCGTGCAGGATCTCCGCGGCCACACGGTAACTTCTCCCGTCCACCGGCAAGCCCAGCTGCACATTCGCATCCACGGTATCGAGGCAGTCCTGTTGCTGAAGCCGGTAGGCCTGCAGCTTGGGCCCGAGACCGATGCCGCGTCCCTCGTGTCCGCGGAGATAGATCAGCACTCCGAAGCCGGACTCGGAGATGGCTTTCAAACCGAGATCGAACTGTGGCCCGCAATCGCAGGCGAGCGAACCGATCACGTCTCCGGTCAGGCACTCACTGTGCACGCGCACCAGTGCCAGCTCCGATGCCGAGGGATCACCTGCGATGAGCGCCAGGTGTTCTGGACCGCTTCCCTCACGGTACGCGACAGCGTCGAAGTTGCCGTACCGCGTGGGGATGTGCGCGCGACCGGTTCGAACGAGCGATCCGACCGACTGTTGCTTCCTGCAGTACTCGCGCAGATCTGCGATGGTGCACAGGGGGATTCGGTGCGCCTCGGCGAACTTCTCGATTTCGGGCCTGCGCATCATCTCCCGCCTGTCGGGGGTGACCAGCTCGCACAGCAAGGCGGCAGGCTGCAGCCCCGCGAGGCGGCACAGGTCAACCCCCGCCTCGGTGTGTCCTTCACGTTCGAGCACACCGCCAGGTCGCGCCCGCAGCGGGAGCACATGTCCGGGTCGAGCGAGATCCTCGGGAACGGTGTCGTTTTCGGCTAGCGCAACAATGGTGGCCGCGCGATCGCCCGCACTGATGCCGGTCGAGGTTCCGTTGCGGTAGTCCACACTGACCAGATACGCAGTGCGGTAACGATCGGTGTTGTCCTCGACCATCAGCGGCAGGCCCAGACGACCGGCAGTCTCCTCGGTGATGGCGGTGCACAGAAACCCCGAGGTGTATTCCAGGAAGAACGCGACGGTCTCGGTCGTGGCGAACTGGGCTGCCATGATGAGATCGCCTTCGTTCTCACGACTCTCGTCATCGACGACTGCAACCATTCCGCCTGCAGCGATCGCTTTCAACACTTCGTCGATCGATGACGTTTTCATCGTGGTCTCCTGGAAGTTCGGTTGTAACGGTGGGTCAGGTACGCATATCGAGCGCTACGGCCCGATGCGCGTCTCAGCGTCTGCGCAGCGACCACATCTGGGTCGGTCGTTCGTACTGGAGTGCAACATCCCACGGCACGCCGGGAGGGCCGAGCTCGGTGCGCATGGACAGGATCGTTGCGCGGGTCAGCTCCGGATCACGCGAGGCCTGTGCCGCCAACTCTCGTGCGCGTGCCTCGACCTGATCGTCGTCCACCGACTCCCAGGCCATGCCCAGCTCGACGGCTCTGCGTCCGTTGATCTCCTCGTTGAACAGGCCCATCGCGGCTGTTGCTTCGCGTCCCGCCAGACGACCTGCGAGGGTGAAGAATCCACCGCCCGGGTGTACCCCGATCTTCAAGAAGCCTGCGAGAATTCGAGCATCGTGCGCGACGACGCGTACGTCGGCCGCGAGCATGAGATTCATGCCTGCCCCGACCACTGAACCACGCACGGCCGCGATCACCGGAACCTTCAGTTGGCCGACGCGCATGAACGACTGGTACACGCGCCCCATCGCCTTGAACTGCACGTCCTCCGACTGATCGGCGCCATCGACCCAGCGTCGTCGATCCGCGCCCGAGCAGAAGGTTCCACCTGCACCGAGCACCACTGCGGCCGCATAGGATTCGTCGGCATCGATCTCGTCGCACAGCGCAACGAGTTCGTCGCTCATCTCGGGGGTGAGTCCGTTCTTCACCTCCGGCGCGTTGAGCGTCAGCACGGCGACGCCGCCGTCACGTTCCAAAAGCACGTTACCCATGTGAAGTCCTCATTCTGTGATTGTGCGGGTCGAAGATCCACTGCTGCGCGGGCTCGAAACCCACTCGGAGATCAGTGCGGCGAGCTCTGCCGGGCGGTCGAGGGGTAGAAGGTGACCTCCGCCGTCCACCGTCTCGAGATGCAGATCCGATACCCTGCGCTTCAGCGTCGGGATCGATTGCTCCTCCAGCCAGTCGTTGGATCCGTAGATTGCCAGCAGCGGCTGGTCGAGCAATTCGAGCTGGGACGCGAAGTCGTATCCGTACAGTGCCCACAACGACCAGGCCAGAGCCCGTCCCGCCTTCTGCGCCTCTTCCCACATCATTCGATGACGCTCGGGATCGTAGGCACCGAACACTGCGGCGACTGCCTCTTTGGTGGTCGGGCGCGGCAGACCGTCCGGCCCGACCAGAAGTTCGGAGCGACCACGCAGCCATTCACGACGAGCGACTTCGTCGGCCCAAGCCGGAGCTCCCACCAGGATCACCGAAGCGACAAGACCTTTCTCGGCGACAGCGAGCTGCGAGGCTACGGCAGCTCCGAGCGAATTACCGACCAGGACTGCATGTTCGATGCCCTCGGCCACAAGGACATCGCGGATCGAATCGGCAAGATCGAAGATCGACATGAAGTACGGCGGGTACGGACTGTCGCCCTGTCCCGGCATGTCGATCGCCAGGCATCGCACGCCAGGATCGACGCGGTTCGCGACGTCGACCCACGACCAGCGCGACTGAGCCAGACTCGGAAGCATCACCACGGTGGTCGCGTCCGCCGAATCGGACGGATAATCGTGCACCGTGATGTTGTCGATAGTGCGATCGAGCTGTGTCCTCATCGAGTTTCTCCTTCGAAGCACACGTTCATGAGTGACTGTCGTCGTTGCGTCATCTCTATCGCCCCACGAAAGCGGGCGGCCGCTTCTCCGCGAGGGCAGCGAGTCCCTCACGCAGATCCTCGGTCGCCGCCAAGGTGGCGTGCAGAGAATCACCGAGCTGCAGGGACTCCTCGACCGACAGCGTCGAGTTGGACAGCAGCAATTGCTTCGTTGCCCGAACTGCATGCGGCCCTGCACTGGCGATCGACGACGCGACGGCGTCCGTGGCCTCGGCGAGCAACTCGGGATTCGCCGACATCCGGTCGATGAGTCCGATGCGCAGCGCTTCGGGCGCACGCACGCGTTCACCGGTGAGGAGCATCCCCGCGAGCGCGCCGTGCGACAACCGACGTCGCGCGAACACCGCCCCACCGGACCTGGCCAGCATCCCCAGTTTCACTTCGGGGAGACTGAATCCGGACGTCTCGGTGGCCAGCACCAGGTCACACGAGAGGGCCAACTCGGCGCCTCCGCCGATGCAGTGTCCGTGGACCTCGGCTACGACGGGGACCGGGAATCGATAGACCTCACGACACATCGACGCGATCAGGTCCAGATGTAGTGCGCGTTCTGCGTCGGTCAGTGCCCTTCGGGACTCCATGTCGGCGCCTGCGCTGAACGCACGATCGCCTTCACCGGAGATGACGAGCGCCCGGAGGTCACCGACCTCGACCAACTCGGATGCCTCGGAAAGCCGTTCGAGCACGGACTGCACCATCGGCAGGTCCATCGCGTTGAGACGCTCCGGCCGATTCAGAGTAAGCCGGCCGACGTGACTCTCGACGCGGAAGAGCACTGACTCCGTCACAGCGAGAACCAACCGGATGCCACGTCGTCGTCCTGCAAGCTCCCGCGTATCAGGACCTCGCCGTCGTACAGGGGGACGTACGGCGTCTTGAAATCGAGTTCGATGGCCACCTTGCGGTCCACGATTCGCCAGAGGCCGCCGCGATTCTCGAACTTGTCGAGGTAGCGACCCGACAGGATGGACAGGATGCTGTCGCCGTCCTCGTCGTCCGGGTCGACGAGTTGGCGTGCGATCGAGTAGAAGTAGCTCTCCGTCTTCGCGGTATCGCCGTCGATGTCGACGAGGATCCCCGTCAGGTGGTGGTTCCCGAGCCGATAGCCGCGCTTGGCCAACGACGGGAAGATGTAGGGCCCGAACTCGAGTGCATCACCTTCGTAATGGACGTGATTCTCCACCGCGCCCTCGTGGTAGATCGACTGCAGCAGTGCCAGATCTCGTCTGTCCACAGCATGGCAGTAGATCTGGAGAACGCGGCGAATTTCGCGCTCGGCCAGCAGCTCACGGACGGCGGCCGACAACGAACTCGCGTCGCCTAATGGGTCCGGGGTCTGTTCCGAAGTCATGGTCTCACCTAGTCCTTCACCAGAATGTGCGCACCTGCCGCAGCGGTCTCGAAGCGGATGACTCCGCCTGCGATGTGGGCCAGTGCAACTCGCGGGTTGTCCACCTGCATGGCACCTGCTCGTCCCCGCAGCTGATCTGCAAGCTCGGCGATCTGGGCGACACCGGTTGCACCGACCGGGTGTCCACGCGCGATCTGTCCACCCGAGGTGTTGATCGGCATCCGGCCCGTGATGGCGAACTCGCCCTTCTCGATCCATTCACGCTCTTGTCCCGGAGGGCACAGTCCGGTGTAGTTGATCGAGGTGATCTCGTAGGACACGCTCGCATCGTGAATAGCGGCGACGTCGATCTCCTCCGGCGCTATTCCGGCTGCTTCGTACGCCAGCTGCGCGACGGTGTACGCCGCTGCCGGGCCGTCCAGATCGTCGAACGACATACGCGAGGCCATCCGTGACCCGGTCAGTCGAACCCGTCGGTCCTTCTCTACCGGCTTCTTCGACGTCAGAACTACCGCCGCCGCGCCGTCGCTGATCGGGCACAGCATCGCCCGAGTCAACGGAGGCACCACCATCCGGTCGGCCATGATCGCGTCGTAGTCCAACCCTGCGGTCTTGTGCGCCTTCGGATTCAGGCTGCCGTTGAAGTGGCTGATCGCAGCCAGGCGGCCGAAGTGGGTCTCGTCGACGCCGTACTTCTCCATGACGCCCTTGGCCAGGGTCGCCTGGCGATCGGCAGACGAGGTGCGATTGACGCCTGCGCCTTCACCCTGGGCGAAGGCAGGCTCTTCCGGGTCGAAGCCCGAGTCGTATGCGGCGAACGTCTTCTTTCGATCGGCGAGATTGAGCTTCTCGGCCCCGACGACCAAGACCGTGTCGTACAGCCCGGAAGCCACTGCGAGCCAACCGATGTGCATGGCATTCGCGCCAGTGGCACACGCATTCTCGATGTCCTGGAACGGCACGCGCCCGAAGCCCATCGGCATCATCGTGATCGCCCCGCGGTTCGCCTCCAGCCCCGTGACCATGCCGAGGAGACAGTTACCGAAATACACCGACTGAATATCGGATACCTCGCAGCCTGCGTCCTTGAGCGCCTGGTTCGTCGCATCTGCGGACAGGTCCTTGAGATTGCGATCCAGCTGCAGACCGAACTTCGTTATTCCGGTGCCGCCGACATATACGTCTCGCATGGTTATTTCACGCTCTCTGCAAGTTGATGGGCAATTCGGTCCTCGATCTCTGCGCGGACTGCCTTGCGATCCACCTTGGATGCGGAAGTCAAGGGCAGCGCGTCGAAGAGCTCGATATGCTTGGGACACTTGTACCCGGCGAGGAGCTCACGAAGACGGAGCTGGACGCCGGCGGACTCCAGGTCGAGCCCGGGCGCGAGAACTACCCCGGCGACGACCTTCTCGCCCCATTCCAGGTCGGAGACACACGTGACCGCGGCGTCGAGCACACCGTCGATCGAGATGAGCGCTTGCTCGACCTCGGCCGGATAGACATTGAATCCGCCACTGATGACGACGTCGTTCTGGCGGCCGACCAGATACAGGAAGCCCTCCTCCATGTATCCGAGGTCTCCGGTGTACACCGTTCCCTTGTCGACCGACTTCGCCGTTTCCTCGGGGTCGTTCCAGAAGCCGTCGGTCACGAACACACCACTGACAGCAACCTCGCCGATCTCACCGTCCGGCAATGGCTTTCGGTCCTCGTTCACGATGACGACATCGGTGGTGGAGTAGGGACGCCCGACCGAACGCAGTCGCTTCGACGACGAGTTGGTCTGCGCGTCACGGTGACTGCGAACATCGAGTGTCGCGATCGTCGCAGGCGCTGCGGCCGAGCCGTACGTCTGCGCGAAGTCGCATCCGAAGAGCTCCATTCCCTGACGCAGAAGGGCTTCCGGCATGGGGGCTGCGCCGTAGCCGATCAGTCGCAGACTCGAGAGATCGCGCGGACGCGCCTTCTGCGCCTCCAGCAGACGATAGAGAATCGTCGGAACGATCTTGACCACCGTCACGCGCTCCCGCTCGATCGTGTCGAGGACATCGTCGACGTCGAACTTGCGGCGGAGGATCTGAGTGGCGCCGCGCATGGTCGACGGCAGGGTGTAAATACCGCCGCCGTGTGTGAACGGCTGCGTGGGCAGGACGATGTCGTCTTCTCTGAGGTCGACGAAGTCGAGGAGAAGTGCGGCCGCGTGTGCCAGGAAGGCACCGTGCGTCTGACGGGCGGCTTTCGGAAGACCTGTCGTGCCGCCGGTGTACCGGAGTGCGTACAGGTCGGTCAGCTCGGCGGGCTCCTGCGCGGGAAGGGGTTCGAGCAGCAGGTCCGACTTCGAGAGCGCACCGTCGACACCGTCGGCGACGATGAATTCGACGCCGTTCGAACCATGGCTCCGAACAGCCTCGATCGCCTCGATGTGCACGGCCTCGGTCAGGAAGGCGCGAGCGTTGGCATTCTCGACGAGGTGCGCGAATTCTCCCGCCGACAGACGGGGCGTGAGCGGAACCCACACGAGTCCGGCGAGGGTGATGGCCCAACTGAAGACCACGCTCTCTGCACTGTTCCATCTCGCGTCGACGACATGGTCACCGCGCTTCAGGCCGAGGGCGAGGAGCCCACTTGCCACCCTGCTGGCCTCGTCGTGCAATTGACGGTACGTCAGCTCGCGGTCCGCGTCGCGCACGGCGACGTTGTTGCCGAAGAGCCTCGCAGCTCGTTCGAGATAGGCACTTGCATCCACGATCGTTCCTCCTTGGGCCGCAATGGCCTTGTCCACTGCACTCGATGCCGGACCACCGGCTACAAAGCGCTTGCTTGGTTAACGTATCCCTGCGTTCCCTCGAACACAAGGGTTCGAGGGGTCTTCTACTTGCCCGCGACGACCGACGCCCACAGCTCGGAGGCATCGCGGTCGGTCAACTGCTCCCCCAGCCAGCGGCTCCAGTGCGCGTCACTGCCGCCCTCGGCCCGCCAAGCCCACAATCTCGTCGTGTACAGACGAAGGTGATGCTCGCGCGTGAATCCGATTGCGCCCATGGTCTGGTGCGAAATTCGCGACGCGGTGGCCGCGGCCAATCCGCAGCGCACCTTTGCCGATGCGATGGCCCACGCAGCCGACGCCACACCGGTCTCGTCGGCGATTCTGGCCGCAGCGTGCGCCGCGACACCGGCCGCCATCGCCTCACCCACGGCCAACGCCAGCTGCTGCTGCACACTCTGCAGTTTGGCGATGGGTCGACCGAACTGCACGCGCTGAGTGGCGTACTCCGTTGCGACGTCTACCGCGAACTCCAGCGCCCCGGCCATCATCAGGGACTTGCCCAGCGCGGATCGCAGTGCGAACTCGTGTTCCAGACCCGGATCGACCGGACCGACGGCAACAGGCTTCACTGCCTCCAGTACGACGTCGTCCCGCGATTCCTCGGCGACGTTGGTTCCCTTGTCGATTCGAACATCCCGTGCGTCGACGACGATCACCGTGTCATCGAGAATCAGCACGATGTGCGTGGCGTCGCGCGCCCAGGGCACTCGCTTGACCGTTCCGTGGACGGCACCCGCGGAATCCAGAGAAACCGATCGAGATTCGGCTACAGCCGCAGTCGAGACACCGCGATCCTGCTCGAATCCGATTCGGTCCAACGCCCATCCGGCCAGAAGGTCCGATTCGAGCAGGGGCACGCGCACAGCCGCACTACCTGCCGAGGTGAGCAGCGCCGCCGAGTCGAGGAGGGTTCCGCCGCTTCCGCCGAGGTCCTCGCGGCCGGTCAGAGATGTCAGGCCCGAGTCCGTGCAGGCTTTCCACATATCCGCATCGAATCCGGAACCGTTTCGATCCGATCGCGCGAAGATCTGATCGGACAGTTCTCTCACATCGTTGGAACTCATCGAAGCCCCACCTCCTTGGCAATGATTCCTCGAAGAATTTCGTTGGTTCCACCGCGGAGCGTGAAGCCCGGAGCGTGGAGTACCGCCTCCGCGAGCTGCCGCTCGTAGGGATCTCCCTGTCGGTTCGGCTCTTTGTCGATCACACGTTGCGCCGCCTCGATCACCTCGCCCTCGAAGCGGGTACCGATGTCCTTGACGATTGCGGCCGCCACATTCGGTGCCGCACCCGAGTCGAGTGCCCCAGCTACACCGAGTGACATCTGCCGGAGCGTCCACAATTGTGCGAACAGCGCCCCGACCTCACGCAACTGACCCGGCTCGAACGGCTCGTCGGATCCGGACGTGAGTAGCTCCGAGTACAACGGGAACGTCGACAGGAATCGCTCGGGTCCCGAGCGCTCGAATGCAAGCTCGGACGTCACCTGATGCCAGCCGTTTCCGATCTCGCCCAGCACCATGTCGTCGGGGACGAACACGTTGTCGAAGACAACCTCGTTGAAGTGGTGCTCTCCCGACAGCAGACGTATCGGACTGATGGTGACGCCGGGCGCAGACGTATCCACGATGAACTGGGACATGCCTGCGTGCCTGTTGCTCTCGTCACGGGCGGACGTCCGCGCGAGAACGATCATTGCGCCTGCCAGGTGCGCGCCCGTAGTCCATACTTTGGTGCCCGAGATGATCCATCCGCCTTCGGTGGCGGTGGCGCGGGTGCGGATCGACGCCAGGTCTGATCCTGCGTCGGGCTCGGACATGCCGATACCGAAGAAGATCTCGCCTGCCACGAGAAGTGGGAGAAACACCTGCTGTTGATGGTCGGTCCCGAACCGCACCAACGACGGGGCGACCTGACGGTCCGATATCCAGTGTGCCGCCACCGGGGCTCCGGCCGCGAGCAGCTCTTCGGTGACGACGTATCGCGCAAGAGCGCTCAATCCGTGACCGCCCAGCTCCACCGGGACCGTCATCCCCAACCAGCCTCGCTGGCCGAGCCTCTTCGAGAATTCCCCGTCCCATGCGGTATGCCACGCATCGATTCGAGGTGTCCAGCTACCCGCGTCCAACTCCTGCGAGATGAACTCACGTACTTCTTTGCGCAGATCTGCCAGCTCGGCAGGGAGGTCGATGGGTTCGGGAACGAGCCCGGTCAACCTACTTCGTTGTGCCACTTTCGATCACTGCTCGATTCGTTGTTTCGGACTCGGCGAGGAGAGAGACAGCCGGGACGTCTCCGGAAGCGTTCGGAACGCGAGAAGACTGATGATCGCCGCGACGACGATGAGCACGGCCGGCGCTCGTATGTTGCCCGACACCTCGATCGACAGCGTCGCCAAGTACGGAGTCGCGCCGCCGACCAGTGCAAAGGCATTGATTCCCAACGCCGCTCCCGAATAGCGGACTTCGGTCGGAAAGAGTTCGACGAACGTCGTCGACGCCACTGCCAGCAGCGCGACGTACGGCAAGTTCATCGCGAAATATGCGACGGCGAGCAGAGCGGTCGATCCGGAGCCCATCACCGAGACGAGCGGAATGGTCATCACCACGTACCAGACGAACGCCGCACCCATGACCGGCCTGCGTCCGATTCGGTCGGAGAGCCTGCCGAACAACGGAATACATGGAATTCCGAGCGCAATGATGATTCCCGCGAACACCGACGTGAACGTCGAGGTGTGGCCGAGGTAGTTCGTCATGTACGCGAACATGAATCCGGTCGAGAAGTACGCTCCGACTGCGTATCCGATTCCCAGCAGCGCCACTCGAATCAGGGGACGCCAGTGATCTCTGACGACGGAGACGATCGGGTTGCGCACCACTGCCTCTTTGGCCGCGGCACTGGCGAACGACGGCGTGTCGTCCAGCGAGAGTCGAAGTATCAACGCGGCCAACGTCAGTGGCAGCGCGGAGAGGAACAGAATCCGCCAACCCCACTCGATCATCTGGGCGTCGGACAGCGAGATGTTCACCAACGCTGCCACGCCGCTGGCAAGGGAGGTTCCGAGCAGTACTCCGACACCGACGCCGCTGCTGTAGAAGCCGCGCCGTCCCTGTTGTGCGTGCTCTGCCGCGAAGGTTGCCGCTCCTGGCAGCTCTCCTCCTGCTGCCAGCGCCTGTAGCGCACGCAGCAGAAAGAGCAGTACCGGCGCGAGAACACCGGCAGCGGCATAACTCGGAAGGACTCCGATGAGTCCGCTTGCCGTGCCCATCATGACGACAGTCGCGATGAGCACACCACGCCGGCCGAGTCGGTCGCCGAGATGACCGAAGATCACCCCACCCAACGGCCTCAGTACGAAGGGAATCGAGAAGACCATGAAGGTGGACAGGAGCGCCGTGCCGGAGTCCTCGGCGCTGAAGAACACCTTCGCCAGGATCGATGCGGACACCGCGTACAACGCGAAGTCGTAGTACTCGACCGTCGTTCCCACCAGAGTTGCGACCATCGCGCGCCTGGACTGCGTGCGCGACGGTCGAACATCGGAGAGACGGTCTCCCGTCTCACTCACTGTGCAGCGACGCTCTCGGACTCTTTGATGGCGGGGATTACTTCCTCACCGAAGAGGCGCATGCAGGAGCGGGCCTTCTCGAAAGGAATGCCTGCGTAGTCGATCATCAGGTTCACTTCCTGAACCCCGGCGTCGGCGAGTTCACGGAACTGCGCGGTCACCTCTTCTGGAGTTCCGAACACCAGGTGCTCGAGGTAGGACTCGAGCGGCGGATCGCCCGGCTGCGGAAGAGGAACGAGCTCACCGCGGTTGACGTCGATGATCTCGGTCCGCAGGCCGTATCCCATGCGCGTCAGAAGCCGCGAGCGAACGAGTGCGTCGTTGAGTTCGCTCTCGTACTCTTTCGTCCCGGTGCGAGCGGACGTCACGTACACCTGACGGTTCATGCCGTTGACCCAGTGATCGCCACTGAGCCCGAGGCGCTTTCGCTCGGCCAGGTAGATCTCGTGATGGGAGGCCGACTCGCCGAAGAACTCGTCTGCCGTCTTCTCCTGATCGCCCTTCGCTGCGGAGTTGTCCGCGTCGGAGGCCTTCTTCACCTTCGCCAAACTGGTACCGAAGACACGAAACTCGGTGGAAGCGGCTGCGCGTACCGAACTTTCGGAGGCCACACCGATCATGATCTTGGGATGCGGCTTGGTGAACGATTTGGGGAGCACGTTGATCGGCTTGGCCACGTTGAAGTACTTGCCCTCGTACGTGAACTCGTCGGAGGTCCATGCACCGAGCAGGAACTCGAGAGCCTCGGCGTAGATGTCCTGGCGCTCGTCGTACGGCAGGCCGAGACCGTTGAACTCGATGTGCTGATATCCGCGGCCGATACCGAGTTCGAAGCGGCCACCGAGCAGGAGGTCGGCCGTTGCTACATCCTCGGCAAGGCGAATGGGGTTCCAGAAAGGGAGTACCGCCACGGCGCTACCGAGTCGAATGCGCTCGGTGTGCTGTCCGATCGCGGCGGCCAGGAGCACCGGGTTGGGGCTGTACCCGTAGTTCGAGAAGTGGTTCTCCGCGAACGAGACCGAGTCGTATCCAAGGCTCTCGGCGAGCTTGGTGAGTTCGATGGTCTCCTTGAGCCGATCGGCATGGCTGTAGCTCATGTCGGGAGTTTGCTGTGTGAAAAGATTGCCGAATTGCATTGGCGGAGCCTTCCTTCCTCGTTGCGGCGGACGTCAGATTGTCCGCGGACGGGTCCTCGAAGTGCGCCCCACACCGAGCCGCACCAGGTATTCCCGCTCCCAAGCAAGCTATTGCTTGGTACTGTGACCTTAGCCACGACCACAGGCTCCGTCAACCTACGCGGCGCCGGGAGGAATCAGATGCAATCGAACTACCCGCTGGACCCGGAGCTGGGCGATCAGCTGGCCACACTGCCCGAGCTCGACAACCCCGACATCGACACGAGTAGGCGCAATCTCGCCGACGCCATGGCCCGACTGCCGGCATCGGACACTTCGGGCGTGACCGTCTCGCATCGCGCAGCGCCCGGCAGCGACGGCGGACCGGACGTGCCCGTGACGGTCTACACGCCCGACGACCGAACTTCAGGAGCGTGCGTACTCGACGTCCACGGCGGCGGATTCACGATGGGGTCGGCCGCGATGAATCACGCGGTCAACCTTCGCATCGCCCGCCGACTCGGCATCACGGTCGTGAGCGTCGACTACCGGTTGGCTCCCGAGCACCCGTACCCCGCCGCACTGGAGGACTGTTACGCCGCACTGCGCTGGGTGCACGCAGGCGGACACGAGGACGGCGGGTACGGGGACAGGGCCGGTGAAATACGCGTCGCGCTTCACGGTTTCAGCGCTGGCGCCGGGCTGTGCGCCGCGCTGGCAGTGCTGGCGCGAGATCAGGACGGCCCGCCCGTCGCCTTCCAATATCTCGGGTGCCCGCTCCTCGACGACAGCATGTCGACGGGCAGCATGACTCGGTTCACGGACACGCCCATGTGGACACGAGCGATGACGCGAACCAGCTGGGACTCCTATCTCGGACCGGCCGGGCGCGAGGTTGCCGGGCACGAGTACGCCGCTCCTGCGCGTACCACCGATCTGTCGGGGCTGCCGCCCGCGTACGTCTCCGTCATGACGTTCGACCCTCTCCGGGACGAGGGCATCGCATACGCACTGCGACTGCTCGAATGCGGAGTGCCGACCGAACTGCACCTGTTCCCGGGAACGTTCCACGGCTCCAACCTCATTCACCGAGCTGCGGTCTCGAGACGCGAGACCGACGAGCGCATCGCCGTGCTCCGACACGGCCTGTCACTGGCCTGACGGAGCACTCACCAGCGGGGGAGGTTCACGCCGCGAATGAATACCAATCGATCGCTTGCTTGTTATGAAGAACTGACTTAGTGTCCGTACGACAGCGCCCTACCTCAGGCGCACACCTCGCCCGCTTCGGGCATCGCCCCGATGCGCACGGCAGCGCCGACGACACACGCACCGACCGATCTGCAGACCGCAGCGTCAGGAGAATTCAGATGGACATATCGCGCGAGCGAGCACTGGAGCACGCATCGATCCCCACGCTCCTGATGTGTCTTGCCCAAGTCACCGGAGAGGAGCGATGGCTGCTTCCGCCCTTCGCTCCGGCTCGCGAGACTCAGCTGTTCGGTGACGACACCGGCGGTCTGTCCGCGGAACTGCAGGCGACGGTACGCGAAGCCACGCTCAGGATGCTCGACGCGCTACCCGACGCGAGCCCCGCACTGACGGCCGAAAAACTGCGCCAGATGATGAGCGTGTGTGTCGGTGAGACCGTCGGCGAAGAGTACGTGCCGATGTTCATGGAGGAGATGGGCGTTTCCGGCAGGGACGTGGACTGGAACGACACTCGGTCCCCGGCTGCCGCGCCTACCTTCACCGTTCTCGTCATCGGATCGGGTGTGGCGGGCATCGCGGCCGCGGTCAAGCTGAAGCGCCTGGGATTGAACTTCCGAATCCTGGAGAAGAATTCCGATCTCGGCGGCACCTGGCTCGAGAACAACTACCCCGACAGCGGAGTCGACACACCCAACCACTTCTACTCCTACTCGTTCGCGACCAAGGGTGACTGGAGTAGGTACTTCTCCAAGCGAGACGAGATCCTGCAGTACCTTCGATCCGTCGCGTCGAGCCATGACATCGCGGACCGGATCGAGTACGACACCGCCGTGGTGTCGACCGTCTGGGACGACATCGAGAAGACGTGGACCGTGCGGGCCTCGGGGCCGACCGGGGAAGTGACCTTCTCGGCGAACGCCGTGATCTCGGCGGTGGGTCAGCTCAATCAGCCGAACGAGTCCACGTTCGCGGGATTGGACGATTTCCCGGGTGTGGCGGCACATTCTGCACGGTGGACGCCCGATCTCGATCTCGCCGGCCAACGCGTCGCCCTCGTCGGCACGGGTGCGAGCGCAATTCAGTTGCTCCGCAACGTCGCCGAGACTGCCGAGCACGTGACGGTCTTCCAGCGGACGCCTCCCTGGGTTCGCCCGAACCCGGACTACCACCGCACGGTCTCGGCAGAGGCACTGTGGTGCATCGAGAACATCCCGCACTACGCACGGTGGTATCGATTCCAGCTCTTCTGGAGGTTCGGTGATTCGCTTCTTCCGAGTCTGCGCCGCGATCCCGAGTGGCCACACCCGACGCGGTCGATCAACCGACACAACGACAAGCACCGCGAGCAGCTGACCAACTACCTCGAATCGGAGCTCGCCGATCGCCCGGACCTCATCGCCAAGACACTCCCCGGCTATCCCCCGTACGCCAAGAGAATCCTGATCGACAACGACTGGTTCAAAGCACTGCGACGAGACAACGTCACGCTCGTCAGCGATGGCGTCGACTTCATCGACGGCAGCGAACTGGTCACCTCGACGGGCGATCGGCACCGAGCAGACGCGATCATCTTCGCCACGGGCTTCGACGCTGCCAACATGCTCAGCTCCGTCGAGGTCATCGGGCGCGACGGTCGGAATCTCCGCGATGTCTGGGGTGCCGACGACCCGCGTGCCTATCTCGGCATCGCGGTGCCGGAATTCCCGAACTTCTTCTGCTTGTACGGTCCCAATACGAATCTCGCTCACGGTGGCAGCATCATCTTCCAGGTCGAGTGCCAGATCCGGTACATCACGAGCTGCCTGGTGCAGATGATCGAGTCCGGTCTCGACTCCATCGACATTCGACCCGATGTCTACGCCAAGTACAACGACGAGATCGATTCGGCGCACGAGCAACTCGTCTGGTCCCATCCAGGCGTCACCAGTTGGTACCGCAACTCCAGTGGCAGGGTCTTCAGCCCGTTGCCTTGGCGGCTGGTCGACTACTGGTCGATGACCCACGACGCGGACCTGTCGGATTTCGACAGCACCCGCGCCGCGGCTCCGTCCGCGGTGGGCTGACTCCACCCCACTCCGGCCCCCGCCGACGGTACGATCGCGCCGGTCTCCCCGATCGGACCCACAAGGGTAGGAATAGAAGCAATCGCTTGCTAGTCTTGTATCCACGGTTCGACGGAAGCAGAGAGGGGATACCGATGCCGAACAGTTCTACACAGTCGACAGCTACCGGGCAATCAACCGCTACGGGGCAGGCGACAGCTACGGGCAAGACGCGCGGTCGTCGGGCGGGGGCCCAGGAGAGCACACGCCGTGCCGAGATACTGGCGACCGCGAGCCAGGTGTTCGCCAATCAGGGATTCGCCAACACCAGCGTGCGCGACATCGGCTCCGAGTGCGGAATCCTGTCCGGCAGCCTGTACCACCACTTTTCGTCCAAGGATGCGATGCTGCTCGAGATTCTCGAGCAGACCATGGACGGGCTGCTGGTCAAGTACCTCGACGTCAAGGAGAGTACGGACGATTCCCGGGCCAGGCTCCGAAATCTGTTCGAGGTAGCCCTCTCGTTCGTCGCCTACGAGCCCAATTCCGCGAAGATCCTTCAGAACGAATTCCAACAGCTGAAGCACGTCGACGCCTTCCGGCCTCTCTTGAAGCGCTACAACGACATTCGCAAGTTGGTGTGGCGCGATGTACTCGATCAGAGCGTCGAGGAGGGCCTGATACGACCGGACTTCGATCTCGAGATGGCCTATCGGATCATCATGGGAGCCGTTCTGTCGGCCGTCTACTGGCTGCGTCCCGATGGCAAATACTCCGTGGCCGAGGTCGCGGATCAGTACACCGTCATTCTCATCGACGGCCTGTCGCTTCCGAAGAGTTAGACCGAAACGACAAGATCCTCGCAGCTACCGGACAATCCGATAGCTGCGAGGATCTTGTCGTATGCCGAGCTGTTCGGTCAGAGCGGCTGGTAGACGATGAACAGATTGCCCCACGGGTCGCGCGCCACGGCACGTCGCTCGTGCGGCCCGTCCACGGGCCCGAGGACGGTCTCACCGCCTGCGGCCACGGCCAGTTCGAGCGCCCGGTCGATGTCTGCGACCTTGAACGACGCCGACGGTACCTCGACGAGCTTCTCCTCTTTGCCGGCCAGAGCCAATTTGGCCCCGCCTGCGTCGAGAGCGGCGTAGCGATCACCGTCGACGAACAACGTGGTGAGAGAAAATACGTCCTCGTAGAAGCTGACTGCCGCCGGAACGTCGCCCACGGGGTACTGGACATTGCCGATCTTCGCCGGAGCCGACGTCGAGGGGGTTCCGTCGGTGCTCACGCCAGGCCTTCCAAGACTGCGTGGGTTCCGAAACCCCGCTGGTAGTAGGTGAGGGGCGACAACTCGGTGGTCTCGGCGACGGTGACCGTTCCGATCACCACGACATGATCACCACCGGTGACGAAATCGACGGCTTCGCAGGCCAGCCATCCGTGCCCGTCGTCCAATCGCGGTAGCGCCTCGTTGTCGGTCCACGCGACTCCGTCGAACTTGCCCTGCCCTTTGGTGGCGAATGTGGACGCAAGTTCCGACTGCTCACTTGCGAGAATGTTGACCCCGAATCTACGGGTCTCCTGCACGGCCGCCAACAGGTCGGACCGCTCGTCGAGCGCGACCAGCACCATCGGAGGCGACATCGAGAGTGACGCGAACGCACTCACTGTCGTTCCGTGCGGACGTCCGTCCACGATGGTAGTCACGACGCTGACCGGCGTACAGACATTCGACATGACTTCTCTGAAGGACTGCTGGAGTCCCTCGATCACCTGATTTTGAGCCATCTCACGCCATCTTCCGAATCGGCCCGGAAAACCGAGCAACTGTTTGCTTAGTACACTTGATAGTGTCACAAGAAGTTCCACTGTCAACCCTCTTCGTCACATCGGCCGAGTCGTTTTTCAGCTCGTTTTCCAGCTCGTTCGCCAGTCTCGGGCTCAGCCGCGTGATACGCCGAGCAAAGGAAATTGCCATGTCGTACGAAACGCTCGATTGGTCCGTCGGCGACGACGGAGTCGCCACGCTGACCCTCGACCGGCCGGACTCCCTCAACGCCTTCGATCTCACGATGGCCCGCGAACTGGAACGAGTATTTCTCACCGATGCGCTCGACGACTCGGTACGTGCGGTGGTGGTCACCGGCGCAGGGAGAGCATTCTGCGCCGGTATGGACCTCTCGGCGCCCGGGAGCGTCTTCGGACTCGACGAGTCGTTGACGCCGACTCCCGAGGACTTCCGCGCGAGGTACACAGAGGAACCGTTTCACACTGGCATTCGCGACACCGGAGGGCGAGTCACACTCGCGATTCACGCGCTGCCGAAGCCCGTCATCGCCGCCATCAACGGACCCGCCGTCGGGATCGGCGCCACCATGACGCTTGCGATGGACATTCGGATGGCCTCGAGCACGGCGCGGATCGGCTTCGTCTTCGGACGTCTCGGCATCGTCCCCGAAGCATGCTCCAGCTGGTTCCTGCCACGCATCGTCGGCATTCAACAGGCTCTGGAATGGGTGTACTCCGCGGACATTCTCACCGCCGCCGAGGCGCTGGAGGGGGGCCTCCTACGGTCGATCCACGAGCCGGACGACCTGTTGCCCGCGGCCCTGGAACTCGCGCGCAGTTTTGTCACCGGACGCTCGCCTGTCGCGCTCGCCCTGGCGAAACAGATGCTCTACCGCAATGGATCGGCCGGCCACCCGTTGGAGGCACACCTGTCGGACTCACTGGCGATGTTCTACACCTCGATCGGCGACGGAAAGGAAGGCGTCGCCGCATTCCTGGAGAAGCGGGCCCCCGAGTTCACCGGGCGCGCGTCGGACCTGCCGCGCATTTTCGGTTGATCCACGCGTGCGGTCCACGCGGTGGAAGGACATTGGTGTGAGGTAGGTCGCATTCAGGTCTTGACAGCAGGCAGGGAATGGGACTTGACTGAC
>NZ_BCXH01000032.1 GCF_001895005.1 Rhodococcus yunnanensis NBRC 103083 | reverse complement strand
CACCGAGTCCGCGGTCAACAACATTCCGGTGGCGGTTCGCCTGTCGGGCTCGTTGAACGTCGATGCCCTCAACGCAGCGGTGCGCGACGTGCTCACGCGCCACGAGTCGCTCCGCACGGTCTATCCCGAGACGGACGGCATTGCCGCGCAGGTGATCCTGACCGTCGCTGAGGCGGCGCCGACCCTCGTCCCCCAGGATGTGGACGCTGCGGACATCGCTCGCCGTGTGGAACAGGTGATTTCTGCCGGATTCGACGTGACCACCGAACTGCCGATGCGGGGCGAACTGCTCAGGGTAGCGGAGAACGAGTACGTGCTCGTCCTTGTCGCGCACCACATCTCGGCCGACGGATGGTCCATGGGTCCGTTGACGCGTGACGTGATGGTGGCCTACGCGGCGCGTTCTGTCGGTGAGGCTCCCGGCTGGGCGCCTCTGCCGGTGCAGTATGCGGATTATGCGTTGTGGCAGCGTGAGGTCCTCGGTAGTGAGGACGACCCGAAGTCGATTGCCTCGCAACAGGTGTCGTACTGGAAGACCGCGCTCGCCGGTCTGCCCGACGAACTCAACCTGCCTACCGACCGCACACGTCCGTCCGTACGGACATACGAGGGCGGCAAGGTGCCGTTCCGGATCGATGCCGACAACCACCGGGCCCTGGTGGACGTGGCTCGCACGACAGGTACCACGCTGTTCATGGTGGTGCACACCGCCATGGCGGTCTTCCTCGCTCGCATGTCCGGTACCGATGACATCGCGATCGGAGCACCCATCGCAGGGCGCGGACAGTCCGAGCTCGACGATATGGTGGGCATGTTCGTCAACACGCTGGTGTTGCGTACCCATGTCGAGGCGAGCCGGTCGTTCGCCGACATTCTCACCCGAGCCAAAGAAGCCGACCTTCAGGCCTTCGCCCACGCCGACATTCCGTTCGAGCGTCTCGTCGAGGTTCTCAATCCGGAACGGTCTACGTCCCGCCATCCGCTCTTCCAGGTCGCGTTGTCCTTCGAGAACCTGCCGTCGACAGACCTGCAATTGCCGGATCTGCACGTCAGCGGCGTTCCGTTCGAGGCCCACATCGCGAAATTCGACCTGTCTCTCACACTGCGTGAGCATGTACTGGCCGACGGTGTACTGGACGGCATCTCGGCTGAGTTCTCTTATGCCGCAGACATGTTCGACCAGTCCACGGTATCCGACTTCGCAGTGCGGTTTCTCCGGCTGGTCGAGGATGCGACCGGTGACCTGTCGAAGCCCGTCGGCGACCTCGCACTTCTCGACCCCGACGAGACTGCGTCGTTGACGCAGGCACGTGGCGAAGAAGCCGGCGCATCGTCGACGTTGCACGAGATCTTCACGGCCGGGGCTGCGCTCGACCCCGATGCCGTCGCCGTTCGTATATCCGGTCGCTCGGTGACCTACCGCGAACTCGACGACACCTCCACACAGCTGGCCCGTGTGTTGATCGATAGCGGAGTAGGACCGGACACCGTCGTTGCCCTTGCATTCCCTCGTTCGTACGAGATGATTCTCGGAGTCTGGGCAGTTGCCAAAGCAGGCGGCGCGCACTTGCCCGTCGACCCGAACTACCCGCCGGATCGAATCGAGCACATGCTGTCCGATTCGGGCGCGGTCGTTCGCCTCACGGGGACGGCATACGTCGACGCGCTTCCGAACGAGGACTGGATGCTCCTCGACGGGGATCAGCTCCACCTCGACATTGCTGCACAGTCCGCGGATCCGATTTCCGATGCGGACCGGCAGGCACCGTTGAGAACCGACCACCCGGCCTACGTGATCTACACATCGGGATCGACCGGACTACCCAAGGGTGTCGTGGTCACGCACGCGAGCTTGCGGGGTGTGTTGGATTCAGCGATCGAGCTGTACGGCACGACGTCGGATTCTCGCTTCCTGCACATCTGCTCGCCGAGCTTCGATCCATCGGTACTCGAATGGATGGTTGCCTTCTCTGCCGGAGCCCGTCTGGTGATCGTGCCCTCGGATGTGATCGGTGGACCGGATCTGGCCGAGATCCTCGTCTCCGAAAAGGTGACACATTCGATCATCACGCCGGCAGTACTGGGAACGATGGACCCGGCGGGAATGGACAGCCTGCGCGTATTGTCCGTGGGTGGCGACGTGACGACCCCCGAGTTGCTCGCGCGCTGGGCACCGGGGCGTCGGTACTTCAACGGCTACGGCCCGACGGAGACCACCATCATCTCGTCGTTCGCAGAACTCGCACCGGCTCGACCGATCACGATCGGCGCGCCGGTCCGCGGCACGACGGCGCTTGTTCTCGACGGGCGACTGCGTCCTGTGCCCGTTGGGGTAGCGGGCGAGCTGTACCTGGCGGGCGAGGGACTCGCCAGGGGTTACCACGACCGTGGTGGCCTGACGGCATCCCGTTTCGTCGCAAATCCCTACTCGGGCACGGGTGCACGGATGTATCGCACCGGTGACCTCGTTCGGTGGACGGGACGTCCCGGAACTCGCGAACTCGAATTCGTCGGACGGTCCGACTTCCAGGTCAAGATTCGTGGCTTCCGGGTCGAGCTCGGGGAGGTCGACGCCGCACTGTCGGCACATCCTTCGGTGGCGTTCGCGGCCACTCTGGGTAAGGATTTGCCTTCTGGTGCAACGGTTCTCGTGTCGTACGTCATGCCAGCCGTCGGCTCGGTCGTCGACCAGGCCGCGTTGACCGAATTCGTGGCCACGACACTGCCGTCGCACATGGTGCCCGCGTCCATCGTGGTCCTCGACGAGGTTCCGTTGACCCCGGTCGGCAAACTCGACCGCCGTGCTCTGCCGGAACCGGTCTTCGAGGAGCAGGTGTATCGCGCGGCGGAAACCGACATCGAGCAGATCATCGCCGAGGTCTTCGCGGACGTGCTTCGGCTGCCGCGAGTGGGCGTGGACGAATCCTTCTTCGCGCTCGGTGGCGACAGCATCGTCTCGATTCAACTCGTCTCGCGCGCCAAGGCTCGCGGCGTGTCGTTCTCGCCGAGAGATGTGTTCGAACGTAGGTCCGTCGCTGGACTCGCCGAAGTTGCGGTGCGCATCGACGATGCGGATCGCACGGTAGTTCTGTCCGAACTCCCTGGTGGCGGCGTCGGCACCGTGCCGCTCACCCCGATCATGCGCAAGGTGACGGCAGCGGGCGGTGGCCTCGACAGGTTCTCGCAGTCGGTATCGGTCAGCCTGCCTGCCGAGATCGATTCGGCGCTTCTGGCAGCCACGCTGTCCGCGGTGATCGATCACCACGACATGCTCAGAGCTGTGTACGTCGACGGTGACATGGCAGTTCGTGAACGGGGCAGCGTTGATGTCGCCGCTGCGATCGAACACGTCCGAGTCGATGCATCGATCTCCTCGGACGCGCTGGAGAAGCTCGCGTCCAGCGAGTTGAACGCCGCCATGGGGCGGTTGAACCCGGCCACGGGATCGATGATTCAGTTCGTCTGGTTCGACTTCGATTCGAAGCCCGACGACACCGGCAGTCGGCGCGGAGTGCTCCTGCTCGTCGCCCATCACTTCGTCGTCGACGGCGTCACGTGGCGGATCCTGCTCCCTGATCTTGCGGTCGCGTGGTCGCAACTCGCTGCGGGACAGCGGGTGTCGCTGCCTGCAGTGGGCACGTCGATGCGGCGATGGGCGCACGGGTTGATCGAAGCGGCAGCCGCGCCGTCGCGTCGGGAGGAACTCTCGGTCTGGAAGTCGCTGGCCGATATCGAGGATCCTCTCGTGGGCAGTCGTCCGTTCGATCCTGCGGTCGATGTCGCAGGTACCGTCGAACGTGTCGAGGTCGAGATCTCGGCCGACGTGACCGATGCGCTGTTGACCCGCGTGCCGCGCCTGTACCGGGGTGGGGTCAACGACGGGCTCCTGGCAACACTTGCGTTGGCGGTGTCGCAGTGGCGCCGCACTCGCGGAATACACACGACCAGTGCGCTCTTCGCTCTCGAAGGGCACGGACGTGAAGAGTCGGTCGTTCCGGGCGCAGATCTGTCGCGGACGATCGGGTGGTTCACCAGCGCGTACCCGCTTGCGCTACGGCTGGACGGCATCGACGTCGACGACGCGTTGTCCGGAGGCTCGGCGATGGGTGCGGCCGTCAAGGCAGTCAAGGAGCAGATTTCCCGAGTGCCCGATCGCGGCATGGGATACGGGCTGCTTCGGTACCTCGACGACGAGACCGCCTCGGAACTCGAATCGGTGCCTGCCGGTCAAATCAGCTTCAACTACCTGGGGCGGATTTCGTCCGCGGAGATTCCGGCAGAGTTGGCCGATTTCGGATGGGCCCCAACGGGTTCGCTCGGATCTCTGACCGCGGAGATGGACGACGACATGCCCGCCAACTCGAGCATCGACATCAATGCCATCGTGACGGACGGACCGGACGGCCCGAGGTTGGGTGCGACAGTCGCATTCCCGACGGGTCTTCTCGACCGCGCCGACGTCGCCGAGTTGGCCGAGCTGTGGACGACTGCGTTGGGTGCGTTGTCCGATCACAGCGGGACCGACGACGCCGGTGGGCTGACTCCGTCGGACCTGACCATGATCGCCTCCACCCAGGCCGCGATCGACACGTGGGAATCCACCTACCCGGGCGTCGAGGACGTCTGGCCTCTGACGCCGCTGCAGTCCGGATTGCTGTTCCACGCCATGATGACCGAGTCGACTGTGGACGTCTACACCATGCAGGCCGTTCTCGACCTGGCCGGCGTCGTCGACACCGATCGATTGCGGGCGTCCGCGCAGGCTCTGCTCGATCGACACGCGAATCTGCGAGCAGCATTCGTCAGCGACAGTGACGGTCGACCGGTACAGGTGGTACTCGGTGAACTGGAGCTTCCGTTCCGCGAGATCGATCTGATGCATGTCGCGGAGGAGGACCGACGCGCAGAGGCGAAGCGAATCCTGGTGGCCGCGCAGGCAGAGCGCTTCGACATGTCGGCGCCGCCGCTCATCAGATTCACGCTGATCAAGGTCGCGGCAGATGCCTGGCACCTCGGTATCACCAGCCATCACATTCTGCTCGACGGATGGTCCATGCCGTTGCTCATGCAGGATCTGTTGGTGCTGTACGCAGTTCGGGCCGATCTGTCCGTGCTGCCGCGCGTTCGGCCGTTCCGGAACTTCCTGTCGTGGCTCGACAGCCGGGACCGGGCAGACTCGCTCGATCGATGGGCCGACGTGCTGCACGGTGTATCCGAGCCGACCTTGCTGGCCGAGAGTGCACGTCCATCTTCGGCGGAGCCGGTGATCGACAAGATCGAGGTCACGCTGCCCGAGGACCGGACCTTGCTCCTCAGTGCGATGGCGTCGGATCTGGGCGTCACCGTCAACACCGTGGTGCAGGCAGCGTGGGGGATACTGCTGGGTCGTCTGACCGGACGCCAGGACGTGGTGTTCGGCGCCACCGTATCCGGTCGTCCGGCCGATCTCGCAGGCGTGGAGTCGATGGTGGGTCTGTTCATCAACACCTTGCCTGTTCGGGTCGACATCGGCGACCGTGGTTCGCGGGCCGAGACGCTCGTTCGGCTGCAAGGCCAACAGGCGGATCTGCTCGATCACCACTACGTGGGACTGACCGAGATTCAGCAACGCGTCGGGGTCGACAAGTTGTTCGACACGTTGCTCGTATTCGAGTCCTACCCCATCGATCGCGACGCGATCGCCGCGGCAAGCTCGGTCGACGGCCTGCAGATCACCGGCGTAGGGGTGAACGACGCCACGCACTACCCGCTGACAGTGTTGACCGTGGTCGAGGCAGAGCTCGAGCTGACGTTCAAGTACTTGGACACTTACCTCGACGGTCGGTACGTCACCGAGGTCAGTCGGTGGTTCCTTCGAATTCTGAATGCGATCATCGACGAGCCGACCGCGCAGATCGGCACCATAGACATCCTCGATGCGGACGAGAGGGAGCGCATCGTGATCGCCTCCGCCGAGTCCGGTTCGCCTGCTGCGTCTCGAACCTCCGGATTCGAGATGCAGGTGCTTCCGCAGGTGCTCGGAGAGACGGTCGAAGACGATCCCGAAGCGCCTGCGATGGTGTCGGGCGACGACGAGATCAGCTATCGCGATCTCGACATCGCCTCGTCGAAGCTGGCCAGGTCGCTGATCGACAGAGGCGTGGGCCCCGGCATGTCCGTCGTCGTACATCTCGGCCGGTCGACGACTGCCGTCGAGGCACTGTGGGCGGTGGCCAAGACAGGCGCCGCTGTCATACCGTCGCAGCCCGGTTCCGATCGCCCGGTGGGTCAGGCCCAGTTCGGGCTGACCACCGAACAGCACCATGCGTCGGCGCCGGACGGACCGGTCTGGTTGCTCGTCGACAGCGCGGACTTCGTGCGCGAAACGGCGGGCCGACCCGGGCATCCCGTGTCGTACTCCGACCGAGTCCAGCAGCTGTCGGGGATGCACACTGCAGTTCAGCTGTCGACGGGGTCGTCGACACAGTCGGAACTGCTTCTTCGTACCGCCGAGTTCGCAGATCGATTCGAAGTGGGATACGACACTCGTAGCTACTACCATGGCCCGTTCGACTCCGAAGCTGCGATCTTGGAGGCGTTCGCCGTGACGTCGAGAGGTGGTGCACTCATCCTGGGCGAGACCGAGACGGACGTCGCCTCGGTGTCCGATCTGCTGTTCGATTCATGGGCGACACACGCATTCGTTCCGGTCGAAGTACTCCAGCTGTCGGGACCGGACCAGCTCGACGATCTCGCAGTGGTGGTCATCACAGACGGCCGAGCCACCGGTAGTGCCGTCGACGCCTGGTCGGAAGGACGGACCGTCACGCAGATGTGAGTATCGGCCGGGGTGGACGGGCAGGCGCGGTAACAGTATCGATCGGAAACCGGATAGACCCCTGAGACTGCGGACCCCCGCCGTGGTCGGCTGGGCTTGTCGAGTGGTGGTGAGCCGAGCCGATCGGGGCTCGTTAAGCTTGTTGTTCCCGTTCCACCCGGAACGCCCGTACCGAGACCACCGACACTGCTTCATTTCGACACTGCTTCATTTCGACACTGCTTGATTACGAAACTGTTCGACTACGAAACTTCTCGACTACGAAGGTGATCCGCTTACATGACGTTCCGCACTCGTCCAGATCGAACACAGGACTCGGCGACATGAGTGCAAGTGAATCTCGGAGTCGGGCAGCCGGTGCGACCCGTGGACCGAGTCGCCGATCACGAGGGGAACGTCCGACGCGCCGCCACGGCGTTCGCACGGAACTGTTGCCGCAGCTGTTGACCAGTGCCGTGGAGACCGCGGGGGACTCGATCGCGCTGACGTCCGCGGGAACGTCCCTCAGCTACCGCGAGCTCGACGAGCGATCGTCGCAGCTGGCACGGATGCTCATCGAACGAGGAGTCGGTCCCGGTGACCGTGTTGCTCTCGCTCTACCCAGATCGATCGAATCCGTCCTCGCCGTGTGGGCGGTCGCCAAGTCCGGCGCAGCCTTCGTGCCGGTGGATCCGAACTATCCGTCCGATCGCATCGAGCACATGGTGTCCGACTCGGGAGCCGTGCTCGGCCTCACGCTCGCCGTTCACGTCGGCGGCCTACCGGGCCTGCTCGACTGGCTTGCACTCGACGATCCGCGCGAGGCGGTGGCCGTCGCGAGCCGTCCGACTCACCCGATCTCCTATGCGGATCGGGTTCGGCCGCTTCTCGAATCGCACGCGGCCTACATCATCTACACATCCGGGTCGACGGGTAAGCCGAAGGGCGTCGTCGTCACCCACTCCGGACTCGGCCCATTGGTTGCGGCCGAGCGGCCGCACTTCGGGCTGGCCGCCGATTCGCGGATGCTGCATGTCTGTTCCCCCAGTTTCGACGTGTCGGTACTCGAACTGTTGCTCGCCTTCACATCGGGAGCCACTCTCGTGGTGTCGCCGCCGTCGATCACGGGAGGCCAGGAAATGGCCGACCTGCTGCGCAGCGAGAGGGTGACGCACGTCCTGATCACGCCCGGTGCGCTCGGCTCGATCGATCCGAGCGATCTTCCCGATCTCGGTGTGGTCGTGGTGGCAGGGGACACGTTCACCAGTGAACTGGTGAACAGATGGGTTCGTGCCGACCGCGGCGTCGGACGTCCGAAGCGGTTGTTCTACAACGGTTACGGCCCCACCGAGGCGACCATCCTGGCTACCAGCACGGTTCCCTTGGGGGAAGATGAACCTCCGGTCATCGGGACTCCTATCGCCGGACTCGGTGCTTTCGTGCTCGATACTCGGCTACGTCCTGTCCCCGCGGGTGTCAGCGGTGAGCTCTATCTGTCGGGTCCGCAACTTGCCGAGGGATACAACGACCGCGCGGCGTTGACGTCGGAGCGGTTCGTGGCGAACCCCTTTGCAGAATCGACGAACGGGCACACCCCGCCGGGATCCGGTGCCCGGTTGTACCGCACAGGAGACGTCGTCCGACGCGACGCGGACGGCATCATCCACTATCTCGGCCGCAGCGACTTCCAGGTCAAGATACGCGGTTTTCGGATCGAGCTGGGCGAGATCGACAGCGCGTTGGCCGGCCACCCCCACGTGCAATTCGCAGCTACCGTCGGTCACGAACTGCCCTCGGGGGACATGACGTTGGTGTCCTACGTTCTCCCGCGTGACGGTGCCGATCTCGACACGGACGAGATCGTCGAGCACCTCGGTCGCACGTTGCCGGTTCACATGATCCCGGCGCAGATCATCGAATTGGATTCCGTCCCTTTGACTCCCGTAGGCAAGCTCGATCGGGCAGCACTGCCGGACCCGATCTTCGCCGCAGGCGAATACGTGGCGCCGGTGACCGAACTCGAGCGCACTGTCGCGGAGATCTACGCCGAGGTTCTCGGCATCGATCGTGTCGGCAGGACCGACTCGTTCCTCGACCTCGGTGGAAACTCACTGGCTGCAGCACGTTTGGTGGCGCGTCTCGGCGCGGCGCTCGACATCAGAATCCCGGTACCGCTGCTGTTCGGAAATCCAGCTGTCGGTGACCTCGCGCGCGAGATCTCCTCACGATCGTTCGGCGACGCGCATGCTGCTCTGACGCCTCGTGTGCGGCCCGAGAGAATTCCGCTGTCGCTCGCGCAGCAACGGATGTGGTTCCTGAACAGGCTCGACGTCGGGTCCGCGGTGAACAACATTCCGGTAGCGATTCGGTTGACCGGCAACCTCGACACAGCCGCTCTCGGTCAGTCGATCCGCGACGTCGTCGAGCGCCACGAATCGCTGCGGACGTCGTATCCCGACGTCGACGGTATCGGCTATCAGAGCATCCGCACGGTCGACGACGTGCTCTCCGAACTCACCGCCGATGTCGTCGATCCCGCCGACGTAGCCCGGACGGTCATGGAGACCGTCTCCGTGGGTTTCGATGTCACAACCGAAGTGCCCCTTCGTGTTCGGTTGCTGAAGGTGGCGCAGGACGAGCATGTCCTGGTCTTTGTCGTGCACCACATCTCCGGTGACGGAGTCTCGATGGGACCACTCACTCGGGATGTGATGGCGGCCTATCTCGCACGAACCAGCGGCAGCGAGCCGGAGTTCGCTCCGCTTCCGGTGCAGTACGCGGATTACACACTCTGGCAACGTGAGGTCCTCGGTTCCGAACTCGAGCAGGATTCGGTCATCGCGGATCAGATCGAGTACTGGACGACCGCGTTGGCCGACCTGCCTGCGGAGCTGGCGCTTCCGACCGACCGTCCCCGTCCTGCTGCCGCGTCGAATGTCGGTGCCACGCATACGTTCACGATCGACGCCGATGTGCATCGGCAGTTGGCATCGCTGGCGACGGCAACCGGTGCAAGCGTTTTCATGGTCGTTCATGCTGCACTTGCCGTCCTGTTGTCGAGGCTGTCGGACTCGACGGACATCGCCGTGGGTACGCCCGTCGCGGGACGCGGTGAAGAGGCACTCGACAACCTCATCGGCATGTTCGTGAACACGCTCGTGCTCCGCACCGATACGTCGCCGCACCTCGCCTTCCGCGAATTGCTGGAGGCTGCACGGGACGTGGACCTGGAGGCGTTCGCGCACGCAGATCTGCCGTTCGAGCGTCTGGTCGAGATTCTCGATCCGGAACGCAGCGCTGCTCGCCACCCGATCTTCCAGGTCATGTTGACCTTCCAGAACATGGAGCCGTCACGGTTCACCTTGCCGGGCCTGACCGTGACCGGCGTCGACCTCGATGTCGCGACGGCCAAGTTCGATCTGCAGTTGGCGGTCACCGAGTTGCCGTCGGACTCGGCTGCCGAGGGCCCGCTGCTGGCTGAATTGACCTATGCGCGTGACCTGTTCGACGAGGACACCGCACTCGGCTTCGGCCGCCGTCTCACTGCGATCATCGATGCGATCGTCGCCGATCCCGATGTTGTCATCGGCGATATCGACATCGTGGACGCGAGTGAGCGTGCGGTACTCTCCGCAGCGTCGACGGAGTCGGTCGAAGCAGGAGTTGCAACACTCGTCGCGCGCTTCGACTCGGTCGTTCTCGCGAACCCGGATGCGCCTGCGGTCACGAGTGGTGATCTCACCCTGACGTATGCAGAATTGGACCGTCGAGCCAATCGAATCGCGCGAGCGTTGTCGGCAACGGGTGTATCGCCCGAGAGTCTTGTCGCAGTCGCGCTCCCACGGTCGGCCGATCTGATCGCGGCGCTACTCGGTGTTCTGAAAGTCGGCGCGGGATACCTTCCGATCGACACGAGCAACCCCGCCGATCGAATCTCGTACATTCTCGGCGACGCAGCCCCTAGTGCGCTGATCACGTCGTCGGCCGAGCTGGATTCCATCGGCGAGTTCGAGTGCCCTGCCCTGGACGTCGATTCCGCCGAGGTCACCGAACGGGACGGATCCCCACTCGGGGACTCCGAACTGCCGAGCAGTAGTTCGGCGGACAACGTTGCGTACGTCATCTACACATCCGGTTCGACGGGGCTGCCGAAGGGCGTGGCCGTCACACACCGCAACGTTGCCACCCTCTTCGCGGCAGCCGCGCAGCGATTCGACTTCGGCAGCGACGATGTGTGGACGATGTTCCACTCGTACGCATTCGATTTCTCGGTTTGGGAGATCTGGGGGCCGTTGCTGACCGGTGGCCGGTTGGTGACGGTGGACTACTACACGTCCAGGTCTCCGGAGCAGTTCCTCGAACTGTTGGCACGCGAGCGCGTCACCGTGCTGAATCAGACGCCATCGGCATTCGCCCAGCTGGCCGAAGCCGAACGGTCGGCGGGCGAGCGCGCGCCGGGACTCTCGTTGCGCTACATAGTGTTCGGCGGGGAGGCGCTCGATCTCGGTTCGCTCGAGCGTTGGTACGCCCGCCATCCCGACGGGCCGCTGTTGGTCAACATGTACGGCATCACCGAGACCACCGTGCACGTGTCCTACCTCGCGCTCTCGCGTGCGCTGGCGCGCCGGGCCACGGCAAGTGTGATCGGCACAGCGCTACCCGGGTTGTCCGTTCGCGTGCTGGATTCTCGGCTCGGCCTCGCCCCGGTCGGCGTCGCAGGAGAGCTGTACGTGAGCGGCGACCAGCTCGCCCGTGGGTACCTCGGAAAACCAGGTCTCACCGCGACCAGGTTCCTCGCCGATCCGTTCGGACCGAGCGGATCGGTGATGTACCGGACCGGCGACCGAGGCCGCTGGAACGTCGGTGGACAACTCGAATATGCCGGACGCAGCGATCTCCAGGTTCAGCTACGCGGGTTCCGCATCGAACTCGGCGAAGTCGAATCGGCGTTGCTCCGCGACTCCGATGTGGCCCAGGTGGTGGCGCTCGTGCGCCGGGACCTGCGCCAGGGCGTCGAAGCTCGTGCCGCCGAGTCGCTGGTTGCGTATGTCGTACCCTCAGCGGGCGCCACCATTGATGTCGGCCGATTGCGTTCCGCTGCAGCGCAATTCCTCACCTCCTACATGGTCCCCGACCTGATCGAGGTTCTCGACGAGTTGCCGCTGACGATCAACGGCAAGCTGGACACGCGCGCCCTGCCGGTGCCGGTGTACGCGTCGGGCTCGCCGTTTCGGGAGCCGAGCACGCTCGCGGAAAAAGCGGTGGCCGAGGTTTTCGCCACAGTCCTGTCGCACGCGGCGGTCGGCGCGGACGACTCGTTCTTCGAACTCGGCGGAAATTCGCTGGACGCAACGCGAGTCATTGCAAGACTGAATGCTGCGCTCGGTAGTGACGTGTCGGTACGTGAACTGTTCGAGGCGCCGACCGTCGCCGCGCTTGCGGCGTGTGCCAGTGCACACCTCGGGGTAGGCGGGCGCAGGAGATTGGTCGCCGCCGAGCGACCCTCTCGGATTCCGCTCTCGCTCGCCCAGCAGCGTATGTGGTTCCTCAACCGGCTCGATCCAGGCTCGTCGGTGTACAACATCCCACTCGCGATCCGGCTGTCCGGTCAGCTCGATCTCCACGCACTGGACCACGCGATTCGCGACGTGATCGGCAGGCACGAGAGCTTGCGTACGAGTTACCCGTCGGACGAGGAAGGCCCGTACCAACAGGTCCGCGATGTCTCGGATGTCGGACTCGAGCTTGCACCGTTCGAGTGCGCGAACGAGACCGAACTGATCGATCGTGTTCGAGAGACGATCGGGCGCGGATTCGACGTGTCGACCGACGTTCCGATCAGAGTGGGATTGTTCGCGCTGTCCGAAACAGATCACGTTCTTGCGGTGTCCGTCCATCACATCTCTGCCGACGGCGTGTCCATGGCGCCGCTGGCACGCGATGTGATGACGGCGTACGTAGCCCGTACCTCGGGTTCCGCCCCTGCCTGGGCTCCGTTGCCCGTGCAGTACGCGGATTTCGCCTTGTGGCAGCACGACGTGTTGGGTGACGCCGAAGATGCGGACTCACGTGCTGCCGGTCAACTCCGCTACTGGACCGAGCAACTGCGCGGCGTTCCCGACGAGCTGGATCTGTCGACGGACCGGCCACGTCCGGCGCAACAGTCGATGCGCGGACGATCGTGGTCGACGGCAGTGACGCCGGAGTTGACCGAGTCACTGAACGACATCGCGCGTGCGAACAATGCGTCGCTGTTCATGGTGGTGCACAGCGCGCTCGCAATTCTGTTGGCTCGTATCAGCGGGGGGCGCGACATCGCCATCGGTACCGCGGTAGCCGGACGTGGCGACGCCGCGTTGGATGGGCTCGTCGGAATGTTCGTCAACACGCTCGCCCTGCGAGTGGACGTCGATCCAGCCGATCGATTCGACGAACTCCTCGGCCGAGTTCGCAGTGTCGATCTCGATGCGTTCGCCAACGCCGATGTCCCGTTCGAACGGGTTGTCGATGCGGTCTCCACGACTCGTTCGGTCGCTCGGCATCCGATCTTTCAGGTGGTGCTGTCCCTGCAGAACCAGGAACAGGCCGCTCTGGAACTTCCCGGCCTGTCCGTCTCCGTACTCGACGGTACCGAGCTCGCCGCCAAGTTCGATCTTCAGATCACCGTCGAGCAAGCCGGTGATCGTTTGCGAGTGACCTTCACGTATGCAACAGATCTTTTCGACGAGCAGTCCATAGAGCGCCTCGGTGAGCGCTTCGAGATGGTGCTCGACGCCATCACCCGCGGCGCCGATGTGATCGTCGGCGATATCGACGTGCAGTCGGACTCCGACGCGGATCAAGGTCACGTTCTGACGGCGTCACCTCGAGACGACATCGCGGCGGTCGCAGTTGTGGAAGGGGCGACACTCGGGCAGGTGCTCCGCACCGTCGTCGACGACGACCCCGACGCGCCTGCTGTGACGGTCGACGAGATCGACGTCAGTTTCGGCGAGGTCGACGAACGGTCGTCCAGGCTTGCGCGCGAACTGATCGCGCGGGGTATCGGTCCAGGCGATGCGGTCGTCGTCGCGATTCCCCGTTCGGTGGAGCGGATCGTCACGCTGTGGGCGGTTGTCAAGAGCGGCGCTGCGGTGGCTTTCGGCGCCGTTGCGGTGGGCGGTACCGAGACAGTGAGCCCGGCGGCGGCATGGGGCGTAGCGGCGACGCAGGATTCGGTCGACCGTTCGGCCGACGAGTGGATCGTTCTGGGCGACGACACGGTCGCGAAGTCTGTTGCCGAGCGCTCGCCACGTCCGGTGTCGTATTCGGAACGAGTGCGACTCCTGCGGCCGGAAGATCCCTTCGCCTTCGTCGACGACAGTGATTCTCCTCTGTCGCACGGTGATGTCGTGTCGATGGCCGAGACCTTACGGACGCTGATCGGGTTGACCTACGAGTCGCGAACGTATGGAAACGCTGACCTCGGCACCGGCTGGTCTGCGATGGAGTTCGTGCTCGCGGCATCGACCGGGGCCGCCATGGTGACGACGGCAGCGGAGATCGACGAGCCCGAGGTCGTGATCGCCGAACACTGGGTCACCCATGCGTTCGTCTCACGCGCGGAAGCGGAGACCTTACAGGGTGGCGTCGAGGTGGAGGATCTGATCGCCGTCGTGCGGGTGGACCACCCGGTGGACACGTCGCTTCCCGAGTCCGACTCCTCGGGTGGTTGGACGGTCTACGGCTGATGTCTTCAGCGGATGCGCACGGTCGAGCGCATCCGCGGGGTGCGGTAGTAAACCGGTAAAAGGCCCGTTTACGACCGAAGAACATTTGTTTCTCTTGTTATATCGATCTTATTTCGCCGGAAATTTCAGTAGCTGTCGTTTTTTCTACTAAATCAATGTAATTGATTCCAAAACCTTTCAACAATATGATGTAGCTCACGGAAGCGGGGAGTATCGATCGGTTCGGACGGGCCCATTCCGACGATCGGTGCAGGGGTATTTCCTCAGGTATCAGCCGCGCCGATCAGGCGTTTTCGAGCACCGGCACCTATCCGGGGAAGGCTCGTCCGTGGCGGCGCGCATGATTGCGCATTCGCGGATGCTTGGTAACCTGCAAAGAAGACCGGAATTCCTTGTAACAAACCTAACGCGCTGTTCCTAGCTCTATAACAGAACAATCACGACAGCAGAACAAATATCGACATGAGGGTCAGTCCGAACGCTCGACCGACTGCGAGGTTTCGCCCACCGATGAATGCGACAAATCCGAACACGGGTCACGGCGCAACCGACGTCACTGCCGACGCATCGGCCCCGCCGTCGTCGAGTACAGGTCGATCGAGCGGACGCAAGAGGGGCAAGCGCACGCCGCGCTCGCGCCGGCCGCGCGCGGTAGTACTTCCGGATCTGTTGACAGCCGCCGTCGAGAGAAATCCGGAAGCGACCGCATTGGTGTGCGGGTCGGCGGTGGTGTCGTACCGCGCGCTCGACGGCAAGTCGTCGAGATTGGCGCGGGTGTTGGTGGACGCCGGTGTCGAGGTGGACGATTTCGTCGGAGTGGCTCTGCCTCGATCGGTGGAGTCGGTGACGTCGGTCTGGGGTGTAGCCAAGTCCGGGGCCGCGATCGTGCCGTTCGACCCTGGATATCCGGCCGAGAGGCTGGAGCGGATGGTCCTCGATTCCGGCGTCCGGATCGGGGTGACCACCAGCGAGTTCGTCGGGCGGCTCCCGGCCGATGTGCAGTGGATCGTGTTGGACGATCCGCAGACGGAGGAGTTGCTGGGATCCACCTCGGGCGATCCCGTGTCCGCGGTCGACCGGGTCGGACGACTGAGGTCCGAGTCCGCCGCGTACGTGGTGTACACGTCAGGTTCGACGGGTGTGCCCAAGGGTGTGGTGGTCACACAGGCCGGACTGGCGAATTTCGCGGTGGAGCAACGTGATCGGTACGAGCTCGGGCCGGATTCGAGGACGTTGCACTTCGCGTCCCCCAGCTTCGATGCGTCGATGCTGGAGTTGTTGTTGGCGGTAGGCGCGTCGTCGACGATGGTGGTTGCGGAACCATCGGTGTTCGGTGGGGTCGAGTTGTGGAAGTTGCTGTCGTCGGAGCGTGTGTCGCACGCATTCGTGACGCCGGCCGCACTTGCATCGGTCGATCCGGGCGGGTTGCCGGATCTGCGCGTGGTGGTGGTCGGCGGTGAGGCGTGGTCGCCGGAATTGCTGACACGGTGGGCTGTGGAGCGTGGTGACGGAGCTGGGGTGCGTCAGTTCTTCAACGGTTACGGACCCACCGAAACCACGATCATGTCCAACATCTCTCGCGCCTTGCTTCCGGGTGGCGACATCTCGATCGGTGCCCCGATTCGAGGAATGTCCGCCGCTGTCCTGGACGGCAGGTTGCGCCCGGTCGTCGGGGGAGCGAAGGGCGAGTTGTACCTGTGGGGCCCTGGTGTTGCCAGGGGCTATCACGGACGCGGCGAGCTGACCGCGGGACGGTTCGTCGCCAACCCTCTGGTCGACGACGGAAGTCGGATGTATCGCACCGGCGACATCGTCCGCCGCGTTCCCGACTCGTACGACATCGAATACGTGGGGCGCAGCGACTTTCAGGTGAAGGTGCGTGGCTTCCGAATCGAACTCGGTGAGATCGACGCAGTAGTGACATCGCATCCGGACGTGGAGTTCGCGGTCACGGTTGCTCGTTCCGGTGAGCAGGGCGTGGCGGGTGCCACGGTGTTGGTCACCTACGTGTTGGCCACGACTGGTTCCGATCTCGACGTGGCCCTGGTGCGCGGGTGGGTGAAGGAGCGGTTGCCGCGGCATATGGTTCCGGCCCAGGTCGTGGTGCTCGACGAGCTTCCGCTGACGCCGGTGGGCAAGTTGGATCGAGCTGCGTTGCCGGAGCCGGGGTCGGCGGTCCACGAGTTTCGGGCGCCGCTGTCGGCAACCGAGAAGGCCGTCGCCGCTGTGATCGAGGATGTGTTGAACATCCAGAAGGTCGGCCTCGACGACGACTTCTTCGAATTGGGTGGGAACTCGCTGATCGCAACGCAGGTGGCCGCACGATTGCAATCGGCACTCGGGCGCACGGTCGCGGTTCGGACTCTGTTCGAGACGTCGTCCATCGAAGCGTTGGCGGCCGCTGTGGTGAGCGCGTCCGAGACCGCCGGGCGGCCTGAGTTGGTCCGATTCGACAGGCCGGAGCACATTCCGCTTTCCCTTGCGCAGCAACGGTACTGGTTTCTCAACCAGTTCGACACCACGTCGGCCGTCGACAACATTCCGATCGCTGTTCGGCTGTCGGGCGATCTCGATGTCGCGGCGCTACAGGCTGCGGTTGCAGACGTGGTGGCGCGGCACGAAGTACTTCGTACTTCGTATCCGAACGGACCGGACGGCCCGTCACAGTTGGTTCGGCCTACGGCGCACGCTGTCCCCGACCTGACACCGGTGCCGGTGGACTCCGGCGACGTCGCCGCGAGGGTGCGCGAGGCGGTCACGACCGGGTTCGATGTCACCCAGGCCCCGCCTCTGTTCGTTCGACTCCACGAAATCGGTGGAGCGGGTTGCCATGACGGTCGCGAGTATGTCCTGGTGATCGTCGTGCATCACATCAGCGCCGACGGGTCGTCTCTGTCGGTGCTCGTGCGTGATGTGATGACCGCCTACTCCTCGCGAGCGGCAGGACAGGCCCCTCCATGGCAGTCGCTGCCGGTCCAGTACGCGGACTTCGCCCTGTGGCAACGCGAGGTACTGGGCGCCGAAACCGATCCACACTCGTTGCTCAATGCCCAGATCACGTACTGGAAGGATCACCTGCGCGGAGTTGCGCCCGTCACCGACCTTCCCGTGGATCGGCCTCGTCCTGCGCAGCAGTCGTTCGCGGGTGCTGCAGTGCGGACGTCGCTGTCTGCCGACGTTCACCGGGGTCTGATCTCGCTCGCGCATCGGCACAACGCCTCACTCTTCATGGTCGTGCACACTGCCTTGGCAGCGTTGATCGGCCGAATGAGCAATTCGAACGATGTGGTACTCGGCACGCCCATGGCAGGTCGCGGCGACGAAGCGATGGACGGACTCATCGGCATGTTCGTCAACACGCTCGTGCTCAGGACAGGGGTTCGCCCCACCGACAGCTTCGTCGACGCCCTCGCGGGCGTCCGTGAGGTCGATCTCGCAGCCTTCTCGAACTCCGATGTACCGTTCGAGCGAATCGTCGAAGCAGTCAATCCACCGCGTTCGGCTGCATACGGCCCGCTGTTCCAGGTCGGCTTCTCCTTCCAGAACTTCGCCCAGGAATCACTGGAGCTTCCGGGGCTGGTTGTCCGTCCGGTCGAGTTCGAATCGAACATTGCCAAGTCCGATCTGCATTTCACCATCACCGAGCAGCGAGACGGTGGTTCCGAGTCCAGTTTCGGCGTCGAACTGGCTTATGCAACAGGGCTTTTCGACGACGAGACCGCGCAGTCGACGCTCGATCGTTTCGTGCGGTTCCTCGGCGCGGTCGCCGAGGACGGACAGGTGCGAGTGGGCGATATCGAGCTCATGACCGCAGACGAACAGCGGGCGATGGTGCACTCGGCGGACCGCACGGCGCACCCCGTCGACGACACCGCCACGCTCGTCTCGCTGTTCGGGCGAAGCGTCGAGAATGCGCCGGACGACGATGCTGTCTTCGCGGACGGTGAGCGGCTGACGTTCCGTCAGTTCGATTCTCGGGTCAACGCGACGGCTCGCTACCTGATCTCGCTCGGCGTCGGTCCGGAATCCGCTGTCGCGCTTGCTGTTCCGCGCGGACTCGACATGCTGGTGTGGATGTATGCGATCGTCGCAGCGGGCGCCGCGTACGTTCCCCTCGACAGCAGTCATCCGGTCGACCGCAATGCGTACATCATCGACACCGCAGGCCCGGTGCTGATAGTGACCGGCCCGGGCGAATCGGGAGAATGGCTGTCCGGGGTGCCGACGGTGTCGGTGGACACGATGGACGTCGCCGAATTCTCGGGAGATGTGCTGCGCGACGACGAGCAGCTCACGCCGCTGTCTCCTGACAACACGGCCTACATCATCTTCACGTCCGGCTCGACCGGAAAGCCCAAGGGCGTTGCCGTCTCGCATCGCGCGATCGTCAATCAGCTGGAGTGGCTGAGTACTCACTTCGGCACCGGACGTGGCGACACGGTGTTGATCCACACGGCGGTCACCTTCGACCTGTCCGTCTGGGAGTACTGGGGAGCGTTGGTCGCAGGCAGTGCTGTGGTGGTCGCCGAGCCGCGACCGACTCCCGATCCCGCGTATCTCCTCGATCTGATGCGAGCCGAAGGCGTCACGACAGTCGGCCTCGTGCCTGCACTGTTGAACACGCTCCTGACACAGGGGCACGGCGAGCTCCCTCCATCGGTCGAGCGCGTGTACTCGATCGGTGAGGAGCTCTCCGCGGATCTCGGACAGTGGTTCCGTGAGCGCAACGGCGGAACGCTCGCCAATCTCTACGGACCGACCGAAGCGGCCGTATCGGTCACTGTCCACGAGGTGACAGCCGAGGACACGGGTACCGTGCCCATCGGTCGTCCGGAGTGGAACACCGGGGTCCTGGTGCTCGACGACAGGATGAACCTGGTTCCGGCCGGAATCGGTGGCGACCTCTACCTCAGCGGAGTTCAACTCGCCCGAGGATACGTCTCACGCATGGACCTCACTGCGCAACGATTCGTCGCCGATCCATTCGGTCGAGACGGGTCGCGCATGTACCGCACGGGGGACCGGGCGCGGTGGAACCGAAACGGAGAACTGGAGTACCTGGGGCGTTCGGACGAGCAGGTGAAGGTCCGCGGCTACCGCATCGAACTGGGTGAGATCGAGTCGGTGTTTCGCCGGCATCCTGACCTGACCGAGGTTGCCGTCGCGCTGCGTGAGGACGGAACGCTCGGCGACAGGTTGGTGGCGTACGTCGTTCCGGTCGAGGGACGGACAGTGGATCGAAGTTCGCTGCTCGCATCGGTGGCCGCCGGACTGCCCTCGTACATGATTCCTGCTGCTGTCGTCGTGCTCGATCGCCTTCCGCTGAACCCGAGCGGCAAAGTGGACCGCCGCGCTCTGCCCGATCCGGTGTTCGAGAAGGTGCAGTACACCGCGCCGAGCACCGAAACCGAAGCGCTGGTTGTCACGGTGTTCGCCGAGTCCCTCGGCGCCGACAAGGTCGGCGTCAACGACGATTTCTTCGAACTGGGCGGCAACTCGATGTCTGCCGTGCAGATGGTGGGCAAGCTCAGTGCAGCGGTCCATCGGGATGTTCCGCTGCCCTGGGTGTTCGGAAGTTCTACCCCGGCGGAACTGGCATCACGCATCGACCGCGACCCGATCGTGGCAGATTCGAGTGGACCGCTCGATATCCTCGTGACCCTTCGCGAAGGATCTGCCGAGCAGGCGCTGTTCTGCTTTCACCCCATCACCGGCACGGCATGGGCATTCGCTGGATTGGCACCGCACATCGATCCCGACCGGCCGATCCACGGTCTGCAATCTCCGGCGCTGTCGGGGGTATCGAGCCTGCCTGAATCGGTCGAGGACTGGGCGGATCTCTATCTGCACGAGATCCGTCGGGCGCAGCCCGCCGGTCCCTACCATCTCGTGGGATGGTCGATGGGCGGTGTGCTTGCGCATGCCGTTGCCGTTCGGCTTCGGGATCTGGGAGAGAGCGTCGACACTCTCGCCGTCATGGACGCGACCATCGGGTCGATCGAAGGCCGCACGACAGCGGTCCCGACCATGGCCGACCTGGTAGGTGACTTCGGTGGCGACACCGACCGGGACCTCGCCACCATCGACGTGCAGGATTTCGTCGACCTGGCAGCGACTCTCCCGCCGCCCTTCGACTCACTCACACGCGACCGTGTCGACGTCATCGTCAATGGAATCCAACATTCTGCCGGGGTGCTCGCGACATACCGTCCGACGTTCTTCGACGGCGATCTGCTGTACTTCACCGCTGAGATGGACGATCCGTCGGGACATGCCGGTGTCTCGACCTGGAGCGATGCCGCGGCCGCCGAACGAACGGTCAACGTCCCGGTGTCGACCTCGCACTGGAAAATGGCGTCACCTTCTTCACTGGATCAAATCGGCCCGATACTGAACAAATGGATTCACGGCGGTCACTGAACTCCACGAATCGTAATCTCGTACCGTGCCCCCGGGAAATCATTCGAACGAATGATTTCCCGGGGGCATAACGGTCTCCAGCCCTGATTTTGCGCTTGCTAACGTCTGCGCGCCGGGTGCGATGGGGTATACATGGACGACATTTTGTCGTTGTGTGCTGTACGGGGCGACTGCAGAAACTCGGTCATCCGGGTGTACTCGGGGTGCCCTGATCCGAGACCAGAGGGTGAATTGTGGCGAAGTCCGAGACGTTGGGTTCCGTATCCGTCGAAATCGAGCGTCGATGAGCGCCGACGGTCAGGGCAGCTCGGTTCGCAGTACGTCCGCCGACACTCCGCGCGCGGCCACCCGACCTCGGCGCGCACCCCGAGTCAGACGCCCTCGCGTTCTGCTTCTGCCTGATCTTCTGCTCGCCGCCGTCGAATCCAATCCGACGGCTGCGGCACTGTCCTTCGGTGGAAATTCGATTTCGTACGCCGAGGTCGATTCCTGGTCCAACCGTCTCGGACGGGCATTGATCGATCGCGGTTTCGGCCCCGACGATGTCGTTGCAGTGGCGATGACCCGATCGCCGATGTCGGTGCAGTCCGTCTGGGGCATCGCCAAATCAGGTGCCACCTTCCTTCCCGTCGACCCCAACTATCCGGCCGATCGGATCGAGCACATGCTCGTCGATTCGGGCGCGCGGTTCGGGGTCACGATGTCGGAGTTCGTGCCCGCACTGCCATCTACCGTGCAGTGGCTGGTTCTCGACGACCCGGAATCGGTTGCCGAATTGCTCGGCCGCGACGACTCCGAGGTCGCCGCATCCGATCGTGTCGGGGTACTGCGCGCGACGCACGGGGCCTACATGATCTACACCTCGGGCTCGACCGGAGTGCCGAAGGGCGTGGTGGTGACCCATTCGGGTCTGAGCGACCTCGCAGCCGAGCAGCGAGAGCTGTACACCTTGACGAAAGCCTCTCGGACGCTGCACGTCGCTTCGCCGAGTTTCGACGCATCGGTCTTCGAGCTGCTGATGGCAATCGCAGCGTCGTCGACCATGGTCATCGCGCCCCAATCAGTGTACGGCGGAGACGAATTGGCGGAGCTGTTGCGCAGGGAACGCGTCACTCACGCGGTCATCACTCCTGCGGCAATGGCATCGGTCGATCCCGACGATCTGAACGATCTCGAGATGGTGCTCTCGGCCGGTGAAGCATGCCCACCCGAACTCGTGAACCGGTGGGCAGTGGATCGACCTGCAGGCCGACGCCGCTTCTTCAACGGGTACGGACCGACCGAAGCGACGATCATGGCTACGTGCAGCGGCGCGCTCGAACCCGGTTCCTCGGTGTCCATCGGCAGTCCCGTTCGTGGAATGTCGGGTGCCGTACTCGACGACCGTCTCCGCCCAGCGGTGACCGGGACGAAAGGCGAACTCTATCTCTGGGGCCCGGGACTCGCCCGCGGCTACCACGGCAGAATG
Organism: Rhodococcus yunnanensis NBRC 103083; assembly: GCF_001895005.1. GTDB lineage: Bacteria > Actinomycetota > Actinomycetes > Mycobacteriales > Mycobacteriaceae > Rhodococcoides > Rhodococcoides yunnanense. The sequence continues at coordinate 4,968 of NZ_BCXH01000032.1, read as the reverse complement.
GCGCTGACAGCAGACCGATTCGTCGCAAACCCGTTCGCGGCCGATGGTTCGAGGATGTACCGCACCGGCGACATCGTCCGATGGCGTCAGACGTCGAACGTACTGGAATACCTCGGCCGCAGCGACTTTCAGGTGAAGATCCGTGGGTTCCGTATCGAGCTCGGCGAGATCGATGCGGCACTGTCTGCACACGACGGCGTCGATTTCGCGGTGACCGTGGCCCGCGAGGGCGTCGGCGGGGCGGCGGGGGCCGGGGCGGAATCGGGTGGCGGTGCCGGATCGGCGATGCTGGTGGCGTATGTCCGCCCGGTCGAAGGCGTCGTGCTCAGCGCGAGCGACCTGACGCAGTTCGTCGCAGAAAAACTGCCCCGCCACATGGTACCGACGGCGATCGTCCTGATCGACGAGCTGCCCTTGACGCCTGCGGGCAAGTTGGACCGAGCAGCGCTTCCGGATCCTGTACTCGTCGCCCGCGAGTTCCGGGCACCGGAGAGTGGCACTCAACGCGTCGTGGCCGGTGTCTTCTCCGAACTGCTCGACCTTCCCCGGGTCGGCTTGGACGACGACTTCTTCGAACTCGGTGGAAACTCGCTGATCGCAACGCAAGTGGTGGCGCGCATCGGCGCGGCGCTCGATACGACAGTGTCGGTTCGGTCGCTGTTCGATTACTCGTCCGTCACTCGGTTCGCCGAGGCTATCGACGCACAGGGCGACGTCGGCGCTCGTACGCCCCTGACGGCACGTCCACGCCCGCAGTCGATTCCGCTCTCGCTCGCGCAGCGCCGGATGTGGTTCATGAATCGGCTGGAGCCGGAATCCGCGGTGAACAATCTTCCTCTCGCCGTTCGGATTACGGGTGAGCTGAACGTTCCGGCCCTCGCGCGCGCAGTTGCCGACGTGATCGCGCGACACGAGACACTCCGAACGTACTACCCCGAAACCGGCGGTGTCGGACATCAACTCGTCCTCGGCGTCGATGCGCTGGCGCCTGCGTTGGAGCCCGTCCGTGTCGCAGAGTCCGAGATCGTGGATTCTCTGCGGGCGCTGGTCCTGACTTCGTTCGACTTGACCACCGAAGTTCCGTTGCGCGCCAGTCTGTTCGAAGTAGCCACAGGTGACTACGTGCTTGCGCTCGTCACCCATCACATCACCGCGGACGGAGCGTCGTTGGCTCCGCTCACACGTGACCTGATGACTGCGTACCTCGCCCGTGCACACGGCACCGAACCGGACTGGGCGCCATTGCCGATCCAGTACGTCGACTACACGCTGTGGCAGCAGGAATTTCTCGGTTCCGTCGACGATCCGTCGTCGCGGATCTCGTTGCAGGAAGAGTTCTGGAAGACCGAGCTCGACGGAATACCGTCGCAGCTGAACTTGCCCACCGACCGCCCGCGTCCGTCGGTGCAGTCGAGTGCAGGCGGCACAGTCGACTTCGAGATCTCCGGCGCGACGCACCGGGCGCTCCTCGAATTGGCCAAATCGAAGAACGCCACATTCTTCATGGTTGCCCATGCGGCGCTCGCGGTTCTGCTCGCGCGATTGTCCAACTCCGACGATGTCGTGATCGGGGCCCCCGTCGCAGGTCGCGGCGACGAGCAACTCGACGATCTCGTCGGCATGTTCGTCAACACCCTCCCTCTACGTACTCGGTACAATGCTGCAGAGTCCTTCGTGGATCTGCTGACGCGAGTGCAGGATTCGGACCTTCGAGCATTCGACCACGACTCTGTTCCGTTCGAGCGTCTCGTGGAAGTTCTCGATCCCGAAAGATCTCCCTCGCGTCATCCCATCTTCCAGGTAGCGGTGTTCCTGCAGAACATGGCGCAGCAGGGCTTGGAACTGCCCGCGCTCGCCGTAACACCGTTGGCCATGGACGGAGCGTTGGCGAAATTCGATCTGCAGTTCACTCTCGCAGGCACCGACGCCTGGGACGGTGAGACCGGTGCCATCGCGGCTCAGATCACGTACTCGACGGCGTTGTTCGACCACACGACGGTCGAGTCGATCGCCAAGCGCTACTGCCGAATACTCGATGCAATTGCCGCGGACCCCGCCGAGCTGGTGGGCGATCTCGACATCGTCGACGGCGCCGAACGTCGAGTGCTGTCACAGGAGTGGAACGATACCCACCACGAACTCCTCGGACCGACGAGTCTGCTGTCCGAGTTCGACGCGCGAGTATCCACACACGCCGACAACATCGCGTTGGTGTTCGAAGGTAGCTCCCTGACCTACAGAGAGTTCGACGGCCGTGTGAACGCGCTCGCACGTGTGTTGATCGCCGGAGGAGTCGGGCCCGAGGCGCGCGTTGCTGTCGCGATACGCCGGTCCTTGGATCTTGCAGTCGGTATCTACGCGATCCTCCGCGCTGGGGCAGCGTTCGTTCCCATCGACCCGGACCATCCGGAGAGCCGAGTCGGGTACATAGTCGAGGCCGCGAATCCGTTCTGTGCGCTCGTCGCCGACGCCACCGATCGTGCGCTGTTCGGCGACGTGCCGGTCATCGATGTCACCGAACTGGATGCATCTGCCGAAGCGGACAGAGCACCGATCATGGACGTCGAACGCACGGCATCGATTGCACCGGACACCATCGCATACGTCATCTTCACGTCGGGGTCGACCGGTAAGCCCAAAGGGGTTGCCGTCTCGCACCGTGCGATCGTCAACCAGATGGCCTGGATGCGATCGGAATACGGTCTCACCGACGCGGACGTGTATCTGCAGAAGACCGCCACGACATTCGATGTGTCGCTATGGGGATTCTTCCTTCCCCTGCAGGTGGGCGCATCTCTCGTGCTCGCGACCCCCGACGGCCATCGAGATTCGGCGTACATCGAAGATCTGATCGCGGAACATTCGGTCACCCTCACCGATTTCGTTCCGTCCATGCTGGCCATGTTCACCGCACATGCGTCGGCCGGAAAATGCACGAGCCTGCGCCACGTCTTCGTGATCGGTGAGGCGCTGCCCATCGAAACTGCGGAGGCCTTCAGAGCCATTTCCTCTGCCGGTCTGCACAATCTGTACGGTCCAACCGAGGCTGCAGTGTCGGTGACGTACTGGGAGACAACCGGTTCGGATCGCGGCACCGTTCCCATCGGGAGACCCGAATGGAACACCGCCGCACTCGTACTCGACTCGCGGCTGCGAATGGTTCCCGCCGGCACGGTCGGGGAACTGTACCTGTCCGGTGTGCAACTTGCCCGCGGCTATCTGTCCCGGCCCGATCTGACGTCAGACCGATTCGTTGCACACCCTGCAGGGGCACCGGGAACTCGGATGTATCGGACCGGAGACCTCGCTCGATGGCGCGCCGGAGACACCTCCTCGGCCCGCGCTGACGACAGCGGTCCAGGAGTTCTCGAATACATCGGACGCACGGACTTTCAGGTCAAATTCCGTGGCCAGCGAATCGAACTCGGCGATATCGAGGCGGCACTACTCACACTGTCCGGTATCAATCAGGCCGTGGTGGTCGTCGCGGACATGGCGACCGGTGAGCACCTCGTTGCCTATGTCGTTGCACGACCGGGTACGTCGGTCGACCCCGCCGACATGCGCAGCGGTCTCGGTCTGCTCGTGCCCGCCTACATGGTTCCGACTGCGGTCGTCGTACTCGACGAGTTCCCGCTCAACTCCAGCGGAAAACTGGATCGAAAAGCATTGCCGGAACCGACCTTCTCGGCGCAGGAGTTTCGCGCACCCACGACGCCCATCGAGGAAATCGTCGCGTCGACGTTCGCAGAGGTCCTCGACGTCGACCGGGTGGGGCTCGACGACGACTTCTTCACTCTCGGTGGCAATTCACTGATCGCCACCCGGGTGATCGCCAGACTCGGCGAGGCTCTCGACTCCCGAATTCCGGTGCGCCTGCTCTTCGAGTTCTCCGGCGTGGAAGCCCTCGCGGCACACATCGGAAACGACGTGAGCGCAGGAGGGCGCCTAGCTCTCGCTGCACGCAGGCGACCGGCGATGATTCCGTTGTCGTTGGCGCAGCAGCGAATGTGGTTCTTGAACCGGTTCGATACGGCGTCTGCGGCGTACAACCTGCCGGTGGCGATTCGCCTGTCCGGCGATGTGGATGTGGACGCGTTGCGCGCTGCGGTCGACGACGTCATCGACCGTCACGAGTCTTTGCGCACGGTGTATCCGGAGATCGATGGCGTACCGGTTCAGGTTGTCGTGCCGATGAACAAGGTTCCCCCACTGTTCGAGGTGGTGGATCTTCCCGCGGACCGGATACAGGACGAGGTACGCAGCCTGGCCGTCTTCGGCTTCGACGTCACCACCGAAGTCCCTTTGCGAGTGCGTCTTTTCGCTGTGTCGCCGACGGAGCATGTGCTCGCTTTGGTGGTGCATCATATTTCGGCGGATGGTTCGTCGATGGGTCCGTTGACTCGTGATGTGATGGTGGCGTATGCGGCGCGTTCTGTGGGCGAGGCTCCTGGGTGGGCGCCTCTGTCGGTGCAGTATGCGGATTATGCGTTGTGGCAGCGTGAGGTTCTCGGTAGTGAGGAAGATCCGGAGTCGATTGCGTCGCAGCAGGTTGCGTATTGGAAGTCGGCGTTGGCGGGCTTGCCGGATCAGTTGGATTTGCCGACCGATCGTTCCCGTCCGGCGGTGCAGTCGTACGCCGGTGATCGAGCCGAGTTCGTCGTCGATGCCGAGTTGCATGCACAGCTGGTCCAGCTGGCGCGTCGAACCAACAGCACGTTGTTCATGGTGGTGCATTCGGCGATGGCTGTGTTGTTTGCTCGGTTGTCGGGGTCTGATGATATTGCGATCGGTACTCCTTTTGCTGGTCGTAGTGATCGGGCCCTCGATGATTTGATCGGTATGTTCGTCAACACTCTGGTTTTCCGGTCTCGGGTGGATTCGTCGATGACGTTCGAGGAGTTGTTGGCGCAGACTCGAGCGAGTGATCTGCAGGCGTTTGCGCATGCGGATGTGCCGTTCGAGCGG
>NZ_BCXH01000031.1 GCF_001895005.1 Rhodococcus yunnanensis NBRC 103083 | reverse complement strand
ATCACCAACACCACAGAAGGCCAGCACTACACAATCGACCTCGACACACCCGACCCCCACACACCCACCCCCGCCGGAGCCCTCCACACCGCCCCACCCGAAGAACTCTACGAACCCACCTGGTGGGAAACCCACATCACCGACACCCACACCAACACCACCTGGGACCCCAACGCACCCACCCTCGGCGACCTCGCACGCCTCACCGACCCACAAGCCCGCGCCGACGCCACCTACCTCCGCACCAAATACCTCCAACACCGACACATCGCCGCCGAACGCGAAAAACGCCGACCACCACCGTTCTGACGGAGAGATGGCGACCGCGACACGGCGACTGCGTCCGTCACGGATACTGATAGCTAGGGGTGGTCGAACCGTAGAGAGTGGTAACGCCGCGCTTGCGGAGAGGACGTTGTGGGCCGACCTATCAATCACGTTCTAGCGACGCGGAATTGGGGAGATACGGCTGTGTCAGCATCTCGAAGAAGTGCCCGGTCGGATCGCGGAAATACACGCCTCGCCCGCCGTGACCGTGGTTGATCTCCCCCGGCTTCTTCATCTGCGGATCCGCCCAGTGCTGCACACCATCCGAGGCGATCCGCTCGTACGCCGCATCGAAGAGCTCGTCACTGACTCGAAATGCGTAGTGCTGGAACTGGATCTCGTCGAAAGGCGGTTCAGCGAACTCGATCAGGGTGCCGTCGGTGAGCTGAACGTTGAGGAACGGCCCCCACGACTGAGCTTCGGGTAGGTCGAACAGATCCCGAAAGAACAGTGCCGATGCAGAGCGGTCTTTCGAAACGATGATGGTGTGGTCGAACGATATGGACATTCTGTGCGCGATCATGCTGCCTCCGGCAGTACGACGCCTCCATGCCTGACGCAGTCCGCCATCGACACGCGACGATGCGCAACATCTTGCCGGGATCGATCCGACCGAGTCAAGGACGTCTCAGCTCGAGGACGTCTCAGCTCGAGGACGTCTCAGCGGTAGTCGTGATCCACACCCGTCGCCCATTCCGAGCATTCGACTCCGATGACGTCGGGTCGCCCCCTGAGGAATTCACGGGCTCCCGCATCACCGGACGCGGTCGCGACGACCTCGTCCCAGTGCTCGGCGCCGAACACCACCGGATGTCCGGGAGCCCCGGAGAACGTCGCCCGCGCCAGATGCGACGGCGACGCCCTCGCCGCCGACAGCACCGCACGCACGACGCGGCCGCCCACATCGGGGGTATCGACGACATGGACCACGGCATAGACCGCACCCGCTGCAGCTACGAGCCCGGCCTTCAACGAGGCACTCATTCCGTCTCGCCAGTCGGACGCGTGCACCGAGACAGCACCATCGGGGACGGGCACGTCCGCGGCGCCGAGCACGACGACGACACGATCACACCCGCCTTCGACGAGCGCAGCGACCGCACTGTCGAGCCATGCGCCACCCTCCGCCAGAACCTTCGGCGACCCGTAGCGAGAGCCTGCGCCTGCGGCGAGCAACACCCCGACCACATCGCCGGATACTCGGTCGGACAACCCTGGTTCCTCTCGTCTCGGACGTTCGCACAACGATCGTCGTCGTCACACAACCAAGATTGTGCGTCCTCGACTGGCGAGGATGGGCGCGATAGCGGATTCTGTTAGCACTTCTCCTGCAGCGTCGCAGGACTCACACCCTGCTGCCACCGCGAGGTTTCCTCATGTCAGTCTTGCCCACTAAGCGTCGCCGAGTTCATCCCGTCGACGAAGTACTTCCCGTTCCGAAACTTGCCGCGTACGGGTTCCAGCACGTCATCGCATTCTATGCGGGAGCGGTGCTGGTGCCGATCATCATCGGCGGGGCCATCGGACTCACGAACGAACAGCTGATACACCTCATCAACGCAGACCTGTTCACGTGCGGCATCGCCTCGATCATCCAGTCCGTCGGCTTCTGGAAGATCGGCGTCCGGCTGCCTCTTCTGCAAGGCGTCACGTTCGCCGGTGTGTCTCCGGTGATCGCGATCGCGATGGCCAACGGAGGCGGCACCGAGGGGTTGCTGTACGTCTACGGTGCTGTCATCGTCGCGGGGCTCGTCACGTTCTTCATGGCGCCGTACTTCAGTAGGCTCCTCAGGTTCTTCCCATCGGTGGTGACAGGAACCGTCATCACGATCATCGGCGTGGCACTGCTCCCGGTGGCTGTCAACGATGCGGTGACGAATCCGGCTACGCACGAGCAGGATCCGACGAACGGCCGATGGATGGCGTATGCGATCGGCACTCTCGTCGTCATCGTGCTGATACAGCGCTTCTTCACAGGCTTCATGGCGACCATCGCCGTATTGCTCGGACTCGTCGCTGGTAGCGCCGTCGCATTCGCGCTGGGCGACATGAACTTCGACGGCACCGGCGAGGCATCCTGGGTCGGCTTCACTCAGCCGTTCCTGTTCGGCGTACCCAAGTTCAGTGTCGTGGCGATCATCGCGATGATCGTCGTCATGCTGATCATCGCCGTCGAGACCACCGGCAGCGTGTACGCGACCGGTGAGATCGTCGGAAAGCGCATCAAGAAGGACGACATCGCCGCGACCTTGCGCGCCGACGGCGTGGCCACGGTCATCGGCGGCACGTTCAATTCGTTCCCGTACACCGCATTCTCCGAGAACGTCGGCCTCGTCCGACTCACCGGAGTACGGAGCCGATGGGTCGTCGCCACCGCAGGCGGAATCATGATTCTGCTCGGACTGCTACCCAAGACAGCTGCCGTCGTAGCCTCGATACCGCCTCCCGTACTGGGCGGCGCTGCGCTCGCACTGTTCGCCACCGTTGCCGTCGTGGGCATACAGACCTTGTCCAAGGTGGACTTCACCGATCACCGCAACCTGATCATCGTTGCGACGAGCCTCGGTCTTGCCATGCTGGTGACCATCCAACCGACCGTCGCCGACGGTGTCCCGGATTGGCTGGAGATGCTGTTCGGCAGCGGGATCGTCCTGGGCGCCGTCACCGCGATCGTGCTCAACGTTTTGTTCTTCCATATCGGTAACCGCGGCCAGACCGTGGCGGGTGGTCCCGGCAAGGGCATCACGCTCGATCAGGTCAACGAGATGACCCAGGAGGAATTCGCGGCCACGTTCGGCGGTCTCGTGCAGGGCACCCCGTGGGTGGTCGAACGCGCCTACCAGCAGCGGCCGTACTCCGACGCCCACAGCCTCCGCGAGGCCTTCCAGGAATCGCTGCTGGCGGGCACCACCGAGGAACAACTTCAACTGATTAACAGTTACCCGGATCTGGGCAGTGAGGACGCCACCGGGACGCTGAACGCTGCCGACCACGTCGGCCTGTCCAACCTGGAGGAGGACGAACACGAGAACATCGTGCAACTCGCATCGGAATATCGCGAACACTTCGGGTTTCCCCTGGTCATCTGCGCCCGCGAGACCGAACGATACGACCGCGTACTGGCGAACGGGTGGTCTCGCATCGAGAATGCGCCCGCCGCCGAGCGTTCGTTTGCGATGATCGAGATCGCCAAGATCGCCAACTACCGGTTCGACGACCTGGTCGCCGACGCCAACCCGATCGCAGCGGCCCGGTTCGGCCGGCTGACCGAACACAGATAGCGAGATGCTTTGTTACACGAGTGGATAGGTCTGGAGGGCTTCAACAGGCTGACCGATCGACAGGCGATGCATGCACTGTTCGAGTGCTGCTCGTCGTCCATCTGGGCACGTCGAGTTGCCTCCGGTAGGCCGTTCGACAGTCGAGAATTGCTGTTGGACAGAGCGGACCGAGTGCTGGCCGAGCTCCCCGAAGCCGAGATCGACCAGGCACTCGACGGCCACCCACGGATCGGCGGAAAGGCCGACAACCCATCGTCGAAGCGAGAACAGGCAGCGGTGCAGGCAGCGGGCTCCGACGTGCTGGACGCCCTCGCGGCGAGCAACCGCAAGTACGAGGAGAAGTTCGGTCACGTCTATCTGGTGTGCGCGACCGGCAGGTCGGCACCCGAACTGCTCGCTATCCTCGAGGAACGCCTCGGGAACGATCCCGAGACCGAACGACGGGTGTTGCGCGTGGAGCTTGCCAAGATCAACCGAATTCGCCTGAACCGCATGCTGGGCCCGGAAGAATGAGCGGGCTCAGCACCCACGTTCTCGATGCGGTACACGGCGCACCGGCCGTCGGACTCAGGGTGTCGTTGTTCCACGCGAAGAACGGCGAGATCGCCACCGCGACGACCGATGCCGACGGTCGTGTTCCCGAGCTGCTGCCCGCCCCGATCGAGGTGGGCAACTATCGGCTCTCGTTCGACACCGGAAGCTATTTCGAGGTCTTGAATACTCCCACCTTCTATCCGGAGGTGTCGGTGTCGTTCACCGTGACAGACCCGAACGCACACCACCACGTCCCATTACTGTTGTCGCCCTTCGCCTATTCCACCTATCGCGGGAGTTGAGATGACCGACCTGAACGGCAAGATCGTCCTCGGCGCCAACCAGTACGGCAAGGCAGAGAACCGTGTCGTCCGGATCTACCGAGACACTCCACGTCATGAGATTCACGACATCAACGTTTCCAGCGCCCTTCGAGGAGACTTCGCACCCGCCCACCTGGTGGGTGATCAGTCGAACGTGCTGCCTACCGACACTCAGAAGCAGACAGCGTACGTCTACGCGAAGTCGAAAGGTCTTCTACACCTGGAGAGTTACGGCCTGGACCTCGCCCGTCACTACGTGGACGACGTCGAACCCGTCGAGGGTGCACGCATCGAGCTGGAGGAATACACCTGGCAGCGAGTCGTCGTCGACGGCGTCGAGCACGATCACACATGGACGCGCAAGGGCGAGGAGATCCGCACATCGGCGGTGACCGTGGAGGGTACAGGGCCCGATCAGAAGACCTGGGTCGTCAGTGGCTTCAAGGAGATGATCATCCTCAAGTCGACCGGTTCCGAGTTCGCCGGGTTCCTCGAAGACGAACTGACCGTGCTCGAGCCGACCCACGACCGGGTCATGGCGACCTCGCTGACAGCTCAGTGGCGGTACACACGCGTCGATGTCGACTGGGACGGCGTCTACGAGGGGGTCAAGGCCGCGATGATCGAACGCTTCGCGAACTTGCAGTCCCTGGCTCTGCAGCAGACGCTGTACGCAATGGGCGAGGCTGCACTGGAGAAGTACCCGTTCATCGCCGAAATTCGAATGTCGGCACCGAACAAGCACCATTTCCTCTACGACACAGCACGTTTCGGCGTCGAGAATTCGAACGAGGTCTTCAACGCCGACGATCGCCCGTACGGACTGATCCAGGCGACGGTCGAGCGGGAAGACGCCCCGGACGCCGGCAGCGCGTGGCGGAACTACTCGGTGGTGGGCTAGAGAAGTGGTGGGCTGGAGAAGTGGTGGGCTAGAGAACCTGCGCCGACCACTCCACGAGCGGAGTCAGCTGTCGCCATGTGTCACGCACGTGTGCTGCAGCTTTCGGGGTTTCCAGCCATGCCGGTGAGCCGAAGTGCTTGCTCGCGGTCAGCGACTTGTGCCGCAGCAGGTCGATGCGTGGGTGATCGAGCTCGTACCCACGGGGCTTGGTCTTGAGCTGATCACCGCCGATCTCGAAGCCCGAGTCGGCGAGAGTCGACACCAGAGCGACCAGCTCGGATCCGCGCACCTCGTTGTCGACCGATTCGCGGTACCGAGCGATCCCTTCGGTGGTCGCGGCATAGAAACCACCCGCTACGTACAGCCCGGCCGGATCGATCTGGACGTAGAATCCAAGGCTCCCACCGCGCGCGACGAATCCACCCTGGTGGGTCTTGTACGGCGTCTTGTCCTTCGAGAAGCGCACGTCACGGTACGGACGGAAAACCTTGGCGCTACCGAACTCGCTTTCGAGCTCGGCAAGCAACTCGACCATCGGAGCCTTGACGGACCTCTCGTACACCTCTCTGTGGGCATCCCACCACAGCTTGCTGTTGTCCGCTTCCAGATCCTCGTAGAAATCCAGTGCTGAGAAGGGAACCCCTGTGAACGCCATCGTCCCAGTCTAAATGCGGTCAATGCCCCGTGGCACGCACGGTGCAGGAACTGTGCGTGCCGTTGTTTCGCACGAGTTTCCGGCGGATCGCCTCACAACCGCGCGTCCGTAACAGTTGTTCACTAGTGTTCGGAGTCGAAAGGTTTCGAGTGTCGAGAGCTGGTGCGAGATGGACCTGGGAACTATCGAGGACGTCGTGATTCCGTCCGACCGATCCGAACTTCCTCCTGGCAACGAGGGCACCGCCGTCATCGCCGGCGGAACGTGGCTGCTGTCGGAGAAGCAAGACCATCTACGACGACTGGTGGACATCACTGCCCTCGGTTGGCCACCTCTGGTGGTCGACGACACCGGACTCGACATCGCTGCCACGTGCACGATCGAGGCGCTGGCCGCTGCGCGTGTCGACCGGGACTGGCCCGCCACGGCTCTGTTTCCGCAGTGCGCCACCGCGTTGCTCGCGTCGTACAAGATCTGGAAGGTCGCCACGGTCGGCGGCAACATCTGCATGGCACTTCCTGCAGGAGCGATGATCTCGCTGACCGCAGCACTCGACGGTGTCGCCACGGTCTGGGCGGTCGACGGCACCGACTACACCGTTCCTGTCGTCGATCTCGTCACGGGACCACACGAGAACAGTCTGCGCACAGGCGATATCGTCAGAAGCATTCATCTCCCCGCTCATGCCCTCGAAGCGAGAACGGCGTTCAGGAAGACTGCGTTGTCGCCGCTCGGTCGATCGGCATCCCTCGTGATCGGGCGCCTCGACCGCGACGGACGATTCGTGGTGACGGTGAGCGCTTCGACCGTTCGGCCCTATGTCGTGCGCTTCGACTCGCCGCCGCGTTCGGTCGAACTACGGGCCGCACTGAACGCGGCGATCCCCGACAGCGCATGGTACGACGACCCGCACGGTGCGCCGGATTGGCGAGAACACATCAGCATCCGATCCGCTCTGCAGGTACTGGAGGAGCTGTCGTGAAATTCTCCGTCAACGGCGCCGAGACCGAGCACACACCGAGACCCGGCCAATGTCTGCGCACGATGTTGCGGGACAAAGCGCACTTCGAGGTCAAGAAGGGCTGCGACGCAGGCGACTGCGGGGCGTGTTCGGTACTGGTCGACGGCCAACCGGTGCACTCCTGCATTTTCCCTGCTTTCCGCGCCGCGAACCGCGACGTCGTCACGGTCGCAGGCCTCGGAACCCCCGACGACTTGCACCCCGTCCAGCGCAGGTTCGTCGACGCAGGCGGATTCCAGTGTGGGTTCTGCACGGCGGGAATGGTGGTCACCGCCTCGTCTCTCGGCGAGAACGACATGACCGAGCTGCCGCAGCGATTGAAGGGAAACCTGTGTCGCTGCACGGGTTATCGATCCATCGACGACGCCGTGCACGGGGTCACGAACACCGAGAAGGTGACCGAGGGCCCGTCGTACGGGCGTTCCTTGGCCGCACCGGCAGGCACTCGCATCGTGACGGGAACCGAGCCGTACACCATGGACTTCGCCCCTGCAGGCCTTCTGCATGCCAGCGTGCTCGGTAGCCCCTATCCGCACGCGCGAGTACTGGCGATCGACACCGCTGCGGCCGAATCGATCCCCGGTGTTCGGTTGGTCCTGACATCCGCCGACAGCCCGGATCGAGTGTTCTCCACCGCCCGCCACGATCAGCGGTCCGACGACCCGGACGACACCCGTGTCATCGACACGGTGATGCGCTTCACGGGCCAACGTGTGGCGGTGGTGGTAGCCGACACCCTCGCCGCAGCCGAGGCCGGGTGTCGCGCGCTCGTCGTCGAGTATCAGGAACTGCCCGCGGTGTTCGACACGGACTCCGCGTCGATGCCAGGGGCCCCGCAGATCCACGGAGACAAGGACGAGCACGCCCGGATCGGGGACCCGACGCGAAATCTGGTGGCCGAACTGCACGGCGGCGTCGGCGATGTCGACACGGCTGTGGCAGCGGCCGACGCCGTCGTCACCGGACGGTGGCGAACGCAACGTATCCAGCACGTCCACCTCGAGACGCACGGCACGATCGGCTGGATCGACGACACGGGGAGGCTGAACCTGCGTACCAGCACGCAGGTTCCGTTTCTGGTCCGTGACGAGATCTGCGAGATCTTCGAACTCGACCGCGACGAGGTCCGCGTGTTCACCGCTCGCGTCGGCGGCGGTTTCGGGGGCAAGCAGGAGTTGCTCACCGAGGACATCGTCACGTTGGCGGTCCTGCGTACGGGTTCGCCGGTGCAGTTCGAGTTCACTCGCAAGGACGAGTTCACGGTCTCTCCGTGCCGTCATCCGTTCCAGGTCGATGTCACTGCAGCCGCAACCGCGGACGGCACCTTGACCGCACTGGCAATAGACGTCGTCACCGACGCAGGTGCCTACGGAAACCACAGTCCGGGCGTGATGTTCCACGGCTGCGGAGAATCCGTTGCGGTGTACCGCTGCGCCAACAAGCGGGTCGACGCGAAGAGTGTGTACACCAACAACATTCCGTCCGGCGCGTTCCGCGGGTACGGGCTAGGTCAGGTGATCTTCGCCATCGAATCGGCCATGGACGACCTCGCTCGCGAACTGGACATCGATCCGTTCGACTTCCGCCGTCGCAACGTCGTCGTCCCCGGTGATCCACTCGTCGCAGCCCACGTCGAAGGAGACGACCTGGTGTACGGCAGTTACGGCCTCGACCAGTGCCTCGACCTGGCCGAGCACGCTCTGCGGCGGGGCAACGGTGTCGCCGCGCCGGAAGGATGGAAGGTCGGTGAGGGAATGGCCGTCGCGATGATCGCCACCATCCCGCCCCGCGGACACTTCTCGGAGGCGTCTATTGCCTTGCTCCCGGACGCCGACTACGAGATCCGCGTCGGCACCGCCGAATTCGGCAACGGGACGACAACGGTGCACACTCAGATCGCGGCGACCGAGCTTGCGACGTCACCGCAGCGAATACGGGTGCGCCAATCCGACACCGATGCGACCACGTACGACACGGGCGCCTTCGGTTCCGCGGGCACCGTCGTGGCAGGAAAGGCTCTCCACGCCGCAGCCCGAGCGATGTCGACACGCCTACTCGAGATCGGCGCAGGCCTGACGGGAAGTGCGCCGGACTCGTGTGTGCTCGGTCCCGAAGGCGTGCAGGGCGGCGCAGATCGGTTCGTCTCGCTCGCCGAGATACTGACCGCCGCGGGCGGAACTCTCGTCACCGAGGGTGACAGCGGCGGCGTGCCGCGATCACTGGCGTTCAACGTTCACGCTTTTCGGGTGGCGGTCGAGGAGTCGACGGGGACGGTACGCATCCTGCAGTCGGTGCAGAGCGCCGACGCGGGCACGGTGATGAATCCTCAGCAATGCCGCGGACAGGTCGAAGGCGGTGTGGCCCAGGGTATCGGTTCGGCGCTGTACGAGGCGATCGAGACCGACGGCGAGGGCACTGTCACCACCGATTCGATCCGCAGTTACCACGTACCGCAGTTCGCGGACATTCCGCGTACCGAGGTCTATTTCGCGGACACCTACGATCAGCTCGGTCCCTTCGGCGCCAAATCGATGAGCGAGTCGCCGTACAACCCGGTCGCTCCTGCGCTCGCCAATGCGATCAAGGACGCAATCGGGTCGCGGCTCTACGAGTTGCCGTTGTCCTCGGATCGCGTCTGGCGTTCACTGGAGAGTTGAGCCACGGGCACACGCCAATTCTTCGTCGTCCTCCAGTAGAGATACGAGACGAGACCGATCGGAATGGGCAGCAGCCAGGTCGCGAGCCGAAACAGCAGTACCGCGGCAACGAGTTCCGCCTGAGCGCTCGCCGCGAGTCCGACGCCGAGGACTGCGATCAGCGCAGCTTCGGCGATGCCGAGCCCACCCGGGGTCGGAGCGACGAAGGCGGCGAGCCACATTGCACCGAACGCTACGACGATGCGGTCCCAGCCGATCTCGTCCTGCCCCAGACCGCACATCCGGACCGCGACGCCGAGTACGAGTGCACCGAGCAACTGCGAGAGAACCATCGTTGCCGTCAACGACCGCCAGCATGTCCGAACTCGATTCGATACGTGCACGCGAAAATCAGAGACGACCTCCACCATGTCCTTGGGTTCGACTCGGGAGATTCGGCGGGCCACCACGGCCCGTCCACGGGTGAGAAGTCGGCCTACGCCGCGCGCAAACCGGTCGCTGGCGATGATCAGCGTGATCAGAAGACAGATCGCGGCGACCACGACGCACGACCCCACCGCGAACCACACCACCGAGCCGTCCGTCGTGCCGGACACGGCGAGAACGACCAGTCCGATCGACATCAGCACGTATCGAGAGAGATTGGTCCAGATCCCGATCGCGACTATCGACGTCGTACTGTCGGACACCCCGAAACCCCAGGACCGATACATCCCGAATGTCAGACCCGTTGCGACGGTCCCACCCTCGGGGACGGTGTTGGCGAGCGCGAGCGAGGCAGTCCGTGCGACTCCTGCCTGCGCCATCGTCAGGCCCGGCAACGTGTAGACCATCGGCCGCAGCATCGACGCGAGGTAGACCAATCCGAGACTGCACGCGACGAGCACCTCGGTCGGAGTGATCGAGCTGACGGCGTCGGCCACGGCCCCCGAACTTCCCAGCGTCCGGTACAGCAGCCACATGACGACCGCGACCACTCCGTAGGACAGAACTGCCGACAGTATCTTCCTGACGCCGGAGCGTGATCGTGTGGTCGGCGGAGTGCTGGAGGAGGTCATCGGTCGTAGAAGGTCTGCAGAATGATCGTGCTCCGGGTCTGCACGTTCGCCGTCGCACGGATCTCCTGCAGCAGATGCTCCAGGCTGCGAGGCGACTCCACGCGGACCAGCAGGACGTAGCTCTCCTCCCCTGCCACCGAGTGACAGGATTCGATCGCAGGGATGTGACGAAGCCGAGCCGGGGCGTCATCGGGTTGAGCGGGGTCGATGGGGGTGATCGCGACGAAGGCGGACAGTGGCCGTCCCAGTGCCTCGGGATCGATCTGCGCTGTGTAACCACGGATCACGCGTCGGGATTCGAGACGTCGAACTCGCGACTGCACAGCAGAGACCGACAGGCTCGCCTTCTCCGCAAGGGTCGCGAGGGTGGCACGGCCGTCGGTGACGAGTTCGTCGATGATCAACCGGTCTATCCGGTCGAGGTTTTCGCTCACCTGCGCAATGTAGCTCAGACCGAGCCGATTCGACCCACTGGACAGCAGGCGAACCCACACCGGAACGGATTAGGATGCGGACGTGACGTCCTGGCCGGAGCGTGCTCGCGACATTGCCGACACCATCTTGTTTCCTGCCGCCGAGCTCGTCGATGCCGAAGGCGAAATTCCCAGCAGCCATTTCGAGATTCTGGCGGCAGAGGGTTTCTACGGTCTCGCCGTCTCCGACGACGGCCCCGAACCCGGTGAGCTGGCGCAGATCTTCGAGATTCTGTGCGGCGCTTGCCTGAGCACGTCGTTCACCTGGATGCAGCACGGCGGGGTGGTGATGTCGCTGGCCGCTTCGGCGAACGCACCGCTTCGGAGCAGGTGGTTCGACGGACTCGTCGACGGCTCCGTCAAGGCGGGTGTCGCATTCGCGGGAGCGATCCCGAGACCGCCGAAGTTGTATGCACGACGCGAGAACTCCGGATACGTCCTCGACGGCTCGGCCCCGTTCGTGACCGGATGGGGCATCGTCGACGTCGTGCAGTTGTCGGCGCGAGACGAGTTCGACGACACGATCGTGCATGCGGTGGTGCCCGCCGAGGCGACCCACTTCGGCGGTGGACTCACCGTGGAGCCGCTGCGGCTCATCGCGGCCGATGCCAGCAACACCGTGCGCCTGCGCTTCGACAACGTACGGATCGACGACGCATCGGTCGCAGCCGTCGTCACCGACGAACAGTTCCAGGCAGGCCAGCTGCACGGCTCGTGGATCAACGGATGCATGGCGATGGGAATCGTGCGCCGCGCCATCACCCAGATGGAAGAATTGGGCGTCGACGCCGATGCATTCCGGGCCTTGCACGCAGACGTGCGGTCCCGCTTCGACGCGGCCCTGGCAGGCGACTACGACATGTTCCATGCCCGCGCCGACGGCTCGGAGTTGGCTGTGCGCGCCGCGGCTGCTCTCGTCACCGCCAACGGCAGCAGTTCGCTCATCGGCCACGGAACCGCCGAACGTCTGATGCGCGAGGCCACGTTCACGCTCGTCGGAGCGAGCCGACCCGAGATCAAGACGGCCCTGTTGAAAAGCCTGTCAGCCGAACAACGGCGGTAGCGCGAACACCATGACCGTCGACCACGTCACGTGCGTGATGATCGGGGCGAGGATGCCGCCGGATGCACGTCGTTGCAGTGCGAGGACGAAACCCAGCGTGATCGCGGCGAACGCCAGCATCGGGTTACCGCTCGCGAGCGTGACCACGGTGTAGACGAGGGTCGAGATCAGCACCGGCTTCTTGCGACCGATCGCGGCGAACAATGCGCCGCGGAAGAAGATCTCCTCGGCCACACCGTTGAGCAACGTGATGAAGACGATGAGGGCGAGCGAGCCGAATCGCGCATGCGCAAGTACGTTCTCGGTGAAGTCGGCGAGCGGCGGGATCTGCCGAACGATCAACGCACCGACGACGAACACCGCGCCTGCCGCCAGACCGATCAGTATCGGCGTGACGATCGGACGCCGCATCGACCCGCCTACTCTGATACGCCCCAGATGCAGTGGCCCCGAAGCGAATCCGCCGATGATCCACGCAGCCGCCAGGCCGAGCGTCAAGGGATAGAACGCGCTGTCGCCCGGGCTGACCGACAGCGATATCCCCAGGAGAGTGGCACCGACGACAAGTGTGACGCCGACGACGATCCGTCGTCGGAGAAAGGCCTTGTCGGACTCCTCGTGGTTGCGATCGATTCTCTCGACCAGCGCCGAGCGCATCACGTCGATCACGCTTGTCTGCCAGGTCGGCATCAGGTTTCCCGCTTTCTGTCGTGGAACACCCGCCGAATTGCCGATCTGGCGCGGTCGGAAACCCCGTCGACGACATCGAGGTTGGTTCGCAGGACCGCCGCAACCGGCCACGAGTAGAGCAGAGCGCGCGCGCCGAGCGACTCGACGAGGTGCCACGTCTGCCGCGACGACGCCGCGACACCGTAGCGGCGGATGCCGAGTGCATCGCCTCCGCTCCACGGCGCATCGGTGATCGCCAGGCGCAACGGATCCTTCGACGCCATGACACCCGGCGGCGTGTCCGCAGTGCCCTGCAGGCTGCGCCGCATCGCATCCTCGATGGTCGTGCGGCCGCCGTCGGGCTCACCCGCGATCTCGACGATCCGATCCTCTGACGTCGTCATCGTGTTGTGCAGAGATCCGACCAGGTCCTCGGCGAGCGCATCAGGGACCGGGATGATCTTGCCGATCACACGTCCTGCGAGTGACGTCGGAACGCCCGGAGTCGACAGGCCGATTCTCGTCAGACCGGCGGCCTCGACGTACGCGAAAAGAAGATCCCGATACGGCACCCGATCGGGCCCGCCGATGTCGTAGGCGCCCGGCGGAACCGCGGCCCTCGCCGCGAGTAGATAGAACAGCACGTCGTCGACGGCAATGGGTTGCACCGGGTGCCCGAGCCATCCCGGCAACGGCAGCACCGGTAGCCGATCCGCGAGGTATCGCAGCATCTCGTAGGACGTCGAGCCCGCGCCGAGCACAATTGCTGCGCGGAGCCAGACCACCTCGACACCGTCGACGGCGAGAGCCTCACCGACGTCTGCCCGGCTGGCGAGATGCTCCGACAGTTCTTCGTCGTCGGGCACGAAGCCGCCCAGGTAGACGATTCTGCGCACGCCCGCCGACGCCGCGGCCTCGGCGAACTGCTGGGCTGCTGTCAGGTCCCGATCGCGATACTCGGACTCGCCGATGGTGTGCACGAGGTAGTAGGCAACATCGATACCTGCTGGGTCGTTACGTGATGGGTCGTCGAGTGACAGGGACTGGAATGCGGCGCGCAGAGATTCGGGGTCGCTCGCGTCGAGCTCGACCGTCTCGACCAGGGGCGACCAGTCGAACGCGTCGAGCGATTCGGGATTGCGTGACGCTGCGTGGACGGAGTCCCCGGCTGCCAGCAGTGCGGCCACCAACCTGGAACCGATGTACCCACTCGCGCCGGTGACGAGAACTCTCATCACTCGAGGCTAGCGTCTGTCGACGACTGTGGCATTGTCGAAGCTATGGCATTGTCGAAGCTATGGCATTGTCAGAGCTATGGCATTGGTGCTGGCAGGCGTTCGTCTTCCCGATCCCCTAGGCGGTCTCTCGGTGGCGAAGTACGGTCTCGACACCGTCAGATCCAGTGTGAGGTGGGCGCGCGACTCGGCGGCATTCGCGGTGGAACTCCCAGGACGCATCGATGCACTGCTGACCGATGTTGCTGTCCTGATGGCGCGAATCGACGCCATCGTCGACGCGGCCAACGCCGTGGTGGCCGAAGCCGCGACAACCACACGCGCAGCAGACGAGGTCGTGGGCACCGCGTCGAAAACCTCGGCGACCGCGCTCGAACTGGTGGAGCTCTTCGATCCGATTGCCCAGCAATCCGCCCCGTTCGCACGCAAGTTCGTCGACAATCTGTCCGAGGACGAGGTCGACGCCGCCATCGCAATGGTCGACGAACTTCCGGGGTTGCTCGAGCACATGAAAGCGGTGATTCCGATCCTCGCCACTCTCGACACGGTCTCCCCCGAGATCCACGAATTGCTGGGCGTGACAAAGGATGTACGACGCGCAGTCATCGGGATCCCGGGGTTCAAGTTCTTCCGCAACCGCGGCGAGGACAAGCTCGCCGAGGAAGAGGAAGAGCAGGAGTCCAGATCATCGGACGCCAGATGATCAGACGAAAGCGAACTCGTCACCCCCGTGGTACTTGGTGAGCGTCTCCGAGATCGCCCGTCGTGACGGCGGATGGAAAGCGAACGCCTGCAGCGCGCCGGCCAGGTAACCGATTTCCGGTGACTTGATGAATCCGATGCCTCCGAGCGACTCCATCGCCGCCGAACTCGCACGCACGAGCGCATCACGAATAGCGATGCGACAGAACAACAGTCGTGCCGAGATATCCTGCCCACGTTCTCCGTCGTCGAACGCACGCGCCACGCTTTCGATGGCCGCCATGCTGTTCTCTATCTCCGCCGCGGCCCTGGTGTAACCCTCGAAATCACCCTTGTCCGCTTCCAGTAACTTCTCGAGCAGCATCGTCGCACCACCGAGATAGTTGGCCGTGATCAGCATCCCGAACCAGAGGTAGCCCGTCATCTCGTGCACACCGTCGGGATCGTCGTCACTGTTGAGCAGCACGAAATCGGCTGGTACCTCCACATCCTGCAGAACCACTTCGTCGCTCTGGGCACCCGCGAGAATCGGTGTGTCCCAGAAGCGGGTGACGGTGATGCCGTCCAGATTCGCAGGAATGAGCGCGACTGCCCGCTCGCCGTCCTTCGCACCGACGCCCTCGACTTCGACACTGGCGGTGAGCAGATCCATCGAACCCGACAGACTGCACGGCTTCTTGCTTCCGTTGATGATGTACGTGTCGCCGACTCGCTTCGCTTTCATGGTCGGAACGAACACGCTCCCGCCGGGCGTTCCTTCCGAGAATCCGGATGCGATGACAGCCTTCTGCTCGACGAGCGAGGCGATGAGGGCCCGGTCGTCTTCGGTGGCACCTTGCGCGAACTCGTTGAGCGAGGCAATGGACAAATGGTGCATCGTCGTCGCTGCGCCGAGCGACGGTGAGCGAGATCCGATCGCACGCTGCGCTCTGACTGCGTCGAGAGCGGTGGCTCCGAGGCCACCGAGACTCTTCGGCACGATCAATGCCGTACCACCGAACTCGCGAAATGCGGCTATGGCTTCACCGTCCCTGCTTTCGAGCTCCAGTAGAGGGGTACGGTCCAGATAATCCAGTAGGCCCGGAATGTACGTCTGCAAAATTTCGCGTTCTCGAACCATCAATGCAGTCATGACTCTCCTTCGAATTGTATGTGCGCATGGCTGAACAAAGGTGAATCGAATTCGCAACCAAAACTCACGTACCCCCTGTTCAGGCGGACAAAACCTCCAAGTTTCAGTAAATTCTCGACCGCGAGAAAAGTAGGTACGGAGTTTGTTTCTTCCGGCCCGACGCCTCGAGCAGCGACAACGCGTGGATCCACATTTTCTTCCGGAAATTACCCATCCGAATTACCGGGTAGTGCCGAATACTGACGAATTCGCGACCATCGATTCACTCTTCCGTTCGTTGAACGAAATCTGCCCGACCAACCACAGGAGATCAGGGAACGATGACCGTAAACCGTTTGATCAAACGTCTCGACGGAGACGAACGCGTGGATCTGCTTCGCGCAGTCCGCGAATCCGATGTCAGCCCGTACTTCCGTGTCATGGAATCCGCTACCGCGCCCGTCGTCCGGGTGGAGGGTGCGGACAAGATCATGTTGGGCTCCAACAACTATCTGGGTCTGGCCGATCATCCGGACATCAGGCAAGGTGCACAGAACGCACTGGACACGTTCGGCGCTGCGATCACCGGTAGCCGTCTGCTCAACGGCACGATGGATCTCCACCTGGAACTCGAGAACGAGATCGCGGAATGGCACGGCACCGAGGGTGCCATGGTGTTCACCACCGGCTACCAGACCAATCTCGGAACGATCAGCGCCATCGTCGGCAAGCAGGATGTGATCGTGGTCGATTCCGCCGCGCACGCATCGATCCGAGACGGAAGTACGTTGTCCGGGGCAGAGGTTCGCAAGTTCGCCCACAACGACATGGCGGACCTGGAGGCACAACTGCAGCAGCCCGTCGACGGCGACGGCGCTGTTCTCGTCATCGTCGACGGGCTCTACTCGATGGAGGGTGACCTGGCACCTCTCGGGGAGATCACAGCCCTCTGCACGAAATACGGAGCCGCTCTCATGGTCGACGAGGCCCACAGTCTCGGTATATACGGCGACAAGCTGACCGGAGCCGCCGAGTTGTTCGGCACCGCGAACGAGACCGACATCAGAATGGCGTCGCTGTCGAAGAGCCCCAGTTCCACCGGAGGTTTCATCGCCGGGTCGAACGACCTGCTCGATTCGCTGCGAATCCATGCTCGGGCATTCCTGTTCACGACGTCCGGTGTACCGGCGGCAGTCGGCGCCTCGCTCGCCTCCATCCGGCTGATCCGCAGCGAGGAAGGCCGGCAGCGATCTCGCCGAGTACTCGAGAATGCGGAAGCGCTGCGCAGCGGTCTGGCGGCGGAAGGTCTCGACGTCGGGGCCCGCTCGCCCATTCCGGGTGGAGACACCGCGTCGCCCATCGTGTCCCTTCACGTCGGCGACGACCTCGTCGCGATGAATCTGTGGCGCAGCCTGTTCGACAAGGGCGTGTTCACCAGTGCCGCACTGCATCCCGCGGTTCCTCGCAACGGTGCGCTGCTCCGGTTGTGCGCGATGGCATCGCACAGCGACGAGCAGATCCGGACGGCGATCTCCACGATCGCCGAAACCGTTGCGGAGCTTCCGTCGTGACGCTGCGCATCGCTGTCACCGGAGCGACGAGCGATTTCGCGAAGGCGATTCTGCCGACACTGCTGGGCGACGACGAGGTCGAGTCGGTCGTGGGGCTCGCCCGGCGTCCTGCGACACTGCACCACGAGAAATTGAGCTCGGTCAGGGCCGATATCCGATCCCCCGAGTTGGAGAACATCTTTCGTGGGTGCGACGTGGTGATCCATCTCGCCTTCGTCGTCGAGGAACTGCGCGACAAGACCGAGACTCACGACATCAACCAACGAGGCTCGCGCAACGTACTGGACTCGGCGTATCGCGCAGGGGTGCGACGCCTCGTCATCGCATCGAGCATCAACGCCTACGGCGCCGAGTTGCACGACGATCCGATCGACGAAAGCTACTATCCGGCAGGCGATCCCGATCGGTACTACTTTCACGACAAGGCGGAGGTGGAGCACTACGCGGAGTGGTGGCTACGCCGGCACCCCGGCGAGATGACGGTGTCGATGCTGCGGCCCACGTACATCATCGGACCCGATTTCTCGAACGACGGAATCGACCAGTTCACCGGTAGGATCGCGGCGTTCCCGCAGGCCGACAAGGCGTCGTACCAGTTTCTTCACCAGAACGACCTGGCCGACGCGTTCCACCGCGCGGCCAAGACGGACCTCGTCGGCCCCTACAACGTCGGACCGCACGATTGGACCGGCGTTCGAGAGCTTGCGCGAATGCAAGGCCAGTGGCTGTTCGACGTCCCGGAGGGACCTGCGATTCGCGCTGCGAACATCGCGTTCCGACTCGGACTCACTCCGTTCTCGGGGCAATGGGTGACGGCAGGAGAACCCGTCGTCGACTCCACTGCGCTGCACGAGAAGACAGGGTGGTCGCCGACTCTGACCTCGCGCGAATGCGCGGCGATCATGATCCTGTTGCAGGGCAGGCCGATCCTCGGTTCGGAGTACGCCCTGACCCGTCACGACGCATGCGAGGCGGCTCTTGCGCCCGCCTCCTCGATCGTCGGAACTTCGGGCGGCGAACACGTCCAGCTGACGACGCCCACCGGTCGCGTGCACTGCGAGGTCCACCCGGGTGCCGGTGTCGGCCACTCCGGGGGCACCGTCGTCGTCCCGGTTCCGCCCGGATCGCATGCCCGCTACCTGACGCCGGTGGCCCGAGACGTAAGCAGAAGTGGACTGCATGTGGTTCTCCTGGACCTGCCCGGCCACGGGTTGAGTACCGGTGCGCGCGGACGGGTGACGCAAGCGGAGTTCGACGCGGCGGTCGCCGAGGCGATCGAGTACGCGCGCGACCGCTTCGGGTCGCCCGTCTCGGTTCTCGATCTCTCGGAAGTGGATGCCTCGGAAGTGCATGCCCCGGAGATGGCGGTGTCGCGCACGGCAACGCAGGATTCCGACGGTCTGCTTCCCCGGCGGGTTCGAGCGAAGATCTCCTACGGCTCGATACCGTCGGCTCGGACTGTCGAGGAGATCATCGAGACGGTCGGCCGAACAATCCGCGGAGTCTCTGCCACCACCTCGGAGGCGCGTCACGCGGTGCCGGAGCAGAGCTGAGCGCGTCAGGACGCTGCACGGCACCGTCCGCGGCTGCCCGGTTGACCTTCCATTGCCGCACCCAGTCCTCCACATCGACCGGCGCGATCGGGATCAACGGCGGAGTCGGCATCCGGATCCAGTCGACGACGCGCACGTTCAGCTCGCTCACCGTGCTGCGGACCGAATCCTCCAGACGCAGTTCGATCAACGTCGCGGGCAGCTTCTCGATTTCCTTGCGGAGCTGAAGCGAGGTGGGCAGCAGCGCATCGACCGAGAGGTTCTCACGTTCGAGGTAGCCCTTGATCCACCACAACTCGTCGCCGGCCCCGCTGCCCCGCGGAATCGGCTTACCCGCACCGCCGAGGTTGTCGAAGGCACCACGCTCCTGCGCCTCGCGAATCTGCTTGTCGACGAACGATTCGAAGGTGACGCCGGGTTTCTTTCGTTCCGTCACAGTCGACAATTCTGCCCCGATCAGCCGTATTCGGCCACGAGTCGATCGAATTCCGCTCGATCCACCAGCTGAGGTTCGCCGATCGCAAAGGCCTGCGCGTACTTCGACGCGAGGTGGAAGTCTCGGCCGAGCGGCCCGCGCTCCCCGTCCTCGTCGTCTGCCTGCACGCTCGCACCGGGCGGCACCTCGTTCTGCAGGCCGTTGGTACGCGCACCGAGTCGGGCGTCGAGCTTCGCGGATATCTGTTGCATGGTCTCTTGGTCGTCGGTCATTCTGACGCCGTACCCGTTCGCCCCGCATTCGACACCCGCGAGGCGATCCGAGGATTGTTTGTCGGTACCGCGGGGCATCATGGTCGGGTGGCAAGGAAACCTGCAGCGGAGACCGACGTGCGGGGCAGCGAAGCGGACCCAGCGGCTGCCCTGGCGATGTTCTCCGCGCCCACCCAGGAGTGGTTCGCCGGCGCGTTCCCTGCTCCGACGTCCGCGCAGGCGGGCGCCTGGGAGGCAATCTCGAGTGGCAGGCACACGCTCGTCGTCGCGCCCACCGGTTCGGGCAAGACGCTCTCGGCATTCCTGTGGTCCATAGATCAGCTGGCAACGCGCGAGAAAGAAGCCGAACGCAAGACGAAGGTTCTCTACATCTCGCCCCTCAAGGCGCTGGCTGTCGACGTGGAGCGCAATCTACGCGCTCCCCTGGTCGGCATCACGCAGACGGCCAAGAGACTCGGACTGGAGCCTCCTGACATCTCGGTGGGTGTTCGGTCGGGTGACACCTCGGCCGCCGACCGCCGCTCGCTGATCAAAACACCTCCCGACATCCTGATCACCACCCCAGAATCGCTCTTTCTGATGCTCACATCGGCGGCGCGGGAATCGCTCGCGCTCGTGGACACCGTCATCGTCGACGAGGTCCACGCTGTTGCGGGCACCAAACGCGGATCCCACCTGGCGCTGTCGCTGGAACGCCTCGACCTCATGCTCGCCCGGCCTGCGCAGCGGATCGGACTGTCCGCGACGGTTCGCCCCCACGAGGAAGTCGGCCGCTTTCTCACCGGAGCAGCCCCGATCGAGATCGTCGCACCACCCGCACCCAAGACGTTCGATCTGACCGTCCAGGTTCCGGTCGAGGACATGACGGAACTCGGCGTCGCCGAGCCTGCCGAGGGATCTGCATCGGCCGCCCCGCAGCAGGGGTCCATCTGGCCGCACGTCGAGGAGAAGATGGTAGATCTCATCCTCGAGCATTCTTCGTGCATCGTCTTCGCCAATTCACGCCGTCTCGCGGAGCGATTGACCGCCAGACTCAACGAGGTCTACGCCGAGCGGCTCGGAGACTCGGTCGACACGCAGCACCGACCACCGTCGCAGTTGGGCTCGTCGGGCGAGGTCAATCACGGCGCCGATCCGCTGCTCGCTCGTGCTCACCACGGCAGTGTCAGCAAGGATCAGCGCGCACTCATCGAAGACGATCTCAAGACCGGTCGCCTGCGATGCGTCGTCGCCACCAGCAGCCTGGAACTCGGAATCGACATGGGCGCAGTCGATCTCGTGGTTCAAGTCGAAGCTCCCCCGTCGGTGGCCAGCGGGCTGCAACGCGTAGGCCGGGCCGGTCACCAGGTCGGCGAGATCTCCAAGGGTGTGCTGTTTCCCAAGCACCGCACCGACCTGATTCACTGCGCCGTCACCGTCGAACGGATGACGACCGGAAAGATCGAAGCACTCTTCGTTCCCGCCAATCCACTCGATATTCTCGCCCAGCAGACCGTGGCCGCCTGCGCACTCGAACCGATCGATGCGCACGACTGGTTCGACGCAGTTCGGCGCACCGGCAGTTTCGCGACGTTGCCACGGTCGGCCTACGAGTCCACACTGGATCTGCTGTCCGGGCGCTACCCGTCGGACGAGTTCGCCGAACTGCGGCCGCGCCTGGTGTGGGATCGCGATGCCAACACACTCACCGGTCGCCCCGGCTCGCAACGGCTCGCCGTCACCTCGGGCGGTTCGATCCCCGACCGCGGCTTGTTCACGGTGTACATGGTGGGCGAAAAAGCTTCGCGCGTCGGCGAACTCGACGAGGAGATGGTGTACGAGTCGCGGGTAGGCGACGTGTTCGCGCTCGGCGCCACCAGCTGGCGTATCGAGGAGATCACCCATGACCGAGTACTCGTCAGCCCGGCGTACGGCCAACCGGGACGGCTTCCCTTCTGGCACGGCGACGGACTCGGTCGCCCCGCCGAGCTCGGGCGAGCACTCGGTGAGTTTCTGCGCAGCACGTCCGAACGCGACGGGCTCCCCGAACGATTGAGCGATGACGGCCTCGACGTCAACGCTGTCAACAACCTCATCGCCCTTCTCGACGAACAGAAGGAAGCAACAGGCCAACTACCGACGGACCGCACGATGATCGTCGAGCGGTTCCGCGACGAACTCGGCGACTGGCGGCTCGTCCTGCACTCGACCTACGGCCAGCAGGTGCACGCCCCGTGGGCACTTGCGATCGGCGCTCGCCTGATCGAGCGCTACGGCATCGACGCCGCTCCCACCGCATCCGACGACGGCATCATCGTTCGTCTTCCCGATACCGAGGATCGACCGCCCGGTGCCGATCTGTTCGTGTTCGACAGCGACGAGATCGCCGACATCGTCACCGAGCAGGTCGGCGGCTCGGCCCTGTTCGCGTCACGCTTTCGCGAATGCGCGGCTCGCGCTTTGCTTCTCCCCCGGCGAAACCCTGGCAAGCGTGCACCGCTGTGGCAGCAGCGCCAGCGATCGGCGCAGCTGCTCGATGTCGCTCGCAAGTATCCGACGTTCCCGATTCTGCTCGAGACCGTCCGCGAGTGCCTGCAGGACGTCTACGACCTGCCCGCGCTCGAAGAGATTCTCACGCAGATCGGCCGACGCCAGATCCGTATCGTCGAGATCGAGACGCCGACGCCCTCTCCGTTCGCCAACTCTCTGCTGTTCAACTACGTCGGTGCGTTCATGTACGAGGGCGACAGCCCCTTGGCCGAACGGCGCGCGCAAGCACTGTCTCTCGACTCCGCGCTGCTGGCCGAGTTGCTCGGCCGCGTCGAACTGCGGGAACTACTCGATCAGTCCGTCATCGAAGCAACCGAACTCGAACTTCAGCGCCTGGCTCCCGATCGGCGGGCAAAGGACATCGAAGGCGTCGCCGATCTGCTGCGCATGCTCGGCCCGCTCACCACCGAGGAAGTCGCCGAGCGTACCCACGGCAAAGAGTCGTTGCAGTGGCTCACCGAACTGGTGTCGGCCAAGCGAGCATTGGAGGTCAGTTTCGCGGGCCGCACCTGGTGGACAGCGGTCGAGGATGCAAGCCGCCTGCGTGACGCCTTGGGCGTCCCGCTTCCCATCGGCACCCCTGCCGCGTTCATCGAGCCGGTGGAAGATCCGATGACCGACCTCGTCAGCCGGTACGCGCGCACGCACGGCCCGTTCTCGGTGACCGATCTCGCTGCGCGATTCGGCATCGGAACTGCGGTAGCCCGCGGGGTTCTCGGCACCCTGGGCGCAGACAAACGAGTGATCGAAGGAGAATTCAGGCCGGAGAAGACCGGGAGCGAATGGTGCGACGCCGAGGTGCTGCGCAGGCTGCGTCGGCGTTCGCTTGCGGCAGCCCGTCAGGAGGTCGAGCCCGTCGGCACGGCCACGCTCGGGCGGTTCCTCCCCGCCTGGCAGCATGTCGACAGTCGCCAACTCAGCGGAATCGACGGCGTGGCAACGGTTGTCGAACAGCTGGCCGGTGTGCCGATTCCGGCGTCGGCATGGGAACCGCTCGTGTTGGCGTCGCGTGTGCGCAACTACTCACCGGCGATGCTCGACGAGCTGACCTCGACGGGAGAGGTGATGTGGTCGGGGCACGGATCCATCACCTCGAAGGACGGGTGGGTCTGCCTGCACATGGCCGACACCGCACCGTTGACGTTGGCGCCACCCGCCGAATCCGACCTGTCCGAACTTCAGGTGCGTGTTCTCGACGCCGTCGCGGCCGGTGGGGCGTACTTCTTCCGCCAGCTGTCGGACACCGTCGGCAGCACCGACGACGACGGTCTTCACGCCGCGTTGTGGGAGCTAGTGTGGGCGGGAAGGCTGAGCAACGACACGTTCGCCCCGCTACGAGCGCTTCTCAACGCAACTACTCGGGCAGCCCCGAGCCATCGTGCACCACGCCGAACTCCACGGCTTCGTTCCTATCGGCGGTTCGAGCGGCCCACTCTCCCCACGCGTACCGGTCCCCCGACCGCAGGCGGTAGATGGTCCAGACTCCCCGAACTCGAACCCGATCCGACCATCAGAGCGCACGCCACGGCCGACGTTCTGCTCGAGCGCTACGGCATCGTCACACGGGGGGCTGTGATGAACGAGGGCGTTCCCGGTGGATTCGCCACGATGTACAAGGTTCTCACTTCTTTCGAGGACTCCGGTCGCAGTCGACGCGGCTATTTCGTCGATTCTCTCGGCGGAGCACAGTTCTCCACCTCCGAGGTCGTCGACAGGCTGCGCACGTACGACGAGCGAGAGAAGACCGGTGCCGTCGTCCTCGCCGCGTGCGATCCGGCCAACCCGTACGGTGCAGCGCTGCCGTGGCCGAAACCGGAGGAGGATTCCGACTCTCCCCGGCACCGACCGGGGCGTAAGGCAGGAGCCCTCGTCGTGTTGCACGAGGGTGAGCTCACGCTGTACATCGAACGAGGAGGCAAGACCGTGCTGACCTTCGATACCGACGATGCCGTCACCACCATCGCTGCTCACGCGCTCGCCGCGACCGTGAAACGCGGAGGCGTCGAGAAGCTTCTCGTCGAACGTGTGGACGGCAACGACATTCACGGAACCGCGTTCTCGAAAATTCTGACCGAGGCCGGATTCTCTGCCACGCCGCGTGGCCTGAGACTGAGGGGGTGAGCGGTGCCGGAGGGCGATACCGTCTACCGCGCCGCGAACTCGCTGCGCGCAGCTCTGGAGGGAAAGGTGCTCACTCGCTGCGACATTCGCGTACCGCGTTACGCAACAGTCGATTTCACCGGACGCACGGTCGATGCCGTGCTGTCCCACGGTAAGCACCTGCTGATTCGGATCGGTGATCGTTCGATTCACAGCCACCTGAAGATGGAGGGAACCTGGCAGGTGTATCCCCGCGGCGCCAGGTGGCGTAAGCCTGCCTTTCAGGCCCGTATCGTCCTCGAGACTGCCGACTCGACGGCGGTCGGTTTCGAGCTCGGTGTCCTCGAGATCGTCGAGAACGAGAACGACGCCGTCGGGTATCTCGGCCCCGACCTTCTCGGACCCGAGTGGGACGCAGGTGTTGCCGTCGCCAATGTGCTCTCCGATCCCGATCGTGCTGTGGGACTTGCATTGCTCGATCAGCGCAACCTGGCAGGACTCGGCAATGTCTACCGCAACGAGATCTGTTTCCTGCGCGGCGTCGATCCACGTACACCGGTCCGTGAATCCGGAGACATCGCGAAGATGGTCGATCTGTCGTTTCGCACCATCGTGGCCAACAAGGACCGCAGCCAACGCGTCACCACCGGGGATCGTCGTGCAGGCCGTCACTTCTGGGTCTACGGCCGGGACGGCAAGCCGTGCAGGCGCTGCGGCACCACCGTCGAATCCGGACTGCTGGGTGACAATCCGCTGGCCGAACGCCAGATCTATTACTGTCCGTATTGCCAGCGGCAACCCAGCTGATCCACAGGTTGAGCGACCAGAATTCGAGTCATGACAATCTTGGCGATACTCACTCTGGTCGTGATGGCCGTGTCGGGCCCGGTTGCTGCACGGGCTCCACGGAGTCTGGTACGTACCCGAGGACAGCAGGCAGAGCAATCCCGAACAACCACGCAAGGCCCACTCCGAGAACGGTCTCTGTCAACCGTTCGTTGAAGCGGAAGGTTGCGTCCTCGGGAGATGGAGCGATCAACAGCAGCAGCACGAGGAACGTCGTGAACGTGGACGTGACGTACCACCGGCTCGCATGCGTCGCCGCCGCACAGGCAACGCACGCAAGCACTGCGATGCCGAATATCCACGCCTCGGCACCGGATTGGACGAGCAGCACCGCAGCGGCGCCGCCCACGAACACCGACACCACCCGGCCTGCCATCCGAAGCGTCGTCTGTTCGGCGCCCGGTCGCATCACCAACAGCACCGCGGCACTGGCCCACCCGACGTGCTCCAGCCCGAACATGAACCCGATACCTGCGGCCGCAGCAGCCGCAGCACCCAGGCGCACGCCGTAATCCAAGGCGGGAGGCTCGCCCGCCGGAGCAGGCTTCGCCTGGCCTGCCGGCCAGATCAGCGACACGACCGCCGCGTACACCGAGCCGCCGAGAAGAACCAGGGCCAAGCCCAGGCTTGTACTCAGATCGCTGTAGCTGAGCCCGACCGCCGCCATCGGCAACGACAACACCAGAACAACGGATCCCGCCGGGGACGCTCGCGCGAGCACGACGGCGCCGAACGACAGAACGAACATCGTCGCCACTGCCAGCCACGGCACCGCGGCCACCACCGAGCCGAGTACCAACGGGATCCCCGTCATCAGACCCAGAAGCAGCACGCGTAGCCGCCCCCGCCGCGTAGGCGCCAGACCCACGATCGCAGCCGGGATCACCCCGACGGCAAACGCCGCACCCCGTGTGACATCGAAGTAAGTCACGATCGACGCTGGCAGAGCGTAGACGACTCCCAGGGCCGCAGCGTTCCATTCCCAGCGCAGCGAACGCGTCGGTGCCGAGGGCATCAGTTCTCTGCAGGACGCTCGCGGCAGACGATGCGCGCATCCTCTATGTCGATCAGTGCATCGGCGTCGAAACTGATCGCGTGGCCCATGACCGCCGTCGTATCCTCTGCTCCGCTCACGCTTCCTCCGAAACCGAAGAGAAATACCTGTCGCCCAGGGAACACGGTAGGACGGCTACACAACCGTTGTCCTCACTCTTTGTGGGTGAGAGGTTCGGTGCCGAGACCGGAGTGAGTGCGAGCATTAGGCTCTCTCGCTATGGCACCGAACCTGCGGAACCTCCTGCACCGCCCCCTGCTGTCGAACTCGAGTCCCCTCGATCCGGCGAATGCGGCCAGCAGAATCAGTGCATATGTCTACGGCAACATCTTGATACTGGCGGCGCTCATCCCCATCACGACGCCGGAGGAACACACGTTCCAAGCAGTCGCGATCGTCGTGGGTACCGGCGTGTCGACCTTCGTCGCGCACGCCTTCGCCGAGGGTGTCGGTCAGACGGTCCGAACCGGAACCGATCTCTCGCCGCGGCAACATATCGAAGAGCTTCGCAATTCGGTGCCGATCCTGAGCGCAACCGTTCTACCCACGGTATTGCTCGCCGTCGGATGGTGGGGTCTGCTCGACCCGGCGATCGGCCAGATCGCCGCCGAGGTGATCATCATCTGTCGCATCGCGTCGACCAATTTCGTGATCAGCCGGCTACGAGGCGAGAAGCCCAGCCGCGGCGCGTTCTTCGGCTCCATCGCGCTCGCTGCAGGAGCTGCGATCATCGTGTTCGTGAAAATCCTTCTGACGCACTGATCTTCTACTTCCGAACTTCTACTTCTGTGCCGGCTGCACCGGTTCGAGAATTTCCTGACGTGCCTCGGGGGCGACCACACGCAGAGCGTCTGCCGACTCGTCGTCGGGCTGCATCTGGGATTTGACCTCGGCCTCGACCCGCGCGGTGTAGGTCTCGACCTCCCGGTCGACATCGGCCGCGCTCCATCCCAGAACCGGGGCGACGAGTGCCGCGACCTGGCCCGCACAGTTGACGCCGCGATGGGAGTACTCGATCGAGATGCGTGTGCGACGCGAGAGTATGTCCTCCAGATGCAGTGCGCCTTCGGCTGCCGCGGCGTACACGGCTTCGACCTGGAGATAACTCGGTGCGTCCGTGATCGGCTGCAACAGATACGGCTTGTCGCTCGCCATCGCGATGACCTCGTCGATGAGGGAACCGTAACGATCGAGCAGGTGCGTCACGCGGTACGGATGCAGCCCGTACAGCTGCGCAAGGTGATGTGTCTGATTGACCAGCGCGAAATAGCCGTCTGCACCCACGAGCGGAACCTTCTCGGTGATCGAGGACGCAACGCGAGCAGGTACGTCCTGCGAGGCGAGGTCGACCGCGTCCTCCGCCATGACTCGGTAGGTCGTGTACTTGCCACCTGCGATGGCAACGAGGCCGGGCGCCACCCGAGCCACCGCATGCTCCCTGGACAGCTTCGACGTCTCGTCGCTCTCCCCCGCGAGCAACGGACGCAAGCCTGCGTACACACCGTCGATGTCCTCGTGCGTCAGTGGTGTCACCAACACCGTGTTGACTTCCCCGAGGATGTAGTCGATATCGGCTTTCGTCGCAGCCGGGTGAGCCAGGTCGAGCTTCCAGTCGGTGTCGGTGGTGCCGATGATCCAGTGCGCGCCCCACGGGATGATGAACAGTACCGATTTCTCGGTCCGCAGGATGATCGCCGCCTCGCTGACGATACGGTCACGCGGGACGACGATGTGAACACCCTTCGAGGCCCGGACACGGAATCTCCCGCGCTGCGAGGACAGTGCCTGAATCTCGTCCGTCCAGACGCCGGTCGCGTTGATGACGACGTGGCCGCGCACCTCGGTCGTCGCACCGTTCTCGGAGTCGCGGACTCGCACACCGGAGACGCGGTCCGCCTCGCGGAGGAATCCGACGACCTGCGTCGAAGTACGGACGACAGCGCCGTAATGCGCGGCCGTGCGTGCCACACTCATCGTGTGCCGTGCGTCGTCGACGACGGTGTCGTAATAGCGAATTCCGCCGATCAAGGACTTTCGCTTCAGACCGGGAGACATCCGCAGCGCACCCGAACGGGTGAGGTGCTTCTGTGCGGGAACCGACTTGGCGCCGCCCATCGTGTCGTACAAGAAGATTCCGGCTGCGATGTACGGACGCTCCCAGACTCGGTGCGTCAACGGAAACAGAAACTTCAGCGGCTTGACCAGGTGCGGGGCGAGGGTCGACAGGGACAGTTCACGCTCGTGGAGAGCCTCGCGCACCAGACCGAACTCGAGCTGCTCGAGGTAGCGCAGGCCACCGTGGAACATCTTCGACGAACGACTCGACGTCCCCGACGCGAAGTCACGAGCCTCGACGAGCGCCACCTTCAGTCCGCGCGTTGCCGCATCGAGAGCAGCGCCAGCGCCGACGACACCGCCACCGACCACGACGACGTCGAACTGCTCGGATCCGAGCTGTTCCCATGCGTCGATGCGAGCCTGCGGTCCCAGGAATGTGCTGTTGGATCGGTTGCTCAAGAACTTGCTCCCCACGTGGATGGTTGCGCCGCCTGCTTCTCTACTCGCGTTTGCAAGGCTACCGTTCGTGACCGATACCCGCGCGAGCCGTGAACCTACGACAGGAGACGCTGTGACATCCGACAGCTTCATTGCATCGATCGACCAGGGAACCACGTCGAGCAGATGCATCATCTTCGGCCACGACGGGAAACCTGTGGGGTCGGCTCAGAAGGAACATCGCCAGATCTTCCCGCGGGCAGGGTGGGTCGAGCACGACGCCGAAGAGATCTGGGTCAACGTCCGCGAAGTCGTCGGCGCTGCACTCGGCAACGCCGACGTCAAAGCCCAGGACATCGCAGCCGTCGGAATCACCAATCAGCGTGAAACCACCCTGGTGTGGGACAGGACAACCGGAAAACCCGTTCACAACGCCATCGTGTGGCAGGACACCCGCACCGACGCGCTGTGCAAGGAACTCGCGGGTGATCGTGGTGCCGACCGCTACCAGGCGATCACCGGGCTTCCGCTGTCCACCTATTTCGCCGGCCCCAAGGTGCGCTGGATTCTCGACAACGTCGACGGCGTACGCGAGCGCGCCGAGGCGGGCGAACTGTGCTTCGGGACGATGGATTCGTGGGTCCTGTGGAATCTGACCGGCGGCACCGACGGCGGTCGGCACATCACCGACGTCACCAACGCGTCGCGAACATTGTTGATGGATCTGGAAACTCTGCAGTGGCGGGAGGACATCTGCGCCGACTTCCGGATCCCACTTTCGATGTTGCCCGAGATCCGCACGTCCTCCGAAGTGTATGCAGAGGTGAGGCCGAGGGGTGTCCTTGCAGGAGTGCCGATTTCAGGCATCCTCGGCGACCAGCAGGCCGCAACGTTCGGTCAGGCATGCTTGTCTGCGGGCGAGGCGAAGAACACGTACGGGACCGGAAACTTCTTGCTGCTCAATACCGGAACGACCCCGGTTCGCAGCGAACACGGACTTCTGACGACCGTGTGCTACAAACTCGGTGACAAGGACACGGTCTACGCGCTGGAGGGCTCGGTTGCGGTCACTGGATCTCTGGTGCAATGGCTCCGCGACAACCTCGGAATCATTTCCGACGCCGCCGAAATCGAAGATCTTGCCCGTTCCGTCGACGACAACGGCGGCGTCTACTTCGTACCCGCGTTCTCCGGGTTGTTCGCGCCCAGGTGGCGCCCCGACGCCCGTGGTGTCATTTCCGGCCTCACACGGTTCGCCAACAAGGGCCACATTGCACGAGCTGCGCTCGAGGCCACCGCATTTCAGACACGCGAGGTCATCGACGCGATGCGCGCCGATTCGGGTGTAACGCTGACCACTCTGAAGGTCGATGGCGGCATGGTCGTGAACGAGCTGTTGATGCAGTTCCAATCCGACGTACTCGGTGTCCCGGTCGTACGTCCGGTCGTCAACGAAACGACCGCACTCGGCGCCGCCTACGCGGCCGGCCTCGCCGTCGGGTACTGGAGCGGCGAGGACGACATCCGTGCGAACTGGGCAGCGGACAAGACGTGGCAACCCGACCTCGACAGCGACGTGCGCGAGCAGATGTACACCACCTGGAACCGGGCCGTCGAACGGACCTACGAGAGCGCGTGAGCGGCCTTCAACCGAGAGACGGCCTCGCGCAGAATCGGAGCCGAGGAGCTCGCGAAGCACATGCGCGCAGACCCTGCGTACGCCGCCGACTCCGCGAAGGCCCGACCCGGCACGAATGCCACACCCTGCTCGAGGGCGCGCGGCAGCAGAATCGTGGTGTCGGTGCCGTCGTCGAAGCTCGCCCACACGAACATTCCGCCGTCCGCGGGCGAGACACTGAGGCGGTCACCGAAGGCACTGTCCAGCGCAGTCCGAAGTGCCGTCGCCCGGCGCCCGTATTCTGCGCGCAACGCGATCAGATGCGTCGCCAACCAATCGGTGTCGGACAGCATCTCGGCGGCCATCTGCTGAGTCATCGACGATCCGCACAGGTCAGCACCCTGCTTGAGAAGTTCGACGGCGTCGCACACGGGTTTCGGGGCGACCATCCACCCCACCCTGAGCGCAGGGGCCAGGATCTTCGACGCGCTCGACAGCCGGACGACACGATCGGAGTACGACGCGATCGGCGCAGGCGGGGGCGTGTCGAACCATATTTCGCCGTAGGGATCGTCCTCGAGAATCCAGAACCCGTACTGCTCGGCGAGAGCCGCCAGGTGCCTGCGTCCGCTCTCGGACATCGTGACACCGCGCGGATTGTGGAAGTTGCTCACCGTATGGACCAGAGCGGGTCGCAGCCCTGCGGCAAGTCGTCGTTCGAGTTCGACGGTGTCCATGCCCGAATCGCCGATCGGAATGGCGTGGATTTCGGCGCCTGCGATCGAAAAGACTTGCAGCGCACCGGTGTATGCCGGCTCGTCGACGACGACGACTGCACCCGGATCCACCAACGCCTGCGCCACGAGAGTGAGCGCCTGCTGCGATCCATGAGTGATGACGACCTCGGACGTATCCACGGCGCGACCGATCACCGACGACTGCAAGGCTGCAACGACCTCGCGAAGCCTGCGCCAGCCCGAGGTCTCACCGTATTGAACCGAAGACGATTCGCCGAGGACAGCATGCGCAGCCTCTCTGACGCGATCCACCGGTATGAGTTCGGTTGCCGGAAGCCCGCCTGCCAGTGAGATCACGTCGTCGCGAGCAGTGAGTGCGAGAAGGTCTCGAATGGCGGAACTCTCGATCGAGTCGAGCCGACGGGCAAGGCCCGGCAATGTCGTGGTCATGATGTTGCTCCCAGCAGCGAGAAACGGATGAACGAACTACCCGAGGATCGGCTGGGGTGCGAGGGTGCCGGATGGTGGTCGGCTGGATCTCAGTATCGCAGAGCGAATCAGGATATGAAACTTCCATTCCACATGCTGAGATTCCGAATCACTCCGATCATGCCTAGTCCAGGTCGTCGTGACGCATGAGCTGGCGCGCGGCTTCGGTGATCGAACCGGTCAGCGACGGGTACACCGAGAATGTCGCGGCCAAATCGTTGACCGACAGATTGTTCTGCACTGCCATTGCGATCGGGAGGATGAGTTCCGACGCGGTGGGGGCGACCACGACGCCGCCGATGACAACGCCGGTTGCCGGCCTGCAGAAGATCTTCACGAAACCGCGCTTGAGGCCGGACATCTTCGCTCGCGGGTTGGTACTGAGCGGCAACATGACGGTACGAGCAGGGACGTCCCCACTGTCGATCGACGACTGACTGACTCCGACCGACGCGATCTCCGGGCGGGTGAACACCGCCGATGCAACGGTTTTCAGCTTGATCGGCGTCACTCCCTCACCGAGTGCGTGATACATCGCGATACGGCCCTGCATCGCAGCGACCGACGCGAGAGGCAACAGGCCTGTGCAGTCACCGGCCGCGTAGATTCCGGCGACCGAGGTGCGCGATACCCGGTCGACACGGAGGTAGCCGCCGCGGTCCAGTTCGATGCCGACATTTTCGAGACCGAGACCGGAGGTGTTGGGTACCGAGCCGACCGTCATCAGCGCGTGTGAACCCTCTACCGTGCGGCCGTCGGCGAGCGTGACGATCACACCGGTCTCGGTACGCTGCACCGATTCGGCGCGCGCATGCTTGACGAGGGTGACACCTCGTTCGTTGAAGGCGTCCTCCAGTACCAGTGCGGCGTCCTCGTCTTCGTGGGGAAGCACACGGTCACGGCTCGAGACGGCGGTCACCTTCACGCCCATCTCCGTGTACGCCGACACGAACTCGGCGCCGGTGACTCCGGAACCGACAACGATCAGGTGCTCGGGCAGTGCTTCGAGGTCGTAGAGCTGGCGCCAGTTCAGAATGCGCTCGCCGTCCGGCTCGGCACCCTTCAGAATCCGCGGACTGGCACCGGTCGAGATCAGTACGACATCGGCGTCCAGGATGCGTTCACCGCCGTCGGCGAGGGTCGCACGAATCTGATGCGCCGCCATTCCAACCTGCGTGTCGATCATTTCGGCGCGACCCGAGATCAGCTCGACGCCGACCGACCGCACCCGTGCCGCGATGTCGGCGGACTGGGCCTGGGCCAAACTCTTGACTCGGGCGTGGATCTGAGGCAGGGCGACCGCCGCCTTCGACGGGTCGAGCGAAATACCCAGATCGCCTGCGCGGCGCATCTCGGTCCTGATGCCGGTCGAGGCGATGAAGGTCTTCGACGGCACGCAGTCCCACAGAACGCAGGCTCCACCGATCCCCTCCGAATCGACCAGCGTCACAGTCCCCCCGTGCTGCGCTGCCACCAGTGCTGCTTCGTACCCTGCGGGTCCGCCACCGATGATCACGATCCGGGTCATTGATCCTCTTCCAATTCGGGAGAAATTTCGTGCATTTCCGGTACAAACCTATTCCAGTGACGAGCGTCATGCACCGGTAAGGCTTGCTTCACTTGTCTCTCACCTGCCGAAACGCCCGGTTCCGGGCTTCCGACGCATCCGAAGATCATCCGACGGTTTAGGCTGGCCGACGTGCCAATCTATGCCGCCTACGGATCGAACATGCATCCGGAGCAGATGTTGCAGCGTTGCCCCCATTCCCCGCTGTCGGGAACCGGGTGGCTGCACGGCTGGCGGCTGACCTTCGGCGGCGGCGACATCGGCTGGGAAGGCGCACTCGCCACCGTCGTCGAAGACGCCGACTCCAGAGTGTTCGTCGTGCTGTACGACGTACCCGTCGAGGACGAGGAGCGGCTCGACCGCTGGGAGGGTTCCGAGCTCGGAATCCACCGCAAGGTGCGGTTGCGCATCGAAACCGCCGACGGACCGGTACTGGCGTGGCTGTACGTCCTCGACGCCTACGAGGGCGGATTGCCGTCGGCACGGTATCTCGGGGTCATGGCCGAAGCAGCCGAGATCGCCGGAGCACCAGCGGACTACGTCCGGGGCCTCCGAACCCGCAATAGCCGCAACGTCGGACCAGGCACGACCTGACCGAAGGGACCGCGTGATCAGAACGGTGGTTTCTCGTTGCGGGCGCGGTGCCAGCGGGCGAGGTTGTGTTCCCGGAACCGGCGCCGGATGATCCGTACCTTCGTGCGGGCAGCCTCGGATGCGGCGGCATGCATATCCGCCAGTGTCGGGGAGACTGCCTCGGTGGGCATGTTCTTCTCCCACCACGTCGGCGCGTCCCACCACTCAGGAGTCTCCGGGGCTGGAGTCTTGGAGGCTGGTGTGTCCGACGCAGTTGCCTCCGGGTCGGTCGTGTCCGACGCAGTTGCCTCCGGGTCGGTCGTGTCCGACGCAGCAGTCTCCGAGACAGTCCCGTCCGACGCAGTTGTATCCGGGTCTGGTGCGTCCGGAACAGTCGTGTCAGAGGCGGCTGTATCCGGGTCTGGTGCGTCCGGAACAGTCGCGTCAGAGGCCGTTGTATCCGGGGCAGCCGTGCCAGAAGCAGTCGTTCCCGAGACAGTCCTGTCCGATGCATCCGGGGCAGCAGTGTCCGAGGCAGCAGTGTCCTGCGCAGCAGTGTCCGGGGCTGTCGTGTCCGGGGTCGATGCGGTCTCTCGGGTACGGCGTCCGCGTCTACGTTTACGTGGTGGTCTCGGGCACCCCAGATCGGGAAGGGTGATCGTCCGCAACCCGGACCGACTCGTCCACACGATCGCACCACCAGCCAACATTGCCACCGCCCACGCCTGCGCCGTCTTGAACCGATGATGGCTCGTGCACGAGGGCTGCAGATTCGACTCGATACTCCACCCACCCCGCTCGGGATCCTGGTGATCGAACGGAACAATATGATCGAGTTCGCACTGCGTCGAGGGCACACTGCAATCGTGATGAGTGCACGTGGAATACGTCATCCGCACCCGCGCCGCCACCTCAGCAGACGGACGATACGTCAGAGCGCCCGGCGGCGGCACCCGATACCCACCATGACCATCAGGAAACACCCCCAAGGCCAGAGCCGGATCAGCAGCAATCGCAGCCAACAACTCAGCGACCACCTGGGCCCGCAACGCCTCATCGGTAGCCCCCAACCCACCCGAAAAGCACCCAGACCCCGACCCTGATCCCGTGGGCGCCGGAGCCGTGGGCGCCGGAACCGCCCCGGCCGACCGAATCCGGCCCCGCGCAATCAACCGCGGCACCAACACAGCCCCATACCCAGACCTAGACCCAGCCGCATTGTCTGAAGCGGGCACTACAGAATCACCGGGCGATGTGCCGGATACAGCTGCAACACAATCGGACTCGGACCCGGAATCGGACTCCGGATCCTCTGCGACCCCACCCGATCCCTCGAGATCGTCGGTACCCTCAGTCTTGCTCGACTCCTCGGGCGTGCTGGACTCCTCGGAATCGCCTGGCGCCGCGGACTTACCGGTCGCTTCAGTCTTGCTCGACTCCTCGGGCGTGCTGGACTTTTCGGATGTACTGGCGTCTGCGGAAGTACTGGGCACCGCAGAATCACTGGCAGCGTCGGGCTCGCCGGACTCGTCGGACTCGCCGGTGGCGGTGGCCCTGCCGGCGTGAACGGTCATCATCTCCGTCAACATCGCCTGCCACACCGCATCACCCGCAATCACCCGCGCCACATCCGCATCCAACGCCGACCCATCCGGCAACACCGCAGGCTCGGACGTCAACCCCAACAACGTCTGCACATCGAACAGAATCTGCACCAACGGACCCCGCCGACCATCCGGCAGATCCGCCACCCCGAACTGCGCACACTCCTG
>NZ_BCXH01000030.1 GCF_001895005.1 Rhodococcus yunnanensis NBRC 103083 | reverse complement strand
TGAGTGACCGCGTGTGACATTCGCTCACTACGGGGTGTCCGGATGTGACATTCGCTCCCTCCAGCGGTGACCGGATGTGACATTCGCTCACCCCCCCCGGAGACCAAG
Organism: Rhodococcus yunnanensis NBRC 103083; assembly: GCF_001895005.1. Taxonomy (GTDB): domain Bacteria; phylum Actinomycetota; class Actinomycetes; order Mycobacteriales; family Mycobacteriaceae; genus Rhodococcoides; species Rhodococcoides yunnanense. The sequence goes on along the minus strand of NZ_BCXH01000030.1, from coordinate 38,647 downwards.
GAAAAGCCCGGGCTCGCAGTGGAACCCGGGCTCTCGTTGAGCAGGTGTACTACTTCTTCTCCTTGCTTCCGGCGAGGGTGCCGAGGTACAGCTCGATGACCTTGGGGTCGTTCATCAGGTTGGTTCCGGTGTCGGTGTAGGCATTTCGCCCTTGGTCGAGGACGTATCCGCGATCGCAGATCTGCAGGCAGCGTCGTGCGTTCTGCTCGACCATGATGATCGAGACGCCCGTTGCGTTGATCTTCTTGCAGCGGATGAACACTTCGTCCTGGAACATCGGAGACAGGCCGGCGGACGGCTCGTCCAACAGCAGGACCGACGGTTCCATCATCAATGCCCGGCCCATGGCGACCATCTGACGTTCACCACCGGACAGCGCTCCGGCCTTGACCTTCTTGCGTTCGCCGAGGAGTGGGAACAGTTCGCTGACGAACTCGAAGCGCTCGGAGAACTTCTTGGGACGCAGATAGATTCCCATTTCGAGGTTTTCCTCGATGGTCAAGGACGGGAACACGTTCTGTGTCTGTGGAACGTATCCGACACCTTTCGTCACCAGCACATGTGCCTCGGCCGAGGTGATGTTGTCGCCGCGCAGGCTGACCGAACCTTCGCGCACCGGGATGAGGCCGAACAATGTCTTCAGCAGTGTCGACTTTCCGGCACCGTTGGGTCCGATGATGCCGACGATCTCACCGTCACGGAGGAAGAAGTTGCAATCACTGAGAATGTTGACACCCGGGATGTAGCCTGCGACGAGGTTGTCGGCACGGACCAGTGCACCTTCGGCGAGCCTGGCGTGCTCTTCCGGTGTTGCCGCAAATTCCGCCGGTGTCAGCTTCTGTGTACTCGGTTCACTCATTTCTCGTCTTCTTCCTTGGCGTGCTTGCCCGGGCCTGCGGCGAGATCCGGTGCCACGAACTCGGGTTCGGACAGATCACCGCCCGCTTCGAGTTCTTCGGCCTCGGCTTGCTCGAGCGCCTCGGCCAGTTCTGCGGTGGCGCCCACCGGGTTTCCGTCCTCGTCGAATTCGAGAGCCTGGTCGTGATGACTGCCCAGATACGCATCGACGACGGCCCCGTTGTTGGAGAGTTCTTCCGGCGTCGATTCGGCAATGACGCTGCCCTGAGCCATGACGACGACCCAATCGCTGATGTCTCGGATGACATCCATGTCGTGTTCGACGAACACGACGGTCATTCCGTCGTCACGCAGGGATTTGATGTGTCCGAGCAAGCTTTGCGTCAGAGCAGGATTGACGCCTGCCATCGGCTCGTCGAGCATCACGACCGCAGGATCGGTCATCAACGCACGGGCCATTTCGAGAAGCTTGCGCTGACCGCCGGACAGTGAACCGGCGAGGTCGTCGGCCTTGGCGTCGAGCTTGAAACGGGCCAACAGTTCATAGGCCCGCTCGGTGATCTGCCTCTCCTGCGCTTTCCACGTCCACGGCAGCAGTGTGCTCAGAATGCGTTCGCCTCGCTGGCCCGTCGCACCGAGTCGAACGTTGTCGAGCACCGTGAGTTTGGACAAAGCCTTGGTCAGCTGAAACGTCCGTACGACGCCTTTTCTCGCGACCTGGTGCGGATGCATCTTGCCGAGCGGTTGGCCGTCCATCGACCACGTGCCCGTGTCCGGTCGGTCGAATCCGGTCAGCAGGTTGAACAGCGTCGTCTTGCCCGCACCGTTAGGTCCGATGAGCCCCGTGATGCACCCTCGTTGGATTTCGAGATGGGCTACGTCGACGGCTTTGAGGCCGCCGAACGTCCGGGAGACTCCGTCGACGACGAGCGTCGCATCGGGCTTGGGTGCTCCCGGTGTGTTGGGGACTTGTGCGAACAGCGCCACACGCTGTTCCTTGCTGAGTGCGGTCGCGGCCCGTGCCGCAACCGCCGATGAGTCAGGCATTGAGTTGGACCTCTCGCTTGTTGCCGAGAATGCCCTGGGGCCTGAACACCATCAATACGGCGATCAAGATTCCCAGCAGCACGAAACGTGTTGCACCGACCTGTTGTTCGCTGAGATCGAGAAGCGGATCAGGACCGGCGATCGCTTGGCGCAGGATGGCGTCGGGAATCGACAGCAGGAACCAGAACAGCATCGCGCCCAGTACCGGACCGAACACGGTTGCCGCGCCGCCGAGGATGAGTGCACCGAAGGCGAAGAAGGTCTGTGCCGTCGAGTAGAAGTCGGGGTTGATGGACTTGGTCTGCAACGCGTTGAACACACCGCCCATACCGCCGATGACACCGCCCAGCACGAGTGCCTGCATCTTGTAGACGAACACGTTCTTGCCGAGCGAACGCGCCGCGTCCTCGTCCTCGCGGACTGCCTTGAGAACACGTCCCCACGGGCTGTGTGTCAGCAGGTAGACGAGCCCGCAGAGCAGCAGCACGAGTGACCATCCGACCACCATGGACCACAGGTCGTCGCCGTAGAACTTCACACCGAGGAAGGAGTACTGCTTGCCCGAGTCGAACGGGCTGAGCGAGGTGAACGGATCTGCGAATCCGAAAATTCCGTTGGTCGACTTGGTGATCGAATCGGTTGCTGTCGAGCGGAAGACGAGCCGAAGGATTTCCGACGCGGCAATAGTGACGATGGCCAGATAGTCCGCCCGCAGTCGCAGTGTGGGAATACCGAGCACGAGGGCGAGCAGGCCCGCTGCGCCGAGGCCGACGAGAATGCCCAACCACAGCGGCTGCTGGTAGGTGATCGTCATGATGCCGACGCCGTATCCACCGAGCAGAGCGAAACCGATCTGCCCGAAGTTGAGAAGCCCTGCGTAACCGAAGTGCAGGTTCAACCCGATCGCAAGGAGCGCGTAGAAGATGGCCGATGGCCCGATCAGCTGCGCGAGTGAGACCTGGAGAGCTCCGAGAATATCCATTTATCTCACCCGATCCTTTGCCGCGAGCCGAGAATGCCCTGGGGCCTGACGACGAGGATGAGAATCAAGACGAGCAGTCCTCCGATGTATTTGAGATCGGGATTGATGATCATCGTCGACCACTGCACGAGAAGTCCGACGATGACGCAGCCGAGGAGTGCTCCGTATGCGGTTCCCAAGCCGCCGAGTGTGATTCCGGCGAACATGAGCAGCAGTAGCTTGAACCCCATTTCCCACTGGACACGGCCGCCGAGCTCGGAGAGACCGAACAGGACACCGCCGAGTGCAGCGAGTCCACCACCCATGCACCACACGAAGGTGACGACTCGTTCGACGTTGATGCCCGACGACGCAGCGAGATCGCGGTTGTCGGCGACGGCACGCATGGCCTTGCCGATTCGGGTGCGCTGCAGCATCAGTGCGACTCCGACGAGGACGACGATGCTGATGATGATGCATGCGAGGTTGACGTTCGTGATCGCGAACGGGCCCCATTCGTTCTGCGTCTGTGCCTGGTAGTCGTCGAAGGGTTCGGCGCGGTCGGAGAAGAAGATGAGGATCAGGTATCGCAGTGCGATGGCAAGTCCGATCGAAACCACCAGCTGAGCGATCAAGCCCGTCTTGCGTTTTCGAAGTGGTCTCCAGATGGCCGCATTGTTGAGCCATCCGACGGCAACGCCGACGATGATCGCCAGAATCGTCGCCCAGATCAGCTGGATACCCACGCTCACGTTGAACACCCAGGCCGCGACAGCACCGAGCGTCACCAACTCGCCGTGCGCGAAGTTGGTGAGGCCCGTGGTGCCGAAGATGAGACTCAGGCCGACTGCGGCCAGGGCGATCACGAGACCGAATCTGAACCCGTCGACGGTAGTCCTGATGAACTTCTCGTAGAACGGAAGCTCGTTCGAGGTGCGAGCTTCGCCGAACGAGAAGATCACGGTGTTCGCGCGGCCTGCGGCGACGTCACGTTGCACTTCGGCCTGGACGCTCACCCCGTCGGGCAGGGTCTCGGCGTCGACGCTGAATGTATATGAGCCGGGGGACAATTCGAGTGTCCACTTGCCGCCGTCCGCAGAGGTCGTTCGAGCGACCTCCTCACCGGACGCATCGACGGCGATGACGTCGACGTCGGCGAGTCGTTCACCGCCGTTGTTGAGGCTGCCGCTGACCGATACTGCATCGGCAGGTGGTGATTGCGACGTCGATGCTGCAGGCGGGGGAGTCGGGGTCGGTTCCTGGGCCAGGGCAGTGCCGCCGAATGTCACTGCTGCTATGGATCCGAGTACGGCCAACACGAGGGTCTGTCTCAGTAGGCGAAGCGAGATTCGGCCTTGTCGCCGAAGTCGGTTCTTCCTTCGGGGCCATCGAACATTTGGAGCCACGCACGTCCTCCGGACGGTTGTCGGGGTGAACCCATGGAGGGCTACTGCTTGCAATTGTCGGACTCTAACCGTTGGAAGCGCACGAAATCGGCGTCTCCAATTTCCGGGAAGTATCATTTGTGTTTCGAACTACCCGACCTGCGGAGGGGGTTGCCGTTCGCGTCGGCTTCCTTCGTGTCGGAGCCTCTCCCTAGACTGGGTAACCGTGAGCCCCGTAACCGACGCACGCGCAACGTCCACATCCACCACCGGTACGTCCACCGACGGCGAACCACCGACGCTGTTGCTGATCGACGGGCACTCGATCGCGTTTCGCGCGTTCTTCGCCTTGCCCGTCGACAATTTCAAGACGACCAGTGGCCAGTCGACCAACGCTGTCTACGGGTTCACATCCATGCTGATCAACCTGCTGCGCGACGAGAAGCCGACGCATATCGCCGCAGCATTCGACGTGTCGAGGCAAACGTTCCGAGCCGAGCGTTTTCCCGAGTACAAGGCGAACAGGAGCAAGACGCCCGACGAGTTCGCCGGCCAGGTGGACATAACCAAGGACGTCCTGGGCGCCATGGGTATACCGGTCATGGCCGAGGCGGGGTTCGAGGCCGATGACATCATCGCGACGTTGGTGACCCAGGCTGAGGCACTCGGGTACCGGATTCTCGTCGTCACGGGTGATCGAGATTCGTTGCAGCTCGTCACCGACAACGTCACGGTGCTGTATCCGAAGAAGGGCGTCTCCGAACTCACCCGTTTCACTCCGGAGGAAGTCACCACCAAATATGGTCTGACCCCGTCGCAGTACCCGGATTTCGCGGCATTGCGCGGCGATCCGAGTGACAATCTCCCCGGGATTCCCGGCGTCGGCGAGAAGACCGCGACCAAATGGATCGTCGAGTACGGCTCGCTCGAAGAGCTCGTCAACAACGTCGACAAGGTCAAAGGGAAGGTTGGCGACGCGCTGCGCGCGAACCTCTCCAGTGTCGTGCTGAACCGCGAGCTCACCGAGATGGTGCGTGATGTCCCGCTGCCGTACACCCCGGATCAGCTCGAACTCGCGCCGTGGGATCGCGAGAAGATCCACGGACTGTTCGACGATCTCGAGTTCCGTGTGCTCCGCGACCGATTGTTCGAGACACTGGCTTCGGCCGAGCCGGAGGCGGAGGAAGGTTTCGATGTCCGCGGAGGCGCGGTGGCAACCGGTGAGCTCGCGGATTGGTTGGCCACTCACGCGTCGACGGGGGAGAGGCACGGCCTGTCGGTCGTCGGCCCGCGCCGTCCCTTCGACAGCGACGCGGTCTCGATCGCGATTGCAGCATCCGGCGGGGAAGGTGGTTTCGTCGATACCAGCGCACTCGACGAATCCGATGAGAAGGCGCTCGCAGCATGGTTGGCGGACAGCGGCCAGCCCAAAGCGTTGCACGAGGCGAAATGGGCGGTTCATGCTCTACGCGGCCGTGGCTGGACGCTGAACGGTGTTACCAGTGACACCGCTCTGGCGGCGTATCTCGTTCGCCCCGGGCAGCGCAGCTTCAACCTCGACGATCTATGCCTGCGGTACCTCAAGCGTGAGCTTCGGGTGGAGGACTCGGTCGAAGGACAGATGTCTCTTCTCGACACCGAGGAAGTCGCCGACGCCGCCGTCGCAGAGGGGGAAATTCTGCGTGCACAGGCGATCCTCGACTTGGCGGCCGCGCTGGATGCGGAGCTGGTCACCATCGAGTCGAGTTCTTTGCTCGCCGATATGGAGCTCCCGCTGCTCTCGGTGCTTGCGGACCTCGAAGCAACCGGCATCGCAGTGGACAGCAGCCACCTCGGTGATCTGCAGAGCCAGTTCGCCGCACAGGTCGCCGAGGCAGCGAATTCCGCATACGAGGTGATCGGCAAGCAGATCAATCTCGGCTCACCGAAGCAGCTTCAGGTAGTGCTCTTCGACGAGTTGGAGATGCCGAAGACCAAGAAGACGAAGACGGGCTACACCACCGATGCCGACGCACTGCAAGGCTTGTTCGAGAAGACCCAACACCCGTTCCTGAAGTTCCTGCTCGACCATCGTGATGCCACTCGTATGAAGGTGACTGTCGACGGTTTGCTGAAATCGGTGTCCGACGACGGCCGGATCCATACGACGTTCAACCAGACGGTAGCGGCGACAGGTCGGCTGTCGTCGACCGATCCGAATTTGCAGAATATCCCTGTCCGCAACGAGGCGGGCCGTCACATTCGGGACGGATTCGTCGTCGGCGAGGGCTACGACACCCTGCTGACCGCCGACTACAGCCAGATCGAGATGCGCATCATGGCGCACCTGTCCGGTGACGAAGGTCTGATCGAGGCCTTCAACACCGGCGAGGACCTGCACAGTTTTGTGGGCGCACGTGCATTCGGTGTTCCCATCGAGGAAGTGACCCCTGAGCTTCGACGTCGGGTCAAGGCCATGTCGTACGGGTTGGCCTACGGCCTGAGCGCGTTCGGGCTCGCGGCACAACTGAAGATCTCGACCGACGAGGCAAAACAACAGATGGAAGCGTATTTCTCCCGCTTCGGCGGCGTCCGGGACTACCTGCGCAGCGCCGTCGAGGAGTCACGCAAGGTCGGTTACACCTCGACGTTGTACGGCAGGCGGCGTTACCTCCCCGACCTGAACAGCGACAACCGTCAACGTCGCGAGGTTGCCGAGCGGGCGGCACTCAATGCGCCGATTCAGGGCACCGCCGCCGACATCATCAAGGTCGCGATGATCGATGTGCACGAGGCGCTGTCGCGGACCGGTCTCCGCTCACGGATGCTGTTACAGGTCCACGACGAGTTGGTACTCGAGGTCGTGGAGTCCGAACGCGAGGAGGTCGAAGCGCTCGTACGCGAGAAGATGTCCTCGGCGATCACTCTGTCCGTGCCGCTCGAGGTCTCCGTCGGCACCGGAACCAGCTGGGACAAAGCAGCTCACTAGACAACGACAAAGCCGGCCGCGAAAAGCGGCCGGCTTTGTCGAGCTGCGTGCTGTTACTGGGCGTCAGCTGCCTCGGTCTTCTCGGCAAGCTGCTTGCGGACCTCGTCCATGTCGAGTGCCTTCACCTGACCCACCAGATCTTCCAGTGCCGATGCCGGCAGTGCACCGGGCTGCGCGAAGACGAGAACGCCTTCGCGGAAGGCCATGATCGTCGGAATCGACTGGATGTTGGCTGCCGCCGCGAGTCCCTGTTCTGCTTCGGTGTCGACCTTGGCGTGCACCACGTCGGGGTGCGCGTCCGAAGACTTCTCGAACGTCGGAGCGAACTGACGGCACGGTCCACACCACGAAGCCCAGAAGTCGACCAGGACGACGTCGTTTTCTCCGACGATCTCGTCGAAGTTCTGCCCTGTCAATGTCTGTGTTGCCACGCCTACCCCTTCGTCGATGCTTGTTGTCTCTCTGGGAGCATCAACGCGGGGAGGTGTCAGAATCTTCCCGTCACGCCGGTTGGGGTGCCGCCCGAAACGTGCGACGGTAGGAATTGGGCGTTGTGCAGCGAACCCGAACGAAGTGCTGGCGCATCACCGCGGCGTTGCCGAAGCCGACACGTTCGGCGATGACGTCCATCGACAGGTCCGAGTTCTCCAGCAGTTGTTGAGCCGCGAGGACCCGTTGATCGTTGAGCCAGCGAGCTGGCGTGGTTCCGGTCTCGGCCTGGAAACGCCGTGCGAATGTCCTCGACGAAAGATTCACCCGAGCCGAGAGAGCTTGAACCGACAGTTCCGAGTCCAGATTCTCGGTCATCCAGTCCAGCAGCGGCGCCAAGGTCTCGACCTCGACGGTGGGAAGCGGGGTGGTGACGAACTGGGCCTGCCCGCCGTCGCGGTGCGGGGGTACGACCATCCGCCGCGCGATGCCGTTCGCGACGGTGCTGCCCTGCTCCTTGCGCACGATGTGCAAACACAGGTCGATGCCTGCGGCTGTACCCGCGCTGGTCAGAACGTTCCCGTCGTCGACGTACAGAACGTTGCGGTCGACCTCTGCACGTGGATACTCGGCGGCCAGACGGGCGGAATGACGCCAGTGCGTCGTGCAGCGGCGTCCGTCGAGCAATCCCGCTTTTCCGAGAACGAAGGCGCCGTTGCAGAGACTGGCCACCTTGGCGCCGCGCGCGACAGCGGCTCGCAGTTTGACCAACAGCGGCTCCACCGAGTGGTCGTATTCGGTGTTGCAGACGTAACTGCCGTCGACCGAGGCGTGAGTGCCGCCTGCCGGGATGATGATGAGGTCTGCGTCGTCGAGTTGCGACAGATCGTAGGGAACGTCGATGGTGTAGCCGAACCGCGATCTGATGGGCTCTGCGACACCGGCGATCAACGAGAAATCGTAGGTCGGCAAGCCCTCGTCGGACCTGTCGAAACCGAAGACCTCGCAGGCGACGCCGAGCTCGAACTGTTCGGTCAACGGCATGAGCGGTACCACTACGCGTTTCAGCACCTGCCAAGTATGGCAGAAAAACGATGAACTATGTCATATCTGCCACTGTTCCGAGAGATTGCCTGGTAGCAGGCTTGCGATATGACAATCGCACTTGTTGTTCTGGCTGTTCTCGCTGTGATGTACGTGGCCGTAGCGCTCGGGTACGCACCGGATACCCACGCGGAGGTGACCCAGTTCGGCGACTACCGGTTCTGAAAGCCCTCTCACCCGACGGGCCACTCGACCTTTCGTTCCCCGTCCCACCGCCGCAGCGCAACCGTGGCGCCCGTCAGTACGGCGGGTACGGAGTCGAGCCGTCGGAGCGCCGCGGCGAGTTCGGCTTCGGTGAGCCGGCGAGCGAGCGTGACGTGTGGTGTCCAGTGACCTGGCGCAGTGTGAGCTCGGAGCCCGTGCGATGTCCCGGCGAGCGAGGACACCGCATCGTGTAGCGACAGAAGATCGCGAGACGGAATCACCAACCGCGCGAGCGTCGCGTGCTTCCCGCGAAACACCACGAACGGTCCGAGCCGAATGGGAAACAGCACCGCGAGGGGCGTGCTCGCGATACCCCGATCCAGTTCCTCGAACTCGTCGGCGACCGACACCGTCACGTGTGGACGATTGGATTCACCGCGGTGACGCCCTTGACTGGGCAGGTCGGCGTCGACGAGTACTTGCCACTCCGCCCTGACCGCCGCGTCGAGTGCGTCGTCGAGGAGTAATTCCACTGACTGGACCATAGTGAGCCATGATGGCTGATGTGACTCACGGCCATACACCGGCAGTACGTATCGGATCGATGACAGGTGACGGCATCGGCCATGAAATTGTGCCTGCGACGATGCACGTCGTCGACGCGGCCGCGCAGGCCGAACATCTGTCGATCGAGTGGGTGGACCTGCCGTTGGGACGGGACGCACTCGAATCGCACGGATCGCCGGTTCCGGATTCGACTCTCGACGAGTTGAAGACGTTGTCCGGATGGGTACTCGGTCCTCACGACAGCGCGTCGTATCCGGAGCCGTTTCGGTCTCGGCTCACCCCGGGCGGAGTGGTGCGCAAGACGTTCGACCTGTTCGCCAACATCCGTCCTGCACTCGCGCATCCGGGGGTGCGGGCGGTGTCGCCCAACATGGATCTCGTCGTCGTCCGCGAGAACACCGAGGGGTTCTACGCAGACCGAAACATGTTCGTGGGCAGCGGGGAATTCATGCCGACGCCGGACGTCGCGCTCGCAGTCGGGGTCTTCACCCGCACAGCATGCGAGCGCATCGCACGTGAAGCTTTCACGCTGGCCCGAGCCCGACGCAAGCATGTCACGATCGTGCACAAGGCCAATGTCCTCTCGCTCTCGACCGGGTTGTTCCGCGACGTCTGCAGGGAAGTCTCCGAACAGTTTCCGGATGTCACCGTCGACGAGGAACACATCGACGCGCTGACTGCCCACCTCGTCCGCAGAGGCGACGCATTCGATGTCATCGTCGCGGAGAACATGTTCGGCGACATACTGTCCGATCTGGCGGGCGAGCTGTCCGGCTCGCTCGGGATGGCACCGTCGCTCAACTCGTCGGAGACGAAAGCGATGGCCCAGGCAGCGCACGGCTCCGCGCCCGACATTGCGGGTAAGAACCGGGCGAACCCGACGGCGCTGTTTCTGTCTGCCGCGATGCTCCTCGACTGGCTCGCGGCACACGACGATCGGCCGGCGTTGTCTCGCGCCGCGGGCCGCATCCGGCGTGCGGTGACGGCCACGCTCGAGTCCGGAGTGGCGACGGCAGATCTCGGCGGCCGCGCATCGACGGGTGAGTTCACCGAGACGGTCGTCGCCCGCACACTTCGGCTCTGAGGTCGGCGCGGACCGTGAATCAGGCCGACGTCAGTTGGGCTTTCGGCAGCTGAAGATCGCGGTGCCGGGGAAGAGTTGACCACGCAGCGGGCTCCACTGGCCCCACTCGCGATCCAACCATTCGGGCCAATCCGGCTCGACGATGTCGCGCAGCTCCAGGCCTGCTGCGACGACCTCGCGGACACGGTCGCCGATCGTCCGGTGATGCTCGACGTAGGTAGGGGTGCCCTCCGGATCGAATTCCACGTACGGAGTCCGGTCGAAATACGGAATAGTCGCCGTCAGCCCGAGCGGACCCGGGTCGTCGGGGAAGATCCATCGCATCGGGTGATTCACGGCGAAGACCCACATACCGCCTGGGCGTAGGACACGCGCGACCTCCACCATGACGTTCGCGGAATCGGCGACGAAGGGTACGGCCCCGAAGGCCGAGCATGCGATGTCGAAACTTGCGTCGGCGAAGGGAAGCGACTCGGCGCTGGCTTGCACCAGCGGCACACGTGTACCGCCTGATGCCATCGCGGACAGACCGCGTTCGAGCATCCCGGCCGATATGTCGAGGCCGACCGCGCGGGCGCCGTGGGCTCCAAGCCAGCGAGCGCAGGGGGCCGAGCCGCAGCCGACTTCGAGCACGTCCTTGTCCTCGATGTCGCCGAGCAGTTGCGCGTCGCCTTCGTGCAGCCCCTCCGGGCACCACACGAACTCGCCCTGCTCGGTGCCGACGCCCAGGAATTCACCGTGTGTTCGGTGGTACTCCTCTGCGTCCGAATCCCACCAGGATCGGCTTGCGCGATCGCTGGCGTCGGACGAGATCCGAGCGCGGCCTGGTACAACGGAAGTCCGAGGCTCCTCGGAGGCGGAAGGGCTGTCGTTCACGGACGACACGTTAGTCGGCGGTCTCGCTCGTGCCAGGTTTGCCGCTTGCCCTGCCAGGTTTGCCGGTGGCCCCTGCCAGGTTTGCCGGTGGCCCCTGCCAGGTTTGCCGCTTGCCCTGCCAGGTTTGCCCAGGTATGAGGCGATCGCGTACCCTGTTGGACGCGAGTGTGTTGACGCTGCGCGGGGATGATCGGATCCGGTTCGTCCGGTCCTGGTGCTCGACGCGTGGTGGAACATTTTCGTTCTTCATTTGTTTCTACAGTCCGACCGAACATCCATCAACCGATACCCAACCCGTCCGGAGCAACTCAACACATGCCCTCAACCACAACCTCACCGCAGGTAGCCGTCAACGACATCGGCTCCGCAGAGGATTTCCTCGCAGCCATCGACGCCACGATCAAGTACTTCAACGATGGTGACATCGTCGAAGGAACTATCGTCAAGGTCGATCGCGACGAGGTTCTGCTCGACATCGGTTACAAGACCGAAGGCGTCATCCCTTCCCGTGAGCTCTCCATCAAGCACGACGTCGACCCCAACGAGGTCGTCTCCGTGGGCGATGAGGTCGAAGCTCTCGTTCTCACCAAGGAGGACAAGGAAGGCCGCCTGATCCTGTCCAAGAAGCGAGCTCAGTACGAGCGCGCATGGGGCACGATCGAGGAGCTCAAGGAGAAGGACGAGGCCGTCAAGGGCACCGTCATCGAGGTCGTCAAGGGTGGACTCATCCTCGACATCGGCCTCCGTGGCTTCCTGCCTGCCTCGCTCGTCGAGATGCGTCGCGTTCGCGACCTCCAGCCGTACGTCGGCAAGGAGATCGAGGCCAAGATCATCGAGCTCGACAAGAACCGCAACAACGTGGTCCTGTCGCGTCGTGCATGGCTCGAGCAGACTCAGTCCGAGGTCCGCAGCGAGTTCTTGCACCAGCTCCAGAAGGGGCAGGTCCGCAAGGGCTTCGTTTCCTCGATCGTCAACTTCGGTGCATTCGTGGACCTGGGCGGCGTCGACGGACTCGTTCACGTTTCCGAGCTGTCCTGGAAGCACATCGATCACCCGTCCGAGGTTGTCGAGGTCGGCACCGAGGTCACCGTCGAGGTTCTCGACGTCGATCTGGACCGCGAGCGTGTTTCGCTGTCGCTCAAGGCAACTCAGGAAGATCCGTGGCGTCAGTTCGCTCGTACGCACGCGATCGGTCAGATCGTTCCCGGTAAGGTCACCAAGCTCGTTCCGTTCGGTGCGTTCGTGCGCGTCGAAGAGGGCATCGAGGGCCTCGTGCACATCTCCGAGTTGGCCGAGCGCCACGTGGAGGTTCCGGACCAGGTCGTGGGTGTCGGAGACGACGCACTCGTCAAGGTCATCGACATCGATCTCGAGCGTCGTCGTATCTCGCTGAGCCTCAAGCAGGCCAACGAGGACTACGCGGAAGAGTTCGATCCGTCCAAGTACGGCATGGCCGACTCGTACGACGATGCGGGCAACTACATCTTCCCCGAGGGCTTCGACTCCGAGACCAACGAGTGGCTCGAAGGTTACGAGAAGCAGCGTGAAGAGTGGGAAGGCCGCTACGCCGAGGCGGAGCGTCGCCACAAGATGCACACGGCTCAGATGGAGAAGACGGCGAAGGACGAGGCTGCAGAAGCCGCCAACACCAACTACTCCTCCGAGTCGGGTCAGTCGAACGATGACGAAGGTGATGCTCCCGCAGCATCGGCTCCGGCTTCGACCGGCGGATCGCTGGCCAGCGATGCTCAGCTCGCTGCGCTTCGTGAGAAGTTGTCGGGCAACGCTTGATAGAAGGTGTCCACCCGTGAGGGTGTGACCGCAGCCCCGGTCCTCTTCGGAGGGCCGGGGCTCACCTCGTTCTTGGGCATGAATGGCGCAGTCACGCTATCCATCCGGATGAATGGCGCATTCAAGCGGTCAGACGCCCCAAGCACACAAAAATGGACCCGATCCGTAAGGATTCGGGTCCATAGTCGTTTCGGCGGGTTGGCTCAACCTGCGACGGCGGGGCTCCACTGCGCCACGGTCGACGTCCGCTTGCGCATGGAAGCGAAGCTGTGACGAGCCGGGCTGAGCAGAGTGGTGAACCAATTGCGCCGATGGTCGGCCAACGCCAGGGCAACCTCGGGGATGAGAATGACATGAACTCCCGATTCCATGCCGAGACGGTGCCGACCCGGTTGGATCTGATTGCTTCGCATCTTTTTCCTTTTCGCTGGAAGTGGGTCGGCAAAATACTTATCTCGCACGACGAAGATAACGGACGAACCGGTGAACCTGATGCATTTGGGGCTGGTGTGCTTCGGCGTGTTCGATGACAGACTGGTCGTCATGTTGAGACTCGGCCTCACTGGAGGCATCGGAGCGGGTAAGTCCACAGTGTCGAAGATCCTGTCCGGATCGGGAGGCGTCCTGATCGACGCGGATGCGATCGCACGCGAGGTGGTGGAACCAGGAACGACTGGACTCGAGCAACTGGTCGCAGCGTTCGGTAAGGACATTCTGTCTCCGGACGGCAGCTTGGACCGTCCTGCATTGGCAGCCAAGGCATTCGGCAGTGACGATGCACGGGCGACGCTCAATTCGATCGTGCATCCCCTCGTCGGGGCGCGGACCGTGGAGTTGCTGGACGGTGCGCCTGCCGACGCGGTAGTCGTTCAGGACATCCCGTTGTTGGTCGAGGGCAACTCGGGAGCGTTGTTCCACCTCGTCGCCGTCGTGTTCGCCGACGCGGAAGAGCGGGTGGAGCGGCTCGTCGGACAGCGAAAGATGCCTGAGCACGACGCGCGGGCCCGAATCGCGGCGCAGGCATCGGACGACGCGCGCCGCGCAGCAGCAGACATCTGGATCGACAACAGCGGAGCCCCAGGCGATATCGACGATGTCGTGCGCGCCCTGTGGTCGGAACGGCTCGTGCCGTTCGAGAGGAACATCAGGAACGGCGTCGTCGTCAGAACAGCCCCGACGCTCGTGCCGGCGGACCCGACGTGGCCCGCACAGGCCGAGAGGTTGATCGCCAGGCTGGCGTTGGTGTGCGGAAGTGCCGCAGCGAGAATTGATCACATCGGTTCGACGGCAGTACCGGGCCTCGCTGCCAAGGACGTGATCGACATCCAGATCACCGTGGGGAGTCTCGACGTAGCGGACTCATTGGCAGAGTCGTTGAGAGAAAAAGGATTTCCGCGAATCGAGCACATCACGTCCGACGACCCGAAGCCTGCATACGGAATCGGTGGTGAAGCAGATCCTGCGGTGTGGGGCAAGCGGATACACGGGGGAGCCGATCCCGGGCGTCCGGTGAACGTGCACATACGAGTCGACGGTTGGCCCGGTCAGCAGTTCGCGCTGGTTTTCCGTGACTGGTTACGCGCCGATGCCGAGGCGGCCGCCGACTATCTCGTCGTCAAGGAATCGGCTGCTGCGGCTGCGGTGGGTGTGACCGAGTACCGAGATGCGATCGAGGCGTACATCAACGTCAAAACGCCGTGGTTCGACGGCGCATACCACCGTGCCTGGGAATGGGCGGAGAAGACGGGGTGGTCGGCCTGACGCATGGTTCAGCGTTCGACTTTGGGGCGCCAGGTGGTCGGCATTCCGAGAGAGCCGAGCCAGGCGTCGAGGTCGTAGTCGTGTGAGGCCAGGCCCGCGATCGCGTGTACGGATCGGTTCATGGCGGACTCCGCTGTAGGGGTGTCGAGGTAACCCTCGGCGCGGGCGTCGAGGAGTTCGTCCGCGTCGAGGAAGTCGAACCCCCGCCCTGTCCTGACGACGATGTCGAGGTAATGGTCCACGGACGTCCACACATCGGTGCCTGCCGCGAATTCCCCGACGTCGATGTAGTAGTTCTGGTCACGCACGGATCCGGGAACGAAGTGGAAGATGGACGCGCGAAGGCCGAGGCTTGGCAGCAGCCACGATTGCAGATAGTCGAATTGGGGATGGTCCGAAGGTCGGGCCATGTACAGGCCCCACTCCTCGACGCGGTATTCATCCACTGGCCGCACGAAGCCCTTCGGGTCCGTGTTGGTGAGACCTGGCACGTCGAAGTACTCGACCTTGGGCGCGTGGATGTGTGACTCTGACGTAGCGGGAGTGGAGCCTGCGGAATGACCTGAAGTAGCGGGAGTGGAGCCTGCGGAATGACCTGAAGTAGCGGGAGTGGAGCCTGCGGAATGGTGGGGAGTCGCGCTGTCGTTCATGGGTGATCAAGCTACCGGGTCGGCCGTCGGTTGCGGTCCGGTCTCGCAGGGATCGAACCTGTCGGTGGTCACGTCTACGCTGAGATCATGGCGTTTGCATCCGAACATCCCGTGGTGGCTCATTCCGAACACCGCCCTGTCGGCGAGATCGAGCGGACTGGCGCCGCGTTCGAGGTCGTCAGCGAACACAAGCCTGCAGGCGATCAGCCTGCAGCCATCGCTGAGCTGGAGCGGCGTATCAGGGCGGACGAGAAGGACGTGGTGCTGCTCGGTGCCACGGGTACTGGTAAGTCCGCGACGACGGCGTGGCTGATCGAGAAGTTGCAGCGGCCGACGCTGGTCATGGCTCCGAACAAGACCCTCGCCGCGCAGCTGGCCAACGAGCTGCGGGATATGTTGCCGAACAACTCGGTGGAGTACTTCGTTTCGTACTACGACTACTACCAGCCCGAGGCGTACATCGCGCAGACGGACACCTACATCGAGAAGGACTCGTCGATCAATGACGATGTCGAGCGGTTGCGGCACTCTGCCACGGCAAATTTGCTGTCCCGTCGGGATGTAGTGGTGGTGGCCTCGGTGTCGTGCATTTACGGTTTGGGTACTCCGCAGTCGTACGTCGACCGTTCCGTTCAGCTCGAGGTCGGTGTCGAGGTGCCGCGCGACGCGTTGCTGCGTCTGCTCGTCGATGTGCAGTACACCCGCAACGACATGGCATTCACCAGGGGTTCGTTCCGTGTCCGGGGCGATACGGTGGAGATCATTCCCTCGTACGAGGAGCTCGCGGTCCGGATCGAGTTCTTCGGCGACGAGATCGAGGCGCTCTATTACCTACACCCGTTGACCGGTGACACGGTCCGCAAGGTGGATTCGGTGCGCATATTCCCGGCTACGCATTACGTGGCAGGGCCGGAGCGTATGGAAGCGGCGGTCAAGAACATCGAGGCCGAGTTGGAGGACCGTCTCGCCGAGCTCGAGAACAAGGGCAAGCTACTGGAAGCTCAGCGGTTGCGTATGCGTACGCAGTACGACCTCGAGATGATCAAGCAGGTCGGATTCTGCTCGGGTATCGAGAATTATTCGCGTCACATCGACGGTCGCGGACCGGGAACCGCACCAGCGACATTGATCGACTACTTCCCCGAAGATTTCCTTCTCGTCATCGACGAGTCGCACGTGACCGTGCCGCAGATCGGTGCAATGTACGAGGGCGACATGTCACGCAAGCGGAATCTGGTGGAGTTCGGATTCCGGTTGCCGTCGGCGACCGACAACCGGCCGCTCACCTGGGAGGAGTTCACCCAGCGCATCGGTCAGACGGTCTATCTGTCGGCGACGCCGGGCAAGTACGAGCTCGGCCAGACCGGTGGGGAGTTCGTCGAGCAGGTCATCCGCCCCACCGGCTTGGTCGACCCTCACGTCGTGGTCAAGCCGACGAAGGGTCAGATCGACGACCTGGTACACGAAATTCGGGTGCGGACCGAGAAGGATGAACGCATTCTTGTCACCACGCTGACGAAGAAGATGTCCGAGGATCTCACCGACTATCTGCTCGAGCTCGGAATCCGTGTCCGCTACCTGCACTCCGACATCGACACACTCCGCCGCGTCGAGTTGCTCCGTCAGCTACGCCTGGGCGAATACGACGTGCTTGTCGGAATCAACCTCCTCAGGGAGGGCCTCGACCTTCCTGAGGTGTCCCTCGTGGCAATCCTCGATGCGGACAAGGAAGGCTTCCTCCGAAGCGGAACCAGTCTTATCCAGACGATCGGTCGCGCCGCTCGAAACGTGTCCGGTGAAGTGCACATGTACGCCGACAAGATGACCGATTCCATGAAGTACGCCATCGAGGAAACCGAGCGTCGTCGTGAGAAGCAAGTTGCCTACAACAAGGAGAAGGGCGTCGATCCGCAGCCTCTGCGAAAGAAGATCGCCGACATTCTCGACCAGGTGTACGAGGAAGCCGATGACACCGACGAGTCCGTGGAGATCGGTGGCTCCGGTCGCAATGCCAGCCGTGGGCGTCGTGCGCAAGGGGAGAAAGGGCGTGCGGTCAGCTCCGGTGTCTACGAGGGGCAGAACGTCAAGTCGATGCCTCGCGCGGAGCTCGCCGATCTCGTGAAGAACCTGACCGACCAGATGATGAACGCGGCACGAGAACTGCAGTTCGAGTTGGCAGGACGTCTGCGTGACGAGATCCAGGACCTCAAGAAGGAACTGCGCGGCATGGATGCGGCCGGGCTCGAGTAGGGGAGTTTCGATACGGTTGCGGCATGGACGCTTCCACCGCCGGCCGGAGTGCTCGCGCACTCGAACTTCTGCATTCGTTGACCTACTTCGTTCCGGAGACCCAAACCGCCCTGGAGGAAGCGGGGCTCAGCGGTCGTGCCTGCTACTTCGCCGGCCGTGCGGCGCCGCTGGGGCCTGTGGGCGCAGGCGTGGTTGCGGCCACGTTCTACAACTTCAACCGAGAAGCCATCGAGCCTTTCGTTCCTGCAGCGTGGTCCATCGTCTCACCGGCGCAGATCCTCGACATCCGCTACCGAACCGTCGGCGAGGCGTACGAGCATCTACTGGGCGAAGAAGTCCTCACCTCACCGGACATGGCCGAGGCAGCCGAGCTGGCCTCGATTGCCGCGTCTCACATTCCCGGTGACGACGGACGGCCGCTGTATTCCGCGTACGCCGAACTCGATTGGCCGGAGACCCCGCACCTGCGGTTCTGGCACGCCTTGACGCTTCTGCGCGAGCACCGCGGTGACGGCCACATCGCGGCGCTGCAGACGGCCGAATTGAGCGGTATCCAAGCCTTGATCACCCATACCGCGACAGGGCGAGGATTCGAGAAGGAATTCGCGCGGAAGCGAAGAGGATGGTCGGAGGAGCAATGGAAGGACGGCGTTGACGCGCTTCGAGACCGCGACGTGCTCGATGTGAACGGTGACCTCACCGAACACGGGAGCGATCTTCGTGAGCTCGTCGAGGACATAACCAACGATTTGGCGCTCGCGCCGTGGGCTGCCCTCGGGGAGGAAGGCGCCGCCCGTCTGGTCGAATTGGGATCGCCCTGGCGCGACAGCGTCGTCGACCAAGGTGTGTTTCCGTCGGGAGTGTTCGGACCAGCGGTCCAGAAGTAGAAGCGGTGGGTGAATATCCCCCCAGCGACGGGATTTCCGCACACCGTTCGACCCTTCAGCTGGTGATGTCCTTCGTTGCGAACCGACGCCACGCCACGACACCGAAGACTGTGGCGTAGGCCAGCGCAGAAAAGGATCCGACGATCATGTCGTTCCACTCGATCGTCGGCGACAGAGCGTCGATCCAGGTGTTCGCGTAGTGGCCGGGTAGGTAATTGCGGAGGGATCCCAGCGCGGTGATCTGATCCAGAATCTGGGTCAGAATCGACGTCATGACGGCGCCACCGACAGCGCCGAGCGGCGCGTCGGTGAGTACCGACAACAACATCGCCAACCCGGCGACCCACAGCAGATTCACAGCGATGTAGAGCACCGCGATGACGAGTCGGCCGAGCGCGTCGGCATAGGACAGCCCGTCGCCAAACGGGGTGACGAGAGGCTCGGCTCCGTACAGAACCGTGCCCAATGCCAGCGATACCACCACGAGCACCAGAATTGCCACGAGCGAGAGAGTGGCGGATACGAGGGCCTTCTGCATCAGCAGCCGCGTTCTCGGCACTGGTATGGCCAACAGATATCTCAACGAGGACCACGATGCCTCGCTGGCCACCGAGTCACCGAAGAACAGTGCTACCACCACGATCAGCAGAAAACCGACCGACATGAAGAGCGCGAACACGGTGAAGTTCACGCCGCCGCGGGTGCCCAGTTCGATCAAGCCGCCGGTGTCGTTGTCTGCCGATGAGCTTCCCACCGCGAATGCGATGGCAAGGATCACCGGGAGCAAGGCGAGAAGTCCGACGGCCAGTTGAGTTCTCCGACGGCCGAACTGACGGCGAAGCTCGGTACGGAACGGGAGAGTTCTTCCTGCGTGGTACCCGGGGGCTCTCCCGTCTGTATGCGTCGTGCTCATCGGTCGCCCTTCGTCGAGACCATCTCTTCGGATTCGATGACCGCAGGTGTGGTTTGTAGTGCGTCGTTGTGCACGAGATCGAGGAACACATCCTCGAGTCGAGTCGACCGTGACAGCCCCCGAACCTCCAGCCCTGCGTCGAACAACGCACGGATGACGGCAGCGGGATCGATGGTGCCGAGATCGGCGCGCAATGTCGACTCGTCGATGACGGCAGGCGTGCAACCGAGCTCGCCGAGTACCGACGACGCGCGTTCGGCATCGCTGACCCGGATCTCGGTCAACCCGCCCGACGCGGTCAGCTCTTTCACGGTGCCGGAGCTGATCACCGACCCGCGATTCATGACCACGACATGGGTGCAGGTCTGTTCGACCTCCGCCAGCAAGTGACTCGACACAAGCACGGTGCGTCCCGACTTCGCATAGTTGATCAGGACGTCGCGCATGGTTCTGATCTGTGGTGGATCGAGTCCGTTGGTCGGTTCGTCCAGAACCATCAGATCCGGAAGACCGAGCATGGCTTGCGCGATCGCCAACCGTTGACGCATTCCTTGGCTGTAGGACTTGACCTTTCGTTCGATCGCGGCACCCAGGTCCGCGATGTCGAGTGCTTCTTCTAGATGCGCATCTTCGATCGGTCGGCCCGTTGCCTGCCAATACAGCCGCAGATTCTCGGTTCCGGTCAGATGGGGAAGGAATCCCGACCCCTCGACGAAGGATCCGAGTCTGGACAGCACGGGAGCGCCTGGGGATACCTTGTGGCCGAAAACTCGAATGTCACCGCTGGTCGGAGTGATCAAGCCCATGAGCATGCGAAGCGTCGTCGTCTTGCCCGCCCCGTTCGGTCCGAGCAGACCGAGTACTTGACCCTGCTGTACTTCGAAGCTGACCCCATCGACCGCTTTGAACCCGTTGGAGTATGTCTTGGCCAGGTCGGTGATGACGAGGGGAGTATCGACGAGTGTCTCGTCCACCTCGGCGACGAGCCGTCGACGCGACCTGATCACGTTCACCGCTATCAACGCGGCGACCGCTGCCGCGATCAAGCCGATCCCGACGATCGGTGCCACCGGAACCGTGCTCGTGCCGCTGGACACGCCGTCGACCGAGGGAGCCGACAGGGTCGAATCATCCAGTGCAACAACGAATTGCGCAGGTTCGAGCGGAACCGCATAGGCCTGATCGGTAGTCGAGACGGAGATCTCGACGTGGTGTCCTTCCGGTACGACGTAGCTGACACCGGGCAGCGTCACCGTGACGGGAATCGGACCGTCGTTGGCCGAATCCGGAAGCCGCACAGGCGAGACCGCACCCCCCGGGAGGGTTCTGCGCCCATCGGCGGACACGTCGTAGAGCTTGACGAACAACACCGCTTCCTGTGATCCCGCGAAGGCTCCGATTCGAAGGTTCACACGCGGTGAGCCGGTGATCGACAAGGGAGACGACAGAGGTTCGCTGGAGAACGTGGCTGCTTGACCTGGAATGTCGGCCGAGAGCTGCGCGCCCGCCGTCGTAGCCGCCAGCGTGGAGAGAACCGAACCGAGCCCGGGCACCGACGAGATCGCCGACGGAGACGCACCGGGTGGACGAAGGACGGTCTGTTGATCGGACGAGCCCGTCGAGGCGAGTGCCACGGGCACGTCGTTCGTCGACGATTGGTCCGGTGACAGGCCGGGGTACTCGGCTGCCGTCATACGGCGGTTGCGGGTCCGTTCCTGTTCTGCTGCCGAGCCCTGCAATGCATACACGAAAGGCTGTGCAGCGCTGGTACCGGATGCGGCGTCGCCGCGCAGGTGCGCATCGAGAAAGTCCTCCATCGCGTTCTCGGCGCTGCCATTGGTTCCGCCGGCGTCATGCCCACCGCCGAACCATCGGACCGTGACGTCACCACCCGCCTCGGAGATCTGCCGGGCGGTGGTATCGGCCTGGTCGAGCCCGAACAGTGTGTCCTGCATGCCTTGTACGAGCAGCGTCGGCGCGGTGATGTTCGACGCGACCGCGGCGGGTGAGTGCGCGGTCAGCAGCGACAGCAGTTCAGGGGATGGTTGTCCTGTCACGGCAGACTGCCCATACGCCGCACAGAATTCGAGCGCGAATCTGCCGCAGCCCGGTGCCGCCCCGGCTGGTTCCGGCGGGGCGTCACCTGCAGATTCGCTGGGTGCGCTGCCTGCACCGAAGAAGACTCCGGCCCAGCCTCGCTTGAGCACTCCCGGTCCGCCGTACACCGTTGCGGCTGGCGTGCCGAGAGAATCGAGCCGCGCTCGTTGGTCGTCCGAGGTGACGCCGAAGTTGGGAAACAGTGCTTGTCCCAGATCGTTCCAGGTGATCGCCGACGCCACGGCATCGATCCGCGGATCGATGCCCGCGAGACTGAGTGCCAGCGCGCCGCCGTACGAGCCGCCTGCAACTCCGATCCTGGGGTCGCCCGGACCGTCGAGTTGGACCTCGGAGCGGTCTGCAAGCCAGTCGACCAGCGCACGCCCGTCAGCCACTTCTCGATCGGGATCGTTGAGCGAGATAGTCCCGGTGCTCGCACCGAATCCGCGGGCACTGTAGGTGAGGACCGTGAATCCGTCCTGTGCGAGCGATCGAGCCTGGGCCTCCACCGAGAACTTGTCACCTCCGAACCCGTGTGCGAGCAGTACGGCGGGTGCCGGTGTCGTCGCCGGGATGTAGAGGCGCGTGTCGAGGTTCACGGACAGGGCGGAGCCCGGACTCTCCGGTACGGTGACCGTGGTATCGAGAGTGCTGGGGTCGGTTTCTTCGCTGAGGGGGCGAACGACGAGGAACACGGAGACGACTGCGACGATCGCAATCGACAGGACCGCAAGTGAGGCAGTCTTCGTGGCCCGCCGCGGTCGGGGGATGTGCATGCACACCAATCTATGTGAGACCGCGAGTTCGTGTTGTCGGCGAACTTCGCCTCGCGACCGACGGATACCGATAGTGTCATCGACACGGTTTCGGGGCAGGGCAAACGTGCCCTGTGACGGAATACAAGACAGCGGAAGAACGCGTCACGAATCGTGTGACGAAACCTACAACTGGAGGAATGAATGAGTGCCTACCGCACCGTCGTCGTCGGAACCGATGGCTCCGAATCGTCTTTGCGGGCTGTAGAGAAGGCCGCTGCTCTGGCCGGTGACGCAGACGCCAAGCTCGTCATCGCGTGCGCGTACTACCCGGCGGATCCGAAGGAGACGGCCCAGGCAGCCGACGCGTTGCGTGAGGACGCCTACCAGATAACCGGGTCTGCTCCCACCCACGACATTCTTCGGACTGCGCGCGAGCACGCAACGAAGGCAGGCGCCAAGACCATCGACGAGCGCGCGATCGTCGGAGCTCCGGTCGAGTCGCTGCTGCAGCTGGTCGACGACGTCTCGGCAGACCTCCTGGTCGTCGGAAACCGTGGACTCAACTCACTGACCGGCCGTCTCCTCGGATCGGTGCCGTCGGACGCGGCGAGGAAGTCGACCTGCGACGTTCTCATCGTTCACACCGTGCGGTAACAACAGATCGCTGAAGAGACATCACTGGCACGGCCCGATCCCCGAGAGGATCCGGCCGTGCCAGTGGTGTCAGGACACAGGGGTGTGAAGGCTGCTCAACCCTGCCAGTTCGTCCGGCAGTGGCGTCGTGTGTACGACACCCAGTCGCTGAGTCGCGCGGGTGAGTGCGACATAGAGATCGCCGAGTCCCCGAGGTGACTCGGCGACGATGGCAGCCGGCTCGATGATGAGAACCGAATCGAACTCGAGGCCCTTGGCATCCTTGACCGTCGATACGGTCACGAACTCCGACCGCAGATGAGCCAGTTCCGCGACGAGGCCGACGGGAGCGAGTATCGCGCTCAGGCCGGGTCTCGGGTGTTCGGCGACCCGCTGCGCGACCACGTCGGCCAGTTCGGCGACGTCGGCCAGCTGCGCCCAGGGGGCATGACCCGAGTCACGCACGGACCGGGGCACCGATTGCACCGGATCGATCGAAGCCAGTACCTCGCGGGCGACCGCCATGATCTCCGACGGAGTGCGGTAGTTGACCGTCAACTCCGTTCGCTTCCATCGTTGTGCGACATATGGTTCCAGAACCTCGCTCCACGAGGTGGTTCCTGCGGGGTCACCCGTCTGTGCGACGTCGCCGACCAGCGTCATCCAGCGGTTCGGGATCCGCCGCATCACCATTCGCCACGCCATGTCGGAGAGTTCCTGCGCTTCGTCGACGATCACGTGGCCGTACGTCCAGGTGCGATCACCTGCCGCACGCTCCGCCGTGGTCAACCGGGCGCCCGAATCCTGGCGGCGGGCAAGCTGACTGGCATCGATCAAGTCGTAGGCCATCAGGATTTCAGGATCGAGTTCGTCCTCCAGATCTTGCGGTGCCGAACCCGTCAAGATATCTAGCGCTCCCTGCGCATCGGCGATCTGGCTGCGCCACTGACGATTCTCCCGTTCCCGCTCGGCCGCGTCGTCGATGCCGAGAAGCTCGGCGAGTTCGTCGAGCAGGGGAGCGTCGCCGGTGCTGAACCGTCGACCGGTGCGCAGCAGCGAGTGCCTCTCCGCCGCGCTCAGGTCGGGTGCCGCGGATGCGATCCGATCCTCGGAGGCGAAGAGCTCCAGCAGGACCTGCTGCGGAGACAGATCCGGCCACAACTCGTCGATGGCAGCCATCACGTCCGCGTCCTCGCGCATCTCGTCGCGCATGTCGGCGATGTCGTCGCGGCTGAGGAGGCTTCCTCCGTCGACGACGTTCTCGCCGAGCCTCGCAGCCAGTTGCTGCGCAAGGCCGTCGATGACCGAGGAGACGAACAGAGGGCGAGCGAGGTTGTGTGGACGACGCGACGAGCGTGCGCGTCCACGCGCCCTGGTGACGATCTTCTTGTCGAGCACGATGTCGTAGGTGTCGAATCGAAGCCGCCTGGGTTCGGTCGGAACTTCCTGTCGATCGCGGACTGCCTTGGCGAGGACCGCGACCATCGATGTCGAACCCTTGACCTGCGCGGCCGTGACCGAATCTCCCAGCGTCGCGCGCACTCCCGGGTACAAATTGCCGATGGTGGACAACAGGACTCCCGTTTCGCCCAGCGACGGAAGCACCTGGCCGATGTAGTCGAGGAACGTCGCGTTCGGGCCGATGATGAGCACACCGCTCTTGGCGAGCTGCTGGCGATACGTGTACAGCAGGTAGGCAGCGCGGTGCAGGGCAACCGCTGTCTTGCCTGTTCCCGGCCCACCCTGAACCACGAGCACGCTCCGATGCTGAGAACGGATGATCGCGTCCTGCTCGCTTTGAATCGTCTCCACGATGTCGTTCATGTGCCCGGTGCGTGCCGCGTCGAGGGCAGACAGGAGCGCACTCTCACCTGCGACACCTGTTGCGGTCGAATCGAGACCGACGGTACGAGCCGCAGTCAGATCGAGATATTCGTCGGCGATCGACGTCACGTGCCTGCTCCGGCTCCGAATGTGCCTGCGCCGAAGAACATCCTCGGGAGCAGCAGGGGTCGCCAGGTAGAACGGCCGCGCCATCGGAGCTCGCCAGTCCAGCAGCAGGGTCTCGTAGTCGTTGACCTCGTCGAGGATTCCCACTCGGCCGATGTAGCGGACGGGATTCTCGTCGGACGATGGCTGCAGGTCGATTCTGCCGAAGCACAGACCGTTCTCGGCGGCGTCGTACTTCGCGATGTCGTCCGTGTACAGCTGGCTGAACGATTCCCGCTCGCTCCGCGCCTGCGGAGTGCCACCGGTTTCGAGAAGCACAGTGCTGAGACGGCTCTGCGCGTACTTGCGCAGCGCGTCCAGTTGGTCGTAGAGCATGGTGACGTACGCCTGTTCGCGGTCCTTGTCGGACTGCGGCTCTTCGGTCGCGGTCGTGAGGTCGTCCGCGACCGTATCGGGGTAAATGTGGCCGTCGTCCGGCAAAGGGTCTCCTCGGGAGTTCGGCAGAGAAAAGATGGCGCGAAATTCGCCCAAGCAGTCTACGACGAGAAAGGGCCCCGCCGCAGAACCGCAGTTCAGGGCAGGGCCCATCCGATCGAGCTGAGTGTTTGGGACTTACTTGGTGTACTTGTCGACGCGCTTGTCGAGGTCCTTGCGGGCCTTCTCGACCTTCTTTTCCAACTTCGCGCGTGCCTTCTCGGTTGCCTTGTCGAATTCACGACTCTGCTTCTCGGCCCGCTTACGGGCGCGCTTGCTCAGCCCTTCCGTCCGGTCGGCAGCTAGTTCTACCCACTTGGAACCGCGGTCCTGCGCGAGCTCGGCCCATTTCCCGCCCCGGTCCTGAGCCAGTTCGAGCAGTTCGGCACTGCGATCGGCTGCTTTGTCGGCGAGTTTGGATCCGCGCTTCTGTGCGAGTTCGGCGAGTTCGGAGCTGCGGTCGGCTGCTTTGTCGGCGAGTTTGGATCCGCGCTTCTGTGCGAGTTCGGCGAGTTCGGAGCTGCGGTCGGCTGCTTTGTCGGCGAGTTTGGATCCGCGCTTCTGTGCGAGTTCGGCGAGTTCGGAGCTGCGGTCGGCTGCTTTGTCGGCGAGTTTGGATCCGCGCTTCTGAGCGACCTCTGCGATGTCCGAACCACGATCGGCGGCCTTGTGGGCCCACCGCGAGAGGACCGGCTGCGCGGCGTCCGCGAAGTCCGAACTCTTTTCGGATGCGACCTCTGCCCAATGGGACACCACCGGCTGCGCTGCGTCGGCGAAGTCGGAACTCTTCTCGGCCGCGACGTCCGCCCAGCGGGAAACGACGGGCTGTGCGGCATCCGCGAGATCGGCGCTGCGAGAAGCGGCGACCGTGGCGAGTTCCTTCACACGATCCGACGCGATGCCGAGGCGATCAGCAGTGTCGTGCGAACCCGGAAGCGCAGACGAGACGGACTTCGACGCCTTCCGGGCCGCACGGCGACCACGCCACGCGAGCGACGGCTTGCCCTCGGTGTCGACGGCGGCGATCAGAAGTCCACCGAGCAGACTGACGTTCTTGAAGAACTGGGTGCGCTGGGCGGCCTTGGCTGCTGGATCGGTCTCGTTCCAGAAGGCGTGACCGGCAAGAGTCGTCGGGACCAGGCTTCCCGCGAGCGCCAAGGATGCGATGCGAGGAGCTTTGCCTGTGGCAAGCAGCAGACCGCCGCCCACCTGAATTGCACCGTTGATGCGCACGAGCGTTTCGGGGTCGCTCGGGACATTGGATGTGACACTGTCGGGAAGCGCGCCCTGTCCTTGTTCGATGAGCGGCGCGGCCGCCTTCGCCTTACCTGCGGGATTCCGGAGCGCGTCGATGCCTCCGGCGATGAAGATGGTCGACATCAGCGGACGGGCGATACGGCGGACCAGCATTGACAGCCTCCTGCGTAGTTCGTGAATGAACGTCGATGTTGACGCGCGTTGCTCGTTCGATCTTCCGAGCCACACGCGTCGTTCCACCGTAGCCATACCCAGGGCACTCGGGTTTCAAGCCCACGCCGTTCCGGTTCACTTCCCGTGCGAGGTCACCACCCGCGTTCGCGCCATTGCCCGAGGTGAGGACGCTCGGCGCCGAGTGTCGTGTCTTTGCCGTGGCCCGGATACACGACGGTGGTATCGCCGTATCGATCGAACAACTTGGTACTGACGTCGTCGAGCAGCTGGGTGAAGTCCTCGGGGCCCGATGTCTTGCCGACGCCACCGGGGAAGAGCGAGTCGCCCGTGAAAAGGTGTGTGACTCCGGTCTCCTTGTCGGTGAGCGCGAGAGCGATCGACCCCGGAGTGTGGCCGCGAAGATGAATGATTTCGAACGTGAGTTCACCCACGTCGAGCTTCTCTTCGTCGTCGAGAAGACGATCCGGGGTGACGGGAAGAGGTTCGGCGTCGAGGCTGTGCGCGGCAGTCGGGCACGCGGTTCCGGCCGCGATGTCCTCCAACGCCTGCCAGTGATCACCGTGCTGGTGGGTCGTTACGATCAGCGCGAGAGTCGGAGCGTTCTCGTCGATGAGCTGCGACAGCCGAGGTGCTTCGTTGGCAGCGTCGATGAGCAGCGCCTGGCCGGTCGCGGAACAAACGATGAGGTAGGCGTTGTTGTCCATCGGGCCGACGGAAATCTTCGTGATCGTGCCGCCCGAGATGGTGCGTCGATGCGGGGCGGATCCCTGCGACACTGCGCCGGTGTACTGGTCGTCGATGACCATGAGGTGCTCGTCCATTTCCAGGACGCTACCGTCGATGCGTGCGGAAAGCCTGCCCGGGTTCTGCGGAATGCCTAGGTGCGGCTCTCGCCCGACAGAACGTGTCGGTGGGTCGGCCTAGCATTGCTACTGCGTGAGGTTCGACCTCGCGCTGGCGCTCGTCGGACTTCGGTTCGATCGGCTCGTTTCGGTTCGATCGGCCCGGTACACGGTATTGGTCCTGTTGGCCTGCTCGTTCGACAAAGAAGGGAACACAGTGGCGGATCGCCTGGTAGTACGGGGTGCGCGTGAACACAATCTGCGGGGGGTCGACATCGACCTGCCGCGTAACAGCCTTGTCGTCTTCACGGGACTATCGGGATCGGGTAAGTCGTCGCTCGCATTCGACACGATCTTCGCCGAGGGGCAGCGTCGCTATGTGGAGTCTCTGTCCGCGTACGCGCGCCAATTCCTCGGGCAGATGGACAAGCCGGATGTCGATTTCATCGAGGGTCTGTCGCCCGCGGTCTCCATCGACCAGAAGTCGACCAATCGCAATCCCAGGTCGACAGTCGGGACGATCACCGAGGTCTACGACTATCTGCGCCTCCTGTTCGCCCGCGCAGGCACCGCGCACTGCCCGGTGTGTGGTGAGAAGATTGCCAAGCAGACCCCGCAGCAGATCGTCGACCAAGTTCTCGCGATGGAAGAGGGCACCAAGTTCCAGGTGCTGGCTCCGGTCGTCCGTACCCGCAAGGGTGAGTTCGTCGACCTGTTCGAGTCGCTCAACACGCAGGGCTACTCGCGCATCAGAGTCGACGGCGTCGTTCATCAGCTCAGCGATCCGCCGAAGTTGAAGAAGCAGGAGAAGCACGACATCGAGGTCGTGGTGGATCGACTCACCGTCAAGGCGAGTTCGAAACAGCGCCTCACCGATTCCGTCGAGACCGCTCTGCGGTTGGCCGACGGCATTGTTGTCCTCGACTTCGTCGACCGCGAGGAGGACGCAGCCGATCGTGAGCGGAGATTCTCCGAGAAGCTGGCGTGCCCCAACGCGCATCCACTGTCGATCGATGATCTCGAGCCTCGCTCGTTCTCCTTCAACTCTCCGTACGGCGCCTGCACCGAATGCCTCGGGCTCGGTGTTCGCAAGGAGGTCGACCCCGACCTCGTCGTTCCCGATCCCGATCTCTCCCTGGCCGACGGAGCGATTGCGCCGTGGTCGATGGGGCAGACGTCGGAGTACTTCGGTCGGCTTCTGTCCGGCCTGTCCGACGCCATGGGATTCGATCTGGACGCTCCGTGGAGCAAGTTGCCTGCCAAGGTCAAACGCGCTGTCCTCGAAGGCAGTGAGCATCAGGTTCACGTGAAGTACAAGAACCGATACGGCCGAACACGCTCGTACTACGCCGAATTCGAAGGCGTCATGCCGTTCCTGCACCGCAGGCTCGAGCAGACCGAATCGGAGCAGATGAAGGAACGGTACGACGGCTACATGCGTGACGTCCCGTGTCCCGCGTGCGCCGGCGATCGTCTACGCCCCGAGATTCTGTCGGTCACGATCGAGGCGGGTGACTTCGGCGCCAAGTCGATCGCCGACGTCTGCAGGCTGTCCATCTCGGACACCGCCGACTTCTTGAACAGCCTGACCCTGGGCACCAAGGAAGAGGCAATTGCCGGTCAGGTCCTGCGGGAGGTCCAGGCTCGGCTGGGATTCCTGCTCGATGTCGGTCTGGAATACCTGTCGCTGTCGCGCGCGGCCGGTTCGTTGTCCGGAGGCGAGGCACAGCGCATCCGGTTGGCCACTCAGATCGGGTCGGGACTCGTCGGCGTGCTGTACGTCCTGGACGAGCCGTCGATCGGTCTGCATCAACGCGACAATCGCCGGCTCATCGACACCTTGACCAGGCTCCGCGACCTCGGCAACACGCTCATCGTGGTCGAACACGACGAGGACACGATCCGCACGTCCGACTGGGTCGTCGACATCGGTCCGCTGGCGGGTGAGCACGGCGGTCGCGTCGTACACAGCGGTTCGTACGAGGATCTGCTTACCAACGAAGAGTCGCTCACCGGTGCGTACCTGTCCGGACGCATGCAGATCCCACTACCGGATCTCCGCCGAGTCGTGGACAAGAAGCGTCAGGTCACTGTCGTCGGCGCCAGGGAACACAACTTGCGCGGCATCGACGTGAGCTTCCCGCTCGGTGTGCTGACCTCGGTCACCGGAGTGTCGGGCTCGGGCAAGTCGACGTTGGTCAACGACATTCTGGCCACGGTCATGGCGAACAAGCTCAACGGCGCACGGCAGGTGCCTGGACGGCACACGCGCATCAACGGGCTCGACCAGCTCGACAAGCTCGTGCGGGTTGATCAGTCACCGATCGGCCGGACCCCGCGCTCCAACGCGGCGACGTACACGGGTGTGTTCGACAAGATCCGTACGCTGTTCGCGGCTACGACGGAGGCCAAGGTACGCGGCTACCAGCCGGGACGCTTCTCGTTCAACGTCAAGGGCGGCCGGTGCGAGGCATGCTCCGGTGACGGCACCCTGAAGATCGAAATGAACTTCCTGCCCGACGTCTACGTCCCGTGCGAAGTCTGCGACGGTGCGCGATACAACCGCGAGACGCTCGAGGTCCATTACAAGGGCAAGACCATCGCCGAGGTTCTCGATATGCCGATCGAGGAG
Source organism: Rhodococcus yunnanensis NBRC 103083 (assembly GCF_001895005.1). Classification (GTDB taxonomy): domain Bacteria; phylum Actinomycetota; class Actinomycetes; order Mycobacteriales; family Mycobacteriaceae; genus Rhodococcoides; species Rhodococcoides yunnanense. The sequence goes on along the minus strand of NZ_BCXH01000030.1, from coordinate 8,155 downwards.
GCATCGGATTTCTTCGAGGCCATCACGTCGATTCACCGCTACCTCAAGACTCTCGTCGAAGTCGGCCTCGGATATGTACGTCTGGGGCAGCCCGCGACAACGTTGTCCGGTGGTGAAGCGCAGCGCGTCAAGCTTGCCGCCGAGCTGCAGAAGCGGTCGACCGGTCGAACCGTCTACGTGCTCGACGAGCCGACCACGGGTCTGCATTTCGAGGACATTCGCAAGCTTCTCGGAGTGGTCAACGGGTTGGTCGACAAAGGCAACACCGTGATTGTCATCGAGCACAATCTCGATGTCATCAAAGTGTCGGACTGGATCATCGACATGGGACCCGAAGGTGGTTCCGGCGGCGGAATGGTTGTCGCGCAAGGCAATCCGGAGGACGTCGCTGCGGTGCCCGAGAGTTACACGGGCAAGTTCCTGCAGGAGGCGCTCACCCGCGAACCGGTTTCCGAACCGGTGAAGGCGCCCGCCAAGAAGCGTCGGCCGCGCAAAGCCGCCACCGTGTAGCGTGCCCACGGGCATCTGATCCACAAGGCCGCTCCCACGCAAACGCACAAGCATTTGCGTGGGAGCGTTCGTTGTCCTGCGGGTTTCCACTCCCTTTACGCAAACGCACGTGCGTTTGCGGGGGAGTGTTCGTTGTCCTGCGGTTTCCCACTCCCTCTACGCAAATGCACGTGCGTTTGCGGGGGAGTGCGGGGTGTCCTGCGGCTTTCCGCTCTACTTACGCAAACGCACGTGCGTTTGCGTAAAGGGGGGTGAGGCAGTGGGGGTGAGGCAGCGGGGGGTGAGGCGGCGCGGGACCAGAAGGATCAGAGAGATCAGTAGACGGGGCCAGTGTACTTCTCGCCCGGCCCCTTACCCGGCTCGTCGGGGTGGGCGGAGGTCTCACGGAACGCCTTCTGCAACGCCTGCAGCCCCTCGCGAATCGGTCCCGCGTGCGGGCCGAGGTACTCGACGGATGCGGTGACGAGTCCAGCGAGTGCTGTGATGACACGTCGGGCCTCGTCGAGATCGAGGTACGGGCTTTCGGCAGGGTCGGCCTCGGACAGTCCGAGTTTCTCGGCAGCCGAGCTCATGAGCATCACCGCGGCCCGGCTGATCACTTCGACAGCCGGAACGTCGGCGAGTTCACGAACGTCGGCGCTGGCGCCGTCGGTACCGGGTTCGGGGGTGCTCGTCATGCTTACGAGGATTGCACGTGCGCTCTGCGGGCGTCTGTGCCAGTGCCGATTCGTGTTGAACGGACATCGGCTGGTAGAGTTCTGCAACGACCGTCTTCGACGTGTCCAGTCGTAAAAGATTGGACGCCGTACGGAGGCAGCAAGTGGAGCCCGACTCCCACCGGTACGCAGCGTTACAGCTGCTTCCGGTCCGGTCGCTCGAAGGTCCTGCAGCCCTCATGGTGCGGGTCCAGCGAGCTTTCTCGCAAGAGAAGATCCGACGCCATATCGGTGGTACGGATCGATCGGTCGACATCGGGCCCTGCACCAGCGGAATGCTGGAGCAGGGTTTTTTCGTTGTAGAGGACAGTGTCCTCGCGGCGACAGTGTCGAAGGACCCGGGCAGGCGGGCTGTGCCAGAGGCAGGCGGTCGGCTCGACCACACACCGCACTACCTAGGAGGCCCCATCAGCACTGAGACTCGCATCAACGATCGCATCCGTGTTCCCGAGGTTCGTCTAGTTGGACCGGGCGGTGAACAGGTGGGCATCGTGCGTGTTGAAGATGCACTCCGCTTGGCTCTCGAAGCCGATCTCGATCTCGTAGAAGTGGCTCCCGACGCACGTCCGCCGGTCTGCAAGATCATGGACTACGGGAAGTTCAAGTACGAGGCAGCGCAGAAGGCGCGCGAATCGCGCAAGAACCAAACTCTCACCGTCATCAAGGAGCAGAAGCTCCGACCGAAGATCGACGCACACGACTACGAGACCAAGAAGCGCAACGTCATCCGCTTCCTCGAAGCCGGGTCGAAGGTCAAGGTCACGATCATGTTCCGTGGACGCGAGCAGTCTCGTCCCGAACTCGGTTTCCGTTTGCTGCAGCGTTTGGGTGCAGATGTCGCCGACCTCGGCTTCGTCGAGACCTCCGCGAAGCAGGACGGCCGCAACATGACGATGGTGCTGGCACCGCACAAGGGTGCCAAGACACGCGTCAAGGCGCAGGAAAGCGCAGCGGCCCCGCCCGCTCAGCGTGCACCGGTTGCTGCTCCTGCCGAGCCTGCAGCCGGCGAAGCCGCTGCTACGCCGCCTGCAAGCTAGACGAGACCACCAGATCACGTCAGACCCGTAAGACAACCCTGTCGGCATTGCTGGCAGGGTTGTGCCGAGCAAGACCGAAGAGCACTACAGAACTGAGGACTCCATGCCCAAGCAGAAGACCCACAGTGGCGCCAAGAAGCGATTCAAGGTGTCCGGCAGCGGCAAGATCCTGCGTCAGAAGGCCGGCCGTCGCCACCTGCTGGAGCACAAGCCCACCAAGGTGACCCGTCGTCTCGACGGCGTCGCAGTTGTCAAGAAGGCCGACGTACCGCGGATCAAGCGCCTGCTCGGCATCTGATCTGGACTTCGCAGCCGACGAAATTGGTCGGCGTCTCCCATTACCATTCGGGGTTCGTAGAAGCCCCCAGATCGACAGGATTTACCAGTGGCACGCGTAAAAAGGGCGGTCAACGCCCAGAAGAAGCGCCGTTCGATTCTCGAAGCGTCCAAGGGCTACCGCGGACAGCGCTCACGTCTGTACACCAAGGCCAAGGAGCAGCAGCTCCACTCGCTCACCTACGCCTACCGTGACCGCAAGGCGCGCAAGGGTGACTTCCGCAAGCTGTGGATCACGCGTATCAACGCTGCGGCTCGCGCCAACGACATCACCTACAACCGCTTCGTCCAGGGTCTGAAGGCTGCTGGCGTCGAGGTCGACCGGAAGATCCTCGCCGAGCTCGCTGTCTCGGACGCTGCTGCGTTCACCGGACTGGTTGCCATCGCCAAGGCCGCACTGCCTGCCGATGTCAATGCCCCTGCCGGAGAAGCAGCCTGAGCAAGCTGACGCACGACGATCTCGATCCGAAACGGCCCGTGGACACGCTCACCGAGCGGACTCCACGGGTCGTTTCGGCTGTGAAGCTCCTGCGCGCCGCGGAACGACGCAAAACGGGTCGCTTTCTCGCCGAGGGATCCAACTCGGTCGCCGAGGCGTTGCACAGTGGCGTCGTCGAAGAGCTGTTCTTCCGCGCGGACTCGATCGACCGTAATGGTGTCGTCCTCGATCTGGCGCGAACGTCGGGCGTCCGAACGCACGCCATCACCGAACGAGCGGCGAAGGGCCTGTCGGACACGGTCACGCCGCCGGGCATCGTGGCGGTGTGCCGAACCATCGACGTCGATGTCGATACGGCACTCGGTACGGCTCCGCAGCTGGTTGCGGTTCCGGTGGAAGTCTCCGAACCAGGTAATGCGGGCACGATCATCCGCGTCGCCGATGCCGTCGGAGCAGATTCGGTCGTTCTACTCGGCGACGCAGTCGATCCGCACAACGGAAAATGCGTCCGGGCTTCGGCGGGCAGTTTGTTCCATCTGCCGATCGCGCGCGAGCGCTCGGTGTCGGCGGGCGTCGAAGCTCTGCGTGGGCACGGTCTGTCGATCCTGGCCACTGCAGCCGACGGCGAGATCGATCTCGACGACGCCGACGACATCCTTGCGGGGCCGACCGCGTGGTTGTTCGGGAACGAGGCGCACGGGTTGTCCCCGGACGTCGTCGCCGGCGCCGATCACCGTTTACGAATCCCGATTCACGGCAGAGCGGAAAGCTTGAACCTGGCTACCGCGGCTGCGATCTGTCTGTACACCAGCGCACGCGTTCAGCGCAGGTCTCGCCGAAATTGACTTGGGCGGTCCCCTAGAATTGCCTGTGATCTCGACTCGCGGGTCGAACTGCTGCTGTCAACCGATATCGACGACCATCAAGGAGTTGCACCTCTCGTGGCGAAGAAAGAAGCCGACACCCCCCAGCCGGTCGATCCGAGCGTGCTGGAGTTCGCTGCGCTCGACGCTGCCGCCGAGGGTGCGGAAAAGGCTTTCGCGGAGGCGCATGATCTGGACGATCTGACCAAGGTGAAGATCGAGCACATCGGGAACAAGGCGCCACTGGCGCTGGCGCAGCGCGCTCTCGGATCGATCCCCGGCGATCAGAAGGCCGACGCAGGCAAACGCGTCAAGATCGCCCGTGACCGGGTCCAGAAGGCTTTCGACGCACGACGAGAGGTGCTGCTGGCCGAGCGCGACACCGCGATCCTCGTCGCCGAGACGATCGATGTGACATTGCCGTCGAACCGTCGTCCCGTCGGTGCGCGCCATCCGATCACGATCATCGCCGACCAGGTCGCCGATGTTTTCGTGGGTATGGGGTGGGAGGTCGAGGAAGGCCCCGAGGTCGAGACGGAGCACTTCAACTTCGACGCACTCAACTTCCTTCCGGATCACCCGGCACGGACAATGCAGGACACGTTTCACATTGCGCCGGAGGGTTCACGTCAGGTGCTGCGCACGCACACCTCGCCGGTTCAGGTTCGTTCGATGTTGTCCAGAGAGGTACCGATTTACATCGTGTGCCCCGGCCGCACGTTCCGGACGGACGAGCTGGATTCGACGCACACGCCTGTGTTCCATCAGGTAGAAGGTCTGGCGATCGACAAGGGTCTGACGATGGCCAATCTTCGCGGCACGCTCGACGCGTTCGCGCGCGCCCTGTTCGGCGCGGAGACGCGGACACGGATGCGCCCGAACTACTTCCCGTTCACCGAGCCCTCGGCGGAGGTCGACGTCTGGTTCCCCAAGAAGAAGGGTGGAGCAGGTTGGGTCGAGTGGGGTGGCTGCGGCATGGTCAATCCGAAGGTGTTGCAGGCCAGCGGAATCGACCCCGAAGTCTACTCGGGCTTCGCGTTCGGTATGGGCTTGGAGCGAACGCTTCAGTTCCGCAACGACATTCCGGACATGCGCGACATCGTCGAGGGTGACATTCGCTTCACGCTGCCCTTCGGCGTAGGCGTCTGACTTTCATCTTCGTTGGCCGAGTTTCGACACGCAGAAAGAGCTGAACACATCGTGCGAGTTCCACAATCCTGGTTGACCGAGATTCTGCAGCGTGCAACGCCGCAGTGGCACGTGACCCCCGAGGAGCTCGACGAGGGGTTCGTGCGGGTCGGGTTCGAGGTCGAGGAACTGGAGTCGCTCGACGGCGTGACCGGTCCGCTCGTCGTCGGTCGTGTCACGACGATCACCGAACTGACCGAGTTCAAGAAGCCCATCCGATTCTGCCTCGTCGATGTCGGCAACGACGAGCCACAGGAGATCGTCTGTGGTGCTCGGAACTTCGCAGAGGGAGACCTCGTCGTCGCAGCCCTGCCCGGAAGCGTTCTGCCCGGCGGGTTCGCAATCGCTGCACGCACGACGTACGGCAAGACGTCGAACGGCATGATCTGCTCGACGCAGGAACTCGGCCTCGGTCGCGATCAGTCGGGCATCCTTGTTCTCCCCGAGGGCACCGCCGCTCCCGGTGACGACGCCGAGATCGTTCTCGGGCTCGATGATTCGGTCATCGAACTCAATGTCACGCCCGATCGCGGGTACGCGTTCTCGGTGCGAGGTCTTGCCCGTGAGCTGGCGAGCAGCTTCGATCTCGAGTTCGCGGACCCTGCCTCCGGGCCCGTCCAGAACAACGAGGGCGACGCGTGGCCCGTCACCGTCGATCCCGAGTCGAAGTCCACGCGATTCGCGCTGCGCAAGGTCTCCGGTATCGATCCGAAAGCCGTCACGCCGTGGTGGATGCAGCGACGCCTGTTACTGGCTGGAGTCCGGCCGATCTCTGCCGCCGTCGACGTGACGAACTACGTCCTGCATGAACTGGGACAGCCCTTGCACGCGTTCGACGCGGCAAAACTCAGCGGAACCATCGTCGTGCGGCGCGCACACGAGGGGGAGAAGCTGACCACACTCGACGACGTCGAGCGGAGCCTGGATCCCGAGGACGTCGTCATCGCCGACGACTCCGGTGCCATCTCTCTCGCGGGCGTCATGGGCGGCGCATCGACCGAGGTCGGTGACGGCACGGTGGACGTGATTCTCGAAGCAGCATCGTTCGACCCGCTCGCGGTGTTCCGCACCGGGCGCAGGCACAAGCTCTCCAGCGAGGCGAGCAAGCGTTTCGAGCGCACGGTCGACTCGGCGCTGCCCGTGGCCGCCCTCGATCGTGCGGCGCAGTTGCTGGTCGAGATCGCAGGCGGACGGGTAGAGCCGCTACTGACCGACGAGGGGTCGGCTCAGGCCTTTCCGGCGGTCCGGATGGACTTCGATCTCCCCGATCGCGTCGCGGGCGTGACCTACCCGAACGGAGTGGCGGCACGCCGCTTGACTCAGATCGGATGCGACGTCGAGGTCGGTGTCAGCGCGACCGGCCACGGCGAGCTCATCGTCACCCCACCGACCTGGCGCCCAGACTTGCAGCAACCGGCGGATCTGGTCGAAGAAGTGTTGCGTCTGGAAGGTCTGGAATCGATTCCGTCGATACTTCCGACCGCACCCGCCGGGCGTGGGTTGACGGCGACCCAGAAGCGGAAGCGGGCCGTCGGGAAGTCGCTCGCCTTCGCTGGATACGTCGAGGTCCTCCCGACGGTCTTCCTGCCCACCGGTGTGTTCGACACGTGGGGCCTTCCTGCCGACGACGCACGACGACGCACCACATCGGTGCTCAATCCCCTCGAAGCCGACCGGCCGGAGCTGGCGACGACTGTTCTTCCTGCCCTGTTGGAGATCTTGGCGCGCAATGTCAGTCGCGGTCAGCGAGATCTGTCGCTGTTCGGCATCGCTCAGGTCGTTCGCCCCGGCGACCACACGGTTGCCGTCGATGCCCTCGCGGTCCACACACGTCCGACGGAAGAGGAGATCGAGCGACTGCGTGGGTCGTTGCCCGACCAGCCGGTGTACGTGGGTGTGGTGTTGACGGGCAACCGTGAGCCGTCCGGCTCCTGGGGCGCAGGGCGCGCAGCGGACGCCACCGACGCTTTTGCGGCCGCTCGTACCATCGCTGCAGCTGCGGGCGTCGATATCGAGTTCCGCGCAGCGCAGTATCTGCCGTGGCATCCGGGGCGTTGCGCCGAGCTTCTCGTCGACGGCATTGTCGTCGGGCATGCGGGTGAACTGCATCCAGCTGTGTTGGAACGAGCGGACCTGCCGGCTCGTACCTGCGCGGTGGAGCTGAACCTCGACGCCCTGCCGATCGCGGAATCGCTGCCGGCCCCGGTCGTGTCGCCGTTTCCGGCCGTGCTGCAGGATGTGGCCGTTGTGGTCGACCGGTCGGTGCCTGCCTCCGACGTCGAAGCTGCGTTGCGGGAGGGCGCGGGAGAGCTGCTCGAGAGCCTCCGCTTGTTCGACGTGTTCGAAGGCGAGCAGGTCGGTGAGAACCGCAAATCGTTGGCTTTTGCACTCGTGTTCCGCGGATCCGAGGGGACGCTGACCGAGGCCCAGGCAACCGAGGCTCGTGATGCCGCCGTTGCGGCCGCGCAGGCCGCTGTCGGAGCCGAACTGCGTAGCTGACCATTCCGTAGGCTGGGTCGTACGAGCTTTCGAGATTTCGGGAGGAAGTATGACCACGGATGATCGGACCGATGTCGCGGTAGTGCGCGAGGTGCTGGCTGCGGTGGCCGGTCGTCCGGCACTCGCGCCGGTACACGCCGCCGCCTCGGCGCTGTTGGCGGATCTCGAGACTGGAGAGCGGAATCCGTCGTCGGTTCCGCCGGGCGACATTCCCGATGTCGATATTCCTGCAACGACGCGTCCGCACATAGACCAGCCGCTCGGAGATCCGCCGGGTCAGTACGGCACTGGAATCATCGACGCGGAATTGGTGAGCGACAGCGTCATCGATCAGTCCATCGGCGGGGGACTAGGTACGGGCTTCACCGATCAGGGTGTGCCGACGTGGGACAACGTGCGAGACAAAGTCGAGAACCGAACCACCACAGCGTTGGGCCGCGAGGAACTGGACCACGGCAGTCCGGCGGGCCGTACGCTCGATGAGCAGTGGAACGAACGCGAAGAGGCGGGACGCAAGAAGCTGGACGAGATCAGGCGGTCGATGAAGGATCGTTGATCCGCTCACCT
>NZ_BCXH01000029.1 GCF_001895005.1 Rhodococcus yunnanensis NBRC 103083 | reverse complement strand
AAAAACGTCATGAACGAGAAGAACGGCAACAACACCGCACCGGTCGCATACATGTGATGCGCCCACACCGCGATCGACAGCGCCGCGATCGCGATCGTCGCATAGATCAACGTGGTGTACCCGAACATCGGCTTACGCGAGAACACCGGGAAAATCTCCGACACGATCCCGAAGAACGGCAACGCGATGATGTACACCTCGGGATGACCGAAGAACCAGAACAAGTGCTGCCACAACAACACCCCACCGGTCGCCGGATCGAACAGATGCGCACCCAGATGCCGATCCGCCGCCAACCCCAACAACGCCGCCGTCAGCAACGGAAACGCCAGCAGAATCAGAATCGAGGTCACCAGAATGTTCCAGGTGAAAATCGGCATCCGGAACATCGTCATCCCCGGCGCCCGCAAACAGATCACCGTGGTGATCATGTTGACCCCACCCAAAATGGTGCCCAAACCAGCCACCGCCAACCCCATGATCCACAAGTCCGCACCCACACCCGGCGAATGCAACGCCGACGTCAGCGGCGTGTACGCCGTCCACCCGAAGTCCGCGGCACCACCCGGGGTGATGAACCCGGCCGTGGTGATCAACGCCCCGAACAGATACAACCAATACGAAAACGCATTGAGCCGCGGGAACGCCACATCAGGGGCACCGATCTGCAACGGCAGAATGTAATTCGCGAACCCGAACACGATCGGCGTCGCATACAACAACAACATGATCGTGCCGTGCATGGTGAACAACTGGTTGTACTGCTCGTTGGACAAGAACTGCATCCCCGGCACAGCCAACTCGGCGCGCATCAACAACGCCATCAACCCACCGACCAAGAAGAACCCGATCGAGGTCGCGATGTACATGATCCCCAACACCTTGGGATCAGTCGTCGTCACCGCCTTGTGAAGAAAAGAACCCTTCGGTCCCATCCTCGGCGGAAAAGGCCTCGCCGCCGTCACAGCGGGAGTCGGCCTAGGCGCTAGGGCAGTCACTGATCCTCCTGAAGATGCGTCCCACCCCGAGCATGCGAGGGGACGTCCTGGTGTCTTGCGCTCTAAGAATCGTAGACCGTGTGACGGCGGCATGCCGAACCGGTCCTACCGTGTGTCGTATTCGAGCGTCGGACCTGCAAGAGAACCCCGCCGGTACTGCGGCGCCCACCGGATACGTCGGCCCGGTATGCCTCCGACACGACCCACCTGCGGTGAATGTCGTGAGCCCATCGGACGGTGGATAAGGTGTGACAGCACCCCACTTCGGTAAGGAATTCGACGAGTTGCCCACACACACGCACGTGCCCGCCGTGTCATCCGCACGACGCGTCGGAGTCGCACTCGCACTAGCCCTCGGCGCCGCGCTCGTCGCCGCGGCATGTGCGGACACCCCGGCATCGAACGACGACGCGTCCACGATCGTGCGCAGCACGACCAACGTCGCTGGCGCAGGAGTGGTCGGTAACAACCGCCCCACCACCGGGGTCTGCCCGGCGACCGCACCGGTCGACCCGGCCGGAGCAGAAGGAGCGGTTCGATCCGTCGGCTCCAGCGAGGGCGTCGTACAGGTTCCCGCAGATCCGATGCGGATCGTCGTTCTCGACTCCGCGTCCGTGGACGCCACGTGCGCCCTCGGGGTATGGGAGCGGGTCGTCGGTGCATCGACGCTGGATCCCGACTTCCGCGGCGACGGAGACCAGGCCCTGTACCTCGGAACCGGTATTGCGGAGATTCCGAGTGTCGGCGTAGTCGGATCCCCCGACGTCGACGCCATCGCCGCCCTGAATCCCGATCTGATCATCGGCGCCGACTCTCTCGGGTCGAAGACATACGCCTCCCTCACCGACATCGCGCCGACAGTCCTCACAGGCTCCGACGCCGGGTGGAAAAGCACATTCCTGCAAGCTGCAGCGGCACTGGGCCGTGGCCAGACCGGATTCGACGAACTCGCCCGCTTCAGCGCCGACGCCCAGCAGGCCGGACGCGACGTGAACGCAACACAGACGCAGGCGTCCGTCGTACGGTTCCTGCCCGATTCGATCGTCACCGATGCGCCGACGTCGTTCGCCAGGGAAGTTCTCGGCGAGGTCGGAGTCCAGCGTCCGCCGACGCAGACCGAAGCAGCAAACACCGTCTCGACCGACGATCTGTCCGCTGTCGAGGGCGATATCGTCTACGTCCGTTTCGACGGCGACGACGGTGAGTCCTTCGGAACCGACGTCATGGGCAGTACCGGGTGGGAAGATCTCGGGGCGGCGAAGGACGGCCGCATTTTCGCTGTCGACGACACGGTGTGGTCCGGCAGCGGAATCGTCGCAGCACGCGCCATCGTTGCGGATGTGACCAACTCTCTGAACGCGTACGTTTCCTGACATGCCGATACCCGAATTCGTCCTTGCTCTTCGCGACCGGGTCGGCACCTCGCCGCTATGGTTGTCCGGCGTCAGTGCAGTTGTGCTCGACGCCGAAGGCCAGGTGCTGTTGACGCTCCGACGAGACAACGGATTGTGGGCGATCGTCTCCGGCATCCTCGAACCCGGCGAGGAACCAGGTCCTGCGGCGCTCCGCGAGATCGGTGAGGAAACCGGAATCGACGCCGAGCTCGTGCGGTTGACCAGCGTCGACGTGACCGAGAAGATCACCTACCCGAACGGTGATGTGGCGCAGTACCTCGACATCACCTTCCTCGCGCGCCATACCGGCGGCGAAGCCCACGTCGCCGACGACGAGAACCTCGCCGTGCAGTGGTTCGCACCCGACGCACTGCCCGAGGATCTCTCGGACACCTCGCGCCTACGAATCGACAAGGCGCTCACCGGCGGTCCCGAGGCCTGGTTCCGTCGCTGACATCCGCTCCCCCGGTCACCCCAGAGTGAGTGAATGTCACACCCGATAACTCAGAGTGACCGAATGTCGCCCTCGGTCACCCCAGAGTCACCATAAATGTGATATCACTTTAGTATCACCACGACGCGGGGAGGTTCACATGTCCACACTGACGACCGTTGCCGAGAAGCCCACGGGTACTCCGACGACCACGATTGCCGAGCGCCCGGGCTGGGATCTGCCGGGGTGGTCGATGCTCGGCGTCGGCCTCGTCCTGTTCTTCGGCGGTATTGCCGCGTTCATCTTCGGCCTGCCGCTGTCGTTGCCGGCATTGAGCGTCGCGGGCGTCGTACTGTTCATCCTGTCGCTGCCGGCCCTGATCGGACTGACCCTCGTGCAGCCGAATCAGGCTCGCGTGCTGCAACTTCTGGGCAGTTCGTACAGCGGCACGCTCCGCACACCCGGACTCCGCTGGACCAACCCGCTGACCATCAGGAAGGCGATCTCCACACGGATCCGCAATCACGAGACCGGTCAGTCCAAGGTCAACGACGCCGACGGCAATCCGATCGAGATCTCGGCGATCGTGGTGTGGCAGGTCGCCGACACTGCGCTCGCGTTGTTCCAGGTCGACGACTACGAGGAGTTCGTCGCGGTGCAGACCGAGTCCGCGGTCCGTCACATCGCCGGCAGCTACCCGTACGATGCCGAGGGCCGAATGTCGTTGCGCGAGAACGCCGATGAGATCACTGCGGCAATGTCCCTCGAAGTACACGCGCGCGTCAGGTCAGCAGGCGTCGAAGTCATCGAGACACGCATCAACCGCCTCGCCTATGCGCCGGAGATCGCACAGGCGATGCTTCGACGTCAACAGGCGGGTGCAGTGATCGCGGCGCGTCAGCAGATCGTCGAGGGAGCTGTGGGAATGGTCGAGATGGCCTTGGCGAAACTCGAGGACAAGCATGTCGTGGAGCTCGACGAGGAGCGGAAGGCGACCATGGTGTCCAACCTTCTCGTCGTCCTGTGCAGTGATCGAGATACACAGCCCGTGGTGAACACCGGATCGTTGTACCAGTGACCCATGGCTGCCGAACGTAAGAAGATCCTTCTTCGGCTGGACCCAGCGGTGCACGACGCATTGGCCCGCTGGGCTGCCGACGACCTCAGGAGCACCAACGCGCAGATCGAATTCCTGCTACGGCGTGCGCTTTCCGAGCAGGGACGTATGCCGAAGAACGCGGACGACATCCGGAAGCAAGGAAGGCCCCCCGGTTCGTAACCGGAGGGCCTTGCTCGCATAGGGGGATCAGAAGTCCCAGTCGTCGTCCTCGGTGTTGACGGCCTTGCCGATGACGTACGACGACCCGGAGCCGGAGAAGAAGTCGTGATTCTCGTCGGCGTTCGGTGAGAGTGCCGACAGAATCGCCGGGTTCACGTCCGTCTCGTCCTTCGGGAACAGGCCCTCGTAGCCGAGGTTGTTCAGCGCCTTGTTGGCGTTGTAGCGCAGGAACTTCTTGACGTCCTCGGTGAGTCCGATCTCGTCGTAGAGGTCCTGGGTGTACTCGACCTCGTTGTCGTAGAGCTCGAAGAGCAATTCGAACGTGTAGTTCTTCAGCTCCTCGCGCTGAGCTTCGCTGACCTTCTCCAGGCCCTTCTGATACTTGTAACCGATGTAGTAGCCGTGCACGGCCTCGTCGCGGATGATCAGGCGGATGAGGTCGGCGGTGTTGGTCAGCTTGGCCCGCGAGGACCAGTACATCGGCAGGTAGAAGCCCGAGTAGAACAGGAACGACTCGAGCAGCGTCGACGCGACCTTGCGCTTGAGTGGATCGTCACCCTTGTAGTAGTCGAGGACGATCTCGGCCTTGCGCTGCAGGTTCGCGTTCTCCTCGGACCAGCGAAACGCATCATCGATGTCGCGGGTGGCGCTGAGTGTGGAGAAGATCGAACTGTAGCTCTTGGCGTGGACGGACTCCATGAACGCGATATTGGTGTACACCGCTTCTTCGTGCGGAGTGATCGCGTCGGGAATGAGGCTGACTGCACCCACGGTGCCCTGGATCGTGTCGAGCAGCGTCAAACCCGTGAACACACGCATCGTCAGCTGCTTCTCGACGGCGTTCAGCGTTGCCCACGACGGGATGTCGTTGGAGACCGGCACCTTCTCGGGAAGCCAGAAATTGCTGGTGAGCCGCTCCCAGACTTCCGCGTCCTTGTCGTCCTGGACACGGTTCCAGTTGATGGCGGAGACGCGGTCGATCAGTTTGATCTTTGCCCCGTCCGCGGGTGAATGCGGTGCAGCAGTCATGAGATGTCCTTGAATGGGTTCGAGTGGGTGTCGATCAGAGAGCGCCGCTCACAGCATGCACGAAACGCAACCCTCCACCTCGGTCCCCTCCAGCGCCATCTGACGCAGGCGGATGTAGTACAGCGTCTTGATGCCCTTGCGCCATGCGTAGATCTGAGCCTTGTTGATATCGCGTGTGGTGGCGGTGTCCTTGAAGAACAGCGTCAGCGACAGGCCCTGGTCTACGTGTTGCGTCGCAGCAGCGTAGGTGTCGATGATCTTCTCGTAACCGATCTCGTATGCGTCCTGGTAGTACTCCAGGTTGTCGTTGTCGAGGTACGGCGCCGGGTAGTAGACGCGGCCGATCTTGCCTTCCTTGCGGATTTCGATCTTCGACGCGACCGGGTGAATCGAGGACGTCGAGTTGTTGATGTACGAGATCGATCCGGTCGGCGGGACGGCCTGCAGGTTCTGGTTGTAGATGCCGTGCTGCTGCACCGATGCTTTCAGCGTGGTCCAGTCGGCCTGCGTCGGGATGTGCAGGTCTGCTTCGGTGAACAGCGACGCGACGCGTGCCGTGCTCGGCTCCCACACCTGATCGGTGTACTTGTCGAAGAATTCACCGGAGGCGTACTTCGACTCCGGGAATCCTTTGAAGTAGCTGCCCCGGTCCTTGGCGAGCTGGTTCGACGCCTGGAGCGCGTGGAACAGCACTGTGTAGAAGTAGATGTTCGTGAAATCGATGCCCTCGGTCGACCCGTAGTGGATGCGCTCGCGGGCGAGGTATCCGTGCAGGTTCATCTGGCCGAGACCGATGGCGTGAGAGTCGTTGTTGCCCTGCTCGATCGACGGCACCGAATAGATGTGCGTCTGGTCGGAGACAGCGGTCAAACCGCGGATCGCGACAGCGATCGTCTTGCCGAAGTCGGGCGAATCCATGGCCTTGGCGATGTTCAGCGAACCGAGGTTGCAGGAGATGTCCTTGCCCACATGACTGTAGGAGAGGTCGTCGTTGAACTCCGACGGCGTCGAGACCTGAAGAATCTCGGAGCACAGATTCGAGTGAGTGATCTTGCCCTTCACCGGGTTTGCCCGGTTCACGGTGTCCTCGAACATGATGTAGGGATAGCCGGATTCGAACTGCAGCTCGGCGAGAGTCTGGAAGAATTCGCGCGCCTTGATCTTGGTCTTGCGAATTCGCTTGTCGTCGACCATCTCGTAGTACTTCTCGCTGACGTTGATGTCGGCGAAGGGAACTCCGTAGATGCGCTCGACGTCGTACGGCGAGAACAGGTACATCTCTTCGTTCTTCTTCGCCAGCTCGAACGTGATGTCCGGGATGACGATTCCCAGCGACAGAGTCTTGATACGAATCTTCTCGTCGGCGTTCTCGCGCTTGGTGTCGAGGAACTTGTAGACGTCGGGGTGATGCGCATGGAGGTACACGGCACCGGCGCCCTGACGCGCTCCGAGCTGGTTGGCGTAGGAGAACGAGTCCTCCAGCAGTTTCATGATGGGGATGACACCGGACGACTGGTTCTCGATCCGCTTGATCGGAGCGCCGGCCTCACGAATGTTGCTGAGCAGCAAGGCAACACCGCCACCGCGCTTGGACAGCTGCAGAGCGGAGTTGATGGAACGACCGATGGACTCCATGTTGTCCTCGATACGCAACAGGAAGCAGGACACCGGCTCGCCGCGCTGCTTCTTTCCCGAGTTCAGGAACGTCGGGGTCGCCGGCTGGAAGCGCCCTGCGATGATCTCGTCGACCAGGTCGGTTGCCAGTGCCTCGTCACCTGCAGCGAGGGTGAGCGCGACCATGCACACCCGGTCTTCGAATCGCTCGAGGTAGCGCTTGCCGTCGAACGTCTTGAGTGTGTACGACGTGTAGTACTTGAACGCTCCGAGGAACGTCGGGAACCGAAACTTCTTGGAATACGCGTGGTTGATGAGGAACTTGACGAACTCACGGGAGTACTGGTCGAGAACCTCTGGCTCGTAGTAGTTCTCCTCGACGAGGTAATCCAGCTTCTCGTCCAGATCGTGAAAGAACACGGTGTTCTGGTTGACATGCTGAAGGAAGTACTGATTGGCGGCTTCGCGATCCTTCTCGAATTGGATCTCGCCGTTGGGACCGTACAGATTCAGCATCGCGTTCAGCGCGTGGTAGTCGAGATCACCATCCGCTCGGACGGAATTGACGGGTGCTACCTCGGTGATGGTCGGTGCCACGGCTTGTCGCTCCAGTTTCTTTCGAGTCTTGTAACTAATGTGCGTGCGCTGCTCGCCGAGACTCTCGCTCCCAGAAATCTACGAGCCCCTCTCGGACCCTCTCGACGTCTTCGGGAGTCCCCATCAGTTCGAATCGATAGAGATACGGAACCGCGCACTTCTGTGAAATGACATCGCCTGCGAAGCAGAAGGAATCACCGAAATTGGTATTGCCCGCTGCGATGACCGCTCGAATCAGTGATCGATTGTGCTTGTCGTTGAGGAATTTGATGACTTGCTTGGGGACATACCCCGTGTCCCGTCCCGCGAATGTGGTTCCGCCACCGTAAGTGGGAAGGATCAGCACATACGGCTGGTCTACTTCGAGGCCCTCCGAGCGACGCAGGGGAATCCTCGTTGCGGGGATCCCCAGCTTGGTGACGAATCTATGCGTGTTCTCCGACGCACTCGAGAAGTAGACCAGCGGGTGTGTCGACGGTGGAGTGAGAGCCGAAGTCACAGCTCATCTCCGTCCTGTCTTCAAGCAGCGTTTGCGGTGAGCGACTTGATGCGATCGGGACGGAATCCCGACCAGTGATCCTCGCCGGCGACGACGACCGGAGCCTGGAGGTACCCGAGCGCCATGACGAAGTCACGTGCTTCGGGATCCTGCGAGATGTCGACGACGGAGTATTCGATGCCCTCTTTGTCGAGAGCGCGGTAGGTGGCATTGCACTGTACGCAGGCGGGCTTGGTGTAGACGGTGATGCTCATGTGGGGGTCCCTTCTCCCTGGCCGAAATCGCGGGTTCGCCGAGATGTCGATATGCGCCGAGATGTCGATATGCACTGCGATGTCGATTTGCACTGCGTGTTCGTTGACGTGTGCCGTCCGAGGTACCATTCGAGGCTCGAAGACACCGGCCAGGATCCAGATCAGGACCCGAGTCGGAGTCCGGAATCGAACCCGGAATCTCGACGGTTTCGAGGGGATTTCCACGGGCTCGATTCGGGTTTTCACCGCTTCGCGCGTTGTGGCCTCTCGACGGTTCAGACACTACACCTAGTGTCCGACATATGCCTACAACACGAGATGTTGCGAACAACATCCATGGAATTCGCTGGTCAGCGTCCTACGATTCCAAGAAATTTCGGCCCATACCGGCGTGTCGTGCGTCACATCTCCTCGCTCGCCGATGACTTACCGGACAGGCCCGTGAGCCACGCTCCGGACAGCAAGTCGACACGCCGCGCACCGAGGGTGAAATCGACCCATTTCATCCCTTCGTTCTCGGTCGGATCACATACGAGAAAGGGCCCCCGAACCGCACGGTTCGAGGACCCTTGCCCGAGCAACTGGATCTCAGCGCTGACGCGCTTTGAAACGTGGCTCCTTCTTGTTGATGACGAACACCTTGCCGTGACGTCGCACCACTTGCGCACCCGGCTTGGCCTTCAGCGATTTCAGCGAGTTCCGTACTTTCATGACAACACTCTACATGAAAACGATACTCATCACCGATAGGGTCAGGCGGACACCAATTCGTTCGAAGCCTTCACGAGCTCGGCGACGACCGACGAGATCTGCGCAGACACCTCGGAGTTCTCACTCGGGTGAGCCGTACCGAACTTGTCGATGGTTCCGCCGATGGCGAGCTCGACATCCTTGAGCACCTTGCCGCCTGCGATGCCCACGGCCTTACGCGCGTCGTCGTGTGCCCACTTGGCGCCGTTCCCGGACGGGGAGGCACTGATGACTGCGACAGGCTTGCTGCTCACAGCACCGGAGCCGTACGGGCGCGAGAGCCAGTCGATGGCATTCTTCAGGACGGCGGGGATGGTGCCGTTGTATTCAGGAGTGACGAGAAGGAAGGCGGTAGCCTTTTCCGCCTCGGCGCGCAGTGCGAGAGCCGCAGCCGGAACCTTTCCGTCGACGTCGATGTCCTCGTTGTAGAACGCAACCTCGGCGAGTGCAGCGGTGGAGTAGACAAGAGCGGTCGAACCCTCGGGAGCGAGCGAGGCCGCTGTGTCTGCGATCTGCTTGTTGACGGAATCGGCGCGGAGACTTCCGACCAGAACCAGTACGTGTGCTTGCGACATGTCGATCTTCCTTCGGTTTTCGGGTAGTGGCCGGTGTTCGACCCAATTCATACCACCCAACCGGACCGCGGTCCACATCTATTCCCGTACAGGTACAGTGTCCGATGTGACCGACTTCATGCTCCCGATAGCAGGCGAGGAGACCGAGCGATGCGACGCAGCACGCAATCGCCGTCTACTACTGGACGCAGCAGCAGAGTTGGTCGCAACGATCGGCGCCGACGCCGTCACCATGGACGGTCTCGCAGCCAAGGCGGGTGTGGGCAAGGGCACAGTATTTCGCCGCTTCGGCAGCCGGTCGGGCCTGATGCGGGCGCTACTCGATCACACCGAGAAGGAACTCCAGAGCGGGTTTCTGTTCGGTCCACCTCCCCTCGGCCCAGGAGCCGAACCGATCGACAGACTCGTCGCATTCGGCCGAGCACGCCTGAGCATCGTCGAGGTTCAAGGCGAGGTCATGCGGGCAGCGGAGAACTCCCTCGAATTTCGATACTCGGCACCGGCGCACATGGTCAACTACACGCACGTGCTCAACCTCCTCCGAGCGGCAGGTGTCGAGGGCGACCTCGAACTCCTCGCATACGGCCTACTGACGCCGCTGGAGGCCTCCCTGGTGCTCCATCAGTTCCGCGATCTGGGAATGCCGATGGATCGTCTCGCCGACGCCTGGGAAGACTTGGTGCGCAGAGTTACTCGGTAGAACGCATCGGTCGGTCTTCGGAGAGAGCGGGCATCGCGTCGGAAACACGGCCCGTCGGCAGACGTCGCGCCACGGGCGGCCGAGTGCGGACATAGGATGGCCCGATGGCACTACTACGTTCGGAACTGCGCACGCGCATCCTGCGCGAACTGGCGGTCCAGTCCACCATCGACCCCAGGGCCGAGATCACGCGACGCGTCGACTTCCTCAAGGCCTACCTACGCGCGACGCCTGCGAAGGGCTTCGTCCTCGGAATCAGCGGCGGCCAGGACAGCACGCTCACCGGAAAGCTCTGCCAGCGCGCAGCTTCGGAGCTACGCAGCGAAGGCGGCGAAGCCGCATTCCTTGCGGTCCGACTTCCGTACGGAATCCAGGCCGACGAGGCCGATGCCGTGATCTCGCTGAAGTTCATCGATCCGGATCGGACGGTGACGGTCGACATCAAGGCCGCAGCCGACGCATCGGCCGTCGCCACCGCGCGTGCTCTGGGTACCGAGGGCATTCGAGATTTCGTGCGGGGCAACATCAAAGCCCGCGAGCGCATGGTCGCTCAATACGCACTCGCGGGCGAACTCGGATACGTCGTCGTCGGCACCGATCATGCCGCCGAGGCGATCACCGGCTTCTTCACCAAGTTCGGCGACGGCGGCGTGGACATCACACCGCTCACCGGACTCACCAAGCGACAGGGCGCGGCACTTCTCCGCGAACTCGGCGCCCCGGAGAGTACCTGGAAGAAGGTGCCGACCGCCGACCTGGAGGACGACCGCCCTGCCCTCCCCGACGAGGAAGCACTCGGCGTGACGTACGACCAGATCGACGACTACCTCGAGGGCAAGGACAGCCCGGACGACGTCGCAGACACGCTGGAGCGCATGTTCTTGAACACCAGACACAAACGCGCCGTTCCGGTCACTCCGTTCGACGACTGGTGGACGACCGAGAACTGACCGACCCCGTTCGGCACTATCCGCCGGCGAACGGCGGCAGGATGTCCACCCTGTCGCCGAACGTCGCGCTGAGATCGCGGGTGAGATTCTCGCCCACGAGAAAAGCAGATACCCGAAGAACGTCCTCGAGCGCGTCGCCGTGCCTGTGCAGTACCGCGGCCTTCAATGCCGCGAGATCGCTTCCTTCTTGCAGGTCGAACGTCTCCGCCGTGCATCCCGACGCGTCCGCCGCGCCCGCAAAGTACCGGACCTCAACCACCGATTGCTCCCATGCTCCGTTCGGGAGGCACGAAATCAGCGGCATCGATTCCGTGTCCGGCCCATTTGTTCCACATTGCGCCGCGCCACAATTGCGCGATGTCGTCGTCGGTCGCTCCCCCGCGCAACGCGGCGCGCAGATCGGTTTCCTCGTCGCTGAACAGGCACGACCTGACGGTGCCCTCTGCCGTCAGGCGAGTGCGATCGCAGTCCGAGCAGAACGATCTCGTGACGGACGCGATGATGCCGACGGTGCTGCTGGTTCCGTCGACGACCCATTCCTCGGCAGGCGCGGACGGATCCGAGCGTCCGACCTCGCGCAGATCGAAGCGCGAGGACAGCACCTCGAGCAGTCGCTGCGCGTCGAGCATGTCGGCACGTGCCCACTCGTGATCGGCGTCGAGCGGCATCTGCTCGATGAATCGCAGCGCCACACCCTCGTTCAAGCACCACGCGAGGAGGTCCACCGCGCCGTGCAGCGTCTCGGGCATGAGCACGGCGTTGACCTTGACCGGTGTGAGACCCGCCCGTTGTGCCGCTCGAATCCCGGCCAGGACGGACGGCAGGCGATCGCGGCGCGTCAGTTCGGCGAAGTGTGCGCGGTCGACAGAATCGAGCGAGACGTTGACCCTGGTGAGACCGGCAGCAGCGAGGCGATCCGCCCGATGCTCCAACCCGACTGCATTGGTGGTCATCGCAAGCGGAATTCCTGGCACCCGTTGTGAGCACTCGGCGAGAATCTCGGCGAGATCTGCGCGCATCAGCGGCTCTCCGCCGGTGAACCGCACTTCCTCCACGCCGAGCTGCTCCACCGCGATGGAGACGACCCTGCCGATCTCGGTAGGGCTCAGAAGGTCGGATGTCGCAATAGCGGGCAGTCCCGCCTCCGGCATGCAGTACGTGCAGCGGAGGGAACATTTCTCCGTGATGGACACCCGAAGGTCTTTCGCGATTCGGCCGAAGCGGTCGATCAGCCCTGGCACATCCGGTCTGTCGTCCATCACCACGTCACCTGTGGTCTTCACCGAAGGTATTCCGAGCGCGACAGGTATTCCGGGCCCGACGACACCGCTGACGGACATGGACACCCACCTTCGACTCTCGAACCGCAGCGACGATCGTACGACGCAACTACATCCAGTATGCAGCCCGCGGCAAATCACGTTCGATCCACCGAGCATTGGCACCGATCCGGCGCGCTTAGGATCGGACTCATGACGAACCGATATGTGACGGCTGCACCGGATCGGGCGACTCGGGTGTGGACAGCGTGAGCGCAGCATCGGTAGAGGAGCACAGAGTGCTCACTCGCCGGCTGCTGAATCCGTTGACGATCCGGTCGGCCGAACCGGTTCCGGTGTCCGACGCACTCGGCCGGGTGGCCTACGCCGATGTTCTCTCACCGTTCGATCTCCCCCTGTTTCGCAACTCTCAGATGGACGGGTACGCCGTCCGATCGGCGTCCGTGGCAACAGTGCCGACAACCCTGCGCGTCACGAGAACCATCGCGGCCGGAGACACGGGATCCGAAGCGCTGGCACCGGATACCGCGATGAAGATCATGACGGGCGCGCCGGTGCCCGAGGACGCGGATGCGGTAGTGCCCGTGGAGAACACGACGCTCGACGGTGACCACGTGACGATCACCGTGTCTCGACACTCGGGTGAGTACGTACGCGAGCAAGGCAGCGATGTCCGTGCCGGGACGGTGTTGGTCCGCGCCGGACAGTTGCTCGAACCGCGCCACATCGCGGTCCTGGCCGCAGTGGGGTTGCCGTACGTCGACGTCTGCAGCAGACCGAGGGTCGCGGTGGTCACCACCGGCGCGGAATTGGTGTCCGCAGGCGAGAAATTGCGTCCCGGACAGATCTACGACTCCAACGGCGTCACTCTCGCATCGCATCTGCGAGCGAACGGCGCCGACGTCGTCGCAGTGTTTCGCAGCTCGGACGATCCTGAAGTGTTCCGCGGCATCCTCGACGACGCCGTCGCATCCGCCGAACTCGTCATCACTTCGGGCGGCGTCTCCATGGGCGACTTCGAGGTCGTCAAAGATGTGCTCGGGCCTCTCGGCGGGGAGTTCGGTTCGGTGCGAATGCAACCCGGTGGACCGCAGGGCACTGCCGTCGTCGGCGGCGTACCGGTACTGAGCTTTCCGGGCAATCCGGTGAGTACCGTCGTGTCGTTCCTGGTGTTCGCACGCGACATCGTGCGCGAGGCGGCAGGATTGGCGCCCATTCCCACTCGACGGCTGCCGCTGAAGAATTCGATCACCTCGGTCGCAGGCAAACGACAGTTCCTCCGCGGCACAGTGCAGGATGGACAGGTGACATTGATCGCAGGTCCCGGATCCCATCTCGTCGCCGCGATGGCGTGGGCGGACGTACTCGTCGACGTCGATGCAGACGTCACCGCTCTAGGGGCTGGTACCGACGTATCGGTGGTGGCACTGTGACCGGGTTCTCGCACCTGGACGCCGAAGGTCGTGCGCGGATGGTCGACGTCTCGCACAAGGCCGATACGACCCGAATCGCCGTTGCGGCCGGCGAATTGGCGACGACGGCCGAAGTGGTGGCACTGGTGCGCTCCGATGGGATGCCGAAGGCAGATGTCCTGGCGACCGCGCGCATTGCCGGGATTTCGGGTGCGAAGAAGACCTCCGAACTGATTCCACTGTGTCATCAGCTGTCGCTGTCCTCGGTCGATATTCGGTTCGGATTCACCGACACCACGATCACCGTCGAGGCGACCGCGAAGACCACGGGGCCGACCGGGGTCGAGATGGAAGCACTCACCGCCGTCGCTGTCGCCGGTCTCACTCTGCACGACATGGTCAAAGCCGTCGACCCTGCGGCGACGATGAACGGCGTGCGCGTGCTGACCAAGGAGGGCGGCAAACACGGACGTTGGTCACGCGAGAGCGCCGACGACCGAACATCGCCGCGATCGGGCCCACGTTCGGCAGTCGTGCTCGTCGCGTCCACCGGCGGCGCCAACGGAACCAGGGAAGACACGACGGGTCCGTCGATTGCTCGGTGGCTCACCGAGCGCAGCTTCTCCGTACGTGGACCGCTCGTCTACGCCGACGCCGATATCGCAGCCGGTCTCGGCGACGCCCTGAGCGGTGCACCGTCGATCGTGATCAGCACAGGCGGTACCGGTGTCTCCCCGACCGACGCGACTCCCGAAGCCACCAAGGCCGTCCTCGACAGAGAACTCCCCGGGATCGCCGACGCGATTCGACTGAAAGGCACTCATGTCACCCCGCACGCGACTCTGAGCCGAGGACTGACCGGACTCGCGGGCTCGACCGTGGTGGTCAACCTGCCGGGGTCGCCTGGCGGTGTGAAGGACGGTCTCGCTGTCCTCGGCCCGATTCTCGACCATCTGCTCGCCCAGGTCGCAGGCGACGGGCTCCACGACGACACGTCAGGAAGTGACCAGGCATGACCGAGCCGCTCGCGAAGATCTCCGCGGAACCACTCGATACCGCACTCGTCGAAGCAGCAGTCGCCGGAGTGGAGCACGGTGCTGTCGTGCTCTTCTCCGGCGTCGTACGCAATCACGATGGTGGCCGGTCGGTGACCGCGCTCGAATACCGGGCGCACCCGGATGCCGAACGGTTCCTACGACACTGTTGTGCAGAGGTGGCATCGGAATCCGGACTTCCTGTTGCCGCGGTACATCGGGTCGGCGACCTCGTCGTCGGCGATATCGCTCTCGTCGCCGCGGTGGCCTCGCCACATCGCGCCGAGGCGTTCGCTACGTGCGCGACACTCGTCGAACGAATCAAATCCGAGGTCCCGATCTGGAAGCGGCAGCATTTTGCCGAAGGCACCTCCGAATGGGTCGGCCTCTAGAGACGGTCCGCCGTTTCCCGCGGATCACCCAGCCATTGCGTCCGGGTCCGAGGAAGGCCGCTGACGCCGTCCTCGTCCGGTCGCACGGCCAGTACCTGATGGATCGTCAGACGCGAAGCTTCTTCGAAGCCGAGTGCGCTGCCCGCCAGATACAGCAACCACGTACGCGCCCGCGGCTCGCCGACTAGGTCGACCACACGATCCCACTCCCCCCGAAGTCGGGCTATCCAGGCGCGCAGCGTGATCGCGTAGTGCTCGCGCAGTGACTCACTGTCTCGCGTCTCCAGTCCTGCGCGCTCGAACGCGTCGAGAGTGCGGCTCAGCGGCAGGATCTCACCGTCGGGAAAGATGTATCGCTCGATGAACTCCGACATGTGTGCGTTCACCTCGGCGCCTCGATCGGCAATGGACGCCACCGATGCGATCGCGTGGTTGAGGAGTCTGCCCTTGGGCCGCAGCAACCCGAACAGCGTTCTCGCGTACTCGGCGAGCTGCGCATCGCCGACATGCTCGGACATTCCGATGCTCGACACCGCGTCGTACGGGCCGTCCGTGACGTCACGGTAGTCCTGAACGCGAATCTCGACCAGGCCGCTGAGCCCCTCGGCCGCAACACGTTCGACGGCCCACTGGAACTGCTCCTGACTGAGGGTCACACCGACGACCGAGACTCCGTAGTGCCTGGCCGCATGTATCGCCATCGATCCCCAGCCACAGCCCACGTCGAGCAACCGCATTCCCGGAGCCAACCCCAGTTTGCGGCAGACGAGGTCGAGCTTGTCGAACTGAGCCTTGTCCAACCCGTCGTCCTGCGCCCAGTACGCACACGAATACACCATGCTCGGGCCGAGAAGAATCCGATAGAAATCGTTTCCGACGTCGTAGTGATGCGACACCGACGACGAATCCCTCGATCTCGAATGCTTGACGCCGCGACGCGGTCTCGCCTCGATCGCCGGAGGCGCCGGACGAGGACCGACGGCGCCGAGCGCCACGAGCGAGGCCGCTGCGGCCACCAACTCCTTCTTCGGCACCGATCCGATCCCCGCGGCACCCAGGTTCTTGGTCAGACCAGGAAGGGACAACAGCTCGAGCACATCGCCCTCGATGTCCAGATCGCCGGATACGTAGGCGCGCACCAGCCCGAGTTCGCCCGGCGCCCACAGCACGTGCCGAAGGGCACGTCGATTCTCGAATACGATGGTGACCGAGCCGGGGACTCCGGCTTCACTGCCGTCCCACGCACGAACTCGCAGAGGAATCTGCATCCCCAGCAGACTTTCGAACATGGTCAGAATACGTTGCGCAATAGTGGAAGTACGCGACATCGAGCCCCCATCCGGTACCGAATCACTCTTTCTGCGGAGTGTATCTATGTACGGGAAGCATCGCAGATCTATCGACGACGTCGCCTCGTCTCCGTACGCAGTCGAGAAGGCGAACCTCGGCGTAGTCGAAGTCGATATCGGTGCCGATCAAGACGATTCGAGTACGCCTCGGCTCGTCGTGTTCCCAACGCCCGGCCTCGAACCGGATGTGACGGCCCACGGTGTTCAGCACGTATTTCCCTCGGTACCCCTCGACGTCGAAATCGACGAAGCCCTTCATTCGGTAGATGTCACCCGCCGGATTCTCCAACGCGTCCACCAGCCGTCGCGGATCCATCGGTTCATCGCTCTCGAACAGCGTGGTGGTGTATCCCGAATGAAGATGCGATGCGTGGTCGTCGTCCTCGTACAGCATTTCGTCGAAGGAGAGTTGGCGCGCACCGGCTCGATCAGGTCTCCGATCGGGGACATCGAAGAGTAGTTCTGCATCGATTCGTCCGTGCGTCGTCTCGAGAATCGGGGTCTCCCCGGTGATGTCACGCACCGTCTCGATCACCCCGCGCAGGTCCTCCCCCGACACTCGGTCGACCTTGTTGACGACCACCAGGTCCGCGAGGCCGAGGTGGTTGTCCAGTTCGGGGTGAGCTGCGCGCGTGGCGACGAATTCGACAGCGTCGACGACTCCGACAAGCCCCCCGTAGACGATCCGAGGATTTTCGCTGGCCAGCACAAGACGAATGAGATTTCGCGGCTCGGCCAGTCCGCTGGCTTCGACGACGATGACGTCGATGCTGGACTCGGTACCGGCAAGTGCGTCGAACATCGCGTCCATATCGGCGACGTCGACGGCACAACACAGGCATCCGTTGCCCAACGACACCATCGAATCGACTTGGCCGGCCACCATCATGGAATCGATGTTGACCGACCCGAAGTCGTTGACCACCACGCCGATCCGAATACCGCGATTGTGGCGAAGCAGATGATTGAGCAGGGTCGTCTTTCCAGCACCGAGAAATCCCGAGACGAGGACGACGGGAATCTTTCGCTTGTCTCGCGCGCGTGCCACGCACCGGAAGGTTACTCGGGTGCCAGTAACTGTCTCAGTAGACCCTGCGCAACGTTCGATACCGCGCTGACATTGTCCTCGGTCACGAGGTCTGCCAGCGCACCAATGCCCGCCGAATCGACATAGGGCGCGATTCCCGCAATCAATCTGGAAACCGCACTCGGGTTCGACACTGCATTCGGCGCTCTCGTGCCTGCAGTATCGGCCACAGCAGTATCGGCCACAGCAGTATCGGCCACAGCAGTATCGGCCACAGCGGTGACGGCCTCAGCAGTCGATGGCTCCACCGCCGTGTCGGGGCCGAGCAGGTAATCGATGACACCGGTCGAGATGGCGATCGCATGCTTCAGTTGGCCCTCGGGGCTTTCCAGTACCGAAGCATCATCGGGGTTGGAGCCGTTACCCATCTCCACGAACACGAGCGGAACGCTCGTCAGCGCCGGCCCTGCGATGTCGGAGCGTTCCTGAATGCCGTCGACGACGCCCGCGTAATTGGCAGGGGTGAACCCGGCACGCTGATACGCATCGCGCATCGAAGTGGATGCGGCGCGGCCGCCCTCCGACTGAGCGGCGTTCGCAGCGGCGTCCGGAATCGGCAGAGTCGGAACGATCAGGTGGAATCCATGCTTGTCGGCATCGACGCCGGTAGTCGTCGAGTCGGCGTGAATGCTGACCGCGACGTCGGCGCCCGACGCACTCGCTGCCCGTGCGCGGTCGTCGACGCAACCGCCCCAACCCGAGTCGTCGGGGCGGGAGGAGACAACGGTGGCGCCGAGGCTCTCCAGACTGGATGCGACGAGTTGCGAGATGTTCCACGTGATGGTGTGTTCCGGAACCCCGTCGACTGTGGTCATTCCGGTGGTCTGGCAATCCTTCGTGCCGCCCCGTCCGTCGTCGACCTGCTTGCCGAGGTTCTCACTGTGCCCTGTCCCCTGGTGACCGGGATCGACGAACACCGTTCTGCCCGACAATTCGTTTCCTGTCGAGGCAGCATCAGGGACATCGGGATCCGCACTTGCGACCCCTGGCGCCAGGACCGCGGCAGCCAACAATCCGGCCGACATGACGCTCAGCAGAGCAGATCGAGTCATTCCGGTTTGGACACACTCACGTCGATCGAGCGTGCCACTCCCCTTCCCCATCGAGTTTCACGAGCCAGCCGAGTTTCACGAGCGAAAAGAACACCGGTGACACGCCACCGGCACGATCCAACAACCAAGAACCAAGAACCAAGACGAGCCACACCGGCAACAGCAGACACTTTCGCAACAAGTGAAACAGACGGATGCCGCAGAGTCGACCCCCGGACGCAACGAGGATCGATCGTGAGCGTGTCGTGACCGAAACGTTGCGCCAGTCCCTCCGAACCCAGCACCCGACGAGAGCCTGCGCGGTAGAACCAATACATGACGTTCGTGATTCTCCAGCAGTGCTGCAACGACGCGTCCTGCACCGATGTCTGCCCGGTCGACTGCATTCATCCCACACCCGACGAACCCGGCTTCATGACGGCCGACATGCTGCACATCGACCCTGACGTGTGCATCGATTGCGGAGCGTGCGTCGACGAATGCCCCGTGGACGCCATACGCGCCGACCACGAACTGGAGGTAGGGCAAGCCCGGTACCTCGATCTCAACGCGGACTATTTCGACTCACACCCGACATCGGGGACGTACGAGGACCCCTCCCCCACTTGGAAGGGCGTCGACTTCAGTGGAAAGCGTGTAGCGATCGTCGGGACCGGCCCGGCGGCCTTCTACACAGCGATGGAACTGGCCTCCATTCGAGGGATCGAGGTCGAGATGTTCGAGCGCCTTCTTTCCCCGTACGGTCTGGTGCGCGCCGGAGTCGCGCCCGACCACCCAGGCACCAAAACGGTCTCCGATCTGTTCCGCACGGCCGCGGGAAAGAAGAGCGTCCGAGTGCATTTCGGAGTCGACATCGGCAGGGACATCTCTCATGAGGAATTGATCGCTCGGCACGACGCTGTCGTGTATGCGACGGGTGCCTCCGGTGATCGCCGTCTGGGTATCGACGGCGAAGAATTGGCGGGCAGTGTCTCGGCCTCTGAGTTCGTCGCCTGGTACAACGCGCATCCCGACCACGCGCATCGTCGATTCGATCTATCCGGAGAAAGAGCGGTGATCATCGGCAACGGGAATGTCGCGCTGGACGTGGCCAGAATCCTTCTCGCCCCCATCGAGGTCCTCGAACGAACCGACATCGCCGACCATGCTCTGGAGGAGTTGCGGCACAGCACTATTCGGGAAGTCGTCATCGTCGGACGCCGCAGCTCGGCGCAGGCCGCGTACACGAACCCCGAACTGCTCGAATTGATGGACTGCCCGTGGATCGATATCGAGCTGGCCGCGGCCGATGCCGAACCCGACGACTCGACCCGCGCTGCAATCGAAGCCGGTACCGCGGACTCGTCGACGGCGCTCAAAGTACAACTTGCCAGGGAAATCGCAACCAAGTCGTCAACCGTTGATTTCGAAGGTTCGCAAAAGAAACGACTCGTGTTCCGATTCTGTATGTCTCCTGTGGAAATCTTGGACGATGAGGGAAATCCCGACCGGCAATCGGCCACCGCCATTCGTCTCGCGCGGAATACGCTGACCGTCGACGAAAAAGGCACGGTCGAGGCCGCCCGGACCGATGAGATAGAGACACTCCGGACCGGACTCGTCCTTCGATCGGTCGGATATCGCGGGCAACCTATCGCGTCCGTACCGTTCGACGAACGTCGCGGCACCATTCCCAACCTCGGTGGGCGCGTCACCGACACCACCGGAGCGGAACTGCCCGGCGTTTATGTCGCCGGATGGGTCAAACGTGGACCGTCGGGTGTCATCGGAACCAACAAGAAATGTGCAGCCGAAACGGTGCGGTCGATTCTCTCCGACATTGCCGGTGGGCGCCTGACGCCGCCTGCAATGGGGCGTGCTGAACTCGACGCGCTTCTTCAGGAAAAGTCACCCGAATCGCTGGACTTCTCGGACTGGTCTCGAATCGACAAGGCGGAGATTACGGAAGGGCAGAAACAGGGGCGTCCACGGGTCAAGTTCATCGGAATGGACGAGATGCGTAACGCGCTGCAGACCGAACAGTCCGATCGTTACTGATTTGCAATTGTTTCGTTCTTGGAACCTGCCACTCATGGGCGCGAGTTCACGATTCTAGAACGCGCAATCATCTATCCGAACCGTCGCATGACGAAGCCACATGGATTATTCGGGAGCACAGTCGTATAGTCGTTGAGTTGCATACGGACGCACCCCGAATACATTGGAGAACTACGGAATGGCCAAAAAAGTCTATGTACAACTCGTCGATGATATCGACGACAAGCCAATCGATTCCGGTGGCGAGCACATAACCTTTTCCGTCAACGGCGCCAGCTTCGAAATCGATCTGAGCGACAAGAACGCCAAAGAATTTCACCGCAAACTGAACTACTACATCGAACACTCCGCGCGAGTCGGTGGAAAACGAACCAAGAAGTCAGTCGGCGCCCAGGCATCGGGCGCGAAGCGCGACGCCAATCAGACCAAGGCCATTCGCGAATGGGCGAAGTCCAACGGCTACACCATTTCGGCACGAGGGCGTATCCCCGCCGAGGTGGAACAGGCATTCGACGCCGCTCACTGAGAACGTCGAACCCAAGTACTGGGAGTTGAACCCAAGTACTGGGAGTCGAACCCAAGCTCAGTCAGGTGTGCCGACGTTGGGGTGCGGAATCGTCGGCACACCTCGGCTGTGCTGCATGGGGTGACCGGACAGAACAAAACAGGGAGCCAACCCATTTGGATTGGCTCCCTGTTTCAGTATTACGTGGAGCTAAGGGGACTCGAACCCCTGACCCCCACACTGCCAGTGTGGTGCGCTACCAGCTGCGCCATAGCCCCGTACTTCGCTTCCGCGTTTGTCATGCGGTTGCTCGAACGAAGTTACACCATGCCCGCTCGGAGCGACAAATCACCTGGTCGTGGCTGTACCTCGAAGTCAGCCGATCGACTCGACCCACCCGGAATCGCGCAGCGCGTCGACCAGTTCTCCGTTGACCAGAACACCGGGTGTTCCCTGGGCTCCCGACGCAGCGAGCGCCTCCCGTGCGGCAGCTGCATCGGTCGTTGCCTCCGCTGATTTCTCACCCGAGGTGATGCATCGGGCGGTGGAATCGGACGCGCCGCTGGTGTGCGCGAGCGCGGCAAGCTCCGAATCGGATCGATCGGAGTCCGCGTTCTCCTCGGGCTGGAAATTCGAGTCGAACAGGCCTGCATGGAATGCGGAATACACAATCGCGTTCTCGGAGGCGGCGACGCAATGCGATGCGGCGACAGCACGACTCGAATAGTTCCCGCTCGCCGATGCCTCGTCCAACTGTGGGAGCACCACCATGTGATAGCGGACTGCAACGGATCCGTCGTCGATCTTCTGGGCGAGTTCCTGTCCGTGCTTGGTCTCGAGTTGCCCGCAGAACGGACACATCGGGTCTTCGAAGATGTCCACCGTGTCAGGTGCCCCTGGACGGCCGAGCTGGACTACGCCGCCGTCCTGCACCGTCGACACCACGGCCGGATCCTTGACCGAACCGTAACCGTCGTTGCGCGGAGCGTCGTCGCCGCGCTGCCACAGAATTGCGACGACGACCACCACGACCACCACAACGAGCGCCACACCGGCAAGAATGTAGGTGGACCTACTCGACGTCGGCTGCGGAGTGTGTTTGACACTGGATTTCTTTTGACTCACAGTCCGAATAGTACGGATGAGCCCACGATCGGCCCTATCTCACGCGGAAGATTCAGCTGCCTTCGATCGCACCATGGTGTCGGAGACACACAGCCACCACAGCGCCGCGGCGAGGAGAACGGCACCGGACATGACGAATGCTGCTCCGTACGAGTAGTACTGCACGACGGCGCCTGCCACGACGGGGCCGAGAATCGCACCGACGTCGGCCGTCATCTGGAATGTCGACAGAACCGGACCTCCGCGGGCTCTGGATCCGATGATGTCGGCCACCGCGGCCTGTTGCGGCGGCGTCATCGATCCCGAACCCAACCCGGCGATGAAGGACGCAGCCATGAACAGCAGCAGATTGTCGGTCAGACCGATCGCCGCTGTTCCCCCGGCCGACACGACGAGTCCGAGCACGATGAATGGTTTGCGGCCGCGGACGTCCGAGAGTCGACCGGAGGTGATCAACACCAAAGCGTTCCCGACGGCGAATACCGTGAGCGCGATCGCTGCAACCGCTGCCGACCGGTCGAGAACCTCGATCACGAACAGCGGAATCAGGGCTACACGAACCCCGAACACAGCCCAACCGGTGGCGAAGTTGGACGAGAGCGCCGCGCGATACGCCGGGATTTTCAGAGCGGCCCGCAGCGACAGCACAGGTACTGCCGAATCATTCTCGCCCCGTGTGTCGTTCGAATTGTCGAGGCTGAAGAAGACGACGGCTGCCGCGATCACGAGGGCGACGGCATAGATGATGAACGGTGCCCGCAGCCCGAGCCCGACGACAGCGCCGCCGAGCAGAGGCCCGCCGATCGACCCCATGAGAAAACTGGTCGCGTACATTCCCGACACACGACCACGACTGTGCGCCGGGCTCATTCGAATCAGAAGACCCAGTGCAGATACGGAGAACATCGTCGAGCCGACACCACCGAGTCCACGAAAGACCAGAAGTTGCCAGTATGTCTGCGCGAAGGCGCATGCACCCGTCGATACCGCGACGATGAGCAGACCCGTCAGATAGACCGGGCGTTCACCCAGTTTCTGTACGAGCGTTCCACTGGCGGGCGCGAACAGCAGACGCATCATGGCGAACGCACTGATCACCGCCGACGCCGCGACCACTCCGACACCGAATTCGGTCGCGAACTGGGGCAACGCAGGCGAGACGATCCCGAAGCCGAGCGCGATCACGAAACTCGCCGAGATCAGTACCCAGATTTCCGACGGCAGAGTTCGAACTTCTTCGACGTTGTCCGCTGTGTTCTGGCTCGTCACGATTGATTCAAGGCCTGCGACACCAGATCTCGTGCCGCGGACTGAACCTTCGCAAGGTGCGCCTCACCGTTGAACGACTCGGCGTAGATCTTGTACACGTCTTCCGTTCCGGACGGCCTCGCCGCGAACCAGGCGTTCTCGGTGGTCACTTTGAGTCCCCCGATAGCCGCACCGTTCCCCGGAGCCGCGGTCAGTGTCGCCGTGATCTTCTCACCCGCCAACTCCGTTGCCGTCACCTGCTCGGGTGAGAGGGCGGCTAGCACAGCCTTCTGCTCCCGAGTGGCGGGAGCATCGACACGCGCATATGCCGGACTTCCGTACTGCGCCGCGAACTCCGAGTACCGCTGAGACGGCGTCGTGCCGGTGACCGCGGTGATCTCGGACGCCAACAACGCCAGAATGATGCCGTCCTTGTCGGTGGTCCACACGCGTCCGTCCGCCCGAAGGAACGATGCTCCCGCGCTCTCTTCGCCGCCGAAACCGAGTTCGCCGTTCAACAGCCCTGGCACGAACCACTTGAACCCGACGGGAACCTCGAGAAGGTGTCGACCCAGGCCTGCAACGACTCGATCGATCATCGACGACGACACCAGGGTCTTGCCCACCCTGGTGTTCGGTGACCAACCGGGTCGGTGAGTGAAGAGATAATCGATCGCAACGGCCAGATAATGATTCGGATTCATCAGACCGCCGTCCGGGGTCACGATTCCGTGGCGATCGGAATCGGCGTCGTTTCCGGTAGCGATGTCGTAGGTGGTGCGGGCCGCGATCAGCGACGCCATCGCATTCGGCGACGAACAGTCCATCCGGATCTTGCCGTCGGTGTCGAGCGTCATGAATCGAAAAGTGGAGTCGACGAGTGGATTGACGACGGTGAGATCGAGGTTGTGGCGTTCGGCGATGGCATCCCAGTAGTCGACACTCGCGCCGCCGAGGGGGTCGGCGCCGATGCGCACTCCTGCGGCCCTGATCGCGTCGACGTCGACGACGTTCGGCAGGTCGTCGACATAGGTTCCGAGGAAGTCGTAGGTATCCACCATGGTCCGCCGGGCGGTCGCCAACGATACTCGCTTGACCCCGGTCAACCCGTCGCGGATCAGTTCGTTGGCCCGGGCCGCGATGACCGAGGTCGCATCGCTGTCGGCGGGCCCCCCATGCGGAGGGTTGTACTTGAAACCGCCGTCACGGGGCGGATTGTGCGATGGCGTCACCACGATGCCGTCGGCGCGGGCCGCGGACCCGGACGAGTTGTATCGCAGAATCGCGTGGCTCACGGCGGGCGTAGGGGTGTAGCGGTCACCCGAATCGACGAGAACCGAGACATCGTTGGCGGCAAGGACTTCGAGGGCGGTGGTCCACGCCGGCTCGGACAGCGCGTGCGTGTCGCGTCCGATGAACAGCGGTCCCGTTATGTCCTGCGCGGCGCGATACTCGACGATGGCTTGCGTCGTCGCCAGGATGTGCGCCTCGTTGAACGCGGTATCCAGACTGGACCCTCGATGCCCGGATGTGCCGAACACGACCTGCTGACCCGGATCGGACACATCCGGTGTCCGCGAGTAGTAAGCCGTCACGAGCTGAGCTACATCGACGAGGTCCTCGGGCAGTGCAACCGTTCCAGCTCGCTCGTGCGCCACGATGCGCCTTCCTCTCACCTCGGGGGTGTCACCGGGGATCTGTGTGACCGGGGATCGACCATCTCTCTACCGGTCAACACTAGTTCCCCCGACATCGATCCCGTCGGCGCACTGCACCAAGTGTCAGGTTCGCTTGGGCGGACGCGGAAGGAAGTAGCTGGTTCTCTCTTGATAGTGCTCGTACCCCGGCCGGGTCGACATGGTCTTCTCCAGCAGACGCGCACCGGTAGCGAACACCAAGAAGTAGGTCATCGCCACAGGAGAGAGCACGGTGACGACTCCCGGCCACGCCGACGCACACAGCAGAAAGATGCCCCACCACACGCATGCGTCGCCGAAGTAATTGGGATGACGCGTCCACGACCACAACCCGCGATCCATGATCTTGCCCCTGTTCGAGCCATCCGCTTTGAAGGCATTCAGCTGCGCGTCTCCGACGGCTTCGAACGTCAGCCCGATCACCCAGAGCACAACTCCCGCGGCGACGACCACCCCGACCGAACCGTGCGCTACAGCCGAAACCTGAATCGGCAGCGACACGAACCACAGCGCAACGCCCTGCGTCAGATAGATCTTCCGAAGCGCGTACAGAGTCCGATTGCCCGGCGCCTTCGAGAGCATCTCCTCGTATCGCGGATCCTCGCCCTTGCCGAGCGAACGACGAAACATGTGCGACGCGAGTCTCAGTCCCCAGATGGCGACGAGGGCCACGAGAAGCAGACGGCGCCACAGCTCACCGGTGCCCACGGCGGCCGCGACGACGGCGATCAGTACGAATCCACCGCCCCACGTCACATCCACGACGTTGTGCCTGCCTGTACGAGATCCGATCAGCGCTGTCACCGCCATCAGAATCACGGTCGCGGCGAGGCTGCTCACCGTGACGATCAGGAAGTCCGACCAGTCGAACGAATTCACAGTTCGTGCCCTGCCGCGCCCACCCAGTGCGGGCGAACCGGATCCATGTCGACACGGCCGTGCGAGTCGGGACGTACCGACAGAATCTGGTCGACGCCCATGCGTCCGTCACGGAACGCCATACCCCCACCGACGAGGTACAGCCGCCACACCCGTGCGACTTCCTCACCCACGAGGGCGACGACGTCGTCCCATCGGTTCTCGAATCGCTCGGTCCATTCCTCGACCGTCCGGACGTAGTGCTCGCGCAGTGCATGAACGTCGCGTACCTCCAGCCCCGCCTCCTCGATCATCGCGACGGTTCTTCCGACCGGCCGCATGTACATGTCGGGCGCGATGAAGGACTCGATGAACGCACCTCCCCCCGGGTTGTCACCCTCCTTGCGCGACATCTGTTGAATCAGCACACGACCACCGGGGCGCACGTTCCTGTGCAGCGCCGCAGTGTAGGTCGGGTAGTTCTTCTCACCGACGTGCTCACCCATCTCGATCGAGGCCACTGCGTCGAACGGACCGTCCGGAATCTCGCGATAGTCCTGAATACGGATCTCGACACGGTCCTGCAGTCCAAGGTCGGCAATACGCTTGTCCACGAATGCCTTCTGCTCGCGCGAGATCGTCACGCCGACCACCTGAGCGTCGTAGTGCTCGGCGGCATGCAGGCTCAGTGAACCCCACCCGCAGCCCACGTCGAGAAATCGCTGCCCTGGTCTCTCGTCGAGCCCGATCTTTCGGCAGACCAGATCCAATTTGTCTCGCTGGGCGTCGGCGAGCGTGTAGTTCTCGCTCGTCGACGTCCAGTATCCCGACGAGTACGCCATGCGTGGATCGAGTACCAGCTCGTAGAAATCATTGGACAGGTCGTAGTGGTGACTGATGGCTGCTCGGTCACGCACCAGAGAATGCAGGCGCCCCTTCACCACTGCCTGCGAGCGAGGTGGTGCAAGTGGCTTACCGAATACACCGAGTTCCTTCGCGAGTGCAGCCAGTTTCACCACTGCGATCGGAGACGGGCGCACCGCCTGCAGGCGCCTGGACCGTACCTCGGACCAGACATGATCGAGTGCGTCGCCCACGTCCCCGTCGACATCGAGTTCGCCGAGCACGTAAGCCTGTGCAGCACCCAGCTCGCCCGGGTTCCACAGCAGTCGGCGCAGAACGTCGGGGGTCTTCACCCTCACCGTCGGAGCTCCGAGCGTGCCCGCAACGCTGCCGTCCCAGGCCTCGAGGCGGACCGGCAGGTCACCCCCGACGAGCGGCCGCAGTAGTTCGGCGATGCGCGAAGCAATGCCGTCGTCTCGAGTGCTGCTCATCTGTCTTCCCTCCGGTCGAGCACGATCTGTTGTACGTCCAGGTAACCGGACCGAAATCCGGCCGCCGAGTAGCACAGGTAGAAGTGCCACATTCGGCCGAACACGCTGTCGAAACCCAGATCCGCCGTCTCCCGTGCATGGGCGCGGAAGGTCTCGTCCCAACGCTCCAACGTCCGCGCGTAATGGTCACCCATCGACAAACGTTCTCGCACACGAAGTCTCGTCTGCTTCTCGGTCACCTCTTCGATGGCGCGAATGGACGGGAGGAACCCACCGGGAAATATGTACTTGTGCACCCAGGTGTAGGTGTTCCTCGTGGCGAGCATCCGGTCGTGCGGCATGGTGATCGCTTGAATCGCGACGCGTCCGCCGGGTGCGAGAAGGCGGTCGATCGTCTCGAAGTACGTACCCCAGTACTGATGTCCGACGGCCTCGATCATCTCGACCGAGACCACAGCGTCGTATTCGCCGTCGACCGAACGATAATCCAACAGATCGACCTGCACTCGCTCGGCGCATCCGGCTTCCGAGATGCGTTTGCCGGCGAGTTCCTGCTGCTCGGTCGACAGCGTCACCGAGCGAACCGTCGCGCCGCGCTCGGCGGCCCGGATCGCGAGTTCTCCCCAGCCGGTGCCGATTTCGAGGACCCTGCTGCCGTTTCCGACTCCCGCCCGATCGAGAAGACGGTCGATCTTGCGCCGTTGTGCATCGGCCAGCGATTCACCGTCGTCGTTCGTGCCGGGGCGTGCGAAGAGGGCGCTCGAGTAGGTCATCGTCTCGTCGAGGAAGAGCTCGAACAGATCGTTCGACAGATCGTAATGTCGCGAAATGTTCGACCTCGTATTCTTGGTCGTATTACGTTCCGCACGAGGCGGTTTGGGAACATACAGGCCACGAAGTCGCTGCAACGACCTGGGAATGAGCGAGGCCATTCGCGTGGCGAAGACCTCGAGAACCGCGGTGAGGTCGTCTGCGTCCCAGTCCCCTGCCATATATGCCTCGCCGAAACCGATGAGCCCGCTCTCTCCCACACGAGCGGCGAAATCCGCAGGGCGCCTGATCGTCATCAACGGAGACTCGGCTGTGCCTCCGCCGATGAGCGAACCGTCGTCCATCAGCACTCGGACGGGCAGCCTGCCGACGGCTCGGCGGAACAGGAAGTCGGCGACCGGGGCCGCCACTGTCGACTTCACGCCGGCCGGCACGTGCGCGATCCCGGGCCATACCTGCCGATCGACGTCCGAATCGGCTCGAAGAACCGTTGTCATCTGTTCACCTTTCCTACAGCGGGAGCGCTCGGCTTCGGACGGATCGGAAGGCCTCTGGCCCACAACCGAATTCCTTGCCAGCGGATCTGCAGCACCACTCGTAGCGGCGCCAGCGGGACTGCACATGCCGCCCGTATCAGGGCTCGTGTGCTCGCGGCCCGCCGCGAACCGACCACGTTCGCAACGAACGGCGGAGAATCGTCTCGCTCGAGCACGATGGACAGCGCCAACGATGTCTCGGGCTCGGGAAGCCGCATCCGATATTCACCCTCGACGTCGTTGAACGGCGAGACGTAGAACTCCTTGCGTGTGCGTGCCGCGCCGCGTTCGTCGGTATGGAGCAGATACGCATGGCGTTCGCCGTAGGTGTTGTGCACTTCGGCAACCACGCAGACCAGCCGATCACGACGGTCATGGCACCAGAACACGCTGAGCGGGTTGAACGTGTGTCCGAGCACCCGTGCGCTCGCCAGCATCGTGATTCGTCCACCTTCCAGGTCGACGTCGCGCTCGGCGAGAAAGGCGTCGAGATTGGCTCGGATCGAGCGATCGGGGTCGCCGATGTGATCTCGCGCGTCGAACACGGCCAAAGGGCGCGCCCACGAAGCGATACGCGGCATGTCGTCGAGATCGACGAACCAGCTGTAACTCCGGTAGCGGAATCGATTGCGAAGGGGCGCAGTGCGGACGTGCTCGATCGTGGTGGTGTAGATCGCGTTGGTCCCCGTCATGTCCACCGTCCGCCGATGCGTTCGGCGGCCTCCTTGCCCGATTTCGCGCCGTCTTCGTGGAAGCCCCATCCGTGATACGCGCCCGCGAATGCCAGCGTGTCCGTGTCCAGCTCCGGAAGTCGTTTCTGCGCAGCCAACGACTGCGGCGTGTACTGCGGATGTTCGTAGGTCATCTCGTCCACGACGGTCCTCGGGTCGACGACGTCGGATCCGCCGAGCGTGACGAGATACCGGCCAGGACCGTCCAGCCGTTGCAGCCGCGTCATGTCATAGCTGACCAGAACGTTCTCCGGTTCGGCGCCACACGTCGGTATCCGATAGTTCCAGGACGCACGTGCCCGAACGGCTGCAGGCAGAACCGACTCGTCGGTGTGCAACTGTGTTCGATTGACCGAGTACGGCATAGCACCCAGCACCTGATGTTCGGTCGCGGTCGGCTCGGCAAGAATTTTCAGTGCCTGGTGTGGATGCACCGCGATCACCGCGGCGTCGAAGTGTCGGAGCTCATCCGCGGAGTCCCGGATGTCCACCCCGTTCTCGTGCCGATAGACCGCCCGCACAGGCGTACTCAACCGGACCTCGTCGATCTGCTCGGCCACGCGTGTCACGTACTCGATGGATCCACCTGTCACCGTTCGCCATACGGGCGACCCGGTGACACTGAGCATTCCGTGGTGGTCGAGGAACGTGAAGAGATAGCGTGCCGGATAGCGCAGTGATGTCGCAGGGTCGCACGACCACACCGCCGACACCAGCGGTGCCATGAAGTGCGAAGCGAAGTAACCGGAGAATCGATTTCGCGACAGGAACTCGGCCAGCGTCTCGTTCTCGTGCGGAGTACCCGATCCGAGCACCGCGATCGCCTCGCGATGAAAGCGCTTGACCTCGAGCAACATCGCCAGGTACCGCGGACGAGCAAGCGTTCGGATCGATGGGATCAGGCCTTTGGTTCCCTGCCCGCCCGAGTACTCGAGGCCGCAGCCGTCACATCGAATGGACATGCTCATATCGGATTCACTGGTCGGCACATCGAGTTCGGCGAACAGACGAAGTAGCGTCGGATAGGTGCGATCGTTGTGGACGATGAATCCCGTATCCACCCCGATCGGCCCCGTCGGGCCGTCGACGTAGTGGGTATCGGCATGTCCGCCGAGTCGGTCATCTGCTTCGAACACGGTGACGTGGGCCGATTTCGACAACACGTAGGCGGCGGTGAGGCCCGCAACTCCGCTCCCCACGACTGCAACGGATCGGCGCGTCACCCGGTCACTCCGTCCGTCTCGGCAGGAACACGCCCGACCATGTCCATCACGAACTCGGTGGTCGTCTTCACCCACGACCGCGGTCGACGAATCATGAAGTGTCCACCGGGCATCGAGAAGAACGCGGCATCCACCCCTGCGTTCGCTGCAGCTTCGGTCGCACGCCGCGATGTGGCCGCATCGGTCCAACTGTCCGAATCTCCGTGCACGACCCTGAGAATCTGACTCGTTCTCATCGCCTCCACCTCACCTCCGTCCGGCCACCACGGCGCCAAGGCCACGACCCCACGGACGAGAGGATCGTCGGCGACTGCGGCGGCGGTTCGACCACCCATCGAATGCCCGACGACGACGACATGAACGTCGGGATAGTCGTGGTGAATCCGGCGCAGCGCCCATCTGGCATCCCTCACCGGACTGCGCTCGATGCCGTTCCATCCCCGGAACCGGTACTGCAGCTGCGCCACGAGAAGACCTCGGCTGCGCCCTGCGCTTCGGAGTGCACGCGTGAACTGCCACATCCGCACCGCCGACAGATGCCATGGCCTACTCGGCGAGAGACTGTCGACCTTGCCTCCGTGCAGCACGAGGACGACGCACTCTACGGGCGCGCCGGAAGAAGGTGTGCGTCCGGTCCACAGCCTCGGCTCATGGGGCTTGTTCATACCCCGTATTCGACACAGCTCGCGGCGCGGGTTGGGTCGATGTTCTGGGGGCTCGAGTTACTGGAATCACAGACAGACATTGGACGAAAAAACGCCGGGCCGGTGAGCATGTCGCTCTCCGGCCCGGCGCCTGTGTGGAGCTGCCGGGAATCGAACCCGGGTCCTCCGCTGCGTTGCCAGGGCTTCTCCGTGTGCAGTCTGCTATGCCTCTACTTGGATCTCCTGATCTCGCAAACAAGCCAGGATGACGATCCCAGCCACTGTTTGATGTTCCTCATCACTCCGTGGCCGAGTGAATCGGTAAGCCCTCTAGCTGATGCCAGTACCCGGACCGAGGGCGAATCCGGACTGACAGACACGCAGTCGCTACTTAGGCAGCGAGTGCGTAGTCGCGCTGATTGGAATCGGCGCTTATATGTTTGCGATGACGCTTACGGTGGTCTCTCGCCTGCACCGACACGCTTCCCCTGACTCAACATACAGAGTCGAAACCGTTCAGCCCCGTATGGCCCGTGCACTCTGCTCGGGCTGTTCAGTGTAACAAGCTCGCCGGACAGAAT
Organism: Rhodococcus yunnanensis NBRC 103083; assembly: GCF_001895005.1. Lineage (GTDB taxonomy): Bacteria > Actinomycetota > Actinomycetes > Mycobacteriales > Mycobacteriaceae > Rhodococcoides > Rhodococcoides yunnanense. The sequence continues at coordinate 14,623 of NZ_BCXH01000029.1, read as the reverse complement.
CATCCCGATATATGCCGGCTCCTCGTCAGGCCCGATCGATCTGCTCGACGACGGCCGCCAACATGCGCCCTGCCAGCACCTTCCGCAGTGGAAACGAGCCGTACCAACTCACACGCCCGGCGAGCCCTCGTGGGAAGAAGTCGAGCCGTTGCTCCAGACGCGTTCCGCCACCTGCTGATTTCGCCTCCAACCGAACCCACGCGTTCCCGGGGATCGACGCGGTACAGACCAGCCGAACGCTATCCGTCGACCCGTCGTCGTCGATGCGCCATCCTGACGACCCGACCGCATGGACGGCGTCTCGGAGGCGGCGGCGGATCGCATCCGGTTCGGTGCCGAGATAGACGCTCCGAATATCCGAGTAGACCACTTCGCCCGCCCAATCCGGATCGGACGGAAGCGGATCCGACGGTGCGGACGAGGTGTCGGCCCACGTCGACTCCGTCTCGCCCTCCTCGATGTTGCGTAGTGCCAGGCGAACGGACTCGCGATAGGACGTCAGCCCGTTGTCGGGACGGCCGATGACACGGTCGATATCCGACTCGTGCATCACCGCGTCGTACTGCAACGACTCGATCAGAGGCATCGCCAGACCGCGAGGCATCGGTGTCACCAGCCCGATCCAATGGCCGGCAAGCCGAGGTGTGAGGACCGGCAGCACGAGCATGCGGCGCTGGCGCAGACCCGCGACGTCGGCATAGGTGTTCATCATTTCGCCGTATTCCATGACATCGGGTCCCCCGACGTCGAACGTTCGGCTATGAGGAAGTTCGGCGGTGGCTGCCTCGGCGAGGTAGTGCAGGATGTCACGGACGGCGATCGGCTGGATCCGATTGTGTACCCACCGCGGCGTCGTCATGACTGGCAGACGGTTGGTCAGATGGCGAATCATCTCGAACGATGCGGAGCCCGCACCGATCACGACACCGGCTTGCAGTACGAAAGTCGGCGTCGGCGACTCGATCAGAATTCGGCCCACCTCGGCGCGAGACGACAAGTGAGGCGACAGCTCGCCCGTCTCGGGATGGAGCCCACCCAGGTAGACGATCCGACCGACGCCTGAGTCCGCGGCGACGGCCGCCACGTTCTCCGCGCTCGCCCGCTCGGCCGCGGCGAAATCCTCGTGCCCGGGCGCGCCCATCGAATGGACGAGGTAATAGATGACGTCGACGTCGGCGAACGCCGATTTCAGCGACTCACGATCGCCGAGGTCACCGCGCGCGACCTCCACTCGGTCAGCCCACGGCACGCCGTGTAACTTCTCGGGATTTCGGGCCAGAACCCGGACTGTGTATCCCGCATCGAGAAGCCGCGGTGCCAGCCGTCCACCCAGATATCCTGTTGCACCGGTGACGAGTACTCGCGTGGGGGCTGCGCTGTGTGGGACGGTCATCGTCTGTCGATACCCCTGCCCGACGGGATTCAATCTGCGCCCGTAGCTGTGCGACGGTAGTCACGCGCTATGCGACGGCGATCAAACCCACCGCCGCGAGAGCCAGAAGCATTCCTGCCTGTTGCAGTCGCCCCACCCGCTCTCCCAGCATGATCATCGCCAGCATCACCGTCGCTGCAGGGTAGAGCGATGCGATGACGCTGACGAGCGAAAGCAACCCGCCCTGGTACGCGTAGAGCAGCGCCGCGTTCGCGGCAACGTCGAGCACTCCCACGAAGGCGGCCAATTTCAGTACGCTGCCGTGCGGCGGGGAGAAGTGTCCCGAGGCGAGTGCCACGCACCACACGACGGCGGTGGCCGACGCCCGCGACGCGGCCAACGGCCACAGCCCCGACCCGTCGCCGATCCGATGCAGGCAGATGAACGCCACCGCGAACGTCACGCCCGACCCGACCGTCAGCCACGCGACGGTCCGCGTGAACTTCATCTCACGGCCGCCTGCCACCTCGCCGGTGGTCGTATCGGGAGATTCCTTGCTGACGAGCAGAACCGCGACCAACGCCAACGCGATGCCGACGAAGGCGAGTGCTCCGGGACGCTCCCCGATCGCGAATCCTGCAACCACCGGAATTCCTGCGACGAGCACAGCGGTCAACGGAGAGACCACCGCCATCGGCCCCGAGGCCAGTGCCAGGTAGAACCACCAGACGGCGAGACCGCCGGCGACTCCCGACGCCAATCCCCACAGGATCGGTGTCAACGACACCGATCCGCCGACGAACGGCGCGATCAGCAGGACCACCACCAGGGAGAACGGATACGAGACTATGACGACTCGCAGCGCCGCCACTCGCCTGGACGCGACTCCACCCACGAAATCACTGACGCCGTACCCGACTGCCGCAACCAGAGCGAGGAGGATCGCGGTCAGCGCATGCCCTTGATCCGACGACCCAGTTCGCGGGTCACTTCACGTTCTGCCGTTCGCCGAGCCAGGTCCTGCCGCTTGTCGTAGTCCTGCTTACCCTTGGCGAGCGCGAGTTCGACCTTGACCTTGCCGTCGGAGAAGTACATGGACAACGGAACGAGCGTCAGGCTTCCTTCTTTGACCTTGCCGACGAGACGTTCGATTTCACGCTTGTGCAACAACAGCTTTCGGGTACGACGCGGCGCATGGTTGGTCCAACTGCCCTGCGTGTATTCGGGAATGTGCAATCCACGCAACCAGATTTCGCCGTCGTCGACCGTCGCGAACGCATCCGCCAGCGACGCTTTTCCTTCGCGCAGACTCTTCACCTCGGTGCCGACGAGCGCGATCCCTGCCTCGTACACGTCGAGGATCGAGTAGTGGTGTCGCGCTTTTCTGTTGGTCGCAATGGCCTTGCGGCCCTTTTCTTTCACTGCAGGGCCCTTTCTCGAGCGCCGTCATGGCGTGCGCGTGTCGCCGCACACAACCGCTCCAGCATAGAACCGACGCGCAATCGATTTTCTTCCGGCAGTCATCCGACCGACACGGGCACTCTCACTCGCGTACGTACAGACGAAGCGTGATGTAACCGGTAATAGCTGCCATTCCGACTCCGACGAGCGCAAGGAACGGTGAGACCAGCAGAACGTCGCTGTTCGAGATCCGCGCCAGTATGTTGGCGTCGTAGACATCGGACAGCACGTCGTCGATGAAGATGTTCTTGGCCGTGAACAATCCGGCGATGGCAAGCGCGGAACCGATGAGCGCTGCCACCACCGCCTCGAGCAGGAACGGTAGCTGCGTGTACCACCGCGTCGCACCCACCAGACGCATGATCCCGACCTCTGTTCGTCTGGTGAACGCGGCGATCTGGACCATGTTGGCGATCAACAGGACAGCGGCGATCGCCTGGACGATGGCAATCGCGAACGCAGCATTGCGAACACCGTTGAGGACACTGAAGAGCCGCTCCACCAGGTCACGCTGGTTGAGCACACTCTGCACCCCCGGCCGTCCCGCGAAGTTGTCGTTGATCACGCCGAACCGTTCCGGGTCGTTCAACTTGACCTTGAACGACGCCGGGAAGCTGTCCGGACTGACCAATTCCGCCAGCTCGGGCTGATCCTTGAACACACGCTCGGTGGCGTCCTTCACCGCATCGTCGCGGTTGAGGTACTGCACGGACTCGACGGACGGTGTCTGTTCGAGATCGCTGCGCAGAGTGCGGCACGTGTCCTGCGCGCAATCGGGGTCCGTTGCCGAGATGTCGTCGGTGAGGAAGATCTGCACCTCGACCCGGTCAAGGAAGATCTGCTGCGTCTTGCCCGCCATCTGAACCACGAGCAGTCCGCCACCGAACAGACCGAGCGAGATCGCGGTCGTGAGAATCATGGCAATGGTCATGGTGATGTTCCGACGCAATCCGGTCAGAACCTCACTGGTGATGAAACTTGCGCGCATCGCGGTATCCGGGCCCTTCGGTGTGTGCAGAAAGAAGAAAGTCGTCGTCGGGTGTCCGAGAAGCGCTACCTGCCGACGCCGTACACCCCGCGGGCCTCGTCACGCACCACACGGCCGTTGTCCAGTTCGATGACCCGTCGTCGCATCGAATCCACGATGTGGTTGTCGTGCGTGGCCATCAGGACGGTCGTCCCGGTGCGGTTGATCCGCTCCAGCAGCATCATGATGTCCTGGCTCGTGTCCGGGTCCAGGTTGCCGGTCGGCTCGTCCGCAAGAAGCACAAGGGGCCGATTGACGAATGCGCGTGCGATAGCCACACGTTGCTGTTCGCCACCCGAGAGTTCGGTGGGTAGCCGATCGGACTTACCGCCGAGACCGACCAGATCGAGGACCTCCGGGACCGTTCGCTTGATCATCGAGCGCGGCTTCCCGATCACTTCGAGAGCGAACGCGACGTTCTCGACGACGGTCTTCTGCTGCAGAAGGCGGAAGTCCTGGAACACACATCCCATGCTCTGGCGCAATCTGGGGACGCGCCGCGAGGACAGCCTGTTGACGTGGAAGTCCGCCACATGGATGTCACCGGAGGTCGGCGTATCTTCCTTCAGCAGCAGACGCATGAACGTGGACTTGCCCGAGCCGGACGGGCCGATGAGGAAGACGAACTCGCCCTTGTCCACGGAGACGGTCACGTTGTCCAGTGCAGGCCTGGTCGACGTCTTGTAGGACTTGGACACATTCGTGGTGCTGATCACGGGTCGCCAGTGTAGTCCTTACCGACCGGTAACCGGCCGAAGCATCGGACCGGGCGAGGCGTCATGGAGTTCCGGTGGCGCTCGGCGGCGCGGGCAGCAACGAACGCAGCTGAGGCGGAATAGTCAGCCCTGGTAGATATGTCGGATCCTGCGTCGTCGACCCCTCCTGCCCGCCTGTCGACGAACCGGGCGCACCCGACGTTCCTTCCTGACTCGACGGGTCCTGCGTGCCCGACGGCGAGGTAGTGGTTACCGTCGGCACGGTGGTCGACGGTTCGGTGTACTGCTCCTCGGGCTGCTGCTGCGGCCCGGTCTGGTACTGACTGGTGTCCACCGCAGTCGGACCGTTGACCACAGCGGCAGGCTCGGGCCGCACCTGGTCGTAGAGGAGCGCCGTGAGGATGAAGCACACTCCGATCAGCACCGTCGACGTGCGTACCCGGCCGAACAAGCGCGTCGGGATCACCCAGGATCGACGCGGCCGATCCGGATCGGAGTCGGGTTCGGTCACAGATCTTCCTCCCGGTTGCGGGTCGTGCCGTCGGGAGCGACGCCCGCGGTGGAAACGTCCGGACTGACGCTGATGCCTTCGGGCTGCAATGCGGCTGCGACGCGCACTCGCAGGTCGCGACCGACCTGAAATTGCTTGCCCGGCAGAGTACGAGCAACGAGTCGTACGTTCACCTGGTCGACCTCGATGCTCTCGACACCCATCACCGTGGGTTCGTCGAGCAGCAGCGGCCGAAGGCGTGCGTCCTCGAATGCCGTGTGCCCGACCTGTCGCAGTATCTCGTTCACTCGGTTCAGGTCCGCGATCGACGGCACCGGCACGTCGACCACTGCGCGCGCCCAGTCCTTCGACAAGTTGATCGCTTTGACGATCTGCCCGTTCGGCACGGTGATGACCTCGCCGTCGACGCTGCGGACCCGGGTCACGCGTAGCGTCACGTCCTCGACGGTTCCCTCGGCGTCCTCCGCCGAACCGTTGACGGCGATCTGGACGACGTCGCCGTAACCGTACTGGCGTTCAGTGATGATGAAGAATCCGGCAAGAATGTCCTGCACCACGCGCTGCGCGCCGAAGCCGAGCGCTGCACCGAGAACCGTCGCCGGTGCCACGAGGCTCGTCACCGCGAAGCCGAATCTACGCAGCACTTCGATCGTGACGAGTACGTAGACGATGGTTACCGCTACCCACGTGATGACCTGTGCGAGGGCGTGACGGTGTTTGGCGGCCTCGGTCCTGACGAGGGCGTCGCTGTGCTGGTAGTTCGAGTCGATGCGAGTGGTGATTCGCGAACCGACCCAACTGATCAACCGCGCGACGAGCATTCCGCCGAGGACGTACAGCACGATTTCCAAGCCGCTGCCGTACATCCATCCCCGCAGATCGGATGGGAGGCCGAGCGAGAGCGCCGAGTACATCGTCTCTACTCGTCTCCCCTCATACGCCAGCGAATTCCGGCCTCCAGGAATCCGTCGATGTCGCCGTCGAGCACAGAGCTGGGGTTGTTCACCTCGTACTCGGTCCTCAAGTCCTTCACCATCTGGTACGGATGCAGAACGTAGGAGCGCATCTGGTTTCCCCACGAGCTGCCGCCGTCACCCTTGAGGGCATCCATCTCGGCGCGCTCTTCCTTGCGCTTGACTTCGAGCAACTTGGCTTGGAGCACGCGCATCGCGGACACCTTGTTCTGAAGCTGCGACTTCTCGTTCTGACAGGTCACGACGATGCCGGTCGGAATATGCGTCAGACGCACAGCAGAGTCGGTCGTGTTGACCGACTGCCCACCGGGCCCCGACGAGCGGTAGACGTCGACTCTGATGTCGCCTTCCGGAATCTCGATGTGATCGGTGGTCTCGACGACCGGGAGTACCTCGACCTCGGCGAACGACGTCTGCCGACGACCTTGGTTGTCGAACGGGCTGATGCGGACGAGTCGATGCGTGCCTTGCTCGACCGAGAGCGTGCCGTATGTGTAGGGCGCTTTCACCGCGAACGTCGCGCTCTTGATACCTGCTTCTTCCGCGTACGAGGTGTCGTACACCTCGACGCTGTATCCATGCTTCTCGGCCCACCGAATGTACATGCGCATGAGCATCTCGGCCCAGTCGGCGGCGTCGATACCGCCTGCGCCGGATCGGATGTTCACCAGCGCGTCGCGTTGGTCGTACTCACCCGACAGCAGAGTGCGCACCTCGGCTGCGGCGATGTCCTCGCGTAGAGATGCGCGCTCGGCATCCGCATCGGCCGTTGCCGACGCAGCGGCGTCGCCTTCCTCTCCTTCGGCGAGTTCGTACAGCACCGGCACGTCCTCCAGCCTTTGCCGAAGAGCCTCGACGCGACGCAGTTCCGCCTGCGCGTGCGACAGCGCACTGGTCACCTGTTGCGCGTGTTCCTGGTCGTTCCACAGATCGGGTGACGCGGCCTGGTGTTCGAGTTCGTCGATCCGTCGACGCAGTTCCTCGACATCGAGAACCGACTCGATGGTGGTGAGGGTGATGTCGAGTTCGTTCAGGTCCGCGGAGACGTCAGGATGCACGAGAGACAACGTTACCGGCAGCGGGCCCGTCACCGAACCGGCGCCTGCGCCCGGTAGCGACACAGGTCACACTTTCGCACTCACCTTCCGACCCATCCGCGCCGTGAGCAGGTTCGATGCCCCCGAGATCCCTGGTCAGCAGCGCGTATGCCTGCTACTTTTCCCTCATCGACACATACGCATGCGGCTATGCCTCACGACCCGCAACTTCGGTACCGGACACAGGCCATGCGCGCTGCGTCAAGGATCCGCTGCTCGTTGCCCGTCGACATGTGGACTTCTGCCGAACCGATACCAGCCTCTGTCGCTGAACCGGTTCACCCCGATCGCCAGGGCCCGACCGGCGCCCAGGCGTACCGACCCCCCAGAATCCACCCCCCAGAATCCACGAGGAGCACCCATGTCCGTCACCGACGACTACCTGAAGAACAACGCCGACTACGCAGCCCAGTTCGACGGCCCACTGCCTCTACCACCGTCGAAGCACGTCGCCGTTGTTGCTTGCATGGACGCACGCTTGGACGTGTATCGCATTCTCGGACTGAAGGAGGGCGAGGCGCACGTCATCCGTAATGCGGGAGGCGTGGTCACCGACGACGAGATCCGGTCGCTCGCCATCAGTCAGCGACTTCTCGGCACCAAGGAAATCATCCTGATCCACCACACGGATTGCGGCATGCTCACCTTCACCGACGACGACTTCAAGAAGGGGATTCAAGACGAGATCGGCATCAAGCCCAATTGGGCTGCGGAAGCGTTCGGCGATCTGGACGCCGACGTCCGCCAGTCGATTGCTCGCATCGAGCAGAGCCCGTTCGTCACCAAGCACGAATCGATTCGCGGATTCGTCTTCGACGTCGCAACCGGAAAGCTGAACGAGGTCACCGCCTGATCTCGTACGACTCGCTGGAGGGGGTGACGGTCGTACCGTCACCCCCTCTACTGTTGACGCGTGACCGACCACATCGCTGACCTGCAGCTCGCTCTGTCCATCGCCGACCAGGCCGACGACATCACGCGCGATCGCTTCCTTGCTCTCGATCTCGAGGTCGACGACAAACCCGACCTGAGCCCGGTCAGCGACGCAGACCTCGCCGTGGAGAAGAAGGTCAGATCGATCCTCGGCCAGGAACGTCCTGCCGATGCGATCCTCGGGGAGGAATTCGGTGGTGACGCAGTGTTGAGCGGCCGCCAGTGGGTGGTCGATCCGATCGACGGAACCAAGAACTACGTCCGCGGGGTACCGATCTGGGCCACGCTCATCGCACTGCTGGAGGACGGCATTCCGGTCGTCGGGGTCGTCAGCGCTCCCGCATTGAATCGTCGGTGGTGGGCAGCACTGTCCAACGGTGCGTGGACGTCGTACGACGGCGGCGACGCCCGCAAGATATCCGTCTCCTCGGTACGTGAGTTGTCGTCGGCGAGTTTGAGTTTCGCGAGCCTGTCCGGATGGAAGGAACTCGGGCTTCGCGAGAAATTCGTCGATCTGACCGACGCGGTCTGGCGCGTGCGCGGTTACGGCGACTTCTTCTCCTACTGCCTGCTCGCCGAGGGAGCTCTCGACGTCGCCGCCGAACCCGAGGTGTCGCTGTGGGATCTGGCGCCACTGGACATCCTCGTGCGCGAGGCCGGAGGACGGTTCACCTCGCTCGACGGCGCACCGGGGCCCCACGGCGGGAATGCCGTTGCCACGAACGGAGTACTGCACGAGAACGTTCTCGCAGCGTTTGGATAGCCGTTCGCGTCACCCGATTGCGGCGATCACGACCGCAATCAACGGAGTGATGCCCTGCACGAATGCGGCCCGGAAGTACTTTCTGCCGCCCGTTGCAAGCACGAATGCTGCTCCGACGATGCTCAGACACGCGAAAACGACGATCGCGTGGCCTGCCGATCCCCCGATGACGAGACCGACCACGATGCCGACGGCCAGGAACAGATTGTAGAAACCCTGGTTGAACGCCATCGGCTGCACGATGTCGGCGTCGGACTGCGACGCAACGCCGAACCGCTTCCAAATCACGGGTCTGGTCCACACGACACTCTCCATCACGAAGATGGCCGCGTGAAGGACAGCTGCGACTGCGGCGAATATCTGAGCAAGTACCGGCACGGCTCAGATGCTGCCACACCTGCCCTGACGTGCACAGAGCGTGGCTTTCTTACTCGGGAGTAGACAGCTAACTTACTCCGCAGTAAGATCGATGGAGTCCGAGCCCGACACCGAGAAACAGCTGGTGATCATGAGCAAGCAAGACAGTGCGATAGAGACGAAGCGCCAGGCGCCTCGCGATACGTCCGCGGTTGGCCTCAACCCGTTCAAGCGAGATGCCATCGGCACCGCGATGCGCGTGCTCACGGCCATCACCGGATCGGAGCTGGCGGAGAAGTACAACCTCCGGCAGACCATCGACCGGGTGACGTACCAGAGCACCAAGTCCGGGTTCAGAACCCTCGGCGCCGCGACGCGCACATTCGCGAAAGTCGCCGGAGGCGACAAGCCTGCACGTCTGGACGACGCAGCGGTCAAGAACCTCGACTACTTCGACCTGACTCCGGACGACGAGCAGCGCATGATCGTCGAAACCGTGAAGGAATTCGCCGAGGAGATCCTCCGCCCAGCCGCGTTCGACGCAGACGCGTCCGCATCCTCACCCGAGGATCTGGTTCGTCGCAGCGCCGAATTGGGCATCACCCTCATCAACGTGCCCGAAGAACTCGACGGCGCGGCAACCGAGCGCGGCGCCGTCACCAACGTCTTGGTCGCCGAAGCTCTCGCGCACGGCGACATGGGACTTGCACTCCCCATTCTGGCACCGAGCGGTGTCGCGGTCGCCCTCACACAGTGGGGCACCGAGGCTCAGCAGAAGACATATCTGCCTGCCTTCGTCGGCGAGAAGGTCCCCAACGCTGCAGTCGTCGTCAACGAACCACGCGCCCTGTTCGATCCATTCGCTCTGCAGACCAAAGCGGTCCGCTCCCCCAGCGGCTACAGGATCAACGGCGTCAAGAGCCTCGTCCCGGCCGCCGGGAGTTCCGAGCTGTTCGTCGTCGCAGCCGAGCTCGAAGGCCGACCGGCATTCTTCATCGTCGAGTCCGACACCAAGGGTGTCGTCGTCGAGGCCGATCCAAGCATGGGACTCCGCGCTGCAGGCCTGGGCAGAATTCACCTGACGGACGTCGCCGTCCCCGAATCCGCTCTACTTGGCGACGGTGACAGCGACCGGCGCGCTCTGGATTACGCGGACGCGATCAGCTCGGCTCGGCTCGGGTGGTCAGCCCTCGCAGCCGGTACCAGCCAGGCTGTTCTCGACTACGTCGTGCCGTACGTCAACGAGCGCGAGGCGTTCGGTGAGCCGGTCAGCCATCGCCAGGCTGTCGCATTCATGGTCGCGAACATCGCGATCGAGCTCGATGGTCTACGCCTGGTCACTCTGCGCGGAGCCTCCCGTGCAGAGCAGGGCAAGTCGTTCGCGCGCGAAGCCGCACTGGCCCGACGCCTGGCATCGGAGAAGGGCATGCAAATCGGGTCCGACGGGGTTCAGTTGCTCGGCGGGCACGGATTCACCAAGGAACATCCAGTGGAGCGTTGGTACCGCGACCTCCGCGCGGTAGGCGTTGCCGAGGGCATCGTTCTCGTGTGATTCGCCGTCTTTCGTAGACATCACCCCTGCAGACCTTGACCCAAGGACACATACGATGATCAATCTCGAACTACCCAAGAAGCTTCGGGCACAGGCGAATCAGGCACACCAGGTCGCGGCGGAGATACTGCGCCCGATCTCGCGCAAGTACGATCTCGCCGAGCACTCGTACCCCGTCGAACTCGACACCATGGCGTCGATGGTCGAGGGCATGTCCGACGCAGGAAACGACATCGGCGGGGCCGCCGGTGGTCGCGAGAAGGACAGCGAATCCGCACCCAAACCGAGCAAGACTGCCAATTCCAACGGCGGCAACATGGCCGCGCTCATCAACGTCATCGAAACCTGCTGGGGTGATGTGGGTCTGACGCTCTCGATCCCGTACCAAGGTCTCGGAAACTCGGCCATCGCCGCCGTCTCGACCGACGAACAGCTCGAGCGGTTCGGCAAGGTGTGGGCATCCATGGCCATCACCGAGCCCAGCTTCGGATCGGACTCCGCAGCCGTCACGGCAACTGCGCGGCTCGATGGAGACGAGTGGGTTCTCAACGGAGAGAAGATCTTCGTGACTGCGGGTGAGCGATCCACTCACGTGGTGGTGTGGGCGAGCGTGGACAAGTCGAAGGGGCGGGCCGCGATCAAGTCGTTCGTCGTGCCCCGTGACGCACCCGGTCTCAGTGTCGCGCGCCTCGAACACAAGCTGGGCATCAAAGCGTCCGACACTGCAGTTCTCCTGCTCGAGGATTGCCGCATCCCGAAGGACAACCTTCTCGGCTCCGCGGAAGTCAACACCGAGAAGGGCTTCGCGGGCGTCATGCAGACGTTCGACAACACTCGGCCTCTCGTTGCAGGCATGGCAATCGGTGTCGCTCGCGCGGCACTCGAAGAACTCCGATCGATCCTCGACGACGCGGGCGTCGAAATCTCGTACTCGACACCCGCGTACAACCAGCATGCGGCCGCCGCGGAGTTCCTGAGGCTCGAGGCCGACTGGGAGGCATCGCACCTCCTCGCGCTACGTGCAGCGTGGATGGCGGACAACAAGGAACCCAACTCGCTGCAGGCGTCGATGGCGAAGGCGAAGGCGGGAAGGTCCGCAACCGACATCACCCTCAAGGCCGTCGAGCTCGCAGGCACATACGGCTACTCCGAGCGTCCTCTTCTCGAGAAGTGGAGCCGCGACTCGAAGATTCTCGATATCTTCGAAGGCACTCAGCAAATTCAGCAACTGATCGTGGCGCGTCGCGTGCTCGGCAAGACCAGCGCCGAGCTCAAGTAGTTCGGTCACTCACGAGAAAACCCGCCGACGGCACCTGCCGACGGCGGGTTTTTCGCATGTTCGAAGATTCTTCACGCATCGTGTCGAAAGCGGCCGACTCCGTTCGTCGTCATCATGTAAGTAACGTCGGACACGCCACTGAGGAGCCTCACCATGAAGTACATGCTGCTGATCAACGCACCGAGCGCCGATTTCGACAACGGCTGCACGCCCGAGGACTGGGTGCGCTTCGGTAAGGAGATGGAGAACGCAGGCGTCTGGGTAACCGGACACGCCCTTGCCGACCTGACATCCGCAACCACCGTGCAGGTGTCCGACGACGGACACCGAAACATCACCGACGGCCCGTTCGCCGAGACTCGCGAAGTTCTCGGCGGCTTCGAGGTCATCGATGTTCCCGATCTCGACGCCGCCCTCGACTGGGCCGCCCGCTGCCCCGGTTCTCGCGGTGGCGGTTCGGTGGTCGTTCGTCCGATCGCGGATTTCTGAGAACGTCTCGGCGATGGACGGCAGCACAGGGATGTCCCTCGAGTCGGTGTTTCGCGAGGAGCACGGTCGACTTCTGGCCACGCTCGTGCGGCGCTACGGTGATCTCGACCTCGCAGAGGACGTCACCTCGGACGCAATCGAGGCTGCGCTGACGCACTGGCCCACCGACGGTGTGCCGACCAAGCCCGGTGCCTGGCTGCTGACCACAGCACGGCGCCGGGCAGTCGACAGGCTCCGACGCGACACATCGTATGCCGCACGTCTGGCCATCCTGCAGGTCGACCAGGACCGAGCCGGGCCTGCGCCTGACGCCGACGTCACCGGTTCGGGGATTCCCGACGATCGGTTGCAACTGTTCTTCACGTGCGCTCATCCCGCGTTGGGAGCGGACGATCGTGTCGCGCTCACATTGCGCTGCCTCGCGCACCTGACGACGCCCGAGGTCGCCCGTGCGTTTCTGATCTCTCCGTCGACTGCAGGACAGCGAATATCGCGGGCCAAGAAGAAGATTCGCGACGCTCGGATTCCCTTCCGTGTTCCCGACGCCGCGGAGTTGCCGGAGCGGCTTCCTGGCGTACTCCAGGTCGTGTACTCGGTGTTCACCGAGGGGTACGCCGCGTCGTCCGGCGAGATACTGATGCGCGTGGATCTTGCCGATGAAGCAATTCGATTGGGCCGCATACTTCGTACGTTGTTGCCGCGTGAGCGCGAGACCGCCGGGCTGCTCGCGTTGATGTTGCTGGTGCATGCCAGGCGGAACGCACGCACCGGCAGGGACGGCGAGATCATGATGCTCGACGAGCAGGACCGTAGCCTATGGGATCGAGAAATGATCGCAGAGGGAACCTCCCTGGTCGTCGATGCGCTCACCGGCGGGCATCCCGGTTCGTACGGTGTGCAAGCTGCGATCGCGGCGCTGCACGACGAGGCCTCTGACGCATCCACCGTCGACTGGCCTCAGATCGTGGCGCTGTACGGAGTGTTGTCCTCCATCGCGCCGTCGCCGATCGTATCGCTCAATCGAGCCGCAGCCGTCGCGATGCGAGACGGCCCGGCCGAGGGTCTCGCGCTGCTCGAGTCACTTGCCGACGAGCCGCTCCTGCAGAACTACCACCCGTTCCCCGCTGCCCGAGGCGATCTGCTGCTGCGGCTCGATCGAAGACCAGAGGCCGCCCAGCAGTTCCGCAGAGCCCTGGAACTGGCACGCACCGAACCGGAGCGGAAGCACTTGCGCCGAAAGATCCTGCACACGGAGACATTCGACGCCTGAGTCGCCAATTTGCTTGATGTCCCAACGGATCGGATCGCCCGGCTGCGCCCGTCCCGGGTTCCGAGCGCGGGCGTGTAGCAGTGTAAACGCACCGCTGTATAGCAGAGAAAAGCCGTGCAGGCGGGCAGCACTGTAGGCGGCACATGTGTTGCTCTGTGCCGCTCCTGGCGTCTCAGGCCCCCTGCGCGGAGCCCCACCCGCGGGGCGCAGGGACGACAAGCCCCCTACGCCCCGCGGTCAGGCAGGCGGTGGTACGCCCGGCTCCGACCCGCAGGTCCCAGGCCCATCAGACTTGTCCGATCCTGCACTGCCCGATCCTGCGCTGTCGGAAGCTGTGATGTTCGATCCTGCGCTGTTCGATCCTGCGCCGTTCCATCCTGCGCTGTCCGATCCTGCGCTGTTCGATCCTGCGCTGTTCGATCCTGGGTTGTTCGATCGTGCGCCGTTCGATCCTGCGTTGTCGGAAGCTGTGTTGTTAGGTCCTGTCCCGCCCCAGAATCTACTGTCCTGCGCCTGACCGCCCTGCGCCTGCCTGCCCTGCGCCTGCCTGCCCTGCGCCGCTGCGTCCTGCGCTGCCCGGTCTTTCGGCACCTGCACCGACCCCGCCCCGGACTGCGCAGAATAGATGTACTCGTTCGGATGATGAAAATGATTGACCCGACCCCGACGAGAAGGATCCACCGACACCGGAGCATGCCACAACGTACGACCCGGATACTCATGACCCGGACCCGCCTTCGTCGTCGCCCACTGACCATCACCCGAACCCACCCACCCATGATGCTCATCGCACCCGAACGTCAACGAATCGATATCAGTACT
>NZ_BCXH01000028.1 GCF_001895005.1 Rhodococcus yunnanensis NBRC 103083 | reverse complement strand
GCCTCCGGCGACCCGGATCCGAAGTAATTCCGATCTGGTAACCCGAAAGAGCCCCTCCCGGTACCCGGGCGGGGCTCTTCGCTTGCAAGAATCGACACGCACGAGAAAATCAGTCAGCGGTCCGCTACCGAGCGGATACGCGCGCGAAGGGAGATTCGGTGGCGTCATCGGGCACCGCTGTACTCGTGACGGTTACCGGACCCGACAAGCCCGGCGTCACATCTGTTCTGTTCGCTGCGCTGTCGCGGCACGATGTGAGTCTGCTCGACGTCGAGCAGGTCGTCATTCGAGGCCGACTCACCCTGGGCGTGCTGTTGAACTGCCCCAAAGACCCCGAGGATCTTCAAGAAGAACTCGAAGAGGCGATGGCGACCGTCGGCGTACACGTCGATGTCGAAATCGGTGCCGACCTGAACGGTAAGCCGGAATTACCGACGCACGTGGTCGTCGTGCTCGGTCGACCGGTGACAGCACGCGCATTCAGCACCATCTCGCGTGAGCTGGCACGCCAAGGTGCCAACATCGACTCCATCCGAGGCGTCGCCGATTACCCGGTCACCGGACTCGAACTTCAGGTGACGGCAACCAATACCTCGCCCGGTGCGGACAAACAACTTCGCACCGGACTGTCCGAGATTGCAGCTGGTGTCGGTGTCGATGTTGCTGTCGAACGGGCGGGAATCGCTCGTCGGTCGAAGCGGCTCATCGTGTTCGATGTCGATTCCACACTCGTACAGGGTGAAGTCATCGAGATGCTCGCCGCCAAGGCGGGCCGTGAGGACGAAGTTCGCGCCGTGACCGAAGCCGCTATGCGCGGCGAAATCGACTTCTCCGAGTCGCTCCATCAGCGGGTGGCCGCGTTGGCGGGACTCGACGCCTCGGTCATCGACGAGGTCGGCGAGGAACTCGAACTCACACCGGGTGCCCGCACGACCATCAGAACCTTGCGACGCCTCGGCTACTACTGCGGCGTGGTGTCCGGAGGATTCCGTCAGGTCATCGAGGGACTCGCTCACGAATTGGAACTCGACTTCGTCAAGGCCAACACGCTCGAGATCGTCGACGGCAAGCTCACGGGCAGAGTGGTGGGAGAGGTGATCGATCGGGCTGCGAAGGCGACTGCACTGCGTGAGTTCGCGTCGCAGTCCGGAGTTCCGATGGAGCAGACCGTTGCAGTCGGTGACGGTGCGAACGACATCGACATGCTCACCGCGGCAGGTCTCGGCGTTGCGTTCAACGCCAAGCCCGCGCTCCGGGAGATCGCCGACACTGCTATCTCGCATCCCTATCTCGATGCCGTTCTGTTCATGCTCGGGGTCACCCGCGGCGAAATCGAGGCAGCCGACGCGATCGACGGTGGCGTTCGCCGCGTCCCGATCCTGTGAGCGAGCAGACCGTCGACGATATCGACGGGCCGCGGAGCACCTTCGCGGAGCGTCATGCGGTGCTCGCTCGTGGCTACGGTGGACGCGCCGATCCACCTGACCCGGCGGATGTTCTCGCGATGCCCATTGTGCTCGAGATCCCCAAAGTCGATCCGCCTCCGCGTAGCCGGTTGCTCGAAGCAGCTGCTTCTGTGGCTGTGGCACTGTGCCTCGACGAACGGGTCGGCGCCGGCGGCGAATGGGAGAGCCGGTTCACGGACTGGACTTCGGCTCGCATACGCAAGGTGGCTCGGCGTGCACGGGGAGCGCAGTGGAATGCCGCCCAGGAAGTGGACGGTCTGACCGTCGACCTCGGTGATGCGCGTGCCCGTGCGCTGGTGCCGGGACGCGTCGGTGATCTCGATCCCCGCATCAAGCGCCTCCAGATCGGTGGCACCGACCTCGAACACGACGATCCGGGACCGGCGGTGCAGGGCGTGCCCGTTTTCTGGATCGATCGGTCGCTCGAGATGACCGTCGGCAAGGCCGCAGCGCAGGTCGGACACGCGAGCATGTTGCTCGCCGGTGCAATGACGCTGGACGAGTGCGAGGCGTGGGCGGCCAGGGGATTCGAATGCTCCGTTCGCGACGCCGACCCCGACCGGTGGGCCCACGCGCGCCGTTTGGTGGACGCAGGTTCGGCTGTCGCGGTGCGTGACGCCGGTTTCACCGAGGTGGCCCCAGGATCGATGACGGTGGTCGCTGCGCTGGACGCCGGCACGCACTAGGGTCCACTGCTTCGAAACTGGATGTATCCGTACATTCCAGTGTGCTCGACACTGGAATTCATGCGCTTGCCCGATCTTGTCTCTCGACGTCGACATCACCGTCACCTCGCACGTCGTCTCATGGCCTTGTACGTCGGATTGTGGCTGTACGGGTTCTCGATGGCGCTGATGATCTCCGCAGGGCTGGGCCTCGACCCGTGGGATGTGTTTCACCAGGGGGTCGGCCGACACGTTCCGCTGAGTTTCGGGGCGATCACGGCGGTGACCGGCGTTCTCGTGTTGCTGGCATGGATACCACTGCGGCAGAAGCCAGGATTGGGGACCGTCAGCAACGTCGTGGTCATCGCCGTCGCGGTCGATGTGTCACTCGGATGGCTGCCCGACGCCGGTGGATTGGCGATCGCCGTTCCGATGATGGTGGCGGGCATCGTCGTCAACGCGTTCGCCACGGCGCTGTACATCGGTGCAGGAATGGGCCCGGGTCCACGAGATGGGCTGATGACGGGACTGGTGGCACGCACGGGACTCTCGATTCGGCTGGTCCGCACCTGCATCGAACTGACGGTCGTGGCGACCGGCTGGGTTCTCGGTGGCACCGTGGGAGCCGGAACGCTCTTGTATGCGTTCGGAATCGGCCCGCTGGTTCAGCTCTTCATGCACTACCTCCCCTCGCTGCGGAATACGAGGACCGTCGAACCGGAGAGCGAGATGGTCGCTCCTGCCTCCACCGCCCGTGAGTCCGCCGGTAGCCCCTCCGTCGAGCTGGAGTCGAACACCGGTACGAAACTCGTCGATGCCCAGGGAGGGCAGGCGAGCGAGACCTCGGTCGGATCGCCCGCGTGCAGGACGAGCAGTGAGCTCGCATCGTCCACCGAGTGCCCGTCGGCGTCGTGAGAGCGGACGTCTGCGCCGTCGACCCACGCCTGCAACGTCCGTACCGAGTCGTCGTTCCAGGATTCGTTTCGCAGTTCGTGACCACGTGCGTCGAACCACACCAGGTCGGGTCTGCCCGTCGGAGTGTCGCGTCCGAAGAAGAACTCCTGCTGGCGCAGTGACGGGGCGCTGCGGCGGATGCGGAGAAGTCGGGCCACGAATGCGTACAGATCCATGTCGATTGCGCTCCAATCGATAGCCCACGACTCGGCCGCCGGGGCGTCTTCCTTCACGCAGTAGGCGTTGTTGTTGCCGAACTGACTGTGGCCGATCTCGTCTCCTGCCAGAAGCATCGGAGTGCCGGTCGACAGCGCGAGGGTGGCGAGCAACGCTCGTACGTGCCGAGACCGCGCCGACCCTATGTCCTGGTCGTCGGTCGGGCCCTCGGCTCCGTGATTGTCGGAGATGTTGTTGTCGGTGCCGTCCCGATTCTCCTCGCCGTTGGCCTCGTTGTGTTTGACCGAGTAGGAGACGAGGTCGTGGACGGTGAACCCGTCGTGGGCGGTGATGAAATTGATCGACGCCCATGGCTTGCGGACTCCACCGCCGTAGATGTCCTCCGAACCGGCCATACGCGAGGCGAGTTCGCGGACGCCGCTCTGGCCGGCCCAGAAACGGCGAACCGTGTCACGGTATCGATCGTTCCATTCCGACCACATGGTGCCGAACCCGCCGACTTGATATCCGGCTCCCGTGGCGTCCCACGGCTCGGCGACGAGTTTGACTCCCGACAGGATCGGATCGGTGGAGATGGCAGTGAGAAGCGGTGCCCGCGAATCGAATCTCCATCCCCCCGGACGTCCGAGCGTGCTCGCCAGATCGAACCGGAACCCGTCGAGGCCCATGTCGGTGACCCAGTAGCGCAGGCTGTCGCACACCATCCGTACGACGGCGGGCGATGCCGAATCGAGGGTGTTGCCGCAGCCGGTCAGATCGACGTCGTATCCGCGACCGTCGAGCAGGTAGTAACCAGGTGCGTCGAGTCCGCGCCAACTGATCGACGGGCCGTCGACGGAGGACTCGCAGGTGTGGTTGTAGACGACATCGAGAACGACCTCGATCCCGACGGAGTGCAGGGCGTCGACCATCGCCGTGAACTCGGCGATCTCGTTGCCGGGTACCGATGCGAACCGCGGGTCGGGAGCGAAGTACGACCCGGTGGAGTATCCCCAGTGATTTCGCATGCCGCGGGCCCGAACTCCCGGCTCGGTGAGCATCGCGTGCACGGGCAGCAGTTCGACCGTGGTGATTCCGAGGTTCGTCAGATGCTCGAGAACTGCCGGGGCGGTCAGTCCGAGATACGTGCCGCGATGCTCGGGGGGAACACCAGGGTGTCGAGCCGTGTACGCGCCGACGTGCATCTCGTAGAGGACGGTCCGGTCCCACGGGATGTTCGGCTTCGGTTCGGTCGGTGGAGACGATGCCGAGGTGACGACCGACAACGGCATGTGACCGAGTGAGTCCGTGTCGCTCCTGTGCCCGAACGGATCGTCCTCGTAGGCCAGTAGTGCCTCCGCTGAGCCGAGGTGACCGGTCAATTGCCTACCGGCAGGGTCCAGGAGAAGCTTCTTGGAGTTGAATCGACGCCCGCGCGATGGGTCCCACGGTCCGTGCGCGCGGATTCCATAGGTTGCTCCAGCTCGTACTCCGGGCAGGAAGCCGTGCCAGACGCCGAAAGTTCGGCTGCCGAGCTCGATCCGCTGCTCGCCTCCGTCGGCGTCGACGATGCAGATCTCGATGCCGTCGGCGTCCGGAGAGTGGACTGCGAATTGAGTGCCACCTTCCCGAGCGAGCGCACCGAGAGGAAACGGCGATCCGGGTGCGGGAAGGTCCGACTGCGGGGTGTGATGAGAAATGGACGACACGCATGGAGATCCTGCCGTGAAAGCGCGACGGATGTGGGACAAGATAGGCATCGTGTCTGAACCGGATCCCGACTTGCTCATCGATTTCAACGACGTACTCATCAGGCGAGGCGGGGTAACGCTCGTCGGCCCCGTGACCTGGCAGGTGGAACTCGACGAACGATGGGTCGTGCTCGGACCGAACGGGGCAGGCAAGACGTCGTTGATGCGCATCGCCGCCGCGGAGGTGCATCCGACGTCGGGCGTCGCACACGTTCTCGGTGAGGTGATCGGCAAAGCCGTCGTGGCGGACCTCAAGCCCCGTATAGGACTGTCGTCGTCGGCGCTCGCGCATCGCATTCCCGCCGACGAGACGGTCAGCGACCTGGTGGTGTCGGCGGGCTACAGCGTGCTCGGTCGGTGGCGGGAGCGCTACGACGACATGGACACCGAGCGCGCGGTGGAGATGCTGGAGAGCCTCGGTGCCGAGCATCTCGCGCAGCGCACGTACGGCACCCTGTCCGAGGGTGAACGCAAGCGAGTTCTCATTGCCAGGGCGCTGATGACCGACCCTGAACTGCTCCTTCTCGACGAACCCGCCGCCGGGCTCGATCTCGGTGGACGCGAGGAGCTCGTCGCGCGTCTGGCCGATCTCGCTGCGGATCCCGACGCCCCCGCGACGGTTCTGATCACACATCACGTCGAGGAAATCCCACCGGGGTTCAGCCACGCGCTGCTGCTGAAGGAAGGCGGCGTAGTCGCGCAAGGACTCGTCGACGATGTGATCACCGCCGAAAACCTCACCGAGGCATTCAGCCAATCGATCACCCTCGACCGCGTCGACGGACGATTCTTCGCCCGTCGCACACGATCGGGAGCGCAGCACCGCCGGTGACGTGATGTCCGTTACGGCCGCGGGGTAAGTTCCGAGAATGTCCACATTCGGTGCTTCCACCCCTCCCGATACCGCGCCCGAACCCGCTGAGGCCGTCCCGGTGCGCGATGCGTCGACCGTCATCCTCGTTCGCGACGCGACCGAGGGCATCGAGGTGTTCCTCCTCGAGCGTGTCGGAGGGATGGCGTTCGCGGGCGGAATGACGGTCTTTCCCGGCGGCGGCGTGGACATCTCCGACGCCGATGCCGATCTCGAATGGACGGGCCCGGATGCGACCTGGTGGGCAGAGCAGTTCGGCGTCGACGAGCGCAAGGCGAAAGCGTCGGTGTGTGCTGCCGCACGGGAGACGTTCGAGGAATGCGGCATCCTGCTTGCCGGCCCGACGGCCGACTCGGTGGTCACCGACACGAGCGACTATGCCGACGAGCGAGGCGCATTGGAGCGTCGCGAGCTGACGTTCGCCCAGTTCCTCACCCGCCACGGGTTGGTGCTGCGGGCGGACCTCCTTCGTCCTTGGTCGAACTGGATCACTCCGGTCGGTGAGAAGAGGCGATACGACACGCGCTTCTTCGTCGCGGTGGTTCCGGACGGCCAGACCGCCGACGGCGCCACGAGCGAAGCGGCATCGGTGGGGTGGCGATCACTGTCCGCGGCGCTCGCCGACTGGCAGCGGGGCGAGACGATTCTGCTGCCACCGACGTGGAGTCAATTGGCAGGGCTCACCGAGTTCGCCTCGGTCGCCGATGTCGTGGCCGCACGTGCGGAGATCACGCCGATCCAGCCGAATCTGTACCACGTCGACGGAGAACTCCGCGTCGAGTTCCCGGGCCAGGACGCGTATTACGCAGGTAGCGCCCACCCGTGGACCGGCCGCAAGGACCTGCACCGGTAGCGTGACGTTCATGGCTGAATTCGTGAATCTCGAGGTGTCCGACGGTATCGGCACGATCCGGTTGGACCGACCTCCGATGAATGCTCTGAACCGTCAGGTCCAGGAGGAGATCAGGGCCGCTTCGCGTGCGGCGACAGTGGACTCGTCCGTCAAGGCGGTCGTCGTCTACGGCGGTGAGAAGGTCTTCGCTGCCGGAGCGGACATCAAGGAGATGGCGGAACTGACGGCAGGCCAGATGGCCGACATCATCGGTGAACTGCAGTCCGCGCTCGGCTCGCTGGCGCAGATCCCGAAGCCCGTGGTCGCGGCGATCACCGGTTACGCCCTCGGTGGTGGCCTGGAGATCGCGCTCGGCGCCGATCGCCGGATTGCGGGTGACAACGCCAAGCTCGGAGTGCCCGAGTCACTGCTCGGTGTCATTCCCGGTGGCGGTGGAACCCAGAGGCTCGCTCGACTGATCGGTCCGAGCAAGGCCAAGGACATGGTCTTCACCGGACGTTTCGTGGGCGCCGAGGAGGCTCTGCGCATCGGACTCGTCGACGAGGTCGTCGCGCCCGACGAGGTGTACAACGCAGCAGTGCGATGGGCATCTCAGTTCACCAAGGCCGCCTCACGTGCGCTAGCCGCGGCGAAGGCCTCGATCGACCAGGGACTCGATACCGATCTGAACACCGGTCTGAAGATCGAGGCTCAGCAGTTCGCGGCGTTGTTCGCCACTGCGGATCGCACCATCGGCATGGAATCGTTCGTGGCCAACGGACCTGGCAAGGCGCAGTTCACGGGTGCGTGAAAATAGTTGGCCGGACTAGAACTTGTTCATCGACTACCGGATAGTAGGCTGCCCTCATGACTGCAAGCCCGCACGACGGCGACACCGATTCGTCGACCAGCAGCGCTGACGCCAGCCTGCACGCCGTCCCCGATGCCGTGAACGATCCGGCGCCGAATCCGCACGCCACGGCCGAGCAGGTCGAGGCTGCTCGGAGTGATACCAAACTCGCACAGGTGCTCTATCACGACTGGGAAGCGGAAACGTACGACGACAAGTGGTCGATCTCGTACGACGAACGTTGCATCGAGTACGCGCGCGGCAGGTTCGATCAGGCAGTGAGCGGGCAGCCCGGCGCCCAGGACGCTCTGCCGTACGGGCGTGCGCTCGAACTGGGGTGCGGTACAGGATTTTTCCTTCTGAATCTGATGCAGGCAGGCGTCGCCGACAAGGGCTCGGTCACGGATCTGTCGCCAGGGATGGTCAAGGTCGCTCTGCGGAACGCAGGTCACCTCAAGCTCGACGTCGACGGCCGCGTCGCCGATGCCGAGACCATTCCCTACGAGGACAACACGTTCGACCTGGTGGTGGGCCACGCGGTCCTGCATCACATCCCCGACGTCGAGCAGTCGCTTCGTGAGGTACTTCGTGTGCTCAAGCCAGGTGGGCGTTTCGTGTTCGCAGGTGAGCCCACCACGGTCGGCAATTTCTATGCTCGCTGGCTGGGCCGTGTGACCTGGGAAGCAACCACACGTGCTACCAAGCTGCCGTTCCTCAGCAGCTGGCGTAAACCACAGGAGGAGCTCGACGAGTCCTCGCGTGCGGCGGCGCTGGAAGCTGTTGTGGACCTGCACACGTTCGATCCGAGCGACCTCGAGAACATTGCTCGCAGCGCAGGGGCCGTCGGCGTCCGCGCGGAGACCGAAGAATTCGCCGCCGCACTTCTCGGCTGGCCCGTTCGGACATTCGAAGCAGCGGTGCCGGCGGACAAGCTCGGATGGAACTGGGCGAGATTCGCATTCGGCGGATGGAAGACGCTGAGCTGGGTGGACGAGAAGGTGCTCAAGCACGTCGTGCCTCGCGGCTTCTTCTACAACGTGATGATCACCGGAGTGAAGTCGGACTGATCCTCCCCGTCCTTCATCGGTACCACGCATGGCCTATGCATTCGACGACGCCGACATCGACTACCTGTGTAGCGATGTCGGCGTCGCAGCGTTGCGCGAAACCGAAGATCGCGCGTTGACGAAAGCGTCGATGCTGTCGGACATCGCCGCGGTACGTGCCGCTCATGGCGACATGACTGCCGCCATCGTCGAAACGACGCGCCTGCGACGTAAGGCGCGATCGAAACTCGTCGGCGCCGAGAACTGGCTGTTGACCGACGACGCCGTCCAGCAAGCAACTCCCACTCTCGTCGCGCGTCGTCGTGCGCGACGACTCGCCGGCAGAGCCGTCCACGACGTGACGTGCTCGATCGGAACCGAACTCGCTGCGCTGCGCTCGACGCAGGGAGTCGTCGTCGGGAGCGATCTCGACCCGATCCGGTTGCGTATGGCGGCGCACAACGTTCCTGACGCGAACATCCTGCGCGCCGACGCGCTCACGCCGACCACGCGCGAGACCGTCGTGCTCGCCGACCCGGGTCGACGGGCCGGCGGCAAGCGTACGCACGATCCCTCAGCGCTCGAACCTCCTCTGCCGTCGCTGCTCGACGCCTATGCCGGCCGTGACCTGGTGGTCAAATGTGCACCTGGTCTGGATTTCGACAGATTGGGGTGGGACGGAGAGGTCGAGGTCGTCTCGCTCGACGGTGGAGTACGCGAAGCGTGCCTGTGGTCGCCGGGATCGACTCCCGACCGAATACGCAGGCGCGCATCGGTTCTCCAGTCGAACGGCTCCTCGTTCGAGATCACCGACAGTGAATCGGACGACATCGACGTCGCCGAGCCTGGAGAATGGATCGTCGACCCGGATGGCGCGGTGGTCCGTGCGGGGCTGGTTCGGCACTACGGCGCCCGGCACGGTCTGTGGCAACTCGATCCGCGTATCGCGTACCTGACCGGCAACTCGGTTCCCGAGGGAGTCAACGGTTTTCGGATACTCGATCGGATCAAGTACTCCGAGAGGGCTCTGCGTCAGGCCTTGGCGGCGCGTGGCTGCGGTTCGGTGGAGATACTGGTGCGCGGTGTGGATGTGGACCCGGCTCTGCTGCGTCCGAGACTCAAACTTCGCGGGGATGTCGCTCTGTCGGTGGTGATCACCAGGTTGGAGCGTTCAGCAGCAGCGTTCGTGTGTGCTGCCCGACGGCCGGGCGGACTCGATCACGGTGAGTAGGTGAAGATCTCGCCGAGATAGGTCGAGACGACGAGCTGCCCGTCCGGGCCGACGGATGTCCCGACGGTCGATCCTGTTGCACCGGGGAGTGGCCGATCTGTGATCGTCTCACCGGAGTTGGCATCGATGGACGACAGTACGAGTTCGTCGCCGCGCCGGACGACCGTCTGTACGGTGCCGTCCGCGGTGTGCACCGGAATGCCCGCCTGCCGGAGGTCATCGCGGGACCAGACCTGAGTGGCGTGGTCACCGTCGTCGCGAATCGATCGAAGTTCGCCGTCACCGCCGGAGGGGACGATCGAACCGTCTGCCGAGACCGAGGGAGCGCCGGACGTTCCGAAGCCTGCGCCGTACGTCCACTTCGATGCACCGTCCACGGAGTTGTACGCGGAGAGTCGTCCGTCGACGTCGGAGATGTAGACGCTACGGCCGTCTTCGGACAGGACGGGACTCGATGTGACGGCGGCAGGCAGCAACTCGGACGACCAGACCTCGGTGACCGCCGGTGTCGCGGTCGCGTCGTACGACAGTGAGACGAGTTGCGGTGCAATCGCTCCCGGCCGCCAGAGCACCAGATAGATTCTCGACGACTCCAGGTCCACCGCGGGTGCGGCACCGACGGGGCAATCGGCCGATCCACGTCCGCACTCGTCGAGGCCTGCATCGGGTGGGAGGAAATCTGTGTTGGGCGAGTCCAGAAATTGCGGAGGCTCGACGAGGTCGTGGATGGGAACCGTGAGCGCGCCTGTCTGCGTGTCGAACACGTTGACCTGTCCGAGTTGGGTCACCGCGAGCACACTTCCGTCGCCCAGGAACTGGGCCGATCGAGGAACTCCGTACACCGGGGTGCGCCAACGTAATTGGCCGTGTTCGTTGTACGAGGCGAATCCTCCGTCGTCACCGACGTAGATATTCGCGACGGAGTCGACGAGCGGTGTCGTCGTGGCAACGGCTGGACCGACTCGGTTGCACCACCGTTTTCTGCCGGATTCGATGTCGAAGGAGAAGAGGTTGCATCCCGTTGCGGAGTACGTGGACACGAACATCTGCCCGGAAGCAGCGATCGAGACGGGGGAGACGACGGCACCGCCGAGTGGACGGGACCAGTCGAACGACGAGTTCGACAGTCCGGTGTGATCGGTGGAACTGCTGTTGCGAGCATCGCCGTGCGCGGCAGGCCACGCACCCGCTGCGAATGCATCGATGGTGTCGTTGCTGCCGGAGCACGCAACGGCCAACATGCCGACAGCTGCCAGCGTCGCTACTCGAGCGGAGTTCGCTCTGCCGCCACGCACGTTGTGATCTCCTTCGTAGTGAATTCTCGCGCACAGCCCCGATCCACTCGGCGGGTGCACACGCGTCGGGAAAGAGACTATCGCGGTGTGCGCGGTTGCCCCGGAAGCGCCTTGGTTACGAGGCAGGAGTGGAGCCTGCGGAACGACCGGATCAGAGCAGGAGTGGAGCCTGCGGAACGACCGGATCAGAGCAGGAGTGGAGCCTGCGGAACGACCGGATCGGAGCAGGAGTGGAGCCTGCGGAACGACCGGATCAGAGCGGGAGTGGAGCTTGCGGAACGACCGGACAAGAGCAGGAGTGGAGTCGGCGGGAGGTCCCAACTAGGGTGCCTGTTATGACGAGTATGTGGAACGCACCGTTGCGTTCGCGCTGGCGGGGATCGAGACGGCGCGATGAGGATCAGGCACGGTTCCTCACACGGGATTCGTTGAGGTGGGTTCTGCAGAACAAGGCCTACACGCCGTGGTATCTGGTGCGGTATTACCGTCTGGCGCGGTTCAAGGCTGCGAATCCGCATGTGATTCTGCGCGGGATGGTATTTCTCGGCAAGAATGTGGAGATTCATTCGACGCCTGAGCTGTCGCGGCTGGAGATCGGGCGATGGGTTCACATCGGTGACGGCAATGCCATCCGGTGTCACGAGGGTTCGTTGCGGATCGGAGACAAGGTCGTCTTCGGTAAGGACAATGTCGTGAACACGTACTTGGACATCGAGATCGGTGCGTCGACGTTGGTTGCGGACTGGTGTTATATCTGCGATTTCGACCACCGTATGGACGATGTCACGACGCCGATCAAGGATCAGGGGATAGTCAAGGGGCCTGTGCGAATCGGTCCGGACACGTGGATCGCGGCCAAGGTGACGGTGTTGCGCGAAACGAGTGTGGGGCGTGGGTGTGTCCTCGGGGCGCATGCTGTCGTGAAAGGCGTCGTTCCCGACTACAGCATCGCGGTCGGTGCTCCGGCGAAAGTGGTCCGCAATCGTAAGGTCGACTGGGAGGCGGGAGCGGCGTCGCGCGCCGAGTACATTGCTGCTCTCGAGGACATCGAGCGTAAGAAGGCACTTCGGGCAGCCGAGGCCGCTCGCGGAGACTCAGCTTCGCTCGGGTAGGGCGCGTTCGACGATGACGGGCCGAGCCAGCGGGTAGCGCACTTTTCGCTTGGCTCCCAGGTAGACCTGGGCCGTCGCGTCGGCGACGTGCTTCCAGTCGAAGTCGGTGGTGAGGCGTGCTCGTGCGGCGTCGGCGCGGTCCTGTGCCGCATCGACGTTGTCGAGCACGCGTCGTACTGCGGCTGCGAGACCGGCGATGTCCGCGGGCTCGAAGGACAGTCCGGTCTGTCCGTCGACGATCGCCTCGCCGAGTCCACCTGCGGTGGATGCGACGAGCGGGGTTCCCGCGGCAGCTGCTTCGAGTGCGATGATTCCGAACGGCTCGTACCGGCTCGGTAGAACGATGGCGTCCGCGCCGTGCAGCCAGCCGAGTAGTTCGGTGTGGTCGAGTGTTCCGAGGAACGAGACCGCGCGAGACACACGGTGGGTGCGGGCCAACTGCGCGAGCCACGCGAATTGTGTTCCCTCACCGGCGATGTGCAGCGTTGTTCCCGGGTGGCTGCGGCGCAGGCGGGGGAGTGCTGCGATGGCGTCCTGGATCCCCTTTTCGTATTCGAGCCGCCCGACGTACAGAAGTTTCGCAGGTTCGGAGCGTGGTTCGCGGCGGCGGAAGCTCCACGTTCGGATGTCGATACCGTTCTTGATGACGCTGACGGATGCGTCCTTGATGCCGAAGAGTCGGCTCACTTCGTCCTTCATCGACGCCGAACACGCGATCACTGCATCGGAGTCGTTGGCCAACCACCATTCGATCGAGTGCACCTGACGGTTGACCGGGCCCGAGATCCATCCACTGTGACGCCCGGCTTCGGTGGCGTGAATGGTGGAAACCAGTGGTACGTCGAAGTGTTCGGCGAGAGCGATCGAGGGATGCGCCACGAGCCAGTCGTGTGCGTGCACGACGTCGGGCTGCCACCCGTCGCCGAGGCCGGGTTTACCGAGAGCGATTCCTGCTCGAACCATCGCGTGCCCCATTGCGAGCGTCCATGCCAGCATGTCTCGACCGAAGACGAAATGCGCGGGATCCTCGGCCACAGCGACGACGAGTACGCCGTCCTCGATTCGATGGTGTGTCGGATGGGTGGCCGCATCGGTACCGGTGGGCCGACGCGACAGCACGACCACCTCGTGGCCGGACCGGACCAGCTCCGTCGCCAGATGGTGAACGTGCCTCCCCAGACCACCGACGACGACCGGGGGATACTCCCACGACACCATCAGAATCTTCACTTATCGCTCCCCTTCGTACGACCGGTCCCCACGCAGACGTCTGGCATCGAGCGCGGGGAACAGTCCGTCTGCTCTGTTCCACTGTGCCGCGAGGCGGGCGGCTTCCGTCTCGTGCCCCCGATCGACCGCGTCGGCGATCTCGCGCAGCGCGTGTGCGTGAACGTGTGCGCGCTGGCGGGCATAGCCTGCGGCCGAGTCCTTGCTGACCATGAAAGCCCAGTCGCTCGATACCGCCATCAGTGTCTCACGCAGAATCTGATCGTTTATACGATTACGCAATTCAGGTCGTTCGGCAGCGTTACGCCTGCTCTTGTCGATGGTGTCGAGCGCGAGAGCTACGACCTCGGAGTTCAGCGACACGAGATCGGCGACGGCATCTCCCGCCCAGACCCGCCAGTCCTTCCCCGACCCCCACGACGACTCCTGCAGCTCGACGGGAGCTCCGACGTAACCCCGCGTGCGGGCGTCGTCGAGAGTGCCGACGTCGATTCCTGCTTCCGGCAGTGCCCTCAGCACCCGTTCGAGCCACACCGGCCCCTCGAACCACCAGTGGCCGAAGAGTTCGGTGTCGAATGCGGCCACCACGAGGGCCGGCCGCCCGATTCTGCTCGACTCCTCACGAAGTCGAGAACGGACCGACTCGACGAAGTCCGCGACGTGTCGGTCGATCGCTGCCGATGCCAGGTCGGGGTCGTAGGGCGCCTTGTCGGCCGAGTCCACCGTCCGCCCGGTCACTCGTGCGTGCTTGAGGCCGGTCGCGTGGTCGTAGGTATGGAAGTCGCGGTACGCGGAATGCCCTGGATATCCCGATTTCGGTGACCAGACCCGATAGCTGACTTTCAGATCGCGTCCGAAGGCCACCACCTCGGAGTCGCGGACCGTGCGACCGGCGCTGGTGTCGCCGCGCAGGGCGGGACCGTCGACCATGAAATGCGAGACACCTGCTGCGGCATAACCGATTTCCATTCCCGGTGCGTAGGCGCACTCGGGTGCCCATATTCCCGTGGGTCTGGTGCCCCATCGCATCTGCGCATCCGAAAGTCCTTCTGCGAGCGAGAATTCACGCAGACGAGGATCGAGCAGTGGTTGGAACGGATGTGCAAGCGGCCCGCCGAGCAACTCGATCGCATCACTGTCGACGAGACCGCGGAGGACGGCGGAACCGCCATGGCGCCAGTGTGTTTCGAAATTCCCGAGAGCGGCCGATGCTGCCCGATGTTCGCGGACGGACATGTCGCGGTCGGTCGCTTCGTGGGCACGCAGTTGCCAGTTGCCCAGCCAGTGATGCATCCCGGCGAGACAGTGCGGATCGTCGAGTTGCGCGGCGAGGACCGGAGTGATGCCGAGCGAGAGGAGATTGGTTCGACCCTCGCCGGCGAGCCGTGACAGCATCTCGGTCAGCGGGAGATACGACCCCGCCCACGATTGGTAGAGCCATTCCTCGCCGACCGGCCATCTCCCGTGATTGGCCAGCCAGGGGAGGTGGGAGTGCAGAACGAGGGAGAACATCCCGGGTTCGGTCACCGGTGCGTTGCGGTCGGTCACCCGCTTACCGGAGAGGTCGATGCTGCCGGCTTGACGGCGATCGCGACCAGATCGAGGCTGGCGTCGATCTCGGAGGCTCGAATGTCGAAGTCCGCGGATCGGATCGCCGCGACGTCCGCCGTCAGGTCCGCGGGCCACGGCTGACCTGCCAGCGCGCGCTCGATCTGGGCGTCGATGAACGAGCCACCGTGTTTGGAGTCGAGCTCGCGCAGCACTGCGCCGTGATGAACTCCGGTCATGCTCTCGACCGTGAACCGCGCATCCACGAGCAGCTCGGCGAGTTCGGCGGCCGCGAGTTCGCGGGTGTGGAACGGGTTGAGCGGCGTGTCGCGTCCGGGGGAGAACGTGATGCGGTTGGGGGTGCTGATCAGCAACGCACCACCGGGGGCGAGGACTCGGTAGCACTCGGCCAGGAACTGCGCTTGATCCCAGAGATGTTCGATGACCTGAAAGTTGACGACCACATCCACCGAGTCGTCGGCGACCGGAAGTTGGGCGAGATTGCCTCGCACCATGCCCACGCGTGGGTAGCGACCGCGAACGTGAGCGGCCGCGGATGCGTCGTAGTCGAGACCGAGCACAGTGGACGCGACGTCCGCGATCATGTTGGCGCCGTAGCCTTCTCCGGATCCTGCCTCGAGGACGACGCCGCCCGCGCAGCGCTCACGGAGGTGCTGGTACACGACCTCGTGTCGGCGGAACCAGTAGTTCTCCTCGGCGATGCCGGGCACCGTTCTCTCGCCGGTGAGAGGCAACGGTGTCGACATGGGGTCCGCGGCCTCGGCTGCGTTCGAAGATTCGGTCACCGACGAGAGGGTAGTGCCTTGGCTGGACGGAAGAACAGGACATGCAGTCGGAACGCCACGGGGGCGGATGTATGGTCAGTCTGGAAACGCGGTATGTTACCCACCAGTAACTAATGATGGGGTAATCTACGGCGAGGCCGTAGAACTGCAAGAACCCATACGAGACATTCGAATAAGCGGAACATTGACCAGGAGGTCGACGCAGACCCATGACGAACATCGTTGTTTTGATCAAGCAGGTTCCCGACACGTGGTCCGAGCGCAAGCTGACCGACGGTGACTTCACCCTCGATCGCGAAGCCGCCGACGCAGTGCTCGACGAGATCAACGAGCGCGCAGTCGAGGAAGCACTGCTCATCAAGGAGTCCAAGGGCGGTGAGGTCAAGGTCCTGTCCGCAGGCCCCGATCGCGCAACGGACGCCATCCGCAAGGCCCTGTCCATGGGCGCCGACAGCGCTGTTCACCTGAACGACCCTGCGCTGCACGGTTCCGACGCAATTCAGACCGCGTGGGCGCTCGCGGCAGCACTCGGACAGATCGAGTTCGAGAACGGTGAACCGACCGAACTCATCATCGCCGGCAACGAGGCAACCGACGGACGCACCGGTGCCGTTCCCGCCATCATCGCCGAGTACCTCGGCATTCCGCAGCTGACCCAGCTGCGCAAGCTGAGCGTCGACGGCGACACCGTCTCCGGCGAGCGCGAGACGGACGAGGGCATCTTCGGCCTGGAGGCAACCCTGCCTGCCATCGTCAGTGTCACAGAGAAGATCAACGAGCCGCGCTTCCCGTCCTTCAAGGGCATCATGGCCGCCAAGAAGAAGACGGTGCAGACGCTGACACTCGCCGACATCGGGGTCGAGGCGGAGACGGTCGGCTTCGAGAACGCAGGCACCACGGTGACGTCGTCGACGCCCAAGCCTCCCAAGACTGCTGGTGAGCGCGTCACCGACGAGGGCGACGGCGGCGACAAGATCGCTACCTACCTCGTCGGCCAGAAAATCATCTGATCGCACACCCTTCGCAGACACGGGAGCCGTAACCCGCGGGAGCGACCCCGATGAAGCAGCAGACACAAGAGGAGCAAGAAATGGCAGAAGTACTTGTGCTCGTCGAGCACGCCGAGGGTGCCCTGAAGAAGGTCAGCCTCGAACTCATCACCGCAGCTCGCGCACTCGGTGAGCCGTCTGCAGTCGTGACCGGCCCCGCCGGCACCACGGACAAGCTCGCCGACGCACTGACCGAGGCAGGCGCCGAGAAGATCTACGCCGCCGAGTCCGACGACATCGAGGGATTCCTCCTCACGCCGAAGGTCGACGTGTTGTCCTCGCTCGCGGAATCGGTGAGTCCCGCCGCGATCATCACCGCCTCCAGCACCGAGGGCAAAGAGGTCGCAGGTCGCCTCGCCGCACGCCTCGGCTCAGGGCTGCACTCCGACGTCATCGCTGTGAACGGTGACGGCAGTGCCGTGTACTCCATCTTCGGCGGCGCCTTCACCGTCGAGGCCAAGGCGAACGGCGACGTTCCCGTCATCTCTGTTCGCCCCGGCGCCATCGAGGCCGAGCCGAAGGCAGGTGCAGGCGCACGCGAGACCGTGGACGTTCCCGCACAGGAAGAGGGCGTCACCAAGGTCGTCTCGCGCGACCCCATCGTCGGTGGCGACCGCCCCGAGCTCACCGAGGCCACCGTCGTCGTCTCCGGTGGACGTGGCGTCGGCAGTGCAGACAAGTTCCATGTCGTCGAAGAGCTCGCGGATTCGCTCGGAGCGGCAGTGGGCGCGTCGCGTGCCGCAGTCGATTCGGGTTACTACCCAGGCCAGTTCCAGGTAGGCCAGACCGGTAAGACGGTCTCACCTCAGCTGTACATCGCACTCGGCATCTCCGGGGCCATTCAGCATCGCGCAGGCATGCAGACCTCGAAGACGATCGTCGCGGTCAACAAGGACGAGGAAGCACCGATCTTCGAGATCGCCGATTACGGCATCGTGGGAGACCTCTTCAACGTGGCTCCTCAGCTGACCGAGGCAGTCAAGAAGCACAAGGGCTGATTCACACAGGCTGATTCACACAGGCTGATTCACTCACCCTGAGGCACGGCCCCCGCATCCTCGTCGATGCGGGGGCCGAGCGCTGTTCGCAGTCGTTCATTCAACGTGTTCGGACACGTTACCCAGGTGATGCACTGACGCCGCTCCCGCTCGTTAGACACAGCATCATGACCACTTCAGTCATGACCAAGCACGGCGCCCGCCCGACCGTTGCCACGGACCGATACACCCTGGTCCTGTCCACCGACCGGCACCACCGCGAAGCCGCGCAGCGACTTCGATTCGACGTCTTCACCTCCGAACCCGGTTTCGAGATGCCGGCGGCCACCGGCGGTCGCGATGCCGACCGATTCGACGACTACTGCGACCACCTGCTCGTGCGCGACAATCGCACGGACTCGTTCGTCGGGTGCTACCGGATGCTCCCGCCCGATGCGGCGATCGCCGCCGGGGGCTATTACACCGCAACGGAATTCGATCTCACTGCGCTCGACCCGACGAAGTCTCGCGTCGTCGAGATGGGACGAGCCGTCGTTCGTCCCGAACACCGCTCCGGTTCGGTGCTCGGGCTGATGTGGGCCGGGATTCTGCACTACCTCGAAGTGACGGGACTCGAATGGGTGATGGGCTGCGTATCGGTACCGATGCAAGGATCACCGGCGGATCGGCCGGGTGAGAATGTGCGGGGTGTTCGGGATCTGCTGCTGTCGAAGCACGGATCGGACGCGAACCGCCGAGTGGTGCCCTACAACCCGGTGATCGTGGACGGTACCGGTCTCGACGAACTCCCGGCTCCCGCTCGACCCGCCGTTCCTCCGTTGCTCAAGGGGTACCTACGCCTGGGAGCGAGCATCTGCGGAGAACCCGCCCACGATCCGGCGTTCGCGGTCGCCGACTTCGTTGCGCTTCTGGGGCTGCACGAGGCGAACACCCGCTACCTGGATCGACTCAGGAGCGCTGCCTCCACGTACGAATCGAGGGGCGAGGCATGAACACGGTGACGAACGGCGTCGTCATCGAACCGGAGATCGATCACGCGTGGATGCCGTCGAGTCCGTGCAGCGACAGCTGCATCGGCCGCGGCATCGAGACGGTCCGGGCCGTCACGGTCGTTCTCCGTGTCTTCGTCGCCGTTCTGGCGTTCGCGCTGCTACCGATTCTCGTGGTCGTCGGGACGATGTCACCCCGGGCGCGACGACGGGTCACCCGCTTCGGTGCTCGGCTGCTTCTGTTCGCCGTGGGTATCGGCTTGCAGATCGACGACACGCGGTCGATGCGTGAGAAGTCACGGACGGATGCCGGTGCTCTGCTCGTCGCTGGTCACGTGTCGTGGACCGACGTCATCGTGTTGACCGCGCTGCGGCCGGCGACGTTCGTCGCCCGCGGTGATCTGATCGATTGGCCGATCCTGGGCTTGCTCGCGCGCGCGATGCGAGTGCTGCCCATCCATCGTCGGAACCTGAGAACCCTCCCGCGCACTGTCGAGCAGGTCGCGGACCGACTTCGATCGGGTGGAACGGTCGTCGTGTTCCCCGAGGCCACGACCTGGTGCGGACGCGCGTACGGAACATTTCGACCCGCACTGTTCCAGGCTGCCGTCGACACCGAAACGTGGGTGCAGCCGATCCGGCTTCGTTACGTCGACTCGGCAGGCGAACTCACGACGGCTACGTGTTTCGTCGGCGACGAGACGATCGGGCAATCCATTTCTCGCATCTTCCGGCTGAAGGGCATCGTCGCGAAGATCGAGATGGTGGCGCCCGAGGCGCCGGGGAACGACAGGCGCGATCTCGCTCGCCGGTGCAACGCTTCGGTACGCGCGGGCGCAGGCCGGGGTCCGGTGGCACATGTAGCTCTCGATTCGGTGGCACGCGCGGCTCCCGATTCGACGGTTCACGCAGCCAGGGACCAGGAGATGCATCGGACAACCTCTATCGCCTGATGGTCGAGCCGGTCCGCGAGGTCTCGTGCGCGGGCGGGTCGTGGGGAACGGCTATCCTGAAGAGCGTTATGCCTTCTGCCCGCAGTTCGGCTGCTTCCCCTCACGTGAGTGCACCCGTGTACCTCGACCACGCTGCGACGACGCCTATGTCGCCCGCCGCAATCGAGGCGATGACGGCGGTGTTCGCCACCGTCGGCAACGCGTCCTCGCTGCACGGTTCGGGTCGAGCGGCCAGGCGCCGCGTGGAGGAAGCCCGTGAATCGATCGCTGCGAACCTCGGTGCGCGGCCGTCGGAAGTGATTTTCACCTCAGGTGGAACCGAGAGTGACAACCTCGCGGTCAAGGGCATCTTCGCTGCTCGTCGCGACGCCGAGCCGTCTCGCACGCGGATCGTCGCCAGCTCCGTCGAGCATCACGCCGTGTTGGACGCGGTCGAGTGGCTCGTCGCTCACGAGGGTGCTCAGGTCACGTGGCTACCCGTCGACAGCGAGGGCCGGGTGCACCCGGACACGTTGCGCGCAGAACTGGCACGCGCTGCAGACGAGATCGCTCTGATCACCGTGATGTGGGCGAACAACGAGGTGGGCACCATCATGCCGATCGCAGAACTCGCCGCGGTCGCCCGTGAGTACGGGATTCCGATGCACAGCGACGCGATTCAGGCGGTGCCGCACCTTCGGGTCGATTTCACCGCGAGTGGGTTGTCCGCGCTGAGCGTCGCGGCGCACAAGTTCGGTGGGCCCCAGGGCGTCGGTGCTCTTCTTCTCGGTCGCACCGTCACGTGTGTGCCGCTGCTGCACGGCGGAGGCCACGAGCGTGATGTCCGTTCGGGCACTCACGACACCGCGTCGGTGGTCGCCATGGCTGCGGCGCTGACGGACACCGTCGAGAGTCTGGACGTGCGTCACCACGAACTGACCCGGCTACGCGAGAAGATGATTGCCGGCGTTCGTGAGCTGGATCCGGACGTCGTCGTCAACGGCGCACTGGGTCAGGACAGGTTGCCGGGCATCGCCCACTTCACGTTTCCCGGGTGTGAGGGTGACTCGCTGCTGATGCTGCTCGATGCGGCAGGGATAGAGTGCTCGACCGGATCCGCATGCACCGCGGGTGTTGCCCGCGCGAGTCATGTGTTGATCGCAATGGGTGCCGACCCGTCGACGGCGCGAGGATCGCTCAGATTCTCGCTCGGCGCGGAGTCCTCGGACAAGGATGTGGACGCACTTCTGGCAGCGTTGCCTCAGGTGATCGAACGTGCCCGCGCTGCGGGACTGGCGAGCGTAGGAGCTCGGGGAGGACAA
Organism: Rhodococcus yunnanensis NBRC 103083; assembly: GCF_001895005.1. GTDB lineage: Bacteria > Actinomycetota > Actinomycetes > Mycobacteriales > Mycobacteriaceae > Rhodococcoides > Rhodococcoides yunnanense. Next base: position 34,196 of record NZ_BCXH01000028.1, on the reverse strand, counting down.
CGCTGATGCGTATTTTGGCTGCAATGAGCGGCGGAGTCGATTCGGCCGTCGCGGCGGCGCGAGCTGTCGACGAGGGACACGACGTCGTAGGCGTGCACCTCGCACTGTCCAGCGAGCCGGGCACACTGCGGACCGGTTCACGCGGATGCTGCTCGAAGGAGGACGCAGGCGACGCTCGACGTGCCGCGGACGTCCTCGGAATCCCGTTCTACGTCTGGGATTTCGCGGACCGGTTCAAAGAAGACGTCATCGACGATTTCATCGAGTCCTATGCGGCGGGTGAAACGCCGAATCCGTGCTTGCGCTGCAACGAGAAGATCAAGTTCTCGGCGCTGGCCGACCGCGCTCTCGCCCTCGGCTTCGACGCCGTGGCCACCGGACACTACGCACAACTGCACGACGGTGTGCTGCGTCGTGCCGTCGACGCCGACAAGGATCAGTCCTACGTTCTGGCCGTGTTGACCCAGGGGCAGCTCTCGCGGGCCATGTTCCCGATCGGCGACACCCCGAAGTCCGAAATCCGTGCCGAGGCAGCCGAGCGTGGTCTCGCTGTCGCCGACAAGCCGGACAGCCACGACATCTGCTTCATTCCGTCCGGTGACACGCGTGCGTTCCTCGGCGCGAAGATCGGGATCAGACCGGGCAAGGTCGTCGACGCCGACACCGGGGCCGAACTCGCGGACCACGAAGGCGTGCACGGGTTCACCATCGGCCAGCGAAAGGGTCTGGGAGTCGAAGGCCCGGCGGCAGACGGAAAGCCGCGTTACGTCACGGCCATCGAGCCCGAGAGCGGCAATGTCATCGTCGGGTCGGCGACGCGTCTGGACGTATGGGCGATCACCGGTGAGCGAGCGATCTGGACCGAAGGCACCGCACCCATCGGACCCATCGAATGCGTCGTCCAGGTGCGCGCGCACGGCGGCATGACCGAGGCCGTCGCCGAGGCCACCGCCGACGGGGGAATGGAGATCCAGCTGCGATCCGCGCTCACCGGTGTGGCGAAGGGTCAGGCTGCGGTACTGTACCGCCGAGACATGCTGGGCGACATCGTGATCGGTAGCGCCACCATTGCCGGCACTCGTTCCGAGAGCGAGTGAGCGCAGGGGTTTTCGCTGCGCTCACGACCGGCATCGGCTCGTGGCCGGGGACGGATGTACGCGAGTCTGCGGGCATCGTGCTCGGTGAACTGCCTGCGCTGCCGCACATCGTCGAGCTACCAGGACGCGGACTCGGTGCCGATCTGATCGGTCGAACCGGTGCGCTGATGGCCGATGTCGAATTGGATGTTCGCACGTCGGGATACCGTGTTGCGCAACGAAAGACGTTGTCCGGTCGACGCGCCGAGGACTTGCTGCACTTCGATCTCGACGTTCTCGAAGAACTGTGGGAGACAGGTGGATACGGGTCCTCGCATCACGATCTGAAAGTTCAGCTCGCCGGTCCGTTCACGATGGCGGCTCAGGTCGAGTTGCGCAGCGCGCACCGAGTGCTCACCGATCGAGGAGCCGTACGGGACTTCGCCGGATCGCTCGCCGAGGGAATCCGGCAGCACTGCGCCGAGCTGAAGTCGCGGCTCGGGGTCGACGTCGTGGTCCAACTCGACGAGCCGAGTCTGCCTGCAGTACTGGAGGGTTCGCTCTCGGGTGTCACCCGGCTGGATACGGTTTCCGCCGTTCCGGAGCCGGAAGCACTCGATCTGTTGGATTCGATTCTGTCCTCGATCGGCGTGCCCGTGATGGTGCACTGCTGCGCGGTCGGCGCCCCGATCGATCTGATCCGTCGCAGCGCAGCAGACGCGATCGCGATCGACGCGTCGTTGCTGCGATCCCGCGACCTCGATGCGGTCGGTGAATTCCTCCAGGCAGGTAAGACTCTTGCTCTCGGGCTGGTGCCCGGCGTGGCTCCGGAGCGGCCACCTACATGGCGTGAGGTGGCGGCGCCTGCGGTGACGCTGATGGACCGTCTGGGATTTCCGCGCTCGATCCTGGCTACTCAGGTTTCGGTGACGCCCGCATGCGGGCTTGCCGGTGCGACGCCGGAGTGGGCACGCACCGCCCTGACGCTGGCCAAGAACGTCGCAGACGCATTTCAGGACGCCCCCGACTCCCTGTAGGGCGCGCCCGACTCCCGGTGGAACCCACCGACTCGCGCGAGAGCGGCCGAACGTGTCGGTGCGTTCGGATAATCTTCGTGGGTGGACGAATCGACTGCTGTACCTGTATCGACCGACGGCCCTGAGCCCGTTGCTGCTGGGACGCCTGCGTCGAGCGGGGACCGTGAGCGGTGGCAGACGTTGGCCGAGGAGGTTCGGGGTCACCAGTTCCGCTATTACGTTCGCGATTCACCTGTCGTCTCGGACGGACAGTTCGACGAATTGTTACGAGAGCTGAACGACCTGGAGGATGCTCACCCGGATCTGCGGAGCGCGGATTCGCCCACTCAGCTGGTCGGCGGTGGATTCGCCACCGAGTTCACCGCTGTCGATCACCTCGAGCGAATGCTGAGTTTGGACAACGTCTTCGACTACGACGAGCTTCGGGCGTGGGCCAAGCGTGTCGAGTCCGAGGTCAAGGGTGGCTCCGCTCCAGAGACAGGACAGGACCTGCATTATCTGTGCGAGGTCAAGATCGACGGCGTCGCGCTGAATCTGGTGTACGAGAACGGAAAGCTGGTCCGCGGCGCGACGCGCGGTGACGGCCGTACCGGTGAGGACGTCACGCTCAACGCCCGCACCATCGAGGACATCCCGGAGACCTTGACTCCAAGCGGGGACCATCCGATCCCGACGCTGCTCGAGGTGCGCGGTGAGGTGTTCTTCCGGCTCGAAGACTTCCAAGCCTTGAATGCATCGCTCGTAGAGGAGGGCAAGGCGCCGTTCGCGAACCCCCGTAACTCCGCTGCCGGGTCGCTGCGTCAGAAGAATCCCGCGGTCACCTCGCGGCGAAGGCTCGGAATGATCTGCCATGGTCTCGGTCGGATGGAAGGGTTCTCGCCCGACTCGCAGATGCACGCCTACGAGGCGCTGAAGGCATGGGGCCTGCCGGTATCGACGCACACCACTCGTGTCGAGGGCATCGAGGCCGTCGTGGAGAAGGTGGCGTACTGGGACGATCACCGCCACGACGTCGAACACGAGATCGACGGCCTCGTCGTGAAGGTCGACGAGATGAGCTTGCACCGCCGACTGGGTACCACCTCCAGGGCTCCGCGGTGGGCCATCGCCTACAAGTACCCGCCCGAGGAAGTGACGACCAAGCTCCTCGACATCCGAGTGAGTGTCGGTCGCACGGGCCGTGTCACTCCGTTCGCGTACATGGAGCCGGTGCTCGTGGCCGGTTCGACAGTGTCGCTTGCCACGCTGCACAACGGTTCCGAGGTCAAGCGCAAGGGTGTGCTCATCGGGGACACCGTGGTGATCCGCAAGGCGGGGGAGGTCATTCCCGAGGTCCTCGGTCCTGTCGTCGATGCGCGCACCGGAAACGAGACCGAGTTCGTCATGCCGACGAACTGCCCCGAATGCGATACCGAGTTGGCACCGGCGAAGGAAGGCGACGCCGACCTCAGGTGCCCCAACTCCGAGTTCTGCCCTGGCCAGCGACGCGAGCGGCTGTTCTTCGTCGCCGAGCGCGGTCGATTCGACATCGAAGGACTCGGATACGAGGCAGCGTCGGATCTGTTGAAGGCCGAGGTGATCCTCGACGAGGGGGACATCTTCTCGTTGACCGAGGAAGACCTGCTGAAGACGTCGATCTTCCGGACCAAGGCGGGGGCGTTGTCCGCGAACGGGCGACGGCTCCTCGACAATCTGCACAAGGCCAAGGATCGGCCGCTCTGGCGGGTACTGGTGAGCCTGTCGATCAGACATGTCGGGCCGTCGGCGGCCCGCGCCCTGGCAAGCGAATTCGGAAGCCTCGACAGAATCGAGAACGCATCCGAGGAAGAGCTCGCCGCTGTCGACGGTGTGGGTGGAACCATCGCCAAGGCCGTGTCCGAATGGTTCGGTGTGCCGTGGCATCGCACCATCGTCGAGAAGTGGCGTGCTGCGGGCGTTCGTATGGAAGACGAGCGTGACGCGTCGATCGTGCGCAACCTGGAGGGTCTGTCGATCGTCGTCACCGGCTCGCTGGAGATCTATTCGCGAGATCAGGCGAAGGAAGCGATCCTGGTACGCGGAGGCAAGGCGGCTGGATCGGTGTCCAAGAAGACTGCGTTCGTCGTCGTCGGTGAGTCGCCGGGAACAAAGCACGACAAGGCGGTCGAGCTCGGTGTGCCGGTGCTCGACGAGGCTGGATTCACACTGCTGCTCACCGAAGGACCCGACGCTGTCAGAGCCGCCGAACCGGAGGGCTCGGAGTAGGCCTCAGCCGAGGACGGTGGCGACGATGCCGGCGAGATAGCCGAGTCGTGCCACCTCCGACGGCCGGAAGTCCGGCCCACCGGGGCGGCCGAGCATCAGCACCGTGCCGGTCGAGCCGAGGGGTGCTGCCGCGATCTTCGTGTCCATGTCTCGCCACACCTGCGGAACCCAGTCGGCGTCGCCGTCGAGTGTCGCGGGGTGCGCGAGCGGCATCCACGGCATGTCCGTGGCCTGAGTTTCGGGCGCGCCCGGACTCCCGACCACGTTGAAGGAGCCATGTCGGTTGTGCGCGACGACGACACTCCAGCCGACTCGAAGGACGCGCGGTGCTCCGTCGACGAGTACCTGCAATCGATCGTCCGAAGCTGCGGCGACGCGGTCGATCAGCTCGAGTTCGCGGTGCGTGTCCAGTACGCCCGTGTACGGCCGGATGGAGTCGACCCGCACGTGGTCCAGGGCTTCCGCTGCGGTGATCAAGGTGTCGGGCAGTGCGCCGGGCGCGACGTCGACGACGAGGTCGTCCACCGCGTAACCGTCGCCGCGCTCGATCACGTCGAGAGACAGAATGTCCGCCCCCACCGAGCCGAGTGCGACGGCGAGCGCGCCGAGGCTACCGGGGCGGTCCGGTAGCTGGACGCGGAGCAGATAGGACATGTCGCTCCCTTTCGGTGGCAGTCGAGTTCGGTGACACCAGACTTCGGTGACATTTCCGAGACAAGTATGAACAGAGGCGACTCTATGCACCCCTGCGCCGTGCATCGCGGTGTGCGCCGCGAGTCATCCTCGCATTGTCCGAGCCCACCATCGACCTGCACGTGGTTCACGGTGATCTTCACTACACCGCGGGTCGCGGGTCGCGGCGAGATCGAGGCGCGAGCGGGGCCGACCGGGGGAGCGATTAGGCTTGCACGGTGTCGCGTGCCTGCGCGAGGCGTCTTCGAATCTGTGAAAGGGGTCTACGCGGTGCCTGATATCTCCCGCGACGAGGTAGCTCACCTCGCCCGGCTGTCTCGGTTGGCTCTGAGCGAAGCCGAGTTGGACGAGTTCGCCGGCCAGCTGGATTCGATACTTCACCATGTGAAGACGGTCGCGGAGGTTGCTGCAGACGACGTACCGCCGACGGCCAATCCCAGCGCGATCGTCAACGTGACGCGTCCCGATGTCATCGTGCCCGGTCTGACGCCCGAGCAGGCGCTGTCGGGTGCGCCCAACGCCGAGGAAAACCGTTTCGCAGTGCCGCAAATTCTGGGAGAGAGCGAATGACCGACCTGACCGCACTGGATGCCTCCGAGCTCGCTCGGAGTATCCATTCTCGCGAGGTGTCGGCAGTCGAGGTGACACAGGCCCACCTGGATCGTATCGAGCAGGTCGACGGTGAGTTCCACGCATTCCTTCACGTGTCAGGCGCCGGCGCGCTCGTGGCTGCGAAGGAGGTCGACGCCTCGCTTGCAGCGGGAGATGCCCCGGCGTCGGCACTGGCGGGTGTACCGCTGGCACTCAAGGATGTCTTCACGACGACGGACATGCCGACCACGGCTGCGTCGAAGATCCTCGATGGATGGATGTCGCCGTACGATGCGACCGTCACGTCGAAGCTGCGCGCTGCGGGCATCCCGCTGCTCGGCAAGACCAACATGGACGAGTTCGCGATGGGCTCCTCCACCGAGAACTCTGCGTACGGTCCGACCAAGAATCCATGGGACACCACCAGGATTCCCGGAGGATCCGGTGGCGGCAGCGCTGCTGCGTTGGCGTCGTTCCAGGCGCCGCTGGCGATCGGTACCGACACGGGTGGCTCGATTCGTCAGCCTGCGGCGCTCACGGGCACAGTCGGAACCAAGCCGACCTACGGAACCGTCTCGCGTTACGGATTGATCGCCTGCGCGTCGTCGCTGGACCAGGGCGGTCCGTGTGGCCGGACCGTGCTGGATACCGCGCTGCTGCACGAGGTCATCGCAGGGCATGATCCGCGCGACTCCACGTCCGTCGAGACCCGTGTTCCCTCGGTCGTCGAGGCAGCCCGTGCCGGTGCAGGCGGCGATCTGACGGGTGTTCGTGTCGGTGTCGTCAAGGAATTGCACTCCGACAGTTACCAGGCCGGTGTCATCTCCTCGTTCGATGCAGCGGTGGCGACGTTGACCTCGCTCGGTGCCGAGGTCGTCGAGGTATCGTGCCCCAACTTCGTTCATGCACTCGCTGCGTACTATCTGATTCTGCCGTCCGAGGTGTCGTCGAATCTCGCACGCTTCGACGGGATGCGCTACGGCGCACGCGCGGGTGACGACGGTAAGCACAGCGCCGAGCAGGTCATGGCGATCACACGGGCCGAGGGCTTCGGTGCAGAAGTGAAGCGGCGCATCATGATCGGTACGTACGCACTGTCCGCCGGCTACTACGACGAGTACTACGGTCAGGCGCTCAAAGTACGCACACTCATCGCACGTGACTTCGACGCGGCGTACGAGAAGGTGGACGTGTTGGTGTCGCCGACCACCCCCACCACGGCATTTCCGTTGGGAGACAAGGTCGACGACCCGATCGCCATGTACCTCAACGACCTGTGCACCTTGCCGACGAATCTCGCCGGGCATTGTGCGATGTCGGTTCCTTCCGGCCTCGCATCCGAGGACGGGTTGCCCGTCGGCCTCCAGATCATGGCACCTGCTTTCGCCGATGATCGTCTGTACCGGATCGGCGCAGCGTACGAGGCAGCGCGCGGACCGCTGAGGTAGCGCTCCGATGGGTCCCTGGCTGCGCGAGAGTGCGTTGGGGGTCGCGCACGCCCGGATCGACGGGTGGCTGCCCGTCGTTGTGACGGTGGTCGCGGTTGTGGTCGTGCTCGGGTGGTTCCTGTCGGGGCGGCGGCGCAGCGTCGGGGTGGCTGCGGCCGTTCTGGTCGTTCTCGCCTGCGCAACGCAGATCAACTCGCATGTCGTCGGCTACCCGACCGTCGCTGCCGCGCTCGGCCACCCTCCGGTGGTCGATCCCAGCGATATCGAGTCCGAGGCGTCGGACGTGGTCGGAGGGCGGCCGCTCGATGCGTGGTGGACACCGCCGGTGTCGATGCCGCCGACGGGCGATGTCGTCGAGGCCGATATTCCCGGCGCTGTGTCGGGATTCCACGCCAGGCCTGCGTCGATCTACCTCCCGCCTGCCTACCTGTCCGATCCACGTGCCGAGCTACCGGTACTGGTACTCATCACGGGACAACCCGGCCATGTTGTCGACTGGGTCCAGGGAGGGCATCTGGCGCGGACGATGGACACGTTCGCTGCCGCGCACGACGGACTGGCACCGGTAGTCGTCGTGGCCGATGCGCTGGGCGACACCGAGGCCAATCCGATGTGCATGGATTCGCTTCTGGGCAACGTGTTCACTTATCTGTCGGTCGATCTGCCGGCCTGGATGCGCGACAATTTTCAGGTCTCTCCCGATGAGGGGACCTGGGCGATCGGCGGATACTCCTACGGCGGAACGTGTGCGCTGCAGACCGCGGTGTCGGCGCCGCAGGTCTTTCCGACGTTCCTGGACATATCCGGTGAGGACGAACAACGCCGCGGTACACGCGCCGAGTCGATTGCCGCAGCATTCGGTGACGACAGCCCGGCGTCGGAACGCCGTTTCGACGACGCCACGCCGTTGGCCGTTCTCGATCGTTTCGACTTCGCCGACTCGTCCGGGGCGTTCGTCGTCGGCTCCGACGACGCCGAGTTCGGACCCCAGACACGACGGGCGTTCGAGGCTGCGCGCGGTGCAGAGATCGATGCACATTATCTCGAATTACCCGGTGGACACTCGATGGACGTATGGGCTCCTGCTCTGGAGACCCAGATGGACTGGCTGGGTTCGCGGATGGGGCTCACCGGTTAGCAGTCGGGTAACTGCCCCTGATCGGTGCCGTATCGATGTCCGTGGCCTGCGGGCGCATCGAGGGCGGAGATCAGATCGACCGCCGTCTGGACGTAGCTGACGACGGGAATCCAGCGCGGCATGGGTGCATCCACTCGTGCGAAGGAGAGATCGGGCGGTGCCGCGATGAGGGCGGAGGACCACCGGACGACCGGATCGGATGTGTTGGCGAGTACGACGGCGTCTCCCCGAACGACCTGGCCCGCAGGGGGTCCGGCCCACAACGCACCACACACGGGGCCAGAATGGGCCTCGACCGCAGCGCTTCCGCCGATCGATCCGAGGCTCTGGCCGTAGACGTAGAGTGCAGGGCGAGTCGATTCGGGCATGTCGCCGATACGACGGAGTACCGCGTCGAGGAGCGCATCCGCCGAGTCCTTCGCTTCGGACTTCGCGAAGAGGAAAGTCGCCCAACTCGGTTGATACGAGTATTGAAGCGCCACGGTCGCGACATCTCCGTCGAATCGATCTTCGGCGCCGCTCACGGCGTTCTCGTCGATCCACCCCGAACCGGTCGGAACGGCGATCACGATGTGAGATTTGGTGAATCCTCCCGAGCGTTCCAGTTCGTCGACTGCGATTCGGGCGCGTGCCTGCGCCGTCGAAGCGGCGGTCAGGGGCACGTAGGTCCGCACGGCTGCATCCTCGGCGCCGCCGGAAGCGAACTTGCGGCCCTCCCGGCCGAGGTCGTCCCACCCGATCAGCGATCCACCGCTTCCGGATTTGCCGGGCGACAGGGGGACCGTCAGCGAAGCGTCGACGAACGTGTTGGACGCCTCGAACCGCTCGGTGAACGACGACACCGTCGCCGGGAGAACGGCGAGATAACCCGCGAGACCGATCACGATGATCGAGCAGATGGTCCGGATGGGTCCCAGCCGCCCCGCACCGCGTGCGAGTCCAACCCCTGTCACCACCGCAATCGCGCATATCGATACCGCACCACACCACATTTCGACCCAGTGCATGGCCGAGGTCGGTGCGGCTCCCATCGCCGCGCGAAGCTCGTTCTGCCACCGAGCGTCGACCACGGTGGCCGCGATGATCGCAGTCACGCTGGTGCAGAGAGCAATTCGTCGAGCAAGTAGGTGAACCGGGGGAGTCCACACCGTGGACACCGCACGGTGTGTGACGGCCGCGAGAGCGAGCCCGAGGGCCGCCGCTACTGCGGTGACGATCGCCTGTGTCGACGACGAGCGAGGCAGCAATCCGGGTGCGAGCGACGAGACGACTGTGATCATGACGAAAATCGATGTGGCCGTTCGGGGTACCGCCGGGCGGACCGCAGTGCGGTGCAGTGGCGCGGCGACATCGGGTGCGCCGAGAAGTTGGGCGGTCATACCGTCACCTCGCGCGAGGTGCGGGGAGCTGTGATGGACAGCGTGGGTAGTACGAGTGCGGCGAGGCCTGCACCGAGCCCGCCCGCAAGGAGATAGGGCAGTGCAGGCTCGGGGTCAGGGCTTCCGTAGTGCTGGCGCCAGGAGTTGAACGATACTGCTGCAGTGGCGATCTCGGCCATGACAAAGCATGCGGTCCGTGGGCCGATCCCGGTGCGAGTGGTGCAGGAATCGTGCATTCGATCGCTCAGACGTGCGTCGAGTTCTCGTCGTGCGGTCGCCGTCACCTCGGCGGAATGTCCGAATCTCAGCATGTCGTATCCCAGATCGTGTGCCTTGCACGGGACGTCGAACTCCGCTGGAAGAGGAATCGGTGAGGAGCACCCCCCTCCCGGATTCACCAGCAGACCCTCCTCCACTGCCGGGACGTAGTACTGCTCGGTGAAACCGGCGGGGATGACGGCCTGCGCTGCGCCGTGGCCGGTCAGGGCATCGAGAGCGATCTCGGCTTCCGATACTCGGACGGGCGTGGCGTCGGCGCCCGCCGGAGGCGGAGCGAACGTCGCGCCGATTCCGACGAGTGCGCCGACGGCGAGAACCCCTATGCCGATGCGTGCAGTGTGTATCCCCGCTCTGTTTCCCATGGTCGACGACGCTAGGAATGGATCACGATGCCGGTAATCGGTCCCTGGTGCCGAACCGAAGTGCCTTCCCGGTGTCGGACGCATTCGTTGCTGCCTCTGCGGTACTGCACCGATCTCACTCCTGGGTATGAAGACTTCTCGGGTCGAGGTTCCTAGAGTTCTCGGAGTGGGAATCAGACGCTCGACCAAGGACACGACTCCGCATGAGGCGATCACGGCGGTGGGGACTCCGGCTGTCCGACGGCTCGGCCGAACTCTTCGCATTCCGAAGGGTCGCGGTCTCGATGTCACGATCTTCCTGGTGACGGTGATCCTGTACTCGATCGCGTGGCCGACGCTTCAGGTCACTCACGACGTCCCGGTCCCGCTCATGCCCATCGTCTCGGCCCTCGCGGTGTTTCCGTTCGTACTCGTGCGAGCCAATCCGGCTCTCGGATGGGCGATTTCCGCAGGCTCGGCCGTCGTGGTGCCGGTGGCGTTCGATCGCCTGCCGGATTACGACTTTCCGTGGCAGGTCACACATCTGATAGTTCTACTGACGCTCGTGTTCGCTGTCAGTCTTCGGTGTGCAATGCCGATCGTCGTCGTGGCATGGGTGTCGACGGCTCTACTGTTCCTGGGATACACACAGGGCCAGGACGGAATCGGCTGGTCGGTCGGACTGTCCGCCATCGTGGTGTTCGGGTTGCTGATTCGCTGGCTCGTGTTGTCTCGGCGCGAATTGGCGAAGCAGGAAGAAGTCAGCGAGCTCGAGCGCGCCCGTCGCACGATACTCGAGGAGAAGGCGAAGATCGCACGCGATCTGCACGACGTCATCGCACATCACATGTCCTTGGTAGTGGTGCAAGCACAGAGCGCGCCCTACCGCATCGATGATGTATCACCGGCTGCCGCCGCGGAATTCGCGTCGATCGGAGCGACCGCGCGTGAGGCTCTCAACGAGATCAGGGGCATGCTCGGAGTCCTTCGCAGCGACGGTGTGCTTGCCGAGAATGCGCCCCAACCGACGGTGTCCGACATTCCGTCGTTGCTCGAGAGCAGTCTGCGCGCGGGCGTCCCGTTGACGTGGGAGACGACCGGAAGTCCGGCCGACGTATCGATGTCGACGGGTCTGGCCCTGTACCGAATCCTGCAGGAGTCGCTGTCGAATGCGTCGCGGCATGCGCCCGGCACCGACGTCCGGGTTCGGCTCGACTACGGCGTCGAACTCACCTATCTCGAAGTCGTCAACGGTCGTCCGGTCGGGCCCGGAACTGTGGGGTCAGGAACTGCTGGGTCAGGAACTGCGGAGGCGGGAACCGGTGGGCACGGTCTGCGTGGGATGCGAGACCGAGCCCTGGGGGCGGCTGGATGGCTCGATGCGCGGGTACGCCAGGACGGTGGATTCGAAGTGGTGGCCAGGTTGCCGTCGACGCCCGTTGCCGCGCAGGTCGTCGGCCCGACTCTCTGATCGACCGCATAGGGTTCGCTTGTGGCCATCACGGTGTTCATCGCAGACGATCAAGCAATGGTTCGACAAGGTTTCGGCGCACTTCTCGGTGCCCAGCAGGACATCAGTGTGATCGGGGACGCGGACAACGGCGCCGCCGCTGTCACCGAGGTGAAGCGGCTGCGCCCGGACGTGGTGCTCATGGATGTTCGCATGCCGCAGATGAACGGTCTCGACGCGGCGCGTGCGATCCTCTCGGCTGCGCTCGATCCGCCGGTCAGAATTCTGATGTTGACCACTTTCGACATCGACGACTACGTATACGAGGCGCTGGCGATGGGTGCCAGTGGATTCATGCTCAAGGATGCCCCGGCCGAGGAACTGATTCGCGGGGTCCGCGTGGTCGCGTCAGGGGATGCGCTGCTCGCGCCGTCGGTGACTCGTAGGCTCATCGCCGACGTCACATCGCGTCGTGGTGCGCCGCGGGCACATGCGTCCGCACTCGCGGTGCTCACTCCTCGCGAGCGCGAGGTACTCGAGCTCATCGCCAAGGGTCTGTCCAACGTCGAGATCGCCGAGACACTCTTCGTGGCAGAGCAGACGGTCAAGACGCACGTCGGCAAGGTACTCGGAAAGCTGCACCTACGTGACCGAGCGCAAGCGGTGGTGGTCGCATACGAAACGGGCGTGGTCGTGCCGGGCTGACACCACGCTGCCGTTCTCTCCGTGCTCGATCGGGTCGCGGCGAACATTCGGGCGGCAGGTATCCTGTCACGCAGCGTATTCGGTGCTGAACGAGAGGCGGTTGACGACGGTTGGCCGGCACTCGTCCAGGGCAGGTACGGAGTGAGCGAGCGCGGATGGCTATCCTCTCGGCGACAGTCGAGGAGCTCGGCACCTCCGGGTACGACACCTTCTCGACCGAGCGTGTCGCACGTGCGGCGGGGGTGGGTAAGCAGACCATCTACCGCTGGTATCCCTCCAAGAACGAATTGATCGCCGATTGTGTGCTGGAGGGACTGGTCGTCACTCCGGAACTGCCCATCGCGGACAGCGGCGACGTGCGAGGCGATATCTCCGACTGGGTTCGGCGCTTCGCGCAGTTCGGATCCAACGCTGCGGAGATGGCGCGGGTGCGCGCGATCACCGCTGCCTCGGCGGACAACGCCGACATCGCGTCCAAGTTCAACACACACGTCGTCTCGGTCACGGAAGCTGCGTTGGCCGATCGACTGCGCACGGCGGTGGACGCCGGTCAGCTGAAACCGTCCACGTCCACCCGCGCAGTTGCCCACGTCATCGTCGGGGCACTGCTGCTACGAGTGCTGACGCGGGACGATCTGGACCTCGACTACGCAGATCAGATACTCGACATCGTCTTCGAAGGTATCGAAGCGTGAGAGCATAGCGTGAGTTGCTGCGGTGTGCCGTTGCTGTTGGGTGCCGTTGCGCCGGTGGGGATTACGCGTCGACGCCCAGAATGCGAGAGGGAACGATCGTGTCGAGTTCGTCCAATGTCCAGATACCACGCTCGTCGCCTTCCTTGACGACCGAAGGCCCGTCGCCTTCGCGTGTCCACCGTGTGATCTCGGTGCCCTTGACGCTGAACACCTGACCGTTGACGGACTCTGCGGCATCGCTGCACAGCCACGCAATCATCGGCGCGATCCGGTCGGCAGGAGGGAGATAGAAGCTGCCGAAATCGTCCTCCGGAACTCCCTGGGCACGCAGCGCTTCATCCATTTCGCCCTTGTACAAGTCGAAGGTGCGGGTGGCTGCTCCTGGCGCGTAGCAATTGAACGTGACGCCGCTGTCGGCGTACTGGGTAGCGAGGTCGTGAGCTATGCCGATGCCCCCGCTGAACACCGCAGCGCCGAGCGGGTTGGCCTGCGTTCCTCGGGCGATTTCGGAGGTCGCGAAGATGACACGGCCCCAGCCGCGCTCGAGCATTGCAGGCAACGCGGCGCGGGAAAGCCAGAACTTCTGGCCGAGATACAGGTTCACCAAGCTCTGCCACGACGCGTCGTCCGCCTGGATGCCGGCGAGGGTGCCCTTGATGAGCGCACCTGCGTTGGCGATGAGAATATCGCAGGAGCCGAACGTGTCCACTGCGGTGCGCACTGCGTTCGCGCACCCCTCCGGGTCGGCGATCGAATCGTAGTTCGCCGTCGCCCGTCCGCCTGCTTCGATGATCTGGGCGACCGTGCTGTCGGCGGCTGCCGAGCTACGACCCTCGCCGCCGACGTCGGTTCCGAGGTCGTTCACCACAACGGACGCACCCTCGGCCGCGAGAAGGAGTGCGATCTCCTTGCCTATGCCGTTTCCGCTGCCGGTCACCAGTGCAACCTTGTCCGTCAAACGCGTGGTCATGTGTGGTTTTCCCCTTTGCTCGGAGAGGTCACGGGAGCTGAGCCTCGGTAACCGAGCCTATATGTTTCCGAAACAAATTGTCTAGGTTCGAACGATGCCGTGGACCCGACCGCTCGCGGACACCTCGTCGAGGCGGCAAGATTACGGTGACGGTATGGAGTCGACGAGAGGCGAAAATTCGATGCGCATCGGAGTTCTGACGGGCGGCGGCGACTGTCCCGGCCTCAACGCAGTGATCAGGGCCGTGGTCCGCACTGCGGATGCTCGCTACGGGTCGACGGTAGTGGGCTTCCAGGACGGGTGGCGAGGGCTGCTGGAGAATCGGCGAATTCAACTGCGCAACGACGACCGCAACGATCGGCTGTTGACCAAGGGCGGCACGATGCTCGGCACCGCGCGGACGAACCCCGATGTACTACGGGCCGGGCTGGACCGGATCAAGCAGACGCTGGAGGACAACGGGATCGACGTCCTCATCCCGATCGGCGGCGAGGGGACTCTCACTGCGGCGCACTGGTTGTCGGAGGAAGGTGTTCCCGTCGTCGGTGTGCCGAAGACGATCGACAACGACATCGACTGCACCGACGTCACATTCGGCTTCGACACCGCGCTGACCATCGCGACGGATGCGATCGACCGGCTGCACAGTACCGCCGAATCGCATCAACGCGTCATGCTGGTCGAGGTGATGGGCCGTCACGCGGGGTGGATCGCTCTGCATGCCGGTCTGGCCTCGGGATCGCACATGACGCTGATACCCGAGCAGCCCTTCGATGTCGACGAGGTGTGCGACTTGGTGCGCAAGAGGTTCCAGCGTGGTGATTCGCACTTCATCTGCGTCGTCGCCGAGGGCGCCAAACCGAAGGAAGGCTCGATGTCGTTGCTCGACGGCGGCATCGACGAGTTCGGCCATGTGCGGTTCACGGGCGTTGCGCATCAGCTCGGGCAGGAGATCGAACGACGGATCAACAAGGAGGTGCGCACCACGGTGCTGGGTCACGTGCAGCGCGGAGGCACCCCGACTCCGTACGACCGGGTTCTCGCCACTCGTTTCGGTGTCAACGCGGCCGACGCCGCGCATTCCGGTGACTTCGGCAAGATGGTCTCGCTCCGCGGGGCGGAGATAGGGCTGGTGTCGCTCTCCGAGGCGGTCAAACAGCTCAAGCGGGTGCCCGAGAGCCGCTATGTCGATGCGGCAGCATTCTTCGGGTGAGTTGCGGCAGCGATTCTGCCGGCGGCGTGCTGGATCTCCGATTCTCGCTGCTCCGTCTCGCGGCGCAGGTCGCGTCGGCGCCTCGCGGCTTCGAATCGCTGCCTGCCGACCTCGGTGTCGGGAGTGAGGGGCGGTAGCTCCAGCGGCGTGCCGTCCTCGCCGACGGCGACCATCGTGAAGTAACAGCTGTTGGTGTGACGGGTTTCGCCGCGCTGGATGTTCTCGGTCTCGACTCGGATTCCGATTTCCATGGATGTTCTACCGGTGTAGTTGACGGAGGCCGAGAACGTCACGAGCTCACCGACGTGGATCGGCTCTCGGAACACAACACGGTCGACCGACAGCGTCACGACGTACGCTCCGGCGTACCTGCTTGCACAGGCGTACGCGACTTGGTCGAGGAGCTTCAAGATCGTCCCGCCGTGCACGTTGCCGGAGAAGTTCGCCATGTCCGGGGTCATCAGCACTGTCATGTACAACGTCTGCTTCGGTGAATCCGTCACTGTGCAACCGTAGCGAGCACCCGGGGTTACTCGCGCGTTCTTCCGACCGCATAAACTCCTCTGCATGACTGCTGCCATGGTCGATCTGGTCGACTACGACGATGTGCTGACTCGCTTCGACCCCGTACTGGGTATGGAGGTCCACGTCGAACTGGGCACAGCGACCAAGATGTTCTGCGGTTGCCCCACCGCGTTCGGTGCCGAACCGAACACGCAGGTGTGCCCGGTGTGCCTGAGCCTGCCCGGTGCTCTGCCCGTGGTGAACGCTGCCGCCGTCGAGTCGGCCATTCGGATCGGTCTCGCGTTGAACTGTTCGATCACGCCGTGGGGTCGCTTCGCGAGGAAGAACTACTTCTACCCGGACCAGCCGAAGAACTACCAGATCTCCCAGTACGACGAGCCGATCGCCACCGAGGGTTATCTCGATGTTCTGCTCGATGACGGCAGCACCTTTCGTGTGGAGATCGAGCGCGCGCACATGGAGGAGGACACCGGCAAGTCCACCCACGTGGGAGGTGCGACGGGCCGCATCGAGGGAGCCAGTCACTCGCTGCTGGACTACAACCGCGCCGGTGTGCCGCTCGTGGAGATCGTGACCAAGACCATCACCGGTACGGGCGCGCGCGCACCGGAGGTCGCACGGGCATATGTGACGGCATTGCGCGATCTGCTCGAATCGCTCGAGGTGTCCGACGTCCGCATGGATCAGGGGTCGCTTCGCTGTGATGCCAACGTCTCGCTCATGGAGAAGACCGCAACCGAGTTCGGTACCCGCACCGAGACCAAGAACGTGAACTCGCTCAAGAGCGTCGAGGTCGCCGTACGGTACGAGATGCGCAGGCAGGCAGCTGTCCTACAGGCAGGCGGTGAGGTCACTCAGGAGACCCGCCACTTCCAGGAAGCAGACGGCACTACCTCCAAGGGACGCAAGAAGGAGACGGCGGAGGACTACCGCTACTTTCCCGAACCCGACCTCACCCCCGTCGTGCCGGACGAGGCGTGGATCGAAGAACTTCGTGGCACGTTGCCGGAGTTGCCGTGGCTGCGGCGCGCGCGCATCCAAGCAGATTGGGGCGTCTCCGACGAGGAGATGCGTGACCTCGTCAACTCGGGTGCCCTCGAACTCGTCGCAGCGACGGTGGAGGCAGGCGCTTCGCCGCAGGCTGCACGCTCCTGGTGGGTGTCCTATTTGGCGCAGCAGGCGAACATCGCGGGTGTCGAACTCGGCGAGCTCGCCATAACTCCGGCTCAGGTCGCCGACGTCGCCGCGTTGGTCGCGGACGGAAAAGTCAACAACAACGGGGCGCGCCAGATCGTCGACGGCGTTCTCGCCGGCGAGGGTGAGCCGGCCGAGGTCATGGCTGCGCGCGGACTCGTCGTGGAGAAGGACGACACCAAGTTGCAGGCCGCCGTGGACGAGGCGTTGGCTGCGAATCCGGGTGTCGCGGACAAGATTCGGAGCGGGAAGGTTCAGGCGGCCGGAGCCATCGTCGGCGCTGTCATGAAAGCGACGCGTGGCCAGGCGGACGCGGCTCGCGTCAAGGAATTGGTCCTCGCGGCCTGCAGCTGAGCGACTCTCGTCGCTCAGTGATCTTGAACGACGAGAGAGGCAGCGCTGACGTCGTCGATGACCAGATCGGTGACCAGTCCTCCTGCCAGGGCTCCGCGTAACGCGTCGAGTTTGGACGCACCCGCCACCACGCACAATCTCGTCGGGACGGCTTTGAGTAGTTCGAGGCTGGGCCCACTGGATCGGTCGTTCAGTTCTATCCCGTCGTAGCTGCCGTCGGACCTGAGGAAGACGGTCGCTATGTCCCCGACCACGCGGTCTGCGGCGAGTGCGTCGAGGTCGTTCTCCTCCAGATACCCCGCGCTGTAGACGTGGCTCGGTATGGCACCGCCCAGGACGCCGATGGAGAACACCGCAATGTCCATTCGTTGTTGGAGGTCGAGGACTCGCCTGATGCTGCGTTCCTTCCACAGCAACCGGCGGGTTTCCGGGTAGTCGAAGAATGCGGGAACTGGAAACCCTTGCGGTAGTGCGTCGTAGGCCGCAGCCAACGTGCGAATGATGTCTGTTGCGTAGGACACGCCCGTCGTTCTCGTGTTGGCTGCGCCGTTGAGTTGGACGACGTGTGAGTTGTGCGTCCTTTTCGGGGCTGGATACCTGCTGACCGCGCTGACGGTCGTTCCCCACGCGACGCCCATGACCATGTCGGATTCGAAGAGCGAGGTGAGCAGTCGGCCTGCGAACATCGCGACACGGTCGAGGCGATCGAGATCGCCCACCGATTCGCCGACGGGAACGATGTGGGCTCGTACGTGGTAGCGATCGGCGAACACCTTCTCCAGTGCCGACGAATGGCCGGACAACGAACTGATCTTGATCTCCACGAGTCCGGACATCCGTGCATAGGTGATGAGACGAGACACCGTCGATCTCGATACGCGCATCTCGCGGCCGATCGCTGCCATCGTCATGTCCTGGAAGTAATACATGCGTGCGGCGTGGACGGCATCGATTGTTCGAGGGTCTGCTGTCTCCAAGTGGTCGATCGACATCTCATGATCATGACTCACGATTCCTGTCGGCACGACCGTCTCCGGACATTTCCTGCACATATGTGCATCCGTTATGCAAAAACGTGCACGTTAGTTAGCGTGAAAAACAAGAGGTATGGCACGCATCACACACTTTTGTCGAAGGAGAGCTATGGCGCGCACAGTCGAGAGATGGACTCTGCCATCTCAGATGGCAGCCGAATTCGCCGGCACGGCCATTCTGATACTTTTCGGTTCGGGCGTTGTCGCGCAGGTCGTTTCGGGAGGCGACGCGGCAAGCCTGGGAGATCACAACAGCATCGCGTGGGCCTGGGGACTCGGCGTGATGTTCGGTATCTACGTTGCGGGCCGCGCGACCGGTGCGCACCTGAACCCGGCGGTCACCGTCTCGTTCGCACTGTTCCGAGATCTGCCGTGGAAGAAGGTCCTGCCGTACGTTGCTGCGCAGGTCGCGGGCGCCTTCGTTGCAGCGTTGCTGGTTCGATGGAACTACAACGACATGATCACCGCGATCGATCCCGAGCACACCACGGCCACCCAGACGATTTTCTCCACTCTCCCCGGTAACGGAACTCTCCCTGTCGGTGTGGGATCGGCGCTGCTGGACCAGATCATCGGAACTGCAATCCTGCTGTTCCTCATCGTCGCCGTCACCGATTCGCGTAGCACCCCGCCGTTGGCCAACATGGCCCCGTTCATCATCGGGTTGATCGTCGTGGCAATCGGTTTCGCGTGGGGCACCAACGCCGGTTATGCCATCAACCCGGCACGTGACTTCGGTCCGAGGCTCGCCTCGTTCATCACCGGTTACGGCGGAGCGTGGCGCGATCAGTACGGCGGGCTGTACTTCTGGGTGCCGATCGTCGGGCCGCTCGTCGGTGGGCCGATCGGAGTGTTCCTGTACGACAAGCTTATCCGCCGATTCCTTCCCGACGAGGTTCCGGAGGAACACGAGAAGGAGAAAGCTGCCGCATGACATCTCATCGGACATCCGAGCGCGAAGGAGCACAGAAATGAACGACAGAGAATCGGCGCGCTACGTCGCCGCCATCGATCAGGGCACCACATCGACCCGGTGCATGATCTTCGATCGAAGCGGCTCCGTCGTCGCGGCGGATCAGAAGGAACACGAACAGATCTTCCCGCAGGCAGGGTGGGTCGAGCACGATGCGAAGGAGATCTGGAACAACGTCCGTGCAGTCGCTGCGGGCGCACTGGCGGCAGCGGACCTGACCGCCGCCGACATCGCCGCGGTGGGCATCACCAATCAGCGTGAGACGGCTCTGGTCTGGGATCGTGCTACCGGTGAACCGGTGTACAACGCCGTCGTCTGGCAGGACACGCGGACGGACAAGATAGTCACCGCGCTCGGTGACGGTG
Organism: Rhodococcus yunnanensis NBRC 103083; assembly: GCF_001895005.1. Classification (GTDB taxonomy): domain Bacteria; phylum Actinomycetota; class Actinomycetes; order Mycobacteriales; family Mycobacteriaceae; genus Rhodococcoides; species Rhodococcoides yunnanense. The sequence continues at coordinate 14,492 of NZ_BCXH01000028.1, read as the reverse complement.
ATGCGAACAAGTACACCGCGACGACGGGTCTGCCGCTCGCAACGTACTTTTCCGGACCGAAGGTGAAGTGGATTCTCGACAACGTCGACGGCGCACGGACGCGTGCCGAGGCAGGTGAACTGTGTTTCGGCACGATGGACACGTGGGTTCTGTGGAACATGACAGGCGGCGTCGACGGGGGACTGCACTACACCGACCCGACCAATGCGTCTCGGACTCTGCTCATGGATCTGGACACCCTCGAATGGGACGAATCCATCTGCAGCGACATGGGAATCCCGACGTCGATGCTTCCGGAGATCAAGAGCTCGTCCGAGATCTACGGGTATGCGCGAGAACGAGGTGCGCTGCGCGGTGTTCCGATCGCGGGCATTCTCGGAGACCAGCAGGCTGCGACGTTCGGGCAGGCCTGCCTGGCGCCGGGCGAGGCCAAGAACACCTATGGCACCGGCAATTTCGTTCTCCTGAACACCGGTACCGAAAAGGTCATGAGCAGCAACGGTTTGCTCACCACCGTCTGCTACAAGATCGGCGAACAGGACACGGTCTATGCGCTCGAGGGATCGATCGCCGTCACCGGTTCGCTGGTGCAGTGGCTGCGTGACAACCTCGGAATGATCAGCACCGCAGCAGATATCGAGAACGACGCGCGGTCTGTCGACGACAACGGCGGAGCATATTTCGTGCCCGCGTTCTCGGGACTGTTCGCCCCGCACTGGCGTGCCGATGCCCGCGGCGCGATCGTCGGCTTGACGAGGTTCGTCAACAAGGGGCATCTGGCGCGTGCTGTTCTGGAAGCGACGGCGTACCAGACACGCGAGGTCATCGAGGCGATGAACGCCGATTCCGGTGTTGACCTCGAGGTGCTCAAGGTCGACGGCGGCATGGTGGTCAACGAGCTGCTGATGCAGTTCCAGTCGGACATTCTGAACGTCGATGTGGTTCGTCCCGTCGTCGCCGAGACCACCGCACTGGGCGCCGCGTATGCCGCGGGTCTCGCCGTTGGATTCTGGAAGAGCGAGGACGACATTCGCGCCAATTGGGCAGAGGACAAGACGTGGACGCCGTCGATGGACGATGCGACCCGCGACAAGCTCTACGCAGGCTGGAAGAAAGCCGTCACACGAACGTTGGATTGGGTGGATACAGAATGACTTCTCGTGCACATGCTCTCAGCCCCGATTCGCGCGCGGAGTCGCTGCGCGTGCTGGCATCGGAGGAGATGGACGTACTGGTGATCGGTGGCGGCGTCGTCGGGGCAGGCGCGGCACTCGACGCCGTCACACGTGGTCTACGAGTCGGACTCGTGGAAGCCCGGGACTACGCAGCAGGAACGTCGAGTCGCTCCAGCAAGCTGTTCCACGGTGGATTGCGGTATCTCGAGCAATTCAATTTCTCGCTCGTGTTCGAGGCACTGAAGGAACGGTCGTTGGTGCTGAACACGTTGTGTCCCCATCTCGCCCGGCCGGTACCGTTCATCTATCCGCTCGAGAAATGGATAGACCGCCCGTACGTCGGGCTGGGAATCGGCGTCTACGACGTGATGGGTGCCGGCCGAGGCGTGCCGGGACACCACAAGCACCTCGGTCGGAAGAAGACACTCGAATCCTTCCCGTCCGGCAAGAGATCGGCGATCCGCGGGGCAGTCCGGTTCTACGAAGGTCAGGTCGACGACGCACGGCACACCATGATGTTGGCGCGTACCGCGGCGTCGTACGGGGCGTCGGTCGTCAACAGCACACGCGTGACCGGCTTTCTGCGTGAAGGCGACCGCGTCGTCGGCGTCAGTGCAACCGATCTGGAAACTGGAGAGTCACTCGAGATTCGAGCCAAGCAGGTCATCAATGCGGCCGGGGTGTGGACCGACGAGATCCAGGAAATGGTCGGTGGACGTGGACAGTTCCAGGTCCGGGCATCGAAGGGTGTACATCTGGTCGTGCCCCGAAATCGCATCAACAGTGCGACGGGGATCATCACGCGCACCGAGAAGAGTTTGCTGTTCGTGATTCCGTGGGGAAGCCAGTGGATCATCGGCACCACCGACACCGACTGGAAACTCGACCTGGCGCATCCCGCCGCCAGCAAGCGCGACATCGACTACATCCTCGAACACGTCAACAAGCTTCTCGCGGATCCGTTGGACCACAGTGACGTCGTCGGCGTGTACGCGGGTCTACGTCCGCTGCTGTTCGGCGAGTCCGATTCGACGAGCACACTCTCGCGTGAGCACGCCGTCTCCAGTCCGGTTCGTGGGCTCACCGTCATCGCAGGCGGAAAGTACACGACCTACCGCGTCATGGCCAAGGACGCAGTCGATTCCGCAGTGCACGGGCTCGGTCGTTCGGTGCCTGCATGCGTGACCGAGCGGATTCCGCTCGTCGGAGCCGATGGTTACCACGGAGCATTCAACGGTCGGGCTTTGACTGCAGAGCGCGCCGGGATGCGCGTGTCCCGCGTCGAGCACCTACTCGGGCGATACGGGACGTTGACCTCCGAAATCCTGGAATCGATCGACCGCGATCCCACATTGGGCGAGCCGTTGCGCGGCGCCCCCGAATATCTGAAAGCGGAGGCGTACTACGCGGCGAGCCACGAGGGTGCACGGCATCTCGAGGACATCCTGACGCGCCGAACACGAATTTCCATCGAGGTCGACGATCGCGGCGACGCGGCAGCCGAGGAAGTGGCGGCACTCGTCGCACCCGTACTCGGCTGGTCCGACGCGCACATAGCCGAGGAAATCGAGCACTATCGCTTGCGTGTACTCGCCGAGCGGGACTCGCAACAGCAGCCGGACGACGACACTGCCGACGCGGCCAGGCTCGGTGCGCCCGACGTACGGGCGGGCGTGCGGGCCTGACCTCGGTCTCTCGCTAGTCGAACCCGCCGCCGCCTGCGGGCACCGGGATCTTGACGACGCGGTCGTCGTTGGGACCTGCACCGTCGACGTCCTTGTTGACGGTGCCGGCCCAGATCGTGCCGTCGGCCGAGATGGCCGCACCGTTCAATCGACCGTAACGGTCCTGCACCAGCAACGACGGCGCCGCCGAGACGGCCCCGGTGTCCTGATCGGTCGTCAGAACGGCCATGGCCTTGCCGTTCGTCAAGGACACGGCGACAGCTCCCGGTGTTGCAGCACATCCCGCGACACCAGGTTTGTCCGGCCATGTCCAGACCGGTGAGATGACTGCGCCCAGCGGATCGATGCGTTGGAGCCGATCCTCGACAGCGGTGCGGTCGGTGACCCAGATGTTGCCGGTCTGGTCGGTGCACACATCGCCTGCGGTTCCGATTCCGCTCAGTGCCACCGTGGGTGCGGGCCCCGACTGCGCCGGATTCAACGAGTTCACACGGAGGAGCTTTCCGGCCAGAGAACTCGGATCCGTTGCAGCCGTCGGGCTTCCCGCGTCACCGGTGAGTACGAGCAGCTGATCGGGGCCGTAGAAGTCGAGGGCACCGCGATTTCCGTCCGTGCCACGCGGTATTCCGGTCAGTACGTTCTTCGGTGTGTCACCCGCGGCGACTCGAACGACACGATTGTCCGAGCCAGTGGTGACGTAGGCGTAGAGGAGTCCGTCCTCGGAGTAGCTGGGGGACAGGGCGAGGTCGAGAAGGCCGCCGCCGGCACTGCCGTCGACGTCGATGCGCGTGACCTCCACCGGAGTCTGTCCTGCCGCGACCTGCATGATGCGACCGGTACGACGCTCACCGACCAGTGCCGACGCTCCGCCGGGAAGCATGACCAGCCCGCCCGTCGTATCGAGGCAGGTTGCAATGACGTTCGGGTCCGGATCGACACACGGTCCCGGCGGCGGTCCCTGGTTCGCCGTCGTGGACGTCGGGGGAGCGTCGGGATCGACAGGTTCGATCTCCGCAGCGCCGAAGGATGGTTCGGGGCTGAACGGCGTGGATGCGGAATCGTCGAAACGCGCGCACCCCGCCACGAGGGTCACCGCGGCGGCCAGCACTGCCGAGGTGGTAGCTCTTCGGACCGACGACCGCACCGACTTCATGTACACGAACGTTACGGAAAGCACTGCGAGCTCGCCCAGGCGGCTGGTTTCTCCGCACGCCGCGCCAGGGAAAATGCCGCTGGAACGTCGCCCCGCCGATCTACTGTTGAAGCCGTGACCGACAAGCCCCAAGATTCCGACAAGCCCGACACCGGCTACGAGCCTGCGTCGAGTCCGTACGACCAGCCCACCGAACAGATCCGGCCGAAGACCGCGGCCACTCCGACTCCGCCCGCTACACCGGCCGACCCCCGATCGGGCGGTTCGGACACCTCGGGTGGCTCCGACAAGCTGCCTCGTACCGAGGACGACCTGGATTTCGGTGACCGAAGCGCGTCGTACCCCACCGAGCAGATTCCGGCGTTCCGTCCGTCGAAGTACGACGAGCCGATCGCCCCGGACAGCAGTTACGGTCGGTCCACGTACTCCGATCAGCCGACGGAGTTTCTCGACACGACAGCGGCCGGTTCGACAGCGTCCGGTGCTTCCTCGTACGCCGCCGAGCCTGCATCCGAACCTGTGGTTCGGACGGAGACCGTGGAGATTCCGGCCAAACGCGGAACACTCGACCTCGGTCTGTTGCTGCTGAGATTGGTGGTCGGCGGGATCTTCCTGGTGCACGGTCTGCAGAAATTGACCGGAATCTGGAACGGACCAGGGCTCGACGGTTTTCGCTCACTGCTCGAGGACACCGGCTACGAGCAGGCCAACATTCTTGCCATCGCAGGGGCAGTAGGAGAAACCGCAGGCGGCGCCCTTCTGATCCTGGGACTGGCGACGCCGTTCGCTGCTGCAGCCGTGCTCGGGGTCATCATCAACGCCTGGTGCTTCAAGCAAGCTGCCGAACCGGGGCTGCAGTTCTTCGCGCCCAACGGCGTCGAGTACGAGACGCTGCTCGGTGTCGCTGCGGCCGCCATCATTTTGACCGGGCCGGGAAAGATCGCGTTCGACGGCCGCCGAGGGTGGGCGACACGCCCTCGATTCGGATCGTTCATCGCATTGATCCTCGGCATCGCCGGCGGTGTCTGCCTATGGATCTTCCTCAACGGCGCCAATCCGCTGGTTCGGTAGTACGTCCGAAGATACGGGGACGGCCGAGGGTGAACCCTCGGCCGTCCCCGAATGTCATGTCACGGTACGTAGCGGACGGCGCCCTTGTCGGCGGACGTGGCGAGAGCCGCGTAGGCACGCAGGGCAGTGGTCACCGTGCGTTGACGGTCGACGGGCTGCCACGGGCGTTCGGACGCGTCCATCTTGGCGCGGCGCTCGGCGAGCACGTCGTCGTCGACGAGAATTTCGAGAGTTCGGGTCGGGACGTCGATGCGGACTTGGTCACCGTTCTCGACGAGGCCGATGACGCCGCCGGCGGCGGCCTCGGGGGAGATATGGCCGATGGACAGACCCGACGTACCGCCGGAGAAGCGCCCGTCGGTGATCAACGCACAGACTTTTCCGAGGCCTGCACCCTTGAGGAACGCGGTCGGGTGCAGCATCTCCTGCATGCCTGGCCCGCCCTTCGGTCCCTCGTAGCGGACCACGAGTACATCGCCTGCCTTGATCTTCTTCTGCAGAATCGCCGAGACGGCTTCCTCTTGCGATTCGACGACGAGTGCCGGGCCCTGGAAGGTGAAGAGGTCCTCGTCGATACCGGCTGTCTTGAGGATCGCTCCATCGACCGCGATGTTGCCGCGGAGCACCACGAGTCCGCCCTCGACGGTGTACGCGTGCTCCTTGTCGCGGATGCATCCACCTGCCGCGTCCGTGTCGAGTGACGACCAGCGATTCTCGGTCGAGAACGGTTCGACCGTCCGTACGCCGCCCGGCGCTGCATGGAACAGCTCGATCGCCTCGTCCGACGCCTTGCCCGAACGGATGTCCCAGGTGTCGAGCCAGGAGTCGAAGCTCTTGGTGTGCACCGTGGACACGTCGGTCTCGAGAAGGTTCGCCCGGCGTAGTTCACCGAGCAGAGCGGGGATTCCGCCGGCGCGGTGCACGTCTTCCATGTGGTAATCGGAGTTGGGAGAGACCTTCGACAGGCACGGCACCTTGCGGCTGATGGCGTCGATGGTGTCGAGGTCGAAGTCGACCTCGCCTTCCTGGGCAGCGGCGAGCGTGTGCAGCACGGTGTTGGTCGATCCGCCCATTGCCACATCGAGCGCCATCGCGTTACGGAAGGCGGCGGGAGTGGCGATGTTGCGGGGGAGGACCGAGTCGTCCTCGTCGCGGTAGTACTTGAGTGCGGCTTCGACGATGGTGGTGCCTGCGCGCTCGAACAGCGCGTAGCGCGCCTTGTGCGTGGCAAGAGTGGAGCCGTTGCCGGGCAAGGCCAATCCCAGTGCCTCGGTGAGGCAGTTCATCGAGTTGGCGGTGAACATGCCGGAGCACGATCCGCACGTGGGGCACGCGCTGCGCTCGACCTCGTCGAGACCTTCGTCGGACACGGCGTCGCTGGCGCTCGCGGAGATTGCGGTGATGAGGTCGGTCGGCGCTTGCGCGACACCTCCCACCACGACGGCCTTACCCGCTTCCATCGGTCCACCCGATACGAAAACGGCCGGGATGTTCAGGCGCATAGCCGCATTGAGCATGCCGGGGGTGATCTTGTCGCAATTGGAAATGCAGACGAGTGCATCCGCGGTGTGCGCGTTGGCCATGTACTCGACCGAGTCGGCGATGATTTCGCGGCTCGGGAGCGAATAGAGCATGCCGCCGTGGCCCATCGCGATTCCGTCATCGACTGCGATCGTGTGGAACTCACGAGGAACGCCGCCGGCGGCGCGTACTGCATCGGCCACGATCTCGCCGACATTCTTCAAATGCACGTGTCCGGGCACGAATTGGGTGTACGAGTTGGCAATGGCCACGATCGGTTTTCCGAAGTCGGAGTCGGTCATTCCGGTGGCGCGCCACAGCGAGCGCGCGCCCGCTGCGTTGCGTCCGACAGTGGTCACTCGTGATCGTAGCGGCGGCATGGCGTGAAGATTCCTCAATCTGTGAAAGCGGATCGACGGTATACGAAGCGGATCATCGCTCCGACAAGGCTACTCCCGCCTCACGGGTTCGGATCTTCCGGCCTCTCGGTGGACTCCGATGCCGATTCCTGCTCGGCGCGCACGGCGTCGGCCTCTGCTGCGGCATAGGGATCGGTGATCCGACCACCGCTTGCTGCCGCGAGTTGCGGCAATCGATCGAAGCGCACGAGAGGAAGGGACTTCTCCGTCTTGTCGGTCAGGACTACTCGGGCCCACCGGCGGTCGGGGAAGTGGATTCCGCGAACGCGATCCCAAGGAACGAAATCCGAGCCCACGAATCGGCGAACGGCGAGACCGTCCGAATTCACCACGGTCCTGACCCGAATCACCCATACGGCCACTACGATGGGAACGACGAACAGCCATCCGAGAGCGGCAGGCCAACTCGCTGCGGGGAACGAAACGCCGAACAGGAGCAGAGCCACGCCGATCAGTGCAAGGCGCGGGAGTCGGATGACCTGCGGGGAGGGATCGGACGTGTGGGATGATGAGTCCGGTGGTTCGGACTGCTGCGAAGACGACACCCTTACATCTTCGCATTGCAACTGCGTGATCTCACATAATGGGATTGCGTCGTGACGAGTTTGACTCTTCCCTATGCGCGCGCCTACCGTTTAGCGCGTGAAGCGGAATCAGATACTCGTAATCGGCCGGCGCGTCGTCGCCTGAGCCGGTTCATTACCAACTCGCATCGACGCGCCACCCTCGTACAGCCTCGGCTGACGGGGGTTTTTTCTTGCCCAGAGTTCGCCCAGTAACCGAAATCCTGAGGAAGCAGCAGTGAGCGCACCAACCGCACGCCCAGGGCCCACGACACGCAAGTCGGGGGCAGTCAACAGCTCGATGGCGCCCGAAACAACAGGCGCCATCGATGGATCCCGCCGTCACGTAGCCCCCGAGAAAGTGACCGGCGCACAATCGGTCGTCCGAGCACTCGAGGAACTCGACGTCGACACGGTATTCGGCATTCCGGGCGGAGCCGTGCTTCCGGTATACGACCCGCTCTTCGACTCGAAGAAGGTCCGCCACGTTCTCGTTCGCCACGAGCAGGGTGCAGGTCACGCCGCTACCGGGTATGCGCAGGCAACAGGGCGCGTCGGAGTCTGCATGGCGACATCGGGTCCCGGCGCCACCAACCTCGTCACACCCCTCGCCGACGCTCAGATGGACTCGGTTCCGATCGTCGCCATCACCGGGCAGGTCGCCCGCAGCCTTATCGGTACCGACGGCTTTCAGGAAGCCGACATCTCCGGCATCACCATGCCGGTGACCAAGCACAACTTCCTGATCACCGACGGTGTCGACATCCCGCGCATCATGGCCGAAGCGTTCTACATCGCGTCGTCGGGTCGACCCGGTGCAGTTCTCGTCGACATCCCCAAGGACGTCCTGCAGGCGCAGACGACGTTCTCGTGGCCGCCGGAGATGCGTCTGCCCGGGTACCGTCCCGTCACCAAGCCGCACGGCAAGCAGGTGCGGGAAGCGGCGCGGTACATCGCGGACGCAAAGCAGCCCGTGCTGTACGTCGGCGGCGGTGTCATCAAGGCGAATGCCTCGGCAGAACTGCTCGAACTGGCCGAGCTGACCGGCATCCCGGTGGTCACGACGCTCATGGCGCGTGGGGCCTTCCCCGATTCGCATCAGCTCAATCTCGGTATGCCGGGAATGCACGGTACCGTCGCCGCCGTCGCTGCGCTGCAGAGGAGCGATCTACTCATCACTCTCGGTGCGCGTTTCGACGACCGTGTCACCGGACAGCTGTCGTCGTTCGCCACCGGAGCCAAGGTCATCCACGCGGACATCGACCCCGCCGAGATCGGTAAGAACCGGTACGCGGACGTGCCGATCGTCGGCGACTGCAAAGAGGTCATCACCGAACTGATCGAGGCGATCCGCGCGGATCGCGCAACCGGCACCACCCTCGAACTGGAGGACTGGTGGGGCTACCTGGACAGCATCCGTAAGACGTACCCGCTCAGCTACGACCGCCCGAGCGACGGCAGCATGTCGCCCGAGTTCGTGATCAGCTCGGTCGGCAAATTCGCCGGGCCGGACGCGATCTACTGTGCAGGCGTCGGCCAGCATCAGATGTGGGCAGCGCAGTTCATCAGCTACGAGAAGCCGCGTACCTGGCTCAACTCGGGCGGGCTCGGGACGATGGGCTACGCGGTCCCCGCGGCGATGGGTGCCAAGATGGGACTTCCCGACGCGGAGGTCTGGGCCATCGACGGTGACGGCTGCTTCCAGATGACCAACCAGGAACTCGCCACGTGTGCCGTCGAGGGCATCCCGATCAAGGTCGCGCTGATCAACAACGGCAACCTCGGGATGGTTCGTCAGTGGCAGACCCTGTTCTACGAGGAGCGGTACTCCAACACCAACCTCGGCACACACGGGGCGAAGCGGATCCCGGACTTCGTGCAGTTGGCCGAGGCTCTCGGATGCGTCGGACTTCGTTGCGAGCGTGAGGAAGACGTCGACGCCGTGATCGCCCAGGCACGAGCGATCAACGATCGCCCCGTCGTCATCGACTTCATCGTCGGCGCCGATGCCCAGGTGTGGCCGATGGTGGCCGCAGGTACCGGCAACGACGAGATCATGGCTGCCCGCGGAATCAGGCCTCTGTTCGACGAGGACGAGGCGTCCGTGGCCGAGCCCGCTGTGATCCACGAGGCGATGGCCCGTGAGCAGGCGCACGGCGATGCACTGCACGCAGAAGCGAAAGGCACGGACAAGTGAGCACGAGCCATACCCTCAGCGTCCTCGTCGAGGACAAGCCAGGCGTTCTGGCTCGCGTCGCGGCTCTGTTCTCGCGCCGTGGCTTCAACATCTCGTCCCTCGCGGTCGGTGGCACCGAGATCCCGGAGATCTCGCGTATGACCATCGTCGTGACCGTCGACGAATTCCCGCTCGAACAGGTGACGAAGCAGCTGAACAAGCTGATCAACGTCATCAAGATCGTCGAGCAGGACGACGACTCCTCGGTGGCGCGAGAGTTGGTGCTCATCAAGGTGCGTGCCGACGCGAGCGTGCGGAGCGAGGTCATCGAGACCGTGAACCTGTTCCGCGCCAAGGTGATCGACGTATCACCCGAAGCTGTGACGGTCGAGGCGACGGGCACCCGCTCGAAGCTCGACGCGTTGTTGAAAATGTTGGACCCCTATGGAATTCGAGAAATTGTTCAGTCGGGAGTCGTTGCCGTCGGACGTGGACCGAAATCGATCACGGCGTCGCGCTAGCGGCCTCTCGTGATGAACGAGCTCAATCAAGAGGAAAGGTAACAAACCAGTGGCAGTCGAGATGTTCTACGACGACGATGCTGATCTGTCGATCATCCAGGGCCGCAAGGTCGCCGTCATCGGCTACGGAAGCCAGGGCCACGCGCACTCGCTGAGCCTGCGCGATTCGGGCGTCGACGTCCGCATCGGCCTGAAGGAAGGCTCGAAGTCTCGCGCCAAGGCCGAGGAGCAGGGCCTGACCGTCGGCACTCCGGCCGAGGTCTCCGCATGGGCCAACGTGATCATGGTGCTCGCACCCGACACGGCGCAGGCAGCGATCTTCAAGGAAGAAATCGAGCCGAACCTCGAGGACGGCGACGCGCTGTTCTTCGGTCACGGTCTCAACATTCACTTCGACCTGATCAAGGCTCCTGAGTTCGTCACCGTCGGCATGGTCGCACCCAAGGGCCCCGGCCACCTCGTGCGTCGCCAGTTCGTCGACGGCAAGGGCGTTCCCGCGCTCATCGCCATCGATCAGGATCCGAAGGGTGAGGGCCAGGCGCTCGCGCTGTCGTGGGCCAAGGGCATCGGCGGCACGCGTGCAGGCGTCATCAAGACCACGTTCAAGGAAGAGACCGAGACCGACCTGTTCGGTGAGCAGGCTGTTCTCTGTGGTGGTACCGAGGAGCTCGTCAAGATCGGCTTCGAGGTCATGGTCGAGGCCGGCTACGCGCCCGAGATGGCGTACTTCGAGGTGCTGCACGAGCTCAAGCTGATCGTCGACCTCATGTACGAGGGTGGCATCGCTCGGATGAACTACTCGGTGTCCGACACCGCGGAGTTCGGTGGATACCTCTCCGGCCCGCGCGTCATCGACGCAGGCACCAAGGAGCGCATGAAGGCGATCCTCGCCGACATCCAGTCCGGTGAGTTCACCCGTCGTCTCGTCGCCAACGTCGAGAACGGAAATACCGAACTCGAGGGCCTGCGCAAGGCAAATGCCGAGCACCCCATCGAGGTCACCGGCAAGAAGCTGCGCGACCTGATGAGCTGGGTCGACCGTCCGATCACCGAAACGGCCTGATCTTTCTTCTGTTCGAACCTGAGTGAAGGGCATCCGCGAAGGGTGCCCTTCGCTCGTTCGGCGAGGGTGAACCCCATGCGTTTCACTCGGACCTCTAAACTTGTTCCGCACCGCACTTCGCACGACCAGCTCCACCGCTACCGTCACCTCGACCGATATAGGGAGTTCTTCACGTGAGCCAGCCAGGCCGTCCTGTCGTTCTGATCGCCGACAAACTTGCGCAGTCCACAGTCGAGGCGCTCGGTGACGGCGTCGAGGTTCGCTGGGTCGACGGCCCGGACCGCCCGGCACTGCTTGCCGCGGTCCCCGAGGCCGACGCGATTCTCGTGCGCTCCGCCACCACCGTCGATGCCGAGGTGCTCGCCGCAGGTACCAAGCTCAAGATCGTCGCCCGCGCAGGCGTCGGCCTGGACAACGTCGACGTACCCGCTGCCACCGAGCGCGGCGTGCTGGTTGTCAATGCCCCGACGTCCAACATTCACACCGCCGCCGAGCATGCGGTGACGCTGCTCCTCGCTGCGGCCCGTCAGATTCCCGCCGCCGACAAGACTCTGCGTGAGCACGAGTGGAAGCGCAGCAAGTTCAACGGTGTCGAGATCTTCGGCAAGACCGTCGGCGTCGTGGGCCTCGGCCGCATCGGCCAGCTGTTCGCCGCCCGGCTCGCAGCCTTCGAAACCCACGTCATCGCCTACGACCCCTACGTCTCCGCCGCGCGCGCCGCACAGCTCGGCATCGAGCTCGTCAGCCTCGACGAATTGCTGACCCGCGCCGACATGTTCTCGGTGCACCTGCCGAAGACACCCGAGACCAAGGGCATCATCGGCAAGGAAGCACTCGCCAAGACCAAGCCGGGGGTCATCGTCGTCAACGCCGCACGCGGCGGGCTCGTCGACGAGCAGGCTCTCGCCGACGCCATCACCAGCGGTCACGTCTTCGCGGCAGGCATCGACGTCTACGCGAGCGAGCCGTGCACCGACAGCCCACTGTTCGAACTGCCGCAGGTCGTCGTGACCCCGCACCTCGGAGCGTCGACGTCCGAAGCTCAGGATCGCGCGGGCACCGACGTCGCGAAGTCCGTACTGCTGGCTCTCGCAGGCGATTTCGTACCCGACGCGGTCAACGTCAAGGGCGGCGCCGTCGGCGAAGAGGTCTCGCCGTGGCTCGAGATCGTCCGCAAGCAGGGTGTACTGCTCGGCGCACTGTCCGACGAGCTGCCGTCGTCGTTGTCGGTCGACGTGCGCGGTGAACTCTCCGTCGAGGATGTCGAGATCCTGAAGCTGTCGGCGCTGCGCGGACTCTTCTCGGCCGTCATCGAGGACGCCGTGACCTTCGTCAACGCACCGTCGCTCGCCGAAGAACGAGGCGTCACCGCCGAGGTCACCAAGGCAACCGAAAGCGAGAACCACCGAAGCGTCGTCGATATCCGCGCTGTCTACGGCGACGGATCCGTCCTCAACGTAGCCGGAACTCTGACCGGCACTACGCAGGTCGAGAAGATCGTCAACATCAACGGCCGCAACTTCGACCTCCGTGCCGAGGGCAAGAACCTCATCGTCAACTACTCCGACCAGCCGGGCAGTCTCGGTCGCATCGGCACACTGCTCGGCGACGCCGGAATCGACATCCAGGCCGCAGCACTGAGCCAGGACTCCGAAGGAGATGGCGCAACGATCCTGCTCCGCGTCGACAACGACGTGCCGGCCGAGCTGCGTTCGTCCATCGCGACCGCCGTCGGTGCGTCGACGATCGAGCTCGTAGATCTTTCCTGAGTCACCCACGCATCAGAAGTCCGAAAAGAACGAGGAGTCAATGAAGCTCGCCGTCATCGCCGGAGATGGAATCGGACCCGAGGTCATCGATCAGGCACTGAAAGTGCTCGACATCGTTGCACCGGGGGCCGAGAAGACCGAGTACGACCTCGGCGCACGCCGTTACAACGCGACCGGCGAGCTACTCCCGGACTCCGTGCTGGAAGAGATTCGTCAGCACGACGCGATTCTGCTCGGTGCGATCGGTGATCCGTCGGTGCCGAGCGGCGTTCTCGAGCGTGGGCTTCTGCTCCGCGCCCGGTTCGCCCTCGACCACCACATCAACCTGCGTCCCGCCAAGCTGTACCCAGGGGTCGCCGGTCCACTCGCCGGAAACAAGTCCATCGATGTCGTTGTCGTCCGCGAAGGCACCGAAGGTCCGTACACGGGCAACGGCGGTGCTCTCCGGGTCGGTACCCCGCACGAAGTCGCCACCGAGGTCAGTGTCAACACCCGCTACGGCGTCGAACGGGTGGTCAGGAATGGATTCGCCCGGGCTCTCGGCCGTCGGGGGCACGTGACGTTGCTGCACAAGACCAACGTGCTGACCTTCGCCGGCAGCCTCTGGGCACGCACGGTCGAGGAAGTATCGCAGGAATTCCCCGACGTCGAGGTCGCGTACCAGCACATCGATGCCGCAATGATTCACCTGGTCACCGACCCAGGCCGTTTCGACGTCGTCGTCACCGACAACCTGTTCGGTGACATCGTGACCGACCTCGCCGCAGCAGTCAGCGGTGGTATCGGACTCGCTGCCAGCGGAAACATCGACGCGACCGGCACCAATCCGTCGATGTTCGAACCCGTCCACGGCAGTGCACCCGACATCGCAGGTCAAGGCAAGGCAGATCCGACCGCCGCAATCCTGTCGGTGTCGTTGCTGCTTGCACATCTTGGAGATGCGGCCGGCGCCGAACGCGTCGAATCTGCGGTCGCCGCCGACCTGGCCTCGCGTGGGTCGGATTCGTCCAGTACCTCCGAGATCGGTGACCGGATCGCCGGAAAGCTGTAGGTTCGGGGCTGCTTCCCGTCTTTTTTGTCAGCGAATGTCACATTCGGTCACTTCATCAGGGTGACCGAATGTGACATTCGTGCGTTTGCGGTGGTTTCGGGTGACCGAATGCGCCATTCGCTCACTCTGCGGCGGTTTCGGGTGACCGAATGCGCCATTCGCTCACTCTGAGTCGGTTTCGGGTGACCGAATGCGCCATTCGCTCACTCTGAGTGACTGGATGTGACATTCGCGCACCCCGGGGTGACCCAATGTGACATTCGCTCACTGGCCGGTGGTTTCAGGTGACCGCATGTGACATTCGCTCACTGCGAGGTGAGCAGAT
>NZ_BCXH01000027.1 GCF_001895005.1 Rhodococcus yunnanensis NBRC 103083 | reverse complement strand
CAGGCGATGGATCCGATCGTGCGATCCAGATCATCGGCCATCTGCGCCCACACACCTGTCAACCGTTCGACGATCCTGGCCACCTCGTCCTCGGTGACCATGTCGGTTCGGTACGAGCACCGCACGCGTATTCCGTCGGGCCCCGGATAGACGGCGAACGAGAGTGGATAATAGGTCGAGTCGTGCAGGTCGCCGTCGACGATCTCGATGTCGTCGCCGAGTCGGGTTCCTCCGTCCTCACCGTCGGTGCCGTGGTTCTGGATGATGAACAGCGTGTCGAACAACTGCGAGAGGCCTACCTCGCGCTGGATCTGCGCCAGCCCGATGTAGAACTCGTCGGCCACGGACGCCGAGCGCAGCTGGAACCGCGTCAGACTCGCTCCGACAGTCGAGCCGGAGTCGATGTCGACGACTACAGGAACCGTGTTGAACAACAGCCCGATGATGCGGTCGCTACCTGCGACGTCGGCGGGACGTCCGGAGACGGTCGTTCCGAAGATTGCCTTCGAGAAGCCGAGTGTGCGGCCGAGATACAGGCCCCATCCGAACTGAAGAAACGAGCCGATCGTCACCCCGGCTCGCTGCGCTGCGCCGTTCAGATCGCGCGCTGGCTGTCCTTGCACGTAGGACAAGTGATCGGCCGCGGGGGCAACGCTGTTCCGTTCCGCGTCGGCGTCCGCATCGAACAGCGTCGGTGACGCGTCCGTGGTGAGATACGACTTCCATTCGGCGAGCGCATGGGCCGCATCGCGGTTGCCCAGCCATTCGAGGTATCGCCAGTACGACACGGCCGGTCCGACGCGCTCGCCCGTATACAGTGCGAACAACTCCGACCACAACAGTCCGAGTGACCACCCGTCGATGACGATGTGCTCGTAGGTGAGTGCGAGCGTGGCGTAACCGCCCGGTTCGACGAGCACGGCCAATCGGATCAGCGGCGGGGACTCGGCGAAGAACGGCGCACCCGACAGCTCCTCCAGTATCGCGTCCACTCCACGGGAGCGAACTTCGTCGACCTCGAACACCTCGAACGGAAGCTCGAATCGATCGGGGACGAATTGCAGGATCCGATCGTCGACATCGGTGAATCCTGCTGTGAGATTGGGGTTTCGCGTCAGCAACTCACCGAAGGCGAGCCGCAACCGCTCTCGGTCGAGAGCACCGCGCAGTCGGGTCGTCGCCTGCGAGCAGTACATGTCGGCGACGCCGGACTCGTTGGCCATGCGGAAATGGAAGTAGAAGCCTTCCTGGAGTGGCGATACCGGCCACACTTCACGAATGAGCCGTCCAAGTCGCAACTCGGTCGCGGCCACAAGGTCGATTTCGGTTGTGGCCGGTTCGATGAACTCGACCGGCAGCACGAGGGACGGAACCCGCGCCAGAGTGTCCCCTGGATTGCCGAGTCCTGTGATCGACGCTGCCAAGTGGTCCGGGTCGATCTGTCCGATCGTCGACGACACCGTCAGCTCACACAGCGCGAACTCGCGCCCACCGGCCGCGCGCAGGTAAGTAAGTTGCACGACGAGTGGGACATCGCTCACTAACGCCCGGGCAGTGCCCGGCCACGTCGACGAATATTCGTCGACGACGACAAGGCCCACCGGATCAGGAAGCTCGTCGAAGACTCCCCTTGTCGCGGCCGAGATATTCTCGAGGAGCTGGTAATCGGCGCTGCCTGCCTCCGGTCCGAGCGCAGCGAACCACTCGGCATACGACGCTCCCGGTTCCGGCCGGTCGTCACGACCGACGAACACCGGGTACCGGTGCGCGAACGAGCCTGGGAACGAACCAGTTTCGGCGGGCCGAGTCGACTGCTGGATCAGTATTGCCGCGCCGTCACCGAGGTCGGCACTCTCGCCGGCGAACTGCGTGAGCCAGTCGACGACGATGCCCACGACCGCGTCGACGGATCTCTCCGTGCGTACGGGCCCGGTGCTCCAGCTGGTCGGTGCGCCGAGTTCGAACTGAATCGAGTCGATCCCCGAGTGGTCCTCGGCGAACTCGAACCAGTAAGGGTCCGCAAGGATTTCCTCGCCCTGCGCTCTGGCCGACAGCCGAGTGCGGAGCGCCACCGGGTCACCGACGTCGAATCGTGCTGTTGTCGCGCTCGGACGTCGAGCTGTCTCTCTGATGGAGGCGACGAGAACGTCGAAGCCGGTATCGTCGATTCCAGGGCCCGTGGTGACGTCGAGAGACGATCCGGAAGGTGCGTACCGCAGAACTCCGGCGACCGGCACAACGGCACTCGCGGCGCCCGAGCCACCTGCCGCCGACAGGGCACGGGCAACGATGTCTGCTGCGCCGAGTGTCGCGCCCGGACCGCTGCCGGACAGGTAACCGAGACTCGCTGCTGCCACGACGTACGCCCGCACCAGATGTACTGCCTCGTCGCGCGAAGCGATTCCGAATCGGTACGTGCGCGGTGTGAACACCGGCTCTTCGAACTCAGCCGAGAAATCCACCGGGCTCGGTGCGAGTACGAGCGCTTCGACGGTCTCGCGGAAGTCCTGAGTCTCCTCGGACGTCGACCGGATGCCGACCGCGCGGACCACCGCGCCGAAGAGGATCCGGTTCACGAGGTCGGTGACGTACGATTCGTCCAGTTCCGACGAGTAGCCCACGGCGATGTCGGCCGACCCAAGTCCGAGGGCAATGCCGCTTCCCACCGGGCCGGCGAGGTTCGTGCCGATGTGCAGCGACCACGGCTCGGTCGAAGTACCGTGACCGCCGATATCGTGGGTGCGTCCGTCTTCCGAGGACACCGTCCATCGCTGGCGGTCATCGCGTACAGCGTCGATCGCCGCGAAATGCAGATCCACAGGCAGCACCGCATCGAACGCTTCGAATCGCACTGTCAGTTCCGAGAACTCACCGGCGGCATCCCCGCGGATCCACGACGACGACGGCACGGCCGCTGCCGCGAGTGCGACACCCAGGTCGATGTCGTTGGGACCTTCGTCGTGGCGGCGGACCTCGTAGCGGACGGTGATGTCCTCCTCGCCGATCGATGCCGACACCCATACCGCTGTGGGGCGCCCGTCGAGTTCTCCGGCCGGCTCAGGGACGGAAGACGTGCCTCGATCGTCGGTCAGGCCGATCTCGATCCACGGAATGTCGGTGCCGGTCGCCCGGTGGACATCCGACCGAGTCAGGCCGCAGTGCTCGGCGGACGCGTCGATCTGAGTCAACACCGCTATCCCGAGTTCCTCGTCGGTGAAGCCGTACGGTTCCAGCACCACCGATCCGCTCGAACCGGTGAAATCGTGCACGTCGACGGAAACCGCAGCTGTCACAGCCGAATCGCCACACGCATGGAGGACCACCGAGCACAGACTTCCGAGGAAGGCCGAGGTGTCGATCGGTCCGTCCGTCCGGCGTGGCAATCGGACGGTGCCCGATCCTGGACGGACCTTCGCTGTCTGCGTGTCCGACACCCGTGCCAGTGTCTTCTCCCAGTAGCCGAGGTCGGCGATGGTACGAGCGACGCCGAGGCGCACGGCCTCCGGTTCCACGTCGAGAGCGACATCGGCATGCACACGGTCGAAGACGACCTGATACCAGGCATATGCATCGCGCAACGTCCCGAGATCGGTTGCTCGGCCGAACTGTTCGGTACCGATGAAGTCGGCCAACTCGGGAAGCTGACGGATGCCGAAGTATGCCGGTGTACCGACATCCCGACTCTCCTCGTCGAGATCCTTCGCCATGGGCTTGTCATCGACGATGTTCCGGAACTCCGACTCGAACAGCAGCGCACAGGATTCGCTGACGTCGAGCACGAGGCCTTCGAGGGTCGTTCCAGGCGCGATGTCGAATCTGCGTACCGCGAGGGTCTCACCGGTGTCGATGCCCGCATCGATCGTGTGCAGTGTGACGCCGAATTCCCTCTCTCCCCGCAGGAGTGCGAAGAGCGACACAGGAACAGGCATGCCTCGATGTTGCGGAAGCAACCCTCCGTGCACATTCACGATCCGAAGTCCGAGCCGAAGAATCTGCTGGCGTAGAACGAACGGGTTGCCGATCGACCAGACGATCCCGTCGGTCGTCGCTTCCGCGATTTCGGCTGCGTGATCGTTCGGGTCGACGACGTCACGATGAACGACGTCCGACGCCCAGGCCGGCACGTCCTCGGCCGGATGCAAGACCAGGTCGACCGTATCGCCCACATCGAGGACATACCGAACCGCCCGCCAGAGCAGTGAACCCGATCCGATGAATATCACTGCAAAATCCTCCATACCTGACGAGCCGAGTACGAGCCGATCCCGTGAGCAGGTTACATTAGCATTACCTAACTAGCTGCACGTGTTCATCGCAGTCACGCCGGAACGACCACCTCCGCCCCTGGCACGCCATCGGTCACGACGCTGACGATTAGGATAGCCTGGCCTGATCCGCAGATGGTAGCCGGCTCCGGCGCCCATCCATCACGTGAAGACACAGAACTGGAGTCAGCATGTTCCGAACACTGGTCAACGGAAAGATCCACCGCGCGCGGGTGACCCAAGCAGATCTGCACTACGTCGGGTCCATCACCATCGACGAAACTCTGATGCGCGCGGCAGATCTCGTCGAGGGAGAAAAGGTGCAGGTAGTCGACGTGACCAACGGTGCGCGCATCGAAACGTACGTGATCACCGGCGATGCCGACTCGGGGGTCATTTGTATCAACGGGGCAGCTGCCCACCTGGTCAACCCGGACGACCTGGTGATAATCATGTCGTACGTCCAGCTCGACAACGCCGAACTCGTCGTACACGAGCCCAAGGTGGTGCACGTCGACGCCGACAACAAGATCGTCGCCATCGGCAGCGATCCCGCCGAACCAGTACCTGGATCCACTGACCAGGTGCTGTCTCGACACGCCAATTCCAACTGACATTCTCTCGCCCGATCGGGCGTCGTCGTCGAGCAACACCGATTGTCCGACGACGACGTCCTGAGCGGGTGGGATCTAGCGGTGCAGACTCCATGCAGCCCACAGACGCGCGTACAGTCCGTTCCGCTCGACGAGCGCGTCGTGCGTCCCCTCTTCGACTATTCTTCCCTTCTCCATCAAGAGAATTCGATCGGCCGTCCGCGCCTGACTCAGCCGATGCGCGACGACGAGAGCAGCACGACCTTTCAGCGCCGCGGCCGCCGAGCGCTCGAGCAAGGACGCGCCTGCACTGCCTGCATCCGCTGTTGCCTCGTCCAAGATCGCGACCGGCGGATCGACGAGAACCAGCCGTGCCAGCGCGAGCTGTTGGGCCTGCATCGAGGTGAGGCGGTACCCCTCGTCGCCGACCTCCGTGTCCAATCCATCCGGTAGCAGATCGAACCATTCTCCTGCCAGCACTGCCCGAAGCGCGGCCTCCATCTGCGAATCGTCGGCATCGGGACAGGCGAGTGCCAGATCCTCGCGGAGCGATCCAGAGAAGACGTGAACTTCCTGGGTCACGAGCAAGATACGTTGCGCGCGCGCGGATTCGGGCGCCTTCGACAGTGGAACCGAGCCGAACAGCACCTCCCCTTCGTCTGGAGACCTCACCCCCGCCAGGACAGCGGCCAGAGTGGTTTTGCCTGCACCCGACGAACCGACCAATGCCACTGTCTCTCCTGGCCGGACGACAATGTCGACATCTCGCAACACAGGTCGACTCGGTGAGTAACCGAAGGTGATCCCCGACGCCGTCAGCGCCCCCTGCTGCGGCAGCTCCAACTCCTCGCTCTTGGACCGCTGGTCCACTGCCGCCTCACCCGCATCGATCACACCCACGATGCGAGCGAGAGATGCCAGAGCCGACTGCAGTTCGTCGATCACCATCAACAACTCGTCGACGGGGGCGAACAACCTGAGAAAGAAGAGCATGGCCGTCGTCGTGGCACCGACCGTCATCGCTTCGTTGCCGACGAGTACGTAGCCGATCACCAAAAGACCTGCCATACCGATCAATTGAGCTGCGGCCAATCGCCCGTAGAAGCGGTTCTGCACGATCCTCGCACGCATGACCCACCGGACGACGGCCCAGGAGTGTGTGCCGATTCCGGTGGACAGGGTTGGGGCCAGGTTGTAGGCGTGCACAGTTCGCAGACCTCGAACTGCACCGAGGACATGTTGCGCGCGCAACCCCATGGCCGCACGCTCCGCGGCATAGATACCTGGGGCATTCCGTAGGTACCAACGGACGGCGAACACGTAGATGGGGAGTATGACGACCAGCGCGCCGAGAAAGCGCCAGTCGAGTGCCGTCAACCCCGCCGCTGTCAACGCAACCGTGAACAGCGACGTCGAGAACGCCGGTACCACAGTGCCGATCGCAGAGGATACTTCGTCTACGTCGTCGGTGGCACGAGAGATCAGATCGCCGCTGCCCGACCGCTCGATACGCTCCAACGGCAACCCGAGACTCGACGTGAACATCCGCTCTCGCAGCCGTGCGAGCACAGTTTCGAACAACGACGACGACAGAACCACACCGAGTGCGGTGAATGCCGCACATGCAAGTGCGGCTACGACCATCGCGACTCCGAGCCTCCAGATTCGCCCGTTGCCGTCTCCGAGGATAACCGCGTCGACCATCGCTCCGAGTGCCCACGGAGCCACGAGACCGAGCGCCGAGCCGACGACCATCGCTGCGACCACGGCCAGCAGAAGCAGACCGTGCCCGCGAAGCGCTGTTCGAACCACCCGCCAGACCGCGGTCGAATCTGCAATCGGCAGAGTGTCGTTCGAACGGTCCGGCAGTGACGGCACAGTAGTGGTCACCGTAGCCTCTCCAGCATCCTCACGCTGTTCTCCAATTCGATATCGAGGGTGACGACCGACGACGCAGCAGCCAGCAACGCAGGTGAGGACGTGAAGACTACGGTCGTCCTACCTTCGCGCGCCCTCACGAGTCGCTCTGCGACAAGAGCTTCGGTCACCGAATCGACCGCCGTCGTCGGATCGAGAAGTACGAGGACTTGCGGGTCGGCAGCAATCGCGCGAGCGAGTGCAACTCGTTGTCGCTGACCGCCGGACAAGAACCGGCCCGCCTCACCGACATCGGATTGCAGTCCGGCCGGAAGCGATTCGACGACGTCCTCGCATGCCGCAGCGAATACAGCGCGCTCGACCGACGCAGCGTCGACAGAGTCGACCGATCCTGCGATGTTCTCGGCAATGGTGCCCTCGAACAGATCGCTCTCGTGCGGAACCACCAACAGAATTCGGCTTCGATCTTCAGGATTCAGCTCGTTCGCGCTCACGTTTCCGACGGTCGCCGTCCCGATCTCCGGTCTCGATCGTCCGCTCAAGATTTCGGTGAGAAGCGCCGTGGTCGCCGCGTCGGCGTCGACGGCGACGAACCGACCCGCTTCGACCTCCCAGTCGGGAATCGAACGTGTTCCGGAATCCTTTGTCATGGTCACCCGAAGTCCGAATTCGGTGGGGACTTCCGCGCTCGCTCCGCGCTCGATCACGGCACGCGCCTGCAGAACGCTGAGCACACGCTGGGCCGAGGCCATCGCCTCTGCCCACAGCTCACCGGACACCGTGAAGGCCTGTAGCGGACCCATGACGAACTGCGTGACGCCGACGACGGCGATCAACTGTCCGACGGTCACACTCCCGCTGAGCGCCATCATGCCCGCCGCAACCGCGACCCCGGCGATGAAGAGACCGGACACCGTTTCCATTGCCGCCAGATATCCGGCTCGAGCAACGTTTGCCTCGAGCGTCCCATTCAATGCGCGTTCGCTCGCAACGAGATAGCGTCTGCCGGCTCTTCCCTCGGCGCCGAGTCCCTTCACGATTCGGAAGCCGCCGACGAGATCGGCCGCGGTGCCTGCCGCCTCACCTGCGACCTGCTGCTGTTCCATACTGCGACGACGCAAGGGCGCCGCCGCGCGATCCATCACCCACAACATGACCGGTGTCGCCAAGAGAATCGCCAGGCCGAGTGGCCACGAGATGTAGAGAAGAATGAGCGCGGAGAACAACACGGCGAACAACTCGCCGACGGGATACACCACGATCGCGACAGCGGCAGCGAGTTGACGTGCATCGGACGTGGCGATACTCAGCAACATTCCGGGTTGGCGTTGCTCGCCGCCCAGTCCTTTCGGATCAAGTATTCGGTCGGTGACCTTGGTGCGAATCTGGTGCTGGACCGCATTCATCCCCAGGAATCCGACACGCGAGCCGAACCTGAACGCAAGCGTCATCACCGCGTAGTCGACTGCGAGCACACCGATCCACAGAACGAGTTCGCCCGCATCGTGCGCTGCGATCGCGCGATCGATCGCAATACCCATCACTAGGGGAACGAGCGCCGCACACAATTGGTAGACGATCAGCAGTGACCCACCCGGGACGGAATATCTCGTCGACGCGAACATCGTTCGAAGGGTCAATTGGCGAGCCGTCATCGAGTCTGTGATCTGAAAGGGCTTGCCGGTCATCGGTGTTGCAGGCGCCTCGAAGAAGACCGGCAACCGCATGTAGTACTCCTCAGTTCGTCAGTACGGCGTGGCGCATCGATCGTGTCACTACCGACTCGACGAGCTCACCGGAGCGTACGGCAATATTCGACAGCAATGACGAGGTCAGTCCGTGCGAATGCTCCGTCCCGCCTTGGAGATAGATCCCACCTTTCACCATGTGGTTCGTTCGCAGACGGTAGTCCCGCTCGACCTCGGGAGTACCGTCGGGTCGGAACACGCAGTCGTCCGCCAGGCCGCCGAGGATCGCGTGCAGATCGAGCGGGCGGAATCCGGTCGCGTACACCACTGCATCGCAGATCAGGCGCTCGCGCCGGCCAGTCGGCCGATGCAGTACCGACACCTCGACGCCACGGTCCGCTTCCAGCGGAGTGGACAGTTCGGACGCGCCGTGCACGAACAATCTGCGCTTGCCCGCCACTCGCTCACCGTACTCGCGGCTGTACAGCTCTTCGATGAGAGCAAGGTCGACAGCCGAGTAGTTCGTGCTTCGGTGATATGCGATCAGTTGCTCACGCAAACGCGGAGAGGACGAATAGAAGTCCTCGACGGCCTCCGGGTCGAAAACCCGGTTGGCATAGGGACTGTCGTCTGCCGGACTGTATCCGTATTTTCCGAATACGCCGTGTACTTCGGCATCGGGGTAACGCTGGTGCAAATGCGAGACCACTTCGGCGGCACTCTGGCCTGCTCCGACGACCACGAATTTGCCGTGTTGCGGCTCCGGTAGCGCCGCGAGGTGATCAAGAATTCGGTGATTGTGAAAAACGCGGTCGGTCGGCAGCACTCCGAGCGGCAAGGTCGGCGACAATCCTCCCGCGAGGACGATGTTACGTGCGCGCAGTGTCCGCCACGCCCCGTCGGCCGATGCTACGACGACCTCGAAGTAATCACCTTTCCACGCGATCTCTGTCGCGGTGTACCCGTACAGCACGTCGGCGTCGACCTTGTCGGCCGCCCAGGTCAAATAGTCGTGAAACTCGACTCGGGAGGGGAAGAAGGTTTGCAGGTTGATGAAGTGCGTGAGTCGCTCTTGCTGCGAAAGGTACTCGATGAACGTGTATTCGCTACGCGTGTTGCGTTGTGTTGCCAGGTCTTTCAGAAACGAGATCTGCATCGTGGCACCAGGCAACAGCATTCCAGGATGCCATCTGAACTCGGGCTGCTTCTCCACGAACACCGAAGTGATCCGGTCGTCGGCCGCAACACCTACGTTTCGCTCTTGCAACGCGATCGCAAGTCCTAGATTGGACGGTCCGTAGCCGACACCAAGGATGTCCACTATGTCGGCAACGTCGTTCACCTTTGGCACCAGCAGTCCCCTTGTCGGTTGGATTGAATGTAGCCTAACCTATCTCCGGTGCACAGCTAAGCAAAGCCCTACCTCTGACGGCAAGAGACCTCGAAGCGAAGGACACGATGATCACTCCCCAGCGCACGGCGTCGAACCTCGATGTCCCGGTGAACCTTCGAGAGCACGGTCGATTCGTACTGTCGCGTCCGCACGGCACGGTTTCGGCCATGGGCTCGCGTGCGCAGTACGAAGATTCGACCGAAGCCGCACACGCACTTCGCTCCGGTAGCGCGTCCACGGTTGTCGGCGCACTGCCGTTCGCCCTCGACGAGCGCTGCGCGCTCTACTCGCCCGACACCGTGAGCTTCTCGCCCAGTCACTGGACTCCCCCGCATGCGCCGATCGCTCTTCCCGACTTCGAGGTGTCTCTACCGCCGGACGCAGACCATGTGAACCGGGTGGCGGCAGCGGTGAACATCCTTCGCGACAGTCACTCCGAGCTACAGAAGGTGGTCATGGCACGGACAATCGAACTGTCCGCGCGCAAGGCGGTAGACCCGCTGTCGGTACTCGCTTCACTCGTTTCCGGAAACCCCTCGGGCGACGGCTACCACGTCGACCTGTCCGCAGCCGGGGGTTCGTACGTCGGGAAAACTTTGGTCGGTTCGAGTCCGGAAGTGTTGATTCGTCGACATGGACGCGCCGTGACCTGCTATCCGCTTGCAGGTTCGGCACCTCGTCACCCGGATGCGCAACAGGATCGGACGAACGGCAGGGTGCTGTCGGAGTCCGCGAAAGATCTTCGCGAGCACATGTTCGTCGTCGACGCGATACGGGAGGCACTCGAACCTCTGTGCGCAGTGCTCACCGTTCCGAACGCGCCTTCGCTGACCAGCACCCCTCAACTCTGGCACCTGGGAACTCCGATTCGCGGGGAACTGGCAAGCACGGAAACGACCGCGCTCGATCTTGCGCGCGCTCTGCATCCGACACCCGCCGTATGCGGTACACCCACCGCCACCGCGTATCGGACGATCGACGCACTCGAAGGCGAACGCGGCTTCTACGCAGGCACCGTCGGATGGTGCTCGTCCGACGGAGACGGCGAGTGGATAGTTGCGATCCGCTGTGTCGAGATCAGCGCGGACCGTCACCGAGTCACGGCGTATGCAGGCGGGGGGATCATTGCGGAATCGGACCCGGAAAGCGAGCTACGAGAGACGGTTGCGAAGTTCGGAACAGTTATCACCGCACTCCGTGCTTCACTGTGAGATCCGGCGCGATCGTTGTTCGCCGACTCACCTCCACAAGGCACAAGCTGCGAACCATCCCATGACGAAAGGCGTTACGTGTCGACACACAACGCAATCCTGATCGTTCATCCGGTCGCCACCCGAAACGGATTACTCTGTGTCCCGGGTAGAGTCGATCGATCCCCCGATGTGTACACCCGTCGAGCGCGGGGGCTAGCACGATGACCGCTCCCGTCGCACTCGTCGTCGGGGCAGGGAAAGGCATCGGACGTGCTGTCGCACACACACTTGCGCGTTCCGACCGCACGGTCGCCCTCGTCGACGCGGACGAAATCAGCTTGTCGCGAACCGCACAGGAGATCGATGGCTCGGTGTCGAGGGTTCTCGACGTTCGTGACGAACTCGAAGTAGCGCGCGTCGTAGCCGAAATCGAGTCCTCCGTCGGCCCCATCGAGAACCTGGCCTACGTGGCAGGCATTCTCCACACGGACGACGTTCTGGACTCGTCGACAGAAGACTGGCGAAACATGTTCGACGTCAATCTCTTCGGATTGTTGCACGTCGTGCGGTGTGTGGGATCTGCGATGCGTGAGCGCAGGTCCGGTTCGATCGTGACCGTGGGCTCGAACGCGGCCGGGATCCCTCGGATGTCGATGGGGGCATACGGTTCCTCGAAAGCCGCGTCGACGATGCTCACGCGCGTATTGGGACTCGAACTGGCGCAGTACGGCGTCCGGGTCAACGTCGTCGCGCCAGGATCGACCGACACCGACATGCAGAGGTCCCTGTGGCCGGACCCCACCGACGACGCAGGTGCGGGGTCCGCGATCGCAGGAGAGCTCTCGACATTCAAGACCGGGATTCCGCTGGGCCGGATAGCAACTCCGCAGGACATTGCCGACGCCGTCGAGTTTCTGTTGTCGGATCGCGCGCGGCACATCACGATGCAATCGCTGTACGTCGACGGCGGAGCAACCCTGCACACATGAGGAAGACCTATGAATCGTAAAGTGATCGAACGCGCCTCCCTCGTTCCGAGTCCGCGCATTCCCTCGGATTTCGCCGATCGGTATGTCGCGGCAGGCTACTGGACCGAAGAAACGTTCCAGCATTTCCTCGGTCGTCGCGCCGAGACATTTTCCGACTCCATCGCTGTGGTCGACGGCGATACTCGATTGAGCTACCGCGAGGTTTCCGATCGTGCCGACCGGTTCGCGGCGGGATTGGCCGAGCGCGGACTCCGCCCAGGCGATCGGGTCGTCGTCCAACTGCCGAATATCGCGGAATACGTAGTGGTGATCTTCGGAATCTTCCGACTCGGTGCTGTACCGGTGTTCGCACTCCCTGCCCACCGCCGAACCGAAATGAATCAGTTCGTCGACGCCGCAGATGCCTGCGCCTACGTCATCGCGGACATCGGCGGCGGGTTCGACTACCGCACACTGGCGCGGGAAGTGGTCGCAGCGTCGGATCGTCCGCCGCTTGTGATCGTGATCGGAGACCCCGAAGAATTCGTTGCGTTCGACGACGTTGCGTTCGACGACGTTGCGTCCGAAGCCGTCGACGTGCCCGATGTCGCAGCCGACAGCGTCGCGTTCCTTCAACTCTCCGGCGGGACAACCGGCGCTCCGAAACTCATTCCTCGCACACACGCCGACTACCTGTACTCGGTACGTGGATCAGCCGACATCTGTGAGTGTGACAAGAACACGAGAATACTCGTCGTACTGCCTGCTGCACACAACTTTCCGATGAGTTCACCGGGGATACTCGGGGTTCTGCACGCCGGTGGCACGGTGGTCATGGCTCCGGATCCGACACCGTCAACTGCCTTCGAGATCATCGAACGCGAGCGCATCACCATGGTTTCGCTCGTTCCACCGCTCGTGCTGGCATGGATGAACGCTCCGTCACGGCATGCTCACGATCTTTCCTCGTTGCAGGTCCTCCAAGCCGGCGGCGCCAAGTTCTCCTCCGAGGCTGCTCGCCGCGTCAGGACCGAACTCGGTTGCACCCTGCAACAGGTGTTCGGCATGGCCGAAGGTCTGGTCAACTACACCAGGCTCGACGATCCCGAGGACGTCATAGTCACCACACAGGGTCGACCGATCAGCCCGGACGACGAAATCCGGGTGGTCGACGACAACGGCGACGAGGTTTCTCCCGGCAGCACCGGTCATCTGCTCACGCGTGGACCGTACACAATCCGCGGATACTACAACGCACCCGAGCACAACGCGACCGCGTTCACACCCGACGGCTTCTATCGGACCGGGGACATCGTGCGAGTTGTCGAGGGCGGGTACATCATTGTCGAGGGCCGCGCCAAAGACCAGATCAACCGCGGCGGCGAGAAAGTTGCGGCCGAAGAAGTCGAAAACCATCTCCTGGCACACGAATCGGTCGTCGATGCGGCGGTCGTGTCGCAGCCGGACCAGTACATGGGCGAGCGCACGTGCGCGTTCGTGATCACACACGGCACCCGACCATCAAAGATCGCGCTGAAGAAGTTCGTGCGAGAGCGCGGGCTCGCGAGCTACAAGGTGCCCGATTCGATCGTATTCGTCGATGAATTCCCAGTGACCGGAGTCGGCAAGATCAGCAAGAACGCTCTTCGACGCGCACTCGAAAAGACATTGGTGGACTGAGGCTCGCGCACACCGGCACGAGGAATCACCGTCGCGCGCGCGGAATGACCAGTGGAGTATGCGATTCCGGATCCTCGATGATCCGGCACGGCAGCCCGAACACCGACTCGACCAGCTCGGCGGTGATGACCTCGCTCGGCTTGCCTTCTGTGACCACCTTTCCGTCCTTCATAGCGATGATGTGGTCGGCGTAGCGGCAGGCATGGTTCAGATCGTGGAGCACGGCGACCATCGTGCTGCCCTGCTCGCGGTTGAGCTGTGAACACAGCTCGAGCAGGTCGATCTGATGCGCGATGTCGAGGAACGTCGTCGGCTCGTCCAGCAGCATCAACGGCGTCTGCTGCGCGAGCACCATTGCCACCCACACGCGTTGACGCTGACCGCCGGACAACTCGTCGACCAACCGACCCGAGAGTTCGGTGACGCCGGTCGCGTTCAGTGCGAACACCACCGCGGCCTCGTCCTCTCTCGACCACTGTCTGATCAGCTTCTGATGCGGATAACGGCCACGCGCAACCAGATCGGCGACGGAAATGCCGTCCGGCGCTATCGAAGTCTGCGGCAACAGGCCGAGCCGACGAGCCACTTCTTTCGACGGGTAGGACGAGATCGCCTTGCCGTCGAGCAACACAGCGCCGACCTCCGGCTTCAGTAGCCGTGACAGCGCGCGCAGCAGAGTCGATTTTCCGCAGGCATTGGGCCCAACGATGACGGTGAACTTCCCGTCGGGAATCTCGACGGACAGCCCCTCGCTGATAATGCGCTTGTCGTAACCGATGGTCACGTTGTCTGCATGCAGACGCGACTTGGTCACCACGATCTCCGAAACCTGAGTCACTGCTTTCTACCTTCCCTTGCCAACAACCATACGAAATATGCGCCACCGATCGACACCGTCACCACCCCGACAGGCAATTGGGTGGGCGCGAACACCCGTTGCGCCACCCAATCGCTCACCACGAGCAAGAACGCACCCATGACCGCCGACGGGATCAACGCGACGCCCGCAGTCTTGGTCAACCGCCGCACCAACTGTGGTGCCGCGAGTGAAATGAACGAGATCGGTCCCGCCGCAGCGGTCACCAACGCCGTCAGCGCGACGCCGAGCACCATCAGAATCAACCGAGTCGGCTCGGCGCGGATGCCGAG
This sequence comes from Rhodococcus yunnanensis NBRC 103083, assembly GCF_001895005.1. GTDB lineage: Bacteria > Actinomycetota > Actinomycetes > Mycobacteriales > Mycobacteriaceae > Rhodococcoides > Rhodococcoides yunnanense. The sequence goes on along the minus strand of NZ_BCXH01000027.1, from coordinate 40,962 downwards.
TGCCTTGGCTGCGTCGTCGCCCATCTCCAACATCGGAAGCCGCTTGGCGACGACGGCAAGCATCGGCGTGATGACGACGAGGACGATCAACACGGGACCGACCTGCGCCCAACTCAATCCGTTGAGACTGCCCGCGCCCCACACCGCCGCAGCCATCGCGTCGGCCAGATCGGCCTTGATGATCAGCCATGTGTTCACCGACGCGAGGATGGCACTGATCGCAATGCCGACGATGATGAGCCGGAACCCCTGCACACCACGTTTGAACGCGAGCAGATACACCACTGCGGCAGTACAGATTCCGCCGATCAATGCACCGGCACCGGTCTGATAGTACCCACCACCGAGAGTCAGGATCACGATGAGCGCGCCGGTGTATGCACCGGTGTCGAAGCCGATTATGTCCGGGCTGCCCAACGGGTTTCGGGTCAGCGACTGAAAAATCGCACCCGAGACCCCCAACGCGGCACCGAGCAGCAACGCGAGCGCAACACGCGGGAAGCGCCACTCCATGACGACCAGTTCGGTGAACCTCGGTGCATCGGAGAACACCGCCTTCAGCACGTCGCCCGGCGGAATGTAGTAGTCACCGGTACCGAGCGCGATCACCGCCACGAACAGCGAGAGCACCACGAGAATCGTGCAGACCACCACGGTCCGAACATCGATCCGGCCGTTGATTCTGTCCTCGGCCAGACGGAGGATGCGAATCTTGCGCCCGAAGTCGACCTCCGAATCGCTCACGTTCGAATCACGCTCGTTCGAATCACGCTCGTTCGAATCACCCCGCATCGGATCCAACAGAGTCACAGCTCATCCCGATTCACTCCGCAGGCTGCGCTCACAGGCCCTCCCGATTCACTCCGCAGGCTGCGCTCACAGGCCACTCACTTTCTTACGGCGGACCAGCAGAATCAGCACGGGCGCACCGACGAAGGCGGTCACGATACCCACTTGCAGTTCACCGGGTCTGATCACGATGCGGCCGACGATGTCGGACAACAGCAACAAGCACGGTGCGGCGGCGACGGTGTACAGCAGAATCCATCGCTGATCCGGTCCGACGAACCAGCGGACCATATGCGGAATCATCAGCCCCACGAAGCCGATCGGGCCTGCCGCGGCAGTGGCAGCACCCGCCAGCAACGTGACCGCGACGACGCCGATAGCGCGCGTGTGCTTGACCTTCGCGCCGAGGGACTGCGCCAGATCGTCACCGAGCGCGATAGCGTTGAGTGGGCGGGCGATGACGATCGCAAGAATCAAGCCGGCGATAACGAATGGCGCGATGGCAAAGGAGATGTCGAGTCCGCGACCGGCCAGTGAACCAGCACCCCAGAATCGCATCTTGTCGAATGCTTCAGGATTGAGCAGCAGCATGCCCGAGGTGATGCCGCCGAGCACCGCGGCCAGCGCGATACCGGCCAAGGTCAATCGAATGGGCGTGGCACCTGCTCGCCCCATCGACCCGAGGACGTACACCGCGACGGTGGCCAGAACTGCACCGATGAATGCGAACCAGATGTAGGACCAGATTCCGGTGAATCCGAGCAGACCCACGGCGAGCGCAACGAAGAATGCGGCACCGGCGTTCACGCCGAGAATGCCCGGATCTGCGAGCGGGTTTCGGGTCATCGCTTGAATCAGAGCGCCGCTGACACCGAGTGCGATGCCCACGATCAGACCCAGAACCGTTCGGGGCACCCGCAGTTCACGGATGATGACCGCGTTGTTGGAATCGTCGTAGGCGAACAGTCCGTTCCACACCTCGCCCAGCGGTATGTACTTGGTCCCGACAGCGATGCTCAACAGGAATATCGCGGCCAACAGTCCGAGAAGGACCACCAGACCGAGCGTGCGACGAGCATTCGTCTCGGCCAGCCCACCCGGTGCTGCCGACCTCTCCGACCGATCGACCGCAGACTCGTCGAGAGCTGTGGCATCAGTTGGACCGTTCGCTACCGTCGTCACCCGTGTACTCCCGAAATCGAAGCTGGTCCGAGCAGTGCAGCTGCTCGAATTAGGTACACCTTACACAGGTAACCCTATGACGTTGACACACCCGGTCAGCGCACGACGGCGTCGCGGTATCGCTCGTCGGTTCGAGCGAAGAACTCGTGCTTACCCTCGGCGACGACCGATCCCTGGTCGAGAACGACGACGCGATTCACAACGCTGAGCAGAGACGGACTGCTGGTGACGATCACGGTGGTGTGATGCCGCCCGCTCCCGTGTCGGAGGTCCGCAATTCCCTGTGCGATTGCATGTTCGGTGACGGCGTCGACGGCTGTCGTCGGATCGTGCAACACCAGAACCGGAGGCTCGGCGGCCAACGCGCGCGCCAACGCCAGTCGCTGACGCTGTCCCCCGGACAGGCTCGCTCCGCGGTCGGTGACGGCGTGATCGAGGCCGCCGGGATGAGCGGCGACGACGTCGTCCGACGCCGAATGGCGCAGCGCCCGATCCACCAGCCCGCCCCGGTCCTCCGCTACTCCGATCGTGACGTTCGATCCGACGGTGCCTGCGAACAAGTCGTGCCTGTGCGGCTCCACCAACACCGCCGAACGAGCGCTGTTCAGATCGATGTCGCTGATGGGGACCCCATCGAGCAAGAACTCGCCCTCGTAGTCGGACGGTGACAACTGGCCGGAGATGATCTCGACGAGTGCGTCGCCGTCCTGCGGCGAGTAGGACACGACACCGACGAGTTCGCCGGGCTTGATCTCGAGGTCGAAGTCTCGAAGACTCCGATGGCCGATGCCACGCAGCGTCACGGTCGGCAGCGACGCGACCGCACTCTCTCCCGAACCGACCAGTACATCGGCGTCGAGCACGAGCGCGAGGCGGTCCGCCGAACCTCGGGCCATCGCGAGTGTCTTGGGCGCGAGTGCAAGGGAGCTCAGTGGCTCGATGATGAACTGCGACAGCCCGACCACCGCGATCAGTTCACCGATGGTGATGTCGCCGCGTAACGCCAGCCATCCTGCACCGCCCGCTACGGCGACGGCGAGCAGCGCGCTGAGCATCGTCGATCCGGTCTGGTAGAGGCCCATCGTCTTCGCGACACGGAGACTGTCCGACAGGGCTTTCCGACTCACCACGCGGTAACGCTCGGACGCTGCGTTCTCGGCTCCGATGCCGCGGAGTGGTCTGATGCCGCTGACGAGGTCGGTGGCCATGCCCGATGCCCGCGCAGTGGACGCCTGTGCCGCTTCGACTTTGCGCGCGATCAGCGGACCGGTCGTCTGAAGGACCGCGAGAATGACGGGAGTACCGACGAGGACTGCGAGACCGAGTGGAACGTCGATGACGAGAAGGGAAATTGCCGCCGTCGTGGTGGCGACGAGCGCACCGGCGACCCAGGGCACTATTTCGAGAGACACCGCGGCCTGATCGGCATCGGAGGTGGAGACGGTGAGGACCTCACCGGACCTGAGATCGGTTCTGATCCCACCCGGATGAAGCACCTTCGCCACCGTTTCCACCCGAAGCAGGTGCGCTTCCTGGAGAACGGATGCCTCGATGAGCCGCGCTCCGTGCCGCCACCCGACGGTGATGACGACGAAGACGCCCGCGAGAGAAAGCAGTGTCAACAACAACGAGTTCACGCTGCCCGTGGACACTGCCCGGTCGACGACAACACCGATCATGACCGGAACCATCGTCTCGGCGACCTGATAGAAGCCGTTCAGCACGGTGCCCGCGGCAAGGGTTCGGGAGTTCCGCCTCAGCGCACGTCGGATGAGCACGCTGCCGGTGCGTTTCGGATGGGACTTCCCGAACACTTCTTCCTCCAATGGATCGATGCACTATTTGCTCTGCGGGGGCTACTGCGCGGGAGGGGGTTGGCTACTGCGGGGCTGTGGATACGTGGCGTCCCTGCCACGCGTTCCATAGTTCTGCATACCGTCCACCAGAAGCGATCAGTTCGAGATGTGTTCCGTCTTCGAGGATCCGACCGTGCTCCAGGACCACGATTCGGTCTGCCGACGCCGCCTGGGTGAGGCGGTGCGCGACGACGAGTGCCGTACGTCCATCCATCGCAGCACGCGCAGACCGTTCCAGATCCCGCGCGCCCGCGCTGCCTGCCTCGGCCGTCGCCTCGTCCAGGATGACGACGGGCGGGTCGGCGAGCACGAGTCGGGCCAGTGCCAGTTGCTGACTCTGGGCCGCGGTGAGCGTCGTTCCGCCCTCACCGATGACGGTGTCGATACCCTCCGGAAGCAGTGACACCCAGCTCTCGGCGCCGACGACGCTCAATGCGGCCAGTGTTTCGTCCACCGTGGAGTCCGGCCTCGCCAGCCGAACGTCGTCGAGAAGAGTTCCGGCGAAGACGTGCACTTCCTGAGTCACGATCGCGATGTGACGGCGCAGGCTCGTCTCGTCGAGCTCGGACAAAGCGTGTTCACCGACGGATACTCGTCCGGCGGCGGGCCGGATCGAACCCGCTGCAATGGCGGCCAGTGTCGACTTCCCTGCTCCGGTAGAACCGACGAGTGCGACGGTATGGCCGGCATCGATGTGCAGATCGATGTCCTGCAGCACTGGAGTGAGGCCGTCGTAGCTGTGGCCGACGCCGTGCACGACGAGAGCGTGCCCCGTCGAACTCACCGGCACAGCCCTTTTCGACGCATCACCGGGCATCGTCACCACGCCGACCAACCTGGCGAGGGAGGCGCCTGCGGACTGCACCTCGTCGAAGGTGAACAGAATTGCCCCGAGCGGGTTGAACAACCGATGGAACAGCAGAGCTGCAGCCGTCGTCGCCCCGACGGTGACGGCATCGTTTCGCACCAGGACGAATCCGACGGCCAGAATCAGTGCAAGACCGAAGAACTCGGCACGATTCTCACGGCCGACGAACCTGGTGAAGAGCCTGAACACCGTCAGGCCGAGGTCACGCGCGCGGGCGGATGCTGCATCGATCTCGCCGACATGGCGGGATTCGAGACGGTAGGCCCGCACCGTGCGCGAGCCGTGCAGACTGCTGATCAGGGATTCGGCACGTTCGCCCATTGCCACTCGCTGTTCGGCGTAGAGCGGCGCGGAGCGCGGCAGATACCACCGCAATGCGACGACGTACAGCGGTAACGCCGCCAGTCCCGTAAGTCCGAGACGCCAGTCGAGCCCCGCCATCGCGAACAGACTGAGCACGACGAGTATCAACGCCGACACGATCTGCGGCACCACGTCGCTCACTGCCTTCGAGATGACCTCGACGTCGTCACCGACGCGCGAGAGCAGATCACCCTTGCCGACCTTCTCCAGCTTGGCCGTCGGCAAAAGCAGCGCACGCCGTACGGTCGCCTCCCGCAGATCCGCGAGGACGGTCTCGCCGAGACGTGAGATCAGTACCGTGGACAGACCGGTGAAGATCGAACCGACGACTGCCGCCGATGCGATCGCGGCGATCACCCAGACGATCGTCGAGACCGGCGCACCGTCCATCACTCGGTCGACAAGACTGCCGAGCACGTAGATGGGCACCAGCGCCATTGCGCCGCTGACCACTGCCGTCAGCACCGTCAGTGCCGTCGCACCTCTGCGTGTGCCCAACTCGCCGCGGAGCCATTGCCAGGTGCGCGACGCATCGGCGATGGGGAGAAGTTCAGGCTTCGACTCGGTTACAGGGGAGTTCACGTCGGTCATGCTATGCCCTGCCCCACACTGTGTTCGGCGCTCACGTCGGACGACGGGCGGTAACGAATCGCGCCGAGAGGACGAAAATCGCCCTCACTTCAGAATGCCCGCAATGAGGAAAGCCTGCCGGTCCAATTCCGACCGCGGCGGCGACGTCGGGCGACCCCGCAACCCGAACCCGTCCCCTGTCGTTCGAGGGATCACGTGCAGATGCACATGGAAGATCTCCTGCCCCGCGACCTCACCGTCGGCCAGGAAGAAATTCACTCCGGCCACGCGCGGATCACTCGCCCGCAGCGCGGCCGCCACCTTCTGCCCGACGACGAAAATCTGCGCGCCCGTCTCCGGATCGAGTTCGGCGAGACTGCGCGCCCGAAGCCTCGGAACGACGAGGACATGCCCCTGCGTGAACGGCCGAATGTCCATGAACGCAACCACTGACGCGTCCTCGTACACCATGCTCGATTCGGCGTTCCCGGCAATGATTTCGGCGAAGATCGTGTACGGATTCATATCGATCGAGTCTAGGACGACTGAAACTGCGGCGACGGTGAGCCGCGACTAGAGTTCTGCCATGGGAATGCTAGGCGGGGTTCTGTTCGACATCGACGGCGTTCTGGTCACGTCGTGGAAGCCCGTGCCAGGAGCCGCGGAGACGCTCGACTACCTCGACAGCAAGGACATCGCGCGCGCGTTCCTCACCAACACCACGTCGAAGACCCGAGCGCAGATCGCCGAGGCGCTCACGAATGTCGGAATGCCCGTGCACGCCGACGAGATCGTCACTGCGGCATCACTCACCGCGGACCATCTCCGCGAGACGTATCCCGGTGCCCGCACGGTGATCGTGAACAACGGTGACATCACCGTCGACATGCCCGGCATCGAGTTCGTCGACGAGGATGCAGGCGATCCGGACGTCGTCGTCGTCGGCGGGGCCGGCCCGGAGTTCACCCACGAACGCCTCAGCCGTGTCTACGACTGGCTGTGCCGCGGGATCCCCGTCGTTGCGATGCATCGCAGTCTCATGTGGACCACCGGCGCCGGTCTCCGAATCGACACCGGCATGTACCTGGCCGGCATGGAGAAAGCATCGGGGCACAGGGCCAAAGCCGTCGGGAAGCCTGCGCCGTTGGGTTTTCAGACGGCCGCCGAACGCATGGGCGTCGACCCGGTGGATGTCGTCATGGTCGGCGACGACCTGGACAACGACGTGCTCGCTGCCCAGGTCGTCGGGATGACGGGTGTGTTGGTGCGGACCGGAAAGTTCCAGCAGGACACCCTCGATCGTCGGGCGAAACAGGAGTTCGGTCTCCAGCCCAATCATGTGATCGCCTCGGTCGCCGACCTTCCGGATCTGCTGCGCTCACGCCCGTAGCCGGACTTACAGAATCGGCGACGGGGTGTACTTCGCTCCGGCGGGGAACTGACTGAGCAATGTCTCGACCTCGGCGACGACGGACGCGACCTGAGATTCGGCGGAACCGATGAACACCGACTTGTCGGCCAACGCGGCGTCGAGCCCGGCGCGGTCGAGCGGAATCCGGTCGTCGGCGGCGAGACGATCGAGCAGGTCGGGCTCCTGGCCCTTCTCCCGCATCGCGAGTGCGACGGCGACGGCGTGTTCCTTGATCGCCTCGTGTGCGGTCTCGCGCCCGACGCCTGCACGGACCGACGCCATCAGAACCTTCGTCGTCGCCAGGAACGGCAGGTACCGCTCCAGTTCCTTGGCGATGACGGCCGGGTACGCACCGAACTCGGCGAGCACGGTCAGGAACGTCTCGATCATGCCGTCGATGGCGAAGAACGCATCAGGCAACGCAACGCGCCGCACGACCGAGCAGAAGACGTCGCCCTCGTTCCACTGCGCGCCCGCGAGTTCCGCGCCCATCGACGCGTAGCCGCGCAGCACGACCTGCAGTCCGTTGACACGTTCGCAGGAGCGGGTGTTCATCTTGTGCGGCATGGCCGACGATCCGACCTGACCCGGCTGGAATCCCTCGGTGACGAGCTCGTGGCCCGCCATCAGACGGACGGTGTGCGCGAACGACGACGGTCCCGCTCCGACCTGAACCAGCGCGGACAGCACGTCGTGGTCGAGCGAGCGCGGGTAAACCTGGCCGACGCTGGTGAGCACGTGACGGAACCCGAGGTGGTCGGCGACGAGACGTTCGAGCGCGGTCAGCTTCGACGCATCACCGCCGAACAGGTCGAGCATGTCCTGCGAGGTTCCCATCGGGCCCTTGATGCCGCGCAGTGGGTACCGCGCGATGAGTTCCTGTACGCGCGTCAGTGCGATGAGCAGCTCGTCTGCGGCAGAGGCGAATCGCTTGCCGAGCGTGGTGGCCTGCGCGGCTACGTTGTGGCTGCGTCCTGCCATGACGATGGAGGAGTACTCGGCTGCACGCTCGGCCAGCCGCGCCGCGACTGCGACACCGTGCGAGTGCACGTGTTCGAGTGAGCGAAGTATCTGCAGCTGCTCGACGTTCTCGGTGAGGTCGCGACTCGTCAGGCCCTTGTGGATGTGCTCGTGGCCCGCGAGCGCATTGAACTCTTCGATGCGCGCTTTGACGTCGTGACGGGTGACGCGCTCACGGTCTGCGATGGACGCCAGATCGACCTGGTCGACGACGCGTTCGTAGTCGGCGATCGCGGCCGAGGGCACGTCGACGCCCAACGAGGACTGCGCTTTGAGAACGGCGATCCACAACTGCCGTTCGAGAACGATCTTGTGTTCCGGAGACCACAGGGCCACCAGTTCTGGACTTGCGTAACGGGTGGCGAGGACATTCGGAATGGTCACGGAGGCCCAGTCTACCGATGGCTCGTCACTGGCCCGCAGGCGCGACCACGTCGATGACCTCGAGGAGCATGCTGCGTGCCATGGCCCGCGGTTCGGGGTCGACCTCACCCAGCGCGCCGACGACGGCACCGTCGACGACCGCCACGAGGCGTCGCAGCTGCTGTTCGCGGACGACGCGGCCGGACCGTCGCAGTACGTCGGTCAGCAGATCGTCGATCTGTGCCCGCAGCCGCAACTGGACCTCGCGGAGTTCGGGGTGCCGGGCGGATGCGATGAATCGCTCGTACCGCGCGATCAACCGCTCGCGTCCCTCCTCGGCACCGTCCTCGGGACCGATGAGGAGATCGACGATGAGTTCCACGGTCGATTCGACACCGCAGTCCAGGTTGCCCAGTTCGCCGATCCGGCCACGCATCACTTCGAGTTCACGGTGTCCGAGCACTTCGACCGCACACGCGATCAGGTCGGCGAGGGACTGGAAGTAGTACGTCGTCGACGCCAGCGGCAGCCCTGCTCTCGTGGCGACGGCGCGGTGCCGGACCGCGTCGAACCCACCTTCGACGAGTAGGTCCGCAGCGGCACACGACAACGCGTGTCGGCGGCGCACTCCCTTCGGAGTCGCACCCGACACCCTGTGCGGCGTTCCGGCGGGTACTGCGGACATTCGAGTCATCGTGCCAGTCCGCGCTGTCGCGTTCGACTGAAACGCGGCATTCACGGTGTGGAATCGTGAAGATCATGCAACTTCGAACCATCGACCTCCGCTCGGACACCGTCACCCGCCCGGACGCTGCCATGCGAGCTGCCATGGCCGACGCAGAAGTCGGCGACGACGTGCTCGATCGGGACCCGACCATGGCCGCGCTCGAGGAACGTGTCGCGTCGATGTTGGGGTACGACGCGGCGCTGTGGGTGCCCAGTGGATCGATGTCGAACGTGATCGCGTTGATGCTTCATCTTCGGCGCGGTGACGCGTTTCTCGCACCCGATCATGCGCACGTCCTCGGCTCGGAACTCGGGACGGCGGCGTGGCTCGCGCAGGGAATGCCGCGGCCGCTCCCCCACGACGGCGGCCCCGGACGACCGTCGGCAACGGCGATCCGCGACGCGGCCGGAGCCCCCGGCCCGTACTTCACGTTGAACACGACGCTGCTGTGTCTGGAGAACACGCACAACTTCGCCGGCGGAACCGTGTTCGGCGTCGCCGAGTGGAACGAACTGCTCGGTGCCGCGCGGGAGAAGGGGCTGCTCGTCCATCTCGACGGCGCCCGGGTGTGGAATGCGGCAGCATCACTCGGCGTCGCGCCGGGCGAGCTCACCCGCGGCGCAGATACCGTCTCGGTCTGCCTGAGCAAAGGCCTCGGCGCACCCGTCGGATCGGTTCTGGTCTCGGATTCCGATCGCATCACCGAGGCCAGGCGTGTGCGCAAGATGCTCGGCGGCGGCGTCCGGCAGGGCGGGGTGCTGGCCGCGGCCGGCCTGCTCGCACTCGACAATGTCGACTCGCTGGCAAGCGATCACGCCACCGCACGTCTGCTGGCGGACGGCTTGCGCGAGCGCGGCTGGACCGTGGCGGAGCCGGAGACCAACATCGTCCTCGCCGACGGCCCTCTCGGGGTCGAGGAGTTGGCTCGTCTCGGAGTTGCGGCGGTCTCCGTCGTCGGCAAGGTGCGTTTCGTGACGCACCGCGACGTGTCCGAGACCGATGTGCGCGAGGTGTTGGCGCGCATGTGAGTCAGCGCTTCAACTCCGGCGCAAGGCGCTCGAGGGCCGCGTGCATGTCGGCGGTCGCACCGGCGAAGGAGAAGCGCACGGTGTGATGGCCGTGGACGGTGTCGAAGTCGACGCCGGGAGCAAGGGCGACACCGGTGGTCGCCAGGACCTGCTCGCACCACGCCCGTGAGTCCTGCGTCAGGTGCCCGATGTCGGCGTACGCATAGAACGCGCCGTCGGCGGGTGCCAGATCGGTGACGCCCAGATCGGCCAACCCGTCGAGCAGGATCCGGCGGTTGACGCCGTAGCGACGCACATGGCCGTCCAGCTCGGCGCGCGATTCTGCGGTGAATGCTGCGATCGCCGCTACCTGCGAGATCGCGGGCGGGCACACGGTCATGTTCGACGCCAGGCGTTCGACGGCGCGGTGCAGATATGCCGGCAGCAGCATCCAGCCGAGTCGCCAGCCCGTCATCGAGAAGTATTTCGACACCGACCCGATCACCACCGATTCACGCGAGGTCTCCCACGCGCTCGACGTGCGCACGTCGCCGTAGGAGATGCCGTGGTAGATCTCGTCGGAGATCAGCAGCGTGCCGTGCGACTCGCACCAGCGCGCGATGGCGGCGAGCTCGGCGGCGTCGATGATGGTGCCGGTCGGGTTGGCGGGGCTGGCGACGATCAGGCCTTTCGGGGCCTCGGGGAGAGCGTCGAGCATCGCCACCGTCGGCTGGAATCGAGACTCGGCTCCGCAATCGAGTTCGACGACGCGGCACCCCAGTGCGGTCAGGGTGTTCCGGTACGCCGGGTAGCCGGGTCGAGCCATGACGACGGTGTCGCCGACGTCGAAGGCTGCTAGAAACAGCAGCGTGAACGCGCCGGACGAGCCGGTGGTGACGACGACGTCGTCCGCATGGACCGGCACCGCGGCCTCGTGTGCGTGGTACGCCGCGATGGCTTCTCGCAGCGGGAGGATTCCGAGGGTCTCGGTGTATCCGAGCAGGTGCGCGTCGAGTGCATCCCGTGTCGCCTGCAGTACGGGGATCGGCGCCGACGTCGACGGCTGCCCTGCCGCGAGCGAGAGCACGTCACCGTGCGTCCGGGTCCGCACGGCAGCGGCTTTGAACACGTCCATCACGTGAAACGGCTCGATCTCGGATCTCTTGGATGCTGCCCTGCTCGGCTGTGTGACCACTCTCCGAGGTTATCCGGCGCGGAAGTGGCTGTATCCGACGACAGGTGGCCTGCAGCAGGAACGGGCCGCACCGGAGTCGACGGCACCACTCAGAGTGAAATGCGGCCCTCGAGCGCGGCAAGACCGATGTCGGTGCGGAAGTGACTGCCCGGCAGCCTGATTGCGTCGATTTTCGCGTAGGCATCCGAGCGAGCCGCCGCGAGATCCGCTCCGGTGCCGACGACGCTGAGTACGCGTCCGCCCGCCGATACGACGGCGCCGTCCTTCACCGCGGTACCTGCGTGCAGAACGCCGTCGGCGTCGGCACCGGTGATCGCGTCGCCGGTGCGCGGACGACCCGGGTAGTTCTCGGCGGCGAGAACGACGGTCACTGCGGCGCCGTCCTTCCACTGCAGCGGCGCCAACGATCCGAGTGTTCCGGTGGCGACCGCGTTCAGCGCCTCCCCGATCGGCGAATCGAGCAACGACAGCACGGCCTGCGTCTCGGGATCACCGAAGCGACAGTTGAATTCGACGACCGCGGGCCCGTCGGCGCCGATGGCCAACCCCGCGTACAGCAGACCCGAGAACGGGCAGCCGCGCGCGACCATCTCGGCCGCGACGGGCTCGACGACGTCGGAGACGATCTGCTGCACCACGTCGGCGGGGAGCCACGGCAACGGGGTGTAGGCACCCATGCCGCCGGTGTTCGGTCCGGTGTCGCCGTCGCCGACACGCTTGTGGTCCTGCGCGGGCAGCAGCGGCACGACGGTCGTGCCGTCGACGAGGCAGAACAGCGACACCTCGGGTCCGTCGAGGAACGATTCGAGCAGCACCGGGTGCCCGGTTTCGAGGAGTTCGGCCGCATGGTCGCGCGCGACGAGACGATCGGTGGTGACCACTACGCCCTTGCCCGCTGCGAGCCCGTCGTCCTTGACGACCCAGTTCGGGCCGAAACGATCGAGTGCTTCGTCGAGCCTGGCCGGCGAGTCCACGATCTCGCTGTGTGCGGTGCGCACACCGGCGGCTGCCATGACGTCCTTGGCGAATGCCTTGGAACCCTCGATGCGGGCGGCGGCAGCGGAGGGACCGAACGTCGCGATGCCTGCGGCGCGGAGTGTGTCGGCGACACCGAGCACGAGCGGAACCTCGGGTCCGATGACGACCAGGTCGGCGTGCACCGTGCGAGCGAGGTCGGTGACGGCCTCACCCGAGGCCACGTCGACGGCATGCTGCTCGGCGAGCTGTGCCGTGCCTGCGTTGCCCGGCGCGACCAGCAGCGCGCTGACGTTCGGGTCCTTGCTCAACGCAAGGAGGAGGGCGTGCTCACGAGCACCGGAACCTATGACGAGTACGCGCACAGTGCATCAGACTATCGGGTGCGGTCGCAGGCCCCCTCCTGGCCCGAGGTCCGCACGCGCGCCGAGGGTGTCGAAGCCCACATCTGGTACGACCGTCTTGGATTGCAGGTGTCATGACAGTTCATCCCGCGCGCGTGCGGTAACCGAACACGGCGGCGGCAGCGGCCAGTACGGCAGCAAGCGTCAGGCACAGTACCGGGAATCCTGCGGGTGCGAGGGCGGCTGCCAGCAGCGGTGCGGTGCAGGCGCCGATGCCGATCAGAAACCCGTACCCGGCCATGGCGACGCCGCGGTCCGAGTCGGCGGCAGCACTGACGGTCGCGACGACGGACGGCACGGCCAGCCCGAGGCCGATCATGAACACTGCCGACCACACCGCGACGGTGAGGACGGAGGTCGCTGTCGCCACGAGCGCGACGCCTGCGCTCGCGGTGGCCAGCGCGAGCAGTCCTACTCGCGCCGATCCCCACCGTCGGATCAACGGTCCCCCGAAGATGCCCAGCAGAATGCCGGGGATGCCGACCAAGCGCAGAAGGTAGAGATCGAGTAGATCCCCGGTACCGAGCACCTGTTCACTCGAAATGCTGATGCCCGAGTACAGGCCGACGAAAGCCAACAGCAGCGTCACCGCCGCCAGGTACGACGCCGATATCGCCGGAATTCGGACAAGCCGTGCCGCAGAACGCAGTTGCTCGGCCGACGAGCGCGCAGCGACGGTGTTCCTCGCCCGAGGCAGGCGAAGCACCAGCACGGCGACGACGACCAACGGCACGGCGGATGCGGTGAACACCACACCGATTCCGACGCTGCGTACCCCCGCGAGCCCGAGCCCCTGTCCTGCTATCCCGGCGAGGAGGAAGCAGCCGGAGACGATCGCGAGACCGATCGGGCGCAGGCGCGGCTCCAGCACCTCGCCGAGGTAGGCAAGCGCGACAGCCGCGAACGCCGCGGTGAAGAATCCGCCCACTCCCCTGGCCAGGAACAGCACCAGCGCCGAGCCCGCGTGTCCCGCGGTGAGCGCGGCACCTGCCGCACCGACGAGGCCCACAGCCATCACGGACCGGCGATCGCGTCGGTCCGAGTACGGCCCGAAGAACAGATTCCCGAGCCCGAATGCGAGCCCGAAGGTGGCCAGCATCCACGCGGTGGTGGCGTCGGACATGCCGTATCGCTCACGGAGCCGAGGCGACATCGGAATGACCAGGTACAGCTGCATCAACGCACTGACGGCGCCGCATGCCAGCACGACGATCAGCCCGATGCCGACGGCGGCTCGCGGTGGTGACGTCGTCTTCTCGGTCATCACGAGCGGTCCACCTCCGGCAATTCCACGACGACCTTTCCGAATACTCTCGCCTCGTGCGTCGCGGCGATCGCGGCGAGAGGGAACCGATGAGTGGGCAACACCGAGAGTTCCGCGGTGATCTTTTCTCGAATCGGGTCAGAAATCTGCCGCTGCCTTGCGCGCCAGGTCCTTGTGCTGAGCGAAGTCTTCTTCCGGTGTAGCGGTGAGGACGGTCGGGGCGAATCGCAGAACCGACACGTCGGTGATTCCGACGAACCGTAGCCAGTCGTCGAAGAAAGTGGTGGCGAAGTCCGCTCCGAACTCGATCGGAACACCGGGGGCGTACACGCCGCTGGTGTACGTGACGAAAGCTCGTTTGCCGGTGACGAGTCCCGAGTAGCCTGCGGCCGGGTCGAATCCGAACGCCCAACCCGGCTGTGTGACGATGTCGATCCACTGCTTGAGCACGTACGGAACGCCTGCGTTCCACATCGGAACGTTGAAGACGTACGCGTCGGCTGCCGCGAACCGGTCGAAGACGGCGCGCGCGGCATCCCATGCCTCGACCTGTTCCGGTGTCTGTTCCTGGCCCCCGAACACTGCCATCTTGGCTTCGGCTGCGACAGAGCCGAACTCGGGGAGCGTATCGGCGAACAGGTGCCACGTGTCGACCTCGACTGCCGGGTCACGCTCGGCGAGAGCACCCAGAAAGGTTTCGGCGATGGCCAATGATTGGGAGCCCGGCCGCGCGGATGCGTTCACATGCAGAAACTTGGTCATTGTTGCTCTCCTGACGTACGAATCGTGACGCGATAAGCTCGCACCACAAGAACTTGCTCGACTCGGGGTTCGGTTTCAATACGGCACTTTCGAGTGCCCAGGGAACCTCGAGGTGCCGGACATATCGGTTCCGGAACGGAATTCGACAACACCGAAGGACGCGAGAAACCATGACCATGACGGCGGATCAGTACCGTGAACAGGCAAAGAAGCAGTACAGCGTGTACCTGGAACAGTGCCCGGCGCACCAACTTCTCGACACGTTGTCCAACAAATGGGTCTCTCTCGTGCTCTGCGCGCTGTCCGACGGCGCTCACCGACACAGCGAGTTGCGTCGAGTCATCGCAGGCGTGAGCCAGAAGATGCTCACCGCGACCCTGCGCACCCTGGAGCGGGACGGCATCATCGATCGTCAGGTGCTCTCAGCGTTTCCCCAGCACGTGGAGTATCGGTTGACTCCGCTCGGCGCCAGTCTGCTGCCTGTGGTGTACGGGATGAAGAATTGGGCCGAACAGAACATGTCCGACGTCATCGAGCACCGAAACCGCTTCGACACCGACTCTTTCGGTCAGTGAGACTCTTTCGATCGGTAAGGCTGGTGGTCTCGGCAACGGGATACCGGGGCCCTGGTCAGCTTTGCCGCGGCGCCCGAGAGGAGGTACGGCGTCTCGTTGACCGAGCAGGAGATGGTGGAAGCCGAAACCTTCTCCCGCATAGCAACTCTGGTCAACGAGAGCGCCGATTCCCGATCGGTTACCCGGTGAGGTCGTACAGTGTGACGCCGTCGACCGTGGTGGCGGCGTAGTTCGCGGTGACCCATTCCGAGATCTCGGCCGAGGTGCCTGAATTGCTACCGCCCATTCCTCCGCTCGCGATGAAGTAGTGGATCCGGCCCTGCTCGACGTACTCCTGGAACTCCTCCAACGTCGGTGACGGATCGGTACCGTTGAATCCGCCGATGGCCATGACCGGCTCCTCGGTGGCGAGCTGGTAGCCCGATGCACTGTTCGATCCGATTGCCGCGGCCACCCACGTGTAGGACTCGGCGTCGGCGTCGAGCAGCGAGGTGATCTCCGCGGTCGGGGTGCTGCCACTGAGCAACCCGCCCGCTGCGCCGCCCATACCGTCCGTGCCGCCCATTCCGTCTGTACCGCGCGTGCCACCCTGACCACCTGCGCGGCCGTCGGAAGCCGGCATCTGACCGGCGCCGTCCCGCATGCCACCGGGCATGCCACCGCGGCCGCCGCCGAATCCGCCCATTCCGGTCGACGGGCCTGCCGTCACGATGGATCCGGTGTGCGGGGTGTCGATGGTGTTCACCGCGTATGCGGTCGGCCCGGCGAGGCCTGCGAACATCACGGCGAGAATCGACGCGGCAGCGAGCTTTCCACGAGTCATCGCAGGCACCAGCAGAAGCACTGCGCCGATCACGCCGACAACCAGGATCGCCCAGCGGAGCCACGGCACGAAGTCGGCGCTGCGGCCCAACAGAATCCACGCCATCGCCGTTGCGGCAAGGGTTGCGACCGCCAGGGCGATCCGGACTGGGAATCGGTCGCGGTGACGCCACGCCAGGACGCTTCCCGCGCCGACCAGTGCAGCGATCGCCGGCGCCAAGGCCACCGTGTAGTAGGAGTGGAAGATGCCTGCCATGAAGCTGAATGTCAGGCCGGTGACCAGCAGCCACAGTCCCCACACGCCGAGTGCGGCTCGCTGCGGATCGGTACGGCGCGCCCGGCCGCGGAGTACCGTTCCGAGCACGAGAAGAATCAGCGCCGACGGAATCAGCCAGGCGATCTGGCCGCCCTGGGACGAGTCGAACATGCGGGTGATGCCGGTTTCTCCCCACATGCCGCCGCCTGCGCCGCCTGCACCCGCACCTGCACCTGCACCTGCACCGCCCGGGGTGACGCTTCCGGTCTCGTCGCCGCTGAGTCGACCGAGCCCGTTGTAGCCGAGTGTGAGTTCCAGAATGGAGTTGTTCTGCGAGCCACCGATCCACGGCCGCGACGACGCAGGCCAGAGTTCGACGACCACCAGCCACCAGCCGGCGGAGACGATCGCCGCGCCGAGTGCGGCGATCAGTTGAAGGAACCGCTTGACGAACTTCGGCGGGCCGGCATACAGGTACATCAGCGCGATCGGCGGAATGACGAGCATGACCTGCAGCTGCTTGGTCAGGAACCCGAAGCCGACGAACACTCCGGTGAGTACCAGCCAGCGCGTGCGGCCGTCCTCGACCGCGCGCATCGAGGCCCAGACGGCCGCGATCATCAGCAGCACGAGGAGCGCATCGGGGTTGTTGAAGCGGAACATCAGTGCCGCGACGGGAGTGACGGCCAACGCGAGCCCGGCGAGGAGCCCTGCTGCCGAACCGAATTGACGCCTGATCGTCGCCCACAGCAACGCGACGGACCCGACGCCGAGCAGTGCCTGCGGTATCAGCATCGCCCATGAGCTGAGCCCGAATATCCGCACCGACAGCGACATCAGCCACAGCGACATCGGGGGCTTGTCCACCGTGATCGAGTTGGCGGCATCCGACGAGCCGAAGAAGAATGCCTTCCAGGACACCGAACCGGCTTGCACTGCAGCGGAATAGAACGAGTTGGCCCATCCGGAGGCGCCGACGCCCCAGATGTAGGCGACGGCGGTGCCGATCAGAAGTGCAGCGAGCCCGATCCATTCCCACCGCGTGCTGGTCTTCTCGATCGGTGCGTCGACGGGACGTTCCATCAATGTCGTCACTGCTGCACGTCCTCGGTGCTACGAAACACCCAGCGAAGGGCGACGAATCGGCAGACCGTGGCCACGAGGTTCGCGACCACGAGCACGGCGAGTTCGACGTGCCGGGACACATCGGGCGCCGCGGCATGCAGAATGGCGAGCGATCCACTGGTGAGCGCAAGCGCAACTCCGAAGACCACGAGCCCTTGCATCTGATGCTTGCCTGCGCCCTCGGACCCTCGCACACCGAAGGTGAACGCGCGGTTCGCCGCCGTGTTCAGCACTGCGGTGATGAGCAGACCCATGAAGTTGGCTGCCTGCGCACCGATCAGGGGATGCGCGATCAGATACAGCAGAGCGTAGGCCAGTGTGCTCGCGACTCCGATGATGCCGAATCGCATCATCTGTCCGACCATTCCGTGCGGCACTCCGGCCACGAGCGGCTCCCGTCCGAGGCTCTTACGGAGAGCCGCTACCGGCAGCGCGCCGGTGGCGAGCGCGCGACCGACGCGCCAGCACCCCTGTAGGTCCTTCACTGCGGTGTCGACGATGTTGACGCTGCTGTCAGGGTCGTCGACCCAGTCGACGGGGACCTCGTGGATACGAAGCCCGACTTTCTCGGCGATGACGAGGAGTTCGGTGTCGAAGAACCATCCGGTGTCCTGTACGAGCGGAAGAAGTTGACGGGCAACGTCGGTGCGCATTGCTTTGAAGCCGCACTGGGCGTCGGAGAATTTCGCGCGCAGCGAGGTACGCAGAATCAGATTGTAACTGCGCGAGATGAATTCACGCTTGGCTCCGCGCACGACACGGGATGCACGGTTGAGGCGCGAGCCGATCGCGAGATCGGAGTGTCCCGACAACAGCGGGGCGATCAGCGGCATCAGCGCATTCAGGTCCGTGGAGAGGTCGACGTCCATGTACGCGACGACGTCGGCATCGGAGGCGAGCCACACCGCTTTGAGTGCGCGTCCTCGGCCCTTCTCCTCCAGGTGGTGAACTCGCACACCGTCGATCTCGTCGGCCAGACGATGCGCGACGGCCAGTGTGCCGTCGGTGCTGGCGTTGTCGGCGATGGTGATCTGCGCCCGGAAAGGGATGTTCTCGTCGAGGTGCGCATGCAGGCGCCGGATGCACTGTTCGAGATCCGCCTCCTCGTTGTAGACGGGAATGACCACCTCGAGCGTGGCCGTCGCGCTGTTGCCCTGCCCCGAGCCGGGCTCACGGCCGTCTGCTCGTAGTAGCGAGTTCGATGTCATGTGTTCGAGATTCGACCCCTCCCCTGCGACCACCCTGCATCCGAGCTGGCAGTTTCCTGGGGGCCCTCTCGTGGGGCCTATTCTGGGGCGATGGCATCCGTGTTCAGCAAGATCATCAGCGGCGACATCCCGGGACGATTCGTGTGGGAGGACGACGACGTCGTGGCATTTCTGACCATCGCGCCGGTCACCCAGGGCCACACGCTGATCGTTCCGCGCGAGGAGATCGACCAGTGGCAGGACGTCGACGGCGCGGTTTTCGCGCAGCTGACGTCGGTGGCACAGAAGGTCGGCCAGGCTGTGATCAAAGGTTTCGACGCACCACGCGCCGGCTTCCTGATCGCGGGCCTGGAAGTGCCGCACCTGCACCTACACGTGTTCCCGGCGTACGAGATGGGCAACTTCGACATCTCCGGCGCCAATCCGAGCCCGTCGCCGGAGTCTCAGGACGAGGCGGCGTCGAAGATCAAGGCCGCGCTGACCGAACTGGGTTACGGCGCGAACGTTCCTACCTGATCGGCTCCAGCAGCCGCCGCGGCGAGCGCAGTGCCTTCGACACCAGATTCGGACGCACTGTCTCGCCGATTCCCGGCCCGGGTCGCATCAGCACGTCGTGCGCCGTGGGCGCATAACCACACTCGGCGCACATGCCGCCCACGGTCAGCAGGGTTCCGCACTTCTCGTGCAGGAATTCTCGACGCGGCCCACCCGGTGCCGGAGCGTGTCTGCCGCCCCACGTGCTCAGCGCGAAGATCGCGGGCCAGAGCTCGATCAGCGCATCCGTCGGCACGTACTCGTCGCGGCCTCCCCGTGGCTCACGGTGCAGGAGACCCTCGTCGACCAGGCTCGACAATCGCTGCGTCAGAACTGCCTTGGACATCTCCAGGTGGGCATGGAAGTCGGAGAATCGACGAACGCCGAACAGCGAGTCGCGGATGATGAGCAGGGTCCACCGCTCGCCGATCAGTTCGAGCGCACGCGCGAGCGAGCAGTCCTGCGCCGCGTAATCCACACCCAGTGCCATGTCCACACCCTACCCGAACGGTCTGTTGACCGAACCAATTCGGGGCGTTACAGTTCGGTCACCGAACCGAAGGGCTCCCATGACCATCACCGAACCCGCGCTTGCTCAGCGACGGGCGCTGACGATCGCAGCGCTCGGCACGCTCCTGACGCTCGTCGCGTTCACGGCACCGTTGGCCACGATCAACCCCACGGCTGCAACGCTCGGCAGTGACGCCGCCGGTAAGACATGGATTCTCAGCTCGATGAGCATCGGCCTCGCCGCCGCGTTGCTGACCACAGGAACCATCGCCGACGACTTCGGCAGGCGACGCACCTTCGTCGTCGGCGCCGTGATTCTGGCGCTCGGATCGGTTGCGTGTGCCGTCTCTCCGAACACACTGGTGTTCGTACTGGCCCGCGTCGTGCAGGGACTCGGCGGTGCCGCGGTTGTCGCGTCGAGCCTCGGCATCATCGCGCACACCCACCCCGCCGGTCCGTCCCGAGCCAGGGCCAGCGGCATCTGGGGTGCGAGCGTCGGCGCCGGAATCGCACTCGGCCCGCTGGTCGCCGCAGGTCTCGACCGGATCGCGACGTGGCGCGATGCCTACTGGCTCATGGCCGTGGCCACGGTGGTGTTGGCCGCAGTTGCGCACCGACGCGTCGAGGAATCGCGGATCGAGACCCCACGCGGTCTCGATCCGCTGGGCGCACTGCTGTTGGCGACCGGCGTCAGCGCACTGCTCGCCGCACTCGTGGAAGGCAGGCAAGGGTGGGTGCAGCCGGTTCCGATCACCCTGTTCGCCGTGTCGGCACTGCTGCTGGTGGCGTTCGGCGTCACCGAACTGCGCACTCGCTCGGCAATGCTCGATCTGCGTCTGCTCACCCAACCCGCGTTCGTCGCAGCGACCACAGCGGCATTGGCCGCAGGCGCGGGCATCATCGCACTGATGTCGTTCATGTCGGGGTTTCTGGGCAACGCCTTCGGCATCGATGCCCTGGGCGCTGCCGTGCTGTTGTTCGTCTGGTCCGGCAGTTCGGTCGTCACGGCGCTTCTCGCGCGGCACATCCCCGCACAGATGACGGGCAGCGTGCAGTTGGCCGTCGGGCTGATCGGCGTCGCTGTCGGGCAGCTGGGCCTGCTGGGTCTGTCCGAGACGTCGACGTGGGTCAGATTGGTGCCCGGCCTTCTGGTCGCCGGAATCGCCAGCGGGGTTCTCAACGCCGCATTGGGCCGAGAGGCCGTCGCGAGCGTCCCCGCAGGCCGAGCCGGCATGGGCAGCGGCGCCAACAACACAGCGCGCTACGTCGGCTCCGCGATCGGAGTGACGGTGGTGGCCGTCGTCGCGATCCCGACCGGAAGCCCGACGGACGCCGCTCTTGTCGCCGGCTGGAACACCGCGGTCCTGTTCACTGCGGCAGTATCGGTCGTCGGGGCTCTTGTGGTCCTCGCCTGCCGCACTCGAACCGCTAGAGGTTCCGCGGGAGTTCGACCCTGAAGGTCGCACCTTCGCCGGGGACGCTGTCGACCGTGACCGAGCCGCCGTGCGCGGCGACCAACGCGGCGACGATCGACAGCCCGAGTCCGCTGCCGCCGCTTTCGCGGGTACGCGAGGAATCCGCGCGGTAGAAACGTTCGAAGACGTGCTCGGATTCCTCCGCCGACAACCCGGGGCCGGTGTCTCGAACCTCCAGCAACACCGACGTGTCGGTGGTTCCGACGCAGATCACGATGGATGCGTCCGGTGGCGTGTGCCGAATTGCGTTGCCCACCAGGTTCCCCAGCACCTGCCGCAGCCTGGCGTCGTCGCCGAGCACTTCGGGTATACCGGGTCCCTGCCGCACCTCGAGCGAGATTTTACGTTCCGGGGCAACAGCGTTGGCGTCGTGCACGGCGTCGGCAGCGATGGCGAGCACATCGACGGACTTGGCTTCGAGGGGACGCTGCGCGTCGAGGCGTGCCAGCATCAGCAGGTCTTCGACCAGCAGGCCCATGCGCGCCGATTCACCTTCGATTCGGTTCATCAACAACGTGATGTCGGTCATCGCGCCCTGACGATAGAGCTCGGCGAACCCCCTGATGGTCGTCAGCGGCGTGCGCAGCTCGTGGCTGGCGTCGGCGACGAACCGTCGCATCTTGTTCTCCGACGCCCGTGCCGCCTCCTCGGACGCCTCGCTGGCTGCGAATGCGCGTTGAATCTGCGACAGCATGCCGTTCAACGCGGCCGAGAGTTTTCCCACTTCGGTGCGCTCGCTGCGTTCGGGGATTCGCTCGTGCAGATCACCGGCAGCGATGGCTGCGGCCGTCTCCTCGACCTGAACCAGCGGTCTCAGGCTACGGCGCACCACGAAATAGGTGAGTATCGCCAGAACGCCGAGAACCAGTGCACCGATGACCAATTGAAGAACGATCAGCTTGTCGACGGTGATCTCGGTCTGCGTCAGACTCTGCGCGACGACGGTGGTGCCATCGGAGTTGGTGACGATCAGTACCCGCCATCGGGTGTCTCCGCCGTCGACCGAGCCCACAGTGACAGGGCGCGAGCCGTCGACGCCGTCGACATCGGGCTCGTCCGAACCCGCGTCCTCCTCGAAATTGACCACGCCGGAGGCCTTCACGGATTTGACGTAGAAGTCGGTGGGCGGTCGCCGCGACTCGTTCGGCGGTGGCAGTGCCCCGTTCTTCGGCTCGGCCCACCCGTGCGAGGCGTCGATCAGGCTTCGATCGAGCCGCTGGACGAGCGAACTCTCGAGCGCCGACGTCACCGCGACTCCCGACGCGAGCAGTCCGGCAGCGACCAGTACGAGAAGCGCCGCGACGAGTGTGAACCGCAGCGGGACATCCCGAAGTCTTGGCAGGGCTTTCACCGTGGTTGGCGCATGACGTAACCGACACCCCGCAAGGTGTGAATGAGCCGGGTGTCTCCGGTGTCGACCTTCCGACGGAGATACGAGACGTAGGATTCCACGACGCCGACCTCACCGCCGAAATCGTAGTGCCAGACATGATCGAGGATCCGTGGTTTGCTCAGCACGGTTCCCGCGTTGACCATGAAGTAGCGGAGCAGCGTGAACTCGGTGGGCGACAGCGCTACCGGCTCGCCCGCCTTCCACACCTCGTGAGTGTCGTCGTCGAGTTCGATGTCCGCGAACGAAATTCGTGAGGGTGCGGTGTCCTCGGTCTTGCCCGATCGACGCAGGATGACGCGCAGGCGCGCCACGACTTCCTCGAGACTGAACGGCTTGGTGACGTAGTCGTCGGCGCCCAGTGTCAGGCCGGAGACCTTGTCCTCCACCGAATCACGCGCGGTGAGGAACAACGCGGGTGCATCGACGCCGTCGGCGCGCAGTCGTCGCAGGAGTCCGAAGCCGTCCATTCCCGGCATCATGACATCGAGAATCACTGCCTCGGGCCGGAACGTCCTGGCCTTGTCGAGGCCTTCGGGCCCGGACGACGCCGTCTGCACCTCGAAGCCCTGGAAACGCAGGCTGACCGACAGGAGTTCGAGAATGGTCGGCTCGTCGTCGACTACCAATACGCGTGCCTCAGGAGTTTCGCTCACCGATACATCATGTACCGGGCACCTGCTTGCTTGCTGCACTCTTGCTGTGAGGTTCCTGGGAACGGTAAGTGGTACCCTGGTACCAGTCTCCATGACTAGCGGACGAGCGCACCGTACCCGGCCAGCGACAAGACGGTGCATGGGAGTGTTTTCTCATGGCGTGGGTCATTCTTGTCATCTCCGGCGTTCTCGAAGCAATCTGGGCCACTGCGCTCGGTAAATCCGAGGGTTTCTCGCGCCCGATCCCGACGATCGTCTTCGGCGTCGCTCTCGTCGCCAGCATGGGCGGGCTGGCGTATGCGATGCGCTCACTCCCCACCGGCACGGCATACGCGGTCTGGGTCGGCATCGGCGCCGCACTCACCGTCACCTACGCGATGGTCACCGGGGACGAGCCGGCGTCGTGGATCAAGGTCGCCCTGCTCATGGGCATCGTCGGCTGCGTGGTCGGATTGAAGGTGCTGCACTGAACTGCTCGGCGCAGGCAGGACCCCAGCGGTTAGAGTGAGACCATGAACTGGGTGTCCGCGATCACACTGCCGGTGCGCGTCGGGATCGCCGCGGCGGAAACGGCGCTCTCGGTCACCGAGATCGCGCTGTCCACGACGCGTCTGGCGCTGGATTCGGGTGCCGCCAATCCCCGCGGCGGCACGCTGCAGCTGCTCACGCAGCTCGGGCAGCTGACGTCGGACGACCGGGCACTCGGCAACGCCCTGCGCGAGGGAGGGCCGCTCGACCGGCTGCTCGCACCGGGTGGACCCGTCGACCGCATCACCGCCACCGATGGCCCCCTCGACCGACTGCTCGCCGAGGACGGCCCACTCGAACGACTACTGGCCGAGGGCGGTTTGCTCGACCGCATCACCGCCGTCGACGGCCCGCTCGAACGGCTCACGGCCACCGACGGGCCGCTCGAGCTTCTGACCCGCAAGGACGGGATCATCGAACGCGCCATCGAGGAGGGTGGCCTGCTCGAGCAGTTGCTGTCCGAGGGCGGCGCGATCGAACGACTCACGGCCAAGGGCGGCCCGCTGGATCAGCTGGTCAGCTTGTCCGAGACGCTGTCGTCACTTGCACCGAACCTGGAACGGATGGGTGTCAGCATCGACATCCTGCAGGACACCGTCGAAATACTCGCTGCCGCGGTCAATCCGCTGGGCGAGCTCGTCGGCCGCCTGCCCAATCGTTGGCTCAAAGGGAAGCAGACGGTCCACGAGCTTCACTGAGGTGTTCGCCGAAGAAGTCGAACACTCTCCCGAAGGCATCCTCGGCTTGTTCACCGCGCCAGCCCATGCCGGTGACGCGAACGAAGGCCCCTTTTGCCCCCGAGGGAACCGCATTGGCAAAACCATGGCTTGCCCCGGCATAGGTCTTCACGTCGTGCGGAATCCCTTTGTCGGACAGCACCTGCTCGATCTTCTTGCCAGCACCGATCAGCATGGGGTCGCTCTTACCGTAGGACGCGACGATCGGGCACGCACCCTCGAGCACCTCGTCGACGCGCTTGGGAGTGATTCCGTAGAACGGCGCGCTGGCATCGAACCCCTTGGGCGAGAGCAACAGTGCGAACCCGCCGCCCATGCAGAAGCCGACGATGCCGACCTTCCCCGTCACGTTGTCCTGCCGCGCCAGGAAGTCACGTGCGGCAAGCAGATCGTCGATCGCGACGCCGCTCTGACCTGCAAGCGATCGGAACACGCCGATGACGCATTTGCTGCCTCCGCGGGAGTACAGATCCGGTGCCAGCGCCACGTATCCCTTGGCGGCGAACCGTCGAGCGATGGCACGTGTGTCGTCACTGAGCCCGAAGGCGTCGTGCACGATGACCACACCCGGCCCCGATCCGTCCGGGGATTCCAGTACTGCATCGATCGGTCCAGTGGGCGTGTCCACCTGAATGTCGGCCATGGCCGATCACCTTAGACCAGTAATCCCCGATCGGCGAGGCTCCGGAACAGGTCGGAGACGCCGTAGGTCCACGGCTCGCAATCGTCGCTCGTACGTACCCGGTTGACGAGTCCGCCGAGTCGGGGCGAGCTGATGACCACCAGATCATCGGGCCGATGGGTGAAGCCGTGCCCGGGTTCGCCGCGGTCCTGAACCGGAGCGAACATCGTGCCGAGGAAGAGCACGGCGCCGTCCGGGTACTGGTGATGCGTACCCATCAGCTGCGCCACCAGGTCCACGGGGTCACGGCTGATCTCGGACATGGACGACGCGGCCGTCAGTTCGAAACCGTCGGTTCCGCTGACGTGCAGGTCGACCGTCAGCGCCCGCACCGAGTCCAGGTCGAACGTCGAGTCGAACAGACGGATGAACGGTCCGATCGCCGCGGAGGCATTGTTGTCCTTGGCCTTGGTCAGCAGCAGCGCCGACCGACCCTCGAAGTCACGGAGATTGACGTCGTTGCCGAGGCAGGCCCCCACGATCCGAGCGGTCGACGAGATGAGCAGTACCACCTCGGGCTCGGGGTTGTTCCACTTCGAACGCGGATGAAGGCCGACGTCGACCGCGGTACCGACCGATGCCATCGGGGAGGTCTTGGTGAATATCTCCGCGTCCGGTCCGAGGCCGACTTCCAGATATTGACTCCACGCCCCCTTCGCGAGCAGCAACTCCTTGAGGCGCACGGTGTCCGGCGACCCCGGTACCAGCGCGGACAGGTCGGTGCCGATCCGGTCGGCCAACACTGCGCGAAAGTGCGCCGCCTCGGTGGCGTCGCCGCCGCACTGTTCCTCGATGACGCGCTCGATCATCGAGACCGCGAACGTGACACCGGCTGCTTTGACGGCTTGCACGTCGATGGGGCTCAGCAGCCACGGGATGGTGGTGTCGCGATTCTCGGGTGGCGTATTGGCCAGAATCGCGGCGAGTGAACCGAGATCGACTCCCTCGCAGAACGAGACGAAGCGGGCCGGGTCGGCAGTCTCTGCCAGATCCCGCACCGTGGGTACGTCGTGCGTGATGTCGATGACGCGTTCGTCACGGACGGTCACCACGCACGGGCCCGTCGAGGTCATGACACGGCCGACCAGGATGGCCTGCTCATGGTCGTCGGGCAGCACGTCGTCGACGGTGGGTGGCCACGTGACAGTCATCGGGACAGCTCCATTTTCGAGACAGATTTCGAGGCGGTGAAGTGGGCGTTGATATCTCGGGTAAGTCGTTCGGTGTCTCGATGGCCGAACAGGCACGCGCGGACAGCATCGGCCGCATCGTGCTGGAACGCGATGGCGTTGTCGTGCCGTGGGCGAATCCAGGCATCGTTCATGGTGGCGCGAGTGTTGCGGAAGAACCCGTGCGACGACGCGTCGACCGGTTCACTGTCCCACGCGTCGATGTGGGCCGGCTGGCCTGCATTGTCGAAGACGAAGCCTTGCTGGGTCACCGAATTCATGAACCACCGGACGTGATCGAGTAGTTCGGCCGAGGGGGTGCGCCTGCTGCTGAAGGCGATGCCGGTGCCGCCGAGTACGGATCCGCGCCTGCCTGCCCTGCCCGCAGGTGCATCGCCGAACAGCAACGGACGCACAGTCTTCGAGTAGTTCACGTATCCGTAGATGTGCGGGCAGTACTGCGGTCCGCCGTCCTGCGCCATCTGCTCGAGTACGGTGATCGGATTGTGAGTCTCCGTGGTGCCACGGCCATCCGGCACGAAGTGGCGCAGAATCTCCACCGCGTTGTCGACGTCCTCGGCGCCCAGAAACCCTCCTGCCGCCGCGTGCCCTGGATCTGCACCCTCCGACAACGCGATACCGCACAGTGTGAGAAACAAGTGCGGTCCCGACGTCGGGAGCGTGCACTCGACGTCCGCCGAGAGCGCTACTGCGTCGATCCACGTGTCGGGCAGCTCGATTCCCTTGTCCTTGCGCACGGACACCTGGGTCGCCGCATCGAGCGGAAGCGCCCACGTCCGACCGTTCATGACGTACGACGCCGCGGTCGGTCCGACGGCGTCGGAACTCCAGCGCCGGAGTTCTTCGGCGTCGTACAGATCGTCGAGCGGACGCAGCGCGCCGTGCGCGAGTGCCTCACCGATGTGCGGATGATCGAGAACGACGAGGTCGTACTGCTCGGCGGTTCGACCGATGGGCGCGGCCTCGAACCCTTCGAGAGACTGGATCTCCCACACCAGGTCGCACCCGGGAGCGTCGTCACTGTCGAGTGCGGCACGCAGCGCCTGATATCCGCGGGGATGATCCCAGGTCAGCCCCGTCCATGTCGTCACTGCATCAGCTCCTGTGGAAGCGACGTCACCGGCATGTTCTGGTACGCGATCGGCCGGACGAAACGTGATGCAGCTGCGGTTCCGACGGATGTGGTCGTCGGCGCGGTCGTTGCAGGCCAGGGGCCGCCGTGCTGCTGCGCGTCACTGACCGTCACTCCTGTGGGCCACTGGTTCCAGATGACGCGTCCGGCTATCCGGCCGAGGACATCGACTGCGTCGGTGGCGAACTCGTCCAACTGTTCCCCGCCCTGCACTGTGGCGGTGAGCACGCCGTCGAAGAGCCGGAGAACGTCGAGTGCTTGGGCGGAATCGCGATATTCCACCACCACGGATGCAGGACCGAACATCTCGGTGGTGACGATGCGGGAATTGCCGAGCACATCTTCGGCACTGCAGGTGAGCACGTGCGCGGACGGGGCGTCGTCACCGGCCGGTCCGACGGCGGCGACCGTGACCTCGGGATGTCCCGACACCTCACGGACAGCGCGTTCATAACCGTCGGCGATGCGTTCGTTGAGCATCGGATCGACCGCGGGGACGGTGAGCCGAGCCACGAAGTCGGCCGCGTCGGGAACCAGGATCACACCCGGTTGGGTGCAGAACTGGCCGGACCCCATCGTGAACGATGCCGCGAACCCCGTGGCGATGTCGTCGGCTCGCGCTGCCCAACCGGCTTCGGTGACGACAACGGGATTCGTGCTGCCCAGTTCACCGTAGAACGGGATGGGATCGGGACGCGCGACCGCGAGGTCGAACAATGCCCGTCCCCCGGCTTCGGACCCGGTGAATCCCACCGCCTTGATTCGACGGTCCTGCACCGCAGCCGTTCCGGCGTCCTGGCCCTCGATCGAGGTGAAGAGCCCGTCGGGGGCGCCTGCGTCGTGCAACTGCTGCACGACGATCTCGGCTGTCCGCCTGGATAATTCGAGGTGTCCGCTGTGCGCTTTGACGACCACCGAGCACCCGGCGGCGAGAGCGCTGACGGTGTCGCCGCCCACGGTGGAGAAGGCGAACGGGAAGTTGCTCGCGGCGAATACCAGAACCGGACCGATCGGGACGTATCCGCGCCGAATGTCGGGCCGCGCGCCCATGGGCCACGCCGGATCCTCCAGGTCGATTCGGGTGTCGAACAGCGTGCCGTCGTCGAGCCTGTCCGCGAACAACCGCGCTTGGAAGCTGGTTCGCACCAGTTCGTTTCGCAGTCGTCCTTCGGTCAGGTGAGTTTCACGACGGGCGATCGCAACCAGTTCGTCGGCGGCACCATCCAACCCGTCGGCGATCGCTCGCAGCCATGCTGCCCGTTGTGCCGGTGTCGCGGTGCGGCTGCGCTCGAAAGCGTGGTGGGACGCGGCAAGCGCTGTCTCGACTGGATCGTGGATATCGGACACTAGAGTGTGGCTCCTTCGGTCGACAGCGATAGTGTGTCTGCAGGCAAGAACTGTCGCGCCTGACGCGTCGAATCCGGTGTACTGCTTGGTCACCAAACCGATGTCGCGCCGTCGATGTTCGGACAGTTCGACCACCTCGGACCTCGCTCGGATCGTGGTACCCGCCGATACGGGGCGGGGAAACCGGATTCGGTCGTACCCGTATGCGACGGCTCTGCGGTTGTACTCCACCGTGAGCCCGACGACGACACCGAAGGTCAACACACCGTGTGCGATGACTCCGCCGAACAACGGCGTCGCGAAATCTGCGTCGGTGTGGGCCGGATGGTGATCACCGGTCAGGTGCGCGAAGGTATCGATGTCCTCGGCCGTGATGGTTCTCGTGCCGGATTCTGCTATTTCACCGACCTGGTACTCCTCGAAGTAACGGTCGAACAACCGTATCGGCTCGTCTGCGGTCTCTGTCATGTCACCCTGCCTTCAGCACAGTGGGATCGGCGGAATCGGCACCGAGGGCCGTGAGGTGGTTGAAGCGATCGTCGTTCGCCTGATCCGAGTCGATTCGGTAGTTCTTCGACAGATACACCGACACGAAGGCGACGACGGCCATCACCACCATCCAGAGGGCAACCGGCCACCACGTGCCTGTCCCCACGTACATCGCCGTGGCGATGAGCGGCGCCGTTCCGCCGAGGAGCGCACCACTGACCTCACGTGCGAACGCCACTCCCGAGTAGCGGGTCGAGGGCGGAAACAGTTCGGTGAGAAATGCTGCCTGTGAGGCGTAGCAGGTCGCAACCGCGCCGACGAAGCACACGACGAGAGCGAAGATGATCAAGGCTGGATTGCCGGTGCTGATCAGCAAGAACATCGGGAAGGCCCAGACCATCCCGAAGGCGGAACCGAACATGAACAGTTTTCGACGCCCGATCCTGTCCCCGAGACGACCGAACAGCGGCATGAAGGCAGCCCCGCTCACGAGTACGACGACGTTGATACCGAGAGCCACCATCGCCGCCATGCCGAGATTGTTGGTCAGGTAGCTCAGCGCCCAGACCTGGGGGATGTACGAGAAACCGGACAGCATGAAGTTCGAGCCGAGGGCCACCGCAAGGCGCCCCTTGTCCGTCTTGAACAGTTCGAGGAGAGGAATCTTCTTCTCGTCGTCCTTCGCCTTCTCGAAGCTCTCGGTTTCCTCGACCTGACGACGGATGTACAGGCTGATGACAAGCATGACCAGGCTCAGCAGGAACGGTATACGCCAACCCCAGTCCAAGAAGTGGTCACCGGTGAGCCACAGGGCGGCTTGGAAAGTGGCCAGGCCCATCGCGGAGCCGATCCACACTCCCGCGCCCGACCAGGAGGCGTAGAAACCTCGGTGTCCACTCGGCGCGGACTCGGAGGACAACACGATAGCGCCCGCGTACTCGGCGCCGGCGCCGAGACCCTGCACGATTCTCAGCAGCACGAGCAGCATGGGCGCCACGATTCCGATGGAGTCGTAGCTCGGTAGCAGGCCGATCAGGGCGGTGGAGACACCCATGATTCCCAGTGTCACGATCATGACGGGTTTACGGCCGATCTTGTCACCGAGATGGCCGAAGACGACGCCACCGAACGGCCGCGCCGCATAACCGACGGCGAAGGTGGCGAACGACGCCATCAATCCTGTCGAGGCGTCGCCGTCGACGAAGAAGTACTTGTTGAAGACGAGGGCCGCGGCCGCGCCGTACAGCGCGAAGTCGTACCACTCGACGAGACTGCCGATGGCGGCTGCGGCTGCAGCGCGCCTGGCTTTCGGCGCGCCATTCACCTGTGTTGCACTCATGTCCTGGATTCTCTCTGTCCTGGAATCTATCGAGGGAGTTGTGGTGCTCGGGATCGAGCAGGTCTAGCCGGCGAGGCTCCGATTGCAGTACACTGCGCCGTTCGATTCGAGCTCGTCGATCTCGGTCGTGCTCAGACCCAGCTCGGCGAGGATCTCCACCGAGTGCTGACCGTTCAGAGGCGCAGGCCGGTAGACCTCCTGCGGCTGAGTCGCCATCCGGAAGGCGAAGCCGGGTGTGGTGACCCGACCTTCGGTCGGGTGGTCGTATTCGACGAACGAGTCGTTGTGCTGCACCTGGGGATCGGCACGGAGCTGCTCGT
The DNA here is from genome assembly GCF_001895005.1 of Rhodococcus yunnanensis NBRC 103083. GTDB lineage: Bacteria > Actinomycetota > Actinomycetes > Mycobacteriales > Mycobacteriaceae > Rhodococcoides > Rhodococcoides yunnanense. Next base: position 9,891 of record NZ_BCXH01000027.1, on the reverse strand, counting down.
AGTCGTAGACCGGTCCGACCCAGACGCCGACGGCCGCCAATGCCTCCAACCAGTGCGCTGTGGTGTTCGTCGCCAGATGACCGGTGACGAGTGCCGAGATCTCGTTGCGGTGCGTGAATCCGTCGCGTTCGGCATCGAAGGCGAGGAAGCTGTCGTCTTCGAACACCTTCGCCAGAGCATCCATCTCGGCAAAGGAGAGCGCGATGTAGTCGTCGCTCGTCGGGAAAACACCATACGGTGCGCGAATGTAGCTGTGCGCGTGGATCTCCCGGCTCGGGGTCTGCGGTACGCCGCCCACGGTCGAGACGCTCAGCTCCTGCATCTGCGCGGCGATGATCGAATCCAACATGTTCACCTCGACCAGTTGGCCTTCACCGGTGCGCTGACGGTGGAACAGTGCGGCGAGCGCACCCTCGAACGCCGAGTATGCGGCAAACGCGTCGACCAGGAAGAACGGCGCCGGACGGGGCGCCTCCCCCTCGCGGCGCGAGCTGGCGAGACCTCCGCTCATGGCCTGGAGAATCACGTCCTGCCCCGGCCTGGTCGCGTACGGTCCGGTCTCGCCGTACCCGGACATGGATACGTAGATCAGATCCGGTTTGATGGCACGCAACGTCTCGTAATCGACACCGAGCCGTCCTGCCACTCCGGGTCGATAGTTCTGCAATACGACGTCCGCAGTCTCGACCAACCGCTCGAGCACCTCGCGCCCCTGGGGGGACTTCAGATCGAGTGACAGCGACCGCTTGTTCCGGTTCAGCGACAGAAAGGATGCGTTGACCTGGTTGCCGGTCGCACCACCTGCGGCAACGTGGCGGTGCCACTCGCCGGTGACGGGTTCGACCTTGATCACGTCTGCGCCGAGGTCTGCCAACTTCTGACTGGCGAACGGCCCGGCCATCGCAATCGAGACGTCGACAACCCGAATTCCTTCCAGCACCTTCATGTGGCTCATTCCAATCTGTTGCACCCGTTACGAATGGGGCGGTATGTGACTCAGGCAACGTTTCAGCGTTCCGGAGCCGATGTTAGCGCTATCGGTAGCGCTAACGCAACAGTCGTGAACACACAGTCATGAACACACAGTCGAGCTCACGAGCGGGTCCGGCTTGTAGGTAAGCTTGCGCAACATCGGAGCACGGAAGGGAATGACCAGGTTGACCACGGACGGGCGCTCTCGACGTACCCGAGCTCGATCCGCAACGCGTTCGGTGACGATGCAGGACGTCGGCGTCGTTGCCGGAGTGTCCGCACAGACGGTCTCGCGTGCGCTCAGCTCCCCCGAGCAGGTGTCGAAGGAGACGCTCGAGCGAGTGCTGGAGGCGGTCAAGAGCACCGGTTACCTACCGAACCTGGCAGCCAGCCATCTTGCGTCCAATCGCAGTCGCACGATTGCGGCGATCCTGCCCGTGATCTCGACTTCGGTGTTCTCCGATACGCTGCGCGCCGCGTCGACCAAACTCGACCCGGCCGGGTTCCAACTCATCGTCGGGTACACCGATTACAGCGAGAACCGCGAGGAAGAACTCATTCGCGGGTTCATTCAACGACGTCCCGACGCGTTCTTGATCGTCGGCACACTGCACACACCCGAGACCTTGAGGCTGCTTCGCGCGTACGGCGCACCGGTCGTCGAAACATGGGACTGGAACGACGAACCCATCGACACCCTGGTCGGATTCTCCAACCGCCGTGCCGCCCATGACCTCGTCGGCTACCTGGTGGACAAGGGACACCGGAGGATCGTGTTCGCGGGGGTGATCACGCCGGGCGACTCACGCGCGGTCGAACGACTCGAGGGCTTCACCGACGCAGTGCGCGAGCTGCTCGCCGACGAACCGGTCAGAACCGTCGACCTGCCCGGCCATCCGATCGAGATGGACACGGGCACAGAGCTTCTCGATCTGGCTCTGCACAGGTACCCCGAGGCGACCGCCATCATGTTCACCACCGACGTCTTCGCCGCCGCAGCGGTACTCGCAGCTCATCGCCGCGGCGTGGACGTACCGGGGTCGTTGGCGATCACCGGATTCGGTGACTTCGAGATGTCCCGACACCTGAACCCGTCGCTCACCACGGTCAACATCGACAACGAGGCAATCGGGGCCTGCGCAGGCGAGCTACTGCTGAATCGCCTGGCAGGAAACCCGATCGCCGAACGGACCGTGGATGTGGGCTACAAGATAGTTGCGCGTCAGAGCGCGTAGCCGATCTCAGGCCTTGCGCAGACTCCGCGCAATCACGAGTCGCTGAATCTGGTTGGTGCCTTCGAAGATCTGCGTGATCTTGGCGTCGCGCATGTACCGCTCGACCCGGAAGTCGCGGGTGTAGCCGTAACCGCCGAAGACCTGGACGGCGTCGGTGGTCACCTTCATCGCGGCATCGGTGGCAACCAGTTTGGCGACCGATGCGTTGCGCGAGTAGTCGAGGCCGAGATCACGCCTGCGCGCGGCGTCGATGTAGGTAGCGCGTGCGGAATCCACCGCGGCAGCCATGTCGGCGAGCAGGAATCCGAGACCCTGGTGATCGACGATCTTCTTGCCGAACGTCGTGCGCTCGTTCGCATAGGCGACCGCGTCGTCGAGCGCAGCCTGGGCGATACCGACCGCAACGGCCGCGATGCCGAGCCGACCCGAATCGAGTGCACTGAACGCGATCTGCAGGCCCTGGCCTTCGGTGCCGAGGCGGCGCTCGGCGGAGACGAATGCGTTGTCGTAGTTCGCCGATGTGGTGGGAACGGCGTGCAGCCCCATCTTCTCCTCGGGCTTGCCGAACGACAGACCCTCCTGATCCTTGGGCACCAGGAAGCAGGAGATACCTTTCGACCCCTCGCCGGTTCGGGCGAACAAGTTGTAGAAATCGGCGATACCGCCGTGCGTGATCCAGGCTTTCGCACCGTTGACGACGTAACCGTCGTCCTTGGGTGTCGCTTTGCAGCTCAGCGCTGCGGCGTCGGATCCGGCCTGCGGTTCGGACAGGCTGTATGCCCCGATCAGGCTGCCACCGAGCATGTCGGGGAGCCATCGCTGCTTCTGCTCCTCGGTACCGAACGCGAGCAGCGGCGAGCACGCGAGGCTGTGGACGCTGACGGCGACCGCCACAGCGGCCCACCTGGACGCCAGTTCTTCGAGAACCTGCAGGTACACCTCGTACGGCTGTCCGCCGCCGCCCCATTCCTCGGGGAACGGCAGGCTCAGCAGACCTGCCTCACCGAGAGTGCCGAAGACACCGTCGGGATACTTCTCGGCCTTCTCGTGCTCGTCGACGATCGGGTCGAGCACCTTGTCCGCGACGTCGCGGGTGAGCTGGATGAGGTCACGAGCTTCTTCGGTGGGAAGCAAACGATCGACTGGCACTTCGGACTCCTCGCAGTACTGGCGGACTCTTTACAGTACTATTACACGAATGACCGCAGCTCACGCCACGGCCCGTCGCGCCCAACTGTTCGACCAACTCGTCGACCTGTTCCTGTCCGAGGGTTTTGCACACCTGACCCTCGACGACATCGCTGCGCGGCTGCGGTGCAGCAAGTCCACCCTGTACACGTTGGCCGGCAGCAAGGAACAGTTGGTGCGATCGGCCACCGTGCACTTCTTCCGCGGTGCGACCGACCGCGTCGAGGAATCCATCGACGGTGTTCACGGTTTCGCCGAACGTCTCACCGCCTACCTGTCCGCGGTCGGCGTCGCGCTTGCCCCGGCGTCGCGTCGGTTCATGGACGACCTGGCCGCGTTCGCCCCAGCCCGCGAGGTGTACGAGCAGAACACCGCATTCGCGGCCAAGCGCGTACAACAACTGATCGACGACGGCACCTCCACCGGTGAGGTTCGCAGCCTCCACGCAGCATTCGCCGCCGATGTCGCCGCGTCGACGATGGCACGAATCCAGAGCAGGGAGGTCGCGCAGCGCACCGGCCTCGACGATTCCCAGGCCTACGCCGAACTGGCGGCGCTGTTGACCGCTGGTATCACCGGCGCGCAATCCTCAGCTGCAGCTCGATCAACACTCGGTCGTCGGGATCTCCCAGATTCGTCCCGAGAATATCCTCGACCCGTTTGATTCTGTACCGCAACGTGTTCGGATGTACCCGAAGGTCGGCGGCCGCTGCTCGGACATCGCCGAAGTGCGCCAGGTACGCCTCCAGACTCTCCGTCATCACGCCATCGTTCTTGGCGTCGTAACGTTGCAGAAGCGCAATCCGCGGGTCGATCAACTGCTCGTGATTGCCGACGAGTTCGACGATCTCACCGAGGAGCACCGACGTCCGCGACTCGGCGAGGGTGGTCACACGGTTCTCACCCGTCGTGCGATCCAGAACTCGGTCGACCTCGAAACGCGCTGCAGCAGTGTCGGACAACGTCCTGATCGAGGCGGCCACGGCGGCTCGAAGAGCAATGCCCGTCCCACTCTCGACGCGTGTGATCACCTCACGTGTCCAGGATTCGACGGCGTTCCCCGAGGACGAACCAGGAAACAGTACATACACTCGGTCGCCGATCGTCGTCGCCAGTGACGATCTGTGAAATGCACTGGCGTGCAATCGAAGAGACGACGACAGCCCCACGATCACACGATCGCCGATCGCTGCGAACCCGACGACGGCCACGGGGCCCGACGCCGAGATCGACAGCGATGCAGCCAACGACGGCACGTCCACCCCGCCCCCGCGCGCCCCGAGGAGACGTTGAATCTGTACTGCCTCGTTGTTCGGGGCATCACGGATACGTTTGACGAGCCTCGCCGCAACCGCTGCAGCGCCGCGAAGCACCCGATCCGCGTCGGGCGAAATCGGTTGTTGCCCTTGCTGTATCCAGATGGACCCGACCGTCGTCGCAGCCCCGGTATCGTCGGGAATGGTCCTGATGCCGACGACGAGCCGCCGTCGGATTCCCAGATCGTCGTCGGCAGGCACTTCGACGACGTCGTCGCTTCGTCGGATACGGTCGAAAACGCCCCACTCGCGCAGACGATCGAGATACTCACGCGGGCCTTCGCGCCCGAGAATCGACAGGGTGCGCAGTTCGTCGGCAGAGTCGTCGGAGGCCGAATACGCCAGCACGTGCGACCACTCGTCCTCGATGCTGACCATCCCCTTGGTCAACGACGCGACGGTGTGGGCGAGACCGTACAGATCGGTGTCCTCACCAGCGGGTTCAGGATCGAGCTGCTGTTTCGAGTGGTCGAGCACGCTGCGGATCATCGACAGCAGCCGCTCCCACCGCGCTTGGGCGTGCACCGACAACAAAGCGATCCCACTCTGCCTGGCCGCATGCTGCATCGCCGACGATGTGTCCGCCCATTTGGCCATCACCGCTCGCGGCCGATTCTCGACGCTGCGCAGCGCCAGCGCTTCCAGCCACGCCACGATCTCGGATTCCGGAACCCCCACCACGAGACACAGGTCCGCGTCCGGTGCGGCATACGCGGCAAGGTCGTCGGAGTCGATCAACGTGACGGACCGGATCCGCACGGGGAACGCAGGGACCACGACCAACTCGACAAAGGCGCCGTGCAGCGCGGCATGAATTGCCGAGAGCGCCACACCTTCGTTCATCCGAACAAGTAGAGCACAGATTCTTTGGCCGATAGGAAGAATACTCATTCCTTCCATCCGACTTGACTGGACAGCACTGGAACGCGGCTGAAAAAGGAGGATCACCATGGACGCCATCACCTCGGTACCTGCCCCGACCAACGAAACCGTCAACACATACGCCCCCGGCAGCCCCGAGAGGGCACGCCTGCGGCTCCAGCTCGACGCACTGCAGTCCACACCGACCGAGATCCAGCAGGTCATCGGTGGCGTGCACCGGTCGGGTTCAGGTCCTCGGGAGAATGTCGTCGAGCCGCACCGTCACTCGTCGGTGATCGGTAGTTTCGCCGCTGCGACGCACGACGACGTTCGCGCTGCCATCGATGCCGCATCTGCTGCTGCTCCCGGGTGGCGGGACCTGTCGTTCGACGACCGAGCTGCGGTCTTTCTGCGTGCCGCCGACCTGCTGTCGGGGCCGTGGCGCGAGAAGATCGCTGCCGCCACGATGCTCGGCCAGTCGAAGTCGGTGTATCAGGCCGAGATCGATGCGCCGTGCGAACTCATCGACTTCTGGCGCTTCAATGTCTCGTTCGCGCGTCAGATCCTCGGAGACCAGCCGGTCTCGTCCCCCGGCGTCTGGAACCGCGTCGAGTATCGGCCACTCGAAGGGTTCGTCTACGCGATCACTCCGTTCAACTTCACCGCCATCGCAGGCAACCTCCCCACCGCGCCTGCTTTGATGGGCAACACTGTTCTGTGGAAGCCGTCGCCGACACAGTCCGTCGCGGCCTATCTGACGCTGCAACTTCTCGAAGCGGCAGGTCTGCCGCCCGGCGTCATCAATCTTGTGTTGGGCGACGGTCCAGTCGTGTCCGAGGTCGCGCTGGCCGACAGGCGTTTGGCGGGAATACATTTCACCGGTTCGACGGCCACCTTCCAGCGTCTGTGGCGTGAGGTCGGCAACAACATCTCCGGTTACGACGCCTATCCACGGCTCGTCGGCGAGACCGGTGGCAAGGACTTCGTCGTCGCCCACAGTTCGGCTGATCCTGAGGTGCTGACAACGGCGATGATCCGCGGAGCCTTCGACTATCAAGGCCAGAAATGTTCGGCGGCGTCGCGCGCGTTCGTCCCGAAATCTGTGTGGGCCAAGATGGGTGACAGTTTCATCGAGCAGGTATCGGAGCTGAAATACGGCGACGTGACCGACCTGTCCAACTACGGCGGTGCCGTCATCGACCGTCGCGCCTTCGACCGCAATGCGGCTGCGCTCGATCGCGCCAAGTCGACCCCGTCCCTCACCATCGCCACCGGTGGGTCCTGCGACGACTCCGAGGGCTACTTCGTTTCCCCCACAGTTCTTCTCGGCGACGACCCGACCGACGAGGCCTTCGGCACGGAGTACTTCGGCCCCATCCTCGCCGTGCACGTGTACGACGACTCGGCGATTGGCTCCTACTCGGACATTCTGCACCGGATCGACACCGGGTCACAGTATGCGCTGACCGGTGCGGTCATCGCCGACGACCGGGCGGCTGTGGACCAGGCCCACAGGGCGCTGCGGTTCGCGGCGGGCAACTTCTACGTCAACGACAAGCCCAGCGGTGCCGTCGTCGGGCAGCAGCCGTTCGGCGGAGCCCGGGCTTCGGGAACCAACGACAAGGCCGGTTCCCCGCAGAACCTGTTGCGGTGGGCGTCGACTCGTACCGTCAAGGAGACGTTCGTGCCTCCGACGTCGCATCGGTACCCGCACCAGGACGGCGAGGGTACGCAGTGATGCGTCCTGCGTTGCTGGCGGCCGCGCGGTCACCTCGGTTGGAGGCGACCGTGAGCAGGATGCGGATCACCAGGCAGCTGGTCGATCGTTTCGTCGCAGGAGAATCCGAGCCCGACGCCGTGGCCGCGGTGCGCGGGTTGCTGGAATCCGGGCGCTTCGTTTCGGTCGATTATCTCGGTGAGGACACCACGGACGTAGCACGGGCGACGGCAACGGTCGATGCGTATCTGTCTCTGCTGCAGGCGTATACGGGGATTTCTTCGGTACCACATTCGCTGGAAGTGTCGGTGAAGTTGTCGGCACTGGGCCAGGGCATCGATCAGGCGTTGGCCCTGGAGAATGCGCGAACCATTTGCGCCGCCGCCGAGAAGGCAGGTGTGTGGGTCACGGTCGACGCCGAGGATCATACGACGACCGGTTCCACGCTGGCGATCGTCCGTGAGTTGCGCCAGGAGTTTCCGGACCTGGGTACGGTACTGCAGGCTTACCTGAGGCGGACCGAGGACGATTGCAGGGAATTCTCCGGACCCCGATCGCGAATTCGATTGTGCAAGGGGGCATACAGCGAACCGGCATCGGTGGCGTTTCAGAAGCCGGCGGATGTGTCGGATTCCTATGTCCGCTGCCTCCGTGTCCTCATGGAGGGTGAGGGGTATCCGATGGTCGCATCTCACGATCCCGACATGATCGATGCGGCGAGGCGTTTCGCCGAGGCCACGGGTCGGGATGTGGACAGTTACGAGTTCCAGATGCTGTATGGGATACGCGACCGGGAACAAATTCGGCTTGTCGGCAGCGGCGTGCACGTACGCGTCTATGTGCCCTACGGCAGTCAGTGGTACGGCTATTTCATGCGCCGCCTCGCGGAACGCCCGGCGAATCTGATGTTCTTCGTTCGATCACTCGTATCGAGGAGTTGATCGGGTGCCTCCCTGATGTTGTTCCGCTAGAACGGTGGTTTCTCGTTGCGGGCGCGGTGCCAGCGGGCGAGGTTGTGTTCCCGGAACCGGCGCCGGATGATCCGCACCTTCGTGCGGGCAGCCTCGGACGCGGCGGCATGCATATCCGCCAGTGTCGGGGATTCGGCCTCGGTGGGCATGTTCTTCTCCCACCACGTCGGCGCGTCCCACCACTCAGGTGTCTCCGAGGCTGATGTCTCGGGGGCTGGTGTGTCCGACGCAGTTGCCTCCGGGTCGGTCGTGTCCGACGCAGCAGTGTCCGAGGCAGTCCCGTCCGACGCAGTTGTATCCGGGTCTGGTGCGTCCGGAACAGTCGCGTCAGAGGCGGCTGTATCCGGGGCAGCCGTGCCAGAAGCAGTCGTTCCCGAGACAGTCGTGTCCGATGTGTCCGGGGCAGTCCTGTCCGACGTGTCCGGGGCAGCAGTGTCCGACACTGTTGTGTCCGGGGTCGATGCGGTCTCTCGGGTACGGCGTCCGCGTCTACGTTTACGCGGTGGTCTCGGGCACCCCAGATCGGGAAGCGTGATCGTCCGCAACCCGGACCGACTCGTCCACACGATCGCACCACCAGCCAACATCGCCACCGCCCACGCCTGCGCCGTCTTGAACCGATGATGACTCGTGCACGAGGGCTGCAGATTCGACTCGATACTCCACCCACCCCGCACGGGATCCTGGTGATCGAACGGAACAATATGATCGAGTTCGCACTGCGTCGAGGGCACACTGCAATCGTGATGCGTGCACGTGGAATACGTCATCCGCACCCGCGCCGCCACCTCAGCAGACGGACGATACGTCAACGCGCCCGGCGGCGGCACCCGATACCCACCATGACCATCAGGAAACACCCCCAACGCCAGAGCCGGATCAGCAGCAATCGCAGCCAACAACTCAGAGACCACCTGCGCCCGCAACGCCTCATCGGTAGCCCCCAACCCACCCGAAAAACACCCAGACCCCAACCCCAACCCCGATCCTGTGGGCGCCGGAGTTGTGGGTGCCGGGACCGCCCCGGCCGACCGAATCCGGCCCCGCGCAATCAACCGCGGCACCAACACAGCCCCATACCCAGACCCAGCCGCAGACCCAGACGTAGACCCAGATGCAGAGCCAGACGTAGTGTCCGAAACGGGCACCCCAGAATCGCCGGGTACTCCAGAGTCACCGGGCGGTTCGTCGGATGCTGCTGCAACACAATCGGACTCGGACTCGGACTCGGACTCCGGATCCTCCACGACCCCACCCGACTCCTCGGGCTTACCGGTCGCTTCAGTCTTGATCGTCTTATCGGGCGTGCTGGACTTTTCGGATGTACTGGCGTCTGAGGAAGTACTGGGCTCCTCGGAATCACTGGCCGCGTCGGGCTCGCCGGACTCGCCGGTGGAGGTGGAGGCGGCGGCCCTGCCGGCATGAACGGTCATCATCTCCGTCAACATCGCCTGCCACACCGCATCACCCGCAATCACCCGCGCCACATCCGCATCCAACGCCGACCCATCCGGCAACACCGCAGGCTCGGACGTCAACCCCAACAACGTCTGCACATCGAACAGAATCTGCACCAACGGACCCCGCCGACCATCCGGCAGATCCGCCACCCCGAACTGCGCACACTCCTG
>NZ_BCXH01000026.1 GCF_001895005.1 Rhodococcus yunnanensis NBRC 103083 | reverse complement strand
GCCTCCACCACCCGCGCCCGCGCCACATTCTCCACCACCCGCCACCGCGCCGACACCCCCACCAACCCCGCCACACACCCATCCCAGTCATACACACCACCACCAGCAGCCACACCGCAGTCCAACGCGCCAGACAAGGCTGCAGCCGAACCCACAACCGAACCTACCGTCGAACCACTCACCGAAACCCCCGTATCGAACATACGTTCTACACTACCCGACCGCACACCCACCCGCAAGAATTGAATCCTGAATCACCAAGCAGCGCAGCAACACTCAGCGTTGCCGGCAACAGCGGCTGATTCAGGTCCTGGGTGTAGGCCCATTCCTGGTTGAGGGGGCGGTTGAATCGTTCGACTTTGCCGTTGGTCTGCGGCCGGTACGGTGTGGTCCGCTCGTGTTGACATCGGGACCCAACACTGCTGCGAATAGCATTGAGCGGTAACAGGATCCGTTATCGGCGAGTACATCAGCCGGCTGTGATCGTCGACGGCATGATGGATGAACGAGTATCCGCGGCCTTGCTTCTTGTTGTGGCGGTTGCCGATCGTGCGTCCGAGCTTGCGATGGCCACCGCCGTCGGGGATCCGCCCATTTCTTCGCTGTGGTCGGTGAAACCTGAAACCGTTCGACGGCCCGGCGGATCGACCAACCGTCGTCGACGATCGATATCGCGAGCTTCAATCTCCTATTCGGGGTGAGCAGGCATTAGCGTGGGACACGAGGACCTCTCGGTTGTCGGTGCAGTTGTGGTAACCACACCGATACCGGAGGTCCTTACCTGTCTATCGCTGACACGCCGTCCACAACGTCCCTGCTCATTACGGCTAATTCGGGTCGAGAGCGATACTCGTCATTACCTTCACACCGACAGCGAGTGCACGCTCGTCGAGATCGAATGTCGGCTGGTGGATGTCGAGCTGTGGGCCCGTTCCCGACCAGACGCCGAGCCTCGCCATCGCACCCGGAATATCCTCGAGGTACCACGAAAAGTCCTCGCCGCCACCCGATTGCGCGGTATCTGCCAATGCTGCCGGCCCGACTCGTCGGATCGCATTCTCGAATGTTCGCGTCGCCGCCTCGTCGTTGACTACCGGGGGAACGCCACGCCGGTAATGCAATTCGAACCGAACGCCGGTGGGCGCGATCAGACCCGTCACGATCTCCTCGACCATCGGTTCGAGCAACGCCCAGGTTTCGTGATCGCCGGTTCTGACGGTTCCGGTCAACATCCCGGTCTGCGGGATCGCATTGGGGGCCTGGCCGGCGACGACGGCACCCCACACCATCACCGTGCTCGTTCGCGGATCGATACGACGGCTGAGCATTCCCGGCAGTCCCGTGATGACGGTGCCCAGCGCATAGACCAGGTCGGTCGTCAGGTGGGGCCGGGATGTGTGGCCACCCGGCGAATCCAGTCGCAACTCGACAGTGTCGGCTGCCGAGGTGATCGCGCCTACACGCACGCCGACCTTGCCTGCTTCGAGCCGCGGATCGCAGTGCAGCGCGAAGATCTTGGTCACGCCCTCCAGGGCGCCCGCGGCGACGACGTCGAGCGCTCCTCCCGGCATGACTTCCTCGGCCGGTTGAAAGATCAGTCGAATACCGAACGGCAGCTCGGGTAGCGACGCCAGGGCAAGAGCGGTGCCGAGCAGTACCGTCGTGTGTGCGTCGTGTCCACAGGCATGTGAGACACCGGGAACCGTCGAGCTGTAGGCGGCACCGGTGAATTCTTGGAGCGGCAGCGCATCCATATCGGCGCGCAATGCGATGCGCGGCCCGGCAGGTCCGAGGTCGCAGATCAGTCCGGTACCGCCGGGCAGCGGCTTCGGCGACAACCCGGCAGCTTCGAGATGTTCGACGACGAACGCAGTCGTCGCGAATTCCTGACGCGCAAGCTCGGGATTGGCGTGGATATGGCGTCGCCACTGCGACAGATCGTCGGCGTGCTCGAGGATCCACTTCTCGACGAGAGCATGATTCTCGGTCATCGCGCTGCCGTCCGGATCTCGAGGTCGCCGAGAAGGCGATCTCGCGCCTCGGTGTCGAGAGCTGCGCTGACGACGGTCCGCGCCAGCAGACGCGCGCCGTCGAGAACTGCGGCGTCGGCCGATGCGGTGACGCACGCTGCGGCGAACTCGGGCTGATGGGTCACGGCCCCACCGGAATCGAGACCGATGATCGGATGGATGCCGGGTAGAACTTTCGTCACGTTTCCCATGTCCGTACTGCCCAGAGGGCGGAATCCTTCCAATTCGGGTGCAAGCGGTGCGCGTCCGATCGACACGGCTTCGCGGCGATAGGTCGCCGACAGCCATGGATCCGGCGTCAGTTCGGAGTACGTCGGTGAGATCGTGCGCACGTCGTAGGTGCACCCCGTCGCGATCGCGCCTGCCTCGAAGCACGCATACGTCTTCGTGGTCAGGGCTTCGAGTGATTCCGAGGTGCGCGCACGGAGGTAGTACAACAATTCGGCGTGGCCAGGAACGATGTTGGGCGCGAGGCCACCCTCGCTGACGATGCCGTGCAACTGCTGCCCCGGCGAGAGATGCTGCCGCAACAACCCGATCGCCACCTGGCTGATCGTCACGGCGTCGCCTGCGTTGATTCCCCACTCCGGCGCAGCGGATGCATGGGCTGCGCGGCCGGTGAACGACACAGCGATATCGGACAACGCCAACGACGTCGCATCGACGATGTCGAACGGTCCTGGATGAACCATGACGGCTGCGGCGATGCCGTCGAACACCCCTCGCTCGAGCATGCGCACTTTCCCGCCGCCACTCTCCTCGGCCGGGGTGCCGAGAACGCGAATGGTGACCCCGAGTCGTTCGGCCAAGGGCGCCAACGCGATCGCCGCACCTGCTGCCGACGCCGCGATGATGTTGTGCCCACAGGCATGACCGATCTCCGGGAGCGCGTCGTATTCGGCGCAGATACCGACGGTCAGCTCGCCGCTTCCGAATTCGGCGACGAAGGCGGTGGGCATGTCTGCCACACCGGTCTCGATCTCGAAGTCGTGTGCGCGCAGTAGGTCGATCACCTTGGCTGCACTTCGATACTCCTCGAAGGCCAACTCCGGTTCGGAATGTATCGAATGCGAGAGCGCCGTCAGGTCGCCTGCAGCGCTCTGCACACCTGCATCGGTCTCATCGATCACCGACCCAGTCTGTCACTACTGGTTCCCGAAGCTGAAGTTGCTCTCTCCCGTCGGGGTGTTCAGCGCAGCGAGAACGTCGGCGTGGATACCCCGCTTGATCCCGGCGAGGTTCGGTCCGTGGGTGCTCGTCAGCGCTGCGGCGCGCTCGACTGCGGAAGACAGAACCTCGTTCTCGGACACTGCGACGTCGGCAATTCCTGCGGTCACCGCGTCCGCGCCGCCGAAGCGCCTGCCGGTGGTCATCGCCTCGATGGCGGTCTGCTTCGGAAGTCGCCCCGTTACGAGCGCCGACATACCGACCGTGAACGGCATGTTCAGGTTCACTTCGGGCAGGCAGTAGAAGCCGCGATCGGCGCGGACGACGCGGAAGTCGTGAGCGGTGGCGAGCATCGCTCCTGCACCGAACGCGTGACCCTGCACCGCCGCGATGGTTGCCATCGGGAACGTCAGCAGCCGGGTGTACAGCGTGTGGACACGATCGAGGTACCAGGTGATTCTGTCGAGGTTGGCGAACAGCCAATCGGTGTCGAGACCGTTGGTGAAGAACTTGCCCGTCGCGGTGGTGACCAGCGCGGACGGACCGGATGTCGCTTCCACTTCGTCGAGCAGCGCGTGGGTGGCGTCGATCCACTCGGGATGGAACCGATTCTCTGGATTCTCAGCCGAGTCCTTGGTGCCGAGGAACAGGAGGTGCACGTCGCCGTCGCGTTCGAGGTAAGGCATGGCCGAATACTACCGGGCGGTAACGTGCACTTCTTCGCAGCCGCACGGCGGTGTCCCTGACGACCGAAACCGCGCGCATCTCCTAGGGTTGTCCTCCGTGGGAGAAACAAGCGCAACCTCGGCCGATCCAACCGCCGATCCGACGGGAGCTGCATCGACCGCTGCCGCCGCCATCGCCGACGCCACGGGAGTCGCCGAACACACAGTGGCGATCGTGCTCGGGTCCGGGTGGCAGGCAGCTGCGGACAGATTCGGCGAACCGACGTCCACCCTTCGCATGGCAGATCTCCCCGGCTTCGCTCCCCCGTCCGCATCCGGCCACTCCGGCACCATCACGTCGGTGAACGTGGGCGGCACGCACACGCTTCTCCTGCAGGGCAGGACACATGCCTACGAGGGGCACGATCTGTCACGCGTCGTGCACCCTGTGCGGACGGCCGTCGCCACCGGCGCGAGAACCATCGTTCTCACCAATGCTGCAGGCGGAATCCGCGACGGCTCACGCGTCGGCCAGCCAGTGTTGATCTCCGATCATCTCAATCTCACGGCACGCTCGCCGTTGGTCGGCGCCGAGTTCGTCGATCTGGTCGACGCGTACTCCTCCGAACTTCGCGACCTCGCCCGCAGCATCGATCCATCGCTCGAAGAAGGCGTCTACGCGGGGCTCCCCGGCCCGCACTACGAGACACCGGCCGAGATTCGCATGCTGGCCACCCTCGGCGCCGATCTCGTCGGCATGTCGACCGTTCACGAAACCATCGCTGCTCGGGCGCTCGGGGCTCGTGTCCTCGGCATATCACTCGTGACGAATCTCGCTGCGGGGATGACGGGCGAGCACCTCGATCACAAGGAAGTGCTGGAGGCGGGTAGGGCGTCGGCATCACGGATGGGCGATCTGCTACTGAAACTGGTGCAATCACTGTGACTTCGGAACTGGCCGAACAGGTTTCCGCATGGATCGCCGGCGACCCGGATCCATCGACTCGTGAGGAACTCGCCGAACTGCCCGCCGACGAACTGGCGGATCGCTTTCGTGCACCTCTGAGTTTCGGAACTGCAGGCCTCCGCGGCGAGGTACGGGCAGGGCCGAACGGAATGAACGTCGCCGTAGTGGTCAGAACGTCGGCAGGAATCTGCGCGTGGCTGCAGAAGAAGTGCCTCGGCGGGTCGACGGTCGTGATCGGCAGGGATGCACGGCACGGATCCGAGACCTTCGCCTCTGCTGCCGCGGAAACATTTGCAGCTCAGGGGTTCTCGGTTGTCCTGCTGCCCCGTCCACTGCCTACTCCGGTTCTCGCGTTCGCCGTCCGTGCACTGGGCGCGGATCTCGGCATCCAGATCACCGCCTCGCACAATCCCGCAGCCGACAACGGTTACAAGGTCTACCTTCGCGGCGGTGCGCAGCTGATTCCGCCCGCCGACCGTGAGATCGAGGCCGAGATCGCGTCGATCGGACCTGCCGTCGACGTGCCGCTAGTAGTGGTCGGGTCCGGTGGATCCGACGTCACCGCACGGTATCTCGACACACTGCCCGCACTCGTACGCTCACCCCACCGGGCGATCAGAATCGCACTGACTGCGTTGCACGGCGTCGGCGGCGAGGTGGCCCTGACGGCATTGCGGGGTCTCGGCTTCCGCGACATCCACATCGTCGACAGTCAATTCGAACCCGACCCCGAATTTCCCACCGTTGCGTTTCCCAATCCCGAGGAGCCAGGAGCATCGGACGCACTACTCGGCCTGGCAGCCGAAGTGGACGCCGATCTGGCGATCGCTCTCGACCCCGACGCCGACCGGTGCGCCATCGGAGTGCCGACGACGTCCGGCTGGCGGATGCTCAGCGGCGACGAAACCGGCGCGCTGCTCGCCGACCACATCCTCGCGTCGGCGCCTCCGAACTCGTTGGTCGCCAACACGATCGTCTCGTCCCAGCTGCTCTCGGCGTTGGCACCCGCCAGGGGTGCGCGATACGCACGTACCCTGACCGGATTCAAATGGCTGGTCCGCGCAGGAGAAGGGCTCGTCTACGCGTACGAGGAAGCGATCGGCCACTGCGTCGACCCGACGACAGTCAACGACAAGGACGGAATTTCGGCTGCCGTCGTCCTCGCGGATCTCGCGGCGTCCTCCAAGGCGGACGGGCGCACCCTCCTCGACCTGCTGGACGGCCTCGCAGTCGAGTTCGGAGTCCATGCAGGAGCACAGGTTTCGAAGCGGGTGGACAATCTCGACGACATTGCATCGATGATGGAGACACTGCGCGCGAGTCCCCCTACCGAACTTGCCGGCCGCGAGGTGACCGTCACGGATCTGCTCGCCCGACGCGGCCCACTGCGCACCGACGCCGTCGAACTCGCCGGTGACGGTATCCGCATCATCGTGCGGCCGTCGGGAACGGAACCGAAGGTCAAGGCGTACCTCGAAGCCGTGGTGCCGGTGGCCGGCCGCGACGCGTTGCCTGCTGCGCGTGAGACCGCGGAATCTATGCTCGAGGACCTGCGACGGTTCGCGCGCTCTCTGTGACAGACGGGGCTCCGACGCTTCAGAACAGCGCCGACTGCACCGCAGGCAGCGCCGAACAATAGTCTCCGAAACGAACGCGTCGGCCCTTGAGCTCATGCAGGTCGACGACGTAGGACTCACCGTCTATGTCCACGACCGCAGCCTGCCCGAAGCACGCCTTCACCGTGAATCCGTGTGTGCCCGAGGTCATGTCGTTCGGGTACGCCACTCGATTGCCCGACGCCAGATCACGAAACCCGGCCACCCGCCACGCCTCGTCGACGACGCGGAAGCTGTCGTCACCCGGCCCGAGAATGTCGCGGACCCTCTGCGCGAGCACCGCCGTCGCCGAGTCGAGGCGAGCCGTGTCGACGGGCAACGCCAGCGCAGCCGCTTTCGCCGACGAGCGCACTGCCTGCCGCACCTGGAGCTGCTCGGTCACCCGGTCCTCGAGAACGCGGATGACCTTGCCGTCCGTCGCCCACGCGACGTACTGCGCACACATCGCTCCCTGCTCGGCCAACCGTCCCCACTTGCGGGTGTCGGCCGCGGTACCCACCTTGTGCACACCGTTCGCGAACGTCGCGATGTACAGCCAGTGCGGCTGCATCACGTGCGCTTCGAGATCGCGTGAGACGAAACCGCCTCGATGAATGGTGTGGACGAACCGAAACGGGTCTTTCGATTCGCATACCTCGCATTGCGATCCGACGTCGACAGGCGACTGTTTCGGACATGGCACATACTCGGAACCACCGGCCTTGAAAGCGATCCGCCCGGTGCACCACCGCTGCGCCCCGAGAGAAGAGAATCCGACCCGGGCATCTCGCAGGTCGAGATGCCCGACCTCCCGCGTCGCAGTGTCGACGACACGAAGACGCGGGTCGCCCTGATCTGCGGGCCAGGTGACTCCGAGAACGAGCGAGGCGTTCAGCGCGGACCGAACTGACGGTCGCCCGCATCTCCGAGACCGGGGACTATGAATGCGTTCTCGTTGAGGCCGTCGTCGATGCTCGCCGCAACGAGGCGGACAGGAAGCCCCGAGGATTCGAGCGCCGCGACACCCTCGGGCGCCGCGACGACACAGATCGCAGTGACGTCGGCGGCACCACGGCCGACGAGCAACTCGATCGTGTGGACCATCGAGCCACCGGTTGCGAGCATCGGGTCGAGGACGTAGACGGGGGTCTGCGAGAGGTCGTCGGGCAGCGACTCCATATACGGCACCGGCTGGTGCGTCTGCTCGTCGCGCGCCATGCCGACGAAGCCGACGCGGGACTGGGGAATCAGACCGCTCGCCTTCTCGACCATGCCGAGCCCGGCCCTCAGGACCGGGACCAGCAGCGGCGGATTGGCCAGCTTCGTGCCCTGCGTCGTGGCAACCGGAGTCTTCACCTCGAAGTTCGAGATCGCGGCATCACGGGTGGCCTCGTACACCAGCATGTGGGTGAGCTGGCGAAGTGCGGACCGAAATATTGCGTTGTCGCTGCGCTCGTCGCGCATCGTCGTCAGCAGGGCTGCGGCCAGTGGATGATCGACCACGTGAGTTTCCATTCCAGAAGGATAATTGCGGGAACCGATCCGCTCTCACGTGCGTCGAATCTTGTGTAGGCAATTCCTACGTATGGCGAGTTCGGGGGGCATCGATGGTGGAGATTCAGGTACAGGCGGCCGGGGTGGACGCGTTCGTCGCCTCGGCAGGCGCTCTCGCTGTCGAGACCGCCGGTGCGGCGGCAGCAGCGACAGCGTGCGGTCCAGCGGTACTCGCCCCTGTATTCGGGCTCATCGGAACCGAGTTCCTCGCAGCATTCACCGGCACGCACACCGCGCACACCGCCGCGGTCGGCAGGCTCGCCGACGTGCTCGGCAGCATCGGTCACGCGGCGGCAGCAGCCGGGGTCGGATACGACACGACAGATGGCGCGACGGCGGTGAGCCTCGCGTGATCGACCTGCTGGCGAAACCGATCGTCGATCTCCTCGGGGCCTTCGGATCCGGTGTGATCCCCTCCGGCGGGCCGGCCGACGTCATCCGCGCGTCGTCGCGCACCCTCGACACGGTGGAACGCATCGGAACGAGCGCGGTGTCGGAGCTCGCGTCGGCGTGGAGCGGTCCCGCCGCGGCAGCCGCAACGGAGCTGGCAGGCGCGGCCGCCACCAGCGCGATCCAACTCGCCGATCATGGCACCGACATTGCCGCCGTCGTCGACCGTGCCTGCGAAAAGGTACAAGCCGGAGTGGCCGAGCTACAGGCGATCGTGCAGTCGTTCGTCTCGATTGCAGTCGCCTCCGCACCTGTGTTGGCCACACCGGCCGGACAGTCGATGCTGATCACCGCTGCCATCGAGCACCTCGAACGCGCACTCGCAGTCGTCGGGCGTGTGCGCGGCGAGCTGGACGTCCACGCCGCCGAGATCACCGGATACGCAGCGCCTCCCTCGGTTCCGCAACCGGCCGGTGTGCACCCTGCTTCCACCGTTCCAGCGGCGGCCGCATCCCCCGGTGCAGACCCGGGCGCTCAGTTCGTCCGCAATTTCGCGCAATCGGTCAGCTCGTCGGCACCGTCGGTGATGCCGGATCACGCGTCGAGCATTCCGACGATGCCTGCTGCCGTTGCACCGAACCAAGCAAGTTCGCCCCAGGGAATGTCGATGTATGCACCGCAGCGGGAGTCTGCCGAGGTGGGTACGGCGGGCCGCGGGGTCGAGGTTGCACTTCCCGACGGCAGCGTCGCTGTTGCACCCAACGAACAAGCAGCCGGGGCTGTGCGCAGCGCACTGAGCCAGCAGGGCACTCCGTACGTCTGGGGCGGCAACGAGCCCGGCCGTGGTCTCGACTGCAGCGGGCTGACCCAGTGGGCATACGCCGAGCAGGGCGTCGAGCTGCCGCGTCTGGCGCAAGAACAGGACATCGGTGCCCCGGTGGACGACAGCGAGGTGATGCCGGGTGACCTCGCCGTCTGGGACGGCCACGTCGCCATGGTCATCGGTAACGGCCAGTTCGTGGAGGCAGGCGACCCGGTTCAGGTGAGCGAAATCCGAACCACCAACAGCGGCATGGGCTTCAAGGGCTTCTACCGGCCGACGGCATGAACGAGCTGACCGCCGACGCGAGTACCCGAACCGAGTCCGTCCGCGTCCGAGCCACCGAATCGGGGCAACCGGTTCGCATCCGCATCGATCCGCGTGAATTGCAGTTCGGTGGAGCGGAATTAGCGCGGACGATCCTGCAGTTGTGTCAGCGCGCCACCGAATCGGCCAAGGCCGAACGCCGGACGCAGCTCGCGGACCACGGCATGCCCGCCGAAGTTCTCGACCGGCTGGCCCTACCTACGTCGGCGGCTGTCACGGACGCGGAGAACTCTCTGATGGATCTCGAACCCGCACCGACCAGTTGGTTGCGATCGGTATGAACGAGGCATTGGACCAGTTGATCTCGCGCGGCGATCGAGCCTTGGACACACTGCACGGTGCTGCCGAGTATCTGGCTGCGCTACGCGTCGTGCGTAGATCCTTCGACGGTCTCGTCACGGCCGAGGTGGACAGCCACGGCGCACTCGTGGGTCTCGAACTCGCCGAGGATCTGTCTCGTGAATCGGCAGAACGCCTGCAGACGTCCATAGTCGACACTGCGGCCGCAGCCACTCGGGACGCACTGACGCAGCGCGAGGAGATCCTGCGCAGGATGCAAACTTCACTCTCAGAGACCTGAGATAGGCTTCCGGCCATGGCTGGCGACATCATCCCGATCGAACTTGGTCTCACCCGCGGCGACTTCGTCACACTCTGGGCTCCAGAGTGGCACGAAGGCGACGACGAATGGGAGGCATTCCTCGGACACGAGGAGGATCTGTACGGGTTCGAAGCGGTGGCGCAGCTTGCGGCGTTCATCCGAAACGACGACGACAACGACCTCGTCGATCACCCCTCGTGGACGGTTGTATCCGCCCTGGCGGCCAACGAACTCGAACCCGACGACCTGCATCAATTCGATCTGGTCGGCGTCCCCGAACTGGTTGCCGAGGATCCCGATTCCGATGTTCTCGCCGAATTGCACGCCACGTTCGAGATGGTTCAGACGCTCGGCGATGTCTGCGAACTCAGTGCTGTCACTTCGTTTTTCGCCGGCAATCCACATCTCGGTTCGGTCGGTATCGGCGTCGAGGCGTACCTCGGCAAGGACGGTCAGGACCTGTGGGACCGGGTCGGGGCATCGGTGGCGAAGAGCTGGGACGGCGTCATCGACGCCATCGATTCCGTCGTGAAGACCCCCGACGTCGACGCCGATGCAGTCGAGATCGCCGAAGCCGAACTGCTCGCTGCTGCCGAGAACGACGTCGACGTCGACGACGTGACCGAGGACAGCGACCGGGACACCGACGACGACCAGGACACCGACGACGACTCCGACGAGGCGACCGCTGACCCCGTCGCCGACGCCGCAGCCGAGGACGGGTTCTGGACGAGCGTCGGGATCGACCCGATTCGAATCATCACATCCGACGACACCCTGTACACCCTGCGGTGCTACATCGACGACGAGCCGATTTTCCTGGGTCGCGCGGGCGCCATCACCGTGTTCGGTTCCGAGCGGTCCCTCGCCCGCTATCTCGCCGACGACCACGATCATGAACTGGCGAAGGTGAGCACCTTCGCGGACGTCCAGACCGCCGCCGTCGACGGATCACTGCAGATCGAGATCACCGACGAGAACGTCTATGTGCTTCCCGGACTCGCCGACGACCTGGCCGACGGCCCCACCGCAGTGGATTCGGATCAACTCGATCTCGCAGTCGAATTGTTCACCGACGCCGCCGACTTCGCCGACGACGATTCGGTGGAGACATCACTCGCCAGTTCGACGCCGCTGGGGTGGTACATCTCCTACACTCTCGAACCGGACCCGAACCGGTTGGCTCCCAGTGCGCCGTTCGACGTCGAAGCCGAGGCATGGCGCGCGCTGGAGCGCGACTTCGAGTCTCGGCTGCGCAAGCTCTGAGGACCGTCAGCCGAGCAGCACCGCATAGCCGGGTTTGACGACGTCGTCGATCAGTTCGAGTCGTTCGTCGAACGGAATGAACGCCGATTTCATCGCATTGATCGTGAACCGCTCCAAATCGGTCCAGCCGTACCCGAAGGTGTTGACCAGCTTGTACATTTCACGGCTCATCGAGGTGTCGCTCATCAGCCGGTTGTCGGTGTTGACGGTGACTCGGAATCGAAGTCGGGCCAGCAGATCGAACGGGTGCTTCTCCAGACTGTCGACAGCCCCGGTCTGTACGTTCGAGCTGGGGCACAGTTCGAGTGGCATGCGCTTGTCGCGAACATAGGCGGCCAGCAGTCCCAATGTCGCCTCGCCGTCCGATGCGACTGCGATGTCGTCGATGATGCGGACACCGTGGCCGAGACGATCTGTTCCACAGAACGCGACGGCCTCCTGAATGGACGGCAGCCCGAAGGCTTCGCCCGCATGAATCGTGAAGTGTGCATTCGCTTCTCGCATGTATTCGAAGGCGTCGAGATGTCGACTCGGAGGGAACCCCGCCTCGGCGCCCGCGATGTCGAATCCGACTACTCCTCGATCGCGAAACCGTACGGCGAGTTCGGCGATCTCTCGTGAGCGAGCGGCGTGTCGCATCGCGGTGAGCAGGCAGCCGACGCGAATTCGCTTGCCGTTCACCCGCGCTGCGGACACACCCGCTCGAAATCCCTCCAGAACGTGTTCGACGACCTCATCCAGAGTGAGACCCCGCTGCAGATGCTGCTCGGGAGCGAAGCGAACCTCCGCGTACACGACACCGTCGTCGGCGAGATCCTCCGCGCATTCCTGTGCCACACGGGCAAGCCCCTCCGGCGTCTGCATCACCGCGACCGTGTGCGCGAACGTCTCCAGATAGCGTTCGAGGGAACCGCTGTCCGCGGCATTTCGGAACCATTCCCCCAGCGCCGCTCCGTCGGATTCGGGCAATCCGTCGTAACCGCTGTGCTGCGCCAGATCCAGGACTGTCTGCGGCCGAAGCCCGCCGTCCAGATGGTCGTGCAGCAGCGCTTTGGGGGCGGTCTTGATCGAGGGCAGATCGAGCGGCGTCGCGCCGCTGCTCGGTGTCGTCACAGGTTGGGCGGTGCTCATGATCGAACGGTAGCCTGCCTGCGCCACACGTGCGGGGTAACTCTAACCGCCGATTCGGCCGAGAACGATGGGTGATGCCGCGACAGCGTCGGTGCCCAGGGTCCACGCGTCGGCGATCGCCTCGGCGGCGTACTCGAACTTCGCCGGGGTGTCGGTGTACAGCGTCGCCAGCGGTTGGCCTTCGGACACGCGGTCGCCCGGTTTCGCATGCAGCCGTACGCCCGCAGCGGCCTGGACCGGCTCGCCCTGCCGCTCGCGGCCTGCGCCCAGACGCCACGCGGCGATGCCGACGCCCATGGCATCGAGTGCCGTGACGACACCACCGGACCGCGCCGTGATCCGGTGCGACTCCTTCGCGACCGGCAGCGGCGCCGACGCGTCACCTCCCTGCGCGGCGATCATCGCCTTCCATCGATCCATCGCGCTGCCGTCGGCCAGTTTGTCCGCCGGGTCGACGCCTTCGATTCCTGCTGCGGACAGCATCGTTCGGGCGAGTGTCACCGTCAATTCGACGATGTCGGCCGGCCCACCCCCCGCAAGAACCTCCAGCGATTCCTCGACCTCGAGCGCGTTGCCCGCTGTGAGCCCGAGCGGAGAGTCCATCGCCGTCATCAGCGCAATCGTGCGAACCCCTGCGTCGCCGCCGAGGTCCACCATCGCCTCGGCGAGTGCTCGGGCGTCGTCGATGTTCTTCATGAAGGCGCCTGCCCCGACCTTGACGTCGAGAACCAGGGCCCCTGTCCCCTCAGCGATCTTCTTGCTCATGATCGAACTGGCGATCAGGGGAATCGATTCGACGGTGCCGGTCACATCTCGCAGGGCGTACAGCCGCTTGTCGGCAGGCGCCAGATCGGCACCGGCCGCGCACACCACGGCGCCGACGGCCGGATCGGCCAGAATCGAGTGAATCTCTTCGGCGCTCAGATCGGCGCGCCAGCCCGGGATCGATTCGAGCTTGTCGAGCGTGCCGCCGGTGTGGCCAAGCCCTCGGCCCGAGAGCTGCGGAACGGAAGCGCCGCACGCAGCGACCAGGGGCGCCAGCGGCAACGTGATCTTGTCTCCGACACCGCCGGTCGAGTGCTTGTCGACGGTCGGCCTGGCGAGATCGCTGAAGTCCATCCGTGTTCCGGACGCGATCATCGCCGCGGTCCACGAGCTCAACTCGGCACGGGTCATTCCGCGCCACATGATCGCCATCGCAAGCGCCGACATCTGCTCGTCTGCCACGATCCCGCGAGTGAAGGCGTCGATCACCCAGTCGATCTGGGCAGTGGTCAGAACCCGCCCGTCGCGCTTGGCGGCGATGACCGACACGGCGTCAGGCATGGCCTGCCACCCTGCCGGATTCGAGGTCGTCGGGTCCGAAGGCTGCGGGGAGAAGCTCCGCGAGCGGCGTTGGCCCGCCGTCGGTGTCGACCAGAAGTTCACCGCCGCCGAACTCGAACAGCAGCTGCCTGCACCGTCCGCACGGCATCAAGCGTTTCCCTCGGCTGTCGCAACACGTGAATGCGACGAGGCGACCCCCACCCGTGGAATGCAGATTCGAGACGAGTCCGCACTCCGCGCACAGGCCCAAACCATATGAGACATTTTCCACATTGCATCCTGTGACAATTCGTTCATGGTCCACCAGTGCCGCAGCACCCACAGGATAGTTCGAGTACGGCGCATAGGCTTGCCTCATTACGCGATGAGCACTGTCTCGCAACGTTTTCCAGTCGATTTCGGGCATACTCACAATCAAATCACGGGTTCGACCCCGTTGCATCACAGTCGACTGAACCGATCATGAAGAATTGGGAAGGCAAACCTAACAATGAATTACTGACGAGTACGAATCTCGAGTCGAATTAGTTCCATGTTTCCGTTGGGTTTAGAGTTCAAAGACGGCGGCTCTTGGATAACCGGTGGAGCCGGAGTACGACAAATCGAGCCAGGATCAGCCCGGCTACCAGGCTCGACGCGTCCACCAATGACGTTGGAGGCATTGCACTCGATGAGTAGCACGACGGAAGCCGCTCCGGCCAAGGAGCGTAAGCGGTCGCTGTACCGCGGTGATCCGGGAATGTGGTCCTGGGTCCTACACCGAATCACGGGCGTGTTGACGTTCTTCTTCCTGTTCGTCCACGTCCTCGACACCGCCATGGTGCGTGTCAACCCGGAGACCTACAACGGGATCATCGAGACCTACAAGACGCCCCTCGTCGGGCTGATGGAACTCGGTCTCGTCGCGGCAGTGCTCTACCACGCACTCAACGGCATCCGCGTCATGCTGGTCGATTTCTGGTCGCAGGGACCGAAGTACCAGAAGTTGATGCTGTGGGTCATCGCCGCGGTCTGGATCGTGGTCATGATTCCGGGAGCGGGCCGAATCTTCTACAACATGTTCACAGCGAGCGGGCACTGATGGCAACGACACACGGACCCGAGGCCAAGTCCCTCGGCAAGACATACGACCGACCGGCAAGTCTGGACAACCCGCGCTCACCGCGCCGGAAGTCGAAGGGCAACTTCGAGCTCTACGCGTGGTTGTTCATGCGATTCTCCGGACTGGCGCTCGTCGTCCTCGTCCTGGGCCACATGTTCATCATGTTGATGCTCGACGACGGCGTGCACCGCATCAACTTCGCATTCGTCGCCGGCCGTTGGTCCAGCCCGTTCTGGCAGTTCTGGGATCTGACCATGCTGTGGCTGGCTCAGCTGCACGGCGGCAACGGCCTGCGGACGATCATCGCGGACTACTCGCGCAAGGACTCGACCCGATTCTGGCTGACGACGTTGCTCGTGCTGTCGATGATTCTGATCATGGGCCTGGGCACCTACGTCATCTTCACCTTCGATCCGAACATTTCGGCGAGCTAAGGGAACTGAAGCATTCATGCAGGAACATCGTTATGACGTGCTCATCGTCGGCGCTGGTGGCGCAGGCATGCGAGCTGCCATCGAAGCCGGGCCGCAGGCCCGCACGGCGGTACTGACCAAGCTGTACCCCACTCGCTCGCACACCGGTGCAGCTCAGGGCGGTATGTGTGCCGCGCTCGCCAACGTCGAGGAAGACAACTGGGAGTGGCACACCTTCGACACCGTCAAGGGCGGCGACTACCTCGCCGACCAGGATGCGGTCGAGATCATGGCCAAGGAGGCCATCGACGCCGTTCTCGACCTCGAGAAGATGGGTCTTCCGTTCAACCGGACGCCCGAGGGAAAGATCGATCAGCGCCGCTTCGGCGGACACACACGCGACCACGGTAAAGCCCCCGTTCGCCGTGCGTGTTACGCAGCCGACCGCACCGGCCACATGATCCTGCAGACGCTCTACCAGAACTGCGTCAAGCACGACGTCGAGTTCTACAACGAGTTCTACGCACTCGATCTCTGCCTCACCGAGACCGACAACGGACCCGTCGCAACAGGCATCGTCGCGTACGAACTCTCCACGGGCGAGCTGCACATCTTCCACGCCAAGTCGATCATCTTCGCCACGGGCGGCTCGGGACGGATGTACAAGACGACCTCCAACGCGCACACCCTCACCGGTGACGGCATGGGCATCGTGTTCCGCAAGGGACTTCCCTTGGAAGACATGGAGTTCCACCAGTTCCACCCGACAGGCCTCGCAGGCCTGGGCATCCTCATCTCCGAAGCCGTCCGCGGCGAGGGTGGCATCCTCCGCAACGAGTCCGGCGAACGCTTCATGGAGCGTTACGCACCCACCATCAAGGACCTCGCGCCGCGCGACATCGTCGCGCGTTCGATGGTGCTCGAAGTTCTCGAAGGCCGCGGCGGCGGACCCAACAAGGACTACGTCTACATCGACGTCACGCACATCCCCGAGGAAGTTCTCGACGAGAAGCTCCCCGACATCATGGAGTTCTCACGCACCTACCTCGGTGTGGACCCCGTCAAGGAGCCGGTGCCCGTCTACCCGACGTGCCACTACGTCATGGGCGGTATCCCCACCAAGATCAACGGTGAGGTGCTGCGCAACAACGACGACATCGTCCCCGGCCTGTACGCGGCAGGCGAGTGCGCGTGTGTCTCGGTGCACGGAGCCAACCGTCTCGGCACCAACTCGCTGCTCGACATCAACGTCTTCGGTCGTCGCTCGGGTATCGCTGCGGCCAAGTACGCCAACTCCGTCGACTTCACCCCGCTCCCCGAGGAGCCGGCGAAGATGGTGGAGGAGTGGCTCGCACTCGTGCTGTCCGATCACGGACACGAGCGCGTCGCCGACATCCGCACCGAACTGCAGCAGTCGATGGACAACAACGCATCGGTGTTCCGCACCGAGGAGCGTCTCGAGACCGCACTCAAGGACGTTCGCGCCCTCAAGGAGCGGTACAACCACATCACCGTGCAGGACAAGGGAACTCGCTACAACAGCGACCTTCTCGAAGCCGTCGAACTCGGCTTCCTGCTGGAGATGGCCGAGGTCACCGTCGTCGGTGCACTCAACCGGAAGGAATCGCGCGGCGGACACGCTCGCGAGGACTACCCCAACCGCAACGACGACGAGTACATGAAGCACACCATGGCCTACAAGGAAGGCACTGGCCTGCTCACCGACATTCGTCTGGGCTACAAGCCGGTAATCCAGACCCGTTACGAGCCGATGGAGCGGAAGTACTGATATGAGCGCCCCCACTCTCGACAAGGCAGACCAGGCTTCCGAGCCACCCGTGCCCAACGGCGCGGTCATGGTGACTCTCAAGATCGCCCGCTTCAACCCGGAGAACGGCGACGGCCAGCGCTGGGACACCTTCCAGGTCCCGACGCTGCCGACGGACCGTCTGCTCAACCTGCTGCTGTACGTGAAGGGCTACCTCGACGGCACCCTGACGTTCCGCCGCTCGTGCGCCCACGGCGTCTGCGGTTCCGATGCCATGCGGATCAACGGTGTCAACCGGTTGGCCTGCAAGGTGCTGATGCGTGACATGCTGCCGAAGGACTCGTCCAAGTCGCTCACCATCACGATCGAGCCCATCAAGGGACTGCCGGTCGAGAAGGATCTCGTCGTCGACATGGAACCGTTCTTCGACGCGTTCCGCGCTGTGAAGCCGTTCCTGATGACAACGGGCAACGAGCCGACGCGTGAGCGGATCCAGTCCGCCGCCGACCGTGCTCGGTTCGACGACACCACCAAGTGCATCCTGTGCGCATGCTGCACTACGTCGTGCCCCGTCTTCTGGAGCGACGGCAGCTACTTCGGACCTGCCGCGATCGTCAACGCGCACCGCTTCATCTTCGACAGCCGCGACGAAGGTGCTTCCGAGCGTCTGGACATCCTCAACGACGTCGAAGGTGTGTGGCGTTGCCGCACCACGTTCAACTGCACCGACGCGTGCCCCCGCGGCATTCAGGTGACGAAGGCGATCCAAGAGGTCAAGCGCGCGCTGCTGTTCGCCCGCTAGACGTACGTAACTATCCGCTTCGGCCGCAAACGCACGTGCGTTTGCGGCCGAAGTCGTGTTCTGCCCCACTACCCGCGCAAACGCACGTGCGTTTGCGCGGAGGGGGGTGGGCGGGGGCGGGGTGGGGGTGCGCGAGGCGGGGGGTGCGCGGTGCGCGGGGTCAAGGCGGGAGAATCAGCGCGCGGCAGCCGTCACGGCTCGGCCTGCGTTCTTCGGGAGCGCGAGACCACCGATCACGACGACGATCATCAGCACACCGAGAGCTGCGAAGGACATCGAGAACGCCTCCCCCGACGGCCGTCCGAGGCCCTCGACGATCCCGGTCGATATCGTCAGCGCGATGGCCCCCAACGCGATGCCGAAGCCGGCGAACAGCTCTTGCGCTGTGGCATTGAAGGTATTGGCATGCGTCAGTCGATCACTCTCGATATCGGCGAACGCCAAGCTGTTGTAGGCGGTGAACCCGATGGATCGCAATGCACCGCTGACGACGAGTAGTGCTGCGATGACGACGGGCGGGGTGTCGATGCCGACGAGTGCGATGGCTCCGAAGCAGAGAATCGACAGCGCACCGTCCGCGACGATCACGGTGCGAATACCGAAGCGTCGCATGAGCGGAGTCGTCGTCGGCTTGATCGCGATGTTGCCGACGAACAGCGCGATGACCATCAGACCCGACACGAACGGCGACCAACCGAATCGAAGTTGGAACATCAACGGCAGCAGGAACGGCACCGCCGTGATCAGCATTCGATAGAACGATCCGAACGTCGCGGTGTTGCGAAACGATTCCACGCGCAACACCGTCAGGTCGAGCAGCGGATGCTCGGTCCTGCGCAGATGAACCACAGCGACGAGCAGAACGATCGCGGCGATCGCCACTCCGATGCCCACCGCCGTCCACGGAGTCCCTTCGGCTCTGATGCTGTCGAGCGAGACGATCAGCGCCGCGATACCGACGGTCGTCAGGACGAGCCCTCGCCAATCCAACGGCCGCGTCGCAGCGGAACCGTCGACGTCTCGAACCACCCGCAGCCCGATGATCAGACCGGCGATGCCGAGTGGGACGTTGATCAGAAAGATCCACCGCCACGAGAAGTACGTGACGATGGCTCCGCCCACGGCAGGCGCCAGAACGGGAGCCGTCAGCGCGGGCCACGTCAAATAGGCTATGGCACGGACCAATTCGGCTTTCGTCGTCGCACGGAGTACCGCGAGCCTGCCGACCGGAACCATCATGGCGCCGCCCACTCCCTGCAGCACACGCATTCCGATGAGCACCGGGAGCGACGGACTCAGCGCGCAGCCCACCGACGCGACCGTGAAGACCACGATCGCGGTGAGGAACACCCGTCGTACACCGAAGCGGTCTGCCAGCCATCCGCTGACCGGAATGAGCACGGCCAGAGTCAGGATGTACGCGGAGATCGCGACTCCCACATCGACCGGCTGCGCCCCGAACGAATCCGCAATGGCGGGAACAGCCGTCGCGATCACCGTGGCGTCGAGAATCTCCATGAACAACGCACCCGCGACGAGCAGTGCGAGTCCCCTCGGGAATGCCGACACCGGAGGCGCGCTCAGAACTCCTCGTACGTGTCGGGGTCCTGATCCCAGATTCGACCGCGCTCGAGACCGGAGATGGCCGCGACCTCGGCGTCGGTCAGTTCGAAACCGAAGACATCGAGATTCTGGCGTTGGCGATCGGGGTTCGACGACTTCGGTAGCGGCACCGCACCGAGTTGAACGTGCCATCGCAGCACGACCTGACCCGGCGAGACGTCGTGCGCCGTCGCCGCGGCCACGATCGGTGCCGCGTGCAGCAACTCCGATCCACGGCCGAGCGGACTCCAGCTCTCGGTGACGATTCCGTGTTCGGCGTGGTAGCGACGCAGCTCTGCCTGGGGAAAGTACGGGTGAAGTTCGATCTGATTGACCGCGGGCACCGTTCCGGTCTCGGCCTCGAGTCGGTCGAGGTGCGCTGCGGTGAAATTGGAGACACCGATCGATCCGACCAGACCGTCCTTCTGCAGCTCGATCATCGCACGCCAGGTGTCGACGTACTTGTCCACTTTCGGCAGCGGCCAATGAATCAGCAACAGGTCGATACGGTCGACGCCCAGCGCGGTCAGCGATGTCCTCGCCGACTCCTTGGCCTCGTCGTACCCGTGAAATCGACCAGGGATCTTCGTGGTGATGACTATGTCTTCGCGCGCGATACTCGACGCGGCGACCGCCCGCCCGACGCCACCCTCGGTTCCATAGCTCAGGGCGGTATCGATCAGTCGGTAGCCGGCATCGAGAGCCGACGTCACCGTCGCGGACATGTCCTCGCCCTCCGCTTCGACGGTACCCAGCCCGATCGCGGGAAGTGCGCCTCCATCGCCGAGTGGAACGGTAGGTGTCATGATCTCTCCTACGTGAATCCGAAGTCAGTAGTTCACGGCGACCGTCCGGCCGCCTTCGTTCATCGATACAACCAGAGCGTCGGCGACAAGTCCCGCGCGCAGTCCGGCGTCGGCGTCGGCGAGCGTCGACGCGCGGCCCTGCTCGATCGAGTCGATCCATTCCTGCAGTTCGAGGCGATACGCCTCCGCGTAGCGCGGAACCCAGTCGAGCGGGTATTCGATCGAACGCGTGAGCTCACTGTCGACGATCACGTGCGCAGGCACCGCGAACGACGCGACGCCGTCCTCGCCGACGATCTCGCAGCGTGTGTCGTAGCCGTACCGGGCGTTGACGAACAACTCGACCGTCATGAGCACGTCCGACTCGGTGCGCAGCAGCATGATCTGCGGGTCCTGGCGGATGCCCGAGTGCTTGGACGTGCGCCCGGCGTGCCAGCTGACCTCGGTGATCGGCGATCCGAGTAGCCACGGCATGATGTCGAGTTCGTGGATCGCGGAATTGGTGATGGTGGCGGCGGAGTCGCCGGGGCCCGCGACGACGTTGCGGCTGACACAGTGCGCGACGAGTGTCTCGCCGATCCGCTCTGCCGTCGACGCGCGCTTGAGCTCGTTGTACGC
Organism: Rhodococcus yunnanensis NBRC 103083; assembly: GCF_001895005.1. GTDB lineage: Bacteria > Actinomycetota > Actinomycetes > Mycobacteriales > Mycobacteriaceae > Rhodococcoides > Rhodococcoides yunnanense. The sequence goes on along the minus strand of NZ_BCXH01000026.1, from coordinate 38,142 downwards.
GGGGTCGAATCGTCGCATGAAACCGACGGTGATGAGGTTGCGATCGCCCTGCGCCGCGATGATCTCGCGGCACTCCGCTGCTGTCGGAGCAAGCGGCTTCTCGCATAGAACCGGTTTGTTCGCAGCAAGAGCCGCGTGGACGAGCTCGGCGTGCGTCGAGTCGTGTGATGCCACGATCACGGCGTCGACATCGTCACGCTCGATGAGCGCCTTCCCGTCTTCGGCGACCTGCGCGTCCCGAAGCTCGCTCGCCACGGATTTGGCGCGCTCGGCGTCGAAATCTGCGACCACGGACACCTCCGCACCCGAGATGGAGCCGTTGATCTTGCGAGCATGATCGGCACCCATTACGCCGACACCGATGATTCCAACGCGTACTGTCATGCGACGAGTATTACATCTGAATGTCCTGACAATCTATCTTTTGACGAGAACAGGCTCTCCTCATGACCTCGAATCCGACTCTGCCGATCTCCTCCGTGCCGGACCCGATGGATGCACCCGTCCTGAAGTGGGGAATCCTGGGTCCGGGCTGGATCGCCCATCGTTTCGCCGACTCGCTGAAGAAATACTCCACACAGCAGGTCGTCGCGGTCGCGTCGCGCAATCAGGGCCGAGCCGACGAGTTCGCCGTCGCCCACTCGGTGCCCCGCGCATACGGCAGCTACGACGCCCTGACGGCGGATCGCGACGTGGACATCGTGTACGTCGCCACTCCGCACACCGAGCATCACGCGTGCGCACTGGCCGCCATTGCCGCAGGAAAACATGTTCTCGTCGAGAAGCCGTTGGCTGTCGACGCCGCTCAGGCAGCCGAAATCGTCTCTGCGGCAGCCGAAGCCGGAGTTTTCGCCGGCGAAGCGATGTGGACCAAGTTCCTCCCGAAGTTCGATGTCATCGCGCAGGTCGTCGCAAGCGGTGTACTCGGTCCGATCCGCACCGTCCTGGTCGATCACGGTGAATACTTCACGTCCGAGCACCGCATCTACGATCCCGCTCTCGCCGGCGGCCCATTGCTCGATCTCGGCACCTACGACGCGTCGTTCATCCATTCCGTACTCGGTGCACCGACGTCGGTGGTCGCGGTCGCCCAGCCCGCGAACGACCAACTCGACGGCCAGGTTTCGGCGATACTCACCTCCGCAGACGGCAACCACGCGGTCATGAACACCACGATCCTGACCGACACTCCGACGACGGCCGCAGTCTGTGGCCGCGACGGCACCCTGACCATCGAGGGGCCGTTCTTCATGCCGGGTTCTTTCACCGTCGAGTTCCGCGGCGGACCGACGCTCGAATACCGCGAGGACAGGGGACTGCAGGTCGACGGTCTGCACTACGCTGCCGTCGACGCAGCCCGTGCCATCTCGACCGGCAGGCTCCAGTCGTCGGTACACACGCTCGACGACGCCGTCGCCACACTCACGATCATCGACGCCATTCGCGAGCAGATTCGGCTCACGGCGCGTTGAACCTGGTGAGCACCTGGATCGGTGATCGCTCGTCGACCATTCCATCCAGTCCGCCGCCTGCCTGCATCAGCACACGGCACGCCATCCGGGCGTCGGCACGCAGATCGTGATGCAACACCGCGGACAACGCACCCGAGCGCAGCAACGGCCTGTTGTCGCTGTCGAGATCGTGTGCGACGAACACCCGGCACCGCCGTCCCGCATGCTCGAAAGCCCGTACGACACCGGTGTTTCCGCCGCCGATCGAATACACGGCTTCGATCTCGTCGTGCGCGGCCAGTGCGGCCTGGACGCGCTCGAAGACGGTCTCGTCGATGCCCTCGCTGTCGGTGATCTCCACGACTCGCCTGCCACTCGGGTCGCCGCGCTCGGCACCCAACGACCGGAGAGTGCTGCGAAAGCCCATCTCACGCTCGCCTTCGTTGCGGAAGATGTTGCTCGTCAGGATGATCAGGACCGTGGACGCACTGTCGCCGAGCCAGCTGTCCACGAGATACGCGGCCGTTGCACCTGCCGCGCGGTTGTCGATTCCGACGTACGCCACACGACTACTGGTCGGCACGTCGGTGACATACGTGACGACCGGTATGCCCAGTGCGACCAATCGGTCGATCGCAGCGGCCACCTCGGGGTCGTCCGGGGCCTTGACCATCACTCCGTGTGAGCTGCGGCCGGTGAACTTGTCGAGTGTCGAGACCATGTCCGCGACCGATTCGGTCTCCCTGAAGTGAAACCGGCACCGTACCGCCGCAGGCGAGAGCATCGGTAGCTCCGCCTCCAGCGCCGCGCGGAACTCGGCGGAGAAACGCGCGGGAGTCTGCATGACGACGTCGAACAAGAACTTGCGTCCGTTGAGTCGCAGTTGCGCCCTCTGCTTGTCCAGATCCGAGACAGCTTGCTGCACTTCGGCTCTCGTGTTGGCTCGTACGCCTGGACGGTCGTGCAGCACCCGGTCCACCGTCGCCTCGCTCAGACCTGCTTGCTGAGCGATCTCACGCACCTTGTACCGATGCTTCACCACTAGGATCTCCTGAGGCATTTTTGATGGCTTTTGCGGCTTGATAGTACGGCAGCACGGCGTCAGACTCGAGATCTACATCTTCTCTTCGTTAGGACAACCCAGATGGGCATTACCGTCGGCGTCATCGGCCTCGGCCGAATCGGCGCATTCCACACCGAGACCCTCAGCACGCTGCCCGGCGTCGACGGCTTGGTCGTCACCGACGAGCGCGCGGCCGTCACCGAATCCGTCGCCGCGAAGTTCGGGGCGCGAGCAGTCGACAGTGCCGACGCACTTCTGAAGTCCGGCGTCGATGGCGTCGTCGTGGCTGCCGCGACTCCCGCACACGCCTCGCTCGTCCTGGCCTGCGTCGACGCCGGTATCCCGGTCTTCTGCGAGAAGCCGATCGCGGCGACTCCCGGTGAGAGCCTCGCTGTCGTTCACGGCATCGAGTCCAGCGGCGTACAGGTTCAGATCGGCTACAACCGACGCTTCGCACCCGCATTCGCCGCGGCCAAGAACGCGGTGCTCTCCGGTGATCTCGGCTGGCTGCACACCGTCCGGTCCACCACTCTCGACCCGGCTCCCCCGCCGCTCGAGTACGTCGCGGTCTCCGGCGGCATCTTCCGTGACTGCAGCGTCCACGACTTCGACATCGTGCGCTGGATCGTCGGCCACGAGGTGACCGAGGTGTACGCCGCAGGCTCCAACCAGGGCGATCCCAAGTTCACCGAGTACGGCGATGTCGACACCGCCACCACGACACTGACATTCGACAACGGCACCATCGGTGTCGTCTCGAACACCCGGTACAACGCCCGCGGCTACGACTGCAGGCTCGAGGTCCACGGATCGGACGACGCCGTGGTCGCCGGCTGGGACGAGCAGGTACCGGTCCGCAATCTCGAAGCCGGAACCACGTTCCCGAACGGCACACCGCACTCCTTCTTCATGGATCGCTTCACCTCCGCCTACCAGGTGGAGTTGGGCGCATTCGTCGATGTGGTCGCCGGTCGCATCGAATCACCCTGCACCGCACGCGATGCACTCGAAGTGGCCTACATCGCCGAGGCCGCAACCCTGTCCCTGCAACAGCACCGTCCGGTGCGAATCGATGAGGTAAGACTGTGACAACCACGACCGACATTCGCATTGCAGGCGCACCCATCTCCTGGGGCGTCTGCGAGGTCCCCGGCTGGGGTTATCAGATCGCATCCGACCGCGTTCTCACCGAAATGCGCGACGCGGGTCTGACGGCAACCGAGGTCGGCCCCGAGGGCTTCCTGCCCGCCGATCCGAACGAGCTTGCCGCGACGCTCGACCAGTTCAGCCTGAAATCCGTCGGCGGTTTCGCACCGGTACTGCTGCACGATGCGAACCATGATCCGGTCCCCGGCATCGCACCGCTGCTCGACGCGTTCATCGCCTCCCGCGCCGAGGTTCTCGTACTTGCTGCAGCCACCGGAAGCGACGGCTACGATTCGCGCCCCGAGCTCGACGACGCTCAGTGGGACACGTTGCTGCGCAACCTCGATCGTCTGCAGGCCGCTGCCGCCGAGCGCGGCATCCGCGCCGTGCTGCACCCGCACGTCGGTACGATGATCGAGAAGCGTGACGAGGTGTACCGCGTGTTGAACGGGTCCGCCATCCCGCTGTGTCTCGACACCGGCCACCTTCTCATCGGCGGAACCGATCCGCTCGAACTGGTGGAAGCGCATGCGTCGCGCATCACGCACGCGCACCTCAAAGATGTCGACGCCGCTCTCGCTGCACGCGTACAGTCCGGGGAACTCACCTACACCGAGGCTGTGGCTCAGGGCATGTACACCCCGCTGGGCACCGGTGACGTCAACATCGGCAAGGTCGTGAACGAACTGCTCGATGCAGGTTTCGACGGCTGGTTCGTGCTGGAACAGGACACGATCCTGGCCGCCGAGCCGACCGACGCCGGCCCTGTCACCGACGTCATCGCCAGCGTTGCCTACCTGCGGAGCGTCGTCGACGCCCGCGTAGCCTCGTAGCCGATGACGGCACTACGAATCGGCGTGCTCGGCGCTTCACGCATCGCCGAGGAAGCCATCGTCGAACCCGCTCGGATCCTGGGTCATCGCCTCGTCGCATGCGCTGCGCGTGATCGGAACCGGGCGTCGGCTTTTGCCGAGAAGTACGGCGTCGAACGCGTTCTCGACTCGTACCAGGATGTCATCGACGATCCCGAGGTCGACGTCGTGTACAACCCTCTGGCCAACTCGCTGCACGCCCCGTGGAACCTAGCGGCGGTCAAAGCGGGCAAGGCGGTGCTCACCGAGAAGCCGTTCGCTCGCGATCGTGTCGAGGCCGCCGCCGTGGCCGACGCCGCGGCGGCAGCGGGCGTCACCGTCATGGAGGGGTTTCACTACCTGTTCCATCCGGCGACCAGGCGACTGCAGCAGTTACTCGAGGACGGCACGCTCGGCGACCTCCGACACGTCGAAGTGGTCATGCGTATGCCGGCACCCGAACCGGACGATCTGCGCTGGTCGCTCGACCTCGCGGGTGGGGTCATGATGGACCTCGGTTGTTACGGCCTTCATGCGCAGCGACTATTCGGGCAGTATGCCGGCGGTGACCCCACCATCACCGCTGCGACCGCTGTCGAGCGCTACCCCGGTGTCGACGAATCGTTCGACGTGCAACTCGAATTCCCCAGCGGCGCAACCGGTGCGTCGTACAACTCGATGATCGACCCCGACGACCTGATGACCCTGAAGGTGATCGGGTCGAAGGGCGAGGCAATCGTGCACAACCACATCAAGCCGAACACCGACGATCGAGTGTCCGTCACGATCGGTTCGGAGACGACCGTCTCGCATCTCGGTACACGCTCGTCGTACACGTATCAGTTGGAGGCGTTCGCCGATCACATCCTGAACGGATCGCCGTTGCCGCTCGATGCGGCCGATGCCGTCACCAACATGGCGCTGATCGACGACGCGTACCGCGCTGCGGGTATGTCGCCGCGCTGACTCCAGCCCCGGCCTGTACGCAAACGCACGTGCATTTGCGTACAGGCCGGGGTTCTACCCCTGGCCGGACGCAAATGCACGTGCGTTTGCGCGACGCTTTCTCGCGGCGTCACGCTCCGGGCTTCACCCAGCCGCCGGAGGAGACGGACTCGGTCATCGCATCGAGAACCTCCGCGCTACGGACGGCATCCCACACCGTCGCGCCGACCGGGGTGCCCTCCGATATGGACTGCAGGAAGCGCTTGGCCTCGATGACCTTGAGGTCGTCGTAGCCCATGGCCGATGCGGACCCCGGTTGGAACGCACCGTATTCACCCTGCTGGGGACCGACGAAGATCGTCGAAACAGGCTGATCCTGGTAACGATTCCCGGTGCTGAGCGCCAGCTCGCCGAGCCGACGGAAGTCCCAGAAGACAGCACCCTTGGTGCCGTGGATCTCGAATCCGTATGCGTTCTGCTCACCGACGGACACGCGGCTCGCTTCGAGCGTCGCACGGGCACCGGATGCGAGACGAATCTGGCTGCTGACGAAATCCTCGTTCTCGACCGGACCGAGCTCGCCCCCGGTTGCGAGTGCGTGCCCGCTGGTCGCGCCGGTCGGTTTCGCGCGCTGCGGAACGAACACTGTGGTGTCGGCGACGAGAGAATCGATGTCCCCCAACAGGTACCAGAGAAGATCTGCGCCGTGTGACGCGAGATCTCCCAGCACACCGTTGCCACCGCGAGCACGCTCGAATCGCCAGCTGAGTGCGCCGTCGGGATGAGCTGCGTAGTCACTGAAGAAACGGAACCGCGCGTGGGTGACGGTGCCGATTTCTCCGGATTCGATGAGCGCTTTCGCCTGTTCGACGGCGGGTGCATTGCGGTAGTTGAAGCCGACGGCGGTCTGGACTCCCGCCTTGTCGGCCGCGAGGGCTACCGCGCGGGCATCGTCGGCAGAGAGTCCGACCGGCTTCTCGATCCAGATGTGCTTGCCCGCCTCGGCCATTGCCGTACCGATGCTGCGGTGCAGAAAGTTCGGTGCGGTGATCGACACAGCACCGATGTCCGTGTCGGACTCGATGTCGTGCCAGTCGGTGGTGGAGGCGAGAAATCCGAACTGCTCGGCGGCGTGCGCTGCGCGTCCCGGCACTTCGTCGGCCACCGACGCCAGGACGGGTGCGAGCCCTAGATCGGGATAGTGATGCAGAAGTCGGGCGTATGCCTGGGTGTGCACGCGGCCCATCCAGCCGAATCCGGCTACACCGACACGAATGTTCTTCGTCGAACTCACGGGTATGTCTCCTCACGCAATGACGAACCGCGTCTCGTTGGACCGGTCCAATATGTACTAGAGTCTGCGATACGCAACACCGAAGTGTCAAGACCGCCCGCACGAGTCGCACTGCGCTGTCATGAGAGGATGCACACGTGGCTCAGCCGACCATTCGCACCGTCGCCGCCCATGCAGGGGTGTCCAAATCACTTGTATCGCTTGTCCTCCGCGGATCCAGTTCCGTCAGCGACGAAAAGCGCATCGCAGTCGAGGATGCGATCCGGGAGCTGGGCTACCGCCCCAATCTGAGCGCCCGCAGCCTGACACAGCAACGCACGCACATCGTCGGAGTACTGCTCAACGACCTACGCAACCCGTGGTTCGTCGACTGCCTCGAGGGAATGAATTCGGTACTGGCACAGCATGATCTGAAGATGTTTCTCGCCGACGGCCGGCTCGACCGCAGCTCCGACGAATCACATCTCAAGAGTTTCATGGACCTGCGGCTCGACGGGCTCGCCCTCGTCGGTACCCGAATGCCAACACCCGCGGTCGCCGAGGCAGCCGCGTCGATGCCGACCGTCGTCGTCGCGAGCCGTGATCTCGACTTTCCCGGAGTGGATGTGGTGGCGAACGACGATCGCCTCGGCAGCCGACTGGCCGTCGACCACCTGGTGGCGCTCGGTCATCGACACATTGCGCACATCGCCGGATTCGGTGCCGTCGCGGAGATTCGGGCCGACAGTTATCGAGACGCCATGACCGCGCACGGATTGGCTAAGTACATCCGCGTGGAACAGAGTGGCATGACCGAGGAGGCCGGACACGAAGCCGCCGCGCGCATCCTCGCCGGACGCATACATCCGTCGGCAATCTACGCCGTCAACGACATCGTCGCGATCGGCGCAATGACGGCGTGCCAGGAGCGACACCTGTCGATCCCGCGCGATGTCTCGATCGTCGGATACGACAACACCTCGATCGCGCAGCTACGACATGTATGGCTCACGAGTGTCGACAACGCGACCGCCGAGGTCGGCCGCCGCGCCGCAACTGCACTCGTCGAGCGCATCACCGACCCGGGCGGAACCGGATCGCTGCAGTTGCTCCCGCCCAGCCTGCAGGTCCGCGGGTCGACTGCTCCCCCACTTCATATCGGCACCGATGCCGACAGACGCGAACCGAACAGCTAGCGGTCGACGACGGTGGTGTCGAAGTAGTACCGCGACGCCCTGTATGCATGCGATCCGAATTCGACGACGCTCCCCGAGTCGTCGAATGCAGTGCGATGCATGGTCAGCAGCGGCGCCTTGTACTTCTCGTCGAGCAGCGCTGCTTCGTCTCGATCGGCGGCCTTCGCGCCGATGCGCTGGCGCGCGAGGCGAATGTGCACTCCCCTGGTGCGCAGCGACTGATACAGACCCTGCGACTCGAGCTCGTCAGGGTCGGGAGCGATGGCCGACGGTAGATGGTTGGTCATCAACGCCAGAGGCTCGCCGTTGGTGCTACGAAGCCTGCGGATCGTCACGACCTCGGACGCATCGGAGATGTTGAGCTCGCGGGCGACCTCGTCGGTCGGGATCCCGACGTGGTAGTCCAGCAATTTCGTCGACGGGCTCTGACCGGCGCGAGCGAGGTCATCGAACAAACTGGTGAGCTCGACCGGCCGATGCACCGGACTCTGCACCACCTGAGTCCCGACGCCGCGCTTTCGGACCAGCAGGCCCTTGTCCACCAATTCCTGAATTGCTCGACGGGTAGTGGGGCGCGACAGATTGAGCCGCTTCGCCAACGCCAACTCGTTCTCGAATCGGTCCCCCGGGGCCAACTGACCACCCAGAATGGCAGCTTCGATCGCTTGCGCCAGCTGGAAGTACAGGGGTACGGGACTTCCTCTGTCCAGCTCGACGGACAGAGGGGTTGCCACCGTCGCACCAGTTCTCACCTGGCCAGCGGTCACGTTGGTCCCTGTTGTCACGTTGGACCCTGCTGTCACGTTGGACCCTGTTGTCGTATTGAACGCAGTCACGACTGTCCGCTCCGTATCTCCTCTTGGGCGGCAAATCTACGCCCGGCTTGATCGGAAGTGTAGGCGAACACTAACATCGCCTTGACTGGAAGTAAGAATGTCAGGACAAACTATTGACAGAAACCTGTGAACTGGCGCACAGTAGAACGCGACACGCCGCCGGCCCGCAAGCCCGCTTCCGCCACGCCCCCAACACCCTTACGGAGTCGATCTTGACCACCTCAGCCGATGCGAACACCACGGCCTTCGACGTCCTCGCCATCGGGCGCAGCGCCGTGGACATCTACCCATTGCAAACCGGAGTCGGCCTGGAGGACGTCGAATCCTTCGGTAAGTTCCTCGGCGGAAGCGCTGCGAACGTCACGGTCGCCGCTGCACGCCTCGGACGCAAGTCCGCGCTCATCTCCGGCGTCGGCAACGATCCGTTCGGCCGCTACGTCGCCGCCGAGCTCGCTCGCCTCGGAGTGGACAACCGCTTCGTCGTCACCGACACCCAGTTCGCCACCCCGGTCACGTTCTGCGAGATCTTCCCGCCCGATGATTTCCCGCTGTACTTCTACCGCAAGCCGTCGGCGCCCGACCTCCAGATCACCCCGCAGAACATCGACGTCGACGCAGTGAAGGCCGCTCGCCTGTACTGGTCGACGGTGACCGGTCTGTCCGAGGAGCCAAGCCGCAGTGCGCACTTCGCAGCCTGGGAGGCCCGCGGCCGTGCTCCGTTGACCGTGCTCGACCTCGACTACCGTCCCATGTTCTGGGCATCGACCAGCGCTGCCAGCGAACAGGTACAGAAGGCTCTGCAGCACGTCACCGTCGCTGTCGGTAACAAGGAGGAGTGCGAGGTCGCCGTCGGCGAGACCGATCCCCACAAGGCCGCCGATGCGTTGCTCGATCTCGGCGTCGAGCTCGCGATCGTCAAGATGGGCCCCAAGGGCGTCATGGGTAAGACCAAGTCCCAGACCGTCACCGTGCCGCCGAACTTCGTCGACGTGGTCAACGGCCTCGGCGCAGGAGACAGCTTCGGTGGATCGCTCTGCCACGGACTGCTCGCGGACTGGCCGCTGGAGAAGATCCTCCGCTACGGCAACGCAGCAGGCGCCATCGTCGCCTCTCGTCTCGAATGCTCCACCGCCATGCCCACCGCTGACGAGGTCGCCGCACTCGCAGAATCCGCCACCGAAGAATCCACTAGCGAGGCCGTCAATGTCTGAGACCACCTTGACCCCTGCTGCTGCGTCCACCTACGCAGAGGTCACCGCGATCCGCGCGAGCGACCCACAGGCGATCGAACGAGCATGGGCGACGCGTGTCACCCGCGACACCATCCGGGGTAACGGCCGACTCATGATCGTCGCCGCCGACCACCCCGCTCGCGGCGCACTGTCGGTCGGGACCAATGCCACGGCCATGAACAGCCGCACCGAGCTTCTCGACCGTCTCAGGACGGCATTGGAGAACCCCGGTGTCGACGGCGTCCTCGCATCCTCGGAGATCCTCGACGACCTGGTTCTGCTCGGCGCCCTCGAGGACAAGGTCGTGTTCTCCTCGATGAACCGCGGCGGGCTCGCAGGCGCATCGTTCGAGCTCGACGACAAGATGACCGGTGCCACCGCCGCGTCGACGGCCAAAGCACGCATGAACGGCGCCAAGATGCTCACCCGCGTCGCGCTCGATGATCCCGGCACACTCGAGACGTTGACCGCCTGCGCCAAGGCGATCGACGAGCTCGCCGCCGAACAGCTCATCGCGATGGTCGAGCCGTTCCTCTCCAGCCGCGTCGACGGCAAGGTCAAGAACGACCTGAGCGCCGACGCCGTCATCAAGTCGATCCACATCACCCAGGGCCTCGGATCCACCTCCGCCTACACCTGGATGAAGCTGCCGGTCGTCGACGAGATGGAACGCGTCATGGATGCCACCACTCTGCCGACGCTGCTTCTCGGTGGAGATCCGCAGACCGCGCCCGAAGAGACCTACGCCAGCTGGGCCAAGGCTCTCGAAATCCCCGCAGTTCGTGGTCTGATCGTCGGGCGCACGTTGCTCTACCCGCAGGACGGCGACGTCGCAGGCGCTGTCGGCACCGCAGTGGACATGGTGAGGTGAGAGATGAACTCCGAGTACTACATCGCAGCAGGCTCCGGAAGCAAGGACGGCTTCGACGTCGTCGTGACACCCGAGTCCGCGGGCTGGACCGAATCCAGCTTGTGGACTGTGACTCTCACCGCCGGACAGTCCGTGGATCTGCAATCGGGTCCTGACGAGATCATGATCGTGCCGCTCTCCGGTTCGGCGACCGTCACCAGCGACGGCACCACGTTCGAGCTCGCCGGTCGCGCGTCGGTGTTCGACGGTCCATCCGACTTCGCCTACGTCGGTAGGGATTCCGCGTACACGATCGACAGCCGAGACGGTGGGCGATTCGCTCTGTGCGGCGCCCGCGCCGAGAAGAAGCTCCCGTTCCGCTACGTCCCGGCAGCCGACATCTCCGTCGAACTGCGCGGTGCAGGCAACTGCAGCCGCCAGGTCCACAACTTCGGCACCGCGGACACGTTCGAGGCCGACTCGATCATCGCCTGCGAGGTCATCACACCAGGCGGCAACTGGTCCTCTTACCCGGGCCACAAGCACGACGAGAACACCGAGCATGAATCCGCACTCGAGGAGATCTACTACTTCGAGATCGCCGAAGGTCCGGACGGCAGTAACGGTTTCGGCTACCACCGCGTGTACGGCACCCCGCAGCGTCCGATCGAGGTCCTCGAAGAAGTCCGCACCGGCGACGTCGTCCTCGTGCCACACGGCTACCACGGCCCGTCCGTCGCAGCACCCGGATACCACATGTACTACTTGAACGTCATGGCAGGACCGGGCCGGATACGCGCCTGGAACATCGTCGACGACCCCGAGCACACCTGGATCCGCGGCACCTGGGCGGACCAGGCAGTAGATCCCCGCCTTCCCCTCAGCCCGTCCACCAACTCCGCATCGACAGGAGCCTGACCGTGGTGTCCACCGCGCCGATCTCGGCGAGCAAGAACGAAAATACCGAGAGCACAGTTCATCTCACGGTGTCACAGGCGACCGTGAAGTTCCTGGCGAACCAGTACGTCGAGCGTGACGGCGTCCGCACCAAGTTCTTCGCCGGTGCGTTCGGCATCTTCGGCCACGGCAACGTCGCCGGCCTCGGGCAGGCGCTGCTGCAGGCCGAGATCGACGCCGTCGAAGCCGGGACCGAACCGGAGCTGCCCTACGTTCTCGGACGCAACGAGCAGGCCATGGTGCACAGCGCTGTCGCGTACACGCGTCAGAAGGATCGCCTGCAGGCATGGGCCGTGACGGCGAGCGTCGGACCCGGTTCGACCAACATGCTCACCGGCGCGGCACTGGCGACGATCAACCGCCTGCCGGTCCTCCTGCTTCCCGCAGACACGTTCGCTACCCGCGTCAGCGCTCCGGTGTTGCAGGAACTCGAGCTCCCCTCCAGCGGCGACGTCACCGTCAACGACGCGTTCAAGCCGCTCTCACGCTACTTCGATCGCGTGTGGCGTCCCGAACAGCTGCCGAGTGCCCTGCTCGGTGCGATGCGCGTACTGACCGACCCCGTCGAGACCGGTGCCGCGACCGTCGCCATCCCACAGGACGTGCAGGCCGAAGCATTCGATTGGCCCGAATCCTTCTTCGCACCCCGTACCTGGCACGTCGCTCGTCCCCTGCCGGAGAGATCCGTCGTGGCACGTGCGGCCGAGGTCATCCGCAGCGCGAAGAAGCCGTTGATCGTCGCGGGCGGCGGCGTCATCTACTCCGGCGCCACCGAGGCATTGGCGTCGTTCGTCGCCAGGACCGGAATCCCGGTCGGGCAGAGCCAGGCAGGCAAGGGTTCGGTTCCGTACGATCACCCGCAGTCCGTGGGCGCACTCGGGTCCACCGGAACCACGGCAGCAAACGCACTCGCTACCGAAGCCGACGTCATCATCGGAATCGGCACGCGCTACAGCGATTTCACGTCCGCCTCGCGTACCGCGTTCAACAACCCGGACGTTCGCTTCGTCAACATCAACGTGGCGTCCATCGACTCGGTGAAGCAGGGCGGCATCTCGGTCGTCGCCGACGCCCGCGAAGCGCTCGAAGCACTGTCGGCAGAACTGACGGACTACGAGGTTCCTGCCGGGTACCGCAGTCGCACTGCAGAACTCGCGGCAGAGTGGGATGCAACCGTGTCCTCGGTGTACAAGATCGAGGATTCGTCCGCACCGCTCAACCAGAACCAGGTCATCGGACTGGCCAACACACTGTCCGATCCCCGTGACGTCGTGGTCTGCGCCGCAGGCTCGATGCCCGGTGACCTGCACAAGCTGTGGCGCACACGTGATTCCAAGGGCTACCACGTCGAATACGGTTTCTCGTGCATGGGTTACGAGGTCGCCGGCGGTATCGGCGCCAAGATGGCCGAACCGGATCGCGACGTGTTCGTCATGGTCGGCGACGGCTCCTACCTCATGATGGCGACCGAACTGGTCACCGCCGTGCAGGAAGGCGTCAAGATCATCATGATCCTGGTGCAGAATCACGGATTCGCGTCCATCGGATCACTGTCGGAGTCCCTCGGATCGCAGCGGTTCGGCACCGACTACCGCTACCGTTCCGACAACGGACGCCTGCAAGGAAGCATCTTGCCCGTCGACCTGGCAGCCAACGCGGCCAGCCTCGGCGTGGAGGTCGTCCGCGTGAACAACGGCAACGAGTTCACCGACGCGGTCAAGGCCGCCAAGGCCTCGGAGACGAGCACGGTCATCCACGTCGAGACCGATCCGCTCATCGCGGCGCCGGACTCCGAATCGTGGTGGGACGTTCCGGTCAGCGCGACCTCGACCCTCGAATCCACCCAGACCGCGTACGCCACCTACGAGAAGTGGAAGAAGATCCAGCGCCCCTTCCTCCGCCCCTCCGGCAACTGACAAGGATTGCACGAGCAACCGATGAAGATTGCACTCGATCCAACACCGTTCCACCACGACTTCTCGCTGCTGGAACTTCCCCGCGTGGTCGCAGACCTGGGTTACGAATACCTGCAGCTCACGCCGCACGTGGACATGATCCCGTTCTTCAATCACCCCAAGGCCGACGACGACCTCGTCGCCAAGTTCAAGAAGGCCTGCGCGGACGCCGGAGTCGGCATCGCATCGGTTCTGCCGGTGCTGCGGTGGTCCGGTCCGGACGAGGACGCTCGCGAGGCCGCTGTTCGCTACTGGAAACGCGCAATCCAGATCACCGTCGACCTCGGGGTGAACGTCATGAACACCGAGTTCAGCGGGCGTCCGGAGAAGGCAGAGGAGTCCGAGCGCGCGTTCTACCGCTCGATGGAGGAACTCGTGCCGATCGTCGAACGGGAGGGGATCGACGTTCGTATCGATCCGCATCCCGACGATTTCGTCGAGGACGGTCAGGCCGCCATTCGAGTCATCCGGGGTATCAACTCGAAGAATTTCGGCATGGTCATCGTGGCGTGCCACCAGTTCCACATGGGCGGCGACCTGCCCGGAATCATGCGCACCGCAGGCGATCTCGTGCGTCTGGTGCACGTGGCCGACACGTTCGATCACCACCGCTCGCACGGCCTTCGCTACATCACCAACCCTCCCGGCAACGCCGTGCGGGTGCACCAGCACCTGAAGATCGGAGACGGCGACGTCGACTGGGACGAGTTCTTCGGCGGACTCGGCGAACTGGGATTCTACGACCGCGACGACACGGTGTTGGTGTCGAGCGTCTTCGCCGAGAACGAGAACGCCGACGAGGTCTCCCGCTATCAGCGCAAGACCATCGACGACTACATCGCCAAATATCGTTGAAATTGGCAACCGGGGGAGTCGAATTTCCCTGAACGCAAATGCACGTGCATTTGCGCACGAGGACCACCACACCCCACCCACCCACGCAAATGCACGTGCGTTTGCGTGGGTGGGTGGGTAGGTAGGATCTCGGGTCCGGAAAAGCGGATCACCCGGTGGGTCTACCCGGCGTAGGATCAGCTACCACCTAGGGTGATTCGCGATGAGAACGATTTTTCGGGTGACCGCTGCCCTCGCAACGACTGCCGTGCTGTTCACGGCGGGCGGGCCTGCCTTCGCGCAGCCCGCCGAAGACCCAGCGGCAGAGTCGTCGACGACGACTCCTTTCACGACGCCGAACACCGACTCGTGCCCGTTCGCGACGTCGCCGCCGCCTGCCATCGACCTGTCCGAAGTTCCGGAACCCGGCGACGCGGTCCCCGATCCTCTACCCGTACCGGCCGACGCAGTCGGCGGACAATCGCTGGCACAGTGCGGAATCATCACGCCAGAGGGCGCACCTGCCCTACCGGCAGACATCTCCGCCACGAGCTGGGTGCTGTCGGATATCGACACCGGCGACGTGATCGCAGCGAAGGATCCGCACGGGCGGCATCGTCCGGCGAGCACGATCAAGATTCTTCTCGCACTCGTGGCGCTCGACGAGTTGGACCTGAGCAAGACAATCGTCGCGACGGCCGAGGACGCGAATGCCGAAGGCAGTGCCGTCGGGATCGGCAAGAACGGCGTGTACACCAATTTTCAGCTCATGCAGGGTTTGGTCATGGCGTCGGGAAACGATGCGGCACACGCACTGGCCGCTCAACTCGGGGGTGACGCAGCGACGGTGGACAAGATGAACGCCGAAGCGGCATCGCTCGGCGCCCTGGACACTCGGACTGCAACACCCTCGGGCCTGGACGGGCCAGGGATGTCGAGTTCGGCATACGATCTCGCGTTGTTCTTCCGCGCCGCGATGCGCAACTCCACGTTTGCAGAACTGATCTCCACCGAGACGGTCCAGTTTCCGGGATTTCCGAAAGATCCCAGCATTCCCGAGGATCAGGACCGACCCCCCTTCACCCTGTCGAACGACAACCAGCTGCTCTACAACTACGACGGCGCGCTCGGCGGCAAGACCGGATACACCGACGACGCCCGACAGACGTTCGTCGGAGGCGCGGAGAAGAACGGCCGACGGCTCGCGATCACCATCATGAAAGGCGACGTCCTGCCCATACGTCCCTGGGAACAGGCGTCACGGCTGCTGGATTACGGGTTTGCCACGTCCGCCGGAACGAGCGTCGGAGAACTCGTCGAACCGGACTCGGTGGGCGCTGTGACCAGTACTCGACCGACTGCGCCGGTGCCGACTCTCGCATCGCCCGACGACCGTGCGTCGTCCCTCGGCCAACGCGAAACCTCACTGGAGGCGGGCGGCAACACCGCTGTTCGAGTGGGCATCGGTGTTGTCGGCGCGCTCGTCGTCCTCGGATTGCTGCTGTGGGCTCGTCGGCTCAACCGAAAACCGTGACCGACTATCTGCGACGACCGAAGACTCCAGCCAGCCCCATTGCAGCGAGTACACCCGCTCCGACCAGGGCGATCCCGCCTCCGATCGACGGCCCGGCGTTCACCTCGAGTCGGGTGTTGATCACTGCCGGATCGGGCGGCGGCACGAAGGCCAGCGCCATGGCCTCCTGAGTCGTCGCCGCGAACGCAGTGGCGAACAACAGGAAACGGGATGTCGTGAACACGAACACGAGTAGACCGATGATCGGACCGAACACAACTCCGGCCGGCCCGTTGGTGACCGATGCGAGGTAGATCGCGGCGATCTGCTTGAAGATCTCGAAGCCGACGGCCGCAAGCAACCCGCCTTTCAGCGCACTCCGGAAGGGCACCGGTTCGCGAGGGAGACGCGAGATGACCCAGGTGAACACCAACCACGTTGCACAAATCGCCAACAGCACAGAAAAGATCCGCAGGAAGACTCCGACGCCGGTCACGGTATCGAGGTTGACGAGTTCGAGAAGACTCCTCATGATCGAACCGCCGTTGAGGGCCGACAGACCGAGCGACACCGCCATGGCGAGACCGAGTCCGAGCAACGCCGCGAAATCCTTCAGCTTCGTGACGAGGAATCCGCCTTGTTCGTGGACCGACTCCCACATCGCGGTCAACGCCGCGCGGAGGTTGGCGACCCATCCGAGGCCCGCATACAGCGCGCCGAGCAGACCGATGATGCCCACGCTGGTGCGCGACTCGATGGCTGTTTCGATCAGTGAGTTGACCGTCTCGCCCAGGGACCCAGGAATGTTGTCCGAGATCTCCGTTCGGATCTCGTCGAGCCACTCCGGGTGACCGACCAACACAAAACCAGCCACCGCGAACGCGACCATCATCAGCGGAAACAAGGCAAGAACGCTGAAGTAGGTCATACCAGCGGCGTAGTAGTCGCCCTTCTGTGCCTGATAGCGCGACGCAGCGCGAACCGTGTGATCGAACCAGGGCCATTTCTGTCTGCGGTCGGAAAGAATCGCTTGGAAGTCGGGAACGACAATCACCTCTCGCTGTCAGGAGAGTGGAGTCAAGAACCCCACTCGGTCGTACACCTGCGCCAGTGTGCGTGACGCTACCTCCCTGGCCCGGTCCGCACCGTCTGCGAGGATCTTGTCCAGTTCGGCAATATCGGACATATACCCGTCGACACCAGCTTTAAGCGGGGTGACGAACTCGGTCAACACATCGGCGGTGTCCGACTTGAGATCGCCGTACCCCTTACCCTCGTATCCGGCCACGAGCTCGTCGATCGAGCAGTTCGACAGCGCGGACTGGATGACCAGCAGATTGCTGACGCCAGGCTTGTTCACCGGGTCGAACCGAATGTCGCGCTCGTTGTCGGTGACCGCGGACCGCAGCTTCTTCGCCGTCACCTTCGGGTCGTCGAGCAGATTGACGATGCCCGCCGGGTTGGATCCGGACTTGCTCATCTTCGCTGTCGGTTCCTGCAGATCGAAGATCTTGGCCGTGCCCTTGATGATGTGCGCGTCGGGGACGACGAATGTCTTCTTGAAACGGGTGTTGAATCGTTGGGCCAGATCGCGTGTGAGCTCCAGGTGCTGGCGCTGGTCCTCGCCGACCGGAACCAGATTCGGGCGGTAGAGCAGAATATCCGCCGCCTGCAGGATCGGATATGTGAACAGACCGACGCTCGTCTGATCGCGCCCCTGCTTGACCGACTTGTCCTTGAACTGGGTCATCCGACCTGCTTCACCGAAACCGGTGATGCAGTTGAGAACCCACGCGAGCTGGGCGTGCTCGGGAACCTGACTCTGCACGAACAACGTCGACCGTGCCGGATCGATACCGACCGCCAGCAGTTGGGCCGCGGCGATCCGCGTGCGCTGCCGAAGGGCTTTCGGATCCTGCGGCACCGTGATGGCGTGCAGATCCGGGATGAAGTAGAAGGCGTCGTACTCCTCCTGCAGAGCGACCCACTGCCGGACCGCACCCAAGTAGTTGCCGAGATGGAACGAGTCGGCGGTCGGCTGGATTCCGGACAGCACACGCTGGCGCGGACCCTGTGGTGTGTCGGACGAGGCGGGAACAGACATGGTCATGATCTTTTCACGTCCGAGCAACACCATTTTCGTCAGGTTCTACCGGTACCGCACCGTCACCGGAGCGTGGTCGGACCACCGCTGGTCGTATGCTTCCGCGCGTTCGGTGACCGCTTCCTTGGCGCGCTCGGCCAACGCAACCGTCGCGAACTGGTAGTCGATGCGCCAGCCCGCATCGTTGTCGAATGCCTTACCTCGGTACGACCACCAACTGTAGGGGCCCTCGACATCCGGGTGCAGCTCGCGCACGACGTCCGTCCAGGGCGCCTTCCCCGTCAGCAGGGCCGATACCCATTCACGTTCCTCGGGCAGGAAGCCGGAGTTCTTCCGGTTGGTCTTCCACGCCTTCAGGTCGTTCTCGGTGTGCGCGATGTTCCAGTCACCGCACACCACGACGTCTCGATCGGCGGCGCCCGCCGCCTTGGCGGCTTTGGCCAGGTACTTGGCGAAGGCCGCCATGAAACGTTCCTTCTCCTCCTGCCGCTCGGTGCCGACCTCACCGGACGGAAGGTAGAGGCTGGCCACCGTCACCGCACCGAAGTCGGCTTCGATGTAGCGGCCGGAATCGGCGAACTCCTCGGCCCCGATGCCCACGCGCACGGCGTCGGGGGCCGTGCGCGACAGGATCGCCACACCGTTGCGGCCCTTGGCCGAAGGTTCGGCCGATGCGAGATGCCATCCGGAATCCAGTGCCGGGGCGAGCGCCTTGGTGAGCTCGCCGTCGTTGGCTCGGGTCTCCTGAAGACAGATGGCGTGAGCATCGGTGGTCTCCAACCACGGCAACATCCCCTTGCGCGTAGCCGCGCGGACGCCGTTGACATTGACTGTGGATACAACGAAAGGAGACACGGTGATAGACACGTAGGGCACGGTAGCGCAGGCCACCGACAGAAAGAATTCTCACCTTCGGCGGTCCGGCTTGGCACCTGGCTTCGGTGGTTCGACGCGTCGGACGGGCGCAGGCTGTGCCGCCGACTCGGCGTCGAGGCGTCGATAGACCAGATGCTGTTGACCGTAGGTCCAGATGTTGTTGCTGACCCAGTACAGCAGCACCGCGATCGGGAACACCGGGCCACCGACCAACACTCCGAGCGGAAAGACCCACAGCGCAAGCCTGTTCATCAGTGCGGTCTGAGGATTGCTGTGCGACGCCTCGTCCTGGCGTGCGATCGAGGCACGGGAATTGAAGTGCGTGGCAATGCTGGCCACGACCATCAGAGGTACCGCCACCAGCGCGATCGTCATGACCGATGGCACGCCACCGAACGAAGCGAACGCCCCCAACGTGTCCTGCGAACTGGAGATGGCCGCCGAGATCGGTGCTCCGAACAGTCGTGCGTCGAGGAACGACTGGACGTCGGCGGCGCTGAAGAAATAGTTGGCGGTGTTCGCGTTGTCCTCGGGCGACATGCCGAGTTGTCCGAAGCCGGTAGCCGTTCTGTTGAACGACCGAAGGACGTGGAGCAGCCCGATGAACACCGGGGCCTGCGCCAGAATCGGCAGGCATCCGAGCAGCGGGTTGAATCCGTGTTCCTTCTGTAGTTTCTGCATCTCCACCGATTGACGTGCGCGGTCGCCCGGATACTTGGCCGCGAGTGCCGTGATCTCGGGTTGCAGCTTCTTCATCGTCAGCTGTGTGCGCACCTGGCGGACGAAGGGTTTGTACAGCAGGACGCGAAGTGTGAACACGAGGAAGACAACCGCCAGCGCCCAGGTGAGTCCGCTGTCGGGGCCGAGGATCGAACCGAAGACCGTGTGCCAGATCCAGAGAACGCCGGACACGGGGTAATAGATGAAATCGAGCATGAAAGAGCACCTCACTGCGAGTGATCGGTCGATGGATTTCTCGACCGGCAGCGATGATCCGAAGCAGGACCACAGGGCCGGTCAGAGGACCGATCCAGGTGCCCGCGGGAGTGGACGACCGGGTTCGTCGGGCCGTCGTTGACGTCGAAACGCACCGCGGAGTCGTCGCTCCCCCGACACAGCTCGGCATGCAGTGATGTCGGTGTCCATGACGGACGCCGCGACCCCGATCGATCCCAGCGTCACGAAAGCCGCGACCACGAGGCCGAACAGTGCAGTGTGAGAACCCGAGTCGGGCGGAACCGCCAGCAGGATCAGAGCAGCTGCGGTCGTCAGACCGGCGAAGACTGCGAGCAGGCTCGCCCTGGAGAAAGTGAACCGGCAGAGCACAGAGAATGGCACGATGATGCTCCCGGAAGTGGAGTGATGTTGCCGTGCAGGAAAAGTCCGGGAGACTCGGTGCGATGGTGTCTAGAGTGCCCCGGCCATCACGCCGGGGGCGCGCGACTGTGGGCGGCCAGGGGCGTCGGGCCGGTGCTGACGACGGAACGAGCCGCGCAGATGTCGTTCCTCGTCACGCGGGCCCGAAGTGTGCAGCCCCGGCCGGAGACCGAGCGGCACGGTACGTCCGGTTGCGACGGCAAGCGCCGCAACCGCGACGACGACGGCCAGGGCAATGTCCAGCGAGCCCGTCGGAACGGTGACAAGAGCGGACAGCAGAAGGAGCGCGGTGATCACGACGCATCGGTAACCCATCACGTTCCTCCTCTCGCATGAATTCTTCTCGTCAGCGTACCGAAGGCCAGGCGCCGCACGCCAGCGGTCCGATGTCCGACGTCACCGACTTCGCGCGGTGCTCGGAGGCGTTGAACTCGAACCACGGACGGTCGCTCCCGTCTCGGTCGGCGAGCACGCACGACCGATACGGCTCGGGAAGTCGGTCCAGCTCGGGTACTGCGTCGGCGGACAACCCACGGAGATAGGCGGTGTCGATCTTGCCGGTCTGCTCGAATCGATCGACACTGTGGCGGGCGATATAGGCATCGGGATCGAGAAGCGACAGGCCGAGAACGGTGAGGACTGCGCTCACTCCCACTGCTCGTGGGAGCCAGCGTCCCGACATCGTCAGTCCCGTCGCCATCACGAGCAGGAACACCGAGCCGAGCAGAAGTTCCACGGCAGTGACGAACAGCCGGAGCGTGGTGTAGCCGTACTGCTGTTCGTACAGCGACATTCGATGCAGGGCCGACGCGACGACGACGAGCGAGAGCAGACACAGCCCGCCGAGCAACACGCGCAGTGCCAGTCGATCCTGTCCCGTCGTCCTCGGCGCGGTGCCGATGACCACGGCGAGAACGACAAGCGTCAGCGTCGTGACCGCCAGCAACTGCCAGAAGCCCTGACGAGCGTATTCCGCGTTGGTCAGTCCGTCCGTGGTTCGCACATGGTCCTGCCCACCGAACAGTGTGGTGATCTGCACCGCAACGAATGCAGCGAACAACGCGACCAATGCACCGAGCGGAACAGCCCACTCCCACAAACGAAGTGATCGGCGAGGTGCTGGGGCGAGTCGGTCGAACCTCGGCGGAGCCACCAGTAGATAGCATGCGCACAGTGCACCTGCCGTCACCGCCGCGAATATCAGGAGTCGCCCGAGGGCGGCACCCGGATCCCACTGCGGTGTTGCGGCGTCGACGAGCCTGGCGAATTCCGGGTCGGCGGAGGAGAACAACGCACCGAACACCACCAGTAGCATCACCGTCGCACCGACGACCGCCACGACTCGACCCGGCCGTAGATGTCGCGGCGTCGATCCGGCCGCACCGCGCGAGGTCCACCGGAATACACGGGGCACCGCCAGTATCGGTGACACTGCGCCCAGTACAGCACCCGTCCACGTCCATGCTGTGGAGAGCACCACCGCCGCAACGACGACGGCGAGCCAGGCGGCAAGTGTCACCAGCCACTCCGCTGCACGGATCGCAGCCACCGAGCTCAACGCGAGAACCGCTGTTGCACCGGTGATCTGCCAGATCGACGGACGAGTCGACATCGAGATCGCGGCAACGGCCACGACCGCAGCGGCGGTGATCGAGTATCCGATTCCGGGAGCACCGAGCACGAATGCTCCGACGCAGCCGACGACCACGGCCCCGATCGACGTGGCGGGCCCGGCAGCGGCCGATCGTCGGGCCGGCCACACTCGCGGTGACCACAGTCGCGGAAACCACAGCGAACGGTGTGTTCTGTCGACGGGCTTTTTCGGTGGATCGATGATGATCACAGCAGACCTCTTTCGGATATTTCGGGCATGACGCGGTCACCCCCGTGCGCGCAGTACCGCCGGGCTGTCACTGTGCGTGCACGGGCGGCGGAGCCGCATGAATTCGGATGTCAGTGCTGGGGAATGGTCACTCTGATGTGGCAACCGGGGCTGCGACCGAGAACCTCGATGGTTCCGCCGTGCAATTCGGTCGCCCATCGTGCAATGGCGAGGCCGAGACCGGTGCCACCGTCGGTTGCTCCGCCCCGAGTGAAGCGGTCGAACACCGCACTTCGCTCGGAAGGCTCGATACCGGGACCACTGTCGACCACGTCGAGCCGGAATCCGTTCGCACACTGCCGAACCGAGACGACCACCTCGGTCCCCGACGGTGCGTGCCGCACCGCGTTGTCGACGAGGTTCGAGACCACCTGAGTCAACCGCGATCGATCGGCGATCACGGTCAGCGTCCGAGGGTGAACATCGAGGCGCACCGAGGGTCGGCCTCGTGCGGCATCGGCGAGAAACTCACGGACCGTGAAACTCTCCGGATCGAGCCGAAGCACTCCCCCTTCGAGACGCGAAAGATCGAGCAGTTCCGATACGAGGTCTCCCAGCCTCTCCGTCTGCCGCAGCGCCTGTTCCAGAGTCGTCGGATCGGGTTCGGTGACACCGTCGACGACGTTCTCCAGAACCGCACGAAGGGCTGCGATCGGAGTCTTCAACTCGTGAGAGACATTCCCGATGAGCTCGCGGCGATACTTGTCGGCGGCCTCGAGGTCGGTCGACATGATGTTGAACGCCTCGGCGAGTTGCCCGACCTCGTCACGAGAGGTAGCGCGCACCCGCGTCGAATAGTCGCCCCGTGCCATGGCTTTCGCTGCCGCCGTCATCTCCCGCAGCGGCGACGTCATCCCGTGCGCGACCACCTGCGTCGCGGCGAGCGAGACCACGAGTGCCGCGAGCAGGGTGTACCGAAATTGCGTTCCAGCACCGAGCCAGAACGTCACACAGGCAAGAGTCAGTGCAATACCGACGATGAGCGCGACCTTGAGTTTGAACGACCGCAGGGAATCGAGCGGGCGCGGAAGGAGCCGTGTGACTCCGTCGAACGTCATCTCGGCACCTCCAGCGCATATCCGACGCCGTGCACCGTCCGGATCAGATCGCCGCCCAGCTTGCGGCGCAACGCTTTCACGTGACTGTCGACTGTCCGCGAACTCGCCGAGTCCTCCCATCCCCACAGCTCGGCCAGGAGCGTCTCGCGTGCCACTGCCGTACGCGGACGATGGGACAGGTAGACGAGAATGTCGAATTCGGTGCTCGTCAAGTGGATCTCACCCGCGTCGCTCGATACCCGCCGCGCGTCATGATCGATTCGTATCGGACCTACGTCCATGTGCGTGGACCCCATCGAGCTGCGATCGACCCGGCGAAGAAGTGCGTGTACACGTGCCACGAGCTCGCGCATGCTGAACGGTTTCGAGAGATAGTCGTCGGCACCGACACCGAGCCCGATGAGCATGTCGGTCTCGTCCGACTTCGCAGTGAGCATCAACACGGGCACCGGCCGACCGGCCTGAATCCGGCGGCACACTTCCAAACCGTCGAAACCCGGGAGCATGACGTCGAGAACGACGGCATCCGGCTGCACCCGCGCGCACATCTCGACTGCGGACGGACCGTCGGCTGCAGTGACGACGTCGAATCCCTCGCCGCGCAGACGTGCAGCAACGGCTTCGGAGATGGTCGGCTCGTCGTCCACGACCAGCACGGTTCGGTTCATGGACATGACAGTAGAGGTCCGTCGTGGAGGAGACGGACGGGAAATGTGGAGGTTCGGTGAAGATCTCGGACGAGCGAGATCGCCACACACAGCAAAGACACAGCTGGCGCGCAGCTGCTCCGACGGTTCTCCGGTCACTCTTGCATGCGTGATCAGAGGGAGAAGACTGCGATGACTTCGGTGGACAACACCCAGCACGAGACCGAAACGAGAACGAGCCCGCTCGTCCGCAACAGATATCGACTGGGACTTGCAGTTCTACTGGCAGGCACGGCAGTGCTGTACCTGTGGGACCTGACGTCGAGCGGATACGCCAACAGCTTCTACGCCGCCGCTGCTCAGGCAGGCGCGCAGAACTGGAAGGCGATGTTCTTCGCCTCGCTCGACTCGTCGAACTTCATCACCGTCGACAAACCGCCTGCGTCGATATGGGTGATGGCGCTGTCTGCGAGGATCTTCGGATTCTCGAGTGCCAGCATCCTCGTGCCGCAAGCAGTGATGGGTGTCGGCGCGGTTGCCCTCGTCCACGCGGCAGTCAAGCGTGTCGCCTCTCCCGGTGCGGGGCTGCTGGCAGGTGCGGTGCTGGCATCGACTCCTGCGGCGGCACTCATGTTCCGCTTCGACAACCCCGACGCACTCCTGGTGCTCCTGATGACGCTGGGCGGCTACTTCGTCATCCGCGCGGTCTCGACCGAGGTCGGACGACGAGCCGCAGGCTGGCTCGCGCTCGCCGGAGTCGCTCTCGGATTCGCGTTTCTCACCAAGATGATGCAGGGGCTGCTCGTACTTCCGGCATTCGGACTGGTCTACCTCGTCGCGGGGCGTGCTCGCCTGATTCCGCGGCTGATCCATCTTCTTGCGGCGGCAGCGGCTCTCGTGGTCTCCGCCGGGTGGTGGGTCGTTGCCACCATCGTCTGGCCGGTGGACTCGCGCCCGTACATCGGCGGCTCCACCGACAACTCCGTCATGGACCTCGTGCTCGGTTACAACGGTCTGGGACGTATCTTCGGGCAGAGTCGCGGCGGTGGCTCCGCGGAAACCATGCCCGGACCTGAGGGTGCAGGTATGCCGGGCGACATGGCGGGAGGAATGCCGGGCGGCATGGGCGGGCCGGGCGGGGGTCAGGCCGGATCGAGCTTCGGTGGTTCCACCGGCCTCGATCGCCTCTTCGGAAGCGAAATGGGCTTCGAGATCTCGTGGTTGATCCCCGCGGCACTGATCGCGCTGATTCTGGGATTCGTCGCTCGCGGCAGGGCGCCCCGCACCGACGTGGTGCGTGCCTCGCTGATTCTGTGGGGCGGATGGTTCGTCGTCACCGGCGTGATCTTCAGCTACATGTCCGGAACCGTGCACCCGTATTACACCGTCGCACTCTCACCTGCGATCGCCGGGATGATCGGCACCGGCGTCTACGCGCTCTGGCTCGAACGCGACCGCGTCTGGGCACGATTCGGACTGTCCGCAGTGACCCTGGCATCCGGAGTGTCGGCCTGGGTGTTGTTGAACCGCAACGCGAGCTGGTTGCCCGCACTGAAGTGGATCCTCCTCGCGGGCACGGTCGCCGCGGCCGTCGGGCTCGCTCTCGGTGCGGTGCACCGGATTCGGCGGGCGACCACGGTGGTGATCGCACTCGCGATGCTGTCCGGACTCGGCGGCACGGCCGCCTATACCGTTGCCACAGTTGCCAATCCGCATGCTGGATCCATCCCGAGCGTCGGTCCGGCCGGTAGCGGAGAGATGAGCGGCATGGGCGGATTCGGCGGCGCGTCTCGC
The DNA here is from genome assembly GCF_001895005.1 of Rhodococcus yunnanensis NBRC 103083. Lineage (GTDB taxonomy): Bacteria > Actinomycetota > Actinomycetes > Mycobacteriales > Mycobacteriaceae > Rhodococcoides > Rhodococcoides yunnanense. The sequence continues at coordinate 12,302 of NZ_BCXH01000026.1, read as the reverse complement.
ACCAGGGACAACGCGGCAGCGACGGCGCCCGACCCAGCAGCGTCCGAAGCAACAGGGGCGAGGGAGGCGCCGACCATGAACCAGGCACCGGGCGGGGGCATGGGAGGTATGGACGGCGGCAGCACCGACCCGGCGTTGGTGACGCTGCTGCAGAACGCCGACTCACGCTGGGCGGCCGCGACCAACGGTTCTCAATCGGCAGCAGGCATCGAGCTCGCCTCCGGTACGGCCGTGATGGCCATCGGCGGCTGGAGCGGGGACCCGGCTCCGAGCCTCGAACAGTTTCAGGAGTGGGTGAAGGCAGGCGACGTCGGCTACTACATCGGCGGCGGGCAAGGCGGCGGACGTGGTGGGAACTCGGAGATCTCGACGTGGGTCGCCGCGAACTTCACCGCGACGACCGTCGGAGCCTCGACGGTTTACGACCTCGGCAGTGGCTACTGAAAATTTCGGGCGACCGGGTATCGCGAAATTAGTAAGGCTCGGCTAGCCTTAGCCGACTTCTCTGCTTCCCGAAAGGTACCCCTCATGGTCGAATCCAAGCGATTCACGCGGTTGACCGCCGCCGTACTGGCGGCAGGACTGCTGCTCTCCGCATGTTCCTCCTCGGACGACTCGTCCAAGGAGAGCAGCACCAATTCGTCCGGCGGCGCCTTTCCCGTCACCGTCGACCATGCCTTCGGCGAGACGACGATCGACGCCGAACCGGAACGTGTCGTGGTGGTCGGCTACACCGAGCAGGACACTCTGCTCGCACTCGGTGTCAAGCCGGTGGGCGTCACCGAGTGGTACGGCGAGCAGCCGTACGCAACGTGGCCGTGGGCTCAGGAAGCTCTGGGAGATGCACAGCCCGAGGTACTGAGCGCGGACGACGGCTTCCAGTACGAACGCATCGCCGCCCTGAAGCCGGACCTGATCGTCGGAACGAATGCAGGCTTGGACGAGGAGTCGTACACCAAGCTCAGCGAGATCGCACCGACCATCGCCCAGTCGGGCGACTACACCGGATATTTCGAGCCATGGGATGTCCAGGCACGCAACATCGGCACAGCGCTCGGGAAGAAGAACGAGGTCGACGAGCTCATCGACGGGATCGCCGACAAGTTCGACGCGGCCAAGGCCGCGAATCCCGAGTTCGACGGCGCGAAAGCGGTCTTCCTTCAGAACGCGTTCTACGACGGCGCGGCGATCGCGTACCAGAACGGGCTGAGCACCGACTTCCTGACGAGGCTCGGCTTCGTCGTACCGTCCGAGATCGATGCTTTTGCACCGCCCGAGGGTGGCGGCCAGGCCAATATTCCACTGGAGAACTTGTCGGTTCTGAACGCTGCCGATGTACTGCTGTGGGCAACCGAGTCTCCCGAGGACCGTACGACGCTCGAGCAGGAACCGGTGTACCAGAACCTCGATGCGGTCAAGGAGAACAAACTCGTCTTCACCGACGACGTCACGGCCGGTGCCATCTACTTCACCAGCCTGTTGAGCTTGCCGTACGTCATCGACAAGCTGACCCCGGCGTTCGCCAGCACACTGGCAGGCGAAGGCGCAGCGACCACCTCGAGCTGATTCCTGCTCACCGAGATCGAAGCTGTGGACGAATTTCAGCCGAAGTCGCTACACAACTTCGATCTCGGCCGGGAGGTCAGGCAGCAGGGACGCGGGCAGCAGCCTTGGCGTCGGTCCGTCGCTGCATCCACATCGCCGTCGCGAGTACGGCAAGTCCTGCAACGGCAAGAACCGAGCCGACCGCCGCCGGCGCCGTGTAGCCGAACCCGCCTGCGATCACCGCGCCGCCGAGAGCGGCACCGATGGCATTGGCCAAGTTGAATGCCGCGTGGTTCAGCGACGCAGCCAGCGTCTGCGCATCGTCGGCGACATCCATCAGCCGAGTCTGCAGGCCGGGAATGACGGACGAACCCGAGGCCCCGATCAAGAACACCAGAAGCAACGCACTGATCTGATTGTGTGCCGCAAGCACGAACACGGCGAGGAACACCGCCATCGCGAGCAGCCCGACGAACGTCCCACGCAGCTGGTACCGGTCGGCCAGCCACCCACCGAAATAGTTGCCTGCGACCATGCCGAGGCCGTAGATCATCAGCGCCAGCGGCACGAGCGCTTTCGCCAGACCAGCCACATCGGTCAGCGTCGACGAGATGTAGGTGTACACCGCGAACATGCCGCCGAAGCCCACCATGCCGACGAACAACGTCATCCAGACCTGACTGCGACGCAGCGCGCCGAGTTCGGTGATCGGATTGGTGGTGGGCATGCCGTCCAGACGTGGCATCCACGCGATCAGTGCCGCAACCGTCAGTGCGCCGATGACGCCGACCACACCGAATGCACTTCGCCAACCGAGGCTCTGCCCCAACCACGTCGCGGCCGGTACGCCCACGACGTTGGCGATCGACAACCCCATCATGACCGTGGCCACGGCTTTGGCCCGCTTGCCCGGCTCGGCGAGGTGGGCTGCAACGAGTGCCGCGATGCCGAAGTACGCGCCGTGCGGCAGGCCTGCGACGAACCGGGACGCGACCAGTTCATGGAAGCTGGGCGCGAACATCGTGCCCAGGTTGCCGAGCGTGAACGCCACCATCAGCGTGATCAGCAGTACTCGCCGGGGAACTCGCGCGGCGAGGGTCGCGATCGCGGGTGCACCGACGACCACTCCCAGTGCGTACGCCGAGATCATGTGACCGGCGGACGGCTCCGAAATCCCCATTGTCGTCGCGACGTCGGGAAGCAACCCCATCGACGCGAACTCGGTGGTGCCGATGCCGAAGCCACCTATCGACAGTGCGAGCATGGCGAGCCGTCGGCGAGTGGTGTGCGGCCGACGGCTCGTACTCGCTCCGTGCGACACCCTCGAACGCACGACGCCAACATTTCCGGCGAGAGCGGAACCGGTGACAGACACAGAAAATACGACCTAACGGATATCGGTGAGGACAAGAAGAGAGGGGACGGACCCGATCTTCGATTGTCGTCCCGACCGCAACCGAATTTCGAATCGATCAGCGGTGATTGTCCTCACCCGGGTGGATACCCCCGATCAGCGCGCCGCTTTCTGCAGGTTCTCATCGAGTGCCCCGAGGAACTCCTCGGTCGTCAGAAATCCCTGGTCACCGCCCACGAGTGCGGCAAGATCCTTCGTCATCTCGCCGCCTTCGACGGTTCTGATGACGACGTCTTCGAGAGACTGAGCGAAGCCGACGACCTCCGGGGTGCCGTCGAGCTTGCCTCGGTGCTCGAGTCCGCGCGTCCACGCGAAGATCGACGCGATCGGGTTCGTCGAGGTCGGCTTGCCCTGTTGATGCTGACGAAAGTGGCGCGTGACGGTGCCGTGCGCCGCCTCCGCCTCGCAGGTCCTGCCGTCGGGAGTCAACAGAACGGACGTCATCAGCCCGAGCGAGCCGAACCCTTGCGCCACCGTGTCCGATTGCACGTCGCCGTCGTAGTTCTTGCAAGCCCACACGTACCCGCCCTCCCACTTCATCGACGACGCCACCATGTCGTCGATGAGCCGGTGCTCGTACGTCAGGCCCGCGGCGTCGAACTCCGCCTTGAACTCGGTCTCGTACACATGCTGGAACGTGTCCTTGAACTGGCCGTCGTATGCCTTCAGGATCGTGTTCTTCGTCGATAGGTAGACCGGGTAGTTCTGCTGCAATCCGTAGTTCAGAGACGCGCGCGCGAAGTCGATGATCGACTGGTTGAAGTTGTACTGGCCCTGCACGACGCCGCCGAGACTCGCCTCGGTGAACCTCACCAGTTCGTGCTGGATCGGCTCACCGCCGTCGGACGGGGTGTAGGTGATGGTGACGGTGCCCGGCCCCGGGACCTTGAAGTCCGTGGCTCGGTACTGGTCACCGAAGGCGTGACGGCCGATGATGATCGGTTTGGTCCAGCCCGGAACCAGACGTGGGACGTTCGAGATGATGATCGGTGCACGAAAGATCGTGCCACCGAGAATGTTGCGGATGGTGCCGTTCGGCGATCGCCACATCTTCTTGAGGCCGAATTCCTCGACGCGCGCCTCGTCGGGGGTGATGGTGGCGCACTTGACCCCGACCCCGTGCTTCTTGATGGCGTTGGCGGCGTCGATCGTGACTTGGTCATCGGTCTTGTCGCGATACTCGATGCCCAGGTCGTAGTACTCGAGATCGACATCGAGGTACGGATGGATGAGCTTGTCCTTGATGAACTGCCAGATGATCCGAGTCATCTCGTCGCCGTCGAGTTCGACGACTGTGCCTTCGACCTTGATCTTGGACATGTGGGGTTCGTGTCCTCCTGGGAAGTGTGTGGTCTTCCGTCTCTGCATCGCCTGTGCCGCGTGTACACCGAAGCGGGGCGCCATCAAACATTACAAGCGTACTGCTTGATGCCACGACTGCAACCGACACTTGCAGCGGTGTCCCTATTTCGCACAACAGACCACACCGCTAGGATTCTCGCCAGGTCATGAGTGCCAGCGTCGAAAGCCCCGGCTTGCTGGCCGGCAACCCTCCAACCGCGGTGGGGTGCTCCGGGTGAAGACCTGGTTGTCCGGTCGCAGACGCAGCCGGATGACAAGCGCGGGTTCGCTCAAGGGGATGTGTTGATCTCGGCGGACCCACTGACCTGCCACAACTGGACCCAGAAGGCCCCGAGGAGGTTCACCATGTGTTGTTGTCTCGATACGCCCCGCCAGGCTCTCGCGACCGAGAGTCGATTCGAATCCTGCACATCCTTCGAAGACGGAGTTCTCCTCTCATGACCGACAACACACCCGACGTCGTAGACGCCGTAGGCACCCCCATCGAAGACCCCACGGCATCGTGGAGTTTCGAAACCAAGCAGATTCACGTCGGACAGAACGCCGATGGCGTCACCCACGCCCGCGCACTCCCGATCTACCAGACCACGTCCTACACCTTCGACAGCACCGATCACGCGGCGGCGCTGTTCGGGCTCGCCGAGCCGGGCAACATCTACACGCGCATCATGAACCCGACTCAGGATGCAGTCGAGCAGCGGATCGCCGCGCTCGAGGGTGGCGTCGCGGCGCTGCTCGTGTCCTCGGGTCAGGCCGCCGAGACGCTGGCGATCCTCAACATCGCCGAGGCAGGCGACCACATCGTCTCGAGCCCACGCCTGTACGGCGGCACCTACAACCTGTTCCACTACACGCTGCCCAAGTTGGGCATCCAGGTCTCCTTCGTCGACGACCCCGACGACCTCGAACAGTGGCGTGCCGCGATCACCCCGACCACACGGGCGTTCTACGGCGAAACCATCTCGAACCCCAAGAACGACATTTTCGACATCCCGGGTGTCGCAGGCGTCGCCCACGAGAACGGGATCCCCCTGATCCTCGACAACACCGTCGCGACTCCGTACCTGATCCAGCCGCTGAAGCACGGAGCCGACATCGTCGTGCACTCGGCCACCAAGTACCTCGGTGGCCACGGCACTGCCATCGCAGGCGTCATCGTCGACGGCGGGACATTCGACTGGACTCAGGGTCGTCATCCGAACTTCACCACGCCCGACCCCAGCTACCACGGTGTCGTGTTCGCCGATCTCGGCGCGCCCGCCTACGCGCTCAAGGCACGAGTGCAGCTGCTCCGCGACATCGGCGCAGCGATCTCGCCGTTCAACGCTTTCCTCATCAGCCAGGGGCTCGAAACTCTCAGTCTTCGCATCGAGCGTCACATCGAGAACGCACAGAAGGTCGCTGCGTTCCTAGACGCGCACGAGGACGTGGCGAGCGTCAACTACGCGGGCCTCGAGTCCTCGCCGTGGTACTCCCGCGGGCAGGAACTTGCACCGAAGGGTCAGGGTGCGATCGTCGCATTCGAGCTGAAGGGCGGCATCGACGCGGGCAAGAAGTTCGTCAACGCACTGAGCCTGCACAGCCATGTGGCTAACATCGGTGATGTGCGTTCACTTGTCATCCACCCTGCATCGACCACTCACTCGCAGTTGACTCCCGAGGAGCAGCTGGCCTCCGGCGTCACCCCGGGCCTGGTCAGGCTCGCAGTCGGAATCGAAGGCATCGACGACATCCTCGCCGATCTCGAGGCCGGATTCGCAGCGGCGGCATCTTGACCATCAGCTCCGTGCACGACGTCCGTTCGGCCGCAGGCCTGCCTGCGCCGGACGGACGGCTCGGCCACATCGACATCGGCTCCCTCGAACTCGAGAGTGGCGCCACTCTTTCCGATGTGACGGTTGCGGTACAGCGGTGGGGTGAGATATCACCCGCCCGTGACAACGTCGTACTCGTCGAACACGCGCTGACCGGAGATTCCCACGTGTCCGGCCCGCCTGACGCCGCGCATGCACTGGCGGGGTGGTGGAACGGCATGGTCGGTCCAGGCGCCCCCGTGGACACCGACGAATGGTGCGTCATCGCCACCAATGTCCTCGGCGGATGCGGTGGCACCACGGGACCGTCCTCGATCGGCCCGGACGGCACACCCTACGGAAGCAGCTTCCCGGAAATCTCCATTCGGGATCAGGTCGCCGCCGAGGTCGCACTGGCCGACATTCTCGGCATCGAACGGTTCGCTGCCGTAGTCGGTGGCTCGATGGGCGGCATGCGGACACTCGAGTGGATAGTCGGTTACCCCGAGAGGGTCACGGCCGCCTTGGTTCTCGCCGTCGGCGCCCGCGCGACCGCCGACCAGATCGGCACACAGACCACCCAGATCGAGGCCATCACCTCGGACCCGGACTGGCAAGGCGGGGACTATTACGGAACCGGCCGTGCGCCTCGAACCGGTCTCGGAATCGCACGTCGGATCGCTCATCTGACGTACCGCACCGAGAGCGAGTTGGACATCCGGTTCGCCAACTCCCCGCAGACCGACGAGGATCCTTGGAACGGTGGCCGTTACGCCATCCAGAGCTACCTGCAGCATCAGGCGACCAAACTGGTCGACCGATTCGACGCAGGCACCTACGTCCTGCTGACCGAAGCCATGAACCGACACGACATCGGCCGCGGCCGCGGCGGAGTGGACGCTGCACTCGCCCGCGCGAGCGTGCCGACCATCGTCGGCGGCGTCGACTCGGACCGTCTCTACCCGCTACGGCAGCAGAAGGAGATCGCTCGCGGTCTGCCCGAATGCCGAGGGCTCGAGGTCATCCAGTCACGCGATGGACACGACGGATTCCTGACCGAAGCCGGAGCCGTCGCGAAACTTCTCGGGGAGACCCTGGATCAGGCGCGAGCGAGTAGGCCGCGCCGCACCGACTGAGCGATGTCAGTCGGTGCCGAGCGGGTCGATCGAGGCGGAGAGAAACACGATGGCTCCGCCCACCAGGGCCAGCGCGGACACGTCGAATGCACGGCTGCGCACCTGAAGGAGACCGATTCGGTTCTCCGGCAGGCACATGCGAAAACCTGCAGCAAGGATGGTGGCGATACCGAGCACGAAAGCGCCTCGGCGCCACCGATCCGCGAGAACCAGCACCAGCGCCGCAAAAATCACGATCAGCACCAGGATCAGCGGCAGGTTCCTGCGGATCCGCTCCCCCATCGAGCTCAGACCGCCGCGGTCTCGGCCGAAACCTTCTCGGCCCGTTCGACGACGTTCGCGAGTAGGAACGCCCGCGTCAACGGGCCGACGCCACCGGGATTGGGTGACAGGAAGCCCGCGACATCGGCGACGTCGGCTGCGACGTCGCCCCGCAGACCGTCCTCGGTCCGGGCGACCCCGACATCGAGGACCGCTGCGCCTGGCTTGACCATATCGGCGGTGACGATCCCCGGTACCCCGGCTGCGGCGATGACGATGTCCGCGCGGCGAACCTCCTCGGCGAGATCCTTGGTGCCGGTGTGGCAGAGCGTCACCGTCGAATTCTCGGACCGCCGAGTGAGCAGCAACCCGATGGGACGACCGACGGTCACACCCCGACCGATCACCACGGCATGCGCCCCGGCGAGTTCGACATCGTATCGACGAAGCAGGTGGACGATGCCTCGCGGCGTACAGGGCAGTGCCGCTTCCTTACCGAGAACGAGCCTGCCGAGGTTGATCGGATGAAGACCGTCCGCATCCTTGGACGGATCGATTCTTTCGAGTGCGGCGTTCTCGTCGAGATGCTTCGGCAGTGGCAGCTGAACGATGTAACCGGTGCATTCCGGATTCTCGTTCAGCTCGTCGATGACGGCGTCGAGATCCTCCTGCGAGATGTCGGCGGGGAGGTCGCGGCGAATCGACGTGATTCCGACCTTCGCGCAGTCGTTGTGCTTGCCGCGCACATACGCAGCCGAGCCCGGATCGTCGCCGACCAGCACTGTCGCCAACCCAGGAACGATGCCACGCTCACGGAGAGCAGTCACTCGCGCGGTCAGGTCGACGAAAATCTCGTCGCGGGTCGCTTTGCCGTCAAGGATCGTCGCAGTCACGTCGACCATTGTTCCAGGCGGCACCGGACGCGTGTCGTCAACCCTCGACCGCGAGGCCGTGCGCGTGTGCATACGCCACGGCCTGGGTGAACTCGATGTGGGCACCGGCGAGTGCCGCGCCTACCCAGAGGTTCGCATCGACACGGGCGCCGCGAAGATCCGCCTCCTGCAGTTTGGCACCGGTGGTTCGTGCACCGGACAGATCGGCCGATCGCAGTATCGCCTTCCGGAGGTCCGTATTGACCAGGTTGGCCTCCGACATCCGGCACCCGGTCAGATCCATCCCGCGCATGTCCGCTCCCCCGAGCCCGGCCAACGTGAAGTCGACCTCGTCGAACGTCGCCGGACGCATCCGAGAGTCGACGAATGTCGATCCCATGAAGGTCGAGTTCCGAAAAGTACTGTGCTGCAGAGTGGCCCGGGTGAACGTGCACGACCGGAATGCAGCGTTGACATGGACAGACTCGGTCAGATCGGTTCCGGTGAAATCGCACTCCGTGAACACCACCGACGATGTCTTCACGCCACTGAGATCGGCATCTCGGAAGTTGCACGATACGTAGGTGCGATCCGTCCACTGCTGTCGGTCGAGCCGCGCGTCGGAGTAGTCCTCACCGATGATCTGTTCGTCGTCCACCTGCCCCATCCTCCCTGTGACGGAGGTGGCAGAGTGAGCCGGGTGTTTCGTCTCATGTTCTTCGAGCCCCGAATTCCGCAGAACACCGGCAACGCCATACGGCTCGTGGCCGGCACCGGCTGCGAGCTCCACCTCGTCGGTCCCCTCGGCTTCGACATGTCCGAGCCCAAACTCAAACGTGCAGGCCTCGATTACCACGACCTCGCCTCGGTGACGGTGCACGAGAACCTGTCCGCGGCGTGGGATGCGCTCGCACCGACACGAGTCTTCGCCTACACCGCGCACTCGTCGACTTTCCATACCGCTGTCGATTACGAACCCGGCGACGTGTTGTTGTTCGGACCCGAACCGACCGGGCTACCCGACGACGTCCTCGGCGATTCGCACGTCACCGACAAACTCCGAATCCCGATGATCCCAGGGCGACGGTCACTCAATCTCGCCAACGCCGCAGCCGTCGTCATGTACGAGGCGTGGCGGCAACACGGCTTCGCGGGCAGCGTGTAGGAGAGAAGGGTGTAGGCGGGGCTACTCCCGCGGGGGCTCGGTGTCCGGGTTCGCCACTGTCTCGGACTCAGCGGACCGAACGGGTTCCGTCGACCGGCTTCGACGCGTCAGCCGAACGATCAGATACACCACTGCGGCGCCGACCCCGAGCGCGCCGATCCACGGAATCGCACGTCCGAGACCGACGACACCATCGTGCATCGCGTCGAGAAGCGAATGCCAGCCCGCGACCAGACCGTCCCAGAACGAGTCCGGACCCGGCGACGGGGTGACGTCGTCGGTACTGAATTGCACTGTGATGGTGGACAAATCCACCTGATCCGCGAGGTAGTTCTTCTGCGAAGTCAGACTGTCCAGCTCGCCTTGCCTGCTCGACAACGCAGTCTCCGCCTCGATCAGATCCGCCGTGTTGTTCGCGCCCGCGATCAACGCCTTCAATCGATCCACCGAGGCCTGCAATGCCGCGATCCGTGCATCGAGATCCTGATACTGCATGGTGACGTCGTCGCGCGTGATGCTGACCGAGGTCACCTTGCCCAGGTCCTCGATGCGCGCGAGTGTGCCGGTGAGTTCGTCGGCCGGAATGCGAGCGGTGATCGAGCTGCTGGCCGTCAAATTGTCCGTCTCCGGATTCTCGGATCGGTTGTCCACGCGGCCGCCCACCGCCTCCACGGCCGACACCGCGTCACGAGCCGCCTCGATCGGATCATCGGAGGTGATGTAAACCTGGCCCGTCACAACCTCTTTGCGCTCCGCCGGTACCGGCGCCTGATCGCGGGACTGGAACCCCGATTCCGGAGCGAGCGCCACGCCCGGCTCGGAAAAGGACGAGTCGGGCGCCGACGAACCTGCGTCGCTGCCCGACCCCGAGCAGCCTGTCAGCAGAATGAAGGATCCGACCAGGGCTGCGATCAGGCTGCGTCTCATCCCAGGATGGTAGGACACTCGCGCGCGGATCGGCGGAAGAGTCGAATCGTTACAGCCGTAGGGAACATTCACTGATGACCTGAGCGCAGAACCGGGGTACGGTGTGCCGCACCGACCCATTTATCTCCCGTGAAGGAGCCTCCTGTTGTTCTCCCCTTCCACTGCCTTTTCTTCGCTCCGCCGCTCGTCCCAGGATGATTCCAAGTCACGGTTCGGTAGTCGAATGTCCCGCACTGCAGCACTTTTCACAATCGGCACCGGTGTCGCCGCGGCCGGATTCCTCGGCGCAGGCACCGCAGCAGCTGCCCCGGTGAGCTGCGTCTCGCCGCCCTCGGCAAACGACATACGGGTCGACGGCACCGCCAGTTGTGGGGCCACCTCCACGGGCCCGGGCGTCGCCGATGCCGGGGCCGCCGAAAGCGGCACCGCCGTCAGCGTGACCGACGGGACCGGCGCGGCCACTACCTACGCCAACGGGTACGGAACGGCGTTGGGTGCATCGAAGAATGCGGGCACGGCGTATGCGTGGGCACTCGGCGGCGGTATCGCACACTCCTGGGCGGACGGAGCAACCACTGTCGCGATCGCTGGATGGGGTTCGGGAGCAACGGCCGAAGCCGCCGGGGTCGATTGCGTCGGACCCTTGTCGTTGGCACTCAATCTGACCTCCGGCCAGTTCTGCGTGCTGGGATCCTGACTCCGATTCGCTTCATCCGAATGCCCTGTTCGCCGGTCGCGGTGACAGGGCATTCGGCGTTCCTACGACCAAAGGTAGTACTCGGGGCGTCAGCGGTTTACGATGTTCCCACTCGCGTCTTCAGGAGGATCAGTGACTGCCCTAGCGCCTAGGCCGACTCCCGCTGTGACGGCGGCGAGGCCTTTTCCGCCGAGGATGGGACCGAAGGGTTCTTTTCTTCACAAGGCGGTGACGACGACTGATCCCAAGGTGTTGGGGATCATGTACATCGCGACCTCGATCGGGTTCTTCTTGGTCGGTGGGTTGATGGCGTTGTTGATGCGCGCCGAGTTGGCTGTGCCGGGGATGCAGTTCTTGTCCAACGAGCAGTACAACCAGTTGTTCACCATGCACGGCACGATCATGTTGTTGTTGTATGCGACGCCGATCGTGTTCGGGTTCGCGAACTACATTCTGCCGTTGCAGATCGGTGCCCCTGATGTGGCGTTCCCGCGGCTCAATGCGTTTTCGTATTGGTTGTATCTGTTCGGGGCGTTGATCACCACGGCCGGGTTCATCACCCCGGGTGGTGCCGCGGACTTCGGGTGGACGGCGTACACGCCGCTGACGTCGGCGTTGCATTCGCCGGGTGTGGGTGCGGACTTGTGGATCATGGGGTTGGCGGTGGCTGGTTTGGGCACCATTTTGGGTGGGGTCAACATGATCACCACGGTGATCTGTTTGCGGGCGCCGGGGATGACGATGTTCCGGATGCCGATTTTCACCTGGAACATTCTGGTGACCTCGATTCTGATTCTGCTGGCGTTTCCGTTGCTGACGGCGGCGTTGTTGGGGTTGGCGGCGGATCGGCATCTGGGTGCGCATCTGTTCGATCCGGCGACCGGTGGGGTGTTGTTGTGGCAGCACTTGTTCTGGTTCTTCGGTCATCCCGAGGTGTACATCATCGCGTTGCCGTTCTTCGGGATCGTGTCGGAGATTTTCCCGGTGTTCTCGCGTAAGCCGATGTTCGGGTACACCACGTTGATCTATGCGACGATCGCGATCGCGGCGCTGTCGATCGCGGTGTGGGCGCATCACATGTATGCGACCGGTGCGGTGTTGTTGCCGTTCTTCTCGTTCATGACGTTCTT
>NZ_BCXH01000025.1 GCF_001895005.1 Rhodococcus yunnanensis NBRC 103083 | reverse complement strand
GCCACCTGCTCCTCGATCCCACACACCGCCCCCAACACATCCATATCCACAATCGGCAACACCGCATGATCACGCACCCTCAAACCCAACTTGTCCACATACGACTCAGGCTCATCCGACTCGGACTCACCCGACCCCGAATCATCAGGCCCCGAACCAGAATCACCAGGTGCCGCATCATCAGACACAGCATCACCACGCCCAGCATCACCAGACGCAGCCGCATCAGGCCCAGCATCACCAGGCGCAGCTTCAGATGCCGCATCATCCGACACCGACCCATCGGACCCAGCCAGCACCGGCCCATCCGGTGCCGACTCGCTCAGCACCGGATCATTCTCCCCTGCAACGCTATCCCCCGAAAGCATGCACAAAGTCTAACCCACGAACTGCCGCTTGTCGAACACTAGTTCGATTGAATCTCGAACAGTCGAGATTCACTACTCGACGAATCAGCTGTCGTGTCGGTTGTCGAAGGTCGTGATGGAGTCGATGTCCAGAGAATCGGCCTTGAACTCGACGAAGACCACTCCGCCGCCGGAGATGAACTCGGTTGTGGCACTGACGGTTCGCCCTGCGACGATGAACTTGCGGAAGGTCGCGCCGCGCAGTGGCTCGTGGACCGCCGGCCCGTCGCCGCGGGAAGCGGCGGCAAGTGCGTCCGCAGCGAGGTGTTTGCCCTTGCGTCCGACGCCTCGCAATCCGCCCATGAATCCGACAATCCCTGACAGTCCCTGGTGCGCGACGAGCTGAGGCGTCAGTTTCATCGACGCCGCCAATCCCTTTGTGCCCGTGCGCAACAGCTGTCCTATCATCGGGCCGAGTTCCCAGTGCGCGGCAAGGCGGGCGATCTTCAGCGCGCCGTCCTCGTCGACGAGGTCGTAACGTAGATGCATCGGCACGTCGACCGTTGCGCCGGTGGACATGATGGTCTCCAGCGACAGGTCACGCACGACCGTCATTCCGGCAACGATGTCGTTCTCGACGTGGAAGTTGATCGTGTTCGGTGCGATGAACGTGTCGTAGAACCGTTCGATGGCATCGCGGCCCCGGTGTGGGCGAGAACCGACAGGATCGTTGACGACCCCCGCTCGCGCATACAGATTCACCCATGCCGCTCGGTCGTGTACGGCGACGGCGTCGGGCGAACCTTGAACGGCAGCGAGGAGGTCTTCCGCGGTAGGCACCCCTCGAAGCTATATCCCCGGCCGAGGTCCAGTGTTGAAATCAGCGAGATCCTAAGTGTCGTTCGAGGAATCGGCCCGCACCGAGCGTGGTTGAAGGTGCCATGACTATCGGTGTTGCGCTGACGACGGTGAACGAAGGAAACGCGGTGGAGGAGGTCGTCGAGCAGGCGAAAGAGGCGTCCTCCGCCGGAATCACGTCGGTATGGTTCGGTCAACGATTCGACTACGACGCAATCACACTCGCGGGAATCGTCGGGCGAGAAGTGCCGGAGTTGAAGGTGGGGACATCGGCCGTGCCCATCTTCGCCCGTCATCCGTTGCTGGTGGTGTCGCAGGCGCAGACGGTTCAGGCCGCCACGCACGGCAGATTCCAGCTCGGACTGGCGCTCGGTGCGCCGCATCTGGTCGAGGTCGCCTTCGGGCTTCCCTACTCCAAGCCCGTCGAACTCGTCCGAGAGTTCTTGACCGTCGCTCGGTCGCTCGTCGAAACAGGAACTGCCGATCATCACGGCGAGCTGTTGACCGCAGCCCCCATCTATTCGACGGCAGTAGCCGGTGCGGGCACCGATCTGCCTCTCCTCGTCGCGGCAATGGGACCTCGCGCATTGCGAGCGAGCGGTGAGCTCGCCGACGGCATCCTGCCGTTCCTGGCGGGCCCTCGGGTCCTGGAGGACAGCATTGTTCCCCAGGTGAACAAGGCTTCAGCCGATGCAGGGCGGCCGCCGGTACGGGTCATCGCCTTCGTTGCCGCGCTCGTCACCGACGACGTCGACGCCGGGCGTGCATCAGCCGAGGGTGCCATGTCTCTGTACGACGGCATACCGTCCTACCAGCGCGTGATCGCCGCCGAAGGGCTGGAGCGTGCGTCGGAACTGGCTCTGGTCGGGTCAGCTGCCGAGGTCCAGGCCGGCATACAGCGGTATCTCGACGCCGGAGCGACCGAGGTGGTGGTGACGCAGACCAACCTGTTGGGGCGGGAGGTTCAGCGCGAGACCTGGGCGGCTATCGGGCGCTGACGGCGCGAGGTACATCCGCGCGCAGCGTGAAGTCGGCGACGAATTCGCCGTCCGCAGGCTCGAATCGACGACGAGGGTCGAAACTTTCGACGTCGAACCTGTCGAGAGCAGGCGAATGTGTCGTGACGGCAAGTGTTTCGCCGTCGATGTCGAACTGCAGCAGGCGCTGGAAACCGGCGGTACGCTCCCCTTCCACCTCGAAGTACTGATAGTCGGCGAGGAGCTGTACGACGGTTCGGTCGGTGTCACCGATCTGCCAATCGACGACGGTGGCTTGTCCGTCGACGTGGCCGGACAGCACGAGAAACACCGAATCATGCGGCACCACAAGTCGATTCCAGATCTGTTGGCCGGAGCTGGCACCGATGTCCCCGAACGCCATCAGCTTCTTCTCGCCGCCCTCGTCGAGGTAGTAGTGCGTTCCGATGACGACGTTGCGATCCGGATGGTCGTCGAGCACCTGCTCGGCCCACTTCATGACCTTCTCGGGTGGGTTGTACCCGATGTAGAGCATCAGGAATTTCGCGCCGGCGATGTCGACGAGATCGTAGTGCGCCGAGTTGTCCTCGGACGTGAAAGAGTCTCCCCACCACGGCTGATCGCGGTATCTCTGTGGCCCGAAGTATTCGTTGTACAGCGCGTGGTTCTCTTCGTGCATGCCCGGCACCAGTTTGCCCGCGACGTTCCAGAGGTTGTCGTGGTTGCCCGGTAGAACCCCGTGCGGAATCCCCGCGTCCTCCAGAAGCTTCATCGCCTCACCGGCGGCCTCGAACTCGCTGCGGGACTGCGTGTCCGGTCGCCCCGGGCTGATCCAGCTCTGAATGATGTCGCCGGTATGCATGCTGTAGTCGATGTCGTACGACTCGGCGTTGTCGACGGTCCACTGCGTCATGTCGTCGTACACCGTCGGGTCGTCGCGCGAGATGTATTGAGTGTCGGTGATGTGCTGCAGTGCGAAGTCGTACGAGCCCGGCTCGGCGAACGCCCCGTCGGGCTCGGCGTTGTCCTCGGCGAAAGAGCGATCGACGCGGGGTGAATCGATGATCATCACTTCCACTGCGCCGCT
Organism: Rhodococcus yunnanensis NBRC 103083; assembly: GCF_001895005.1. Taxonomy (GTDB): domain Bacteria; phylum Actinomycetota; class Actinomycetes; order Mycobacteriales; family Mycobacteriaceae; genus Rhodococcoides; species Rhodococcoides yunnanense. Next base: position 59,932 of record NZ_BCXH01000025.1, on the reverse strand, counting down.
GATGTTTCGGACGGTCGTCGTCAGGTCGATCGATCCCCCGGGCGATTCGGGACGGGCCGTTGCGACTGCTGGACCCCAGGAGTCGCTACCCGTGTCGCGGACGTGCATCGCAAGATCGTTGGTGTTCACCGAAGTTCCCTGCCAGGACAGTTCGGCGACAGCCACGTCGGGGGCAAACATCGCGGTGTACCGAAGGTATGGAAACTCGTTCCATGCGGAGGTGCGCGATTCCGACTCCGACATCTCAGCGCCGACCGATATGTCTGCACCCACCTGCACGCCCGAGCTCACACCCGCGACCATCTCGGCCGCGACCGGTGCCGGGTTCGCCGTGAGTCCGAGGGCAGGCACGGCAGCGGCGCTCACCTGAACACGCGACGACGACGGGTCGGCGACCGCATCCGCGCCGACGAGAACACAGGCAAGCAGGATGGACCCGATCGTCGGCGCGGCTTTCACTCTGTCCAGGCTACCGATAGAGCAGCGGGTTATAACGCCGTCGAGGAGCAAGGCTCACGTAGGTGCAGGTAGAGCTTCTGCGACCCTGGTCAAACGTGCGGCGGCGTCGCGCACCCTCTGAATCTTCTCGTCGAGAGCATTCCCTTCGAAGGCCTCGACGCGGCCCCCGATGCTGATCGATGCAACTGCGGTTCCGTCGCGGCCGAGGATCGGTGCCGCCACGGCGGCAACCCCCTCCAGATAGTCCGAGTCGCTCACCGAGTAGCCCGCCGACTTCACGGTGTTCAGATGATCGACCAGAGCTGTGGGGTCGGTGCGTGTTCGTTCGGTGAACCGCTGAAGTTCCCGTCGAAACCATCTCTCTCGCAGTGCTTCCGAGAATGCGAGCATCACGATCGGACCGGCCGCGGCGTGGTAGGGCATCACCGACCCGATGTTGATCCCGGCGACGACGAGCGGATTGCTTCCCTCGAGGCGGTCGATGCAGACTGCGCCTTCCTCGGCCGGCACCATCAGATATGCCGTGTCCCCGAAGGTCTTCGCGAGGTCGACCATGAACGGCCGTGCAGCAGTGCGGATGTCCAGCTGTACCAACGCGGCCGAGCCGATCTCGAACACCGGCATCGCGACGCGGTAGGCGCCTTCTGTCGTGCGGTCTATCCACCCCGCGTGTATGAGAGTCGTCATGAGTCGATGCACCGTCGTCTTGTTCATGCCGCTGGCCGTCGTGAGTTCGTTGAGGGTCCACGTGGGATGGGAGGCGTCGAAATGTTCGAGCAATCCACAGGCCTTCAGGACGGCCCCGACGATGTCGCGGCCCGCCTGGGTTTCGGACTCGATGGGCGCAGCCACAGGTACTCACTTTCGGTCTCGACGCGTGATCGGTCTCGTCATCATACGAACAGCCCTCGCGCTCGAGGCTGCTTGACATGTGACGCCCGCCACTCTACCTTCAGGTCAGCGAAATACGGAATGCATTCCGCAATACGAAACGGAAGGTACACATGACGCACTCGACCCTCCCCTCGACCCTCCCTTCGAACCTCAAGGAAATGACGAGTCGTGGACTCGTGTATGCACCCGGAGTGTGGGACGGGCTGACGGCTCGCCTTGCAGAGCAGGCAGGCTTCGATGCACTGTGCGCGTCGGGATTCGCCGTGTCCGCAGCGCTCGGCCTACCCGACGCCGAGCTGTACACGATGACGGAGAACCTGCAGGCGGTGCGCACGATCGGTGAATCTTCGACGCTTCCTCTGGTGGCGGACATCGACACGGGGTACGGCAATGCCGTCAATGCCGCGCGGACCGCGTCGAGGTTCGTGGATGCAGGCGTCCAAGGAATGTTCATGGAAGACCAGGTCTCGCCGAAATCCTGTCCGATCTGTGTGGGCGAGCCGGTCGATCTGGTCGACGTCCCGGTGGCGACAGGAAAGATTCGAGCGGTACGGGATTCGATTCCCGACGACGTACTTCTCATCGCGCGCACCGATTCTCGCGGCGACGACGCCATCCGTCGCGCCCAGGCGTACGTCGAGGCCGGTGCCGACATGATCATGCCGGTCACCAAGACCTTCGAGACGATCGAGGAATGGGAACGGTGCCACAGGGAGGTCGGTGTCCCACTGATGGCGACGTTGACGGCCTCCACGTGGACCGAGCGCGACTTCACGCCGGAAGTATTGGATCGCATCGGAGTTCGCCTGGCGCTGTTGCCGACTCAGGTGCTGATGGCCGCGACGGGTGCGGCACGCGAGGCGCTGAGACGACTCGCCGGAGGCGAACCACCTGCATCCGTCAGCGCCGATGCGCTGTCCCATCACGAGTTCGTCGACCTCATCGGGTTCCCCGAGGTCGAGGCGATGCAGCGTAAGTACCTTCCAGCCGAGGCGAACCGGTGACCGGCGCAGTGGGATCGACGATGACCGAGAAGATCCTCGGGCGGGCATGCGGCGGAGAATCGGTCCGCGCGGGCGAGAATCGGGCGGTCAGCCCCGCCCGCATGATCGCCTACGACTTCCCGGGGTACACCGACGTCATGTTCCGGCAGATGCGTGACGATTTCGGAATGACCGAGCTGACGGATCCGAGCCGGTATGTCGTGTTCATCGACCACATGTTGACGAAGAACAACGACACCGAGGCCGAGGTTCACAAGGTCACCCGCGACTGGTGCGAGTTCTTCGGCATCGAACTGCACGAGGGTGTGGGAATCGGTCATCAGCTGACCGCCGAACTGGGGCTGGCGATTCCGGGTGACTTCCTCGTCCACTTCGACGGTCACATCAGTGGTGTCGGCGCATTCGGCGCTCTCGGTTGGGGTATCCGCCGTGACCTCATCGAGGCGTGGGTGACCGGCAAGGTGTACCTCGACATCCCGGCGACGACGCGTTTCGATCTCGTCGGAGAGTTCGGACCGGGAGTGGACAGCCGCGATCTGGTCCACACCATCATCGATCTCGTGGGCGCCGACGGATGTGCCCATCAGGTGATGGAATTCGGCGGCCCTGGGGCGCGAGCGATGAAGATCGATCATCGGCAGGGACTGTGCGGAATGGCGATGTTCACCGGTGCAGTGTCGGCGGTGTTCGAGCCGGACGAGACGTCGCTCGAATACGCCGAAGCCGTGGCCCGGAGAGAGTTCGAGCCCGTCTACCCCGATGCCGATGCAACATACGCCGCCCGGCATACGATCGATCTCGGATCTGTCGTGCCTCGTGTCGTCCAACCTGGCTCGGCGCGCGCTGCCAACACGAAGACTGCAGGCGAGCTCAGCGGGACGCCGATCACGAAGGCGTTCATCGGATCCTGCGCGAGTGGCCGGATCGAGGACCTTCGTGCTGCTGCCCTGGTTCTCGATGGCAGGTCCGTCGCACCCGGCGTCGAACTGAACGTGGTGCCGACGTCGCAGAAGGTGCACGAACAAGCGGAGAGAGAAGGCATTCTCGATGTGTTGCGCGCCGCCGGGGCCCACATCGCGGTGTCGAGCTGCGACTTCTGCTTCGGTTACCAGAAACCCCTGCAGGCCGGTGAGAACTGTATTTCCACTGGTGTGCTGAACATTTCGGGCAGGATGGGTAGCTCGGACGCCAACATCTACATGGGTTCGCCGTTCACCGTTGCAGCGAGCGCCGTGGCAGGCACCGTTCAGGAGTGGAGTCCATGGGGCGACGAGCGCGTGGAGGAGTCGGCGTGACGAGCACATATCCACCACCTCCGGACGTCATCGACGGACGAGTCGCCTGGATCTTCGGCGACGACTTCGACATCGATCTCGTCGTGGGAGTGTCGAACATCAAGTCGTACGACCCGGTCCATCTGCGGTCCGTGTGCATGTCGGCATACGATCCGGGTTTCGCGGACCGAGTTCGGAAGGGTGACATCATCGTCGGCGGACGAAACTTCGGATACGGACATCCCCACTACCCACCGATGGTCGCGCTGCGCAACGCAGGCATCTCGGCGATCGTGGCGGAATCGTTCTCACCCGGGTTCTGGCGCGGAGAGACGTTCAACGGTGTTCCGCTCATTACCATTCCGGGTGTGTCGACGGCCGTGGCGACAGGTGATTCGGTGACGCTCGACTGGCGAACGGCGACACTGAGCACCGCGGATGGCACCGAGATGGTGGGGAGTCCCCCCAATGCACGAACCGTCAAGGTCATCGAAGCCGGCGGATCCTACGAACTTCTGATTGCCGAACATTCACTCGTACAGCAAGGACAAGCACAATGACCAACGTGGAACATCCCCCTGCAAGGTCCGGCACCGCTGACCCGGCGTCCACGACCGGCTCGACCACCGCACGACGGGCCGCGATTGCCGGTGGCGTCGGCACATTGATCGAGTACTACGACTTCGCGGTATACGGATTCCTCGCCGTCGTCATCGCGCCGTTGTTCTTTCCGTCGACGAGTCCCGGCGTGTCGATTCTGGCGACGTTGGCCGTGTTCGGTGTCGCCTACGTCGCGCGGCCGCTCGGCGGCATCTTCTTCGGACGACTCGGTGACCGACGTGGTAGGCGGTCTGCGCTCGTCATCACCGTGGTCTGCATGGGCATTGCGTGTGGAGTACTCGGACTGCTGCCGACACACTCTTCCGTCGGCTTTCTTGCTCCGATTCTGCTGGTGATCATCCGACTCGCACAGGGATTCTCGGCGGGCGGAGAAATCGGAGGAGCCGCAACGTACATCGCCGAATCGGCGCCGCCGAACCGTCGGGGATTCTTCGGGTCGTTCACCCCGATCGGGTCGACGCTCGGATTCGCCGTCGCCGCAGCGGTTGTCGGTCTCGTCGCGCTCGGAACAACCGACGAACAGATGTCGTCGTGGGGATGGCGCATACCCTTCCTGTTGGCCCTGCCGCTGGCTGTGGTGTGTCTGCGCGTGCGGTTGAAGTTGGAGGACAGTCCGGAGTTCGAGGAGATGGCCGAGAAGAATCAAGTCGTCAAAAGTCCACTGTCGGACGTGGTGAAGAAGAACCCACTGTCGGTACTTCGAGTCATCGGAATCGCCATCGCGATGAACGGGTCGGGGTACATCGGTCTGACGTACTTCAGCGTCTATCTGATCAAGGATCTCGGATTCTCGAAGGACGCCGTCTACTGGACTTCGGCCGTCAGCATCGCATTGGCCTGTGCGACCTTCCCGTTGAGCGGGATGCTCACCGACAGATTCGGTCGGAAACCGATTCTTCTCGGCGGATACCTCGCCTACATCGTGATCGCGTTGCCGGCGTTCATGATTCTGGGCTCGACGGGGAGCATCGTCGTGGTCGGCGCCGTGTACTTCGTCTACATGGTGCTCAACGGAGTGGTCCAGGTGCCCGCGTTCCCGCTGTTCACCGAGCTGTTCCCGCGTTCGGTTCGGTATACGGGTGTATCTCTTGGCTTCAACATCGGCACCATCGCAGCAGGTGGCACGGCTCCCTATGTCGCCGCGCAACTCGTCGAGTCGACCGGCAACAGTATGTCGCCTGCCTACTGGGTGATGGGTGTCTGCGCGATCGGTGTCGCGACCGTTCTCACCATCCGCGAGACCGGCAAGACCTCCCTTCCGGTGTGATGCATGTGCGGAACGACCGGGCCGGGTGAAGTCTGCGCATAGGATCTCGTCATGGCAGTGCGCAGGCGAGCACCCGAGGTTCGGATAGGCATCTCCGGCTGGACGTATGCGCCGTGGCGTGGGGAGTTCTATCCGAAGGGTCTGCCGCATCGGCGGGAGTTGGAGTACGCGTCGGAACGGTTGTCCTCCATCGAGATCAACGGGACCTTCTACGCGATGCAGAAGCCGTCGAGCTTCGTGAAGTGGCGGAACGAGACTCCGGAGAACTTCGTTTTCTCGGTCAAGGGCGGCCGGTACATCACGCACCTGAAAAGGCTCGTGGGGGTGGAGACTGCGCTGGCGAATTTCTTCGCGGCGGGTGTGCTGGGTCTCGGGCCGAAACTCGGTCCGATTCTCTGGCAGTTGCCGCCGAACCTGCAATTCGACGCGGCCAAGCTCGCCGACTTCTTCGATCTGCTTCCGCGGTCGACGTCGGAAGCGGTCGAGTTGGCCGGTCGACGCGACGACAAGCTCGGTGACGATCGGGTCGCGCTCGACATCGACGAGGACACCCCGATTCGACACGCACTGGAGGCCCGTCATGCAAGCTTCGCGTGCGACGAAGCCGTCGAACTACTCCGAGCCCACGACGTGGCATTCGTCGTCGCGGATACGGCTGGTCGATATCCGTTCATCGACACGCCGACGTCGAATTTCATGTATGTCCGACTGCACGGCGACAAGGAGCTCTACGCGAGCGGCTACGACGACGAAGCCGTGGCGAAGTGGGCGCAACGCATCTCGGCGTGGACCGATGCGAAGCTCGACGTCTTCGCGTACTTCGACAACGACATGAAGGGCTACGCGCCGTTCGATGCACTGAGCTTGATCTCGAACGTAGGGCTTTCTACGAAGATCTAGCCTCAGCTCTAGAAACCGCTATAGAGGTCTAGCGATGTTGCCGGCCTCGAGGATCGACATCAGGAGCTCTCTCGGCAGCGCGAGCGGGGGCATCGAGTCGAGGTGGATGGATTCCGCCGAGGCGTCCCGACCGCTCTTGATTTCCGCGACCTCGTCGTGCAGGCGTTCCATCGTCACATCGAGGCGGTTGGCGCTGTCGGCTGCATCTTTGAGCTCGTCCAACAGCGGCGCTGGGATTGTGCCGCCGTACTTGTAGAAGATCTTGTGCTCGAGGCTGGCCCAGAAATCCATGGCGATCGTGCGTATCTGCAACTCGACGGGAACGGGCTGGACGCGATCGCTCATGAAGACCGGGATCTCGACGATCAGGTGAAGGCTCTTGTAGCCGTTGGGTTTCGGCTCGGCGATGTAGTCCTTGACTTCGAGTACCTTCACGTCGGTCTGACCCGAGAGCATGTCGGCGATGCGGTACGTGTCGGAGATGAAGCTGCAGGTGATGCGGATGCCTGCGATGTCGACGATGTTGGTGCGGATGTCGTCCAAGGTGAGCGGGCATTCTTTCCGCCGCGCCTTCGCGACGATGCTCTCCGGTGTCTTCAGCCGCGAACCCACATGCTCGATCGGGCTGTACCGGTGGATGTGCGTGAACTCTTCCTTCAAGATGTTGATCTTGGTCATGAGCTCGTCGATACCGAACTTGTAACTCATCATGAAGCGCGTGAAATCGTTCCGAAGCCGATCGAAGTCGGCGCCGGCATCGGCCGGGTCACGACTGACGGTGTGTCTGCTCTCCATGTGTCCGATTCTGTACCAGTGCGCACCGGTGCCGTCAGCGGCCCAGGTCAGAGGCTCGAGTCAGCGGCCCGAGTCAGCGGCCCGAGTCAGCGGCTCGAGTCGGAGCCCCGTGAATCGAAGCTCGCGTCGGAGCAGCGAGCGCCGAGCGGCGGAGTGAACGTGACGTCGCCGCACACCCTGCACTGATGCGTGCGGTGGTGACCACGTCCGCAGGAGCATGCCCTCGACCCGACCAGCACGGTTCGCGGGCCGAGGGCATGACTGCGAGCGCACCTCTTCGGCGCGCTCTCGGCCCATCGATCGCCCAATCGATGGAGCGTTGCGGAGGCATCGGCCCTGCGCGAATCATCCTCGCCAGGGTTTTCTTCGCCGGACGCCGCCATGCTCGATACCGCCTGTCGCGCAGACTGTTTCAGCAGTCGAACTATGTTTGGACCGTCCGCGAGTGGTCGCTCTCGGACGGCCGAATCAGACTAACATGAAATCGAACGTATGTTCCCATTGTGTCCGTGACCGACTTTTCTTACGATATTCCGTAATTACGGAATATCAGACAAGGAGAGAAATGCGACGTGTCATGACGATCTCGGCGGCGTGTGCGACGTTGTTCGTCGTACCCGGATGTACGACGACCGAAGCCGAAGAACCCGACAACTGCCTCCCTGTCACCTCGACCGACCTGGGGAGCGACGACGGGTGGCTCGGTCTGATCGACCAGCAGCCCGACACCGTGAGCCTGCTCGTCGACGACGGGAGAGGCGAAACCGTCGAACATCGCGCCGACGACGGGCAGGTGTTGGCGTCGGCAGTGAAGGTGGTGCATCTCGGGGCCTACGCGCGGGCGGTCGACGCTGGAGCTCTGGATCCCGACGAGCAGATCCCGCTGCTGGACTGGGAACGCTGGTACGTCCCCGGCACCGACGGCGGTGCGCACCCAGCTGCGTTGCAGCGCCTCGGGATTTCGAACGACGGCATCGGCGCCGCGGACCCGAGCGGCACCGTTCGACTCGACGACATGGTGACCGCGATGATGCAGGAAAGCGACAATTCCGTTCCGGACTACCTGCGGTTCCGCCTCGGTGACGACGCCCTCATCGACGCGGCCGCCGCGGGAGGGTGGGACGGATTCGATGCGCCGACGCTGGTCGGCGACGTGCTTGCCCTGTTCGATCCGCAACTCGGGATCGGCGATCGTTGGGCGACGGCGAATCGCTGGGCGTTCGATCAGCCCTTTCGCGAGAGTGTGAGCGCTTCCATACAGATACCGACGTACGACGAGCAGGTCGAGCGCGTCCAGAATGCCTTCACTCGGGGTTCGGCGGCTCAGCTGTCCACGCTCTATCGTTCCTTCGCCGACGGCAGCTACGGCCCTGGCACCGACGTCGTGCTGCGTCAGCTCGAATATCAGCCTGCGCCGACGGGTGCGCTCGGACTCGGCTTCAAGGGCGGGAATCTACCGGGTGTTGTTGCCCAGGCATTCGAACTGCGGCGCGACGACGGGACCGTCGCGACGGCGGTGTGGCTCACCGATCAGCTGCCGGCCGATCGGTACGAGGCGGCGCTGAACGGGATCGCCGCGCAGCAGGGCCTCATCGTCGACGCCCTGAACTCGTCGGAAGCCCTCGACCGGATAGCCTGCGTCGTGTGAGTGAGGACGTCGAGTCGCGGTTGGCCGAGCTGGAGGCTCGGGTGGCCGAGTTGGAGCGGCGAGATCAAGCCGACCCGACGACGCCCTCGTCGGGCGGAGAGATCGCCTACCGAGGCGCGGTGCATCTTCACGGCGACGTCGACTGGTCGATCGGATACTCCCCCGACGCGATTCTCGAGCTGACGGTCGGGCGGACGTCCGAGGTGTTGGCCGCTCTCGGGCATCCGGTTCGATTGCAGATCGTTCGAATCCTGTTGCGTGGACCTGCCCATGCGTCGGATCTGCAGGAGGCGGTCGGTCTCGGGTCGACCGGTCAGGTCTATCACCACCTGAAAGCGCTCGGTTCGGCGAACGTCGTCGAACAACATGCTCGGGGTGAGTATCGAATTGCGGCGAAGAAGGTCGTGCCGCTGCTGGTGTCGATGCTGGCAGCAGCGGACATTTCGGGCGAACTGGGGACCTGACAGGCGTCGGCCAACGGTGACCGATGAGATTTCGCATCGGCGAGTGTCGGTACAGGCAGCAAACCCACACCCGACATCGGAGACGACCATGACTGCACCGACTGTTCCGACAACCAACTCGCGTACCGGGTCTCGCATCGGCTGGGTGCTCACCGGCCTACTGGCGATCTTCCTGATCTTCGACGGCGTGACCAAACTGTTGAACGTCCAGCAAGTGAAGGACGCGACGGTCGACCTGGGCCTGCGCGAGGAGATGACACCGGTCATCGGCGTCGTTCTGCTCGTGTCCCTGGCTCTGTACCTGGTGCCGCGCACTGCTTTTCTCGGCGCGGTACTGCTGACCGGTTACCTCGGCGGCGCGGTTCTCACGAACTGGCGCGTGGACAAGCCGTTGTTCAGCACCGTTCTGTTCGCCGTGTACGTCGGCATCGTCGTGTGGGGCGCTCTGTACCTCCGCGATCCCAGGGTGCGGCAGGTCATGCCGTTCGTGCGCTGACCTGCCGAAGCCGCGATTACTGGGCGGCGTATCCGCCGTCGACGAGGTGGTAGCTGCCGGTGACGAAGCCGGCGGCGTCGCTGGCAAGGAAGGCGACGAGGGACGAGACTTCCTCGGAGGTTCCGAGCCGTCCGAGAGCGTGCTTGGCCTCCAGCGCCTTTCGGGTCTCCTCGTCCATGTTGGCGACGAGAAGCGGCGTGCGAATGAAGCCGGGTCCGACGGCGTTGACGCGGACTCCGGCGGTACCGTACTCGAGTGCGGCGCTCTTGGTGAGGCCGAGAAGTCCGTGCTTCGCGGCGACGTAGCTGGCCGAGTTGGCGATTCCGACGCTCCCGAGGACGGACGCCATGTTGACGATCGATCCGCCGCCCGCTGCTGCGATCGCGGGGATCTGGGCCTTCATGCCGTAGAACACGGCGCTGAGGTTGATGTCGATGACCTTGCGCCAGCTGTCGATCGAGACGTCGCCGACCGGCAGGGGCTCTCCGCTGATTCCCGCGTTGTTGACGGCGATACGCAGCGGTGCCAGGTCGCCTGCAGCGGCTACCATCGCCTCGACGTCGCCCAGGTCGGCGACGTTGCCGACGAATGCGGCTGCCGTGCCGCCCAATGCCAGAATCTCGTCGGTGACGGCTTTGGCGTGATCACCGTTCAGATCTGCTACCAGCACCGACGCGCCGTTCGCGGCGAGTTCCAGTGCGACGGCTCGACCTATTCCGGATCCGGCTCCGGTGACGATTGCCGATCGATCCGCTACGTCGTACGTGGCCATGACGACCCATCTCCCTTTGTTGAAGCTAAAACTATGTATCTATACAAGCACAATAGTTAGCAAGCCTCAGGTATTCCGTGTCATACATCACGAGCACGACCACCGGTGCGTCAAGCGCTGCTGAGTCCGGTGATGCGGGCGTCGACGGCATCACCGGTCAGCATCCTTGGGGCTCGATCGAAATCTCGGTGTAGGCCAAGCGTGGCCAGCTCTGTGTAAGCAGCGACAGTAGACCCATTGGGGATCGAATTGGCCGGTTTTGCCGCAGAGCACTGTTCAATCTGTCGATGAGAAGTAGCGAAATGCCATGCGCTGCAGCATATTCAGTGCTCCGAGAGCTTGGCGGGCTCGCTGCACACGGAGCGCCGTGTCGGAGAATGCGAAAGCCGTATTCTTTTGTTGTGGCACCGTCAGCGTGGAAGCAAGTTGTAGAACTGAAGTGCCGAGATGATCCCATTCCATATGTTTTGTAGCGTAAACATCTGTAAATAGTCTGCCAGCGGTAGCAACATGTGGCCTCCCCTAATGGTTTTCATCCATCGGACGGTATGTCGCTGTCGAGCTGAACGGCGTTACCCGGCATCAATGTCGTACGGTTGCGCCGAATAACGTGTACGAACGAACCGACACCAAATAGTAGGGGCCGCATCACCTTTCTGCCCGCGCCGCGAGGAAGGCCTCCGGATCTATGAGGTCTGCCTGTCCGACGATCGATCCGAGATCTGCGATGCGTTCGATGCCCGTCAGGACCATCTCTTCCTCGACGGTGCCTTCCGCATAGCCGTAATAGCAGGTCGATGTCGTGTGGTTGTGATCCTTGTCGATGCGGTTCGCGCGGCCTTCGATCTGTCGGATGTCGATCGGAGTCCACCGGGGATCGTGGATGAGCGTGACGCGTGGCGCGGCCGTCGACACCGTCTTCTCGGGGAGCAGAAGCTCTCCTGCATGCAGGTTGATCGCGCTCGTCGTCGTCGAGACGATGACTCGAGCGGCGCCCGTCTGGAAACTGCGAATAGCAACTTCCTGGTCGGCGCTGCTCATGCTGCCGTCGACGACCGCGACGTCCAGGCCTTCTTCCCGGAGCGTCTCGGCGAGTGCGGCCACGGACTCGCGGTAGAACATCGAGACGAAGACCTGGTTGCCGTCGCGAACCCATGATCGGACCTGATCGGCCGATGCGGGAATGCGGAGGTACGAGCACTTCTGACGAAAGCGAAGCGCAGCCGCTCGGGTGCTCGGGTTCTTCTGCAACACGCGCTTTCCGCCGACGGACTTCCAGTTCGGCAGCCCGACCTCCTTGCGATAGTCGACCCACGCAGCGTTGTACAGACGCTTCTGCGACGCCGTCAGCTCCTGGCCGAGCGGTTCCCGAGGAGTGGGTGGGGACGGCCGCGATATCGACCACGGAACCGCGCCACCGGAGAGCCAGCGATGAATGGTGCCGATGTCGCGTTCGCGTCGGGCCGCGTCCTCGGGTTCCCACCTCCAGGTCTTCAGGCCACCCGCCTTGCCCTCCTTGAGCGCGAATCCCGACTCCTCGAGGAACGTGGCCCACTTGGTGGTGAGGGCGTACCCGAGCGCATCGTCGTCGTCGCCGATGATCGGGCTGTTGCCGAGACTCTGCTCGATCGCCCGCGCCATGTATGCGAAGTGCATCGGCTGGTACCCCGGGGTCGCGGACATCCACACCACCGCACGCGCGGCTTCCTGGTACCGCCACAGGATCTGCGACTGCTGCGACTCGATGTTCATCAATGCGTGTGACTCGTCGGCGATGACGACGTCGATGTCGAACCGAAGCTCACCGAGCGCGATGGTGCGCTTGTTCTGAGTCTTCTTGCGCTTGCCGAGATCGATGTCCTCGGGGACGGTCAGCAGCTTCTTCGTGGACTGATACGTGACGAGCAACCACCGCTTGCGCTCTGCAGGGTCTAGATCGGCTTCCGTGTCGGCGATGGTGCGCCTCCAGCCAGGAAGCGCACCCTTGGGGGCGACGACGAGTACCGTCCCGATCTCCTGGTCCCTCATCTGCCGGACGGCCTCGCACACGGCCAGTGTCTTGCCCAGACCCGTCGAGTCCATCTGCGCGAAGTACGGAAAGCCGTCCTCGAGTGCGCCGAGGTGACGGCGAACGGACTCGAGCTGCGTCTCCCGCGGCGTCATCGAACGCTGCCCCAACACCTCCGGCCGCCACTCACCCTCTTTTCCTGGTCGTTCCGCAGGCTCCACTCCTGCCCCTGGTCGTTCCGCAGGCTCCACTCCTGCCCCGTTGGCGTCGTCCTCGATCCAACGCTGCAGGCTGTACGGCATCGACTCGAAGGACGACAGAGCCTCGGGGAGTTCGATCCCGTAGTACGCGAACACCCGCGGGCCGGGATGCCACCGTGCGCCCGACGCCGATGCCAGTGCGCGATCCTCGAACGGAACATCCAGTACCCACACGCGCTCACCGGGATCGGGCAGCCTGAGATCCGGTGCGACCGTCTTACGGACCGCTCGCTTCCTGGTCGGCGCGCGCTTGGTCGGGGCCCGCTTGGCCGGCGCCTTCTTGGTGGTACCGCCTGCGGATTCCTTGAACTTGCGCGCTGCCGCGCTCTTTCCTGCACCGACAGTGCGTGCCGTGGTGGTGGGTTTGCGTCTACGAGGTGGCACGCGAATACCGTAGAGCACCGCACCGACAGCTCCGGTCAGGCAGGCGGTGCGAAGAATTCGAGCGCGATGTTGTCGGGATCGCGGAAGGAGATGCCCGAGCCGTAGTGGGCGTTCTTGATGCCGCTGTGTGCGATGCCGAGCTCGTCGAGCCTGCCCACCCAGGTCTTCAGCTGCTCCTGGGTGCAACCGAACGCGACATGATCGAGCCCGATGCGGCGTTCGTCGAACGGCCCTCCGGCGCTCGAGCCGGTGTGGGTGTGCAGGCCGAAGAGCATGCCGCCGCCGATCGCGAACACCGTGTGGTGAAACTGTCCGGACTCCTCGTCCTCGTCGAGAACCGGATCCGAACCGAGCAGTGTCGTGTACCAGGCCGTGCTGGCGGCCAGGTCGGACACGGTGATCGCCACGTGTGCGAGGCCTGGGAATTCGGACATGATCGAACCTCCCGAATGAGCATCGTCGCTCGTCGAAACAGTGTGGTGCACAAGAGGTGCTGCAGAGAACAGTGTGCTGCACACCAGGTTATTACTCGGTGGGTGCCGTCCGGAGCGACTTCGCCGATGTACCGTCCGTTCGGGCAGGTGAGTGCGCTCCGGCGCGGAGTCCGTCGAGGATGATGTCGAGGACATGGTGGGCTCGGGTGTCCCATTCGGAGTCCTCTAATCGGGTCAGATACCCGATGAGCAGGATGATGTCGCGCGCGTCGACGTCGTGCCGAATCGATCCCTCGGTCTTGCCGGCGTCGAGAAGCGTCGTGACCGCGTCGCCGATCGGGCCGATGCTGTGGGTCGTCAGATCGCGCCCGACGCCGGACTCGACTGCGGCCAGTACGCCCTGTTTGACGCGGGCGTAGTCGGCAACCCGGGAGAACCACCGGGTCAGGGCGTCGAACGCGCTGCAAGTGGTCAGCAGGACGCCCGCGGTCGCGACCAGGTCGTCGACGTCGTCGCGGTACACCTCGGCCAAGAGATCCTCGCGCGTCGGAAAGTGCCTGTACAAAGTGCCTTGCCCGACGCCTGCTCGTTTGGCGACTGCGTTCAGTTTGAGCTCGCCTCCGTTCTTCACGTCCTCCCGGGCGATCCGAACGATTCGCGCACGATTCTCGGTCGCGTCGGCTCGTCGTGGGGTCGTCACGACGCCCCCTTCCTGCTAAGTGGACACGTGTCCGGTACTGTCGAGCTAAGCGGACAGATGTCCACTTTAGTGGAGTAGAAATTCAGAGGAGTGGGAAACAGTATGAACAGCTCTATCAACAAGGTGATTGCGATCACCGGCGCCAGCAGCGGTATCGGCGCGGCAACCGCAGAATTGCTGGCCGAGCGGGGAGCGTCGGTTGTCCTCGGTGCACGGCGAGGCGACCGGCTGGACGATCTTGCGCGAACCATTCGTGGCAGAGGCGGCCGTGCGGTCGTCTGCGAAACGGACGTCACTCGGCGCGAGGATCTGGAACGGCTCGTCGAGACGAGCGTCGAAGAGTTCGGCGCACTCGACGTGCTCGTTGCGAATGCGGGGATCAGCACGATCGGCCGGATGGATGCACTGGACGTCGACGGCTGGTCGTCGATGATCGATGTCAACCTGCGCGGAGTGTTGCACGGAGTCGCCGCCGCGCTGCCCGTCTTTCGCCGCCAGGGTACTGGGCACTTCGTCACCACGGTGTCGACCGCGGGACTGAAGATCGTTCCGACGATGGCCGTGTACGCAGCGACCAAGAACGCGGTGCGGACGTTGATGGAAGGTCTGCGGCAGGAGTCGACGGACGGCGTGCTCAGGACGACGTCGATTTCTCCCGGATTCGTCCGAACCGATCTCGCCGACTCGATCGAGGACGAGGAGTTGCGCGATCGGATCCGTACGAGAATGAGCGAGTTCGGAATATCTCCCGACGCGGTCGCCCGTGCAATCGCTTTCGCTGTCGAGCAACCGTCGGATGTGGAGATCGGAGACATCACCATTCGGCCGAGCGTCCAGGATTGAGCCGTCGTACTGTGTCGGCGAGGGTATCGAACCGATCGACGAAAGCGCCGAGCCGTATGAGCAAGAACCGAGCCGTATGAGCAAGAACCGAGCCGTCGTGCTCGTCCACGACCGTGACCCGGACCTGGGCTACCGGAACATCGGCACCCTCGTTCCCGAGCTGCAGAATCGCGGGTACGAGTTGGACGTCCACTCGTTCGATTACGGACACGCCGAGGCGCCGCCGGAGCTCGACGGTGCGGCGATGGTCGTCGTCATGGGATCTCCCGACGCTGCGTACGACGACGTGCCCTGGATCGGCCCCGAATCCGCGTACCTGCAGGACGCGATCGACCTCGATGTGCCGATCCTCGGGATCTGCTTCGGAGGGCAACTGCTCGCGCAGGTGCTGGGCGGGACCGTCGCGAAATCGAAGTTCCCGGAGTACGGCTTCACCGCGATAACGACGGACACGATCGGTCCTGGGCCGTGGATGGAGTTCCACGGCGACACCTTTCTCGCGCCGGACACCGCAACCGTGATCGCGCGAAACGACGCCGGTCAGCAGGCCTTCGTGCAGGGCAGGCATCTCGGTCTGCAGTTCCACCCCGAAATCGACGTCGACGTCTTCGAATCCTGGGCCGACGCATGGGTGCGTGACGGCATCGAACAGGACGCCGAACTCGTCGCCGTGATCCGAGCGGATCTGAAAGCGGGCGAGTCCGATGCACGGGCCCGCTGCAGTGACCTGCTCGACACGTGGATCGGTCGTACGAAACGCAACTGAGCGAACATGTCCTACGGTGGGAACATGAACTTCAGTGACCATCAGATCGGCATCTATGCACAGGGCATGTTCACCGATCGGACGCCGAAGATCACCACCGATCTCGCGAATCTCGAGGATCAGGCCGCCGCGACGCTGAGCCCCGAGGCCCTGGGATACATCGTCGCAAGCGCGGGAAGCGGTTCGACGGCCCGTGCCAATCGCGCAGCATTCGAGCAGTGGCGTATCGCGCCGCGGATGCTGCGTGGTTCGGCCGAACGTGACCACTCTTGCACCGTCCTCGGTACGACGATGCCTGCGCCGTTGTTGATCGCTCCCGTCGGGATCCAGACGCTCGCACATCCCGAGGGTGAACTCGCAACCGTGCGTGCGGCCGCCGCGCTCGGTGTGCCCTACATACATTCGACGCAGGCGTCGCACTCCTTCGAGCAGGTAGCCGAGGCGGGCGGTGATGCGCCTCGGTGGTATCAGTTGTATTGGCCTACTGACCAATCCGTGCTGCTCAGCTTCTTGCAGCGGGCGAAGAACACGGGATTCACGACGCTCGTGCTCACCCTCGATACCACGCTGCTCGGCTGGAGGCCCGCCGATCTGAATCGCGGATACCTTCCCTTTCTGGCCAACCTCGGCATCGAGAACTATCTGACCGATCCTGCATTTCTTGCCGGATTGGACGAATCCGTCGAGGCGAATCCGGTTGCGGCCGCGATGCACTGGGCGCAGATGTTCCCGAACCCTGGACTGAGTTGGTCGCAGCTCGCGTTTCTTCGTGAGAACTGGGACGGACCGATCGTGCTGAAGGGCATCTGCACCGTCGGTGATGCGAGGCTCGCCGCCGAACACGGTGTGGACGGAATCGTGGTCTCGAATCACGGAGGCCGTCAGATCGACGGTGCGCGTGCGTCATTGGATGCCCTTCCGGAGATCGTGGATGCCGTGGGTGATCAACTGACGGTACTGTTCGACTCGGGCGTCCGAACCGGAGCGGACATGGCAAAAGCCCTCGCGCTCGGCGCCGACGCCGTGCTGCTGGGAAGGCCCTTCCTCTACGGACTTGCGCTCGACGGGCAAGCGGGTGTTGATCATGTATTGCGCTGCATCCTTGCCGAATTCGATCTCGTGACGTCGCTGTCGGGGCACACGGGCGCGGCCGAGCTGAGCCGGGAGTCGGTGATCCGATCGTGAGCGATCGTTCGGGTTCGCCCGCATGGGTCGAGCACGCGATCTGGTGGCACGTCTATCCGCTCGGGTTCGTCGGTGCGCCGGTTCGTGACTGGGACGGAACGTCTCTGGCGCAGGAGCATCGACTGACGAGGGTGATCGACTGGCTGGACTACGCCGTCGAACTCGGTGCGTCGGGCATCGCTCTCGGCCCTGTGTTCGCCTCGGAGGGTCACGGTTACGAGACGGTCGATCATTTCCGGATCGACAGCAGGCTCGGTACCGAGGAGGATTTTCTCGCACTGGTCGACGCCGCGCACGACCGTGGCATGCGCGTCATGCTCGACGGCGTGTTCAACCATGTAGGACAGGGGTTCCCGCGCTTTCAACAGGAAATTCGCGACGGTTCCGGCTCGTGGTTTCACATCGACCGGTCCGGTGAGCGCCCGACGCACCGGAACTTCGAAGGCCACGACGAACTGGTCGCCTTGAACCACGACAACGCCGAAGTGCAGCAGTACGTCGTCGACGTCATGTCGTACTGGCTTGCCCGCGGCGCCGACGGATGGCGCCTCGACGCGGCGTACGCGGTGCCGCCCGCATTCTGGGCTGCGGTGATCCCACAGGTGCGTGCGGAATTCCCCGAGGCGTACTTTCTCGGTGAGGTCATCCACGGCGACTACTCGCAGTTCGTCCAACTCGGCACACTCGACTCGGTCACCCAGTACGAACTGTGGAAAGCGACGTGGAGCGCGATCACCGAGAAGAACTTCTTCGAGCTCTCGCACGCGCTGGGGCGGCACAACGAGTGGCTCGAGAAGTTCGTTCCCGCGACGTTCGTCGGCAACCACGACGTGAACCGGATAGCGAGCACGATCACCGACGAGCGACACTTGGCTCACGCGTTGGTCGTTCTGTTCACCATCGGTGGCACGCCGATGATCTACTACGGCGACGAACAGGGCTTCCGCGGAGTCAAGGAGGAGCGTGTCGGTGGTGACGACGAGGTCCGCCCCGAATTCCCGTCCAGCAAGGACGAACTCGCGCCGTACGGCTGGCCGACGTTCCACCTCCACCAGGAACTGATCGGTCTGAGGCGGCGCCATTCGTGGCTGCACGCCGCGCGCACGGAGACGGTCGAGCTGACCAATACCGCGCTCGCCTACCGGGTGTTCTCCGGCGAGGAACGGATCCACGTCGTGCTCAACCTCGGTGACGACTCGGTGGACTATCGGATCAGTGGCCCGGTGCTGGCCGGGGAGGCGAGCGTCGAGCGCGGGCGGGTGACCGTCCCGCCCCACGGTTGGGTGGTCCTCGGCTAGTTCGAGTTACCGGCCGACTCAGGCTATCGGCTAACTCCGGCCAGTTCGGGCGGCTTTGGCTCGATCGAAGAACGCGAGGACTTCGGGCACTTTGTCCTCGGGCACGTCGAGCACCGCCTGCGCTCCGATGTACGACATCGAGTCGTCGGGCAGGCGTGCGCCGATGGTGATTCGGAGTCCGTTCCTGCGGGGTTTCGCTTCGACGCCGATGTGATCGACGTGCCAGCGGGGACTGCCCGAGACGGATTTGTGTGTGGCGTCGAAGATCTCGACGACGCGGTGATCGAGAACCAGGATCACGTTCTCGTCGAGTCGGTATTCGGCGTACGCGCGCTCGGGCATCGTAGGAGCGTATATCGGTTTCTAGGTGACGGCATAGATACCTGTAGATGCTCCGATATGTACACTCGTCTCTCGACACGGGGTGCCGCCGCGGCGGCTGAGAACACACCCGTCGAACCTGATCTGGACAACACCAGCGTAGGGATGTCTGCATGCTCGTACTCGACGGGTTCTCGTGCATCCTCACCTCGTGTTGCCCGACCGAGCGAGAGGTATGTACATGAACTTCGATCGACAGACTGTGGTCGTCACCGGGGCAGGGCGAGGACTCGGCTGCGCGATCGCTCGCGCGTTCGCGGCCCAGGGCGCCCGCGTCGTGGTGAACTATCGGCGTAGTCGGGAATCCGCCGAGACGCTGGCGTCGGAGATCGGCGGCCTCGCAGTTCAGGCGGATATCACCGACGCCGCCCAGGTCGACGCGTTGTTCACCGCGGCGGAGCAGCATTTCGGCAGCACCGTCACCACGGTCGTCAACAATGCACTCGCGGACTTCTCGTTCAACGGTGACGGCCGGAGCAAGGCCGATTCGATCACCTGGGATCAGTTCGATGCGCAGTTCCAGGGGGCAGTACGCGGTGCGCTGACGACGACGCAACGGGCACTTCCCGGAATGCGCGCGGCCGGATTCGGACGCATCGTCAACGTCGGGACCAACCTGTTCCAGAATCCCGTCGTCCCGTATCACGACTACACGGCGTCGAAGGCTGCGCTTCTGTCGCTGACTCGCACTCTCGCAGCGGATCTCGGCGCCGACGGCATCACGGTCAACATGGTCTCGGGTGGACTGCTGCGGACCACCGACGCCAGTGCCGCGACCCCGGACGAGGTGTTCGATCTGATTGCGGCGTCGACGCCGCTGCAGCGCGTCGTGACGCCCGAGGAGTTCGCCGATGCACTGCTGTTCTTCGCGTCGCCGTGGTCGCGTTCGGTGACGGGACAGAATCTGGTCGTCGACGGCGGCCTCGTGAAGGACTGAGGGTGGCATCTCCGACAATGTTGCACCTGAACGCCTTTCTGTTCGGCTGCGGACATCACAGTGCGGCGTGGCGGCACCCGAATTCTCGCGTCGAGGACCTCGGCGACATTCGGTACTACGAGGAGCTCGCGCAGACCGCGGAACGTGGCAAGTTGGACGCGGTCTTCTTCGCCGACGGCCACTCGGTGCGCGACCCGGCCGGTGCGGGAACGTGGTTCCTCGAACCGATCACCGCGTTGACTGCCATGGCGCGGGCGACGTCGCACATCGGTCTCGTGACGACGGTGTCGACGACGTTCTACACGCCGTTCCATGCAGCCAGGATGCTGGCGTCACTCGACCACATCAGCGGCGGTAGAGCAGGCTGGAACGTGGTGACCTCGATGTTCGACGCCGAAGCGCGCAATCACGGATTCGGCGAGATCCCGCCTCGCGCAGAGCGTTACGCGCGCGCCGAGGAATTCGTCGAGGTCGCCCTCGCGCTGTGGGACAGCTGGGATCCGGGTGCACTCGTACTCGATCGCGCCGGAATGTACGCCGACCCGTCCAAGGTCCGCTCGATCGACCACGCGGGGACGCACTTTCGCGTCGACGGTCCGTTGACGGTGCCGCGGTCGCCGCAGGGTCGGCCGGTGCTGTTTCAGGCAGGCGCGTCGGGACAGGGTCGGGACCTGGCGGCGCGGTACGCGGAGGCGATCTATGCGGTGGCGTACGACGCCGAGGCCGGTGCGAGCTACTACACGGACGTGAAGGCACGCATCGCCGCCGCAGGCCGTGACGCGGCGTCGGTGGGCATCATGCCCGGTCTCGTCACGTACATCGGCTCCACCATGGCAGAGGCCCGAGCAAAGAAGGCCGAGTTGGACGCGTTGCTCCCCGTCGATCAGTCGTTGCGTCAGCTCGGGATGTTCGTCGAACAGGACTGCAGTGCTTGGGAGTTGGATGCACCGGTGCCGGAGCTCCCGCCGATCGAAGAGTTCACCGGGCCGCACGGGCGGTACGAGACGATTCTGCGCATCGTCGCCAAGGATCGTCCGACCGTCCGCGAGTTACTCGGCACGCTCGCTGCAGGCGGTGGGCACGCGACGATGATCGGCACACCGGAGTCGATCGCGGACGAGATCGAGGCTTGGTTTCGCGGCGGAGCTGCCGACGGGTTCAACCTGATGCCGCCGCTGTATCCGGACGGCCTGCACGAGTTCGTCGACCATGTAGTGCCGATCCTGCAGGCGCGCGGGCTGTTTCGCAGCGAGTACACCTCGGCGACCCTGCGCGGGCATCTGCGCTGACCTTCCCGTGCGCTGACCTTCCCGTGCGCTGACCTGCCCGCGCGCGGTACCTATGCGGGCACGGGTGGCGTCGCCACGCTGTCGATGTATGCCTCTGTCAGAGCGGCGATGTCGGTGGCGTGCGAGATCGGCGACCAGTGCCCGGCCGGTATGTCGTTGCGCGTGAGGTGCTCGACCCAGTTCGAGGTGTCGTCGTAGTGGAAGGGGCGTACGGCGACGTCCTCGGTATTGACGATGAGCTGGACGGGAATGGCGATGTGCCGGGCGCGCGGCGCGGTGAGGCGCGGCAGGATGTTGGCGCGGTAGCGGTTGACGCCGTTGGTGGCATCCGACCACAGTGTCGAATTCTGTGTCACGAGAGCAGGATCGACGTCGGAGAACTCCTGCAGGAATGCGGGCCACCCCTTGGCGAACTGTCGCTTGATGCGCAATCTCGACAATCCGGGAATGTGGAAAGTCACGGTGTACCAGGAAGCTCGGGTCTGGGCGAGTACCTGTTTCAGGCCTGCGAACGTCGGCTTCGACAGTTTCGAGCGTGACCACCGACCGAGGTGGTCGAGGTTGGGGCCGGAAATGGAGGTGTACGAACGAATGCGGTCCACTGCGCGCGGTTCACCTGCAGCTTCCCAGACCTCGACGGCGCCCCAGTCGTGCGCGAGTACGTGCACCGGTTCGCCCGGGCTGACCGCGTCGATCACCGCGTAGAAGTCCGACGCCAGATTGCTCAGTCGATACGCCGACCGCTCCCGCGGCACTGTGCTCTCCCCTGCGCCTCGGGTGTCGTAGCTGATGACGCGGAAGCGGTCCGACAGCAGCGGCACGATGTGACTCCACAGCTCGTGGGTGTCGGGCCAGCCGTGGACGAGGACGATCGTCTCACCGTCGGGATTGCCGGTCTCGAAAACGGCCAGAGAGATTCCCTCGTTCACGACGGTCGTTCGTTCGATACTCACAACAAGGGACTTTAATATGAACGACGGTTACATGTATATACCTGTCGGAATGGGATGAAAGAATTCTGGAGTGATTCCGATGCCCGAGTGGCCGCCGACAGTGCGTGCGATAGCAGTTGCAACCGACGAGGCGGTGATCGCGGCGCGCGCCCGTTCCGTCGAGGGCTTCGCCGACGCGGTCCTGACGCTGTCTTCCGAGGATGCGGCGCAGGTCGGCTCGATTCACGCGGAGATGGTCAGGTCGCTTCTCGAAGAACTGCATCCCGACGGCCTGACCGGTGAGGACGTGCAGGATGTGCTGTCACTGACCGTCCGCTCGGCGGCCGAATGGAATCCGAATCTCGATGTCCCCGGTTTCGTCGAAGTGTTGACGGGCGCGCTCGGGGTCGCGGACACGGAGGAGGTGCGTCCGCGCCCGCGTCCCGAGCATGCGGTGCTGATCATCGTGAATCTGCTGGCCAGACGGAAGGGCTCCGCCGAGGTGTACATCCGGCGTGCGGTCGCCGAGATCCAGCGGGCGCAGACGATGGAGATGCCGTGACACGCTCTATCGAGCTGTCTGAGTCAATCTAGGATCGAGCAAAGATAGCGATAGAAACCCCCATATCCCCGCAGCTGTCACCCGTGCAGCATGTTCGCTGCGCCGATGATTGCCTTGATCGAGGATTCTGCGCTGGTGGACCCGCTGGCCATGGCCCATTCGCGCGTTCCGTCGAACTCGGCGAGCACGAAGGTGGTCGTGCCGACGGCGGGCATCTGCTGCTGGTGGAACGAGGTGATCTCGATATGGAAGCCGGCGTCGTAGAGCATCGAGGTCAGTGCGTCGATCGGGCCGTAGGTGGTGGCCGTCGCAGAGTGGATGGACGTGCCGATTCCGAAGGTGGCGTCGAAGGTGGTTCGGCCGGCCCGGGCGGCGGAGAAATCCCAGCTTCCGAGGCGGATCGGGCCGGATGCGGCGCCGAATCGGCGGGTGAAGGCCGTCCAGCTCATTCCGAGGGCCTGACTCCGCAGTTCGCGCGGCAGCAGATCGGCAAAGGAGTCTTCGAGAGCGGTGAAGTCTTCGAGGGCAGTGGAATTCTTGAAAGAAGTGGACGTGAGAGCGTTCATGGGAGTGGTCTTTTCCGAATGTGAAGGAAGGACCGAGAGAGCACGACGACCCGCAGCGGGGGTCGGTCCGAGTCAGACCCCGCTACGGCGGCGTACTACGAGAATGCGCTTCACGAACGCCAATGTAGACCCGGTTTCGGACGTCGGCAACTGTGTATGAATATCTACCTGTATCTAGCGAAAAGGTAAGAGTAAGCAATAATGAGCCAGAGACTCGATAGGTCTCGATAAGGCTCTCTAGGACACGGCCTAGATGTCCGCATAAACAGCTATCGCAGTTGTTACTTTGGCCCCATGGACCCCGTGCGTAACCCCTACGCTCCCGGCGCAGGTCAGCGCCCACCCGAGCTCGCAGGTCGTACCAAGCAGCTCGACGCCTTCGACGTCGTGCTCGAGCGCATCACTCGCGGCCGACCGGAACGCAGCGTCGTACTGACCGGGCTGCGGGGCGTCGGCAAGACGGTGCTGCTCAACCACCTGCGGTCGGCGGCCGTCGCGCGCGGATGGGGCACCGGGAAGATCGAGGCTCGGCCGGATCAGGAGCTGCGGCGACCGCTGTCCTCGGCCCTGCACATGGCCGTCCGAGGAATTGCGGCATCGCACCGGGATCCGGAACGCGTCGATGAATTCCTCGGCGTGCTCAAGGCATTCGCGTTACGGGCCTCCGCCGACAAGGGCATGCGTGAGCGGTGGCAACCCGGCATCGACGTGCCCGCGAAAAGCGGGCGTGCCGACTCGGGTGACATCGAGATCGATCTCGTCGAACTGCTGCTCGACGCGTCCGCCCTGGCCGGCGATGTGGGGGTGGGCATCGCGATCTTCATCGACGAGATGCAAGACCTGGGGCCCGCCGACATCTCGGCGCTGTGCGCCGCCTGCCACGAGCTGAGCCAGGACACGGCGCCGCTCATCATCGTCGGCGCCGGGTTGCCGCACCTACCTGCGGTGCTGTCCGCGTCGAAGAGCTACTCGGAGCGTCTGTTCAGTTATCACCGCATCGGGCGGCTCGAGCGCACCGCGGCCGACCTCGCTCTGATTGCTCCCGCGGACCGTGAGGACGTCGAGTTCACGACCGAAGCACTCGATGCGTTGTACGAGGCGGCAGACGGTTACCCGTACTTCGTGCAGGCATACGGAAAGGCAACGTGGGATCTGGCGGCGGAGTCGCCGATCACCGTCGAGGACGTCCGTGTTGCAGCGCCGACGGCCGAGGAGGAACTTGCCGTCGGATTCTTCGGTTCGCGGTACGAGCGCGCGACGCCGGCCGAGCGAGAGTACATGCGGGCCATGGCAGATCTGTCGAACGACGACACCTCGGTGCCGACCTCCGCGGTCGCGACGGAACTGAAGCGCAAGCCCGCGTCGTTGTCCCCCGCGCGGGACGGTCTGATCAAGAAGGGGCTCATCTACTCCGCCGAACGCGGAACCATCGCGTTCACGGTCCCGCACTTCGGACGGTATCTACGTGCGCAGACGGACGAGTAGCTGCTCTCACCGATTGATGCGCGACATGTCTCCGTCGTAGTAGTCGATCAACCGCTGGTCCATAACCTTTCGCCACAGCGGAGGGATCAGAGCGCAGAAGATCATCACCGCGTATCCGGCCGGCAGCTGAGGAGACTCGTCGACGCTGCGGAGCGACTGGTATCGCCGAACCGGATTGGCGTGGTGGTCACTGTGTCGCTGCAGGTGGTAGAGAAACAGGTTGCTCCACAGGTGGTCGCTGTTCCAGCTGTGCGTGTGGTTGGTGCGTTCGTACCGGCCGCGCGGGGTCTTGCGTCGTAGTAGCCCGTAGTGCTCGAGGTAGTTGGCGGCCTCGAACAAGATCACCGCGATGACGGCCTGCAGCACCAGATACGGCGCGACGTTCCAGCCGAACACCGCGATGAGCACCGCGAACAGGACGATGGACATCGCCGCCGCGTTGAACAGGTGGTTGTGGGCCGTCCACTTCGTGGAGCCGACTCGGTGCAGACGCCGTTGCTCGAGTTCCCATGCCGACTTGATTCCGCCGATCATGCTGCGCGGCAGGAACGTCCAGAAACTTTCACCGTATCGGGCCGACGCCGGGTCCTCCGGTGTCGCGACGCGCACGTGGTGCCCGTGATTGTGCTCGACGTAGAAATGCCCGTAGAACGCCTGCGCGAGTGTGACCTTCGACAGCCACCGCTCGACGTTCTCGCGCTTGTGTCCGAGCTCGTGTGCCGCGTTGATGCCGACGCCGCCGACGATGCCGATCGTCACCGCGAGCCCGATCCGCTCCGGCACACCCAATGGCCCGTGGGCCCAGAGATAGCATGCGGCGATCAAACCCGCGTACTGAAGCGGGACAAGTAGATACAGGCACCAGCGGTAGTACTTGTCGTTCTCGAGCGCTTCTGCGGCCTCGAGCGGAGGGTTGGTTCGGTCGACACCCGCGAACGCGTCGACGAGCGGAATGGCGATCCCGATGATGACCAGGCCGAGGGCCCAGAATGCACCGGGGCCGAGCCACGTCACGAGTCCCCACGCCATGAACGGGCTCAGTGGTATGACAAGTCCGAGTGGCCACAGGTACCGCTTGGGGTCACGCCACCCGTGAGTGTGCGCTCCTGAAGATGCGCTCATGGAGGGTACATACCCCCTCTCGGCAAATTAACCACAACTAATTACCTTTACGAAAGTATTGGCGGGATGTTCGGCTCCTGGCCCGCGTTCGTTCGTATGTACTTCGACGCGAGCACATGATCGGATTGCGGTACCACCGCCGATGTGAGGGGAACAACAGATGAAACGCACGGACGCGTCGTTCACCGGAGTACACGGGACCAAGATCGTCTACGACGTCTGGACGCCTGACGGTGAGGTCACCGGATTGCTGGTTCTGTCCCACGGCCTGGGTGAACATGCGGGTCGGTACGTCGAGGTGATCTCGCGGCTGGGCGAGCTGGGGCTGGTCGTATACGCCCTCGATCACCGCGGTCACGGCAGGTCGGGTGGTAAACGTCTGGAGTTGAAGAGCTGGACGGATTTTCTGGTCGATCTGCACGAGCTGTTTCGCATCGCGCGCGCTGCGCACCCGGACACGAAGAGTTTCCTGCTCGGCCACAGCATGGGCGGTGCGATCGCGCTGTCCTACGCTCTCGACTACCAGGCGGAACTGGACGGATTGATGCTGTCGGGACCCGCAGTGGTCCTCAGCGATGACACTCCGAAGATCTTGATTCCGATCGGCAAGATCCTCGGAAGAATCGCTCCCGGCGTGCCTGTCCAATCGCTCGACTCGGCGACGATCTCGCGAGATCCTGCCGTCGTCGCAGCGTACGACGCCGATCCTCTCGTCCATCACGGCAAGATTCCTGCCGGCCTTGCCAGTGGCCTCGTCGGCGCGATGGAGAGCTTCCCGGTGCGGTTGTCCACCCTGACGCTGCCGGTCCTGCTTCAGCACGGAACCGAGGACAAGCTGGCCGACGTCTCGGGAAGCCACATGATCGCCGAGAAGGCAGGCTCGACGGATCTCACCATCGAGATCTACGACGGCCTCTACCACGAGATCTTCAACGAACCCGAGCGTGGTCGTGTGCTCGACGACCTGATCGCCTGGTTGCGGCCGCGTCTGACCTGAGGACAGGTCGATCAGCGAGCGAACAGCCGAGTCCCGTTGTGATAACACACGTCTCGCACCCAATCGTCACCCAGATCCAGCCGTTGCACGGCGGTGAGCGCGTCGAGGTACGAGTACGGGATGTTGGGGAAGTCGCTGCCGAACAGAATGCGGTCCTGCAGATCCAGTAGTCGAGGCTTCTCGGCAGGCGGGAACGGCCACGAAGCCTCGGCGAAGTCGGTGAACGCCATCGTGGTGTCGAGTCGGACGTCGGGGTAGCGCTCCGCGAGTTCCAGAAATGCCTGGTACTCCGGCATTCCCATGTGGGCGATGATCAGCGGCAACCGAGGGAACCGTGCCAGCAGCTCGGCGATGGGTCCTGGCCCGGTGTGGGTGCCGGGGCTCGGACCTGAACCGCAGTGGATGACGACGGGTACCGACGCGTCCTCGATGATGCCCCAGACCGGATCGAGCAGTGGATCGTTCGGCGAATAGTTGCCGACCTGGATGTGCGACTTGAAGATCCGTGCGCCCTCCGCGAGAGCCGCGGGCACGTAGGTGGCCGCGGACTCCTCGGGGTAGAACGTCGCGGTGTGCACGCAGTCCGGGGTGCGCTGCGCGAACTGCGTCCCCCACGAATCGAGCCACGCCGCCATGTCCGGCTTGTGCGGATAGATCATCGACGTGAATCCGCGAACACCGAACTGGCGCAACGTGTTCAGTCGCACGTCCTCGTCGTGCCGGTAGGTGATCGGCCACGCCATGCCGGTGAGAGGGCCTGCGCCGTCGAAGTAGGCCCACACCTTGTCCATGACGTTCTTCGGCATGAAATGGGTGTGGACATCGAAGAGCCCCTGGAGTCGGAGGTCCTGCCAGAACGCTCGAACTGCCGCAATCTCGGTCGACCCGGAGAAGTCGGATGGTCCCGGGACGTCTGTTGGTTCCGGGACGTCGGTTGGTTCCGAGACGTCAGCGGGCGACATGAGCGTCGAACCACTCCAGGGTCTTGTTCCACGCGTCGGCGGCAGCGTCGGCGTTGTAGACCGCGGGGCGGTCGTTGCAGTGGAAGCCGTGCTCGCCCGCGGCGTACCGGGTGATGTCGGTCGAGACGGGCGACGACGTCGCGGTGGTTCTGAGCTGTTCGACCTCCTCGACCGGAATTCCCTTGTCCAGGTCGCCGAAGAATCCGTGCCACGGGGTCTGCAGTGCATCTGCCACCGAGAGCATCGCCGGGTAACCGAAGCGGCCCTTCGTGATACCGCCGCCGTAGAACGTGGCTGCCGCACCGACCTGGCGTCGTACCGCGGTGTGGAAGGTCACCGAACCGCCCATGCAGAAACCGACGATCGCCGATTGTGTCGGCTCGAATCCGCGTTCG
The DNA here is from genome assembly GCF_001895005.1 of Rhodococcus yunnanensis NBRC 103083. Lineage (GTDB taxonomy): Bacteria > Actinomycetota > Actinomycetes > Mycobacteriales > Mycobacteriaceae > Rhodococcoides > Rhodococcoides yunnanense. The sequence continues at coordinate 31,832 of NZ_BCXH01000025.1, read as the reverse complement.
GCCAACTCGCTGAAGGCCGCGTCCACGTCGGCGTCCACTTCGTCTGCAGCCAGAGCGCCGATCGACGCCATCGCCGAGTCCATGTCGGTGTAGTCGTGGATCTGCTTGTCCTGACGGTGGAACAGGTGGGGCGCCGTGGCTACCCATCCGGCGTCGGCAAAGCGCCTGCAGACGTCGACGATGTGATCGGTCACGCCGAATGCTTCCTGGATGACGACGACTCCGCCGCGCGCAGTTCCGGACGGGGCAAGTGTGGTGAGAGGGGTGCTCATAGTTCGATTGGAGCACAGGCCACTTTCGGCGCTGGTAGGGGGTTGTACCGTGGGTCACAGGCACTTCCCTTTCAGGAGAGGACAGTACATGCGCGCGGTACACATCGAGAGTCTCGACGGACCGGATTCGGTGCAGATCGTCGACATCGACGAGCCGGCCGGACGGGACGACGCGGTGGTCATCGACGTTCACGCCGCAGGGGTCGCGTTTCCCGACGCCCTGTTGAGCCGCGGGCTGTATCAGTACAAGCCGGATCTCCCGTTCGTTCCCGGTAGCGAGATCGCGGGAATCGTACGTTCTGCGCCCGATGGCTCGGGTTTTGCCGCAGGCGATCGGGTCGCGGCACTGACGGGCATGTCCGACGGTATGGCCGAGGTCGCGGTCGTCGCACCCGACGCGGTCTTCTCACTTCCCGACGCCGTCTCGCTGACCGCGGGTGCTGGTCTGCTCTTCAACGATCTGACGGTGCACTTCGCACTGCGTGAGCGCGGTCGCCTCGCCGAGGGCGAGACCGTGCTGGTGCACGGCGCTGCGGGCGGCATCGGAACCTCCGCACTGCGGATGGCGCCGGTTCTCGGCGCTTCGCGTGTCATCGCGGTCGTGAGCTCGGAGGCCAAGGTCGAGATCGCGCGTGCAGCCGGTGCCACCGACGTCGTGCTGGTCGTCGACGAGAACGGCCGCGGTTGGAAAGACGCGGTCAAGGAGCTGACCGGTGGCCGAGGTGTCGACGTCGTCGTCGATCCTGTCGGCGGCGACCGCTTCACCGACAGCATTCGCAGCCTTGCGCCGTCGGGACGAGTTCTGGTGCTGGGATTCACCGGCGGCGAGATCCCGACGGTCAAGGTCAACCGGTTGCTACTGAACAACGTCGATGTCGTCGGAGTCGGGTGGGGCGCATGGTGGATGACGCGTCCCGGTTACCTCGCAACTCAGTGGGCCGAACTCGAACCTCTGCTCGCCTCGGGCGAACTCACGGCCCCGGAGCCGTCGGTGTTTCCGTTGGAGAAGGCAGGCGAGGCGATCGCATCCCTCGAAAACCGCACGGCGGCAGGCAAAGTTGTTCTGGAGCTAGTCCGGTAGCACCACGCCACGGGCCTGTGACAGTGCGGCCACCTCTGCTGGAAAGACGTTCTTGAAGACGAACGGATCGGTCCCGAGCGCCCAGTTCGGGGCCAATTCGATCGCGTACCGCTCGAAGTAGCCCAGCTGTTTTCCTACCAGAATCAGCTCTTCCGGGCTCGAGGTGCGGTACTGCTTTCCCATGCCGACGAGCGCCTTGATGAAGTCGGTCAAACTGAAGTGCGCCAACGTATCCGACAGCATCGGTGCGAACACGGCCTGCAGAATCATGCCCACTTCGGCGTCGGTTCCCACGTCGTCGGACACGATTCCGAGGCGTTTGACACTGCTGGCGAGCCGCGTGAAGTCGCCGTCGATCACCGTCGCGTGAAACAGATCCTGCAGCAGTGATCGCCACTGTTCGTCGAGTTCGCCCATGACTCCGAAGTCCAGGAACGACACGCGGCCGTCGTCGAGGACCCAGACGTTGCCGGCATGGACGTCGCCGTGGAAGAGGCCGTGCAGGACAAGCGCTTCCATCCATACCTTCGCGGCGCGGCGGACGATCAGCTCGGACTGCGCGCCGGGCGTGCACTGATCGAGCGGCGACCCGTGCATCCGCTCCATGCAGATCACCCGGGCCCCGCAGTACTCTGCGATCACCTCGGGTGCGGTCACGAACTCGTTGTCGCCGAATGCCGAGATCGCCTGCCGGAAAGCCGATTGACGACGCGCCTCGACGGCACTGTCGAGTTCGGCGAACGTCGCGGCATGCAGGTCGACGATGATGGCCGACGCGTTGGCCGTGGAGAAGAATGCGATGTACTTCTCCAGCGCACGCGCGAACACGAAAGCGATGCGGAGGTCGATTTTCATGCGGTGGTAGATGCCGCGGCGCTGGACCTTCATGACCGCTTCGCGGCCGTCGTGCAGCACACACAGGTGAACCTGCGCCACCGACGCAGAGGACAAGGGTTCGTCGTCGAACCGCTGGAAGAGTTCGGCGGTGCTGCGGCCGAGATCGGCCTCGATTATCGAACGCGCCTGCGCGCCGGGGAACGGAGGTACCTCGTCGAGGCACCGAAGGCAGGTGTCGGCAAGCACTTTCGGGAACAACCCGGGCGAGCTCCCCATCAGTTGCCCGACCTTGACGAACGTCGGACCGAGAGCGAAGAACGCGTCGACGACGCCGTCGGAGGCGTGGCTCGCCCAGCCGCGTCGCGGTCGACGTACCCACCTGCCGACGGCGATGACCTGGTAGTACACCAGAACGGCGCCGATGACGATCAGCCGCAGGAACTCGCGAGCACCGAACTCGCGCAACGCGGGAGCTGGTGCTGTGCTCATGGCGCGAACTCCGGAGCCTGGCAGTCAGCTGCACGGGACTGTCTTGTACCTGTCACCGCTGTACCTGTCACCGCTGTACCTGTCACAGCTCTTCGTGTCACAGTTGCTCCTCGATCCGGTGTTCTGCGCGACGCTGCGCCGAGAACGGATCCGACTGTACCCACCGGTACGACGTCGCAGTCGCCCGCCCGAAGGAGCCCACGATCCGAGTCGTCGCCGCCGCCCTGTTCGCATTCGCCGCAGTGCAGTATCTGCTGGTGGAGGCGTGGGTCGCGCGGATGTCCGACGGCTACGATTACGCGCGCGACACCGTCAGCGAACTGGGGGTGCCGGGGACGAACGACTGGTACGTCGCGATGAACGTCGCGTTCTGGTTGTCCGCGGTATCGGTACTGATCGCGGGCATCTGCTCGGCCACTCTCGTTCGGCGACGCTGGGCGTATCTGGGGTTGATCTGTGCGTACTCGGCGGGAAGCGTCCTCGTTGCTTCGGTGCACGCCGGGGAGGGCAGTGCGCACGTTCTCGGTGCGATCCTGGCCATCGGTGCGGGAAACGCCATAGCCGTCCTCGTCGGGTCGACGTCTCCGCGATGCCCGCGGTGGTACACGGCGAGCAGCGTCGGGTTGGGCGTCGTGGGGTTCGCGGCGTCAGGATTGCTGATCGCCGGACCGGACCTGCTCGAAGCGGACCTTGTCGGAGTGGACATGGTCGGGGTGGTGGAGCGGACCGCGATCTACACGTTCGTCGGGTGGGAGATCATCACCGCGGTCGTCCTTCGAAGTCGGGCGTCTCTTTCGCCAGGAACGCCCTGACCCCCTCGCTGCCGTCGGCCGATTCGAAGGACTCTTCGAACAGCGGAACCGACTGTTGTGCCGGAAGATTCGGCTCGGCTCCGAACGCGCGCGCCAAGGCCTGCTTGTTCAGTCGAAGAGCGCTGCCGGACTTGGCTGCGAGTGTCTCGGCCAGGCCCAGCGCCGCCTGCAGTGCCGTCCCGCGGGGAGCCAGCCGATTCACCAGACCCCACGCGAGTGCTGTCTGCGCAGTGATCGGCTCGCCGAGCAGGACCAGCTCGGCCGCCCGGGTCAGCCCGAGTCGGCGGATGGCGCGCATCGGTCCGCCGCTGCTGGGGATCAGACCCAGATCGACCTCGGGCAACCCGAGCAGACCTCCCTCCTCGGCGACCAGGAAGTCGCAACACATCGCCAGTTCGAGGCCTCCGCCGAGGCAGACACCGTTGATCGCGGCGATCGTCGGAAGCGGTAGATCTGCCAGGTAGTCCATTGCCGCGTTCTCGAAGGCGGTCTTGCGGGCGACGACGGACCTCTCGCGCTGCATCTGCGGCATCTCGCTGATGTCGGATCCGGCGCAGAACGCCCGGTTGCCTGCTCCGGTGATGACGACGACTCGAACGTCGTCGCGAGCGACACAGTCGCGCAGCTGCGCGTTCAGCTCCCGGGTCGCCGCCTGCGTCATCGCGTTGACCGGTGGATTGTCGAGGGTCAGGACAGCGATGCCGTGCGAGATGGTTCGGGTCACAGGCGCCGTGTCGGATTTCCTCATACTGCGGAAATCTACCTGCCCGGCCGATTCTGCTGGCAGCAGAAATCATGCCGGTCACCCGCCGCGGGCAGGGTCGAACTCCTAGCCTGGTGCCAGAGTCGTCACGAGAGGAAACCCATGGCCGAGCAACGCACCGACGCCACCGTATTGCCGCTGCGTCCCCGCGGGGACGCTCGTGTTCGTCCGGCACCCGAGCCACTGCTGCGCGACGGGATGGGCCGGGTCCTGCGCCGAATCAGGCAGGAGCAGGGCCGGACCTTGGAGAACGTCGCGTCCGAAGCGCGGGTGTCCATGCCGTACCTGTCGGAGATCGAACGCGGCCGCAAGGAAGCGTCCTCGGAAGTGCTCTCGGCCCTGTGCGGCGCGCTCGAGATCGCGCCGTCGCGGCTCCTGATCCTGACGGGCCGCGAACTCGCCGGAGCAACTGCACTCCGACGAGTCACGCGTGGTCCCGCGCCGGTGACGATGATGGCGGCGTGAGAAGCGCTGTCAGTTCCGGCTGGTCGCGATGAGATCGGCGAGGCCGTAGTCGACGGCCTCGGAGGCAGAGAAGATCTTGTCGCGATCGGTGTCGCGGCGCAATGTCTCCGGCCTCTGCCCGGTGTGGTGGGCCAGTATCGACTCCATTTCCGAACGAATGCGGACGATCTCGTCACGTTGCAGTTGCAGGTCCGAGATCGTGCCCTCGCCGCCGCCGGAGGGCTGGTGCAGTAGAACTCTGGCGTGCGCCAACATGATTCGCTTGCCGGGCGCTCCCGACGCCATCAGCACACCCGCCGCCGACGACGCCTGCCCGACACAGAAGGTGGAGATGTCCGGACGGATGTATTCCATGGTGTCGTAGATGGCGGTCATCGCGGTGAACGATCCGCCCGGTGAGTTGATGTACAAGCTGATATCGGCGTCGGGGTTGTCCGATTCGAGGTGGAACAGCTGCGCGATGACGACATTCGCGACGCCGTCGTCGATTTCGGTGCCGAGGAAGATCACTCGTTCCGAGAGCAACCGACTGTAGATGTCGTAGGCGCGCTCTCCGCTGTGTGTGCGTTCGACGACGGTGGGAATGGTGTACTGGCTCATGATGTCTGTGTCCCCGCTGTCTGTGTCCCGACTGTCTGTAGGCCGACTGTGTGTTTGGCGCCGACGGGGCGGATGTCGTCGAGGGTGGTGACGATGGTGTCGACGAGTCCGTAGGCGCGGGCCTGTTCGGCGGTGAACCACCGATCACGCTCGCTGTCGGCGGTGACGGTGTCGATGTCGTGCCCCGAATGTTCGGCATTGAGCTTGTGCATCAACGCCTTCGTGTATTCGAGGTTCTGTGCCTGGATCTCGATATCCACTGCAGTTCCGCGGATGCCCGCCGACGGCTGATGCATCATGATCCGGGCGTGGGGCAGGCAGTACCGCTTGCCTTTCGTTCCCGCGGACAGCAGGAACTGCCCCATGCTCGCGGCGAATCCCATTGCGAGGGTGGATACGTCGTTCGGAATGAGACGCATCGTATCGAGAATCGCGAGGCCGGCGCTGACGGATCCGCCCGGTGAGTTGATGTACAGGCTGATGTCGCGTCGAGAGTCGGAGGCGGACAGCAACAGCAGCTGCGCGCAGATCCGATTGGCGATCGCGTCGTCGACCGCGGTACCGAGCACCACGATCCGTTGATCGAGCAATCTGGACGACAGCTGGTCGTCGAATGGTGAGGGCACGGCCTCGCCGTCGGTCATCCTGGCACTCATGTGGGTTCCCTTCGTTCGGTTCTCACCCACACTGAGCCGCGACGTCCAGCGAAGGAAGGATTCTCTGCCGAGGGCAGAGATCGCCCTGGGCGGAACCGGCTGACCAGGCGATTGGGACTCGGAGCCGGATGCATGTACCGTTGAGGAACACCCGACGCGGGGTGGAGCAGCTCGGTAGCTCGCTGGGCTCATAACCCAGAGGTCGCAGGTTCAAATCCTGTCCCCGCTACTACGAAGTGTAAGAAGTCCCGGAAACCCTCGAGGTCTCCGGGACTTCTGCGTTGCTGGGACTTCTGCGTTGCTGGGACTACTGCTGTGTCGAACTACTGCTGTGTCGAACTACTGCAGCCGGAAGCGCACGATGTCGGTGACGCCGTCGAGTGCGTCGGCGATGGCGCCCAGTCTCTGCGAGGGTCCGCTCGCTTCGAGGACTTCCTGGCGGTCGGATTGTCCCATCGGGATCTGAGTGGCCAGGGTGAACAGGCGCTCACCTGCGGCGGCGGGCAGTGCGGAGAAGGCGGGTTCGGGCGGCGGAGTCGAGCCCTCGGCAACGGCGAGTTCGCCGATCAGTCGGTACAGTTCGCGGATCTTCTTCTCGAGAGTGCCGAACTGGGGCTCGTCGATCGATGCGCTCTCGTCGTCGGGCCAGATGCGGGCGTCGGCTCGGGGGTACGGGTCGTCCTCCAGCCAGGCGTCGACTCTGATTCGTTCGCCGCCGACGCATTCCACGAGGTGTCGTCCGTCGCCGATGTCGGTGTGCGCGACGATGTGTGCGAGTGTAGCGACGTCGTGACGGACGTCGCCGCCGCCGGATTCCTTTCCGCGCGCGATCAATACGACGCCGAAGCTCGGATCTTCCTTCTCCATGCAGTCTTTCAGCATGAGCTGGTACCGAGGCTCGAAGATGTGCAGGGGTAGCCGCTCACCCGGCAGCAGCACGCTGCCGAGTGGAAACATCGGGGTGAGAGCCACACTCAGTCCGATGCAACTGCCCGAGCAGGGGGCGCCACGGTCGAGTTGGCGGCAAGAAACTCGTCGAGTATGCGGAAGAAGAGGTCGGGTTCGTCGAGCTGCGGGAAATGGCCTGCACTGCTGAATATCTCGACGCGCGAGTTGGGGATCTCGCGTCGGATGCTGTCCGCGTGCGACGCCGGGATCATGCGGTCCTTCCCGCCCCATATCAGGAGCGACGGGATGGAGTCGAACTTCTCGAAATGTTGTTTGGCGCTGACGGTCTGGCCGCGCGGGCCGACGACGGCTCGCGTCGATGCGAGAAACGCCTCGCGTGAACCCTTGTCCGCCACAGTCTTGAACGACCGCCACGTTTCCGACATGCTGGCGCCGGGGCGTACGCGAATCCCCCACCGGTTCAGCTGCCCGACGAAGCTCTCGGTGTTCCTGCGCACCCAGTCCGATGCGAGCACCGGCAGCACCAGCTCACTTCCGGGGAGGGTGGCTGCCTTCAGTAGCAGGCTGACCTCGGTGCCGAGTCCTCCGCTGCTGACCAGAGCGAGGCGATCGACGCGTTCGGGGAAGAGATAGGTGGCCTGCATGACGATGCCACCGCCGAGCGAGTGGCCCACCATCGGCGCCGACTCGATGCCCAGGTGATCGAGCAGGTCGCGGATCGTCGCTGCGTGTGAAGACAGTGAGTAGTCGCCGGAGGGTTTGTCGGAGGCGCCGTGGCCGAACAGGTCGGGAGCGATGACGCGGTACTTCTCCGACAGGCGCTCGATCTGACCGGACCACGACTCGTGTGACCCCAGCAATCCGTGCACGAGGACCACCGGTGGCCCGTCGCCTGCGTCGACGTATCGCAGCACGTCCTTGTGCAATTCGACAGAGTTGAGTTGATACGTGTGTTCATCCATGGATCGAGAGCCTCCCTGCTGCCCGTCGACAGCGTCCTCGCCCAACGTACGCGTGTCGGCCGGTGCTGGACAGTCCGTGGACACGAGACCGCGGTGTGCTGCGATGGCTGCCGTCAGTGACAGGGAGCGGTCCCGGGTGATCGTCACAGCACTCGATCCCTTCTGGCGGCCACCTGTGTGACGTCGAGCTCACCGGTGGTGATGGCTGCCCAGGAATCGGTGTTCGGTGTGTTGCCGTCGGTGACGAGGACAGTGACCGGGCCGTCCCACGCTGTCGGGCGGTGTCGTGTCAGCAGAGGATGCCGTGCCAGCAGAGGATGCAGCGTCGTAAAGGATTGCAGCGTCACAAGCGAGCGCACGCGCGCGAGACCGGGCACTCGGTCCAGGAGCCGGCGATGCACCGGCGGGTCCAGCAGGATCACCCGTTCGACGACATCACCTTCCGCACGGAGGATGTGCGCCATCTCGAGTGCGATCGATGCGCCGTGCGCGTGGCCTGCCACGACGTACGGGCCGTGTGGTCGGCGGCGTCGAAGTTCCCGTACGCACATCCGCGCAGTTCCACTGGTCTGGAGGACGTACACGGGATGGTCGGTGAGGAGGTTCGCCAGCGCCGCGAGCCCGGCCTCGGAAAACCCACCACCGGAAAACCCACCGTCCGCGGCGACGAAGACAGGGGTTCTCGACTCCTCGCTCTGCTCGGTGCTTCCGGCGTACTCGCGGATTCGATCGTCCACTCGGCCGACGAGCTGGAGAAGTCCGTGATCGTCGATGCGGCCGAGGTCGCCGGTCAAGAAGCGGTGTCGGCCCGAATCCGTCGTGAATCGCTCGTCGGTTCGGCCCGGGAGATCGAGGTACCCGTCGGCGAAGCAGTCGGCGGTGACCCGAATCTGGCCGATGTCGCCGGGGCGGGCGAGAGTGCCGTCCGCACGGATGATGTCGACTAATTTACCTGCCGGGCACGTTCCTGCTGCGAGCAATCCTGTGGGCACCGCGTCCTCCGCGCCGTACTTGTGCCGGGCGACGGCCCCGGTCTCGGTGGTCGCGTACCAGTTGACGAACGTAGCGCCGCATCCGGTTCCGGAGCGAAACGAGGTGACGTCCCGGCCGTACAGGGCTTCGCCGTACGTGACGACGTACTGCAGGGACGGAATTCGGTTGTCGGGAACCGCATGTACGACTCCCGGGGGCGCGGCGCCGCACATCGCACGAACCAACAATGGCGAGCCGTGCAGCGTCGTCAATTCGTAGCGGGTGATCCACTGGGTCAGCGACTCGCCGCGCGCCGAGCGAGGGTCCCTGCAGTGCACCTCTGCGCCGCTGAGAATCCCAGCGAGCACGGTGTCGAGACCCGCGCCGAAGCTGACCGGCAGAGCGTTTCCGACGCGGTGCCGTGTGGACAGCCCGAGCGTCGAGCTCACCTCGTACGCCTTGGTGAGGCACATCCGGTTGCTGAGCATCACTCCCTTCGGCCTTCCGGTCGATCCGGAGGTGAACGCGATCACCGCGATGTGCTCACCCGTCACGGCAGGCAGGGGAACCGACGAGTACTCGGCGGTTTCGATGGCGCCTGCATCGAGACGCCATGCTTGGGCGTGCTCGACGATGCTCGCGCGGCGTGTCTCCGGCAGAGCGGGATCCAACGGGACGAGTGCTCGGCCCGACGCGATGACCGCCAGCATCAGGGTCACCGCGTCGACGGTGCTCGAGCCGTCCACTGCGATCGGCCGTCCGGTACCGGGAGCCACGGCGGTGATTCTGCGGGCGAGTGCGTAGATGCGGTGAAGTAGCTGGTCGTAGGTGACGGACTGGTCGTCGGCGGTCAGTGCCGTCGCGGTGGGAACTGCGTGGGCGACCTCGCACAGTCGCCCGAGCACGGTGTCTCTGAGGTCGGGTTTGCACAACGGTGCAAGTGCTGGATGCGAGCGCGTCGCAACATCGTGAACCGACATGGCGCCCCCTCGCGTCCTGTACAGCGTGCTGGGATTCTCGCGTGAAAACCGTCGCACAGTATGTTTTGCACGTCCAAGGTAACCCTGAGGTCCTTTTGCGCGCAACTGTTACCGGACAAAAAGGTATGCCCGGCCAGGACGTTCCTGGCCGGGCATCAGCGTGATCAGGCTTCCGTGATCGCCTCCAACGGGCGTGTACGCGCTGCTCGGATCGCCGGAAGAAGTGCGGCCCCGATGCCGACCAGTGCCGAGCCGATCAACATCGAGACCATCTGTCCCCACGGGATCGTCAGGATGTCCAGGCCTTCGTCGCGCAGGGTTCGTACGAATCCCCACCCGAACACGACCCCGAGGATCAGTCCGACGATGGCGCCGAACAATGCGATGAGCAGCGATTCGAGATAGATCGTTCGCCGCACCTGTGGGCGTTGCATTCCGACGGCTCGCAGCATGCCGATCTCACGACGTCGTTCCACCACCGACAGTGCCAACGTGTTGACGATACCGAGGATCGCGATGACCACTGCGAGCGCGAGCAGTCCGTACAGAACGGCGAGAAGCGTGTCGATCTGCTGACTCTGGCTGCCCTTGAACTCCTCGCGGTCTTGAACCTGCACGACGACGAACGGTTTCGTGGCCGTCTCGAGGTCGGAGCGAAGTCGGTCCAGGTTCGTACCCGGCTCGGCGCCGACGAGCACTGCGATGTCCGAGCGCACGATACTGGGCGTGACGGCCTGGTAGACGTCCTCCGGCACCAGCCAGTCGCCGACGAGTGCATTGTCGGCGTAGACGGTCGTCACGGTCACCGGTACCCGGTTACCGTCCAGTGAGTCCAGCTCGACGGTCGAGCCGAGTGTCCAGCCCTTCTCCGCGGACGCGGATTCCGAGACTGCGATGCTGCCGGGTGTGGACTCGGTATCGCCTGCGACGACGTCCTGATCGAACAACCCCTCCGGGCTGCCGTCCAGTGCAACGCCGTACGCAGGTTCACCGCCGATGTTCACCGACACCGGATGCAGAATTGCCACCGTCCCGACTCCGTTCACCGAGCGCGCCGCCTCGCCTGCCCCGGCAGGCACCCCGATGGCGGGTGGACCGCTGAGGATGTAGTCGGCCTCGATCCCGTTGTCGACGAGGGCGTCGACGCTTGCCTTCGCCGTCGCACCGAGAACCCCGATGACGGACACGAGCATGAGCCCGAGCATCAACGCGAAGGCGGTGGCAGCGGTCCGTCGCGGATTGCGTACCGAGTTGGTGCGCGCGAGCCGCCCGATGGCGCCGAACGGTCGCGTCAGGACCGCGCCGAGCGCCCCGACGATCGGCCTGGACAGCGACGGCGCGGCGAGCGCGACGGCGATGATGACTGCAACCGCACCGACTCCGACGGTCCCCGCCGCACCGCCTCCGGTGGACTGCGCGCCGACGACGATGGCGAGTGCTCCGAGAACGCCGAGGACGGAACCGATGATGGTGCGCACTCGCAGACTGTCTCCGGCGGAAGCGAACTCCTCGCGCATCGCGGCGACCGGCGGAATCTTCGCGGCCCTCCGTGCAGGCGCGTATGCGCTGAGTACGGTGACGACGATTCCGACGACGAAGGCGACGACGACGGTGCGCGGTTCGAGAGCCAGAGCGCCGGAGGGAAGTCCGAGGTCGAAAGCGTTGAGTAGCGCTCGCAGTCCGTAGGCGAGACCGACACCGCCAGCGAATCCCAGTGCACTGCCGACGATTCCGACGATGAATGCCTCCAGGACGACCGAGCGACTGACCTGGCCGCGGCTCGCCCCGATCGCTCGGAGCAGGGCCAACTCGCGTACCCGCTGTGCGACGATCATCGAGAACGTGTTGTAGATGATGAAAGTCCCGACGAGCAGGGCGATTCCACCGAACGCCAGCAGGAAGTAGTTCACGAACGACAGCGCGGAATCGATTTCGGCCTGTGCTTCTTCGCGGACGTCGTCGGCGGTCTGTACCTTTGCGTCCGGCAGGGCCGCGGCGATCTCGTCGCGTAGATCTGCCTGCGTGAGAGCTTGCGCTGCAGTGTCTTTCCCGGCAACGTCGTAGTACTGCACGTGGCTGCCGTCGGAAAACAGCTCCGCGGCCTGCGGTTCGTAGAACTGCAGGCCTATGTATCCGCCGGACTCGACGGCGGTGTCGTAGATCCCGGTCACCGTCACCTCGACGGTGCCCTTGGACGGCACGAGCACCTGGGTCGTGTCGCCGACCGCGAGGTCGGAGCGTCTGGCGCCGCCTTCGTTGATCACGACCTCACCGGGCGCGGTCGGCGCCGTTCCGGCGACGAAGACGGTGTCGTCGCCGAGCCTGCGGTCGGCGGGCACGAATGCCTCGCCGATCGTGGGTGCACCGCCGGTCTGCACCGCAGACCCGGATGTGTCGAGGAGAACGACCTGGCCGCCGACGTACGGGACGACTGCGCGCACGTTCGGCAGGGCCGAGATGATCGCCGCATCCGACGTCGGCACGCCGCTCGATCCGGCTTCCTCGGCGCTGACGCGGACGTCCGCACCCTGTGCGGTGTCGGAGAAGATGGAGGAGAACGTGCGTTGCAGGGTGTCGGTGAACACGAACGAGCCTGCGACGAACGCCGTTCCGAGAACCACGGACAGTACTGTGAGTGCGAGTCGAACCTTGTGTGCGGCAAGGTTTCTCAGTGAAACTTTGCGCATCGGATTCGAAGCCCCCGGCGTGCGTGCCATGTCAGACCGTCTCGAGTTGCTTCATGCGGTCGAGCACCGCGTCGGCCGTGGGGTTGGCGAGGTGATCGATCACTTCTCCGTCGGCGAGAAACACGACACGATCGGCGTAGCTGGCCGCGCGTGGATCGTGCGTCACGATGACGACGGTCTGATCGAACTCGTCGGCGGCTGCGCGGAGAATGCCGAGTACCTCGCCGGACGACCGTGAATCGAGGTTGCCGGTCGGTTCGTCACCGAAGACGATGTCGGGGCGGCCCGCGAGTGCACGTGCGCACGCGACGCGTTGCTGTTGTCCACCGGACAACTCGCTCGGGCGGTGATCGAGTCGGTCGGTGAGGCCGAGCTTGGTGACCACGGTGTCGAGCCACTCCCGATCGGGTTTACGCCCGGCGATGTCGAGGGGAAGGGTGATGTTCTCCAGTGCCGTCAACGTCGGGACCAGATTGAACGACTGGAACACGAAACCGATTCGGTCTCTGCGTAATCCGGTCATCTGCTTGTCGCTGAGATCGGTCAGTTCGGTGTCGCCGATGGTGACGATCCCGGAGGACGCGGTGTCCAGTCCGGCAAGGCAGTGCATGAGCGTCGACTTTCCCGAACCGGACGGTCCCATGATGGCGGTGAACTCGCCGCGCGCGAATTGAACGCTCACGTCGCGAAGCGCGTGAACCTGGGTGTCTCCTGTGCCGTACGTCTTGGACAGCGCGACCGCGCTGGCGGCGATTTCAGTCATGGACGACAGTGTTACAGCGTTCGCGCCCGCGCACTATCGGGGTAGACCCTGATATCCGGGCAGTCTGTAGTTCCGGGCAACTGCTGACACAACTCCTACTATGTGGGTATGCGCATTGGAGCACACGTTCGCGACAGCACCGACCCGCTCGGCTCCGCAGAGAGCCTCGGCGTCGACCTGGTTCAGCTTTTCCTCACCGACCCGCAGAAGTGGAACAAGCTGACACCGCACCCACAGGGTGAGCAATTGCGCGAGAGCGATGTCGACGTCGTCGTGCACAGTTCCTACGTGCTCAACGTCGCGAGTCTCAACAACCGAATCCGAATACCGTCACGCAAAGCGGTGATCGAACAGGCTGCGGCCGCCGCGGAGATCGGTGCGATCGGTCTGGTGGTGCACGGCGGTCATGTTCGGGACGGCGAGGACACCGCGAAGGGATTCGAGAACTGGCGCAAGCTGTTCGAACGGCAGCACGGCGACGGCGGTTTCGGCGTACCGATCTTCATCGAGAACACCGCGGGTGGCGATTTCGCGATGGCACGACATTTCGACGATATCGCGCGGCTGTGGGATGCGGTCGGTGAGTTCGGTGCCGGATTCTGCCTCGATACGTGTCACGCGTGGGCGGGAGGGGAGGAACTGGTCGGCGTCGTCGACCGCATCAAGGCGATCACCGGGCGTATCGATCTGGTGCATCTGAACAACTCACGGGATGAGTTCGACTCGGCTCGTGACCGGCATGCCAATCTCGAGGACGGAACTATCGATGCGTCTGTTCTGACGGCGGTCGCCGAAGCTGCCGGAGCGCCGGTGATCCTGGAGACACCCGCCGAAGGCATCGCCGACGACGTGCGGTACCTGAAGAGTCTCTAACAGAACGTCGGGATGGTCTTCTCCCAGAAGCGCTCGAAGTCGTCGACGTCGGAGCGGGTGAAGATGCGACAGTTCCAGCGGAATTCGGTGTCGACCATCATGACTCCGTCGACCTCGACTACCTCGCACGTGACGGACAGACTGTGATTCAGGGGCCGGCTCTCGTCGGGCACGCCGTGTTCTGATTCCGGGTGTTCCAGAGCAGGGTGTTCCAGAACAGGGTGGTCCAGAACAGGGTGTTCGGGCCGGTAGTCGAAGGAGATCTGGGCGCCCGATCTGCGGGCCAGCGCGGGAGCGTTCAGGGTGTACTTCGCGGTCCGGAAATCGCGGCCACCGGCGGGAGTGGCTTCGACACGGCGGCGTACTTCCCTGGTGAGGAACTCGGCGGGCCCGGTGGAAGGCAAACGGACCGGATAGAACCCCCAGTTGCCCTCGCTCGCGCTGTCACTCTCGCTGGAAATGTCCACCAGGACGCCGGAGGTGCAGGTGCGACAGCGATCGGTCTGCCACGCGCCCGCAGTCGCGGCGAGAACAGCGAGCAGGGTGGTGGCGGATGGACGCTCCGTACCGGCCCACTGTGTACGCGTCGTGGTCACCACCGAGGAATCGACTGTGTCGATGAACGGATCGGTGCGGCGGGTTCCGAAGGGCCGTTCCTCGGGCGTCAGGACTGCAACCCAGTAGGGAACCTGCTGTGCCAGAGCGTGTGATGGGACCGCTCTCGATGTGACTTCTACTGCGTGCACCGTTACCGCCCGTCTCGCTCCGGATGACTCGCCAGCGACTATGTCGCAAGCATTGCCTAACCTACTTTCACTGTAACCGGGGCGGGTGCGAATGGCGAAAAGTGGGGCAAGTCAGGCGAGCAGCCGGGGAACCTCGGGGCTCGGTATGGTGCCCTCGGGTCCCGAGCTGATTGATTCGACGGTGTCGAGCAGCCGCTCCGACCAGTTGAGCAGGCCGGTGATGTCGAGGCCGTACGGTGGGTCGGCCTCGTATCCGCGGATTCGGTCGTGTCCTTGCTCCAGCAGTGAACGAGCCCCGACGCGATTGCCGCGCAACAGGTGGGTGAGGCCCACTGCCAGCTGAGCCAACCCCTGCCACAGCAGCCGTTCCTGCTCCGGTGAGTCCTTCCACGTTCCCTCGAACACTTCGTGCGCGTGGAAGGGCATCCCGGTGTCGAGCAGGTCCTGAGCTGTGGCGATCGACTCGGCAGGCGGCAGCCGAAGATCGTCGGGGATTCGTTCGATACCGGCGGACCCCCGGGGAAGCGGCCGGCCGAGGCCGTCCCTCGGGCGTCCGTTCAGCGGTTTGCCGGCTGCGTCGCGTTCACGTTCCGGCATGGGCGTCAGGCTCCTGCTGTTCTGGATTCTGCTGTTCTGGATTCTGCTGTTCTTGCGGCTGCTGATCTGGTGACTGTCATCAGTGCGATGAGCGCGATGGCCGAGACACCCACCATCGTCACCGATACTGCCACTCCGTCGTTGCCGAGGACACCGACGACGGGAGCGACGATCGCGCCTGCACCGAACTGTGCCGCGCCGAGCAGCGCAGCAGCCGTGCCTGCGGCTTCACCGTGTCGCGACAGTGCCAGAGCGGGAGCGTTGGGCATCACGAACCCGACGGCGCCGAGGACGAACCACAGCGGCACGAGGAACCCGAACATCCCGCCGACGTCGGCCACTGCGAGAACCGCCATGACCAGGGCCGCTGCCACAGAGACCGAAAGGGCTGTGACGACGATGCGTACCGGTGTGAAGTGCCCGAGCAGGACGACGTTTGCCTGCGAGGCGCCGATCAATGCGATTGCGCCGAGCGCGAAGACGATCGCGAACTGTTGCTCGTTGAGGCCGAACTCGTCCTGCAGCACGAACGACGATCCTGCGATGTACGCGAACATTGCGGACATGGCGAGCGCGGCGACGAGCACGAGGACGACGAACTGCCCGTCGCGAAGCAACGATCGGTACGTGCGGATCACCGGCATGACCCCGCGGCTGCGACGACGCTCCGGCGGCAGGCTCTCACGCAGCGCCACGACGGCCACCACCAGCAGCGCGACGCCGAGAAGGGCGAGCACGCCGAAGACCCAGCGCCAGGATCCGGCGAGGAGGACCGCGCCACCGATCGAGGGTGCGAGCACCGGTGCGACGCCCATGACGAGCATGAGTCGTGAGAGCACTGTTGCGGCTGCGCGTCCGGTGAAGAGGTCGCGTACGACGGCCATCGCGACGACGGCTGCGGCAGCGGCGCCGAGGCCTTGAAGACCGCGGAAGACGCCGAGTACGGCGACGTTGGGTGCAACGACGCACAGCAGCGACGCGACGATGTGGACTGCGGTGCCGGCGATGAGTGGAATGCGTCGGCCGACGATGTCCGACAGTGGACCGATGACGAGTTGACCGAGCGCAAGGCCGATCAACGTGCCGGTCAACGTCAGCTGCACTGCGGCTGCGGACGAGTTCAGATCGTCCACGATGGACGGCAGAGCCGGAAGGTACATGTCGATGGTCAGTGGGCCGAGAGCAATGAGTGCGCCCAGTACCAGAATGACCCGCAATCGTTCGGCGGCGGCGGTCGGTTCGGATGGGTTCTCGACGCTCGGAGCGACTTCGTGCTCGGTCGCGAGGTCGATTGCGTGTTCGGTTGCATGTGACACCCATGCTTCAGCAACCGGCTCACGAGATCTGTTCCCGGTGTGACGTAGTCGAACCTGTTGACGGGAACTAGAGTCCGAAGTTGTGAGTACATCCGCCGATACTCCGAAACAAGCGATCGCCCGTCAGTACATCGATGCGCTCTTGTCGCACGATTCGAGTGCGGTGAAATTCGCACCGGGCGCACGCAGGGTCGAGAACGGCATCACCACTGGGTTCTCCGGCCCACGACTGTCCAAGGCGCTGAACAATGCCTTCTATTACCGCGTGATCCTGGCGATTCGGAACATCGAGCTCACGGAGTCCGGCGACATCGTGCATGCAACATTCTCGATCGACGCCGGACTTCGAGGGCGGAGGCTGGTGACGGTCGGGGTGCAAGAGCGCTTCCTGATCCCCGACGCCACCATCCACCACATCCGAGCTCGGTTGAGACTGCGCCGAGGCCCTACTGCCGGCCCTACTGCAGGTCCTACTGCACCGCTGCGCTGATGTCGGTGAGTCGCTGAACCTCGTCGGTCGACAGGCTCAGTGCAGGTGCCGCGAGCAGTGCGGGCAGCTGCGAGATCTTGCTCGCGCTCGCGATGGGCGCTGTGACGCTGGGTTGGCTCAACAGCCAGGCAAGGGCGACCGAGGAAATCTCGGCGTTGTGCTGCTCGGCGATCTCACCGAGCGCGGTGACGACGTCGAGTCCCTTGTCGGTGAAGTAACCGGACGCCAATCTCTGCCGGGCCTGGCCTTCCAGGTCCTGACGCGTCCTGTACTTGCCGGTCAGAAAGCCTGCTGCGAGCGCGAAGTACGGGAACACACCGAGGTTGTTGTCGGTGGCCAGTGCGGCGAGCTCGGATTCGTAGTCGTGGCGAGCGACGAGGTTGTAGTGCGGTTGCAGAGCGATCGGCTTCGCGAAGGAGTTCTCGTCGGCGAGCGAGACCCATTCGCGAATACGGTCCGGCGAGTAGTTGGAGATGGCGACGTAGCGGACCTTGCCGTCCTTGACCAACGCGTCGAACGCAGCGAGCGTCTCGACGAGCGGGGTCTTCTCGTCGTCGTAATGTGCGTAGTAGACGTCGATGTGATCGCTCTGCAGACGCTTCAACGACGCCTCGGCTGCAGCTGTCACATTCGCCGGGGCCAGCCCCTTGAACTCGGGATGTTGGCTGACCTTCGTGGCGATGACGACGTCGGAGCGGTTGCCGCGAGCAGCCGTCCAGTTGCCGATGATGGTTTCCGACTCGCCGCCCGAATTGCCTTCGGCGAACGCCGAGTACGAATCTGCAGTGTCGATGAAGTTGCCGCCACCCGCGGTGAACGCGTCGAGGATCTCGAACGAGCTGCTCTCGTCGCTCGTCCACCCGAACGTGTTTCCGCCGAGCGCAAGGGGAAAGATATCGAGATTCGAATTACCGATGGCAACCACTGATCACTCCTCATCACTAAGAACAGTCCCCCGACGTCAACGCTGCGACGGGGAAGGATTGTTCCTGCGACGCGTCAGGCGTGTGCGGGGCTGGAGACGCCGATACCGCTGGCCGTGTCGATACCGTAGCGATCGATTTCGGCCTGCAGGTCCAGTGGGCCGATCGACGAGCTCGCTTCGATGGCGGTGGCGTCGAGCAGATCGAGTGGTACCAGCCAGACGATCTCGAACTCCAGGCCGTCGGGATCCTTGCCGTAGAGGCTCTTGGTGGAGCCGTGATCGGATGCGCCGACCAGAGCTCCCGCGGATGTGAGTGCGGCGGCGACGTCGGCGAGATCACCCAGGGTCTGTACTTCCCATGCGAGGTGGTACATGCCGACCGTCGTACGGCCCGCGTCGCTCGGGCTCGCTGCGTCTCCCAGTTGGAACAGACCGAGGTCGTGATCGTTGGTACTGGCGCTGGCCTGGAGGAATGCAGCGGCGGTACCCATCTGCATGACCGTCCGGAAGCCGAGTACGTCGGTGTAGAACGCGACCGACTTCTCGACGTTCCTGACGTAGAGGACTGCATGGTTGAGACGTTGGATGGGCATGGGCACCTCGCTGCTTAGGTTGAACCTTCAACGAAGAGGTTACACCTACAACGGTTCGAATGCTGTGATCGGAGGAACAGCGTCGGAGAATCGCTCCACCTGCACCAGGGCACTGTGCGCCGACGGCCCCTGTGCCAGCCGCGACGTCCCGTGGTCGGGCGTCAGGACGTTCGGGTTTCCGTGCGCGTCGAGCCCGCCGGGTACGACGGGGTCGAACCACGCGCCGGTCGACAAGCGCACGACGCCGGGTCGGATGTCCTCACCGACCACGGCACCTGCGAGGCACTGCCCACGATCGTTGAACACCCGGACGATGTCGCCGTCGGCGATCGATCGGGACGCGGCGTCGAATGCGTTGAGCAGGATGGGTTCGCGGCCTTCGATCTTTCCTGCCCGCGAATGATCGCCGTTGTCGAACTGCGAGTGCAGTCTCCGCTCCGGTTGGCCGGACACGAGGTGGAGCGGAAAACGCGCAGCGATGTCCGCGTGCAACCATTCGGTCGGCGGCAACCATGTCGGGTGTCCAGGGCAGTCGTCGTAGTCGAAGCTCGCCACGGTCGGTGAGTAGATCTCGAACAGCCCGGACGGCGTGGCCAGCGGATGTGCCGCGGGGTCCGCGCGCAGTGCCCGGTACGGGGCGACGCCGGTCTCGATCACGGGTGCCGGCACGACACCCCCTGCCTCGAGCAACCCCGCCCACGTGGGTAGCTCGGGTGCGCGTTCTCGTGTGCGCCTGTACAACTCGGCAACCCACTCGTCGGCGGTTCGGTTCTCGGTGAACTCCTCGCCGAACCCGAGGCGATCGGAGAGTGCCGAGAAGATCTCGTAATCGGTCCTGACGTCGCCGGGAGGTTCCGCGGCCTTGACGATCGCGGAGACGTGACCGTCGGCACCGGCCGCGAAATCGTTGCGCTCCAACCAGGTGGCGGCAGGAAGGACGATATCGGCGTGCCGAGCGAGGGCATTGGCGAAATGCTCGTGCACGACAACGGTGTCCGGCTTCTGCCACGCCGCGACGAGTTTGTTCAGGTCCTGATGGTGATGGAACGGATTGCCGCCTGCCCAGTACACCATACGGATGTCCGGGTAGCGGTAGCGTGACCCGTCGTAGTCGAATTCCCCTCCAGGAGTGGAGAGCATGTCCGCGATGCGCGCGACGGGAATGAAGTCGTCGATCGGCCGTGCGCTCTGATCGAATGCCGCCGGGCGAAAACCGTTGGTGGGCATGCCGAGTTGATGCAGTGCGCCGAGTGCGCATCCGAATCCGCCGCCCGGCAGGCCGAGGTCACCGGTGATCGCGGCCAGCGTCAAGGCCATCCACGGCGGTTGCTCACCGTGATCGGCACGCTGCAGCGAATACGACGTCGCGAAGACGGTCCGTCGGCCGAATGTTCGACGCGCCAGGTCGCGGATCGCTCCGGCGTCGATTCCAGCGATCGCCGAGGCCCATTCGGCGGATTTCGGGGTTCCGTCGGTCCGACCGAACAGATATTGCTCGAACCGATCCCAGCCGACGGTGCAGCGGGCCAGGAACTCCCGGTCGTGCCGACCTGCTTCGACGATGGTGTGCGCGATGGCGAGCATGACGGCCACGTCGGTTCCGGGAACGATGGGCAGCCACTGCGCGTCGAGTGATGTGTCCGAATCCGATCGCTGCGGCGAGAGCACGACGAACTCCGCACCGGCCGCACGGGCCCTCCGCTGTTCGATGACGTTGGTGTGCGCGCCGATACCGCCGCCGTTCACCTGTGAATTCCTGGCCGCGAGACCGCCGAAAGCGATGACGAGCGACCGGTGTTCGCCGATCTCGCTCCACGTGGGGTTCGATTCGAGTGCGGCGCCGTATCCGCCGGCGACTCGTCGCAGAATGACCTGCATCGCTGCCGAAGAATAGGATTCGACCGAGGCCGTATACCCGCCTGCCAGGTTGAGGAACCGGTGGATCTGCGATTGTGGATGGTGGAATCGACCTGCGGACCCCCAACCGTACGAACCGCCGTAGATAGCCGAGTTGCCGTAGTTCGTTCGGACACGGTCGATCTCACGGGCGACGAGCGTGAGGGCCGTCTGCCACGAGACGGGCACGTAGGAGTCGTCGCCTCTGATCCCTGTGCCCGGTCCGCCCTCGAGGTATCCGCGACGAACCATCGGCTCGGTCAGTCGCGACCGAGCGCGGAGTGTCGACGGCACGCCGGTTCCGATCGGCGACGGGTCGTCGTCGATGGGATTCGGTGTCAGCGAGCGGACGACGGTGCCGTCGGTCTCGGCGAGGTACGTCCCGAAGTGTCCCGCAGTGGGGACGAGGCGAAACCGAGTTCGGCTCACTCCTCGATCCACGCGTCGACGAACGACGGCCACCACGGAGCTTGGAAGCTCAAGCCGTGCACGGTCGTAGGCGCAGCCTGTGTCTGGCTTCCCTCGGTGATGGGGAAGGCGTATCCGCGGTCGATGATGATCTCCTGGATGCGATCTGCGAGTTCGCCGCGCGCGGTGTCGTCGAGTTCCGAGGCCTGGGCGTCGAGCAGTCCTTCGAGTTCGGGATCGTAGGACGACTTGAAGTAATTGCTGTACGTCGGATCGAATGCCGAGACAAGGACATCGGCATCCGGGCGAGTCAAGTTGCCGTACTGCAGTTGCCACTGGCCCGAGTTGCGGTTGGCCAGAGCCTCGGCCGCGGTGACCTGCTGTAACTGGAAGTCGATACCGACCGCGCGGAGCTGCTGCTGCGCCAATTCGTGGATCGGCTTGTCGCCGTTGGCGCTGAACTGGATTGCGACACTGAGCTTGCGGCCGTCCTTCTCGCGGATGCCGTCGCTGCCCTCGGCCCAGCCTGCGGCGTCCAGGATCGAGCGCGCCTGGTCCTGATCGCGTGCGAGACTGTCGGACAGATCCGTGTAGTTCGGGTGCGTCGTCGACAGAATGCTGGAGGGGACCGTCTGGAACTCGGTGAAGACCGTGTCGTGAATCTCTTGGCGGTCGAGACTGAGTTGCAATGCTTTTCGCACCGATTCGTCGGCCAGTACAGGATCTTTCACGTTGGGGTAGTAGGTGTAGACGACACCGGCGGAGGAGCGCGAGACGATGTCGAAGCCTTGTCCGCGGATGGAATCGACGTCATTGCTCGGAATGGTCGTCGACACCTGGATCTGCCCGCTGAGCAGGGCGCCCGTGCGAACCAGGTCCTCGGGGAGGATCTGGAACGTGACACCGTCCAGGTAGGCAGGGCCGGAGTGTGCGTTCTTCGGCGACGACCACTGATAGTCGTCGCGGCGGCTGACGACGATCTTCTGGTCGGGGACGACCTCGTCGATGACGAAAGGCCCGCTACCGATCACGCCGAAGGCCAATCGGTCCTCGGGGGTCTTGGTGGTGATCGTCTCCGGCGCAATGATGCCGAGCGGCTTCTCCGAAAGCGCCTGTAGAAAGCCAGCTTTGGCGGTGTCGAACTCGACCTTCACTGTCAGCGGATCGACGATGACGGACTCGCGGTATCCCTGCAGATATGCCGAGGACTGGAACGCTCGACCCTGCTTGCCCAGTTCGATGATGTTGTCGAAATTGAGTTTGACCGCTGCGGCGTCGAGCTTCTCGCCATTGCTGAACGTCACACCGTCCTTCAGCTGGAAGGTGTAGGACTTGCCGTCGTCGCCGACGTCCCACGACTCCGCGAGCCACGGCACGATCTCACCGGTATCGGGAAGCTGCTCGGTCAGGTTGTCCACGATTTCCACGTTGGCGAAGTTGCAGCCCGAGGTCTGTGCCTTGTCGAGGCCGCAGGCAGGAATGATGCCGACCGTGATGGATCCACCCGATCGCGGCGTCAGGGCCTCGTCGCCGCCCGCCGATTCGGCGTTCGTTCCGCAGCCGGCCAGAAGCGCGACACTGGCGGCAAGAGCGGCGGTGGCGAGTGCGGTGGTGCCGCGGAGACGAAACCCGAAGTTCATGTTCGGGAAGTTAGCAGGTCTTCAGGAACGGACAAAACTCGCGAGAAACGCCAGGTCAGCGCGCTGCGATCTTAAAAATCACGCTGCTTGCAATGATTGTGGGACAAGGAGTTTCGGTGCTAGTGATGGCGCTGACAGTGTCTGCGGACGTCAGTGCCAGGTGTGATCGACGAGTGGCGTTCGCGGCCCGAACTTCGGTTTGATCGCCTTCCCGCTGACGGCCAGCAGGCGAACTGCCCTGTATCGGTGTGGAGCAAGGGGTTTCATGTACTCGATCATCTCGGCGTCGTCGATGGGGCGGCCGAGAAGAGACCATCCGACCACAGCGGCGAGATGGTAGTCGCCGACCGACAACGCGTCGGGATCGCCGAAGGCGCGCTGGGCCACTTCGGCCGCGGTCCAGACGCCGATACCGGGAACAGCGCGAAGCCGTTTCGTTGCGGTCTCGGCGGTCATCGACGATGTCTCTTCGAGGCGGCCTGCGACCTGAGCGCTGCGGACGATGGTCTTCGATCGCGCCGGATCCACGCCTGCGAGGTGGTACTCCCACGACGGGATGCGCCGCCACACATCGGCGGGTGGGGAGACGAACATCGGCTTCGGGGTCGGCCCGGGCGCACGGTCGCCGAACTTGGTGACGAGTGTGCGCCACGAACCGAACGCGGACAGGCCGTGGACCCTCTGTTCGAGGATCGCAGGCACGAGCGCTTCCATGACGCGCCCGGTCCGACCGAGCCTCAGGTGTGGGAACTGGCGGTGTGCCTCACGGAGGGTCGGGTGCTCGGGTGCGAAGCCCGACGCGTCGTCGTCGGTGCCGAGCAAGGCGGGCAGCGTCGTCAGGAATTCCGGGGCGCCGCGACCCCAGGCGGCGCACTGCACCGTCGTCCTCGACGTCTGGGTCAGTCGATAGGTGACCGGCCCCGATTCCAAACGTGATGTTCGCCACACCGATCCTGCGGAGTCGACGGCGTAGGTGGGGTCGCCTCTACCCCGGCGCAACGGCGACAGCGACATGTTCAGGTCGACGGGCCGGTCCGAGGTGAACGCGGCGTCGACCGAGTCCGTGACGGAATCGTCAGGACCGGAATCGTCCGGGGTGGGGCCTTGGCCTGGCAACAGCATGGTGCCTCCAGGGTATCGACCCGAGTCCGGGTCAGAACCCGCCCGCGACGGCGACGACTGTCCGGCCGGTGATCTCGCCCTTCGTGATGCGCCCCAACGACGGCTCGACGTCGGAGATCGCGACCTCTGTGGTGAGTCGTTCGAGACGGTGTGGACGAAGGTCCGATTCGAGTTGCTGCCAGATTGCCCGCCGCCGGGAGATGGGCAGCTGGACCGAGTCGATGCCGAGGAGCGCGACTCCGCGGAGGATGAACGGCAGAACCGTCGTGGGTAGCGCCGCGCCGCCCGTCAGCCCGCTCGCAGCGACGGCTCCTCCGTAGCGCGTCGTCGACAGAACGTGAGCGAGGGTTGCGCCGCCCACGCAATCGACGGCGCCCGCCCACTCCGCCCGGCCGAGAGGCCGCGGTTTCGCGTCGGGGTCCTCGGGGAGCCTGCCGATGACGGTGGACGCACCGAGGCTGGTCAGCAGCGGTGCGGCGTCCTTCTTGCCGCTCGATGCGTGCACCTCGAAGCCGGCCGCCGACAGAAGATCCACACTGACCGAGCCCACGCCACCGCTCGCGCCGGTGACGAGAATCGGGCCGTCCGACGGCGTGAGGCCACGGGCCAGCAGAGCCTCGACGCTCATCGCTGCGGTGAAACCGGCGGTGCCGATCGCGGCCGCTTCGCGCGTGGTGAGGGTCGTCAGTGGCACCACCCAGGCCGCGGGAACGCGCGCGAACTCGGCGTAGCCACCATGTTGCGCGGTCCCGATGTCGTAGCCGTGTGCGACGACTTTCTGCCCGACGGCGATGTCGGCGGTGTCGGATTCGACGACGGTGCCTGCGATGTCGATACCGGGCACGATCGGGTACTGGCGGACCACCCCGCCCTTCGGCGTGACCGCGAGAGCGTCCTTGTAATTGACGCTCGAGTAGTCGACGGCGATGGTCACTGCTGGGTCGTCGAATCGGGGAAGAAACGAACTTTCCACCGTCTCGGGCGAGAGTGTGATGCCGTCGGATTCGCGGGCGACGAGAGCGGTGAACGACGACGGCGCGCTGTGTCGCGGAGACTGAGTCTTGGTCACGATCGGGTGTCCTTTCGATCCTCGGATGCTTTCCCACAGTATCTATTCGAGCGCGGCGTCTGTTTTTTGTCGGTGCTCCGAAGTAGTGTCCTGATTTGTGATCATTGTGAGTACTGACGGCTCGTGTCTGCGCAATCCGGGTGGCGCCATCGGGTGGGCCTGGGTCAATCACACTGGGCCGAGCAACTCCGGCGGCGAGCCTTCGGGCACCAACCAGATCGCCGAATTGCGCGCGCTCCTCGAAGCGGTGCTTGCGCATCCAGGAGACGAGCCGATGCTCATCGAGTCGGATTCTCAGTACGCCATCAAGTGTGCGTCCGAGTGGCTTCCCGGATGGAAGCGCAAGGGATGGAAGACGGCAGGCGGTACTCCGGTGCGGAACCTGGAGCTCGTGCAGAGCATCGATCATGCGATCACCGAACGCACGGGCCCCGTCCGATTCCGGTGGGTCCGAGGGCACGTGGGCAACCACTTCAACGAAGCTGCCGACGCACTGGCCGGCGAAGCAGCCCGCGCCGTTGCCGCTGCTGGTTCTACAAAAGCTGCTGGTTCTACAAACGCTGCTGCGCCCACCAAGACTGCTGTGCCCACAGACGCTGGAGTCACGGGCGCTGGACTCACGAATGCTGGACGCGCGGATGCAGGACGCGCGGATGCAGGGCCGACAGCCAAAGCCTCCGACGAGGTCGCGACCCTTTTCTGAGCTGTGCCCAGCTCTTCTCGCAACCTGCTCTTACAACACAGCTGCTCTTACAACACAGCCACCCGTTTACAACGGCAGCATCCGTTGTAAACGAGCGAGAGTTGTGTAGGCCGGGAGTTGTGTAGGACCGGAGTTGTGCGGGCCAGGTGTGTGAGCCGACCGCGCGCTCAGTCCCGGGGCGACAGTCGGGCGTTGGGGAGTTCAGGAGCTGGGAGTCGGAATTCGGTGCCCTGTTTCGTGAGATACCCGTCGACTGTGCCGAATTGACTGTCTCCTGCTTGCCATGCGGAGCGGTAGGCCTCGATGTCCTCGTGGGTGCGGCCCATGAAGTTCCACCACATGACTACCTGCTCGCCGAAGGGTGGTCCGCCGAGCAGCAGCACTCTGGCGGAGGAAGTTCCGGTGTTGCGCAGGGTGATGGTGGTGAGGCCGGGTGCGAGGTAACCGAGTTCGGCGCGCGCGAGTGCGGTTCCGTCCAGTTCTACGTTTCCGTCGTCGACGATGACTCCGTGCTCGTATGCACTGTCGGTCGCCAACTCGATGGTTCCTCCGGCGTCGAGAACGATTTCGGCGCCGAGCAGCGGGGTGAACGTGTCGACGGGCGAGGTGTCGCCGGCGAGGGATCCGAGGAAGAGGCGGAGAACGCCGCCGTCGATGGTCACCGGTTCGGGAACGTAGTGCTCGAAGTTCGGCGCTGTGAATCTGGCTCTGCCGGGGAGGGCGACCCACAGTTGCATGCCGTGCAGGGCGGGGCTGTTCGGCGTGGAGACCTCGGAGTGCGAGATGCCTCGTCCTGCCGTCATCAGGTTGAGTTCGCCGGGGCGCACGATCGCGTGCGAGCCGATGCTGTCGCGGTGCTCGATCTCTCCGGAGAACAACCAGCTGACGGTCTGCAGCCCGGTGTGCGGATGCGGCGGAACGTCCATGCCGCCGGACTGTGCGACGTCGTCGGGACCGTAGTGGTCGGCGAAGCACCAGGCTCCGATGAGGGTTCGTCCTTTGGTCGGCAACGTGCGCCGCACGGTCATGGCCCGTGGGCCGCCGAGTGGGACCTCGCGAGGTTCGATGATGTCGACTGTCACGATATCTCCGATTGTTTGAGCCGTAGCTTCGTGCACAACGCGTCCAGCGTCGTGAGTTCGTCGTCGGACAGTGCGTCGCCGACATAGCGTCGAATTCTGGCTGCATGCTTGCGGCCGATTTCGCGTTGGACGGCAAGTCCGTCGTCGGTGAGTGCGATGACGGTTCCGCGCTTGTCTGTCGGATCCGGCTCGCGTGCAACGTATCCGAGCTTCTCCAGCCTCTCGCACAGTCTGCTGAGCGAGGGCTGGCTGAGAAGGATCTCGTTGTTGAGATCGTGCAACCGGAGCCGGTGAGAGGGGCAGTTGCCGAGCGTGAACAGCACATCGTATTCACGGAGACTGATCGGGCCCCAGATGTCGTCGGCGGTGAACCGGCGCATCAACGACACCTGGGAGCGAAAAAGCGACTCCCAGGCGTCGACCGCCAACCGAGTACTAGACGGCAACTGTCTCTTCCTTCTTCGCCAACAGGCTCGCGTGGGTCGGTGGGTTCTCGGGCACACCCTCGGGTCGTCGGGCAGCAAACTCCTTGCGCAGCACGGGGACTACTTCTTCGCCGAGCAGGTCGAGCTGTTCGAGCACGGTTTTGAGTGGTAGGCCTGCATGGTCCATCAGGAACAGCTGACGCTGGTAGTCGCCGAAGTAGTCGGCGAATGCGAGAGTCTTCTCGATGACTTGCTGTGGCGAGCCGACCGTCAACGGAGTCTGTTCGGTGAACTCTTCCATCGTCGGGCCGTGGCCGTAGACCGGCGCGTTGTCGAAGTAGGGGCGGAACTCGTTGACAGCGTCCTGGCTGTTCTTGCGCATGAACACCTGGCCACCGAGGCCGACGATGGCCTGATCTGCGCGGCCGTGCCCGTAGTGCTCGTAGCGTTCGCGGTAGAGGTTGATGAGCTGAATGTAGTGCTCTTTCGGCCAGAAGATGTTGTTCGCGAAGAATCCGTCACCGTGGTAGGCGGCGATCTCCGCGATTTCGGGACTGCGGATGGAACCGTGCCACACGAACGGCGGGATGTCGTCGAGGGGTCGTGGGGTCGAGGTGAAGTTGTCGAGCGGTGTGCGGAAGTTGCCCTTCCATGTGACGACGTCCTCCGTCCAGAGGCGTCGCAGAAGTTGGTAGTTCTCGAGCGCCAGCGGGATGCCCTGACGGATGTCCTGGCCGAACCACGGATATACCGGAGCGGTGTTTCCGCGGCCCATGATCAGGTCGACGCGGCCGTCGGACAGGTGCTGCAGCATTGCATAGTCTTCGGCGATCTTCACCGGATCGTTGGTGGTGATCAGTGTCGTGGAGGTGGACAGGATCAGCTTCTCGGTCTGCGCAGCGATGTAACCGAGCAGAGTCGTCGGTGACGACGGAACGAACGGCCGATTGTGATGCTCGCCGGTGGCGAAGACGTCGAGACCGACCTCTTCGGCGTGCCGTGCGATGGTCACCATCGCCTTGATGCGCTCGTGTTCGGTGGGTGCGACGTCTGTGGTCGGGTCGACGGTGACGTCACCGACGCTGAAGAGTCCGAACTGCATGTCTACTCCCTGCTTGGATCCTGCTACTCAAAGTTCATGCGTTTGCATTGACTTTTATCGTAACTGCACGAGGCAGGAAACTATTCCGGGTCCGACCGGCCGTAGATTCAACTGATGATTCAGCTGGTCAACTAGCTGTTGACCAGGGAAGCGGTGCCCGTCAGTGTGCGCACGTCGTACGACTCCAGTGCGCCGTGTACATAGCGATCGCCTGCCACATTTCCTCTGGAGGTGAACAGGACTGCATACGCGCCGAAGTCGACAGGGGTGTTCTCGATGTTCACCCGGGGAAGGACGAGAAGTAGGTGGGTGGAGTTGCCGTCGTGTGCCTGCTCGACTATCGCTCGGACCTCGTATCCCAGATCCGACCTGGTCACAGCCGTCGATTCCAGCGTGGCGCCGCTGAGATCGATCTGCGCCGCGAGGACTCCGGCGACGGTGGCGGAGTCCAGGGTGCCGGAAATGCCGTCGCCCTCGAAGGTCCAGTGATTTGCTGCTGTGAATGGCATGTGGCAAGGCTAGGGCTCAATCGTAAAAAATTCTTCGAACCGGACCCATCCACCCCGTCACCTGCGGCGAATGCTTGATGAGACGCCCGCCGCTGCTGTCGCCCCCGACCGCCGTCAGCTGTGGGCGTCTCCCTATTTCTGCAGTGCGCTCAGCCGGCTGAGGATTCGCTCGATGTCGAGACCGCTGCAACCGTCACCGAACTCTGCAAGGGGAACGTCGGCGTGAAAGTGCGTACGGATGTCGCGGTCGTACAGGACGTCGACGAGGTTGGAGAAGCGTTGCGCCGCGTCGTCGGAGGCGTCACCGAGCGGCGGGATGGCGGTGATCGTGAGTGACTGGGCACCGTCGAGCATGGCCAGGTAGTCGCCCGTAGACTTCGGCGTCTCGCAGAGGGCCGCGAACGACAACCCTGCATCCGTATGTGCGAGCGACCAGGTGCCCATCGAGAACCGTGAGTCGGATGCGGAATGAATTCGATAGTCGGTCGGTCCGTCGACGGGCACCACCTGCAGGTGCGATGTCAGCAGGTCGATCGTCGGGACGAACGCGTCGTGGAACAGCGGGTTCGGCATGAGTCCGCCCGGTGGGTAGTTGGACGTGAGCACCAGAGTGATGTCTCGTGCGAACAGGCCGTCGAGCATCCGGGCGATGAGCCTGCCGTCGCCGATGTCGTGGACATGGAATTCGTCGAAGCACACCAGCTCGACGGCGCTGAGTAGTTCCGATATTGCGCCGTCGATCGAGAAGCCGTGCCGAAAGTACGACGCGTGCAGATCTCGGAAGAATTCGTGGAAGTGCACACGCTTCTTGGCGGTGGTGGCGACGTTGTCGAAGTAGCGGTCCAGTAGCCACGTCTTGCCGCGACCCACCGGGCCCCAGAGGTAGATGCCCATGGCTCCCGGCGTCGAGAAGATCTCCGCGGCGGCGGCTTGTGCAGCGTCGAGAACGAAATCGCAGTCGAACACCGAACATGAGACTGTAGGTCGCATGGCAGTGACTCTACATATGTAGAGTCACACATGTAGAGTCGCTGCCATGGACCGTCGAATTGTGATTGCGGACGCAGCGATTTCGCTCATCGCCGAGGCAGGCATTCGGGCACTGACGCATCGTGCGATCGATGGGGCAGCGGGTATGCCCGCGGGTTCGACGTCGTACTACTTCAGGACGAAGCGAGGCCTTGTGACGGCGGTTGTAGCGCGTATCACCGAGTCCTCGCGGGCGAAGTTCGAAGCGGGACCGGCGCAGTCTGCCGACCCCGTCGACGTCACGGTCGAGTATGTGGCGCACTTGCTGTCCGAGCGCATGGATCACCTCAAGGCGCGCCACGCTCTCCTGATCGATCCGAGTGTCGACGCCGAGGCGCGCGCGGCACTCGGGCGGAGTCTGTTCTCCGTCGAGCGCGCGGTTGGGCTGTTCGGCGACCGCCCGACAGCCGAAGGGTACGTCGCATTGTGCGAGGGTCTGGTGCTCACCGCGCTGGCAGGTGGATATACGGCCGCATCATTGAGAGTCCCACTTGCGCGGTACTTTCGAGGCACCAACCTGCCTGGCCGGGGTCAGCCGAAGTCGTAGACCACCCCGGTGAGGCTTTCGCTTGCGTTCCAGAGCTTTTCGGCGAGAGCGGGATCCTTCGCCGTCTTCGAGACTTTCGCGGGCCCTGGGGCTCCACGGGATTCGAAGAGTGATTTCGGACCGGTGTACGAACCTTTTTCGCCGCTCTCCAGCGCATAGAGCGTGGGGAGTGCACCGCTCTGCGCTGACTGCGAAATGAACTTGAGGCCGATCGATGCGCCGAGTGACAGGATCTTCGAACTCCCCAAGCCGTCGGGGCTCGTGTACAGGGCGGTTTCGGAGATGCCGGGGTGCGCAGCGTTGCTGGTGATCGGGATGCCGGCCTTGTCCAGTCGGCGTTGAAGCTCCAGTGCGAAAAGCAGATTCGCGAGTTTCGAGTTTGCGTACATCCGCTGGGGTTGGTACCCGCTTGTAGCTTGCAGGTCGTCGAAGTCGAGCTTGGGCCCTTGCTTGTGCGCGACGGACGACACGGTGACGACGGTGGCGTTGTGTGCGCTGCGGAGGTTCGGCAGCAGGTGCCCGGTCAGAGCGAAATGACCGAGATGGTTGGTGCCGAACTGGAGCTCGAACCCGTCTTTGGTCTCGGTCCGCTTCGAGGGCATCATGACACCGGCGTTGTTGATCAACACATCGATTGTGGCGGGGGCCGACTCGGCGAAACTCCGAACGGATCCCAGATCCGACAGGTCGAGGTGGGCGGTATCGACCGTGCCCTCGGGTGCTTGCCTGGAAATCTTCTCCGCCGCAGCGCCTGCTTTGTCGAGGTTGCGGCACGCGAGGGTCACGTGGTCGCCCTGCTTCACCAGCTCGAGCGCGGTGAAGTATCCGATTCCGGTATTACCGCCGGTGAGGATTACACGTCGCTGCTTGTTCTCGGACCCTGCGTTGCTTTCGGACACTGCGTTGCTTTCGGACCCTGCGCTGTTTTCGGACACTGCGCCGAGGGTACCGGTGCGTCCTACGATGTCGCCATGACAGAACCTGTCGAGCACTCTGTTGTCGAGCACTTTCCCAAGAGAACAGGTCGCCCGGCGTCGGGCGCATTCTTTGCCGCGGGTTTTCGCTCGCTCGAGGATTTGGCGGGTGTATCCGAGGCGGAGTTGAAGAAGCTACATGGTGTGGGACCCAAGGCTCTTGGCGTCGTCAAAGCAGCCCTCGAAGAACGAGGGCTTGGCTTGACGCCGTGACACCGGGTGAGACCGATCAGAAGGGTGGTGGTCGGCGTTTTTCGCGTTCGGCGGCGATGTGTCGGTGTTGGAGGTATTTGGTGCGGAGGTAGGTGGCGTCGGCGCGGGCTTGTTGGTCGGTGAGGCGTGCGAGGTCGCCGAGGGTGGGTGCGTTGGGGTCCCAGGTGGTGTTGGTGTGGGTGTCGGTGATGTGGGTTTCCCACCAGGTTGGTTCGTAGAGTTCTTCGGGTGGGGCGGTGTGAAGGGCTCCGGCGGGGGTGGGTGTGTGGGGGTCGGGTGTGTCGGGGTCGATCGTGTAGTGCTCGCTTGCTGTGGTGTTGGTGAT
>NZ_BCXH01000024.1 GCF_001895005.1 Rhodococcus yunnanensis NBRC 103083 | reverse complement strand
ATCCAGCAGACTTACGTCTGCAAGCATCCGGGGCAACCGTTCCAGCTTATCCCAGCTTGGTCTCGGACACAAGGCCCGACTCTTGGGGGACAAACAAATACTACATTCGGCCAGACACTCCGTACAACCTCGTTGCCATGTCCGTGAAGACCTGGTCGGTGTCCGTGTCGCTCTGACTCGACAAAAGTTACGCGAGCACACCGCAGTCCGCAAATCCGCAGGTGAACGCCACACGCAAATACGTTCGCCCAGGTAGCGGGCCTTCAGCTACCCACCGATCGCCTCGAATCGACAAGATCGCCAACTGTGACGCCGGACATACTCGGTTCCTGCTTCTCGATCGCGGCCAGAACATGTTCCGGCACAGTAGTTTCCGCTTCGAGATCAGCTGCCGGCGTCGCCGCTCCTGCTTGCTGCCACATCGGAACGACTCCCGCCCACACTTCACCCGCCTCGATGTCGCTCGGGTCGTCGACCGGATCACCGCTACGCGATTTCACCGACGCCTCGTACAGAGGCAGCGCAAGGACAACCGTCGCCGCCAGTTCCTTCTTGGTGTGCGCCCGAAGGTGCGCGCTCCTCCCCTCGATCACCTGATCGACGATTGCGTCGAGTGCGCGTGACCGCTCCCCTTCGTCGACGACCAACCGAGGACGCCCGAGGACAACTGCGCTGCGATAGTTCATCGAGTGGTGGAAGGCAGATCTCGCCAGCACAAGGCCGTCGAGCACGGTGACCGTCACGCAGATCTCGGCTTCGGGCGCGACGACGAGACTTCTCGCCGCAACCGAGCCGTGCAGGTACAGGCTTCCCCCGTCGTCCGGCCCCTCGAAGTCGACGCCGAACGCCGTCGGCAGCACCCGCACCGCTCCGTCGACCACGACTCCCAGATGACAGACGCGAGCCGACGCCAGAACGTCGACGAGATCTTGTCGATCCAACCGTGCTCGGGCGCGACCTCGTCGAACGGTCGTTCTCGCCGTGGGAGACAGCGCGGGAGACAAGTCGGGAGACAAACGGTGGGCGTCATTGTTCATGCGTCCGATGATGGTCGACTATTGGCTCAGTGTCATGGTCCAATCAAGGGGCAATTAGCTGAGCCACTCTGACCGAGTCCCGGAGACCACCGATGCTGCCGTCCTCGATACCGATCACACTCGACCGATCCGACGCCCGAACGTTGCCGGTCCAGATCGCCGACGGCATCCGCGTCGCCATCGACAACGGATCGATTTCTCCGGATACCCGATTACCAAGCAGCAGAGCGCTTTCCGTCGGTCTCGGTGTCGCGAGGGGGATCGTGGAGCACGCGTACGAACAGCTGACCGCCGAAGGGTGGCTCGACGCCAGGCGGGGGTCGGGGACGTACGTGCGACAGCTCCCGTCGGATGCCCGCACCACGACCGATCGACGTCAGGAAGCTCCTCGGTTCTCCGACACCGGAATCGACAGAAGCCGGCGCATACGGTTGGCCACGGGAATCCCCTGGCTACAACCGCAGGCGTCGGCCGCGTGGAAACGTGCGTGGCGCGATGTCGGGACCGTGCCCCCACCCAACGCCTATCCCGATCCACGCGGTGAGCCTCGGCTCAGGTCTGCCGTTGCGGAGCTTCTCGGTAGGGCGCGGGGACTGCACACCGATCCGAGCTCGATCGTCGTGACCACGGGAAGCATTCACGGACTGAATCTCACGCTCGCAGCACTCGCCGAGACTGCGCGCGCTACTCCCCCAGTGCTCGCACACGAGAATCCCGGGTACCGGGTGGCGACTACCACTGCTCGCCGGTCGGGCTGGTCGGTGTTCGACGTTGCCGTCGACACCCACGGCATGAAGATCGCCGAACTCGCCGCTGCACCGCACGCGACGCGCGCGGTGTACGTGACGCCCTCTCACCAACACCCGACGGGCGGCCTGCTGCCTGTTGGGCGTCGACGAGCGCTTGCCGACATCGCGCGCGCCAGGGACATGATGATCATCGAGGACGACTACGATTCCGAATTCCGTTACGACGTAGCGCCTTTGCCGACCGTTGCCGAGTTGGCTCCGGATCGGACGGTGTATCTCGGTACGGTCGCGAAGACTCTCGGCGGCGGCATTCGCCTGGGGTGGCTCGTCGCGCCGCCTGATGTCGTGGACCGGATCGCGGCGGTGCGTACCGATATCGGCGACTATCCGCCCATCCCCGTACAGCACGCCATGACGTCGTTGCTACGCGATGGCGAGTGGGACCGAACGGTTCGCGCTTCGCGTCGCCGCTATCGGGAACGCGACAGACGAGTGGTGGCCGCTCTCGCCCGGTTCGGCGAGCTCCGCGGCGTCGGAGCCGGAATGCACACAACGCTGCTGCTCGAACGCGACGTCGCGTCCCGCGTTGCCCAGATCGCGGCAGGCCAGGGTGTGGACGTCGACACCCTGGCCCCGTCCACTCGAAGCCCCTCCGACACGTCAGGGCTGATCGTCGGATACGGATCCGTGTCCGACGAGGAGCTCGACCATGCGTTGAACGTGCTGGTCGCAGCGTTGAGCAGCCTCAGCTGACGCGTTGGATGTCGCCGCCCAGCTCGGTGAGAATCTCGACGAACCGCGGATAGCCGCGGTCGATGTGATAGACGTCGTGCACCTCGGTGACGCCGTCGGCGCACAGGCCTGCGAGCACAAGACCTGCTCCTGCTCGAATGTCGGACGACCAGACGGGCGCACTCGACAACTGCGGGACTCCGCGTACCACCGCGTGGTGGCCGTCGGTTCGGGCGTCGGCGCCCAATCGAATCATTTCCTCGACGAAACGGAATCGCGCCTCGAACACGTTCTCGGTGATCATCGACGTCCCGTTGGCAACAGCCGCCAGGCCGATGGCCATCGGCTGCAGATCCGTCGGAAATCCGGGGAACGGCAGGGTTGCGAAGTTCACCGCGGTCGGGCGTTCGTGTTGGACGACCCGGAAGCCGTC
Organism: Rhodococcus yunnanensis NBRC 103083; assembly: GCF_001895005.1. GTDB lineage: Bacteria > Actinomycetota > Actinomycetes > Mycobacteriales > Mycobacteriaceae > Rhodococcoides > Rhodococcoides yunnanense. The sequence continues at coordinate 83,600 of NZ_BCXH01000024.1, read as the reverse complement.
CGGCTCGGATGTCACCTCCGAGCCCGCGGAACGCAACTTGTCGAGTACCAACGACAGATGCTTCGGATTCACCCCGCGAACACGCACGTCTCCGCGCGTCATTGCAGCGGCGATCCCCCAGGTTGCAGCCACGATCCGGTCGCCGATGACCCGGTGCGTCGTCGGCTTCAGCGACTCGACACCCTTGATCGTCAGAGTGGAACTGCCTGCTCCGGTGACCTGGGCACCCATGTCGTTGAGCATGTTGCACACGTCGACGATGTCGGGTTCACGGGCAGCGTTGTCGATGACCGTCTCACCCTTCGCCAGCACCGCAGCCATCAGAATGTTCTCGGTGGCGCCGACGGAAGGAAAGGCGAGACGGATATTGGCGCCGCGCAACTCGTCGGCCTCGGCGACGACGCAACCGTGCTGGATCTCGCTGCGTGCACCGAGCAACCGCAGGCCCGATTGGTGCATGTCGAGCGGACGCGAACCGATGGCGTCACCACCGGGAAGCGCAACCACGGCCTTCTTGCACCGGGCCACGAGCGGACCGAGGACACACACCGAAGCCCTGAACTGGGTGACGGCAGGAAAATCGGCGTGATACTTCGGCTCCGCCGGAGTCGTGATGTGCACGACCGAACCGTCGAGCACCACCTCGCACCCCAGCCCGCGAAGAACCTCCGCCATCAACGGCACATCGAGAATGTCGGGGCAGTTGGTGATCGTGCTCGTGCCCTCGGCCAGCAGTGCCGCTGCCATCAGTTTCAGAACGCTGTTCTTGGCGCCACCGACCGATACCTCGCCGACGAGGCGGTTTCCTCCGGATACCAAAAAGCGTTCACTCACAGTCCGACAGCGTAGCGGTGGGAACCCTCGACCCGCCCGAGCGGTACCGTGACCTCATGGCCGTGCACCTGACCCGCATCTACACCCGTACCGGTGACGACGGGACCACCGGGCTCAGCGATTTCTCGCGCGTACACAAGAACGACCCACGGGTGATCGCGTACGCCGACTGCGACGAAACCAACGCAAGCCTGGGAGTGGTTCTTGCACTGGGGAATCCCACGGACGACATTCGGCGGATCGTCCGAACGATCCAGAGCGATCTGTTCGACGCCGGCGCCGATCTGTCCACACCCGTCGTCGAGGACCCGAAGTATCCACCGCTGCGCATCGACCAGACGTACATCGATCGCCTCGAAGCGTGGTGCGACGCGTACAACGAGGATCTGGAGCCGCTGACGTCCTTCATTCTGCCGGGTGGGACACCGTTGGGAGCGCTACTGCACAGCGCTCGGACCGTGGCACGACGTGCCGAACGCGCCGCGTGGGCAGCGGTCGATGCGAATCCGGAGAACACGAGCACTCTTCCAGCCAAGTATCTGAACAGGCTGTCGGATCTGCTGTTCATCCTGAGCAGGCACGCGAACCCCGAGGGTGACGTTCAATGGGTACCGGGAGCATCCCGCTCGACCGGTACGTAACTCACGCGGCTGGGCGTCCTCGCCGGGAACGGCCCGACGGCCTCGACTCCAACCAGGACATGAACGCGGTCAGCGCACCTCGATCGAGTGCGATTTCGTAGCCGCGGCCCTGGTCGGTCACCTGCAGGATGCCGATCTCGTCGGTCATGATGTCGAATTCGTTGTCGCGAGGCTTGCGACGCTCGCCGATCTCGATGCCCTGACGCGTCATTCGGTAGTCGGGGCCGGGACGCAGGCTCGACAGTTTGAAGAACACCATCGTGTTGTCGCCGTACCGAATGATGCCGTGCCGCCAGCCACTGCCGCCCGATGACGGCGTGATCCTGACGATGGCTGCGGTACCACCCCGGCGAAGGGTGGTGAGCCGATACAGAAAAGCCGCGACGAGGCCTGCGAGCAGCACAACCAGAATGATCGAGGCGATCACTCCTATGTGCATCACAGACCCCGTCGCGGCTTTCTCTTCGAACCTAGGCCCGCTCGGCGGCGCGAATTCGGCCCTTGGCGATTGCCAGGGCTTCCTTGTCGTCACCGCCGGCGTCGAGTACTGCGCGAGCTGCGTCGACGTCGATGTCCTTGGCGAAGTCCGCGGACTCCGCCAGAACGGTGACGGTCTTGCCCGTGACCGACAGGAATCCACCGTGGACTGCGGCCACGATCTTCCCTCCGTCGGTCGTCGTGATGGACACCGTCCCTGCCTCGACGAGCTGGCCCAGTACGGGCTCATGGCCGGCCATGATGCCGATCTCACCCTCGGTCGTCTGAGCGCTCACCAGGGTCGCGTTGCCGGACCACAGTTTCTGCTCGACAGCGACGAGTGACACTTCCATGCCGTTCGTTTCCGCAGAAGTCACGTCGGGCTACTTTCCGGCCATCTTCTTGGCTGCTGCCTCGACGTCGTCGAGACCACCACAGCTGTTGAAGGCCTGCTCGGGAAGGTGGTCGTACTCGCCCTTGGTGACCTTGTCGAACGCCTCGATGGTGTCCGAGAGCGACACGACCGAGCCTGCTTCACCGGTGAACTTCTCGGCGACGATGAAGTTCTGGCCGAGGAACTTCTGGAGGCGACGTGCGCGACCGACCAGAACCTTGTCCTCTTCCTGAAGCTCGTCCATACCGAGGATGGCGATGATGTCCTGCAGTTCCTTGTACTTCTGCAGGATCCGCTTGACCTCGTTGGCGACGCGGAAGTGCTCGGCACCGACGATGCCGGGCTCGAGAATTCGCGACGTGGAGCTCAGCGGGTCCACAGCGGGGTAGATACCCATCTGCGAGATCGGACGCGAAAGCTCGGTCGTTGCGTCGAGGTGCGCGAACGTCGTTGCAGGCGCCGGGTCGGTGTAGTCGTCGGCGGGAACGTAGATCGCCTGCAGCGAGGTGATCGAGCGTCCACGGGTCGAGGTGATGCGCTCCTGGAGCTCACCCATCTCGTCCGCCAGCGTCGGCTGGTAACCCACGGCAGAAGGCATACGTCCCAGAAGGGTCGACACCTCCGAACCTGCCTGCGTGAAACGGAAGATGTTGTCGATGAAGAGCAGCACGTCCTGGCCCTGCACATCGCGGAAGTACTCCGCCATGGTCAGCGCGGACAGGGCGACGCGCATACGCGTGCCCGGCGGCTCGTCCATCTGGCCGAAGACAAGGGCGGTGTCCTGGAGGACGCCCATCTCTTCCATCTCGAGGTGAAGGTCGGTGCCCTCACGAGTGCGCTCACCGACGCCGGCGAACACCGAGGTGCCGGAGAACTCGCGGGCGATACGGGTGATCATTTCCTGGATGAGAACGGTCTTGCCGACACCGGCACCACCGAACAGACCGATCTTTCCGCCCTTGACGTACGGGGTCAGAAGGTCGATGACCTTGATGCCGGTCTCGAGGATCTCGGTCTTGCCTTCGAGCTGATCGAAGGCTGGTGGCTTGCGGTGGATGCCCCACTGCTCGCCGTCGCGGCCGAGGCCAGGGGTGTCGAGGCAGTCACCGAGGGCGTTGAACACGTGGCCCTTGACGACGTCGCCGACGGGAACCGAGATCGGCTTGCCCGTGTCGGACACCGAGGTGCCACGGACGAGGCCGTCGGTCGGCTGCATCGAGATGGTGCGCACCAGGTTGTCGCCGAGGTGCTGTGCAACCTCGAGCGTCAGGGTCTTGGCAACCGTCGGCAGAGTGATCTCTGCGTGGAGTGCGTTGAACAGAGCGGGGATCGCGCCGCGCGGGAACTCGACGTCCACAACGGGGCCGATGACCCGAACGACACGGCCGGACTGTGTGTCCGCTCCGCTCGCGTTCTCTTGGGCTACTGCTGCGGTCATTGCTTAGTCACTTCCTGCGCTGTCAGCCAACGCGTTTGCGCCACCGACGATTTCGCTGATTTCCTGGGTGATCTGGGCTTGGCGAGCCTGGTTTGCCTGACGGCTCAGGGTCTCGACCAGTTCGTTCGCGTTGTCCGTCGCCGCCTTCATGGCGGTACGACGCGCGGCCGACTCGGACGCAGCCGCATCGAGCAGCGAGGAGTAGATCCTCGTGCTGATGTACTTCGGCAGCAGAGCCGACAGGAGAGTTCCGGCTTCGGGCTCGAAATCGTACTGAGCCTGCACCTCCGACGCGGACGGAGAGTCGGTGAGCGCGTCGGCGCCCATCTGGATCTCCTCGTCGGTGTACGCGATCTCCAGCGGAGCCATCCGGCGGACCTCGGGCTTCTGCGTCAGCATCGACACGAAACGTGTGTAGACGATGTGCAGTTCGTCGACGCCTTCGACGGTGCCTTCACCGTTGGGTGCGTCGACCTCGGATCCGGATCCCGCCATGAACAGCTCGACCAGATGCTTGCTGGCCTTGGCTGCGTCGGTGTAACCCGGTTCCTGCGAGAAGCCAGTCCAGGCACCCTTCACGTCACGCTCACGGAAGGTGTAGTAACCGAGCCCCTTCGCGCCGAGCACGTAGATGACCGGGTCCTTGCCCTCTTTGCGGAGGAGCTGGAACAGCTCTTCTGCTTCCTTGAGCACGTTCGAGTTGTACCCGCCGCACATGCCGCGATCACTGGTGACAACCAGTACCGCTGCACGCTTGGGCTCGTCACGCTCGTTCAGCAGCGGGTGATCCAGCGAACCGGATGCACTCGCCAACGCCGAGAGCACGTTGGTGATCTCTTCCGCGTACGGCTTGGATGCAGCAACACGGGCCTGCGCCTTGGTGATTCGCGACGTGGCGATCAATTCCTGCGCTTTGGTGATCTTCTTGGTCGAGTTGACCGACTTGATCCGGGAACGCAGCTCGAGAATGCTTGCCATCTAGCTGTTCACGCTCCCTTCTCTACTCGTAAAGTCACTGGGCATCTCGATGACCTACTTGCTGACTGTCTTGCGAGTGACGTTGACCTGCTCCTGGCTGACCTCGTCCGGGTTGAGCGTGTCCGCCTCTGCCTCGTTCACGACGCGGTTGCCCTCGGAGTCGAGGAAGCCTGCCTTGAACTTCTCGGTCGCTGCCTTCAGCTTGTCGATGGTGGCGTCGTCGAGAGCCTTGCCACCGGCGATGGTCTCGTAGATCTCACCCGCGTTGCGGTGCAGATCCTCGAGCAGCTCGGACTCGAAGCGACGAACGTCGGCGACGGGAACCGAGTCGTAGGTGCCCTGGCCTGCAAGGTAGATCGAGATGATCTGGTCCTCGACGGCCACCGGTGAGTACTGATCCTGCTTCAGCAGCTCGACGAGGCGTGCGCCGCGCTCGAGCTGAGCCTTCGACGCGGAGTCGAGGTCCGATGCGAACGCCGAGAACGCTTCGAGCTCGCGGTACTGAGCAAGTTCGAGACGCAGCGAACCGGAGACCTTCTTCATGCCCTTGGTCTGCGCTGCGCCACCGACTCGGGAGACCGAGATACCGACGTTGATGGCAGGCCGAACACCCTTGTTGAAGAGGTCGGACTCGAGGAAGACCTGACCGTCGGTGATCGAGATGACGTTGGTCGGGATGTACGCGGAGACGTCGTTGGCCTTGGTCTCGATGATCGGCAGAGCCGTCAGCGATCCGCCACCGAGCGCGTCGGACAGCTTGGCCGAGCGCTCCAGCAGACGGGAGTGCAAGTAGAAGACGTCACCGGGGTATGCCTCGCGGCCCGGCGGGCGACGCAGCAGCAGCGAGATGGCGCGGTACGCCTCGGCCTGCTTGGTCAGGTCGTCGAACACGATGAGAACGTGTTTGCCCTGGTACATCCAGTGCTGGCCGATGGCCGAGCCGGTGTACGGAGCGAGCCACTTGAAGCCGGCAGAATCGGATGCGGGAGCCGCGACGATGGTCGTGTACTCGAGTGCACCCTGCTCTTCGAGCGCAGCCTTGACGCCTGCGATCGTGGAGCCCTTCTGGCCGATGGCAACGTAGATGCAGCGAACCTGCTTGTTCTCGTCGCCCGACTCCCAGTTGGCCTTCTGGTTCAGGATTGCGTCGATGCAGACGGCGGTCTTGCCCGTCTTGCGGTCACCGATGATGAGCTGGCGCTGGCCGCGGCCGATCGGGGTCATCGCGTCGATGGCCTTGATGCCGGTCTGCAGTGGCTCCTCGACGGGCTGACGCTCGAGCACCGAAGCAGCCTGCAGCTCGAGAGCGCGGTTCTCCGAGGACTCGATGTCGCCGAGGCCGTCGATGGGAAGTCCCAGTGGGTTGACGACGCGGCCGAGGTAACCGTCGCCGACCGGCACGGACAGAACGTCCCCGGTCCGCTTGACTTCCTGGCCTTCTTCGATGTGCTCGTAGTCACCGAGGATGACGGCACCGATCTCGGTGGCATCCAGGTTGAGCGCAACACCGAGAACGCCGCCGGGGAATTCCAGCAGCTCGTTGGACATCGCCGACGGAAGACCGGACACGTGGGCGATTCCGTCGCTCGTGTCGGTAACCGTGCCGACCTCCTCGCGGGAGGACTCCGGTGAGTAGCTCGCGGTGAAGTTCTCGATCGCGCTACGGATCTCGTCGGAGGAGATCGTCAGCTCCGCCATATTTTTTCCTGCTCTTCCTTCAATGATCGCGGTATCAAACGCTTCGCAGTTTGGAAACGTGTATCGGGAGACTGTGGTGTCCGTACTCGGACTACTTGAGGGTCCTTCGCAATGCAGCGAGGCGGCCTGCCCCACTACCGTCGATGACCTCGTCGCCTATCCGGACCACGAGTCCGCTGAGCAGTTCGGTATCGACCTCGACGTGCACGGTCACGGGCTTGCCGTACGTCCGCGTCAATGTTGCAGTCAGCTTCTCGAGCTGACTGTCGCTGAGCGGCGCCGCGCTACGCACGTGTGCGACTGCTCGGTCGCGGACCTGCGCCGCCAATCCTGCCAGTTCGTCGAGCGCGTCGGCGGGTGCCGACTTGCGCAGACGGCTGACCGTTTGGATCGCCAGTGCCTCGGTGACCGCAGTCACCTTGCCGTACAGCAGGCGTCCGAGAAGCTCACGCTTGGCCTGAACCGGCTTGCCGAGATCCGACAGTGCCTGCTCGAGCTGAGGGTTCGCTGCCACGATCCGCCCGAGGCGGAAGAGCTCGTCCTCGACGGTATCGAGCTGATCCTGATCGGCTGCGGCACGAAGAAGAGATTCGCGACCGAGATCGACCAGGGAGTTCAGCAGATCCGATGCCTTGGACCAACTCTCCGAAACCGCACTCTTCAGGATCTTCGCAGTGATCTCGGAGACCTGACCCGCGAACAGTTCCGCCGCGAGCGCACTGCGGCGTTCGGCGGAGACGGACGAGTCGGCCAGCGCGGTACGCAACGTGCGCTGCCCGTCGAGGGTCTCCACGACCGCGAAGAGCTCGGCTCCGGTCTGCGCGGCAGCAGCAGTTGCTTGCCCTGCCGGCGCAGCCCCGAGTGCGTCGTTCGCAACCGAACGCGTGCGGGCAAGAGCCTCACGAGAAGTTGCGTACATGGTTATCTCACTTTCCGGCTGCAGAGTCAGCCGTGACGGAGTCGAGTTCGCTCAGGAAGCGGTCGATCGAGCCTGCGCGCTTCGCCTCGTCGGACAACTGCTCTCCGATGACCTTTTCGGCGAGCTCCACTGCCGTGCGTCCGAGGTCGCCACGAAGTTCCGTGACGATCTGCTGACGCTGCGCGACGAGCTGACTGTGGCCTGCGGCCACGATCCGGTCGCTTTCTTCCTGCGCCTTCGTCTTCATTTCGGCGAGAATGGCCTGACCCTGAGTACGCGCTTCCTCACGGATCTGCGCGGCCTCGGATCGAGCGTCGGCGAGCTGCTTCTGGTACTGCTCGAGAGCAGCCTTGGCTTCTACCTGCGCTTCTTCGGCCCTCTTGATGCCGCCCTCGATCAGTTCGCTTCGTTGCGCCATGACTTCTTGGAACTTCGGAAGGATGTACTTCCAGAAGACGAAGCCGATGACAGCGATGCAGATCGCAGACCACACGATGTCGTATGTCGCGGGGAGGAGAGGGTTGATCTTCTCTCCCTCTTCCGCGGCCAATAACGCGATGTTGGTTGCCATGTCGTGATTAACCGAACAGGAAGCCGGCGACGATACCGATCAGCGCGAGCGCTTCGGTGAACGCGATGCCGAGGAACATGTTGGTACGGATGGTGCCCTGGAGCTCAGGCTGACGGGCGATGCCCTCGATGGCCTTACCGACCACGATGCCTACACCGATGCCGGGGCCGATCGCAGCGAGGCCGTAGCCGATTGCACCGTATCCAGCGCCGGTCACCGTGCTGGTCGTTTCCTGTGCCAGGTACGCGAGGCTCATTGGTTTTCCGTTCCCTTTCTGTTGCCCACCACCGGGCGGTGTGTGGGTCAGGTCGATCTGTGGTGCGGGGGGTCGAGCGGTCTAGTGCGAGTCGGCGTGCAACGCGAGGTCGATGTAGACGGCGGTCAGCAGCGCGAACACGTACGCCTGCAGGCCGATGACCAGCATCTCGAACAGCGTGAAACCGAACCCGGCGGCGAGGGAGAAGATGCCGAAGATCTTCATCCCTGCAGCTGCCTGGAAGAAGAAGAACTGGGTCGCGCTGAAGAACAGCACGAGCATGAGGTGGCCCGCCAGCATGTTGGCCATGAGACGCACGGTGAGCGTGAACGGCCGAAGGATGAAGGTCGAGATGAACTCGATCGGAATCAGGATGATGTGAAGCGCAACGGGCACGTCGGGTACGACGACGCTGCTCTTGACGTACTTGAAGAATCCGTACTTCTTGATACCCACGTAGTTGAACGTCACGTACGCGATGGCCGCCAGGACGATCGGCATGCCGATTCGAGCGTTGGGCGAGATGTTCAGGAACGGGATGATTCCGGAGAGATTCATGAACAGCACGGCGAAGAAGATCGTCATGATGATCGGCAGGAAGCGCCTGCCCTGTTCCTTACCGAGAATCTCGTCGGCGATCTGGATCTTGACGAAATCGAGGAGGTACTCGACGCAGTTCTGAAGACCACGCGGTACGACCTTCGGGCTGCGCATGGCGACTGCGAACAGCACGACCAACACGACGCTCATCAGGATGCGAATCAGCATGAGCCGGTCGAGTTCGAAGGGGGTGCCCTCGAACAACACAGCGGGAGGAAAGAAGTCGGATAGTGACGGCGGATGGAACTCCGCGGCCAGGTTGGTGACGCTCAGCGGTCTCTCCCGTGTTCGGGCCGCAGACGGCTAAGACTGCGGTTCGATCGGACATTGACGATCTATCAAGTCGACGATATCGGCTCGAGGTCGTCAGCAGCTGAGGCCGGATTTTCGTCGGCCAGCGTCTGTCGGGTGTCGGCGACTCACGTCGACTCGGTAACTTCTGGGCCGCGCCTGTAAGGAAACTCACGCGACTTCGGTTACCTGCAAGGTGCCTCCCGCATGCGAAATGTCGCATTCGCGTCAGTCGGACCCTTACTTGGTCGGAACTTTATCAACACAACTACGACGTTGTGTAGGTGGGGCTACTTCTTTACCGATTACGACAGGCTGTCGTACTACTTTTCGTCGGAGTCGGTCGGTCTCGGCGGCTCGTCGACGTACGGGGCCTTGGTGCGCACGACCCCGAACACCTCCGCACCGAGAACCAGAACCAGTGCCGCGACGACGACCAGAGCCAGCGCCTTCTTGCTGTAGAAATCCATGTCCTTGAGAACCGCGAGAACCACCACGGCGAGCAGCATCTTGACGATCCAGCCTCCGAGTAGAACAGCACCGGCCATGGTCGGCGGAAACTTCGAGGTCAACGAGATCGACAGCGCGGTCGTGAGGATGAATCCTCCGCCGAGCGCGGCGCCGATGAGCGCTCCCCACAGACCGGGCAGGCCCGCGACCAGGGTCGCGACGACGGCACCCAGAACTGCGAGCACCACCAGACCGATGACGCCGTAGCGAACGGCAGCGCGCATCGCGTCGGATTGATCGGGCACTGGCGCAGGAGAGAAGCTCACAGACGCACAGACTACCCAGCCATGTCCGAGTTCAGCTCCGACGGCCTCGTCGGCCACCCGAACCCGACCTTCTACGTTGGCGAGCCATATCGAGCTTGATCGACGGCACAGCCGTCACCACCAGGGCGAACACGAGGCCTGCTGCGACGAGAAGGACCACGATGCGTCGATCGATCAACGAGGAACCGACGGCACCGAACGCGAGAACACCCACCCACAGGTAGATGACAAGAACGACCCGGCGGTGCGAATGGCCGATCTGCAGCAGTCGGTGATGCAGGTGCATCTTGTCCGGACTGAACGGGCTTCGACCGGCCCGTGTGCGTCGAATCACCGCGAGCAGCAGATCGAGCATCGGGATGAACATGACCGCGCCGACGAGCAGGATCGGCGAGAGCAGTCCCAACAGGTCGCGGGGACCGTATGCGACCAGTGGAATCCGACCCGATGCGCTCGTGGACACCGTCGCCAGCATCAGCCCGATGAGCATGGATCCGGAATCCCCCATGAATATCCGCGCCGGTTGGAAATTGTGCGGAAGGAAACCGAGACACGCGCCCGCGAGCGCAGCGGCGATGACCGTCGGCGGGTAGATGCCGACGTCCCCGCCCTGCTCGTGCAGAAGCCCGACCGAGAAGACACAGATCGCGATGGACGCGATCAGACCGAGCCCGGCGGCGAGACCGTCGAGGCCGTCGACGAAGTTCATCGCATTGACCATCACCACCGTCACGAGCACGGTGACAAGACCTGCCTGCAGCTGGTCGAGGACGACGGTCTTGCCGCCGTCGGACCACGGGACGTAGATGATGTACCAGCTCACACCCATCACGACGAGTACGCCCGCGGCCGTCACCTGCCCGACGAACTTGGTGAGCGCGTCCAGGCCCCACCGGTCGTCGATGATGCCGACGCCGACGATGACGAATCCTGCCACCAGCGCCGCAGGCACGTCCTGGGAGTACTCGGGGTCGAATCCGCGTGCCAGCGCCGGTAGCTGCGAGGCGAACAACAACGCGACGAGCATCCCGAGATACATACCGGTGCCGCCGAGGCGCGGAGTCGGCGTGACGTGCACGTCGCGTTCGCGAGGAGCTGCGACGGCGCCGAACCGGATGGCGGCGACGCGAACGCCGCCCGTCGCGAGGAACGTGATGACCGCGGCCGTCAGGAATACGAGCAGCAACTCCCGGATCGGAACGCCTGCGCCCTGCCCCGACTGCGCGAGTACCTCGTACGTCATGCGCGGGCGTAGGCAGGGTTGCGCGAGACGAGCTCGGTGACCTCACCCTCGACTGCGGCGATCTCGCGGTCACCGGATGCCGTTCCCAGCTCGGCACGCACGGCGCGGGCGACGAGAGATCCCACGGCCGCCATGTCCGCCGCGTCGAAACCCTGGGTCGTCACAGCAGCCGAGCCGACACGAATTCCCGACGCTACCGCGGGCGGTGCCGGATCGAACGGGATGGCGTTCTTGTTGAGCGTGATGCCCGCGGCCTGGCAGCGGGCCTCGGCAGTGCGTCCGTCGACACCGGTGTTCCGCAGGTCGAGCAGAGCCAGGTGTGTATCGGTTCCTCCGGAGACCGCGCGCATACCGTTCTCGACGAGCGAGCTCGTCAGGGCACCCGCGTTGGAGACGACGGCGGAGGCGTAGCGCTTGTAGTCGTCGGTACCCGCTTCCGCGAATGCGACGGCCTTGGCCGCGATGGTGTGCATGAGTGGGCCGCCCTGGCTGAACGGAAACACGGCTTTGTCGACGGCACGTGCATGCTCGGCCCGGCACATCAGCATTCCTCCGCGGGGTCCGCGAAGCACCTTGTGCGTCGTGGCCGACACGACGTCGGCGTACGGGACGGGCGACGGAATCGCTTGCCCGGCAACGAGTCCGATGAAATGCGCGGCGTCGATCCACAGAATCGCACCGACCTCGTCGGCGATCGATCGGAAGGCCGCGAAGTCGATGAGACGCGGATAGGCCGTCGCTCCGGCGACGATGATTCGCGGGCGGTGCACGAGCGCCAGATCCCGAACTTCGTCGTAGTCGATCAGTTCGGTGTCCTGGCGAACGTGGTACGGAATCGGGGTGAACCAGCGCCCGGAGAAACTGACCTTGGAGCCGTGCGTCAGGTGCCCGCCGTGCGGAAGACTCATCGCGAGTACGGCGTCTCCCGGCTTTGCGAACGCGGCGTACACCGCCAGATTGGCGCTCGCGCCCGAGTGCGGCTGCACGTTGACGTGCTCGGCACCGAACAGCGACATCGCACGCTCGACGGCCAGGTTCTCGGCGCGGTCGACCACCTCACAACCGCCGTAGTACCGGTTGCCCGGGTATCCCTCGGCGTACTTGTTGCTCAGCACGCTCCCCTGCGCGGCGAACACCGCGGGACTGGCGAAATTTTCACTCGCGATCAGCTGCAGACCCGACCGCACTCGATCCAGTTCACCGAGCAGAACGTCGGCGATCTCCGGATCGGTGCGGCCGAGTTCGCCGAAATCCGGGCCGAAGAACGGAGGCGTACTCACTTCGCGGGGCTTCCTTGCAGGAGGCTCTCCGGCGTCACTCCCAGTACCTCCGCGACCGCCTCGGCCCGGATCGCGCCCACGCGGAGGAGACGAGGATTCTCCGCCGTCAGATCGACGATCGTCGACGCGACGGCATGTTCGGCAGGTCCGCCGTCGAGATACACCGCGGCCGAGCCGCCGAGCTGATCACGGGCCTCGCCCACCGTCGTCGCGGGCGGCTGTCCCGAGATGTTCGCACTCGACACAGCGAGAGGGCCGACCTCTCGGAGCAGTTCCAGCGCGACGGGATGCAACGGCATACGAAGCATGACGGTGCCCTGCGCGTCACCGAGGTCCCAGGCCAAGGACGGCGCCTGCTGAACGACGAGGCTGAGTGCCCCTGGCCAGAACGCCCGGATCAGATCACGGACGCGCGGCCGGATACCCATCACCAAACCATCGATGGTGTTCCAGGATCCGACCAGCACCGGCACCGGCATGTCTCTACCGCGTCCCTTGGCGCGCAGTAGGTCGGTGACGGCGCTGCCGTCGAATGCGTCGGCAGCCAGTCCGTAGAGAGTGTCCGTCGGCATGACCACGAGACGTCCGGACTTGAGGGCGCCTCGTGCTGCGGTCAATCCGGCCGCGCGGGAATCGGCTTGCTGGCAGTCGTAGACAGTGCTCACCCCCCTATCCTGTCACTCGCCCTCCAGCGCGATCGACAAGGCTCGGCCGCCACGCGGTGCGATCGTCATCGACTGTCGGCGGACGCCGCTCGCGATGCGACGACGAAGCGGGGCCGACCGGAAAGATCGGGATGCTCGACGACGTCGGTGAACACACGTCGCCGCTCGAACAGAGCTGCCACCTTGTTGCCGTGCGAATCGTCGTGTTCGACGCCGACTCCCCCGCCCACCCGCAGCAACCTCGCGATCGTCCCGATCATGGGCTCGATGACCGACAGTCCGTCGGCACCGCCGAACAGCGCCAGGTGCGGGTCGTGGTCGAGCACCTCGGGTTCGAGATCAGCGCCTTCCGGGATGTACGGAGGGTTCGAGACGATCACGTCCACTCGTCCGTCGAGATCGGTGAGCAGTGCCCGGTCGGTGACATCGCCGTGGTGCAGAGTGATGGCGGTGTCCCCGAGTTCGGCCCTCAGGTCCGCGTTCCGTCGCGCCCACGCGAGGGCGGACGGGTCGAGTTCGACGGCATGTACCAGCGCGTCCGGCCTGGCGTTGGCGATGGCGAGAGCAAGCGCGCCGGAACCGGTGCACAGATCCAGCACGACAGGCGGGCGGGTGTCGACGCCCTCGAGGAACGCGAGCGCCCACCCGAGCAGCAGTTCCGTTTCCGGACGCGGCACGAACACACCGGGGCCGACCTCGACGTCGATGTTGCCGAGAGCCGTTGTGCCGGTTATGTATTGAAGCGGAATACGCTTGGCGCGCTGCTCTACCGTCTTGAGGTAGGCCTCGACGACCTCAGGTTCGACGAGTGGTACCAGACCGAGCCTGCCTCGCTCGACACCCACGATGTGCGACGCCAGCAGTTCGGCGTCGACCCGAGCGCTCGGCACGCCTGCCTTCTCCAACATCGAAGTCGCGTCCAGGATGGCCAGGCGAAGCGGTTTCCGAGTCACCACTACAGCCTGCCATGCCCCTCGGTCCGCGCCCTACGGCGTCAGATCCGCTTCAGTAGCTCCGCCTTCTTGGTGAAGAACTCGTCGTCGGTCAGAATTCCCTTGCTGTGCAGCGACGCCAACGCCTCGATGGACGAGGTGATCTCACCGATGTCGGACGGCGAATTCTGAACCTGCGGGGCAGGATTCTGAACCTGCGAGGCTGGATTCTGGGCTTGCGGGACAGGATTCTGGGCTTGCGGGGCTGGATTCTGGGCCGGCTCGCCCGGCGCCGGGTCGACGAGAGGCAGGCTTGCCGCCGTGAAGGTGCCGTACTGGCTGGTGAATTCGAGCGACCCCGGACCGCCGCCCTGCTGTTGCTGGACGCCGCCGATCGAGTGGTCGAGTGTGTCGAAAACCGACAACTTGCCGCCCGCGAGTACCGCCAACCGCCGAGATCCAGGGAAATAGGCGTACTGCGAGCCGTTCTGGCCGCCGCTGGAGCTGGGGCTGCCCAGACCGGACGGCCACCAGTTACCTCCGAATCCGGTGGAGTTCTGCGCGGGCGGATAGACCTGATGCTGCGCGAGCACCGAGGACAGATCCCGGCACAGGCCGTCGACGCGCGCTTTCAGTCCGTGGTCGAACATGTTGCCGACCATCGTCATTCCGCCGCGCATCCATTGGCCGCCGCCGCCGAGTTCGGGGATGTAGAACTGCGCCATCGAGCCGCGGCCTGCATTGACGGCGTCGAGCAGCGTCCGTACGGCATCGGTGGAGACGCCGTACTTGGCCGCGAGTTCGGCTACCGCACTGTCACCGGCTGGGGTGAGTTCCTGGTACATCGGCTCCCTTTCGTGTGGCGAAGCCGCACGCTCATTCGGCCTGCATACGAGCTTCGCGGTCGGCCTTGCCGAGTGCGTCGAGCAACGCGTCGAGCTCACCGTCGAGCACGGCGTCGAGGTTATGCGATTTGAAGCCGATGCGATGGTCGGTGATCCGGTTCTCCGGAAAGTTGTACGTACGGATCCGCTCGGAACGGTCGACGGTGCGCACCTGACTCGCACGGCCTGCAGCGGCTTCCTCGTCGGCCGCTTCCTCTGCGGCAGCCTGCAGACGCGCAGCGAGAACCTGCATCGCGCGCGCCTTGTTCTGCAGCTGAGAGCGCTCGTTCTGACAGGTCACGACGATTCCGGTCGGCAAGTGCGTGATGCGCACCGCCGAGTCGGTGGTGTTGACGCCCTGCCCACCCTTGCCCGAGGAGCGATAGACGTCGATGCGGAGATCGGTTTCGTCGATCTGTACTTCCTCGACCTCGTCGGGCTCCGGATAGACCAGAATTCCCGCTGCGGAGGTGTGCACTCGGCCCTGGGACTCGGTCACCGGGACACGCTGCACTCGGTGCACGCCGCCCTCGAACTTCAATCGAGCCCAGACACCGTCGAGCGATGCGCCCTTGGCTTTGATCGACAACGTGGCGTCCTTGTATCCCCCGAGATCGGACACGTTCGCGTCGAGAACTTCCACTCGCCAGCCGCGTCGTTCGGCGTACCTGACGTACATGCGTGCGAGGTCTGCCGCGAACAACGCCGACTCCTCACCGCCCTCACCGGACTTGACCTCCATCACGATGTCGTCGCCGTCGTGCGGATCCCGCGGAGCGAGAAGATCTGCGAGCGTCTGCTCCAGGGTCTCCACGGTCGCTTCCAGATCGGGGATCTCGGCGGCGAACGACGCGTCGTCGGCGGCGAGTTCACGCGCTGCCTCCAGATCGTCCTTGGCCGAGGTGAGTTTGCCGTGTACGGACATGATCGGAGCCAGTTCGGCGAAGCGTTTGCCTGCACGACGGGCAGCCGACGGATCGTTGTGCAACGACGGGTCGGCGAGCTGTTGCTCGAGGCCGGAGTGCTCGGCCAGAATGTCGTCGATGGCCGAAGGCTTCGTCGTCCTCGCCATGGGTGTGCTCCGCTCTTGTCGATCAAAAAAGGCCACACAAAAAGCCGACGCCCGCCCTGTAGACATCACAGGACGGGCGTCGGGAGAACAACTAGCTGTCGGCGTCAGCCTTCTTGCCTGCACGCTTTCCGTAGCGAGCCTCGAAGCGAGCGACGCGACCACCGGTGTCGAGAATCTTCTGCTTGCCGGTGTAGAACGGGTGGCACTGCGAGCAGACCTCGACGTTGATGCGATCTTTGTCGGTGGTGCTGTGTGTCTCGAAAGTATTGCCGCAACCGCACACCACAGTGGTGAGTGTGTAGTCGGGGTGGATTCCTGCCTTCATGGTGTCCCTTTCAATGGTCGCCGGGTCGCCCTCGCCGTTCGAGGACGTGAACCGGAACCGGACTCGGCCGCTCAGTATGCCAGAGCGTGCATCTGACCTGCTAATCGGTAATTCGATACCTACTGCTTCGATACCGACAGGTGCCTCAACGCACGCACCTGCCGGCTTGTTCCTCAGCCCTCGGGGGCTGTCAGTCGTCGAGTGCGCCCGGGGCGGTCTTCGACACCTGAACCAGGAACTCGAGGTTGTTCTTGCTCTTCTTCAGTCGGTCGATCAGCAGATCGATCGCCTGATGCGAGTCGAGTCCGGACAACACGCGGCGCAGCTTGTGCAGCACCGCAGCCTCGTCCGGGTTGAGCAGGAGCTCGTCCTTGCGGGTACCCGACGGGTTGACGTCGACGGCCGGGAACACCCGACGCTCGGCGATCTTGCGATCGAGCTTGAGCTCGGCGTTGCCGGTGCCCTTGAACTCCTCGAAGATGACCGTGTCACCGGTGGAACCGGTCTCGACCATCGCGGTGGCGATGATGGTCAGCGATCCACCGTTCTCGATGTTTCGCGCAGCACCGAGGAAACGCTTCGGCGGGTACAGAGCCGTCGAATCGACACCACCGGAGAGGATGCGGCCCGATGCAGGTGAGCTGTTGTTGTACGCACGACCCAATCGCGTGATCGAGTCGAGGAGCACAACGACGTCCTGACCTGCCTCGACGAGACGCTTGGCCCGCTCGATGGCGAGCTCGGCGACCGAGGTGTGATCGCCCGGCGGACGGTCGAACGTGGAGGCGATGACCTCACCGTTGACCGAACGCTGCATGTCGGTGACTTCTTCGGGACGCTCGTCGACGAGAACCACCATGAGGTAGCACTCGGGGTTGTTGACCGAGATCGCGTTGGCGATAGCCTGCAGAACGCTGGTCTTACCTGCCTTCGGCGGGCTCACGATCAGCGCGCGCTGCCCCTTACCGATCGGCATCACCAGGTCGATGATGCGTGTGGTCAGGATGTTCGGCGTCGTCTCGAGCCGTAGACGCTGGTTCGGGTACAGCGGCGTGAGCTTGCCGAACTCCGGACGCTTGCGCGCCGCTTCGACGTCGCCGCCGTTGACGGTATCCAGACGTACCAGCGGATTGAACTTCTGACGCTGGTTGGACTGCTCACCTTCACGCGCGACGCGGACCGCGCCGGTGATGGCGTCACCGCGGCGAAGTCCGTTCTTGCGCACGAGATTCATCGACACGTACACGTCGTTCGGGCCGGCGAGATAGCCGGACGTACGCACGAACGCGTAGTTGTCGAGGACGTCGAGAATGCCTGCTACCGGCTGCAGGACGTCGTCGTCGCGGATTTCGGGCTCGCGCTCGCGGCTCTCTCCGCCTTCACCGCGGTCACGTCCACGACGACGCTCGCGGAAGCGGCGACCTCGCCGGCCCCGACCGTCTCCGTCGTCGTCCTGATCCCGGTTGTCACGGTTGTCGCGCGGGCCGTTGTTGCGGTCCTCGGTGCGGGTATCGCCCTGGTTGCGGGAATCGCCCTGGTTGCGCGTGTCTCCCTGGTTACGGGAATCGCCCTGATTGCGAGACTCGCCCTGGTTGCGATTGCGGTTCCGGCTGCCTTCACCGCGACCGCCCTCACCACGAGCATCGTTGCGGTTGCTCTCGCCGCGCGAATCGTTGCGAGAGTTCTCGCCGCGACTGTCGCCGCGATTGCCGTCCGTTCGGGTGGAGTCCTCGGCATCCGACGATTCCTGCCGGCTGTTCCGGTTCTCACCGCTGTTCCGATTTTCACCGCTGTTCCGGTTCTCACGGCTGCGGCGGGGACGCTCGGCAGGTGTGGAGTCCGGCTCCTTGTCGGCAACCGGAGCGCCGGCTTCGGGTGCGGAGACCGCGGTCGCAGTGTCGTCGAGCGGCAGTTGATCGGGTGCTCCCGCACGACGACCTGCAGTTCGGCGACCCCTCGTGCGACGGGGTGCATCGCCTGCGTCTTCGGAAGCAGCAGGCGCGGTTTCGGTGACCACAGGCGCTGCGGCTTCGGCCGCCGGCGCCGCCGATTCGGTGGGTGTCTTGTCGACGGCAGGCGCGCCAGCGCTTCGGCGTGACGCTTTCGGCGCCTCTGCCTTGGGTGTACTCGCACCCGCCTGACGTGCAGAAATTGCGGCGATCAGATCGCCTTTGCGCATGCCGGAAATGCTTTTGATGCCGAGTTCACCCGCGAGGCTTCGCAGCTCGGTGAGCACCATTCCGGACAGGCCAGCTCCGCGGCGCGTCTTCTCGGGCGCAGAGATCAGTTCCGTATCGGTCACGGAGGTCCTTTCCTTCCCTCGCTCGCAGTCTGCGCAGCCAAGGGTTCGTTCCGCAGCTCGAATCTCGTATCGAACCCGGATTTAGCCGTCAAGCATCGATGCTCTTCAAACAGACGACCGAACCCGAGACCGCATCTGTGTTGCGGGGAAGGATCGAGCCAGGAACGTCAACCACCCCGGACGTGGAATCCCCCGGATGCAGCAACTTGATTGCCCTGGTGAAAACCGGCGTCTGAAGCGCACGATGTACGGACGAACCCCAGAATAGCCCTGATCGGCACAGTCGGCAAGAACCGGTTACCGGCGAGTCATACGATATGCGCGCCGTCGGCGACCTCGAGCTCCAACACACGAACACCGTCGGCCTCCGCCAGATCCCTGATGTCCTGCGGAAACGGCTCGGTGCACAGTGCCAACACCGTCGGCCCCGCCCCGGACAGCACTGCCGCGATCCCGCGACTTCGCAGTGACGTGATCCACTTCGTCGCCTCGGGAAGAGCACTCGAACGCTGTCCCTGATGCAGTAGGTCCTCGGTTGCGGGCATCAGAAGGTCCGGTCGCTGCGTCAGTGCGACGACGGCGAGCGCTCCCCTACTGACATTGAAGGCAGCATCGCGATGCGGCACCATTTCCGGCAACAGACCACGCGTGTGCGACGTCGACGACCGTTCCGCCGGAACGAGGGCGACCACATGTATGTCCGGGTGCACCGCCAGCCGTACCGCACCGTAACGCCGCTGCGTCACGAGTGCACTCGCAGGCTCGGCCCAGGACACGACGGCTCCACCGAGAACACTCGCGGAGGCGTTGTCGGGGTGGCCTTCGAATTCCGAGGACAGCTGCACGAGCTGCGCGTCGGTCAATGCGAGGGTCGCATCGAGCTTCGCGGCCAAGCCGTTTGCCGCTGCCAGCCCGCCGACGACCGCCGATGCCGAGGATCCGAGACCACGCGAATGGGGAATCACGTTGTTGCACACGACATCGAGGCCGTCGGCCCAGACGCCTGCGGCTTCCAGACCGCGTTCGATTGCGCGCACCACCAGATGGGTGGGCCCCCACGGCACGTCATCGGCACCCTCGCCCTGCACGTGAATGCTCAGCCCGGATGCCGTGGTGGTCACCGTGATCTCGTCGTACAACCCCAATGCGATACCGAGGGTGTCGAAGCCCGGTCCCAGATTGGCACTCGACGCCGGTACACGAGCCGTCACCGTCAGACCGGTCGGCAGTGTCGTCGTCATGGTCGCCGTTTCCGCCACTACGCCAGCTCTAGTGCAGACGCAACGGCGACGGGATCGACCGGGATCGGCTCGACGACAGGCATACCCGACAACGCCGTGTCGGGATCCTTGAGTCCGTTGCCTGTCACCGTGCACACCACGGTCAGCCCGCTGTCGAGCCATCCTTCCTTGCGGGCCGCGAGCAGCCCTGCGATGCTGGCGGCCGATGCGGGCTCGACGAAGATGCCCTCGGTCCTGGCCACGAGTCGGTACGCCTCGAGGATCTCTTCGTCCGTCGCAGCGCGGAATGCGCCGCCCGATTCTTCCTTCGCTGCCACTGCACCGTTCCACGACGCGGGTGATCCGATACGGATCGCGGTCGCGATGGTTTCCGGATTCGGCACGGGCGCACCGTGAACCAGCGGCGCTGCGCCTGCGGCCTGCACACCGAGCATCCGAGGCTTGACCGTGGTGAGACCGTCGCGGAAGTACTCGGAGTAACCGCGCCAGTACGCGGTGATGTTTCCCGCGTTTCCGACGGGGAGAGCATGGACGTCGGGAGCCTTGCCGAGTGCGTCGCAAATCTCGAACGCGGCGGTCTTCTGCCCCTCGATGCGCACCGGGTTCACCGAGTTGACCAGCCCGATCGTCGGGAATTCAGCGGTCGTCTTGCGCGCGAGCTCGAGACAGTCGTCGAAGTTGCCCTGTACCTGAATGATCTTCGCGCCGTGCATGACCGCCTGGGCGAGCTTTCCCATGGCGATCTTGCCCTGCGGCACCAGAACAGCGCAGCCCATCTTGGCCTTCGCCGCGTACGCCGCGGCCGAGGCCGAGGTGTTGCCGGTCGACGCGCACAGCACGGCTTCCTGACCGCGCGCCAGCGCGTCCGTCACTGCCATGGTCATGCCGCGGTCCTTGAACGAACCCGTCGGATTCAGGCCCTCGACCTTCAGATGCACCTCGCAGCCGGTGATCTCGGACAGTTGCTCGGCGTGGACGAGCGGCGTCGCCCCTTCGAGCAGCGTCACGGTCTTCCAGTCCGGGCCGATCGCGAGGCGCGAACGGTATGCCTCGATCAGGCCTGGCCAAGGGGTGTGCACGGTCATTCGGTGGTGCCTTCCAATCTGAGAACGCTTGCAACGGAGGTGACGACGTCCAGCTTGTCCAACGCCGAGACGGTTTCGGACAACGCGGAATCCGCGGCGACATGAGTGACGACGACGAGCCGAGCGCCGTCGCCTGCTCCGTGCTGACGAACGGTGGAGATGCTCACGTCCCGCTTGGAGAACTCCGCCGCAACCGTCGAGAGGACCCCTGGACGGTCGGCGACCTGCATGCTGACGTAGTACCGAGTGGGTATGTCGCCCATGGGCGCAACCTTCAGCTTCGCGTACTTCGACTCGAGCGGGCCACGTCCGCCGTAGAACTTGTTGCGAGCGGCCATCACGAGGTCACCGAGGACCGCCGACGCGGTGGGCGCTCCGCCTGCGCCCTGCCCGTAGAACATCAAGCGGCCCGCTGCTTCGGCTTCGACGACCACCGCATTGAACGCACCGTTGACCGTCGCGAGCGGGTGATCACGCGGCACGAGCGCGGGGTACACACGCGCCGAGATCCGTTCCTTGCCCTTGGGTGTGGTGATGCGTTCGCAGATTGCGAGCAGCTTGATGGTGCAGTCGAGCGAGCGCGCGGTCTCGAGATCCGCCGAGGTGATCTTGCTGATCCCCTCGCGGTACACATCTCCCGCGGTGACGCGGGTGTGGAATGCGATCGAGGCGAGTATCGCCGCCTTGGATGCGGCGTCGTAGCCTTCGACGTCGGCGGTGGGATCGGCTTCGGCGTATCCGAGTCGCCCGGCCTCGGCCAGTGTCTCGGCGTAGTCCGCGCCGGTCTCGTCCATCGCCGAGAGAATGAAATTGGTTGTGCCGTTCACAATTCCGGCGACCTTGTTGACGCGGTCGCCTGCGAGCGACTGCATCAGCGGCCTGACGACGGGGATCGCACCCGCAACTGCGGCCTCGAAGTAGAGGTCGGCACGGGACTTCTCGGCCGCGTCGGCAAGTTCGCCGGTGTACTCCGCGAGCAGAGCCTTGTTGGCGGTGACCACCGACTTGCCCTTCTCCAGCGCGGAGAGGATCAACTTGCGGGGGATGTCGATACCGCCCAGAACCTCGACGACGATGTCGACGTCGTCACGGTCGACGAGTGCTGCGGGATCGTCGGTGAGAAGCGAGGCGTCGACACCTCGGTCACCGTCGACGCGCCGCACCGCGATACCGCGAATCTCCAGTGGCACACCGACTCTCGCCTCGAAGTCGGATGCGTTCTCGGTCAGGATGCGAACGACTTCGCTTCCGACGTTTCCGAGTCCGAGAACGGCGATGCCTATGGGCTTCGATGTCATGGCTGCACCTCCAAGCTGAGCAGATCTTGCAGTGTCTCCCGGCGCAGAACGAGGCGGGACTTTCCGTCTTTCACTGCCACCACGGCAGGACGAGTGAGCAGGTTGTAGCGGCTCGACATCGAGTAGCAGTATGCGCCGGTGGCGGCCACCGCGAGGAGGTCACCCGGGCCGACGTCGGCCGGCATCCACGTGTTCTTGATGACCACATCTCCGCTCTCGCAATGCTTTCCGACGACACGAGCCAGAACCGCGTCGGCTTCGCTGCCGCGCGAGGCGAGCCTACAGTCGTACTCCGCCTGGTACAGCGAGGTGCGAATGTTGTCGCTCATACCGCCGTCGACGCTGATGTAGCGGCGACGAGTCTTCGCGTCGACGGTGACGTCCTTGGTGGTACCGACCTCGTACAGCGTCACCGTCCCCGGACCTGCGATGGCACGTCCCGGTTCGACGTCGACGCGGGGAACCGGAAGTCCCACCGCTGCGGATTCGGTGGCGACGATGGCCATCAGCTTCGCTGCGAGCTCGTCGACGGGCGGCGGATCGTCGCTGGGAACGTACGAAATGCCCATGCCGCCACCGAGATCGATGGTGGAGATCTGCGCGGACTTGTCCACTCCGAACTCGGAGACGACGTCGCGCAGGAGCCCGATCAGCTTGTGCGCGGCGAGCTCGAATCCGTCGACCTCGAAGATCTGCGAGCCGATGTGGCTGTGCAACCCCACCAAACGCAGGTTGTCGGTGGCGAACACACGCCGAACGGCTTCGAGTGCGGAACCGTCGGCGAGCGAGAACCCGAACTTCTGGTCCTCGTGCGCGGTCGCGATGAATTCGTGGGTGTGCGCCTCGACGCCGACGGTGACTCGGACCAGAACATCTTGCACGACACCGAGATCGCCCGCGATGGAGTCGAGCCGTTCGATCTCGATCATCGAGTCGAGCACGACGTGTTCGACGCCTGCACGGACGCCCTGAGTCAACTCGTCCACCGATTTGTTGTTGCCGTGCATGGCAATTCGGTCGGCCGGGAATCCTGCAGCCAGTGCGATGCCGAGTTCGCCGCCCGAGCAGACGTCGAGCGAGAGCCCTTCGTCGGCGATCCACCGCGCGATCTCTCCGCAGAGAAAAGCCTTGGACGCATAGTGCACCCGGGCAGGATCACCGAACGCCGACGCCATCTCACGGGCGCGCGAACGGAAGTCGTCCTCGTCGATGACGAAGAGCGGCGTGCCGTACTCGGCGGCCAGGTCGGTGACCGAAACGCCCGCCAGGCGCATCACTCCGTCCTCGGCGCGGGTGGCGTTGCGTGGGTAGACGTGCGCCGGAAGTGTGATCATCTCCGCTGCCGACGCAGGACGCTCGGTGCTCGATTCCTTGGCCGGGGTGTCGGCATGCTTGGGGCCTGCCGGATGCGCGCTCACATCCGCTCCGGTGCGCTGACACCGAGCAGGTCGAGGCCGTTGGCCAGTACCTGCCGGGTTGCGTTGCCCAGCGCAAGACGTGCGGTATTCACAGGACCCGGCTCCTCGTCTCCCTGTGGAAGTACACGACACGCTCCGTAGAAGCGATGATATGCACCCGCCAACTCTTCGAGATATCGCGCGATGCGGTGTGGCTCGCGTAGATCCGCGGCGCTCGCCACGACTCTCGGGTACTCGCCGATCGTACGAATCAGCTCGCCTTCCTGCTCCTGTGTGAGCAGCGCGAGATCCGGATTGTCACCGACGATCCCCAGCTCGGCAGCGTTGCGGGCGAGCGAGGCCAACCGCGCGTGCGCGTACTGGACGTAGTAGACGGGGTTCTCGTTGCTTGCGCTGGCCCACAGCGCGAGATCGATGTCGATACTCGAATCGACCGAGGACCGCACCAGCACGTACCGAGCTGCGTCGACGCCGATGGCCTCGACGAGGTCGTCGAGCGTGATCACGGTGCCCGCGCGCTTGCTCATCTTGACCGCTGCGCCGTCGCGCACCAGGTTGACCATCTGGCCGATCAGCACCTCGACGGTGTCCGGGTCGTCGTCGAACGCCGCAGCTGCGGCCTTCAAACGCCCGATGTAGCCGTGGTGATCGGCGCCGAGCATGTAGATGCACAGATCGAAGCCGCGCTGACGCTTGTTCTGGAAGTAGGCGATGTCACCGGCGATGTACGCGGCATTGCCGTCGCTCTTGATGACGACGCGGTCCTTGTCGTCGCCGAAGTCGGTGCTGCGCAGCCACCAGGCGCCGTCTTCGTGATACAGACTGCCCGAGTTCTTCAGATATTCGACCGCCCGTTCGACTGCGCCCGACTCGAACAGCGAGTTCTCGTGGAAGTAGACGTCGAAATCGACTCCGAACTCGTGCAGATTCTTCTTGATCTGCTCGAACATGAGCTCGACGCCGATGGACCGGAACGTCTCGGCCTGCACCGTCGGAGCCATGGCGAGGGCCTCGGGGCTCTTGGCCAGCACGGCCTGGGCGATCTCGCCGATGTACGCGCCCGCGTACCCGTCCTCGGGTGCAGGTTCGCCCTTCGCCGCGGCGATGAGTGACCGGCTGAACCGGTCGATCTGCGCACCGTGGTCGTTGAAGTAGTACTCGCGTACCACCTCGGCTCCCTGCGCCGTCAGTATCCGCCCGAGAGCGTCACCGACGGCAGCCCATCGAGTACCACCGAGGTGAATCGGACCGGTGGGGTTGGCGGAGACGAACTCGAGGTTCACCTTGCGCCCGGCCAACGCGTCGCCGCTGCCGTACGAGCGCCCCTCGGCCAGTGCCTGAGCCACGATGGCTCCCTGTGCGTCGGCGGCCAGACGAATGTTGAGAAAGCCCGGTCCTGCGACGTCGGCGCTGGCAATGGCACGCTCGGCCGCGAGAGCTTCGGCGAGCCAGCCTGCGAAATCGCGAGGATTGGCGCCGGCTTTCTTGGCGACCTGCAGGGCGACGTTGGTCGCGTAGTCGCCGTGTTCGGGGTTGCGGGGGCGTTCGACCGTCAGCTGTTCGGGCAGCACGGACGCGTCGAGACCGCGTTCGGCAAGCACCTTCGCGGCGGTCGCGCGTAGCAGTTCGGCAAGGTCGGCTGGAGTCACAGGTAGCTATCCTATGGTCTAGGGCGCGATCGGTAGGCAGCCAGTGCCCCGGGCGGGCGCCAGGGACCGCGGGACGGCCTCAAAGCGTGCGCTCAGATTGAGAACGTACAGTAATGACGCTCTGCGATCACAGGTCGCCACAGACCTCAGTGCCTGCAGCTACGTGCGTGCAAACGGCGCACCTTCCGACAACCGAAAGAGCGACGACAGCGATGCCCACGGGTTCCGATAACGGCGGTCAAGGCAAGAAGTCGGCTGCCAAAGCCAACAAGGCCATCAAAGCCGCCAAGAAACAGAGCGGCGTCCCGGCCACCAAGGCCGGTAGAGCAACGGGTCGACAGATACCGTGGCTGACCGTCGGTGCCGTCGTGGTCGTGGTCGGACTGATCGCGATACTCGCCGTCAACCTGATCCCGAAGTACCAGGACCGCGCAGAGGCGCAGAAATGGGAACCGAGCGAGAGCAACCAGGATCCGTCGACGTCGATCTCCGACGTCGTGAAGATCGACTATCCCGCCGCGCTGCACGTCAGCCCGACCCAGCGCGTCGCGTACGACCAGAGTCCCCCGTTCGGCGGGCCGCACGACGCCACCTGGGCAACCTGCACCGGAGTCGTCTACCCCGACGCGATCAGGACCGAGAACGCCGTGCACTCGCTCGAGCACGGTGCTGTCTGGATCACCTACAACCCCGACGAGCTCAGCGCGGACGACGTTTCCGCGTTGGCCGACAAGGTCGACGGCGAGTCGTACATGCTGATGTCGCCCTACCCCGGCCTGGACAAGGCCGTGTCGCTGCAGTCGTGGGGACATCAGCTCAAGGTCGACAGCGTCGACGACGAGCGAATCGATCAGTTCGTCTCGGCGATGCGGCTCAACCGCTACGCCTACCCCGAGGTCGGCGCCAGCTGCTCGACCGTGCCCGGTTCGTTCGATCCGGACAACCCTCCGTTGTTCGACCCGTCCGCTCCCGGCCCGGACGCCGTGCCGATGGACGGCGCAGGTCTGACCCCCGACGCGAGCGAAACCTCCGGTGCAGGCGCGGGCGCAGCAGGCCTTCCCTCGGGCCTGCAGCTCCCCGAGGATCTGCAGTTGCCGACCGACGCGCAGCAGGCACCGACGCCCTGATGGCAGTACAGGAACCGGCACAGGCCGGACGAGCAAGCGGGAAGCGTAGCCAGACGGCAGCGCTTCTCGTTCTCGGCGTCGTCGCTGCCGTCGCCATCGGATTCGCTCTCGGATTTCTGGTCCGAACGAACGTCGTCGGCGGCAACGACGCGGTACCGGCCGCCGACTCGGTCGATGTCGGATTCGCACAGGACATGTCGGTGCATCACAACCAGGCCATCGACATGTCCGCCGTCGCACTGACCAACGCGACGGATCAGGCCGTGCGAACGCTGGCGTTCGACATGCTGACCTCGCAGCAGAACCAGGTCGGCCAGATGCAGGGATGGTTGGCGATCTGGGATCGCGCTCCGTTCGGCTCCGACGGCTACATGGGGTGGATGGCCGGCGACGAACACGGGCATTCGATGGGCTCGATGACATCCCAGGAGCCGGATTCCGGTCAGTCCGCGGGCTCCGCTCCTGCCGGGTCCGTCACCACGATGCCCGGCATGGCCAGTGCCGACGAGCTCGCCGCGCTGCGTCAGGCCACCGGGCCTGCCGTCGACGTGATGTTCCTTCAGTTGATGCTCCGGCACCACGAAGGCGGTCTGTCGATGATGGAATACGCGGCCGACAACGCCGAGACTCCGGCGCTCGTCCGACTCGCGCAGTCCATGATCTCCACTCAGGAGAGCGAGGCGACGTTGATGAAGCAGATGCTCGCCGAGCGCGGCGCAGCACCCCTTCCCCCCAACTGATCGAAACCGTTCGGTGGCAACGACTTCACCCAGTCGGAACCTGGCACGTATCGGCGAACTCTCGCGCCGTTGCCGCCCACCGTTCGCCAGCGGAGCAGAACTTGTTGCTGTCGAGCAGCTTTCGTAGAGTGGGCTGTTTCGCAGCAGCGTTCTCCCACGCCACCTCGGCAACGTACCGAGAACTCCTGTCGGTAGTGCGAACATCGTCGAACAGTTCGTACTCCAAATGAGCCGCAAGAGTTCTCGACCATTTCGCGTGAAGCGCAAGAAGCAAGCCGCGTCGGTCTCCGAAGGCTGCCGACACGCCCGGAACTTCTTCGAAGGGCAGCGACGTCTGTCCGGTGCGGTACGCATGATCGAGCACGGCGTCGAGTGCGCGGTTCCGTCGGTGAAAGTCGTCCCAGCTCATGATGATCTCCGGTCTCGGGTTGCCTTGAACCCAGTGTGGTAGCGGAGGCGCGGCGACACTATCCCAGAATTCTGGGGAACTTCCGGACGCCCGGACCGAGGGGTACCGCACCGGCGTCGCCGGCGGTACCCTGTTTTGTGTGGTCGGTGACCGTATCTCCCACACCCGCGACGACATCACACGGGTAGCTGGCCTCGGTTCGGACTGGGTGAAATACTGTTCCGCGGTGGAAGAACATGTCGCGGAGGTCATCCCACACGATCGGTGCTGCTGGCACACCGTGGATCCCGGGACCGTGCTGTTCACCGGCAGTGTCAACCGAAACATCGAATGCTCGGGATCCTGGCTCGCCAATTACGAATACGTCGTGGACGACGTCAACCAATGGGCTCACCTGGCGCGAAGTGGCCGGGTGGCCGGCGGCCTGAGCATCGATACCGGCGGCGACCTGACTCGAAGCGCCAGATATCGCTCGCGGGAGGCATACGGGGTCGGGGACGAGCTTCGTGTCTCGTTGATCGCGGGAGGGATCTACTGGGGTGCTGCAGCGTTTCTCCGGGACGCAGATCAGCCTGCGTTCACGGACGAGCATGTACGAACGATTGCGGCACTGTCTTCGTCGATCGCAGACGGTTTGCGGACCGCGGAGCTCGCACGCGTCACGAGCACCTCAGGCGGCTCCGATCACGGGCCGGGCGTGGTGCTGTTCGAAGCGGGGGGCGAGGCCGAATCCATCTCGCCTGCCGCCGAGATGTGGATCGCGGAGATGATAGAGATCCCGGCACCTACGACGCCGATCGAATCCAAGATCGTCCAAGCAGTGGCTGCCCAGGCACGAATGCTTCCGCCAGGTGCAGAACCCCTCGATTCGAAGGCGCGCTCCAGGGTTCGCACCCGATCGGGTGAATGGCTGTTGCTGTATGGAACGCGTCTGCGCGGGGGAACCGATGACCGAACCGCCGTCGTCATCCAGCCTGCGACGCCGAGTGAAATAGCACCTCTGGTTGCATTCGCGTACGGCCTGTCCGAACGGGAAACCCAGATCACGCTGCTGTGTCTCCAGGGCCGCTCGACCAAGAACATGGCGCAGGCCTTGAGCGTTTCGCCGTACACCGTGCAGGATCACCTCAAGGGCATCTTCGACAAAACAGGCGTCCACAGCCGCAGTGAACTGGTCGGCCATGTCTTCCTCGAACACTACGTACCGCGATGGGAATCCGTCGCGGCCGCACCCCCGGGGTGGCTGGTGAAGGCAACTGCAGACAACAAGCCACACGGCGACAGCTCCCCGATGCTTTCCTGAAAGCCCGACACGAGGGCGATTTCGGATGGCGGGGGTGATGCGCTAGTCTTGGATCCGCCCACAGGCACGCCTGAACTCCAGGTTTGCCCCCGTAGCTCAGGGGATAGAGCGTTCGCCTCCGGAGCGAAAGGTCGCAGGTTCGAATCCTGCCGGGGGCACACATTCACTCGCGGTCGATGCGAGTATGACTGTGTGCCCGAAGCCCTCGATTTCGACGAGCTGGCCGACCAGTTGTATTCGGTCGATCCATCCGAGTTCGTCGCTGCGCGTAAAGACGCTGTCGCCCGCGCCAAGGCTGCAGGCGACCGTGCGCTTGCCACAGCCGTCGGCGCACTACGCAAACCCACCACCGTCGCGTGGATGGTCAATCTCCTCGTCCGCGGTGAGCCCGATGACATCGCCGAGTTGTTCGACATCGGACACAGCCTGCGCGACGCCCAAAGGCGTTCGGCCGCTGACGAGCTCAAGGAACTCTCGGCCACCCGGCAACAGGCGATCCGCGCTCTCACCCGACGCGCCGTCGAACTCGCCGCCGAACATGGCCGAGCCGGAGCGGACGACCCGGATCGCGAGATCGGGCAGACATTGGGCGCGGCCCTCGCCGACCCCGAGATCGCCGAGCGAGTACGCGCAGGACGCGTCGTGACCGCGGAGTCGTACAGCGGGTTCGGACCTGCTGTCCTGACGCTGGCCCCGGAGCCCGACAGGCCCGACAGGCCTGACAGGCCTGACGAGCCCGATAGGCCAGACGAGCCCGACGCACCGGACGAGGCCGACGAGCCGGATGAAGCCGCCGCCGTCGACCAGGAGGCACTGGATGCCGCACGCGAGGAGCTGGAGGAGGCTCGCGAGGACGAGGACTCCGCCCGCCGCGACGCCGAATCCGCCCGAGCCGAGGCCGAATCCGCGTCTGCGGACCTCGCCGAGATCAAGGACCGACTCACTCGATTGCGTGCCGAATTGCACGAGGCGGAGGAACAGGAGGCGCAGGCTCGGCGCACCGAGAAGGGCTCCGAGCGCGAAGCTCGGCGTCTGCAGCGTGTGCTGATCGATGCCCAGGCGCGCACAGCGGAGTTGCAGAACGCCGTCCGGAGGCTCGAAAGTTAGTCGGCAGGCTCGATGATCGCCGTGATGGAGGTGATGTCTCCGGCCGGAATCGCGAAGTGCTCCGTGATCGACACTGCTGTGCCGCCTGCGAATTCGAGGACGAAGCGCGCCACCACGTTGCCCTCCCACTCACGGAAGGCGAGGTCGCGGACGCCCTCGATGGCCGCGTACTGCGCACCGCTTTCCAGCTCGTCCCGAATGAACGCGCCTGTGTCCCCTGTCTGTTGGCCGTTCTCGACGCGTAGGCACCGCTCGGCGACGCGGATCTTGGTGGCGTCGTGGCTGACGAGAGCCGAGATGTACTCACGTGCCATCGCCACCCGCCCGGTGTCCGCATCGCGGGTCGCGTGAGCGGCGATCCCGCGCAGGAGCGGCTCGGCCAGTTCGGGGCGGCAGATGAGCAGATCGGGCAGATAGGGGTGAGACTGGTTGTACAACAACGGTGATCCGTCGATTCGCGAGCAGTGCAGACCTGCCGCGAGCGCCACACCCACCGGGGCCGCGGAGTCCCACTCCCACTGGCCGCCGGAGTGCACGTAGGCGTCGACGTCGCCGCGCACCACGGCCATCGCCTTGGCGCCTGCGGACCCCATCGTCACGATGTCGCCACCGACGTCGGCGGCCAACGCATCCATGTAGTACGGCGGACGGCTGTCGCTGACGACGAGCTGCGGCCTGCGATCGATTCGCGGCGGCGGTGCCACATCGGCAGTGGAGTACACCACGCCCAGCGTCGGTTGCGCGACGGCCGACGCCGTCATCCCCTTCCCTGCCTCCCACAGACCGACGTGCACGGCCCAGTCGCCGCGACCGGCGATACCGTACTCGCGCGAGCCGTCCAACGGATCGATGATCCATACGCGCGTGGCGCCCAGCCGCGCGAGATCGTCGGCGGATTCCTCGGACAGCACGGAGTCTTCCGGCCTCTCGGACCGCAGTCGCGCAAGAATCAACTCGTCGGCCTGCCCGTCACCGAGACGGCCCAGCTCGCGGCCGGTAGTCGTCGCGGCCTCACGTGCACGTACCTCCAGCAGGAGTTCTCCTGCGGCTCTGGCTACGTCGGCGGCGAATGTACTGTCGTCATCGATCGAATGCGTCACGTGCCCAACAATTCCACAATCCGAGCGGCCTGTGCTGCCGGATCCCCATCGGATGGGTGCAGCACGAGATCCGCGTGCTCCGGTGCCTCGTAGGGATCGTCGACCCCGGTGAAGCCGGCGATCTCACCGGCACGGGCTTTCGCGTACATGCCCTTCGGGTCGCGTTCCGCGCACGTTTCCACCGGTGTATCGACGTACACCTCGAAGAACGGCAGCCCGGCGCGCTCGTGCACGCGGCGTACCTCGTCGCGGTCGGTCCGATACGGGCTGATGAGACATGCGATCGCCACCAGACCGGCGTCGGACATCAATTCGGCGACCTCGCCGACGCGTCGCACGTTCTCGGTTCGGTCCGCCTTCGCGAAACCCAGGTCGGAGTTCAATCCATGGCGAAGATTGTCGCCGTCGAGCCGATAGGCAGGCCGCCCCGACGCCACCAGCAGCCGCTCGAGTTCCGCGGCGACGGTGGATTTGCCCGACGCGGACAGCCCCGTCAGCCACACCGTCGCACCGCGGGTGGCGCGCTGCGCGCGGTCGACCCGGGCCGAGTGCCACACGACGTTCGATGCAGCCACCGTCGGCCCGGTGATCATCCCTGCCGCGGCGGTCGCCCCGGTGGTCTCGTCCACCAGTAGAAAGCTACCGGTCACACGGTTACGGCGATAGGGGTCGAAGTAGAGCGGATTGTGGGTGCGGATCTGCACACGCCCGATATCGTTGAGCGCCAACGACTTCGCGTTCTTGTCCCGGTGCAGGGTTTCGACGTCGAGTCGGTAGTCGAGACGGACGACGCGCGCGGGAGTCGAACGCGTGGTGTGCACAAGAACGTATCGGCCGTCCTCCCGCAGCTCGTCGGCATCGGTCAGCCAACACACCATTGCGTCGATCTCCGATCCGACGAGCGGACGATTGCTGGGCCGACACAGCATGTCGCCGCGTCCCACGTCCAGGGCGTCGGCCAGTTCGATGCAGACCGCCGACGGCGCGAATCCATCCGTCAACGCCGCCCCTCCCGGTCCCCAGACCGCCGCGACCCGCGTCAGGAAGCCGGAGGGCAGCGCGACCACCTCGTCGCCCGGGGCGAACACCCCGCTGGCGACGGTTCCGGCGAGGCCGCGAAAGTCCGTGTGATCGCCGTCCCGCGCCGTCGACCTGACGACGTACTGGACGGGGAACCGGGCGTCGATGAGGTTCTGGTCCGAGGCTACGTGCACGTCCTCCAGGACGTGCAGCAGGGAGCTTCCGAAGTACCACGGCATCCGATTGCTCCGGTGGACCACGTTGTCGCCGTCGCGCGCCGACATCGGTACGAACGCCAGGTCGTGCACGTCCAGCTTCGCCGCGAACGAGGTGAAGTCCTCCTTGATCTCCTCGAATCGAACCTGTGACCAGTCGACGAGGTCCATTTTGTTGACACACAGCACCAGATGCGGAATGCCGAGCAGCGACGCCAGAAATGCGTGCCGTTTCGTCTGTTCCAACACGCCGGTTCGGGCGTCGACCAGAATCAACGCGACATGCGCAGTCGACGCGCCCGTCACCATGTTCCGCGTGTACTGCTCGTGTCCCGGTGTGTCGGCGATGATGAATTTTCTTCGCGGAGTGGAGAAGTACCGGTACGCGACGTCGATAGTGATTCCCTGCTCGCGTTCGGCACGCAGTCCATCGGTCAACAGCGCGAGGTCCGCCGTCTCGCCGCCGCGCTCGCGCGAGGAACGTTCGACGGCCTCGAGTTGGTCCTCGAAGATCGATTTCGAGTCGTACAGCAGCCGTCCGATCAGCGTCGATTTACCGTCGTCGACGCTTCCGGCGGTGGCCACCCTGAGCAGTTTAGACATCAGAAGTAGCCTTCCTTCTTGCGGTCTTCCATGCCGGAGTCGGAGATTCGGTCGTCGCCGCGCGTCGCGCCGCGTTCGGTGGTTCTGGTCGCGGCGATCTCGGCGACCACTGCCGGTGCATCGGCGGCCGTGGATTCGACGCATCCGGTGCAGGTGGCGTCGCCGACGGTGCGGAATCGGACCAGAGCTTCGAACGGGCGGTCCCCGGGCAGAGGTTCGACGAATTCCCCTGTAGCGAGCAGCATTCCATCGCGCGAAACGACACTGCGCCGGTGTGCGTAATAGATGCTGGGCAGCGCGATGTTCTCGGCCGCGATGTACTGCCAGATATCGAGCTCGGTCCAGTTCGACAGCGGGAAGACCCGGAAATGCTCGCCGCGTCGATGACGACCGTTGTACAGCTGCCACAGCTCGGGCCGCTGCCTGCGGGGATCCCACTGACCGTGCTCGTCCCGAAAGCTGAATACTCGCTCCTTCGCGCGCGACTTCTCCTCGTCGCGGCGGGCTCCCCCGAACACGGCATCGAACCGATGTTCACCGATGGCACGCAGTAATGTGATGGTCTGCAATCGATTTCGGGTCGCTCCCGGCCCGGTGTCCTCGACGGCGCGGCCTGCGTAGATGTCGTCCTGCACGCGTGCCACGACCAGCGAGACGCCGAGTTCACCAACGGTGCGATCGCGAAAGGCGATTACCTCCGGGAAGTTGTGGCCGGTGTCGATGTGCATCACCGAGAACGGTAGTCGCGCAGGCCAGAACGCCTTGGTCGCCAGGGCAAGCATGACGACCGAATCCTTGCCTCCGGAGAACAGCAGCACCGGACGTTCGGCCGTCGCCGCGACCTCGCGCAGTATGTGCACCGACTCGGCTTCCAGCGCGTCGAGATGCGAGAGTTCGTACTGGGTCACCGTCACCACGTTGCCTGCCCCTCGTGTCCGAAGTCGCCGGTCGAAATATGTACCGATGCGGTCCAAGACTGGCAATATGAAGAGTAGAACGCGTTTCACTATTCGGTCAACGGATGGGGTCGAAACCGCCCACTTCAGCGGTCACCGCGCCGGCGACCGCAGCCAGCGCCTGCCCACGTTCGACGATGTCCGCACCGGTGATGGACCGCCGCACGTTCAGTGTCAGCACCATCGCCTGCCGGCCCGCCTCGTCGAACGTCGGCGCGGCGATGACACTGACGCCGTGCTCGGTACCCGGCCCCGCCTCGTCGGCGCCGAGATACACGCGTTCGCCGAGACCCTGAACCATCTCCCCCAGCAGTTCACGAACCTCACCCGGTAGGTCGTGGGCGCCGACACCCGCCATCACCGTGTGCAGTTTGAGCCCCACCTCGGTGAGCGTCTCGACGAGGTAACCCGTGCGCCTGCACTCGGCGACCACACGCCGCAGATGCTCCCGATCGAGCCGAACGGGCAGTGCAGGCTCGCGGTGCAACCAGTTCTCCAGATTCGCGTCCGAATCCCACAGCACGTACATCAGACCGACCGGAGGGGCGAACGGATACGCCTGGCCGACCTTGACGCTCCGGCCGACGTCGGGTCCTGTCGCTTCGAGAACGGTGATGCGATCACCGACCACCGCGGACGCCGTGCACGTCGCCCTGTACCGGGCGCTGAGATTCTCGAGATGCCTCCTGACGATCGGGCCGACGGCGAAGCCCGCTTGCGCCGCGCGGCCGGCTGCGATGAGCGCTGGGCCGAGCCCGTACGTGACGGACGCGGGATCTCGGACGAGGTAACCGCCGTCGACCAGCGAGGTCAGAATTCCCAGACAGGTGGGTTTGCTCATCCCCAACGCCCTGGCGAGCTCGGAGAGACCGAATCTGCGGTCGCTCCGCGCGACGAGGTGGTCGAGCACCGCGACGACTCGGTCCGTGGGTGGTGATGTCCTGCCGGCCATTGACCCTCCCTGGAACACGTTCTATTCTCGACTTCTGTAACCCGTTCTACCACACCGGTACATATATGTACCACGAGGCACGAGGAGATGGGTGTGCTCACCGATTCACTCGCCGAAGCAATAGCCGCTGCCGAGAAGATCATCGAGGCTGCCCCGCACATCCGCGACGAGCAGGATCTGGTCGAGGGGTACGAGTATCTCGCGGGCAGCATTCGCGCCTCGATTCAGATGTCGTGGGCATACGACAAGGAGTTTCCGTTCTTCGCTTCGTCCACCGGGCCGTTCACGAAGATGGGGCTCGACAATCCCGACACGCTGTACTTCCACGCCAACATCCGCGACGACTGCGAGTACGTGGTCTCCGGAAGGCGAGGTACGACAACCGATCTGAGCTTTCAGATCCTCAAGGGTGACTACTCCCCCGTCGACGTACCGGACAGCCTCACCGCGTTCGACGACCGGCAGATCCACCTCGACGCCGACGGAGCCTTCGAGCTGCGTTTCGGCCGCGCATCCGATCTACCGAACCACTTCACCCTCGGGGAAGGATCCTCGATGCTCGTGGTGCGTGAGGTGTACAGCGACTGGTCGGCCGAGCGCGGCACACTCACCATTGCCCGTGTCGGCGAAGAAGGCGAGGCACCGGCACCCAGGTCGAAAGACGCAGTAGCGAAACGCTATTCGACCGCCGGAAAGATGTTGCTGGGGCGCCTGAACACCTTTCTGCAGTTTCCGCGATGGTTCTATCTGAACCTCGAGGTCAACACCATGACCGAACCTCGGCTCACCCCGGGTGGATTGAGCACGCAGTACTCCTCGGCCGGTCACTACGAGCTCACCGACGACCAGGCGATGATCATCACCGTCCCGAAATCCGATGCGCCCTATCAGGGATTTCAGCTCGGCAGCATGTGGTACATCTCGCTCGACTACATCAACCATCAGACGTCGTTGACGTCGGAGCAGGCGCAGACCGACCCCGACGGCAACATTCGGCTCGTGATCAGCGAGCGTAATCCCGGAGTTGCCAACTGGATCGAGACCCTCGGGCACGCGAGGGGGTACGCGCAGTTCCGCTGGCAGCGGGTGTCTCGGGAGATGACCGCCGACGACGGCCCGACCGCGGAAGTCGTCGACTTCGACGAGGTGTCTGCATACCTTCCGTATCACGAGCACAACAAGATCTCCGCCGACGACTTCGCCCGCAGGATCACCGCACGTCGGACCGCCGTCGCAACACGGATGCTCGGATGAGCGACCTGCTCGACGGCGCAGTCGTCGTCGTATCAGGAGTCGGACCCTCGCTCGGGCGGTCCATTGCGCTCCGGTGCGCCTCGGAGGGAGCGAACGTCGTACTCGCGGCCCGCACGGAAACCTACCTCGACCAGGTGGCCAAGGAGATCGCGGACATCGGACGTCAGGCCGTCGCCATCCCCACCGACATCACCGACGTCCCCTCGTCCGAAGCACTCGTCGAGGGTGCGATCGACGCATTCGGACGGGTCGACGCACTCGTCAACAATGCCTTCGCGATTCCGTCGATGAAGGACCTCGCGCACACCGACCCTGCCGGCATTCGGCAGGGCCTGGAGTTGTCGCTGTTCGGATCTCTGCGCCTGTCGCAGTTGTTCACACCCGCTCTTGCCGAGTCTGCGGGGTCGATCGTCATGATCAACTCCGCCGTCATTCGCCACTCGCAGCCGAAGTACGGCGGGTACAAGATCGCCAAAGCGTCGCTGCTGGCGATGTCGCAGACCCTGGCCAGCGAGCTCGGCCCACAGGGAGTTCGCGTCAATACCGTTGCGCCGGGCTATATCTGGGGTGAGACCCTGAAGGGATACTTCGCGCACATGGCGAAGAAATACGGCACGACGAGCGAGCAGATCTACGAGCAGACCGCGTCGACGATGGACTTGCGCCGGCTCCCCGAACCCGACGAGATCGCCGACGCCGTCGTGTTCCTTGCGTCGCCGCGAGCGCGAGCGATCACCGGCCAATGCCTCGACGTCAACTGCGGCGAGTACCACCACTAGGAGGTTGCAGTGACCAGCACGGAACGTACCGACGTCGGTACCGTCGAGGACCTGCACGCCTCGGCGACGAAGTACACCGGTCTGTCGGACTTCGGATCCGACGACTACCTGGAGGCGCTCGGGGTTCTACTCGACTCCTACCATCGGGATGCGCAGCTGACCGCGCTCGGCTCGAAGATGAACCGCTACTTTCTTCGCGGCGCGCTGGTCGCCCGTTCGCTGAGCGAACTTGCGTGGCAACAGAATCCGCACCATGCGGACCTGCGGATCGAACGTCCGATCTTCGTCACCGGACTCCCCCGCACCGGCACCACCGCACTGCACCGGTTACTGACCGTCGATCCAGCGCATCAGGGCCTGGAGATGTGGCTGACCGAGGTGCCGCAACCGCGTCCGCCGCGTGACACATGGGAGTCGAACCCCGTGTTCGCCCAGATCGAGAAGGGATTCGAGCAACACCACATCGAGCACCCCGAGTTCATGGGCGTGCACTACATGTCCGCTGCCGAGGTCGAGGAATGCTGGCAGCTACTGCGGCAGTCGGTGCACTCGATCGCCTACGAATGCCTCGCCTACCTGCCGACGTACTCGTCGTGGCTAGCCGGCCAGAGTTGGCTGGAGACCTACCGGCGGCACCGGAAAAACCTTCAGCTCATCGGATTGCACGACGCCGACCGCCGCTGGGTGCTGAAGAATCCGAGTCACCTCTTCGCTCTCGACGAGCTGCTGCAGGTCTACCCGGACGCCCTGATCATCCAGACCCATCGCGAAGCACGAACGATCATGCCGTCGATGTGCAGCCTTGCCGAACACGCCGCCGCGGGGTGGAGCGAGAAGTTCACCGGCGACGTCATCGGGCGCACGCAACTGGACCTGTGGGAGCGCGGACTCGACGTGTTCTCCGCCGCTCGGGCCCGCGCCGACGCCGCCCAGTTCTACGACGTCGACTACCACGACTTCATCGCCGACCCCCTCGGTACGGTCGAGCAGGTCTATCGCTACTTCGGCCTCGACCTGACCCCCGACGCCCGCGCCCGCATGCAATCCATGCACGCCGACAGCCGCAGCGGAAGCCGCAAGCCCGCGCACAAGTACACCCTCGCCGAGTTCGGCCTCGACGGCGACGAAGTCGAGCGGCGGTTGGGGGCAGGGTGAGCGAATGTCACATCCGGTCACCCCGGCGTGAGCGAATGTCACATCCGGTCACCTCGCGGTGAGCGAATGTCACATCCAGTCACTCAGAGTGGGTGAATCAGCCATTCGCTCACCCCAGAGTGCGCGAGGGTGACATTCGGTCACCCCATGAGCGAGCGAATGTCACCCTCGATCACCGCGAAGTTAGGGTGTGGCATGGCCCCGACACGCTGGCAGAGCGAGAACACCGAGGATCAGTCGCGGCACTACGTTCGACGCTTCGATCGGCTCGCAGCCCAGGGAGTCGATCTGCACGGTGAAGCGCGGATGGTCGATGCACTTCTGACCCCGGGAAGTACGGTGCTCGACGCCGGTTGCGGCACAGCGCGTCTCGGCGCAGAACTGGACCGTCGCGGTCACACGGTGACTGCTGTCGACCTCGACCCGGTGTTCGTGGACGCCGCCCGTCAGCACGTAAATTTGACTGTGCATCTCGCCGATCTGACGACATTGGATCTCGGTCGGACCTTCGACGCCGTGGTCGCCGCCGGAAACGTCATGGTCTTCATGACACCGGGAACCGAACCGAGCGCGGTGAAGCGAATAGCCGCCCATCTGACCCCGACCGGGGTGTTCGTCGCCGGCTTCGCAACGGACCGGCCGTACACCGTCGAACAATTCGACGACGACCTCGCCGCTGCGGGCTTACGCGTCGAACATCGATTTGCGACGTGGGATCTGCGGCCGTGGCGCGACGACGCCGATTGGGCTGTCACCGTTGCCCGACGCGCTCAGCTGCTGGCCTGATCTCCGGTCACCTCCGCGGGCAGCGCATCGAACCAGTCGAGGGTCGCCTGTTCGTAGCGGATACCGAAATCGAGTGTGGCCGAGTCGAATACCGAGCGATGGCCCTCCGACTGCTCCCACTGCCTTCGATATTCGGCGAGGACTTCCTCGTGCCGCAGGCGATGCTCGCGGAGGATCTCCGCACGACGCGCAGGCGCCAGGTGCGCGCCGAACGCGATGGTCAGCAGGAGTGGGTGCCGAATGGTGGCCTCACCCGGGTCGCGATCGATCCAGAGCGCAAACGCTGCCTTGCCATCGGCAGTGATGGTGAACGGCTTCTGCGCCCGTGCCCCGACGCTGCCTTCCTCCACGAATCCACGCGAGGCAAGAGCGGTCAGCTCGCGATACACCTGACTACGCGTGACGGTCCAGAATCCTCCGATGCACGTCTCCGCGATGGCGTGCAGGTCCCACCCCGTCCTCGGGCCGTCGTGCAGGAAGCCGAGCAGCGATGCGGCGGTGGCGTTGAGCGAGACGTCGGGCACGGGTTCCATCGTCACACATCTTGACATTCCACAGTGGGAGGTCGATGCTGGACAACAACCAGACATTCCACAATGGACTGTCGGTATCCGAGCATTGGAGTGTCGGATGTCCTACCAACCGTCGACCGGCTCGCCCGCCTCGAACTCCCGTATCTCCGACGCAGAACGCGACACAGCAGTCGAAATACTGACCGGGCACGTCGCATCCGGGCGGCTCGGGATCGACGAGTTCGACACCCGTGCGGCCCGCGCCTACGCAGCGGTGACACGGGCCGATCTCACGAGCGTCTTCGACGACCTACCAACCGACCTACCAACCGACTTACCAGACGCGCGACTTACCGAGGTGCCCGAATACGCGCGGGCGCCGCGTTATCGCGAACTCCTGACCTGGGCGAGCGTCGGCGTGGTGTGCCTGACCATCTGGGCGATCACCCCGATCGCCACCGGCGCCTTCCTCTACCCGTGGCCCGTGTGGGTGATCGGACCGTGGGGCGCGATGCTGGCGCTACAGCGATTGACGGGTGTGCCGGCGATCATGGGATGCCCCGGCCGCCGCGTCTACGGCGTCTGAACTATCGACGCGATCTGGAACCTGGCACCCAACGGATCCGCGACGCCCGCGATCCGTCCGAACGGTGAGTCCTCGGGAGCATCGACGACGGTTCCACCTAGCTCGACGACTGCGGCAACCGCGGCATCGGTGTCGTCGACGCCGAAGTACACACGCCAGTGCGACGGAACGCCGTCGGGGAGGAAGTGGGCGGCATCCATGATTCCCGCGACCGTTTCACCTGCGACCGTGCCCTGCGAATACCGGAACTCGTCGGTGTCACCGAGGACGCCGTAGGTCCACCCGAACACCGTCTCGTAGGATTTCAGCGCGTCGCGGTATGCGCGCGTGAACTGCTCGTGCCACACCGGGGTTCCGTGCTCGCCCCACAGCCCGTACCCGTGATGCTGATCGGCTTCCCAGATGCCGGTGGCTGCTCCCCCTGCGTCGACGAGGAGTGCCATGGTGCCCTGATCGCCGATCTCGACCGCAGGGATCAGCACCTGCCACCCCGCGTCGGCTGCCCTGGCCACGGTCGATTCGGCGTCGGCCGACGCGATGTAGGTGTTCCACACGTTCGTCGCGGAGATTCCCGGCGGTTGGCTGCCGAGACCCGCGACGACGATTCCGTTCTTGGTGAACGTGGTGTAGCCGCCGAATTCGGGCTCGGGGCTGACATCGGCCTCCCAGCCGAACAGGCCCGTGTAGAACGGAACGACCGAAGTGGGATCCGAACTCGTCAGATCCACCCAGCACGGGGCGTCGACGAGATTTTCCTTGGCGGGCATGCGGGCGCTCCTCACGATCCGAATGTGTTGGCACCCACAAGGTACGCGGTCGATCCGACACTCACAGCGCAATGACTGCACCCCGGTGCTGTTGAAAACGAAAGCGTCGGGGCCGGTCACTGGTGACCGGCCCCGACTTCATCGAGCGAGCGACGGGATTCGAACCCGTGTAAACGGCTTTGCAGGCCGGTGCCTAGCCACTCAGCCACACCCGCATCGGAATCTAGAATGCCCCGGTTCGTGCTTTTTGCCCATGTTTTCGATCACGATGATTTAATGCGGCTGCGCCGTCCCGTGTGTGAGTAGTGACAACCGGCCCGGACTCCCCGTGCTCACGGGCGGCGATCCCGCACTTCATGGGATGATGAACACATGTCTGCATCGTCGCCGCTCCCTCTGGATCCCATCGCAGAAGCCCATCGCCAGTGGACCGCGCATGGCTGGGGAGATGCCGCCGACGGAATGGCTGCTGTCACTTCGCTGATGAGGGCTCAGCAGATCATGCTGGCCCGTGTCGAAGAGGTGCTCAAACCGACCGGATTGACGTTCTCACGGTACGAGTTGCTGACGCTGCTCACCTTCACGAAGAACGGTGCGCTTCCGATGGCCAAGGCAAGTGCTCGGCTTCAAGTACATCCGACGAGCGTGACCAATGCAGTGGACCGTCTCGAAACCGCAGGCTACGTGCGGCGCACTCCCCATCCGAGCGACCGTCGAACGACGTTGGTGGAGATCACCGAATCCGGTCGTACCTTGGCCGTCGATGCAACGGAGAGGCTCAACGACCACGTGTTCGGCAAGCCGGGACTCTCGGACGGAAGCCTCAGTTCGCTCGTGCGCATCCTGGCCGAACTGAGGCGCGCTGCCGGTGATTTCGACGACGCCGGAGTTCCGTCGGCCTGGTGAGCTCGCGCACTCACGGTTGTTTCGTGGTGAAATGTCATGCGTGCGTGGCGGGGGCCATGCCCAGGTTGGAGTGAACAGTGTTGGTAGTGGGCGTCGGCGCGGGTGCACACGGTGCACGCGCGATCCTGACCTACCTCGATAGTCCTCATCGAGCCCCGGTCGCATCGCGAACCGTCCGCCGCCGCCACGGTCAGACTCTCGCATCGACCATCGCCGACGGCGTATCGGCACTTCATTCGATCGCATCGAAACTCGCTGTGCCGGTGCGGCACTCGGCCATCGCCTACCGGCTCAGCGAGGACGCCGACGCCATCACCGCGCATCGAAGTCCGCGACCGTCTGCCCTCGTTCACGAAACAGCAGCTCAACTACGGTATCTGCGGTTCACCGGCACTGTTCCCAATCACGGCTCGGCGGTGTTGTGCGACATGGGTAGTACCGGAATGACGGTGTCCGTCGTCGACCTCGCCGAAGGCAGCACCATCGTCAGCAGGCGCACCTCGACCTACTGCGGCGACGATCTCGACCATCTGGTGCGCCGCCATCTGGCATCCAACGGAGTTCGTACCGATGTCGATTCTTCGCGATCGATGAAGGAGAAACTCAGTGTGGGCGGCGTGGTCACTGCACACGGCACCGACGGCGAAGGCCGCCACGTCTTCACCCGAAAAGACTTCGAGGACATCATCGCCGGCCCCGTCCGCTACGCGACGATGGTGGTCGATCAGACGATAGCGATGTCCGGTGCCACGCCGTCGACCATCGTGCTCGTCGGAGGCGGTGCGAACGTCTCGTCGATCGGAGCGTCCTTCGAACGTCACATCGAACTCCGCACCCAGGTCCCCGAACACCCGGAACTGGTGTCCGCCAGAGGCGCAGCCCTGCTGTCCGCGGATCAGCAGGGCTGAGACTCTTCTCAGCGGTGGGCGAAAGTGGCTTTGCGCTTCTCGATGAACGCGCTCATGCCTTCCTTCTGATCCTCGGTGGCGAACGTCGAGTGAAACAGCCGCCTCTCGAACCGGACACCCTCTGCCAGTGAGGATTCGAACGAACGGTTGACGGCATCCTTCGCCATCAGTGCGATCGGAAGCGACATCTCGGCGATCGTCGTCGCCGTGGCGACGGCGTCGTCGAGCAGATCGGCGACAGGCACGATGCGGGAGACCAGACCTGCACGTTCGGCCTCTTCGACCTTCATGTTCCGACCGGTCAGCACCATTTCCATGGCCTTGGCCTTGCCGACGGCGCGTGTGAGTCGCTGGGACCCACCGATTCCGGGGATGACACCGAGTTTGATCTCCGGCTGACCGAACACTGCCGTGTCCGACGCGATCAGCACGTCACACAGCATCGCCAGTTCGCAGCCACCACCGAGTGCGTACCCCGACACCGCTGCCACGATGGGTGTTCTGGCAGCAGCCAGTCGATCCCAGGCAGTGAAGAAATCGTCGAGGTAGACGTCCATGTACGACTTCGGCTGCATCTCCTTGATGTCCGCGCCGGCCGCGAATGCCTTCTCCGAACCGGTGATCAGGATGGCGCCGATCGCGTCGTCGTTGTCGAGTTCCTCGACGACGGACACCACCTCGCGCATCAACTGCGAGTTCAACGCGTTGAGCGCCTTCGGTCGGTTCAAGGTGATGATACCGACCCGGCCACGACGCTCGAGCAGTATGGTCTCGTAGGTGCTCATGCGCCAGCTCCAGTGGAACGCTCACGGATGTCGTTGATGATGCCCGAGAAATCGACATCGACACCGCCGCCGGAAGTCTCCTTGAATCGTGAGTAGATCTCGGCAGCCTGCAGACCGAGAATTCCTTCGACACCGTTGTCGCGCAACGCGTTCGCGGCGAGTCCGAGGTCCTTGTCCATCAACGCCGCCGCGAAGCCCGGCTTGTAGTCGTTGTTCGCGGGCGAGGTGGGAACCGGTCCTGGCACAGGACAATTGGTCGTGAGCGCCCAGCACTGGCCCGATGCCGTCGAGGACACGTCGTACAGCGCCTGGTTGCTCAGGCCCAGCTTCTCACCGAGCACGAAAGCCTC
The DNA here is from genome assembly GCF_001895005.1 of Rhodococcus yunnanensis NBRC 103083. Lineage (GTDB taxonomy): Bacteria > Actinomycetota > Actinomycetes > Mycobacteriales > Mycobacteriaceae > Rhodococcoides > Rhodococcoides yunnanense. Next base: position 40,013 of record NZ_BCXH01000024.1, on the reverse strand, counting down.
GCTGATCGCGATCATCGATACACCGAGAATCATGTTGTTGCAGATCTTCGCGGCCTGTCCGTTGCCTGCCGGCCCGCAGTGCACGACCTTGCGGCCCATCACATCGAGAACTGCTGCAGCGGAGGCGAAATCTTCTTCCGATCCACCGACCATGAACGTCAGTGTTCCGGCGGCCGCTCCTCCGACACCACCGGAGACCGGCGCGTCGAGACTGCGATGACCGGCCTCGGCCACCTTCTTGTGTGCGGCATGAGCGTCGGCGACGTCGATGGTCGACGAATCGATGAAGAGCGTCCCCGGTGCCGCAGCAGCCAGCAGATCGTCGTAGAGACCGAGAACGAGGCGTCCGTTGGGGAGCATCGTGATGACGATGTCCGCGTCCGCCACTGCGGCGACAGCAGAGTCGACAACCGTGACGCCGTCGGCCCTCGCCTGCGTCAATGCGGCCTCGACGAGGTCGAAGCCCTGCACCGTGTACCCGGCCGTGACGAGATTCGCCGCCATCGGGCCGCCCATGTGGCCCAGGCCCACGAACCCGATTATCTTCTCGCTCATGCGTTCTTCTCCAGTCCGTTTGGTTCCGCGGGCTCTGCTTCCAGCCCGAGTTCTGCGCTACCCACCGATGCGAAGTACCGATCCACGTCGGCCTGCGTGACGTCCGCCAACGTGGCAGGCGACCACTTCGGATTTCGATCCTTTTCGACCACCTGCGCACGGATCCCCTCGACGAGGTCGTGCGATTCGAGAGAGGCGAGCGAGACTCGGTATTCCTCGTTCAGAACAGCCTCGAGCGACGACGCCTCCGCGGCACGGCGCAGCGATGCCAGGGTCACCTTGAGCGAGACCGGCGACTTGGACTCGATGTCCGACGCAGCCTTCTCCGCTTCGGCAATTCCACTGCCCCGCAGTCCCTCGAGAATTTCTTCGACGGTGTCGGCGGCGTAATACCGGTCGATCCAGTCTCTCGCCGCACCCAGAGCCGAATCCGGCGCATCCGTCGTGAATTCACTCAACGCATCCGACAACGATCCGCTGCCGAGTGCGTCGTAGAACTTCTCGAGATTCGCCGACGGTACGAAGTGGTCGGCGAAACCGGCGGCAATCGCGTCGCCTGCATCCATCCGTGCCGTGGTGAGGCCGAGATGGGTGCCCAACTCGCCTGGCGCGCGGGAGAGCAGGTACGTGCCGCCGACGTCGGGAATGAACCCGATCCCGACCTCAGGCATCGCGATCTTGGACCGCTCGGTCACGATGCGCGTGTTGGCATGCGCCGACAGTCCGACACCGCCGCCCATGACGACACCGTCCATGATGGCGACGTAGGGCTTGGAGAACCGCGCGATGGCGGCGTTGAGGATGTACTCCTCGCGCCAGAAGTCCTTCGATCCCGACCCGCCCTCTTTGGCGTCGTGATAGATCGAGACGATGTCGCCGCCTGCGCACAATCCGCGCTCACCGGCACCGACGAGAAGCACCAGATCGATCGCGTCGTCGGAAGCCCATTCGACGAGCTTCGGCGCAATCTGCTGCACCATCGCATGATTGAGTGCGTTGATCGCTTTGGGCCGGTTCAGCGTGATCCGGCCGACCCCTCCCCGAACCTCGAACAGCACTTCTGGTTCAGCTGCTTCGGTCATGCCGCTCCCACTATCGAGCGAGCCACCACGACTCGCATGATCTCGTTGGTTCCTTCGAGGATCTGGTGCACGCGGAGATCGCGAACGATCTTCTCGACACCGTACTCGGCAAGATACCCGTAACCACCGAGCAGTTGTAGAGCGTTGTTGGCGACCTCGAAGCCGGTGTCGGTGGCGAATCGCTTTGCCATCGCGCACAGTTCGACCTTGTCGGGCGCATTGTTCTGCAGGGCTTCTGCGGCACGCCACAACATGGTGCGTGCCGCCTCCAGCTCGGTCTTCATGTCCGCCAGACGGAATTGCAGTGCCTGCGAATCGAGCAGACGTGCACCGAAAGCCTTGCGCTCGAGCAGGTAGGCAATCGCCTTGTCGAGCGCACTCTGTGCGCCGCCGATGGAACACGCGGCGATGTTGAGCCTGCCGCCGTTGAGCCCGTTCATGGCGATTCGGAAGCCGTCGCCCTCGTTGCCGAGCACGTTCGCCGCTGGAACACGAACGTCCTCGAAAATGACCTGACGGGTGGGCTGCGCGTTCCAGCCCATCTTCTTCTCGTTGGCGCCGAACGACAGTCCTGCCGAGTCCTTGGGCACGATCATCGCCGTGATGCCCTTCGGCCCTGGCTGACCCGTGCGCACCATGACGACGTACACATCGGCCGCTCCCGCACCGGAGATGAACTGCTTGACTCCGTTGAGCACGTAGTCGTCACCGTCACGTACTGCCTTGGTGCTGAGCGCACCCGCGTCGGAACCCGCACCCGGCTCGGTGAGGCAGTAGCTGCCCAGCTGATCCATCGAGCACAGTCCGGGAACCCACTGGCGCCGCTGCTCGTCGGTGCCGTACGTGTCGATCATCCAGGTCATCATGTTGTGAATCGAGATGTATGCCGCGATGGACGGATCTCCCGTCGCGAGCTGCTCGAAGATCCGTACGGAATCCAGCCTGGTCAGGCCGGATCCGCCCACATCCTCGCCGATGTAGATTCCGCCCATTCCCAGCCCTGCAGCCTTACGCAGTACATCTACCGGGAAGTGCTTGGTCTGATCCCACTCGACGGCGTCGGGGGCCAGGAATTCGTCTGCGAAGTCCCTGGCCGTCTCGTTGATCGCGCGTTCGTCTTCGGTCAAGGTGAACATGCGTCAGTCCATGTTGGGGATGACGAAGTGATTGGACGCCTGCTCTTTGGTGCCCGACGGCCAACGCTGCGTGACGGTCTTGGTCTTGGTGTAGAAGCGCACCGAGTCCGGTCCGTGCTGGTTGAGATCGCCGAATCCGGAACGCTTCCAGCCACCGAACGTGTGGTAGGCGATCGGAACCGGGATCGGAACGTTGACGCCGACCATGCCGACCTGGACGCGCGTGGTGAAATCGCGGGCGGTGTCGCCGTCGCGCGTGAAGATCGAGACGCCGTTGCCGTACTCGTGCTCGGAGGGCAGACGAAGCGCATCCTCGTAGTCCTTGGCGCGCACGACGATCAGAACCGGGCCGAAGATCTCTTCCTTGTAGATGCGCATGTCCGTGGTGACCTTGTCGAACAGCGTTGCGCCTGCGAAGAATCCGTTCTCGTGGCCTTCGAGAACGAAGTCACGGCCGTCGACGACGAGCTCGGCGCCCTCGTCGATACCGATCTGGGTGTAGTCGTTGACTCGCTTCAAAGCATCGCTGCCGACGAGCGGGCCGAAATCGGCGTTCTCGTCGTCGGAGCGGCCGATCTTGAGAGTCGCGACGCGTTCCTTCAGCTTGGCTACCAGCGCATCCGCGGTCTCTTCGCCGACGGGGACGGCGACGGAGATGGCCATGCAGCGCTCGCCCGCGGAGCCGTATGCAGCACCGAGCAGGGCGTCGGCAACCTGATCCAGATCGGCGTCGGGCATGACGAGGGCGTGGTTCTTGGCCCCGCCGAAGCACTGCGCGCGCTTGCCGTTCTTGGCGGCGGTCTCGTAGATGTACTGCGCGATCGGGGTGGAGCCGACGAAGCCGATGGCCTTGACACGGTCGTCGTTCAGCAGCACGTCGACGGCGTTCTTGCCACCGTTGACGACGTTGAAGACACCTGGGGGCAGACCTGCTTCGAGGAAGAGCTCGGCCAGCTTGAGCGGCACCGACGGGTCACGCTCGGACGGCTTGAGGATGAACGCGTTGCCGGTGGCGATGGCGGGCCCTGCCTTCCACAGCGGGATCATCGCCGGGAAGTTGAACGGTGTGATGCCCGCGACGACGCCGAGAGGCTGACGCATCGAGAAGACGTCGATGCCGCCGCCCGCACCCTCGGTGTACTCACCCTTGAGCAGGTGCGGGATGCCGACGGCGAACTCGACGACCTCGAGGCCGCGCTGAATGTCACCCTTGGCGTCGGCGATGGTCTTGCCGTGCTCACTCGACAGCAGGCGCGCGAGCTCGTCCATGTCGCGGTTGATCAGCTGCAGGAACTTCATCAGCACGCGGGCGCGGCGCTGCGGGTTCCAGCGGGCCCACTCGACCTGCGCCTGCTCGGCGTCGGCGATGGCGGCCTCGACCTCTGCGTCGCTGGCCAGCGGCACGAGCGCCTGCACCTCACCGGTGTTGGGGTCGAAGACGTCGCCGAAGTTGCCCGACTCTCCGGGAACGTGCTTTCCGCCGATGAAATGCGTGAGTTCGCGAGCCATGTGATCCGTCCTAACAGATGCAGGGGTGAAGTGTGCTCATCCTATAGTCGGACATCCATGCATGTCTACGGCCGCCCCTCGCTCACAGCCGGTGGTAGAAGCCGACCAGATCGGCCACAGCCTGCTTGACCTCGGCCTCCTCGGCGCCGGTCGACCTCAACGCCCGCCGTAGCACCATCGGATCGAGATCGTCGACGGCTGCCGCGAAGGTGGGCTTGGGAAGATTCGGCAACGGCATCTCGTCACCGAACCAGTCGTCCCGATCGAGATCCACCTCGGCTTCGCCGACCCCCTCGATCAGCTGATCGAGATCCACCCCGCGCAGGGTGAGGATCGTCGCCGCGGACGCGTCGATGTGCTCGGCCGCGATGTACATGAGCGCAGCCGCATGCTTGCACGGCCACCCGTCGTCAGGGCACGAGCAGTCGAAATCGAGTTGCCCCTTGTCATGAGGCAGCAGCGTCGACGCCAATGCCTGCGGAATCGCGTTGGACGCGAGCTCGGCGAGCATGCCCGGATTGGAGGTGACACGCTCGATGAGCGCTGCGACCTCACCCTTCGACAGCGGGTCGACCGTGACCGACGCCGAGAACGGTTCGAGCTGGCTGCCCTGCACCTCGCCGTAGATCTGCCCTCGCTCGATACCGAGATTGAGCACCTGACCACCACGGGCGTACGTTCTGCCGCGCGCAATCCGTCCGGGGTCGGCGAGTTCTTCCATCGCCGTCACGAAATGTCGACCCCACCAGGTCTGCCCGAAAGCCCCGCGCTTGTTCCGAGACTCGATACCGCCCTTCACTTTTCGACGCTTACCGTACTGACTGAAGTCGGCCATCACTCACCCACCGCGTCCTCACCGAGGCGGAACAGCTCCCGCAGCTCGGCCGTGTTCATCTCCGTGACCCAGTTCTCCCCTGCCCCGACGGCCAGATCGGCGAGGTCCCGCTTGGACTCCAGGATGCCGTCGATCCGCTCTTCGACGGTCCCCACGCACAGCAGTTTTCGAACCTGAACGTTCTTGCGCTGGCCGATCCGGAATGCCCGGTCGGTCGCCTGATTCTCCACCGCCGGGTTCCACCACCGATCCAGATGCACGACGTGGTTGGCAGCGGTCAAGTTCAGTCCGGTACCGCCCGCTTTGAGCGAGAGCATCATGATCGGCGGTCCGTCCTCGCTCTGGAACCGCTCGACCATGCGATCACGCCCGGTCTTGCTCACACCCCCGTGCAGGAACGGGATCTCGGTTCCGAAGCGTTCGGCGAAGTACGGCGCGACGATCTCACCGAACTCACGGAACTGTGTGAACAGCAACGCTTTCTCGTTGTCGCCGAGCACCGAGTCGAGAATGTCCTCCACGAGCCCGATCTTCCCCGAGCGATGCTGACCACGCCTGAGCACCGGCGAACCGTCGGACAGGAAGTGAGCGGGATGGTTGCACACCTGCTTGAGCCGCGTCAGCGCAGAGAGCACCGCGCCCTTGCGTTTCATGCCCTTCTTGTCGGCGATCTGCGCCAACATCTCGTCGACGACCGCCCGGTACAGCGCAGCCTGCTCGGCCGTCAGGTTCGACCGCACCGTCATCTCGTTCTTCTCCGGCAGATCGGAGATTACCGTCGGATCGGTCTTGACGCGTCGCAGAATGAACGGAGAGGTGATCGCGCGCAACCGTGTGACCGCGCCCTCGTCCTGTTCCCGTTCGATCGGCACCGAGAATCTCTTGCGGAAGTCCGTCGCTCGACCCAGCATTCCCGGGTTGGCGAAATCCAGGATCGACCGCAGCTCGTCGAGGCGGTTCTCCACGGGCGTTCCCGTCAGCGCCAACTTGTGTTCGGCCGGAATGGCAAGCGCGGCCCTGGCCTGGGAGGTCGCCGAATTCTTGATGTGCTGCGCCTCGTCGAGTACCACCCGGCGCCACGTCTGTTCGGCGAGCTGGGCGCGGTCCTTGGACATCAGGGCGTACGTCGTGACGATCAGGTCGTGCTCGGCAATGGCCTTGTCCAGGTCTGCGCCCCGGTCTCGCCCTGGCCCGTGATGCACCAGAACGCGCAGACCCGGAGTGAACTTGGCGGCCTCGCGCTGCCAGTTCCCGACGACCGACATCGGCGCGACGAGAAGCGTCGGCCTCGGACTCCGCTCGTGCGCCAACAACGCGAGAACCTGCAGTGTCTTCCCGAGACCCATGTCGTCGGCCAGCACGGCGCCGAGCCCGAGTCGGCTCATGAACGCAAGCCAATCCAGCCCTCGGCGCTGGTACGGGCGCAGCACCGCGTCGACGCCGTCCGGCAACGGGATCTGCTCGGGCGAGGCTCCCGGCTCCAACAGCGTCGCGGCCCATCCCGTCGCCCGAATCTCCTCGACGGGAGCAGGCGGCGGCTCGGCGAGGGTCATCTCACGCACGAGCGTGCCGAGCGGCGTGCCGTCACCGTGGTGCTCGGCGACATATTTCGCCGCGCGGGCCAGCTGGCTGCCGTCGGCCATCACCCACTGTCCACGCAGGCGCACCAGATCCCCCTTGGACACGGCGAGTCGGCTCATCTCGGCCTCGGTCAGCACCATGTCGCCCAGCTGCAACTGCCAGTCGTAGGAGACCAGTTCGTCCATTCCGACAGCCCTGTTCTCGGCGGCCTTGGTGACGCCGGGCGAGTCGACCCGCAGACGCATCGAGGGATCGAGCCGCGTCCACGCACGCGGAAGCAGGACCGTCACACCTGCCGAGTTCAGCGCCGTCGCACCGTGTTCGACGAGGTCGATCACCACCGACGTCGGGAGCAGAAGGTCCAGCGAGCCCGGGTCCGTCGGCAGATCACGGAGCCTCGGGTAGGCAGCGACCGCATCACCCAGTTTGCGGACGGCCGTGCTGAGCAGGCCCGCGTCGACACGGCGATTCATCGGAACCGGTACCGGCGCTTCACCGTCCGAACGCAGACACACCTGCAGCGTCCAGAATGCATCGTCGTCGATCACATCGTTCGCAATCGCATCGTCGGCGTCGTCGGGTTCGAGCAGGCGCAGTACGAGCGACGGTTCGTCGACGGTCAGGCTCGACCGCCACGTGTCGAGCAGCGTCGCCGTCTGCTGCGTGCCGTCGAGATACGGTTCGTCGAGGACGAGCGCGTCCCACATCGGGAACTCCGAATCGGGCTTGCCGAGAATCGATCTGACGATCGGATCGGTGAGCTCGTCGACGACGTTCTCGACGATCCTCCTCGGTCTGCCCTCCGAGCGCAGCGCCGGCGGCATGACGACGGCCAATTCGCTGAGCCACGCACGTTGACGCTCGCCGCCGACGAGCGTCCAGCGGGGCCACCACTGACCGTCGGCGAGCGAGAGTTTCGGAACCACTCGCCCCGCCTTCGCCCACGCCTCGATTCCCTTGGCGACGTGGCCGAGGTAGCGCAAATCCCCCGAGATCGCTCCGTGCGACGCCGGCGTCCTCAACAACAGTTCTGCGGCCTCCGTCGGAGCAAGCGCGATGGCCGGAATCTGCGCGGTGGTCGCGCCGCCACCGGCCGCGGGGAAGGCGACCGTCGCGCGAGCACGAAAAGCCCTGGTCAAGGCCCGAGCATGCGCGGCGGGTAGCTCCGGTTCATCTCCGGTGGAGAGCTCGTCGTCCCACAGCATCAGCCCCGAGCTCGGAGACCAGAGACCGTGCAGCATTGCTCCATCCAATCAGGGCGTTGCGACATCGATCGAGCGAGCATCCGACCAGGCACGAAAATCCCCCTGTGGGCATGGCGCTCCACTTCTGCCGGAGTGCGCGCGGTGTCCCGCCCGAGGGTGCAAGGAATGGACCTCGGTGCCCATCCGGTTACCTCGAAAACGGACAATGAGGCACAGTAGATGCATGATCGCGTATGGATTCAGCGAGTACGGTGGCCCCGAAACCGAGTATTTTCTCGACATCCCGATCCCGGACCCAGGGCAGGGACAGCTGCTCGTCGCAGTACACGCGGCCGGAGTGAACCCCGCGGACTGGAAGGTCAGGTCGGGCAACCGCAAGGACACCGTGCAGACGTCTCTGCCAGCGGTACTCGGGCGTGAAGTGTCCGGAACCATCGTGCAGGTAGGAACCCACGTCGACGGTTTCGTCGTCGGAGACGAGGTATTCGGGGCGACCGCATCCGGTCACGGCGGCTACGCGCAGTACACGGTGCTGAACGCGTCGAGTGCCGCACACAAGCCGGACAGCGTGAGCTTCGCCGAAGCCGCCACTCTGCCCGTCGCCGCGGGTACCGCCTACGACGCGCTGGACAGTTTGGCTCTGCGCAAGAACGACCGGCTCCTGGTCCTCGGTGCGGGCGGCGGTGTCGGTTCGTCGACACTGCAATTGGCGCACGCCGACGGCATCGACACCATCGGGGTGGCCAGTGCAGGGAAGAAGGACTGGGTGGAAAGCCTCGGCGCGACTTTCGTCGAATCCGGCGAGGGATTCGCCGACCTGATCGACACCGTCGACGGCATCTTCGACCTCGTCGGCGGAGAGGTGCTGCGGGCCGCAGCCGCGCGCGTGAAGACCGGTGCGGCCATCGTCAGCGTTGCCGATCCGGTGCTCGCCGGCACGCTCGGCGGATCGGGGGTGGTTCGCGATCGCAGCACCGACGCCTTCACGCGGCTCGCCGAGCTGGTCGCCTCAGGAGTTCTGCGGCCCCGCATCGATCACCTGCTGCCCCTCGATCGCGCGGGCGAGGCGCTGGCACTCGTCGAAACCGGCCACGCGAGCGGCAAGGTCGTCGTCGAGGTCGGGTGACCGTGTCGGACCCGTACGGCACACTCGTCCGGTAGCTACGAATTCTCGACGATTGGGTGTGTGTGAAAAAGCTGCGTATCGCGCTGCTGTTGTTGGTCGTCACCTTGGCTATGTCCGCTTTCGGGTCCTGCGATACGTCGGATATCCCCGGGTTCTCCGCTCCCCCGCCTGCGCCCGGAAGCCCGACGCGTGCGCAGTTGGACACGTTGCTCGGTCAGGTTCAGGTCGTCGGCGCCAGGCCGGACGCCCTCGGTTACGAGCGGGGATGCAAGAGCGGACAGGGTTGCGTGTTCGGGCCTGCGTGGACCGACGACTACGACGGACCGGGCGGTCACGACGGATGCGGCACGAGGGACAACGTGCTCGCCAAGGACATGACCGATCTGGTCTTCAAGACCGGCACACACAACTGTGTCGTACTCGAAGGCACTCTTGCCGACCCGTATTCGGGCACCGTGATGCAGTTCAGCAAGTCCGACGCGAGCAAGGTTCAGATCGACCACATCTATCCGCTGTCCGCGGCATGGGACATGGGAGCCAACGGCTGGCTGCCGGAGAAGCGCATTCGATTCGCAAACGACATCGACTTCAATCTCATGGCCGTCAACGGATCCGACAACCAGTCCAAGAGCGACAAGACGCCGTCGCATTGGCTGCCACCGAACGAGTCCTACCACTGCTACTACGCGGGTAAGTACCTGTCGGTCGCGGCGCAGTATCGACTCCCGATCACCCAGGCCGACCAACGCGCTCTGTCCGCCGTCTCGGAAACATGCTGAGCACACTGCACTGACGTAATGTACGGACAATGTTCTCGCGTAGCTTCCTCGATCGTGAAACCCAACTCTGTATGTCGTTGTCCGGCAGGCCGAGCAACATCGGCACCCGATTCCACAATTACCTCTACGACGAGCTGGGGCTCAACTTCGTCTACAAGGCCTTCACGACGACTGACCTTCCTGCCGCGATCGGCGGAGTCCGTGCGCTCGGTATCCGCGGGTGCGCGGTGTCGATGCCGTTCAAGGAGGACGTCATCGCGTTGGTCGACGTGATGCATGATTCGGCGAGCGCCATCGAGTCGGTCAACACCATCGTCAACGACGACGGTGTGCTGCATGCGTACAACACCGACTACCAGGCGGTCGCGAATCTCCTGTCCGCGTCCGGGTTCTCGAACGACTACACCGTCGCAGTCACCGGCAGCGGCGGCATGGCCAAAGCAGTTGTTGCGGCGCTGCGCGACTCGGGATTCACTCGCGGAACCGTCGTCGCACGCAACGCCGACACGGGCCGGTCGCTGGCGTCGACCTACGGCTACGAGTGGTCCGCGGAGGCAGTCTCGGCCGACCTTCTGGTCAACGTCACGCCGGTGGGAATGGCAGGCGGCCCCGACGCCGACGCGTCCCCGTACTCCGACGCGCAGATCTCCTCGGCGCAGGCGGTCTTCGATGTGGTGGCCATGCCGTCGGAGACGCCGTTGATCACCGCGGCCCGTGCGGCAGGCAAACCCGTCGTCACCGGCGCCGAGGTCATCGCACTACAGGCAGCCGAGCAGTTCGTGCTGTACACGGGTGTCCGGCCCACCGACGAGCAGATCCAGCGTGCATCGGAGTTCTCGCGGCGCTAGTGCGCACTGCGTCGGGCATCATTGTTTCTCGTGCCCGACCCGACGACCTCGCTACCAGAGGACAGTTCCACACGATTTCAACCCGTCAGTGCGGGAGTCGTCACAGCGCTGGTCGGATTCACCAGCTCGTTCGCGGTGGTATTGACCGGACTGCGCGCGGTCGGGGCCACACCCACCGAGGCCGCTTCCGGATTGCTGGCCCTGTGCGTCACGCAGGCGTTCGGCATCCTGTGGCTGTCGCGGCATTACCGTCGGCCCATCACTCTGGCCTGGTCGACGCCGGGAGCGGCGCTGCTTGCAGGCACCGGCGCGATCACGGGAGGGTGGCCCGCCGCAGTGGGCGCGTTCCTCGTCGTCGGGCTGCTGGTACTGCTCACCGGATTGTGGCCACGACTCGGTGCGCTCATCGCATCGATCCCCACCGCCCTGGCGCAGGCGATGCTCGCGGGCGTGATTCTCCCCCTGTGTCTGGCCCCGGTGACCGCGTTCGCCGACGCCCCGGCCGCGGTCGGCCCGGTCGTCGCAACCTGGCTCGTTCTGCAACGATTCTCGAAGCGGTGGGCCGTACCTGCGGCCTTCGGCGTCGCCGCTGTCGTCATCGCCGTGTCGCTCGGCCGCGGGGACGGTTCGCTGAACACCGGTGACATGATTCCGCGCATCGATCTCACAACACCGCACTGGACGTGGCAGGCCTTGATCGGCATCTCGGTGCCGCTCTACATCGTGACGATGGCATCGCAGAACATTCCGGGCGTCGCGGTCATGAAGTCGTTCGGCTACGACGTACCGTGGCGCTCGTCGATGGCGGTGACCGGCATCGGCACTGTCGTCGGTGCAACGGCGGGCGGACATGCGATCAATCTCGCGGCGATCAGCGCTGCGCTCGCCGCTGCGCCGTCCGCGGACCCGAATCCGAAGCGTCGGTGGATCGCGGCGTACACCGCCGGTTGGGCGTATCTCGTTCTCGCGCTGTGCTCGGCGGCGCTCGCCACCCTCGTCGCCGCCGCCCCGGCAGGCGTCGTGGAGGCAGTTGCGGGACTTGCGCTGATGGCGACGCTCGGATCCTCGCTCGCGAGTGCGCTGCGGACGGAGAACGACCGCGAGGCCGCGGTGATGACCTTCCTCATCGCAGCTTCCGGTGTGACCGTGCTCGGCATCGGTTCGGCGTTCTGGGCACTTCTGGTCGGGTTGGCCATCAGATGGGCGCTGGGGTCGACACGCGCCGACCGTGGGTGAGACGGCGCACTAGGCTCGTTGTCATGACCGCTTCCGCTGACCAACGTGCCGAGCACAACACGGCAGCCGACTACCGGGCCCTGTGGCCCGTGGCGACCAGGTGGGACGACAACGACCACTACGGTCACGTCAACAATGTCACCTACTACTCATACTTCGACACAGCCGTGAACGGGTGGTTGATGGACACGACCGGCGTCGACATCCGCGAGCTACCCGCCATCGGCGTTGTCGCCGAGACGTCGTGCACGTACCACCGCGAACTGTCGTTCCCGGACCGGCTGCAGGTCGGGTTGTCGGTCGAGCGACTCGGCAACCGCAGCATCGTCTACTCGCTGGCCCTGTTCCGCGAATCCGAGCGCGACGAACTGGAGTTGGCGGCGACCGGACGGTTCGTTCACGTCTACGTCGACTCCGAAACCCGCAGGCCGGTCCCGATTCCGACCGAAATCGAAGTTGCCGCTCGAACTCTCGTCATTCCGAGCTAGAGGCCGACCGCGTCCGCCGTCGACATCGCACGCGCAACGATGTCGTCGATCAACGACGTCGTCGGCGCTCCGGCATCGGCACGATTACGCGCATCCGCCTCGGCGCGGCGCATGACGCCCTCGGCGATGATCGAGAGCTTCCACAGCGCCAGCACCTCCCAGTACCCCGCCGACGACACGTCGCGCCTGGTGTTCCTGGCATATTCCGCCACCAACTCGTCACGCGTCGGGAATCCCGGCAGCGTCGATGCCATGAAGGGACCGGCGACGGAATCGCCCGCCTCCGGCCAGTACGCGAGCAGACCGCCCAGATCCGCCAACGGATCCCCCAGGGTGCACAACTCCCAGTCGACGACGGCCACGATCGAGCCGTCCGAAGGAGAGATGATGACGTTGTTGAGATGAAAATCCCCGTGCACGAGCGAGAGCTCCTGCTGCTCGGGCACCTGTGCGGCAAGACGCTTACCCAGCGCGTCGATCGCGGGTACCTCCCGTGATTTCGACCGCTCCCACTGCGTGCTCCAGCGCTTGAGCTGACGCTGCGCATACGGCTTGTGACTCGCCAGGTCGACGAGTTCGACACTCCCCAGATCGACTCGATGGACCTCGGACAGTGCTCCGATCAACGACAGGCCCACCGCGCGGCGCAGACTCTCACCGAGCGCGTCCGCCGTGGCGACCGAGTCGATCACGACTCCGTCGACGTGGCTCATCAACACCAGCGGCGCGTCCGACACCGCAGGATCTTCGGTCACCGCCAGCATCTTCGGGACCGGAACACTCGTGTTCTGCAATGCGGAGAGAATTCGATACTCACGGACCACGTCGTGCGCGGAAGCAAGCAGCGTTCCGAGCGGAGGTCGTCGCAGCACCCATTTGCTGCCCCCGGCGTCACCGACCGCGAACGTCAGATTCGACTGGCCGTTACCGATCCGCTGGAAAGTGAACGGGGACACCGCTCCTATTCCCAGCGACGCTATCCATTCGGAAACGGAGTACTCGTCCAGACCAGCTGCCGACATTCGCGCCCTTCCTCGCATGCATCCAACCGAGTGGATGGTAGGCCACTCGGTGTGGGTCGCACTGCGATTCGGGTCGGATCAGCTGGCGCGTAGGTACGAGGGTGTCGACGACGCGTCGGCGGCGTCCGCCGTCTCCCGTCGGGCCGCTATCTCGTCCACGTCTCCGACCAGGAGCGACACCAGGGCGTCGGGCTCGCTGAGCCACGCCTGCGACATGGTGCGCAGTTCGCTGGGTACGAAGAGTCCGCTCATCTCCAGTGCTTCGACCCACTCCGCCACTACCTCGGTGGTGGCCTCGGGGAGCGAACTGCGATCGAGACGAGCAACTTCGAATTCGTAGCAGAAGAACGCGCGCATCATGTCGAGTTGACCGTGCGACAGCGACGACGATGCAGAGCCGGACGACGATGCAGATGCGGTATCGACAGGCGCGGTATCGAGTACTGCAGCCTCGATGGGGACTTCTGGGCAGGCGTCTGCGAGAGTCATGGTTTCTCCTTCGATCGGCTTCGCTGTGCGATGCCCGGTAAGCCACGAGGCTTGGACCTGCCCGGTACCGTTTTCGGATCGTTACGATCGAGTTGTAACGATTTCCACTCTTGTCCGATGGTTCGAAACTACGCTCTCCCCGTCCATCGCCACCAGACCAAACCAAATGATGTGATAAGCGTCACACCAGGGGTGGTCATCCAGTCACTATCCAGCAACGAATGTTTTCACTCGCGCGTGCATGCCGAGCCATGCAGCCATACCGTGCCCGAACCTGCAGGTAGCGTGTCTGACGTGGCGAAAGAACCTGAACGCATACCCATACGGCTCCGTCGCGCACGGGCGGCGATATTCGGAATCTTCGCCGTGAACGGCTTTCTTCTCGCTATCTGGGTGGTCCATATCCCGTCGGTCGAGCAAAGGGTAGGTATATCGCATGCCATGCTCGGCTCTCTTCTTCTCGTCCTCGCAACAGGTGCAATCGTCGGAATGCAGACCGCGGGGCCTCTTTCGGACCGATACGGAAGTAACCGACTCGTTATAGTCGCTGCCGTTCTGCTGTCGTTCGCCGTGATGGGCCCGGCACTGTCGACGAGCGCACCCATGCTCGGTCTCGCGTTGTTCACGTTCGGTCTGTTCAACGGCGCACTCGACGTCGCCATGAACTCTCAGGCCGTCGACGTCGAACGGTGTTACCGCCGGCCCATCATGTCGGCGTTCCACGCCCTGTTCTCGGTCGGCGGTGTTGCCGGATCGCTCGTCGGAGCAGCGACGCTTGCGCTGAACGTTCCCATCGAAGCCTCGATCGGCGGAGCAGCCGTCGTAGGACTCGCCGCCGTCGGACTCTGCAGCAGATTTCTGCTGAAACCGTCCGAGCATCAGCAGCCCGACGCCGCACCTTCGGACAACCACGGACGGTTCTCGCCGCGCGTACTCGCCCTCGGCGCCCTTGCCTTCGCCCTCCTGCTCGCCGAAGGCGTTGCGAACGACTGGAGCACGCTCCAGGTCAAAGAGCACCTCGACACGTCCGAGGGGACGGCAGCACTCGCCTTCGGCTTCTTCGCCGCGATGATGACGGTCGGACGCTTCTGCGCGGACAAGGTCAGCGCGAGATTCGGCCCGGTTGCCGTGGTTCGGTACGGCAACCTGATCGCAGCCGCCGGAATGCTGCTCGTGCTCACCTCCGGGTGGCTGCCGTTGACACTGGCGGGGTGGGCGGCGTTCGGGCTCGGACTGTCCGGCAGCATCCCTCAGATCTTCACCACCGCCGGGAATCTGAGCTCAGGTGCATCGGCGACCAACATGTCACGCGTTGTCGGCATGGGGTACGTGGGGTTGCTCGCCGGGCCTGCGATCATCGGCTGGCTCTCGCATCTGATTCCGCTCACCACCGCCATGATCGTTCCGCTGCTGCTGACCGTTGTCGCCGCCGCTGCCGCGGGGACAGTCCGGGCGCCGCGCATTCCGATCACCCAGTAGTTTCACGGCCGGCTCACATGCCGCATTCAGCTTCGTGTTGCATCCTCGTGACCACATGAGTGCGCAGACGGACGCACGCGGACAGTCGGGGGTGCGGAAAGGCATGAGCGCAGACACGGACAGCATGGAACTCGTAGAGCTCGAAGAAGCTGCACTGTACGAGAAAGCTGCGACATACGAAAAAGCTGCACTGTACGAAGAGGAGGACGATCCCGATGTGCGGGTCCGTCGCGACAGGACTCTCGCCCGGGTTGCCGTCGTCGGCGTGGTTCTCTTCGGTCTGGTCGTCGTACTCGCGGCGTTGCCGCTGCTCGGGGTCACTTACCCGTACTCACGGGCGGTGGTGCCGAGTCTCGTCGACCCTTCCGGTGCCCTTCTTCGGGCCTTCGGGATCACCCCGGTACTGCTCGCCGTCGCCGCGCTGACCGTCGTCGCGTTGTTCCGCGCGTTGCCGTACGGCATCGGCGCTGTCATCACACTCGTCGTCGGTGCGTCGTTGACGACCGCGGCGGTTCGAGCCTGGGCAGCCGGCTGGGTTCCCGCGTCCGCGTTGCCCAACGGTTACGTCACCGCTGCTGTGTCGTTGGTGTGTGCCACGACCCTCGTCGCGGCCCCGCGATTCCTGCCGATGGTGTGGGGTCTCGGAGCCGTCGGTGCGACGACGGTGTGCGCCGCCGCGATCGTCGGTGGATCGGCGACGATCATAGGTGTGGCCACCACGTTGCTCATCGTGCTCGGGTGGTGGGCGGGGTCATCGGCAGTCATGCTTCACTCCCCCGTCGCCGCGGAGCGCGAGGCGCAGAATCCGTTCGATACTGCGGCCCTCGCGCTGCGGCGGATGCGCTGACCTACCCGTGCGGGGTTTTACAGCGCCTTGAGTTCCTCGATGACCGAGTTGACGGACTTCTTCGCATCCCCGAACAGCATCGAGGTGCGGTCCGCGGTGAACAGCGGGTTGTCGATGCCTGCGTAACCCGAACTCATCGAGCGCTTGAGCACGATGACCGAACGCGACTCGTCGACATTGAGAATCGGCATGCCGTGAATCGGGCTCGACGGGTCGTTACGCGCCGCCGGGTTGGTGACGTCGTTGGCGCCGATGACGATGGTGACGTCGGTGCGCGAGAACTCACCGTTGATGTCGTCCATTTCCTTCATCGCGTCGTACTCGACGTCCGCTTCGGCCAGAAGCACGTTCATGTGCCCTGGCATACGACCGGCGACGGGGTGGATCGCGTACTTGACCTCGACGCCCTTGCTCTCGAGGATCGACGCCATGTCCTTGACCGCGTGCTGAGCCTGGGCGACGGCGAGACCGTAACCCGGGACGACGATGACCTGCGAGGCGTACGCCATCTGGATCGCCGCATCGGCTGCCGACGTCGCCTTCACGACGCCACCGGACGCGTCCACTGCCGCGCCGCCGTCGGATCCACCGCCGCCGAACGAGCCGAACACGATCGCCGGGATCGATCGGTTCATCGCCGTCGCCATCAGATTGGTCAGGATCGAACCCGACGCACCGACGATCATGCCTGCCACGATCATCGCCGTGTTGTTCAGCGCAAGGCCCGCCGCCGCAGCGGACAGACCGGTGAGAGCGTTCAGTAGCGAGATCACCACGGGCATGTCGGCGCCGCCGATCGGGAACACCACGAACAGACCCATCAGACCAGCCGCGATCAGGACCAGCACGATCCACCACACGGACGTACCTTCGCCCGGGGTGGCCTTCACACCGATGAAGATCGACACCGCGACCGCGACGACGAGCAGCACGATATTGGTGAGCTGGAAGATGCGGGCGTTCTTGACGAACGCCTTCTCGACGTTCTTGTTCAGCAGCTCCTGAAGTTTCAGGAATGCCACCAGCGATCCCCAGAACGAGACAGATCCGATGACCGCCGCGAACAGCGATCCGACGACGATGTGCACCGTCGGGGATTCGCCGTGCTGGAACGCCGAGAATCCGTCGGTCTCGATGAACTCGGCCCACGCGATGAGCGCGACCGTGCCGCCGCCGACACCGTTGAACAGTGCCACCAGCTGCGGCATCGCGGTCATCTTGGTGCGCTTGGCCGGTGGGACACCGAGCAGCACACCGATCGCGAGTCCGGCAGCGATGAGGATCCAGTTGATCGCGGGAGCATCGCGCACCTCGATCAGGGTCGCCACGACGGCGATACCCATACCGACCGCGGCGATCTGATTGCCACGCACGGCGGTCTTCGGGCCGGTCAAGCCCATCAGCCCGTAGATGAACATGCCGAACGCGACGATGTAGAGAATGTTGACGAGATTGTTCATCAGGAATCGGCACCCTTCTCGACTGCCTTGACGGGTGCGGGCTTGGACTTGAACATGCCGAGCATGCGGTCGGTGACCAGGAAGCCGCCGACGACGTTGAGCGTGCCGAAGATCAACGCGACGAACGCGATGATCCGCACACCCCAGGACGCGTCGTCGGGAAGACGACCGAGCACGATCAGCGCGCCGAGCACGACGATGCCGTGAATGGCGTTGGTACCCGACATCAACGGCGTGTGCAGGGTGTTGGGGACCTTGGAGATGACGGCGAAGCCGACGAACCCGGCCAGTACGAGAATCGCGATGTTGGCGAGAAGTGGGGTGTACATCAGGCACCGGCCCTTTCAGACGCGTCGGCCTTTCGGGTCACACAGGACTGGGCAACGACTTCGTCGGAGAAGTCGGGAGCGAGCTGCCCGTCGACGAGCAACAACTCCAGCAGCGCAGAGACGTTCTTCGAGTACAGCTCGCTGGCATGCTCGGGCATCGTCGCAGGCAGGTTCAGCGGCGAGGCGATGGTGACGTCGTGCTTGACGACGGTCTGCCCCGGCTCGGTCAATTCGCAGTTGCCACCGGTCTCACCGGCGAGGTCGATCACGACACTGCCCGGCTTCATGCCCTCCACCGCAGCGGCGGTCACCAGACGCGGCGCGGGACGACCCGGCACCAACGCCGTGGTGATCACGACGTCGAACCCCTTGATCGCTTCTTCGAGCGCCTGCTGCTGCTGAGCGCGCTCGTCCTCGGTGAGCTCACGCGCATAGCCGCCCTCACCGGCGGCATCGATACCCAGATCGAGCCACTGAGCACCGACGGAGCGGACCTGATCGGCCACCTCGGGGCGCACGTCGTACCCCGTCGGGCGGCCGCCGAGACGCTTCGCCGTCGCCAATGCCTGCAATCCGGCGACACCGACGCCGAGAACGAGAACAGTGGCAGGCTTGACCGTCCCGGCCGCGGTGGTGAGCATCGGGAAGAAGCGAGTCGACTCCGACGCCGCGAGAATCACCGACTTGTAGCCGGCGACGTTCGCCTGTGAGGACAACGCGTCCATCACCTGTGCGCGGGAGATACGCGGGATCGCCTCGACGGCGAACGCCTGCACCCCCGCAGCGGCGAGAGCGTCGATCTTGTTGTCGGCGTTGCGAGGTGCGAGGAACCCGATCAACGTCGAACCCGAAGACAACTTCGCGATCTCCGCATCGCTCGGCGGTGCCACCTTCACCACGACATCGGCGGACCAGGCGTCGCCGATTTCCGCGCCCGCCGCGACATACAACTCGTCCGGGATCAGCGCGCCGAGCCCGGCCCCCGACTCCACGACGACCTGCACGCCCTTACCGACCAGCGACGCCACGATCTTCGGGACCAACGCCACCCGGCGCTCGCCTTCTCCGGACTCACGCACGACGCCGACTCGCGTCGTTCCCCCGCGGTTCGTCCCGTTCTCGGTGCTCTGCGATGTTTCCAAATCTCCGACTTCCTGAGTTGAACGGTGCCCACGAATCGGCGAACGGGGGTAACCGTGCGGCGAACAGGCGAATCCATGCGACAAGGCACAAGGTGACTGATAATAGCCAGAGTAGGTAGCCCTCAGGTAACCCAGGCCACAGTCCGCGAGCATCTGAATCGAATCCGAAAGGCCCAGAACGTGCGTCGGCGCGGACAACTGTGAATTGAATCATATAGACGATGTACTGCTCGGACGCCATATGCCTAGAGTGATCGCTGTGCAGCCCCGGGTCTACAGCGCCATCGCTCTCGGCCTCGCCGACGGCGGCGCACGGTGAAGTTGTTCCTGGCGTCGTACCGGTTCGGCGCACACGTCGACGAGTTTCTCGCACTGACGGGCACGCCCGGTCGTGTCGCCGTCGTCGCCAATGCGGCGGACAGTTGGCCTCCCGCTGCCCGGGCATCCGCAGTCACCAGCGAGCTGACGGGATTGCGCGATCTGGGGTTCGTCCCCGAGGAACTCGATCTGAGGAAGTTCGTGGGGCGAGCGGCCGCGCTGGCCGCGGCGCTGGATTCGGTCGAGACCATATGGCTCAGAGGTGGGAACACGTTCGTCCTCCGAGCCCGGCTACAGCAGAGCGGGGCCGACGACGCCATCACGACGCGAGTGCGCGACGGGCGACTGATCTACGCCGGTTACAGCGCGGGAGCGTGCGTCGCCTCGACGTCGCTGCGCGGGGTCGAGGCCGCAGACGATCCGGCGGAGGTCGCGTCGACCACGGGACTCGCGGTGCCGTGGGACGGGCTGGGGTTGATCGACATCGCACTGATCCCCCACCTCGGATCGGTGCTCGACTTCGAGAATTCCAGTGAGGTGATGATCTCGCGTTACCAGCGGGAAGGCACGCCCTTCCGAACGCTGAACGACGATCAGGTCCTGGTCGTCGACGGCGACAGGACCGAACTTCTCTAGCCGGACTGGGCGAAAGGTGCGAGCCTGTCGAGTGAGGTCCACGCCATGACGCAGCGCTTCCTCGTCATCTCGTCGGCGTCGACGAGAAGCATGTCGAGGAGCAGTTTCGGTTGCCGCTTCCACTCGATCTCGGCATCCGCGACGGTCGCCCTCTCGAAGAGTCCCGATTGCTCGAGTGCGGTGACCCACTCGTGGACGTCACCGCGGTGCAGGGTTTCGATCGTGTCGTAATCGATGCCGCCGCCCTGGAATTCGTAGGAGAACATCGCGGCAATGTAATCCCAGGACGTGCTGTGTGGGTCCATCATGTTCGACCTCCCTGTACGCCCAGCGGGTACGCCGAGCTGATACCACTTGCTGGGACGCTAGACCTCTCAGCTGCACGATTCCGTGTCGTGGACGCATCGATCCGGTAACAGAAGTGACTGGTGTGACGATTGGTGCGACGGCTGTTGCGCTCGCCCCGGCAGATCTGCCACCGAATCTGTAGGGTCACTGCACGTGTGGAAGCGTGGAACTCGTATCGGCGCCTGCGTGTTGGTGGTCGCCGCGGCGGGGTGTGGACACTCCACCGACGACGCAGCCCAGCAGCCGACGACCCAGCAGCCGACGACGCAGCCACCGACCCCGAGTACCGAGGAACTGTTCGTCGGCGAATGCGGATCGATGACCGACGAGCAACTCGGTTCCATCACCGCCGTACCAGGGCTGGCGGCGGTCTCCAAGAACGGAATTCGGTGCCGCTGGGAGTCGGCCGCCAGTGGCGGTGCCTACGCCATGTTCACGTGGTATCGAGGTAGCCCGATCGACCGCGAGCGCACTGTCGCGGGCCGCATCGGCCGCGAGATCACCGCCATCGACGTCGACGGCCATCCGGGATTCACCGCGAAGGGATTCGACGCCTCCTGCGAGGCGGGGATCGAATCGGGTGACGGATTTCTGCACTGGTCGTTGAACTACGTGTACATGACGCCCCCACGTGACAGCTGCGCCGTCGTCGAGGATCTCGCCCGCGCCACCGTCGAGAACGCGAAGTAGGTGAAGCACATGAGAGGTGCACGCGCCTCGCTCGTGGCCGTCGCAGTCGCCCTGATCGCGGGGTGCAGCACCGCCGTCACCGGAACTCCCACCGCCGAAGGATTCGGCGGTGGCTCCGAGTTCGACAAGCTCCTGCAGGAATGCACGGCGGTTCCGGACGACACCATCGCCGAGACAGTGCAGGCCGATGTGGTCGACCAGTACTTCTTCGGCGCCGTCTGCATGTGGGACGGCGGCGGCCCCGGCGGAATCGTCGACGTCACATTCGCCTGGTTCGAGAACAACTCTCTCGGCCGAGAGCGGACATTGGCCGAGCGTGTCGGATACGCCGTCGAGCCGGTGTCGGTTGCCGGCGCGAGCGCATTTCTGTCGAGGCGCCCCGGCGACCCTGCATCGTGCGGCATCACCGCCGCATACTCGGGAACCATCACGTGGTGGGTGCAGTATCGCGGCGGTGGGGCCGACCCGTGTGCCGCCGCCACCCGACTCGCCGAACTCACCCTGCAGCGAAGCCAATAACGCTGTGGGTCCCTCCGCCGAGCAATAGTGTTCGTTTCATGACGACGAACCCTGCGATTCTCGACGAGCTACGAGAGCTCCTGCCGGACGGCGCCGTGCTGGTCGACCCCGATCTCACCGAGGGTTATCGCCGGGACTGGGCCAAGGATCCTGCCGCGGGAGTTCCGCTTGCCGTCGTCAGGGCAACCAGCACTGCGCATGTTCAGTCGGTCATGAAGTGGGCAAGCGCGCACGGCATACCCGTCGTACCACGAGGTGCCGGGTCCGGATTGTCCGGCGGTGCAACAGCTGTCGACGGCGGAGTGGTACTCAGCACCGAACTCATGCGCGATATCACGGTCGACCCGGTCACCCGCATCGCCGTCGTGCAGCCGGGTCTGTTGAACGTCGAGGTCAAGAAGGCCGCGGCCGAACACGGGCTGTGGTACCCGCCTGACCCGTCGTCCTTCGAGATGTGCTCGATCGGCGGCAACGCCGCGACCAACGCGGGCGGGCTGTGCTGCGTCAAATACGGCGTGACGACCGATTACGTCCTCGGGCTCGAAGTGGTCCTCGCCGACGGAACCGCAGTCCGACTCGGCGGACCACGCCTGAAAGATGTTGCTGGACTGTCGCTCACGAAGCTGTTCATCGGTAGCGAGGGGACGCTCGGCATCATCACCGAGGTCACCGTTCGGCTGATTCCGGCTCAACCACCGGCCAGCACCGTGGTCGCGTCGTTCACCTCCGTGCGGGACGCCACCACGGCAATTCTCGCCATCACCGCCTCGCTGCGGCCCGCGATGCTCGAGTTCATGGACCGAGCGTCGATCGGCGCCGTCGAGGATGCGATGAACATGGGTCTGGACCGGGACGCGCACGCCCTGCTCATCGCGCGATCGGACTCCCCGGGCGCCGACCGTGCACGCGAGATCGACGTCATGGCGCAGGCATGTACCGCTGCAGGTGCATCGGACGTCTTCACCACCGACGACCCCGAGGAAGGTGAAGCCTTCGCTGCCGCACGACGTTTCGCGATTCCTGCCGTCGAGCGGCTCGGTAGCCTGCTGCTGGAGGATGTCGGAGTGCCACTGCCTGCTCTCCCCGATCTCGTCGAAGGCATCGAGCGCATCTCCGACAAGTACGACGTCCTCGTTGCCGTCATCGCCCACGCAGGCGATGGAAACACGCACCCGCTCATCGTGTTCGACCCGGCCGAGACGGACATGGAAAGGCGCGCACACATCGCATTCGGCGCCATCATGGATCTGGCGATCTCGTTGGGCGGCACCATCACCGGTGAGCACGGCGTCGGGCGCCTGAAAAAAGCGTGGCTCCCCGATCAGGTCGGCGAGGACGTCATGAAACTGACCGAGCGCATCAAGACCGCCCTCGACCCCGACGGGATCCTCAATCCGGGCGCAGTGCTGTAAGACGCTCGGCGCACTCGTCGGCGACGGTGAGGACCTCGTCGAGAATCTCCAGACCCTGCCGTATCTCGTCCTCGCTCGTCGTCAGCGGCGGCGCAATCTGTATCCTGTTGCCCGCCATGAACGGCCACAGTCCGCGGGATTTGGCGGCTGCCGTCACTTCCGCCATCGGCGCGGCGTCACGCCCCGAGGCAGCGAAGGGCACCAACGGTTCCCGGGTCTGCTGATCCCTGACGAGTTCGACGGCCCAGAAGAAGCCTCTTCCGCGCACATCGCCGACGCTGGGGTGGGACTCACCCAGTTTTTTCAGACCTGCCCCGAGAACGTCCTCCCCGACCGCGCGGACGTACGGCAGGATCCGGTCCCGTTCGAACACCTCGATCGATGCGACTCCGACCGCGCAGGCGAGCGGATGCCCGGAATAGGTCAGACCGCCCGGATAGGCCTTGTGATCGAATTTCGCGGCGATCCGTTCGGAGATCACGACCCCACCCAGCGGGACGTAGCCCGAATTGATGCCCTTCGCGAACGTGATCAGATCCGGGGTGACGTCATCGGCCTGGCACGCGAACCACTCCCCGACGCGGCCGAAGCCGACCATGACCTCGTCCGCGATGTAGACGATGCCGTAGCGGTCGCACAGCTGCCGAACCCCGGCCAGATATCCGGGCGGCGGCACGAGCACGCCATTGGTTCCGACGACGGATTCCAGGATCAAGCCAGCGATGTTCTGCGCACCTTCGAGTTCGATGACCTGCTGCAGATGCGACAGCGCCGCAGCGGCTTCCTCCTCGGGTGTGGTGGTACCCCACGGCGAGCGGTAGGGGTACGGACCGAAGAAGCGGACGACGTCGACGTTGGTCGGTTCGGTTCCCCATCGACGCGGTTCACCCGTCAGACCGATCGCGACGCCCGTTCCGCCGTGGTACGACCGATAGGCCGCCAACATCTTCGTGCGTCCGGTGTGCTGACGTGCCAACCGCACCGCATGTTCTATCGCCTCGGCCCCGCCGGTGGTGAAGAAGACCCGATTCAGGTCCCCCGGTGCGCGTTCGGCGACCAGTGCCGCCAGTTCGCTTCGTTTCGTGTTGGCGACGGTCGGCGAGATGGTCGTCAGTATCTGCGCCTGCTCGACGATCGCGGCCACCAGATCCGGATGTTGATGGCCGAGATTGACATTGACGAGCTGGGAGGAGAAGTCGAGGTATCGATTCCCCTCGTCGTCCCAGAACCATGATCCCGACGCGCCGTCGACCGTGATCGGATTCAGCTCGGCTTGCGCTGCCCAAGAATAGAACACGTGATCCATCTGCTCGCTGCCTTCCTTCATCGGCGCCGGAACATCGTTCGCGGCTCCGCCGATGTCACGATCACGATGTTGCCGTCACCTGCTCGTCGACGTACGGAATGATGTGTTCTCCGTATGCCTCCAACGTGGCAGATTTTGCGTCGTGCTGCAGGTAGACCGAGAACTGGTCGACACCGAGCTTCTCGAGATCCTTCAACTTGGACAGATGTTCGGCTGGGCTGCCGAGAATGCAGAAGCGATCGATCACCGAGTCCGGTACGAACTCCGCATGCGAATTGCCGGTCCGGCCATGTTCGTTGTAGTCGTAGCCGCTGTGCGCGGTGATGTAGTCGGTGAGTGCATCGGGAACCCCGCCGCCGTGCTGGCCGTATCGAGCCACTATGTCCGCCACATGATTTCCGACCATCCCGCCGAACCATCGACACTGATCGCGCGCGTGCGACAATGCCTTCTCACTGCCGTCGGTGACGTAGGCGGGTGCAGCGACACAGAACTTTGATCGACGACGGGTCGCGCCCGACGGCCTCGGCCGCCGACCGCACACGACCTATGGTCCACGACGCGATGTCCGGGTCTGCGAGTTGCAGAATGTATCCGTCCGCGACCTCTCCGGTGAGCTCGAGCGCCTTGGGTCCGTACGCAGCCACCCAGATCTCGAGACTCGACTCCTTCGACCACGGAAACTGAACCGTCGTCTCGCCGAGAGTGGCCGACCGACCGTTGGCCAGTTCACGAATGACGTGGATCGACTCACGAAGCGTTGCAAGGCTTGTCGGTTTTCCACCGAGCGTGCGGACGGCCGAGTCGCCGCGTCCTATTCCGCAGATGGTCCGGTTGCCGAACATCTCGTTCAGGGTGGCGAACATCGACGCCGTGACGGTCCAGTCACGCGTCGCCGGGTTCGTCACCATCGGCCCCACGGTGACCCGTCGGGTCTGCGCCAGTATCTGGCTGTAGATGACGAAGGGCTCCTGCCACAGTAGGTGCGAGTCGAACGTCCACACGTGCGAGAACCCGTGTGTCTCCGCTCTGCGCGCCAGATCGACCACCCGCGATGCCGGTGGATTGCACTGAAGTACTACTCCGATATCCATCTCTCACAACAGATTCTGTGACAATGACCGTTTGACGAACACCCCGTGCCCAGCGGAACCGCAATACTCACCGTCGTCGACGACGATGCGACCGCGGGACAGAACGGTGTCGACGTGCCCGTCGATCTCGAACCCCTCGTAGGCGGAATAGTCCATGTTCATGTGATGCGTCTTCTCCAGACCGATACTGGTATGACCGTTCGGGTCGTAGATCACCAGATCGCCGTCCGCGCCCGGTGAGACGATACCTTTCCTCGGGTACATCCCGAACATGCGCGCAGGGGTCGTGCAGCACACCTCGACCCATTTCTCCAGGGTGATCTTGCCGCTCTTGACGCCCTGGAACATCAGGTCCATTCGGTGCTCCACCGATCCGATGCCGTTGGGAATCTTCGAGAAGTCGCCGAGTCCGAGCTCCTTTTGATCCTTCATGCAGAACGGACAGTGGTCGGTGCTGACCGTGGCGACGTCTCCGGTACGCAGGTAGCGCCAGAGTTCGTCCTGGTGCCCCTCGGCTCGCGACCGAAGCGGGGTCGAACACACCCACTTCGCGCCCTCGAACCCAGGGGCGCCCAACTGTTCCTCCAGTGACAGGTACAGGTACTGGGGGCATGTCTCGCCGAACACGTTCTGCCCGTTGCCACGTGCGCGGGCGATCTGTTCGAGCGCCTGCTTCGCCGAGACGTGCACGATGTACAGCGGAGCTCCGGTGACGTTCGCAAGCATGATCGCGCGGTGCGTCGCCTCCTCCTCGAGCTGCCACGGCCTGCTGGTGCCGTGGAAGTACGGTGCCGTGTCCCCGCGTGCCACCGACTGCTCGATGAGCACATCGATGGCAATTCCGTTCTCCGCGTGCATCATCAGCAACGCCCCGGTTTCGGCAGCGGTCTGCATGGCCCGCAGTATCTTGCCGTCGTCGGAGTAGAAGACGCCCGGGTACGCCATGAACAACTTGAAACTCGTCACGCCCTCCGCGACGAGTTCGCTCATTGCCTTGAGTGAATCGCTGTCGACATCGCCGACGATCTGATGGAACCCGTAGTCGATCGCGCACTTACCTGCAGCCTTCTCGTGCCACAGTGCAAGAGTGTCCTGAACCCGTTGCCCCGGAGTCTGAATCGCGAAATCGACAATGGTCGTCGTGCCACCCCACGCCGCGGCTCGTGTGCCCGTCTCGAAGGTGTCGGACGCGAAAGTGCCACCGAACGGCATCTCCATGTGCGTATGACCGTCGACGCCGCCGGGCAGTACGTACTTGCCCGTCGCATCGATCACGGTGTCCGCGGACTGCGTCAGATCCGCGGCGAGAGCCGTCGAACCGGGGTGCAGCACAGCGACGATCGTCTCGCCGTCGATCAGAACGTCCAACAGCTGGCTCCCGCTCGGAGACACCACCGTTCCTCCGTGCACGAACGTGGTCCTGGCTCCACCGGCTGTCATGGCTCCACCGGTCTTCATGGCTCCACCAGGGGTCCGTAGGCGTCGGGTCTGCGATCACGATAGAAAGCCCACCGGTCACGTACGACCTTGATCAGATCCATGTCGAGGTCACGGACGATCACCTCGGGCTCGGTGTCGGATGCGACGTCGCCGACGAACTTGCCCTCGGGGTCGACGAAGTAACTGGTGCCGTAGAAGTCGTCGTCCCCGTACTCCGCCTCGACTCCCACACGATTGATGGCGCCGATGTAGTACTCGTTGGCCACCGCGGATGCCGGTTGCTCGAGTTTCCACAGGTAGTTGGACAGGCCGCGCGATGTCGCCGACGGATTGAAGACGATCTCCGCCCCTGCAAGGCCGAGCGCACGCCATCCCTCCGGGAAATGTCGGTCGTAGCAGATGTAGACACCGATTCTGCCGACCGCGGTGTCGAACACCGGCCAGCCGAGATTGCCGGGACGGAAGTAGAACTTCTCCCAGAACCCCTGCACGTGCGGAAGATGGTGTTTTCGGTATTTGCCGAGATACGTTCCATCGGCGTCGACGACCGCGGCGGTGTTGTACAGAACTCCCGGCTGTTCCTGCTCGTAGACCGGCAGGATCATGACGATGCCGAGTTCCGCGGCGAGCGCGGCGAATCTGTCGACGGTGGGCCCGGGAACGGACTCTGCATAGTCGTAGAACTTCGCATCCTGGAGCTGACAGAAGTACGGTCCGTAGAACAACTCTTGAAAGCACACGATCTTGGCGCCCTGCTCGGCGGCACTTCGCGCGTAGTCCTCGTGAGCTTTGATCATCGTCTCTTTGTCACCGGTCCAGTTGGTCTGGACCAGAGCCGCTCGAACTGTCGACATGATGCCCTCACTCCATCCTTCGCTGGCTGGCCTCCTCAACATAAGTGATGTGTGCACTGCGCGTAGGTGCAATTGTGTTACAACATGACTCGGTCGGTTTCGACGGAGTAACGCCCTCAGGTCGAGGACGCGAGCAACGCCCGAACAGTGTCGATGTCGTCGGCTTCGGAATGCGTCTTGTCGGGTCGATATCGCAGCACCCGCGCGAACCTGAGTGCCACTCCGCCTGGATACCGCGTGCTGGTCTGTACCCCGTCGAGTTCGATCTCGACGACCAGATCGGGGAACAGGTACACGGTGTGCTCGTCTCGGCTGCGCTCGTGCCTGGGGAACTCCTCGGTCTGCCACTGCAGCAGCGCATCGGTGAGGCCCTTGAACGTCTTGCCGACCATGATCGGCGCTCCGCCGTTCGGGTCTCGCGCACCGAGGTGCAGATTGGACAGCCATCCGGTCCGCCTGCCGTATCCCCATTCGGCACCGAGGACGACCAGATCGAGGGTGTGCTCGGGCTTGACCTTCTGCCATGTGCGTCCACGCCTGCCTGCCGCGTACGCCGACGACAGGGACTTGACCATGATCCCCTCGTGCCCTGCATCGAGCGCCGCGTCGAAGTGAGCTGCCGAGGCATCTGCGTCCGGACGAAGCAACGCCGGAATGCGGTGACCGGGCGCGACTCGGTCCAACGCCTCGAGTCGACGCTCCAGCGGTTCGTCGAGCAGGTCCACCCCGTCGAGATGGATGCAGTCGAAGAAGTACGGCTGCAGAAGCAGATCGTGGGCGCTGTCTGCGCCGAACCTGCTCATCGTCTCCTGGAACGGCCGAGGCCTGCCGCTGTCCGTCAAGGCCAGCGTTTCTCCGTCGAGCACGACACTCGTGCACGGCAGTCCTCGAATCAGCTCCACCAGTTCGGGTACTCCGGAGGTGATCTCACGCAGCGTCCTGGTGAAGACGTGAACCTCGTTCCCGGACCGGTGCACCTGGATACGAGCGCCGTCGAGCTTGTACTCGACACTGACGTCGCCGCCGAGCTCGGTCCACGCCTCGGCCAACGATTCGGCGGGTGAGGCGAGCATCGGGCGCACCGGCCGCCCGACGGTGAGCACGATTGCTGCCAGCGCGTCCTCGCCGCCGACCAGCGCGGCCGTCGCGGTCACGGACAGCCGACCCGACAACATGAACGCGCGTCGGACCGGCTCGACATTCAGGCCTGCAGCCTTGGCGATGGCGTCGGTCATGACGCCTTCCAGTGCGCCCTGACGAAGCTCGCCCGTGAGCAAGCGAATCAGAAACTCGCGTTCGGCGCGGGTGCATCCGGCGAAGAGGTCGGTGAGCAGCCTGCGCCGACGCGCGGTCGATCCGGACCCCGAGGTCGACGCAACGGCGGTGATGGCATCGTCGACGTCGGCGACCGACAGGACGCCGACATCCGTGTACGGCGCGTCGATGTCCGCCAGAGTCCGCCAGCCGATGCCGATCCGGCCCTGAGTCAGCTCCCCGGACAGCCACGCGACAACCGTGTCGACCTCGGACGGCGCCAGGTCGGCGAGGAGGACCTGCAACGCCTCGATCTTGGCCTTGCGTGAGCGCGTCGCGCCGACGGCAGCGGAGGTGTCGACGATTCGAGTGAACAGCACGCACCGAAAGTATCCCGAAGCACCGACATTCAACCCCGTTCGACCCTCGCACCTGCGGTCAGGTGAACCCGAGGACGCGGTCGCCCCAGGCTGCACGCATCGCGCCGTCCGGATCGTCGACGAGTGTGTCCTGTGCATCGATCACCAACGTCGCCCTGTCGGGCTCGACGTACGGGGCCCAGTGCTTGGAACCGTCGAGAGTCGCGGGCACGCCGTGGCGCGCGAATGCCACCCAGCGCTTCATCATCCGAGCGGACACGGCCATCGCCGCTTTCCGACCCCCGAGCCAGAACGTCGGATCACGGTTCAGTGTGCCGAAATTGCCGAACACGTACGGCAGTTCGGTCGCATGCCCGGCGCCTATCCGCGCAGCCTTGAGCATCGGCGTCGCATGATCGAACCGGTACATCCACACCGGCGCGTGCCTGCTGTGCGCGTCGGCGATCCACAGGCTCGGCATCCGAAAACCCGCATCGCGCGACATAGCCTGCGCACCAGCCGATTTGGAGCGATCGGGATAGGCGGACATGATCTCCGCAACACGGAATGCAGGCAGATCCGCGTGGTCGTTCGCGATAGCGCGGAACATCTCGGACACCGTATCCGACGTGATCGGCATCAACGGCGATTTCATCAGCCGAAATATCGACGCCTCGTCGTGATTGGTGCCGATCATCAACGGAATTCGGTGCGAATACCCCTTCTGGAATGCCGCGACCGGATACCGCGGCACGACGTCCGCGTCGACGACAGGGGCCAGACCGAGAGTCCCCGGCACACGCGTCGGGACTTCGTAGCAGAGAGTGTCGCTCGCGCCGACGATACGCATGAAATCCATCGTCTTCAGCTCGTGGATTCGGTCCGGGGTCAGATCGACCAGTTCGAGGAAACGGGACGCGACGACCGCAGCTCGATCCGGGCCGTACACCGACGTGGCAGGCGCGCTCTGCACGATGGCTTGCTGAAACAGCCCCTCGGCCTTCGGCGACGTCATCAGTGTCGTCACCGATGCGCCGCCCGACGACTCTCCGAACACCGTGACCCGCGACGGATCTCCGCCGAACGAGGCGATGCACCGCGCGGTCCACTCCAACGCCGCGATCTGATCACGCAACCCGATATTGGTCTCGAAGACCGTTTCGTCGGTCGAGAACGAGGACAGATCGAGAAACCCGAACGCACCGACCCGGTAGTTGACGGTGACGAGGACGAGGTCACCCAGTTCGGCGAGAGCTCTGCCGTCGTACACGCTCTGCGCCGACGAGCCGAGCGAGTAGGCGCCGCCGTGAATCCACACCATGACCGGCCTCGGGGTGCCGTCGGGCTCGGGCGCCCAGACATTCAACGACAGGCAGTCCTCCGACATCGGGATCTTCGGGTCGATGGGAACCGGATTGTCCCGTCCCTGCGGCGCGATCGCTCCGAACGAGCGGCAATCGAGCGGCTCGGACCATGGTTCGACCGGACGCGGAGCCCTGAAACGATGCTCGCCGTCGGTGGCGGCCGCGTAGGGAATTCCCTTCCACGCATACACAGTTCCGTCGCGGTACCCGATCACGTCCCCGTACGGCGTGCTGACCCGACTCGAAATACCGTCAGCTGTTCCGATTTCGGTCATGACACCTCCCAAACGTCCCGACGCACGCCAACGTACCAACTCTGCCCGACGCGAGAGTTTGTTTATGCTGGCTCGATGGCGAGACCACGAGTTCACTGCAGTTCTGCGCTCGCACTGTTCGCCGTGCTCCTCGCCGGCTGCGGCGGTCCCGACGACGGGCGTTCGACGGCTCCGCTGGCCACCGTGGACACCGATCCGCCCTCGATCGTCCGGACCAGCACGCAGTCGGCTACCGCGGCCCCGAGCACCACCTCCTCACAGCCTTCGAGAACACCGCCCTCGAGCGCACTGCCCTCGAGCATCCAGCCCTCGAGCTCCCCGACCACTACGTCTGCACCGCCGACGGCCGACGCGTCCGCTTTCGAAGCCGACCGCGGGTACTTCTACTTCACCAGTCCGAGTGGGAAGTTCGAATGCGGAATCGTCGTGACGGACAGCTCGGTCGCCGGATGCCACGGCGACTTTCCGTCCTCGGCACCGAAAGTGGAGGGCAGCGGTGCTCCCGAGTCCACTGTCGCGCCCAATACCGTCGAGCTGACGGCGGGCTCACCTGCGCGCTTCCTCAGCTCCGGTGATCCCAGGTTCCATCGTTTCGGTGGGACGGCACCTGAGCTGGCCTACGGCGAAACACTGTCCATCCCGGGCAGCGGAAGTTCCAACGGACTGTCGTGCCGGGTCGAGGAGTCGACCGGCGTCACGTGCCTCGACCAGGTTGGTCATGGATTCACGGTGTCGGACTCGGCGTTCGAACTGAAGTAAACGGCAGTGTTTCGCACAGCAAACGATCGGGCATAGAGTGTCCCGGTGCGTCGAATCCGACGTGCGAAACATCTCGCGGCCGAGTGCACTTGGCTTCCCGGACACAAGGAGCTACCGCCATGACTCAGGAGTCGACCCGCCCCGCCGCCGCGGGGGGTCACAAAGCCAAGGTCATCGGCGTCAGCGTCGCCGCAGCAGTCGGCGGGTTCCTGTTCGGTTTCGACAGCTCGGTGGTCAACGGTGCCGTCGACGCGATCGAAGACCACTTCTCGCTCGGCTCGTTCACCACCGGTTTCGTGGTCGCAGTGGCGCTACTGGGCTGCGCTGTCGGCGCGTGGTTCGCCGGATCACTCGCCGATCGCTGGGGACGCAAGAAGGTGATGGTTCTCGGCTCCGCGCTGTTCACCATCTCTTCGGTCGGATCCGGACTGGCATTCAGCGTTCCCGATCTCATGCTCTGGCGCATCCTCGGCGGACTCGGCATCGGCATCGCCTCGGTGATCGCACCCGCCTACATCGCCGAGATCGCGCCCGCGAAATGGCGAGGCGGCCTGGCATCGCTCCAGCAACTTGCCATCACCATCGGCATCTTCGCCGCCCTACTGTCCGACGCTCTTCTCCAGGGAGCCGCCGACGGTGCATCGAACGATCTGTGGCTGGGACTCGAAGCCTGGCGTTGGATGTTCCTCGTCGGCGTCGTCCCTGCCCTGATCTACGGCCTGCTCGCCCTCACCATTCCCGAATCGCCGCGTTACCTCGTCGGCAAGCACCTGGACAAGGAAGCGGCGAGGATTCTCGCCGACATCACCGGCGAACTGCACCCGGACGAACGTGTCCACGAGATCCGATTGACCCTCCGTAAGGAAGCGAAATCGTCGTTCCGGGACATCAAGGGCCCACGATTCGGCCTGCAACCGATCGTCTGGGTCGGTATCACCATGGCCGTTCTGCAGCAGCTCGTCGGCATCAACGCGATCT
This sequence comes from Rhodococcus yunnanensis NBRC 103083, assembly GCF_001895005.1. Lineage (GTDB taxonomy): Bacteria > Actinomycetota > Actinomycetes > Mycobacteriales > Mycobacteriaceae > Rhodococcoides > Rhodococcoides yunnanense. The sequence goes on along the minus strand of NZ_BCXH01000024.1, from coordinate 7,259 downwards.
TCTACTACTCCACGACCCTGTGGAAGTCGGTCGGATTCAGCGAGGACCAATCCTTCGCGACCTCGGTGATCACCTCGATCATCAACGTCTCGATGACGTTCGTGGCGATCCTGTTCGTCGACCGCATCGGTCGTCGCAAACTGCTGCTCGCCGGATCCGTCGGGATGTTCGTCGGACTGTTGATGGCAGCGGTGTCGTTCTCGCAGCAGATCGGCAGCGGCGACGACGTATCACTGCCGAGCCCGTGGGGTGCCGTCGCGCTCGTCGGCGCGAATCTCTTCGTCATCTTCTTCGCCGCTACATGGGGTCCGATCATGTGGGTTCTTCTCGGCGAGATGTTCCCGAACCGAATGCGCGCGGTGGCGCTCGGAATCGGCACCGCCGCCAACTGGATCGCGAACTTCGCCGTCACTCTCGCCTTCCCGCCGCTGACGCAGGCCGTCGGGTTGTGGGTCATCTACGGCTTCTTCGCGATCATGGCCGGCGTGTCGTTCTTCTTCGTTCGCTCCCAGATCCCCGAGACCAAGGGCATGGAACTCGAGGACATGAAGTAGCGCTCGCCGCCCGCCTGCAGCGAGATGCTAGGGTCGGCGTTGTTCTGACACGGGGTGCGTCCGAAAGATACGGATGCTGAGATCACACCCGTCGAACCTGATGCAGGTAATACTGACGAAGGGATGTCAAGGCGATGACGCCTTTGTATTCGGTGGACTCTGTCCGCCACACGGATCGACTGTGGGACGCGACGGCATCGCTGCGCTCCGAGATCGATCGACTCGAATTTCTCGAACAGCTCGGCAGCGGAACTCTGCCGCTCGACGCATTCCGCACCTACATCGAGCAGGACAAGCTCTACCTGGCCGGATACGCCAAAGCGCTGTCCATCCTCGCCTCCAGAGCTCCGGATCCTGCCACGGCGGCATTCTGGGCATCGTCCGCCGCGAGCGCGGTCGAGGAGGCAACCCTCCATGAAACTCTGCTCTCCGGCGACGCACTTCCCGCCTCCGGCACACGCGTCGAGCATTCCCCGACCTGCCTCGGCTACGTTTCTTACCTGATCGCAGCCGCCGCAACCGAACCGTACCCAGTCGCGGCTGCAGCGGTGCTTCCGTGCTTCTGGATCTACGCGGATGTGGCCGTTCGGCTGGCCGGAGCCGCGAAGGACACTCTCGCACGTGACCCCGAACATCCTTACGCGCGCTGGGTTTCCGCGTACGATTCCGAGGAGTTCCGCGAGATCGTCGACGGGGCAAGAACTTTGGTCGACGTCGCCGCGGAACAGGCAACCGAGTCTCAACGTGAGTCCATGACCGAGGCCTTCGTCGTCGCGACCCGTTACGAGGCCATGTTCTGGAACACTGCGCTTGCGCCGACGCCGTGGCCGTACTCACGATCCGAGGCATCCGCGTGAAAAAGCTTCTCGCACTCGCGGCGGCAGTCGTGTCCGTCACCGGCCTGGTCGCCTGCTCCGAATCGAACGACTCGGACCAGATTCGCTTTGCGCTCGACTGGACCCCGAACACCAATCACACAGGGCTCTATGTCGCGCTACAGGAGGGCTACTTCGCCGACGCCGGACTCGACGTCAACGTACTGCCCTACAACAACTCCTCCCCCGACACGCTCGTCGACTCGGGCAACGCGGAATTCGGGATCAGCACCCAGAGTTCGACGACATTCGCGAAAGCGGCTGGAGCACAGATCGTATCGGTACTCGCACCGCTACAGCACTGGGCGACCGGTATCGGCGTCAAAGGGGATCGTGACGATATTCCCAGTCCGAAGGCACTGGACGGCAAGGTCTACGCCGGTTTCGGAGACACCGGTGAACGCGCCGGCCTACAGCAGGTCATTCGGAACGACGGCGGTGCAGGCGACTACGAGACAGTTGTGCTCGGAACCTCGGCCTACGAGGCCGTCTATTCCGGTACCGCCGATTTCACCGTCTCCTACCTGGCGTGGGAGGGCATCGAGGCGGAACACAGCGGCACGCCGATGAAATACTTCGACTACACCGACTACGGGTTCCCCGACGCCTACGCCATCACCATCAGCGGCAACGAGGAATGGCTGAAGGACAACCCGGAGGACGCGAAGAAGTTCGTCCAGGCACTGCAGCGCGGCTATCAGCTCGCCGCCGACGACCCCGATCGCGCCGCACAGGACGTCGTCGACGCCAACCCCGGCGTGTTCACCGACGAAAGCCTTGTCTTCGAGAGCCAGAGGATGCTCGCGGACAGCTATATGAAGGACGCGTCGGGACAGGTCGGGACACAGACGCTCGACGAGTGGACCGAATACTCGAAGTTCCTGTACGAGAACGGCGTTCTCGTGGACGAGGGCGGCGCACCACTGACGTCCGAACCCGACTGGTCGACGTATTTCACCGATGAGTACCTCGCCGATCGGTAACGCGGTGGTCGACAGCGCGGCGGTCGGTGGCCCAGAAGTCAGTAGCCCAGAACTCAGTAGTCCAGAACTCGGGGGCCCAGAACTCGGTAGCCCTGAGGCCGGCGGTACCGATGCGCCCGGTCTGCTGGCCGCGCGCATCCGAGCGTCCGTGCGGTGGGCGCTTCCGTCCGTGTCGATCGTCGTGGTTGTCGTTGCGGTGTGGCAGATCTACGTTCAGCTCAGCGAAATCAGACCGCAGGTGCTACCTTCACCGTCGCGCATCGTCATGCAGGGATGGGCGCATCGTGACGCGATAGCCGAGAACGCGGCGGCGACTCTGAAGGTCACGGTCGTCGGATTCGCAGTGTCGCTTCTCGTGGCGTGGATACTGGCGGTAGCGGTGGACTTCTCACCGTGGTTGCGCCGGGCACTCGTTCCGCTGTTCGTCGTGTCGCAGACACTGCCGATCATCGCGATCGCCCCGCTGTTGATCATCTGGTTCGGATTCGGACTGTTGCCGAAGATTCTCGTCATCGCGCTGGCGACGTTCTTCCCGATGGCCATCGGGCTCATCGAAGGCTTCGCGGCCACCGATCGTGACGCACGGTCTCTGTTGGCCAGTATGGGTGCGAGTAGATGGCAGCAGTTCCGTTACGTGCGACTCCCGTCGGCGATGCCGAGATTCTTCACCTCACTCCGAATCGGTATCACCTACGCGGTCGTCGGTGCGATCTTCGCCGAATATGCCGGAGCCAGCGCCGGACTCGGCATCTACATGAGCCAGCAGAAGAACTCCTTCCGCACCGACCTCGTGCTCGCTGCCGTAGCGGTGACCGCAGTGATCAGCGTTGCGCTCTTCGCTCTGACCTACGCCGTCGAACGTCTCGTCGCTCCGTGGGCGCTGGAGCGGGGGCCCCGATGACACACGTACACGTTGCAGGACTGACCAAGGCTTTCGGTGACCGAACCGTGCTGGACGGAGTCGATTTCGACGTCGCGCCCGGTGAGTTCGTCTCGGTGATCGGCCCGAGCGGATCCGGCAAGAGCACCATCTTCAACATGATCGCCGGCTTGGACACTCCCGACGCGGGCGTGGTCGAGGCACCGAAATCGGCGTACATGCCGCAGAAGGACCTGCTGTTTCCCTGGCGGACCGTACTCGACAACACCACCCTCGGCCTCGAAATCGCGGGCACGAACAAGAAGGAAGCCCGTGCCCGCGCACGGGAGTTGTTTCCGGTCTTCGGTCTCGACGGCTACGAGAAGGCGCGTCCGTCCGAGATGTCCGGCGGGATGCGGCAACGAGCGGCGTTGCTACGGACCGTCGTACAGGGACGCGAAGTCCTGTTGCTCGACGAGCCCTTCGGTGCGCTGGATTCTCTGACGCGAACATCGATGCAGGAGTGGCTGCAGAACGTCTGGCTCGACTATCGGTGGACCGTCCTGATGATCACCCACGACATACGCGAGGCGGTGTATCTCTCGGACCGTGTGATCGTGTTGTCCGACAAGCCCGCCCGAGTCCGTCGACAGGTCGAGGTGCCACTGCCCAGGCCGAGACGGCTCGACGTCGTCACCACCCCCGAGTTCGCGCGAGTCGAATCCGAGCTGATGGAGGTTCTGATCAGTAGAAGCTACTGATCAGAACCTTTCGAACCTGCTCAGCCCAGTCCGCGTCCCAACTTGTCCGCCAGTTCGGCCACCGACGACCTGGCTGCGGCGAGGGCTGCTTCCGACTGCGGGACCAACGGAGCCATCGCCGGAACACGACTGGCGAGCGTCAGGTCGATCAGCACCACGTATACCTGCATTCCGAGCGCGGTACCGAGCACCTGCTGCAATTGCGGAACAGTGTGGTCGGCCCCCTCGTTCTGAGTACCCGGGCCGTACTCGTTTCCGCGACTCGACACCACGACGACCGGCTTGCCTTCGAGCGGCCGCGTCGGCGCATCGAACGGGACAGTGATTCCAGGAACGTGGATGTAGTCGATCCACGCCTTCAACGTCGACGGGACCGACCAGTTGTACATGGGAGCGCCGATCACCACGACATCCGCGGACACGACCTCGTCGATCAGTTCCTTCTGCAGCGCCTCGGCTTCCGGCGGCGCAACCTCGCCTGCAGCGCGCAGGTGCGGTGCCCAATGAAGAGCCGACGTCGGCAGATGCGGCACCGCATCACGGTGCAGATCGCGGTAGATGACCGAATGATCCGCACCGAGCGAATGCCAGATGTCGGAGAAATGAGCTGTGACGGCTCTGCTGACCGAATGATCCAGATCGGCGGACGAATCGAGATGCAACAACTGCGGCACGGACGGCTCCTAGCTCCTGGGTGGGTAACTAGAGAATAAGCCCAGTAGTGTGCCCGGTTATGGATCACCGGTACATCGCGTCCGCACTCTCCGCCGAGGACGCGCGACGAGTCGACTCGGCACTCGGCCAGTTGGGTGACCGAACCCCGAAGATCACGATCGACGACGTCGACCTCGCGCTCGACGAATCCGCGCGCCGTGCAGTCGTCGAGCTTCTCCGTCAACTGGCAAGGGGCACCTCGGTGACGATCGGGCCCGTCGGGGAACTGCTCACGACGTCACAGGCCGCCGAACTCCTCGGCGTCTCCGACACGTACGTGCGCAAGCTGGCCGATGCAGGAGATCTGGCAATCGAGATGCGCGGGACGCATCGGCGGTTCAAGTTGGAAGACCTCGTCCGTCATCGGGAGAAGTTCAAGCGCACAAGCACCGGCGAATCCTCACAATGACACAGTCCTGAAATCGACAGTCCTGAAATCGACAGTCCTGAAAACAGCAGGGACTCAACCTGCTTCGCGGCCCAGCAACTCCGACTGCAACGTCAACAGATCACGGAAGGCCTCCCCCGAAGCCCGCCACAGTTGTTCCGCGTCGATGTAGTCGACGCCGAGCAGATTCACATCCCCCCGATATGCCCCGACGTCGACCGACAGCTTCCGTACGATCGCCGAGTTGTCTCGATCGAGGTAACCCGAGTCCGAGCGTTCCAGAGCTCGAAACCGAGCCGAGAAATGGTCCGCCGAAATTCGGCGATCGACGAACTGCGCCACGAGGATTACGAAGCGCGATGCATGCAGCGACGGAGAACGGAACGAATGCTCCACGAGACTGACCTCTCCTCGGTCGGCAACCCCGTACGTCGCCGCCGGTCGAAATTCGTCGGTTCGAATCCACGGCAGAGCCACTGTGTGAGAGTGGTCGAGGGGTGCCGGGGATTCGATGCTGAAAGATGAGCAACGCCCACGATAGCGACCGAAAACAGCGACTTGGTCTGTTATGGAGATTTACTATGACTGCTCACAACGAAGCGACCGGTACTGTTGTGAACTACCGAAGTGAGCCGAGCGGCAATCTCTCCGGTGTGTCCAGCTCCCAGAATTTCCAGCCGTCACGGACCTCGACGTCGCCGCTGATGTGCGTGGCGACGGCACTGGCAGCCTGCGTCGGATCATCGAATCGACGACCCTCCATGGGTCCGCGGACGATCTCGAGCCGCTTGCTGGCCGGGTCGTACCGGCCGCTGAGTCGGTAGCCGTCGAAATCGGCGACCACACGTACCCGCAGGTCGACAACCTCATCGGTGGCAGCGGCGGCCTTGGTCGGGCCCTTGCGTGCGACGGGCGCTGCCCTACGAACAGAGGCGACGCTCGCAGCCTCGGTCAAGCCCGGATCAGCGTCGCCGTTGAGTCCGAGCAGGGACCATTTGTTGCTGCCGTGCTGCACACGGCCCACTGCGATCGCATGGTGGCCTGTGCGTGTGCGTAGGGGCGCGTCCTGCACCCACAGGTCGACCTCGCCCTTGATGTCTGCCGCCATCTCCTCTGAGGACACGATGAAGAACGCCGGTTCGGCTGCAGCGAGATCGACGAACACCCAGTACGACGACCCCGTGTCGTCGGTTGCCAACGACTCGTCCTGACGACGGGCCTTCCAGTCCCCCGCAGCCTTCGATCGGACTCTGACTACACAGTTCGACCCGTCGATGCCCCACACTTTCACCGGGTTCCGGCGTGAGGTGGTCAAGCGCTCTGCACGCCCACCCCGAAGCACCACGGCCCTGATGAAGGCCCTGATCCCCTGTTCCGAAACATCTTCCACTGCTCTACCTCTGTCTGCTGACCCCGTGCAGATGACGAGAGGTGCTGCGACGGGAAGCGCGCACACGACTCGGATGTATTGATCCCAGCCTAGTGGTCCAACACCCTCAGCAGGAACCACCATCTGTCTGCTGATCCGTACGTCCGAGTGAGACTGCTCGGCGAGGGGTGATCACAGCACCCCGACGACCGCTCCACCGAGCGCCGCTGCCGCGCACCGTACGAACCACCGCCCGAGCCGCGGCGACCAGAACAAGCCCCCTCGACGTGGGCCGAACCGAGCCCTTCCGGCGAAGCTCGTAACGCTCGAGCGACTGCGCAACCCTCAATTCGTGTTCCCTGACCAAGTTTTCGTACAAATGCATCGAAACTCCCTGCATGACAATAGGAATCGCAGGCCGCGGCGCTCGACGAGCATCGCCGACGGCGGCGAGAAGAATAGCGGCAAGAACTCGCTACGCAGAATCGAAGCGCGAACCACACCGCGAAATATGCAGAACCACAACCATATTGACCTTCACCATCACAGTTCCGCTCCTTCCGTCCCGCTGGTTACGTTCGCTTACGACAACCATCATGCGATACATGCCTACCGCCGCGCCACTGATTAAATCTCAGCGACTCCAGGTGCGGCTGGGCTGCCCGTTCGTGATCAGCTGCCGCCGGCTGTGTGTGTCTCACGCACGGGGTGTGTGCCTCACGCACGGGTGTTCATGCGCGGACAGGCGCGTGTGGG
>NZ_BCXH01000023.1 GCF_001895005.1 Rhodococcus yunnanensis NBRC 103083 | reverse complement strand
TGTGACACCGAAGTGGGTGTTCGAACGTCCACCGTCGTCCGACACCACCTCTGACCTGCGGCTTAACAGTGCCCCCAGTCGGACTCGAACCGACACTGTGCGGATTTTAAGTCCGCTGCCTCTGCCAATTGGGCTATAGGGGCTGATGGTGCGATCAGATTTTAACCGACATCGCGATGCCGTCGAGGATGTCGTGCTCACTGACGACGAGTTGGTCGATCCCTGCGCGCCTGGCGAATTCGTCGGCCAACGCGATGGTCACGAGTGATCCCCCGCCGATGACGTCGACGCGCCCGGGGTGCATGGGACCGAGCGCTGCTCGTTCGGCGTGCGTCGAGTGCAGCAAACTGTGACACACCTCACGCAACTGGGCAAAAGAGATGCGGGAGAGGTGGATTGCGTCGGGATCGTACTGTTCGAGACCGAGCGCAAGGGCTGCGAGTGTCGTCATCGTGCCGGCGACTCCGACCCACGTCGTTGCTTTCTCGACGGGAACGGCGTCGAATGCCGCTTGCAGTCGCTCGGCGGCAAAGGCGCGGGCGGCCGCGATTTCGTCCTCGGTCGGCGGGTCGGACGGCAGGCAACGTTCCGTCAACCGTACGCAGCCGATGTCCGCGGAATATGCTGCCTCGACGCCGTCGGCGTCACCCAACACCAACTCCGTCGACCCACCACCCAGGTCGACGACCACGAAAGGTCCTTCGGCCGAGCTCAATTCGCCGACAGCGCCCGCGAAGGACAGCCGCGCTTCTTCGTCGCCGGTGATGACCTCGGCCACCGAACCCGACACGATGGGATCCAACAACTCGCGGGTCATCGCGAAGAAGTCCTCGCGGTTCGACGCGTCCCGCGTGGCTGAGGTCGCGACCATGCGCTGCGCCGTCACACCCGTCGAGCGAATGATCCCCGCATATTCTTCCAATGCAACACGTGTGCGTTCGATGGCCTCTGGCGCAAAGGAACCCGTCGCGTCGACGCCTTGCCCCAGCCTCACGACACGCATCTCGCGGGCGACGTCGGTGAGCACTCCGTCAACGACGTCTGCGACGAGCAATCTGATCGAGTTGGTACCGCAGTCGATGGCTGCGACCCGAGTCATGCGCTCTCCCCACGCAATTCGGCGATGGTCGGCCAATCGGCCGGAATTGCTTTGCCTCGCAAGGAGGTCTCGGCAGCGAGAGCGACCGACTCGTCTCCGAGCGGATTCACGCCCGGCCCCTTGGCGAGCGAATGCGCAATGAGAACGTGCAGGCACTTCACACGGTCGGGCATCCCGCCACCGGTGAAATCCGTTCCGAGAGATTCGATTTCGTTGCGCTCAGCCAGATAGGACCGGTGCGCCTTCAGGTATGCAGCGGCCAGATCGGAGTCGACGCCAAGCCGATCGGTCATCTCCCGCATCACACCGGCGGACTCCTGACGGCTCGCCTCGGCGGTGAGCCGCGGATCGGTCAGGTAGTAGAGCGTGGGAAAGGGCGTGCCGTCGGGCAACTTCGGTGCGGTCTTCACCACGCCGGGCCTACCGTCCGGTGACCTGTAGGCGATTTCCAGTACGCCACGAGGTTCACGTCCGAGCTGAGCCGCAACAGCATCGAGATCTTCTTGCGAGACTGCCGAGCTCACCCGACCGGCCCTCCTTCTATTGCTGGTGCAGGCGCAGGAACGACCGCCGGAAGCGCTGGTGTCTCCGGTTCTTCGCTGGCCTGCGGTTGCACTGCCGATTCCCAGAGATCCCGATACCAGGGACCTTCGGATTGCTTCTTCGTTTGTTCTTCCGCGTCCGATTTCGCGACGTCACCGGGAAGCTGGACCGTGTACGGAGTCTCCCCCGGCATCACCCAGAACAGACGCGTACGCGCCGCAGCCGCAATACGCGCAGGCTCGTTGAGCTGAGATTTCTGCAGCTCCAAATTCTTGACGCTGTCTTCGAGCCCTTGCCTGTCTGCGAGAACCTGCGCCAATTCGGCCCGCTGCGAGAAGTACGTCCGCAGCGGCATCGCAAGCGTCAACGCCAACGCGCACACGACGACGGCCAGGATGACAGCACGACCCGTCGACAAGCCGAGGAAAGTTCTTTCGCCACCCGTCGACGCACGTGCGCCGACCCGTCGCGGAGCTGCCTTACCACCGACCACGGCGTCGCGCGCCTGCTCGGAGGGTTCCGGTGCCGGAGCGCCGGAGCTGTGTTCGTCTCCTGACACAGCTCCGGTCTGCCGGTTGCGGCCGGTCGACGAGCGGCCGCGAGGCCGGGGATCACGTCCACCTGGACTGGTCCCCGGTCTTCCTCGCCTCGCCGCCATCACACCAACTCCACCTTGTCGCCTCGAGAAAAGCTATCCCTCGTAATTGAACCGGGGGAAAGCCAGCTCGCCCGCGTAACGCGCCGCGTCGCCGAGAGCTTCTTCGATTCGGAGCAACTGGTTGTACTTCGCGACGCGCTCGCTGCGAGCCGGAGCACCCGTCTTGATCTGGCCACTGCCGACGGCAACTGCCAGGTCAGCGATGGTGGTGTCCTCGGTCTCGCCGGACCGGTGGCTCATCATCGTCTTGTAGCCGTTGCGGTGCGCGAGATCGACGGCGTCGAGGGTCTCGGTGAGCGTGCCGATCTGATTGACCTTGACCAGCAGCGCGTTGGCCGCACCCTTGACGATGCCGTCTTCGAGGCGCTCGGGGTTGGTGACGAAGAGGTCGTCGCCGACGAGCTGCACCTTGTCGCCGATCGCTTCGGTCAGCGAGACCCAGCCGTCCCAGTCGTTCTCGTCGAGCGGATCCTCGATGGACACGAGCGGGTAGGCGTCGACGAGCTCGCCGTAGAACGCCGACAACTCCTCGGCGGACTTGGTCTCACGCTCGAACGCGTAGCCGGTGCCCGCGGTGTAGAACTCGGTGGCGGCGACGTCGAGAGCAAGCGCGATGTCCTGCCCCGGCGTCAGGCCCGTCTTCGCGATCGCCTCGAGGATGAGGTCGAGAGCAGCCTTGGTGCCGGCCAGGTCGGGGGCGAAGCCGCCCTCGTCACCGAGACCGGTCGAGAGGCCCTTGGCCTTGAGGACGGATTTGAGGGAGTGGTAGACCTCGGCGCCCCAGCGCAGCGACTCCTTGAACGTCGGCGCGCCGATCGGAGCGATCATGAACTCCTGGACGTCGACGCCGCTGTCCGCGTGCGCGCCGCCGTTGATGATGTTCATCATCGGGACGGGCAGGATGTGGGCGTTCGGTCCGCCGAGGTAGCGGAACAGCTCCAGGCCGGCCGACTCCGCAGCAGCCTTCGCCACGGCGAGGGACACACCGAGGAGCGAGTTCGCGCCGAGGCGAGACTTGTCCGGGGTGCCGTCGAGGTCGAGCAGAGCCTGATCCACCGCGCGCTGTTCGATGGCGTCGAGGCCGATGACGGCCGGTGCGATCTCGTCGAGAACTGCGTTGACCGCGTTCTCGACACCCTTGCCGCCGTAGCGCTCGCCGCCGTCACGAAGCTCGACGGCTTCGTGCTCGCCGGTGGATGCACCGGAGGGAACTGCCGCGCGGGTCAGGGTTCCGTCGTCCAACGCGACCTCGACCTCGACCGTGGGGTTGCCACGGGAGTCGAGGATCTCGCGAGCTCCGACCTGCTCAATGATGGCCACGAATGCTTCTCCTAGTAACGGGGACCGACAGCGCCACGGTTTCGCGGCGCCACGACCGAGCTGCGGACTGTGCCGGGTGTCAGACTAGCCGCTCGCCTGACGTCCCCGCATATGACCACCTCGCCCTACGCCCTGGTGCCGACGGAGTAGGCGGCGGCGGCATCGCGGACGTCCCGCAGGTACGCGCCCGACTGGTTGTAGGCCATCAGCGCTCGCTCCCAACCCTCGGCGGTGCGCAGGTCGCCTCCGCGTGCGCAGAGATAGCGAGCGGCGGTGAGTGCTGCGTCGTCGAGATTGTCAGGATTGGGGGTCGCGTCCCCGTTGGCGTCGACGCCCCATTTTCGCCATGTTTCGGGGATGAACTGCATCGGTCCCATCGCGCGGTCGTGCACCGCGTCGCCGTCGAGCAGTCCGCCGTCGGTGTCGGGGATCTCGGCGACGCCTGGGCCTCCGTCGAGCGGGATTCCGCGGATCTGCGGCGACACCGTTCCGTCGGCAGCGACCGTGGAGCCCTGATATGTGCCGTGTCGACTCTCGATGAAACCGATTCCCGCGAGCGTCGTCCATGCGATCCCGCAGTCGGGCGACGTGTCCGCCATGATGGCCGCCGCATGCCCGTATGCCGCGAGTGCCGGAGCCGAGATGTTGACCGCGTCGGACTGCGGTTCGGCCCATTCGAGCAGGAGATCGGCGGTTCTACCCGGTGCGTTGAAATCGATCGCGGGGACGGGCGTGCCTGCGCCGGGCGGAATACCTTCGGGAATCTCACGCGGCGGTTCGGACGTGCCGCACGCGGCCACGATCGATCCCACCGCAAGCGCGGTGAGCATCCAGCACAGTCGGGTCTTCACCCCGCCATCCTGCACATCAAAAGTAATAGAAACCTAAAGCGTCGAAAAAGAGCAGCTCAAAGGCAGTGTGCGACTCGCCGAAGGGTGTATGTTGCTCTCATCCACATGAGGGTCGCCTACCCTTGTTTCTTTGTTCAGGAGCATCAGAAGTTGTCCGTACTCGCCGCCGCCGGATCGGCTCCGTCGATCGCCACCCAGATGTTCGGGAGTGGGCTCATCGGCCTCCGCGAGGGTCTCGAAACCGGAATCGTCGTCATGATCCTGGTGGCGTTCCTCGTCAAAGCCGATCGCCGTGACGCTCTCAAGTGGGTCTGGCTCGGGGTCGGCATCGCCGTGGCCATGGTCGCGATCATCTTCTTCGTCATCCACTACGGCACCTCGACGGTCACCGGCCTGACGGCCGAGATCATCGCCGGCATCGCCTCGCTCGTCGCGGTCGCGATCGTCACGGCGATGGTCCTGTGGATGCGCACCGCCGCCAAGGACATGTCCGGCGAACTCCGCAGCGGACTGGAACGCGCATTGACCGTCGGCCCCATTGCGGTGCTGACGCTGTCCTTCTTCGCCGTGGGTCGCGAAGGCGTCGAGACGGCCCTGTTGATGGTCGGTTACGCCGAGAACACCAACGGCAGCCTGTGGCCACTGCTCGGCCTGCTGCTCGGCATCGTTGCCGCCGCGATCGTGACCGTGTTCCTGTACTTCGGCGCGATCCGCATCAACTTCGCCACCTTCTTCCAGTACACCGGTGTCTTCCTGATCGTCGTCGCCGCCGGAATCCTCGCGTACGGCATCCGCGCGCTGCAGATCGGCGGACTGCTCCCGGGTGGCAGCGCCGTCGCGTTCGACATCACCGCGCATTACGACGCCTCCAGCTGGTACGGCACCGTGCTCGCGGGCATCTTCAACTTCCGGCCAGAGCCGACCGTCTTCCAGGTCGTCGGGTGGACGGCGTACATCGTCATCGTTCTGTTCCTGTTTCTCCGGCCGGTCCGTGTTCCCGAGCCTGCTCTCACCAACTCCTGAAAGGCACCACCTCGATGCGTCGCACCCCCTACGCTCTGGCCGCAATCGCGGTTATCCCCCTGGCTCTTGCCGGCTGTACCGAAAAGTCGTCGTCCGAGACGAGCGCGTCGGACATCGCAGTCACCGCGAACGACACCACATGTGACGTCGACGCCACCGAAGGCTCCACCGGAAACTCGACCTTCCAGATCACCAACAACGGCTCCAAGGTCACCGAGTTCTACGTGTACGGCGAAGGCGACCGAGTGATGGGCGAGGTCGAGAACATCGGGCCCGGCCTGACGCGTCAGCTCATCGTCGCCCTCCCCGACCCCGGCACCTACCAGACCGCATGCAAGGCAGGGATGGTCGGCGACGGCGTCCGCGCGGACTTCGTCGTCACCGGTGACGCCGTCCGTGAGGCCGACGAGGACGGCCTGCTCGCCGAAGCCGCAGACGGATACAAGCGCTACGTCGTCAGCCAGGTCGACGCGCTGCAGGAGACAACCGCGACATTCGTCGACGCGGTCAAATCCGGAAACATCGAAGCCGCCAAGGCGCAGTTCCCGATCACGCGCAGCTACTACGAGCGCATCGAGCCCGTCGCCGAGAGCTTCCCCGACGACCTGGATCCGCGCATCGACCTGCGTGAGCCCGACGTGGAACCCGGCGCCACGTGGACCGGCTTCCACCGCATCGAGAAGGACCTCTGGACGCAGGGCCTGCAGCCCGACACCAACGCGATGGCCGATCAACTCCAGGCCGACATCACCGAGCTGTCCGAGAAGATCAAGGCCGACGACTTCGCCGTCGATCCGATCCAGGTGGCCGGTGGAGCGCAGGGGCTGCTCGACGAGGTCGCCAAGACCAAGATCAGCGGCGAAGAGGACTTCTTCTCCCACACCGACCTCTACGACTTCCAGGCCAACGTCGACGGCTCGCAGGCAGCCGTCGCCGCCGTGCGTCCGATCATCGATCAGAACAACGCCGAACTGGGCACCACGATCGATACCCGGTTCGCCGAGCTCGACGCCGAACTGGCCAAGTACCGTAGTGGCGACGGTTTCGTCTTCTACGACACCGTCACCGAACCTCAGCGTCAAGAACTGTCGAACAAGATCGATGCGTTGTCAGCAGAAGTGAGCCAGGTACAAGGTGTCGTCGCAGGACAGTAGTTCCGAACAATCCCCAGCAGCTTCCGGCATCTCTCGGCGGCGTCTCTTCGGCGCCGCCGGGGCGGGAGTTGCGCTCGTCGGCGCAGGTGCGGTCGGCGGTTACGCCGCGGGCTCTTCGTCGTCCGAGACGCCGTCGGACGTCGTCGCGTTCCGCGGTGATCACCAGGCGGGCATCGTCACGCCCGCCCAGGACCGCATGCACTTCGTCGCGTTCGACATCACCACCGATTCACGCGACACCTTCGTCGCGCTGCTGAAGAAGTGGACCGAGATGGCCGAGCGTCTGGTCAAGGGCGAGGAAACGTTCGACGACGGTGCCACCGGAGCAGGCGAGTACAAGCCTCCAACGGATACCGGTGAGGCGCTCGGCCTTTCGGCGTCGTCGCTGACGTTGACCATCGGATTCGGCCCGGGATTGTTCACGCGATTCGACCTTGCCGATCTACGGCCGTCGTCCCTGGCGGACCTGCAGCATTTCCCTGCCGACAATCTCGACGAGCGTCGTTCCGGCGGAGATCTCTGCATCCAGGCGTGCGCCGACGACCCCCAGGTGGCCGTGCATGCAATCCGAAACCTGGCGCGCGTCGGCTTCGGGACCGTCTCGGTCAAATGGTCGCAACTCGGATTCGGACGAACCTCCTCGACGTCCACTTCGCAGGCGACTCCGCGAAACCTGTTCGGATTCAAGGACGGAACCGCCAACCTCAAAGCAGAGGAGCCGGGTCTTCTCGACGATTTCGTCTGGGTCGGCGACAGCGACCAGGAATGGATGCGCGGCGGCTCGTACCTCGTCGCCCGCCGAATCCGCATGCTCATCGAATCCTGGGACCGCACGGTACTGAACGAGCAGGAACGAGTCATCGGGCGCAGCAAAGGATCCGGCGCACCCCTCGGACTGAAGGACGAATTCGACCCACTCGACCTGGACTCCAAGGGCCCCAAAGGACTACTCATCGACGCCGATGCACACGTTCGCCTGGCGTCGAAAGAAGAACTCGGCGGCATCCAGATCCTGCGTCGCGGATACAACTTCACCGACGGATCCGACGGTTTCGGCCACCTCGACGCAGGCCTCTTCTTCATCGCGTACTGCCGGGATCCGCTGACCCAGTTCGTGCCGATGCAATTGGCCCTGGCGCGCAAGGATGCGCTGAACGAATACATCCAGCACGTCGGGTCGGCCGTCTTCGCCTGCCCACCCGGATTGGGCGAATCGGACTACTGGGGTTCAACGTTGTTCGGCTGACTTGCTGTCCGCCGGCCCTCTGACCACTGATCGCTTGAATGGTCCATTCATACGATCAGATAGCTTCGGTGGTTCGTTCAAGCGGCAGTCCGCGGGGTCTGCGATGAGTTTCGGCGGTCGGCCTGGTCCACATCTCGAACAGCAGAATCGACGCAGGGAGCACACGTGGGACAGCTACTTCGGGTACAGAACTTCAACGTCTCGAGCGACGGCATCGCGGCAGGGGTGAACCAGAGCTTCGAAAGCCCGTTCGGCTTCGATCATTCGAATATGTTCGCGTGGTGCGGAGCTACCGCGAGCTGGCCCAACCGTACCGATCCCGGCGGCAGCAGGGGCCTGGACGACTACTTCACCCGCGACTTCGCCAACAACATCGGCGCCGAGATCATGGGACGAAACAAGTTCGGATTCCAGCGCGGACCCTGGGAAAACCTCGAGTGGGAGGGCTGGTGGGGCGACGAACCTCCCTTCCACACGCCTGTCTTCGTCCTCACCCACCATGAGCGCCCATCGATCACGCTCGGCGACACGACCTTTCACTTCATCGACGACGACCCGGCTGCCGTGCTCGAGCAGGCGAAAAAGGCTGCCGGTGGCCGCGACGTCCGACTCGGTGGCGGCGTCACCACCGTCCGCGAGTTCCTCGACGCGGACCTCGTCGACACCATGCACATCGCCGTCTCGCCTCTCGAGATTGGAAGCGGACTCACACTCTGGGACTCCCCCGACGAGTTGAACGATCGCTTCGAACACGAAACCATCCCGAGCACCAGCGGCGTCACGCATCACCTGTTCTGGCGGAAGTAGCCCGTCCACCGATCGAATGGTTCATTCAAGCGGTGTGAGGCTCGGGGTGGATTGGAGCGAAGGCGACATTCGGTCCGACCAGGTGAGCGAAGGCGACATCCGGTCACTCAGAGTGAGCGAAGGCGACATCCGGTCACTCAGAGTGAGCGAAGGCGACATCCGATCACCCAAGAGTGAGCGAAGGTGACATTCGGTCCGACAAAGGTGAGCGAACTACCGCCGAGCCCAGTTCTCGATCCACTGCATCGGAGTGAGTTTGCCGGGCTGCGCGCCGTGCACCTTGGCCAATTCCTCGGCACCTCGGATACGTCGGGCGAAATCCAACACGTCGCGCCGCAACAGGTCCTCGGCGCTCTCGCCGCCGTGGCTGTGGTCGGCGCCGATGTGCACGGTGCGCAGCTGGTCCGGGATGAGCTCGTCCGGTAGTCCTGCCTTGCTTGCGCGCGCGACGACCTTCTGCGCCAACGCGAGGGCGGGCTGCGCCATGGCGATACCGTCCAGGCACGACCCGCGAGCCTTCTCGGCCGCCTTCTTCTCCTCCCACGCTTTCTCCTGCGCGGCGACGTCGATGGGGCCGGTGGAGCCGTCGGTCAGATGCGGTGTGCGGTGGGTCAGCTTCGCGACGAGACCGGCTGCGACGTCGTCGACGTCGAACCTCCCTTCGTCGGCGTCCTGGGCTATCCGCGAGTGGAACAGCACCTGCAGCAGAATGTCACCGAGCTCTTCCTTCAGGTCGACGAGGTTGCCGCTGTGGATGGCGTCGAGGAGCTCGTAGGTCTCTTCCAGCAGGTAACCGCTCAACGACGCGTGAGTTTGCTGGGCCTCCCAACCGCCGATCGTGCGCAGTCGGTCCATGAGCACGACAGCGGCGATGAGGTCGTCACCCGGCAACTTCGGCGACTCGACGACGCGTTCGCCGCGCCGGATGCGGTCGAGTACCTCGGGGTTGCTCGGGTCGGTACTGACCAGCACTGCTGCTGACCCCGAGGCGCGCGCCGTCCCGGAGAACAACCACCGGATCCGAACGGGCACCTCCTCGGTGAATTCCACTACCCCGCTCAGGAATTCGACCGCCTCCGCCGGAACCATCGTCGGCCGGACCGGATCGAGCAGTACTACCGTCATCACACCCCCACAGTCTGCTCCAACAACACCGATCGTGACGGCTTACCGTCCAGCGACAGAATGAGATCGGCGATGAACTGAACCAATTCGACATCCCGAACCCGGGCCGCGCCGACTCCGCCGCCTTCGACGCGCGGGAGTGGCAGCTGCACAACACCCGTCGTCGCCCGGTACTGGGCGTTGGGGTACAGACGCTTGAGCCGAATCTGCTTCGAATCGGGCAGATCCATCGGCGCCAACTTCACCTGAGTACCGGAGACGTTGACATCGGTCAGCGCGTACTCCTTCGCGATGAGCCGCAGCTTCGCCACCGACACCAGACGTCCCACCTCCTCGGGCAGCGGACCGTAGCGGTCCACCATCTCGTCGATGACGGCAGTGATGGATTCGGAATCGGTTGCGGCAGCGAGCTTGCGATACGCCTCGAGCCGTAGGCGGTCGCTGGTGACGTAATCGGGCGGAATGTGTGCGTCCACCGGTAGATCGATGCGCACCTCCTTGGGCGCCTCGTCCGTGGTGATCGGCTTACCGTCCATGACAGCGCGATACGCCTCGACTGCCTCGCCGACGAGGCGGACGTAGAGGTCGAATCCGACTCCCGCGACGTGACCGGACTGCTCGGCGCCGAGAACGTTTCCCGCGCCGCGGATTTCGAGGTCCTTCATCGCCACGGCCATACCCGCGCCGAGGTCCGAGTTCTGCGAGATCGTCGCGAGTCGGTCGTAAGCCGTTTCGGTCAACGGCTTCTCGGCCGGGTAGAGGAAGTACGCGTAGCCACGTTCACGGCTACGTCCGACACGACCGCGCAGCTGGTGCAGCTGCGACAGGCCGAGCGAATCGCTACGTTCGACGATGAGCGTGTTGGCGTTGGAGATGTCGAGACCCGTCTCGATGATGGTGGTACACACCAGCACGTCGGTCTCGCGCTCCCAGAACCCCTGCACCGTCTTCTCCAGCGTCTCCTCGTTCATCTGGCCGTGCGCAGTCGCGACCCTGGCCTCGGGAACAAGATCGCGAATTCGCTTGGCTGCCTTGTCGATCGAGCTCACCCGGTTGTGCACGAAGAACACCTGGCCGTCGCGCAGCAACTCGCGCCTGATCGCAGCCGCGACCTGCTTGTCGTTGTACGCTCCGACATACGTCAGGACGGGATGACGCTCCTCGGGCGGGGTGAGGATGGTGGACAACTCACGGATGCCCGCGAGGCTCATCTCGAGCGTACGAGGGATCGGCGTCGCGGACATCGTCAGCACGTCGACGTGCGTACGCAACGACTTGATGTGTTCCTTGTGCTCGACACCGAACCGCTGTTCCTCATCGACGATGACGAGCCCGAGGTCCTTCCAGGTGACTCCGGTCTGCAACAGCCGGTGGGTGCCGATGACGATGTCGACGGTGCCGTCGGCGAGACCCGCCATGACCTGCTTCGAGTCGGCGCCGTGGGTGAAGCGGGACAGGCCCTTGACCGTGACCGGGAACGCCGCCATGCGAGCGGTGAACGTCTGCAGATGTTGCTGGGCCAGCAGCGTCGTCGGGACCAACACGGCGACCTGCTTACCGTCCTGGACTGCTTTGAACGCCGCACGAACCGCGATCTCGGTCTTGCCGTATCCGACGTCACCGAGGATGACGCGGTCCATCGGAACCGGCTTCTCCATATCGGCCTTGACCTCGGTGATGGCCGTCATCTGATCCATCGTCTCGGTGAATCCGAACGCGTCTTCCATTTCGCGCTGCCACGGGGTATCCGGCCCGAATGCGTGACCGGGGGCAGCTTGACGTGCCGCGTACAGCTGCACGAGCTCGCCCGCGATCTCCCGAACCGCCTTGCGCGCTTTACGTTTGGTGTTGGCCCAGTCCGAACCACCGAGCTTGCTGAGCGAGGGTAGCTCACCGCCGACATACCGCGAGAGCTGATCGAGCGAGTCCATCGGAACAAACAACCGATCACCCGGATGCCCGCGCTTGCTGGGCGCGTACTCGATGACGAGATATTCACGGCGTGCACCGCCGACGGTCCGCTCGATCATCTCGACGAAGCGGCCGATGCCGTGCTGATCGTGCACGACGCTGTCGCCTGCGACGAGCGCGAGCGGATCGACCTGATTTCGCCTCTTGGCGGGCATCTTTCGGCCCTCGGCAGCGGCGACGCGGTTGCCGGTGAGGTCGCTTTCGGTGACGACCACGAGTTTCGCGTCGGGCAGGATCAGTCCCTCGTGCAACGAGGCGCACAGGACACTGACGATGTCCGGCAGCGGCTCGGCACCCGAATCGATGTGCGCCGCAGGCACTTCGGCCTCGCCGAGCCGTTCGATGATGCGGTCGGCCGTGCCGGCACCTGCCACTGCGATGACTGCGCGACCGCCGGTGGACACGTGCGCGCGCAGCATCGCGAACACACCCGTCAGCAACTCCTCGGATCCACGGACCTCGGGCACCGACTCGACCGCGAGTTCCACTTCTTCACCGCTGCCCGACGCCAAAGGACTGATGGTCCACCACGGACGGCCGAGTGCCTGTGCGGACTCGCGAATCTGACGCAGCGATCGGTACGCCGAAGCTCCGAGGTCCAGGCTCACCCCGCCGAGTCCGGACGTGTCGACCGTCGAGGTGTCGAGTGGCGCAGCGCCCCCGACCGATGCGGCCGTCCACGACGCCTCGAGAAATTCCTGGCCGGTGCGCACCAGATCTGTTGCACGGGTGCGGATTCGCTCCGGGTCGCACAGCAAGACGTGGGACCCGGCAGGCAGGACGTCGGCGAGCAACTCCAACTCGCCGGGTTGCAGCAGCGGCAGCAACGCCTCCATGCCCTCGACGGGGATCCCCGCGGACAGCTTGTCGAGCATCTCCACGAGCGCAGCATCGGCCTGATTGTCCGCGGCCAGCGTCGCCGCGCGATCGCGGACCGTCTGCGTCAGAATCAGCTCACGACACGGCGGCGCGATGACCGAGGTGATCTCGACGTCGGGCAACGAACGCTGATCCGCCACCGAGAACGCACGAAGTTCGGTGACCTCGTCGCCCCAGAATTCGACACGAACCGGATGATCGGCCGTCGGGGAGAAGATGTCGAGAATGCCACCTCGGACGGCGAACTCCCCACGCTTGCCGACCATGTCGACGCGGGTGTACGCGAGCTCGACGAGCCGGTGGATCAAGCCGTCGAAATCGGTCTCGACGCCGACCTTCAATCCGATCGGCTCGATCTCGCCCAGCCCGGGAGCCATCGGCTGAACCAGCGATCGAACCGTGGTGACGATCACCTGAATGGCGGGTCCGTAGTCCCTGTCGTCAGGGCGAGCGAGACGACGCAGCACCTCCAGCCTGCGGCCGACGGTATCCGCACTGGGCGAGAGGCGTTCGTGCGGCAGTGTTTCCCACGACGGGAATTGCACGACGGCGTTGCCGAGGATCTGCCCGAGTTCGGCGGTCAGTTCGTCGGCCTCGCGGCCGGTTGCGGTCACCACGAGAACCTGCGCCCGCTCCGCTATCGCGGCGGCGACGAACGGACGCGCCGAATGGGGAGCGACCAATGTTCGCTCGGCTGCACCGACAGCCTCGCTCACGGAGGTGAACGCAGAGTCCGTCAGGGCCACACGCGCAAGGCCCGACAGGTGAAGCGAGGGTTCGGAAGACAAGGGCGAGGCTCCTGAGCGAGATCGGCACAACTGTTGACCCGGCTCTACCCCGCTGAGTGAGCGGGGAAACCGGCGACCGCGCTCGATTCTATGGGAGAACACCGACCGAACATCGGCTGGGCAGCATCAAAGACCCACCCCGGTGCCGACTCAGTGCCGAATGACCCGTCGTGCCGCGAACTCACGGAAGTACTCGAGCTTGCCCGGCGTCACGAGAGACGGCAGCAGGTAGTACCAGAGCCGTTCCATGCGCGACGGCAGCTCGGCGGTGCTGGCCGTGGCGACAGCAACCATGTGCACTCCGGTCAGGATCTCGAGGACGAGCGAACCGATGGTCCTGGAATCGGAACTCGGGTCGATGTCGCCCTGCTTGATCGCTTTGGCCGCGAGTGAATCGAAGGCATCGCTCCACCCCGCCATCACATTGCCCTGGGTGCCGCGGTAGTCGCCGATCTGATGACTCAGACGCAGCATGGCCGACACCATGGGATCGCTGACCGACAGGTCGACGACGATGTACGAGATGCCGATGGCAGCTTCCAGCGCCGGAATGCGTCCGTCGTTGAACTGCTTGCACGCCGACGTCAGACGAGCGTTGCCCTCGTCGATGACGGCACGAGCCAACTCTTCTTTGGATCCGAAGTGGAAATACAGGGCACCTTTGGTGACCTGTGACTGAGAGATGATCTCGCTGAGGCTCGCGTTCGCATAGCCGAGGCGCAGAAATACGTTTGCTGCCCCCGACAAAACGGTGTCGCGAGTGATCTCGGCGCGGGCCTGTCTGACCATTGGATCCGCCTTCGCAATACTGGGCTGCCACTGCGCAAATTACGAACGAACGGTACCACCCAGCAGCTTTCCGCCCTTGATCAACTTGCTTCCGGTCCGAACATATAACGAGCGTGCGTGTGACGTGCCTCTCACTGGCACGAAAGCGACTGTACTCGCTCTTTTGTCGACGAGAGTGAAAATGGACCGCTCATTCTTCACCTAATTGCGGTGCAGCCTCCAGATTGGTGAGACCGTTCCAACACAGGTTGACAACGTGCGCGGCGACCACCTCTTTCGACGGTTCGCGCACGTCGAGCCACCACTGTGCAGTCATCGACACCATGCCCACGAGCGCCTGCGCGTAGAGCGGTGCGAAACCGGGATCGAATCCCCGTCGGAGAAAATCGCCCGCGAGAATGTGGCCCACCTGGCCGACCGCGTCGTTGAGCAAAGACGAGTACTTCCCGTCTGCAGCCGCGACAGGAGAATCACGGACCAGAATCCGGAAGCCGTCGGTCCTCTCCTCCACAAAGGTCAGCAGCGCCAACGCCACACGCTCGACCCGAACACGCGATCTGTTCTGTTCCAAGGAGGACGTGATCATCCGCAGCAACGTCGACATCTCGCGATCCACGATCACTGCATAGAGTCCCTCTTTGCCGCCGAAGTGCTCGTAGACGACGGGTTTGGACACATGCGCGCGGACGGCGATCTCCTCGACCGACGTCGCCTCGTAGCCGCGCTCGGCGAACAGCGACCGGCCGATCTCGATCAGCTGTTCCCGACGCTGAGTTCCCGTCATCCGTACGCGCGGCGGGCGCTCGGGTTCGGACATATCGCCTCCCACCAATCGCACGCGTTCCCTCGACCCTCGAGGAGTATCGGCCACGAGCCTAGTGCGGGTTCCGTCGCGTTTTATGGGAGCGGTTCGACTGACAACCACATCTCATGCGAGACTCGTTGCGCTCGGCGGGAGAGCCGCGACTGCGTAGCCTGAACGATTGGGTTCCAGCCACCGGAGAAACCGCTGGTCCGTGATCCGCCGTGGTGTAATGGCAGCACCTCTGATTTTGGTTCAGATAGTTCAGGTTCGAGTCCTGGCGGCGGAGCGAAGACATCTGTCGATCGATCGAGTGCGTTTTCAGTAGAGTGCGATTTTCGCCGAGGAGCTCAGTTGCCAGTGCAAACCGCCGTGGTCGTTCTCGCAGCGGGTGCAGGTACCCGAATGCGGTCCAAGACTCCGAAGGTTCTTCACGCACTCGCAGGCCGCACGATGCTCGCGCATGCACTGCACGCCGCAGCCGACCTCGGCCCCGACTACCTGGTCACCGTCGTCGGGCATGATCGGGAGCGGGTCACCGAGTCCGTCCACGAGTTGAGCGTCGAACTCGGTCGTTCGATCGAGACATCGATACAAGAGGAACAACTCGGCACGGGCCATGCCGTCCAGTGCGGCCTTCGATCCCTGCCCGACGACTTCGAGGGCACCATCCTCGTCACCGCCGCCGACGTGCCACTGCTCGACGGCCACACCCTCAAAGCCCTGCTCGACGAGCATCTCAGCGCACCGACTCGGGCGGCCGCGACCGTACTCACCTTCATTCCATCCGATGCCAACGGATACGGCCGCATCGTCCGAACCGACGACGACGAGGTCGCCGAGATCGTCGAACACGCCGATGCGACCCCGGAACAGATCAACATCACCGAGGTCAACTCCGGTGTGTACGCATTCGACGCGTCCGCACTGCGGACGGCGCTCGGACGCCTGAGCACCCAGAACGCGCAGCACGAGCTCTATCTCACCGACGTGGTGAAGATCAGCAAGAGCAGCGGCCTGTCCGTGTTCGGCACCCAGCTCGCCGATCCCGACCTGGTGATGGGCGTCAACGACCGGGTTCAGCTCGCGCGGGTCACCGGCATCCTCAACCGCCACATCGTCGAGAAGCACATGCGCGCGGGCGTCACCGTCGTCGATCCAGCGACGACGTGGATCGACATCGACGTCACGCTCGGCGCGGACGTCCGCCTCGAACCGGGCGTGCAGCTCCACGGCAACACGCACGTCGGCGAGGACGCGGTCATCGGACCGGACACGACTCTGCGCGACGTCGTGGTCGGTGAGCGCGCATCGGTCGTACGCAGCCAAGCAGATCTCTCCACCATCGGGCCCGGTGCCACCATCGGGCCCTTCGCATATCTGCGTCCCGGATCCGAGATCGGGACGAGCGCCAAGATCGGCACGTTCGTCGAGACCAAGAACTCGACGATCGGCGACCACTCGAAGGTCCCGCACCTGACCTACGTCGGCGACGCGACCGTGGGCGAGCATTCCAACATCGGCGCCTCGAGTGTCTTCGTGAACTACGACGGCATCACCAAGCGCCGCACCGTCGTCGGATCCCACGTACGAACGGGATCGGACAACATGTTCGTCGCTCCCGTCCACGTGGGCGACGGCGCTTACACGGGAGCAGGAACAGTGCTCCGCAACGATGTACCTCCGGGGGCGCTCGCCGTCTCCGCTGGTTCCCAGCGCAACATCGAGGGCTGGGTCGAGAAGAAGCGGCCAGGGACGGCTGCAGCGGACGCTGCAGCTCGTGCCCTGTCCGCCGAGTCGACAAACGCGCACGAATCAAAGGACGGCGAACAGTAGTGACCACCCCGAATTGGATCGACAACCAGAAGAACCTCATGCTCTTCTCGGGTCGCGCACATCCAGAACTTGCCAAGCAGGTGGCGAAAGAGTTGGGGATCGAGATCACCCCGCAGACGGCCCGCGATTTTGCGAACGGCGAGATCTTCGTTCGCTTCGAGGAGTCGGTCCGCGGATCCGACGCCTTCGTGTTGCAGAGTCACCCGTTCCCGCTGAACACCTGGCTCATGGAACAACTCATCATGATCGACGCCCTCAAGCGTGGATCCGCCAAGCGCATCACCGCGATTCTGCCGTTCTACCCGTACGCGCGTCAGGACAAGAAGCACCGCGGACGCGAACCGATCTCCGCTCGGCTGGTCGCCGACCTGCTCAAGACCGCAGGCGCCGACCGCATCATCACCGTCGACCTGCACACCGATCAGATTCAGGGCTTCTTCGACGGCCCCGTCGATCACATGCACGCACACAGCCAGCTCGCCGAGCACATCCGCGGCAAGTACAGCCTCGAGCACATCACCGTCGTCTCCCCCGACTCCGGCCGCGTCCGCGTCGCCGAGAAATGGGCGGACAGCTTCGACGGCGCACCGCTCGCCTTCATCCACAAGACACGTGATCCGTTGGTGCCCAACCAGGTCAAGTCCAACCGCGTCGTCGGTGACGTCGAAGGCCGCACCTGCATCCTGATCGACGACATGATCGACACCGGCGGAACCATCGCAGGCGCCGTCAAGGTCCTCAAGGAAGCAGGAGCAGGAGACGTCGTCATCGCCGCCACCCACGGCGTGCTCTCCGACCCCGCAGCCGAGCGTCTCGCGAACTGCGGAGCCAAGGAAGTCGTCGTCACCAACACCCTGCCGATCACGGACGAGAAGCGCTTCGACACGCTCACCGAGCTGTCCATCGCCCCACTTCTCGCCCGCACGATCCGTGAGGTCTTCGAAAACGGTTCGGTGACAAGCCTGTTCAACGGTTCCGCATAAGAGTCCGTTCGGTTTCTTCCCCTCCCGCTCCGCCACTTCCTTCGCTGCCCGAAATGAGCTTGGTCACTACCACGACCGAAAAGCGCACTTCGACAGGGAGGGGGTGTGCGGAGCGGGTTGCGTTGTAGCCTAAGATGACTCGTCGTGATCGACGCACAAATCTTGGGTAGTCCAACTGCAACTTCTACCGTCCGAATCGCTCGTTGGACCCCGGGTGGGTGCGTCTGGTGTGGAGGCACCGACTCGATCGAGGATTATCGAAACGAGCCTCGCTGCGGCCTCTGCCGAGAAAAAGAAGCCATCATCGACGAGGCCAAGCATTTCATCGGAATGTACGGCCTGCGGCCTCTCGGCGGCACCCTCGCCTCCGACGACGAGGAGGAGCGCGAGTTCCGCGTCACCGCTCGTGACGCGCGCGAGGTGCTCAACCGCATCCGCCTCGAGAAGCTCCCCGATCCCGCCGCCGTCCGCAAAGCTTTGCGCCCCAGGGCAGCTGCAGCCATCGCCGCACCTCGCGCGGCCACCAGCTCGTCCGCTTCCGGTGCGCCGGCCAAGGCGGCACCCAAGAAGGCTCAGGCAGGCGTCACCGGCATCGACATGATCGAGCTGCAGTCGCGGGTGCAGAAGCTGCTCGAACAGCTCTCCGGCATCGACGAGCAGATCACCGCGCTCGACGGCTCCGCCGGTCTCCCGGCCCGTGCGCGTCTGAAAGACCTGGACCGTCAACGCACCTCCGTTTTGGGCACTCTCGCCGCTCTGGAAAAGGCTCGTCGCCGCACCAACTGACGAGATCTCCCATCCCCACCCCGGCTCACACCCACCACCCCACGCAAACGCACGTGCATTTGCGGACCGGGCCGGAAAACCCCAGGCCACACCCACCACCCCACGCAAACGCACGTGCATTTGCGGACCGGGCCGGAAAACCCCAGGCCACACCCCCCACCCCACGCAAACGCACGTGCATTTGCGGACCGGGCGGGAAAACCCCAGCCCCCACCCAACACCCCACGCAAACGCACATGCATTTGCGGACCCGGGCCGGAAAACCCCAGGCCACACCCCAACCCCCACGCAAACGCACATGCATTTGCGGACCCGGGCAGTAAAACCCCAGCCCACACCCCCACCCCACGCAAACGCACATGCATTTGCGGACGGGGTGCGGCGGGGCGGGGTAAGGCGGCGGGGCGGGGACAGGGCGGCTGGTGGGACGGGGCAGGAGCAGGGGTCAGCTGCGGCGGGCCAGGATGAGCGCGAACCGGTCCTGAGGATCGGTCCAGAACTCGTCGATGCCGAATCCTGCGTCGACGAGTTCCCTTTCGATTCCCTCGCGGCGGAACTTGGCCGAGATCTCGGTGCGCAGTTCCTCACCGGCCTCGAAGTCGATGTCGAGGCCGAGGTCCGCGATCGAGACGTGGTGCGCTTCGGTGGCTCGCAGACGCATCTCGATCCACTCGTCCTCTGAGTTCCACAACGCGACGTGCGCGAACTTCGCCGGATCGAAATCGGCGCCGAGCCTTGTGTTGAGCACCGAGAGCACATTGGCGTTGAACGAGGCTGTCACGCCGGCCGCGTCGTCGTACGCCGGAACGAGCACATCCGGATCGATGACGAGTCCGACGCCGAGGAGAAGGAATTCGTCCGAGACGAGGGCGCCGCCGATGTCGGAGAGAAACTCCGCCCGCTCCTCCGGGATCAGGTTGCCCAGTGTGCCACCGAGAAACGCGATGGTCCGGCGACCGTCGGCAGGCAAGTTCTGCAGAGTGTCGGTGAAATCGCTGACGATGCCCTGCAGTTGCAGCGCCGGAAACTCCTGCGAGATCTGCTCGATCGCACCGGTCAGCGCGGACGGCGAAACGTCCTGCGGGACGTACTTGTGTAGCGATCCGTGCTTGACGCCGGCTGCGAGCAACAGCCGCGTCTTCTCCGACGAGCCAGAGCCGAGTTCGACGAGAATCGCCGCGTCGGTGCGCTCGGCGATGTCGTACGCGTGCGCTTCGATGAGCGCCCGCTCGGTGCGGGTCGGGTAGTACTCCGGGAGTTCGGTGATCTTCTCGAACAACTCACTGCCCGCGGCGTCGTAGAACCATTTGGGCGAGAGCCACTTCGGCGACGCCGTCAGCCCCTGCCGCACGTCGGCGCGCAGGTCCTCGAGCAGCCGTTCCGGCGAGATGTGTACGTCCAACACGGTATCGGACATGATTCTCCTTCTATTCGAGGTCGGTGATGTCGACGCGGCCCGGGCGCACCCGGACGAACTTCTTGTCGTCGACGAGGCGCCACCGCGAGTTGTCGTCGAGAGGCTCGGACGCCACGGTGACCGAGTCACCGGTGTCCAGCACCGCCAGCGAGTGGTACAGGGTGGTGGCGTAGAGCGTGGTGCCGTCGCCGAGCAGCAGGTTGAGCCGCGGATTGGGCGACGTCGATCGCACCCGGGAGACGAGCTCGCGCAGCGCCTTTTCCGGTTCGAAGTCGCGAAGCAGGTGCTGCAGGATCACCCACAGCGCCGCCGAATCGGTCGGCGCCTGCAGCCGCAGCAGAGCGGTCGGCGGGACATCGGCGGCCAGGTCGGCCAATGCGTCGGGCCAGCCGAAGACGACGCCGTTGTGGCTGAACGCCCACGTTCCGTCGGTGAAGGGCGCGCAGGCGCTGCGTTCGACGGGCATCCCGACGGTCGCCGATCGCACGGCCGCCACCACCGCTGTCGACTCGATGCCGCCCAGGACGGTCTCGACGGCCGGATCGGACCAGATCGGCATCGCGTTGCGGTAGTCCGCAACACCGTCGGGGGTCCACCATGCCGCCCCGAAGCCGTCGGCGTTGATGGTGCCGCCGCCGCGCATGTCCTTCGGCGCCCACGACTGGACGCGCAACGAGTTCGGACCGCCCGTGAGCACGTCGCCGACGCTTCGGGCGGGCCCGAGGTAGCCGAGATGCCTACACATCCACGACATCCCTGGCACACCGGATGCCGGCGAAGATCTGCCGACGAATCGGGTGATCCCAGTTGCGGAAGGTGCCCCTGCAGGCGACTTCGTCGGTGCCGAACGATCCACCGCGCAGCACCTTGTAGTCACCGCGCAGAAAGACCTCCGAATACTCGGCGTACGGGAACGGCTCGAATCCCGGATACGGCTCGAAGTCGGAGGACGTCCACTCCCAGACGTCACCGATCAGCTGCTGAACACCGTGCGCCGATGCACCGCCCGGGTATGCACCGACATCCGCCGGTTCGAGGTGACGCTGGCCTAGATTGGCGTGAATCTCGGTGGGCTCGGAATCTCCCCACGGGTACTTGCGTACGGTGCCCGACGCCGGGTCGTACCGCGCAGCCTTCTCCCATTCCGCCTCGGTAGGCAGCCTCTTGCCTGCCCACCGCGCGTACGCCTCGGCCTCGAAGAAACACACGTGCACGACGGGCTGATCCGGCCGCACCGGAGACGTCCGGCCGAACGCCCGGCGCCACCAACTGCCGTCGGCGTCGCGGTCCCAGAATTGTGGCGCCCGCAGGCCCTCGGTCGTTCGGTGCTCCCACCCACGCTCGCTCCACAGGCCCGCTCGCTCGTAACCGCCGTCGTCGATGAATTCGATGTACTGGGCGTTGGTCACCGGAGCGACATCGATCGCGAACGCGGGAACGTGCACCGTGTGCGCCGGCCGCTCGTTGTCCAACGCCCACGGATCGAGGGTGGTGCCCATCGAGAACTCTCCTGCAGTGAACACCACCTCACCCGACGCGGGCACCTGCGAGCTCGGCGGCGCAGGTGCGGTGAGCACTGCAGGCCCGACGCGCAACTGGTGCGTGGCCAGCATGGTCTCGTCGTGCTGCTGTTCGTGTTGCGCGACCATCCCGAAAGCGAATCCGTTGCGCTCGAGCCTGCGGCCGTCGAGCGGGCTCGAGTCGAGGACGTCCCACACCTTGTCGCGGACCGTCGCGACGTATGCCCGCGCTTCGTCGGGCGAGAGCAGCGGCAGCGAGGGGCGGCTGGACCGCGAGTGCTTGAACGCGTCGTACAGCTCGTCGATGTCGCGGCGCACCGGCTCGCGGCCACCGACGTCGCGTACCAGCCAGAGCTCTTCCTGGTTGCCGATGTGCGCGAGATCCCAGATCAGTGGGCTCATCAGCGGCGAATGCTGCGCGGTCAGGTCTTTCTCGTCGACGCATTCGGTGAGCGCTTCGCTTCGGGCGCGACTTCGAGCCAGAACCTTCTGGACGCTGCTTCTCAATTGCTCGGTCTCGCTCACACCGGCTCCTTGTCCGTCGAAGGTCTGGTGGTGGGTAGTGCGGCAGGTGACTCGCCGCGACGACATCGCTCCGCTGCCTCGAACAGAACGTCGGCGTAGTCACCCGAGTTCTCGGCGGCCAGCCGCAGCAGGTTCTCGGCGGTACCGCGTAGATCGTCGTCCTCCAGCCCCGACCTGGCCGCGTCGATCCAGCGACCTGCCGTCCCCTCGGCCAGCGCGAATGCCGAGTCGGTGACGGACGGGCTCGACAACAACGCATGGAATGCGGCGGCCGGAATTACCCACTCGACACCCGGCTGCGCGTCGAGGTATCGGATCTCGAGGTGGCCGCATGCCCGCACGTGGGGAAACAGCGTGGTGAGGTGATAATCGAGGTCGTCGAGGGTGGGCGGACGGCCGATCGGTCCGGAGTCGTCGAGCCAGTCCGCGAAGGACATGCCCTGCGGCGCCTCCCAGTTCTCGGACTCCCCGCGAATACACAGCAACGGCACATCGAGCGCCCATCCGGCGTAATCCGATACGGGGTCACCGGTGCTCGGCACATCCGTACGAGAGTTGTCGAGCTCGATCCACGTCCGCATGCGCTGCGACGCCCACTCCCCTGCGGGTGCCCCCTTCAGCTGCGGTGAACACGCGAATGCCGCGACGAATGCCGGTCCGATCGCCTCGAGCATCTGCCAGCGGCTCGTCACATCGGCGCGGTCGACTCCTGCGTCGACGCTGATCTGGGCGGCCGCGGTGTTGCACATCATCAGCTTGCCGAAGGGACCGATCGCGGTGAAACGGTTCTCCATCGCGCAGTATCTCGGGAGGACGAGCAGGCGCTCTGCGTCACGTTCACTGTCCGCGGGCGCCGAGGTCATCCCGACGTGCCCTGCGGCCATCACGGCTTCGATGACGCGTGCGTCGGAATCCAGAGCCTGCTGTAGTTCGCGTACCGAAGCGTACGGTGCGCTGGAAAGTTCTATCTGACCGCCGGGTTCGACCGTGACGGTGCTTCCGCCGGGCAATGCCCATGCGGGTGAATCAGGTGCAATGCTGCGCGGTGCGTACTCCCCCAGCACGGTCGCGAGGTGTTCGAGTGACGGCCTGTCGCCGTCGACGGTATGCGTCAACCATTCCAATTCTGCGCCGATGAGCTGGGGTGGACCTAACTTGAAACAGACACTTGCGACATACGTCTCGGCCGCAAGGCGCGAACTCAACTCGCGAGACTTCTCATTGGACGACACACGCCCCTCCTAAAGTTGTGCCCGGCCGACGGCCTCTGCCGCAGCCACAACGCCGGTGCCTCGACCGAAACACCCGTGCCGTTCACCACCGAACCGCTCAGCGTATGAAACCCTTACCTCGAGACCCAGCTTCGAGACCCAGCTTCGACAGTAACCACGAGTCCACCACAGCGCACCGACAATTTCTCTCGAGGAAGGCGCCGCCATGTTCGACCTGGAGCGAATTCGACGCGACACCCCCGCTGCCGACACCACAGTCTTCCTCGACAGTGCCGGGTCGTCGTTGCCTCCGCAACCCGTCGTCGACACCGCTGTGGCGCATCTGCGTCGGGAAGCGGAGGTCGGTGGTTACCGCGCAGCAAACGAGCGGATGTCCGATCTGGCGGCGGTCAAGACGTCGATCGGTACGTTGATCGGCGCACGCGCGTCGGACATTGCGCTGAGCGACAGCGCGACTCGCGCGTGGAGCGATTTCTTCTACTCCATCCCGCTGACCAAGGGTGACCGAATCCTGTTGTGCGAGGTCGAATACGCGAGCAATGCGATCGCGGCACTGCAACGCGCGGCCGCAGTCGGAGCCGTCGTCGAATTCGTTCCGAGCGATCCGACGGGGCAGATCGACCTCGACGCACTCGAGAAGATGCTCGACGACTCGGTGCGCGTCGTCTCGCTGGTCCACGCCCCCACCAACGGCGGGCTCGTCAACCCTGCTCGTGAGGTCGCCGAACTGGCGCACCGGCACGGCGCGTTGGTGCTGCTCGATGCGTGCCAATCGATCGGGCAACTCCGTGTCGACGTCGAAGAACTCGGCGTCGACGCACTCAGCGCGACGGGCAGGAAATGGCTACGCGGTCCGCGCGGGACCGGGTTCCTGTACCTGCGGCCGGAACTGGCGAGTTCGCTCGAACCGCCTGCCCTCGATCTGCACAGTGCGCAGTGGATGAGCGAGTCCGAATATCGGCTCGCGCCGGATGTCACACGATTCGAGTTCTGGGAGTGCGATGTCGCCGCCCGCTTGGCGCTGGGTACCGCCGTCGACTATCTCCTCGACATCGGTATCGACAACGTCGCCGACGCGGTAGCCGAACGCGCGGACCACCTGCGCACGGCGCTGCGAGGTGTGCGCGGGGTCACGGTCCTCGATCTCGGCGAGCGCAAGAGCGGAATCGTTTCGTTCACGGTCGACGGATTCGCGCCCACCGACGTGCGTGACGCGTTGGCCGAGAAGAATGTCACGGTGACCGTCAGCCACCGTAGGTCCACGCTCGTCGACATGACCCAGCGCGGACTCGACGCCGTCGTACGGGCGTCGCCGCACTACTTCGTCACGTTCGCGCAACTGGACGAGATGGTCGAGACACTCCGCGCGCTGTGACCGGAAAGACTGTGCGCAACAAGAACTTCCACTCGATCACGGCGACGGCGGTGACCGCGAGACCCACCACTGCGAGCCAGGTGATCCGGTCGCCGAACGCCAGGTACGCCCACACCATGGTCGTCGCGGGCGTCAGATACAGGAGCGTGCTCACTCGCGTCGCCCCGCTTCGCCGCAGGACGAAGAGGTACGTGCCGTAGGCACCGAAGGTGGACAACACGACGGTCCACGCCACCGCCGTCCAGAAGCCCGAGTTCACCGGCGGGGCCGCGTCGCCTGCCAGCAGACTCCACGCCATGAACAGGACGGCACTCACCACGCTCTGCACGCACATGGCGAGGGCGATCGGCTCGGTCGTCGCCATCCGGCGTTCGAGAACGGTGCCACACGACAACGCGAGCATGGCCGCCACCGGCAGCAGATAGACGGGCCACGACGCGGCCCCGCCGCCGAGATCACCTGCGACGACCAGGAAGACGCCCGCGAAACCGACCACGAGTGCGATCCGTCGCCCCATCGGGAACTGCTCGCCGAGGAATCGACTCGACAACGCCGCGACGACGAGGGGTTGCACTGCCGCGACCAGCGCTGCCGTCCCCGCGGGGACCCCGAGCCCCACTCCGGTGACCAGGGCGCCCAGGTACAGGAACTGCGCGAAGAACCCGATGATCGTGTGGCGCCGGATCGCCTGCCAGGTCGGGCGTAGGCCGCGGTACCAGCACCACGCCACCAGAATCACCGCGGCGACGAGGTAGCGCCACGCCAGAAGCGAGTGCGCCGACGCGTACGCCGTGCCGAGTTCGGCGCCGATGAATCCCGAACTCCACAGAACCACGAGCGAGACGGCCGCGGTGACATCGATTCTTGTCATACCCGTGAGGTAACCACACCGGTCTGTATACTCGCAGTGGACCTGTGATCGGAGACATACATGACCGTGACCGAACGCCCGCTGACACCCGCGGGCGAACGCATACTCACCGTGGCAAGCGCGCTGTTCTACGAGCGTGGAATCAAGGCCGTCGGCGTCGACCTCATCGCCGAGGAGGCAGGTACCACCAAGAAGACGCTCTACGACAGGTTCGGATCCAAGGACGGCCTCGTCATGCGCTACCTGCAACGCCGGTACGAGCGGTGGTGCGAGTTCGTCCTCGCCCACATCGAAGGCTACGAACCGGGAGGAGAGCGCATCCTCGGCGTGTACGACGCGCTGGAGAACTGGATGCGGGCCAACCACCGAGGTTGCGGATTCGTCAACGCGTTCGCCGAGTTCGGCGGTACCGATCACCCGGCGCTCGCGGTGATTCGCGCCGAGAAGGAGTGGACCAGATCGCTGTTCGTGCGCCTGGCCACGGAAGGAGGTCTCGAGAACCCGGAGACACTGGGCACCGAGCTGTCCCTGATCCACGAAGGCGCAGTGGTCATGAGCACCGCCGGTTCCCGCGACGACGCGATCGACGTGGCCAGGAAGATCGCGCGACGCCTGATGGCGTGACGCTCGGCGCCGTCGATGGTGTAAAGTCTTCCGGGTTGTCTCGGCGAGGGTAGGACCTGGTATCAGGAACTACCGTGATCGACGCGGCTCGGCCCCTGGCCTTGCTCGTACGTGTCCGCCCCGACGAGCCTTGCCCACCAAGAACCAGGAGCGTATTTCTCTCATGTCGAACGAAGTAAACAACCTAGAGGCACTCGTCCGTACCGAATTCGGCAAGGGCGCAGCTCGCCGCGCACGCCGCGACGGCCAGGTTCCCGCTGTTCTCTACGGGCACGGCAGCGACCCCCAGCACCTCTCGCTCGACGCACGCGCATTCGCCGCAGTGCTGCGTAAGCACGGCACCAACGCCGTCCTGACGCTCGACATCGCAGGAGCCGAGCAGGTCGCACTGACCAAGTCGGTCGTCGTTCACCCGATCAAGCGCAGCATCGAGCACGCCGACCTCCTCGTCCTGAAGAAGGGTGAGCGTGTCTCCGTCGAGGTCAACGTCATCGTCGAAGGCGACGCCGCAGCCGGCAGCCTCGTCACCACCGACTCCACCTCCGTCGAGATCGAGGCAGACGCACTGTCGATCCCCGAGAACATCACCGTCTCGATCGAGGGCGCCGAGATCGGCACTCAGATCACCGCGGGTGGCCTCGAACTGCCCGAGGGCGTGACGCTGGTCTCCGACGCCGAGCTGCTGCTCGTCAACGTCGTCGAGGCTCCGTCCGAGGAAGACCTCGAAGCAGAGGGCGGCGAAGACGCTCCCGCAGAGCCCGTCGAGGAAGGCTCCGAAGCGGCTTCCGACGAGTCCGAGAGCTGATTCGAACCCGCTTACCCGAGAACGCGCCGATCCCTCCTGCAGGGAGCGGCGCGTTCTTTCTTTTCCCGGATGGGAGCATGAACATCGTGAACGAAGAGCCAGCTTTGATCGTCGGTCTCGGAAACCCGGGACCTCAATACGAAACGACCCGCCACAACGCAGGTTTTCTGGTTGCCGACGTTCTGGCAGCTCGCATCGGAGCGAAGTTCTCGTCGCACAAGAAGTCCAATTCCGATGTGGTGCAGGCGCGGCTGGCGGACCGCCCGGTCGTCGTGGCGAAGCCGCGCACCTTCATGAACCTGTCCGGTCAGCCCGTCGCAGCACTGGCGCGGTTCTTCTCGGTCGAGCCGGCGAACATCGTGGTGGTCCACGACGAGCTGGACCTCGAATTCGGCACCATCCGGCTCAAACTCGGCGGCGGCGAGGGCGGCCACAACGGGCTACGGTCGGTGTCCCAGCACCTGTCCACCAAGGACTACCTGCGGGTACGCGTCGGCGTCGGCAGGCCTCCCGGCCGAATGGATCCGGCGTCCTACGTCCTCAAACCGTTCTCGGCTGCCGAGCGCAAGGACCTCGGGGTGATCTGCGAGGAAGCCGCGGATGCGGCCGAGCTGCTGCTCCGCGCCGGGCTGGAGGCAGCGCAGAACCAGCTTCACTGACACGCGCACACCAGGCGGTCAGCTACGCACACACTGAGCGGTCAGCGCAGCAACGACGCCGAGTTGGCGCGGCGCAATTTGCCCGACGACGTCTTCGGGATCGACCCTGGCCCGAGCACGGCGACGGTCCGCGGCCTCACCCCGACCTCCGAGTACACCGCGTGCACGATCTCGTGTTCGATGCGTTTGACCTCGTCCGGGTTCTGGAAGTCGTTGGTCTCCACCGCGACTGCGAAGCTCTCCCGCTTCTCGCCCGCGTCGAGACGGATCGCGACGGCATTACCGGGCCGTACACCCTGCACCGAACCTGCGGCCCGCTCGATGTCGGTCGGATAGATGTTGCGCCCGCCCATGATGATGACGTCCTTGATGCGCCCGCAGACGACGACGAGTCCTTCCTCGGTGAAATATCCGACGTCGCCGGTGTCGAGCCACCCCTCGCTGTCCTGTGTCGGGACGGGCCCGTCGACGGTGATGTAGCCCGGGGTGACGGCCTTGCCTCTGACCTCGATGATGCCGACGCCCCTCGGGGTGAGCACCTGCCCCTCATTGTCGACGACGCGTCCCTCGAGATTGGGGACCATCTTGCCGAGCGTCGCGAGCTTGCGGACGTTGCCCTTGGTCGTCGGGACCGCCCGTCCCATCGCCTCGAGCAGGTCGGCGTCGACGACGTCGAGCACCTGCCCCTGCCCCGGGTCTGGAATGGACACTGCCAGAGTCGTTTCCGCCATGCCGTACACGGGGGCGAGTGCATGCGGATCGAGCCCGTACGGTCTGCCGGCCTCCGCCAACGCGATCATGGTGTCGGGGTCGACCGGCTCGGCGCCGTTCCACGCGTAGCGCAGCGTGCCGAGGTCGAGATCCAGGTCGTCCTCCGCCTGCCGGAGTCGACGCGCAAGAAGCGAGTACGCGAAATTCGGTGCCGCCGTGACGGTTCCGCGGTACTTG
Organism: Rhodococcus yunnanensis NBRC 103083; assembly: GCF_001895005.1. Lineage (GTDB taxonomy): Bacteria > Actinomycetota > Actinomycetes > Mycobacteriales > Mycobacteriaceae > Rhodococcoides > Rhodococcoides yunnanense. The sequence goes on along the minus strand of NZ_BCXH01000023.1, from coordinate 65,639 downwards.
TCGATGAGCTTGGCCCACAACAGCGGTGACCTCAGGAAGTCGAGCGGGGTGATGCTGACGACCTCGGCGCCCACCTGCATCGGCACGGTCAGGAAACCGACCATCCCCATATCGTGGAAAAGAGGCAGCCAGCTGACCATGACGTCGGAGTCGACGTCGAACTTGATGCGATCGATCATCGCGTACGCGTTGACGTAGAAGTTCTCGTGCGTGATCCGCACCGCCTTGGGCGAGCCGGTCGAACCGGACGTCAACTGCTGCAACGCGATATCGGACTCGTCGGTCGGTATCGGGTCGATGTCGCGACCGGACCGCATGTCCTCGATCTCGAGCACGGTGATGCCCCGCTCCTTCAGAACCGGAGCGGCGATGTCGAACGGTGCCCCGAGGATCACGACCTTGGCCTCGATCATCTTCACGACCGTCTCGGTGTCCTCGCCCCACACCGCCAGATCGGTACGCGGAGTCGGCTGGTGCAACATCGTGACCGAGCCACCGCGCATCCACGCCGCCTGACACGCGGGCGCGATATCCACGGGCTGACCAGCAAGAATGCCGATCGCATCACCGTGCTCGATACCCGCATCGGCCAGTGCGCCCGCCATCTTTCGCGCAACTCGATGAATCTCGCCCCACGACTGCCGCAACGCCTCGTCGGGCTCGCCGGTGACGAGTCCGCGCCGGCTGGTGACCGCCGTGGCGAACATTTCTTCGGTGAATTTGCTCAATGTCATCTCCTCCGCCGAGCGAGTTGCAATCAGGCACTCTCCTCAGGCTATTGAATCCATCGGCGTACGGGAACCGTTACCGAACTCCGGTCCGAGTACCCTGGTAGCGGCAACAAACCCACTCCAGCAAAAAGAGGTTCGCTTGACTACGCCCGATTCGGTAGACATCAGCACTACCCCCACCGAGTCGGTCCCGAAAAGCGTGCACAAAGAGCTGGCAGGCGAGATCGCTCGCCGCCGTACGTTCGCCGTCATCTCGCATCCCGACGCCGGTAAGTCGACGCTGACCGAGGCTCTCGCGCTGCACGCGCGCGTCATCTCCGAGGCGGGTGCGATCCACGGCAAGGCAGGCCGACGCTCGACGGTGTCGGACTGGATGGAAATGGAGAAGGCGCGCGGCATCTCGGTGAGTTCGACGGCGCTGCAGTTCAACTACCAGGTGGATCCGCGTGTCGACGACGTCAATGTCATCAACCTCGTCGACACCCCCGGCCACGCCGACTTCTCCGAGGACACCTACCGCGTACTGACGGCCGTCGATGCCGCTGTGATGCTCATCGACGCCGCCAAGGGTCTGGAGCCGCAGACACTGAAGTTGTTCCAGGTGTGCCGTCAGTTCGGCATCCCCGTCATCACCGTGATCAACAAGTGGGACCGTCCGGGACAGTCGCCGCTCGAGTTGCTCGACGAGATCGAACAGCGCATCGGCCTGACCCCGACGCCGCTGTACTGGCCCGTCGGCATCGCAGGCGATTTCCGCGGTCTGCTCGACGTGCGTGAGGGCAACTACATCCGTTTCACCCGTACCGCGGGCGGTGCCACGATCGCCCCCGAGGAACTGCTCGACGCCGACGCGGCCGCCGCGCGGGAGGGCAGCGAATGGGAGACAGCGCTCGAAGAGAGCGAGCTGCTCGTCTCGAGCGGTCAGGGACACGATCAGGAGCTGTTTCTCGCCGGCCAGACGTCGCCCGTGATCTTCGGTTCGGCGATGCTCAACTTCGGCGTCCGCCAGATACTGGACACCCTCGTCGCTCTCGCGCCCGCACCGGGCCCCCGCGAGGACGCCAAGGGCGGAACCCGTGAGGTGACCGACCCGTTCAGCGCCGTGGTGTTCAAGGTCCAGGCCGGCATGGACACCGCGCACCGCGACCGGCTCGCGTTCATGCGCGTCGTGTCCGGGGTGTTCGAGCGCGGCATGGTCGTCACGCATGCGCAGACCGGGAAGCCGTTCACCACGAAGTACGCACTGACGGTCTTCGGACGCGAACGCACCACCGTCGAGAACGCCTACCCGGGTGATGTCGTCGGTCTCGTCAACGCCACCGCCCTCGCGCCGGGTCACACACTCTTCAGCGACAAGAAGGTCGAGTACCCACCGATCCCGTCGTTCGCGCCCGAGCACTTCGCTGCGCTGCGCGTGGACAGCGCGGACAAGTACAAGAAGTTCAGACGTGCCGTCGAACAGATGGATTCCGAGGGCGTGGTGCAGGTGCTGCGCAACGACGTTCGCGGCGACGCGTCGCCTGTTCTCGCCGCTGTCGGGCCGATGCAGTTCGAGGTGGTCACCGCGCGGATGAAGAGCGAGTTCGGTGTCGACGCCCGACTCGAACCACTCGGATATTCGGTCGCTCGCCGCACCGATGCCGCGTCGGCCGTCGAACTGGGTCGCCAACGCGGCGTCGAGGTGTTCACGCGTACCGACGGTGCGATTCTCGCCCTCGTCAGCGACAAGTGGCGCCTGCAGTATCTCGAGAAGGAAATGCCCGATCTGACGTTGGAGCCTCTGGTCGCCGCCGGCGAGTGATCGAACGCGAGCGAGCGTTCACACCGCCGTCGGCAGAAAAAGAAATCAATCGCAAAATCACCCCGTAAACATACGTAGTGTTATTCTTCGGTGGTCCGAACGGGCATCGAGTAGGTTTTGTGCTCGTGCCACGGAGTTCACGCATACGACTCGGGGTTGAAGATGACACAGGGATCCAGCTATCCGCTGGCGGGTATCAAAATCGGCCAAGCGCCTGCCCACCGATTGAGTACACCCACTCCCACGCGGACTGCGGGTGCGGTGCCGCCGCGGTCCGACTCTTCGAAGGCCTCGGCGCCCAGAGCCGCCGCACCGGTGACCGCGCCCGTCGATGTCGTGAAGCCCCAGGTATCGAGCCCGGACGTATCGAGCCCTGATGCATCGAACCCGGATGCATCGAACCCGGTTACATCCACGCCAGATGCATCCAAGCCGGCTGGATCGAAGCCAGATGTATCCAAGCCAGGTGTATCCACGCCAGATGTACCGAAGACCGGTGGACGCACCGAAGATGCGAAGACCGATGTTGACAGCACCACGCCCGAGCAGCCCTCCCAGGATTCGAACGAGGTTGAAGTGACTACTAGCGATCAGATCTCCGAGCACGGTCTCCCCACCAATGGCCGGTCCAGCACGCACGCGTCCAACGGCAGTGTGCCGACGAGCAACGGCCGCAGCGCCGCGCCGGACCGTCGTACCGCGATGGGTGTCGCGTCCGTACGCATTGCGGGCCGTCTGACACAAAACGAACTCGGTAGCCGCACCGGAGACATCCGCACCCCCGACACCTCGGTCGGACCCGACGAACTGCTTCAGCTTCTCGGCGAGTACCTGGTATCCGGCGGCCTGCAGAACCCGGAGATCCATGTCCGTTCCAACGGACAGACCATCGTCCTGGACCTTCTGAACCCGGCCAAGGGTTACCGCTGATCCGCTGGAAATGATGCGAGAAACCCCTTGGTCCAGCGCCAGGGGGTTTTCTCTTCGCTGCTACTCGCGGTGCTCCAGCCGAGACGGCCTGGCGGATGCGGGTACCTCTGCGGCAGTGCAGGATCTTTCCTCGGCGGTGAACCAACCCCGGTAGTGGAAGAGCCGGCCGAGCAGCGGCGAGGTCACGTCGATCTGGATGCGATGCCGATGCTCGGACTCGTCCCACCACTCACGTCCGGTCGTCCTCGCCGACGCGAACTGCGGAATTCGGATGCCCAGGAGACGGGGTGGGCCGCTGTCGAGAATCAGCCCACCGTCCTCGACCCGGCAAGTGGTCTCCACGATCATGTCGGAGTGAAAGCCCAGATAGTCCAGCGCGACACCGGGTTTCGACGGCGTCGACGGCGTGACCATGACCGAGTTCATGCCCTGCGCCTTCCCGAGGAACTGAAATCTGCGTACGAAGGACATCGTCTCGCGGCCCAGGTCGTCGGTGTACGCGTAGTTCACGATCGTGAACGGCACCTCGGTGCCCTTTCCGCCGGGAAACAATCCGCGCCTGCTCCCGAGCCACAGCACCGGCGGCGGCACGAGGGGTGAATGCGTCATCTCCTCCATGACGCCGACTCCCACCTGACTGCGACCGTCGCCGGATTCGAGACCGAAACGCCACTGCACCTTCGGATGCAGTTCCTCGAAGGCATCGCCCAGCGCCGCGCGCACCACGGACGTCACTGTTCGGACCACATGTTCGCCGTCAAGTGAAAGCTCGGCACATCGTTGGTGGACACCACGTACTCGTACGTTCTCTCGTATCCCGTGTGCGCAATTCTCCAGGCCCCATCCTCACACCGTACGTATCGATCCCGGTAGAACGCCGCCCCACGCAGGATCACCTGGTGTTCGGGGATGATGACCGTGTCGGAGAGGTACCAGACACCGGTCGCCACGCCTCCGTCGACCTCGATCTCCGGGTGTCCACAGTGATGCTCGGTGATGACGCTCGGCCCGAGCGTCGTCTTCATGAACTCGATCAACGCGGCGCGCGACTCGAACGCCAGGTTCGCACCATAGGTGGCAGTGGCGTCGGGAAGCATGGTGTCGGCGAACTCGGTCCAGGATTTCGTGTCCAGCGTGCGGGCATACCGGTACTTCAACCGCTGAATCTCGACAACAGGGTCCATCTGACGAAAACTAGCGCGCGAACGCTCGGCACGGGTCGCTTTCACCGTCACAGATTTTTGCGCATCTGGACCGCCGTCTCCCGGTAGTCCAGTGACCGGTACAGTTGCCGCGCGACGGCGTTTCCGCCGAACACGTTGAGCCCGAGCGTCTTCGCGCCCTCTGCACGGGCCGCGTCCTCCGCGAGCAACATGGTCGCGCGGCCGAGTCCGCGTCCGCGAAAGTTTTCTTCGATCTCGATGTCCCACACCCACCAGTGATCGGGCTCGGCGTCCGCGCGCGGAGCGAGCCACAGGCACCCGACGACCTCGGAGGCGAGCACCACATCGAAAAGCCGCTGCGTGGGCGAGGGAATGTCGCCGGGAAAAGTACTGGAGTACGACGCCAGAGCATTGGCCTCCGCTTCACTTCGGCTCTCCCCTGCCTCGATCCGGTCCGCGACGTACTGCGCACGGCCGGAGTCGAGCCAACGCCGGATCTGTGCGGAGTCCATCGGCACGAGGGTCGGTGTCGAGGCGTTCATACCGTCAGTCGAACTCGGCTGCGAGTTCCATCCACCGCTCCTCGGCAACGTCCTTGTCCGCGACGACCTTCTTGAGCTCGGTGTCCAATTCGACCAACCGACCCGGATCGGTGGCCGCCTGCGCCAGTTCTGCGTGCAGTGCGATCTCGCGATCGGACAACCGGACGACGGTCTTCTCGAGTTTGCTCAGCTCTTTTCTGGCTGCGCGTTCGGACGCAGCATCCCTGACTGCTCTCTTCGCGGTGCCGCCGGTGGTGAGCGAATCCGGTGTCGACTCGGCTGCGAGGACTGCCCGCCTGCGCAGGTACTCCTCGATCCCACCCGGCAGGTTGGTGAGCTTGCCGTCGCCGAACAGCGCCCACGTCGAATCACAGATGCGCTCGATCAGGTATCGATCGTGGCTGATGACCACGAGGGTTCCCGCCCAACTGTCGAGCAGATCCTCCAGTTGCTGCAGTGTGTCGATGTCGAGATCGTTGGTGGGCTCGTCGAGCAGAAGCACGTTCGGCTCGGCCATCAACACGCGCGTCAACTGCAGCCTGCGACGCTCGCCACCGGACAGATCGCCGACGGGCGTGCGCTGACGCGCCGGGGTGAAACCGAGACGCTCGGCAAGCTGTCCTGCCGAAATTTCCTTGTCGCCCAACGTGATTCGCTCGGCGATTTCCTTGACGGCATCGAGCACACGAAGCTTCTTGGGCAGATCGTCCAATTCCTGCTTCAGCCAACCGATCTTGACGGTCTGGCCCTGAATGCGTTTGCCTGCAGCCGGTTCCAGCTCCCCTGCCAGCGTGCGCAGCAGCGTCGTCTTGCCCGAGCCGTTGACACCGACGAGGCCGACGCGCTCACCTGGCGCAAGACGCCAGGTGAAGTCCTTGACCAGCTCGCGGCCGTCGGGAGTTTCGAGACGCGCATCCTCCAGCTCGATGACGACCCGTCCGAGCCTGCGGGTTGCGAACGACGCGAGCGCCACGGAATCGCGAGGAGCCGGAACGTCGGCGATGAGTGCTTCGGCGGCCTCGATGCGGTACTTCGGCTTGGAGGTCCGGGCAGGCGCGCCGCGGCGCAGCCATGCGAGTTCCTTGCGTGCGAGGTTGCGTCGACGCTCTTCCGACGCATCCGCCTGACGCGAACGCTCGGCGCGGGCGAAGATCCAGTCGTTGTAGCCGCCCTCGTAGGTCTCGACCCCGCCCCCGACGACCTCCCATGTCTGGCTTGCGACAGTGTCGAGGAACCACCGATCGTGGGTGACGACGACGAGGGCACTGCGACGCGACACCAGATGGGCGGCAAGCCATTGCACACCCTCGACGTCGAGGTGGTTGGTGGGCTCGTCGAGGACGAGCAGGTCGAGATCCTGTACGAGTGCCGCTGCCAACGCCACTCGGCGGCGCTCACCACCGGACAGGTTGTCGATGGGCGCGTCGAGACCCGAGCTCCCCGCGGGACCGAGATCGGCGATCCCGATGCCGGTGAGAATGTTTCGAACCCGCGAGTCGCCTGCCCACTCGTGCTCGGCCATCCCGAGCGGATCGAGAACGACCTGCCCGACGGTCGATCCGGGCGGAAGCACCCCGCGCTGAGTCACTACGGCCATCCGCAGACCACCGACGCGGCTGACACGTCCCGAGTCGGGTGGCTCGATACCGGCGAGCACCTCGAGCGTCGTCGTCTTGCCGCCGCCGTTGAGCCCGACCATGCCGATGCGTTCACCCTCTTGAACGCCGAGGGACACGCCGTCGAGAAGGGGCTTGACGCCGAAGGACTTCGAGACGTTTTCGAGATTGACGAGATTGACCATCAGGAGAAACCAATCGATTCACTAGTAACCACGCGAGCACCGGGAACCGGGCCACTCGCAACACGCACGGTGCGGCAGACGCCTGCACCGGACAACTCGGCACCGACCGACACCGCGGTGTCGGAATCGGCACACAGAAATGCACAGGTAGGCCCTGAGCCCGAGACGATGCCCGCCAGCGCACCCGCTGTCACACCTGCGCGTAGGGTACGCCGCAACTGCGGGAGCAGCGATACCGCAGCCGGCTGCAGATCGTTGCCGAGCAGCGGGGCCAACGCGTGCGCGTCGCCGGATGCGAGCGCATGCATCAGCGCTTCCGGTTCGCCCAGGCGCGGCGGCGAACCCTTCGCGCGTAACTCGTCGAGTTCACGGAACACCGCAGGCGTTTGCAATCCACCCTTCGCCAACGCGAGCACCCAGTGAAAACTGTTGCGCGAGAGCACCGGAAGCAGCTTCTCGCCGCGCCCGGTGCCGACAGCTGTGCCGCCGTTCAGGACGAACGGGACATCGCTGCCGAGTTTCGCAGCCAGGTCGGTGAGCGCGGCGCGTGTGAGATCGAGCTCCCACAGCGAGTTGAGTGCCACCAACGTGGCCGCCGCATCGGTACTACCGCCTGCCATACCGCCCGCCACGGGTATGCCCTTGTCGATCGTGATCTCCACGAGCGGATCACGGCCCACCGCGTCGGCAAGCAGTACCGCCGCCTTCCACACGAGGTTGCGCTCGTCCGTGGGAACCGAGCCTGCGCTCTCGCCCCGGACGGTGACCTTCAGCGCCTTCGCAGGCACCACCGAGACCTCGTCGGCCAACGACAGAGCCTGGAAGACCGTCGTCAGTTCGTGGTAGCCGTCCTCGCGCAGGTCACCGACCGACAGGTGCAGATTGACCTTCGACGGTGCCCGGACGACGACGGGGCTGGGGACGACTGAGAGCACGAGAGTCAACAGTAGTGGAGAAATCCGTGGCACCCACATCGGCGAGTACCGAGATCCCGCGGACAGTAACCGTCCGCAATCACTGCGATCATGTGTTCATGCGGGAAACCTCGGCGCGATTGCTCAAGCTGCTGTCTCTGCTCCAGACCCGCCGCGACTGGGCGGGAGCCGACCTTGCCGACCGATTGAACGTCACACCCAGGACGGTGCGTCGCGATATCGACAAGCTCCGCGAGATCGGGTACCCCGTCAACGCGACGGCGGGAGTCGGTGGCGGCTATCAACTCGGCGCAGGTGCCGAGATGCCTCCACTGCTGCTCGATGACGACGAGGCACTCGCGGTCGCATTCGGGCTGCAGTCGTCGGCAGGCGGCTCCGTGGCGGGAATAGGAGAGGCGTCGCTGCGGGCGTTGACCAAATTGCGCCAGGTGATGCCGTCGCGCATCCAGCATCGGCTCGACGCGCTGCGCATCGATGTCGTCGACCGGCCCGCACGTGCCGCGGTCGACGCCTCGGTCCTGGCGACTGTCGCCGGGGTCTGCCACAGCCACGAGCGTCTGCGATTCGACTACCGCACCCACGACGGCACCGAGGCACGCCGCGAGGTCGAGCCCTACAGTCTGGTACGCGCAGGCGCCCGGTGGTACCTGCTGGGGTGGGACCTGATGCGTCAGGACTGGCGGTCGTTTCGCGTCGACCGGTTGGTGCCGAAGATCCCCACCGGCCCGCGGTTCACTCCGCGGGAGCTTCCGGAGGGAGGCGCCGCGGCGTTCGTCGCGAGGGGAATCAGCAGTGCGTTCACGCTGGTACAGGCCCGGATACGACTCCATGCGCCGATCGACACGATCGCGCCGATGGTCGACGAGGAATGGGGAACACTGGAATCCGGCACCGACGACACGTGCACGATCCTGCTCGCGGGCGGCTCCCTACAGTCCATCGCCCGATGGTTGTCGGCATTCGACACCGACTTCACCGTCCTCGACCCTCCGGAGCTGCACGATGAATGCCGCAAGGTCGCCGAGTGGCACGAGCGGTTGAGCGCGCGATACCGCGCGAGCAGTGCTTGACGCCAGCAGTGCTTGAATGCGCCGTTCACGCCATCTGATCGGATGAATGAACCATTCAAGCGGTCAGGCGTGGGTACCCGCCAACCGGACGAACGCGGCTGCGTCGAGAGTTTCCCCGCGGGCGGAGGGGTCGATGTCCGCTTCGCGCAATCGCCTCTCGGCTTCGACGGGAGAGCCTGCCCATCCGCTGAGCGCGGCCCTCAGTGTCTTCCTGCGCTGTGCGAAGGCAGCGTCGACGACGGCGAACACCTGTCGGCGGTACGCATCGTCCATCGACCACGGCGGCTCGGCGTAGCGGTCGATGCGCACGAGTCCCGACTCGACCTTCGGCACCGGCCAGAACACCGAGCGCCCGACGGATCCTGCGCGTTTGACGGTTCCGAAGAAGTTCGCCTTGACGCTGGGGATGCCGTAGATCTTGCTGCCCGGGTCGGCGGCCAGCCGGTCGGCCACCTCGGCCTGCACCATGACCAGAGCGGTACGCAGCGAGGGTAGTTCCGAGAACAGATGCAGCAGCACCGGAACGGCGACGTTGTACGGAAGGTTCGCCACCAGCGCCGACGGTTCCCCCGGTATGTCGGATGCCGTGACGCGCAACGCGTCGAACTCGACGACGGTCAGCCGGTCGGCGAGCGATGCCGCTCTGTCGGCCACGGTGTGCGGCAGCCGTGCGGCGAGCTTCGGGTCGATCTCGACGGCGATGACCGCGTCGGCGACATCGAGCAGCGCGAGGGTCAACGAGCCGAGTCCCGGCCCCACTTCGAGGACGGTGTCGGCGCCACCGACTCCCGCCGATGCGACGATTCGACGCACGGTGTTGGCGTCGTGCACGAAGTTCTGTCCGAGCTGTTTGGTGGGTCGAACATCCAACTCGGCGGCGAGAGATCTCACTTCCGCGGGCCCGAGCAGCGCCGCGGGTTCCCTCACATGATCAGGCACTGTGAAAACTGTACGCAAGTCAGCGGTAACCCAGGCGAGCGGTGCAGGCAGGCCATGCGCCCCAGCCCTGTGACTTCTGTGTGACCGAGGCGATGGCGATCTGCTCTTCACGTGTGGCGAGGTCGGCGCGGGGTGCGTATTTGAGTCCGCCTTGGCGTTCCCAGGTGTTCTGGTCGAACTGGACGCCGCCGAAGAAGCCGTTGCCGGTGTTGATGGCCCAGTTGCCGGTTGCTTCGCACTGCGCGAGGGCGTCCCACGTCGCACCGTTCTCGACGGGTGGCACCTCGGTGCCGGGCTTCGCGCCGACGCGTACGACCTTGGGCTGCGCCGGGACCTTGACGTCCTCGGAGACCTTCTCGCGGCCGACTTCCTGGCCGTTGACGGTGTTGATGTTCCACGTGATGTCGGAGATTCCCGGCGAGCCCGGGTTTTCGACGACGGTCTTGCTCATGTTCATCGTCGGGTCTTCGATGCGCTGTTCGGGGGGCGAGACGTCGGTCGTTTCGGACTTGGTCTCGGTCCGGTCACGCGTCACGACGATCTGGGCGCCTTCGGTGACCTTCTCGTCCGGTCCGGGTGACACGGTGTCCGCCTGCTCGAGCGGCGTGCCTGCCTCTTCGAGGAATTCGCGGATCGTCGGGGCGGCGAGAGTCAGCGGTGTTGCTGCTGCTGCGCCGTCGACGATCGAAACCTGTTTGGGCAGTGCGACATCGAGGGTGGTGCCTTCGAGTGGGAGACGCTCACCGCGCGACGCCGACACATGTGCGTCCTCGGTGAGGTCCATCTGCTGAAGGGCCTCGTCGACGGTCAGTGCGGTCGTCCAGATCTCCTTCTGCTCGCCGTCGACGGTCACGTTGAGCTCACGCGCACGGCGCAGAACGACCGTTTCGCCGTCGGACAGCGACGTGTCACCGGACGGCGCGACGAGATCCTTGTCACCCGGGGCGTACCCGGCGGCGACGAGAGCCCCGTTGACGTCGGATGTCATGGTGCTGAGACTGATCTTTTCGCCGTCGACGTCGATCGTCACCGTCTTGTGACGGGCAACGGCGATGGCACCTCCGACCAGGAGAGTAGCCAGCAGCGCGGCGACTACCAGGTACAACGTCAACGACCTGGTGGAGTTGAGACGAGCAATACTGGACACAAGCAATTCCTGAGTTCGGGAGCGTTACCAATGCGAAACGCCCGTCGGCTGGATCACGGTACGGTAACGAATTGGTGCACATCCCGCAACTCTGGGTGCTCGTGAGCGCCGAGTTACGTCAGAGAATCACTGCTCACACACGGGCGCGGAGCGCATAGACCCGCTCGGCATTCGCGGTGACATGCGCGGCGAGCTCGACCGGATCCTGACCACGGATCTCGGCCAGCGCGCGAGCGGTGTACGGCAAGCAGTACGGCTCGTTCGGCGCTCCGCGGAACGGATGCGGCGTCAGGAACGGCGCATCGGTCTCCACCAGCAGTTGGGCGTCGGGAATCAGGACGGCCGCCGCACGCAGAGCGTGCGCGTTCTTGAAACTGACGGTCCCGGACAGGCTGAGCACGTAGCCGGCGTCGATGCATGCCCTGGCGATCTCGGGACCCGACGAGAAGCAATGGAAGATGACCGTCTCGGGAGCGCCCTCCTCTTTCAACACCGAAAGCAGGTCCTCGTCGGCCTCACGGTTGTGGATCATCAGCGGCTTGCCGAGCCTTTTCGCCAGATCGATGTGCCAGCGAAAGCCGTCGTGCTGCTCTTCCACCGTCGCGCAGCCGTCGAGCTTGCCGGGCCAGTAGTAGTCCAGCCCCGTCTCCCCGACCGCGACGACGCGCGGATTTGTCGCCAGGCGCTCGATCTCGGCCTTCACGTCGTCGTCGAGCACGTTCGCGCGCGTCGGATGGATGGCGACGGCCGCCCAGACCCTCCGGTCCCACCCGGCGGCGTCGACGGCGAAGCGCGCGGCATCGAGGTCGTCGGCCACCGTCACCACCCGTCCGACGCCCACCGACTCGGCACGATCGAGGATCGCGGCGACGCTGTGGGCATCGACGGCGCCGCATGCATCGAGGTGCGTGTGCGCGTCGACGAGGGTGTCGAGACGCTCGGGCAGCGGTGGTGCAGGACGATCTTTGGTCACGAATAGATAGAGTAGGCGCACCATGACTGCGCCAGCTGAAGCCTCACGGCCTCCTTTCTATGTCACGACCGCGATCGCGTACCCGAACGGTGTGCCGCACATCGGACACGCGTACGAGTACATCTCGACGGATGTGATCGCCCGATTCAAGCGGCTCGACGGCTTCGACGTCATGTTCCTGACGGGGACCGACGAGCACGGCCTGAAGATGCAGCAGACGGCGACCAAAGAGGGCATCGACGTCCGCGACCTGGCGACCCGCAACTCCGACGTCTTCAAGAAGCTCGACGAGACCCTCGGGATCTCCTACGACCGGTTCATCCGGACGACGGATGCCGATCACCACGAGGCCAGCCAGGCCATCTGGGACAAGATGGTCGAGCGCGGCGACATCTATCTCGACGCCTTCGCCGGGTGGTATTCGGTGCGCGACGAAGCGTTCTACACCGAAGGAGAGACGACTCTCGCCGAGGACGGCACCCGCGTCGCCACCGAGACGAACACCCCGGTCGAATGGACGGAAGAGGCGTCGTACTTCTTCAAGCTGTCGGCGTATCAGGACAAACTCCTCGAGCTGTACGACGCCAATCCCGGTTTCATCGCGCCCAATACTCGCCGCAACGAGATCGTCAACTTCGTCAAGGGCGGCCTGCGGGACCTGTCGATCTCGCGGACGACGTTCGACTGGGGCGTTCAGGTGCCGAACGATCCGGCGCACGTCATGTACGTGTGGGTCGACGCCCTGACCAACTACATCACCGGCGTCGGTTACCCGAACACCGACTCCGAGAAGTTCCAGAAGTACTGGCCCGCCGACCTGCACATCATCGGCAAGGACATCACCCGGTTCCACACCGTCTTCTGGCCGTCGTTCCTCATGTCCGCGGGCATCGAGCTGCCCAAGCGGGTGTTCGTGCACGGATTTCTGAACAACAAGGGCGAGAAGATGTCCAAGTCGGTCGGCAATGTCGTCGACCCGTTCGCGCTCGTCGACGAGTTCGGCCTCGATCCGCTTCGATTCTTCCTGCTCCGTGAGGTCTCGTACGGCCAGGACGGCAGCTACAGCGCCGAGGCGATCGTGACGCGGATGAATGCGGACCTGTCGAACGAGCTCGGCAACCTCGCGCAGCGTTCGCTGACGATGGTCGCCAAGAACCTCGACGGAAAGGTCCCGACGCCCGGCGCATTCACGGCCGACGACGAGGCGTTGCTTGCGCGCGCGGACGCACTGCTGGAGATCTGCCGCCGCGAATTCGACGTCCAGGCACTGCATTCGGCCCTCGAAGCGATCTGGTCGGTGCTCGGTGAGACCAACCGCTACTTCTCGCAGCAGGAACCGTGGGTGCTGCGCAAGACCGATCCGGCGCGTATGGCCACCGTGCTGTACGTGACGCTGGAGGTCCTGCGCATCGTCGGCATTCTGATCCAGCCCGTCATGCCCGGATCGGCGGCCCGGATCCTCGAACTGCTCGGCGGTCCGGCCCACGAGTTCACCGACATCGCCTCGCGGATCGTGCCGGGCGAGTCGCTGCCTGCGCCGTCGCCGGTGTTTCCGAAGTACGAGCCCAAGACCGCTTGAATGGTTCATTCATACGAATAGATAGCGTCGGCGGCGCATTCAAGCGATCGGACCCCATCGCTTGAATGCGCCATTCATACGAACAGATAGCTAGCAGGGTCCATTCAAGCGGAAGCCGGCGCGACCTTCTCCAACTCCGCCAACGACGTTTCCAGGTGCGTGAGCATCCGCTGCAGGTGCGGGACGCTTCGCCGGCAGCCGATGAGGCCGAAGTTGAGCGAATCCCCGTTGCTGGCGACGGTGATGTTGAGGGCCATCCCGTCGCACACGATGGACGCCGGATAGATCCCGTCGAGCCTGGCTCCGTTCCAGTACAGTTCCTCCCTCGAGCCCGGCACGTTGGAGATCACGACGTTGAACGGCGGCGGAGTGTTGTTCACGAAGCCGGGGACCGGACCGAACAGCAGCGGCAGCATGGTGACCGCGCCGAAGGTCAAGGACTCCAACGTGTTCAGCTCACGCATCATGTCCTTGCCCTTGGTCGTCGAGTCGGTGATGCACTGCAACCGATCGAGCGGGTCGGACTCGTGTGTACCGAGGTTGCACAGAATGGTGGTCACCGCGTTTCCGGCCGACGACTCCTCGCCGGGCTTGCGTAGTGAGACAGGAACCATTGCGATCAAGGGAGATTCGGGTAGCCCGTCCTCGTCGATCAGGTACGCGCGCAGCGCCCCGGCGCACATCGCCAGCACGATGTCGTTGAGCGTGATGTCCAAACTCTTTGCCACGGTGGTCATTCGATCGATCGACCAACTTTCGGCGGCGAACCGTCGGGCACCGCCGATGGGCACGTTGAACATCGTCCGTGGTGCCCGAAGGGGCAATTGGGCACCTTCGTTGCGCATCGCACGCAGTCCGATCCGTGCCGCGGCGGGGACGAAGTCGAACAGATCACCGGCAAGCCCGAGCCCGACCGTCGCCCCGCCCTTGATGCGTTCGAACGCACTCGGCTCGCGTCGCGATTCCTTCACGCGGAACAACGACGGGTCCCATGTCGCGACGCCGTTTCGGTCGTCAGGATCGGTTGTCAGCGTGTTGAGCATCAGCTTCAACGCCGATACACCGTCGACGAGGGAGTGATGCACCTTGGTGTACAGAGCGATCCGGCCGTCGGCGAGCCCTTCGACGATGTGAAGTTCCCACATGGGCCGATACCGGTCCAGCGGCGTACTGTGGTTCAGAGAGAGGAATTGAAACAGCTCTCGAATCCTCCCGGGAGACGGCAGTATCACCCTCCGTACGTGATACTCGAAGTCGATGTCCGCTTCGCGAGACCACGTGATATTGCCCATGACATTGACCGGCCGACCAGGCCTTTTACGAAACAGTTCGTGAACTTCGCTCTGCGTGAACTTGGCCTCGATCTCGTCCGCGAGTTCGTGCGGATCACCAGCCGGTACGAAAAGTTGGAGCCCACCGACATGCATCGGGTGCTCGCGTGATTCCGCGATCAAGAACATGGATTCGGTAACGGGCATGAGCGCCATGTGCGATCACCTTTACGACTAGTTTTCGTCACGGTGTGACATCGAACTCGAACCTTACGTTCGAGTGGTTCACGCCACAGGTTATTGTCCGTTACTAGGAGTTCCAAGCACCTGCGCGAACGGAGGCGAGGACGATGACAACCGTACTCACCGCTTTGAAGCAGCCGGGTTCGACGAAGAAGCCGTCGACCAGGCGTGACATGTCCAGCAGCAGCCTCAGCAGCAAGGCTCTGGCCGCCTACCTGCAGTTGACGGTTCGGCCGTTTCTGTCCGTGTGGGCAAAGATGCCGAACCTTCCGTGGCCGATGGGCCTCGTCGACTACGCAGGAATGCTGGTGCCGCCCGTGAAAGGTACCCGCCGGCGCCGAGTGCTGCTCGCGGACTGCGGCGCCGAATGGATCCGCGCCGACGGCGTTCGGGACGACAGGGTGGTGCTCTACCTGCACGGCGGCGCGTTCATCTGCTGCGGCCTCAACACCCACCGCCGTCTGGTGTCCCGCATCTCCAACAGCGTCGATGCACCCGTCCTGTCGGTCGACTACCGAATGATGCCGAGAAACCCCATCGCGCACGCTGTCGAGGACGGAGTCGACGGTTACCGGTTCCTGCTCGATTCCGGTTACAGGCCCGATCAGATCTTCATCGCGGGCGATTCGGCCGGGGGCTACCTGGCCTTCATGGTGTCGCTGGCACTGCGGACCCTTGACCTGCCCACCCCTGCAGGGATCTTCGTCATGTCGCCGCTGACCGACATGGACCCGACGGGCAAGCTCGAGCACCCCAACGCGTCGAAGTGCGCGGTGTTCCCGGCCGACGCCGTACCTGCCCTGACGGTTCTGGCCGACCGCGTCGACGCCGAGATCGTCGTCGAAGGAAAGCACGGTCCACGGGTCTCCCCCGTCGACGCCGACCTGTCCGGCCTACCGCCGGTGCTCATCCAGGCCGGATCCACCGAGATGGTCCTGGCGGACGCCGAACTGATGGCCGAACGACTCGACGCGGCAGGCGTGGACTGCGAACTGCAGGTCTGGCAGGACCAGGTCCACGTGTTCCAGGCCGCGGATTTCCTGCCCGAGGCACATCGGGCGCTGAGCGAGATCGGTGAGTTCGTGCGGACACACGGAGCAATCGACGCCGTGGCAGGCACCGCCTGAGTTACGTTGTCCCCATGGCAGTCACAGGCACCAAAGAGGTCGACATCCACGCCGAGCAGGCCGCGGTCCTCGACGTTCTCGCGGACGTGGAAGGGCTGCCGTCCTGGTCGCCCGTCCACAAGAAGATCGAGATAGTGAGCCGTTTCGACGACGGCAAGCCGCGCCGCGTGAAAATGGCGGTGTCGATCCTCGGCATCAACGACGAGCAGGTCGTCGAATACACCTGGTCCGAGACGACGGTGTCGTGGGATCTCGTCGAAAGTTCACAGCAGAAATCTCAGCGCGGCGAATACACCCTCACCCCGACGGAGAAGGGAACGCACGTGAAGTTCTCGCTCACCGTCGATCCCAAGATCCCGGTGCCCGGATTCCTCGTGAAGAAGGGCACCAAGACCGTCCTGGAAGCTGCGACCGAAGGGCTACGTCAGCAGGTCGTCGGCTGATCCTGCTCGTCTCACCCGGTCATTCCGCAGGCTCCACTCCCGCTTACAACCTGGTCATTCCGCAGGCTCCACTCCCGCTTCTGACCTGGTCATTCCGCAGGCTCCACTCCCGCCCGCGCAGTGAGGACGGCCTCGTACAGCTCCCGCTTGCCGACCCCGCCGATCGCCACCTCGGCGCACGCGTCCTTCAACCGCATTCCCGACGCGACGAGCTTCTCGACGCCCTCGACCAAGTCCTCCGGTTCCGACGCGACCGGCTGCGCACCGGCGAGCACGACGGTGATCTCGCCGCGGACCCCATCCGCTGCCCACAGGGCCAGTTCGCCGAGCGTTCCGCGTTTGACTTCCTCGTACGTCTTGGTCAGCTCTCTGCAGACCGCGGCGCGCCGTTCGGAACCCAGGACTGCCACGGCGTCCGCGAGCGAGGCTGCGAGGCGATGAGGGGCCTCGAAGAAGACACATGCGCGCGATTCCGCGATCAGGTTCTTGTAGAACGTGGTGCGTTGCCCTTGCTTGCGCGGCGGGAAGCCGTCGAAGCAGAAGCGCTCCACGGGAAGTCCGGACAGGGCAAGAGCGGTCGTCACCGCGGACGGCCCCGGTAGGCACGTGACGGGGAGATCCGCCTCGACGCACGCGGCGACGAGTCGGTAGCCGGGGTCGCTGACCGACGGCATGCCTGCATCGGTGACCAGCAGGACCGTCTTCTTCTCGCGGACGGCGTCGACGAGGCCAGGGAGTCGTGCGGCTTCGACCTGATCGTAGAAGCTGATCACCTTCCCGGTGATGGTCACCCCGAGCGAGGACGCCAACTGCTTGGTCCGTCGGGTGTCTTCCGCGGCGACGACGTCGGCCGTGGCCAGTGCGTCGCGCAGTCGCTGGGACGCATCACCCACATCGCCCATGGGGGTTGCGGCAAGGATCAGCATGGTTCCAGTATTTCGCACACCACCGGTGGTGTACGCATCGCCGCCCCTTACGATCGGCATGTGACCTTGTCGACCGAGCGGTTCGTTGTCAGTCCCGGTCCAACGTCTCCTGCGGCCGACCACTACCGGGACGACGATCGTCGGCGGGGATGGATCGTCACGCTCGTACTCACCGCCGTCGCGGCGATCACGCGCTTCGCGATGCTGCGGTATCCCACCGACGCCGGGACTCCGGTGTTCGACGAGAAGCACTATGCGCCGCAGGGTTGGCAGGTACTGACGGGCGGCGGGATCGAGGACAATCCAGCCTACGGTCTGGTTGTGCATCCGCCCGTCGGGAAGCAGTTGATCGCGGTAGGCGAGGCGCTGTTCGGGTACAACGGGTGGGGTTGGCGCTTCTCCGCTGCCCTCATGGGAACTCTGCTGGTACTGATCGTGATTCGGATCGTACGACGGTTGGCGCGGTCGACGCTCGTCGGTGCCA
Organism: Rhodococcus yunnanensis NBRC 103083; assembly: GCF_001895005.1. Classification (GTDB taxonomy): domain Bacteria; phylum Actinomycetota; class Actinomycetes; order Mycobacteriales; family Mycobacteriaceae; genus Rhodococcoides; species Rhodococcoides yunnanense. The sequence continues at coordinate 47,534 of NZ_BCXH01000023.1, read as the reverse complement.
TCGCGGGCATCCTGCTCATCGTCGACGGTGTCACCTTCGTGTCCTCTCGGATCGGGATGCTCGACATCTTCTTGGCCTTCTTCGTCACGGCGGCGATGGGTTGCCTCGTCGTCGACCGGGACGACGTGCGTGCACGTATGGCGAAGGTGCGTGCCGAAGGACGTATCGATGCAACCGAATTCGGTCCCCGCCTCGGTGTCCGATGGTGGCGGTTCGGGGCAGGCATCATGCTCGGCCTCGCGTGCGGCACCAAATGGTCGGGCCTGTATTTCATCGCGTTCTTCGGACTGCTCTGTGTCGCCTTCGATCTTGCTGCCCGACGTGCGAACGGTGTGTCTCGGCCCTGGATCGGCACCGCGGTTCGCGACATCGGCCCCGCACTGTACGCACTCGTCGTCATCCCCGTGATCGTCTACCTCTGCACGTACGCAGGGTGGTTCGCCAGCGAGAACGGTGTCGACCGTCATGCCGTCGGGAACGAGATCGGCACCGACGGTCCGTTCTCGTTCGTGCCGGGCGCACTGCGATCGCTGTGGTACTACAGCGGCAACGTTCTTTCGTTCCACGAGGGCCTGACCAACTCGGCGGGGAACCGTCACCCCTGGGAGTCGAAGCCGTGGACGTGGCCGATGGGGTTGCGCCCCATGCTCTACTACTTCGCCGACGGCGAGAACGTGCAGGGCTGCTCGGCGTCGTCGTGCGTCAAGGCGATCATGCTGATCGGCACCCCGGCGATGTGGTGGCTCGCGGTGCCGATGTTGTTGTGGTGCATGTGGATGGTGTTCGCGCGTCGCGACTGGCGTTTCGCCGTGGTTCTGACCGGTTATGCCGCAGGCTTTCTCCCGTGGTTCACCACACTCGACCGCCAGATGTACTACTTCTATGCGGTCGCGCTCGCGCCGTTCATGGTGATGGGTTTCGCGCTGGTGCTCGGGCAGATCATCGGATCGGCTCGGGCGTCGGCCGAACGTAGAGGCACCGGCCTGTTGTTGGTGTGCCTCTACGTGGGCCTGGTGATCGCGAACTTCATCTGGTTGTGGCCGATACTGACGGCCATGCCGATTACTCCCGAGCTGTGGCAGCAGGAGTTGTGGTTGCCTTCGTGGCGCTGATTCGCGGCCGCCTGACCAGCGGATCCGAGGACAGGTCCCGATAGAGCGCAATACAGAGCCCGATCATCACGATGACGAACGGTGCCGCCGCGATGATGGTCATCGTCTGCAGCCCGTTCAGCGCATCCTCGCCGCCGGTCCACAGGATCAGCGCCGCGATTCCGCCGGTCGACACGCCCCAGAAGATGACGACCCAGCGGCTCGGTTCCTGGGTTCCTCGTTGGCTGAGAGTGCCCATGACCATCGACGCCGCGTCGGCGCCCGAGACGAAGAAGATGGCCACGAGCACCATGACGAGAACGCTGGATATGCCTGCGAGAGGCAGATTGTCGAGCATGCCGAACAACTGGGATTCGGTACTGTCGCGGCCGGCGAGGTCGATTCCGTTCTCCTGCTCGGCGATTCCCGCGCCTCCGAAGATGGAGAACCAGACGAGACTGACGGCGCTCGGTACCAGGACGACACCGACGATGAACTCACGGACGGTGCGGCCCCTGCTGATTCGGGCGAGGAACATGCCGACGAACGGGGTCCACGACACCCACCACGCCCAGTAGAAGATCGTCCACGACGACAGCCAGCTCGCGGTTTCGCCGTTGTCCCCCGCGGCGGCCGACCTGGCCGACATGTGCACCAGATCGCTGGCATAGTCCCCGACGGTCGTCGGAATCAGGTTGAGTATCAACACCGTCGGGCCGACCACGAAGACGAATACCGCCAGAATCAGGGCCAGCACCATGTTGATGTTGGACAACCACTGAATTCCCTTGGCGACGCCGGACACCGCGGACGCGACGAAGGCGAGCGTCAGCAATGCGACGATGGCGACGAGCAGAAGTGTCCCCGATTCGCCCAACCAGCCGAGAACCTCGAACCCCGAACCGATCTGCAATGCCCCGAGCCCGAGCGAGGCGGCGGTGCCGAACATGGTCGCGAAGATGGCGAGTATGTCGATGACCTTGCCGATCGGGCCTTCTGCCCGACGACCGAGCAACGGGATGAACGCCGAGCTGATCAACTGCTTGCGGCCTTTTCGGTACGTTCCGTATGCAACTGCCAGGCCGACGACGGCGTAGATGGACCAGGGATGCAGGCTCCAGTGGAACATCGTCGTCGCCATCGCCGAACCGATGGTCCCGTCGGACCCGGGAGGTGGAGTCACGAAGTGCGACAAGGGTTCTGCAACACCGAAGAACATCAGTCCGATGCCCATGCCCGCGCTGAACATCATGGCGATCCAGCTGACGGTCTTGAACTCGGGTTTCTCACCGTCCTTGCCGAGCGGTATCTTGCCGAACTTGCCGACGGCCAGATAGATCGAGAAGATCACGAATCCGGATGCGGCGATGATGAACAGCCAACCGATGTTCTTCACCAACCAGTCCAGGACGGTGGATGTGGTCGAATCGAGAGAGTCCGCGGCCACCAGGCCCCAGACGAGAATGGCCGCGGTGATCGCTGCGGTGATACCGAAGACCAGAAAATCGGTGCGGGGCTGCTGGTCGCCGGGAAGAAAGTTCGTGTCCGGGCCGTTCGAACCGGCCGAACCCTGGGATCGCTCGGTATTCGTTGCCATGATTCACCTAAGCACTATCGAGGTCGGGTTCGTCCGATAACGCGTGGATGTATGTGGCAGCGAAGACCTGCAGACCCCAGGGTTCGTCTACTGCACGTGCGCTATGCGCGAGATTTGGCGAAGCTCGTCTTGCCGCCGAACACACCGTCGAGGCTGAAACGACCGGCACCGAACGCAGCGAGCGCGAATGCGCCGACACCGAGTGCGACGACCAGTTCGTAGCCACCTTCGGTCACGAAGACCCCGAGGTCGTAGTGCACGAACAGGAATGCGCCGAGCATGTCGAGGAACAGCAGGATGCCGACGATCGGGGTGAAGATGCCGAGCACGAGCGCAACACCACCGATGAGTTCGACGAAGGTCGCGAAGTATGCGGACACGGCGGGAAGCGGGACGCCCATACCTTCGAAGCCCGCCTTGGTGGCGTCGAGTCCGTTGGTGTTGAGCTTCTGCCAGCCATGGGCGATGAAGACGATGCCCAGGCCGATACGGGCAACCAGGGCTGCGATGTCGCGGAAGATGGTCGAGTTCATGAAGAATCCTTCGGGCACGGCAATGGGACCCGCCCACCCTTGCACATCAAGGTTGAAGCGTCAACCTAAGGCGCGCTCGACGAGCTGTCGCACTCGATCGTCGGACAAGCCGAGTGCACGCACCTCCGCCACGTAGGCCACAGCTGCTCGCGCGGCACTGTCCTCGGTCGGATCGCCGCCCGACGCGATGAACGTCCCGAGCCTGCCGCGAGCCTCGATGACGCCCTGCGCCTCGAGTTCCTTGTATGCCTTCGCGACGGTGTGCGGCGCGATTCCCAGCTCCTCGGCCAGTCCGCGCACGGTGGGAATCTTCGTCTCCGCGATCAACTTCCCGCTACGAACCTGCGCGAGTATCCCTGCGCGCAGTTGCTCGAACAGAGGGGTCTTCGACGCGGAGTCGATGTGCACATCCATGCGGACGTTCTATCACGCGTCACACACCGTGGACAGCGTCCTCGATTCGAGTATCGCCCGAGGTGAGCATGACGGTCTTGCCTGCCGCCGAGGGTGTCTCCAGAAGTGCCGCAACGACGGCGGCGACGTCCGCCCGCGGCACCGTGCCTCGCTCGAGCGGAGGAGCCGACAGCGTCACGTGCCCGGTGGCGTCGTCGTCGGTGAGCCCGCCCGGTCGGACGATGGTCCACTCCAGCGCGCTGCGCGCCTTCAGATCCTCTTCCGCCGCGGTCTTCGCGGCGATGTACGCCTTCCACGTGTCCTCGGCGTCGTCGGCTACCGGCTCGCCTGCTCCGAACGAGCTGATCTGGACGAACCGCGTCACACCCGCCTTCTCGGCCGCGTCGGCCAGCAGTACCGAGGCGGCACGGTCGACGGTGTCCTTGCGCTCGATACCGCCCGACGGTCCTGCTCCGGCAGCGAAGACCGCGGCATCGGCGTCGTGCAACACGCGTGCGACCTCCTCTACCGACGCGGACTCCAGATCGATCACCTCGGGCAGAGCGCCGAGCGCGGTGACTGCGTTGACATGGTCCGGATTTCGGATCAGCGCCACTGCGCGATCTCCTCGCGCGGTGAGCACCTCGATGAGGTGCTGGGCGATCTTTCCGTGTCCTCCGGCAATCACTACTCGTCGATCAGTCATGGCGGTCGCCTACCCGACACGCTCGATACGTAAACAGTGGCACTATCTACACACATGACGACGACCGCGACGATTTATCACAACGCCCGCTGCAACACCTCCCGGACGGTGCTGAAGCTGATCCAGGAAGCCGGAATCGAACCGACCGTCGTCAAGTACCTGGAGACGCCGCCCACGAAGGACGGTCTTCGGAAGCTGCTCGACGACGCCGGGTTGACGGCGTCACAGGCCATCAGGAAGCGCGAGGCCGTCTACAAGGAACTCGGCCTGCAGGACGCCTCCGAGGACGAACTCATCGCCGCGATGGTGGCACACCCCATCCTCATCGAACGCCCGATCGTCGTCACGGACCAGGGAACGGTCCTGGCTCGGCCGGCGGAGAAGGTCCGCGAGATTCTGTGACACCACCTCGGAACCCGACTACGCGCGCACGGGTGGCGAAGCCACACTGTCTCGGGCAACCGGACACGACATACACCGCGGCCCTCCGCGTCCCGAACCGAGTTCCGATCCGCTGATCCGCAGCACCTCGATGCCCGACGCCTCCAGCCGTGCATTGGTCTCGACGTTGCGTTCGTAGGCGACGACGACACCGGGCGCCAGGGCGAGAGTGTTGTTTCCGTCGTCCCACTGTTCGCGTTCGGCGGTGACGTGGTCGAGGCCGGTGTCGATGACGCGGAGTTTGCCGATACCCATGGCGTCGGCTGCGGCGTCGAGGAAGGGATCGGCGCCGCGGATGGTGACGCCGGTGTCCTCCTTGCGAATCGTGAACGCCGACAGCGTGTCTCGAATCGCCGGATACATCACCACTGCATCGACGTCGACCATGGTGCAGACGGTGTCCAGATGCATCGACGCGCGCTCCTGCGCTATCGGTACCACCAGCACCGTGTGCGCCAGCTCGTCTTCGAACAGACTGCGTGCCAAAGCTTCCGCGCCTGCAGGCGTCGTCCGTTCGCCGACACCCACGGCGACCACACCGGGCGAGAGCAGCAGCACGTCTCCGCCTTCGACCGGCGCGGTCCTGGATTCGTACGCTCGGCGGACGCCGAGGAATCGCGGATGGAACGCGTAGATCAGGTCGGTCAGCGTGGTCTCGCGCAACCGCGCAGGCAGCGCGAGCGAGGTGATGGCAACACGGTTGCCGATCCAGAACGACGAATCGCGCGTGAACAGCAGATTCGGTAGCGGATCGATCACGAAGTCGCCGCCGTGGTGCATACGCCTCACCAGCGACGCGCCGTTGAGCTCGGGTTCTCCGGACTCGGCGGCGAGCAGTTCGTCGAACGTCATCCCTGCCATCAGAATCTGCGCAAGCTCGGACGGCGCGATCCCACGCAGGTGCACTGCGAGGTCACGGGCGAGCGCGCGGCCCAATCTGCGTTCGTTGACCGCGGCGGAAATCCCCTGCATGCGGGCGGCTCCGCTGACGGTCATGGCCTCGGCGAGCAGATCCGCCAGCAGCAGAACCTCGACGCCGCGGCCGCGCAGGAGATCGGCGAACGCGTCGTGCTCCTCCTGCGCGCGGTCGACCCAGGGAACCCCGTCGAACAGCAGTTGATCGTTGTTGCGCGGGGTGAGCCGCCGAAGTTCGTCACCGGGGCGGTGCAGCATCACCGTGCGCAGCGTTCCGACTTCGGAGTCGGCACCGAGTTCTGCAGTCATCGTTCAACGGTAATGCGCAAGTGCACTCCCGTGTGCGCTGTAGTCTCACGCACTACCGTTTCACACATGCCGATGCCCGACTGGAACGTCCGCGAACTCACCCCAGGTCAACTGTCGGAGCGCAGTGGGGTCGCCGTGTCGGCCCTGCATTTCTACGAAAAGCAGGGGCTGATCGTCAGCAGGCGAACGTCGGGCAATCAACGCCGCTACCCGCGTGAGACGCTGCGGCGTGTTGCGTTCATCCGGATTTCGCAGAAGGTCGGCATCCCGCTCGCCGAGATTCGGCAGGCACTGGCCGAACTACCCGAGGGCCGCACCCCGACGAAACGGGATTGGGCCAAGTTGTCCGCCCGCTGGCACGCCGATCTGGATCACCGTATCGCCCAGCTGGTCCGGCTGCGCGACGACCTGACGGGATGCATCGGCTGCGGTTGCCTGTCGATGACGAGTTGCGCCCTGGCCAACCCGAACGACGAGTTGGCCAAGTCCGGGCCCGGTGCACGCAGGCTCGACGTGGATCTGTGACTACGTGCGCAGCAGCTTGCCGAACTGATCGTTGGCCTTCTGGAGCACGAACTCGTAGGGCGGCGCGAACTTGCGCGCCCACCAGTAGCCGAAGCGAATGTCGTTGGACGAGTAGACGAGATACCGGTTCTTCACGATGCCCGTGATGATGGCGTCGGCGACTTTCTCCGGTTCGACGGCGCGCTGCTCGAATCGATGCTGCAGCTTCTGCACCCGCGGATCCTCGCGATCGACGCCTGCGATTTCGACGGTGTTGACCAGCCCCGTCTTGACGCCACCCGGCACCACGAGGCTGACGCCGATTCCGTGCCGTTTGAGATCGTAGCGAAGCACCTCGGATGCACCGCGCAGCCCGTACTTGCTTGCGCTGTACGCGGCGTGCCATGGAAGAGGAATCAGCCCCGCCGCAGAGGAGACGTTGACGAGATGTCCACCGCGTCCCGCCTTCACCATCGGCGGCAGGAAGTTCTCCATGACGTGGATCGGGCCCATGAGGTTGACGTCGATCATCGACTTCCAGTGCCGATGCTCGAGATTCTCGACGGTTCCCCACGCGGCAATCCCGGCGACGTTCATCACGATGTCGAGGCTGCCGACCGCGTCGTGCACGGTGCCCGCGAACGCGGTGACGGCGTCGTAGTCGGAGACGTCGAACGCAGCGAACTGCGCGACACTCGCGCCCAGCTCGTCGACGGTTGCCTGCAGGCTCGTTTCGTCGATGTCGGTGAGATAGAGCTCGGCCCCCGCCCGCGCCGCGGCAACGGCGCTCGCACGCCCGATTCCGCTTCCAGCCCCGGTGATGAACGTCTTCTTTCCGCGCAGGTCCGTGATGGCCATCTTCTGACTCGTCCCCATCTCTCGTCGCCGATGCTCCAGTCTCACCTGCACCATACGCGTGGTCCGAGTTGAAAGAATGTGCCTGGCAGGAGGAGACTTCGAGTCCTGTTGCACAGGAGGATCCATGGCGATCGTTTCGAAGGGTTTCCACGGCAAGCGCCGCGGGAACGACGGCCGAACCCCACCCGGCCAATATTTGGCGACGGACTTTCCCGTGCTGTCGGCGGGTCCGACTCCCAGAGTCGACACCGATCGTTGGGAGTTCACCGTGTCCACCGAGATGGGTGAGAAGCATCGCTGGAACTGGCAGCAGATGCGCGCGCTCCCCGACGAGAAACCGACGGTGGACATTCATTGCGTCACCAAGTGGTCCAAGCTCGATACCCGCTGGCGTGGAGTCTCTCTCGATACATTCCTCGGCGGCATCGAGACCTCGGCGACGCATGTCATGGCACACGGTTTCGACGGCTACACCACCAACCTGCCGTTGAACGAATTGCGCGGCGGCAAGGCCTGGTTGGCATTCGAATACGACGGAAAGCCTTTGCACCCCGAACATGGCGGCCCGGCAAGGCTTCTCGTGCCTCACCTGTATTTCTGGAAGTCGGCGAAATGGGTGCAGAAGCTGACGTTGATGATGCGCGACGAGCCTGGATTCTGGGAGCGCAACGGATACCACGACTACGGCGATCCCTGGCAGGAACAGAGGTATCAGGGAGACTGAGTCGATGAAGTGGCTCGTCGCAACTCTGACGAACAAGCACCGAGAAACTGCGACCGCGTCGACGCTCGTCTTCGACGTCCCCGGATGGCCAGGGCACCTACCCGGCCAGCACCTGGACGTTCGCCTGACGGCCGAGGACGGATACAGCGCCCAACGCAGCTACTCCATGGCTCACCCCAGTGACGGCGCCACCGTCGTGCTGACGGTCCAGACAGTCGACGACGGGGAGGTCTCGCCGTATCTGACGGACACTCTGCAGGTGGGCGAGCAGATCGAACTCCGCGGTCCGATCGGAGGATGGTTCGTGTGGGATCGCGCGGATCCCGCGCCTGTGCTGCTGGTGGCCGGAGGATCCGGCGTCGTGCCGCTGATGGCGATGGTTCGAGCCAGGGTGTCGGAGGAACGGCAGACACCGTTCAGGTTGATCTATTCGGTGCGTTCACCTGCGGAATCGATGTTCGCGTCGGAACTGCGGGCGCTGCCGGGCGGGATCGACGTCAGTTACCGGTACACGCGCCGAAATCCCGAAGGACTGTCTACCCGCCCCGGAAGGCTCTCGGCCGCGGACATCGCCGCGCACGGGTGGCCGGCGGACTTCGCACCACGATGTTTCGTGTGCGGTCCGACAGGCTTCGTCGAGGCGGTGGCCGACGCCCTGGTGTCGATGGGGCACCTACCTCATCGAATCAAGACCGAACGATTCGGACCTACCGGATCGAGCGCCTAGAGACGCTTGCTCATCTCCTCGCGGTACCCGGCGATGGTCCGTTCGATGTGCTGGGCATCCTGATCGGCCCCCCTCTTGCGCGCGTCGTCGGCACGGCTCTGAAGGGTCCCGATTGCCTTGCGAAGTTCGGCGTCGGACATTCTGTGCGTCGTGACTGTGTGCTCCATGTCACACAGTGTCCGCTCGACACCGACTCCCCGCAACCGTCCTGGCCGCGGGGATCGATCCACGGGCGATGAATCTAGGCGTGAACCGACGTCACCGTCATGTCGGACGGAACGAAACTGGACAGGCTTCGCGCGGCGAACTCGCGGAAGTATCCGAGCTTGTTCGGCGGCACGAGCGAGGGCAGCACGGTGTGCCAGACCTTCTCCATGCGCGACGGCGCCGTCTCCAACGTCGACTGAGCCTCGGACACCATCAGTACTCCGGCAAGCATTTCGCAGACCAGCAGCGCAGCATTACCCGAGTCGAGATGGTCGGCGACGTCACCGTGCTCGATCGCGCGGTCGAAGAGATGCTCGAAGATCGTTCCCCAGGTACCGAAGACACTTCCTCGTGCCGTCTCGGACCCGTCGATCTCCATCTGCAGTCGGTACATCACGCGAACGAGCGGATCGGAGGCGGCGAGTTCGAGTACCGAGTACGAGATTCCGATGACGGATTCGAGAGCGGGTGACCGGCTGTCCACCAGTCCTGCACATGCGGTCGACACGCGCTCGTGTCCCTCGTCGACGATCGCGCGGGCAAGCTCTTCCTTCGACGCGAAATGGAAATACAACGCGCCCTTGGTGACGCCGGACTGCGCGGACACCTGACTCAATGTCGCATTAGCATGTCCGACCTCGAGAAAGAGATCCGCCGCGGCGCGAAGCGCTGCCGCACGTGTTGCTTCTGCTCTCAATTGCCTAACCATGTTTTTCACCCCTGCTCAGTTGCCTCTACCGACACCGACGCTGCCTTGCTGTCACCACATGGCTTGGTTGAACCCGTTGTCTCGAATTCGTCGGACCTGTCATGGGCCCGTTGCGCAGGATAATACTAACCGTATGCCTGCTTCTATTGTGATCTACAAGTGACAAATGCGTGACACGTTCACGGATTCAGATAACAATCGAGATATAAAGTTCCACTCCACCCGAATTTGTAACGACTTCGATGTCTTCTTTGTAGGCACGGAATATAGCCCCCGCCGCGGTGGCATCCTCGGCCTGTGTCCAGACGTCGTCGATCGGATCCTTCAGTGTGCCGCTGGGTTCGAACACCGCGTACACACCGGTGGGCACTTCGAAGAAGACGTCGCCGATGGGAACGTCGGCGGGCGAGAGGTAGCGAGTCGCAACCACCGCGTTGACGACACCGTGTGCGTCCGGCACGAAGACCGTGCTCACATCGACCCCGTCGGAATACCGCTCGCGGATGCGCTCACGCAGGAATCTGAAGAGCTCACTGTTGCTGGCTTCGGCGCCGGGAGTGACCCGAGGTGCGACAAGTCCCCCGAACAGTTCTGCGGGCCGAGCAGTTACCCGATGTGTCACGCTTTCGACCCCGACTGCTCGATGGACAGGTACAGATCGATCTTGTACGCGTGCGGGTAACACTCGTAGTCCGCCGTGAACGATCGCGTGATCTCGCCTTGCTCTTCGGCATGGTCGATCTGCTTCCACAGCCGCGTCATGATTTCCGGAAAGTAGCCGACCGCAGAGAATTTCGCGTATTTCGCACGCGGAACCCTTGCTACGAGATGCCCTCGCGTGACTTTGCTCAACGCGGAGCACTGATACCCGACGATCTGTGTGTTGTACGAACCGATTCCGGGCGCGAAGTCCGTATAGATCGCGGCGAGCGGACCGGCCAAATCCTGATTGAGTACCGAGGACCACGCGAGATCCAGGGCAGGGTCATTCAACCTTCCGAGCGCGCGCTTGGGGCTACGAACTGGAAGACCGGCGACCCACGTTTCCTCGAGGTCGACAATCTCGAACGACATTCACACTCCGTTTAGCTGGTCAGGGCTGCGTTCGAGCGTCCCACACGCGCTCGCGTACTCGGCGATCGAGCACTCCACAGCCGGGGCGGCGCGTCCCCACACTGCGCCGTCGATCGACTCTGAACACACATTTCTCCACGATCCTACCGGTGCACACCCACCTGCCCGGTGCCACCTGCTCTTCTCGCTTCGCCGACCACGACGACCGAGTGCATGGTGTACTGGACCACCGATTTTTTTCGCATGCACAGCATTCGAGGAGAACCAGATGGGGCCCATCCGCCGATCCCCCTTCCGGTGGCCGATCTTCACGATCGTCGCCATTGCGGCTGCAACGCTGTTACTCGGCGGGTTCGGCGGCAGTTACCAGGCCAAGCTGGGCGAGGTTCAGAAGAACGACAATGCGTCGTACCTGCCTGGGTCGGCCGAATCGACGATCGTCGCGAACGAGTCCGCGTCGTTCCTGACCGTCCAGTCGATACCAGGTTTCGTTCTGTTCGACCGGGATTCCGGCCTGACGGACGGGGACAAGTCCGCGATCTCGTCGGCCGAGCAGAAGATCGCGGCGATCGACGGAGTGGACGGCGACGGCATGGGGCCGCCGCAGTATTCGGTGGACGGCCGCACGGCCTCGATGTACGTACCCCTCGTCGCGAAAGCGGACGGTGTCGACGTCACCGGCGAAGTTCTCGCATTGACCGAGCAGACCGTCATCGACACCGCAAGCGAGTCCGTTGCCGACGACGTCGAGGTTCTGCCTGCGGGGCCAGGCGGGCTTCTCGTGGCGTTCATCGACGCATTCGCCGGTCTCGACGGCGCTCTGCTCGGAGCGGCGTTGCTGGTGGTGATCCTGATTCTGTTGATCGTCTACAGATCACCGGTGCTGTGGGTCTTCCCGATTCTGTCTGCGGTCCTGGCCGTCGGACTGGCGTCGCTGATCATCTACTACCTCGCCGAGCACGAGATATTGACATTGACCGGTCAGAGCCAGGGCATATTGTTCGTCCTCGTCATCGGCGCGGGCACCGACTACGCGCTCTTGCTGATATCGCGGTACCGGGAAGAACTGCACACTCATCCGAATCGGTTCGACGCGATGATCAAGGCGTGGAAGGAGTCCGCGCCCGCCATCGGCGCTTCGGCGGGAACGGTGATCGTCGGATTGCTGTGTCTGATGTTCTCGGAACTCAACTCCAACAAGAGCCTCGGTCCGGTTGCCGCAATCGGCATCGCGTGCACGGTGCTGGTGATGATGACGTTCCTTCCGGTTGCACTGTCACTGTGCGGCCGGTGGGTGTTCTGGCCGAAACGACCCGAGGTCGACCATGCCGCCGATCTCACCACCCATGGCATCTGGGGACGGATCGCCGACGCCATCGGATCGAGGCACCGACCTGCATGGATCGGTGCGACGGTTCTGCTGCTGCTGTGCGTCCTCGGAATCGCAGCCCTCGACACCTCGGGGCTGACGACGACACAGGCATTCACCAACCGTCCCGAGGCGGTCGTCGGGCAGGAGCTCTACACATCGAAGTTCGACCCCGGTACCGGCGCGCCCGCCGTCATCATCGCGGCCGCGGATTCGGCGGACGAGGTCATCCGTGTGGCCGCGGCCACCGACGGCGTCGCACAGACACCCGGATCGGTGTGCATACAGGTCGATTTCGCGAAAGTGGCGGAGTTGATCAAGACGGTCGGGCCTGCGGCGATCGCCGCGCAGACCGGGTGTGCGCCGCAGTCGTTGCAAGTACAGCCGGCCGATGGCCGAATTCTGATCAACGCCACACTCGCCGATTCCCCCGATTCGCCTGCCGCTCTTGCCACGATCGAGCGGCTGCGTGATGCGGTGCACGCCATCGACGGAGCCGATGCGCTCGTCGGTGGAAACTCCGCTGCCACGGTGGACGTGCAGGCAGCGTCGGTACACGACCGGAACCTGATCATCCCGATCGTGCTGGTGGTGATTTTCTTCGTTCTGTCGATCCTGTTGCGCGCGTTGCTCATTCCGTTGATACTTATCGCCACCGTCGTGCTGTCCTTCGCGGCGACGCTCGGCGTGAGCGGGCTGGTGTTCACGCACGTGTTCGGGTTCGCCGGTGCCGATCAGTCCTTCCCGCTCTTCGCGTTCGTCTTCCTGGTCGCGCTCGGGATCGACTACAACATCTTCCTGATGACGCGTGTGCGCGAGGAGACGCTTCAACACGGAACGCACAGTGGCATTCTGCGCGGTCTCGCCGTCACCGGTGGAGTGATCACCTCGGCGGGAGTCGTACTCGCCGCAACCTTCGCGGTGCTCGGAGTTCTCCCCCTCGTGTTCCTGGCGGAGATCGGATTCGCCGTCGCGTTCGGAGTTCTGCTCGACACCATCGTGGTACGCAGCATTCTGGTTCCCGCCCTGTCCTACGACATCGGACGAAAGATCTGGTGGCCCTCGGCGTTGGCACGACAGCAGCGATGACAGCTCGATCGGTTCGCACTCCGGATAGGATGCGCCGGTGGGTCATACATACGGAAGACAGGCATTTCTCGTCGGCGTAGCGAACTGGTCCCTCGTACCGCGGGTGCGTCGTGCGACCGTGCTGCAGTTCGCCGGGGTCACGTTCCGCGGCGCGTTGCTCATCGGCGGGAACTTCGTCGTCCAGGGTCTGGGCTACCTACATGTCGGGGCGCGGTGCTTCATCAATCACAGTTGCTACTTCGACACCGTCGCCGACATCTCGATCGGGGACGGTGTTTTCATCGCCGACCACGTGCGCATTCTGACCTCGAGCCATCAGACCGGACCTGCGACTCAACGGGCGTCCACCCTCACCGCGCAGTCGGTCTCCATCGGCGACGGATGCTGGATCGGTTCGGGGTCGGTGATTCTGCCCGGCGTCACCATCGGCGCAGGCACCGTGATCGGCGCCAACTCTCTCGTGACCAAGGACTGCGAGCCCGATTCCGTCTACGTCGGCAGCCCGGCAAAACTGTCCGGGCGCCTGGACGCCTGAGAGCGGGAACCGATCACCGGTCCTGCGGTGCGATGGCTTTGACGCGATCGGCGAAGTCGTCGAGCTCGACCTGGGAATAGGGCGTGTGCACGCGCGTGGTCGACGCAGGCCGATGCGTCGTCGAGAGCCCTGGCCTCCACTCGGTCGACGGCCGAATCGGGCGAGGTGCGAACCCGCCCCCGCAATTGGGGCACACGTTCGACAGCCGAGCGACGCAACCGGCGCAGAAAGTGCATTCGAACGAACAGATGCGTGCATCCACCGAGAACGGCGGTAGGTCCATATCGCACAGTTCGCAGTTGGGTCGGAGTTCGAGAGCAGGCATGGGTGGACTCCTTACTGGCAACCTCGAAGTCCACACTCCGAAGTCCCGATCGAATCGAAAACATACCAGAGAACAATTTAGGTCGATATTTCGATTTTCATGATTGTTTTTCCCCGAGGATCTCTCGATCGTTAGGTCGCCGAATGTCTTGCGGATCGGCTAATATCCGATTCACTCGAGTAGCGGCATGCGACTCCAATCCGAGAAATGGTGATCCGAGTTGGCCGCTGCACCCGATTACAGTCATGCTTCCAGGCGGTTATTCGGCTCCCGGAAGCGCCTCTACTCCTTCGGAATTCAGTCCAAACTTCTTGTCATGCTGCTGAGCGTGAGCGTGGTATCGGTCATCGTCGTCGGAGCGGTCGGATATGTCGCGGGAACCAGTTCTCTGCGCAGTGCGGCATTCGATCGTTTGACCGAACTTCGAGAATCGAGAGCGCGCGAAATCACCGCGCGATTCAATTCGATCAGCAATTCCGCGGCAGTGATCACACACAGTGCCACCACCATCGATGCTACGAACCAATTCAGCGCCGCGTTCGGGGAATTGGCAGAGCAGACCTCGACACCGGCTCAGACGGCCGGACTCGACGCCTATTACGCCGACGTGTTCGCTCCCGCACTCGAGGAGAACACCGGAAAACCTGTCGATCCTTCGCTGTTCGTTCCTCGCGGACCAGCCGAACGGTACCTGCAGAGCATGTACACGGTGCCCGCGAACGGCGACTTCGAGGCGGCCATCAGCGTCGATACGGCAGGCGACAGCAGTGCGTGGTCCGCGGTCAATGCGAAGTTCCAGCCGTTCTTCGAGGACTTGACCACCAGGTTCGGATTCGAGGATTCACTCATCCTCGACCCGGCGGGAACCGTCGTCTACAGCGCCTACAAGGGCGCCGACCTGGGCACCAACGTGCGTACCGGGCCCTACCGCGCGTCCAATCTGGCCAGCGGATTCGAGCAGGCGATGCAGGCGAGCTCGATCGACGACACTCTGGTGACCGACTTTCAGCGTTATGCGCCGTCGTACGACAAGCCGACATCGTGGGTCATGACACCGATCGGTACCGACGGCGTCATTGCAGGCGTACTGGCCTTGCAGCTGCCCATCGAGGCGATCAACTCGGTGATGACGGCCGACAACGGATGGGTCGAGGACGGTCTGGGTGAAACCGGTGAGACCTATCTCGCCGGGCCCGATCGCCTGATGCGCTCGGTGTCGCGAATGTTGACCACCGATCCCGATGCTTTCATCGACACCGTCGTGAGCTCCGGGACATCACCCTCGGTGGCAGCGCTGGAAGTGGCACGCGGTGGGAGCATTCTGCTTCAACCGGTCGACACCGTTGCAGTCAACGCGGCACTGGCCGGTGAGACCGGAGTGGAGGTCGCCGACGATTACACCGGGGAGGACACACTCGTCGCGTACACCCCTCTCGACATTCCGGGAATCGACTGGGTGCTGGTCGCGAAGATCGACTCCGACGAGGCGTTGGCACCGGTGGACCGGTTCGCGCGCAACCTCGCGTTGTCGACCGCGGCGATCGTGCTGCTCGTATCGCTGCTGTCGTTGCTGCTGGCCCGGGTGTTCACTCGGCCGCTCAAGCAGCTGGCCGGTGCTGTCCGCGAGATCAGCGCGGGAAATCTGGGTGTCGACATTCCGGTCACCACCGACGACGAACTCGGTGAGCTCGGAAGGGCATTCAACGACATGAGCCACAGCTTGGCGACGAAGCAGCAGTTGCTGCAGGAACAGCAGAAGGAGAACGAGGAACTTCTGCACAACCTGATGCCTGCGCCGGTCGCGAAACGGTATCGCGACGGCGAATCCAACATCAGCGCCGAGCACAAGGATGTGTCGGTGATCTTCGCCGAGTTGGTGGGCTTCGGCGACTATGCCGCCGGCATCTCCTCGGAGAAGTCGAGCGCGGCATTCAACGCGCTGATTCACAGTTTCGAAGAGGCCGCCGAGCGGCACGGTGTCGAACGCGTGCGCAATCTGAGAAACGGGTTCCTCGCCAGCTGCGGACTGGTCGTCCCCCGCGTCGACCATGTCGAGCGTGTGGTGAGGTTCGCGACCGAACTGGGCGAGATCGTCGGTCGTTTCAACGCACAGAACGGCGCTCGTCTCACCCTGCGGGCCGGAGTCGACAGTGGACCACTGTCGAGTGGACTCGTCGGCCAGAAATCGATGGTCTACGACTTGTGGGGAGACGCGATCGATCTGGCCCATCGTGTGCACGCGGTCGATCGAACTCCAGGTGTCTTCGTGAGCCAACGAGTGCGCGACACCCTGGCGAACACGTACACGTTCACAGCAGTCGGCACGGTCGAGACCGCCACGGGAACCGAGCAGGTCTGGGCACTGGCCACAGGAGTCATCGATGTCTGATCTCGTCTCGCAGCCGTGGTTCTGGCCGGCCGTCCTGGTCGTGGTGGCGCTGCCCGTCGCGCTGCTGATCCTCACCGAAATACACGCGTCACTGCAGCGACGCGGAAGCAACTTCGTCAAACCGGTTCTGTTGCTGCGCAACTACGTGCTGCCCGCCCTTGCGCTGCTGCTTCTGATCAGCCAGGTCGAGAGCGAGTCCGTCGAGGCGAGTTGGTCGCGGATCATCGCGACGGTCCTCGGCTTCCTCGTTATTCTCTTCGTGCTGTCCGGCGCCAACGCCGTGTTGTTCTCCAACGCGGGCACCGACACCTGGCGTAGCCGCCTGCCCTCGATCTTCGTCGACCTCGGCAGACTCGTCGTCATCGTCATCAGCCTCGGAGTGCTGTTCTCCGTCGTCTGGGGCGCCGACGTCGGAGGACTGTTCGCAGCGTTGGGTGTCACCTCCATCGTCATCGGCCTGGCGCTGCAGAATGCGGTCGGCTCGATCATCGCCGGTCTGCTCCTGCTGTTCGAGCAGCCCTTCCAGCTCGGCGATTGGCTCGATACGGCGTCGGCGAAGGGCCGCATCGTCGAAGTCAACTGGCGCGCGGTTCATATCGACACCGGCAACGGATTGCAGATCGTCCCCAACGCGCTCCTCGCACAGGGCTCGTTCAAGAACCTGACGCGCGTGCAGGGCGCCTCGTACAGCGCTGCGCTCACGTTGACGTTCTCGACGTCCGATTCACCCGACGGCGTCGTGGCGATGCTCGTCGCCACCGCACGCGATCTACCCACCCGCGTGCCACATCTGGAACCGAGTGCCGTGCCACTGGGTGAAGGCCAGTATCGCGTGTCCGTGCCGTTGCTCTCGCCCGCCGACGAGTCGCGTACCAAAGCGACTCTGCTGCAGCGCCTCTGGTACGCGTCACGGCGCAGCGGACTGCATCTCGACGATGCGCAACCGGATACCGATCGTCAGCGCGCAGACGTTCACCGCGAACTGACGCGCGTGGCCACCGCGCTTCACGTACCCGGTGAGGACATCGCGCTCGTCGAGAGCCATGCCCGACTCGTGGAGTACGCAGCCGGTGAGATCGTGCAACGCGCAGGTGATACCCCCGATGCGCTTCTGTTCATCGCACGCGGCCACGTCTCGCTCGTCGTCGAGACCGAAGGCGGAACACAGGCGCTCATCGGCGAACTGGGACCCGGGGAGTACTTCGGATTGACGGCGTTGACCCGCCAGCAGGTGATCTCCGGTGCTGTTGCGCTGACCGAGACCGTTCTACTCGCGATCCCACGTGAGGCAATGGACGCGGTGGTTCGTTCGCACCCGCAGTTGGCCCGGAGACTCGGCGACGCAATCGATCTGAGACGAGGACTGGCGAACGCGGCGATTGCAGGCACCGAGCAGATTCGGTAGCCCGCTGCTCGGGCCTGTCACTTCGTGGTGGAGCTGAGGGGAATCGAACCCCTGACCTTCTCGATGCGAACGAGACGCGCTACCAACTGCGCCACAGCCCCTTCTTTCACGGTCTTGCGACCGCTGCGCAAACCCTATCAAAGGGTTCGCGATCCACCGAACGTCAGGCCCCCGATGCCCGTCGTACATCCTCGTTGGCGGGAGCGGACTGCTGGAACGGCTCGTCGTAGTGGTCCAGATGGTCGAACTCGGGCGACTCGTCGTCGATTTCCAATACGACGGCGCCCGGACGGCGCAGACGCTGGGGAACGAGTTTGAGTTCGTCGTCGCTGCGTGATTCGACGCCGAGGCGCGAGCGACCCATCCGGGTCATGCGCCTACGGCGGATCTCCTGCTCGATCTGCACCTGGCGACGCAGGTAGTACATGTAGCCGGCGAGTGCGGCCACGGACAGCCCACAGAGCCACCACAGCATCGCGGAGATGATGACGGCCAGCGCCGCGGTGGTGATGATCGCGAAAACCAGTCCGAGGACGGCACGTTGGCGGAACGAATACCGTGCGGCGCGCGCAAGGGCGTCGGCCTCGGGGTCGAATCCACCGCGTCCTCGTCGGTTCGGAACGTAGGCGCGTTCTTCCGCCTCGTCCAGATCGGTGTCCTCGGCTTCTGCGTGAGTGTCCATCGGGTCCTCCGCGTCGATACTCGGTGCATTGCGCCCGAAGACGACGCTGGCGGGTGCCGATACTCGCTCGTCGTACTCGGGGCGCCAATCTGGGTCGCTCGCATGTCCTGCGGCCGGACCCCGTGTGGGCTTCGTGCTGCCGCCGCGGTGCAGGACTCGGGTGGCGAGTGCCGCATCGGAGGTCTGCATGATGCGCGGGCGCTTGCTCATCATCATCGGGAGCAGGACGAACAGCCAGATGGCGACCAGACCGATCCATATGATCGAGTTGGGCATTCCGGCGCTCCTTCCTACCTGACGACTGCGACATCTTCTGGCGTGATCAGGCTATGCGGGTTTCGCGGCGGAACCGCGGAGACGCGCCGACCTGAATTACACACACGTCACTTTAGTCACATCAGTCTCGAGTCTGACATGCACGTGCGCATCGCGGCCCAGTTCTGTGCGGAAGGTGACGGGATCGCGCCTGTCGACGGTGAGAAGTGGCGCGCTATGCCCACGCGGCGCGGCCGGTGCGCACCAGACGATCGGCGACGGTCCCCTGAACCTCGTTGGACGTCATCGCCACCAGCAGATGATCGCGCCACCGGCCGTCGACGTCGAGGTAATTGCGCAGCAACCCCTCTTCACGGAATCCGACGTTGCGCAACACCGCCTGGCTGGCCAGATTCTCCGGGCGGACGGTCGCCTCGACACGATGGAGGCCGACCGGCCCGAAGCAGTGATCGAGGCCGAGCGCCAAAGCCGCTGTGGCAACACCACGTCCGTTGACGTCCTTGGCGACCCAGTAGCCGATCCAGGCCGACCGCAGTGCACCGCGAATGATGTTGCCGACGGTGATCTGTCCGCAGAACTCGCCGTCCACCTCGATGGCCATCGGCAGCATGTGTCCCTTGCGCGCCTCGGACTTCAGACCGGAACACAACGCGGGCCACGACGAGACGTGGTGACGCGCGTCCCATGATCCGTCGCCCGTGGGTTCCCACGGTTCGAGGTGCGCACGATCCCCCAACCTCAGACGACTCCATGCCCCGGCGTCGCGAAGTCGGACAGGGCGGACCGTGACGTTGCCCGCGGCAACTGTCAACGGTCCCAGTTTCGCGGGCCAACCAGGGTGGCTCGACCACGTGCGCGGCATCTGTCGACATTAGCGCCTGCACCCCGGCTCGACGAAAAGCGTCCTATCCCCTCTGCGCGAGGAACGAGACGTCCACTTCCTCACCGGTTCTGATTTCGGTCACGTCGGGGTCGATGACGACGAGGCAGTTGGCTTCGGCGAGCGTGGCAAGAAGGTGCGAGGAGGAACCGGGAGCCCCTCCGAGCGCCTGGACGAGGTATTCGCCGGTGCCTTCGTCGCGCATGAGTTGGCCACGCAGATACCCTTTGCGGTCCTCGATCGACGTGATCGGGGCGACGGTTCGCGCGGTGACGGTGCGGCGCATCGGCTGTCGACGCCCGAGCGCGATGCGGATGAGCGGCCGCACCATCACCTCGAACACGACGAGTGCGCTGACCGGGTTGGCGGGCAACAGAAAGGTGGGTACCTCGTCGCGTCCGAGCTGCCCGAAACCCTGCACCGATCCGGGATGCATCGCGACGCGTTCGACCTCGAGGTCCCCGAGATCCGAGAGTGCTTCTCGGACACCATCGGATGCGCCTCCGCCGACTGCTCCCGCGATGACGACGATCTCGGACCTGATCAACTGCCCTTCGACGACCTCGCGCAGTCGCTTGGGGTCGGTGCTGACGATGCCGACGCGGTTGACGTCCGCACCTGCGTCACGCGCCGCTGCGGCGAGCGCGTAGGAGTTGACGTCGTACACCTGGCCCGGGCCTGGAGTGCGGTCGGTGTCGACGAGCTCGCCGCCGACCGAGATGACCGAGAGCCGAGGTCGCGGATGCACCAGCACCTTGTCGCGGCCCACGGCAGCGAGCAGACCCACCTGCGCTGCGCCGATGATCGTGCCTGCGCGTACCGCAACGTCGCCGGGTTGGACGTCGTCGCCGATCTTGCGCACGTAATCACCCGAGCGCACCGGCCGGAACACCTTGACCCTGGCGCGGCCGCCGTCGGTCCGGTCGAGCGGCAGCACCGCGTCCGCGAGCGTCGGCAGCGGCGCACCGGTGTCGACGCGGACCGCCTGGCGTGGCTGTAGCCGAATCGGCTGCCTCGAACCGGCACTGACCTCGCCGACGACGGGCAGCGTCAGATCGATCCGCTCGTCGTCCTCGTTTCGCAGGTCGGTTCCCGCTGCCGAGACGTCGACGCTACGCACCGCATAGCCGTCGATGGCGGCCTGGTCGAAACCGGGCAGTGGACGCTCGGTGACGACTTCTTCCGCACACAGCAGACCCTGCGCTTCCGAGATCGCGACCCGAACAGGCCGTGGAGCAACCGCCGCAGCAGTCACTCGGGTCTGCTGATCCTCAACCGAGCGCATCTGGCCCTTCCTCTATCTGGTCACGTCGGGCCTATTCGTACTTGGTGAGTTGCGGCGCCCAGTCGTCACTCAGGCGCTCGGTGAGCCACTCACGCAACGTCGGACCGTAATCGTCACGTTCGAGTGCAAAGTCAACCGCAGCACGAAGGTATCCCCCGGGATTTCCGAGGTCGTGTCGGGATCCACGATGCACGACGACGTGAACCGGATGCCCCTCCGCGATGAGCAGAGCGATCGCGTCGGTGAGCTGAAGTTCGCCGCCTGCGCCGGGCTCGATGCGTCGCAATGCGTCGAAGATGGCCCGGTCGAGCAGATAGCGGCCTGCGGCAGCGAACAGCGACGGCGCGTCCTCGCGCTTCGGCTTCTCGACCATGCCGGTGACCTTGAGAACGTTGGGGTTGACTGCGTCCGGCACGGTTTCCACCGAGAAGACGCCGTACGCCGAGACGTTCTCCTCGGGAACCTCGAACGCGCACAGCACTGTTCCGCCGCGCTTGGCACGGACACGCGCCATGACGTCGAGCACACCGCGCGGCAGCACCAGGTCGTCGGGCAGAAGAACCGCGACTGCGTCTTCGTCGTCGTCGAGGACTTCCTCGGCGCATGCGACGGCGTGACCGAGCCCGAGCGGCTCGTTCTGCACCACGGATTGGACGTCGAGCAATGCAGGCGCGACGCGTACTTTCTCGAGCATCTTGAGCTTGCCGCTCTTCTCGAGCTTGGTTTCGAGAACCAGGTCTTCGACGAAGTGTGCGACGACGCCGTCCTTGCCGGGTGAGGTGACGATCACAAGGCGTTGCGCACCGGAGTCGGCGGCTTCTCCCGCGACGAGTTCGATTCCCGGCGTGTCCACTACCGGGAGCAGCTCTTTCGGAACGGTCTTCGTTGCCGGCAAAAAGCGTGTTCCCATGCCTGCTGCGGGAACGATCGCAGTCCGAAAGTGCCGTGCTGAATCTGTCGCGGCTTCTGTCATACTGCCCACCCTATCCATGGTCTCTGCGGACCTGCTCCGCATGTCCTGACGGTTCCCCTGTAATGCCTAAGCTTGCATCCATGACACTGGACTCGGATGCATGACTGCCGGTGACCCGGTGACGCCGATGTCGAAACAGGAATGGCGTCGCCGCATCGTGGCTTCCCGTCGCTCCGTCGATGTCGCCGAGCGCGCAGCAGAATCTCTGAAACTCTGTCACGCCGCGGCCGATTCGGCGCGCGGAGCGTCGGCCGTGGCGGCATATGTGCCGGTCGGAAGCGAGCCCGGTTCACTCGACCTGCTCGACGCGTTGCGCCGGGAGTCGACTGTGGTTCTCGTCCCGATAGCTCGTGCGCCAGGGCCGTTGCACTGGGCAGAGTACACAGGTCGAGACAGCCTTCGGACGGCTCCGTACGGATTGTCGGAACCCACCGGAGAAATACTGGAACCGGCGACGGTGAGCGGGTGCGATCTTGTGTTCATCCCCGCTCTCGCGGTCGATTTACGGGGAGTTCGCCTGGGCCGGGGCGCCGGTTTCTACGACAGAACACTCGATCTGGTCGATCCCGGTACTTCCGTGGTTGCGGTGGTCCGTGACGAGGAATTGGTCGAGGAACTGCCCGAGGAACCGCATGATCGTCGCGCTTCCCATGCGCTGACCCCAGCGCGTGGGCTGGTGACTCTACGCAGGGAATAGTTGCCCGAATCGCCGCGTTGGCAGTCATGACTGTAGAGTGCTAATGCTCTCTCTAGTCAGTACAGTTTCAGCAGTTTTTCGGCACACCAATGGTCGGACCCGAGCCCGTGGCGACATCTTCCTTGGTGACCAGTGGACCAGCGCGGAGGAACATCGATGCCCACATATTCATACGCCTGCACCGAGTGCGACAACCGGTTCGACATCGTTCAGTCGTTCAGCGAGGACTCGCTCACGGTGTGCCCGCAGTGCACCGGCAAGCTACGGAAGTTGTTCAACTCCGTCGGCATCGTCTTCAAGGGCAGCGGATTCTACCGAACCGACAGCCGCAGCGGATCGAGCACCGCCAGCGAAAGCGCAGGCGAATCCAAGAGCGACAAGGCTCCGGCGAAGACCGAGTCGACCCCGTCGACACCGGCCGCCAGCAGCAGTTCCTCGAGCTCGACGTCGTCGACGCCCTCCACCGCGAAGGCAGCTGCAAGCTCCTAGATTTCGGCTTCATCCACAGGCCCCGGCGTTATCCACAGCCGGGGCCTGTGGCGTGCAACGACGAGCCTTCCTGACGCTAGCGTGACGCCATGCCGCAGCGACATCCTCGACTCGACGCCACCCTGCTGGACCGTCTCACGCTCCGACCTGGTCGGGCTCGCGCCATTCTGTTACGACGCATCGCGGCGGGCGCGCTCGCCGCGATCGCCGTCGTTCTGTTCGCCGAGGACGCCGCTGCGACGGAGCGCATGTCGGTGGTCGTCGCTGCGCGCGATCTGGCGCCTGGCACTCCCCTGACCGACGCCGATGTCCGGCTGGCGGATTTCGATCCCGCGTCGGTACCGTCGGGCACTCTCACCGACATCGGCGACGCGACCGCGCACACCGTGGCAGGCCCTATCCGCGCCGGGGAACCCATCACCGACGTCCGGCTGCTCACCTCGCGCCTTGCCGAGGCCGCGATCGACTCGCCCGACGCCCGGATCGTGCCGGTGCGCCTCACGGACGCAGGCGTGACGGACCTACTGCGTGAAGGAGACACCGTCGACGTGCTGACCGTAGGTGAATCCGAGGAACCGGCTGCGCGGGTGCTGGCGTCGAAATCCGTCGTCGTGCTGGTGTCCCCGAAGAGCACAGGTCAACGTGACAGCGACCGTGTGGTGTTGGTGGCCATGTCACCCGACGACGCGACGACCGTAGCCGCCGCATCGTTGGTCAGCGCTCTGACCGTCACATTTCACTGACAGTCACATCTGACTGACTGACTGTCGGGCTGGTGAGTCACCCGATACTGAAGGGCTGTCCCCACAGTGTGACCGTCGATGTGACTGCGTCGTTCTCGACCGTGACATTGACGTAGGAACGTGCTTCGGCGAACCCGGCGCAGCCGGACACACCCAACGTCTCGTCCGCGTACGTGTAACCCCCGCCGTTACCCACGAAATCGAAGTCGTTGTCGACCTGGGTGGCGATGTCCACGCCGTCGATCGTCGCGGTGGTCTCGTCGCCGACGAGTTTGACGTCGTTCAGCTGCCCCGGTGCAAGCTGGAGGTTGAGGCCCGCACCGATTTCGTATTCGTTGGGTTGGGTCGTGAGAACCTGGAACGGCTCATCCGCATCGGTGTCGAGAGTGATGAGGTTGCCCTGCCCGAAGCTCGCACCGACGCCTCCGTCGATTCCCGCCGCGAAATCGACCTGGCATCCGACGAGGAAGCCCGGCTCGATGGTGCCGCCGTCGGCGTTGTTGGTCTCGACGGTGTAATTGCCCGTGACCCACACGTTGCGCTGGGTGGGCGTCGCCCCCAATGACGGTGAGACGACGGCACTCTGACCGAAACCCTTGACCGTCACCACCGTTCCATCGATAAGAGTCTTGCTGATCTGGTTGTCGGGAAGCGGAACGAACACGTCGGCACTGGCCGGACCCGCCGACCAGAACCCGAGTGCGACGGCCCCTGCTGCGCCCAGTGCCGCCATGCGTGCCGCCGCGGTCTTCGTCTTGTTCAACGTCTTGTATCCCCTCGTGAGGTCCGGCGAAGTCATCGTGGAAGCGCGTGTCAGCCGAGGCTGAACGGCTGGCCGTACAGGGTGCCCTTGAAGCGGTAGTTGCCGGTCAGCTCCAGCGTCGTGTACGAGCGCGCCTGGGCGTAGCCACCGCAGTTGGACACCGAGATCCCGACGTCCTGGTACTGGATCGCGGTCAACGGCCCGACCACGTCCTTGTCCTCGATCTCGACCTGAGCGACCTCGCGGTCCTGGAGTGGGATGTTGAATTCGAGGCCGCCGCCGATGCTGTTGGTGGTGTCGCCGATGGCGCCGATCTGGAACAGGTCCGGGAACAGCTCGATGAGGTTGATGTTGCCGCCCTCGATGCCTGCATCGAAATTGACCCCGAGCGACAAGTCGTCCATGTCGAGCTGGCACCCGACGAGGTAGCCCGTCTTCAGCGTGCCTGTCGCACCTTCGGGGACCTCGGCCAGTGCAGTGCCCGTCGCCCAGGCGTTGCGGTTGAGACCGTTGAAGGCAATCTGCGGCGCGACCTTCGCAGATTCGTCGAAGTGGGCGATCTTGTACGGGCCCGCAATTTTCTCGCCGTTGGCGAGTGGGACGAAGGCTTCCGCATTGGCTGCACCCGTGGACATGAGTCCGACGGCCACGGACGCCACTGCTCCGAGCGCAGCGATACGGCCGAACCTACGAAGCGCGGAAAAACGAGACTCGTTCATGGTTCCCCTCATACAACATGAATCCATCCGCCTCGACCGGCACCGAGGCCTATTCTCCGGGGAAGGATACGGGACGAACGACCCGCCGTCATTAACAATTGGCGACGAAGTTGTGCGTACCTGCCACGTACACACATTTTCGATCACCTCTGCGCATACCAACGCATGAGCACTCATCTCGACTAGCCTCGTTGACGACGCAATCACCGGCCCGTTGGAACGACTGCAGGGAGGCTTCATGCTCAAAGGATTCAAAGATTTTCTACTCCGCGGCAACGTCGTCGACCTCGCTGTTGCGGTGGTCGTCGGCGCCGCGTTCACCGCCATCGTGACAGCGTTCACCACCAACATCATCAACCCACTCGTCAGCGCCATCGGCGGTTCGAACGAGTACGGCTGGGGATTCCAGATCACCTCCAGCCCTGAGACTTTCATCAATGTCGGCGCAGTCGTCACCGCAGTCATCAACTTCGTCATCATCGCCGCGGTGGTCTACTTCGTGCTCATACTTCCGGTCAACACCGCCAAGAAGCGCTTCGTCAGCAAAGCCGAGAAAGAGCTGAGCGACGTCGACGTGCTCGTCCAGATCCGCGACATCCTCGCCGGCGGCACGGACGTCGGGCGCAAGCTCTCCACTCCTTCCGACGACACCGGCGGCAGCGGCGAAGCCATCGGAGATTCCGACGACACCGCTCCCGGGCAGCACGCAAAGCCGTAGATCGGAAACACAGCACAAGGCCCGCTTTTGCCATTCAATTCGGCGAAAGCGGGCCTTTTTCGTTGTCAAAAAGTAATTCAGTTGAATTTCTGCAGTGGGAATTCCGATAGTTCCACAGGGTTTCCATCGGCATCGCACGAGTTCGACACTGCGGTTGCATTGTCGACGAGCGCTTGCCCCGACTCGCTGTCGGGCTCGGCCAGTTCGAGCGAATCCGCAGGCAGAGCCGCAACAAGCGTCGTGAGGCTTTCCTTCACGGAATCGGAAGCCTCGTCTACGGACGCAGAGAATTCAGCGACCGCCGAATCCTTGTCTGCCTCCCACTTGTCGACTCCTTCGGCACTTCCCGGCCCGGCCTTCGTCAGATCGGCCAAGTTGTTGTAGGCAGTCGCAAACTGCGCACAGACCTCCGCGTTGGCACCAGAGGCCGAGTCGCTGCTGGAATCACTACTGCTGCACCCGGTCAGCGCAACCAGCGCGGACAGTGCAACAACCGAGATCAATGTCGAGCGCATCAAGTATCAGCCATTTCTCGCGAACTCATTCATCTCACGACGAGAGCTCGCGCAACCTAAAGGAACGAGGGACACACAGATCGGGCCCGCCCGGAGAATTCCGGACGGGCCCGATCGTTTTGTCAGCGCCTGGGCGCCGAGGTGAAGCTCAGATCAACCGATCGAGATCAGTTGAAGGTCCACGGTGCACCGTAGGTGACTGCAATGTCGCCGGTGGAGCTGGTGACCGAGACGTACGGGCGAACGCGGACGTTGCCGAGGATGCCGGTTGCGGTGCCGTGCAGGTTTGCGACCTGGATGGTTCCGCTCGGGCCGGTTGCGTCACCCGAAGAAGAGGTGATGTCAGCCGAGTCGTTGATGACTGCGTAAGCGCCTTCGGACTGCACAACGCCGGGGCCGGGTGCAATCGCAACAGAGAGATCAGCGGTCGGGATCAGCTGAGCTTCCGCACCGATGCCAACATCGATCGGCAGGCTGGCCGGTCCGGTGGTCGGAGCAGCGAACGGATCGATGGTTCCACCGACGCCGGCACTGGCGGTGATGCTCGGGGTACCCCATCCGATGGTCAGTGCGCCGCCGAGGCTAGCCGGGTAGCCGACCTGGTAGCCGATGGCTACGGTGCCTTCGAAGTCGTCAGCGTCAGGTCCGGTAACTTCCCAGCCTGCAACGCCGTTGGCGAACCACTCACGGGTGAGCGGGTTGCCGTCGAGCGGCGGAACGCTGTTGAGGAACGTGTCGGACAGCGTGACGGTGATGAGGTTGCCGTTGGCATCCACAACCGAGTTGGAACTGTCGACTGCTGCGGACGCGGTACCCGTACCGAGCACCAGGCCGACAACCGAAGCGCCGGCAACAACTGCAGCGCCCATGGACTTCAGTCCACGGCTACGCCGCGGCTTCTGGATCTCCGTCATTTACTTCCTCATCATGTTCAGTCCCAGCGCGTTCGCACGGGAAGCTTGTGGCTTTCACCCTCGGGTCACGCCGGCTGCTTTGCCGAGCTCCCCGAGCAGAACTAGATCCTGGGGATCGTCGTTCGTAGTAGTTCCGGCAGAAGGAGTCGGAGCGTGTATTCCCACGCCCTTGCTGTCGGAAGCTGAGGGGAACATTAGAGGAGTTGCCGGATCGTGACAATCCCTACGATTCAGCGTCGTACATGATCGAATTGTTATGTGTTACTTGCATGTGAACGGCTTTAACAGCCTACCGACTAGTAACCCGGATCACATCTATAACCGCCGTTGCCTTTCTGTTACAAACCTCACCGCCGCAGATAACAGCTCTGAAGTGGGGAGACGTTTCAACTACACCCCCGGATCGATAGACGCCAGTATGTTTGAACGTTGTTCTAATCAGCGTGATCCGAAGTCGGGCAACACGGTCGAATCACGCAGCGGCGCTAACGCCAGGTAAACGATCGACTAACACGACTGTGATTCGAGTATCAAAATGTGTCGTGGATCACATCAAATGTGATGGGGTGGACGCTCTCGACGGAACCAGTCATCCGAAGCCGATTCTTGTCCCCCCGGACGCTCGTCTCCTGTGGTCTCGGGCAGAACGTCTCCGAATATGCGAGCGAGCCGGGCCCGATCGATCCGGGCCCGGCTCTTTTCGTCTTCGTTGTTCTCGGGCACTATTCGCCCTGCTCAGGCATCGAGCCCCGACAGGTCGGAGATCACCTGGCTGGCCAGCGGTGTCAGCGTCGCCATACCGTCACGAATAGCGGCACGCGAGGACGCGAGGTTCACCACCAGGGTGCTGCCCGATACGCCGACCAGACCACGCGAGAGACCAGCGTCGAGAGATCCCGCGGCGAGTCCGGACGAACGCAGCGCTTCGCTGATGCCCGGTATCTCACGATCGAGAACCTCGGCAGTGACATCCGGGGTCACATCACGCGGGGATACACCGGTGCCTCCGATCGACACCACCAAGTCGACGCCGCCGATGACAGCAGTGTTGAGCGCATTGCGGACATCCACTTCGTCCGAGGTGACTGCGACAACTCCGTCCACCAAGAAACCCGCTTCGGTGAGTAGTTCCGTCACCAGTGGGCCGGTCGAATCCTGTTCAGTGCTGTGCGCGGTTCGGTCGTCCACGATCACGACCAACGCTCGGCCAGCCAGAGGTGCCTCGAGTTCCATAGTGCTCACCGTAGTAGTAGGCCCCTTCGAGGACTCACGCTGTGCGTAAATCGTTGCAACGGTCGCGAGGCGGTCCGTGTCCGACAACATCAGCGCCCTCCGGGGAAGCCGGGGATCTGCAACGGCGACTGAGACTCCGTCGGCGCCTGCACCGCAGCAGTCTGCGGCTCGGCTGTACCGAGCTTGACGTCGGCCGTCTTCTCGCTGCCGCCGTCGGTGTAGGTGATGGTCACCGAGTCGCCCGGTGCGTGGGAGCGCACTGCTGCGATCAGAGCATCGCCGGTGGAGATGACCCGGTCGTCGACCTTGGTGATGACAGCACCCTTGGGGATGCCTGCAGCAGCAGCCGGTCCGCCCTCGGTCACTTCCACGACTGTCGCACCGTTTGCATCGTCCTGTGAGGGCACCTGCACACCGATCATGGCCTGCGTCGCCTTACCGGTCTTGGTCAACTCGTCGGCGATGCGACGGGCCTGATCGACGGGAATGGCGAAGCCGAGCCCGATGGATCCGCTCTGCGTGCCCGATGACTCGCTGCCACCCAGCGTTGCGATGGCCGTATTGATGCCGATGAGCTGTCCGTCCGTGTTGACGAGGGCACCGCCGGAGTTACCGGGGTTGATCGCTGCGTCCGTCTGGATGGCGTCGATCACCGAGTTCTGGTTGCCCGATTCTCCGCTCGTCGACACAGGCCGGTTGAGCGAGGACACGATTCCGGTCGTCACCGTGCCCGCGAGACCCAACGGCGAGCCGATGGCAACCACTTGCTGACCGACCTGCAGGTTCGACGACGACCCCAGCTCGATCGGTGTCAGGCCTGTCTTTCCTTCGGCCTTGATGACGGCCATGTCGGAGACTGCGTCTGCACCGACGAGCGTTGCGTCGGCGACCGAGCCGTCCGAAAACGCAACGGTGAGTTTGCCGTTCGCTCCCGCACCGGTTGCCACGTGATTGTTGGTGAGGATGAGACCGTCCGAGGAGAGGATGACACCCGAGCCTTCACCTTCGGCCTGGCTTCCCTTCACCTGAATCTGCACGACACTGGGCAGCACCTTGTTGGCGACCGCCTGGATGGACCCGTCCGGAATGTTCGCGGCAGGCTGCGCCGCGGTGACCGTCGAGTTCAACGAATTGGTCGCTGTCCCAGAGTTGTTGGCATTGTTGGTTGCCAATGCACCGACAGCACCGCCGATTCCGCCGCCGACCAGTACGAGGGCAATGGCCCCTGCTACCAGAGTCGTTCGGCCGGGCCGACTTTTCAGCGCTGCGGGCGCCTGCTGCGGGCGCTCGTGATGCTGCGGAGCCGCGTGCTGTTGGGGGGCCGCATGCTGCTGGTTGTAGCCGTACCCCGGCTGATAAGGGTTCTGCCCGTATGCCGGACGACCGTATTGTCCGCTTCCCTGCTGTCCGTACGGCCCCTGCGGTGCATGCTGCTGCGTCGGGAATTGCTGCGTCGAGTGCTGATCGGCCTGATTCCGAGCAGGATCCTGCGAGGTCGGGCTCTGCTGCGTGGGTACAGAGTCGTTCTGCTCTGGTTCTTTACGATCATCGGTCATCTGCTTGTCGCTTCTTTCAGTAGAAACCCCGTATTTCGGACGAGGTCGCCCGCCTTGTTGACGTCTACTTTGCCGGGCCGGACTGAGAGGGCGCTGAGACCTGCCTATCAGTTTGCCGTGACTGTCGGATCCAGATCAGGCGCAGCCTCACCCGGCAGCACGATACGAATCAGCGCTCCACCCCGATCGGAGACCTCGACACCGATGGTGCCGCCGTGTTTGACCACCACCTGCCGAACGATCGCCAGTCCGAGACCCGAACCTGGCATCGAACGCGAAGCAGTGGACCGATAGAAGCGTTCGAACACCAACTGCCGGTCTTCCTCCGGAATACCAGGGCCTGCATCGTCGACGGTGAGTTCCAATAGCCCGTCACCGATCTTGCGCATGACCACTCGAACTTCGCCGCCCGTGGGAGACCACTTCGCCGCGTTGTCGAGAACATTGAGTACCGCACGCGAGAGGCCCGCTTGATCGCCGTACACGAACCACGGTTGGAGCGTCGCTTTGAACTCGATCTCGTTGCGGCGTCGGCGCGCACGCTCGAGGCTGCGTTCCACCGCGTCACCCAGATCGACACGCTCGAACACCGTCTCCGGTGCGTCCTCACGCGCCAGATCCACCAGATCGCCGACGAGAGTGGACAGTTCTTGAATCTGCGCGACGACATCGCTCCGCAGCTCGGCCATGTCCTCGTCCGGAATGGACGGCGCCCCAGGTCGTCCCGACGCGATCAGCAACTCCATATTGGTACGCAACGATGTCAGCGGGGTCCGAAGCTCGTGTCCGGCGTCGGCGACGAGGCGACTCTGCCGGCCCCGCGACTCCGCGAGCGCCCGGAGCATCGTGTTGAAACTTTCGGTCAGCCGGGCCAATTCGTCGTCGCCCGTGACAGGGATCGGCGTCAGATCATCGGTGCGCGCCACCCGCTCGGCGGCCGCGGTCAATCTCGCGATCGGGCGCAGACCTGTTCTGCCCACCGCCATTCCGGCTCCTGCCGCCAAAACGACACCGCAACCACCGACGATGAGCAACACCCAGGCGAGTCGATCGAGCACTTCGCCTGTCGGAGAAAGCCTTTGCGCGATGATGATGGCACTGCCGTCCATGGTGCGCTGGCTCAGAACCCGTTGTCCGTCGACAGTACGCAGAGACGACTCGGTCGTCCCCTGCGCGACGGCCATCTCCTCGTCCCCGATCGGCACCTTCGAACCGGGAGGGACGTACTTCGTCAGATCCGGAAAGATCAACGCCACCGACACGTCGGTGCTGTAGAGCGTGGCACCTGCGACGTAGCGCGGATCGAACGTCACGACGTTGCTGTTGATCAATGCATCCGCACGACTACGCAACTGATTGTCGACGTCGCCGTACAGCGCGCGCGAGACCACCGCGTACGCCGCGATCGCCATCACCGCCACAGCGATGGCCACGACCGAGGCAGCAAGCAACGTCACCCGCCAGCGAAGCGAAACCGACCTGGTCAAGGGCATGGGTGGGCGCATCGCCGCCGGATCGGCGGTGAGCGGGCCCGCGGGCCTACGCCCGAGAGGAGCAACCATCACGGGGGCGTTTCACGCAGAACGTAGCCGACACCGCGGACCGTGTGTATCAGTCTCGACTCACCTTCGGCTTCGGTCTTGCGTCGCAGATAGCCGACATAGACCTCGAGCGCATTACCCGACGTCGGGAAGTCGTACCCCCAGACCTCTTCGAGGATGCGGCTCCGCGTCAGCACCCGGCGCGGGTTCATCATGAGCATCTCCATCAGCGAGAACTCGGTACGGGTCAGGCTGATGGACCGATCACCGCGCGTCACTTCGCGGGTCACCGGGTCGAGCGAGAGGTCGGCGAATTCCATCGCTTCCGATTCTTCGCCTGCTTCCATGGCGGTGCGGCGAAGTAGAGCACGCAATCTCGCGAGAAGCTCTTCGAGCGCGAACGGCTTCGGTAGATAGTCGTCGGCGCCTGCGTCCAGACCTGCCACACGCTCGGACACCGAGTCACGAGCGGTGAGGACCAGAATCGGAAGATCATCTCCGGTGCTGCGCAGTCGCCTGCAGACTTCGAGGCCGTCGAGACGCGGCATCATGACGTCCAGAACCAGTGCATCCGGTCGCGCCGCGGCCACCTTCTCCAACGCATCCAAGCCGTCGACGGCGATGTCTACCTGGTAACCATTGAAGGTCAGCGATCTCCGAAGCGAGTCGCGAACCGCTCGATCGTCGTCGACTACCAAAATGCGCATCGTTACAGTTTGGCCTGACGGACTGAGATATGTCTGAGAGGGGCCTGGGTGTGTCCTAGTCCTCAGCCGGCAACCGGCTGGCAATCGGCAGATTCCATCGTCGCCACAGCGCCAGAATGCGCAGACCAGTGGCCGCAACGGTCCCTATGACCAGGCCGAAGTTCGCCGACCATCCGAGTCCGTCGACCACAGCAACCGATGCCGAACCCAGCAACGCGGGAACTGCGTAGAGATCACGACGCAGCAACAGCGGCACCTCGTTGACCAGAATGTCGCGGATGACTCCGCCGGCCACGGCAGTCGTCGCGCCGATCAGGCATGCCGACAGTGAGCTGCCACCGTGATCCAGCGCGATGGACGCACCGGTCGACGCGAACAGGCCCATACCGAAGGCGTCGAAGAGCAGCACTCCCCGCCAGACCCGGTTCATCACCGGATGAGCAATGAAGACCAGGAGCGACGACGCGAAGGCGACCGCCAGATTCGGCCACTGATCCAACGAAGTCGGCGGATGGATGCCCAACAGGATGTCCCTGATGATGCCGCCGCCGATGCCCGTCGTGATTCCGACGACGCAGACACCGAACAAGTCCAAGCGCTTCCGAACACCGATCAGCGCTCCCGAGGCCGCGAACACGGCGATACCGAGATAACCCAACACATCCACGAGCACGGGGTAATGATCGCACCCCGCCCTCCCGCGATCAGCCCGTTACCCATCAGCCGCAGGACGGTATCGAATCGGTCAATCCGTTCGGATGCCGAAATATGCCGATACGCAGCTGGTACCAGCTTCCCAGCCAGTTCCAGGCTTCTTCCAAGGTACCGGGACCACCATTGTCTCGTAAGCCAAAAAATCCGAGGAAGGAAACGAAATGCGCACGTCATTCAAGAAAGCCGTTGCGGTTGTGGCAGCCGTGGGGGCAATCTCCCTTGGTGGTTCCGCGGTAGCGAACGCTACCGAGCGGGAGACGGTCCCCGACGTTGCAGGATTGACCGTTCCCGAAGCAGTTCAAGAGTTCACCGATGCCGGATTCACCAACATCACCGTCAATGTCCCGGATTCGACGGACCGGGTGATAGGAACCAACTTCCAAGCAGGCACCACAGCCAACGACAACGCAGCGATCCTCATCATCGTTCCGAGCCGCTGACCCAGGTCGTGCCCATGACTCCTCTTCGGATTCAGCCGGATGACGCACTCACGTAACCACTTTCGACGGAGTGCGCCATTCGGCCGCGCAAAACTCCAACGGCCGTGTCCCCATCCCCCGACCACTACCCGTGGTGCAATGCAGCCAGTTCGTGACCGATGGCGCTGA
The DNA here is from genome assembly GCF_001895005.1 of Rhodococcus yunnanensis NBRC 103083. Lineage (GTDB taxonomy): Bacteria > Actinomycetota > Actinomycetes > Mycobacteriales > Mycobacteriaceae > Rhodococcoides > Rhodococcoides yunnanense. Next base: position 13,621 of record NZ_BCXH01000023.1, on the reverse strand, counting down.
TACTGGTGTCGGATGAGTCAAGAAGCCCCACCTGATACAGACCTGGTATTCGATTCCGAGCCGATTCGGGACCTCGGCGAGCTGGTCGCGACAACCATTGGGTCGTACGCACTCGACCATGAAAGGAGTCGAAATGCGCGAGTCTCTGAAGAGAGTCAGTGTTGCAGTGGCCGCCGCGGGTGCGATCTCGCTGGCAGGATCAGCGGTAGCACACGCTGCGCCGTTGCTGGTACCGGACGTTTCCGGGATGACAGTTCTCGAAGCCACCGAAACACTCAATGACGCCGGATTCGACAACGTCTTCGCGAGCACACCCGACCCGACGGACGAAGTACTGGGCACGAACTACGATGCCGGAACGTTCGTCGACGAAGACACCACAATTCTGCTGGTCACCCCTACTCGCTAGCCGGTCGGCGCACCAATCGGACGGCGATTCCACGACGGCCGCCGTCCAGAACTGCCTCATGCTCGACGGGAACCACAACCCCATCCCCAGCGTCTAACCCTTCGAGAGCACCGATGAAGGGAGACCCATGCAGCGCCGAGGGTTGGCGATCCTTTCTGCAGTCTTGCTCGCCAGCGCCTGCGGCAACGGCGTCGAGGGGACCCCTGTCGCCGGATCACCCGCCAAGGCCTGGGATCCCTGCAGCATTCCGGCTCAGGCGATCGAAACTGCCGGATTGGATTCGGCCAGCCAAAGAAGCTGGTCCCAAGGTGTCGTAGTCGAAGCCTGGCCAATGTGTATGTGGCGCGGTCCCAAAGCCGATCCTTGGTACTTCCTCAGCATTCGATTCTCGACCGAGTACACCTTGGACGACGCACGAGCGAACCCCGCGTATCGAGAAATGGTTGACACAACAGTCCAGCAGCGGCGCGCAGTCGTTTACAGGACTTCGACAGACACCCCTGCCCAATCATGCTATCTGGCCCTCGAAACCGCGTCGGGAATAGCCAAGATCGACGTCGACGCGATGGGCGGAATACCCGCGAAATCTGACCCATGCTCCATCTTGCTCGACCTCACAAGCATTCTCGCAGAACAAGTCCCAGCACCCAAGAGATGAGAGGCGCAAACGGCACCTCCTGCAACTACCGTGAATGCGTATTGGCAGGCGCTCACCGTGCCAGCAGATTCCAGCGTTTGTATCTGAACCCCGAAAGCGCCTCGACGTGCTTCCAGGCATGTACCGCATGTTTAGAGAAACTACGCGCCCACAAAATCGAGGCAGCAAAACTTTCAGACGTCCAAGCCCTCGGCAACTTCGATTCCGGCATCGCCTCGCAAAGACTTTCTCCGAGAAAGCGGTCGGGCGCCAACAACCTCGTCAACGTCCTGCAGAGTCACATCGATGTCGTCATGCAAATGCAGGCAGTCTTCCAGAAGTTCTTCACCTCAACCGAAACCGTCGACCCTACAAATACCCAAAGGCGTTCTGGTCGCATACTCGACCCTGTCCATCCGCCGCCCGACGGGAACCACAACCCCATCCCCTGCGTCTAACCCTTCGAGAGCACCGACGAAGGGAGACCCATGCCGCGCCGAGGAGTGGCGATCCTTGCTGCAGTCTTGCTCGCCAGCGCCTGCGGCCAGGGAGTCGACGGAACCCCTCTCGCCGGGTCACCCGCCGAGCCCTGGGATCCCTGCAGCATCCCGACTCAAGCAATCGAGGCAACGGGGCTACACCTGGCACCCGAAGGTGGTGGGTGGGGTGAAGGCATCGTCGTCAGGGACTGGACGCGGTGCGTGTGGGAACGAGTCAGTAGCGACGAGAGATATTCCGTCATAGCGCTCGCATCTACATCATCCACACTGGACGATCTTCGTGGGAACCCGAACTACAGAGATTTCGTTCCAGCGGACTTCGGAAGCAGAACTGGATACCGCCACTTCTACACGGGTTTCGATGACGAAGAACGATGCGGATTGGCGATTGATACCACTGCTGGTGTGGTCAGCTTTTCTCTGAACGAGGAGCGTGCTGGCCGCGACAACCACGATTCCTGCTCGCGGCTCCTGGAACACGCCACCGCTCTCGCTGACTACCTCCCTCCGAACGCGTAGAGAAACGACCGTGTGATGGCACCCGAAAATCGAGTTCAGCTGTGCCGAATTGGGGCTCACTGGCACGAGCCGCCGATTCAGGCGACCTCCATCTGGATGTGGACGCCGCGCGATCGTGCGACGAGGCGTGCGTTGAGTACCTCGAAAAGCTCTACGCGCACCAAGGGGTCGCGTTAAGCCTCACCGACGTCGAAGTCCTCGGCAGCTTCGATTTCGGCATCGCCCTCGCAAAGACCTTCTCCGAAAAGGCGGTCGGTGGCGCCAACAACGTCGTCGACGCACTCCAAAGTCACATCGACGTCGTCATGCAGATGCAAGCGGTGTTCCAGGAATTCTTCACCGCAACCGCGACTGACACCGTCGGCCAAGACAACGCAGCCGCCATCGCCATCGCCCCGCAGAATCCACCGCGCTATCTCCCGACCCTCACCGAACGGACCTTCACCCCGAACTAAATTTCCCGCACCACTGCAGGAACAACTACCCCCGCCGGCCCTACAAATACCGAAAGGCGTTCTGGTCGCAAACTCGACCCTGTCCATCCGCCGCCCGACGGGAACCACAACCCCATCCCCTGCGTCTAACCCTTCGAGAGCACCGACGAAGGGAGACCCATGCCGCGCCGAGGAGTGGCGATCCTTGCTGCGATCGTGCTGGTCACCGGATGCGGCAGAGGAATCGTCGGAACCCCAGTAGCCGGCCTACCAGCCGAACCATGGGACCCCTGCAGCATCCCCACACCGGCGATCGCGGCGACTGGGTTGGATTCCGACCTAGTTCAATCTGGTTGGGTCGACGGAGTCGTAGTCGACGACTGGTTGTTGTGTGTGTGGCAAGGTCCAGCCAACAATCCCTCCTACTTCTTCCGAGTACTTTTTTCAACGAAATACAGTTTGAACGACGTCCGGACAAATCCGGCCTATGAAGACTTCGACGAAATTGTTGTTGGCGAACATAATTGGCTCAAGTACCGGTCCAATGCACTGCCCGCAAGTGAACGGTGTGATATCGCATTCGAAACGACAAGTGGAGTGGTGACCACTGCAGTGGAGGTCAAAGGAAGCCACACGGCGATAGATGACCCTTGCAATCTGGTGGTTCGCCATACCGGCGATTTGGCTCAATATTTCCCTCCACAACCCTAGAACCAGGAGTAGGCATGACACCTGAGTCCACAAAACCGACATCCTTTTGGGCTGCCATGGCCACCGAAGTGGATCGAGGAAATCTAAGTCTGAGTCCCGAAGCAGCAGCACAATGCGACGCTGCGTGCACCAACTTCATAGCGAAGCTCGAAGCACACAGACTCAACGCAGGAGTGCTGCGTGAAGTGAAAGGATTGGGTACGTTCCCGTCCGGAATCGAGCTTGCGCAGAAGTTCTCTGAAAAAGCCGCCGGAGGCACCAACAGCCTCGTCGACGTCCTGCAGAGTCACATCGACGTCGTCATGCAAATGCAGGCAGTCTTCCAGAAATTCTTCTCCGCCACCGACACCGTCGACCAAGACAATGCCGCTGCCATCACCCAGCAGAATCCGCCGCGCTAGCTGCGGCCCAGATACCGAATAACCCCCACACGAAACCAATCGACAGCACAACTGCAGGAGAAACAGGGTCAACCCGTTCAGGACGTACGCGGTGCTGCGCCCTCGCCGCACAGTCGAACCCTTCGATCCCTCTGCGCAGCGGGAACCACAACCCCATCCGCTGCGTCTAACCCTTCGAGAGCACCGACGAAGGGAGACCCATGCAGCGCCGAGGAGTGGCGACCCTTGCTGCAGTCTTGCTCGCCAGCGCCTGCGGCAACCACGTCGAGGGAACCCCTCTCGCTGGGTCACCCGCCGAGCCCTGGGATCCCTGCAGCATTCCGGCTCAAGCAATCGAGGCAACGGGGCTTGATCCCATCAGCAAGAAGGAGGGGTGGACCGAGGGAATTGCGGTTGACGAATGGGCACTGTGTACATGGCAGGGCAATACACCCAACTCTTCATACTTTTTCAGAGTTCTCTTTTCGAACCAGCGGGACCTTGAAGACATCCGATTCAACCCTCTCTACACAGATATTTCGACAATCGCTGTTGGCCAACATAATTGGCTACAGTATCGATCCAAAGCAATACCTGCTGATAGCAGATGCGACGTCGCTTTCCAGACGATTGAAGGAGTCGCCGCTGTTGCGGTGGAAGTGCTTGGAGGTCTACCTCCGCTGGGTACTCCGTGCGACATCGTCTACCGCCATGCATACACACTCATCGAAGAATTCCCGCCGCAAGCGTAGATGACAAGGAGTTACTGTGCCGGAACCCGAAACGTCGCATTTCTGGAACGCCATGGCTTCGGCAGCCGAACGCGGGAATCTCTATCTTGCTCCCGGAGTGGCCCAAGAATGCGACCGAGTCTGCGTCGAATACCTGACGAAACTCCGTGCCCACAAGTCAGACGCAGGCACCATCGCCATCGCCCCGCAGAATCCGCGGCGCTAGCTCCCGACCCTCAACGGAATGGACCTTCACCCTGAACCAATGTCCCGCACTACTGAAGGAACAACAACCACCACCCCGTCCGCCCAAGAAATACCGAAAGGCGTTCTGGTCGCATACTCGACCCTGTCCATCCGCCCCCCGACGGGAACCACACCCCCATCCGCTGCGTCTAACCCTTCGAGAGCACCGACGAAGGGAGACCCATGCAGCGCCGAGGAGTGGCGATCCTTGCTGCGATCGTGCTGGTCACCGGATGTGGCAGAGGAATCGACGGAACCCCGGTAGCCGGCATACCAGCCGAACCATGGGACCCCTGCACCATCCCGGCACAAGCCATCGAGGCAACGGGGCTGGATCCGAAAGTTGCCGACCATGGATGGGGGGCCGGAATCTCAGTCCCCGACTGGGCTCGTTGCACTTGGAAAGGTCCACAACTCAAGCCGTGGTACTTCTTTGGCGTATTGTTTTCACAGGTCCACACTCTCGACGAGGTTCGTGACCGACCAGGAAACTCCGGTCTCGCCGATTTGAGACTTGCCGACCGAGATGCAATTCTGTTTTTCTCCAACATTCTCGATAAGGACGAAAATTGCAGCGCCGCGTTCGAAACAAAATTTGGAGTCGCTTGGCTTACTGTCGACGCAATCGGAAGCACCGGCCCAATGGGTGAACCTTGCACGGTGCTGAAGGATCATGTAGCGGATCTAATCGATCACTTTCCACCACCTCTGTGACAAGGAGTCGACCCATGCCGCCTGCAAAGTCGTCGACAAACACTCATTGGGCCTATCTAGCCGATGCAGTAGAGCAAGGAAATCTATACTTGGATCCGGAAACAGCCCGCCAATGCTTCCAAGTATGTGAAGAATTTATCGGTGAATTGAATCTACACAAGGACGTAGCTGTCCACTTGGCCGACGTCAAAGGCCTCGGCAGCTTCGATTCCGGCATCGCCCTCGCAAAGACTTTCTCCGAGAAAGCGGTCGGTGGCGCCAACAACCTCGTCGACGTCCTGCAGAGTCACATCGACGTCGTCATGCAAATGCAGGCGGTCTTCCAGAAATTCTTCTCCGCCACCGACACCGTCGACCAAGACAATGCCGCTGCCATCACCCAGCAGAATCCGCCGCGCTAGCTGCGGCCCAGATACCGAATAACCCCCACACGAAACCAATCGGCTGCACCACTGCGAGAGCGGCACGATCAGCCCGTTGGGGACGTACGCAGTGCTGCAGCCACACCGCACACTCGAACCCATTCGATCCCTCCGTACGACGGGAACCACAACCCCATCCGCTGCGTCTAACCCTTCGAGAGCACCGACGAAGGGAGACCCATGCAGCGCCGAGGAGTGGCGACCCTTGCTGCGGTCCTACTCGCCAGCGCCTGCGGCAACGGTGTCGGGGGAACCCCAGTAGCCGGCGCACCAGCCGAACCCTGGGACCCCTGCAGCATCCCGACGCAAGTTATCGAAACGACGGGCCTGGATCCCACCAGCAAGAAGGATGGGTGGCCCGAGGGATTGGACGTCGACGACTGGAGGCTGTGCACGTGGCAAGGTCCGCAGCCATCACCCTGGTATTTTTTCAGCGTACGTTTCTCAACCGACTACACGCTCGACGATGCGAAAAATGACGTGGCATATCTCGACCTTGCCGACATATCGGCGCCCGACCGAGGGATGGTGAGCTACCGCACGAGAACTCGTGCTCCTCTCGATTGCAATGTTGCAGTGGACGCTGCCAACGGTACGGCCAAAATATCGCTCGATGTCATTGGTTCTGCCAGTGCTCAGTCAGATCCTTGCCAGGTACTGCTCAAGCATGCGAATGATGTTCTGGACCAGATACCATTGCCAACGACCTGAGAATACGACTACTCCGAATCCCACTGTGACCCACTGGCAGTCATTGGCCAAGGTCGCCTACCAGAACCCTCCGCACCGCGGGAACCGCAAACCCATCCGCTGCGTCTAACCCTTCGAGAGCACCGACGAAGGGGAGACCGATGCAGGGCCGAGGAGTGGCGATCCTTGCTGCGATCGTGCTGATCACCGGATGCGGGCGAGGAGTCGACGGAACCCCACTAGCCGGCGCACCTGCCGAACCCTGGGACCCTTGCAGCATTCCGGCTCAGGCAGTCGAGGCAACGGGCCTACACCTGGCACCCGAAGGTGGAGGGTGGGGTGAAGGCATCGTCGTCGAGGATTGGACGCGGTGCGTGTGGGAGTGGAAAGGTCGGGATTCCCAGCACTCGGTGAGGGCACTGGCGTCGCAGGCTCATTCCGTCTCCGACATTCGAGTCGATACGCAGTATGCCGACTTCAGCGAAATGAATGTCGCAGGGCGAGCAGCAACACAATTCCATTTCAGCGCGTACCCCCCAGCAAAGAGATGCGGAATAGCATTCGATACGTCGGCAGGTGTTGTGATCCTGACAATTTCGGAAGAAGGAAAATCCACTACATCTGATTCATGCCAGGTCCTGCTCCGTCATGCGTCGAGTTTGAGCGACTACATTCCACCTCGAGCCAAATAGAGAGGGTCCAAAATGGCACCGCGGGAGCTTGTACCCCCGTCAGGGAGTTGGCCTGCGTTATCCGACGCTGTCGATCGAGGAGATCTTTTCCTCGATGAGACGGTGGCACGGCAATGCGACGAGGCATGCAAACAATACATCGTGAAATTGACAGCGCATAACCGCTCGGCAGAAGATCTCGCGGTTGTCAAGGGCCTAGGCAGCTTCGATACCGGCATCGCCCTTGCAAAGGTGTTCTCCGAGAAGGCCGCCGGTGGCGCCAACAACCTCGTCGACGTGCTGCAGAGTCACATCGACGTCGTCATGCAGATGCAGGCGGTGTTCCAGAAGTTCTTCACCACAACGGACGCCGTCGACCAAGACAACGCTGCTGCCATCACCCAGGCGAACGCCCCGCGCTAGATCCGTCGTCAAATCCGCGACCCGGGCGCCGAGTGCCCACACTCGCGAACGCCCCCACTCAGGCCCCTTCCAACGCCGGCAACTCCTCGTGGACGGTCCGGAGAAAGTCCACATCGCATCGGTTCGTTCGAGCCGGCCCGAATGAACCCGAGCCACAGTCCGGCGGAAACCCCCACCTCACCCGTCCCGGATCGACACGGTCGACCGCCGAATACCACTCGGTCAACGGCCCCGACAATGCAGCGTGAAGCTCGAAATGTCGCCGACGTCGCATAGGGTCATTGTCACGCTGGCTTCTCAGCACCTCGGGAGTCGGAATCGATACGAAGATCACGTCCGCGAACCCAAGCACGCCGCGCTCGAATGCCGTGCACACAGCAGACAGCTCGCGTTCGTACCGCACCCTCGGCGTAGCCCCGATACGTGCCAGGCACCAGCTGTAGTGCAGCTTCAGCGGATCACTGTCGCAGATCGCGACACCGGCCCGAGCCTCCAGCCGCTGTGTCTCAGCCCATCTGCCCGAGTTCACCGCAACCCAGTACGCAGCCTGAGCATCGACGTCTGCACCGTCGGGTTCCGAACCAGTGGGCTGATACTCGGGCACGAACTCGGGAACGTTCCCGCGACACCACGTGGTCTTCCCAGCAGCGCTGGGACCCTCCACCGCCACGATCATTCCGCGAATCTTGCCCGACGACGACCTACAAGGCCTTCAGCACCACTGTGCCGTCGGCGTCGACGCTGAATCCGGGGTTGTGGCAGACCTCCCACAGGACGCCGTTGGGATCCGCGAAATGCCCGTGATAGCCGCCGAACGCCGCACGCTGCGGTGGCTTGACCACGGACCCTCCTGCATCGACGGCTGCTTGAACCACGGCATCGACCTCGGCGGGCCCGTCGACGTTGTACGACAGCGTCAACCCACTGACTGTCGCAGGCCCACCTTCGTGTCCGAGGTCTTCGGTGAACTTCTGGGCGTCGAACAGCCCCAGCACCAGGCCGGGACCGATCTGAAAGAACAAGATCTCACCCGGGACGTCCAGCAGAGCCGTCCAGCCCAAGCCGTCGCGGTAGAAGGCACGGGCAGCATCGACATCCGGGGTCGCGAGCGTGAGAAAGTTGATCCGCTGATCCATGGACCCATTCTGACGTGTTCCGAACCGATCTGGCAGGCTTGAAGCCTACGAACTTCGAGAGAACAGGTTGGAATCGTTGCCCATCGTCGACAACGCTGTCTACGTCGACGGCAAACGTACCGCTGATCCCGAGACCCTCGACACCACATACGAGGTCATGCGGGAGCGCGCCGGTATGGCCTGGATCGGGCTCTACCGGCCCGAGATCGACGAAATCAATTCGGTCGCTGCCGAATTCGGTCTACACCGGCTCGCCGTCGAAGATGCGATCGCCGCTCACCAACGTCCCAAACTCGAACGCTACGCCGACCAACTCTTCGTCGTGCTGCGCCCGGCCCGGTACATCGACGAGACGGAGAAAGTGGAATTCGGTGAACTGCACGTCTTCCTCGGCCCCGACTTCGTCATCACCATCCGGCATGCGGAGTCGCCTGAGCTCGGTACTGTGCGCAGGCGCCTCGAGGACGCATCGGAGCTGCTGAAACTGGGCACTCAGGCTGTGCTGTACGCGATCCTCGACCAGGTGGTCGACGAGTACCAACCCGTCGTCGAAGGCCTTCAGAACGACATCGACGAAATCGAAGACCAGCTCTTCTCGCGCGACCCCGCAGTCTCGCGCCGGATCTACACGCTCTCCCGTGAGGTCACCGAGTTTCAGCGGGCCGCGGCGCCCCTGGTCGCGATGATCGAATCGCTCAAGCACGGTGAGGACAAATACGACGTCGACATCGAACTTCAGCGCAATCTCCGCGACGTACTCGACCACTGCGAGCGGATCGTCGAGCGAGTCGAGGCGTTCCGGGTGAACCTGCAGAACGCGCTTCAGGTCAACGCGACTCTGGTTGCCCAGCAGCAGAACGACGAGATGCGCGCGATGACGCAGGTCAGCCTCGATCAGAATGAACAAGTCAAGAGAATCTCCTCGTGGGGTGCCATCCTGTTCGCGCCGTCGCTCATCGCCGCGATCTACGGAATGAATTTCGACGACATGCCAGAACTCAAGTGGCACTTGGGTTATCCCCTTGCGCTGGTGGCGATGGTCATCTGCTCCAGCATCCTGTACATCGTGTTCAAACGTCAGAAGTGGCTCTGATCGAGGCGGCGATGCACTCCCCGGTTGCGCGTGTCGCCTCCTGACGCGCGCACAACCGGGGAGTGGATCCGCCCCCATCACTACCGGCTCATGTTCCCTTGACGTTGAGGATCTGCCGCAACTCGTGCTCGATGTCGACGAGATCGACAGCGTCGGCCATCACGGTGTCGATCGACTTGTATGCGTCGGGAATCTCGTCGACGAACTCTTCTCCGTCACGAAACTCGATGCCCACCATACGGTTCCGCAGATCTTCGAGGGTGTACCGCCTCCTGGCCTCGGTCCGGGAGAACCTCCGTCCCGCACCGTGCGGAGCCGAGCACAATCCAGCGGCACTCCCCTTCCCGACGACGACGTAAGACCTCGTCCCCATCGACCCGGGAATCATCGCCTTGACACCCTCGTGCGCATCGACAGCGCCCTTACGCGTCAGCCAGACGTCCTTCTTGCCGTGCTTCTCCTTGACCGTGTAGTTGTGGTGGCAGTTCACCCTTTCGAGCTCGCGGTGATCCGAGACGCCCATCCACTGGGCGAATACCGCACCGAACCGGTCTATCATCTCGGCCCGGTTGAGGTAGGCGAACCGCTGCGCCCAGCTCAAATCCTTGATGTACCGCCCGAATTCGGGTGTGCCCTCCGGCAGGTACGCCAGGTCCTTGTTCGGCAGCTCGATCCACCACTGCGCGCACAACCGCTGTGCGACGGCTATGTGCTTCTTGGCAATCTTGTTTCCGACACCACGAGACCCGCTGTGCAGGAACAGCCATACATGATCGGTCTCGTCGAGACAGAGCTCGATGAAATGATTGCCGCCGCCCAGTGACCCGAGCTGCTCCCGCCACTTGGGCGAGTGCGTCAAGTCGACGTCGTTCGACCCGGCAAGGCTTTCGAGCTCGGCCAGCTTGGCAGCCGTGAAGTCCCATGCGTCGACGCCGGTGTTGTAGTTTCCCGGCGAGAGCGGAATGCTCGCCTCGATCGCGATCCGCAGGTCGACGAGGTTGCGTCCGTCGATGTCACCGAGTGTGAAACCGGTACGGACGCCGATCATTCCGCATCCGATATCCACGCCCACGGCAGCGGGGATCACCGCGCCGAGCGTCGGGATGACGGTGCCGACAGCACTACCCATTCCGCTGTGCGCGTCGGGCATCAGGGCGACGTGCGGGTGGACGAACGGCATCGACGCGGTCTCCCGTGCCTGCGCCAACGTGTTGTCCTCGATATGAGAAGCCCAATTGAGCAGCTTCGAGCCCACCTTCTTCGGGGGCATGATTGATTCCTTTCAGCCCCCTACGGCATCGAGATGTACAGCCGAGGAGGCGCTATTCGAACAAATGCTTCACGAACGGAACCGAATCCGCTTGTGACTGAAGTAGAGCGCCGCTGTGATCGGTCGGATAGGTATGCAGAGTCACGTCCTGGCCGTTGGCTTTCAACTGAGCAACCAGCGAAAGCGCCGCGGGCGCAGGGACATCGACATCCGTCAACCCTTGGCCGATGAACACCGGTCGGTCGTAGCCCGAGGTGGGCACGCCCATGTAGTCGTTGACCAGCCCGTAGAAATTCGGGATCTGATTGAGCGGTTTTGCGAACAGATCACCCGAGATCGTTCCTTCGAACTCGTCCTCCGCCGCGAGCACGCAGACCCCTTCCGCGCGGTCGACGAGTTGTCTTCCCTGCTCGGTGAGGTACGAGTTCAGATCGATCTCCGGATGCGCATATCGCAGCCCGGCCAAGATGTAGAGCAGATAGGTCGTCAGGCCTTTACCGGCGGCGACCGGCAGAATCCCGGGTCCGAGTGGCAGCAAAGCCAATTCGATGTTCGCCGGCACGCCGGTTCCGACCGCGCCTCGGTAGTCCAGCTCGGGCCCGCCGTATTCCGTCGCGTATCTGCCCGTGGTGATCGCCGCTCCGCCGCCTTGAGATTGGCCGACGACAACCCACTTGTTCGACAGAGAATCCTCGACCTGCCGCGAGGCCTTCACCGAGTCGACGACGCTGTGAGCGGACACCTTGCCGTCGAGGTACGGCATCAGCCCCGGAGTACCGAGACCGACGTAGTCCGTCGCCGCGATGGCATAGCCCTGCCCCAGCCAGGTCCCGAGATACTGTCGGTCGCGATCCGCGTCGGCGGGACCGACGAGGGACGGCGCACAGTCGTCCGCCAGGCCCGAGGTGCCGTGCGCCCAGCCGATGACGGGCCAACCGCCCTCGGGTGCAGTGCCTTCGGGAACGAAGAAGGCGCCGGTACTCAGCGCGGGCGCGCCGTCGGATCCGACTGTCCAGTACGTGATCCGCTTGGCCTCCGCGGTGCCGGGGAGCCACAGGTCGGCTGCCAACTCCTCGACCTCGACCACCGTTCCCGGCGTGGTGTCGACCTCGTCCGCGGACGCAACCGAAGCACCGAGCACGGTGACACTCAGCACGAGGGAGGCCACCGAGAGGGCAGCGACAAGCGGACGAGAGATGATCGACATGACAGACACATTAACGTGAGCCGAGCGAAAAGTGCGCCTGAATTGTTTCTCAGGCGCCTCCGCCGAACAGTGAGCCCAGCAGGTAGGTCGCCGCTGCAGCCCCGTATCCGATCGCGAGTTGACGCAGTGCACGTTTGACCGGTGGTCCGCCGCTGAGAAGCCCGACCACCAAGCCGGTCCCGATCAGGGCAATACCGACCAACACGGCCGCAACGACCAGCGCCGCAACACCTTCCAAGCCCGCGAGATACGGCAGCACCGGAATCACGGCGCCGGAGGCGAAGAAGCAGAAGCTGGCCGACGCGGCACCGATCCCTGTTCCGACGGACTCGTGGGTTATCACCTCCGAGCCCATCGCGTCGTCGGACGTCATGTGCGCGAGTACCCCCGCGGCCTTGGTCTCGGCCTCCTCGGCGGACATCCCGCGGGCGCGATAGACCAGCGCGAGTTCGTTGGTGTCGACGTCGAGGTGCTGGACTGCCTCGCGAGCGGAACCGGCGGGCGACGACGCCTCGAGCAACTCGCGCTGGGAGCGCACCGACACGTATTCGCCCGCACCCATCGACAGCGCTCCGGAAAGTAGTCCTGCGAGACCGGTGACGAGGATGATGTGGTTGGACACGCCGCTGCCGCTGATGCCGAGCACGAGCGCAAGGTTGCTGACCAGGCCGTCGTTCGCGCCGAACACCGCGGCTCTGAAGTTGCCGGACAGTCTGTTTCGGCCACGGGCGGCGAGACCACGCACAACCTCGGCATGGATCTGCTCGTCGGCGATCATCGCATCGGTCGCACCCGACTCGGGCGTGTACGGCGACCTGCTCTCGGCCCGCTGCGCCAGCGCAAGTACGAAGACCGAGCCGAAGCGTCGCGCCAACAGTCCGAGCAGCCGAGTACGCGCCGAACCCCGCAACGGCATCCCGACGCGATCACCCAACACCGTCCGCCAGTGTTGCTCGTGGCGACCCTCCGCCTCGGCGAGAGCCAGCAGTATCTCGCGTTCCTCACCGGTGCGTCGTCCAGCGAGGTCGCGGTAGACCGCAGCCTCGGCTCGCTCGTCGGCCAGATAACGTCGCCAGCGTTTGACATCCTTGACGGAGGGTTCGGCCATGGGGTCAACGTACCGTCGGCGTGCCGGCTCGGGATGAGCGAATGGCGCCTTCGGTCCGCGTTTCGACGGCCCGCGGGGTGAGCGAGGGCGACATTCAGTCACTCCACGGTGAGCGAAGGCGACATTCAGTCACTCCACGGTGAGCGAAGGCGACATTCAGTCACTCTGAGTGAGCGAAGGCGACATTCGATCACCCCGCGGTGAGCGAAGGCGACATTCACTCACTCCACGGTGAGCGAAGGCGACATTCAGTCACTCTGAGTGAGCGAAGGCGACATTCAGTCACTCCGCGGTGAGCGAGGGCGACATTCAGTCACTCT
>NZ_BCXH01000022.1 GCF_001895005.1 Rhodococcus yunnanensis NBRC 103083 | reverse complement strand
CTAGACAGCAACCCGAAAGCTGCTAATCAGTTCTAAAACCAAAAGAGCCAAATCACTAGCAAAAAAACTCAACTAGCTATAAAACAAAATCAACTCACTTCAGACGGGAAGAATGAAGCAAGAAGATGTCACACCCACACCCCGAAAGGCATGAGCGCCAAAAACATTCGGCACTGACATTCATCGACACACTGTTGAGTTCTCAAAGAACACGCACACACCACACAACCAAGAAACCGTAATCTCAGGGTGTCTGGGGCAACCGTTCCAGCTTATCCCAGCTTGGTCTCGGATGCAAGCTCCGACTCTTGGTGGGACAAACCTTACTGCTTACGTACTGTCAGACACTCCGTACAACCTCGTTGCCATGTCCGTGAAAACCTGGTCGGTGTCCGTGTCGCTCTGACTCGACAAAAGTTACGCGACGAGAGCCGTAACTCCAAATCGCCTGGTCAGAGCTCTGGCGTCATGTCCGGAGGGCATCTCGCGCAAAGCGTCGCGACCAACCGGGTGCATCCGAGCCTGCTCTCCCCAGGTAGTACATGGGGCCGTGCGCCCCGATGAGGTCGAGGAACGCGATGGTTCGTTGTCCCGCCACCTTGGCGTCGATGCTCCATCCCAGTGCGTGCATGGTCTCCTCGATCATCGCGTCTCGCTGTACCGACGATGCGGAGGCCGCGAGTGCAATCAGGAACAGGGTGCCGGCATCGCTCTCGTGATCTTCACGTCCGAGAGGGAGCCGTGACGCGCAGTGACGCCACAACCCGACATGGTCGTCGGTGAATTGCTTGCCGACCTTGGTTCTGAGCAAAGAACCCTCGAGCACCCGAACCAACCCCAATGTGCGGGCCGCTTCCCTGAGGTCGGTGGCCTGGTGGTGGTCGAGCTCTCGGGAACTTGCGCCGTGCCACCCGATGCCCCAGTCGAGTTCGTCTCGAATTGCCTCTACTACGGGGCCAGGCAAATAGCGGGCCTCGGCGAGTTCGAGTCGTTCGCCCACCCGGTGGAGGAACCATGTCAGCTTCGACATCGCCACTGTCGCGACCGGTAGGTCGACAGAGCTCTCGATGGTGAGCTCGCACCTGGGTAGCAGCTCCATGAGCCGCGGTACGCGTTCGGGCCGAGTTCTACTGAACAGTCTGGCAACCAACGGCGACGCTGCGGTGCTTTCGGCCTCGGTCGATCTCGGGGCAGCGGACGCCAGGAGTCGCCGATTCACCTTCCTGATGTCGAAGGCGGTCGGATCGATATCGACCGAGCTGTCCACGAGGATCCGGTATCCACCCACCCCGCCGCAGTCTTCCGGCGGGCATGCTCCAGAACCGTCCAAGCACTGCGGCCGCAGGTCGTCGATGTCGGTGTCGACGGCGTGGAGACGGACGGAGTGCAACCAGTTGTCGCCGAAGTCGTACTCGTATCGCACGACATCGCCGGTGTCGGTGAGGAGCGAGTCGATACGAACGTGGTGTTCGCTGACGCCGGAACCGTCGTCGCCCCCGTCGAGCATCTCCTGCATCTCGAACCTGCGTGTACTACCGCCCGCTCGAACGGAGAACGCGTGCGGATGTGTGTCGTTCCAGCCCATGGCCTTCTGCAGCACGGAATGCAGCTCCGGCAGCAGTAGATCGGACCGCACTCGGATCCGGCGCCACACGGGGGTGTCCACATTTTCCAGCGACACGTCGAGAACGAACTGCAGAACCTGGTGCGCGGCCGTCTCCGGTGTGAATCCACCGACGTCGGGAAACTGCGATTCGATCGGAATATCCGGCACCACCGTCAGGTGCCGGCGTCGTCCTGTGCGATTCGGCATGACCCGACCCTAGCGCCGAACCGTCGTCGGTCGGCCCGTCATGCGTGACCGGCAAGAAGCCCGTCGTTGATTGCCGAAACATCGAACGCCAGTCGGTCGACCTGATCCACCAGGACTGTCACCGTCAACTGAACCAAGAACTGGTCGACGACGGCATACCTGGTCGTCACCTCCAGATGCAGATTCTCGACGGTGAAGGATCCGCGAATGAAGCGAGACGGCCATGGCCCGAGATCGGCAGAGTGCGACTCGCTCTCCACCCAGCCCGGCAAGAGTCGCGCGTCGGTGAAGCTGCACTCGAGCAGGGCCTGCGGATCCACCGGTGCGGACAGCCTGCCGACGAGGAGGACAGCGTTGGGCGCGAATCCGTTCTCGACCAGGCCAGGTTCGACGAGTACCTCGGTGGCGCCGGGAAATTGACCCACCGGAGCCGACTCCCACCCTGCTGGAGTGGCGGCGACGAAGCCGAGTCGCGCCGCCTCGTCGCGGTCCGCAGCAGCCACCTCGATCCCGTTCGTGGACAGATACTGCGCAACGGTCATCGCCTCACGCTGTCCGGTCGGTACCTCGGTCATCGCACATCCCCTTCAGAATCTCGAAACATGTTACGAAACAGTGGAATTCGACCGAGATTCGGCCGCGTCCACGAGTTCTTCCAGGTACGCAGCGACTCCGTCCTCGTCGTTCGATTCGAGGACTCGATGCGCAACCTGCTTGACCTCGGGCATCGCGTTGGCCGTCGTGAGCGCGGTACCAGCCCATTCGAGCATCGGAAGATCGTTGAACGCATCTCCGACGGCCGCCACCGCCGTGCGCTCGATCCCCAGTTCCGCGCACAACCGCGACAACGCACTGGCCTTGGACACGCCCGCCGCCGACATCTCGATGTACGACGCACCCGAGTGGGTCAGCTCCACTCCCTCGACTCGCGCTCCGAGGACGGTGCGATACAGCTCGACACTGGGTATCTCCGGATGACGCGCCACGATCTTGACCGTCGGCTCCGCCGCCAGAACAGTGGCGGAAACATCCATCTCGCTCGGGTGACGATGGTGATCGGCGAAGACACACAACGCCGCGTACTCGTGTTCCGCGACGAACCGGGTCGGGCCGACAGTGGCGAACACGACGCCCGGGACGAGTTCGCGAACGTGCGCCATCGCGGCATCCACCGCAGCGGCATCGATCGCCGTCGTACCCGAGATGACCGGAGTGCCGTCCGCCAGATCCAACACGACCGCGCCATTGGCCCCGATCGCCTTGCCGGTGAAACCGCAGGAGGCAGCAAGTTCGTCGATCGAGTGCCGCGCTCGGGCACTGGCCCAGACAACCTCGATGCCCGACGCCCTCGCCGCGTCCATCGCCGCTGCCGTCCGTGCCGAGATGGTCCGATCCGACCTGAGCAGCGTCCCGTCGAGATCGGTGGCAAGCAATCGAATAGTCACACGCCCGATACTGCCAGGACGCCGTGCGATACCCACAGGCGCGATACGACGCCACTCATACCCCAGGCGCGATACGACGCCACTCGCACGGGGGGCGCGGCTAACCTGGAGAACGTGAGCATTCCGAACCTGACCTTGAATTCCGGAGCCAGCATTCCTCAACTCGGACTCGGCGTGTGGCAGGCCGCCGACGACGAGACCGAACACGCCGTTCGATACGCGCTGGACGAAGCCGGTTACCGCCACATCGACACCGCTGCCGCCTACGGCAACGAAGCTGCGGTGGGCCGCGGAATCAGCAGCTCGTCCGTCGACCGCGACGACATTTTCGTCACCACGAAGCTGTGGAACTCCGATCAGGGCTACGAGCCCGCGCTGACAGCATTCGACGTGAGTCTGCAGAAACTCGGACTCGACTACGTCGATCTCTACTTGATTCATTGGCCGCTCCAGAACGACGAGCGGCTGCTGAAGACGTGGGATGCGCTCGAGAAGATCGCCGAGAGCGGCAAGGCGAAATCCATCGGTGTCTGCAATTTCGAACCACGCCACCTGCAGTTGCTGGTGGACCGGGGCGGGCTGCTTCCGGCCGTCGACCAGGTCGAGTTGCACCCGCACCTTCCGCAGCAGGCGATTCGCGACGCCGCGAGGACGCACGGAATCATCGTCGAGTCCTGGAGTCCGCTCGGTGGGACCAGCAATTCCGGTTGGGGTCGCTCGTCCAAACCGAACACCCTGCTGAGCGACGATGTGATCACCGCCGTCGGCGAGCGGCACGGCAAGTCCGCCGCGCAGGTTCTGATTCGATGGCATCTGCAGAACGGGCTCGTTGTCATCCCGAAATCGGTTCACGACGAACGGATTTCGCAGAACATCGACGTCTTCGACTTCGAGCTGACCGATCAGGATCTCGACGACATCGCCACCCTCGACGACGGCATACGCGTCGGCGCACACCCGGACGAGCTGAACGTGGGCGCTCCCGACTAACTGCTCGATCCGAGCGTCAGGACGGTGATCTCGCTGGGAGCGAAGACGCGGAACGGTGGCCCCCAGAATCCGGTGCCTCGGCTGGTGTACAGCTGAGTTCTCTCGCCGTGGCGGCTGAGACCGTGCACCGTCGGTTGATCGAGCCGCACCAGATATTCGAACGGCCAGATCTGGCCGCCGTGTGTGTGGCCGGAGACCTGGATGTCGACTCCGCGTCGCACGGCGTCGGCGATCTGTTTGGGTTGGTGCGCCAGCAGAAACACGGGAAGATCGGGCGCGACCCCGTCGAGGGCTCGATCCAGGTCCGCGCCGTGCCCGTCTTCCTTCGAGCCTGCCGCTGTCCGATCGTCCACTCCAGCGAAGACCATCGTGTCGTTTCCGCGCTGTATCTCGATGTGCTTGTTGTGCAGGGCCGTCCAGCCGATCGAATCCATGTGGTCCAACCACGCCTGAGCCTCGCCGAAATACTCGTGGTTGCCGGTCACGTACACCCTGGCGAGGGTGGCAGTGACATGTCGCAGCGGTTCGACCTGTTGCTCGCGTCGCGACACCGACCCGTCGGCCAGATCTCCGATGTGGCACACAACGTCGGCGTCGAGCGAATTGACGACGTCGACGACTTTCGCCGACCACCCGGCCCGGTCGATCGGACCGTAATGAGTGTCGGTGATCATCACTACGCGTAGGCCGTCGAGGTCATGTCCGAGACGCGGGACGATCACGTCACGCCGGACGACGCGCGGAACCCGCATCGCCTCGTAGTGGCCCCACACCAACAGCACCACCACTACCGCGACGACGGCAGCAGCGACGACCCGAGATCGAAACGGATCCGCTACCCCGATCAGCCCGAGCACGACTCGGGCCAGCGCACCGATCGTGCTCCACACGAAACTCACCCATACGACTCCGAGCAGTACATCTCCGAGCCTCGCTGCGGGGTCGCTCGCTCTGCCGTGCCCTCGCACCATCGCGACCGGCAGAGTGACCGCGGCCGCCAGGATCACCACGCACCCTGCCACCCGCACCCACAGCGGCCACTCGGCTCCGGCGAAGAACACCGTCCACAGCGGCACTCCGAACAGAAGCGCCGCGACCACAAGCGCCACCCCCGTCATGACGACGCGACGCGCGGGTCTGGCAACGGGTGGTGCAGACGTAGTGCCGGATTGGCGTGATTCCGCCATGAACAAACCTCACAGTGACGACGACCGAAAAAGCGGGACGGAAAACAAGCACCAAGATACGCGGATGGCCAATGTGTGCAGCGGACGCGCCAGATCGGCCGTAATCCCAGCTGGAGGCTTTGCTTCGATGGACTGCCGCGGGTTAGCTCCACCTCGGCGGCCGGAAACTTCCGGCGCCGGACTTCGAGAAAGGCTTCGCCGCATGCCATGTTCGACAGGTACGAAAGCCACGTTGGCAGTGCTCTCCATCGCCACCGTCGTGCTCACCTCGTGCGGCGGTCAGAGCGAGAACGACTCGGGCTCCGGCATTGCCGAATCGAGTGTCACCGAGCCCGGCGCGTATCCCGCGACGATCGAGCACGCGTACGGATCGACCCTCGTCGAGGACGCTCCTGCCCGCGTCGTCACACTCGGTTGGAGCAGCCAGGATGCCGTACTCGCCTTGGGTACCGTGCCCGTGGCCATGGAACGGTTCTCCGGTGACGGTATCGACGACGATGTGCTGCCGTGGGATGCAACAGCCATGGGTGATACGAAAACCGAACTGCTCACGAGCAACCCCGACGTTCCGTTCGAGCAGATCCTCGGGCTCGAACCCGATCTGATCCTTGCGGTGTATTCCGGAATCAGCGCCGAGGACTACGAGCGCCTGTCCGATATCGCACCGACCGTCGCGTTTCCCGAAGAACGGTGGGAGACAGACCTGAACGACCAGATGACGATGATCGGTGCAGCGCTCGGGCGACCACAGGAGGCGCGCACGCTCCTCGACGGCGTCGACGACTACTTTGCCGAACAAGCCGCCGCCCACCCCGACTTCGCCGGTAAGACAATCACTTTCGGAATGCGCACCGACGAAGGCATGATCGTGTTCTGCCCCAACGATCCACGCATCGAGCTGTTGGGAAAGCTGGGGATCGGTTCCTCGCCGGGCGTCGTCGCCGCGTGTAGTTCCGGGGATTCGTCGGTATCGGTTCCGGGCGAGATGGTCGATACGCTCGACGCGGACATCCTCGTCCTCGTCGACGCCGACGGCACCAACCTCGACAAAGCAATGGCATTCGAGCCGTTCGCCCGGTTGACCGCCGTCGCCGAAGGCAGGCTCGTCCACCAGGTAGGCATGGACTACGCGATGGCCGTGTCGGCGCCGACCGTGCTCAGCATTCCGTACGGATTCGACCGGTTCATCGAGCAGATCGCGGACGCGTCGAACTGACGACGGTTCAGACCAGGGCTCGATCGATCGGCGTATCACCGTTGTCGAACTCGATGAAGCGACCGACGGTCCCCGGTCGGTCGACAGCGGCGGCTGCGACAGCCGCTACGTCGTCACGAGTCACCGATGCGCCTGTAGCTCCGTCCTCCCGAGTACGGATCAGGCCGGTTCCCGGATCGAGCGTCAATGCGCTCGGTCCGAGAATCGTCCACTCGAGCGAGGTGGACCTCAGGTACTCGTCGGCAGCGGCTTTCGCCTCTGCATACGCGAAGAACGACGTCTCCGGATCGACGCCGTGACCGGGTCCTGCGCCGAAATACGACACCATGATGTAGCGCGAGATACCGGTGCGACCGGCAGCATCCATCGAACGGATCGCCGCATCGCGGTCGACGGCGTACGTCCGGTCCGGGTTGCCACCGCCTGCTCCTGCCGTCCAGACCACGACGTCGAAGCCGTCGACGAGAGCTGCGATCTTGCCGACATCGAGGTGCTCGACGTCGGCGACGATCGGCGTCGCTCCCGCGTCGGCGATATCGGTGACGTGGTCGGGGTTGCGAACGATGGCCCCGACCTCGTGCCCGCGGCCCACGAGCAGCGGTATGAGTCGGAGTGCCACCTGCCCATGGCCTCCGAAGATGACGACTCGTGACATGTACGGCTCCTCGCGCGGCGACTCCATGGACTCCGACCACGGTAACTCACCGGAGGGCCCTCCCCCACGTCAGCTGCGGCGATCGACTCCCTCGTCGTGAAAGCCGTTGCCCTGAAAGCCGTTGCCCAGAAAGCCGTTGCCGTACGAGCTGTTGACCGGAAGTTCCTGGCTGGGCGGCATGGTCCACATGTCGGTGCGCTCGCGTGCTGCACTGCCGAGCCACCCGTTCCAGTGACCGTCCCCGGTGTCACCGACCGGGTCCGGGCGCGTCGGCGAGCCCGACAACGCGACCTCGGCGAAAAGTTCTTCGCGCGGCGGATCGAGGTCGACCGGTACCCATTCGGCGGATACTGCCGAGTCCGGTCCGACGTCCACCGTGTGTGGTTCGATCCGCACTGCCGACAGCGTCGCCCACAACCCGTCGAGTGCGGCGGTGGGGTCGAGCCAGTATTCCGATTCACGGACCCGCCAGAACGTCCACCCGCACCGCTTGAGTTCCTGCTCGCGCTGCAGGTCTGCCTTTCGGCGTGCCGGTGAGCTCAACACGATGTCGCCGTCGCATTCGACCGCGAGCCTGGACGACCGACCGGTCACAACCAGGTCGATCCTTCGGTTGTTGATCACGACACCCGGATTGACGTGATAGCCACGATGGCGAAGTTCGAGAAAGATTCGCTGCTCGAACAACGTGTCGAACGCTGGGTGGCGTACGTCCCCCGACACGTCGTCCGGCATCGGATCGGCGGGTGCAGGCGATATCGCGGTCATGTAGCCGAGAAGGGAGTTGCGAAGGTCGGCTCGTTTGAGCTGGTCACCGGTCACCGAGTGGAACAACCACAGCTGATCCTGGGCCCTGGACGTCGCGACGTTGAACCGCCTCTTGTACTGATTCGCCGTGAGCGCCACGAACTTCTGGCCCGGCGCGACGACCATCGACAGGAACACGACGTTGCGTTCGTCGCCCTGAAAATCGGGGGGTGTGCCGACGCGGAGTCGGCGGTCCTCCCACTGCTCTATTCCGATGCGCTTGATGAGCTCGTTCCGGATCTCGTCCACCTGAGCGGTGCCCTGCAGCACGACCACCCCGAACGTCGTTCCGTCGTAGACAGGGTCGGCGAGGCATTTCACGATCTGACCGACGATGGCCAGCGCTTCGGCCCGGTTGACGATCGCCGATCCGGATCCGGCCACCTCGGCGTCGGGCACGAAGGTCGACCGTAGCGGCGGGAGTCGATCGGCACCGAATTGCCGCACCGGCACGAGGGGCGAATCCCCGTAGAACTGCTGCGACGAGTAGTTGATGATCTCGGGCATCGACCTGAAATGCTCACGCAGCCTGACGACTTGACCGAACCTCGTCCTGAGCATGGAGAAGAGACTGGATCGAGTCGTCAAGGTGGCTCGGACGTGCTCGGGGAGGTCCGGCAGATAGACGTCGAGCCGGGTGAACACATCTTCCAGTGTCCCCGAGTTCGGCACTTCCGCTGGGGCACACTGCCTGTCGTCTCCGACGACGATGACGCGCGGAGCCAGATACAACAGAAACAGGCTGCTGATATCGGCTTGACTGGCCTCGTCGACGATCACCACGTCGAAGCTGTCCGGGATCGGTGGGATCGACGCAAGCACCTGCTGCAGCGGCATGACCCATGCCGGGACAGCGCTCTGTGCATCGCGCATCGCGGAGCGGGCCGCACTTCGGAACGTCTCTGCGTACCGACCTGCGCCCGCGCCGATGGCCGACACGTGCTCTCGGTAGGTCTGCAGCGCCCGTACCTCGACGGCGGTCATGCGTTCCAGGCAGTCCCGCCACGCCATCGCTGCGGCCAACCGTCCGGTGAGGTAGCTCAGATCGGCGTCGACCGCGTCGAGGTCCGCTTCCAGTCGGTCCGCGAAATTCGCACGATGCTGTTCGGTCACCCACTCACGCGCCCGCCGCCATGCCCACGCTTTCGACATCTGCCAACTGAGTTCGTCCCATTCGGGGTCACCGGCAGTGTCGACCACGAGTTCGTACAGCGCGGGTGCCGCCTGTGACAACGACGCGGCCAACTCGTCCTGCTTCTGTTGATCCCGCTGTTGTTGGCATGCGAGGTCGTACGCCGCCACTGCCTCCGCGACCGCGTCCTCGTCGGCATTGCTCAATGCGGTCACCAGCGCGGCCCCCTCCGGCGACGGGCCCGAATCGATCTGCGTTGCAAGCAGATACATGGCCTGTTCCAGTTCCGACCGCGCTGCGTCGGCATCGACGCGAGTGGCGATGGCACCGGCGGAACCCGCGAAGTGCAGTGCGTCGTCGAGGCTTCGGATCCACGGCGCCGACGGTGAGACCGAATACAACCGCTCCACGAGAGCATCGCGCGCGTGGAGCGCGCCCGCAACACGAGTCAGATTGCTGGCGACGAGGCCGAGATCATTGACCTGCCGCGAGCGAGAACCCTCGGTGGACACCGAGATTCGTAGATCCGCGAGCAACACCGAGGCGGTGCCGACGATCTCGAGGGCCCGAATGTGCTCGGTCACCAATCGCGCTGCGAGCGCCGTCGTCGGCGGCATCTCGTCCACGGTGGCAATGATTCCCAGTTCTTCGACGACTCTCTGCTGCTCGCTCTTCCTGAACCGACCCTTCCACTCGATGCCCGATTCCAACGCCACGGCAAGCGATTCCATCGCCCGGAGAGCGGCGGAGTCGACGGCCGAGCACTGCACGTCGTGTGCGCCGACGAAACGGTCCGACTGCGCTGCAAGATCGACCATCGGTACGATTCCGCTCACCCGCGACCACAGATGGGCGGCTTCACCGGACAGTACCGAGTCGGTCAGCTGACGAAAGACCGAGTCGAGTTCTTCCACCTCGCGCACCCGTGTCTCGAGTTCCTCGCACAGTCGCCGGATGTCGTAGGCGTCCGCTGGGTCGATACCGGCCAGGAATTCGAGCAACTGCGCAGTCTGCTCGGACACAGCGGCCACCTGCGCACCTGCTCGTCGGCACAGCAATCGCAGCTCGGCCGAATTGGGCAGGATTTCCTGCAGCCGCGGCAGCGATTGTCGCGATCGACGAGCTCGGCCCTCGGGAGCCGTGGCAATGAGCGTTCTCAACGTGTCCACTTCGGCACCGCTGAGGGGCGGTCGATCGGTGAGCAGTGGCCCAGGAAGCCATTCGTTGGCGTCGGTGGCGGCCATGACCTTGCGAACGACGGCGGCCGTGGTGCCGTCGTATCCGTCGGACACCTGACGATGCACCACGGTTTCCGAGTCGCGGAGTGCAGCCATCGACTCCACGAGTTCTGCCCGGCGGGCGAGCGTGTCGGTCCTCCTGCCGCGCAGCGACTCGATCTTCTCGGACTCGTCGACGTCGTCGTACGCCGCCTTCCTGTCGGCGATGCGGGAGATGCTCCGGCTCAGCTCCTCGGATCCACCTCGCGAGAGATCCGTGATGGACACACACAGTTCTTGCAGTTCGGGCGGGAGCTTGTCACGGAGTACGCGAAGGGCCTGCGACTTCTCGCTCGTCACCAGCACACGCTGTCCGCTGGCGAGCAACGAGGACATCAGGTTCGCGATCGTGTGAGTCTTACCGGTACCGGGGGGACCCTCCACCACCACTCCACTGTCCACGCCGAGCCGTCGTACGATCTGCGACTGCTCGGCGTTCGCGGGCAGCGGGAACAACGGATCCTCGGCCAGCGAATGCGCTTCCGCCGCGCCGGTGCGCGCGAGCCATGCCAGTCGATCGGCAGGTTCGATGGGCTCCACCAGCTGCGCGAGCCCGAGTGGCACCGTGGCGTCTTCCGTCTCCAGATCGATGATCATCTGCTCGTAGTAGTCCCGCAGGGCGAATGCATTTCTGGTGCGCAGAAGCAACGCAGGCGACGCGGTCAGAGTCGATCGCTCCGCGGTGGCGAAGGTCGACGGCCGCTCGAGATCGGCATGTACATCGACGGGGAACGCCAGGGCCCGATCAGCCCACTCGGCGAGAAACGGGATCACCGACGGGTCGAGCGGCGATGCGATTCGGCCCGATAGTTCCTGCTGGAACCGAGCCGACTCCACCGCGTCGAATCCCGGCCTTCCGGTGAGAAGTTGGGTGTCCTCTAGTCGAGGTTGACCGATGCCGGCAAGCTTGACCATCAGGTCTCCGGTGCGGACGTCGCGCTCTATCGTGGCGGCCTGGGTCACGAGATGTGTGCTGACGGTGTCGTCCGAATCCGCTGCCGCGAGTGTCAGCAGACCCGATGCCAGAACCAGTTCGACCGACTCCGGCCGCGATGCGAGGTCGTGCATCATCAACTGCAGCGCCTGGTAGAGCAACGCCTTCGGCCGCGAGAGTCGGTCGGTGTCGGCCCACCCTCGCCACTGCGCCGAGTACGCCGCGAACGCAGTGCGGATCTCGTACACACGGCGCACATCGGAGTCGGCGTCGGCATCGGTGTCGTCGGAGGACGACGACGGAAGCCCGGCTGAATTCAGCTCGAGGGCGCGGTAGCGACTGTCCTCGACCATCGCCGCATCCACGAGCCCTACCAGGACCTCCGGCAGCTCCGGCGGGTCCACGACCTGTACCCGCCTCGCTCGCAAGACGAGCCCACCGTTGACGGCGGAGGCGTCGACCTCGGCCGCACGCGAATCACCGTGCAGCCACTCGACACGGAGATGCTTCTCGTAGTGCAACGTCGGTTCGGAGCGTGCGGTGACGATCTCTCGGAGAAAACGAAGAAGCCGAAGCACCTTGCTGTGAATCTCGCCCGTTCCCCCGGTCGCACCACCTCCCTCGGTCGCACCACCTCCCTCGGTTGCACCACCTCCCTCGGTTGCACCACCGACGGGCTCGCTCCCGGAAACCGATGCAGTCGACACAGTTGGACCTCTGAACTCCTCGAACGGCCGTCCTCGAACAGGGACGATGCTTGCATACTCGGGATCAGACTAGTTGGAATCGCGGAATTGTTCATGCTCTCCGAACTCGCGGTCTGTTCTGTGGTGTCAACTCACAAAGGCGTTCCACCTGCGTGCGCTCACGTCACAGCCGCCACTGCAGTTCAGCCACTCGCCGCGAGAGAGCCGCGCAACATACCTCCGGCCGAGGCGTCGGCGCAAGTAGCGGACTGCGCGCCGGGAACCGACCTTCGTCTCGCACGGGTACCGAACGGTAACGTACTCGCCGGTAAGTAAAGGGGTTGCTATGCGCGCGAAATGTCAATTCCGGCAACGCTACTCATCAGTATGCCGTCAAGGCCTCAGTGACTTTTCACAGCCATTTCGGACAGAGTCCGTGAAAGTCACTGCAGTAGTTGACCTTTGAAGGAAGCGATATCAATCACACTTACCCCGAATGCAGTTGACATGGAAAAATCGATGTGAGCCGCTAGAATAAACCCGCATTCAGACACGCTCCATCGGTGACGAAGGAGCAGCGGGGGGACAGCAGTTCGGATCGAATGGTCGGGGACGGCACAGCAGCGGACGTACTGCGCGGTACTAACCACCCGTGGCGCGGGGCGTCCACGTTCCACATTCCCGCCCGAGCGAGTCGAAGGTCTGGCGAACTCCACGGCCGGCGGTCGATCCACGACCGGCGACCGAATTCCACAACTGACGAGAAGAGACACGTTGTTCAAGCGGATTGCAGTAGTCAACCGAGGCGAAGCGGCCGTACGCCTGATCAGAGCCGTCAAGGAACTCAACGCCGAGTACGACTACGGCATCCGGACGGTCGCCCTCCACACCGAGGCCGAACGCCGCGCGATGTTCGTCCGCCAGGCCGACGAGGCCGTCACTCTCGGTAAGCCCGAGGTCGGCTCCGCCTACCTGGACTACAGCGTGCTCGAAGCTGCGCTCCTCGAATCCAAAGCCGACGCGGTGTGGGTCGGATGGGGCTTCGTCGCCGAGGATCCTGCGTTCGCCGACATCGTCGCCCGCCTGAACATCACCTTCATCGGCCCGTCCGCGAACGCCATGCGCTTGCTCGGCGACAAGGTCGAAGCCAAACTGCTCGCCGAGAAGGTCGGCGTTCCCGTCGCACCGTGGTCCGGTGGCCCCGTCGAGACCAGGTCCGACGCCAGGCGCCACGCACAGGCCATCGGCTACCCCCTCATCATCAAGGCACGCAGCGGCGGCGGCGGTCGCGGCATCCGCAAGGTGTTCGAGGAGAGCGAACTCGAACTCGCACTCGAACGCACCCAGGGTGAAGCAGAACGGTCCTTCGGCGATCCCGTCGTCTTCATCGAACGCCTCGTCACCGACGCCCGCCACGTCGAGGTCCAGGTCATCGCCGACAACTACGGCAACGTCTGGGCACCGGGCGTACGCGACTGTTCCATCCAGCGTCGCAACCAGAAGGTCATCGAAGAGTCCAGCTCGCCTCTGCTGACCAAGGAGCAGGCCGATCATCTGCGGGCAGTCTCGGCCGAGCTGGTGCGGGCCGCCGAGTACTCCGGTGCGGGCACCGTGGAGTACCTCTACCAGCCCGAGCAGAAGATCTTCACGTTCCTCGAGGTCAACACCCGTCTTCAGGTCGAGCACCCCATCACCGAGTTCACCACCGGAATCGACCTGGTCAAGCTGCAGATCCTCGTCGCAGACGGCGAACGCCTCGAAGGCGACTGCCCACCCGAGTTCGGCCACGCCGTCGAGGCACGCCTGAACGCCGAGGACGCCGACAACGGCTTCGCCCCGGCACCCGGAACCGTCGAGCTGCTCAAGTTCCCACTCGGCTCCGGCATCCGCGTGGACACCGGCATCGCGCAGGGCGACGTCATTCCTCCCGATTACGACTCGATGGTCGCCAAGGTCATCGCCTGGGGACGCAACCGAAGCGAGGCACTCGCCCGTCTGCGCAACGCACTGCGCGAAACCACCGTCGTCATCGACGGCGGCACGACGACCAAATCCTTCCTGCTGAGCCTGCTCGACAAGGAAGAGGTCATCTCCGCCTCCGCCGACACCGGCTGGCTCGACCGAAGCGACGCAGGCACCGCCACCGGGCCGACGTCGTTGGCCGACATCGCGATCATCGCAGCCTCCATCGACGCATACGACGCCGAAGAGGCCCGCGAACGTGCGGCATTCCTGTCGTCGGCGCGCGGTGGACGCCCCCGTGCAAGCCATACGATCGGCCGCACCGTCGAACTCAACTACCAGGGTCAGGCATACAAGCTGGCCGTCGGTCAGACCGGACCGCACCGCTACCGCGTCGACGGTGACAGCGGCGACCTGCAGGTCGACATCGAACGTCTCGGCGACTACGAAAGCCGTCTCGTGCTGGGCGGCCGTCGGTACCAGGTCGTCGCCGTCGCCGGTGCCGCACACTTCCTGGTCGAGGTCGACGGCATCAGCCACCAGATCAGCCAGGACGAAGCCGGACTGGTGCGCGCACCCGCGCCCGCCGTCGTCGTTGCCGTACCGGTTGCCGTCGGCGACGAGGTCGAAGCAGGACAGACCCTCGTCGTGCTCGAGTCCATGAAGATGGAAACCGCGGTCCGCTCCCCCTACGCAGGCACCGTCCGCGAAGTCCTCGCCTCCGTCAACGGCCAGGTCGACTCCGGCGCCGCACTGCTCCGCGTCGATCAGGCCGGCGAGCAGAAGGCCACCTCACAGACTGCCCGCGTCGAGTTCCGCACGGCCCCACGCGAGCTGGACGAGTCCGCCAGCCACTCCGCACTCGCCCAACTCGGCGAACTGGCCGCTCTCATCACCGGATTCGACGTCAGCGCCACCCGCGCACAGGCGTTGCTGTCCGATTACGAGACGCTGCGCAGCCAGGTCCCCCGCGACGACCGCGACGTCGTCGACGCAGAACTGGCCCTGCTCAACACGTTCGCCGACATCTGCGAGCTCTCCCGCAACCGTCCGACGATGGACGAGGAGAACACCGACGAACGCGTCCATTCCCCACGCGAACACTTCCACTCCTTCCTGCACTCGCTCGACGCGGACATCCAAGGCCTGCCGGATTCGTTCCGCGGCAAGCTCTCTCGCGCATTGCGTCACTACGACGCGGACGCCGCCGACGGGCGTACCCCCGAACTGGAAGAAGCCGTCTACCGTGTCTTCCTGGCGTTGCAGCGCATCGAGAACCAGGTGCCCGTCGTCGCAGCGCTTCTCGATCACTGGTTGACCGACTCCGCAGGCCAGCCCGCCGCCGATTCGGCAATCGGCGAGGTCCTCGAGCGCCTCATCGTCGCCACCCAGGCGCGCTACCCGGTCATCGGTGACGTCGCCCGCAACCTACGCTTCCGCCTGTTCGACGCCCCGCAGATCGCTCGCGCACGCGACCAGGTCTACGACGGCGTACGCGGCAGCCTGCAGTACCTCGCCGAAAATCCCGATGCGTCGGACTACGCCGCACGCATCGACGCGCTGGTCTCGACCCCCGAGCCGTTGATCGACCTGTTGGCGTCACGCATCGGCGATCCGGGCGCGCTACTCGAGGTGATCACCCGCCAGTACTACGAGATCCGTACGCTCGAGGACATCAAGGCATTCGACCGCGAAGGCAAGCACTTCGTCACCGGCAACTTCGAGCTGGCCGGCGAACGGCTTCAATTGGTCTCGACTGCAACGACATTCGCCGACCTGTCGACCACTCTGGACGCCATCGACGACATCGCGGGGCCCGCACCCGAGCACCTCGCCGTCGACCTCTACCTGGCATGGCCGGGCGGCCCCACCGACGGCGACGAGATCTCGTCGACGATCCACGCCGTGCTGTCGGACCACCCCCGCACCCGAGGATGGCGTCGTATCACGATCACCGTGTGCGGCACCGATGTTCGCCACGTGACGTTCCGCCGCGCCACCGCCCAAGGATCCGAGCCGCTGGCCGAGGACCTCATCATTCGCGACATGCACCCCCTCACCGGGCAGCGACTCGACCTCTGGCGACTGAAGAACTTCGACGGCAAGCGCCTGCCCGCCACCGCGGGAACCTACCTGTACCAGCTCCAGGCCAAGGAGAACCCGTCCGACGAGCGGCTCATGGCGCTCGCCGAAATCCGCGGCGTCACAACGCAGGTCGACGAGAACGGCAACGTCGTCGCCGTCCCCGAGATCGAACGCACCGTCGCAGCCTGCCTCGACGGCATCCGCCGCACTCAGGCCAGACGCGGCAAGAAGCGTCTCGACGCCAACCGCATCACTCTGTACGTGTGGCCGGTACTCGACGTGCCGGAGGACCGTCTCGCGACCATCGCGCGTCACATCGCGCCGTCGACCATCGGGGCAGGCCTCGAAGAGATCACGATGATCGCGCGACTGAAGAACGGAACCGGCTCGGCCGCACGTGAAGTGGCGATCCGGTTCTCGTACCGCTCCGGAGCCGGAGTCGTCGCCAAGGTCACCGCCAAGCCGACCGAACCACTGCGCCCGCTCGACGAGTACACGCAGAAGGTGCAGCGTTCGCAGGCACGCGGAACCGTCTACCCGTACGAACTCATTCCGCTGCTCACCGCATCCGGTGGCACGTTCACCGAATACGACTTCGACGAGCAGGGAGTCCTCAACCCCATCGACCGTCCGTACGGCCGCAACAAGGCAGGCATCATCGCGGGCGTCGTCTCGACCCCAACCGAGCGATACCCCGAGGGCATCACCCGCGTTGCCCTGTTCGGTGACCCCACCAAGGCTCTCGGAACCGTCGCCGAAGCCGAATGCTCCCGCATCGTCGCCGCCATCGATCTCGCCGAGAAGTTGGGCGCACCCGTCGAGTGGTTCACTCTCTCTTCCGGCGCAACGATCTCGATGAGCACCGGAACCGAGAACATGGACTGGGTCTCGCGCGGACTGCGCCGCATCATCACCTTCACCCAGGCCGGCGGCGAGATCAACATCATCGTCGCAGGCATCAACGTCGGCGCCCAGCCGTACTGGAACGCCGAAGCGACCATGCTCGCCCACACCAAGGGAATCCTCGTCATGACCCCGGACAGCGCAATGGTGTTGACGGGCAAGCAGTCCCTCGACTACTCCGGCGGCGTCTCCGCCGAGGACAACTTCGGGATCGGCGGTTACGACCGCGTCATGGGCCCCAACGGCCAGGCCCAGTACTGGGCGCCGAATCTGCGCGCCGCAGTCGAGGTGCTGTTCGCTCACTACGACCACGCGTACGCGCTTCCGGGCGAACGATTCCCGCGTCGGGCGATCACGGCCGACCCGGCCGACCGCGACGTGCAGAGCTACCCGCACGTGCACCCATCCAGCGACTTCACCACCGTCGGGGACATCTTCTCGTCCACGACCAACCCGGACCGCAAGAAGCCGTTCGACATTCGCACCGTGATGCGGGCCGTCGTCGACCAGGATCACTCGGTGCTCGAGCGCTGGGCCGACATGGCCGACGCCGACACCTCGGTCGTCTTCGACGCACACCTGGCTGGCATCCCGGTCAGCGTCATCGGCATCGAGTCGCGGGCCATCCCCCGCAAGGGCTGGTTCCCGGCAGACGGACCGGATCAGTGGACGTCGGGCACGCTGTTCCCGAGCTCGTCGAAGAAGACAGCGCGTGCCATCAACGCGGCCAGCGGATCTCGGCCGATCGTCGTGTTGGCCAACCTGTCCGGTTTCGACGGCTCCCCCGAATCGCTGCGCAACATCCAGCTCGAATACGGTGCCGAAATCGGCCGCGCCATCGTCAACTTCGACGGACCGATCGTCTTCTGCGTCGTATCGCGTTACCACGGCGGCGCATTCGTGGTGTTCTCCGGCGCACTCAACGACAACATGGAGGTCCTGGCAGTCGAAGGATCGTTCGCCTCCGTGCTCGGTGGTGCACCCGCCGCTGCCGTCGTGTTCACCCGCGACGTCAACGCACGCACCGCAGCGGATCCGGCAGTGAAGGAACTCGAAGCCACACTGTCCGCCGCCGAGACCGACGCCGACCGCGCGCACCTGCGAGTCCAGTTGGCATCGGCCCGCACCGACGTCCGCAACCAGAAGCTGGGCGAAGTGGCCTCGGAGTTCGAGGCGATCCACAACATCCAGCGCGCTCAGGAAGTCGGATCGGTGCACCACATCGTGCCCGCCGCCGAACTCCGTCCGCAGATCATCGCGGCTGTCGAGCGAGGTATCGCGCGCGCGGGAGCGTAACTCGGTCGAACTGCAGCACCACCGGTCCCTGTGTCCTCCCCCTTCCTGTCCGCAAACGCACGTGCGTTTGCGGACGGGGAGGGCAAACCCCCAGGCCGGCGCCCCACCCCCACGCAAACGCACGTGCGTTTGCGTGACGAGGGGGCAAAACCGCAGGCCGGCGCCCCACCCCCACGCAAACGCACGTGCGTTTGCGTGACCAGGGGGCGGGGATCGGGCGGGGCGGGATTGGGGCGGGGCGGGATTCGGGCGGGCGGGGGCTAGAAGGCCAGTGTGCGGCGGCTTTCGAACCTACGCCGCTCGCCGGTGATCGGATCGTCGAATTCGACGGCCCGGGCCAGAAGTTGGAGCGGATGGTGGAAGTCGTCGACGGGGGTGCGGGTGTACACCGGATAGTACGGGTCACCCAGGATCGGAATACCCAACGACGACAGGTGAATTCGTAGTTGATGGGTGCGCCCGGTGTGCGGAAACAGCCGGTAGCGAGCGGACTCCCCCACCGACTCGATCAGCTCGATGCGCGTCTCGCTGTTCGGCTCGCCGGGTTCCTCGCGGGCCACCATGACGCCGTGGTCCTTGAGGATTCGACTGCGCACGACGCGCGGAAATGCGAGGGATGGATCGAATCCAGCCACGGCCTCGTACTCCTTGAGAACCTCGCGGTTGCTGAACAACTCCTGATACGGACGCCGCAGTTCTTTGGTGCGCGTGAAGATCAGCACACCGGCCGTCGCCCTGTCGAGACGGTGGGCCGGAGTCACATCCGGGCAGTCGAGAAGGCGTCGTAGACGCACTGTCGCAGTCTCGGTGACGTGCATGCCGCGCGGGATGGTGGCGAGAAAATGAGGCTTGTCGACGACGACCAGGCCGTCGTCGTCGTACAGAACGTCGAGCTCGAACGGTACCGGAACCTCGGGCGCGGGTTCGCGGTAAAAATAGACGAATCGACCAGGTATGTAACGACTCTCAGCGGTCCAACAAAGACCCTTCTCGTCGACGACCTCGCCTCCCTCGATCGACGACGCCCAATCGTCCTCCGGGTGCTCGCGCTCCAGAAACTCGAGCAGCGAGGGCGCCACCTCGCCATGGGGCAGCCGAATTCGCAACGGCGCCAAGCCGTTTCTGAACGGAAGCGGTTCAGGCACAGTCCACGCACACCAGACGCAGGCCGCGCCCTTCGTCGTCGTCGAAATCTTGGTATCTCGACGTCGGGTTCGCACACACGGTGCAGCGGCCGATCACCGAGGTATGGTCCGAGAAGTCGATCTTCATGCGTTTGTCGAAGACGTAGAGCGAGCCCTCCCACAGCGAATCGTCGCCGTAGGTCTCCCCGTAGCGGACGATGCCGCCGTCGAGCTGATACACCTCTTCGAACCCGCGGGAGCGCATCAGCGAGGACAGCACCTCACAGCGCACTCCGCCGGTGCAGTAGGTGACCACCGGCTTGTTCTTGAGATGGTCGAACTGCCCGGAATCGAGTTGGGTGACGAAGTCGCGCGTGGTGTCGACGTCGGGAATCACCGCGTTCTTGAATCTTCCGATCTGCGCCTCGAAGGCATTTCGTCCGTCGAAGAACACGACGTCGTCTCCGCGTTGTTCGACGAGTTCGTCGACCTGCTGCGGGCTGAGGTGCACTCCCCCGCCGACGACGCCGTCCGCGTCGACCTTCAGCTCCTCGGGTGCGCCGAAGGTGACGATCTCCGAGCGAATCTTGACGCTGAGCCGCGGAAAATCGTCACCGCGTCCTTCCGACCACTTGATGTCGGCGTCCTTGAACGCCGGGTAGCTGCGGGTGCCGCGGACGTACTTCTTGACGTCGTCGAGCTCGCCTCCGACGGTGGCATTGATCCCGTGCTCCGAGATCAGGATGCGTCCGGTCAGATTGTTCGACGCGGCCAGGGTGTGCTGCCAGAGCCGGATGGCCTCGGGATCCGGCAGCGGGGTGAACACGTAGAACAGGACGATTTTCGGTACAGCCATGGGTGCAAGTATGCCGTGAGCGGGATGTGCCGGACGAACGGAACTACGCGCGCACGGGCAGCGGAGCTGCCACCACCTGGGCAACCCCATCGCCGACGGTAAAACCGGCTCCCCAGTAGACACCGGTCAACGGATCTTCCTTGGCATCGAGATACCAGTGATCCATCTGCACGCCCGATGGCGTGACGTCGAATACTCCGAAACCATGACTGTCGAGATCGACGTAGCGGATGTGCCTGTTCAACGTGGTCAGCGCCGATTCGGCCACCCGGCCCAGAGTGTGCGGCGGCGTCTTGGTCAGGTCGTCGACGTTCGCCGAGGACACCGAGGTCACCACCAGTTCTGTCGCGACACCACCGGTCTCGAAGTAGCGCGCCGCGTCGAGCGGGACGTCGCATGCCCATGCGGAGTGAATGTCACCGGTGATGAAGACGGTGTTCGATACGCAGTTGTCGGCGATCGCGCTCAGCAGTCGCTTGCGGTCGGCGGTGTAGCCGTCCCACGGATCGGCGTTGTACGGCAGTCCTCCCGCGGGGATACCGAGCAACCCCGTCAGTGCACGGGCCGCCTCGCTCTCGAGCGGGGGCAGCAGGACCGGGGTGATCATGACGGGATTGCCGACGATCTTCCACCGCGTCGGCGAGCTCACGATGCCCTCGGTGAGCCACTCCATCTGGTCCTTGCCGGTGATGGTGCGATCGGGCGAATCGACGTCGCCGCCCTGAAACGGCAGCACCTGCTGCGAACGGTACGTCCGCAGATCGAGCATCGACAGCTCCAGCAGGGTGCCGAACCGCAGCCGCCGGTACAGGTGACGGTTGTGCGGGGTGCCCGCTGCGCGCACCGGCATCCACTCGTAGTAAGCCTGGACCGAGCGAGCTTTGCGGTCGGACCACGGACCCTCGGTCTCCGGCTGGTGGTTCTCGGCTCCGCCGTCGTAGGCGTCGTTTGCGCTTTCGTGGTCGTCCCACGTGCATATCCAGGGCACGCCCAGGTGCGCCGATTTCAGATCCGGATCGCTCTTGTACTGGCCGTGGCGGATCCGATAATCGGCGAGGCTGACGATCTCGTGCTCCGGGCTGTGCTCGCGGACCACGCCGTTCTTGCCCGCGAAGCCGCCGGTCTCGTATTCGTAGATGTAATCCCCGAGGTGGATGATCGCGTCGAGGTCGTCGCGTGCAGCGAGGTGCCGATACGCCCCGAAGTACCCGGACTCCCAGTTGGAACACGAGACGACGCCGAAACGAACGCGGTCGAGGTCGGCGTCGTTGCTCGGCGCAGTCCTCGTGGTTCCGACGACGGACTGTGTTCCGGCGGCATCCCCGGTTTCGATCTCGAAGCTGTAGTAGTAGGACGTCGCGGACAGGAGTCCGTCCACATCGACCTTGACGGTGTGATCGGAGTCGGCGTCGGTGGTCACCGTTCCGCTGCGAACGAGCGTGGTCAGTTCAGGATCCGACGCCACCCGCCATCGGACCGTCGTGGCAGGCCCGATCCCGGACCCTGGTGTCGCATCGGGAACCGGACTCACCCGCGTCCACAGGATCACCGCATCCGGCGTCGGATCACCGGAAGCGACGCCGTGCTGGAACGGTACGAACGTCGTTCCTTGCGCTCGCGCGATAGCAGGCACAGCCGACGCTGCTCCTGCTGCGGCGATCGCGACGGACGACGAGCGCAGAAAGCCCCGCCTGGATACACCTTGTCTCACGGTCACCGAGCAAGTTCATGCGATCACAGGGCCATGGTCAAGTCGGCCTGGCCACCAGGGGTGAAAGTTCACTCAGCTGTCGATGGGCGTACGAACCGAGGTGACGGCCGACCGCTTGCGAAGCGTGAATCCGAGAGTGAGGTACAAACTGATCGCTGTGGTGTTGGACGCCAGCGCATGCAGGAAGGGAGTCTCACCGCGCCGACGGATTCCTGCCCCGACGTCGCGAACCAGACGCGTCGCCAGACCCTGCCCGCGGAATTCCGGGTCGGTGCAGACCGCGCTGATCTCCGTCCACCCCGGCGGGTGCAGACGCTCACCGGCCAAGGCGACCAATCTGCCGTCGACGCGAAGCCCGACGTAACGTCCCATCTCGATGGTGCGGATTCGATACGGCCCCGGCTTGGTCCGCTCGACGAGCTCGAGAATCTCCGGCACATCGGCCGGACCGAGCTCGATCACATCGGAATCGAACTCGACATCGAGACCGGTTCCGTCGAGCTGCACCGAATCGAACCCGCCGACCGTCTCCCACCCCGGCGGCACCACGTGGCCGAAACCGCGCACCGACGTCGGCTGGCCAGGACCGACCAACGACGCGAGATCGACCCAGTCCTGCGACGTCAATACGGCCGGGTGTCCGAGGTGCCCCGCGACATCCGGGTGATACCTCGCGATGCGGCCGGACCACTGCGCGAACTGGGCGTGCTCACCCCGCAGAGACGTACGAACGGCGTCGTCGAGCGGATGAGTGGTGGAACCGGGAGTCGGCTGAAGATCGACAGTCACACCACGACACGTTATCGGCTGCAGTTCGGCCGGTCATCGGTTGAAATCATCGAGATTCAGAGATACACCCCTGCGTTCTGAACGACGTGCTCGGTCATGTTGCGCAGCGCCTCGAACTGGCCGTGCGTACCGTACTTCTGCCGCAATGTGCCGTAATCGACGAACTCGGCGGACTGGGCAATCTGGTTGGACTCCGGAATCCAGTGCGGGATCACATTCGGCGGCCGCTGCCTGCCCGCACGATCCTTCTCGGCAGCGGAATCGAACTCGAACACCGCACGCTGCAACCGCTCGATCGTCGTCCTGTGCAAAGTCGAACTGGACCGGTACTTGGTGATGATCAAACCGAGCGGAGTCAATTCGTGACCAGTGTGATCGACGAATTTCTGCACCCGCTTCTGCAACTGCGGAATGCCGTACGTGGACAGGACATCGGGAATGGTCGGGACCAGATACGCGTCGGACATCAACAGCCCGTTCGCCGTCACGATACCCAGATTCGGCGCGCAGTCGATGAGAACGAAATCGTACGAGGACTTGATACCAGCAAGTGCCGCCCGCAGCACCAACAGTGGCTCCAACGAGCCCGGCACCTCGTACTGCCAGGCATTCATCTCCTCCTGCGTCTCCATCAAGTCCAGCGACGACGCAAGAAGATCGACACTCCGCACGGACTCGAGGGCAGACGCGTTCCGCTGCAGGGCCTTCTCCACATCGAACTCGGGCAGATCCGTATCCAGAGCACTCGCAAAGAGATTGTTCAGCGTCAGACCACGATCGTTGACCTCGCGCCACCGCTGCTCACCGATCATCATCGTCGTCAGATTGGTCTGCGGATCCAGATCGACGACGAGCACACGGTAGCCGAACTCCGCCGACATGAACTCGGCCAACGCAGCCGTCGTCGTCGATTTCCCGACGCCACCCTTCAAATTGATCGTGGCGATGACAGTCGCCATGCTCCGGCCCTCTCTTTCGTGAAGTCGGGCCTAGTTCAGCACACGGCAGCCGGGTTTGCCGGGGTAACGATGTGAGCATTCTCGATCCCATGGTTTCCCCTCTGTGGTTGTTCGGCGATCAACTCGGGCCGCATTTTCATTCCACGCCCGAGCACGTGCGGCGGGACGTCCTGCTCGTCGAGAGTGCTCGGGTTCTCCGACAACGCCGGTTCCACCGTCAGAAACTGCATCTGGTGCTGTCCGGGATGCGTCATCTCGCCGAAGAGCTGGGCGACCGCGCGACCTACCTACGCACCGAGACCTACCGCGAAGCACTCGAGCAGTTCGGCCGTCCGGTGCTCGTCTTCGAGCCGACGTCACACGCCGCCGAACGGTTCGTCGAGCGACTGTTCCGCGAGGGTCTCGTCGAAGACGTACTCCCGACGCCGATGTTCGCGCTGAGCCGCGCCGACTTCGCCGAGTGGGCCGGCAATCGACACCAGTTTCGGATGGAGAACTTCTACCGCGACCAACGCAGGCGCTTCGACGTGCTGATGAAGGGGGACGATCCGGTCGACGGCAAGTGGAATCTCGACGAGGAGAACCGCGAGCCGCCGCCGAAGAAGCAGGTGACGCTTGGCGTCGATCCACCGTGGTGGCCCACCGAGGACGACATCGACGCTCGGGTTCGCGAGGATCTCGACTCCATGGCATTGGACACCGTCGGATCGGACGGGCCGCGCCTGTTTGCCGTCACGGCGTCCGAGGCTCGAAAAGCTGTGCAGCACTTCGTGTCCTACCGGTTGCAGGACTTCGGCAAGTACGAGGACGCCGTCATGACCGAGGACTGGACCATGGCTCATTCGCTGTTGTCGGTGCCGCTGAACCTGGGACTGCTGCAGCCTCTCGATGTCGCCGAGGCCGCCGAACAAGCGTGGCGAGACGGTGACGCGTCGCTGGCGTCGGTCGAGGGTTTCGTCCGGCAGATTCTCGGGTGGCGCGAGTACGTGTGGCATCTCTACTGGCATTTCGGGCCCGAGTATCTGGGCCGCAACGAGCTGAACGCGCACGAACCGTTGCCCGCGTGGTTCACCGATCTCGACGGCGACGAACCGATCGCAGCGTGCCTCGCCCACACTCTGACCGAACTCCGACAGCGCGGCTGGGTCCACCACATCCCCCGGTTGATGATCCTCGGCAACTTCGCGTTGCAACGCGGCTACGACCCGAAGGCACTGACCGAATGGTTCGCCACCGCGTTCGTCGACGGGTTCGCCTGGGTCATGCCGGTCAACGTCATCGGCATGAGCCAACACGCGGACGGCGGCCTGATCGCGACCAAGCCGTACGCGTCGGGCGGGGCATATCTGAATCGGATGACCGATCACTGCGGCGGATGCGAATACAACCCGAAGAAGCGGCTGGGCCGCGACGCATGCCCCTTCACCGCCGGCTACTGGGCTTTCGTGCACCGGCATCGAGATCGCTTGGCGCAGAACCACCGAACGGCACGCCAGGTGTCGTCGATGAACAGATTGTCCGATCTCGATCAGGTGCTGGAGCAGGAAGCGCAGCGCGAGGTGTTTTAATTTCTCCGACGACTGCACGGCTGGGTGGCTGGGTGGCGAAAGGAGATTTTCGATGGTCGAGGCGGGGCCACGGACCTCCGACGCATTTCCGGACTGGTTCGTCGATCGCTTCGCTGACTACTGGCAGTCCGGCGGCGCGTCACGGATCGAGGGCCGAATCGTCGGATACATGCTCATCAACGAGTCACCCGGTGTCAGTGCGGCCGAACTCGCCGACGCCTTGGGCACCAGCCGTGGTTCGGTGTCGAACTACGTCAGACGCTTGATCGCTCGCGGTTTCGTCAAGCAGGTTCGACGACCGAAGGACCGAGTTCACTACTACGTCATGGATTCCGACGTGTGGGGTGGATTTCTCGAGAACGAGCACGCGTACTTGGAGAATCAGCGCGCGCTTGCCACCGAGGCATTGAAATACGCCGACCCGAGCGGGCCGGCGTATCTGCGTGTTCTCAACATGCGTGACTACATGGGGTGGATCATCGACAACCGGATGCTGCGGAGTGAGTGGAACCGGTTCAAGGAAGAGCGGGACGGGCGCTGACCCGTAGCCGCACTACAGCTTTCCGACGGCCTCGTCGATCATCGGCACGTAGCGCTCGAGCGCCCACGGCACGGTCAACGGATTGATGATCGACGATCCGGTGACGAACGGCTGCTCGGTCGGGGCGACGACCGAACCTCGGCCGATCGCCGGGATCTGCTGGTATGCCGGCTGCGCCTCGGTCTCCGCGCGATTGTCCGGATCGGAGTAGAACGTGAAGATCAGGTCGGAATCGTTGAGCAGATTCGCATTCTCGAGGCCGATGACCGACGAGTCGGTGCCTTCGGTTTCGTCGAGGGTGTAGACGACGGGGTCGACCTGGAGTCCCAGTGCCCGAACCATGGCCACGCGCTGTTCCTCGGCGAGGAAGACACCGAGGGTTCCCGGGCCGGTGTTGTAGATGTACGAGAACGAGACGTCCTTGTACTCGGGATGCGCCGCCGTGGCGTCGGCGAACTGCGCTTCGATCTTCTCGATCTCGTCGGCTGCCTTCTCCTGCTCACCCATCGCTTTGCCGATGACCGAGATCTGGTCCTCCCAGGTGATGGTCCACGGCTGCTCCTCGTAGGCAACCACCGGTGCAAAAGCATTCAGCGCGTCGAACTGCTGCTGTGTGATGCCGGACCACGGTGCAAGAACGAGGTCGGGTTCGAGGGCGAGGATGGCCTCGATGTTCAGTTCGGTACCGCCGGTGAACTGTTCCGGCAACTCACCACCCGCGGATGTGATCGCATCGTTCACCCACGGAAGGTAGCCGGAATCGTCACTGCCCCATGGGTATTCCTCGATACCCACCGGCGTGGTACCGAGCGCGATAGCCGTTTCCGCCGATCCCATTCCCAGAGTCACGATCCGCTCCGGCTTGGAGGTGATGACGGCCTGGCCGAGTGCGGAGTCGATGGTGACCGTCTCGAAATCCGTGCTCGACGCATCGGCGGCCGAGTCGTCACTCGACGAGCTGCAGCCACCGATCACCAGAGCCGCAGCGAGAAGACCGGACAACACCGCTGTGCGCCGGAGGCATGCATGTCGCAAGAGAAAACCTTTCCTAGGACCAGATCGAAAGTAGAATAGGCTAACCTTCCCTGTAATTTCAAATTCCATGAAACTTTGCGCCCGCTACGGTGGGTTC
The DNA here is from genome assembly GCF_001895005.1 of Rhodococcus yunnanensis NBRC 103083. Classification (GTDB taxonomy): domain Bacteria; phylum Actinomycetota; class Actinomycetes; order Mycobacteriales; family Mycobacteriaceae; genus Rhodococcoides; species Rhodococcoides yunnanense. The sequence continues at coordinate 67,907 of NZ_BCXH01000022.1, read as the reverse complement.
ATGAGCCTGCCCACTCCAGCCCCCGATCGCACCGCAGTGGTGACCGGTGCGTCGTCGGGAATCGGTGAAGAAATCGCCCGCGAACTCACCCGCCGTGGACACGGCGTCGTTCTCATCGCGAGGCGCGAAGACAAATTACGCGCGTTGGCCGAAGAACTCGGAGACCGCGCACACGTTCTACCTGCCGATCTGTCGAACAGATCCGAACGCGCCGGCCTTCTGGGCCGCATCGAGTCCCTGGGCCTGACGCCCGACATTCTGGTCAACAATGCCGGACTGTCGACGCTCGGCGCTGTCGCCTCCTCGGACCCCGACGCGGAACTGAACATGATCGAGGTCGACGTCGCCTCGGTGGCCGACCTCTGCAGCCGATTCCTGCCCGGCATGACCGCGAGAGGCCGCGGCGCCGTGCTCAACGTCGCGTCCACCGCCGCATTCCAACCTCTGCCCGGCCAGGCCGGCTACGCGGCGTGCAAGGCATTCGTGCTGTCGTACACCCAGAGTCTCGTCGGCGAACTGAAAGGAACCGGCGTGAGCGCCACGGCGCTGTGCCCGGGACCCGTGGACACCGGTTTCGGCGAAGCCGCGGGCTTCTCCAAGGAAGACGCCGACGCCGCACTGCCGTCGGTCATGTGGATCTCTCCCGACGTCGTCGCACGCACCGCCGTCGACGCCATGGACCGAGGCCGCATGGTCGCGATACCGGGCGCTGTCAACCGAGTAACATCGATATTCGCGTCGATAGCGCCGCGAAAGCTGTTGGTTCCCATCCTCGCTCGCAACCACCCAGGACTACGGAGAGCACAATGACCCGCGAGATGACCGTCTCCGACAGTGTTGTCGTCGATGCCGACGCCGACACTCTGTACGCCGCCATCAGCGATCCGACGAAAATGCGCGACTGGAGTCCGGAGAACACCGGTGCCGTCGTGTCCTACCCGCGCGAAGGCGCCTACGCCGGAATGGTATTCGAAGGCACCAACAAGCGCGGCCGCGCACGCTGGGTCACCCGGTGCACCGTCACCGTGGCCGACCCAGGGAAGACCTTCGAGTTTCGTGTCCACGCGATCGGTGTCAAGACACCGAAACTCAACGCCGCGAACGCAACGTGGCGATACGACTTCGAAACAGTGGCCGGCGGAACCAAAGTCACCGAAACCTGGACGGACGACCGAACGAAGTGGCCCGACGCGCTGACACCCGTGTTCGACAAGATCGTCACCGGCGGCAAGACGTTCCCGGAGTTTCAGCGGCGCAACATTCGCACGACACTCGACAACCTGCGCGAGCACTACGCCTGAACCACGCCTGAACTACGCCTGAAGCGACCGAACGAACCCGTCGACCAGAAAGTCGATGCCCTGCAAGTATCTCCCCTTGGTCGTCCCGCTCGGCCGTTCCCGTGTTGCTGCAACGAGATTCGGAAGCCGATCGGCGCCGATCTCGAGTACACGGACGGTCAGCGGCGACGGGTCGTCCTCTGCCCGCGGGGCCGTCGCGTCCAGATTGAGAATCGCGCCGAGCGTGTAGTTCCAGAGCGCTCGGTACATCACCATGGCTGCGCCGGGCGACATACCGAGTTCGCCTGCAGCACCGAGTATTCGATCGACCATCCACAGCGCACCCGCGCCCCCTCTGTTGCCGGTCCGCAACACATCCGCGATCCACCGATCGCTCGCGAGCACGTCGAACACATCGCCGATGAGCGTTCGAATCCGCTCACGCGGATCATCGGGAAGATCCGTCGACGGAAACGACGCCGATACCTCGTCGAGAACCAGTGACAGAAGCTGTTCACGATCTCCGACGTGTCGGTAGATCGCCATCGGCGACACCCCTACCTCTGACGCCAGTGAACGCATGCTGAACCCGTCGACTCCCCCTGCCTCGAGCCGACCTTTGGCTGCGGCCACGATCTGCTCGCGGGTCACCGTGGGTGGGCGGCCACGGCGAGGTGTTCGGATAGTCACGACTGCAGTCAATCACGATCCGTAGGCATTGCATTCCCGGCGCCGGTAAGGTAATCCTTCCTTATTATGAGATACCGTACACAAATTGGCGCACGGCTCCGCCCGACGACGCGCCCTCATCTGGTCCTGACCGCCGCGGCGCTCGCACAATTCCTCGTCGCATTCGACATGTCCGTCATGAACGTCGCATTACCCGACATCCAGTCCTCCCTCGGATTCTCCGACGCCGACCTGTCCTGGGTCGTCAACGCCTACGCCCTGGCCTTCGGCGGCCTGCTCCTGCTCGGCGGCAGACTCTGCGACGTTCTCGGTACCCGACGCGTCCTTCTCGCCGGGTTTGCCATCTTCGGCCTGGTCAGCATCCTCGGCGCGCTGTCGACCGCACCATGGATGTTGGTCGTCGCACGAGCTGTCCAAGGCGTCGGCGCGGCACTGATAGCTCCGGCGGGGCTGGCCGCTCTCAGTGCGATGTTCCCCACCGGAAAGCAACGAGCACGAGCATTCGGGATCGGGGCGATGGCGTCGGCAGGCGGTGGCGCGATCGGAGTGGTTCTGAGCGGATTGCTCACCGACGCCGTCGACTGGCGTCTCGTGATGTTCTCCGCTGCACCGTTCACCGTCATCGCAGCGTGCGCGGCATTCGTCGGCATGCCATCGCATAGCGGCGGCCGCACGGGCCGGTTGGACACAGTCGGCGCAGCGCTCGTCACTTCCGGACTCGTGCTGCTGGCATACACCGTCGTCGAGACCGAGGATCGCGGGTGGACCGACCCGTTGGTACTCGTCGGCTTCGGAGTCACCGCGGTGCTGCTCGGAATCTTCGCGCTGGTCGAGAGCCGCGTCGCGGAGCCGCTGGTCCGTTTCGCGACCCTCCGCCGACCACGTATCGCCGCGGCGAACCTCATCATGTGCGTGCTGTGCGCGGCACAGTTCAGTGGATTCTTCTTCGTTTCGCTCTACTTACAACGTGGGCTCGGATACTCGCCCACCAGAACAGGTCTCGCGTTTCTTCCGTTCTGCATCGGTTTGGTGTTGGCGATCGTTCTCTCCACGAAACTGCTCACCCGCGTCGGCGCGAAACCGCTCTTGGTCGGCGGCACGGCGTTGGCATCGGCCGGGCTGTTCTGGTTCTCCCGCATGACGACCGACAGCGACTTCCTGGCCATCGTGCTCGGACCCTCGCTGATACTGAGCATCGGAATCGGACTCTGCTTCATGCCCTTGTCCAACATCGCCACCGCGGACCTGCCGCCCGACGAGGTCGGAATGGCGTCGGGACTGCTCAACACCTCACGCCAGATCGGCGGCTCGATCGGGTTGGCGGCACTGGTCAGCGTCGCCGCGGCCGCGAGCGCCCGGTTCGACGGGCCTGCCCTCGACGGCCTCGTCGACGGGTACAGCACGGCCCTGCTCGTCTGCGCCGGGCTGCTCGCAGTCGGATTCCTTCTGGCCCTTGCATTTCCGAGGCCGACCGCACTTTCAGAGCCGACCGCATTCTCAGAGCCGACCGTATTTTCAGAGCCGACTACAGATGCTGCCGAGACGTCGGACGACGAGGATCAGATTCTCTCGAACAAGCCCCTGACGTAGGCGGCCTGACCTACGTGCTGCAGGTCGTCGGAGACGACGGACACCAGCCGCACACCGAGCGTGACCGGCGGATCCCAGTTCTCGTCCACCACACGGTCGAGATCGTCGGCGGCCAGCGAGTCGACGTAGGCAACGGTCTTCGCGTGGACGGCGTCGTGGTACTCACGCAGCAGATCGGCTCCGCTGGCGACGGCCGCGACGTCGTCGGAACTCTGGCCGTAGCCGATGGCGTCGTCGTCGAACGGCAGGGCGAACCGGGCGTTCCATCCGTCGGCTGTCCACACCTGTTCGCTGCCCGCCACGCCCGCGATGTGATCGTCCTGCACCCGCGTCAGGTGCCAGATCAGCCAAGCCACCGAGTTCGCCGCGGAGTCCGGGCGGTAGGTGAGAGCCCCGACAGGGATGTCCTCGAGGGTGTCGTGGACGACGCCCTTGATCCTGTCGAAGGCGTCGATGAGCACTGCGGAGTGATTCACGTGCGGTCCTTTCGGTCATGCGGCTTCACCTGGCCCGGAGGGCTTGTACCCACCAGCCCGGAGGATTTGTACCCACCAACCCCGGAGGGCATATACCCACCAACGGAATTTCCATCACCTTCCATCCCGTTGCACTTCGAATGAAGGCAATCACCTACACCAGGACCGGCGACACCTCCGTACTCGACCTCGTCGAACGCGACGTTCCCGAACCCGGCCCAGGCGAGGTCCGGGTGAAGGTCGTGGTCTCCGGGGTCAATCCGACCGATTGGAAGAACCGAGTCGGCTCCGGGCCCGGTGAGAAGCTCGCATTCGACGAGGTCGTTCCGAACCAGGACGGCTCCGGCATCGTCGACGCCGCCGGCCCGGGCGTCGAGGGCCTCGCCGTCGGCGACAGAGTGTGGCTCTACCTCGCTCAACATCAGCGGCCAACCGGCACCGCGCAGGAGTTCACGATCGTGCTTGCCGAGCATGTCGTGCGCCTACCCGAGAACGTCAGCTTCGACGTCGGTGCCAGTCTCGGCGTCCCCGCAATGACCGCGCACCGGGCGCTGACGGTCTCCGAGGACGGGCCGTCGCGACTGCATCCTGGCGCATTGCAGGGAAAGACCGTCCTCGTCGCGGGAGGTGCGGGCGCCGTCGGGCATGCCGCCATCCAGCTCGCCCGCTGGTCCGGGGCAACCGTGGTGACGACGGTCAGCGGACCCGAGAAAGGCGAACTGGCCAGTGCAGCCGGTGCGCACCACGTGGTGAACTACAAGACCGGTGACGCGGCGTCCGAGATTCGCGCGATCGCACCCGACGGCGTCGACCTCGTCGTCGAGGTCGCTCCCGCCCAGAATGCGGCTCTGAACGCCGCGGTGACGTCGACCCGAGCGTCGATTGCGGTGTATGCAAACAACGGCGGCAACACGATCACTCTCGACGTCCGGCCGAACATGGTGCTCAACACCCGCTACCAGTTCCTGCTGCTCTACACCGTCGGCGAGGATGCATTGGCCGCCGCGCAGCAGGACGTCACGACCGCGGCGGCAGCAGGCGTCCTCGAGGTCGGCGAGACCGCGGGGTTGCCGCTGCATCGATTCCCGTTGTCGGACACCGCCGCTGCGCACGACGCTGTCGAGAACGGCGTGACCGGAAAGGTACTGATCGACGTGTGATGTACCGGCATTGCCTTCCTTTGCCGAAACAGCAAATAAACTTGCAGAACTGCGGGTGCCCTGGCACCGTGGCAGCATGCACACACACGACGACGCCCTTCCGGCCTTCGATCAGCCGTTCTGGGACAACCTGTACACCGAGCAGGGACAGCGGTGGAGCGGCAAGGCCAACCCCGTTCTCGTGACCGAGGCCTCGAAACTCACCCCCGGCACCGCGCTCGACATCGGTAGCGGCGAGGGCGGCGACGCATTCTGGCTCTCCGACAACGGCTGGACCACCACCGGAGCCGACATCTCCGAGGTTGCACTGGAACGCGCTCGGCAGGCGCAGGGCGATCGAGGAATCGAATGGCTGCACCGGGATCTCCTGACCTGGGAGCCGGAAGCACAGTACGACCTCGTCACCGCCCACTTCTTCCAGCTGCCACCGCATCAGACCGGCCCGGCGTTCACCCGATTCGGAGATGCCGTCACACCGGGTGGGCACCTGTTGATCGTCGGACACAGCCCCCACGATCACATGGCGTCACAGCACAAGCACGCTCAGCTGCTGTTCGACGCCGACGCCATCACGTCGCTGTTCGATGCCGCCGAGTGGACGACCGTCGTCGCCGAGGATCGTGCGCGCGACGGTGTCGATCCCGACGGCACCCCTGCCGAACGCAGGGACACCGTCGTCCTCCTGCGCAGGAGCGGCTCATAGAATAGGAGCGGTGCCCCTACCGCTGAAGTTCTACCTTCCGCTCGCCGTCGCGATGGTCGCCGCCCTGATCATCCTGTTCACGCCGGCGTCCGGAGTGCCGAGCGGTTTCGAGCACAGCGACAAGATCATCCACTTCACGCTGTTCGCGGCGTTGGCGTACACCTCTCGTGTGGCGGCGATCCCGGTGGCGACGACGGCAGCGTGGACTTCGGGGTTCGCGGTGCTGTCGGAGATACTGCAGGCCGTGCTGCCGCTCGGGCGAAGCGGTTCGGCACTCGATGCCCTTTTCGACGTTCTCGGCGTCGCGTCGGGCCTGCTGATCGCCGCGCGCATCATCCCTGCCCGCTCGGCTATACACTGACATCACGCTCCGGGGGTCCTCGGCACGCCCACCTGGAGGAAGGTTCACCATTACTTCGACGTCGTCTCCCCACGAGATCTACCTGGTCCCTCCCGAGAACGATCTCGACGACTCGGTGACCGATGGATCCGCACGGTCGATCGCACGGCTGACCGATCGTGACGACGTCGTCCCGTTCGACGGCCGCTTTGCACTGTCGATCACCTCGACGACGCCGCATCAGGCGATGGTCGAGGACCTGCTGTTCATCCGGGAAGCGCTCGACGCCGCAGGCATCACGTATCTGCTGGTTCGCGGCAACGACGAACGCCCGGTCGTCGCAGTGGACAGCTCGGTTCGCGAAAAGCTCAGGGACACACTGGTCGAGGCGTGCCTGCGCGAGCCGTTCTACTGCAAAACCGTCGACGTCAAGCGCGGCAAAGCCGTTCTCGTCGCCGACGGACTGCCGAACAGCGCCGCCGACGCACGCATCTTCCGGCTCTACCGGCCGCGGGTCGAACCCGTCAGTGGCCTCAACTACGGCGCCTCGACCGGAGTCCAGATCGAGCTGTGGTCGTTCTCCCCCACCGAAATAGTTCTGCCGGTGGAGAATTCGTTGACGCGACGGACGATAATGCGTGAAGAAGCCGTCCGCGGCACCGTCGAACGCTTCGGCAAGACCTGGCCGACCATCGAGAACATGTTCGCCGACCACGCGTCGGACATCAATTTCGACATCGACATCGTCTTCTCCTGGGTCGACGGTTCATCCGCCGAATTCCAGGCACAACGCGCCCGGCGGATGCAGAACTACGTCGTCGGCGAGGGCGACGCGTCGGCTGCACGGTTCCGCCAGATCGACGAACTCAAGTACGCGCTGCGCTCGATCCACATGTACGCCCCCTGGATTCGCCGTATCTTCGTCGCGACGGATTCGGACAGGCCTGCATGGCTCGCCGAGGACCCCCGAGTCACGTTCGTTCCGAGCGAGACGTTCTTCGTCGACACTTCCGTTCTGCCGACACACAATTCGCAAGCCGTGGAATCGCAGCTGCACCACATCCCCGGTCTGTCGGAGCACTTTCTGTACTCCAACGACGACATGTTCTTCGGCAGGCCGGTGGGTCCACAGATGTTCTTCTCCCCCGGCGGCATCAGCATGTTCATCGAGGCGACGACGCGAATCGGCTTGGGCTACAACGACGAGGACCGCAGCGGCTTCGAGAATGCGGCACGTGTCAACCGTCGGCTGCTGCAGGACCGGTTCGGCCTCATGACCACTCGGCATCTGGAGCACGCCGCGACGCCGCTGCGCAAGAGCGTCATGCAGGAGATGGAGAACGAGTTTCCCGACGAGTTCGCCGCCACTGCGGCCAGCGTCTTCCGCGCCAGCACCAACATCTCGGTCACCAACTCGCTGTATCACTACTACGCGCTGATGAGCGGCCGAGCCGTCGTGCAGCGAGACGCCAAGGTCACCTACATCGACACCACCGCACATGCGGGTCTGCACGCCATGGAGAACATGCTGCCCAAGAGGGCCATCGATTTCTTCTGCCTCAACGACGGCAGCTTCCCCGAGGTGGATCTCGAGGTGCGCACCCGTCGCGTCACCGAATTCCTCGACAGGTACTTCCCGATCGTGGCGCCCTGGGAAACTACAGCCTGATTCGAGAACTCCTCGCGCTGTCGGCGATTCGGACACCTGCGGCGTCCAATCGACGAGCGACCTCGTCGGCGTCGACGTACTCCCCGACGGTGTCGTACGAGCCGACGGGGACGACCGAGTGGACAACCGTGTCGTCGTAGAGGTGCACGAGGTTGAACGCCTGCGCTCCTGCTCGGCCACGAATCGCGCCGGACGGGACGTTGAGATCCTGCGTGTAACAGGTCGCCGATGCCACCGACACCGGGATACCGGCGAATGTCGCCGTCGTCGAGTAATGCAGGTGCCCGGCGAGGATCGATCGAACATCGCTGCCGCGCAGCGTCTCCGCCAGTGCCTGCTGATCGATGAGCTCGACGACGACAGCGAGGTCCAACACCGCCGGAACCGGCGGATGGTGCATTGCCAGGATGGTGCCGAACTCGGCCGGGGTCGCGAGAACACCTGCGAGCCAGTCCAGTTGATCCGTCGACACTGCGCCGTAATGATGGCCCGGCACCGTGGTGTCGAGGGTGATCACTCTGAGCCCGTCGATATCGTGTACGCGGTCCACCGACCCGGTCGTGGGCTCCTGATCCAGCAGCCGAGCGCGAAAGGTTGCCCGATCGTCGTGATTGCCCATGGCCCACACCAACTGCGCATCGAGTGCGCCTGCGACCGGCTCCACCAACGCCCGCAGGCGATCGTACGCGCCCGGCTCCCCCTGATCGGTGAGATCGCCGGTGAAGATCAACGCGTCGGGACGAACTCCCGACGCCTCGATATCGCCCAGCACTCGGCGCAGGCTGGCCGTGCTGTCGACGGCTCCGTACAGGTCACCGCCCTCGACGAGATGGGTGTCACTCAGATGTAGCAGGCAATGATTCGGGCGGGGGTACTCCGCCGTCCGTGCCTTCATCGGTATCTCGCTTCCGATCAGCCCTCGAGTGGATACGCCGATCGCGTCGTCCTCTTGCCGTCCACAGTAGCCAAGCCCCCTGAGAGGAACCCTTCGGGTACTACACACGAACGCCGGACGAACACGAGGTGCGGCTCGGCTCGGGGCCCGCTCGTCACGGCGTCCTGACAGATCTCGGTGGTGCGGCCCACGTGGACCGCACCACCGAGGGCTGCTCTACTTCGACAGCACCCGCAGGTGATCGTCGGCGCCGCCGAGTGTGTGTTCGATCGCGGCCAACCGGCTGACATAGTGCCCGACGGGATACTCGGCCGTGACGCCGATGCCGCCGTGCAGTTGGATCGCCTCCTGGCCGATCTTGCGTGACGAGCGCGAAATCTGCAGCTTCGCGCGCGACGCGACCTCGGTATCGACGACGCCGTCCGCGAGAGACATCGTCGCGTAGAGCGCCATGCTCCGGGCCAGTTCGAGCAGCACGTACATGTCCGCTGCTCGGAACGTCAACGCCTGGAATTTCGCGAGCGGAACTCCGAATTGCTTGCGCGCTTTGAGGTAGTCGGTCGTCAGCCGAAGCGCCTCTTCCATTGCGCCCACCGCTTCTGCTGCCAGTGCGGCCTGTGCGCGTACTTCCGAGGCAACGATCGCAGCACTCGCATCGGTTCCGTCACCGAGCGGCTCCGCGGCAACATCACTCAGCGAGATCTGCGCCGCACGCTGACCGTCGTGTGTCCGGTAGTTCTTTCGTTCCAACCCGGTTGCGTCACCGTCGACCAGGAACAGACCGACGCCGCCCCCTGCAAGCGCAGCACTGACGACGAGGATGTCGGCGCTACCGCCGTGCGGCACCGGGTTCTTGACCCCGTTCAAGGCCCAGGACCCACCGTCCTCGGTGGCCGAGACCTTCACTTCGATGTTCGGCCAGCGGCTGCCTGATTCGTTGTGCGCGAACGCAAGCAGTGTCGAGCCTTCGGCTACGCCCGGCAGAATCCGCTGACGCTGATCCACCGAACCGACATCCGAGATCAATCCTCCGGGGACGAGCACGGCATCGAGAATCGGCTCGGGTGCAAGGCGTCGACCGACCTCGGTCATCACGGCCATGACCTCCACCGGGCCTGCATCCATGCCGCCGTCGTCCTCGGCGAAACTCAACCCGAGCAGGCCGACCTCGGCCAGTTGCTTCCATACCTCGGCGGACCAACCGGGATCGGCATCGACGATCTTGTTGCGCTTCTCGGTGTCGTACGCACGGGAGAGAACCTCGCGCGTGGTGTCCCGGAGCAGCTTCTGTTCTTCGTTCAGTTCGAAATCCATTGTCCTGCCCTCACAATCCGAGAATCGTCGATGCGATGATCTGCCGCTGCACTTCGTTGGAACCGCCGTAGATCGACACCTTGCGGTAGTTGAGGTAGGTCGGCACCGAACGCTGCGCCCATCCAGGGCTCTCGATGTCATCACCCCCCTCGTACGGAAGCGAGTCCGGTCCGGCGATGTCCATCAACATCTCGGTGGCGGCCTGCTGCAGTTCGGATCCACGCAGTTTCAGAATCGACGACGCCGGATTGGGCTTGCCGTCGGCGGAGCTCGACACGAGCCGAAGTTGAGTGAGTTCGAGTGCGAGGACCTCGTTTTCGAGCTCGGCGTATCGCGCCGCGAACAGCGGGTCGTCGAGCAGCGTTCCGTTGCCTACCGTGGTCGACGCCGCATACTCCTTCGCGCGCTCGAGACGGACCTTGGTGTGCCCCACGCGGGCGACCCCTGTCCGCTCGTTGCCGAGTAGGAACTTCGCGTAGCTCCACCCCTGATTCTCCTCGCCGACAAGGTTTTCCGCCGGAACGCGTACGTTCTCGAAGAACACCTCGTTGACCTCGAAGCTGCCGTCGATCAACTTGATCGGGCGAACGGTGATCCCTGGAGTTTTCAGATCGATCAGCAGAAACGAGATTCCCGCTTGCTTCTTCGGCGCCTCGGGATCGGTACGCACGAGCGTGAAAATCCAGTCCGCGTACTGGCCGAGCGTCGTCCATGTCTTCTGCCCGTTGACGATGTAGTCGTCACCGTCACGCAAGGCCGTCGTCCGCAGCGATGCGAGATCGGACCCGGCTTCGGGTTCGGAGAAGCCCTGACACCACCAGATGTCCAGATTCGCCGTGGCGGGCAGAAACTTCTCCTTCTGCTCCTGCGATCCGAACGTCGCGATGACAGGTCCCACCATCGACGCATTGAATGCCAGCGGTTCGGGAACCGACGCGAGCTGCATCTCGTCGAGCCAGATGTGACGCTGCACCGGCGTCCAGTCACGACCCCCGAACTCCACCGGCCAGTGCGGGACGGCCAGCCCGTTCTCGTTGAGAATTCGCATCGTCGTCACCATGTCTTCACGGCTCACTTCGATGCCCACCCTGTTCTTCTCGCGGATCTCCGCGGGAATCTCGGTGGTGAAGAACGTCCGCATCTCGTCACGAAACGCGGCTTCCTCTTCTGTCAGGGCCAGATTCATGAGATCCCTCCGCTGTCATCGACTGTGTACCTCTCGACCGTACTCCCTGGTAACTACGATAATCTTCGCTGACTATGACTTTTCTGGCGCTGGTTCGGCATGGCGAAACCGAGTGGAATCTGCACGGCCGCCTGCAAGGATCCTCCGACATTCCCCTCAACGAGACAGGTCGGGCGCAGGCACGCGAGGCGGTATACGAGTTGGGCGAGCGTCAGTGGGACCTGCTGGTGAGCTCGCCGCTGTCGCGGGCCGCGGAGACCGCCGACATCATCGGCAAGCATCTCGGGATCGAACGCACGGCCACCTACGCCGATCTCGCCGAGCGGCATTTCGGCGACGCCGAGGGTTTCACCGACTACGACGCGTACTCGCACTGGCCGCACGGCCGCTACCCCGGCCTGGAATCGCGGCGTGACCTCATCGTGCGCGGCGTCCGTGCCGTCGACGAGATCGCGGCCGCTCATCCCGACTCGTCGGTGATCGCCGTCGCACACGGCGGTGTGATCAGGGCGATCTTCGACGCCATCCGCGGGGTACCGTCGCCGAGGATCCTCAACGCAGGCGTGTCGACCCTCGTACACGACGGGTCGGGATGGACCGTCGAGACCATCAACAGCATCCCGGCACGGAGGACGTGAGCGCATGCACATCGAACGCAGAATCGCCGAGCTCGGATTCGTCCTACCGGCGCAGGCCGAGGCTCCACCGGGATTCCAGTTCTCGTTCGAGTGGGTACGCGTGCGCGGAAACCGGGTCTACGTCTCCGGTCATTCGCCGCAGCACCCCGACGGCACGCTGGCCGGTCCGTTCGGGCCGGTGCCGTCGGAGGTCTCCCTCGACGCCGCCACCGATGCGGCTCGCGACACCGCGCTTGCCGTGCTGGCGAGTGTCCGGCGCGCCATCGGGGATCTGGACCGAATCAGTGCGTGGCTCACGGTGTCGGGGATGGTCAACGCCGACCATCTCTTCACCCAGACCACCACGGCCGTCAACGGATTCTCGGACCTGATCCTGCAGGTGTTCGGCCCCGAGATCGGTGGGCATGCGCGCACGGCCATCGGTGTGGCAGCTCTGCCGATGAACAACGCTGTGGTTGTCTCAGCTGAGTTGGAGATCGACGGGTAGGAAGGCACCTCGTGCACCGTAGAGCGCTTGCACTGCTGGCAACGATCGTCGCCCTGGCGGCCGTGGCCGGCTGCGGGTCGTCCTCGGGCCCGCTGATCGACCAGATCAAGGAAGACGGCGTACTCGTCGTCGGGACCGAGGGGACCTACAGCCCCTTCAGTTACCAGGGCAGCGACGGGCAGCTGACGGGCTACGACATCGACGTCGTCGACGCGGTCGCGAGTGAGCTGGGCGTACGCGTCGAGTACGTCCAGACGCCCTTCGATTCCATTTTCGCCGGACTCGAATCGCAGCGATTCGACCTCATCGCCAACCAGGTCACGATCAACCCCGAACGACAGAGCAAGTACGACCTCTCGAAGCCCTACACGGTGTCCGAGGGCGAGATCCTCACCGCGGCGAACAACACCTCGATCACCTCGGTCGCAGACCTCGCAGGCAAGACGACCGCACAGTCGTCGACGAGCAACTGGGCCGAGGTCGCCTCCGACGCGGGAGCGAACGTCGAGGCGGTCGAAGGCTTCGTCCAGGCCGTCACGCTCGTCAAGGACGGTCGTGTCGATGCCACCGTCAACGACAGCCTCGCAATCGCCGAGTATCTGAAGCAAACGGGTGACACCGGGGTGAAGGTCGCCGCCCAGACCGGGGACACCAGCTACCAGGCATTCGCCGCCCGCAAGGACAGCGGGCTGATGGGCCAGGTCGACGACGCCATCGACACACTGCAGGCAGATGGAACCCTCGCCCAGATCTCCGAGAAGTACTTCGGATCCGACGTCGCCGCACCCACTGCGGACACACAGGCGCCGACCTCCGACGCGGCCAGCGCCGAGGCGCCGTCGAAACTCGATCTGATTCTGGACAACCTGTGGCCGATGCTGAAGGCGACGCTCACGATGACGATCCCGCTGACGGCGATCAGTTTCGTGATCGGGCTCGTCATCGCATTGGGTGTCGCGCTGGCTCGGATCTCCTCCAAGAGGGCTTTATCGAATGCCGCCCGGTTCTACGTCTCGATCATCCGCGGCACTCCCCTGCTGCTGCAGTTGTTCATCGTCTTCTACGCGCTGCCTCAGTTCGGAATCGTGATCGATCCGTTCCCGGCCGCGGTGATCGCCTTCTCGTTGAACGTCGGTGGTTACGCAGCCGAGGTGATTCGAGCTGCGATCCTGAGTGTGCCGAAAGGCCAGTGGGAGGCGTCGCAGACCATCGGCATGGGATATCGGACGACGCTGCAACGCATCGTTCTCCCTCAGGCGCTGCGCACTGCCGTTCCACCGCTGTCCAACACGCTGATCTCGCTCGTGAAGGACACCTCGCTCGCGTCGACCATCCTGGTGACCGAGCTGTTGCGGGTGGCGCAGCTCGCGGCGGCACCGACGTTCGACTTCTTCGCGCTGTACAGCGTCGCGGCGATCTACTACTGGGTGATCTGCATGATCCTCTCGTTCTTCCAAGGCAAACTCGAAGTCCGACTCGACAGGTATGTGGCGAAATGACCGACCTACTCGACGTGAACTCCCTGAAGAAGTCGTTCGGCGCGATCGAGGTGTTGAAGGACGTCTCGTTCTCGGTACCGGCCGGAACGGTCACCGTGATCATCGGGCCGTCCGGGTCGGGTAAGACCACCATTCTGCGCTCGCTGAACGCCCTCGACCCCGCCGACGGTGGAGTCATCCGGATCGGTGAGGTGTCGGTCGATTTCGCACACGCCCCGTCGGGTGCTGCGGTGCGCGCCTTCCGTGCCCAGAGCGGCATGGTCTTCCAGCAGCACAATCTCTTTCCGCACAAGACGGTGCTGCAGAACGTCATCGAAGGCCCCGTGATCGTGCAGAAGCGCCCGAAGGACGCCGCGATCGCCGACGCGCACAAGCTGCTCGACGAGGTCGGTCTCGACGCGAAATCCGATCAGTACCCGTTCCAGCTCTCCGGCGGTCAGCAGCAACGCGTCGGAATCGCACGAGCGTTGGCGCTGAAACCGAAACTGATGCTGTTCGACGAGCCCACCTCGGCCCTCGATCCCGAGTTGGTCGGTGAGGTCCTCGCCGTCATCAAAGGCCTTGCGGCCGAGGGCTGGACGATGGTGATCGTGACCCACGAGATCAGGTTCGCCCAACAGGTGGCCGATCAGGTGCTGTTCATCGAAGGCGGCGTCGTCGTCGAGCGTGGCACACCGGACGAGGTGCTGAAGAACCCCACCGAGGCCAGGACCCGTCAGTTCCTGCAGCGCATCCTCGCTTAGAGGTGCGGTAGCACCTTGTCGAGGGTGATCGGCAGATCCCGCACCCGCACCCCCGTCGCATGATAGACCGCATTGCCGATCGCAGCGGGTGAGCCGACGGTTCCGATCTCGCCGATTCCCTTGCCTCCCATGGGACTGAGCTCGTCGTCGTGTTCCTCGACCCACACCGCCTCGATGTCGGGGGTGTCCGCGCACACCGGAATGTGATACTCGGCCAGGTCGTGATTGGAGAAGCCGCCGAACTCGTGATCGGTGTTCCCGGCTTCCATCAGAGCCATTCCGAGACCGAAGGTCATCCCGCCGATCAGCTGCGAACGCGCGAGACGCGGGTTCATCACTCGCCCGATTCCGAACACACCGAGCATCCGCGATACCCGCACCTCACCGGTGTCGATATCGACTCTCACTTCGGCGAACTGTGCCCCGAAGGCCATGCGCGCCAGATCCTTCTGCTGATCGATCTCCTCGGACGTCTCGACGCTCACCTGCGCGGGGCCGCCGGCGTCGTCGATGCTGCCACCGACCTCGTCGACGAGTTGCCTGCATGCCTTCGTCACCGCCCATCCCCACGACGACGTTCCCGAGGAACCGCCCGCGCCCGGCGCTGTCGGCAACGCACTGTCGCCCAGCTTCAGCTCCACCCGCTCTGCCGATACGGCCAACGCGTCGGCTGCGATCTGCCGCAACACGGTTCGAGCCCCGGTGCCGATATCGGAGGCCGCAACGGACACGGTGATCGAGCCGTCGGCGCCGAGCTGTGCCGACGCGGACGACGGGCTGATCAAGACCGGGTAGCTGGCCGTCGCAACGCCGGTACCGATCAGCGTGCGACCCTCGCGCCTGTGCCCCGGACGCGGATCACGGTCTGCCCAGCCGAACCGCTCGGCGCCCTCCCGCAGGCATTCGACGACGCTGCGTGAGCTGAACCGATTGCCGCTCGCAGGATCGACGTCGGGTTCGTTGCGAATTCGCAGTTCGATGGGATCGATGCCGACGGCATAGGACAACTCGTCGATCGCGGTCTCCACCGCGAACATCCCCGGCGCCTCACCGGGTGCGCGCATCCACCGCGGTGTCGACACATCGAGCACCGCGAGGCGGTGCGTGGTACGCCGGTGGGGAGAAGCGTAGATGTGCCGGGTCGACTCGGCTGTCTGTTCGCAGAACTCGAAGACGTGCGAGGTCTGCTGGAACGTATCGTGCGCTATCGCAGTGAGCTTGCCGCGTGTATCAGCGCCCAGCTGAACATGATTGATCGTCGGCGTCCGGTATCCGACCACATCGAACAGTGCCTGACGCGGCAGCGCGAGCTTGACGGTGCGCCCGCTCGCACGGGCCGCCATCGCCGCCAACACCGCGTTGGGCCGAGTGCTTCCCTTCGCCCCGAAACCGCCGCCGATGTTCTCCGCGACAACTCGGACGTTCGATGGATCCAGCTCGAAGAGCGTCGCGAGGTCGTCACGGACACCGGATGGCGCCTGCGTCGAATCCCACACGGTCAGTGCGCCGTTCGACCACTCTGCGGTGGTTGCGTGCGGTTCCATCGGACTGTTGTGCATCGGCGACGTCGAATACCAGCGGTCGACGACATGGGCTGCCGAGGACAGTGTCGAATCAGGATCGCCGACGGTGACATCGGTGGGAAACCCGGCGTTGACCGACTCCGGCGCGAACAACGACGGATGCTCGGCCGACAGGGTGTTGTCCGGCGACTCCTCGTCCGAATAGGTGACCCGGATCGTGTCGGCGGCGTCGCGAGCAGCCTCCAGGGTGGTCGCCACCACTGCCGCGATGATCTGACCCCGATACGCCACCCGATCCGACTGCAGCACGGCGAGTTCGCCGTCCTCGATGTCGCCGAGCTTCTCCGCGTTGCCGTGCCACAGGATTGCCAGCACTTCCTCGCCGCCGGATGTGTCGACGCGTACGACGCGGCCCTTCGGGATCGTTGCCGGGACGTACGCGCAGTAGACCGCGGCCCCATCGGTACGCTGCTCGACCGCGTATCGGGCGGTACCGGTCACCTTGGCGACGCTCTCGGTGCGCTGGATCGGTCGACCGATCGATGCGGTGCTCATTCCGAGACTTCCTGTCGTGCCAGCTCGGTCAACGTCTGGGTCACCAAATTTCGGACGAGTGGGATCTTGAACACGTTGTCACGCAATGGCTTGGCAGCTTTCAGTTCGAGATCGATGGCTTCTCTGAACACCTCGGGTCGCGCCAGACGGCCGAGCAGCTCACCCTCGGCGGTGATGGCGCGCCACGGCTTGTGTGCCACTCCGCCGAGAGCGATACGCGCTTCGGTCACCTGTCCGTCCTCGACTCGGAGCACCGCGGCCACCGATGCGAGCGCGAACGCGTACGACGCGCGGTCGCGAACCTTACGGTAGGTAGACACGGTTCCGGCTGGGAGAGCGGGAATTTCGAGAGCGGTGACGATTTCGTCGTGGCCGATCGTGGTGTCCAGATCGGGGTCGTGTCCGGGTAGACGGTAGAGCTCGCCGATCGGGACGCGGTGCTGGCCATGTGGTCCGGTGATGTCGACGACCGTATCCAGGGCGGTCAGGGCAACAGCCATGTCGGACGGATGCGTCGCAACGCAGTGATCGGACGCGCCGAGAATCGCGAGGTTGCGATGCTCGCCTTCGATCGCAGGACATCCCGAGCCCGGATTGCGCTTGTTACACGGCTTGCTCGCGTCCATGAAGTACACGCATCGCGTGCGCTGGAACAGATTGCCGCCGGTGGTGGCCATGTTCCGCAGCTGTCCCGATGCCCCGGACAGAACCGCACGGGACAGCACCGGATACCGGCTACGCACCACCGGGTGGACGGCGAGATCACTGTTGGTGACCGCGGCACCGACGCGGAGCGCTCCGTCGCCGGCGACTTCGATCTCGCCCAGCGGGAGTTTCGTGACGTCGATGAGCGAGGATGGTTCGGCGGCACCGAGTTTCATCAGATCCACGAGATTGGTACCACCGCCCAGCAGAGCCGAGTCCGGGTCGGCTCCGAGTCGGGCGACGGCGTCGTCGACATCGGTTGCGACGTCGTAGGCGAAGGTTTTCATTCGCTGGCCTCCAGTACCGCCGGAATGATGTTGGCGTATGCCCCGCATCGGCACAGGTTGCCGCTCATGCGTTCGCGGACCTCGTCGTGGTCGAGTTCGATATCTGCCTCGGGTGGATCGTCGGTCACCGCGCTCGGCCAGCCCTGTTTGGCTTCCTCGATGACGGCGACGGCGGAGCAGATCTGCCCCGACGTGCAGTACCCGCATTGGAACGCGTCGTTGTCGACGAACGCCTGCTGCACGGGATGTAGCGTGTCGCCGTCGGAGAGGCCTTCCACCGTCGTGATCTCACGCCCCTGATAAGCCACTGCAAGCGCGAGGCAACTGTTGATGCGTCGACCGTCGACCAGAATCGTGCAGGCCCCGCACTGACCGTGATCGCACCCCTTCTTGGCACCAACGAGGTCCAGATGTTCTCGTAGCGCGTCGAGCAGCGTGGTACGCACGTCGCACTCGACATCGTGGTCGGTGCCGTTCACCCGCAGGCTTACTCTGCTCATGCGGGTGCGGGTACCCCTGCGACAGTGCCATCAAACGTTCAAAAGGTATGCCGGACAATGAAGGTGAGGCTACCCTCGTCACGTGTAGGCGACGACCTCCTCGCCCCATGCCCGACGAAGGTCACGATCGGGATCGTCGACCTCCCTGTCCTGCTTGTCGATCAGCAGAGTCGTCCGATTCGTCTCGTCGTAGGCCGTCCACGGCGCACGCCCGTGCGCAAAATCGATCCACCGCTGCCGCATACGCCGAGCCACGATCTGCGCAGACTTCCGACCACCGAGTTTGTACGTCGGATCCTTCGGGATCACCCCGAAATTTCCGAACACGTACGGCACCTCGGTACCGTGGGTCGCCCCGATGCCCGTCAACCGAAACAGCGGCGACGCGTGGTCGAAGCGGTACACGTACGTCGGAGCGAGCCGACTGTGCGCCTCGGCGATCCACAGCGTCGGCATGCGGAACGCCGCATCCCGCGATATCTCCATCGCCGTCTTCTTCGACGGATAGTGCGGGTACGCGAGCGCGATCTCGGCTTCCTCGTCCGCAGGCAGCTGTGGGTGATCGGCAGCGATCGCCTGGAACATCTCGTGGATCTTGTCCGGCGTGATCGGCATCAGCGGCGACTTCATCAGCTTGAACAGCGATGCCTCGTCGCGGTTGGTTCCGATCAGCAGCGGAACCTGCAGTTGCCGTCCCTTCTGGAAGGACGCCACCGGGTAGTGGGGCACGATGTCGCCGTCCACGGTCGGTGCGACGGCCAGAGTTCCCGGCACTTTCGACGGGATGTCCTGCACCAGCTCGGCGCCCGCGCGAACGAACTCCGAGACGGGCATGTCACGCAGCCGGTCGGCCTGCACTCCCGCCAACTCCAGGAAACGCTCCGCGATACTCGACGCACGCGCCGATCCGTACACCGAAGTGGCAGGCGAACTTTCGGCTATCGCGCGATGGAACAACCCCTCGGCCGAAGGGGAAGTGAGCAGTGTCGTCACCGCCCCTCCGCCTGCCGACTCGCCGAACAGCGTCACGTTCGACGGATCCCCACCGAACGCGGAGATGTTCTCTCGCACCCATTCGAGGGCAGCTATCTGATCTCGCAGACCGAGATTCGAATCGAAGTCCCCGAACGACGAGAAGTCCAGGAACCCCAGCGCACCGAGACGGTAGTTGACCGTCACCAGGACGACTCCGCCCTCGCGGACCAGGGTGCGGCCGTCGAACATCCGTTGCGCCGACGACCCGATGAAATACGCACCGCCGTGGATCCACACCATCACCGGAAGGCCGTGTCGGTCCTGCGGCGCCCAGACGTTGAGCGTCAGACAGTCCTCACCGAGCGTGAGCGACGGATCGATCGGCATCGGACCCTGCGCGCTCTGCGGAGCGATCCGCCCGAACTCGGTCGCCGAACGTACTCCCGACCACGATCCGGGCGTCACCGGTGCGCGCAGCCTTCCGTCCCCGACCGGCGGCGCCGCATACGGGATGCCTTTCCAGACGGCGATACCGTCGTCGGCGATTCCCTCGACCTGCCCGTATACCGTTCGCGCGATCACCGTGTCATCATGCCTCGCGCCGGGCGCCTGGTGTTCCTCCGCGTGGGTCCAAGTCGCTTCCAACCGCCCTCCAAGTGGGTGCCGCGACAGTGTCCCCATGACAACAACAGCCCGCAGAGCATCTGCAGCCGCACTGGCCACGATCGCCGGTGCCGCACTTCTATCGGCATGTTCCTTCTCCATCGGCACCGGCGGTGACACCGACGCCGAGTCCGGCGGAGGCGTCGACTTCACGGGATTGCAGTCGGCGACGATCCAGCTCGAAGCGTTCGGGACGTTCGTCTCGCCGCAGGAAGGTGGATACGAGGCGGCCGGACGCGGGTCGGGTTTCCTGATCTCTTCCGACGGTTACGCACTCACCAACAACCACGTGGTGACCGGCGCGGGCACATTGAAGGTGTGGCGGGGCGGTGATCAGAGCGAGCAACTCAATGCTCGCGTCGTCGGCTCGTCGGAATGCCTCGACCTGGCCGTCGTCAAGCTCGACGGGAGCGACTTCCCGTACGTCTCGTACCACGAAGGCTCGATCGACACCGCCGACGAGATCTACGCCGCGGGCTTTCCTCTCGGCGATCCGACGTTCACGATGACGAAGGGAATCGTGTCCAAGGCGGACACGAAGGGCGACACCCCGTGGGCATCACTCGATCACGTCATCGAGCACGACGCGAAGATCCGGGGCGGCAACTCGGGCGGGCCACTCGTCGATCCGGACGGGCGGCTGGTCGGCGTCAACTACGCGGGCAACGACAAGTACGACACCAACATGGCCATTCACCGTGACGAGGTGCAGAAGGTCGTCGAGGATCTGAAGAACGGCAGGAACGTCCTCAGCCTCGGAATCAACGG
This sequence comes from Rhodococcus yunnanensis NBRC 103083, assembly GCF_001895005.1. Classification (GTDB taxonomy): domain Bacteria; phylum Actinomycetota; class Actinomycetes; order Mycobacteriales; family Mycobacteriaceae; genus Rhodococcoides; species Rhodococcoides yunnanense. The sequence goes on along the minus strand of NZ_BCXH01000022.1, from coordinate 47,261 downwards.
CGAAGCACTGACCGACGACGACGGTACCGGCCTCGGCGTCTGGGTCAACTCCGTCGCGTCGGGATCGGCCGCGGACAAGGCCGGTGTCGAACCCGGTGATCTGCTGACGAGCATGGAAGGTGTCACCCTCGGCGCCGACGGCACAATGGCCGAGTACTGCAGCGTTCTGCGTACTCACGGGCAGGATGCGACGTTGTCGGTCGAGGTGTATCGGCCCGCGACCGACTCGTACCTGCGCGGACAGTTCAACGGCGATGCGATCGAGGAGACCACGACCGTGTCCTCGCGAGTGTCGGGCTCATCGAACGGCGGTAGTGTGTCACAGACGTCCACCGGCGGTTTCACCACCGTCGAGGACAACGAGGGCGTCGTCACCGTCGACGTTCCTGCAGCCTGGAATCAGGTGGACGGCACCAAGTTCGTCGACGACCGAGGCAACTCCTTCTACGGCGTCGAAGCCAGCTCGAATCTCGATCAGTACCAGGGCGGTTGGGGCGCGGTGGGGACTTCGGTCATGGCCTCGGACACCGCCGTCGGAAACTCGTCGCCGGAGGATCTACTGAACTGGGCCACAGCAACACTGCCGCAGGCGGGGTGCGTCTCGACCGGCCGAGAGGATTACAGCGACGCCCTTCACACCGGCCGGTTCGAGGTGTGGACCGGTTGCGGCGAGACCGCCGCGACGTACATCGTCGTTGCCGCGCAAGCAGATTCGGGCCGATATCTCACGCTGGTCGCGGTACAGGCCAACAGCGATGCCGACCTCGACGCCGCCGACCGGGTGATGAACAGCTTCACTGTCACCCTGTGACCAGAGCAGTCCCCAAGGCACGGTGCACGAGCAGATGCGCCATGGGGAATCGGTAGCTGTTGTCGCGATGGACGATTCGCCAATCCTCGTGAAAACCGTTCAGACCGAGGAGTGCAGCGAACTCGTCCGGGTGCCAGCGCCACGCCGGGGCGACGGCATGATCGAAGAGGATCGGAGCGCCTCGTTCGTCGCTCGCCTGAAAGGCGATCAGAACAGGTGTACCAGCGGTGAGTCGAGCGGACCACAGTCCCAGCACGTGCGCTACGCTCGCCGGTTCGAGGTGAACGAGGCTGAACCGGGCGATGATTGCGGCAATCGGCCCGAGCGCCGAAAGGGCCGCACCAGCGTCGCTTTCGATGAATGTGAGCTCGGGGTACTGGCGGCGCGCATGATCCAGCATGGCCGCACTGGGGTCGCATCCCAGTGCGGCCAACCCTCGATCGACGAGGTCGGCGGTCACGTGGCCCACCCCGCAGCCGACATCGACGACGACGCCCTCGCGGTCACCGACCACCTCTGCGAACGCTGCTACCGCGTGCCGCTCGATCGGAAACTGATAAGCCGTCGGAAACGTCGAGGCGTAGATATCGGCTATCGCGTCGTACCCCTGCTGCCCCGTCACGCGACCCACTCTGCCATCCACCTATCACGGACCCGCTTTTTTCGAACTGGTGTTCGACAGATGGTGGTTTGTGGGATAGTATTGGGGCATGCTTTCGGGGGAGAGTGTCGCCGGTCTGGTCGACGATATGGGGGTGGGTTCGCGTGGCGTGCTGCCCATTTCGGATCCTTCCCTGTGTGATGCGGTCGAGTCGATGGAGGCGGCGTGGGCTGCGGTCGCGGATGTCGAGACGTGGGCGTTGACCGATGCGGATCGGCGTGCGGTGTTGGTGCGGATGGAGACGCTCTCGCGGGCGATGTACGGGACCTCGCATACGTGGTTGACGGAGTTGATCGAGGGCGACGGGTTGGCGGTGCTGCCGGAGCGAGCGAATCCGTCTCGTCTGGCGTGCCTGCTGCGGATCGATCCCGGTGTTGCCGGTAAACGCATCAAGATCGCGGCGAAGATGTCGGCGCGGCGCGCGATGACCGGGGAGCGGTTGGAGCCGGTGTTTCCCACCACCGCGCAGGCGCATCGTGCCGGTGAGATCGATGCCGCGCACGTGAGCGTGGTCGAGGAGTTCTTCAAGGAGTTGCCCGAGGCGATCGATCACGATTCGAAGGTGCAGTCGGAGATGCTGCTGGGCACTCTCGCGAAAGAACTTTCGCCCGAGCAGCTTCGGGTCGCGGCCGCGAGGCTGCATGCGTTGCTCGATCCCGACGGTGAACTCGACGATGACACGGATCTGTCGCGGAAGTGCTACTTCCATCTCGGGCAGCAAGGCAAGGACGGGTTGAGCAAAGGTGGCTTCGTCATCGACGCGGAATTCCGTGCCTACCTGGAGGCGTTGCTGGCCAAGCTCGCCCGGCCCGGGCAGTGCAACCCGGATGAGCCGAAACCCGTCGCCGACGAACCCGGCAGCAGTGATGGCGGTGGGACTGGCGGTAGTGGGACTGGCGGCGGTGGGACTGGCGGGACTGGCGGCGGTGACAGTGGTGGCGGCGGTGGCCCGAGCGGGACCGGCGGCTCCGGTAGCAGCGATCCGACACTGTTCGGCCCCGAGGACACCGCGCCGGAAGACCCTGCGCCGGAAGACACAGGGCCCGAAGACCCTGCGCCGGAAAACACAGGGCCGGGAGATACCGGGCCTGAAGATGCTGCTGCTGCTCGGGATCGGGTGACCACCGAGGACGAAAGGCGCCGCGCCGGGCGTGATATCAGAACGCAGGGGCAACGCAATCACGATGCGATGAAAGCGGTGCTGCGGCAGATGCTGGCGTCGGGGAGCCTCGGCCGGCATCGGGGGCTGCCGGTGACCGCGGTCATCAGCATGACCGCCGCGGATCTGGAATCGGCGTCCGGGCATGCGGTCACCGGAACCGGATCGTTGGTGAGCATGCGGGATGCGATCCGAATGGCCTCGCATGCGCACCAGTTCCTGGCGGTGTTCGACGACGACGGCCGAGCCCTCTACCTGGGCCGGTCCAAACGGATCGCCTCGGCCGATCAACGGATCGTGCTGATCGCCCGCGACCGCGGATGCAGCTTCCCCGCCTGCACCCGCCCGGCGACGTGGAGCCAAGTCCATCACATCGCCGAGTGGGACAAAGGCGGCGACACCGATATCGACTCGCTGACATTCGGATGCGACCGGCATCATCCCCTCGTCGGCGACGGCCCCAACGATTGGGCCACAACCACTGCAGGCCCGAATCATCCACAAGCCGGGCGAACGCTGTGGCACCCACCCGAAGCGGTCGACCCGACTCGCCGCGGCATGGTCAATCACTACCATCACCCACAAGAATTCCTGTACCGAGAACCCGAAGATCCAGGACCTGGGAGGCCCGGACCTGGGAAACCTGGACCTGGGAGTCCTGGCACTGGGAGGCCCGGAACTAGGAAACCTGAACCTGGGAAACCTGAACCCGGGACGCCTGGCCACGGGGAACCCGAGCCGTAGCCCAAGGGCTGCGGATCGAGCCGAGGATCACCGAACTGTAAGCGGCACAGAGCAACACATGTGCCGCTTACAGTCATGCCCTCACCCAGAAATCAGCACTCAGCCGGCAGCACTCAACAACCCTGCGCTCAGCGACTATGCCGGACAGCACGCACGCTCTGTCGCCACTCGCCGCCGAGAACGGCACTGCTCACCGAAACGACACTGCCCCACCGAAACAACGCTGCCCCACCGAAACACGCTGCCCACCTAAGACAACACTCCCCACCTAAGACAACACTCCCCACCTAAGACAACGCTGCCCCACCGAAACACCGCTCCCCCACCTAAGACAACACTCCCCACCTAAGACAACACTCCCCACCTAAGACAACGCTGCCCACCGAGAACGAGGTTGTGCACCGGACTCGGAGGAATCCGGTGCACAACGTCGCGTCAGCGGGTGAGGAGGAAGCGAGGGAAGAAGATCAGTCTCGGGGACGGCGACCCTTGAACTTGCCGCCGCTACGGGGACCGCCGCGGCCGCCGGGAGGGCCGGAGTCGGGAGTCAGTTGGATCAGGACGCCGCTGATGCGGGTGCGCCGCAGGGCTTCCACGGTTTCGTCGGCGAGATCGGCGGGCAGTTCCACCAGCGAGTGGTCGGGGCGGATGCTGATGTGCCCGAAATCGCTGCGCCGCAGGCCGCCTTCGTTGGCGATGGCTCCGACGATGGCGCCGGGGGCCACGTGGTGACGCTTACCGACGGCGATGCGGTACGTCGCCATCTCCTGGCCGGTCTTGCGGTGGTGCGAGTCGGCGGCGTCGTCGTCGAAGCTGCGTGGGGGGCGAGGTTCACGCTTTTCGCGGGGTGCGCGCGGCGGGGCAGGCGGCTCGGGCTTGAGCAGGAACTCTTCACCGTCGCGTGACTGGACGGCCAACGCTGCTGCGATGTCGGCGAGTGGGACGTCGTGCTCTCGCTCGTAGTCCTCGATCAGCTTCCGGAACAGACCGAGATTAGCCGAGTTCAGGCTGTCGGTGATCGAGTCGCCGAATTTGGTGACGCGCTGCGCATTGACGTCGTCGACGCTGGGGAGCTGCATCTCGGTGATCGGCTGACGCGTCGCACGCTCGATGGCCTTGAGCAGGTGTCGTTCCCGCGGCGCGACGAACAGCAGTGCCTCACCGGCACGACCCGCGCGACCGGTACGACCGATGCGGTGAACGTACGACTCCGTGTCGTGCGGAATGTCGTAGTTGATGACGTGCGAGATGCGGTCGACGTCGAGTCCGCGCGCTGCGACGTCGGTGGCGACGAGTACGTCGATCTGACCGTTCTTGAGTTGGCCGATTGTGCGTTCGCGCTGCGCCTGCACGATGTCGCCGTTGATCGCGGCCGCGGAGAAGCCCCGTGCACGCAATTTCTCGGCGAGCTCCTCGGTGGCCTGCTTGGTGCGAACGAACATGATCATCGCTTCGAACTCTTCGACCTCGAAGATCCTCGTGAGTGCTTCGAGCTTGCGCTGATGCGCGACCTGCACGTAGCGCTGCGTGATGTTCGGTGCCGTCGAGGTCTTGGTCTTGACGGTGATCTCGACTGGATCGTGCAGATACTGCTTGGAGATCTTCCGGATGGCAGGCGGCATGGTCGCGGAGAACAATGCGACCTGCTTGTACTCGGGAGTGTCGGAGAGAATGCGCTCGACGTCCTCCTGGAAACCCATCTTGAGCATCTCGTCGGCCTCGTCGAGAACGAGGTACTCGAGCTGCGAGAGATCGAGCGTGCCCTTCTCGAGGTGGTCGATGACACGGCCGGGGGTGCCGACGATGATCTGCGCGCCCTTCCGGAGCCCGGACAGCTGAATGCCGTATGCCTGGCCACCGTAGATCGGGAGGATGTGCAGGCCAGGGATGTTGGCCGCGTACTTGCCGAAGGCCTCGGCGACCTGCAGCGCGAGCTCACGCGTCGGCGCGAGCACGAGAGCCTGCGGCACGCGCCGTTCGACGTCGAGCCGCGAGAGGATCGGCACCGCGAACGCGGCGGTCTTGCCGGTTCCGGTCTGCGCGAGTCCGACGACGTCACTGCCACTCATCAGCGGCGGGATGGTCGCGGCCTGAATGGGCGATGGGGTCTCGTACCCGACATCGCGCAGAGCCTTCAGGACCCTTTCGTCGATACCGAGGTCGGCGAACGTCAACTGCGCCGCTTCCTCGGTGTTGGGGGTCGCGTCCGAAGACGCCGATGCCGGCCCTGCGGAAATGGAGTCGTCTTTCGTCACGGCGGCATCCTGATTCGGCTCTGTTGTGCTCATATACAACCGAGTTTAGTCCCTGTCACGACACAGACAGACCGAGTGGCTGTAATCGGTGCGAACGACGGTCGTTGGATCTAGCGTCGAAGGTGATGATGTACACCGATCGCGCCGAAGCCGGCCGCGCTCTTGCACTGGACCTGGACTACCTCCGAGCGAGGAATCCGCTGGTACTGGGCCTACCGCGCGGCGGTGTACCGGTCGCTGCCGAGATCGCGTCAGCCCTGGGCGCCGATCTCGACGTCGTTCCGGTCCGTAAACTCGGCGTCCCCGGTCAGCCCGAACTCGCGATGGGCGCGATCGGCGAGAACGACATCACCGTGCTGAACGAACAGGTCATCGATCGGATGGAGATCACCCCGGCCGACATCGCGAGCGTCAGGCAGCAGGAGCAGATCGAACTCCAGCGACGAGCGCGCCGCTGGCGACGACGCGACCCCATCTCCCGCCGTGGTCGTCTCGTGATCATCGTCGACGACGGGATGGCCACCGGGGCCACCGCGGAGGCCGCCTGCCGTGTGGTCGCCGCCGAACACCCGTCGGCCATCGTCGTCGCCGTTCCGGTCGCTGCACCCGAGGCGGTGGTCAGAGTCGGATCGGTCGCCGACGACGTCGTAGCTCGGGTCGGCATGAGACTGGGCGGCGTCGGCGCTGCGTACAGCGACTTTCATCAATTGACGGACGGCGAGGTGTCCCGGTTGTTGGCGTGACCGCGGCAACACCCGCCCTCGAATTCGGGGCCCTTGCCGGTTATTGTGCACTGTGAGTCACACATAACTCCGCAGGACAGGTCGAAAATTCGCAAACCGGACACCAATCGGTAGTGCACGGCGGCCCGGAATGTGATGAAATGCACACCTATACGTCAGTATTTCGGAGGGGATCTACAGTGCGCGAATATTCTGTGCCGGCTTCATTCACCATTCCCGACGACGCGTCGATGGCAGACACCGTGTTCAGGTACGAGAAGGAGTCCCCTGATCTCGTCCCGTTCCTGCGGCTGAAGGACGGCGCGTGGGTCGACGTCACGGCCGCCCAGTTCGCGAAAGAGGTGGCGGGCGTCGCCAAGGGCCTCATCGCGTCGGGCATCGAACTCGGTGACCGTGTCGCCATCCTGTCGGGGACTCGATACGAGTGGGTCGTCCTCGATTACGCGATCTGGACCGCGGGCGGCTGCACCGTCGCCATCTACGAAACATCCGCGCCGGATCAGGCTCAGTGGATCCTCGAGGACTCCGCCACCAAGCTCCTCGTCGTCGAGACCACCAAGCACGCCGAGACGTTGAAGGACGTCACCGAGGGCGCAAAGGATCTGCGTGAGGTGCTGCAGATCGAAGGCGGTGCCGTCGAAGAACTGACCACTCGCGGATCCGGTGTCAGCGACGAGGACCTGCACGCTCGCCGTCACCAGGTCGTCGCGTCGTCTCCGGCAACCCTCATCTACACCTCCGGCACCACCGGTCGCCCCAAGGGTGTGCAGCTCACTCACTCCAACTTCTACGCCGAGACCAAGGCGGTCCATCTCGCACTCGGTGACGCGATGAAGGAGGGCAAGCGGACGCTGATGTTCCTGCCCCTGGCACATGTGTTCGCCCGCGCCATCTCGTTCGGAGCATTCGAATCGAAGACGACGGTCGGGCACACCTCCGACGTCAGCACGCTCGTCGAGCAGTTCGCCGTGTTCAAGCCGAACTTCATCCTCTCGGTCCCCCGCGTGTTCGAGAAGGTCTACAACTCGGCGAAGCAGAAGGCGCACGACGGCGGCAAGGGCGGCATCTTCGACAAGGCCGCCGCCACCGCCATCGAGTGGAGCGAGGCTCAGGACAAGGGCGGAGCCGGCCTGGTACTGAACCTCAAGCACACGGTGTTCGACAAGCTGGTCTACGGGAAGCTTCGCGCGGCACTCGGCGGCGAATGCGACCGCGCGGTATCCGGTGGCGCCGCGCTCGGCGCACGTCTCGGTCACTTCTTCCGCGGAATCGGCGTCCCGGTCTACGAGGGCTACGGCCTCACCGAGACCAGCGCTGCGGTCACCGTCAACACCACAGCCGATCAGCGCGTCGGCACCGTCGGCAAGCCCATCAACGGCCATGCCGCAAAAATCGGCGATGACGGCGAACTCCTCGTCAAGGGCCCGGTCGTGTTCGGAGGCTACTGGCACAACGACAAGGCGACAGCCGAGTCGATCGTCGACGGCTGGTTCCACACCGGCGACCTCGGCGCCATCGACCAGGACGGTTTTGTCTCCATCACCGGACGCAAGAAGGAAATCATCGTCACCGCGGGTGGCAAGAACGTCGCCCCGGCGGTGCTCGAGGACGCGCTACGTGCGCATGCGCTGATCAGTCAGTGCCTCGTCGTCGGAGACGCGAAGCCTTTCATCGGCGCGTTGATCACGCTCGATCCCGAGTCACTGCCCGGGTGGAAGGAACGCAACGGCATCACCGACGGCATCGCGTTCGCTGATCTGTCCAAGAACGCCGACCTGATCGCCGAGATCGACAAAGCCGTCGCCGACGCGAACAAGAAGGTCTCGAAGGCGGAACAGATCAAGAAGTACAAGATTCTCGAGCTCGACTTCACCGTCGAAACCGGTGAGCTCACCCCGACGCTGAAACTCAAGCGCAACATCATTCACAAGGAGCGAGGCGCCGAGATCGAGTCGATCTACAGCTAGCTCATTCCTTTCGACAACGGGCAGGTCCGCACCCCGGGCCTGCCTGTTCTCATGCGTGCCTGCTTGTCTTCATGTATGGCTGAGCAGGAACTCCGCGGCTTCGAGTGAGACCGTGCGGTGCACTCTCTCGTGCAGAAGATCGTGACCTGCGTTCTCGAACTCCCGTAGCCGCGCGCCGGGAACCGACGGGATCCACGCACGGACGGCGTCGATCGGGGCCAGGCGGTCGTCGACGCCGTGGAGCGCCAGAAGCGGCACTGTCGACTCGTTGAGGTCGGACGCCTTGCCTGTCGTCGACGTCGGGGTTCCGCACAGCACCGCGGAGACGAAACCGCCCGGAGCCTTGTCCAGTGCGGCGATCGCCGTCGCAGCGCCGAGTGAATGGCCCATCAGCGCCATCGGCACGCCGGAGCGTTCGGACCGTGCGATGTCGGCGAGCTGGAGTGCGTTGTCGGCGAGGCCGCCGATCTGCGACGCGTCCGACAACTCCCCCTCGGTCAGTCCGTGACCTACGTGATCGATGGCCCAGACATCGATGTCCTCGCCGTTCAGCACTCGGGCGAAGCGGTGGTAGTTCCCGCTGTTCTGGCCGAGTCCGTGGAGGAACACCACAACCAGATGGGGATGTGGCGTCGTCCACGAACGGTAGTGAACGGCACCGGTGACTCCTTCGAAAAACGGCATTGGGCTATTTTGCCTGCTTCGAGTTCGTGTCGTTGCATTCCCCTACAGTTGTGCGCGTGTTCCTCCTCGGCGACCGGGTCGTCTACAGCGCGAGCGACCTGTCGGCGGCTGCGGTCTGTGAATACGCAATGCTGCGCACCCTCGATGCAAAGCTGGGCCGCATCGAGGCCGTGCCCAGCGCACCCGACCCGATGCTCGAACGAACGTCCGCTCTTGGGTTTGCACACGAGCGCCGCCAGTTGGAGGCATTGCAAGCGAAGTTCGGCTCGGGCGTCTCGATCATGCCGAGGCCCGAGCGAACCGAACTGGCACTCGCCGACGCCAATGCGGCCACCATCGAAACCGCGCACTGGGGTTACGACGTCCTGTATCAGGCCACGTTCTTCGACGGCCGCTTCCTCGGATTCTGCGACTTCCTCCTCAAGGAGGATCGAGGCTATTCGGTCTACGACACCAAGCTGTCGCGGCACGCGCGTGTGCCCGCCCTGCTCCAGCTCGCCGCCTACGCCGATGCGCTGGAGAACAACGGCATCGAGGTGGCCGATCGACTGCACCTGATGCTCGGCGACGGCTCGACGACCGATCATGCCCGCAAGGACCTGCTCCCGGTCTATCGACGTCAGCGTGCACATCTGGAAGAGATCATCGACGAGCACGTCGCCGATGGTGACCCTGCCGAGTGGGGCGATCCGAGGTACAGCATGTGCGGGCGGTGCGAGATGTGCGACGAGCAGGTGGTCGCCAGGGACGATCTGCTGTTCGTCGCCGGGCTCAACGGTGGGCAACGCGCACACCTCAACGCGGCAGGCATCACCACCGTCGTCGAGCTCGCACGTTCGGAGGGAGCGGTCGAGGACATGTCGGCTCGCACACTGCTGGCCCTTCGATCACAGGCTGCCGTGCAGATCGCGCAGCGAAACAGCGGCCGGACCGAGTTCGAGATCTTCGACGCCGCTGCACTCGGATCCATTCCACAGCCGGACCAGGGCGATATCTTCTTCGACTTCGAAGGCGACCCGCTGTGGGCCGAACCGGGGTCGTCGGAATGGGGCCTCGAGTACCTGTTCGGTGTGCTCGAGACCGACGGAACCTTCCGGCCGTTCTGGGCACACGACCGCGCTCAGGAACGTGCTGCCCTCGAACAATTTCTCGGATACGTCGTCGAACGTCGTCGTGAGTACCCCGGCATGCACGTGTACCACTACGCCGCATACGAGAAGACCGCACTGCTTCGACTCGCCGGACGATACGGCGTGGGCGAGGACATCGTCGACAACCTGCTGCGCGAGAACGTTCTGGTGGACTTGTATCCCGTTGTACGCGGCTCGGTTCGGATCGGTGAGCGGTCGTACAGCATCAAGAAGCTAGAGCCTCTCTACATGCAGGCAGACCGCGACGGCGACGTCACCAATGCCGCAGCGTCGATCGCCGAGTACGCCCACTGGTGTGACCTCCGGGACGAGGGCCGCACCGAGGAAGCGGACGCATTGCTGGCAGAGATCACCGAATACAACCGCTACGACTGTGTGTCGACCATCGAGTTGCGAGACTGGCTGCTGGAGCGAGCATCCGACGCAGGTATCTCCCCGAGGCCGCCCGCCGAGCTCGCACCCGAGATCGACGATCAGGCCACTCCCCTGGAAGAATCGCTGCGCGAGTACGTCGGCACCGGCCCGGCAGGCGAACGCACACCGATCCAACGGGCCGTTGCCCTGTACGGCGGATCCATCGGATATCACCGACGCGAACGAAAGCCGTTCTGGTGGGCTCACTTCGACCGTCTACAGAGCCCGGTCGACGAGTGGGCCGATGCGGCCGACGTCATGAAGATCGACTCCGGATCGATCGAATCGGAGTGGGCCAAGACCTCGCCTCGCCAGAAACTGCTGCGCCGACGACTCCGGCTCGTCGGTACCGGCGGCGTCGACAAGTCGGTTCGGCTGTTGTACGACGTCCCGGCTCCAGGCGGACTCGACCAACCCCACCCGACGTACCGGGCAAGCAGCAAAGCCGACGTGGTCGAGATCGGCGACGACTTCGTCGTCGTCGACGAAAAGCTCGCCGCTGGCGTCGAACCGTACACACAGTTGCCGATGGCGGTGGCGCCGACGTCGCCGATCATGACGGCGAGCCTCGAGCAAGCGATCGTGCGCGCTGCCACCCAGGTTCAGGCCATGCTGCCCCAACTGCCACGCACCGCGGCCGCCGACCTGACCTCGCTGACACCGCCGAGGACACGATCGGGCAGTCCGCTACCGGAGGTCGTCGAGGACAACTACATCGACGCGATCAGTTCCGCACTGCTCGATCTCGACGACTCCTACCTCGCCGTGCAGGGGCCACCGGGGACCGGCAAGACCTATACCGCTGCGGCCGTGATCGCCCGGCTCGTCTCCGAGCACCACTGGCGGATCGGCGTTGTTGCACAATCACATTCCGTCGTCGAAAATCTGCTCGACGGCATCGTGAAGGCGGGTGTGGCGCCGGAACTCGTCGGCAAGAAGAAGCCGACCGAACACACCGAGCTACGCGACACCGACTATCCGGCGTTCGTCTCCGACGCCACAGGCGGCTGTGTCGTCGGCGGCACGGCATGGGATTTCTCGCACGACACACGCGTCGTACCCGGTTCGCTCGATCTGCTCGTGGTCGACGAGGCGGGACAGTTCTCGCTGGCCAACACCATCGCCGTCGCGGGCGCCGCACGCAATCTGCTGCTACTGGGCGATCCGCAGCAACTCCCCCAGGTCAGTCAAGGAACACACCCCGAGCCCGTCGACGAATCCGCGCTCGGGTGGCTTGCCGCAGGCCACGGAGCGCTCCCGGCCGACCGCGGCTACTTCCTCAGCCGAACGTGGCGCATGCACCCCGACCTCTGCGCGCCGGTGTCCGTGCTGTCGTACGAGGGCAAGCTCGTCTCGAATGTCGAGGCAACCTCGAAGCGCATCATGGGCGGTGTCCGGCCCGGACTGCACACGGTCACCGTCGAGCATCATGACAACACCACCGACTCGCCCGAGGAAGCAGAGGAGATCCGCAGGCAGATCGAGAAACTGATCGGGTCGCCGTGGACCGACCCCGACACCCACGACGGAATTCGGGGCCTCGAACCGAGCGACTTCATCGTCGTCGCGCCCTACAACGCGCAGGTCGCGCTCGTTCGTGAGCATCTGGATCGAGCCGGGCTCGCGGACGTACTCGTCGGAACCGTCGACAAGTTCCAGGGACGGCAGGCCCCGATCGCGCTGTTGTCGATGACGGCGTCGAACCTCGGGCAGTCACCCCGAGGCGCGAGTTTCCTGCTCTCACGAAACCGATTGAACGTAGCCGTCTCTCGTGGCCAGTGGGCGGCCATCGTGATCCAATCCAGAACGTTGACACACTTCCTACCAGCGACTCCCGACGGTCTGGAGACGCTCGGCGCCTTCATGTCGCTGGTGGACCAGCCGAACGATCGACTCTGACGCGGATGTATGTGACGATCGCCTACAGTAACGAACTACCCTTCGAGAAAGACATGCAGTGTAAGTACAACTCAGCCGTCTCCACGCTGTGCAACACCGAGCCTGGGCCGGAACAACCGCTACATCGGGACCGACCGCGGCCCGGGGACTGGAATCGACTTCGCAATGAAGCTTCTTTCACTACGCAATCGAGCCGTACTTCGCGGCGCCGTCGTCGCCGCGACGGCAGCCCTTGTGCTGTCCGCCTTCGGCGGAGTCGCCTCGGCCGAGGACGCCACCGGATCTTCGGTGACCTCGGTCGACAAGGACGGGCGGACGTGGCATCTGCAGGTGCACTCGGCAGCCATGGACAAGGACATCACCGTCCAGGTGCAACGCCCGGTCGACGAGTCCAAGCCCGCCCCCAATCTCTACCTCCTCAGCGGCCTCGACGCCGGTGAGGGCACAGCGAGCTGGCAGCAACAGACCGATGCGCTCACCTTCCTGTCCGACAAGCAGGTCAACGTGGTGTTGCCGATCGGTGGACGCGGCAGCTACTACGCGGATTGGCGTCAGGAAGATCCGAAGCTCGGTGTCAACAAGTGGCAGACGTTCCTCACCCAGGAGCTTCCACCGCTGCTCGACGACACCCTCGGCTCGACCGGGCTGAATTCACTGGCCGGCCTGTCCACCTCCGGCACCGCCGTCCTCCAGATGGCCGAGGCACGGCCCGGATTGTTCAAGGCCGTCGCCGCCTACAGCGGCTGCGCGCAGATCGCCGACCCCCTGGGCCGACAATTCGTGAAGTTGTCCGTGGAAACCTGGAGCGGGGGCAACACCGTCAACATGTACGGCCCCGACAACGACCCTGCCTGGGCGGAGAACGACCCCGTCATCAACGCCGAGAAGCTTCGCGGCACCGCCCTCTACATCTCCAGCGGTAGTGGCATTCCCCAGCCCGAAGACGTGCGCTACTACACCGAGGGCAACGGCCCTCAGGGCGTGGTGAACCTCGGTCTCGGTGTTGTCATCGAGGGTGCGACCAACTACTGCTCGCACAATCTGATGAACAAGCTCGATTCGATCGGCATACCGGCGACGTACCAGTTCCCGCCGGTCGGTACGCACTACTGGCCGTACTGGCAGGAAGCCCTGCACGACTCGTGGCCGCTGCTGGCCACGGGCATGGGGATCTGACCGAACGCCTAGGGTCCGGCGGACGTCGACGTTGCTAGCGCGCCGCGTCGAGTCCGCCGACCAGGGTCGGCCAGGATGCGTGGAAGGCGTCCTGCCAGTAACCCCATGAGTGCGTACCGACTGGATCGAAGTCGAATGTCGCCGGGATCTGCAGTTCGTCGAGACGATTCTGCAGATTGTGAGTGCACCAGTTCACGGCACTTTCGATGACTCCCCCGAGCGCGATCTGGTTCGCGACTCCGATCTGCGCGGCAATGCTTTCCGCTGTCGGATCGAAGGTCGCGGGGTCGGCGAACTCGTCGTGCGGACCTGGCTGCCCGGTTCCGTTGGAGATGAACAGTGCCGTCCCGCGCAGACCTTCCGCGCCGACGACGGGGTCGTTCGCGCGCCAGGCCGGATCGTCGGGTTCGCCGTACATGTTGCGGACATCGCCCCCACCCCAGGTCTCGGTGACCAGCTTGACGAACTGCTGCCCGACCGGGTCGGAGATCTGCGCGCATCCGCTGTATCCCGCCGCCGCGGAGTAGAAACCGGGCCTGGCGATGGCAAGTTGCAACACAGCGGTGGCCGACATGGAGTTGGCCGCGATCGCCTGCACTCCGTTGGTTCCCAGAGCTCGGTCGACAAGCGGGGGTAGTTCGTCGAGCAGGAACGTGCGCCACTTGTTGCGGCCGAGAACTGGATCGTCCTGCTTCCAGTCGGTGTAGTAGGAGAACTTGCCTCCCACGGGCATCACCGTATTGACGTTCTGCTCGGCGAGGAAATCCACGACGTCGGTCTTGGCCTGCCAGGTAGCCGAGTCGGTTCCGCCGCCTGCCCCGTTGAGCAGGTAGAGCACCGGCCGCGGCACCGAGGCATCTTTCGGACGCTGCACGTTCACCGTGATGTTCTTGTCCATCGCAGCCGAGTAGACCTCCAGGGTGACCGTGCGGCCGTCGACCCCGCTGGACACGATCTTCGACCCGTCGTCCGAAACCTGGGCTCCCGCCGATATCTCGTCGGCGCCCGCAGTGCCCACCGGACCCGTCGCGGCGAGCATCGTTGCCACCACCGACGTCATGGCAATCCACCGAGCACGCTCGATCACTCCGCGTTTCACAGTTCCACCCTCTTGTCTCCAGCTCTACTGCTCGTCTGCGGACCGGACGATACGTCATCCGAGGTTCCCACTGCCGGGCCGGCGGGCGGTGCGGTGGGCTGCGGGCTGGCGGGCTGGCCGGGGCTAGCCGAAGTTCTTGGCCTCGCCGCGGTAGGTGGGTACGGCGGCGACAGTGCCGTCGGGCTCGACGAGATGAAGGGCGTCGACACGCTCGCAGATCTCACCGGCTTTGGCGTGTCGGAACCAGATGCGGTCGCCGATCGCTATCCCGGTGCCGGCCACGGGCGTCTGCACCTCGCCGGCCCCTTCGTTGCGCAGCAATTTCAGGCCACCGCGCACCAGGCCGCCGAGCGCGTCGGAGAACGCGACAGGTGACGGCGTCCGAGACGTCGACGCCGGACCCGACGCGATGTAGCCGCCGCCGAACGCTGTCGCGATCTGCGGGGTCGGCTTCCGCACCACCGGGAGTGCGAAGTAGAGCGACGGGGTGGCGGTGAACGCCGTGTAGCCGTCGAACAGCGTCGGCGCGAACAGGCCCGAGCCTGCGGTCACTTCCGTCACGACCGGGTCGGCCGAACTGACCTCCAGTGAGCCGGTGCCGCCGCTGTTGACGATCTCCAGCTTCCCGGTGACGTCGGTGACCGCCTCGACGACCGCGCGCCGACGCCCGGCGAGCTCCGAAGCCGACGCGCGCTTGACGAGCTCGACGATCGGGTTGGAATCGGGCAATCCTGCGATCTGCGCCTCGTAGAACATCACGCCGACCACGCGGAACCCGCGAGACTTGGCCGTGCGGGCGAAACCTGCGACCTCAGCGGGCTCACGGAGTGGTGAACGTCGGACACCCAGATGTAGCGGCCCGAGCCGCAACGAGGCGTCGACGTCGATGCAGATGCGCGGTTTGAGGTGATCGGATCCGGCGGCGGCACGGATGACGTCGAGGTGCTCGGCTGCGTCGACCATGAGTGTGATGCGTCCGGACAGCACTCGATCACGCGTGATGGTTGCCAATGACTCGCGGTCGACGCTCGGATACCCCATCAAAATGTCCTGCGCGCCCAGACCCGCAAGCCAGATCGCTTCCGCGGGCGAATACGTCATGATCCCCCGAAAGCCTTCTCTCGCAGTGAGATCGGAACCGAGGACACGTTCGAGTACCGCGCGCGAGCGAACCGATTTGCTCGCCACCCGCACCGGCAGCCCGTTGGCGCGGCGCACCAGGGCGGCGGCATTGGCGTCGAGCGCAGTCGAATCCACGGCCGCGAACACAGGCTCGAGATCTGCTGTCGCGGCCGAGATGCGGTCGAGTGCACCCGGTTCCTGTATCGACCCGCGCTGTGTTACTCGACCCAGTGTTGTTCGGCCCTGTGAGATTCGGCCCTGTGTTGCTCGACCCTGCGAGATTCGCCCGAGTAGTGACGTCACGTCAGCGATACTTCCTTGTCTTCGTAGCGCCGGGGGGTTGGCTCTCGACCAGTCAAACATCCGAGCGCGGTTTTCACCCGACGAGCGTCAGATCTCCACTGCTTTCGAGGCGATGACCCCGGACAGATCGTCGAGGGCCGCGATGACAGCCACGTCGTCGCGGTCGACCAACCACCGCAGAATCAAGCCGTCGACGGTGGCCATGCCGAAACGCGCGACCGCGTCGATCGGTTCCAGCCAACGGGTGCCGGTGAACTGGGCGCACTTCTCCAGAAACAGAAGCGTGTCGCTGTCCCTGATGCGGTACTGACCCGTCGCGATGGAGGCGGCCAGTTCGGATCCGAGCGCACGGTGACGCAGGAGGTAGGTCTTGATCTCGTACGAGAGCAGTTGCCTGTCCGCGGTCTGCTCGACGAGCGGCCAGATCGCACTGAGCCCGCTGTGCACGAGCTCGCGCAGCCCTGGCACGCCGGGAAGGTTCACCGAGTCGGTGAACGCGGCCTCCAGTGCACGTGTCACGTCGACGATGAGCCCCTCGCCCATCGCGATGACGAGGGCCTCCTTGGAATCGAACCAGTAGTAGACCGATCCCTGGCTCACGCCCGCCTCTTCCGCGACGGCACGGACGGTCAACGACTCGATTCCGACCTGTTCGGCCCGATTCACCGCGGCAGTCACCAGCCGAGCACGCCGCGAGTCTGCCGACAGCCGGGTCTGCATGCACCCGATAGTAAGCGCGGACCATGCTGCGCGGACGGATTATTGACCGTCTCGGAGGTTCGCAGCCATCATTGAACGATGAACGGGGCCGTGTGGCGAAATTGGGCAGGCAACCAGAGCGCTCGACCGGCCGAGTACGCAGGCCCGGAAACGGTCGACGAACTCCGACGTACGGTTCGGCGCGCCGCCGAGAACGGTCTTCGCGTCAAGTGCGTCGGCGCGGGGCACTCGTTCACCTCGATCGCCGTGACCGACGGTGTCATGGTGAGTCTCGATGCTCTCAGCGGAATCGAGTCCGTCGTACCGTCGAGCGACGGCTCGGCTCTCGTCACAGTCCTGGCCGGAACACGACTACGGGAGCTGACAGCGCGTCTGTGGGACCTCGGTCTTGCGATGACCAACCTCGGCGACATCGACGAACAGTCGATCGCCGGGGCCATCTCCACGGGCACCCACGGGACAGGTGCACGTTTCGGCGGCATCGCCACTCAGGTACGGGCGCTCGAGATGGTCACCGCCGATGGAAAAGTCACGACGTGCTCGCCCGAGACCGACCCACAGCTGTTCGTCGCCGCCCGCGTCGGGCTCGGCGCGTTGGGAATCATCACGCGGGTGACACTGCGCTGCGAACCCGCGTTTGCCCTGCACGCCGTAGAAACCCCCGCCACTCTGACCGGAACACTCGCCGGAATTACCGACAGCGTGGCGACCACCGACCACTTCGAGTTCTACTGGTTCCCGCACACCGATCGGGTGCTGACCAAGCGAAACACCAGACTGCCCGCCGACAGTCCGCTGGCTCCGCTCGGTCGCGCACGCGCCTTCGTCGACGACGAGTTGCTGTCCAACAAGGCCTTCGAGGCCGTCAACCGCATCGTGACTCGCTATCCGCGCGCGATCCCGCGTGTCAATGCCTTCTCCGCACGGGCCCTGTCGGCACGAGAGTTCACCGACCGCAGTTACCGGGTCTTCGCGTCGTCGCGCACCGTTCGTTTTCGCGAGATGGAGTACGCCGTCCCCGCCGAGTCGATCGTCTACGTGCTGCGCGAGGTCGACAGGTGGCTGCACTCGTCGGATTTTGTCGTCGCATTTCCCGTCGAGGTGCGGTTCGCGGCATCGGACGACATCTGGCTCTCGACGGCGTACGGCCGCGACACCGCCTATATCGCCGTACACCAGTACCACCGCCGAGATCATCGTGCGTACTTCGATGCCGTCGAGGCCATCGCCCGGAGCGTCGGCGGCAGGCCGCACTGGGGCAAACTGCACTCGCTCGGAGCCGCCGACCTCGCCGAGGCGTATCCGAAGTTCGACGACTTCTGCGAAGTACGCGACGCGGTCGATCCGGGCGGCGTGTTCGCGAACCCGTATCTGGCGGCGACGCTGCCCGTGCGCGCGCAGTGACCGCCGAACGTAACTCCGCGCGCACGGCCGGCGCAGGCACACTGGAGTGATGTTGCGCAAAGCCCTCGCCGGGATCATCGCTGCCGGAGTGATCCTCGGCGTCGGAGAACTCGTTTCCGTTCCGTTCGGCCCGAATTCGTCGCCGTTCTACGCGGTCGGATCGACGGTCGTGGACAACACTCCCGAGGCGGTGCGCGAGTGGGCGATCGATACGTTCGGCACGTCGGACAAGACTGCGCTGTTCTTCGGAATGGGAATCGTCATCGCGCTGGTCGCGGCAGGAGCTGGCGTACTACGGCGTCCTCTGGGCGCGGTCCTGTTCGGCGTCCTCGGCGCAGTCGGCGTCCTCGCCGCAGTGACCAGATCCACGTCCACGCCGCTGTCGGCACTGCCGACCATCGTGGGCGTCGCGGTCGGGATCGTCGTACTGAATGCACTTCTCCGAACGGAAAACCCCGTCACCGAAGGAATGTCCCGCCGCAGCTTCCTCGGACTCGCCGTCGCAGCGGGCGTCGTCGCTGTGGCCGCGGGGACCGCAGGTCGCCTGATCTCGCAGGCTCGCGACGTCACCGCCAACCGGCTGGGATTCCTGCTGCCGACGCCGACGCCGCAACCACCCATCCCGCCCGGAGCCGATCTGAGAATCGACGGGTTGGCCTCGTACATCACACCGAACGAAGACTTCTATCGCATCGACACCGCACTCGTCGTGCCGCAGGTGGCGTCGGATTCGTGGTCGCTGCGCATTCACGGGATGGTCGAGAAGGAACTCGTGATCACGTTCGACGACCTGGCCGCTCGTCAGGCCGTGGAACGCACCGTGACGCTGACATGTGTATCGAACATCGTCGGCGGCGATCTCGTCGGTAACGCCACATGGATCGGCTACCCGCTGAAAGATCTGCTGGAGGAAGCAGGCATTCAGGACGGTGCCGACATGGTGTTGTCCTCGAGCCACGACGCCTTCACCGCGGGCACACCGCTCGACGCCCTGCTCGACGGCCGAGACGCCCTGCTTGCCGTCGGGATGAACGGGCAACCCCTTCCCGTCGAGCACGGCTACCCCGCGCGATTGGTCGTCCCCGGTCTGTACGGCTACGTCTCGGCGACCAAGTGGGTCACCGATCTCGAAGTCACTCGCTTCGACAAGGTCACTGCGTACTGGACCGATCGCGGGTGGGGCGCACGCGGTCCGATCAAGACCGCATCGCGCATCGACACCCCACGATCCGGCGGCTCGGTCGAAGCGGGAACAGTGGTCGTGGCAGGCGTCGCGTGGAAGCAGCACACCGGAATCTCCGGCGTCGACGTGCAGATCGACGACGGCAACTGGGTTCCCGCCACACTGTCCGAGGAGTACTCGAAGGACACGTGGCGACAGTGGACCTACCAGTGGGATGCGACCCCAGGCAATCACACCATCCGGGCACGCGCCTCCGACGCGTCGGGCGAGATTCAGACCTCGATGACCGCCGACACCGTGCCCGACGGCGCCACCGGCTATCCGAAGGCGTTCATCTCGGTCAGTTGAACGACGCCTTGATCGAGTTGTCGTACAGGATCTCTCGTTCGCGGTCGGTGAGTCCCAGTCGGTCGACCAACGCAGCGAAATTGTCGTCGACGTAGCCGCCGAAGTACGCGGGATCATCGGAGTTGATCGTGACGATCAGGCCACGCTCGATCATCTGCCGGATCGGATGGTCTTTCAGGTCAGGGGTCACCTGCAGGCGAACGTTGGACAGTGGGCACACCGTCAGCGGAATCTCCTCCTCCACCAGACGATTCACCAGAGCGTCGTCCTCGAGGCAGCGGATGCCGTGATCGATCCGTTCGGCACCGAGCAGATCGAGCGCCTCCCAGATGTACTCTGCCGGGCCCTCCTCCCCCGCGTGCGCCACGACGTGCAATCCCTCGGCGCGTGCTTTGGCGAAGACATCGACGAACAGCGACGGCGGGAAGCCCACCTCGGCCGAATCGAGGCCCAGGCCGATGATCGGTGCCTGCATCGCGAGAAGATCGTCGAGCAGCTTGTTCGCGTGCAGCACCGGCTTGTCCCGCAGGATCGATGCGATCAATCCACTCGTCACACCGAACTCACGCTCGCTCGACGCCGCCGCGTCGGCCAACCCTTCGACGACGGCCTCCAGCGGGACTCCCCTCGACGTGTGCGCCTGCGGGTCGAAGAAGATCTCGGCGTGCGTGACGCCACCGGCAGCCGCACGGGAGAAATACGCGCGCGCCAGATCCGCGAAATCCTCTGCAGTTCTGAGCACATCGGTGTTCGCGTAGTACAGATTCAAGAACGCCTGGAGATCGGTGAACTCGTAGAGTTCCCGCAGCTCGTCGATGTCGGAGTACGGCAACGTAATACCGTTGCGCTCGGCGAACTGGAAAATCTGCGGCGGCTCCAGCGAACCTTCGATGTGCATGTGCAGTTCGGCGAGCGGGGTAGTCATCCAGGCGATTCTACCGGCCTTCATACCGCGGCCCGAAAATACAGCGGCCCGAAGATCCAGGGGTTTCGCTTGCCGTAGTTACCGGCGAGTATTATCGCGTCGAGATTACCGTTACCTGGAGGAACACACATGAAGCGCAGCTTGTTCGACGCCGACCACGACGCGTTCCGCGAGTCGGTCCGCGAGTTCGTCACCCGCACGATCACGCCCCGCGAGGAGAAGCTGACCGAGCAGCGCTTCATCGATCGAGACATCTGGCTCGAAGCAGGCCGCAACGGATTTCTCGGACTGGAGGTCCCCGAGGAGTACGGCGGCAGCGGCGCCGAGGACTATCGCTTCAACGCCGTGCTCGGTGAGGAGCTGTCTCGGTCGAGTGCGGCCATCGCGTCGTGCTTCGGTATCCACTACGACATCGTCGCGCCGTACCTCGTCAAGCTCACCACCGAGGAGCAGAAGAAGCGCTGGCTCCCCGGGTTCTGCAGCGGTGAGATCCTGACCGCGATCGCGATGACCGAGCCGTCCGGCGGATCCGATCTCGCGTCGCTGAAGACCACAGCGGTCAAGGACGGGGACGATTTCATCATCAACGGCTCGAAGACGTTCATCACCAACGGCAACAGCGCCGACCTCGTCATCGTCGCCACCCGTACGTCGCCCGAGAAGAAGGCGAAGGGCATCACCCTGTTCGCAGTCGAGAACGGCACCGATGGCTTCTCGCGCGGACGCAAACTCGACAAGGTCGGTCAGCCCGAATCCGACACCGCGGAACTGTTCTTCGAGGACGTGCGCGTACCGGCGGCGAACATGATCGGTGAGTTCGACGGCGGATTCATTCACATGATGCAGCTGCTGCCGCAGGAGCGGATCAGTTGCTCGGTCGCCAACCTCGGGCACGTCAGGCCGATTCTGGAGGAGACCATCCAGTACGCGAAGGACCGCAAGGCATTCGGTCAACAGATCGGCTCGCTGCAGTGGAACAAGTTCCTTCTTGCCGAACAGATCACGAAACTCGATGTGGCACAGGCATTCATCGACAACTGCATCGTCGCGCACGGACGGGGCGAGCTCACCGCCATCGACGCCGCCAAAGCCAAATGGTGGAGCTCGCAGGTGCAGAACGAGATCCTCGACCACTGCGTACAGCTGCACGGCGGCTACGGATTCATGAACGAATACCGTGCCGCCCGTGCATGGAAGGACGCCAGGGTCACCAAGATATGGGCCGGCTCGAACGAGATCATGAAAGAACTGATCGGCCGCGATCTCGGGTTGTAGCGATACGGTGGCACGCCTTCGAAGGCGTGCCACCGCAGTATCACTTGAACTCGGGCCTGGCGTAGAACGACACCGCAACCATTCCGACCAGCAGGACGATCGCGGGCAGGATCAGCGACTGTGCCATCGCCGTCGTGAAGCCGTCGCGCAGCATTTCCGGTACGCGACCGCTGAACTCGTTGGCGCCCGATGTCGCCGAACCCGGGATCTCGACCGCAAGGCGCGACTGGATCAGCGCACCGATTCCGGCGCTACCGAGCACCGACCCGACCGTGCGCAGCGTGTTGTAGATTCCCGATCCTGCGCCGGCCTGACTCAGTGGCAGATTGCGAGTTGCCGTGGCCGCCAACGGCGACCAGATGAGCGCGTTCGCGACGCCCATCAGCGCAACCGGAATCAGCAGCTTCCAGATCGCCGTCGTCGGCGTCATCAACGCGGCGAACGCCAGCAGCGCGACGGCCAGCAGGAGCAAGCCCGAACCAGCGATGTACCTGGGATGCATTCGATCGACCAATTTGCCGATGTTCGGAGCAAGCGCCCCGGTCAACACCGCCATCGGAACGAACAACAACGCCGACCGCGTCGGAGAAAGACCGGTGACGCTCTGCGCGTAGAACATGATCGGCAGCATCATCCCCGCGGTCGCGAAACCCATTGCCGCGATTCCGATGTTCGACAGCGAGAAGTTCCGGTCGCGGAACAACGAGAGCGGTACGAGCGGCTCGTTCTTGTTCTTCGCCTGCCAGTACACGAACGCCGCGAACACGATGATTCCAGCGGCGATGAGCGTCCAGATGCGGCCGTCCCAGTCGTACTTCTGCCCCTCCTGGATACCGAAGACGATGCAGAAGAGACCGATTCCGCTGAGCGCCACACCGAGAATGTCGAACTTGTGCTCGTGCGTCGGCAGAACCGGAACGAACTTGAGCGCCAACGCTATGGCCACCACGCCCACGGGCAGGTTGATGAAGAAGATCCATTCCCACCCGAGCGAGTCGACGAGAACTCCGCCGAGGATCGGGCCGACGAGAGTGGCGACGCCTGCGACGGCACCCCACGCGCCCATCGCGGTTCCACGCTTGTCGGCGGGAAAGACTCGCGTGATGACGGCCATCGTCTGCGGAGTGATCATGGCAGCACCGAGGCCTTGCACCGCGCGGGCTGCGATCAGCATCTCGATCGAACCGGAGAGCCCGCACCACGCCGAGGCGAGCGTGAACACCACGAGTCCGGCGATGTAGAGGTTGCGCGGGCCGAAACGGTCACCGAGCCGTCCGGTCACCAGAAGCGGTACTGCGTAGGCCAACAGGTAGGCACTGGTCACCCAGATGACGTTGTTGATGTCGGTCTGCAGACCCCCGAGGATCGCGGGCTGAGCCACTGCGACGATCGTCGTGTCGACGAGAATCATGAAGAAGCCGAGACACAGTGCCCACAGCGCAGGCCACGGCTTGATCTCGGTATCCGCTACCGCTACTTCGGTTTTCATTCGTTCCCCATTGTTCTGTTTGAATTCGCTGTTCTGTTTGAATTCGCTGTTCTGTTTGAATTCGCGGTTTCTGTTGAACTCGCGGCACGCCTGGCCGCCATGTCCGAAGCCATGTCCTCGGTGAGCCAGGGGATGCGGCCGCTGTCGACGTCGTCGACGAACTGGTTCAGCCAGGCGACCTCGGCCTGGATGACCGCCCGCATATAACCCACTCCGACGTAGAAGATCGGCGGGACCGCTCGCGCCGAGACCGCTCTCTCGATCTCGGCAAGTTCGGCATCCTCGATCGATTTGCATTCGATTCTCTTGCGCAGCAACGACATCGCCCGTGCAGCATCGATGTTGTGGATCTCCGACAACGCGAGTACGAACTGCGGGTACTCGGACACCGGTTGAGCGAGGATTTCCGAGAGTCGGCTCGTCAATGCCGCGCGACCGGATTCGGTGACCTCGTAGGTGGTGCGCTCGGGCCGATTTCCTTCACGTTCGGTGCCGACCGCCCGCACCATGTCCTTCTCGGCGAGCCGGTCCACAGCGTGATAGAGGGAGCCCGGACGGATCTTGACTATCCGATCCTCGTTTCTCGCTATCAACAGCTGACACATCTCGTAGGGGTGCATGGGCCCCTCGGCGAGCAGCGCGAGAACCGCGACCCCGAGTGGCGTCAGCGCCTTCCCTGCCATTCGAATCTCCCAACTGAATTATTCCAGTTGGAATAGTAGCGCATGCCGAGCGTGCGCAGTCCGGTCCGGATTTCACTACGCGCGCACGGGCGCGAGCCGCAACCACGAAGAGGAGCCACAAACACAAACAGGGGCCACAAACGCAAACAAAGGCCGGATACTCGAAGATTTCTCTTCGTGTATCCGGCCTCTGCTACCGGGAGTAGGACAGCGTCTAGCCGTCAGCAAATCCAGGTTGGCGATCCTTTGAGGGGATCAGATAGCGCGAACGCCGGTGGCCTGGGGGCCCTTCTGGCCCTGTCCAACCTCGAACTCCACGCGCTGACCTTCGTCGAGCGACTTGAAGCCAGTTCCCTGGATCTCCGAGTAGTGAACGAACACGTCAGGTCCGCCGCCGTCCTGCTCGATGAAGCCGAAGCCCTTTTCGCCGTTGAACCACTTAACACTGCCCTGCGTCATACCGTAAACCTTCTGTAGCGAGCTGGACCTTCACGTCGAAGTTCCAATCTCATTTCCTGATCATGCCATCCATGGACGAGTTGCGGTACTGCGGGGGACAAAAAGACCAATAGCTTGATTTCGTCGACCCCCGGATAGCCTTGTCCCGGTGGATTCCCATCATCACGATATCGTGAGACTTGCGTGGTCACGGCACCTCGGACTGGCCGATACGGCTTTGCGTAGCGGCACGCGGCACAGTTTCGAACACCCGAATGCGACCAAGATCACATTTGTCAGACTCGGCGACGCATCTGCTCTCGTCGGACCGCAGTGGGCGCTCGACGCGGCCCGAGAACGCACCGACGACGACTTGGCCGAACGGGGGGTGCTCGCGGAGCTCGACCCGGCCAGATCCGGTCGAGTTCGAGGCCCGATCGTTCTGTCGTATGCGGGCGATGTCGGCTCCGCCCTCGACCACCACGATCCGTTGATCTCCCATGAACTCGCCCACGCGCGCGCACTGGAGGCTTCGTGCGCGCCCGACGACGTGATCGCCGCGGAGCTGACGCAGAAACATTCGTGGTTCACGCTCATGGGCGACGAACAACCGGCCGAATCGGCGTCACCACTCGCGGGTGCCGCGTACATCGAATGGGAAGGGCTGCTCGCCGACGTCGGGGTCCTGACCGCTCCCGAGGCCCGACGCCACGGCTACGGCCAAGTCGTCGCGCGGCTGGCCACCAACGACGCAATCGACGAGGGCCTGATCCCGCAATGGCGCTCGGACACGCAGAACGGCGTGGCGCGACGCCTCGCGAGCCGACTCGGCTACGAGGAGTGGGGCGAGGTCACCTCGGTCGAGCTCGCCCGACCGTGAACACCGCTTCCCTCACTCGGCGCCGGCGTACGTGCCGAAGCTCCACTGCACCCCCTCCGGGTCGCCGCAGGTGAACCCTCGACTCCCGTAGTCCTCCTCGCGCATCGGGCGCGTCACGCGAGCACCTGCACGTACGACGCGCTCGAACACGGCGTCCGGCTCCGAGGTGACGACGTAGACACTGCCCACACCCGGGCGCTCGCCCGGCGGATCTCCGTCCTTGACGCTCCCGAGCATCACGCCGCCCCCACCGGGCCAACGGAGTTCGGCGTGGTCGACGCGATCGCCCTCGCCGTACACGGCCGCCTCGGTGAAACCGAGTACCTCGACGATGAATCGAATTGCTGCCCGCGGGTCCTCGTAGCGGAAGCACGGCCAGATCGCTGATCTGTTTCCTGTCGTTTCGGTCATGAACACGATCCTCCGCCGACTACTCCTCGGCGTCTTGGATGAACGCGAAGGCGTCTTGGATGAACGCGAACTTCTCGTCCCGTCGCCACTGCGACGGCGAAGCCCCCGCCAGATCTCGCCAGTCACGTGCCATGTGGGCCTGGTCGTAGTACCCGCACTCCGCTGCTACCTCGGACAAACGAGGGACAACCGGTCTGCGCAGTATTCGGTGCGAACGATGAAAGCGGGCGATCCTCGCAGAATCCTTCGGGGTGACACCGAACTCGGCGGCGAACCGGTTGATCAGATGCCGTCGACTCCAGCCGATGTCCGACGCCACCTCCCCCACTCGCACCGCTCCCCCTCCCTCCACCAACCGGCGCCACGCCTCGGTCAGCGTCGGCTCCACCTGTTGCTCGGTCAGTGCGCGAGAGAGGATGTCGTCGACGACGTCGAACCGCTGATCCCACGAGGACGCCGTCCCGACTCGATCGAGAAGCTCGTCGGCACCGGGGAGCACCTCCGGAAGGTCGACCATCCAGTCGCCGAGCGCCGACGTCGGGATCCCGAACAGAGCGCGAGGCCCTGCCGGTGTGAACGAGAGTTGAATGCCGTGCTGATTGCCATCGTGTGCGATGGTGACCGGCTCGGCCGAGATCCCGCTGGCCAAGGATTCGAATGCGCACGCGCCCTGCCGCGGCGACTGCGAGATCTCCAGCTTCGGACCGATCGCGAGGATGACGGTGAGGTACGGGCTCGGCATGCCGACGTGGTGCCCTGGCTCGAACCCTGCCAATCGATACCCGTCGTACGGCGCGACGAACGGCCGCAAGCGCTCGGCGGGCATTCGGCGCTCGCCTTCGGATACTCGCGCACCTTCGGAGACTGCCGCCGTCATGCCTTGCAGGGTAGAACCGAAGACGAACGGGTAGCAATGCTCTGGTGCCGACACTCGGCACTGCACATCGATCGGAGCGCCGATGGCGAGCAAGAAGAACGACAAGGTGGACATCGTCGAAGAGGGCGGGCGACTCGAGAAGTCCCTCGTCGGCATCCTCGACAACGCCAGCAGGCTGCAGGGTCCGGCCGTCGAGAGATACATCGCGCATATGCGTCGGGCACACCCGAACGAGAACCCTGCCCAGTTGATCGAGCGGCTGGAGAAGCGGTTTCTGATGGCTGTGACCGGCAGCGGCAGCGCGGTGGGAGGCGCGGCAGCTGTGCCCGCGATCGGAACCGTCGCGTCGCTGGCCGCGGTGGGTGCGGAGACCGCGTTCTTCATCGAGTCCTCGGCGTTGCTCACGCTGTCGGTGGCGTCCGTACACGGCATCCCGGTCCACGATCATCAACAACGCAGGGCCCTCGTTCTCGCGGTCGCGCTCGGCGAATCGGGAATGCAGATCGTGCAGAAGACGGTCGGCGCGTCGGCGAAGAACTGGGGAACGCTGGTCACCTCACGTATCCCGGGCGGTGCGATGACCACCATGAACCGCTCGCTCGTCAAGAAGTTCGTATCGAAGTACCTGGCCAAACGCAGTGCACTGTTGTTCGGCAAACTTCTGCCCGCAGGAATCGGCGCCGTCATCGGCGGCGCAGGCAACCGGGCGATCGGCAAGGGCGTCATCCGGAATGCGCGTGACGCATTCGGCCCGGCGCCCACCTCGTGGCCCGCGCCCAAGGTCATCGACGCCGAACCCGATGGAATTCTGGAGCAGTAGTGCACCCGTTTCGACAGAATCGCACCGGTTGCAGCAATCACACTGTGACCGAAGGAATTCCCGATCGGTGATTCGGCGTTAAGGTGACCTATGACCACCAACACACCTGATCTCGGCACGCTCGGTATCTGGCGGAACTTCACGGCGATTCCGCCGGAACTCGCCCGAAGCATCGAGAGCAACGGCTACGGCACGATCTGGCTCGGCGGTTCCCCGCCCGCCGATCTCACCTCGGCCGAGGAGATACTCGACGCAACCGAATCCATCGTCGTCGCAACGGGCATCGTCAACATCTGGTCGGCACCCGCGAAGGAAATCGCCGAATCGTTCCACCGCATCGAGAAGAAGCACCCCGGCCGGTTCCTCCTGGGAATCGGTGCAGGTCACCCCGAGGCGGTGCAGGAGTACCAGAAGCCGTACGACGCGCTCGTGCAGTACCTCGACGTGCTCGACGACGGCGGTGTCCCGGTTCACCGACGCGTACTTGCCGCGCTGGGGCCGAAAGTGCTGAAGCTGTCCGCCGATCGCACCGCAGGCGCGCACCCGTATCTGACGACGCCGGAGCACACCGCGATCGCACGCGAGATCCTCGGACCCGACAAAGTGCTCGCACCCGAGCACAAGGTGGTGCTCGAGACCGACCCGGCCAAGGGCCGAGAGATCGGCAGGCCTCCGGTGGATTACCCGTACTTGCGGCTGCAGAACTACATCAACAACCTCAAGCGGCTCGGCTACACGGCAGAAGAAATCGGCAACGGTGGCAGCGACCGACTGATCGATGCCCTCGTCGCGCACGGCGATGCCGAGGCGATCGCACGTCGCCTCCACGAGCACATCGACGCGGGTGCATCCCACGTCACGGTGCACGCGTTGCCGGATGACGCCGACCCCACGGTGACCTATCGAGAAGTTGCCGCAGCGTTTCTGCCCTGATCCCTGGGGTCATGCCCTCGATCTCTTCGGCGCCGGCGACTCCCGTACGCCGGGTGGACACCGTAACCTCGTAGCGGCTCGGTCGCGACGGTCCGAGCTCTGGACAGTCGAGGCTCTGGGAGAGTCGGCGCTGTGGAGAGTCGGCGCTGTGGAGAGTCGGCGCTGTCGAGAGTCGGCGCTGTGGAGAGTCGGGGGCATGACTGCAATGACGTACGGGTTCGGTGTCAGCGCACTGGAAGCACAGGGCTTGACCAAGGTATTCGGTACCGTGCGAGCGGTATCGGACCTGAGTTTCGCGGTTCCCCGTGGATCCATCACGGGGTTCCTCGGGCCCAACGGCTCGGGAAAGACGACCACTCTTCGGATGATTCTCGGATTGGCCACACCGACGAGCGGGGTGTCGTACGTCGCCGGGGCGCCGTTCTCGGCACTGTCCAACCCGGCGCGCGCAGTCGGGGCGGTCCTGGATTCTGGAAGCCTGCATCCCAGACGCACCGCACTGCGTCACCTGCGCATCTACACCGCGGCCATCGGCCTTCCCGACTCGCGCGCCGACGAGGTCCTCCGAGTCGTCGGGCTCGCCGACGCAGCGAACAGACACGTCGGCGGATACTCGCTCGGGATGCGTCAACGCCTCGCACTCGCCACCGCACTGCTCGGCGACCCGGAAATACTCGTCCTCGACGAGCCGGCGAACGGCCTCGACCCCGAGGGCATCGCGTGGCTACGGGACTTCCTGAAGTCATACGCGGCGAGCGGTCGCACCGTACTGATCTCCTCGCATCTACTCCGCGAAGTCGAGGCGACGGTCGATCACCTCGTGATCATCTCGGCCGGAACATTGATCTACCAGGGATCGATCGAACAGCTGCGTGCCTCGCGTCCCAGCCGCACACTGATCGCGGTGTCCGACCCGGCCGCGCTGGCACTTGCACTTGCTTCGAACGGCTTCAGCAATGCCCAACTACTACCCGACGGCCGACTGGGCGTCGCGGGAAGCGACTCCGCCACCGTCACCCGGATAGCCGAGGAATCGGGACTGACCGTGTTCGGAACGACCTACGAGCACGTCGATCTCGAGCAGGTGTTCCTGTCGATGACGGCAGGCCAGTACGCAGGCACTCCCGTCGGCCAGGTGCAGTACGGCTACGGACATGCGGGCGCGCAGCACTTCCACGGGCCGCCACCGGGATATCAGGCACCCGGTCATCCAGCGCCTGGTTTTCAAGGGCCTGGTTTTCAAGGGCCTGGTTTTCAAGGGCCTGGTTTTCAAGGGCCTGGTTATCAAGGGCCTGGTTATCAAGCGCCTGGTTATCAAGCGCCTGGTTTTCCAGTGCCCGGTTATCAAGGGCCCCCTGGGTATCCGCCTCCCTCCGGCTACGGACCGCCGCCGGGATATCAGGCACCGGGACAGGGGCCGTCTCCCCGCGACGGAGGCGCGGCATGAACCTGCTGACCGCGGAAGTACGCAAGGTCACGTCCTTGAGGTTCTGGTGGGCCCTCGCGCTGCCGCCGATCCTCGTCGGCATCTTCACCAGCACGATCGCGTCGGCGATCTCCGAAAGCGTGGGCGAAGTCGACGTGGAGGGCGGCTTCGCCACCTTCGGGCTGTACGTCTCCCTCGGATTCGCCATGGCATTCGTTGCGGTGTTCGCCGCAGTCAACGGCGGCACCGAATTTCGCCACGACACGATCACCACGTCGTTCGTCACCGCGTCTGGACGTGACGGCATCATCGGAGCCAAATTCGCGGTGACCGCACTGTTCGCGCTCGGGTACGGCCTGGTCGTCGAACTCGGCAGCGTCGTCTGTCTGATGCTGTTCTCGCCCACCGCGTTCGCCCTGTCCGGTCACATTCTGGCGATACTGCTCGCGGGACTGCTCGCGGTCGTGCTGTGGTCGCTGATCGGCGTCGGTCTCGGACTGCTGTTGGGCTCGCCTTCCTGGGCCGCGATCGTCATCGTCGCGTGGTATCCCTTCGGCGAGATCATCGTGATCTCCATTCTCGAAGGGCTCGGCATCCACAACGTCTCGACCATCACTCCGGCCGCCACGACCCTGGCCACCCTCACCGCCGGTGACTCCGACAGCGCCCCCTACTTCATGTCGTGGCCGTTCGCCCCGATCGTGTTGGCACTGTGGGCCGTCGCTGTCGCCGCCGCGGGATGGTGGCGTACCAGGGAACGCGACATCGGCTGAGACCGTGTCGGTGGCCCGGTCTACCGTGGATCGCGATGGTGAGAAACGGTAATGACACAGATACAGCCGAGCCACGGACCGGGTGGATTCGGCGCCTCGGCGCACAGTGCTGGATTCATCGACGCACAGCTGTAGGCGCACTGTCGGTCACCATGGTCGCCGCGGTGATCGACATTTCGTTCCCACTGCTCACCCGCATCGCCATCGACGACGCGTCGGCCGGTGACAGCAGCGCCATCGCCGGAGTCGCCATCGCCATCGCGGTACTCGGGGTCGTACGGTTCGCGTGCCAGTTCGGCAGACGGTTCCTGGCGGGCCGATTGTCGATCGACGTCCAACACGATCTGCGCCTCGGACTGCTCGGCGCGCTGCAGCGTCTCGACGGCCGGGGCCAGGACGACATCCGAACCGGCCAGGTCGTCTCACGGTCGATCACCGACCTCCAGCTCGTGCAGGGGTTGCTCGCGATGCTGCCCCTCTCGGCGGGTGCACTGCTTCAATTCTTCCTCGCACTCGTCGTCATGGCCTATCTGTCACCGTTGCTCACCGTCGTCGCGCTGCTGATCGTTCCCGCCGTATCGGTAGTGGTGTACCGAATACGGCCAACGCTGTTCGCGGCCACGTGGTCGGCCCAGCAACGGGCTGCCGACCTGGCGCAACACGTCGAAGAAACTGTCACCGGCGTGCGCGTCGTCAAGGGATTCGGACAGGAGTCGAGAGCGGTCGACAGGCTGGAGTCGCTGGGACGCATGCTGTTCTCCGAACGCATGCGCTCGGCGAAGATCAACTCCCGCTTCGCGCCGTCGATGGCGGCGATCCCGCAACTCGGCCTCGTCGGCGTCATCGCGCTCGGTGGATACCTGGCGCTGCACGGTCACATCACGATCGGCACGTTTCTCGCGTTCGCCACCTACGTGGCCACACTGTCGGCCATCACTCGCACTCTGTCCTCGGTCGTCGTGATGGCGCAGCTGTCGAGGGCCGCAGTCGAACGCGTCTACGAGGTCGTCGACACCGAGCCGTCCGTCCCCGAGCCTGCGCGTCCGCGTGCACTGCCCGACGGCCCGCTCGGCCTCGACCTGTCGTCGGTCACGTTCGGCTTCGAACCGGAACGTGAGGTGCTTCGCTCGTTCGATCTCACCGTCGCACCAGGCGAGAGCGTCGCTGTCGTCGGTCATGCGGGTTCCGGCAAGACGGCCCTGTCACTACTTCTCCCCCGGTTCTACAGTCCGGCATCGGGATCGGTTGCGCTGACGTCGAACGGCGAGCGGTTCGATGTCGCGGACATCAGCGCCGAGCAGCTGCGCGGCGCTGTCGGACTGGTCTTCGACGAGCCGTTTCTGTTCTCCGACACGATCGCCGCGAACATCGCACTCGGCCGCCCCGACGCGAGCGCGGAGGAGATCGAGCGGGCCGCCGTACTCGCCGAAGCCCATGCTTTCGTCGTCGAACTCCCCGAGGGCTACGACTCCGTCGTCGGCGAGCGGGGTCTGACGCTGTCCGGCGGGCAGCGTCAACGCATCGCGCTGGCCCGCGCGCTGCTCACCGACCCGCGGATCCTGGTGCTCGACGACGCCACCTCGGCTGTCGACGCCACCACCGAGGCGTCGATCTTCGATGCACTCCGTGCGCAACGCGACCGGACGACGGTGATCCTTGCGCACCGAAGATCCACATTGTCGCTGGCCGATCGCGTCGCGGTCCTCGACGACGGCCGCATCATCGACTCCGGAACCGTCGAAGAACTCGACGAGCGATGTCCGTTGTTCCGATTACTGCTGGCCGGGGGTGAATCCGAAGACGACCCGCTCGGTTCCGCCGTCGCCGAGATCGGAAACGACTACCCCGAACCGAGCGCCGAGTCCCTGTGGCCGCCGGAGCCGGCCGCCGGTGCCGGCCAGCGTGCCCCCGGTATCGCTCCGCCCGGCCGGGGTGGCCCTGCCTCCGGTGCCCTCGGACACCTCGCTGCGACCCCTCAGCTTCAGACAGCAGTCGACGACCTTCCTCCCGCGCTCGAGGACCCCGCATACGGTGGCCCCGAGCTCCGTGAACCGGACCCTCGATTCCGCCTGTCCCGCCTGCTGCAGCCCGTTCGACTACTACTGGTGACGGTCGTCGTGTTGCTCGCGCTCGATTCGCTGGCCTCGATAGCATTCCCGTCGATCGTGCGTTACGCCGTCGACTCGGGGGTGTCGCGAGACGACGCGGGAGCCCTGTGGACAGCCACCGGAATCGGTGTCTTCCTTGCCGTGGCAGGGTGGTTCGTCATCGCCGCCACGACCACGATCACCGCGCGTGCGGGCGAACGAGTGCTGTTCGGTCTTCGGGTCAAGAGCTACGCACACATCCAGCGCCTCGGCCTCGACTACTACGAACGTGAACTGTCCGGTCGAATCATGACCCGAATGACCACCGACGTCGACGCGTTGTCGTCGTTCATCCAAACCGGTGCCTCGACTGCAGTGGTCAGCCTTCTCACCGTTCTCGGCATCTCGGCCGCACTCTTGATCACCGACGTCACGCTCGGTCTCGTGGCTCTGGCCGTGGTTCCGCCGCTGGTGATATCGACGCTGATCTTTCGCAAGGTGTCCTCGTCGGCGTACTCGATTTCGCGGGAACGCATCTCGATCGTCAACGCCGACTTCCAGGAGAACGTCGCCGGACTTCGTTCGGCGCAGGCATATCGACGCGAGGAGTTCGCCGCCGAGCGCTTCGCCGAGCGCGCCGACCGTTACCGCCGTAGCCGTATGCGCTCGCAGCGTGCGATCTCCGTCTTCTTCCCGTTCATCACTTTTCTGTCCGACATCGCGCTGGCGTTCGTGGTGCTCGTCGGAGCTCATCAGGTCGCGTCGGGTTCGACCTCGGCGGGCACTCTCGTGGCATTCGTTCTCTACCTCGGTCTGCTGTTCGGACCGATACAGCAGCTCTCGCAGGTCTTCGACGGCTACCAGCAGGCCAACGTCGGCGTACACCGCATCGGTGATCTCCTCCGCACGCCGAGCTCCATCGAATCCGCATCGAGTGCGGCCCCGGTCGCCATCGAAGGCGGCCATCTCAGAAGTGACATTCGTCTCGACAACGTGGGATTTCGGTATGGCGGCGCCGACACCGATGCCCTCAGTGAGGTCAATCTCACAATCGAAGCCGGGACCACCGTCGCGCTCGTCGGACAGACCGGCGCAGGCAAGTCCACGATCGTCAAACTGCTCGCGCGTTTCTACGATCCGACGGCCGGATCGGTCCGTGTCGGCGGCACGGATCTTCGGCGCTACCGCTTGTCCGAGTACCGGCGCCGACTCGGTGTCGTACCGCAGGAAGCCCATCTCTTCACCGGCGATGTCGCCAGCAACATCGCCTTCGGAAAGCCCGATGCCAGCCGCGAGGAAATCGAATCGGCAGCACGCGCGGTCGGCGCTCTCGAGACCATCGCTGCACTTCGGAGCGGTATGTATCAGCCGGTCGGCGAGCGCGGGCAGGGTCTGTCCGCAGGCCAACGACAACTCATCGCCCTTGCGCGGGCCGAGCTCGTCGACCCGGATCTGCTGCTGCTCGACGAGGCCACCGCGACCCTCGACCCGGCGACCGAGCGCAAGGTTCTCGCCGCCAGCAACGCCGTTGCCCGCACGCGCACCGCAGTCGTCGTCGCACACCGATTGGCCACCGCGGCGAGAGCCGACATGATCGTCGTGGTCGATGCGGGGCGCATCGTCGAAACCGGTACACACCGGGAATTACGGGCACGCGGAGGCTTCTACACACAATTGTGGGATGCGGCAGAAACGCGCGGCGGGAATAATCCGATAGTCCATGGAGTCGTCAGCACAGAAGTAGACAGTTACTCGTGAGTACATACCACAGGTACGTCCCGGGCAGCACTCACCGCCAGGCGAGGTCTAGCCTGGACAAGTACGCGCGCTGATCGGGAACGAAGAGAAGAGAAGAGGCGAACTACTGCCGTGAGCAGCAGCTCTACTACCCAATTCGGACAAAATCAATGGCTGGTCGACGAGATGTACCAGCGATTCAAGGACGACCCGTCCTCGGTCGACGCCAGTTGGCACGAATTCTTGACCGACTACGACCCGGACGCGCCGGCGGGTGACGAGTCCGCGGCGGTTCCGAACGGCAGTACGACTCCCTCCAACGGCAAGCCTGCGACTGCCGCACCGAAGGCCCCTCAGTCTGCTGCACCGAAAGCCGAAGCACCGAAGGCCCAAGAAGCGTCGAAGGCCGAGGCTCCGAAGGCCCAGCCCGCTGCTGCAGCCACGAAGCCTGCACCCACGGCGAAGCCCGCTACATCGAAGGCGGCGGGCGCCAACCCGTCCGCGTCACCTGCGAAGCCTGCTGCTGCAGCCGGCGCGAACGAAGAGTCGAGCAAGGTTCTGCGCGGCGCCGCTGCTGCCGTCGCGAAGAACATGTCGGCTTCGCTCCAGATCCCGACCGCTACCAGCGTGCGCGCCATTCCAGCCAAACTGATGGTCGACAACCGCCTCGTCATCAACAATCATCTCGCTCGCACGCGCGGCGGCAAGATCTCGTTCACTCACCTGCTCGGCTATGCCATCGTGCAGGCCGTGAAGGCGTTCCCGAACATGAACCGCCACTTCGCCGAGATCGACGGCAAGCCGAACGCGGTCACGCCTGCCGCGACCAACCTCGGTCTCGCCATCGACCTGCCCGGCAAGGACGGCAACCGCTCCCTGGTCGTCGCGGCGATCAAGGGCACACAGGACCACACGTTCACGCAGTTCTACAACGCCTACGAGGACATCGTCCGGCGTGCGCGCGACGGCAAGCTGACCGGCGAGGACTTCCAGGGCGTCACGATCTCGCTGACCAACCCCGGTGGAATCGGCACCGTCCACTCCGTTCCACGCCTGATGAACGGCCAAGGCGCGATCATCGGTGCCGGTGCGATGGAGTACCCGGCCGAGTTCCAGGGCTCGAGCGACGAGCGTCTGGCAGATCTCGGTGTCGGCAAGCTCATGACACTGACCTCCACCTACGACCACCGCATCATCCAGGGCGCGGAGTCGGGCGATTTCCTTCGCACGATCCACAACCTGCTGATCAGCGACGAGTTCTACGACGGGGTCTTCCATTCGCTGAAGATTCCGTACGAGCCCATCCGCTGGCGCAAGGATCTGCCCGAGGGCACCGTCGACAAGAACACCCGTGTTCTCGAACTGATCGCGGCGTACCGCAACCGCGGCCACCTCATGGCCGATACGGATCCGTTGCAGTTCACCAAGGACAAGTTCCGGATGCATCCGGACCTCGACGTGATCAGCCACGATCTGACGCTGTGGGATCTCGACCGCGAGTTCAAAGTCGGCGGTTTCCACGGCAAGGACAAGATGCGTCTGCGCGACGTCCTGTCCGTGCTGCGCGATTCGTACTGCCGCCACGTCGGCGTCGAGTACACCCACATCCTCGAGACCGACCAGGTCGGCTGGCTCCAGGAACGCGTCGAGGCGACACACGTCAAGCCGACCGTGGCACAGCAGAAGTACACGCTGAGCAAGCTCAATGCCGCCGAGGCGTTCGAGACGTTCCTGCAGACCAAGTACGTCGGCCAGAAGCGCTTCTCACTCGAAGGCGCCGAGTCCGTCATCCCGATGATGGACGCCGTGATCGACCAGAGTGCCGAGCACGCACTCGACGAGGTCGTCATCGGTATGCCGCACCGCGGTCGCCTGAACGTGCTGGCGAACATCGTCGGCAAGCCGTACTCGAAGATCTTCACCGAGTTCGAGGGCAACATGAACCCGGCGGCCGCACATGGCTCCGGAGACGTGAAGTACCACCTCGGTGCCGAGGGCACGTACATCCAGATGTTCGGCGAGAACGACATCAAGGTCTCGCTGACCGCGAACCCGTCCCACCTCGAGGCCGTCGACCCGGTCCTGGAGGGTCTCGTCCGCGCGAAGCAGGATCTACTCGACAAGGGTGCAGGCGAGGGCGGCTTCTCCGTTCTGCCGCTGATGCTGCACGGCGATGCGGCCTTCGCAGGCCAGGGTGTGGTCGCGGAAACGCTCAACCTCGCGCAGCTTCGTGGCTACCGAACCGGTGGCACCGTGCACATCGTGGTCAACAACCAGGTCGGTTTCACCACCGCCCCCGAGCACTCGCGTTCGTCCGAGTACTGCACCGATGTCGCCAAGATGATCGGCGCGCCGATCTTCCACGTCAACGGAGACGACCCGGAAGCATGTGTCCGAGTTGCGCAGCTCGCAGTGGACTTCCGCGAGAAGTTCAACAAGGACGTCGTCATCGACATGATCTGCTACCGCAGGCGTGGCCACAACGAGGGCGACGACCCGTCGATGACGCAGCCCGCGATGTACGACCTCATCGATACCAAGCGCAGCGTCCGCAAGAGCTACACCGAATCCCTCATCGGCCGCGGTGACATCTCCCTCAAAGAGGCAGAAGACGCTCTCCGCGACTACCAGGGTCAGCTCGAACGCGTCTTCAACGAGGTACGCGAACTCGAGAAGTACACCCCGGAGCCCAGCGAATCGGTCGAGCTCGATCAGCAGCTGCCCGCCAAGCTGACCACCGCCGTGGACAAGTCGGTACTGCACCGGATCGGTGACGCACACCTCGAGGTTCCCGACGGCTTCAACGTGCACCCGCGCGTCAAGCCCGTGCTCGAGAAGCGTCGCGAAATGGCGTACGAGGGCAAGGTCGACTGGGCCTTCGGCGAACTGTTGGCACTCGGATCGCTCGTGGACGAGGGACGCAACATCCGGTTCTCCGGCCAGGACACGCGCCGCGGCACGTTCACCCAGCGTCATTCGGTCATCATCGACCGCAAGACCGGCGCCGAGTACACCCCGCTGCACAACATCGGCAGCGCGACCCCCGGCAAGTTCATGGTCTACGACTCCGCGCTGAGCGAGTTCGCGGCCGTCGGCTTCGAATACGGATACTCGGTCGGCAACCCCGACGCCCTGGTGATGTGGGAAGCGCAGTTCGGCGACTTCGTCAACGGCGCACAGTCCATCATCGACGAGTTCATCTCCTCCGGTGAAGCCAAGTGGGGCCAGCTTTCCGACGTCGTGCTGCTTCTGCCGCACGGCCACGAAGGTCAGGGACCGGACCACACGTCGGGACGCATCGAGCGCTTCCTGACACTGTGCGCCGAAGGTTCGATGACCGTGTCGGTTCCGTCGACGCCGGCGAACTACTTCCACCTCCTGCGTCGACACGCACGCGATGGAATCCGTCGTCCGCTCATCGTCTTCACTCCGAAGTCGATGCTGCGCAACAAGGCCGCGGTGTCCAACATCGAGGACTTCACCGACGGCAAGTTCCACTCGGTGTTCGACGAGCCGACCTACGAAACCGGCACCGGCGATCGCAGCAAGGTCAAGCGCGTCCTGATGGTGAGCGGCAAGCTGTACTACGAGCTTCTCGCCCGCAAGCAGAAGGACAACCGCGAAGACGTCGCCATCGTGCGCATCGAGCAGCTGTACCCGGTTCCGACGCGTCGGATCACCGAGGCGATCCACAGCTACCCGAACGCAACCGAGTTCCGCTGGGTCCAGGAGGAGCCGGCGAACCAGGGTGCATGGCCGTTCTTCGGTCTGGCATTCCCGGAACTCATGCCCGACGTCCTGAGCGGAATCAAGCGAGTGTCGCGTCGTGCGATGTCCGCGCCGTCCTCGGGGTCGAGCAAGGTCCACGCCGTCGAGCAGCTCGAGATCATCGACGAGGCCTTCAACGCGGTCGGCGAAGACTAGCTTCAGCGCCCTCTGCGGGTCATTTTCGGAGCGAATGGCGCCTTCGGTCACTCACCAGTGATCGAGGGCGCCATTCGGTCTTTCACGGGCGGCCGGCCCCACATCGCTTGAATGGCCCATTCATACGATCAGGTGGCTTGAACGGCACATTCAAGCGGACGGCACAGACCCCGCACCCGACGGCACCGACCCCGCACCGAGCAGCGAGGCGATCATCGCCGGGGCCAGGGCGACGGCAGGGAGCGCTCCGACGTTGAGGTCGATGAGTTCGTCGCGCGAGATCTTGGGCTCACGCAGCCACGAGATGGTGGCCTCCTCGACGAAGGCGATCCATCCGCGCACCGCGAGTTCGGTGGTGGGGCTGGCTTCGACCTCGAGTTTGTAGAGGTTGGCGACGGTGCGTTCGGCCATGGTGGTGCGAGTCTGTTCGAACACCATGCGCATCTCCGGGTCTCCGCTGGCGGATCCGCGGAGCAACGAGATGAACGTTTCGCGATTCTCGGTCACGTAGTCGACGTAGTTGGCGATGGAATCGCGCAGGATCTCGTACGGTCCGAGGCTGAGATCGGGTGCGGTGCGCTCGAGCATCGTCTTGCTGGCTTCACGAACGATCGCGAGGTGGAAGTCCTGCTTGGACGAGAAGTAGTGGAACAGCAGGCCACGGGAGACCCCCGCCTGATCGGCGATGTCTTCGACGGACACCTGGTCGAGCGGTCTGTCCGCCAGCATTTCCGTGCCGAGCTCGATCAGCTGGGCCCGACGCTCCTCCGGACTCATGCGCGTTCGCTTGACGGCTGGTGTGTTCACACCGGCCATGCAACCAGCTTACTGAATAGTAGTCAACAACTATTGACTCACACTCAATAAGCTCCTACGCTCACCTTCATGAGTCTTACGGTTACAGATACTTCGGAGCGTGTGACGGCGCCGCGCCAGGTCGATACGGTGATCATCGGCAGCGGCTTCGCCGGCCTTGGAGCAGCGATCAAGCTGACTCAGAAGGGCAAGAACAACTTCCTCGTCCTCGAACGAGGCAACGACGTCGGCGGGACGTGGCGCGACAACACCTACCCGGGCGCGGCATGCGATGTGCCCTCGCACCTGTACTCGTACTCGTTCGCCCTCAACCCGGACTGGACACGGTCCTTCTCCACTCAGCCCGAGATCCAGAAGTACATCTCCTCGGTGGCGCGCAAGTACAACGTGCTCGACAAGCACGTGTTCGGCTCGGACGTCACCTCGGTCACGTGGGACGAGAGCACCCACCGCTGGAACATCGTCGCCAGCACCGGCGAGTACACCGCAAAGGTCGTCGTCACGGCGGTCGGCGCCCTGTGCGAGCCGAACCTTCCGCCCATCAAGGGAATCGAGAGCTTCGAGGGCGACGTCTTCCACTCCGCGCAGTGGAACCACGACGTGTCCCTCGAGGGCAAGCGCGTGGCCGTGATCGGCACGGGAGCGTCGGCAATCCAGATCGTGCCTGCCATCGCGGACACGGTGAGCCACCTCGACGTCTACCAGCGCACCGCACCGTGGATCCTCCCCCGCTTCGACCGTGAGTACACCGGCTTGGAGAAGTTCGCGTTCAAGCGCATTCCCGGGTTCCAGCGCCTCTCGCGCACCGGCATATACGCAGCGCGTGAGACGCAGGTCGTCGGCCTGGCCAAGAAGCCCGCGCTGATGCGTATCTTCGAGCTCATCGCCAAGCAGCAGATCAACAAGGGCATCAAGGACAAGTCGCTGCGCAAGAAGGTGACGCCCAACTTCCGGATCGGCTGCAAGCGGATGCTGATCTCCAATGCGTACTACCCCGCCCTGGATCGCGCCAACGTCGATCTGGTGACCGACGGCATCGCCGAGGTCAAGGCCAATTCCATCGTCACCGCGGACGGAACCGAGCGTCAGATCGACGCACTCGTCGTCGCAACCGGTTTCCACGTCACGGATTCGCCTGCGTACCAGGGCATCTACGGCAAAGGTGGCAAGACGCTCGCGCAGACCTTCGAAGAGGAGGGCCAGCAAGGTTACAAGGGCGCCGCTGTCGCGAACTACCCCAACATGTTCTTCCTCGTCGGTCCCAACACCGGTCTCGGACACACCTCGATGGTGTTCATGATCGAGTCGCAGCTCAACTACGTCATCGACGCACTCGACACCATCGACAAGCACGACATCGGTGTCATCGAGGTCCGCAAGGATGTCCAGGACGAGTACAACGCCGACCTGCAGGACCGCATGTCCAACAGCGTCTGGATGAACGGCGGCTGCGCCAGCTGGTATCTCGACAAGCACGGCAACAACACCACGCTCTGGCCGGACTTCACGTTCCGGTTCCGCGCGATCACCAGAAAGTTCGACCTCGCGGCGTACCGTAGCGTCGCGGAATCCGATCTCCCCATTTCTGCCGGCAACACCGTCGCCGACACCGACATCGAGGTAGCAGCACAGTGAGCACAGCATTCGCAGGCAAAGTTGCCGTCGTCACCGGCGCGGGTTCGGGCATCGGACGCGCCCTGGCGCTCAATCTCGCGCAGCGGGGAGCCAAGTTGGCCCTGTCCGACGTCGACGTGAACGGACTCGCCGAGACAGTCCGCCAGGTGGAAGCACTCGGCGGCGAGGTCGAATCTCAGTTCCTCGACGTGACACAACGCGAGAACGTCCTCGACTACGCGGAGACGGTGAAGACCCGCTTCGGCAAGATCAATCAGATCTACAACAACGCAGGCATCGCGTACCACGGCGACGTCGAGGAATCCTCGTTCAAGGACATCGAGCGCATCGTCGACG
This sequence comes from Rhodococcus yunnanensis NBRC 103083, assembly GCF_001895005.1. Taxonomy (GTDB): domain Bacteria; phylum Actinomycetota; class Actinomycetes; order Mycobacteriales; family Mycobacteriaceae; genus Rhodococcoides; species Rhodococcoides yunnanense. The sequence goes on along the minus strand of NZ_BCXH01000022.1, from coordinate 5,953 downwards.
TCGACTTCTGGGGGGTCGTCAACGGCACCAAGGCTTTTCTGCCACACCTGCACGAGTCGGGCGACGGCCACATCGTCAACGTCTCCAGCCTCTTCGGATTGCTGGCCATGCCGTCACAGGCCGCCTACAACGCAGCCAAGTTCGCCGTCCGCGGCTTCAGTGAGGCACTGCGCATCGAGCTGCTCATCTCGAAGGCGCCGGTCAAGATGACCGTCGTCCATCCGGGCGGAATCAAGACGGCCATCGCCCGCAACGCGACCGTCGCCGAGAACTACGATCAGCAGTCGGTGGCCAAGTTCTTCGACTCCAAACTGGCCAAGACCACCCCGGACCAGGCTGCCAAGACGATCCTCAAGGGCGTCGAGAAGGGCAAAGGCCGAGTGCTGATCGGGTCAGACGCCATTGCGCTCGATCTGCTTGTCCGCGTGACCGGTTCGAAGTACCAGGGCCTGATCGCAACGGTGGCCAAGCGCGTCATGCCGCGGAAGAAGTAGTGCGGTGAAATCCTTCTACCTGCCACTGCCGTTGGTGTCTGCGTCGCTGAAGCCGTTCTACCGCCTGGCTCTGAACGCTCGCCTGCCGTTCTCCGTACAGCGCAGGCTTCTCGACGCCGCGTCGCCGCTCCAAACCCTGCCCGACGGGACCGTCAGCCAGAAGCTGACGCTGGCGGGGCGCAAGGCCGAACGCATCACGGTCGGAGCCACCGAGCGCACCACCGCGATCCTGTACTTGCACGGCGGGGCGTACACCATCGGCTCGATCGGAACTCATCGCTCGCTCGCGGCGCATCTGGCTCGCGAATCTGCAAGCGCGGTATACGTTCTCGACTATCGACTGGCTCCCGAGCACCCGTTGCCCGCCGGCCTGAACGACGCCGTCGCCGCATTCCGCGAACTCGTGCACTCGCACGGGTTCAGCGCGGGCCGAATCGCCATCGCGGGTGATTCGGCAGGCGGCGGGCTCACTGTCGCCACCGCGCGCCAACTCGTCGACGACGGTGTGCAGCCCGCAGCACTCGGACTGATCTCACCGTGGGTCGACCCGGGCGCGCGAGACGCGCCGTTCGATCGTGATCTGGTGGTCAACACGGCGTGGTCGTACACATCGGCGGAAGCCTACTTGGGCGAGGGGGATCCGCTCGATCAGCGATTCGCTCCCCTGCTGGGCGACCTGTCCGGACTGCCACCGATCGTGCTTCACGTAGGGACGTCCGAGGTGCTGTATCCACAGATCGTCGCGTTCCACGACAAGCTGCTGCTCTCGGGAGCCGAGGTGGACTACGTCGAATACGAAAAGCTATGGCACGTAGCGCATCTGCAGGCGTCCATCCTGCGTGAAGCCGCCGAAGCGGTCCACCACCTCGGCGCGTTTCTCGGCACGCGGGTCCGTACGTCAGAGGTTGTGCTCGCCGAGCCAACGAGCAGCGACGTCGGCTGAACTCTCACCACCGCGGACCTCACCGATCATGTCGGCGAGGTCCGCAGTGGCAAGCTCACCTGCCACGACGCTGAACGACCGAATCTCGTTGTCGCTCAACACTCCATCTCGAAAGAGCGGTACCACGTTCTGCGCCGCGAACACCTCCTCGGAGTCCGAGAGGACGGTCAGATCCGTGGCTCCGGGACCCGCCGACGCGGTACGGATCACGGCCACGTCCGCAGAGCCGTCGGCGATCTTGTCGACCACCTCCTGCTCTTCGGGCACCGTCAGTACCGAGGAGAACACACATCCGTAGCGGGCCTCCAGGGTGCCGAGCGCCGCGACATCCGCCTCACCGACGACAACCGTCGACTCCCCACACCGCGGTGCGATGTCGGGCACCGCAGCTGCGTCGGCAAGCGGGCCGGACGGAGACACCGCGATTGCCCGTCGATCCTCCGCCGTCGCGAAATCCGTCACCGACAGCCCCGCAGGCAGCGATCTGTTGAGATCGACGAAGACGTCCTCGGCATCGGTGGCCGTCGACGTCGAATCGAACGTCGTCAACAATTCCCCTGTGAGATCCGGCACGAGATCGACCTCACCCCGGTCCAGCGCCTCGAGGTACATCGGTCGGTCGCCGATGCGAGCGTCGATTCGCACGTCCGCTCCCGTCGAGCGAAGCGCCCCCGAATAGATCTCCGCGAGCAGTTCGCCTCTGACGTCGTCCGAGGAACCGACGACAATCGTCGACGGCTCCTGCTCCGAGTTGGTGCAGCCGGCTACGCCACACGCGAGTAGTACGGCCACAGCAAACCGCGGGGCGAACGCAGGCACGAAACGGACTCCATTCGGACAGATGTCGGTGGTTGGGTTTATCGTTCTCGATCGCCGGGAAAGATTGCCGAACGAGATGATCATCCGGGGCAACCCTATGGCTAGACTTGCCCCGATTGCCATCCCGAGCGGCCGCCACGTGGCGCCTCGACCGGTCGGAACCGATGGAAGGAACCCATGAACACCACCCGTACCACGCGAGCTTTCGCTGCGCTCACACTGTCGGTGCTGGCGCTGACCGCATGTGGCGGCAACTCCGACCCGCTGTCCAGCGGCGGAGGAGACAGCAACTCGGACTCGAACACGATCGTCGTCGGCTCCGCCAACTTCACCGAGTCCGAGACCATCGCGAACATCTACGCCGAGGTGCTGAAGGCGAACGGGTTCGATGTGAGCACCACCCTCAACATCGGCAGCCGCGAGGCGTACATCCCGGCCGTCAAGGACGGGTCCATCGACGTGATTCCCGATTACACGGGCAATCTCCTGCAGTACCTCGATCCGGAGGCCACTGCCACGTCCTCCGCCGACGTGGAGGCTGCGCTTCCCGACGCACTGGGCTCCGAACTCGTCGTGGCCGATCCGGCTCCCGCCGAGGACAAGGACTCCATCGTCGTCACCCGTGCCACCGCCGATCGGTGGAATCTGAAGACCATCGCGGACCTGGCACCGCACTCCGCCGAGATCAGCATCGGTGCGCCTGCCGAGTTCCAGGAGCGCACCTACGGCCTTCCCGGCTTGAAGAACAACTACGGCGTTGACATCGACCCGAGCAAGTTCGTCCCGATCGCCGACGGCGGTGGCCCCGCAACGGTCAAGGCCCTCGCCGAGGGACAGATCACGGCAGCGGACATCTTCTCGACGTCGGCATCGATCGCCGAGAACGACTTCGTCGTGCTGGAGGATCCCAAGTTCAACTTCGCGGCCCAGAACGTCATCCCGGTGATCAATGCAGGCAAGACTTCGGAGAAGCTGACCGACGTGTTGAATGCGATCTCGGCGAAGCTGACCACCGAGGAGCTGCTCGCGCTGAATCAGGCCGTATCCGGCGACACCAAGACCGAGCCTGCCGCCGCCGCGCAGCAGTGGGTGAAGGAACAGGGACTCGACACACCGATCGGCTGAACACCCGCACATGTAGTCACTCCAGCAGGTCGATCAGAGAGCGTCCCCCCGTGATCACTTTCGAGAACGTCACCAAGCAGTATCCCGACGGCACCACCGCGGTGGACTCATTGAATCTCCGGATCGAGCCGGAGTCGTTCACCGTGTTCGTCGGACCGTCCGGATGCGGCAAGACCACGTCGATGCGAATGATCAACCGCATGATCGCACCGACGTCGGGAGTGATCACGGTGGACGGAAAGAACATCGCGCACTCCGATGCCGTGACATTGCGTCGCGGCATCGGGTACGTCATTCAGAGCGCGGGTCTGCTCCCCCACCGCACGGTCGTCGACAACGTGGCAACCGTTCCGGTGTTACGCGGCGAGTCTCGGCGTGCAGCCCGCACAGCAGCTCTCGGAGTGCTCGAGCGGGTCGGTCTCGATCCGGCAATGGCCTCCCGCTACCCGGCCCAGCTGTCGGGCGGTCAGCAGCAGCGTGTCGGTGTGGCACGTGCGCTGGCCGCCGACCCTCCGATTCTGTTGATGGACGAGCCTTTCAGCGCCGTCGATCCCGTCGTCCGCGAGGACCTGCAGACCGAAATGTTGCGCTTGCAAGCGGAATTGAAGAAGACCATCGTGTTCGTCACCCACGACATCGACGAGGCCGTGCGACTCGGCGACACCATCGCAGTGTTCGGCCCCGCTGGGCGCCTCCAGCAGTACGACCGCCCCGAGACCGTACTGTCCTCCCCTGCAACGGATTTCGTGGCATCGTTCGTCGGACGCGATCGCGGTTACCGCGGACTGTCGTTCCGGACGGCCGGAGCAGTGCCGATCCACGACATCGAGACGTCGATGACCGAGGATCTGGAGAACCTGCGCCTCGAACAAGGCCAGTGGGTCCTCGTCGTCACCGCCGAACGCACTCCTCTCGGATGGATCGATGTCACCGGAGTCGAAGGAATCCGCGCGGGTCGTTCGTTCGAGCAGAGCACCGCTGCCGGCGGATCACTGTTTCCCGTCGGCGGTGATCTTCGCCAGGCACTCGACGCTGCGATCTCGTCGCCGTCCGGTATCGGAGTCGCGATCGATCGGTCCGGGGCCGTAGTAGGTAGCGTCGACGGCGCCGAGATACTCGAACACCTCGCCGCGCAGAGAAAAGCCGAGGACGAGGCCAGGAACAGCCATCACTTCGACACGCTCTCACTGGGCAAGGACGGAACGAGCTGATGCGGTGGCTCGTCGACAACTTCGACGTCGTCCTCGGCCTCACCAGAACTCATCTGTACCTGTCTCTCGTGCCACTGATCATCGGCCTCGTCATCGCAGTTCCGGTCGGGACGATGATCCGCAACGTGTCGTGGATTCGTCGAATTACGTTGATTGCGGCCAGCATTGCGTTCACCATTCCCTCGCTCGCCCTGTTCGTGACCATCCCAGCACTGTTGGGGACGCGAGTACTCGACTCCATCAACGTCGTCATCGCACTGGCCGTCTACTCGACGGCACTGTTGATCAGGGCCGTCCCCGAAGCTCTGGATTCGGTGCCCGCAGCCGTCGTCGACTCGGCCGAGGCCATGGGATACACGTCGCTGCGGCGAGCGATCGGAGTCGAACTCCCACTCGCACTTCCTGTCCTCGTCGCCAACGTTCGCGTCGTCGCAGTCACGAACATCTCGCTCGTGTCAGTGGGTTCGGTCATCGGCATCGGTGGCCTCGGCACGCTGTTCACCCAGGGCTATCAACGTGACTATCCGGATCAAATAGTCGCAGGCATCATCTCGATCGTGTTCCTCGCGTTGGTCTTCGATGCGGCGCTGTACCTGCTCGGCCGGTGGCTCACCCCCTGGACACGCCTCGAAAAGAAGGCGCGCACCGGAAAGAAGCTCTCGAAAGGCAAGGCCGTCGCATGAGCATCTTCTCCGAGGCCTTCTCCTACATATCCGATCCAGCGAACTGGCAAGGCAGCACCGGAATCGGCGCCCGCATCCTCGAACACATCTGGTACAGCCTGATCGCCGTCGTCGCCTCCGCCGTGATCGCCGTCCCCGTCGGGTTGCTCATCGGCCACTTGCGTCGCGGTGAAGTGCTGGTCGTCGGTCTCGTCAACGCCCTTCGCTCGCTCCCGACTCTGGGCATCCTGGTGTTTCTGGTGCTCCTGATCGGTCTCGGGCTCGTGCCCCCGATCATCGCATTGGTCCTGCTGGGAATCCCGCCGCTGCTGGCAGGCACCTACGCGGGAATCGCGAACGTCGATCCGGACGTCGTCGACGCAGCTCGGGCCATGGGGATGACCGAAACCCAGGTGCTGTTTCGCGTGGAGATTCCCAATGCCTTACCCCTGATGCTCGGGGGGCTTCGCAATACGACTCTGCAGGTCATCGCCACAGCCACCGTGGCTGCGTACGTCAACCTCGGCGGGCTCGGCCGCTACATATTCGACGGTCTCGCGCTCTACAAGTACGACCGCGTGTTGGTCGGTGCCATCCTCGTCGCCGTGCTGGCACTGATCGTCGACGGGTTGCTCGCACTCGCCGTCTACGCCTCGGTCCCCGGCACCGGGCGGTTGCGTCGGGCTCCCTTTCGTGACC
>NZ_BCXH01000021.1 GCF_001895005.1 Rhodococcus yunnanensis NBRC 103083 | reverse complement strand
TCGAGAGTCGAGAACTCCGATGCTGCGTCGGTACCACTTGTCACCTCTGATCCTCCGAAATACGTTGCACACGACAGCAGTACACATGAAGCCATGATGCACACTGCAGTCACCACAGCGCCTCGATACAGCGTCATCTCAGGCCCACACTCCAATCGGTCAGAATCCTTTCCAACAGCACGGGAGCCTGATGCGCAATCCGACGCTCCTCGAGCCGCGGGCCGAACTCGGACGCGATCAGCTGACGCGCGGCTGCCGTGTCCGAAGACAAAGCCTCACGGTAGGCAGGAAGTGTGTCCTCGGTGATCAGACCCCACCGTTGATCACGGTCAGCGATGTTCCCGTCAGGAAACGGCGTCTCGACGTCGAATGGCGTGGGCACGAATACGAACGGCGCGCCAGGCAGCGGAACCTGAAGTGGCACAGTCTCCGGGAACACCTCCGGATATGCTTGCGCACCCGGAATCGACGGTGTGCCGACCGTGGTCAAACCCCACGTTACGACCTCTCCAGTACCAGGTCTCGCACGCATTGCGTCGTAGTCGTCGGCAATGATCTGGTATTGCTCGCGATACAACAACCTGCCGTTACCGAATGCGATCCGATCCGAATCACCCGCGCTGACGCCTGCCACAACAGCGTTCCAAGCCCCTTCCGCATTTCGATCGATCAAACCTGCGTGGCGCATCCGCTGAAACTCCTCTGGCCCACCGTGTAAGTAAGCCTCGTGCATCGGCGCCTGGTCCTCGAAGATCTCCTTCTGCATACTCAGGAAGGTCGATTCGTAGAACTTCAACTCGGAGTCAGGCATCCGCGCAAGGGTTTCCACGGTGCCCCACAATGAATCCGGCATCAGCACAGGCTTTCCGTCGGGCACCATGTTCTGCGCGACATCACGCATCATCGCCAGATCGTAGAAGCCACCTGCGAACGACGGGCCGATCATGTTCGCCATTCCCGCCCACTCCAATTCCGGATGGTCGAGGAACAGCTGGCCGTAGTACTCGTACACCTTCGTGATGTTCGCAGCGTTGAACTCGGTCCCCTGTGTCGGATCCCACGTCGTTGGGTCGATTCCGGCTTGTTCGTAGGACTCCGCCAACCAGTACTGCCCCAAGAACTGGCTGTAGAACTCGTCGTCGCCATTCAATTGACCCGCATCGACAATGCCGTCGAGATACGCCTTGGCCGCGTCGGGATGCCTGTCGACCCAATCGCGGAACTCCGCGTCGTCGATGATCGATCGGACTTCGTCGCTGCTCAGGCCCGCCGTGGAGGGCGGCGAGTAGTCCTGCCCCACAACCACGTCGGCACCGAGGGCCTCGGCTTCATCGCGTGCCCTGTCCAGCTCGAATGCAACGGCTTCGTCTTCGTCGGCCAGCTGTTCGAGAGCACCCGAGACCGCGGCCTGGATGTCGATCAAGGATTGCGCACGTATCTCGCGACCGCGCTCGCTGCCAGGTGCCTCGCTGGTGTCGGTGACGACCCAATCCTCGTCGCCGACTGAAAAGCCCTGCAGCACCGCGGCATCGACCTTTCCGATGAGGTTGTCCCGCACCGACTGCAGCCGGCCCGCCGACGCAGCAAGGACGTCGACCACCTGATCCAGCGCAGATCGGATGCGGCGACCCAATTCGGCTTCGTGTTCGGCGGCGGCGTACGCGGCAGAACCGCCCTCACCGACCCACACCATGGAACCTTCGTCCGCAGCGCGGACCATCAGATCGATCTGACTGCCGAAATCCGAATTCAGACCACGAAGCCGATCGCTTGCTTCCGTGATTCGGTGCGGTGCCCATACCCGCACGTCGGACACCCGATAGGTCACTCGAACCCCAGCACCGCAAGAAGTGCGGCGTTGCTCTGCTCGGTGCGGTCGTACTCGTCCGCGCAGGCGTTCGCGGCCGCGGCAAGTGAATGCAGCCGCCCGGCCGCAGAGTCGTACGCCGTGGTGGCCATACCCCCGATCGCCGACGCCACCACCGCCGTCGAAGAACCCGGCAACGCACCGTCCAGCAGTGCCGCAACACCTCGGCCATCGATCGCTGCCATCTCGGATGCCGCATTTCGGTAACGCCGAGCAATCCCCCGAAGCATGTCCGGATCCACATTCAACACGAAGTGCCCTCCCCCGAGGCCAACACACCGACAATCGACCAGAGCCTAACCCACGGAACCGACCGAACGGTTCCGACCTAGGACACGCAGAACTCGTTGCCCTCGGGGTCTGCCATGGTGATCCACGTGCTCGGACCGACTTGTCCGCGGTACGAAATCGACGCGCCTGCGGCGACGAGTTCCTGCGCCACGGTCTCCCGCTGGTCGCCCACACGAATATCGAAATGCAGGCGGTTCTTCACGGTCTTGGACTCGGGGACGAGCTGGAAGAGTACGCGCGGACTTCCCGGCTTCTCGGGATCGACGATTGCCGCACCGATCTTCCACACGAGATTCCCCTCGAAGACCTCGGTGTCTTCCTGCTTCGCGTGGCCAGCCTCGACCAATCCGCGGATGAAATCGCCGTCGGACGGCTCTACCTGCCAGCCGAGTGTGCGCGCCCACCACTTCGCCTGCTCATGAGGCTTTTCACTGTCGACCGTGACCTGAAATTCGTATCCCATGGGCACACGATAGAACGCGGTCCCGACAAATTCGCGGCTTCCATTACTGGAACATACGTTCGAACGGCGCTATGCTGTCGGACATGAGCGTGGAACTACAGGGTTCACTCTTCACCGATATCGACGAGGAGTTCGGGCCACTTGGATCTTCGGTGACGCGGCGTATGTTGACGCGCGGTGCGTGGGTGGACGTCCGCGCAGGTTGGGCGAGCTCGGTGGACCTGTTCGACCGTCTTGTCGACGGCGTCGACTGGCGCGCCGAACGCAGGCAGATGTACGACCGAGTTGTCGACGTCCCGCGCCTCGTCAGGTTCTACTCGGAGACCGAACCGTGGCCCGCGCCTGCCATGGCCGAAGCGAAGAAGGCACTCGACACGCACTACCGCCACGAACTGGGTGAGAGTTTTGCGACTGCCGGATTGTGTTATTACCGAGACGGATCCGACAGTGTCGCATGGCACGGCGACAACATCGGCCGCAGCGCGACCGAGGACACGATGGTCGCCATCCTGTCCCTCGGTGCGACGCGTCAACTGATGCTCCGGCCCCGAGGCGGCGGAGCTTCGCTCAAATTCACTCTCGGACACGGAGATCTGATCGTGATGGGGGGATCATGTCAACGCACGTGGGAGCACGCGATACCCAAGAGCACCCGCGCGACCGGTCCACGCGTGAGCGTGCAATTCCGGCCGCGCGGGGTTCGCTAGCCTCTCCTACGCGTAACGGCCTCGGCGAGCACATCCAATTGTGTTGCCGTGGTGTCCCAATCGAGGCACGCGTCGGTGATCGACTGGCCGTAGGTGAGCTCATCTTTGTGTCCGAGCGTCAGGTCCTGACGGCCCGCCTCGATGAAGCTCTCGAGCATGAGGCCGACAATGCCGTGTTCACCCTCGCCGACGCGTCGGGCAACATCGGTGACGACGTCGACCTGCTTGTTGTGGTCTTTTCTGCTGTTGCCGTGGCTCGCATCGATGACCACGCGCTCGGGCAAGTTGGACTTGCGCAGGCGGGCAACGGTATCGGCCACCGATTCCGCGTCGTAGTTCGGTCCGTCGGTACCGCCGCGAAGAATGACGTGGCAGTCCGGGTTACCCGTGGTGCGGATCAACGCGGCCTGGCCGTCCAGATCGGTGCCGGGGAAGACATGGCTCGACGCCGCCGCACGGGTTCCGTCCACGGCGACCTGGATGTCGCCCTCCGTGGAGTTCTTGATTCCGACCGGCATCGACAGCGCGCTGCACAGCTGGCGGTGCACCTGGCTCGCCGCGGTGCGTGCACCGATGGCTCCGTAGCTGACCAGGTCCGCGATGTACTGCGGAGTGATCGGATCGAGGAACTCGCAGCCGACGGGCAAACCGAGAGCAGAGATGTCCACCAGCAGTTGACGCCCCACGCGCAGACCGGAGTTGATGTCGAAGGAGCCGTCGAGATGCGGGTCGTTGATCAGGCCCTTCCAGCCCAGCGTCGTACGCGGCTTCTCGAAGTAGACGCGCATGACGATGTGGAGTCGGTCGCCCAGCTCGGTGGCCTTCTCGGCCAATCGGCGTGCGTAGTCCATGGCAGCTGCCGTGTCGTGCACCGAGCACGGTCCGACAACGACGATCAGCCGGTCGTCCCGTCCGTCGAGGATGTCGACGACGCCGTCGCGACCACGGCGAACCGTCGCCGACACGGCATCGTCGGCCGCGTGTTCGCGGCGCAGCAACGACGGGGCGACAAGTGGGCTGATGGAGATGGTCCGCTGATCGTCCAACGCACTGTCAGCGGGGGTGATATCGATAGTCATGAGAGAACTTTCTGTTCCTCGGACCGGCTCTCGGAGAGCTCCACGCACACGAAAGAGCCGGTCTGAATCCGGCTCGTGGGGTGGGGTCTCAGCGCATGGTGTCGCTGGCTGGCCCACCCGGGGCCGGCCTGCTAAACCAAAAATACGTGCGCTGCATGAGCAAGACGGTAGCACGCCTTCCGCTGACCGGCGGTATGCACCTATGCTCGTGCGTGCAGTTGGTTCGCCCTGCGGTCGTGAGGAGCCCCGAAGACCGCGAACGGTGACGCAAGAGGGAACCCGGTGGGAATCCGGGACTGTCCCGCAGCGGTATGCAGGAACGACCGCCGTCAATGAGCACTGGAGAAGCCTCTCCGGGAAGCGACGGCCAGTAGATGTGATCGCTTGTCTCGATCGCGCGCCTGCGAGTCCGAATACCTGCCTTCTGTGTTGTGCACGCCGTGCGCAACGGTTCACCGCCCCGTGGAATGGGCGAGTCGACCTGCAGTCTCGTCATGGGCTCAGGCGGATTCGCGCGCTCGGTGGTGATCCACCCACATGTGACATACATGGAGACACACGAAGTGACATTCGAATTCACCGCCACAATTCTCGGCACGCCTCGAATCGGACCGAAACGCGAGCTCAAGAAGTCCGTCGAGTCCTACTGGGCCGGCAAGATCGATGCTGCCACACTCGAATCGGTGGCCAAGGATCTCCGCAAGGACAGCCTGAAGGCGTTGGTGGACGCCGGCCTCGACTCGATTCCCGTCGGCACGTTCTCGTACTACGACCATGTACTCGACACCGCGGTGCTGCTCGGTGCACTGCCCGAGCGAGTGCAGGGCATCGAGAACGACCTCGACCGGTACTTCGCCGCCGCCCGGGGAAACGACACCGTCGCACCGCTCGAGATGACGAAGTGGTTCGACACCAATTATCACTACCTGGTCCCGGAGATCTCGCCCACCACCTCCTTCTCGTTGCATCCGGAGAAGGTGTTGGCAGAACTCGAAGAAGCTCGCGCACTCGACGTTCCGGCTCGCCCCGTTCTCATCGGGCCGGTGACGTTCCTACTGGTGTCCAAGGCAGTCGGCAGCGATGCTCCCCTGCTGGATCGGCTCGACGAGATCCTGCCGCTGTACGCCGACCTGCTGACACAGCTGGCCGACGCAGGTGCCGAATGGGTGCAGCTCGACGAGCCGGCGCTGGTCGCCGACCGCACGCATCCCGAAATCGCATCCGCACAGAAGGCATACGACTACCTGAGCGCGCTGGAAACCAGGCCGGCCATCCTGCTGGCGTCGTACTTCGGTGACCTCGGTGCGGCTCTGCCGAGCCTGGCTTCGACCGGCATCGAAGGGCTGTCGATCGATCTGACCGCCCCGGGAACCGTCGAACAGGTTGCCGCGGTTCCGGCCCTGGCGAACAAGAGGATCGTCGCCGGAATCGTAGACGGCCGCAACATCTGGCGCACCGATCTGGACAAGGCACTGGCGACGCTGGCAAGTCTGTTGGGAAGCGCAGGTGCACTTGCCGTCTCGACCTCGTGCTCACTGCTGCATGTTCCGTACACGCTCGACGGAGAGACCGACATCGTCGATCCGCTACGTTCGTGGCTGGCGTTCGGCTCCGAGAAGGTCACTGAAGTGACGGTGCTCGCGACGGCCCTGCAAGACGGCACCGAATCGGTGTCGGAGGAGTTGAGCACCGCCCGTGCAGCTCTGGGGACACGCCGGACAGATTCCCGCCTGCACGACGCGGCCATTCGTACCCGCCTCGAGTCGGGTGTCACCGTCGACCGCAGCCCGGCCGAGGACCGGCGTCAGGCCCAGGCCGCGCGACTGGACTTGCCTGCGCTGCCGACCACCACCATCGGCTCGTACCCACAGACCACGCAGATTCGTCTCGCCCGTGCGGCACTGCGGAGGGGCGAGATCGACGACGCCGACTACGTACGCCGGATGCGGTCCGAGATCGCCGATGTGGTTGCGCTGCAGGAGAAGATCGGTCTCGACGTACTCGTGCACGGGGAGCCCGAGCGGAACGACATGGTGCAGTACTTCGCCGAACAGCTGAACGGCTTCGCAGCGACGGCCAACGGGTGGGTTCAGTCCTACGGATCGCGCTGCGTACGTCCGCCGATTCTGTTCGGCGACGTCAGCCGACACGGTGCGATGACGGTCGATTGGATCACCTACGCACAGTCCCTCACCGACAAGCCGGTCAAGGGCATGCTGACCGGTCCGGTGACGATTCTGGCGTGGTCGTTCGTGCGGGACGATCAACCGTTGGCGGACAGCGCTGACCAGGTCGCGTTGGCGATCCGAGACGAAACGGTCGATCTGCAGTCGGCAGGGATCCGCATCGTCCAGGTCGACGAGCCTGCGCTGCGCGAGCTTCTTCCGTTGCGCGCCAAGGACAAAGAACAGTATTTGACCTGGGCGGTGCGGGCGTTCAAGTTGTCGACGTCGGGCGTATCGGATTCGACGCAGATCCACACCCACCTGTGCTACTCGGAGTTCGGCGAGGTGATCGACGCGATCGTCGCACTCGACGCAGATGTCACCTCGATCGAGGCGGCACGTTCGCACATGGAGGTACTGGGTGACCTCAACGCCGTCGGTTTCGATCTCGGCGTCGGACCTGGCGTCTACGACATCCACTCCCCTCGCGTCCCGAGTGTCGACGAGATCACCGAGTCCTTGCGATCTGCACTGAAAGCCGTTCCTGCCGAACGACTCTGGGTCAATCCTGACTGCGGTCTCAAGACCCGCGGAACTGCCGAGGTCGAGGCATCGCTGCGAAATCTGGTGGAGGCTGCACGCGCGGTCCGTTAGGGCTTCGTTCACCTTCGTCACTGTCGGCAAGGCTTTCTCGACGGCTCTACGTTCGGCGGCCGACAGTGTCGAGATCTCCGCGGACAGCACCTCCACGCGACGGTCGGTTCGGCGCTCACGCCGGGCCGACCGTTCGTCGTTCACTCGCAGGACGACGGCTCGGCCGTCGGCCGGGTCGGGGCCGCGATCGAGCAATCCTTTGTCGGCGAGGATGCGGACCATCGTGCTGCCCGTGTTCGGCCTCAGCTTCAGAGGCTATATCCGAGTCAGACGTTGTTTCAGCATCTGAAGTCAGGATAGCGTTACCTCATCTACCGTACAATTCTGCTCGAAGAGGCCCCTGTGAAACGCGCTACCACCTTTCTGTCCCTCGCCACTGCGGCCGTGTTGCTTACCGCCTGCGGCACCACCGACACAGCCGAGAGTCCGGCCGAGATCTCAGCCACTCCGACGACCGAGGCCTCGCCCACGAACGCAGCGTCACCCACGAACGCAACGTCACCCACGAACGCAGCGGCCGACCCGCCCGGCCCGACCGGCGTCCCGGACGGCATGGGCTCCCCCGGTGTCGGCGACGGCGTATTTCCGCGAACTGTCGGCCACTTCGGAGGGACTACCGAAATCGCGGCGGAGCCCAAGCGCATCGTGGTGATCGCGACCGGACAGCTGGACGCCGTTCTGACGCTGGGCGTGGCGCCCACCGGTGTCGCGTACGGCGACGGCGCCGCCCTCGTCCCCGAGTACATCGCACGCGAGTTCCCGCAGTTCGGCACTCAGATGGCGGGATTCGTCGACGTCGGTCACAGGCAATCGCCCAACCTGGAGGCGATCGCAGCGCTGGAGCCCGACTTGATTCTCGCGAACAAGGCTGCGTCCGAAGGGAATTACGGAACATTGTCCGCCATTGCACCGACCGTGCTGACCGAAGGTACCGGCGTCAACTGGAAGCAGGACTTCCTCCTTCTCGCCGACGCGTTGGGTCGGACGGAGCAGGCACAGTCGTTCATCGACGACTTCGTCTCACGCGCAGAAGATCTGGGAAGCTCGGCCGCGGGGTCGCCGACAGTATCGTTCGTCCGATTCACCGCCGACCGCGCGCGGGTCTTCGGCGTTCCATCGTTCGCCGGTTACATCGCATGGGATGCGAACCTATCCCGTCCGGAAAGTCAGCAGTTCGACAAGACATCTCAGGATTTCAGCGAAGAAGAGATCCAATTGGCCAATGCCGATTGGGTTTTCGTCGGCAGTCAGGAGTCCGGCACGGGGTCTCGCGCCGAGACGTACACGACCAATCCGTTGTGGACCGGTATGAGTGCGTCGTCCGAGAACCACATCGTGACCGTCGAGGACGATCCCTGGTACCTCAACGCAGGTCCGACAGCAGCGACCATCGTGCTGGACGGACTGACCGAAGCATTGGTGGGCTGACGCCTTCGTGCGTGCGGGGTCGGACCGACGGGTAACTCCGCACGCACCGGCGACGCCGTCCTAGATAGGTTGCGCACAACATAACCGTGCACTACCGTTACGCGGGTGAACGTCGAACTCGCACTCGATCGCCAGTTGTGCTTCGCGCTGTACTCCGCATCGCGGGCGACCACCGCGGCGTACCGGCCGATGCTCGAGCGCCTCGGTGTCACATACCCGCAGTACCTGGTTCTGTTGGTGCTGTGGGAGAAGGACGGCCGGGGAGTGCGTGAGATCTGCGACGAACTCGATCTGGACACCGGCACGCTGTCGCCGCTGCTCAAAAGGCTCGAGAAACTCGGATTCATCGAGCGCCGACGGCTCACCACCGACGAGCGTCGCGTCGAAGTCCACCTGACGGACATCGGTGACGCCAAGCGCACCGAAGCCGTCGACATTCCCAGGCAGCTGGGTTGCATGACGGGCATGACCGCGAAAGAAATGGAATATCTACACAGCGCGCTGGTCAAGCTGGCCGGCGCACTCCATACAACGGAAAGTAGTCATTCATGAAGACCATCTACACCGCCGAAGCCCTCGCAACCGGTGAAGGCCGCAACGGCCACGCTCGCTCCTCGGACGGTCTACTCGACCTCGACCTGGCAATCCCCGAGGCCATGGGTGGCAACGGCCAGGGCACCAACCCCGAGCAGCTGTTCGCAGCTGGTTACGCCGCATGTTTCCACTCGGCTCTGCAGATGATCGCCCGTCAGGAGAAGGCCGACATCACCGACTCCAGCGTCGGCGCACGCGTGGGGATCGGAGCCAACGATGCAGGCGGATTCCAGCTCTCGGTCACGCTGGAGGTCACACTGCCGAGTCTCGGCCACGACGAGGCCCAGGCGATCGCCGACAAGGCCCACCAGGTGTGCCCGTACTCGAACGCCACGCGTGGCAACATCGACGTAACGGTTACGGTCACCGACGACTAGAAATCAGGTAATTTCAGTGCACGCCAAGGAAATACATCTCGCATCCCGCCCGACCGGCGAACCGGTACCGGACAACTTCCGTACCGTCACGACCGAACTCCCACCGCTGGAGGACGGCCAGATACTGGTCCGCAACATCGTCATGTCGGTCGACCCCTACATGCGTGGCCGGATGAACGACGTCAAATCCTACGTACCGCCGTTCCGACTCGATACAGTTCTCGACGGCGGAGCCGTCGGTGAAGTCATCGAGACGCGGAACGACGCCTTCTCGGTCGGAGACGCAGTCAGTCACGGCAAGGGTTGGCGCGACATCGCGATCGTCGACGGTAAGGGCGCGCGCACGGTCGATCTCACGCAGGCACAGGCGTCGTCGTACCTCGGAGCCCTCGGAATGACGGGGCTCACAGCGTATTCCGGCCTCACCGCGGTCGCACAGTTCAAGCCGGGCGATACCGTCTTCGTCTCGGGTGCTGCCGGTGCCGTCGGGTCGCTCGTCGGCCAGATCGCACGGAAGCTGGGTGCCGAGCGTGTCATCGGCAGTGCTGGTTCGCCGGCGAAGGTGGCGCGTCTACTCGAACTCGGCTTCGATGCAGCCTTCGACTACCACGACGGATCTGTCAAAAAGCAACTGGCACACGCTGCTCCGGATGGTATCGATGTGTACTTCGACAACGTCGGAGGTGACCATCTGGAGGCTGCAATCACGTCGGCCAACAAGTACGGCCGCTTTGCTCTGTGCGGAGCCATCTCTCAGTACAACTCGACCGAACCGTCGTCGGCGCCTCGCAACCTTGCGCTTGCCATCGGCAAGGAACTGACGTTGAAGGGGTTCATCGTCGGTTCCTACGGTCATCTCACCGAAGAGTTCTCCGAGAAGATGACGCAGTGGATCGCCGACGGCGACGTCGAGTGGGACGAAACCGTCGTCGACGGTCTCGAGAATGCGCCGCAGGCGTTCATCGGATTGTTGCGGGGCGAGAACACCGGGAAGATGATCGTCGCGATCTGACGTGGCGACCGTGCACGAAGCCAACCGGCTGCTCGTGCGCGAGTAGTTACCTTCTGTGGTGACTACTCGCGCACGAGCGGGTAGCGCACTCCCGTCAGCTTTTCCGACTTGTCCCACAGCGCTGCGGCCACCGCACGATCGCGGGCACGTGCGCTGCAGCCCACGATCTTCGGATACCCCCGCTGCTCGAATGGCCCGTCGGGCCCGATGTACAACCCCCCGGTCACCTCCGGTGACGTCGCTGCGTACAACTCCGGCAGTGCACCCATCTCGGCACTCTGCCCGAGGACACCGCCCGACAGCGACATCAGCGAATCCTGCATCGTTTCCGTATGCCCCTGCAGATTCGTTCGGGCGTAACCGGGATGCGCTGCAAGCGATTTCAGCGACGAATTCGCCGCGGCCAGACGACGGTCGAGTTCGAATGCGAACATCAGATTCGCGAGTTTGGACTGCCCGTAAGCGGGCCATCGGCGGTACCGTCGTCGCTCGTAATCGAGGTCGTCGAGATGAATCCGACCGATGCGATGCAGTCCGCTGGACATCGTGACCACCCTGTCGGTGACTTTCGGCAGCAGCAAATTGGTGAGTGCAAAATGTCCGAGATGGTTCGTGCCGAGTTGCATCTCGAAACCGTCGACCGTCCGCCGGTGCGGCACGGCCATCACCCCGGCGTTGTTGATCAGCACGTCCACGGTGTCCACCGTGTGCGCGAAGGCACGAACCGATTCCAGATCCGCGAGATCCAATTGCCGAGCGTGAGCTCGGGGACCGATGCTCCGCGCGACCGCGTCGCCCTTGTTGGTATCTCGACAGGCCAGAACGACGTCGGCTCCAGCCGCCCCCAGTGCGCGTGCGGTCACCTCGCCGAGGCCACTGTTCGCCCCCGTCACGATGAACCGACGTCCGGTCTGATCGGCGATGTCGGATGCGGTCCAGTGGCGATCGGCGCTCATCGTCCGAGCCTAGCGCCGACGTCGCCTATCGTGACCCGATAACGGACGGCCGGATCTCCCGCATCGGTGGCCGATCGCCCGTCATCAATTCCGAGACGGTCGGCTCGAACGGATCCTCTCCTCCGCCGAAGAGGGTCAGGCTCGCACCCGAATCGGAGATGCCGAGCCTGTCGAACATCGTCGCCACGATCTGCCTGCTCATCACCGCCAACTCGGAGGTGGGACGGTTTCGATGCTCCCGCACTCCGAGGTCCACCTGACCGATGCCCTCGGTTCCGTGGCGATGGTACGTATCGAGCAGAATACCGATCTCGACCCCATAGCCGGGCGCGAACGGAATCGAGGTGAGCAGTTCCCGCGTCGCCGCATATTCTCCGCCCAGTGGTTGCAGAACTCCGGCGAGTTCAGGCCGCAGCGCACTCAGCAGCGGGCGCGCGACGAGCTCGGTGACCCGTCCCCCGCCGCCTCTCGACGCGACGCCGTCGGCTCGCAGCGGACGCCGATAGCAGCCCTTCACGAGGCGAATGTTCGATTCGAGCAGGAGCGGCCCGAGCAGAGACGGCACGAATTCCGGGCTCGGTTCGAGTAGATCCGAATCCACGAACACCACGAAGTCACCCGTGGTGACGGCAAGTGATCTCCAGAGCACCTCGCCCTTCCCCGGTCGCGGCACTAGCTCGGGCACTGCTTCTTCTCGTCCGACCACGCGAGCGCCTGCGCGGCGCGCCTCCGATGCGGTGGCATCGACCGACCCGGAATCGAGCACGATCAGTTCGTCGACCAGCCCTCCCACATGTGGTGCGATCGAATGTACGACGCCTGCGACGGTCGCCTCCTCGTTCAAAGCGGGAAGCACCACCGAGACGGTTCTGCCTTCCTTGGCCGCCACCAGCTCGGAGATCGCCGGGGCGCCGCCGCGCCACGAGTTGGGCAGAACACCTGACTTCAGCGCGATCATTCACTCACTCCCAACGACGATGCCAGCAACGGCCACGAATCGTGCAGATCGCCCTGCCAGTAGCCCCACGAGTGCGTCCCGGTTTCCCGGAAGTTGTAGGTGGCCGGGATACCGAGGTCGTCGAGTCGAGTCCGCATCCGGTGCGAGCACTCGTCGGTTGCGGATTCGATGAGCGCACCGACGGCAAGTTGCTCCGCGAGTTTGCGTGGGCTCCCTGCGACGTCGGGGCCGTCGAGCGTGTCGAGAGGCCCCGCGATCCCGGATCCACTCGAGATGTAGATGTCGACGCCGCGTAATTTCTCGGCGTTGACGAAGGCGTCGTTGGCCACCCACGCAGGATCCGAGTCGGGGCCCCACATGTTCACCGTGTTTCCGCCGCCGCGCATGTCGACGACGGATTTGACGTACGCGCGGCCCAGTGGGTCCGACGTCGACGCGCATCCGCTGTACGACGCGACCCCTCGGTAGACCCCGGGGTTGGCGATCGCCAACTGCAGTACGGACGTTCCTGCCATCGAAATCCCGGCGATCGCGTTCTTGCCGTTGCCGCCGAATTCGGCATCGATGACAGGGGGTAGTTCGCGTCCGAGGAAGGTCGACCATCTGTTTCGTCCGAGCACCGGATCGTCGCGGTACCAATCGGTGTAGTAGCTGGCAGCTCCTCCGAACGGAACCACGACGTTGACCTGCTGGTCCCGAAAGAACTCCGGTATGTCGGTGCGATCGAACCAGCTGCTTCCGCCGTCGCCTCCTGCGGCGCCGTTGAGCAGATACAGCGTAGGTGCGGGCCGCGCAGGATCGGCGGCCCGGTAGACGGTGAGCTCGATCGAGCGGTTCATCGAGGGTGAGAACACATCGATTCGCGTGAGCCGATCGGCAAGTGGCACTACGGCAGTGACGTACGCCGCCTCGGAAGGCTCTGCAGCAGAGCCGGACACAGAACAGCACAGCGTCACGAACACGAAGACGGCAGCAGCAAGTGCCCTGACGGTTGGACGAGACGGCATTTGCGGAATGTTATGTCCGCCGCCGCAGCAGAGCATGCGTCGGATTCCAAGTCTGTCAAAAATGAACGTACCGGCAGGCCATGTTTGGGCGGATTCACAAGCGCGAAAGTCTCGCGGTTCCGGCCGCACGACCGCAATGATTGACGGCGCGGCGGCGATTCGGTCTGCGCACAGCTCTGCACCCGCTCATGGAAGAAGGTTTCACGTGGTCAGCTTCGGTCTCATCGGTGATTGGAAGCCCAGCCCAGGAAAGGTGACTTCCTGGAAGCCCACTGCAGAATCGATCGCACGGGTGCACGCAGCACCTCCGCATCCGGTACCCGCGTCGCACATTCAGGAGGAGTATCTGAAATCCGCGCATCGAAACCGCGACTCGGGATTTCGCTTCTCACGTCTGTGTCTTGTCACCTTCGACATCTACGAGGCACTCGACGTCGATGCGATGACCAAGGCGATCAACGGATTCGTCCGCCGACACGATACTTTCGCCAGCTGGTTCAGCACCGATGACCACGGGGTCGTGCGCCACGTGGCCGATCCTGGGGACATCGAGTTGGTCCCGACCGATCATGGGCACTTCGACAGTCAGGAACTGCTCCGCGAGCACGTTCAGGACACCACTCCGGGTCCGACGAGTTGGGATTGCTTTTCGTTCGGCGTCGTCGACCGCGGTCACGAGTTCACCGTCTACGCCGCCGTCGACCACCTGGACACCGACGGAATCTCGCAGGCGTTGACGTTCTTCGAGCTTCGATCGCTCTACATCGACGCAGTAGCAGGCACTTTGGAGGTTCAGCCATGCCTGGGCAGCTACCTCGAATACTGCACTCGTGAGCGTGAGGCGAGCGCGCTGCTGACCCTCGAGTCTCGGGAAGTGCGGGAGTGGATCGACCTCGTGGTCGCCAACGGCGGAGACCTTCCCGCGTTCGCGCTGCCGCTGGACGCGGACAACGAGCAATACACTCGTTCCGAGGTTCGGATGTACCCACTGTTCGACCGGGAGCTCGCGGACAGATTCGACGAAGCGTGCGAGCGTGTGAATGCCAAGATCACCGGCGGCATCTTCGCTGCCGCGGCCATCGCCGAGTACGAATTAATCGGTAAGGAAAGCTATTTGGGCCTCACCCCGAAGAGCACACGAACCACACCTGGCGAATTCGGAGCGATCGGCTGGTTCTCCAGCCTCATACCTGTCCACTTCACCGTGTCCGGCGCTCTGTCGTTCTCTCACGTGGCAGCAAGCGCACAGCGCGCCTTCGAATCCGGCAAACTACTCTCCGATGTGTCCTACCACCGTGTCTTGGAGTTGATCACTCCCGACACTGGAATCAGGACCGAGCCCGGATGGTCTGCGCCGATGATCTCGTACGTCGACGTACGCAAACTTCCGGGTGCCGACATCGTCTCCAGCGTCAACGGTGGATTGTTCGGGAACCAAGGAAGTTCGAACGAGGTGTACATGTGGATCAACCGATTCGAGGACCAGACGGGCGCCACCTTCATGTATCCGGGTACCGATGTCGCGCGCGAGTCCATCGAACGCTACTTCGCCAAGATCAGCGAGATCTTTCTGGCAGTCGCCACGACGGGCGAGTACTCGTTCGCCGAGTCCTTCGCGGGGAAGACTGCGTAACTCGTATGACCCCGACCGGACACCTCGCCCGCCGCAGACTGTCCGCGTGCCTTCTCGCTGTGTTCATGCTGATGATCGACGTCACGATCGTCAATGTCGCATTACCGTCCATCGCGGTGGACATCGGCGCAGGCTCGACCGCACAGACCCTGATCGTCTCGTCGTACACACTCGCGTTCGCGTGCACGTTGCTCACCGGCGCGTGGCTCGGTGGACTGCTGGGACGGAGAACGGTATTCGTCGGTGGCATGGCGGCCTTCGTTCTCGCCTCCGCACTGTGCGGTTCGGCCGGATCGCCCGAATTGCTGATTGCCGCACGGGTTGTGCAGGGAATTGCGGGCGGTCTGGTGTCGGCACAGAGCGTCGCGGTCATCGCGTCGTCCTTCCCGCGTGAGCGGCACAGCGTGGTGTTCGCGGCCTACGGCGCCACCGCGGGAGGGGCGGCGATACTCGGACCGTCGATCGGCGGCGTCCTCGTCTCTCTCGACGTGGCAGGGGCAGGCTGGCGGACGATCTTCCTCGTCAACGTGCCGCTCGGACTACTTGCGCTGGTGATCGCGGCGTTCAGTCTGTCGAACACCGTACCGAGGCCCCTGCCCCGTCTCGACCTGTTCGGCGTGACGTTGTCGACACTCGGACTCGTGCTGTTGATCTATCCACTGGCACACAGTTACCAGCAGGGGTGGAGCATCCCTACCGCTGCAGCGCTGGTCGCCTCGGCCGTGATCCTCGGACTTTTCGTCCATCACGAATCACGATGGACGCGCGCGGGCCACGAACCGATGCTGCGGCTGGACCTGTTCCGCCACCGCACCTTCGGCATCGGGTGTGTGTTGTCGATCCTGATGTTCGGTTCGTTCACCGGGTTCTTCTTCACGGTGTCGCTCAGCCTTCAGTTCGGCCTGGAACTGTCGCCGATGCGCACCGGCGTCGTCACCGTTCCGTTCGCACTCGGTGCCGCGGTGTTCTCCGTGATCTCACCGAAGTTGTTCGCCCTCATCGGAACACGAATGCTCGCACTGGGATTCGTACTGTTCGGGGTGTCGATGATGTGTTTCGCCGGGTTGACATACAGCGAGTCGACGGCGAACAATCTGCTCGCACTCACCGGCCCACTCTTCGTCGGTGGGGCTGGGATCGGGATGTTCGTAGCACCGCTGCAGACAACGATCGTCTCGGAAACCGATGCGGACACAGTCGGATCGGCGTCCGGACTCATTCCGACAGTGCAGCAGGTCGGCCAGGCAGTCGGACTCGCTCTCGTCGGATTGCTGTTCTTTCACGAGCTGTCGCGAATCTCCGCGGCAGTGCCCACCGACAGCGTCGGATGGGAAGCGGCCCAGCCGTACATCGTCGCGCAGCGGCACGTCTTCTTCGTTCTGTCCGCTGTCGTCGCCGGTGCCGCGGTGCTCGCTCTGGCTCTGCCATCGCGGGTCCGGCAGCCGCCTCGCATACCGACACCTGTCTGACCGACCACCCCGAGAAGGACCATCGTGCGTACTCGTCTCACTTCACTCCTCGTCACTCTCGCGGCTCTGAGCGGCCTTCTCCTGGGCACTCCTACCCTTGCCGGAGCAGAGCCCACCGGGTCGTCGGCCGGATCGAGTGCACCCGCAACCGATCCAGTCCCCCTCCGTCCCGACCCGGATCCGTTCTACGCCGCACCTGCAGATATCGGCGACGCGGCGCCCGGTGACGTTCTGGGCAGTCGACGCATCGACGCGCTCACCTACCCGAACACCGACATCTGGCAGATCAAGTATCGATCGAACAACTCTGCGGACGATCCGATCGCGGCGGTCACGACGGTTCTGATGCCACGCGGCCGGACGGTGGGCACGCCCCTGGTCTCCTATCAGGCCGTCGTCAATGCGCTCGGCACCAAATGTGCACCGTCCCATGGTTTGTTCTCCGACGAGCTGATCGAGGCTCCCGCGGTCTATCTCGGAATGGTCGCCCGCGGTTGGGCCGTCGCAGTTCCCGATTACCTCGGCCCGACGGGGGCGTACGGTGCGGCGAAGATGGAAGGGCGTGTCACGCTCGACGGCATCAGAGCCGTGCAACGATTCGACCAGCTTCCGCTGGCGAACTCACCGGTCGGGCTGCTCGGCTACTCGGGTGGCGGTCTGGCGACATCGTTCGCCGCTGCGCTGGCGCCGACCTACGCGCCCGAGCTGAAGATCGCGGGCGTAGCAGAGGGCGGCATACCGTCCGACCTCGCCCAGATCGCGCAGAATCTCGCCTACAGCCCGTTGCCGCACCCCGGCTTCGGTATGGCGATGGCCGTCGCACTCGGCCTCGAACGTGAGTACCCGGACAGGTTCCCGATCACCGAGAACCTCAACGATCAAGGTATTGCACTGCGCAACAAGATGTTCAACGAGTGCCGACGGTCCATCCTCATCGACGGTGCGTTCCACAGCGCCCGAGACCTGACGACGGCAGCATCTCTCGCCGAGACGCCGAGCGCCCAGGAAGTGTTGCGCGAGAACAGCGTGACCTTCTACGACGGCGTCCCCACCGCCCCGCTGTTCGTGTGGCAGGGAGTCAACGATTTCATCGCACCGTATCAGCCGGTCGCAGACATGGTCGGCCGCTACTGCGCGGCAGGCGCGTCGGTGCAGTTCCGCGGATATCCAGCAGCCGAGCACTTCTCGGCGACCGTGCTCGGTCTACCCGAGGCGTACCTGTGGCTGGATGCTCGATTGCGGGGTGAGCCCGCGCCGAGCAACTGCTGACTACCGGGCGCCGGACACAGCAGCGCGTTCCACGGTCAACAGGGACTCGGCGCTGTGTTCGGCGTGATAGGCCGCGGCCCCGCCGCGGACACCGAACAGCCGCTTGCTCCAGATCAGCCAGACGACGGCGGCAAGGTTGATGGCCAGCAGCCCCACCCGCAGCACTGTCACTCGTTCGGTCAGCTCGTAGATCTCGAGCGGCAGGAACGCGCTCGTGGCCACGACGGCGAAGTACTCACCCCACCGTTTCATGGCCCACAGGCCTACCGCCTCGATCACTTGAGACAGTCCGTAGACGGTGACGGCCACGGCGATCCACATCAGGGTGGTCTCGGACAGCACGAATGCCTTGTCGAGCCATTGCACCGCCTTGGAGTCGTCGATGTTCCAGCCGATCTGATCGGCCAACGGCCGCAACAGTGGCAGTTCGGCGTCGACACGCCCTCGGATCGAACCGCGATCGTCGCGGAATCGGATTATCACGAACGCACCGGCGAACAGAACGAGAGCACGCAGCAGACGCTCGACGGCGAGAGCTCGCATAACGATGCGATCTCTGAGCAGTCGGCCGCGCGGTACCTCGGGTGCATGGTCGGCGGGCCCCGATCCCGACGCGGGCCCCGGCACGAAGTTGCCGCAGCGCAGGCATCGCCAGGACTCACCCACCGCCGTGTCGACGCACAGCCGGTCCCGCAACTCCGGTTCGTCGGGTGCATAGGTCTCGTGCCCGTGCCAACTACATGATCGAAGTGCCCAGTCCACGCCACGAACTGTATAGATGTCCTGCCGATACAGTGGCGCCTATGGCCCGCGCTCCCCTCCCCATCCGCAACGGGCTCGGACCCACACGCATTCGCATGCCCGAGACCGAGACGCTCCCGACGGTCCTCGCGTATCTGCTGGACCGGTTCCCCCAGGATGCGTCGCGTCTCCGGGAGAAGGTGTCCGCCTGCGAGGTGGTCGACGCGCGAGGCGTCCCGATTGCCTGGGACACACCGCTGGTTCCCCGCAGCGACATCTATCTGTACCGCGACCCACCGGACGAGCCCGTCGTACCGTTTCCGATCGAGATCCTGCATCGCGACGAGAACCTGCTCGTGGTGGACAAACCGCACTTTCTGGCCACGACTCCTCGTGGTGCCTACATTGCCCGGTCCGCGCTGGTGGTTCTTCGCCGCGAACTCGACCTTCCCGAGCTCAGCCCCGCGCATCGACTCGACCGCCTCACCGCCGGGGTCCTGATCTTCACGATTCGGCCCGAGGCGCGCCGTCCGTATCAGGAACTGTTCGCGCAGCGGGCCGTCACCAAGGAGTATCACGCCGTCGCGCGATACGACCGGGATCTCGAACTGCCACGCACGGTGCACAGTCGAATGATCAAGCAGCGCGGTGTTCTTCGCGCCGAGGAAGTGCCCGGCGAGCCCAACGCCGAGACAGCCGTCGAGCTACTCGAACACGACGGGGTCGACGCGGTGTACTCACTTCGCCCGAAAACCGGCCGCACCCATCAACTTCGGTTGCACATGAGCTCGATCGGAGTTCCGATTCTCGGTGACAACTTCTATCCGGATTTCTACGAGGTTGCAGGCGACGACTATTCCGCACCGCTGCAGCTACTCGCGCGATCCATCGAATTCAGAGACCCGTCGACCGGCCTGATACGGACCTTCACCAGCCGCCGGGTACTCGAATTGCCTAGTCGGGCATAGACAGAACGTCGCCGCGGGATGCGTTGCTCTCGGCGATCTCGGCGGTGCGCACGTTGATGCGATGCGAGAGCACAGCCATGGTGAACAGGCCTATCGCGACGTTGAAGAGCGCCGCGAATCCCTCCTGCGCAAAATCGACGAGAGCGTTGAGCAAGGTGAAGACGAGCGCTCCGATGCGCAGCATCCGTAGCGGCCACAACTTCCGATTGCGGAGCGCGATCACCGACGGCAATGCCAGGGCGAACGTCACGCACGAGGACACGAACAGAATTCCGCTCGCGATCCCCATCTTGTCGATATCGAGCGATGTGTCCTTCGAATCGAAATGCAGGTCGCCGAGCACCAGTTCCACGATCCCGAACACAACCCCCAGAAACGCCGCCGCCGTCATGGCCCACGAGACCACCGGCACCCACCGGGGACTCTTGAAGAATCCGGGGATCAGCCGCGGCGCGAACCGCTGGGCGTCGTAGAGACGAGAACTACCCTGCTTGCTGTTCTCCAACAGCAATCTGAGGCCGGTGACGGTCTGCACTTCGGCACCTTCTGCCTCCGCCCGATCGACCATCCGCAGCGCCCATTCTCGCCGGTGCTCGGGCAGACCGTGCGCTACTCCCTGCGCTGCGATGAGAGCAGCATTGGCCAGTGTTTCCTCGTGCGACGGCCTCCGTGCGTCGCGAACGATCCGGTTCCCGACGAGAACCAGAACCACCAGGACGTACATGATCTCCGACGACGGACCGTAGAAGTAGTCGTTGTCCTTCGTCACGAACTTGCCGACCTCGTCGAGGAAGAGGCCGAACCCGATGCCGCCGAGGATCACCGCGACGACACGAACCCCGAACCCGATGAACATCCACCCGACCAGAAGTGCCAGCATCATCGCGGCGCCGCCGTACAGGGCGTGAGCGATGTGCAGACTTCCGCCGCCGACCTGTGGGTAGTTGGTGAGCTCCAGATAGAGACGGGTGACGAGAATCGTCACGATGGCAATGATCATGAACGCCTCGGCCGTAGTGCTTCCGTAGGCGTTGCGCAGTACTCGCGAGCGCCGTACTCGAACCTTCGACGACGCAATTTCGGTGGTCACCACACAATTATGTCCGGCGCGACGGCTGGGGCGACGCCGATTGCGGTGACTCGGGTCGATCGTGAAAGCTACGATCTCCTCCATGATGCTCCGAAAGATCGCCGTCACGTCGACTCTGTCACTCGCGCTGGTGCTTGCCGGATGCAGTTCCGACGACCAGTCGGATGCGAACCAGTCGCTCGACAACGCGGCCAGCTCCGCCAGCAGTGTCGCAGCGAGCGTCGGCGAGCAGGCGGGCAATCTGTTCGACGACGCCAAGGTCACGGCGTTCGTCGTGGCGTTCCGCGCTCAGTTCGGCGCGCTCGCCGAGAACCGCGACGACAACGCCATCAAGTCCCTGTTGACCAGCACCTGCACCGAGATCGCCGGCGGAACCGACGAATCTGCCGTCGTCGCCCAATTGGAGATCGAGGCCGCGTCGGACGATGCGAAACCGTCCACCGAGCAGGCGCAGCGCATCTACGACCAAGCCAAACTGGCCTGCAACTGAATGAGCTATATTTGACAAAATGGCTTGCTGAAACTGCAATGTAGGAATGAGTGCTCAGGACCGGGATCTCGACGACGTCATCGCTGGAGTCGGCCCCCGCCTCCGTCGGCTACGAACCGAACGGGGTACAACGCTGACCGCGCTGGCCGAGACGACCGGAATATCGCTGAGCACGCTGTCCCGGCTCGAATCCGGCGACCGCAAGCCGAGCCTGGAATTGCTCCTTCCGATCGCGAGAGCGCACCAGATCCCCCTGGACGAACTCGTCAGCGAACCACCGGTGGAAGACCCACGCGTGAAGGGAACCCCTGTCCGTCGCGAGCACGTCACGTTCCAGCCGCTGACGCGTCGCCCCGGCGGCATGCAGGCCTACAAACTCGTCGTCGATCCAGGTCGTCGGGAACCCAACCCTCGCGTCCACGAGGGATACGAATGGCTGTACGTCCTCAGCGGCACGCTACGGCTGGTTCTGGGTGAACACGACATTCTGATGAAGCCTGGAGAAGCAGCGGAATTCGATACGCGCGTGCCACATTGGTTCGGAGCCGTCGACGATCGTCCCGTCGAAATTCTCAGTTTGTTCGGTCCGCAGGGGGAACGGATGCATGTTCGTGCGAAACCGACCTGAGTCTTTGCGCCTCGGCTACTTTCCCGTCGGTGTCGTATGGCAGAGTGAGCGCCTCCGAGCAGAGATGTGCTGCACCGGGAACCATGGCCAACCAACACGGCGAGGAACGTCCATGACAGACAGAAGTCCCGACACAACGGCGTCTCGGGGACCCGCTTCACGTACCGATCTCGACATCGCGACAGGGGTACTCGTCGGCCTGTGCGGCGGTAGCGTCGCCTCGGCCGTCGACGATCTGTTCGCCACCGCGCGGGACAACCGAGTCAGCCTGTTCGAACTGTCGCGGACGGTGATCACGTTGGCCGAGGGCAAGGAGCGCGGCGACGCGGAGACCCGCCGTATCGCGCTCGCTCGATGGGGCTCGGTTCTCGGGACCGGATCAGTCTCCGAAAACGCTGTCCCCGCGTAGTTCGGGAAAACGCTCGGACATCTTGTCGATCTGGCGATACATCTCGTAGAGCTCCTTGCGAAGCGAACTCGCCTGCGCCTCCAGGTCCCGCGCGCGTGTCAGCGCTTTGTCCGCACGCGCGCGGAATGCCCTGGACTGCGCTATCTCGATCGATGCAGTGCACCTCTCGATGTGTTGTGCCAACCCTGCAGCGAATACCCGCGCTTGGGCGAGGTTGACCTCGTAGTTGTAGTCACGTCGAATGGGGTCGATGAGAGAGGTCCTTGGTAGGCAGAGAAGCTCGGTTGAAGGCTGCATCGTTCTGGGAGGAGATTACCCGGCGGCACAGCCGGTTTCCGGGCGCCCTAGGAGAACACGATCGCCAGAACCACCGACGCCGACGTCGCCGCGATCGCAACGATGATCAGCGTCGCGACGACGCGCTGACGAATCGGGCGACGCGACCTTCCGTCGGTGGTGGGCGTCGGAAATTCGTCGTCGAGGAAGTCGTCCGAGTCGACACCCACCTCGTCGAAGTACACCGTGTCCCGCGGCGGGACCCACTGCTGTCCGTTGCTTCGGATCGCTGCGGACAATCGAGCGAGCCGTTCCTGCGCCTGGGCCGGGTAGTACTCGGACGGGGCATTGATCGGTAGGACTCGTGCGAGCGCGATCGGAGACCTGTGACGGGCCTCCAGGGCCTCGAACGCCGCCGACGCGGTGGGATCGTCGTCGGCCTTCGACGTGAGAAACCAGGCGGCACCTGCCGCCGCGCGATCGCCCATCAGCAGATGCGTGTACGCGAGTAGTTCGAGAATGGACTGCGACGCCGGAGCCGTGCGCAGTGCAGCGTAGAGCCGATCCCTGGCTTGCGCGTTCTCGCCTCGCGTCAAATCTTGCTGTGCCTGATCGATCGCATCCACCGGTCAAGCCCAACGGCCCCCGACCGAACGGCGCCGTCGGCTGCTGCGCTCCTGGCTGTGTGCACGCATGAAAAAGCCCCCATCGGTAAACCGAAAGGGGCTTCGCTCCGACATTGCACTACGCCGAAGTTATATTACGCCGAAACTGCACTACTCCGAGCTTGAACTGGGGGTCGAGGAGAAAATCCGCCCAATCCGGAGCTAACGATTTACCGCAAATAGTGTGATGCTATGCACGGTAACGTCTGAACCGTCCTGGCTCGATGCGCCTTTCAGATGAGGCGACTCGGGAAACTATGTGCGGTAGTAGTCGGCGGTCGGTGAGATGGGGCGGGTTCACAGGTTGTCGACGTCGGTGAGTGATGTGCGACTGGCCGATGCGGTGCGGATCTACTTGGCGACGATCACGGTGCCCAACACTCGCGCGACCTACGCGGCGGCGCTGGATCGGTTGGTGGCCGACCTCGGCGCGGACACGGAATGTGGCGTTGCTGGGCTCGGAGCCGGATCGGGTCAGTGGCTAGTTCACCTTCGCGTGGGGTGGCAAGTCGGCGAAGACGTTCAACATTCGGTTGACCGCGCTGGGGTCGGCGCGCACCTATTGGCGCGAGCAGCAGTGGTTGGCCGGCGATCCGTTGGTCCGGCTGCGGGCGAGGTCCGCGCCGCCGGATACCAGCAGGGCGCTGAGCAGGGTTCGGGTCACCAAGATCCTGGGATCGGATGCGGCACTGCGGGAACGGGTGCTATGGCACATGCTCTACGAATCCTCGACGCGTGCCGAGGAGGTGTTGATGTTGGATGTGCCCGACCTCGACACCGCGAACCGGTGCGCGGTGGTGACCCGCAAGGGCGGGCACGCGACCTCATCGCGTGGTAGACCGCTACCGCGCGGTTGTTGCCGCGGATGCAGGCCGGCCGCAAAAGCGGACCGCTGTTCCTCACCGACCGCAAAGCCCGACCCTCGGTGGCCACAAACGATGTCGACTCGTCGACGGGTCGGGCACGGCTGTCTTACCGGCGCGCGGCCGAGATGTTCGAAGGCCACACCGTGCACTACGACGACGGCCCGTACACGCTGCACCAGCTACTGACGCACGCGGCCGAGGAGGGCGCGTCGACGCCGGTGTTGATGGAGCTGTCGGGTCAGATGTCGGTGCGAAGCCTCGCCAAGTACGCGAGAATCTCCGACGGGGGGGCTACGGCGCTTTCAGGCCGACAGCAATCCGGCGGCGCGTCGTCGGCCGGGTCGGTGATCGGGACCGAATTCAGGGACGGGGCCTATTGCAACGCGCAGACGCGCCGAGCGCAACAGGCGTAGCCCATTGAGTCCGACGACGACGGTGGAACCTCTGTGTCTTATCTGCCCCTGTCAGTGCCCTCAGATCGGATATCGTGCACCGACGGTGAAACGCCACTGCCCTAAAACTTCGCACACGTCGATGCTGCGCATCTCCGGCATCCCTTTGAAAACAACGATTCTGCCCACCGGGCGGATGTAGCGATCGTTCGCCTGTTACATCCGACCCGAGATTCTGAGCGCACACGCCCATACCGCATCGGCATCGGCGAGCGGCGGTTCCTGCAGTGTCGTCAGGATCCGACGCGCGACCTCGTCATCCGGGCGATAGTCAAATCCCATCGCTTGCCCCAAGTCCCAAGTGTGGATGACTGTTTCGCTGATCTGTTTTTCGTATACAGCGCCGGCCTCGAGGTCAACCCCGTCAATGCAGTAGCGCAATTCGGCAGAGGAAACGGATGCGAACGCACTCTCCATCCGCCGTGCCGTCTGACGGTATCGCTCCTCTAACCCGCCGCCGTGCAGATATATCGGGGTATCGAGGGCCGATCTGCGGATCGGGTCGGACTGCAGGCGCTTGGGCACTGCCTCATGCGTGAGACCTGCAGCGATGACGATATTGCGGTCGATGAGGTGTAAGTACAGGTCGCCGACGTCCTGTGCAGGTACCGGCGTTGGTTGTCTGAGATCGCCTTGGGTGACCTCGGAGAGCCATTCCGCGAGATTTTCGGTAACGGTGTGCAAGGTGGATACGTCCATAGCGCGCCCCCTTCGGGCATGGCCGGCACATCGCACTCAAACACTGTGGTCGAGGTGCCGAGACTGGCAGGGTGTGAATTAACGTCAAATGTGCGGAAAAACTAAACGCGATCGTCTACCTCGGTAGATGAACTGATCCTCTACTACGGTAGACGATAATTGGAAGGCCGTCCATGACAGGTTCTGAAAACCCGTTGCGCGACGAGGCAGACCTGACTGCGCTCATGTTTCGGGTACTGCCGCGCTTGGCCGCCCTGGAGGAACCTCTCCTGCGCGATGCCGGACTCTCGATGTGGGAATACGCGATCCTGACCGAGGTCGCCTCGAGTTCCGCCATGTCCCAGGTGGAGCTGTCCCGCCGGACACGCCGTGATCCCA
This sequence comes from Rhodococcus yunnanensis NBRC 103083, assembly GCF_001895005.1. Taxonomy (GTDB): domain Bacteria; phylum Actinomycetota; class Actinomycetes; order Mycobacteriales; family Mycobacteriaceae; genus Rhodococcoides; species Rhodococcoides yunnanense. The sequence continues at coordinate 87,914 of NZ_BCXH01000021.1, read as the reverse complement.
CTCGGTTGGGTCGGCATCTGGACGCGTTGGTCTCGCAGGGACTCGTCAGTCGAGAACGATCGCGCGACCAACGTCAGCGCACCGTCGGCATAACTTCCAGTGGGCAAGTCCTGCTCGATACGGTCCGCGGGAGAATCAGGGAGGTAGAGGACGAGCTACTCCACGCAGCGTTGACAGAGAGCGATGCCGCAATCCTGCGCGACATGCTCGCTCGGCTCGCCACTGCCTGTGAATGACACCAGGCGCACCTCGTCGGCACACCGGAATCCCATTCCTTGCCTTACCAAAATGTCAGTCCCCGGCGAGCCCGGTGTGTGGGCGCGTCGTTGATGCCGTCTCCGACCATGGTTACCCGCTCCCCGGCTGCTTCGAGATCACGCACCGCCGAAACCTTGTCGCCATGCAGCAGACTCGCACACACTCACCGCGGGCGGAACTTCGCCCGCGCGCGGGTCGCACCGTTAATCGCTGTCGCGGGTATCGGGATCGCGCAGCGGCCGGTGTGTTCCGCCGAGGTCGGGCAGGCGGAAGGCGTAGTGACCGTCGATACCGATGTGGGCGCGGATAAACGCCGACAGCCGCTGCGCGTCGGCGTCGAGCACCGGATTGAACTGTCCTGGAAGTGATGGAGACCTGGTTCAAGCCACTTCGCAATCGGAAGTGGCGATCGAGCATTGCTGACGGTACTCGTTTTCATAGTCGACGGGCGAAACGTAGCCAATCGAGGAGTGCAGGCGACTGGTGTTGAACCAATGCACCCACGACGCGGCTTCCCGTTCGATCTCGGCCCGACCGGTCCACGACTTCTGCCGGTCGATCAGCTCGGTTTTGTACAGGCCGATCGTTGATTCCATCAACGCGTTGTCGAGCGCATCGCCGACGCTTCCGATCGATCCGGCCAACCCCGATTCGATCAACGCTTCGGTGAAGGCAAGCGAGGTATATTGCGAGCCGGCACCGGAGTGGTGCACCAAACCTGTTGCAGTGAAAGCACAATCGGAGCGTCTACGAGTGAACAGGGCTTGCTCCAGTACCCCTGAAACCAACGGTGTCGCCTTAGTCGTCATCACCCGCCACCCGAGAATCCGGCGGGAGAACACGTCGACCACAAACGATGTGTAGACGAATCCAGCCAACGTCCAGCAATAGACATCCCACGCCTGTCAGATGTCAAGCGGCAGCGATGTACACACCCGCATCCGGCAGAGGATTGGTCGTCCAGGCGCGGTGGTCGTCCCAGGGTTCGTTGTGTTTGAGGCACCACCACAATCGGCCGAGGAGTTTGTTCGCGAGATTGCGCAGGGCCGCGTTGTGATGCTCACCGAGAGCGCGGCGTTTGCCGTAGTGCACGCGAGCACCTGTCGACTTGGTCAGCATGGAAAAGGCCCACCAGTGGCAGGCGTCGCCGAGTCTCTTGTTGCGGACTTTGCGGGCCTTGACGTAGTGCGATCGACCGGAGGCACGGGTGATCGGTGCGGTGCCGGCGAAGGCACGCAATCCGGCGGGGCTTACGAAACGTTGTGGATCGTCGCCGATTTCGGCGAGGATCCGTCCGCCGAGCACGGTCCCGAGTCCGGGTGCGGACTTGAGGATCGGGGCGAGTGGATGCGTGTCGAAGACCTCGGCGAGCTGCTTTTCCAGTGTCTCCACCGCGGTGTGCATGGCGGCGACGATGCCGAGCAGTCCGGTCACCGCGTGTCCGAGCGCGTCCTCGACTTCGGATGGTTGTGTCAGTGCCGGGGCGTGCAGGTCTGCCAGAATCTGGTCGACCAACTTTTCGTCGTTGCGGCGTCCTGCGCGGTGAAGCAAGGCGACGAGCTTGCGTTTGGTGAGGGCGCGGCCGGCGGTCGGTGTGGGTACCGCTGCCAACACTGTCAGGGCTGCTTTGTGTTTCTGATTCGGAAATGCTTGCAGCGCTGCGGGATAGAATTCGAGGAGGACCGACCGCAGCCGGCTCAGTGTCTGATGCAGTGCCCATAATGCTTCTTGGTGCTGGCGGGCGAGGGCTTTGACGGCGCGGGCGTGTTCGCTGGTCGCCGGGAGGGTTCGATGCGCGTCGCGGTCGGTGCGCAGAATGTTCGCCAGGATCGCGGCGTCTCCGGGATCGGACTTGCCCCCTGCTTGACCGTGGCGTTCGCGGTAGCGGGCGACCGCCCGTGGGTTGATCAGGTAGATGGTGAAGCCGGCGTCGGCGAGTGCGACGACGAGCAAGTTCTTGTCGGTTTCGATGGCGACCGGGGTGTTGTCCGCGGTGCCGCCGTGCGATGCAACGAGGTCGAGCAGTTCGATGAATCCGGTTGCACCGGTGTCGATTCTGGCTCGTGCGATCACGGTTCCTTCGGCGTTCATGATGGCGACGTCGTGGTGGATCTCGGCCCAGTCGATCCCGACGGTCAGTGCCATGTTCGGTGTCCTTTCGCTGGCTGATGCTCCTTCCTGTGAGCTCGAGGTGGTGCGGCGACCTAATGGACAGCGCTCGGTGGCGCGGCATCTCACAAGCCGATCACGTACCTCGAACGACTGGCAGGGCCACCGTCTACGGTCAGACCTCGGGTGCAGTCCGTGCGATCTAGGGTAGTGATCACCTTCCAGCAGCTCACCACCTCAGACTGCGCCCCGGTCGGTAAAATCTCAGTGACCACCTGCCAGTCGTCTTTTCGTGTCGCATACGGTGCCGACCACCCCATTACGTGAAGTCAGCAACCCACCACCGATCCGGACGGGTCGGCGCATCCCACTGACGGTCGATCAGATCCGGGTGTCGAGGTGCACGATCATCCGACTGGGTGGTCACCGTGCGCCGGCGTCCGCGGACGACGCCGACCGCGCCACAGATCGCCATCAACCGACCGACTTGATCGCGACCCATCTCATGGCCTGCGCGTTTCATCGCATGCCACATTTTCCGCATCCCGTAGAGCCTCCTGTTGGCCACGTACAACCGGTGGACTGTGTTCGCGGCGTACGCCTCCTCGAGAGCGGCTGCGGAGACGGCGCCGCGTTTCTTGGCGGCGTAATTGGTGGACGGGGCGATCATGATGCCGTGCTCGCGGAGCACGGTGCAGATCGGGACGACCGGCGAAACGGTGCCGGTATTCGTCGATGTAGTCGACGATCACCGAAGTCGGCATGGGGCACCTCCCGCTTGCGGGGGACGACCTCCGCCGCTGCGAAAAACGCTGACACCGTCTTGAGAATCTCATTGGCTCTTCGTAATTCGGAGTTCTCGCACCACAACGCCTTCAATTCGGCATCGCGATCGACCGCTGCCTCTGACTGTTCCGCGCCAGTTACCGGCTCATCCTTCTCGACCCAATTCCGGATCGTCGCGGGATTGATATCGAGCAGCGCTCCGACGTGCTTTCGAGCGGCGATCTTGGTGTCGCCTGCCTCGGCCAGACGGTCCCGATACATCCGAACCGCCCGATCACGCGTCTCGGTATCGAACTTCCTTGGTGCACCCATATCTGCATTTCCTGGTGAGATCACAGTCTCCACCAGTCCCAGGACAGTTCAGTGCGAGGGCGGAGTTCTTCAGGTCGGCGTGGACTTGTTCGATGATCGCGTGGCGGCGGTGGATTCGACAGGCGGTCACGGTGTCGAGGACGCCGGGGTCGGTGGTGGTTGAGAAGGCGTGGAAGCGCCAGACGTCGAACAACTGGCCCTGGCCTTGGTCTTTCTTCGGTCGTAGGTCCGGGATGCGGCGCACGACCAGCCGGCCGGGGACGTGGTGGCCTTCTTCTCGGACGCGAACGCGGTGAACGGGATTTCGGCCACCGAGATCCATTGCTCGGTGTCGTGGTCGTAGAGGGCGTTGGTGTATCGGATCGGCGTCCAGGCGTCGTCCGCGATCGTGCTGATCGCGGTCTTGGTCACCGAGTTCAGGCTGGTGGTGATCGGGACGTCCGCGCCGCCGCGCAGCGCGGCACCGATGCTGGGGTACCCGAAGAACGGGTATGGGATAGTTGCATCTGCCAGATGCCCTTCGTTGTGGTTGAAATGTTCCCTAGACAAGAACAATTCTCTCACTACGGCAGGGCATTTCATGTTTACAGCGTGCGGCCGACCGTCGCTGAATCGGTGCATTCAGGCTAAGGTAGGCAACTCGTCGGTCGCGCAGAATGCATTTCGTGTCATCAGCTTTCATGGATCGACGTGGTTGTCCGCTTAAGGTGAACGACGAAGAGGTCATTAGTTCTGCGGCCAGCGAGGAGAACGGCCGAGCAACGCCAGCGCAGTGTCAAACCTTGATCCGGTGGTGTCACCGATACTAGCGCGGGGGCCAAAGTGTGCTCCGGGCTTCCGTCTCTCTTCATTATCTGGAATCTGCTCGACGATCTCTATTGTCATCTCAACCAAATCGAAATCTGGCTCAACTATACTTCCAACTGCACGAGCGACATCCCACGAGTGAATCATCGAATCAATCGCATGCATCGTGACTGCCTGCGATCCAATGAACTGCTGCTCTCTTGACAGCTCTGGCAGGTAGAACTGGCGGTCTACAACGTCGCTTGCGGAAAATGCCTCGATGACACGTTCCGCTGATTCCAGATAATCGACTACAAGATTATCTAGATGCATTCCGGTGTTCCAAACATCCTCATCGCGACTACCTCCTGCCGCAGCTGCAAAACCGAAATTCTGAACGGTCATATGGTCTAACAACTGCGCTAAGTCCCATTCACTGCAGGGCGTGGGTGCGGACAAACTACCGACCGAGATTGGACTCACTGCATCAACTGTCAGCTGAACCGCGCGGGCATGGACTTCTCTCAGGGTATCCATAGCAATTACCGTACATGAGTGTGTCCGATGGTTGTGGTTCAACGCAGCACCGACTTGCTTCAAGTATCAACCGATTTCCGTTGCCGCAAGGTGACTTAACCCCCATGGGGGCGAAATTGTCGGTCGGCTGAATGACAAGAAGAATGATTGAGCATCTCCCGTACGCGAGTTGACGCACCTCTTCGGCCTGGCGACAAAATAACGCTTGACCTGCGGATGGACAATGTGTCGCAGCGAGTCCGATAAATCTTGAAGTGGCGCGAGAGCAGTGAACAGGCGTTTGTTCATGTTTTCTGACGGCAAAGAGCAAATCGCCGGAACATTGACACGCAGAACCCGTCCAGGTATAGCTTTGTCGAAGCGTATAGAGCGCATGTCGATACAGCGGTCAGGGGGGGCCGAAGGCAGACCCATGCAGCATGCAGATTTGAACAGACTTACGGTGTTTTATTCAACTTTAAACAATCCGCGACTAGCGAGCCACATCTTCATGCCGCGGCCACGACGCACTGTTTACCTAAACGCTACGAGCTGTTCAAGTGGATGTACACCAAATGTGTTCGCGGGTTCTAGATGAGGAGTAGATCGTAAATGGAACCAAACTGGACTTTCAGCTTGGGTGAACTTTTTGATCACCGAAGCACGTCAGGCAAACCTATGACTTTTCATCTCTCTCGCCCGCTCGATATTGATCGGGAGAAACGAGATGTGTTGGACCTCCCTGATCTCGCTTCAATAGTGAGAACTACCGCGGGAATCTTGAACGAAATCGGCGTAAACCCCGGCGACAGGGTCGTCGTCTATAAGGCAAACCATTTCGATTGCATACTGTTCGCTTCGGCAATTGTGCGTATCGGTGCAATCCCGGTAATGCTATCTGGGTTACTGCAGAAGGAAGCCGTGCACAGTCTCATTGAGCGAGTTGAGCCCACGGCTGTTATTAGCGACACGACACGTATCGGGAAGATGGAGATCACTGCAGCGGTATTCCCTGCCCTGACAAATCGTATATTCGCCGTTGATGGCAATGCAGTGGCCGCGCGTGATTTCTCGGATATCGAAGCACCGCCGTTCTTGGATGTAGTACGACGGAGTGACGACGAGCTGCTCATGCTAACCCACACATCCGGGACAACCGGCATTCCAAAACTTGTCGTATTCCCCCCCTCAACTATTCAGAAGCAGATGGCTCGGCTGGAGTGCCGAAACCTCCATCCGCTCACGTTTCGTAGACACGACATCGTTGCAATGTTCACCCCCTACGTACATGCACGGGCGTTCACATGGATCTACTCAGTTCTGACACTGTCACCCGCAACTGTCCTAGTGATGGACAAGCCTGATCTGGACCGGGTGCAGGAGATGTTCAGGCAGCACAAGCCAACCTTTGTCGAAGCCCTCCCCATTGACTACTCCGCTATGGAGCCACTTCTACGCACTGGAGCCGACAACCCGTTCTCAAAGGTCCGGGTCTTCGTATGCAATTTCGATGCGGTTCGGTGGCCAGTCATTAGGCGCTACATGAATGCGACGAGTCACAGATACCCTCTCTGGCGCGAGGGCTACGGTCAGTCTGAAACGGGTGGCATGGGGATGACGGTCATCTCGCGTCGAGCAGCCAATCGCCCCCGGGACCACAAGCCAGGACCTCGCGTCGTCGGCCGCCCTATGCCGGGATTTGTAAAGCTGATGGTCGTCGACCCCGACACGTTCCAGTCCGTAGGTAGAGGCCGAGCCGGGTTGGTACTTGCGAAGACCAGGGCACGATGCGCCGGCTACTACGGCGAGCTGGACCGGTGGAAGGAGAAAGTTGTTGGCGATTGGTGGAACACGGGAGATATTGGAATTCTGACGCGGACCGGAGCGCTCAGGATAGTTGATCGCGAAGTCAATTACACGGCAGGGATGGGTTACCTAGAATTCGAGGACACCATCGTAGATAGGCTTGCAGAAGGATCAGACGTCGCCATTCTTCCTAGGGTCGATGGGCCGCCACTACCGGTGGTCGCCACGTTTGATGGCAACTTGGACAGCGACGATTGGTCACGTGTCATTACGGGTCTGCCTGAGTTGGCCAATCCTATAATAATTCAAGGTGATCAGATGCCGAGGACCGCCACGGGCAAAATCGTTCGCGAAAAGCTCCGCGACACGTACCTCGGTTCATCCACTGCGCTTGGATCAGGCCGATGGACGTGAATGAGGTCAGAAGTATCGGAAGCGTAGAATTTAGCGTTCAGCCACTTACTCCAGAATGCGAAAGTGTATGGGAGTCGCGCCAGCACGCCGTGTTCGGAGTCAGTCCAGGTAACAGCTATTTCAACGTACGTCGTATCGCGCAGATTCTTGGCTGGCTGCGCTCAGAGTTTCGACAAATAGACGTGGTCATTCCTGACAACTCACTTCACTACACATTTCGCGCCTTGGGATATGACGCGCAGAAAGCAGCGAAGAAGGCTCGCGCTGAGACAAACGTTCTTAAGAATCGCGTCCATCGTGCCTGGCAAGAAATTGGGGGTCCGCGAGCTAACGATGGCCTTCATGGGATATCGCAATTGTCCACGAACGCGACCTACTTGAATAGCGTGGGGCATTGTGCACGGGAAATTTCGCTAGATCCGGTTCTTCGTGAAGCGAGCGAAACCATGACAAAGGAGATTCTTGCATCGAAAGGGCTGGCCGGACGCCCATCCGATGAGCAGATCTCACTAGCAGAGAAGTATCTAATTGCGGAACTACCGTTCTTCATCTCCTCATCGAAAATCTTCGACGTCGGTCCCTCGCTCAACTTCTACCACCAGCCACTACCACTGGCGAATGCCATATTTTCTGGCAAGACTTCGCTGAAGCCTGATCGCGGACAGGGGTATGCCACAATAAATTCAGCCGGAATTTCCTGAGACGCTCTGTGACATCGCGACGCTAAACGTATCCGTATACACCCTTGCGGGGGATCGATTCATGTTGTTAGCTTGAGGAGCAACAGGTAGTGCTTGACTTGGTAAGGAAACGCCCATGTCTACCGCCATCCCGGTAAGGTGCGGAATGACACCGTGATCAAAAGTGAGGACCAGCTGTGGAGATTGCAACATTGTATGCCGCAAACGAAGACCTCGCCGGATACATCTCCGAACTGACCGTTGGAGACCTGAGCAGGCCGACCCACCAAGAGTCGGTGGACATCGGAGACCTGCTCGCAGACATACTGAAGTGGAACACACAAGTAACGGCCGGAATTAAAGGATCGTCTGTAGAAAGCTCAACGTCGGATACTCCGACCAAAGCGGACCTAGTTAAGTCGGCGAATCTGGCTGGCGGAGGTTTCGAGAGTGCGTACCGTACGACTGCCCGCGCGCTGGAGGCGGCATACGAGTCGGTGGAAGATTCACGCAATGTGGCGATTCCAGGGACTGCCCAGACGGTCAAGATTCAAGACCTGATAAGAATTCAACTTCAGAAGACCCTTGTCGCTACATGGGACGTGACTCAGGCTCTTGGCCTTTACGATTACTCACCACCGGTGGAGGCGACGGCTGCCCTCAAAGATAATGGTGGGGCTACCTTGTCGGATGCTGATAGTGAAGTCATCGACAAAATTCTTGCTCAATCCAAAAGCTGAGAATATTCAGTCAAGCGTCATGATGATCGACAACGGGGGACGTGAAATGGCCGATGACACCGACCAGTACGACCAAATTGCTGCCAGTTTCGATGAAGTCGAAGCGATTATTCGGTTTGTCAGAGAGAATCTCGAATGGCCGTCGTTCGAGGCTGCGCTTGGGCAACTCGAAGGTCTTAGAGTGCTCGATGTGGGTTGCGGCGAGGGTAGTTTCACTCGACGAATCGCGCAGCTGGGAGCCAAAGACGTTGTGGGAATGGATCTATCGCCCGGCATGATCGCACTCGCGGAGCAATCCGAGGCTGCAAATCCTCTGGGAGTGAAGTATCACGTCCACGATCTTGGAGCGATGCCAAAGCTTGCGGAGTTCGACGTCGTTACTGCTGTGCATGTCCTGCACTACGCCGACAGCCGAGAGTCGATGTCTGCGATGGCGGCCACTATGTTCGCCAATCTGGTCTCAGGCGGCCGTCTGGTCGCCTTGAGCGCGAACGCGGACTCAAGTGCGCGCTCAGAAGCGGCCGCAGGGTTCAAAACTAGTCGCCCAGAGAACCCACGTGAGGGCGATAAGTTCAAGGTTGCCGTGCTGACTGACCCGCCAACGGAAATCGAGGTGCACCATTGGCCAACCTCGACGATTGTCGGAATACTTGAAGAGGCCGGCTTCGCAAATGTCGTTTGGGAGCAAGTGAAAGTGGCAAACTTCGTGACAGATGAGGACATGGATCGAGCCCAGCGTTGCGCTGAAAATCCCACGAGCCTGATAATAACCGCATTGAAAGCATAGCGGCATCCGGTTGTTGGCATCGCGTGTAAGGACCCTACTCGTGCGGTCGGACTAGCTCGTCTGTCGACTCGGCTCGGAAGATCTCCTTGGAGCAGAAAGCACTGCTCTCGGCATTGAAAGCGTTCGTGACCTCGCTCTAACTGAAATGGTTGCAGAGCATCAAGGCGATCGGTAGGTCTCGGCCGCTTAAGCCTGAATGCACCGATGGGTTGAGTCGGTGGCGGTGAATTGTGTGGTCCCAGCGCAGGTGTGGGCGTGGTTGAGTGCCCGAGCGGGATATCGGGTTGTTCCACTGGGTCTTTCGCATTGTGGGCGGGCGGGGATCGCGGTGTAAGGTCGCGATGTAAGCGTTTCGTCTGAACATGTTGTCGAACAGTGTGATCCAGGCTCTCTCCCATGGCCACTTCTGTGGTAGGTGCACGGTGAGTTTTCGCGCGGAGTAGGCGATCCGCGTCGGGACCGAGATTAGAGTCCGCCGGATGGTTCCGGTCGTGGCCTTCGCGAGTGTCGGCTCGCTGGTGAGTGTCTCGGCGGCGCGGGTGATGTTGAAAGGCCATGACCGCACAAACCAGCCGAGCTGCGTTGGCGCAGAAATGCCCGGAGGGCAGGTGTGCGAGGGCGGAGTTCTTCAGGTCGGCGTGGACTTGTTCGATGATCGCGTGGCGGCGGTGGATTCGATCGGCGGTCACGGTGTCGAGGACGCCGGGGTCGGTGGTGGTTGAGAAGGCGTGGAAGCGCCAGACGTCGAACAACTGGCCCTGGCCTTGGTCTTTCTTCGGTCGTAGGTCCGGGATGCGGCGCACGACCAGCCGGCCGGGGACGTGGTGGCCTTCTTCTCGGACGCGAACGCGGTGAACGGGATTTCGGCGACTTCGGCCACCGAGATCCATTGCTCGGTGTCGTGGTCGTAGAGGGCGTTGGTGTATCGGATCGGCGTCCAGGCGTCGTCCGCGATCGAGCTGATCGCGGTCTTGGTCACCGAGTTCAGGCTGGTGGTGATCGGGACGTCCGCGCCGCCGCGCAGCGCGGCACCGATGCTGGGGTATCCGAAGAACGCCGAATCTGCCCGCACCAACGGCTTCGGTGATGCGTCCACGGTGACGGTGTCTATGTCGGTTTTCGAGACTGCGTCGCGGAGTCGGTCGACGGTGGTGAGAGTGTCGGCGATCATGCGTGCGGCACCACGGGAGGATCCGCAGGCACCTTCGCGGAGGCGTTGGGCGGTGATGGCCGGCCCGGTCGTGCTGGTGGTGACGGTGGTGATCACCGAGTTCAGGCCTCGGACGCCGGAGTAACCGTAGCCGGATCCTTGTTTGCTGTGGCCGTGGACTTCGATGATGGAATCGTCGATGTCGACCATCACTCGGCTGGTGTCGATCCCCGCCAGCAGCGGGTGTGCGATCTGTCAGTGCCAGCAGTAGCCGGGAGGCGACGGCATCGAGCTGGCGGACGCGACCGAACCGGAACTGCCGCAGAAACGATCCCAGGGTCGAGGGTGCGTAAAACCGCTCGAAACAGAATGTGCATCGCACCGTGCCGCAGGATCGCCATGTCGGAGATACTGTCCACACCCGCGACCAGGGATCCGATCTCGCGGCCTGCGTTGGATCCCGTGTCGCCCGGAACCGACAGATGGTCGTCGGAGAGCGTGAGCAGGCCTGATCGCTGCGCCAACGCCATCACCGGCACCAATCCGGCCGCGGATACCAGAATGGGGTCGTCGAAGGATGCGGCAGCGACGGGTCGGGTATGGGATAGTTACATCTGCCAGATGCCCTTCGTTGTGGTTGAAATGTTCCTTAGACAAGAACAATTCTCTCACTACGGCAGGGCATTTCGTGTTTACAGCGTGCGGCCGACCGTCGCTGAATCGGTGCATTCAGGCTTCGAGACCTCCAGTATTTCGTAAAAACCCTACGCGGAGATTGCGCGGCGAGCCATCCACGGTGGAACAGCTGACGGCACGGCCGCCTGATCGTCGCCGAAATGCAGGTCAGCTACGGAAGCGGCCGATACAGCGCCGACGCGGCCTCCATAATCGCAGGATGATCGAGAGCGAGGACCTCCTGGCGCACGAATCGAGGCCGATGCCAGCTCGCGATCACCGTCCAGGCGGGGCGATGAAAAGAATACCACTGCACCGCTTGCCACTGCCTACCGGCGATAGCCGGTGTCGTTTGCGACCAGATCTGATGGCCCCACGTCGAGGTGACAGAAAGATTTCTCGCCACCACTTGGGTGGGGCGCAGGTTCTGTTCGATCAAGCGTTGGGGGTCGTCCAGGTCGCAGATCCGTAGGTCGTTCGGAAGCTCGTACGTTCCCAGGACGCGGCGTGCACCCGGAATCATCGGGAAGTCGAACATCGAGTCGACCCACCGTGCGAGGTTTCCGAACGACTCACCGCACGCCGCTTCGGGCTGTCGTGCGACGTACCAGGTGTAGTAGTCGGGGTGATCGACACGGCCACCTCGTTGAGGATGGTGTTCGTACTCAGGATGCCCCGGCTGTCCGGCCTTGGCTGATGCGAGGTACGGAAAGATGCGGCGGACGAGCACTCAGGCTGCCCCGCCCCATATCTCAGCGTCCAGGCTTTCCAGAACCCGACCGGGGCCGTCGATGTACAGCACGTCCAACGGTCGAGCCCCGTCGAGAAATGAGTTCGGGCTGTCCAACCAGATCCCAGCAGCTTCTTCCCCCCACACAAGCCGAGCTCGTGCGTACACATGCTCGAGGTCTATCAGCGCCGGAGCCACAGCGGGACCTGGACGCTCATACCCTTGTGACCAACGGGAGGTCTGAGACGGGCTTACCCCGAGCCACCCTGCCAGTCGTTTGCTGGTGAATACGGTCAGAAGATAGGTCACACGATCGACCGACAACGGGTCGTCCGCAGGAGTCTTCAGGCCCTGTCGAGAGTGAGTGGGCGTGTGTCTGCGTGACCCAGCTTTCGTAGGCGACCGAACGACACGCTTCGCCTTCTTGGCCTCGGTCTTGACCCGCTTCTTGGTTTCTCCATCAGGCTTGCTTCGGATCGCCCCGCTGACCGGGGGCTTGCCCGTAACGACGTCGTCACTGCCCGTCTGATCGATGCGAGAAGTCACGGTGTAGCCCGCCCTCCGCGAGGTGTCGGTGTGTTCATTCATCTATCTTACCCAATCTTTTCGTTGGGCAACATTGGCACACGACGCGTGAGCAGAGCGTGCGCGACATGGAGGGTGTCCACACTCCGATCGAACCGGCCGCAACGTAGACACCGCCGGAACCTGGGGAACCGGACATCGCAACCGTCCTGGCGACTGTCGATCAGCGCGCCGCGTATTCGCCAGTGCTCGGGGGCGGAGGGTGTTGTGGTCGGTGAGGTGGACGCGGAATTCGTGCGGGTAACCCACCGGGGACAACGTGGGGAAATCACGGGGGTGACGTGCGGGAACCCACCGGGCGCGACGTGGGGAATCCATGGGGGGTGACCTGTGGGAACCTACAGGGACCGACGACTGGAAACCACCGCGGCTACACGGAGGGGCAACCGCGGCTGGGCACTCCTGCAAGCAGGGTGGGATGCCCGTGGCCATTCCGCCGGGGAGTCACCATTATCCGTTGCTGCACAACATATTTGGTCTTGCCAGCATCTATATTTGTGCTCTACGGTTGCGGAGGGCCAACGAGCTAGTCCCGTTGGACCAGGAGGCTCGCAGGGCCTTGGATGCAAGGTCGCAGACGACTAAACCCAGTCTGCAGTAGTGGTTTTCGACGACTGTGGGCAAAGCGCCTTGACCTCCGTAGATCGCAATGAATCAAGTCGAACCAGAGGAGAAAATTCATGGCAACCATCGGTGAGCTCGACACGTTTCCGGCACGCTGGCCGGCGGGCTGGACCCTGATTCACATCGAGACTGCGCAGAAGTTGGATGGAATGGGCCAGGACGCAGTTCCCAAGGTCAACAGGGAGGGGCTACCAGGATGGGAAATCAAGGCCATCGCTAGCACCCCTGAGGGCAAGAAGCTGATGAAGTTCACTGTTTGGGACCACGCAACTCCTGCCTTGCCAGACTTCGCACCGATTCGGCTCGTCGGGGACGCGTTGGTCATTCATCCGTGGGCTACGGCTGGCAAGGGAGGTGCGCGCGGCGGATTCTGGTACGAGGTGCAGGGCGTAGAGCCTCTCGACGGAACCGCTGCACCGAAAAAGACTGGAGCGGCAGCGTGATGGCCCTTTCAGGACCAACTGTGCGCAAGATCGATCGAGTCGAGCGGTGATGCTCGCGTTCTGGGTGGCACTTTTAGTTGCCACCGTGGTTTACGTCCGCATGGCCGATGGAATCGACTCGACCATCGATGACGCTGAGCACCGGATTCGTGACCGGTTGCGCCCAGAGCAGGAAATGCTTCTGCAGCCGCTGCTACAAGCGTCTCGCTCGTCCGGCGAGTGGATCGATTTTTGGAATCGCGTCGGGCTGGTGCATCTCGATCCTCGGGATGGGGTGATCGATTGCCCCACTCCCTCAGACGCGTTCTCCACCCCCTCCGGCGGTGCGATCGCAATCGTCAGCCTCGTACGGGGCCAGACGCACGATAGCTACGCCCGTAAGGCAAGTGAATTGGCAGTCATGCTCGCCGCTCCGCGCGGTGTTCGGATTGTTGCGATCGACCCTGTTCACGTAGGGATCGAGATTCTCAGTCCCACTGATCCGTTGGGTGTTCACCGCGAGGTCGTTACACCTGATCGGATGGAAGACTTCATGTTGCCAATCGGGGTCACTGATACCGGACATGCGCTATTCGACCTTCGCGAGCGTAGCGGCTGGTTGATCGCCGGTGCCCCAGGCTCCGGAAAGTCGGGCTCCCTGCAAGCCATCATGGCAACACTCTGTGCATCGTCGTCGGTCGAGCTTGCTGTAGTCGACGGCAAGGGCGGCAGCGAATGGGACTGGCTGCGCGACAGGGCATTCAGATTCGATTCACAGGAGTCGAATTTGGAAGACATCCGATTGTCGATCGAGCACGTTCACTCGATCATGTTGCATCGGCTCCAAACTATTCGCGAGCGAGTGGGTAGATCCAACGTTTGGGGTGCGGGTTCGACACCGACAGAGGCTTTTCCATTGGTCGTCACTTTCATCGACGAGTGCCAGTTCTTGTTCGACCAGAAGATGTCGACCAGAGCTGCAGAGAAGAAGTCCCGCGAAGTGATCATCGCAATGGTCACAGATCTCATTCGGCGAGGTCGATCCGTCGGTCACCTGACGGTGCTTGTCACCCAAAAGCCAACCACCGACTCCATCCCCAGTGCAATCCGCGAAAACTGTGGTTTCCGAATGTGTTTCGCCGTGTCGACCGACGATGCAGGCGTGGCAGCTCTGGGTGATTCGATCAGGTCTTCGCGGACTGTGCCGTGGGAGCTGCGGCTGCCAACCGATCGGGGGGTTTGCGTCACCGACCTCGGCGCGAACGGCTTCGCTCGGGTCCGATGCTCGTTCATGTCCGAGGAACATGCGAGTGCCTCGATCGTATCGAAGAAGTCTCGCGATCCACAGCTCATATCTACTTCGAACTAGGGAGGTTCAGCGAATGCACCAAGGAGAGAACGTATTCGAGCGTGGTCGTTGGCCCGTTACCATCCGCATCGACGCAGCTCGTGCAGCGGAGCAAGCTCGGGCGAAGGCACGCCGGACCGCGCTCGCGCTGGCTGCAGTGGCGTTCTTCGCGGTACTGGTGCTGACAGCATGCGGCGGCCACCGTGACGCGAGTCAAAGCGCGTCTATGCCGTTCTTCGCGACTGCACCATCCGATATCGAAGCCCAGACAGGGGCTACAACAGCTCTACCTCGTCCGACGGGAACATTCTGGGAGCGCGGTTACTGCTGGTTCAACCAGGGCAACGCTCGTGGAATCCGGGACTTGGACGGCGGCCCTATGGCTCTGATGCTGATCTACAACGGCGAGTTCCCGACAACCGCTCAGTGCCCATCGGGTTAGTCGATGGGGAGCGAGGTTCGCGTCAAGATCAAATGCGGCCGATGCGGGACACCACTGGGTTCGGTTCACCCACCAGCTCCACCAGTTCCAGTCATCTGCTCGAACTGTCGAAACGCCCACAAGAGAAGGAGTGCGAAATGAAAACCACCGCAGATTCGGTGTCGGCCGGAGGACCGCGCCCCAACGGTGACTGGACCGACAACCCGTTGCTGACTGCGCAGGAAGTTAGCCACATGACGTCGATACCGGTCAGCACGCTGCATGACCTTGCAGTGCGGAGAGAGGCGTACCCGTCTCTTCCCAGCGACGGCCCGGTTCACGTCAGGCTCGGCCCGAGACGGAGGCGTTGGTTGCTGTCGGACGTATCCGACTTCTTGAACTCGCGCCGTGTGACGGGGTAGCGCGTGTCCATCACGAAGAAGCAGACGACCAACGGCACAAGATGGGTTGTCGAGTGGAGGTTGCCAGGCCGAGTGAAGCGACGTCGAACGTTCCAGACTGAGCGTGAGGCGCGGCTGTTTCAGGCTGAGCAGCTCACCGCTCACAGCAAGGGCGTCTACTTCGACCCTCGACGCGGAAACTCGATCACATTGGCCCACGCCTACACCTCATGGTTTGCGACGCGGCAGGATCTGACTCCGAAGGTGCGACGCGGTTACGAGGACTGTTGGCGACTTTCGGTGTCGACATTCGCCAGCTGGCCGGTCAGCAAGTTGGATCGAGGCAGCATCCAAGACTTCGTGAACGCCATGACCGACGTTGGTCCTCGCACTCAGAGGTGGCGACACAGCGTCCTCAAGATGGTTCTCGATCACGCGGTCAGCGAGGGATGGATCGCCAAGAATCCCGCAGCAAAGACGATCTTCCCACCACTCGTCGACCAGCAACATGTGTACCTCACTCCCACCGAAGTAGACGCTTTGGCAGGGCTGTGTGGAGCTCAGGGTGATGTCGTGACGATCCTGGCCTACACCGGTATGCGCTTCGGCGAGCTGATGGGCCTCAACGTTGAGGATGTCGACCTTGTCGCTCGGAGGATTCGAGTCCGGCGATCGATCACTCAGGTGGGTGGCAAGCTGGTTGTTGGTGCTCCCAAGTCCAAAGCAGGCAAGAGATCGATCCCGATCCCCCGCAAACTCGACCCGATCTTGGAGGCACGAATCGGTGGACGTCCGCGAACGCAACCGGCAATAGCGTCTCCGAAAGGCTTCCGGCTGGGACGGGAAAATTGGGTTCGAACCGTGTCGTGGCGGGCTCAAACTGTCGAAATCGGTCGACCGACACTTCGAATCCACGATCTGCGCCATACCTACGCCAGTCTTGCTCGCTCTGCTGGTGCCGATCTACGACTGCTGCAGAAGACGATGGGCCACGCGTCGATCACAGTGACAGCACATACGTACGCGGATCTGTACGACGGGGAACTGGACGCCGTGGCCGAGGCTCTGGATTCGCTCTAGAGGGCCACAGTAGCCGTGTAGAACAGGCGGTTGGCCCACTTTTGGCCCACCGAGAAGTAGAACCGTGATTGACCAGATAGCTGAAACCGGGCCGGTGGCCCTTTGTACTGGGCAAAGATGTGGTGGCCAGGGCCGGGATCGAACCGGCGACCTTCCGCTTTTCAGGCGGACGCTCGTACCAACTGAGCTACCTGGCCGGGCGGCACCGGTATCAAATTTCAACTCGATGTCACTCGCAAGCCGGCACCTTCGTACCGAATTTGCGACCCTGACGGGACTCGAACCCGCGACCTCCGCCGTGACAGGGCGGCGCGCTAACCAACTGCGCCACAGGGCCTTGCTTGTATTTCAACCGACACAAACCCTAGCAGGTGATCACCCTGCTTCGAACCGCGGCGGCCTGCAAGAGACTGCTGTACTGCAGGTCGGTTTGTCAATTCCGACCTTGTCCTACGTACCCCCTACGGGATTCGAACCCGCGCTACCGCCTTGAAAGGGCGGCGTCCTAGGCCGCTAGACGAAGGGGGCCCGCCGAACTGCTCCGACGTTACCCTCAACGGCGTTCCGTTGGGAGCTGGGATAGCTTAGGACACTTTTCGAGAAAAACTCAAACCGGCAGGTCAGAGGCGTTTTCTACGGCCGCGACGGACTCGGAGGGCCATCCTTCGACGCGCCAGGCATCGAGCCACTTCGGTGTCGCCATCGCGAACAGCACCACTTCGAGGGATTCTTCGAACATCGATCGGAGATCTTTGCTGTCCGATACGAGGTCGGCCATGTAGCGCTGGCCAGCCAACGACGCGACCAGCACCCGAATGAACTTCTCGGGGCCGAACTCGGGCTGAAGGTCGCCCATGTCCTGAGCCCTCCGCGCGAGCCCGAGACCCGTCATTCCCCATACCCGACCGCCACCGGTCTGCACTTCGCTGTAGAACTCGGGCTCGACGATGAGACGGAACTCGGCCCGAATGATCACGTCGTTCTGGAACCCACGTGCGATGTCGTCGATGATGCCGTGGATCACATGGAACGGATGCAGCGTCGAGTTCTTCCAGCGTTCGGTGATCGCGACATACTTGTCCAGAGCCGACGTGAGCACCGCCCTGGCCAGGTCTTCCTTCGACTGGAAGTGAAAATACATCGCTCCTTTGGTGGCGTTGGAGCCCTCGAGGATCGTGTTGACCGATGCCGCCGCGTAACCACGCCGAGCGAACTCGGACGCCGCGGCCTCCACGATCGCTGCTCGGGTCCTACGTGCGCGCTCTTGTTGTGCCATTGCTATTCCGTGCCTTCCGAACCCACGCGACCCGCTTCTATCTGCAGGCAATACCGCTATTCGAGCCTACTTCACCTCGGCCCGAAATGACCGTCCTCCGACTTGGAAACAGCTGGGAAAACCAGCAATCGGACAATTCGACGCGCCACAACAAACAATCCGAGTGGTATGCTCCGTCACGGCTCGAGTGCGCTGCAGGGGGTGCGCACTCGGGTCGCCTGCTATCTGGGACCTTCATCCGAATGTCGTATCGTTCGCCACTGACAGTACCGGGCGATCACAGTCGGCACGGTGTACTCGTCGACATACGACGGCTGAGTACTCACGATACGACGGCTGGGTACTCACCCCCGCACGCCCGGGCACAATCTCGCGACCTTCCGAGCCGCGCATGACACCACCGACGAACTCGCCCGCATCTGCCGGTACGCAAAGCGGATGTTCGCCCGAATTCGGTCCGGATCCGAGGTGGAAGCCTCGGATAGCCCTCCCGTTATCCCATCACGCGGTATCCATATGTAGTTGAACCGCGAATCATTCTCTGAGGTAGCACTTTTCGTCGAATCCCGACGCTCCGATCATGTCCGACTGAATACCTGTTCAAACTCGCGGCACTACAACGATTTTCGAGCCGCTTGGAGAATCGCGCTCGCTATGCCATTGCTGCCGACGGATTCTCGCATTGCACTCTCGTAACGTTTCGAACTCGACGTGAGCACGTTGCATACATCCGCGTCGCCACAGTTCTAACGTGGCCTAGAACACATCGGGTCGACCACGACTACGAATCCAGGTGAGAGCATGACACTCTTCACTCGTTCGGCAGGAACACTTCTCGCGCTCACGCTGATCGTGACTGCACCGTGGACGGCAGGCGCAGACCCGGTCACCGATTTCATCACTCCAGCCCAAGACCCTGCTCTCGCGGCTGCGACACCCCTGGGCGAACCATGGTTCGACCCGCCCGACGGATACGAATCCTTGCCTCCCGGAAGTGTTCTCAATACCCGCTCGGTACAGGTGGGCCCACTCCTCACACCGACGACATCTACCCAGATTCTCTATCGCAGCACCGATTCCAAGAATCGGCCGGTCGCTGCGGCCACCACCGTGATAGTTCCGAACTCACCGTGGACCGGCCATGGAACTCGCCCGGTGGTTGCCTACAACATGGCGATCGACTCGCTGGGCAACACGTGCGCTCCCTCGTGGACGCTTCCGCGCGGAATCGCTCCGGAAATTGTTGCGGTACAACTATTTCTGGCGAAGAACTATGCCGTCGTCGTCACCGATCATCAGGGCCCGAGGCAGGCATACGCTGCCGGCCGCATGGCGGGACACGCCGTCCTCGATGCACTACGAGCAATGGTCGGGGTCCCACAGCTGGGTCTACCGGCAGAATCGCCGATCGCGATCACGGGTTACTCCGGCGGCGCCATCGCCTCCGGCTGGGCCGCCCAACTCGCCCCCACTTACGCGCCGGAAGTCAACCTCGTCGGAACCGCGTTCGGCGGCGCCCCGATCGACTATCGAATACTGCTCGGCTCCATGAACGGTCGCAATGCGTCGTCCACTCTGTTCCTGTCGGCCGCCATGGGCGTTGCCCGCGAATATCCCGAAATGTTCCAACTCATGAACGCGAACGGCCTCAGACTCGCCCAGATCGCTAAGGACATGTGCGTCTACCTACTTGCACCGGGGGGCCTGGTGGCGCCGATTCCCACTCAGGCACTCTCGGACATTCCCGACGTCGACCGCTCGCCCATCGCGGAGTCCATCATCGCCGACACCCGGATGGGCGGGGACCTCGCCCCGACGACACCGGTGTTCATCTATCAGGGTCAGCAGGAGTTCTGGATTCCGAGACAGGGCGCCGAGACGTTGTACGACGAGTGGTGCGCCCACGGAGCCGACGTACGGCTGGAGGAATACCTCGGCGAACACGTCATCGTCGCGGTGTCGGGTCTTCCCGCCTCCCACGACTGGATCGACGACCGGCTCGCAGGAGTCCCCGCCCCCGACGGCTGCAGCAGCTTCGGAAGATAGCTGGGGGGTGCCTCCCCTCACCCCGAATGTGCACCATTACACTTTCGATCCGCGCCCCTATAGCTCAGTTGGTAGAGCTACGGACTTTTAATCCGCAGGTCGTAGGTTCGAGTCCTACTGGGGGCACCACGTCGTCGTCTCGAGGGTTCCATTCACGCACCCGGCATCGGACACCCTGTAATGATTTTTCCCAGGTGACGGTTTCGCCTCGATCGTGTGTCGAAGATGTCGCAACGCGGTGTGTCGGCCGCATTCCCCGGGAAGCCTGCGATCGAATGCACAGCAGATCGGCAGCTATGGGGCACCCACTTTTCGAGGGCGCAGTCGTACACTCGGTAACGGTTCGACAACGGGGAGCGAACTGACACGGGGGAAATACTCCGAAGTACCAGCTGATCACCAGAGCCTGGCGTGCCTCTCGAGGAGAGTGCGCAGCCAAGTTACGGTGCCGTAAGCTGGGTCCGGTTATCCGCAATGTATGGAGGCAATGTAATGGCGAGGGATCTGACACAGCTGGAGCTGCTACAAGAGCTGGTTCCAGTTGCGGAAGACAACGTGAACCGCCACATGTCCATGGCGAAGGAGTGGCACCCACACGACTACGTCCCGTGGGATTCCGGCCGCAACTTCGCCGCGCTGGGTGGTACGGATTACGACCCGGAGCAGAGTCAGCTCTCCGAGGTCGCGCGGGCAGCGATGATCACCAACCTGCTCACCGAGGACAACCTGCCGTCGTATCACCGCGAGATCGCGGAGAATTTCTCGCAGGACGGCGCCTGGGGCACATGGGTCGGCCGGTGGACCGCCGAGGAGAACCGTCACGGCATCGTGATGCGCGACTACCTCGTCGTCACCCGAGGCGTAGATCCGGTCGCCCTCGAAGAGGCGCGCATGATCCACATGACCAACGGTTTCGCATCACCCGCAGGCTCGACGACCGGTCTGTTGCATTCGGTGTCGTACGTGACATTCCAGGAACTCGCGACGCGTGTGTCGCACCGCAACACCGGCAAGGTCTGCGACGACCCGATCGCCGACCGCATGCTCCAGCGCATCGCCGCCGACGAGAACCTGCACATGATCTTCTACCGCAACATCTGCGGTGCGGCGATCGACATCGCCCCGGATCAGACGCTCGAGGCCATCTCGGACATCGTCATGAACTTCCAGATGCCCGGTGCGGGCATGCCGAATTTCCGTCGCAACGGTGTTCTGATGGCCAAGCACGGCATCTACGACCTGCGTCAGCACCTCGAAGACGTCGTCTGGCCGGTCCTGCGGAAGTGGAGGATCTTCGAGCGCGAGGATTTCACCGGCCGCGGCGAGAACCGGCGCGAGGAACTGGCCGTGTTCCTCGAGGACCTGGAGCGTCAGGCAACCAAGTTCGAGGAGATGCGTGATCGCTCCCTCGCACGCGAGGCTGCCAAGGCGGAGCGTCAGGCTTCCTGAGCTGTCGACATATCCTGATCGTGCCCGGTACCGACGTCGGTGCCGGGCTTCGATCGTTGTAGTACCGACCACAAGAAATTACGAGGCTTTTCGATGACACTGCGGATCGGTTCGCTCGAACTGCACAGTCCGGTCGTTCTGGCACCCATGGCGGGCGTGACCAACGTCGCGTTTCGCACGCTGTGCCGCGAGCAGGAGATCGCCCGTGCCGGGAGCACGTCCGGCCTGTACGTCTGCGAAATGGTCACCGCTCGTGCGCTCGTCGAGCGCCAACCGGCGACCATGCACATGACGACCTTCGGTCCTACCGAAACGCCTCGCTCGCTCCAGCTCTACACCGTCGACCCGGACACGACGTATGCCGCCGCCAAGATGATCGTCGACGACAACCTCGCCGATCACATCGACATGAACTTCGGCTGCCCGGTGCCGAAGGTCACCAAGAAGGGCGGCGGAGCTGCTCTGCCGTACAAGCGAAATCTCTTCCGACGAATTGTCGCTGCGGCCGTCAAGGCAACCGAGGGCACCTCGGTACCCGTCACCGTGAAGTTTCGTATCGGCATCGACGCCGAACATCACACGCACCTCGACGCCGGACGCATCGCCGCGGCCGAGGGTGCTGCCGCGGTCGCGCTGCACGCCCGAACTGCATCGCAGCGATACTCCGGCACTGCCGACTGGAACGAGATCGCCCGCCTCAAGGAGCACGTGACCGACGTGCCCGTGCTCGGCAACGGCGACATCTTCTCGGCATCCGATGCAGTGCGGATGATGGCCGAGACGGGGTGCGACGGCGTCGTCGTCGGTCGAGGCTGCCTCGGACGGCCGTGGTTGTTCGCCGAGCTCAGTGCACGGTTCGCGGGGCGCCCCGAGCCAACCCCTCCGTCACTGGGCGAGGTCGCAACCATCATTCGTCGTCATGCCGAACTGCTCGCCGACCACCATGGCGAGGACAAGGGCCTTCGTGAGCTGCGCAAGCACGTCGCGTGGTACCTGCGCGGCTTCCCAGCAGGTTCCGACCTGCGGGTCTCGATGGCACTGGTCAAAACCTTGACCGAGCTCGACGACCTGCTCGGACGTCTCGATCCGTCGGTTCCGTTTCCGAAGGACGCCGAGGGACCGCGCGGACGGCAGGGGTCGCCGGGGGCGGTCTCGTTGCCCGAAGGATGGCTCGACGACCCGGAGGACGACCGCGTTCCCGTCGGCGCCGATCTGATGCACTCCGGCGGTTGACCTGCGGGGACGGCCTCGACCGGTCGTCCGAAGTGGACCGGAACCGTTTCCTCAGTATCATGGCTGGGATCGCCTGACTCGGCGTGAAGACACCGCCAGGAAGGCCAAGAATTCGTGGGTGACGATCGAGATTCGGGCCCGCCTGCGCCCGAAGGTCGGGCGCCATGGGAACGCCCGATCTCCCGAGTGCGACAGCACTCCTCCGATGTACCGCCGTCTACGAGCACGCCTCGATCGAGTTCTTCCCGTCCTCCGGCTGCACCGCAGTCGCCGCGACAGTCCGAGCCCGACGAGTTGCAGCCACGGTCACCGAGCGACAGTGGCAGGCTGAGCCGGTTGGGAAAACGCTCGCCGAAGCTGACGGACTCCGTCTCCGTGGCCGAGCTCGTGGGCAAGATGGCCGACGACGACAAACGCGCGCCGGAGGCGCCTGCACCCGCGCCCATCGCTGCCGCCGGTCCGGATGTCGAAGCCCCCACCGAGAAGATCGACCCGATCACCGACGACACCCCGCCTCCGGTGTCCGCGCAGCCCGAGGCCGTCGGCGCCCCGGCCGACGACCGCCCCGCACTCACTCGTCTTGCCATGAGCAAGGTGCGCCGCCGCAAGCGGGTCCGCAATGTCGCGCGCGGCTTCGTCTCCATCATCGCAATCCTGGCCGTCGCACTCACCGGTGTGGTGTGGGGTTACCTGCGCAGCACCGACCGCGGATTCGCGCAGGTCGCCGCGCTCGATCCCGATTCCACCGACGTCGTCGATGCGGCAGGCCAGTACGGCGACGAGACCTACCTGATCGTCGGCACCGACACCCGAGCGGGCGCGAGCGGCGAAATCGGCGCAGGAACTGTCGAAGACGCCGAAGGTGCTCGTTCGGACACAGTCATGCTCGTCAACATTCCGGCCGACCGCAGCCGCGTCGTCGCCGTGTCCTTCCCGCGCGACCTTGATGTCACCAGGCCCGAATGCGAGGCGTTCGACAACGACACCAACACGTACACGGGTGAGATGTATCCGGCTGCCGACGGCGACAAGCTCAACGCGACCTACGCGCTCGGCGGGCCGAAGTGCCTGGTGAAGACGATCCAAAAGATATCGGGCCTGAAAATCGGACACTTCGTCGGAATGGACTTCGCGGGGTTCGAGTCGATGGTCGACGAGGTCGGCGGCGTCGACGTGTGCACTCCACAGCCCCTCGTCGACTACGAGTTGGGGACCGTGCTCGCGCAGCCCGGCGAACAACGTATCGACGGCCGCACGGCCCTGAACTACGTTCGCGCACGCCACGTGGACTCCGAGGGCAACGGCGACTACGGACGCATCAAACGTCAGCAGCGATTCCTGTCCTCCCTGCTCAGGTCTGCGTTGTCGAACAAAGTCCTACTCGACCCCGGCAAGCTCAACGGCTTCGTCAATGCCTTCACCAGCGACACCTTCGTGGAGAACGTCAAGACTCAGGACCTGGTGACGCTCGGCCGCTCGTTGCAGAACGTCGACGCGGGCGCTGTGACGTTCCTGACCCTCCCGACGGCGGGCACCAACGACTGGGGCAACGAAATCCCGATGGACGACGCCATCGCCGCGATCTTCAGTGCCATCATCAACGACGACCCGCTGCCCGGTGAAGAACGCGAGGAAACGACCAGTACGACGCCGGCGCCTCCGCAACAGACTGCGCCGTTGCTGGCCGTCGACCCGACGACGGTGTCGATCCAGGTCTCCAACGCGTCCGAGACCGCCGGCATGGCTGCGACAGCGTCCGAGGAACTGTCGACCTACGGGTTCCAGATCGTGAACGTCGGCAACTTCGTCGGAACTGCGACACAGACCGTCGTTCGTTACTCGGAGGGACAGGAATCCGAAGCCGCGACTGTGGCGTCGGCCATTCCTGGAGCCGTCATCGAGCAGTCCCAGGGCTTGGATAGTTTGGTCGAGGTGGTCCTCGGATCCGACTACCCCGGGTACACGAACGCGCCGACGACATTCGGGGAGCCGATCGACGCGACCCAGGTTCAGGGCAGCACCGAGGGCGCAGCACTCCCCACCGACCTGGCCTTCACCAACGCAGCGGACGATACCTGCGCTTGACCGCGATCCATTCATGCCCCGTTCATCCTCGCGCCCACGACCGGTTGGGTGTGACCTACTAAACTTCGCTTCTATGCGCGTCGCCTACAACGAACAGATGAACGAGTTGGCCGATCTCCTCGGTGAGATGGCCACCTTGGCCGGGTCCGCCATGGACAAAGCCACCCAATCCCTCCTGCAAGCCGATCTCGTCCTGGCCGAGCAGGTCATTTCCGACCACGACAAGATCACCGACCTCAGCGCGGTCTGCGAGGAGAAGGCGTTCTCGCTGCTCGCCCTCCAGGCTCCGGTAGCCGGCGATCTCCGATCTGTCGTATCCGGCATTCAGATCGTCGCCGACATCGATCGGATGGGGGCGCTCGCGCTGCACGTCGCGAAGATCACCCGTCGTCGTCACCCCAACCACACCCTCCCCGAAGAGGTCAACGGCTACTTCGCCGAAATGGGCCGCATCGCCGTCCAGCTCGGCGCGTCCGCCCGCGAAGTCCTCGAGACACGCGACCCCGAGCGGGCAGCCAAGCTCCGCGAGGAGGACGAGGCGATGGACGATCTGCATCGCCACCTGTTCACCGTTCTGATGGACCGCGAGTGGAAGCACGGCGTAGCTGCAGCCGTGGACGTCACCCTTCTGGGCCGCTTCTACGAGCGGTTCGCCGACCACGCCGTCGAGGTCGGGCGTCGTGTCATCTTCCTCGTCACCGGCGAACTTCCCACCGAGCTCAGCTCCAACCCCAAGAAACTCCCCAGCGCCTGACGGTCTGCGGCTGCTGGGCGGTCCACCGTTGTGGGGGGCGAATGTCACCTTTGGTCTGCCCATCTGGGTGGACCGAGGGTGACATTCGCTCGTCTGCTGGGGTGACCGAATGTCACCCTCGCGCTCTTTCAGTGAGCGAATGGCGCCCTGGACCACTCAGAGTTACCAAATGTGACATCCGCTCACACCCTCCGACGGTGACCGAAGGTGACATCCGCTCACACCAGAACCGAGAACCCCAACCCCCGCGCACACGGAAGACCCCCGACACTCCTGGGAGCGCCGGGGGTTCTTCGTAGGGAATCGAACTATCCGAAGCGTCCGGAGATGTAGTCCTCGGTGGCCTTCTGGGCCGGGTTGGAGAAGATTTTTTCCGTGTCGTCGATTTCGATCAGACGACCGGGCTTACCGGTGGCTTCGAGGTTGAAGAAGCCGGTCTGGTCGCTCACGCGCGCAGCCTGCTGCATGTTGTGCGTGACGATGACGATGGTGAAGTCCTTCTTCAGCTCGCCGATGAGGTCTTCGATGGCAAGGGTGGAGATGGGGTCGAGTGCCGAGCAAGGCTCGTCCATGAGCAGGACGTCGGGCTGCACCGCGATGGCCCTGGCGATGCACAGTCGCTGCTGCTGACCGCCGGACAGTCCGCCGCCTGGCTTCTCGAGGCGATCCTTGACCTCGTTCCAGAGGTTGGCTCCCTTGAGGGAGCGCTCGGCGATCTCGTCGAGTTCCTTCTTGTTCTTGCCGCCCTGAAGTTTGAGGCCGGCGACCACGTTGTCACGGATCGACATGGTAGGGAACGGGTTCGGACGCTGGAAGACCATTCCGATGGTGCGTCGCACACCGACTGGGTCGACGCCGGAACCGTAGATGTCTTCTCCGTCGAGCAGGACGGAACCTTCGACGCGGGCTCCTGGCGTCACCTCGTGCATGCGGTTGAGCGAGCGGAGCACGGTGGACTTTCCGCAGCCGGACGGTCCGATGAATGCTGTCACGCCGCGCGGCGGGACGGCGAGGGTGACGTTCGAGACGGCATGGAACTTGCCGTAGTAGATGTTGACGTCTTTGAGGTCGAGACGCTTTGCCATGGTCGGCTCCTGGAGTTCTATGGGGAAAGGGTCAGAAGTTCTTGGGCGAGAAGAACTTGGAGACCAACTTCGCGCCGATGTTGAGCAGGGCAATGATCAGGATCAGCGTCAGTGCTGCTCCCCACATGCGCTCGGAGGTGAGCGCGCCGGTTCCTGCTTTCTGCAGGTCGACCATCATGAGCGGCAGTGACGTCTGCGGCCCTTCGAACAGATTGAAGTTGATCGCGGTTGCAGATCCGACCAGGATCAGTACCGGTGCAGTTTCACCCATGACGCGAGCCAGAGCAAGCATGATGCCGGTGACGATGCCGGACAGTGCCGTCGGGACGACGATCTTGGCGATCGTCTTCCACTTGGGAACACCGAGGGCGTACGACGCCTCACGCAGATCCTGCGGAACGATGCGCAACATCTCTTCGGAGGATCGGACGATGACAGGAATCATCAGCAGCACGAGCGCGAGCGATACCGCGAGCCCGGACCGGTCGAACCCGAATGTCGCGATCCACAGTGTGTAGATGAACAGCGCCGCAACGATCGACGGCACACCGGTGAGAATGTCGACCATGAACGTCGTCAGCTTGGCCAGCCGTGTGCCCGCACCGTATTCGACGAGGTAGATCGCGACGAAGATTCCGATCGGAATCGAGATCAGAGCACAGAACAATCCTTGCAGCAGCGTTCCGACGATGGCGTGATAGGCGCCGCCGCCTGCGATGAACTGTGTGATTCCGGCCTGCGAGTTCTGCCACCACGCCGGTGCGACGACGGCCGAAAGACCGCGCGAGACAACGGTGTACAGCACCCAGATCAGTGGAACGAGAGCGACCAGCACGGAAAGACTGACGAGCACCGAGGCAGCCGCATTGGAGAATTTGCGACGAGCACTGACGCCCTTGAAGGTCGGTTCCTTGACCGGGCGATCCATGGTTGTGGTCATGGCCTAGTCCTTCTTTCCAGCGATCGCGGCGCGGGCGCCTGCGTTGACCACGAAGGTGAGCACGAAGAGCACGAGGCCCGCCGCGATGTATGCACCGGCCTGGAGCTGATTGTTGAATTCGCCTGCCGCAAGAGCGATCTTCGTTGCGAAGGTCGATCCGCCGTCGAACAGCGTCCAGCCGAAGGTCGACTGTGTGCTGCGGATGATGATGTAGAGCGCGATCGTCTCACCGAGAGCGCGGCCGAGGCCGAGCATCGAGCCGGACACGAAACCGGACTTGCCGAACGGGATGACCGTCGTGCGCACGACCTCCCAGCGCGTGGCCCCGAGTGCGAGAGCCGCTTCGATCTGGCCCCTCGGCGTCTGGACGAAGACCTCTCTGGTGACCGCTGCGATGATCGGAAGGATCATGACGGCGAGCACGATTCCGCCCGTGAAGATCGTGCCGCCACCGGCGATGGATACCGACCCGGTAGCGAAGAGCGGGAACCACGACAGATTCTCGTTGAGCCATTCGGCGAACGGACTGATGGCGGGCGCAAGAACGTACAGGCCCCAGAGCCCGAACACGATCGACGGCACCGCGGCGAGAAGATCGATGACGTATCCGAGGGGACCGGCGACCTTCTTGGGTGCGTAGTTGGTCAGATAGATGGCAATTCCGAGGGCAACAGGCATCGCGAGAATCAACGCGAAGATCGACACCGTGGCGGTGACGAGAAACAGATCGCGGATTCCGAACACCATTGCCGCGGTGTCCGAGGTACTCCACTGACCGTTGTAGGTCAGAAAGTTGACCGTGTTGTTCTGCAGCGACGGGATGGCCCGCCAGAGCAGGAACACCCCGATCGCGGCGATGAGCACGATGATGAAGACACCCGAGCCCTTGGCAAGGGTGGAGAAGATCCTGTCACCAGGGCGAGTGACGGTGCCGCCCTTGGCCTTGTTGTCCGGCAATTGCTTGGGTTCTTCCGTGTTCCGCGGCGACCGGGCCGCGGGAGAATTCGCCGCGGACGTAACGCCGGTGATCGAGTGGGTGTCGCTCATACCGCTCACGTCTCTCGTGTCGTGGTTGCGACGGTCCTACCCCGACGCCACGGCGCGTGGCCGTGGCGTCGAAGCAAGCTCCCGTCTCATTGAATCAGGCGATGGCGTTGATCGCAGTGACGAGGCGCTCTTTGAAGGCGTCGGGGAGCGGCACGTAGCCGGCTTCCTCCAGACCCTGCTGGCCCTCGTTCGCCGCGCTGAGCAGGAAGGACTTGATCGCTGCGGTGGTGTCCGCGTCGTAGCCCTTCGAGCAGACGATTTCGTAGGTCGCGAGAACCAGCGGGTAGGTGTCCGCTGTGTTGCTGGCGTACAGGGCGTCGATGTCGATGACGAGGTCGTTGCCCTCGCCCTTGAACGCCGCGCTGTCGATAGCAGCACCTGCGGTCTCGCTGCTGAGCTCGACCGGTCCGTTACCGAAGTCGACCGACGCCTTGCCGAGGCTCTCCTGGTCGGCGAAGCCCTTCTCGACGTAGGTGATCGATCCCGGGGTCGCCGCGACTGCCTGTGCGACGCCGGAGGAGCCGTTGGCACCTTCACCGACGCCACCTGCCCAGTCGGAGCTGTGGTCCAGGGTCCATGCCTCGGGAGCGGATGCCGCGAGGAAGCGCTGGAAGTTGTCGCTCGTGCCCGACGAGTCGGAGCGGTAGATCGGCGTGATCGGGGTCGACGGCAGTGTTGCACCCTCGTTCAGAGCGGCGATGGCCGGGTCGTTCCACGTGGTGATCTGGCCGTTGAAGATGCGCGCTGTGACGTCGGGCGTCACCACGAGGTTGTCGACGCCGTCCAGGTTGTACGCAACTGCGACAGGTCCGAAGACGAGCGGGAGGTTCCATGCCGGGTTGCCTTCGCAACGCTCGGCTGCCGCGGCGGCCTGCTCGTCCTTGATGGACGAATCCGAGCCGGCGAAGTCGACGAGTCCTGCGACGAACTGAGTGCGGCCGTTGCCGGAACCGCTGGTGGTGTACTCGACGGCCTTGCCTGCGCATACACCGGCGTAGATGGATGTGAAGTTGGACATCGCGTTCTGCTGGGCCGACGATCCTTCGCCGGTCAGAGGGGACTTACCCTCGCATGTCGCTGCCGAGTCCGCGCCTGATGTCGACTCGACATTCGCGTCGCTGCCACATGCGGTCAGCAGCATCGCGCCGATCGCGACTGCGCCGATGAGAGACGCGCTGCGCTTGAGCTTCACCTGTTTCCTCCGAGGAATCTTGTGCCGTGTCGCCGTGCGAGGAAAGCTCGCGCGGCGAGGTGTAGGTGCCGGCCTCGAGATGACCCTCGCACCGGGCAGCGTCGGCGCCACCCAGGAGAAAAGGTAAGGGGGGCCGGTTGACGGCTACCCCCGGAACGGTGAACGGGAGATGAACAGACTGGGCTGTATGTCCGGTTCTACGCTCGCGCGTAGGCGGCGTCCACGTGGAAGCGCGTGAAAGCGAGTCGTTCGTAGGTGTGTACGGCGGCAGAATTGTCTGCTTCGACGTACAGCAGCACGTTCTCCAGCCCGCGTCCGTGCAAGTAGTGCAGACCGGCGAGAGTCAGAACTCGGCCGAGGCCACGCCCCTGTGCAGCGGGGTCGATACCGACGACGTACACCTCACCGATCTCGTTCTCGGCTGCCTCCGGCGCATGCACCTTGGTCCAGTGGAAACCCAGGAGGTGGTCGGTTCCCTCTTCGAATGCGAGGAACACCCCTGCCGGGTCGAACCATGCTTCGTTTCGACGGTCCGAGATGTCCTTCTCGGTCCATCCACCCTGCTCGGGATGCCAGGAAAAAGCGGCGTTGTTGACCCTCAGCAACTCGGCATCGTCCTGATGTCCACGGTAGGTCCGGAGCGAAATCCATTCGGGTACAACCACATCGGGAAGAGCGGGGACAGCGAGCGGCCGTCGCATCTGCAGCAACTCCCGCGCGATCGTCAACCCGAGTTTCGACGCGACCGCCCGCGCAGGCGCCAGATCTCCGTGTGCCCACACACGAGCGTCGTCGCCGCCTTCGGCGAGAGCACGCTCGACGAGCAGAGTGCCCGTGCCCGCGCCCCGTGAATCGGGATCGACGACAGCTTCGGCCATCGCGGGCGATCCGTCGCCCGCCGGCTCGATTCCGGCGTACCCGACTATCCGCGTTCCATCGGTGGCGACGAGGTGGATGGCACCGGAATCAGCAGACACGGACTTGACTGCCTGTTCCGACAGGGGCGCCGTGCCGTCCGCCGACGTGGCGCGCGCAAGGATCGCATGAATCTGCTCGGACAACTCCGGGGTGACAGCTGCGGACTCGAGCCGCGAGATGTCGAAGGATACGGTCATCTGATCAAGCCGTGCTTCCGTTTGCGGAGCTGAATTCGACGTCCTCCGAGTCGGGGCCGTCGGAATCTGCCGCGACGACACCACCCTTGGCAGTACGACTCGGCCGGACGGCCTTGTATCCCACGTTGCGCACGGTCCCGATCAGCGACTCGTACTCGGTGCCGAGCTTCGCGCGGAGGCGTCGTACATGCACGTCGACCGTACGGGTGCCACCGAAGAAGTCGTATCCCCACACTTCCTGGAGCAGCTGGGCGCGCGTGAACACGCGGCCTGCATGCTGTGCCAGGTACTTGAGCAGTTCGAATTCCTTGTAGGTGAGGTCTAGCGGTCGACCACGAAGGCGAGCGGTGTACGTGCCTTCGTCGATGACGAGTTCACCGAGCGTGATCTTGCCCGACGCTTCCGGGCTCGCGACGCCGCCGGATCTACCCACGAGCAATCGCAGTCTCGCATCGAGTTCGGCGGGACCGGTGCCGGGGAGAAGAATGTCGTCGAGACCCCACTCGGAGTTGACTGCCACGAGGCCGCCCTCGGTGAGCACGGCAACGACGGGGATCGCCGATCCGGTGCTGCCGAGCAATCGACACAGCCCACGCGCGGCAGCGAGATCGGTGCGGGCATCGACCAGCGCGATATCCGCCGAGCCTGCTTCCAGCAGAGACGACACCTCTGTCGGTGCAGGCCTCACGTGATGCGCGAGCAGCGCGAGCGACGGTAGAACAGCCTCCGGATTGGGATCGGAGGTCAGAAGCAGGAGCTCCACACAGCCTCCATTCTTGCCGCTGTCGTGCCGATGCCGACGAGTGTCGACATTCTTCGAAAGGACCGCCGCCTTCGGAAGCGAAGTCGACTGCTTGTTCAAGCGACAAGACTAGCGTGCCTGCGCACCCCTCCGTTCAACGCAGTGCCCGATTCGTCGGTCACAATGGTCGGATGCGGAAACTGATCATCGGTCTCGTGAGCCTGTTGGCTCTCGCCCTCGTCGTCGACTTCGGAGTTGCCGCCTACTCCGAGTACCGAGTGTCTCGCGCCATCCGCGAGGGCGGGGATCTCCCGTCGGACCCACAGGTGACCATTCACGGCTTTCCCTTCCTGACGCAGGCGGTCGACGGCAAGTATCAGAACGTGGAGATCCGGGCGCAGGACGTACCCAACGAGTACGTGCGCGCGACGACCATCGAAGCCAATCTGCGTGGCGTGTCCATCCCACTGTCCGAGCTCGCCGACGGCTCGGTCCACACCGTCCCCGTCGATGATCTCGACGGCCGAGTGCGCATCGAGGCGACGGATCTCGGCCGGTTCCTCGGCATCGTCGACCTGCAGGTTTCCGCTCCCCCGGCGGACAAGTCCGACGGCACGGGCGGGTCGGGTGGATCCGGTATGACGACCAACGGCGGTGTCGTGCTGACCGGCACCGTTCCGGTCGGCCCCATCGAGACATCGGTCAGCGTCCAGGCCGATCTGATCCTGGAGGGAGACAGTGTGAAGATCGTGGCGAGCGACTTCTACTTCGGGCCCGAGGGCAGCGCCGATTTCACGATCCCCGACTTCGCCAAATCCGCGGTGCTCGGCTTGTTCACCAAGACGATCGATCGGCAGACGCTCCCGTTCGGAATCCTGCCGACGGACGTGTACGCGGAAGGTTCGCAGATCGTCATCGAAGGCTCCGCGAGCAACGTGACGATCTCCCTGGACGAGATCGAGAAACAATGATCGGAATCACAGTTCTCGTCGTCGCTCTGGTCGCCGCGACAGTCCTCGGCGTCGTTTTCCGCGCGCGCGCCGGGAAAGTACGGACGACGGAATCGAGTCAGGATTCGTCCGAGGTTCGCTCCCTCCTCCTCGCCGCCGGAGCCGAGACGGGCAGGGCGACGGTTCTGCACTTCTCGGCGGACTGGTGCGGGCCGTGCGCAGCCGTGCGGCGAGTCGTCGGGCAGGTGGTGGACGACCTCGACGGACCGGTCGAGCTGGAGCTCGATATCGACGCCCATCCCGCTCTCGCCCGCGAGCTGGGAGTTCTGTCTCTTCCGACGACTTTCGTACTGGACGGGCGACTCGCACAGCGCGCTCGGATCGCCGGCGTCCCGACCGCGGCGACGCTTCGCGGGGCCCTGGTCGACCTGTAGTTCCCGCTGGTCGTGTTCTCCGGTAGGATGCTCGATGTGTTCTCCCGCCATGAGCTGCTGCTCACCAGTCGCCGCACAGTCGATCTGTGTCGACTCGGCGGTTGTTGCTGTCGCTGCCGCTGATCGTCCGAACGCCGGTGCACCACGCACCCTGGCCCGAGTTCGAGATGACCGCAGCGGACTACGTTCCGCTTTGCCTGCAGATACCCGTTCACGAATCGAACGCTGGAGCACGTACACACCATGTCCTCTGATGCCCCCACCATCGAACAGGTCGACGTTCGAGGTCCACGGTTCGCTGCGTGGATCACCACGGTCGTTCTCGCGGCCGTACTGATTCTGTCGACCTTCCAGGCCACCGTGGCCGCGATCCTGCTGGCCGTACAGGCTGTCGTATTCGCGATCGGCGCAGTCCAAGGACCACGCCGCAGCCCGTACGGGCGCATTTTCGCTGCACTGGTGGTCCCGCGGATCGCGCCCGTCACCGAGCGTGAGCCAGTCGCACCGCTGAAGTTCGCCCAGTTGGTCGGCTTCGTATTCGCGGCGGTCGGCGTTGTCGGCTTCGCAGTCGGCGCGCCTGTACTCGGCGTTGTCGCAACCGGTTTCGCCCTGTTCGCCGCTTTCCTCAACGCAGCCTTCGCGTTCTGCCTCGGCTGCCAGATCTACCCACTCGTGGCACGACTGCGGACACAATCCGCAGGTGCCTGACCGCTCGACCCACCCCTGACCGAAGTTAAGAAAGATCGAAAGGAAACCCATGGCTCGCTCCGACGTCCTGGTCTCTGCCGACTGGGCCGAGCAGAACCTGAATGCTCCGAAAACCGTCTTCGTCGAGGTCGACGAAGACGCAAGCGCCTATGACGGCGGCCACATCGAAGGCGCGGTCAAGCTCGACTGGCGCAAGGACCTCCAGGATGCCGTTCGCCGCGACTTCCTGAATCAGGATCAGTTCTCCGACCTGCTGTCGGCGAAGGGCATCGCGAACGACGACACGATCATTCTGTACGGCGGCAACAACAACTGGTTCGCCGCATACGCGTACTGGTACTTCAAGCTCTACGGCCACAAGGACGTCAAGCTCGTCGACGGTGGCCGCAAGAAGTGGGAACTCGACGGCCGTCCCCTGTCCAAGGACGTCGTCACCCGCGAGGCGACTCAGTACCGCGCCGAGGCTCCCGACCTGTCGATCCGTGCATTCCGCGACGAGGTCATCGACGCCATCGGCAACAAGAACCTCGTCGACGTGCGCTCGCCCGACGAGTTCTCCGGCAAGATCCTCGCTCCCGCGCACCTTCCGCAGGAGCAGGCTCAGCAGCGTGGCCACGTGCCGTCCGCGATCAACATCCCGTGGAGCACCACCGCCAACGAGGACGGCACGTTCAAGAACGACGACGCCCTCGAAGCGCTGTACAAGGAAAAGGGTTACGACGACGGCAAGGCGACCATCGCCTACTGCCGTATCGGCGAGCGTTCGAGCCACACCTGGTTCGTGCTCAAGGAACTTCTCGGCAAGTCCGACGTGAAGAACTACGACGGCAGCTGGGTGGAGTACGGCTCCCTCGTCGGAGCACCGATCGAGTTGGAGGTTCACTGACCATGTGTGCAGCACCCGTACAAGGACAGGCCATTCCGGCAGGCGTCGACGTCGAGAAGGAGACGGTCATCACCGGCCGCGTCCTGGCAGGCGACGGTGAGCCCGTGGGCGGCGCATTCGTGCGTCTGCTCGACGGCACCGGCGAGTTCACGGCCGAGGTCGTGGCATCCGGCACCGGCGATTTCCGCTTCTTCGCCGCTCCCGGAAGCTGGACGCTGCGCGCACTGTCCGCCTCCGGCAACGGCCAGGCGGACATCACGCCCGAAGGCGCAGGCATCCACTCGGCGAACGTGACCGTCGGAGTCTGATCGACCGCGTAGAAATACAAGAACCCCGCAGCGTGCTCGCAGCTGCGGGGTTTTTCGTGCGGCGACGCCGCCCGGATCTGTATCAGCCCTGCGAAGCTTCCGGGACCGTCGACAGCTGCGGCGAGAAAACTCCGGGTGGCACGATGCCGAGCGATTCGAGGAACGCGCCGAGGTCGCTGTCGCGTGTGACGGTGCCCGGAGTCGGCAGCGTCCGAGTCTCGGGCGCAGGCACGGCCTCCGGCAACGGCTGAGCATCCGCAGGCTCCACTACGGTCTCCGGAACGGGAGCGTCGTCGGCGTTCTTCTTCTCGCGCTCGGCCTCCGCCAGATCCGTTACCCAGGCGACGATCTTCTCGCTTTCCCACTCACGTCCGTCGCCGGGATTGTTGTTCCAGTACAGGAGATGCTGGAGGAACCCGATGAAGATGTACGGCCCGAGCACCACGTCGACGATGCCCTTGTTGTTCTCGACGAGCCCTTCGCCCTCGGCGTGCAGCTTCGCGCGCACCGTCTCCGAGCCGGGACCGATGGCCCAGTTCAGGTCTGCGAGAAGCTGATCAGGGGTCAGGTTCGCGTGGGCCTGTGCTTCGTCGACCTGGTAGGTCTGGTCCGAGACCTTCAACAGAACCTCGAGTAGAGTCTCGTCGGATTCGAGCCAGTTCTTGTTGGTGGCGATGTCGACGATCGCGCGGCTGGCTATCGAGGTGACCGTACGAGCGAAGTCGGAGACGGTCTGGATCGGATTGAGGAGCGTGATGCGCATCTGGCCGAGGACACCGAGAGCCAGCTGCAGAGCCACGATGTTGTCGGGCGCATCGCATGCCAGATCGTACGGACGGCAGGACCACGTCATCTTCTCGTTCAACGTGCCGTAGTCCTTCGCGTCGGGTGACTGGAAGCCACCTCGCGTCGGGCCCGGCTCGTCGAAGTTCGGGGCTCCGGCGGGACGGTAAGGATCACCGATCAGTACGACGCCTGCGACGTCGTCGCCGGTGACGAGTGCATCGGGATCGCGGTGACCCAGCTCCATCGACACACGTTCGACGACCTCGCCGCCGACGCTGTATCCGAGGAGGACGAACTTGGTGCCGTCGCCGCACTTGGTCTTGTACTCGTCCAGCAAACGGTTGGTGGCCGCTACGCCCGCGGCAACCGACTCCTGGTAGGGCGGAACGTCGCTGATCACGTCGAGACCGTAGGTGGACGGGTAGGGGACGTACAGCCAGCCCACCGAACCCGGGGTGGCGCTGTTGGCCTGTCCCACCGGGAGCGTGACGTTGCCGACCCAGTTCGAGATCGGCGACCTCGACTCCTCGTTCAGCGGGTCGCGGTCGGCGTCGGAATCCGTTGCGCCCGAGACCGCGAGCATCAGCACGTCGGGGCATTCCTGCGCGTAGTTGTTTCGGTCGATATCGGGCCCGTTCGACGAGCCCGACGACCCGCTCTCGGCCGACCCGGTCGTCGACGACCCCGAGCCGGGCGCGGCCGATGCCGCTGCAGGAACCACCAGCAGCAGCGCTGCCGCGATGGTTATGGATGTGGACAGCAACGAGCCAGCACGCAAACGCCGCGGCATGAAAAATTCCTTCCCCTGAACCAAAAGAGTTCGAACACGAGAGAGCGCCGGGCAGTTTCTCCCCCGCCTCGCGCTTCGATGGAAAGGTACCTTGTCCAAAGCAATCTGTTCGAAATCAATGTGCGCAGAACTATGTACACGTCGCGATCTTGGGAAATGCCACTATCGCGGCGAGCGATCGCCGACCACGATTCGAGCATCGACAGCGCGGGGTCTAAACTGGCGCCGTGGTCATCTTCTTCGAGGTCCTGCTGGCGCTCGCCGCAGTTGCCATCATCGCGTTCTCGCTCTACGTCGTCTACCGCTTGGTCACCGACGAATCGTGAGTGATCGCGCCGCCGACGAGCCGAACGACATCCGTTCCGCAAACGAGGCGATCGCCGAGGCAGCCGAGAAGTTCGCGTCGACATCGACGCGCAACATTCCGACGCTGCCCGATCTGCCGCACCCGGAGGACACCGCGAACCTGCGGCTCGGTCCGGATCTGAATCCCGCGCTGCTGGCCCTTCTTCCGCTCGTCGGAGTGTGGCGTGGCGAAGGCGAGGGGCGCGACCCGGAATCCGGCGACGAGTACCGATTCGGGCAACAGATCGTCGTCTCGCACGACGGTGGCGCGTACCTGGGTTGGGAGTCGCGATCGTGGCGGCTCGATTCCGACGGAAACTACGCCCACCCGGATCTCCGCGAGACCGGCTTCTGGCGTGTCACCGGCGACGGCGTCAAAGGTAGCGACAACGAGGAAGTCATCGAGTTGCTCCTCGCGCACAGCACGGGCATCGTCGAGTTGTACTACGGCCACGCTCTCAATCAGTCCTCGTGGGAGCTCGCCACCGATGTCGTGATCCGGTCGACGTCCGGCACTCTCGTCGGCGGCGCCAAGCGTCTGTACGGCATCGTCGAAGGTGCCGATCTCGCCTACGTCGAGGAGCGCATCGCGGCCGACGGAGAACTCGCCCCCCGGCTCTCCGCCCGGCTCAGCCGCTACATCGGCTGACATTTTTCAGCGCTGGCTGTCACAGAACACACGGCTTGGAGCAGAACACAGGCTTGGAGGCACACGCGAACGGCCCCCGAGCCATACCTGGTTTTCAGGTCTCGGTCGGACACGACCGAGGGCTCGAGGGCCGGGTAGCTGCCTGGGATTCGCTCGCCGCTCGCGCGGGGATGAATCCGTCAGCGGTAGCGGCTAGCTGGCAGCCACCTCACGCGTCCTAGAGTTCATCAACTTCAGACCACCTCCTCTCTCGTGTACTCGACAACGTACGCGGAGAATCCGGGGTCGGCAACGGATTATTCTTCCGGCGAATTCTGCATGCGTAACACCAGGTCAGCGGGGGTGCCTTCCGGCAGTTGGTGGGTGACGAGGACGACCGTGCGTGCTGGGTCCACGAGACCGGAGCCCGGGTCGAGGAGGGCGCGGAGCAACAACGCTCCCCCTGCGTCGTCGAGGTGCTCGGTCGGCTCGTCCAACAGCAGGATCGGGGCCTTCGACAACAACGCTCGCGCGAGCAGAATTCGTCTGCGTTGGCCGCCCGACACCGCCGCTGCACCTCCGATCAGCGTGGTGTCGACGCCGTCCGGCAGTCCGTCGCACCACTCGCCGAGCCCTACCTGCGCCAGCGCACGCTCGGCCTCGCCCTGATCGATGTCTCCTCGGGCGACCCGTAGGTTTTCGAGAATCGAGGTCTCGAACAGGTGCGCATCCTCGGCGAAGAACACCGCACCGCCCGTCTCGACGGTGCCTGCGACCGGAGGCAACAGTCCTGCCAGCGTCATCAGCAGGGTCGTCTTTCCGACTCCGCTCGGCCCGACGATCGCACTGCGGCCGCCTGCGGCAAGGTCGATATCCACCGCGGAGGTCGCCGCCGGTGCCCCTGGCCAACCGCACCTCATCCCAACGGCCCTCAGATGCGCCCCGTGCGGTGTCGGCCAAACCGGTGTGCCCTCAGGCGCCTCGGCGTCGTCGAGCAGTGCCATGATGCGTGCCGCCGACAGCCGTGCCCTCGTCAGAGCCACAGCCGCCCCGGGCAGTGCCGACGTGGCCTCGAACGCGGCAAGCGGTACCAGCACGATGATCGCCAACGCCATCGGCGTCATTGCGCCGTCGGTACCGCCCGCAGGCCCGTAGAGCCCGATGCCGACGAGGAGGGATCCGAGAACCGCTGCCCCGATCGACAGCGGAAGTGCGGCGTCGGCGAACGCGCCGGGTATCGCGGCGCGGTCTCGCGCGGTGACGGTGCGGCGGTTCGCCGCCGACGCCTCGGCGAGGGTCTCCTCGAGGCGTCCCGCCACCCGCAGTTCGGCGCCGTGATCGAGCGCGCGGACCGCTGCCTCGGCGAAATGGGCGCGTGAGCGGACGCCCTCGGATTCGGCGATCGACGCCGACTTCGCGGAGAGCACGGGCGCAAGCACACCGGCTACGAGCAACGCCGCGAGGAGGATCGACGCCGCCGACAGAGACACGAGGGCCAGCAACGCAACCGCTGACACCATCAGCACGACCGATACCAGGATCGGCACGATCGCCTTGATCACCACGTCACCGAGGACGTCGACGTCGGAGCCTGTCCTCGTCATCAGGTCACCTCGCCGAAGTGCGGCCGCGGCAGACGGTCTGCCGTTCGCCAGTCGCTCGTACAACCGTGTTCGCGCCGACGTCGTTCCGCGTAGGGCCGTGTCGTGCGTCGAGAGCCGCTCGAGATAGCGGAACACACCGCGCGAGATTCCCAACGCACGGACCGCGACGACCGCAACGGTCAGGTCGAGCACCGGCGGCATCTGCCAGGCACGGGTGATGAGCCATGCCGACACCGCGGCCAAGGTCAGCGCGCTGCCGAGCGTCGCGACTCCGGCCGCGACGGACAGAGCGACGCGTTTCGGCTGCAGCTCGAGCAACCTCGATGCCCGCCCGAGGTCACCGAACATCATGGTGATGCACCTCCACGACGACGTCGGCGCAGTCGAGCACGGCACGCCGGTGCCCGACCACCACGACGGTCCGGCCCTGGCGTGCGAGGCCGCGCACCGTACGCAGCACGGTTGTTTCGCTGGCGGCGTCGAGATGCGCGGTGGGCTCGTCGAGCAGAACCACCGGCGCCGACGTCGTCAGGACCCGGGTCAACGCCAGCCGTTGTCGTTGACCGAGCGACAGCCCCTCGCCTCCGGTCCCGACGACCGTGTCCCATCCTTCCGGGAGTTCGGCGAGAACCTCGTCGAATCCTGTTGCAGCGCATATCGATCGCAGGACGTCGGGGTCGGGCTTGCTTCCGGTCAGCATCAGGTTGTCGCCGAGGGTGCCCGGCACGAGTACGGGGTGTTGTGGCAGCCATGCGACCTGGCTCCACCACGACGTCGGATCGACGTCGGACAGTGCAGTTCCCCCGATCGTGACGGCGCCGTCCGATGGAGGCGTCAGACCGAGAAGTACTTGCAGCGCAGTCGATTTCCCTGATCCGTTCGGTCCCGCGAGTACCGTCACCGCGCCCGGCTCGAACGCCGCGTCCAGACGATACGGCGCCGAGCCGTTCCGTGCGATCACCGTGACACCCGACAACACGATCGAGGCTCCGTGCGCATCGATCGTGCGGGTTCCGGCCGGCTCCGAGATGCGTCGATCCAGCACCCCGAATGCTTTCTCCGACGCGGCGACACCGTCTTCTGCAGCATGGAACTGGGCACCGACGCGGCGCAGCGGTACGTAGACCTCGGGTGCGAGAACGAGTGCGACGATGCCTGCTTCGAGTGCCATGTCACCGAAGACCAGACGCAGTCCGATGCTCACTGCGACGAGCGCGACACACAGTGTCGCAAGCAGTTCCAACACCATCGAGGACAGAAAGGCGATCTTCAGCGCACGCATGGTCGCTCTGCGGTGCGCTTCGCCGAGTGCTCGAATGCGTGCTGCGGGTCCGTGTTCACGTCCGAGCGCGCGCAGCGTGGGCAGTCCCGCAATCAGATCGAGCAGTTGCGCGGACAGCCGCGTCATCGATTCGAGTGTCCTCGCCGCCCGGCCCTTGGTGAGCAATCCGATGAGAATCATGAAGATCGGAATGAGCGGCAGCGTGACGACGATGATCAGTGCCGACGTCAGATCCTGGAAGACGATGACGACCAGTGTCAGCGGTGTGAGCGTGCAGGCGAGAATCAACGACGGCAGGTACCCCGTCAGGTAGGGCACGAGGCCACCGAGCGCCCTCGTGACCACCGCGGCGACCTCGTCCCGCTCGGACGAGAGTCGACGCGGATCGGCGCGCGATGCAGCGTCGAGCACGTCGTTCTCCAGCTCCTCGACGACCCGCGAGGCGGCACGGTGGCCGTACCTGGACTGCAGCCACGTCGTCACTGTCCTGACCACGACGGCGCCGAGGAGGATCGACACCTGGCCCGACCAGTCTCCGATCGAGCGCGCATCCGTGGTGATGACA
This sequence comes from Rhodococcus yunnanensis NBRC 103083, assembly GCF_001895005.1. Classification (GTDB taxonomy): domain Bacteria; phylum Actinomycetota; class Actinomycetes; order Mycobacteriales; family Mycobacteriaceae; genus Rhodococcoides; species Rhodococcoides yunnanense. The sequence continues at coordinate 47,034 of NZ_BCXH01000021.1, read as the reverse complement.
CCAGCGAGAATCTCACCGATCATCACGGCGGAGACGATGACGCCCGCGGTGTCGATCACCGCCAGCACGACGGTCAGTGCCAGATAGCGCCGCGCCGATCGCGAGTACCGCCACAGCCTCGGGTCGACCGGGCCCCGAGGCTGTGTCTGCACGGTGGTCATGACGGCCGGCCGAGCGACAATCCGATCGAGTCGGGGATCTGGGCGGTGGAGATCCGCTGACGGAACACCCAGTACGTCCACGCCTGGTATCCGATGACGATCGGGGCCATGAACGCCGCGGCCCACGTCATCACTTTCAGCGTGTACGGACTCGACGATGCGTTGTCGATGGTCAGGCTGAACGCGGCATCGGTCGTCGAGGGCATCACGTTCGGGAACAGCGACCCGAACAGCAGCACCACCACAGCTGCGACGGCAATCGTGGTGAATACGAATGCCCACCCCTCGCGCACCCGTGCGGTCAGGGCCACGACGGCGATCAGTGCGACCGCTGCGAGCCCCACCAGGATCCATGTCCGGTTCTTACCGTAGGCGAGCTGCGTCCACAGCGCGAAGCCGCCGCCGACGACGACGGCCGGAACAGACAGTCGGACAGCCATTTTCACGGCATCCTCGTGTACGTCGCCCGAGGTCTTCAACGCGATGAAGACCGCGCCGTGCAATGCGAACACCAGCGCCATCGTTGCACCGCCGAGCAGCGCGTACGGACCGAGCAGATCGAAGAACCCGGCCGTGACCTTCTTGTCCTCGTTGATCGCCACCCCGCTGATGATATTCGCGAATGCAACACCCCACAGCACGGATGGGACCCAGGATCCGATCCCGATTCCGAGATCACAGCGTCTACGCCACACCGGATCATCGATCTTGCCGCGGTACTCGATGGCACAGATGCGCACGATCAGCGCGACGAGTATCAGCAGCAGGGGCAGATAGAAGCCGGAGAACAGCGTCGCGTACCACTCGGGAAAGGCTGCGAACAGCGCCCCGCCTGCAGTGATGAGCCAGACTTCGTTGCCGTCCCAGACCGGGCCGATGGTGTTGAGCACAGCACGCCGCCGCTTCTCCCCGATCTCGGCGTTCGCATGGCGTCCGAACACCGGCATCAGCATGCCGACACCGAAGTCGAAGCCTTCGAGGACGAAGTAGCCGACGAACAGAAATGCGATCGCAACGAACCAGATTTCCTGTAGTCCCATGGTCTCTTCCTCAGTACGCGAACGAAAGTTGTGCGGTCTCGTCGTCTTCGTCGGACTCGTCGTCGGTGTGCGGATGCGCGTCGTGTTCGAGTGGACCCTCGATCACGTAGCGGCGGATGAGGAAGAACCACACGCATCCGAGCGCGGCGTACAGCAGCGTGAACGTCACCAGTGACGCGACAACGAGTGTCACCGGATGGTCCGAGACACCTTGATCGACGGTGAGCCGGATCTGGTCTATTCCAGTCAGATTGGGCGCGACGACCCAGGGTTGGCGTCCCATCTCGGTGAAGATCCATCCCGCGCTGTTGGCCAGGAACGGCGTGGGAATCGCCGCGAGAGAGAGCCACGAGAACCATTTCTGATCGGGCACACGCCCTCCGCGGGTGACCCACAGACCTGCCAGCGCCAGCAGCGCCGATCCGGCGGCGAGGCCGATCATCATGCGAAACGCCCAGTAGGTGACGAACAGGTTCGGCTTGTAGTTTCCTGGACCGAACTGTTGCTCGTACTGCTCCTGCAGTTGGTTGACGCCCTGAACCGTTGCGCCGAAATCGTTCTCGGCGAGGAACGAGGTGAGTCCGGGAATCGAGATCAGGTGCTCGACCGATTCGCAGTTGTTGTGCGTTCCCACGGTCAGCAGCGAGAACGACGCCCCGGTCTCGGTGTCGCACAGCGACTCCGCCGATGCCATCTTCATCGGTTGCTGCTCGAACATCAGCTTGCCCTGTATGTCACCGGTGATCGCGAGCGCGCCACCCGCGACGATCATGACGACGAACGACAGACGCGCGGCTGGCCGAAACATGCTGCGCGAGTTCTTGTCTCCACCCTTCCTCGCCTCTCGGACCATCCACCAGCCCGAGATACCGGCGACGAATGTCGCTGCGGTCAGGAAGGCGCCGGCAACCGCGTGCGGGAACGCGGCCAACGCCGTGTTGTTGGCGAGAAGCTCCCAGATGCTGGTGAGCTCGGCACGTTCGGTCTCGGGGTTGTAGCGCGCACCCACCGGGTGCTGCATCCACGAGTTCGCGGCGATGATGAAGTACGCCGAGGCATTGACGCCGATCGCCACCAGCCAGATTGTCGCCAGGTGAACGAATTTGGGCAACCGGCCCCACCCGAAGATCCACAGACCGAGGAACGTCGATTCGAGGAAGAACGCGACGAGTCCCTCCAGCGCGAGCGGCGCACCGAACACGTCGCCGACGAAGCGGGAGTACTCGCTCCAGTTCATCCCGAACTGGAATTCCTGCACGATGCCGGTAGCGACACCGAGTGCGAAGTTGATGAGAAACAGCTTGCCGAAGAACTTGGTGAGTCGGTACCAGGAGTCCTTCTTGGTGATGACCCACATCGTCTGCATGGCCGCGATGATCGGTGCAAGACCGATCGTGAGCGGCACCAGGATGAAGTGATAGACGGTGGTGATGCCGAACTGCCACCTCGAGACGTCCAAGGCGTCCATGAACTGCTCCGAACTCGCGCGAAACGCGGGAGGCGATCACTGAGAGATCACCGCTGCCACAGGGGCTGCCGCAGCGAGTTCGACAGTACTACTACGCGTAGTAGTAGCTCAAGCGTCGACTACCTCCGCACCCACCGTTTCGACCGCCAGATCGACCATGTCCCGTACGTCGTCCGCGATCTCCGGCACCCCGAGCACGACGCCGTTCAGCGTCACCACACGCGCCGCGAGAGTGACCGACGAGATCAGCCAAACACCATCTGCCGCAATGAGATCCGCGGGAAACACATCCTCCCGCACGCACGTGTAACCCTTGTCGGCCGCCACCTGGAACAACGCGTCGACAGTGGTACCCGCGAGGATGCCGTGTTCGACCGGCGGTGTGATGAGAGTCTTACCGCGGGCGATCATCACAGTCGAGCGCGGGCCTTCGAGAACACGCCCCTCACTGCTCGTGTAGACGACATCATCGGCGCCGGCGCGCGCCGCATGCCGCAACGCCGCCATGTTGGTGGCATACGACAACGTCTTCGCGCCCAACAGTTGCCACGGCGCAGTCGCGGCGAAATCGACCGAGAATCCCCGCGCCAACGTGATCGCGGCCACGCCCTCCGAGCGCGCCTTCGCCACTCGCTCGTGCAACGGACCGACCGTCGCATACCCCGTCGGACCGCCGCCGCTCTCACGTCCCCGACTCAGCACGAGGCGAAGGACACCCTCCTCCTGCGACGTCCTGACCCACTCGTCGACGGCCAACCCCACGACCAACCGCCACACATCGAGATCAGGAACAGGAAGCTCCAGCGCCCGCGCCGACGCCGTCAACCTGGCCAAGTGCAGCTCGACGCCACACGGCGACCCACCCCGCACCAGAATGGTCTCGAAAATTCCGTCCCCCCGAACGGCAGCAAGATCATCGGCACACAGAAGAGGCGTATCCGGATCGTGAACTTGCCCGTCGAGGGTCACTACTACTCGCTCCGACATGCCCGCAGCTTAGTTGCTCACTCCGCCGGCTCCGCTCCTGTCCTACCTGGGTCACTCCGCCGGCTCCGCTCCTGTCCTGGCTGGGTCACTCCGCCGGCTCCGCTCCTGTCCTGGCTGGAGTTCTACTATGGAACCGTGTCCGATACCGTCGCGATCTCACCGAGTCCTCTTCTCACACTCCCCGGCGCTGTGCGTGCTCCCGAAGATTCGGCCGACCACGCTGTGGCATGGCACTACGGCAACCCGTTCGGGGAACAACGAGACGCGGCGTCCGGAGCTGCGATCATCGACCGATCCCACCGATTCGTCATCGCCATCGGCGGTGAAGAACGACTGACCTGGCTCAACACCATCTCGAGCCAGCTCGTTTCCGGTCTACCGAACGGCGGATCTGCCGAGAACCTCTCGCTCGACGTCAACGGCCGCGTCGAACATCACTTCGTGCAGACGGATCTGGACGGGGTCACCTGGATCGACACCGAGGCAGAGTCCGGGCCCGATCTGCTGGCATTTCTGAAGAAGATGGTGTTCTGGTCCAAGGCCGAGCCCCGCGACGGCAGCGAACTGGCTGTGCTGAGCCTGCTGGGTGCCCGCGCTCGTGACGTACTGACGTCGGTCGATGCGCCGATTCCTGAGGGGATCTACGACGCCGTCGCACTCGACGGCGGCGGCTTCGTCCGCCGGATGCCGTGGCCCGGGCCGGACGCATTCGACCTGCTCGTCCCCCGCACCTCGCTGACCGAATGGTTCACCAAGCTGCGCGACGCAGGCGCCACCCCCGCCGGAACCTGGACCTACGACGCCCTCCGGGTGGAATCTCTGCGCCCACGAATCAGCGTCGACACCGACGAGAAGACCATCCCCCACGAGGTCCGCTGGATCGGCGGGACGGCCGAACTCGGCGCGGTGCATCTCGACAAGGGGTGCTATCGGGGGCAGGAAACCGTGGCGCGGGTCCACAACCTCGGTCGTCCGCCGCGGCACCTGGTGCTCCTGCACCTCGACGGGTCGGCCGACGGGCGTCCGGTCACCGGGGATCCCGTTACCGCCGGTGGCCGCACAGTGGGGCGACTGGGCACCGTCGTCGACCACTTCGAGCTCGGTCCGATCGCGCTCGCGCTCGTGAAGCGGACGATTCCGGTGGACACCGAGCTGGTGGTCGGTCCGTGCGCCGCGTCGATAGATCCCGACTCCATCCCCGACTACGACGACGTGCAGGCAGGGCGTGCGGCCGTGGATCGCCTCCGCGGCCGATGACCGGGTTCGTCGAGGCGGTCTGCGTCGTGCATGCAGACGTTCCCGTCGGGCGTCGTTCGGTCGTGAACTCCGCCATCGACAAGCGGCCGGTGGCGGGCGCCGTCGACGTCCACGAGTTGGGGCTCGCCGGCGACCACAGCAGCGACACGAAATTCCACGGAGGAATCGACCAAGCGGTGTACGCCTACGACGACGCCGAGGCGCAGCGCTGGTCCTCGGAACTGGGTCGCGAGATTCCTCCCGGCTGGTTCGGCGAGAATCTGCGAACCGTCGGCGTGCCCGTCACCGATGCTGTGATCGGATCCTCATGGAGAATCGGCACGACGCTGCTCGAGGTGACCATCGCGAGAAGGCCGTGCGGCACGTTTGCTCGGTGGGTCGACGAACCGCGTTGGGTGCGCAGGTTCACCGAACGCGGTGACGTCGGGGCCTATCTCAAAGTGGTCGAGCCAGGCCTCCTCGCCGCCGGGGACCCGATCGTCGTCGAGTCGGTGCCAGAGCACGGCGTGACCGTCAGGACCCTGTTCGAGGGCAACGATGTGGACGGCTTGAAGCGGTTGTTGGAGACACCGAATCTCGCAGTGAAGGTCGAACGCGATGTTCGGGCGGCTCTCGGGGTACGTTCCAAATCGTGATTCTTACCCTCACTCAGGACATTCGTGCAGGTTGTTGCCCTTTCGGGGCCTGGTGAGATGAACCAGACAACCGCCACACGGACTCCGTATGAGCATCTGAGCCGTTCGCGCGCTAGAGTGTGTGCCAGGAAGAAATACCAAATCTAACGGGGCGCCCAAATTTCCCCAGGCCGCCCCGCAAGTCCGCGAGGGGGCAACGCCATGGGCCGAGGCAGGGCTAAGGCAAAGCAGACAAAGGTCGCTCGTGAGCTCAAGTACAGCTCGCCCACAACGGACTTGGAGAGTCTGCAAAGAGAGCTCTCCGGTGGTTCGTCCAATTCCCACCGTGGCGGTATCACCTCGGGCGGCATCTCTTCTTCCGACGCGGACGGCTATTCCCGCGTCGAAGAAGACGAATACGAGGACTGGCGACGCTGACTAGCGATACACAGAAGTGAGGGGGAGCCGCACCGCGGCTCCCCCTCACCTGCGTGTACGTGCGATCTCAGAACCGCGGGTGGTTGCCCAGCAGCTGTGCGCGCTCGGTCGTCTCCGACTTGTCCGTCGACTTCTTGACGGTGCCCAGAGTCCAGCAGTCGATGTGTCGTGCCGTCAGTACTGCGAGGGCGCGGTCCACATCCTCCGGTGCGACGATGGCGACCATCCCGACGCCCATGTTGAACGTCTGCTCCATCTCGGCGCGCTCCACGCGTCCACGTTGAGCGATCAACGAGAACACCGGGGCCGGACTCCACGTTGCGCGATCCAGTTCGGCAACGAGTCCAGCAGGCATGACGCGGCCGAGGTTGTTGGCGAGTCCGCCGCCGGTGACGTGGCAGAAAGTGCGCACGTCCGTCTCGGCGGCGAGAGCGAGGCAATCCTTGGCGTAGATCTTGGTCGGCTCGAGCAATTCTTCACCGAGTGTCCTGCCGAATTCCTCGACATGGCCGCCGAGATCCATGTGATTGATCTCGAGCAGAACCTTGCGAGCCAGCGAGTAGCCGTTGGAGTGCAGCCCCGACGACCCCATGGCGATGACGACGTCACCGGGTCGCACGCGGTCCGGTCCGAGGACGGCGTCCGCCTCGACGACGCCCACTCCGGTGGCGGACAGGTCGTAGTCACCGTCGGCCATCAGTCCGGGATGCTCTGCGGTCTCGCCACCCAGCAGCGCACAACCGGCGATGATGCAGCCTTCGGCGATGCCCTTGACCAGTTCTGCGACCATCTCGGGCACGACGCGTCCCACGGCGATGTAGTCCTGCAGGAACAGCGGCTCGGCACCGCAGACAACGAGGTCGTCGACGACCATTGCCACCAGGTCGAGTCCGAGGGTGTCGTGCTTGCCGAGCGCCTGGGCGACGGCGATCTTGGTGCCGACACCATCGGTAGAGGCTGCGAGAATCGGCTCCCGGTAGTCGCCCTTGAGTGCGAACAGGCCGGCGAATCCGCCGAGTCCGCCCATGACCTCGGGGCGGCTTGCCTTCTTCGCGAGCGGGGCGAACAGTTCGACCGCCCGGTCACCAGCGGCGATGTCGACACCGGCCGCTGCGTAGGAAGCACCGCCTCTTGCCCGGTCCCCGGTGTCGGTTGCACTGGTTGGTCGGGATTCCTCGGTCATGCGGCTCCAGCCTTGTACTCGTTCTCCGTTGCGCGTATTTACGCGCAATTGCGCTCTAACGGTACCGGAGGGGCATGGCCCCCGGACAATGCGACGGATCAGATCTCCTCGGAATCGGGGTGTAAGGTATGCCTAACTTTCCGATGGAGGTCGTCCGAAGTGCTCTTCCCCGCCCTACGCGACGTCCCTGATGCCGCGCCCTCACCGGTCGAGCGACCATCCTCCCGGCACGGCGATTCGTCTGCGCCGACGGACCGTGTCGTGCCGCCGCCGTTCCATCTCACGACGCACATCGTCGAGACCGATCAGGTCACGCGATGGCCGTCGCACAGGCATGCCGAACACGAACTGATCTGGTCCGATCGCGGGGTGATCAACATGATCATCGACGACAGGTTGTGGACCGTGACCCCCGGAGTCGGACTCTGGATCCCACGCGGCGTTGTTCACGAAGGGCAGGCGAATCCACGCGTCGCGTTTCGTGCGACGCTGTTCACTCCCGAATTGTGGACACCGACGTGGATCGGACCGTGCATCGTCACGTTGACCGACGCCGCGCGCGTGTTGTTGATCCACCTTGCCCACACGGGAATGCCCGCAGAGCAACGGCTTCGGGCGCAGCAGGTGTGCATCGATCTGCTCACTCCGGCCGCTGTCCCGCACTTCGATGTCCCCATCCCCCGCGATCCTCGCCTGCAGATGCTCGTCGACTGCGTGCTGTCGGATCCCGGCGACGACCGATCGCTCGACCAGTGGGCGGATGCTCTCAATCTCAGCCGACGGACCGTCACCCGAATCTTCGCCAACGAGCTGACGATGAGTTTCGTCCAGTGGCGCACGCTGATTCGCATGAGCACCGCACTCGGACTGCTCGGGACGGGCATGCCGGTGAGCAGCGTCAGCCGCCGTGTCGGATACCGAACACCGAGCTCGTTCATCGCCGCATTTCGCAAGACCGTCGGGCACACACCTGGCGCCGCGGGCACGGCCCGAATGGTCGGTGCGAGCTGACCTGTTGGCGACATCCGCTGACCCCTTCGCCGCACACCGTCGATCTACCGTCACTAGCAGCGACCTGACGATTCGGCAGGCGTATCCAGTTGTCGACGAGGAGTGCCCGTGTTCGAGTTGGTCCGCCGTGGAACCCGCACCAGTGGGAGGTCGCGAGTTCTCGTCACGTTGATGCTTGCTGCAGCCCTACCGCTCACTGCGTGCGCACAATCGTCGAACCGGGCCGAGGCGGATACGTCCGCGGCGGCACCGGTCGAGGAAAGTGCGTTCCCGGTCACCGTGCACCACGCCTTCGGCGACACCGTCGTCGAGGCGGAACCGACGCGGATCCTCGCGCTCGACACTGCGGCGGCCGATACCGCAATCGCTCTGGGCGTCACGCCGATTGCGATGCAGAGAAACGACTGGGCAGGTGACGAAGACGGGTTCCTGCCGTGGACGAGAGCCGAGCTCGACCGATCCGGGCAGACGTTGCCCGACATGGCGTCGTTCTACTCGGAGGACGGCGGGTTGATGTTCGAGCAGATACTCTCCGTCGCACCGGATCTGATACTCGCGCCGTATTCCGGCTTCTCCGAGCAGGATTACGAACGCCTCAGCGAGATCGCACCCACGCTGCCCTACGACAGCGAGCCGTACCAACCGAGTTCGTGGCAGAATCTCGCCCACGACGTCGGCACCCTGCTCGGGCGGCCCGCGCGAACCGAAGAACTCGTCCGCGGCACCGAGGACACGATCGCCCAGGCGAAATCCGACCATCCCGAATTCGCAGGCGTCACTTTCGCTTTCGGAAGCTACCTGCGCGAAGGTGAAACCAACGTCGGAATCTACAAGCCGGGCGATCCTCGCGTCCAGTTCGTCGAGAACCTGGGCTTGACGGTTGCGCCGGACGTCGTGACCGGTAGCGAAAAGGCAGGCGGAAGTTCGTTCACGTACAGCGTCAGCCTCGAAGAACTCGACCGTGTCGAGACGGACGTCTTTCTGGGTTGGGCGAGCGAACAGGCCGAGGTGGACGCGACGTTGGATCAGACCCTGTTCGCGAAGTGGCCGGTCGTCGCAGCCGGAAAAGATCTGTGGATCACCGACAACAGGCTCACTTCCGCGACGATGTACGTCAGCATTCTGGCCGCACCATGGGCGACCACCGAGCTCGTTCCCCAGCTCAGCGAGATCGTCTCGTCGTAGATCGCTACGCCGGGCGAGTGCTGATCCGCTGTTCCGTGGATCGCCACTCGCCCGGCGTGCTCTTTTCAGATGTATTTAGTTCGCGTAACGTTCTTGTTGCATCGACTTGTCGGTCGGGGGACCACGATCAAGGGAGGCAACATGTGCGGAATCACCGGATGGGTGTCCTACGGACGCGACCTACGGAACGAAAAAGCAACGCTGCAGGCCATGACGAACACCATGAACAAGCGCGGACCCGACGACGAGGGCCTGTGGACGTCGCAGCACGCGGCATTGGGGCACCGGCGCCTCGCGATCATCGACATCCCGGGTGGGCACCAGCCGATGACGCTGACCAGGCCCGACGACACCGAGGCCGTCATCGTCTACAGCGGAGAGACGTACAACTTCCGTGAACTACGCGGAACTCTGCCGCAGACCTTCACCACCGGCAGTGACACCGAGGTCGTTCTTCATGCTCACGAAGAATGGGGACAAGGAGCCGTCGAACAGCTCAACGGCATGTTCGCGTACGCGCTGTGGGACTCTCGCACCGAAGAGCTTCTGCTCGTCCGCGATCGTCTCGGCGTCAAGCCGCTCTACTACCTGGAAACCGAAGACGGCGTTCTGTTCGGCTCCGAACCCAAAGCGATCCTCGCCAATCCGCTGGCATCGAAGGACGTGAAGATCGAGGGCTTGCGACGACTGCTCGGATTCGTCGCCGATCCGTCGAACGCCGTGTTCGACGGCATGAAGGAAGTTCCTCCCGGCCACGTCGTCCGCGTCACCAAGCAGGGACTGCGGGAGATCAGGTACTGGGGTCTCGACGACCACGAACACACGGACGATCTCGACACCACCGTGTCGACCGTGCGGGAACTGCTGAGCGACACAGCTTCTCGTCAGCTCGTCGCCGACGTTCCGCTGTGCACATTACTGTCCGGCGGGCTCGACTCCTCGGCACTGACGGCGCTCGCCGCCCAGCAGCTCGCCGCAGCAGACAAAGGCGCCGTCCGTTCGTTCGCGGTCGACTTCGTGGGTTACGCGGACAATTTCGTCGCAGACGGGCTTCGCGATGCCCCGGACACTCGATTCGTGCAGGATGTCGCCCAGCACGTGGCTGCCGATCATCGCGACATCGTGCTGAGCAACGACGACCTCCTCGAGCCCGCGCATCGCGCCGCCGTACTCGCAGCCCGCGACTACCCCGGCCTCGGCGACATGGACACCTCGCTCTATCTGCTGTTCAAGGCCGTTCGCGAACAGTCGACCGTCGCGCTGTCGGGCGAATCCGCCGACGAGGTCTTCGGCGGCTACGCCGACTTCCACGATCCGAAGGTCGTTGCGGCGGATACGTTCCCGTGGCTCGCGGGATCCATGGCCCAAGGCCGTGACGCCACGTCTCCGTTCTCCCTCGACGTACAGCGACAACTCGACATGAACGGGTACTACGAGGCTCAGTACCGTCGCGCACTCGCCGAGGTACCCACACGAGACAGCGATGTGGGCCTCGAAGCACGCATGCGCCAGATCTCGTACCTGTACCTGACGCGCTTCCTGCCGCTGCTTCTCGAGCGCAAGGATCGGATGAGCATGGCCGTCGGACTCGAAGTGCGCGTGCCGTTCTGCGACCACCGACTCGTCCAGTACGTGTTCGGCACACCCTGGGCGTTCAAGACGTTCGACGGCCGCGAGAAGAGTCTGCTCCGCGCTGCGACGAAGGACCTGCTGCCACAGTCGGTCGTGCAGCGCGTCAAGAGCCCGTACCCGAGCACCCAGGATCCTCAGTACTCGAAGACGATTCTGCAGGAGCTCGGTTCGGTACTCGACGACTCGAACGCCCCGATCGGCGCCATACTCGACCGCGACGGCGTCGAGAAGATCCTGGGCGCACACGACGACCCACAGGCTCGGCACACCGCCGAGCGAGTCATCGGCATCAACTCGTGGCTCGCCGACCACTCGCTGTCGCTGTAGACGCCGCGGCCCTGTGCACGACATCACGCACAGGGCCGCATCCTCACACGACCGGAATCGCTGCCAGAAGTCGCTTGGTGTAGTCCTCTTCCGGCGACCGGAGAATCTTCCACGGCGTCCCCATTTCGACCAACCCGCCGTCCTTGAGCACCGCCACCTGATGCGACACCCGATCGACGACAGCAAGGTCGTGGCTGATGAACAGGCACGCGAAGCCGAACTCCTGCTGCAGACTCTCGAACAGGTCGAGCACCGTCGCCTGAACCGAGACGTCCAGCGCCGACGTCGGTTCGTCGGCGACGAGCAGGTCCGGCTGCAGGACAAGCGCTCTCGCCAGACTGATGCGTTGACGCTGCCCGCCCGAAAGCTCGTGCGGGTAACGCTTCTCGGTGCCGGGTGGCAGCTGCACCGCGTCGAGCAGTTCCTTCGTTCGTGCCGTCATGTCCGATGCAGTGCCGTACTTGTGCACGACCATGGGCTCGGCGATGCACTGTCCGACGGTCAGGCGCGGGTTGAGCGATGTCGCCGGGTCCTGGAAGACGAACCCGAACCTCTTGCGCAACGGCCGAAGTGCGCGCGGCGACAGACCCGATATTTCCTGGCCCATCACCGTCACGGTTCCGCTGGTCGGTTTCTGCAGCGCCGCAACACATCTACCTATCGTCGACTTTCCCGAACCCGATTCGCCGACGAGTCCCAGTGTTTCGCCTCGGTGGATCCGGAACGACACGGAGTCGACGGCCGTGAATGCCTTGGATCCGACGCCACCCGCGAACTGGACGACGAGATCGGTGACTTCGAGAACCGGTTCGCCTGTCTTGTCGACGAACTTGTCGGATGCTGCGGGTGCCAACGTGGGGACCGCGGCAAGGAGTTTCTTCGTGTACTCCTCTTTCGGACTCTCGAACAGCTCGCGGACGGGAGCCTCCTCGACGACTTTGCCCTGGTTCATCACCACGACTCGGTCCGCGAGGCCCGACACCACTCCCATGCTGTGCGTGATCAGTACGATCGCGCAGCCGAGGCGATCCTTGAGATCTCGCAGCAGGCCGAGGATCTCGGCTTGAACCGTGACGTCCAAGGCAGTCGTCGGTTCGTCTGCGATGATCACCTTGGCTTCGCACGAGATTGCGATGGCGATCATGACCCGCTGCTTCTGCCCACCGGACAGTTCGTGTGGGTAGTAGCCGAATCGCTGCTCCGGACTGGGCAATCCGACCAGCGTCAGCAGCTCGATGGCACGCGCCTTGGCTGCCTTCTTGTCCATCCGTTTGCCGTCGTCGCGGGGGTGTGCGCGTAGCGCCTCGACGATCTGGAAGCCGACGGTGAACAACGGATCCAACGCACTGCCGGGTTCCTGGAACACCATCGAGATCTGCTCGCCCCGAAGCTTTTCCCACGCCTTGTCACCGAGGCCCGTGACCTCGGTACCACCGAGAACGACGCTGCCGGACACTCGCGCGGTATCCGGCAGCAGCCCGATCGCCGAACGAACACTGACGGACTTGCCCGATCCCGACTCCCCGACGACGGCAAGCACTTCGCCGGGTTGCACGTCGAACGAGACCGACTGGACTGCGTCGACGTCACCTCCGTCGGTCGCGAAGGTAACCGACAGCCCGTCCAGAGACAGCGCACTCATGCCTTCACCCTCTTCTTACGGGTACGGAGAAGCGGATTCATGGTCTCGCTTGCGCTTTCGCCGACCATCGTCATGCCGAGAACGATCAGCACGATGCCCAGGCCCGGGAACACCGAAGTCCACCAGATGCCGTTGGAGATGTCCGGTAGTGCCTTGTTGATGTCGTAACCCCATTCCGCCGCCGAGGTCGGTTCGATGCCGAACCCGAGGAATCCGAGACCTGCGAGAGTCAGGATCGCTTCGGCTGCGTTCAACGTGACGATGACCGGCAGTGTCTGCACCACGTTGGAGAGAATGTGCTTGAAGAGAATTCGGAGAGTGCTCGCCCCTGTCACACGGGCTGCGTCGACGTAGGGTTCCGTCTTCACTGCCACCGTCGCATTGCGTACGACGCGGAAGTACTGCGGGACGAAGATGGCCGTGATGGCGATCGCGGCCGAGGCAATACCGCCGAAACTGCTCGATTGTCCACCGGCCACCACGATCGAGATGACCACCGCCAGCAGCAACGACGGAAAGGCGTACATCGCGTCCATGAACAGCACCAGCACGCGGTCGAGCCACCGACCGATGTATCCCGACGCCAATCCGAGCGGCACTCCGATCACGATGGACAGAATCAGAGAACTCGCGATGACCATCAATGCGGTTCGGGCACCGTAGATCACGCGCGAGAGCACATCCTCTCCGCGCACCGAGGTCCCGAACCAATGCTGCGCCGACGGAGCCGCCTGCCGAGCGAACTCGGTGCCGCCGTCACTTGTCTGCGAGAATCCGTACGGCGCCAGTAGCGGTGCGAAGACCGCCGCCAACAAGAACATCGCCATCAGGACGAGCCCGACGATCAGTGTTGCGCGCTGAACACCCGACGTCGATCTGACGAACGCCAGACCGGGGAAACCGCGTCGATGCGGCCGGGCGCTGTCGACCTCGCTCAGTACCACTTCGGTACTCATCAGAACCTCACTCTCGGGTCGATGAGGGCGACGATGGCGTCGGTCACGAAGCTGACGACGGCCACCACGAGCGCCAGGAAGGTGACAATTCCCTGCACTGCCACGAAGTCTCGCGCGCTGAGATAGTGCGCGAGTTCGTACCCGAGCCCCTTCCACTCGAAGGTCGTCTCGGTCAGCACCGCACCGCCGAGCAACGTGGCGATCTGCAACCCCATGACCGTGACGATCGGAATCATCGCGTTGCGGAACGCGTGTCTGAGCGTCACGGTACGACTGCTCACTCCGCGCGCCCGGGCTGCTTCGACGTACCCGGACTGCAAGGTCTGCAGCAGATTGACACGTACGAGCCGGAGAAAGACTCCCGCAGTGAGCAATCCGAGAGCAACCGCCGGAAGAACGGCATGTTTCAGCACATCCCCTGTGTAGGCGGGCTCGCCGTACAGTATCGAATCGATGATCAGGATGTTCGTCTTGGGTGAGACGTTCTGCAGTGCCAGTTCGACATTCGTACTCGCCCGCCCGGCGACCGGAAGCCACCCCAGTTTCACGGCGAACAACAGCTTCAGCAGCATTCCGACGAAGAACACCGGCGCCGCGTACGCCAGGATCGCAAAGATCCGCAGTGACGCGTCGCCGAATCTGTCTCGATGTGTCGCAGCGAAGAATCCGAGCGGCACGCCGACCGTGAACGCGACGAGCAACGCCCAGAACGCGAGTTCCAGTGTGGCAGCGCCATTGACGAGGAGTACGTCGGCGATCTCTCGATTGTCGGTCGCGGACGTACCGAAGTCGCCGGTGAGCAGCCCTCTCAGGTACTCCCAATACTGGGTCAGTATGGGCCGGTCGTATCCGGCTTCGGCCTTACGTTGCGCGATCTGCTCGGCAGGCAATCTGCCACCGAGAGCCGCAGTGATCGGATCGCCGATCACGCGCATGAGAAAGAAGACAACGGTGACGAGAATCCATGCCGTCGGGATGATCAGCAGGAACCTGATTCCGAGGTAGCGGGCGAGCGCGCCGTACCGTGACGGCGCGCTCACCTGCTGCGACGGCTTCTCCGTGCCACTGTCTTCTACCTCGCTGACGGGCGCGGTAGTCGACACCGTGTCAGCCCCGTGCGAGCGGGGTGAAGCGGAACTTGAACGAGCTGTCGAGGGTGTCGTCGACACCGCTGATCTCGTCGGTCGAGACGGCGATCTGCTTGCCTTCCAACAACGGAAGCGTCGGGATGTAGTTCGTGGCGAGCAGTGTCTGAATCTGTTCCAGGATCGCGTTACGGGCTGCCGGATCGGCCGTCGTACGTTCCTGATCCAGCAGCGCGGTGATCTCCGGGCTCTCGAAGTGCGACTGCAGGAAGTTGTCCGGCGCGAAGAACGGCGTCAGGTAATTGTCGGCGTCGGGGAAATCCGGGAACCAGCCGAGCTGGTACACCGGGTAGGCGTCGGCGACTCGTTCCTTGGTGTAGGTCGTCCACTCGGTCGATTGCAGGTTCACGGCGAACAAACCGGTCGCGTCGAGCTGGCTCTTGATCGCCGCGTACTCCTCGGACGAGCTGGAGCCGTAGTGATCCGGGTTGTACTGCAGGTTCAACTGGACCGGCGTGGCAACGCCTGCCGCCGAAAGGAATCCGGCCGCCTCGTCCTTGTTCGGCGTCTCGCCGTACGTGTCGCCGAACGCAGGCGTCGCGCCTTCGAGACTGCCCGGTACGACGGAGTAGAGCGGGGTGTACGTCCCTTTGTAGACGCTGTCGGACAGTGCCTGCCGATCGACCGACGCTGCAATTGCCTTGCGTACGGCCAACTTCTGCTCGGGAGTATCCCCCGGCATGGTGTTCATGTTGAAGACCATGTAGCGGCTCTCACCACCGGGCCCCTCGTGGACCGTCAGCCCGTCGACCGCGTCGAGAGAATCGATGTCGGTCGGGGTGAGCGAACGCCACGCGACGTCGATGGCTTTGTTCTGCATGTCGAGCTTGAGGTTGTCCGAGCTGGTGTAGTACTTGAGCGAGATGTTCGACGTTTCGGGAGCCCCGAGAATGCCCTTGTAATCGCCGTTCGCAGTGAAGCTGACGAGTGCGTTCTTGTCGTAGCTGCCGACCGAATACGGGCCGGCGAAAGGCTTTCCGTCGACGACCGCTGCGTCGTCGAGTACCGCGTCGGCAGGGAAGACCGTCTGGTCGACGATGGGGCCTGCGGGAGTGGCGAGGATCTGCGGGAACGTCTGATCGTCGGGAGTCTTGAGTGTGAATTCGACGGTCGTGGCGTCCGGGGTTGCGATGCTGTCGAGGTTGGTCAGCAGCGATGCGGGACCGTTGGGGTCGTTGATCGCCACGACGCGGTCGAACGAGAACTTCACGCTCTCGCTGGTCAATGCGTTGCCGTTGGCGAAGGTCAGACCGTCCTTCAGCGTGCACGTGTACACCGTGGGTTCGGTGAAATCGCAGCTCTCGGCCACGTCCGGTTCGAGCTCGGAACTGCCGGGGGCGAAGTTCATCAGAAACGGATAGACCTGGTTCATGATCATGAACGAGCCGTTGTCGTACGAGCCTGCTGGATCGATCGACGTGACCTGATCGGTGGTGCCGACGGTGATGGTGTCACCACCACCGTCGGAACCGGACGACGAGCCCTCGTCGGTGCGACCCGAGCCACATGCGGCCAGGGTCAGAACAGCAACGGAAACCGCTGCCACCCCGACGATCTTCTTACCGTGCTTGGAACTGCGACCGTTGCCGGGCGACAGGATCATCTGCGTGCCTCAATCTGTTCGGTTGTGTCCTCGATTGTTCCGGACAGTACCGATCAGCTGTTTCGAATATGTGGCAAACAGGAAACCCGACAAACAATTTTCCGGCGAATTCCGTTACATACTTTACGGTCTGCTGAGTGCGCTCGCGTTGGCGTTGGTCGACCCGACCTTCTGACCTGCAGCCGATGCCAACATACCTTCGAGAACGTGCTTGCCGAGCGCGTTGTCTGCCGGCAACTCGATCGGGTACTCACCCGTGAAACATGCGGTGCACAACCGAGATTCCGGCTGCTCCGATGCCGCGATCATGCCCTCGGTCGAGATGTACCCGAGCGAATCCGCGCCGATCGCCTGACGAACGCCCTCGAGGATGCCGTCCTCGGAGTCGACGCCGTTGGCGATCAACTCTGCCGGTGAGGCGAAGTCGATGCCGTAGAAGCAAGGCCAGCGGACGGGAGGTGATGCGATCCGCACGTGGATCTCGAGTGCGCCCGCCTCGCGCAGCATCCGAATGAGAGCGCGCTGAGTGTTACCTCGAACGATCGAATCGTCCACTACGACGAGACGTTTGCCGCGTATGACCTCTTTGAGAGGGTTGAGCTTGAGCCTGATGCCGAGCTGACGGATCGTCTGCGACGGCTGGATGAACGTGCGCCCCACATAGGCGTTCTTCATCAAGCCCTGGCTGTACGGAATTCCCGATCCTTGCGCGAATCCGACCGCGGCAGGCGTACCCGACTCCGGCACCGGAATGACGAGATCACCTTCGGCGGGATGTTCCTTCGCCAGACGACGGCCGATCTCGACACGAGTGGAGTGAACCGAACGTCCGCCGATGACGCTGTCCGGACGAGCGAGGTAGACGTACTCGAACACACAGCCCTTCGGCTCGGGTGCTGCGAATCGAGAAGAGCGAACACCGTCGGCGTCGATCGCGAGCAGTTCGCCCGGTTCGATGTCACGAACGAACGCTGCGCCCACAATATCGAGAGCCGCGGTCTCGCTGGCGACGACCCAGCCACGATCGAGGCGGCCGAGACACAGCGGGCGTACCCCGTGCGGATCGCGAGCCGCGTACAACGTGTGCTCGTCCATGAACGTCAGGCAGAACGCGCCCTTCAACGTGGGCAGCAATTCCATCGCGGCCTGCTCGATGGTGCAATCTGCGGCCTTGTGCGCCAGCAACGCTGCAACGACGTCAGAATCCGACGTCCCGTTGCCCTGCAGACGGTCACTGATGAGACCTTCCTCACGCGCACGCGTCGCAAGCTCGGCGAAGTTGACCAGGTTGCCGTTGTGGCCGAGCGCGATGCCCGTCCCCGCTTTCGTGGTCCGGAAGATCGGCTGCGCGTTCTCCCAGGTCACCGACCCGCTGGTGGAATAACGGCAGTGCCCGATGGCGACGTGGCCCGGCATCGCGCCGAGCGTCTGCTCGTCGAACACCTGACTGACCAATCCGAGATCCTTGAACACCAGCACCTGCGAGCCGTCGGAAACGGCGATTCCCGCGGCTTCCTGGCCTCGGTGCTGCAGTGCATAGAGTCCGTAATAAGAAAGCTTGGCCACATCCTCCCCAGGGGCCCAGACTCCGAATACGCCGCACTCTTCCCGAGGTTCGTTCTCGGGTTCGTCGACGGGCTTGCCTAGCAGAAGGTTTGGACTTGTCACCGACAGATCGGCTGAGGTCACAGCACTGCTCCCTTGGGGGACGGGGCGGGGGGCATGGCCCAGTCTACGGGCACACGAGTCGAGTCAACGCATCCCGGGCCCGCTGCATTCCCCGGACGACCCGTCCGGCATCCCCCACTCCCCGCGCAAACGCACGTGCATTTGCGGAGAACGACGGGCGCGACCACGCCCCGCACGCAAACGCACGTGCATTTGCGGAGAACGGCGGGCGCGACCACGGCCCCCACGCAAACGCACGTGCATTTGCGGAGAACGACGGGCGCGACCACGCCCCGCACGCAAACGCACGTGCGTTTGCGTGGGTGGGGGCGGGCGTAGGGGTGGGTGGGGGCGGGCGTAGGGGCGGGGTGGGGGCGGGGTGGGGGCGGGCGTAGGGGTGGGGGCTTGGCTCAGGCGCGCAGGATCGGCAACCAGTGCCCGACTTCCCCGGCGCGGCTACCGGACGCCGTGATGGAGCCGTCCTGCAACGCATCGGCGAACGCCCTGACTCCGGTGGCCACCTCCAGCCAGGTACGCGGATCGGTCTCGACGACGTTCGGCGGCGTTCCCCGCGTGTGCCGAGGTCCGGTGATGCACTGGACCGCGACGAACGGTGGCACCCGAACCTCGACGCTCGACCCCGGCGCGACCTGGGCAAGCGTCCGCGCGGTCGTCCGAACGGCGTCGGCGAGAGCGGCGCGCGGAGGCTTCTCGAGGGAGGCGTCGCGCACCCAGTCTACGACGGCCAGCACCGCGGCCCGGACTTGTTCGGGGGTGACGGTCTTGCTCGGAGCCATGCTCGTCAGCCTAGGGCGATGCCGTCATTGCCCGACAGTTGGCTCGGGGTGGCATATCCGGCCCTGCGGATCGAACTATCGGGCACTCACGTTGCGCGCACGAACAGCCAGAACCGCGCCCGACGCGTTCACCCCGTAGTGCAGCAGTGCGGGCGCGAGCACGCTGCCGCTTCGCCGCCGAAGCCACGAGAACAACACCCCGGCCAGGACGGTGCCCAGCACAGTTCCCGGCACCGAATCTCCGGCCGCGCGTGCGGGGTGAATGTGCCACAGGCCGAAGAAGATCGGCGACCGATTCGGTGACACCGAGTCGAACACTCCACGGAATACGAGCTCCTCGCACAGGACGGTGCCCACCGGAATGCGGAACAGCACCCACTCGGCGACGTCGTCGTCGGAGGGTCGCACGCGCTCGGCGAGAGCAGGAATCGCGGCGACGACCACTGATCCGAGTACCGGTACGGCCGCCGCTGCCAGTCCCCACCGGAGCCCGCTGCGCCATCGCGTCAGACCCAGGTCCGACGCCCCCTGCCCACTCACCGCGGCGAGAGTCACGCCGAAGGCACCGTTGACCAGCGCACGAGTACGCGGCGACACGCCGAGGGACGGCACGACAGCTGTGCTCCATGCCGTCGAGACAGCTTCGAGAACGAGGCTTCTCACTTCTCCGGGCCGTCGCGGCCTGCGTACTCGTCCATGACTGCACGCACTTTTTCGGTGTCCGCGTCGGTCCAGCCGTCGGGGGCTGCAACGGCGACCCAGCCATCGAGGACGAGAGTTCCGTAGTTGTGGCCGTGACCGTCGGGAACTCCCGCTGCGTTGGTCAGATCTGCAGCCACCTGCCAGAACGTGACGAACGGAAACCATCGCATGTCGGGCAGTCGGTCGGGTCCCGGTGGCTCGGACAGCCAGTTCGGGCGCTGGAACAGCAGGTCGGGCGACCACCACACCACCGGATCCGAGGCGTGCTGAATGTACAGAATGCGTGGGCTGAGCCACGGTTCGCCATCGGGCGGGATATCGGAAGAATTGTCGGCGAACCGCACCACCAGGCCGTCGGCGTACACGGGCCTGACCTCAGGGCTGCCGGGGTCACGCCTGGTCACGAACTGCGACCACAGGCGATTGGCGTTGGGCGGACCGACCCAGAGGACTCCGTCGACGCTGCCACGGATCTCGGCGAGGCCGTCGAAGGCACCCTCGCCTGCCTGCGTGCCGAGGCTCTCTCCGTAGACGTACAGACGTGGACGTGTCGCTTCGGGCTCCTGAAGCCACCGCTCGCGCACCTTGTCGATGAGTGCCTTGCCCGCGGCGGCAGCCTTGTCACGCTCGGCCAGGAACGAGATCCAACTCGGCAGGTACGAGTACTGGGCCGCGACGGTGGCGACATCGCCGCCGAACATCAACTCCTCGGCCTCGATGGCGGTCGGGTTGACCCACCCGGTCCCCGTCGTCGGTACGACGACGAGGGCCTGCCGCTGGAAAGCGCCCGTGCGTTCGAGTTCGCGCACGACGATGTCGAGTCGCTCGTCCTGTGTGTCCGCCGTCTCGAGTCCGGCATACGCGCGGATCGGTTCGGGTGCAGGACGTCCGAGTCCTGCCGAGATCTCCTCGCCCGTCAATCCGCTCGAGACGAAGTTGCGGCCTTCGAATCCGAGTGAGTCCCACGGCGCCAAGGACTCCGGACTCCCCGACCGCTCGGATCGTGTGGGTTGCACTGCCCCCTCACGGGTTTCGTTGTTCTGCAGGCTGAATGCCGAGTTGGTGACGTCGGACACCGCCCGCAGGAGAACACCCTGCACGAGCGCGACCACCAGGACCACCACGAGAACCACACCGATGACGTTCGCTACCTCGCGCGGCATCTTGACGATCTTGTTGATCTGACGTGCCAGAAATCGGACCAGGTCCCGAAGCACACGCATGCCGGAGATGAAGAGTGCGCCGACGACGATACTCAACGCGCCGGTCCGGAAGTAGCCGGTCGTCGTCGTACCTTCTGCGTCCATCAGTGCAGCGAGTTCACGTTGCCACCCTGCCGACAGGTACAGCATGTACAGCGCAGCGAAGATCGCGATCGGAGTGAGCGAGAACTTGATCCACAGCTCGACCTTGCGCGGCAGCGGCCACCACGACCGGCCTGCCAACAACCATCTACGTGCCGCCCACCCCACCATGACGCCGAAGCCGTATCCGACCGCGGCATTGATGCCGCCGATCAACCCTTGGAACAGCCAATCTCGCGGCAGCAGTGACGGAGTGAGCGACCAACAGAAGAACAGTGCACCGAATGCGATGCCGGTGAAGTCGAGCTTGAGCAGCCCCCACAGCCACATGACGAAGGGATGCTTGTCGGGGGAAGGTACGGAGAATTCGATCGGGATGCGATAGTGCGTGTGTGCACGTTCTACCGTGCTCAGCTCGCTCTCCGACACCTCCGATACCTCACCCCCAGGCATGGATCTACCCGAATAGACGGGGAAGGGTGCCCTCGAAGGTCTCACGCAGATCGGCCATCTTGACCGAGAACTGGCCCTGAACCTCGATTTCGTCCGAACCCTCGTCGACGACGCCGATGCGTGTCCACGGAAGAGAACGGGCGGTGCACATTCCGGTGAAACGAGTCTCCTCGGTGCGCGGCACAGCGACGAGCACGCGACCGGACGATTCGGAGAACAGAGTGACGAAAGGATCTGCACCCTCCGGAAGGAGAATGCGGCAACCCGTTTCGCCGGCCAACGCAGCCTCGACGACGGCCTGGGCCAGACCACCCTCGGACAGATCGTGTGCGGCGCTGACCAATCCGTCGCGCGATCCGGCGAGAAGAATGTCGGCGAGCAGTTGCTCGCGAGCGAGATCCACCTTCGGGGGGACGCCGCCGAGGTGATCGTGTTCGACCTGCGCCCAGATGGAACCGTCGAACTCGTCGTGTGTGTCTCCGAGAAGGATGAGTGTCTCGCCGGGCTCGAGACCGAGGCCCGTCGGGATGCGTCGGTGCACGTCGTCGATGACGCCGAGCACGCCCACGACCGGAGTAGGCAGAATCGCTTCGGAGCCGGTCTGGTTGTAGAAGCTGACGTTTCCGCCGGTGACCGGGATCCCGAGGGTCACACAGCCGTCGGCGAGACCACGGACGGCCTGCTGGAACTGCCACATGACGCCCGGGTCCTCGGGGGATCCGAAGTTGAGGCAGTTGGTGACGGCCTTCGGCGTTGCACCGGTGACGGCGACGTTGCGGAACGCCTCGGCGAGCGCGAGCTGCGCGCCCTGGTACGGATCGAGGGCCGTGTAGCGACCCGACGCGTCGGTGGCCAGCGCGATTCCGCGGCCGGTCTTCTCATCGATGCGGATCACTCCGGCATCAGCGTTCTCGGCGAGCACAGTATTCCCGCGGACGTAGCGGTCGTACTGCTCGGTGATGAAACGACGGCTGCACAATTGCGGTGAGCCGATCATCTTCAGCAGCGTCGCCTTCAGTTCCTCGGCCGTCTCGGGACGCTTCAGCGACGCAGTCGAATTCGCCACGAGAGCATCCTGGGTGTCGGGACGGCGGACCGGACGCGAGTACACCGGGCCGTCGTGCGCGACGGTCTTCGGCGGAACGTCGACGACGGTCTCGCCGTGCCAGGTGATCTCGAGGTTGTCGCCGTCGGTGACCTCACCGATGACCGTCGCCAGCACGTCCCATTTCTTGCACACGGCCATGAACGCGTCGACGTTCGCGGGCGTCACGACGGCACACATGCGCTCCTGCGATTCGCTCGAGAGCACCTCGGCCGGTGTCATACCGGTGGCGCGCATCGGAACCTGCTCGAGCGCGATGTGCATACCGCCGCTGCCAGCGGACGCGAGCTCGGAAGTGGCACAGGACAATCCGGCACCGCCGAGATCCTGGATGCCGACGACGAGCTTGTTGGCGTAGAGCTCGAGACAGGCCTCGATGAGGACCTTCTCGGTGAACGGGTCACCGACCTGAACCGCAGGCAATTTTTTACGGCTTTTCGATGGTCCAGCTCCGGCTCCGCCTTCGTGTTCCGCACCGGTCTCGTCGCCATCGAAGGTCTCCGACGCAAGGACGGACACACCGCCGATGCCGTCGAGACCCGTACGAGCGCCGAAGAGAATGATCTTGTTGCCCAGGCCCGACGCGAACGCGAGGTGCATGTCCTCGACGCGCATGACACCGGCGCACAGGGCGTTGAGGAGCGGGTTGCCGGCGTAGGAGGCGTCGAACACCGTTTCTCCGCCGATATTGGGGAGGCCGAGGGAGTTTCCGTAACCACCGACACCGGAGACGATGCCGGACAGAACGCGGCGCGTATCGGGTGCATCCGCAGCACCGAAACGCAGCTGGTCCATGACGGCGATCGGGCGCGCGCCCATGGCCATGATGTCGCGGACGATGCCGCCGACGCCGGTCGCGGCACCCTGGTAGGGCTCGACGTACGACGGGTGGTTGTGGCTCTCGACCTTGAACGTGACGGCCCAGCCGTCACCGACGTCGACGACGCCTGCGTTCTCGCCGATGCCCGCGAGCATGGACTTGCGCATCTCGTCGGTGGTGGTCTCACCGAAGTACTTCAGGTGCACCTTGGAGGACTTGTAGGAGCAGTGCTCGCTCCACATGACGGAGTACATCGCCAGCTCGGCATCGGTGGGCCGACGGCCGAGGATCTCCTTGATGCGGGAGTACTCGTCGTCCTTGAGTCCGAGTTCCTTGTACGGCTGCGCCTGCTCTGGAGTGGCGACTGCGGTTGACACTGTATCGACGGACACGAGGAGTGGGTCCTTCCCTGGAGCGAATTGCCAGGGTAAGTCTATCGGTGCAGGGCCGCAGGCCCGAAATCAGCTCTGTGCTGCCATGCGAACATTGCCCGATGACGCGAACCACCGATGCTCCCGCAGACCCCACTCCTCTCGCTCTGACGGAGAACGATCTGAACTTTCCGGGAGTGCTGACACCACAGATGGTGGTCAAGGGCGTCGACATCCCCCGCAAGGCCGTCGTGTGCTTCTTCGCGGAAGTGATCGAATCCATAGCCGGACAGGGTCGCGCACGGGTGTTGTCGGTCCTGCGCTCGGAGCACGGCGAGCATCCCGTGTACGAGATCGAGCGTGGAGGCGAACGCCTGGCGGTCTTCCATCCGGGGGTCGGAGCCCCGCTCGCTGCCCTGTTCCTGGAGGAGGCGATTGCACTCGGCTGCTCGGAGTTCGTCGCCGTCGGCGGTGCGGGAGCGCTGACGGACGCGCTCGGGATGGGCCACGTGATGGTCGTCGACAGTGCGGTCCGCGACGAGGGCACCTCGTTCCACTACCTCGCGCCCGGCCGTGTGGTCGACGCCGATCCCGACGGCGTCGCGGTGCTGCAGAGCGTGCTCACCGAAGCGGGCATCGACCACGTCACCGGACGCTCCTGGACGACCGACGCGCTGTACCGCGAGACCCGCAGCCGAGTGACGCGCCGCGTCGACGAGGGATGCCTGACTGTCGACATGGAGGCGTCGG
The DNA here is from genome assembly GCF_001895005.1 of Rhodococcus yunnanensis NBRC 103083. Classification (GTDB taxonomy): domain Bacteria; phylum Actinomycetota; class Actinomycetes; order Mycobacteriales; family Mycobacteriaceae; genus Rhodococcoides; species Rhodococcoides yunnanense. Next base: position 22,415 of record NZ_BCXH01000021.1, on the reverse strand, counting down.
CATTCTGCGCGGTCGCGAAGTACCGCGGCGTCAGATTCGCGCAGCTGCTGTACGCGGGCGATTCGTTGGCCGCCGACTGGGAGCACCGCGGATGGACCAAGGCGGGCACGGTCCGCGAGCAGTTGTTCTGGCTCGCGGCCGATGCGTGCGTGCGGCTGACTCCGCCCGACGCAACTACGCACTCACCGGCCCGGACGGCATCAGAAACGCCGCAAGCGCATCGGAATACGCCGTGATGTCCGAGGCGCTCATCAGCTCGCGCGAGCTGTGCATCGCCAGCTGAGCGGCGCCGACGTCGACGGTCGACAGACCCGTGCGTGAGGCAGTGATCGGTCCGATCGTGGAGCCGCACGGCAGATCCGCGCGGTGCACGTAGCGCTGCAGCGGCACACCCGCCTGATCGCACGCGAGCGCGAAGGCACCGGCGCCCGCGGAATCCGTTGCGTACCTCAGATTCTGGTTGACCTTCAGTACCGGACCCCCACCGAGTTCGATGCGGTGCGCGGGTTCGTGGCGATCCGGGTAGTTGGGATGCGTCGCGTGCGCCATGTCGCCCGACGCGCAGATCGATCCGGCCATGGTCCGCAGGAACTCTTCACGACCTCCGCCACGCCCCAGCACAATTCGCTCGAGCACGGTGGTCAGTAGATCCGAGAACGCCCCGCGGTCGGACATGCTGCCGACTTCCTCGTGGTCGAACAGCGCCAACACCGGGGTCACCGCGGTCGGATTCTCGACGGCAGCGAGAAGCGCTTGCGTTCCGGCATAACAGGTTCCCTGGTTGTCGAGCCTCGGCGCACTGACCAGTTCGTTCTCCACGCCCACGACGGCACTGGGCGCGAGATCGTGCGTCATGAGTTCCCATCCGAGCACCGACGACGGGTCGACGCCTTCACGCTCGGCCACGTAACCGAGGAACGACCGCGGCGAATTACCCACTCCCCAAATGGCATTGACGTGTCGCTGCGGATCCAGCGTCACACCCTTGCGGTCCTCGGACAGATGGATCGCCAGCTGCGGAACCCGCAGAATCGGCTCGTCGACCTTGACGAGGACCTCGCGAAGTCCGTTGCCGTCGCGCACACTCAGACGACCCGAGATGCCGAGGTCGCGGTCGAGCCACGAGTTGAGCCACGCACCGCCGTAGGGCTCGAGACCGACCATCTGCAAACCCGCGGATTCGAGGTCGGGGTGCTGCTTGACGCGCAGGTTGGGGCTGTCGGTGTGGCCACCGACGATCCGGAACGGGCTGCCGGGAAGGTCGCTCTCGGTGCTCCAGGCCACGAGGGAGCCGCCGCGGATCAGGTAGTACCGGCCCGGCTCGGTGGGCCACGCCTCGGTCTCTTCGACGCGTAGAAATCCTGCTTCTTCGAGTTGCACCGACACAGTGCGGCATACGTGAAATGGCGACGGCGAAACATCGATGAAGTTGCACAGCCCGGCCGCAGTCGCGTGAGACGTCGAAACACTGGAAGACATGGGAACCATTGTGTCAGCAGCTGCGTCGAACAGACCAAGGAGCACACAATCCGGGGGGACATCATGAGCTACATGGCCGAACAAGCATCACGGGCAACCACTGTCGCGATCATCCGAAGAAAGGTGATGCTCGAACTCGGGCGTCAGGGTGTCACCGCGACCAAGGTCGACGAGTTGACTCTTCGACTCGATTCGGGTGGATACATGGGGCTGAACAACCTGGTCGACCGTTGCCTCAACGCGCCGGTCCGGCACTGGACGGACTGCGTCGAGGCGCACGTGACCACCATGCTGGAATCGCAGCGACTCAGCGACCCGGAACAACTGATGAGCCTGCCCGACGACGAGTTCTACTTGCGGTTGCGTGAGCGAGTCGCGCCGCTGGGCAACCTACCGACTCTCGACGCCTTCACCTATTCGCACCCGCTGGTCGACGTACCGAACTCACCGCGAAGGGTACTCAACCTGACGTTTCCCGACCTTGCATTGACGGTGACGGATCAGATCCTGGGCAACCGCGACCTCGACACCGCATGGGCGTTCGGACGCCAGAACACGGGTGCGATGAAGTTCGACGTGCACGAGTCCATGGTCAAGGACGGCATTGTCATCGACGTGTGGCGCGGCGACTCCATCTACCTGGCATCGAAGGTGGCCGACATGCCGACATTGATCACGAGCAACCTGGGCGAGGCGCCGTTCGGCGTCCTGTTCACGATCCCGAATGCGTACGAGATCGACTCCTACCTTCCGCGAGAGTACGACGACACCGCGCGTGCGGCCATGCATCTGCTCGGCGTCGCCCAAGGGCTGTCGCGCAACACGCCCAACCCACTCTCCGACCACGTGTACTTCTGGAGAGATGGGCAGTACTGCCAGGTGACGGGAAACGCACCGGCGGAGTTGTTCACGGACACACTCCGGGAATTACAGCGAAGCTGACGGTCAGTGCGCGCCCGACACGCAGAACACGTTGCCGTCGGGATCTGCGAGCGTGACCCAGCGGAAGTCGCCCATCGTATGCCGGTCGACCTCGGACGCACCGGAACCGATCAGGCTCGACACCTCGGCATCGAGATCGGTGGTCGTCAGATCCAGGTGAATACGGTTCTTACCCGAAGTCGGGTCATCGACCTTCTGGAAGGCCAGCAGGTACGGCACCGACGGGAGAGCGACGGTGTAGAAATAACCGTCGTTCTCCTGCTCGATACTGCCGCCCGTCTGCCGGGCCCACCACCGTGCGAGCTCTCCAGGGTCTACGGAATCGAACGTGATCATGGCCGGAGTCAGCGTCATGCGAGGCACTCTAACCCCGACCCCCGACATGAACTAGAGGCCAGGAGCTAGGCAGAAACGATCGCGTCCAATGCCGAGTAGAAGATACCGAGCCCGTCGTCGCTCGGACCGGTCAAGGGCTCGGTGGCGTGCTCGGGGTGCGGCATGAGTCCGACGACGCGGCCGTTGGCCGAGGAGATGCCTGCGATCTCTCGCTGCGAGCCGTTCGGGTTGGCGCCGCTGTAACGGAACACGACTCGGCCTTCGCCTTCGAGCTCGTCGAGCACGTTCTGCGGAGCCTGGAAACGCCCTTCGGCGTTCTTGACCGGGATGAGGATCTCGGCGCCGGTCTCGTAGCGCGAGGACCACGCGGTGTCGGTGTTCTCCACCTTCAGCCACTGGTCACGGCACACGAAGTGCAGTTTCTCGTTGCGCGTCAGGGCGCCGGGCAGCAGGCCGACCTCGCACAGGACCTGGAAGCCGTTGCAGATGCCGAGCACGGGCATACCGCCCTTGGCCGCGTCGACGACGGATTCCATGACGGGCGCGAATCGGGCGATCGCACCTGCTCGCAGATAGTCACCGTAGGAGAAGCCGCCGGGGACGACGATCGCGTCGACATTCTTGAGATCGGCGTCGGCGTGCCACAGGCTGACGGGCTCACCACCTGCCAGCGTGACCGCGCGGGAGGCGTCGACGTCGTCCAGAGTTCCGGGGAAAGTGATGACACCGATACGAGCGCTCATGCTTCTCGGGTGACCTTCCAGTCCTCGATCACCGTGTTCGCCAGCAGCGACTCGGCGATTTTCTCGAGCTCGGCATCGTCGACACTGTCGTCGACCTCGAGTTCGAAACGCTTGCCCTGACGCACGTCGGACACTCCGGAAACGCCGAGGCGACCCAGCGCACCTGCGATGGCCTGACCTTGCGGGTCGAGAATTTCGGCCTTGGGCATGACATCGACAACAACTCGGGCCACGTGTGAGCTCCTTGAAACGACGAAAACGATCGATACCGGCAGGTGGAAGTCTACGCAGCCCCTGCGGCGGGTGCGAAACTGCGCTTAGTGTGGAGGCATGCGGCTGACACACTTCGGACATTCCTGTGTACTCGTCGAACTGAACGGCACAACCGTGCTCTTCGATCCCGGCAACTTCTCGCACGGGTTCGACGGCATCACCGGTCTCGACGCCATCCTGATCACCCATCAGCACCCGGACCACGTCGATCTGGAGCGTCTTCCCGCTCTGGTGGAAGGCAATCCGAGCGCTGCGCTGTATTCGGATCCGATGACGGCGTCGCAGCTCGGCGAGCGCTGGACAGCTGCCCATGCGGGCGATGTGTTCACCATCGGCGGTATTCAGGTGACGGGTGTCGGCGGCACACATGCCGTCATTCATCCCGAGCTGCCCGTGATCGACAACACTGGCTACCTGCTCGGCACACCGGAGAATCCAGGGCAGCTTCTGCATCCCGGCGATTCGCTGTTCGTGCCCGAGCAGAAGGTCGAGGTGCTTGCGCTCCCCACCGCGGCGCCGTGGTCGAAGCTGTCGGAAAACATCGAATTCCTCCGTGCGGTCGCACCGCGCACTGCATTCCCGATCCACCAAGCCGTCGTCGCCGAGCAGGCTCGTGGCGTCTACTACGGACGATTCAAGGACATGGCCGACGAGGTCACCGAGTTCCGGACCTTCGCCGAAGAGACCAGCGTCCAGATCTAGAGGGCGACCACTCGAATGCAACGTCGAGGGTGGATGGCCCGGACAGGGTGGTCCGTTACAGTCGGGCGAGCCAGCACCCCGCCTCAGGCCGCGCGGTGTACGCGTCGAACATGTTCGTAGACACCGGGCGTCGCACCGTTGTACAGCGCCAGATCGACGGCGTCGAGCATCGCCTGGCGGGGACCGCTGCGGCCGAGTTGCTTTGCGCTGACGGCCAATCGGACCAGTCCACCTCGACGGGCGGTGCGGCCTGCGCCGATCACCAACGCTCGGCACCACCATGGTTCTGCTGTGATTCCTTCACCGATGCCGTAGACACGGCCTCGCACAACCGATCCCGATTCCAGATCGTGAATCGCGCTGACACCGGCGAGCATTCGAAATCCTGCCTCCGGGAGCGCAGCGACCGCACCGGGTGAGGCCAACCAGCGGGGAGCGGCGAACGTCCTGGTCCGCAGACCGGTCTGTTCCATCACTCGATCCGCCGCCATGAGCCGCAACCGGGCTTCGTGGCGGGGCAGGGTCGCGAACTCGGCCCGTCGCCGTTTCGTCGCAGCCTGGTCGTAGCCGTGCAGCACGATGGCGTCGCCGCGCTCGCGCCTGCTGCGCAGCCAGTCCTGCGTGTCCTCGTCCTGGGTGAGCCGATATTTGTCCTTCAGCCGCGGCGCGACGAGCAGCGACAGCGCCACTCCCCGACCGTCCAGTTCTCGCGCGAACTCGGCTGCGAGTTCACGCGTGTCGTTACGGATTCCGCTTACCGACACGATCAGTCGACCAGACATGAATCGAGCCTCGCACACCAGGGTGAACGAGGCTCGACGGCGAAATTGCGTGATGCTAAACGGCGATGGTTTCCTTCGGCAGGATCTTGTCGATTGCTGCGAGCACCTCGGGAGCATCCGGCTCGGTGCGAGGACGGAACCGGTTGGTGACAACACCGTCCGGACCGATCAGGAACTTCTCGAAGTTCCACTGGATGTCGCCCGAGTTGCCCTCGGCGTCCTCGGTCTTGGTGAGCTCGGCGTACAGCGGATGCCGATTCTCACCGTTGACGTCGACCTTCTCCATCATCGGGAACGTCACACCGTAGGTGGTGGAACAGAATGTCTCGATTTCCTCTGCAGTGCCTGGTTCCTGGCCGCCGAACTGGTTGCACGGGATGCCGACGACCGACAAGCCCTGCGCCGCGTATTCGGTGGCCAGCTTCTCCAGCGCGGCGTATTGCGGGGTCAGGCCGCACTTGGAGGCAACGTTGACCACCAGGACCGCCCTGCCTGCGTACTCATCGAGCGAGGTGGGCGCACCGCCCAGCGTGTTGATGCCGATGTTCTGGACTTCAGTCATCACTCGAACTTACCTGTGGACACCGACATACGGTGAGTTGGCTGGGCGAAACCCCCCGTGCAGACACAAGAGCGACCCTCTTCGGTGAGAGGGCCGCTCCTGTACTACACACCTGATGACGGGGGGTGCGCGTCACCAGGTGGGGTCCGTCACGCCTTCGCGGCGGTCTTCTCGAGTTCGACGGTCCTGTCGTCTTCGGGGAGGTGGTCGTCGACCATGGTCTCCTCGTCGAACGGCAGGTTGCCGTCGAGGACGGTCCTGACGCGGGAGGCGTCGATCGTCTTGGTCCACGTGCCGACGAGCAGGGTGGCGACGGCGTTACCGGAGAAGTTCGTCACCGCGCGGGCCTCGGACATGAACCTGTCGATGCCGACGATGAGGCCGACGCCGTCGAGCAGCTCGGGGCGGTGGCTCTGCAGGCCGCCTGCCAGCGTGGCAAGACCGGCACCGGAGACGCCTGCTGCACCCTTGGAGGCGATGATCATGAACAGCAGCAGCGAGAACTGCTCGGGGATCGAGAGCGGCATGTTCATGGCGTCGGCGATGAAGATCGAGGCCATCGTCAGGTAGATCGCCGTGCCGTCGAGGTTGAACGAGTAGCCGGTCGGGACGACGATGCCGACGGTGGTGCGCTCGACACCGACGTGCTCCATCTTGGCGATCAGACGCGGCAGAGCCGACTCGGACGACGACGTTGCGACGATGAGCAGGTACTCGCGGGCCAGGTACTTCACGAGCTTGAAGATCGAGAAACCGGACACGAACTTGAGGATCATGCCGAGGAAGCCGAACACGAAGATGGCGCACGTGATGTAGAACGCCAGCATCAGGGTGCCGAGCTGGATGACGGCGTCGAATCCGGTCTTGCCGACGACGCCTGCGATGGCGCCGAACGCGCCGATCGGGGCGAGCCACAGAATCATCGTCAGGATGCGGAAGACGAGCTTCTGTACCGATGCGACGCCCTTGAGGATGCCTTCGCCCTGCTTGCCCATGGCCTGCAACGCGAAGCCGACGAGGATGGCGACGAAGAGCGTCTGCAGCACCGAGCCCGCGGTCAGTGCGGAGACGAGCGTCTCGGGAATGATGCCGGCGATGAAGTCCATCGTCCCGCCAGCCTCGTGCGCCTTGTTGGCCAGTTCGAGGCCCGTATCGTTGGCCGAGATGTCCAGACCGGTGCCCGGCTGGATCAGGTTTCCGACGACCATGCCGATGCCGAGGGCGATGGTCGACATCCCGATGAAGTACGCCAGAGCCAAGCCGCCGACCTTGCCGACGCTGGCAGCGGCGCGGACCGAGCCGATGCCGAGCACGATGGTGCAGAAGATGACCGGGCTGATCATCATCTTGATCAGGCTGACGAACAGGGTTCCGAGGACGGCCAGCTCGGACGCGAAATCTTTCGCGGTCAGACCGACGATGATGCCGGCGATCACGGCGATGATGACGGCGATGTAGAGCCAGTGCGTCTTGTCGCGCTTCTTCTTCGGTTCGGGAGCCGGGTTCCGGTTCTCGGCAGCATCGATGCTGGTAGTCATGGGTACGTCCTTTGTGACTGATGGAGTGAGTTGGATCACGCCTTGCTAGAGGACGATGCTGGTGCAGATCGTGATCACAGTCACGAATACGTTCATTCTGTTCACAGGTTCGACACAGGGAAACGAGGCGAGTCGACGTGGCCAAGCGCCCCATGAGCGTCGCGGGGCAGGTTCTCGTCCTGCAACTGGTCGTCATGGCGGTCATCGTGCTCGCAGGCGGCATTCTGACGGTCATCAACGAACGCACCAACAGCGACGACGCCACCCGCAGGGAGGTCATCGCGATCGCAGCCAGCATCGCGAACGAACCATCCACCCCGGTTGCCATCGCCTCCCCCGACCCGACCGCCCTGCTGCAGCCCGAGACCGAGCGGATCCGAGCCGTCACCGGCGTCGACTTCATCGTCGTGATGGCCCCCGATCGCACCCGCTTCACCCATACGACGGTCGAGCTGATCGGCCTGCCCTTCAGCGGCAACATCGATCGCGCTCTCGCCGGTGAGACGTTCACCGAGACGTACGTCGGGTCGCTCGGCCCGTCGATCCGAGCGGTCACACCGGTCACCGACGGCGGCGGAAACATCGTCGGACTGGTGTCGGCGGGCGTGACCCGCGCGCGGATCAGTGACCAGTTCTTCCAGGGTCTGCCGTTGATCGTCGGCGTCGTACTCGCAGCGTTCGTCGTCGCGACGTTCGGTTCGGTACTGCTGAGCCGACGGTTGCGCCGGCAGACACTCGGCATGGCGCCCGACGAGCTGCGGACCATGTACGAGCATCACGACGCCGTATTGCATTCCATCAGTGAGGGACTCGTCGTATTCGGTCGCGGCGAGAATGCCGAGATCGTCAACGACGAGGCGAGGCGCCTGCTCGACCTGCCGGACGGCCCGGTGCGCCGCACCGATCTTCCGGAATCGTTGCAGCACATGGCGTCCGGCGTCGTGCACGGTGAGCTGCACGTCACCGACACACGCGTGCTCGTGGTGAATCAGGATCCGGTGATGTGGGACGACCATCGGCTCGGCGACGTGCTGACCGTGCGTGATCGCACCGAATTGCAGTCGGTGATGGGCGAACTCGACTCGGTCCGCAGCTTCGCGGAATCGCTGCGTTCGCAGGCACACGAGTCCGCCAATCGCCTCCATACGGTGATCACGATGGTCGAACTCGGACGCCCGCAGGACGCCGTCGAGTTCGCGACGGCAGATCTCGAACTCTCCCAACATCTCATCGACCGACTCATGGGATCGGTCAACGAGCCTGCGCTCGCCGCACTGTTGCTCGGCAAGGTGAGCCAGGCCGCCGAACAAGGTGTCGAGCTGACGGTCACCGAGGACACCGCACTCGATCACGCGGGCGTGGTGACCCCCCGCGAATTGGTCACCCTGGTGGGCAATCTGATAGACAATGCAATCGATGCGTCGAAAGAATCCGAACAGCCGTGGGTCGAGGTGACCGTGCGTGATTCGTCGACCGAATTGCTGGTACGCGTATCGGACAGCGGGCAAGGCATGCCTGCGGACGTGCTGAAGAACGCGCTCACCCGCGGCTATTCCACCAAGGCCGGTTCCCGCGGCCTCGGTCTCGCGCTTGTCACACAGGTCGTCTCGCGTTATCGAGGAACATTGACCTCCGAGGTCACGTACGGCTCGGTGCTGACGGCCACGATTCCCATGGGGTCGGCATCGTGATTCGGGTTCTGATCGTCGAGGACGAAGTGCTGATCGCCGAAGCGCACCGGACGTACGTCGAGCGGGTACCGGGCTTCACGGTCGTCGGAGTCGCCCACACCGGGTCGGCCGCGCTGCGGGCGGCGAGCGAGGCAGTCGAACCCGTCGATCTTGTACTGCTCGACATCGGGCTCCCCGACTCCAACGGCATCGACGTCGCCGCCGCGCTGGGTGGACTGCGACCGAGTCCCGACGTCATCGCCATCACGTCCGAGCGAGATCTGTCGGTCGTACGATCGGCCGTGGCGCACGGCGTGGTGCTGTATCTGTTGAAGCCGTTCACGTTCGCCGCATTCCGCGACAAGCTCGAGCGGTACCGCGAATTCCACGACGCCTTGCCTGCAGGTGAGAACGCGGCGAGTCAACGCGACATCGACCGGGCGATGTCGCATCTGCGTACCGCGGACGAGAGGGCATCGACACCCAAAGGCATTGCGCCGCAGACGATGGACGGGGTCACCGCCATCGTCCGCGACGCACCGGACGGTCTCAACGCCTCCGAGGCCGCCAAGCTCGTCGGTGTCTCTCGTGTGACGGCCTGGCGATACCTCGAACGTCTCGCCGACGACGGTCTGGTCGTCCGCAACACCGAATACGGCAGAGCCGGACGCCCGCAGGTGCGCTACGTCTGGCGCTGACGCTTACGCCGCTCCGGTCTGCGAGACGATCCAGGCGTACTCGAACGCCGCTTCCTTCCACTTCTCGTAACGACCGCTGACGCCGCCGTGTCCCGCGCTCATCTCGGTCTTGAGGAGCAGATCGGAGTCGCCGGTCTTGACAGCCCGCAGAGCCGCAACCCATTTGGCCGGCTCGACGTAGAGAACGCGGGTGTCGTTGATCGAGGTGATCGCGAGAATCGCCGGATAGTCCTTGGCCTCGATGTTCTCGTAGGGGCTGTACGACTTCATGTATTCGTACACCTCCTTGTCCGCCAACGGATTACCCCACTCGTCCCACTCGATGACCGTGAGCGGCAGCGACGGGTCGAGGATCGAGGTCAACGGATCGACGAACGGCACGTTCGCGAGGATTCCGTTGAACAACTCCGGCGCGAGATTGGCGACGGCTCCCATCAGCAAACCGCCTGCGCTACCGCCGTCGGCGACGAGGTACTTCGGTGAGGTACGGCCGGAGTCGATCAGATGCCGTGCAGCGGAGACGAAGTCGGTGAAGGTGTTCTTCTTCGTGAGCGTCTTGCCGTTCTCGTACCAGTGCCTACCCATCTCGCCGCCGCCGCGCACGTGTGCGACGACGAACACGATGCCGCGATCGAGCAACGACAGACGCGCGACGGAGAACGACGGATCCATCGACGCCTCGTATGACCCGTATCCGTACAGCAACGTCGGTGCCGGGCCTTCGGGAACGTCCTTGCGCAGCACGATCGACAGCGGAATACGAGTCCCGTCGTCCGCCACCGCCCACTCGCGGTGCTGCACGTACCGGCTCGCGTCGAAGTCGCCGAGGACCGGCTGCGACTTGCGCAGCAACAGTGCGCCCGTTGCAAGCTCGTAGTCGTACACCTGACCCGGCGTGATGAACGAGGTGTAGACCAAGCGCAGCAGCGGCTGCTTCCATTCCGGATTCGATCCCGATCCGACGGCATACAGTTCCTCGTCGAACTCCAGCTCGTGGTATTCGCCGTAGCCGTCCTCGCCGAGGGGCCAGATCGCCAGACGCGTCAGAGCTTCGCGGCGATAGCTGAGTACGAGGTGGTCGGCGAAGGCGTCAGCGTCCTCGAGACGCACATCGTCCCGGTGCGGAACGAGCGTGGTCTGCTTCGCCGGATCGTCGACGGGTGCATCCGCGAGGAGGAAGTTCTCTGCCTTCTCCCCGTCGGTTCCCCAGCCGTCGACCGAGCCGTTGTGCAGGATGAGGAATCGATCCTCGCCTTTGACCACCGCGTGCTCGACGCTGTACTCGATACCCTCGACGCGGGGCAGCACGACGCGGAATTCGCCCTCGGGATCGTCCGATTCGAGAACGAGGCATTCGGAGGTGATCTTCGACCCGACCCAGATGAGCAGATACTTCTCGCTGCGGGTGGATCCGAAGCCGACCCAGTAGCTCTCGTCCGGCTCGTGGAAGACCTTGACGTCCTGCTCGGTCGGAGTCCCGAGCTTGTGACGCCACACGGTATCGGGGCGCCAGGACTCGTCCACCGTCTGATAGAAGACGTGCGAGTGATCGAGCGCCCAGGTCGCGCCGGGAGCCGTCTTCTCGATCGCGTCGGGAAGCAGTTCGCCGGTGGTGAGGTCCTTGAACCGCATGGTGTATCGCTCGTCGCCCTCGGTGTCCGTCGAGTACGCCAGCAGGTTCCCGTCCTGGCTTATCGAGAACGCGCCGAGCGAGAAGAAGTCGTGTCCTTCGGCTTCGACGTTGGAATCGAGGAGGATCTGCTCACCGGGAACCTCGGCGTCCGCGGACAATTCGGGCGGAGTCCAGTCCTCGGGAGAGTCGACGGGGCAACGGCACTGAAGGCCGTACGACTTGCCCTCCAGAGTCCGCGAGTAGTACCACCAGTCGCCCATTCGCGTCGGGACGGACAGGTCGGTCTCCTGGGTGCGCGATTTGATCTCGTCGAAGATCTTCCCGCGTAGTCCTTCGAGGCCCGCCGTCTGCTGCTCGGTGTACGCGTTCTCTGCTTCGAGGTAGGCGACGACTTCGGGATCTTCCTTCGCGCGCAACCATTCGTAGTTGTCGACGAATGTGTCTCCATGGTGGGTCCGCTCGAGCGGGACCTTCTTGGCAGTCGGCGGAGCAATGGTCACGGGTGTACCCAATCGTCGAAGTTCAGGCCCGAAATACGTTCGTAGGCCTCGATGTATCGCGCACGCGTCGCTGCGACGACGTCGTCCGGAAGCGCGGGCGGTGGAGTGTCGCCGTGGCGGTCCCATCCGGACTCACCGGTCAGCCAGTCCCTGACGAATTGCTTGTCGAAGCTCGGCTGGACCTTCCCTTCGGTGTATCCGTCGGCGGGCCAGTAGCGCGAGGAATCCGGCGTGAGAACCTCGTCGGCGAGCACCAGATTGCGATCGGCGTCCAGGCCGAACTCGAACTTGGTGTCCGCGAGGATGATGCCACGATCGAGCGCGAAGTTCGCTGCCCTGACGTAGATTTCGAGGGTGTCCTCGCGGAGCTTGAACGCGAGCTCGTCGCCGACCTTGTCGACGACGGCAGCGAAATCGACGTTCTCGTCGTGCTCACCGAGAGCAGCCTTGGCGGCAGGGGTGAAGATCGGCTCGTCGAGCTTGCTCGACTCGACCAGGCCGCTGGGCAGCGCCACCCCGCACACCGCGCCGGTGCGCTGATAGTCCGACAGCCCCGAACCGGTCAGATATCCACGTGCAACGCATTCGATCGGCACCATCTCGAGTCTTTTCACCACGAGAGCGCGTCCGAGCACCTCCTGCGGGATCCGCTCGTCGAGCGGGTCTCCTGCGAGGTGGTTGACACCTCCCAGTTCCTCGAAGAAGAACACGCTCATCGCCGTCAGGACGCGGCCCTTGTCGGGGATCGGTGTGTCGAGGACGTGGTCGTAGGCGGAGATGCGGTCGCTCGCGACGAGGAGAAGGTGATACTCGTCGACGATGTAGAGATCGCGAACCTTGCCGCCTGCCAGATGCTGGTAGCTGCTGAGTTGTGGACGCACGAGCACAACCCTATCTGGGCCTGACGTCGTCGTGTCTCGGCGCTGGGACAACAATGGTTGGTGATGGCAACGAACAGTGAAGTAGCGGATGTAGGCTTCCGCTCCGAACGTGGGCCGGTCCTCATCGCCCTGATGCTCAGCACGTCACTCGTCGCGCTTGACTCGACGATCATCGCGACGGCCGTTCTGACGATCGTCGACGACCTCGGCGGATTCGGTCAGTTCCCCTGGCTGTTCTCGATCTATCTGCTGGCCCAGGCGGTGTCCGTGCCGATCTACGGCAAGCTGGCCGACCTGTTCGGACGTAAGAAGATCATGCTGTGGGGCATCGGAGTGTTCCTGCTGGGCTCGATTCTGTGCGGACTGGCGTGGTCGATGCCCGCGCTGATCGCGTTCCGAGCCGTCCAAGGTCTCGGCGCTGGTGCCGTCCAGCCGATGTCGGTCACCATCGCCGGTGACATCTACACGCTGCAGGAACGTGCAAAAGCCCAGGGGTATCTGGCGAGCGTGTGGGCGATGTCCGCAGTTCTCGGACCTGCGCTCGGCGGCGTCTTCTCCGAGTTCCTCTCGTGGCGGTGGATCTTCTTCGTCAACATCCCACTGTGCGGGCTGGCTGCGTGGATGCTGATTCGGAGGTTCCACGAAGGACCTGTCTCGCGTTCGAAGCCAAGGATCGACTATCTCGGAGCCGGGCTGCTGACCGTCGGAGCTGCCGCGCTGCTTCTCGGGTTGCTCGAAGGTGGACAGTCCTGGGCATGGGCGTCGGGGATGTCGACCGGGATCTTCACCCTCGGCGTCGTCTCCCTCGCACTGTTCACGTGGCAGCAGACCCGTGCTGCGGAGCCGATCCTTCCGCTGTGGGTGTTCACGCGCCGGGTACTCGTCGTCAGCAGCCTCGTCTCCCTGCTCGTCGGCGCTGTCGTGTTGGGGCTGACGTCCTACGTTCCGACCTTCGTCCAGGGTGTTCTCGGCACCGGTGCCATCGTGGCCGGGTTCGCATTGGCGACACTGACGCTCGGTTGGCCCATCGCGGCGTCGTTGTCGGGCAGGTTCTATCTCCGGTTCGGGTTCCGTGCGACGGCGTTGACCGGTGGGTCCATCGCCGTCGTCGGCACCGGGTTGGCAACACTGATCGGCGACGGTTCCCGGATCTGGATGATCGCCGCGGTGTGCTTCGTCGTCGGCCTCGGTATGGGTCTCATCGCGAGCCCGACCCTGATCGCGGCGCAGTCCTCGGTGGACTGGTCCGAACGTGGCGTCGCGACCTCGACCAACATGTTCGCCCGATCGATCGGCAGTGCCGTCGGCGTCGCGATCTTCGGGGCGATCGTCAACTCCCGAGTCTCGGGCCAGGGCGAGCCCGACCAGAGTCAGCTGTCCGACGCCATCCACCTGGTCTTCGTCGGTGTCTTCGGTGCGGCTGTCCTGATGCTGGCGGTCGCGGCTCTCATGCCAGGCCGGAGCACGAAGTCCTAACGCCGATGCACCATCCCACGCGACACGAATTCGACGGTGAGGACGACTGCGAGGGTCTGACCTAACAGAAGACCCGTCAGAACCAGAATTTGCACTGCCCCGGCCTGAATGGCAGATCCGCTGGCCAGCAGCACTCCGACGAACGCGCCGGGCAACGTCACGAGTCCGACAGTGCGGGTCTGATCGAGGCCGGGGAGCAGCGCGTCGCCTGCTGTGGGACGGACGACTTCGAGTCGTGAATCACGTTCGGTGAGACCGAGACTGAGTGCGGCCTCGACTTCACCGCGACGAGCTGACAACGCGTCGAGAGCGCGGCGAGCAGCGAGCGACGTCGCAGTCATCGTTCCTCCGAGGATGATGCCACCGACCGGAACGATCGCGATGCCCTCCGGCGGCACAACTCCGGTGATCAGACACAGAGGCACCACGACACCGACGCCTGCCGCAAGCGGAACCGCCAACCACAGCCCCGACTTGCCTGCCTCGGAACGACGGATCGACGTGAAGGCCGCAGCCCCGAACATCACCAGCAGGACCAGCAGCGACGACCACAGATGAGCCAGTGCCCCAGCCAGAACGAGCGATACCGCGGCCAACTGTGCGAAACCTCGTAGCGAGGCCGACGGCACGGTGGTCACTCGGCCGATCGCCGAGATTCGATAGACCAACGCAGCCGACAGCACCATCACGACACACAGCACCGCCAACGGGACACCGGGTTCGACCAGAGAAGAACTCACCCGTCGAGTATGCAGCCGTGGCGACACAGGGACATCAAAGGCCGACGCGCTCCAACATAGCGTCGAACTCTTCGCTCGCCTCGGCTTCACTGCGCCCAGCTTCGAGCGCACCGTCGTACACCGCGATCGCCTCTTCTTGATACTGCTTGTACTTCTCGAGCCACTGCTCGGAGTTGACGCGCCAGTAGCCGATGATCTCGAAATGCGCTACCGCATAACCAAGTTCCTTGCGGAAGTACTTACGCACCGCCCGAGAAACGGCTGCTTCGCCGGCGAACCAGACGTACCCTTCACCTTCCGGAAGCACGTACTCACGAACGACGCCTTCCAGAACACTCGCCGAATCGCCGTTGCCGGAACCGAATCGCCAGTCGTAGGTGACCTCACCTGCTGTCTCGAACTGCTGAATGTCGCCTCGCTCGAGGACCTCGACGATCGCGTGGACCTTCGCACCCGCTGGAAGCTCCTCGATCACCCGCCCCAGAGCGGGTAGTCCTGTCATGTCCGCGACGAGCAACTGCCACTGCGCTGTGTCCGGGATGTCGTACCAGGAGCGCGGCCTGGTCCACAGCACTACCTGACCGGCGGCAGCCTGCAGAGCCCACGTTGCCGCGACACCACCCTCATGCGCGACGAAGTCGATGACGAGAAGCCCTGCGTCAGCGTCGAAGCGGCGCACTGTGTAGTTTCGCCCCTCGGGAACCGGCTCGACGTCGTGGTACCACCACTGACCGTCGACCACGGTCATGGCGGGAGGTCGTTCTTCGCCGTCACGCGCAAAGAAGATCGTCACGCATTCGTCCGGCGCGCCGTTCGAAACGTACTGCGCTACATCATTACCGCCGAACGTGACGCGCACCATGTGCGTACTCAACTGCTCGGTTGCAACTACCTCTGCGAAATAGAAACCTTTGTCGGTCATTGCTCGTCCTCGTCCACGTGCTCATGTATGTCGACGTCGGGAGAGATCCGCGTCGGGCGTCGGCAGACCCAGCTCCTCCTCGACGTCGTTCGTCAGTCTGGGTAGGCTACCCTCAATCAGTATGCGGGTACAACCAGTGAGCTCTCTGCGCGACCTCGAACTGCGTCGGCGCGCGTGAGTGACGATACGACCGACTCGGAAGTGACGACTGCCGCGCAGCGCTTGGCCGCGTAATCGAGTGCCATCGCATGCTCGTCACGTGTGAAGTCTGCGGTGGCGTCGGCGACGAAGAACGGCTGGACATCGCTCATGAACGCTTCGGCCGCGCTGAGCAGACATCCCATGTGCGCATATACCCCGGTGACGATCAGCTGATCACGTCCATGATGGCCGAGGAGTTGACGAAGGTCGGTCCGCTGGAACGCCGAGTAGCGCCATTTGGTCACCTGAATGTCTGTCTCACGAGGGGTCAATTGCTCGACCACCTCGGTATCGCGCCCCACTGCCAGCCCTGGGCCCCAGAAGTCGGCGAGAATTCCGCGTCGCGACGGATGCTGATCACCGGGTTGCATCGTGTATACCACCGGAATACCCAGTTCGGAACACGCCGCGCGTATGGCGACGATATTGGGCAACACCGTATCCATGGGTTCTTCGTCCACTCGATACGCATCGATGAAATAGTTCTGCATGTCGTGGATCAACAGCGCCGCACGAGAGGAGTCGAGTTCCCACGACGCCTTGTTCGGGTGGATATCTGCGAAATCCGGCAGGGAATAGGGCGCAATCTCCGAAATGGACATGTCTCCAGTTTAGGCTAGTCGGCTCCGAAAGTGGGTCCCTCGTTACGCCGGAACCACGATCGAAACCCAGCTGCCCACAACAGGATCGGCCGCAAGTTCGAGAAAGTCGACGTTGTCCACGCCGTCGCTTTTCCATTTCTCGACCAGTGACATGAGGCGAATCGAGTCCAACCCTGCGTCGAGTAGGTTGGTATCGTCGTCCAATTCCTGGACGTCCACCTCGAGAATTGACGCGACATCACTCAACAACGTGGAACGGTCTATCACTGCAGCCACTACGACACCTGACCTTTTCGTTTGGATACGGACACCGAACCGCTCACAGGCCGACGCCTTCGAGCAGCTCGTCGTACTGCTCGTCTGCTTCGAACTCCGAACCCCCGCTGTCGATGACTTCGTTGTATGCCGCCAGAGCCGAGCTCTCGTGCTTCTTGTACTTCTCCAACCACCGCTCCGCCTGCGCTCGCCAGTAGCCGATTATTTCGAAACGTTCCTGGCTGTAGTCGAGTTCCTTGCGGAAGTACTTGCGTACTGCGCGAGTAACTGATGCCTCTCCGGCGAACCAGACGTATCCGTCACCGTCCGGCAACGGGTAACCTCGCACCGCTTCTGCGAGCACGCTTTCCGAGTCGCCGTTGCCGGTTCCCACGCGCCAGTCGTACGTGACATCACCGCGCGTTTCGAACTGTTGCACGTCGCTCGGTTCCAACACCTCGACGATCGCGTGTGCGCGCGCCCCCGCCGGCAGTTCTTCGACTATCCGTCCGAGGGAAGGCAGCCCGGTCATGTCCGCGACGAGCAACTGCCATTCCGCGGCCTCGGGTTTGTCGTACCACGAGCGAGCGCCTGCCAGCAGCAGCACCTGCCCTGGCCTTGCTTCGAGCGCCCAGGTCGCGGCCAGCCCACCCTCGTGCGCCACGAAGTCGATGACGAGCCGGCCCGCATCACGATCGAATCGGCGCACCGAATAGTTTCGGGATTCGGGCTGGTCGGCGATGCCGTGATACCACCACACGCCATCGGCATCCGCCGTCATCGCCGGCGGCCGCTCCTCACCCTCGCGAGGAAAGAACACGGCCATGCACTCGTCGGGAGCTCCCGACGGTACATAGTTCGCCATGTCGGGCCCACCGAAGACCACGCGCACCATGTGCGGCGTGAGTCGTTGCACGGACACGACTTCGGCGTAGAGATATCCCCGCCACGACGAGTTCGACATTATTCTCCCAAGAATTCAGGCGGAAGCTACTCGATATGGCCCCCACGGAAATCGGTGCGATCGTATCAGCCCACAATTGCGCGATGTGGCTCCCGAACGCCGGGATCGACGTCCGACAGTGCAGCCACCCGCGGCAGCCACCCGCGCCGAGGCAGCGCATCAGATCGCCGACTCTCGTAGCCGTGCAGCCCACATGTCCAGAACTTCCTGGCCGCGGCCGCCGGCACCGATGATGGCGAGTTCGACTACGTCGTCTCCGGAATACCGGAATCGCGCGATCACCGGATACCCGCGCTCGAGCCCCTCACGTCCGGAGTCCATTCGATCACCGTCGTACAGTTCCGCGAGCAGCACCGGACTCCCGACCTTTTTCAGCGTTCGTCGTGACTTGTTGGACAGGTACTTCCAGATGTCGAAGTACTCCGTGATCGATTGCGGTGCGTCACTTCGGTCGTAGAGGAATGTTCGAGTCAACGATCCGAAGGGTGCATCCGGAGCTGTGTACTCGGCCTCGATCGCGGACGAGTCGAACGCTCCCCCGACGACCTCACGCGTCACCTCGAGCAGTCGCTGCCGATCGAGCTTCCTCCAGTCGATGGTCGCACGACCGACGACTGTCGAATCGTCCACCGAGGCAGGACGTTCGGTCGTGTATTGAGTGAGGTATGCGGCGTATTCCTCGAATCGCTCGGTCGTGTCAGCGGACTTCGACACGTCCTCCAGTGCACGCACCGCTTCGGCGAAGCTGGATTCGAAGTCGAGCCCGTCGCGTTCGCCCGAGACGAGATAGCGACCCAGCTGGTCGAGCGATCGTCGATCCGCCACCAACGGGTGGACGGCGACGATCAACGACGAGCCCGAGTCACCGCGCACGAGATCGACGGTGATACCTCGCCCATCCCCGACGTTGAGAACCGCGAGGTCCGAATTGTTCTGCAACGCGGCATCTTCCACGTCACGAACCACATCGCACACCCACCCGGTCGCGAACGGGGTGATCTCGGACAGCCACACGAGCTGATTCTTGACTGTCACGGCCGAACGCAGTGCCTCCCACTTCTGCGCCGCCCAGCGCAGGCGAGTCCGCACCATCGTCGCAGTCAGTTCACCCGAGGCAGAGAACGTGGCCGTGTACGGCACCACAGCTCCATGTTTCGCCTCACTACGGACTCTGTGCGTCGTGGGTGTCGGTGGTAAGACGATCCGATGTTCGATACCTTCGACTATTTCGGCGTCCTTACCGAGTTCCATCACGTCGGCGCACAGTTCCTCCAACGCGTGCGTCCACTTCTCGGTGAAGCATTCGGTCAGATCATGATTCGCCGTCAGCTCCCACTCCACAGACAACCGACCGCCGCGGTCGATCACCGTGACGACAAGCTGCGGCGAACCGTGGAACGAATCCGGCACGCCGCCGACCATCGCATGCTCGATCGACCATCCCGACGGCTCGCCGATCTCCTCGTAGCTGAATTCACCGTCGTAGATGTACTGCTCGTTTTCCTTCTCGAAGGATGCGAACCCGCCGCTGTGTTCGAGTCCGAGACGATGCGCGGTGACGGTGGCGTCGAGAAGTCCTATCCGCCACCATCCACCGCCCGGATTCTCGACGGTGTTCGCGATTGCAAGCCCGTACCGGATAGTGAAATTACCTGCCGTGTCGACGACACGTAGCCCTTCGACACCTTCCTCCGGCACGGGACCGCTCGTTGCGATCATCAGCGGACGCGTGGCGCCACCGGTGAGCACCTCGGCGAACGCCGAACTCAACACACCTCGCGGCGAGATCCCAGCAGCATCGGCTGCCGCGACAACGTCGCCTACGAGGTCAACGCTCAGCTGTCCTGCAACTGTGGACGTCACACCTGATGCGGCCGATGCCGACGACGAAACCGCAACGCGGGACCAGTATGCGGCGTCGACCTCCACACCCTGATCAAGGCTGTTCTGCAACGCAATCCAGGACGGATAGGCCGTCCTGTCGCGGTGTTCGAGTTCTCCGCTCGTGTACGCGTCGCGCAGAGTGGTCAGCAGCAGAGTCCACGAGTCGGAATCCACGACGGCCGAATGGATCGTCCACACCAGGTGCGACCCGTCCTCGGTAACCGACGCCACCGACGTCCGTCCGGTCCTGCCGAGGGTGAGTTCGTGTTCGGCGCGAATCTCGAGTGGATCTGCACCGCGCCCGCCGAACGACAGCGTTCTCTCCGACTCACGGGACAGGTCCAGCCGAGGTGGATCGGGTACCACCACCAGACGCAGGCTCTCCTGCTCGCCGACCACCTTGTCGTAGGCGGTTTCGAGCCTGGAGCGGTCGGTGTCGGCACCGAGTCCGACGACGACCGTCCAGTAACGAGCCGCACCGGCGAGAATTTCACGCTGTTGCGCGGTCAGCATGCCGGGCTCGAAGTCCCACTGCCGCGAAGGCGGGCGTCGGCGATCCAGATTGTCGGCCAGCTTGGCGATCGTCCGCTGCTCGAATATGTCTCGGACGGTCACTGCCAACCCGTCGCGCATCGCCGCACGAGCAACAGCAAGCGCTGAGATGCTGTCGCCACCGAGTGCGAAGAAGTCGTCCTCCGCACCGATCGCCGCACCGGACAACCCGGCCCCGAAGAATTTGGCCAGTCGCTGCTCGAGTGCCGTCTCCGGCGGGCGCGAGGTCGGGAGTTGGACTTCGATCAGTCGCAACGCCTTCCGGTCGACCTTCCCATTGGGAGTCAGCGGAATTACGTCCACGAACACGATGTTCGGGACCATGTGATCCGGCAGGAGGGCACGTGCGCGATCCCGAACGTCCTGTGCGGTCACTTCCATCGATTCGCGCACGACGTAAGCGTCGAGCCGTCCGGTTGTCGAGGTGCCGTCGTGGATCACCACCGCACCTGCCACGACCTCCAGGCTCGTGAGTACCGATTCGATCTCGCCGATCTCGACGCGCATACCGCGGATCTTGACCTGATGGTCGGATCGACCGACGTACCGGAGAAGTCCGTCGGTTCCGGCACGCACGAGATCACCGGTGCGGAACACCCGCGACCCATGCCGGTAGGGATGTGCGACGAAACGCACTGCGGTGTTGCGCTGGTCGTCGTTGTATCCGCGCGCCAACTGCACGCCCGATACGTACAGTTCGCCGATCACACCCGGATGCACCGGCCGCAACAGACCGTCGAGAACGATCAGTTCGACGCCTTCGGGCGCTGACCCGATTGAGACGTTTGCATCCTCGCTCCCGTCGAGTATCGAAAAGCTCACGTCGCCTGCAACTTCGGAAGAGCCGTACGAGTTGATGACCCGTACGTCCTCCCTCTCGAGGATGCTCGATGCAAGCGCACCGGACAGCGCCTCGCCGCTCAGGACGTAGGTGCGCAGCGACGTCAACTTCTCGGGCACCATGTCGACGAGCGCCGAGGCCACCGACGGCACGAGCGTGATCTCGGTGATCGAATGTTCCTCGATCAGGTCTGCCAGACGCTGCACATCACGTGCCTCCGCGTCGGTCGGAACGACGATCGACGCTCCGGCACAGATCGCTGCCAGCAACTCGGTCGAACCGTCGACGAAGCTGGTCGAGGTTTTCCAGATTCGGCGGTCGTACTCGGAACGATGCCAGGCGCCGTCCGCCGCCGGAACTGACCACTGCGCCACAGCCCAGTCCACACGCGCGCCCAACGCTGCCCGAGTTCCGATCACTCCCTTCGGTTTTCCTGTCGAACCGGAGGTGTACAACACGTTCACCGCAGCGGAACCGTCGACTGCACGGAGCTCGAGGGCTGCGTTCGAGGGAGAGGTGCGTGGATGCTCGGCGGCGAGAATCGGTACGGACACGAGATCTCTTACATGCCCGATATATTCGGCGTTCGTGACAACGACATCGGGACGTGAGTCACGCAGGACGAAGGCAATGCGCTCGTCCGGATAATGCGGATCCACCGGTATGTAGGCAGCACCGGACAAGATCACTGCCAGAATCAGCGCGGCCAGTTCCGGGGATCGATCGCACATGATCCCCACACGGCTTTCCGGACGAACTCCCGCAGCAGCGAGTTCCCACTGCCAAGCAGCTATGTGTGTTTCCAGATCACCATAGGTCCATCGATCGCCACCGGTCGACGTCAACGCCCGCTGGTCCTCGTGTGCACGCAGTGATGACACGATGTGATCGGACAGTTCTCGGGCACTATGGGATTCGACGGACTGTGGTCGGTACGCGACCGTCGGAAGGTCCGAAAGCCGACTGTCCAGTGCTGCGGATCCGAGCCAGTCGAACGTTGCACGCAGAGCGTCGCAGAACGTATCGATCTGCGATTTCGAGAACAGTTCGGCCGCATAACTGCCATGGAACTCGAGTGACGACTCGTGTTCGGAAACGTACAGCTCCAGATCTGTTTTCGTAGTCTTCGCATCCAATCCGATTGCCGCACCGGCCTTCAACGAGTTCGGATCCGAACCCTCGTTCAGCCCGGTCTCTTCCATGACCTCTCGCGGAGTGAAGGTCACGAGTGTTTGGTAG
>NZ_BCXH01000020.1 GCF_001895005.1 Rhodococcus yunnanensis NBRC 103083 | reverse complement strand
GGCTGCGGCGCCCATGATGAGGGAGATCTGGGGGATGACGCCGGAGGCTTGGACGTTGCGGTGGAAGATTTCGCCGTAGAGGCCGAGGGAGACGACGCCTTCTTGGATGCGGGCGCCTGCGCCTTCGTTGATGCCGATCAGCGGTCTGCCGGTTTTGATGGCGAGGTCCATGACTTTGACGATTTTTTCGCCGTAGATTTCGCCGAGGCTGCCGCCGAAGACGGTGACGTCTTGGGAGAAGATGCAGACGTCGCGGCCGTCGATGGTGCCGTAGCCGGTGACGACGCCGTCGCCGAAGGGGCGGTTGTCGGCGAGGCCGAAGTTGACGGAGCGGTGGCGGGCGAGGGCGTCGAGTTCGACGAAGGAGCCGTCGTCGAGGAGTGCGGTGATGCGTTCGCGGGCGGTGAGTTTGCCTTTGGCGTGCACTTTGTCGATTGCGTCTTGGCCGGAGGGTGCCATTGCGGCGTCGCGGCGGCTGCGCAGGTCGGCGAGCTTGCCTGCCGTGGTGTGAATGTCGGGCTTGTCAGCCGAACCCTGCGCAGTCGAATCCTGGACACTGGTCATGGGCAATCACTTTAACCACGGCTGTGATGCGTATCGAGACCCAGGGGCGCGTTGGAGCGCGCCGGTGCCGCCGTACTGGCCGGTACGGATCCGTGCCTGTCGCGCGTTGGTCATATGCTCTTGAATCATGTGGACCAACCTCGATCGACCACCGCTCGACGTCTCTGCGCTACGGCGCGCTCTCGTCGATGGACCGCAAGCCTCGTGGTCGAGGCTCGATGTCGTCGACGAAACCGGTTCGACCAACGCCGACCTCATCTCGACCGCGGACGGCCTGGCCGACCGGACAGCGCTGATCGCCGAGCATCAAGCGAGCGGTCGTGGCCGCCATTCGCGGTCCTTCTCGGGTCCACCGCGATCACAATTGTTGCTGTCGGTTCTCGTGAAATTTCCAGGAATCGATCCGGCCGTCCTCGGGTGGCTTCCGCTCCTCACCGGCGTCGCTGTCGTCGATGCGCTTCGAACCGTCGCTTCGGTGGACGCGGCTCTGAAATGGCCCAACGATGTTCTGATCGAGGGCAGGAAGGTCGCAGGAATACTTGCCGAGGTGGCAGTGCACGGTGCAGCGCCTGCCGTCGTAGTCGGGATCGGTCTGAACGTGTCGATGACGGCCGAGGAGCTACCGGTGCCGACCGCGACGTCACTGGTGCTCGAGAACGCCACCGTGGCCGATCGAGATACGTTGCTTCGCGCGATTCTGCGCGGTATCGGTGCCGAGGTCGATTCCTGGCGAGACTCGGGGTGGAGCACCGACACGCTCGCCGTCCGTTACCGCGAACGCTGTGACACGGTCGGCCGACGGGTCAGGGTGGAGCTGCCGGGGAACAAGGAGCTCCTCGGCGAGGCGACCGACGTCGATCCCCAGGGTCGCATCGTCGTTCGCGACGACGCGACCGGGGATCGGGTGTCCATCGCAGCAGGCGACGTGACTCATCTCCGCGCAGTCGACCCGAACTGAAGTCTCA
This sequence comes from Rhodococcus yunnanensis NBRC 103083, assembly GCF_001895005.1. GTDB lineage: Bacteria > Actinomycetota > Actinomycetes > Mycobacteriales > Mycobacteriaceae > Rhodococcoides > Rhodococcoides yunnanense. The sequence continues at coordinate 113,357 of NZ_BCXH01000020.1, read as the reverse complement.
GCGCATCTGAGTCACGCCGCTCCTGCCCATCGCTCGAACAGAATCGGTCACACCCGAGCAGGATCCCAGGTGCTGACGGCCCAGATGACCACCAGATCGACCGCGATGATCAGGATGGCCCACAGCGGGTAGTACGGCAGCCACAGGAAGTTCGCGATGATCGACAGTGATGCGACGACGATCGCCACGAGACGGGCCCATGTGGCGCCGGACCACAACCCGATACCGGCCAGTAGAAGTAGGACACCCACGACCAGGTGGACCCAACCCCAGGTCGAGACGTCGAATTGATAGGTGTAGTTGTAACCGACGACCAACAGGTCGTCTTTGGCGATTGCAGCGATCCCCTGGAATATGGACAGAAGTCCGACCGTCAGCAGAATGATCGATGCTGCGATCGCTCCTCCTGCTGCAGCACCTTGATGGCGGGTCGTCTCCGCGCCTGTCTCGGTCTTCGTGTGTTGTGTCATATCCTTCGCCCCTTTCGAAGTTGCGCCCATTGTCGAACGGTTCGAACCGAAGCCACATCATCCGTATCGGATGAGGTGACGTTGCGCCGCGGCACGCGAGACTGACAGCGGTATCGACCTGCACACGAGGGGCGCTGATGGCTCAGAGGTACACGTCGGAGAGCCCGGAATCGGGCGAAAGTGCCTACTCGTGGTCCCTGCCACGTGGCGTCGTGGTGCTGTTGGGGTTGGCGGCCATTGTCGTGTGTGTTGCAGGAACCCGGGCGTTCTCCGGTGTGGTCGGCCCGACATTTCTGGCACTCATGCTCACCGTCGCGGTCCATCCGTTCCCGGAATGGCTGCGGCGCAAAGGGTTTGCCAACTGGCTTGCCACCCTCGTGGCGATTCTGGTCGTGTATGCCATTCTCGGCACCCTCGTGCTGTCGTTGGTCATCTCCACGGCGCGACTGGCGACGATACTGCCGAGCTATGCCGACGATTTCGACAGCGTGATCGACAATATTCGGAAGTTGTTGACGGACAACGGTATCGGCCAGCAGCAAATTCACGATCTGTTGTCGAAGGTCGACGCATCCACGGTTCTGGGTCTGATCGACGAGTTGCTCGTCGCAGTGCTCGGCATCTTCTCGAATCTGCTGTTCGTCCTCGTACTGCTGCTCTTCATGGCGGTCGATGCAAGCTCCTACTCTCCGCGGATGACAGCTCTCGTGCGCTCACGGCCCGACATTGCCGGTGCGTTTCGGTCGTTCTCGTCGGGTACTCGCACGTATCTCGTCGTATCGACCATTTTCGGCTTGATCGTTGCGGTCATCGACGCAGGTGCACTGTGGGCGATGGGTATCCCGTTGCCGATTCTGTGGGGGCTGCTGTCGTTCATCACCAACTACATCCCGAACATCGGCTTCGTGATCGGACTCATCCCGCCGGCGCTCATCGCACTCCTGCAGGGCGGGCCGACGCTGATGATCGCGGTGATCGTCATGTACAGCGTCGTCAACGTCATCATTCAATCGATAATCCAACCGAAGTTCGTGGGCGACGCCGTCGGATTGTCGGTCACGTTGACGTTTCTCTCGTTGGTCTTCTGGGCGTGGGTTCTCGGGCCGCTCGGTGCCATCCTGGCGATTCCGCTGACTTTGATGGCGAAGGCATTGCTGGTGGACATCGATCCGGCGACCAAGTGGGCCGATGTGCTGTTGGCCAGCGGATCACCACCCACGGCCGAGAAAGACGCAGACGAACCACCGACACCGGAGGTGGACGTGTCCGAAGAGGAAGAAGTCGTGGCAGGATCGCCTCGGACGAGCAAGGATTCACCCGAGGAGTGAGAGCGATGGGCTACCCCCAGGATGCGCTGGCAGACGAGGAAGAACTTCTTCTGCACCATCACCCCCACTGGAAGATGCTGATACTGCCTGCACTGACCTTCATCGTCGTCACCGCGGTCGCCGGATTCGCGATCGGTTCGATCAGCGCGCGGCTCGACGGAACGAGTGCGAATGTCGCGCTCATCGTCACCGCGGTGATCTGGGTCGTGATCGTCGGGTGGAGATGTGTTGCCCCGCTCATCAGCTGGAAATGCACGCATTTCATCGTGACCGACAGGCGCGTATTGATCAGGCAAGGTGTCATCACGCACTCGGGCATCGACATTCCGATGGGCCGGATCAGCAACGTCCAGTTCCGTCACGGTCTGATCGACCGCATGCTCGGAACAGGAACGCTCATCATCGCGTCGGCGTCGGACGACCCGCTCGAGTTCGACGACATCCCGAGGGTGCAGCGTGTCCACTCGCTGCTCTATCAGCAGGTGTTCGACGCGATGGAGATCAGGCGGGACGGGCCCGAACCCTCGTACGGCGGGGAGGTGTCCGCCGAGGACTCTCCCGACGCCGCACGGCGCGGGTGGCGTGCAGGCAGACGCAAGTAGGCGGAGCTGCGAAAAACCCGAATGCAGCAAGCTCACAGAATGTGACCGTAGGCTGTCGTCGTGACCGATGTGCTCCTGGCAGAAGACGACGAAGCAATTGCAGCCCCACTATCGCGAGCCCTCGGTCGTGAGGGTTACACGGTGACGGTCGAGCAGACCGGACCGGCCGCATTGCAACGTGCACTCGACGGAAATTACGACCTGCTGATTCTGGATCTTGGTTTGCCCGGGATGGATGGACTCGAGGTCTGTCGTCAGGTGCGTGCCAACAGTTCCGAACTCGCGGTCCTCATGCTCACCGCGCGCACCGACGAAGTCGACTTCGTGGTCGGGCTCGACGCAGGCGCCGACGACTACGTCGGCAAACCCTTCCGCCTCGCCGAACTGATGGCGCGGGTCAGGGCACTCCTGCGTCGCCGCGGACCGGGCGAGGACACCCCGATCGAGGTCGGCGGCATCAGGCTCGAACCCGCCGCCAGGCGTGTTCTCGTCAACGGCACCGAAATCTCGTTGGCGAACAAGGAATACGAACTGCTCAAGGTTCTGCTCGATCACGCAGGTCAGGTCGTTTCACGCGAGGCCATTCTGCGCGAGGTGTGGGGTGACGCCGAGCTGCGCGGGTCGAAGACCCTCGACATGCACATGTCGTGGCTCCGCCGCAAGATCGGCGACGAGGGCCCCGTCGCCGAACGTCGTATCGCGACGGTGCGCGGAGTCGGATTCCGCATCAACAGCGACTAGTCGAGACGAACCATGCGACGTCGCATTCTCCAGTCGATTCTGGCTGTGGTCATCCTGACCGCACTTCTCCTCGGGCTTCCGCTGATGTACACCGCATGGCTCTGGGTCGAAGACTTCACGCGCGACGACCTGCAGCGCCGACTCGACCGAATGGCGTCGGAGATCCTCTCGCAGGAGGGCGACCGGGGCATGGTCGAAGGCGACCTCGACATCGGGTCGCTGCGATTGGCGATTCCACAGGACGGGCGGCTGGTCGTCGTGTTCCCCACACCGGAGGATGCGGCGTCTCGCGTCGACATCGGCGAGGCATTCGTCTCCCGGCCACTCGTCGAATCGCTGTCGATGGGCACCTCGGGATCGTTGCGTCTGGAGGTGCCGTCCGACGACATGCGAAGCCTGCAGAAGCAAGCCGTCGGGGCGGTCGGGCTCGTGGTGCTGGCATCGATACTCGCGGGGACGGCGATCGCGGTCCTGACCGCGAAGCGACTGGCCGACCCGTTGCAGGACGTCGCTCGCCGCGCTGCGCGGCTCGCCGAGGGAGATTTCAGACCGGATCCGACACGGCACGGCATAGCCGAGCTCGATCGGGTGTCGGAGGTACTCGACTCGGCGACAGTGGAGATCGCAGGCCGCCTTCAGCGTGAGCATTCTCTCGTCGCGGACGTCTCCCATCAGCTGCGAAGTCGGTTGACTGCGGTACGGCTCAGGCTCGACGAGCTGTCGACGCACTCGGACCCCGATGTGGTCGGGGAGGCGGAGGAGGCGATGGCTCAGGTGGATCGGCTCACCCTCGCGATCGACGAGCTGGTGCGTTCGTCACGCAGCGACGGCGCTGCCGGTGCCGAGGACGTCTCGATCATCGCGGAGCTGACCGGTGTCGTCGGGGAGTGGCAGCCCAACTTCATCGACGCCGGTCGGACGCTCGAGCTCAAGGGTGATGCCGCGCTCAAGGCGTCCGTCACCGGGTCCCGACTGCGTGAGGCCGTCTCGGTGCTCGTCGACAATGCGCTGTCGCACGGCGGGGGGAAATGTACGGTGTCGGTCAGGCTTATTCCCGCGCTCGACACGGCCGAACGCAGGCGTGAGCCGTTGGTGTGTGTCGAGGTATCGGACGAGGGAAACGGCGTCAGCAACGAGCTCGCCCCGCACATCTTCGATCGGGGATTCTCCGGTGCAGGATCCACTGGCGTAGGCCTCGCGCTGGCCCGTGCGCTCGTCGAAGCGGACGGTGGTCGGCTCGAATTGCAACGCCGCAGACCGGCACTGTTCTCGGCGTTCCTGCCTGCATTCAGAGAACCGGCAGCCTCCGCGGTGCCGAGGACACGCGAACCGCGCTAGCTGTGGCCGAGCTGCTCTTCGGCGGCTTCCTCTTCGGTGGGTTCGAAGTCGGTCGACCCTGCCGCCGCGCCTCTGGCGTTCTCTTCGGGAAACGCGAACTTCCGCAACGCCCAGAACCGAAACGCCATTTGAAGGAGATTGCCGATGATGTAGTTGAGTACGAAGTCGAGAATCAACAGCATCGTCAGGCTCGTGTGGCCTTCGCGGATGTCGAAGAAGTTGTTGGCGATCCAGATCGGCGCTGCGCTGATGAGCACACCGATGCCGCTGATGGAGAAGAACAGCAATGCCTCGTGGTGGCGCTCGCGGCCGCCACGGTTCTTGAACGCCCACTCGCGATTGAGGATGTAACTGAGGATCATCGCCAGCACGCCCGAAATAACCTTGGCGATGGTGGGCTTCTGCTCGAGCACGGTGAGGCTGAGCGAATAGAAGATCGCCAGATCGAACACCATGGTGGTTCCGCCGACTATGGCGAACTTGATGAGTTCGCTATGACGAATCGCGAGATCCCGAGCCGGGCCGGGCAGGCGATGAATCACATTGTCGATCGAGGGCACAACGAAGGAGTCTACGAAACGAAGTGCTGTTTCAACGAACCGGCGCGCAGATCATCAGGGATCTCTCAGTGTGACCAGCAGTGTGACGGCGGGCCCGTTTCCTGCAGAAGCCGGGGACTGCTGCCTGTCGAACCGGTGTCGCATGACACGATATGAAGCCGTGACAGGTCAATCCCCTCGCCCAACACCTCCACGCTCGTCGACCACGGGAATGCCCGTCGTGACGATGATCGGTGGGGGACAGCTCGCGCGCATGACGCACCAGGCAGCCATCGCTCTCGGTCAGACGCTCAGGGTTCTCTCCGCCGGATCCGACGAGCCTGCGGCGCAGGTCAGCGCAGACGTCGTACTCGGACACCACGACGACCTCAATGCCCTGCGTACTGCGGCGATGGGATCGAACGCACTGACGTTCGATCACGAACACGTACCGACCGAGCATCTGCGGACGCTCGTCGCCGAGGGCGTCAATGTTCAACCGCCGCCGAGCGCGCTGATCTTTGCGCAGGACAAGTTGATGATGCGCCGCAAGCTCGCCGAGCTCGGTACGCCGATCCCTGCGTTCGCCGAGATCACCTGGGCCGGCGACGTGACCAAGTTCGGCGACGAGCACGGTTGGCCCGTTGTCGTGAAGTCGGTGCGCGGCGGGTACGACGGCCGCGGCGTCTGGATGCCCGAGGACGCGGAGGAAGCCGAGGAGATAGTCCAGCGGCAACTCGATCTCGGGGTGCCACTGATGGTCGAGGAGAAGGTTGCGCTCGCGCGTGAATTGTCGGCCATGGTCGGACGGTCGCCGTTCGGACAAGGAGCTGCATGGCCGGTGGTGGAGACGGTCCAGCGCAACGGACAGTGCGCAGTCGTCATCGCCCCTGCTCCTGCACTCGACGAGGACGCCGCGATCGACGCCGAGCGGCTCGCGCTCGGTCTCGCCGCCGAGCTGGGCGTCGTCGGTGCAATGGCGGTGGAGCTGTTCGAGACCGTCGACGGGAAAATCCTCGTCAACGAGTTGGCCATGCGGCCGCACAACTCCGGTCACTGGAGTATGGACGGCTGCCGGACATCCCAGTTCGAGCAGCACCTTCGCGCGGTGCTCGACTACCCCCTCGGGGACACGACGCCGCTGGCCCCTGTGACGGTCATGGCGAACATTCTCGGCGCACCTCAGGCGCCTGCCATGTCGATGGACGAGCGTCTGCATCATCTTCTCGCCCGCATGCCGGATGCCAAGGTGCATCTCTACGGCAAGGGCGAGCGCGAGGACCGCAAGATCGGACACGTCAACGTGCTCGGAGCCCCGACCGGCTCACTGAACGACTCGGACTACGTTGCCGCAGTACGAGAGAAGGCCGAGCGTGCGGCGCACTGGATGTCGCATGCCGTATGGACCGACGGATGGGACCCACACAGCAATGTCTGACGCCGCGGCTACCGACGCACGAACCGGGCCGCAGGTCGGCCTGATCATGGGCAGCGACTCCGACTGGCCGACGATGGAAGCTGCCGCAGAAGCATTGGCCGAGTTCGGTATCCGCTTCGAAGTGGGAGTGGTCTCGGCACATCGGACACCGCAACGCATGCACGATTACGCCACGAGGGCCGCCGGACGCGGTCTACAGGTCATCATCGCGGGCGCCGGGGGAGCAGCCCACCTACCCGGAATGGTCGCGTCGGCGACGCCACTCCCGGTCATCGGAGTGCCGGTGCCGCTGAAGTACCTCGATGGCATGGACTCGCTGCTCTCGATCGTGCAGATGCCCGCCGGAATACCCGTTGCGACGGTGTCCATCGGCGGTGCGAGGAATGCGGGACTTCTCGCCGCTCGGATTCTCGGCGCGAGCGATCCGGTGCTGCGCGCGCGTATCGAACAGTTCCAGGCGGGGCTCGAGGAGATGGTGCTCGAGAAGGACGCCGCACTGCGAGCCAAGCTTCTGGGCTGACGGGGCTCGCGGAGTGGAACCTCGCCGGTCCGTCGTCACCCGACTGGCACTGCGCTACGCGGCACTGTGGCGGGCACACATCGGATTCGACGACGAGTCCGGACTGTTCGTCGCCTCCGGAATGCGCGGAGGGTTCGCACGCGGTGGTACGACCATCGGAAGCGTGTACCTGACCCGCGCGAACGTATCGCGTGCGGTGCTGCGACACGAAGCGGTGCACGCCGATCAGTGGACTCGATACGGGGTGTCGTTCGCCGTCCGGTATCTCGTCGAAGAAATTCGACATCCAGGTCCGGCGAACAAGTACGAAATCGAGGCCGGGCTGGAGGACGGCGGCTACAGGGGCAAGCGCAGCAGGTTCTGATCCAGGGCCAGCCGGCGGTCTCGAGCTAGCCGATGGTCTCGAGCTAGCCGATGGTCTTGGTGACCTTCTCCGTGGTGGTCCGTCGTTCGGTTTTCGAGTGATCCGGGTTGCTCACCTGGACCAACGATGCTCCTGCGACCAGTACCGAGAGCAATCCGTCGATCAGTTCGTCGGCGGTGCCCCACGGCAACGACGACAGGACCCGGTCGCCCTGGCCGAGAGAATGCGCCTCGGCGCGTGTACGCGCGGCATCGAGGACGGCGCTGATGGATCGGCCGTCGAGAGCCGCGCCCTGGCCGGACGGCCGGAACTGGTCACCGTGCACTCGGACCGATGTCGCGTAGTCGGTGATGCCGACAGGCAGGTCCGCCACGGGTCTGCCGAACGCATCGAGCGACAGAGCCAGAATCTCGTCGACGTCTCCTGCGTCGTCGATGCGATTACCGTGCACGAGCGCCAGTTCGGCGTCGGGATCGGCAGTGAGTACGACGTCGGCACCTGCCCACCACGCGCCGAGCAGGACAGCCGCGGTCTGCCAATGCGCAGGCAACAGGACACTGATGCGTGCGCCCGGCTCCACGCCGAACTCGTCGCGAAGGAGGTTGGCGGTCTTCGCTGCCCAGTTCGCGAGCGTGATGGTCGACACCTCGACGCGCTCGCCGGTGCTGTCGTCGTAGTACGTCACTCGCGGCCCCGCTGGGTCGGCCGCGAGAATCGGATCCAGCAGTTCCTGCGTCAAGGTCGAGGCCACGACGGCAACCCTAGCGGACGAAAATTGAGTCAGTTGACGCAGGCAGGACCGGTCGACCCGGCATCGATCGCAGGTGCAGGCGACTCGCCACCCGACGCCTGAACCTCGGTGGTGGTCGCCGGGGAACTGCCGTCGACTCCCGGCCCGGAGTAGTCGGAGGCAAGCACGACTCGAACTGTGTTCTCGGACAGGGTGTCGTCGCCGGTGACCTGTATGCCGCCCAGCGCGGCAGCAACTGCCTTCGCCGCGTCGCTGCCGGGGTCGGCAGCCTGAATCACGCTGGTGGACACCGACGATCCCTCGTAGTTCCCGACCGTGCCGTTGCCGTAACCGAGAGCGCCGAGCGAGCTCGCGACCTCGTTGGCAAGACCGTCGATCCCGCTGTCGTTCGCGACGTCGACCGTCACCGAGGACGGGTCGACGTCAGAGTCCTGCGTGGTGGGGGCAGAATCCGCGGCGTCCGGTTCGTCTGCTGTGCCGTCGAGCAGTCCTTCGACGTATTTCTTCACTGCGGCGGGATCGACCTGAACGATCGACTCGCCGTAGTCGGTCACACCGTTGATGTCGACGGCGGGGATCGTCTCGAACTTGACCTTGCCGCCCGCCAGATCTTGCAGTTTGGTAGCGAATTGCAGTATGTCCCAATCGGAATCGAGCACCACCGAGCGCTGCACGGCAGAGCTCAGTTGGCCGAGCTTGCCTGGATTGCTGAGCGTCTTCGCGCTGAGCACGCTGCGTACGAGCGACGCCATGAACACCTGCTGTCGAACGATGCGATCCAGGTCGCCTCGGGGGAGATCGTGGCGCTGTCGAACGAAGCTCAATGCATCGGCGCCGGACAGAGTCTGTTCGCCCGCAGCGAAGTTCGCACCGGACATCGGTTCGTCGACGGGCGCGTTCAGGCACACGTCGACGCCTCCGACCGCGTCGGTGAGTAGGACGAATCCCAGCAATCCGACCTCGGCGTAGTGGTCGACGGTGATGCCGGTGAGGTCGGCGACGGACTCGATGAGTGCCTCGCGACCGGCCTCGGTGGATCGTGTCTCCGCCTCGGCGTCGGTTTCGCCCTGCTCGACGAGCTCGAGACGCGTGTTCTCCTTCGTCGCACCGTACGCGGCGTTGATCTTCGACATACCGATGCCGGGAACCTCGACGTAGGAGTCGCGGGGAATGGAGATGGCGGTCGCCGACGACCCGTCGTTGGGTACTCGGATGAGGACGATGGTGTCGGTGTTGGACGCCACTTCCTCACCGGCACGTAGCGAATCCAGCTCGCTCTGCGACAGCGCGTTGCCGTGCGCATCGGTCCTGCTGTCGGTTCCTACCATCAAGATGTCCACTGCACCGTCGGTGCCGCCGCCGAGACCGAGCGCTCCGGCCGTTGCGATGTTGGAGCGCAAGCTGTCGACGCTGCGCCACGCGAACCCGGTCACGACCAGAACGACCACCGAGACGACCGCGATCAATACCTGCGGTCCGCGAAGACCGCGACCGGCATCCGGGCGAGGAGCGCGGCGACTCGCCGAGCGATCACCCGGCCCTCGATGCGCTGGGTCGGGACGTCCGCGAGACTCCCCGCGACGCGAACGGGGACGTGGCTCCCCCCGCGATGCGTCCGTCTCTCGTGGCACCTGTGGCCTCTTTCGTTCGGTGTCGTTTCGGTCGTCCCGAGGAACCAGGCTACTTGTGAAATGTCACTGCCTCGCTCAGGCACGGGCGGCGTGCCACACTTTGCAACTGTGGCGAACATCCTTGTGACCGGTGCCGGTGGGCAGCTGGGTCGGCAGATCATGCACCGTGCGCGAGACCTGAGCTCCGCCGACACGGTCGTAGGCAGGACGAGTGGCGAGCTCGACATCACCGACGGCGCTGCGGTCGCGGATGCGATCGCGCCGGGGACCGTCGTCGTCAACTGCGCAGCGCACACCGCCGTCGACGCGGCCGAGACCGAGGAGGCCAGGGCGTACGCGATCAATGCGGACGGACCGCGGAACCTCGCCGAGGCGTGCGCTCGGGTGAATGCTCGGCTGATCCACGTCTCGACCGACTACATCTTCGACGGGACCGGACAGATCCCGTACGAACCAGAGGACGTTCCAGCACCTCGCAGTGCCTACGGCAGGACGAAGCTCGCCGGAGAAAAGGCCGTCTTGCAGGCGCTTCCCACGGCCACGATCGTTCGAACGGCCTGGGTGTACACCGGCACAGGATCCGATTTCGTATCCACGATGCGCAGGCTCGAACGCGAACGTGAGACGGTCTCCGTCGTCGATGATCAGACCGGATCGCCGACCTATGCCCGTGACCTCGCCGGTGGACTTCTGGAGTTGGCCACCTCGGCCGAGACATCGGAGTCGATCCTTCATCTGACCAATTCGGGAACCGCCACGTGGTTCGAGCTGGCACGCGCTGTGTTCGCCGGAATCGGCGCCGATCCCGCTCGGGTACTGCCGTGCACCAGCGCCGATTTCGTGCGCCCCGCGCCGCGCCCTGCGTATTCGGTACTTTCTGCTGCCTCGTGGGAGCGGGCCGGTCTGTCTCCGCTTCGCGACTGGCGCGAGGCCCTCGATGACGCTCTCGCGGCGACCGGTACGGCCACGACGTAAGTTCCTGCCGTCCACTCCGGTTAGTCTGGCCGCGTGAGTTCCAAGCTGGCCGTCGTGACGGTGACCTATTCGCCCGGGAAATACCTGGATCAATTCCTGAGCTCGCTCGAGACCGCTACGGACGAGAAGCCGCTGGTGATCATGGCCGACAACGGCTCCACCGACGGCAGTCCCGAGGCTGCAGAGGCCGCGTACCCTGGCACACGACTTTTTCGGACCGGCGCAAATCTCGGCTACGGCGGAGCCGTCAACCGGGCCGTCGCCGAAATCGACGACACCATCGAATTCATCGTCGTGGTCAATCCCGACGTGAAGTGGCATCCTGGGTCCCTCGACGGCCTGCTGGCCGCCGCGGAGCGATGGCCGAGAGCCGGAGCGCTCGGGCCGCTGATTCGCGAGCCGGACGGCAGCCGTTACCCCTCGGCGCGCGCTGTTCCCGACCTGACGTCGGGTGCGGGGCATGCATTGCTCGGCAAGATCTGGCCCAACAATCCATGGACGTCTCGGTATCGACAGGACAACGAGGCTGTGACGGAAAGAACAGTGGGCTGGTTGTCCGGTTCGTGTCTCCTTCTCAGGCGCGCGGCATTCGACTCCGTGAACGGGTTCGATTCCCGTTACTTCATGTATATGGAGGACGTCGATCTCGGAGATCGGCTCGGAACCGCCGGATGGCTGAATGTGTACGTCCCCGACGTGGAAGTAACCCATTCCAAAGGTCATGCGGCAGGGAGACATCCGGAACTGATGCTTCCCGCGCATCACGCGAGCGCATATCGCTTCCAGGCCGATCGGCACCCGCATGTGTGGCAAGCTCCCTTACGATGGGCGCTGCGCGCAGGGCTGGCGGTGCGCTCGAAGGTTGTTGTGGCTTCGGCACTTCGACAGCGACAGATCGACGACGACAGAGAGGCCGACCGTGCCAGCTGATACCGGTAAGAAGACCGACGCCGTAATCCTTGTGGGTGGCAAGGGTACTCGCCTACGACCGCTCACGCTGTCGGCTCCGAAACCGATGCTGCCGACCGCCGGTCTGCCGTTCCTGCATCACCTGCTTGCACGGATCAAGAGCGCGGGCATCGAGCACGTTGTGCTCGGCACATCGTTCAAAGCGGAAGTATTCGAAGAACATTTCGGCGACGGGTCCGCGCTGGGCATCGAACTCGAATACGTCACCGAGACCGAGCCGATGGGCACCGGCGGAGGTATCCGCAACGTTCTTCCACGACTGCGCGCGGACAACGTGATGGTGTTCAACGGTGACGTTCTCGGCGGAACCGACCTCACCGCAGTGCTCGATACTCATGCTCGCACCGAAGCAGACGTCACGTTGCACCTCGTGCGCGTCGGTGACCCCCGTGCGTTCGGCTGCGTGCCCACCGACGCAGACGGACGCGTCACGGCGTTCCTGGAGAAGGCGCAGGACCCGCCGACCGATCAGATCAACGCAGGTTGCTACGTCTTTCGCCGCGAGATCATCGAGAAGATTCCGAGCGACCGACCCGTGTCCGTCGAGCGTGAGGTCTTCCCAGCGTTGCTGGCCGAGGACAAGCGAGTATTCGGGCACGTCGACAGTGCTTACTGGCGCGACATGGGCACACCGGAAGATTTCGTCAAAGGCTCCTCCGACCTCGTCCGCGGTATCGCACCGTCGCCCGCCCTCACCGGCACTCGCGGTGAATCGCTGGTCCACCCGAGCGCCGGTGTGGCCCCGGGTGCGTTGCTGATCGGCGGCACGGTCATCGGTCGTGGTGCGGAAATCGGCGCTGGCGCACGACTCGACGGAGCGGTCGTGTTCGACGGTGCAATCGTCGAAGCGGGCGCTGTGGTCGAACGCTCCATTCTCGGTTTCGGCGTCCGCATCGGACCCCGGGCTCTCGTTCGCGACGCGGTCATCGGTGACGGCGCCGACATCGGAGCCAGGTGCGAGTTGCTCCGCGGTGCGCGGGTATGGCCGGGCGTCAAGCTGCCCGACGGTGGAGTCCGATTCTCCACCGACGTCTGAGTTCAGTGCAATAGACGAGTCGGTGCAGTAGAGGAGTCAGCGCAGCTTCGCGAGTGCGACGAGGTGCGAGATCGTATCGGCCTCGGCGGACTCGGGGAGCGCGTCGACGGGCCACCAGCGTAGGTCCGTCGACTCGTGGCTGCGTACTGCTACCGACCCCGCGGGCGCGCGCACGAGAAACCTCAGATCGAGGTGCCGAGTCGGCTTTCCCAGCGAGCACGTGATCGGGTGCGTATGGGCGGACAGAAGTCGAGGATCGATGCGGACATCCTGTATCCCCGATTCCTCTCGGGCCTCACGTAACGCAGCATCGACGACGGTTGCGTCCGACTCCTCGCAATGGCCGCCCAGCTGAATCCAACGCCCGACGCGTGGGTGCAGTGTCAGCAGTACGTTGCGGCCGGACTCGTCGAGCACCAGCGACGACGCCGTGATGTGCCCGGCCTCGTTGGACCGAAGACATCCGTCGGGGTTGCTGGCGAGGAATGCGAGCATCGTGTGGCGTAGCGAATCCTCGGTCCACTCGTCGGTTTTCCACGAGGTCAACGCTTCGACGGCCGAGTCGTGCAGCGTGCTGGTGGTGTCGGATACTGCGGGGGTCTCGGCGTCGGCCATCTCATACCTCCAGTAGTTCGGTGCCGGGGGTCCGGGGACTGCGCAGTGCGAGCTCCTCCGCTGGGTGGCCGATTGCCACCGCTCCCATGGCTTTCCAATCCGCTCGCAGTCCGAGTTCGGTACGGACGAGGTCGGAGGTGAATATCGTCGAGCCGATCCAGCAACTACCGAGACCGCGTGCGGCGAGCGAGACGAGTAGGCCCTGTACCGCCGCGCCCACGGCCACGGTGAACATCGTTTCCTCCGCAGCAGCGCGCCTCGCGTCGGGATAGGAGTGCGCCCCGTCAGGGACGCAGAACGGTATGACGAGCTCGGGTGCGTCGAACAGGATGTCGCCGCGGGACGTGCGCGTATCGATCCGGTCCTCGGTCCATCCGTCGGAGCGGAGGTCACGCTTCCATTGCTCCTTCATCACTCCGAGTAGATGCGAGCGCAACGCAGGTGTTCTGACCCAGACGAAGCGGACCGGACGAGTGTGATGCGGCGCAGGGGCGGTGAGTGCATCACCGACCGCCGCGCGGATCTCGTCGGGATCGACCTTTTCTGCGGTGAAGGAACGGACGGACCGTCGAAGAAGTACGGCGTCACGTCTGCCCTTGGCGATCGACTCCTCGGTGCCGAGCCAGAACAGATCTTCCTCACCGGGGCGGACGAGGTCTCTGGCCACCGAACCGTCGTCGACAGGTTTCAGCCCCCGAACCACCGCGACGGGAACGGATCCCAGCTTTCCCTTCACCAGATCTCCCGCGGCGGCGATCTCGTCGGCGACCGCGACTTCGGTGACGATCAGATCGTTGCCCTGACCGTCCTGAGTGCCCGCGTATGCGTGCACCACGGCAAGGCCTGCGGACCCGATCGCAGCATCGGTCTGTCCGATGCGCCACGCTCGGCCCATCGTGTCGGTGACGACGATGCCCACGGTGACGCCGAGCGAATCGGCCAACGCGGACCGGAGTGCAGCCGCACTCGCGTCCGGATTCTCCGGTAGCAGCGCAAGTTCCGCTGTGTCGACGTTGGAGCCGTCGATTCCGGACGCCGCCTGAACGATGCCCAATCGGTTCTCGGTGATCAGCGTGCGGCCCTTTCGGGCGACGACACGAACCGCCTCCTGATCGACGAGGAGTCGTCTGGCTGCGTCGCGTTCCTCGGGATCGGTCGGTGCGTCGACGAGTCTCCCCTCGACCTTCGACAGGACCTTGCTCGTCACTACCAGGATGTCGTCGTCCTGCAGCCACGGAGCCTGCCGAGCGATCGCTGCGGCGAGATCGTCGCCGGGCCTGAACTCGGGAAGACCTGGGACCGGGATGATCTCGATGCTTCCGCCCGGCGAGTGATCTGCCGAGATCGATTCGCTCACAGTTCCAGTCCCGCGGAACGTAGAGCCTCGGCGGCCATTTCGGAGGTCGTTTCGGGATCGGTCATCAACAGCGGAACGCTCCTGACATCGACACCCGCAATCGTGGCGGTGTCGGTCGAATGGATGAGCCAGGCATCGAGTATCCCGGTGTCGGATCTGGCGCCGTAGTACTGACCTATCGCCTCGGCGGACGTCTCGACTCCTATGACCGTCAGGCACTCGTCTGCCATACCGCGCAACGGCTTTCCGTCGATGACGGGGGACAGGCCGACGACTTTCGCCGACGTGGTCCGTAGTGCGCTGCGGATACCCGGTACCGCGAGGATCGCACCGACACTGACCACAGGATTCGATGGAGCGAGGATCACGGCGTCGGCGTCGGCAATCGCGTCGAGCACCCCGGGCGCCGGAGTCGCTTGTTCGGCACCGATGTTCGCGAAACTGTGTGTTTCGATCTTCGCGCGATACCGCACCCACCATTCCTGGAAGTGGATCGCGCGCTGAGTTTCTCCTGTCGGATCCTCGGGGTCGGTCACGACGACGTGTGTCTCACTGCGATCGTCGCTCACCGGGATCAGGCGGACGCCGGGCTTCCAACGGTTGCACAGCGCTTCGGTCACCGCGGACAGTGGATAACCGGTTCGGAGCATTCGGCTTCGGATCAGGTGAGTGGCAATGTCGCGATCGCCGAGGCCGAACCAGTCCGGATCGGCACCGTACGCGGCGAGTTCGTCTCGGGCGTGCCACGTCTCTGCGATTCGACCCCACCCTCGTTCGGTGTCGATTCCACCGCCGAGGGTGTACATGCACGTATCGAGATCGGGACAGATTCGCAAGCCGTGCATCCATACGTCGTCACCGACGTTGACGACCGCTGTGATCTCGTCGTCCTCCCCGAGAAGGGATTTCAGACCCTGAAGGAAACGGGCCCCTCCGACACCACCGACCAAGACAGTAACTTTCACAGGGTCAGAGCCTAGGCCGTGTTGCCGGGCGACGGGCAGGCGAGTGTCGTCGAGCAAGCTCGGTGCCTGTTTGAGCACTGTTTTCGATGCGCGACACGCGGGGGACGGGCGAAGTTCCGGGTTGGGTGCCGATTTCGGACCATAGATGGTATTGGAATATTCCCCATCGGCTTGACCGCAGCAGTGTCCGGCGTGTCTAATCACATGTATGTCATTCCAGTACTCGCAGGCGAGTTCGCTTGGAGTGACCCTTGATTCGAACACGCGTTCCCATGTAGCGGTATCGCGTCGGGACGTGTAGTACAGGTCGAGGGTTGAGAATGATTGACGAATACCGGCGCGGGGCAAGGTATTCGGAACAAACCGAAATTTCTGCGCTATTTCAAGGTGAGGAGGCGGAAGCGATGTACGACCAGCACGTGACACGTGAAACACAGGTTCAAACCGGTGCTCACCTCAGCGCAGTCAATCACGCGCCGCAGACCGATTCCGAAGCAGGCGCAGCAACACGCGACTGCGAAGTACAGCTCGACGAAGCACAGCTCGACGAAGTACAGCTCGACGGCGTCGGGGGAGCGCTTGCCGTCCGTGCATCCTTGGCCGAGGTTGCGCCGATCGATGCCGGTGCGGCATATCTCGAAACCGATTCTGCTGCACTCGATTCTGTTGCACTCGATTCGGATGACGATGTCGATTTCGACGAATCGGACGAGAGTGATGTTCCGCCGCGTGCGCCCGAGAAGCCGTTCCTGAGCTTGGTCGCCGGTTTCGATCAGATGTTCGAGGAGATCGAGGATCAGTGGCAGGAGCGAGCCCTGTGCGCGCAGACCGATCCCGAGGCGTTCTTCCCGGAGAAGGGCGGATCGACCCGCGAGGCCAAGCGCATCTGCCTCGGCTGCGAAGTGAAGGACGAATGCCTCGAATACGCTCTTGCGAACGACGAGCGTTTCGGAATCTGGGGTGGACTGTCCGAGCGTGAACGTCGCCGGCTCAAGCGCGGCATCATCTGACTCGTCATCCTGGCCTCGTGTAGGAAGTCGTGCGTGTCAGAGGCCGTGCGCGTCAGAAGTCGTCGTCGATGCCGGGGTCGACCTCGTCCGGGTCGACTCCCAGGTAGGTTGCTACTTGCTCCACCAGAATTTCGTAGAGTAGATCCTCCAGTTCGTGCGGATGCTTGGCTCTCCGTTCGAGAGGACGCCTGAACAGTACGATCCTTGCGCGTGTCGCTTCACCGCGCTTGTCTATCCCCGCCGGGACCAACCGTGAGAGCGGGACCGGTCCCTCCGCGACGACCTCGGGTGGCCAGTTGACCGACTCCGGGTCGATCGCTCGGATCTTCGGTACCTCGTCCACCGCGATGTCGAGTCGTTCGAGACGTTCGTGCCAGCGATGGTCGATTCGCGCGAACGCTTCGAGCACCGTGCGGTCGAACCGGTCGGCTCTGGAGCGATGCGCCGGAACGCTGGTCGGCAGGATCGGCCCTCGGATTCCACGGCCGCGGCGCGCAGCGGAACGTGAGGTGGTGGTGCGTCGAGATTCGATTCGTGCCATGGGTCTCAGGTTATCTTCGGAAGGTCGGCGGTGTGTCGGGCGGTTGGGGGTGGCTCCGGGGAGATAGTCTCTCGAGTGTGAGATCTCTGCGTGGATGCTGCCGGCCAGGGTGCAATCGTTCGGCTGTGGCCACGCTCACGTATGTCTATTCGGATTCCACCGCTGTTGTCGGCCCGCTGGCAACCGTCGACGAGCCGCATTCCTGGGATCTGTGCGAAGTGCACGCGTCGACGACGACTGCGCCCAAGGGGTGGGAGCTGGTTCGGTACGAGGGTGGGTTTTCGACCACCACGCCGGACGAGGACGACCTGACGGCGCTGGCCGAGGCCGTTCGTGAGGCCGGGCGGGGCGATCGCACCCGTGACGAGTCGGCACCGATGGCGCACGAGCGAACCTTCAGGCGCGATACGAAGAGCGACCGGCCTGCGCCGCCACCCGCGCGCACGGGCCGCCGCGGACATCTTCGTGTTCTGCCGGATCCGACGTCCTGATCCCGGTGTGGAGATCTCTGGCGTGATGACTTCCGATCACTTGACGCCCTGTGCGTAGTTTCGGTCACATCCGGTTGCTTTCGTCTCGACGTCGGTGCGGTTGTGACAGATTCGTGGACGAGACCGATGAGTACTTCGAGCGGGATCGTCCCACCCCGAGCTCCACCGTTCGCCCCACCGCAATCACGAGGAGTCGTTCGTGGCACGAACTACCGAATCCGTCAATGCAGTAATCAAGGCCTACGACGTACGAGGGGTGGTCGGCGAGCAGATCGACGTCGACTTCGTCCGAGACGTCGGTGCAGCCTTTGCCAGGCTGGTGCGGGACGGTTCGACGGAGCAAGTGGTCATCGGCCACGATATGCGGGCATCGTCACCGGAACTGTCGCGCGCGTTCGCGGACGGCGTGACGTCGCAGGGACTCGACGTCGTTCTGATCGGTCTCGCGTCCACGGATCAGCTCTACTTCGCGTCCGGACTGCTCGAGTGCCCGGGTGCGATGTTCACTGCCAGCCACAATCCGGCGAAGTACAACGGGATCAAACTGTGCCAGGCCGGAGCCAAGCCGGTAGGCCAGGACACGGGACTCGACACCATCAAGGCCGAGTTGGTGTCCGGCGTTCCCGAATACGAGGGTCGAGTAGGAACCGTCACCGAACGTGACGTCCTGTCCGAGTACGCAGCGTTCATGCGCGATCTCGTCGACCTGTCTCAGGTATCCGGTGTGACGATCGCCGTCGACGCCGGAAACGGTATGGGCGGCCACACGGTACCGGCGGTGTTCGCCTCTCTTCCGGTCACGATCGAACCGCTGTATTTCGAACTGGACGGAACGTTCCCCAACCACGAGGCCAACCCTCTCGATCCCGAGAATCTCAAAGACCTGCAGGCGTTCGTGCGCAAGACCGGCGCAGACATAGGGCTCGCGTTCGACGGGGACGCAGACCGCTGCTTCGTCGTGGACGAGAAGGGTGACCCGGTTTCGCCCTCCGCAGTGACTGGACTCGTCGCGCAGCGTGAGCTGGCGAAGGAACCGGGTGCCACCGTCATCCACAATCTGATCACCTCGCGAGCTGTTCCCGAGCTGGTGACCGAACTCGGTGGTACGCCGGTGCGGACACGAGTCGGACACTCGTTCATCAAGGCGCAGATGGCCGAGACCGGCGCGATCTTCGGCGGCGAACATTCGGCCCACTACTATTTCCGTGATTTCTGGGGAGCCGATTCGGGGATGCTCGCGGCCCTGCACGTGCTGGCAGCTCTGGGCGCACAGGACCGTCCGTTGTCGGAGCTCATGGAGTCGTACGAAACGTACGCCGCGTCCGGTGAGATCAACTCGACGGTCGGCGACGCAGCCGAGCGAACCGCGGCGGTACTCGACGCCTTCGCGGACAGAACGACGTCCATCGATCGTCTCGACGGCGTGACCGTGGATCTGGCGGACGGGGCCTGGTTCAATCTTCGGGCGTCCAACACCGAGCCGCTGCTTCGACTCAACGTCGAGGCTCGAACTGCTGCCGAAGTCGATGCATTGACGTCCGAGATACTCGGCGTGGTTCGGGCCGGGCTGGAATAGTGGGTCAGTAGGCGTCTCGCACAGTGCGGCGGCGTCTGCGTGCACGAAGCGAAACGAGGAGAGGGCGGTGCCGAAGGCCATGACTGCTGCATCGCCCGTGCTCGATCTCGATGATTCCGCGGCGGTGGTCGCTGCCGACACCGACGGAGTGCTACGCAGTGCCGCACTCGGCGGCGCTCAGGTTCGCGCGACGTCGACGGCGGTCACCGAGGCCGTGGCGGATCGTCTGCGGGATCTGCGTCCGCGCAGTGTGGTGTTCGTCTCAGGCGACGGACGGGCCGGACGAGCCGCATCGATGCTGATCGCCGGTGCTGGTGCACGTATCGGCGTTCCCCTGGTTCGGGCCGCAGGTACTCCGTTGTGGGTCGGTCCTCTCGACGTGGTCGTCGTCGCCGGTGACGATGCAGGCGACCCCCGGTTGGCCGAGGCGACGTCGATTGCTGTTCGGCGTGGCGCCGAAACCGTACTCATCACCCCGGCCGAGGGTCCGCTGCGGTCGGCGGCGGCGGGCCGCGGTGTCTTCGTTCCGCCGAGAATCGCGGCACGGGAGCACAACACGTTGATGCGTCATCTCGCTGCTGGAATCGGCGTCCTGGCGAACGTGTCCGACGGTGCGTATCGGTCCCTCCTGCCCGACCCCGATCGTCTGGCAGACCTACTCGACGCCGAAGCGGCTCGAAATCATCCGTCGAACGAGGTGTTCCACAACCCGGCCAAATCGCTCGCGGCGCGCATCTCGGGGAGTCGAGTGGTTCTCACCGGCGCAAGCCCGGTGGCCGTCGAACTCGCACGCCACGGCAGCGAGGTACTCCTGCGCGCAGCCGGGGTGGTCAGTTCCGCAGGAGAACTGGCCGATGTGGTTGCCGCGGCCGTTGCCTCGGGCCGTCAGTCGTCCTTTGGTTCGGGAGCGCAGCACTCGAACATCGACTACGACCCGTTCTTCCACGACGATCAGCTCGACGGGCCGCGCCCGGAAGCACCTGTCCGCGTGTTGGTCTCGGCGGCGCCGAATCTGGTGGCGGCCACCGAGCGTCGGGTGGCCGCAGTGCCGGATGCTGTGGTGATGTCCGTCGACGAGGCAGGATTGGATCGCACCGAACCCGGGTACGCCGGTGCGAACTCGCTCGAGTTCGGGACGCGCAGTGCACCCGAACTCGGCACGGGGGGCCTCGATGATCTGGAGGCCATGTCGTTGTTGGCGACGCGGTTGGAGATGGCTGCCGCGTATCTACATTTGATGGGCGGTAGGTAGTGCAACCATTGCACGGTGCGGTCAGGTCGTACGCGTGGGGATCACGAACCTCACTTGCCCGGTTACAGGGAAGATCGGTCCCGTCCGAGCACCCGGAAGCGGAAATCTGGCTGGGTGCTCATCCCGCTGATCCGGCTCGACTCGGGGACGGCCCATCGGCACAGTCGTTGCTGGCGCACATCGACGCGGACCCTGTTCGTGAACTGGGATTCGACACCGCGAAGGCGTACGACGGCAGGCTCCCGTTCCTGCTCAAACTTCTCGCCGCGGACGAGCCCTTGTCGCTGCAGGCGCACCCGAGCGCGGAGCAAGCGCGAGAAGGATTCGCGCGCGAGGAAAGTGCGCACGTTCCGATCGAGTCACCTGTGCGCAACTACCGGGACGCCAACCACAAACCCGAGCTGATCGTTGCGTTGACCGAGTTCCATGCGTTGGCCGGGTTCAGATGCCCCCTGCGCACCGTCGAGTTCATGGACGCGCTCGGAGTCGACGCGTTGTCCGGGTATCGGTCGCTGCTCGCCGACCAACCCGACGAAGCAGGACTTCGTACCGTTTTCACCTCGTGGATAACACTTCCCGGGCCTGCGCTCGATGCGCTACTTCCGCTCGTCGCAGACGGCCTGGTCGATTATCTGTCCACGCGAGCCAAATCCGACGGCGGACAGTTCGTCGCGGAGGCCAGAACCCTTCTCGAACTCGGCGAGTCCTATCCGGGTGACGCAGGCGTTCTCGCCGCGATGTTGCTCAACAGGGTGACGTTGACTGCAGGCCAGGGCCTGTTTCTCGACGCGGGAAACCTGCACGCGTACCTGTCGGGCACCGGAGTCGAGATCATGGCCAACTCCGACAACGTTCTTCGCGGTGGACTGACTCCGAAACACGTGGATGTACCGGAGTTGCTCAGAGTGCTCGATTTCGAACCTGCCGAGGTGACAGTTCTCGATCCCGACACCGATTCCGCTGACACACCGGTCCGTTACCTGACGCCGGCCCCGGAGTTCGCGCTCTCCAGAGCGTCTCTTGCAGAAGGGCACTCGATCAAACTCGACAGTGCGGGTCCGCAGATCGTGCTCTGCACGGAAGGCAAGGTCGCTCTCGACGACGGAGACACCGAACTGGTTCTCGAACGCGGTTCCTCGGTGTGGGTCTCGGCGTCCGATCCCGTTTTCGCCGTGCATGCCAGGTGGGGCGACGCCGAGGTGTTCAGCGCAACTGTCGGGTAGTGCACCGGCTTGCCCGGACGATCGGCAGCGCCGGGATGCAGTTCCGTCGATCGCGACGTGTGGTGCCGTTGCGACCCCTAGGGTGAGGTGACCGATCGTTCGGGCGGCCAGCCGGTGAGACCCACCTGCGTGGGCCCCCGAGCCGAAGCACTCTCGACAGGTGGAACACATGCACGAAGAGCGAACCAGCAAGGCCGCTCGCAGTACCGGAATCTTCCGTACCAAATCGGTGGAACAGTCGATGAGGGATACCGACGAACCGGACACGAAACTTCGTAAGGACCTGACTTCCTGGGACCTGACCGTCTTCGGCGTCGCAGTAGTCATCGGTGCGGGAATCTTCACACTGACCGCACGCACCGCCGGAAACGTCGCGGGCCCGTCGGTCTCTCTCGCCTTCGTGCTCGCCGCAGTGTCCTGTGGGCTCGCCGCGCTGTGCTACGCAGAGTTCGCGTCCACAGTGCCGGTGGCGGGCAGCGCATACACGTTCTCGTATGCCACCTTCGGAGAGTTCGTGGCATGGATCATCGGGTGGGATCTGATTCTCGAATTCGCGCTCGCTTCGTCGGTCGTCGCGAAAGGGTGGTCGCTCTACCTCGGTGAGGTTCTCGGTTCGGTCAGCCCCATCGCGAAGATCGGCTCGCTCGACTTCGACTGGGGCGCGTTGGTCATCGTCTCGGTCATCACCGTGCTTCTCGCCACCGGGACCAAGCTGTCCTCGCGGGTGTCGCTGGTCATCACGGCGATCAAGGTGATCGTCGTTCTGCTCGTCGTCGTTGTCGGCGCGTTCTACATCAAGGCCGAGAACTACTCGCCCTACGTTCCGCCGTCCCAGCCTGGTTCGACGGGCGAAGGCATTCACCAATCGTTGTTCTCGTTCGTGACCGGCGCCGGCGGAAGCACGTTCGGATGGTACGGACTGCTCGCGGCCGCCAGCCTCGTGTTCTTCGCCTTCATCGGATTCGATGTCGTGGCCACCACCGCGGAGGAGACCAAGGATCCGCAGAAGGCCCTGCCGAGGGGCATCCTCGGATCTCTCGCCATCGTCACCGTTCTCTACGTCGCAGTCACACTCGTGCTCACCGGAATGGTGAAATACACCGAACTCGCAGGCGAGAGCTCCACATTGGCGACTGCATTCGAGTTGAACGGTCTGACGTGGGCCAAGAACGTCATCTCCTTCGGTGCTCTCGCCGGCCTGACGACAGTGGTCATGGTGCTGATGCTGGGGCAGACGCGGGTGTTGTTCGCGATGTCGCGCGACGGACTCGCTCCGCGTGGTCTCGCGCACACCGGAAAGAGGGGAACTCCGGTGCGCATCACGCTGATCGTCGGGTTCGTGGTGGCGATCCTGGCCGCTTTCTTCCCGATCGGGACACTCGAGGAGATGGTGAACATCGGTACGTTGTTCGCATTCGTTCTCGTCTCGATCGGCGTGGTGGTGCTTCGCCGCACACGCCCCGACCTGCCCCGTGGGTTCAAGGTGCCGCTGATGCCCGTGATTCCCATACTGGCGGTTGTCGCATGCGTGTGGTTGATGGTCAATCTTTCGGTCGAAACCTGGATCCGTTTCATCGTCTGGATGGCAATCGGAGTCGTGATCTATTTCGCCTACAGCAGGCGAAATGCCGAAAAGACCATGCAGGAGCGCGCTGCAGCAGCGGAGGCTGCGTCGACGAAGTGAGGCAGCAGGTCGTTTCGGGACGCCTTTTACGGGGACCGAGATTGTTATAAGCTCACCGAAGAAACCTCGAGTCGATGATCAGGGGGAATCTCCGTTGGGTGGGGCTGTTCACGAGAGATCGCATATCGATCGCGTGCCAGGACACGGAAGTGGCCGTCGGCGCAGCGTGAAGCGATATCTGTGGATGCTCGGACTCCTCGCGCCTGCGTCGGCGCTCCTTCCGTCGCAGCTCGTCCTGTGGACCGGAATGCCGATCTTCTGGTGGAGCGGCGTGTTGATCTTCTTCGTGCTGATCCCGGTACTCGATGCCATCGCGGGCGAGGACGGCAACAATCCGTCCGACGTCGATATCGAGGCGATGGAGGAAGATAGGTACTACCGCTGGTGTACCTATCTTTTTCTCCCGGTGCAGTTCGTCACTCTGCTGGTCGCGTGCTGGATGTGGGCGTTCGGCGACCTGTCCGTCGTGGACAAGGTCGGGCTGGCGGTGACCATCGGTCTCGTCGCGGGGACGGGAATCAACGCCGCCCACGAGTTGGGCCACCGCAACGAACGGCATGAGCGCTGGCTGGCGAAAGTTGCACTGGCACAGACGTTCTACGGGCATTTTTTCGTCGAGCACAATCGAGGCCATCACGTTCGGGTGGCCACTCCACTCGATCCGGCCAGCGCACGATTCGGTGAGAGTGCATGGGCGTTCCTGCCACGGAGCGTGCTCGGGGGACTCGTGTCGGCGTGGCAGCTCGAGCGTGAGAGGTTGGACCGCACCGGGGCGAGGACCTGGAGTGTTCGCAACAACCTGCTGCACGGTTGGTCCATGTCCATCGCGCTGTTCGCAGTGTTGTCGGTCGTCTTCGGGCCTGCGATCCTGCCGTATCTGGCTCTTCAAGCGGTTGTCGGGTTTCTGTTGCTGGAGATGGTCAACTACGTCGAGCACTACGGACTGCTCCGCGAGACGAATCAGCGCGGTCGTTACGTCCGGTGCTCTCCTCGGCACAGTTGGAACAGCGATCGACTGTGCACCAACATCTTTCTCTACCACCTGCAGCGTCACAGTGACCACCATGCAAATCCGTCCAAGCGTTATCAGTCGCTGCGTGCCTGTGACGAGGCGCCGCAGCTGCCGGCCGGTTACGCCACCATGGTGATGTTGGCGGCGATTCCACCACTCTGGCGCAGGGTGATGGATCGACGTGTGCTCGCGCACTACGAAGGCGACATCACACGTGCGAACATCCTGCCGCGTCGCCGTGAGAAGGTTCTCCGCACGTATCCGATCGGGACGAATGGGACAGGCGCCTCCGGCGCGAAGTGGCCGACCGCAAGGTAGTGCGAACTCGGGCGCCATCGACCCGATAGCCTTGCGGAAGAAACTTCACGCAATCAGGAGAGGGAAGATGACGACCTCAGTAACGCCGGACGATCGTTCGGCCACAGGATCGCTACTCACCGCGGACGTCCGGGGTGGCATCGACTTCAAGGTCGCGGACCTGTCGCTCGCCGAGTTCGGCCGCAAAGAGATCCGACTCGCCGAGCACGAGATGCCGGGCCTCGTCGCGCTGCGGCGTGAATACGCAGACGTGTTGCCGCTCAAGGGTGCTCGTGTTTCGGGTTCGCTGCACATGACCGTGCAGACCGCTGTTCTCATCGAGACTCTGGTTGCGCTCGGAGCCGAGGTTCGCTGGGCGTCGTGCAACATCTTCTCCACTCAGGATCATGCTGCCGCTGCTGTCGTCGTCGGGCCGTACGGCACGGTGGACGAGCCCAAGGGCGTGCCGGTGTTCGCCTGGAAGGGTGAATCGCTCGAGGAGTACTGGTGGGCCGCCGAGCAGATGCTCACCTGGCCGGGCCAGCCCGCGAACATGATTCTCGACGACGGTGGCGATGCCACCATGCTCGTTCTGCGCGGCGCGCAGTTCGAGAAGGCGGGCGTTGTTCCTCCGACCGACGACGATCACGATTCCGACGAGTACAAGGTCTTCCTCGGACTCCTTCGTCGTTCGCTCGAGGCGTCGAAGACCAAGTGGACCGAGGTTGCTACATCGGTGAAGGGCGTCACCGAGGAGACGACGACCGGTGTGCTGCGGCTGTATCAGTTCGCTGCCGCAGGTGAGCTCACATTCCCCGCGATCAATGTCAACGACTCGGTCACCAAGAGCAAGTTCGACAACAAGTACGGCACCCGCCACTCGTTGATCGACGGAATCAACCGCGGCACCGATGTGCTCATCGGCGGCAAGGCAGTTCTCGTCTGCGGTTACGGCGATGTGGGCAAGGGCTGTGCCGAGGCTCTCAAGGGCCAGGGCGCACGTGTGACGGTCACCGAGGCGGACCCGATCAACGCGCTGCAGGCATTGATGGACGGGTTCGACGTCCGCACCGTCGAGGAGTACATCGACAAGGCGGACATCGTCATCACCTCGACCGGAAACCTCGGAATCATCACCTTCGATCACATGAAGCGGATGAAGCACCAGGCCATCCTCGGCAACATCGGCCACTTCGACAACGAGATCGACATGGCAGGGTTGGAGAAGGCCAAGGACGTCACGCGGATCAACATCAAGCCGCAGGTCGACGAATTCCAGTTCCCCGACGGCCACTCGATCATCGTGTTGTCCGAAGGTCGCTTGCTGAACCTGGGCAATGCGACGGGTCACCCGTCGTTCGTGATGAGCAACAGCTTCTCCAACCAGGTCATTGCGCAGATCGAACTGTGGACCAAGCCGAGCGAATACGACAACGAGGTCTACCGCCTTCCCAAGGTTCTCGACGAGAAGGTGGCGCGTATCCACGTCGAGGCGCTCGGTGGCACCATCACCAAGCTCACCAAGGAGCAGGCGGAGTACATCAACGTCGATGTCGAGGGCCCGTACAAGCCCGAGCACTACCGGTACTAGTCGTCGCTGTGCGCAGTACCGATGTCCCGACAGGGAAGTTGGTCGTCATCGAGGGAGTCGACGGTGCGGGCAAGAACACGCTCGCCCGTCGGCTCGTCTCGGCGTGGGAGCGAGACGATCTGGATGTAATCAGGATCGGGTTCCCGCGGTACGGCGAGTCGGTACACGCCGACCTCGCTGCGGAGGCGTTGCGTGGTGGGCACGGAGACACCGCGGAGAGCGTGCATGCGATGGCCCTCCTCTTCGCGCTCGATCGCAAGTCTGCGGTGGAAGACTTGCGAAAGGCGTTGTCGTGCAACGATATCGTGCTGCTGGATCGGTACGTGGCGTCCAACGCCGCGTACACGGCCGCGCGGCTGGAACAGATTGCCGACGGTGACGCGGTCGAGTGGATCAGGGCCCTCGAGTTCGACCGATTCCAGGTCCCGGTTCCCGACGTGCAGATCCTTCTCGATGTTCCCGTGGAGCTGGCGGCACAGCGGGCTGCCTCCCGCGAGAGCACGGATTCCGCACGCGCACGGGATGCGTACGAGCGCGACGGGTCGCTGCAGAGCAGGACTTCGGCGGTGTACGGACAACTCGCCGAGTCGAACTGGGTGTCGCCGTGGCGCGTCGTCGACGCCGAGGTGGATCCGGATCGACTCGCCGCCGACGTGTTCAATCAGCCACCGGGCGAGAAGAAAGTGACAACATAGAGTCATGAAGCCTCGGATTCTGGTAGTCGACGACGATTCGGCACTTGCCGAAATGCTCACCATCGTCCTTCGTGGCGAAGGATTCGAGCCATTCGTGGTGGGAGACGGCACGCAGGCCCTGGCTGCGGTGCGGGAGAATCGACCCGACCTGGTTCTACTCGATTTGATGCTTCCCGGCATGAACGGCATCGACGTGTGCCGCGTGCTTCGCGCCGATTCGGGCGTTCCCATCGTGATGCTGACGGCCAAGACCGATACGGTCGACGTCGTCCTCGGTCTGGAATCCGGTGCCGACGACTACATCATGAAGCCGTTCAAACCGAAGGAACTCGTCGCGCGCGTCCGTGCGCGGCTGCGGCGGACCGAGGACGAACCCGCCGAACTGCTGTCCATCGCCGACATCGTGATCGATGTGCCTGCTCACAAGGTCAGCCGCGGTGAAGAGCTCGTCTCGCTGACCCCGCTCGAGTTCGACCTGCTGGTCGCCCTTGCACGTAAGCCCCGTCAGGTGTTCACTCGCGAGGTGTTGCTCGAACAGGTGTGGGGCTACCGTCACGCTGCCGATACTCGGCTGGTCAATGTGCACGTGCAGCGGTTGCGCGCCAAAGTGGAGAAGGATCCCGAGAACCCTGAGGTGGTGCTCACTGTGAGAGGGGTCGGCTACAAGGCCGGACCGCCGTGATCTGGTTCTCTCATTCGCGGCGGAGAATCAACGGTACGTTCTCACCGCTTCTGCGATGGTTTCGCTCACTGAGCGCATCGCTCGGACACATGTGGCGCCGATCGCTGCAGCTTCGCGTCGTCGTCTCGACGCTGACGTTGTCTCTCGTCGTGATCACCATCCTCGGGATGGTGCTGACGAGCCAGATCACCGATCGGTTGTTGGAGGCCAAGATCACCGCGGCGACCGAGGAACTCGATCGCTCTCGCACCACCGTCGAGGGGTCGCTCGCCGGTGCCGACGATTCGACGGGCCTCGACCTTCGGCTCGAACGAGCGCGCGCTCAGCTGACGAGCCGCGACATCGACGCCGGACAGACGTCCGGATCGGCAGGCACTTTCGACCCGGTGCTGATCGTCGAAGGCGACAGTGTTCGCGCCGACTCGTCCGTCGGGCCGGCGGATCAGATCCCCGAAAGCCTGCGCAATTTCGTCAGAAGCGGGCAGATCAGTTACCAGTTCGCGACGGTGTCCGATCCCGAACAGGGTGGCTACTCGGGGCCCGCACTCATCTTCGGTACTCCGACCGCATCGGACCTCGCGACGCTGGAGCTGTACCTGGTTTTTCCGCTCGGTAGCGAGGACCGCACGCTGTCGCTCGTCCGCGGCACACTACTGATCGGTGCCGTCGTTCTGCTCGTTCTGCTGGCAGCCATTTCCATGTTGGTTGCACGCCAGGTGGTACTGCCGATTCGATCGGCGTCGCGTATCGCAGTGCGGTTCGCCGACGGGCGTCTGAAGGAACGAATGCCGGTGCGAGGTGAGGACGACATGGCACGACTTGCAATGTCGTTCAACGAGATGGCCGAGAGCTTGTCGAAACAGATCACTCAACTCGAGGAATTCGGCAATTTGCAGCGCCGATTCACCTCTGATGTCAGTCACGAGCTGCGGACGCCGTTGACAACGGTGCGCATGGCAGCCGATCTCATCCACGACGCCAGTGCCGATCTCGATCCTGCATTGAAGAGATCCTCCGAACTGCTGGTCAACGAACTCGATCGGTTCGAGACTTTGCTGGGGGACCTGCTCGAGATCAGCCGGCACGACGCGGGCGTGGCGGAGCTGGCTGCCGAGCAGCTGGATCTGCGGATGTGCGCGCGAGCCGCGGTCTCGACGGTGCGGCATCTGGCGCGCGAGACCGGAACCGAAGTGATCGTCGACATGCCCGATCATGCCGTCGTCGCGGAAGTCGATCCGCGACGCGTGGAGAGGATCTTGCGAAACTTGCTGGCCAACGCTCTCGATCACGGCGAAGGAAGACCGGTGTTGATCCGGTTGCGCGCCAATTCCGACGCTGCGGCATTCGTCGTGCGTGATCAGGGCGTCGGCCTCCGACCGGGGGAAGAGAAGCTCGTGTTCAACCGATTCTGGCGCTCCGACCCGTCGCGAGTACGACGTTCGGGCGGTACCGGTCTCGGCCTCGCGATCAGTGTGGAGGACGCTCGTTTGCACGACGGCAAGCTGGAAGCGTGGGGTGCCGTGGGTGAGGGCGCCTGCTTCCGGCTCACGTTGCCACTCGTCCGTGGACACAAGGTGATCGGCAGCCCGCTGCCGTTGAAGCCGAGCACGAGGCGCTACACACAAGGCCAACCGCTCCCGGGCGCGTCGAAGGCAATGACTGCGCCGAGTTCCTCCGAGAACGGCTCGGACCCCGCTGCCCCGTCGGACCCCGCTGGCCCGTCGGACTCCGCCAGCCCATCGGATACCGCGAGCTCCTCGGACACCGAGGCGAGATCGTGATGTTGTCCAGGTCAGTGTCGGTCGCGATCTCGGCCGTTGTCCTTGCACTCGTCGTCGGATGCGCGAGTCTGCCCGAGTCGTCGACTCCGCAGGCGATCGGGTCGTTGACGGCTGCGGGCGCGGCGTCGACCACACCGCCTCCCCCCGCCGAGGGGCGCGAGCCCGACCGGTTGGTACGCGATTTCATCACTGCCAGTGCCAGTTCGGCGAATCGACACCAGGCTGCGCGTCAGTTCTTGACCAGCAGCGCGTCGAGCGGATGGGACGACGGTGCAAAGACCGTCGTGGCCGACAAGATCGATCTGTTGTACGGGCCCCGGACCGATACCGAGGCCGAATACACCTTGCGTTCGAACACGGTAGGTCTGCTCGCGCCGGGAGGCGACTATCAAGCGGGTGCGGGTACCACCGACGCGACCGTCAAGATGGTGAAGGTCGACGGTGAGTGGCGCATCGACGAGTTGCCGCCAGGAGTACTCATCGATCGTTCGCAGTTCTTCAGCGCGTATCAACGAAAGTCACTGTTCTTCGTCGACCCGCTCGGCTCGGAACTCGTCCCCGACGTTCGGTGGGTCACGGGCTCGTCCGATCAGATGGCCAATCAGCTGGTTCAGCTGTTGATCGATGGGCCGAAGTCGACCCTGGCGCCTGCGGTGACCAACGAGTTGGCCGACGACGTCGGTGTACGTGGTCCGATCACGAAGGCAGACGGGCGCACCACGCAGGTCGGCGTCGGACCGGGAGGCGTGCGCATCGACTTCGGCGGACTTCAATCGATGGATGCGAAGAATCGCGAACTTCTTGCTGCACAGGTTGTCTGGACTCTTGCGTCGGCAGAGATACCGGGCCCGTACGTTCTGCTCGCCGACGGCCAACCGTTGGACAACTCGAAACCGGACGGATGGACGACTCTGGACGTCGGTACGTTCGATCCGCTGGGAACTCCCGAGGAATCGGTCGGTTTGCACGCATTGGTCGGGGGACGCCTTGTGTCTGTCGACGCCACCGGAACCATGCCTGTGCCAGGCTATTTCGGTACTGTGACAAATTTGAGGACGGTGGCACTGTCCACCGACGGGACTTTGGTGGCGGGGGTCGCGGACACGGGAAGACCTGCCCCTGAGCCGTCGTCGACGCTGATGATCGGTGGCTACGACAGCGGGGCGTTCCCCGTGGCCGAAGGGCAGTCGATCACGCGGCCGACATGGGGCGCGGACAACAACGCGGTCTGGGCTGTCATCGACGGCGCGAACGTAATCCGGGCCGCTCGTGATCCGGCGACCGGTCAGGTGTCGGTCATGCCGGTCGACGCGGCTGCTGTCACTGCGCTCGGTTCTCGAATCACCGATCTGAGATTGTCGCGTGACGGAGTTCGCGCCGCGATGATCGTCGACGGTTTGGTCTACGTCGCGACGGTGGTCCGCCAGAGCAACGGCCTGTATTCACTGGTGTCGCCCAAGGCGGTGGCAAACGGGCTCGGAAGCGATGCGTTGGCGCTCGACTGGAGCACGGGCGATGCGATCGTGATCGTGCGCATCGCGGCCGACGTGCCCGTCGTGCAGGTCACCACCGACGGTTCGAGGCTCGACGCGTTGCCGAGTAGGAACCTGACGGCGCCCGTGCTGTCGGTCGATGCATCGCCGTCGAACGAGTACGTATCGGACTCGCGTGCGGTATTCCAGCTCGACAACAGTGATCCGGCAGGTGATCGATATTGGCGCGAAGTAGCTGGTCTGGCAGGGGTGAAGGCGACTCCGATACTCCCGGGCTGATGAATCGATCGATGTCGCACCCTCGGTGAATACTGCCGTGCATGCAGTCTCTTCTGGATCTGGTGTTGCCTCGGGAGTGCGGTGGATGCGAGGCGGCGGGAACCCTGTGGTGCGGCCGCTGCGAGGACGCGTTGCGACGGCCTCCTGTCGCGATCCGGCCGCGGTGTGATCCGGGCGTGCCGTGTTGGGCGCTCGGAACCTACTCCGGTCCTCGGCGCACAGCGGTGCTGGCGTTGAAGGAACGCAACCGCCACGATGTTGCGGCTCCTCTCGGCCGTGCTCTTGCGTATGCGATCGAACAGTTGAGGATGCTCGGCGAGATCGATCCGGTCGAGTTGGCTTCGCTCGCCTTGATTCCCGCGCCGTCGAGGAGGAGGGCCGCTCGCGCGCGCGGCGGGGACCCCGTCGAGAGGTTCAGCAGGGCCGCTGCATCCACCTTCGGTACCGAGCACGTGACGGTGTCACCGCTGCTGCGAATGGGTCGGGGTGTGCGTGATTCGGTCGGTCTCGGAGCGGCGCAACGGCAAGAGAACGTTGCGGGAAAAATCCTCGTGTCGATGCCGAAGAATACCGTTCCGTACTCGGCGACGGACGCTTCGGACACCACCGTCCTGCTCGTCGACGATGTTCTCACGACGGGTGCGACCGTGTCTGAATCGATTTGTGTGCTAAAACATTTCGGCATTCGGGTCGACGGCGTTCTGGTGGTCGCAGCGGTGTGACCTGCGCACTCCGAGGGCGCCGAGCCGACACGCGGGACACCAATATCGAGTGAACAGTGGCACACGAGCGGATGACCGACTAGCGTCGTTGGCACGCCCTTGGAAGGCGGATGCGACTTCTCTCGAGTGGAGGTGATGCGGCAGAAATTGGTGCCGAATGGTTCCCCAATCGGCATGAGCACTTGCCGCGCCGCACCGGTGGCGTGGCCGATATCGGGAGGTACGCGTGACGACCCCTTCACAAGCTTCGGTTTTCTTCGACGAGAAGCCTTCGGACGAGTCCCAGACACATGCCGACGTTGTGGTCAAAGGCCGCAACGTCGAAATTCCAGATCACTTCCGGATCTACGTATCCCAGAAACTCGCCAGGCTCGAACGTTTCGACCCCTCCATCTACCTGTTCGACGTCGAACTGCAGCACGAGCGGAACCGTCGACAGGCCAAGGCTTGTCAGCGTGTGGAGATCACTGCCAAGGGCAAAGGCCCCGTGGTCCGCGCCGAGGCATGTGCGGACAGTTTCTATGCGGCGCTCGAATCCGTGACCTCGAAGCTGGAGGCCCGTCTCCGGCGAACGAAGGACCGCCGCAAGGTCCACTACGGCGAGAAGACGCCCGTTTCCGTTGCCGAAGCCACGGCCGAGTTGGCCGAGGACGACTCGCTCGCTCTCGATCCCGAGATCAAGTTGGACACGTTCGAGGGTGAGACCACCGGACCCGGCCAGATCGTCAGGACGAAGGTGCACTCGGGTGCGCCGATGACGGTGGACGACGCTCTGTACGAGATGGAACTGGTCGGTCATGACTTCTTCCTGTTCCACGACAGCGCCAGCGATCGCCCATCGGTCGTGTATCGCAGGCACGCGTTCGACTACGGGTTGATCAGACTGGCCTGAACGGCTCCGAGAAACTCGACCCGCAGCGGGCTCGACTTGGGAGAAATCCCAGGTCGGGCCCGTTTCGGTGTGGTGGGACTTCTGCGCTGTCCATGGGAGCGCCTACCATGGACGCGTCGGGTCGACAGCCGACTCTCGCTTCGGCGTGAGCGACGCTGCGCCCTGGCTGCTGTGACGCCCTGTTTGCCGATATTCGTAACCGAGGATCGAGGACGAGAAAGCCCGTGCCTTCGCTGTCGTTTTCCAAGCTGCTCCGTGTTGGTGAAGGTCGCATGGTCAAGCGACTCAAGAACATCGCTGACCACGTGTCCACCCTGTCCCCGGACGTCGAGGGCTTGTCCGACGAGGATCTGCGGGCCAAGACCGCGGAGTTCAAGAGGCGCCACGAGGCCGGTGAGTCGCTCGACGAGCTCCTGCCCGAGGCGTTCGCCGTCGCCCGCGAGGCATCGTCGCGCGTGCTTTCACAACGCCATTTCGACGTGCAGGTGATGGGCGGCGCCGCTCTGCACTTCGGCAATGTCGCCGAGATGAAGACCGGTGAGGGCAAGACGCTGACGTGCGTGCTGCCCGCGTATCTCAATGCGATCGCCGGCAACGGCGTGCACGTCGTCACGGTCAACGACTACCTCGCGAAACGCGACTCGGAGTGGATGGGCCGCGTACACAGGTTCCTCGGTCTCGAGGTCGACGTCATCCTGTCGGGGATGACCCCGGCCGAGCGTCGCACGGCCTACGCGGCCGACATCACCTACGGAACCAACAACGAGTTCGGTTTCGACTACCTCCGCGACAACATGACTCACTCGCTCGACGATCTGGTGCAGCGCGGCCACCACTTCGCCGTCGTCGACGAGGTCGATTCGATCCTCATCGACGAGGCTCGAACACCGTTGATCATCTCGGGCCCGGCCGATGCGTCGTCCAAGTGGTACGGCGAGTTCGCTCGGATCGCGCCGCTGCTGAAACAGGACGTTCACTACGAGGTGGACATCAAGAAGCGCACGATCGGTGTGCACGAGGCAGGCGTGGAACTGGTCGAGGACCAGCTCGGTATCGACAATCTCTACGAGGCCGCGAACTCCCCGTTGGTCAACTACCTGAACAACGCGCTCAAGGCGAAAGAGCTCTACACCAAGGACAAGGACTACATCGTTCGCGACGGTGAGGTCATCATCGTCGACGAGTTCACCGGTCGGATTCTCGTCGGCCGTCGGTACAACGAGGGTATGCACCAGGCCATCGAGGCCAAGGAGAAGGTCGAGATCAAGGCCGAGAACCAGACTCTCGCCACGATCACACTGCAGAACTACTTCCGCTTGTACGACAAGCTGTCCGGCATGACCGGTACCGCACAGACCGAAGCGGCCGAGCTGCACCAGACCTACGGGCTCGGAGTCATCCCGATTCCGACGAATCGTCCGATGGTGCGCGTCGACAACGGCGACTTGATCTACAAGACCGAGGAAGCCAAGTTCGACGCAGTGGTCTCCGATGTCGTCGAGCGTCACGAGAAGGGACAGCCGGTTCTGATCGGAACGACGAGCGTCGAGCGTTCGGAGTACCTGTCCAAGCAGTTCACCAAGCGTGGTGTCGTGCACAGTGTTCTGAACGCGAAGTTCCACGAGCAGGAAGCGACCATCGTCGCAGAGGCGGGTCGGCTCGGTGCCGTCACGGTTGCCACCAACATGGCCGGACGTGGTACCGACGTCGTCCTCGGCGGAAACCCGGACATCATCACCGACGTCCAGCTGCGCAAGCAGGGCCTCGACCCGGTAGAAGCACCGGACGAATACCAGGCGGCATGGGATTCGGCACTGGAGGACGTCAAGAGCCAGGTCAAGGCCGATGCCGAGACCGTTCGTGAGGCCGGGGGACTGTACGTTCTCGGAACCGAGCGGCACGATTCCCGGCGCATCGACAATCAGCTGCGCGGACGCTCCGGCCGTCAGGGCGACCCAGGCGAGTCGCGTTTCTACCTGTCTCTGGGAGACGAGTTGATGCGGAGGTTCAACGGCGGCGCGCTCGAATCGATCATGACGCGCCTCAACCTGCCCGACGACGTTCCGATCGAGGCGAAGATGGTTTCCAAGGCCATCAAGAGCGCGCAGACCCAGGTCGAGCAGCAGAACTTCGAGATCCGCAAGAATGTCCTCAAGTACGACGAGGTCATGAATCAGCAGCGCACCGTCATCTACGAGGAGCGTCGCCGAATCCTCGAAGGCGCCGACATGGAAGGCCAGGTCGAAGGCATGATCACCGATGTGATCACGGCCTACGTCACCGGCGCCACATCCGACGGTTACGTCGAGGACTGGGATCTGGAGCAGCTGTGGACAGCGCTGAAGACTCTGTACCCGGTGAGCCTGGATCACAAGGAACTCTCTCAGGAGAACGAACTGGGCGAGAAGGGTGATCTGAGCCGCGAAGAGCTGCTCGAAGCCTTGCTGGCCGACGCTCGTGCCGCGTACGCGACCCGTGAGACGGACATCGAGGCGATCGCAGGCGAGAACGGCATGCGTGAGCTCGAACGTCGGGTGCTGTTGTCGGTCCTCGACCGCAAGTGGCGCGAGCATCTCTACGAGATGGACTACCTGAAGGAAGGCATCGGACTGCGTGCGATGGCCCAGCGTGACCCGCTGGTCGAGTACCAGCGCGAGGGCTACGACATGTTCCAGGGGATGTTGGAAGGGCTCAAGGAAGAGTCCGTCGGGTTCCTGTTCAACCTTCAAGTGGAGGCCACTCCAGCGCCGGCGGGTCCGGCAGTGGGTGCAGGATTGGCCGTCGCGCCTGGTCTGGCGTCGCCGGTCGGTTCGGGTGCAGCAGCACCGGCCGTGTCGACCACGAAGTCGCAGGCTCCGAGTTCACAGTCTTCGAAGTCGCAGGCTCCGAAGCCGCTGCCGACACAGGAGCGGCCGGCGCAGCCCGTCGGCAATGGGACCGCGGTTCCGAGCGCCCTTCGCGCGAAGGGACTCGACGAGCGCCCGAGCGAGCGACTGACCTACTCGGGACCGGACGAGGACGGAAAGGCCGAAGTCCGCCGTTCGGGTGGTTCTGCGGCGGCAGCGAACAGCGGTGCCGAAGGTACGAGGCGTGCGCGACGTGAGGCTGCACGGACGCAGTCCAAGTCGCCCAAGTCGGGGCGGTCGAAGAAGAAGCGCTGACCTCTCACAACACTTTCAGGGACGTGATCGTCCATCTCTTCTGTCGCAGCCCGGATCGATATTCGATTCGGGCTGCGATCGCGAATACGCGCTGTCCGCGGGTATAGGTGGCGAACACCTCGGTCGCCGAGTTCGTGGCGCGGGTGGCGTGCAACCGTCGAAGCGAAGCACCGCCGAGTCGACGTCCCGGTGGTCCGGTCTTGACGAGAGTCCTGACGTATTCGACGACGGTCGGTGCACACGTTGTGGTCAGGTGCCGCGCAATTCTTCGTCCGTCCAATACCTCCAACAACAGGCGAAGCGATTGGTCCGCGGCGCGCAGGATGTCCTCCGAGACATCGGATCTCGTGTACGGACCAATTCCCCGAGGCGTGGTCGGCGTGTTCGGATGACTGCCGAGACTTCGAGGAAAAGGACGAGCCCGACCGGACGATGCTGCGGCTGATCGGACGCCGTGGGCCCGAAGGTCGAGTCGGCACGGTGGACCTGCTGCGCTGCATTCCTGGCCTGGTGCAGGTTCGGAAGGTCGAGCCCGGGTGAGGAACATGTGTCGTGAATCGGGCATCGGCTCTCCGCTTCCGTCGTATCCAGTTCGAGTGCCGTGTTTTTCGTTCCCCGAACGGTGTTTGTCCTGTTGTCGATTAAGACGGATGTCGCGCGTCCACGGTTCCATGCCGTGGCGCGCCGTCGTGAAGAATGGCTGTAGCGTTCGGCTTCCTCTAAGTTCGAGGAAACGGATCGCTTCATCAATCGAGCGCGGTGCGCGTGCGCAAGCAAGAACGGGGACCGGGATACGCCATGGCGACAAGGCTGACCACGCAGGACGCGTCGTTCTATTTTCTCGAAGCGAGCAGCACACCGATGCATCTCGGTTCGTTGGCGATCTTTCGTACACCGCGAGCGGGCTTCAGCTACGAGAACCTGCTCTCGCTCGTGGAGCAGAGGCTGGTCCTGGTGCCTCGCTACCGGCAGAAAGTTCGTGAAGTCGCATTCGGCCTCGCGAGGCCGGTCTGGGTCGACGACGCCGACTTCGACATCACGTATCACATCAGACGATCCGCGCTGCCGAAGCCTGGATCCGACGACCAGCTACACGATCTCGTCGCGCGGTTGACGTCGCGACCTCTGGATCGAAGTCGACCGCTGTGGGAGATGTATCTGGTCGAAGGATTGTCGAAGAATCGCTTTGCCATATTCACCAAGTCCCATTCGGCACTGGTCGACGGCGAGAAGGCTCTCGAGATCGGGCAGGTGATCCTCGACGCGAGCAAGAGTCCGCCGCCGATGGCCGAGGAACTCTGGATGCCTGCCACCGAGCCGAAGGAGTCGGCGCTGGTGTTCGATGCGATCACCGAGATGATCGTGCGGCCCAGCGAGGGAATCCTGGTGGTCAAGGGCGCCGCCCGAGGGTTGGCAGGGGTGGCTCACGAGGCGGTGCAGGCCACGGGCAAGGTGTTGTCCGCGGTGCGCACCGCGGCCCAGGTTGCGCCGTCCAGCCCGTTGAATGCCCCGATCTCGCGCAATCGTCGGTTCGCGGTGGCGAAGACCGAACTGGCCGACTACCGCAAGATCCACACCCGGTTCGGTTGTTCCATCAACGATGTCGTGCTGGCCGTCGTGACGGGCGCGCTGCGAAACTGGTTGCTCTCGCGCGGTGAACCGGTGACGGCATCGTCGACGGTCAGAGCGATGGTGCCCATGTCGGTCTACGTCTCGGCCGAGCGTGCCGGGTACGACGAATACACGGACAGGCTCAGCGGTGAACACGAGTCCGACAGTTCACCGCGAAGCGAGATCTCGTCGTTCCTGGTGGATCTGCCGGTGGGTGAGCCGAATGCCGTCGTTCGGTTGTCGCACATCGCGCACGCGACCGAGGCGCACGCGAAGCAGTCACCGGGTGTGACGGCACACACCCTGATGCGGATTTCGAGTTTCGCGCCCGCGAGCTTGCACGCGATGGGTGCCAGGGCCGGAAGTCGGTTGTCGCAGCGACTGTTCAATCTGATCATCACCAATGCCCCGGGGCCGCAGTTCCCGCTGTACGTCGGTGGCGCCCGGATGCTGGAGATGTTCCCGGTCTCACCCCTGTTCGAAAATCAGGCGCTGAGTATCGGGCTGACGTCGTACGACGGAAACGTCTACTTCGGGCTGAACGCCGATCGAGGCGCCATGCCCGACGTGGATGTCGTGACGGCTCTGCTGTTGGAGTCTCTCGAAGAGCTGATCGATGCAAGCAACGAGTCGAGAGTGTGAGGGAAGAACACGTGAGGGTTTATGTGCCGGCCACGGTGGCGATGCTGCGAACACTGGTTGCCGACGGTGAGTTTCATCCGGTGAGCCGGACTGCCTTCGCGGTGACCCCTACGCTGCGTGAGTCGTACTCGTCCGGCGACGACGAGGAACTCGCCGAGGTCGCGATGAACGAAGCAGCCCGAGCGTCGCTCCGTCTGATCGCCGCCGGTCTGGAAGACGAGAAGGACGGCGGTGTCGTCGACGGTGGCGTCGTCCATCGGCGCGCGGTGATCGCTGCGGACGTCGACGATCCGAAGCTACGTCCCGATCTCGACGACGCCGTAGTACGGCTGAAGGAGCCGCTTCTGTTGTCGCAGGTCGCATCGATTCATGTCGACCTCGAAGCGGCGGAAACCGCAGTGGAGAAGGCGATCGCGGTGATCGACGCGGCGGACATGGGGGACCCGGACGCAGAATTCGTGCTCGGCGACGCCGAAGACCATATCCTTGCGTGGTACGCGACACAGGAACTGCCGTTCCTGCTCGAGTTTCTGTGACACCTGCGGGCTACCTCGCGGTAACCTACGGTAGCGTAACCTGGACGAATGCGGCGCGGATGGTGCGTTCCGCGCCGGGCCCAGTCGATACGACCGTAGGCAGGACCCGATCGTTGTCTCGAGCGAGGAGATGAAGTTTCCGATGGATCTCAAGAAGTGGCTGGAGGCTCCGGCCGCGGACGTTTCGGCACCGAAACGACCGAAGCTCAACATGCTTCGTGGCGCGTTCACCAGGATCACCACGCCCCTGCTACCCGACGACTACCTGCACCTCGCGAATCCGCTGTGGTCGGCGCGTGAACTTCGTGGTCGCGTGGTCGAGGTCAAGAAGGAAACGGCGACCGCGGTCACCCTCGTCATTCAGCCGGGATGGGGATTCAACTTCGACTACCAGCCGGGCCAGTACATCGGGATCGGGCTGCATCTCGGTGGGCGCTGGCATTGGCGGTCGTATTCGCTGACATCCCCGCCCAATTGGGACGAGAAGTTGATCTCCATCACCGTCAAGGCGATGCCGGAGGGCTTCTTGTCCAGCCACCTCGTCGGGGGAGTGCCGCAGGGAACGATCGTTCGACTCGCTGCGCCCAAAGGCAATTTCGCGCTCCCGACGCCGCCGCCGGAGAAGATTCTGTTCCTCACCGCAGGCAGTGGAATCACGCCCATAATCTCGATGCTCAGAGCGTTGGATCGGCACGGCGACATGCCGAACACCGTGCACATCCATTCCGCGCCCACCGAGGACGAGGTGATGTTCGCCGACGAGCTGTCGCGAATCGCTGATGGTCATCCTCAGTTCGAGTCGCACATCCAATTGACTCGATCGGACGGAAAATTCGCGTTGGCCTCGCTCGACGAGTTGTATCCGGACTGGCGAACACGACAGACATGGGCTTGTGGGCCGTCCGCGCTGCTCGAAGAGATCGAGAAAGTGTGGAAGAGCGAAGGCATCGAGGACAAGCTGCACCTCGAGCGTTTCGAGATCTCCCGTGCGGACACATCCGGCAAGGGCGGGACGGTGACGTTCTCGAAGTCGGATCGGTCCGCCGCGATCGACGGCGCGACGAGCCTGCTCGAGGCCGGTGAGAACCTCGGCGTCCAGATGCCGTTCGGATGCCGTATGGGCATCTGTCAGACGTGCGTCGTCCCGCTGACTGCCGGACATGTCATCGATCTCCGATCAGGCAAGGAGCACGGCGAGGGCGACCGGATTCAGACCTGCATCTCGGCCGCCGCGGGCGATTGCACTCTGGAGCTGTAGAGCCGTGGACCGTGCGTGAGCACACACGGTCTTCTCAGCAAGTTCGGTTAGGCTTGCAGTGGCGTATGTCGCGAACAAGCATCTCG
Source organism: Rhodococcus yunnanensis NBRC 103083 (assembly GCF_001895005.1). GTDB lineage: Bacteria > Actinomycetota > Actinomycetes > Mycobacteriales > Mycobacteriaceae > Rhodococcoides > Rhodococcoides yunnanense. The sequence continues at coordinate 73,203 of NZ_BCXH01000020.1, read as the reverse complement.
GGCACCGCCCATGACTCTGGAGGACCACGATGGCCATCACGGACATCAAGGAGTTTGCACACCTCACCGAAGCAGATATGGAAGCCTTCGGTCGCGAACTCGACGCGGTACGCCGCGACATAGAGGACAGTCGTGGCGAAAAAGACGCAGCGTACATTCGGCGGACCATAAAACTTCAGCGCTGTTTGGAGCTCGGCGGTCGAATCGTGTTGTTGGGCAGCAAGTATCGGCCGGCGTGGCTGGCGGGTACGGCGATGCTGAGCGTCGCCAAGATCATCGAGAACATGGAGCTCGGGCACAATGTGATGCACGGGCAGTGGGACTGGATGAACGACCCGGAGATCCACTCCGTCTCGTGGGAGTGGGACCAGACGGGTCCTTCCGAGCAGTGGAAGCGCGCACACAACTACTCGCATCACACCTACACCAACATCGTCGGCATGGACGACGACATCGGCTTCGGCATCCTGCGCATGACGCGGGACGAGCCGTGGAAGCCGTTGAACCTCCTCCAGCCGCTGGCCAATGTCGTCCTGGCCACCACCTTCGAGTGGGGAATCGCGCTGCACGATCTCGAGTCGCAGAAGGAGTTGGACGGAGAGCACGTCACCCGGTTCTGGCAGTCGCCGTCGAACCGGGCCTTCGCACGCAAGATCGCCAGGCAGGTCGGCAAGGACTTCGTGCTGTTCCCCGCGCTGACGGGGCCCGCATGGAAAAGCACGCTGACCGCGAACGCGACGGCCAATCTGGTGCGCAATCTGTGGGCCTATGCGGTGATTTTCTGCGGCCATTTCCCCGACGGTGCCGAGAAGTTCACGATGGGCCAGTTCGAGAGCGAGACTCGTGCCGAGTGGTACCTGCGTCAGATGCTGGGTAGTGCCAACTTCGACGCAGGCAAGATCATGGCGTTCATGAGCGGAAATCTCTGCTATCAGATCGAGCACCACATGTTCCCCGACCTGCCGAGCAACCGGTACGAGGAGATCTCCGAGCGCGTGCACGCACTGTGCGAGAAATACGACCTTCCGTACACCACGGGCTCACTCGGTAAGCAGTACCTGCTCGCGCTGCGGACGATCCACAAGCTGTCACTGCCCGATCAGTGGCTACGGGCGACGTCGGACAATGCTCCCGAGACCAGTTCGGAGCGCCGTTTCCGCACCGGGGAGACTCCTGTGGTCCACGCGCTTCGCATCGACCCGTTGACGGGCAAACGGCGTGGGTTGAGGTCGGCCATAGCCGAAGCGCGTGTCACCCTGCAACATGCGAAGAAGGAAGCGAAGAGGCAGGCGAAGGCTCTCCGTCATGCGCAGCGGTCCGAGTCGGACAGGTGAGACTCCACCCGCGCGTGACTTCCCTCACTCCTACCGTACCGTAACCTACGGAGCCGTAAGTTACGGTACGGTAGTCGGCAGACATGCACAGTGTGCATACTCTACGACTGCCAGGAGGGCCGTAACCCGTGGCGATTTCGGATATCAAAGAATACGCACACCTCACCGACGCGGACGTCGAAGCGCTCGGTGTCGAGCTCGATGCCATCAGGCGTGATATCGAGGCTTCTCGCGGCGAGCGCGACGCGCGCTACGTCCGCAACACGATCAGACTTCAGCGCTCGCTCGAGATCGGCGGCCGCGCAGTTCTTTTCGCCAGCCGCAAGCGTCCGGCATGGCTGCTCGGAACCGGCATGTTGGGTGCCGCGAAGATCATCGAGAACATGGAGCTCGGGCACAATGTGATGCACGGGCAGTGGGACTGGATGAACGACCCGGAAATTCACTCGACGTCGTGGGAGTGGGACAACACCGGTCCGTCCGCGCACTGGAAGCAGACCCACAACTACATCCATCACAAGTACACCAACGTTCTCGGCATGGACGACGACGTGGGCTACGGCCTGCTTCGGGTGACCCGCGACCAGCGATGGAAGCCGTTCAACATCGGCAACCCGGTCTACAACCTGCTGCTGCAGCTGTTCTTCGAGTACGGCGTCGCCGCACAGCACCTCGAACTCGGGAAGGTCGCCAAGGGGCGCATCCCGCGCGAGGAGTTCGTGCAGAAGCGCCGCGAGGTCCTCGAGAAGATCGGCAAGCAGGTCGCGAAGGACTACGTCGTCTACCCGGCGCTCACCGGCCCGGCGTGGAAGAGCACGCTGACCGCGAACCTGGTGGCGAACATGATTCGCAACGTGTGGACCAACACGGTCATCTTCTGCGGTCATTTCCCGGACGGCGCCGAGAAGTTCACCAAGGCCGATCTCGACGGCGAGACCCAGGGCCAGTGGTACCTGCGTCAGATGCTCGGAAGCGCCAACTTCGAGGCCGGCCCGGTCATGGAGTTCATGAGCGGCAACCTCTGCTACCAGATCGAACATCACCTGTTCCCGGATCTGCCCAGTAATCGGCTGCGCGAGATCAAGGTTCGTGTCCTCGAACTCGCGGAGAAGTACGACCTTCCGTACACGACGGGATCGATCGGCAAGCAGTACCTGCTGTCGTGGCGCACCATCGCCAAGTTGTCGCTGCCGAACAAGTACCTCTCGGCAACCGCCGACGACGCTCCCGAGACCGCGTCGGAGAAGAAGTTCGCCGGAGCAACAGGTGGCCTGCTGACGGTCGACCCCGACACGGGCAAGCGTCGCGGACTACGCACTGCAATTGCAGAGTCGAAGAAGCGCAAGGGAATTCGCGGGCTGATCGCCAAGATCGGCAAGTAGACCCGACCGAGCATCGAACGACGCCTGGTGGCCTGCGAGGGCTACCAGGCGTCGTTCGTGCGTACTGCCTGCAACAGTTCGCGGACCGCGTGAACGCGCCGAGCGGCATCACCGGTCAGAGTGTCGAGCGCGCATTCCGGATCGGCAGGCGGGCCAAGATGGCTACATCCACGAGGGCAGTCCTCGATGGTCTCGGCGAGGTCGGAGAAGGCTGCGACGACGTTCTGCGGTGAGATGTGCGCCAAGCCGAACGACCTGATGCCCGGTGTGTCGATGACCCATCCTCCGCCCGCCAACGGAAGTGCAACCGACTGCGTGGAGGTGTGACGCCCCTTGCCGACTCCCGAGACGATGCCGGTGGCGCGGTGCGCGTCGGGCACCAATCTGTTGACGAGAGTGGACTTTCCGACTCCGGAGTGGCCGATCAACGCAGTGAGCTTGGTTCCGAGGATCTGGGTCAGTTCGCTCAGGTCCTCGCTCTGCCCCGCGAGTACGACCGGCACGTCCAGATCAGCGAACGACGCGGAGAACTCGGCCGGATCGGCCAGGTCGCTCTTGGTGAGACACAGAATCGGAGTCAGCCCACCGACGTAGGCGGCGACCAGGGCACGTTCGACGAAACCCGTCCGCGGGGGAGGATCGGCCAGTGCGGCCACGATGAGCAGCTGTTCGGCATTGGCGACGACGACACGCTCGTACGGATCGGTGTCGTCGGCGGTCCTGCGCAGCACGGTGCGACGCTCGCCGACGCGGACGATCCTGGCCAGGGTGTCGATCTTTCCGGACAGGTCGCCGACTATGTCGACGTCGTCGCCCACGACGATGGGGGTGCGGCCGAGCTCGCGCGCACGCATCGTCACGACGGGTCGGTCGGGGTCACCGCCGAGCACACACCCCCACCGGCCGCGGTCGACCGAGACCACCATGCCCGTCTCGGCATCGGCGTGCTCCGGTCGCGTCTTCGTTCGAGGCCGTGAACTCTTCCCCGGTCGAATCCGTACGTCCGATTCGTCGTATCGGCGCGGCGTCAGGACGAGATCCTCTGCGCGATCATGTCGTCCCACATCCGTTCGAATCCAGGGAGCGTCTTGGAGGTCGTGCCGATGTCGTCGACCTCCACGTTGTCGACCACCAGACCGAGTATCGCTCCCGCAGTGGCCATTCGGTGATCCGCGTATGCGTGCCACAGGCCGCCGTGCAGGGGCGCGGGTTCGATGTGCAGGCCGTCGTCGAATTCCACTGCGGTACCGCCGAGGCGGCCGATCTCGGTCGTCAACGCCGCCAGTCGGTCGGTCTCGTGGCCTCGGAGGTGCGCGATACCCCGCAGCCAGGAAGGCCCATCGGCCAGCGCGGCGAGGGCGGCGACCGTCGGAGTGAGTTCTCCGACGTCGTGGAGGTCGATGTCGATCCCGCGAAGAGTCTCGGGTCCGCGGACGACAAGAGTTCCAGCAGTCAATTCGACGTCGGCACCCATCGACGACAGAATGCCTCGAATCGCGTCACCGGGCTGTGTCGTCGACGTCGGCCAGTTCGGTACGCGAACTTCGCCTCGGGTGACGGCTGCGGCCGCCAGGAACGGGGTGGCATTGGACAGATCCGGTTCGACGACCCAGTCGACGCCACCGACCGGCCCCGGATGGACCCGCCAGGTGTCGGCGTCTCCGCTGTCCTGAGGAGTTTCGACGCGTACGCCTGCTCGCCGGAGCATCTCGACGGTCATGTCGATGTGCGGCATCGATGGAACGGGCTTGCCGACGTGGTGAACGATGAGGCCGTCGTCGAATGCGGCCGCCGACAGCATCAGGCCGGAGACGAACTGGGAGGATCCCGACGCGTCGATCTCGACGGACCCGCCCTTCACGCTCCCGTTGCCCGTGACGGTGAACGGGAGGGCGTTGCCGTCCACTCGCGCGCCGATAGCGCGCAAGGCTCCGAGGATGGTGTCCAGGGGCCTGGAACGCGCTTGTGCGTCGCCGTCGAAGGACACCGTCCCCACCGCGAGTGCCGCGAGCGGAGGTACGAAGCGCATGACGGTACCTGCGAGCCCACAATCGACCTCGGCGCCGTGCAGCGCCGCCGGAATCACCGTCACCGACGTCGGGTCGGCCGGGTCGATCTCGATACCGACTCCGAGGTCGACGAGTGCCCCGATCATCAGGTCGGTGTCGCGGCTGCGCAGTGTTCCCGTCACGGTCGACGGTCCTGTGGCGAGGGACGCGATGATCAACGCTCGATTGGTGATGGACTTCGATCCGGGCAGTGTGACCCTCGCGCGAACGGGCTCTGATGTCTTCGGCGCTGTCCAGATGCTCACCGGCTCATCTTTGCGCATCGACGTTCACTCTGTTGCCACGGGAGCGGTGATCGCTCCGGTCAAACGAACCAGATCGCGTGGATCGAGTTCGATTTCGAGTCCACGTCGTCCTCCGCTGCACAGAATTCGATCCCAACGAAGGGCGGATTCGTCGACGACGGTGGCTACCGCGCGTTTCTGTCCGAGCGGTGAGATGCCGCCGAACACGTACCCACTCGACCGCTCTGCCTCACTTTGTTCGGCCATCGTGACCTTGCGGGTCCCGAGCGCTGACGCCGCCGCTTTGAGCGACAACGTCGCGGTGACCGGCACTACCGCCACGGCCAGTCCTCCCTCGGACTTCTTGACCACGAGAGTCTTGAAGATCTGGTCTCGTTCCACGCCGAGTCGCTCCGACATGATGTCCGCTGCTTCGGTCCCGAACGAGCGCGCACGGGAATCGTGATCGTAGGTGTGCACGAGATGATCGACCCCGCCTCGGGTGAGGGCGGCGATCGCTGGTGTCGATGCTGCGGGCATGCAGGTCATCGTATCGAGGTCGATGCCGTCTGGAACTGCATGAGCGCACGGCGGGAACACCGAACGCCATCGCGGTGTTGACGACACAGGAGCATTCGAAGTGGAAGGAAGGGATCTGCGTGGCTGTATCGACTACAGAGCGTGAAGTACGGGCTGCGACGAGCAGCAGCGCGATCTATGTGAAAGACCTGACGGGGCCCGCGGTAACCTGGTCGAACGTGGCTACCGAAGGGATCAGCGTGGAGGAAGTCGAGCGCACAGCTCAGGCGGCAGCTGAATCGGAGACCGAACTGACCGAGCGTTTCGAGCGCGATGCGCTCCCGATGCTCGATCAGCTCTACGGCGCGGCTCTACGGATGACGAGAAATCCGGCCGACGCCGAGGACCTGGTGCAGGAAACCTTCATCAAGGCGTATTCCGCCTTCCGTTCGTTCCGTGAGGGAACGAACCTCAAAGCATGGCTCTACAGAATTCTGACCAACACCTACATCAATTCGTATCGGAAGAAGCAGCGTCAGCCTGCCCAGTATCCGACCGACGAGATCACCGATTGGCAGTTGGCGGCGACCGCCGAACACACCTCGACGGGTCTTCGTTCGGCAGAGGTCGAGGCACTCGACGGCCTGCCCGACGACGATATCAAGGCAGCACTCCAATCGCTGCCCGAGGAGTTTCGGATGGCGGTGTACTACGCCGATGTCGAGGGATTTCCCTACAAGGAGATCGCCGAGATCATGGGTACACCGATCGGCACCGTGATGTCGCGACTGCACCGCGGTCGCAAGCAGCTGAGGGGCTTGCTGGCAGGCGTGGCCCGTGAACGTGGATTCAATCGCAACGGCGCGGTGGACGTGCACGAGCAGGAGGTTTCGCAGTGACATCGAATGCGGCGGGTTCTTCCGACGCCGGCAGCAGCGAGTTCGAGAAGCTCGATTGCTCGGCCGTGATAGCGGACGTGTGGTTGATGTTGGACAACGAATGCGACGAGGGATCGCGGCAGCGTCTTCAGCGCCACATCGACGAGTGCGGGTCGTGCTTCGTAGCGTACGGAATCGAGGAGAAGGTCAAGAGTCTCATCGGTCGTAAATGTGGTGGTGATCAGGCACCGCAGGGGTTGCGCGAGCGCCTGAGCATCGAGATCCGACGGACCGTGCTGATCAAGCAGGCCGAAGCCGAGTAATACCCCTTCACATGAAAAGGCCGGAAAGCGTGAGCTTTCCGGCCTTTTCGATGGTCACGATCGTACGTCAGCTGTTCGGACGCTTGCCGTGGTTTGCCTTGTTGCCCTTACGGCTGCGCTTCTTACGTCCACGCTTACCCATGTGTAGCTCCTCTCGTGTGTTCACTACAGTCTTCCACGTGTGATTGGCTGTGCTTCTACGGGTGCCGGATGCGGCGGGCGTGGCAGCGCTGTGGAGTGCGAAGAACCGAGAGGAAATGTCATGGCCGAGGACGTGCGAGCGGAAATGGTGTCGACCGTCTTTCAGATCGTCGTATCCGAAGGCGACTCGGTCGCCTTCGGAGACACTCTCGTGATCCTGGAATCGATGAAGATGGAGATCCCCGTTCTCGCGGAGATCGCCGGCACCGTCACCAAGATCGACGTCGAGGTCGGTGACGTCATCCAGCAGGGGGACCTCATCGCCGTCGTGTCCTGATTCACTGACGCACCGTGTCCACACTGAGCGATCTCCTCGCCGAGCACACCGACCTGCCAGGGGACGCTGTCGATCACCTGCAACGAGTGGTGGGGGAATGGCAGCTGCTCGCCGACCTGTCCTTCGCCGACCTGCTGCTGTGGGTGGGCACCGACGATGTGCAGGACAGTCCGGGCGCTCAGGTCCTGTGTGTAGCACAATGCAGGCCGACGACGGCGTCGACGGCCTTCACCGAGGACATGGTGGGCGCGGTCGTGTCGGAGTCTCAGCACCCGACGGTCATCGACTCCCTGATCAGCCGTGAGATCGTCCCGGGCGAAGTTCCAGGAAGCGAGAGCGTCCCGGTTCGATGCGGTGATCACGTGATCGCTGTTCTCACCCGCGACTCCGACCCTGCGCAGCAGCGTCCGCCGAGCGCTCTGGAGATCGCCTACCGAGAGTGTGCCGACGATCTGTGCAGAATGATCAGCGAGGGCACGTTCCCGACGCCGATCGAGCGCACCGACGTCAACTCTTCGCCGCGTGCGGGGGACGGCTTCATCCGTCTCGACACCGAGGGCAGGGTCGTCTATGCGAGCCCGAATGCATTGTCCGCGTACCACCGGATGGGGTTGACCACGGAGTTGTCCGGTCGAGACCTCGCATCGGTGACGAGGTCGCTGATCACCGACCCGTTCGATTCGCAGGATGCGGCCGACCACATCAGAGCGTCGCTGACCGAGAGCATCGGGCATCGGATGGAAGTCGACGCGCGTGGCGCCACCGTCTTGATCAGAACTCTGTCGCTTCGCCCGCACAACCGGTCGGTCGGAGCGGTGGTTCTCGTCCGCGACGTCACCGAGGTCAAGCGCAGGGACCGTGCACTGCTGAGCAAGGACGCGACGATTCGCGAGATTCATCACCGCGTGAAGAACAACCTGCAGACCGTTGCTGCTCTTCTCCGACTGCAGTCCCGCCGATTGGAGAACGAGGAAGCGCGAGTTGCGTTGTCCGAGTCCGTGCGTCGCGTCACGTCGATCGCGGTGGTGCACGAGATGCTGTCGATGTCGGTCGACGAGGAGGTCGACCTCGACGAGATCTTCGATCGTCTCGTTCCCATCATGCTCGACGTGGCGACGGTCAATCCTCGGGTTCGTGTGAAGCGCGCAGGCAAACTCGGTGTGTTCTCCGCCGAGCGCGCGACGCCGTTGGTGATGGTCCTGGCCGAATTGGTCCAGAACGCAATGGAACACGGCTTCGAGTCGGGTGTTGCCGGAGCAGTGGTCATCACCGCCGACAGGTCGGCCAGGTGGCTCGACGTCGTCATCCACGACGACGGACGAGGGCTGCCGCCCGGCTTCTCGTTGGAGAAGTCGGAGGGCCTCGGGCTCCAGATCGTCCGCACCCTGGTGTCGGTCGAACTCAACGGATCACTCGGGTTGCATCCGGCCCCCGGCGGCGGGACCGACGCGTCGCTTCGTGTTCCACTGGGCAGGCGTTCTCGAAGCTGATGCTTCGTCAGGGTTCGCCGACTGAAAAAGCCCGGCTCCTCGCGGAGCCGGGCTCTTTCGCTGTACTTGGGTGCTTCTGCTGTGCTGGTTCTCGGATGTGTGATCCGAGCGTCGCTTTCCGTTCTAGACGGAACTGCGCGCACGTGTGCGTGCATTACGCCGCTTCAGCGCGCGACGCTCGTCTTCGCTCATTCCGCCCCACACGCCTGCGTCCTGGCCGGACTCGAGTGCCCAGGAGAGGCACTCGGCGGTGACTGGGCATCGCGTGCAGACGACCTTGGCATCGGCGATCTGCGCGAGTGCCGGTCCACTGTTTCCCACGGGGAAAAATAGTTCCGGGTCTTCGTCGCGACAAATTGCCTTGTGGCGCCAGTCCATCCTCTGCTCCTTACCGGGCGCCGCAGCGCCGTTAGTTTCACTGTCGTTCACTCGTGCGTGTCGAATGTTTCCGCACTGTTGCTTGTGAATGCTTTCACGAACGGAGGGGAAGTCAAGAGATCACCGCGTGACCGTGGTCAAGCTCACTCTGTTAGGCTGACTTAAGCCTCCTGCGCTCCTTTGTACCCTTCCCGAGGCGTTCTCGCTCGGATTTTCCCAGCAAGAAGGCCCCGGCGACGCTCGATGCGGCGTCTGGGCACACAACCCTACGGAGCCGTAACTGCCCGATCGGGTAGGTATCAGGACGGTCTCGGCGCAACTACCTCCAGCGCCGCAGGAGTGGCGAAGAATACCGCTTCGGTGCGCTCGCCCAGATAGTCGCCGTCCATCTGCAGCCCGATCGGTTCGCTCGAGGTGATGCGAATGCGTGGCACGTCGTCGACCCGAAAGAGCTTACGAGAGTTGGGCTGCGAGCTCGGGGACAGAAGTTGCCGAGACACGTTGAGGCTGGGGACGACCTTGGTCGTCGCCATCGCGAACACGCCGAGCCCGGAGTCGAACGAGGTGCCGGGGTTGGTGTGCACCGGCCGTTCGTTGAGGTAGGTCCACGGACTCGAGTTCGAAACGAAGGCGTAATGGATCCCCGTTACCGGATCGTGATCCGGTATCTCGACGGTCAACAACGGATCGTGCCGCTTCCTGCGAAAGAACTCGCGAACGGAGGCCCGCACGTATCGACTCGCAGAGACCGGTCGGCCGTCCTTGCGGCTCGCATCGATAGCGCGGCACACGTCCGCGTCCAGACCGAGGCCGGCGTTGAATGTGAACCAGCGGTTGTCGCAGTGGCCGAGTCCGATCGTGCGTCGTGACCGTGACGACAGCAGGTCGATCAATTGATTCGTTGCCGCTACCGGATCGGCAGCGATTCCCAACGACCGGGCGAAAACGTTGGCGCTTCCGCCGGGTACGACGGCGAGCGGCGGTATCGCACCGATGGTCACCGACTTCATCGACGTCGGCAGTGGATCACCCAGCATGCCGTTGATGACCTCGTTGACCGTGCCGTCGCCGCCGTGGACGATCACCAGGCCCATCCCGTCTTCACGGGCCTGACGTGCCAGTTCTGCGGCGTGGTCACGGTGCGTCGTATGCGCCACGGTCACTCGGACTCGACTCGACAGCGCGTGCGCCAGGAGATCCCTGGCCGCAGGAGTTGTCGACGTCGCATTGGGATTGACGATCAGGAGCGCACGCACGGGGTATGAGCCTATCCGGTCGTTCCGCGTGTTCTAGGCTGACCTGGTGTCAACGTCCCCGCTGCCCCAGGTGCCGCCTGTCACGTTCAGATCGGCCGGAGCTCACGTCGCAGTCGAAGGGATCGCAGCACTCGTCGCAGCGGTAGTCCTCGTGGTGCGCGCATTCGGGGGTTCGGAACAGAGCGCAGCCAACGGGTACGGCACCGCTGGATGGTTCGCAGTGGTCGGCGGAGCCGTTCTCGCGGCAGGTGTCGCGCTCGTCGCGGGTAAGCGATGGGGGCGAGCGATCGCGCTCGTGGTGCAGCTGTTGCTGCTTCCGGTCGTGTGGTCCTTGCTGACGGACTCGCATCAGCCGTTGTACGGGGTGATCCTCGGCGCTGGTGTCATCGCCATCCTGGTCCTGCTCTTCAGCCCGCCGTCGTCCCGCTGGATGGCGGCGGAGTACGCGTCGAGCGAGGACGACTCTCTCTGACGGTCGCAGTCGGGCTTCTCGCTACCGGTCGGTTCGTGCGGCCAGCGACGTGAGCGCCTCGCCGGTCAGACGAAAAGTAGTCCACTCGTCCTGCGCGACGGCTCCGAGAGATTCGTAGAATCCGATCGACGGTGTGTTCCAGTTCAGTACCCACCAGCTCAGGCGGGTGTATCCGTTGTCGACACATTCGGCTGCGAGAGCCGCCAACAATGCCGTGCCGAGGCCGGATCCGCGATACGCGGGCTGGACGAACAGGTCCTCGAGGTAGACACCGTTGACGCCGTCCCACGTGGAGAAGTTCAAGAACCTGAAAGCGCAATAGAGACTGCTAAATTGAACCCATGCGAGCGATTATCTACACGCGAGTCTCTGCTGACCAGGCTGGGAATCAGCGATCTGTAACCGAGCAGGAGAAGGAATGCCGTGCCGTCTGCGAGCGGAACGGTTGGAAGGTAGCTCAGGTGCTCACCGACAACGACATCGGTGCATCGCGACATTCGCGCAAGGATCGGCCAGCGTACAACACGCTCGACGCAGTGTTGAATCCCGGCGATGTCCTCGTCACGTGGGAGGCATCGCGAGCGCAGCGTGACCTTAGGGCGTATGTAGACCTGCGTGACTTGTGCGCTAAGCGGGGCGTGTTGTGGTCGTACTCGGGGCGGACCTACGACTTGACGGAAGGAGGCGACCGATTCGGCACAGGTCTCGATGCCTTGCTTGCCGAACGTGAGGCCGAGCAGATCCGGGAGCGCGTACTACGAGCGATGAAAGCCAACAAAGAAGCTGGTAGGCCTCACGGGCGAACCCCGTATGGCTACAAGGCCGAGCGGAACGACGCGGGTGACTTGCAATCGTGGGTCATTCGCCAGGACCAGGCCGACGTAATTCGAGGCGTGGTCGACCGAGTGCTCAGTGGGGAATCCATGCGCTCGGTGTGCCGTGATCTGGACAGTCGCGGTGTGCCGACCCCTGGTGGAAGGCAGGAGAAGCCTGGGGGCGAGGAAGACCGTCGTGGGTTGTGGAACTCCAGCACGCTGCGTCGGCTCATTTTGAATCCGACCCTCGCGGGGAAGCGCGTTCACGCGGGGAAGGTGGTGGGGGATGGCACGTGGGCACCGATAATCTCGGAAGGCACGCACTACCGCCTGGTGGCGTTGCTCACGGACGAATCGAGACTGACTCACAGGGGAACTAGGCCGGCTTCCCTGCTCTCTGGCATTGCGCTCTGCGGCGTATGCGGGGCGCGCCTGGCGAGTAAACGATCGAGGCGCGAGTCGTATTATTCGTGCCCGGTCCGGCACTGCGTTGCGCGAACCGTGAGACTGGTCGACCCGTACGTCGAGAGTGTTCTAATCCAGTGGTTAGAGGGTGTGGACGTGCTCACGTTCGCGGTCGAAGACGACCCCGACGCGCAGAACGCGGTGCAGGAACTGGCGGAGCTGCGGGCAAGGCTGGATGAGTTCGCGGACGCCGCTGCGGACGGGCAAATGTCGCCGGATGCTCTCGGGAAGGTCGAGGCGAAGCTGAACAAGAAGATCGCTGCCGTCGAGGAGCGATTGAGTAAGCGCCCCGTAGCTGCGGCTGTTACGGATGTCGCAGGACCGGACGCCGAAAAGCATTGGGCCGGTTTGGAAATAGAGCGTAAACGCCAGGTGGTTCACGAATTGATGGATGTGCGAATCGACCCTGCGACTTCCGGTCCGGGGGTTAAACCGGAGGCAATACGGATTGTCTGGCGGTTCGCGGCGAAGAGGTAGCAGCACCGCTTTGAATATAACGAAATAATAACAAAATATGACTATTTCTCGCGTTGCATTGACGCAACCGAATATCTGTGTATTGCCAGGTAGAGGGCCATTTTCTCAGCTTGATTGGCGGCACTGACTGTCTACTGAGTAGACGTATTTTGCCTGCTCAGAGGGCCTGCGCCGTTAGCCTTTCCCGAATTTCACCCCTAACGTTTCTTCTCGACACCAGAACTATCAAAATTCGAGGAGAACACGTCGTGACGGATGACAAGCTAATCGACCTTCGGGCCGCAGAACGCCGGCATGGAGCCGTGCGCGAGACATACCTGAACTGGCACAAAGCGGGCGAACTGGAACTGCACAAGATCGGAGGAAAGTGGTTTGTCGACCGCGACGAACTCGACACCGTAGCCGCAGCACACGGAATGTCGCCGAAGGTCTTGACCCTCGAAGAGCATATCGCCAAAGTTGTCGCCGCTGCCCCGCCGCTGACGCCTGAGACGCGAGCCAAGATCGCGGCATTGCTTGGCGTAGGTCTTCGAAACAACGCCGCATGAGCTGGGAAGGCGTCACCGAGGCGCAGATCGAGGCCAAAATCGACCAGATGGTCGGCAACCTGCCTCAGCCCGTCTCGGACGAGAAGGCGGCAGAGATTGAGGCGAAGGTTCGTCGCCTGTATACGGATCCCGCAACGCTGATCAATGAACCGGCGTATCGCTCGCGAGCACGCAACCGACGTACAACGCAGACCCCGTAAACCCCAACCAAGGGACAACTAAATAATGACCCTCAGCAACGCAAAAGGGCACCGCAGCAACGGTGCCCAATCTCCGAACGCACGTCTCTCAACTCTTACCAAACATGTCAATAGTACCGCGCCGACCAGCGTAGGTCAATCCCTGCGATTCAGATTCGCGGCGGCTCTCCGCTGTGAACCACTGGAATCCGGTCATACCGACCCATGGCCATCAAATTCGAAGGGCTGCAACGTATCTGTGACCGAAACCGAACTCGACAAATGGGCATGGACCATATCCGAACTGCTTACTCTAGGCATGCCACCGTTACCGTCGATCGAAGTGCAGCGAGCGCTGTGGCTTCGAGGTGGCGACGACAGGCGTCTGATTGACACGCTGCGCTCCCGGTTGGGAGCTGTAGCATGACACACAACGGCCAGGACGTATTGAATGACATCGAAGCGTGGTTCGGCCGGTTCATCGCCGTACCAGACGACCGCGATTTGTCGCTGCTCACCTTGTGGACCGCCGCAACACACTTAGCGTTAGAGACGTATACAACGCCTCGGTTGCTTATCGATTCAACAATGCCCGGATCGGGCAAAACCACTGTGCTCGATCACCTGTCGCGGCTCGCATTCGCACCAGTGCAGGCAGCTTCCCTGTCGTCACCCGCGTTGCTTGTCCGCCTGCTCGAACACGGTGTGCGGACGATCCTGATTGACGAGGTCGACCGCTCACTGTCACCGAACAAGCCAGGCGTAGAAGACCTGATCGGGATCATCAACTCTGGGTATCGCCGGGGGGCCACACGTCCCGTGCTCGTGCCCGTAAAGGGTGGGGGGTGGTCGGTGAACGAGATGCCGACGTACTCGCCGCTCGCGATGGCGGGCAACTCGCCGCGGTTGCCTGCCGACACCATGTCGCGGGCGATTCGCGTTCTTCTCATGCCGGACCTCAGCGGGTCGGTCGAGGACTCTGACTGGGAGTACATCGAAGATGACGCCGTAGCTCTCGCTGTTCGAATTGCCGATTTTGCGGACAACGTACGTGATTCATTGAGGGGGGCCACAATAACGCTGCCGGACGGTTGCACGGGCCGCGCGAAAGAGCGGTGGCGTCCTTTGAAGCGGGTTGCGGTCGCGGCGGGCGGGCACTGGCCCGATATTGCCGACGAGCTGATTGTTCGCAACCTTGCGGAAGATGCGGACGAAAGAGAGGCCGGCCTGAAGACGTTGCCGCCTGGCATGGTCCTGCTCACCGATCTATGCACCGTATGGCCAGAAGCGGAGACCTTCGTACCGTCTGACGATCTGATCGCGAGACTGGTGCACCACAACCCGGAGTACTGGGGAGAGCGGAGCGGCTACGGGAAGGTGTTGACCCCGCACCGTATGGCAAAGATGGTCGCCCAAGCATCCAAGGTGACCACTGTTCGCCCAGGTGGAAGGGGTAAACGAGGCTATTCGTATGACGTTCTCGTGCCGATCTGGGCGAGGCTCGGCATAGCCCAGATTCAAAGTGGTGCAAGTGGAGAGAGCGGAGGAAGTGGTGCAGTTGTGCGCCAGTTGCGCCACTCAGACCACTTGCACCGGATGGATTCAGGGGTGCCCCGATCCGGTGCAACCTCTACGCAGGTTGGGCTGTGGCTGGGGTCTGGCAACCCCGTTGGTGAGGTGTCTTAGCAACGACAAAAGAGGCCCCACCCGGCTAAACGGGTGGGGCCTCTTCGGTGTCTCAAATCCAAAGCAATGAGACAGATCGTTCAGGTGAAGTTCTGACTCGCAGATCGCACGTCGAGGTGTCGCAAAAGTCCGTCGCAAATGTTCGTCTCACCTATTGCGAGGGGTGCCGACTTATGAGACGATTCTGCAATGACCAACGCACCCGCATCCTCGCTTGTCGGCTACGCCCGCGTGAGCACAACGCGGCAGAACCTGGACAGGCAGACCGACGCGCTCGGTGCCGCAGGCGCACAGAAAGTCTTCGCAGACAAAGTCACTGGCCGCACAATGGATCGCCCCCAGTGGGCAGCATGCCGCGACTACTTGCGCCCCGGCGACACACTGCTCGTAGACAACCTCGACCGACTAGGGCGATCCACCCTCGAAGTAATCACGACCGTCACCGAGCTAACCGACGCCGGCATCGTTGTTCAGTCCATCGCGCAGGGGACACTCGACCCATCCACTGCGACGGGACGGCTCATGATCGGGATGTTCGCAATGCTTGCGGAGTTTGAGGTCGACCTCAAGGCTGAGCGTGCTTCGTCAGCACGTGAGGCAGCAGCGGCGCGAGGCCAGCACACCGGCAGGCCGCGGAAGCTCGCTAAGTCCGACGCCGTACGGGCGCGAGAGCTACGCGACCAGGGGATGAGCGCTGGGGAGGTCGGTAAGGTGCTCGGATGCTCCCGTGCAACCATCTATCGCTACCTCGCGACGTAGGTATGATCCGCACCGTACCTACGTCAACCGGGAGTGACTTATTCGCTCCTGGTCGGCGTGTCAGTTTTCGAGGGCGTCGTGCAGTGCTTTGTCGGCGTCGTAGCGCGCCGCTTCTCCTGCTCGTGCGCGTCGTACAGTGTCAGTGATGGCTGGCCCTGCTGAGCCGAACGGTGGCGGGTTGATGGCACCACCGAGCACGGTGACGTGCTTCTGCGCTTCGAGGAGTGCAAGGCGGGCGGTCTCGTGCGTATCGCGGGCAGCTCGGTAGGCGGATCGCTTCAGCGGGTTCGAGATGTCACCCGTAGCCTGGACGAATGCCTGCTTGACCTCGAAGGTGGCGTGCGTGAAGTTCTTTTGCGCGGTCTGGTGCGCGCGAATCTCGTTGTCGGAGTTCATTTCAGGGCATCCTTGACGTCGATGGTGACTGCCTTGATGCGCTCCTCGAAGGACACGGGTTCGAAGTAGCGACCGTCGACATGGACGCCGAGAGTGGATGAAGGCGAGTAGACCGAAGGGTCGAACGTGTCACTGGCCGGCGGGGTTTCGGGGTTGTTCCAATTGTCCCAGGAATCGAGTCCGCTCTCGGAGAGGATGCGGCGGTATTCGAGGAGGTCGGCGGCGTATGCCTCGCTCGCCTCGTTCAATGCGAGGAGGGCGTATCCGGCTTTCCGCTGGGCGCTGGCAGCGCGTTCCTCGGAATCGGCGATACCAGCCCGTACCTGAGCTTTTGCATCTTCGCGTGCCGTCAGTGCCATGGCTCGTTGGGCTGCAATTCGCCGTTCGGTCTGCCCCTGCTCGGTGAGGTCTGCGATGGTCGTTTCGGCGTCGGCCTGCTGGCGTGCTTCGGCGAGTGCAGCGGCTTCTACGTGTTCTCCGGCGCGGGCAGCGTTCTCGAGAGCGGTCAGCCGTTCTGAGGCGGTTGGTGTGGCTGTCATGGAATTTCCTTCTGTTGGCGGATCTCGTCTATGGCTCGTTCTTCGGCTTCGGCGTCGGCCTGCTGGTCGGCGAGCCTGTCGAGGTGGGCGTCACGGTTTATGACGTGCGGGTTCGATGCTGCGGTAGCCTCGCGTGCGCGGGCGCTCGGGGAGACGTACGGCACCGATGCGGAGTTCTCGACCGTGATGTCATCCAAGTTCATTTAGTTGGCCTGACGTATCGCGTCGGGAATGCTGTGTTAGCGCCGCGGGCCTGCCCCGAGGCCGGCAGGTGTCGGTCAATTGGCTGTTCGCGCGCAAACTGGGATGCCCGTAGGTCAACGAGGCGTTGAAGATAGTCCTCATGCTCCGTAGATTCGGGGTCAGCGTCGTATGCGTCATCGACCGGCATGGTTTCCTCCGTATGAAGTTGTTGGTGCTCACCCGGCCCCAGGGCTGTCGTGGTGACCGCCAGGCGTCCACGTGAGCGAGCGGGCCAGGTGAGCGTTCCCTGCCTACGGACCTCAGAGCCAACGCAGGGGGGAAGATTTCAGGGGGCCTATTTAGGCCGGTTCAGCGACAAACAGTGCGTCGACATCTGCAACCCGTAGTCGGCGAATTGTGGTGTTCGAGAACGTATACGGGGTTAATCGCCCGTCGCGGATGTGACGGTACAGAATGCCTGCGGAGATGCCGGTTCGGGCCGCGCAGGAGGTGATTGACTCAAATTCGGTGTCGACGTGCACGGCAACCCTCCCAGGGGACGAGAAAAGCCCCGCAACCGTGGATGGTTGTGGGGCCGGTGGCAGACCTCTGCCGTCGCATTGACAATAACCGTATGGGCGTGTATGCGCAAACGGCCCCCGATCCGCTGAGGACCGAGGGCCGTTAGTCGATCGGAGAGGTCAGCGTCGGAACGCGTCCAACTGTTCGTTGTCGACCATGTGCGGGTCCGCGAACAACTCCCCCTGCACACCCTGCTCGATGATCGCCAGACCAATTCTTGAAGCGAGGTGGCTTGGGAAACTCGACACTGGTTGTCCGTTTCTCGAGATTATTATCTGAACGTCCTCTGACTGTTGCGCGGCATCGTCGCGGGTGCCGACGAACTGAACGATGTACGGGTGTGCGAGGTCCGCCGGATCGATAACGTGTGAGGCGACACTGGCGAATAGTGTCGCGGTGTCGTTCTCGATCCTTTCCGTTTCCACACTGACAGATCCGAACTTGAGTGTGGCAGCGGGGCTTCCGATGGTGATCATGAGTTCTCCTGGGGTCGCGAGGCGCGGTTACCTTCGGTCCCAATAGTGCACTGTCCAACCACAACGCAACACCGACGACGACGCCGTCCGATTCTGCGACGTGGGCGAACACCGACGGGTTGGCGCCGAACAGCGCCGACCGGATCTGAGCGGGTTGGACGGTGCACGAGTCCGAGGCCTTCTCGTACTCGGCCAGCTCGTACACGAGCGAGGTGATCGCGTCGACGTCATTGTCGAGCGCTCGCCGGATCACGGGGCGACCTTCCTTTGTCCGGTTCGGACCGAGGGGTGGATGTTGTGCACCGAAATCTGTCGATACGAATGTTCGAATCCGAGAACCGAATACGCTGCCGGAGACATCGCGAATCGCTTGCCTTCGGCTACCGGAAGCTGAATCCAGCGGGTGAGCAAGGCGCGTGAGAAGTGCCCGTGGCCCACCAACACCACGTCCTGTTCGGGCAGAGCTGCCAGTGCGACCGACAGCGCCAGATCAGCGCGCGCTCCGATCTCGTCCACGGTCTCGCCGTTCGGGCACGGATGCGTCCACACCGTCCAGTGCGGCACCGTCTGTTGGATCTCGCGCGAAGTGAGACCCTCGTAGTCGCCATAGTCCCACTCGGCGAGAGCGTCCCACTCGCGGTCGACCGTCAGGCCCGCCAGGTGCGCGGTTCGCTGTGCTCGAAGCCGAGGGCTGCTCAGTACCAGTGGGTTCCGCAGGTTCAGTTCTCCGACCAGTTCACCTGCCGCGACCGCCTGCTCTTCGCCCACGGCAGTGAGCGAAACGTCGGTGGTGCCGGTGTGACGGCCTGTTCTCGCCCACTCGGTCTCGCCATGGCGCAGTAGTACGACGCGTCCTGTGCCTTCGGGGGCTGCTGCACTCATGGTGCCCATCCTGCCGTGTTCGGTCTCACAGCCTTCTGCCGGATTCCGTTTCGAAATCCGATTGAGTGAGCGGTGCGGAACAGGGATACTGGTACGCGTTGATTCGTACCGCGCACTTGCTCTGTACGGCGCACTCGTCGTTGCAGGATTCGCGTCCACTCGCGGTTTCTTGTCGGACCCTTCCGCGACGATGAAGTCTCGACAGCTCCTCTCCTCGCGCGTCGATGCGTGGATCCGCCGGACCGGAGTGTTCCGCCAACCGATCTCGAAGGGAACGTGCCCATGACCCAGCCAGGAGCGTCACCGCCCACCGGTACGCCGGACAAGCTCGACTCCGCGGTCTTGAAGGTTGCGGGCGTCGTCGTGCTCGGCGCCATCATGTCCATCCTCGATGTCACTGTCGTCAGTGTTGCGCTGCCGACGTTCATGGAGGTTTTCGATGCGACGTACGCCACCGTCGCATGGACGATGACCGGTTACACACTCGCGCTCGCCACTGTCATTCCGTTGACCGGATGGGCGGCGGATCGGTTCGGAACCAAACGGCTGTACATCACTGCTTTGATCCTGTTCGTTCTCGGATCGGTGCTCTGTAGTTTCGCGTGGGACATCACCACGTTGATCGCGTTCCGTGTGCTGCAGGGGCTCGGTGGCGGCATGCTGATGCCGCTGGGTATGACGATCATGACGCGTGCAGCAGGACCCGAGAGGATCGGCCGCGTGATGGCAGTTCTCGGTGTTCCGATGCTGCTCGGACCGATCAGTGGCCCGATACTCGGAGGCTGGCTGATCGAGGCGGCCAGCTGGCATTGGATTTTCCTGATCAACGTGCCCATCGGTGCTGTCGCCCTCGTGGCCGCCATCGTGATCTTCCCGAAAGACGAACCGACATCTGCCGAATCCTTCGACTTCGTCGGCATGTTGATGCTCTCTCCAGGCCTCGCGCTGTTCCTGTTCGGTGTGTCCTCGATCCCCGAAACTGGAACGGTCGCGGCCGCGCGTGTCCTCGTACCTGCGATCGTCGGCGCTGCGCTGATCGTCGCGTTCGTCTTCCACGCGCTTCGTACCGCGCATCCGCTGATCGACCTGCGGCTGTTCAAGAACAGGGCGTTGTCCGTCGCGGTCATCACCACGACGCTGTTCATGGTGGCGTTCATGGGTGCAGGACTGCTGTTCCCGAGCTACTTCCTCCAGATCCGAGGCGAGACCACGCTTGCCGCCGGGTTGCTGCTCGCTCCTCAGGGCCTCGGCGCGATGTTGACGATGCCGATCGCGGGCACACTCGCGGACCGCATCGGGCCGGGAAAGATCGTCCTGACCGGCCTCACCGCGATTGCCGCAGGAATGGCGGTGTTCACGCAGGTCGGGGCGGGTACGTCGTACTGGATTCTGTTGGGAGGCCTGTTCGTGATGGGCATGGGTCTCGGTGCGACGATGATGCCGCTCATGACCGCGGCGCTGCAGACTCTGACCGACCACAACGTCGCACGGGGCTCGACGCTGATGAACATCGTGCAGCAGACCGCGGGATCGATCGGGACGGCAGTCATGTCCGTGGTGTTGACGAATCAGCTCCGGAACGCTGTCGGAGCCACGTCACCCACGGACGCGCTGGACATCTCGGCCGACGCCTTCGGAACCACCTTCATGGTCGCTCTCGTCCTGATCGTGCTGACATTCGTGCCTGCCTTCTTCCTGCCGCGTAAGAAGGTCACGCCTGCAGAGGGAGTCGCACCCGTCGACAAGGTCATGTTGCACTGAGCTCGGTAGTCACTTCGGGCACGTGTGGGCGCGTCGGACGCAGAGTCCGACGCGCCCACAGCCTTGTTCGCCTGGCTCTGAACGTCGATGTGCGCAAGGATCAGGGCTGTGACGACAGTACTGGCGGTTGCCAATCAGAAGGGTGGCGTCGCAAAAACCACGACAGTGGCTTCACTTGCGGCTGCACTGCACGAGCTGGATCAGCGAGTTCTCGTGGTCGACCTCGATCCCCAGGGATGTCTGACGTTCTCGCTCGGCCAGAACCCGGACAAGCTGGAGAAGTCGGTCCACGACGTCCTCACCGGTGACATCGGTGTCGCCGACGTTCTCGTCGAAACTGAAGAGGGCATCGTTCTTCTACCGGCGACCATCGACCTTGCCGGTGCCGAGGCGCTGTTGTTGATGCGGCCCGGGCGCGAGTACGCACTCAAGCGCGCGCTGGCTTCGGTGACAGGCGACTTCGACGTCGTTATCATCGATTGCCCGCCTTCGCTGGGAGTGCTCACACTGAACGGATTGACTGCTGCACAGTCCGTGCTCGTGCCACTTCAATGTGAGACTCTTGCGCACCGTGGCGTCGGGCAGTTGCTCCGGACCGTATCCGAGGTCCAGCAGATCACGAACCCGGATCTTGCATTGCTCGGAGCCTTGCCGACGTTGTTCGACGCCCGAACCACGCACAGTCGCGACGTACTCGCCGATGTGTCCGATCGTTATCAGTTGCCCGTTCTCGATCCGCCCATTCCGCGGACCGTCCGATTCGCCGAGGCGACCGCATCGGGTGCAACAGTGCTGTCGGGACGAAAGAGCAAGGGAGCGAAGGCATATCGGGACCTCGCAGTCAATCTGTTGGCCCACTGGAACGATGGGTCGGCCGTGAAGACCTATTCGCCTGCCGAGGGCGTCGGAGCCTGATTCGAGGACAGCGCGACGATGCTGTCGCCGCGTTGCTCGACGACGACGTCACCGACCACGGCCGTTCCGACGGGGCCGGTGTACCCGGATCGGTCGACCGCGATGGTGTGGTCCACCGTGCCTGTCGCAGCATCGACGACGGCGATTCCGCCCGGTACCGGGATCAACAGGCGTCCGGCCATGACTGCTCCCGGTCCGAGCGCGCCAGGAAACGACCATGTGGGTGCAAGATTGTCCAGGCGCAATGCGACAGTTCCCGCTCCCGTCCACCAACTGAACACCGATGCGGCTTTGACGATGGGTTGCGAATCGGGAAATGGATCGGTGCCCACTGCTTGCTGGGGAATGTCGAACTCCGCCACTGGTTCTGCGTTACCGTCGTAGATCCCGATGCGCGCAGGCGATGCTCCGGAGGCAGGAATCGTTAGGGCCACACGATCACCCGATGCGACGAGAACGGTTGCACCGCTGATGGTTCCGGCTGGGCCTTCGAGAGCGGCAACGACGGACGAGCCGTAGACCTCGGGTTGCTGTGAGTCTTTCGGTGCCGGATTCAGCGTTGTCAGGCGTGCGGCGCCTTCGCCGGGACACTGCTCGAGGACAGCGACGCGTGAGCTGTTGGAAGCAGAGGAGAGCAACGTGCACCCCGACCTCGGCTGACTGCCAGGGTTGACCGGTGCATCCACGCGACCGTACTCGAGGGTGCGAACGAGATCGGAGCGCCACAGCTCCATACGCGTATCACCTCGCGAGGTGACATACGTGCCGTCGTCGCTCGTGCGGATCTCGTTGTCGGCATCCGAGGTCCGCTGCGCCGTGCGTGATCCGGTCGCGCCGTCGAGCTCGGTCACCTGGGAGCATCCGCGATCGTCCCGGAACACTGCCACTGCGGTGTTCCACGCGTCGGTCACATCGCACAGGTCGCGATCGCGGGCATACGACCATGCAATGGAACCGTCGACGGGGTTCAGTCCATCGACGGTTCCGCCGGACCCGACGATGACGGCCGAACCGGTCGTGACCGGCGACGTGGTCACCGGGCTCGACGCGCGCCACGTCTCGGCCAGAGACGTCGGCACCGATGTGGCGTTGTTCGCCTGGGGCAGAGGGGATTCCGCGGGCGTGTAACTGGTACCCCGTGCGTCGCTCCGAAGCCATACGACCCCGAGAGCGAGCACGGTCAACACCAGAATCAGCGCTGCGGCGACCAGGTCCGATCGTCGTCGCCGTTCCGGTGCAAGCACAATCGCACAGACTACTCCGACGCGGTCTGACCGGATGCGGCCGACGCGGGGGAGCGGCGACGGCGGCGACGTTTGCGCGGTGCAGTGCCTGCAGCGTCGTCGGTGGTGTCACCACTGGCCACGGCGCTGGTTTCGGTGGTGCCCGCAGTCTCGCTCACCGTCTCCGATGCGCCTGCGCCGTTCGGCGATTCGGTCGTCGGCTTACCTGCCCTCGTGCGGGTCCTCGTCCGCGTACGGCGAGGTTTGCGTTCGGTCGGCTCCTCGTCCGAGGCGGAGTCTGCAGCCGCACCGCTCTTTTCGACATCGCTCTTGTCGATACTGCCTTCCTTGGTACTTCCGGAGGCAGAAGTGGCCGTCTTCGCGACGGAACCGGAGACACCTGCCGGTATATCCAGTTCCTCGAACAGATGCGGGGAACTCGAGTACGTCTCGACGGGATCGGGGATGCCGATGTTCAACGCCTTGTCGATGAGCTGCCAGCGAGGGATGTCGTCCCAGTCGACCAGTGTCACGGCGATGCCGGTGCGCCCGGCACGCCCGGTACGACCGATCCGGTGGACGTAGGTCTTCTCGTCCTCGGGGCACTGGTAGTTGATGACGTGGGTGACGTCGTCGATGTCGATGCCTCGTGCAGCGACGTCGGTAGCGACGAGGACGTCGATGCCACCGGTGCGGAACTTCTTCAGCGCTTTCTCGCGCTGAATCTGCCCGAGGTCACCGTGTACTGCACCGACGGCGAAGCCGCGCTCGACGAGTTCGTCGGCGACCTTCTGCGCGGTGCGCTTCGTTCGGGTGAAGATCATGGTCGCGCCGCGGCCGTTGGCCTGCAGGACCTTCGCGACCATCTCGACCTTGTCGAGTGCGTGCGCCCGATAGATGTGCTGCGCGGTGCGGTCGTGTACCGCGGAGGACTCGGCTTCCTCGGCGCGAATGTGCGTGGGCTGGGTGAGGAACGTGCGGGCGAGAGTGATGATCGGTCCGGGCATCGTGGCCGAGAACAGCATAGTCTGGCGGCCTCGGGTTGAGCCGGCGGAACGAGCAGACGGACCGTCGGGAACCATGCCGAGAATGCGTTCGATGTCGGGCAGGAACCCGAGATCCAGCATCTCGTCGGCCTCGTCGAGGACGAGTACGCCGATCTTGCCGAGAATCAGATGACCCTGCTTTGCGAGGTCGAGCAGACGCCCAGGGGTGCCGACGACGACGTCGACGCCCTTCTGCAGCGCGCTGATCTGGCCTTCGTACGGACGACCGCCGTAGATCGACAGAACCTTGACCGGTCCGTTGGTCGACGTCAGGTGCTTCGAAGCGTTCTCCAGGTCGGAGCTGACCTGGATGCACAGCTCGCGGGTCGGCACGATGATCAACGCACGGGGAGTCCCGTCGAGCGGGGCCGTTCCCGAGTCGGCCGTGGCGATGCGATGCAGCAGCGGGACGCCGAAACCGAACGTCTTGCCCATGCCGGTACGTGCCTGGCCGATCAGATCGTCGCCCGCGAGGGCGAGAGGCAGCGTCAGTTCCTGGATGGCGAACGTGCGCTCGATCCCGAGGTCGTTCAATGATCGAACGATGTCGTCGCGAACGCCGAGTTCGGCGAACGTGGGGGGTACATGGGTGTCGTCGAGCTGGGCGGACAGTGTGGTGTCGCCGGTCTCGGGTTCTTGGTCGACGATTACTTTGCTCAGGGGACTGGCCTTCCTCGTGGTCACACGTACGCACGAAGAAGGACACAGGCCTATTGCCGGCCGAAGTCGATGCCCTCGACCCGATGTGATGTCGCATCGAGCCTCAGCCGTGTCGGTGATAGAACACGATCGGCGAGGCAGTCGTAGCGACCCGGGTCAGGTGCGTACACATTGTCGTGGATCTTCGCGTGTGAAGTTCGGTCCGTAGCTGTGAAGCCCTAGCTGTGAAGCCCGGTTGCATCGGTCCGCGCGGTGATCCGAGCACCATGGTAGCTTGCCGAACCGCCGAAACGCGTATCGAACGATGTCTGCTCGCCCAGGGGGCACTAGTCGGAGTGTGAAATTTCGCATGGGTGCATGACCGATGTGAGTTCCGACGACGCGACTACGATCATCGGCATGGGAGCCCATTCGTCCGACGCCGTGACCTCCGATCGACCGACACCAGGGCCTGCCGACGCCGCCGAAACCGACCGGACCGACCGGACCGACCGAGTTGCATTGATCGCATACGACCACCCAGGGGTGGCGGAGCTCCTTGCCGTTCTGGCATACGGCGAGATCTCGGCGTTCTACCGGCTTGCGGAGGACGCGCGCATGGCGCCGTCGATGCAGGGGCGTGTGGCGTTGGCCAGCATGGCCGCAGCAGAGATGAACCACTTCGAGACCTTGGTCCGAGCATTGTCCGACCGTGGAATCGATGTGTACTCGGCAATGGACCCGTTCGTTCGGGCCCTCGATGAATATCATGCGTCGACCAACCCGTCGACATGGATGGAAACGCTGGTCAAGGCGCACATCGGCGACGGCTTGGCCGCTGACTTCTACCGGGAGATCGCCCATACTCTCGACCCGGCGGTCGCTGCGACAGTGCGTGAAGTTCTCGCCGAGACCGGGCACTCCGAATTCGTCGTCCAGGAAGTGTCCTCGCGCGTGAAGGCGAGTTCGCAGGACAAGGCGCGGCTGATGCTGTGGGGCCGTCGTCTGCTCGGCGAGGCGATCACGCAGGCGCAGTACGTGCTCGCGCAACGTGAGGGTCTGACCGATCTGGTGATCACGGCGTCGGGAGATCTGAACGGTGTCGCTGCTCTGTTCGACAGGATGCAGGAACAGCATGCCGAGCGCATGAAGGTTCTCGGGCTCGTCTGATCGCAGCGATGCACCGGGGTGCTGTTCGCTGACAGCACGTGCCTGGGGTGCGCGTCGGGGAGCCGGACTGCACTAGCCTGGGCGAAGCAGCTGAAGTTGTCTATGAGTTCGGAGGTTGGCCGTGGAGGTCAAGATCGGTGTGTCGGAAAGCTCTCGCGAGCTCGTGGTGAACAGTGCGCAGTCTCCGGACGAGGTCGAAGCACTTGTCGCGAAGGCTCTGGACGGCAAGGACGGCGTGCTGTCTCTCGTCGACGAGAAGGGGCGCAAGTACCTGATCCAGTCGTCGAAGGTCGCCTACGTCGAGATCGGCCCTGCCGACTCTCGCAAGGTCGGATTCGCGACCTAGAAGAACCTGGCTCACGAACGAGGCCCCGTATCGAGTGTCGATACGGGGCCTCGTTCGTTGTTCGTTCAATGATCTAGGGGGACTGCAGCGGCACGTGCGACAGACCGCCCCATGCCAGCGACACTGTCGTGTCCACTGCATCTTCCTTGGAGATCGGTCGATCGGCCTCCAGCCAGTAGCGAGCAGTGAACTGGCTGGCTCCCACGAGCCCGACGGCAAGAACGCGTGCGCGGTAGGGATCGAGTCCGGAATCGTGAGCGACGAGGTCGAACACGGCGTCGACGCAGGCCTCGGTTGCTTGCTCCACTCGCGCGTTGACCTGAGGATCGCCCATGAGATCGGACTCGAACACGAGGCGAAACCCTTGTGTGTCCGTGTCCACGAAGTCGTAGAACGCGAGCACTGCGGCTCGGACGCGCTTGCGGTTGTCCGTCGTCGATCGCAGTGCCTGCCGCACACCGGAGATCAACGTGTCGACGTAGCTCTGAAGCACCGCGAGGTACAGCTCGAGCTTCCCGGGAAAGTGCTGATAGAGGACAGGCTTGCTCACGCCCGCGCATTCGGCGATCTCGTCCATTCCCGAGGCGTGATATCCGCGGGTGACGAACACCTCGCTCGCCGCCGCCAGGAGCTGCGCGCGTCGGGCCTCGCGGGGCAACCGCGCGCTTCGACGGCCGGCCGTGGGGGCCGGACGGTCCGAGGACGTCCGATCCGCGAGTTCAGTCATAGTGGTTGATCCCATCCGCATCGTCACTGCACCGGTGTGTGGGGACTCTCGGAGGTCTTCGTCGACACCGTGAGCCGGGTTAGTGCAGATCGTGGCTACGATACCTCTCGCTCTCGATGCGGCGGTGACGACGGTCCGTGACCGGACGGTTCGATCGACGACGAATCAGCGCAGCGGTCGTGATCGAGCCGCCCTTTCGGTCCCACGGTTTGTTCGAGGCCGACAATTTCGGCGCGGCGGGCAGCGGATGTCGCCGTCTGTGAGATTCTGACGGGGTGACTGACCGAGGCGGGCCGCGGCGCAGCGGAAGGAATGGGGTGAGCGCCGACGATTCCCGTGGCTACGGATACCTCGCGAGCGAGGACGATCGAGACGGCCGTGACCCGGAGGATTTCCCACGCGAGGTCGGCGGCAGAGGCTCGCATCAACCGTTGCGAGCACAGTGGGATCCGACGAGTCGAGCCGAACCCCGCAGGCCCCGCGCGCCGCGCCCGGCGAGGCAGGCGAAGAAGCAGAGCAAACTCGGCAAGTTCGCCGCCGTGTACGGGTGGCGCGCCTATGCCATCCCCATCCTTCTCGTCGTGACCGCACTCGTGGTGTTCGACGCGGTTCGAACCGGTGATCCGTCCACTACGACCGCGGGCAGCCCGACACAACCAGCCGACCCCGGTTTCGGAGCACTGAGTACCGATACAGGAGGGTCGACAGATGTGATCGGAGTACCGCCTGCAGCCGACGGAAACTTCGCCGCGTCGATACCGTCGGGCGAGTTGCCCGACGGCGGGGCGTACACCGTCCAGGGCGCGGGGACATGGCATACGGTGCCGGGAAACTCGGCTCAGGTCGGTCAAGGCACGGAGCGGGTGTTCACGTACTCCGTCGAGGTAGAGGACGGAGTCGACACGGTCGGGTTCGGCGGCGAGGAATCGTTCGGGCGTCTGGTGGACCAGACACTGGCGAATCCGAAGAGTTGGACGAACGATCCGCGATTCGCGTTTCGCCGGGTGGACTCGGGCGACGTCGATTTCCGCATTTCGCTGACATCGCAGATGACCATTCGCGACGCGTGCGGGTACGACATTCAACTCGAAGTGTCCTGCTACAACCCCGGGATCGAACGAGTGGTACTCAACGAGCCTCGGTGGGTTCGCGGCGCCATCGCGTACCAGGGTGACATCGGGTCGTATCGGCAATATCAGATCAACCACGAGGTCGGACACGCCATCGGGTACCAGCAGCATCAGCCGTGCGAGACCGACGGCGGGCTGGCCCCGGTGATGATGCAGCAGACGTTCGGAACTGCGAACGACGACATCGCGCGTCTCGATCCGGCGGGCGTGGTGCCCATGGACGGCAAGACGTGTCGCTTCAACCCTTGGCCGTATCCGCGGAGCTGAACCCAGGGGCGGATAATCGACGAGGCACGCGCGTGACACCCCGTCACCACCGGCCTGCCCCACGAGGAGCGAAGAAATCATGCCCCAGCTGCCCCCGCTGGTAGAGCCGTCAGGAGAGCTGTCGTTCGACGACGTCGCGCGATACAGCAGGCATCTGATCATTCCCGACGTCGGAACCGACGGTCAGCGTCGCCTGCGCAACGCGCGGGTTCTGGTGGTCGGCGCAGGCGGGCTAGGGTCACCCGCGCTGCTCTATCTCGCCGCCGCAGGCGTCGGCACACTGGGAATCGTCGAGGACGACCAGGTCGAGACGTCCAACCTGCAGCGTCAGATCATCCACGGGATATCCGACGTCGGCCGATCCAAGGCACAGAGCGCTCGGGAGTCGATCCACGAGATCAACGACGGTGTCGAGGTTCGCCTTCACGAGTTCCGGCTGGATTCCTCGAATGCGGTCTCGCTGTTCGAGCAGTACGACCTGATCCTCGATGGAACGGACAATTTCGCCACCCGATATCTGGTCAACGATGCTGCGGTTCTCGCGGGCAAGCCGTACGTGTGGGGCTCGATCTACCGGTTCGAGGGCCAGGTGTCCGTCTTCTGGGAGAACGCGCCCGGTGGCGTCGGACTCAACTACCGCGACCTCTACCCCGAGGCTCCGCCGCCGGGGATGGTTCCCTCCTGTGCCGAGGGCGGCGTTCTGGGAGTGCTCTGCGCGTCGATCGGATCGGTCATGGTCACCGAAGCGATCAAGCTGATCACCGGCATCGGAGAGAGTCTGCTCGGTCGGTTGATGGTGTACGACGCGTTGGCGATGAACTACCGGACCCTTCGGGTGCAGCGCGACCCCGACCGGACGCCGATCACCGAACTGATCGACTACGAGGCGTTCTGCGGAGTCGTGTCGGACGATGTAGCGGACGCCGCGGATGGTTCGGCCGTCACTCCAGCCGAACTCGCCGCGATGATGAAGAGCTCGGATGTCGCGTTGATCGATGTCCGTGAACCGGTGGAATGGGACATCGTGCGGATAGCGGGCGCGACCCTCGTACCGAAGGGGCGCATCGTCTCGGGGGATGCACTCGCCGAGTTGCCTCAGAACTCCCGGATCGCGCTGTACTGCAAGACCGGTATCAGATCGGCGGAAGCACTGTCGGTGCTGAAGAGAGCGGGCTTCACCGACGCTGTGCACCTGCAGGGCGGCATCCTCGCCTGGGCGAAGCAGATCGATCCGAGCCTGCCCCAGTACTAGAAGCTGCGCACGGGGTGGCTGGATGCTGTGCACGGGGTGGCGTTGCTCATCGCTGCCGGTGAGCCTCGCGCGCCTGCGGACGGGTGCGGTCGGTCGGCGGTAGCGTGAGAATCGTGAGCTCAGTGGAACCCCCTCAACACGTGATCTCCACGTTCGGGCTGCGAGATGTGCCTCCCACGCCACTCGGAGCGGATTGGGACGGAGGTTGGCGGCTCGGCGACGTCGTACTGTCCCCGGTCGCCGATCATGCTCGGGCCGCGTGGTCGGCGAAGGTGCGCGAGAATCTCGTCGTCGACGGTATGCGTCTTGCTCGTCCCGTTCGATCGACCGACGGCCGCTACGTGGTGAGCAGTTGGCGCGCGGACACGTTCATCGAAGGCTCGCCCGAGCCGCGACACGACGAGGTCGTCTCGTTGTCCGTCCGACTGCACGCAGCAACGTCGCAGTTGGAGCGCCCACGGTTTCTAGCGCAGCTCCCCGTTGCTCCGTGGGCCGATGTGGATGTCTTCGTCGTGGCCGATCGTGCGGCATGGGAGGCGGTACCTCTGCGGGCAGCGCGCGGCGCAGGGGCACCGGAGGTGGTGTCCGACGACGGCAAGCAGAGCCTGGAGCTGATCAAACAACTCGCCAGCCTGCGCAAACCAGCGTCGTCGCCGGATCAGTTGGTGCACGGAGACCTGTTCGGCACCGTGCTGTTCGAGGGCAGCGAGGCGCCGGGCATCACCGACATCACGCCGTACTGGCGACCCGCGTCGTGGGCGGCAGCAGTGGCCGTCGTCGACGCGATCTCGTGGGGTGGTGCCGACGACGCGCTCGTGGGTCGCTGGGAGGACATGCCGGAGTGGCCGCAGATGTTGCTGCGTGCGTTGATCTTCCGCTTCGCCGTGCATGCGCTGCATCCGCGATCGACTCCCGAAGCATTCCCCG
Organism: Rhodococcus yunnanensis NBRC 103083; assembly: GCF_001895005.1. Lineage (GTDB taxonomy): Bacteria > Actinomycetota > Actinomycetes > Mycobacteriales > Mycobacteriaceae > Rhodococcoides > Rhodococcoides yunnanense. The sequence continues at coordinate 43,010 of NZ_BCXH01000020.1, read as the reverse complement.
GTCTGGCACGAACCGCGGATCTGGTTCGGCTCCTGCTCTAGGTTCGAGCGGTTCGGTCGGGTGTGCCGAGCTCGTGGAAGAACACGCGCGCGGCCTCGCCTGCGCGGTCGGCGTCACCGTCGGCGATCGCGTCGACCAGAGCGGTGTGTTCGTCGTCGTAATCGTTCCCGTGCTCGACGACGTGATGGTGCATCGTCTGCTGTATCACCGGTAACAGGGAGTCGTAGAACTCCAGATATATGGCGTTGTGGCTGGCAGCGACGATCGCTCGGTGGAATTGCGCGTCGACCACGACGGCTTCGTCGGTGGTGTCGGATGCCCACGATGCGTTTCGGTCGGCGAGCGCCTGTCTGAGTATCCGCACGTCCTCGACATCGCGCCGCTGTGCGGCCAGCATCGCGGCCGTGACCTCCAGGGCGCGGCGGAGCTCGGTGACATCTCGGTCCTGTGCGTCGGCGAAGTACTTGCCGAGTGTCCCGCCGAGATCGGACGACGCCATCACGAACGTTCCCGAGCCTTGTCGTCGTTCCACCATTCCGGCGTGTACGAGCGCCTGTACGGCCTCGCGGACGGTGTTTCGTCCGGTGCCGGTCATCTCGCAGAGTTCGGCCTCGTTCGGGATTCGGAATCCGACGGGCCACCGCGCGGAGACGATCTCGTCACGCAGTTGTGCCGTCACCTGCGATATCAGGCTCGAGCGTCGTACTTGCTGCACGTGGGGCTCTCCTGTGTCTTGGGCAGTACGTCTTTTCTGGGTCGTACGTGGTTCTGGGTAGTACTAGCGGTCGATGCAACTTTAACGCTTTGCCTCCGGTGATCCGGTCATCCTATGATTCACCCCGTGAGTACCAGCGCCGCCACCGATACCGACGACCGCATCGCTGCATCCCACATTCTTCGCGGTCGCCTCCTCGTCTTCGCGGCCGTCATTCTGTCCGCTCTCACGCTGAGGGCGGCCGTCACCTCGATCAGTCCGCTGTTCGGCCGGATCGGCGACGACCTGCACTTCGGATCCACCGTGGTCGGAGTGGTAGGAATGCTGCCCCCGGCGATGTTCGCCGTCTTCGGACTGCTGACGCCGGTCATCGCGAAGCGGATCGGTCTCGAGCGTGCTGCCCTGGCCGCGATGGCGCTGACCACTGCCGGAATGGCCGCGCGCGCGTTCGCGCCGACCACGGGGTCGCTGCTCGCACTGTCGGCTGTCGCACTTGCCGGAATGGGCATCGGGAACGTCGTCATCCCGCCGCTGGTCAAGCGATACTTCTCCGACCGACTCGCCGTCGTCAGCACGCTGTACATCTGCGCTCTGCAGATCAGCACGATGGTCCCGCCGCTTCTCGCGGTGCCGGTCGCAGAGGCGCACGGTTGGCGAATCTCGATCGGCGTGTGGGCCGTCGTCGGATTGGCCGCTGCCGTGCCGTGGCTCGGTGTCGTACTCGCCAAGCGTCGAAGTGACGCACCGCACTCGGGCGATGCACAGGACGTGACGGGTGAGGAGGGTTCGGTGCTGGGCCGCGAGGAGCCCACCGGCCGCATCTGGCGTTCGTCCCTCGCGTGGGGGATGGTCGGGATGTTCGCGATGACGTCGCTCATCACGTACGCGATGCTCACCTGGCTTCCGACGATCCTCATCGATGCGGGAATCGGTGAAGCGCCTGCGGGGGCGTCCGTCGCCGCCTTCGGCGCGATGGGGCTCATTTCTTCGCTCGTCGCACCCTCACTGTGCGCCCGGGTTCGTAACCCGTACGGTTTGGTTCTCGCAGCAGCAGTCTGCTACCTCGTCGGGTTCGCCGGCCTGCATTTCTCACCGACCGGCGGTACCGTCGTCTGGGTCTGTTCGATCGGTCTCGGCACCATGACCTTCCCGATGTCGCTGACACTGATCAACCTTCGTACTCGCACTCCGGCTGGGTCGTCCGGCCTGTCGGGCTTCACCCAGGGGCTCGGTTACGTCGTGTCCGCGACCGGTCCACTGTCCTTCGGTCTGCTGCACACGTTGTCCGGTGGGTGGGGCGTCCCGATCGCGTTCCTCACCGGTTGTGTCGCAGTGCTTCTCGTGGCCGGTTACCTGTGCTGCAGGCCGCGCATGCTCGAGGACACCTGGTGACCGCCCGGGGCTGACGGCACCGGTGCCCTCACTTCGTCCGTTCGGCCGAGGTGAGACCAAGTTAATCGTCAAGTCACCGCGGGCAGCGCCGCTGCAACATGGCTTTCCTATCTTTGGGTCACTCACCCGATCAGGAGGCCAACGTGACCAGCACCCCCGAGGCTCCATCAGCCTCTACCGCGCCCGAAACCGGTGCGGTAGAGCCAGGAACTGTTCCCGTCTCGAAGAACCATCACATCAGCAACTGGAATTCGGAGGACGTTGCAGCCTGGGAGGCGGGCGGAAAGGCCATCGCCAAGCGAAACCTGATCTGGTCGGTCGTTGCCGAGCACGTCGGCTTTTCCATCTGGTCGATCTGGTCCGTGATGGTGCTGTTCATGCCGGTGTCCGTCTACGGCATCGACGCTGCGGGCAAGTTCTTCCTCGTCGCGGTCCCGACCCTGGTCGGGGCGATACTTCGCATTCCGTACACGTTCGCGACGGCCAAGTTCGGTGGCCGCAACTGGACCATCTTCAGCGCGCTCGTGTTGCTGGTGCCGACGGTGTTGACGATGTACTTCATGCTCAACCCCGCGTCGTACACGACCTACATCGTCGTCGCTGCGTTCGCGGGCGTCGGCGGCGGAAACTTCGCGTCGTCGATGACCAACATCAACGCCTTCTTCCCTCAGCGCGAAAAGGGTTGGGCGCTTGGCCTCAACGCCGGCGGAGGCAACATCGGTGTTCCGGTGATTCAGCTCATCGGGCTGCTGGTCATCGCGACGGTCGGTAACACAGCACCAGAGATCGTCTGTGCCGTCTACCTAGTCTTCATCGCGGTCGCTGCGGTCGGTGCAGCGCTGTACATGGACAATCTCGACAATCAGAAGACGAACGGCCGATCGATGATCGACGTGCTGAAGTTCTCGGATTCCTGGTGGATCGCGTTTCTGTACATCGGAACCTTCGGTTCGTTCATCGGATTCAGCTTCGCCTTCGGTCAGGTACTGCAGATCAACTTTCTCGCGGGACTCACCGATGGTGCACCGGCGACGGCCGCTCAGCAGGCCCAGGCGTCACTCCACGCGGCCCAGATCGCGTTCCTCGGACCACTGCTCGGCTCACTCTCGCGGCCGTTCGGTGGCAAGATTTCCGACAGGATCGGTGGCGGCAAGATCACGATGTACACCTTCGTCGCCATGGTGTTCTCCACCGGCATTCTCGTCGCGGCGAGCACGTGGGACGACAACACCGCAGGCGCTGCGAGCGGTGTGATGATGACACTGTTCGTCGTCGGATTCATTCTCTTGTTCCTGCTCTCGGGACTGGGCAACGGATCGGTCTACAAGATGATCCCCGCGATTTTCGCGGCCAAGTCGATCGAACTGAAGGGCATGTCCACCGAGGACCAACAGCACTGGTCACGCAGGATGTCGGGCGCGTTGATCGGAATTGCCGGTGCGGTAGGAGCTCTCGGCGGTGTCGGTATCAACCTGGTGCTCCGTGCGTCGTACTCGGGAACCGCGAAGTCGGCCACCACGGCCTTCTGGGTCTTCCTGTGCTTCTACGTCGTGTGCGCAGTCGTCACCTGGGCGGTGTACCTCCGCAAGCCGCGTGTGGTTGCGGACGAGAGCAGCGCGGTCTCCGTCGCGGTGTGATCACCCCTGCGGCACCGTTTCTCCGACGTCACCTCTCGGCTATAGATACTTGAAACATACTGTTCAGCAATGCATTTCGGAAAGGTCCCGCTATGAAGAACGCGGTGGTTGTAGGGCACGGCATGGTCGGTCACAGGTTCGTCGAGGCGCTGCGTGCCCGTGACGAGTCGGCCGACTGGAAGATCACGGTCCTGTGCGAGGAGGCATTGCCCGCGTACGATCGCGTGGGGCTCTCCTCCTATGTCGGTGCCTGGGACCACAAGGAACTCGCGTTGGCAGGCAACGACTATCCCGGTGACGCCGCCGTCGACATGCGGATCGGCGTGCGCGCCGACAGCGTCGATCGCGCGTCGAGAACCGTGACGACGTCGGTCGGGGACATCGTCGACTACGACGCACTCGTCTTCGCGACGGGGTCATACCCGTTCGTGCCACCCATCACGGGGCACGATCTGCCGGAATGCTTCGTGTATCGCACGCTCGACGACCTGGACAAGATCCGGGCTCGTGCGGACCAGGCAGGGCCCGGTGCTGTGGGCGTCGTGGTCGGAGGTGGGCTGCTCGGCTTGGAGGCCGCGAACGCACTGAAGAAGATGGGTATGACGCCGCACGTCGTGGAATTCGCGCCGCGGCTCATGCCTCTGCAGGTCGACGAGGGCGGCGGCGCGCTCCTCGCTCGTCTGGTCACCGATCTCGGTCTACACGTGCACACCGGAGTGGGAACTTCGTCGATCACCGAGAACGACGGCGCCGGGCTCTCGGTCGAGTTGTCCGACGGCTCGGTCATCGATGCTGCACTGCTCGTGTTCTCGGCGGGCGTCCGGCCGCAGGACCGACTGGCACGTGAATGCGGCCTCGAGGTCGGTGAACGCGGCGGAATCATCGTCGACATCGGCTGCCGCACCGAGGATCCCGATATCTTCGCCATCGGTGAGTGCGCTGCCGTCGAAGGTCGGTGCTACGGTCTCGTCGCCCCTGGTTACTCGACGGCGGAGGTCGTGGCGGACCGGTTGCTCGGCGGTTCGGCCGAGTTCCCCGGGGCCGACATGTCCACCAAACTCAAGTTGATGGGCGTCGATGTCGCCAGTTTCGGCGATGCCATGGCCGCGACCCCAGGCGCTCTCGAAGTAGTGTTCAGCGACGCACCCAAGGGCACGTACGCCAAGCTCGTGGTATCCGACGACGCCAAAACACTGTTGGGAGGCATCCTCGTCGGTGACGCGACCGCGTACTCGCTGCTTCGTCCGCTCGTCGGGCGTGAGCTGCCAGGAGATCCCGGCGCACTGATCTCGCCTGCCGCCGAGCAGGTCGGTATCGGGGCGCTGCCCGACGACGCCGAGATCTGCTCGTGCAACGGAGTCACCAAAGGTGCAATTTGCGGCGCGATCGCCGACGGTGCGTGCGATGTTGCCGCCGTGAAGAGTTGCACGACAGCGGGCACGACGTGTGGCGGCTGCCTGCCGTCCATCAAGGCCCTCCTCGCCTCGTCGGGAGTGGTGCTGTCGAAGTCGTTGTGCGAGCACTTCTCTCAGTCGCGCGCCGAGCTGTTCGAGATCGTCCGCGCGACGAACACGCGGACGTTCTCGTCGCTGATCGCCAAGTACGGCAAGGGGAGTGGCTGCGACATCTGCAAGCCCGTCGTGGCGTCCATTCTGGCCTCGACGTCGTCGGATCACATCCTCGACGGTGAGCAGGCGTCGCTGCAGGACACCAACGACCACTTCCTCGCCAACATCCAGAAGAACGGCACCTACTCCGTCGTGCCGCGCATGCCTGGCGGCGAATGCACCGCGGAGCAACTCATCGTCATCGGCGAGGTCGCGCGTGACTTCGGTCTGTACACCAAGGTCACCGGTGGCCAGCGCATCGATCTGTTCGGTGCTCGCGTCGAACAGCTCCCCGCCATCTGGAAGCGTTTGGTCGATGCTGGGATGGAATCCGGTCAGGCATACGGGAAGTCGCTCCGTACGGTCAAGAGCTGCGTCGGTTCGAGTTGGTGCCGCTACGGGGTTCAGGATTCGGTCGGAATGGCCGTCGACCTGGAAAACCGGTACCGGGGACTTCGGTCGCCGCACAAGATCAAGTTCGGTGTCTCCGGATGCGCCCGTGAGTGCGCCGAAGCACGCGGCAAGGATGTCGGTGTCATCGCCACCGAGGGCGGATGGAATCTGTACGTCGGTGGAAACGGTGGCCAGTCGCCCAAGCATGCGCAATTGCTGGCGTCGAACCTCGACGACGCGACACTTGTCAGCTACATCGACCGCTACCTGATGTTCTACGTGCGAACCGCCGACCGACTCCAGCGCACGGCGCCGTGGCTCGAGTCTCTCGACGGTGGCCTCGATCACCTCAAGGCGGTCGTATGCGAGGACAGCCTCGGAATCGGAGCCGAACTCGAAGCCGATATGGGGCGCCACGTCGCGGGCTACAAGGACGAGTGGGCAGGGGTGCTGGAGGACGAGGAGAAGCTCGGTCGTTTCGTTTCCTTCGTCAATGCACCGGAGGAAGCAGACCCCACCATCGCATTCGACGAGAGCGGCGAGCGCAAGGTGCCGGTCCTGATGGGCATGCCCCGCTTCGGGGCCTGAGGGCCTGACATCCCGCTGACGCGTGAACTGATCGCATGTGCACATCCGGGTAATCGCTACTTAACGACGAAGAAACATCGGCAACGTGCAATAGCACCAGGAGGTCCTGAAGATGACTGTCATCGATACTCGTACCAGCACCACCGCACAACCGACGGCCACGAATACGGCCCGTGAGTGGACTGCGGCCTGCACCGTCGATTCTCTGGTCCCCGGGCGAGGTGTCGCCGTGCTCCTGCGCGGAGGCGCACAGGCGGCGCTGTTCGCGCTTCCGGACGGCGGGCTTCACGCGGTCGGGAACATCGACCCGTTCGGGCGCGCCGCGGTGATGTCGAGGGGGTTGGTCGGCGACCGGGCAGGCGAGCCCACCGTCGCCTCGCCACTGCTCAAGCAGGTGTTCTCACTCATCGACGGGCGCTGCCTCGACGACGACACCGCTGTGCTCGGGTCGTACGAGACCAAGGTCGTCGACGGTGTGATCTTCGTGCGTGGCGTAACGACATGAGCGAAGCCGCCGAGGCCGGAGAGCCTCTGGCAGGATTTGCTGTCGGGATAACAGCGTCACGCCGCGCCGAGGAATTCGCCACGTTACTGCTGCGCCGAGGCGCAACGGTGATGCATGCGCCTGCAATACGCATCATCCCGCTCGCCGACGACGCCGAGCTCGAACGCGTCACCGGAGCCATCATCGAGACACCACCGGAGATCACCGTCGCCACGACAGGTATCGGGTTCCGCGGATGGATGGAAGCAGCAGAGGGATGGGGACAGGCGGAATGCCTCGGGCGTGCTCTCGCGTCGTCGAGGCTGCTCGCCCGCGGCCCGAAGGCGAAAGGTGCCATCCGGGCTGCAGACCTACGCGAAGAATGGTCACCGGCATCGGAATCCTCGGCGGAGGTCCTCGAACACCTACTCGCCGAGGGAGTCGAAGGCAAGCGCATCGCCGTCCAATTGCACGGCGCCACAACCGAATGGGAGCCGGTTCCCGATTTCTGTGAGGTCTTGCGTCATGCCGGGGCCGAGGTGGTTCCTGTGCCCGTGTACCGGTGGACGGCGCCGGACGACGGCGCACCGATGGATCGCATGATCGAAGCGGTGATCGTCGGGGACCTCGACGCGATCAGCTTCACGAGCGCTCCGGCCGTTGCGTCCTTGCTGATGCGAGCGGACGAGAACGGAGTTCTGGAACCACTGCTGCAATCCCTTCGTTCGCGGGTCCTGCCCGTGTGCGTCGGACCGGTCACCGCGGCGCCACTGGAACAGCTGAAGGTGTCCACGACCCAGCCGGCCCGCGCCCGGCTCGGTGCGCTCGCCAGACATATCGCCGAGGAACTTCCTCGTCGAGCGAAACCGATGAGGGCAGGCGGTCACTCGATCAGCGTGCGGGGCAAGTGCGTCGTCGTCGACGGGGTGGTCCGCCCGGTGTCGCCCGCTGGCATGGCACTGATCAAGACCCTCGCAGCCAGGCCTGGACGCGTGGTCTCACGCGACGACCTTCTTGCCTCTCTGCCGGGAGGTGGCGACGACACGCACGCAGTGGAGACGGCGATGACCCGGCTCAGATCCTCCCTCGGTGCACCGAAGACCATCCAGACCGTCGTCAAACGCGGATATCGCTTGGCGCTCGATCCGACCGACGAGGACGTCGACTGCGACAGTGATGCGCCGACGTCGACGCAGTCCGGGCACACTGCCCGATCCTCCGAAGGGAGCAAGTACTAGATGAAGATTCATTCGGGCGATCCGGCCCTCGTGCTGGTCGCTCACGGAACCCGTAATCCCAGAGGCGTCGAGATGATCGCCGAATTGGCCGAGGCTGTCGGCCGCGAGGTCGGTACGACGCGAGTGGCGTTCGTGGATGTGCTCGGTCCGTCTCCGTCCGAGATTCTCCGGGTACTCGACGGTCCTGCCGTCGTCGTGCCCGCGTTTCTCGCATCGGGATACCACGTGCACACCGATGTTCCCCGCGAGATCGCCGAGAGCGGACACACGTGCGTTCATGTCACCAGGGCGCTCGGACCCGACCCCGTGTTCGCGAAGGTCATGCTGGAACGTCTGAGTGCAGCGGGGTGGAAGTCGGGCGACGCCATCGTCTTCGCGGCGGCGGGTTCGTCCGATCCGCGGGCGTTGCTCGAACATCGGCGCGCTGCTGCGATGTTGGCGGACCTCGCGCAGGTCCCGGTTCGGATCGCATATGTCGCGACTGCGCAACCGTCGGTCCCGAACGCCGTCGCAGATCTGCGACGCGCTGGCCATTCGAGGGTGTTCGTGGCGTCGTATCTGTTGGCGCGCGGGCTCTTTCACAGCAGACTCGCGGATGCGGGAAGCGACGGGGTCGCAGACCCGCTCGGACTGCATCGGGGGATCGTCGACCTCGTCGTCGAACGATTCCGTGCGGGTGCGGCCATGCTCACCGCGTCGGCCGACAGGCTCACCGTGTCAGGGGAAGTAGCTCCACCAGCGCATCGGAACTGAGGTGCGGCGGTACGACCGCCAATGCGTCATGACCGACGAGGTGAAGCAGATGTGCGGTCCGCACCGCTGTGTCCGCGCGCCAACCTGCGCCGTCTCGCACGACCGGGATGATGCGCGCCGTGTCGGATTCGACGTCCGCTGCATTCGTCAATCGGCCGAGCCACGGGGCGACGGGCGTTCGCTGCGTGAGAGCATCCACCACGGCGGGAGCGATCAGTAGCAGCGTGCTCACGGCGGCCAACGGGTTTCCCGGTAGCCCGATCACCACGACGCCGCTGGGCAACACCGCGGTGATCTGAGAACCACCGGGCCGGATCGGAACACGATCGACGAGGGTGTCGGCACCCGCGCGAGAAAGGGCCGCTCGAAGTTGGTCGGCTGCACCTGCGCCCGTCGCACCGACGACGATCACGAGATCGACATCGGTCGAGGCGGCAAGTAGTTCGTCGAATGCCGTCGAGGTGTCCGCCAGGTGGACCGAGTCGGTTTCGGTGATGCCGCAGGAACGAAGATACCGAGACAGTATGGGCCCGATGCTGTCACGTGTCTGCCCGGCTTCCAGCTGGCCGGACACTCGAATCTCGTTGCCACTGGACACTGTTCGCGCCCGCACGGGGCCACGCACCGCAAGTTCGCGCACCTCGGCGCTCAACGCGACCGACACGACGGCGGCGGAGATATGCGTGCCCGCGGTCACGAGCTCGGTTCCGGTCTCCCAGTCCTCACCGCTGCGACGTGAATCGTCTCGCACAGGAGCAGCGGGTCGACGCCGAAGCAGTCCGTCGTCACCTCGGTGGATGTGCTCGTCACGCACGACGGACGAAGCGCCGGAGGGGATCCGCGCCCCCGTCGCAATGCGCACCGCGTCGCCCGGCAGAAGATCGAGCAGCCCCGACGTGCCTGCGTAGGCGACATCGTCGCGGAGTGTCCACGGTTCGTCTCCGCAGATGGCGTAACCGTCCATGGCGGAGGTGTCGACGTGGGGGAGCGGCGCAGCGGCGATCACGGGCTCGGCGAGCACGGCGCCCTCGCTCCCGATCGGTGCTACGTGTCGAACGGCGATGGGTGCCACACGCTCTCGGATTGCGGACCGGGCGAAGTCGATTCCCGTCGCGCCGAGGGCAGCACGTTCGCGGGCGCGGCGAAGGTCGTCGGGGGTATCGCAGTCGTCGACGTCGGTCATCGCGACAACAGTGCTCTCTGTAGGAACCAGTGACCGTACCGATCGACCTTCCGCCGCGCCGAGAGCAGCGATCGCGCTCACCAGAGTCTCCCGACCCCAGGCCGCGAACAGATGCTGACTTCTGCCGTGGCTGTCCGAGGCGAAGACGACAGGTGCGATCCCGCGTGCGGCCAGCAGGAGGTCGATGGCGCCCGAGCTCACGAACGGGAGATCGGCAGCGAGCACGACGACGACATCGGCGTGCGGCGGCGCAAGCGCGTTCAGCCCTGCAGCGATCGCCGCGACGGGCCCCGATCCGGCGGGGGACTCGCGCGTTTGCAGTACGTTCGGTCCGAGGTCTCGATCCGGCCCGACCACCACGATGCTGCGTGCAGCCGCGACTGCGTCGACGGCGCGCTGCACGAGGGTCGTCCCGCCGACGGACAGGCCGGGCTTGTCGATCCCGCCCATCCGTCTCGCCGATCCGCCGGCGAGAACGACGGCATCGAAATCCATGCCGGGGCTTTCGCTCACGTCGGAAGTGGCACGTTCTGCAGCCGAACCTGACCGCGCGCGATGATCTTGCCGCTGTCGCTCGCGGAGATGGTCACCAGCCAGAGTTGTTGGATGCGGCCCTGCTGCAACGGTTCTGCGACGACATCGACCCGGCCACCCTTGCTGGCGCGCAGGAAGTCGGTGCCGTTGTGAACGCCGACGGCGAACTCGCCTCGATCCTTCACCGCCTCGCTCGCGCCGATGCTGGCAGCGGACTCGACAGCTGTGGTGTACACGCCTCCGTGAACGACGCCCCAGGGGGTGAAGTGCGCGTCGGACAACTCGATGTGACCGGTCACCCGCGTGCCGGACACGCCGTCGATGACCAGGCCCGCACCGGCGACGAACGCGCTCGCCTCGGACAGGGCGTACTTCGCGGTCGGCCGAGGATCGAACTGTCCGAGGTTCATACCGACGAGGTTAGTTGGTGCGGTCAGTCCGGTGCTCGACGGCTGCGAGGTGGGCCGTCGAATCCGCTGCGGCCGCCGCGCCTGATCGTGATCGGGAGCCAGGCCAATGATGCCAAAGCTACCGCGGAAAGCAGTCCTGTAATGATCATGAGGTCGATAGTGGACTGCAATTGCCCAGCTATGTGCAGTCCTCTGTGTCAAAATGGCCTGATGGTTTTCGATATGGACGGCTCCGGCATCGACGCCCCGGCACTCGCCGAGATCATCGGCCCGGTCGGCGGCGACGGACAGCCTCTCTATCGGTCGCTTGCGGGCGGTCTTCGTCGCATCATCGCCGACGGCGCCGTCGGCGCGGGCAAGAGACTGCCGCCCGAGCGAGCGCTGTCGATCGCGCTCGGTGTCAGTCGCGTGACGGTCACGTCGGCATACCGCGAACTCCGTGAAAGCGGGTGGGCGGAGGCGGTGCACGGCGCAGGCACGTTCGTCGCGACGCCATCCGAGGAAACGTCGTGGGGCACGATGATGCGCCTCGACGGCGGACCGGTCCTCGACTTCGTCAACGCGGCACCCGAGGCGTCGCCGTTCCTGGCAGGCGCCTACGCAGATGCGGTCGCCAATCTGAGGACGACAGGTCATGGATACGCACCGTCCGGAACGATCGAGCTTCGGTCCGCGATCGCGGACCGATACTCACGCCGCGGATTGCCCACCACGGCCGACCAGATCGTCGTGACGTCGGGGGCAGGGGACGCTGCGCACCTCGTGTTCGAGACGTTCGCACGGCCCGGCAATCGAGTTCTCATCGAGCATCCGACGTATCCAGGAGCCGTCGAAGCGTTGGAAAGTGCTGGTGCGCATGCCGTACCGGTGCCGATCGACGCAGCGGACCCGGACAGATTCATCGAAGATGCGGATCGGGCCGCGCGTCAGAATGCGCCGACGCTGGCGTATCTCATGCCGGATTTCTCCAACCCGTCGGGAGCCAGGCTGAGTGGCAACGGCAGGCGCCGTTTGGCTGCCACCCTCGCCCGTCACGGCGTACTGACCATCGCCGACGAGGTAGCCGCCGATCTCGTGTTGGACGGAGGACCGGAAGAACCGTACGGCGCGCCCGTGCCCGGCGCGGCGACCATCTCCATCGGATCGTTGAGCAAGACAGTGTGGGGCGGCCTTCGAGTCGGATGGGTTCGGTCCGATCCGGAACTGATTGCGCGCATGGCCAGGACGTACGCGCGGCGACAGCTGTCGGTCTCGATCGTGGAACAGGCGACCGCAGTGCGTCTGCTCGGTGTGTTCGAGGACGTTCTCGCCGCCAGGCGCACGTGGTTGAGAGGCCAGCGGGACCTACTCGCGTCGCACATGGCGGCCGAGCTGCCGAGCTGGCAGTTCCGCATTCCCGACGGCGGCCTGTCCCTGTGGTGCGCACTGCCCGACGGTCTGTCCTCCAACGACGTCGTCCGGCGCGCCGCCGCCCGCGATCTGCTCCTCGCCGCTGGGACCAGGTTCGGCACGGGCTACGCGTTCGACGACCGTCTGCGGATTCCGTTCACCAAGCCGTCGGGCGAGATAATCGCCGCAGTGTCGGTCCTCGCTGGCACCGTTTCGGGTGATGCGGGCCGGGGCCATCCGGTGGAACCGGCCGAGCTCGTGGTCTAGCAGGGCGCCTGGTTCAGCAGGGCGCGAAGACGTATCGGATCGACTTCAGATTGACCCGGCCGTCGCGCACGGTCACACCTTCCGCCGCCAGTTTCTCCAGCTGCCGAGTGGCGAGGTGGGCCGCGGGCTTACCGCTCGCCGACAGCACCCGATGCCACGGCAGGTCGGCCGAATCGGTACGCATGATCCATCCGACGATGCGAGGGCTCGACAGGTTCGCCGCGGCTGCGATGTCGCCGTACGTCGAGACCTGCCCCCTCGGGATGGACGCGACGAGCCCACGCACCTTCTCGACCTGCTCCTCGGTGATCGACGCCATCTACAACAGCTCGCGCACCAACGATGCCACCTCGGCGGGCTTGGCCTGGGCCACCATGTGGTTGCAGTCGAGCTCGACGATCTTCAGCGCATCTCCGAGACCGTCTTCGAGTGCCTTCTTGAACCGGTCGCTGACATACGGGGGTTGAACTCGCGTGGCCTGAACGACGACGGTCGCCGTGCCTGCAGGTGGTACGACGAGCGGCCGCGCGAGCTCACCCCAGGACGCCACGATGGCAGCTGTCGACAGACGCCATGCGACGCGCCCGTTCTCGGCCGGCTCCAGATGATCCTCGACCTCGCGCTCGAGCAGCTCAGCGGGGACGTCGGCCCACGCGCCGTTGATCTTCTCCGACTTCGCCTCGTCGGCATCGGTGTAGTCGGGATACTTCGCCGTCAGCTCGGCGACCTCGAGCAGATCACTCGGATCGAGTTCGATCGCCGGGTCGAGCAGCACGAGAGCTCGAACCAGCTCGGGGTGGGCAGCTGCGAGGTGCATCGCGAGCGCGCCGCCGTACGAGTGTCCGAGGACGAGTACCGGCCCCCGTGCATGGTCCTGCAGCAGGGAGCGCAGAGCGTCGACCTGGGCCGCGATGTCCCACGGCGGTGTCCACGGTGAGCGTCCGTGGCCGATGAGATCCGGCGCGATGATCCTCGCCTCGGCGAGATGATTGTCTGCGAGGTCGCGCCAGCGCGCCCCATGACCGGTCATGCCGTGAAGGGCGAGAATCTCGGGGCCGTCGACGGGTCCGTAGGTGTGAAAGTTCAACTGTGGCACCGCCTCACTATGCCGCATGTCGAGGGTGTGCCGCACCGTCGGTGAAGTATGTCGGTGGGGCGTGATCAAATTTCACCCATGGACAGCGGCAGGCAACTCACCGAGCACGGCTCGGTCAGCACGCTCGTTCGAGGACCGAGGATCGCCGCACCTCGCCGGTCCTGGGCCGGATCGGCCGCACGGTTGCTGGCCAACGACGCCGACGCAGTCAGCGCAGCCGCAGAAGGTGCGTCGTCGTGGAATCCGTGGCAGGTCCTCGGTGGACCAGGGACGGGGAAGACGGCTCTCATCGCCGACTATGCGGTCTCGCGCATCACCGCGGGTGACCCGGAGTCGGTGTTGGTACTCACACAGTCCAAGCGCGCCGCAACAGGCCTACGCGAGCAGATCACCGCCGGACTGTTCGCGGGTGACGAAGCACTGCGTGCCACACGTGAACCACTGGTGAGGACGGTGCATTCCTATGCGTTCGCCGTCCTACGGCTGCAGGCCGCCGCGTACGGAAACCCGCCGCCGCGCCTGTTGACCGGCGCCGAGCAGGACGCCGTGGTGCGCGAGATGCTGCGCGGCGACATCGAGGACGGGGCTGCCGAGTGGCCCGAGCGTCTGCGGCCTGCGCTGGTGATGTCCGGTTTCGCCACCGCGGTGCGTGATCTGATGCTGCGCTCGGTCGAGCGGGGGATCGGCCCCGAGGACCTGATCAAACTCGGCCGACGCCATTCGCGGCCAGAATGGGTGGCGGTGGGCAGGTTCGCGGCGCGGTACGAGCAAGCCATGCTCCTACGAGGTGCCGTCGGTGTCGAAGCTGCGGGTGCGACCGCTCCCGGTCTCGATGCCGCCGAACTCATCGGGAGCGCCCTCATGGCGTTCGCCACCGACCCCGAACTGCTTCGGTCCGAACGTGTGCGTATCAGGCATCTCGTCGTCGACGACGCTCAACATCTGGATCCGCAGGCAGCTCAGTTGGTTCGGCTCATCGGCAGCGGCACCGAATCGACGGTGATCGCAGGCGATCCCGACCAGTCGGTGTTCGTGTTTCGTGGAGCGGACCCGTCGTTCGTCGCCGACCTGACCGAGCCAGGATCGGAGCGTCGCGTCGTTCTGGACCGCAACTACCGCAGTACCACCGAGATCGCTTCGATCACTGGGCGTATCGCGGGCAGGCTTGCGGGCATCGGGCGTCATCGCGGTGCCGAAGCTGTGGCCGATGCGCGCTACGGAGAGTCACGCACGGACGTCAGGGTTCTGTCGTCGACGGCGAAGGAAGCCGCGTCGATCGCTGCGTCGATGCGGAGAGCTCACCTCGTCGATGGTGTGCCGTGGTCGGAGATGGCGGTCGTCGTCCGGTCCGTTCCTCGTACGATCGCGCCGATCCGTCGTGCACTGCAGGCCGCAGGTGTACCGATCGTGGCGCCCGCATCGGAGTTGCCGCTGCACCGTCAGCACGGAGCAGTCGGCCTGTTGCTCGTACTGCGCGCCATAGTCGATCCGACCTTCGACGGTGAGGATGCGCTCGCGCTGCTGTCCGGGCCCATCGGGGGTGCGGACCCGGTGAGCCTGCGTCGACTCAGACGCGGAGTGCGGCGCATCGAACTCGCGGCCGGCGGCGACCGCGATTCCGCCGAGCTCCTCCGTTCGGCCATACGAACCGCAGGCGGTGCGTCCGAACCCCCTGACACCGTCGATTCCAGTGCTGGGGCTCGTATGGCGCAACTGTCTGATGTCGAATCGGCGCCGCTGCGCAAGGTTCTGGGAGTAGTTCGCAAAGCTGCCGCAGTGGCACGCCGGGGGCGAGGCGTCGAAGACGTGTTGTGGGCCGCGTGGCAAGCGTCGGCGCTCGAGCGGCGGTGGTCCGGGGCCTCGGCGTGGGGTGGGTCGGCGGGTGCGCAAGCAGACCGAGACCTCGACGCCGTGGTCGCATTGTTCGACGCGGCCGCGTCCTACGTCGACAAGCTTCCGCAGGCTCGGCTGGCGGGGTTCGTCGATTACATTGCCCAGCAGCAGATCCCGACACTGAGTGCGGCGCGGGCCGCGGCGCAGCCGGACGCCGTCACCATGGTCAGTGCTCATTCGGCAGCAGGTCGTGAATGGGAACTGGTGGCTGTCGCCGGAGTCCAGGAGGGATTGTGGCCGGGTCTTCGCGCGCGGGGAAGTCTTCTCGGAACCGAAGTCCTGGTCGATTTGGCGTCGGGAATCGGCGACGGAGGGGAACTGATCGACGGCACGATGTCCAAGACGGCACCGTTGTTGGCCGAGGAACGCAGGCTGTTTCTGGTTGCATGCAGCCGGGCAAGGTCGGTACTGCTCGTCACGGCGGTCGACTCGAGCACCGGGGATTCCGATCTCGTCCGATCCAGATTCGTCGACGAGCTGACCGGCGAAGACGAAGCGAACGGTGATCTTCCGGACGACCGCAGCGGCGACGAGTCGACCGGGCGCACCATGGCTCTGCCGATGCTGGTCGCCGAGCTGCGCAGTGTAGTGTGCGATCCTGCTGTCACAGAACATGATCCGGAAAAACGAGCGCGTGCTGCACGCCAGCTCGCCCGTCTGGCGAAGGCCGGCGTCAGGGGTGCGCACCCCGACGAGTGGTTCGGGGTGGCAGGCCCCAGTACGGCCGCTGCACTCTGGACCCTCGCAGACGGCCCCGTTCCGTTGTCACCGTCGACCGTGGAGCAGTTGACGACATGTCCGCTGCGGTGGATGTTGGACAGGCACGGGGGCAACGACGGTGCAAACACCCATGCTGTGACCGGGACATTGGTGCACACGTTGGTTCAAGCGGTCGCAGGCAAAATGCCACCCGATCAGGTTCGACGTGCGCTCGAAACTGCATGGGATGCCGTCGATCTCGGATCGAGATGGTATTCGCGTCACGAGCTCGATCGAACCGGTGCGATGCTGGAGACGTTCGAGAGGTGGCTCAGCGGCACCCGCGGCGAACTCACCGAGGCAGGCGTCGAGGTCACGGTCGCGGGGGTCCTCGAGTCCCGCTCGGAGGGTGAGCCCTCAGTGGCATTACGTGGCCGGATCGACCGGCTGGAGCACGACGCAGACGGTCGTCCCGTCGTCATCGACGTCAAGACCGCCAAGACGGTGGCATCGAAGGAGGATGCACGCAACCACAATCAACTCGCCACCTATCAGGTGGCAGCATCCGTCGGTGCGATCGACGGCGAACCTGCGGGTGAACCAGGGGGCGCGCGCCTGGTGTTCGTCGCGAAGCCGCACAACAAGGAAGGCGCAACCCAACGGATCCAGGAGGCGCCGACCCCCGAAAAGTTGGAGGAGTGGCGTGCGACGATTCATCGGGCGGCGTCGGCGACCCAGGGGCCGACATTCGAGGCGTTCGTCAACGATGGATGTAGGCACTGCCCGGTCAAATCCAGCTGTCCTGCACACGAAACCGGGAGGCAGGTGACCGACACATGAGTCCCCGCACGGCCGCCGACCGCCGCGCCGAGCCGCGCGCCGCGCGAATAGATCCGATCGAATTGGCGCGGGCACTCGGCCAGAAGCATCCACCGACCGAGGAGCAGGCCGCGGTCATCGCCTCACCGCAAGGGCCGACCCTCGTCGTTGCCGGAGCGGGGGCAGGCAAGACCGAGACGATGGCGGCGCGAGTGGTGTGGATGGTCGCCAACGAATTCGTCGACCCCGATGCAGTTCTCGGTCTGACCTTCACCAGGAAAGCGGCACAGCAACTGACATCCCGCATCAGAGCGCGGCTCGCCCGGTTGGCCGGATCCGACCTCGTGCGTGCACTCGACCCGAGTCTGCAGCTGCGCGAACGCATTCTGAGCGGGGAACCGGAAGTCAGCACGTACCATTCCTACGCGGGCAGATTGCTGACCGAGCACGGTCTGCTCCTTCCGATCGAACCGTCGGCGATGCTGCTGTCCGAGACGGAGCTGTGGCAACTTGCGCACCGGGTCGTGAGCACTTGGGACGGTGACCTCGACACGGATCGGAACCCCACGTCGATCACCGAGGCGGTACTGGCGCTGTCCGGGCAGCTGGCCGAGCACCTCGTCGACCCCGATGACCTACGCGAGGCCCACACCGATCTGGACAAGCTCGTCCATACCTTGGGTCCTGGGCCAGGCCAGCGCGGCGGGCCGACCAAGGAATTGCTGAACATCCTCGACGCCCAGCACAAGCGGGTTGCGTTGTTGCCCTTGGTCGAACGTCTCGCTCAGACCTTGCGCCGGGAGGGTGCACTCGATTTCGGCAGTCAGATGTCACTCGCGGCACGGGTGGCTGCAGATCACGCCGACGTGGGGCGCGCGGAGCGCGAGAGATTCCGGCTCGTCCTGCTCGACGAATATCAGGACACTGGCCACGCACAACGCGTGCTGCTGTCGTCGCTGTTCGGTGGCGGGGCCGACCCGACGCTTGCGCTCACCGCAGTCGGTGATCCGATGCAGTCCATCTACGGATGGCGCGGCGCGTCGGCCGCGAACCTGCCACGATTCGCAACGGACTTTCCGTTGTCCGGCGGCGATCCAGCTCCTCGACTCGAGTTGCTGACGAGCTGGCGGAATCCGCCCGAAGCACTCGAACTGGCCAATCTGGTGACCGCTCCGCTCCGGCAGACCGGCGTGCCGGTACAGACCCTGCGTGCTCGTCCCGGAGCAACGCCCGGTGACGTTGCGTTGTCGGTCTCGGTGACAGTTCTGGACGAACGCGAATGGATCGCCGAGCGCATTGCGGCCGAGTACCGCGCGGCCCTGGGCGCCAACAGGCCACCACCGACCGCTGCCGTGCTGGTGCGTCGCAACGCCGATGCGGAGCCGATCGCCGAAGTGCTACGCGCACATGGACTTCCCGTCGAAGTGGTCGGACTCGGGGGACTGTTGCACATTCCCGAGATAGCCGACGTCATCGCCATGCTCAGGCTCGTCGCCGACCCGCTCGCAGGGAGTGCGGCGATGCGGATACTCACCGGATCGAGATGGCAGATCGGCGCAGCGGATCTCGCTGCGCTGTCGCAACGAGCACGAGAACTCGGGATCCGAGGAGGTTACGGCACAGCCGGTAGCGTCGCTGACACTGCAGCTCTCGACGCAGCGTTGGAGAGTTCGTTGCCAGGCGAGCTGTCCGAGGAGGCCGGACTTGCCGACGCCATCTCCGATCCCGGACGCCCCGAAAGGTACTCCGAGGTCGGATATCGCCGAATCACCGCCTTGGCGACGGAGTTGCACATTCTGCGTGGACGCATAGGTCAGCCGCTGACCGAACTCGCCGCCGACATCGAACGACTCATGGGCATCGGCGTCGAAGCGCAGGCGCGGACGTCGTATTCGTCCAGCGGATCGGTCGGCCGCGAACATCTCGACGAGTTCGCCGCCGTGGTGGCGGACTACGCCGACAACCCGACGGCGACCGTCACCGGATTCCTGTCGTTCCTCGCGGCAGCAGAGACCGTCGAGAACGGTTTGGCTCCCGGCGAGGTCGAGGTCGCACCTCATCGAGTTCAGGTGCTCACGGTGCATTCCGCCAAGGGGTTGGAATGGGAAGTAGTTGCAGTGCCGCATGTCTCGAAAGGCGTCTTTCCCTCGTCGACGGCGTCCTCGACGTGGCTCGGTGCGATGGCCGAGCTGCCTCCCCCTCTCCGTGGAGACCGAGCACAAGAGGGCGAGGGATCCGAAGGGGTTCCCGTTCTGGACCTCGACGAGGTCTACAACCGCAAGGATCTCCAGGAGGCCGTGGACCGACACAAGGATGCGCTCGCGCGACGGCGACTGGCCGAAGACCGCCGTCTGTTCTACGTGGCGCTCACTCGAACCGAACGGGTGTTGCTCGTCTCTGCGCATCACTGGGACGAGACCAGTAGCAAGCCCCGCGGGCCTTCGGAATTCCTCGACGAGCTGAAGTCGCTCGTCGACGACCGAGCGCGCACTGGCGCCGATCCAGTGGCCGTCGTGCACGAGTGGGCGTCTGCGCCCGACGACGGTGCGGTCAATCCACTGAGCGCAGAGCCGCATTCGGCACTGTGGCCGCGCGATCCACTCGGACTTCGGCGCAATGCCGTGGAATCGGGGGCATCCGCGGTTGTCGAGGCTCTCGCTGGGCTGGCGCACGGCGGATCAGAGGCCGAGGTCGGACCAGAAGCCGAGGTCGAACCAGAAGTCGACACGCAGGACGCTGATGTCGATACCGACCCCGAGAGCTGGGCGGCCGATGTCGATGCGCTGCTCACCGAGCGAGACGAGAGATCGCGGTCCACCATCGATGTTCCTCTGCCTGCGCATCTGTCCGTGAGTCAGTTGGTCGATCTCGCTGCGGATCCAGATGCTCTCGCGTCGAGGCTGCGTAGACCGCTGCCGTTTCCTCCGAACCCCCTGGCGCGCAGGGGGACAGCGTTCCATGCGTGGATCGAACGGCGCTTCGGTGCCACGAGACTGCTCGATCTCGACGAACTACCGGGATCCGCCGACACCGACGCGGCGGCCGATGTGGACCTGGAGACGTTGCAGCACGCGTTTCTCGAATCCGATTGGTCGCTGCGCAGCCCAATCGAAGTCGAGGTGCCGTTCGAGACTTCCGTCGCAGGAACGGTGTTGCGCGGGCGGATCGATGCCGTGTTCGCGGACCCCGACGGAGGCTGGACGGTCGTCGACTGGAAGACCGGCAAGCAGCCGACCGCGTCGGAGGAGAAGTCGGTGGTGATGCAGCTGGCTGCCTATCGGATTGCGTGGGCCGAGCTGATGTCGGCGTCTTCTGCCGATCCAGTTCCCCTGGACAAGGTGCGGGCAGCATTCCACTACGTCCGCAGTGGGCGCACCGTCGCACCGGACGCGCTGCCGGGAGTCGATGCCCTCGCTGCGCTCATCGAAGGCACCGAAGCCGTCGAATTCGGTACCGAATCAGGAGATCAAGGGGCGTTACGCCGTGCCTTCAGCGACTCGGTGACCAACGGAATCTGAAGCGGAAGTCGCGCGAGAACGGCTGCCTTTGTTGCAAACGGGGTTGTGGGATTCTGCACGGCGCGTCGCGCGAAGTCGATGTTGGCGGGGAAGACCGCGACGAACAGCGCAGCGGCCAGTGCACCACCGAGGCGGCGCGTACGAGGGATGGCCAGAGTGGCGGCGACACCGAGCTCGGCGATGCCCGAGACGACCGTGTAGGTCCGTGCTGCGCCGGGCAGAGCCGTCGGCACCTGATCGTCGAAGAATGCAGGCCTTACGAAATGAAACACTCCTGCGCCCCCCAGCAACACGGCGAGACGAAGTGCTGCGCCCTGGCTCTTGTGCTGTGTCATGGGTACACCGTGCCACACGAGGATGCGAAAGCGGTGTGCTGAGTTCGGCCACGAACAGCTCGGCCGCGAAACGAGATCGCCGGCGAACGCTAAGAAATCGTCGAAGGGGGTTACGCTGCCAGCCGTGAACCATCTCGACATAGGTAGGCCAAGTGGCAGGTAGGTTGCGGGCTCGCATGAGCGACGGCGACACACTGACGGACAAGCCGGACTTCGCACTGGTAGGAGTGCTCCGTGTCCCTGAATTGCAGAGCAGCCCGTGGCGGGCGATCTACCGGCGCATCCTCGTTGCACTCGGCGCTCTGTTGCTTGCCGCCCTCATCGTCTACATCGACCGCGACGGTTACCGCGACGCGCAGGACAACGAGTTGTCGTTCCTGGATGCGCTGTACTACGCGACGGTCTCGCTGTCGACCACCGGATACGGCGACATCACACCCATCGCGCCGTCCGCACGTCTGGTGAACATCCTCGTCATCACTCCACTTCGAATCTTTTTCCTCATCTTGTTGGTCGGGACGACGCTCGCGGTACTCACCGAGCGGTCGCGGCAGGCATTCAAAATTCAGCGATGGAGGCGCAGCGTGCGCAATCACACCGTGGTCATAGGTTTCGGAACCAAAGGCCGCACCGCCGTCGATGCGATGCTCGGGGACGGCGTTCCGGCATCGGAGATCGTCGTCGTGGACACCGACCAGACCGTGTTGGACACGGCGTCGAACATGGGGTTGGTCACCGTGCACGGATCGGCCACGAAGTCCGACGTTCTCAGGCTCACGGGCGCCCAGCATGCGGCAGCGATCATCGTCGCGACCAATCGCGACGACACCGCGGTCCTCGTGACGCTGACCGCACGAGAGATTGCACCGAAGGCGAAGATCGTCGCCGCGATCAGGGAGGCCGAGAACACTCATCTGCTGCGGCAGTCGGGCGCGGATTCGGTGGTGGTGTCCTCGGAGACCGCTGGTCGGTTGCTGGGCATCGCGACTTCGACTCCGAGCGTCGTGGAGATGATCGAGGACCTTCTGACACCCGAAGCGGGATTTGCGATCGCCGAACGGGAAGTCGAACGCGACGAGGTCGGGGGATCACCCAGACACCTGACCGACATCGTTCTCGGTGTCGTTCGAGGGGGCAAACTCTTCCGGGTCGGTTCTCCCGAGGTCGACGCCGTCGAGGCCACCGACAGGCTGCTGTACATCCGTCGGGTCGGCGAGTGACCACACGAGAATCGGACTTCGGTCCCGGCCGCGATAGTGTCTTGAACGTGCCACGATTCGAGCTTTCTTCACCGCCTCTGCTGTCCAGGTCTCCGTTGCACCGAGCCGAGGAATTGCGTAAGGACTCCGAGGCGTTGCGTGCGGGGTGGCCCACTGCGCGCGTCCTCGAAATCGACCATCGCGGTCAGCTTCGCGTCGACGATTCCGGAATCGTGTACGTATCGGCCACCGATATCGCTGCCGAACCCGCGCTGGACGCGGTGTTCCTCGGTGTTCACGAGGGCCGCCACCTGTGGACCAAACGTGTCGGTGTACTCACCGGAAAATTAGCCGACTTACGCACTTTTGCAGAATTCCTCGACGAGACCGAGCTGTCCATCCTGACCAGTGCTCTCGCGATTCTGAATTGGCATGCGGGGGCGAGTTTCAGCGCGATCGACGGGGCAGCGACCACGCCGACGTCGGCAGGTTGGTCGCGGACGAGTACGTCGAACGGACACGAGGAGTTTCCGCGAACCGACCCCGCGGTGATCTGCTTGGTGCACGACGGCGGCGACCGCGTGCTGTTGGCACGGGCACCCGCCTGGCCGGAGCGTCGATTCTCGGTGCTCGCCGGTTTCGTCGAGGCAGGCGAGTCGCTGGAAACGTGCGTCGCGCGTGAGATCAAGGAGGAAGTCGGCATCTCGGTGTCCGACATCACCTACCTCGGTAGCCAGCCGTGGCCGTTCCCTCGTTCGATCATGCTCGGATTCTCGGCGACCGCAGATCCCGAAGCCCCGCTGCAATTCCTCGACGGGGAGATCGCGGAGGCGCACTGGTTCGACCGCGCCGACGTACAGTCCGCGTTGAAGCTGGGGGACTGGGCCGTGGATTCGGACGCGCGGCTACTGCTACCCGGCTCCATCTCCATTGCTCGTGGAATGTTGGAGGCCTGGGCCGCAGGCGCGTGACGGCCACGGCCCGGACACGTCCTGGCCGCGGCCGATCACGGTCTCAGAGCGACAGTGCGCTCTTGACCGCCGCCAGCGTTGGATTGGTTGCCGTCGAGCCGTCCGCGTAGAGCACCGTCGGTACCACGTGGTTACCGCCGTTCACGCTGCCGACGAACTCGGCAGCCTCGGGATGCTGTTCGATGTCGATCTCGGCGTAGGTGATGCCCGCCTCGTCGAGCTGAGTCTTCAGCCGTCGGCAGTACCCGCACCATGTGGTGGAGTAGATGGTCAGGGCTGCGGCGTTCAGGGCTGCGGCGTTCTCGGGTGTGGTCACGATCGCATTCAACACCCTTCGCTCGCCACTTGTTCCGGGTGATCTCGCCCCGTGTGGCCGGCCTCCGGCAGTGTCGGTAGGTGCTGACATGATGGTCCGCATGCCAGTGGACTCCGCAATCGCCGGGTTGGATCCCGAACAGTCCGCTGCCGTCTCTGCGCCGCGTGGGCCCGTGTGTGTGCTCGCGGGCGCAGGAACTGGCAAGACACGTACCATCACTCGACGCATCGCCCACCTCGTTTCCGCAGGTCACGTCTCGGCAGGGCAGGTGTTGGCAGTAACCTTCACTGCGCGTGCAGCAGGGGAGATGCGTGGTCGTCTGCGTGAGCTCGGAGTGGGCGGTGAAGGTCCTCCGGTGCAGGCTCGCACGTTCCACGCCGCGGCTCTGAGGCAGCTCAAGTATTTCTGGCCACAGGTCGTCGGAGACACCGGTTGGCAACTTCTCGATCGAAAATTCGCTCTGGTCAGCCAGTCGGCTCACCGAGCGGGTGTATCCACGTCCACCGATTCGGTCCGCGATCTCGCCGGTGAGATCGAATGGGCAAAGGGCTCGCTCGTTGCACCCGAGGACTATCCGGCCGTCACGGCTCGGATTCGCCGTGAAGTTCCCATGGATGCTGCCAAGGTCGCGTCCGTGTACGCGGGCTACGAAGAGCTCAAGACGCACGGCGGTGATGGAATGCTGCTGGACTTCGACGATCTGCTGCTCCACACAGCCGCAGCCCTCGAGGAACATTCGGCAGTCGCGGACGAGTTCCGCGAGCGGTACCGCTGTTTCGTCGTGGACGAGTATCAGGACGTGACGCCTCTGCAGCAGCGCGTTCTCGATGCGTGGCTGGGCGAGCGAGACGATCTGACGGTGGTCGGAGACGCGAATCAGACGATCTACTCGTTCACCGGTGCGACTCCGCGCTACCTCCTCGACTTCTCCCGCCGCTTTCCTGATGCAACGGTCGTCCGGCTCGAACGTGACTACCGTTCGACGCCCGAAGTCGTCTCACTGGCCAACCGAGTCATCGGTGCCGCGCGCGGCAGAATCGCAGGCACGCGGCTGCAGTTGATCGGCCAGCGGCAGCCAGGACCGGAGCCTGATTTCTTCGAGTACGACGATGAACCGGCAGAGGCTGACGGGGTGGCGCGGGCGATCAAGCGGCTGATATCCAAGGGTGTCGAACCTGCGGAGATCGCTGTGCTCTACCGCATCAACGCTCAGTCCGAAGTTCACGAGAAGGCGTTGACGGATGCGGGGATTCCGTACCAGGTCCGCGGAGGTGAGGGATTCTTCAACAGACCCGAAGTGCGTCAGGGCATCTCGGCTCTGCGTTCTGCTTCCGGGCGCGACGACCTCCCCGAGGAGTCCAGATCGGGCGTTGGTCTTCCGTCGCTCGTGCGCGCTGTGCTCGCGCCTCTCGGTCTGACCGCGACCGAACCGGCAGGTGCACAGGCCCGTGAGAAGTGGGCGTCGCTCGGTGGACTGGTACAGGTCGCCGAGGAATTGGTCGGGCAGGATCCGGACCTCGATCTCGATCGACTATTGAGTGAACTGGCCGCGCGCGCCGAGGCGCGGCACCCTCCGGTCGTCCAGGGAGTGACGCTGGCGTCACTGCACGCAGCGAAGGGTCTCGAGTGGGATGCGGTGTTCATAGTCGGCCTCGCCGACGGAACCCTGCCGATTTCGCATGCGCTCAGCAACGATCCGAGCGCCGACAACGACGCCGCAGTGGAAGAAGAGCGTCGTCTGCTCTACGTCGGTGTGACGCGGGCTCGTGAACACTTGCATCTGTCGTGGGCGCTCGCTCGAAACGAAGGCGGCCGGAAGTCGCGGCGGCGGTCGAGGTTCCTCAACGGTCTGATCCCGGAGGATTCCCCAGCTTCTCGCATTGCGACGCCGACGACGAAGAAGTCCGCACCGAAGTGCCGTCTGTGCGGCAAGCCGTTGATCGGCACCGCAGCGACCATGTTGGGGCGATGTGAGAGCCACCCGTCGGACGTCGACGTTGCCCTTCTCGACGCGTTGAAGTCGTGGCGACTGGACAAGTCGCGCGAGCTGAAAGTTCCTGCGTACGTCGTGTTCAGCGATACGACTCTCACGGCGATCGCCGAGCAGCAGCCTCAGGACGATCGTGGGCTCGTCGCGATTCCCGGAATCGGCGCGAAGAAGCTCGAACGGTTCGGCGAGGACGTCTTGGCTGTCGTTCGCGATTCGTCGAGCAATTAGCCGAGATGGATCGAACATGTCGGAGAAACCCCAGGTAGAAAATAACTTGTGCAGTTCAGACAGTGGGGTTTAGTCTGTTTTCACCGCTCACGGGAGACCGCGAGCGAGCATTGTGTCCGGAGCGAGTTCAGATGAGGAGGTGGAGAATCGTGAAGAATCAACTTGTCGCCCAGTACATCGGCGCTGATGTCGTCGTTGCACGAGGTCGCTTGTCCGTTCCCAGCATGTCCGCTGCACATATGCCTGCAGCAAGCATGTCTGCAGCTCAGGATTCTGCCAACAACCTCATTGCTGCCGCAGGTAAATGCGGCGAACGGGCCGTTCAGGCGCAGGCCTGGGCAGCCAAGACGGCATCCCCAGCTACACGCTTCCGCCGCGCATCACGCGCGTCCGTGATCGTAGATCGATATCGAGAACCCTCTCGGTAGAGATTTCGATACAGCCTCGAAGGCCACGGACCCGCAGACGCGGACCGTGGCCTTTCTCGTTCGATGAGTCCCCTCGGATTCGAACGTTCGGCCCTTGGTTCGCAACAGCTTCAAGAACCGTAAACACGCCGCACGAAAAGTAGAGGAGACCGACGTGTCAACCGTCACGGTCCGGACGACATGCCGATACGAGGCTGAAAAAACCACCATCACAACAACATCGCTGGCCGGCGTGCCCGCCGCTGCGCATACCGGAACTGCACATGCCGGAGCGAGCGGGGTGTCAGGTTTGGCAGTGCCCTGCCGAGCGGCGGATCCCGATCTGTGGTTCGCGGACAGCCCTGGCGATCTGGAGCAGGCAAAGGCGTTGTGTGCCGAATGTCCGATCCGGCGCACATGTTTGAGCGCAGCTCTCGACCGCGCCGAACCCTGGGGCGTGTGGGGCGGCGAGATCCTCGACCAAGGAGTCGTCATCGCCAGGAAGCGGCCGCGTGGTCGTCCGCGAAAGGACACAGGCCAGCAGGTCGCGTGAGTACACGCGTGGACAGCCGGCCCGAACCCAGTGTGGCGCACGGCTTCACCGACGCCGAGAGATCAGACGTCGTCGGTGAAGCCGGGCAGCCACTCCGTCAGAATGGACATGTAAGGGGCGTAGGCGTCGAGTTGGGCGCAGATTCCCACGAGCCCTCCGAGAACGCGGAAGATCATCACGTATTCGGCAGGCATGTTCAATGCCCGCACCGTCCGGAACTGTGCACTGTCGAATTCAGCGGCGGTGCCCGCGGCCTTCTGGAGCCAGGCCCGGGTGAAATGAAACGAGTCGGTGCGAATCGGGTCGGTGAACGGGCGCAGGTAGTCCGAGATCTCCTTGGCCGTGACGGTCCGCCCTGGAATGACGAATCCGTTGTCGACGCAGAGCGCCACCAGCTCGTCGAAGCGTTCTTCTCGAGCCAGCCGCACCATACGACCCAGAACCGCGGGAAGCCCATTCGGCATCGGTGCGGTGGCCCCGAAGTCGATCACGCCGAGGCGGCCATCGGGTAGGAGCATGAAATTGCCGGGATGCGGGTCGGCGTGGAGGAAGCCAGCGCGCGCGGGTGCGGCAAACGCGAACAGGGCAAGAAGTGCGCCCGCGTTGTTACGCTCATCGGGTGTCCCGCTGGCGATGATCGACGACAGCGGTGTACCCGTCATCCATTCGGACACGAGGACTTTGGGAGCACTTGCGACCACTCGGGGCACCGCGAACTGCGGGTCGTCGGCGAATTCCTGTGCGAAGGCGCGTTGATTTCTCGCTTCGATGCGGTAGTCGAGTTCATCCTCGGTTCGGGCGATCAGCTCGTCGAGCACAGGCTTGACATCCGCGCCGGTGAAGATCGAGCTGAAGGTGTTGGCGAAGCGCGACATCGTCTTGAGGTCGGCCCGCAGAGCCTCGTCGGCGCCGGGGTACTGGACCTTGACCGCGACATCGCGCCCATCGGTCCATACCGCCCTGTGGACCTGTCCGATACTCGCCGAGGCGACAGGAGTGTCGTCGAAGGAGGTGAATCGGGATCGCCATGCGGTGCCCAGCTGCCGATCGAGCATGCGGTGGACCTTGGCGGCGGGGAGCGGCGGGGCTGCCGACTGAAGCTTGGTCAGAGCCTCGCGATACGGTTCGGCGAATTCCTCCGGTACTGCGGCTTCCATGACGCTCAGGGCTTGCCCGAACTTCATTGCGCCGCCTTTGAGTTCACCCAGAACCGAGAACAGTTGCTCAGCCGCTTTGGCGGCGAGGTCGGAGTCGATCTCGGTGCGATTGCCCCCGGCAAGCTTCTTGCCGAAGCCGACCGCTGCCCGTCCGGCGATGCCGATGGGGATCCGAGCGAGCTTGGCAGTCCGGGCTGATCCCCGACGCGGAATGTCTGACACCTCCCCATCATGGCTGACCGAACAACTTCTTGCCCACAGTGCAGGTGAGAGCACCCGGCTACTCACACGAACGCGCAGTCGCACAGCGCATGCCTGGCCCATCTCCGAGTGTCCATGCGATGTCGATCCAGGTCTATCTCCAGGGTCGAGTCGGTCAGCTGCGTGGCACGTCGGTGCACGAAGCCCTCGATCTGGGCGAGCACAACCGCAGCCGTGGCAAGAACCGTCGGTCTGTCCGCCTCGCCGACTCGTCCGAGCAGCTGGGCCGACACGTGAGGCCACTGCGGATCCATCGTGCAGCGTTCGAGTTCCAGGCACCGAAGGCAGCTGGACTCTCCGGGGATGACCAGTGGCCCGACGATGCCTTTTCCTTCGCGCAGACGAACCTGGAGATGCGGAGTCTTCGTCATCACCAGCGCGGTGACCACTAGTGGATCGGGAACGAGATCGTCGGAGAGAACTGTCAGGTCGCTCTGCCAGTGGCCTTCGTTGTGACGGAGCAGTTCGACGGGTGGGTAGTTCGAGTGTCGGAGTTCGAGAGCCGACGACGTCGTGATGCCCGATCGGATCGCGTCACCGAGAGGTCCACGTCCCACTAGGTGCACCGCCGCCGGACGTGCGAGTTTGTCGGAAGATGACGTCTCGTTCGGAGTACTGCCCTCGACGAGCAGATCGGACTCGTCGAGTTCGGACAGAAGCGTCGACATCGTATTCGCGCTCACGCCCAGGGTGCCGGCGAACCAGATGATGTGGGCTCTCGAGGACGTACCGTCCAGTTGCCGAAGAACGTTCAGCAAGACCTCGGCATCCATGTCGGGTGGTCCTGCGACGACGAACGACACGTCGGGATCCCACCCGAGTCGAACGGTTCCGTCGCGCTGCGCGAAGGCAGACACACGAAGCTTCGGTCGTCGCAGCGGAAAGGAATGCATGCGCACACGGTGGCACATCTCCACTCCGGCCTCGGCCGAGAATTCGAGGTTATCCACAACCCGCGCACGTCGCTCCAGCAGCGGTTTCGACAGAAAACGGGGGCGAATCGAAATCGATCGATTCACCCCCGTTCTCGGTGGATCAAGCCTTGTCCTCGCCGTCCTGACGCTTGTTCTCGCCGTCCTGACGCTTGTTCTCTCGGTCCGATCGCTCTTGCGCCTCGGTTGCTTCCAGCTGGGCCATGGGATCGTCGAAGTCACTCGATCCTCCGCCGACGATTCCGTCGATGAACGACGCTGGATCGTCGAGATCGGAGGAGACGGGCAACAGGTCCGGGTGCGCCCACACGCCGTCTCGTCCGTCGATGCCCGCTGCAGTGGTCAGACGCCGCCACAACTCGCTCGCTTCGCGGACCTTGCGCGGACGCAGTTCCAGACCGACGAGCGTCGCGAACGTCTGCTCGGCGGGTCCACCGGATGCGCGGCGACGACGAATCGTCTCGCTGAGAGCTCCCGCACCGGGGAGCCGTTCACCGAGTGCATCGGTGACGACGGTTTCGACCCAGCCCTCGACGAGTGCAAGCAGCGTCTCCAGCCGTTCGAGCGCGAACTTCTGCTCAGGAGTGGTCTGCGGCTCGAACGCGCCCTGCTGCAGGATTTCTTCGATCTTGGACGGATCGGTCAGAGATGCAGGATCGAGGCCGGACGCTGCTTCTTCGATCGCGGAGAAGTCCATCCGAATTCCGCGAGCGTATTCCTCGACGGTGGCGAGCACGCGCTGGCGGAGCCACGGGACGTGGCTGTACAAACGCTGGTGCGCGGCCTCTCGCGCGGCGAGGAATACGAGCACTTCGCGCTCCGGCTGTTCGAGGCCTTCGCTGAATCCGGCGATCGCGTCGGGCAGAAGCGCGGCAACCCCGCTCGGCCCGAGTGGGATCCCGATGTCGGTGGAGGTGAGAACCTCCTTGGACAGTTGACCCAGTGCTTGGCCGAGCTGCGAGCCGAACGCCATCCCGCCCATCTGCGTCAGCATGCCCATCATCGGCCCGGCGACCTGCTGAGCTTCCGGCGGAAGGCCCGCGGTCCACATGCTGGAGATCTGCTCGGCGACCGGGTCGCACAGCCTCTTCCATCTGTCGATCGTGTTGTCCAGCCAGTCGCCGGGAGTCCACGCCACCGTCTTCGATGCGCCGGCGGGAAGCGTCGTCGATCCGTCGAGCCAGAGTTCGGCGAGGTGCGCGGCATCAGCGACTGCTTCACTCTTACCGGACGAGATCGGGGAGATGGTGCCGATCTGCTGGCGTGCCAGCTGGGTGGCAAGTTCGTAGTTGACCGGGCCTGCGTTGGCGCCGCCGGCGCCTGCAGTTCCCATGCCGCTGAGCATCTGGCCGAATTGCGTGAGCATCTGGCCGAGCGCGGCGGGATCGAAACCCTCCCCGCCGAAGCCGAACCCACCGGGGGTGCCGTCTCCGCCCTGGTCCTTCTTCTTGTCCGGATCCTCGTCGGAGCCCTGGAAACCAAAATTGCTCATAGCTCAACGGTACAAGGCCCAGGCGCTCCGAGCATCGCTGGTCGTCACGCTGACGGCGAACACGATCGAGGCGCCGTCCGCCGCTGAAGAGGGGTCTCACATCCGCTCCACAGGCGTCGGTTCTAGTGTTTGTCGGGTGAATCGTAGGATCGCCACTCTCGTTGCAGCCCTCGTGCCCGTTGTCGTGCTCGGTGTGGCAGGGACCGTCATCACAGTTCCGTTCGCTGCGTTGGGGCCAGGACCGACCTACAACACTCTCGGAGATGCCGACGGAAGACCGGTCGTGCAGATCGACGGCACCGACGTCGACCCCACCACGGGTCACCTCAACATGACGACGGTGGCAGTGCGAGATCAGTTGAACATCTTCGAGGCGTTCGGCTTCTGGGCCAGCGGCAGGCAGGGTCTCGTTCCGCGTGAGGAGGTATACCCGCCGGACAAGACGAAAGAGGAGGTCCAGGAGGGCAATCAGGCAGATTTCGAGCAGTCCGAGGACAGTGCGGAACTCGCTGCTCTCCGTCATCTGGGATTCCCGGCGGTACTGACGGTCGGCACGGTGGCTCCCGACGGTCCTGCGGCCGGCCTACTCAACGAGGGTGACCGACTCGTCGCGATCGACGGCGTGCCCATCGACACCGTGACCGGTGTCCGGGACGTCGTCAGCTCCAAGGCACCCGGAGACGTCATAGTCGTCACCGTGACCGAGGACGGCGTGGATCGTGACGAAGCCGTGACGTTGGGCGCTCGACCGGACGACGCCGAGAAGGGATACCTGGGCGTGACACCAGCCGAGGAGCCGGACGTACCGTTCACCGTCACGTTCAACCTGGCCGATGTCGGCGGACCCTCCGCCGGACTGATGTTCAGCCTCGCCGTCGTCGACAAGCTCAGCCCGGGCGAGTTGAGCAACGGTGACTTCGTCGCCGGTACGGGCACGATCGACGCGGAAGGCACGGTCGGACCCATCGGAGGCATCCCGTACAAGCTGATCGCGGCCAGGGAAGCAGGCGCGACGACGTTTCTCGTGCCGTCGCAGAACTGCGACGAGGCGAAAGCGAACACCCCGGACGGGCTCCGCCTGGTGAAGGTGGAAACGCTCGATGGCGCGATCGACTCACTGCAGTCGATCGGCACCGGGGGCGACGCGCCGTCCTGCTGACGGCACGAGCTGCCGTTCAGGCCCCGGTCGCCCCGATTCCGGCCGGCTCAGTCCTCGTCGACGTTGTCGAAGGTCGCGTACAGGGCGTGCACGACGTTCGGGGCCAGATCCTCGTAGATCAGCAACTCGATCGGGGCGAACGGGTCGGTGTCCTCGTCCGGCTGCATCTGAAGCAGGGTGAGCGACGGACCGTCCTTGATGACGGCCGCGATCAGTCGTCCGTCCTTACGCTCGGGATGCGACCGAGCGGCCAGTCTGCCGGCCTCGTCGGCGGCATCGCGATCGGCGAGCAGCGGCACGAGAGCGTCGTCGAGATCGGACTCGGCGGCAGGCGGGAGCACGACGATCTCCTGGACGAGAGTGCATCCCACCACGCCCTCCGGCCAACTCGTGGTCGCAAGAAACTCGTCGAGCGCCGGTGATCCGCCACTGATGTCCTCGGGGAGCGAGTGCTGCTGGATCGGTGTCAGCGTGGAACCGTCGGCGAGTTCCTCCAGCAGTCCAGGCTCTGCCGCCGCGAGAACGGAGGTGGGCACGAGTGCGAAGATCTGCGGTGCCTGACCCCAGCCTTCGGCGTCGACGAAGTCGGCAACCTCTCTCGCGCACCGTGCCAGTGCCGCGCTGAGTTCCTCGACATTCGAGTCGTGGTCCGTGCCGTCGCCGAACAGGTCGTCGTTGAAATCGCTCACGTGCTCATCTTCCCATCGACGTCGAAACACAGCGCGAGGGGTCACTCGGACCCGACGGGTGTGGCCGAGTCGTCGAACCGTTCCGTACAGTGGTTCCCAAATCGGACATGCAGTGCACGCTGTGCGCTGGAGAAGCCATCTGCGATACCGAACGGTATCGCCCGAAGTTGGAGTGTGGCACGTGGGCATGAGGGCCCCCACCGGTCTACCGTCGCTGTCGCGGCGGAGTCGGATTCTGCTCGTATTGGCATTGGTCCTCGCAGCTCTGCTGCTTGTCGGTCCGCGCCTTATCGATACCTACACGAACTGGTTGTGGTTCGGCGAAGTCGGATTTCGCCAGGTCTTCACGACGACCTTGGTGACGCGACTGGTCATCTTCCTCGTGGTCGGTCTGCTCGTCGGCGGAGTGGTGTTCCTGTCACTGCTGCTGGCATATCGAAACCGGCCCGTGTTCGTTCCCGTTGCGGGACCGAACGATCCGATCGCGCGGTACCGGACGACCGTCATGAGCAGGCTGCGCCTGTTCGGCATCGGCATTCCTGCCGTGTTCGCCATCATCTCGGGCCTGATCGCGCAGACCAACTGGGTCACCGTTCAGCTTTTCCTGCACGGCCAGGACTTCGGAAAGGTGGATCCGCAGTTCGGCCTCGACGTCGGATTCTATTCGTTCGACCTTCCGTTCTACCGGTTCGTTCTCAACTGGCTGTTCGTCTCGACGCTCATCGCGTTCTTCGCCAATCTGTTGACGCACTACGTATTCGGAGGAATACGGCTTGCCGGCCGCGAAGGGGCGCTCACGCGTGCCGCCCGGATCCAGCTCGCGGTGCTGGCCGGGTCGTTCGTGCTGTTCAAGGCGATCGCGTATTGGCTCGATCGTTACTCGCTGCTGTCGAGTAGCCGGAAGGAACCCACTTTCACCGGTGCAGGCTTCACCGACATCAACGCAGTGCTTCCGGCGAAACTGATCCTGCTTGCGATCGCATTGATCTGTGCCGCAGCGTTCTTCGCGGCGATATTCCTTCGTGACCTCCGCGTTCCCGCGTTGGCGACGGCACTGCTCGTGCTGTCGTCGATTCTCGTCGGCGCGGTCTTCCCGCTTCTGATGGAGCAGTTCTCGGTTCGTCCCAATGCTGCCGAGAAGGAGCGGACGTACATCGAGAGGAACATCGCTGCCACGCGCGATGCGTACGGCATCGGTGATGACGTCGTCGAATATCAGGACTATTCGGGTGAAGGATCGCAGTCCCCGCGTGAAAGCCCGGCCGACATCACGACGATTGCCAATACACGCTTGCTGGACCCGAACGTTCTCTCGCGAACGTTCACCCAGCAGCAGCAGCTGAAGAACTTCTTCGGTTTCCCGCAGTCTCTCGATGTCGATCGTTACGAGATCGACGGGCAACTGCAGGACTACATCGTCGCAGCGCGTGAATTGTCGCCGGAGAGTCTCACCGGTAACCAGACCGACTGGATCAACAAACATACCGTCTACACACATGGCAACGGTTTCGTCGCGGCTCCCGCCAACCGCGTCAATCAAGCGGTACAGGATCCGACCGCCGAGGGCGCGAACAGCAACAGCGGCTATCCGATCTACGCAGTCAGTGACATCGCATCGCAGGGGTCCGAGCAGGTCATTCCTGTCGATCAGCCACGCATCTACTACGGCGAGGTCATCTCTCAGGCAGATCCCGACTACGCGATCGTCGGAACCGGGGGAGCGACCGAGGATCGGGAGTACGACACCGACAACTCCCGGTACACCTACACCGGTGCCGGTGGTGTGTCCGTGGGCAACTGGTTCAACCGCCTTGCCTTCGCTGCCAAGTACGCCGAGCGGAACATTCTGTTCTCCGGTGCGATCGGTGACAACTCGAAGATCCTGTTCAACCGTGATCCGCGTGAGCGTGTTCAGAAGGTTGCGCCGTGGTTGACGACCGACAGCGATTCGTACCCGGCCGTGGTCGACGGCAAGATCGTCTGGATCGTCGACGCCTACACCACACTGAAGGACTACCCGTACGCGCAGCGTGCCTCGCTCGATGGTCTCACCGTGGACAGTCTGGAGTCGACGACGGGACGTCCCCTTCCGAAGGAAGAGGTCTCGTACATCCGAAACTCGGTGAAGGCGACCGTCGATGCATACGACGGAACGGTGACGCTGTACCAGATCGATGACAACGACCCCGTACTCAACGCGTGGATGGGGGTCTTCCCGGACTCCGTGAAGCCGTCGTCGGACATCTCCGATGATCTTCGTTCGCACTTCCGTTACCCGGAGGATCTGTTCAAGGTCCAGCGCGAGATGTTGGCCAAGTACCACGTCGACGATCCCAACGAGTTCTTCACCAACAACGCGTTCTGGTCGGTACCGAGCGACCCGACCGTCGACGGTGGAACGGATCTGAACCAGCCTCCGTACTACGTGCTCATCGGTGATCCGGACACGGGCAAACCGTCGTTCCGACTCACCAGCGCCATGGTGGGCTTCAACCGTGAACTGCTGTCCGCGTACATTTCGGTCAGGTCGGATCCGGAGAATTACGGAAAGTTCACTGTGCTGCAGTTGCCGACGGCCACGCAGACTCAGGGCCCGCAGCAGGCGCAGAACTCGATGACGTCGGACTCACGTGTGGCGTCGGACCGAACTCTGTTGCAGCAGTCCAACACGATTCAGTACGGAAACTTGCTGACATTGCCTATTGCCGACGGCGGCATTCTGTATGTCGAGCCGCTGTACACGGAGCGAAGTACGGCGTCGACCTCTACGTTCCCGCAGTTGACGAAGGTCCTCGTGAGCTACCGCGAACCGGGAGCGGGGGGCGGAGTCCGAGTTGGATATGCGGCGACGCTGTCCGAAGCACTCGATCAAGTCTTCGGTTCCGGTACCGGCAATGCAGCCACTGCACCCGGCGGTGACGCTGCAGATCCACAGCCGTCCACCGAGACACCGGGCACCGAGAACAACACGGAGGCGACCACACCGCCTGCAACCGGATCGACGCAGGGGCAGCCGAGTCAGGCTGCGGTGCAACGCTTGAACACCGCGCTGGCCGATGTGAAGGCTGCTCAGCAGAGCGGTGATCTGGGTCGACTCGGTTCAGCGTTCGATGCGCTACAGCAGGCAATCAACGCGTACCAGAGCGGTGGTGGCTGATCTCGGCTCGCATGTGAACAGCTCGCATGTGAACAGCTCGCATGTGAACAGCTCGCATGTGAACAACTGAAGAAGCAACGAAGCGGCGCCATCACTCTCTTCCGTAAGTGATGGCGCCGCTTCGTTTTTCGCAGATCGCGCAGCGATCTGGGAACTCTACTGCGTGTGCTCTAGCGACCGATGGCTGCGAGGAACGGCGCGCCGGCCGCGACGAGCTGCTCGAACTGTGCGCTGAGTCCGTACTGGCCGGCCAACGCGGAGGCCTGGTCGAGGCCCTGCTGAGCAACGGTCGAGGCCTGGTCGAGGTACTGCTGAGCGGTGGCCTGGTACTCCGGTGCGGCCGGAAGTTCCGGTGCTACGGGAGCGACGACCGCGGGGGCCTCGGTGACGGGAGCTTCGATCACGGGAGCGGCCGGTGCAGGCGCTTCCTGGACGGGAGCTGCCGCGGCGGGAGCCTCGGACGCCGATGCACCGCTTGTGAGGTGCTGGCCGCATACGGGCCATGCGCCGACACCTTGGGTCTGCAGCACGTTCTCGGCGACGCGGATCTGCTCGGCCTTGGATGCGCCCTCCGGCGACCCGGAGCCACCGTTGGCTGCCCAGGTGCTCTGCGTGAACTGCAGACCGCCGTAGTAGCCGTTACCGGTGTTGATGCCCCAGTTGCCGCCGCTCTCGCACTGCGCGACGCCGTCCCAGTTGTGCTCGGCCGCATTGGCGGTGCCCATGGAAAGGCCGAGGGGAATCGCAACGACGGCGCCGGTGACTGCGGCCCATCCCAGTGCACGCTTGCCGAATGTTGTGTGTGTGGTCATGCGGGTGAATCCTCTCCGCGCTTGCCTGCGCAACTCTCCGTGCGAGACTCGAATCGTGATGTCTCTCGGTGATGTGTACGAATGATCACGAATTCGTACGTGTCGCGGCTCTGCCCCCGTGCAAATCGGGGAACCGGTCTCCGCGGGGCAGAGCGTCGCAGCGGCGGAGGCGGTTTCGGCCCTGTTTTGTAGGACCGAGAGCGAAGGTAGTCGAGGATTTTCGTGACGTCACACAAAAGTTTGGTGGCTCGGTTGTCCACATAGTGAGATGGAGAACGTTGTTCGCGCTGGTTGAGGTCCGTTGCGATGCGTTCGTATCCGCTTCGTTACTAGGCTGTTATGTGACATAGATCACGTTGGTTTAGTGACCCATGGCACTGGATTTCGTGAGGATGGGGGTGTAATTCCGTCGTTGTCAGTACCCGAACCCGGTTTCCATCGGATTCGAAACGGTCCACGACGGGATTCGTCGCACGTGGCCGGGCCGATGCATTCTCCGGGCAGCCGGCGGGTGCGCGGCTGACCATTCTCCGTGGGGTGTTCACCTGATTTGCCATTGCTCGACATCGTCCGGTAGCTTTGCTCCTGCAACGCGGGGTGGAGCAGCTCGGTAGCTCGCTGGGCTCATAACCCAGAGGTCGCAGGTTCAAATCCTGTCCCCGCTACTGAAGAACAGGGTCGGCATCGGAAGGTGCCGGCCCTGTTTTTTTGTCGATATATGTTCACTAGTGCGCACATATACGGCTATGCTCGATGTATGTCGAGTCCTTTCGCCGAGACGCGGTTCCGACGGCTGTTCGCGGCTCAGGTCGTTGCTCTGGTCGGCACCGGCTTGCTGACGGTGGCGTTGAGTCTGGCTGCCTTCGATATCGCGGGTAGTGACGCCGGCGCGGTGCTGGGAACAGCGCTCGCGATCAAGATGGTCGCGTACGTCGGGTTGTCGCCCGTGGTTGCAGCGGTGACGGCGAGGCTGTCCCGCAAGGCGGTGCTCGTCTCGGCCGACGTGATTCGGGCCGGGGTGGCGGTGGTTCTACCGTTCGTCGATCATGCGTGGCAGATCTACGTCCTCGTGTTCATCCTGCAGGCGGCATCGGCGACATTCACCCCGGCGTTCCAATCGACCATCCCCGCTGTGCTTCCCGGCGACCGTGCGTACACCAAGGCAGTGTCCATGTCCCGGCTCGCGTACGACCTGGAATCGATCGTCAGCCCGTTGGTTGCAGCGGCGTTGCTGACCGTTCTCTCTTATCACGTGTTGTTTGCCGGAACCGCGGTGGGATTTCTCGTTTCCATGATTCTCGTTGCGAGAACGGATCTTTCGGACGTGACAACGACCGAGTCGGCGTCCTTTCGATCCCGGGTCACATCGGGAGTGCGTACGTTCGGTCTGCATCCGGGCCTCCGGGGGCTTGCTGCTGTCAACATGGTCGTAGCGGCGGTGACCAGCGTGGTGGTCGTCGACTCGGTGGTGTTCGCACGCGACATGCTCGGTGGAGCCGACGGAGCAGTGGCGATGCTGCTGCTCGGCTTCGGAACCGGTTCGATCTCGGTCGCAATCGGTCTCCCTCGACTGCTGAACCGGATCGAGGATCGGACGGTGATGCTGGCCGGATGCGCCTTCGCTTGCCTTGTGCTCGTCCTGTTCACGGTGCTTGCGCTGGTGGCGCCCTCGGGTGGCGCGGGATGGCTGTGTGCAGGCGCACTGTGGGTATCGGCCGGGGTGGCCGCGTCGGCGATGGGAACTCCGTCCGCACGCGTCGTGCGTCGTCACGCGCGGAAGGCAGAACTGTCCCCGTTGTTCACCGCGCAGTTCTCGCTGTCGCACGCGTGCTTTCTGCTGACCTATCCGATCGCCGGATGGGTCGGGGCGACTTGGGGACTTCCGTTGTCGATCGGACTTCTCGCAGCGCTCGCTACACTGGGCACGATTGCGGCGCTGTTGCTGTGGAGGTCGAATGAAGGAGGCGGGGATGGTGGAGTCGATTCCGACTCGTTCGCCGAGCCTGGAGCATTCGTCGGAGCCGGACCGCGCTCGGGTCGAGTCCGCCAGTGAGACGTTCCGGATGCTGTCGGACCCGACACGACTACTGCTTCTGTGGCTTCTGAGCCATGGGCCGTCGGACGTCTCGGCTCTGACCGAGGCCAGCGGAGCGTCGCGGACGGCTGTCAGCCAACATCTCGCGAAATTGCGATTCACGGGGATGGTCGATACCAGTAGGGATGGGCGACGCATCGTCTACCGGATCGTCGATGGGCACCTTTCTCGCCTCATTCGTGAGGGCTTCAACTACGCCGACCACCGAGTGACCGGAGAACCGCCGCATCTGTGACGCGGCGTTCTCGGTGAGTTCGTCAGGACGTATACGTTTTCTGCATCATGCGGTGCTGCGCTTATTCGTGTGTCGGGCCCGCTCGCCGGTGTGGTCGGGTTCCGGCCTGGCCGAGGCGGACGACCATCGGATGGTCGTCGACGCCTCGGCTGCCCACGTTGCCGTCGCGAAAGGCTAGGTGCGCTGCTCGGTCTCGGCGGCGTCGCCGTCGGACTCCTCTGCCGTGAGATCGACGGTGTCTCCGCCTTCGAGAACGGTAAGTTCCTGCTCGGCCTCCGCAATCAAACCCTTGGCCTCGTCCTTGATCTTCTTCGCCCAATCGGACATATTTCGACTCTCCTCCGCTTCGACGTGTACCTCACTTCTCTACCAGGTCTTCGAGCCGAGTGGAGCGCCGATGCGGTATCGGTGCGAATCGGCGACTAGGTGAGATCGGTCAGCGCTCGCCTCAGTACCTTTCCAGTGGCGTTGCGAGGTAACTCCTCGACGAACACGATGTCGCGCGGAACCTTGAAGCGCGCAAGATTCGCCTTCACATATGTCTTGATATCGGCGACGCTTCGATCGGACGACCGCGTCGGAACCACGAATGCCTTCAACCGATGACCGAACTCGGGGTCGGCTACGCCGACGACGGCAGCCTCCACGATGTCGTCTCGGTCCGCCAACAAGTTCTCCACCTCGAGTGGATAGACGTTCTCGCCACCGGAGACGATCATGTCGTCGTCCCTGCCGTCGACGAAGAGCAACCCGTTTCGGTCGAAATGCCCCACGTCGCCGGTCGACAACATCCCGTCGATTCGCTCCTTGTCACGGCCATCGGTGTATCCGGAGAAGCTGAGACCACTGGAGACGAAGATGCGGCCGACGGACCCTGTCTCCGTGACCGGGTTGCCGTCGTGGTCGAACAGTTCGACGCGGCATGTCACCGGTGGCCGACCAGCCGTGCCGGGCGCGAGTGCAAGTTCTTCCGGGGTCGCGACCGTCGCGACGGCGACTTCGGTGGATCCGTAGAGATTGTGCAGCACTGGGCCGAATGCGAGTGCTGTACGACGACTCAGATCGGGTGAGATGGACGATCCGGCCGCGAAAATGATGCTCAGAGAGGAAGTGTCGTAGCGAGAGAGCACCTCCGGTCCCAGGTCGACTATCCGCTGCAACATCGTCGGAACCAGGACGAGCGCGTCCGCGCGATGCTTTTCGATCAGCACGACCGTGTTCTCGGCATCGAATCGCCGATGCATGACGACGTGGTTCCCCAGTGCCAAGGCCAGCGCGAATTGCGACACACCCGTTCCGTGGAAGATGGGCGCAGCCATGACCATCGTCCGACCGCGTCGAAGCGGAACCCGATCGAGAAATTGAGCCGACGCCAGAGGTGACGTGTGATCGCGAGGCGCGCCTTTGGGACTTCCGGTCGTTCCGCTGGTCAGGAGTACGAAACCGCCGTGGGTCGACGGCACGGGAACGGTGTCGACGGAGCGATTGTCGATGACCGACGCCAGAGTCGGCACCTCCGGTTCGGGGCTGTCCGTCCACGCGATGTATCGCTTCACACCTGCCGACAATGCTGCTGCAACACCGGCGAACTCGTCGTCGTAGACGAACGACACGACTTGTTCCCTGGCTGCGACGTCGGCCAATTGCGGGGGAGCGAATCCTGTGTTCATCATGACGAGCCGTATGCCGGCTTTGGCGGCAGCCAACATCGTGAGCACGAGCCATCGATGGTTGCGCGCCATCACCCCCATCACCGATCCGGCACCCAGCCCGTCGTCGAGCCATCCTCGGACAAGCGCGTTGGACTTCTGCTCCAGCTCCAGATACGTCAACGTTCCCACTTCATCGACCAGAGCCGGAGTCGACGCCCCCTCGGGAGTAGTTGCGTGGGCATGTACCGGTCCTGCGAACGGCCCGTACTTTCCCACCGCCCGTATCGAAGCGACACCATGATCGAGACGCGGAAACGGGATGAGTCCCGAGCGGTTCATCACCCGCACCGCCCCGACGGTATCGATGATGTGAGACAACGTTCTGTGGCGACTGACGCTTCGCCGTACCGACATGATCATCCCCCTGAGATCTATTCGGTCGTAGCGGTTGAAGCCAGTACTGCGATCGGGTGTTGCCGAATGTGCTTGCGGTGAAGCGTCGGTCGTGCGGACGCTGCGTTGTACGAGGTCCGATACTAATGGGGCGTGCAGCAGGGGCGGGGCGAAAGCTGCAAATTCCAACCACCGAACTGTTGTTCGATTCATTTGTCGAAATCCTGAAGGTTTCGACGAGGGGGTTGATTAACGTTGCCCGACCATCTCGGCGAGGAACGAGTCGGCATGCTGGGTTGTAGGGGTTGGGGTGAGGCGAGGGTTTTCGAACGGGGCCGGATAGAGCTCGCTCGGGTGCGCAAGGTGCCGACGAGACCTGAGGCTCTCAGTCGGGCGAAAGCCTCGTCGAAAGTGACTGAGGGACAGCGTGTCCAGCGGTGCTCGCCGAGCTGATGGGTACGTCGACCGTCAATTCATCCTCTAGTTTCTATTCGAACTAGTGTTCGACAAGTGGCAGTTTCTGGGTTAGACTTGGTGCATGCTTTCGGGGGATAGCGTTGCAGGGGAGAATGATCCGATGCCGAGCGAGTCGGCACCGGATGGGTCGGTGCTGGCCGGGTCCGATGCTGCTGCGTCTGGTGATGCTGGGCCTGGTGATGGGATGTCGGATGGCTTCGCGTCTGATGATGCTGTGTCTGATGATGCGGCACCTGATGATTCTGGGTCGGGGTCTGGTGGTTCGGGGTCTGGTGGTTCGGGGTCTGGTGGGGGCGAGTCGGGTGAGTCTGAGTCGTATGTGGACAAGTTGGGTTTGAGGGTGCGTGATCATGCGGTGTTGCCGATTGTGGATGTGGATGTGTTGGGGGCGGTGTGTGGGATCGAGGAGCGGGTGGCGGTGTTGCGGGGGTTGGATTCGGTGGGGTTGAGCAATGAGGATCGTCGGGGGTTGGTGGTGCGGTTGGAGGCGGCGCAGCGGTCGTTGTTCGCGTTGTCGCATACCTGGCTTGCGGATTTGATGGGTCAGCGTGGTCTCGATGATATTTATGGGTCGATGCCGGTTGCGGTGGCGGTGGTGTTGGGTGTGTCGCAGCAGCGTGCGCGGCAGCGGATTCGGTATGCGAATCAGTTCGGGGCGCGGTCGGCGTTGACGGGGGAGCGGTTGGGTCCGGTGTCGTCGGCGACGGCGGCTGCGGCGTCGGAGGGTGTGCTCGATGAGGAGCATCAGGATATTGTTCGGAAGTTTTTTCAGCGGTTGGGGTCGAAGGTCGATGTCGAGACGCTGGAGAGTGCGGAGCGGCAGTTGGCGCAGTTGGCGCGGGATTTGTTGCCGGATCATTTCAAGGTGGCGGCTCGTCGGTTGTATGACACGTTGGATCCGGATGGGTCGTTGTCGGAGGATCAGGTTGCTGATCAGACGTATTTTCGGTTCGGTGATCAGGATGAGAATGGGTTGTCGAGGGTTTCTGGTCGGGTGGATGCGGAGTTGCGGTCGTATTTGGATGCGGCGTTCGCGAAGTTCGCCAAGCCTGGGATGTGTAATCCGGCGGATGCGTCGCCGGTCGTCGACGAACCCGACACCGATACCGACAGCAGCAGTAGCGGTAGCAGTAGAAATAGCGACACCAGCAGGACCAGTAGCAGCGATACCAGCAGCAGTGGTAGCGGTGGCTCGGGTGGTGGCGGTCGGGGTGGGCCGACCTTGTTCGACGACCCCGACGACAGTCCCGGCCCTGACGACCCCGACGACAGTCCCGGCCCTGACGACCCCGACGACAGTCCCGGCCCAGACGACCCCGACGACCCAGGCAATGACGACCCAGACGCCGGTCCTGGCAGTGACAGTCCTGGCGGTGGTGGTTCGGCTGGTGGTGGCTCAGGTGGTGATGGTTCGGATGGTTCGGCTGGTGGTGATCCAGACAGTGGCGGTTCCGGTGATGATGCTGTGGTGCGGGCGGGGCGGGAT
Organism: Rhodococcus yunnanensis NBRC 103083; assembly: GCF_001895005.1. Classification (GTDB taxonomy): domain Bacteria; phylum Actinomycetota; class Actinomycetes; order Mycobacteriales; family Mycobacteriaceae; genus Rhodococcoides; species Rhodococcoides yunnanense. The sequence continues at coordinate 399 of NZ_BCXH01000020.1, read as the reverse complement.
CGGCGGGGGCAGGGGCGGCGTCAGCATGATGCGTTGAAGGTGATTGTGCGGGCGATGTTGGCGTCGGGTCGGTTGGGGCAGCATCGGGGGTTGCCGGTGACGGCGGTGGTGTCGATGACGTTGAGGGAGTTGGAGTCGGCGTCGGGGCATGCGGTGACGGCGACGGGGTCGTTGGTGCGGATGCGGGATGCGATTCGGATGGCCTCGCATGCGCATCATTATTTGGTGATTTTCGATGATGATGGTCGGCCGTTGTATTTGGGGCGGTCGAAGCGGATTGCGTCGGCGGATCAGCGGTTGGTGTTGATTGCTTCGGATCGGGGGTGCAGTTTTCCGGGGTGTTCTCGGCCGGCGTCGTGGTCGCAGGTGCATCACATCGATGAGTGGGTGGGGGGTGGG
>NZ_BCXH01000019.1 GCF_001895005.1 Rhodococcus yunnanensis NBRC 103083 | reverse complement strand
CACTCGGGCGACTGACCCATCGTGTAGAGCTCTGCTGTCGGGGGCCTCTCAGACCGCTCTCAGCAGAGGACGCAATACTCGATCGATGCCGATCCACACCGCGCCGATGCACACCGCGCCGATGCCGGCGGCATGCCCGTAGCGCGGATCGGGCGGCCGCTGAACTTTTCGCTTCACAGCCGCATTCGGATTCTGATCACAAGTTTGGCGGCTCTGGCTGTCGGCGTCAGTGCGCTGGCGATCTATGCCGTCACCGAGCAGTCACTGCGTACGCAGTTGGCCGATCGTGTCAGTCGCAATGCCGATGCACTCATCGCAGGCGCCAGCTCCGGTGTCCCCTCCACGCTGTTCGGTTTCGGAGTCGGCAGCGTCGACGGTCCGGCGATCAAGGTCGCCCTCGTCACCTCGGACGGCGAACTCGTCACCTTCACTGCGCAGTCCCAGCCGTTCACCGGTTCGAACGGTTCACTCGATCAGCCCGAGCAGGCAGTCGCCGACGGGACCTCGGATGTCTCGCTGAGAGAAGTGCGCGGTTACATGTTGACCGCGAAACGTACAGCCTCCGGGGAAACGGTGATGGTCGCCGAGTCCTTGCAGTCGAACAAGCCCCTCCTCGGAAAGCTGACGCTCGCGCTGGTGATGCTCGGGGCGTTCCTCGTCGCTCTCGCAGCCATCGCGGGCGCCGCGGTGGCGCGCACGGGCCTGCGACCCGTCAAACGTCTTCGCAGTGCCACCGAGCGGGTAGCGCGGACGGGGGACTTGGAACCGATCGCGGTGACCGGGGACGACGAACTCGCCTCACTCGCGACCAGTTTCAACGATATGTTGGCCGCGTTGGCCAGATCCGGAGCGCGGCAGAACCGGCTGATCACCGACGCTGCAGAGGAACTGATGGATCCCTTGCAGGCTCTGCGCGCAAAAATCGACACCCTGATGTCTGTCGATTCGGAGGTGTCTTTCGATTCTCAGGTGTCTGTCGATTCTCAGGATCCGCCGACGTTGACTCCGGCCGAGCACGACGCCCTCCGCGCCGGGGTCATGGCCGAGATGGATGTCATCATCGGACTCGTACAGGAACTGGTGGATCAAGCGCGCGACATACCGGAGTCGGCGAGTTCGTGAATCGAAAGCAGTCGCCCGCCGCGTTCGAGGCGACGGTACCGAGTGTGCCGATCATTGGAAATCTCGCGACTTCGACCGCACACGGAGATCCATGAGTTGCAGATGATCTGCCACGACCGTCACCGCACCCTCGGCATTTTGTACCTTGCCCCGTATGAGCAGGGCCGGCGCAGTGAGGGCAAGCTTGCGATACTTGGCCCACAGACCCACCGAGCAGACGACGTTGACCATGCCCGTCTCGTCCTCGAGATTGACGAACGTGACGCCTCCTGCCGTTGCCGGCCGCTGGCGATGCGTCACCGCACCGCCGACAAGAACGCGGTCCCCATCCGGAACCTGAAGCAACCGGTTCGCCGGGAGCACACCCAACGCGTCGAGTCGGTCTCGAAAGAACTGCGTCGGGTAAGAATTGGGTGAGACCCCGGTTGCCCAGACATCGGCCGACGCAAGATCCAGATCGCTCATCCCGGGAAGTACCGGTGCACGAGTCGACGCACCGAGCCCTGGCAGCAGATGCGAGCGCTCCCCCGCGGCCGCCCCTGCCGCCCACAGCGCCTCGCGTCTGGTGATTCCGAAACATCCCAATGCCCCCGCAGTAGCCAAGGACTCCGCTTGCGCCGTCGACAGTTCGACCCTTCCGGTCAGATCGAGAAAGGAGGTGTACGGGCCGCCGAACACTCGCGCTTCCACGATGCGTTCGGCGAGATCCTGCCCGATGTGCCGCACATCGGACAGACCCATCCGAATTTCGAGACCGCCGCCCGAGAGGTCGGCGTACCAGGAACTGGCATTGACGTCGGGGCCGTGCACCTGAACCCCGTGGCGCCGCGCATCGGCGACGAGCGATTGCGGTGAATAGAAGCCCATCGGTTGCGCGCGGAGCAGACCAGCACAGAACGCGGCGGGATGATGCAGCTTGAACCACGACGAATAGAACACGAGAGAGGCGAAACTCTGCGAATGACTTTCGGGGAAACCGAAATTGGCGAACGCGGACAGCTTCTCGTAGATGCGATCGGCAGCGTCACCGGTGATGCCGTGCAGCGTGCGCATGCCGTCGTAGAATCGGTCATGCAACTCGCTCATCTTCTCCGGTGATCGCTTCGACCCCATCGCACGACGCAACTGGTCTGCCTCGGCCGCGCTGAATCCCGCGACGTCGATTGCCATCTGCATCAACTGTTCTTGGAAGAGGGGCACACCGAGGGTTCGGTCGAGTGCCTTCTTCAACGACGGGTGATCGAACGTGACGGGTTCGAGGCCGTTGCGGCGTTTGATGTACGGATGAACCGAGCCTCCCTGGATCGGTCCCGGCCTGATCAACGCCACTTCGACGACGAGATCGTAGAACTCGGACGGCTTGAGCCTGGGTAGCGTCGCCATCTGTGCACGGGACTCGACCTGGAACACACCGACCGAATCGGCTCGCTGCAACATGTCGTAGACGGCCTTCTCGCTCAAGTCGATGTCGGCGAGATCGACGTGGATTTCCTTGTGCTCGGCGACCAGATCCATCATGTAGTGCAGAGCCGACAGCATGCCGAGTCCCAGCATGTCGAATTTGACCAATCCCACTGCAGCACAGTCGTCCTTGTCCCACTGAAGCACACTGCGATTCGCCATCGTCGCCCACTCGACAGGGCACACGTCTGCGATCGGCCGGTCGCAGATGACCATTCCGCCCGAATGAATCCCGAGATGACGAGGAAACCCTTCGATCTGTTGCGCGAGTTCGAGAACGGGCCGCGGGATGTCGCTGTCGTCCTGATCTCCGACCTTGGACCATCTGGTGACCTGTTTGCTCCACGCATCCTGTTGCCCCTGCGAGAATCCGAGAGCACGTGCCATGTCTCGTACCGAGGACTTCCCCCGGTACGTGATCACGTTCGCGACCTGCGCCGCGTACGAACGTCCGTACTTCTCGTAGACGTGCTGAATGGCCTCCTCTCTCCGATCGGACTCGATGTCGACATCGATGTCGGGTGGGCCGTCGCGCTCGGGTGCGAGAAATCGCTCGAACAGCAATTTGTTCGCCACCGGGTCGACGTTGGTGATCCCGATCGCGTAGCAGACAGCCGAATTGGCCGCCGATCCTCTTCCCTGACACAGGATGTCGTGTGTCTTGCAGAACGAGACGATATCGTGCACGACGAGGAAGTACCCGGGAAACTCGAGCTGTTCGATGATGTCGAGTTCGTACTCGATCTGCGCGTACGCCGACGGATGCGACTGCCGTGTGCCGTATCTACGAGCCGCACCGTCGAGCGCGAGCCTGCGCAGAAAACTGATCTCGGTATACCCCGGCGGCACGTCGAACGGCGGAAGCTTGGGCGCGATCAGCTGCAGATCGAATGCACATTCACGGCCGAGATCCACCGAACCCTGCACGGCACCGGGATACTGCTCGAACAACTGCGCCATCTCCGCACCCGACCGCAGGTGTGTCCCGCCGGTCGGCGCAAGCCACCCGGCGGCATCGTCCAAACTGCTCCGAGCACGAACGGCAGCCATCGCCATCGCGAGGCGACGACTCCTGGGCGTCGCATAGTGCGCGGCAGTCGTGGCGACGATCGGAAGGCCGTGGCGTCGAGCCAATTCTGCAAGCGCGTCGTTGCGCTCGTCGTCCTCGGGAATTCCGTGGCACGTGAGTTCGACGCTGACGCGATCGGCACCGAACCTCTCGACGAGATCGCCCAGCGCTGCATCGGCCGCGTCGACCCCGCCTGCATCGAGCGCACGCCGCACATGACCTTTACGGCACCCCGTGAGTATCTGCCAGTGCCCACCGGCGGCATTCGACAACTGGTCGAAATCGTAGTGCGGCTTTCCCTTGACCCCGCCCCGCAGATGCGCAGCGGCGATTTCTCTCGACAGCCGTCGATACCCTTCCTGACCTCGCGCCAACACCAGAAGATGCGTACCGTCCGGGTCCAGCTCGCCTGCCCGCGACCGAGTTGTTCCCAACGACAACTCCGCGCCGAATATCGTTCCGATTCCCAGCGCCTTCGCCGCCTCGGCGAAGCGCACGACGCCGTAGAAGCCGTCGTGATCGGTGATGGCGATGGCCTCGAGACCCAGACGCACCGCCTCCTCGACCATGTCCTCCGGCTGGCTCGCACCGTCGAGAAAACTGAAGGCCGAATGGGCGTGCAGTTCCGTGTACGCCGTCGTTGTGCGCGACGGACGAGAGACTTCCTTCTCGTAGGCCCCGCGTTTGCGTGACCACGCCGGACTGTCACCGCCGTCACCGACAACCTCGGGCTTCGCGGAGGCCGGGCGGCCGGACAACACCCGTTCCATCTCCGACCACGTGGGCGGGCCGTCGTTCCAACCCATGACTCACCCCCTTGAATGATTCATCGAACGTATGTTCCCATTAGACCTCGAGCCACCGACACGAATCAATCGACCACCCATCCACCGATAGGCTCGCCACGAACGAGAGACACCCCCTTCCACAAGAGCCGGAGATCTTCAGTGACACGTTGGGCTTCATTCGTCGTTTCCAGGAAGCGCTGGGTGCTCACCATTGCCGTCGTGCTCGTCGCACTCAGCGGAGTATGGGGGCTCGGTGTGTTCGGCAAGCTCAGCGAAGGCGGCTTCGTCGACCCGGGCAGCGAAGCAGCTCAGGTCAGCTCACTCGTTCAAGGCCTCGGCCAGCAGACACCGGACATCGTTGCCATCTACACCGCGCCCGACGGCAAGACCATCGACGACATCGCCCCCGACGTCGCCGCGGTCCTCGACGACTTCGAGAGCACGTACAACGTCGAGAACGTCACCTCCTACTGGACCGCCGACACGGCCACGAAACAGTTCCTCGTGTCGAAGGACGGAACCAAAGCGCTCGCCACCGTCACGCTCGGACCGAATTCCGGTGTCACGTTCGCCACCTTCGGCGACCTTCCGCCCCAGCTCGAAGTACCCGGAGTCACATCGCAGTTCGCCGGTGGCTCGGTCGTCGGAGTCTCGTTCAGCACCACACTCCAGAACGACCTCGTTCGCTCGGAGGCCATCGCCATCCCGATCACGTTGATCCTGCTGATCGTGATCTTCGGAGGCGTGGTCGCGGCCGCGGTCCCGGTGTTCGTCGGAATTCTCAGCGTCGTCAGCGCTCTCGCGATCCTGCGTGCACTGACGACCGTCACCGAGGTCAGCTCGTTCTCCATCAACGTGGCCTCGCTACTGGGACTCGGGCTGGCCATCGACTACGGGCTGTTCATCGTCAGCAGATACCGCGAAGAGATGCGGGCGGGTAGAACTCCATCCGATGCCGCAGTGCGGACCGTACTCACAGCGGGACGAACCGTCGTCTTCTCCGGCCTTCTACTCATCTGCGCGTTCGCGGGCATGCTCGTCTTCCCCCAGCCGGTGATCAAGTCGCTCGGGTTCGGTGCGATGGCAGCCGTTGCGGGAGCGGCAATCCTGTCGCTGACCGCCGTGCCCGCCCTGCTCGCGATTCTCGGACCGCGCATCAATTCCTGGACCTGGAGCAAGAGCGCCTCCGATCGCGGTGAAGCTCGCGCGCAGAAGTTCTGGGGAGGCGTCGTCACCCGGGTGATGCGCAAGCCCGGCATCGTCGCCGTCGTCATCGTCGCCGGACTGCTCGTGCTGTCCGCGCCGATTCTGAAAGTGACACTCGGCGAGGTCGACTACACCGCGCTCCCCAAGGACGACCCTGCACGCGTCGCCGTCGAGACACTCGCCGACGAGTTCGAGTCCACCGGAGAAGGCGCCGTCGTCGTACTCCGCGGAACGGACGGCACCAAACCACAGGGCGCCCCGATCGCCGACGTCACCCGTCAGGCCCAGGCCGTCGACGGGATCGCGCGCGTCGAGTTCACCGGATCCGCCGAGGATTTCGTTGTCCTTCAGGCCACATACGGCGAGCCTGCCGAAGGAAGCACCGAGGTCGACTCGACCAGCGCCGCAGTTGCCGGACTCCGCGCGATGACGCCGCCGGACGGCACAGAAATACTCGTCGGAGGCGGCAGAGCCCTCGTCGACGACGGCAACGCCGCGGTAGCGAAATGGCTGCCCGTCATGATCGCGATCATGGTGATCTCCACGCTGATTCTGCTGTTCCTCGCATTCGGCTCGATCGTGCTTCCCGTCAAGGCCGTACTGATGGCCGGGCTCAGCCTCGGCGCCACGTTCGGGGTACTGACCTGGGTGTTCCAGGAAGGTCACGGCGCCGACTTCCTCGGCGTGACGCCCGCCCCGCTCGAAGCGACCTTCGTCGTCCTCATCCTTGCGGTCGTCTTCGGACTCTCGACCGACTACGAGGTGTTCCTGATGTCACGCATGGTCGAAGCCCGCGCAACAGGAGCGACGACGGAGGAAGCAGTGGTGATCGGCGCCCAGCGCACCGGACGCATCGTGACCGCCGCGGCCTTGATCCTCATCGTCGTCACCGGCGCCTTCACCATCTCGGATCTGTCGATCATGCGATTCCTCGGGCTCGGCATGATCCTCGCCCTCATCGTCGACGCCACGATCATCCGCATGCTTCTCGTCCCGTCGCTCGTCAAACTGATGGGTGAGGCGAACTGGTGGGCGCCCGCATGGATGAAAAAGGTCCACGAAAAAGTGGGTATCGGGCATTGAGCGCTCGCCCATCGGTGACTCTGGGCTTCTGGGACCTCTGGGGTGACCGAATGTCACCTTCGGTCACCTTCGAGTGAGCGAATGTCACCTTCGGTCACCTTCGAGTGAGCGAATGTCACAGACGGTCACTCTGAGTGACCCGGTGCGCCATTCGCTCCGATCGAAGTACTGAAGGTGACATTCGCTCCAGCAAAAGTGAGCAGATGTGACATTCGCTCACCTCACGGGCTGGCCCCCCAACTTACTTAGGAGTAAGTTCTAGGCCATGGCGAACTACATCGTTACCGGCGGTACGGGATTTCTGGGCCAGAATGTCATCCCTCTTCTACTGGACAGGGATCGGACGGCCGAGGTCCATGTGCTGGTTCGCCCGCAGTCGATCGCGAAGCTGGAACAACAGGTAGCCGAACTCGAGGGTGCGGACAGAGTTCATCCGCTGGTCGGCGATCTCACCGAACCGGCGCTGGGATTGAAGGAAGATCCACAGCACATCGATCACATCATTCATCTCGGGGCGATCTACGACATGACCGCCGGGGACGAGCAGTCGTCGACCAATGTCGACGGCACACGCTCGGTGGTGGAACTCGCGGTACGCATCGGCGCCAGAGTGCACCATGTTTCGTCGATCGCAGTCGCAGGCGACCATCACGGAGTGTTCACCGAGAACGACTTCGACAAAGGCCAGAAGTTCCCGACGGCGTATCACCGTACGAAGTTCGAATCGGAAGAACTGGTCCGCGAATCCGCGGCGGATTGGCGGGTCTACCGGCCGTCGGCGATTCTCGGTCATTCGGAGACCGGTGCGATCGACAAGATCGACGGCCCCTACTTCTTCTTCCCGTTCTTCGCCGAGTTGGCCAAACTTCCCGATGCTCTACCGATGACGGTTCCGAACATCGGGGATACCAACCTCGTCCCGGTCGACTACGTTGCGGCCGCGCTCGTCGAACTGATTTCTCGCAACCCAGCGGGAGAGCGAGTGTTCCATCTCGTCAACTCGGAACCTCAGTCGATGCGTGAGGTGTACACCGCATTCAGCAGAGCAGCGGGATCCAAAGCGAAGGTCATCGGGGTTCCCGGGGCAGTTGCCGCGCCCGTTGTCTCGCCTCGACTCGACGCGGTTCGTACGGGGCGCAATGTGCTGCTGTCGCGGCTCGGTGTGCCGCCGGTCATGCTCGATCACCTCACTCTGCCTACCACGTTCGATTCCGCTTCGACGCAGAAGTCGTTGAGCGGCAGCGGAATCACGCCGCCCCCATTGGCGGCGTACGCCGATACTCTCTGGAAGTACTGGCAGCAGAATCTCGATCCGAATCGTGCTCGTCGTCAGGATCCACGTGGACCTCTCGTCGGACGCCACATCGTCATCACCGGCGGATCCTCGGGGATCGGTCAGGCCAGTGCCGAGGCTGCAGCCCGCAAAGGTGCGACGGTCATCCTGCTGGCCCGTGGCGCCGAACAATTGGAGTCCGTCGTCGCCGGCATCCGCACCCGAGGCGGCGACGCCTACGGCTACCCGTGCGACGTCACCGACACCGAATCCGTCGATCAGACCGTCAAGAGCATCCTGAGCGAACACGGTCATGTCGACATGCTCGTCAACAATGCGGGACGGTCGATTCGGAGGTCGCTGTATCGCTCGACCGACAGGTTGCACGATTTCGAACGAACCATGGCCGTCAACTACTTCGGCGCCGTGCGCTTGGTGCTGGCCTTTCTACCGCACATGCGTCAGCGACGCTTCGGGCACATCGTCAACGTGAGCAGCGCTTCGGTGCAGGGACACACACCCCGCTTCGCCGCCTATGTCGCCAGCAAAGCTGCGCTCGACGGATTCTCCGATGTTGCTGCAGCCGAAACCCTGTCCGATGGAATCACTTTCACGACCATACACATGCCGCTCGTCGCGACGCCGATGATCACCCCGTCCGGTGACAAGAACGTCGGGCCGGTCGCGTCGCCGGAGAAGGCTGCGGCGATGGTGATCCGCGCATTGGTGGACAAGCCGAAGCGCATCGACACACCTCTCGGAACCCTCGGCCAGTTCGGCAGCATTTTCACCCCGAAGGGCAAGGACCGGACGATGCACCAGTTCTACCGCCGATTCCCCGATTCTGCTGCCGCCAAAGGCGAGAAGACCGTGACACCGCTTCCCACCGAGCCCGCACCCGTGCGAGAGTACGACTCGACGACGCCTGCCGCACGCGCCGCGAAATTGGCGCGCAGGCTCGGCAGGCTGGTGCCCGGCGCCAACTGGTGATCAGGTTCGCAGAGCCCGCCACCAGAGGCGCCCGAAACCTGCGCTCAGATAAGCCGAACAACCCAGCGCCAGAGCCCATTTCATGATGCTGACGGCCGAGGTCGCCCGCACGAGCGAATCGGTGATGTGCTCGGGGTGATCGAGCAGATGCAGCCCGACGACGTTCTCGATGTAGTCGCCGGCAGCGGACACTACGGGTGCGACGGCAAGTGCCCGGGCGACAGCGGTATCCAACGGCGCCAGTTCACCGAGGCGCTCCGCTCCTACGCGTAGAGCTACGGCGTAGAGGGCTGGGTGAACGAAATCCGGGTAGTAGTGGCTGCGGAAGCGAGCCGTCTCGGCGGCGTCCATGCTGCCGAGAACCTGGCGGTAACGATCGGCCGACCAGGCGGTCTGTACCTGCAGAACCCGCGGACCTGCCGAACCGAGCAATCGCACGATATTCGCTTGCGAAACAACGAAAATCGCTGACCACACGATGAGGCGAACATCCCTTTTTCCCAGGCGCATAAGCACATGGTAGGGCGTGTTCGTCGTCAAGGATGCCGCATCAGGAACGGCATCACGACGGCCTCGAACTCGCGGTACTTGTCGCGGTGGATGCTGTGGCCGGTACGGAATTTCACGACGGTGCAATCCGGAATCTCCGCTGCCAGTAGGTCCAACCGACTGTTGTCCATCATCCCTCCTGGTCCGCCGCGAAGAACGAGCGTCGATGCGGTGATATCGGACAGCTTCTCCCACCACTGCGAGTTGGGCTGACGGAACTGCACCAGAGCAGGTTTGGTCATCGAGCGATCGAACGCGAAGACCGCACGCGGATGCCTGATGATGCTCGTGCCCGCGTGCCACAGTTCGGTCACCGAGGGGAATCGGCCGGTGAGTGTCGGTGGCGCATCACCGGGCCGAATGGGAATGGGCATCTCCTCGATCACAAGAGACCGGATCGACCGGGGGCGTTCCTGCGCGACGATCGACACTGCGTATCCGCCGAGAGAATGGCCCACCAGATCCGACTGCTCCAGGCCGAGGTGATCGAGTACCGCCGCGATGTCCGTGCCGAAGGAGTCGAACGAGTAATCGTCGGCGTGAGAGCTGCGCCCGTGCCCACGCAGATCGACGGAGATGACGCGACGACCCACCGAAGCGAGCGCCGAGGCGAATCGATCCCATGTACCGCTGTCGCCGCCCATCCCGTGCACCAACACCACCGGAATCGGATCGAGCCCGCCGTAGTCGCGATAGGCGATGTCGACTCCCGCGACGTCGAGTACTTCCACATCCACACTCACCTGACCCAGGCTAACCATTCGAATCACTCGTAGATGCCCTCGACGCGCCATCCGACGGTGTCGTAGACCAACAGCAGGGCACGATTGCCGTCGATGATGACCTGCAGGCGAGCCCCACGCGTGCCGATCGCCGGATCCCACCACCGTTCGTCCACGGACCACGGTCCTGCCCAGCCCAGCAACGTCCACTTCTTGCTCCCCCAACGAAGCAACGTCGGCACTCGATCGAAATCGCCTCGCTCGTCCACGTGCACCGGGGTACCGACGCTGTCCTCGAGTATCACCTCGGGCCGCGTCTCCATCACCGCGGCCGGGGCGGGTTGTGGAAGCTTTCCCGGCCACGGCGCCGACGGATCGAACTGCGGCACCAGTTCGTCTCCCAGCGACCGAAGCGTCACGCGTTCGGCAGGCCCACGGCCGCCACTGAGAACGCCGATCTTCACGGAGTCGCCACCGAGTAGACCTTGCACGCGTACGAGCGCACGTCGAACTCTCTCGTCCTCGTCACCGACACTTCCCCACAGTCCCAACTGAAGCTCACCGGCTGCAACGACCTCGACAGGTTCCAGACGCAGAACGGTGATACCTGCCGTCGGCTTGTTCTCGCTGCGCCCGGTGAGCCAGCCGTCGAGTTGCCAACGCACCCGATCCGCGGTGCCCTCCGGGGTCAACGGTTCGGCGCACCGCCAGATCCGGGAGAGATTCTCTCCGTTCCCAGTGGATGCATGCACCAGGAGCCGTGTACAGGCGACCCCGGCGGCAGCCAGTTTGGTGTGCAGCTTCTCGGCCATACCTCTACCTGCGAATGCTGCGGCATCGACACGATCGATCGGCGGATCGCACGGGTATTCCACGTTCAGATCGGGTGGAAGCGCGCGGGCCGACGGAGGGCGTTCGGGTTCGCCGCGTGCACTTCTGTGCGCCAGCACGGCGTCCGTCCCGAACCGGGATGCGACGTCACCGGCAGTGAGCGCCGCGAATGCTCCGATGGTGCGGATACCGAGGCGGCGCAGCAGGTCGATCAATTCCTCGCGGTCCTGCGCAGCGAGGCTCGGTTCCGCGGCCAGCTCGGCAACCGGCAGCGGAGACAAGAATTTCGCCCCTCCGCCGCGTGGAACGACAACCGCGTGACGTGCAGCGATGACTGCTGTCGTGAGCTCGTCGGCGATCCCGATCTGACACTCGACGCCTGTGCTCGACGCCTGGTCGATCAACCGCTCGGCTGCTGCGTGCTCCGATCCGAAGTACCTACCGACCCCACGTGCACCGAGAATCAGCAACCCGGGACGCAGAATCTCCACCCCGGGAGCCACAGCGTCGATAGCGGCTGCGACAGGCTCGAACAGACGCCCGTCACGATCCGAATCCGCCGTGGCCACGTGCACGTTCGGGCATCGAGCCTGCGCCTCACGACGACGCAATCCTCTACGAACACCCTCGGCGCGTGCCGTTGCCGAGCATGCGATCACACGGTTGCCCGAGGTGACCGCCACCGGATGCGTCGCGGGCAGGTCCGCCACGGCAGCCGCTGCGACAGCAGGCCAATCCGGACACCACAACGCCAGGACACGACTCATGCCAGCACCGCGAGACCGTCCTCGGTCGAATCGACGGCGACATTCCGCCCGGTCGATGCCACCGACCACTCCATACGGCCGTGCTCGGAGCGAAGATCGAAACACGTGGTGCGCGGACGCATCGCCTTGCCCTGCGCCCGCACCTCCAGTTGCAGGTTCCGCAGGCGTCCACGCCCCGAACGCGAGCCGGTACCGACACCTCCGTAACCACGCACCACGGCGTCGAGACGCAGTTCGACGCCATCCCACTGCCCATCCGTCACCAGAAGCGTCGCTCCCTTGCTCCGCGCGCGCGCGACGACGGCACGTGCTCGTGTCGGTGACACCGATCGCCCTCCCAGACCGAGTACGACGAGGTCGAGACCGTCGAGCAGAATCGCCGCCACCTCGACCGGATCGTCGCCCGGATCGGGTACGACGGCCAGCCGATGCAGCTCGGCACCCATCTCGGCGGCAGCGAGCAGACCGAACCTCGGCTGCCCCACCACAGCAACGTGCTTTCCCGACGCCGTGACCGCAGCCACCATGCCGAGCAGCAGCGATCCGGCTCCCGACACCGCAGCCACCGACCCACGTGCCAGACCACCGTGCGGAAGTATCGATGCAAGCGCATCGGGGACCGCGAGAACAGCCCTGCGAGGCCCATCCGGTTGCGGCTCCACCGTCTGCCGGACCTGCGTCTGCTGTGCCTGTCGGACCGAGGGTGAAGGATGAGGCATCGAGCGCGCTTCACTTCGCGATGGAACCGACGCCATCCGTCGTCTCAGGTGCTCGACGCGCTCCGGTAGCGACATCTCTGCCAGAGATGTGTCGGTGGCAGATGCACCGATGGGATCAGACATGTGAACTCCCCGAAAATCGACGAAAAACGAACGCACTAGGGCCGCACCAGAGCCGCCCGAGAGGCAGCGGGGAAGACATGCCTTCGAACAGACTTTCGAACTCCCTTCCAGTAAAGCCGCTCCGCTGATGTACGTCAAGATGAACCTGAAACCGCAGGTCGACACGCCGAGAGGCGCGGTGCCGGTGCGCCGTCGGCACAGAACCGCACAGTCAACTAACCTGTGATCGTGACAGAGCAGAAGCGGGCCGCACGGGTCGTGGGACCCGACTATCTCCTCGCAGGCAGGTACCGCCTCGCATACAAGCTCGGCGGCGGCGGGATGGGCGCGGTCTGGCTGGCGCAGGACACACTGATGGGCCGCAAGGTCGCCGTCAAACAAGTCACCTCCACCGCGGGACTGTCCGACAAAGCTGCCCGCGAGATCCGCAACCGCGCCATGCGTGAGGGCCGGATCGCTGCACGGTTGTCGAGTTCGCACGCCATCGCGATGCACGACGTCGCGATCGAGGACGGCGAACCGTGGCTCGTCATGGAATACATGCCCTCTCGCAGCCTCGCGCAAGCGCTCAACATCACCGATTCACTGCCGCCGTACGAGGTCGCACAGATCGGAGCTCAGGTCGCCGACGCACTCACCGAGGCACACGACGCCGGAATCGTGCACCGCGACATCAAACCGGGCAACATCCTGATCGCCGACCGCGGACGTGAGCTCGGCATCGTCAAGATCAGCGATTTCGGTATCTCTCGCGCCAAAGGGGATGTGGACGAATCGGATTCGTCCGTCATCACCGGAACGCCCGCCTATTTCGCGCCCGAGGTCGCACGCGGGCAGGATCCGACGGAGGCCAGTGACGTCTTCTCCCTCGGCGCGACGCTGTACACGGCGATCGAGGGCAAACCGCCGTTCGACATAGATCAGGATTCCATCGCGCTTCTGCATCGCGTCGCCAAAGGGCAGATCATCCCGCCCACTCGGTCCGGCACTCTCACCGACCCGTTGCTGCACATGCTCGAGCCCGACCCGTCCCGGCGTCCCACGATGGCCCAGGCCCGCGACGAGATCATCGTGCGTGCCATCAGCAGCCGAGGCAGCATCGCGCAACTCCGCGGTGCGCCACTGTCTTCCGCCGACGGCGGTGTTCCCGCGTGGGCGCACCGATCGACACCCGTGTCGGAAACGCGCCGACCGTCCAGAGAATTCGGCAACACCATCGCCGGGCTTCCCGCCGTTCGCTCCGGAGGACTCTCGGACGACAGCCCGAAGCCCTACGCGCCGCCCGCATTCGACCCACCGCGCAAGAAGAATCCGCTCGAGCTCGTCCTCGATCGCATCGACGATGTCGTGGGCGACAAGATCGACGTCTCACCCGCGATAGTCCTCGCTGCCCTGGTCGGTGTGGTCGTTCTGCTCCTCATCGTGCTGATCGCCGTTCTCTGATAGCGCTCAACGTGATTCGAACACGGCGATGGCAATCTGGACCCGATTGGTACATTCGAGTTTCGACAGGATTCGCGAGACATAGGCCTTGACCGTCGCGACGCTCATGTAGAGGTTCGCGCTGATCTCGGCGTTCGACAATCCTCGAGACACCGCAATTGCCACCTCGAGTTCGCGTGCGGTCAACTGTTCCAAGGTATTCCCGGTTGTCCTCGAGCGAGAATCCTGCTCTCGCCATGCCGACACCAGCCTCCCGACGGCGGACGGTGACAGCATCGACTCACCGTCACTCACCCTCTTGACGGCATCGATGATGTCCCGAGGCGGGGTGTCCTTGAGCAGAAAACCGTTCGCTCCCAAACGCAATGCGCGCAGAAGATACTCGTCAGTGTCGAACGTGGTCAACACGAGGATCGCCGACGACCCCGCGTCGGATCGCAGCATCTCGGTTGCAGTCAACCCGTCCATCAGCGGCATCCGGATGTCCATCAGCACAACGTCCGGACGCAGTGTGCGAGCGGCCTCGACGCCCTTCTGCCCGTCCGCGGCCTCACCGACCACTATGATGTCGCTGTCCGACTGCAAGATCATCGACAGACCCGAGCGAACGAGTGCGTCGTCGTCGACGACGAGTACATCGATCATGCGCTCCACGGCAACCATGCTCCCAGGACATAAAATGCCGACCCCGCCTCGATCTTCACTCCGTGTTCCAGCTTGCCACCCGACAGCGTGAGTCGCTCGGTCAAGCCGATCAATCCGGACCGAGAACCAGGAACGTCCGACGCTCGTGACCCGAGCAGATTCGTCAGAGACACCCGTATGTCATCCCCTTCGACCCAGATATGCACGCGCACAGGTGACCCCGACGCATGCTTGCGCGCATTCGTGAGCCCTTCCTGTACGACACGAAACACGTTTCTGCCCGGCGTCGCTGGAACGACGACACTCGAAGGGATCTCGTTCTCGTAATCCACGACGACCCCCACGGTTCGCACCTCGTCGAGCAAAGCTGGAATCGCTGCGATCGACGAACCAGGGCGCACCGGAGGTGAGTCCTCGTCCGAACGAAGCACACCGAGGATCTCACGTAGGTCGTCCAATGCACCGTGCGCACTCGCTCTGATGGTTCCTGCAATCGCCTCGATCTCGGCTCTGTCTGCATCGACGCGCACTTCCAGCGCACCGGCATGCAGACTGACCATCGAAATCCTGTGCGCCAGAGCGTCGTGCATCTCCCTGGCGATCCGCTCCCGTTCCTGTCCACGCACTCGATCGGCTCGCTCCAGCGCTGCAGTCTCAGCCCTCTCCGCGCGATCTCGCAACGAGTCGATCACCTCTCGTCGCGCTTTGACGACCATCCCCCATGTAGTCGGAATACTGAGCAGCGCAAGACTAAGAACCATCTCCGCGTAGAAGGATCGACCGTCCTCGAAGATCCTGAGCCAGAACGCGGACGCGACGAGATGAACCGATACGAGAGCGACCGTGACCCGCCACGAATCGCGCGAGGCAACCGTGTAGATCGCGACGAGTGCAGCACCACCGACCGCATCGGTGAGCAGTGTCGGAACCGCGAGCATCAACGCAATTGCCACCGGCCACCGACGCCTCCACCACAGCATTGTGGACGACGCCAGCGAAAGACAGATCACAAGAAGGGTTTTCGAATCCGAGAGCGAGGTAGGAAGATCCGCCACCACGAGCCACGCAACAGCAAGCGCGAACAGAATCCCGCCGATGTCCCACCAGCGTTCACGCCGCCGAGCCCGCGGTGTCACGGCCGCACCAGAGGTCGCCAGTACTGACTGCTCTTCCTGTCTCGAACCACGATTCCCAACCTGTCCAGTTCGACACGTAACTCTGACACATCAGTACGAGACTTCTTCTCCAACGCCTTCTCTCGTGCACGCATCACCGCATTGATCTCCGCGGGGAGCGCAGGAGTGTCAGGAACCCAACGCTGATACAAGCTCTCGTAGGGGTCACCGTCGACGAACGAATATCCGTGCGACGTGAACACCTGCTCCACGGCATGCGCTTTCTCCTCGATCGGAGCGCGAACGACCTGTCGGGATGCCGAGTCGAGAACCACGAGCTCTTTACCGTCGACGAACACGGTCGCTGCCTCCGACCGGTCGAATCCCGTGGTCTCCCCGTCCTGAGTCACGCGAATTCCCGACTCGGCGACGACGACCCTGAGGCTTTCGTACAACGCAACCGCCACGAACGCGGCACCCACCGCGACCCCCACGGCCGCGAAGACGTACGGCACCCACCACGACGACCACGAGGCGACGAGTTCGAATGGGCCCTGGAAGGGAACCCATGCCAGCGTCGTCACCCACGATGCGAAACGCGGAAGAAAGAACCCGAGAACTCCGCCGACGAGGGGTGCGGCGACGCCGAGAAATATACGGTCACCGGTCGAGAGCCACAGAACGGACTCGTTCTTCTCTGCCATGACAGAAACGCTAGTGTGCACGTGGCGAGCCCAGAAGTCTCCGAAAGTCTAATCTTCCAGTTCAGTCGATACGACGATTGTGCGCCCATCTCGTCAGCGCGTTCCTGTTCGACTGCTGGGTCTTTCGGAGCACGTTCGAGGCGTGGGTCTCGACGGTCTTGACCGAGATGAACAGATCCTCGGCTATCTCCCGGTAGGTGTACCCACGCGCGAGGAGCCTGAGCACCTCTAGCTCACGAGGCGTCAGCGAATCCAGTTCGGGGTCGAGCGGGGGTTCGGGAGCATTCGACTTTCCGGTGAACGAGTCGAGCACGAAACCTGCCAGGCGCGGGGAGAACACCGCATCTCCCCCGGCGACGCGTCGTACACCGTCGGCGAGCTCGGAGCCCGAGATCGTTTTCGTGACATACCCGCGCGCCCCAGCCCGGATGACGGCGATGACATCCTCGGCCGCATCGGACACCGACAACGCCAGACACACCGGACCTGCGGAGATGCGGCTCAGGACGGCGACGCCTCCGCCGTCGGGCATGTGCACATCGAGCAGCACGACGTCCGGCTTCGTCGACTCGATCCCGGCAATCGCGTCGGCGACTCCCCCAGCCTCTCCTACGACCTCGATATCGGTCTCCCGCCCCAGCTCGGTGCGAACTCCTGACCGAAAGACTGCATGATCGTCGACTAGAAAGACACGGAAGGTGTCGGTCACCTGGGCTGCTCCTGCGGTATCGGTTGGGTGGTCTCGGTTCGATTCTGCCTCGAAGTATCCCTGCTGCCACCGTCCCGTGGCATCAGGATTCGAACCTCGGTTCCCTTTCCGACGCCGGAGCGCACCGACACCTCGCCACCACGGCGCTCGACCCTGCCACGAATGGACTTGGCGAGGCCTTGGCGATCGACCGGCACGAGATTTTCGTCGAACCCGGTGCCGCGATCACGAACGAACACCGTCACCTTGTCGTCCTCGGTTTCGGCGAACAGGTCGATGTTGGTCTCCCCCGAGTGTTTCGCCGCGTTGACGAGGGCTTCGCGGGTGGCTCCCAGCAGGGCGGTGAAGATCTCGCGAGACAGACCGGAATCCGAATCGTCGGGTGCCAACTGCACATCACCGACGGTGATGGGACGGACCGTGACGCCGTGCTGGTCCTCGACCTCACCGGAGATGGTCTTCAGCGCTTCGGCGAGAGACGAATGATCCGGATCCCCGCCCTCGAACAACCACTTGCGCAGCTCACGCTCCTGCCCACGCGCAAGCCGCATCACCTCCTGTGGCTGATCCGATTGCTTCTGGATCAGTGCGAGCGTCTGCAGTACCGAATCGTGCAGGTGCGACGCGATTTCCTCCCGCTCGTCGTTGCGGATACGCGCCGATCGCTCCGCGTTCAACGTCCGCCACATCCGTAGCCACAGGGGAACGGTCAGCAACGCGGCACCCACCAGCGTGACGATCACCGCGAGCAGCGAGGAACGCACCGACGCCAGATCGACCTGTGCCAGGACGACGACGCCGAGTCCCAGCACGATCAGCGTGGCGCCGCCGACGACACGCGCCCAGCTCAGCACCGTCGGCTTCTTGGGCATGCCGAGAACCGAACGTGGCCCTTCCGAGTCGAACTCGCGCCACACCAGCGCCGCACCCACGATCACCACGACGAGCGGCACCAGCACCGATGCCGCAGTACCGTTCAGCAACCAGGCCAACGCCGCGGCCAGCCCGAGGCCGACGGCAGCGAGACCGAGCGCTCGCTGCCGTTCGGCGCTGCTGGGTCGATCGACGTCGTCGCCCGCGGGGCTGAAGATCCACAGCAGGCCGTAGGCGAAAATCCCCGCACCCGCCATGATTGCCAGCAACGCGAACGCGACGCGAACCTTGAACACGTCGACACCGAGGTGATCGGCCACTCCGCCGGCGACGCCACCCACGATGCGTCCACCACCACGCCGATGGAACTTGGCGGGCTCGTAGCCTCCTGGCGAGGCTGCTTGGTTGACAGGGTGCACAGTACGATCCTGGCACGATCGGCTCCCCGTCCGCATCAGGGCTTCCCCTGATCTACCCCGCTATCGGCGACTCACGCACGCCATTCCGCGGTGCGGACTTCGCTCGCCTCGGCAAGTGCCTTCTTCACGCCGTCGGCGTCGTAATCCTTTCCGTATACCGGAGTGCCGGGCTGCTGACGCCACGATTGTTCGACGGTGCCCGCGTCGACGGGATCGAACCCGAGTGCATCCACGACGTCGAACACGAGCTTCTTCCCGGCGCCGTCGGCGCCCGCGACGGGCAGCGCGATACGTCCCGCCGAGCCCGCCGGTGCACCCTTCTCCAACAGATGCTTCCAGAAGATGCCGTTGAACACCTTCACGACGTCACCGGCCCGCGATCCGAGATGTTCGGCGACCCAGGCAGTTTCGGTCTTGCCGTTCTCGATCTCTGCGATCAGGCCATCGCGCTGCTGCGGATAGTAGTTGTTGGTCTCGATGATCGGAGCTCCCGGCTTGGCCGACTCGACGATCGTGCTCGGCAGATCAGGCGTGTTCTTCTGCGGGATGCTCACGATCACCAGATCCGCGTCCTCGGCGGCCTCGGTGTTCAGAACCGCGTGCGCGCCCGTCTCGGCTGCGAGTTCCGCGAGAGTCTCGGGTGCGCGAGAGTTCGACACCCTCACCTCGTGCCCCAGAGCCGTCAGCTTGCGGGTGAGAGTTCCTCCGATGAATCCTGCTCCGATGATTCCGATCTTCACTTCGCCTCCTGTATGAATTCGACACGACCTTCCCCTAACCCAAGCGACTTCGGCGGCGAGTTCATTCCTGGCCCCGACTCCGAAGATCAGGGCGATCCCTGATGTTTTCGGCGCGCACGACGACCACGATGGTTCTATGAGCAACGCAACCGTCTCCGAACAGCTTCAGCAGATGTGGCGCACTCGTCCGTATCGGTTGCCTCAGCGGGGCCACATAGCGGGCGTCGCGGCAGGAATCGGATATCGATACAACGTCGATCCGGTCCTGGTACGAGTCGCACTGGTAGTAGGGACGATCTTCGGCGGCGCCGGAATCGTTCTCTACCTCGCGGCCTGGCTCCTCTTCAGCAAGGCAGGCGATTCGGCATCGCCTGCGGAGTCCCTCGTCGGCAAGGGCAGCAGTTCCGAATCCAACACCAAGATAGTGGTGTTGGTCGTCGCCCTCGCCATCGCTGTGACGACGCTGGGACCTGTCGGAGTCGGGCTGGGCGGTTCCGGGCTCATCAGTATGCTCGCGCTGCTCGCTGGACTGTGGCTCCTGCATCAGCGACAGCCGGAACCTCCCGCTTTCCTGCCCGGCGGAACCCAGACGTATCCCCAGCAGGGATTCCCGATCTCGTTCAACTCCCCGTACACCCCGAACCCGTGGGCAGGCGCTCACTATCGGCCGCCGCAATACGACGCGCAATCGGCCTCGTACGACCGCTACACCCCGTACACGACGCTGCCGAAGAGCTACGTCCCGACGCCACCGCCCGCGCGACCCACGTCCGAGCCGGCGAAAGACGTCGATCTCACCAAGTCGACCGAACCGACGACCGACAAGTCGACCGACACGTCGACGACCGACGACCGAGCCGCCGAGCCGCAACCGACACCGCCGTCGTGGGACCCCCTCGGCGTCGCGCCCTTCGCGTGGGATCTACCCGAACCGGCGGCAGTCGACACACCCGCGGTCATCGACAAGAAGAAGCGCTCCCGGTGGACCTCCAGCTTCATCGGTCTGGCACTGTTGGCGGCCGCGATCACCGGAGCCGTCGCAGCGGCAACGGAATCGGAGTGGCTGTCCCCGGCCCGCATCGCAGCCGTCGCACTCGCAGTCGTGGGTATCGGACTGGTCGTCGGGGCGTTCCTCCGCAAGGGCTATGGATTGCTCGTCGTGACAGGTCCACTGCTCGCGTTCGTGATCCTCGCCTCGATCATCGGCCCCATTCAGTTCGACGAACAGTACTCGGGACAGCACAATTTCGCCCCGACCACGCTCGCTGATCTACAGCCGACCTACACGGTGCAGGGTGGAGAGCTCGAGCTCGATCTGCGCGGACTCACACTGACCGAGGACAGGACCATTTCGGTCGACGTCACAGCGGGCAACGCCACCGTCTACGTCCCCGAGAGCATGAACCTCGAAACCGACTGCACGTCCCTGATGGCGAGCACCGACTGCGGTCCCTCCGGTCTGCAGCAAGGAAACTCACCCGACAACCACTCGGTCCTGCGGATCGACGGGTTCGCTCGGGCCGGAAATCTGGAGGTCTTCCATGGGTGAGAAGTGGCAGTACGGCGACAGCGACTCCGACACCACCGAGGAGAACCAGGCACGCACTCGTCCGTCCGCGGTGCTCTTCCTCGTCGGTCTCGCTGCCCTCGTCGTCAGCGTCAGTGCACTGATCGGGCCGGCGGCGATCGATACTCTCGGCGACGTCCAGTTCCGTTGGGTGTTCGTCGTCGTCGCCATCGTGGTGGGCCTCGCCCTGCTACTCGCGCCGACGCGTAGAGGCAGAAGCTAGGAACTCACTCCCACTCGATGGTGCCCGGCGGCTTGCTCGTCACGTCGAGAACGACTCGGTTGACCTCCGGAACCTCGTTGGTCACCCGAGTCGAAATGGTTTCCAGGACCTCGTACGGCAACCGCGTCCAATCGGCTGTCATGGCGTCCTCGCTCGATACCGGACGCAGCACGATCGGGTGACCGTAAGTCCGGCCGTCGCCCTGCACCCCGACGCTCCGGACGTCGGCGAGCAGCACGACGGGGCACTGCCAGATCTGGTTGTCGAGATCGGCCATCGTCAGCTCTTCACGCACGATCGAGTCGGCATGGCGCAGCGTCGCCAGACGGTCGCGGGTGATCTCGCCGACGATACGGATGGCGAGTCCGGGGCCGGGAAACGGTTGGCGTCCGACTATGTCCTCGGGAAGCCCGAGTTCCCTTCCGACAGCACGGACTTCGTCCTTGAACAGCGTTCGCAACGGCTCGACGAGCGTGAACTGCAGGTCGTCGGGCAGCCCGCCCACGTTGTGGTGACTCTTGATGTTCGCGGTCCCCGAACCACCGCCCGACTCGACCACGTCGGGGTACAGGGTTCCCTGCACGAGGAAGTCGACCTCGGCACCGTGAGAGGCGTTCTCACCCAACACTTCGGCCACCGCACCCTCGAAGCTGCGGATGAACTCACGCCCGATGATCTTGCGCTTCTCCTCGGGATCGGAGACCCCTTCGAGAGCTCCGAGGAACGTGTCGACGGCGTCGACGGTGACGAGCTTGGCGCCCGTCGCTGCCACGAAGTCCTGCTGGACCTGCTCACGCTCGCCCTCGCGGAGGAGCCCGTGATCGACGAACACACACGTCAGGCGGTCGCCGATGGCTCGCTGGACGAGAGCCGCCGCCACTGCGGAATCGACGCCTCCGGACAGGCCGCAGATGGCGTGACCGCTCTCACCGATCTGCTCCTGGACCTGCTCGACGAGGGCGTCGGCGATGTTCGCGGCGGTCCAGTCGGCCTTGATGCCCGCGGTCTCGTGCAGGAAGCGGCTGAGAACCTGCTGGCCGTGGGGGGAATGGAGAACCTCGGGGTGGTACTGGACGCCCGCCAGCCGACGCTCGACGTTCTCGAATGCCGCGACGGGTGCGCCCGCGCTGGTGGCGGTGACCGTGAATCCGTCGGGTGCCTCCGTGACCGCATCCCCGTGGCTCATCCAGACCGGTTGTGTGGCGGGCAGACCGTCGTGCAGCACTCCGCCGTCGACAGTGAGCTGGGTGCGTCCGTATTCGCGAGTACCGGTGTGCGCCACGGTGCCGCCGAGAGCCTGAGCCATCGCCTGGAAGCCGTAGCAGATCCCGAACACCGGCACATCGAGGTCGAAGATCTTGGCATCGAGGGCGGGTGCGCCCTCGGCGTAGACGCTCGACGGTCCGCCGGACAGCACCAGTGCGATGGGGTTCTTCTCGGCGATCTCCTCGATCGAGGCCGTATGCGAAATCACTTCGGAGTACACATTGGCCTCGCGAACTCGGCGCGCGATCAACTGTGCGTACTGGGCACCGAAGTCGACGACGAGTACTGGCCTGGGCAGGGCGGGGTCGGGCTGCTGCGTAGCGGTCACCGGCTCAGTCTATTGCGCGCCGAGTGCGCCTTTACGCAGCACCCGTGGCAGCGGGCCTGGGCGAGCGAATTTCGACGATCGGCAGACGCAGAGCGGCGGGAGCGGACTGGGGCACCACGGGCCTGTTCGGTGCGATCGGGTCCAACCTCTCGTACGGCAGACCCTGGCGCGGACGAAGATCCTGCTCGCCCTTGTTCGGCCACAACGCAGCCGAACGCTCGGCCTGCGCACTGATCGTCAGCGACGGGTTCACACCGAGATTGGCAGACACGGCCGAACCGTCGACGATGCTCATCGTCGGGTAGCCGTACACGCGGTGATACGGGTCGATGACGCCGTGCTCGGGATCCGAGGCAATGGCGCAGCCGCCGAGAAAATGGGCCGTCAGCGGAATGTTGAACAGCTCGCCCCACGTGCCGCCTGCGACGCCGCCGATCTTCTTCGCGATGCGGCGGGTGGCGTCGTTGCCCTCCGGGATCCACGTCGGATTGGGTTCACCGTGACCCTGTTTGCTCGAGACCTTGCGGCCGAACAGCCCGCGCTTGGTGAACGTGGTGATCGAGTTGTCCAGGTTCTGCATCACCAACGCGATGATGGTGCGCTCACTCCAGTTCTTGACGCTCACCACGCGCAGGAATTCGACCGGATGGGCGATGGTCAGGAACACGAACTTCAGCCAACGCGGAACCCGTCCACCGCCGTCGGTCATCAGCGTCTGGAGCATGCCCATCGCGTTCGAGCCCTTGCCGTAGCGGACGGGTTCGATGTGGGTATTGGGTGACGGATGGAACGACGACGTGATCGCGACGCCCCTCGTCAGGTCCATCTCGGGGTCGACTTTCAGCTTCGCCGCTCCCACGATCGATTCCGAATTGGTGCGTGTGAGCTCGCCGAGTGTGTCGGACAACCGGGGTAGCGCGCCGTCGTCCTTCATCTTGTGCAACAGGTTCTGCGTGCCCCACGTGCCCGCCGCCAGAACGACATTCGCGGCCGTGTAGGTCTTGGGACTCTTACGAACCCACGCCCCGGTGCGTTCGGTCGAGACATCCCACGTGCCGTCGGGCAGGGCACGGAGTCCGCTGACGGTGGTCATGGGGATGATCTCGGCGCCTGCACGTTCGGCGAGGGCGAGATAGTTCTTGAGCAGCGTGTTCTTCGCTCCGTGACGGCACCCGGTCATGCATTCACCGCATTCGATGCAGCCGGTGCGCTCCGGGCCGACTCCGCCGAAGTACGGGTCGCCGACCTTCTTGCCCGGTTCGTCACCGAAGAAGACTCCGACCGGCGTCTGGATGAAGGTGTCCCCCAC
Source organism: Rhodococcus yunnanensis NBRC 103083 (assembly GCF_001895005.1). Lineage (GTDB taxonomy): Bacteria > Actinomycetota > Actinomycetes > Mycobacteriales > Mycobacteriaceae > Rhodococcoides > Rhodococcoides yunnanense. The sequence continues at coordinate 92,267 of NZ_BCXH01000019.1, read as the reverse complement.
ACCCATGTCCTCGGCGACGGACTTCATGACCTCGTCGGACGGCGTCATGTGCGGGTTGCGGACCACGCCGAGCATCCGCGTCGCCTGGTCGTAGAACGGGGAGAGTTCACTGTTCCAGTCGGTGATGTGCGCCCACTGCTTGTCCGCGAAGAAGGGCTCGGGCGGCTGGTACAGGGTGTTGGCGTAATTCAACGATCCCCCGCCGACGCCTGCGCCCGCGAGAATGAGGCAGTCACGCAGCAGATGCACACGCTGGATGCCGTAGCAGCCGAGCTTGGGCGCCCACAGGAATCGCTTGAGATCCCAACTGGTCTTGGCGAAGTCCTTGTCCTCGTACCGCCTGCCTGCTTCGAGAATGCCGACCTTGTAGCCCTTCTCGACCAGGCGCAGTGCGGTGACGCTGCCGCCGAAACCCGAACCGACGATCAACACGTCGTACTCGGTATCGCGAGTCCGTGACTCCATACTTCTCGACCTCCGCCTCTACGCGAACCACCCCGGAGTGACCGGGGCCACACATGAGATGACATTATCTCGGAACTGCCAACACGTTTGTGACAGTCGGCACAAAGTCACTGTAGCTGTAACCACGAGTATCACCAAGTGTGGTCCCGCCACCGGTGCGTGTGCAGAAACACCCGACGCAACTCCGCGCGCACGGGGACATGGCCGCACGAAAAAAGCGCGCACCCCGAAAGGGATACGCGCTTCTTCTGTGCAGCTACGCCGCCTACGCCCTGACGTTCAGGCCGACCTTCTGGAATTCCTTGAGGTCCGAGTAACCGGACTTCGCCATCGACCGACGCAGGCCACCGACGAGGTTGATCGAACCGTACGGCTCGCTCGACGGCCCGTGCAGCACCTGACCGAGGCTCGGACGCTCACCCGCAGCGACCGGAAGCAGAGCGCCACGCGGCATCGACGGATGCGCCGCAGCGGACGGCCAGTACCAACCGCCGCCGGGAGCTTCCGCTGCCGCCGCGAGAGGGGCACCGATAACCGCGGCATCGGCGCCGCACGCGATTGCTTTCGCGAGGCCGCCGGAGGAGACGATGTCACCGTCGGCGATGACGTGGACGTAACGACCACCGGTCTCGTCGAGGTAGTCCCGACGCGCAGCTGCCGCATCGGCAATCGCCGTCGCCATCGGTACTCCGATGCCGAGAACCTCGCCCGTCGTGGTCCCACCCTCGACCGAGCCGTAACCGACGATGACACCCGCCGCACCGGTACGCATCAGGTGCAGCGCGGTGCGGTGATCACTGACACCGCCTGCGATGACGGGAATGTCGAGCTCGGCGATGAACGTCTTCAGGTTCAGCGGTTCCTCGTCGCCGTGCGCCACGTGCTCGGCCGAGATGATGGTGCCCTGAATCACCAACAGATCGATACCTGCGGCGACCAGTGCGGGAGTCAGGCTCGCCGCACTCTGCGGACTGACCCGCACCGCAACGGTGACACCGGCCGCGCGAACCTGCGCGACAGCCGCGGCGAGCAGATCGGGCTGCAGCGGCGCCGCATGCAACTTCTGCAGCAACGCGATCGGGGCGTCGACGTCGACGTCGTTCTCCGCCACGGAAACCAGCTCGTCGAGCTTCGCCTGCACGTCCGAGTGTCGAGCCCACAGACCTTCGCCGTTGATGACACCGAGGCCACCCTGCTTACCCAGTTCGATGGCGAACTCGGGCGAGACGAGTGCGTCGGTCGGATGGGCGAGCACCGGGATGTCGAAGCGGTATGCGTCGAGCTGCCAGGCCGTCGAGACCTCTTTCGACGACCGAGTACGACGCGAAGGCACGATGTCGATGTCGTCGAGCTGGTAGGTACGACGGGCTTCTCTGCCCATGCCGATTTCAACGAGGTCGCGCACGCGCGCCCCTTTCTCGAGAAGGTGTGTGACCGTCGATCGGACGGGTCAGCGAGTGGAGTAGTTGGGTGCTTCCGCAGTCATCGTGATGTCGTGCGGATGGCTCTCCTTCAGACCTGCAGCGGTGATCTGCACGAACTGCGCGTCCTGCAGTTCTTCGATCGAGTTGGATCCCGTGTACCCCATGGCCGCGCGCAGTCCACCGGTCAACTGATGAATGACCTGCGACAACGGGCCGCGGTAGGGAACCCGACCTTCGATGCCTTCGGGGACCAGCTTGTCCTCGGCCAGTACGTCGTCCTGGAAGTAGCGGTCCTTGGAGAAGGACTTGGCACCTCCCCTGCCCTGCATCGCACCGAGCGACCCCATACCGCGGTAGCTCTTGAACTGCTTGCCGCCCACGAGGATCAGCTCACCCGGCGATTCGGCCGTGCCTGCCAGCAGCGAACCGAGCATCGCCGTCGACGCACCCGCCGCGAGTGCCTTGGCGATGTCACCGGAGAACTGGAGACCGCCGTCGGCGATGACCGGAACACCGTGCGGCTTGCACGCGGCAACGGCCTCGAGAATCGCGGTGATCTGTGGAGCCCCGACACCCGCGACGACACGCGTGGTGCAGATGGAACCTGGTCCCACACCGACCTTCACCGCGTCGGCACCTGCCTCGACCAGCGCAAGAGCGCCGGCGCGGGTGGCGATGTTGCCACCGACGATCTGCACGCGCTCGCCGACCTCGGCTTTGAGCTTGCTGACCATCTCGAGCACCTGTGAATTGTGACCGTGCGCTGTGTCGACGATGAGCACGTCGACGCCTGCGTCGGTGAGCGCCATCGAGCGTGCCCACGCGTCCTGCCCGACGCCCACTGCAGCACCGACGAGCAGCCTGCCGTCGCGGTCCTTGGTGGCGAACGGGTGCTGTTCGGTCTTGACGAAGTCCTTGACGGTGATGAGTCCGGTGAGCGCGCCCTGCCCGTCCACGATCGGGAGCTTCTCGATCTTGTGACGACGCAGCAACCCGAGAGCAGCCTCCGCGGTGACACCCTCGCGAGCAGTGATCAACGGAGCCTTGGTCATGACCTCGGCGACGCGGCGATTCTGGTCGACCTCGAAGCGCATGTCACGGTTGGTGATGATGCCCACGAGTGCACCGGTCTCGTCGGTGACGGGCAGACCCGAGATACGGAAACGCGCACACATCGCGTCGACCTCGGCGAGGGAGTCGGTCGGCTTGCAGGTGACGGGGTCGGTCACCATGCCTGCCTCGGAGCGCTTGACCGTCTCGACCTGTGATGCCTGATCCTGGAGGGACAGATTCCGATGGAGGACACCCATTCCGCCCGCACGCGCCATCGCAATGGCCATTCGCGCTTCGGTGACGGTGTCCATCGCCGAGCTGACGAGCGGCACTCGCAGCCGGATCTCACGTGTGATCTGACTGGATGTGTCCACCGCACTCGGAATCAGGTCCGATGCGGCAGGAAGAAGAAGAACGTCGTCGAAAGTGAGACCGAGCATGGCGACCTTGTTGGGGTCGTCGCCACCGGTACGGACATGGGCTCCGGAACTACTCATGCGGATCTGGCCCTCCCTAGAGCCTGGGTGCATCTCGGGCGCACGATCGATGCGTCGGAGAAGCGTGTTCGAGAACGGATGGAGACAGTGAGGGATCGAGAAATGGACGCGTGCGCGCGCTCGGCCGCGGCGCCTCTTTCCATGGTATCGCCTGGGGTCCGAGCAACGTGAACGCGCATCACGGACGGCGGGCAATCCGCTTCGAAGCGCCCGGAACGGACAGATATCTCGGTGTGTCGACGGCGAACGGCTGGCGCAGACCCACCAGTCCTGCGTACCGTGGAGTCGTGCGCGATCAATTGCCTCCAGGTCTTCCGCCGGACCCCTTCGCCGGTGACCCAGCCGACCCCTCGGCCGCTCTCGATGCAATCGAGCCCGGCCAGCCGCTGGATCCTCAGGAGCGGCTTGCCGTCGAGGAGGATCTTGCCGACCTCGCAGTCTACGAAGCGCTCCTCGGCCACCGCGGGATACGTGGACTCGTGGTGTGCTGCGAAGACTGCCAACAAGACCACTACCACGACTGGGACATGCTGAGAGCCAACCTCCTGCAGCTCCTCGTCGACGGCACCGTGCGTCCGCACGAGCCCGCCTACGACCCCGTTCCCGACGCCTATGTCACATGGGACTACTGCCGTGGCTACGCAGATGCGTCGATGAACGACGCGCTGCAGGGCGACGGTTTCGAGAACTGACGGGTTTCGAGAACTGAATGGGTTTTCAGAGCTGACGGATTTTCAGAACTGACGGATTTTCAGAACTGACGCCCCGAGCACGAAGAAGCGCCCGACACCGAATTCATCGGAGTCGGGCGCTTGCTTGTATCGGCTGAGCTCTACGGGCGATCGGCCGGCACAGGCGGCCGGTCAGCCGCCGTTCTCGGACGTGTCGACACGAGCCGAGGACGCGTCGGAACCGGTCGAGCCACTGGCCGACGCCGTGGTGGGACTCGGCTCGGACACGATCGTCGGAACCGGATCACTCGTCTGAGTGATCGGCGGTGCCGTCGGCTCCGATGTTGCCGGGCCAGTGGTGGGCGGAAGCTGAGGCAGGAGCGCATCGGTGGAGGGCACGGCCGGCAGAACCGGCGGCACCGACGTGACCGGCACTCCGGGCGGAATGATCGATTGCGCTGTGTCGGGAGGCAGAAGCGGCGTATCGAACGTCGGCGGCACCAGTGACGGAAGCGTCGGGATCAGCGCCTGCAGTTGCTCGGTGAGCCGCTGCAGCCAGACCTCGAGATCACTCTTCTGTGCCTGATCGATGACGCCACCCGTTGCAGCAGAGGCGCCGTCCAACAGCGCACGTGCGCCTTCGACGTCACCCGCCGCGATCAGTTCCTCGGCCTGCGACAGCTTCGACGACGTATCGATCTGCGCCACAGTCGAATCCGCCTGCTGCGAGAACACGACGGACTTGACGCTCCACAGTGGGTCACCCGGAGACGAATTGTAGGAGAACACGACGAGCCCACCCATGACCACCGCGATGGCCGCCGCGGCTCCCGCGATCGGACGCAGCAGAGTCGGACGCGAACGTGACTTCGACCGTCGATTCGAACCTGCGGCGACTATCTCCTGCTCGACAACGGCCACGACCTCGTCGAGACGCGGGCCGGAGGGAAGGGCAGGCGTAACGATCTCGGCTCGCCAACTCGCGAGCAGAAGGGCGAGTTGGTACTCGTCGGCGTTGTCGGTGGCAACGGGACCGTCACCACCGATGGCGTCGATGAACTCGTCGTCGCGGCGGACTGCGGCAATGTCGACCGGGCCGGTGTCGGTGCCCATGTCGGCGTACGGATCCGAGGCAGGTGGTATGGAGGCCGACCCGTCGGGTCGACCGATACGGGGAATGCCGTCGCGGCCGTTGTTCCTAGCCATACATTTCACCCGCTTTCACAACTTCGTTCTTCAACTTCGCGAGGGCTCTGTGTTGAGCCACGCGGATGGCACCTGCAGTACTGCCGACCGCAGCGGCTGTCTCTTCCGCCGATAATCCGACAATGAGGCGGAGCACGAGAATCTCTCTGTGCTTCGCCGGAAGGGTGTCCAGCAACGCGGTCATCTGTCTGCTCGACTCCGATTCCAAGGCGCGTTGCTCGGGACCGTGTTCTGTCGAGACGACATCTGGTACTTCGGCGGCTGGGTCCGATTTGTTACGTGAGGCGCTTCGATGCGCATCTGCAACCTTGTGTGCGGCAATTCCGTATACGAAGGCCATGAACGGGCGACCTTGGTCCTGGTAGCGAGGCAGGGCTGTCATGACTGCCAAGCAGACCTCCTGCGCTACGTCGTCCGCAGAGAGTTGGCCACGCTCGGCGGATCCCACCCGAGCGCGGCAGTACCGCACGACGAGTGGACGGATGATTTCCAATACTCGGGAGAGTGCGGCACGCTCGCCCTGCGCTGCGGCAGCGACGAAGGAGTCCAACTCCTCACCCGTGTTGTTCATCGCTCAAGGATTCCCCGCGTTACAGTGACGCCGCCGAACATCGGAAGACGCTTCCACCTGCAGGTGGAACCTTGTAAGGATAGCGACCTCGGAACGCCGAGATCGAACCACTCGGTCCGCCGTCTCACGCACCAGCGACAATGCCTCCACGACGAGCGAGAACCGCCGAGGAGTCGGCCACCACGGACGGTGGTTCCGTGACTTCCCCGAGACCGTTCAGCAACATCGCCGCGGCCCATCGCAGCGGCACCAGTCCATGCTCCGAACAGGCATCGAGCACGGTGCGAGCCAGGCCAGCGGCTCGATCGACGTCCCCGACCGAGCTGTGGGCAGCAGCAACGATCAGGTCGGTCTTGATTCGGTGTCGTAACGAAACGGTATCGGTCGCCTCCTCGCGCGCGTCGAGAGCGTGTCGGACGGATGCAGGACCGTCCCCGGACAGCATCGCCAGCTCCGCGCTCACCCACCGCAGCCGCAGTGCGGGTCTCCAGAGACGTTCTCGATCATCGTGTTCGGCCAGCAGCCGGCCGGCTCGTCCCAACAGCGCCGAGGCGCTGCCGAAGCTGCCGGAACCGAGAGCGTCCGCAGCAAGCCCGACGAATGCGTCGCATCCTGCCTCGAGGAAGAGTTCCGATCCGGCCTGTCCTGTCCGCGTCAGCGCAGCACCGTCGAACCGCGCGGCCACGGTGTGGCGCCCCATCTGCCGTAGCCACGACGCCCGCGTCGACGCCGCGAGCGAACCCAGAACATGCCCCGGCGGCAGCCCACGCTCCAGAACGTCCAGTTCGGCAGCTCCGAGGCTGTATCTGCCTTGTCCGCCGAGTGCAACGGCCCGGTGCCACCTGGCCAGTGGTTCGGTGACGGTGGGCAGCGGCCAGAGACCTGGCGTCGAACCCCACGCGGCGTTCCGCACCTCATCCGAGGCAGCATTCGCCGACGCGTTCATCCCACCGCTTCGATCAGCGTCCGGCCGCGGACGACCCTGCGCCGCGGAAGCACTGCCCGCCAGGAATTTTCGCAGGTCGACCCTGCATCGACGTAATGCACGCCGTAAGGGTACGACCGAGTGACACCAGGCCGGCAACCACAGTCCGGCGATCACGATCCGGCAATCAGGTAGGCGGAAGTTCGGACTCTCGTCAGCGAAGTCGGACGCACGGATGAACAGCGCAGAGCACTGGCTGCTTTCCGACGCGTCGCATCGGTCAATTCCCCGATTCGGAGACATTGTGCGAACCGGTCCGCGCTTTGTTTCATGGAATTTACATTTCCGCGAATGGCCGGCGTATGAGCAATGTCTGACGCTTTTGTAGCCGTCAGGTTAATGGCGTGCGTCGCCGCTTTCGGCGGGGCCGCGCCGCGTGACACCGCTCGCCGCGTTCGAAGCAACCGCTCGGCGTGGTCCGACATACGCCCTCGGCGATTTCCTCGCACACGGTCGGCCGCACCGACGACGGTCCGTGCAGCCCTGCGCACGCAGCGTCGACGACGCGACAACCAGGCCCCTGGCCAGGGACAACACTGAGCCCTGAAGGCCGGTCCTTACTCTCGGCCGCATGTGCGCGGCCGACTGCCCTGCGCCGCAGACGAAGAGAACTTCCGTCACCGACCGAGCCGGCACACAGTCATGGTCGCGCGTCATCGACCCATTTTCAACACGAGAGGCACGCACGCCATTGGTCCGAAGTAAATGTCTGTCGAGTTAAATTCTCGAGTTGCATCTATGCAAATGACCACGATGAAGAACTATTGACGCGATTTCCCCGACCAACATAACGTTGATCTCGTTCGAAGGAGCGGTGAACAAGACGCCGTTCGGTTCACTCAGCAAGAAAGTCCCTGCGGCTCACGAGGCGAGCACACACCCTAGGAGTTCACATGCCACAGCCGAACCACCTCCCTGGGCCCAACGCCGACATCTGGGATTGGCAGATGCACGGCTTGTGCCGTGGCGTCGACTCGTCGATGTTCTTTCATCCAGACGGGGAACGAGGACGCGCTCGTGCACAGCGGGAGATGCGAGCCAAAGAGATGTGCCGCAGTTGCCCTGTCCTCGCTCAGTGCAGGACCCATGCGCTCAGTGTCGCCGAGCCCTACGGGATCTGGGGCGGCATGTCCGAAACCGAGCGCGAGATGCACGCCCGGCACAACCGTCGTCGGATCGCGGTGTAGCCGAGGCCAGTGCGCGCCGGTACCGAATGCAGAACAGGCCCCCTCCTTGCCGGAGGGGGCCTGTTCGGTTATTCGAGATGCAGTCGATCAGTGGCTGTGGCCGTGGCCTGCAGCGGCTTCCGGCTCGTCGGCCGGCTTCTCGACGATCGCGCTTTCCGTCGTCAGGATCATCCGCGCAACCGAAGCCGCGTTGACGACCGCCGAACGTGTCACCTTCACCGGATCGACGACACCGTCGGCAAGCAGATCGCCGTAGGTCAGTGTCGCGGCGTTGAAGCCGTGTCCTGCCGAGAGTTCGGCGACCTTGCTGACCACGACGGAACCGTCGATGCCGGCGTTGGTGGCGATCCAGAACAGCGGCGCGTTCAGCGCGGTGCGCACGACGGCGACGCCGGTGGCTTCGTCACCGGTCAGGCCGAGGTCGTCGACGAGCGAGAGTGCGGCCTGCGTCAGAGCGGAACCGCCGCCGGGGACGATGCCTTCCTCGACAGCAGCCTTCGCGGCACTGACAGCATCTTCGACGCGGAACTTGCGTTCCTTGAGCTCGGTCTCGGTTGCTGCACCGACCTTGATGACCGCAACTCCGCCGGACAGCTTCGCGAGGCGCTCTTCGAGCTTCTCACGGTCCCAGTCGGAGTCGGTGTTCTCGATCTCGCGACGCAGCTGGCCGACGCGCGAATCGATGTCGTCCTGCGTGCCCGCGCCGTCGACGATGGTGGTCTCGTCCTTGGTGACGACGACGCGACGCGCCTGACCGAGCAGCTCGAGGCCGGCTTCCTTCAGGCTGAGGCCGACGTCGGCAGTGATGACCTGACCTGCCGTGACCACGGCGAGGTCGTCGAGGAACGCCTTGCGACGGTCACCGAAGAACGGTGCCTTCACGGCAACGGCCTTGATCGTCTTGCGGATCGAGTTCACGACGAGCGTGGACAGAACTTCGCCCTCGGTGTCCTCGGCGATGATCAGCAACGGCTTGCCGCTCTCGGCGACCTTCTCCAGCAGAGGAAGGAAGTCGGGGAGCGAGGTGATCTTGTCGCGGTGCAGGAGGATGTAGGCGTCCTCTAGGACGGCCTGCTGCGAGTCGAGATCGGTGACGAAGTACGGCGACAGGTATCCCTTGTCGAACTGCACTCCCTCGGTGACGACGAGTTCGGTGTCCAGAGTCGAGGACTCCTCGACCGTGACGACACCGTCGGCGCCGACACGCGTGAGCGCCTCGCCGACGAGCTGGCCGATCTCGGGGTCACGCGAGGACACGGTTGCGACCTGCGCGATCGCTTCCTTGCCCTCGACAGGGGTGGCCGCAGCGAGCAGAGCCTCGGCGACCTTGTCGGCTGCCTTGGCGATGCCGGACCCGAGCGCGATCGGGTTTGCGCCCGCGGCGATGTTCTTCAGACCGCCGCGAACCAGCGCCTGTGCGAGCACGGTCGCGGTCGTGGTTCCGTCGCCTGCGACGTCGTTCGTCTTGGTTGCAACGCTCTTGACGAGCTGTGCACCGAGGTTCTCGAACGGGTCTTCCAGGTCGATCTCACGGGCGATGGACACGCCGTCGTTCGTGACCGTGGGGCCACCGAACGCCTTGGCCAGCACGACGTGCCGACCGCGAGGTCCGAGCGTCACCTTGACCGCGTCGGCCAGCTTGTCGACGCCACGCTCGAGTGCCCGTCGGGCTTCCTCGTTGAATTGGATTTGCTTTGCCATGTTCCGGTATTTCTCCTTCGAGTCGATGAACTCGATTGAACGCAGTCCGCCCCGGGACCGAATCGAGATCGGGTTCCGGGGCGGGATGCGTTAATGACTTACTTGGCGATGACAGCCAGCACGTCGCGTGCCGACAGAATCAGGTACTCCTCGCCGGCGTACTTGATCTCGGTGCCGCCGTACTTGCTGTAGATGACGGTGTCGCCTTCTTTGACGTCGACCGGGATCCGGTTGCCCTTTTCGGTGACACGGCCTTCGCCGACTGCGACGACGGTGCCTTCCTGAGGCTTCTCCTTGGCTGTGTCGGGGATGACCAGACCGGAGGCGGTCGTCGTCTCGGCCTCGTTGGCCTGGACGAGGATCTTGTCCTCGAGCGGCTTGATTTTCACGCTCGCCACGTTGAGCCCTCCAAAGTTATGGGGTACGCGTCCGGGGTCGGATCCCCGGACTGCTGTGTTGTCTACATTCACCGCTCTGTGCTCCGTCCCGTCGTCGCGGGTGCCGGGACTTCGCTCAGCGCTGACTAGCACTCTATACATGCGAGTGCCAGCACTCAACCCCTACGGGTGCAAGCGCTCGACCAGGGTCAGGAATGCGAACACCCGCAGGGCTCAGCGCGACCGACGAGCCTGTCCGCGCCGGACTGCTGCCACCAGCAATCGGCCACCGAGCGCCACGAAGACGAGATTGCCGACCATTTGCAATGTCACTATTGCGCGTGCGAAATCGGTGGACGCTGTGATATCTCCGAATCCCACTGTGGAAAATACCGACAACGTGAAATAGAGACTTCCCACCCGTGTCACCGGCTCGTTGAAATTGAGTTCGGATGCAGCTGCAATCAGGTAATACACGGCGGAAAACCCGATGAGGTATACGGGAACGACCGCGGCGAGCGCTTCGATGGCTTGAATAGCCGGATAGTCCGCTTTGAGTACCTTTGTCACCTGCCATACGCACACGAGGACGACAGCAGCCAGAACCAGCGTGAGCAGGAGCACAGTGCCGATGTCACGTATGCCCTGCATGGGAACCACGAAGTAGAGCACCGTCAACGCCAGCGCCGTGGCGATCGGCCGCACGATCGCCCTCCGAAGGAGCGAGCGACGCTCTTTGTCCGTCAACGTCGCATAAGACTCGGATTCAACCATTGGGCCACCTTCGATGGATCCGATGAAACCGTGAACTCCCCCGTCATAGCCCTTTTCCAGTGCGTAGTTTCACATTCTCCGGAATTGTTCTGTAACGTTAAGATAACGAGCGTGCCGGTCCGCTGAATGCAACCGTCGAATCGAGCACCACGAACTGCACGAACAATGCACGACCGCCGAACCCCTGCCCGCACGCAGGCTTCGGAGCGAGCACGGAGGGAGGTGCACGATGCGCGTCGGAATCGGTGTTTCCACTGGAGCCGAGGTCGTCTGTGCCGCCCTGCTCGTGATCGAGGACGATGGTTCGCGCACCGTCGAGTACCGCACCGTCTCCGCCGACACCGAGGCGAACACCGACATCGGCGACCTCGTGTCCTCTGCCGTCGAACTGATGCTCTCGCTCGCACCCACGTCAGCGGGCCACGGCGTGCACTCGGCCGAACGCCACCAACCCGAGTCGATCGCCGTGTCGTACCGAACCTCGGAGCAGGCCGCATCCATCCGCTCGGCCTGCGCGCACTCGCGACTGACCGTCGCCCTCGTTCCCGAGTCTGCCGCAGCACACGCGTACCTCGCCGACTCCGGTCTCATCGCCCGCTACCGCAGTGTCACGGTCGTGGACATCGGCGCATCGGGAACCACGACGTCGATCATCGATTCACGCTCCGGAGCGGTGCACTGGAGCGAGCGCACCGACACCTTCGGCGGGGACGTGATCAACGGCGTAGTCAAAGATTTAGTGCAAGGACACTCCGGGCACCGGCTACCCCAGGGCCGCGTCAGGGACGATCTGAGGGACGACCGAGGCATCGGATCTGCGCGCTACCGCGCAGTGAAGGAACACCTGTCCACCCACGACTCCGCCGCCGTCGATCGCGCAGATGGATCCTCCGGCCTCGACCGAGCCGAATTCGACGGTGCAGTTCGACCCGGCGTGACGGCTGTCGCGGAGGCGGCGATCGGTGCAGCTGCGGGCGTCGCCGACGCCTCGGAAGCCGTGGTGCTCATCGGCGGAGGCGCCAACATCCCGCTGGTACGCACCGTGTACCAATCCGTGTTACGCGTTCCCGTGCTGGCTCCGACAGAACCGGACACGGTCCTCGCCAAAGGTGCCGCACATCTCGCCCTCGACAGTCCGGCCGATCTCTACCCGACTGCAGGTGTGGCCAGCGAGTCGCAGGGCACGTCAGTCGGACGTTTCTCCGGCGCGGTGGCTGGAGCCCTCCTCGTGGGAGGAATCGTCCTCGCCTACGGCATCCGAACTCTGGCACCGACCGACGACGCCGGTTTCTCCCCCGCCGGTTCGGCGGTGCCGTCGGAGACCGGTGACGCCGTCATGGACCAGCCGATCGCCAACACCACCTATCCCACCACTCCTGTGCTGTCGACGGAGCCTGAGTCGTCATCGCCCCAGTCGTCACCGCCCCGATACACCGACGTGCCGCAACAGCCGGAATCGTCCCAGCCCGTCACCGTTCCCCCCGCACCGGAATCGACGACGCGTACACCGACGCTCCACCCGGCGCCCGATCTTCCGGTCATCCCGTGGCCCGCGCAGCCGAGTGAGCCGTCCACGGTCACCACTCCTGAGCCGACGACGAGCGTGCCGCCGACCGAACTGCCCAGCGAATCCACACCACCCGAGCCGACACCCGATCTCCCGTCGGAGACGCCGGACAACTCGACTGCGCTCGAGCCACCACCGCCGTCGTCGATCCCGACAACCGCGGTCGATGGAACTCCCACCTCTCCAGTACTGGCTCCGCCTCCCACCGTGTGGTCTCCACCTGCACCGGCTCCGCCTGCGAGCGGCTCCAGCGACAGTGAAGGTGCCACGCAGACGACGACGGCGCCGAATCCCACCTCGACCACCGAGCAGTAGCCGACCGAGCTGGAGACGGCCGAGCTGGAGCTAGCCTGCGACGAGGGACGTCGACACCGGCAGACCCGGATCGGTGGCCGCGCGCAGGCTCGACGGTTCTGCTCCCCCGGCGATCAGGTGCGCTCCGAGCGACGCGATCATGACCCCGTTATCGGTGCACAGCCGCGGCTTCGGAATACGAAGCGTCAGACCGGCTGCGCTGCAGCGCGTTTCGATCAAGGAGCGAATGCGTGAGTTCGCGGTGGCGCCTCCTCCGAGAACGATCGTTTCCACGTCCACGTCCTCGGCCGCCCGGACCGCTTTCATGGTCAGCACATCCGCCACCGACTCCTGGAACGACGCAGCGATGTCCGCGACCGGAATCGGATCTCCTGCGCGTCGACGCGTCTCGACGAATCGAGCGACCGCCGTCTTCACACCCGAGAACGAGAAGTCGTAGCGTGCATCACGCGGGCCCGTCATTCCGCGTGGGAAGGCAATGGCCGAGGGGTCCCCCTCTCGGGCAGCGTCATCGAGTGCGGGACCTCCCGGGTATCCCAACCCGAGCAACCGCGCGACCTTGTCGAACGCCTCACCGGCGGCATCGTCGACCGTGGTACCGAGCTCCACGATCGGTGCGCCCAGATCGTTCACGTGCAGCAGGTGCGTGTGACCACCGGAGACCAGCAACGCCACGCACGACGGCATCGGCCCATGCTCGAGCGTATCGACCGCAACGTGGCCGCCGAGGTGGTTCACAGCGTAGAACGGCACACCCCACGCAGCCGAATATGCTTTGGCCGCAGCGGCTCCCACGAGCAGCGCCCCGGCAAGCCCTGGACCGATCGTCACCGCAACCGCATCCGGCCGGTCGATGCCTGCAGTGCGCAGAGCCCGCTGCATCGTCGGGACGATCGCCTCCAGATGGGCCCGCGACGCGACCTCGGGTACGACTCCGCCGTACCGTGCATGCTCGTCGACGCTGGATGCGACCTCGTCGGCGAGCAGATCACAGACGCCCGGATCGCGCCACCGCACGATTCCCACACCTGTTTCGTCACAGGAGCTTTCGATACCCATGACGATCATGACGACTCACCTTCGCTTCTGCTCGGGCGTCGCATCGTGTACGCATCGGCGCCGCTGGGCTGGTAGTACTTCCGCCGCGTTCCCACGACTTCGAAACCTTCGCGGGCATACAGCTCGATGGCCGGGACGTTGTCGGTACGGACCTCGAGAAAGACCGGCCCGCCGTGCCGATCGGCCGCTGCCAGTAGGTCGTTCATCAAGGCTCCGCCGATACCGCGTCGATGCGCCGACGGATCGACGCCGATGGTGTGCACCTCGGATTCGGCAGTCGAACCGCTCCCCAGCAACGCAATGCCTGCGTATCCGAGAAGCGAATCACCCTCGCGTGCCGCCACGTAATGATTGTGCGGCGCCGCGAGTTCGGAAAGAAATGCCTGGGCCGTCCACGGATCGTCACCGGGAAACAACACCTCCTCCAACTCCGCACAGCGCTCGGCATCGGCGGGGGTCAACGGAGACAGAACGATGCTCACGATCGTGCCCTCTTCTCCGCCGCTCGCTCGTCCAGCGTCTTCGCATCGGGCCTGCGAAGATACAGCGGAACCAGGGGGGCCGGAATGGCACCGACCGTCAGCTCCTCGCGAGCCGCGAGGATCAGTCCTCTCGGCGACGGTGACTCGACCGCACGCGATGGAATGTCGAACAGGGCCGTATGTGATGCCGACCCAGCAGCTGCAGTTGCCCCGGTGATGTCGAGGATCGTAGGCGCGCACACGTCGGGGCCGGCAACTCGAATGCCGTTCTCGTATCGCGCCCAATAGATCTCACGACGCCGTGCGTCGGTGATCACGACAAGCGCCGGCTCGTCCTCGATCTCGGCGGCAATCGCGTCGAGGCTGCAGACGCCGTGCACGGGAATACCGAGTGCATCGCCGAACGCGGCGGCAGTGGCCATGCCGACACGGAGCCCAGTGAACGGTCCAGGACCACAGCCCACGACGACGGCGTCGAGATCGGTAGGCGCCAGATCTCGTTCGGCCAGGCATTCGAGGATGTTCGGCGTCAGGATCTCGGCATGGAGCCTGGCATCGACCACGACGCGGACCGACAAGGTTTCCGCTGCACCGTCGGTGAGCCGAACCACACCGGCGGTGACGGCGGGGGTGGAGGTATCGACGGCGAGAACGAGCACGGTAGCTCAGAGTACCCGCACGTCACGGCACCTGACGCGCGGCATCGGCGGAGTGCACTCGGCGCAGCCGAACAGCGCGGTGGTCGGAGTCGAGATCACGTCGGATCCGCACCGAGACGTGCCCGTCCGTCAGCTTTTCCACCAATCCTTCGCCCCATTCCACCACCACGACCGCGTCGGCGAGATCGGTGTCGAGGTCGAGGGCATCGAGCTCGTCGACAGCCGATTGACCCGTCATGCCGAGACGGTAGGCGTCGACGTGAATCAGTGTCACCGGTGCACCGCCGTCGGGGCGTACCCCCGGCCGATGTTCGCGTGCGATCACGAACGTCGGCGAGCTGACGCGCCCCTGTACACCGAGACCGGCCGCGATTCCCCTCGTCATCGCGGTCTTACCTGCGCCGAGAGGCCCATCGAGCACCACGAGATCACCGGCAACGAGGATCTGCGCCAGACGGAAGCCGAACGCTTCGGTGTCCGCAGCGGACGGAAGTATTGTCTCCCGTCCGTCGAAGTGCAGTTCTGTCGATTCAGACAACGCCCCTCCTACCGGAGCGCCGCTTGCTTCGCAGTTCGGTTGCACGCGTACCCAATCGAACAAGCGCGGCGTTGACCTTGTCCGGAAATTCCAGCTGAACCAGATGCCCGGCTTGACGGATCCGGACCATCTCCGACCCCGGCAATGCCTCGGCGAGCGCCTTCGAACTGTCGAACGGAATGATCCAGTCCTCGTCGCCGCAGATCACCGTCACGGGAATTCGAGCCAGTTCGACCAGCGCGTCGCTCTCGTCGTGCAATTCGAGTGTCTTCAGGAAGTTGACGATCGTGACGACGGTCGTGTCGTCGATCATGGACTGCGAGAACTCGACCAGCCGTGGACTGACCCTGGTTCCGTACGACGCGGCCCTCAGCACGGGAGCGATCAAAGCCCGCACGGCGCCGCGACCGAGTTGAACCACGCCGGGCGATGTACGCACGGCGAGACGGAACGCACCGACAACCGGGTTGTCCAAGCTGCGGCCGAGGCCGGTCTCGGCCAGTCCGGCAGCGGTCGTGGAGATCAGACCGACACCGACCACCCTGTCCCGCACCAGTTCCGGACGCTGCCGGGTCATCGACAGAATGGACATGCCGCCCATCGAATGACCGATCAACACCAGGTGCCCCCGCGGCGCAACGGCCCGAATGACGGCGTCGAGGTCCAGGCCCAACTGCGCGATCGTGCAACTCTCCGGTGCCGGAATCCCGGACCGCCCGTGTCCGCGTTGGTCGTAGAAGACCATGCGTACCGACGAACCCCACTCCTGTTCCAGTGCTTGTCGCTGAAAGTGCCACGACGCCATCCGAAGGCAGTACCCGTGAACGAACACGGCCGTGATCGGTGCGTCGGTCGGCCCCACTTCGCGTACCGCGAGCGGCACACCGTCGTCGGCCGTGACGATCGATCCTCGGTCGGCGTCCATCAAGTCGAGATTCTCGGTTGCCAGAGGATCCTTGTTCGACCGTAACATCGTCTCGCGCAACGCTATTCCGACGCTGCTGACGATGCCAAGACTCGAAGTCCACTTCACGTCGACGCCTCCCCCGGTGTCGTCTCCTGGCCCTCATCGGTTGTCCGATACACCCTCCGGACACGTCCCCCGATACCGGTGACCACCTCGTAGTGGATGGTGTCCAGCGTATCGGCCCAGTCCTGAGCGACCGGTCCCCCGTTCTCCCCGGCGCCGAACAGTACTGCAGTGTCACCGACTGCGACGCCCGCGCCGTCGGCACCGAGATCGACGACGAACTGATCCATGCAGACTCGTCCCACCGACGGGAATCGGCGACCGCCGATGCCGACGTCGAATCTTCCGCTGAGGTTGCGCCGGACGCCGTCGGCGTACCCCATCGGGATGAGGGCGACGGTCGTGTCGGCGGGCGCGATCCAGGTATGGCCGTAGGACACACCACCTCCTGCCGGAACCTTCTTCACCAGAGCGACGCCGGTGGAGACGGTCATCGCGGGACGTAACCCGAAGTCGCCGAGTTCGGGAATCGGCGACAACCCGTACGCCGCGATGCCGGGGCGGACCATGTCGAAATGCAGATCCGGCCGGGTCAGTGTGGCCGCCGAATTCGCGAGATGTGTGCGTTGCGGTCGAAGTCCGGCCGCAGCGAGCCGCGCGACAGCCTCGCGCAGCACCTCTGCCTGGCGGTCGTTGGCGGGATGGTCGGGGATATCCGCGCACGCGAGGTGCGAGAACACACCTCGCAGCCGCACCGAACCCGCTGCGACAGCTCTGCCGAGCACGTCGACGACATGGTCGAGGTCGGCGGGCGAGATGCCGTTCCGATTGAGTCCGGTGTCGATCTTCAGTGTGACGGCGGCGGGCACATCGGCGACCCGTGCAGCGGCCGCAACGGCCTTCAGCTGCGCCGCCGACGACACTCCCAGCTCGATGCCGTGAGCGACTGCAGGACCGAAGTCGGTGTCCCGGTGATGCAGCCAGGACAGGATCGGTGCCGAGATGCCGCACAACCGCAACGCGACGGCCTCGTCGACCGTCGTGACCCCGAGTTCGCTCGCACCCGACGCCAGCGCGGTCCTGGCGATCTCGAGCGCACCGTGGTTGTATCCGTCTGCCTTCACGACGACCATCACATCGGCGCCCTCGGCGTGGTCACGAAGGACGCGGACGTTGTGCGCGACGGCACCCAGATCGATGGAGACCGTCGGCCCCGCGCGGTAGTCGTCGCGACCTGTCTCTGTCGATTCCGTCGTTCCGCTCTCCACAGCAGTCGATAGTGCCATTCGTCCGGCCCGAACCCCCAGTCGGCATGCCGAGGGGCTCGTCTCGTCAGACTCGCGAGGTGACAGAACGCACAATTCGAATGGCGTCGGGCACTGCGGCCAGAAGGGGGCTTGCCGAGATGGGCGCGGCGAATTCGCCGTCCACGCCGTGCGCAGCCGTCGAGGCGGCGAGGGCATGCACCCTCGCTCCGCACGCGGCAGCGGCGGAGGGGTCGAGTCCGGCGGCAAGAAGCGCACCGAGGATGCCGGACAGGACGTCGCCCGATCCCGCCGTGGAGGCCGCCGACCCACCTGCGTCGTTGATGTGGACCGTGCCGTCGGGACCGGCGATGACGGTGGCGCGCCCCTTGAGAAGAACGGTGACGCCCCATTCCGACGCGAGCGAGCGCACCGACGACACACGGTCCGGTACCGGCGCCGCACCGGTGAGTCGTTCGAACTCGCCCGCGTGCGGTGTCAGCAGCGTCGGTGCCGAACGTCCGCGGACGAGTTCGGGTGCCGCGGCGAGGATGCTCAGTCCGTCGGCGTCGACGACCACGGGTAGATCCGAGCTCAGTATGTCCGCGAGCCAGTGCTTCGAGGCATCTCCGGTTCCGAACCCTGGCCCCACCGCCCACGCTTGCACGCGGCCCGCACTGTGTGGATCGGCAGCGGCAACGACCTCAGGGTAGTGCGAGACCACTTCTGCTGCAGCACTTCCCGCGTACCGCACCATGCCGGATGTCGCCGCGACAGCGGCACCCGCGCACAGTAGTGCGGCGCCCGGATACCGCTCACTGCCTGCCGCGATCCCGACCACTCCCTGGGAGTACTTGTCGTCCTCGGCCGTCGGAATCGGCCACAGCGCTCCGACATCGGACGGCTCGTACGCGGTGATCGACGGCGCGGGCAGGTCGAGTCCGATGTCGACGAGTTCGATTCTGCCGCAATACGGTACGGCCAGAACGTGAGCGGGTTTGCGTGCCCCGAACGCAACGGTGACCACGGCACGTACAGCGGGACCGTCGACGGCTCCTGTCTCGGGATCGACACCGCTGGGAATGTCGGCGGCCACGATCGGCGCCTCGATCCCGGCGACGAGCTCGGCAGCATCGGGCCGCAGCGGCCCCTGCCCCGAGATCCCGACGATGGCATCGACGACGAGATCAGGATTTCCGGGCCGGGTGACGATCCGTCCACCCGCTCGGCGGAAGGCCGCAAGACCTTCGGCGTGCGCGCGATCGGGCTTCAACAGAACCGCGTTCACGGCGACACCGCGACGACGCAGCATCGCGCCGGCCCAGAGACCGTCACCGCCGTTGTCGCCCGAGCCGACGAGAACACACACTTCACGCCCCACCACACCGCCGACGGCCGCGATCAACTCCCCGACCACGACGGCTGCAAGACCGTGCGCAGCCCGGCGCATCAGCGCGCCGGACGGTCCCGCATCCAACAGCGGCCGTTCGGCGTCACGAACCTGATCCGGTGTGTAGTAGCCCCTCATGCTCCGACCTACTCGACCGTGACCGACTTCGCCAGGTTCCGCGGCTTGTCGACGTCGTAACCACGTGCCTGGGCCACCTCGGCAGCGAAGACCTGAAGAGGAACCGTCGACAGCAGTGGCTGAAGCAGGGTCGGAGCCGCCGGAATCTCGATCATGTGATCGGCGAACGGACGGACTGCCTCGTCGCCCTCCTCGGCGATGACGATGGTCCGTGCACCGCGCGCCTGAATCTCCCGAATGTTGCTCAACAGCTTGGAATGCAACACCGCGCGCCCCTTCGGCGACGGCATGATGACGATGACGGGAAGCCCGTCCTCGATGAGCGCGATGGGCCCGTGCTTGAGCTCGCCTGCCGCGAAGCCTTCCGCATGCATGTAGGCAAGCTCTTTCAGCTTGAGCGCACCCTCGAGCGCCACCGGATATCCGACGTGGCGGCCGAGAAACAGAATCGTCGGTGCCGTCGCCAGTTCGCGAGCCAGCACCCGGACGGGTTCCACCGAATCGAGTACGCGCTGCACCAGTTTCGGCATGGCCTCCAGATCTTCGAACTCGCGAGCGACCTCGTCGGGATACTTGGTGCCGCGCGCCTGTGCGAGCGCCAACCCGACCAGATAGTTCGCCGTGACCTGGGCCAGGAAGGCCTTCGTCGACGCGACACCGATCTCCGGGCCGGTCCGCGTGTACAGCACGGCGTCGGCCTCGCGCGGAATCTGCGATCCGTTGGTGTTGCACACCGCGAGAACGCGGGCGTTCTGTTCCTTGGCGTGCCGTACCGCTTCGAGGGTGTCGGCCGTCTCCCCGGACTGCGAGATGGCCACGACCAGCGTCGAGCGGTCCAACACGGGGTCGCGGTACCGGAACTCGCTTGCCAGCTCCACCTCGACGGGTAGCCGCGTCCAGTGCTCGATCGCATATTTCGCGAGCAGACCCGAATGGTAGGAGCTTCCGCACGCCACGACGAAGATCTTGTCGACGTCGCGCAGTTCCTGATCGGACAGTCGCTGCTCGTCGAGGACGATGCGACGATTCTCGAAGTGGCCCAGCAGCGTGTCGGCGATCGCCGACGGCTGCTCCTGGATCTCCTTGAGCATGAAGTAGTCGTAGCCGCCCTTCTCGGCGGCAGCCAGGTCCCAATCGATGTGGAACGGACGTCCCGACGCCTCGTGCCCGTCGAAGTCGGTGATCGAGTAACCGTCGGCAGTGATCACCACGACCTGGTCCTGCCCCAACTCGACCGCTTCACGAGTGTGCTCGATGAATGCGGCCACATCGGAACCCAGGAACATCTCGCCGACGCCGACGCCGACGACCAATGGCGTCGACCGACGCGCGGCCACGATGGTATCCGGGTGGTCCGAGTGCGTGAAGACCAACGTGAACGCACCTTCCAGGCGACGCAACACCGCCTTCGCGCTTGCCACGAAATCACCTGCCGTCGGCCCTGCCGCGTACGCCGCCGATACCAGGTGCACTGCCACCTCGGTATCGGTATCGCTGCTGAACTCCACTCCGGCGGATTCGAGCTCGGCCCGCAAGGGACCGAAGTTCTCGATGATTCCGTTGTGCACCACCGCAACCGAACCGGTCGCGTCGCGATGAGGATGGGCATTCCTGTCGGTCGGGCGACCGTGTGTGGCCCACCGCGTGTGACCCATTCCCGTCGAGCCGACGAACTTCTCGGTGCCGAGCTCGTCCAGCTCGGCTTCCAGGTTGGCCAACCGCCCGGCCTTACGCTCGATCGCCGTGCTACCTGCGCCGTCGAGTATCGCTATTCCTGCAGAGTCGTAGCCCCTGTACTCCATCCGCCGAAGCGCTTCGACCACCACGCCCAAGGCCTGGCGGTGACCGACGTATCCCACGATTCCGCACATGGTGGTTCAGGCTACCCGCGCGGCGGGCCGGGTCCCGAATCCGTCCGATGCCGGTCACATCCGCCGACTCCACCGACGCCGCTCACCCCCGCCTCCGACTCGATCCGATAGCGTCTACACCTGTGGCGACATCTACGAAGCTCGCAGCACAGCTGAGCAAGCGCGGCCCGCACAAGGTGCTCCGCGGCGACCTGGCGCTCGCCGGGCAACCCGGCGTCGTGTTCACCCCCGAACAGGGGTACGGACTGCCCGCAGTCGCATTCGGTCACGGGTGGCTGCTCGGGGCCGGCCGCTACACCGAGACGTTGAAGCATCTCGCGTCGTGGGGAATCGTCGCCGCGGCACCCGACACCGAACGCGGCCCGATTCCATCACACCGCGGACTCGCCACCGACCTCGGCACTGTGCTCGGCATCATGACCGGCATCCGCCTCGGTACCGGCGATATCAGCGTTCACCCGGACAAGCTGGCGCTCGCCGGCCACGGTATGGGTGCCAGCATCGCAGTCCTCGCCGCCGCTGCACGTTCGGACGTCAAAGCCGTCGCGGCGCTGTTCCCGGCGCCGAGCGCTCCGAGCGCGGAAGCGGCAGCCGCGTCGCTGACCGTTCCCAGCCTCGTTCTCGGCGACGCCGCCTTCGCCGACTCGCTCAACGACAACACACTCGCACTCGCGGGCGCCTGCAACCCGCCGTCGGTGTTCCGGCGCGTCGACAAGGCATCGTCGGACGGCATCGTCGAGGGCAGACGACTGCTCGCCCCCATCGGTGTCGGCGGCACCGAGAAGTCGACCGTACGCACCGTCCGCGTGCTGCTCACCGCATTCCTTCTCTTCCACGTGGCGGGCGAGAAGAAGTACGAGGACCTCGCTGGTGCTGCCGAACTGAAGGGAACGCGCGTGATCGACCCGCACGCGCCGATCGCCGAGCAACCCAAGCCGAGTCCACTCTCTGCCGCCCGCGCCCTGATCGGGCGCTGATCGGCGCTGGCTCACACGAGCCAACTGGTACGAGGAGGTTCCTCGTCGTACTCGGATTCCGGCTGTACCGGCGTTGTTCGCATGTCCAGATTCGCAGGCAGTACATATGACACGGCGCGGTCTGTCACATTCGCGTCCTCCGCATGATCAGGCATGCCGACGACTGCCGCGGGCAGCATCGCCGCTCGATCCAGCCGGTCCGACGCGCGCTCGGACGCCGCACGATGCTCGGCGCGGATGCGCTCGAATTCGGTCGACCATCTCCACTGCGCCTCCGTCACAGCGGACCCGCCTCCACCAACCGTGCGCCCGTGGATTCGCGGACGCCCGGCGGCGGCACGGATACGGCATCCGTCTCCGACGCATCGGCACCGGCAGGTTCAGGGTCGACAGGGAGGGGGTTGGCAGGATCAGCGTCGGCAGGCGGGCACTCGGGGAACGCCGTGTCCGCCGGTGCAGGCTCTCCCGAGGCCGCAGGCTCCGGTGGGACTGCAGGCTCCGGTGGGACTGCAGGCTCCGGTGGGACTGCAGGCTCCGGTGGGACTGCGGGCTGCGGTACGTGTACTGGTTCGGCTGGGGCCGCAGACTCCGGTGAGACAACTGGCCCCGGTGGGACTGCTTCCGAGGTGGCGCTCTCCACTGCTGCCGGTGCAGGATCCTCGTAGTCGACGATCTCGACGATCACCGGCAGTCCGAACGGACCTATCCGCAGCTCGAATCGCCGCGTGCCGCCGTCGGGACCGCCTAGTTGCAGCGACAGCGTGCCGTCCTCCGCCAATCCGATACGCGCGTGATACCCGTCGAGCTCGGCTTCCAGGTGGCCTCGCTCGGCGGAATCGGTGTGCACCGCAGGCCCGGGAAGCTCGGCGCCGACGCCAGGTGCGGGAGGTACGTCACCCGCGCTGCGCGGCTCGCCCTCGTGCGGAGATGCACCGTGCCGGATGTCGGAGGCCGAATTCGGCTCGGCTGATTCGGACCGAGGCAGAGTCGGTTCTGCATACTCCGGGGCATCCGAACCCTGCAGTCGCTCGAAGAAGTCGTCGAGGGCAGCGCGGATTCGGGCGCTCGATTCTTCGCTCGCCCGCGCCACTGCACGTTCGATCAATTCACCGAACTCGGCCACGCTCGGGACAGACTGCGGCGCCGGTAGCCCCTGAGGAGACGGCACACTCTGTGTGGGGTTCGCGAGCCGACCGGTCTCCGCGCTCGGCGAAGCGAGGGTAGGAGCCGGTTGCACCACCGTGTCCGAAGGTTCGGTATCGCACACGGACGCCGGACTGGTGGGTACGAGCCCCGGATCGACCTCGAAACCTCCCGGTCCCTCGTCCGTGGTGCAGGAGACCGGAAACGCGGAGTCGTCGACGGCGTCGGCCGTCGACGCGACCACCGCAAGTGCGTCCCGCACCGCGGTGTCGGTGGCCGCGCAGATGTCGACGAATGCACCGCAGGTTTCCGAGACGGCCGGGACGAACACCGAACCGAGCCACTCGCTGCACAATTGTCGAACCTGCTGGAGCGATGCCTCGTCGAGTTGACCGCGATTCCCGACGAACTCCGCGACCGCAGGCAACCACTCGGCCAGCACCGGCACGTCCAGGTTCGCAACGATTCCGATGTTCGTCCCACCGCCGCCGATGGGCGTCGCAGCGAATTTCGCGATGGTCACAACGGCGTCGTCCGGAACCCCGCAGATGGCAGAGCTGTCGATGCGGCCGACCAGATCTACCTTGTCACGCACCGTGTTTCGAATCGTGTCGGCACCGGACCGCATCGCACGAGACAACTGCTCGATCGACCACACCCGCTCGCGGGCACACCCTAGATCCCGCCGAAGGTCTGAGTCCGCCGACGAGGCACTGCCTCCCGTCCACGATTGTGCGAGAACTCCGCCGAGCCGCTCACATTCCTCGATCTGTCCGTGCGCGTCGTCCAGAACACCTCCGAGTGCATCCGCGTCGGCGATCAACATCGCCACGTCGAGTCCACGCTGCTGGTCGTATCGCGCGCAAAGTTCCTCGTAGCTCCAGCCGACATCCGGGTCGAGGCCCGAGGCCAGGGGGAGGTACCGCTCGAAGTACAGGAGGCCTGCGGCCCCACTGTCGAGGAGAGCATCGATCGAATCACCGTCGCGCGGAGCCTGAGGCGTCATCGGTGCCCGCCGGCTCTCGTGGCGATCGACTCCGCCACGGATCCGTCCGTCCCTCGATACCCGTCCACGCTCGCTCGCAGCTGCGCCGCGTTCTCGTCCAGGCCTTCGGCCCATCGCCGCAGTGAGACCGGCACGCGCGCGTACCCCTCACCGAGTCGACCGCCGACATCACCGTAGTTGCGGCCCGCCGATTCGCTTCCGAACCCGAGCCGACTCGCGCGGTCAGCGGCAGCTCGCACCGCGGCTGCAACCCCGACGAATGCGTCCGCGACATTACCGGCGGCCTCGACGTCGATTTCCACGCCGTCCATTTCTGCGCCGTCACACATAGACCCCACCCCTGTCGCTTCCGACCGTCCCGACGGGATTCGTCCCGTCCCGACGAATTTGCCCCTGTCATCTATGACGCAGCCCACGTGAGATCGGTTCCGTTCCGTCGGCTACCGTCGAAGACAGGAAACTCGGGTTACAGATAAATGCTCACACCTGCGAGGAATCTCATGCACATAGGAACCATGCTCAATTACTCGGGCGGATTCAGCGAGACCGTCGCCGAAGTGGAAGAACTCGAAAAGGTCGGCTTGGACGTCATCTTCGTCCCCGAGGCCTACTCGTTCGACGCCGTCAGTCAACTCGGATTTCTGGCGGCCAAGACCTCGACCATCAAGATCGCGTCGGGCATCTTTCAGATCTACACCCGGACGCCGTCGCTGACCGCCATGACCGCGGCAGGCCTCGACTACGTCTCGGACGGAAGATTCGTTCTCGGCCTCGGCGCATCGGGGCCGCAGGTGGTCGAAGGGTTCCACGGCGTCAAATACGACGCGCCGATTGCGCGCACGCGCGAAGTCATCGAGATCTGCCGCCAGGTGTGGCGTCGGGAGAAGGTCGAGCACCAGGGCAAGTACTACCAAATTCCCCTTCCCGCGGACAAGGGCACTGGCCTCGGTAAGCCGCTGAAGTTGATCAATCACCCTGTCCGGTCGAACATTCCGGTCGTCATCGCCGCACTCGGCCCCAAGAACGTCGAACTCACGGCCGAGATCGCGGAGGGATGGCAGCCGATCTTCTACTACCCGGAGAAGGCGGACATGGTGTGGGGTGACGCGCTGGCAGCAGGCAAGGCCAGACGCGACCCGTCACTGGGCGAGCTGGAGGTTTACGCCGGACCGACACTGGCGATCGGCGAGGATGCCGACAAATTCCTGCCGTGGGTCAAACCACATCTCGCGCTGTACATCGGCGGCATGGGAGCCAAGGGCAAGAATTTTTACAACGATCTCGCTCAGCGCTACGGATACGAAGCCGAAGCCGAGAAGATCCAGGATCTCTATCTCGCGGGAAAGAGGGAAGAGGCCGCTGCCGCCGTGCCCGACGACCTGGCGCGTTCGATCAATCTCATCGGACCCGAGAGCTTCGTGAAGGAAAGGGTCGCCGCGTTCGCCGAGGCAGGAGTCACCACGCTCAACGTCGTGCCCCTCGCCGAGAACACCGCGGGCCGTGTCGCGCAGCTGACCGCTCTGCGCAACCTCACCGACTGAGCAATCCGACCGGCCGAACTCAGACCTGCCCGACCCGGTTCGCGAGATCCTGCGCGAGCCGGCGGGCGAGTTCGGGCTCGGCCGCCTCGACCATCACTCGCACCAATTGCTCGGTTCCGCTGGGCCGCAACAACACTCGCCCCGTGTCACCGAGCAGTTGCTCGACTTCGGCAACCCCGTCCACCACGGACTTGGCCGACGCGACAGCAGCCTTGTCCGAGACTTTCACATTGATGAGCACCTGCGGCAGCGTTGTCATCACGGCAGCGAGATCGGCAAGGGATCTGCGCGTCTGCGCCATGCGGCCCATCACGCGCAACGCCGTGAGGATTCCGTCGCCGGTGGTACCCAGCGCGGGAAGCACGACGTGCCCGCTCTGCTCGCCGCCCAGTGAATACCCTCCGGCCCGGAGCTCTTCGAGAACATACCGGTCTCCCACCGCAGTCGTGACCACGGTTATGCCGGCCGCGCGCATTCCGATGTGCAGCCCCAAGTTGCTCATCACAGTCGCCACCAGGGTGTTCTCGATCAACTCCCCCGATTCCTTCATCGCAACGGCCAGCACCGCCATGATCGCGTCGCCGTCGACCACCGATCCCGACGCGTCGACCGCCAGGCAACGATCCGCATCACCGTCGTGAGCGATCCCGAGGTCGGCGCCGTGTCGAATCACGGCTTCCTGCAGATCTTCCATGTGGGTCGATCCACACCCGTCGTTGATGTTCAACCCGTCGGGATCGGCATGGATGGCGATCACCTGCGCGCCCGCAGCCGCATACACGGCCGGTGCGACGGACGACGCGGCGCCATGAGCGCAATCGACTACAACGGTGACACCGTCCAGCGATCCGGTGAGTGCATCACGCAGATGCACGATGTACTCGTCTGCCGCATCCTCGGTCACTCGGACCCGGCCGATCGCGGCCCCGGTCGGCGCGGGCAGCAGACCCTCGCCCGAAATGAGCGACTCGATTCGATCTTCGACGTCGTCGTCCAGTTTGTGACCGCCGGAGGCGAAAATCTTGATGCCGTTGTCCGGCATGGGATTGTGCGACGCCGAGATCATCACACCGAGTGCGGCACGGTGCACCGACGTCAGATAGGCGACGGCAGGTGTCGGTAGAACACCGACATCGAGGACATCCACCCCCGAGGCAGTCAGGCCCGCGATGACAGCTGCCGACAGCATCTCCCCGCTGGCCCTCGGGTCGCGACCGACCACCGCCACAGGACGTTCGGATTCGCCGCTCGGTGCAAGCACTGTTGCCGCTGCCCTGGCGACTCTCAACGCCAATTCGGGAGTCAGCAGGCCGTTGGCCAGGCCCCGTACGCCGTCGGTACCGAACAGTCGAGTCATACGAACGCGTCCCCTTCGCGGAAGAACCTACAGAACAAGATCGAGAGCACTTGCCGAAAACGCCGCGAGGGCAGGCATCCGACACTTCGTGGACGCCTGCCCTCGCGGGTAGAACTGGTAAGACGCGTCAGCGCTTGGAGTACTGCGACGCCTTACGGGCCTTCTTCAGGCCGTACTTCTTACGCTCCACCGCACGCGCGTCACGCGTGAGGAAGCCGGCAGCCTTGAGCGGC
Organism: Rhodococcus yunnanensis NBRC 103083; assembly: GCF_001895005.1. Taxonomy (GTDB): domain Bacteria; phylum Actinomycetota; class Actinomycetes; order Mycobacteriales; family Mycobacteriaceae; genus Rhodococcoides; species Rhodococcoides yunnanense. Next base: position 64,866 of record NZ_BCXH01000019.1, on the reverse strand, counting down.
GGACGATCGTCGGGTGTGACCTCGATGAGGGCACGCGAGATCGCGAGACGCAGTGCGCCTGCCTGGCCGGACGGACCGCCACCGTGCAGAAGTGCGATGACGTCGAACGACTCCGCGCGATCCACGAGCACCAGCGGCGCCTTGATGAGCTGCTGGTGAACCTTGTTGGGGAAGTAGTCCTCGAGGCTGCGGCCGTTGAGCTTGAACCCACCGGTGCCCGGCGAGAACCGCACGCGAGCGACAGCTTCCTTACGACGACCGACGGTCTGGACCGGGCGATCGAACAGGATCGGAGCAGGCGCTGCAGCAGCGGCCTCGATCTCTTCGACGACCTCGGGCTCTTCCACCGACACGAACTCGTCAGCGGCGATCTCGACCTCGTTGGCAGCGGCGTCGACCTCTGCGGTGTTCTCCTGCGACGTCACGTCATTTCCCTCCGGCGCCGTCACTGGGACACCTGCTTGATCTCGAACGGAACAGGCTGCTGAGCTGCATGCGGATGATTCGGTCCCGCGTACACCTTGAGCTTGCCTGCGATTGCATTGCCGAGCTTGTTCTTCGGGATCATGCCCTTGACGGCCTTCTCCACGAGACGATCGGGGTGGCTTTCCAGCACCTGCCGAGTCGAGCGCGACTTCAGACCGCCCGGGTGACCGGAGTGGTGGTGGTGGAACTTGCCGTCGAGCTTGTTGCCACTGATGGCAACCTTCTCGGCGTTGATGATGACGACGAAGTCGCCACCGTCGACGTTGGCTGCGTAGGTCGGCTTGTGCTTGCCGCGGAGCAGAGTCGCGGCCTGGACGGCGAGGCGTCCGAGCACGACGTCCGTGGCGTCGATCACATGCCAAGTCCGGGTGGTGTCCCCGGCCTTCGGGCTGTATGTAGACACAGAAATTCCTGTCTTCATGATGTCGCTGCTGGCCAAGACGTGTGGATGACCTCGGCGGCCAGTTGAGACCCGAGATCAAGAACTCGATCGCACACGCAAATGTGCGGCGAGTCCATACACGCCAACGATGGACGATACCGGCTGCGAGCAGCCCAGGTCAAAACGCCGTCATCGACGCCGGTTGCACTCGATGCATCGGCGAGCTGCGACCAACGCCTCCAGCCGAGCATCCGCGATCTGCTTCCCGCACTTCTCACAGCGCCCGTATGTCCCGGAGTCGAGCCTGACCAGCGCCTCGTCCAGCTCCCGGAGCTCGTCCTCCGCATCGCGGGCCAACCCGACGACCTTCGCTCGCTCGAAAGCGATGGTAGACCCCTCGGGGTCGTGTTCGTCGTCGTCGGTAGTCCACTCGGAACCCTCGATTATTGCCGTGAACTGCGCACGGAGCGATTCGAGTCGGGCGACGGTAGTACGGCGCACGCTCACGATACGGTCTCGAACGACGACAGGGTCCATCACATCAGTGAACTACGTCTGCACCGGCACAACCACCTTCACGTTGGAGTGGCCTGGGGTTGTTGCTTCGGGTGGCGCTGAGCTTGTTGCGATCACCGGCGGCGACCTGACCTCGTTCGGCTCGGCTGCCAAACTGGCCGCCCACGCAGGGCTGGCCCCGAACCCCCACGATTCGGGCAATCGGCACGGCACCCTTCGTCGACCGCAGCGCTATCACCGCGGGCTACGGAAAGTGTCTACATGGCCGGGCTCAACAGCTCCCAACGCGACGGACCCTCCCGCGAGTTCTACCAACGCAAACGCGACGAGAAACGCTCAGCTGTCCATGCGCTGATCGCGCTCGCTCGCCGCCTCGTCGACGTCGTATGGGCGTTGATCCGCGACGACCGCGAATGGTCCCTGGCGCCCTCTCATCTGGCAGCACCGCAACCGGCGGGCCGCGTGAGTGCACCCTCGCGGTTAGGTGCTGTGACCGTCTGAGCCGGCGGGCGAGCGCGTTCGAGTTGGTGGGGCGGGCTGTGGTCAATAGTGGTTGGTGAGCATGGTGGTCAGTTCGGTGTCGATGGTGCGCAGTTCAACACGGTGGGAGCCGAAGGTGCGCTCGGGGTTGATGAGCTGGCGCGTGGGGTCGACGTCTTTCTCGGTCAGGGGCGCTTGGAGGTGTGCGCGCAGGGGGCGCATGTGCAGGCTGTGGAGTACTTGGTAGAGCTGGGCGGCTCCACGGGCTCCGCCGGTGATGCTCCACGTCACCAGGCTCGCGGGTTTGCCCTGCCATTCGCTGTAGAGAAAGTCCAACGCATTCTTGAACCGCCACCCTTGGTGGTCGGGATTGGGCCACGACCCTGCTCCTTCTTCTGTGTGCTGGGGTGGTCAGGGTGTGGTCGGGTGAACGACGAGCTCGCGGATATGGACCCCGGCCCGTCGGGAGACTGCGTCGGCGATGGCGTCCGCGATATCGGTAGCGGTCAGCGAGTTCATTTGAGCTTTTCGTTCGCTGAGCATCTCGCGCCACTGGTCGTGCCCGACCCGCTCCCCCAGTTCGCTGTCGGTGACTCCCGGTTCGACGTTCGTCACCCGCAGCCCGCGGCCACCGAACTCGACCCGCAGACTCGCTGCCAGCGCAGTCACGGCCGCTTTGGTCGCCGCATAGACCCCGAAGCCTGGGGAATACTGGCGGGCGGCCAACGACGACACGATCACCAGGTCTGCCGGTCGGCCGGCGTCGGCCGCTGCAAGCAGCCCTGGCAGGAACGCCCGGACGGTGTCCAGGACCCCCATGATGTTCAGCGAGATCATCTGCTGCCACTCGTCGCGGCGCGCCTCGTGGAACGGGGCCACATGCATGATGCCCGCGTTGGCGACCACCAAATCTGCCGGACCGAACGCGGCCTCGACGGTGGCGGCCGCTGCGTCCAGTTGGGCTGGATCGGTGACATCTGTGGTGACCGCCAGCGCGCTCGCGCCGAGCTGGGCGGCAAGAGCGTCGATGCGGTCGGCGCGGCGGGCCAGCAGCGCCACCCGGGCACCGTCGGCGGCGAACCGGGTCGCGGTCGCCTCCCCGATTCCCGACGACGCTCCTGTGATCGCAGCGATCCGAGTGGACAAAGGTTTCTGTGCAGTCATGCCCTCAACCATCACCCCGATCCGCTTCGCCAACCAGGCCGTGTCCAGTCCTAGGAATGCACGGAGCCAGCAATGACTTATACCCACCGCAGGGACATAGATGCAGAAGCGACGTGTGGATCGGAGCGTGATGGGCGGGCGGGCGGCCGGACTGGGCGGGTTTCTGCGTACAAGGCGTGCAAGGCTGCATCCCGCTGACGTCGGTACGGCGTCGATGGGGCGCCGCCGTGTCCCGGGTCTGCGACGTGAAGAACTCGCCCAGCTTGCTGGGGTCAGCACCGACTACCTGACCCGTCTCGAGCAGGGCCGCGACCTGCACCCCTCGGTGTCGGTGCTCAACTCCCTGGCCGCAGCGCTGCGGCTGGACACCGCCGAGCGTGATTATCTGCAGTTTCTGGCCGGCGCCCACCGCGACGACACCAGCACCTGCAGCCGACAACTCCCGGCACAGCAGCCCAGCAACGGTGGGCTGCACCTGCTGGCCGCACTCACCTCGGCCCCGGCGCTGATCCTGGGCCGGCGTATGCAGGTCCTGGCGCAGAACCCGCCCGGCGCCGGACTGCTCGGTGACCTGACTGGCAAAAATCTGCTGCGTGCCCTCTTCCTCGACCCTGACGTGCGTGTCCGCCATGCGGACTGGGAACAGGCTGCGGCTCAATCGATCTCATTCCTGCGTACGCACGCGCTGCGGGACGGTGCCGACCGTGATCTGTGTCGCCTCGTCACAGAACTATCAGGCGATGCGACGTTCGCCCGGCTCTGGGATGAGCACCATGTCCATAATTCGGCTTCTGGGACAACACACTTCGCTCACCCCGACGCCGGGCACCTCATCCTCGACTACCAGATACTGCCGCTACCCGACCCCGAACAATGGCTCCTCGTCTACACCACCAGTCCACACAGTACCGATCACCTGGCCCTCGAACTCCAGAGCAACGACCCTGCCTTGGTTCTTACACGCGCGACTCCCACCCGATAGAACCCGCGACGAACTTGTCGTCTCCCAACCGGAAGCCAAAAGCACGGCCCTCCGCGATAGCTCCCTGCCCACACCGCCGTCGCGACAAGCAGCCACCACAGCACCCCGCTTGCCTCCCGCATTGAGATCCACGCTGTGAAATCGGCACAGCATGAAACCAGCACAGTATGAAATCAGCCCGGCTCCGACACGAATCGATGCCGGAGCCGGGCTGGTGCAGCGGTGCGCACGGATCAGGTGAAGCGTGACCTGTTCAGCGCTTCTTGCTCGATCATCTTCTGGTTGCCCGAGCTGACGGCGCCGATCAGGCTCTGCAGCACTGTCGTCAGCTCCGCCTGCGCCGCATTCCACTCCCCCTGCTTGACCTGATAGGCATCCGCGTCGGCGCCCTGCCACGTGGCAACGAGTGGCTGGATGGTGGATTTGATCTCGTCGAGCTTCTCGTTGAGCGACTGCCATTTGACCGTCATGCCGCTGGTCAGATCAGCGATCGAGCCGAAGTTGTATCTGATTTCGCCGTCCATGTGGTTCCTCGTTTCGTTCGGGTGATGAACTGGGTGATCGAGTAGGTGAATCGAGTCGAAAAATCGACCCTGACGCAGGCGCCGAGGTCAGAGATTGAGCGTCCCGGCAACAGCGTTGATGGAAGCGACGTTGTCCTGCTCGGACTGGTCGTATTCCACGCCGCTCGTCTTGATGGCTTGGCTGATCCCCGCCAGCGCGTTCTCGAGCTTGAACGCGCTGGAATCCCAGTTCGTCATGACCTGCGCGAAAGTGGTCGACGCGGTTCCCTTCCAGATTCCCGACGCGGCAAGGTCGACGTCGGAGCGAAGCCCCCTCAACTGCCCCGCGATCTGATCTCGCAATCCGTCGACCTTGGCGGCGACGGCGAGCATGGTTTCGATATTTGCATCTGCCATGTTCGGCTCCCTGTTCATCTCTTCGGTCGCGAGCACCCGGACGAGCACTCGGTCTAGGTAGTGGTTCGCCGGAGTGCGTGCGGTTCTCCCCCCACATCTGATTTGACGCACCGTCAGCCCTGTTCGGTTCCACCGAGCGCGGACTTTCTCACTGCCTCATTCGGACGTGACCGACAAGGTCGACACAGCACGGGAGCATTCTTCGGCGAGCAGTTCGTCCTCGCCTGTCCCCGACTGGCACCCGATGCTGATCTGAAGGTCGTGCTCGACGAAGACCTGCCACTTCACCACCGAGTCCGCGTCGGGCGTCTCGACGTACGAAAGTGCCACCCTCCCGTTCACATCCGTAGCTCTGGTGAAGTCCGACAACGTGGAATCGCTCCCTCGCCGTGCAGCCGCGTCGATGAGTTCGTCGGCCACCTCGTCGAACGAGGTTCCCGGCCGCAACTCGCTCGCCGTCATCACGATTCGACGATCGGGCAGATCCGGCGGGACCATGATCAATCGGTCGGCCTCGGCGCGTGCGGTCCAGGTGGAAGGTAACTCGACACCAGCGCGGCCCCGCTGGAATCTCTCCGAGTCGGATTCCGATTCCGATTCCGGGGCGGATTCGGATTCGAGCGGTTCGAGCGGTTCGAGCGGTTCGAAGGGCCCAGTCGATGGGACCACTACCTCAGATGTGGGCGGCGACGCCGCAACCGACGAGTGACCGGTTGTGTTACGCAACAACAACACCGAGACTGCCACGAGGACGGCGACCACCACCACAGCGGTGCTCGCGAGTACCACCACGCGCGGTCGTGTCGATTCGACTGGGTCCGGTGTGGCATCACTCAACCATGCGGCCGACCGCACAGGTTGTGGCAGAAGGTGACTGTTCTCCGTGTCGACCTGATCGACACCGCCACCGCCGTAGACGTCGGCAGTCGTCGATCCGAACTGTGAGATCCCGGCTCTCGCTGCCATCGCCCGAACCATGTCCGAACCCGATACCGGACGACATCGATGCGGCGAGTCCACCACATCCGCGCCAACCAAGCCAGCGCCAACCGAGCCAGCGCCAACCGAGCCAGCCCCGGACACGCCAGGGCCGCTGAATTCTGGGCCCCTGGGCGGACCTGATGCATCGACGACGAACACATCGACCGGACTTCGGATACGTCGCGCGGCGATCGCTGCCGACACGCGGTCTCGGACCGACTGCGACGCGGCCGAGTCTGCAACGAGGTCCGCTGAACCCACGGCCGCCCACGCACCCGTTCGATGGACCGTACCGTCCGATTCGAACGACACCGCGGTCACGACGGAGTCGAGCTCGGCCAGCTCGACGACGACGGCGAAGTCCGGTGTGCGCTCGCCGACCGTCTGGACGGCAGCCGTCGAGGCATCGGCCATCACGACGTCACGAGCCAGATCTCGAACGGCGGCACGAACCGCTCTCCTGTCGTGCACGCCCCACATCGCGGGGCATGCGATCTCGAGCACGTCGACGCCTTCGCCTGCGCCGACACCGTCGAGCAACGCGGTGAAGATCGCCGACAGCACCGTGCCGGACGGTACGACTTCGGAGCCGAGGATCACCTCGGCGTCGGCGACCGACCCCATCATTCGGTAGTCCCCCGTCGCGTGTTCGTTCTCGACGACGTCGTCGGCGCGCGAGAGTAGAACGGTCAGCACCCCGTCGGCCACATGGACTGCCGCATAGGTCCGATCCGCACTCACTGCGACGTCCACGCGAGCTGGATCAACGACTGCCCGCGCCGGTCGACGAGCGTTCCACGTCCAGGTGGCATGGCGCTCGGTTTGACCGAACCGATCAGATTGCCCTCGTCACGGCTGCCACTCATGACGAGTCCGGGCGAGACGAGATCGCGCAGGCGAGACACCACCGGGTCGTACAGCGCGCGCGATGCTCCACCGGACCTCCTAGCGACGATCAGGTGGAATCCGATATCTCGGGCATGGGGCAGATATTCGACGAGAACGGACAGTGGATTGCCCGACGCCGTCGCCACCAGATCGTAATCGTCGACGACCACGAAGATTTCGGGTCCACTCCACCACGTTCGTTCACGAAGTTGCTGGGCAGTGACCTCGGGCCCAGGCATTCTGGCCGCGAGCTTCGACGCGAGCTCACCCGTCATCGCAGTCAGAACCGACTGCGACGCAGCGTAGCCCGCCAGATGATCAGCAGGAACGGCCCCGAGCATCGTTCGTCGATAGTCGGCGAGCACTATCTTGACGTGAGCCGATGAATTCGACTCGACCAGCGAGGTGCAGACAGACCGTAGTAGTGCTGTCTTACCGCACTCGGTGTCGCCGAAGACCAGAAAGTGTGCCTGCTCGGCGAAATCGAGTGCTACCGGCTTCAATTCGGCTTCGTCGACGCCGATCGGTACCGACAGTTCCGGCCTGTCCACATCGGCCCTCGGCCATCGGCCGCGCACAGCGTCGACGAGTTCGGCGCGCGTCAGATTCTCCGGGAGCATGCGTACCGGCGGTGCGGATCGGCCGACGAAGACCTCGGAGATCGCAGCCACCGCATTCGCGATGCCGGCACCGAGATCGTCGCTCGATGGTCGGCCGTCCACGCGGGGCAATCCGGCCAGTAGGTGCAATCCGTCCTTGGTGATGCCTCGGCCAGGCCGATTCTCCGGTACCCGTGCAGCTTTGGCACGGCCGAACTCCGAATCCGATGCATCGCCCAACTTGAGTTCGATGCGTGTGCCGACGAGATCCTTGGTGGCAGGGCGTATCTCGGCCCACCGGGAGGCACTGACGACGAGGTGGACACCGTAGGACAGGCCTTGAGCGGTCAGAGCCGCGAGCTGCGGTTCGAGGGACTCGAAATCGGATCTGATGCTCGCCCAACCGTCGACGACGAGGAACACGTCACCGAATGCGTCGTCGTCGTCGGGACTGGCCGTTCGACGACGCCGGAACTCGGCCATCGAATCAATACCACGCTCACGAAACACTCGCTCGCGGCGGCCGATGACGGCGGTGACCTCGGCAACCGTACGCCGCACACGGTCGACGTCGAGTCTGCTCGCGACCGACCCGACATGAGGCAGGCCGCTGAGGCCGGTCAGCGTTCCACCACCGAAATCCAAGCAGTAGATCTGCACGTTCGACGGCGAGTTCGTGAGTGCGAGCGACATCACGAGGGTGCGCAGCACTGTCGACTTCCCCGATTGTGGACCGCCCACCACGGCCAGGTGTCCGCCGGCAGCGGACAGGTCGACCATCAGGAGATCTCGGCGCTGGTCGTACGGTCGATCCACGATTCCGATCGGTACGCGCAGAATAGCGGGGCTCGTGGGAGCACCGGTGAGAATCGAATCCGACATCAACCGGTCCAGCGTCGGCGGAAGGTCGAGCGGGGGAAGCCACACCTCGTGCGCGGCAGAACCGCGGCCTCGGACACGGTCGACGACCATGTCGAGCATCGTCGTCTCCTCTGCAGGTGACTCGTGTGCCGGTGAGTCTTCCGCCGGTAGCGCCTCGGACGGCGACGGATCGTCGAGCATGAGTGTCGGCGGCGCCGCCCGCTGCTCCGTGCCGACGGACTGCACCGGAAACGCTCCGAAGACCCGAGGACGGATGTCGACCCCCGTCCGTACGACGCTGCGTCCGCTCACGCGCGGGCGCACGTACGGCCCGGACACGTAGGCAGCAGCGAATCGAACGATTTCGGCGGAATCGCTCTTGAGGTAGCCCGCACCGGGCTGCGCCGGCAGGTGATACGCGTCCGGAACTCCGAGGACAGAGCGAGACTCGTTGGCCGAGAATGTTTTCAGTCCGATCCGATACGAGAGGTGGCTGTCGAGCCCGCGCAGCTTTCCCTCCTCCAATCGCTGACTGGCGAGCAACAGATGAATGTGCAGCGACCGACCGAGTCGCCCGACCGCGACGAACAGATCCGCGAACTCGGGTTGTTGGCTGAGCAACTCGGAGAACTCGTCGACGACGATGAACAGCGCAGGCAGCGGAGACAGATTGGCGCCCGCCGCGCGCGCTTTCTCGTAGTCCGACACGTTTGCGAAGTTGCCCGAGTCGCGGAGCAACTCCTGCCTGCGGTTCATCTCGCCCGCGATGGCATCCTTCATTCGGTCGACGAGCGCCAGATCGTCGGACAGGTTGGTGATCACTGCGGCGACGTGTGGAGCGTCCTCCAGACCCGCGAAGGTGGCGCCGCCCTTGAAATCGACGAGAACCAGGTTCAGCTGGTCCGGACTGTGTGTGGTCACCAATCCGAGCACGAGGGTCCGCAGGAACTCGGACTTGCCCGATCCCGTTGCCCCGATGCACAACCCGTGTGGGCCCATGCCGTTCTCGGCGGATTCCTTCAGATCGATCTCGACAGGACTTCCGTCGGGCGCAATTCCGATCGGCACTCGAAGCCGCTCGCGTCCTCGCCGTGGAACCCACGCCTGCTCGGGATCGAGCTGCCCGAGATCCCGTATTCCGAGCAATTGGGTCCAGCTGGAGAGAGTTTCACGATCGTCGGACCCCGGTTCCGACGAGGAACGGGTCGTGATGCGATAGGGCGAGAGGCGTCGCGCGACGGTTTCCGCTTGCGCGACGCTGAGCGTATCCGGCCGCCCGAATACTTCTACGCGATCTCCACTGACTGCTCCGATGGTGCCGTCCTCGGCCAGCATGCGAATTCCGCGGCTCGATGCCAGCCCAGCGGCGAAGTCGGACAGATCGACGATGGTGACCCCTTCCAGTCCCGTACGCGCCACGTCGGTGCCCGTGTTGTCCAGCAGACCGCCGTCGACGACGATCACCAGCTGCGGCACCGAGGCCGCGGGCACACTTCCTCTCGTGAAACGGTTCCGGAGCGAGAGATGCTCCCCTAGTGACGTTTCCAGTTCCAGGAACGAGCCGTAGATCATTCTTGCGGTACCGGCACCGTCACGGGCGACGTCGTGTTGCGTGTGCGGCAGCCATTTGGTCCAGTCCCAGTGCTGCACGGTGTCCGGGCCACACACGACTGCTACTCGCACTCGATCGGGGTCGTGGAACGTGCACAGTGAGGCCACCATCGCGCGGACCATGCCTCGGGACATCTCTCGATCGCCTGCGATGGAGATCGCCGCGAATCCACGGAGGGACACCGCTGTCGGTAGGTCGGCCACCACCGAATGTGCGCGCACGAACCGCCTGAGCGACACCGCGGACACCGGTTCCAACTCCTCGACGGGCCCAGTTTCCGGTGGTACGAGCCGGGTTGCGAGCCGCTGATCCCCCGTGCCGACTCGGACGTGGCAGAAATCTGGATCCGAATCGCGTCGCTCCCACATTCGGGGCGTACCCGCGAATGCCCACAGCATCGCCGGGCTCGGGTGCGACCAGGCCAGTGCAGCTCGCTGATCTGCCGCCGTCGACGTCACATCTCTGCGCAGTCCATCGAGATAGCGCAGGTAGTCCTTGCGGTCCTCGTTCGCTTCGGCCGTCCGCGCTCCACCGCCTCTGCCACCGCCCGCGACCATGCCGAGCATCGACACCAGCATCATGGCGGGGAACATCAGCATCATCGGATTGGCCGCCATCCCGGAGGTGAACATGAGCGCGACCATGCCGACCATCGCGGCAACCATCACCACCGGCATGAGCTTCGTCATCAGATTTCCGGGAACGACGCGCGGAATCTCCGGTGGCGCTTGCAGCGTCACCTCACCACCCGGCGTCCGCGGCACGGGACGTCGCTGCCCACGAACGAATCGAACCGTACTCACGCGTCGATGCCCCCACCGCTCGGTATCCCCCGTTACCGCAGACACTCTCGTTCCCAGGCGAGCGGTCTGTTTTCGGGTAGGCTAGCCCATCGATCGCTCACGGCCAACCCCGACGGGTGCGGAATAGTTGCACGCGCGGTGTGGTTGACCGCTACAGGCTTCGAGTACCGATCCGGGCTCGTGCGCGCAACAACTGGACGAAGCAAACGAAAGGCCGGCGTCAACCGTGTCAGTACCCCTCTCCATCCTCGACCTGGCTCATATCGGCGAAGGCGAAAGCGTCAAGGACAGCTTCGACGCGAGCGTGACCCTCGCCCAGAGTGCGGAAAAATGGGGATACCGAAGAATCTGGTACGCAGAACACCACAACATGAGCTCGATCGCGTCCTCGGCCACCAGTGTTCTCATCGGCCACGTCGCCGCGCACACCAGCACGATCCGGCTCGGATCGGGCGGGGTGATGCTTCCCAACCACGCACCGCTGACCATCGCCGAGCAGTTCGGGACGCTCGCGACCCTGCACCCAGGACGCATCGATCTCGGACTGGGACGCGCTCCCGGCAGCGACCAACCGACGATGCGCGCGATGCGCCGCGATCCGTCGTCGGCCGAGCGATTCCCGCAGGATGTTCAGGAACTGCAGGGATTTCTTTCCGACGAGTCCCTGGTAGCAGGCGTCCAAGCGACACCGGGCGCGGGAACCGGCGTTCCGCTCTACATACTCGGATCGTCGTTGTTCGGTGCTCAACTCGCCGCCGCGCTCGGGCTTCCGTTCGCATTCGCGTCCCACTTCGCACCCGACGCACTCGAGCAGGCTGTCACGATCTATCGCCGTGAGTTCCGCCCGTCGCAGCAATTGGATGCGCCGTACGTCATCGCCGGTCTCAACGTCATCGTGGCCGACACCGACGAGGACGCCCAGCGCCAGTTCCTGGCAAGCAAACGGAGTCGGGTGAGCCTTCTGCTCGGTCGTGGAAGAAAGTTCACCGACGAGGAAGCCGACATGCTGTTGGAAGCTCCCCAGGGCAGGCAGATCGCACAGATGACGACGTATTCGGCGGTCGGTACTCCGAACGTCGTCAAGGAATACCTCGACAGTTTCGCGCGACATGCAGGGGCCGACGAGCTGATCGCGATCTCGAACGTCGGCGATCGGACGTCCTGGTTGCGTTCGTTCGAACTGCTGGCCGACGTCAGCGAACTGACGCCTGCCTGACAATCGTCCGCCTTAGAATCGTCCGCCTGAGAATCGTCGCCAGTCACCACCGGTCTCGGTCATGTCGTAGAGTCGAGCGCTGCCGGGCACAGCAGTGCTCGAGTGCTTTGTCGCTGTGATCGTTCCGGGGGGAATGTCATGACTGGGGATCTCGTTCGGTCGGCCGACCGCGTCACGCGGGGATTCGACGACGCACCACGGCGAGGTTCCGATCCTTCGCCTGCAGCCATGGATCTGTGCCGCATCACGATTCTCGCGAAATCGGCTCAGGTGGACATGGCATTGCCGACGGATGTGCCACTTGCGCTGCTGCTTCCGGGAATCGTGGACCTGCTCGGTCCGCACGCAGGCCACGCCGACGAAGCCCGGCAGCCGTTCGTGCTCTCGCGACTCGGCCGATCTCCGCTACCCGGGACCCGGACGCTGGACGAGTCCGGGATACGGGACGGCGAGTTGCTGGTACTCGGTGATGCCGAATCACCCGCTCCCGCTCCGCTCTTCGACGACCTCATGTACGCGGTGGCGTCGGCCGGATCGAGCCGGAACTCACCGTGGACGTCGAGGACTGCCAGGATCGCCGGGTTCGTCGTCGGATCGATCGCCGTGGCACTCGCCTGCGCCGGTGTGCTGAGCAGCGCCCTGTCCAGCGGTGCAGACCGCGACACGACACTCGCGCTCGCAGTCGCAGCGGCGAGCGCGGGGGTACTTCTTCTGATCGCCGGGTCCGTTGCCGGCCGCATCGGATCCGATACCGCGACGGCACTCTTCATGTCCGCGTGCGCGTTACCGCTTGCCTTCACCGCCGGGGTCCTCTTCGTGCCGCTGCCTGTCGGGGCGCCACACCTCATGCTCGGCGCGGCGGCTGTCACTGCTGTCGCAATCCTGGCCATGCGACTCGGCGGGCTCGGTTCGGCATTGTTCACCGGGAGCGCGGTGACGGCGTTCGTCACGGCAGTCGCGGCGGCCACGGCGACGTTCGCCGAAATTCCAGTGCCGACGCTCGGTGCGGCCGCGACGACGATCGCACTCGCCGGACTCGCCTTCGCACCGAGGTTGGCCATGATGCAGGCCCGGCTCCCGCTACCCCCGGTCCCGACTGCGGGCGCGCCCCTCGACGATCGAGACGAGGTACAGACACATTCGTACGAAGATCTCGACACGGCGGCGGCAGTCGCCCGTAGCTATCTGACGGGGTTGGTATCCGCCGGTTCCGCCGTCGCCGCCATCGGTGCCACAACCGCGGCTCTGGCAACCGAGGACAGCGGTCGAGCGTTCTGGCCCGGCATCGCGCTCGCGCTTCTGACGGCCCTCGTACTGGCGTTGCGCGGCCGGACGTTCGCCGAACTGCACCACGCGATTCCGATGGTGTCCGCCGGTGCGATCATCGCTCTGACGTTGCTCGGCGCCGCCGTGCTGGGGAGTACAACTCGGCCGCTCACCATGTTTCTCGCCGCGATCTCGGTGACCGTCGTCGCGCTCGTGTTCGGATCCATCGTGCCGACACGGCAGTACTCGCCGGTGCTACGAAGATCGGCCGAGCTCGTCGAGTACGCCGCGATCGCGGGCATCGTACCGATCGCGTGTTGGGTGTGCGGTCTGTACTCGGCCATGCGCGCTCTGTGAGAGGTAGCAGGGCGCGCGCTGGATGTGTATACGCCAGTGTCGTTCTGGTCCTTGCCTTCTCGCTCGGTGCGGGGACGGCGCTGGCAGAGCGGCCCGTCGTCGACGCATCGCTGTTGCCCGAGCCTGCGCCGCCGATGCCTCCCGATCCGACCGAACAGCGCAACCCATGTGCCTCCGCCGCACCGGCCGTGGACGGGCCCGCGGTACCCGACGCCCAGCGCCTACTCGATTTCCAGGCCGTATGGCCGATCACGCGCGGGGTCGGACAGTTGGTCGCAGTCATCGACACCGGTGTCTCACCGCATCCGAGACTTCCGGGGCTGCGGCCAGGCGGTGACTACGTGTACACCGGAGATGGACTTTCCGATTGCGACGCACACGGCACGATCGTGGCAGGTCTCATTGCCGCGCAGACCGCACCCGGAAGCGGATTCGCCGGAGGCGCACCCGGTGCGGGCATCCTCTCGATACGGCAGTCCAGTAGTCAGTTTCAGCGTGAACGCACACCGGAGGAGGCCGACAGAATTCCGGCCGAGAACTCCTCGGGCTACGGGAACGTCATGACGATGGCCCGAGCGGTGCGAACTGCTGCCGACGCGGGGGCGACCGTCATCAACATTTCCGAGGTAGCGTGCGTTCCGAGCGCCGGTGGCATGACCGACGGCCCGCTCGGTGCCGCGATCGACTACGCCGCGCGCGTCAAGGATGTCGTCGTCGTGGCCGCAGCGGGCAATACCGGCGGAGGCGACACCGGGTGCCGAACCCAGAATCCTCTGCCCGATCCGATCGATCCAGGCGCCGATCAGTGGAATCGAATCTCGACCATCGCGACACCGGCGTGGTTCGACGAGCAGGTACTCACGGTCGGTGCGGTCGACGCCGACGGCAGACCGTCCAGTTTCACTCTGGCAGGCCCGTGGGTCGACGTCGCAGCTCCTGGCACCGCGATCACGTCACTGTCTCCTGCGGGCACCGGACTGGCCGCGGGCATCATCGACAATCAAGGAAACGTGCGACCGATCCAGGGCACGAGCTTTGCGGCGCCACTGGTGGCCGCGGTGGCCGCGCTCGTCCGGGCTCATCGGCCCGATCTGTCTGCGGCGCAGGTGATCGACCGGATCGAGGCAACAGCACATCGTCCAGCGGAAGGATGGAACCCGATGATCGGATACGGCGTCGTCGATCCGCTTGCTGCGGTGACCGCACAGGTCGACGGGTTGCCCTCCATCGACGCAGTCGAGCCTGTGCCGATCTCCGCCCCTGCGATACCACCGGCGCAGGATGTCCGACCACGGACGGCTGCGCTGACGGGGACGATCGTTCTGGTTCTCCTCCTCGCTGCCGGGCTCGGCATCTCGATACCCCTTCGATCGGTGGCTGCTCGGTCGGAGACGTTTCGGGCGAGGGCGTTTCGAGCGGAGACGTTTCGGTCGAAGACACGGGAGCAGGGCCGCACACTCTGACGTCGATCATCGGCCCCCGAGTGCGGCAGCATCGGGATCCGGTTCGATGCCGTCGTGGGCGGTCAGCGCGGCCGACCGGCTCAGAGACGGGCCGGTGCCGAGTAGCTCGACGATCGGCGATGGCGCGGGCGCCGGAGTTCCGAGGCCGAGCGCCTTCGCCGATTCCTCGTCCGGTACTCCGAAACGAACACCGGTGTCGGACACGAAGAACGACGCATCCCGGCGTGCGCTGCCGGTATCGATCCCCGTGGTTCGGACGAAGCCGCCGCTTCCCGGCGCCAGATACACATCGTCGACGGCAGGGCCACTGCCGTCGGACTGAGCGAGCCTGACCGGACGAGCCGCACCGTCGAGCGGCAACGACGTCCCGGCGGACAGAACGAGGCGGGCGCTGGGACCACCTTCCGTAGGCTCGGACGGTTCCCAGGTCAGGCAACCGACCGGCGCGAGGCGTGTGTCGATGATGGACGGCGCTACGGCGGGAAAGGTGTCGACGTCGAGTTGATTCACCGTCGGCGCGGCATGCAAGACATCGGGGTTCACCGTCTCGATCTCGGGACTTCCCTGTGAATCGGCGAACGTGATCAACTGTGCGGTCGCCTCGGAGATCGCTTGAATACCGCCCTCCAACACGACGTAGTAGTGCACGTCCACGCCCGATACCTTGACCACCGAACCGATCGGCTTGCTCGCCATGGGGTAGGCAGGAAGCTCGCCTGCACGGGCAATGATCGGCGGCACGATCGGCTGGATCACCGGAACCGAATTCACCAGCCCGACACTGACACTCGACGGCTGAACCCCGTCCAACCCGAGAGCTCTCACGACCGCGCGATCGGTGAGGTCGATACGTGCCCGAGAACCCCCGTACACCAGATAGGTGCCGTCCGAAGCGGCCCACAGGAACGCATCGCTCGCCGCGATCGGCGCGGTCCGGCCGTCGAAATCCGGCTGCCCGGCAATCACAGCAGTACTCGACACACCGCGCTCGTCGTGACTGTCGCAGACCGTCCACGGTTGCCCCGCTCCGGCCTCGTCGTGAGGCAGAGCCGACGGCGCTCCCGGAATCCCGACCAGCGAACCACGGCTGCGGCCGTCGAGTTCGGATTCCTTGACGATGGTCGGAGACTCCGGACTTCCGACGATCAGCCGGGCCGAGGCAAGGTTGAGAACGGGGTGAAACGTCTCGTCGACACGGACCAGCATCGCTCCCGAGTCCTTGCCGACCACGATCGTGGCGTCGCCGATCTTGTCCTGTGGACGCAGCAGTGCGAGCGCCGCGCATCCGGCGAGGCCGAGACACGCCACCACCATCCCGACCGACAGTGCCCGCGACTGAGAGCGCATGGGATCGTGCAGCATCCGCACATCTCTGCGCACGAGGGCATGTTCCATTCGCCTGACGAGAAAGCGGTACCCGCCCACCTGCCACTTCGTCGTCGGTGTCGCCGCCACGAGCCCCCCTGCCGTCACGGGCGGCCCGAACCCCCACGAGCCGTTCCCCGCGCGACACAGTACAGTCCCAGTCACGAGTCGGCGACACCAGTTCGACACCGTCTCGTGTGCATGCCTTCGGGGGGAGGATCGATCTGAATGACGGTACATGCGCGTCGTCGCACTGCCCGGTCGTTCGATTCTGCAGTTGCACTGCGACTTCCACGCATCGGCCGGCTGGTGTGGACCCAATCGGTAGTGGCCGCGCTGGTGGCAGCCGCCGTCGTTGCCGGGCTGCCCACCGCCGCCGTCATCTGGAGTGCCGCGGCGAGCGCACTCCTTCCATTCGTCGTCGTGGCCGGCCGCGAGGTAGTCGACTGGTTCGCCACCGCCGCGCGCTACGCGTCGCACCGCATGCCTGACATCGGAGTCACGACCGATCAGTCGTGGAGTGACGGACGATCGTTCGGCGTCCACTGGCGTCCCGGCCGCGTGACATGTGTCCTCGAACTGCAACCGGCGACCGCCGCTGTCACCACCCTCGGAAGATCCGAGGCGAACACGGACGTCGCACTCGATCTCGCGAGGCTCGCCGAGTGCCTGTCCCAGCACGACATAACGCTCAGCGGGATCGACGTCGTCGCACACGGACTGCGAACCGCATCGGGCACTCCCGCGACGGATGTCTACGAGCGACTCATCGGCCCACTTCCTGCCGTCGCCTCCCGCACGGTGTGGGTCGCGGTGTCGCTGGACCTGGCCTCGAATCGAGCTGCCATCGACGCGCGTGGCGGCGGAGGGACCGGTGCCGCACTCACGGTCGCCATCGCTACCGAGCGAGTCTCGCGGGCGCTGACCGCCGCAAGAATTACGTCACGGATGCTCACTCGACCCGAGATCACAGCCGCAACATCGCAACTGCTTCGCGGTGTTTCCACCGACCGACTCACGGAAAGTTGGACAGCAGCACCGCTTCCTGGGGTCAAGAGCGAAGGGTACGGTTTCGACTGTCGAAAAATCGACAACGCCGTCCTGACCGAACTCTGGGCTCTGCCGTCGCTGTCCACGACCGTCGTGGTGCGTCTGACACCCGGATCGGCGGTCGACCGCGTTCGGGTCTCCGGTGAGTGCCGCTTCGTCACACGCTCTACGCGCCCCGAGCCTCGGCTGCCAGGCGCCGTGTCCATGAACGGGCGACACCGCGAAGCCCTGCTCACCACTCTCCCCCTGGGCATCACTGCGCCCGGCCACTCACAGCCTGTGCGCGAACTCGACTACTCTCGCCTGTCCGAGCTCCGGCTGCCCGTGAGCGGATGCGGACAACTGCTGGGCTCGAACGCATCCGGCCACGGAGTGGCCATGCGCGTGCACGGACGCGACATCGGCACCGTGCTCGTCGCCGGTGAGCTCTATCTGGCTCAGCAGTTGGTGTTCCGAGCGGTCGCCACCGGCGCACGTGTGCTGGTGCGCACCGACCGCCCACATGCATGGGGCCCACTGGCCGATTCGGTGGCCACTCCCGATCGTCTGCATCTCGACGGTGGTCCGCTTCGCGCCGAAGCGCGTTTCGACATGATCGTCGAGGACTTCGCCGACGCATCGTTCACCGCACCTCGACAACGAACAGATCGCACCACGACTCTGCTCCTCACCGAACACCTTCCACGGACACCGATGCCCGATCCAGACCTCACTCTCGTCCAGCCGGGAGCCGCAGGCGACCGACTGTTAGTACGCGCGGGAGCACACGAAACTTCTGTGGTCCTGGTGACCATCTCGCAGGAGACCGCGTTCATCGGCCGCCCACGTAGCGTCCGAGTACCGACAGCGGCCGGTCAACCCGGATAGTGCTCGATCGCACTGTTGCGCGCCGACAGTGCAGCCCACCAGTGAAGTTGACCCAGCATCCGCATGCTCGCATCCGTGGCCGCCGGGTCCGTCGTCTCACCCAGATCGTCGAATGCTTTTCTGGCGCGGTGGAATCCGACACTGTCGCGCACGGACACCATATGCAGTTCGGCTACCACCTGGCGCAACTGTTCCGTCGCACGCAGGCCACCGGACAGCCCGCCGTAGGAAACGAATCCGATGGGTTTACCGCGCCACTCGTACTTGACACTGTCCAACGCGGTCTTCAGGGAAGCCGGATACCCGTGGTTGTACTCGGGAGTCACAGCGACGATCGCGTCGGCAGCGCCGATCGCCGACGCGAATGCCTCTCCGGCCGGTGACGGAGTCAGATCGGCAGGCAAGTCGAAATCGAGCAGATCGAGCGTCGTCGCCGAGAAACCACCTCGAGCGGCAACCCGATCGAGGAACCAGTCGGCGACGACCGGACCGAGCCGACCTGGCCGCACACTCGCCACGATCACTGCCAGATTCAGCGGTTCGCTGATTCGGTCCGATTCACTGGTCACGCCGGCCAGCGTATCGGGTCGTGCCGCTGTTGCTCGACTTCCTGGCGCGGTATGCAGCCACATGTTCGCGGTTGCCACAGTTGCCCGTGTCGCAGTAGAGCTTCGATTTGTTCTTCGTCAGATCGACGAGCACTGCGTCACACTCGGCGGACACACAGCGTCGGAGCCGATCGATGTCACCGGAACGAATCAAGTCCAGGATTGCCATCGCGGCCTCGGCACCCATTCTGTCGGCAAGAGCGTCGGCATCGCTACTCATGTGCAGATGCCATCCGACGTCGCCGTGTCGCGCAAGCTGCGGCCGCGCGTGCGTCGCGAGCAACATCGCGTTCACGAGGCGAGCTGCGTCGTCCACATCGGATGCGTCCCACACCTGGCCCAATGCCTGCCTCAGCGATCGAACGGCGTCGAGCTCGGCGTCCGATCCGTCGCGACGGCCGGTCCATCCGTGCACGAGGAAGAACTCCCCGAGGGCCGAGACATCACCCAGAAGCTCGATGCCACCGCGCCCGGTGTTCACCAGTGCGGCGGCCGCGACGAGAGCCTCGCGGCTGTCAGGTGCTAAGTGCATTGTCACTCCTGAGCGAATTCCGATATCGTCACGAGCATAACTACGTTTGGATCATGACAGGAGAAACCGATGCGATCCGGAGTGCTGTTCGCGCTGATCTCGGCCGCCACTTTCGGCGTATCGGGGCCGTTCGCCAAGTCCCTGATCGAAGCAGGCTGGTCACCGACCGCGGCTGCTTTCGCACGGATCACCGGAGGCGCGCTCGTCATGATCGCCATCGCCGCACTCACGCAACGCACTCGCATCCGAAGTGCACTGCGAGCCCGGCGCACCGGCGCGGTGCGGAGCATCGCCGTCTACGGCGTGGTGGCGATCGCAGGCGTCCAGGTCTGCTTCTTCAATGCGGTCCAGCACCTGTCCGTCGGTATCGCGCTTCTGCTCGAATACCTCGCGCTCGTGCTCGTCGTCGGCTGGATGTGGCTCGCGCGAAGCACCCCGCCCTCGGCACTGACCGCCTCGGGCGGCGCACTCGCTCTCGTCGGTGCCGTCGGTGTTCTGGATCTCTTCGGCACCACGCGCGTCAGCTGGATCGGAGTCGCCTGGGCCCTCGCCGCTGCAGTCTGCCTTGCCGTCTACTTCGTCGTCTCGGAGAACACCAGTGAACATCTGAGCCCGGTTCTGCTCGCAGCGGGCGGGCTCACCGTCGCCGCCGTCTTGATCGCTGTGCTCGGGGCGATCGGGATCGTCCCACTCGTCTTCACCGATTCCCCCGCTGTCATGGCAGGAGCAACCGTTCCGGCGATCACCGCCGTCGCCGTTCTCGTACTCGTCAGCACAGTCGCGGCCTACCTGACGGGCATCGGCGCGATCAGCCGACTCGGTCCCACCCTCGGATCGATCGTATCGCTCATGGAGGTGCTCTTCGCCGTGATCGCGGCCTGGCTTCTGCTGGGCGAATCGGTCAGCGCCGTCCAATACCTCGGTGGCGCAGGCATTCTGGCCGGCCTCGTACTTGCACGCGTCGGGCAACGTACTTCGGCGCCGCACCCGGACGGTTCTCCTCAGCAGCAACCACCCGAGGCCGACGGGATGTCCCCTCGCACCTCCCGCGTCGCCTGATTGCGGGCCGCGAGCTCGTCCTGCCCCGGGTAATCCACGGCTACCAACGCCAGCCCGTGTGCGGGCGCGACCGTGACAGAGCTCGAACGGGCACGCGCATCGAGCAGTGCCGCGGTCCACTCGGGACTGCGACGCCCTTCCCCCACTGCCTGCATGGCACCGACCAGGCTTCGAACCATGGACCAGCAGAAGGCGTCGGCGCTGACGTAGGCGGTGACGCGGTCGCGGACGCGCTCCCAGTCGAAACGCTGCAGCTCGCGTACCGTCGTCGCGCCGTCCCGGCGTTTGCAGAACGCCGCGAAGTCGTGCAACCCGAGCAGCCGTGACGAGGCATCGCGCATCGCGTCCAGATCGATCACCCGCGGCCACGACACGACGCCCCGCACGTCGAGCGGATCGACGCCGTACCGCGCGGTGCTGAACCGGTATTCGTAGTGCCTGCGCAACGCCGAGAATCGGGCGTCGAAGTCGCTCGACACCGCAGTCACGGCGGTGACGCGAACATCGGTCGGAAGGAATCGGGCCATCCGCCTGACCAACCGATCGGGTTCGTCGATTCCGCCGTGGACGTCGAAATGCGCAACCTGCCCCGTGGCATGGACCCCGGCGTCCGTTCGCCCGGCGACGGTCAGCTCGATCTGTTGACGTAGCACCGTGGAAAATGCTTCCTCCAGCACACCGCACACCGTGCGAAGTCCCGGTTGACGAGCCCACCCGGAGAAATCGGTGCCATCGTAGGAAATGTCCAGCCGGATTCTGTTGCTCACCGAAAAAGCGGACCCACCATCCCCTGTGGGAATGGTGGGTCCGCTTCGGTCTGTCGAAGACGTCAAGAGGAACTAGTCCTTCTTGGCTTCTTCTGCCTCGGGCGCATCCGCAGCAGTTGCGGACTCGTCCTCGATCGCGTCGACGACTGCCTCGGCGTTCTCTACTTCGGCCTCGGTCGCGTCGGCTTCGACAGCCTCGACGACGTTGTCCTCTGCGGCGGGAGCAGCCTGCGAAGCCTTCACGCGACGAGCGCGATCTGCTTCGTTGGACACCGTCTGCTCGTTGACGAGCTCGATGATGGCCATCGGCGAGTTGTCACCCTTGCGGGGGACGGTCTTGATGATGCGTGTGTAGCCACCGTCGCGATCGGCGAAGAAAGGCCCGATCTCGGCGAAGAGCTTGTGCACGACATCTTTGTTGTTGATCGTCTTGAGTACCTCACGACGATGAGCCAGATCACCCTTTTTGGCATGGGTGACGAGCTTCTCGGCGTGGGGACGAAGGCGCTTGGCCTTCGACTCGGTCGTGGTGATGCGGCCGTGCTCGAAGAGTGCCGTCGCCAGGTTGGCCAGGATGGCCTTCTGGTGCGACGCCGACCCGCCGAGACGGCGGCCCTTGGTGGGCTTGGGCATGATGAATCTCCTAGTAAGAGCTCCAGCGAGCTGATTACAGCTGTTCTGTCTCGGCGTAGTCCTGCTCGGTGCCTTCGCTGTCTGCGAAAGAACCGGCGTCGGTGTCGCTCCACGTTCCCGTGGTGGCGTCGTATCCCGGCACGGTGGTCGGATCGAAGGACGCGGGGCTGTCCTTGAGCGAGAGGCCGAGCGAATGCAGCTTGACCTTCACCTCGTCGATGGACTTCTGTCCGAAGTTACGGATGTCCAGCAGATCGGACTCGGTACGACCAACCAGCTCGCCGACGGTGTGAACACCCTCGCGCTTGAGGCAGTTGTAGGAACGGACCGTCAGGTCCAGATCCTCGATGGGGAGTCCGAAGGATGCGATGTGATCGGCCTCGGCGGGCGAGGGTCCGATCTCGATTCCTTCTGCTTCGACGTTCAGCTCACGGGCGAGGCCGAAGAGCTCAACCAGGGTCTTGCCCGCCGAAGCGAGCGCGTCCCGCGCGGTGATGGAATTCTTGGTCTCCACGTCGAGAACGAGCCGATCGAAGTCGGTGCGCTGTTCGACGCGGGTGGCCTCCACCTTGTAGGTGACCTTGAGCACCGGCGAGTAGATCGAGTCGACCGGAATCCGGCCGATCTCTGCGCCGGAAGCCTTGTTCTGGACGGCGGGGACATAGCCGCGACCGCGCTCTACGACGAGCTCGATCTCCAACTTGCCCTTGTCGTTCAAGGTCGCGATGTGCAGATCCGGGTTGTTGACCGTGACGCCGGCCGGGGGAACGATGTCGCCTGCAGTGACAGTGCCTGGGCCCTGTTTGCGGACGTACATGGTGACCGGCTCGTCCTCTTCGGAGCTCACGACGAGGCCCTTGAGGTTCAGGATGATGTCGGTGACATCTTCCTTGACTCCGGGGACGGTGGTGAACTCGTGAAGAACGCCGTCGATACGGATGCTGGTGACAGCAGCGCCGGGGATCGACGACAGCAGGGTACGGCGGAGCGAGTTGCCGAGGGTGTAACCGAAGCCAGGCTCGAGCGGCTCGATGACGAATTTCGAGCGGTTGTCGGCGATGACCTCTTCGGTCAACGTCGGGCGCTGTGAGATGAGCATGTTGTTTTCCTCCTGTACGGACGTCCGCTATTTGACGTCCACGTGTGGAGGCGAGTGCGCATGTGAGGTCCGATGTGGAACTCACATGCGCTCTGCGCCTTACTTCGAGTAGTACTCGACGATGAGCTGCTCCTGGAGTGGCACATCGATCTGTGCGCGCTCCGGTACCCGGTGAACGAGGATCCGCAGACGACCCGGGACGACCTGAAGCCATGCGGCAACGGGACGATCGCCGTAGCTCTCGCGCGCGATCTGGATCGGAAGCGTCTGAGCGGACTTCTCGCGGACATCGATGATGTCGTACTGCGAGACGCGGTAGCTGGGGATGTCCACTCGCTTGTTGTTCACGAGGAAGTGGCCGTGTGTGACCAGCTGACGTGCCTGACGACGCGTGCGTGCCAGTCCGGCACGGTAGACCACGTTGTCGAGACGAGTCTCGAGGATCGTCAACAGGTTCTCACCGGTCTTGCCGGGGCGGCTGTTGGCTTCCTTGTAGTACAGACGGAACTGCTTCTCCATGACGCCGTAGGTGAAGCGAGCCTTCTGCTTCTCCTGAAGCTGGAGCAGGTACTCGCTCTCCTTGATCCGCGCGCGGCCGTGCTGGCCGGGCGGGTAGGGACGACGCTCGAACGCCTGGTCTCCTCCGACGAGGTCGACGCGCAGACGACGCGACTTGCGGGTGATAGGACCGGTATAACGTGCCATTTTCTAAACCTTTCCTTCCCGCTAGACCCGACGCCGCTTCGGCGGACGGCAACCGTTGTGCGGCTGGGGGGTGACATCGGAGATGGTGCCGACCTCGAGGCCAGCAGCCTGAAGCGAGCGAATAGCGGTCTCACGGCCGGAGCCGGGACCCTTGACGAAGACGTCGACCTTCTTGACGCCGTGCTCCTGCGCCTTGCGAGCAGCGCTTTCTGCTGCAAGCTGTGCGGCGAACGGAGTCGACTTACGCGAGCCCTTGAAGCCAACGTGGCCCGAGGACGCCCAGGAGATGACGTTGCCTGCGGGGTCGGTGATCGACACGATCGTGTTGTTGAACGTGCTCTTGATGTGCGCAGATCCGTGCGGGACGTTCTTCTTGTCCCTGCGACGCGTCTTCTGCGCCTTCTTCGGACCGGTACCGCGTGCTTTAGGGGGCATTACTTCGCCTTCTTCTTGCCGGCAATGGTGCGCTTCGGGCCCTTACGGGTGCGCGCATTGGTCTTGGTTCGCTGTCCACGGACGGGCAAACCACGACGGTGGCGAAGGCCCTGGTAGCAACCGATTTCGATCTTGCGACGGATGTCGGCCTGAACCTCGCGGCGCAGGTCGCCCTCGACCTTGAGGGACTCCTCGATGTACTCGCGAAGCTTCGTCAGATCTTCGTCGGACAGATCCTTGCTGCGCAGATCCGGGCTGACGCCGGTTGCGACGAGGATTTCCTTGGAGCGGGTACGGCCGACGCCGTAGATGTAAGTCAGTGCGATCTCCATGCGCTTTTCGCGCGGGAGATCCACACCTGCGAGACGTGCCATGTGGCATTCCTATTCATGTGCGGAGGTCTGCTCCCAGTCCGTCCCCTGTGCCTCTGTACTGCTGGAAACGTTCGCGTGAACGAAGTTTCCTAAAACTCAGTGGGGCCCCGGCCTCCGTGCCGGGGGTGTGCCACGACGCGTATGTCGTGGTTGGTGCTGGGAGGTCTTCTTCTAGCTATGTGCCAAGCAGAACTGCGATTGCTCGGTGGTTATCCCTGACGCTGCTTGTGACGCAGGTTGTCGCAGATGACCATGACTCGCCCGTTACGACGAATCACCTTGCACTTCTCGCAGATCTTCTTGACGCTCGGCTGAACCTTCACGTCGTTGATCTCCTGTGTGTAGCTCGCCCGTGCCGACCTTCGTTCTGACGCGAATGTCGGCACTTCACGAGCATGGTTCTCTCCGACCGGACGTGGCCGGAGAAGCTCTTACTTGTAGCGGTAAACGATGCGCCCACGCGTGAGGTCGTACGGAGAGAGCTCCACTACGACGCGATCCTCGGGGAGGATACGAATGTAGTGCTGGCGCATCTTTCCACTGATGTGTGCGAGTACCTTGTGTCCGTTCTCCAGCTCAATGCGAAACATCGCATTGGGCAGGGGCTCGACAACCCGGCCCTCGACCTCGATGGCACCGTCTTTCTTAGCCATATCCTCCGCGTCCCTGGCTTAACACCTGGTTGATTGCATCTGTTTTGCGTTACCGTGATGCGCACTGGCCACCGACCAGAAGTCAGCGAAGTCACCGGATGAACGAGGACCGGCTTGCGCAGGCATGCGAACAACCGGCACGCATAGCGCACCGTCGACCTATGTTACCGGCAAAGTCTCACCAGGCCAAATACGCCCTGAGCACTGATGGCACACTACGAACATGCGCGCACTGGTTCAGCGAGTGATTTCGGCATCGGTCCAGGTCGAGGGCACCGTAATCGGCTCACTCGACCTCAGCGTCGGCCAGCAGGGACTCGTGGTACTCGTGGGTGTGACGCATACCGACACTCTCGAACACAGCATCGCTCTTGCCGACAAGGTGTGGAACATGCGGATACTCGACGACGAGAAATCGGCCTCCGACGTCGGCGCTCCCCTGCTGGTGATCAGTCAGTTCACGCTGTACGCCAACACCGCGAAGGGGAGGCGTCCGTCGTGGAATCAGGCGGCCCCGGGTTCGGCTGCCGAACCACTCGTCGACGGCGTCGTCGACCGCCTTCGTATCCTCGGCGCCACCGTTGACACCGGCCGATTCGGCGCACACATGCACCTGGCCCTCGTGGGCGACGGGCCGGTAACCGTATCGCTGGAGTTGTGAACCCGCGCTCCACGGAGCGAATGTCACCTTTGCTCACCCCGGGGGGAGCGAATGTCACCTTTGCTCACCCCGGGGGGAGCGAATGTCACCTTTGCTCACCCCGGGGGGAGCGAATGTCACATTCAGTCACCCCGGAGTGCGCGAAGGCGACATCCAGTCACTCAGAGTGAGCGAGGGCGACATCCAGTCACCCCGGCGTGAGCGAATGTCACATTCAGTCACCCCGAAGTGCGCGAAGGCGACATCCAGTCACTCAGAGTGAGCGAAGGCGACATTCGATCACCCTGCAGTGAGCGAAGGCGACATTCGGTCACATTGGACTGAGCGAAGGCGACATCCAGTCACCACAGTGCCGCGAACGCACTACCGCGGACGCAGTGTCAGGATTCGTGGACCGTCCTCGGTGACGGCGACGGTGTGTTCCCAGTGCGCCGAGCGCGATCCGTCGGTCGTGACGACGGTCCAGTCGTCGTCGAGGACCTCGGTCTCGTACGTTCCGAGAGTCAGCATCGGTTCGATAGCGAGGGTGGACCCGACGACGAGTTCCGGACCCTTACCCGGAGCGCCTTCGTTCGCGAGGAATGGTTCCATGTGCATCTCGCGGCCGATTCCGTGTCCGCCGTAGCCGTCGACGATGCCGTACTTGCGACCGTGCGCCTTCTCGGCGGCATGCGTCCCGTTCTCGATCGCGTGCGAGACGTCGGTCAGCCGGTTGCCTGCGATCATCGCCGCGATACCTGCCTCCATCGACAGCCGCGTCGCTTCGCTCAGTAGCGCGTCGGCCTCGATGATGTCACCGACGCCGAAGGTCCACGCCGAGTCGCCGTGCCACCCTTCGAGGATTGCGCCGCAGTCGATGGAGATGAGATCGCCCACCACCAGAATGTCTGTCGCAGAGGGGATTCCGTGGACCACACGGTCGTTCACGGAGGAGCAGATGCTCCCCGTGAATCCGTGGTAGCCGAGGAAGGACGGGACCGCGCCTGCATCCCGGATCACCGCCTCGGCCACGCGGTCCAGTTCGAGAGTGGATACACCTGGTTTGGCCGCGTCGCGCACAGCGACCAGAGCGGCCCCGACGACAGCACCGGCAGCAGCCATGGCATCGAGCTCACCGGAGCTGCGGAACGGCACTACTTTGCGCTTGCGACCGAAACCCATTACTTGTCGAGACCCTCGATCGCTTCGAGCGCGCGAGCACTGACTTCCTCGACCTCACCGATTGCATCTACGGTGACGATCTTGTCGGAGTAGTAATCGAGCAGAGGTGCAGTTTCGTCTCGGTAGACCTTGAGACGGTTGCGAATGACATCTTCCTTGTCGTCCGCGCGTCCACGGGAGAGCATCCGCTCGACGACGATGTCCTCGTCCACGATGAAGGAGAGGACGGCATCCAGCTTGGCACCGAGGTCATCGAGAATCCCCACAAGCGATTCGGCCTGGCCGACCGAGCGCGGGAATCCGTCGAGGAGGAAACCGTTGACTGCGTCGGGCTCGGCGAGCCGGCTGCGGACCATGTCCACGGTCAGCTCGCTCGGTACCAGGTCGCCTGCGTCGAGGTACTTCTTCGCCTCGATGCCGAGCGGGGTCTTCTCGCCGATGTTCGCGCGGAACAGATCACCGGTGGAGATGTGGGGAACGCCCAGTTTCTCCGACAGGATCGTCGCTTGGGTGCCCTTACCGGCACCGGGAGGACCAAGAAGAACAAGTCTCACTTGAGGAACCCTTCGTAGTTGCGCTGCATCAGCTGGCTTTCGATCTGCTTGACGGTATCGAGGCCGACGCTGACCATGATCAGCACGGCGGTGCCACCGAACGGCAGATTCTGCGCGCCACCGGAGCTACCGATATCGAGGAACAGGTTGGGCAGCACGGCGATGGTGCCCAGATAGATCGCGCCCGGCAAGGTGATGCGGCTGAGCACGTAATTCAGATAATCGGCGGTCGGCCTGCCCGGTCGAATGCCGGGAATGAACCCACCGAACTTCTTCATCTCGTCGGCGCGTTCCTCCGGATTGAAGGTGATGGCGACGTAGAAGTAAGTGAAGAAGACGATGAGGCCGAAGTAGATGGCGATGTAGACCGGGTTCGCCGGATTCACCAGATACTCGTTGATGATTCGCTGCCACCAGCTCGGATCCGTCGCGGTACTCGCGGATGTGAGCTGGGCGATCAAGTTCGGGAGATAGAGGAGAGAAGACGCGAAGATCACCGGGATGACGCCCGCCTGGTTGACCTTCAGCGGAAGGTACGTCGAAGAGCCGCCGTACATCTTTCGACCCACCATGCGCTTGGCGTACTGGACGGGGATTCGACGCTGGCCCTGCTCGACGAACACGACACCGGCGATGATCAGGAACGCGGCCACACACACGAGACCGAAGACCAATCCTCCGCGGCTGTCGAGGATCGACTTGCCCTCGGACGGAATACGAGAGGCGATGCCCGCGAAGATCAGCAGTGACATGCCGTTGCCGACGCCGCGTTCGGTGATGACCTCACCGAACCACATGACGACGGCTGCACCTGCGGTCATGACGAGCACGATGATGACCAAACCGAAGATCGACTGGTCGGCGATGATGTCCTGCTGGCATCCCTGCAACAGCTGACCACGCGAAGCGAGCGCCACCAGGCCTGTCGCCTGCAGGATTGCCAAGGCGATCGACAGGTACCGGGTGTACTGCGTCATCTTCGCCTGGCCCGACTGGCCCTCCTTGCGGAGTTCCTCGAACTTGGGAATGACGACGGTCAGCAGCTGCACGATAATGCTGGCCGTGATGTACGGCATGATGCCGATCGCGAACACGGATAGCTGTAGCAGTGCGCCACCGGAGAACAGGTTGATCAGCGAGTAGATCCCGGCCTGGTCGCCACCGGAGACCTGATCGATGCACGCCCTGACATTGGCGTAATCCACACCGGGAGATGGGAGCGTAGCGCCGAAGCGGTACAAGGCCACCAGCCCGAGGGTGAAAAGGATCTTCCGTCTCAGGTCAGGAGTCCTGAGGGCCGACACGAAGGCGGAAAGCAAAGATCCTCCTGGCACGACTGCGTTGGCATCGAAGTGTTCGTCGAACCCGTGAGGCTCGGCCGACACTCGATCATGGACTGCGGACGACATGGATCGCCCACATGAAAAGCAATGTTCCGAACTCTAGAACTCTAACAGTGCGTAACAAACCGGCTGTCGGTCAGTCGTCGGACTGCCCGATTGGTCGTGATCGCTACTCCCGAGCGAAGGCTACCGTCAACGGCGGTGAAGCAACGATGGCCGCAGCGTGAGCCTGAAAAGGCTTGAAGCTGCGGCCATCGACACACGATCTGCTCGCTCGGCCCCGAGCCACTCGGGCGCGGTGCCGAAGACGGCTATACCTCGGTTGCAGAACCGCCGGCAGCGGCGATCTTTTCCTTGGCGGAGCCGGTGAACTTGTTGGCGGAGATCTCGACCTTGACCGAGATCTTGCCGTCGCCGAGCACCTTGACAGGCTCGTTCTTACGCACTGCGCCCTTGGCGATCAGGTCAGCAATGCTGATCTGGCCACCCTCGGGGAACAGACGCTCGATGTCGCGCAGGTTGACGACCTGGAAGACGACACGGTTGGGATTGGTGAATCCCTTGAGCTTCGGGAGACGCATGTGAAGGGGCATCTGGCCACCCTCGAAGCGTGCCGGCACGTTCTTGCGCGCGCCGGTTCCCTTGGTACCGCGACCTGCGGTCTTGCCGCGCTTGCCGCCTTCACCGCGGCCGACGCGAATCTTCGCCGACTTGGATCCGGGTGCGGGACGCAGGTGGTGCAATTTGATGGTCATGGTTAGACCTCCTCAACAGTTACGAGGTGGCGCACAACGTTGACCAGACCTCGGGTCTGCGGGGTGTCCTCACGGACGACGGACTGACGGATGCCCTTGAGCCCGAGAGTCCGCAGGCTGTCCCGCTGGTTCGATTTCTGACCGATGGTGCTCTTGATCTGAGTGACCTTCAGCTGTGCCATTACTTCACCGCTCCTGCCTGTGCACGCGCACGGAGCATTCCTGCGGGAGCAACCTCTTCGAGGGTGAGGCCGCGGCGAGCCGCAACTTCCTCGGGACGCTGCAGACCCTTGAGGGCGGCGACCGTTGCGTGGACGACGTTGATGGCGTTGTCGCTACCGAGCGACTTCGACAGCACGTCGTGGATTCCAGCGCACTCCAGCACGGCGCGAACAGCACCACCGGCGATGACACCGGTACCGGCGCTGGCCGGACGGAGCATGACGATGCCTGCTGCTGCTTCACCCTGGATGGGGTGCGTGATGGTGCCGCCGATCATCGGGACGCGGAAGAAGCTCTTGCGAGCCTCCTCGACACCCTTCTGGATGGCCGCGGGAACCTCTTTGGCCTTGCCGTAGCCGACGCCGACCAAGCCGTTGCCGTCTCCGACGATCACGAGGGCGGTGAAGCTGAAGCGACGACCACCCTTGACGACCTTGGAGACGCGGTTGATGGCGACGACGCGCTCGATGAAGTTCGACTTCTCGGCTGCGTTTCCGCCGCGCGAGTTGTCACGACGGTCACGACCACCGCGGTTGTCTCCGCGCTGGTTGTTGTCACCGCCTGCATTCGGTCCACTGTTCTGTCCGGCGGGGCCGCTTCCGCCGTCACGCCGTTGACGTCCCGGCATCAGGCTGTCCTTCCGTTGTCAGTAAAAGTCATCATCAGAATGTCAACCCGCCTTCGCGAGCTGCTTCTGCCAGAGCCGCGATGCGGCCGCTGTAGCTGTTGCCGCCACGGTCGAAGACGACCGCGTCGATTCCAGCGGCCTTCGCGCGGCTGGCGATGAGCTCGCCGACCTTTGCGCTCTGAGCCTTCTTGTCTCCGTCGAGTGCGCGCACGTCGGCTTCGATCGTCGATGCACTGGCAAGCGTGTGGCCTGCAAGGTCGTCGACGAGCTGAACGTGGATGTGTCGCGCGGAACGATTGACGACCAAGCGAGGACGCTCGGGCGTTCCGGAGATCTTCTTGCGAAGGCGGAAATGGCGGCGTGCCTTCGACAGGCGACGCTTCGTCGAGACATCGGTGCCGCGTGGCCTGCGGTCTACCTTCGACTTGTCTGCTGTTTGCTGGCTCATATCACTTACCCGTCTTTCCGACCTTGCGGCGGATAACTTCACCCTCGTAGCGGATGCCCTTGCCCTTGTACGGGTCGGGGCGTCGCAGACGACGGATGTTGGCAGCGATCTGACCGACCGCCTGCTTGTCGATACCGGTGATGGTGAATCGCGTCGGCGACTCGACCGTGAACGTGATGCCCTCCGGTGCCTCGATCAGCACGGGGTGGCTGTACCCGAGAGCGAACTCGAGGTCGCGGCCCTTGAGGACAACGCGGTAACCGACGCCGTGGATCTCCATCTTGGTGGTGTAACCGTTGGTGACACCGGTGATGAGGTTGGCGACGAGAGTGCGCGAGAGACCATGCAGCGAGCGACTACGGCGCTCGTCGTCCGGACGGGTGACGGCGAGCGTGCCGTCCTCCGAGCGTGCGATCTGGATGGGTTCGGCAATCGTCAGGCTGAGAGCACCCTTGGGGCCCTTGACCGCGACATTCTGGCCGTCGATCGTGATGTCGACGCCCGCGGGGACCGCGACCGGCAATTTTCCAATACGTGACATGGTGGTGGCCTCCCCTACCAGACGTAGGCGAGGACTTCTCCGCCCACACCCTGCTTGGCCGCCTGACGCTCCGTGAGCAAACCGGTGGACGTGGAAATGATCGCCACGCCCAGGCCGCCGAGAACCTTGGGCAGATTGGTGGATTTTGCGTATACACGAAGGCCGGGCTTCGAGATACGACGCACGCCTGCGAGGCTGCGCTCGCGGCTGGGTCCGTATTTGAGATCGACGATGAGGGTCTTGCCCACCTCGGCGTCTTCGGTACGGAAATCAGCGATGTAGCCCTCACGCTTGAGGATCTCGGCGATGTTCGCCTTCAGCTTCGAGTGCGGAAGCTTCACCTCGTCGTGGTACGCCGAGTTGGCGTTGCGCAGACGTGTCAAGAAGTCTGCAATTGGATCGGTCATCGTCATGGTGTGACCTGTGCACCTTTCTCGCAGCGGTTCCCATGCAGCACGTGCGAACTGGTGCCCTGGGTTGTTGGAACACCCATGGGCCTGGTTCGTCACATCGTGGGCCTACAACGAAGTGAACATGTCCTGACCGACTGTTGCCGGTCAGGGGTTGCGCTCCAAGCAATGCATCGCTGCACTGCCAGGTGTTACGAGCTTCCGCGTGTTCTTTTCCGCGTACGGAGAACCCGAGGTTGCGTATATGGTGCAAGGACTCGTGTGCAGGCACGACGAAGCCCGGGCAACCGCATAAGTGTAGGCAACCGGTGTGCAATCTCCAAATTGCACCTGCTACGGGAACCGTTCGATCCCCACGTGATCGCGTTCTCCGATACTTTCTCGGCATGATCGATCCCGCACTCGTGACCGTTCTGTCCGAAGGTGGCATTGTCGGGGTGACCATCGGATGGGTGGACAACAACGGCATCGTCCGCTCACGCACCGTCCCCGTCGCCGAGCTGGAGGCGGCCGCTCGGAGGGGCGTCGGGATCACCGCGGTGTTCGCGGTCTTCGACTCACACGATGGCATCACCTTCGCGCACGACGGCCTGTCGACGCCGTCAGGTGATGTGCGACTCGTTCCCGTCGTCGACGCTGTGCGCGGAGTGACACCGCTGGCAGGCCAACCGGGAATCGCCTGGGCGCACGGCCGCCAGATCTCGGCCGACGGCACGCCCTGGCCGTACGACACGCGAAGCGTTCTCGAGCGACAGATCGCGGCGGCCGCAGATGCCGGGTTCGACGTGAGGGCCGGTTTCGAGATCGAGGTGGTCCTCAGCCGTGAATCCGACGGCTCCCCTGCGCACCGCGGACCCGCGTATTCCGCGAACGCTCTCCGCGACATCGACGAGTTCACTGTGCAGTTGCTGCGCGATCTGGCCGCCAACGGCATTCCCATCGGCCAGCTGCACGCCGAGTACGGAGGCTCTCAGCTCGAGATCGCATTGAGCCCCCTCGATCCCCTCGCGGCGGCCGACGCTCAGGTCCTTGCTCGACAGACCATTCATGCCGCCGCGCGAGCGCACGGATTGCGGGCCAGTTTCGCTCCCGTGCCGAGCCTGGCGAACGCCGGCAACGGTTGGCACCTGCATACGTCGTTGAGTCGCGACGGCCGCAATGCCCTCACCGGTGACGACGAGCATGGCTTGTCCGACGTGGGACGCAGCTACATCGCAGGCCTCGTACGCGAGCTGCCCGGGATCGTCGCAGTCACAGCGCCGAGCACCGGTTCGCTGCTTCGCCGCCGGCCAGGATTCTGGGCCGGGGCGTACGCGTTCTGGGGCGTCGAGAACCGGGAAGCAGCGGTCCGGCTCGTGCCTTCCTCCCCCCTGCTCGGAACCGAACACACGAACGTGGAATTGAAGGCGTCCGACGCGTCGGCCAATCCGTACCTCGCGTTGGCGGTCACGATCGCCGCGGGCCTGAAAGGCATCGCCGACAAGGCGGCGTTGCCCGAGCCCATTCAGGAGGACGTGGGCTCCTGGGACGATGCTCGACGGGAATCTGCAGGTGTCACCGCGCTGGCCACGACACACCAGGAGCAGCGCGCTCACCTTCTCGCCAGTGCCCTGGTGCGTACCGTGCTCGGTGACGAGTTGCTCGGTGCTTTCGTCGCCGTCCGCGACGCAGACGCCGCGTGGGCGTCCGAACACACGGCCCACGAAGTACTCGAGTCCTTGCGCTGGATCTACTGACGCGTGACTCTGACCGAATTCCCCGGGGCTGCACGAGTTTTGGCTGCGCAGGCAGTAGCACTCCCCCAACCCGATCAGTTGTGCGGCCCGTTCTCCGCTTCGGTCGCGTTGGCCGGAATTCTCGACGACGGCATTCCGACGGTCACCGCGCTGGCGCTCGCTTCGGGGTCGACGCTGTGGCCCGGCGACATTCCACGGGCACGGCCGCCGCGCGTTCCGGTCACTCGTGACGGTTGGAACGTCCTGCCGATCGCAGGCACACCGGAGGAGGCCGGAACCGATGCGGCACGGCTCGCAGCCGGGATCGAGACCCTCACCGAGCACCGCGTATCGGTGATTCCGGTTGCCCGGCCGGGTGTGATCGATCTACGACGGCTGCTCGGTGAGCTTCTCGATCGGACGATCGAATTCGCGTTGCTGGCCAACGTGCGGACCGGCCCGATCGTCGAGTCCGACTGGGACGTCGGGCATTTCGTCGTGCTGTGGGCATTCGACCAGACGACCGGAGACGTCGCCGTGGCGGACACCTACGCCGAACTCGGCGTCGCGGGCTTGCCTGCGGGCTGCCGTCTGGTGGGATCGAATGCTCTCGCCGAGGCCATGAGTGCCGACGGTGGACGCGGCTTACTGCTACTGGTGCCGACGCTGGAACACGGTGCTGCGCTCGACCTGGCCGGCGATCTCGGACTACGCACCGAAGTGTGGTCGACGTGAGGTTCAACCTGCCGCGGCGATCTGCGGCCTCGCGCCGCGATGTGAAAGTACGCGCGGACCCGCATCTTCGGTAGGCGTTGCCCGGATACAACAAAACGGGTGTGGGTTCCTTTCGGAACCCACACCCGTCGGTGTGGTTCTACGAGGCCCGGAGGCCTCGAATCACCAGGAGCTCTTGCGAACGCCGGGGAGTTCTCCGCGGTGCGCCATTTCGCGAACGCAGATACGGCACAGGCCGAACTTGCGGAACACGGAGTGGGGACGGCCGCAGCGGTTGCAACGCGTGTAGCCACGCACTGCGAACTTCGGCTTCTTGTTGGCCTTGTTGACCAATGCCTTCTTCGCCATGGACTCAGTTCTCCTTGAACGGGAAGCCGAGGTGCTTGAGCAGCGCGCGGCCTTCTTCGTTGTTGGTAGCGGTGGTCACCACAGTGATGTCCATGCCGCGCGGACGATCGATCTTGTCCACGTCGATCTCGTGGAACATCGACTGCTCGTTGAGGCCGAACGTGTAGTTGCCGTTACCGTCGAACTGCGTGCCGGAGAGGCCACGGAAGTCCCTGATTCGGGGAAGGGCAATGGAGGTCAGGCGGTCCAGGAACTCCCACATACGGTCGCCGCGAAGCGTGACGCGTGCGCCGATGGGCATTCCTTCACGAAGCTTGAACTGCGCGATGGACTTGCGAGCCTTGCGGATCTCCGGCTTCTGGCCGGTGATCGCTGCGAGGTCCGCAACTGCGCCGTTGATCAGCTTCGCGTCACGGGCGGCGTCGCCGACGCCCATGTTGACGACGACCTTGACGACGCCGGGGATCTGCATGACGTTCTCGTATGCAAACTCGGTGTTCAGGGCGTCTTTGATCTCGGCGCGGTAGCGCGCCTTGAGGCGAGGCTGTACGCCTGCCGTGTTCTCAGTGGTAGTCATCTCAGATGTCCTTCCCGTTCTTCCGGGAAACACGAACGCGCTTGCCGGTCTCCTCGTCGGTCCGGTAGCCCACGCGAGTGGGGTTTCCGTCCGAGTCGACGACTGCGACGTTCGATACGTGGATCGGGGCTTCCTGCGTCACGATGCCGCCGGAGGAGGCGCCACGCTGGTTCGCGGAGACCGCGGTGTGCTTCTTGATGCGGTTCACGCCCTCGACGAGGACCTTGGAGTCAGCGGGGTAGGCCTGAATGACCTTGCCCTTGGCGCCCTTGTCCTTGCCCGCGATCACGAGAACGGTGTCGCCCTTGTGCACCTTCATTTACAGCACCTCCGGGGCGAGCGAGACGATCTTCATGAACTTCTTCTCGCGGAGCTCACGGCCGACCGGGCCGAAGATGCGAGTTCCACGGGGATCGTTGTCCGGCTTGATCAGCACGGCTGCGTTCTCGTCGAAGCGGATGTACGAGCCATCCGGACGGCGACGCTCCTTGACTGTGCGGACGATGACGGCCTTGACGACCTCACCCTTCTTGATGTTTCCACCGGGAATGGCATCTTTCACCGTAGCTACGATGATGTCGCCGATTCCGGCGTAGCGACGTGACGAGCCACCGAGAACGCGGATGCAAAGGATTTCCTTCGCGCCCGTGTTATCAGCAACGCGTACTCGCGACTCCTGCTGAATCACTAACTTCTCCTAGACCTGGATGTGCATACGCGGCGGATTTCCGTCCCGACGCGCGCGGTCGGCTGCCACAGCGCGGGCGCACAGAGGCACACCGCTGCCACAGGCAACCGGTCAAGTGTAGGGGACGGGACAGGTGGAATCCAAATCGCCCCTGGTAGTTGTGTACACGCTTGGCGCGCGCGAAGAAACGAACCACCGGTAAGGTTTTGCGCGTGAAACCTCACTCGACCATCATGACGGTGGCATGAAGGTAGCCCACGTCGACGATTGGCCGCTTCCACTCGACCGCGCGGTGTGTCTCGTCGGAGCACCTGGCGACGCGATCGCTGTGGCACTCGATGATCTGGCTGCCAATGGACCGGCGGTAATCCGCGTCCAAGTCCAACCTTCGACCCTGCAGTCGCAGGTGATCGACCAGGTTCTCGGCGCGCTTACCCAGGCTGCGATTGAACTGTTTCCGGCCTGGCTTCCGGAAGCCGCGACGGTGAGCGGCCATAGCTCACTCGATTACGCAGCGATTCGAATACACGCCCGGAAGCTTGCCGCACGAAGCACGCACTACGGTCCATTCCTATCCGATCTCGCGGAGCGTTCACTCTCCGGCGATCCGACTGAACGCCGCCGACGTTTCTCCGATGCCGAGGTGGCCGAGGGCCTTGCACGTGTACTCGGCGCCAGCTGGCAGAAAGACAAAGTTGCCCTGCTGGTCGACACGCACGAGCTGACCGCTGCTCAGCAGTACGCACTCGCTTCGGCTTCGGATTGGCTTGCGGCCCGCGGGTTCGCCGTCTGGCTTGTCGACAACCCAGTTCGAGTCGTGGAGCGAGTGGCGGTCGTGCGCGTCACGCTGCCCGATTACCTCCAGGAGGTCGAGGACACCGCACCACACCCACGGCGCGAAACGACCCTCGAATACCAGGCAGTCGCGGGGAGGCCCCATCCGGGCAGCGCCGTCGAGAGATTCGTCGAGAACGAACTGTCGAAGCGTGGATGGGCAGCTGGCCGCCGCCTGAATCACCCGTTTCAGTACAGCCCGATCGCACAGAAGTACTTCCTCGACATCGCATGGCTGGACGACATGTTCATCGTCGAGCTCGACGGTCACGAGCACTTCTCGGCGTGGCGTCGCGCGCGCGACCAGAGGCGCGACGAGTTCCTTCGGGATCTTGGGTTCTACGTTCTCCGCATTCCGAACGATCGCGTGTTGGCGAACATATGGCAAGTTATCGACGAGATAGAAGCCGCTCTCCGGCAACACCGTTCGATCCGCTCTCTGACGTCGAACACCCTCACCGCCACGAAAGAAGGACACCACCCGTGACTACCGATCTGACATTCGTCGAACGGACCACACTGCTCGTGCTCATGGCGGAATCTCGATCTGTGCGGTTGGCCGAGCTTCCCGACCTCGGATCTGCGCTAGCGCAGAAGTCGCGCACCAAGTTGGAAAGTGCCGGATTGATTCGTGTGGAAAAGGTTGGCCGAGGCAACGTACTCGAACTGACAGATGCTGGGTGGGCTCGCGGCAGCGAGGAGTTCGGAGCGGAGACTCCACCGCGGGCGAGTAACACCGGTGGCAAGGCGCTGTACACCCTCCTCCGCGCCATGCGCCGATATTTCGATCGCGTCGGGATCGAGCCGAACGAAGTCTTCCTGCCTACCGCGCCGGAGATGCCAGCCGCGGTCGTGGACAAGCCCGTGGCCACCGAAAAGCCCGACGTGGTCGCGGCTCCGATCGACGTCGAAACACGCATTCGGTCCGCGCACAGCCGTCTGGCGAGAGACGCGAAGTCGTTCGTATCGCTGACGCGTCTTCGGGCCGAACTGTCCGACCTGGATCGCAGCGCAGTCGATGAGGTACTGAGCTCGCTCTACCGCGCACAGAAAATAAATCTCATCCCCGAGGCGAACCAAAAGACCCTGACCGACGAGGATCGTTCTGCTGCACTGCATATCGGCGGCCAGAACCGACACAATGTGGAATTCAAATGACCATGACTTCTGCGGAACACGAGGCACTGTCCTCGATTCAACTGACGTGGGCGCCGACGCCCGACGATGTTTGGCGCACAAATGAACTGCATGTCGACGGAATAAACGAAGCAGCCGTCGACAGTGTGATCAAGTCGTTCGACAGCGCGCGTACCCGGCCGGTCTCCAAGCCCCTCGGCGTCGTGATCCAGGGTGCCGCCGGATCAGGCAAGACTCACATGCTCGGTCAGATTCGTGAACGCGTCCAGCAGCGCGGCGGTTACTTCTTCCTGATTGAACTGCTCGACGAGAAAGCGTTCTGGGACTCGGTGCTGCACGGGATCCTGACCGATCTCGAGCGTCCGACGCCGAACTTCGACAGCCAGCTCGAGAAGCTTCTGTGGGACCTCGGGACGTTGGCAGGTCTGGGCAGAGTGGAATGTCGTGCGCTACAAGGTGAGCGGACGGTGTCACCGGAGCTGATCACGCAGTTCATCGAGTCGCTGCGTCGCAAATACCCGAAACTCAAGGAAGCCCGGCACATTCTTCGGGCTCTCGTCTTGGCGGCCAGCGCAGACTTCGACCTCCAAGACCTCGGCGACGCGTTCCTGCGGTCGAACGACGCGCTCGACCACCAGCAGCGCACGTACTGGGGACTCCCGAACGCAGTGCTGACCTCGCAGCAGGTCGCCAAGGACATTTCGTGGTTGCTGTCGCTCAGTGCCCCGACCATCGTCGCGGTGGACCAGATCGACACCCTGATCGCTCAGTCCCGTCAGCAGACCGACGGCGACGCCGGCACTTTCACACCCGAGCAAGGCACTCGTCTGGACAGCATTGCGCACGGACTCATGGGTTTACGCGAGAACCTCGTGAGCACGGTGCCGGTTGTCTCCTGTCTTCCGGCAGCGTGGACCTTCATCGCCGACAACACCGTCGAGTCGGTCAAGGACCGCTACCCGGTCAAGGAGTCGCTCAGCCAGATTCCGACCAGGGAGATCGGCGTCGAGATCGTCTCCAAACGTTTCGCAGCTCAGTACGCCGAGGCAGGCTTTACGCCTCCACACCCGACGTGGCCGATCGCGCCTCAGGCTTTCGACGACGTCATCACGTACAACCCTCGGACACTCCTCAGGGCAGTCAACGACCATATTCAATCCTGCTTGCGCGTGAACAAGATCACGGAGCTCACCGATTTGGGGAAGGTTCACGATAAGGGTGAAAACGGCAAACCGCCCATCGTCAACCCGCCCGACTTCGCGAAACTCGACGCCAGATTCGAGGAACTCAAAGCAGAAGCCGACCTGGCCGCACTCGATGCAGACGACGAGGACGACGAGGTTCCGACGATCATCGGCGCCGGACTGGACGCCTGGATCGCCGAGGCAGGCGTCGTCGAACTGAAGTTCACGCGCGACGCCGATCCTGGCCGAAAACCGGCCCTGCACGGCCGAATCAGACGGATTCTCGACGACATCACCGATGATCAGGAGCACTGGGGGTTCCGGGCGATCGCAGCGTCGAACCCAATCGCTGTACAGAACCGCATCCAGAAAGCCTGTACCGCGGCCGGTTTGACTCAAGGAACTGCAAAGCGCCGCTTGGTGATTCTGAGAAATACTCCGTGGCCTGGTGGGCCGAAGACGGCCAAGACCGTGGAGGCGTTCGAAGACGCCGGTGGAGTCGTCGTCGAATTCGGCGAGAACGATCTCCGAACGTTGTACGCGCTTCGGACCATGAGGGACGAGAAGGACGAAAACCTGCAGGAGTGGCTCGTCGCACGCAGACCTGCACACGGAGTCGCGCTGTTCAGTGAGGTACTGCCCAACACGACCGGCGCTACCGAATACACAGCGCCCCGGCCGCCGACCACCGAGCCCGGCCTGTTCCCTGCGAACGCGATCGAGACGACCGAGCCCGAGCCCGAGCCCGCAAAGCCAACTACGTCTGTGCCCCCACTTACACTGTCGGATACAGCAATTCCGCTTGGCACTTCGGCGAGCGGTGGGGCGGAGGTGAGTGTTGAACTCGAGACCCTGCGAAAGCACACAGCGATCTTCGCCGGATCGGGCTCGGGCAAGACGGTTCTCATTCGTCGACTTCTCGAAGAATGCGCCTTGAAAGGCGTGTCGGCCATAGTGCTCGATCCCAACAACGACCTCTCGCGCTTGGGTATCGAGTGGCCGAAGGGCGAACGAACGTGGGCCGACGGGGACGAGGCGAAAGCTCGCAACTACTTTGCGGGCAGCGAGGTCGTGGTGTGGACTCCGCGCCGAAACGCAGGCAGGCCGCTGAGCTTCCAGCCGTTGCCGAACTTCGCAGAGGTCATCGACGATCCCGACGAATTCGACTCGGCTGTCGAGAGCGCGCTGGCTTCGCTTGCGCCGCAGGCGATGGCAATCGGGCGCACAGCCAAGGGTCGTCAGATGATGGCGGTTCTGCGGCAAGCACTTGTCGACTTCGGACGACGCTCACAGGGGGGCAGCCTCGATGACTTCATCGACCTACTCGAGAACTTCCCCGAGGACGCAAGCACTCTGAAGAACGGGGTGAAGATCGCCGCAGACCTGGCTGAGAACCTCAAAGCATCGACGACGACGGACCCTTTGTTCGGTGGTGCAGGCGCGTCAGCCGATCCCGGGATGCTGCTCACTCCGAGTCCGGGCAAAGGTGCACGGATCTCGGTGATCAACATGTCGGGCTTGACCACCGCGTCTCAAAAGGAGAACTTCGTCAACCAGCTTCAGATGGCTCTGTTCGCGTGGATCAAGAAGAACCCTGCAGGGGACAAGCCGCTGGGTGGACTCTTCGTGCTCGACGAGGCACAAAACTTCGCGCCGTCAGATCGAACGACCATCTGCCTGCACAGCACGCTGGCACTGGTGTCCCAGGCCAGGAAGTACGGCCTCGGCATGGTGTTCGCGACGCAAGCTCCGAAGGGGCTCAACAACAAGATTCCCGGCAACTGCGCGACGCAGTTCTACGGCCGACTCAATGCGCCGGTCCAGATCGAAGCAGCCAAGGAAGTCGCCCGAGTGAAGGGCGGAACAGTTCCTGACATCGGCAAGCTTCGAGCTGGTGAGTTCTACACCGCGGTCGAGGAATCGACTTTTGTACGCACCAAGACGCGGCTCTGCTTGTCATACCACCCGAAGAGCCCTCCGACCGAAGAGGAAGTGATCGCTCTAGCCCGGACATAGCTGACTGGCACACTGGGTCGAGTGAAGACCCTCGCCCGTGGGGAGAATTGCCACGCCCCGACGCCGAATATGACGGTCACGCTCGCCAGCACAGTCCCTGTCGACGTGTCCGCCCTGCTCCTGGGCCGTGACGGCAAGGTCCGCTCCGACTCCGACCTGATCTTCTACAACCAGCCCGCGGGACCGGGCGTCGAGTACCGCCGCGATCCGGGCGGTCACACGATCGCGATCGAACCGGCGCGGATTCCGTCCGACGTCGAGACCGTGGCCATCACCGCATCACTCGACGGCACCGGCCCATCGACGTTCGCCGCGGCAGGCCCTGTCGTCACCACCGTCGTCGACGCGACCGGAGATGAGTACGCGAGCTATGCCGCACATGCACTCGGCAGCGAGAACGCTCTCGTGTGCCTCGAGATCTACCGTCGCGCGGACGTCTGGAAGATCCGAGCCGTCGGACAGGGATACATCGACGGATTGGCCGGACTGGCAACGGCCTTCGGCATCGACATCGACGACGACGAGGACTCGTCTCCACCGACCTCGACCTCGACCTCGACCTCGACCTCGACCTCGACACACCATTCCACTCCCCCGAACGTCGTCTCCACAGCCCCAGTGTCGGAAGGACATCTCCCCATGAAGAGCGAACTGTTCGCGCCTGCCCACGCAGAAGTCCCCGGCTCCGGGATTCAGAAGCAGGGCAGCAAGATGTGCAAGGTCGGGATGAACGGCGAGATCATGG
The DNA here is from genome assembly GCF_001895005.1 of Rhodococcus yunnanensis NBRC 103083. Classification (GTDB taxonomy): domain Bacteria; phylum Actinomycetota; class Actinomycetes; order Mycobacteriales; family Mycobacteriaceae; genus Rhodococcoides; species Rhodococcoides yunnanense. Next base: position 23,041 of record NZ_BCXH01000019.1, on the reverse strand, counting down.
CGCGTGCGGGCTCGATGGTCGCATATCAGGGAGATCTGCATTTCGAAGCCAAGGGATCCGGCGGCTTCGGCCGGGCAGTGCGGCAAGCTCTCTCGGGTGAAGGCGTTCCGCTGATGAAGGTGACCGGTCGCGGTGACCTGTTCCTCGCCAACGCTGCCCAGGACGTCCACCTCATCGACCTCGACGGCTCCGACGGCCTGACCATCAACGGTGCGAACGTCCTGGCCTTCGACTCGTCGCTGAGTTATGACGTCAAGAGAGTCCAGGGCGCGGCATCGGGGGGCAACGCAGGCTTCTTCAACTGTGTGTTCTCCGGTCGTGGTCGGATCGCTATCACCACCGACGGCATTCCGGTGGTGCTGAACGTCGATCAACCGACGTTCGCCGACCCACAGGCCGCGGTGGCCTGGTCGTCCGGCCTGTCCACACGAGTGAAGAAGAACGATTCCTTCGGTCTCGGCACGTTGATGGGGCGCAGTACGGGCGAAAGGTTCACGCTCGAGTTCGTCGGGCAAGGGTTCGTCGTGGTGCAGCCGTCCGAACAGCCTCCCGGCGGCATCATCGGTGGATCGGGAAGCGGCGAGCAAGCAGGCGTCGGCGGCGCTCTGGGCGGATTGCTCGGACGGTAGCGGACACGAAAAAGCCCGCCCCCGAGAACGGGAGCGGGCTCTTTTCAGCAGGTACTACTTGGCCTTTTCGAGGACCTCGACCAGTCGCCAGTGCTTCGTGGCGGACAGCGGACGAGTCTCCATGAGCTGAACGCGGTCGCCGACGCCGGCGACACCGTTCTCGTCATGAGCCTTGACCTTGGTGGTGCGACGGATGACCTTGCTGTAGAGAGGGTGCTTGACCCTGTCTTCCAGCTCGACCACGATCGTCTTCTCCATCTTGTCGGATACGACGTAGCCGATCCGAATCTTGCGGTTGTTGCGTGTTTCAGTCACAGTCTTTTCCTCGCTCATGCCGCGTCACCTGCAGTGTCCTCGGCAGGACCGGTGGCCAGACCGAGCTCGCGCTCACGCAGCACCGTGTAGATACGAGCAATCTCGTGGCGTACTACGCGCAGGCGACGGTTGTTGTCCAACTGTCCGGTCGCCATCTGGAAGCGAAGGTTGAAGAGCTCTTCCTTCGACTCGCGCAGCTTGTTGACCAATTCTTCACCGGTGAGCTCACGGAGCTCTGCGGCTGGGGTTCCGGTAGCCATCAGAACTGCTCCTCCCGGGTGATAATGCGTGCCTTGATGGGCAGCTTGTGGATGGCGCGAGTCAGTGCCTCGCGCGCAACGGTGTCGTCCGGGTAGGAGAGCTCGAAGAGCACCCGCCCCGGCTTGACGTTCGCAATCCACCACTCGGGCGAACCCTTACCGGAACCCATGCGGGTCTCGGCAGGCTTCTTGGTGAGGGGGCGGTCCGGGAAGATGTTGATCCAGACCTTGCCACCACGCTTGATGTGGCGAGTGATCGCGATACGAGCGGCCTCGATCTGACGGTTGGTGATGTAGGCGGGCTCGAGAGCCTGAATGCCGTACTCACCGAACGTCACAGCGGTTCCGCCCTTGGCGGCACCCGAACGCCGCGGGTGGTGCTGCTTGCGGTGCTTGACCCGGCGTGGGATCAACATCGTCAGCCCTCCTGATTCGGCTCGGTCGAGGCCGGAGCCTCTGCGGATGCTGCGCGGCCGGCCTCGGTGCTGGTCGCCGTGGTGCCCGAGGCACCGGAGCGACGCGGACGGGACGGACGCTCGCGACGCGGACGATCAGCGCCGCCTGCGGCTGGAGCTGCAGCGGCGAGCTCGCGCTTGCCACCGACGATGTCGCCCTTGTAGATCCAGACCTTCACGCCGATACGGCCGAAGGTGGTCTTGGCCTCGTACAGGCCGTAGTCGATGTCTGCGCGGAGCGTGTGCAGGGGAACGCGTCCCTCGCGGTAGAACTCCGAGCGAGACATTTCAGCGCCACCGAGACGACCGGAGCACTGAACGCGGATGCCCTTGACGTTCGGCTGACGCATGGCCGACTGGATGGCCTTACGCATAGCGCGACGGAAAGCGACGCGGTTGCTGAGCTGCTCGGCAACACCCTGAGCCACGAGCTGAGCTTCGGACTCGGCGTTCTTGACCTCGAGGATGTTGAGCTGGACCTGCTTGCCGGTCAGCTTCTCGAGTGCTCCGCGGATACGGTCGGCCTCGGCGCCACGACGACCGATGACGATGCCCGGACGTGCCGTGTGGATGTCCACGCGAACACGGTCACGAGTGCGCTCGATCTCGACCTTCGCGATTCCTGCGCGCTCCATGCCGGTGGCGAGGAGCTTACGGATCGCGACGTCTTCCTTGACGTACTCCGAGTACTGCTTGTCTGCGTACCAGCGCGACTTCCAGTCAGTGGTGATACCCAAGCGGAAGCCGTGCGGGTTGATTTTCTGACCCACTACTGAGCCCCTTCCTTGGACGCCTGGCCCTTACGGCGGTTACGGCTTGTTCCACCGGTCTTGGGCAGGCTCTCGACGATCACCGTGATGTGGCTCGTGCGCTTGCGAATCCGGAATGCCCGGCCCTGAGCGCGCGGCTGGAATCGCTTGAGGGTTGCGCCCTCGTCCACGAATGCAGTGGCCACGATCAGCGTGCTGGGGTCGAGATCCAGGTTGTTCTCGGCGTTGGCTGCTGCGGAAGCGATCACCTTGGCGACCGGCTCGCTTGCCGCCTGCGGCGCGAACTTCAGGATGTTGAGCGCGTCCTCGACGGAGCGCCCGCGAACCAGATCGACGACACGACGTGCCTTCATCGGCGTGACGCGGACGTGCTTCGCAACGGCCTTTGCCGTCGGGTTCGCGGCGGTTTCGGTCTTGCTCATCGCCTCTTCGCCTTCCGGTCGTCCTTGATGTGACCCTTGAACGTACGGGTCGGTGCGAACTCTCCGAGCTTGTGGCCGACCATCGAGTCGGACACGAACACCGGCACGTGCTTGCGACCGTCATGGACGGCGAAGGTGTGACCGATGAAGTCGGGGAGAATTGTCGAGCGACGGGACCAGGTCTTGATGACCTGCTTGGTTCCCTTGTCGTTCTGGACGTCGACCTTCGCGAGGAGGTGATCGTCTACGAACGGGCCTTTCTTCAGGCTGCGTGGCATTCTGAACTCCCTCCTAGCGCTTGTTCTTGCCGGTACGGCGACGACGGACAATGAGCTTGTCGCTCGCCTTCTTCTTACTGCGGGTACGGCCTTCGGCCTGTCCCCACGGGCTGACCGGGTGGCGACCACCGGAGGTCTTGCCCTCACCGCCACCATGCGGGTGGTCGACCGGGTTCATGACGACACCACGGACGGTCGGGCGCTTGCCCTTCCAACGCATACGGCCGGCCTTGCCCCAGTTGATGTTCGACTGCTCGGCGTTGCCGACCTCGCCGACGGTTGCGCGGCAGCGCACGTCGACGCGACGGATTTCACCGGAAGGCATACGCAGCGTGGCGTAGGCGCCTTCCTTGCCGAGGAGCTGAATGCTCGCGCCGGCGGAACGTGCCATCTTGGCGCCGCCACCCGGACGAAGCTCGACCGCGTGGATGGTCGTACCCGTCGGGATGTTGCGGAGAGGCAGGTTGTTGCCCGGCTTGATGTCGGCGCCTGCGCCCTGCTCGATCGGCGATCCCTGGGCGATGCCCTTGGGAGCAACGATGTAGCGCTTCTCACCGTCCGCGAAGTGCAGCAGAGCGATGTTGGCTGTGCGGTTGGGGTCGTACTCGATGTGAGCGACCTTGGCCGGCACGCCGTCCTTGTCGTTGCGACGGAAATCGATCAGACGGTACGCGCGCTTGTGTCCGCCACCCTTGTGCCGAGTGGTGATACGACCGTGTGCGTTACGTCCACCGCGACCGTGCAGGGGGCGAACCAGCGACTTCTCGGGCGTGCTGCGAGTGATCTCCGCGAAATCGGAGACACTGGAGCCGCGGCGGCCCGGAGTGGTCGGCTTGTACTTACGGATTGCCATGAGTCTTCTCGTCCTCTATATCCGAAGAGTCCCAGTCGCTTACGCGACCGGACCTCCGAAGATCTCGATGGGCTTGCTGTCGGCGGAGAGCGTTACGAGCGCGCGCTTGGTGTCCTTGCGCTTGCCGTAACCGAATCGGGTCCGCTTGCGCTTGCCCTGACGGTTCTGCGTGTTGACGCTGGTCACGGTGACGTCGAAAATCTTCTCGACGGCGATCTTGATCTGCGTCTTGTTCGAATCCGGGTGCACCAGGAAGGTGTAGGTGCCTTCCTCGATCAGTCCGTAGGACTTCTCGGAGATGACCGGTGCCAGCAAGATGTCGCGGGGATCGGCGATGGTGGTCACTTGCTACCCTCCTCGTTCTTCGCAGGCCCTGCGATGAACGCGTTCAGCGCTTCCACGCTGAAGACGACGTCATCGGCTTCGAGCACGTCGTACGTGTTGAGCTGGTCGGGTGCGATGGGGTGCACGCCTTCCAGGTTCTGGACGCTCTTCCACGCTGCGATGTCCTCGCGACCGACGACCAGAAGAACCTTCTTGCGACCCGAGATCTCGGCGAGGAAGGACTTGGCGACCTTGGTCGACGGGGTCTGTCCGGCCACCAGTTCGGTGATCACGTGCAGACGCTCGCTGCGGGTCCGGTCGGAGAGGGCTCCGCGCAGTGCTGCGGCCTTCATCTTCTTCGGGGTCCGCTGGCTGTAGTCACGCGGCTGCGGTCCGTGGACCGTGCCACCGCCGACGAACTGCGGAGCGCGGGTCGAGCCCTGGCGTGCGCGGCCGGTGCCCTTCTGGCGGTACGGCTTCTTGCCACCGCCGCGAACCTCGCCACGAGTCTTCGTGGAGTGGGTTCCCTGACGAGCAGCAGCGAGCTGTGCCACGACGACCTGGTGCAGCAGTGCGATGTTCGCAGGCGCGTCGAAGATCTCGGCGGGGAGATCGACGGTGCCGTTGGTCTTGCCACCGGCGACCTTGACGTCCAGCGTCAACTTGGTTTCAGTCTTCTTCTCGAGGCTGGTCATGCCCGTGCACCACCCTTCAATGCAGACTTGACGATCACGACGTTGCCGCGACGGCCCGGGATTGCTCCCTTGATCAAGAGCAGACCGTTCTCGCTGTCCACCTTGTGGACCGAGAGGTTCTGCGTGGTCACGCGGTCGCCACCCATGCGTCCGGACATGCGCATTCCCTTGAACACGCGGCCGGGAGTTGCACAGCCACCGATGGATCCGGGGCGACGGTGAACGGCCTGAGCACCGTGGCTCGCACCCTGACCCTTGAAGCCGTGACGCTTCATGGTTCCGGCGAAGCCCTTGCCCTTGCTGGTGCCGGTGACGTCGACGTAGGCGCCGTCCTCGAACACAGCCGCGGTGAGTTCCTGGCCGACCTCGAACTGCGAGGCGTCGGCGACACGGATCTCCACGACGTGGCGGCGAGGCGTGACGCCTGCCTTCTCGAACTGGCCTGTGGTCGGCTTGTTCACCTTGCGCGGGTCGATCGCACCGAATGCGACCTGGACGGCGCTGTAGCCGTCGCGCTCCTGCGTGCGGATCTGGGTGACCACGTTCGGGCCGGCCTTGATCACGGTCACGGGAACGACGCGGTTGTTCTCGTCGAAGACCTGGGTCATTCCGAGCTTGGTGCCCAGAATTCCTGTCGCAGGCCGATTCTTGTTATCAGTCATCGTTGTCTCCGCGCTCACTGGATGTTGACGTCGACACTGGCAGGCAGATCGATGCGCATGAGCGCGTCGACCGTCTTCGGCGTCGGGTCGAGGATGTCAATGAGCCGCTTGTGAGTACGCATCTCGAAGTGTTCGCGCGAGTCCTTGTACTTATGGGGCGAACGGATGACGCAGTACACGTTCTTCTCGGTCGGCAACGGCACCGGTCCGACGACGCGGGCACCCGTACGGGTGACCGTCTCGACGATCTTGCGCGCTGACGCATCGATCGCCTCATGGTCGTAGGCCTTGAGCCTGATGCGGATCTTTTGTCCCGCCACGCTTAGTGTCCTTTTCTTGCCGCTTGTCGTAGAACCGGCCGTTCGGCCCGCTCCACCTCGTATGCACAGTCCCCGAGTCGCTCGGCCTCAGGCCGAAAGGACTCGAACTGCCTTCGTGCTCACACGACGAACCGAACGTTGGCGATCAGGAAAAGACCCGATCCGTTGCCGCTGTTCATCTGTCATGGTTCTCCGGTCCACGCGGTCGGGCGTGTCGCATTTCTACTCATACTTCGACCGCTTGCTCTTCTTCGATACCCTCCGGCACGAGGCCGTCCGGTGCATCTCCGAGCTGGCGAACCGAACGCACTCACATGGAGTGCTGGTTCCGTTCTGCTCTTACCTGGTCGCGGCCGCACGAAGGCGCGTCCCGAGTCCAGGCAACCCGACCAGTATGCCGTAGACCGGCCGTGAGTACAAATCCCGCGTCTTCGACGCCGTCGCACTCGAACTTACTCCGCAGTAAGGTGGAGCCATGGCACCTTCGAACACCACCTACGGACTGTGGCAGAAGCTTCCGCACAACATAGTCGGCCAAGCAGCGTTCTCGGTCGGGATGTGCTTGCGCGTCCCCTATTTCTGTTCCGTACTCCCCCGTGTCCGCCGACTCGAGCCGGGCCGATGCGAAGTCACGGCCCCCACGTGGTGGGGAATCCGCAATCACCTGGGCACATTCCACGCAATCGCCGCATGCAACCTCGCCGAGGTCGCGATGGGCATGCTCGCGGAGGCCACCGTTCCGCCGTCGCATCGATGGATCCCCAAGGAGATGACGGTCCGGTACATCGCCAAGGCGACTACGTCCTTGACCGCTGTTGCCGAGTTGCCGTCGATTCCGAACTTCGACGCGATCGACGGCGCCGATCTGGTCGTCCCGGTGTCCATCACGGACCGCGCGGGCGTGGAGGTGGTGCATGCCGACATCACCGTCTGGCTCTCCCGCGCCGCATCCGGCGACACCTCGGTAGCACCCCATACTTGACCGATGGACATCTACGACGCCGTGGTGGTCGGCGGACGCGGCGCCGTCGGGACGCTGATCGCGCAACTGCTCGAATCGGACGGCCAGAGTGTTCTCACGGTCGATCCGGCAGAACGAAGGGGTGGTCCGGGACACCTGTGTGCCGACGCCCTCGCACCCGATGCCGCCCTGCGATCTCTTCTGGCTTCGGCTGCCGTCGTCGTACTCGCGGTTCCCGAGTCGGTGGCGCTGCAGATACCACTGTCGTTGTTCGGCGAGGAGACGTTGCTGGTCGAAACACTGTCGGTGAAGACTGGTTTCGCCGCTCGGGTGGCCGAAGACCGTACTGGTCCGACGGTGGGCATCAACCCCATGTTCGCTCCCTCGCTCGGCATGGACGGTCGCCCGGTTGCCGCCGTCGTGCACCGTGAAGGAAAGCCGGTCGACGATTTCCTCGCTCGGATCACCTCGTGGGGTGGCCGAGTCGTGACCACCGACGCCGAGGGGCACGACCGTCTGGCCGCCGCGACGCAGGCCCTCACCCATGCATCCGTTCTGGCATTCGGCTCGGCGTTGCGTGCTCTCGACGTCGATCCGGCTCTCGTCGATGCCATTGCACCTCCCCCCGCCAGGACTGCGCTCGCGCTGCTGTCTCGGATATCCGGAGGCGAGCCGGAGGTGTACTGGGACGTTCAGTCCGGCAATCCGTACGCAGCAGCGGCCAGGTCGGCATTGGCGGACAGCGTGCGTGAGCTCGATTCGACGGTGAATTCCGGATCGGAGGCCCGGTTCGCCGAGTTGATGGCCGAAGCAGGGTCTTCGGTGCCCGAAGGCAACGCATATCGAGCACTGTGCGCGGAGCTGTTCGGTATCGTTCGTAGTAGCAGCACGTGAAGGGGGAACCGAACGTGATCGAGAATCCGCGACTTCCCGAGTACGACGCGGACGACGCCGTCGAGAGCGCTGTCGTGAAGCGTCTTGCGAACAACTGGGGTACCCGCGCCACCGTCAAGAAGGCCGAACCCGATCTCGATGACCTCTTCGACCACGACAAGCACGATTTTCCGGAAGCGCTGATTCCGTTCGCCGAGCATCGGACCTACCGCGATCTCCCGGAGCCGACGCGAGAGAAGCTGCGGGCCTGGGGGTGGATCGCATTCAACAAGAACGTGATGGATGTCGAGCAATACGTGGTCAATCCTGGTTTCTCGTTGCTCGCGCAGGACGCGTTCGACACCGGCCTGGGTGATGTTCTGTCGATCGCGGTCACCCAGGCCATGGTCGACGAGCAATACCACACCCTGATGCACTTGAATGCGAGCGCGCTTACTCGACGCAAACGCGGGTGGGCGCTGCGGAGCCGATCACTCCCGTTCAGCGCGACGGTCCGCCGCCGGCAAGCAGCGCAGTCGAACGCCACCGACTCGACCGGTGCGGCGTTGAGCGCGCTTGCATTCACCACGGTTGCCGAGATCTCGATCACCTCGTATCTCGATCTCATCGAGGACAACGATCTGATTCAGCCGGTCAATCGCGCGACTGTGAAATTGCACAATCGGGACGAGTACTGCCATGCCTCGATTGCCGACGAGGTGGCCTGCATCGTCTTCGAATCATTGAATTCGGCAGATCGTCGTTTGTTTCTCGATGGATTGGCCGATGGCATGGATGCATTCTCGAGCACCGATTTCTCGACGTGGGCAACGATTCTCGACCTGGAGGAGATATCCGGCCACGAACGAATGCTGCGCGAAGTAGAGGCCGACGGGAGCCGCAAGAAGTTGCTCCAGGACTACAGCGGAATACGGTCGATGTGCCGAAAACTCGACGTCGAAGACGAAATCGGGATCGAGTGGCAGTGAGCGCTCGATCGAGCGCAATACACCGACAGGTAACATTTCGAGCGGGCGCCTGGATTGGATAGTGGAACGAGCGAACCCGCCACGACCGTCGACCCATTCGTACACCGACCGCACGGAGAATCGATGCCCTTACCCGAGGATGTAGCTGTACTGGTGGAGGACGTCCACAAATCGTTCGACGACGTCCATGCCCTCCGCGGAATCAGCTTCTCGGCGCCTCGCGGCACAGTTCTGGGAATTCTGGGCCCCAACGGCGCAGGCAAGACGACCACGGTCAAGGTGTTGTCGACACTGATCAAGCCGGATACCGGTCGCGCGATCGTCGCAGGACACGACGTGACGACGGACGCTGCGGCGGTTCGACGGTCGATCATGATGACCGGGCAGTATGCCGCGCTCGACGACACCTTGTCCGGCCGCGAGAACATCGAGCTCTTCGGACGCCTGATGGGGCTGGACAAGAAGGCCGCCAAAACGCGGGCGAACGCCCTGCTCGAGGAGTTCGATCTCGCCGACACCGGGAAGCGTCCGGTACGCGGATACTCCGGCGGCATGCGCCGGCGAATCGACATCGCCTGCGGCCTCGTCGTCCGACCCCAGGTCGTATTCCTGGACGAGCCGACGACGGGCCTCGATCCTCGTTCACGGCAGGGGGTGTGGTCGCTGGTCCAGGCACTGAAGGCGCAGGGAATCACCGTGCTTCTGACCACTCAGTATCTGGAGGAAGCAGATGTACTGAGCGACAACATCATTGTCATCGACAGGGGCACCGTCATCGCCGAGGGCACTTCGGACGAGTTGAAGGCTCGAACCGGCGGCAGTTACTGCGAGGTGGTTCCGATGGACCCGTCACAGTTGCTACTCGTGGCCGATGCACTCGGGGAACTCCTACCGGCGGCGAACCGATCCGACCTCGGCCCGGACGCAGTGCGCCTGTCCGTGCCTGCGCCGGGCGGTGCGTCGACGTTGTCCGAGATTCTGCGACGCATCGATTCCGCGGGAATCGACCTCGCCGATATCGCACTCCGACGCCCCTCCCTCGACGATGTGTTCCTGACTCTGACCGGACATTCACATCCCGGCGACGAACGTGTCCCCGCGGCTGCCAGTACAGGCCCCGATCTCTCATGACGGCCACGAGTTCTCGCGAGCACGCCGCAGGTGCCGACGTCGGTCGTTCCGTGTCGAACGTCGGTTCTGCGGCACGGACTGTCCACCGCAAGCGCCGACCGTCGGGATTCGTGCAGTGGCTGGTGCTGACGAAGCGGACCGTGTGGACGATGTTGCGTCACGGCGAGCTCGTCGTGGCGGTGATCGCGCCGCTCATCTTCACCGTCGGCTTCTATCTACCGCTCAAGTTCGTGATGCAGTTGCAGGGCATCGACTACGCCCAGTTCCTGATGCCCATCATCGTCCTGCAAGCCATGGCGTTCACGGCCATCTCGGCATCGCAACGCGCGTCGTCCGAATCATTGAGTGGGTTCAACACGAGATTGCAGACCATGCCGGTCGTAGGTGCCGTGCCCCTGATTTCTCGGATCTGCGCTGGCGTCGTGCGCTCGGTCGTCTCGTTGACGGCGGCACTCGCGTTCGGCCACGTGATCGGCTTTCGGTTCAGCGCGGGCGTGGGGCAGGCTGTGCTGTTCTGCGCCTTCGCGCTGGCGATCAGCACGATGCTCTCGATCGGAGCGGACGCGATCGGCACTCTGTCGAAGAGCCCCGAAGCAACCAGCCAGATGCTCACACTCCCCCAATTGATACTCGGCATGGCCTCGTGCGGGTTCGTTCCCGAATCGGGATTCCCCGAATGGATAAGGCCGATAGTGCGCAACCAACCGATTTCCCAGTTCTCGTTCTCCATGCGCGATATGGCCGAGGGCGGCGTCAGCTTCCACGTGTTGTGGCCGTCGCTCGTATGGATAGCCGGATTGCTGGCTGCGTTCGTTCCACTGGCCCTGTGGGCCAATTCGAGGCGGTCATGAGTACCTCGACCGACGGCGTACGGCAGGTCGGCAATCTGAGCTTCCCCGACCCGACGCTCACGTATCCCGAAAGTTCCGCGCAGGCTCTGTGGACTCACAGCGTGATCCAATGCAAGCGGCTGCTCACGCGGTGGCTGCGCGACCCCTCGACGATGATTCAAGCGTTGCTCTACCCGGCCCTGACGCTCCTGATGTTCAGAATCGTTCTCGGAAATTCGATCTCGGCTGCCACCGGCACCCCGAGTGTCTACGGGACGGTACCGATGATCGCGCTGGTCGGCGCGATGTTCGGATCGATCGTCAGCGCCGTGGGCCTGAAAGGCGAAAAATCGAGCGGTCTGCTCAGTCGGTTCGCGACCACGCCGACACATCGTGCATCCGGTTTGGTCGGGCGCATGATGGCCGAGGCGATTCGCGTCTTCGCGACGACGGTGGTCATCGTCGCAGTGGGAATCATCCTCGGATTTCGCTTCAACCAGGGAATCCTGTCGGCAATCGCGCTTCTGCTGCTCCCCATCGTGTTCGGGATCGGCTTCGCGGTGATGGTCACCTTTCTTGCCACCGTCGCCGGCCAGACACCCCTGGTCGAGGTCGTCTCCATCGGTTGCACACTGCTGATGTTCTTCAATTCGGGGTTCGTACCTGTCGCCGCGTATCCCCCGTGGCTGCAGCCCGTCGTGGCAGCTCAGCCGATGTCGTGTGCGATCGATGCGATGCGCGGTCTCTCGCTCGGTGGGCCGGTCCTGGTTCCGGTCCTGCAAACTCTCGCCTGGTCAGCGGGCATGGTGACGGTGTTCTTGTATCCCGCGATTCGGGGTTACAAGAAAGCATCAGAGACGGGCTAGCGGGCCCCGACCCCGAACTGGATCAGGCCGCAAGACCGAACGATAGGTAAACGATCGTCCATATCGCGCTTTTGATGTATTTTACCGTCCCTGTGCGCTGATAACCTAGGGGCGCCGGAGACGAACCCCCTCGCCCCGGCTTTTCGCTGCCTGCATCTCACCAACCGAGAAGGCCGAAAGAAGGGTCGTTGTACGTGCCGAAACACAGTGGCAGGGTCGCCATTGCTCTCGCATCCGCGGCACTGATCTCGATGGGCAGTGCAGTCGCCTCCGTTCCATCGGCCGCCGCAGATGTACCCGACTCACCACTGCCTGCCGATTTCTCCGACATGGGCGCTGCTCCCGCAGGCGCCAACGACTGGTCGTGTGTGCCGACCGAAGCCCATCCACGACCCGTTGTGCTCGTGCACGGAACGGGCGCGGACATGGCAACCACCTGGCAGACGATGGCACCGGCTCTCGCCGACCAGGGCTACTGCGTGTACGCCCTCGATTACGGCGCCGTTCAGACGCTCCTCGACCCGAACAGGGTCATCTGGGGCCTCGGTGACATCGCAGAATCAGCGGGGCGACTCGCTACCTTCATCGACACGGTCCTGGCGAGCACAGATGCAGAGAAGGTCGACATCGTCGGCCACTCGCAAGGCGGGACGGTCGCGCGCCAGTACCTCAAGTTCAACGGTGGAGCCGACGACGCCAACCCCGCGAGCAGCAAGGTCGAAAATCTGGTCACGCTCGGCGGTACCAATCACGGAACCAACTTCGGCGACATACAGCAGATGTATCTGATCCTGGCAGCCGCTGGACTGGACCAGACGATAATCTCGGAAATGCTGTTCGGTCTGACCGGCCTCGGTACCGCAGGACGTCAGCAGCTGATCGGTTCGCCGTTGCTCCAGCGCCTCAATGCCGGAGGCGAAGTCGAGCCGGGCGTTCGATATACGGTCGTCGGGACCAAGTTCGACAAGGTCGTCACCCCTCCCGAGCGGACGTTCCTCGACCCCAGCGGCTCGGCCGATGTTCACAACCTGTGGGTCCAGGATGGCTGCGAGGCCAATGCGGTTCCGCACCAAGGGTTGACGTTCGACGCCCGCGTCACCTACATCGTCCAGACCGCGCTCGATCCCGCATACGCCGATACCCACACCGCCCCCTGCGGCTGACGCGTCGAGCTCGACTGACGCGCCCGCCGCGGCGACTCGGCCCATGAAAAGACCCCGTTCGATTCACTTCGAACGGGGTCTTTTTCGACGATCAGCGCTGTCAGATGCCCAATGATCGAGCGAGCACTGGCCACGAGTTCTCGAGGTCGTCCTGCCAGTAGCCCCACGAGTGGCTGCCGGAATCGCGGAAGTTGAACGTCGCTGGTATTCCGAGGTCGCCCAACCGGTTCGCCATGTTGTGAGTGCAGAAGTTGGTGGCAGCTTCGATCACTCCACCGACGACGACCTGGTTGGCGAGGGTTCCGACTTTGCCGTCGATCTGCGGGCCGTTCAACGTGTCGTACTGTCCCGGCAATCCGTTGCCGTTCGAGATGTAGAGCTCGAGGCCTCGAAGAGCCTCGGCGTGCACATAGGGGTCGTTCTCAACCCACAGCGGATCGTTGGCAGGTCCCCACATGTTCAGAGTGTTGCCACCACCCCAGGTCTCGGTGGTCAGCTTCACGAACTGCTGACCGATCGGGTCACTGGTCTGCGCGCAACCGCTGTATGCGGCGACGCCCTTGTACAGCCCGGGTGCACTGATCGCCAGCTGCAGCACCGACGTTCCCGACGAGGACACGCCGGCGATGGAGTTGACGCCGTTGGTACCCAATCCTGCATCGATCAGCGGGGGCAGCTCCTTGGTCAGGAACGTGTTCCACTTGTTGACTCCGAGAACAGGATCTGCTTGTTTCCAATCGGTGTAGTAACTCCATTTACCACCGACCGGAGAAACGACGTTGACATTCTTGTCCTTGAAGAAGTCGATGGCATCCGTGCGGAAGCGCCACGTCGCGCTGTCCTCGCCGCCACCTGCGCCGTTGAGTAGATACAGCGTGGGGCGGGGAGCGCTGGTGTCCGCGGGTCGCCATACATCGACCGGGATTTCCTTGTCCATGGCCGCGGAGTAGACGTACACGATCAAATGCTGACCGTCTATGACCTTGGTGTGAGTGATGTGCGAACCGTCCGGAGAGGTGGCCGTTTCGAGTACGTCGCCGGACTCGGTCAGCGGATCTGCCGATGCCGTGGCCATGGTCCCGAACGCGTTCACCGCCAGTGCGGCGGCTACCGCCAACAACGCGACTCGCCCCCTGGTCGATCTCGGCCTCTTCTGGTTCATCAATCGATCTCGCCTTCGTTTCTGGTGTTCACCCACACTAGCCATAGTGAACGCGGCATTCGATACCGGCTACTTACCGAGCAGTCTGTCGGGCAGGTACTGGAATCCGTTACAGAAAGGAATCCAATTCCGGGCCGATCTCGGCGAGCGCCTGCGGTCCGGTCATCTGCGAATGCGAACCCGTAACGGGCCGTTCGACGATGTCGCCACCCACATACGGAGCCCAACTCTGCGCCGCGCCGTCCTGCGACGGCAAATGATCGATCGCGCTGAAGTACAGCAGGTCACCGCCGAACTCCTGCGGGCGATACTCACTGATCAATTCGGCAGATCGAACTGCGCCCGCGAAGATTCGCTTCAGTCGATCACGGTCGATCACCGCGAGGTCCGACGGTATCGCCCGCATCAGCAGGTCGGTGTCGTCTTCCGAGAGATGTTCGATGTTCTCGACCCCACTGACGTCGATTCCGACCTCTGCCAACGCCTCTCGCAGCGCGATTCTGAAATCCGCCACGTCGAGATTGAGATGACTGTCCAACATCGCCAGGACTTCCACGGCCTGACCCGTCCGCTCCAGTTCGACAGCCATCGCATGAGCGATCACTCCTCCGAGTGACCATCCCACCAACCGGTACGGACCGTTCGGCTGAATCTTCCGAATTTCGCGCACGTACCGCGACGCCATCTCCTCGAGCGAGGATGGCAGTTCCGCGTCCTCGGACAACGCGGGCGACTGAATTCCGTAGATCGGTCGATTACCGCCGAGGTATTGCCCGAAACCTGCATAGCACCAGGCCAGACCGTACATTGGGTGGATGCAGAACAGCGGGGCCAGATCGCCTGCCGCCCGAATGGGCAGAACGACGGCGAGTGCGGCGTCGACATTGGTATCGAAATCCACTGCAGCATCCAGAGACTCGATGATCTTGTTCGCCAGTCCGTCCACCGTCGAGTCGCCGAAGAACCACTGAACTCGCACGTCGGCGCCCGTTTCCGTGCGCAGGCGCGCCGCCGCCCGAGTTGCGCTCAGCGAATTTCCACCGAGGTCGAAGAAGTCGTCGTCGATTCCGACCCGGGCCACCTCGAGGACTTCCCCGAACACCGCTGCTACCACAGCCTGAAGCGACGACTCGGGAGCGCGGTACTCCGCCGCCACGAACTCCGCCCGTGGCAGCGCGCGTCGGTCCACCTTTCCATTGACGTTCAATGGGATTGCATCCAGTTCGACGAACACCGACGGCACCATGTACGACGGCAGATCACCGGCGAGCATGTGCGAGAGCGCGCGCGTGTCGAGCGAATGTCCTTGTTCGGCAACGACGTACGCCGCGAGGAACGGACCAGGCGGGACCGTCCCGTCTTCGAGGACGACCACCGCAGTGAAGATGCCGTCGAGTGCAGACAAGGACGCCTCGATCTCACCGAGTTCGATGCGCTGTCCACGCAGTTTGACCTGAAAGTCCGACCGGCCCGCATACTCCAACTGTCCTGCGGAGGTCCATCTGGCGAGGTCGCCTGTGCGATACAGACGCGTACCCGGCGTGAACGGGTTCGCCACGAAACGCTCGGCGGTCAATCCAGGGGCGAGCGCATAACCTCGCGCCAACTGCAGTCCCGCGACGTACAGCTCACCTTCCTCACCGATGGGCACACGACGCAGGCGGCGATCGAGAACGAACACTTCGGTGTTCGCGACGGGCGCTCCGATAGGAACGTGAGCGGCACGCGCACGCTCGTCATCCGCACCGACGAGTGCACCCCGACCGATATCGAAGGAGGTGACCACGGTCGCTTCCGCCGGGCCGTACCAGTTGTGCACGGACGCACCGGTCATCCGTGCGGTCTGCTCGACCTGCCGGACGGCAAGAGCCTCACCCGCGGCGAACACTCGACGGAGCGACACGAGGTCCGCACGGTCCGCGATGTCCATGAATGCGCCGAGCATCGACGGCACGAAATGCACCGTGGTGACCCCGTACCGAGCGATCGTCCGAGAAATGTATTGAGGGTCTCGATGCCCGGCCGGGACTGCGATGACAATGCCGGCCCCGGTCTGCAGCGGCCAGAACAGTTCCCACGTCGAAATGTCGAAGGTGATGGGGGTCTTGTGCAGGACCACATCGTCCGGCCCGTGCGGGAACCTTCTCTGCGCCCAACTCAGCTGACTGACCATCTGCCGATGTGTGGTCACCACCCCCTTCGGGCGACCGGTGGACCCCGAGGTGTAGATGACGTACGCGGCATTGGTCGATCGGAGCGGTCCCCTACGGTCGCTGTCGCCGATCGGTGTGTCCTCGAACGTGGACAGGTCGACGCGGTCGACGTCGATCACGCCGACGGAGGCGTCCGAGGTGAACCCGTCGGATGTCGTCGTGAGCACCACCGACGGTCGAGAATTCGCGATGACGTACGCGTTGCGTTCGGCCGGCTGTTCCGGATCGATCGGGACGTAGGCACCACCCGATTTCAATACCGCGTAGATCGTGACCACGAGATCGATCGATCGTGCCATGGCCACTCCGACCGTGGCATCGGGACCGACGCCGAACTCGATCAACCACCGCGCGAGCCTGTTGATCCTCGCGTCGAGTACCCGGTAGGACAGATTCTCGTCGCCGAACATCACTGCGGTCGCATCGGGATGGGCGCTCACACCGGCTTCGAACATCGACACCAACGTTGCAGACTCATCGAAGTCGGGCTGACTCGTAGCGTTCCACCGATCGAGGTGTGCGCGCTCCTCCTCGAGAAGGACATCGAGATCTGCAACGGAAGCCGACGGTGCGGAGACCACATCGACGAGCAGTCGTCTCAGTCTTGCCCCCAACGATTCGACGACCGAGCTGTCGAAAACGTCGCGCAAATACTTCAGTGAAATATGCAACCGGTCGTCGAGCACGGCCACGATCGTCAACGGATAGTGAGTGGCGCTCGTGGAATCGAAGCTCGACGCCATGGCCCCGGCACCGGTGTTCGCTCGGGAGAGTGCCTCGCCGTCGAACGGCGCCGACTCGAACACCACCAGCGAATCGAACAGCGCCCGCAAGCCCAGGCTCTCCTGGATGTCGCTCAGGCCCAGGTAGTGGTGATCGAACAAGTCCGCCTGCTCGCGCTGCAACCTGCGCAACAGATCTGCGACAGTATCGCCTGCCATGGTCCGCACGCGAACGGGAATGGCGTTGAGGAACAGCCCCACCATGGATTCGACGCCTGCCAATGTCGGCGGTCGACCCGATACCGTCGCGCCGAACAGCACGTCCTCGGAGTCGGTCAATCGTCCGAGCAGCACACCCCACGCCGCTTGCAGGACCGTGTTGACGGTGACACCCAATTCGGCTGCCAGTGCGGCCAGCTGTGCTGTCTCTTCCACCTCCAACACGAACTCGGCGGCCCCGACACCCTTCGATATCTCGTGCGACGGGTCGAAGGGCGCCACTATGGTCGGCTCGACGATCCCCTGTAGAGCGGCGGACCATGCAGCAGCAGCCGATGTCTCGTCACGGGCACCAAGCCATTCGAGGTAGTCCCGGTACGGCCTGACCGGTGTCATCTTCGACTGGTCTCCGTCGGCAACGTACAAATCGAGCAGATCTCGCATGAGAATCGGCGTCGACCAGCCGTCGAACACGACGTGATGGCTGGTGACGATGAGATCCATTCGCCCTGATGCCCTTCGGGTGAGAGTGAACCGAACCAGCGGCGGTCGATTCATCTCGAAGTGCTTCGCGAGGTCGGCCGACGTGACGCGGTCGAACGCGGCGGCGACGTCGTTCTCCGAGGCGCCGGTCAAGTCGACCTCGAGCCACGGAACCACCACGTACCCCGGGACCACCTGGAACGTTGCGCCGGATTCGTTGCTGGTGAACGCAACTCGCAAGTTCGCGTGTCGATCGAGTAGGCCTTGCGCGGCTCGGTGCAACCGCTCCACATCGATGTCGCTTCCCAGTTCCACCACGGACTGGGTGATGTAGACGTCGATCGACGACTCCGCAGCCTGAGCATGGAACAGCAATCCACTCTGCAGTGGAGTCAGCGGCCAGACGTCGACCACACCTGGGAAGTCGCGTTCGAACAGGTCGATTTCGTGTTGGGACACCTCGACCAGACTCAGATCGGACGGAGTCAGTCCACCCGACCCTGGTTGCTCTGCGTGCCACGCCAACGCGTCGAGCAACTTCGACCACAGAGAGAGGAATCTGTCAGCCTCGTCTGTCGTGGTCACGGTGTCGTCGAACGTGACCGTCGTCAGCAGAATGCCGTCGACGATTTCCGGCTCGATCACCAGCGCCTGCGACCCGCCACACACGGGGCAGCTGTCGATCCCGAGCTTCTGCCCGACTCGCACCTGCCTGTGTGTCAGTTGTGCACCGACGAGGGTGCCATCGGCAGCGCTCGAATCGAACTCGACGCTGCGCAGAACAGCTGTCGGACAGCCACTCCGTTCACAGAGAGCCGATCCGCGGACCGTATCGCTCGGAACGGAGCGCAGTCGAGTCTGCTCCTTGAGCAGCTTGATCGACTCGGACAGTGCGGCACCGTCACGGGTGCTCTCACCTCTCGCCATCGCATCGAGCGCCGACGAGTCCGCGCTCACTTCGACGAGGGAGTATTCGAGCAGGCCGCCGACGGTGTTTCCGAGGTCGAGTCCCACCGACGCACCCTGCCGGGCATTCTGCTCCAGCAGCATGACGGTCGAGGCCTTCTCGGTATCGCTCGTCCCCCATACAGCGAGTGCCGAAGCCAAAGCCACAGCCAGTATTTCGTCTGTGGTTGCGTGATACAGAGCGGGAAGCGTCGTCGTCACCGCACGCGCAACCGACTGGTGCGACAGCGCCGTCGACGTAGTAGTTCCCGAGGCGAGGTCGACGCCGTACCGGGACGATACCGACTCTGCATCGCGCGTCTCTTCCGCGCCGCCTGTCTGCCGAAGCAGAGACCACTGCCGCACCGAGGCCGCTTCGCGGGTCGCGGCAACGGCCGGACGAGGTGCGGCGACCCCCGCCGCCGTCAGTCGTGCGAGCGCCGAGACGATCAGCTCCATCGACGCATGGTCTGCCACCAGTCGATGCGCTACGACCACGAGTCGTGCTGACCCGGTCACGCCTCGGCACAACCAGACGAACTGGATCGTCGAGCCGTCGTGGAGACGAAGCCGCGACACCGCGTCCTCGGCCACATCGACTTCGATGGCGTCCATCTCGTCAGCGGTCACCTGCTCGTCGACCTCTATGTGGGTCACTACGCTGCGCGTCTCGATTCCATCGAGACCGAGGCACTGCAGCTGCCAGGTACCGTCGCCGGCCTCGTACAGCTTGGTTCGCAGAAACGGGTGTTCGAGCACAAGGTTGCGGATGTGGGCGTCGAGTTGCGGCAGACTGATCGGTGCCTGCACGTGCAGCACCGCGTAACGGGCCACCCGATCACGGCCCGTCGGCATTCTCACCAGCGATCGAGCCACTGGAGTCAGCGGCATCGGACCGGTGGAATCCAGCACTCCGACAGCATCTTCCGGTCCGATCGATCCCGAAACAACGGCGACCTCGGCAAGACCTGACACGGTCTTGCGCTCGAACACGTCACGGGGGGTGAAGTCGATACCTCGTGCGTGCGCCCGCGCGACGAGCTGGATGGACACGATGCTGTCACCACCGACAGCGAAGAACGAGTCGTCGACTCCTACTCGCTCACGGCCAAGGAGATCGCCGAAGATCTCCGCAAGTGCAGTTTCCACCACTGTCGTCGGTGGCCGGTAGGCGTGCATCTCGAACACCGGCTCCGGTAGTGCGCGACGATCCAACTTGCCGGCCTGAGTCAACGGAACTTGGTCCAGGATCATCACCAGCGACGGAACCATGTGCTTGGGCAAGCTCGACGCCGCATGCGCAAGAAGCGCATCCGTGTCGACTTGGACGCCTGCCGCTCCGTGTACGTACGAGACCAACACCGTGGATCCCGCCGCCGTGCGATGCCCGACGGTGAGAGCAAAATCGATCGATTCGTGTGCCGACAGAGTCGCATCGATCTCACCGAGTTCGATTCTGAATCCACGTACCTTCACTTGGAAGTCCGAGCGCCCGACGTACTCGAGCTCCATCTGCGAGTTCCAGCGCACCAGGTCACCGGTTCGATACAGGCGCGATCCGTCACCGAACGGATCGGCTACGAATCTCGAGGACGTCAACGCACACCGATGGTGGTATCCCCGAGCCAATGCTGTACCGCCCAGATACAGTTCGCCGATCGACCCGATCGGAACCGGACGCAACAGGGAATCGAGCACGAAAGTATCGGTGCCCTCGATCGGTCGTCCGATGGTCACTGGTCCGTCGGCATCGAGCGCATCACTGCAGGTGGCCATGACGGTCGACTCGGTCGGGCCGTACCCGTTGAGGAAACGGCGGTCCTCGGTGGCCCAGCGGGCCACGAGTTCCGGCCCGCATGCCTCGCCTGCGGACAGCACCGTCTGCAACGAATGCAGGTCAGATGCGTCCACCGAGGCCAATGCCGCAGGGGTGATCACCGCGTGCGTGACACGCTCGGCACCGAGCAACTCCGCGAGCGCGTCACCGCCGAATGTCGTCGGCGGTGCGATCACCATGGTCGACGACGCCGACACCGCCATCAGCAGCTCGAACACCGAGGCATCGAAGCTCGGCGAAGACACGTGCAGCGTTCTCGACTCCGGCGTCAATCCGAACTTCTCACGCTGGACATGCGCCAATGTCGCGATCCCGGAATGAGTGACGGTCACGCCCTTCGGGAGTCCCGTCGATCCCGATGTATAGATGATGTAGGCAGCGTTCTCCACCGATACAGCAGACACCCTGTCCCGCTGCAGGATCGGCTCGGCTGATTCGAGGTCGCATCGTTCCTGCAGCACTCGGTCGCCTGCTACGTGCCACTCGATGTCCGCGGGCAGAACGTCCGCGAACTCTGCCGACGTTATTCCAGTTCGGACACCGGAATCGGAGAGCATGTACCTGATTCGGTCTTCCGGATAACTGGGGTCGATCGGCACGAAGGCTGCGCCTGTCTTCGCCACCGCCCATATGCTGGTGATCGATTCCACGGAACGTGGCAATGCGATCGCGACCGACATCTCGGGACCGATGCCCTCGGCGATCAACACGCGGGCGAGCCTGTTGGAGTTCTCGTCCAGGGCACGATAGTTCACCGACACGCCGTCGTGGATGAGGGCCGCCGCGTCGGGATTTGTCCGCCAGGCCCTGTCGAGCAGCTCGGGTAGCGTTGCAGCGTGAACGGCTGTCGGAGCCGAATGCGTTGTCAGTGTTGCGAGTTCGTCGTCGCCGACGATCGAGACCTTTCGCAGCTCGGTGCCGGCGCCCGTAGTCATCCCATCGAGTACCAGCAGCAATCTCGAACCGAGTCGATCGACGGAACTTTCGTCGAACAAGTCACGAGCGTAGGACAGACTCGCGAGCATTCCGCTCGGTCGGCCGGTCGAGTCCAGATTCTCGATCATCGACAACGACAGATCGAATTTTTCTTGTAGATCGCCGAACTCCACCGGCGTGATGACGATGTCGGCGAGCTCGAAACTCGAACTCGGGAGATTGCCGAAAGTCAACGCGACTTGGAACAATGGGTGCCGCGACAGTGATCGCTCGACGTCGACGGCCTCGACAACACGCTCGAACGGCACATCGGCGTGCGCGAACGCCTGGAGATCACGTTCGCGAGTCTGGGCCAGCAGATCGCCCACGGTCATCACCTCGTCGAGCTGGGTGCGCAGAACCAGCGTGTTGACGAACATGCCGATCAGCTGTTCGATCTCCGGTGTACCGCGACCCGCAATGGGTGCGCCGATGGCGATGTCGTCCGTCCCGGACATGCGGCCGAGCAGCACAGCCAGTGCAGACTGGATCACCATGAACATCGTCGTGCCGGTATCTCGTGCCAGTGCCGTCAACTGCGAGTGAAGCGTCGAATCGACCTCGAAGTGAACTGTGCCACCGACCGCGGTCGGCTGCGCCGGACGTCTGCGGTCGGTAGGTAGGTCGAGTTCGTCTGGCAGCCCGGCGAGCGCGGCCTTCCAATATGTAATCTGTTGCGAGGCAATCGACTCCGGATCATCCTCGCTGCCGAGGACCTCACGCTGCCACAGCGCGTAGTCGGCGTACTGCACCGGCAGCGGCGCCCAGCCGGGAGCCTCACCGGCAGAGCGCGCCGCATAGGCCACCATCACATCGCGAGTCAACGGACCCATCGACCATCCATCGGCCGAGATATGATGCGCGACCAGCACGAGCACGTATTCGCGCTCAGCGATCTGCAGAAGTTCGGCTCGCAGCGGTATCTCTTCGGTGACGTCGAACCCGGTCGAGATGAGTTTGCCCACCTCGCGGAGGACGTCGGCTTCCGCGACCGGCACTGGAGTCAGGTTCGGAACAGCTTGTCCAGCATGGAGAATCACCTGCATCGCGACGCCGTCGTCGGTCTCCGGATACATCGTGCGAAGAGATTCGTGGCGCGCAATCACATCCGCCACTGCAGCCCGGACCGCGGACACGTCCAGCTCACCGGACAACCGGATCGCCACCGGCACGTTGTACGCCGCGGACGCCGTATCGAACCGGTTCAAGAACCACATCCGCTGCTGCGCCAACGACAACGGAACAATCTCCGGGCGCTCCTGCGCCACCAGTTCGACGCGCGCACCCGCACCCACCTGCGACTCGACCAACTCGGCCAACGCACCGACCCTGGGCGCATCGAACAAAATCCGGACCGCAAGCCGCGTGTCGAGTGCAACGCTCAACCGAGACACCAACTGCGTCGCGATCAGCGAGTTGCCACCGAGTTCGAAGAAATCGTCATCCAGACCGACCCGGTCGAGACCGAGAACACCAGCAAAAGTATCAGCGACGATCTCCTCCACCGGCGTAGTGGGCGCCCGAAACTCCTTGACCACCACAACCGGAGCAGGCAACGCCTTACGATCGAGCTTGCCACTCGATCCCAGCGGAAACGCCTCCAACTCGACGAACACAGCCGGCACCATGTACTCGGCCAACTTCGACCCCAGCGCGGTACGCACCGCCGCACCATCGAAATCGGACGAG
>NZ_BCXH01000018.1 GCF_001895005.1 Rhodococcus yunnanensis NBRC 103083 | reverse complement strand
GTTTCCGCTCGCACGGTAACTCCGGGGCTTACACGCTCATAACCCGGACGTGGTGAATTTCTTCGCCTTGACCGGGGCTGTCAGTTCCGACTCCGTGCAACCTCGTGTCCCGCACCTCTCGGTCCGGGTTGGTGTCCGTGTCGCTCTGACTCGACAAAAGTTACGCCAACAAGAACACTTGCGCAAATCGCCAGGTCAGACAGCTGCGGCAGTTAACAACTGCCTGCGATGGCGGGTGTTTGCCGACTTGTGTCGGTCGACTTGCTCGGAAGTCTCGGTCGTCGCCTCCATCCGGGCCGGAGACGAACCGAATCTGTCGGTGCCTCGGACTAACTTCTCCGTCGTCGAGGAGTTCGCTGCGGCGAAGAAACGGGGAGATGCATGTCGAGATTCGAAACAGAAGATCTGGACGGATCGATCGAAGCCGATTGGACGACGTTCAGACGCTGCCTGGCCGATCGACTGGCCTCGGAAGGGGGGTTCGACGTCTTTTCTTTGTCGCCGTCGTTCACCCCGGTCGGGTCTGTGCCACGCACCATGGAGTTCCGTTCGAATGCCGGCTGCACGATCCACTGCACTACCCACAGCGATTCGCCCCTCCGTTCGCCGTGGAGACATGCGGAGCAACCAGGGGTGCGGATCATCGAGGAGCCGGTTGTGTGGGCGGACCACATCGCGTCGATGGCGGTGACTGAGTTCAGGCAGATCTGGAACGTTCCGCACCCGTCGTTCCTCCAGGGTTTCGACGACTCCGTCGAGCCCTCGCCCACTGCTACCGCCGATCACGACGCCGATCACGACCCCGCTGCCGACCCGGCAGCTGCAGTCGTCGCAGGCTCCGAGGGGGATCTCGCCGACGCCGTCCGCCGATGCTTGCACTCGATGTGGGGCACCGACTTGCGATCCGCGCCCGACGGAGGCTTCGACGTCACGGTCGGATCCGCCGCCGTGTACGTCTACGTCGCCGATATTTCGGAAGTTCGGGTACACGCCCCGATCGTCGATCGGGTTTCCGGACGGACCCGTGCTGCCGAGTTGATCGTGGACCTCAACCGACGACATCCTCGATTGAAGTTCCTGCTCGTGGACGATCGCGTACACGTCACCGCCAGCGTCGACGCATCCCCGTTCGTTCCGATGCACCTGACCAACGCGGTGGCGCGGCTTGCCGAGTTCGTCGCACGCGTCGACGAAGGCTTCGTCGATCATCTGGGCGGAGTGCGTGCACGCCCGCACGCCGCGGCCACGCCGTCGACTTCATCCGAGGTCGCCGACACCGAGGACGTACCACCCGATCTGATGGCGTTACTCGAACTCGATGCAGACGGCGACGTGGACGTCGACGACGTCGTCTCGGTATGTGGTCCCGATCGCCCGAAGATCGCCGGGTACGAGTCGTTTTGCTCCGAGCAGGCCAGATCGTGGCGAGAATGCGCACGCGAGGCCGAAGAGCGAGGTGATACGACTTCGGAATCGGAGTGCGAAAGCGAGGCGGTCCCGTGGGACCGTATCGTCGCCACACTCCGCCTCGCACTTCGCACCGTCGCGTTCTACGACAACGCTTGAGCGTCACACGATCCGGTACAACGCCCGAGCGTCACACAATCCGGTACAACGCCCTAGCGTCACACAATGGCAACTGCGTCTATCTCTACCAGCATCTCTTCACGCGGAAGGCCGGTGAACACAGTGGTGCGACTGGGGAGGACCTCGCCTTTGGTGTGCTTCTGCACGAAGTCGCCGTACGCGTCGTTCATGACGCCGAAGTCCTCACGCTTGGTGAGGTAGACGCGGAGCATGACCACGTCGTCGAACGTTGCACCGCTCGCCTCGACGATCGCCAATACGTTCTCCAGCGTCCGGGTCGTCTGTGCGGCGACGTCGCCGGGGTACAGGTACTCACTGGTCTCCGGATCCACGGGACCTTGCCCCGACACCTGTACGAAGGGTCCTTTACGCACTCCCTGGGAGAACGTGTGTGCAGGCGCGGGTGCGCCGTCGGTGCGGATTGCGATCTTCTCGCTCATCGATTTCCTTTCGAGGGGGCCCTTCCATCGGTCGATGAAAGGGGTTCGTTCGGCTTCCACCCGAGATCCGCAGAGATCGCAGCTGCGGTGTCGAGCACCTGCGGCAGCGTCGACAGCACTTGCGCATGATCGAGCAGCATGTCGGGTACGGACATCGACACCGCGGCAACAGTGTCACCGGTGCCGTTCCGTATCGGGACGCCGACGCAGTTCACGAACGACTCGTGTTCTTCGTGGTCCTCGGCATAGCCTTGTGCTGCAACAACTTCGAGCTCGGTCAGATACTGTTCGGCGGTGGTGATCGTGTTGTCCGTGAACCGGGGGTACGCGAGCTTCCCGGCTATCTCGACCTGCTCGAGACGCGGCCTGGCGGACACGAGCACTTTTCCGACCGCCGTGCAGTGCAGCGGCGCGGGCCTGCCGATGCGCGAATACATGCGGACGCTCTGTTTTGCATCGAACTTGTCGATGTAGACCGCCTCTCCTGCTTCGTACGTGGCGAGGTGAATCGTCTGCCCGGTCGAGGCGTTGAGCGCAGCCAGGTGCGGCCGAGCGATGGTTCTCACGTCGCGCTGCTCGAGGGCGCGATTGGCGAGTTCGAAGAATCGCGACCCGAGTACGTACCGATGCCCGGCGTCGTGCTGGACGAATCGATCCGCCTCCATGGTTCGAAGCAGACGCAGCACCGTCGTCTTGTGCACGTCGAGCTCGGTGGCCAGTTGATCCAACGAACGGCCGTCGTCGCCCAGCAGGCCGAGAATGGTCAACGCACGGGACAGACTCTGGCTCATGACCCCACCAACTCGGTGTATTCGATTCGATCCCATTGCGCATCGGGGAGAAGCAACGCTGCGTCACGATCGGACACAGCGAGAATCTCCGCGACGTCGCCGTGCGCGGTGAGCGCTCCCGCGGCACACAGATGGCCGAGGCGCACGCGTTGGACGGGCGGCAGTCCACCGAGAAGGCCGCCGAGAAAACCGCCGGCGAAGGCGTCGCCTGCTCCGATCTTCTCCAGAACATCGAGCCGCAGAGCCGGGACGTCGACGCGTGAGTCACCGTCGAATGCGGTGACGACGTGTGCGTCGTTCTTGATCACGAGATGACGCGGCTCAGGAAATTCGGCCCGGAGATCCGCCGCGTCGTCGATCCCGAAGACCTCGCGCGCCTCGTCCGCCCCCATCAACACGACATCGCTCCCCCGCACATGGTCGGCGAGAATTTTCGGCGCATCATCGATTCGGTTGCCCCACAGGGCAGGTCGATAGTTCAGATCGAAACTCACGGTCGCGTCCCCTGCAAGTAGGGCTCGGGTCATCTGTTCCGCCGTGTCCGACAGCGCGACGGTGATACCCGAGAAGTGGACGATCTCGGCCGACCGGATCAACCCTGCCGCCACGTCGCTCTCGATATCGGCCGGCGACAGAGTGCTCGCGGCAGATCCACTGCGGAAGTAGGTCATTCGGCTGTCGCCGGTCGGGAGGTCCCATTCGCAGCTGGTTCCCGCACCACGCTGTTTGACGTAGATTCCTGTCGCCCTGGCCTCGTCCACCCCGACGGCAGAGGTATCCACGCCTGCCCCGTTCAGTTGGCCGAGCAGGTAGCGCCCGAATCCGTCGTGTCCCACACGTGAGATCCATGACGACGACACCCCCAGCTGGGCCAGCACTCGCGCCACATTGGCCTCCGCGCCACCGGCAAATCGTCTGAAATTCTCGGAACTTTCGAGCGGACCTGGCTCTGCAACGAGAACTACCAGCCCCTCGCCGACGCAGATCGCTCGCGGCGATGTCACATCGATCTCCTTCGAATGCTTGCGGCTTTCCCCTGTTCGATGCACACTACTTAGCAACAACATTTTGCGCAACGTCGGTTGCAAAATACGCAACGCATGCGATGGCAGGCCTGGAGGTCCACGTTTTGATCGACTCGAACGCCGTGAAAGCCCTTCGAACAAGGGCGATCGGCCCCGAACACAAGTCGGTACCACCGCACTCCTGGGGATCGAGCATCGACGATTTCATCGCCACTCGACCGACGCTGAGCCAGTTCCAGACCCCTCTGCTCACGCTCGACAGCAATGGGATCGACCACAACATCGCCGTCATGGCGGAATGGGCCGAGGAATCGGGTGTGAAGCTCGCGCCACACGGGAAGACGACGATGGCGCCTGCACTGTGGAAACGCCAGCTCGACGCCGGTTCCTGGGCGATCACGCTCGCAACCATCTGGCAGGTCCAGATCGCTCGAAGCTTCGGCGTCGAACGCATCATGCTCGCGAATGCGCTCGTCGACCCTGTCGGCCTGCCGTGGTTGGCGCGGGAGCTCGAGGAGCACCCCGAGTTCGATTTCTATTGTTGGGCGGACGGTCTCGACACCGTCCGGACGATGAACGAGATCCTCCAGGGATCCGGCGGCACGCGCCAGGTGAAGGTCGTCGTCGAACTCGGTGGCGACCACGGACGTACCGGTGCGCGAACCATCGAGGAGGCCAGGTCGATCGCCGACGCCATCGCGCGGTCGCCGCGGTTGCATCTCGCCGGCGTCGGCGGATACGAGGGCGCGCTCAGTCACGATCGGTCCGAATCGGGCCTGACGGCAGTACGCGGCTACCTGGATTCCGTCGCACGACTTCATCGGGAACTGAACGAGGCAGGCCTCTACCCCGGCGCAGCCGTCGTCACGGCCGGTGGAAGTGCGTATCAGGATCTTGTCGTCGAGCGGTTGGCATCGTCGGTCGACCACGAGGGCGAACGCGGCGCACCGACCTCGGTGGTACTTCGCTCGGGCGCGTACATCATTCACGACGACGGCTTCTACGCCCAGATCTCGCCGATGATCCCGAGCCGCACCGACAATCCGTTGACGTCCGCGATGCATGGATGGGCACGGGTGGTGTCACGTCCCGAACCTGGACTGGCTCTGCTCGACGCCGGTAAACGCGATCTGCCGTTCGACGAAGGTCTGCCGTCACCTCAGCTGATCGACGACGCCGAGGTCACCGCACTCAACGACCAGCACGCATTCCTGCGGTTCCCCGGCAGCGACACCGCCGCGCCGGTGGGAAGCGTCGTGCGGCTCGGTCTGTCGCATCCGTGCACCGCGTTCGACAAATGGCGTCTGATCCCGGTGATCGACGACGCCGATTCGGACGACCCTCGCGTCGTCGACCTCGTCCACACATTCTTCTAGGAATCATGATGACCGACTTGCTCATTCGCGGTGCCGACGTCGTCGACGGTACCGGCGCACCCAGGCTGCGACGGGACGTTCTCGTCTCGAAGGGCCGCATCGAATCCGTCACGGAACCAGGAACCGTCGCCGGTGCCGACCGCGTCATCGATGCTCTGCCCGGACACGTCCTGTCCCCCGGTTTCATCGACATGCACGCACACTCCGATCTCCGCCTGCTGACCGATCCCGGTCATTTCCCCAAGATCAGCCAGGGCGTCACCACCGAGGTGATCGGCCAGGACGGCATCGCCTACGCACCGATCGACGACGCGACGCTGGACATCGTTCGCCGTCAGATCGCGGGGTGGAACGGCAACCCGTCGGATCTGGACTTCTCGTGGCGTTCGGTCGCCGAGTACCTGACCCGACTCGACCAGGGCATCACCCCCAATGCCGCATACCTGGTTCCGCAGGGAACGCTGCGCTACCTCGCGGTGGGCGGTGACCAACGGCCCGCGACCCCGCGGGAGATCTCGCGTATGCAGGAGCTTCTCGCGCAGGGGTTGAGCGACGGCGCCGTCGGAATGTCGAGTGGGCTGACCTACACACCGGGGATGTACGCCGATACGAGCGAGCTGCGCGCATTGTGCGAAGTGGTCGCGGACTTCGGCGGCTTCTATGCGCCGCACACTCGGTCGTACGGTGCAGGCGCGCTCGAGGCCTACCAGGAGATGCTCGACCTCGCTCGCGACACCGGTTGTGCGCTGCACCTGACGCACGCGACGATGAATTTCGGTGTGAACCGCGGCCGCGCGGGCGAATTCCTCGACAAGGTCGATGCGGCGATCGCCGATGGATGCGATGTCACCCTCGACACGTACCCCTACCTACCGGGCGCGACGACGTTGTCGGCGCTCTTACCGAGCTGGGCAATGTCGGGGGGACCTGACCAGGCGTTGGCACGGATGGCGGATCCGGAGATGCGTGCACGGATCACCGAGGACGTCGACGTCAACGGCTCCGACGGCTGCCACGGAGTCACCGTCGAGTGGGAGACCATTCAGCTCAGCGGCGTCGCGAACTCCGAACTCGACGCGTATGTGGGCCGAACGATGGTCGACATCGCCGCCGAACGCGGCGAATCCCCGGCGGAGGTGTTCTTCGACATTCTGCAACGCGATCAACTCGCGACGACGATTCTCCAGCACGTCGGCCACGAGGACAACGTCCGCGCGATCATGGCTCACCCGCACCACATGGGCGGCAGCGACGCGATTCTCGTCGGAGAACGCCCACATCCCCGCGCGTGGGGCACATTCCCGCGGTACCTCGGCCACTACGTGCGGGACGAGCAGTTGCTCGGGCTGGAGGACTGCATCAATCACCTCACCGGTCGACCTGCTGCACGTCTCGGCCTGACCGCCCGCGGCACGATCGCCGAGGGCAACGCCGCCGACCTGGTGTTGTTCGATCCGGAGACCGTCAAGGACACCGCGACGTTCGAACAGCCGAAGCAGCAGGCGCTCGGCATCAGCCACGTCCTCGTCAACGGCAGCCTTGCCATCGACGACGGAAAACCCACCGGCACCTTGGCCGGCCACTCACTGAGGCGGACACGATGAATGCACTGCAGACCATTCTCGACGACCGCGCCCTCGCCGTCGTTCGGGCTCCGACCGTTCCTGATCCCGTGGCACTCGCCGACGCGTTGGCGCGCGGCGGGATACGGGCCGTCGAACTGACGTTCACGACGGCAGGGGTGCTGGACCTGCTGCGCAGGGCTGCCGACGCCGGTGCCGTGATCGGGGCGGGCACGGTGCTCACTGCCGAGCAGGCCCGCGCGGCCATCGACTCGGGTGCACAGTTCCTGGTTACACCCGGACTCCGGCCCAAGGTCGCCGAAGTTGCAGCTGCACACAGCATTCCCGTCATGATGGGCGCACTGACGCCCTCCGAAGTCATGGATGCTCTGGATCTCGGAGCCGCTGCGGTGAAGATTTTCCCTGCTCGCGCGCTCGGGCCTGCGCATGTCAAGGACCTTCTCGGTCCGCTCCCGGACGCCAGGCTCGTGCCGTCGGGCGGCGTCAACGCGTCCAACGCCGCCGACTTCCTCGCACACGGTGCCGTCGCCGTCACCGCGGGCACCGATGTCGTCTCCCCCACGGCCGTCCACTCTGCCGACTGGGACGGAATCTGCTCGCGCGCACAACTTTTCGTCAACTCGCTGTCCAACCCGAAAGGCACCCCATGAGTAGCGTCGTCGACTGGCTCAGGACCTCAACCCCTGGACTTCTCGTACTGTGTGGTCTCGCTATCGCGGTACTGCTCGTCGTCATCATCAAGGTCAAACTGGAACCGTTCGTCGCGCTGCTGATCGTCGGACTCGGTCTGGCATTGGCCGCAGGACTTCCGGTGTCCGAAATCGTCGGCACTGCGATCAAGAGCAACGAGTCGCTGCTCGAGACCGGATTCGGAGGCATCCTCGGGCACATCGCCGTCATCATCGGTCTCGGCACCGTGCTCGGTGCCATCCTCGAGCGATCGGGCGGCGCCCAGGCGCTGACGTCGAAACTGCTCGGAGTCTTCGGTGAACGCGGTGCACCGATAGCCATGGGTCTGCTCGGACTGATCTTCGGCATCCCCGTCTTCTTCGACATCGGCATCTTCGTGCTCGCCCCGCTCGTCTACGTCGCCGCTCGTCAGGGCGGAAAGTCGTTGGTGCTGTACGCACTTCCGATGCTCGCAGGCTTGTCCATGACGCATGCATTTCTTCCTCCCCACCCCGGTCCTGTTGCGCTCGGCGGCTTGCTGGAGGTCAACCTCGGCTGGTTGATCCTGATGGGATTCGTCTGCGGCATTCCGGGATTCATCGCCGCCGGCCTCGTCTGGGGTAACTGGATCGGCAAGCGCGTCATCGTCGATGTGCCCGAGGACTTCATCAACGACAAGGACGAGGACACCGACGGCACAGGCGGCGGCACCTCCGTCGCGACGAAGCGTCCCGTCGTCACCACTCCGCCATCCGTCGGAGTCATCGGCGCCATCATCGCGGTCCCGCTCGTTCTCATCCTCGGTGCGACGTTCGGCAGCATCCTGCTCGATCCCGGCAATCTGCTCGAGGTCCTCACGTTCCTCGGCACTCCGGCAGTCGCGCTGCTCATCGCGGTACTGATCGCGTTCTACGTCCTCGGGATTCGACGCGGATCCACCGTTCAGGAACTGAGCACACTCACCGGTGAATCACTGCGACCGGTCGGCATGTTGCTCCTCGTCGTCGGCGCGGGTGCATTCTTCGGAAAGGTCATCTCGGCGACCGGCATCGGCACCGCGCTCGCCGACGCCATGGCTGCCGCGGGTCTGCCGATCATCGTGCTCGCGTACGTCATCAGTTGTGCGCTGCGGATCGCGCAGGGATCTGCGACGGTTGCGATCGTGACCACCGGCGGCATCGTCGGCCCACTCGTCGCAGCGCAGGACTACTCACCGATGGCGACCGCTCTCGTGGCAATGTCGATCGCAGCCGGTTCGATCATTCTCAGCCACGTCAACGACGGCGGTTTCTGGATCATCGCGAAGTTCTTCAACATGACGGTCAAGCAGACGCTGCAGACATGGACGGTGCTCGAGACCATCCTGTCGGTCGTGAGTTTTGCGGTGGCGGCCGTCCTGTTCGCCATCGTGGCCTAGGTCAGTTGGTCGCCGACGAAATGTGTGTTGGCAGCCGATAGTTCGCGATTGCCTGCACGCGCGACGAGGGCGTCGATCCGGTCGTCGAGGCTGTGCGCCTGCTGGATCACGTCCATCGTCCGCAGCTCGCCCTCGGCGCGGTTCACCAGGTCGGCGACGCGAACCAGAGCGGCAACACGATCGATCAGCTGGGCCCACACGGCGTCGAGAGCGGTACGCCGTGTGGCCACCTGAGTGCGGGTGGCGCCGTCGAAAATCAGTGCGGCGATGCCGTCGAGTTCGGAGTCGATCTCGCGCAGTGAGTGGGCGTCGACTGCGATCTGCGTCAACTCGTCGGCCAGGTCCAGTTGAGTCCGTTGCACCACGAAGTGCTCCGAGCGCCATGCCGGCGAGGCGCGCACGCGGTCGAACGATGCGCCGGCAAGGAACAGCAGGGTTTCGTATCTGTCGGAGAAGACGTCGTCGCGCTGATCCGCGAGTTCGGCGATGACGGTCGATGCCCGGCCGCCCAGGTCCTCGAACCGGGTGTTCTTCGCTGCTCCCGCAACTCGTTCCGCGGCCGAATCGAGCATCGACAACCCGGTGCGTTCGACGACGGTTCCCGCCTCCCGCTTCGGCACCGGCGTCCGGCGAAGCGCGTCGAACAGTGCGTCCCGTTGGTCGAGGTCGAGGTGGACCCCGTCGCGGCGGTCCCGGCGAACAGCGCGAACGCCGTTCGCATAGTGCTTGTTCGACATCACCAGCGCAGTGCGGAGATGGTCGAGTCGCTTGGTCAGCTCGGCGGCGCGAAGCCGATAGACGAGCGCGGATCCCGGCTTGTTGCGTGTGTCCTTGCCGAGCCATCGCTCACGTTCGTCCGCCAACACCCGGATCGCAGCGAAACCGCCGATCGACGGCATCGTCTTGCCTACCCGGCGACGTGCAGCCAGGACGGTTCGAGTCGGTTCGTCGAGGCGGCCTGCGGCGATGGCCACCGCGGCGGCGTCGGACAGCGGAGGGCGACGACCGTCGAGGCGCGCGCGCTCGCACCAGCGTCGCACCTGCTCTTCGACACGCTCACGAGAGGTCCCGAACTCGGGATGATCGGTCATCTTCGCTCCTGTCGGTTCTCGGCCTCTCCACTGTTCCAGAATTTCGCGCGACGTGCGGCCGGACCCGGATCACTCAGGAGGAGCCGCACCATCGGCGATGAGCTGCTTCGCCTCGTCGAGTCCTTCCCAGACGTTCCACATGAGGACACCGCGGACCGCTCCCGAGTCGTCGACGTAGTAGACGACGCCTTCCTTGGGCTTGTTCGTCCACCGCTCCACGGTCTCGAGCGACGTACTGATAGTCCCGACGGCCTGGTAGCCGTCGTCGTATACATCGGAGTAGAAGTACGGCGTGTAGGTGTACGGGTCGGTGCCGCCCGCCATGATTCGTCCGACGGCCTTGCCCATCTCGTTGGCGTTGTCGACGTGCTCGATGCGCCGACGACCGAGGATCGCGTCGGGATAGTTGGCCACGTCACCTGCCGCGTACACGTGCGGATCCTCGGTGCGGAGGAACTCGTCGACGACGATGCCGTTGTCGACCTTTAGACCAGCGGCCTCGGCCAATTCGACATTCGGCCGAACGCCGAGACCGAAAACGACGCCGTCCGCCTCGACACTCGACCCGTCGTCGAGTTGCAGTTGCACGCGCGCCGACGCCTCGGCCCCGGAATCGACACGTACTGCGCGTCGGACGGTGACGCCGTGTTCGGTGAAGCCTTCGTCGAACGACGCAGCCAGCACCTCGGGGAACATGTGGGCGCCGAGAACGTCGTCGGAGGTCACCAGGGTCACCTTCACTCCGTTCAGCGACAGTGCCGATGCGATCTCGGTGCCGATGTATCCGCCGCCGACCACAGCGATGTGCGAGGCGGTCTTCGACAATTCGCGTAGTGCCCGGTAGTCGGCGAACGTACGGAAGTAGACGACGCGCGGACTCGGCGCGAGATCGAGCTCGATCGGAGATCCTCCGGTGGCGAGGAGCAATTCTCCGTACTCGTAGGACTCTCCGGATTCCGTTGTCACGGTCCGGTTCTCCCGGTCGACGGCCGAAACGCGTGTGGTGGTGTGGATCTCGGCCTCGGTATCGGCGGAGGTGTTCAGCGGCACCTTGTCACGACCGAAATCCTTGTCGGTCCACAGCTTCTTGGACAACGCGGGGCGCGTGTACGGCTCGTCCGAGTCCGCGCTCAGGATGCCGATGGTGCCCGCACTGTCCTTTTCCCGGATGCCACGAGCTGCGTTGTCGGCGACCATACCGCCCCCGACGACGAGGTAGTCATAACGCATGATGCTCTCCTTGCAGTAGACGACTGGTGTCGACTACCCCGAGTGCGCGTCAGACAATCACCACGTCGATTCCTGCACTCTCGAAAGGATCCACCTGCGCCGGGGTCGCCCCCGAATCGGTGACCAGTGTGGTGCCCGGCGGAATCGGAGCCCACGCATGGAACGGCCGTTGCCCGAGCTTCGCGGAATGCGCCAGGACGTAGGTCTTGCCTGCGCGTTCGATCATCATCTCCTTGAGCCGGGTCTGTTGCAGCTCGGCTTCACAGATGCCGAACTCGGCGGTCACCGCATCGGCACCGAGAAACGCGCGATCGAACGAGACCCGCTGCAACGACGCTTCTGCCAGTGGCCCGACGAAACCCTGGCTGAGAGGGCGCAACGTTCCACCCAAGCACTCGACCCGCACCGAGTCCGCGTCCGCGAGCGCCTCCAGTGCTGTCAGACCAGCTGCGATCACTGTCAGGTTCACGGCGTCGCGCAGAAACTCCCCCATCGTTCCGACGGTGGTTCCCGCATCGAGCAGGACGGTCTCACCGGGACAGATCTGCTCGGCGGCCCATTCGGCGATGGCTCGCTTGGCTTCGAATCCTTCGAGGGACCGTTGTCGCAACGAGGACTCGGGGTGCGGATCGAGCGCGATGGCCCCGCCGTACGTACGCGCCATCAGCCCCTGAGCCGTCAATTGGCTCAGATCGCGGCGGATGGTCGAGGCCGTGACACCGAATTGAGATGACAGCTCGTCCACACTGGCGAGACCACTCGTCTTCGCCATGCGCACGATCTCGGAGCGACGCGCCTCCGACTCACGTAGTGCCACGCCGTCTCCCTCTGTCCCGAAATCTCGACCCGCAAACCTTCGCTACTTCAAAACTGCTGTGCTCGTAGCCAATTCGGCAGCCTGACGCAGAGCTTCGACCATACTACCGGCCTCGGCGATTCCCTTGCCTGCGATGTCGAACGCGGTGCCGTGGTCGACCGACGTGCGAATGACCGGCAGACCGACGGTGATGTTGACGCCCGCCTCGATTCCGAGCACCTTCACCGGCCCGTGGCCCTGGTCGTGGTACATCGCGACGATCAGGTCGTAGTCACCTCGGCCGGCCAGGAAGAATGCGGTGTCCGCGGGCAACGGCCCGACGGCGTCGATACCGTCCGCCTTCAACTTCTCGACGGCAGGCACGATCTTGAGATCCTCCTCGCCGTAGCCGAACAGCCCGTTCTCGCCCGCGTGTGGGTTGATCCCGCACACGCCGATCTTCGGGTTCGCGTTTCCGGTCCGGACGAGAGCCTCGTGGCCACGTCGGATCGTTCGCTCGACGAGTCCCGGTTCGATCTTCGCGACGGCGTCGAGCAGGCCGATATGCGTCGTGACGTGAATGACCTTGAGCTTGGGTGTCGAGAGCATCATCGACACCTCCTCGGTCCCGGTCAAGTGCGCGAGGAGCTCGGTGTGGCCCGGGAAGATGTGACCGGCAGCGTGCAGCGCTTCCTTGTTCAGCGGCGCGGTGCAGATCGCCTGTACCTCGCCTCGAACCGCGAGTTCGCTGGCAACTCG
The DNA here is from genome assembly GCF_001895005.1 of Rhodococcus yunnanensis NBRC 103083. Classification (GTDB taxonomy): domain Bacteria; phylum Actinomycetota; class Actinomycetes; order Mycobacteriales; family Mycobacteriaceae; genus Rhodococcoides; species Rhodococcoides yunnanense. The sequence continues at coordinate 122,842 of NZ_BCXH01000018.1, read as the reverse complement.
GATGTACTGGTACGCAGCATCTCCCGCGACGGCCGACAACTCGCCCCACGCCAGATCCTCCGGCAGCAGATCGAGGTCGATGACGTTGATCCGCCCCGGAGAGAACTCCGCGTGGGCGATCGCGTCGATCACCACGATGTCGACGTCGAGACCGAGCACGCCTGCAGCGAGCTTCAGACGCTTGGCATCTCCGATCACGACGGGTCGGCACCAGGAGACAGTGCGAGCGTCGAGAAGCGCGGGCACGATGACCTCTGGGCCGACGCCTGCGCCGTCGCCCATCGTGACGGCGACGAGCGGAAGTGGAGTTGTTTCTGTCATGAACGTTTCCTTGCTGTGGGTGCTTGAAGAATGTGTCGACTCGGTTCTCAGCGAGTCGGTGAGGATGCGCAGGCTTTCGACGCCACCGAAGCTGCCCGGCCGTGTGATGACCCGTCGTCCCGATTCGGTTGCAGAGAGCACCGCGCCGGTTTCGATCTCGCGTAGTGGATTCAGACGGTGCACGCCGAGCCGGTCGAGGACCGTCCGAGCTGTTTCGCCTCCGGTGAGCACGAGGTCGGACGTCCGATCTCGCTCGACGGCGGCCACGAGATCGGCCAGGCCCTCGACGACAGCAGTGGCGTCGTTCGACGTCACCGGCCCCGTGACGGTGACCAACGCCGATCCGGACCTCAGCGCTGCGAGAACGGGTGTTGGATCGATCGTGCCGTCGATCAGATGACGCACGGCGACTCGCACGTGCGGCACCCCGGATCCTTCGAGAAATCGAACCTGTTCGACGGCAACATGATCCGCGGTCCCGACGATCACAAGGGTACCGCGGGCCTGCCGATCCGATACCGCGGACTCTCGTCGTCGGCCGGTGCCGGCGTGCCTCGCAAGCGCCGCCATCAACGCTGCCGTCCCGACGAGCCGAAGTCCGGGAACAGCTTGTGCCGCAGCAACTATCGCATCGATGTCCGCATCGGTCACCGCGTCGCACACCGGAACACGTCCCAACGCGACGAGGTCGGCGAACACCTCGGGCAGACCGACGCTCCTGACCTGATCGATGCACACCCCCGTACTCGGCAGGTCTCCGAGAGCGGCCGCTACCGTCAGGGGCGGAGACTGGGATTCTGCGTGCCACAGCGTTGTCTCGTGCAACGCAATATCGTGAACGCGAACGACTCCGCCCTCCACAGTGCGACCTATCCCCGGAAACGCTGCCACCACGACGACCGGAGATCCGTCCGCCGCCAAGGCGCCGACCTCGGCCTCGACGTTGCCGCGCAGGAGGGAATCGACCTTCTTGACGACGCGAGCGCCGGGAAAGGCGTCGAGCACCGACCGCACCGATGTCGCCGCGTCGGATCGTGTGAGTCTGCGCGAGTGAAGATCGACGACGGTCACGTCTGCAGGAGGCTCATCCGCCACGGTCGGACTTCCGAGCTGCAGGGATACTTCCGCTCCGCACGGAAGGAAGGCGGAGGCCGATTCGGCTGCTCCTGACAGATCGTCCGCGAGCACTACCAGCGGAAACATCTCCACGTTCACTCCTTTCGTTGCTGAGACGAGTATGCACGATTCAGCGAGTTTCTGCGCGAAGTACGCAATTTAAGCTACGGCGCTTGCGCGGAACACGCAAGAGTGCCATTGTGAGCTGAGTTACAAGCACCGCTCGCGGTAAGAAGTCATCACCGCAGCGAGCGCTTCCCCCGCTTTTGTCAGTCTCGAAAGGTCAAGGTCACCGATGACCACATCTCGCTTGCAGATGCCGTCCGTGTCGCGGCGGAGCTTTCTGCAGTACGCCGGCCTCGCCGGCGGAGTCACGCTCCTCGGGTCAACCGTTGCGTGCGCAGGGCCGACCGGGAAGCCGTCACAGGACACCCTCGTGCTCGGGCTCAACCGTTCGCTCGTGAGTCTGGACAACAAGCTCAATCAGTTCGATGCCGCCGTGACCGCGCAACGTGGCGTGCGCCAGGGCCTCACCCGTATCGGCGACGACCTCCATCCCCAGCTGGTTCTCGCGGACCGCTTCGATGCGACGTCGCCGACCGAGTGGACGGTTCGCCTACGCGAAGGCGTCAAGTACTCCGACGGCACACCGGTCAGCATCGAGGACGTCGATGTAGCGATGCAGATGTACCAGCAGGTCAGCGGCTCGTTCGTCGCGCCGCAGTTTCCCGAGTGGCCGACGGTGATCCCCATCGACGACCGCACCTTCATCCTGCGCACCACCTCACCGCTGCCGGTTCTCGACAGTCTGATGTCGAACATCCTCATCACCCCTGCCGCGGCGAACGAACCCAACGAACTGCAGACCGGCATCGGCACCGGACCGTTCGTGGTCACCGAGTCCAATCGCGGCACGGGCGAATACAGCCTGGCAGCGAACCAGTACTACTGGGGCGAGGAACCCAGTGTGCAGCAGGTTCGTGTGCGTTTCATCCCCGAGGAGGCCGCTCGCGTCGTCGCATTGCGGAGCGGCGAGGTCGACGTCATCGACTCGATCAGCCCCGACTCCGCCGAGCAGCTCGCATCCTTGCCTGGAGTGCAGATCGAGACAGTCCCCAGCACCCGCATCAACCAACTGTTCTTCAATTTCCGCAAGCCCGCCGGTCATCCACTGGCGAATCCCCGTGTGCGCGAAGCACTCAGTTATGCCGTCGACGGCGAATCGCTCGCGCGGGACGTCCTCATCGGTTCGGCCGTACCGGCCACCGGCGCGGCGCCGAGCACGTTGTCCGGCGCAGTCGAGACCGGTAAGTACACGTTCGATCCGGTGAAGGCACGTCAGATGCTCGACGCCGAGGGAGTCACCGACCTCGAACTGACCTTCATCTGGGAGACCGGCGAGTTCACCAACGACGTCTCGCTCATGGAATCGGTGACGCAGATGATGAACGACATCGGTGTCCGAGTGAAGCTGCAACAGTTCGAACCGGGCGGCGACATCTCGTCGTGGCGCCAGGGCAAGGTCGGCGACTGGGACGTCCTCGGCAACGGCTACGGCAACCAGACCGGCCTGGCGCTGACCACGATCCAAGGAATGTACGCGGGCACTGCGGAGAAGGAAGCGACCCGCGACACCTATCACGGTTACGTGTTCCCCGAGATCACCCAGAAGATCGAGCTCGCCTCCAGCGAGCCCGATCCGGTACGTCGCGCGACGCTTCTCGCCGACGCCCAGCAGGACATCTGGAACACCTGGCCGTGCCTGTGGAGCTTCGTTCCGAATGCACTGCTCGCCAAACGAACCCGAGTACAGAATGTGGCACTCACGCCCATCAACTCCTACGACCTCGGCTCAGTCCGACTGGAGGCCTGAGTCATGACCCTCACTCTCGACAAGAAGAAGCCGGTCCCGATCATCGGGAAGGCGACAGGCAACGCGACGGCCCGCTATGTCGTCAAGCGTCTCGCACAGAGTGTGCTGACGATTTTCCTGACGCTCACCACGGTGTTCGTGCTCATCCGCATGGCACCGGGCGATCCCGCGTACGCACTGGCCGGTCCGCTTGCATCGACCGAGGATCTCGCTGCGATTCGCGCGGACATGGGTCTCGACAAGTCGGTGTTCCAGCAGTACCTGATCTACCTCTGGGACCTGTTGCATCTGCAGTTCGGAACGTCCTACTCCTTCCAGGCACCCGCACTCGACGTCGTCTTCGACCGCCTGCCGTACACGATCACCCTCGCCGTATCGGCAATCCTGCTGACTGCGATCCTGTCGATCCCGCTCGGTGTGTGGATGGCCAAGCACGCCGATACACGCCGCGAGCTCGGAGCAAACGCCGTCACCGTTGCGGGACAGTCGATGCCGGAGTTCTGGAGCGGCCTGATGCTCGTGACTCTCTTCGCGGTGTTGATCCCGGTTCTTCCTGCCGCAGGCTTCACCACGTGGTGGTCCCTCATTCTCCCGACCGTGACCATCTCGATCCTGCAGATTGCACTGATCTCACGCATGGTCCGCCGGGAAATGGTGAATGCCTTTGCGTCGCCGTATATCACGGTCGCGCGCTCGCGCGGTGTGTCCGAGCGGGAACTCACCTGGCGGTACGCGATGCGCAATTCGGCGATCCCCGTCGTCACTGCGCTCGGAACTCGCTTCGCGGGCATGCTCAACGGCGTCGTGGTCGTGGAGGTCGTGTTCGCGTGGCCCGGTGTCGGTTCGCTCGTCGTCCGCGCCCTCGAAACGCGTGACTATCCGCTCATTCAGGCGACGGTGCTGGTGACCGCGGTCCTGGCGGTTCTCGTGCAGTTGCTCGTCGACCTCTGCTACCCACTTCTCGATCCTCGGGTCCGCCTCGGAAAGGGCGTAAGCAAATGACCGCAGTGCTGGAACCACCGGTGAACGAGCGCCCGAGCGCCGTCACTGCTGCCGACTTCGCGCGAGCCGGCGCCACCCGTCGCCGACGAGACAGTCGAGTCAAGATCTGGGCCGGAACGGTCCTGTCGCTGCTCGTCATCCTTCCCGTTGCACTCGCAGGGCTGCTCCCCCTTGCCGATCCGAACCAGACGGACCTCATCGCACGACGTCTGCCGCCGCTGACCGACGGTCACCTACTGGGTACCGACCAATTGGGCCGCGATCTGCTCTCTCGCATCCTGTTCGGTGGACAGGTGTCGCTGACCATCGGCATACTCGCCGTCGTCGTCTCCGGCATCATCGGCGTTGTCGCCGGTAGCGCGGCAGGCTACTTCGGCGGCTGGGTCGACGCCGTCATCTCACGAGTGCTCGAAGCCCAGTTGTCGCTTCCCCTTCTCATGATGCTGCTGCTCGTCGTCGCGCTGTTCGGACCGTCGATTCCGGTCATCACCTTCGTCATCGCCATTGCACAGTGGCCGGAGGTCGCCCGCCTCACACGCTCGCTGGTGCTCGTAGAACGCGAGAAGCCGTACGTTGCCGCCGCCCGCGTCCTCGGTCTGAGCCGCACCGCGATCCTGCTTCGCCACGTGGTGCCGAACATCATCAAGCAGGCCTCGCTCGTCGTACTGCTGCTTCTCGCCCAGGCGGTTCTGTTGGAGAGTTCGCTGAGCTACCTCGGCGCCGGTCCGCAGCGCCCGTTCGCCACGTGGGGCCGCATCATCTCCGACGGCCAGGACTACATCACCACCTCGTGGTGGATCGTCACCTTCACCGGGCTGATGATCGTCATCCTCGTGGTCGGGGTGAACCTCCTCGGCGACGGCCTCCGCGACCGTCCTGCCGGGTCCGGCCGCTTCGGAATCTTCCCCCGCTTCTCGAAGAAAGGCGCCTGAGACATGGGAAACCTGCTGAAGGTCGACGAGCTTCAGATCGAACTCGTCACCGACAAAGGTGTCATCCGGGCAGTCGACGGTGTCTCGTTCTGCATCGACGCCGGCGAGACCGTCACCATCATCGGTGAGTCCGGCTCCGGCAAGTCGACGACGGCCATGGGCATCCTCGGATTGCTTCCCGACGACCTCGCCGTGCTGTCCGGATCCGTGACCTTCAAGGACACGGAGATTCTCGGTAAGGACAAGCAGCTCCGCAAGATTCGTGGACGCGACATCGCGTTGATTCCGCAGGATCCGATGACGGCCCTCAGTCCGGTTCACACGATCGGCAGCCAGTTGCGCGAGGCAGTACGGCACAGCGGTGTGTCCGGCAAGGCCAAGCAGACCGCTCGATGCCTCGAACTGCTCGATCAGGTACGTATCCCCGACCCGAAGAGCCAGCTGGAGAAGTACCCGCACCAGATGTCGGGCGGCATGCTCCAACGAGTACTGATCGCGAGCGCGCTCGCTTCCAGCCCGGAACTGATCGTCGCCGACGAACCGACGAGCGCGCTCGATGTGACCGTGCAGGCCAGCATCCTCGACCTGCTGCTCGAACTTCAGGAACGCACAGGCATCGGCATGCTGGTGATCACCCACGACCTGGGTGTCGCACGCCTGGTGTCCGACCGCATCTACGTCATGAAGAACGGGGAATTCGTCGAGAACGGCGGCGCCGAGGAACTCGTCACGGCACCGAAGAATCCGTACACCAAGAAGCTGCTCGACGCCATCCCCCACCTCGGTTCGTGGAACGAATCCCCGCTACCCACACAGAAAGTCGAGTTCGCGGTATGAGCAACCCACTGTTGTCGGTCGAGAGCCTCGTCGTCGAGTACCCCGTCGCGGACGGTGTCTTCAGGGCCGTCGACTCGGTCAGCTTCTCGGTGGACAAGGGCAAGACGCTCGCCGTCGTCGGCGAATCGGGTTGCGGCAAGTCGACCATCGCGAAATCGATCGTCAGGCTCCTGACTCCGACGTCCGGAAGAATCGTCGTCGACGGAACCGACATCTCCCAGCTGTCGGAGAAAGCATTGCGGCCGTTCAGATCTCGCGTGCAGATGGTCTTCCAGGATCCGTACGGTTCTCTCGACCCGCACCTCACGGCCGTCGACATCGTCGGGGAGCCGCTGCGGCTCAAAGGAATCCGTAGCAAGTCCGAGCGCGCGAAGAAGGCTGCGAAGCTCATCGATCGGGTCGGACTTCCCAGCTCTGCGCTGAACCGACGGCCGGTCGAGTTCTCCGGTGGTCAGCGCCAACGAATCGGTATCGCGCGTGCTCTCGCCGCGGGCCCCGAGATTCTGGTGTGCGATGAGGCGACGAGTGCACTGGACGTGTCGGTGCAGGCACAGGTTCTCGATCTACTGCGTGAGATCCAGCAGGACACGGGCCTTACGTACGTCTTCATCTCGCACAACCTCGGCGTCGTCCGCGAGATCAGCGAAACCGTCGTCGTCATGAGCAAAGGCCGCATCGTCGAAGGCGGCGAGACCGACGACGTGCTCGCGCGGCCCAAGGAGCCGTACACTCGGGCATTGCGGGCAGCCGCGCTCGATCCCACCACTATGGTGGGAATCAAACCGCGCCATGTCGTTTCGCGACTATCCCAGACACCAGTAGGAGTTACTGCATGACCTCGCTCGACATCTCTCCCCTCGTGCTGGGCACGATGACGTTCGGCGATACCGTCGACGCCGCAGCCTCGGCCGAGATGGTCGACGCGGCCCTCGACGCCGGAATCACCCACATCGACACCGCCAACGGGTACGCGGGCGGCGAGTCGGAACGCATCCTCGCGGATCTCCTCGCGACGCGGCGCGACAAGGTGACCCTCGCGACGAAGGCCGGGATGCCGAATCCCGATGCAGGCGACAACAGCCCGCTCTCTCCCACTGGATTGCGGCTCAGCCTCGAGGCAAGCCTCGCGCGACTGAAGACCGACCACGTCGACCTGTTCTACCTGCACCAGCCCGATCGCGCGACGCCCATAGCGGACACACTGAGCACCGTCGCGGACTTGGTGAAGGAAGGCAAGATCCGTGCCCTCGGAGTCTCGAACTTCGCGGCGTGGCAGATCGCCGAGGCGAACCATGTCGCCGACGCAGTGGGCGCCCCGAGACCGATCGTCGCGCAGCAGCTCTACAACCTCCTTGCTCGCCGTATCGAAGAGGAGTACGTCGAGTTCGCCGACGTCACCGGCCTGATCACGATGGTGTACAACCCTCTCGGTGGCGGCCTGTTGACCGGTCGGCACTCCCTCGAAGCCGAGCCGACCGACGGCCGGTTCGGCGATTCGCGCCTCGCGGCGATGTATCGTGAACGGTACTGGAACACAGCTATTTTCGACGCCATCGCTCAGCTCACGCGTATCGCCGACGACGCAGGCCTGCCGTTGACCGAACTCGCACTGCGCTGGCTGGTGTCCAAGCCCGCAACGGGGCCGCTTCTCCTGGGCGGATCGAAGGTCGAACACCTGCACGCCAATATCGCTGCCATCGGCAGAGGCGCTCTCGATGCCGAGATCGTCGATGCCTGCGACGAGATCGGTTCCGCGTTGCGCGGCCCGATGCCGAACTACAACCGCTGAAAGGCCGTATCTCACAATGTCTGCACAGGAATTCGCCGCCCGCGTCCGTAACCGGGAGCGGATCCTCGGTTACTGGTCCGTCATCGACAGCCCGGTCTCGACCGAGTGGCTCGCCCACGTCGGGTGGGACTACATCGCCCTGGATCTGCAGCACGGCCTGATCGGGTACTCGGGAATGCTCGCCGGTCTCACCGCGATCGATTCCGCCCACGGGCCTGCCGGCCTCGTACGCGTGGAGGCGAACAACGCCACCGTCATCGGCCGCGCGCTCGACGCCGGCGCGGCCGGGGTGATCGTCCCGCTCGTCGATACTGCCGACGACGCAGCCGCCGCCGTATCCGCTGCGACCTATCCCCCTGCCGGCATCAGGTCCTACGGACCGATGCGCTCGCAGCTCCGTGTCGGGCCACTTCCGTCCGACGCGAATCGCGACACGGTGGTCCTTGCAATGATCGAGACACCGCAGGGCCTGGCGAACGTCGAGAAGATCTGCGCGGTACCGGGCTTGGACGGCATCTACGTCGGGCCCTCCGATCTGCGCTTGGCCGTCGGCGGAGCCTCTCCCAACGACACGTCCGTCGACGAGGAGTTCGAGGCTGCTCTCGTGCGCGTGCAGAAAGCCGCTGCGTCAGCCGGAATCGCCGCAGGCATACACACTCCGTCGGGTGATGTGGCCGCGAAGCGTCTGTCCGAGGGATACACGCTGGCAACGGTCGCATCCGACCTCACGCATTTGAAGGCCGTGTCGGCCGATCATCTGAAAGCCGCTCGCGGCTGATTCCGTCACCGCACGACCCGCGTAGCTCACACGAGCTGCATGGTCCCTGATACGCCGACACCGTCGGACACTGGCGCGATCCGAGTGCTCTGGAACTGCACTCGGCTCGCGCCAGTGGTGTTCTCGTCGACCTATATGTCTTCGCGAACACGCAATCGAATCAAGTATTCGAACCCGCGGCAGTACGCGCAGTCCGCAGCTCCGAATGACTTATGTGCGGCCTGTACGACTACAGCATCAGGGGAACAACGGTGATGCCGGCTGCGTTGACGATCGATGGCGCCGACAAAGGGACGAACGGGTCTCGAATGTTGGCAGCATCACACCCGCCGAAGGTTGGCCCAGGCCGTACTAGTGGGCATGTTGGGTGGAGGCCACGAAACATCGTTGACACATAGAACGAGCATGTAACAGTTCCGAGGGGCGAAGCGAATCATTCCTCAGGACGCGAACAAAAGGAGACGATGTGACTTTGCAGATCGATTCACTCGCTACAAGCGCCGACGAAGTACAGCCGGACGCGGTAGAGATCGACCAGCTCGACGAGCAGGTCGCGGCACTCGACGCCGACATCCTGGGCGCGATCGAACTTCGCACCGTGCTGGTGCGCAAATTGGCTGAGGCCACCCAAGGTGCAACCGAGAACAGCACCTCGTTCGACGACCTCGGCACCGATGGCTCGGTACTGACGCGGATGCTCTCGCGTATCGCCTCGGTGACCCGCTAGAGAAGTTACGTCCCTCTCCTTCCTTTACCCCACAGCCCTTTACTCCACAGCCCCGAAACGCGCTTGCCGCAGTTTCGGGGCTGTGTGGCGTGCGGAGTGATCCCCCGCCCTGCACTCGGAGAGCTCGCGCCTGCACTCAGAGCGCGCGGAGTGATCCCCCGTCGACCGTCACGGTCGAACCGGTGATGTACGAGGCCGCGGGCGAGGCCACGAACGCGACGGTGCGGCCGAACTCCTCGGGATCGCCGATCCGTCCCAACGGAATACTGGCGACGGAGTCCCCGCTCACCGCGCTTCCCCGCGCGGTGTCGAATCGTCCGGGAAGCACGCTGACCACACGAATGCCGCGGGGGCCCAGCTCGTCGGCCATGTCCTTGGCGACCATTGCCAACCCTGGTCGGAGTCCGTTCGAGATGCCGAGTCCCGTCAGTGGACTTTTCACCGAGCTCGACAGAACGAACACGATGGCACTCCCTTCGGTCATCTTCGCGGCAGCCGCTCGCGCCAGACGGACCGCACCGAGAAACACCGAGTCGAAATAACCACGCCAGTCCTCGTCCGTGGCTTCGAGCGCCGTTCCGGGCGGAGGCCCTCCGACGCTGACCACGAGCCCGTCGAGCTTTCCCCAGTGCGCAAGTGCCGAGTCGACGACCAACTCTGCGGACGCAGGATGCCCGTTGTCTGCTGCCATACCGTGCACGGCATTGGGCCGGTGGGCGCCGAGTTCGGTCACGGCGTCGTCGACCTTGTCCTGAGAGCGGGACGATACCGTCACCTTTGCTCCCTCGCGGAGGAGCTCGCGGGCGCTGGCCAACCCGAGCCCCTCGGTCCCGCCCGTGACGACGAACGCTTTACCCGACAGTCCCAAATCCATGAATTCTCCTCTTCGACGAACAAACGGGGACTCGGCTGTCAGCCCGTCCCCGTTCTCCCATCTTGCTACAGGTGGACTTCCCCACCGAACGCGGAGGAAATCGGCTGCCGGAATTGCGATGAATTTGCGAATTCGCCAGTGTCCATATTCACGAAGCTCGTCCACCGTGGACTACGACACCCGAAACTAGGAGTACACACAATGTCCCGAATGCTGTTCGCCAACATGCCGGTCAAGGACGTCACCGCAACCAAGAGCTTCTTCAGCGGTCTCGGATTCGAGTTCAACGAAATCTTCAGCGACGAGAACTGTGTATCGATGGTGGTCAACGATCAATCGACGGTCATGTTCCTGTCGGAAGCACGGTTCAAGGACTTCATATCCGACAGCATCTCGGACACCACGCAGTCGCGCGAGGTCCTGATGTGTATCTCGGCCCACAGCCGCGCCGAGGTCGATTCACTCGTCGACTCGGCCATCGACGCAGGTGGATCGACCTGGATGGAGGCGCAGGATCACGGCTTCATGTACGGCCGCGCGTTCCGTGACCTCGACCACCACGTCTGGGAGGTCATGTGGATGGATCCCGCTGCGGTACCGCCGTCGCAGTGACGGCGACAGAGCAGTTCGGTGACAGGGCGGGATCGGGGGCGCGTGCCGAACCCGCCTCTGTTCACAAGTGGTCGGGCAGTCCGAACCGCTCGAACAGACTCAGATCGAAAAAGCACGCAACATGCGAGACCTTGCCTTCGCGGATGTCGACGACGTGTAGCTGAAACGCACGGTGGACACCCGAGGGGTCCCGCATGTACAGCCCGTAGGCCGGTTGGCCGTTGGCGGAGGTGGCGACCATTCGCATGTCGCCTGCGCGCTTCGCCGGACAGTTTCCGCGGATGAGGGTTCCGATGTTCTCGCCGCCCTGGTACCACCCGGCGAAGGGCGGCATTTCCCAGACTGCGTCCTGGGTGAACAGCTCCACCAACTGGGCGATGTCGTAGTTCTCGAAACTGTCGACGTACTTCTTCAGCAACTCCTGTGTCTGCGCCGAGTCCGGTTCGATGACACCGTCCTCGGTCGGCGCGATCTCCTCCAGCTGTGCACGTGCACGCTGAAGAAGAGAGTTGACGGCCGTGGTGGTCGTCGCGAGTGCCTCGGCGACTTCGGAGGCCTTCCACTGAAGCACCTCGCGCATCAGCAACGCAGCGCGTTGCCGCGCCGAAAGATGTTGCAGTGCTGCGACAAAAGCGAGCCGGATCGACTCGCGGCCGACCACGATGTTGGCAGGATCACCGGACTCGGATATTTCCGAGTCGGCGATCGGTTCCAACCAGGCGATCTCGTGACGCTCGACGAGATCGTCGGTCGGATCGGAGCTGGGAGCGCCGAGACCGGTGGGCAACGGACGCTTGGACTTGCCCTCCAACGCTGTCAGGCACGTGTTGGTGGCGATCCGGTACAGCCACGTCCGCATCGAGGACCTGCCCTCGAACTTGCTGTATCCACGCCACGCCCGGATGTAGGTCTCCTGCACGAGATCTTCGGCGTCGTGGATCGACCCCGTCATTCGATAACAATGCGCGAGCAATTCCCGCCGATAGGGGTCGAACTGCGCAACGAACGCGTCACCCTCAGCAACCGTGGCCGTCATGCCCACGAGAATAGTGCGCTGGTTCGAGGTATGTATACGGCTGGATCGATCTCGATGCCGCCGCGTGGGGGCCACCCTCCCGCGCCGTGCACGGTTTCGATGACGCTGATCCGGGAGGTGCTGCGTTAGCCTTCTGTGTCGTAAGTTTCGCAATCATGGGAGCCATCACGATGACAGCCTCGACATCGATCGACGATCTCGTCGACGAGCTGTATCTGCAGCGCGGCCGTGCGTGGCAGGCCGCATTGGTCACCGCCCAGAACTTTCTCGAAACCATCGCCGACGAAATTCTCGACAATGTCGACCGGGATCGCCTCAACGCACAGACCGCCCGTATCAAGGACCCGGTCCGAGCCGCCGACAAACTACGCCGCAGGATCGCAGAGGGTCGCATCGACGAACCGAGTGATGTGGACGATGTCGTCGACGCGCTCAGCGACCTGATCGGAATCAAGGTTCTGTGCAAGAGCCCGCGAGATTTCCACGCCTTCGTCGACGCACTGGAGAGCGCATGTAACGACCCGGAGTGTTCGGTTCGATTCGCCAAGGACCCGATGAACTACGTCGAGTTCCCCAAGCCGAGTGGATACCGCGCCTATCACGCAGTCCTGCTGGTCCGGGTCGCAACACATCAAGGCGATCTCGACGTCAAAGTGGAGGTGCAGGTCAAGACCAGACTGCAGGACGCGTGGGGCGAGCTCACCCACGAGGACATGTACAAGCCGGGTGAAGCACTCAAGCCGTCGAAGCAGCACGAGAACCAGGCACGGCAGATGGCGGAGTTGCTTCTGCAGGTCGATCTCATGGCCGACGAGCTCGCGGCGCAACTCGACTCGCAGACGGCGGATTCCAAAGACGCTGTCGTACAGCCGACACCGGTACCGAAGGATTCCGAGATCATCTCGGCTCGCGTGACCAGGACAGGGCCGCGGTATGCACTCGCCGTGGGACCCGACGGTCGGCGCGGACTCATCCCTGCCAGGTCGGTCAAGGCGGTCATCGGCGCCAAGGATCGCATCAGCGTCGACGATTATCTCCAGATCGGGGACATGGTCCGGGTGGTAGTAGAGGACACCGACGATGCCCTCTACTACCACCTGTCGTCACAGCCGCGATCGAAGAAGGGCCGCAAACGAAACCGTTGACGGCCTAGGACTCGCCCGCCTGCAGATCGGCCGCGCTGATCGAACCGACGACCGAACCCGAGCTCGCAACAACGACGGCTCGCCGGTCGCCACCGGCCCTGGACACTGCGGCGTCGACGGTCTCGAACGCGCCGACGACGGCCAGCGCCGCGGACACGTGGTTCGTCACCGGATCGGTCGTCAGGGCGTCGAGCAGATTCTTCCGTTCGACGGCTCCGGTGATTTCGGCGACCACTGTCGGTCCTGGTGTCGCCCTTGCAAGCACGACGGGTAGTTCTTCTCGTCCGTCGAGGAGCGCCAACGCCTCCCCTACCGTGGCATCGGCCGGTACGGCGAACGGGACACGTGTGTCGATCGGCAGATCCTCCACAACGCGAGAACCGCTCGTGCGTGTGTCGAACCCGAGCCGGGCGACCCAGTCGTCGTCGAAGTACTTCGACAGGTAGGCACGCCCCGAGTCCGGGATGAGTACGACGACCACGGCATCCGGCGGCAGCGTCCGGGCATGGCGCAGCGCTGCTGCCACCGCGGTTCCACCCGATCCGCCGACGAGTAGCCCTTCGGTGCGAGCGAGCGAGCGAACGGTGTCGATCGACTCCCGGTCGGCGACGGTGACGAACTCGTCGACGACGGTCCGGTCGTACGAGTCGGGCCAGATGTCTTCCTCGCTGTCCGGATGTACGAAGTGACCGATGGACTCCACGTAATAGGCACGGCCGTCGCCGCCGCTGTACCTCGAGGTTTCCGGATCGGCACCGATGACCCGTACGGCGCCTCCCGACACCTCCTTGAGAAACTTTCCGGTACCGCTGATCGTGCCACCGGTCCCCACTCCTGCCACGAAATGTGTTATTCGCCCCTGGGTCTGGCGCCACAGTTCGGGGCCCGTCGTCACGTAGTGCGCACCCGGATTCGCGGGATTGTCGTACTGCCCTGCAAGCCAACCGCCGTCGATCTCGTCGGCGATGCGCCGAGCCACGTTGCGCACGTGGTCCGGATGATGGGTGGGCAGCGCGCCCTTGGTAACACGGACGTCGGCGCCGTGAGCGCGTAGGAACGAGATCTTCTCGGCGCTCGACTTGTCCGGAACCACCACGATGGTGCGGTACCCACGGGAGGCGGCGACGACGGCAAGACCGATTCCTGTGTTGCCCGACGTACCCTCGACGACGGTTCCACCCGGTCGCAGATCGCCGCTGAGCTCGGCTGCGTCGATCATCGCGCGCGCGGCGCGGTCCTTGACGCTTCCGCCGGGATTGAGAAATTCCAGCTTGGCGTATACCGCTGCCTCGATGCCCTCGGTCACGCGATTGAGTCGAACGAGTGGCGTGTTGCCGATTGCATCCGCAACGGATGCGTACACGTTCAATTCCGCGGACGACACCGAATCCGGTGTCGACGGTGCGGTTCCGGCGGTCATCGCGGAACGCTCGCCGAAAAGTCGAGTCGCGAATCGGTGTTGTGCATCCTGATGAGTCCTCTTCGAATTCTCTACCGCGGTCACGGTCGGGGCCGGCCCTCGCCCCCGGACTCGAGCATCGTCCACGCCGCAGTCGTGGGCAATGATTGAACTCAGCGTGGATAAAACGCGTGTCGGCCGATCGCTAGGTCAGTTCTCGCCGCGACGTCTTCCGTGTCGGCACCCGCCCGTCGAAGTAACGCAGCAGCGTCTCGTCGCTGGCGTCCGGATACCAGCCAGGCGCGATTCTCGTTTTCGTGCGCCTGCTCGGCGACCGCCGTTCGCTGCGCACCACCATCACCACGAATCCTGCGACCACTGCTACCGATGCCAACGCCACGATAGTGATGACGACGATCTGAAAAAAATCCATGAAATTCGGCCCCCGCCCGTACCTTCGTGCACCCTTCGACCCGTCGACTCCCCATCGATCCGGGTTCCCGAGCGTCGATACTGGCATACCGCCGCGCATCGAGCGCAACGACGGGCCGGTCGGGTGTGCGATGTCTCCGACCTGCGGCTCTCAGGTTCGTCCTATGTCGATCCGGTAGACACCAATTCCTGTGACAGCCACCGAAGCATCCCAGCTCACGACGGTCGACTCGATCCACATTCACCCGGCGAGCAACCGTCTGCGTCCGCTCCTCACCGCCGACCTGCTCGTTCCGGCGGCTGCGTTTCTGGTGTTGGCTCCGATGTATGCGGCGCTGTCGGTCATGGGGCACCGCCAACTACGGACTTCGGGATTCGATCTGGGCATCTTCGTGCAACAGGTGTCGTCCTACGCTCATCTACGTGCCCCGACGTCGGATCTGCTCGGGACCGGCTACAACACGCTCGGTGATCACTTCTCGCCTGTGACTGCACTTCTGGCGCCCGTGTACCGCCTGTTTCCGTCGCCTGAAACGCTGCTGATCGCGCAGGCAGTGCTGTTCGCCGCCGCTGCGATCCCACTCGTACGCTGGGCGGTCCGCGAATTCGGGACGGTTGTCGGCGTGGTCGTTGCGGTTGCCTACGGTCTGTCGTGGGGTGTGCAAGCTGCGCTGAACTTCGATTTCCACGAGATCGCCTTCGCGATGCCGCTCCTGGCCATGTCACTGGTGGCTCTCGGCCATCGGCGGTGGCATTCAGCTCTGCTGTGGGCCCTGCCTCTGGTCTTCGTCAAGGAAGACATGGGTCTGACGGTTGCGGTGATAGGCGGGCTGGTGGCCTTCTGGACGGCCGGACGGACCCGCGTGCTCGGCCTGCTGACCGTCGCCTGGGGTCTCGGATGGGTCGCCCTGGCGGTGAAAGTGATCATTCCGCTGCTCAGTTCCAACGACTCCTACGGCCAGGGCTCGAAGATGCCGCCGATCGGATCGGGAATCGCGGACACCGCACACGGGCTCGTCGCGGGAGATTCCCGAGCGGCCACCGCGTTTCTGCTGCTCGCCGTCACGGCATTCGCCGCGCTCCGGTCGCCGCTCCTGCTGGTCGCCGTGCCCACGGTGGCATGGCGATTCCTCAGCGACAATTCCAACTTCTGGAAGCCGATATTCCACTACAACGCGATCCTGATGGTCGTCGTCTTCGCCGCGCTCATCGATGCAGTGGCGCGCAGCAGGCGTCATGGGCAGATCTCCGAGCGCGGCCAGCGGACGATCTTCTCGGCGGTCGCCGTTTTTGCTGTCGCGGCTCTACCCTTCCTCCCGATCGCACGCCTCGCCACCGCCGACGGGTGGCATACCGATCCGCAAGCAATCGAAGCAGCCGACATCGCGTCGTCGATCCCGGAGGGCGAGACGATCGCGGCGTCGAACAATCTCGTGCCCCAGTTCGTCGCAACACACGACGTCTCGGTGTTTCCGCAGCGACCGACCGACACGACGACTCCTGACTGGATTGTGGTCAATCGCGCGGTACCCGCGGGCTGGCCGACCGACGAGGCAGGCGACGAGAAAGCGATCTCGATGGCGTTGGCGTCGGGCTACGAGGTTCGATCCGAGATCGATGGGATCGAAGTCCTGGAGAAAGTGTCGTAGTCGCACCCTCCCTGCCAGCACGGATTCGGACGAATTGACAAAGGCTAGCCTTATCTTAGTAGTCTGACCTTTCCGGGTGCCGCTTCATCGAAGCAGCGACGCCCTGCCCTGACGGCCGATGTGTCGTCGTCGAGTCGTGCGCCCGATCTTTCTCGTCCGCGCATGCATGGACAGGGAGGAGGCGGACACATGCACGACGCTGTGGTCGGCTTGTACGATCCGTCGCTGGATTCCGACAGCTGTGGAGTCGGCTTCATCACGCGCAAGGACGGTGTTCAGTCGCACGATGTGCTGATCAAGGCACGAGAAGCACTGTGCTCGGTCCCGCACCGCGGCGGCATGTCCGCCGAGGGCGTCGGCGACGGCGGCGGAGTCTCGGTCGACCTGTCGGTGAACTTCTTCCGCCGCATCACCGATCGCCCGAGCCTGGAACTCGGACGCTTCTGCGTCGGGAATTTCTTTCTGCCCGACGACAAGTCGCAGCACTCACGTGCGATCGAACTGATCCACCGCGCGATGATCGACCGCGGCTTCACGCCGCTGACCGTTCGCGAGGTCCCGGTCGACAACTCCGTGATCCGCCCTGCGGCAGTGAAATACCAGCGCTCGATCCGTCAGTGGATCTGGGAGGTGCCCCGGCCGCGCCCCGAGCCCGCTGCACTCGACCGGCTGATCCACGAGGCACTGCTGCACATCGAATCGATCGCATTCACCACCCCTGAACTGGCCGGGCTGTACCCGCTCTCGCTGAGCGCTCGCACGCAGGTCCTCAAGGGCCGCTTGAACTCCGACGAGGTCGTGCCCTACTTCCGCGATCTCGTCGATCCAGCCCACGCCGTCCACACGATCTTCTTCCATACTCGCTTCTCCACCAACACCGATCCGCATCCGACGATGGCGCAGCCGTTCCGATTCATGGCTCACAACGGAGAACTCAACACCGACAAGAAGAATCGCCTCGCCGAGGCCGCTGTTGCCAGTGCCAAGCGCCGTGCGATCGTTCGCCCGCCGGGCCAGTCCGACAGTTGTCGACTCGACCAGACCGTGCAGGCCCGCGTCATCGAGGACAGCGTGGAACTGGTCACCGCCGTCGTCTCGATGATGCCCCCGGCCTGGGAGAACGACTACACACTCTCTCCCGCGGTGCGGGCGATGTTCGAGTACTTCTCGCTGTACGAGGAGAAGAACGACGGACCGGCCGCGCTCGTCTTCGGCGACGGCACCGTCATCGGAGCGCGTCTCGACCGGCTCGGCCTGCGCCCGCTGCGCACAGTCGAGACCAACGACTACCTGTGCACATTCTCCGAAGCAGGACAGGTTCGGTTCCCACCGGAGACGATCACCCACCGCGGACGCGTCGAGGCAGGAGGAATGATCTACTTCGATCATCGCGACAAGCACACCTACACCACCGGTGAAGCATTCGAAAGGATTGCCGCAGAACGTGATTACGCCGCGCTGCTGAACACGGCGCGGGTCGGCCTCGACGACCTGACCGCAGCCGCCGACGACATCGCCGACGCGTATGCCGGTGACCTGGAACGCCACCAGCGTTACGTCTCGTATTCGCTCGATCAGGAGAGCTTCAAGTTCCTGATGGATCCGATGCTCGCCAACGGGGTCGAACGAGTGTCCGCGATGGGCTACGGCAATGCCATCAACGCACTGACCGACCGCGAAGGCGGTATGGCCAAGTACTTCTCACAGCGATTCGCACAGGTGACCAACCCGCCGCTGGACAGCATCCGCGAAGCGGACGGTATGACGCTTCGGGTCTCGCTCGGCCCGAAACCGAATGTCGGTGGTCCGCCCTCTCGTCAGATCGTGGCCCCGTCGCCCATCCTGTCGAGGTCGGATCTGCGGCTCCTTACCGAGCAGAGTGTCACTCCCGTACAGCGTTTCGACATGCTGTACCGATCGGTGGACACGGACAGCGCTGCCAACGAGCGTGCTCTGGTCGATGCGGTGGCCGCGCTCGCCGACGCGGTGGTGCGATTCGCGCGCGGAGGGGGCATCGCCATCCTCGGCGATCGCGACATCACCCGCGAGTGGGCTGCGCTTCCTGCCATCGCTGTGGTCTCGTTCGTCAACCAACGACTCATCGACGCCGGCGTCCGACTGCGAGTGTCACTCGTCGTCGACAGCGGGCAGATCTCGTCCTCGCATCATGTCGCCGCCGTACTCGGGTTCGGTGCTTCCGCCGTTCACCCGTCGACGGTTCGCCTGCGGGCGGAGGAGAAGTTCGCTGCAGACCCCGACGTCGCCTTCGCGAAGTTCGTCAAGGCCGCCGAGAAGTCACTCATGAAGACGATGGGCCGCGTCGGGTTGTGCACCGTCGAAAGCTACATCGGTGGTGAATTCTTCGAACCGAACTTTCTGGACACATCCGATCCCGTTCTGTCGCAGTGGTTCCCCAACATGAAGTCCCCGGTGGGCGGGGTCGGATTCGCCGCCGTCGCAGCCAGCGTCGCCCACTGGCATGCCCACGCCCGAGCGGTGACCGGCGAAGCGGACCTGCCGAATCTGGGATTGTTCAAGGAGCGCGCAGACGGCGCCGGGCATTCGTTCGGCACGACCTCGGTTCGTGGCTTCGTGGAGCTGACGAAGGAGAAGATCGCCTTCGCCCCGACCGAGACCGATCGCGCACACACCGATGCGCTGCGCCTGCTCACCATCACCAAACTCGGCGACTCGTACGGACTCGACGCCCATGCCTACTCCTCGACGAGCTTCGATCGACTCACCGAAGCACAGATCGACGCGGCCGAGATCACTGCCGACTACCGCTCGTTCGTGCGATCGCTGGACGAGGAACGCTCGGCTCGCCCTGTCGCGCTCCGAGACGTACTGGCAACTCCGGCGGACCTCACGCGATGCGCGTCGGCGGAGGAGTTCGCGGCGGAGCTCGGCCGATTCGACATCGGCGGAAACATCAGCATCCTCGTACGCGGACTCGCGGTGCACACCGTCGCGGCCGACACGTTCGCCGTCCGGATCGGTGATCACGACGCGATGCGAGTCCGTGCATTCGGGGACGCGCTCACCCTGATGTTCGGCGAGCAGATCCGCACCGACACTTCCGACAACGGACTTCGCGTCGTCACCTCCGGATCCGCGTCCGGCTTCTTCGCGAAGTTGACATCGGCGCCGCCGAGCATCGCGCTCAGGGACGTCCAGCAGGCACGGGAGATCACCTCCTTGCTCGCATCGGGCGCGATGAGCCACGGCGCGCTCAACGCAAACGCCCACGAGGCGGTCGCGCACGGTACCAACATGGTCGGCGCGATGTCGAACAGCGGCGAAGGCGGCGAACACATCTCGCGCTACGGCACCGTTCGCGCGTCGAGGATCAAGCAGTTCGCGTCGGGGCGCTTCGGCATCTGGGCGGGCTACCTCGCCGATCCGATGCTCGAGGAGATCGAGATCAAGATCGGCCAAGGGGCCAAACCAGGTGAGGGCGGGCAGCTGCCCGCACCCAAGGTCACCGTCGACATCGCGGCCGCACGCGGCGGCACTCCTGGCGTCGAACTCGTCTCTCCCCCACCACATCACGACACCTACTCGATCGAGGATCTCGCGCAGCTCATCCACGACTGCAAGGCCGCGCGCATCCGCGTGATCGTCAAACTCGTGTCCTCGGAAGGCATCGGCACGATCGCCGTCGGTGTCGCCAAGGCAGGCGCCGACGTCATCAACATCGCAGGCAACACCGGCGGCACCGGCGCGGCATCGGTCACCAGCCTCAAGTACGCGGGGCGCGCCGCCGAGATCGGTCTGTCCGAGGTACATCAGGCACTGTGCGCCAACGGACTTCGCCAGAAGGTGATTCTCCGATGTTCCGGCGCACACCAGACCGGACGTGACGTTCTCACCTCGGCACTGCTCGGCGGCGACAGCTTCGAGTTCGGTACGACCGCCCTCATGATGATGGGCTGCGTCATGGCGAAGAACTGCAACGTCAAATGTCCCGCGGGCCTGACGACCAATCCCGAGGTGTTCGACGGCGATCCGCGATCGCTGGCGCAGTACCTGCTCAACATCGCACACGAAACCCGTGAGCTGCTGGCCGAACTCGGAATGACATCGCTGCGGGAGGCTCGTGGACGGGTGGATCTGCTGCACCTGCTGGCTCATCCGGCGACGGTCGGCGCGCTCGACGTGCGGGCGATGCTGACGGTGGTCACGGACACCGTCGTCGAGAACCCGGTGTACCTCGAACGCGAATACGGCATCGACGACATGCTGCTCGCCGAGGTGCGCAGTGCGCTCATCGATCGCCGCGAGGAATTCGTGGTTCCGGGAGAGAACACACACCTCGGAAATCTGAACAAGAGCGTCGGCGGTCAGTTGGCGATCGACATCGAGCGCATGCTCAATCACGAACTGCCGGTGGCCGAGACCGAGGCGATGCCGTCGGTGCTGACCGACGATCGCGGCAGGCGGTACCTCGCGCCACGGACGGTCGACGTTCGCACGTACGGCGCCGCAGGATTGTCTTTCGCGGCGTTCTGCAACGACGGCATGGTGATGGATCACACCGGCACGTGCAACGACGGCGTCGGCAAGTCGATGAGCGGCGGATCCGTCGTCGTACGGTCTCCGGGTGGCGGATCACCCGAGGCAGGGGGCAACGTGCTCATCGGCAATTTCGCGCTGTTCGGCGCCACGGGTGGACGTGCCTTCGTCGAGGGCGAATCCGGTGACCGCTTCGGCGTCAGGAACTCGGGCGCGACGGCCGTCGTCGAAGGCGTCGGCGATTTCGCGTGCGAGTACATGACCGGTGGGGCCGTGCTCAACCTCGGCGGATTCGGCAAGGGCGTCTGCAACGGCATGAGCGGCGGGTTCTTCTACCAGTACGACCCGAATCGCCTGCTCCCGCTGCGTGCCAGTGCCGACTCGGTGCTGCTCGGATCGATCACCGCGGGAGACGAGCAAGCCGAGATCCACAACCTCACGGTGCGGATGCTGCTCGAGTGGCACGTCGAGGCGACCGGTTCGGCGTCGGCGACGCGCGTGCTGCAGAACTGGGAGGTCGAGCAGCATCACTTCGTGTACGCGATGCCGCGCGCGTTGCTGCTGTACCAGGACAGCGACGCGATTCTGGGGGCCAAGAGCCGCAAGGAGTTGCTCGACGAACTCGCCGGGGCACTGGCCGTGCAGCAGGTCCGCTCCTACAAGCTGAGCGTGCGCGAACGCATTCCGGTCCTCGGCGGATCGGTGCCCGGATACGGCGAAACGGATACCGCTACGGTCTACGCACTGCTCAACCAGTACACGGTCCAGCATTACGCCAACTCGATTGCACTCACGCGCGTACCGGGGGCGAGCACGCACGACGACCCTGCCGTGCTCGCTGCCGCTCGAAACCTCGTGCTGACCGAGGACTTCACCCTCGTCGCGCGACTCGTGCAGTACGCGAAGGATGTGCTGGCCGGCTACGACGACGAACAGCTTGCGGCGTTGATCGGCGCAAAACGCGTCGACGACTACAAACAGGCGCTGACGGCTCGCAACGTCCGCTCGACGGACAGCCCCGCAACATACGGCTGGATTCTGTACCAGGACGCCAAGAACCGCGGAAAGCTCGGCACGCTACCGAGTTTCGACGAACTGTTCGCCGTCCGGGCCGTCCCCGACCTGGTGTCCTAGAGACAACCTGGCGTCCTAAAGAAAGAGAAGCGACATTTCCGTGCCGATCCCCTTCATCCCCGATGATGCGCCGTTCACCGGCGATCAACGCGCGTGGCTCTCCGGTTTCCTCGCCGGATTGCACTCGCGGCTGGCCATGCCGACGATCGCAGGCACAGCGGCAGAACCTGTCACCGGTGCCGCAGCCGTGCCACTGCACATTCTCTACGGCAGCCAGACCGGCAATGCCGAGGGTCTCGCCCAGGATGCCGCCGATCTCGCTCGCCGACACGGCCTCGAACCGCACGTAGCGTCGCTCGACGCCCTCGACATGAACGCGCTGGCGGCGATGCGTCGACTTCTGATTGTGACCTCCACCTACGGCGAGGGCGAGATGCCGGACAATGCCCAGTTGTTCTGGGATGCCATCGCCGCCGACTCGGCGCCGAGGTTGGAGGGCCTATACTTCGCGGTCATGGCATTGGGGGACACCGGCTACGACGGCTACTGCAAAGCGGGCAAGGACATCGACGCGCGGCTCGGAGCGCTCGGGGCTACCCGCACTGCCGACCGCGTGGATTGCGACGTCGAGTACGAGGATGCGGCGGCAGCATGGCTGTCGACGGCGGTTCCTGCCATCGCAGCCGTCGACGGCGTTCCCGAGGCTTCTGCAGCCGTACCTGCGGCTTCCGCTCCTACGCCGGCCAAAGTGCCGTCCAAGAGGTCCCCGTGGAACCGGAAGAACCCGTACCGGGCGACGGTCCTGGCCAATCGTGTCCTCTCCGGCGCCTCGTCGTCCAAGGAAGTGCGGCACTACGCGTTCGCACTCGGCGACAGCGGGCTCGTCTACGAGGCAGGCGACGGGTTGGGCGTCAAACCGGTCAACAATTCGGAGTTGGTCGACGCCCTGATCGGCCGTCTACGGGTCGCCCCGGACACCACGGTGACCGTCAAGGGATCCGAGCAGCGTCTCGACGAGCTGCTCACGCATTCGTACGAGATCGGCGTGCCGTCGCTCGACCTCATCGAGGCGATCGCCGAACGCTCGGGCGACGACGAACTCCAGCATGTTCTGTCCACCGGCGACCGCGAGTCGCTCGACGCGTGGACGTGGGGCAAGGACGTGCTCGACGTCCTGGCACTCGATACGACTCTCGCGCTCGACCCGGCGGAACTCCTCGCACTGCTGCGGCCCCTGCAGCACCGCGTCTACTCCATCTCGTCCTCTCCGCTCGCGCACGACGGCACCGTGCACCTGACGGTCGCCAGCGTTCGCTATCGGTCCGCCGAGCGTGATCGCGGCGGCGTCTGTTCGACCTTTCTGGCCGATCGGGTCGCCGAGGGCGAGAGCGCCGGGGTGTTTCTCTCACCCAACAAATCCTTCCGGCTGCCCGCCGACGACGACGTTCCTGTCGTCATGATCGGCCCCGGCACCGGCATCGCACCGTTCCGCGCTTTCCTGCACGAGCGGCGGGCGCGCAACGCACCTGGACGCAACTGGCTGTTCTTCGGCGACCAACACCGGGCAAGCGACTACATCTACGAGGACGAGCTGAACGCACTGTCTCGTGACGGTGTACTGAGCCGACTCGACCTGGCGTTCTCGCGCGATCAGACCGAGAAAATCTACGTCCAGAATCGCATGCGAGAAGCAGGCAAGGAGCTGTACGGCTGGCTCGAGGAGGGCGCACACCTCTACGTGTGCGGAGACGCGACACGCATGGCGAAGGACGTCGACGCGGCACTGCACGACATCGTTGCCGAACACGGCGGCCGAACGTCCGATCAGGCCGAGGACTACGTCGCCGAACTGAGGCGCGGCAAGCGCTATCTACGCGACGTCTACTGACGCGCGCCGAACACAGATCGCACCGGGAGATAACCCGCCATTGCTCTGTTGTCTTCACACGGACCCGGGGCGATGGACGCCGTCGTCGCGAGAGTCCGGGAAGAGATCGTCGCGTCGCCGTAGACCGCCATCGGGTAGCTGCCTCGCCGACCGGACGTGCGCTTGACGAACTTTGTCGGACCCACCCGCTATCTTTCGATTTGCAGATCTTCGAGTGCACAGTCGTGGCGATCGACGAAGGAGCGCAAGTGGGTGCTGGACCGTACGTGGATTCCGGACCGCAGGTCAGTGGTGGTCGCGGGGACGGATTCGACGCTGTCGTGTCGGAGGCATGGCAGCGGTTCGAGGCCAACCTGGGATCGTACGTCGCATCGATGCCCGGCGGCAGCTACATCACCATCACCTCCGCGCAGGCGTCACACGGGCAGCGCGGTCAACGTCCGTACGTCGATGTGGTGGCCCTCGAATCCGAGCAGATGGTGTGTGTGGCGGCGCTCCCGTCCTACCTCTACCCGGACAGCCCCGACCACACGACGTCGGACCGGCTACTGCACGGTCTCGGCTGGTCCGAGCCAGGCAAGCCGACCGCCGACGGCACCGTCATGGACTACACACTCGACGGCACCAAAACCGAGGCTCGTCTGCTCGCGACCGTGGCGGTGGCCACCTTTCGTGAGGTCTGGAACGTGCCACATCCGTCGTTCCTCAGCGCGTGGACGGTCGGGCCTACCAGCACGTCGGGACGGGTCCGGACGGGAAGCGGGCCTGCGGCATTGCAGTACGTGGAACTGAACGATCCGTCTCCCCGAGCGAGCCCGATCCCCCCGGCCCCGTCCATTTCCCAAGCTCCCTCCATTTCCCAAGCTCCCTCCATTTCCCAAGCTCCCTCGGTCGACTCGCTTCCCGTGCACCTGCGGTCGTTGCACACGTTCTGCGAACTCGTCGGATCCCGAGTCGATGCCGCGACGGTCGCATCGGTGTGCGGGGGCGCGGATGTGGCCGAACTCCACGAGATCGCGTGGGCGCACGCCCGCAACTGTGCCGCTCACGCAGATCGGTGCCGCGCGGACGGGTCCGGCACCGCATGGCGCGTGTGGCGGCGACAGGCACGGTCGTGGCAGCACACTGCGGACAGCCTTCGGATGGTCGACGACGCCAGGTCCTCACGGCCGGATCGTCCGGCGAAGTCCACTGGCTCGTAGTACCTGCCGTTCGACTCCAGCCCGTACCGCGTCCTCGGTGCCGATGATGCGCACATGCTTACGGGCGCGTGTGATGGCGGTATACAGAAGTTCTCGTGTCAGCAGCGACGACGCCTGGGCGGGCAGCATCACCGACACGGTGTCGTACTGACTTCCTTGACTGCGGTGGATGGTCATCGCGTACACCGTCTGCACCGACGACAGCACGTTCGGATGCACGAGCAGCGGTTCGGCGCCGCGTTGAAAGGCAGCCATCAGGGAGCCGTCGCCGACGTCCACGACCACACCGGTGTCGCCGTTGTAGATGCGCGCCTCGTGATCGTTGGCCGTGACCAACAAGGGCTGGCCGGCGTACCAGGTCGCGGGGTCGAGGAATACGCCCGAGGCCGTACCTACCCACTCCATCGCTTGGCGTGCCCAGTTCTGCACCCCGAATGGCCCTTGGCGATGCGCACACAACAAACGGTGCCTCTCCAGTCCGGCGAGCGCACGTGCGCAGTCACCGGCACGGGCTGCCGTGGTCACGGACGATGCGGTACCGAGGATGTCCTCGTGCAGCGCCGACAGGTCGGTCGGAGCATGGAACGACAGCTGCTCGTGATCACCCTCGAGCAGTGCCATCACCTCGTCGGATCGTCCGTCCCGCACGGCGACGGCCAACTCGGCGATGGCACCACCGAACCGTCGTCCTCGGCTGAGCCGCACCACACCGCTCGCCAATCGGCCGCGTTCCATCGCGGACAGCGCAGCCTCGTTCGGGTCGTCCTGCGCGTCGAGATCGTCGGCGACCAATGCGTCGAGCTGCGGATTGTTCAGCCTGCGCACTGGGCGTGCCACCAGGTCCGCCAACACGGCACCCGCATCGACCGACGTCAGCTGGTCGGGGTCGCCGACGAGAATCAACCGCGTATCCGCGCGGACCGCCTCGAGCAACCGCGACATCATGGTCAGCGACACCATCGAGGTCTCGTCGATCACGATGACGTCGTACGGCAACCGGTTCGACGCGTTGTGCCGAAACCGGCTCTTGCTGCCGCGTTGCCATCCGAGCAGCCTGTGCAGAGTCATCGCCTTCAGATCACCCGGCAGACCGAGATGGTCGGACTGTTCGGTGACGGACTCCTGCAGTCGTGCAGCCGCTTTACCCGTCGGCGCGGCAAGGCCGATACGGATCGACGGTCCGAGCTGCCGGACGAACATCGCGAGAATTCGGGCCACCGTGTGTGTCTTGCCGGTTCCCGGTCCGCCCGCGATGACGGCCGTCCACTGCGTCGCCGCAAGTGCCGCCGCGATGCGTTGGCGATCCGGCGCGGCGGTGGGTTCGCCGCTTTCCCCGTGGAACAACGTACCGAGAAGCGCCCTCACGGCCTCCGCATCGACGGGTGGGTGCGTGAGATCACGGCTGTCCAGGACATGCCGGATGGTGCGCTCCTGCAGGAAATATCGGTCGAGGTAGAGCAGCTCCCCTTCATCGGTGTCGACGAGTCGCAGAGGGCGCAGCGGCCCTCGATCCCCTCCCACCACGAGGGGACTTGCCCGCAGACCGGCGAGCACGTCGCCCAGTTCGGGCCACGGCAGGGCGTCGACGTCGACGTCGGACTCCTCGTCGACCGTGACGTCGCGAAGGCGATGCAGGTCGAGACACACCGATCCGGAGCGCACGGCGCGTACGGCAAGCGCCGTCGCGAACAACACGTCCTCGGAGGTCTCGCCGCCGAGTGCGCCGAGCCGTAGCGCGACATGTACGTCCGCGGCGGCCAGGATGCCCGCTTGGTTGAAGGTCCGTAGCCGCCCTGTGGCTCGTTGCACGAGCTGCGCCTCGGTCATGCTGTCTCGATTCCCGCGAGTAGATCGGATACGGACGTCACGAGATCCACCGGCGGGTTCCAATCGAATATGCCACAGCCCGGCGGTGTCTCGGGGCCGACCATGCCGCGCACGAAGTGGTACTGCACTCCCCCGAGATGGCGTGCGGGGTCGTAGCCGGGCTGACGCCATCGCAGATACCGATGCAGCGCAACCGCATACAACAATGCCTGCAGCGGATAGTGCGAGCGAAGCATTTCCTGCGCCATACGATCTCGGGTGAAGTGCATGACGGTCAGATCGCCCCTCGACAGCCTGTTGGTCTTGTAGTCGACGATGACGTAGCGCCGTCCGGGTATACGAAGGACCGAGTCGATGCTGCCGGTGAGGTATCCGCGCAGCGGAGTCGATTCCAGTAGTTCGAGCTGATCGGCGTAGGAGGCCAAGGCGTCGTCCGGCGGCAGGTGTGTCCGCATCAACCTGGCGATACCGCGCAGCGTCACCGCGTGCGACACCGGTTCCTCGCCGCCGGCGAGGGGCAGCTCGAAGTCGAGTTCGGCCAAGTGATCGGACGGCGCGATGTCGGCGAGCGTGCCGAATCCGAGTGGCGTACGCAGCACCGGCAGCAATGCCGCCGCCAGGGCAGCCGGATCCACCTCGGCCAACCGTTCGTCGACGGCATCGGTGCACCTACGCAGCAGCTCCGCTTCGAGGTCGCCTGCTGCCGTGTCGAGATGCTCGAGCACCTCGTGGACCAGAGTGCCGAAGGCAGCACCGGCCGGAAGACCGATCATCGGCGACGGGATGCCGTCCAGCACGTCGTCGACCGGCGGCGCTTCCTCGGGCTCGTCGTCCTTCACCGGGTGCTCCGGCTCGCTCGAGACTCCGGGCATCTCGTGTGCCGCTGCCGTCAACGCCGAATACGAGGTACGACGCCAGTGCATGTCGAGAGTGCGCCGAAACGTCGCTGCAGCGAGTTCGCTGACCGTGCGCTCGAGGTCTGCTCGTATCCGACGCGGAACCGCGCCTCCCGCTGCCTCGACCGAGATCACACCGCCTGCGGGCGCCGCCCACGATTCGAGTTGGCGAGCAACGACAGCGTCGTCGGGCACCTTCGCCTTGTCCTCGGGCTGCGAGATCCCTGGCACGCGTGCGAACAGCAAGCGATGCAACGGCGAGATGGACGTCGAGAATGCAGGCGCCCACCACAGCACCACCTGACATTGGGCCCGCGTCAGTGCGACGTACAGCAGTCGCAGTTCCTCGCCGGCCTCCTCCTTGTCGCGCACGAGTTTGCGTGCGGCGTAACCCTGCCCGGTTCTGCCCCCGACGTCGAGGACCCGTTGACCGTCGTCGTCGTGCAGTAGCAGGGTGCTCGGGTACGGATTCTTCGACGCGTCCCACGCGTACGGGACGTACACGACCGGAAACTCGAGGCCTTTGCTGGCGTGCACGGTGGCCAACTGGACGGCTGCGGCGTCGCTGTCGAGGCGCCGACTCCGATCGGTCACGCTGCCCGACGCGGGGTCCTCGATGCGATCGGTCAACCACCGAGTCAGCGCACTCGGACCGAAGGACTCCTCCACCGCAGCCCGGTTCAGTAGCTGCGCGACGTGCCGCAGATCGGTCAAGTGCCGCTCTCCGGAACGGTATTCGAGAAGTCGCGCTTCGAGCCGTGTCTCTGCGGACACCTTCTCGAACACCGCGGCGAATCCCGCGCGGGCGAACAGCACTGCGTAGTCGCGAAACCGTGTGCTCACCTCGGCCACCGCGTCGTCACCCCGATCGTCGAGGGTCTGTGCAGTCCAGCCGAGCAACGGGGTCAGTGCCGCGAGTCGAACGCGGTCGGCGCGATGCGGCTGTTCGAGTGCCTGGAGGAACCACAGCCAGTGCGTCGCACTCGGAGTCTCGAACACGCTCGATCCACCGGCGAGAACGGACGGGACTCCCGCGTGATCCAGCGCGTCGCGGACGAGAGCGATCTGGGCCCTCGTCCGGACGAGCACCGCGATGTCGCCGGGCGTGACGACATCCGAGTGGCCGGGAAGACCGAGCGGTGTGTCGGACTCGAGCAGATCGACGATGTCCGCTGCCAGGTCGTCGGCAATCCTGTCTCGCAGCACGCCGACGGCAGGGAAGCCGGACTTGTTCAGTGGTCCGGCGCCAGTTCTCGGCAGGTACCGCACACGAAGTGGCGACGCGTCACCGATTCTGGAAGCGTCGTTACGCGACCCTACGGGGTGAGCGACGATCTCGTCGTGTCCCAGCGCTGCGCCCGCGTAGACGGTTTCGAGTGCACGCAACAATCCGGAGTCACTGCGCCAGTTGGTCTTCAGTTCGAGGTGACGATCCGCGAGCCCGACCGCGTCGAGGTAACTGAGCACCTCGGCGCCGCGAAAGGCGTAGATCGCCTGCTTCGGGTCACCGACGAGCAGCAACGTCGACGAGCCGTGGAACGCGCGTCGCAGAATGTCCCACTGCAGAGGATCGGTGTCCTGGAATTCGTCGACGAGTACCACGCGGAACCTCTCGCGCACTCGCGCGCAGGCCGCGTCACCGTGCACGGGATCGACGAGAACCCCGTGGAGAAGGCTCAGCAGGTCGTCGAAGTCACGGACACCCGCGGCCTGTTTGCGTCGCTGTACCTCCGCCCGCGCTTCCTCGGCGAACACGACACGGTGGCCCGCTTCGGTGTCCTCACCCGGCTCCGGCACCAACCGGGCCTGCCTGTCGCGCACTGCCTCTCGGGCGACCTGACGGGCATCGGCCGGGCTGATGGGCGGTTCGTAGTCCGAGCGGGAGTAGCGGCGCAGATAGATGTCGTCGACGACCTCGGCGGTCACGTCGTCGACTGCGTCGACGAGCGTCGTTTCCGGCTCCCGCTCGCCGGCGATCCCGAGTCCGTCGAGCATCCGTTGACAGAAACTGTGGGTCGTGGCGATCGTTCCGGAATCGAACTCCGACAGCGCGCGCACCAGGCGCAACCGGCGGAGAGCGACCTCGCTCTCGGGTGCGTCGGCCAGGAACTGGATCAGTGCGTCAGAGTCGGTAACAGTTGTCGGATCGCCGAGCGCGGCTGCTACCTGAGCGAAGCGGTTGCGCGTACGTTCACGCAGTTCCTGCGTCGCTGCGCGGGAGAAGGTGACCAGCAACAGCTCCGAGATGTCCGCGATCCCCTCCGCGACATAGCGGGTCGCCAGACCGACGATGGCGTACGTCTTGCCTGTTCCCGCGCTTGCTTCCAACACCGTGGTGCCGGTCGGCAGCGGTGCGAGAAGGTCGAAGTCGGTCATGGCTGCCCTTCCGTCTCGGCATCGAGCAGTGGACACCACAGGCGGCAGGCGATTGCGCCGAACACCGTCGGCTCGTCGCCCCACCGTGGGTGTTCCGGCTCGAACGCCACGTCGGTGAGGCTGGTGAACGGTGCGCCGCTGCCGTAGAGGTAGGCGATGGATTTGTCGGTGATGTCCCCGAACTTGTCGCTCCACTGTTTTTCCGCTGCTTCCATGGCCTCGGGCACCGGTGTGCCACGGAAACGCCGCTCCGCATACGTCGCCGAGGCTGTCGGACCCACGGGCAGCGGCGCGGTCAATCCCAGATCTCGCAGTTCCACCAACTGTTCGAGCTGGTCGAGTGCATCGATCGGTGCGGTGATCGTGGACCTCCAGGCGGCACGACGGCCGGGACCACGGCCGGTGGTGACCGCCTGCCATGTCCGGGAGTCGTCCTGCGCTTGTGCGGCGAGCAACCGCACCCACGCCGCCGCTCGATGCTTCGGCGCAAGCCGCGAGTACGACGTACGCACGATCGTACTGCCGTGAATTCCGTTGACCGTGCCGGTTATTCGTCTGCCCGACGCGAGAACGATCGAGATGTCCAGCACTCCGGGGTCACCGGCATGGACGTCCTGCGAGACCTCGACGAGCGCATCCACACCGCGAGTGATGTCCTGCAACTGTGTTTCCCCGAGTCTGAACGGCGGAAGTGTTCCGCGCCTCCATTCTGCGGCGCGGAAGTCGGCGACCTGCGTACCGGCGAGGCGCTCGGCCAGCATTCGATCACCGATGTCCCACTTCTGCAGGCCGTCCAACCCGATGGTGAGCGAATCCGAGACGTCGTCGTCGGTGTCGGGGACACGAATACCTATGCGTTGCTTGAGGAACGCGGCCGTCGGGTGTTCGACGAACGCGATCAACTCGCTCAGTTCGACATCGCCGGTGCCCCTGCGCGCGAGCGGCTTCGACAGGAACTCCGGTGCAGGCACCGGTTCTCGTTCGCTGGCCCTGGCCCCGGCGAGCGCTGCGCGGTCGTAACTGAGCGGGGCGCGGGGATCGAAATTGCGAGGATCGAACGGCTGCAACGGATGCCGAAGAACGACGTCGCCGCCCGCGGTGGTCCGCACGACGTCGAGCAACTCGCTCAGGGGGATGGCAGGCGGCTTGACCGCGCCGGTGACGGGGTCGGCGCCGGTGTAGAAGAGCAGGAGCTTCTCCCCCGCCGACATCACGGCGTCGAGCAGCAGTTGACGGTCCTCGCTGCGGACGTCCCGCTCACCGGGTGCGGGGTTCCTGGACAAGATGTCGTCGCCGTCGAGGCCGCCTGCGCGAGGAAAGACCTCGTCGTCCAACCCGAGCAGTACGACGACCCGGTGCGGCACCGACCGCATGGGCACCATCGTGCAGACAGTCAGCTCACCCGTCCTGAAGTTCGCGCGCGACGGGCGCCCCGCCAACGCTCGAGTGAGCATCGCGCGTACGTCGGCCAACCTCAGTACGGCCTCGTCGCCGTGTCGCGTCGCGTCCACGAGCTCGCGGAGGGCCTGGGCGCGCTGCCAGGCGTCGGCGGCAGTGGTATCGGACAACAGATCCAGCGCGCGGACCAACGCCGTACGCCACTGCGATGTCGTCTGCGGTCCCTGGAGATCACGAACGACCACCGCGAGCCTGTCGACGAACTCGGAGAGCCTGCCGGTCAGGTCGATGTCGTTGCCGTCGACGTCGTCGACGGGCAACGCCAGATCGAGCCACGCGTGCGCGGTTTCATCGGCTGCCACCCCCAGCAACAGACGATCCATCGCGAAGTTGAACGTGTTCTGGCCGAAGTCTCCTAGACCGAATCTGGCGCGCTGGCGGGAATTGATCCCCCACCGCGCCCCGGACACCTGGGTCCACTCACGTAGCCGTTCGAGGTCGTCGTCGGTGAAGCCGAATCGAAGACGAACAGGGTCCGACGCAGCGAGGTCCAACACCTGACTGGCCGTGACGCGGCCGACGGCAAGCTCGAGCACCGTCGCGATCACGGCGAGAAGCGGATTGGTCTGGCGGAGGCCACGATCGGCGAGCCGCACGCGCAGTTCGTGACCGGGGTGCCCGAGGCCGCGCTGGCCGAACGTCGCCCGAATCAGCGGCGCATAGGTTTCGACGTCGGGGCACATCACCAGCACGTCACGTGGCTCGAGCGTCGGGTCCTCGTCGAACAGATGCAGCAGCGACTCACGCAGTACTTCGACCTGACGAGGCGGGCCGTGGCACGCGTGCACCGCGATGGTCCCGTCCGGCGTCGCGGCTTCGTGAGGCGTTCTGGCGTGCGCGATGTCGGCTTGCACGCGACCGAGCAGCGTGTCGGCACTCGCGCCCTCGGGTACCACCGAATGTTCCATCGGCACATCGAGGCTCAGCAATCGTGTCTGCAGTTCCCTGACGTCACGGGCCAGGCTCGACAGCAATGGGTGCTCGATGCTCACCGCAGCGCGATCGTCGCGGCGCCGAACGATCCGAGGGCGGGTGGCGAGTGCGTCCCACAACGGTGCGCTCGGGTGCGGGATCCACATGTGCACATCGCGGTGTTCGGCGATGGCCGCGAGAACGGACAGTTGGTCGGTGGTCAGCCGGGTCGCACCGAACAGCGACAGCCTCTCGGGTAGATCGAGTCTCGTCGGATCGTCACGCAACGCTGCGCAACTGCCGGGGAGGCGCTCCGCCGGACTCGGTGTGCCGATTCGTGTGCGAACCGATCGCCACAACTCCGCCTGCCATCGCACGTCCGACGGCAGGGGTTCGCCGAGTCCGTCGGTGTCGTCGCCTGCTGCCCACTCGGCCAGCATGGTGGGGCGGTCCGAGGCGTAACTGCGGAACAAGTCGGTCAGATGCGCCGCCGTGGACCAGCGGCGACCCGTACGATGCTCGTCGACTCCGTCTCCCAGATGCGCCGCCAGCACCGAGCACCACGGCTCGCCGAGCGAGCGGTCGATCAGGTCGAGGACCGCCCACAGCACTCTGCCTCTCGACCAGGGATCGTCGTCGAGGTCGATACCGTGCACCGCGGACAGCGCCGTATCGACGACTGTTGCGGGGGAGGGAAATTCGATGTTCGCCGAGATGCCGTCGGACTGCTGCCCGCCGAGCGACATGGACAGGCGCTGCGTCAACCATCTCTCCACTCCGCGCGCGGGAACTGCGACGACCTCTGCGACGAAGGGGTCGGCGAGAGGTGTGGCGAGCACCTCGACGAGCCCTGAGGCGAGCGCACTCGATCTCGCGCCACGATGAACCCTCAGCACCGAGCCCTCAGCACCAACGTCTTCTCCCCTTCGCCGAAATGTCACCGTCGCAGAAACGATCACTTGACCCTACTCGAGCCACCGACATATTCTGCGGAGACCAATTCGCACAATGCGTGCGTTTATCGCACACACGAGAACGGCCTTCCATGATCGAGTTCGACACCGCCGTGGCCGTCCAACTCCTGTACGGACGCCAGAGCCACGCCATCGACTCCGGCCGCGCGCACGACTGGGCCGCGACGTTCACCGAGGACGGCGTCTTCGACTCCCCCAGTTACCCCGATCCCGTGATCGGGACCGCAGCGCTCGCCCGGTTCGCCCGAGGATTCTTCGACGACGCGGTCGCCGCGAGCGAGAAGCGCAGGCACGTCGTGACCGACGTTGCCGTCGAACCCGTCGCCGATGGCGAGGTTGCCGTCGACTGCTACCTGCAGATCGTGGCGACGCCGCGCGGAGGTGAGAGCAGAGTCGTGCGTTTCACGACGGTCCACGACCGCGTGGTCCGCGTCGACGGCCACTGGCGAATCGCCCATCGCCGCGTCGCACGCGACGACACTTGATACATACCTGAACTAATTGCGCGGACTCGCTACAGTGGTCGAGTGACCGATTCCGCCCACCCCGACTTCTGGTCGTTCATCGACGCCGCCAACGCGAAGCTGGCGAACGAGTACGGATTCGAGCACCAGCTCGCGACCGAGGTTCTGCTGACGCTCAACCGCGCGTCGAACATCGTCACCTACGACCTCGAAGCCTCGATCCATCGACCACGCGGATGGTCGTGGTCGTCGTTTCGCCTGCTCTTCGTCACCTGGCTGGCCGGCCCGATCGAACCGAAGCGCGCTGCCGAACTCACCGGCATGAGCCGTGCCGCGGTGTCGAATCTGACCAAGACGCTGATCAACGACGGCCTGCTCGCTCGCACGCCCGACGAGTCGGACGGTCGATCGGTCCGCCTCGCCCTGACCGAGGAGGGCCACGACCGCATGGTCGAGTCCTTCGCCGAACAGAACGAGCGCGAGAACGCGTGGGCGAGCGTACTCACCGAGCCCGAGCAGCGGATCCTCGTCCTGCTCTTGAACAAGCTCATCACCAATCGAAGCCAGTTCGACGTGCGCGGCAGGAACTGAGCCCCAGGGTTGCATGGATCACTCCCAACTAGTTAATGTGTTTACTACAAGTTCGTGAACCGTCTAGGAGAGACCCGTGGCCTACTACCGACAGATCGGCTCGGTACCGCCGAAGCGACACACTCAACACCGCACACCGGACGGCGGGTTGTACTACGAGGAGCTGATGGGCGAGGAAGGGTTCTCCTCCGACTCGTCGCTGCTGTACCACCGACACATTCCATCCGCGATCGTCGACTCGACCGTGTGGGAACTTCCCGACCAGTCCACCACCCCCAATCATCCGTTGAAGCCGCGGCATCTGAAGCTGCACGAACTGTTCGCCGCCGATGCCGCCGCCGCAACCGACGTCGTCACCGGCCGTCGCCTGATCCTCGGCAACGCCGACGTCCGCATCTCCTACGTCGTCGCCGCGGAAGCGTCTCCGCTGTACCGCAACTCGATCGGTGACGAGATGGTGTATCTCGAATCCGGTTCTGCGACAGTGGAAACGGTGTTCGGTTCGCTGAACGTGCGTCAGGGCGACTACGTGCTCATCCCCCGCGCGACGACGCATCGCTGGGTACCCGACGGCGAGGTCCGCGCGTACGCGATCGAGGCCAACAGCCACATCGTGCCGCCGAAGCGGTACCTGTCGAAGTTCGGGCAACTGCTCGAGAACGCGCCGTTCTGCGAACGTGACCTGCACGGTCCCACCGATCCCCTGCTCACCGAGGGCACCGATGTCGAGGTTCTCGTCAAACATCGCGGATCGACGGGCATCGTCGGAACCCGGATGACGTACGCGAATCATCCGTTCGACGTCGTGGGATGGGACGGATGCCTCTACCCGTACACGTTCAACATCTCGGACTACGAGCCGATCACCGGCCGCGTACATCAACCGCCGCCTGCGCATCAGGCGTTCGAAGGCGCGGGCTTCGTCATCTGTAACTTCGTGCCGCGCAAGGTCGATTACCACCCGCTGTCGATTCCGGTGCCGTACTACCACTCGAACGTCGACTCCGACGAGATCATGTTCTACGTCGGCGGCGACTACGAAGCCCGCAAGGGTTCGGGTATCGGACAGGGCTCGATCTCCATCCACCCGGGCGGTCACGCGCACGGTCCGCAGCCGGGTGCATACGAGCGCAGCATCGGAGCCGAGTTCTTCGACGAACTGGCGGTCATGGTGGACACGTTCCGCCCGCTCGAACTGGGTGAAGGCGCCCTCGCATGTGAGGACAGCGAATACGCCTGGACGTGGGCCGGCCGAGGACCAGCACAGTGACACCCGCACCGATCCCCGCCCTGTTCCGCGGCCTCTGCGACGACGCCGCCCTGTTCCCACCCGGCAACGCACCACTCGATGCCGCTGTGCCGCAGCACATCGGCTACCGCGACACGGCATACGCCG
The DNA here is from genome assembly GCF_001895005.1 of Rhodococcus yunnanensis NBRC 103083. Classification (GTDB taxonomy): domain Bacteria; phylum Actinomycetota; class Actinomycetes; order Mycobacteriales; family Mycobacteriaceae; genus Rhodococcoides; species Rhodococcoides yunnanense. The sequence goes on along the minus strand of NZ_BCXH01000018.1, from coordinate 86,747 downwards.
ATCTGGTCGGGCCTCTCGTGTTTCCCATTCCCCGGGTACGCGAACTCGTCGATGTACCCGGCTCGATCGATCTCTCTCTGACTGCGCCTTCAGGACCCGGCACGGTGGCCGCCGGACTCGCGGCGGCCAGGGCGATTCCAGGGGTCGTCGTCGTGGCCGTCGAAATCGCGGTGCCCGAGGGCACGAGCCTCGACGAGCTGGGATTCATCGACCGCGACATCGAGATCTACGTCGAGATTCCGCGCGACACACGGCGCGACGAGATCTTCGACGTCGTGGACGAGCGTGGTTATCGCGCGAAGTTCCGAACCGGCGGTGTCACCGCCGACCTCTATCCGGACGAAGCCGAATTGGCCTCCCTCATCCACGAGGCGACGCGTCGCGAGATCGCGTTCAAGGCCACCGCAGGACTTCACCACGCCATTCGTAACACCGGTTCCGACAACGGGTTCGAACAGCACGGATTCCTGAACGTGTTGCTCGCAGCCCAGGCGGCAGAAAGCGGCGCACGTAAGACCGAACTGGAGGCGATCCTCGCCATCCGCGACCCCGAGGTCGTAGCGGCGCACGTCGCGTCGATCGAGACCGCGCGAGCATTCTTGTCCTTCGGTACCTGCAGCATTCGGGAACCTCTCGACGACCTGATCGGCCTCGGGCTGATCCCGCCCATGTGAGCGAAGGAGCTCAGCACCACTATGTACGGAATCGACAATCTTCCCTACGGAGTTTTTTCCACCACGGGCACAGACAGACGGGTGGGAGTCAGATTCGGCGACACCGTCATCGACCTGTCGGTCACCCTTCGAGACGACGTGTTCGCGCAGCCGACTCTCAACCCGTTCATGGCGCAGGGCCGGACTCGATGGGTCGAGGTCCGAGCGGCGATCACCGACGCCATCGGTGCGGACACCGTGCCCGCGGACGCGGTCCATCCCGTCGAGTCGGTGACGATGCACATGCCGTTCGACGTGGCCGACTACGTGGACTTCTATGCCTCGGAGCATCATGCGAGCAACCTCGGTCGGTTGTTCCGCCCCGATTCCGAACCGCTCATGCCCAACTGGAAGCACCTGCCGGTCGCGTACCACGGCAGGGCGGGCACGGTTGTCCTCTCGGGCACCGACATCAGGCGTCCGAGCGGCCAACGCAAGGCGCCCGATCAGTCGTCGCCCACCTTCGGACCGAGCACGAGGCTCGACATCGAGGCAGAGATGGGATTCGTCGTCGGTGTGCCGTCGTCGGAGCCGATCGGTCCGGATCGCTTCGCGGACCACGTGTTCGGCGCAGTGATCGTCAACGACTGGTCGGCGCGCGACATCCAGGCATGGGAGTACGTACCGCTCGGCCCGAACCTCGGCAAGAGCTTCGCGACATCGATCTCCCCCTGGGTGGTGCCGCTTCTCGCATTGGAGGCTGCGCGGGTCTCGACGCCGGTGCAGGACCCCGAGCCGCTCGAATACCTGCGTGAATCACGTTCCTGGGCACTCGATATCGATCTGGTAGTGAGCTGGAACGGACACGAGGTGTCCCGTCCTCCCTACCGCGAGATGTACTGGTCACCGGCTCAGATGCTCGCCCACGAAACGATCAACGGTGCAACTTCACGCACCGGTGACCTGTTCGCGTCGGGCACCATCTCCGGACCGGAGAAGAATCAACGCGGAGCGTTCATCGAACTGACTTGGGGCGGAAAGGAACCCGTGACGATCGGTTCCGAGACACGCACATTCCTCGAGGACGGCGACGAGGTCGTCATCGCCGCCAGCGCCCCCGGTGCCAACGGCTCCCGCATCGGCTTCGGCGATGTCAGAGGCAGAATCACGGGCGCCTAACCTACGAGTACTCAGATCACGAGCGCCTAGATCACGGGCGCTCGGATCACGAGCGCTCAACGAAGAAGGCGTCCCAACCGCGCCGCCGCGGCGACAACCGCTGTGCCGAGTCCCTTTTCGTCGTCGATCTCGAACACCGACGCTCCGAGACTTGCCAGTGTGTCGCCGCGGCGTCCGGGAATCACCGCAGACACTCCGCCCACGGACGGAATCACTTCACCCTGGGTGACCGCATAGCCGACGGCGCGGGCCCGGGTCACTTCCGCGCGCTCGCCGTCGACGGCGGGCAGAGCAGCGAGCATCGCCAGGCCTGCGGATCCGCGATCGATGGGGTCGACCTGCCCTCCCCGGAACGCCACGTGCACCTTGGCGCCGCGCGGCTCCACGACCATCAAAGCCCGTACCTCCGTGTCGTTTTCACGCACGACGAGGTGAACGGTCGCGCCGAGTTGATCGGCGAGCTCCTCGAGAACCGGACGCGCGACCGTCCGCAGGTCCTGCTCCACCGGCTCGGCAAGCGCGACGAGCCCTGCCCCCAGCGCGATCCGCTTGAATTCGTCGCGGCGGCACAGGTGATGCGCCTCCAACGTCCGTACCAGTCGGTGCGCAACGGTACGGTGCACCCCGATCCCGTCGGCGATGTCGGTGATGGACAAGCCGTTCGGATGTTCGGCCAATAGCTCGAGCACGGCGATGCCGTGGTGCAACGTTTTCGACATCCCGGAATCGAGCTGAACAGCATCTTTGCCCGGTTGAACATGAGTCATGAGAAGCCCCTGTTGACGTATGTGAGGTGGACCACCTAGAGTTCGAGGTGAATCGCACGCTGCGTGCGATTATCGCACACCTTCTCAGGTGTCGCAAGCGGTGTCCCTGCCGGACCTGCATCGACGAGCCTGATCGAGACATCTTTTGCACGAGGAGAAGTACATGACAACCTTGAATCCCGGACGCGTCGTCTCTTCCACGATGACCGCCGTGTACCCCGAACTCGCCGGAAAGGTCGCCGTTGTCACCGGGGCAGCCCGCGGTATGGGATCGGTGTTCGCCAAGGGGCTCGCAGCTCGCGGCGTGCACGTCGTGGGCGCCGACATCAACGACGCGCAGATGAAGGAGACCGCCGAGCAGCTGAACACCGAACTGGTCACCGACGCGCTCGTTGCCGAGCCGGGCAAGGTCGTCGGCGCGCGTATCGACGTCACCGTCGCCGATGATCACGAAGCCCTGGCGCAGACCGCGCTCACCGAGTTCGGCCGCATCGACTTCTGGATCAACAACGCGGGCATCTTTCCCTTCGCCCTGGCAGCGGACATCACGCCCGAGCAGATCAACGCGACCCTGAGTGTCAACGTCGAAGGCGTTCTCTTCGGTGCGCAGGCCGCCGCTCGGCACATGAGCGAGGGCGGTGCGATCGTCAACATGTCCTCGGTCTCCGCCTTGCGCGTCCGCACCGGCCGCGGCGCCTACTGCACCTCGAAGGCAGCCGTCGCTCATCTGACGGAATCGCTAGCAGTCGAGTTCGGCGACATCGGTATTCGGGTCAACTCCATCGCACCGGGCTACATCGACACCGAGATGACCCGCTGGGTCCAGGAGGATCCAGCAGCGCTGGCCAAGGCACTGGACTCCGTGCCGCTGCATCGCCTCGGCGCACCCGAGGAGGTCTTCGGGCCGTTGCTGTTCCTCCTGTCGGACAGCGCTCGCTACGTCACCGGACACAGCATCGCCGTGGACGGCGGTTCGCGCCATGTCTGAGACCGACTACGACGTCGTCGTGATCGGCGGCGGCGGTGCCGGACTCGCGGCAGCCGTCACGGCCGCCGAGAACGGCGCGTCGGTGATCTTGTTCGAGGCATTGAAGGAACTGGGCGGATCGACTGCACTGTCGGCCGGCCTGTTCACGGCAGCAGGTACCAGCGTTCAACGCGGACTCGGCATCGACGACAGCGCCGAGAAGTATTTCCAGCACTACATGGACCTGAACCAGTGGATGCTCAAGCCCGGTCTGATCCGCACCTTCTGTGAGCAGGCGGGCCCGACGCTCGAATGGCTCATCGATCTCGGCGTCGAGATCCCCGCGAAGATCTCCGGAAACGCACACCAGCCCGGTCTGTGCCAAGCCGGCGTCGAGGATGTCTGGCGTGGTCACGTCCCGAAAGATCAGGGATACGGGTTGGTGCAGGTTCTCGACGCCGCGCGACGTAAACACGGCATCGAGGTCGTTCTCGACACCCGTGTGCAGGCGTTGCTCGTCGAGGACGAGGCAGTGGTGGGAGTGATCGCCGACGACGTCGCATTGCGTGCGGGCGCGGTGGTCGTCGCGTCGGGAGGATTCGCCCAGGACCCGACGTTCGTCGACCGCCACTACCCCGTTGCCAACAAGGCAGGTGATTCACTGTTCGTCGTCGCCGCCGAGGGCAGCCGCGGTGACCATCTCCGCTTCGCCGACTCGGTCGAGGCGTCACTGGCCGGTGACGGCTGGGGACTCATGCTCCCCACGGTCTACTTTCAGCGCTATCACCACTGGCAGTCCGGTTTTCCACCCAAATCTCGCATCTACGTCGATGCGGACGGGCGGCGGTTCATGGACGAGGACGCGTCGTACGCGGTCTCGACGGGCATCATCGATCATCGGGGCGGATCGGCATGGATCGTCTTCGACGAGAATGCTCGTCTGAACCTTGCTGCAGGGTATGCCGATTGGTCCGCCGAGCGGGTCGCCGAGGAATCGGACGCCGGACGTACCCTGCGCGCGGACACTCTGGACGATCTGGCCGAACTGATGGCAGTACCCGTTGCGACGCTGCGCGCCACGGTCGCTCGCTGGAATGCACACCTGCCCCGCGGTGAGGATCCGGACTTCCTGCGTCACCGAACGCTGAAGAACAAGGGCAACACCGTCGATCCCGACGCAATCGCCCGAGGCCCGTTCTACGCCGCTCGCATCCTCCCTGCCGAATTGGTGTGCACCCACGCAGGTTTGGAGATCGACCAGAACTCCGCGGTACTGAACGTTCGCGGCGAGACGGTGCCGGGCCTGTACGCCGCAGGCGAGGCAGGCGCAGGCGTCCTCGGTCAGCGATACGTCGGCGGCGGAAACGCCGTCGCGAACGCGCTCACCATGGGCCGCATCGCCGGCCGCAGCGCCGCCCTGGTGGCCGTCGGCGACCAGGCACTGGCCATCTGACCTGCTCACTCATCTACCCTTGACCTAGGAACACACATGACGACCAACGAGAGCGCCGTGCACTTCGAGCCCGGCCGACACGACGACGAATCGACCCCGGTGAAGCAATCCCCCCTCACGGTGATTCGTGCCGCGGTCGTGGGTACCGTCGTCGAGTACTACGACTTCGGCATCTACGGCTACATGGCAACCACCATCGCAGCCCTGTTCTTCGTCTCCGACGATCCGACGGCAGCACTACTGGGCACATTCGCGGCGTTCGCCGTCGCGTTCTTCCTTCGTGTACCCGGCGGCATCTTCTTCGGTCACATCGGCGACAAGTACGGCCGCAAGAACGCGCTGTCCTGGACCATCCTGCTGATGGTCATCGCGACCGCCGGAATCGGAATGTTGCCGACGTACGTCACCCTCGGCGTCTGGGCAACCAGTGTTCTGGTGCTCGCACGATGCCTGCAGGGCTTCGCGGCGGGCGGTGAGTTGGGCGGCGCGAACGCATTCGTATCCGAGTCCGCCCCCACGCGCTGGCGTGCGACGCAGACCTCGATGGTCAACACGGGAACCTACATCGGCTCGCTGCTGGCGTCGCTGTGCGCGCTCGCACTGAACTCTGTGTTCACCGACGAGCAGATCCTGTCCTGGGCATGGCGCATCCCGTTCCTGCTGAGCCTGGTCATCGGCGGCGTCGGCATCTGGATCAGAAGCCGCCTCGACGACACCCCGGAGTTCAAGGAACTCGAGGACAAGGGCGAGACCAAGAAGCTGCCGATCTCCGAACTGCTCAGCACCTCACGCGGAAGCGTCGTCAAGATCATTCTTCTCGGCGCGTTGATCACCGGTGGTTACTACATCGCGTCGGTCTACGCCGCCACGTATCTCAAGACCGAGGGCGGCCAGACGTCGCAGGCAGCCTTCCTGTCCACTTCGCTCGCCCTGGTTCTCGGCGTCATCACGCTGCCCATCTCCGGCTACATGGCAGACAAGTACGGACGCAAGCCGGTGCTGTTCGCGGGCAGCTTCGCATCGATCGTGCTCGGTGTTCCGATGTTCATGATGATGGCAGGCGGCAGCCTGTGGCAGGCCGTCGTCGGACAGTCCGTTCTGTTCATCGCGGTCTCCGTCGTCAACGGCGCCTCCTACGTCACCTACGTCGAGATGCTCAAGACCTCGGTTCGCTACAGCGGCCTCGCACTGGGCAATAACACCACCAACATGCTGCTCGGCGGCACGGCGCCCTTCATCGCCACCTACCTGATCTCGTTGACCGGAAACGCACTGGCACCCGCCGGCTACTTCGTGTTCTGCGCGGTCATCACCTTCGTCACGGTCTTCTTCGTCACCGAGACCAAGGGCATCGAGCTCAAGACCGAGTGAAGGAATCACCCACGATGAACTTTCAGGGAAAAACGATCGTCGTCACCGGCGCGGGCAGTGGAATGGGACGAACCGAGTCGTCCATGCTGGCCCGCCGGGGCGCCAAGGTCTGGGTCACCGACATCGCCGACGCACCCGGGCACGTCGTCGTCGACGAGATCATCGCCGACGGCGGCACCGCGGAGTTCGTTCGGCTCGACGTCACCGATCCTGCGTCGTGGACGGAGCTGGCGTCGCGGATCGAATCGGTCGACGGCACCCTGGACGGACTCGTCAACAATGCAGGCGTCAGTCATCGATCCGGTATCGAGGAGACCTCGGTCGAGGACTGGCACCGCGTGATGGACATCAATCTGTCGAGCGTCTTCTACGGCATGAAATATTGTGCGCCACTGCTGAAGAAGGGCGACGGGGGTTCCGTCGTCAACGTCTCGTCCATCGCAGGCATGCTCGGCTATTTCGCCGCGGGGTACGGCGCCAGCAAGTGGGGCGTGCGGGGTCTGTCGAAAGTCGGGGCGCTCGAGTTCGCCGAGCACGGAGTGCGCGTCAATTCCATCCATCCCGGGTTGGTGGACACTCCCCTGTTGCATTCGGGTTCGTCGACGTTCGTCGACACCAGCCTCCAGTCGGTGCCCGCAGGACGCGTGGCCGATGCCGAAGAGATCGCCGAGTCGGTGGCCTTCCTCCTCTCGGACGCCGCCAGGTACATCACGGGTACGGAACTGGTCGTCGACGGCGGCTTGACCTCCGGCGGGATCTACCACCGCATCACCAACGAGCTGAAGGCGACATGATTCGGCTGGTCCTCACCCGGAAAGCATGAACTCGCGCTCGAACCCCCTCGGATCTTTCGCGCCTCGGTGATAATTCACGGGACCCGAAGGCAACAAGGACGGTGGAGATGTGAGCGCAGAAGTTCTGGTGGCAGGCGCTGGACCGATCGGATTGACGGCGGCTATCGAACTTCGGAGGCGCGGCATCGCCACTCGCATCATCGATCCGCTTCTCGAACCGCCTCAGTATGCGAAAGCCGTTGGTGTACAGCCTCGGACGCTCGAATTGTTCGAGAACATGGGCGTGCTGAAGACCATATTGGACGCCTCCATCGAGATGCGCGGCCAGATCATGTTCCAGAACGGTGTGGAAACCGGCCGAATCGAATTGTCGTTGCCACCGGATGTACCGTACTGGTTCATCGGTCTGCCACAGTACGAGACCGAACGCATCCTCACCGAGCGCCTCGCGGAGTTGGGGACGGTCGTCGAGCGCGGTGTCGGGATCGCGGGCCTCGAGCAGGACGACGACGGTGTGACCGCAACGTTGAGCGATGGATCCACCGCCGCGGTTCGGTATCTGATCGGCTGCGACGGCGCGCACAGCGTCGTGCGTAAGCAACTCGGCCTGTCGTTCGAGGGCGGCGCCTTCGCCGAGGGCTACATGCTCGGCGACGTGGAGGTCGATTGGTCACTGCCCACCGGCTACGGCGTCCGCAGTACTCATACCGCCGACGACGGTTCAAGCGACGATCTGTTGGTCGCCATCCCGCTACCGGGCCACAAGCGCTACCGCATGTCGATGCTCGTGCCGGAGGAGTTGTCCGAGCCAGCCAGCGGCGATTCGATCGTGCATGGGTTCACCGGTGGCCCTGCCCCCGAACTGCGGCACATTCAAGCAGTGCTCGACCGGTTGTCTCCTGAACCGACGACCGCATCGAACTTGCGGTGGTCCTCGGTGTTCCGCATCAGTCATCGAATCGTCGACTCCTACGGCCGTGGGCGCGTGTTCGTGGCGGGCGACGCCGCACACATTCACCCTCCCACCGGCGCACAGGGAATGAACACCGGGATTCAGGACGCCCACAACATCGCCTGGAAAGTCGCTCTCGCGGTTCGCGGAGTTGCAGCGCCGGGATTGACCGACACCTACGACGCCGAGCGTCGCCCCGTCGGCGAAGAGATCGTCGGCATGACGGTGCGCAACGCGCGAGAGGGTATCGGCGCAGGTGAGAACTCGTTCGAGACGGCGATGCGTCGTCAGGCCCAGCTGCTGATCTCGTATGCAGGCAGCCCGATCGTATCGGCGGCGGACGAAGAATCGGCGACAGTACAGCCGGGTGAGCGTGCGCCGGACGCACGGGGTTTGCGTCGCGACTCCGTGGCGTATCCGATTCGATTGTTCGAGCTCTTCGACGGCACCAAGCACACACTGCTGTTGTACGCGGACGGTTCGATCGACGAGTCGGAGTCATTGGCGGCCGCTGCAGTCGATGCCGCACACGGGCTTCTCGACGTCTATCTGATCGTGTCGAGTCCGGTCGATTCGGTCCTACCCGTCATCGTCGACGCTGCCGGCGAACTGGCCAAGGCCTACGGAATCGACGGGCAGTCGGCATTCGTCGTCAGGCCGGACGGGTATCTGAGCCATCGAGAGTCTCCTGCGACGACAGAGGGTGTTCTGGCGCATCTGAAGCGGACGTTCGCCTGAGTTCGATTACTTTCGCCGGTCGGTCCGGTCTGCCTTCATGACCTGATGGCAGACCCGATCGGAGGAATTCATGGCTGTCGAACATGTGCTCGCGGTAGTGCCCGTCTCGGACATCGACCGGGCGAACGCCTGGTACGAAGCGTTGATCGGGCGACCCGCGGACAACAACCCGATGCCGACACTCGTCGAATGGCAGGTGCACGGCCGAGGGTGGGTCCAGGTGACCGTCGATGCCGCCCGCGCGGGATCGGGACTGCTGAACTTTGCCGTCGACGATCTCGAGAAGCACATCGAGGACATCACCGGGCGCGGAATCGAAGCCGGAGAGATCGTCGACGCGAGCAAGGGCGTCCGTCTCTCCGCGGTCGAGGATCCGGACGGCAACACCATCACGCTCATCGGCGGCTTCCGAGTGAACTATTGAAGTATTGACTTTGACTCGTGCGCACTAGTTTTCGTCGACTTTTCTGTCGGTGGGGTGCACTACCTTGCCGCGCATGACATCTACCTTCGATTCCTACAACGACGACCTCGACACTCGCGGCTACGACACGATCGAGTCGATCATCCGGCGAGGACAGGAGCTGTACGCCGCGATGACCAAGGTCGGCGACGCGATGGCCAACTTCGATCGCGAGTTCGTCCAGCAGAACTGGACGGGGCTGTGCACTCGATCGCTGGTGACCATGTCCTTTGTGGCACAACACTTCCGCGAGCTGTGCCACCTGTACACCGCGCACCCCGACATGGATTTCGAGCATCCGGACGTGAATTACTCGGTGCCCGATCTCCGATCGTGGCCGGACGGGCCGACGACCGAACAGTGGCAGCCCGCGCCTGGTGGCGCAAGCGACGAGACGATAAAGGCGATCCTCCGCGGCAACACCCATCTGTGCGTCCAGCAAATCGAGAATTGCGCCGAGATCGTCGGCGACTACATCGATTCCGTCGGCGGGTGGTACGACAGCGAGGACCCCGACGCCGTTGTCGAAGCGTTCGATCACAACGTGATGCACTTGACGATGGTTGTTGTCGACATCGCAGCTCTGTGGCGAACGGACATCTACGACGCGCACGCGACGGTCGCACGCTCGATGCAAGCACCCCGACAGCCCGGTTGGGAGCGGCTGTTGGAGCCGCGGGCCGCTGGGAGTTCGGACCGATACTCGGAGTAGTCTCCAGTAAGTGATGCCACTCCTGACCAGTCGACGCTACGTCGATCTACGTCTGCAGGCCAGCGCTATCTGTCGCTGACCGACAGATCTCGGCAGCACCTTCGATTCGAGGCACTCCTCGGTTTTCTCTTCTTCTCGAAAGGGCATCTTCATGTCTGCGCCCAGCGCTACCCGTACTTCCCGCGTGCCCACGTGGGCCAAGTCGTTCGGGCCACAGATCGTCGCCGGGTTGATCCTCGGCGTCGTTCTCGGCCTGATCGCGCGTTCCATGCCCGACGCCGCCGACGGAAACGACAACTGGCTCGTCGGCACAGTGGCCACCATCGGTTCGAGCTACGTCAAACTGCTCACCGTTGCAGTCGTACCTCTGGTGTTCACCGCGATCGTCTCGTCCATCGCCAATCTCCGCCAGGTCGCCAACGCCGCGCGGCTGGCGATCCAGACGCTGCTGTGGTTCGCGATCACGGCGTTCATCGCCGTGATCATCGGCATCGTGATCGGCCTTGTCGCACAGCCTGGTTCACGGACCGGTGTCGAGGCATCCTCGGCCAAGGATCCGAGCAGCGTCGGCTCGTGGTGGTCGTTCCTGACCGGACTCGTCCCGAACAATTTCTTCGCTCTCGGCTCGAAGACGACGGTCACCACGCAGGCGGCCGGGGACGGGTTCGCCAGTACCGCCACCACATCACTGAGCTTCAACATCCTGCAGCTCCTGGTCGTCGCAGCAGCAATCGGTATCGCGGCACTGAAGATCGGCGACAAAGCCGAACCGTTCCTGACGTTCAACGCCTCCCTGCTCTCTATCGTGCAGAAGGTTCTGTGGTGGATCATCCGACTCGCACCGATCGGCACCGCCGCACTCATCGCGAACGCTGTCGCCACGTACGGTTGGGACGCAATCGGGTCGCTGGGCGTGTTCACTGTCGCCGTCTACGTGGGTCTCGCGATCGTGTTCTTCGTCGTCTACCCGATCATCGTTCGCGCTCATGGCCTTTCGGTACGCAATTTCTTCTCCGGAGTATGGCCTGCGACGCAACTCGGATTCGTGTCCCGATCCTCCATCGGCACCCTGCCACTGACCGAGCGCGTCACCGAACGCAACCTCGGAGTCCCGCGGGAGTACGCGTCGTTCGCAGTTCCTCTCGGAGCGACGACCAAGATGGACGGTTGCGCCGCAATCTATCCCGCGATCGCCGCGATCTTCGTCGCACAGTTCTACGGTGTGGGATTGACGTTCACCGACTACCTGCTGATCATCGTCGTGTCCGTGATCGGCTCGGCAGCAACCGCGGGCACCACCGGCGCCACCGTCATGCTGACACTGACGCTGTCCACACTGGGACTGCCGCTCGCCGGTGTCGGTCTGCTGCTGGCTGTCGAACCGATCGTCGACATGGGCCGCACGGCTGTCAACGTCACCGGTCAGGCACTGGTGCCGACCATCGTCGCCAAACGTGAAGGCATCCTCGACCTCGACCGGTACAACAGCCCGCGCAACGGCGATCCGTTTGCCGACGACGAGAACGTCGAACCGAAGCGTGAGTCTCAATTGGCAACGTAGACAACAGCTTCCCTTCCGCATCGATGGTCCGCGGCAGCCGACGCACGGTTGCCGCGGACCATCGATACCGTTCTGGCCACAACCGTGTCGCGCCACTGCGACCGCGTCGCCGAACCACGCCCGATAGGCTGACGAGCATGGGATCCAAGGGACCGGCAAGTCGGGGACAGAAGCGCGCAGCCAAGACCAAGGCTCGTCAGCGCCGTCAGCAGTCGTCGACGGGCTCGCATCTACCCACATTCCCTGCGGGCGTTCTCGAGGACTTCGGCGCGTGGTTGACCGATCGCGACTTGGGCCGACACGCGGAACGCGTGGTCGGCCTGGTACGCACCACGCTGACTCAGATCGACCGCGCGAACCCTGGATTCTCGGTCACGTCGTGGACCCCCAACGACGCACACTTCATCGTCGACGCCGTCGAGCGCATCGAGGACTCCGACGAAGAGAACGGCGCAGCTGCCGCGACCAACATCGTCGTGACACTGCTCGAATTCCTCACCTTCCTGGACGAGACCGACCGCTGGACCGGCACCGACGAGGACTTCTCGCACTGCATGGAAGATCTCACCGACTTCATCGACAGCGACCCCGATGTGCTGGATCCCGAGGACGTCGAACTGCCCGAGATCGCCATCGAGGCCGAATCGGCCGCTTTGCTGGCGTTGCCACTCGTGGTCGGTGTGGACGCACTCGTCGAACGCGTCGGTGCGGGGATCCCGGTGGCCGGCGTCGAAGAACTGTCGACGGCGCTCGACGACCACGACCACGACGCCGACCATGACCACGACCATGACCCTTCGCCCGCCGACCTCGCATCGCTCGATCAGTGGGCGGCTGCGATCGCATCCGACGTCCTGCAGGTGGAAGGAACCGACGTCGTGCCGGGGCCGAGCGCCGACAGCTATCGTTCTCGATCGGTGGACACACTCAGAGAGGTGCTGACACAGCACATTCGCCATCAGCTGAGTCTGAGCGAGGAGGACGTGTCGATGGCACTGTCCAACTCCTTCGCGATTCAGACTCTGCTGGCAGCGATGACCGAGGACCTCCCCCTCGACAATCCCGAGGAAGATTACGACGGCCTCGAAGGCGAGGACCTGCGAACCGCTCAGTTGATCGACTATCGAGTCCGCGCCCTCCAGGAACAGGGCGTCCTGGTGCGAGTCGACGATTCACTGGAAGTTCCGCCGGCTCTGCGCCGCGCCGTCCTCGCAGGCGTCGAGCGTGCAGAACCGTTCGGGGACTGGGATGACGACGGCGATGAGGACGGAATTGAGGACGGGGATGACGCGGCTCCGCCGCCCGTGTTCGCGTAGTCGGTCGCCGCTGTAAACGACGTACGCACTGTAACCACGCCCGCATGGCCCGCGCACTCCGCGATCTGTAACGGCGGCGGGCCGGGCAGCGACAACGTGCTCGTAGTCACAAGCAACGACTTCTCGTGAAGAATCCCGCGTCGGTCATTGCCGGCTTCGAGCCTGTGCGCCGCGCACGCTCGTAGCGCCGCACCCACAGGCCGATACGAGGACCCCCATGACCGATCCGTTTTCGCAGCCCTACGTCTTTCCCGGCGCCGATCGCCCCGAGCGTCCACGCCCCCTCCTCGGCAAGATCGTCGCCTGGGTTGCCCTTGTTCTCGGTGCGCTGTTCGTATTGGCCGCCGCGATCGACCTGTCGATCGTGGGACTGATTCTCGGCCTGTGCATCGCCGCGGCCGGTGGGCTGTACCTGTTCAGCAAGCCGTCGCGAGGTCGAATGATCTGGGCCGCGCCGGCAGTGGCAGCGCTCCCCGCGCTGATCGCGTTTGCCGTCCTGACTCCGACGCCGGACACCACCGAGACCACGCCCGCCGGTGTGGTGAGCGTGCCCACACTCGCCGAAGTAGCGAGGACTACCGCGCCCCCGACGACGACCAAGCCGACCACAACGGCTCCGGCAACCACGACCGCTCCGGCAACCACAACGGCTCCGGCAACCACGACCGCTCCCCCGACAACACTCGCACCGACTCCGGAAGCCGTGACCGTGTACGAGGCAGTACCGACCACTCCGGCACCCTACGTACCGCCGCCGGCTCCCGAACCTGCCTATGTTCCCGAGCCCGCGCCCGTCTATGCCCCTGCCCCTGCCCCTCTGGCAGCTGTGCCCGAGGCACCGTCATACGTGTCCTACGCGAATTGTTCTGCCGTCCGCGCGGCGGGAGCCGCACCGATCTACGCGGGCGAGCCGGGTTACAGTTCGAAACTCGATCGCGACGGGGACGGCGTCGGCTGCGAGAACTAGGCGCTGCGGTGTCGCTACCCGTGAGCGCTCCGGTGACCGCGGAATGTTCCACCCGCGCACGGGCGGCGAAGCCACGAAATGCTGTCGGACCCCATCGCTAGTGTCCTTTCCGACGGGCGGATTCAGCCGCTCGTCGACGGGAGGGCATCCGTATGAACGACCGACTCCACATTTCCATCGAGAGTGCGTGGGCCTCGTACACCGACGATCTGGCATCGTTCCTGTCGGCACTGCGTCCGCGGGATCGGCTCGACATCGTCGCCGAGTCCGGGATCGATCGCGGTGACGGTGACTCACCGTGGGTCCGGCTGCGCTGCAGCCCGGACGGCGTCATCGAGTCCACCGCCGTCCTGGACAGCTACCTGTGCGACGGCGCCGACTCGGGTGCGGGCAACGACGAGTTACTCGTCGAACTGGGATGGACCGTGCCCGCCGAACGTACCGAGCGGAACACTCTGATCAGCAGATCGATGCAACGGCGGACGAGGACGGCATCCGAGTTGGCCACCCTGATAGTCCGATTGTTTCGCGAGGCTTGGCACGTACCGCATCCTGCGTTTCTCTCAGCCGATTGTGAGGGGCGCGACGATCGACAGTTCCGAACAGCGACCGATCACCAACGCCCGGACACCACCACGACACTGCCGATCGACATCGACCATCTACGGGCACTGATTCTGGACACCGTCGCGTCTGCTCCCGGCGTCGAGGTACGACAGGAAAACAACGGCGACATCCGGATCGACGGGTTCGCACTACCCCTGCACGTATGCTTCGGCCCCGACGCCAATTCGGTTCGGCTGCATGCTCCGCTCGTCTCCGGGGTCTCGATATCGGCGTCGTTGTCCCGCAAGCTTTCCTGGTTGAACACTCGCTGGCGGAACATCACGTTCGCCGTCGCGGGCGACCAACTGTTCGCCGGAATCGCCGTGGCCACTCAGACATACGTTCCGCGGCATCTGACGTCGATGCTGTTTCATCTCGGCTTGTTCGTCGACTCGATCGATCGCCCCTTCGCCGCCGAACTCGGAGGCACCGTCTTCGACCCCGAACATCGCCATCCGGAACCGGTGTCCACGGTCTCGTGGTCGGACGACAGCGGGACCCTCGGAACCTTGCGTGCAGCGTGCGAGCTCACGCGCGGCCCTGTGGACTCGGCCACCGTGGAAGCGATGTGCCGCAAGCAAGACATCGAGCAACTCGTCGAACGAGCCCGATACTCGGAGCGCAGATTTCGCGATCACGCCCACCGCCTCGGCGACGAACGCCGGATCCGGGCTGCCGTCATGTGCGACACCCTCGCCATGAGTTGGGCCCATGTCGCGGACAGTCTGGCGCACGCATTCACCCCAGCGCCGCCGACTCCGCCGAAGGCGCAACAGATTTCACTGTTCGAACAACTGGAGGAGCCGGCACTGTTCGACCTGTGACCTGATAGATCAGCAACGCGCTAAGCTTGCGCGGTGTCTAACGAGGACTCGGGCAAGGCCCTGACCGACTACCCCAGGCCGTCGGTTGCCGTCGACGTCGCTGTGTTGACGGTGCACGAGGAAACCGTCAAGGTCGTTGTGGTGCCGTCGCCGAGAGGGCCCGCCCTACCCGGCACATTCCTGCACCCCGGCGAGCGCCTCGCCGATGCAGCCGACCGAGCCCTGCGCACCAAAGCAGGGCTCGGCGGCTTGGATTTTCACCAGATCGGCATGTTCGACGCTCCGGACCGCGACGAGCGAGGATGGGTGCTCTCGATGGCACACGGTACCGCGGTACCGCCGGGGATCGTCGAATCCGAAGTCGAACTCGTGGCCGTCGTCGACGAAAAACCGGTGACCTCACTGGCTTTCGATCACGGTGCGATGGTGGCGTTGTCCGTACGGGATCTACGCGACCGGTACGCCTCGAGCGTCGATCCGGCGGGGATCCTCGGTGACAGGTTCACACTCCTCGAGCTCAGGAGACTGTACGAGGTGGTCTTCGACAAGGATCTACCCAAGGACACCTTCCGGCGACACGTCTTCGGAGCGTTGACTGCCACCGGTGAAACCTCGCTCGCGGGGGGTGGGCGCCCGGCAGAGGTGTATCGCCGAAGCGGGGCTGCAGCACTGCCCGAATCGGCTGCGGCCATGCTGCGAAGCTGAATCGCGATCGAGCCGACGTCAGTCTGCCGATTCTCGTGCGCGAAGTAGCGTGGCCCGGCCGTGCGAATGACCCACGTCGCCGGCATCGATGCGCACGGTCGTGATGTCCCCCCGCACGACATCGATGATGCTCATGACTACCTTCCTGTGTTGTCTGCGATGTCGACGGCGACAGCCACGAGGTCGTCGCCGGTCAGGGCCGGGTACCCGTGCAGGGCGGACCTCCACCGCACGGGCACTGCCGAGGCACCCCATCTCGCGCCGAGCAGTCCTCCCGCGATGGCGGCCGTGGTGTCGGTGTCTCCGCCCGCGAGGACGCACAACTCGAGTGTGCGTGCCAGGTGGTCGGGGCCGTCCTGATCGGCTCGAACGATGGCCCACCACGCGGTCTGCAGTGCATGCACCACCCAGCCGTTGTTCGAGAAGTCCTTCGGCTCCCCGGATTCGGCTTCGTCGAGCAACGGACGCCAGTACCTCGCGGCGTCGCCATCCACGTCGAGCCACAACCGCACACCGTCGAAACTTCCCTCGAGCACCGCGTGCCGAATCGCGAACGACCACATCCTGCACGCCTCGCCCGCCCGAGGGTCCGAGTGCGTCAGCGCGCTGATCGCCTCGGCCGCGCGCGTGCATGCCTCGGCGTCGTCGAGATAGGCCAACGCGACAGGTGCGGTGCGCATGAGTGAGCCGTTGCCGCCGGTTCGTCCGGTGAGACTCGCCGCTCGGCGGGTCATGTCGGCGGCTGTGGAGCTCCGATGGCCGAGGACCGACCCGGTCTGATGGCCGATGTCGGCGGGCTTCGTGTCGTACCAGGCGACGAAGTTCGACGCGATGGCGTCGAGACCCTCTTCGGTCCCGATGTCGACGCCCCCGCGTGCCACAAGGGCGATCGCCGCCGCCATCGAGGTATCGTCCGTCCATTCCCCCGGCGCCCACTTGAACGGTCCGCCGCCGATCATGTCGACGACGGTGCCTGCCGCCGGGTGTGTGAACTCGTAGCCGGCGCCGAGTGCGTCACCCGTCGCCGCGCCCAGCAGAACCCCTGCGGCGCGATCGATCTGTTCCGAGGTCAACGTCATGCGAATCTCCTTAGCTCGTTTCTGCGCTTAGATTAGCGCACAACTGCGCTAATGAACAGGCGGTCCGAGGCATGCACTCCGCCGCAGGTCAGGAATACAGTGCGGCAATTTTCAACGATGCGCTTCCATTTGGTGATACTTCGAGTTACATTAACTCCATGTTCGCACCACGTAGGGAGAAGCGATGACAACGACGTCAACCACGACGCGCTCGATCGACACCGACGCGGAGACCGAGCAGTACAACGAAACACTTCAGCTCCTGTCCGAGGGTTCGGTGCACAAGCACTTCGACCCCTACGTCGACATCGACTGGGAATCCCCCGCCTTCGCGGTCACTGCGAACGACCGCCGCTGGATACTTCCGGCGAAGACCGATCCGATCGGCGGACACCCCTGGTACCGGGCGCTTCCCGAGGATCAGCAGATCGCCATCGGCATGTGGCGTCAAGCCAATGTCGCCAAGGTCGGCTTGCAGTTCGAGAACATTCTGATCCGCGGCATGATGCAGTACGTCTTCTCGCTGCCGAACGGCTCGGCCGAGGCTCGGTACTGCACGCACGAGTCGATCGAAGAGTGCAACCACACCTTGATGTTCCAGGAAATGGTGAACCGAGTCGACGCCGATGCCCCCGGCATGAGCCGTCCGATGAAGATCCTCTCCCCGATCATCCCGCTGTTCGCGACTCTCCTACCCGAACTCTTCTTCGTCGGGGTCCTCGCGGGAGAAGAACCGATCGACCACATCCAGAAGGGCATTCTGCGCTCGGGCGAAGAGATTCATCCGATCATGCAGGGCGTCATGGCAATTCACGTCGCCGAAGAAGCACGCCACATCTCCTTCGCGCACCAGCTCCTGCGTCGTCGCGTCCCGAAGATGTCCAGGATCGGCCGCTTCTTCCTCTCGCTCGCGTTCCCGATCACGATGCGCATCCTGTGCGACGTCATCGTCATCCCGCCGAAGAAGTTCTGGCAGAAGTTCGAGATCCCGAAGTACGTCAAGGACGATCTCTTCTGGGGCACGGACGAATCGCAGCACACGCTGCAGGACTACTTCGGCGACGTACGGATGCTCGCCACCGAGACCAAGATGATGAACCGCGCCGCGAAACTCATGTGGACGGCCTGCGGAATCGACGGCAAGGCATCGCGTTTCCGTAGCGAACCCGACCGCAGCTCCAGCCAATTCGCAGCTTGATCCTCTTTACCATTCACAGCGCCAGTCAGCTCCACAGCAGCGCCTGTCGTCAGGAATTCGTCATGCCCCACGTTGTCACCCAATCTTGTTGCAGCGACGCATCGTGCGTGTACGCGTGCCCGGTCAACTGCATCCATCCCACTCCGGACGAACCCGACTTCCTGACGGCAGAAATGCTGCACATCGACCCGGCGTCGTGTGTCGATTGTGGTGCATGTGTGTCGGCGTGTCCGGTCGACGCGATCGTTCCTCGGTCGAAGCTGACCGAGACGCAACTGCCGTTCCTGACGATCAACGCCGACTTCTACAAGCAGCAGCGGCCCAAGCGGCCTCTGCTCGCACCGGTGTCCCCGGCTCCCACGGTGACGAGAGAACGCCAGGCGCTCCGGGTCGCGATCGTGGGTTCGGGTCCGTCGGCGATGTACGCGGCGGATGAGCTCCTCACTCAGCCCGGAGTGAAAGTCGATGTCTACGATCGCCTCTCGCAACCCCACGGACTTGCGCGTCTCGGCGTCGCACCCGATCACGAGAAGACACGGCAGGTCTCGCGTCTGTTCGACCAGATCGCTGCGCAACCGGGCTTTCGACTCCACCTCGGCGTCGAGGTCGGCAAGGACATCACGCACGATCGACTGCTCGACGACCATCATGCTGTCGTCTACGCCGTCGGCGCGTCCCGAGATCGCGAATTGACCATTCCCGGTGCGGACCTCGACGGGCGTTCGTCGGCCACCGACTTCGTCGCCTGGTACAACGGGCATCCCGATCATGCGCACCGGCGTTTCGATCTGTCCTCCAAGCGAGCCGTCGTCATCGGAAACGGCAATGTCGCTCTCGATGTGGCCCGAATTCTGACGATCGATCCGGATCGACTGATCGGCACCAATGTGCCCTCGTACGCGCTGACGGCGTTGCGCGAGTCCAACATCGAAGAGGTCCACATCGTCGGGCGACGCGGTGTCGCCCAGTCGGCGTTCACGGTTCCCGAGTTCGCCGGTCTGCTCGCCACTGCGGGCATCGATGTCTCGATTCACCGCGACGAGATCATGCTCGACGCGGCCACGATCGCCCTCGCCGAGACCAACGACCTGCCTCATGCGGTCGAGCAGAAACTCCGGTTGCTTCGCCGTATCGACGACGTGACGGGCAGTGCCAACAGGCGAATCGTGTTGAGGTACTTGCTCTCCCCCACCAGAATTCTCGGTGACACCTCGGTGACAGGGGTCGAGTTCGATCGAATGACGCTCGACACCGGCGCCGACGGATCGGCCCTGGCCGTCGCGACCGGCGACGTCGAGATCATCGATACCGGGCTCGTACTCACCTCGATCGGCTACCGCGGAGTTGCACTCCCCGGGGTGCCGTTCGACGACCGGCGCGGTGTCATCCCCAACGACGACGGTCGTGTGCTCGACGCTCCCGGCGGTGTCGTCGTGCCCGGCTCGTACGTGACGGGCTGGATCAAACGAGGCCCGTCGGGATACATCGGGACCAACAAGTCGTGCGCACAAGGCACGATCCGCAACCTCGTCGAGGACTTCAACAACGGCACGCTCGCCGACATCGCACCAAGGCCGGGCCAGCGCACGCCGTGGCGGCGCCGCCGCAACTGACTTGGACGGCCACCGATGCCAGATGTCAGGAGATGTTGCGTTTGCGCACATCCCAGGCCGTATCGGTGCACAGTCGGCAGTCAGCCCCCACGAACGTGCCCGACGACGCCTCGTCGGAGTCGATGTTCCACTTGATCCAATCGGTCAGGATGTCGGCGTACTCGCCGCCGTTCTTCTCGAACCGCGTTCCGATGTGTCCATGGTCGGCGCTGGCGAGGAATGTCGGCAACGATGCGGGGAGATTCTCGAAGTCACGAACACCGTTGGTGTATGCGACGTCGGACGGTCCACCCAGAAGAAACAGGACAGGAGCTCGCAACGCATCGAGCTTCGCTTGGTCGGGCTGCAACTGACCACTGTTGAGAATGCCGATCGCAGCGACTTCGGGCCTACGCGTTGCCAGCTCGTACGCTTGCAGTCCTCCGCACGACCAGCCGGCAACCGCAACCGCGTCGGTATCGAGCTTTCCGAAGTACGGGCTGCCCGGCCGAAGGTTCTCTGCCTTCGCCCAGTCGAGCGACTCCTCCAACGACTCCACGGTCGAGATCCCGAACTGCACGGGGCCGCCCGTGGCGAGCACGACGATGCCCTGCGACGCGATCTGGCGCAGCATCGCCTGGTCGATGAGTCCGTTCTCGATGCACCCGCCTTCTCCGTACACCAGGACCGGGGCATCGTCGGGGATCGACGTCGGCCGGTAGATGGTGTGGTCTTTCAGCGACACGTCGGTGACGACGGAGACCTCGGA
This sequence comes from Rhodococcus yunnanensis NBRC 103083, assembly GCF_001895005.1. GTDB lineage: Bacteria > Actinomycetota > Actinomycetes > Mycobacteriales > Mycobacteriaceae > Rhodococcoides > Rhodococcoides yunnanense. The sequence continues at coordinate 66,081 of NZ_BCXH01000018.1, read as the reverse complement.
GGGTCCCGTTGGCTTCGCTTGCACGACAGCGCTGCTCGACACCGCCATCGCTACCGCCGCTGCTGCCACGAGACAAGCCGACACAGTCCGAGACCAGAGCACAGCGAACCCCTTCCGTCCGAGACCTTCGGCACCGACCCGCGCGGTACCGTCTGCTCGTTCCGAGCCTCGGGCCGGACCATCGTGCACCGACGGCCGCCCGCCACACAATAGTGAAGGTTCATAGCCCTACGGTCGGATCTTCTCGGGCTGCGGCGGGACCGGACAGTACTGCTCGGTCCGGCACTCTGTCGGTGCCCACTGGTAGAAATTCCCCCGACACCGACCCAGCCCCTCACTGGCGTCGAGAGATTCATCGACGAGGGGAACTTCATGGACGTCCACGACAGAACACGCGCAGCCGGCATGGCTCGGACGCAACATCACGGCATCGACATCGAGACGCTCATGGCGTCGGGAGTGCAGTTGGCTGCCGACCCACTGACCACGCACAGCGCCTTGTCCGCCTTCGTCGGAAGAATGATCCAGCTCGAATCACGCATGACGTCAGTGCGTCTGACCACCGAGTGCAGCGCATATGCCGTCGACGTTCTCGCGACCGTGTTCGAACGCGGCTGGCAACCGGTCGAACTGGTACACGTGCTGGAGCGCCTCGCCGACAAGTCGACCGCGCAGATGAGCGTCTCGCTCATCGCGGAGCACTCGCGTCGCACACGTGCGCTGTCCACGGCGCCGGAAGCCTGGAAGGGCCAATTGCACAGTCTCGGTGCGGATCCCGGTGCTGGTCTCACGCGGTTCCGCGCCACCAGCGGACTCGATCCGCGCAGTTTCTGGACGGGCTTGTTGAGGCTTCTGGTTCGGCTACGCCGGATGCACACCGTGGTGACGGTCGGTCCCCCACCGTCGAAATGGGGAGACTCGTCAACGACGGCCGGCGCACGGACCGGTGACATCAAGTTGCTCGACAAGATTCGAGGGTTGCTGGCCAAAGCGGAATCGTCCACGTTCCCGGCGGAGAGCGAATCCTTCTCCGCCAAGGCGCAGGAACTGATGACGCAGTACTCCATCGATGCCGCGCTGCTCCTCGACCGCGAGGCGGGCGGGCCCACCGACAGTGTCGTGATCACCAGGAGACTCACCGTGTCCAATCCTTACGTGGACGCGAAGATGAAACTACTGTCCGCGGTGGCGAGCGCGAACGGCGTTCGGACCGTGCGGTACCGGAAACTGGGACTCATAGCGATGGTCGGCATGCCCGTCGACCTCGACCTGTGCGAGCTGCTGTACACCTCGCTCCTCGTCCAGTCCGCTCAGGACCTCGAACGCGTCGGAATCGATTCGACCATGCGGGGCAGAGGTTTCCGTCGTTCGTTCCTCTACGGTTACGCGGGCCGGATCGGCGAACGTTTGGTCGAGGCGCGGGAGCGAGCACAACGACGTGCCGCCGAGCGTTACGGCTCGTCACTCGTGCCACTGTTCGAGCAGCGGGACCGGGCGGTGGCGTCCACGGTCGAGGACCTCTTCCCCGATCTGGCCACCATCCGGACGTCGATGTCGAACACCAGCGGATGGTCGTACGGCCGGCGCGCCGCCGACACTGCCGATATCACCGGCGGCCGTGAACAGATCGACGACTCGGGAGATTCAGACGACTCGGAGCAGTGATCAGTATTTCGACCGCCGCTCGATCGGTGGAATTCCGTGGTGAATTTCGGCAACGTCCGGGTGCGCTCGCGTGCGCGACTTCCATGCATTCTCGCCGTAGGTCGAGAAGATCGGATTGTCCGGGTCGGTCTCCACCCCGCGCGACTTCGCGGCCAACGCGGCAGGCAGCGTCACGATCGGGATGACCGCATCGAGAGCAGGGTTGAGGAAGAACGGAATCGAGACACGGTCCGCACCCGCATCGGGTGCGATCACTCGGTGACGCGTCGCCCGCAGATAACCCTGCGTCGCCACTTCGAGCAACTCTCCGATGTTGACGATGAAGGCGCCGTCCACGGGAGGTACGTCGATCCATTCGCCTGGTATCCGCTCGACCTGCAGTCCGTGCGATTGCGGTTCGACGAGCAACATCGTCAGAACCCCGGAATCCTTGTGCGCGCCAACACCCTGCGGGTTGTCGGCACTACCGGGATAGCGGACCACCTTGATCAGCGTGGCGGGATGGTGGGCAAACGCGTCGTCGAAGATGTCCTCGGCGGCTCCGAGCGCTACCGCCCAGTGCCTGAGCAGCCTCAGACCGACATCGGACAACTCCTGTTCCCAGTGCTCGAAAGCGCTCCTCAGCTGCGGCAGCGCCGAGGGCCACAGATTGGGCCCCTGGAGGTGCCAGTAGCCCTGAGCTCCGTCGATGCTCGGGCGCTCCGGGCCGATATCGATCTGCTCTCGCCAATCGACTGCGCCGTTCGTCAGCTCGCCGCCCAGCCGTGAATAGCCCCGAAACTGCGGACTCTTCAGCTGGGAGATCTCGTCCTTCGATTCGGCGTCCAACGCGAAGAAGGCCCGCGCAAGACCGAGTACCTCGGCGATACGAGAGGAATCGACACCGTGCCCCACCAGGTAGAAGAACCCGGACTCGTGCGCCGCCGACAACAACTCCTCTCGAAACCGCTCCGGGTGGGTCTGCGCCAGCGTCAGGTCCAGAACAGGAAGCATGCACTCCAGTATCGACGCATCCGGCAATCCCGGCCAGCGTCACCGAAAAATACTAAGCCCTTGTACTAACTGTTCTCCGATGTTACTTTTCCTTATGGCTCAGCATTCCGACCAGCTCGACGGCATCTTTCATGCGCTCTCGGACCCCACCCGGCGCGCGGTACTCGGCAGATTGAGGCAGGGACCGGCAAGCGTGAGCGAGCTCGCCGAACCGTTCGACATGGCGCTGCCCTCGTTCATGAAGCACGTCGGCGTTCTCGAGCAGGGCGGCTGGATCCGCACCCACAAGGAGGGCCGAGTGCGTACGTGCGCGCTCGAGTCGGCGCCTTTCGGGGTGGTCGAAGAGTGGCTGAACGAGCAGCAGGAAATCTGGGAAGCACACACCGATCGACTCGAACAGTTCGTCACCCAACAGGAGGAATCGCGATGACACCGACCGCCGAACTCGACCTGACCATCACGCGCATCATCAAGGCACCCCGCAGCGCCGTGTGGGCAGCGTGGACCACTCCCGCGCAATTCGAACAGTGGTGGGTCCCCTCCCCCGCTCGCGCGAAGGTCGTGAGCCTCGATCTGGTGCCCGGCGGCTCGTTCCTCACCGAAATCAGCGAGGACGGAGGCGAATTCAAGCCCCACATCGCAGGATGCTTCCTGGCAGTGGATCACCTGGAACGGATCGTGTTCACCAATGCCCTCGTCGCCGGGTGGCGACCGGCCGAAAACCCGTTCATCACCGCGACCATCACCTTCGCCGACCACCCTGACGGCACCGAATACATCGCACGTGTCATGCACAAGGACGCCGCCGATGCCGCGAAACACGACGAACTCGGGTTCTACGACGGCTGGGGTACGGTCACACGACAATTGGCCGAACTCACCGAGAGCTGACGCTGTTCGGTGGTAAGCAGAGGGACATGAAGACGTGGAGAGTCGCCGCGGCCATCGCCGCGGTATCGGTTGCCGCAGCCTGCTCGACGGACGGGACCCCGACGGCATCCGACGACGTCGCCCCGGCCAGCAACTCGGCCCCCAGCGCTAGCGCCACCGGCACGTCGACCCCGACGGCCACCACGCCGCAGCAGGCCACATATGCCTTCACAACCACTCGCATCGTGGGATCCACCGACCGCGTCGAATACGACGTGAGCATCCCACAGCTCACGGGCGGGGACGATCGCGTCGTCGCCGAGTTCGACGAGTCGATGCGTGCAGCACTGCAGGATCAGATCGACGGATTCGGCGACCAACGGTTCACCCTGTCCGATGCGCGGCCCGGGCCGACCTACATCGGTCCCGGCGTCGTCAGTGCAGTCCTCGATACCTCGTGGGACGCGAATCCTCCTGGCGCACATCCGACATACGTCATCGCAACGGTCACCGTGGACACGGCGACAGCACAACCGGTGACACTGCAGGACCTCTTTCCCGATCTGCAGGCCGGGTTGCAGCGGCTGTCGGAGCAATCGGCGCTTCTCCTGCCGGACACCGCCGCCGGTCCGGGCTTCGAACCCTCTGGAATTGCACCCACGCCGAATAATTTCGCCAACTGGACGCCCAGCGCCGGCGGCATGAACATCCGGTTCGGCGACTATCAGGTCGGGCCGCATGCCATCGGACTCGTCGACGTGACGGTTCCGTGGAGTGCGCTGGCCGACGTCGCAGACCCGCAGGTCATCGACTCGCTCGGTGGTTGACCCGCGTGCGTGCAGACCGAAGCCCGAGCCTTGACGAGCCGTCGATCCCGTCGTAACGTACAACCAAATGGTTGTAGATGAGAGTACTGACGCCGACATGGACCGCCTCTTCCAGGCGTTCGCCGATTCGACGCGTCGGGACATCGTGTCGCGAGTCATCACCGGCGAACACTCGGTCTCGGGACTGGCCGCTCACTACTCCATGAGTTTCGCCGCCGTGCAGAAGCACGTGGCGATTCTCGAACGCGCCTCCGTCGTCACCAAGGAGAGGCGTGGACGGGAGCAGATCGTGCGAATTCGTGTGGAAGGCATCAGGGACGCACGCGGACTGCTCGACGAGTACGAATCGATCTGGCGGCGACGCGTCGACCGGATTTCCGACATTCTCGCCGAAGACGAGGAAGAGGGAGACACACCATGACTGTCATCAGCACCGACAAGAATGTGCAGGATTTGAACTTCACGATCGTTGCCGAGTTCGATGCGAAGATCGAGCGAGTGTGGCAGATCTGGCAGGATCCGCGGAAACTCGAACGCTGGTGGGGGCCGCCGACATGGCCTGCAACCTTCGACACGCTCGAGTTCGTCGTAGGCGGCAAGGCTCACTATTACATGACGGGCCCCGACGGCGACAAAGCACGAGGATGGTGGCGCATCACGTCCATCGATGCACCCCACCGACTCACGTTCGACGACGGCTTTGCCGACGACAACTGGAATCCGATCGACGATCTCGATATCACGAAAATGGTTGTGACACTGCAGGACATCGGCGGGCGCACGCGCATGACAACGACGTCGAACTTCGTCAGCGCCGAACAGATGCAGAAGCTGATCGAGATGGGCATGCAGGAAGGCATGGGTCTGGCAATGGGCCAGATCGACGCGATTCTCGCCGAGTAGTGCGGCGTCGCAGCGTCAGGACGCCGCCCACACCCCGAGTTGGTTGCCACTCGGATCGGTGAAGTGGAGCCGTCGTCCGCCGGGGAACTCGTACGGCCCGTTCACCACAGCTCCCCCGGCGGCTGTGACCGCGTCGACGGTGGCGTCGAGGTCCTCCGAATACAGCAGAACCAACGGCCCGCCCGCGGCTGCAGGCTCGGACACCTGCGCGAGACCGCCGACTTCGTCTCCGTCGGCACCCTTGATTCCGGCGTAGGTCGGTCCGTACGCAGTGAACTCCCACCCGAACGCCGCGGAGTAGAACGCCTGCGCAGCGGCCAGATCGGTGACCGACAACTCGACATAGTTCAACCTGTGATGTTCATTTCTGGACATACCGAGATTTTACTCACCCGCAGTGGTCCATGTGCGGAGTAAGCGCCGACTCCGAACTATCGGTGTCACAGGTCCTCCAGCCTGATCAGGCCATCCTGTACTGCGCGAGCGAGCAACGCAGCCTTGGTCGACGCCGTCCGACCCGCCTGCTGGTATTTGAGGCGTATCCGGCTGAGATGTGTGTTGACCGTGCCCGGTGCGATGAACAACGCCTCGGAGACACCGTCTTTGGTGTCGCACGTGATCCACGTGATCAGTACCTCTATCTCGCGAGCACTCAGACCTGGATCCGTTCGATTCGAGGACCGGCGAACGGGGGCGTCGGGGAGGGAGATCGCGGTGGTCATCGGTGTCCTTGTCGTTTGGGCGGTCACGACGAATCGTCGACGCGAGTCGTCGATCCGACTCCATGCAATCGCACGATCGTCTCGGAGGCACTCCGCCCGCTGAGAGTCCCGCCACTCAAGTGACAGCGACCACTCTCAGAATCTCTGCGAGCACGTCGATCGTGTCGATACAGTGGCGTTCCGCGCGCACTCAGGGGGCAGATGTTGACCGGACACGATGCAATATCGGACCAGTTCATCGATGCGGGAGTTCGCGCCCTGCTCGCCGACCCTCGTGCGGTGCTCGAACGAGGACTGCGAAGCGAGGACATCGTCAACCAGGCTGGTGCCTCACAGGCCACGTTCTTCCGAAAGTTCGCCACGAAAGCTGACTTCGTGGACGCGGTCGTCGGCGCGCTCTCGGGTTCGCAGCCGAGTTCCGAGGACGAGGTCCGGCGCACCGTCGGTGACCAGCTGCAGAGGAACGAGGATTCACTCGGACCGACCGTAATCGCTCTGGTGACTACGGCGTTTCCGGCGTTGGTCGATGGAACCTCGACGGCCACCGAGTTTCTCGCGCATGTGTTCGGCAGTCCCTACGCGATGAAGAATCAGTACGCACACCGAGACCGATTGGTCCTCACCGCCTACGAAGCCCTGTTCATCCGGAGCGATGCCGCACTGCGACGCCCGTTCACCGCCCGATCGTTCGCCACCACCGTCACCGCACTGCTCGACGGCTTCCGCACTCGCGCCCGTATCGACCCCAGTTCCGTCACAGCCACACTCGTCGCAGATGCATTACTCGCGTTGTTGGGCGCCGTCGTCGACACGTCGGGTCTGCATCAACATCTCGACGACCTGGTCGGACCGATCGAATCCCCCGTCGTCGACAAGCCGCTTCCCCCTGATCCGCGCGCCGCCATCATCGCTGCAGCTCGTACCGAACTGGGCAAACGGGGGTACTTCATGACACGCATGGACGACATCGCCGACAACGCCGGTGTGTCGCGGACCGCGGTGAAGAAGCTGTTTCCGACCAAACCCCACGTCCTGGTCGCCGCGTTGCACTCGAGGGTCGACGCGTTGCGTGAAAGTGTCGCCGACGACCTGTTGATCGGCCTGGACGAGATCACGATCATCGATAATTTTCTGCTGCGATGCGCGCAGCTCGCCGCCGACGAGAGCGCGTTCATGGACGCGTTGTTGGTCGCCGTTGCGCACGACACGTACGGCGAGCCCGAGGGTCTGCTCTCGGTGAAACGCACGCTCAACATCCCGGCGATCATCGGACCCGTGATCCAGCAAGGTCAGGACAACGGAACTCTCTCGCTCATCGGATCGCCCGTCGACCTCGCGGCCGGAATCACCAACACTTTGCTGATGCGATGCTTCACCAGGCGCAACGTCACACCAGCGGAGAACGCCGAGTTCATCGGCAACCTTCTGCTCCGTGGGTTGACCAAGAGCTAGTACCCGGCGCATTCCGGAGGAAGCATCACCGGACCGGTCACGTCTGTGCGACCCACTGCCTGCTCGGTGCCAGGTAGCGGTCACGGGCTGCCGCGAACTCGGCGACAGCGCGGTCTCCCGGCCAGTTCGCCGGCGTCATGCTCGGCGGCAAGCCCGGATCCACGTAGGGAACGATGCGCCACTCGTCGAGCAACGGCACAAATCTGACGAACGCCTCCCTGCCGCCGACCGCGCCCTTGTCCGATGTGGTGGCCCGGTGGAGGAACTCTCGATGTCGACCGGCGATGCCGTCCAGGTCCCACCACGACGCCGCGGCGTCGCGCAGCGTTCCGGGCGGAGACAGGACGGAGGTCACGAACGTGGTCACGTACTCCGACAGACCCAACGCCTCGATGATGTCGGCGGCCTCTGCCGCGAGGTACTCGGGCGCGATCCACAGACCTGGAGACACTGTCCCGCAACCGATCCCGGTTAGGCGACGTCGCAGCTGGTGTCGAGCTGCCCGCTGGGATTCCGGAATGGTGAAGGAGATCAGCCGCCAGGGATCGCTGTCGGCCATCCGCCGGACACCGAAGATCCGGCCGTCTCCGCGGGAGAACATGGCGTCGGCCTGCTCGGTGATGTCGTAGCCTGCGCGTCCGTCACGCACACCGGGGCGGACGATTCCCTTCTTCTTCAACCGAGTGACCGCGATCCTCGTGCTCTCCGGCGGTACCCCGACGGCATCCATCCACACCACGAAGTCGGCTATTGCGAACCAGCCGCCGAGCGGCCGCACGTACGCACCGAGCACGGTGCGTACGAGTGAGGTCGCGCTACCCGGACGTGAATCGAAATCGTCGAGGATCGCACCGGCGGTGTCAGCCGAGAAGGTCGTCACGAATAGCCAGAATACCGACCCGTACCTCGTCGAACGACGTGCTCAACGGGCTCAGGCCCAGCCGGATGCCGTGCGGCGCGCGATAGTCCGGTATCACGCCCTTCTCCCACAGCCGTGCGGTGACCGCCTTGAAATCGGGGTGGTCGATGGTGACGTGCCCGCCTCGCACGGTCGAGTCCTCGGGTGAGGCGATGGCGACCCCCAGCGGAACGAGGAGCTCACGTACCAGTTCCAAGGCGTACTCGGTCAGTGCGATGGATTTGGCGCGAACCGCGTCGATGCCCACCTCCGCGATCATCTCGATCGTGTCCTGCATGGCGATCATTCCGAATACCGACGGCGTTCCGCTGATGACCCGCCTAATACCCTGCGCCGGGACGTAGCCCTGGGCCATCTCGAACGGTTCGGCCCGCCCCATCCATCCCCAGATGGGCTGCACGAACTCGTCGAGGTGGATGTGACGCACATACGCGAAAGCGGGAGAGCCCGGTCCACCGTTGAGATACTTGTAGGTACATCCGACCGCGAAATCCACTCCCCACGAATCGAGTTCGAGCGGAACCGAACCCACCGAGTGACACAGATCCAGCAGCAGAAGTCCGCCTGCCTCGTGAGTGATTCGAGCCGCCTCGGCTGCATCCAGCAGATATCCCGACCGGTACGCGACGTGGCTGAGCACGACGAGCGCGGTGTTCTCACCCACGGCATCGGCCAGCAGATCACCTGTCACTCCGCCGCGCCGATCGGTCTCGATCCACCTCAGGGTCAGATTCAGCTCTCCTGCAATGGCTTCGAGCAAGTATCGGTCGGTCGGGAAGTTGTCGCGGTCCAGTACGATCTCGGTGCGCTCCGGGTTCAGCGCAAGTGCGCCCCGCGCCAACTTGTAGAGCAACACCGTCGTGGAATCGCCGATCGTGGTCTGCCCCTCTGCCGCACCGAGCGCGGCCGCGGCCAACGCGTCGCCGATCGTGATGGGTAGGTCGAACCACTGCTCGTCCCATCCACGAATGAGCCGCCCTCCCCATGACTCGATCATGAAGGCATTGATGCGTTCGACGCTCGCCTTGGTCGGCCGACCCAACGAATTGCCGTCGAGGTAGGCGGAGACGGAGTCGTCGTCGGTACCGAGGAACAAGTCTCGACAGGACCGCAGCGGGTCTGCCGCGTCGAGTTCTGCTGACCTCTCCAGCGCGAGGGACTGCGTGTGCGTCATCATCGTCCGATCTCGGTGCGCACGGCGAGCAATTCAGGAAAGAAGGTCAACTCCAATGCCTTGTGCAAGAACCCGACACCACTCGACCCCCCTGTTCCGGCTTTCATCCCGATCGTGCGCATCACGGTACGCATGTGCCGGAATCGCCAGAGCTGAAAATTCTCCTCCAGATCGACGAACTCCTCGAAGGCTTCGTAGACGGCCCAGTGCTCGGTGTGGTTCTCGTAGACGAACTTGATCAGTGGCATCAGGTTGGCGTCGAAAGTGTATGCAGCACTGACATCGCGCTGCAGTACCGAATCGGGAACCTCGTACCCCTTTCGGGCCAGGCATCGCCAGAAAGCGTCGTACAGGCTCGGTTCGTGAAGCAGTCCCGACAGGAGCCGATGCGCCGCGGGGTCGGACTCGAAGACCGCCAACATGCCCTCGTTCTTGTTGCCGAGAACGAACTCCACCGCGCGGTACTGATAGGACTGAAAGCCCGAGGAGTTGCCCAGAAAGTCACGGAACTGCGAGTACTCGGTGGGCGTCAGGGTTGCCAGAACCGACCACTGCTCGGTCAGTGTCTTCTGAATGTGTTTGACCCGAGCCACGCACTTGAGTGCCGTCCCGATGTCGTCGGCGTCGAAAGCCCCTCGTGCCGCCAGAGTTTCGTGCAACACCAGCTTGAGCCACAGTTCTGTCGTCTGGTGCTGGATGATGAACAGCAGTTCGTCGTGATGCTCGGGGGTGCTGACGGGATTCTGCGCACTGAGCAGAGTATCCAGATCCAGGTACGACCCGTAGCTCATCCGCTTGCTGAAATCGGTGACGATGTCTTTCTCGATCGCCCGAGTATTGGATTCGACGCTCATGGATGGTCCTCGAGTCGATGGGTTGTTTCGACCAGCGTATTACAGTTTCCTGGCGGCCGCTCGGTAAGCGTAATTACGCTAGCCGCGAGGAAGGTCGACGAGCCCCTCCTGCGCAACGCTGGCCAGCAGAAGGCCGTCACGCGAATAGATCCGTCCGGTGGCAAGACCCAGACCCCCTGACGCGGCAGGCGAATCCTGGACCAGTGCGATCCAGTCGTCGACGCGGCCGTTGTTGTGCCACCACATCGCGTGGTCCAGGCTCGCCGTCATCAGACCGTCGTCGGACCACGCCACGCCGTTGTTGCGCAGCACCGGCTCGAGCAGCGTGTAATCGCACAGGTAGGCAAGGGTGGCTCGATGGATGTTCGGGTCGTCCGGCAGCCGGTCGTAGGCCTTGAGCCACACGACCTGACGCCTGGTCCGCTCTCCGTCAGCGGTGACGTACACCGGCGAGGGGCTGTGCCTGATGTCGAAGTTGCGCTCGTTTGCCCAGTAGCGTGCGTCGCGGACATCCGCATCCCCGAGCACCTCGGCAACCGTCGGAAGATCCTCGGGCTCGGGGAGATCGACGGGCATGGGCTCGTGGTGCGCCACCCCGGACGCCTCGACGTGGAACGATGCCTGACCTTGGAAGATCGACTTGCCGTTCTGTGATCCGGTCACTGCCCGCGCCGAGAAGCCGCGTCCGTCACGGACTCGGTCGACGGTCCACACCGTCTCGGTGTGCACGTCTCCCGGGCGAAGGAAATATCCGTGGAACGAGTGGATGGACCTGTCGTCCGCGACGGAGTTCATCGTTGCCACGACTGCCTGCGCGACCACTTCCCCGCCGTAGGCCCGCCCGGATGGGATCACCTGATGGCGGGCGATGAACGAGGAGTCGTCGCGGGCTCGGAGGTCGAGCGACTTCAACAGTTCGGCGCTACTGAGTGAGGTGGTCATCGGCGTGAGTACCCTTCCAGGATCGAGTCGTCGACGTCGGGGAGGTTGACGACGATGTTGTCGGGCGTGCGTGCGGTCAGCCACACCAACTCGTCGGTGGTGCTCATGTTGACCTCGACGTGCGGCATGAACGGCGGAACGAAGACGAAGTCGCCTTCGGCCATGTCGACGTAGTCGGAGTAGTTCTCGCCGAAATAGATTCGTGCGATTCCGGTCAGGACGTACCCGCCGGTCTCGGCTTCGCCGTGATGATGCGGCAGCGACCGGTATCCCGGTTCGTTGCTGACCTTCCCGAACCAGATCTTGGTGGCAGGGGTATGCGAGGCCCCGACTCCGGAGATCCGCACCGCCCCGCCCGACTGGCCGGTGTCGGCGGCCTCGCTTCCCTTCCGGGTCACAACCGGGACAACCTTGTCGGTACCGGTGGTCATGATGCATCCTTTCCAATGATGTTGATCAGCATGCCGATTCCTTCGACCGCTGTTTCCACGACGTCTCCTGCACCGAGAAATGTCGGCGGTGTCGCTGCCGCGCCGACTCCGCTCGGGGTACCGGTGAGCACGATGTCGCCGGGACGCAGCGCGGTGAACTCGCTGATGTACGAGAGCAGGTGCGCGGCGTCGAACACCAGGTCGTCGGTGGAACCACTCTGGCGCAGCACACCGTTGACCGAGCAGGTGATCCGTGCGCCCTCGGCCGGATCGAACTCGTCTGGGGTCACCATCACCGGACCCAGCGGCGTCGTCCCGTCGAATGCTTTGCCCTGCAACCACTGTGGAGTGCGGTTCTGCCAGTCCCGCGCCGATATGTCGTTCGCCACGGTGTAACCGGCGATGGCCGCGGCTGCCTCGTCGCGATCGGCATGCCGCACAGTCGATCCGACGACCACAGCGAGCTCGGCTTCCCAGTCCAGTGCGCTCACGCTCGGTGCGAGCGCTATGTCGTCGGCGGCTCCGACGAGTGTGTCGGCGAATTTTGCGAACAGTGTCGGGAATTCGGGTGCGTCTCGGCCCATCTCGGCAATGTGAGCCCGGTAGTTGTGCCCGCAGCACAGTATCTTTCGCGGCGCGATCACCACTGGGGCGAAGTCGGCTGCGCCGAGTGGCAACGATCCCGTGGGGCGCGCCAGGATCTCGTCCCGCTCAGGCGAGTTCAGCAGTGCCCCGACATCATCGGCCGCCACCAACTCCCACACGTCACCTCGCTGCACTGCCGCACTGGTGGCACCGTTTCCGGTACGCACGGTTGTCAGCTTCATCGATCGCCTCTCCTCGGTCGCCACGCGCGTCGAGCGCGCCCATCGGCTCGCCCGGTAGCTGTTTTGTAGCGTTTCGATTACGGTGGTGAATGTAGCACCATATATTCGAGATGTCAGGAAACATCGACCGAAGGGACTCCGGCGCACATGGCCATCGAGCGAATCAACCCGTCCACCCTCGGAAAGCCGTCCGGGTTCTCCCATGCGGTCCGCGCGGACAACGTCGTCTATCTGGCGGGACAGACCGCCTTGGACGCATCGGGCCACATCGTCGAGGGAGGAATTCTCACGCAGTTCCGTCAGGCGATGACCAACCTGCTCACCGCTCTCGAGGCCGCAGGCGGGTCACCGCAGAACCTCGTCGACGTCACGATCTACCTACTCGATATCCCCGATTACCAGGCGAACGGACGTGAGATCGGCAAGATCTGGCGCGAGCTCGCGGGGACGGAATATCCCGCGATGGCGGGCATCGGGGTCACGTCACTGTGGCAGCCCGAGGCATTGATCGAGATTCAGGCAGTCGCCCACCTCTGAATTCGATCGATCACCGATGAATGACCGACAGCGCATGTTCACGGGCCGGACCGCTCAATCGGCTGTTCAGGTCCGCGAACAACGCTTCGGCCGTGACCCCGGTCCACCCCTGAGGCAGCAACGTCAGCGGTAGGCCAGGATCGAGGTAGGGAAGCCGTCGCCATTCGGTCAACATCGGCACGTACTGCTCGAACGCGACCGAGGCCGTGACACCGTTGGCGTCGAGAGCCGACGACACACTGCGGTATCGCCGCACGAAATCGCCGTACAGCTCCGACAACTCGTTGAGGTTCCACCACGAGCGCACCTTGGACCGTAGGTCGCCGTATGCGAGATGTTCGGACCGAAAGATGTCGACGTACGCGGACAACGTCCGCTTGTCGAGTGTGTCGCGGGTCTCGCGCTCGAGATTCCCCGGAGCGATCCAGACGCCGGGGGCGGCCGTCCCGAATCCGAGGGTCGTCAGTGCGCTCCGAAGCGAATGCCGCTTTTCTCGCTCGGATTCGGGCACCGAGAAGACCACGAGAAGCCATCCGTCGTCGAGGGTGGCTCGGCGCCTGTCGAAGATGCGAGTGTCGCCCTCGTTCACCACATCCAGGCTTCGCTGAGACAGCGAATAGCCGGCTGCACCGTCGAATCGACTGCTGAGCAACACATCCCGACGCTTCAGCCGGGAAATCGACGATCGAACGGCCGGCCCGTCGATGTCGAGTTCTGCCATCAACTTCACCACCGACGCCACCGACAGCCAGTTGCTCTCGGCGCGCGCGTACAGACCGAAGATCGTGACGATCAGCTGACGTGGCTGGATTTCCGTCGCCACGGACGCATCCAACGGCTCCTGTTCGGTCTCACTCGACATATGCACACCGTAATCCAGCGATTCCCCTGCGGCGTATTGCAACCATCAGGTTAACTATCTATGTCGCCTAGCGTTTTGTCGTCACAGACTGTGCATACTGGTTTCACCGCACAGAACTCGAAAGGCACGGACATGCCCCTGTCACCGTCGGCGCACGTCGACACCTTCTGCCGAGACAATCTTCCCCCCGAGTCCTCGTGGCCGGAGTTCCAGTTCGAGCTGCCCTCGCTCCAGTATCCGGAACGCCTGAACTGCGCCGCCGTTCTGCTCGACGACATGGTCGCCATCGTCGGCTCCGACAAACCGTGCCTGCTCTCGCCGTCATCGGTGTGGACGTACGGCGAACTGCTGGCGCGATCGAATCAGGTCGCCCGTGTCCTTACCGAGGATCTCGGACTCGAGCCCGGCCAGCGCGTTCTGCTCCGCGGACCCAACAATCCCTGGCTCGTCGCATGTTGGTTCGCGGTAGTGAAGGCAGGCGGAGTCGTCGTCACCACCATGCCGATGCTTCGCGCACCCGAGATCACCAAGATCGTCGACATCACTTCGCCGTCGATCATGTTGTGCGATCACCGGTTCGCGGCGGAACTCACCGCGGTCGAGACCACCGCGACCACTCTCGTGTACGGCTCCGACACCGGCCAGGACCTGACGGTGCGCAGCGCGGGGAAGGCCACCGACTTCGCCAACGTCGACACCGCGGCCGACGACGTGGTGCTGCTGGCTCCGACATCCGGAACGACCGGAGTCCCCAAGGCCACCATGCACTTTCATCGCGACGTGCTCGCCAACGCCGACACGTTCTCCGAACACGTACTCAAACCGACGCGCGACGACGTCTTCACCGGCACTCCCCCACTCGCGTTCACGTTCGGCTTGGGCGGCCTCGTGGTGTTCCCGCTTCGAGTGGGGGCGACCACCTTGCTCGTCGAGCGGGCAACTCCGACCGAACTCGCCGAGCTGGTCCGCGATCATTCGGTGACGGTGTTGTTCACCGCACCCACCGCGTATCGCGCCATCATGGCTGCAGGCGCCGAATCCGACCTGGCTTCGCTGCGGCGCGGGGTCTCCGCCGGAGAGCATCTTCCGGTCGCGGTGTGGCAACAGTTCCACGAACGCACCGGACTCAAACTGATCGACGGAATCGGCGCCACCGAGATGCTGCACGTGTTCATCTCGGCCGCGGACGACGACATCAGGCCGGGCGCAACCGGACGAGCAGTCCCCGGATTCGTTGCCCGCATTCAGGACTCCGAGGGCAATCCGGTTCTGCCGGGAACGGCGGGGCTACTCGCAGTCAAGGGCCCCACCGGATGTCGTTATCTGGCCGACGAGCGGCAGGGGAAGTACGTGCGCGACGGCTGGAACATCACCGGGGACACGTTCGTCTGCGACGCCGACGGGTACTTCTGGTACCAGGCCCGCAGCGACGACATGATCGTCAGCTCGGGCTACAACATCGCCGCGCCCGAGGTCGAATTCGCGGTGGACCAGCACCCGTCCGTCGCCGAATCCGCCGTGATCGGCATCCCCGACGAAGCGCGAGGCATGATCGTACACGCCGCCATCGTTCTGAAGCCGGGCATGATCGGCGACGCCATGCTGATCGAGGACATACAGCGGTTCGTCAAATCCATTGCAGCGCCGTACAAGTACCCACGAAGTATCGAATTTCGCGACTCACTTCCGCGCACCGACAGCGGTAAGCTCCAGCGGTTCCGTCTGCACGAGAACGACCGAGCCAGCGCATGACGACCTCGATCGGCGCCACTCTCACCTCACGGGTGGAGTGGTCCGACACCGACGCCGCTGGGCACTACCATCACTCGACGGTCATCCGCTGGGTGGAGGCGGCCGAGGCGGAGCTGCTGCGCTCGATCGGACGGGCCGATCTGTTCGGGGTGATCCCACGGGTGAGCTACAGCGTCGACTATCGAGGCCGGGTGTGGTTCGGCGACGTCGTCACCGTTGTCCTCACGGTGGCTCGACTGGGAGCCAGCTCCCTGACCTACCGGTTCGTCGTCACCGGGCCGGAGGGGCCGGTCGCCGACGGAACCATGACCGTCGTACACACCAGCACATCCTCGGAAGGCGCGGCGCCGTGGCCGCCCGAGGTCCGTCGCGCACTGTCGATCGATATAGCGCAGAATTGACGTCCGTCGCATATACGCTATATTTGAACTAGAGCCACGACGTAGATCGATGCTGCCAAACCGTAAGGAACACAATGCGAATCGCAGTAGTAGGCGGCGGCCCCGGCGGGTTGTACTTCGCCGCCCTCGCCAAGCAACTCGACCCGGCACACGAGATCACCGTGTGGGAGCGCAACGCAGCCGATGACACCTTCGGCTTCGGTGTCGTCTTCAGCGACGAGACACTCGGAGCGATCGAGAACGCCGACCCCGTGATCTACGACCGCATGGCTCGCCACTTCGCGCGCTGGGACGACATCGACGTCCACTACCGCGGCACCGTCCACACCGCAGGCGGCCAGGGATTCGCCGCGATGTCGCGCGCTGTGCTGTTGCAGATCCTGCAGGAGCGTGCGGTCGAGCTGAACGTCGACGTGCACTTCAGCACGCTCGCACCCGACGTCGACGAACTACGCCGCAGCCACGACCTCGTGATCGCTGCAGACGGACTCAACTCCGCGGTGCGCACCCGCTACGCCGAGACCTTCGAACCCACACTCGATGTCCGGCGCAGCAAGTACATGTGGCTCGGCACCGACAAGATCTTCGAGGCCTTCAAGTTCTACATCGCCGAGACCCCGCACGGCGTCATGCAGATCCACGGTTACCCGTACGGCGACGACGGCAGCACGTTCATCGTCGAGATGCACGAAGATGTGTGGAAGCGTGCAGGATTCGACCGTAGCCGCGATCGAGACTTCCGACCCGGCGAGAGCGACGAGGACTCCATCGCCGTGGTGCGAGAGATGTTCGCGGACGTCCTCGGCGAGCACACGATCCTGACCAACAACTCACGGTGGATCAATTTCACCACCGTTCGAAACGAACGCTGGCACAGTGGCAACGTCGTCATCCTCGGCGACGCCGCCCACACCGCGCACTTCTCTATCGGCTCGGGCACCAAACTCGCCATGGAGGACGCACTCGCCCTGGCCGCCTGCCTGCAGGAGAACGGGAGCGTCGAGGCCGCACTCGGCGCGTACGAGTCCGAGCGCGCACCGGTCGTCGTCTCCGTGCAGCGCGCCGCGCAGGCCAGCCTCGAATGGTTCGAGAACATCGCCCAGTACGTGGACCAGGATCCGCGGCAGTTCACCTTCAACATCATGACGCGGAGTCGGCGGATCACCTACGACAACTTGAAGCTCCGCGACCCGGAGTTCGTCGCCGAGACCGACGCTTGGTTCGCCGGCACCGACGCAGTCTGCCCGCCGATGTTTCAGCCGTTTCGACTCGGTCCGCTCGAGCTGAACAACCGCATTGTCGTCTCCTCGATGGATATGTACTCCGCGGTCGACGGTGTCCCCGGTGACTTCCACCTGACCCATCTCGGCTCCAAGGCGATGGGCGGGCCCGCACTGGTCATGACCGAGATGGTCTGCGTCAGCCCGGCCGGACGCATCACTCCTGGTTGCACCGGGTTGTACACAGACGAGCAGGAGCAGTCCTGGACTCGCATCGTCGACTTCGTGCACGAGCACTCGTCGGCGAAGATCGGCGTGCAGCTCGGCCACTCGGGGCGCAAGGGCTCGACCAAGCTGATGTGGGACGGAATCGACGCACCGCTCGACGAGGACAACTGGGAGCTCGTCAGCGCGTCGCCGCTGCCCTACTCGGCACGAAACCAGACTCCGACAGCACTCGACGCCGCAGGCATGGCCGCTGTGGAAGCCGAGTTCGTCGCCGCCGCCGAAGCAGCCGCGCGGGCAGGTTTCGACATCCTCGAACTGCACTGCGCCCACGGCTATCTGCTGTCCTCGTTCCTGTCCCCACTGACCAACACCCGGGACGACGAGTACGGGGGGTCGTCCGAGAACCGGTTGCGCTTTCCGCTGCGGGTATTCGACGCGGTCCGTTCGGCGTGGCCCGCCGAACGCCCACTGTCCGTACGCATCTCCGCAACCGACTGGGCCGAGGGAGGCAACGACATCAACGACGCGGTCGCCATTGCCGCCGCATTCGCACAGCGCGGAGTCGACGTCGTCAACGTCTCCTCCGGCCAGGTCGTCAGCAGCGAGAAGCCGCAGTTCGGCCGCAGCTATCAGACACCGTTCGCCGATCGGATCCGCAACGAGGTGGGCACGAAATACGGAACCGCTGTCATCGCGGTCGGGGCGATATCCTCGCACGACGACGTCAACTCGGTCCTGCTCGCCGGAAGAGCCGATCTCGTTGCCATCGGGCGCACTCATCTGTACGACCCCCAGTGGACACTGCATGCGGCCGCCGAGCAGGGATACACCGGTCCGGGCGCCGTGTGGCCTGCTCAGTTCGCCGCGGGTAACCGTCGACCGCCGACCGGTCGCACCGACGGACCGCCTCCGCGCTTGAGTCTGGTCAGAGATGGTGAACAGGGCACCAGGCACGCGCGCTGGGCACCACGCTCGTCGGTGATCGTGTGATGCATCAAGTTACGAATATTTACACCAGCTACACATTTGTATGTCAGGGTTATACACATGCGTGAATCTCTACCCAGGTGGACGACATGGATTGGCTGATACACAACGGGACCATCGACACGTTCGACCCAGTACTCGGACGCGTCGATGCACTCGGAATCTCCGGAAACCGTGTGGTGGCAGCAAGTTCGGTCGCCGATGTCGAATCGATGGCCGGCCCGAACACCGAGCGAGTCGACCTACGCGGTCGGACAGTGTGGCCAGGGTTCATCGACACCCACATGCATCTCGAGAAGGCATCGCACGAGTTCACCATGCTGAGGCTCGAGCACGCCCGATCCGTCGCGGAGATCGTCGAGCAGGTCGCCGAACGTGCACCGAAGACCGCTCCCGGTGGTTGGATTCGGTGCTTCGCCGACAACGCGGCGTGGAACGAGAACAACCTGGCCGAGCAGAGGTTGCCGACTGCCGCGGAACTCGATGCCGTCAGCTCCGACGTACCGGTGTACCTGTATCGACGGCCCGACCGTGCGGTGATCAACTCTGCCGGTGCAGCGGCCATGTCCGACATTCTCCTCGGACTCGACGCCGACTCCTACGATCGAGTGTCCGGATACCTCCGTGGTCCCGCGGTGCGCGTGGTCAACGACGCCATCTACGTTCTCGGCATGAGCGATCAGAGATACCGTCTCGACATCCTGGCCGAGGCATGCCAGAAGCTGTTGACGATGGGCATCACCTCGGTCGCCGACCCCGGACTCGCGGGCGCCTTCGACTCCGCATGGCAGCTGTACACCGAGCTCCGAGCCGAAGGCCGTTTGCCGCAACGCATTCGCTTGATGAACCGCTTCGACTGGCGAGCTCCCTTCGCTGCCGAGATGAGCCGCGTACTGGGCAGTGCCGTGCTTCCCGGTGCCGGCGACGATCGGTTGCAGGCGTGGTCGCTGAAGATCCTGCTCGACGGCGAGTTCGTCAACGCCTGGATGCGCGAGGGCGAGG
This sequence comes from Rhodococcus yunnanensis NBRC 103083, assembly GCF_001895005.1. Taxonomy (GTDB): domain Bacteria; phylum Actinomycetota; class Actinomycetes; order Mycobacteriales; family Mycobacteriaceae; genus Rhodococcoides; species Rhodococcoides yunnanense. The sequence continues at coordinate 46,513 of NZ_BCXH01000018.1, read as the reverse complement.
CGGAGCACGCTCATCCGCACTACAGCACCGACGAGCTCCGAGAGACACTGAAGCTGTGTGCGGATCGCGACTGGCCGATCTGCATTCACGCCATGGGCGGGGGCGCGATCGGCGCGATCATCGACGCGGTGCGCAGTCTCGGTGATCGCAGGCCACATCACATCAGCATCGCGCACGCGTTCCATCTGGACGTGCTCGACATCCAGGGGTGTGCCGAGCTCGGCATCCGGATCTCCGTCAATCCTCCGCTCGCCTTCGTCTACAGCGACGAGATGCGTTCGGCCTGGGGACCTCTCGCGGCACGAACGATGCCACTGGCGTCGATGGCCGCGCTCGGATTTCGGTTCGCCGCCGGTTCCGATACCCATCCTGCCGATCCGATGATCGGCGCACAGATAGCGGTGACCCGGCAAGCATGGGACGGTTCGAGCATCGGCGCGCACGAGGCCCTCGATCCCCGCACGGCATTCGAGATGTACACCCGCGACGCCGGCGATTATCTAGGCCTGCCCGATCTCGGGACGCTTGCCATCGATTCCATCGCCGATCTCGTCTGCTGGCCCACCGACCCGCTGTCGATCGCACCCGCCAGCTGGTCCGAGCTCTCACCCGAGTGGGTGGCCATCGACGGCCGGATCGTGCTGGACGACAACTCCGAAAACACAGTTCCCAGAGCACAAAGGACGCACTGATGACCACCGAACTACTGCTGCACAACTGCAGCGTCGTCGACGCTACCCGTACGGAGGCTCTGACCGGAGCTGCCGTGTGGATCAGCGGCAACACCATCGCCGCAGTCGGAACCGAACGCGAGGTTCGCGACGCCCTCGGGAACCGGCGTCACCGAGTCATGGATCTCGGTGGACGGTTCGTCTCCCCCGGTCTGATCAACATGCACACGCACTTGTCTCTTTCCCTCCCCGGCCCGCGCGGCGCCGAGGTCAAAGCGATGTCGGCGCCTCAGCTGGTGCTGCACATGGCCGACGGCGCAGCCCGCACCCTGCAGTGCGGGGTGACCACCATCAGGTGTGTCGGCGAGAAGGATCACGCCGATTTTCCGCTCAAGGCGTCGATCGAGTCCGGAAAGTTGCGCGGCCCTCGCATGTTCACCGCAGGCCGTCCGATCTGCTGCACCGGAGGCCACGGCCACGGTTCGTCCGGTGGTTTGGAATGCGACGGCGAAACCGGGTTCCGCCAGGGCGTGCGCCAGCAGATCCGAGCGGGCGCCGATTTCATCAAAGTCATGATTTCCGGTGGCATTTCGGGACAGCACGAGAAGATCGACACCCGGCAGGTCACACGCGGCGAACTCGAAGCGGCGATCAGCACAGCACACGAGTGGGGCCGCAAGATCACCGCACACGCCGGACCTGCGCCGGTCATCGCCGAGGCCGTCGAGCTGGGACTCGATTGTGTCGAGCACGGTTACGAGCTGACCGACGAGGTCACCGCAGCCATGGCCGAGAAGGGGTGTGCACTCGTACCCACTCTCGTCGTCACTCGGTGCAAGTCGTTCTTCGACGAACTCGGTGTGCCCGAGTGGATGCAGCAGCGATCGCTCGGTGCCGGTGAGCGTCACATGCAAAGCTTTCGGAGCGCAGTCGACGCAGGAGTGACGGTCATGCTCGGCAGCGACATGCCCCCGTTCTGGGATTTCGAGGGCACAAGCGCGGCCGTCCGCGAACTCGAGCACATGTCCGACGGAGCTCTCGGGCCCAAGGCCGCGTTGGCTGCCGCGACGATCGTTCCCGCACAGTGGCTCCGCGCGGACGACAAGCTGGGCACCGTCGAGACTGGCAAGTACGCCGATCTCATCGTGACCGAGGGCGACCCGTCGCTCGACACCGCGACGTATCGCAGCCTCTCGGTCGTGGTCAAGGACGGCGTCGTCGTGCGCGACGACCTGAGCGCGGTGTTCGAACCGCAGGACGCTCCAGCATGAACGCCGTTGCGAAAGAACAGATCCAGAGCGCGCTCGACGACATGTACGACGCGTTCCAGCATCGAGACTGGGTGCGGTTCAACGTCCATCTCGATCCGTCGGTGACCGCCTGGGAGTCGCATCTACCCGACATGATCCGCGGCACATCGGAACTGGACGCCCATCGGGCAAGCCGGGCGAGCCCGCCGTCGTTGTCGAGTTTCGGCGCAACCGATCTGGTGGTCGATGCGTGGGGCGACACGGCGTTGGCCCGCTACCTACTGGTCGGAATCGATGCGGAGACCGCGGCGGAACGCCGGTCACGTGTGACGGAGGCGTTCCGCTGGAACGGAACTCGATGGCGAATCGTCCACCGGCACTCGGAACGGCTTGCGCCCGTTCCGAGTACCTGAGGGTCGGTCGCTCAGGGGTTCGGCGGGGTGACCGACAGCAGGAATTCTGCGGGAGCACCGGAATCGTTGAAGTAACGATGCGGCAGGCGCGAGTCGAACGTGACACTCTCACCGATCACCAATTCGTATCGCACCCCGCCGATCTCTGCCGTCATCGAACCCACCACCACGACAGCGCATTCGGTCGACGGATGACACCATGGCTCGTCGGATGTGCTCTCGCCCGGCTCCATCCGTCCGTGCAGTACCTCGAGATCGGTTCGACCCGGGGTGAGCCGCTCGTAGGCGATGTCTCCGTCGGCGCCGGAAAGCTTGGGTCGCTTACCCGGACTGCTCACGTGCACGGCGGGAGGCGCACCCTCGGCGAACAGCGTCGACAGATCCGCCCCGAACACCGTCGCGAGCTTGCGAATGGTGCTGAGACTCGGGTCGGTGTTGCCACGCTCGATCTGGCTGAGCAGACCTGCGGATACGCCCGCAGCGTCCGCAAGCTGCCGGAGCGACATCCCACGCTCCTTGCGCAGCCTCCGAACTTGTTCTTGCAACACGTTTTTGCTCCTTTGATCGATGCCGGACCCAAGTTTCACCCGTGATCGTGTCGAAAAGATAGAGCGTTTACACAGATTAAACAGACATGCACTGCTACTTTACAAACGATCCGTAGATTGATGTCATCGACCTTCGACATTTCCGTCGGGTTTCCCCTTCAAGCACTTCCGCAAGGAGAGTCATGTTCGCGCATCCATCGTCCAGGCGTCGAGGCAGCGTGACGGCGTCACGTGTCGGCCGCGGCACCAAGACCGCCGTCGCCCTTGCTGCGGTGGCACTCACCGCGGCCGCAGGCTGTTCCGCCGGAGGCTCTTCGAGCGGCGCCGACGACACCCTCGTCGTCAACACATCGTTCGTGTACAAGACACTCGACCCGGCCAGGGCGTACGAGCAGACCGGGTACCTCAGCGTTCATTCGCTGTACTCGACACTGCTGACGTTCGAGGGCTCGGACATCACCACTCCCGTACCCGACCTCGCGGAGAGCTTCGAGGCCAACGAGGACAACTCCGCCTTCACGTTCACGCTGCGCGAGAACGCCGTGTTCTCCGACGGCTCTCCTGTCACATCCGAGGACGTGCTGTTCTCCTTCAACCGGATGCTGAACATCAAGGGAAGCGCATCCGGCTTCTTCGCCGGTCTCACCTTCGCAGCGCCGGACGAGCGCACCGTGACCATCACCAGCGAAATCCCCCGCCCGACGCTCGTGACCCTGCTCGCCATGCCCGCGGCATCCATCGTCAATTCCGAGGTGGCGCAGGCCAACGGCGCAAGCGATGCAGCCGACGCCTCGACCGCGGACACCGCGCAGACGTTCCTGGATCAGGAATCCGCAGGTAGCGGGCCGTACGTCGTCGACCGCAACGATCCGGGCAACGAGATCGTCCTGACCGCGAACGAGAACTACTGGGGCGACAAGCCCGAGTACACGCGAGTGGTCATCCGCAACAGCGACATTCAGAATCAGAAGCTCACGATGACACGGTCGACCTCGCCCGAGCTGTCGCTGGACCTCACCGGCAACCTCCTCGAGGGCCTTCCGGACACGCTGACCGTGTCCGAGCTCCAGGACACCATGTACTACGCGTACGCCAACACCAATCCCGCCGTGTCCGAGGTGACGAGCAACCCGGCGTTCGCCACCGCGTTCAAGGCAGCGCTCGACTACCAGGGAATCGCCGACCTGTACGGCCGAGGCGGCGACACTCTCGGTGGATTCATCGCGCCGGCATATCCCGGATCACTTCCGAAGGAAGACGGGCCGGTGCAGGATCTCGAACGTGCGTCCGCACTGGTCGAGCAGGCCGGACTGTCCGGCAAGCCTGTCGAGTACATCTATCCCGCCATCACCTACCGCGGCGTCGATCTCGGTACCGTCGCCACCAAGATCCAGGGTGATGTCGCCAAGGCCGGAATCGATCTGCAGCTCACTCCGCTCCCACTTGCCGCCTTCCTCGAACGCAACCGCGCCGGTGAAGCGCCGATGGGCATGAGCCCCCAGGCGTTGACCTACCCACGCGCCGAGAATCTGGTTCAGCTCATGAAGCCCGGCGGCGTCAACTCCGCCCGCGCCGGATGGACCGATGCCAACGCGAGTCCCGCTGCCATTGCGACCGCACAGGCCTTCCTCGACGACTACTCCGACGAGGGACGTGCCGAGAAAGTGCAGGACTGGCAGCGCGTCATGGCGACGGACTCACCGTTCATTCCGCTCGCGGTCAACTCCGGTTGCGTCGTCTCCACTTCGGCGGTCACCGGCGCCGACTACACCCCCGCTGCGTGGATCGTCGATCTCGCCTCCGTGAAAGCCGCCTGATCATGTCCACTCCACAACTGTCCGCTTCGACGGCGACGGATGCCGAAGTCTCGGCCGATGTCGCGGATCGGAAGCAACGCAAGAATCGGCCGCTTCTGCGGTATCTGCTACGACGACTGCTGACCACGATCGGGCTGTTGTGGGGTGCGACGGTGGTCGGGTTCATCCTGGTCCAAGCCGTACCAGGAGATCCGGTCTCCGCCAATCTTTCCGACGCGGCACTCGGAAACCCCGAAGCGGTCGCCGCGTTCGAGGCCAAGTGGGGCTTGGATCGGCCACTGATCGTGCAGTACTTCACCTATCTCGGAAATCTCCTGCAGGGTGACCTCGGTACCTCGCAGCAGACAGGACGGCCGGTACTGACCGATCTGCTCGACTACGTCCCCACGACCCTCGAGATCGCCATTCCGACATTGTTTCTCTCGATCCTGATCGGCGGCGCACTCGGCCTGCTGGCCGCGGTCCGGCACGGCAAGACGGCCGATCAGGCGGTCCGTGTCGTCTCGCTCCTCGGTCTGTCGACTCCGCCGTTCTGGCTCGCCATCCTCGCGCTGTATCTGTTCTTCTTCGTCCTCGGTGTATCCCCCAACGGCGGACGGCTCAGCCCTCAGTTCTCGCCGCCCGACCACGTCACGGGGATGTACACCGTCGACGCGCTGATCGGCGGCCAGTTCGACGTCGCCTGGGACGCAGCACAACACACCATCCTGCCGATCCTGGTTCTGACGTCGGTGACCGTCGCGATGCTGACCCGCTTCGTGCGGTCGGCGCTGCTCGAGGTGCTGCGCAAGGACTACATCTCCGCGGCGTACGCCAAGGGCTTGTCCACTCGGACGGTGTTGATCAAACACCTGATGCGTGCGGGCATCGTCCCGATCATCACGGTCATCGGAATCAGCTTCGCAACCTTGTTGTCGGGCACGGTACTCGTGGAGAGCATCTTCTCGTGGCCGGGACTCGGTCAATACGCGTACCAGAGCGCCTCCGCCCTCGACCGTCCCGCGATCCTCGGTGTCACCTTGTTCGTCGCGGCGGTGTACCTACTCCTCAACCTGGTTGTCGACCTGCTGTACGGGTTGGCCGATCCGAGAGTGCGACTGACATGACACTGACAGACACCAGAGCCGACGCCGGCACGCCTTCGGTGCGTATCCGCAAGGGCCGCACACCACGTCGGTGGTGGCCGAAGAAGACCGAGGCCAGCAAGATCTGGCGGCAGCCGGTGGTCGTCGCTGCGCTGGTCATCGCCGCCGGATGGGCGTTCATCGCAGCGTTCGCACCGCTGTTGGCGCCGTACGGCCCCCTCGAGCAGACCTCGAACATCTACGCGAGCCCCAGCGGGGAGCATCTCTTCGGGACCGACGAGCTCGGTCGCGACGTGCTCTCACGTGTCATCTTCGGTGCACGACTGTCCATTCCGCTCGCGTTGTCGATCGTCGCGGCCTCGCTGGTGGTCGGTGGTCTTCTGGGCATGATCGCGGGATACATCGGACGGTTCGTCGACGAGTCGATCATGCGACTCACCGATCTCGTGTTCGCCTTTCCCCAGATCATTCTGGCGATGGCAGTGACCGCGGCGTTCGGCCCGAGTACCCAGAACGCGGTGCTGGCGCTGGTCATCGTGTCGTGGCCGGTGTATGCCCGCGTCATCCGCGGCGCCGTACTGAGCACCCGAAGCGAGGATTACCTCAACGTCTCGCGCATGCTCGGCGTCGGGCCCGTCACGGCACTGCGCCGCGACGTCCTGCCCAACAGTGTCGGGCCTGCCATCGTGCTCGCCACTCTCGAGGTCGGCAACGCCATCCTGTTGCTCGCCGCGCTGTCGTTCCTGGGGCTCGGTCCGAGACCGCCAGCACCGGAGTGGGGCGCGATGATCGCTCTCGGCACGAACGACATCAGCCGGTGGTGGGTCAGCGTGTTCCCCGGCCTGGCAATTCTGACGGTCGTTCTCGCGTGCAACGTCATCGGAGACGCACTTCGTGACCGACTCGATCCGCATTCTCTCGGAGGTCGCTGACATGATCGGCTCCACATTCGCCACACCGACACCGACGGACACACCTGTTGTGCAATCACCACTGCTGACACTCGACGGACTCGGCGTGAGCCTGCCCAGCGTCGACGGTCCGTTCGACGTACTCGCCGATGTCGATCTCACCGTCGGTCGCGGTGAGATCATCGGTATCGCAGGCGAGTCCGGCTCGGGCAAGAGCATGACCGGACGCGCTCTGCTCAACCTTCTCCCCGACGGCGCATCCACCCGCGGCACCATCGAGTTCGACGGAACCACGCTGTCCTCCCTCGACCGGAAAGGGTGGCAGAAGCTGCGCGGCGGCGAGATCGCGATGGTGTTCCAGGATCCCACTGCGGCACTGCACCCGATGCTCACCGTCGGCTCGCAACTGACCGAACACATGCGCGTACATCTGGGTCTGAGCAAGTCCGCTGCGAAAGCCCGCGCGGTCGAGCTGCTCGACCAGGTACGCATCCCAGACCCGAAGAACGCGCTGAAGAACTATCCTCACCAGTTCTCCGGCGGCATGCGTCAACGTATCGCCATCGCGATCGCCCTCGCCGCGGAACCCAAACTGGTCATCGCCGACGAGCCGACCACCGCTCTGGATGTCACCGTCCAGGCCGGGATCCTGCAACTGTTCCACCGGTTGAGCAGCGAGATGGACCTCAGCGTCATGTTCATCACGCACGATCTGGGAGTGCTTGCCGCACTGGCAGAGCGGACCTACGTGTTCTATGCGGGCCGGGTGCTCGAAACGGCGCCCACCGAGGAACTGCTGCGCAACCCGCGGCATCCGTACACCAGCGCGCTGCTCAAGGCACGACCGGAAACCTCGGACGTCGACGGCGTGCGGTCGGAACTGACGCCGATCAAGGGACAACCCGTCACCGCATCGACTGCGCCCGAAGGCTGCCCGTTCGCTCCCCGGTGCGACGACGCCCAGGACGCGTGCACCGGGCTCGTCCCAGCACTCGTTCGGGTACCGATAATCGAGGACCTCGACATGCCGAGTACTCGTCATCTCGCCGCATGCGTGGTGCACAGTCCGGCCGGCGCTGTTTCGAAGGAGTCGTAAGTGACCGCATTGCAGATGAACGACGTCGCCGTCGAGTACAAGTCGAACTCGGGCACCGTCGTCCGCGCGGTCGACGGTGTCTCGTTGACCGTCGAACCCGGTCAGATCGTCGGACTCGTCGGCGAATCCGGTTGTGGCAAATCATCGTTGGCGCGAGTGGCGTCCGGGCTGATCGAGCCTGCCGCCGGGACGGTGACCCTGTCGGGAGATCGCGTCCGCCCGCTCGGGTGGCGCCGGCGGTCCGCTGCGCAGCTCGGACTGCAGATGGTGTTCCAGAATCCGTACTCCTCGCTCAACCCGCGGCGACGCGTCGGCGAGCAGTTGATGGACGGAGTGCCCGCCGACGTACGCGGCAGTGCACGCCGTGATCGTGCTGTGGCGCAACTGAACCGAGTCGGAATGCCGAGCTCGGCGGTGAGCCGCTACCCACATCAGTTCTCGGGCGGGCAACTGCAGCGAATCGCGATCGCACGGGCACTCGTCGCCGAGCCGTCGGTTCTCATCGCCGACGAGCCCGTCACCGCGCTGGATGCGTCGTCCCAGGTGCAGGTGGTCAACACGCTGACCGAGTTGGTCAAGGAACTGGGCGTCGGGATGTTGTTCATCTCGCACGACCTGTCCCTCGTTCGGCACATCGCCGATGTCACGGCCGTCATGTACCTCGGCAAAGTCGTGGAAGCTGCACCGACGGAACGGCTCTGGACCGATCCCAAGCACCCCTACACCCGGGCACTGATCGCAGCCATTCCCCGCGTCGAGGCAGGCGTCGGGCTACCGCAGACACTCGCGGGCGAGGTCCCCGACCCCAGCAATCGACCCAGCGGATGCAGTTTCGCACCGCGGTGCTCGCACGCGTTCTCCTCGTGCACCACCGAACCGAGCTTGTTGATCGACGGCCCCGGCCAGGTGGCCTGCTGGCTCACCGATCGACCCGCGCTCGCTACCACCCACTGACGTTCCGGCTACCGAATTCGAGGAATCAACGCCTATGACCACCGTGAACAACGAGCCTGGCCCCGCCTCGGAACCGGGCACGGACATGGAGCTCTACGACCTGCGCATCCATGTGGACCGGATCGAAGGACGATCGGTCTGCGGAATGATGGTCGACGACTACATCGACATCGTCCGCTCCAACGAGATGCGACTGCCCGAGGGCAAGCACTTCTGCATGTACGCCTTTGCTGCCGTCCTGCCGATGCTGTCGGCCAAACAACGTGACCTCCCCGCAGACGACTGGATGAACAAGGATTCGCTCGTCGCCTGCCCCGATCCAGAAGAACGGTTGATCATGCGTATCGAACGCACCGGCAAGTGCCAGTTGCGGTCGGAGGACCTGACATGAGTCTTCCCCCAGTCGAATTCGGCCTCGGCATCCAGGGCGACAAACCGGCCGGTGAATACGGTCGACTCGCATCCATTGCCGAACGCTACGACTTCGACGTCGTCAGCGTCTTCTCCGACCTGATGTTCTCGCCGCCCATCTTCCCGTTGCTGGAAATGGCTGCAGCGACCACACGGGTCAGGCTCGGTCCTGCGTGTTGGAACCCGTACTCCATGCACCCGTACGAAATCGCCGGTCAGCTCGCTGCGCTCGATCTCGCCTCGCACGGCCGTGCGTACTTCGGCCTCGCCCGTGGCACCTGGCTCGGCGACGTCGGATTGGCGCAGCCTGCCCCACTCGGATATCTGTCCGAGGTGGTCGAGTACGTCTACCGCCTGCTCGCCGCCGACGGCCGCGGATTCGAAGGCAAGCACTTCCGCCTCGCGCCAGGGGTCGTTCCTCGTTTCCCGATCGAACGCGCACGTCCTCCCCTGCTCATGGGCGTGTGGGGTCCGAAGGCATCGGCGTTGGCGGGCAGTATCGCCGACGAGATCAAGATCGGAGGCACGGCGAATCCGGCCATGGTGTCGGTGATGCGTGAACGCCTCGCGCCCGGTGAACTCCGAGCGGGCCGGGAACCGGGTGCCACGCGCATCGTGCTCGGTGCCGTCACCGTCGTCGATCTCGATGGACCGGCGGCACGGTCGAAGGCACGTCGCGAGGTCGCCATGTACCTGGCCGTCGTAGCCGAACTCGACCCCACCGTCGAGATTCCGACCGATCTGCTCGACCGTGTGAAAGCGCTTGTCGCCGACGGTGATCACGACGCAGCAGGCAGGTTGATCCCGGACGACCTCCTCGATCTGTTCGCCTTCTCCGGCAACCCCGAACAGGTGGCTGCACAGGCGCAGAAGCTGATCGACGCAGGCGTGCACCGCATCGACTTCGGAACTCCGCAGGGACTGACGGACGACCGTGGCATCGAGGTTCTCGGTGAACACGTCCTGCCGCTGCTTGCGCCCGCGAGACGAGCGGTAACACTGTGACGGAGCGCTCGACCCACGTCGACATCCTGGTCGGACCGAATGTGTTCGCGGACAGAACGACTGCCGACGAGCTGATCGCCGCAGCCCTGTCGGCCCGAGGCCTCACCGGCGGCATCGTCGATGCTCCGACCGGTCCCGGTGAGGTCATCGTGGTCCCCGGCACCGGAGCCGAATTCGACGCGGCCGGGTACGACGGTGTCGTCCGTGTCGACCTCGGGCAATGCCCGCCGGACCGTTCGAGCGGTATTCGCACGCACATCCGTGGCCGTGGGCTCGACGGGCTCCGATTCGCGATCGACAGCGTCTACTTCCACCGCTTTCACCCCGGCACCATCGTCGAATACGGAGAGCACCGCGAGCAGCGCGTGGAACTGCGGCTGCCCGACGGCGACGGCCCGTTCCCCGTCGCAGTTCTCGTGCACGGCGGATACTGGCGCTCGCGTTGGGAATTCGACCTGATGGACGCGATGGCCGTCGATCTCACGAAGCGCGGTTACGCAACATGGAACGTCGAGTACCGGCGCCCGGACGAGCACGGCTGGGATGTCATGACGAGCGACGTCGCCTCCGCACTCGCGGCACTGGGGACTGCGAACGCGAATCTGGATCTGGATCTGGGACGCGTCGTCGTACTCGGTCATTCCGCCGGAGGCCAGCTCGCGCTTCGACTCGCGGCCGATTCGGTCGGGAAGACCGTGTGCCCCGCCGTCGCCGTCAGCCTCGCCGGAGTTCTGAACCTCCAACTCGGCGACGAACGTTGGCTCGGCGAGGGTGCCGTATCGGCCGCGATCGGTGGCCGATATCTCGACATGCATGCCGCGTACGACGAATCCTCGCCCATCGCACGGCTTCCCATCGGCGTTCCGCACGTGGTGGCCTGCGCGGTGTCCGACGACCCCAATCTTCTCGAGATCAGCCGTGAGTACTACGCCGCTGCTTCCGGTGGACCCGATTCGGTCAGCATGGTCGAAGGACCGGGCGGGCACTTCCACGTCATCGATCCGACGTCCGAGATCTGGGGCGACATTCTCGCAGCGGTCGAGACCGCACTCGGTTGAGCTGCGGGTATCTCGCGTAGAACACACCGACGGTTGTGCCGCCTGGGCCCTATGCCGATTCTGCAGCGGTGATCGCACAGGCGGCACCGACCAAGGTGAGATGGCTGAACGCCTGCGGGAAGTTGCCGACCTGTCGCTGATGCGCGACGTCGTACTCCTCGGCGAGCAATCCGAGATCGTTGGTCAAACCGAGTAGCCGCTCGAAGAGCGTGCGTGCCTCGCCGACACGGCCGTTCAGGGCCAACGCGCTCACGAGCCAGAACGAGCACGCGAGGAACTGGCCCTCGTCGCCGGGGAGACCGTCGTCGGTGAGCGCTGTGGAGTATCGAGACACGAAGCCGTCGCGGCCCAGTTCGCGGCGAATGGCGTCGATCGTGGAGGTGACCCGGTCGTCGGACGGCGGAAGGAATCCGACGATCGGGATCAGGAGCACGCTGGAGTCCAGCTCGGCAGATCCGTAGTACTGCGTGAAAGTCCCCCTCTCCGAGTCGTATCCACGCTCGCAGACTTCACGGTGGATGAGATCACGCGTTTGCCGCCACCGCTCGACGGGAGCATCGAGATCGAACTGCTCGGCGAGCCGGATCGCCCGATCGAACACCACCCACGCCATCACTTTCGACTGCGTGAAATGTTGTCTCGGACCCCGTGTTTCCCAGATCCCGTCGTCGGGCGAGCTCCAGATGGTCTCGGTATGTTCGATGACGGCTCGCCAGCGCGGCCACAGGTGCTTGTCGATCTTCCCGACGGCTTCGGCACCCTTGTGCGCGACACCGAGAACCTCACCGTAGACGTCGAGTTGGAACTGTTCCGACGCAGCGTTACCCACACGTACCGGGCGCGATCCCTCGTAACCGGGCAGGTGTCCCAGCTCGAACTCGGTGAGCCTGCGCTCACCGCGGATGCCGTACATGATCTGCAGCTTCGCGGGATCGCCGGTGCCGACACGAAGCATGAAGTCCCGGAAGGCGATTGCCTCCTCGGTGTAGCCGCCCGCGAGCAAAGCCTCGAGTGCGAGCACCGAATCACGCAACCAACAGTAACGATAGTCCCAGTTCCGGACGCCTCCGAGCGCTTCGGGTAGCGAGGTCGTCGGCGCGGCGACGATGGCACCCGTCGTCTCGTCGGTCATCGCTTTGAGCACCGTGAGCGACGTGGTGACCTCGTCTCGAAATGCGCCCTCGTAGGTGCACCGGCCGGTCCAGTCGCGCCACCACTTGACCGTCCTGGCCAGCGCGGACTCGGCGTCCTCGACGAGCGGAGCATGCTCGAACGACGCGTGCCAGCCGAGTGTGAAATGGTGCCTGCCACCCGGCTCGGTGGTGAAGTCCGCTTCGATCGTTCCCGACTCGACATGCAGCGGGAGCATCGTGCAGAAGTGGAACGACGACGGGCCTGCAGTGGCGAGTGCGCCGTCGGGAACGATGTCGATCCACGGTGTGATCGAGGCATAGTCGGGCCGCACCGACAGGCTCGAGCGCATCGGAACGCGTCCACGCAGACCTTCGACGATCCGGACCAGACGCGGCGGGCCCGATCCGCGTCGGGGCATGAAATCGATCAGGCGAACTGAGCCGTCGGCGGTGTCGATGTCCGTCTCCAGCACCAGCGTCCCCGGTTGATACCGACGCGTGACGCCGGTGATGTCCGCGGCGGGCGCGAGCAGCCAACGGCCGTGTTCGGAGTCGCCCAGCAATGCAGCGAAGCACGACGCGGAATCGAAACTCGGCAGGCACAGCCAGTCGACCGAACCGTCGCGCCCGACCAACGCGGATGTCTGCAGATCACCGATGAAGCCGTAGTCCTCGATACGCATGGCCGCGACACCCCCGTGCATCGGTGCGGTTTTCATCGATGGTGCTCCCCATCGCCCTGAGAGGTCAAGGCCCAGGATTCGGCCCATCGAGCACACGTCCGGGAGCACAATGGTCCACAGTGCAGATGACAGGAACACTCGTCTGGGGGCGAGATGACAGACAGACCCGGCTCGTCACGGCCGGCCGCCGCGGTTCGGCGGATGCTGATTCCGCTCGCTCTAGCGCAGTTCATCTGCAGCTTCGCGGGCTCGAACATGAATGTGATGATCACCGACATCAGCATCGACCTGGATACGACAGTGCAGGGAGTCCAGACCGTCATCACCGCGTTTCTGCTGGTGATGGCCGCGCTGATGATTCCGGGAGGCAAGCTGACCGACCTGTGGGGCCGCAAGCGATGCTTCGTTCTCGGCCTGGTGATCTACGGCATCGGCACGCTGGCGAGCGCCCTCGCGCCGAATCTCGGAATTCTCCTTCTCGGCAACTCGATCCTCCAGGGTGTCGGCACCGCGTTGCTCATCCCGCCGGTGTACATCCTCACCACCATGCTGTTCAGCGACATGACTTCGCGCGCCCGCGCCTTCGGATTGATCACCGGGATGGGTGGCATCGGCGCCGCCGCAGGCCCACTGATCGGCGGGCTGATCACAACTGCGATCGATTGGCGTGCAGCCTTCGTGTTCCAGACGCTGATCGTCGCTGCCATCGTGGTGCTCAGCAGACGGATCGAGGACCCGGTGCCGGCCGATCCCTCCATCCCGTTCGACTGGGTCGGCGCGTTGTTGTCCGCCGCGGGGCTCGTCTGCTTGGTCATGGGAATTCTGCAGGCGGACAACAACATCAAGACGACTGTGGTGCTGATCATCGGTGGAGCGATGTTTCTTGCCAGCTTCTTTCTGTACGCGCGCGCACGAGAGCACGGCGGCGACGAGCCCCTTCTCTCGGTCGGATTGTTCGCCGATCGCACGTCCAATCTCGCCTTGGTCACACAGAACATCCAGTGGCTGCTGCTGATGGGTGTCGCATTCGTGGTCTCGGCTTTCCTCCAGGTCGTGCGAGGCTACAACGCGATCCAGACCGGGGTGGTCTTCACTGCCGCCACCGCAGGGATTCTGGGGGCATCTCTGATCGCCGAGCGGTTGACCGCTCGCTTCGCCCAGCGTTCGTTGATCATGGCGGGGTTCGCCACCACGTTCGCCGGCATCGTGATCCTTCTCGTCCTGGTGCCGAAGTGGACGAGCGCGTGGGCATTCGTGCCAGGGTTGCTGCTCGTCGGTGTCGGTCTCGGCGCGATGCTGACTCCGTCGGTCAACGTCGTGCAATCGGCGTTCCCGGAAGACAAGCAGGGCGAAATCTCCGGATTGTCGCGGTGCGTATCGAACCTCGGCTCGTCCCTGGGTACTGCCGTTGCAGGCACCTTGCTCGTCGCCGGGTTGGCGACACCCGACCGCTCGTACGCGTTGGCGCTCACCGTTCTTGCTGTCATCGGCTTGATCGGGCTCGTGGCGGCCCTGTTTCTCCCCGAGGGAGACACGTCGTACGCACGGTGAACGAGTCCCTCGATCGGCCTCATATTATGATCCGCAGCATAGCTTTGGCCGGATACCGCGGGGAGAGACATGACCGAATCCACGACCACGACCCACCCGTTCGACGATGCACTCGAACTCGAACGTCTGAGCGCCGGAAGCTACGTGGGCCGGACGTCCGCGGCGTACAACAACATGGTCGGCCCGTTCGGCGGACTCACTGCCGCGACGCTCGTGCGCGCCGTCCAGCTTCACCCCGAGCGCCTCGGGGATCCGATCTCGCTGACGATCAATTTCGCCGGACCGGTGGCCGAGGGTGAATTCGAGGTCGTTGCCCGCCCGGTACGGACCAACCGCTCCAACCAGCACTGGTACCTCGAACTGAGCCAGAACGGCGAGATCGTCACCACAGCAACCGCACTGTTCGGCACGCGGCGTCGGACCTGGGACGACGACGAAGCATCACCCCCGGCGGTGCCGTCGCCCACCGATCTCGACGCCGGTGGTTTCCCCGAGTTCATCGCGTGGGCGCGCAATTACGACATGCGATTCGCCTCGGGCCAACTCAGCGAGACCGAATCACCGAATTCGGCTACGGCACTGTGGATTCGAGACACGCCCCCGCGTCCCCTCGACTTCGCGTCGTTGACGTCGATGTGCGACGCGTTCTACCCGCGCGTGTTCCAACGCCGCGGCAAGTACGTGCCCGCAGGGACCGTCACCATGACGATTCACTACTTCGCCACCGCCGACGACCTCGCGACCCAGTCCGAGGATTTCCTTCTCGGCACGGCGCAGGCCCGACGCTTTCACCGTGGTTACTTCGACCAGTCGGCGGAACTGTGGGGCACCGACGGAGTCTTGTTGGCCACGAGTCACCAGGTGGTCTATTACAAGGACTGACCGGACGCATCACGCCATCTGTACTCCGGCGATCTGCTCGACACCGCCCTTGCCGTCGAAGGACAGCTGCCGGAACGCGACCTTCTCGACGAAGAATCTGTCGTGGCTCACCAGAATCACCGCTCCGGGGAACGCCATGAGTGCACGTTCGAGGACCTGGGTGCTCTGCAGGTCGAGGTGGTTGGTCGGCTCGTCGAGCACGATGACGCCTGCACCGAACAACAGGCACTGCGCCAACGCAACTCGCGCCTTCTGTCCACCGGACAGCACGCCGATCTTCGTCTTGAGGTCCAGTTCGGAGAACTGGAGCAGGGTCAGGAAGCGGTTGACTTCCTTCTTCGTCGCCGTCAACGCAAGGCTGTCCGGCATGGCATTCACCGAATGGGTGACGGTATCGTCCGGATCGAGATCGGCGAGCACCTGGTTGTAGCAGATGAAGGACGGTGCCTTCGTCTTCCATTTGATTTTCCCGCTGTCCGGCTGTTCCGAGCCGGTGAGAATGTCGACCAACGTCGTCTTGCCGCAACCGTTGGGGCCGGTGATGGCGATCCGATCACCTCGATGGACCGTGAACGATACGTCGTCGAAAAGCTGTTGACTGCCATAGGATTTGGAGAGTCCGGAGATCTCGGCCAAGTTGTCGTGCACATGCAGGCCGCCGTAGATCGCCGTGACGACGGTGTCCACGGGCCGAGGGTTCTTCGCCTTCTTGATGTTCGCGAGCCGGCGCTTGAGAACTCCGCTCGGGTTCTTGATCGCTTCGGTGCGGTCGCTGATCGCCTCCTGCTCGTACGCCAGCAGCTGCTGCTCGTTGCTGAACTCGCGTTCGAGATTCTTGAGTCGAAACTGCTTCTGCTGCACGTAATCCGAGTAGCTGCCGTCGTACGTCTGAAGGTGGTGATTCTCGATCTCGACGATGCTGGTGACGACCTGCTCGAGAAACGCGCGATCGTGGGAGACGACGAGCAGGGCGCCGCGGAAGTCTCGCAGCCACCGCTCGAGCCAGGCGATGCCGGCGACGTCGAGGAAGTTCGTCGGCTCGTCGAGCAGCAGCACATCGGGAGCTTCGAGGAGAATCTTGGCCAGCGCCGCGCGGTTACGCCAACCACCGGACAATCGGTCCACCGGTAGCTCGCGTCGTTCGTCGTTGAAACCGAGCATCGAGAGCACGGTGTCGATCTGTTGGTGGTAGGTCCACCCCCCACTGTTCTCCATCGCATCGAGCAGTTCCGCCTGCCGATCGACGAGCTTGTACATCTGCTTCTCGTCGAGATCACCGCCGAGGGCCGCCTCGACCTCGGCGAGTTCGAGCTCGATCGCATGCACTGCCCCGAACAGCGATTCCAACTCTCCCTGGATACTGCGATCGCCGTCGAGCTCGGAGAACTGCGAGAAGTAACCGATCCGTGCGCCCTCGGTGACGTCGACGGTTCCTGTGTCCGGTGCCTCGCGCCCCAGCAACAGCTGCAGCAGCGTGGTCTTGCCGGTGCCGTTCCGGCCGATGAGACCGATGCGATCGCCGTCGGCGAGCCGGAAGAACACCTCCCGCAGCATCACCTTCCCGTCGTATCCCTTGGCGACGTCGTTCAAGCGGATCCAACTCAAGGAAATACTCCTGGGATGTGGTCGGGTGTGAACGTCCACTGTATGCGGCGCGGCCGCGCAGTGAAGACCGGTGGCATCGCCGGAGAGGTTCGGTAGATTTCTTTTCGCCGGGTGTCGATCCGCGCGAGGCCCGTTCGACGAGTATGCAGAGGGACGGACCAGGAAGTCCCGAGACGGAGGGAAACCCCATGAAGTACATGCTGATCATGCGCACCACCGACGAGGCCATCGAGGCATCGAAGGATCTGAACTTCGACGACATCATCGCCGCGATGGGCCAGTACAACGAAAGCCTCATCAAGGCAGGCGTTCTTCTCGCCGGCGACGGACTTGCCGGGCCGGAGGAAGGCTTCATCGTCGACTTCGACGCCGAGACCCCGATCGTGTCCGACGGCCCGTACGGGGAGACGAAGGAGCTGTTCTCCGGCTTCTGGATCATCCAGACGAAGTCGAAGGACGAGGCCGTGGAGTGGGCCAAGCGCTGCCCGCTCGGCCCGGGCACCAAGCTGGAGGTCCGGCGCGTCACCGAGCTGGAAGACTTCGATCAGAGCAACGAGTGGATCCAGAAGGAAGCGGGCTGGCGCGAGGACGCGGGCGCGGATCGCCCGGTCACCTCGTAGATCATGTCCGAGGACGTCCGACGGGCGGTCGATCTGGTGTGGCGGATGGAGTCCGCCAAGATCATCGCGACGATTGCCCGCACCGTCGGCGATCTCGATCTGGCCGAGGATCTGGCCAGTGGGGCATTGCTCGAAGCCGTCGCGCAGTGGCCCGATTCCGGCATACCCCGAAATCCTGCCGCATGGTTGACGTCGGTGGCACGCAAGCGTGCGATCGACGGCTGGCGTCGCAGCGAACGACTCGACGAGCGGTACGCGCACATCGCTCGTGACATGGCGTCGAACCCGTCGAACTTCGAGGACGAGAGCTGGGATCCCGACCATATCGACGACGACGTCCTACGGCTGATCTTCGTCGCGTGCCATCCGGTACTGAATCGACGAAGCCAGGTGGCGTTGACCCTTCGAGTGGTCGGCGGCCTGAGCAGTGAGCAGATTGCCGCGGCGTTCCTGACTCCGGTCGCCACCGTGCAACAACGTGTGGTGCGAGCGAAGAAGTCGCTCACGGCCGCACACGTGCCGTTCGTGGTTCCCGGACGCGAGGAGTTCGCGTCCCGGCTCGGCGGAGTGCTCAGCGTGCTGTATCTCATCTTCAACGAGGGATACTCGGCGAGTTCGGGCACTGAGTGGATGCGCGCAGATCTCAGCGCCGAAGCGCTGCGGCTCGGCAGAATCCTCGCCGAACTGGTCCCGCAGGAGCCCGAGGTGCACGGCCTCGTCGCGCTGATGGAGTTGAACGCGTCGAGATTCGGGGCCCGTACCGATGCGTCGGGTACTCCCATTCTGCTGCCGGAGCAGGACCGAACGCGGTGGGATCGTGGACAGATCACGCGCGGTCTCGCGGCCCTCGACCGCGCCGACCGGATCGGCCGAGGGCGAGGTCCGTACGGCCTGCAGGCGGCCATCGCCGAATGTCATGCCAGGGCAGCGGTGTTCGCCGATACGGACTGGAAGCGAATAGTGCTGCTGTACGAGGCTTTACAGGAGCTCGCACCGTCCGATGTGGTTGCACTCAACCATGCCGCGGCGGTATCGATGGCCTATGGTCCCGCCAAGGGCCTGGAGTTCGTGGACCGTCTGGTCGCCGCCGGAACACTGTCGAACTATCATCTGCTCCCCAGCGTGCGAGGAAACCTCCTTGCACAGCTCGGCCGCGTCGACGAGGCGCGAGCGGAGCTTCTCGACGCGGCACGATTGGCAGGTAACGAACGCGAGCGGGCATTCCTCGAGGCCAAGGCTGCCGCACTGTGAGAGCGCACGTGCACGCGCAGTGACAGCTGGACGTCACTGCGCGCGGACGGGCAGGCGCACCTACCCGGTGACGCCTGTGAGCTCGTTGGGCGTCTGCGGGAGTTCAGCGGACGCAGTCACCGCCCCGGTGGACAGATCGACAGCATGAATCTCGCGGGTAGCCGGTTCCGAGACGTACGCGGTGCCGTCCTGCACGAACAACGCCGGACGCGGCTCCTGCCACTCGACCGGCTCCTCCCACGCGCCGACGACGGGGATGGTCTGCGTGACGGCCTTGGTGTCGACGTCGATGACATGAAGTGCGCCATCGGTACCGAGCACGATGGCCTCACCATCGGGTCCCCGGCCGAGCGAACGGAAGGTGTAGCTGGTGCCGAGATCGACGAGTGAAAGTTGACCGGAGACCGTGTCGGTGAGCGACACACGCGTCGGACGCTCGAGTTCGGCGTCGGGATCGACTTTGTAGTCACCGAGGAGAATCGTCGAGTTCTCGTCGCCCGCCTGATTACCGATGCGCCCGTACGCATCCGGGCTCTGTACCTTGGTGATCGTACCGCCGCGATAGAGGAGAAGACCGTCCTGGCAACCGACGACCACCGTCTCGTTCGCAGCCACCGCTTCGCCGTGCACGCCCGGGCACTCCTCGTTTCGAACGATCTCGTTGCGTTCGGCGTCGAGCACGACGATACCGGTGCGCTCGTCCTCGTTGCCGATGGTCGTCAGCAGCGATCCATCGGAGAGTTCCACTGCGACACCGTGATGTGCTTCCGGCGTCGTATAGGTCTCGGTTTCCGGTGTGCTGCCGCCTAGAAGCGCGGCCGACTCGAAGATCTGAACCAGACCTGTCCCGTCGTCGAACAACACGGTCTTACCGTCGTGGCGGACTACATGACCGGGGGTGGTGGCGTCGAAGGCGATGTTCGTCAGAGCGGGAGTCGACGTGTAGTGCTCGGCACCCTCGGTCCAGGTTCCGACATCCAATGCCGTGAATGCCCCTGTACCGCTGACGAAGACGTGCCGCCCATCCCCTGCCGGGTTGAGGCGCGTGAAGCCCTTGATGCCGGAGATGTCGTCGACGGTGTCGAGAGTGTCGGCGTCGAGAATCAGGGCACCGCCGTCGTAACTGACGGCCAAGCGTGACGTTGCGGACGGATTGGTCTGCGCAGCTGCACCTTCGGCCTCGGCCTCGGTCTCGGCGGAGCATGAGGCCAGTAGTACAACCGAAGTGCCAAGCGCGAGAGCAGCGCCGAGCCTTCTGGACGATCGAATCGATTTCATGCACAAAGAAGTACAGGTAGCGGCAAACGTCTGTCAAAGCTTGTAGTGCGTACAAATGCATGTGAGACAGCGGATTTGGCGCTGTACGGCCTGTGGATGATCACCGCACCAAGCCCGCCGCAATGGCCTTCGAGTTGAACTCCATCATGTCCAGGTACGTCGAAGCCTCGGAATTCTCGTCACCGAGCGATTCGGTGAACAGTTTCACCACGTCGATGCTCACACCCGCTTCCGACGCCATGACCTGGGCCAAGCGGTCGGGTTGCGAGGAGTCGACGAAGATCGTTCGGACCCCCGCGTCCCGGACCGTGCTCGCCAGATCCGCGAGGTCCGAGGCACTGGGCGACGCCAACGTGGTCCCGCTCGGAATCACCGCACCGACCACCTCGAAGCCATAGCGGTCGGCGAGGTAGCCGAAGACGTGATGATTGGTCACCAACTTTCGATTCTCGATCGGCGCGAACCTCTCCCGCAGGCGCCCGTCGAGCGCAACGAGCTTCGAATCGTATTCGGCTGCAGCGGCATCCACATCCATCGAATCGAGTGCATTGCGGATCATCAGGGCCGCAGTGCGCATTCGTTGCGGATCCGTCCAGATGTGCGGATCGTCCGCACCGCTCGATTGCCCGCCCTCGTACCGAATCGGATCCACCCCGGGACCTATCTCGAGAATCTCGGTTCCGTTCGACCTAGCCGCCTCGATGGTCTTGGTCACACCCTCCTCCAGCCCGAGTCCGTTGGCGATCAACAGGTCGGCGGACTCGACTCGCGCCGCCTCGGAAGCCGAGATCTCGAACGAGTGCGGGTCGGAATTCGGCGGCATCAGGACCACGACGTCCGCCTTGTCGCCGACGATGTTCGACGCGATGTCGCCGAGGATGTTCGTCGTCACCACGATCGTGGGCTTGCCCGATGCGCCGGCGTCGGCGCATCCCGCAAGAACGGCCAGTAACGGAAGTATCAGCAGGACAGTTCTTTTCATGCTCCTACCACTGCTATCGACGCCGGGGAGAAGTCGAAGTCGAAGGTACGCGCGACGCGGCCACCGTCCCGGTAGTCGATCTCGGTGACCGTCTTCGCCGCCGGGTCGCTCACGTACGCGCGGGTACCGCCGACCACTATCGCGGGCACGACGTCATTACGTCCGTCGAGCACAGGCGTCGACGACAGTTCTGCTCCCGTCGCCGCGTCGAAGGTCCGAAAGGTTCCATCGGCCTGCACCGAGAACACCGTCTTGCCATCGCGGGAGACGCCCGAGGCCAACGATTCGTCAGCGGTGTTCGCGCGCACCCACTCCCCCGACCGGCTGTCGAGGACGAGCACACCGCGCTCGGTCGACGAGGCGACGAGAGCACCCTTGGGTGCCTGCTCGAAGGCCCACGCACGTTTACCGGGCGTCGGGTACGGCCAGATGGTCGTCGAAAAATTTTGTGCAGCATCTACTTTCAACACTCCGTCGCGGCAGGCGACGAGAAAGTAGTTCGAGAACACCGCTTCACCGTGCATCTCGGGGCACTGCACGTCGAGAGCGCGAACGAGTTCTCCTGCGCCGTCACGTAGTTCGAGTCCGTCGGGCAGACCCTCCTCAGTACCACCGGTGGATACGACGAAGTGATCCGACAACGGCACTGCAATCCCGTGGTGCGGATCGGCGTCGAACGTGGTGGCAATCGCGGACTCACCCTTGCTCAGCGAATCGAAGTCGACAACATCGACGGTACCTGTGCCATCGAAGAACACGGCCACTTTCCGGTCACCTGCGATGACGTGAGCAGGCTCGTCGCCGTCGAGTGTCCCGATCGCGACAGGATCCTTGACATAGGAGTGGGAGTGGTCACCGTGGTCGATGGTCCAGGACCCAGGATCGACGACATGCGCCTGGTGGGCGCCCGTGGCTATGACGTATCGGCCGTTGATCGTCGTGATGCGCGACGCCTCGTCGAACTCGAACGATGCCAGCGTTCCCTCCGTCGCGAGATCGAGGACCTCGATGCGGCCGGAGTCTGCGTCGGCGACGACAAGCCGGGGCTCAGGCCCTTCGACCTCGGTGGATCCGTCCTCGGCAGCCAGGTCACTACCGGGCCTGGCGGTACCCGAGCCCTCGACCACCGGGCCGTCAGCGGTCTCCGCGCTGCTACACCCTGCGACCACCAGGGCAATCACACCGACCACCAGAACACTCTTGCACGCGAACACGAAACTCCACTCTCAAATGACAACGATTGTCGTTCACATTAGCCTATGGTCGAGTGGGTGTGGGTTCGCTGGGGTGGGTGGGGTGACCGAATGTCACATTCGGTCACCTTTCGCTGAGCGAATGTCACATTCAGTCACTTCACGGTGAGCGAGGGCGACATTCAGTCACTCAGAGTGAGCGAAGACGACATTCAGTCACCTTTCGCTGAGCGAAGGCGACATTCGGTCACCTTTCGCTGAGCGAATGTCACATTCAGTCACTTCACGGTGAGCGAATGTCACATTCAGTCACTTCACGGTGAGCGAATGTCACATTCAGTCACTTCACGGTGAGCGAAGGCGACATCCAGTAACTTCACGGTGAGCGAAGGCGACATTCGGTCACCTTTCGCTGAGCGAATGTCACATTCGGTCACCCCAGAGTGAGCGAAGGCGACATTCGGTCACCCCAGAGTGAGCGAAGGCGACATTCGCTCACCCCGAACACCCCGAACCCCGCGAACCCACCTGCCGCACAGGGATTTCACGCCCGCGACGACGAAGAACTGAAGGACCGCGAGCCCGGCGATGGTGGCACCGGCGGCGGTGTTTGCATGCCAGGACACGAGGAGACCGACGACGGTTGCCGACCAACCACATGCCGTGGCGATGATCATCGAGACCACGATCGATCGGCCGAACAGATAGGCCGTGGCCGATGGCGCGACGAGCAGTCCGAACACCAGCAGTGTCCCGACGATCCGGAACGACGCCACGACCGCGAGGACCACCAGGGCCAACAGCACCACGTGCGCGAGTCGCGGTCGAAAACCGAAGGTGTGGGCCTTGCGTTCGTCGAAGATCAATGCGACGAACGGACGGTACGCGAGCACCGACACCACGAGCGAGAGCACAGTCGCCACACCGAGAAACACCAGGTCCGAGTACGTCGCGGACAATACGTCTCCGAACAGAAATGCCGTCAGATCGACGGCGAACGAGCGTGCCCGTGAGACGATCACGACGCCGAGTGCGAGCATGCCGACGAACAGCAAACCGATGCCGGTGTCCTCCGACAATCGAGAGTGTCGCGATACCCAGGCCACTCCCCCGATCATGATCACCGCGCTGACGGCCGCGCCGATGAGCAGGTTGACGCTCGTCAGGTAGGCGATCGCGACTCCGGGGAGCATGCCGTGAGAGATGGCGTCGCTCAGAAATGCCATGCCGCGCAGCACCACCCATGTTCCGACGAGGGCGCACAGTATCGATACGAGCATGCCCGCCCACAGGGCGCGTTGCACGAACGATACGGCGAAGGGGTCGAGTAGCCAGTCCACAGCTGAGAACCCTATGCGATAATGATTGTCGTGAGCGAATCGGTGATCGTCAAGTCCTTGTCCGTCCGGTACGGATCGACCGTCGCACTCCACGAAGTATCGGCGCACTTCGAGCCCGGCACCGTCACAGCGCTCGTCGGGCACAACGGTTCGGGAAAATCCACACTGCTGCAAGCACTTGCAGGCGTCGTCGAACCCAGCTCGGGTGCACTCGACACGCATGCCCGACGCGTCAGTTACGTCCCGCAGCGCAGTGATGTCAATGCTCGCATGACGCTGACCGTCGGCGAGGTCGTCGCGATGGGCACCTGGCCCAGGCGCGGGATCCTCGGCCGCGCCACGCGGGAGGACCGCGGCGCCATCGCCGATGCGATCGACCGCATGCAGCTCACCGAGCTGACCTCCCGAAAACTGTCCGCACTGTCCGGTGGCCAACGTCAGCGTGCCCTATTGGCCCAAGCGCTCGTCGAGAACGGTGATCTGGTTCTGCTCGACGAGCCCACCACCGGCCTCGACGCCGAAGCGCGCGCG
The DNA here is from genome assembly GCF_001895005.1 of Rhodococcus yunnanensis NBRC 103083. Taxonomy (GTDB): domain Bacteria; phylum Actinomycetota; class Actinomycetes; order Mycobacteriales; family Mycobacteriaceae; genus Rhodococcoides; species Rhodococcoides yunnanense. Next base: position 22,245 of record NZ_BCXH01000018.1, on the reverse strand, counting down.
ATCATCGGCACGGTCGTCGACGAGGAGGCAGCCCGTGGAGCCGTCGTCGTGCTCGCCACGCATGACGCCGACGACGCACGCAGGGCGCATTCGACCATCACCCTCGGGCGCGGCGAGATCATGACGGTTCACCGTGCAATGCCGCTCCCGGATCCGACCGACTGGGTACAGTCGCCGCTGTGACGTGCGGCACAGGTCGCGTCGAGATTCGAGGAGTGGGACGTTCATGAAGAGCACCATGCAGGACACCCCGTTGTCGATCGGCCAGCTCGTTCGGTTCGGGACCACGATTCACCCCACTGCCGAGGTCATCACATGGGGACAGTCCGGTCCCTCGACCGTCACTTTCGCCGACTTGGGGAGACGAGCGGCCCAACTCGCGCACGGACTTCGATCCCTCGGTATCGACGGTGATCAACGAGTTGCCACGTTCATGTGGAACAACGCCGCGCACATGGAGGCCTACATGGCAGTGCCGGCCATGGGAGCTGTGCTGCACACCCTCAACATCAGGCTGTTCCCCGAGCAACTCACCTACATCGCCGAGCATGCCGAGGATCGGGTGATCCTCGCCGACGCGAGCCTGCTGCCCCTGCTCGCACCGCTGCTTCCTGCGATGACCACGGTGCGTCACCTGGTGGTGGTCGGCGCGCATCCGTCGGACGTGCAGGCACCGGCAGGCATCGAGGTGCACGACTACGAGGAGCTGCTGGCGGGCAAGCCGCAGGAGTTCGACTGGCCCGAGCTCGACGAACGATCAGCCGCCGCAATGTGTTACACGTCCGGCACGACGGGCGACCCGAAAGGCGTCGTGTACTCGCATCGTTCGATCTGGTTGCACTCGATGCAGGCGTGCATGACGGACGCCATGGCGCTGGCTCAGTCGGACACGGTCCTCGCGATCGTTCCGATGTTCCACGCTATGTCGTGGGGTCTGCCGTATGCGGCGCTGATGGTCGGCGCGTCGCTGATCATGCCGGACAGGTATCTTCAGCCTGCACCTCTTGCCGAGATGATCGCGACGCTGCGCCCCACGGCCGCCGCGGCAGTGCCGACGATCTGGCAGGCCCTGCACGCGCATCTCGCCGAGCATCCGGTGGATCTGTCGTGTCTACGCGATGTGCTGGTCGGGGGAAGCGCCTGTCCGCCGAGTCTGATGCGCGCATTCCACAACGACTACGGCGTCCACATCTCCCAGGCGTGGGGAATGACCGAGACCTCGCCGCTGGGCACCTCGGGTCGTCCGGACGTCGGACTTTCAGCCGAGGAGGAGTTCGATCTTCGGTGCACGCAGGGCCGGTTCGTCGCCGGGGTTCGGGCCCGACTCGTCGACGACGACGGCAAGGAGTTGCCCTGGGACGGGGAGCACGTCGGTGAGGTCGAGGTTCGCGGTCCATGGATCACCGGTAGCTATTACCGCAACGATGCACCGGACAAGTTCGACGACGGGTGGCTCAGGACCGGCGATGTGGGCACCATCTCGTCCGGCGGGTATCTGCGGCTGACCGATCGCGCGAAGGACATCATCAAGTCCGGCGGCGAATGGATTTCGTCGGTGGAACTGGAGAACCACATGATGGAGCATCCTGCTGTCCGTGAGGCAGCGGTCATCGGTGTTCCCGATGCGAAGTGGGACGAACGGCCGCTGGTCGCCGTGGTCGTCCGCGACGGCGCCACGGTGTCCGCTGCTGAGCTACGCGGCTTCCTCGAGCCCCGAATCGCGCACTGGCAGCTACCCGAACGATGGACGTTCATCGACGAGGTGCCCAAGACCAGCGTCGGCAAGTACGACAAGAAACGCCTGCGCAGCTCGCATGCCGCCGGCGAATTGGACGTCGTCGAGTTGTGATGCGGCTGCGCCGCCCGCGCGCGAGCAGATACGTTCCTGTGCCACCTCGCGCGCACCGGGCGCCATCACCCGCCCTCGGTGGCAGCAGTGAGCGCGCCGTCCACCTCGCTGACGACAGCAGGTGGCCGCCCCGACATCAGGTCCAGTACCGCTTTGGGCCGGGCCAACCACTCCCGACCGAAGTTCCGCACCACGGCCAACCAGTTGCATTCGCATTCGGCGTCCACACCGTGGGCGTCGATGCCTGCGTCGCGGCACAGAGCAACCGCCCGCGACACGTGCAATCCCTGACTCACCACGAGCGCCTTGGTGACCCCGAACGTGGTCGCCGCCCGGGCGCACGTGTCGTAGGTGTCGAGTCCGTAGTCGTCGCCGACGATCCTGCTTCGGTCGATGCCTGCGTCGACCAGGTAGTCGGTCATCGCGGCAATTTCGTTGCCGGAGTTGCCGTTCGCGTCCCCGGACACCAGAATCGCATGCGCGCGACCGGATTCGATCAGTGCGATCGCGGCATCCAGCCGTCCGGAGAGAAATTTCATCGGCTTGCCCTCGCGCACCTGCGATCCGAGCACGACGACGACCGGCGCTTCGGGTGCGTCTGCGACGTCGTGTACGCGGCCGTAGGACATTGCCGCAATCCAGGCCGCAGATCCGAGCACGACTGCGAGTACGACACCGAGAAGGGCACCGACCACACGGAAGAACGTGCGACGTCGGGTGTGCTTCACGCTAGATGCCGGCGAGCCGCAGAATCACCCGTGGCTTCTTGCGCCGCGCGAGCAGCAGTTCGACGAACATGACGACTCGGAACTCGGCGCCGTACTTCTTCTTGATCACACCGGTAGCGCGGGCCGCGGAGTCGCCGGCGTCGATGCTCGCCCGAGCCGATACCACCGGTGCACCGTCGGGCACCTGCCCTCGCCTCGAGCACGGCCGGAGCTCGACGCGGCTCGAATTGCGGATGCGCTTGACCTTCCCGCTCTCGGTCGGAGTGATCACAACGAGATCCTCGCCGTCGCGCGCAATCCACACGGGTGTCGAAACCGGCTCGCCCGATCGGCGGAAAGTGGTGAGCGAGACGAAAGCCTCGTCGCCCAGCCGTTGCAGCGCTGTATCCGATCGTGTCATGCCATCAAACGTACGTCACGCGAGCAGGCGGTCACTGCGGTCGGCGTCGTCACCGAGGCCTGGGGTGTTGGTTCCGAGCCGCCGACGCAATGTCGTCGGCTGATCGGATCCGGCCTCTCGGAAGATTCCGCGGTCTCGGAGCAGCGGGATCAAGTCGTGTTGAATTCGGTCGAAGCTCGACCCACCGAGCAGGATGAAGCCGTCCGACGCTTTCTCCTCGATCCACGTCTCGATGATCCGTGCTGCCGACTCCGCGGTTCCGACGATCTGAAAATGCCCGAACGACGTCGCCTGTCGCAGCAGGAAGTCCCGAACGGTGGCGTACTCACCCGATACCACCCAGTCCCGGTAGATCAGGGCCCGGCTGATGCGTCGACCGTTCTTCTCGATCTCGGCCTGAGTCGGAAACCGTTCCGGCGGAATGAGATCGTCGAGGCCGAGATCGGACAGATCGAGATCCGGCACCTCGTAGCGGATCGCCTCGCGTGCCCGGTCGAGATCGAGATCGGTCAGTTCGCCGCGATACTGCTCGCGCGCATGCTCTTCGGTGTCACCGAGGTAGATGCGTATGCCGGGGAGCACCTTTAGATCGTCGGCGTTGCGGCCGTTGGCGACGACGGCAGCTTTGAGCTGCTGGTAGTACGCACGTCCGGCGCCGATGTCGGGTGTCGCGACGAACACGACCTCGGCCGACTCGGCGGCGAATTCGATACCGATGTCGGATGCACCCGCCTGCGCCAACACCGGGAAGGTCTGCGGCGAAGGTGGCAGGTCGAGCGCTTGGTGCACCGAGAAGAACTCACCGCGCCACTCGATGTCGACGACTTTGTCGATGTCGACGTTGATCTCCGCTTCGCGATCCTTGACGATCGCATCCGGCTTCCACGAATGCCACAGCGCCCTGGTGACATTCAGGAATTCACGCGCTCGCCGATAGCGGTCCTGCGGGGGCGGGATCCTGTCGTAGCCGTAGTTGGTCTCCCCGTTGAAGGAGGTGACGACGTTCCACCCTGCTCGCCCGTCGGACAGGCGGTCCAACGAGGTCAATTCCCTTGCCACCGTGTACGGCTCACTGAACTGCGTGGACAGCGTGATGACCAATCCGATGCGTTCGGTGTGCGCGGCCAGGAACGCGGCCTGTGTCACCGGTTCGAACGACCGAGATCCGCGGTACTTGATCTGCGTCCGATTCAACCCGGCGAAGTCGGCGATGAAGATGGCGTCGAACCCGATGTGCTCCAGCTCCCGCGCGAATGCCGCCTTGTTACTTCTCTGCTCGCCGGTGTCGGAGACGTACCCGTCCTGTTTCCATCGTGGGAAACGGTCCGCGAAGTAGAACTCGGACGAGACGAAGAAGACGGACGGATCGGGACGGGGCATTCGGTTCCTGGTTCTGTGCGCAATCGGGTGACTGCCACACGGTAGAACCATTCTCGTCCTCCGCGAAGGGTTGCGATCACGGTGATGCGAACACCTCGCGCACTACCGGTAGCGGACCGGGAATAATTCTCGTCGATCGTAAACATTGCGAGTGACCCTGATACGGATCACGATTGGCGTATGACTCTCGAACTGGACGGCAAGCGCGCGATCGTCACCGGTGGTGGCACGGGTATCGGCTACGCGATCGCACTGGAGCTCGCGCGCAACGGCGTATCCGTTGCCATCACATCGCGTCGACAGGACGTGCTCGAGGCCGCGGCCGAGCGCATCTCCGCGGACTCCGGTAGCAAGGTCCTCGCCGTCACCGCCGACACCGGGGACGACGCATCCGTGCAGTCGCTCGTCGAACGGGTGGTGGCGGAGTTCGGTGGCATCGACATTCTCGTCAACAACGCAGCCGAGCAACCGGCACAGCACGGATCCAGTTATCTCGACGCCGACGACGACTGGTTCCAGCGGCAGATCAACGTCAAGGTCATCGGATATCTACGCACCATCCGGGCGGTTGCACCGCATCTCATCGAGAACAAGTGGGGACGCATCGTCAACATCGGTGGCACCGCATCGCGTCGGACGGCATCGGTCATCGGTTCGGTACGCAATGCGTCGGTCACGGCACTGACCAAGAACATCGCCGACGAGCTCGGCCCACACGGCATCAACGTCACCGTCGTCAATCCCGGCCCGACGCGCACCGAGCGCTACATCGAGCTCGAGAAGCGCGGCGACGTCACGCCGTCGAACATCCTGGGGCGGGTCATCGAACCCGAGGAGGTGGCGTGGGTCGTCGCATTCCTGGCGTCACCTCGCAGTGTGGCGATCACCGGTGACGGGATCTTCGCAGGCGGCGGCGTGCCCGACTCGATCTACTACTGACCACTACCTTTCGCACGCGAGCCAAGGAGCTTGTCGCATGACTGCACTTCTGCCCGGCGCCGGGATCGATTCGAGCTTCGATGGCCCTGTCTCTGCTGGATCACCCGAATTGGCAGCGCTTCTCGCGCATATCGATGCCGGGGTGATCGACCGGGACGACGCACACCGGCATCCGTTTCAGGAGTTCGAGGCTGTGCGGAGCTCACGCCTCGGTGCGCTACGGCTGCCCGGCGGAAGGGGCGGTGGGGCAACCCTGACCGAGCTGTTCGAGGTAGTCATCGACATCGGGGAGGTGGATCCCAATGTCGCGCACAGTCTTCGGAACCATTTCAGCTTTGTCGAGACACTGCTGAAGCGACACATCGACGCCGACGAGCAGTGGTTTGCGCATATCGAGGCCGGGCAGCTGTTCGGATTGGCGTCGACCGAACTGAACCGCGCGTTCGCCGGTGGCCGTGACCAGCCGTACGAGACAGCGATCACCGACGGTCCCGAGGGTTTGCGTTTGAACGGAACCAAGTTCTACAGCACCGGGAATCTGTATGCGGACTTCCTACTCGTGCGAGCGCAGGGGCCCGGCAGCGGATCGGTCCGCGTCATCGTTCCCGCGGACCGCGACGGGGTGTCCATCGAGCACGACTGGGACGGCATCGGTCAACGCTTCACCGGAAGTGGCACAACCCGGTTCGACAATGTGGCGGTCGAGCTCCCGGAGTTCTTCGGCACTGGCGCCTACGGCGAGACCTCCTATGCTGCAACATTTCCGCAGCTCTACCTCACGGCCGTGATCGCCGGAATTCTGCGGCGCGTCACCCGCGATGCCGCCGAACTGGTCCGAACCAAACAGCGCACGTTCTACCACGCTGCGTCGGAATCGCCGGTGGAGGATCCGATTCTGCAACAATCGGTCGGACTGCTCGCCAGCCAGGCGTACGCGGCCGAGGCTCTGGTCCTGCATGCCGCAGATGCATTGGCCGACGCCTACGCCGCGCACGGCACCGACCGAGAGCTCGAGCTGTCGCAGCGCGCCGCGCTACGTGCGGCGAAGGCAAAGGTAGTCGTCGACGAGATCGCGTTGAAGGCGGCAAGTGATCTCTTCGACGTCGGAGGCGGTACTGCGGCCCGGCAGAGCTCTCACCTCGATCGGCACTGGCGCAACATCCGCACCCTGGCCGCACACAACCCGCGGACGTACAAGGCCAAGGCCATCGGCGCCTACGAGATCAGCGGGGAGGCACTGCCGAACGGCGCGTTCTTCTGAAGGCTCGTCCGTTCGCCGCCGAACGACCTCGGGGGCGCCTAGTTCGGCCCATTCTGTCCAATTGCCGCAGCATTCTCCTGGTCGTCGGCCACTGTCGTCTCGAAGAACTTGTCGAACACGACCTGCATCTTCCGGACCACATCGATGCGGCTCTGCAGCACGTCGACAAGGTTGTTCGGACCTCCAGCAGCTTTGGCCGAGAAAATCTCCCGAAGAGCCTTGCCGGACTCGAACTCGCCGAGGCCGTTCGCGGTAGTCAACAGTTTGGCCGCGTCCTGATGGGCGATGAGCTTGTCGATGTAGGTGTCGCAAGCACGACTGCACGCTGCGGCAGCTTCGGAGTTCAAGAACAAATGCCCTTGGTCGGCGGCCTGCGCAAGTGACTGCCAATATGTCGTCGGATTCTCGGGCTCGCTCATCGTCTCTCCTACCTCTCGGATGGTGGTAGCAGCGGCTCCAAGTCGATTGCGTGGGCCTGCGCCAACTCGCACGGATCCGAGGCGGGGTCGGTCCCTCCCACAAAATCGACGGTGAAGACAACAATGCCGCCCGTGACCTCGGTTGCAACATTGCAGTCTGTTACCGCCCGCGAGACGCTGGTTTCGTATTGATACGCATCACGCCCTCCGATCGTCGAATCGACTGCGTGCAGGTTGGAGTCGTCCTGTCGAAGCGTCGCCAGAGTGTGCACGTCCGACGACAGGACATTCAAAAAGTAGGACTGATCCTCCGGCGTCGCTCGAAATTTGCACAGAGACCAATCATCGACCACGATCCCCGACGGCCAACCAATTTGCCGGTACGTGGGATCGAGGCCCGTCGCCTCGATTGCCTCGGCACTGATGCTGCAGGGGTCCCATCGTGGTGGTGCAGGTGTTGCGACTCCGATCTCGTCGCCTGATCCGCTGCACCCTCCGAGAAGAGCGGTACCGACGATCACGACCGCCACACTCGTGCGCACACATCCCCCTCGGTAGCGTCCTTCGATGGATTGGACGCACCAGAGTACGATCCGGTTCCCCGGATCGCCTGACTATTCGTCGACCTCGACGCCGTAGCGCTCTGCCAGCTCCACCAAACCGTCGTCGTAACCTTGCCCGACCGCGCGGAAACGCCGCCCACTCCCCCTGCGGTAGATCTCCACCAGGATCACCGAACGCCCCACGGTCGCTGCGTCCAGTACAGCCGTCGCCACTGACGACTCGACGCCGCCGAGCCACAGGGCCGCAGCCCGTCCGATATCAGCGGGGAGGCACCGCCGGGACGGCGCGTTCTTCTGAAGGCTCGTCCGTTCACATCGGTGAGCTCCTGCGCGCGTGTTTGATGAACCAACGGTCCGGCGACGAACTGCTCACACGCTTGGATACAAGCAGCCGCTGCGCCAGGCTCGAAAAAAAATCAGCCCTGGTCTGCAGCAAGCGCGAGAGCCTGCCAGTAACCGATCGAGCTCTCAGAATCGGACATGAAGTGGATTCCTTACTTCTCGACCGGTGGTAACAGAAGAACCAGATCCGCTGTATGCGAGATCACGATGTCGCATGGATCCCCGGCTATCGCATCGGTTCCCATGGAGTTCACCGTGAAGACAACCACTCCCGATGCCGCACTCACGGCGACGTTGCAGTCCGTGATGGACCGAGACTTGGCGGTGTTGAACTGGTACGCATTTCGGCCGCCGACCTGCAATTCGACGGCTGCGAGATTGGATTGATTTTCGCGAGCATCCTCGATCGTATGTATATCGGAGGACTTGACGTTGAGAAAGTACGACGGTTTCGCATCGGGCCCACGGAAGATGCACAACGACCAATCGGGAACTGTGATGCCTTCACCCCAACCAATTTGCCTGTACGTGGGATCGAGGCCCGTCGCCTCGATTGCCTCGGCACTGATGCTGCAGGGGTCCCATCGTGGTGGTGCAGGTGTTGCGACTCCGATCTCGTCGCCTGATCCGCTGCACCCTCCGAGAAGAGCGGTACCGACGATCACAACCGTCACACTCGTGCGCACACATCCCCCTCGGTAGCGTCCTTCGATGGATTGGACGCACCAGAGTACGATCCGGTTCCCCAGATCGCCTGACTATTCGTCGACCTCGACGCCGTAGCGCTCTGCCAGCTCCGCCCAACCGTCGTCGTAGCCTTGCCCGACCGCACGGAAACGCCGCCCACTCCCACTGCGGTAGATCTCCACCAGGATCACCGAACGCCCCACGGTCGCTGCGTCCAGTACAGCCGTCGCCACTGACGACTCGACGCCGCCGAGCCACAGGGCCGCAGCCCGTCCGATGTCATCGGTGCGCTGACGACGGGCTGACGAGACTTCGGTAGGGACATGCGCGATGACATCCTCGGATATTCTGGGGAATTACTGGCAATACATCATTGAATGCGCATCAGCGTTCCAACGAACTGCCGTGACCTAATGACCGGAGTTCGATCCATCTCCCCTCTCGCTCTATGCGGCGGCAATCCTGACGGCACCACACGCAAGCGTTGGTCGGCCGGTGCCGCCTACGTACGATTCGCCTTGTACCGCTCGAATAATTCGAATTGGCGGCGAGATAAGCAAAGTTGTTCAAAGTCGGATACTCAACCGATCACCGAGAACAATCACGAACAGACCGAGGCGCCAGCCGGACATTTCGGGAACCTGCAAGCCGTTCTTCATTGTCGAACCGAAGCAGCCGGCTTCAGCTGATTGCCCAAAGAGCCTTGCCTGTACCGCCCTCGATGGGACGGCGTCCATGCAACTTCAGGATGTAATTGCTGCACGCGTCGCTACACTCTTGTGCGGCTGCAGGATTCAGACTGGTGCTGGCAGCGAGTCTTCTAGATCCTGGGTGTGCCGCAGAACCATTTCACACAATTCTGCGTCCGCCAGGTCATCCATATCGATCACCGAGAACACCACGACACCCGGTTCTACCTCAACGGCAATGTCGCAGGTCCGGCCCGTCTTCCCAACACGAGTCTTGTACTCGAACGCGTCGCGATCCCCGATTGTGATGTCCTGTCCATCGATCCTCGACTGATCTGCACGAGTTTCTGCGAGAGTGTGAGAAAGCGACACCTCGACACTGAGGAAGTACTTGACATCCAACCCAGGAGGTTTGAAGGAACAGCGACCCCAATCCGGTACGACGATGCCATCGCCCCACCCTTCGTCTCGGTAACCAGGGTCCAACCCGGTCGCCCCGATTGCCTCTGGCGTGATGCTGCACGGATCCCATCTGGTCGGCTCACCGACGGCATGAGGCTCCACACCGTCGCCACACCCGCTGAGCAGGGCGACCACGGCCACACATGCAGGTACCCACTTCCGCACCCGATCCCCCTCGCCGCCGTCCGTCGTCAACTTAGACGCACAGGCAACGCGGCTGGTTCCGTCTCCTGCCCTGAAATCGACAACGATCTCGCGACGTCACTGAAGGCGCCGAGAACCTAGGCCGACGAACCGCGGGACGTCCTCACCACACAACCGCGATGCAATTCAGCCCAGCGGGCACGCAGTTCACTTCGGCCCCGCGAGGCCAAGACCAGCAGCGTTCTCGCGATCCTGACCCTCGGTGTCCACGATGAGCTTCCGAAAGACGATCTTCATCTTCTCGACGACGTCGATGTGGCTCTGCAACACGTCGACCAGGTTGTTCTCACCGCCAACAGCCTTCTCGGAGAATATTCGTCGCAGATCCTTGCCGGAGTCGAACTCACCGAGGCCTGTGACGTCGGCCAAAACGTAAGCGTTCGTGCGATGCTCGATCAACTTCGAGATGTAGTCACTGCACGCATCGCTACATGCTTGTGCAGCTGCAGGATTCAGATACAGGTCACCCTGATCCACCGCGAAGGCCAGCGATTGCCAATACGTGACTGGTTCACCATCGGTACTCACCACAGACCTCCTACTTCATTGCATTTGGTAGTGAATCCTGTAGATCATGCGCATGTTGCTCGACCAGCCCGCACAGTCTGTCGTCCGTCAGACGGTCCATATCGATCACCGAGAACACCACGATTCCAGGTGGTACGTCTACCGCGATTTCACAAGACCGGCCGGTCTTCCCGACATGAAGTTTGTACTCGAACGCGCCGTGGTCACCGAGTGCAATGTCGCGTCCATCGATATTCCGTGTGTCTGCGCGAGCTTCGCCCACAGTGTGGGTCAGCGACGACTTCACAACGAGAACGTACGGGATATCGACACCAGAAATTCGGAACGAACAAATCGCCCAATCCGGTACGACGATGCCATCGCCCCACCCTTCGTCTCGGTAACCAGGGTCCAACCCGGTCGCCCCGATTGCCTCTGGCGTGATGCTGCACGGATCCCATCTGGTCGGCTCACCGACGGCATGAGGCTCCACACCGTCGCCACATCCGCTGAGCAGGGCGACCACGGCCACACATGCAGGTACCCACTTCCGCACCCGATCCCCCTCGTCGCCGTCCGTCGTCAACTTAGACGCACAGGCAACGCGGCTGGTTCCGTCTCCTGCCCTGAAATCGACAACGATCTCGCGACGTCACTGAAGGCGCCGAGAACCTAGGCCGACGAACCGCGGGACGTCCTCACCACACAACCGCGATGCAATTCAGCCCAGCGGGCACGCAGTTCACTTCGGCCCCGCGAGGCCAAGACCAGCAGCGTTCTCGCGATCCTGACCCTCGGTGTCCACGATGAGCTTCTGAAAGACGATCTTCATCTTCTCGACGACGTCGATGTGGCTCTGCAACACGTCGACCAGGTTGTTCTCACCGCCAACGGCCTTCTCGGAGAATATTCGTCGCAGGTCCTTGCCGGAGTCGAACTCACCGAGGCCTCTTACGTTGGCTAACTCCTTGGCTTTGGACCTGTGCACCTCGAGTTTTGCGAGGTAGACATCGCAAGCATTACTGCACGCACGCGCAACAGCCGAATCGAGATACAAGTTTCCCTCGTCCACTGCGAGTGCGAGCGACTGCCAGTACGTGAGCGGTTCGCCAGGGTCAGCCATCACGAGCTCCCAACTTCATCAAGGCAAAGCAGATTTGAGATCGGCGAGGTGTCCAAGCAGGAGTCCACAAGGATCGACACCATCGCCGACATCCATGTAGTTCACCGTGAAGACCGCGACGCCGTGTGGCAGGCCGACAGCGACATTGCAGTCGTCGATCGATCTCGCGATCTCGGTCTCGAACTGGAACGCGTCACGACCGTCCAAGACGAAACCACGTCCCGAAACGTTCAACGGGTCCTGACGAGCTTCTTCGATCGTATGAGTCGACGACGACTTCACAACGAGGAAGTAAGAAATATCGACGCCTGGCGACTTGAACGAACAAATCGCCCAATCCGGTACGACGATGCCATCGCCCCACCCTTCGTCTCGGTAACCAGGGTCCAACCCGGTCGCCCCGATTGCCTCTGGCGTGATGCTGCACGGATCCCATCTGGTCGGCTCACCGACGGCATGAGGCTCCACACCGTCGCCACATCCGCTGAGCAGGGCGACCACGGCCACACATGCAGGTACCCACTTCCGCACCCGATCCCCCTCGTCGCCGTCCGTCGTCAACTTAGACGCACAGGCAACGCGGCTGGTTCCGTCTCCTGCCCTGAAATCGACAACGATCTCGCGAAGTCACTGAAGGCGCCGAGAACCTAGGCCGACGAACCGCGGGACGTCCTCACCACACAACCGCGATGCAATTCAGCCCAGCGGGCACGCAGTTCACTTCGGCCCCGCGAGGCCAAGACCAACGGCGTTCTCGCGATCCTGACCCTCGGTGTCCACGATGAGCTTCTGAAAGACGATCTTCATCTTCTCGACGACGTCGATGTGGCTCTGCAACACGTCGACCAGGTTGTTCTCACCGCCAACGGCCTTCTCGGAGAATATTCGTCGCAGATCCTTGCCGGAGTCGAACTCACCAAGACCCGTGACGCGGCCCAACATTTTCGCCGCGGATTGGTGAGCGCGCAGTTTGACTAGGTACTCGTCGCATGCGGTACTGCACGCCTGCGCCACGGTCGCGTCGAGGTACAAGTCGCCATGGTCCACTGCCAACGACAAAGACTGCCAGTACGTGAGCGGTTCGCCAAAGTTGGTCACTATTATCTCCAAATCTCACTGGGGCAAGGCGAATTCGAGGTCGGCGAGGTGCCCGAGCACCAGTTCGCAAGGATCGACGCCATCGCCGACATTCATATAGTTGACCGTGAATACAGCGATGCCGCGTGCAAGACCGACTGCGATGTTACAGTCGTCGATCGACCTCGTCGCCTCTGTCTCGTACAGAAACAGATCGCGGCCGTCCAGGTCGAGATCCCGTCCATTGATATTCGACGTGTCTCGGCGGAGGTCTTCGACAGTGTGGGTGACCGATGACATCACTACGAAAAAGTAGGCAATATCGACGCCTGGCGACTTGAACGAACAAATCGCCCAATCCGGTACGACGATGCCATCGCCCCACCCTTCGTCTCGGTAACCAGGGTCCAACCCGGTCGCCCCGATTGCCTCTGGCGTGATGCTGCACGGATCCCATCTGGTCGGCTCACCGACGGCATGAGGCTCCACACCGTCGGCACACCCGCTGAGCAGGGCGATCGCGGCCACACATGCAGGTACCCACTTCCGCACCCGATCCCCCCGTCGCCGTCCGTCGTAGATTTAGACGCAACGCCGAGTCGATTGGTTCCGATCAGTCGCTGACCAGCTCTTGCCGCACTCGGCAACACGGGTTCCTTCAAACTTTTCGGACCCGCACCGCGGCCGAGTGCGATCACCAACACTGCACACCCGATGCCGGATAGAACAAGCGCTGAGCCGAACATCACCGAGTATCCGAAGAGGTCTCCGACAATCCCTGCGGTGATGCCCGCGGCACCCTGCGCAAAAACTACTGCGCACGCGAGCAACGTGTAATCTGCTCCGGCGAAACGTTTCTCGGCGGCATCCATCATCAGCGCAAACACCGCAACTGTTGCCGCGCCGCCGAGGACGTGCTCGGTCACCGTTGCCGTCACCAGTAGCGGAAAGCCGCCTATTCCGAACGAGGCCACCAAGTACAAACCGAGACTGAGGGTTTGACTGATGCCGCCGAAGAGCAGCGCTCGCATTCGGCCGAATCGGAAAGAAAGCCATGCGCCCAGTGCCGCTCCCCCGAGTGCAGAAACCGAGGACACACCGCCTTCCACCAACGCGATCTGGCTCAGAGTCAGGCCCTCGTCGGACATGAAGGGGCCGACGAGCGCTGAGCCCATCGAGTTACCGAACTTGAAACCGGCTATCAGCAGAATCAGCGTGACAATCCCGGGGCGACGCAGCCGAGACCACCAGCCGAGCGCAAGGCGCACAGGCGAATCCGGCTCGCCGCCACGTCCATCACCGCCACCTTCACCGCCGCCACGTCCATCGTCCGCGGCGTTCAACTGATCACGCATCAGCAGCACCGGAAGAGTCGTCAGCAACAGCAGGGCCGCCATCGCGACGAACAGCGCTCGCCACCCCGCGAACGTGAAGAACCACAGCAGAAGCCCGCCGCCACACACCATTCCGATTCGGTAGGCGCCGACCTGAATTCCGTTACCCGGCCCGAGCAGTCGAGGCGTCAGCAGCCGCACGGCGATGCCGTCGGTAGCGATATCCTGCGTCGCGGAGAACACATTGACGACGAAGATGCCGACGAACAACCAGCGAAGTGTCGAGGACAGATCGAGCGCGGACAATCCGAGGGCCACCGCGGCAGCCCCGCACTGCAAGCCGAGCAACCATCGCCGCCGCGTCCCGTAGCGATCGACGTAGGGCGCCCACAGAAATTTCAGAGCCCACGGGAGAAACAGAACCCCGGTTGCGCTGATCTGCACCAACGAGTATCCCGACTCACGCAGAACCACCGGCAGTGCCTGAGTGAAGAACCCGAAGGGCAGTCCTTGGGCAAAATACAATGCACCCAGCAGCGTGAGAGTCCCGGCGGTGAACGACGCTGGGCGCAGCGCGATCGTCATGCCCGACATAGTGTCAGAGAGGCGGGCTCGTCAGGGATCGTAACTCTTCGAAGATTTCGTGCGCGATGTCTCCGAACGACCGCTGTTCACCGTCTTCGATCCATTGCACGAACGCGACGCCGAACACTGTCACTGCGGTGTGTGCGGCCAGAGTCGCCTGGGGCTCGGGCACACCACGCTCACCGACCGCAACTGCGATGCTCTGTGTGAGCGACGCCAATTTGAGCAATTCGCGTTCCTGCAAACCCGGATTCGCGTCGATGACGGTTTGTCGTGTGCGTGAGCTCTGCCGTCGTTCATCGGGAAAATACGATGCAGCGGCCTGAAGTGCATTGGCGACGACGTCGACCGCCGGGGCGGGCTCCGGTGCCGCGGCCACGCCGTCCACGAAGACTTGCCGAAGTTGATCCTGGCCGCCGAAGAGGACCTCACGCTTATCGGTGAAGTGACGGAAGAACGTGCGCTCTGTCAGCCCGGCAGCCTGGGCGATGTCGGTCACCGTCGTCTGTTCGAAGCCGCGCTCGGCGTACAGCTCCAACGCTGCTGCATGCAGTCGATCTTTCGCGCCCGGCTTCCATCTGGCCATGCGGCCATCTTAGTGATGACAGTTCCTGACGTCGGGCGTACCCTGATGTCAGGAGCTGTCATCACCCGACAGCCATCGAAGAAGGGGAAATAGCATGAGCATTTTTGTCACCGGCGCCTCCGGTTGGATCGGCTCGGCCACCGTCGACACTCTGCTCGCCGCTGGGTACGAGGTCACCGGCCTCGCCAGGTCCGATGCGTCGGCGAAAGCCCTACAAGCCAAGGGTGCCACCGTTCTACGCGGAGGCCTCGACGATCTCGATAGCCTGCGCGAGGGCTCGTCCGATGCCGAGGCCGTCATCCACCTCGCGAACAAACACGACTGGAGCAACCCCGCCGAGTCCAATCGCGCCGAGCGCACTGCCGTCGAGACGATCTGTGAGGTGTTGAGCGGCTCGAACCGGCCGTTCCTGTTCGCGTCCGGCGTCGCCGGTTTGGCGCAGGGACGCCCGAGCACCGAGGACGACGCGTCGCCGTTCATCGGTCCCGACGCACCGCGCGGCGGAGCGGAGAATCTCGCCCTCGGATATGCGGACAAGGGCGTCAAGCCGATCGCGTTGCGCTTCTCGCCGACGACCCACGGCGATGGTGACCACGGCTTCATCTCCCTCATCGTTGCCGCGGCCCGCGCCAAGGGGGTCTCAGGGTACGTAGGAGACGGTTCGACAGGATGGGCCGCGGTTCACCGTTCGGACGCGGCCGAGATGATCCGGCTCGGGCTGGAAACGGCTCCGGCGGGAGCTCGGTTACACGCCGTCGGCGAGGAAAGCGTGTCGTCCAAGGAGATCGCCGAATCCATCGGGCGCGGACTCGGATTGCCTACCGCGTCCATTCCGGCGGAGGAGGCTTTCGACCACTTCGGATTCATCGGCAACTTCTTCGCAATGGATCTGTCGTCGTCCAGCACCATGACGCAGAAGCTCCTCGAATGGACGCCGACGGGACCGACCCTGGCCGACGACCTGGCCAGTGGTTCCTACTTCCGCTGAACCCGTTCGCCTGTCCGGTCGTTAACAAGACGAATGGTACTAATGGTGCATGGACGAGCATGCACCGCCGCGGTCGCACGACACGCTGATGACGGTGTTCGTCATCACCTCGATCGTTGCGGCCGGAATCGTGGTCGCCGGTCTCACCGCCACCCCGGAAGAACCCGAGCTGACAGTGCAGCCGGCGACCTCGACCGAAGCTCCTCCCCCTGCGCAGGAGGAGTACGTCGTCGTGACCCCGGAGGTCGACTATCCCAGCACCATCCCCGGGTGCGATTCCGTCGAGGAACCGATCGAAGACCGATACTTCTCCTTCATCGGAGACGGTTCGGCCAGTTACGACAATCCTGCCGCTCCGTGGTTCAGCGGTCCCAAGGCCCAGCTCATGTCGACGGCGTTGTCCGCGGCGCTCCCCTCGGACGTCGAGTTCGAGGATGGGCAGATTCCGTACTTCGACCCCATCCCCGTCTACGACGACACAGCCGGGCAGCCGTCGATCGAATCGACGAGCGCGTTGGCCACCCTCTCGCGGGAAGGGAAATCGGGATTTGTCAGCCTCGGCGTTTCCCAGCGAGACGAAGGTGTTCCCAGCTGTGTCGCCGGCACACTCGACGAGAGAACCACTCTGCCCGACGGTACCGTCGTCGACACGGACGATTCGTGGCGGGAAGTGAACGACGAACGTACCTCGACTCGAAGCGCAACGGCATACCGAACGGACGGGTCGTGGGTATCGGCGTACAGTTCCGCTCCCGGCGACGAGGATGCCCTGCCGTTGACCCTGGATGAACTCGTCCGGGTCGTCACAGATCCGGCGTTGGCGACCTCGGTGGCGCCGCCGCCGGGGACACCGGGAAACTCGGCGGAATGCGGCTCTGCATCGGCGTTCTCGAGTAGCCAGTCATCGGGAGAGACACAGCCTTTCACCGTCGCCGAGATCGAAGCTCTCGATTCTGCTTTGTTACGCGCAGATACCGGCGCGCTACTGCCCTCACCCCCGCTCGGTGCACTGCGCACGAGCACATGGGGAGGTGGCCTGTGCCAGGTGGTGAACAGCGCTGCAGGGCCGTTGACGATCGCCATCGATCGCGGTGCCGCGTCCGATCCTGGCCTGTTTGGGTCGGGCGGCTTCGCGTCCGTCGCCACTCCATCGGGTCTTGGTATCACGATCGTCACTGAAAACCCCTGGGATCCCGCCGCCTTGGAGCGTGTGGCCCTGACGCCGGGATTGGATCTGCCGTGAAAACTCAGCTCGTGATCGCAGGCGTCGTTGCCGTTGTCACGGTGTCAGCAGCTGCCGTCGTACTCGCGCAGGACCGTACGACCACGATCAAACGGATCACCGACGCGTCCCCCGGCGCCCCGGGGTTGGCCTGGGCCACTGAGGCTTCCGCGAGCGGGCTCGACGGTGCGACGTTCTCCGACCCCCGAACCGGGTCGATCTACCCGTGGGGCGTCGGCGTCATTCGCGTCGAAGACGTACTTCTGACGCTCGCCGTCGTCCCTGACGGCGACGGTCCCAACTCCGATGCAGTGATGCTCGGAATCGACTCCGATACCGGCGAAGTGAAGTGGACTTCGCCTGCGGGCGATTTCGACGCATGCTCCGAGCAAACCCTGGACGGTAACCTGGTCTGCTCGGTACCGTCGTACGGCGAGAATCCAGGGTTGGTCACGTTCGACGTCGAGACCGGTCAATCGCGCCATTTCGACACTGCGCCATACATGTTCGCCGCAACGGTTGCGAACGAGCGCCTCTACGTGGCCGAAGGCGACCTCGAAGATGCGGACGTGCAACTTCATCGCGGAACCCTGGATGATTACGACGCAGACTGGAGCACCTCGCTGCCCGTCTCGGCCGGCTGGGAAGATCAGTATGCAGATCAGCTGAAGGTCGGATCCGACGTCGGCTACTTCGACCTCGGTGGTGACTTCGCCACCTTCCACGCGCAATCGGGTGCCGAAATATGGACAACGGATATTCTCGACGACTGCCTGATCTCGCAGTATCGAACAGCCGGAGATCTCGCCGTCGGCTCCACCTTCGATTGCGATGCGAGCTCGTCCGATGTCACCGGAACCATTGCGTTCACCCGGGACGGCGACGTACTCGCCACCTCGTCGAGCCCGGCACAGCACTATCTGTCCATCGACGAACCAACCGACGTAACCGTGCCGATCGTCTTGGGCGACAAAGCATTCGACCGCACAACCGGCGACGAGCTCTGGCGCAGCGGCCTACTGGTACTCGATCAGGAGGCCGACGAGTGGAACGAAGCGCGCACGCGCGGCACTCTGGTGGCCGTGGTGGGAGACATCGGTCTGCTGCAACTCGATGAGCGCACAGTCGCGATCGATCTTCGCTCCGGCGAGCAGCGGTGGCAGGCCGACGAAGTGTGGTCGACCATCGCCCGCGATGGTGATGCGGTCCTGACCACGAGCGGCGGGAGCCTGATTGCCGTCGACGTCCGCACCGGCGAGAAACTTTGGTCGGCCGAGTACAGCAAGATGCTGCCCGAGGAGTCGTCGTCGGTGGACACCTACGTCGGCGGGGGCGATGGGACCTTCTTACTGCAGTCCGGATCGACACTCGCGCAGCTGGCGCCGCTGCCGAACTGAGAGATCCGCGCACGGCTTCGTTTTGCACTACGCCACCTATGTTGGTTAGGTTTACCTCACCATATCTACTAGGTCGGAGAAGGCAGTGCGAGTTCGTTCATGGAAATTGGGAGCACTTCTGCTCAGTGTGATGCTGGCGGCAGGGTGCTCGGGTTCGGACACAGATTCGTCGGAGGAGTCCGAATCGTCGGGCGCCTTCCCGGTCACAATCGAGCACGCGTACGGCAGCACCACGGTGTCGGCCAAGCCCGAACGCATCGTCACGCTCGGCGTGACCGATGCCGACGTCGTCCTCGCCCTCGGCCAGGTACCCGTCGGAAACACCGGATTCGCCTTCTACGAAACAGGATTGGGACCGTGGACCGAGGAGCAGGTCGGGGACGCCGATCTCACTCTCATCGAGTCGGATTCCGAACCGAATTTCGAGCAGATCGCAGGTCTTGCTCCTGATCTGATTCTCGGGGTGACCGCAGGATTCGACGTGGCGACGTACACCAAGCTCAGCGAGATCGCGCCCACCATTGCCCGGCCAGCGGGCACCGCTGCCTATGCGGTTCCTCGCGCCCAGGTGACGGAGACCATCGCCACCGCCCTCGGTGTCCCCGGCGAAGGGGACGAACTGAATACGAAGACCGATCAACTGATCGCGGACACCGTCGCGAAGTATCCGCAGTTCGCAGACAAGACGGGAGTCGCAATCCTGTCCTACAGCGGTGTCTTCGCTGGCTTCCTACCGGGAGACGGCCGCGGACAGTTCCTGACCTCGCTCGGCTTCCAGATCCCCGAGGAGATCACCAGCAGGGACACCGGCGACACCTTCTACGTCGAGGTCTCCGCGGAGAATGTGAACCTCCTCGACGCCGACGTCATGCTCGTACTCGGGCCGGACGAGAACTTCGACATCGTCGCGCTGAACCCAGCTTTCGCGAACACGACCGCCGGACGCAACGGCGCGATCATCGCAGCGAGCCTCGACCAGCGCGGCGCGATCACCTACAACTCGGTCCTCTCGATCCCCTACGCACTCGACAACCTCGCACCGAGAATCGCCGACGCACTCAACTGACGCACTCAACTAGGGGCTCGCTCCACCACCCGCCGAGCGGTTCGGGCCACGGCCTCGTCGATCAGGAACCCCTTGCTGTCGACCGCTACGCCCGAGCTCGCTCGACCCAGATCGGCCAACAGTTCCTCGGCCTCGCGCACAGCGGCGTCCGACGGCACGAACACCGCCCGTGCCGGCTCCAACTTTGCTGTCCGATAGCGTTCTCGTGATGAGCGCGCGGCCAGGCCGTTTCCTCCACGAGGTGGACATCGATCCACCGCGTCCGCGTTCCGAGGACGTGCTGGCCAGTCCCACGGCCGCACTTCATCTCGCTCGCTACGACGGATTCGACATAGCCGACATGTACGCCGGCATCCTCATCGTGGCGGCCATCGCCCTGGACTCGACCTCCCTGATTTCTTTCGCGCTCAACCGATTCGATTGGAGACGCCGCTGATGAGCAGCACCATGGACAGAGTTGTCACCGCTCCTCGCCCGAAGGTGGTCTCGTCTGAGCGAAAAAGCACTGTCCGACGGTTCGTGCCACCGTTGGTGGTTGCTGTCGTCCGATAGAGTCCTGTGTCCCTTGCTTGTTTCGACCGGCGAGGATGCTGCGGGGTGGTCATCCGCACGTCCCGTAAGGGAGAGAATCAGTATTTCTACCCAGCATCTCGGCTATTGCGTCGAGCATGACGGTTCCGTCGTAGAACGATCCGGAATCGGGTTCTGCAGCGACGGCTACCGCGGTGAACCCGTCGGCGACCTCGATGATCCCGAGTTGACGCACCAGATAACCACCATTCTCGTCGGGTCCCCATCCACCTTTGAAAGCGGAATCAGGTATGCGGCCGAGACCCCAGGACTGGTCCGAAGAAATCTGGCGCATCAGATCCACTACGGCGGAGCCGGTGTCCACACACTGCAGCTCGGAAGAAAATTGTGCTTGCTGAGCCAGTGACCACTCTGTTTGACCGAATGGTGTGTAGCCGGGGCGGATTCGCTCAGGCTGAACGTTCGTGGAAGTATCCCCGCCGTCGAGCAGAACCTGCTCGACGGCTGCCGCCGCGGCTGATGGATCACCGAGACCAGCCCACAGTTCTTCGGCTGCTCCGTTATCCGAGTTGATGATTGCCGAAGTTGCCGAGGGCAATTCGGCTGATCCGGTGGCTCTCATTGCTGCGACAGCGAGCGGCACCTTGATGGTGGACCACGCAACTCCAGTCGACCAATCGCCGAGAACCTGAACCTGCCCTCCCCCGACCGGCATGTACGCCAGACCGAGCTGTCCAGCATAGGACTCTGCCAGGGAGGCGAATCCCTCACGGACTGTATTCGCGCCGCTAGGAGGAAGAGGAGCCTCGACGCTGGGATCGACCGGAACCACAGGGGGTAGCGGTTCGAGAGTCGATTCCGTTGCGCTCTCTGCGACGGCGTTGCCGTCTTCCCTGTCGGTTGGGATTGTGCACCCAGACAGCGATATCACAACGACGGTTGCAAGAACGCCTAGCAGAGGCCGACGGCTAGTAGACATAGACGACCGCGTTGTCCCCGCCGGTGCACGTCACCAGACCTCCTACCGCAGAACAGTTCATCGCATACGACTTACCGGTGACCGGACTTGTCGCATTGACGACTCGAGCCGCACCGGCTTGTCCGCTGCCCGCGTACGCAACTCGGACTGCCTCTGCGAACGGGCAGGACGTGATCGTCGTTCCCGCCGCGGACGATACGTATTCGCCCGCCGGCCCGAACGCGGCTGGGCATGCCTGCGCGTTCGGGGGCAACGTCACGACGGCGGGCCTTGACGCCCCGGACGGTGCCGCCGCACTCGGGGTCGATTGGGCAGAAGGTTCGCGTGTCCGACTCGCCATTGTCGAAGTCTGTGTCGCCTCGTCGGACGAATTGTTCTGAAGTAGGAACCAGCCGCCGACGCCGAGAGCACCGAGCACAAGTATCACTGCGGCGACGATCGCGATGATCACTGCCGCATTCCTGCCTCCGCCTGGTGCGGGTGGACGAGGAATGTTCGAAGGTGGTCCGCTGTGTTGGTGAAATGCATTCGGCGGGTAGCCGGTATTCGCGGGGTACTGAGGACCCGGAGGAATCGGACGTCCCGGTGCAGGTGGAATATTCGGTACGACAGGCGGCCGATAGGGGTATTGGCCGTACGGTCCGGGTGCGTTCATGAAATCTCCCTACTCTCACCAGATGCGCTTCGACGAGAGCACCGGACAACGGTGCCACCCCGAAGACCCTGCCGCTATCGGTCGAACAACCGACAACACTGTCGGGCGACGCGTTTGCACTCTGTCCGAACGACTGTCCTCGCGACACCGCCATGCCACTATCGTTCGATGTTTGCAGGGGTCATACGTCGTTCGCGGCCGCCCCTCCGGCATGCCCACTTCTCCCCACGCGCGATCACGGCCACTAGCGGAAACAAGGACCGCCCCGAACT
>NZ_BCXH01000017.1 GCF_001895005.1 Rhodococcus yunnanensis NBRC 103083 | reverse complement strand
AGAGTGAGCGAGGGCGTCATTCAGTCACCCCGCAGTGAGCGAATGTCACATCCAGTCACCCCACAGTGAGCGAATGTCATAGTCGGTCACTCAGAGTGAGCGAATGTCACATCCGGTCACCCCACAGTGAGCGAATGTCACATCCAGTCACCCCACAGTGAGCGAATGTGACATTCGGTCACCCCAGCGGCGACCGGCGACCGACCGACACGACGAAGCTACCTGGCTACTGAATGTCGGTCGCTGACCGACTGGCCGTCACTCACCGACGACGATGTATCCCTCGGTGGTGAGAGTGTTCTCCGGTCCGAAGACCAGCTTGCCGTAAGAACCGGTGGCGGGTTCACCCGAGTCGCTGAAGTTCAGCGCGCCGGTGATGCCGTCGTAGTCGATGTCGGTTCCTGCCTGAACCAGCGGAAGGCACTGCGCGAAGGTCGTGCACTTCTCACCGTCCTTGGTGACGCTGTTGATGTTCGCTGCGATGTCGGTACCAGCTGTCGACTTGGCTTGCTCGGCAGCGAGCGCCGAGATGACGACTGCATCATAGGACTCACCGGCGTAGTTGTAGTCCACCAACGCGGGGTTGATGACCTTGAGGCGGTCCTGGAACTCCGTGCCGACGTCGGTGAGAGGCGTGGTGCCTTTCATCGTGTCCAGCAACGGCTTTGCGACCGACTCACCGAGGGCGTTGCCCATGTTGCCGTCGACGCCGTAGACCAGCGTGCCGTCGGACGGCCCGATGCCGACCTCGTGCATACGGGTGATGATTTTCGCCGACTCCTCGAAACCGATGATCGCCACTGCGTCGGGCGCGAAGGTCTTGACGTCGTCGACCTCGGCGTTGAACGACTGCGCATTGGGGTCGTAGATGATCTTCTGAATCTGATCGGACGGGATGCCCGCAGCTTCGAGATTCTCCACGGTGTTCGATGCGAGTCCGGTGCCGTACGGATCGTTCAGCGCGAGGATGGACACACGCTGGGCGCCGTCCTCCGCGATGAGCTGCGACAGAGCCTGTGCCTGCAGTACGTCGGTCGGTGCCGTACGGAAGTACTGGCCCTTGTCCGGGTAGCAGACGAACTGGTCTGAGGTGTTGGCAGGCGAGAACTGCACGACACCGGCGCTGGCGATCTTGTCGATGACCTTCAGCGACACCGACGACGATGCCGCGCCGACGATGACGTCTGCCCCGCCGGCAAGAAGGCGGTCCACAGTGACGGTCGCGGTGTCGGTGGTGGTATCGCCCGAGTCACCGGGGATCAGCTGAACCGGCTGACCGAGGACTCCTCCTGCGCTGTTGACGTCGTTCACCGCAAGCTGAACGCCTGCGACCTCGGGTGGGCCGAGGAATGCCAGCGTGCCTGTCTCGGGAAGCAGCGTTCCGACGACGAGTGGCGTCGTCACGGGAGTCGAGCCTGCGGCTGCCTGCTCCGGCGTGCAGTCGGTCGTCACGGTTGTTTCTTCTGCAGCCGAACTTCCACTGCCAGCGGAGTTGGAGCTCTCCCCCGAGCTCGAATCGTCGCTCGAGGAACAGCCGAACAGTGCCAGTGACGCAGCACTCAGCACCGCAGCCGTGCGGACATAGGTCCGTTTAGACATCTAGGGTCTCCTTGATCGATCTTCGATGAAGCGCACCTGAGTTATGTGCCTCATGTGTGGATCAGACGCTAGCTGTCCGAATCGATTTGCGATCAGTGAGAAGAAGCCTCGTGACCTGACTGTGACCTGAGCGGCGGAAGATTTACGTGGCCGTAGCGTGGGAGCCCGAAATCAGCCCTCGGCGGACTGATCGAGCGTCTCGATGATGACCAAGGCGACCGCCTTCATCGTCGTGCGACGGTCCATTGCTGCGCGCTGAATCCACTTGAACGCCTGCGGCTCTGTGAGCGACTGCGACTCCATGAGTTTGCCCTTCGCTCGCTCGATCAACTTGCGAGTTTCCAGCCGCTCCTGCAAGTCCGCGATCTCGTTTTCCAGGGTCGAGATCTCGGTGTACCGACTTGCAGCGAGTTCCACCGCAGGCATGAGATCCGCCTTCGAGAACGGCTTCACGAGGTACGCCATGGCACCGGCGTCACGCGCCTTCTCCACCAGTTCTCGCTGACTGAACGCGGTGAGGATCACCACCGGTGCGATTCGCCTCTCGGCGATCTCCGACGCAGCATCGATTCCGTCACGGCGCGGCATCTTCACGTCCATGATCACCAGATCGGGCCGCAGTTCGACGGCCAGATCCACGGCCTGCTGACCATCGGCAGCTTCCCCGACGACGTCGTAGCCTTCCTCGCGCAGCATCTCCACCAGGTCCAACCTGATCAGCGATTCGTCCTCGGCCACCACGACACGGAGGGCGGGCTTGCCGTCCTCTTGCTGGGCAGGAGCATTCATAGGTACCAGTCTCCTTCGAGAAGTCATCGACCAGCGGAAACTCTCGTGTGCCCACGGGCTCACGAGGACTCCGCCGGGTCGTGAGAGCATTTGAAGGGTACCGGTGGTTGACCTTCTCGGCGCATCTTCTAAAGTAGTGATCCGCAAGACAACGCAAGCCCTCGTATCCCAATTGGCAGAGGAAACGGATTCAAAACCCGTGCAGTGTGAGTTCGAGTCTCACCGAGGGCACCACGTTCGTCACTGAGTCACCATCTCACCGTGAGATCGAGCGGCCATGCAGGTTCCGGAGCGCTTCGGTGGTGGAAAGCGCTGGTAAACAACGATCCTGCCGGAAGCCTAGAGTGATGTGATGTACGTCCCCAGCAGTCGTCGATGCCACGAAACCGGCGCCGGCATCGTGTGTGCGCAGCGTGTCACCCACAGGTTCGGAGATGCAGATCTCTCGGACGTCGAGTGGGTCTACTACCAGTGCAGCGCGAACGACCAGCACGTCACCGGTTACGTCGATCGCCCGGTGACCGACTGACGTTCACCCCTGTCGGGTCTGTTCTCTGACCGCCGAACATCAAGGCCGCATGGATAATTCGACGCGTTTTCGGACACTTCCCGGCGGGACGCCTATCGTTCGTTTGAAGGCGCGAGCGAAGGCTGCCTCGGATTCGTAACCGCATCTCCTCGCGGACTCGGACACCGTCACGTCACCGGACCGCAGCATGTCGTGCGCGGTCTGCATTCGCCACCGCGCGAGGTAGCGCATGGGCGACTCTCCCACCATCGAGGTGAATCTCGCCGAGAACGCGGACCTCGACATCGACACTTCAGTCGCCAACGACGCCACGGTCCATTGCTTCTCCGGATCACTGTGTAGCAGAGCCAATGCCGGGCCGACGCCAGGATCCCGCAGGGCTCCTGGCCAACCACTCTCGGCAGCAGGATCGTGTTCGATCCATGACCGTAGGGCTTGGATGACGAGGATGTCCGACAGACGTGTGATGACTGCTTCCCCTCCTGGCCGAAGCGCGCTGGCCTCGTCCGCAACCAAGCCGAGGGTGCTGTGCATCCAGGACAGGTGCGGCGCAGGCGCTGATTCGACGACGATCAGCGGCGGCAGCGACCGGATCAGCTGCACAGCGGAAGGATGGTCGAGGCGGACGGCACCGCAGACCATCGTCGTCGAGACGCCGCCGCCTCCGTGCCTGATGACGGCATAACGGTCGCTGACGTAGTCGTGCGGAATGTCGTACACGATGGGTGCGTCGACGCTCGATTCCGCGTCACTGGACAGAGTGTGACCCAAACCGTGTGGCACCAAGGCGAATTCGCCAGGTACTAGAGATCGCGGTGGTGCACCGTCCACGGCGAGCCGACATCGACCGGTGGTGACGACGTGAAACCACAGACAGTCCTCCATCTGCGGCATCCCGAGCCCCCACGGCTCCGACAACTCCGACCTGCAATAGAAGGCCCCGGTCATACGGAGAAAGTGCAGCGCTTCCCCGAGGGGGTCGGGGGTCTTCCATGGGTCTTGCCCTCGCATCGGCTCATCGTATCGCTTCACTGGACGAACGAGCATGAAACTGCGACTCCGAGTCATGGAAAGTCCAGGTCACGGCCTGCGATGCTGGATGAAACGATTCGGAGAGGACACCACCATGATCGAACGCATCGCACCGGTAGCCACCACGATCGCCGCCGTGGGATGCGGCATCACCGCAGGAGTGCTGCTCGCGTTCTCGGTGAGCGTCATGCCCGCCCTTCGAACCCAGCCGCCGTCGTCGGCGATGTTTGCGATGCAGCAGATGAACATCGCGATCGTCTCACCTGTTTTTCTCACCGTGTTCGTCGGCAGCGCCGCGGCGGCGACGATCGCCGCAATCACGTCCGCGTTATCGGGAACGGGCGCACGGATGTTGATCGTCGCAGGCGCCGTTCTGTTCGTGATCGGCTGTTTCGTGGTCACGATGATGGTGAACGTGCCACTCAACGACGGGTTGGCAGCGGCCGACCCGAACTCTGTCGACGGAATCCGAACGTGGTCCGACTACGTCACCCGCTGGACTCGGTGGAATCACGCGCGGACCGCCGCCGCAATTGCTGCCTGCGCAGTCCTGACCGTCGCGTCGAGGCGCTAGACGTCCGAAGCGCTAGACGTCCTCTGCCGCGCGCAGATGCCGGGCGCGTATCTCTTCTTCGAAGCGTTCGATCAGGCGGTCCGCCTCGGCGAGGGATTCGCCACCGGCGCCCTCGTCCATCGATGCGTCACGGCCACGGCGAAGTGCGGCCAGTTCGGCGTCCAGCTCATGGTTGTCGAGTACTCGTGGATCCAACATGCATTCCATTGTCCGCCCTTCGGTGCCGGACTCGCCCGACATTCGGTCATGGCATTCTGAGCGAATGAACACCGTGCACAGTTTCCCGCCGATCATCGGTCCGTCGGCGCACACTCTGATTCTTGGTTCGATGCCTGGTGTCGCGTCGCTGGCGGCCGACGAGTACTACGCGCACCCACGAAATGCGTTCTGGCAGATCATGGGTGAGCTGTTCGACGCCGGACCGCACGTTGCCTACCCGGAACGCACGGCAACCCTGTCACGTCGCGGCATCGCCGTGTGGGATGTACTGAAACTGTGTACACGGCACGGAAGTCTCGATTCGGCAATCGACGAATCCTCCATCGTCCCCAACGACTTCGCGGGGTTGCTGCGCGAGAACCCGTCGATCGAGCGCGTCTTCTTCAACGGCGCGAAGGCCGAGAGCAGCTATGCACGCCACGTGGCTCCGCCGGAGCGGACGCTGGCGTTCGCACGGCTTCCCTCGACCAGCCCGGCGCATGCGTCGATGACGTTCGCCGACAAGCTCGCCGCGTGGAGCGTCGTCGCACACCACGGCTGAGCCCTCGACAGGAGAACTGCGCGTCCTATTCGGCCACTGCTTTTCTGGGGAAGTGCCGAATGAGGCCTTCCTGGACGACGGTTGCCAGCAGCAAACCATCCATCGAGAAGAACCGACCGGTTGCGAGTCCGCGCGAACCGGCGGCGACCGGTGACTCGGTGGCGTACAGGGCCCAGTCGTCGAACCGGAAGGGACGGTGGAACCAGATGGAGTGATTGACCGTCGCGGCCACGATGCGATCGAATCCCCACGACAGTCCGTGGGTGGTGATGATCGAGTCCAGAACCGTGGTGTCCGACGCGTATCCCATGGTGGCGGCGTGAAATATCGGGTCGTCGGGAAGGTCACCGTCGGCCTTCATCCAGACACGATTGTGGTTGAGCTTCTCCCCTGTGCCTTGAAGAATCCACGCCGGATCGTTCGCATACCGCATGTCGATCGGTTTGAGCGCCTCGAGAAACATCTGCAGGCGATCCTCGTACCCGACGAAATGGTCGCCCAACGGCGGCAGCGCGTCCGGATAGGGAACCTCGGGCAATTCGACGCTGTGCTCCAGCCCCTTGCCGAAATCCTGGAAAGCGGCGAGCATCACGAAGATCTCGTTGCCGTCCTGCAGCGCAGTCACCTGACGATTGGCGAACGCTCGACCGTCGCGATGCCGCGAGACGTGATACTCGATCGGCTTCTTGACGTCGCCTCCGCGAATGAAGTGCGCGTTGATGGCGTGTACGTCGCGTGAGGTCCCGCTGACGGTTCGGCCAGCGGCAATGAGCGCCTGGGCGACCAGTTGCCCCCCGAATGTCCGGCTGCCCACCTGCTGCGGGTGCACCCCTCGGTAGACGTCGTCACCGATCTCCTCGAGCTCGAGCAGCCCCAGGAGCGTCTCCAGATCCGTCTTACCGTTCGTCCCCATCGGCACTGTCACAGTGCCTCCCCCCGCATCGGCCACTTACCGGTCCTCTTCCCCAATTCGGTGCACGTGGATCAAGTTGGTCGAGCCTACTGTGCCGGGAGGGGCTCCGGCGACAATCACGACCTGATCGCCCTTGTTGTAGCGACCGAGTTCGAGAAGGGCCTTGTCGACTTCGAGCACCATCGCGTCCGTCGTGGCGACCTCCGGCACGAGGAACGTCTCCGTCCCCCAACTCAACGCGAGTTGCGAGCGAACCTCGGGAATGGAGGTGAAGGCAAGCAGCGGCAGTGACGTGTGCAGGCGAGCGAGGCGTCGCACCGTGTCACCGGACTGAGTGAAGGCCACGAGAGCCTTCGCGTCGAGCCGTTCACCGATGTCGCGGGCTGCGTACGAGATCACGCCGCGCTTGGTGCGCGGTACGTGCGTCAGCGGCGGAACACTGTCACCTTCGGTCTCGACGGTCTCGACGATCCGTGCCATCGTGCGCACGGTCTCCATCACGTACTTGCCGACCGAGGTCTCACCGGACAACATGACCGCGTCGGTGCCGTCGAGAACCGCGTTGGCGACGTCGGAAGCCTCGGCCCTGGTGGGGCGTGAGTTCTCGATCATCGATTCGAGCATCTGCGTCGCGACGATGACGGGTTTGGCGTTGGCGCGCGCGATCTGGATGGCGCGCTTCTGCACGAGCGGAACCTGTTCGAGCGGCAGCTCGACACCCAGGTCACCGCGGGCGACCATGACCGCGTCGAACGCAAGAACGATGGCTTCGAGGTTGTCCACTGCCTCGGGCTTCTCGAGCTTCGCGATGACGGGAACGCGACGACCCACTCGATCCATGATGGCGTGCACGAGCTCGACGTCGGCAGGCGAGCGCACGAACGACAGCGCGATGAAGTCGACACCGAGTGCGAGCGCGAACTCCAGATCGGCAATGTCCTTCTCCGACAAGGCCGGAACCGACACATCCATACCGGGCAGCGACACGCCCTTGTTGTTGCTGACCGGGCCACCTTCGGTGACACGACACAACACGTCGTTGCCCTCGACACCGGTGACGACGAGTCCTACCTTGCCGTCGTCGACGAGAAGACGATCGCCTTCCTTGGCGTCCTGCGCCAGTTCCTTGTACGTCGTCGAAACACGGTCGTGTGTGCCTTCGCACTCGTCGACCGTGATGCGCACCAATTCACCGGCGGCCCAGGTGGTCTTGCCCTCGGCGAAACGGCCGAGGCGAATCTTCGGGCCCTGGAGATCGGCGAGGATGCCCACCGCTTTGCCGGTGGCATTCGATGCTTCGCGGACCCATTCGTAGTTGGCCTGATGATCAGGGTGATCACCGTGGCTGAAATTCAGTCTGGCGACATCCATTCCACTCTCGACGAGTTCGCGGATTCGCTCACTGCTGGCGGTCGCAGGTCCAAGGGTGCAAACGATCTTCGTACGTCGGCTCACGACCACGAGCCTAGACGGTGATCGTCACCTTCTCCATGGCAGAGGGGTCCAACGGAATACTACCGATCAGTAGTATTCCGTTTCCACTGCTGAGAGCACCTGTATCGGTTCAGACCACCGCGAGCGGCAACGCCGTCGGGTGCACCGGCGACGGCAGTTCCGACCGGCCCGTCAGGTACGTGTCGACGCCGTGGGCGGCAGAGCGACCCTCGGCGATGGCCCAGACGACCAGAGAGGCTCCGCGATGGGCATCCCCGCACACGAACACACCGGGAGCCGTCGTCTGCCAGTCCGGCCCACAGGAGAGCGAACCGCGGCGGGTGAGGGACAACTCGTAGTCGTCGAGCAGGGGTCCATGCTCGACACCTTCGAATCCGATCGCGAACAACGCGAGATCACAAGGAACTTCGACCTCTTCACCGATGGGCGTGATGATCCGCCTGCCGTTCGAATCACGCTGCACCTCGACCTCCGCCAGAACCATTGCACGAACGTGGCCGTTGTCGTCGCCCAGAAAACGTTGCACCGCAACCTGATGGCGAACGACGCCGCCCTCGGCATGTGCCGGGGACGTCCGCAGCACCAGCGGCCACGACGGCCACGGGGACAACGTCTCGTCCCTGGACCCCGGCAAAGGCTGGTTGTAATCCAGCTGAGTCACCGATGCGGCACCCTGACGGTGTGCAGTTCCGAGGCAGTCCGCTCCGGTGTCGCCGCCGCCGATGATCACGACGTGCTTGTCCTTGGCGGAGATCGACGTCGGTCCGTCGCCCTCGCACTCCTTGTTCGACGGCACCAGATGCTCCATCGCAAGATGAATCCCGTCGAGTCCGCGACCCTCGACTTCGGTGTTGTCGCGCGCGCGAAGGGCTCCGACGGCCAACACCACCGCGTCGTACGTTCCCCGCAGCTGTTCGACGGTGAAGTCGATTCCGACCTCGCAGTCGGTGATGAAATGCGTTCCCTCGGCACGCATCTGCATCAGCCGCTGATCGAGGACGGACTTCTCGAGCTTGAACTCGGGGATGCCGTACCTGAGGAGACCGCCGAGTCGATCGTCGCGCTCGTACACCGTCACATCATGTCCGGCGCGTGTGAGCTGCTGCGCCGCGGCGAGGCCGGCAGGCCCGGATCCGACGACGGCAACGCGCTTGCCCGAACTGATGGTGGGCGGCTGAGGAACGATGCTGCCCTGTTCCCACGCCAGATCGGCGATCGTCTGTTCGACGCGCTTGATCGTGACACTGCCACCAGTGTCGCCTTCGGCGATCGACAGCACACATGCAGCCTCGCACGGCGCTGGGCAGACCCTGCCGGTGAACTCGGGGAAGTTGTTCGTCGCATGCAGGCGATCACTGGCGGCATCCCAGCGGTCTCGACGTACGAGATCGTTCCACTCGGGAATGAGGTTCCCCAACGGGCACCCCGCAGTCCCGGAGTGGCAGAACGGAATTCCGCAATCCATACAGCGACGAGCCTGGTCCGACACCTCCGCCGCTCGTTCGGCCGAAGGCTGATGGGAGTAGACCTCGTTCCAATCCTTGACACGCTCGCCGATGGGTCGCTTGACGGCTTCCCGCTTGACTACGTTCAGAAAACCTCTGGGATCAGCCACGTGCAGCCTCCATGATTGCAGAATCGACGTCGCGCCCCTCGGCCCGCGCCATCCGCGTCGCCTCCAGCACACGCTGATAGTCGACGGGCATGATTTTCGTGAACAACGCGGACCGCCGTGGCCAATCCGCGAGAAGTGATGCTGCGACGGTGGATCGGGTCCACTTCCGATGACTCTCCACCGTCTCGCGCAACCACGCCAGATCGTCGGGATCGGGCCTCTGCAACGAGACCATCGCCGTGTTCACGTTGCTCTCGTCGAGGCCGAGCACATAGGCGATGCCGCCCGACATTCCCGCGGCCATGTTGCGTCCCGTCGGACCGAGAACGACCACGCGGCCGCCGGTCATGTACTCGAACGCGTGGTCACCGACACCTTCGTTGACCGCGGTGGCACCGGAATTGCGCACCGCGAACCGCTCGCCGACGCGGCCGCGGAGGAAGACCTCCCCCGACGTGGCACCGTAGAGAATGGTGTTGCCTGCGATGACGTTGTCCTCGGGGACGAATTCGACGTCGCGCGCAGGGCGTACCACCACTCGCCCTCCCGAGAGCCCTTTGCCGACATAGTCGTTCGTGTCGCCGATCAGATCGATCGTGATGCCGGTCGGCAGGAATGCGCCGAGCGACTGCCCCGCCGATCCCGTCAGCTCCACCCGAATGGTGTCGTCCGGGAGGCCCTGCCCACCGAATCGGCGCGTCACCTCCGCACCGAGCAGTGTCCCCACCGTTCGGTTGACGTTACGCACCGGCAGTTCCAGCTTCAGCGGATGTGCGTCCTCGAGAGCGCCCTCCGCCAACTGGATCAGTGTGCGATCGAGCGCGAAGTCCAGCCCGTGATCCTGCCCGCGAAGGCGTCGACGCTGTGTCATCGGCGCGCCGTGCTGATCCGCCGGCATCGCGAAGATCGGCGACAGATCGAGCCCCTGACTCTTCCAGTGCGCAATCCCGGCCGCGGTCTCGAGCGAGTCCGCATGTCCGACAGCTTCGTCGATGCTACGGAATCCCAACTGTGCCAGATACTTTCGGACGTCCTCGGCAACGAACCGGAAGAAGTCCTCCAGGAACTCGGGTTTGCCGTTGAAGCGCTTACGCAACTCCGGATTCTGCGTCGCCACACCGACCGGGCACGTGTCCAGATGGCACACCCGCATCATGATGCACCCGGCGACGATCAGGGGCGCCGTGGAGAAGCCGAATTCCTCTGCCCCCAGCAACGCGGCAACGATGACGTCGCGGCCGGTACGAAGGCCTCCGTCGCACTGCACGGTGATGCGGTCACGAAGACCGTTGAGCACCAACGTCTGCTGCGCGTCCGCAAGGCCGATCTCCCACGGGGCACCTGCATGCTTGAGTGAGGTCAGAGGCGCCGCGCCGGTCCCGCCGTCGTAACCCGAGATGAGCACGACGTCCGCATGCGCCTTGCTCACACCGGTGGCCACCGTGCCGACACCGACCGAGCTGACCAGCTTGACGTGGACGCGCGCGTTCTCGTTGGCGTTCTTCAGGTCGTGGATCAGCTGCGCAAGATCCTCGATCGAGTAGATGTCGTGATGCGGAGGCGGCGAGATCAACCCGACACCGGGGGTCGAGTGGCGTGTCTTGGCAACCCACGGGTACACCTTGTATCCCGGAAGCTGGCCTCCCTCACCAGGTTTGGCCCCCTGCGCCATCTTGATCTGAATGTCGGTCGCGTTGACCAGATAGTCGCTGGTGACACCGAATCGGCCACTGGCGACCTGCTTGACGGCGCTGCGCCGAGCCGGGTCGTACAACCGATCAGTGTCCTCACCGCCCTCACCGGAATTGGACCGACCGCCGAGATTGTTCATCGCGACCGCCATCGTCTCGTGCGCCTCTGCCGAGATCGACCCGTAGCTCATCGCGCCGGTGTTGAACCGCGTCACGATCGATTCCACCGACTCGACCTCGTCGAGCGGAACAGGTTCGCGGAGGCCTTCTTTCAGCTCGAACAGTCCCCGCAGGGTGCCACCCTCACGGGAGAGTCGATCGACCTCGTTGCTGTATTTCTGGAAGACGTCGTACCGGCCGGTGCGGGTCGCATGCTGGAGCAGAAACACCGTTTCCGGGGTGAACAGATGCAGTTCGCCCTCACGACGGAACTGGTACTCACCACCGATCTCGAGGCGGCGGTGCACCCGGTCGGTCGGATTCTCCGGGTAGGCACGCCGATGCCGCAGCTTGACCTCTTCCGCCAGCACATCGAGTCCGACGCCGCCGAGTTTGCTGACGGTGCCCTTGAAGTACTCGCGCACCACTTCCCGATCGAGACCGATCGCCTCGAAAACCTGTGCGCCCGTGTAGGAACCGACCGTCGAGATGCCCATCTTGGACATGACCTTCAGTACACCCTTGCCGAGACCGTACAGGTAGTTGCGGACCGCGACGGAAGCCTCGACGCCCGTCAACTCGCCTTCACCGACGAGATCCTCGATCGACTCCATCGCGAGATACGGGTTGACCGCGGCCGCGCCGAAACCGATGAGCAACGCGAGGTGGTGCACTTCGCGTGCATCGCCCGACTCCACGACGAGGGCTACCTTGGTGCGCTCCTTGGTGCGAACCAGGTGGTGATGCACGGCAGCAGTGGCCAGAAGCGACGGGATCGGTGCATGGGTGTGGTCGGAGTCGCGGTCGGAGATGATGAGGGTACGGAAGCCCGACGCGATCGCCTCACTCGCCCGTCTACGCAGGTCCTCGATAGCCTCGGCGAGCCCCTCTCCCCCACGCTCGACCTCGTACAGTCCGCGCAGCACGGTGGCGGCGAGCCCGGGGTGGTCGCCGTCGTAGTTGATATGGATGATCTTGTTCAGCTCGTCGTTGTCCAGAACCGGCCACGGCAGCACGATCTGCCTGCACGACGCAGCAGTGGGCTCGAGCAGGTTCTGCTCCGGTCCCATGACGCGCGAGAGCGAAGTGACGATCTCTTCTCGTATCGAGTCGAGCGGCGGGTTGGTGACCTGGGCGAACAGTTCGATGAAGTAGTCGTAGAGCTGCCGCGACCGCTGCGACAGAACTGCCGGCGGGGTGTCGGTTCCCATGGAACCCAATGGCTCTCCGCCCGATGCTGCCATGGGCGTCAGAACGACGCGCAGGTCCTCCTCGGTGTAACCGAACGCGATCTGACGACGCACCACCGAGTCGTGGTTGTACTGGATGTGTGCCCGCTCCGGCAGGCTCTTGATCTCGAGCAATCCTGCGTGCAGCCACTCCCGGTACGGGTGCTCCTGCGCCAATCGACTCTTGATCTCGTCGTCGGGAACCAGTCTGCCTGCGGCGGTGTCGACGAGGAACATCTTGCCCGGCTCCAGACGGCCCTTGGCGACGACCTCGGACTGCGGAACCTCGAGAACTCCGGCTTCACTGGCGAGGATGACACGACCGTCGACGGTCTGCCACCACCGCCCTGGGCGCAGACCGTTTCGGTCCAGTACGGCGCCGACATAGGCACCGTCGGTGAAGGTGACACACGCAGGACCGTCCCACGGCTCCATGATCGACGCATGGAACTGATAGAACGCGCGGACGTCGGGATCCATGTTCTGGTGGTTCTCCCAGGGCTCGGGCACCATCATCATCACGACATGGGGAACGCTGCGTCCACCGAGGTGAAGCAGTTCGAGTACCTCGTCGAGCGACACCGAGTCCGAGCCGTCCGGATTGCAGATCGGGTAGAGCCGTTTCAGATCACCGGGAATGACGTCGCTGGCAAGCATCGCCTCTCGTGCGCGCATACGGTTGCGGTTGCCCATCACCGTGTTGATCTCGCCGTTGTGGGCCACGTACCTGTGTGGGTGCGCCAGCGGCCAGGACGGGAAGGTGTTGGTCGAGAACCGGCTGTGCACGATTGCGATAGCGCTCGCGCACAACGGATTACGCAGATCCGGGAAGAACAGGGGCAGCTGCATCGTGGTGAGCATGCCCTTGTACACGATGGTGCGGCTGGACAGCGACGGGAAGAACAAGCCTGTACCGGCCGCCTCGATCTCCGGCGTCACTCGTTCCGCACGCTTGCGCAACGCGTAGACCAGGCGATCGAGTTCGAGTCCACCCAGCCGTCGGCCGTCGAGCTCGGGCGCGGTGACGAAGAGGTACGACATGTACGGCATACAACCGAGAGCCGTCAGTCCGATGTCGGCACGATCGGGGTCGACGTCGACTTCACGCCAACCCAGGACGCGAAGACCTTCGTCCTCGGCAATTTCCTCGACGCGGTGTACTGCCGCCGCGCGTTCGCGGACACCCTGCGGCAGAAAACAGATTCCTGCGGCGTATGTGTTGCTGCCGTCACCCAGTGGTGCGGGTAGATC
Organism: Rhodococcus yunnanensis NBRC 103083; assembly: GCF_001895005.1. Taxonomy (GTDB): domain Bacteria; phylum Actinomycetota; class Actinomycetes; order Mycobacteriales; family Mycobacteriaceae; genus Rhodococcoides; species Rhodococcoides yunnanense. Next base: position 127,090 of record NZ_BCXH01000017.1, on the reverse strand, counting down.
GAAATCCACGAGCGAACCGAGCAGCTCCACCGGAAGCTGCAACAAGATGCCCGCGCCGTCGCCACTGTTCGGTTCTGCGCCTGCAGCACCGCGGTGTTCCAGATTCTCCAGAGCAAGAACTCCGTCGGCGACGATGCTGTGCGACCGACGACCCGCGATATCGGCGATCATGGCGACGCCGCACGAGTCCTTCTCCTGAGCCGGGTCGTACAGCCCTTGCGCCGCCGGCAACTGTGAGAACAGCAATCGAAGTCACCTCCACGTCGGCCGGGGAGGCACCGTGGAGCGCAGTGCGCCGAATACGGCGCCGTGACTTCTCTCGGCAACTCCGCCAGCGATCAGCTCTCACGACAACCTTACGGTCGCCGAGAGGTCTTCATTCACCAAAACGGGGTCTACCGGGACAACTCTGGCCCGCGAAGGAATTCGGTCTCTAACCGAATGGTCGGAGCGTACCAGTAGCTATTGACAATCCAGGAATTGCGAAGGTCAACGGCTACCGGACGCAGCGACGCGATCAGTCGCGCAGCGGCCGACCGTGCTCGTCGCGCACACTTCCCGTCAGCATCATGATGCCGTCGATCAACGGCCAGATGCCACCGATTCCACACGTCAACCACGTGACAGCGATCTGCGCAACAGCAATTCCCGGCTGGTTCAGATAGAACCGGCCTGCACCGAACGCCCCGAGCAGGATCTCGAGCAGACCCGCCGTCAACTTCGACTTGTCCGACAACGGCTCACCCGTCATCGGGTGGCGGCCGTACGGAGCGCTCGGGTCGACACCGTAGCCACCCGGATAGCCGTATGCGGGCTGCGGAACATACCCCTGTGGGGCGCCGTATCCAGCCGCAGGCCCGGGATAACCCTGCTGCTGAGCAGTCGGATATCCGGGCGGCGGAGGGTATCCCTGACCGTAATTCGGCGGCTCCGGCTGCTGATAGGGCTCCGGCTGCTGATAATAGGGGTCCGGTGGCCCGTACACGGGTCCCCCGAACTCGGGGGCACCGAACTGCTGCGTACCGAACTGCTGCGTACCGAACTGCTGCGTACCGTAGCCACTTTCGTTCGGATCCGAGTGCCCTGGCCCGCTGGTCGGCTTGCCCAGATCGACGCCGGTCGACCCTGTATCCGCTGTCGACCCTGCATCCGGCGCGGACGCTGTGTCCGGTGTACTGGGTGGTGGATAACTCGGCACGTCACCCCAGCCAGGCCCGTTGCCCACTCCGGAATGGACGTCCCACCCAGGACCGGAACCAGATCCCGAGCCGGTCGCGCCCGTCACCGGTCCGTTCTCGGACGTGGCAGGAGGTTCGGACAGCGACGCTTCGGCGGTGGCGTCGTAGTCGAAGGGCGAGCCGAACTCTGGAGGGGACTCGATGCGCTCGGTCCTGTTGTCATCAGTGGACGCCGAGTCCTCGGAATTCTTGTCGGGATCGGTCACCGTGCACTCCTCGCTGAAGTCGGCAGCTGATGTGGAGAGTCTGCCACGTCGGGATCAGTTTCTGAGTTTGCGACCGTTGCCGTCCTTGGCGTTGCCGACGAGCATCACTATGCCGTCCACGACCACCCAGATGAAGAGACCGAACAACACGACGAGCCCGATTCCGACGAACGAGGTCAGCCAACCGACGATCAACAACAGCAATTGAGCCACCGCGACGCCGTTGCTACCGATGTAGAACCGACCCGCGCCGAAACCACCGAGGAAGATCTGGAGCAATCCCGCCGCAACTTTCGATTTGTCCGACAACGCATCGCCGGTGATCGGATCGCGCCCGAACGGCGCGTCCGACCCTGCACCGACTCCGTACGGCGCAGCGCCGTACATCGGCTGCGGCGGATACCCGTAACCAGACGGCTGCGGCGAGCCGTAACCCGGCTGCGCCTGATACCCGGGTCCGGGCTGGGTCGGATACCCGTATCCCGGCTGAGCCGAATACGGGTATCCGGGTTGCGGCGGGGGAAACTGCCCCTGCGGAACGACCGGGTACTGGCCTGAATTCTGCGGATAATTCTGGCCCGCGTAACCCTGGGTCGGATAGCCCTGGGTTGGATAGTTCTCTGTGGGCGACGGTGGTGGCGCGTCGTGCACCGGGTAGTTCTCGACAGGATGGTTCTCGGCGGGGCTGCTCGGCGCCGGGTAGCTCGGCGACTCACCCCAGCCAGGGCCGTTCCCGACGCCGGAGTAGGTGTCCCATCCCGGACCCGTCGTCGAGGTCGGTCCGTGTGACGGCCCTGCCTCGGTCGTGGCCGGCTGCTCGGACAACGACGCCTCTGCTGTTGCGTCGTAGTCGAACGACGGCCCGAAGTCCTTCGGTTCGCTTCCCTCGGACCTCTTCTCGAAATCAACCATCGGAGGACTCCTTCTTCGTCGCAGTCGAGGCGGTATCGGGCGAGGGCTCGCTATCTCCGCTTGCCTCGGCGTCAGTGTCGGCTCCGACTTCGGGCTCGTCGACGGCGGCGCTGTCACCGGGCTCATCGACCCTACTGTCCTTGGAGACGAGAGTCGACGGTTCCTCGCGTCCCTTCGTCGCCAGGACGACGTACAGCACGGCCAGCACGAAGACGATCCCCGAGGTGAAGGTGTTGACTCGAATTCCCGCGATGTGCGTTGCATAGTCGTCGCGCAGCAGTTCGACCCAGAACCTCCCCGCGCAGTATCCGGCCACGTACAACGCGAACAGTCGGCCGTGGCCGATGGCGAATCTCTTGTCCACGAGCACGAGTAGCGCGACCACGACGAGACTCCACAGCAACTCGTACAGGAATGTCGGATGAACGACCTTCTCCAGTACACCGGTGGACACTCCGGTCAGCGGATCGATACGACCATCCGCGTTCACGCGCTCGAAGATCTCGAGGCCCCACGGCCGTGTGGTCTCGCGGCCGTACAACTCCTGATTGAAGTAGTTGCCGATTCGGCCGATCGCCTGCGCGAGCAGAATCGGAGGCGCCACGGCATCGCCGAAGGCGGGCAACGGGATTCCTCGTCTGCGGCATCCGATCCAGGCGCCGACACCACCGAGAAGTACTGCGCCCCAGATTCCGAGGCCGCCCTCCCACACTTTCAGCGCCCTGACCGGGTCGCCTCCCGGACCGAAGTACGTACTCCAATCGGTAGCGACGTGATAGAGCCTGCCGCCCAGGAGACCGAAGGGGACAGCCCAGACCGCGACGTCGAGGACGGTGCCTTTGGTTCCGCCGCGCGCGACCCAGCGTCGGTCGCCCCACACCACGGCGATGACGATTCCGAGAATGATGAACAACGCGTAGGCCCGCAACGCGATCGGACCCAGATACCAGACGCCTTGCGGCGGACTGGGTATGTAAGCGAGTACAGCCGTCGACGACGCGATTCCAGAAGTCACGACGCCACGTTAGCCGAGCGGACGCCCTCGGCGAGTTCGGTCGTCAACGCTGCGACCGCATCCCGACCCTCGCCGACCGCGCTGACGAGCGCCGATCCCACGATCACTGCATCGGCGTACTGGGCGATCTCCGCTGCCTGAGCACCGGACCGGACTCCGAGACCGACACCGATCGGGATGTCGGAGTGCGCGCGAATGCGCTTGGTCAGTGCAGGTGCTGCCGACGACACTACGTCGCGAGCACCCGTCACACCCATCGTCGAGGCCGCGTAGACGAAACCGCTGCTCATGGCGACGGTGCTGGCCAGACGCTCCTCGGTGGACGAGGGCGCGACGAGAAAGATGCGGTCGAGATCATGTGCCTTCGACGCCTCGACCCACTCTCCTGCTTCGTCCGGGATCAGGTCGGGTGTGATGATGCCGAGGCCACCGGCGCTCGCGAGATCTCGCGCGAATGCGTCGATTCCGTACCGCAGCACCAGGTTCCAGTACGTCATGACGACCGCACTACCACCCGCCGCAGCGACCTTCTCGACGACCGTGAAGAGATCCTTCACCTTGAAGCCCGCTCGAAGTGCGGTGTCTGCAGCAGCCTGAATCGTCGGGCCGTCCATGACCGGGTCCGAGTACGGGACGCCGACCTCGACTATGTCGCATCCCGATGCGACCATCGTCTCGAATACCTCGATCGACCCCGCGACCGTCGGGAACCCGGCGGGCAGGTAGCCGACCAGTGCGGCGCGGTTCTCGCCTTTCGCTTTCGCGAAGGTGGCTGCGAGCCTCGAATGTCCCTCGGTCATGCCTGTTCACCTTTTTCGCCGTCTACGTGTGCTTCGCCGTCACCGTCGACCAGACCGAACCATTCGGCTGCGGTGTCGACGTCCTTGTCGCCGCGACCGGAGAGGTTCACGAGCACGATGGCTCCTTCCCCGAGCTCCTGGCCGAGGGTCAACGCGCCCGCCACGGCGTGCGCGGACTCGATCGCCGGGATGATTCCTTCGGTGCGACTGAGCAATCGGAATGCGTCCATCGCCTCGGTGTCGGTGATTCCGCGATACTCCGCGCGACCGATGTCGTTGAGGTAGGAATGCTCTGGCCCGACACCGGGATAGTCCAAACCTGCCGAGATGGAATGGGATTCGATCGTCTGGCCGTCCTCGTCCTGCAACAGGTACGAGTACGCGCCGTGCAATGCACCGGGCGAACCACCGCTGATGGTGGCTGCATGCCGACCGGTTTCGACGCCGTCTCCTGCTGCCTCGAACCCGACGAGGCGCACCGAGGGATCGTCGATGAACGCGTGGAAGATACCGATCGCGTTGGATCCGCCACCGACACACGCGGCGATGGCGTCGGGCAGCCGACCAGTGGAGGCCTGTACCTGCTCGCGCGCTTCGAGACCGATGATTCGTTGGAAATCGCGCACCATCAACGGGAAGGGGTGCGGCCCGGCGACGGTACCGAAGCAGTAGTAGGTGTCGTGTGCGTTGGTGACCCAATCGCGGAGCGCTTCGTTGATCGCGTCCTTGAGTGTGCGGGAACCGGACTTGACCGCGACGACGCTCGAGCCGAGCAACCGCATCCGGGCGACGTTGAGAGCCTGCCGTTCGGTGTCGACCTCGCCCATGTAGACGACACAATCCAACCCGAGAAGTGCGCACGCCGTGGCGGTAGCGACACCGTGCTGTCCTGCGCCGGTCTCGGCGATGATGCGCGTTTTGCCCATCCGCTTGGCGAGCAGAACCTGACCGAGCACATTGTTGATCTTGTGAGAACCCGTGTGGTTGAGGTCTTCTCGCTTGAGAAGTATCCGAGCGCCACCCGCGTGCTCCGACAGGCGCGTTGCCTCGAACACCGGGGACGGACGTCCGGTGTAGTCGCGCTGCAAGCGATCGAGCTCGTTGAGGAACGTACTGTCGCTGCGCACTTTGTCGTATTCGGCGGTGACTTCCTCGATGACACCCATCAGTGCCTCGGGCACGAACCGTCCACCGTAGACACCGAAGTGTCCGCCGACATCAGGATCATGTTGGCTGCGGTCGGTCAGCCCCAGACTGCTCTGAGGTAGATCGCCGCCTTTGAAACGGGGACTATGAAGGTTGCTGCTCACCCGTCCAGTCTGCCCCAGCCGTCACTGCGCCCGGCGGTCGGGTGTGCCTCGTTTCAGCGTGCGGGCTTGGGGCAGGACGGGTGCGTTCCGGCAGTGACCAGATCGGACACCGCTGTACGTGGGTCACCACTGGTGACCAGCCCTTCACCGACGAGAACCGCGTCGGCGCCAGCACCTGCGTAGGCAAGAAGATCCGCCGTGCCACGGACTCCTGACTCGGCGACGCGAATGACCTCGCTCGGCAGTCCTGGCGCGATGCGACCGAAGCTGTCCCTGTCGATCTCCAGCGTCTTCAGGTCACGCGCATTGATGCCGATGACCCGTGCGCCGGCTTCCAGTGCCCGGTCCGCTTCTGCTTCGGTGTGCACCTCGACGAGAGCGGTCATTCCCAACGACTCGGTACGGTCGAGAAGCGATGCGAGAGCGTGCTGTTCGAGCGCCGCGACGATCAGCAGAATGACATCGGCGCCGTGCGCACGCGCTTCGTGAATCTGATACGGACCGACGATGAAGTCCTTACGCAACACAGGAATGCTGACGGCTTTGCGCACTGCGTCGAGATCGGCGAGCGAGCCGTTGAACCGGCGTTCCTCGGTGAGAACGCTGATGATCCGCGCGCCACCCTGCTCGTAGGCCTGCGCGAGAACGGCGGGGTCACCGATATCGGCGAGTGCGCCCTTCGACGGACTCGCGCGCTTGACCTCGGCAATGACACCGATACCTGCCTCGAGCAACGAGGCGTTCGCATCCAGTGCCGCTGGCGCTTTCGCCGCGGCTGCTTTGACGGACGCGAAATCGACAATCGATTCTCGCGCTGCGACATCGGCTCGCACACCGTCCAGAATCGAATCGAGAACAGTCATGGTGACCCGAGTCCTTTCCCATCGGTGACCTGATGTGAGGAAGCTCATCGAGGTCGTCCCTAGCGTAGAGGGCGCTTTCAGTGATCGTTTCTCGGGGTGCCGGACCGATCCGTCGGATCCTCCCCCGCGTCGAGCGCGTCCCACAACATGCGCTCGGTCAAGTCCTCCCCCTCACCGTTCGCCTCGGCGCGTTCCGACGCCGTTCTCGTCCGCTCGGCCACTTCGTCTCGACGAACGGCTGGAGCGTCGTATTTCGATGACAATACCTTCCGCGCAGTCGGTTTCCGCAACAACACGACTGCGGCGCCGAGGGCGCACAGCGCTCCTACCAACGCGATCACTGCCGGCAGTGCGAAGGCCTGCGTCGACGTCACCTCGGCCCGGGTCGGCAGCTCGGCGACACTGGCCGCCTTGACCGAGGACACGTCCCCGAAAAGAGAATCCACGGCAGGCACGGCCGCGCCGACGGCCACGAGCGCGACGAGCAGCGCCAATGCTCGCGACGCCCATCCCTTCACCGCGAACGACGCAGCAACCGCGGCGAGGAGGGCCAGAGCCAAGGGCGTGGACGCGGCCGCCCACGAACTGCCCAGCAGATCCTGTGACCGTTCCTCCCCCAACCCGTCGAACGAGGACACAGTCACCCATGTCATCCGGGAACTGCCCCACAGGCATGCAGCACCGACGAGGAGCAGCAGCACCGACACGGCCGTTGCGCGGGATCCGCTCCGGCGAGCAGTCGAAGTATCGGAACTCACGAGTGTTTCTCACCCACTGTGCGCAAGGTCTGGGCGGCAGCGACCGCACCGAGGACTGCCATCGCCTTGTTCTTGGCCTCGGTGTCCTCGTACTCGGCGACCGAGTCCGCGACGACTCCGGCCCCGGCCTGCACGTACGCGGTTCCGTCCTTCATCAGCGCCGTACGGATGGCGATCGCGGTGTCGGCATCACCGGAGAAGTCCAGATACCCGACTATGCCGCCGTAGATGCCGCGCCGGGTCGGCTCCAGCTCGTCGATGAGTTCCATTGCGCGCACCTTCGGCGCCCCGGACAACGTGCCTGCAGGAAAACATGCCTTGACCGCGTCCAACGCCTGCCTGCCGTCCGCCAGACGACCGGTGACGGTCGACACGAGATGCATGACGTGGCTGTATCGCTCGATGTGGCGGTAATCGCTGACACGAACGGTCCCCGGCGTGCAGACACGTCCCAGGTCGTTGCGGCCGAGGTCGACCAGCATCAAGTGCTCGGCGTTCTCCTTCTCGTCGGCCAGCAGGTCCTTCTCGAGTAGTACGTCCTCCTCCTCGGAGGTCCCTCGCCACCGTGTTCCCGCTATGGGATGCGTCGTCGCGACGCCGTCGACGACCGTGACGAGCGCTTCCGGGCTCGAACCGACGATGGAGAAAGCGGTGTCGCCATCGGGACCCGGCACGTGCAGCAGATACATGTACGGGCTCGGATTCGACGCCCGAAGCATGCGATAGACATCGATCGGGGATGCGTCCGTATCCATCTCGAAGCGTTGTGAGAGCACCACCTGGAACGCCTCGCCTGCTTCGATCTCTTCGACGAGACGGTGAACGTCCTTGCCGAACCCCTCGGACGTGCGTTGGCGTCGGTAGTCGGGCGTCGGACGCGACATCGTGGACACCGTCGAGGGTGCCGGTGCAGCCAGATCGGCGCACATCCGGTCGAGGCGACGGACAGCGTCGTCGTATGCCTCGTCGACTCGGTCGTCCGTGCCGTCCCAGTTGACGGCGTTGGCGATCAGCGTGATTGCGCCTTCGTGGTGATCGACTGCGGCGAGATCGGTGGCCAGCAACATGAGCATCTCGGGCACGTGCAGGTCGTCTTCGGCGTGCTCGGGCAGGCGTTCGATGCGGCGTACGGCGTCGTAGCCGAGATATCCCACCATTCCGCCGGTCAGCGGCGGTAAGCCGGGCAGCCGCTCGGATCGAAGGAGTTCGAGTGTCCGGCCCAGCACGTCGAGCGGATCACCACCCGTCGGAACCCCGGCAGGCACGTTGCCACGCCACACGGCCTCGCCGTCCTCGACCGTCAACGCGGCGGGGGTACCTGCACCGATGAACGACCAACGCGACCACGACCGTCCGTTCTCGGCCGACTCGAGCAGAAATGTGCCGGGCCGATCGCCACCGAGCTTGCGGTAGGCCGACAGTGGCGTCTCGGAATCGGCGAGAACCTTCCGGACGACGGGGACGACGCGGTGCTCCGCGGCGAGCGCCCGGAACACCGCACGACTCGTCGTCGAGGAGGAATCGGCTCCGGTCGCTGCACCGGGAAGTGTGGTGGTCTCGCCATGCATGAGCCCATCATCCCAGGTGCTTCACTTGACTCGACTCGCGCGGTAGCCTGCCACACATGAAACCAGGTGAGAGCGTTCCAAACTTCACGCTTCCCGATCAAACCGGTACCCCGAGGTCGCTCGACGAGCTACTCGGAGCCGGTCCCGTCGTCCTGTTCTTCTACCCTGCGGCATTCACCCCTGGATGCACCGCTCAGGCATGTCACTTCCGCGATCTGGCCGCCGAATTCGCCGAAGCAGGCGCATCTCGGGTGGGCATCAGCCCCGACGGGGTCACCAAGCAATCCGAATTCGCGGCAGACAAGGGGTTCGACTATCCCCTGCTGTCGGACGAGGACGGGACGGTGGCGACACTGTTCGGCGTCAAGCGGGGCCTGCTCGGCAAACTGTCCCCGGTCAAGCGATCGACGTTCGTCATCGACACGGACCGAACCGTCCTCGAATCCTTCGCCAGCGAGATTCGGATGGAGGCCCACGCCGACCACGCCCTGGAATTCCTTCGGAGTCGGTCCACTCGCTGAACCTTTGCGCGTGGTGTGTGGATCAACCTTCCATCGGGTGAAACACTGTGTTGAGCGCAACCAACTGTGTGCGCTCGATCAGGAAGGCTCTTCGCGATGGACAGGTCGATGGACGAGACGGCCGAACTCGTCGAAACTCGGTGGCTCACCGACGACGAGCAGACAGCATGGCGATCGTTGGTCGCCATCGTCACCAGGCTGCCCGCCGCGCTCGACGCACAACTCCAACGCGACTCCGGACTGACGCATTTCGACTACTTCGTGCTGTCGGTGCTCTCCGAGCACCCGGATCGACGCATCCAACTGCGTGATCTGGCAAAGTTCGCGAACGCCTCGCTCTCGCGCCTGTCCCACGTGGTCACCAAACTGGAGAATGCCGGTTGGGTGCGGCGCGAGAGCATCGAAGGCAGCCGCGGATCGTACGCCGTGCTGACCGACGCCGGAATGGACAAGGTCGTCGAGGCCGCGCCAGGGCACGTCACCACCGTGCAAGCACTGTTGTTCGAAGGGCTCGGTCCGGAGCAGGTCAGCCGACTGGCCACGCTCGGCTCCACCATGCTCGAACAACTCGACAAAGGCATCGCCGAGGGAACAGGCAAAGCCTGAACGGCCGTCAGTTCAGCAGGACGTCCGCATCGAAGCACGTGTGGGTGCCCGTGTGGCAGGCAGCACCGACCTGATCGACGACGAGCAGGACGGTGTCGCCGTCGCAGTCCAGACGCACCTCGTGCACGTACTGGGTGTGCCCGGAGGTCTCTCCCTTGACCCAGTACTGCTGACGCGAGCGCGAGTAGTAGGTCCCCTGCCGGGTTTCGAGCGTGCGCGCGAGTGCTTCGTCGTCCATCCAGGCCACCATGAGCACGTTTCCGGTGCTCCGTTCCTGCGCAACGGCACTGAACAATCCCGCTTCGTTTCTCTTCAGGCGCGCAGCGATCGCCGGGTCGAGGCTCATGGTCTCCGTTATACCTTCCGTGTTCGTGCGAAGACAGTCAGCGAACGACGATGCCGTCGGCGCGCATCGCGTCCTTGACCTGCGCGATGGTCAGATCGCCGAAGTGGAAGACGCTCGCCGCGAGCACGGCGTCCGCACCCGCGGTGACCGCAGGAGGGAAGTGGTCGACGGTACCGGCCCCGCCACTCGCGATGACCGGAACGTGGACGGCAGCTCGAACCGCGGCGATCATCGGCAAGTCGAATCCCGCTTTGGTGCCGTCGGCGTCCATCGAGTTCAACAGGATCTCGCCGACGCCGAGTTCGGCTCCGCGCGTGGCCCATTCGACTGCGTCGATCCCGGTTCCGCGCTTGCCGCCGTGCGTGGTGACCTCCCAACCGGACGCCGTGTCCGGCTGACCGTCCGGCACGGTGCGCGCGTCGACGGACAGCACGATGCATTGCGAGCCGAAGCGCTCACTCAGTTCACGAAGGAGGTCGGGACGGGCGATGGCGGCGGTGTTGACGCTCACCTTGTCCGCGCCCGCGCGCAGCAGACGATCGACGTCGGCTACCGTGCGAACTCCCCCGCCGACTGTCAACGGGATGAACACCTGTTCTGCGGTTCTGCTGACGACGTCGAGCATGGTGCCTCGGTCCGAAGTCGACGCGGTGACGTCGAGGAAGGTCAACTCGTCGGCACCCTGCGCATCGTACGCAGCGGCCAGTTCGACGGGATCGCCTGCGTCACGCAGGTTCTCGAAGTTGACGCCTTTGACAACACGTCCTGCATCCACGTCGAGGCAGGGAATCACACGTACTGCAACGGTCATCGAACTCGTCCTTCCAGAAAATCTGCGGGATCGCCGAGCGAGCTGATCACCTTCGACAATTCCTCGTGCGCGCCGGGTGATGCGGCCAGCACCGAGCCGGAATCGATGGTCCATGGATCACCTGCGAGGTCGGTGACGACACCACCCGCGGCCTGCACCATCAATGCACCGGCGGCGTTGTCCCACGCGCGATGTCCGAACACGACACAGCCGCCGAGTACACCGCTGGCCGTGTATGCCAGATCCACCCCGGTGGCCCCGTGCATGCGCAGCCTCGACGACACCCGCGACAGTTCTTCGAGAATCCGAACGCGGTACGACCCCGGTATGCGTCCACGGCTGGCGGTATTGAACGCACCGAAACCGATCATCGAATCCGACAGCGCTCGGTGCTCCAGCCTCGGCAACTCTTCACCGTCGAGACAGAGCGGTCCACCGACCACTGCGGTGAAGCGTTGCCGCACCAGCGGCAGCCACGTCAGCGCGAGCACAGGGACGCCATTGTCCAGAAGCGACAGCAAGGTTCCCGCCGACGGAAGGCCTGCCGAATAGTTGAAGGTGCCGTCTATCGGGTCGAGTACCCACACGGCTCCCTCGTGTAGATCGGGACCGCCGAACTCCTCGCCGTGCACCGGAATCCCGGTCCGATCCAACAGTTCCGAAGTCAATCGACGCTCGAGTTCGAGGTCGACCGCGGTGGCGAAATCGTCCGGCCCCTTCTGAACGGCACTCGGCGCACCGACACCGGCCACGAACCGGTCATGAATGCCGTCGAGCAACTCACTCGCAATACTCAACAACCGTTTCGGATCCTCCGGCAGGCTCACGGCGTTATCCGGAGACTGCCGCGAGTGCGTCCGGCAGGGTGAACCGTCCTGCGTACAAGGCCTTGCCGACGATCGAACCCTCGACACCCGATTCCACGAGACCTGCGATCGCACGCAGGTCGTCGATGGTCGACACCCCGCCCGATGCGATGACGGGTGCGTTGGTTCTGGCGCACATCTGCGCCAGCAGATCGAGGTTCGGGCCGGTCAGTGTGCCGTCCTTGGTGACGTCGGTGACGACGTAGCGCGAGCACCCGTCACGCTCGAGGCGCTCGAGCACCTCCCACAGATCACCGCCGTCACTGACCCAGCCGCGTCCGCGAAGTCGGTTCTGACCTTCGACGATCAACACGTCGAGGCCGACCGCGACCCGGTCCCCGAACTCGCCGATCGCGCGGGCGCACCACTGCGGATCCTCGAGCGCGGCGGTCCCGAGATTGACACGCGCACAACCCGTTGCGAGAGCCGCGCGCAGAGACTCGTCGTCGCGAATACCGCCGGACAGCTCGACCTTGACGTCCAACTCTCCGACGACGTCAGCGAGGAGCTCGCGGTTGGATCCGCGACCGAAAGCAGCGTCGAGGTCCACCAGATGCACCCACTCGGCGCCGTCGTTCTGCCACGCCAACGCAGCATCGCGCGGAGATCCGTACTTCGTTTCGCTTCCCGCCTCTCCCTGAACGAGACGGACAGCTTCGCCGCCTGCGACATCGACAGCAGGCAATAGGACCAGGCTCACGTGCGCTTATGCTACTGCCCTCGTCGGCGCGGTCGGCTACAGGGTCAGTCGTCGTCGCCGAGCCCTCGCCGCGTCATCCGGGTGGATACGACGCCCATGGCTGTGATGGCCCCAGCGATACCGATGGCAACGATGAGAAGACCCCATCCGGGTCCAGGACGCACCAGTGCCACCACAAGGGTGGTAAGCGCGAGCACCAGGGTGGCGCTGCCCAGTGACGCCAGCGCAAGGCGGCCGAACGAGAATTCTCGGTCGCTCACCGGACCTACCTCACATCGTTCACAGCGAGTCGACCCAGTTCTTCAACAGAGCAGCGCCCGCGTCACCTGACTTCTCGGGGTGGAACTGAGTTGCCGACAGAGCTCCGTTCTCCACTGCAGCGAGGAAGTCGCCACCGTGTTCCGCCCATGTCAGCAGCGGCGCCGGAAGGGTATCCGACACATCCATCTCCCACCGCTGCGTCGCATAGGAATGCACGAAATAGAAACGGGTGTCGGCCTCGATACCGTCGAACAACACGCTCTTCTCCGGGGCCCGGACGGTGTTCCATCCCATGTGCGGCAGTACCGCCGCAGGCAAGCGCTCGACCGTGCCGGGCCATTCACCACAGCCGTCGGCTTCGACGCCGAACTCGACGCCCTTCTCGAACATGATCTGCATCCCGACGCAGATACCGAGCACCGGACGGCCCCCTGCGAGCCGCTGATCGATGATCCGGTCACCCTTGACGCCGAGCAGACCCTCCATGCACGCCGCGAATGCGCCGACGCCAGGAACGACAAGACCGTCTGCGGCCAACGCGGCCTTGGGATCGGAGGTCACCTCCACGTCGGCCCCGACGCGGTCGAGTGCACGCTTGGCCGAGTGCAGATTGCCCGAGCCGTAATCGAGCAACGCCACAGATTTCATGACGCGAGTCTATCCGGCTGTACTCGGCGCGATATCGCCACCACCGCGGCCATCGCCACCGCGAACACAGCGGCCATCGCGAATCCAGAGCTGTAGCCGACAGTTCCGACGACGATTCCGAGCGCCATCGCCCCGGCTCCTGTTCCGGCGTCGAAGCCGATGTTCCATGCTGCACTGGCCTGGCTGTACCGCTCGGGGCCTGCCGCGTCGAACGTCATCACGAGACTGTCGTTCTGGGTGGCGCCGTATCCGATACCGAAGACGACCGCGGCGATCAGGAAGACAAAAGCGGGATTGGGCCCGTGTACCGAGTACGCGAACACCGCAACACCCGCCGACACGAGCACGAGCGCCGGGGCGAGTGCTCTACCGATTCCGAGGTGATCGGCAATCGCACCCGCGCCGTAGCGGCCGATGAGCATCGAGCCGCTGACGACGGCGAGTGCAGCACCGATGAGCGATTCACGACCTGGTTCGGCGATGGGAAGCAGACTGGACAGGCCACCGAACGACGCCGATGCAGCTGCGATGGCGAAGCACGGAATCGCGACCCGGCGGAAGGTCCACCGTTGGCCCGACGATGGGCCGCTGGGCTGCGCTGCAGGGCGGACCGGCGGAAGAAATGCGATGGCCACCAGGCCGGCGAGAGGCACTGCCGCACCCAGCACGAACACCACCGTCGGCGCCGCCGCGAACACGGCAAGCCCGACGGGCAACGTCACCATCTGCGCGAGCGCCACCGCAATCCCCTGCGCACCCGTCGCGCGGCCGAGCTGCGCGGCGGGCGCAAGTTCGGCGACGAGCGCAGCGCCTGCCACCGTGAGCATCCCGAAACCGATGCCTCGCACCGCCGACACCGTCAGGGCTGGAATCACGTTCACCGACATCGCGAACGCCAACGCAGGCAACCCGAGAAACATGCAACCGGCCGCGAGCACGAGGCGGTGTCCGAACCGAACCAGCATCCGCGGGACGAACAACTGCGTCGCGACGGTCGTTGCCATGAACAGTGCCGTGCTGGCGCCCGCTACGGCGTCCGATCCACCACCGACCGAAATGGCCAGCGGTACGACAGGAAGAAGTAGTCCCCACCCACCGAATGCTGCAGCCCCCATGGCCATCGCGGCGGGAAGGCCACGGATGGACAGCAGCGAACTCAAGGAGGCGTCACAGACTTCCCTTGGTCGACGGGATGCCGGTGACCCGCGGATCGAACTCGACGGCCTGACGCAGCGCGCGCGCCACCGCTTTGAACTCTGCCTCGGTGATGTGGTGCGGGTCGCGTCCGTACAGAACTCGAACGTGCAGCGCGATTCGCGCGTTCATCGCCAGCGATTCGAACACGTGCCGATTGATCACGGTCGAGTACGGAACACCCGGGTAGCCGCCGATGACCGAATGAACGAGGTAGTCCGGCTCGCCGGTGTGCACGCAGTACGGTCGCCCCGACACGTCGACCGAGGCGTGTACCTGCGTCTCGTCCATCGGAATGAATGCGTCGCCGAAACGGGTGATACCCGACTTGTCGCCGAGGGCCTGCCCGAGCGCTTGGCCGAGGACGATCGCAGTGTCCTCGACGGTGTGGTGTGCGTCGATCTCGACATCACCTTTGGCATGCACGGTGAGATCGAAGCGTGCATGCGTACCGAGCGCGGTCAGCATGTGGTCGAAGAACGCAACACCGGTGGAGATGTCCACGATGCCGGTACCGTCGAGATTCAGTTCGACGGTGATGTCGGACTCCTTGGTCGCGCGTTCGATGCGCGCGATGCGCGGTGCCGTGGTCATCGGTTGGTCTCCGGTTCCGGTGTGGTCGCCAGTTCGCCTCGCGCCAGCGAGGCGCTGACGTCGAGGAATCGATCGTTCTCCGTGTCGAGACCGATGGTGGTACGCAGATATCCGGTTATCCCGACATCGCGGATCAGCACTCCCTCGTCGAGGTAGCGCTTCCAGGTCGCGGCCGCGTCCGAGAATCGCCCGAACAGTACGAAATTCGCATCACTCGGGATGACGTCGTACCCGAAACTCGTCAGTGCAGCCATCACCCGATCCCTCTCCGACGAGAGCCTGGCCACGCTGCCGAGCGTCTCCGACGCATGCCGCAACGCAGCGAGCGCTGCAGCCTGCGTGACGACCGACAGGTGATAGGGCAAGCGCACCAACAGCATCGCGTCGACGACGGCGGGCGCCGCGACGAGATATCCGAGCCGCCCACCCGCGAAGGCGAAGGCCTTGCTCATCGTGCGGCTGACGACCAGCTTCGTCGGATACTCGTCGATGAGTCCGATCGCGCTGGGCAGTGCCGAGAATTCGGCATACGCCTCGTCCACGATGACGATTCCGTTGGCGGCGTCGAGAATTCGCCTCAGGTCACCCTCGGGGATACTGTGGCCGGTCGGGTTGTTGGGGCTCGTCACGAACACCACGTCCGGGTTGCGCTCGGCCACAGCCGACACCGCATGGTCGATGTCCAGTGAGAAGTCCTCGCGCCGCAGTGCCTCGATCCACTCGGTCTGCGTGCCCGAGGAGATGATCGGGTGCATCGAGTACGAGGGGACGAAGCCGAGGGACGAACGTCCCGGTCCGCCGAACGCCTGCAGCAGTTGCTGCAGAATTTCGTTGGAGCCGTTGGCGGCCCACACGTTCGAGACATCCACCGCGAACGACGTCTGCGTGGTCAGATACTCCGCCAGCGAAGACCGCAGTTCGACGGCGTCGCGGTCGGGGTATCGATGCAGCTGTGTCGCCGCGACACGGACGGACTCGGCGACATCGTCGACCAGTGCCTGCGTCGGCGGGTGCGGGTTCTCGTTGGTGTTGAGCTGAACGGGCACCGTCAGTTGTGGCGCACCGTAGGCGGATCTGCCGCGCAGGCTCTCCCGAAGCGGCAGGTCGTCGAGCGAAACGGACTGTCCCGCGACGGAGGTCACGACGTCAATCCTTCGAATCGGAGACGGACGGCTTCACCGTGCGCCGGAAGGTCCTCGGCGTTCGCCAAGGCGATCACGTGACCGGCAACGTCTTCGAGCGCCGCCTTCGAGTAGTCGACGACGTGAATGCCGCGCAGGAACGTCTGCACGCTCAGCCCGGACGAGTGGCGTGCACATCCTGCGGTGGGCAGAACGTGATTCGATCCGGCGCAGTAGTCGCCGAGACTCACCGGCGACCATGCACCCACGAATATCGCTCCGGCACTGCGTACTCGGCTCGCGATGTCGGATGCGTTCTCGGTCTGGATCTCGAGGTGTTCGGCCGCGTACGCGTTCACGACGGCCAATCCCTGATCGAGGTCGTCGACGAGAATCGTTCCCGACTGTGCGCCGGACAGTGCGGTAGCCACCCGCTCGGCGTGCTTGGTCACACCCAGCTGCGCCTGCAACGCCTCGTCCACGGCGCCGGCCAGCTCGGGACTGGTGGTGACGAGGACGCTCGCGGCCATGACGTCGTGCTCGGCCTGACTGATCAGATCCGCGGCGACATGCAGTGGGTCCGCCGTGTGATCGGCGAGGATCGCGATCTCCGTCGGGCCTGCTTCGGCGTCGATACCCACGAGACTGCGGCACAGTCGCTTCGCTGCCGTGACGTAGATGTTGCCCGGACCGGTGATGAGGTCGACGGGTGCGAGTTCACCTCCGTCGGTGTCGGTGCCGCCGTAGGTGAGCAATGCGATGCCCTGGCCACCGCCGACAGCCCACACTTCCTCCACGCCCAGCAGCTGCGCCGCCGCGAGAATGGTCGGGTGCGGCAGTCCGCCGAATTCGGCTTGCGGAGGTGACGCGACGACGAGCGAACCGACGCCTGCAGTCTGGGCAGGGACGACGTTCATGACGACCGACGACGGGTAGACGGCGTTGCCCCCTGGCACGTACAGGCCGACGCGCTCCACGGGAACCCACCGCTCGGTGACGGTTCCGCCTGGTACGACCTCGGTTGTCGTGTCGGTGCGTCGTTGATCGGCGTGTACGAGACGGGTTCGGGCTATCGCGACGTCGAGCGCATCGCGCACCGCAGGATCGAGCTCGCCGAGTGCTTTCTCCAGTGCCTCGGCCGGAACACGGACGTGATCCGGACGAACTCCGTCGAACTGCTCGCTGTAGTCGAGTGCTGCGTCGACACCGCGGTCACGCACTGCCTCGACGACCGGACGGACGTGATGCAGCACCGCGTCGACATCCACTCCGCCGCGAGGGAGGGCGCCGCGTAGTTCGGCGGTGGATGGAGTTCGGCCGCGCAGATCCACGCGGGCGAGCTCGATGCGGGCAGGCATAGTGATATCCCTTCGAAAGTTCCGGGTGTCGAAGCTCAAGGATAGTTTGCTGCGATGTCGGCTATCGCCGCACGTCCCACAGATGGTGGATCGGGTCGTGGATGTAGTACTGCGCCAGGGTTTCGACGGTGAACTCGGCACCGTCGCTGCGACGGCCGGCCCGCGATCTCTCCGACGGCGAAACAGCCTCGAAGGCCGACGCAAGAGCGCACGCAGCCTCGTTCAGCTCGGCGGCGACCGTCGCCGGATTCTGGGCGTTGTAGTCCTCGGCCATCGCCGTCGCGTCCTGATCCCAGTTCGCGAACAGCGGAGCGTCCTGTTCCAGAACGAGCGCGAGTCGCTCGCGGAAGATTCGATGCACGTCTCGTACGTGGGCGCCGTATTCGAGGGGCGACCACGTCTGCTGATCCGGCCTGATCGACACGTCGGGCCGTGCGAGTACGGATTCCCACGCGTGAAGATCCGACCGAATCAGATCGGGTACGGCGTCGATCGTCACGGCACCGGCGAAGAATCCGCACTCCGGGCACGGTCGTTCCAGCACCCACGTCCAGTTCTTGGTGTCAGGGACTATCGCCATGCCGCGAGTGTAGATCCCCCGATGCCGTTCCTGAGCTCAGGCCGTTCCTGACCTCAGGCCGTTCCTGACCTCAGGCCGTTCCTGACCTCAGGCGTACTTGCGCGCCAATTGCTCGAGCGTCGAGCTGATTCCCTTCGCGTTCTGCTGCGGCATCTTGAAGACCTCCAGCACCTTGGGCGCCTTCGCCGTGCCGTACTGGAACGCTTCGGTCACCGTGGTGACTCCCGGCTGCTTCTCCTCGAACTCCCATCGCCACGTATGTCCGAGCGGATGCTGCCACTCGATGACCTTGGTGGTGTCGGCGTCGACGAAGCTCGTCACCGTGCTCGTGATGCGGTAGGGCACCCCGTACTGCTTCATACCCACCGAGAACTTGGCGCCCTCCGCAAGCCGCTCGGGGCCCTTGACCGTCTCCTTGACCGTTCCCGAGCCATCCAGTTCGCCGTGTCGATGCGGGTCGGCCACGATCGCGAAAAGCTCTGCGGCCGAGGCATTGACCTCGATCTGCCGTGCCACCACGCGGTTACCTCTGTCGATCGTTCGTATCGAAGCCATGTGCGTACGGTACCCACAGCGGCGACCTTCAAGCCACGCGATTTGACCTGCGTAGTTCAATGGATCGATGACCTGGCAAGTGTGGCTCACTTTTCTCGGCGCGAGCGTCGTCATCAGTCTCTCGCCCGGTGCCGGTGCCATCGCGTCGATGTCCACCGGCCTGCGTTACGGTCTGCGACGCGGATACTGGAACATCGCCGGCTTGCAGATCGGCCTCGTACTTCAGATCGCGATCGTCGCAGTGGGGCTCGGAGCACTTCTGGCGAACTCCGCACTGGCATTCTCGGCCATCAAGTGGTTCGGGGTTCTCTATCTCGTCTACCTCGGGATACGGCAGTGGCGAGCGGCACCGACCGACATCGCGGATGCGCCGCCGGTGGCGGACGGCAGTGCCGCGATGGTCGCTCGCGGGTTCCTCGTCAACGCCAGCAACCCGAAAGCCGTCGTGTTCATGCTGGCAGTACTGCCACAGTTCCTGGATCCGACGAGCCCGCTGCTCCCTCAGTACCTCGTGATCGCCGCGACGATGGTCGCCATCGACATGCTGGTGATGACCGGATACACCGCTCTGGCCTCCAGGGTTCTGCGCGTGATGCGCTCGCGCCGCCAGCAACTCGGTGTGAACCGAACGTTTGCGGGGCTCTTCTTCGTCGCGGCAACATTCCTCGCAACGATTCGCCGTGTGACTCCGGTCTGATCCATGCCTTGAAATACGCCGCCTTGACATGCGCCGCCTTGACATGCGCCCTGCGAGCTGCGATACATGGTCCATGATCGGACACCTACCCGACATCTGGCCCATCCCTCCGGTATGGGGGTGGCTGAGCTTGGTCTACAACGCCGTCGCCGAATGGTGGAACCAGTTCTGAGACACTGGGCCGGTGAGCAGTAAGGGTGCAGTGTCGGCATGTCCATGCCTTCGGGGCGAGCCGTTCGAGGTGTGCTGCCTGCCGTTCCTGCGCGGAGACAAGGCAGCGCCGACGGCCGAGCACCTCATGAGATCGCGCTACTCCGCGTTCAGCGTGCGGGACATCGACTACCTCTACCGCAGCTGGCACCCGGCGACGGCGCCGCGTGATCTGACGCTCGATCCGCTACAGAAGTGGTACCGGCTCGACGTCCACGGCTCGACTGCAGGAGGAATCCTCGACGACGAAGGCACCGTCGAGTTCAGTGCGTATTACAAGCATCCCGACGGCAACGGCGTGCTGACGGAAACGAGTCGTTTCGTCCGTCGCGACGGCCTGTGGGTCTACATGGATGGAGTCGTGACCGGCAGCTGAGTGACCGGCCGCCCGGTGACTACTTGCGGAGCTTTTGCGGACGGTTCGTCGCGGCTCGGCGCGCTTCTTCCTTCGCCTTGACCCGCTCGGCCTCGGCACGGACCTCGGCCTGAGTGCGTCGCTCCTTCACCAACCACGCGGGCTTGGATTCGAGCAGTTCTTCGATCTGCGCTGCCGTCAGCGCCTCGGTCACCTCGGCACGCGCCAATCCGGCGATCGAGACGCCGAGCTTGCGCGCGATGACATCCTTGGGAAACGGTCCGTTCTCCTGAAGTTCCGAAAGCCAGGCGGGCGGCTCCCGGCGAATCGCGTCGAGATCGGCCCTGGACAGCGGCGTGTTCTGAAATTCTTCGGGCGCGGCCTGTAGGTAGATACCGAGCTTGCTCGCCGCGGTCAGGGGCTTCATGTGCTGTTGCTTCTTCTCCGGGCTCACCCGTACAGCTTATCCGCACGGACGAAGGGTCGACGCCACCGTCCGGGCACGCGGTGTTCGTCGCATACTGTTGACACGTGAATCTCGAAGTACAGGTCCTGCGCTGGTACATCGCCGTGGCGGAGGAGCTGCATTTCGCGCGCGCGGCGAAGTCGCTGAACATCGCCCGAACTCGGTTGAGCCGAGCCGTGACAGATCTCGAGACCGAACTGGGCTACCCGCTGTTCGTCCCAGGCGCGTCGCCGACAACACTCACCGAAGCCGGATCCGAGTTCCTCCCCGAGGCGCGGCGAATCGTGGCAGAGGACGAAGAACTACGGCGCCGTGAGGCGGCGGACAGGCTGTCCCCCACCTTCACCATCGGATACACCGAGGGCGTCACACTGACCAAGTGGACTCGCATCTGGGCCGAGCGATTCCCGGACATCGAGCTGAACCTCGTGTCGACGACAGCTCCGACACAGCTCGAGTCCCTGCTCGACGATTCCGTCGACGTCGGCTTCGTGCGTCTGCCCATCGAGCGCGACGGGTTGAGTGTCATCACCTTGTACGAGGAGGTCGTCGTCGTCGTCGTCCCGAAAGACCATCCCGTTGCCGCCTACGACCGCGTGCCGGTGACCGATCTCGCCGACGAGCATCTGCTGCAAGACCCGGTCACGGTGCCCGAATGGGCCGCCGTGGCGACGGAGATCGCCGATGGCACACGTTCGACGCCACCCGAGGTGCACTCCAACGCCGAGCTCCTCGAATATGTCGCAGCCGGCTTGGGTATCGCCGTGGTTCCGCAGTCGATCGCGCGTCTGCACGCCCGGAAAGACCTCGTGTACCGCCCGGTCGACGGGGTCGCGGGATCGCCGATCGCGATCGCTTGGCCCACGTCCAAGACCACCGAGCAGGTCGAAGAGTTCGTCGGTATCGTGCGCGGCCGGTCGGTCCGCAGCTCGCGAGGCCCGGCGTCGACACCAACCGCGCCGGCGCGAAGGAAGCCGGCTCGAACGAAGAAGCCACCGCCGAGCAAAGCGAGCCGGGATCCGCGCAGAAAGCCGCCGACAGGCAATCGCCCGAAACGCAAGTAAGCGCGATCAGATGCCGAGGCCTCGCAGTTTGTCGATGTCTCGGCGTTCACGTTTGGTCGGTCGACCTGCGCCTCGATCGCGGCGCGGGACCGATGCCAGTACTTCTTTCGGCGGCGGCGGTGGACTACGGTCGATCATGCATTCGGACACCACGGCGGCACCCACCCGCTTCGAGATGGGGCGGATGATCACGACGATCTTCTCCAGCCCGCCGACACGCAGCCGGACCTCGTCGTCGGGGCCGACGCGCTGGCCTGGCTTCGCGGCGGTGCCGTTCACACGGACGTGGCCCGACCGGCACGCTGCAGCAGCGGCCGATCGGGTCTTGAAAAGGCGGACCGCCCAGATCCAACTGTCGAGACGAACGCTCTGATTTTCGGGCATCGACACCGAATTTACATGTCCAGCCCGAGATCGAGCACCGTCACCGAGTGCGTCAGCCCTCCGACTGCGAGGAAGTCGACACCCGTCTTGGCGTAATCGTGCGCCACGTCGATGGTCAGTCCGCCCGATGATTCGAGCTTCGTTGCCGGAGACAGCTTCGCTCGTCGTTGCACCGCCATCTGGGTCTGCCACAGTGCGAAGTTGTCGAGCAACACCAGTTCGACGTCCTCGGCCAGTACCTCGTCGAGTTGTTCGAGGCTGTCCACTTCGACCTCGCACTCGATATCGGGAGACACAGCCCGCACGGCTTTCAACGCTGCGACGACCGAGCCCGCGGCCGCGACATGGTTGTCCTTGATCAAGGCCGCATCACCGAGACCCATGCGATGGTTGACCCCGCCGCCTGCACGGACCGCATACTTCTGCAGCGCCCGCAGACCCGGCAAGGTCTTACGGCTGTCGCGAATTCTCGCGTCGGTGTCGGCGACCTCGGCAACCCACGCTGCAGTCGCCGTGGCTATCCCGGACAGGTGGCAGATCAGGTTCAGCATCGTGCGCTCGGCGGTCAACAGTCCGCGTGTGGGGGCGGTGACCGTGAGAACCGACTGTCCTGGAACAACCGTCGATCCGTCGTCCGATCGATCCGCCACCTCGTAGGTTCCTGCGCCGAGCACCTCGTCGAGCACCACGAGTCCGACGTCGATACCGGCGATCGTGCCCGGCACCCTCGCGACGACCGATGCAGTGGCGACGGCGTCGGCGCTCACAGTGGCAGTGGTCGTCACGTCGGGCCCGTAACGCAGGTCCTCGTCGAGGGCGAGCCGAACGAGCGCGCGGACCTCATCGGGATCGAGTCCCTGTTCGGTCAATGCATTCACTTATCCCACTCCCGTCATGAGATCCATGTCGTCGACGCCGGATGGCACACGAAGTTCGAGATCTCCGTGCGCATTCCGGCGTACTCGTGTGCTTCGCCTCATGGCCGGGTCCGCCCCTGGGTGGTCGCGGCGCGTATGGCAACCGCGGCTCTCGGTCCGTTCGGACGCGGCGAGCGCGAGAGCAGATGCGGACACCGTGAGGGCGGCGTCCTCCCATACCGATCCGCGCGGTTCCGCAGGGACAGCACCGTTCACCGCTCGCGTGACGACATCGAGACCGTCTCGGTCTCGGACCACACCGGCATGCTCGGTCATCAACGTCTGCAGTCGATGCCGGGGAACGCTCACGGTCGAGGGCAGCGAGATGTCGGCAGGATCAGCCCTACGTCCGAGCCGTTGCGCCCCTGCGATGCCTGCACGCCCACCCACGACGAGGCCTTCGAGGAGACTGTTCGACGCGAGACGGTTGGCGCCGTGCAGTCCGGTTCGGGCAACTTCTCCTGCCGCGAGCAGACCTGGAACACCGGTGCGACCCCATACATCCGTCACCACACCACCGCACGAGTAGTGCGCCGCCGGGGCAACGGGTATCAACTGAGCCTGCGGGTCGATTCCGACCGCGAGGCAGGACGCGGTGACCGTCGGGAAGCGAGTGTGGAAATCGCGTACCGCACGCGCGTCGAGCAGGACGTGATCCGTGCCGGTGCGGTGAAGCTGCTCGGCGATGGCGCGCGAGACCACATCCCGCGGTGCCAGATCACGCAGCGGGTGCACCCCGGTCATGAAGCGGGTGCCTTCCAGGTCCACCAGGTGCGCGCCTTCACCTCGAACAGCCTCGCTGACAAGGGGTCTGCGGCCCGTCGAACCTGCCGCGAACAGAACGGTCGGGTGGAACTGGACGAATTCGATGTCCGAGACCTCGGCACCTGCATCGAGAGCCAGTGCGATCCCGTCTGCGGTGGCTCCCGGCGGATTGGTGCTGCACGAGTACAACTGTCCGAGTCCACCGGTCGCGAGCAGCACGGTGGGTGAATGGATGACGCCGTAGCCCGCGGACGAATGCGCCAGCACTCCGGCGACGTCGCCCTGCACGGTCAGCACTCGGACCACCGACGTTCCGAACAGCACGGTATGGCCCGACTCGTTCAGTGCACGTTGGACTTCCGCACCGGTCGCATCGCCACCCGAGTGAATGATGCGGCGTACTCGGTGACCGCCCTCCATGGTCCGCGAGACACCGCCGTCGACCCCTCGGTCGAACATCGCTCCGAGGGACTCGAGGACGGCGACGGCCTCCGGGCCTGCGTCGACGATGGATCGTACGGCCTCCTCGTCGCACAATCCCGCGCCTGCGTCGCATGTGTCCTGCACGTGCGACTCCACCGAATCACCTTCGACGGCGGTCCCCGGCACCGCGATACCGCCTTGCGCGTACTGCGTCGCGGTATCCGTCGGACCACCTTTGCTGACCGTCAGGACCGCCAGTCCACGACGCGAGGCCGAGATCGCCGCGCTCAGGCCCGCGACTCCTCCGCCGACGACCACCAGATCCGCCGTCGCCTCCCATGCGACCGACGGTGATATCCCCCCGACGGGTGGCGTCACTCTCCGCCGCCAGGCGTGCCGATCTCGATCATGCGCTGCACCGACTTGCTGGCCACGTGCGCGGTTTCGAGATCCACATGGACCTCGTCCTTGCCCTCGACGAGGCAGCGAAGCAAGGCGGCCGGGGTGATCATCTTCATGTAGCCGCACGATGCACGGTCGTTGACCGCCTGGAAATCGACATCGGGTGCAGCGCGGCGCAGCTGGTGCAACATTCCGATCTCGGTAGCCACCAGAACCTGCTTGGCACCCGTCTGCCGCGCTGCGTCGAGCATGCCGCCCGTCGAGAGGATCTTGACCTTGTCGGGTGCGACGAAACCCTCGCCCGCGAGGTACAGAGCGGATGTGGCGCAGCCGCATTCGGGGTGAACGTACAGTTCCGCGTCGGGGTGGCTACGCGACTTCTCGGCAAGTTCGTCGCCGTTGATGCCCGCGTGTACGTGGCACTCGCCCGCCCAGATATGGAGATTGTCGCGCTTGGTCACGCGCTTGACGTGTGCACCGAGGAACTGGTCGGGAAGGAACAGAATGTCGCGGTTCGGGTCGATCGACTCGACTACCTCGACGGCATTGGACGACGTGCAGCAGATGTCGGTGAGTGCCTTGATCTCCGCCGTCGTGTTGACGTACGAGACGACGATCGCATGCGGAAAGTCGGCTTTCCACTCACGCAACTGGTCTGCCGTGATCGAGTCGGCAAGCGAGCACCCGGCCCGCTGGTCCGGAATCAGGACGGTCTTGGACGGGCTGAGAATCTTGGCTGTCTCCGCCATGAAGTGCACGCCGCAGAAGACGATCTCGTCCTCGGGTACCTCGGCTGCCATACGCGAGAGAGCCAACGAGTCTCCGACGTAATCCGCGACGTCCTGAATCGCAGGCAGCTGGTAATTGTGCGCCAGCAGCGTCGCTCCCCGCTGACGAGCAAGTCGCTTGATCTCGGCGGCCCACTCCTCGGTCGGTTCCACGCCGCCGTATCCCCCTGGACCGTCGACGATGTTCGCGTACCCCGCCCATGCGGAATCGGCGCGCATCGAGCCGTCGGCGATCGAGTGGCCGGTTGCCGAACCGACAGTCTCGACACGGGTTGCACTGCTCGTCATGGCGGTACTCCTTCATCGATCGTCCGGTATGTGAATCCCGCTGGTTACCGCCCTGCAGGTTCCGCTCCCGGTCCAGATTTCCTTCGTGGGGGTTTTCGACTTAGAATCGAAAACATGACACATCGTATCACTGTGCACGAAGTACTCATCGCGGTGTTCCAGGTTCGGACCTTCACCGCGGCACAGGGACCCGAACTCGCGGTGCTGCTCTGGCAGCGTGCCCGCGAACCCGAGGAAGGATCCTGGTCACTTCCCGGCGGCGTCCTCGCAACCGACGAGGACCTGTCGACGTCGGCCAGGAGGCAGCTCGCCGAAAAGGTCGATGTCCGCACGGTCGCTCACCTCGAGCAGCTCTCGATCTTCAGTGATCCCGACCGGGTGCCCGGCGACCGCCGCATCGCCTCGAACTTCCTCGGCCTCGTGCCGATCTCGTCGGACCCGACGCTTCCGGTCGACACCGCGTGGCACCCCGTCGCCCGGCTTCCCGCAACGTCGTTCGACCACGGAACAGTGGTACGCCACGCCCGGACACGTCTCGTCGCGAAACTCTCCTATACCAACATCGCGTTCGCGCTTGCGCCCGTCGAATTCGCGATGTCGACCCTCAGAGAGATCTACGCCGCCGCGCTCGGATATCAGGTCGATGCCACCAACCTGCAGCGAGTGCTCGCGCGACGGAAAGTGTTGGAGGCGACGGGAAGGACGTCGCCGTCGGGGAAAGCAGGCGGCAGACCTCCCGCCCTCTACCGGTTCGCCGACGCGTCCCTGCGCGTCACCGACGAATTCGCCGCCCTCCGACCTCCTGGTCAGGCGTGATCGCTCTCCATCGACGACGCGTCGGCAGCGACATCCAGTGTGTGCTCGTCCGGTGTATCGATCAGGTTGTCGTGCGGGTTCATCGCCGCCAGCAACACCACGACGAGTGACATCACGAGAGGGGTGATCGTCAACACGAGCGGCGATTCCATTCCTGGTGCCACGGCGACGACGCTGCCGACCTCGGGATCGTCGGGGCGGGAGTGGACGAGCCCCGCGATCCAGACGCCGAGACCTACTGTGATCGCGGAACCGACGACCGTCCCGATCAACAGACCGAGGTACAGCACGGGCCCACGCCTGCTTCGCCACGTCCAGAATGCGACCGGCAGCACGACGCCGACGATCACCGAGATGCACGCGAGAAGAGCGAGCGAGTCGAATCGGTGCAGACTCTCGCCCGTGAGTGCGGCGCCCTGCCCCGGTGCCACGACGACGAACTGCTCGGCCGGCGCACACAGCGCCCACACCACGCCGCCGATCACTCCGATGCCGGCCGAGACAGCAGCCACCACCAGCACCGTTCCGGCGCGTCCTACGCCGGCACCACTGCGCCACACAGCTCTAACGCCTGTCGTGAGACGTCGAGTCGGTGACGCCGTGCCGCGAGCAGACGGCCGACCACCCGTCGGGAACGATTTGCACGATCATCCGGCGACCACATTCACGGCAGAAGCGAGGGGGTTCGAGGCCGAGCCGCGCCGCAGCAGGCACGGAAACGATGACACCTGCCACCACGGGCTGCCCGGTGAAGGGGTTGTACCGCTCCTCGCTCGTCACGCAACCCACCTTAGATGGTCGAGCCGAGAGCCTTGATCGGCATGCTCAGGGTGTCGAGCAGGTCGAGGTCCTGTTCCGCGGGCCGACCGAGGGTTGTCAGGTAGTTGCCCACGATCACCGCATTGATTCCGCCGAGGATTCCCTTCCGCGCACCCAGATCGCCCAGGGTTATCTCGCGGCCACCGGCGAACCTAAGGATCGTCTTCGGCAATGCCAGGCGGAATGCCGCGACCGCTCGAAGGGCCTCGGAGGCGGGAAGGACTTCGAGGTCACCGAACGGCGTACCGGGGCGGGGATTGAGGAAATTGAGTGGGACCTCGTCCGGCTCGAGCGACGCCAGATCGGCGGCGAACTCGGCTCGCTGTTCCAGGGACTCCCCCATCCCGAGAATTCCTCCGCAGCACACCTCCATGCCTGCGTCCCTGACCATGCGCAGCGTTCCCCAGCGCTCTTCCCACGTGTGCGTGGTGACGACGTTCGGAAAATACGACCTGGCCGTCTCGAGATTGTGGTTGTACCTGTGCACTCCCATGCCTGCGAGTTGGTCCACCTGGTCCTGAGTCAGCATCCCGAGCGAGCACGCGATGTCGATCTCGACTTCGTTCCTGATCGCCTCGATCCCCGCTGCTACCTGAGCGAGAAGCCGATCGTCCGGACCGCGGACAGCCGCGACGATGCAGAACTCGGTCGCCCCCGATTTGGCGGTCTGCTTTGCCGCTTCGACGAGACTGGGAATGTCCAGGCGCGCTGCTCGCACGGGAGACTCGAACAATCCGGACTGCGAGCAGAAGTGGCAGTCCTCCGGGCAGCCACCGGTCTTGAGGCTGACGATCCCCTCGACCTCGACTTCCGGCCCACACCAGGTCATGCGTACCTCGTGCGCCACGGCGAGGAGTTCCTCCAGGCGGTCGTCGGGTAGGTGCAGAACGTCGAGAACCTGCTCCCGAGACAATCCCGTGCCTTCGGCGAGCACCTGTTCGCGGGCAACCGCGAGAATGTCGGTCGATACCTGTGTCACGAGCGGCTCCTCAGCATGATTCCTGGACAAGATTGAACGGTGTTCAAGTTGAACGGCGTTCAGGTTATGCTGGGCATCGATGGGTGTCAAAGCCGATACACGAGACAGGGGCGCATAGTGCAGCTGCGACGAGCAGACGTTCTGGAGGGTGCGATCTCGATTCTCGACGAATACGGACTCGGCGACCTGACCATGCGCAGGCTCGCCACCCTGCTTCACGTGCAGCCCGGTGCGCTCTACTGGCACTTCCCCAACAAGCAGACACTGTTGGGCGCCATCGCGGACCACGTGCTCGCCGACGTCGATGCGCCCGCACGCACGGTTCGCTGGGACGAACAGCTACGCGAAGTGGCCCATCGCGTGCGGAACGCACTGCTCTCGCACCGCGACGGAGCAGAACTGGTCGCAGCCACGTACGCGTCACGGCTCGTGACCAACGGCGTACGCGAACGACTTGCGTCGATATGCATTCGCGCCGGTCTCACACGCGAGAACGCCGAACTGACCGCGGACACCATGCTGTACTACGTACTCGGACAGACGGTCGACGAGCAGTCGCGCATGCAGATGGACTCGGTGGGCGCCCTCACCGACGAGGCATCTCCGCTGTTCGAAAGCCCCGACCCCACCAGCCGATTCGAATTCGGACTCAACCTGTTCGTCGGCGGAGTCCGACACGAACTCGGAGCAGCCGAGCGCATCTGACCGGCCCTCCCCCACCTGGAACCAAACGGTCCGGCTTGGGCCACTCTGTTCCGGCGGCGATCGGGCGTCTACTGACCGCCGAAGATCACACCGAGACCTGCGCTGTTCGCAGTGCTGTTCGCGAACGGGTTGTCGTGCACCATGTACGTCCATGTGGACGTCGGTCGGGCAAGTCCGGCGCTGTCCAGATCGATTCCGTCCTCGGTGATCTCGGCCGATTCGAACGTCGCAACGGCCAATTCGACCGCTTTGGTCGAGACCGTCCTGAAGGCATCGACTGCGATGCGGTGATATTCGTCGAGCGGATTCTCACGCCCGAGCGCCCGCAGATGGATGCTCTCCCGAACGTCGGCGAGGTGCGCCAGGTAGTCGGACCACGAGCGATCGAGGTGGAACAACACGATTCTGCGCGCGACGACCTCCAGTGTCTTCGTCGACACCGTCTTCTCGAGCTCGCTCGCGCGGTCCGGAGCACCGGAGACCAACAGCTGCAGAGCTTCGTCGGACTCGAGCAACGATGTGCGCCTGCGGTCGAGGATCTCGCGATGCTGGGCCGTCAACTGGTTGTATCGCCATGTGCGCGAATGGACTTCGAGCATCGCTCCCTCGGCGATTCGCTGCGCGTGGTCGATCTTGGCCGACACACCTCCCGACGTGATGAGGCCGGTGTCGTCGTGTCGTTTCGGCTGTTCCTTCGGACCGAGATTGGCGACGACGACGTCGTCCTCCCAACTCGAGAAGAACACCGAACGGCCGGGGTCGCCCTGTCTGCCTGCGCGACCGCGGAGCTGGTTGTCCAGTCTCTCGGTCGTGTGTCGTCCCGTCCCGACCACCAGCAATCCGCCGAGATCGACGACGGCGTCCTTGATCGCCGCGTCCTTGGCGCCTTCGGCTCCTCCGAGTTTGATGTCGGTGCCTCGGCCGGCGATCTGGGTGGACACCGTCACAGCTCCGCGAATGCCCGCGCGTGCGATCACCGTCGCTTCCTCGGCGTCGTTCTTGGCGTTGAGCACGACGCTCGAAATTCCGGCGTCCTCCAGCTGCGCTGCGAGATCCTCGGATTCGGCCACGTCGTGAGTACCGATCAGTATCGGCTGCTCGGTCTCGTGGATCGACTTCACGAACGCGACCACCGCTGCGTTCTTGTTCGCAGCGGTGTCGTACACCCGGTCCGGCTCGTCGACACGGATGTTCGGCTGGTTCGGCGGAATCACGGACACACCGAGTCCGTAGAACGTCCTGAGCTGTTCGCCCGCTGCCAGCGCCGTACCCGTCATGCCGCAGACGGTCGAATACCTGCCGATCAGCGCCTGCACGGTGATGGTGTCGAGGATCTCACCGGTCTCGGTCCGGATCAACCGCTCTTTCGTTTCGACAGCGGCCTGCAGACCGTCGGGCCAGCGCTGGAGTTCGGCGACCCGTCCGCGTGATGCGTTGATCAGCTGAACTCTGCCGTCGCGAACTATGTAGTGAACATCGCGCTTGACGAGTACCTGTGCATGCAAAGCGACATTCACCGCCACGAGTGTGGTTCCGACGTGATCCTCCGAATAGAGGTCGATGCCGAATTCCTGCTCGAGACGAGCCGCTCCGTCTTCGGTGAGAAAGACGTTGCGCCCGTCGGCATCGGTGTCGTAGTGCGTTCCCTCGTGGAGCAACCGGATCGCGTCGAACACCTTCTCCGTCGGGACGTCGGCAGACACCGACCCTGCCAGAACCAACGGTACGAGCGCTTCGTCGACGAGAACCGAATCCGCCTCGTCGATCAACGCGACGTCGGGAACCGGCGAGACCAGGTCGGCGACGTCGTCGACCAGATGGTCACGCAGGACGTCGAATCCGATCTCGTTGACCGACGCATACGTGATGTCGCGGGCGTACGCGGCTCGACGCTCGGCCGGGGTCGACGCTTCCGAAACCCACCCGACGCCGATGCCGAGCATCTCGTACAGGGGTGCCATCCATGTCGCGTCACGGTGCGCGAGAAAGTCGTTGATCGACACGACATGGACCCGGCGCCCGGACAACACGTAGCCGACGGCGGCGATCGCGCCGGCGAGCGTCTTTCCTTCACCGGTCGCCATTTCGGCGACGTCGCCCTCGAGCATCCTCACGGCGCCGAGCAATTGGACGTCGAACGGCGTCATGTCGATCGATCGTTCCGCTGCTTCCCGAACGAGTGCCAGATACCGCGGCACATCGAGCTTGTCGATGGCGCCGACACGTAGATCCGATGCTGCTTCGGCGATGTCCGCGTCCGACTTCCCGCTCGCCCACGACGCAAGGCTCGATGCCTGGTCCACGGTGCTTCGAGAACGTGTGTGAGCCTTCTGCGCCGAACGTCCGAGAACGCGCCACAGTCGATCAGAACCCAGAGCCATCTGCCAATCCCTACCTACGACGTCGACTGCGATGCTGCGGGCACCGTTTCGGTCAGCCTACTGATGTCGCACACGCCGAACGGTCTCGCCCGGAGACCACTTGCCCGGGCGTGCGCGAACCAGCGGGTAGCAGCCGAGACCGACCACCGTGGCGGACAGGTGCCCGACGGCCGTGAAATCGACGTCGACGAGAACGGGAACCGTGAAGAACGCCAGCACGCCGACGACGTAGACGTAGCACCACGGCGCAGCGATGCGGTAGGTGAGAACGGCAACGACGCCTGCAAGTCCGTAGCTGACTCCGACATCGAGCGTATTCACCGCCGATGCGGGGGCGTAGTCGTGGCGAATTGCCCAGTACAAGGCGCCCTCGCTGATGTAGGTCGCTGCGACATGCGCGATCACCACGACGCACAACCACCGGAATGTCCCCAGCCAACGCTCGGCCGGCACGTGAAAGACGTTGAACACGACGAAATAGGTGATCCAGCCGCCGCCTGCGAGCCAGAACGCACTCGCGACGAGGACTCGAACGGGGTCTTCGGCAAGATGATGCAGATTGGTCGAACGATTACCCAGCACATGATCGAGCACGTCCGGAGACAGGTGATTCGCCACCACCGACGTGACCAGCAGAATCACCAACCAGACGTAGGTTCCCGGAGCGCGCCGAATGTAGGCCCACACTGCCCGAGGAACAGATCTCCGAGCAGGCAAGGGGACATCGTCCATCCCTCGAGTGTGCGCTGTTTCCGCTGGAATATCGGCGGGTCGAGGTTGTTTACCTCTGTGGGGCCGGAATGCCTCACTCAGCAGGAAGGACGGCAATGGCGCGCTCATACGCGAAGGACCCGAAGTCGCTCGATGGATTGACCCCCGAGCAGTTCAGGGTCACCCAGAAGAACGGCACCGAACGAGCATTCGACAACGAGTACTGGGACAACCACGAGCCAGGTCTCTACGTGGATGTCGTGACCGGCGAGCCGTTGTTCTCCTCGGCCGACAAGTTCGAGAGTCACTCGGGTTGGCCCAGTTTCACCAAGCCTGTCGACAACACCAGTGTCGTCGAGAAGCGAGACTTCAGCCATCTGATGGTTCGGACAGAAGTTCGCTCGGCCACCGGTGACAGCCACTTGGGACACTTGTTCAAAGACGGCCCGAAAGACGAGGGCGGATTGCGCTACTGCATGAATTCTGCTGCGCTGCGATTCGTCCCGGTGGATCGGCTCGAGTCCGAAGGCTACGGTGAATACCGCGCACAGTTCGAAGAATCAACTGCACAGATCGACGGAAGTTCAGACGAAGGAGCGCAGAAGTGACTGCAACCACCGAGACCGCAATCCTCGCCGGAGGATGCTTCTGGGGAGCCCAGGAGCTGATCAGGCATCAGCCGGGCGTCCTGTCGACGCGGGTCGGCTACTCGGGCGGCGACGTTCCGAATGCCACGTACCGCAATCACGGCACACACGCCGAGGCCGTGGAGATCGTGTTCGACCCCTCGGTCATCTCGTTCCGTGATCTCCTCGAGTTCTTCTTCCAGATCCATGATCCGTCCACGAAGAACCGTCAGGGCAACGACATCGGGTTGAGCTATCGCTCGGCGATCTACTACACGTCCGATGAACAGAAGCAGGTGGCACTCGACACCATCGCGGACGTCGACGCCTCCGGCCTGTGGCCGGGCAAAGTGATCACCGAAGTCACCTCCGCGGGCCCGTTCTGGGAAGCCGAACCCGAGCACCAGGACTACCTGCAGAACTATCCGAGCGGTTACACCTGCCACTTCGTACGACCCGGATGGAAGCTGCCGCATCGCGAGGCTGCGAACAGCTGAGCACGATCGATCCCACACTGGCCCCGAGCACATGCTCGGGGCCATTGTGCAGTTCGCGGGCCGTCTACGTACCCGTAGCCCTGCACGCGCCTGACAGGATGTGCACGTGGAAATTCTCATCGTCATGGTGGCCGGGCTGCTGGCCATAGCGGCAGCATCGATGCTCGGCGACCGGATCGGTGTCGCGGCGCCTCTTCTTCTGGTGCTTCTGGGTATCGGCATCAGCGTCCTTCCGTTCGTGCCCGAGATCGAGCTCGAACCCGAATGGATACTCGCCGGAGTTCTTCCGCCGCTGCTGTATTCGGCGTCGGTGTCGATGCCGGCGATGGACTTCCGACGCGAGTTCGGAGCCATCGGCGGACTGTCGGTCCTACTCGTGGTCCTCAGCGCAGTCGTGCTCGGCTTTTTCTTCAGCTGGGTGATTCCGGACCTGAACATCTGGTGGGGCATAGCTCTCGGCGCCATCGTCAGCCCGACCGACGCCGTTGCCACGTCCATAGTCCGCGGTCTACCGGTATCGAAACGCGTCGTGTCGATTCTCGAAGGCGAAGGACTGCTCAACGACGCCACCGCCCTGGTACTGCTGCGCACTGCCATCGCCGGTGCTGCAGCGTCGGTGTCGCTGTGGGGCGTACTCGGCGACTTCGCGTTCGCGGTGGCAGTGGCGGCCGTGATCGGATTCGTGATCGGTCACCTGAATCTCGCCGTTCGATCGCGGGTCGCCGATTCGACCGTCAACACCGTGATCTCGTTCACCGTTCCCTTCCTCGCAGCCATTCCGGCGGAAGAACTCGGTGCATCCGGGTTGGTTGCGGCCGTCGTCGCAGGGCTCGTCACCGGGCACGGGGCGCCGAGGTCACTGTCCCCTCGCCACAGGCTGTCCGACGCTCAGAACTGGCGCGCGGTGGAGCTCGTCTTGGAAGGCGCAGTCTTTCTGACGATGGGCCTCGAACTTGCCTCGATCGTTGCCGACGTCGTCGACGACCATCGAGGTATCGGCAGCGCGGCAGTGATAGCGGCAGGAGCACTCGTGCTCACGATCCTGGTACGTGCAGCATTCGTCGCGCCGCTGATCCGCTGGCTGAGAAGGCGCGCTGCGCGCGGTGAGAGCATGAAGCCGAGGCTGAGCGATGCTGCAGGCAGGCTCGACGGGACCGCTGACGACTACTTGTTCCACGGTCGTCGGCGAGCACCGTCGGCAGGGCAGGTCGAACGGTTTCGGACACGAATACGCCGTGGTCTCGCGGACATCGACTACTTCCTGGCCGCCCCGCTCGACTGGCGGGACGGAACCGTCGTGGTGTGGGCGGGTATGCGGGGTGCCGTGACCCTCGCAGCTGCGCAAACCCTGCCGGAGGACACGCCTGCACGATCACTGCTGATCTTGATCGCCTTTCTCGTCGCCGCCGGGTCACTTCTGTTGCAGGGTGGATCGCTCGAACGCGTCGTGGGCTGGGTCACTCCGCACACCGACGACGACAACGCCGAGGAGGACAACGCTCAGCAGGAAGGAATTCGGCGCCTGCTCATCGACGCCACGACAGAAGGACAGGATCGGTCCGCCGAGATCTCGGCCCAGAGATCGGCTCTCCTCGACGCCCGTGACGACGGGCTGTTCGACGCCGATTCCTTGGAAAGGGCGCTCACCGTGCTCGATGCCGAGCAGATCGGGCTGGAACTGAGGAACCGACCAGAAGGATGACCTCCGGCCAGGTAGGTTGCTGCCCGGTGGTCCACCTGCCATTCTTCCGCTCCTCCCCAGACAGGCCGTCACAGTACCGATCTGCGCAAACACCGGAGCTTGACCTTGACGCAGCGTCAAGGTCGAGAATCAGATCATGCGAATCGGAGTTCTCGCCCAGGCAGCCGGAACCACACCGCGGGCAGTCAGGCACTACCACCGCCTCGGGCTGATTCCCGAAGCGGCGAGAACGTCGTCCGGCTAC
The DNA here is from genome assembly GCF_001895005.1 of Rhodococcus yunnanensis NBRC 103083. GTDB lineage: Bacteria > Actinomycetota > Actinomycetes > Mycobacteriales > Mycobacteriaceae > Rhodococcoides > Rhodococcoides yunnanense. The sequence goes on along the minus strand of NZ_BCXH01000017.1, from coordinate 92,020 downwards.
CGTGACTACTCGATGACGGACCTCGTGCGCCTCATGCGGATTCGACGCCTGGCGTCGAGCGGAGTTCCTCTCGGTTCCATCGCCGCGATGCTGCACGACGGCGCCGACGGCGATGTGATCGACGACCTCACCGAATTGATCGCGAGCATCGAACGCGAACAGAAGGCTCTGGAGACGAAGAAGTCACGATTGCTCGATCTACTCGCGGATGCCGAGGACGGCAGGCCGCTCAGCACACTCCCCCGACCGTTGGCCGATCGCATCGCCGACCTGATCGACGACAGTAACGACGTCACACGCGTCGAACTGGAACGTGAACGCGACCACCTGGAATTGCTTGCACTGTCGGGCGGTCTTTCCGATCAGCTGGCGCTCGCGATGATCGACGCGCTGCGCGAACCCGATGCGGTCGCGTCGTACCTCGCAGTTCTTTCACGATGGTCGGCGTTGTCGGGCGCGGATCCGACATCGATTGCTCACGAGATCGATTCCCTTGCAGACCATGTGGCGACCCTGTTGCACGACGTCGATTTCACCGAGTCCAAGCTGGCCGACAGCCCGATACTCCTGGACATTCACGACGTCGTCCCCGACCTTGCCCAGCGAGCCGTCCTGATGCGAGTGATGAAAGTAGTGGCGCGATGAAATACAGATCGTTGCTCTGGTGGATCACCGGCCGCAGAGCGCCCGTTGCCGACGACTCCGTGGCTTTCACCGCCGAACGCGGCACACTCGGGACGCCGATAGCGTTCGGCGTCGCGGGAGTGATCGAGATGGTAGCGGCCCATCTCCTGGTCCCGTGGCCCTGGCTGCAGTGGACGCTGTTGATCGCGTCGTTGTGGGGGCTGATCTCCTTCGCTGGATTCCTTGCGTTACACAGGGTCCATCCTCATGTCCTGTCGCCCGACGCGTTGACACTGCGATCGAACGGAAAGATCGTCGCCGAGATCCCACGCGAGATGATCGTCGCAGCGCGAGTCCACCGCCGATTCGGCGTCGTGTCCGCGGCGATCGAGGACGGGCGACTGTTTCTGCCTACTCAGGACGGCACCGGCGTCGACATCGAACTGTCGACGCCGGTGGTGGCGGAACTTCCCGCGACACTCGTCACTCGGCGTGTGCAGGAGGCGGTGTCATCGCTCGGTATCCAGGTCGACGACCCAGCGGCCCTGGTGCGAGCGCTTACACCAGCACAGACGCCCGGTCCCGCTGCATCACCGTAGCCACGATCAGTACGACGAACGCCGCGACGGTGATCACCGCGCCGGCCCAGATCGGTGAGGTGTAGCCGAGGCCTGCGGTGATGGTGATACCGCCGATCCATGCGCCGAGTGCGTTGCCCAGGTTGAACGCGGCGATGTTGGCTCCCGACGCCATGGTTGGTGCATCCTCGGCGAACGACATCACGCGCATCTGCAGCCCGGGCACCGTGGCGAACCCGAATGCTCCCATGAGGAACAGAGATGCGACTGTCGCGATTCGACTTTCCGCGGTGACGGCGAAGAACACGAGGACGACCGTCAATGCCGCGAGCAGAATCAACAGGGTTGCCGTGAGGTTCCGGTCGGCGGCCTTTCCACCCAGGTAGTTGCCGATGAACAGACCTGCTCCGAAGAGAATCAGCAGCCACGGAACCGAACTCGCCGCGAATCCACTGACGTCGGTGAGGGTGAAGGCGATGTAGGTGAAGGCTCCGAACATTCCGCCGTAGCCGAGAACTGTGATCGCGATGGACAGCCACACCTGTACGCGCGTGAATGCACCGAGCTCCGCGCGAAGATTTCCGGGCGCTTCCGAATTCGAGGTCGCCGGGACGAGAGCGAGAATCCCGGCCATCGCCACGACTCCGACGACGGTGATGGCCCAGAAGGTCGAACGCCAACCGTAGGTCTGGCCGAGGAACGTTCCGAACGGAACACCGAGCACGTTGGCGGCGGTGAGGCCCGCGAACATCATCGCGATGGCGCCCGCCTTCTTCTCCGGAGCCACCAGGGATGCAGCTACCACGGCGCCGATTCCGAAGAACGCGCCGTGGCACAGAGCTGCCACGACTCTGCCGAGCATCATTGCCTCGTACGAGGAGGCCAACGCGGACATGAGATTGCCTACGATGAACAGCCCCATCAACGCGACGAGTACGTTCTTGCGCGGAAATCGCGTGACCAGAGCGGTCACACCGAGTGCGCCGACGACGACGCTGAGTGCGTAGCCGGTGATGAGCCACCCTGCGGTCGCCTCGGACACGCCGAAATCGGAGGCTACTTCCGGTAGTAGCCCCATGATGACGAACTCGGTCAGACCGATGCCGAACCCACCGATGGCAAGTGCGAGCAGACCTAACGGCATGAGAAGAACTCCTTGATCGATGCACGAGCTGATATCTAGCGTATGCATGTAGTTGCACACGCGTCGTAAATAGTTGCACACGCGTCATTACTGCGCAAGCTGCTAAAGTCGACCGTGTTCACGGCACAAGGAGCACGTCATGGGAATCGCAGACGATTCATCACTCATCCGCGCACAAGGGTGGAGAACGCTGGCTGCGTTGCATGCTCACATCGAAGGCGACCTGGAGCGGACGCTGCAGACCGAGCACTCACTGTCGGTCGTCGAGTACACGGTCCTCGATGCATTGAGCCGCCAGGACGGGTGGCACATGCGCATGCAACAACTCGCCCGGGCATCGGCTTTGAGCAGTAGCGCGACGACTCGCCTCGTGAATCGACTGGAGGACCGAGGAATTCTCACCCGCATTCTGTGCAAGGACGACCGACGCGGCATCTACACCGAACTCACCGAAGACGGCCGCGCTCTCCTCGACCGGGCACGCCCTACACACGACGCGGTGCTCGAAAATGCCCTGGCGTCGGCGCGAGAGCTCCCGGAGCTGGCATCGCTGGTCGACGCCATTCACGCTTTACCCACCGGAGCGTCGGCGTCCGTTGCGTGATTGTTCACCCGAGGCTTCGGACCAGTATCGTGTGGCCGAGTAACAGAACGCCGTCCTGATACACGTCGACCGTCGGAGCCTTCCCCCTCTTATGCATGCGCATTACCAACCACTCGGCGTATCGGACCGGCCTGCCGAAACGAGTGCGCCGAGCGCACGGCCGGATGTTCGCCGCGATCTCAACGGTCTCCGCGGCGTCGCGATCGCCCTCGTCGTGGTGTTCCACATCTGGATGGGCCGCGTCTCGGGCGGTGTCGACGTCTTTCTGACGTTGACGGGATTCTTCTTCACTGCGTCCCTGATCCGAACCGCCCAGTCGGGCGGCAGCCTGAATCCGCTGACACGTGTCGGCCGCATACTGAGGCGGCTGGGACCACCCCTTGTTCTCGTCCTGATGGGCATCGCGGTGGCAACCGTGGTGGTTCTGCCGCGCACCCGCTGGGCGGATGTCGGTGATCAACTCGTCTCCGGAGTCTTCTTCTTCGCCAACTGGGAACTGGCGTGGACATCGCAGGACTACCTTGCTGCCGATCCCACCGTCAGCCCGGTTCAGCATCTGTGGTCCGTCGCAGTGCAGTTTCAGTTCTATCTACTGGCCATCGCGGTTGTCTTCGGACTGTCCGCACTCCTTCGAAAGTCCCGTGGTGGCGGTCGCACCAGCCCGCATCCGCGACTGTTTCTCGTCCTGTTCGCCGGTGCTGCCCTCTTGTCCTTCGTCTACGCCGCAGACGGAGCGACACGCCTGCAGTCGTGGAACTACTACGACACGGGCGCACGTCTGTGGGAGATCATGACCGGCGCTGCGTTGGCAGCGCTGTTCGCCGCACGAGCCAGTACGGCCCCCACGCAGGAGTCCCGGCCGAGACGGGCTGCACTGACCGTCCTTGCCGTCGCCGGACTCGGCGCGATCGTCGGCTGCGGGTTCGTCCTCGACGGGGTTCAGAAGTTTCCCGGACCGTGGGCACTCGTCCCGGTCCTCGCCACGATCGCACTCGTTCTCGCCGGACCGCAGACACCTGTCGCCCGCGTGCTCAGTACCCGTTTCGGGCTGTGGCTCGGATCGATCGCGTTTCCCCTGTACCTGTGGCACTGGCCGATTCTGATTTTCTGGCTGTCCGTCTCGGGAGAATCCTCGGCGAGTATCCCTGCGGGCACGTTGATCATCGCGGCGTCGGTCGTCTTGGCGATGGTGACCGTCCGACTCGTCGAGAAGCCTCTGCAGGCACCGACGTGGACGGTGCCGAGGATCACGATCACCGCAGTGGCCACCTCCATGGCCGCCGCCGTCATTGCAGGCTCGGTCGGCTGGAACTTCTACATCGACCGGACGGTGGCCCAGCTGCAGGCCTCCGATTCGAGCGATCTCAGTACACACCCTGGAGCGCTCGTGATGACCGACGGCGCCCTCGCCGAGGATGCCGACGCCACGCCGGCACTGTTCTCCGCACCGGAGGACCTACCGATCACCACCATCGAAGGTTGCATCGCCGACTTCGACACGAGCGAGGTGATCAGCTGCGAATACGGCGATCCGGACGCGACTCGCACCGTCGCGCTCGCGGGGAGCTCCCATGCCGAACACTGGATCACGGCACTCGATCTGCTCGGCCGTCAGAACGGGTTCCGTGTCGTCACCTACTTGAAGATGGGATGTCCTCTCACTGTCGGGACCATGCCGATGCTCGGCGACGCGGAGTATCCCGGGTGTCTCGATTGGACGCAGGCAGTTCTCGGCGATATCGAACAGACCCATCCGGACTACGTCTTCACCACCTCGACACGACCGCGCGAGGACGGCCCCGGCGACTACACCCCCGATTGGTACGTGCAGGTCTGGGCCGATCTGTCCGCCCACGGAGTTCCGGTTCTCGCGATGCGCGACAACCCGTGGCTCGAGCGAGACGGCATCGCGTACCGGGCGATCGACTGCCTAGCGGACGGCGGGACCGCCACCTCGTGCGGGATGCCGCGTGCCAACGCACTCGATCCACTCGACCCCGCTCTCGCGGCGTCGTTCAGATTCCCCTCGGTCCTTCCGCTCGACATGTCGAAGGCACTCTGCGACGACGACATCTGCCGGGTGATCGTCGGCAACGTTCTGATCTATCGCGACGAACATCACCTGACCGCGACCTACATGCGGACGCTGACCACCGAACTGGGCCGTCAGATGGCAGCGGCCACCGGTTGGTGGTGAGACGGTTCGATCGCGCCACAGTAGGGTTGATCCATGACTGAGGACGCATCCATCGAACCATCCGCGATCGCAGTCTGGCCCGGCTCGGCCTACCCGCTCGGTGCCACCTACGACGGTGCAGGAACCAACTTCGCGCTGTTCTCCGAAGTCGCCGATGCCGTCGATCTGTGCCTCATCGCCGACGACGGCACCGAGACGCGTATCAGATTCGAAGAGTCCGACGGATACGTCTGGCACGGATATCTCCCGTCGGTGGTACCCGGACAGAAATACGGCTACCGCGTACATGGCCCGTGGGATCCGGCGAACGGGCATCGCTGCGACCCCAGCAAGTTGCTGCTCGATCCGTACGGAAAAGCATTCGAGGGCGAGTTCGACGGCGACCGCTCCCTGTTCTCCTACAGCTTCGACGCTCCTGATCCGGAGGACGCAGCGGCCCCTGAGAAGCCGTTCGAGGACGACAACGACCTGGCCGATCCGGACGGCGAGATCGTCGAGTCCGAACCGCTCGCGCACGATGTGTCGCCGAGCAACGACTTCCCGCAACACGACTCGCTCGGTCACACCATGACCACCGTCGTCATCAATCCGTTCTTCGATTGGCAAGCCGACCGCGCGCCCCGACGGCCGTATCACGAGACGGTCATCTACGAGGCCCACGTCAAGGGCATGACCGTCACCCACCCGGACGTGCCGGAATCGCTGCGCGGCACCTACGCCGGGCTCGCACATCCCGCGATCATCGACCATCTGCTGAACCTCGGAATCACCGCGATCGAGCTGATGCCGGTGCACCAGTTCATGCAGGACCAGACGCTGCTCGACCAGGGACTCCGAAATTACTGGGGCTACAACACTTTCGGATTCCTGGCCCCACACGCCGACTACTCCTCGAATCCGACCGCGGGCGCGGCCGTGACCGAGTTCAAAGCGATGGTGCGAGCATTCCACGCGGCCGGTATCGAGGTGATCCTCGACGTCGTCTACAACCACACCGCCGAGGGCAATCACATGGGCCCGACCATCAGCTTCCGTGGAATCGACAACGCCGCCTACTACCGAGTCGTCGACGGTGACAACGCGCACTACATGGACTACACCGGCACCGGAAACAGCCTCAACGCTCGCCACCCACACACGCTGCAACTGATCATGGACTCGCTTCGGTACTGGGTCACCGAAATGCACGTGGACGGTTTCCGGTTCGACCTCGCCTCGACTCTTGCACGCGAACTTCACGACGTCGACCGACTGAGCGCATTCTTCGACCTCGTACAGCAGGACCCGATCGTCAGCCAGGTCAAGCTCATCGCCGAGCCGTGGGACATCGGTGAAGGCGGCTACCAGGTCGGCAACTTCCCCGGATTGTGGACCGAATGGAACGGCAAGTACCGCGACACCGTTCGCGACTACTGGCGCGGCGAGCCTGCCACGCTCGGTGAGTTCGCCTCCCGGCTCACCGGATCTTCGGACCTGTACGAAGCGACGGGTCGACGACCGGGTGCCAGCATCAACTTCGTCATCGCGCACGACGGTTTCACCCTGAACGACCTCGTGTCCTACAACGACAAGCACAACGAGGCCAACGGCGAGAACAACAACGACGGCGAGAGCCACAATAGGTCGTGGAACTGCGGGGTGGAGGGCCCGACCGACGACCCCGAGATCCTCGAACTTCGTGGCCGCCAGATTCGCAACATCATGGCCACACTGCTGCTCAGCCAGGGCACCCCGATGATCGCGCACGGCGACGAACTCGGACGGACACAGCAGGGCAACAACAACGTCTACTGCCAGGACTCCGAGTTGGCATGGATGGACTGGTCTCTCGCCGAGACCAACGCGGACCTCATCGAGTTCACCAAGACTGCGATCGCGCTGCGCAACGACCATCCGGTCTTCCGTCGTCGACGATTCTTCGAGGGCAGGCCCATCCGAAGCGGTGAGCAGGCACGCGACATCGCATGGCTCACACCGTTCGGGGAAGAGATGACACCCGAGGACTGGGACAGCGGATTCGGCAAGAGCCTCACCGTCTTCCTCAACGGCGACGGAATCCCCGAGCCCAATCAGCGCGGTGAACGCGTCGTCGACGACTCGTTCCTGCTGTGTTTCAACGCACATCACGAGACGATCGAGTTTTTGACACCCGACGGTGAGTACGCGAAGGAGTGGACTGTCGCACTCGACACAGCTGTTCCGACGGGATCGAGTGAAAATGTCATCGAAGCGGGTACACCGGTGAAGGTGGCTGCCCGGTCACTCCTCGTTCTACGAAAGACGGACTGACACTGTGTTGACCCCTTCGAGGCCGATTCCGTCCAGCACCTATCGACTGCAACTCCGCCCGGACGGGTTCACGTTGGAGGATGCCCGAGGCATCGTCGACTATCTCGACGATCTCGGCGTCACCCATGCATATCTGTCTCCCGTGCTCGCTGCCACCGAAGGATCGACCCACGGATACGACGTCGTCGATCCCACTGCCGTCTCCCCTGCACTCGGCGGCAGACCCGCACTCGAGGCGCTGGCAGCGGAGCTGCACGCACGGGGTATGGGTGCGGTCGTCGACATCGTCCCCAACCATGTCGGCGTCGATGATCCACGACAGAACCAGTGGTGGTGGGACGTACTCACCGCAGGCCGTGACTCGGAGTACGCAGCCTTCTTCGACATCGACTGGGCCGAGGACAACGGTGCCGACGGCAAGATCGCGCTACCGGTCCTGGGCTCCGAGGAGGACGCTGCCGAGCTGACGATCGACCGCAGTGGAGCTGCGCCGCTCCTGGCCTACTACGACCACAGGTTTCCCATCGCCGAGGGCACCGACGGCGACGATGCGCAGGCCGTACACGATGCGCAGGCCTATCGCCTGGTCAGCTGGAAAGCCGGACTCGTGGGGTACCGCCGCTTCTTCTCGGTCAACGGGCTGGCAGGCCTTCGCCAAGAGGACTTCGACGTCTTCACCGCCTCACACGTGGAGATCGCGAGCTGGATGAAGGACGGTCTGGTCGACGGTATCCGCGTCGATCATCCCGACGGCCTTGCCGACCCGGCGGGTTACCTGACCGAGCTGCGCGAGTTGATGGGACCGGACCGCTGGCTCGTCGTCGAGAAAATTCTCGCACGCGGTGAACCTCTCGACGAGTCCCTACCCGTCGACGGCACAACGGGTTACGACGCTTTGGCCGATCTCGGTGGAGTCTTCGTCGACCCCGCAGGTGCCGGGGCGCTGAGCGATCTCAGCCGCGCCCGTACCGGATTCTCGGGCGACCCGACGTGGCTTCACGAGTCCGAGCTGGAGCTCAAACGCTCGGTCGCACAGGGAGATCTGGCACCCGAGGTCCGGCGCCTGACCCGGGCGATCATCAGAGAATCACGATCGGACGTCCCCTTCGAGGACGTGCGCGAGGCCGTCGTCGCTCTGGTGTCGCACATGCCGTACTACCGATCCGACTACGCGCCCCTGGCCGGAACCGTGCCTCGTGTCCTCGGCGCGATACTGGCGACGAACCCGGCCCTCGAAGCCGGATCGAATGCCGTCGCAACGGCACTCGTCATCGGCGACGAGTCGGCGGTCAGGTTCGAGCAGGTGTGCGGCGCCGTGACGGCGAAGGGCGTCGAGGACTGCTTGTTCTACCGTGCGACACGGCTGATCTCGCTGCAAGAGGTCGGCGGCGACCCGGCCGATTTCGGCGTGGCTCCCGCCCAGTTCCATCTCGCGAACGCGGACCGCGCGGCGCGGTGGCCTGCTGCGATGACAACGCTGTCCACCCACGACACCAAGCGGGGCGAGGACGTACGTGCTCGCATCGGCGTCCTGTCGCAGACACCCGAATTGTGGGCACGGTGCATCGCAGACTGGGAGTTGCTGGTGCCGAGCCCGGACGGCGCAACCGGACTCTTCTTGTGGCAGAACATCTTCGGCGTCTGGCCGGCCGACGGGGTCGTCACCGACGAGCTACGGTCGCGAATTCACGCCTACGCGGAGAAGGCGATTCGCGAGGCAGGTCTTCGCACCGGGTGGAACGACGTCGACGACACCTTCGAGGCATCGGTGCACCAGTGGGTGGACTCGATCACCCGGGGATCGGTCGCCGATTCGCTGACATTGCTCGTCACACGACTCGACCCACACGGCCGCAGTGATGCGCTCGGTCAGAAGCTCCTTCACCTCGTCGGACCCGGCATTCCAGATGTCTACCAGGGCACCGAATTGTGGGACGACTCGCTCGTCGACCCGGACAACCGACGTCCGGTCGACTACACCGTTCGTCGACATCTACTGTCGGGCACCACATCTACTGCCGCCACCACCGACCCGGCGGCAAAGTTCCATGTCGTCCGAACCGCGCTGCGACTACGCCGCGAGCGTTCCGCCAGCTTCGTCGGCGGAACGTATGCTCCGGTGCAGGCAACAGGATCGGCGTCGACGCACGTGCTCGGATTCTCGCGCGGCCCCGAGCTCGACGATCCCGATGTGCTCGCGCTGGCAACCAGGCACTCGTTGACCCTCGCCGCCGAAAGTCAGGACCCGCACCAGGGTTGGGGAACGACATCGGTGGTACTCCCCCCTGGACAGTGGCGTGACCGGCTCACCGAATCGGTGTACACCGGCGAGAGCACGGCAGCCGAGCTGTTCCGGGCGCTACCTGTGGCGTTGCTGGTCCGCGAGAACGCAGGAGAGCAAGACCGATGAACCACCGCTTCGAGGTATGGGCACCGACTCCGACGACAGTTCGCCTACACCTGGACGGTGAACTCCATCCGATGCAGCGACGGGACGACGGGTGGTGGTTCGTCGACGCAGAGGCCGAGGCCGACAGCAGGTACGGCTACGTTCTGGACGACGACGCCGCCGTTCTGCCCGACCCGCGTTCACCCCGCCAGCCGGACGGCGTACACGAGCTCTCCCAGGTGCATCGACTCGACGAATCGGCATGGACGGACGACGCGTGGACCGGCCGTCAGCTGCAAGGCGGAGTCGTGTACGAATTGCACACCGGCACATTCACATCCGAGGGTACGTTCGATGCGGCGATCGGCAAGCTCGACCACCTCGTCGACCTCGGCGTCACGTTCGTGGAGATCATGCCGGTCAACGGCTTCAACGGCACCCACAACTGGGGCTACGACGGCGTTCTCTGGTACACCGTCCACGAGGCGTACGGCGGCCCGGACGGATTGCAACGCCTGGTGAACGCCTGCCACAACCGCGGATTGGCGGTGGTGCTGGACGTGGTCTACAACCATCTCGGCCCGTCGGGAAACTATTTGGAGAAGTACGGCCCGTACATGGCGCAGGGCGCCAACACGTGGGGACAGTCCATCAACTACGCCGAAGCGAATTCCGGCACCGTACGCAGATACGCCATCGAGAACGCACTGCGATGGTTCTCGGAGTTCCACATCGACGGTCTACGGCTCGATGCGGTCCACGCGATCGTCGACCACACCGCGGTGCATCTGCTCGAAGAACTGGCGATCGACACGCGCAGACTCTCGGCGCATCTCGGGCGCCCACTCACATTGATCGCCGAGAGCGATCTCAACGACCCCTCCCTCATCACGCCGAGGTCGGGTGGCGGTTACGGTCTCGACGCACAGTGGGACGACGACCTCCATCACGCCATCCACGCTGCAGTCTCGGGTGAGCGCCAGGGTTACTACGGCGACTTCGGATCCTTGCAGGCACTGGCGAACACGGTGCGGCAAGGGTTCTTCCACGCCGGAACGTATTCCACCTTCCGGGGCCGTCGGCACGGTCGTCCGATCGACACCAGGCGCGTCCCGGCAAGTTCGTTCGTCGCGTACACCACGACACACGACCAGGTCGGCAATCGCGCCACCGGAGACCGACCGGGCTTCTACCTCTCCCCCGGGCAGTTGGCCGTCAAAGCAGCGTTGGTGCTCGCCTCGCCGTACACGCCGATGCTCTTCATGGGCGAGGAATGGGGCGCGTCGACGCCATTCCAGTTCTTCACATCCCATCCGGAGCCGGAGCTGGGCAAGGCGACAGCCGACGGAAGAAAGGCCGAGTTCGCCGAACACGGCTGGGACAGTGCAGACATCCCCGATCCACAGGACCCGGAGACATTCCTCAGGTCCAAGCTCGACTGGACCGAACTCGGCAGCGGAGACCACGCGAGATTGCTCGAGGTCTATCGCGGATTGCTTCGGCTGCGCCGCCAATACGCGGAGTTGACCGATCCGTGGCTCGAAAACCTGACCGTCGACTACGACGAGGACGAACAGTGGATCGTCATCCATCGTGGTTCGATTCGCCTGGTGTGCAACCTTTCTCCGAATGACGTGACCGTTCCGGTCGGCGGCACCCCACTTCTGTCGTGGGAGCCGCCGACATCGGACGAAACCGGTTCGGCAACAAGAATTCCCGGTCATTCGTTCACTATTCTCGCTGCATCACCGCCCGCGTATGGACGGTAACTGCCCGATGTGAACCCTCACACTCGGGTGCGCATTCGCACCAGCACTGCGACGGCAGTCACGGCCAGCACGACGGCCGTGGCCACCGACGCCGCGTGCATTCCGTTCACGAACGCTGCGTGCGCCGAATCGCTGAGCAGTTCCGCCGCACGCTCGGGCAGGCTTCGCGCGACCTCGGTCGCGCCGCCGAGTGTCTCCTGCGCCGCCGCAGCCTGCGACGGCTCCAGACCCGACACGTCGAGGCCGCGTCGGAAGTACGACATCACAACGGTGCCGAGTATTGCGACGCCCAGGGCTATGCCGAGTTCGTAGGCCGTCTCGGACACAGCGGACGCCGCGCCCGCCCTTTCCGGTTCGACGGAACTGACCACGAGGTCCGAAGTCAAGGTCAGCGCGATTCCCGCACCAGCCCCGACCAGAACGAAGCCCAAGATGAACAACGTCGGACCGGAGTCGACGCCGAGGCCGAACAACAGTGCTGCGCCCACAGCAGAGAATGCGAGACCGCCCGCCAGGACCGTTGCCGGACGCCACACCCTGATCAGGTAGGCAGCGACAAGCGAGGTCACGATGCTCGACGCCGTCCCCGGCAACAGCAGCAGCCCCGCCTCCAGCGGACTGTTACCCAGAACGAGCTGCACGTACTGCGCACCGAAGAACAGCACGCCCGCAAGGGCGAACACCGACAGGAAGTTGGTGAACACGGCCGTCGAGAACGCAGGTTTGGCGAAGAGCCGCAGATCGATCATCGGAACGTCGAGAACCTTCTGGCGCCGGACGAAGACGATGCCTGCCACGAGTCCGATCACAGCGGCAAGAGCATTCACACCACTGAATCCGTGGGCTGCGGTTTCCTTGACGGCGTAGACGAGTGGTACGAGTGCGAGCATCGACAGACCTGCACTGACCAGGTCGAACTTGCCCGGATTCGGATCCTTCGACTCCGGTATCACTAGCGGACCGAGCGCGATCAACGCGATCATGACGGGGATGTTGACGAGAAATACCGATCCCCACCAGAAATGCTCCAGCAACCAGCCTCCGACCAGCGGACCTGCCGCTGCTCCGCCACCTGCCATCGCACCCCACACACCGATCGCCGTGACGCGCTGGCGGGGGTCTGTGAACATGGTTCGGATCAGACCGAGTGTCGCAGGCATCAATGTTGCGCCCGACAGTCCTTGCAATACACGGGCGGCGATCAGCATTTCCGGGCTGACCGAGAACGCAGCGACAACAGATGCGACACCGAAGCCTGCCGCGCCGATCAGCAGCAGTTTCCGACGACCGATTCGATCGCCGAGCGTGCCCATCGTGATGAGCAGGCCCGCGAGCACGAACGAGTAGACATCGATGATCCAGAGCAGTTGATTGCTGCTCGGCGCAAGATCGGAGCTGATGAACGGAAGGGCGAGATCGAGCACCGTCCCGTCGACGGCGATCAACAGCACGGCGAACGCCAATACGATCAGCCCGAACCAGTCCCGTGTCGTCGCCTTACCGACAACGGCGGGTTGCATGCTCGGCATGCGCAACTCACTCACGATTTCTCCTCGACCCATTCCCGCGACTGAACCGTCCAGCCGGTACAGTAGCCCAGGCTAGCAGCCGACCGTCCAGCCGGTAAAGCGAATTCTGTATGGTCGACGTCATGTCGTCCGACACCCGAGACCGAATCCTCGACGCACTCGAAGAGATGCTTCTCGACCAGGGACTGACCAAGGTGACCCTGGAGAACGTCGCAGCAAAGGCAGGCGTGTCCAAAGGTGGCCTGCTGTACCACTTCAATACCAAGGACGCGATGATCGCCGCGATGGTGCGAAGGCTCGGCGACCGCTCCGATCAGCAGCGCGCGCAGGCCGCTGCGGGAGGAACGACCGTCGCCCACTGGTATCTTCAGCCACCCGCCTCGATCTCGGAGAAGGAAACCGCGCTGTACCGGTCGACGCTGGCGGTGCTGCGAAGCGTCGACGGCAACCCGGGCGAGATCCAACAGGCCGTCACCGAGGTCATGCGACTGTGGGACGAGGGTTTACGGGCCGAAATTCCGGACCCGGTGACCGCCGAGATCGTTCGACTCGTAGGCGACGGTATCTACCTGGGTGCGCTCCTCGATCTCCCCGCGGTGGATCCGGGACTCCACCAACGGGTCGTCGAACGCCTGCTCGGCTCGACCGGCGATCAGGTCAAGTAGCGGTACGCGGGAGAACCCGGCTCCAGCTGTTCCACCGTCAAGCGCGACGATCGCATCCGCTCGAGCAACGCGCTCAGGCCCGTCGCAACCCCGAGCTCGACACCGACCAACGCGGCGCCGGTCTCGCGGTTGTTGCGCTTGACGTACTCGAACAGAGTGATGTCGTCGTCGGGGCCGAGTACCTCGTCCAGGAACCGGCGAAGCGCACCGGGCTCCTGCGGGAAGTCGACCAGGAAGTAATGCTTCAAGCCCAGGTGCACCAGTGAGCGTTCGAGGATCTCGCCGTACCTCGACACATCGTTGTTGCCGCCCGATATCAGGCACACGACGGTGCTCCCCGGCGCCACCGATATCTGCTGCAACGCAGCGACACTCAATGCGCCTGCAGGCTCGGCTATGACACCCTCGTTCTGATACAGCTCCAACATCGCCGTGCAGATCGCGCCCTCGTCGATCTGGGTCATCAGGAACGGCCCAGCGGTCTCGTCACTTCGGGGAAACGCGGGCGCAGTGACGAGTGGCAGCGACGCATGCGACACCACCTGGGCACCGAGGTACTGCAACGCCGCGTACGGGACGTCGCCGATGCGGCGCACCGCTGCACCATCGACGAACGGGTCGATGTCGGACAGCGTGACCGGTCCACCGGCAACAAGTGCTGCCGTCATCGATGCAGCACCGGATGGTTCGACCCCGACGAGTGCGGTCGACGGCGACCTCTCCCGCAGATACGCCGAGATGCCCGCAATGCACCCACCACCACCGACCGGCATGACGACGGTATCGGGGGCCGACCCCAACTGCTCGACGATCTCCGCGGCGATGGTGCCCTGGCCCGCAACGGTGCGTTCGTCGTCGAACGGCGGGACCATCGTGGCTCCGGTCCGGACGACATCCGCGGCCGCGGCTTCGGCGGCTGCGTCGAATGTGTCGCCGGTGACGATGAGCTCGACGAACTCACCCCCGTGCACACGGATCCGGTCGCGCTTCTGCTTGGGAGTGTTGGCGGGTACGTAGATCCTGCCGTTCACCTTCATCGAACGGCAGGCGAAGGCCACACCCTGCGCATGGTTACCCGCACTGGCCGTCACCACTCCGACCGCCAGTTCCTCGGCGCTCAGCTGTGCCATCAAGTTGTATGCGCCGCGAATCTTGTACGAGCGCACGATCTGCAGGTCCTCGCGCTTGAGATACACACGCGCGCCGGTAGCGGCGGACAGCCGCTCGCAGTACTGCAGTGGCGTCGCAGCAACCACGCCCGAAATTCGCCGCGCAGCCTCGTCGATGTCATCCGCGGTCACGGGGAACCGGCGGCTGCTCGATACGACTGCTTCAGGCGATTGGGACACGAGCTACATGCTGCCACCAGCGCAGTTCTCGCCCCGAACCGGGCGTGGGTTCGCGCTAGGACCGCGGCTCGATCTGCGACGGCAGTGGAACGTTGCGTAGATTCGACTTCGCCATCTGGACGGCTTCACCGACGCCTCCGTTCATGACCATGCGCGACATCGCCAACGCGAAGCCCTTGACCTGCCCTCCAGTGATGTTCGGCGGCAACGACAGCGCGTTCGGATCTGTCACGATGTCGACCAGCGCCGGTCCGTCGTGTTCGAGAGCAGCCCGAATACCGCTCTCGAGATCGGCCGGACTCTCGATTCGTTTCGAGAAGAAACCCAGCGCCGACGCGACCGCCGCGTAGTCCGTCGCCGGAACGTCCACTCCGAAATCCGGAATGCCGTCGACGAGCATCTCCAGCTTCACCATGCCCAGTGTCGAATTGTTGAACACCACCACTTTCACGGGCAGGCGATACATCGCGACGGTCACCAACTCCCCGAGCAGCATCGACAGTCCACCGTCTCCCGACATCGACACCACCTGCCGCGTCGGGAATGCGACCTGGGCGCCGATGGCGTGCGGCAACGCATTGGCCATCGACCCGTGCAATGCCGAGGACAGGAAGCGGCGCGACCCGTTCGGGTTGAGATATCGAGCAGTCCAGACGTTGCACATGCCGGTATCTGCGGTGAAGATCGCGTCCTCCGCAGCAAGATCGTCCAGAATCGACGCGGCGTATTCTGGATGGATCGGAGTGCGCTGTTTGACCGGCTTGGTGTACGCGCCGACTACCTTCGTCATCAATTTGTTGTGCCGATCCAGTGTCCGCTCCAGGAACGACCGGTCCGTTTTGCGTGTCACCTGCGCCAGCAATGCTGCAAGTGTGTCCTTCGCGTCACCGTGCACGGCGAGGTCGAGACTCGTTCTGCGGCCCAACTTCTCCGCTGCACTGTCGATCTGCGCGGTTCGTACGCGATCCGGGAGGAACTGGTCGTACGGGAAGTCCGTGCCGATCAACAGCAGCAGATCCGCGTCGTGAATTCCGTCGTGCGCGGCGCCATAACCGAGCAGGCCCGTCATACCGATGTCATACGGGTTGTCGTATTGCACGAATTCCTTGCCGCGCAGCGAATGCCCGATCGGCGCGCCGAGAACCTCAGCAAGCGCGAGCAATTCCGCACGCGCGTCGCGCACACCCGCGCCGGCGAAGATGGCAACGGTCCCTGCCGCATCGATCACCTGCGCCAGCTTTTCGACGTCCTCGTGGGCAGGTACCAACGACGGCCTTGCCGTCCGCACGAACGCAGGTGCGGCGCGACCGACCGGCTCGTCCGCGATGTCACCCGGCAAGGTCACCACTGCGACACCCGACTTGGCCACCGCATGCTGCAGCGCCGAATGCACCACACGAGGCGACTGTTCGGGAGTGCTGATCAACTCGGTGTACACCGAACACTCCACGAACAACCGGTCCGGATGCGTCTCCTGGAAGAAACTCGACCCGATCTGTACCGCCGGAATATGCGACGCGATGGCCAGGACCGGCGCACCGGAGCGGTTCGCGTCGTACAGACCGTTGATGAGGTGCAGATTTCCCGGTCCACAGGAGCCGGCGCAGACGGCAAGCTTGCCGGTCAGTTGCGCCTCGGCCGACGCGGCGAACGCCGCCGCCTCCTCGTGGCGGACATGAATCCAATCGATGCCGCCCGATGCGGAACCGCCACTACGCCTCACTGCATCGACGATGGGGTTGAGGCTGTCGCCGACAATGCCGTAGATGCGCTCGACGCCGGCCTCGATCAGTTGAGCGATGATCTGTTCGGCGACGGTCTTGGCGGTCTTGGGACTCAATTCAGGGGTCTCCTCTAAGCCTTGGTCAGGACGAACACGGGAATTTCGCGGTCGGTCTTCGTCTGGTACTCCGCATAGTTGGGAAACGCTGCGACAGCCCGGTCCCACCACACCGCTTTCTCGTCACCGGTCACTTCACGCGCGGTGTAGTCGGCTTTCTCTGTGCCGTCCTGCAATTCGACCAGAGGTTCGGCCACGATGTTGTAGTACCAGACCGGATTCTTCGGTGCGCCTCCCAACGAAGCGACGGCCGCGTATTCGCCGTTGTGCTCGACGCGCATCAGCGGCGTCTTCCGTAGTTTGCCGGTCTTGTTGCCCTTCGTCGTCAGCAAGATGACTGGCATTCCGTTCAGGGTCGTACCTTTGGCGCCGCCCGATTCTTCGAGAAGCTCGGCCTGCTTGCGCGCCCAGTCGGATGTGCTCGGTTCGTATTCACCTGTCAATGGCATGCACTCGAGTCAACACCCGTCACAGCTGTTTCGCCACCTGTCTCACCCACCCACCCACCCCCGCGCAAACGCACATGCGTTTGCGGACAAACCTGGGGCAACACCCCACCACCCACACAAACGCACGTGCGTTTGCGGGAGGACCTGGGGCACGAGGAAAAGTTTCGGTGGCCCGAAACCCTGTGTGCGTATACCCTGAGGACAGCAGACAGCACGCCCGAACGGAGCACTCCATGACATACGCAGTTCCCAAGCTGTCGACGCGGCCGACCGCACGCGTGAACACCGTCGACATCGCCGGTACCGCATGGCCCGTCTACAAGGTCGAGGCCTTGGTGCTCGGGATGCTCGTATTCGTCGGCGCCCTTGCTTTCACTGCATCGCTGCAGGTCGCAGTGCTCAGCGCCGCCGCTGCAGCCGTCGCGGCATGGTGGGGCCTCAAGGCAGCCGAAAGATTCTCGACTCTTCGGAAGTAATCGCGGCCGGTCAGCCTGCGAGGCAACCCGGCCCGAGCAGCGCCTTCAAGTCACCCATCAGCGCTGACGTCGGCGTGACCCGCAGACTGTCGTCGAGCTTCATCGCGGTCACCTTGTCCCCGCTGACGAGTCGCAAGTGAACATCCGACGTACCCGGGTGGCTCATCAGAACCTTCTTCAGCGCACCGACCTTGTCGGCGGTGCACAATCTCGTCGGCAGGAGAACCGCCAGCGGCTTCGCGACGCCGACAGCCGACAGGTCAGGTACGGCAAGGTCGTTGGCGATGAGAGAAATGCGGTCGTCGCGTACCGAGACCCGCCCCTTCACCAAAACGACCGAGTCCTCGGTGACATCGGCTCCGAACACCGAGTACGCCTGCGGGAAGAACAGCACCTCGATACCGCCCACGAGGTCTTCGAGTTGCGCCGACGCCCACGTCAGACCGCTCTTGTTGATACGGCGGTTCACCGACGCGAGAATGCCGCCGATCGTGACCTGCGTTCCGTCCTTGATGTCACCTTCGAGAATGGCCGGGATGTTCGTGTCGGACTGGGCAGCCAGCATGTGCTCGACGCCGAGCAACGGGTGACCGGACACGTACAGGCCGAGCATCTCGCGTTCGAGGGCCAGACGGTGCTTGGACTCCCATTCGTCCTCGGGCACACGCACGTTGAACACCGCGGAGATGGATTCGTCGGCGTCCTCGCCGCCGAAAAGGTCGAACTGGCCGATCGCCTCGGCTTTCTTGGTGCCCATCACCGAATCGATCGCATCGGCATGAATGAGCATCAGGCCCTTACGCGGATGATTCAGTGAATCGAAAGCGCCTGCCTTGATGAGGGATTCGGTGACCTTCTTGCTGCAGGCGAGAGCGTCGATCTTGCCGAGATAGTCGGAGAAGTCGGTGTACTTCGACTTCTCCTCCCGCGCCCTGATGATCGACGCGACCACGTTGGTACCGACGTTGCGCACCGCGCCGAGCCCGAATCGGATGTCCTTGCCGACCGAGGCGAAGTTGAGCTCGGACTCGTTGACGTCCGGCGGCAGCACGGTGATGCCGAGCTTGCGGCAGTCGGCGAGGTAGATGGCCGACTTGTCCTTGTCGTCGCTGACGCTGGTGAGCAGACCTGCCATGTACTCGCCCGGGTAGTTGGCCTTGAGGTAAGCGGTCCAGTAGGACACCAGACCGTAACCGGCGGAGTGCGACTTGTTGAACGCGTAGCCGGCGAACGGGAGAACGGTGTCCCACAGTGCCTTGATGGCGGCCTCGGAGAAACTGTTGTCCAACATGCCCTGACGGAATCCGGCGTACGCCTTCTCCAGTTCGGAGAGCTTCTTCTTACCCATGGCGCGACGCAGGAGATCGGCCTGGCCAAGCGAGTAGCCGGCGACCTTCTGTGCCAGCTGCATGATCTGCTCCTGGTACACGACCAGGCCGTAGGTCTCGCCGAGGATCACCTTCAACGGCTCTTCGAGCTCGGCGTGAATCGGCTTGACCTCTTGGCGGCCGTTCTTTCGGTCGGCGTAGTCGTTGTGCGAGTTCATTCCCATCGGACCAGGGCGGTACAACGCGAGGACGGCGACGATGTCCTCGAAACCGGTGGGCTGCATCCTGCGCAGCAGATCTCGCATGGCACTGCCGTCGAGCTGGAACACTCCAAGAGTGTCTCCGCGAGAAAGCAATTCGAAGGTCGCAGGGTCGTCGAGCGGAAGCGCATCGAGATCGATGTCGATGCCGCGGTTGGCCTTGATGTTGTCGATCGCGTCACCGATGACCGTGAGGTTTCGCAGACCGAGGAAGTCCATCTTGAGCAGACCGATGGCCTCGCACGACGGGTAGTCCCAGCCGGTGATGATCGCACCGTCCTGCGCGCGTTTCCACACCGGAATGGCGTCGGTGAGTGGCTCGGACGACATGATGACCGCACATGCGTGCACACCGGCGTTGCGGATCAGACCTTCGAGGCCCTTGGCCGTCTTGTAGATGGTGGCGACGTCGGGGTTGGAGTCGATGAGGGCCCGAACCTCGGTGGCTTCCTTGTACCGCTCGTGCGCAGGGTCGGTGATGCCTGCCACCGAGATGTCCTTGGCCATGATGGGCGGCGGAAGCGCCTTGGTGATCTGGTCGGCGATGCCGAAACCGGGCTGCCCGAACTGAACTCGCGCGGAGTCCTTGATGGCGGCCTTGGTCTTGATGGTGCCGAACGTGATGACCTGTGCGACGCGATCGCTGCCCCACTTCTCGGTGGCGTAGCGGACCATTTCTCCGCGTCGGCGATCATCGAAGTCGATATCGATATCGGGCATCGACACACGTTCGGGGTTGAGGAATCGCTCGAACAGCAGACCGTGCGGCAGTGGGTCGATGTTGGTGATGCCCATTGCGTACGCCACGAGCGAGCCTGCGGCAGAACCACGACCGGGCCCGACGCGGATGCCGACGTCCTTCGCGTGATTGATGAGGTCACCGACCACCAGGAAGTACGCCGGGAATCCCATTTCGAGGATGACCCCGATCTCGTATTCCGCGCGCGCGAGATACTCCTCGGTCGGCCCGTCGGGAAAACGACGGTCGAGCCCGGTCAGAACCTCGTGCCGAAGCCACGTTCCCTGCGTGTGCCCCTCCGGAACCGGGAAGATCGGCATGCGGTCACGGTGGGCCCAGACGTCGTCGTACGGCTGCACGCGTTCGGCGATGAGCAGCGTGCTGTCACAGGCTCCTGGAACCTGGTCGTCCCACAGCTCACGCATCTCGGCGGCGGACTTGAGGTAATAGCCGTCGCCGTCGAACTTGAAGCGCGTCGGATCGCTGAGTGTCTTTCCGGTCTGGATGCACAACAGAGCTTCGTGGTTCTCCGCTGCATCTTTGGTGACGTAGTGGCAGTCGTTGGTGGCGAGCGGCGGAATCGACAGCTTCTTGCCGATCTCGAGCAGACCCTCTCGAACGCGACGTTCGATGGACAGACCGTGATCCATCAACTCGAGGAAGAAGTTCTCCGGTCCCCAGATCTCCTGCCACTTCGCAGCGGCTTCCATGGCTTCGCGATCCTGACCGAGCCGGAGGCGAGTCTGCACTTCGCCCGACGGGCATCCGGTTGTCGCGATGATGCCCTCGGCATGCGTCGCGATGATCTCCTCGTCCATTCGAGCCCACTTGCCGAGCTGGCCCTCGATCGAGGCGAGCGAGGACAGTTTGAACAGGTTGCGCAGGCCGGTGGCGTTCTCCGCGACCATCGTCATGTGGGTGTACGCACCGCTGCCCGAGACGTCGTCCGACTTCTGACTCCGGTCACCCCACAGGACGCGCTTCTTGTTGAACCGAGACTCGGGAGCGACATACGCCTCGATACCGATGATCGGCTTGATTCCGGCCTTCTTGGCTTCGTTGTAGAACTCGCTCGCGCCGTACATGTTGCCGTGGTCGGTCATGCCGACGGCCGTCATCTCCAGCCGACTCGCCTCTGCGAACATCGGCGCGATCTTCGCCGCCCCGTCGAGCATCGAGTACTCGGTGTGATTGTGCAGATGAACGAACGAGTCAGCCACGAAACATGTCTCCTGAGGTCGAGCGGTAGAGCAACGGGTAAGCCTGTCGAGATTGCCGGTGGAAGTGCACCCACTCTATTACTTGGCGGCGACAGATCCCCAGCCGTCGGCGCGTCTGCTCCCCCGCGTGTCTCACGGCGTCGGAATGTCGCCGTCGTCGGGCAGCGGACCCACGATGTCGGTGTAGTCCGGCAGCAGAGCGCGGACCGCGAAGTGCCCGGCCCGCGCATCCGCAGGCAGTGCCTCGACCGCGCGGATTCCAGGGGTCTGTTCGATCTTCACCGACGCGGTCGGCGTCGCTCGAACGACGAGACCGACCACACACTCGCACCCGGCCGCCAGTTGCGCCACCGATGCCGAATCGATCCGGGACTGACGATCCCACAGCCCGGTCGAGGAATTCAGCTCTGTCGCTGCGACATCGGCTGCCCCGACGACCGAGGCCTCGGTACCGGGCACTCCCACGGTGATCACGCGCGTTTGAACTCGCTCGATCGGCACCCTGAGCACCACCTGCGCGACGCGTGCTCCGGCGACCATCGAGAGCGCTCGATCCGGCGCGACATAAGCATCGAACGACACGAGCGCCCAGTGGTCGTCGGCGTCCACGGATCCCGCGATACTGCCCTCAGCACGGGAGAGGTAGTCCTGGACGGTCTCACCGGAATCCGGACCGAGGCTGTCGGTGTTGACGCCGGGTTTCGGCAGTGGGTTGACGAGACCCACGACCGCGCACAGCGACACTGCAACGACGACGAGCACCATCGCCTCGGCGAGACCCCGCAACCGGTTCATGCGTGTCGCAGCACCTCGAGCGCATGTTCCAGATCCGCGGGATACTTGCTCTCGATCTGAACCCAGCGGCCGTCGGATGGATGCGCGAATCCCAACGACTTGGCGTGCAACCACTGCCGTTCGAGTCCGAGGCGGTCCGCGAGTGTGGGATCGGCACCGTAGGTCAGGTCGCCGCAGCACGGGTGCCGAAGCGCGGAGAAATGCACTCGAATCTGGTGGGTCCGACCTGTTTCGAGATGCACGTCCAACAGGCTCGCTGCCTGGAACGCCTCGATCGTGTCGTAGTGCGTCACGCTCGCCTTGCCGTCCGCTCGCACGGCGAACTTCCAGTCGTTGCTTCCGTGCCGCCCGATCGGAGCATCGATGGTCCCGCTGCTCGGATCCGGATGACCCTGGACGAGTGCGTGATAGCGCTTCTCGATGGTCCTCTGCTTGAACGCGCGCTTGAGCAGGGTGTACGCCCGTTCCGACGTCGCGACCACCATCACGCCCGACGTGCCCACGTCCAGACGATGGACGATCCCCTGCCGTTCGTGCGATCCGGACGTCGAGATACGGAATCCTGCGGCCGCGAGGCCACCGATGACCGTGGGGCCGGTCCAGCCGACACTCGCGTGCGCCGCGACTCCGACGGGCTTGTCCACCGCGACGATGTCGTCGTCGGCGTAGAGGATTTCCATTCCCTCGACGGGTTCGGCGACGATCGTGAGCTCACGCGCGGGCTCGGGAAGCTCCACCTCGAGCCACGTTCCCGCAGCCAGACGATCGGACTTGCCCACCGCGGCACCGTCGACTTCGACGGAACCTTCCTCGGCCAAGGTTGCGACGACGGTGCGCGACAGCCCGAGGAGCCTCGACACGCCCGCGTCGACGCGCATTCCGTCGAGACCGTCCGGCACCGGCATCGATCGTGATTCCCTCACTTGTCCGCCGCCGATGCCGACTTCGCATCGTCGCGTTTCGAGTGTGTGCGTCTTCCGTTCGGTTCGAATCCGAACAGGCTCAAGGCAACGAGCAGAATCGCTCCGCACACGATCGACGAATCGGCGACGTTGAACACCGGCCACCACCCGACCGAGACGAAGTCCACGACATGCCCCTGAAGCGGTCCAGGCGCACGAAAGAAGCGGTCGATCAAGTTGCCCAACGCACCGCCGAGAACAAGCCCGAGCCCGAGCGCCCACCACGGGGATCGCAGAGTCCGACCGATCCGGATCACGCCGATGACCACACAGACGGCCACGACGGTCAGCAGCCACGTCATACCCGTCGCCATCGAGAACGCGGCGCCGGGATTGCGCACGAGACGCAGCGTCACTACGTCGCCGATCAGCTCGACGGGGTCACCCGGCTTTATCCATGCGACGACGGCGATCTTCGTCGCGAGGTCGAGTGCAAGCACGACGGCAGCGATCAGAATCAGCATCCGAGTGCGCAACGGTCGACGCTCACCCGCGTCGAGCGGGGACTCCGTACTGCTCTCGTCGTTCGCTGCGGACGTGTCCGCGGGCTTCTCCGGGTCGTTCGAATCTGTCGGTCGGTCGTCACTCACCTCCCCATTGTGTCGCATCGGGTGACCACATCTCGCATCCGGACCGTCGTGCGCACACCTTCCCAGGGTGCATCCGTAGCCTGGGTGCGGTGATCTCGACATCCGAAACCTCGACACGGCGACTTCGTGGGCTCGCCGCGCTGGTCGCCGCAGCAGCAGTTCTGACGGCCTGCGGTTCTTCCGGTGGTGACACCTCGGCCGACACCTCGACGTCAGCGACCACCTCCGGGGTGTCCCTCCCCGTCACACCCGTCACCGTGACGCTGGTCGATCCGGGTGCGGAACCACGCTCGTCGCTCGTTCCGGCCTACTCCGGTGAGCAGTCGGTATCGCTGACCACTCGCACGACGGTGACGCAGCAGATCGACGACCAAGCTGTCCAGGATTTTTCCACACCGGCGCTGACGCTGCCCCTCACCGCCACACCCGACGGCAACGAGGTTTCCCTTGCCATCGGGGCGGCGACCTCGGCGGACCAGCGACTCACCGATGCGTTGACACCGGCCGAGGGATCTTCGGCAGGCCTGACGCTCACCGACGCAGGTGCTGTCACCGCATTGACGATCGCCCCTGCGGATGCAGCCCAGGACTCGGCGCGTGCCGCGATCGAGCAGGCTTTGAATCAGGCTGTGTACCGGTCGATTTCCTTCCCGGACGGTGACGTCGGGGTCGGCGCGGTCTGGACCGCATCGCAGCAGGTCATCAGCGGAGTGACACTGAATCAGGTCACCACGGCCACGTTGCGGGCACGCGAGGGCAATCGGCTCACGGTCGATCTCCGCATCGATCAGACACCGGAATCGACCACTCTCGAGCTTCCGGACGATGCAGGCAGCTTGGCCATCGACTCGTACACGATGACCGGATCCGGCACCGTCGAGCTCGATCTGACCAAGCCGCTCCCGGTGGCAGGCGAGGTCACCGTCGGTGGCACGCAGCAATACAGCGATCCGGAGGGAACCACCCTGCTTCGTCAGGACATCAGCGATTCGCTCGGATGGATCACCGCATGACACGGCGGGCAGGACCGGCCATCGTGCTGACTGCGACGTCGGCGCTCTGCCTGGCATGCGGCGCGAACACACCGGTCGAGTCGACGGCCGACGCGACTGCACCGCTGTCGACGGTCACTGCTCCCGACCCACTTCTGGGCGCCCCGATCACCGACTCCGCCGTGTTGCACTCGGCGATGATCTCGCTGGAGCAGCTGCCGGACGGCTACGCCGTGATTCCGGATCCGGTGCGCGATCTCGGACTCGATCCAGCGCCCGACTACGACAACCAGGACCGATCGGGCACCGATCCTCAGCGCTGCGCCGACGTGGCGGCGCCGATCGCTCAACAGTCGGCCGGCGCTGTCGCCTCTGCCGACGTCCGCTACTCGGGTCCGGATTTCTCCTCCATCGACGAGGACGCAGCGAGCTATACCGGTCGCGGCGCGAGCGACGCGTTCGCCGCCGTGCAAGCCACTTTCGCGGCATGCGGGACCTACTCGGGCACGGATGCCGACGGCGTCGCGGTCGACTACACCCTCGAAAGCAACAATCCAGCAGGAACCGTCGGTGACGCATCGACCTCGGTGCGGCTACGCATCGAGAGCGGCGGCTTCACCCTCGTGTCCGACGTGGTGGTCGCCGTCGTCGACTCGACGGTCGTGCAGGTCGTCGCGACCGATCAGGACGGCGTCGACGAAGACACGCTCACCGCACTGGCGAACACCGCGGTGGGCAACATTCGCGGGGCGAACAAGGGAACCTGAGCCCCGCGAGAACGACCGATGCCGGTGTCCGATCCCGCAGGATCGGACACCGGCATCGACAGAAGCCGTGGCCGTACGCGTCAGGCGCAGGCAGGCGACGTCAGCTGAGCGAGCTGGACGAAGTTGCACGCATTCTGCTTGGACAGCTTCCATTTGCCGTCCTCGGCAACGAACGTGAAGTTACCCGGGTTGGCCTGTCCACCGATGGTCAGCGTCGCGCCTGCATTGAGCGTTCCGTCGCCGAGATCGTCGACGCTGGTGATCTGGATCTGCGCGCCGTTCTGGACAGCTGCAGCCGCAACCTGGTTGATGAGCTCCGGATCGGCCTCTGCGCCCTGGATGAGCTCGGCCTTCTCCTCGACCGGCACAGCCGGATCGAGTCCGCGCGCCAGTTCGGCGTTCAGTTCTTCCGCGGTCGGGACCGGCGGGTAGTCGCTCGCAGTGGGAGCGGCGGACGCGGACGTCGAAGCCGTCGTCGTCGTCTTGGCGTCGCCGCCGTCGTCGTCGGAGCTACATGCCGTCATCGTCAGCGCCGCTGCGATGGCGACGCCTGCAACGATGGCCCTTCTCGTGTTACGAAGCTTCAAGTGCTTTGTCCCTTCAGTTCTACTGCGTGGTCACTCTGGGGTCATCTTGTGTTCGTTCGCTCGGCGGTCCACTATGCCATCCAAGATCGCACCCGGCCAGGTTGGTCGATACTCACGAGTAGGTAGATCTCACCAAAGCCGTCACGCCAGGCTTTCCAGTGCATCCGCTACCACGAGCATCTCGTCCCCCTCTGCGAAAGTGCGAGCACGACCGGGTCCTGAAGATCGCGTCTCGAAACGAACCGTCACCACGGAATGGCCTGCCCCCTGTATCCATCCGTGCCCGTACTCAGGATGCCTTACGTCCATGCCCGGATGCCACTTCGGCCCTGTGTCCTGCGCCGACGCCACCGGTTGGAGCGTGGGAGCGGACCCGTCTGAGACATCGACGCTCTCGTGCTCGAGCTCGGGGAACAGAGAGCCCTGCTGTACCGTCGACAGGCCCGCGAGACCTACGCCGACCAGCCGAATCGGTCCGAGTTCGACGGGATCGAGAACTTGGCGCTGCGCTGTGGCGACGATGGTCTGCTTGTCCACGGTGGCATACGGCAGCGTGACCGATCTCGTGACGATACTCATGTCCGATTTGCGTAGTTTCAACACCACCGTCCGCGCGCCGCGGCCGTCTTTCAGCAGCCGTCGATGCGCCGCCTCCGCACTCGACTCGACGGCTGCCCGAAGCTGCGCGAGAGTCACCAGGTCGTGCGCGAACGTCGTCTCGGCACTGACTTGCTTGGCCTCGGCTCGCTCGGCAACCACTCTGTCGTCGATTCCCCTCGCGAGTCGATGAAGGGCAGGCCCGATGGTCCCACCGAGTATCGACGCCACTTCCGATTCCGACGTCGCGACGAATTTGCCGATCGTGTCGATCCCCAGCCGGCGAAGCTTGTCGTCGGCGACCGGCCCGATCCCCCACAGCTTTCGTACCGGTAGACCTGCCATCAGGGCGGTCTGCTCCTGCGGCGATACCACGGTCACACCGTCCGGCTTGGCCAGTCCGGACGCGATCTTCGCGATCTGCTTGCCCGCACCCGCACCCAACGAGCAGACGAGTCCCGTTTCTTCCCGCACCAGAGTCCGCAACGCTTCGCAGTACTCGGCGACCTCGCGTGCCGACGCACCGACGAGTTCGACCGGTTCACCGAACGCCTCGTCCATGGACAACTGCTCGAGAACCGGCATCCGCGCGCGAAGACCATCGAACACGCGACGACTCAGCGCCTGGTACAGAACACCCCGGGGTGGCAGGACTACCGCTCCTGCTCCCACCAACCGCCGTGCCTGATGCATCGGCATGGCCGAACGAGCGCCGAACACTCGCGCCTCGTAGCTACAGCCCGCTACGACGCCTCGGCCTCCTGCACCGCCCACCAACACCGGGCGACCACGCAGCGTGGGCCTGGTCAGCTGCTCGACCGATGCGAAGAAGGCATCCATGTCGAGATGGAGCACCCAACGCCCACTGCGTACTTCGCTCACGGCCGCGACCTGGCTCTCATGTCACTCCGTCGCGAGCTCGAAACCCAGAGCGTCGGCGGCTCGCCGCGGCGACGGATCGGCCCACAGTTCGGCATACACACCGTTGGCAGCAATCGACCGGGTGATCGCCTTGTCGATGTAGACGGTGCCGTTCAGATGATCCGTTTCGTGCGCGACGATCCGGGCGGGCCAACCGTGGAACACCTCATCGACCGCGTTCCCGTTCTGGTCGGTGCATTCGAGTTCGACGTCCGCTGCCCTGGACACGACGGCCTGGTACCCGGGCACACTCAAGCACCCTTCGTAGAACGAGCGACGCTCGGTTCCGATCTCTCGGTACACCGGGTCGACGAGCACACGGAACGGAACGGGAGTTCTCTCGCGTTCGGCAGCTGCCTCGCGGCTCACCTCGTACATGTCTTCGATCACCGCGATACGCAACGGAATTCCGATCTGCGGCGCGGCAAGGCCGACACCGGGGGCATCGTGCATGGTCGCCCGCATGACCTCCACGAGCCTGCCCAGCGTCGCACGTTCGAGTCGATCGGCCAGAGGCTCCGCCGGCCTGCGCAGAACTGGTTCCCCGACAGTGACGATCGGGACGACACCGTCGCGAGCAGACTCGATCAACTCGCGAACGGCGTCCTCCAACGGCTGCCGGACCGTCATCGGACCCGGGTTATCAGTGCACGAACACCCTCACCGAGTTCGAGCGCATCGGCACCGGGATCACCATCGACGAGCGACAATGCGAGAACCTCCCCGGCGATCAGATCGCGGTGAGTGTCCAACCAGAGCTTTCGTTCCTCTGGGACGTCGACGACGATGTCGATGCGATCCGACACGTCGAGGCCGAGCGAGCGGCGCGCATCCTGCAGTTCGCGGATCCGATCCTTCGCCCATCCCTCTGCTTCCAATTCTGCGGTGACGTGGGAATCGAGCACGACCAGGCCTGTGTTGCCCGGCAACGCAGCAGTCGAATCAGGCTCGGCGGCAACGAGTTTGCGAGTGAACTCCGTGGGCAGCAACTCGATGCCCGCAGCACTGACCGTGCCTGCCTCGTCCTCGGTCCACTCCCCCGCCTTGACCGCCTTGATGACCTTCTGGACGTCCTTGCCGATACGCGGACCTGCTGCACGCGCATTGACGACGAGCTCGAACTTGCCGTGTACGGCGACGTCGTCGGTCAGGTCGACCTTCTTCACGTTGACCTCGTCGGCGATGATGTCCGCGTACGGGCGAAGACGTTCGGCGTCCTCGGCCGCGACGGTGACCTCCGGCAGCGGCAGCCGAACCCTGAGGTTCTGTGCCTTACGCAGGCCGAGGACGGTCGAGCACACCGTCCGCACTTCGTCCATCGCACCGACCAGCTCCGGGTCGGACGGCAGATCTTCGGCGGCAGGCCAATCCGTCAGATGTACCGAGCGTCCACCGGTCAACCCGCGCCAGACGACTTCGCTGACAAGTGGGAGCAGCGGCGCCGCGATCCGCGTGAGCACCTCGAGCACCGTGTGCAACGTGTCGATCGCGTCGGCGTCCTCGCTCCAGAATCTCGAACGCGACCGTCGTACATACCAATTGGTCAACGCATCGCAGAATGTCCTGAGCTCGTCGCATGCGCCTGCGATGTCGTTGTTCTCCAGAGCGTCGGTGATGGCGTCGCGCGTCGCCGACAGCTTCGCGAGCACGTACCGGTCCAGCACGTTCGTCGAATCGGTCCGCCACTGCCCTGGCTTGCCCGCATACAACTGCAGAAAGCTCCAGGCATTCCAGATCGGCAGCAGCGCCTGACGCACACCCTCGCGGATGCCCTGCTCGGTGACGATGAGGTTGCCACCGCGCAGGATCGGCGACGACATCAGGAACCACCGCATCGCGTCACTGCCGTCGCGGTCGAACACTTCCTTGACGTCCGGATAGTTGCCCTTCGACTTGCTCATCTTCAGACCGTCGTCACCGAGGACGATGCCGTGCGCTGCAACGGTCTTGAACGCGGGCCGATCGAACAGCGCAGTCGCCAACACGTGCAGCGTGTAGAACCAACCGCGTGTCTGACCGTTGTACTCGACGATGAAATCGCCCGGATTGTGCGTGTCGAACCATTCCTGATTCTCGAACGGAAAATGCACCTGCGCGTACGGCATCGACCCGGACTCGAACCAGCAGTCGAGCACCTCGGGGACCCGGCGCATCGTGGACTTGCCCGTCGGGTCGTCCGGGTTCGGACGCGTCAGATCGTCGATGTACGGACGATGCAGATCGGTCGGTCGCACACCGAAGTCGCGTTCTAGCTCGTCGAGACTCCCGTACACATCCAGCCGTGGGTACTCGGGGTCGTCCGAGACCCACGCCGGGATCGGGCTGCCCCAGTAGCGGTTTCGGCTGATGTTCCAGTCGCGCGCACCTTCGAGCCACTTGCCGAACTGGCCGTCCTTGATGTGCTCGGGGACCCAGGTGATCTCCTGGTTGAGCTCCACCATGCGATCGCGGAACTTCGTCACCGCGACGAACCACGACGGGACCGCCATGTAGATCAGCGGCTGACCGCTGCGCCAGCTGTGCGGATAGGAGTGCTCGATGGTCTCGTGGCGTAACAACCGTCCCGAGGCTTTGAGGTCCTTGATGATGACGGGGTTGGCGTCGAACACCATCAAGCCTTCGTACGGCGGCACGAGCGAGGTGAACTTTCCACCCGGATCGAGCGGCTGCACTACCTCGATGCCGTTGGCCGTGGCGACGTCCATGTCCTCTTCACCGAATGCCGGTGCGAGGTGGACGATTCCGGTGCCCGAATCGGTGGTGACGTAATCGGCCTGCAGCACGCGGTGTGCATTCTCGTGGCCGAGGAAGAAGTCGTAGGGCGGCGCGTAGGCCAAGCCGACCAGCTCGGTTCCCGTGTGCTCGGACACGACCTCGGGCTCGTCGCCGAGCTCGCGGGCGTAGTGCGCCAGCCTCTCCGCGGCCAGGACGTAGCGTTCACCGTCCGTGCCGCGTACCTGCAGGTACCGAACCTCGGGATGAACGGCGATCGCAAGGTTGGACGGGAGGGTCCACGGCGTGGTCGTCCAGATCAGGGCATTCGCGCCATCGAGCGGTGCGCCAGGTGCAGCAAGCGGCATCGTGACGGTGACCGCCGGATCCTGACGCATCTTGTAGGCGTCGTCGAGACGGGTCTCTTGATTGGACAGCGGCGTCTGCTCGTACCAGGAGTACGGCAGCACCCGGTAACCCTGATAGATCAAGCCCTTGTCGTACAGAGTCTTGAACGCCCACATGACGGACTCCATGAAATCGACGTCGAGGGTCTTGTAATCATTGTCGAAGTCCACCCACCGCGCCTGGCGGGTCACGTAGTCGCGCCACTCGTCGGTGTACTGAAGCACCGACTGCTTGCAGTACGCGTTGAACTTGGCCAGACCCATCTCGTCGATCTCGGACTTGTCCTTGATGCCGAGTTGCTTCTCCGCCTCCAGCTCCGCGGGCAGTCCGTGGCAATCCCAACCGAACCGCCGCTCGACCTTCTTGCCGCGCATGGTCTGGAAGCGCGGAACGAGATCCTTGACGTACCCCGTCAGCAGGTGGCCGTAATGAGGCAGGCCGTTCGCGAAGGGCGGTCCGTCGTAGAAGACGAACTCCTCGGCACCCTCCCGGTTGTCGACACTCGCCCGGAACGTACCGTCCGCGGCCCATGTGTCCAGGACCTTCTTTTCGAGTTCGGGAAAGGAGACGCTGCCGGTTCTCGTTCCGGAGATGTCGACGAGCGGATACGACTCACGCGTCGACGACCTGTTCTCGGTCACGTGGTCTTCGGTCACATGGTCTTCGGTCACATTGTTCTCGGTCATAGCGGTGACTCCTCCGTGCCGCACCGCTCGTCACGAGCGGCACTGTGTTCGGCACGGGGACGACGACCGACGTTTCGACGCCGGCACCGCGGTACCACCCCGTTTGCATCGACGGCCCTACTCGGCCGACGTGCCACTCGCTGTGGGCTGTGACGGGCCCACCCGTTCGGTTCTACTGAGTCGATTCGAATACACGAACGGACCGTTCTTCCGAAGGCTCCCCGGTGATAGCCGGATCGACGCCTGCCGCGATTCTAACGAACCACCGTACGTACTACTGCTCGGGAGGACTCTTCTGTTTGAGCGCACCAGCCAGAAGCAGGACTGCACCGACGACACACACTGCGATACATCCCCACGCCCACACCACAGACCCGGTCATCAACGCGATGACCAGCAGTCCGAACCCCACTGCCGCCGCACACAGCGTCAGTACCAGCACGACACTCCTCGTTCCCGATGCGCCCTTCGGCGTCCTTCAGATCCGGGGCGAGCCGTCACGCACCACGAGTGGGAACGAACAACCTCAGTTGTTGCCCTTGGCGTAGGACTGGCTGTACCCGGACGACTGGTTTTCCTGATTGAAGCTGTCCTGACCGTTGTCGACCGGCAGAGCGGACGACCGGTTCTCCAGCTCTTCGAGCTGAGATTCGAGGTAGGACTTCAGGCGAACACGGTATTCACGCTCGAACGTCTTGAGCTGCTCGATCCGGCCTTCCAGCACCGAGCGCTGCTCGTTGATCGTGGCCATGATCTCGGTGTGCTTGCGCTCGGCATCGGCCTGTAGAGCGTCGGCCTTCTCCTTGGCCTGGCGAAGCTGAGTCTCCGACCGAGTCTGAGCATCGGACAACAACGACTCCGACTTCTGGCGAGCATCGGTCACCATTGCCTCGGACCTGGTGCGCGCATCGGTGACGAGTCGCTCGGCGTTGGTGCGAGCGTTTCCGAGTAGCTGCTCGGATTCGGTCTTCGCATCGCTCGTCAACCGGTCGGCCATCTCCTGGGCGAGCCCGAGAATCTTCGCGGCCTGCATGTTGGAATCGCCACTCTGAGTCGGCGCTACCGGAGCGGCAACCGGAGCCACCACGGGCGGCGGCTTCGGGGGCTCGGCCTGGCGCACAGGCTCAGCAGCCTTCACCACCGGCGCCTGCTGCGACCCACCGCTCTGACGCGGGGCGCTCTTGGCCTCGGCCAATTCCTGGTCGAGCTCGCCTACACGCTGACGGAGGTCAGCATTTTCTTCGATCAGTCGCGACAGCTCTTGTTCGACGAGATCGAGGAAAGCATCTACCTCGTCTTCGTTGTAGCCGCGCTTACCGATAGGCGGCTTGCTGAACGCTACATTGTGCACATCAGCTGGAGTCAGCGGCATGGAAGGATCCCTTCACGCGTCTTGAGGCGGTAGAGCAAGCATTCAGTCATATCCCATTCCGCACGGTTTGGAACAATCGAACTGTAACTGGCGTCCATTCTGTCACATCGGCAGCGCAGGTCGCGCACGTCCCCGAAGTCTTCTGGCAAGTTTCGATTTCTACGATCCCAAACTCCGTACGACCGTCATCAGGATGAATACCCCGAACAACAGCACCATGATCGACAAATCCAGGCGTACTCCACCCAAATTCACCGGAGGTATCAATCGCCGAAGCAGCTTGACCGGCGGATCCGTGACCGTGAATATCGCTTCGAGCAATACGACCACAATTCCCGACGGACGCCAATCCCGCGCGAACGTCCTGATGAATTCGACGATGATGCGGCCGATCAACAGAAGCCAGAAAATGAACAACACGAAGTAAAGAACCGCGAACAAGGCCACAGGTCATACTCTGCCCGAAAAGCGCGGCTCGATCAAAGTGAGCAGGTCAGAGACTTGCTGCGCCCGATCGAGCCGCGAGGTGACGACATATCGAAATTCGATCACTGCTGACTGTAGAACCCGGTCTCGGCGATTCGTCGACGCTCCTGCGGAGACACATCGATGTCGGCGGGTGAGAGCAGAAACACCTTGGTCGCGACCTTGTCGAACGAGCCGCGCAGAGCGAAAGCCAGTCCGGCTGCGAAGTCCACCAGACGCTTCGCGTCCGCGTTGCTCATCTCCACCAGATCCATGATCACCGGGGTGCCGTCCCTGAACCGCTCACCGATGGTCCTGGCCTCGCTGTAGTCACGAGGGCGCAGAGTGGTGATCTTCGACAGCGGTCCACCGTCGTCGACAATCGGACTACGGCGCGTCTCGGCCCGCACATCCATTCGGGTATCGACAGCGAGATTTCCGCGGGTGGGTGCACCGCGGCCTCCTACCGACGCCGCACGAGAGGAACGCCCGCCGATCGGCGCAAGAGTGGGCGCAGACCGAGGCGCCTCGTAATCGTCGTATTCGTCCTCGAGCTCGTCGATCTCGGCACGCGAGGATCGACGCGAGGAGAAGCTGGGCTTCGCGAACTCCCGGTCGTCACGGTCGTCGACATCCGCGTACGGATCACGACCACGCGACGACCGGTTCGAGTCCGGTTCGTCCAGATAGTCGTCTTCGTAGTCCGCGAGAGGAACCATGCCGAAGTAAGCCTTGAACTTGTGCAGGGTGCTCATCGATGTTGCCTTCCGTTCCCTCTGGTCATTCCGCTGGCTCCACTCCGGTCACTCGGGCCCATTCGGGTCGTTCCGCAAGCTCGCCCTCGGTTCGCACTGTGTCAGTTGTGACTGATGTGATCCGCGGACTCTATTGGCGAGGCTATCGGCCGAGAACCGAGTATTGCGGTACCGACACGCACGCACGTCGATCCATGTCGAACGGCAGCTTCGAGATCTGAAGTCATTCCCGCCGACAGCTCGAGTGCACCGGGATGATCGACGAGTACACGCCGATGCAGATCGGCCAGATCGGCGAAAGCCGCATCGGGATCGGCCTCGATCGGTGGGACCGCCATCAGGCCCGAGAACTCGAGATCAGGACACGAGGACACACGGTCGGCCAGACGCGCGAGGTCGTCGCGCTCGACCCCGCCCCGGTGAACGTCGCCGTCGAGGCTCACCTGAATCAGCACCCTCAGCGGCGTCACGCGATCGCCGTCGTCGAGTGCGCGGCGTACAGCCTTCTGCAGCGCACCGACGAGCCTGTCGCTGTCCACGGAATGGATGGAATGCGCCCATGTGGCGACCGACTTCGCTTTGTTGCGTTGCAGGTGGCCGATCATGTGCCACTTCGCAGGTGCATCCGCGAACACGACATCGAGTTCCTCGGTTTTCGCCGAAGCCTCCTGTTCGCGAGACTCACCGAACTCCCGACATCCGAGTCGATACAGAATCTCGACATCGCTCGCTGGAAAGAATTTGGTCACCGGGAGAAGCATCACTTCGCTCTCACCTCGCCCGGAGTCGCTACAGGCCGCCCGTAGACGATCCTGTACTTCGCGCAGAGCCTTCTCGATGTCCAGGGCTCTGCCCTCGGGCGTCGTCACGAGTTCGATCCAGCAGCGCCGGAGTCCATCCAGATGACACTGGCGATTCTGCCCGTCGGCGCGCCGCGACGATGACTGAACAGAGTCCGATCTTCGATGGTGCATCGCGGATCCACCGCAACACCGCGAACACCCGCTGCCAGCAGTTGGGCTCGGATACCTGCACGGATGTCCAACCCAGGTGTCTTCCGCACGGTCGTCGTCGCACTCCCCGGTAGGTGCTTCTCGACGTCTGCCCGCATGTGTGCCGGCACTTCGTATTGCCTACCGCTGGCCGCAGGTCCGAGGAACGCACCGATGCGAGATAAATCCGCGCCTTGTTCGACCATGACCTCGAGAACCCGAGGGACGATCCCGATTCTGGCTCCGACGCGTCCGGCATGGACCGCGGCGACGACGCCCGCTTCTTCGTCGGACAACAGGACCGGAACGCAGTCGGCGGTCAACACCACCAGACCGAGATCACGGACCGTGGTCACCAACGCATCGGTGACAGGTACGGGACCGGCCGTCGACTCGTCGACCACAGCCACCGACCGCCCGTGAACCTGCTCCATCCACACCAACCGCTCCGGGCCGAGGCCCAGTTCGCGGCCGAGCCGCTCGCGGTTCGACGCCACTGCTACCGGATCGTCCCCGACGTGGTCTCCGAGATTGAACGTGTCGAACGGAGGTGCCGAGATACCTCCCGCTCGTGTCGTGGTCACTCGCCGAACTGTGAAACTCAGTGTCTTCGATCCTCTCGTGTGTGCCTGTGTCACCGACGCATGAACGAGGGTACGTCGACCTCGTCCTCGCCCTCTTCCTCGGACACGGGTACACGACGCCCCGAACTCTGCTTGTTGCTGGAGTTGGAGGAGGACAACGGAGGAAGGCTGCTTCCGCTGGACGCGCCGACCGGATCCCGGAACACTGCTCCGGACTCCGTCGATTCGGACGAACGAGCGGCGACATCCCCGGACCGAGCCGAACCGATGGGACTGCGACCTGATGCGGGTGCAGCCTCGACCGGTCGACGAGCGGGAGTGCCACCGTCGAAGCCGGCCGCGATGACCGTCACGCGCACTTCGTCCCCGAGAGAATCGTCGATCACGGTGCCGAAGATGATGTTGGCGTCGATGTGCGCAGCTTCCTGCACGAGCGATGCGGCCTCGTTGATCTCGAACAAACCGAGATCCGACCCACCCGCGATCGACAGAAGCACTCCGCGCGCACCCTCCATCGACGCTTCGAGAAGCGGCGAGTTGATGGCCGACTCGGCTGCCTTGATGGCGCGACCCTCACCGCGCGAGGACCCGATGCCCATCAATGCGCTACCGGCTCCGGACATCACACCCTTGACGTCCGCGAAGTCGACGTTGATCAAACCGGGCGTGGTGATGAGGTCGGTGATGCCCTGCACACCGTTGAGGAGAACCTCGTCGGCGCTACGGAAGGCATCCATCAGGCTCACGGCCGCGTCACCGAGTTGCAGCAGGCGGTCGTTGGGAATGACGATGAGTGTGTCGCAGGACTCGCGCAACTGCTGGATGCCCGTATCTGCCTGGCCGCCACGTCGCTTGCCTTCGAACGAGAACGGACGTGTCACCACGCCGACCGTCAATGCGCCGAGCTTGCGTGCGATGTTGGCGACGACGGGAGCCCCACCGGTGCCGGTACCGCCACCTTCACCTGCGGTGACGAAGACCATGTCGGCGCCCTTGAGGACCTCTTCGATCTCGTCCTTGTGGTCGTCGGCCGCTCGGCGACCGACCTCGGGGTCCGCGCCTGCACCGAGACCGCGTGTGAGTTCACGGCCGACATCGAGTTTGACGTCGGCGTCGCTCATCAGCAGAGCTTGCGCATCGGTGTTGACCGCGATGAACTCGACTCCTTTGAGTCCCTGCTCGATCATGCGGTTGACTGCGTTCACGCCGCCGCCGCCGATGCCGACGACCTTGATTACGGCGAGGTAGTTGTGCGGGGGCGTCATGGGCTCTCGCCTTCCGTGGTTGTTTTCGGGTCTGTCGAATTCTCGAAAACCCTCAACCTCAACCACAGGCTTAGTGTTATGTCAAGTATTCGACTCTGGGAACGCTATTCACCGGTGCCACCATCCGCCATTAGGCGCGCCGGACGACACCGAAAGATTTTGTGATTCGCGCGTCGGCACGAGATTTCGACGCGTCCTTTCGAACAATCTACTTGGTGGTCGGCAGGTCCGGGCTCGAGACATCGAGTATCTGACCCGGCTGCGACAACAGAGCAAGAGCCACAGCCGATTTGCGCTCGGAGTTCTCGTTGTTACCCCACACCAGTGTTCGCCCGTCGGTCAGAAGCAACGACACATCCGAAATCGACGACGCGCGGATCTCGCCGACCTGACCGCGGAGCACATCCGGTAGCGAAGTCAGCACTGCCAGCGCACTTTCCGTCACAGGATCACCCGGGCCGGGCGAGTCGACCACGAGTCGAACGACTCCGGGCGGCGGCGGAGCCACAGCGAAGTCCACCGCGTCCGCGTCGATGAGATGGGTACCGTCCGGCTTGTCCACGAACACGATTGCGACGCGCTCGACGACGGTGACACGGACCGTGGACGGGTACTGCCGCTGCACCCGTACCGACGCGAGCGCCGGAATTCCGGCCACACGTTGCGCTGCGGAACCCGCGTCGACTCGAACGAGCCGCTCCCCCATCGGAATCGCGAGATCGGCGAGAATCTCCTCGGTCGGCACCGTGGAATTGCCCTCCACCTCGATGGTGCGCACGGACAGCAACGGGGTGAAGTACACGGCCGCGAACCCACCGACGATCACGGCGACGACTGCAGCCGCGATCAGGCCCGCACGCCGACGCGATCGAGCGACCCGTCGACGTTCTTCCTCGCGCGCGGCCCGCTTGCGTTCACGTTCCATCGCTTCCGGGGAACGATCCGCCGCGTCACCGGACTTCGACGACCGTGTCCGCCCACGCCCGTGCGAGTCCGATTCGGCCGCGGACAGTCGCGTCGGGCGGCCCGAGCGCGCATTCACTCCGATGCCCGACCTTGCCCGATCCGGAAGTCGGTCTTCGACCGAAGCGCATCGAGAATCGGCCCGGCCAACATCGTCACGTCGCCGGCGCCCATGGTGAGAACTACATCTCCCGGTGCGCTCAGCGCCGCCACCTGCTTTGCCACGAGTGAAAGATCGGGCTGATAGTTCACCGGCTTCGTCACCGCGGCGGCCACCAACGCGCCCGTCACACCGGGTAGGGGCTCCTCGCGAGCACCGTAGACGTCCAGCACCACCACTTCGTCGGCGAGGCCGAGTGCAGCACCGAACTCCGTGGCGAACGTCTCGGTCCGGGAGTACAGATGCGGCTGGAACACCACGATCACACGGCCACGACGGCCGTCGCCCGCTGCCGACGCGACGAGTTGCTGAGCAGCGGTCAGCACGGCACGCACTTCGGTGGGATGGTGCGCGTAGTCGTCGAACACCCTGATTCCGTGCTCGCGGCCGCGAATCTGGAACCGGCGATGGACACCCCCGAACCCGGCGAGCCCCGCCAACAGATCGTCGACGGCGGCACCGACCTGCACACCTGCGGTGAACGCACCGAGTGCATTCGACGCAGTGTGGCGCCCTGGCACCCCGAGCCGAAGCGTGCGCGGCTTGTCCTCGCCCGCAACACGCAACTGCGCGACGCCGCCTGCGTCCTCGGGCTCCCAGCCGAGAAGCTCGACCGCCATCTCGACGTCACCGGAGTCGGCGCCCTCGGATCCGTACCCCAGTACACGTACACCGTCGATGCCTGCATCGTGCACGCGACGAGCGAGCGCCGCCGAGCCTGGATCGTCCATGCATGCGACCAGGACACCGCCGGGTTCGAGGCGCGCGACGAAATCGTCGAAGACCTGGACGTATGCCTCGGCAGTACCGAAGTAGTCGAGGTGATCGGCCTCGATGTTGGTCACTACCACGACGTTCGGCGAGTACTGCAGCAGCGAGCCATCGCTCTCGTCGGCTTCGGCGACGAACACGTCACCACTTCCGTGATGCGCGTTGGTTCCCGCCTCGTTGAGTTCACCACCGACCGCGAAGGACGGATCGAACCCGCAGTGCTGCAGCGCCACCACGAGCATCGACGTCGTGGACGTCTTGCCGTGCGTGCCCGACACCAGCAGCGTGCGATATCCGTCCATCAGCGAAGACAGCACGGCAGGCCGCAGAACGACCGGAATACCTCGCCGCTCGGCCTCGACGAGTTCGGGATTCGACTTCGGAATCGCGGCATGCGTCGTCACGACGACGGTCGGGCCGCCGGGAAGAATGTCGAGCGCCGACGCGTCGTGGCCGATGCGAACATCGGCCCCGCGAGCACGCAGGGCAAGAACTCCGCGGCTCTCCTTCGCATCCGAGCCGGACACCTGCCCGCCACGGGCCAGCAGAATGCGGGCGATCCCCGACATGCCTGCACCGCCGATTCCCACCATGTGAACCCGCTCGAGCTCTGCGGGAAGCTCGGCCATCTCGTTCCTTTCACTCGTCACGACCTACGTCGCCTCGTTCCTGTGTGCCGACGCGACGTCGAGCACGATTGTCGCCACTGCAGTGGCTGCGTCACGATGTCCCGCCCCTGCCGCGCCTGCCGACATGGCGGCGAGAGCTTCCGGGTTCGTGATCAGCTCGACGATCTCGGCCCCGACGTAACGGGCGTTCAGCTGGGAGTCGGACACCAACCTGCCACCACC
Organism: Rhodococcus yunnanensis NBRC 103083; assembly: GCF_001895005.1. Lineage (GTDB taxonomy): Bacteria > Actinomycetota > Actinomycetes > Mycobacteriales > Mycobacteriaceae > Rhodococcoides > Rhodococcoides yunnanense. The sequence goes on along the minus strand of NZ_BCXH01000017.1, from coordinate 52,376 downwards.
GGCGTCGACCACTGGCCTGGCATTGAGTTCCTGTTCGCCGTTGCCGTGCGGCAACGGAACGTACACCGCGGGCAACCCCGTCGCGGACACTTCGGCGACGGTCATGGCCCCCGAACGACACACCGCGAGGTCAGCCGCCGCGTAGGCGAGGTCCATCCGGTCGAGGTACGGCACTGCCACGTACGGAGTGTGCTCGTCTCCCCTGCCGATGTCGACGGTGTTCTTCGGTCCGTGCGCATGCAGAACGGACACGCCTGCTGCGGCAAGTGCCTCCGCAGCGCCGGACACCGCGTCGTTCAGCGAGCGCGCACCCTGAGATCCGCCGAAGACGAGAAGTACCGGCCCGTCGGCAGGAAGACCGAAGTGGTCGCGGGCAAGGCTGCGCGTCGCGGCTCGATCGAGGCCCGTGATGGTGGGCCGGACCGGTATTCCGACGATCTCCGCCTCGGACTGCCCCTTGGCCGAGACCCCCGAGCCCGGCACTGCCGCGAGGACACGGGTGGCCAGCCGGGCACCGACCTTGTTCGCGATACCGGCACTCGCGTTGGCCTCGTGGACGACTATCGGAGTGCCTCGACGTCGCAGCACACCCCGCGCCGCGAGGTACGCGGGCAGCGCGACGTAGCCGCCGAACCCGATCAGGACGTCGGCTTCGCTGTCCTTCAGAACTGCTCGAGTCCGCCGCACCGATGCCACGACGCGAGCAGGCAGGCGAAGAAGATCGAGTGTCGGTTTCCTCGGCAGAGGCACCGGCGGAATCAATTCGAGCTGATATCCGCGTGCAGGAACGAGCTTCGTCTCGAGGCCACGCGCCGTCCCTAGTGCGGTGATTCGGACGTTCGGGTCGAGCTCACGAAGCGCATCGGCGACGGCCATGGCAGGTTCGATGTGGCCTGCTGTCCCGCCGCCTGCGAGAACGACGGACAGCGGCCTGTTACGTGAGTTCACCGTCTGTATCCTGGCCCATCCGGGTGTCTGCGTTGCACTCCGGGTTGCCGGGCGCCGCGGCGACCGGTGTCTGTACGACGTTCGCCGGCGAGCGGCCGGGGGTCGCGTCCCGATCGTGCCCCTGCTTCGGCTCGGACGGGTCGCCGTGCACCGGCGGTCCGAGCGTCGAGAGTGCGGCGATCGGATCGGTCGAGCGCGGGCCGCGTCGACTTCGCTCTGGCCACTGCTGCACGCATGGGAGAGAACGATGCGGGCAACGGGAGCCTCAGCATGCGGTCCAGTCGACTGTCCTGACCCGCATGCAGAGCCGCGATGGCCTCGGGCTCGTGCCTGGCGGCGTTGGCGATGATGCCGAACATCAGAAGCGTGATCGCGGTCGACGAACCGCCGTAGGACACCAGTGGAAGCTGGAGACCGGTCACCGGAAGCAGGCCGACCACGTAGCCGATGTTGATCATCGCCTGGGCGAAGATCCACGTCGTGGATCCTGCAGCCAGGAGCCGGAGGAACGGGTCGACCGAGCGCATGGCGATCCTCAGGCCCGTGTAGACGAACAGCGCGAAGAGGCCGAGAACGGCCATGCACCCGATGAATCCGAGCTCCTCGCCGATGATCGCAAAGATGAAGTCGTTGTGGGCGTTCGGGAGGTAGCTCCACTTGGCACGGCTCTGTCCGAGTCCGACGCCGAACGGACCGCCGTCGGCCAGGGAGAACTTGGCCTGGTTCGACTGGTATCCGAGGCCCTGCGGGTCGTCACCGGGGTTGAGCCACGCCTTGATTCGATTGGAGCGGTAGCCCGCGGTGAAGGCCAGCACGGTCGCCGCGGCGAGGCCGCCGCCGAGCAGGATTGCGAACAGGCGTGCGTTCAGACCGGCGAACCACAGGAGCGAGACCAGGATGATGCCGACGGCGATGGCCGTACTCAGGTTCGGCTGCAGCACGATCAGCGCTGCCATCAGCAACGCCGCCGGAACCAGCGGAATGAGCAGTGACTTCAGGGACGCATGCTCGCTGCGCCTCGACGCGAGCAGATGCGCGCCCCAGAGAACGAGCGTCACCTTGGCGAGCTCGGACGGCTGGAACGAGACTCCGGCGATGTTGAACCACCGGCGTGCACCGTCGGCGCCCTCGGAACCGACTCCGGGAATCAGCACCATCATCAGCAGTACGACCGAGAGGCAGAACAGGGGGAACGAAATCTTGCGCAGGAACCGCACCGACATCCGCAACGCAATGTAGAAGGCGACGACGCCGAGTCCGACGCCGATCAACTGCTGGGTGAACAGTGAATAGGCCGAACCGTCCGCCGCATACGCCTCCGCGGCCGACGACGACAGGACCATGACGAGCCCGAGGAGAGTCAGGAGTGCGGCAACCGTGACGATGAGGTGGAACGACGCCAACGGCCGACCGAGCCACAGGCCGACCCGTGTTCGCGGTCCGACGCGTGGCGCCCCAACACTCACGACGACTGCCCACCCGAGATGTCGGTGGCGTCGAGTTCGCCGACAGCGGCTGCGAAGCTACGCCCGCGGTGGCCGTAGTCGACGAACATGTCGAGCGACGCGGCCGCGGGCGCCAGGAGAACGGTGTCACCCGAACCGGCTCGGCGCGCGGCCTCATGCACAACTGCTCGCATCACTACATCTGCATCGTCAGCCACTTCAGTCACACCAGCATCGTCTCCCGCCGGATACGTCACAACGGGAACATCCGGGGCGTGTCGCGCCAAAGCCTGTGCGATCTGTGTCCCATCGCGGCCGATCACGAGGGCTGCGACGAGCCTGGGACCGATTTCCTCCACCAGATCGTCGATCGCAGCGCCCTTGAGCAACCCACCGGCGATCCAGACGATCCGTTGGTGCGCGAGCAGCGACGAGCGAGCCGCGTGCGGATTGGTGGCCTTCGAATCGTCGACGAACGTCACCCCACCGAGCGTGCGAACCACAGCAGCGCGGTGTGGGCCGACCTGGTACGTCCGCAGCCCGTCTGCGATCTCGCCCGCCGACACTCCGATCGCCCGCGCAAGAGCACTCGCAGCCAGCGCATCCATCACGCCAGCCGGACCGACCGGTACGACGTCCTGCACCGCCACCAAAGGGAGGTTCTCGGCAAAGGCCCTGTCCACGAGGACGTCGTCGGCAACTCCCAACTCGCCGACGACCGGCTCGCCGAGGCGGAATCCGACGACCCGTGCGGCCGGAGACGACGACCCGAGTGCCGCGGCGCGTTCGTCGTCGAGACCGACGACGGCAGTTCGCCCGGCGAGGGCACGGGACTTGGCCTCGACATATCCGTCCATGCCGCCGTGCCAGTCGAGATGGTCCTCGGCAATGTTGAGCACCACACCGGCCTCGGGCCGGACCGACGGCGCCCAGAACAGCTGGAACGAGGACAATTCGACTGCGAGCACCGCGGGATGCGGGTCCTGCTGCAGCGCATCGAGGATCGGTAGTCCGATGTTCCCGCAGGCGGCACTGGCAAGGTCAGCGGACTCGAGAATCGACGCGAGCATCGACGTCGTCGTCGTCTTGCCGTTGGTGCCGGTGACGACGAGCCAGCGTGTCGGCGGACCGTACAGCCCGGCACGGTCGACGCGCCAGGACAGTTCGACATCACCCCAGATCGGAACTCCGAGACCTGCCGCCGCCGCGAGGACCGGTGCGTCGGCGCGCAGCCCGGGGCTCGTCACCACCAGCCCGATGCTCTCGAACAGTGCCGGGTCGGCGAGCAGGTCGTCCTGCAGCACTCCCCCGACGCCCATCGACCGCGCCTTCTCGATGGCAACGGGGTCCGCATCCGTGACCACGACTACGGCGCCGAGATCCTGCAACGGCTTCACGGTTGCCAGACCGGACACCCGGCCTCCTGCAACGAGGACGGTGCGACCGTGCAACCACCTCGCCAGATCGTTCTCCGTCGGTTCGAGCTGCTGCGACACCGGGCTCTATCCTCCGACTGCTGCGAGGTACTCGCTGTAGAACAAGGCCAACCCGACCGCGGACGATATCGCCGCCAACAGCCAGAACCGAATGATGACCGTGGTTTCCGCCCAACCCGCGAGCTCGAAGTGATGGTGGAACGGCGCCATCCGGAAGACGCGTCGTCGACTGGACCGGAAGACTGCGACTTGAATCAACACCGATGCCGCCTCGGCCACGAAGAGTGCGCCGATCACGACCATGATCAACTCGGTCCGCGTCACGATCGACAGACCGGCGAGCAGTCCGCCGAGTGCGAGTGAACCGGTGTCGCCCATGAAGATCTTCGCCGGAGCAGCGTTCCACCACAGGAATCCGATACAGGCGCCTGCTGCGGATGCGCAGATCAACGCAAGGTCGAGCGGGTCCCGTACGTCGTAGCATCCAGGACCAGGGCTGGTGGAGCACGCTTGGCGGTATTGCCAGAACGTGATGACCGTGTACGCACCGAGAACCAGGGTCATCGACCCCGCGGCGAGCCCATCCAGACCGTCAGTCAGGTTGACCGCATTGGACCAGGCACTGACGAGCAGGTAGCAGAACAGGATGAACACGACAGAACCCATGCTCACCGTCGCGATGTCGCGCACGTACGACAGCTGAGTGCTGCCGGGTGTCAGCCCGTTCGGCCCGCGGAACTGCAGAGCGAGAACGCCGAAGATGACCGCGGCGATCAGCTGCCCGACGAGCTTGGCCGTCTTGTTCAACCCGAGGTTGCGGCGCTTGCGGATCTTGATGAAATCGTCCAGGAAGCCGACGAGGCCGAGGACGGTCGTCAGACCGAGGACCAACAGCGCCGATACCGAAGGTCCATCCGCGTCGTATCCGACACCGATGAGGTGCGAGCCCCAGTACCCGGCCCACAGTCCGGCAAGAATCGCGACGCCGCCCATCGTCGGGGTTCCCCGCTTCGACTGGTGGCTGGCCGGGCCCTCGACACGAATCTCCTGACCGAAACCCTGCTTCGAGAACGCCTTGATCAGTACCGGCGTCAGCAGAATCGCGACAGCGAGGGCAATACCTCCGGCGAAGAGGATCTGTCTCACTGCATGTCCTCCGGTGTCATCGTCTGATTCTCCCCATCCCTACCGCTGCCACTGCCCGTGTCACTGGCTGTCTTGTCTACCGCTGTCGTCACTACCGCTGTCTTCACTGACGCTGCCGTCCTCACTGCTGCGCATCGTCGCCGAGAAGTGCGTCGTCGCCGAGAAGTGCGTCGGCAACCGACCACAGTCCGACCGACTGCGACGCCTTCACCAGGACGATGTCACCCGGCGCCACCTCTGATCTCAACACCGCGATCGCCGACGCGTCGTCGGGGACGAGCATGGACTCCTCACCCCACGAACCCTCCATCACTGCACCCTGATGCATCGCTCTGGTCGGCCGACCGGATTCCACGATGATCAGACGGCTGACGTCCAATCGCACAGCCAGACGCCCTATCGAATCGTGCTCGATGATCGATTCTGACCCCAGTTCGGCCATTTCGCCCAATACAGCCCACGTTCGCCTGCGTGAATCCGCCCCGGACCTGGACATCGACACCAATGCTTTGAGGGCAGCACGCATCGAATCAGGGTTTGCGTTGTAGGAGTCGTTGACGATCGTCACGCCGTCGGTACGAGTACGTACATCCATACGTCGAACCGACGCAGCCGTCGAACCCGCGAGCGAGCCAGCGATCTGATCGAGTGTGGCACCGCATTCGAGCGCTACTGCCGCAGCCGCCAACGAGTTCCCGATCTGATGCTCTCCGTGCACTGCCAGCGCGATGTCGACCTCGCCGCCAGGTGCGACCAACGTGTACCTCGCGCGTGCATCTGCATCGAGGGAGACGTTCTTCGCACGAATGTCCGCATCCGGCGACAGACCGACCGTCACCACTCGTGCCGCCGTGCGCGAGCGCATCTCGAGCACGAGTCGATCATCGGCATTGAGCACAGCCACTCCGCCGTCGGCGGCGCTCGGCAACGCCTCGACCAGCTCGCCCTTCGCGACCGCGATTCTCTCCCGTGAGCCGAACTCACCGAGATGAGCGGTGCCCACGTTGAGCACCACGCCGATACGCGGCGGTGCCGTGGCCGCGAGTGCCGCAACATGGCCGACCCCTCGCGCTGACAATTCGAGGACGAGGAAGTCGGTCGACTCGTCGGCGCGCAGCGCTGTCCATGGATGTCCGAGTTCGTTGTTGAACGAGCCCGGAGGTGCGACGACCGGTCCGAGGGGTGCCAGTACCGAGGCCAGCAGGTCCTTCGTCGAGGTCTTGCCCGAGGACCCGGTGACTCCTACGACCGTCAGACCACTCGACTCGGTCAGTTCGACGACCGACGCGCGCGCGAGTGCGGCCAGCGCCTGCAGCACTGCTGCCCCGGAACCGTCGAGATCGTGTTCGAGTGCCATCGCACGGCCGTCGTGCGGGATGGGGTCGACGACGATCGCAGGTACCCCGACCGGACGAGCGGCAAGGACAGCGGCGGCGCCCGAGGCGATAGCGGCGGCGGCATGGTCGTGCCCGTCGACGCGGGCTCCCGGCAACGCGAGGAACAACCCTCCCGGAGTGACTTTTCGCGAGTCGAATTCGACGGATCCGTCGACGAGCAGGCTCGCGTTCGGCACGTCGTGCAGTGTTCCGCCGACGATCCGACAGATCTGCTCCAGGGTCAGGGACTTCACGATTGCTCTCCGGATTCTGCGTTCTTGCGATCGATTGCTTCGGCGAGGACCTGCCTGTCGTCGAACGGGTGCTTGACGCCCGCAACTTCCTGGCCGGTCTCGTGCCCTTTGCCTGCAACGAGCACGACGTCGCCTGCCCGCGCCCATGCGACCGCCTCGTCGATCGCCCGGGCACGCCCGTCCACGGTGCGGATCTCACCCCGAACCGACGCATCCACCGCGTACGCCCCCGCCGCGACGGCCTCGCGGATCGATCCCGGATCCTCCGATCGGGGATTGTCGTCGGTGATGACCAGTAGGTCCGCGCCACGTGCACCGGCTGCACCCATCAGCGCGCGCTTGCCGGTGTCGCGATCGCCGCCTGCGCCGAGCACGACCGCGATCCGGCCGCGAGTCTGTTGACGCAAGGTGTCGATGACTGCCTCGACCGCAGCCGGTTTGTGCGCGTAGTCGACAACAGCGAGAAAGTCCTGTCCTCGCGAAATGCGCTGCACTCGGCCCGGGACGTCGACCGACGCCATGCCGCTGATCGCACGCTCGATATCGACGCCTGCCGCCGAGCATGTCGCCGTAGCCAACACTGCATTGGCGATGTTGTATCGCCCCGGAAGCCGAATCGATGCCGGATGCGTCGTGCCGGTGGGATCGACGATCGAGAATGTCTGTGTCCCGTCCTGCAGTGTCGTCGCGTCGGAGACCGTCCAATCGGAGCCGCCGGACACGGAGGCAGTCACGACGGCAGATCCGGCGGCAGCCGCGATCTCCGCCATTCGCTTTCCCCAGACGTCGTCGGTGCACACCACGGCCGACCGGCTGTGCACCGCCGATTCCGAAGCGAACAAGCGACTCTTGGCTTGGAAGTAGTCCTCCAGCGAGTCGTGGAAGTCGAGGTGGTCCTGCGACAGATTGGTGAACGCACCGACTGCGAACACGGTCCCGTCGACGCGGCCGAGGGTGAGTGCGTGACTGGACACTTCCATGACAACGGTGTCGATCCCGTGTTCGAGCATCACGGCGAACAAGGCGTGCAGCCGTGGAGCCTCGGGTGTGGTGAGAGCGCTCGGAACACGAGCTCCGGCGATCTTGGTCTCGATCGTCCCGATCAGACCGGTGGTTCTGCCTGCCGCGGTCAGTGCTGCCTCGAGGAGATAGGACGTGGTGGTCTTCCCCGATGTGCCGGTGATCCCGATGACCGTCATCTGCGCGGACGGGTTGCCGTAGACGAGTGCAGAGACCGTGCCGAGCACGCTGCGCGGAGCATCGTGCACCAGGACGGGTACCGGCAGCTCTGCCGACGCCGCCTGCATGATCTGCAACCCGGCCGGGTCGGTCAGAACTGCCACCGCGCCGAGCCCTAGCGCATCACCGACGAAGGTGGCGCCGTGCACCGATGCACCGGGTAGCGCGGCGAAGAGGTCCCCCGGCCGAATACCTTGCGCTCGAAGGTCGACACCGGTCACGAGCCGAGGGTCCGACGGTCCCCCCGGCACCACCCAGGCACCCGACGCCGATGCGATCTCGTCGACCGTGGTTTCCGGTGGCCGGGCGGGACGAGAATCCGACGGAGCAGGCTGCGGTGCTGCTGGCACAGACACTGTGCTCCTTCCTGCTCGAGAAGTGGAGATGGTCACGTCGACGGTGCCGATTCCCGACACGGACCCGACGCCGATGACGTCGATGTCCGGACAGGGCCGACGAGTCAGGTTACCGGCGAGTCTCTCGGCGGATGGACACGGGAGACCGTCCGATGCCCGATCGTGATCGGAACAGCACGTTCGGTTTTGGGGCCCGCCGAGCGTCAGTCGGCCTGGAGCACCAACCTGCGACCCGGGTCGGCGGACAGCGGAACACTGTCTCGCTGCAGCATCCAGCTGGCGATGTTGTGGAACAGCGGTGCAGCGGACTGACCACCCGAACCATCTGCACTACGAGTCGGAGCGTCCAGCATGATTCCGATCACATACCGGGGATCGTCAGCGGGTGCGATACCGGCGAACGTGATCCAGTAGTTCGAGTTCGAGTAGCACTTGCATTCAGGATCCACCTGCTGCGCAGTCCCGGTCTTGCCGCTGATCTGATAACCGTCGACGCCCGCAGCGACACCGGTGCCGCGTTGATTCCCGGTGTCGTCCTGAGTGACCGCACGGAACATGTCTCGGACCGTGGCTGCCGTCTGAGGGCTGACGACGTAGACGCCCTCCGGCTGCTCGGTCTCCGTCCTGTTTCCGTCGGGACCGATGGTCGAGCGGACGATCCTCGGCGGAATACGCATCCCGTCGTTGGCAATCGCCTGGTACATCGCCGTCATCTGCAACAGGGTCATCGACAATCCCTGTCCGATAGGGAGATTGGCGAACGTGCCGCCGGACCACTGATCGCGGCTCGGCACGTTTCCTGCACTCTCCCCCGGCAGACCGACGTCGCTGCGTTGTCCGAGCCCGAATCGAGACAGCATGTCCGCGAAGCGATCCTCGCCGACTCGCTGCGCCAGCATCAACGTTCCGACGTTCGACGACTTACCGAACACGCCGGTCGAGGTGTACGGAACCACTCCGTGTTCCCACGCGTCCTTCACCGACACCCCGGACATGAAGATGTTGCCGGGAACCTGGAGCACCTCGTCCGGAGTCGTGAGCCCGTACTCGATTGCCGCGGCGGCAGTGATGATCTTGTTCACCGAACCCGGCTCGAACGGAGTGGACACGGCGAGATTGCCCATCTCCTTGTTCTTGTCGTTGTTGCCGACACCGATCCCCGGATTGAACGTGTTGTCGTTCGACATCGCCAGAACCTCACCTGTATGTGCGTCCTGCACGAACGCCGACGCGTTCTTTGCACCCGAGAGGTCCTTGGCCAACTGAACTTGCTGCTGGACGTAGTACTGCAGGTCCGAGTCGATGGTCAACTCGACGCTCGACCCGTTCACCGCCGTCTGTTTGTCTCGCCAGCTGCCTGGAATGACCGCACCGTCGGAGCCTCTGTCGTACGTCTCGGACCCGTCAGTTCCAGCGAGCGAGGAATCGAGTGAATCCTCCAAACCCAGCAGGCCGTGACCGTCCCAACCCGTGGCGCCGACGATGTTCGCCGCCAGCGAGCCACCGGGGTACTCGCGTATGTCCTGGCGTTCGAGACCGACCTCTTCGAACTCTTCGCTGATTTCGGTTGCCGTCGTCGAGTCCACTCCCCTGACCAGGTAGGCGAATGTGTCCTCGCTCTTCAATTTCGCAAGAATGTCCTTCTCGTTCGCGACATCACCGAGTGCGTCGTGAATGCCTGCGGCGATCGCCTTCAGCCGATCGTCGGTCGCCGGCTTCGACGGGTCCTTCGCACGGGCCTCGTCGAGTTCCTTGCGGACACGAACCGGCTGAAAGGTGAGTGCCTTCGCTTCCATCGTGAAGGCGATCGGCTTTCCGTTGCGGTCCGTGATCGCCCCTCGCTGAGCGGGATCCACCAAGGTGGTGGTCCGCTGCGACGCCGCCTCGGCCGACAGCCGCGGACCGTTGATCCCCATGATCCACAACAATTGCAAGGCGACTACGGCCAGTACCCCGAACATCAGCCAGCGCCCGAGTCCGTGACGAAACCCGAAGGACGAGGCGTCGAACCTTCCGCCTGCGGGCGGGCGTGGCGGACGTGCCGAACTGCGCGGTGACCTCGGTCGTCCCCGCGCATCATCGCGGGGACGTCGACCTCCGGATGTGTTGCGCGGCAAGGATGTACGACGAGGAGCTCCGGTAGTCGGCTTCATCGGCTCGTACCTACCGGCTCTGCTCCCGGCCGTGTCACTGCCGGTTACCCGTTGGGCCGGCCGACGGAGTACTCATGGGAACCAATTGTTCACCGGAAGCCCCTGCGAGAGCGTTATTGGATGCGTTCGGCGTGGCGGATGCCGCAGACGATGCCGCGGATGCGGGTGGCGGCGCCGATGCGGCACGGGGAGTTGTCTGGGTACCGGTCGCCTGCTGCGAAACCGACTGCGATGTCGGTGGATCCAATGGTGCGACGGGCTTACCTGCCGCGGGAGCGGGCTCGCCGATGATCTGCACCGATCCGCCGGGAGCCACGACGATGCGCGCCGCGTTGGCTGCAGGAACCATGCCGAGTTCCGCAGCCTTTCGTGCGAGTTCCGGTGCGGAATCCGCCAATTCGACGTCACGCTGGAGCGATGCACTCTGCTGAACAAGACGCTCGTTGTACAGCTTGGCGTCACTGAGTTCGTACGAATCTCCGGCCGAGCGTGTCGTGAGCAGCAGGGTGAGTCCGAGCCCGAGCGTCAACAGGCCGATGATCAACGCGACGAAGGGAATACGGGCGGCAAGGGAAGCGCTCGACAACGAGATTCGTGCAGCCCCATGACTGGTCGGCACGAGATCGCCGGAATGCTCGCTGACGCGTTGCTGCCGGCGCTCGTACGCGCGCAACGCGGCACCCGAGCGTGGAGATCCGTCCTCGGACGAAGTTCTGTTCCGACGAGTGCGTCGAGTTCCAACAGAACTCGCGGTGACAGTCATTAGGCTCTCCTCGCAATTCGCTCGGCTGCACGCAGGCGCACCGGCGCCGAACGCGGATTCTCTTCGATTTCCTGATCCGAGGCTCGTTCTGCTCCCCGAGTCAACATCGTGAATTCCGGCCCCATGCCGGGTAATTCGACCGGAAGTCCCTCGGGCGATCTCGATTTGATCCGAGGCGCCAGATCTTTCTTGACGACTCGATCCTCCAAGGATTGGTAGGACATGAACACCACTCGCCCGCCGACCGCCAGAGAATCCAGCCCTGCTGGAACGGCCTTTTCGAGCGAATCGAGTTCACCGTTGACTTCGATGCGAAGAGCTTGAAAGGTCCGCTTGGCGGGATGCCCACCGGTACGACGAGTAGCCGCCGGGATCGACTGGTACAACAACTCGACCAGGGGACCGCTCGTCGTGAAGGGAGTCGTTTCACGGCGACGCAGAACGGCCGATGCGATTCGACCTGCGAACCGCTCCTCGCCGTACGTGCTGAGCACACGCGCGATGTCGCCGTGACTGTACGTGTTGAGCACATCGGCGGCGGTGATACCGACCGTCGGGTCCATGCGCATGTCGAGTGGCGCGTCGACCGAGTACGCGAAACCCCGGTCGGCTTCGTCGAGCTGCATCGACGAGACACCGAGGTCGAACAGGATCGCGTCGACCGACTCGTATTCCGACAATCCAGCGTGCTCCAGCGCGACGTCGATGCCGTCGTACGTCGTGTGAACGAAGGTGGTTCTGTCGGCGAACTCGGCGAGTCGGCGGCCGGCGAGCACGAGCGCCATGGGATCTCGATCGAGGCCGATGAGCCTCATGTCCGGATAGGTGCGGAGAAAGTGCTCCGAGTGTCCACCGAGCCCGAGGGTCGCGTCGATCATCACACCGCCGTCGCCCCGCTCGCGTGCGGCGATGAGTGCAGGTCCCAGAAGTTCGTCCGCGCGACCCAGCCGCACCGGAATATGCTTCGGCGCGGCGGCATTCGTTGAATTCTCCGAAGTGTCGGATGGTTCGGGAGCGCTATCCGGGGCGGGCGATTCTTCGCCTTCCACAATGATTCCTCCCGGTCTTGCTTCTGCTCGCCTGACCGATGGCGAGCTGGTCGATCGATGATGGGCTGAATGCTTCGAGGTCCCTGTCCGATAGGGAACCTGGCGTTGGGGAAGAACGTCAGGGTCCTGATCTGCGAAACCTGGCGTTGGGGAAGAACGTCAGGGTTCTGATCGGGCAGAGGCCTCGCGGCACTCGGCATGTGATCGAAGGGGCTACAAGATTCCTCCGAGGGACTCGTCGAACGCGTCGGAGAAACTCTGCTCGCTCTCGGTGGAGTAGCGAGTCCACGCGTCCTCGTTCCAGATCTCGATGAACTCGATCGAACCGTTGACGACGACGTTGCGCTCGAGATTGGCGTAACGCCGATGCTCACCACTGAGCGTGATCCGCCCTTGGCCGTCGACTTGCTGCTCATCGGTACCCGCACCCAACTGCCGGATGTAGGAGCGAGCGACAGGATTGGACCGAGATGCCTCGGTGAGTTTTCTGACTCTCTCGGCGAACTCCTCGCGGGTGTAGACAGCGAGGCTGTGATCCTGCCCTTTGCTCACCATCACACCTCCCGAGAGTGCTTCACGAAACTTCGCCGGCAATGTCAGCCGCCCCTTGTCGTCGAGCTTGGGCGTATAGGTACCGAGGAACACTCGACACCTCCACTCGCGCTCGATCGCTTCCACCACTTTACCCCACTTTCACCCACCTTCAACCCCGAAGAGGTGACAACTTCTGTGAGGAGTGACAAAAGTCCAGCTCGAGACAGTGGGGTGAGGTGGGGGAAATTTTGACAGCGAACCCGAAACCTCACGATTCCGGCGTCATCGGAGACGCCCAGGATCGCGAAAGCGCAGGTCGAAAACAGCTGGACCACCGCACTGATCATCGGCGTGGGCACAGTGGGGGGAAGTGGGGATCCGGCGTGAACCACACGAATCAGGCTCGGGGAATGCACCCGAGAACGCTCGACTCCGGACAGACGGGCGACACCCAGACAGCACGAACACTCAGACAGCACAAACACCGAAGCGGTGCCCACAATCTGTGGGCACCGCTTCGGTGTTCTTGAACTTCGGTGTTCGTGAACTTCGGTTTACGGATTCACGGCGTGCGAGGCCATACGCCGAACGGCGTCGACATCACACATCGTGATCACTCTTGTTCGAACCGCCGCCGGAATCGATCTTCCATGCGAGATGTGAAGCCACCGCCTTTACGGCCGGACTTCGGCTTGTTGCCCCCGCTTCGAGGCCTGCCGGATTGCTCGGACCCGTTTTCGGCTGTCGCGTCGCCCTTGCCCGCGGGGGCACCCTTACGGGATCCCCCGAGAATGAAGAGAACACCCGCACCGAACATGAAGACGAAGCCGACGAGGCTGACCACCGGAAAACCACCGGGCTTGAAGGGCAGAGCCAGCCCGGCAATGAGAAGAACAAGCCCCAGCACGAAAACAGCCGCCGCTTGAAAGCGGCGCTTGCTCGATGCCGTACGCATGCGTCCACTTCGGACGTGAGAAGCGAACTTGGGATCCTCGGCGTAGAGAGCGCTCTCGATCTGGTCGAGCATGCGCTGCTCGTGCTCGGAGAGTGGCACGGTACCTCCCCCTGCACAGATATTGAAAGTCATTTCGGATGCGAAACGACGGGAAGCTGACCTTGGCGGCTACCTGCTGTCAATAATACGAGCAGAATCGCCTGCTTACCACCTACTCGGTCGATGTGTTCCTGAGAAAGTTCGAAGTTTGGCCGCGTGAGGGACAGAACACCATGTCGAACTACCTCGGACCGACCGGCCCGGGGGCGACGCACGTCACGCAGTCATCGATCGACGAGCACTGTCGGAGCGATCCAGCCGAGAATCCGCACCGATACGGTCCTCCACGACATGAAGGAAGTGCCCCACTTCACGATAGAACTCGTCCGCATCACCTTCGCTGATCGACCGAGACAATCCTGCCTGCAGCGCCGCGCGAGTCGCGGAGAATCCCGCGAAGTACTCCGCCCACTCGTCCAAATCCGGCGCCGCCTTGCTCAGCAGCACCCACGCGCTCCGCGATCGAGCGCGGGACTGCGATATCGGTGTCGCTTCGAGAACAGCAGCCGCACCGCGCAACGCGGCCATGTAGCAATCGAGGAACCGCTCGGTTGCGTCCGCCGCGCCGACCGAGCGTGACAGAAACGCATCGGCTCGACCCAGGAGCACCCTGGCACGAGGCGACACCGGCGGACGTACACCGCTATGGAGAACTTTTGTGGCCATACTCGAACACCTCCCGTTCGAAACGCCGTACGTGATCACATTCCGACACGCCCGGACCATGATGAAGCTCTAAGGTCGGAACCCGGCGAGACTCGCTTCCCTCGAGCTCATCGCCGGATCACCGACATCGAACATCCGTTCGACATATTCAATATAGCTGTGCCCACCGACAAGTAGTCAAGGAAAGGTTGAGAACAGTCGACACCGACGCGGAGACGACCCCCTACCTGGTGGACCTGTCCCCCCAGGAAATTCGCCGTCGCCTTCCCGAGGCACTGGCGATCTACGTCGAGGCCATGGGCTACCCGCGAGGCACCGAATACCATCGCGCACCCATGTGGTCCGAACACGTGTCACGACCGGGATGGCGCGGCGTGGCAGCCGTGCTGCCCACCTCGGACGCACCGATGGTTGCCATCGCATACGGGTACCGCGGAGCACGACATCAGTGGTGGCACCAGCAGGTTCGCGATGGACTACGTAGATCCGGATGCAGCGCCGAGCACGTCGACGAGGTGCTGTCCGACTACTTCGAACTGACCGAATTACACGTCAAACCGGATGCGCAGGGACACGGACTCGGCAGCGCACTGACGCGCCGACTCCTCCACGGGCGCGACGAGCGCACCGTATTGCTCTCGACGCCCGAGGTCGCGGACGAAGGCAACCGTGCGTGGCGTCTGTACCGACGACTCGGCTTCGAGGACGTGTTGCGGAACTTCACCTTCTCGGGCGATCGACGGCCGTTCGCCGTGCTGGGTCATGCGCTGCCGTTCGACGTACCCACCGACATATAGCGTGTGAGAGGTGATCGACGTCGTTGTCGTCGGCTCCGGGCACAATGCCCTGACCGCGGCCTGTTACCTGTCCGACGCCGGCCTCGCCGTCGAAGTTCTCGAACGCGACGTCATCGCCGGTGGCGCCGTATCGTCCGTCGAACGCTTTCCCGGTCACCGCGTCGACCGCGGGTCCTCGGCGCACATCATGGTCCGCCACACCGGCATCATCGAGGAACTCTCGCTGGCGGCGCACGGGCTTCGATACGCCGAATGCGACCCATGGGCTTTCGCGCCGGGCGCACCTGGAACCGATGAACCCGCGCTGGTGTTCCACCGTGATCTGGGCCGCACCTGCGATTCCATTGCCGCTGCGTGCGGGCCTGCCGACGCGAAGGCGTACAGAGATTTCGTCGCCACGTGGGGCCCGAGAAGTGCTCGCACGATGCGAGCGTTCTCGGCGCCCCCGACGGGCAGCAATCTGCTTCGTTCGTTCTGGGGTCTCGGCGCCCCCGACGGCGGGAGCGCCCTCTCGCGAGAGTTCCTGACCACCGGTGACGCACTACTCGACGAGATGTTCGACAGTGAGCGACTCAAAGCTGCGCTCGCCTGGTTCGGCGCACAGTCCGGCCCTCCCATGTCCGAACCCGGTACCGCTCCGATGGTCGGATTCGCCGCGCTCATGCACACTCTCCCGCCCGGCCGCGCGATCGGAGGCAGCGGCGCACTCAGCGAGGCGCTGATCTCCAGGCTGACCTCGACAGGCGGCGGACTCAGCGTCGGCGACGCGGTGACGTCGGTCTCCCGCCGAGGAGGAACGTGGGAGACGCGAACTGCATCCGGGCGGGTTCTGCCGAGCCGCATCGTCGTCGCCGGATGCCACATTCTCACGACACTCGACCTGCTGATCGCCGGTGGCCACGACAGCATCCCCGTCGAAGCCTGGCGGCGGCGTATACGCGTCGGGCCCGGCATCGGCATGGCTGTACGTCTCGCGACCGACTCGCTGCCGCGCTACGCCAGCGCGGACATCGAATCCGACGCCACGAGCGGCCTGCAGCTGTTGGTTCGGGACAGAGCGCACCTCCGTGCGGCACACGGGGCGGCGTCCGCGGGTGAGCTTCCCCCGACTCCTGCGGTACTGGGAATGTCCTTCACCGCACTCGACCCCAGTGTCGCTCCCCCTGGGCAACACCAAATTTCGTTGTGGTCGCAATGGCACCCGCACACGCTCTCCGGTGGAAGGACATGGCGGGACTCCTCGGAATCTCGCGCCGTCGACGATGTGGCCGAGCGTGAGGCCGCTCGGATAATTGCCGAGATGGAGGTGCATGCACCGGGGTTCACCGCGTCGATTCTGGATCGTCATGTTCAGTCCCCCGTGGACATCGAACGCGAGCTGGGCATGATCGGCGGCAACATCATGCACGTGGAGATGTCGCTGGATCAGATGATGATGTGGCGACCTGTTCCTCAGCTGTCCGGGCATCGGGTTCCAGGCGCCCCTGGTCTGTATCTGACCGGTGCATCCACGCACCCCGGCGGCGGTGTCTCCGCGGCGAGTGGACGCAGCGCTGCCCGTATCGCCCTCGCGGACACCAGGGCAGGCCGTCTTCGCCGGTGGATAGGCGAGAAGGTCCGATGATTCGACTCGTCTGGGTTCTCGTGACGGCGGCCCTGTTGGCCCAGATCGCATATCCGCTGGTGACCGGCACGCAGCGCGATGTGGTCACCGTTGCCGTCGTCGCGCTTCTCGCCGCAGCCGTTCTGACCCATGCCGCAGCGTCGCGCGGCATCGCGTGGACACTCGTGCTGTGGGTAACCACAGCCGGCCTCGGACTCCTCGCCGAGATCGTCGGGACAGCAACCGGATTTCCCTTCGGAAGCTACTTCTACGCGACCGACCGGCTCGGCCCCGAAATATGGGGCGTCCCCGCCATCGTGCCTCTCGCGTGGACCGCAGGCTTCTACCCGATCAGATGTGCCGTCACCTACGTGCTCGAGCGCACCGAAGCGACCCAGGATCGGCTGCGCGTACACCGCGCGATCGCAACGGCACTGGGAATGGTCGGATGGGATCTGTATCTCGACACTCAGATGGTCACCGACGGACAGTGGACGTGGACGTCGGACATTGCGGGCCTACCCGGCATTCCGTCCATTCCCGTCACGAACTACCTCGGATGGTTCATCACAGCCCTGGTCATGGCTCTGATCGTCGATGCGGTCGGTGACCGGATCGGTCCGTCGACGATGCCCGCGGCGCCGCTCTCGGACGCGGCTCCCCTGGTGTTGTTCACCTGGACGTGGCTCGGTTCTGCGTTGGCGCATTCAGTGCTCCTGGGCGGCGGCGAACTTCGTTTTTCCGCGGTATACGGATGCGCGGCGATGGCCATCGTCGGCATTCCCTTCGTTCGAACCTGGCTACGGGGGTACAGACGCGCCGCCGCGGTAACTCCCTGACACGCTCTCGGTTACTCGTCTGGCACGATGTCGCTGTGCAGTCGACAATCCGTGAAGGCAAGTCTCGTAACCGTCGCCGACTCCTGTCGGTGCTCGCGTTGGCGCTGTTTCTCGCGCCCCTGCTGACCGGATGCCTGCGAGTCCAGGTCTCGATGGGCGTGTCCGCCGACGACCGCGTGTCCGGCCAGATCGTCGCAGCCACGATTCCGACCTCGGACACCGACACCGGGCCGACCCTCACGGCCCCGTCGACTCTGGCGAGCAAGATTCGGATCGAGGAATACAAGCAGGACGGGTACGTCGGGACGCAGGCACGATTCAGCGATCTGTCCTTCGGTGACGTCCAGACGCTCGGTTCGATGTCCGGCCAGGCAACGGGAAGTTTTCAACTCGTCATGCAGCGCTCCGGCGACCAGGTCACCCTGGACGGCAAGGCCGATCTGCAGACTGTCCCGGTCCAGGGAACCGACGTGCAGTTCACGATCGCGTTTCCCGCTCGCATAGGCACGACCAACGGCACGCGCGACGGCGACAACATCATCACCTGGAAGCTGCCGGCGGGCGAGGTCACCTCGATGCGCGCCGAGGTGAACTACCCGGACCCCAACACTCGTAGTTTCGCCGGCTGGGCCGGAATCGTGGGCGGCGTGACCGTGGGTGTCGCGGCGATCGTAGGAGCGATGGCATGGGTCACGCGCAATCCTTCGGTCAGGCGTGATGCCGAGGGAAGCGACAAGCCCGCAGGTTCCGGTCGCGATTCGGCGTGAGCCGGGGTTCCACCTTTCTGCGATGTTTCACCGTCGCCGGCGCTGCGTTGTCCGGAGTGTCGGCGGCCATGTGCGTCCTCAACGCGGCGACGATGCCGCGCCTGCGCCGTGCACGATCGGTCGGGGAATCGGTAACCGTCTGCGTACCCGCACGCAACGAGGCACGAACCATTGCGCGACTGATCGCCGATCTCCGGGCGCAGCACTACGACGGCGATCTCCAGGTGCTCGTGCTGGACGACGACTCGACCGACGACACCTACGCCACGGCTCTCGCTGCGGTGGACGGTGATCCGTGCATCTCGGTCTTCGCGTCGAATGCTGAGCCTCCGCCAGGATGGACGGGCAAGGCCGCGGCGTGCAGGACCTTGGCCGATCTCGCGTACACCGGCCGCCCGGACCTCGATGTTCTCGTGTTCGTCGATGCCGATGTACGGCTCGCCGACGACGCGATCGCTGCCGCAGTGGCAGCACTACGCACCCACGATGTCTCGTTGCTGTGCCCATGGCCTGTCCAGCGCACCGGTAGCGTCGCCGAAAAGCTCGTTCAGCCGCTGCTCGCCTTCTCGTGGATGTCCATGCTGGCCGTGCGCTCGGCCAATCACTCGTCTCGGTCGTCGACTGTGGTGGCGTGCGGGCAGCTGATGGTCTTCGACGCATCCGACTACCGCGACATCGGTGGCCACGCGAGCGTTGCGTCGAGCGCGACGGAGGATCTGGACATCGCCCGAGTTCTTCGCCGCCGCGGCAAGGCAACCGCCGTGGTCGCCGGAGCGGGATTTCTCTCGTGCCGGATGTACGACGGCTGGGCGGAGTTGGGCAGCGGATACACGCGGTGGTTGTGGTCGGCGTTCGGAGGTCGGATCGGCTCGGGCCTCGTGCTGGTCACGATGGCGCTGGCCTACCTGGTTCCGCCACTCGCCGCTGTCGCCGGATCCGGTGCAACACGTCGGATCGGATGTGCCGGGTACGGCGCGGCCGTTCTGTCGAGAACCGTCGCCGCACTGTCCGAATCCGGTGACAGATCCGTCGTCGGTGCGGTCCGGCACGCGGCAGCAGCGTCGGCGCACCCGGTGTCGACGGTGACCTACGCCTTCTTGACCGTCGACTCGCATCGGCGACGCGCCCGTGGGCGGCTGTCGTGGAAGGAGCGTGCGCTCCTCGGCGCGGGAGACATCTCAGACCCGGGCGGGCGACAGTCCTAGATTCGTCAATACCTCGCGGGTGGCCCTGGCGAAGTTCAGCGTGATGAAGTGCAACGCCGGTGCGCCCTCGGCGATCAGTCGCTCACCGATCGAAGTCGCGAGTTCGATTCCCACCTCGCGCACAGCTGCACGGTCCT
The DNA here is from genome assembly GCF_001895005.1 of Rhodococcus yunnanensis NBRC 103083. GTDB lineage: Bacteria > Actinomycetota > Actinomycetes > Mycobacteriales > Mycobacteriaceae > Rhodococcoides > Rhodococcoides yunnanense. The sequence goes on along the minus strand of NZ_BCXH01000017.1, from coordinate 32,609 downwards.
CCTCCTGACCGGTTCCCGCTGCCTTGACGAACCTGTCGTCTATCTCGCGCGGAAGTGCAGATCCGGACAGTGCGAGCGCGCGGCGCACCGAACGCAGCGAGGTGATGGGCATGATCTCGGGAATCACCGGTTTGCGTCCCTGCTCGGGATCGAACGCGACCACTCGATCTCGCAGACGCAGATAATCGTCGACGTCGAAGAACATCTGGGTGATCGAATATTCGGCGCCCGCACGCAACTTGTTCACCAGTACCCGGGTGTCCTGCTCGAGGTCGAGCGCCCGGTAGTGGCCCTCGGGGAACGAGGCGACACCGACGTGGAAATCGCCCAGTTCGCGAACCAGACATACCAGTTCCTCGGCGTATTCGACGCCCTCGGGATGCTTTTCCCAGTCCCCCAGTGGATCACCGGGCGGGTCTCCGCGTAACACGAGAATGTTCGAGATTCCCCGATCGGCGTACGCCCCGACCATCGATCTCAGCTCGTCGATGCTGTGAGACACCGCTGTCAGGTGAGCAACGGGCAGCAGCGTGGTCTCCTCGGCAATCTGTCCGGTGACACGCACCGTTCGATCACGCGTCGACCCACCTGCTCCGTAGGTCATCGACACGAACGCCGGTTGCATCTGCTCGAACTCTCGAACCGCTCGCCACAGCCGAGCCTCGGCTGCTTGATCGCGCGGCGGCGAGAACTCGACCGAGAAGGGAATCTTGGATTCGGTAGTCGTCCGCAGGCGATCGACGATCGACGGGGTTCGGGTGACCCAGCCCTCACTCGACCGCCCCCTGACGGCATCACTTGTCACCGCCACATCATAGTTTCGGTCCGGCGGTGCCGTCACGGCAGCCTCGTGGACGGGTGCCGACTAGGGTTGGCGGGGCTAGACCGCCCGCGCTCGACTGGAGGATCCCCTGTCCGGAGACCTGACCTCGCACACCACTCGCGAATCGACAGAACACGACTTCGCCGTACACGACGCGACCGCGAATCCCGCCACCCTCGTCGAGTCGGCCCTCGAAGCCTTCTTCGCGTCCAAACGGCCTCAGGTCGCGGCCGTAGGCGGTGGATACCCAGCGGCCGTCGAAGACCTCGTTGCCTTCGTCCTGCGCGGCGGAAAGCGGATTCGGCCTGCATTCGCGTGGACGGCATGGCTGGGCGCTGGAGGCGATCGAAGCAGTACCAGCGCACCGTCGGTGTTGCGCGCCTGCGCATCTCTGGAACTGATCCAGGCGTGCGCACTGATTCACGACGACATCATCGACGCCTCCGTCACGCGGCGCGGCTACCCGACGGTCCACATCGGCTTCGCGGACCGGCACCGTGGTCTCGGGTGGTCGGGTTCGGCCGAGCGGTTCGGAGAATCCGCAGCAATCCTTCTCGGAGACCTCGCACTGTGCTGGGCCGACGACATGCTGCGTGAAGCCGGTCTCGACTCCGACACCGCGGCGCGGATCTCACCTGTGTGGTCGTCGATGCGTACCGAAGTGCTCGGTGGTCAACTGCTCGATATCGAAGCCGAGGCCGGGCTCGACGAATCGGTGGACGCCGCCATGCGTGTCAACCGTTTCAAGACGGCCGCGTACACCGTCGAGCGCCCACTTCACCTCGGTGCACTGCTGGCCGGTGCACCGAGCGAGCTGGTCGAGAGCTACCGGGCGTTCGGCTCCGACATCGGGTCGGCATTTCAGCTCCGTGACGACCTGCTCGGCGTTTTCGGTGATCCGGGCGTCACCGGCAAACCGTCGGGCGACGACATCCGCGAGGGAAAACGAACAGTGCTGATGGCCGTCGGCATGCAACTGGCCGACCGGGACCGACCGGACCTGGCTGCGCTGCTGCGTACCAGCCTTGGCGACGCCGATCTCGCCGAAGACGACATCCGCGCCATTCGGACCGCGCTGACCGAACTCGGCGCCGTCGACGACGTCGAACGACGCATCACCGAACTCACCGAGCGGGCACTGGGCACGTTGGACGGCAGCACCGTCGAACCGGGCGCCGCAGCACGTCTACGCGCAATGGCCGTGTCCGCAACTCAACGACAGTACTGATCGGACCGGGGACACACATGCCGTCAGCACGATCGATTCCAGGCCCAGTCGACTCCGTCGTCGTCGTCGGCGCAGGACTTGCAGGCCTGTCCGCGGCGCTGCATCTGACGGGAGCGGGCAAGCGCGTGACCGTGCTCGAACTCTCCAGCACCGTCGGCGGCCGAGTCGGGACGTACACGGTGCCCGGTGCCGACGGGAAGCCGCTGTACGACATCGACAACGGCGCAAGTGTGCTGACCATGCCCGAGCTGATCGGTTCCGCACTCGCCGCCGTCCGAGAAACCTTCGCGAGCACGACGCCGCCGATCCGCCTCGAAAAGCTCTCCCCCAGCTATCACACCCGTTACGCGGACGGCAGCCACATCGATGTGTTCTCCGACCCCGAACTGATGAGTGCCGAGGTGGCACGAGCGTGCGGCAACGCCGAGGCCGACGGTTACCGCCGCCTGCGACGGTGGCTGGCATCGATCTTCGACGCGGAGTTCGACCGATTCATCGACTCGAACTTCGATTCACCACTCGACCTCGTCTCGACCCGGTCGGCACTGCGGGACACCGCGACGCTCGCGGCCCTCGGCGGCTTCGGTCGCCTCGGAGCCCGGGTCGGATCGTTCCTGAAGGACGAGAGGCTGCAGCGGGTTTTCACGTTCCAGGCCCTGTACGCCGGAATGGCACCATCGAAAGCGCTGGCGGTGTACGGCGCCATAGCGCACATGGACACGTCCATGGGCGTGTACTTTCCGGCCGGTGGAATGTCGACCATCGCCGCGGCGATGTCGGACGCATTCGTACGCAGCGGTGGAATTCTGATCACCGATGCCGAGGTGAACGGGCTGACCGTCGAGGGCGGGCGCGTCACCGCAGTCGAGGTTGCGGACGGTCGCAGCTTTCCGTGCGACGCCGTGGTACTCACGCCCGATCTTCCCGTCGTGGATCGGCTTCTCGACCGAGCCGGAGTCACCTCCCGCGGCCGGCGACGCGGATACTCGGTGGTCTCGCCGTCCGCGGTCGTGTTCCACGGGACCGTGCCGATCCGGGTGACGGACACGTGGCCGACGTCGGCGCATCACACCATCGACTTCGGCGATGCATGGGCGCAAACTTTCGCACGGATCACCGCACGGCGTGGCCGCGGACAACTGATGGACGACCCCTCGCTGCTCATCACCCGACCATCGGTCACCGATCCGACGCTCCGCATCATGCGGGACGGTGTGATGTGCGAGCCGATTTCGGTTCTGGCGCCGTGCCCCAACCTCGCGAGCGCCCCGCTCGATTGGGCGCGCCTCGGGCGTCCCTACATGCGTGAGATACAGGGTGTGCTCGAGCAGCGAGGGTACCGAGGTCTCACTACCGACATGACCGTCGACCATCTCGACACACCACGTACGTGGCTCGACCGCGGGATGCTGCACGGCTCACCGTTCTCGTCGGCTCACGTGTTCCGCCAGACCGGGCCGTTTCGTCGCAAGAACGTCGTCGAGGGCCTGGACAACGTGGTCCTGGCCGGGTCGGGAACCACTCCGGGTGTCGGCGTGCCGACAGTCCTCGTATCGGGCAGACTTGCCGCTGAACGTGTCGTCGGACCACTCGGTGCGCCCCGACCGAAGGCGTCGTTGTTCGGAGACGACGGAGGTAGCCACTAAACTGGCTCCGGTCCGCCGGTCGAGCACTCTTGTTCGCCCCCTCTGCCCCCAGTTTCGTCCCCACCCGAGAGGAGAATGACCCGGCAATGTCCTCGATCTCGTCGAGTGCTGCTACCTCGGGTGCTGCCGATTCCGAGCCCGCCGACGGGGCGCCCGTCGACGCAGCGGCGCCTGCGTCGCCCTCGCGAGTACGCAGGCTTTCCCTCTTTCTCCGTAGCCCCGAAGGCCACGCTGCCCTGCTCGGTGTTGTCGGTGCGATTCTTATCACGTTCGGCGGTTTCGGAGCTGGGAGTGTACGGCGACGAGATCCGTTACTCGAGTCGATGCATCTGTCATGGCTCCGTTTCGGGCACGGCCTGGTTCTGTCCAGCATCTTCGTCTGGCTGGGCGTGCTGTTCATGATCATCGCGTGGGTTCGTCTGGGCCGAGCAACTCTGGGTGGGCGCACGACGCTCGGTGAACTCCGCTGGGTGGTGCCCGCATGGACAGCTCCGCTGCTGTTGGCGGTACCCATGTTCAGCCGCGACGCATACTCCTACCTTGCGCAGGGCGCGCTGCTACGCGACGGGTTCGACCCGTACGCCGTTGGGCCCGTGGCGAACCCCGGAATACTCCTCGACAACGTCAGCAACGTCTGGACGACGACGACAGCGCCGTACGGACCTCTGTTCCTCCTGCTCGGGCAGGCGATCACCGCGGTCACCGGAGACAATGTCATCGCAGGCACGATGCTGCTGCGCGTGACGATGCTCCCCGGACTGGCATTGATGGTGTGGGCGGTGCCACGACTGGCCGGACATCTCGGCGGTAAACCTGCTCTTGCGCTGTGGTTGGCCGTCCTCAACCCGCTCGTGCTGATCCATCTCATCGGGGGTGTGCACAACGAACTTCTGATGGTCGGGCTGATGACCGCAGGTATCGTCCTCGTTCTCGAGCGGCATCACGTCGGTGGAATAGCGCTCGTGGCCATCGGCGTCGCCATCAAGGCAACCGCAGGTCTAGCGCTGCCGTTCCTGGTCTGGATCTGGATGATTCACGAACGTCGTCAGGCCATCGAGGAGCATCGGAAACCGATGTCTCCTGTTGCGGCATTCGCCAAAACCGCAGGCATCGGTTTCGGGGTCTTCGCCGCTGTGTTCGCAATCGCCTCCGCAGTCGCAGGCGTCGGAATCGGCTGGCTCACCGCGTTGTCGGGTTCCGCGAAGATCATCAACTGGCTGTCGCTGCCCACCATCCTCGCGCACCTCGTCACCGTCAGCACGTCGTGGTTCCTCGACGTTCGCCTCGCCCCGGTACTCGAGGTGACTCGCATGCTGTGCGCGATAGTCCTCGTCGTGGTGATTCTCGGGACGTGGTGGTTGTACCGGCGCACCGAGCGCGACGCCGTCAAGGGCATCTTGATCACCCTGGTCGCAGTGGTGGTGTTGTCCCCCGCCGCGCTGCCCTGGTACTACTCGTGGCCACTGGCGCTTGCCGCCGGGTTCGCGTTGTCGCCTCGCACCCTGATGATTCTCGTCGGGTTGTCGACGTGGCTCATGCTGGTCTTCCGTCCCGACGGATCCATCGGGTTGTACACCGTTGCGCACGTTGCACTGGCGACGTTCGCCGCTGTCGTCGCCGCGCTGTCGCTGACCCGAGTCGATCCCCTCCGACTCCGCTCCAGGTCCTCGACCGGAGTCGCTCGTGAAGCCGAAGCGAGTACCGCCGACCGTGGGTGAACTCGACGGCATCGATCCCGCGCTCCACGACGCGTACGTGATCTGCCGTGACCTGAACGCGCAGCACGGCAAGACGTACTTCCTCGCCACGAGGCTGCTCCCCACGGACAAGAGACCTGCAGTGCACGCGCTGTACGGCTTTGCCCGCATGGTCGACGACATCGTCGATGTCGACGTGAACTCGGCCGATGTAGAACTGCCTGATCTCCCCCCGGACACGGCAGGCGTGTCCACGGTGGATCGGCAAGCAGCAGCCAAGCTGGACGTCCTCGAGCGCCGCGTTCGTGCCGCCCTCGCCGGAGATACGTTGAGCGCGAGTCGCTCCGACCGGGTGCTCGCAGCGCTGGTCGACACCACCGATCGGTACGGTATTCCGCACGAGTACTACTACGCGTTCTTTCATTCGATGCGAATGGACATTCCGGGAACGCCGATGTTCGTCTCGCGCTACCGGACCATGACCGAGCTGTCCGAGTACATGTACGGTTCTGCGGCCGTCATCGGATTGCAGATGCTGCCGATCCTCGGCACGACCGTCGATCGAGACGTCGCCGAGGGACCAGCGGCCGCTCTCGGCGAGGCCTTCCAACTGACCAATTTCATCCGCGACATGGGCGAGGACCTCGACCGCGATCGAATCTATCTCCCGACCGAGGAGCTCGCTGCATTCGGCGTCGACGAAGACGTGCTGCGCGAGAGCAGAGCCACCGACCGGACCGATCCACGTGTCGAACGCGCACTTGCCCACCTGATCGCGCACACTCGGGCGATGTATCGCACGGCCGAACCGGGCATCGACATGCTCGCCCCTGCGGTTCGACCTGGCATGCGCACCGCATTCACGCTGTACGGCGACATATTGCGCGAAGTCGAGGACAGCGGTTACCGAGTTCTACGCCAGCGCGCACGTGTTCCAGGATGGCGTCGCCTGTCCGTCGCGGCTCCCGGCCTCGCGGCTGCGGGATGGATCACCGCACGAGGCACGATCAGGGGACGCGGGAAGATCAGAACGCCATTGCCTGAGCGCGCCTGATCACCTCTCGCATCAAGTCGCCGTGCAGCGCGTCGACCGGACGGCCGGGCAAACTCTCGTCCTCCGCGAAAAGCCAGCGCAGGGCCTCTTCGTCTTCGAATCCACCATCGTGCAGCACTGCCAGCAGCCCCGGGAGGCCCTTGACGATCGTGCCGTCGCTCGTGTCGAGGAATACCTCGGGAACTCCAGGAACCCGATTTCGCTTCACCGCGATGAGTAGGCGATCACGCAGCATCTGCTCGACGCGTGATTTGGGCACCCCGAGCGCCTTGCTGACGTCCGTCAACTGCATCAGAGACTCGGCGGGGTCGAGGACGTCGTCGGAGTAAGGGATAGTGCTCACTCCGGTAACGTTAACGGGTTCGTCCCTGGATCAGAAAAGCGCTGGTTACGAAAAGCCCGCCCACAGGGTCGTCTCCGGCTGAGACAGAGACGATATCTGCGCTGGCTACCATCGTCCGGTAGCGACTTTCGAAGGAGGTGTTCCTCAGGTGATGTCAGTTGGGTCCGCGTCAGCGGGTTCGTTGTTGGATCGGCGCTATCGCATAGATGCGCCGATTGCACGTGGAGGGATGTCGACGGTCTACCGCGCTCTGGACACGCGGCTGGATCGACCCGTCGCGGTCAAGATAATGGATCCGAAGTTCGCCGACGATCCCCAGTTCGTGGCTCGATTCGAGTTCGAGGCGCGTGCAGTCGCTCGGTTGACCAATCCAGGTCTCGTCGCGGTGTACGACCACGGGCGCGACGGCGAGTACGCGTTCCTCGTCATGGAACTCGTCGAGGGAGGCACACTTCGAGAGCTGCTGCGTGAGCGCGGACCGATGCCTCCACACGCAGCTGCGGCAGTACTGCGGCCGGTACTGGACGCGCTGGGGACCGCGCACAGGGCAGGGCTCGTGCATCGCGACATCAAACCCGAGAACATCCTGATCTCGGATTCGGGTGATGTGAAGATCGCCGACTTCGGACTTGTTCGAGCTGTCGCCGCGTCGAACGCCACCTCCAGCAGCGTGATTCTCGGCACTGCCGCGTATCTCTCCCCCGAGCAGGTGACCGTCGGATCCGCGAACGCAGGCAGTGATGTGTTCGGCGTAGGCGTCGTACTGTTCGAGCTGCTCACCGGCCGGGCGCCCTTCACCGGAGACACCTCGCTGTCCATCGCGTACCAACGCATCGACAACGACGTGCCGAGACCGAGCAGCCTCATAGCCGGTGTTCCGCCCGAGTTCGACGACCTCGTTCGACGGGCGACCGTTCGAGACCCAGCGGGTCGGTATCAGAACGCCGACGAGATGGCACGCGCCTTGCGCGGTGTGTGCGCACGGTTGGAACTGCCGCCCTATCGAGTGCCCGCACCGAAGAAGTCGGCCGAACACCGCAGTGCAGCCGCACTCGGTGCGCCGACGACCTTCGCCGGCCAGCGTCACGACCTGCCCGACGCGCCTGCCACCGAGGTGGTGAGCGCACCTGCATCGGAGGCGCACTCTCCGCGACCGGCAGCGGGGCTTCAACACACACGTGTGCACACAGCCCCGACGTCGCGGGGCGAACACGACATCGACGACTCACCGCCGGCGCGAGGTCAGTACCAGTTCCCCGATTTCGCCGCCGACCGGCAGCGGTCGCGTCGAGCAATCGTCATATGGCTCACCATCGTCGCCCTGCTGGCAGTGCTCGTCGGTGTAGGCGGCTGGTGGATGGGGTCCGGTCGGTACACGTCCGTTCCGCTCGTCGAGGGGCTCGATCTCACAGGCGCGACGTCGGAGCTCGAATCCGCAGGATTGACGGTGGCCACGCGAGGCACCTATTCCGACACAGCCCCCGCCGACTCGCTCATCGGGACCGACCCGACGTCCGGATCACGTATCACCAAGGGCAGCACGGTCTTTCTCCTGACGTCACTCGGTCGACCCACCGTCCCCGACATCGCACCGAACATCGCCATCGGTGACATGCAGCAACTACTCCGCGACCGAACGTTCGACCCCACCGACGGGGGCGAAGCATTCAGCACCACCGCGCCTGTCGGCGGCGTGGCCGCGTTGGACCCCGCCCCCGGCACGGCGCTCTCCGTCGGAGACACCGTCAAGATTCTTCGGTCCAAGGGCGCTCCCCCCGTCGATGTTCCCGACATCGAGAACATGACCGAGAGCGACGCGACTGCCGCACTGGCCACGGTCGGAATCTCGGTGTCGGGCACGGACGTCGAGTTCGACAAACGCGTCGACGGCGGCCACGTCGTCAGCAGTGACCCGAAGGTCGGTGCGTCGGTGACAGCCGGCAGTTCGATCCGATTGACGGTGTCGAACGCGATCACGGTGCCGTCACTTCTCGGCCGATCGGTCGGATCTGCCCGTGATGTGCTGCAGACACTCGAGCTGGACGTCAAGGTACGGCAGGTGGTGGACACCGACGGGTCGCTGGTGATCACCCAGAACCCGAGCCCGGGTACCAGAGTCGCACCGGGCTCGTCGGTGTCCCTCGTATCCCTGCCCTAGCGGTTGGATTTCAGCCGCGGAGCATCTCGGCGACGAGGAACGCCAACTCCAGGGACTGCTGGGTGTTGAGCCGCGGGTCGCACGCGGTCTCGTAGCGTCCCGACAGGTCGAGGTCCGAGATGTCCTGCGCGCCACCGAGGCACTCGGTGACGTCGTCTCCGGTGAGCTCGACGTGTATGCCGCCCGGGTGCGTTCCGAGGGCGCGATGGATCTCGAAGAACCCCTGAACTTCGTCGACGATCCGATCGAAGTGACGTGTCTTGTATCCGGTCGACGCCTCGTGCGTGTTTCCGTGCATGGGATCGCACTGCCAGATGACCTGGTGCCCGGACGCCTGGACCTTCTCGATGATCGGAGGCAGCAGATCGCGCACCTTGCCGTTCCCCATCCGCGAGATGAGCGTGAGTCGGCCCGGCTTGTTGGTCGGATCCAGCCGCTCGACGTACTCGAGTGCCATCTCGGGCGTCGTCGTGGGACCGATCTTCAGACCGATGGGGTTGGAGATCAGCTCCGCTAGCGCAATGTGCGCGCCGTCGAGCTGCCTGGTTCGATCGCCGATCCACAGGAAGTGTGCAGACAGGTCGTACAGCTTGGGCTCGTCGGCATCGGCGTTGTCCAGGCGCAGCATCGCGCGCTCGTAGTCCAGCACCAACGCCTCGTGACTGGCGAAGATCTGTGCGGTCTCGAGTTTCGGATCCGTCACACCGCAGGCATCCATGAACCGCAGCCCACGATCGATCTCGCCTGCAAGAGCCTCGTAGCGCGCCCCGGCAGGCGAACTCTGCACGAACTCACGGTTCCAGTCGTGAACCTTGTGCAAGTCGGCCATCCCAGCGCCGGTGAGCGCTCGGACGAGGTTCATCGCGGCACTCGCGTTGGCATATGCGCGAACCAGACGTGACGGATCGTGGCGGCGCACGCCTTCGTCGGCGACGAGCGAGTTGACCATGTCGCCGCGGTACGACTTCAAACCGAGTGCGTCGGTGTCCGACGAGCGAGGCTTGGCATACTGCCCGGCGATGCGACCCACCTTGACCACCGGCATGCTCGCGCCGTAGGTCAACACGACTGCCATCTGAAGCAGGGTCCTGATGTTGCCCTTGATGTGCGGCTCGGTGTTGTCGACGAACGTCTCGGCACAGTCGCCGCCCTGCAGGAGGAACGCTTCGCCACGGGCGACGGCAGCTAGTTGGTCGGACAGCGATTCGACCTCACTCGCGACCGTGATCGGCGGTACGCTCTCGAGAACCTTGCGCATGTCGGCGGCTTGGTCGGCGTCCCACTGCGGCTGTTGAGCCGCTGGCTTCGCCAGCGCCTCGTCGAGCTGAGACCGCAACGACGGCGACAACGGCGGAAGCTCGGGCAAGCGATCGATGGGTACGTCGACAGTCCAGTTCACGTGCCCAGGATATTCGCTTGCCGCAAACCGGCGGCGGTCGGCTCCCCCGGTGCAGTCGGACCCCGGCTCTCAGGGCTCGACTGTCAGGGCTCGGGTCTCTCAGACCGATGCGGCCTGGATCGCCTCGAACTTCGCGAGATTGTGACGAGCGTCGGCAAGTGCGTCGTGGGCGTCGTCAGGGGCCGGCGGCAGGTACGGGCTGCCACGGTCCTCCCACAGCTGCCGGAGCTCGCGAGTGAAACGTGGAAGCGATCGCGGCAATTCCGTCATCGAACCCCAGAGCTGACACAGTGCGACGTGATCGTACGCAGCGACCCATGCCCAGAGCTCGACCTCCGAACCGGGGGTCGGAACCAGAAATTGGAGCAGTTCTTCCCGGATCCGGGTCCGACTCATCCACAGCGGCGACGAGTACGGTGGCAGCTTGGGCAAGACGTTGCGTCGAACCCACTTCCCGGCACGTTCGGGGTCGAACTCGGACGAGACCGCATAGAACTCGCGGCCTTCTTCGGATACGACCGCGATCGAGACCAGCTCGATCGTGCGACCATCTTCGATGAACTCGGTGTCGTAGAAGTAGCGCACGAACGACAGACTAGCCCGAGCGCCGACGTCGAGAACACTTCGACCGTCGGCGAAGTTCCACTGCGAACGACGTTTCACTGCCAGCGAAGTTCAACCGTATCGATAGGAAGTTCCTTGACGTCATCCGACATCACCACGCCGCTCGACTCCGATGTGTCGGCGACGGACGTCGGCCTTCGTCGTCGTGCCGCACTGTCGAGACGAGCGATTCCACTCGTGTGCGTCGTCATCGTGCTCGCCGTCGTCGCAGGGTTGGCGTACAACCTGGTGGGGTTGCCTGGACTGCGGGCACTCGGGGACTACTACCGTATCGACCTCGACGTGTATCGACTCGGCGGCCGCGTATTCGTCTCCGGCTCACCGCTGTACGGCCAGATGCCGCCGACGGCCATCGGCAACACCCTGCCGTTCACCTATCCCCCCATCGCAGCAACGATCTTCGGTCCACTGTCGATGATCTCGTTGCACTGGGCGGGCATCGTCGTCACCGCGGTGTCGTTGACCTTGCTGTTCGGCACTATCGTGCTGACGCTGGTGTCGTTGGGAGTCGCACCTCGCACAGTGCTGCTGTGGGTTGCGGGCGCTGTGTTCGCGGTGTCGATGATTCTCGAGCCGGTGTTCTCGACGTTCGACTACGGGCAGATCAATATCATCCTCATGGCGTTCGTCGCCGCGGACTGCCTACCGCGCAAGACGCCGTGGCCGCGAGGCGTTCTCATCGGCTTCGTCGCCGCGGTAAAGCTCACCCCCGCCGTGTTCGTCCTGTTCTTCCTGTTTCGCAAGGACTTTCGCGCGGCCGTCGTCTCCGGGATCAGTTTTGCTGCGTTCACCGCACTCGGATTTGCGGTGACGTTCTCCGATTCCCTCCAGTACTGGACGCAAACACTCGTCGACTCGGACCGAATCGGTCGGCCTGCGTACCCGGCCAACCAGAGCATCAGCGGCGTGCTCGCACGGCTGGGGCTCGAGGACTCGATCCGCTCGGCGACGTGGATCGCCGTGTCGTTCGGCCTGCTGGTGCTCACGTTCTTCGCGATGCGAAAAGCTTTCGCGGCGAACCAGACCGCCCTCGGACTCGGCGTGAACGCGATGTTCGGGCTGCTGGTCTCCCCGGTGTCCTGGTCGCATCACTGGGTGTGGGTCGTGCCGTTCATGGTGGCGCTCGCAACCCTGGCCTATCGACGAAAGAATGCACTCGTACTGTGTTTCGTCGGAATCGGAGCGGTACTGATGCACTTCGCTCCGCACTGGGGCCTTGCGATCGGCCGCTCCTCCGGACTCGACTGGCCCCTGTGGGACCAGCTGGCAGCCTCGTCCTACGTCTGGTGGGGTATCGCCGCCATCGTCGCCGTCGCATCCGTGACCTGGCCTACCGCGCGCGAGCCTGGCACACCCGATCTCGATGCGAAGTCCGCACCGAGATCCGGTGCCGTAGTGAGCCCGTAGGTTCTGACAGTGTCGGGGCGTCACGCCATCAGGGCGTCACCGCGTCCCCCGGATCAGCTTGCCTTGGAGTCCGGAAGGCGATCGGCACTGGATTCGGGGCGGGAAATCGGCTTCTTCAACGACGCTGCGTACACGTCGACGTATTCCTGACCCGACAGCAACATCAGGTCGTACATGACCTCGTCCGTCACCGCGCGTTCGACGAATCGGTTCCCGGCCATTCCGTCGAAGCGAGAGAAGTCGATCGGCTTTCCGATCTTGATGGTGATCTTCGCCGGTCGCCACACCCTGGAACCGATCGGATTCATCTTGTCGGTTCCGATCATGGCCACCGGGACCACCTGAACTCCGGTCTGCAGGGCCAATCGCGCCATGCCGGTCTTGCCTTTGTACAGACGACCGTCGGGCGACCGCGTGCCCTCCGGGTAGATACCGAGAATCTTGCCCTTCGATATGACACGTGCACCTGCGTCGAGAGCGTCCTGTGCTGCATCGGCGCCTGTTCTGTCGATCGGCACCTGTCCGACTGCGGTGAAGAACCACTTCTGGAACGCACCCTTGAACCCGGTGCCGGTGAAGTACTCGCTCTTGGCGAGAAACGTGATTCTGCGAGGCACCCTCAACGGCAAGTAGAACGAGTCGAGGACGGCTTGGTGATTGCTCGCGAGAATCACGGGCCCGCGGGTCGGAATGTTCTCGACACCTTCGACCGTCGGTCTACCCAACGCGATCAGGATTGGACCGATGAGGACGTACTTGAACAGCCAGTACCACATGGCGTCCTTCCTGATTCGATTCTGTCATGGCAAGCGGAGCGATACGTGTCTGCTTCGCACACGTGGATCCGTCGGTGACTCTACCTATCGTTTATGACGCCAGCCACAACAACGCCGGGGTCGGGACCGAGGTCACACACTACCGAGATGAGGTGAGAAACTCCGACCGCGCAAGGTCCGCTGCACCGATCATTCCGGCCGCCTCACCGAGTTGCGTACTTCGGATCTGTGCCAGCGGTCGGTGACCCGCACCGGTGATCAGCCGTCCGTAGTGCTCACGCGCCTGATCGAGGAATTGACTGGAGGACGTCGCGACACCTCCGGCGATGACGATCAGATCCGGATCGTAGACATCACTGACCAACGCAAGCCCCATACCGAGCCAGCGGGCGAAATCCTCCATGGTTCGACGAGCGATCTCGTCACCCTCCTGTGCGGCCGATGCGATGCGACGGCCGGTCAGAGAACCGGGATCGAGAAAGACGTCTCTGGCCAGAATTGTCGACGACCCTTGGTCCGAGGCCAGGAACTCGACCGCAGTGTCGACGAGAGCCGTTCCACTGCAATACCTTTCCCAACAACCGCGCTTCCCGCACGGACACGCGCGGCCATCGGGAACGACCTGTATGTGACCGAGTTCGGGCGCAACGCCGTAGCTTCCGCGGTAGATCCGACCGTCGATCAGCAACGCAGCTCCGATACCGGTACCGATCGCGACCATGACCACGTTGCGTCCATCCGCCGCAGCGCCGAATCGATACTCTGCCCACGCCGCCGAGTTCGCGTCGTGCTCGAGAACTACCGGCAGGCCGATTCTTTCACTCATCTGTTTTGCAACAGGGGTGTTCACCCACGGGAGATGAGGCGCGAAGCGGACGGACGTCCGGTCCGAGTTGACGAAACCTGCGACTGCCAAGCCCACCGCCGAAACCGGGTGTCGTGCAGCCAATTCCTTGACAGCACGGTCCAAGCCTCGCTCGAGGGCACGAGCGGAATGCGGCGTGGGCGACTGCGTCGAGTCGATCACTTGACCGTTCGAATCGACGACCGACGCACGGAGGCTGGTACCGCCGACATCGATTCCGATGCTCAGGGCATCACGCTGCCGCTTCATGTGTTCGACCCTTTCTCTGCCGCCCCCGAAACGGCCGTACGATGTGATCTCCCGATCGCGAGATCGGATGTTCAGCGGTCTCGATCCTCCGGCGACTGCTTCTTGACGTCCACCGTAATCGGTACGAATCCTGCCCGTCGAACTACCGGGTCATCCGTGTCGGGCGCAATAGTCGAGTCGTCGCTGTGGCCCGAATCACCGGCGGTCGGATTCGCGTGCGGCGTCGAAGTCGCCGCTTCGCCGCTCTCGCGTGTCTGCGGATTCCCGGAATGCTCGGCCACCAACTGACGGATCATCGCGACGATGGTTGCACCCTCGGTTGCGGCGAATGTCAGAAGATCGTGCTGCTCACCTCGAAGCAAGGCGGCGAGTGCGCACACCGGGCACCAACTGCACCCTTGTTGCGTCGCTGTCGCCTGTTCCTCGACCGCCCGCCGCAGCATCGGCTCGAGCCGAGTGAGAACGGTTTCCGCCAGCGCCCAGAGTTCAGCGGCCACGTCCGAATGTTCGGAGGTCACCTATGTCTCCGTTCTCACGCCGGCCACACATTCGGATCGGGCATGAACCGAACCACCAGATCCTCGGCGTCGAATTCGGCACCGACCACCTCGCATCGACGCAGTACCGACGCCAGTCGCACACGGGTACGCGCACCGTCTGCACCGATGATCACATCGTCCTCCACCCGACCGAGCGTCAGTGTCGACGGATCCACGACCGGCAGATGCATCGTCATCGTGTACACCGACTCCAACCCCGCCCCCGACTCGTGTGCCACAACCGTCCTGCTGTCACGCCGATTCGCGCGCGCGAACAGCCCTGGAGCTCGCGGCGAAGGCTCGTGCTCGTTCTCCGACACCAATGCGCCGAGAGAGGCCAACCCTACCGGTTCATGGGGAGCTCGCTCGACGATCACTACCGACAGATGCGCTGCCGCCTGCGTGATGTCGGTGAGAACCGACTGTTGGGAGGCGCGCCATCCCTCGAACCAGAAGACAGCTGGGTGCGCACCGACCAGACCGATGGAGGCCGAATTCAGGTTCGGGAGAACCTTGTTCACGATCACGGTATCGATGCCGAGGCCCATGAGGGCCGCAGCGGACAACGTCCGTCGCGCTTCGGCCAGGCCGACCGCCTCGGGCGTGACCACCAGGGTCGCGGACGTGCGCTCACTGTCGAACAAAAGGTCACGTACACCTTCGGCGGTCGCGGCGACTCTCTCCACCATTGCCACGACCACGGTCAAGCGAGGGTCGGTTCCAGTTCCTGCGACGACACGATCGTGTTGCGGCCACAGCCGGTCGAGATATCCGCACACCAGGTCCGGCAACTGCAGGGTACGGAGCGCATCGGCGGTCGCAGGAAGGTCCACGAACACTGCATCCCAACGATTCTCGCCCACGAGTCCGACTATGCGATCGAGTCCGAGCACCTCTTGAACTCCTGGCGCACCGACGACTTCCTCCGGGTCTATCGCACCGAACCTGACCCCGTGTTCGTGCCCGGTCTTCGCCACCGCCAAGATCACCGAGAGCGCGCGGTAGCTCGATTCGACCAGCGCTAAAGTGTCCAGCTCCATCAGATCGAGATGCTCTGTCACCGGCACGACACTGCCGCGTCGAGCGCTCGGCGCGGACACATCCATCACGTCGAGCAGCGAATGCGCCTGGTCGAACGAGACGATCAACGTGCGTTCACCGGACAGCGACGCATCGAGCGCGGCTTTCGCAGCCACCGTCGTCTTACCCACACCACCCTTGCCGACGAACAGCCGGACCGTGGTGTGGGTTTCGGCGCGAGCTTCGCTCAGCCTTCGACCCGCTTCTTCAGTTCCTTGAGCGCGGTGTCGGTGATGACCTTCTCCGCCTTACGTTTGAACAGCCCGATCATCGGAATGTTGAGGTCGACGGTCAACTCGTAGGTGACCTCGGTGCCACCGCTACCGTTGTCCTTCAAGGTGTACGAGCCCGATTGCGACTTCTGCATCTCGCCGGACACCAGTTCCCATGCGACCGCGCTGCCGTCGGCCGCCCACTCGTACTGCAGCTCGTAGGTGTCCTTGACCATGCCCGCGTCGAGGACGAACTTGACCCGGTCCGCGCGGCCGCTCGCACCCACGGCGAGTACCTCGACGTTCTTCGCCGCCGAGACCCAGGACGGATACGCATCGAAGTCGGCGATGACGTCCATCACCTGTGCGGAAGGAGCGTCGACGGTGATCGACCTCTGAGTTTTCTCGGCCATGCTGAAAGTCCGCTTCCTCTCCATGTTCGGTACCGATCTCGCTCAGGCGTGAACGGTCGTCATCGGCTCTCACTCATCACACACGATCTTCGGTCGAACACACAACGGGCTCGCGCCAGGCACGCGTCGGTGTGGCTAATTCGTTGCGTCCGCTGGACGCTCTCCTGCCGCTCGACCTGCCTCGAGCCGACGCTTCAACTCGAACGTCATCGCCTTGCCCGCGGACCTTCGGCGACGACTCTCGTCTCCGAGGTCGACCCGCTCACGCCCCGAACCGGGCTCGGCGTGCAGGAAGTAGTGGACTATGACTCCGTCGAGAACATCGACGGCCTCCAGCCACACCTCCATCGTGCCGGTCAACGCACCGTCGACGGCCCACCGGATTCCTTTGTCACCGCGATCCTCGGTCACCGACAGCCGCAGGTCCGGCCACCACTGGCGCCACCGGTCACGGGGAGACAGCGCCTCGGACACCCTGCTGCCGGGTGCCGCGATGAAGGTTTGATCCGCCACTTGGATACTGCTCATCGGATGAGCTTCACATATCGACCCGCCACGCCGCACACGAGGCAGTCGGATGCGCTCGAACAGCGGGTCTACAGTAAGACAAATCCGAGCTACTCGTGAGTAGAGCTATCGATTCGCCGTTGGAGGTCACCCGTGCGTGAGTTCACCGTCCCCGCCCACTTCGAAGTCGAGGACGGGGCGTCGACCGTCGACACCGTATTCGAACGTCGGGTGAGCGCTCCTTCCTCGGTCGCGTTCCGACGCGTCGTCGATGGAACCTGGACCGACGTCACCGCACTGGAATTCGCTGGTCAGGTGGTTGACATCGCCAAGGGCCTGATCGCGGCAGGCGTCGGGCAGGGTGATCGCGTCGCGCTGATGTCGTCGACCCGGTACGAGTGGTCGGTGCTCGACTATGCGATCTGGTCCGCAGGCGGCGTCACCGTTCCCGTGTACGAAACGTCGTCCGCCGCTCAGGTCGAATGGATTCTGTCCGACGCCGAGCCGGTACTGCTCCTACTGGAGTCGCCGTCCATGCTGGCAGCGACCGCGGAGGTCGTCACGTCGTCGCCGACCGTTCGCCGCACGTTCTGCATCGACGGTGACGAGGGCGCAATTGCGGAACTGACAGCTCTGGGCAACCAGATCAACGAGGACGTGGTGACCGCACGCGTCGCAGCGCTGAAGTCCTCGGATCCGGCCACCCTCATCTACACGTCCGGAACCACCGGACGTCCGAAGGGTGTTCAGCTCACACACTCGAATCTCATCTCCGAGTCACGCGGAATCCGCGAGACCAGCCTGAAGAACCTGCTGAAGGAGGGCAGCCGGACGTTGATGTTCCTCCCTCTTGCACACGTTCTTGCACGCGCGGTCACGATCGCGGCCTTCGACGCGGGAACCACCGTCGGCCATACCAACGACATTCCGAACCTGGTGTCGACGTTCGGCAAGTTCCAGCCTGACTTCATCCTGTCGGTTCCGCGTGTGTTCGAGAAGGTGTTCAACACTGCCAAGCAGAATGCGCACGCCGACGGCAAGGGCAAGATCTTCGATCTGGCGGCCGACACGGCAGTGGAGTGGAGCCGCGCACAGGACTCCGGCCCCGGCATCGTGCTCCGGCTCAAGCATGCCGTGTTCGACAAGCTGGTGTACTCGAAACTCCGTGCGGCACTGGGTGGCCGGTGCCAGTTGGCGATTTCCGGTGGAGCTCCTCTCGGCGCCCGCCTCGGTCACTTCTACCGCGGTGTCGGCGTCCCGATCTACGAGGGATACGGGCTCACCGAGACCAGCGCCGCCTTCGCGGTCAACACGATCGGCCGCCAACACGTCGGCAGTGTCGGACAACCGTTGCCGGGCAACACGGTTCGCATCGCCGACGACGGCGAGATCCAACTGCGCGGGCCTGTCGTGTTCGCCGGATACTGGCGCAACGACGACGCGAGCGCCGAAGCACTGGACGAGGGCTGGTTCCGCACTGGGGATCTGGGCTCGCTCGACGACGACGGATACATCACCATCACCGGCCGCAAGAAGGAATTGATCGTCACCGCAGGCGGCAAGAACGTCTCCCCCGCCGGCCTGGAGGACCAACTTCGCGCGCACGCTCTCATCAGCCAGGCCATCGTCGTCGGCGATCAGAAGCCGTTCATCGGTGCACTGTTGACGCTCGACGCGGATGCGTTGACGGGATGGAAGTCCTCGCACAACAAGCCCGCCGAGGCGAGCCCCGCGGATCTCGTCGACGACGCCGACCTGCGCTCGGAGATCGATGCGGCAGTGGCCGAGGCCAACAAGTCCGTCTCGCACGCCGAAGCGATCAAGAAGTATCGGATTCTGCCGGCCGACTTCACCGAGGAAGCGGGTGAAGTGACGCCGACGATGAAACTGAAGCGCAACGTCATCACCAAGTCCTACGCAGACGATATCGAGGCGATCTACGCCAAGTGAGATGCGGCTGCGCCGCCCATCACAGGAGCGCGCGCAGCCGCTCCGCGAGAGTGTCCCAGCGCCAACTCTTCTCGACCCATGCGCGGCCGGCTGCACCCATGCCGGCCGCGCGGGCCGGGTCGCTCAGTACGTCGACGAGGGCGGCGGTGATCTGCTCGACCGAACGGCCGTCGACGACGATGCCGGTCTTGTTCTGCACCACGGTTTCCGGTGCTCCACCGGACATTCCGGCCACGACGGGCACACCGGACGCGGAGGCTTCGAGATAGACGATTCCGAGACCTTCGACGTCGAGACCTGCTCCTCGCGTTCGGCTCGGCATGGCGAAGACGTCGGCGATCGTGTGATGGGCTGCCAGCTCGGCGGAAGGTACCGTGCCCGTGAAGATCACGTGCTCGTCGACGCCTTCCTTTCTTGCAAGCTCACGCAGCGCTCCCTCGTACGGTCCGCCGCCGACGATCACCAGAACGGCACCGTCGATGCGAGCACGCACACCCGCGATCGACTTGATCAGGAAGTCCTGGCCCTTACGCGGAACCAGCCGCGACAGACACAGAACGGTCGGCCGTGCCCCGAGCCCGTACCGTGCGCGAAGCTCCTCGCGGGCACCGGGATCGGGCCTGAAGCGGTCCGTGTCGACGCCGGGCGGAACATGTTCCAGGGCTGCGCGGGCACCGAATGCCGACGCGAAGCGACCCCGCGTGTACTTGCTGACATAGGTGACCGTATCCACCGAATTGCCGATGAGCCGCAGAGTTCCTCGCCCTCCCGGCACCATCGACCACCCCACCTCGTGGCCGTGTGTGCTCGCCACGATCGTCTCGGCGCCTGCGCGTCGAACCACGGGAGCCATCACCGCCAGTGGCGCTGCCGCACCGAACCAGACACTGTCGCACTCACGAGACTTCACCAGTCCCGCGGCCCGTCGCGCGACCAGCGGTGTCGGCAGCATCAGCGTGGTCGGATGCCGGACGACCTCGAAAGGTTGCCGCGCATCGAACTTCACGTGGCTGTCCCCGCGCCACCGGGGCGCGTACACCACGAGTTCGTCGCCGGGGAACCTCGACGCGAAGCTGTGCAGGTAGGACTGAATACCGCCAGGACGTGGCGGGAAGTCGTTCGTCACCAGCAGTGTCCGACGCATCGGTCAACCGTAGGTCAGCGTCCGCCGGCTGCCACCCACGCCCCCCAGTCGGCGACGAAGTCCCCGATGCCGAGTCCGAGGACTGCGGTCAGAACTGCAGAAACCTCGCCGTCGCTCTTGGGCCCGTCCGCGATCTTCAGGTACAGCGCCCGCAGAGTGGGCTCACCGAACCGCTGAGCAACGAACGCCGAGACGGACCACGCCGACTCGTATGCGAGAGTCGCGCGGAGTCCGCCTGCGGCGAAGTCCGCATTTGTCGGCAGGACCGTCGGGGGTCCACCTCGGGCAACTGCCCGGCTGAGAGTGGGAGCCAGTCGACCCAGGTCCAGACCGGATCCTCGATAACCGGAGTAGTCCGCGATGCCCTCGAGCATCCACATCGGCGACCCGTCGACGGTGTTCGACCGTGTCGCGACATGCGTCAGTTCGTGTCTCAGCACCGAACGCGTCGTGAACTCGGTCAGTCGCTCGGATGCGGTCGGACCGAAGACGACGCGCTGACCGCTGACCGGCCGATCCGGCACCACGAGATCGGAAATGGTCACCGCCGCGGCGTCGGCACCCGCGGCTGCCGTACCGACGGAGGCGACGAACTCGGCCGGTGAGCCTGCCGTGAAGATCACGGCCTTGCGCGCCCACTCCTCACCCCAGAAGTCGGACACCGCATCGACCGCGGCAGGTAGTTCGTCGACGATCGCGGACATCAGTGTCGCCTGTTCCGGATGTCCGACGACGACCGAGGCACCACCGGAGGTCTGGGCGTTCGACGACGTGACGGATCCGAAGTCCCACGGCCCTCGCCACGTGTGCCGGTCGATCCCGGCGATGTCGGAATCGGAGACGAGCCTCCACCGGCCGTCTCTCTCGGCGACCAGCAGCGACACCGGTCTACGGGTAGGTAGATCGTCGGCGCCCTGTATCGCGTATCTCAGCACCACCGAGGGCGCCCACACATCGGTTGCGTTCAGCGGTTCGGCGACCTCGGACGGAACCGGAGTCTCGGGCTCGTCGACCAGTTCGTATCCCCAGTCCGCCAGCGGAGACGCAGCCACCTGGACGGATCGATCGATCTGTTGCTGCAGGAACCCTGGCGGTGCAGCTGAATCCGTCAGAGCGGTCAATGCTGCACTGTCGCTGGACCGCACTGCGTCGGCCCAGTCGTGCAGAAGCGTCTCGACGGCCGCGCGGCGCTCGCTCTCGTAAGGATTGCTCGGCGGTGGTGGGTCGACGGCGACGTTCGGCACACTGCACGCAGCCAGCAGCAGGATTGCAAGTACGGACGCAGCACGGCGCTGCCGCGTCACCGTCGGCGTGTGATCAGTAGCGACGCGCACCGTAGTACGGGAAGGACGCCATCGACTGAACCTTGACCGGAACTCCGAAAGTGGATGCGTGCAGCACATTTCCGTTGCCTGCATACAGGCCGACGTGCGAGGCGTCGGGGTAGAACAACACGACGTCGCCCGGTTGCAGATCCTTCTGGTCCACCGGAGTTCCGCCTGCTGCCTGGGCCTGGCTGGATCGGGGCAGCGTTTTTCCTACCTGCTTGTACGCCCATACGACCAGACCCGAGCAATCGAATCCGTCGGGTCCGGTTGCACCCCAGACGTATGGCTTTCCGATCTGCGTCATTCCTGCCTGCAGCGCGCCCGAGCCCGATCCTGGAATCAGGTTCGAGAGAATCTTCGAGAGGTCGAAGCCGGGCGGCAACGGCGTCCCGGCGAGTGCGCTCTGCTCGGTGCTGGACAGGGCACTGAATGCGGCCATGACCTCGGCCATCTGCCCCTGCAGTTCACTCTGTTTGCCCTGTAGATCGTCGCTGACCATCTTCGCCTGTTCGGCAGCGGTCTTGGCCTGATCGGCCGCCTGTCGAGCGGCCAGCTCGGCCGCCGCGGCATCCGAGGTGGCCTGCTTGAACTGTTCGACCTGACGGGCGGTCTCGGCCGATATGACATCGAGGGCCGACATCTGGTCGAGGAGCTGCTGCGGCGAATCACTGACCATGACTGCAAAGAGACGGTTGGTCCGGCCACCCTGATAGTTGACGTTGGCGACTTTGTCGATCGATGGCTTCAGCTGCGTGAGTGCTGCCTCGGCGACGTCGAGCGCACTGCGGTGTGCTTCGACGGAGGCTTCTGCCTCTTTCTGTGCTGCCGTTTTGGCGTCGAGGTCGATCTGCGCATTGTGCAGCGCCTCGGTGGTCTGCTCGGATTCGCGTGAGAGGTCCGCCAATCGGGTCTGCGCGTCGGAGGCGCTACCGATCTCGGGTTGTGCGTGCGCAACGGCCGTCGGTCCGGCCAGTAGGCACGCAGCGAGTGCAGCAGCGGCCATGACCGTGCGCTTGGAGCGGGTGACGCGTGAGGCTGTCGGTGTCGCCACGAGAAAGTGACTCTCCGTTCTTACGGTGGTCCACCGATACAGGCGGCGGTAACGATTCGAAAACGAACCCTACCCATCGGTACAGCACAATGGGCAAGATTGACGCCGGTATTTCGGGAGATTTCCGTACCGCTGGTCCATAACGGACGGACGAAGCAACTTCGTTAGGCTACGGAACCTCGTTCGCGGTGTCCATTCGCCGTTGCACCTCGGTGCCCCGACACGAACTACACAACGACAAAGCAGCATCAGGCGGCGGACCTGCACGGCCCTGACCTGATGCTGCTCGTCCGTAGATCATCGAATCAGTAGCGACGAGCTCCGTCGTACGGCATCGACGCCACCGGCGCGATCTTGACCGGAACACCGGACGTCGACGCATGGATGACGTTGCCGTTACCTGCGTAGATTCCCGAGTGCGATCCGCCGTAGAAGGAGATGACGTCACCGGGTTGCAAGTCGGACTGCGACACCGCCACGCCCGCCGAAGCCTGGTCGTAGCTCGTACGCGGGAGGCTGATGCCTGCCTGCTTGTATGCCCACTGGACGAGACCGGAGCAATCGAACGAGTCCGGTCCCGATGCGCCGTACACGTACGGGGCGCCGATCTTGGACTCGGCAGCCTGCACTGCCTTGGCAGCCGGAGTCACCTGAGGTGCAGCAGGCGCAGGCAGCGCGGGAAGACCCGGAACGGCAGGCAGCGGGGGAAGGCCCGGAATGTCGGGGATTTCGAAGGTACCGACACCGGGGATGGTGATGGGGGCCGCAAGTGCGGGGGCAGCGGGCAGGATGACCGCGCCGGCTGTGATCGCGCCGGCTACGAGGATTCGACGCAATGAACGGGTTGAAGTATGTGACGCCACGAGAGGGTTTTGCTCCGTTTCTTCCACTCATCCGCCGACCGAGTTAGCTGACGGGTTCGGGCTGGGAAGATCAGCCCTACCCACCGGCTCGCATGTGCGGTTCGGCGGGATTCACCCCAGTGGAAATCGGGTTCCCGGTACGGCCACTCTCACGAGTGCCCGATTAGGCGGTGACTTGCGACGCCGCTCCGGTGTGGATTGGCGAGACTCCGCAAGGTCTCAGGAAGGTTACGAAACGGCATCCCCTTGTGTCGACCCCAACGCGCCGTACGGCCCCGAATAGTTCGGATTTCGACTAGACCGCACGCTGATCGGCGCTCTGATCACGAGACGGTAACGAACCGCTTCGGGCCGGTGAACCGTCGTCGACCACCAGCCGCAGGCGTGGCACGAGACCGACATCGGCGAGCACACCGATTGCTCCGAGTTCTTCCTGGTCGATGTCGATTTTCGGCGTCCCCGCGCCGGAACCCACACCGCCCCTGGCGGGCCATCCCGGCGCCCCGAGAAGGACCGTGACGACACAGTCCCCGCAGGCGACATCTCGGACCTTGCAATCACCGCAGTCGACAATCATGTGATCCTCGTCTCTTTCCTCGAAGCGGAGCCGAATTCGGCCGATACGAGCGAAACCTAGCGGCGGCCTCCGACAGGAATCTGCCGCGCCCTGTCCGTGCGGGCGAGACCTGTCGGTGCTCGCGTCTAGCGTCCAGATCTTGTGAGCCTTCCGATCCAACTCAGTTTCGACGAACTGGACACACCACTGCACCAGACCACGTTCGTCGTCGTCGACCTGGAGACGACGGGGGGCAGCGCCGACACGGAGGCGATCACCGAGATCGGTGCGGTCAAGATTCGAGGCGGCGAGGTGATCGCCGAGTTCGCGACACTCGTCGATCCCGGCCGCTCCATTCCCCCGTACATCGTCGAGCTGACCGGGATCACGACGGCAATGCTGATCGGAGCGCCGAGAATCGAACGCGTCTTACCGGCATTCCTCGAGTTCGCTCGCGGAAGCGTGCTGGTCGCACACAACGCACGCTTCGACACCGGCTTTCTGCGCGCCGCAGCAAGCCGCATGGACATCGCCTGGCCCTCGTTCTCGGTCCTGTGCACCGTCAAACTCGCGCGTCGCGTTCTCACCCGCGACGAAGCACCGTCGGTCAAGCTGTCCGCGCTGTCCACGCTCTTCGAGGTGAGTACGCAACCGACGCACCGGGCTCTCGACGACGCCCGCGCCACCGTCGACGTGCTGCATGCCCTCATCGAGCGCGTCGGAAACCAAGGGGTGCACAGCTACGCGGAGCTCGTCGACTACTTGCCGAACGTCTCGTCCGGCCAACGAGCGAAGCGTCATCTTGCCGCTGGACTACCGAGATCGCCTGGGGTCTACCTGTTCAAGGGACCCGGCAACGAGGTTCTGTACGTCGGTACGTCGACCAATCTGCAACGCCGCGTCCGCAACTACTTCACCGGCTCGGAGACCCGCGGGCGGATGAAGGAGATGGTGTCGTTGGCCGTCGACGTCGCCCATGTGGAGTGTGCACACGGACTCGAAGCCGGAGTACGCGAGCTGAGGCTTCTGAGCGCGCACATCCCGCCCTACAACCGGCGGTCGAAGTTTCCGAAGAAGGGATGGTGGATCACTGCCACCGTCGAGGCCTTCCCCAGGTTGTCGGTGGTTCGGACACCTGCCATCGGATCACTCGGTCCGTTCGCCGCCCGAGCCGACGCGGCCGACGCGGCTGCCCTGATCGCAGAATTCTGTTCGATTCGCACCTGCACTCGGCGTATTCCGAGATCGGCGATGCACGGAGCCGACTGCCCGCCCACCGCGGTGGGAGGCTGCGCCGCTGCCGAAGCCGGACTTCTGTCGGCCGAGGACTACGCGTCGTTCCCGGCGAAGTTCATGGCGTTGGCGGCAGGCACCGACGATTCCGCACTGCAGGCTGCGCTGTCGAGGGTCACGCAGTTGGCCGAGTCCGAGCTGTTCGAATCCGCGGCTCGTTTGCGGGACCGTCTCGCCGTTCTCGCGGACATGCTCGCCCGGATGCACCGCCTTGCCGCAGTAGCCGCGATCGCCGAACTGGTCGTCGCGCGGCGCACCGCGGAGGGCGGCTGGGAACTGGCGGTGATTCGACACGGCAGGCTGACCGGCGCAGCCGTGGCGCCGCGCCGCGTACATCCGATGCCCGTCGTGGACGCGATCACTGCCGCCGCCGAGACGGTCGTCCCCGACTCGACTCCGCTTCGGGGCGCATCGCCGGAGGAGGTGGGCCTCATCGCGCGCTGGCTGGACACGGACGGGGTTCGGATAGTGCGGACCACCGACGGGTACTTCGAACCCGTCCACGCCGCAGGGAGCTGGAAACAGTGGTGCGCCGCCGCGCGCGACATCTCGCGACGCGAACACACCGCACACGAGGTCCCCGCGCGGCGCGCCCTTTAAGCTTGTCGTTCGTCACGTACCCGCGTGCCGTGTCACCGATCGTGAAGGAACCCCGTGATCAACGCAATCGTCATGATCGACGCCGAAGCCCGTGCCATCCCGGAGACGGCTCAGGCCGTCGCCGACGTCGCAGGTGTGACCGAAGTCTATTCGTGCGCAGGCGATGTGGATCTCATCGCGATCGTCAAGGTCCGCGACCACCAAGAGATCGCCGAGGTCGTGACAGGCCGCATCAACAAGGTGCCTGGTGTAGTGAACACGGCAACCCACATCGCGTTCCAGTCGTATTCGAGCGCGGACGTGGAAGCAGGCTTCTCGATCGGCGAGTAGGACTACTCCAACTCGTTTGACCTGGCGACCCAGCGTGCGAGCAGATCGGTTGCGGCACCGGAATCCACTGCACGTATCGCGCGCTCGAGCCCTCCGGCCATCGATGTCACCAGCTCCTTCGCGTCGACTCCGCCCGCAATGCCGTCGTGCGCAGTCAGTGCAGCAGCCGCATTGAGCAGGACAGCGTCACGGACAGGCCCGGTTTCCCCGCCGAAGACCGCACGTGCGACACCGGCGTTGTATTCGGCATTCCCGCCCCGCAGTGCGCCGATCGGCACCAGATCGAACCCGAAGTCTCGTGGATCGATCTGTGTCACCGTCACATCGCCGTTCGAGACCACGTGCACCGTGGTCGTCGACGACAAGGTGATCTCGTCCAATCCGTCGTCGCCCCGGACGACGAGGGCGCTCGTCCCTCGCTCAGCGAATACTCCTGCAACAACGGGAGCCAGCGTTTCGAACGCGCAACCGATCAGGCCTGCACGAGGTCTGCCCGGGTTCGTCAGGGGACCCAGCACGTTGAAGACCGTCGGAATTCCGATTTCCTTGCGCGGTGGACCGGCGAATCGCAGCGCAGGGTGATAGACGGGAGCGAAGCAGAATCCGATCCCGACGTCACGAACGCTCTGCGCAACGCCCGCGGGGCCGAGGCCGAACTTCACTCCAAGCGCCTCGAGGACATCGGTGGTGCCACTGCGCGACGACGCGGCCCTGTTGCCGTGTTTCACAACCGGCGCCCCTGCAGCAGCAACGACGATCGCCGCCATCGTCGAGATGTTGACGGTGTCCGCGCCGTCGCCGCCGGTCCCGACGACATCGACCGCATCCGGTTCGCTGTCCACGAGGCTCGCGTGGGCCAACATCGAGTCCGCGAGACCCCGCACCTCGGCCGAGGTCGGACCCTTCATCTTCAAGGCGACCCCGAAAGCGGCGATCTGTGCCGCGGTGGCGTTGTCGGACATGATCTCGTCCATCGCCCAGCCGGTATCGGCAGCCGAGAGATCCTTCGAGGACGTCAGTGCGCCGAGTATCGACTTCCACGTCCGCTGTGCCTCGCCGGTCTTCGGTTCGGTCATGTTCTCCCGTGCCTTCCTGGACTGACGACTTGGACCCACAACGTGCGTCGAAAGCTTAGTCAGACGTCCAGGTCCGGGCCGGATGCAGGTTGCAGTGCATCCCAACCCAGCACGATGCCGCCTCGCCGCTGCGCCAAACCCGCCATCCTCGACCGTTCCTGAGAGCAATGCAGCGCGTCGACCACCTGCACTCGTTGCAGTGTCACCGACACCCCGCCCTCGACGACCGGCCGATGGACGGGCACAGGTTCGGCGTGGACGACTATCGCCGCCGGGTCGGTCAGCGCGTATCCATCCTGTGCGGCGATCGACGCCGCATCCCCGACCGTGTCCGACGGGAGAATCAGATGGTGCCGAAGCACGGCTTCGGCCTCCGCGACCCATCCGCCGTCGTCGGCACCGCGAGCCAGAGCCGCCGAACAGGACTCGGCGTCGTCGTACGAGTACGCGACTACCACCAAATCGCCCTGCGTGGGGTCGAGCGGAATCGATTTCGAGCGCGAAAACAGACGCCGGAACCAACCTGCGCCATCGTTCGTTGCCATGAGGCAAGCCTTCCACGACACCGGATCTCGAGCCCACTCACCCGGTTCGACCTGGCCCGCGAGTGCTGCCGTCGACGGTCGTCCAGTTCGCGACGCGCCAACACCGGACCCGGGTATGCGTTCGGTACTACGGCCAGTCATACTTCTTTCTGTGACGAGCGCTGTAGGGACTCAAGGATCGGCAATCACCCAACGCGTGCACTCGCTGAACCGCCCCAATATGGTCAGCGTCGGCACGATTGTGTGGTTGTCCAGCGAACTCATGTTCTTCGCTGGACTTTTCGCGATGTATTTCGTCGCACGGGCGCAAGCCAACGGCAACTGGCCACCAGAACCGACCGAGCTCAACCTTGCGCTCGCCGTGCCGGTGACCGCCGTGTTGATCGCGTCGTCGTTCACCTGCCAGCTCGGTGTGTTCGCCGCCGAGCGCGGTGACGTCTTCGGGTTGCGACGCTGGTACATCATCACCCTGTTCATGGGCGCGTTCTTCGTTGCCGGCCAGGGGTACGAGTACTACCACCTGGTGCACGAGGGCACGACGCTGTCGTCGAGTGTCTACGGATCGGTCTTCTACATCACGACCGGTTTCCACGGACTCCACGTCATCGGCGGATTGATCGCATTCGTGTTCCTGATCACCAGAACCTTGGTCAGCAAGTTCACGCCTGCTCAGGCAACCGCCGCGATCGTCGTCTCCTACTACTGGCACTTCGTCGACATCGTCTGGATCGCACTGTTCGCGACCATCTACTTCATCCGCTGATGCACGAACGCAGTTTCAGTGTTTTCACTTCGTCAACCGCAGCGGACGTTCGGTATCAGCCCCCGACGTTCAGTCCGTCCCGACACGACAAGGGATAGAAGATGAGTTCATCTCCCCCAGCAGCATCCGGTGACAGCACCAACGGATCCGCCTCGGCAGGATCACCATCGGCCATCAAGAGCCGACGTCAGCGCAAGGTGCGTCGACGCGTGACCGGCGCCCTCGTACTCATGATGGGACTCATCAGCGCGGGATTCCTCGCTTCTGCTCTGACACCGACACCGCAGGTGGCGACGGCCGATCAGGATTCGGCCGCCTTGATCCGCGAAGGCAAGCAGCTCTACGACACCTCGTGCGTCACGTGCCACGGCGTGAACCTGCAGGGCGTACAGGACCGCGGACCCAGCCTCATCGGCGTCGGCGAAGCTGCGGTGTACTTCCAGGTCTCGTCAGGGCGTATGCCGGCGGTGCGCAACGAGGCTCAGATCATGCGTAAGCCACCGAAGTTCGACGACAAGCAGATCGACGCACTCGGCGCATACATCCAGGCGAACGGCGGAGGACCGACGGTCATCCGCGACAGCAACGGTGACATCGCACAGTCCTCGCTCACCGGCGGCGACATCGCTCGCGGCAGCGAACTCTTCCGGTTGAACTGCGCCTCGTGCCACAACTTCACCGGCGAGGGAGGCGCACTGTCCTCGGGCAAGTTCGCTCCCCCACTCGGACCCGCCAGCGAGCAGCAGATCTACGCGGCAATGCTCACCGGGCCGCAGAACATGCCGAAATTCTCCGACCGTCAGCTGACGCAGGAAGAGAAGATCGACATCATCTCGTACGTGAAATCGGCGCAGGAAACGACCGCACCCGGCGGTTGGGGTCTGGGCGGCTTCGGTCCCGGTACCGAAGCAATCGCAATCTGGGTAGTCGGAATCGCTGCTGTCGTCGGCGCAACACTATGGATCGGATCAAGGTCATGAGCGATGCTGATTCCGGGCGTACCGACAGTGGCCACGCCGACAGCACGAAAGTCGACAAGGTGGACGTGAACAAGAAGTACACCGACGAGGAACTCGCCGGAATGACGCGCGACCAGCTCGTCGAGCTGGGAACCAACCTCGACCACGTCGATGTTGCCTACCGCCGCGATCGCTGGGCCGTCACAGGCACCCGCGCCGAGAAGCGCGCCGAGCGCAACGTCGCGTTCTGGTTCGCGCTCTCCGGTGTATCGGCAGTGGCATTCATCGGGATCTACCTCTTCTGGCCGTGGGAGTACGCGGGCATGGGAGAGGAGAACTACGGCCTGTACACGCTCTACACACCGCTGATCGGTCTGACCATGGGTCTGGCGATTCTCGGCGTAGGCGTCGGCGCGGTGCAGTTCACCAAGAAGTTCATCCCTGAAGAGGTCTCCATCCAGGACCGCCACGACGGTCAATCCTCGGAGGTCGACCGCCAGACGGTCGTCGCCGAGCTCGGCGATTCGCTCGCCACGTCGACCATCGGTCGTCGCAAGGTCATCAAGCGTTCGCTGTTCTTCGGCGGCGGCGCCCTCGGAATCATGGCCATTCTTCCGCTCGGCGGTCTGATCAAGAACCCGTGGGCAGAAGGCGACAAGTCTCCGCTCTGGGTTTCCGGCTGGACTCCGCGCTACCCTGGGGAGACGATCTACCTTCGGCGTGACACCGGACGTCCCCACGACGTCGTGTTGGTGCGCCCCGAGGATATGGATGCCGGAGCCATGGAAACCGTGTTCCCGTTCCGCGAGGCCGACCGCGACGACGATCATGCGTTGCTCGCGTCGCTGCGTGGTATCCGTAACTCGGTGATGCTCATCCGTCTCCGTTCCGAGGACACGGCCAAGGTCATCAAGCGCAAGGGCCAGGAAAGCTTCAACTACGGCGACTACTTCGGTTACTCGAAGATCTGCACCCACCTCGGTTGCCCGACGTCGTTGTACGAGCAGCAGACCAACCGCATCCTGTGCCCCTGCCACCAGTCGCAGTTCAACGCACTCGAATACTGCAAGCCGATCTTCGGTCCGGCCGCTCGTGCTCTGCCGCAGCTGCCGATCACGGTCAACGAAGAAGGATTCCTCGTTGCCAGCGGAGACTTCATCGAAGCCCTCGGACCTGCCTTCTGGGAGCGCCGCCCGAACACCGAAGCGGAGAGCGAATCATGAGCCCTTCACTGCAAGCCCTCGCTGCCAAGCAGGCTGACGACGTAGACAGTCGTTACCACCTGGCACCGGGTATACGTCGCCAGATCAACAAGGTCTTCCCGACGCACTGGTCTTTCCTCCTCGGTGAGATCGCGCTGTACAGCTTCATCATCCTGCTGATCTCGGGTGTGTTCCTGACGTTGTTCTTCGACCCCTCCCTCAGCGAGGTCGAGTACAACGGCATCTACGAACCACTCCGTGGCGTATCGATGTCTCGTGCTTACGAAACCGCGCTGAACATCTCGTTCGAGGTCCGCGGCGGTCTGTTCATGCGACAGATTCACCACTGGGCAGCGCTCATGTTCGCCTGCTCGATCATCGTGCACATGCTCCGCATCTTCTTCACCGGAGCATTCCGTCGTCCGCGTGAGGCCAACTGGGTCATCGGTTGCCTTCTGCTGATCCTGGCGATGTTCGAGGGCTTCTTCGGTTACTCGCTTCCCGACGACCTGCTCTCGGGCACCGGCCTTCGAGCGGCGTTCTCCGGCATCTCGATGAGCATCCCGGTGATCGGAACCTGGTTGCACTGGATGGTCTTCGACGGCGACTTCCCCGGCACCATCATCATTCCGCGCCTGTACGTTGCACACGTCCTGCTGCTGCCTGCCATCATCCTCGCGTTGATCGCAGCTCACCTGGCGTTGGTCTGGTACCAGAAGCACACGCAGTTCCCCGGACCCGGCCGCACCGAGACCAACGTCGTCGGCGTCCGAATCCTCCCTGTGTTCGCTGTGAAGTCCGGCGCGTTCTTCGCCGTCACGTTCGGCGTGCTTGCACTCATGGGCGGTCTGTTCCAGATCAACCCGATCTGGAACCTCGGCCCGTACAACCCAGCGCAGGTCTCGGCTGGATCACAGCCCGACTTCTACATGATGTGGACCGACGGTCTCGCTCGTCTGTGGCCGGCCTGGGACATCTACATTGCGGGTCGATACACGATCCCTGCCGTGTTCGCCGTCGCGCTGATCATGGGTCTCGTCTTCACCGTGATGATCGCGTACCCCTGGATCGAGAAGCGTCTGACCGGGGACCGTGCGCACCACAACCTGCTCCAGCGCCCCCGCGACGTCCCGGTCCGTACCGCAATCGGCGCGATGGTCCTGGCGTTCTACATCGTGTTGACCATCTCGTGTGTCAACGACATCGTGGCGTACAAGTTCGACATCTCGTTGAACGCCATGACGTGGATCGGCCGAATCGGCATGCTCGTACTGCCGCCCATCGCGTACTTCGTTGCGTACCGGTTCTGCATCGGCCTCCAGCGCAGTGACCGTGCAGTCCTCGATCACGGAATCGAGACCGGCATCATCAAGCGTCTGCCGCACGGCCAGTACGTCGAGATTCATCAGCCACTCGGACCGGTCGACGATCACGGTCACCCGATCCCGCTCGACTACCAGGGTGCAGCGCTCCCGAAGAAGATGAACAAGCTCGGATCTGCCGGCAAGCCCGGTTCCGGTTCGATCTTCCGCCCCGACCCGGTAGCGGAGAGCAAGGCACTCGAAGAGGCCTTGCACCACGGCGAGGTAGAGCAGCTGAAGATGCTGAAGACCTACCAGACCAGCAACGGTTCGACCAACGGCCATGGGTCCAATGGTCACGGATCGAACGGCAATGGTTCGAACGGCAGCGGGTCGAAGGGCCACAGCTCGAACGGACATGAATCCAACGATCTGTCCAGTGGCAACGGCGCAAGCGATCACTCCCCTGCACACCAGGACAGTGAGAGCGAGCACTAGACAGTTTCAGAACGAAAAGAGGGCGGCACCCATTCGGGTGTTGCCCTCTTTTGCTTCGTCCGCACCCCTAGTACGCCGACCCTCCCCTCCCCCACCCTGAGCCTCGGCGGCCACGCACACCGCATCCCCC
>NZ_BCXH01000016.1 GCF_001895005.1 Rhodococcus yunnanensis NBRC 103083 | reverse complement strand
TGAGTGACTGAGTGTGACATTCGCTCACTCCGGAGTGACCGGATGTGACATTCGCTCCCCGCCGGGGTGACCGAATATGACATTCGCTCACCCCGGCGCAAGGAGCTGAACTACCGCAATGTCGCGGTGAGGTGGGGGTACCCCTTTTTCGGATTCTTGAGCGACAGGTCCCATCCGGTTCCGACGGATTCGGCGTACAGGTTGACCGTCGCGGGTAACACGATGGGCTTGCCGAACCGGACGTTGTAGGTCACTTTCTCGGGTATGCGACCTTCGACGACCTGTAGAACCGCTGCAGCACTCCACATACCGTGTGCGATTGTGCGCGGGAAGCCGAAGGCCTTTGCGCCCAATGTCGATACGTGGATCGGGTTGCGGTCGCCGGAGATGGCCGCGTACTTACCGATCGTTCGCCGATCCACGCGCAGAGTCCGCGTCGGGGGCGGGGGTACCTCGTCGGCAGGCGGTGTTTCGCGCGGACCACCGGAGAGTGATGTCTTCTGCAGGCTCAGGAAGCTCGAGGTCTGCTTCCATACGAGTTCGCGTCCGACCTTCACTTCGCTGATGACGTCGATCAGCAGACCTTTGCGATGCTCGCGTACGTTCTCGGCGTGCACCCGAATGTCCAGTGGCTCCGACGACGAGATCGCTCGGTGCTGCTCGATGACGTTCTCGGCGTGTACCGAACCGATGGCCGGAAACGGAAAGCCCTTGGACACCATCAATTTCATGACCGTCGGAAAGACGAGGGTGAACGGGTAGGTCACCGGCAGTGTGTCACCGAAGCGTAGACCAGTCGCTCGGCTGTACCCGGCGAGATTGTCGGGGTCGACACGGAGTCCGCGAAGTTCGAACACGGTGCTCGGCGCCGTCGTGGACTTGGTGCCGAGAAACGGGACCACGCCCAACGCGGCAGCGGTATAGATCTCGGATGTCGAGGGCTGCTCCGTGAGCTGTACGACGCTCATGCGCCGAGGAGGCTCTGGCCGCAGACACGAACGATCTGTCCGGTCACGGCGTTGGATGCGGGAGAAGCGAAGAACGACACCAGCTCTGCGACGTCGACCGTCTGTCCTCCCTGCAGCAGTGAGCTCATGCGTCGACCTGCTTCACGCGTCGCGAATGGGATCGCGGCCGTCATCGCGGTCTCGATGAAGCCGGGGGCGACAGCGTTGATCGTGATGTTCTTCTGTGCCAGAACGGGTGCCGATGCCTGCACCAGGCCGATGACGCCTGCCTTGGAGGTGCCGTAGTTGGTCTGGCCGCGGTTGCCTGCGATGCCTGCGATGGAGGAGACGTCGACGACGCGTCCCCCTTCCTTCAGTGCACCGGTCTCGACGAGGTGGTCGGTGATGCGCTGCGGCGCAAGCAGATTCACCCCGATGACGGAGTTCCAGCGGCTTTCGTCCATGTTGGCGAGCGTCTTGTCGCGCGTGATGCCTGCGTTGTGGACGATGATGTCCGCGCCGCCGTGGCGTTCGAGCAGGTGCTTGGAGAGCACCTCCCCTGCATCCTCGGCCGTCACGTCGAGCGCCAGTGACGTTCCGCCGACCTTGTTCGCCGTCTGGGACAGGGCCTCGCCGGCAGCGGGAATGTCGGCGGCGATGACCGTTGCGCCGTCGCGTGCAAGGACCTCGGCGATGGTGGCGCCGATACCGCGGGCGGCTCCGGTGACGACGGCTACCTTGCCGGCGAGCGGCTTGTCCCAGGATGCGGGTGCCTCGGAATCGGCGTCGCCGACGGCGATGACCTGGCCGTCGACGAATGCCGACTTGGCCGAGAGCAGGAACCTCAATGTGGATTCCAGCCCGGAGAGCCCGGTGGAGGCGTTGGGCGAGATGTAGACGAGCTGGGCAGTGGCGCCGCGCTTGACCTCTTTGCCGACGCTGCGGGTGAAGCCTTCGAGTGCGCGCTGGGCGATGTGCTCGTCGACGGACGAGGTCTGCTCCGGCGTCGTGCCGATGACGACGACGCGGGCAGAGGGTGCGAGGTTGCGGATGACCGGCTGGAAGAACTGGAAGAGCTGCTCGAGTTCGGTGACGTTCGCGATGCCGGTGGCGTCGAACACGAGCGCGCCGTACCTGTCGTCGTGGGCCTGAGCCTGCGGGTAGTCCGCGAGCAGTGCACGCAACGGTTCGACGAGACGGCCGTTGCCGCCGATCAGCACCGGCCCGGCCAGTGGCGGCTCGCCCGACTTGTAGCGACGCAGCTTCTCGGGCTGCGGCAGACCTGCCTGCTTGGCGATGAATGCTCCGGGCGCGGATGCCAGGAACGTGGAGTAGAGGTCTGGGGCTCCCTTGGTGGCTGCCACTGTCCTACCTTTCATTTGGCGCCTCCGGCGCCCCGTGCGCGCGTAGTTACCTTCGAACGTAACTGTGCATGCACGGGTGCGAAGCGCACGACCGGGTGTCGACAACCAACTTACTCGCCAGTAAGATGAAACTCCACCAGGGCCATCTCCACGATGGTGGAGACCACGATGTTTGGAGACGAATAGTGACAAGCAGACAGCTACGACCGGTCGCAATCGTCGGTGGCAACCGAATCCCGTTCGCGCGCTCGGACAAGAAATACGCGCTGGCGTCGAACCAGGACATGCTCACCGCCACCATCGACGGCCTGGTCAGTCGGTTCGGCCTGCAGGGAGAGCGGCTCGGACTCGTCGTGGCGGGCGCCGTGCTCAAGCACAGTCGCGATTTCAACCTCACTCGTGAGACCGTCCTCGGTAGCGCACTGAGCCCGTACACCCCGGCCTACGACATCCAGCAGGCGTGCGGCACCGGCTTGCAGTCCATCGTGGCAGTGGGCGACGCCATCGCGTCGGGCCGTATCGATGCGGGTATCGGCGGTGGCGTGGACACGACGTCGGACGCGCCGATCGGCGTCAACGACGACCTCCGCGAGTTCCTGCTCTCGCTCAACCGCGCCAAGTCGACGACCGACCGCATCAAGCTTCTCGGTAGCGTCCGTCCGTCGATGCTCGGCATCGAGATTCCGCGCAACGGTGAGCCGCGCACGGGCCTGTCGATGGGTGACCATGCGGCCATCACCGCCAAGGAATTCGGCATTCGCCGCGAAGACCAGGACGAGCTTGCTGCCGCCAGCCACAAAAATATGGCCGCCGCGTACGACCGCGGATTCTTCGACGACCTGGTGACGCCGTTCCTCGGCCTCACCCGCGACGACAACCTGCGACCGGGATCGACCGTCGAGAAGCTGTCGACGCTCAAGCCGGTGTTCGGCAACAAGCTCGGCGACGCCACCATGACGGCAGGTAACTCGACGCCTCTCACCGACGGTGCGTCGGCGGCGCTGCTCTCGACGGACGAGTGGGCGTCCGAGCGCAATCTGCCTGTTCTCGCGCACCTCGTCGATTCCGAGACGGCCGCGGTGGACTATATCCACGGCAACAGCTCGTTCAAGGACGGCCTGCTCATGGCCCCGACGTATGCCATTCCGCGTCTGCTCGCTCGCAACGGGCTCACGTTGCAGGACTTCGACTACTACGAGATCCACGAGGCGTTCGCATCCGTCGTGCTCGCGACGCTGCAGGCGTTCGAGAGTGACGAGTACTGCAAGGAGCGTCTCGGTCTCGACGCTGCCCTCGGTTCGATCGATCGCAGCAAGCTCAACGTCAACGGATCGTCGCTCGCGGCAGGACACCCGTTTGCTGCTACCGGCGGGCGCATCGTCGCATCGCTGGCCAAGCTGCTGGCAGATAAGGGCTCGGGCCGCGGCTTGATCTCCATCTGCGCGGCCGGTGGCCAGGGCGTCACCGCAATCATCGAGCGCTGACTCAGCGCTCGACAACAGGGGGCCGACGGTCGGCTGATCCGTCAAGCGAGGGGTTTACGGATCTGCCGACCGTATCGTTCCAACAGGGCACCACGACGGGGCGTCGTTCATTCAGTTGGATTAATCCGATAGACATCTGAGCTTCCGTTGTAACGCGTCACTAGGAATGGCGATAGTCGTAGTGGCTCCGCACTGCTGCCCGACCCCCGACCCGGCAGCGGTGCGGAGCCGCTGACGTTCTTACCCGGGTGCTCTGCCCAGAGGTCCAACGATGGATTGCGTAAGCTCGTGTCGAGTGACGATTCAATCGCTGGGGGTTCGGGAGGGCCGAGAACGTGAGCGTCGGTGGAGACGGCAACAGTAAGCACGGGAATAAGCCGGATCCTTTGCCAGGCGAGAACGTTCCGACGCCTGAGGATCACGTCGCCCCCTACGACGCAGTAACCGAAGTGTTGAGGGCTGTCGATCCGAACGCCCCCGCGCCCGGCGAGCAGGCGGCAACCGATCAGGAGGAACCTGCAACGCAGGCGTTCTCCGAGGTGCCGCCCGAGCCTGAGCCTGAGCCCGAGCCTGAGCCCGAGGCCGAGGCCGAGGCCGAGTCCGAGTACGCCGCGTCCGACCCCGACAGCTCGGAACCTGAGACCACTGCGTCGGATACTCAGGTTCCAGAGTTCGGGGCTCCTGCAGTTGCGGCTCCTGCGGTTGCAGCTTCCACAGATGCGCAGCCTGACGTCACCCCGGGTGGTAAGCCTCGCTGGGTGAATGCCGCGGTCATCGCAGGCGCCGCCGTTGCGATCCTCGGGGTCTTCTACACCGCCGACCTGTTGTCCACGAGTGGTTCCGTGCCGCGCGGGACGACCGTCGCGGGAATTTCGGTGGGCGGACTCGGTCACGACGACGCCGAAGCCCGGCTTCGTTCGGAACTCGGGCCGCGCGTGGACCAGCCCGTGCGTGTCGACGCGGGTGATCAGGAGCTCGAATTCGTGCCCGCTGCAGCGGGTCTCGGTATCGACTGGAATGCGACACTCGATCGGGCAGGGTCGCAGTCGTTCAATCCGTTCACCAGGATCGTGTCTTTCTTCGCCGACAGTGAGATCGGTGTGCAGTCCACGGTCGATGCAGTGGCACTCGACGGAACCGTCGAAACCATTCGCTCCCAGACGGATCGGCAACCCGCGGAAGGTGACGTCGTCTTCGAAGGCGTCACACCCGTCGGGGTGAGCCCTGCTCCGGGTCGGACGGTGGATCCGGCATCGGCGCGCGAGGAGATCGAGACGAACTGGGCTTTCGGTGCAGTCGAGCTGCCGGTGGAGACCGTGGACGTGACGGTGCATCAGGACGAGGTGGATCGTGTTCTGGCCGAGATCGCCACACCCGCGGTGTCGGCGCCGGTCGTGTTCACCGGTCGAAACGGTGTCGATGCCGTTCTCGCGCCGGACAGTGTAGCGAACATTCTGTCGTTCGAACCTGATGGACAGGGTGCGCTCGCGGCCCGCTACGACACCGATGCGGCAATCGGAGTGCTTGCGCCGCAACTGGTGTCGACGGAAACCGAACCGAAGGATGCGACGTTCGCACTCGGCGGTGGCGCGCCGACTGTGGTGCCGGGCGTAGTCGGCGAGATGGTGCAGTGGCCGAAGACGCTCGAGCAGCTGCCTGCGCTGTTGTCGTCGTCCGAGACCCGAACCACCGACGCGCTGTACGAGCCCGCGCAGCCCGCGCTGACCACCGAGGGGGCGCAAGCCCTCGGGATCAAGGAGGTCGTCGCCGAATACACCACGGGCGGGTTCGAATACGCGTCCGGTGTGAACATCAGGCTCACCGCCGACATCGTCAACGGTGCGCTCGTGAAGCCGGGTGAGACGTTCTCGCTGAACGACTTCACCGGCCCTCGTGGCACCGCGCAAGGATTCGTCGAGTCCGGAATCATCGACCACGGCCGACCGGATCGAGCGGTGGGCGGCGGCATCAGTCAGTTCGCGACGACGCTGTACAACGCGTCGTACTTCGGCGGAATGGAAGATGCAGGGCACACCGAGCACAGTTACTACATCAGTCGGTATCCCGAAGCCCGGGAGGCAACGGTCTTCGAGGGTGCCATCGACCTGAAGTTCACCAATCCGACCAAGACCGGCATCGTCATCGAGGCATTCGG
This sequence comes from Rhodococcus yunnanensis NBRC 103083, assembly GCF_001895005.1. Lineage (GTDB taxonomy): Bacteria > Actinomycetota > Actinomycetes > Mycobacteriales > Mycobacteriaceae > Rhodococcoides > Rhodococcoides yunnanense. The sequence goes on along the minus strand of NZ_BCXH01000016.1, from coordinate 153,218 downwards.
GACCAGTTCTGATGTGACGGTGAGGCTGTGGGGTACCAAGACGGTCGAGGTCGACTCGATCACCGGGTCGCGCACCAACCCGACCAGCCCCGACACCGTCACACTCCCCGCAGGCAGCGGATGCGTCCCTTCCGGCGGCGGGCCAGGATTCACTGCCAGTGACACCCGAGTCGTCACAGACATCGCGTCGGGCAACGAGGTCTCGCGCGACACCCGAACGGTCAAGTACGACCCGATCCCCATTGTGAAATGCGTTTCCCCCGAACCTGATCCGAAGCCGGCGGACGAGCCTGCACCTGCAGCTCCCGCCGCTGGTGCCCCGCCGGACGAGGACGGCGAGTGAGCGTCTCGCGATCGAAAGCTGCGTAATCACCCCTGATTGCCAGGTCGGGGAGCATCGTCAGCCGCGAAATGAAGACGTGAGGCGACGGCAACGGCGGTGACTCCAGTGTGATGTGTACTGCGGGCGAGATCTCCGACGCACGGTCGGAGGCATGTCCTCGGGAGTGCAATGTCGATCGGACGCACACGGTTTCACCTCGGCGTGACGGCGGCGCTCGCCTTCTTCGTCACAGTTCTCGGATCCAACGGACCGACTCCGCTGTTCCCGCTCTACGTCCAGGACCTGGGTCTGACCCAGCTGGACGTGGGGATCGCGTTCAGCGCGTACTTCTTCGGCCTCGTGGCCGCACTGTTCACTCTGGCTCGTTCTCGGCTCTCCCTGTACCCGCAGTTCGTCCTTCCTGCTGCGCTCGTACTCACCGCGGTCGCCGACGTCGTCTTCTGTGTGATGGGTGACAACGTAGGTCTGCTGTGCGCGGCCCGAGTGTGTACCGGTGCCGCGGTCGGGCTCGCGACGGGACCCGCTGCGACCTTTGCGCTCGCCGCGCTCGGCGAAAGCGGCAGGTCGATGATCACGACAACGGCGATGTTGGCTGCCTCCGTCGGCCTCGGCTTCTCGATGGTCGTCGTTGCCGTCCTACCCTCCCCTCGGACGACTGTGTTCGTGATTCACGCGACCGTATCGGTCGTCGTCCTGGTGTTGCTGACAGCGGCATTGATCAACGGCAGACGCGTGTGGAGGGGGTCGGTCGAAGAAATGCAGGACGTATCACCTGCAGCGCGCCCAGGCGGCGACGTCGCACGCACCGCTGTCGCCTATTCGGCAGGTGCGCTTGGCTGGATCGTAGGGGCATTCGCGGTGGGAATCGTTCCGACCGTACTGGTCTCGCAGGATCCCGATCTCTCCTTGGTCATTGCTGCCGTGCCAGGCGTGGCCTGCCTCACCGCTGCAGCCGCCTTCCAGATGCTCTCGACTGCGGTCGGCCGCCGTATGTCACTGTCGATGTCGCTGTGTGTCCTCGCGGCAGGTGCCGTGGTCACCTCGGTCGGCTTCGCGGCGGCATCGGTCGTCGTGACGGGGTTGGGGTGTGTGCTGTTCGGCATCGGCCAGTCCCCGTCGTACTCGGGTGGATTTCGTATCCTCGCGGGTGGCCTGTCGCCGCTGCAGCAGGGTCGATTCGCCGCGACGTACTCCGGAATCTGCTATCTCGCAGCAGGTCTGTTCGTGTTGGTGACGGGTGCGGCAGGGACGTCCTGGGGTGTGCTGGGAGGTACTGTCTCCGCGATCACGGTGTTCGGCGTCGCGTGCGTTGCACTGGCGATTCGGACGGCTCTGCGCCCGATCGAAGCGCACACGGACATCGAGAATCCGGCGTACATCGTGACGACTGCTGAGGTATCACCAGCTCAGCGGGCCGATGTCGAGCCTGTGAACCTGCTTAATCGTTCCGGTACTCCCACGTCTTCGATGTGACATCCTCACGCCGTTTCCTTGTTCCATCGGACGCGGCGTTCCTTAGGTCGCGTGAGGACTTCTTCAGGAGGATGCGAATGGGTGCAGCGCCTTTCAGGCTCGGGTGGTTCGGGAATCTGACCACACCCGAGTGGCGGACCGGATGGTCGGAAGACGCGATCGGGTGGACCGACGCGCGGTACTACGTCGACATGGTGCGCGACATGGAACGTGCCGGATTCGATTTCATGATGCTGGAGGACTCCCTCATGGTCTCCGACATCTATGCCGGTACAGCCGAACTGGAGCTCAAGGTCGGTATGTACGCGCCGAAGCTCGATCCCGTCCCCGTGGTGTCGATGCTCGCGTACGCGACCGAGCACATCGGAATAGTGGCGACGGCGTCGACGACCTTCTACCCGCCTTACCTTCTTGCACGGACGTTCTCGACGCTCGATCATGTCACCCGGGGACGTGTCGGGTGGAATGTGGTGACCTCGAGCGAGGACCGCGCGGCGCAGAACTTCGGGATGAACAAGCTGCCCGCACACGACACGCGTTACGAGATCGCCGAGGAGTTCGTCGATGTCGTGACGAAACTATGGGATTCGTGGGAGGAGAAGGCGATTCTTGCCGATCCGGTGTCCGGATACTATGCCGATCACACCAAGGTTTCGCCGATTCACCACGAGGGCAAGTACTTCAAGGTCCGTGGTCCACTGAACACTCCGCGTAGCCCGCAGGAGAAGCCCGTCATCTGTCAGGCAGGATCGTCTCCGCGTGGCCGGGCCTTCGCCGCGAAGAACGCCGACATGCTGCTGTGTATCCCGAACGGTCTCGAGAACATGAAGGAGTACCGCGATGACATCCGCGCTCGCGCCGAGGAATTCGGCCGAAACCCGGACGACATCAAGATCTTCTTCGTCGTGCATCCGACGATCGGAAAGACCGATGCCGAAGCGCAGGAACGGCATCAGCAGTTCAAGGATGACAAGCAGCGCAACTTCGAAGCCCAGATGGTTAATTTCGCCGCCACCATGGAGCTCGATTTCTCGGTTCTCGACCCGGACAAGCCGATTCCCGAGGACATGACCACCAACGGCCATCAGGGGATGTTCGATGGCTACAAGCGCGATTTCGGGCATCAGACCGTGCGCGAGTTCGCGTCGGGGATGCGGGTGGCGAGCATGGAGCTCGTCGGGTCTCCGGACACCGTCGCCGAGCAGATGGACGCGGCCATGGAATACGTCGGCGGTGACGGATTCATGTTTCTGAGCCAACCCACCTCACGCGAATACACACGCGAGATCACCGAGGGTCTGTGCCCTGCGCTTCGCCGCCGCGGCCTCATCCGAAAAGGATTCTCGCACGAACACTTCCGCGACAACCTCCGGTCCTTCTGACCGACTCGACACGAAAAGGAGACACTGATGTTCAGACTGGGATGGTTCCTCGGCAACGGTTTCGGAATGCAGCCGTGGTACGGCAATTGGGCGGGTCGATCCATGACCGATTGGACGCAGCCGGGTCTCTACGTCGATTTGACGACCTCGCTCGAACGCGCCGGGTTCGATCTGCTCTTCATCGAGGACACGTCGATGATCGAGGACACCTACGGCGGGTCGATGGAGACGACGCTCAAGTACGGAATGATGGCCCCGAAGAACGATCCGATACCGCTGGTGCCGTTGCTCACCGCGGCGAGCGAACACATCGGCGTCGTCGCGACAATGTCGACGATTCAATACCCGCCGTTCCTCGCGGCACGATCGATGGTCACGCTCGACCACCTCACCCGTGGGCGAGTGGGCATGAACGTCGTCACATCCGTGACGCATCGTGTCGCACAGAACTTCGGTTACGACAAGCACTTCGAGCATTCCGAGCGTTATGCGATGGCCGAGGAGTGGATGGACATCGTCAGTCAGCTGTGGGAGTCCTGGGAGCCCGATGCGCTGGTGCACGATCAACTCGAACCGCGTTACGCCGACCACACCAAGGTCAAGACCATCGATTTCGAAGGCAAGTATCTCAGTTGCCGCGGACCACTGAACACGATTCCGGGGCCGCAGCGTCGCCCCGTCGTCGCGCAAGCGGGAAACTCGGTGCCAGGACGCGAACTCGCCGCGCGTCACGCCGACACGATGCTCGCCCTCGCCAAGTCTCCCGAGGAGATGAAGGCGCTGCGTAAGGACATGGACGAGCGGTTGATCAAGCACGGCCGCAAGCCGGGTGATCTCAAGATCTTGTTCATGGCCATCCCGTATCTCGCCGACACCGAGAGCGAGGCGCAAGCCCGGTTCGATCGGTACGACGCAGCGAAGAAGGACCAGGAGAACGTCGAAAAACGGCTGTGGCAACTGTCCTACGTCTCCGGTGGCGTCGTCGACTACGCGAAATACGATCTCGACGGCCCGGTTCCGCAGGAATTGGGCAACGGCGAGACGACGACGGCCAAATCCTGGCTCGCGGATTCGGCGAACATCACCCTGCGTGACCTGGCCGAAGGCCCGACCAACTACGGAATGGAGTTCGTCGGAACCTCGGACAGCATCGCCTCGCAGATGGGCGATGTCATGGAAGAAGCAGGCGGCGACGGCTTCCTGCTGTATCCGGAGATGACGCGCAGATCCATCATCGAGGTGTGCGACGGGTTGGCCCCCGAACTCCGCCGCCGCGGACTCATTCGAGATGGATACGCGCACAAAACGTTCCGCGAGAACCTGCTCGACTTCTGACCCAGGTCGCGTAATGGGGCGGTTACCTGCGGTGGACCGTCCGGAAACACGGTGCTCCTAGGTTTTTCCTACAGAAAGCTCCACGAACGAATCGAGTACGTATGTCAGTATCGACCAAGGAACAAGTCACGGCAGTGGCGGAGCTCGCCGAGCACACCTCCGCACCGCTGTTGGAGGTCTCCGACCTCAGCGTGGTCTATGCCACGCCCCGCGGGCCGTTCAAGGCTGTCGACGGCTTCTCGCTGTCGGTCGAGAGAGGCGAACGTATTGCGATAGTCGGAGAATCCGGCTCGGGCAAGACCAACTCGGCCATGGCGATCGCCGGCTTCCTGGCATCGGATGCCCAGGTCAGTGCCGAGGCCATGCGGTTCGGCTCCGAAGATCTACTTGCACGTCGAGCGGGTGTGCTGCCGTCGCGAATCCCCGGAATCTCGGTCGTCTTCCAGGATGCGATGACGTCGCTGGACCCGGTGTGGAAGATCGGCAGTCAGCTTCGATCGGTGATTCGGAACAACGAGAAGGTGAGTCGCAAGGCAGCCGACGCGTCGGCCGAGCAGTGGCTGAGCCGAGTCGGTCTGCACGACACGGCCAGGGTGCTCGGTTCGAGGCCGTACGAGTTGTCCGGTGGCATGCGGCAGCGAGTGATGATCGCGCTCGGGCTGTGTGCACAGCCGGCGCTGTTGATCGCCGACGAGCCGACGAGCGCGCTGGACGCCACGCTCTCGCGTGAGCTGATGCAACTGATGGTCTCGTTGACCGACGAATTCGGTACCGCGCTGATCATCGTCAGTCACGACATCTCCCTGTGTCAGGAGTTCACCGACCGCACCCTGGTCATGCACAAGGGAAAGGTCGTCGAAGAAGGACGTTCGGCAGATCTGGCGCGGACGGCGACCGAACCGTACACGCAAGGTTTGCTCGCATGTATCCCGACGTTGGAATCGTCTCTGTTGGAACATCTTCCGACGATGAATTCCGTATCGGCGGTGCAGCGATGAGCTACGACGGTTCGGTGCAGTTCACCGATGTGCGCAGAGTGTTCGACGGGCGGTCGGGTAACGCCCACGTCGCCGTCGACAAGGTGTCGTTGCTGCTCGACTCGACGACCAGACTCGGCATCGTCGGCGAATCCGGTTCGGGCAAGTCGACGTTGGTGCGACTGATGATGGGTCTGGACTTCGCGACGTCGGGCAGCGTCGAGTACCGAGGTCGCGACTTGAAATCGATGTCCAAGAGTGAGATTCACGAATTTCGAACGAACGTACAGCTGGTGGCTCAGGACACGTCCTCCTCGTTCGATCCGCGCAGGTCGTTGCGCGACGGTGTACGTCGGCCGTTGCTCACCCTGCTCGGGTTGTCCACCAAGGAGGCGAACGAGCGTGTCGACTCGACTCTCGAATCGCTCAGTATCGATCCGTCCCTGGCCGATCGGAAGCCGCACCAGGTTTCCGGTGGCCAGCGACAGCGATTCTCCATCGCGCGAGCGCTGGTGATCGAACCGAAGCTGATCGTGTGCGACGAAGCCGTGTCCGCTCTGGACGTGTCGGTGCAGGGCTCGGTGTTGAACCTGCTCAAGGATCACTGCGTGCACAACGAGGCGGGCCTGGTCTTCGTCTCGCACGGACTGCCGGCGACGGCGTTCATCTGCGAGGAACTGATTGTCATGTATCAGGGCGTGATCGTCGAGCAGGGCAGCACCTCGCAGGTCGTCTTCCACAGCGAGCACCCGTACACCAGAAGCCTCGTCGACGCGTACCGGACCACCGCGTCGTCCGACCGGTCAGGAGCGGCCCGATGACGATATTGAAATCCAACCTGTGGTGGATGCGCAGGCTGATCGTTGTGCCGCTGCACATCTTCTTCTTCTCGATCGTCGTCTTCTTCGTGGTGCGGCTGATTCCAGGAGACCCTGTCCGTGCCATTTCGGGCGGTCAGACGATGACGCCGGAGCAATACGACTCCGCTCGTGAGTCCCTCGGTCTGACGGGAAGCATCTTCTCCCAGTTGACCACGTTCCTGGGTAACGTCGTCACGCTCGACTTCGGCAGTTCGATCATCACCGGCGCTGGAGTGCTCGAGGAGATGAAGGTTCGGTTGCCTGCAACTCTCGAACTCGCCTTGGTCGCGATGATCATCTCCAGCGTCCTGACGCTGGCAATCGGCTTCTTCGTGGTGATGAGGCCACGGAATCCGCTCGCGAGAGCAGTAGCGGGGTATTCCCGAGCTGCAGGTGCGGTTCCGGATTTCTGCCTCGGTGTCGCAGGCATCTTCGTCTTCTATTCGGTGCTGCACTGGGCGCCTGCACCGATCGGCCGATACGACACGATGCTCAATGCTGCCCCACGCGTCACCGGTCTGCCGTTCGTGGACGCGATGCTCTCGAGCGACACCATCTTGATGGGTTCGATGATCAAGCACATGTGGCTCCCGATCGCGGTGCTCGTCATCGCCTACGCACCGATGTTGTCCAAGCTGTTCATCCGTTCGCTCGAACAAGCGAAAGATGCCCAGTCGACGAAGTTCCGCATTGCCTCGGGGGCGTCGCCGACGATGGTGAGGCTCAGCATCGCCCGCCGCGCACTGCCGTCGACGGTGGCCATGTTCGGCACCATTTTCGGATTCATGTTGGGCGGCGCAGTGATCGTCGAGCAGTTGTTCGCGATGCCCGGCATGGGTGAGTACGCGGTTCAGGCAGTCAGTCGGTCGGACTTCGTTGCGCTGCAGGGATTTCTGATCATCGTCGCAGCGGTGTCGCTGTTCGTGTTCTTCTTCGTCGACATCGTCAACATGCTCCTCGACCCTCGTCGACGACCCGGCGCCACGACGGAAGGTAGCTGATCATGACATTGTCACTCGACCCACGCACACCCGAGCCGACCGGCGAACCGAAGAGCGTCGAACCGGCACCATCTCCCGAGGTGACGCGATCGAGTCGGTCACTGCGTCGCTGGATCGGGCTGATTCCCGCGGGAATCGTCGTGCTGATCGCTCTCGTCGGGCCGCTCCTGGTGCCGTACAGCACACGAGACGTCGTTGCCAAGCCCGATATCTCGCCCGGTGGGGACCATTGGTTCGGGACCGACTCCTCGGGGCTCGACGTCTTCTCGCGGACGATCGCCGCGACGCAGAACGATGTACTCATCGGGCTCGGGACTGCGATCGTGGCAACCATTGTCGGCATCACCATCGGATTGATCATCGGCATGAACGAGTCGAGGTCCGGTGTGATCGGAATTCTCTCGCGCGGCATGGCCCGTGCTGTCGATCTCGTGCAGGCCGTTCCCGCGATCGTCATCGGATTGGTCCTCATCGCGTTCTTCGGACAATCGATTCTGTCGATCACGGTAGCCCTGACGGTTGTGCTCCTGCCGAACCAGGCACGGCTCGTTCGAACGGAGGTTCTCAGAGTCCGGGGTGAGGCCTACCTCGACGCGGCACGGGTGTCGGGCGAGAGCGAATTGTCGCTCGTGTTCCGGCATGTGCTTCCCAACTCGGCGTGGCCCGCTCTGGAGAACGCGTCGCTCGTGTTCGGCTCGGCGATCGTCTTGACCGCGGGCCTGGGGTTCCTCGGTGTCGGCCTTGCACCGCCGACTCCGGAGTGGGGAACGATGATCTCCACCGGTGCCGCGGCCGCAGCAGCAGGCCGCTGGTGGTCCGCACTGTTCCCCGCAATTGCCATCGCTCTCACCGTGTTCGCCATCACGGCAGTCGGTCGTCGACTCTTCGACAACGACAACTGACAACCCCCCGATTTTCCCTTCATCTCAGGAGTGTCGATCAATGCTGTCATCATCACGAAAATCTTTGGTGCGATTCGCCGCCGCGCTGACCGTCGCCACTGTGGCACTCGCCGGATGTTCGTCGTCGAACAACAATTCCGAGGCGGGTGACGCAGGCGACACACTGACCATCGTCACCCCCGACACCGGCATCAGCTGGGCGCTCGACAACGCTTTCGGAGGGTTGGAAGCGGCGAACAATCTGCAAGCGACGCTGCTGCGCAAGCCGTACGTCGATGCCACTCAGGACGGCGCCCAGCAACAGGACACGTACACCTACGATCCCTACCTCGCATCGGGATACACCGTCAGCGACGACGGACTGACCTACACGTTCACCCTCACCGAGGCGAAGAGCGCCGCGGGCAACACCCTCAGCGCCGACGACGTGCTGTGGTCGTTCGAGCGAAAGTTCGGTACGCCCACGTCCTTGTCGCCCGGAATCATGGCGCCCTCTATCACCGACCCCGCATCGCAGATCGTCAAGATAGACGACCGAACCGTCTCGTTCACACTGCCGCAGGCCGGCCTCGGTACCACGTTCCTGGCCCTGATGTCCGATCTGCTGAGTCAGATATACGACAGCACTCTGCTGAAAGAGCATGTCACAGCCGATGATCCGTATGCGGTCAAGTGGAGTGCGGAGAACCCGAACTACGGATTCGGCGCCTACGAGGTCACCGAGTACGAGCCTGGCGTCAGGGCAGTACTGAAGGCGCGCGAGGACTGGATCGGAGGCGAGATCCCGATCGACACCGTCAACCTGCGCATCGTCTCCGACGCAGGAACTCGAGCCAACGCGGTGAAGAACGGCGACGCTCAGGTCGCGACCGCTGTCACGCCCGCCGATTCGGCCGGGCTCTCGTCCGACTCGAACGTGTTCGTCCCGCAGGTCGACAACCCGAACATGTACCTGATGATGCCGCTCGTGACCAACAAGGCACCGTTCGACAATCCGTTGGTACGCAAGGCAATGGCATATGCGACGCCGTATCAGCCGATCGTCGACGACGTGTACCGCGGTCTCGCCGCCCGCAACGGATCGGGGTTTCTACTCCAGGATGCTCCCGGCTACACCAACGAAGGTCAGATCGAGTACACCTACGATCCGATCAAGGCGAAGGAGTTGCTCGCCGAAGCCGGATTCCCGAACGGTGTGTCGTTCTCGCTCGCGGTGAACGCCGCGGATCCCGATACCCGTGAGGCGGCCATTCAGATCCAAACCGCTGCTCGTGAAGGCGGTTTCGACATCCAGATCGATCAGATGCCAGGCGCACAGTTCTCCCAGCAGCGCAGCGAGCACACCTCGCAGGCGTTCATTCTGCGCGACTACGCCATCACGCTGACTCCGCCGTACGAGCTGACCGTCTACACCGCCCCCGATTCGTCGAACAACTTCGCCGATTGGCAGTACCAGCCGTTCACCGATGCGCTCGACGCCGGAAATGCGTTGCCCGACGCCCTGTCCGACGAAGCAGGCAAGGCGTGGAACGAGGCCGAGAAGATCTACGTCGATCAATCACCGATCGTCTTCATCGCGCAGGTACAGCCGAGTGTCGTACTGTCGAGCGACGTAGCGGGATTCGCACAGCGATCCGACAACTGGATCGACTACGCGAACCTGTCCTACAAGTAGCACCTCGTGCCGGGTCGTCGGGCACCGAGACATTCGGTGCCCGACGATTCACTGCATATCCGGCGAAGAATGAAAGGACACCATATCGGCGCGGTAGTGCGCGTAGCCGAACTCGTGCACGTAGCCCTCGGTGTCGTACAGAACCTGATCTCTGACCAGCAGAATGGAATTGGGCTCTACCTTCAGCATCCGCGCGGTTCTGTCGTCGGCCGGAACGGCATCGACCCAACAGTCCATGCGCCCGAACGGCACGCCGTACTCCTGCACGAACAGTTCCGAGATTCTGGCAGCCTCGACCATGTGCATCGGCGTCGGCGCGTTCGGGTTGATCTGGAACGCGGTCAACGTACCGATCGGAGTGCTGTCCACGCTCATGACGAATTCCAGCATTCGGACGTGTTCGACGTCGGTCTGCATTCGCTCTCGAATCAGGCCGGCCGACGGAATGATGTGCTCGTTGAAACGCACGTACTCGATCGGTGTCGAACCGGTGGCGATGATATCGTGCATCCGGAGCTGAACGGGTTTGCCCTGCACTATGGTTCCCATCTTGCGCTGACGCTTGACGAGTCCTTCGTCGGCGAGCATCTGCAGCGCCGTTCGAACCGAGGATCGAGTGGAATCCAGCGAGGTGATCAGGTGCTCCTCGTTCAGATTCTCGCCGTCCTTCAACACGCCACTCTTGATCGAGGACCGCAGCAGTTGATGAACTATGCGGGTGGATCGTTGCCTGGTCCCAGCGGATCCGCCGACCGCTCGCGGATGACGTGGTGGCTGTACGACTACTGGTTGCTGCATGGGGGTGCTCCTACGCGAGTACACGGGACGAACGACGGATCGGCACCGTTGCCGAGGCCAGTGCATCACCCGCGTGTTACGGGCAGGTCACCGAAGGGTGCTCCGAGATTTTCGCTAGCGACAAGTATGTGGTCTCGGTCACCAGTAAGTTCGAATCATGCTGTGCAGGTGTGGTAGTCGTTGCACCCGCATCTGCGACACCTCGGACCGGCCGGTCTGTGGGGATGCATAATCGCAGGCAGGGTGCGGCAGGTTTCGAGCCGCGTAATGCAGAATTTACAGACGACCCGTCGTCAGAGAGCCAGATGCTGTAGCGCCGAGTGCTTCGGTGCGACATCGTCCCCCGAGGACGCACCGCGCAGGCGTCGGGACACCCAGGGCGCGGCAAAGGATTTGACCCATTCGGCGTTCTCCCGTCGTCGGGCAGCCGGGTCGATCGGTGGCAGGGCGTCGAGATCCTCCAGCTGTATCGAATGTTCGACGCCGAGGAAGTCGAGGACCTCGGCCGCCATACGCGTGTGGCCACGTGTCGACATGTGCAGGCGGTCCCAGTCCCACATGCGGGGGTCGTCGTACCCGTCGAACCGCCAGTAGTCGACGAGCTCGATGCCTCGGTGGTCGGCGACCTCGCGCAGGAGTTCGTTGTATATCGCGGTTCGGCCACGGAAGGTTCGGAAGATCGGCGACCAGCCGGCGTCGTACGCAGTGAATGCGACCACACGCGCGCCGGTTGCCTTCAGATCCGCGAGGGCCGCGTCGTACCGCCCGACGATTCCGTCGATGTCGACCTTGGGGCGCATCATGTCGTTGCCGCCTGCGTAGACGGTGACGAGGTCGGGGGCGGCCTCGACGGCGAACTTCACCTGGTCCTCGATCACCTGGTCGAGGAGCTTGCCGCGTACCGCGAGGTTGGCGTATCTGAAGTCGGGATTGCCCGCGGCCAACTGCTCGGCGACTCGGTCGGCCCAGCCTTTGACCCCGTTCGGGCTCGTCGGATCGGCATCGCCGACGCCTTCGGTGAACGAGTCTCCCAGCGCGATGTAACTGTCGATCCTCGGCACGTCGATCTTCCTCCGTAAGTCTTGCTAACGATTCTTCCCTCTAGGACGCGTCGTCGGGCACTTTAATTCCCGCGTCCTGGCGCCGCTAAGAATCTCGCTGATTCTGGACATGGACATCAGGCGTGCCGGGGTGTTGGCTTGTCCGGGCAACAATTCTCGAGTGCGAAGGCAGGCGTAACGCAATGACGGTCACAGTGGTGGCAGGAAACCCCAAGCCAGGATCCCGAACTCTGGAGGCGGCGGGACTGCTTGCCTCGGAGCTGGTCGGTGCCCCGGCAGATGGGCAGATCGACGTCATCACGCTGGGATCCGGCCTGCTCGGATGGGGTGACGAGGCCGTCGCTGCAGCAGTGGACCAGGTCTCGAAGTCCGACATCGTCGTATTCGCCAGCCCCACGTTCAAGACCACGTACACCGGTGTTCTCAAGCTGTTCCTCGACCAGTTCGCCACCGATGAAGGGCTACGCGACGTCGTCGCCGTCCCCCTGATGCTCGGTGCCGGTCCCGCCCACGCGTTGGCACCCGATCTCCTGCTCAAGCCGGTACTCGTCGAGCTGGGAGCGATCACGCCTGCGCCTGGGCTTTATTTGATCGATACCACTTTCACCACCGACACTCGTATCGTGGATTACGCACGGCGATGGGGACCCATCATCACGGCCGCTGCGGACTCGCGAAAGGGAGCTTCGGCATGACGCTCACGCACACAGACCTGGATCAGGCAACACTCCGGCAGGCGTACGGGCAGTTTCCGAGTGGCGTAGTCGCGGTGGCAGCGGAGATCGACGGAGTTCCTGTCGGCCTCGCGGCCAGCAGCTTCGTCGCAGTGTCCATCGAGCCACCGCTCGTCGCCGTCTGCATCCAGAACACGTCGACGACCTGGCCCAAGCTCGAGGGCGTCCGAAGCATCGGCGTCAGCGTCCTGGGTGAGGCGCACGACGACGCTGCGCGGACGCTGGCTGCAAAGACCGGCGACCGGTTCGCGGGTCTCGAGCTTCAGACCACCGAGCAGGGGGCGGTGTTCATCAGCGGTGCGACGGCGTGGCTCGACACCACCATCGATCAGCAGGTTCCGGCAGGCGATCACCTGATAGTTCTCCTGCGTATCCACTCTCTCGAAGTCCAGAGCGAGATCGATCCGATCATCTTCCACGGCAGCAAATTCAGGCGCCTGCAGGCCTAGCAGCCCCTCCTTCCCCGCAAACGCACGTGCGTTTGTGGGTTTGGGGTGGGTGTGGCCTTGGTTCTGCGCAAACGCACGTGCGTTTGTGGGTTTGGGGTGGGTATGGCCCTGGTTCTGCGCAAATGCACGTGCGTTTGCGAGCGGCGTTCAGATGCGATTTTCCTGCTGAGCCGCTGCTCGACGTCGTGTGGATGTACCAGCCCGCGGCGCAATACGGCCGCCACATTCGGGTTGCATATCCGACATAGGCACGGTGTTGAGTAACAGTCACCTCGCAAAACGATGTGGCTGGAGGCCCGAGTGAAACTGACAGTGGTGGCAGGAAACCCGAAACCCGGATCCCGGACGCTCGACGCTGCCCGGCTGGTGGCCGAGAGCCTGACAGGCCGTGAAGTCGACGAGACGGTCGATGTCATCACCCTGGGTGCCGGACTGCTCGGATGGGGCGACGCGGCAGTGGCCGCCGCCGTCGAGACGGTACGCACGTCCGATCTCGTCGTCGTGGCCAGCCCGACGTTCAAGGCCACATACACCGGTGTTCTGAAGCTGTTCCTCGATCAATTCGCAGGTGGTGACGGGCTGAAGGACGTCGTCGTGGTGCCGCTGATGCTCGGCGCCGGGCCCGCGCACGCCATGGCGTCGGACATCTTTCTCAAGCACACCCTCGTCGAATTGGGTGCCGTCACACCGGCCCCGGGCCTCTACCTGATAGACACGACCTATACGACCGACACTCGTATCGCCGATTACGTTGCCCGTTGGGGCGGCGTTCTGACCGCAGCATCGACCACCAGAACGGACATCTCATGACACTGGCTTCCACCGAACTCGACTCGGGAATCCTCCGTGCGGCTTTCGGGCAGTTCCCGAGTGGGGTCGTCGCTCTGTGCGCCGAGATCGACGGTACGCCGATCGGAATGGCCGCCAGTAGCTTCGTCGCAGTGTCGATCGAGCCGCCTCTCGTCGCAGTCTGTGTGCAGAACACGTCGACGACGTGGCCCAAGTTCGCTGCGGCGGAGCGCATCGGTATCAGCGTCCTCGGTGAGGCACACGACGTCGCCGCCCGCACACTTGCCGCCAAGACCGGCAATCGTTTCGAGGGGCTCGAGGTCACGACCACCGAAGACGGTGCAGTGTTCATCGGCGGCGCAAGCATGTGGCTCGACGCGACGGTCACCGAGGAGGTCCCGGCGGGCGATCATGCGATCGTGCTGCTGCGGATCAACGAACTGGAGATCAAGGACGTCGCGCCGATCGTGTTCCACGGCAGCAAATTTCGCAAGCTGGCGACAGAGGTCGGGCAGTGATCGAGCGCGCGTTCGAGGCGCTTGCGCAAGGCAAACCGGTCCTGGTGACCGATGATGCTCGACGCGAGAACGAGGGAGATGTCATCCTCGCTGCCGACCGGGTGACACCGGAATGGACGGCGTGGACGATTCGCAACACCTCCGGCCTGCTGTGCGCGCCGATGTCCGGGGCGCGCGCAGACGCGTTGGAGCTTCCGCCGATGGTTGCCGACAATCAGGACCCCAAGAAGACCGCGTACACCGTGACCGTCGACGCGGCAGTCGGAGTGACGACGGGCATCAGCGCCGCCGACAGGGCTCGGACACTGCGGGTTCTGGCAGATCCGACGTCCGTGGCGTCGGATCTGATTCGCCCTGGGCACGTCATACCGTTGCGGGCGAGGCCAGGTGGCGTGCTGGAGCGTCCAGGGCATACCGAGGCGGCGGTCGACCTCTGCTCTCTTGCCGGCGTCCCTGCCGTCGGAGTGATTGCAGAACTCGTCGCCGACGACGGTTCCATGATGACGTTCCCCGACATCGAAGCGCTCGGGCGAAGATTGCAGCTGCCGGTGCTCACCATCGAACAACTGATCAACTATCGTCTTGCACAAGGCATTTCCTCGGTTCCAGCGCCTCGTAGGGTCGACCGCGTCGCAGAAACGGTCCTGACGACGTCGCACGGCGAGTTCCGCGCATACGGCTACACGGATCGAGAAACGGGCGCCGAGCACATCGCCTTGGCCAACGGGGATCTTGCCGGTGCACCTATTGTGCGTGTGCACTCCGAATGCCTTACCGGTGAATCATTTTCGTCCGAACGATGCGAATGCGGCCCGCAACTCGACGCGGCGCTGGCACGTGTCGCGCGCGAGGGTGGTGTCGTCGTGTACCTGCGCGGACACGAGGGGCGAGGCATCGGGCTGCTCAAGAAGCTCGCGGCATACCGACTGCAGGACCAGGGATTCGACACCATGCAGGCCAACCTCGAACTGGACGAGCCCGCCGACGGCCGCGAATACGGCGGTGCCGCAGCGATACTCGAAGATCTCGGTGTGACTGAAGTGCGGCTGCTGACCAACAACCCGAACAAGGTCGACGGGTTGCGCGCCAACGGAATCGGCGTCACCGCCCGAGTCCCACTGATCGTGGGGGCTGCCCCCGCCAACGTTCGCTACCTCGAGACCAAACGCGACCGGATGGGCCACCTGCTTCCGGGGCATTTGGAGCGAAGCATCTGATCGACCCGGGGTCGTCGCCGCTGGTACCTGCGCAAACGCACGTGCGTTTGCGTGTGGTGGGGTGTGCGGCCCAGGTTGCTACGCAAATGCACGTGCGTTTGCGTGATGCTGGCGTCGTATACCACTGAAAGTGGCAGTCCACCAGTGCTCTTCGGCCACCTGTGGATAACCCTCCGGCGCGGGAAATAGTTATCCACAGATTGCCGGAGCCCGGTCGAATCGGGGTTTTCGTGGGGCACGCTGTATGCATGAAACCGGATCCCGCGCATCCTCTTCGTCGCGTCGACGCACTCGAAGCAGGACTTACCGACTTTCAGTTGCGGCTGCTGTACACCGAAGGTGGATGGCGACGGTTGGGCTACGGAAGTTACGTCAGCTCGAGCAATTACGCGCTGCTCAGCGATGTTGCCCGACATGTTCTGGCCGTCGATGCTCTCCTCCCCTGCGTGGACGACGCAGCGGTGGTGAGTCATCATTCTGCAGCAGTGCTGCACCGGCTGCCGCTGACCGGCATCAATCTGAGCAAGGTTCACGTGACACGCGATCGGAAGGGCGGTGGTCGTTCGAGCGCCAGGTCGGTGGTGCACTGTGCACCGCTGGAGGAGGTCGAGATCCTGGACGGTCGGAGGGTGACCACGCAGGCGCGCACTGTCGTCGACATGGGGCGAACTGCATCTCTCGACACAGCTGTGGCACTCGGAGACGCCGCCGTTCGAGGTGGGCTGTCGCATTCTGCGCTGAACCTCGAGTTGGATCGTGCTCGCGGGCGGAAGGGGATAGCCGCTGCGAGGCAGGCGATCGAAATCCTCGACGGTAGAAGTGAAAGTGTCGGTGAGTCACTGAGTCGAACTCGATTGTTGACGGCAGGTTTCAGAGACCTCGATCCACAGGCGAAGATTGTGGATACCGAAGGTCGAATCATTGCCCGCGTCGACATTCTGGCGGCGCGAAAGGTTGTCATCGAGTTCGACGGCGAGGTCAAATACGGGCGTGACCTTCGACCGGGACAGGATCCGGGAGACGTTGTGTTCGAGGAGAAGAAGCGTGAGGACAACGTCCGCGCGCTCGGGTACCCGTTCGTTCGTATCACGTGGGACGAGTTGTGGAACTTCGATCCGGTCGTGAAGCGTATCGAGCAGGCTCTGGCATTGGCTGAGAAACTTCCTACACCCCTCGGGCGTGTGATCTATATGCCGCCGTTCGGCTCACGGAGCTGATCCGATTTCGGCCCAGCAAATGCACGTGCGTTTGCGTGGGTGCTGGGTCTGGCCTGCTGGTGTGCGCAAATGCACGTGCGTTTGTGTGGGTGCTGGGTCTGGCCTGCTGGTGTGCGCAAATGCGTGTGCGTTTGTGTGGGTGGTGGGGCTGAGCCCGCCGGTCGGCGCAAATGCGTGTGCGTTTGCGGGGAGGGGAGGGGAGGGGAGGGGTGGTGCTGCGGGGTAGGGGTGATCAGCGAGGAAAACGAACAACGGCCGCACCCCGACGAGGGTGCGGCCGCTGGCGAATCGAGGATCAGAAGGCTGCTTCGTCGAGCTCCATCACGTCGAGGTCGATGTTGGCGAGGATGCTGCGGGTAGCGGTGAGCTCGGGGAGCACGTTCTTGGCGAAGAACGATGCGACGCCGATCTTGCCCTCGTAGAACGACTTCTCCTTGCCCTCTGCGCCGTTGTCGAGTGCCTTGATGGCGATCTCGGCCTGACGGAGCAGAAGCCAACCGATGAGCAGGTCGCCGAAGCCCATGAGGAAGCGCACGGATGCGAGTCCGACCTTGTACAGCTCGGTCGGCTGCTCCTGAGCGCCCATGAGCTGCTGGGTCATTCCGGTGACGATGGCCTGTACGTCTTCGAGTGCGGTGGACAGCAGGGCGCGCTCGGCCTTGAGGCGACCGTTGCCTGCTTCGCTGTCGATGAACGACTTGATCTGTCCCGCAACGTGAGCGAGTGCGACGCCGCGGTCACGGGCGATCTTGCGGAAGAAGAAGTCCTGGGCCTGGATGGCCGTGGTGCCTTCGTACAGCGAGTCGATCTTGGAGTCGCGGATGTACTGCTCGATCGGGTAGTCCTGCAGGAAGCCGGAGCCGCCGAGTGTCTGCAGGCTTTCGGCGAGCTGACGGTAGGCGATCTCGGAGCCGACACCTTTGACGATCGGGAGGAGCAGGTCGTTGACGCGGTAGGCGAGGTCCTCGTCGGCGTCGGACACCTGCTGTGCGGTGATCGGGTTCTGGTGTGCCGCCGTGTAGAGGTACACGGCGCGGAGACCCTCGGCATATGCCTTCTGGGTGATGAGGCTGCGACGCACGTCGGGGTGGTGGGTGATGGTGACGCGGGGAGCGGCCTTGTCGGTCATCTGCGTCAGGTCTGCACCCTGGACGCGATCCTTGGCGTATGCGAGCGCGTTGAGGTATCCGGTGGACAGCGTGGCGATTGCCTTGGTGCCGACCATCATTCGTGCGTGCTCGATGACGTCGAACATCTGCGCGATGCCTTTGTGGACCTCGCCGACGAGCCAGCCCTGCGCGGGGATTCCGTGTCCGCCGAACGTGAGCTCGCAGGTGGTGGACGCCTTGAGGCCCATCTTGTGCTCGACGCCGGTGACGAAGACGCCGTTGCGTTCGCCGAGCTCACCCTTGTCGAAGTCGAAGTGCGTGTTGGGAACGTAGAACAGGCTCAGACCCTTGGTGCCGGGGCCGGCGCCTTCGGGGCGTGCGAGCACGAGGTGCATCGTGTTCTCGAACAGGTCGTCGGACACGGCCGAGGTGATGAACCGCTTGACGCCCTCGATGTGCCAGGAGCCGTCTTCCTGCTTGATCGCTTTGGTGCGGCCTGCGCCGACGTCGGAGCCTGCGTCGGGCTCGGTGAGAACCATGGTGGCGCCCCACCGGCGCTCGACGATGACCTTGGCCCATTCCTTCTGCTCGTCGGTGCCGTTGTGGTAGAGCACGTTGGCGAAGGAGGGGCCTGCGGAGTACATGAACGCAGCGGGCTGTGAGCCGAGGAGCATCTCGTTGAGCGCCCAACCGAGGTTGCGAGGGGCCGGGATGCCGCCGACCTCCTCGTCGAGGCCGACGCGCCACCACTCACCGTCGTACAGCGCCTTGAAGGACTTCTTGAAGGAGTCCGGCAGCTTCACGGTGTGAGTCTCTGGGTCGAACACGGGGGGATTGCGGTCCGTGTCTGCGAAGGATTCGGCCAACGGGCCTTCTGCCAGGCGCGCGACCTCCTTCAGCATGTCACGGGCTGCCTCGCTGTCGAGGTCGCCGAACTTGTCACCCGAGAGCGACTCGTCGAGCCCGAACAGCTCGAAGAGGTTGAACTCGAGATCCCGAAGGTTGCTCTTGTAATGGCCCATTGCGTTCGCTCTCCAGTCGGTGGTGCGGTCTCGTGAGTACCGCCCAAGCATCTAGCTACTCGGTATAGCTACTCGTCGGTAACATAACGGCATATTACCCCGGTTCATTCCCGGTGCCAAGACCGGACTTACCGGCGAGTAGCAAGGCGTCGATGGCGGTACCGCTGTCGGTTGTCGGTAGCCTCTTCTCGCAGAGGTGAATGACCGCTCGATCCCCGACGTCCGACGCCAATTCCTCTGGCGTATAGAGTATCTCGGGCACTCTCGGGCCGCCGATTCCATGCTCGATGTTGTCCGAGTGGTGACCCAGAATCATGAGGAATCCGTCAGGTTCGAGCCCTGCCAGTGCCACGTCGACTGCTTTGCGGCGTTGCTCGTGGGGCAGGTGTAGATAAAGCATGAGAACCAAGTCATAGATCGGCTCGGGAGCGAGATCCGTCACATCTGCGTGGACCCACGTGAGACGTTCGCGAACCGAGCGGGGTGCCGTCGCGGTGATCCGACTCGCCTTGGTCAGCGCGACGCCGGAGAAATCGACGGCCGTGACGTCCCAGCCGCGAGTGGCGAGCCACAGGGCATTTCTGCCCTCGCCCGACGCCAGATCCAACGCGCGCCCACGCGGAAGAGCGGTGACGAACTCGACCAGCGTCTGATTCGGCGGTGCGCCGTACACCAGATCTTCGGCTGAGTACTTGGCATCCCATGCGGCGCTGTCCATGCACCGACAGTATGCGGCCGGAGCAGCGTCACAAGCTGGCGCGGAGCAGCAGCACGTTGTAGTTGCGATGAACAGTGGCAAGGAAGTACAGATCCGGGCCGGAGGACCATGGGTGAATGTACGGCGCGTATGCGCTCGGCAGCTGGCGGGTGTCGACGAGCACTTCCGGTGGACTCCACGGGCCGACGGGTGAGGGGGCCCGTCGCATCACGATCGAATCGAATCTGTCGGTCGTGAGCATCAGGTATTGCCCGAGGTACTCGTTGTAGGCCACCGACAATTCACCGACGTCATCGACGATGGGCGCCGCGGCTGCGGGATCGTTCTTCTTCCACTCGTGGCCGTTCCAGTACTCGTATTCGCCGAGGTTCAGGATGTCCTTCTCGGGCACACGCGCCACGTGGCCGAGGGTGCCGCGGCCGGGCGGCGTCCCGTACTCGTAGACGAAACCGCCGTCTTTGAGGAACGCGTTCTGCTGGAAGTTCCGATTGCCGCCTTCGCTCGGGCGCGCGGTCTCGGGAATCACGGCCCAGTTCTCGCCGTTGTCCCCCGACACCGCAAGGCCGGAGTAGTTGGTCTCCCACTTGCCGGGCTGACCCCAGTCCTTGACCGACATCAGGCTCATGAACTGGTTGGGGCCAAGCGCCACGCCTGCGGTCGGGATGCGACTGATCTCCACGAACGGAATTTTGGGACTCGGCACGAGTTCCTTCGACTGGCCGAGTGGATCCCGGACGACATTGTCGAAGTTCATGCCGTCGGCGAGATTGCCGTCGCGACTACGGATGAGCGAGTTGCTGCGCCACGACCAGATACTGCCCTGCAGCAGGTTGGGAAGTCCGAGGCCGGCCGTATCTCCGAACGCCGTCAGAATCTCGCCGTTGCCGTTGTCCCACATGATGCCGAGGTCGGTCCCGAGCATGTTGAAGTTCTGGGTTTCGTTGCCGCTGGCGATTCCGGTGGCCTGCGCGACGGCGACTGTGCGTCCGACCAACGGTGGTAGGCCGAAGACTCCGTTCAATCCCGGAATGGGATTGACGGTATTGGGATCTGCTGCCGCGGGGCCCGCGAGAATCAGCGACATCACGAGCACCGTAGTTGCCACGTGTACAGAACGATTCACGAATCCCCCGGGCGTCAGTATTGTTTTGGTCGAGCGACCGGTAGTTTAGCCCAGTAAATCGCTGAAAACCGGCGATCGGACAACCGGAAAAATGATGTGGCGGGCTAATGTGTTGCGGTGAGCAGCGACCCGCACCTTGCCCGCGACCTGTCGGTGTCGGCCATGCGTCTCAACCGGCAACTCAGGTTGCGGCACTCGAGCGACAGAATTCCGGTCGCGCAGTTGTCGATCCTGACCACGCTGCTTCGGGAAGGTCCGTTGACGACGGGTGAATTGGCGTTGCGTGAGCGCATCAAACCGCCGTCGATCTCGCGTTCTTCGCACGCATTGTTCGAGATCGGCCTGGTCGAGCGCGTGCCGCACGCCACAGACGGGCGTCAGGTACTACTGACACTCACCGCCGAGGGGCGCCGGATGGCGATGGAAGACGTCGCGGAGAGAGAGCGAGCGCTCGCCGAGCAGCTGACGTCGTTGACCGACGACCAGCGCAACACGCTCGCGCGGGCCGCCGAAATTTTGACCGAGATCGTCGAACGGGCGGAGTGACGGCTCAGTCGTGCTGAACGGCCTCGTCGATCTCGTGGGTGTTCCAGTCCAACGTGGACCCGAGTTCTTCGGCGTCCGCCCGCCTCGCGACGCGTCCCAGCACGACGGCAACAATCGTTGCCACCGCCAACCAGATCGCTACGCCGATCAGAACCCCGAGCATGCTTCGTTTGTAGCACCTGGTCCTGTGAAAAGCTGGAGAAACGGGCTATGTGTTGGTTGCAATCCGGTCTTGAAAAGATTTCCGATCCTGGGTGAACCAAATGTGTCGGCCGCGATTGGATTCGTGAACGAATGCGCGCAGTGACTCGCTGGCCAGTGTGTACTGATCGATGTTTCCGAGGATCACGAGCAGAATTCGATAGTTGACCAATTTTTGCGCGAATTCCCCCAGCAGCCTGGTGCGGAGATCGAAGAATTCGGGTCGAAAACGTTCCACCGGCACCACGATCGTGGATGCCTGCTCGCCGAACGCGTGACCGATGAGGTCGACGGCGTCCGCTTCGGACCCGAGCGGAGGGCCGTCGGAGTCGACGAACAGCACGGTCATAGGGTGCCCTCGACGAACGTGTCGACGAGTCTGAGCACTTCGGCCGAGTCGAGCGGATCTCCGATGACCACGATCTTCAGCGAGGACGTGCCGTTGTCGTATGCGGTGTCCACACGCAGGCGTGTTCCGGTGTTGCCGCGTCCCATGGTGGCGGCCGAGAGCGAGGTGGTCAGCCGTGATGCGGTGTGGCTGTCGATGGGGTCGACGGTGACGATGCTGGTCACATCGATGCGCGGGCGTTCGGTTCGGGTCTCACCGCCGGTGAGCGTCGCAAGTCCATCCGGGGTGATGCGGTACTGCTTGCCGATACGAACCGCAGGTAGTCGCCCGTCCTGGATGTAGTTGCGCACGGTCCGCACATGGAGGCCGAGCAGCTCGGCCACCTGCTCGGCGGTGTAGAAGTCATTCCCCATGGTTCCCTAAACTACCCTGTTTTCGGGAGTATACGGAAATTTCTACCGCCCGGTGACCCCGTCCAGTTGCTCGCGCAGGAGGTCGGCGTGGCCGTTGTGGCGCGCGTACTCACCGATCATGTGGACGTAGACCATGCGCAGCGACATGGGGTCTCCGCGGTGGGAGAACTCGACGTCGAAGGATCGGTCGGCGACTGCGGCGTCGGCCAGTGTCCATTCCCGACGCAACTGCTCGACCTCGGCTTCGGCAGACGCAGGATCGATGTCCTCGAAGTCGCTCGGATCGCCCGGCCCGCCGTAGAGATGCGGGATCTCCTCGCCTGCGACCCGAATCCGAAACCAGACTCGCTCGACTTTCGCCGCGTGACGGACGAGGCCATGCAGGGACAGACGCGACGGAGCAACTGCCCGCGTCGACAGCTGCTCGGCAGTCAGCCCGGCGCAGATGTTGAGCAGTGTGTGGCGTTGCGCGTTCAGATACGGAATCAGAATGGCGCGATCGTCGCCGGTCAGGGGTCCGTCGGGAACGACGACCTCCGGTGATGTCCAGTTCATCGGTCCATCATCCGCTCAGGCACGAGTGTTGCGCTTGAGCCAGCCCCAGCCTGCTGTGGCGACGAACAACACGATGCCGATGATCGCGAGCCAGACGAGCCCCTTGACGACAAAACCGAGAACGACGAAAACAAGCCAGACAACAAGAAGAAATCCTATGAGTGCGAGCATGACTCGATCATTGCAGAGACGCAGCAACCGCCCTGAACCGGCTCCCCGGCGGGCATACCGCCGCCACGGCCGCGAGGTCGGACGCATGGTCCACATCGCGAAGCTCGGGCAGCGCGCTCACGTGAGCACCGAGATCGACAAGAGCTGCACGTGTTTTCGCGCCCGTGTCCGGTGTCGACATCGGCACGCCGAGCAACGCCCGCGCCAACTCCGGGTCCGGGATGCCGAGCGCCCACCACCCGCCGTCCTCGGCCATCCCCAGTACCGATGCGCCGGGGTCGGTGAGCAACGATGCGGAGGACTCGAGTAGTTCGGCCGTCACTTGCGGTGTGTCCATACCGATCTGGAACACGGGATGACCGGCACCTGCCGCGTCGAGGTGAGCGTGCAGCAGCCGCTCGGCGAATCCGTCGCCGCGTTGCCGAAAAACGGTGTACGACGCCAACTTCGCCGATATTTCCGGCCCCCGGGCCGCGTCGGCGAGATCGCCCGTAAGCGCGACGGCGCGGACCGCGAAGTCGGCGGCGGACACGGCGTCGAGAGTGTCGAGGAGCGCTGCGGCGGCGATGTCGGCGGCCGTGTCGTCGCCCAGTGTTGCGGCGAGACGAGTCTTGGCGAGCCCCGGCACGGGTGCTTTCGCGACGATCAGCGCGGTAACGTTCACTTACAACACCTTCCAGAAGTCTCGGACCGCGACGACGGTCCCCTTGAACGAACCCGAGACCTTCGATGTGCCTGCGGTACGCGGGCTGTAGGACACGTCGCGTTCGACGACCTTCCATCCGGCCTTCGAGGCGAGCACGAGCAGCTGCAGGGGGTAGCCGGATCGGCGGTCGGTCACGTTCAGGTCGAGCAGTGCCTGCCGTCGAACCGCCCGAATCGCGCCGAGATCGTGCACGGGAAGCTTGTACTTGGTCCGAAGGCGCAGCGACAGCCCGGCATTGCCGATACGGGCGTGCAGTGGGGAGTGTCCCGCGGCGCGCCGCCCGACGGCGAGATCGGCACCCTCCAACGCGGCGACGAGGTGTGTCAGGTCCTGTGGGTCCATCGATCCGTCGCCGTCGAGCACGCAGATCACCTCGGTCTCGGCGGCGAGAACTCCTGTGTGCACCGCGGATCCGTATCCAGGAACGGTTTCGCCGACCACCGTCGCACCGTGGGCCCGCGCGACCTCGGCCGTGTCGTCGGTGGAGTTGTTGTCCACGACGACGACGTGGTAGCCGTCCGGGATTCTACCGAGAACCCCGGGGAGCGAGCCGGCCTCGTTCATGCACGGAATGATCACGGTCACCTCAGACACTCGGCGCACCCGTTCCTTCGGCGTCGCGCAGTGGCGCAGTGGCGAACTCGCGTAACCCGTCGGCCGGCCCGACGGAGGCGTCGAAACCGATTCTCTCGCGCGCCAGTTCGGGGCTGGCGACGATGTGGCGGACGTCGCCGGGGCGGTACTGGCCGGTGATCTCGGGGGCGGGTCCGTGGCACGCGTCGGACAGTGCGGCGGCGACCTCGCCGATGGTGATCGGTTGCCCGGAGGAGACGTTGAGTGCGGTGAATCCGGGAAGCGCGGCGGCGACCGACAGTGCATTGGCCCGCGCGATGTCCGTGACGTGGACGAAATCGCGTGCCTGGCGGCCGTCCTCGTACACCTGCGGAGCTCGCCCGGCCTCCAGAGAGGATCGGAACATGGCTGCCACCCCGGAATACGGAGTGTTGCGCGGCATGTGCGGGCCGTAGACGTTGTGGTAGCGCAGCGCGGTCACCGATCCGCCGGTCGCCAGTGACCATGCGAGCGCGTAGTTCTCCTGTGCGAGTTTGCTGGCCGCATAGGTGCTGCGCGGCTGTAGAGCCGAATCCTCGTGTACCAGTGCCCAGTCGAGGATCTCGCCGGTGTTCGGATCGGTGTTGTCGAATTGCCCCGCATCGAGATCGCCGCGCGAGCGCGGACCGGGAGCGATCTGCTCGCCCGCTCGATTGCGGTATCTGCCCTCGCCGTACACGACCATCGACGACGCCAGCACCAGCCGCGAACAACCGGCGTCGGCCATCGCCGCGAGCAGCACCGCGGTGCCGAAGTCGTTGTGGCTCGCGTACGCGGGCGCGTCGGCTGCATTCACGCCTGCGCCGACGACGGCTGCTTGATGGCAGACGACATCCACACCGGTGAGAACCTCGGCCAGAGCAGCTCGATCCCGCACGTCCACCGTCGCGATGCCCTCGATCTGTCCACCGGAGCCGTGCGCCGACGGAAGCAGCGCGTCGATGGCGACGACGTCGTACTCGGGTTGCAGGGCCGTGTGGATGTGCCCGCCGATGAAACCGGCTGCGCCGGTGAGCAGTACGCGGGTCATGGCAGCTCGATGGGGAGGTTCGCGCCGTCGTGGATTCGGCACGAGGTGCACGGGCCGGTCGCGGCAGCGCCGATTGCCGCACGGACCAGCGTTTTCAGTGGCTCGATGTTTCGCTGGAACTCGGCGAACACGTCGACCGCCCGAACTCCCTGCCCCGCCTCGATCCCCGCATCGAGGTCGGTGACGAGTGCGATCGGGGCGTAGCAGAGTTCGAGTTCGCGGGCGAGGACGGCTTCGGGGTGGCCGGTCATGTTGACCAGGGTCCACCCCTGTCGGGCGAACCACTGGCTCTCGGCGCGGGTGGAGAACCGGGGGCCTTCGACGACGACCATGGTTCCGCCGTCGATCACACCGTCTCCGAGGGCCGCACTGCGGAGTTCACCGCAGTACGGATCGGCGAATTCGACGTGCACACCGCCTCGGTCGAAGTATGTCTGTGCACGGCCGCTGGTTCGATCGACGAGTTGATCCGGAACCACGAAGGTCCCTGGTCCGTACTCGGCCACCAGACTGCCGACGGCACACGGGGCGAAGACCCGCTGTACCCCGAGCATCCGCAGTGCCCACATGTTCGCCCGGTACGGCAATGTGTGCGGGGAGTACTCGTGGTTCGCGCCGTGCCGGGGTAGGAAGGCGACGCTGCGACCGTCGACGTCACCGATGGTGATCGGACCGCTCGTCGGGCCGTACGGTGTGTCGAGCGTGACCGATTCGGCGTCGTCGTCGAAGAACGAGTAGAAGCCGCTGCCGCCGATGACGGCGATCTCGGGTCGGTGACTGGTTGTCATGGTCTCCTCTTCCGTACTTCTTCTATGCTGAGCGCAGTAACACGATCGCACAACGTTAGGTGAACGCTATCCGGTACTGGAGAGAGTCCGTTGCGGCCACCCTCGCTGCATTGTTGGTCGCAGTGGCGTTCGTGGTTCCGTACCTCGGCAACGAGCTGATCACCCCGATCATCAACCGCACTCCGCAGCAGGTGCGTGATTTCGCAGACGCAGCACCGCTTTTCGGATTTCGAGAACTTCACTTCGGTTGGGGAACTCCGCCGGCGATCCTGATCGCGATCGCCGGGGTGCTGTGGGGCCCGGATCTTGCGCGCAGACTGCCGTGGCGCCGACTCCTGCTGACCACATGGGCCGCGTCCGCCGCGTGGACGATGTCGCTCGCGTTGATCGACGGCTGGCGTCGCGGATTCACCACCAGACTCGCGTCCACGGACGAATATCTGCACGAGGTCCCGGGAATCACGGACATCCCGGCGACGTTGCGCGGCTTCTCCGAACGCATACTCGACTACCAGGTCGACTCGTGGACGACGCACGTCTCCGGTCATCCGCCCGGGGCGTTGCTGACGTTCGTGTGGCTCGACCGGCTCGGTCTGAGCGGCGGCGCGTGGGCAGCAGGGTTGTGCGTGTTCGTCGGAACCAGCGCTGCGGTGGCCGTTCTCGTGACCGTGAAGGCACTGGGCGACGAGACGATGGCGCGTCGCGCAGCCCCGTTCGTCGCGTTGGCACCCGCAGCGATCTGGATCGCGGTGTCGGCGGATGCGTTCTATGCGGGCGTCGTCGCGTGGGGTATTGCGCTTCTTGCGATCTCGACGACGCGGTACCGGTGGCCTGCGTCGATCGCGGCCGGGGTGCTGCTCGGTTTCGGCATCTACCTCAACTACGGCCTGGTGCTGATGGGATTGGTCGCCGTTGCAGTACTGATCGGAGCGCGGACCGCGTGGCCGCTGATCGGTGCGGTACTCGGAGCGCTCGTCGTCGCCGGGATCTTCACCGCATACGGATTCTGGTGGTTCGACGGGTACGAGCTGGTCCAGGAACGCTATTACCAGGGTATCGCCACGGACCGTCCGTTCGCCTATTGGGGATGGGCGAATTTCGCGGCATTGTTCTGCGCGCTCGGGATCGCGGTGCCCGCTGCGTTCCCGCGCATCGCCACACGGCTGCAGCCGATCAACCTGCTCGTGATCGCCGGGCTCGCCGCCGTCGTGATGGCCGACCTGAGCCAGCTGAGCAAGGCGGAGACCGAACGCATCTGGTTGCCGTTCGCGATGTGGATGCTGCTCGCACCCGCGGTTCTGCCGCAGCGTACGCACAAGTTCTGGCTCGCACTGCAGGTGGCAGGAGCGCTGGCGATCAATCACGTGTTGTTCACGAACTGGTAGCGAGTGCACAGCTGCTGCCCGGCGCAACTACCCACCCACGGGGGCGGGGCACATCCGAGCGAAATACCGACCGTGCATCGGTGCGATGTCGACGACGGTCAGACCTGCGGTCCGGGCCAGATCGGCGATCGCGGCGGTGCTGACACTTGCCCACGCGAACCAGTCACCGACCATGGTGTCGGTCTCCCAGCGAACCGTGCGCTTCTGGAACCGTGCGGCGCCCGGCGCGTCGACCTCGGCGATGACGGCACCGTCGGGTCGAATCAGGTCTGCTGCTCTACGCAGCAGCCGCACCGGATCGCCGCCGATGCCGATGTTGCCGTCGGCGAGCAGGACACACGACCATTCACCGGCACGGGGAAGCGGCTCGAACAGATCACGCAGTACCGCGCGTCCGCCGCGGCCGACGGTCAGGTCGACCGCCTCACGCGAGGTGTCGACGCCGAGCGCCGAGATTCCGCGTCGGGCAAGCCCTTCGGTGAGACGGCCGGGGCCGCAGCCGAGGTCGAGTGTGGGGCCGGTGCACTGGCCGATCATCGTACGGTCGGCGGCACGGTCTTCCATGCTCGACGCGTCGCCGCCCATCCAGCGGGCGATCGGCAGCGGTTCGCGAGTGCCGTCGGGGTTTCCCATCCAACAGGGAAGGCCGGAGGAGGCCCGGCGAAACAGCTCGTCGGCTGTGACTGTCATGAGGGTCTCCTGGAGGATGCGAGGCGAACTGCGTAGACGACTGCGCTGGCGCCGAACAGGCATGCGGTCAATACGAGCCACCGGCCCAGATACGGTTCCTGCGTCAGTCCTGTTGCCGTGGTGAAGGTGTCGGATCCCTGTTCGATGATGCCGGGGAAGAACAGAGCGAATGTCAGTGCCGTTCCCATCAGTGGAATCCGGACGTAGTTCAATGGCGAGATACGCAGGCGAATGTTCGGTGCTCTGCCGCGTACGGCGTTCAGGCCTGCGGAGAGCGATCGATCGGCGAGCGAGTACAGCGGGAAGAGCACGAGATCGTGGACGACGACGGCGCCGGCGAACCAGACTGCGATGGATTGCCACCATACGTCTCGGTTCCAGAAGGTCTGTATGCCGGCCACGTACACCACATATCCCATGAGCGCGAAGGCGAAACCCATCGCGAGCAGGTGCAGGGGGTGCGCACCGTAGAAGCGAGCGAAGGTCTTCATCACGCGCTCCTGAACTCGATCGTCTTGACCCATTTGGTGTTGTGCACCCCAGGCATGGCGGGGACGATGATGCGGGCGGGGTAGCCGTGGTCAGGGGACAGGTCTGCCCCGTTCACTCGCAGAGCCAGCAGCGAATCCGGGTGCAGAACCTGGTTCGACTGCAGCGTCGCCTGCCGGAACGGTCCGTTTTCCTCCAGCGAGGTGACCTGCGCCGATTCGAGATTCCCGACGCCTGCTGCCGTGGCCAGATCGCGCAGTCGCACGCCGGTCCATGTCTGCACCGTCGACCACCCTTCGACGCATGCGATGGGGAGATCCGCGGTGTGCTGTTCCATGCGTTCCAACGCCTCGCGGGTGAACGTCAGCGGTTCCGATCCGCCCGTCAGTTCGAGGGTCCAGTCTGCGCTGGTCTTGTCCTCGGTGATCTGTGCGGCGGATGCCGTGCGGTTGATCTGGAAGTCGTTGGGACCGTCGCCGTAGGAGCGTCCGCGGGGGAGCAGAATTGCTGCGTTCCTGAGGAATCCACCGGTCGTCTGGCCTGCGGTGAGGACGGCGACGAACAGGGCACCTCCGCCGACGAGGGCGAGGGCTCCGCGTCGGCTGATCGTCTGCTCGGACGGGTTCTCGGCGATGAGATCCGAGTCGCCCTTCTCCTGGCCGTCCTGCAGTACCTGCATCAGCGAGCGGCCACGTAGTGTCCGAATCATCAATGGAGTCTTCAGAACTGCGTGGGTGACGAAGCCTGCGATGAAGATCCAGGCGCCCCAGTAGTGCGCGGTGTAGAAGCTGAAGCCGAAGATGTAGTCGTACTGGATGTTCAGTACCCCGGTGACGATCTCGAACAGGATGCCGCCGACGAGGGCGATGAGCGAAAGTCGTTCCAGTGCTTGGGCGATCGACCGTACCGGCGGCCGAGCGAAGAGCTTGGGAATGACCGACCACAGTTTCGCCGCCACGATGGGAACGAGGACGAGACCGAGGCCGACGTGCAGACCCTGGGTCAGGCGGTAGAGCCACGCGGGATCTGTCGGCCAGTCGAACTGCGGTAGGCGAAGCCACCCGACGTCACCGGGGATGGCCTGACCGAACTGCGGGCCGTACGCGATGTAGGACAGCAGTCCGGTCACGATGACGATCGGGAGACCGACGAGAAGTACTGCGCCGAAGATCGAGGTCAACCATGGACCCCGCAGCGGACTACGAAACCGTGGGCCCGAGGTCACCGTCTGCGGTGACCGCGGGCCCACGGAGTCGGTATTCATTTACGCAGTTGCGACGGTGATGGTTGCGACGCCCACGAGCAGGCCGGGGGTGACGGCGTCGGTCTTGAACGTGTCGTTCAGCAGGCCCGCGGCGGTCTCGGATATCTTGACCTGGGTGCCCTGCAGGATGGCCGTGTTGTTCGGGCCGGTGGCCAGCGGGTTCAGGGTACGGCCGTCGAGGTCGAAGATGACTGCGTCTTCGGCTGCGACTGCGCCGTTGACCGTGACGGTGCCGGTCAGGAGCGAGGTGCCGGGGTCGATGTCGAAGTCGGTGAGCTCGACGACGGTGTCGCCTGCGGTGAGCGACAGTCCGCTGCCGTCGTGCTCGATCTCGCCCTGGACGTAGGGATCGACAGTGCCGGGCTCCCAGTACTTGACGTTGCCGCCGGTGATCGGGAAGGTGACGGAACCGTCTGCGAGAGTGGCTGTTCCGATGGTTCCCGGTGTGAGGCCCAGGGTCGTCAGAGCGCCCGTGAATCCGGGATCGAGGGCGACTGCGGTGCTGACGCCGTTGCTGAGGTCATCGACCTCGGCTGCGGGCTCCGGTGTCGCTTCCGTCGTCTCCGCTGCTGCTGCGGATGTGGTGCTGCTGCTGGACGACGAGTCGTCACTGGAGCATGCGGCGAGAGGGACGAGCGTCAGTGCGCCAATTGCGGTGGCGGCCATTACTTTACGGATCGAAATCATGTCTGTTTACTCCCTTGCATCGGCTCTCGAATCTCTCGAGCGTTGTGGGTGATTCGCCGCGGTGTGTCATCCGGATGGGTATGGATCGCACACGATCTCCGCCGCGCCTTTGTTCTGACAAACCCCACGAAACGGTGTGCGGGGCCATATCGGTTGCGGCGGTGTGTCATTCGGCATCGTGCTCTGTGTCGACGACGCTACTCCCCAGGGAGAAAGGGCAGAATGGGTTCGACGGGATCGTTACGGCCCGTGATGTTCGACGGTACGGTTCGTGACCGCACCGTTACTGCAGCAGGGTCGGCGCGGGCCTGTTCCCGGGCGAGGACTGGTTCGACATGCCCCTTCCTCGTTAGGCTCCTACCCGACGTCGACCGAAGGAATCTGCATGAGCCCGTTCCGCACCGTTTCCGACCTGCTGCCAGCGCTGGGGAGTCTCGTTCCGCCCGTCGTACTGGATGTGCGCTGGGCGCTCGGAGACACCGCCGGCCGCGACCACTACCTCGAAGCGCACATCCCCGGTGCCGTGTACGTGGACCTCGATTCCGAGCTCGCCGACCACGGGGCGTCGGAGCAGGGCAGACACCCGCTGCCGTCGATCGAGAATCTGCAGGCCGCGGCACGTCGCTGGGGCGTCACCGTGGGAATTCCGGTGGTCGTCTACGACAACACGGGAAATCTCGCGGCCGCACGTGCATGGTGGTTGCTGAAGTGGGCGGGTGTGCAGGACGTCGCGTTGCTCGACGGCGGTCTGCGGGCGTGGATCGCCGGAGGCAACGAGACGGCGTCCGGCGAGGAGACCGCCCGCGCCGAGGGGGATGTGGAACTGAGCCCAGGTCACCTTCCGACCTTGACCGCGGACGAAGCAGCGGCACTGGCCGATACGGGTACGTTGCTCGACGCGCGGGCGGCCGAGCGATACTCCGGTGAAGCCGAACCCGTCGATCCGCGGGCAGGCCACATTCCTGGAGCCGTCAGTGCGCCGACGTCCGCCAATCTCGACGCCGACGGGCGCTTTCTGCCCGAGGAGGCCTTGCGGGCCCGCTTCGCGGGTGTGCACGGCGACGTCGGCGTGTACTGCGGATCAGGAGTCACCGCGGCGCATCAGATCGCGGCGTTGGCGATTGCCGGGATCGATGCTGCACTGTTCCCAGGGTCGTGGTCCCAGTGGTCCAACGACCCTGCCCGTCCGGTTGCGACGGGCCCGTCCCCACGCTGACCTGCGCTTCTAGCTCAGAATCAGATCGGCGGCCTTCTCCCCGATCAGCACGCTCGGCGCGTGGGTGTGCCCGCGAACGATCGTGGGCATGACCGACGCGTCCGCGACACGCAGCCTGTCGACACCGCGCACCCTGAGGTCAGGTGAGACGACGCTTGCGGCGTCGTTTCCCATACGGCACGTGCTGACCGGGTGGTACAGGGTGTGCGCGTTCCGCTCCAGCGCCTCGGTGAGCAGGTCTTCGTTCGCGCCGATCCGGGGCCGCACGATATCGCCCAGCAGGCCTTTCAGCGCCGGTCGTGAGGCGATCTCGGTGCAGACACGCAGCCCTTCGAGCATCGCTGCTCGGTCGACGCCGTCGGGATCGCTGAGATACCGAGGCTCGATGATCGGCTTGGCCGCCGGGTCGGCCGATCTCAGTGTGATCTCGCCGCGGCTCTCCGGCTTGAGCAGAACCGCGCCGATGACGGCGGCATGCGCGTCGGGCGCGATGAGCCCCTCGTCGAAGAACGGAGCCGGTGCATAGATGAGCTCGACGTCCGGCAGCGCCAATTCGTCGCGGCTCTTGATGAAGCCGTACGCCTCGGCGACGTTCGAGGTCAGCATTCCGCGTCGTCGTGCGAGGTAGTTGGCGAGCTCGGGGATCTTCTCCGCGAAGAACAGGGAGTCTCGTTCGACGCTCCAGCCTATGAGCGCGGACAGGTGGTCGGTGAGGTTCTTGCCGACCTGCGGCGAGTGATGCCGGACGGCGATTCCGTTGGGTGCCAGCTGATCCTTG
The DNA here is from genome assembly GCF_001895005.1 of Rhodococcus yunnanensis NBRC 103083. Classification (GTDB taxonomy): domain Bacteria; phylum Actinomycetota; class Actinomycetes; order Mycobacteriales; family Mycobacteriaceae; genus Rhodococcoides; species Rhodococcoides yunnanense. Next base: position 120,635 of record NZ_BCXH01000016.1, on the reverse strand, counting down.
TCGCCGATTCCCGACAGCATCAGCAGCTGCGGCGAATTGATCGCGCCGCCGGCGAGAATCACCTCTCGGGCGGCGCGCACCGTGCGGGTTGCGCCGCCCGCGACGTACTCGACTCCGACGGCCGCCGAGCCTTCGAAGAGAACACGCGTCGCGAGCGCCTCGGTGAGAATCGTCAGATTTTCGCGCTTGCGGATCGGCTTCAGATACGCGTCGGCGGTACTCCACCGCGCACCGCGCTTCTGATTGACCATGGTTTGCGAGAAGCCCTTGGGCTCGGGGAGATTCGCCGGCTCGACGGGATAGCCGGCCTCCTTCACGGCGTCGAGGAACGACGATGTCAACGCACGCGGGCTCCGCTGATTCGACACGATCAGCGGACCTGCTCGTCCCGCATCGGGTGCTGCTGTTCCCTCGACGGTCTCGATCCTGCGGAAGTACGGAACGATGCGCTCGAACGACCACGACGGATCCGTCAGCGACGCCCACTCGTCGTAGTCGGCGGCGAAACCGCGCACCCACATCATCGCGTTCATCGACGACGACCCGCCGAGCATCTTGCCGCGTGGCCAGAATATGCTGCGGCCCTTCAACTCCGGTTGCGGCTCGGAGTCGTAGCTCCAGTCGACCTCGCTGCGGAACAGTTTGGAGAACGCCGCTGGGATGTGCGCGAACTTGTTCTTGTCCTCCGGTCCTGCCTCCAGGAGAACGACGGTGTTGCGTGGATCGGCGCTCAGCCGGTTCGCGAGCACGGCGCCTGCCGATCCTGCCCCGACGACGACGTAATCTGCGATCGATGGATGCGTCACGGTGCCGGCCCCCTATCCGCGCAGAGCCGAGGCGAAGATGGCGGGCAGCTTTGCCCAGGACGGTGCGCCTGCGAACCCGGTCAACAGCCTGCCCGTCGTGGCCGCGGTCCTATTGGTGACGAACCACGGTGGTTTCGGCGAGATGGTCCACTCGCGATTGATCAACGATCGCGGTGACGGCCGGAACGGTCCTCGAACCACGGTGCGTTCGGCGCCGTCGATGAGCAATGCGTTGTGCACGATGCCGATTCCGCTCTGGACGTCGTCGATGGTGTGGCCGGGGAATGCTCCCCACGTCGCCGCGGCGCTGAGAAATCCGAGTCCGGTCCACGAGTTGACGGCGATGGTTCCGTATCGAAGTTCGGCGAGAAGGGATTCGAAACGATCACCGAGAGCGTGCAGGGTCTTCGGATGGGCGATGATGTTGACCCCGAGGGTTCCGACGAACCTGCTGTTGGCCGCCTCGACCGCCTTGATCGCGAATTGCTCACCGTCGTAGGGGAGTTCGATCACCCCGAGTACCGGCGCGAAGTATTCGGTGGTCAGCAGCGCGGTCTCGGAGCCCGGATCGAGATCCCCGATCAGGACGCGTCCGCCGCGCAGACGCGCGGACTGGGGATAATTCTCCAGCGCTCCGCTCACCCGTGCGTCGCTGCCGGGGTAGTAGGCACGGCGTGTCGGAGCTCGATCGAGAGCCGCCCGTAGCGCGGCGATGAACTCGTCTCGTTGCTTCCAGCCCGAGGACAGGACGACGACCTGCGAGGCGACGCAGTTGTAGCCGCTGTTGTGCAGGCGTTGTGTGGCGATGTGCTCGGCCTGGAACGCGATGTCGGCGCGGCTCCACTGGCCCGGCAGAACGATGGTCGGCGACACCCCACCGAGTTCACTGGTCATCGGCTTCGTCAGGATCGGATCGTTGGCCGCCTTGCGCTCGGCACCGGTTTCGCCGGGACCGAAGACGATGGCGTCGTGCGTGGTCGAACTGCCGGTCATGTGAACGTGATCGACGTGCGCATGGTGGACGAGGTAGGTGCCGGTGTCCGGTCCTCCGGTGAGGATGCGGACTGCCCCGACCTCGATGAGTGGACCGAGGACCGTGGTCAGCACCGGGAGCAGAGGGTCGGTGATGGGGTTGAGTTTGAGCGCTACGACGCGATTGTGCGCGATCAGCTCGTACAGGGTGTCCAGTGGCGCGATGGAGGTGATGTTCCCTGCACCGAGGACGACGCCGATGCCGTTGGTGGCGGCCGGGTCCAGCTGAGCGAGACCTGCTGTGCGCTTGGCCTTTTCGGCGTCGACTCCGGGGTTCAGCCATACCTCGGCGTGAAAGCCGTTCAGTAGCAGTGAATCGAAGATGCCGAGCGGGAGAACCTGGATGGTCGTGCGGTCGCCGGGTGCGGAGCCGAACGTGGCCGATTCCAGTGGGCTCCTGCCGGAGTCGAGGGCATCGAGGGTGTGGGCGAGGGTCGCGGCGCCGCTGGCGAACGCGTACGGACCCGACATCCACTCTTCTCCGACGAGAGGCGACGACGCGTCGAGCCCCTTGATGGTTCGTGCGGCGTCGACCCAGTCGGCGCCATGGGCGACCGTGAGATCGCGGACGCGTTCGAGTAGCGCGCGGCGACCTCGCAGCGGCAGTGCTGCCCACGTGTTCTCCCCTGCACGGAGGTCGGCCAGCGCGGAGTCCACGGCTGCGTGCGCTTCGGTGCTGGGCGGCACCGGTGATCGGGGTGCGATGTGTTCGGTCACTTCGGGTAACTCCGTCTCGGTCGGCGTCCGTTCCTCGAACTGTGATTGTCTTCTCGCACGCCCTTCCGGCGCTATGGGCGGACGCTCTCGAACTGTGCCGCCGGTTTGTGCAGCCGCACAAAATGGCTGTGGCGTGGATTACATGGGGTCCGATAGTGTCGAAGCATGACGAATACGACGGCGACTGCCGCACCCAGTTCGTTCGAGCTGGCTGCGCCACCCAGTTCGTTCGAGCTGGCTGCGCCACTGATGGACGGCGCGGAAGAACTGACCGACGAATTGGTTCGCCGCATACTGACCGCCGAACACGCCTACGTCGAGTCCACTGCGTTGACTCGTGATCAACTGCGCAGTGCGTGTCTGGCGAACGTCACGGCCATGATCGCCGATCTTGCGGGCGAGAAACCGGTGGACCTCGAATCCGCGCGGGCTGCCGGTCGACTCAAGGCCGCGCAGGGTGTACCGCTGGCGGCTCTTCTTCACGCGTTCCGTTTGGGCGGGCGCCTCATCTGGGAGGAGTTGATGCGCCGATCCGAAGGGGACGCGCCGCGGGTGCTGCTCGAGATGGCAGCGCAGGTGTGGGCCCTGGTCGACGTCTGTTCCGATGCGGCAGCCGAGGCGTACCGCCTCAGTATCGACGCCAGAGCCGAGCAGGACGCCGATGAGCGACGCCGTCTCGTGCGCGCACTGTTCGCAGGCCACGGGGCCAACCCTTCAGCCATGACCGATGCCGTGCGTACCTTCCGCATCCCGGACCGCGGAAGCTTCGTCGTCCTGTCGGCGGACGCGCGGTGCGCCGATATTGCGACGCCGGGGGCAGACGCCATCTGGGACACCGAGATCGACGGAGTGCTGGGGTTGCTGTACGCGTTCTCCGATTCGGCACTCGACGCAGTGCTGGCGGGCATCGACTCGGGCAACGGCAACATCGGTGTCAGTGCCGTGTTCGCAACGCCGTCCGGTGCGCCCGCAGCCGTCGAACAGGCTCGGTTGTCGCGGGTGTGCGCGCGGGTCGACGGCCCTGGGGTGACGAGGTTCGAATCGGTTCCGGTGCCCGTGTTGATCGCGAGCAACCCCGGTTCCGGACGTGTTGCGGCCGAGCAGATTCTGGGAAGGTTGTTGGATCTACCGGAGAGCGAACGAGCCAGTCTGCTCGGCACACTCGAGGCATGGTTCCAGGCGAAGGGCTCCACTACCGACGCTGCCGATCGTGTGCATTACCACCGCAACACGGTGCTGTATCGGCTGCGCCGGATCGGCGAGCTGACCGGGCGGGATTTCCTCGACCCGGTCCATGCGGCCGAGTTGTACGTCGGGCTTCGTGCGTATCAACTGTGCATGGCAGCAGAGTCGGAGTGATCGAACTTCGGTGCTGCCGAATCAGTGGCTCGCGATCACGACGTCGAGTATGCCTGCACCGAGTGGAACGGGACCGCAGAACGGTGTGATGCCCGCCGATGGATCGAGCGCCTGCAAGACGAGACCGAGTGTGGTCGGATCGTAGGTGAACGTGAAGTGCGCGACGTTGTTCGACGGGCACACGTCCTGGACGACGATGTTCTTCACCCCTGGATCGCGGAAGAGCGCATTGGTATAGGGCTGAATGGTCTCGTCGACGCGTGTGGCGATGGATGTGTACTCGACGCCGGGCACGGTATCACCGCCTGCATTCAACTCGTCGAGGAACTGCGATCCTTGCAGCAATTGGACGAGCGCAGGCCCGAATTCGTGTGAGACCAGGGTGGTGCCGCCCGGAAGTGCTTGCAGCGCAGGTGATAATCCGTATGCTGTGCCGCCGTACGTGGGGGAGGCGATGCCGATCCACTTGTCCACCACCGCCGATCCGCCCAGCTCGTTGGTGTAGTACCTCGACACGGCGGCTCCCTGCGAGTAGCCCACCAGGTCGACCGATTCCGCGCCGGTCCGCACGAGTACGGAGTCGGTGAACTCCTGCAGTTCCTTCGCGCTGTCACGAATATCGGTGTAGCCGAACGTGGTTCCATCGGCGGATTGGCCGTAGTTCAAGGCGTACGCGCAGTAGCCCTGCTGCTTCAGTATCGGGCCGAACCCGGCCCAGTCCGCGTAGGCAGTCGCGTCCGTTCCGTGAACCAGAATCACCGGTACCGGATGATCAGGGGATGGAACACAATCGGGCTCGTTGACCCCGGGAGGCGTGGCGTCGGGATGCGCGGAGGCGTATCTGATGGCATCTGCGTGGTTGGACTGCGCGGGACCTGGAACCGTCGGCACGACGGGCGCGGCGCCGCAGACTCCAGCACCGACCGCAATGGCGGCCAATGCCGCACCGAGTGTCGTCGCAAGTCGAAAGTTCACGCAATACCCCAGGTCTTCGATTGTCCGTTGGGCCCAAGGGTATGCCGATGTATGTGTGTTGTCCCAATGAGACGCGTAAATTTTTGGGATACATGATGACACGGTTGCGACACGAGAGCGGACTGAAACCTCCCCGCGACCGGCTGCGCGCGACATCCTCGTGACATGCGTCTTCGGGAGGCAGGTCTTCGGGAGGGAGAGTGCTGAATACGGCTCGCAAACTTGGGAAGTAAGAGCGAGACGGAGAGAAGAGAGAGCCGGTGACGGGAATCGAACCCGCCTCTCAACCTTGGGAAGGTCGCATTCTACCAATGAACTACACCGGCGTTGCGGGCCGACAAGGCCCGCGAGGGAACACTCTAGCAGTAGCGCGGACCGTCAGATGTCGATGGTGACGTCGCGGAGAAGTTCGAGTGCATCCTCGGCGGGGACCGGCCGCGAAATCAGGTATCCCTGGGCTCGGGTGCAGCCACGCGCGAGAAGGATGTCCACTGCCTCGCGTGTTTCGACACCCTCGGCGATAACGTCGAGTCCGAAGGAGGTGGCGAGTCCGACGATGGACTCGATGATCGCGAGATCGTCGTGGTCGGCGGTACCGAGATTGGTGACGAAGGCCCGATCGATCTTCAAGGCGTCGACCGGCAGTTCCTTGAGGTGTGAGAGCGAGCTGTAACCGGTTCCGAAGTCGTCGATCGCGACATGCACCCCGGCACGTCTCAATCCGAGAAGAGTTCGGCGGGTCCGTTCGAGATCCTTCACGACCGCCACCTCGGTGATCTCCAGACACAGTGACGCGGCCGCGATCCGGTATCTCGTCAGCACCGCACCGACGTTGCGCACGAAGTCGGGTGCGACGAGCTGCGCCGGAGAGACGTTGACCCTCATCGACAAATCGAGACCGGGAATCGCAGCCTGCCACTCGGCGAGAGTGCGACAGGCACGATCGAGCACCCACGCACCCATCTCGCCGGCGAGGTTGGTTGCCTCTGCGACCGGAATGAACGCCGACGGCGGGAGCAGGCCGCGAATCGGATGCTGCCACCGCACGAGAGCCTCGAAGGCGGTGATCCGCCCTGTCGTGAGATCCAGCTCCGGCTGGAAATGCAGTACGAGTGCGTCGCTTTCGATTGCGCTGCGCAGGTGGACCTCGACGTCGCTGCGGAGTTCGCTCTGATGTTGCACCGCCTGGGTGAACTGGGCGATGTTTCTGCCGCCGTTGGCTTTTGCGATCAGGGCGGCCTGGTCTGCGCGGCGCAGGGCCGCCTCGGCGGATATCTGACCGGGATGCGCGACGGCGATGCCGATCCTGGAGCGACGATGTCTGTCGATTCCGGGCATCTGCAGTCGCCAAATGGCCTGCAGGACGGCATGTGCAGCAAGGTCGGCGGTATACGCGTTGGCCGGTCCGCGTAGGACGAGAACGAATTCGTCCCCGCCCAACCGTGCGATGAAGGCATCCGATTCGATTTCGGCGCGAAGGACGTCGGCGATCGCGACGATGTACTCGTCCCCGGCGAGGTGGCCGAGAAAGTCGTTCATGGTCTTGAGCTGGTCGAGGTCGAGCGAGAGGACCGCGACCGGCCCGGACGACGGATCGTCGAGCCGAGCGTGCAGGTGCTGCAACAAGGCTCGGCGGTTGAACAGACCCGTCAGTTCGTCGTGGGACGCGGCGTGGCGGAACCTGTTCTCGGCCGCGACCCTGGCGTGTACCTGCGTCATCAGCGCTGCAATGGCGCGCAACGCATTGAATTCGTCCTCGGTCCATTCGCGACCCGAGAGGTTGCCGAAGCCGAGCACTCCCACGGTTGTGCCGTCGTCGATCAGTGGCACTGCAGCCATCGTCTCGGCGACGAATCCCGATGCGGACTCGACCAACGTTCGGTATTCCTCGATACCGTCGCCGGCCTGGATGACACGGATGTCGTCGAGGTTCTCGGTCGACGCGAAGACCGGTTCGGCTCCGGCGAACGCCACGACGGACAGTGGATCGGGATCGGCGACGTCAGGCCGAGGAGGCCACTCGGCGGTGAGTACCGTGGTACTTGCCTCGAAATCGGTGTGGCGGAGGAACGCTATGTCGAGTTCGAAGCTGTTGACGAGATCGCGTAGCACCGACACGTAGGTAGCGTGGGCCGTCGTGGCATCCACGCCCATCAGCTCGGTTGCGACATCGGTGACCACAACATCGAGACTCCGACGCTGGTTCAGCTTCCTCTCCTACCTTCTTGGCCCCCGAGCCCAGCGTGGAAGACATTACCTGGGAATTCGTGGGAAAGTCATTCGCCCGTCAGAAATGTGGGTTGCGAGAGCATGTCGCGTATGGCCGCCTCGGGCACCGGACGCGAGAAGAGGTACCCCTGCGCTCGAGTACATCCGACGGCGAGCAGTTCGGCTTTCGCGGCGATCGTCTCTACCCCTTCGGCTATCAGATCGAGTTCGAATGCCTTGGCCAACGACGCAATCGACCTGACGATGGCCTGGTCGCTGTGATCGGAATCGAGATGCTCGACGAACTCGCGGTCGATCTTCAGTGCATCGACCGGAAGGATCTTCAGGTGCGCGAGCGAGCTGAAACCGGTTCCGAAATCGTCGATCGCGATGCTCACACCCAGTTCGCGGAGCATCGTGAGTACTTTCGCGGTCTGGCCGGTGTCCTGAACGACCGCGTTCTCGGTGATCTCCAGGCACAACCGGGTCGGACGCACCGAACTGGTCTGCAATGCGCGCGAGACGATCTCGACGAACTCGGTCGCGAGCAGCTGGGCAGGAGAGACGTTGACGCGAATGACGATGTCGAGCGCGGGAAGATCGCGAGTCCAGTTGCCGTATGCGCGAAGCGCTTCCTCGATGACCCAGCGACCCAGCTCTGTTGCCAGGTCCGAGGACTCGGCGATGTCGATGAAATCGGCCGGTGGCAGCAGCCCGCGTGAGGGGTGTTGCCAACGGACAAGTGCCTCGACGGCCGTGATCGCACCGGTGCGCAGATCGACCTCGGGCTGGTAGTGCAGCACGAGCTCGCCGTCCTCGATTGCAGAATGAAGGTGTAGTTCCACGTCGTTACGCATGGCGTTGCGGGCGCGAATCGTCGAATCGAACAGAGCGACACTGTTTCCGCCCGTCCGCTTCGCCACCAGCGCAGCTTGATCGGCGTTGGCGATGACCTCGTGCACGCTGTCGACACCGGGATACGCCGTCGTGACACCGATACTGGCTGTTCTGTTGATGGCATCACCCGCGATGAGGACCTTGGTGGTGGCGACGGCCTCGAGCACGCGGAGTGCGACGTCGTAGGGAGAGACGGTCTTTCCGTCGATCGCCGACGGCTGCAGCACGACCACGAACTCGTCGCCTCCCCACCGCGACACGGTGGCGTCTGAATCGAGGACGGCGCGCAGTGTGTCGGCCAGTGCGCACAGGTATGCGTCGCCTGCGGTGTGGCCGTAGAAGTCGTTGAGCGCCTTGAGCCGATCGAGGTCGAGGAACAACACGGCGACGGGACCGCCGGATTGGCCGTCGCGGAGGCGGCGTTCCAGATCGTCGGTGACGCCCCTGCGGTTGGAGAGTCCGGTCAGCGCATCGTGTTCTGCTGCCGTGCGCAGAGATTCCTCGGCCACGATCCGCGCGTGAACCTGCGTGAACATCGAGGCGATCGCGACGAGGGCATTGGTTTCCTGATCGGACCAGTCGCGGTCACCGCTCTTGATCAATCCGACCCAGCCGATCGATTTGCCCTGCACCAGCGGCACGACGGACATCGAGGTGACCGCGTAACCGGAGGCGGCCTCGACCCGTCGGCGATATTCTTCCTCGTCCGGGCGGGGCCGGAACACCTTGGGGAGCAGTAGATGCTCGCACGCGGCGAACACGGGGTCGGCATCGGCGAAGTAGACGACGCCGAGCGGATCCGGATCGGGGGCGTCAGGCCTGGCAGGCCACTCGGCGATCATCACGGTCGAGCGGTGGTCGTAGTCGGTGTGCCGGAGGTAACCGGCGTCCACACCGAAGTACTCGACGAGCGTGCGGAGCACTCGCGTGTACGCGGTCAGTACGGACGCCGCGTCGACTCCCATGAGTTGCGACGCGACGTCGGTGACCAGAGCGTCGAGACTACGGATCCGGCCCATCTGTTCTCCCCGATCGTCTCGACGCCCCGCGGCCACGGAGAACCGCTCGAATTCTGTGTACGGCGCCCGACTCTACCTGGTGGAGAGTCTTTCGAGAGGACTTCGTCGCCGACTCCGAACGGCCTCGGTGTCGGTGTGCGACAACCGGAGAGCCAAAACAATCGACTCTCCCGTTTTCAGGCCGATCACGTGGTCGAAGCGCTGTTTCAATAGAGCGAGTGCAGTTGCGTAGTGCGCCGACAGTTCGAGGAATTCAGCGGTTCGATGGGCATAGATGAACACCGGAGACGCTGGATGTACCGCGAGTCCGTGCTCCTCGGCGGTGATCCATACGTTCTGTGTGCCCGAACCGCCGCGGACGAAATCGGCGGGGGAGTGGCCGGACACCACCGTCACCGCCAGGGCGGAGCTGGAGGTGATGCGGTCGTGACTGTCCTCGCCCAATGCCACACCTGCGTCCCAATCACGAAGCAGCGCCATGACATCCGGCCGACGCGAGACCTCGAGCTTGACTCGATCGGTCTCGTCGAGTGCCAGTGCGTACACGTCGATTCCGGTGTCGGGATCTGCTTGTCCCGGCCACCGAAGCTCGGAGATCATCTCCGAGTGCAGCGACTTCGTCAGGTAGCGAATGCGATCCGATTCAGCGATGATCTCGGCGATCCGATCGATATCGGCGCGATCGGTGACCAACGCCAGACGCGTGCCCTCGGCTTCGGCCGCGGCCGACAGCGCTGCCACCGTCGCACTGTCGATGATCTGCGGAGTGCCGAGATGTCGGTTGGTGACCCGCGAGAGAACTCGGTCGTATCTGTCGGCAAGTGCGGCATCGTTGCCCTCGCCCAATCGAATCGACACTTCGACCGTGTCGTCGATCGGCTCGATGCTGGTCTCGCCCAGCACACCGAGGCCCGCCGCGGCGACCCGCGCATTGAACAACGCAGCGCCGATGGCCACATGGCTTCCTCGGTATGCGACATCGAGGCCGGACGTACGGTCGCGGGCGAGAGTCAACCTGACCGAGGAGGAATCGGCAGTGATGTTCCACGGCTGCACGTTGCCTCCCGACGGGGCCCTGTTGGCGGCGTCGGCGATCGCTTCGGCGGGTGTGGACGAGGCAGGTGCAGAACTGTCCTCGCTCTTTTCGGTATCGCTGTCGACTCCGATGTGGACGGCACCGGTGGGGGCGGTGAGCTCGTCGAGATGGCTGTCGATGTGGATTCGGACCCGACCCGACTCCAGTGGCTGGCCGAGTCCGAAGCGGCGCACCGCACCGGCGACCGACGCACCGCCGAGTCCGACCTCGCTGCCGAGTTGCGGCCACGTGGTCGTCGTGCGGTCGACTTCGATCATCGACGCTGCCATCCGTGCCGAGAGGTCCTCGGCGCCGAGAAGGGCGAGAACGTAGGGGACCTTGTCGTGGGTCGACAGGTTCTCCAGCGTGCTCGATTCGATGTCGCCGAGCAGACCGTGGAACAGTGGGCGATCGGGTTCGACGTCGAATCGCTCCACGTCGAGCAACCCTCGATCGCTCGTCTCCATGATGACGGGCACGCGGTGTGCACGCGCATGTTCGCGCAGCAGAATCTTGACATCGAGGGAGTCGCATTCCTCGATCACGAGGTCGAGTCCGCGTACGAAGCTGTCGGCGGTCTCCGACGTCACCCCTCGGTCGTCGATCGTGACCGGCAGGTACGGGTCGAGTTCGGCGATGCGTCGTGCCGCGACGACGGGCTTACCCAGCCCCAGATCCAGGAGTGTCGCCGGAATTCGGTTGAGGTTGGACAGTTCGATCTCGTCGAAATCGGCCAGTCGCAGTTCGCCGCACACGCCGTCGAGTGCGAGGGCGTACGCGATCGCGTGCCCGACGCTGAGCCCGACGATGCCGATCGTCAACTTCGACAGCCGGTCCTGCTCCTCCGCGGTGATCTTGTTTCTGTTCCGGTCGAGGCGGAGGTGACGGAAACCGACCGGCCCGAGCGTGGCGACGACGGTGCGCCGCCACGGATAGTGGATCCATCGCATCGGTTCGTCGAGTAGATCCTGTGTCGGAGGCGGTGTCAGTCTCGCCAAACCGGCTCGCTGTTCGGCGAGACGGTCGAGAAACTCCACCGTCGGATCGGCGCGAAGTCGGTCCAGTTCGGCGCGATCATCGGTATTCGTCTCGTCGAGAACAATCGCTTGCCATTGCTCGGTCATGATGCTGCGGCCTCCGTCGAAATGTTGTTGCGGCCGAGCAATGCGTCGACTGCTTGTGAGATCTGACGATATTTCGCGCTCGTTGTCGTGCTGGCAATCGTGTGTTGATCCCACCAGAGAATCCGCGTCCGATAGCGGTCGTCGGGATAAGGCACGGGTTCGATATCGGCTGCCATCACTGCGCCGGAGTCGAGATAGGGCCCCATCGCGTGATCGGCACTCGTCGCCAGTGTGAATCGGCATCCGAGAGCAGCTGCCGCCAAAGATGCGCCGATCGCACCGAGATAACCCGGTGATCCGCGACGCGGCCCGCGTACCGATGACCACACCGTTTTCATCTCCACGACGCCGTGCGGTAGACGGGCGGCGACCATCGAACGCAGCGATGTTCGGCCCTGCGGTGAACTCACCCATTCCAGGTCGGCATGGGTTTGGTCGGGAAGTGAATACGGGCCCTGAGCTCGCAGGCCGCCACAGATCCGTCCCGAGTCGTCGAGAGCGGCAAAGAAGAGCGACGTCGACGATCCGTCGACGATTCGGTCGTACTCCAGAGCTTTCTCCACTCCGAAATGCGAATAGCTTTCCAGTGCGCCCTCGACGAACTCTCGCCAGAGATCGGGCCGCTCGCTCGGCGTAGTCGCGAGAACTGTGCACTGTAGATCAAGGTCGAAATAGGTCGAATCCGAAGGAATGGGAACGGGGTAACGCTTTCGTTCCCTGGCTCCCCGATCGAGCACGAAGGTCGAATTCATCGTCATCCTTGTGTGACTGCCTTTGATTGAGGCGTGAATTAATGGACATTGCTCATTATCAGGGCTAATTGCCGGAATGTGAGCAACGCGAAGATTTATCTGTGTGCGGCCCCTCCTCGCTACATCGCGGCAGGAGGTAGATACCGGCCGGTAGCAACCGGGGCTTACGTGGTGCACCCGTCGTTGCTGTCCGGCGGCACGTTAGCCTGCAGTGTGCTGCTTTCCGACCGTGATATTCGTGCCGAAGTGTCCACCGGCAACCTCGGCATCGAGCCGTTCGACGACTCGATGGTTCAGCCGTCGAGTGTCGATGTGCGGCTCGACAAACTCTTTCGCGTGTTCAACAACACTCGCTATACCCATATCGACCCGTCGAAACAGCAGGACGAGCTGACCAGCCTCGTCGAGCCGTCCGAAGGCGAGCCGTTCGTGCTGCATCCGGGGGAGTTCGTACTCGGGTCGACCTTGGAGCTGACGTCGCTGCCGGACTACCTCGCGGGCAGGTTGGAGGGCAAGAGTTCGCTCGGTCGGCTCGGTTTGCTGACGCATTCGACGGCGGGATTCATCGATCCTGGATTCAGCGGACACATCACGTTGGAGTTGTCCAACGTCGCAAACTTGCCGATCACGCTGTGGCCGGGGATGAAGATCGGGCAGTTGTGCCTGTTCAGGCTGTCCAGTCCAGCCGAGAATCCCTATGGAAGTGCAGCGGTCGGTTCCAAGTACCAGGGCCAGCGCGGTCCGACGCCGTCGAAGGCGTACCTGAACTTCGTGCAGTCACCGGTCGACTGACCGTCCGATCGGTCTGATTCGACTCCGGTAACCGTCGCCGGGCCGGGTTTCGGTGTAGCCTGACATCTTTACCGCGTGGGTCGGGGCTTACCGGAGTGAGGTTTTTCGATGACCGCCGTATTCGGCGCATCCCTCGGCGTGAGCGGCATCCACGGAATATCGTTCGATCTGTCCACGGCGCCGCCGACGAGTACCGAGTCCTTCGCGCGGCCGCCGATCGACGCGCAGGATCAGTGGAGAGCCGTCACATCGGCGGTCGGGACGCTGGCACACGCGTCGACGACACCGGTTCTCGCGCTTCGTGACAAGAATCCGACCGAGGCGTACGGCGTCGAATACGTCGGCGGGCTCGCGCTGGTCACCGACCTGGGCGCCCAGATCGGCGCACTGCAGGAATCCGGCGACCTGGCCGACGAACAGACCATCGTTCTGTTCGACGTCGGGGCAGGCGGAGTCACCGTATCGATCGTCGATCGTGAATCCGGGCGAGTGCATCTCTCGCGTCGAAGCACGGTTCTGTCCGGCGACGGATGCGACGCCGCACTGACGCGGTTTCTGCTCGAACGTCACCCCTCCTGGTCACCTCGTGCTCCTGAAGAGGACCACAGATTCGTCGAGCAGGTATGTGCCGCAAAAGAGGAACTGTCCGGGGTCACGGCAGTGGCCGTCCGTGCGCCGTTCGGGCCGGAGACGGCGTGGCTGCACCGTAGCGATCTCGACGACCTCGTCCGCGAGAACGTTCGGGACGCGGTCACGCTCGCCGAGTCGATGATCGCCGGCGCCGCGCGAGTCGACGCGTTGTTCGCAGTCGGGGGCGGTGCCAACATGCAGATCGTCCGCCAATCGCTGTTCGACGCGGTGTCGGTGCCGGTGTTCGTACCCGTCGACCCTCAGTTGCTGGCGGCGAAGGGAGCTGCGGGTACGGCGCGCGCGATCTTCGCAGGCCCTGCGCGTGCCCGCGCAGGAGGCGGCCCGAGGCACAGCGATTCCTCGTCGAAGCGTCTGGCTCGTCTGACGCGGTCTCGATACCTCGGGGGCGCTGTTGCCGTGCTCGTCGCAGGCGGAGTCGCCACGTCCATCGCCGCGGCCGCATCCGGCGACGACGCGGCGACGTCGGTGGTGGAAACGCGCCCCGCGACCTCCACCTCGAATCCGTCGCCGGCGATGACCGCAGTGCAGGCGCCGCCGGTGACCGAAGTGCAGGTCCCGCCGGTGAGTGCCGCGTCGAGCAGCGAGACGACGACCCCCGCGCCGATCCCGAGCAGTGCCGATCGGGTGGCGACCATGCCCACCACGACCGCCGTTCCGAAGACGACCACCAAGCGGGTGCCCGATCCGACGACCACGACCGTCGAACGCACCACACAGGAACCCACGACGACGAGGACGCGGGAACCCGCGTCGAGCTCACCTTCCCCGGCCACGTCCTCGTCTGCGACGCGAACCTCCTCGACGTCACCGAAGCCGACGAGTTCTCCGGGCTGATGAGTTCTCCGGGCTGATGAGGTCTCCTGGCCGATGATCGCCTGCCGTTCACCTGATTCCGGCAGACTGGGGGCATGGCTTCGATACAGACCGAACGCGAGGACAAGTTCGACGCGGACTCGGATTTCGTTCTCCCGCCCCTGACGGACCTGATTCCATCGGGAGGTGCCGTCGACGTCGCCGAAGTCCGTTTGATCAGCAGTTACTACGACACCTCCGAACTCGACCTCCTCCGGCGCGGTATCACCGTGCGGCGCAGGCGCGGCGACGCGGACAACGGGTGGCACGCCAAGGTTCCGGCGGACAAGGCGCGCACCGAGATTCGGCTACCGCTCGGGACGGGCGACGACGCGCAGGTGCCGGAGGAGCTGACGACGCTTCTGGCCGGTGCCCGATTGGGGAAGCCGCTGGCGCCGGTGGCGACCTTGACCTCGCTTCGGCGGGTGCACGTGGTGACCGACGCGGACGGCACGGTGCTCGCCGAGGTCGCCGATGATGCGGTGACCGTCGAGGTGGACGGCGCGGTGGGCCGTGGGTGGCGAGAGCTGGAGGTCGAGCTGGGGCCCGCAGGTTCGGAAAAGACGTTGAGCAAGGCGGGCAAGGCGTTGCGAGCCGCCGGTGCCAGAAGGTCGGCGCACCCGTCGAAGCTGCATCGCGCGTTGGCGACCCCGTCCGAGAAGTCCCTGCCCGCGGCGATCGGTGTGCTCGACGAGTATCTGGAGCAGCAGGCCCAGGCAGTCTTCGCCGGGGATGTGTATCTCCGGCGCGGGCTCGACCCGATTCACCCCACCCGCGTCGCGATTCGGCGATATCGGAGCACGCTACGCGTGTTCGCCGACCTGTTCGACGAGGGTGCCGCGGAACATCTGGACAGCGAACTATCGTGGTATGCAGGACTTCTCGGTGAGGTTCGGGACCGTCAGGTGCAGCGTGCACGCTTCGCCGAGTCGGTGCGCGAGCTGCCCGGCGAGCTGGTCCTCGGGCCGGTTGCCGCGCGGATCGAGAACGATCTGCTGGCCGAGCAGATCCGCCACCGCGAACTCGTGACGGCGGAACTGGGCGGTGAACGGTATCGACAGCTGTTGGCGACCGTCACCGAATGGTCGCGGGCACTTCCTCTCGCGCCCGGCAGCGATGGTGTCGACGCCGAAGCGCTCGACAAGCTGGCACGCAAGGCAGGCCGAAAGGTGAGCAAACGTGTCTCGGCCGCCGTCGAGCACGGCGACGACGAGGCGTTGCATCGGGCACGCAAGGCGGCCAAACGCGCCCGGTATGCGGCCGAACTGGTGCAGCCGATCGTCGGCAAGAAGGAAGCGAAGGCGAGGATCGCACGGTACAAGTCGGTGCAGGAGGTGCTCGGTGAGCACCAGGACGCGGTCGTCGCGGCCCAGACGCTGAAGCAACTCGGGAGGGTAGCCGGGGTGACGCCGGGCGAGAACGGCTTCACGTTCGGAATCCTCTACGCCCGCGAGGTTCGAGCAGCGGAGTCGGCTCGCGCCGAAGTGTCCGGGTTGGATATCTGATTGCGTGGTCGGTACCGGGCGAAGGTAATGTGATCGTAAGGAAACCGACCGCCCCGATGCGGTCGACTCGACCGTAGGGGGCGAAGGCAACGTGCGTATTGCTCTCGGCGTGCACGTCGGCACCTACGAGGTC
Organism: Rhodococcus yunnanensis NBRC 103083; assembly: GCF_001895005.1. Lineage (GTDB taxonomy): Bacteria > Actinomycetota > Actinomycetes > Mycobacteriales > Mycobacteriaceae > Rhodococcoides > Rhodococcoides yunnanense. The sequence continues at coordinate 104,738 of NZ_BCXH01000016.1, read as the reverse complement.
GTTGCTTCGCTCGTCGACATCGAATTTCCCCAGCTCGGTCCCGTCGCATCTCGAACGGTGCAGGTGGCAACCGCGCCAGGCGGCATCGCCGGAGCCGTGTCGTCCGCGCTCGGGTTCATGCGGATACAAGCGGCGCAGAACGACCTGCTCGTCGTCGGCGCCGCGGTCGTGTGCGAGGACTCGTTGCAACGCCTGCTGGTCGCCGACGCGCTCGCCGAGAGCGAACCCGAACCCGTCCTCGTGCTCGATATCTTCGACCCACGCCTCGTCGACGGTTATTCCCCCGACGTCGCCGCTGCGCTGCTGGCCGCAGTGGTCGAGCCTGCAGTGTCGCATCGAGTCGTACGGCCGGAGGAACGGCGCGGTTTCTGGCCTGCGACGACCGCAGCGGCATGTGCACTCGCCGCGCTCGGCGTCGTCACCGCATGGGCGGTGACGACGCAATCGCCCGCCGAACCCACCGGAGTGATACCCGTCGAGGCCGTTCATCCGACACCGGTGTCCCCGGCGGCCGCGGCGCCGACGGTTGTACCGGGTTCCGTTGCAGCGGAACCGGTTCTGCCCGTTCTGGAGCCGACAGCGGAGATCGTGATCGTGCGTCCACCGGTGTATACGCCATTTCCGATGACGGAAGTATCGCCCCCGCCCGGGCAGGGTGTATCGCCCGGACAGGATGTGTCGTCTCCTGTCACCACCTCGGTCGTGCCGCCACACACCACCGCCATCACCACCACGACAGTCGCGACCACCACGTCCGCCTCCGGCGGTGAGTCGACCGAGACCACGACGAGTGATGCGACGTCCCAGCCCGTGCACGCGGAGTAACTGCCCGTGCACGCGGAGTAACAGCCAGACGTCACTCCTCGCACACGGTGGTATTCACGCGCATTTGTGAACCTCGTGTGAATTCTGCGAACAGAGGTGAATTATCGCCAGTTTCCTGTGGCCGAGTTCATGAATATCGGGCTACCATCGGTTCATGATTCGACCGGCGAATGTATTCGGCTCCACAGCCGTCCTGTCGCCGCATGTGTGTTGTACGCGCTGTTCGTAACTCGACACCGTTCTCTCAACGCATTATCGAAGTTGTTGACATGCAGAATGTTTCGCGTACATGACCACTCATGGACAGTAGGTAGGCTCGATGAACGATAATCACGACGGTTTCGACTCCGTGCCGGTTTCTCGAACGAGTATCGATTGGGCGGTCGGCGTACTCATCGCATTGCGCGGTTATACGCCGGAGCAGGCTTTCGAAGAATTGGTTGCGCACAGTTACAATTTCGACGTCAGTCTGTTGCAGTCCGCTCGATCGCTGGTGGCCACTGCGCGTGAGTTGGCGGTCGAGTCGACTCCCGCCGCGGCAGTCAAGGACGAATGGGGCGATCTGTTGGCCGATCGCCGGTCTCTGTCGCGAATCGACAACGTCGCTTGATCGAGAGTTGTCACCTGACCGAAGTTGGCGGACCGAGAGCTGTTGTGTGACTGAAAGCTGTTGTCTCCCAGCGTAAGATTTTTTTCTCCTCATCTCGATGTAGGGTTGCCTAAGTGTCATGTAGGTAGCCTGAGTCGAGGTGAAGGAGGAGGCGTGAAACGGATCGACAGCACAGCTCTGACCGGAGTGTCGGAGACGTCGCTGTGGACGCTTCGCAATCGTGCGGTCGAGGCGACACGTCCCGACTCGGCTTTCGAGGATCCTCTGGCGATCGAGGTGTTCGACAGGATCGAATGCGACTGGGGCAAGTTCGGGAAGCCCTCGCAGTCGCATCCGCTGCGAGCGCTCGCGTTCGATCATGCGGTGTGGCAGTACCTGGCGACGCATCGACACGCGACGGTCGTCGCACTCGGTGAGGGCTTGCAGACCAGTTACTGGCGACTGGGTCGCCGTGATGTGCGGTGGCTGTCGGTGGATCTGGAACCGGTGCTTCGCGTGCGGAAAAGCCTTTTACCGCACGAAGACTCGGTCGTCGAGATTGCGTCGTCGGCGCTCGATCGTGGCTGGATGGACGAGGTCGATCCCCGCGGCGGAGTGGTGATCACCGCCGAGGGCTTGCTGATGTACTTCGATCGGGAGGAGGCATTGGCGTTGATCGCGGACTGCGCGCGACGGTTCCCCGGTGGGCACTTCATCTTCGACTCGATACCGATGTGGTTCCGTAACAGGACCCTCGACGGGCTGAAGATGTCCGACCGATACACCGTCCCGCCGATGCCGTTCGCCTTCTCGTACTCGGAGGCGTCCGCGCTGGTGAATGTGATGCCGGGCATCGGGGCGGTCGACGACATTGTGCTTCCTCCCGGGCGCGGCGCCTGGAAATCGCCGATACTGCGACGAGTGGCACGGATGCCCACTGTGCGAGACCTCCGGCCGAGCATCACTCGGCTCAGGTTTGCGTGAAGCCTCACAAAACAAACTCCAAGACTGGAAAATACTCCCTGGACCTACCCACGGACTGATTTCGAGGCTAGTATCTGCTGGTCGGATTACGTGTGACCTGAAGCCGAGGAAATCATGAGAACGGTGCTTGGTGTGTCGGTCGGAACCGCGACTGCTCGTGCCACGGCGCTCGACGCAGCCGATGACTCCGTCTGTTCGGCCAGTGTTGCTCGCTCGTTCGAACCGGCCGATCACGTCGGGGCAGCGCTGGAACTCCTCGAATCGATGGCGCAGGTCCAGAACGTCGACCGAGCAGACATCGTGCTCGCCGTTCCGGACGACCCCGCCTCACGTACCTCCGCATCCGCGTACTCGACGCACGACGCCGGCCGATTCATGGTGGTCTCGGAGTTGGGCGCGCAATTGCGATTCCTGCGCGGTACCGGCCAGCTCGACGGGATCAGGACGGTGGCCATCTGCGATCTCGGTGCGTCGGGCACCACGGTCTCGGTGGTGGATCCGGCGTCGGGACAGGTGTTCTGCTCGCGTCGGACAGCGATCTTCGGCGGCGCGGTGTGCGACGACGCGGTCCGTCGGTATCTGCTGGGGACCTACGGCGCCGACGAGTTGGTGTCGAGCACCACGCTGGACAGCCTGCAGACGGCGATCCGCTACGGCCGAGAGCAATTGTCGAGTCTGCGCGTCGCGGAGGTGCCCGGCCCGTTCGTCGGAGGGCCGGTGAGGCTGTGGCGAAGTTCGTTCGACGAGATCGTGGACCACGCGGTGCGGGCCGTCGAGGATTGGACTGCCAGTGTCATCGTCGACGCGCCCAGCTCGGTCAATGCACTCGCGATCGTCGGCGGTTGCGCGCACATTCCTTCGCTGCGCAGAGTGTTCCGACGTGATCTGAAGCTACCGGTACTGGTGCCGTCGCTGCCCGAGTCGTTGACGGCGCACGGGGCGGCTCTACTCGCCGCCGACGCTGTGCGTAGTCGTCTCCATCGGCCGCTGGCCGCTGTCGGCCGAATAGCGGCACCGGCGTCGGACTTCGATTTCGTACCCCGGCATCGATCGGCGTGATGGGGGTCGGCGTGACGGGCCGGGAAGGACTTGCTGTGGACGGCAACGAGGGAGCTGCAGGCGGCCTATGAGGTTCCACAAGGCGCTTGTCTCGTGTGTACCAGGGCCGGCGTGCCCGGTAAGTTTTCCTGAATGAGTGAGAATGAGCCAACTACACCCGCGGTCGATCCCGCAGAGCACGTGCGCGCCATGGTGGGCCGCCACTACCGCACGGACGACTACTACGAGGTGGGCCGCGAGAAGGTACGCGAGTACGCGCGCGCGGTTCAGGACTTCAATCCGGTCCACTGGGATTCCGATGCGGCGTCGGAGTCCGGGCACGGCAGCCTGGTTGCGCCGTTGACATTCATCTCCCTCGTCGGAACGCTTGCGCAGCGTCGCCTGCTCGAGAAGATCGCGGTCGGCTTCGACCTCAGTCAGATGCTGCAGACCGATCAGATCCTCGAATTCCATCAGCCGATCCACGCCGGAGACCAACTGCACTGCGACGTCTCGCTCGACTCCTACAAGGAAGTCATGGGCAAGGACATGATGGTCACCAAGAACATCGTGTCCAACCAGCGCAACGAATTGGTCGAGACGACCTATACGACGCTTCTCATAGGCCGCGAAGGGGATGTCGACACCGGCATCATCGACGCAGCCGAGAATCTCGTGATGCACGGAGCCACCACATCGGCTGCCCGTGCCAACGCGTCCGAGCACGAAGACGAACAGGTCGAGCATCCACCGCTGAAGGTCGTCGAGCACGTGCCGGCTCCCGCGGTGAAGTTCGACGAGGTCTCGGTGGGAGATCTTCTGCCGGAGAAGACTTTTCGACTGACGCGCGGTGATCTGGTCAATTACGCCGGAGTCGCCGGTGACGCGAACCCGATTCACTGGAGTGAGCAGTTCGCCAAGTTGATCGACCTCGACGACGTTCTTGCGCACGGAATGCTCACGATGGGTCTTGGCGGTGGATACATCACTTCGTGGATCGGTGATCCCGGCGCGGTGAAGGATTACACGGTCCGGTTCACCGCTCCGATCCCGGTCGGCCCGCACAAGGCCGCCGAATTGCAGTTCAGCGGCAAGATCAAGTCGCTCGACGCCGACGCTCGCACCGCAGTCGTCTCGCTCGGTGCGACCTTCGAGGGCAAGCGCATCTTCGGACACCGTGCGAGCGCGACCGTGCAACTGGGTTGAGCCCGGCGGCGGCACGGGGACGAAACCACTCCGTGCCGCCGGTGTGCTGCACGATAACCGGATCGACCGAGTTGATCGTGAATGCGCAGTCACGTAAAAAAACTTTTAGTTCTTTTGTCACACGAAACAATACCGCCGCAGATGCTATCGGCCGCGGCTACCATCCACTCGGCGAAACTTCCGCCCGAGGGAGAGCTATCGTTATTTTCGTATTCCACTGTCTTGCAACAATAATCGCGTAACACGCCGATTCTGCGTTCGGTGCTCTACCGTGGCACGGGCATGGACGTTTACCGCAGCGGCGCCGGTGCAGGCGTAATGAGGGCGTAACGGGGCTTGCTGGGGTAGCGACATGTTGGCTGAGTTACCGCGTCGTCGAAAACCCCGGCGACGCGAGTTTTCGAAGCCCTTGTCCGGCACGGACAGGTAGGCACCCTTCATGCCCACACAACGGGCATCTCTATGCAACGGAGACCGGTTATGAACAAGGCAACCAAAGGCGCAATTGCTGCCGCCGCCGCAGGCGTACTTCTCTTGGGTGGAGCGGGTTCCTACGCGCTGTGGAGTGACAGTCAGACTGCTCCCGGTGGCACCGTCACCGCGGGTGAGTTGAAACTTGTACCGGTCAATACCGGTACCTGGACCGAGATCTCGACCGTGGGCAGTGTTGCGCCCGGGCCGATCGCGAACATCGCCGCCTTCAAGATGGTGCCCGGCGACATCCTCGAATACGATGCCAGCTACACCATCGCGGCTTCCGGAAACAACCTGACGGCCACCATTTCCGCCGCCCAGGACTCCATCGTTCGTACCGGGATCACGGCTGCGGACACGCCGGTCACCGTTAGTTCGAAGGTCGGAACCGACGATATCGCGAACAACGCCATTACCAGCACCGACAACGGAAAGGTCGTTGCAGTGAAGGTTCGCCTCGAATTCCTCTCCACCACAACCGGTCTCGATGGACAGCTGGGCTCGGTGGGTTTGACCAACTTCAAGATCGATCTGACGCAAACTCGTTCGTGATCTTGGTCGAGTGAATCGGTCTGCCATGAGCACCAAGTGGCTGTGGTGCGCTGTCGCAGGAGCGGCGGTGGCCGCGTTGATCTTCGGATCGGTGCAGTCCACCGGCGCGCTGTGGCGGTCCCAGACCACAGCCCCTGGCGGGACGGTGACTGCGGGCAGCTTCTCGCTCACCGCTCGTAGTGGAAGCGACCCCAAGTCGTCGAGCTACGTGTTCGCGAATCTGCGGTCGACATCTCCGCTCCTACGGAACCAATTCGTCCAGAAGCCGTTGGTACTGGAGAATTCCGGCACGACACCCATGACGGTTCAGGTCTCGGCCATCGGAGTGCAGTTGCAGTCGGGCGCGGCCGTCACAGTGCATCTCGATGGCACGGTCGTCGCCTCGCAAGCGGCATGTCCCGACTCTGGCACCCCGTCGGGAGCCGCAGCGTTCTCGGTGGATGTGACGTCGGGGACCCCGGCCGCGCTGAGCGGCGCAACAACCCGGCTCGAACCCGGTGGAACCCAAATACTGTGCGTGCGATCGACATTGACGACGGCTCCGGCCGTCGTGTCGACCTACACGCACGTCTTCTCCTTTCTTGCGAAGCAGGCGCCGAGAGCATGAGTACACATACCGAACCGGCCGAGACCGACGAGACCACTGGCTTCGGATGGTGGATATCGAGAATCGGGTCATTGCTGGCGTTGATGATCGTCGTTGCGATACTCCTTGCTGCCGTGGTGGTTCCGAAGATCGCAGGTGCGATGCCCTACACGGTGTTGACGTCGTCGATGGAGCCGACGTATCCGCCTGGAACGCTGATCGTCACCAAACCGATCGACGACGCGGACCTCGCCATCGGCCAGGCGGTGACCTACCAGATCGAATCCGGGAAGCCGGATGTGATCACGCACCGGATCATCGCGACATCGATCGAGGCCGACGGCTCCACGGTCTACACCACACAGGGCGACAACAACTCGGTCGCCGACCCGAACTACGTGCAGGCCGGGCAGATCAGAGGTGCTGTGTGGTACAGCATTCCGTACCTCGGGTACGTGAACAACTGGCTCACCGGTGACCGCCGCACCCTCGTGGTGGGGGCTCTCGTGGGCGTGCTGGTGCTCTATGCGCTGTTTCAGTTCGTCGGGGCAGGTATCGAGCGTTCGCGGCGTCGATCGTGAGGCGCGTGCGGAACGTGCTCTGCAGCACCCGATTGCGTGCGTTGCTGTCTCTGGGCATGGTGCTCGGACTCGGCGCCGTGGGCACCCTTGCTGCATGGTCGCAGACGGCGACGGCGACGTCGGGCACCTTCACCACAGGATTGTTCAACGTGAAACTTTCCGGTGTCGAGGCGAACCCGACGCCTTTGGCTTTGGTGTCCGGAACCGCTCTGTATCCAGGGGAGCGTGTTTCGGCGATAGTTCAGGTGCAGAACGCAGGCAACATCCCGCTCTACTACGCGATGTTCGCCAAAGGCAGCGGCGCGTTCTCCACCGGTCTGACCCTGTCGGTGTACACGGGAGCTACATCGACCGGTACGGCGTGCAACGGCGGCACACTGGTTCTGCCCGCTGTGAACCTCACGGCGGCCGACGCAGCGATCGGATCGAGGACAGGACCTCTCGCTCCATCCGGCGCTGTCCCGCTGTGTGTTCTCGTCACGCTGTCCCCCGAAGCGCCGACCACCGTTCAAGGGCAGACGGGTACCGCACTGCTGAGGTTCGACGCCGATGCGTGACGCGAAATTCCTGCGAGAGCTCGCGCTGACGATCGGTGCCGTCCTCGGGACCGTGTGCATTCTGGTGGGGCTCGCCGCCGTCGTCTTCGGGATCACGCCACTGGTGTTCACGTCGGGATCGATGCAGCCGAGCATTCCGACCGGATCGGTCGCGATGTCGCGCACCGTTCCCGCGACCGACGTGGCCGTCGGCGACGTCGTCAGTGTCGAGCGGTCCGACGGCTCGCGCATCACGCACCGAGTCGATTCCATCGGAGAAGTCACCGGCAATTCCGTTGTCCTGAGCCTCAAAGGCGACGCGAACGCCGCGGTCGATCCGGAGCCGTACGTCGTCGTCGACGCCGAGCGCGTGTTCTTCGCCGTGCCGTACGTCGGCTACTTCGTGGCATGGCTGAGCACGCCGGTCGCGTGGATCGTCGGCGGCGCGCTGGCCGCGTGGCTGCTGTGGATCGCATTCGCACCGGATCTACGACGCCTCCGCGAGCCGTCGGGCAGGCATGCGGTGCTCACGTCCGTAGCGGGGGTCGTCATCGTGTCCACGGTGGTCGGCGCCGGATTCTCGCATTCGACGGACACGCAGGCGGCGCCGCTGGACGTCGCGACGGCCCAGGCGTCGATCACGCCGGTCTCGCTGGCGCGCCCTGCGTCGTTCACGTGCGCAAACCCGTTCGGAGGTGTCGATCTCAGCTGGCCGAACGTCGCCAGGGCAACGGCGTACCGGTTGGTGTTCACTCCTCCTGTCGGAGCCAATCCGACGACCATCGACTTTCCGTCGTCGGGGACGGCCACGACTACGTACCGGCTCCCCCCGGGGCTGACGAGCCTCTTCATCTACGGCGACATCAGGGTCACGCTGCAGACCAAGTTCAGCAACTTCCTCTCCGCTCAATTCTTGGTCCAGACCGTCGTCGCCCTGAGCACGGTGCTGTACATCTGCAAGAACGCGGGCACCGTGACTTCTGCCGCCGCACCGGCCGCGCGATCGGCGCAGGCACCGGGCGCAACCTCCACCGACCCTGCGAGCAGTACTGCTGCAACCCCCAGTACTGCTCCAACTCCCAGCGGCGCTGCAACTCCCAGTACTGCAGCAACACCCAGCGGCGCTGCAACATCCGGTACCGAGGCCGTGCCGAGTTCGGCGCCGCCGACGACAGCCGTGCCGAAGTCGGTGCCCACATCTGTGACCACCGAGTCCGTACCACCCGAATCTCCAGCCCCCGAAGCCCTGACCCCTGAAGCCGTGACCCTTGAAGCCGTGACCTCTGAAGCCCCGACCCCCGAAGCCCCGACCCCCGAAGCGCTGCCCGAGCCGGTAGTGCCGACCGTCTCGGCCACCCCGGCGCCCCCGCCCGCGGATGCTTTCGTCTCGCCGGGGAATCCGAAGACCTCGGGGCGGTACACGGCGAGTATCGACGGCGGATCGCTGACCATCACCGACGCCGATGGATCCTCGGTGTACGAGGCCGCAGCGTCTGTCAGCGAGCGCTACGGGTCCGGGGCCGTGTGGTCGTCGGATGGGAATCTGTACGTGCTGTCCGCGGGGTCGGTGATGCAGATCGCCCCGGTGGGTGATGGAACTGCGGTATCGAGCCGGATCGATCGGTCCGAACTGCCGGCGGACGTGGCCGCACTTCTCTGATTCCCGCGTCTGATTCCCGGGCGAATATGTTCGTGATCCGACGGCCGGAACAGAAAGAGCCGCGTCGCCCGTTTTGTGATGGAGTGGTTTGCGATTGCCCCGGTTCGGGAATCCGGGCGATGCGTCGGGGCTTCGGACCCCTGTGCCACGAGAGGTGAGACGAGGATGACACGGCAGGTCGGGGTGTTGATCAGCGCGATTGTGGCGGTGATCGGATCGTTCGTCGGTTCGGGAGCGTGGGTGGGCACGCCGGTCGCGGAGGCTGCGGACGGCGCGTTGAGCGCAACCGCGACCCTGGTGGCCCCGTCGGGCCCGGCTTTTTCGATATGGACCGCGATCTACATCGGGTTCCTGGCGTACGCGATCCTCCAATTCTTCGGGGGACCGAGGCACGATGCACTCCGAGGGCCGATCGCGCTGTCGATGCTCCTGAACGCTGCCTGGATCCTGTCGATCCAACTCGGATTGCTGTGGCTGAGCGTGCCGATCATCGCCGTCCTGCTCGTCGTCCTGGTCAGGATCTTCGTATCGACTCAGGCCACACCACCGGAGAGTCGCCTCGATGCGCTGATCACCGACGGCACGATGGGGCTCTACCTCGGCTGGGTGTGTGTGGCCACGATCGCCAACGCCACCGCATGGCTCGTCGCACTCGGCGTCACCTTCGGTGCGACGGCGTGGGCAGTGGCCGCGACAGCGGGTGCAGCGGTCGTCGGTGTCGGAGTGGCTGCTTACTCGCGAGGCGCCGTTGCGCCCGCGATCGGCATCGTGTGGGGGTTGATGTGGATCGCCCAGGGGCGTCTGGCAGGTGACCTTCTCAGCGCAGCGGTCGGATGGACGGCCGTCGCCGCTGCGCTCGTCGTCGGTGTCTACACGGCAGTGGTCAGGAGCCCTGCACCGCAAAGAACGATGGTTTCCGGCTGAAGTCGCTGCGCAGCAGTCCGTAGTTCTGTTCGGAATCGAGGGTGTCGGTGCCCGCGTCGCGTAACGAGTGCACGAACACCGGACCGATGTACGGCAGCCGTGACGCCTGCGCCAGGTTGCTTCCGATGATCGACGCCTGTGCTTCCTCCGACACCGCCATGGGGCCGTTGCCGGTGGGTGCACCGAATTCGGTGATCCATACCTTCTTGCCGCCGTCGCCGTTGGCCGCCATGGTGCCGTACGCCTGATCGACCTGAGCCCACTGGCCGTTGGGATCGTTCTCGACGGTGAACGGGAATGTGTAGGGATGCAACGCGACTGCATCCATGAACCCGCCCGCGCCCGACGCGTACATCTGCTGCAGGAACGTCACGGGTGCGACGGTCCACCCGCCGGTGTCGATGGTGGTGGCCAGGCCTGCGCTGAGGACGGTCGCGCCGGGATCGGCGGCGTGGATCGCCGGATAGGCCGCGCGCAGCAGGCCGACGTATCGGGACGCGTCGACCGGCGCGAAGAAAGCCGGGATGTTGGGCTCGTTCCACACCTCGTACGAGTCCACGCGCCCACCGAGGTGCGCCGCCGCCGCGCCTGCGAACGTGCCGTAGGTGTTGGGGTCGACGGGAACAGCGCCGGGCAGCAGAGTCGGAATGGGACCCTGCGCCCACAGTGGGGTCCCTGCCAACACTGCGAGCACCGAATAGCCCTGCCCACGTGCGGCGTTCACGACGCGATCGACGTTGCCCCAGTCGAACACACCGGGCGCGACTTCGATGGACGCCCAGTTCACGACCACCCGCACCCACGATGCACCGACCTCACGGCCCGCACCGAGTTCGTTGTTCAGTGTGGCGTCGTCGAGCAGAACGAACGGCGCCCCACTGCTGAAACCGAGTCCCGACGGCGGTGCCGCCTGTGCGGCGGGCGCGGAGAACCCGAGTGCGACGGTGGCTGCGACAGCCATGGTGATCACACGGAGAAGTCTCATGTCGTTGATCCTAAGTTGCCGGGTAGTGGTGCGCTGATCAGTGATTCCACACTCGTGTGCGGGAGTCGATCCTCCCAGCGCGCGAGATTGAGGTCGTGGAGTCGTCGGCCTGCATTCACGGCTGCGTCACGGTCGAGCAGATAGCGGCGGCATTCGGCGACGAACTGCTCGGGGTGGTCGAAGGTGGGGAGTTCGAAGATGGTTCCGAGCGAACCGACGGCGGCCGACGTCCCCACGACGGGAAGGCCTTTGCTTGCTGCGTCGAGGATCTTGACGCGGACACCGCCGCCGGTGGCCACGGGCGCGATCAGTGCACGACAGGTTCCGAGGAACTCCTGTAGGTCGTCGACGAATCCGAGGTCGCGCACACCGGCAGGATACACGGGATCGGTTGTACCGCTTGCCTTGGCGCCGATGATGCATAGTTCCGCGCCCTCGATGCCCGAGGCGATGCGAGGCCAGTACTCGAGGGCGATCTGGAATGCCTCCTGGTTCGGTGGCCAGTCGCGGGTTCCCATGAACACGAGCCTGCGAGCAGTCTCGGTCAGGTTCAACCGCGGGGCGGGTTCGAGAGTGAGATCGATCCACCGAGCATCGTGAACTCCTTTGCTGCGGTACATGTCTGCTTCGTCCGCGTCGTAGGTGCCGATCGCGTCGGCGGCCCGCGCTACACGGATCTCGTCGCGCAGAATGCGGGGCGCTTCGATTCGCCCGGCGAGGCCCCTGGTCACCTTCCATACCTGTGATTCGGTGTTGACGGTGTTGACGACGAACGGAGACCCGAACTTGCGTGAGCGTAGAAAGGGTTCGGCCATGTAACTGTGCTCTGCCACATACACATCCGATTCCGACTGTTCGATGGCCGTGCGGAAGGCATCGACGTCGTAGCGACCGTGCACGATACTTCGGTTGGGGCGCAGGGATTTCAGCAGCAACGAGGTATCGACGCCGGGTTTGGCGACCCGCGTGACGTCGGGGTGCGGCGACGGGGCGGATTCCTTCGACAAGCACAGCGACCGCACCTCGAACGCCTCGCGGGCGAGCTGCATCATCAAGCGCGACAACGCGATATCGCCGCCGTGCTCGGTGGTGGGATCCTTCGACAGAAGGAATGTCGCGCGCCTCATGGCGACACCTCGTCCTCGGCGGGTTGCGTGTAGAGGGCTCGGCGGAACCACACGAGTAGTACCGCGTCGGTCACGACCGAGGCGATCGCGGCCCCTATCGCGCCGAGCGGGAACAGCACCAGAACCGACACCATCTTCAGCGGTGCGAGTGTGGCCGCGGCGAGCACGCGCGTGCGGTCGCGATGCTGAAGGTAGAGGACGGTGGTGAAGACGTGGTTCATCACCCGCATCACGACGAACAACGACATGATCACCATCGCGCCGGCGACCTGGTCCGGTGCCGGAGTGAGGAACAGGACCAGACCTGCGATCAGCAACAGGGAGCCCGCGGCCGAGGCGAGAGCGGCCGTGCTGCGCAGTGCCGGACCGGCGGTGACGCGTCCACCAGCCAGGCGCAGATCCTCGTGGAACGTGTGCCCGAACGACTGGCCGATGAACGCCACCGCCCATGCGGTCACCGAGGCCACCGAGTAGTAACCGGCGACGGTGCTGTCGGTCAGGTATCCGAGCAGCAGTACATCGCCCTGGATGTAGACGGCGTTGGCGAGATTCTCCGAGAACAGCATCGACATCTCACGCAGTGATCCGGGGACACGTGGCCGTGCGGCTCGCGTCTGTACGATCGCCGCGGCCACCACGACGAGGTACGGCGCCGCGTACAGCGCACTGGCCGCGAGCAGCGTCGGATCCTGGGCGACGAACAGGTATGCGGTGGCAAGTGCGATGCTCGACGCCTGCCGCGCGGTGTCCAAGCGCTGGGTGATGTCGGGATGGCCGTCGCGAAGCGCTCTCGACTTGTACGCGTTGAAACTTATTTCGCCGCCCGCGACGACCAGCGCGAACCACGCGATGTAGTTGACGTCGATCAGGCACACACCGAGGAGAATCAGGGCGAGTCCTGCGATGACGCGTGTGGTCCGCTCGCCGGTGTATGCGTCCTCGTCGACGCGGACGGACCGCACGGTGAAAGGATGATCGAGTGGCGCTGCGATGATGGCGGCCAGTGCGAAAGCCATTGCGTAGTGCCCGTAGTCGCCGATCCCGAGCCGGGCGATCAGTGCGACCGTCCACAGCAGACCGATCCCGCGGCCACCGTACGTCCACAGGGCAGCGACGCCGGCCTTGAACAGGTTGGCGTTCACCGTGACCACACCGACAGAAAATCGTCGACGACCAGTTCCGGGGTGTTGGCCGCGCGCAGAGCCTCGACCTCGCGGCGTAGCTTCCCGAGTGCGACGTCGTCGGTCACCAGAGCCGCGACCGCGACGGCGACCTCGTCGATACCGCCGTCCACGACCACTGCGCCGCCGTCGGATTCCGCGAGGGCGCCATATTTCAGGCAGACGACGGGAGTCTGGTACGCGATGGCACGGGTCACCACGGACGACGCGGGGAAGGCGTCGCCGTAGACGGTGCGTTTGCCGTACGGGACGACGAGTGCTCGGATCGAGGCGAAGAACGCGTCCTCGTCGGCGCCGTTGACCTCACCGACGATCTCGACGCCGTCGACCGACGGCAGCTGCTCGGTGCCGCGCCCGGCGACACGGATCGCGATGTCGCGCGGAAGACGGTCGCGGAGCCGCTCGATCTGCTCGAAGCCCTTGCCGCGATAGACCAATCCGAACAACCCGACCGCCGGCGGGCGTTCCTCTGCGGGCACGAGGTCGGGGCGAGTGGGAACGAACAGCGTCGACGCCGTGGCCGTCGCACCGGGGTATGCGTGTGCGAGCGAGTCGGCTCCTGCCCGTGTGAGCGCGAAAAGCGTTCTGTCGCCTGCCACATGTCGTTCGAGCCGTCGCCACAGCGAGCGCAGTGGATAGTGCAGGCCGTGGTTCAGTACCTTCTGCCCGGCGAGGAACCTGGTGCGGGCAGGCCACCAGACCAGACCGGGAGGATCGTGGACGGTCGCCGTCACGAGTGGATTTCCGCGCAGTCTCCAGCTCGCCCAGAACGGCACGACCGACCCGCCGCTGAACTCGAAGTGCACGACGACCGGGCCAGGGCTGTTCTCGACGAGGTGCGCGAGTGCTGTGCGGTGGCGAGCGATGTCGCGCACCGAATCGTGGCCAGGCCCATCGTGGCGGTACTCGACGACCTCCGCGAAGTAGGGCCTCACCGCAGCCGCGAAGTCGTCTGCGTAGTCACCGACGCCGCCGACGCCGGAGTGCGGCGCGACGTGGACGAGTCTGTGGTCGCTCAGGATCACCTGGTGCGGTTCCCTTCGGTCGGTCAGTAGAAGAGCGGACGGTACTTGGGGCGGTACTGCAACGCATCGGGGTTTCGCATGCTGCGTACCTTGGCAGGTGTTCCGGCGACGACTTCGAGTTCGTTCACGGTGCCGCGGACCATGGAGCAGCCTCCGACGACGGCCCCGCGGCCGATGACCGATCCGCTCAATACCGTGCAGCGACTGGCGATCCACACGTAGTCGCCGATGTAGGTCGGTTCGAGGATGGGTTTGAAGGTCGGGTCGTTGTGATCGTGGTATCCGCCGATGATGTGGGTGTCGCTGGCGATGACGACGTTGTCGCCGATCGTGATTCCGCCGCGCGCATCGAACATGCAGCGGAATCCGATCGAGCAGGCCTCACCGATGACGAGATTCTCGATGTCGAGGATGGTCGTGCCGCGAAAGATCGAGGTGTCCTTGCCGATCTTCGCACCGAACGCCCGCAGGAAGTACTGCCGTATCGCATGGGACGGGATGTAGGTGACCACCATGTTGAAGGCGAGCGTGCCGACCCTGTTGCGGATCTTGCGAGCCAGCGTGATGTCCTGCATCTTGTAGTCCGATACGTGATGGACATGCGCTTGTGCGTCGGGTTGATTCTCCACCGCTGTCATGCTGCCATCTCCTCGGTCATGTCGAATTCGACCATCGCGCTGACGATCTCGGAAAAAGTCTTGGTCGGCTTCCATCCCAATACGTCGTGCGCTTTGGACGCGTCACCGATCATCGAGGCAGAGTCTGCAGGTCTGAACATGTCGGGATCACCTCGTACGTAGCTTCGCCAGTCGGCGATGCCGACGGCCGACATCGCCGCTTCGACGAAGTTCGCCACACTGTGTGCCTGCCCGGTGGCGACGACGAAGTCGTCGCCCGTGCCGTGCCGTGCCATTGCGAGCATCGCGGCGACGTAGTCCGGTGCCCAGCCCCAGTCGCGCTCGACCGTCAGGCTGCCGAGTTCGAGTGTGCTCTGCGTGCCGCGTGCTATCGCGACGGCGGCCTTGGTGATCTTGCGGGTGACGAAGGTGTCCGGCCGACGCGGCGATTCGTGGTTGAACAGAATCGCATTGGTGGCTTCGAGTCCGCGTGCGCGGTAGACCTGGACCATGGTGTGGCTCAGCGCCTTCGATGCGCCGTACGGCGACGTCGGAGCGATACGGGTGTGCTCGTCCTGCCTGCGCTCTCCCGAACCGGCGAAGATCTCGGCGCTGGAGGCGTTGATCACCATCACGCGCTTGCCCGACGCCTCCTGGTGCGTGAAACAGGCGTCGAGAAGCGATGCCGCCGAGACGCCGTTGACCCGGGTGGTGAGAACAGGCTCGTTCCAGGACCGCCACACCGACGAGATGCCTGCCAGATGGAAGACGTAGTCCGGGTCGGTGGCCTCGATGAGGGATATCGCGGCGTCCGGTTCGCCGAGGTCGATGATGTGCCGCGTGATCTGTGTGTCGGTGACGTGGGTCGAACCAGGGCGTTCGACCCCGTGCACAGCCCACCCGAGATCGACGAGCAACTCGGACAGGTAGGTGCCGTCCTGCCCTCCGATGCCGGTGATCAGTGCCGTCGTCACGCGATTTTTATCGCATCGGGAGATTGCTCGGCCAGATCGTTCTGCACCATCATCGTGACCAGTTCGGCGAAGGCAACTTTCGGCTTCCAGCCCAGCTGGGCCTGTGCCTTCGCCGAATCACCCACCAGTAGATCGACTTCGGCGGGACGGAAGAAGCGTGGGTCGATCTTGACGTACTCGGACCAGTCGGTGATGCCGACCGCGGCGAACGCGTGATCGAGAAGCTCACGAATGGAGTGTGTTTCGCCGGTGGAGATCACGTAGTCGTCCGCCTGGTCCTGCTGCAGCATCAGGTACATCGCTTCGACGTAGTCACCGGCGAAACCCCAGTCGCGTTTGGCGTCGAGGTTGCCGAGCGAGATCTCGCTCTGCATCCCCAACGCGATACGAGCGACCGATCGGGTCACCTTGCGCGTCACGAATTCGACTCCACGTCTGGGTGATTCATGGTTGAACAGAATGCCCGAGCTGGCATGCATATCGTACGATTCGCGGTAGTTGATGGTCATGTAGTGGCCGTACACCTTGGCGACACCGTACGGCGACCGTGGCCACAGCAACGTCTCCTCGCGCTGCGGAACTTCCTGGACCTTGCCGAACATCTCGGAGCTGGAGGCCTGGTAGAAGCGGACCTGTTTGCCTGCGACGTTCTGGTACAGGCGTGTCGACTCGAGCATGTTCAGTACACCGCCGCCGGTGACGTCGGTGGTGAGGCGGGCGTTCTCCCACGAGTATGCGACGAACGAGACCGCGCCGAGGTTGTACACCTCGTCCGGATCGGCGACGGCGAATGCCCGCATGAGGCTGGACAGATCGAGTAGGTCGCCCGTCAGAACCTCGACCTGCGGGAGAACTCGGTCGAGCATCGATGCCTTCGGATTGTTCTGTCCACGAAGCAGACCGAACACCTTGTATCCCTTACGGAGTAGCAGTTCGGCGAGATAGAGACCATCTTGTCCGGTGATTCCGGTGATCAGTGCCCTCTTGGTCATCGCGACAGTTTCCTCTCGGTTGTTCGTTCGTGGATGTCGGTGACTGCGGCGATCAGTTCGGCGGCGAAGCGTTCTTCGCTGTACTGCTCCACGTGAGCCTGAATCTTCGACGGCTCCCACGTCGTTCGTTCGAGCGTGGCGAGCGCGACCGCGATGGATTCGGGGGTCGGTTCGTCGAAAAAGACTCCCGACACCCCCTCTTCGACGGTGTCGAGGAATCCGCCCCAGCGAAGGACGGCACTCGGCTTACCGTGATAGGCGGCCTCGATCGGAGTCAGTCCGTAGTCCTCGTAACTGGCGGTGACGACGGCGTCACACCGGGTGTAGAGCCACCTCATCTCACCGGTGCTGAGATCGCTGAGCATGAGGATGTTGTCCGACTGCATCTTTCGCAGACGTTCCGCTTCCGGGCCGCGTCCGACGACGATGAGCTTGCGATCGGTCCCGGCGAACGCGCCCATCACCTTGTCGACGTTCTTGTACGGAAGCAACCGCGAGATACACAGGTAGAAGGATGTGCCGTCGACCCATTTCTCGGCGGCGGCGATGGGGTGGATCGGCGCGGTCTCCACGGTGAACGGCGCAGGCACAACGGTGGAGTCGATGCCGTATGCGTCGGTGATGCGCTTCTGTATCACCGTCGAGATCGCCAGATAGCGGCCGGCGGTCGCCGCTGCCCGTCGATCCCACCGACGCAGTGGCCGCGCGAGCACCGCGAGTGCCGCGCGCTTGACTGCACTGCTCGACTCGCCGAGGTACATCTGCGAGGCGTACAACCAGCGGGCAGGCGAGTAGCAGTACACGAGTTTGCTTCCAGAGGTGCGGAATCCGTGTGCCCAACCGCTGGTGCTCGTCACGACGACGTCGGCGTCGATCGTGATCGAGCGTGCCGCGAACGGCAGGAGCGGCAGCGCCAGTCGATGGTTCCTTCGTAGGAAACCGACACGGTTGAGCCGCGACGGTCTGATGTCGAGATCGGCGAATTCGGGAAAGGTCGTCGTCGGTTCGTAGAGAGTGGTGTGGATCGGGCTACCGGGGAACGCACGAGCCATCGCCAGCACCACTTTCTCGGCGCCACCCCGCTGGGTCAGGTAGTCGTGCGCTATCGCCACGCGTATCGGGCGTCCGGACCGCTCGCTCACAGGTCGACTCGCCTGCTGCGCGTCGAACCAGGACGAATTGAATAGAGCTGTGGCACAACGAAATATGTGTTCATCGGTTACCCATCGTGTCGAACTGTGCACAGGAGATCCGGTGGTCGAGATTGCGTGTGCATGATGTCGTTCGATTTCGCTACGTCGTTGTGCGTTGTATTATCGAGCTCACTGCAGGCCCCCCGACCTCGATGAAAACTGCAGACGCGGTGTCCATTGCGTCATTCGTTCGTCGTATATATCTATACGTTCCGGCCTGGAAATGGTAGCTCTAAGTGAGGTGGTTCACAGGGTCGATGAATGTTCGGTGAAGCGCGGTCCTCGGTATTGTCCGGAACTCGATCTTTCGGAAACTAATAATGAATTCGGCCGGCATCGAATCGGTCGACAGCAGTGATGTCGAATTCAAGTGAAAGCGGAAATGTGGTTCAGAATTGGATCAGTCAGCGCCCCTGAATATTCGCGCCCCTGATCATTCGCGCGCTGGATGTTCGCGTCCCCTGGATGTTCGCGTTATCGGTCAGCGCACGACGACTGCACCGGTACCAGGCCGCCAGGTGATCGTCCCGTACTGAAAGGTGACGCGGACGCCGCCGCCGGGAAGTGGAATTTCGTCGCTCGTCGCCGGGCCGAGGGTCGGGTCCCATGCTGCGATGATGCCGCCTCCGATGAGGCGTGTTCCGCCGATGTCCGTGGAGAACACGCGCAGGCCGAACGGGCTGTCGAAGTCCTGGTAGCCGTTGGCGAATCCGGTGGTGGGTAGGAATCCGGTGTAGCGGACGGCGTTCGCCACCGCGGGCGGTGCGGCGATGAATCCGCTCGGCATCTCGTAGACGGTGGCGTACTCGCGGATCTGGGCCCACCGAGTGCGGATCGGAAAGACCGGGCTCGTGGCAGCGCCGAACACGGCGGGAACCGCGGTGAACCGGGTGTACTCCGGTGTTCTCGGAATGTGGTTCGCCAGGAGCGACATGACGCCCCACAGGGCGGGCTTGGCACTCCAATCTGTGCGCATCAGCCCGAAGGTCATTTCGGGATCGGCGCTTCCGGTCTGCTGGTCACGGAGCTGATACAGGTAGATCGGACCGGCGAACGGCAGTTCCTGCCACTTGGTGATCAGGTGGGTGATCATGTCGTTCTGCTGCGCCTCGGAGACCACGGATGTGGGGACGCCGTACTCGGTGGCCCATATTTTCTTCGCGCCGTCACCGGCTGCGACCATGGCTGCGCGGATATCCATGATCTGGCGTGCAGGGGAGTCGTCGACGTAGACACCGTCGGCGAACTTCAGCGAGTACTGATACGGGTGGAACGACAATGCGTCGAACTTCCCCGCTGCTCCGGCCGCGTACATCTGCCTGGTGAACGTGACGGGGTTCTGCACGCCGGGCATGTCGACGACGGCACCGAGGACGCCGCCGATGACCGTCGCCGCCGAATCCGCCGCCTTGATGGCCGGGTACGCCGACGTCAACAGGGCCGTGTACCCGGCCGCGTCGGGCGCAGGTCCGTAGAAGAAGGCTCCGTTGGGCTCGTTCCAGATCTCGTACGCTGCGATCCGGCCCTTGTATCGGGCGGCGACCTTGCCGGCGAACTGGCCGAACAGCGCGGGCGAGGCGGGCCTGGTGCTGATCGGTCCTCCTGGCGGTGACGTGGCCCAGGGCGGTGTGTACGCGATGATTCCGAGCATCGAGATTCCGCGCGCTGCGACAGCGCCGACGACGCGGTCGACTGCTGTCCAGTCGAGTCGGTTCTGCGAGAGTTCGACGGTGGGCCAGGGGATGGAGATACGCAGGGAGGTGATTCCCGCGGCCTTCAGCACCGTCAGGGTGGTATCGAGTTCCGCGTCGGTCGACCACAGCAGTGCTCCGCTGTCCGAGACCCCGACGGTCCCTTGTGGGACGGCGGCCTCCGCTTGCCCGACCGGTTGCGTTTCGGGAACCCCGGTTTCGGACACCCCGGTTCCTGACACCACATAGGACGTCACCGCGACTGCCACGGCCGCGGTGACAATGGCCACCGAGACGGCGGATATCACCGAACGCAATCGCATTCTTTTCATCGGCGCGTCTTTCCGGCAATGGGGTTCGCGTCGAACCCGACTTTCGGAATCATTGCACTGTCGAGTGGCTTTGTAAAAATTCACACCATGTGGTCTGTTGAATTGAAACTGCAGGTCAGGCGTGTTTCATCGGTTCCAAGCCCGACGCCTTCCATCGAATGGTACTTCGGTCGATGGGTAGGTTATCGGATGCCTTTTCCCACGCGAGGACAAGAAATACGAGAAGCACCGAAAATGCCATCGTGGTGGCCGGAATGGTGACGACCGGAAAATCCAGCTGCAATGCGACGACGGAGAATCCGATGAATCCGCCGCCGATGAATCCGTGTTCCCACTTGTTCGACCGGAGGCAGCGGTAGCCGATGATCGCCCCGGCGACGAGCACGGCGACGAACGCGAGTCCGGCGAGAATGCCGCCGCGATACACCGAGAGAAGCGGCGCGTTGGCGACGTAGTTCACCGCGAAAGCATGCCCGGGATCCTTGAATTCCGCCCGGCCCCAGCCGAGGCCGAACAGCCAATGACCGGCCATGTGGCCCGGGAAATCGACGAGCGCGTCGCCGCGCGCGCTGGAACCGGCGTCGCCACTGCCGAACGAGGAGAACACCCGGTTGCGCACGGTGGGCACGCACAGGGCACCGATGAACGCGAGGACGAATCCCCCGACGATGATGAGGCGATCCTTCGTCCGCATGGTGTGAAACGCCAGCATGAGGCAGATGCCGAAGACGACCGAGAACAACGCTGCCCGCGACAACGTCAGCACTATCGCCCCGAAAAGCAACGCCGACAGCACCCATCGGGTTGTCCCGCGTATCAGTAGGACGCACAGCATCAGCGCGACGAACAAGCCGATACCTGCAGCGTTGGGGTCGATGAACGTGCCGGCGAGGCGAAGTGTTGTGGTCTCGCCCGCGTAGACGAACCGGCCGCTCTCTGCTTCGCCGCCGTATCCGAAGGGGGAGAGATATCCGATCGATTTGCCCTCGGGGTCCGCGAGAAGAATGGCGACGGCGAACGCGGCAGCAGCCGACGCCGAGTAGACGTAGATCTTGCCGAACAATTCGAGTTCGCCGCGAGGCAGACGAAGTAGAGCGACGACGACGAGTGTCGACACGAGCCATTTGCCGAACTCACTGTAATCCACTGTTGCACTACTTGTTGCGACGACGGACAGCGCGGAGGTGATGATCAATGCGATGACGGCCATTTCGCCGTATGTGATTCGACTCACGCCCGTGCGGTGGATCAACGCCGCGAGTACGACCGCAAATCCCAAGGTGAAGACCAGGGGCGCGTGTACACCCGGTACGTAACCGAACGGCAGAGCGCCCAGTGAAAATGCAAGAGCGCGAGTCAGATACGCGGGGTGCCGCAGGCCGATGTAAGCTCCGACCACCAGTCCGACGAGGGCGAAGGCTCCCAATTTCGCGGGAGCTCCTCCGATAATGATCAAAAACGAAACAATTAAAGGAACGACGACGATCACCGCCGCGTCGACGCGCTTCGAGATGCTCATGGGCAGTGATGTTGTCACGCTTTCGTTCTCCCGCAACATGTACGTACTGCTGAATTCAGCCGAGCGCTCTATTCTTTCTGGCGAACCGGGTAATCCGATAGGAGTATTTCGTGGAGATTCGAGAATACGGGCGGATTCTGCGTGCAGGGTGGTGGATCGTCGCGTCGCTGACCGTGCTCGGCATCGTCGGCGGATTCGCGTATTCGCTCGTGTCGACGGATCGGTATCAGGCATGCGCCCGTCTGTTCGTCACCACCGAGGGTGGCAGTTCGGTCGGTGAGGCGTACCAGAACAACTTGTTCTCCCAAGAGCGCGTGAGCTCGTACGCCGGACTCGCCACCAGCATCCAGGTCGCGCAGCGCGCCGTCGATCAGTTGCAGCAGCCGATGTCGGCCGAGGATCTGCGCGCGAGGATCACCGCGACGCCCATCGAGAAGACGGTGCTGCTCGATGTGTGCGGCACCGATTCGGATCCGGACGTTGCCGGTGCGCTCACCAATGCCGTGGCCGGCCAGCTGACTCAGGTCGTCCAGGAACTCGAGACCTCACAGCGCGGAGGCAGCCCGGCCGCCGGTGCGACCATCGTCGATCAGGCGGACGTTCCGACCGGTCCGGTCGGGACCGGTCTGGTCACTCTCCTCGTACTCGGCGGCGCTGCCGGTCTGATTCTCGGGCTTCTCGTCGCACTCGGCCGCGGGCTCATGGATCGGTCGATTCGCGATCGGTCACGCGCGGAGGACATCTCGGACCGAACCGTTCTCGGTGGTCTGCCTGCCGATGCGGAGCGCCCGCGACATCCCGTCGCAACGTTCGCGCGGATGGGCGAACCGCTGCGCGCGCTGCGCACCAACATCCGCTTCCTCGGCGGCGGTTCTCCTCCTCGTGTCATCACGGTGACGAGTGGTGGCGCGGGTGAGGGGCGAACGTCGACTGCGATCGATCTCGCGGCGGTGATGGCAGAGGCCGGACACAAGGTCCTTCTCGTCGGCGGCGACATGCGGTCCCCGGACCTCGGTGAGCGACTCGGAATCGGACAGACCCGCGGGCTCAGCACCGTCCTGTCCGGCGAGCACCGACTAGAGGAGGCGATCCACCGCGATGTTCTCGACGGTGTCGCGGTACTTCCGGCGGGCCCGATCCCGCCGAACCCGAGTGAACTGCTCGGCTCGGATCGCGCCCAGATTCTTCTGGAATCCTTGCGCGGAGACTATCGATACGTCCTGATCGACACCCCACCCCTTCTCGACGTCACCGACGGTGCGATCCTGACGGCACTCGCCGACGGCGGCCTGGTGCTGGCGCGTATCGGCCGAACCTCGCGTGAGACGCTGCGTCGCGCGGTGAAGGTACTGGGCGGTGTCGGCGGCAGCGTGCTCGGCGTGGTGACGACATTCGAGACCACGCGCGGCGGGCGGTCGGCGCGCGCCAGGACCGCGGGCGCCGACACGACGAGCGGTGCAGCCGCCGCGGACCGCGAGGTCTCGGCGTCGTCCTCCAGCGGGCGCTGAGGCGATGGTGCGGCCGACACGACCGATCCTCCTCGCGGCGATCACGCTCGTCGTCCTGCCGCTGACGATGTCGTGCGCTCAGGACCAGCGGATCGTCCTTCCCCCCGGTGCGGACACCACACCGGTGACCGCTGCGCCTGCGACGCCCGAGCCGATACCGCCGCCGAACATGACCGATACCGGGCCCGGTTCTCTGTTGTCGTTCGAACCGCTGGACGAGATCGCCGACGACATAACCGAACTCGGTGCGCGTGCGACGCGTGTGGTGTACCGCTCGACGTCGGGCATCGACGGCGGCAGCACCGAGGTATCGGGGACCGTCGTCGTCCCTGGCGGTCGTGCACCGAGCGGTGGCTGGCCGGTGGTCTCGTACGGTCACGGCACGACGGGTGTGCTGAGCAACTGTGGCCCCTCGAAGTATGCGAATCTGCTCGGCAGCGCACCGATCGTCGCGGCTCTGGTGCTGAACGGCTACGCGGTCGCGATCACGGACTACCAGGGTCTCGGTGTCGACGGCAGTTATCATCCGTATCTGGACTCGAAGACATTCGGCTACAACATGATCGACGCCGTCAGGGCGGCCCGCAATTTGATTCCGACGCTCAGTGTCCGGTGGGCCGCCTACGGGGTGTCCCTCGGCGGAATGGCGGCGTGGGCGGCGAGCGACCGCAATGCGGAGTACGGGGGCGGCATGGAGCTCGTCGGTACCGCGGCGATCGTGCCGGTATCGGATATGGCGGGGCTCGCGGACTCGGCGGCGGCGGGCACATTGACGCGCGCGCAGTATCCGCTGCTGATGTATGCGCTGCACGGCCTGGCGATCACGCACCCGGAGATGAATCTGGACCACTATCGGTCGGGTCTGGCCAAGGACAGGTGGGACGATTTCATGGCGTGCATTCCTCCGGAGTCGGACGAGGTGCCGGAACTGGTTGCACGGCTGCAGCCGTCGGACCTGAAGCCGATCGATGCGGACGCGACGGACGCTCTGCGCGGTTGGCTCACCGAGATGGCGCTGCCGCAGCAGAAGTCGACGTCTCCGCTGTTGGTCATGTACGGCTCGACGGACGATCTGATCCTCGAATCCTGGACCGAGAAAGCCCTGAAGCGTGCCTGCGATTCGGGAGATGTCGTCGAATACGAGCTACATCGAGGCGAGGGCCACGGCAATCTGGACAGCAGCTTCTCGGTGCCGTGGGTCACGGCGAGGTTCGCCGGCCAACGACCGGTGAACACGTGCGAGCAGAACGGATGATCTCGCCCGCAGGAGTGCCTCGGCTGAAGGACTACGGACGAATGATCCGCGATTCGTGGGCGCTCGTACTCGCGGCGACGCTGCTCGCCCTCGGGGGTGCCTGGCTCGCCACTGTGTTTGTCGCACCGACGTATACGGCTACATCCATGGTGTTCGTCTCGGCGCCCGGCCCGTCGTCGCCGCGTGCCGCGCTCGACGGCAACCGAAGCTCCCTCGCCCGGGTGGAGAGTTACGCCGAGTTGACGACGAGTGAACAGGTGCTCAGGCGCACGATCGTCCAACTGCACCTGTCGATGGAACCGGAGGAACTGAAGAAGGACGTACTCGTCCTGCCGACGCCAGGCTCTGCGTCGATCGAGGTCGCGGTCACCGCCGACACCGGTGATACGGCACGCGATATCGCGAACGCACTGGCCACCAATCTGATTCAGGTGATCGAGGAGATCGATCTCGGCTCGGACGGCCCGGTGTCGACGGTGACGCTCGTCGATCCAGCGGTGGTGCCGGGCTCACCGAGCACTCCGAAACAGACCGATAACCTGTTACTCGGCGGAGGAATGGGTTTTGTGGTGAGCTGTGTGCTCGTTGTCGTGTACGGAGTTCGGCGGGACACGATCCAGTATCGCGACCAAGCCGAGTACATCACCGGGAGGGCAGCCGCGGGGCGGTCAGGGGGAGATCGACGATGAAACATCTACGACGCGTGAGCGCCGCGTGTGCGGCGGCCGTAGTCCTGCTGCTCGCCGGGTGCGGGAGCGAAACCGAGTTGGTATCAACCGATTCCGCTGCACTCGGGGGTATCGTTCCTGCCGACTACACCGAGCACGGATCCGGTTCGCTCGTGCGCGCCGAAGAACTCCTGACGATCGATCGCCGGATCAGCAGTATCTCCTCCATCGCAGCACATGTGGTGTATTCGTCGACGTCGGGCGTGGACGGCTCACCGACCCAGGTATCCGGAGCGGTCTTCGCTCCCGAGGGCAAAGCCCCCGATGGCGGCTGGCCGGTGATCGCATACGGCCACGGGACAACGGGAGTTCTGCCGGACTGTGCGCCGTCGACCGACCCGGAACTGCTCGGCAGTTCGCAGATCGTCGCCGCGCTCGTGCGTGCGGGGTACGTGGTGGCCGTATCCGACTATCAAGGGCTCGGTCTCGACGCGACCTATCATCCGTACCTGGATGCGAGAACCGCTGCGAACAATCTGATCGATTCGGTGCGAGCCGCGAAGAGGTTGGTGCCGGGCACATCCGATCGGTGGCTGGCCTTCGGTGGCTCACAGGGCGGCCAGGCATCCTGGGCTGCTAACGAACTCGCGAGCACGTACGGCGCCGGACTGCAGATCGTGGGTTCGGTCTCCCTCGTTCCTGCGGCCGACATCAGCGGCCTCGCGCAGGCTGCTGCCGACGGTACCTTGACGACCGACCAGAAGCCGCTGCTGCAGTGGATACTGGTGGGGCTCGCGAAGTCTCATCAGGAGATCGATCTGGACGACTACCGGCGAGGTGTCGTCAAGGACCGCTGGGACGAGTTGTCGGCGTGCGGTGGACCGCGTGCCGCCGATCGCACGGCACTGGCGGCGCAGATCGACAACGACGACCTTCGGCCGTCGACGCCCGAGGCGACCCGAGCTCTCGAAGCGTATCTCCGCGAGATGAGCCTTCCGACAGCTCCTGCTTCGGCCCCGATGTTGGTGATCTACGGCGGCCGGGATTCGCTGATCTCACAGGCGTGGACCGACCGCGCGATCGCCGCGGGATGTGAATCCGGCGAGTCCATCCAGTCGGTACTGCAGCCCGATGCAGGCCACGCGGACGTCGATGGCGCCGCCGCGTTCCCGTGGATCGAGGAGCGCTTCGACGGCGCCCCAGCGATCAGCTATTGCCCAGCTCCTCCGCAACCGTAACCGTAAGGCGCCCACCATGACCGATTCTCCCGACGGCACTGCTGGTGCTGCAACCAAGACATCTCCGGCGGTTCGGCCGGCAGGCCGGGCCACGCGCATCGTCGGTCTCGACGGCCCGCGCGGATTCGCGTGCCTGTGCGTTCTCGCAGTGCACGTCGGCGGTCACAACAGCCCGCAGACCGTCATCGACTTCAAGCTCGGCCTGCTGGGTCAAGGGCTGATCTTCTTCTTCGCACTGTCCGGCTTCCTGATCTTTCTGCCTATGGTCCGCAGGCTTTTCGCCGGGAAGTCGATGCCGGACAACAAGACGTACGTCGTGCACCGGATCATGCGGATCTTCCCGGCCTACATCGTGATTCTTCTGCTGTGCAGTTTCGTGCTGCGCGCGGTGTTCACCGAGAACGCCGCCGTCGCAGAACGCCATTTCACCGACGCGGGCCTCGGGATGCTCACCGATCCGCTGGAGTTGCTGGCCAACCTGACGCTGCTGCACTCGTACTTCCCGGCGTATCTGCAGACGGGAATCAGCCCGTCGTGGTCGCTCTCGCTCGAGCTCGCGTTCTACATCGCCCTGCCGTTGCTCGCGGGGATCGCGTTCTACTTACGGAAGCGGACGAACATCAGTGCCCCTGTGCTGGCGATGATCCCGGTTGTCGTCCTGTTCGTGATCGGACTGACCGGCAAGCTCTACACCGCGAGTCTGGTCGAGTCGTCCGGGATCACGAGCCCGCAACTTCTCGACTGGGGTCCCAACGGAATCGCCGTACTCAGCCGAAGCTTCTGGTCGCTGGCCGACAACTTCACCTACGGCATGCTGGTGGCCGTCGTATTCGTCGCCATCGACAACGGAGTCCTGACCGGTGTGGTCGCCACCAAGATGCGGTGGTGGGCAGGGCTGGCGATGATTCCGGTTGCGGTCATCTCGTTGAAGTTGGTCGACGACAACTCACGCTGGCAGAGTACGTTCGTGGCCATCGGGTCGGGGCTGCTGATCCTGTTCATCATCGCTCCGCTGGCGCGCGGTGAGAACTCACGCCTGGCCGAACTCGCCGACTGGGCCCCACTGAGTTACGTCGGAACCGTCTCGCTCAGTGTGTACCTGTGGCACTTCCCGATACTGATCGTGGTCGGCCGATTCGGTTGGATGGCAGGGGACAGTCCGCTGGGAATGTTGTGGAACTTCCTCGTCGTGGCTACCGTCAGCCTGGTGTTCGCCACCATCACCTACCGATTGGTGGAGAAGCCTGCCCTGATGCAGGCGCGTAAATTCCGGTCAGCCACATAGTGTCGCGCACGACACGCCCCGTACCGCTGTTGTCCGAGCGGGGTGTAGGGGACGGCATGCACGCGCGATGAGGGCGCGTGCATACGCGGCGCTGGCGGCGTCGGTACTGATGCTGTCGGGATGTTCGACGGTAGTCCCGGCGCTGGTGCTGGCCCCCGGCATCGCGGTTCTGTCGACGTGGCCACAGCCATCCGAGCCGATCGAGGTGGCCGATCCTGGCGTGGGTAACGGATCGGTGGTCAGCGCCGAGACCCTGCCGAATCTGCCGTGGACGGTCACCAGGGCCGGGGTGAAGGCAGCGCGGGTGGTCTACCGGTCGGCCGGGAATGGCGGCGGGACGACGGAAGTGTCCGGCAGCGTGTTCACCCCGGCAGGGGACGCACCCGAGGGCGGGTGGCCGGTGATCTCCTTCGGCCACGGCACGACGGGGATCGAACAGGCGTGTGGACCGTCGTTGTCTCGCACTCTCCTCGGAGTGGCGCCGCTCGTTGCGGGATACACCGCAGCGGGATTCGCGGTGGCGGTCACGGACTACGAGGGGCTCGGACACCCGGGAGTGCATCGGTATCTGGACAACGCGTCGGCCGGCTACAACATGATCGACGCCGTTCGCGCGCTCCGCCACACGTTCCCCGACGTCTCGAGCCGGTGGGTAGCGTTCGGCGGTTCCCAGGGCGGCGGTGCCGCATGGGCGGCCAACGAACAAGCAGGGTACGCACCGGAATTGGAGCTTCTCGGCTCGGTCAGTCTGGCGCCGAGTGCAAATGTCAGCGGTCTTGTCGACAAGACCGAGCAGGGAACGCTGACGGCCGATCAAGCTCCGTTGGTTCACTGGCTACTCGAATCGTTGTCCAGAGCGCATCCGGACTTGGACCTGGACGACTACCGCAGCGGGCATGTCGCCGAGGACTGGGACGTACTCAGCGGCTGCACCCCGGCCACGGCGTCGGCGCGCACCGATGCCGCCGCGCGGATCGGGCCGCTGGACTTCGCGCCGCGCACCGAACAGGCTGCTGCGCTGTTGGATTCCTACCTCGGCGCTATGGCGGTCCCTCAGCAGAGGGCAACCGCACCGATGTTGGTGGTATACGGCGATGCCGATACCTACATCGATGTCTCGTGGACGGACGACGCGCTGGCGAAAGCGTGCGCGTTCGGTGATGCCGTCACCATCGACCGGCAACACGGCAAGGGCCACAGCGACCTCGATGGGGATGCGGTCAATCGGTGGATAGGCGAACGCTTCGCCGGCGACGCCGCCGCGAACGACTGCGAGTGAAGGTGGGGACATGAGCATTGTGGTGCGCGGTAAAGATATCATCAAGCGGCGCTTGGGATCCGGACTTCCGGTGCCCCCGTTCGCGGAACCGTATCTGGTCGTCGCTGTCATGGGGCAATCGAATGCGCACGGCGCAGGCATCGGTCTCGACCGCGCCGGACTGGACGCACCGCATCCGAGGGTGCATCAGTGGGCGTCGTCGGGTCGGTCGAAGAACACGATCGTTGCGGGATGCGATCCGCTGTTCCACGAGGTGCCGTCGAAGGCAGTCGGCTTTGCGACGACGTTCGCACGCCGGCTGGCCGACGACACCGGGCAGCCGGTTCTGCTGATTCCCTGCGCTCGTGGAGATTCCGCATTCGCGCGGGTCGGCGGCACGACGTGGGACCCAGCAGATCGCGGTGCGCGGATGAATCTGTTCTGGAATGCCGTGCGCCGCATCGAATCCGGACTCGATGCGGCCCCGGGCAGCAGTGTGGCCGCCGTGCTGTGGCACCAGGGCGAGAGTGATGTTCCGCTGACCCCGGGGCCGGTGTACGCGGACAAGCTCGATCTCGTCATAGACACAGTGCGTGCACGGTTCGGTGAGGTGCCGTTCGTGATCGGGCAGATGGTGCCGGACGAGATCGAGTCGGCGCACCGCGACTATCCGGTGATCGACGCGGTACACCGCGACACACCGAACCGCCGCGCCGGAGTTGTTTTCGTGGAGGGGCCGCGCGGGCTCTACAACAGCGAGACCGAGAAGATTCACTACAACGCGGCTGGGCAACGCCTGTTGGGTGCATCGATGTGGGCCGCCTTCGCAGCTGCGCGGTAGAGGGGTGGACGCCTTGCGCTTCGGCCGATCCCGTGCCATCCTCGAATCATGACTACAGGAAAGGCGGACTCCGCCACCGTCGCGTGACCGCCGCATCACTCGCCCCACGACATCCGATTCGGGGCGAGATCATCGAAAATATCTCAGCTGAACGTGACGCGTGGCTCGCGCGGGGACTGTGTACTCGGCGGTCCGATCGAACCTCGGCCGAATCTGCCGTCGCACAGCTCTATCGACTGTGCGGCCTGGCTCGGCCCGAGTTCGTCTGGGTGCCGTCTCCG
Organism: Rhodococcus yunnanensis NBRC 103083; assembly: GCF_001895005.1. GTDB lineage: Bacteria > Actinomycetota > Actinomycetes > Mycobacteriales > Mycobacteriaceae > Rhodococcoides > Rhodococcoides yunnanense. The sequence continues at coordinate 74,813 of NZ_BCXH01000016.1, read as the reverse complement.
CCTGCTGGGGCGACTCTCATCGAGGACGAGAACCTCGCCGAATCGATGTCGTTCGCCGAGGATCGTCTGGATCTGCCGCCCACGTGCATCGCAGCGCGTATCCGGGCATCCTTCGCACGCATGGATGCCCGGATAGAGCGTCGAAGATCGGACTGGGCAGGCAGGCATTCGGCCATCGAGGCGGCGCGTTCTCTGCCTCCGAAGGACGCCCTGGGGCGCGGCATCGACCCTGATCTCGTTCTACGGGCGTCGATGTGGGATTCGTTGCGTACCAGCCTGTTCGACGGAGTTGCCTCCGCAGTGCGGACGTTGATGCCACCCGTCGTGTGTGGCGTCACGTGGTACGGACAGCAAGAGGCCCATCGGGTCGGTCACTACGATGTCTATCGGCGTTCCGGGTTGGTGACGTTCGGGTACGAGGACGTCGTCCTACTCGACGTGTTGTCGGTACTGACTGACTCCACCGGATGGTGGTGGGCGTTCGACGGCGTCTGCGTCATGTCCGAACGCCCGACCGCGCTGCGCACCGAACCCACTCCCGGCGGTGTGCACAACCAGCGCAGGTTGCACGAACCTGACCGTCCGGCTCTCGAATTCGCCGATGGCACAGCAGTGTTCGTGCTGCACGGCACGATCGTGCCGGACTGGGTCGTGCTCGATCCATCCGTCGAACGTATCTCCGCCGAGCGCAACGTCGAGGTCCGCCGCTGCGCCATCGAACGCATCGGATGGGACTCCTACATCGATGCGGCGGGGTTGGAACTCATCGACCGAAGCGACGACCCCGGCAATCCAGGGTGCATGCTACAGCTCTACACGACGCCGGATGGTTGGGGCAGGCGTAGTCGAATATTGCTGGCGGTGAACGGTTCCCGTGAGCGCGACGGGCACCGTCGACGGTACGGACTGCACGTTCCTCACTGGATGCCGTCTGCCATGGATGCTGCCGGGTGGACCTACGGCATCAGCGGCGCCGACTACGCCGACCTTCTCCGCCGAACCTGAACATTCGCATACCGACACACAAGGTGAATCTCATGACCCTCGAAAGCCCCACGACTTTCAAAAATCCCATGCCCCTGAACAACCCTATGACCCTGTCCGAGCTGACGTCGCTGTCGGGACTCGATGTGTTCGACTATCTCGATCAGGCGATGTCGATTCCCGTGATCGACGGGCTGCAAGCCCAAGGCGATCTCATCGTGGTACCGCACGAGCGGCTCGAGGCGGTGATGACCACGTCGTGGTCGCACACGGTGGACGTTCCGCTCTCGGGAGTGGAGTTGTTACGCAGTGCCGCAGGCGGTAACCCGCACACGCTCCTCGCCGACGGCGGCGAGTGCAGATGGTCGTCGCGGGTACACGACTCTCGGGGACTTGCGCTCGGCATTCTCGACACGCAGGTCGTTGCCTATCTCATCCATCCCGAGCACGGTGCCACCGGAATAGCTCCCGGCCGGTACGTGATCGGCCGTCAGCGTGAACGCGGCGTGGGCGGCATGTTCGGCTCGTCCCAACTCGTGGCGGATTGAGTACCTGCGACGACGGCGGGACTGACTCCGGTCCGGTCACTTCTGCCAGACCGACACATGTTTGGTGCTCTCCGCGGTGAATTCCGAGCGGTCCCAATCCGCCCAGCGGTGCGCCGGCGTCAGGCCCGCGATGCGGGCCATGAGGTCGAACTCCGCGGGCCAGGCGTATCGGAAGGGGATGCGTCGGAACCGCCCTCGGCCATCGGCCGAGACCGTGACGTGGTTCGAGGTGAACCGTTGTGTCACGACGTCGTACTGGTCGAACCCGACGTACCCGCTACCGGATTCGCCCGGGGTCACTGCGAACGGAACGATGTCCTGCCCTGGCGGCAGACGTCGAATGTCCGGCAGTCCCACTTCGATGAGGAACAGGCCGCCGGGCCGCAGGTGGGCGGCCGCGTTCCGGAAGACGTCGACTTGCGCGTCCTGCGTCGTGACGTTGCTGATCGTGTTGAACACCAGATACACCAGGGAGAATCGGCCGGGCACCCGCGTGGTCGTCATATCGCCGATCGTCACGTCGACGTCGTCGCCTCCTGGCTTGCCGGTGATGCGTGACGCCATGGCCCGGCTCAGTTCGATACCACTCATCTGGACCCCGCGGGCGGCGAGCGGTGCGCCGATCCGCCCGGTCCCGACGGCGAACTCGAGCACCGGTCCGTCGCCGGCCAGATCCTGCAGAACGTCCACCGCCGGTGTGATCACGGCGAGTTCGTTCTCGCCGCCGGGATGGTCGTAGCGCGCGGCCACACTTTCGGGGAACAAGCCGTCCGCAGGATCGTCGTCGTGCCGGATACGGGAATCGGCCCTGCTCGTCTCGTTCGTCATGGTCGTCGGACGCTACACCCGGTCTGTGCCACTGTGCATTCGATTTTCGGCGCAGGGAGCGGAGGCAGGGAGCAAGGGACCTCAGGGTTCGAACGGATGCTGAGTGAGTGCTGCGCTGAGGACCGTTGCCGCCTGCAATGCCTCTTTCGCATGAAGGTTGTATCGGTCCTGGAGCGGGCCGGGCCTGGATTTGACCGCCAGCGAATTCGCCAGATGAATGCGCTCGTGCAAACTGCGGAGAGCTACGGCCAGGGCACCGTCGATCTTCGAACTCTGTGCTTCCAACAATGCGTGTCCGGTCCACGCATGGCCGATGTGGCAGCGGAAGTTGTGTTTCTCGTCGATGGCGATGAGGGCACCCCCGCAGTCCGGGCACACGTAGCCCGAGGGTGTGCCGAGATGGTCGGCGGTGGGGTGGCGTTCGAACCGGCTGCTGCTTGCGATGAAATTCTCGAATTCCAGGCGCTCTCGATCCAAGGACGTGCTCGGTGGGCGTGGTCGTTGATCCATTCTCATCAGCATCGGGCCGATCCGCGCCGCGGGGAGAACGTGATCGACGCCAACTTCCTCGATGGCGTGACCCGGCAGGGTCGGGTAGACAGCGTCGTTGGGATGCTGCGCGATCGCGATGCCTCCGCGAGCCTGGATTGCGGCGAGGCCGTCGACGCCGTCGTCGCCCACTCCGGACAGCAGTACGCCGACGGCCCGCGTCTCGGCCGACACTGCGACCGATCGGAACAGCGCGTTGATCGATGGGCGATGTCCGTTTTCCGTCGGCCCGTCGCTCAGGAGCGCCTCGCCGCCGTCGACGAGGAGGTGACGGCCTGGGCGCGCGACGTGGATGACTCCGGGGCGCAACGCAGCGCCGCTTTCCGCGGTCACCGCGGGCAGCAATCCTGATCGATCGAGAATCTGCGCCAGCGCACTGGTTCCGTTCTCCGGCATGTGCAGAGCTACCAGCATCACGTGCGGAAAGTTTTCGGGCAGATGAGCGACCAATGCGGTCAGCGCCTCGACACCGCCCGCAGAGGCACCGACGGCGACGATGAGAGGACTGCTGGAATCCGGCACGCTTCCGTCTTACCCGAATGGCGGACTTCTAACCGAAAGCTCGGGCTTGCTGCGTTCACACCGGCCGATGCGTCAGAATGGACGTTACAGTCATGGGCGCGCGGGCGAACCCTACGTCCGCACGAAACCACGGAAGGACCCGGTTTGCCCGAGGAACTCGACGACGATTTCGAGACGCTGCTTCGTTATCTGCGAGATGCCCGTGGATTCGACTTCACGGGGTACAAGCGCACGTCGTTGATGCGGCGGGTGCGGCATCGGATGGAGCAGATCGGCTTCGAGGAATACTCCGAATATCTCGATCATCTGCAGGCGAGCTCGGACGAGTTCGCGTCGTTGTTCAACACGATCCTCATCAATGTCACTACGTTCTACCGAGATCCTGACGCGTGGGAAGTGCTGCGCACCATAGTTATTCCGCAGCTACTCGCTCAGCGGGGTCCCGATGATCCGATCCGGGTGTGGAGCGCAGGATGTGCGACGGGCCAGGAGGCGTATTCGCTGGCGATGTTGCTCGCCGACGCGGTGGGCCCGGAAAGCTTCCGCCAGCGCGTCAAGATCTACGCCACGGACGTCGACGAGGATGCGCTCGCCGCGGCACGTCAGGCGTCGTACGACGCGAAAGCCGTCGAGAACATCCCGGCGGAACATCTTTCGCGTTTCTTCGACCAGGACGGTACGCGGTACGTATTCAGCAAGGAGCTGCGCAGGGCGGTCATCTTCGGGCGAAACGACCTCGTCCAGGATGCTCCGATTTCGCGTATCGATCTGTTGGTGTGCCGGAACACCCTGATGTATCTCAACGCCGAGACGCAGCGACGGGTATTGGGCCGGTTGCACTTTGCGCTTGCGCCCCATGGAATTCTCTTTCTCGGCCACGCCGAGATGTTGCTGAGCCACAGCGACCGTTTTGCGCCGTTCGATCTGAAGAACCGTCTGTTCCGCAAGGTGACCGACGAGCGAAGCGCCCCTGCCCGAATGCCGTCGGAGACTCTCGCGGAGTCGGTCCACGACTTGCCCGGCGTGTCCAATCTGCGCGAGCTCGCGTTCCGTCACACCCCCGTCGCGCAGGTGGTACTCACCGGCGACGAGACGGTTGCGCTGATCAATCAGCACGCCGAGTCACTGTTCGGTCTGTCTGCTCGTGATGTCGGACGCCTGCTGCGGGACCTGGAACTGTCGTACCGGCCGGTGGAGTTGCGTGGGTACGTCGAGCAGGCCAAAGTCGAACGTCGGTCGTCGAGAATCCGTGACGTCGAGTGGCTTCAGCACGGCGGGCAGGCTCTGTGGCTCGAGATCCATGTCAACCCGCTGATCGATGCGGGGAACGGGCTGGTGGGTGTGTCTGTCGCATTTTTCGACGTCAGCACCACACGCGCCCTTCTCGACAAGGTCGAGGAAACGAACAAGCAGCTGGAGAACGCCTACGAGGAACTTCAGTCGACAAACGAGGAGCTCGAGACGACCAACGAGGAGCTGCAATCGACGGTCGAGGAGCTCGAGACGACCAACGAGGAGCTGCAGTCCACCAACGAAGAGCTCGAAACGATGAACGAGGAGCTGCAGTCCACCAATGACGAGCTGCACGAGATCAACGGGGCGCTGGGGGACAAGACCGTCGAATTGACGCAGGCGCAGGAGTTCTTCGACTCCATTCTCGATTCGGCGGCGGTGGGAATCATCGTGGTCGATCGTGACATGCGGGTGACGGTCTGGAACCGGGCGACGGTGGAGCTCTGGGGGGTCACGGACACCGAAGCGCGGGGACGTCAGCTGCTGGCGCTCGACATCGGATTGCCGACCGCGCAGCTACGACCGCTGATCGGCAATGCGCTGGTGGACGAGAACTACTCCGATTCCATACGTTTGGACGCCATCAATCGCCGTGGCAGAGCGGTGCGGGTGCTGATCCGGTGCAGCCCGTTCAAGGTGCACGATCGTGAGATCAGGGGCGCGATGCTACTGATCCATCCCGACTCGGATTGACCATCGGATTCAACCGGGATACCAGCCGTTATCGATACATCGGAAGGTAGTTCTCCGGACCCATGACGGACCAGACGGTTTTGCCGTCCTCGCTGGGAACGCTGCCCCACGCCTGGGACAGCGCGGCGAGAATGGCCAGACCCGACACGTAGGTACCGGGATCGGCGGATTCCTCGCGCAACACCGCCGGTGCCGGACTGCCGTCCTGCATGGCGATGGTCACGAGGTCTCCGCGCATCTCGACACGCATATCGAGATCGCTGTCGGTGTGCCGTAACACGTTGCCGCTGAGCACCGAGCTGATGCACCGCGCCGCGGGCACACACTCCGGGTGACCCCAGTCGCGCAATGTGTCGGTCACCAGCTCGCGCATCTCGGCGAGGCCCGCCTCGGTCCGCGGCCGGTGGTGGCGGACACGCACCCGCACCGGCGACGAATTCCGGCCTGCCCGAATCTCGGCCAGGGCGTCCTCGACGCCGGGATGTATGGGCAGGTAGCGAGCTATGCCGTTTCGGGTGAGCCGTTCGCGTCGATCGGACGAGTTCGAGACGACGGACAGCGGTATTCCTGGCCATTGCCGAATCAGCCAGCTGGAGCTCGTCAACACCGTCCACGCCGATTCTGTAGGAACCGAGAGATCGTCGACGACGACGAGGACTGCATCAGGAGAATCGGTGGCGGCTTTGACGATCGTGTTGCGGACCTGCATGTAGCTTCGCGCGTCGAGTACACCGTGTAAATGCACGACGGGTATCTGGTTCACCCATTCGGTGGAGGTGAAAACAGTATCTTCGGTCATCGGATCTGCCTCGGACGAAGGTGTGGTCGTTTCTCGCGTGCAGCGCCTGGTTGCTCATCGAGAACCACTCCAAGTCTACCGCCCACCCCGGCGGCGGACCGTGACGATGTCGATGCACATCCGATCGTCATATAGTGGATCTGTTGGTACTCGATGCGATTGTTCGCTGACGTGTGGAGTAGGTGAGCCCGTGACCGACGACGATTCCCCGATATCGCCTGGGTCCTCGACCGAGCGTGGCAGTGCGGCCGCGGCAAGAGCGCGCGAGCTGCAGCAGCGGCGTCTCGATCTGAATTCCGGCAAGCCATGCACCCCGGAAACCGCGCAGTCCGCGCAGAAACGCGCCGAGAATGCCTACGACCGCGCGGCGCGCGCGCATCTGGCTGCCGCCCTCGGCCATCAGCATGCGTCGATGGCTCATCTGCGCGCCGCGGAGGTGCATGAGCGCGCGATTGCGCAGGGTTTCGGCGATGCCGACGAGCACAAGGTCGCCGCCGCCGAGCACCGCCGGGCGGCTGTGGAGAACGACATCGCCGGCGCCATCAGCCAGCGTGAGGCGACGGCGGATTTCATGGCGCGGCGCGCGGCCACGGCGTCGCAACGCATTCTCTCGACGCAGCGGGCGCCCCGATCGAAGCAAGCACCGCCCCAGCGCGTACCGGAGCAGCACGTATCAGACCAGCAGGTGTCTGGGCAGCACGTGTCTGGGCAGCAGGACATGTCGGATTGCTGATGGGCCTCAGTTGCTGTTGGGCCTCAATTGCTGTTGGGCTTAGGTGCCGGGTGATCGACTTCGACAAGTTGTGCGGCGATCTGCGCCACCGGGACGTTCTGGCCCTGCGACAGTTTGCTGAGCAGTCGGAATGCTTGTAGCGCGTCGATCGAGAAGCGTTCCATGATGATGCCCTTGGCCTGGCCGATGATGTCGCGGGATGCGAGAGCCGACCGGAACTGCGCGTCGCGGCGTGCCCCGGAGAGCCCGACGGCGGCGTGTGCAGCCAACGCCAGAGCCTGTTGGACCGTGTCCTCGTCGAAGGCCGCCGCCGAGTCCGAGTACAGGTTGAGCGCCCCGAACGATTGCTGATCGGTGTAGAGCTGGATCGACAGACTGGACCGTACCGAGGTGTGGTCGACAATTGCGCGCGCCAGCTGCGGCCATCGGGTCTCGGTGGTGTAATCGCAGACGTGGACGGTGTGGTGTCCGCGGATCGCATCGAGGCACGGACCGTCGCCGAACTCTTCCTGCAGTTTGTCGATCAGTCGTGGCGCTTCTCCGGTGGGCGCTGTCGACTCGATGGTGTGGTCTTTTCCGTGTCGACGGATGAGGCTGACGCCCGCGTGATCGACTGCGGTGACCAACCGCGCGGCACTCGTGGTGACCTCGTAGAGAAGGCCGTCCGCGGTGATAGGGTGTGCACTGCTCGAGTGGTGCATCGACCGCGCCAGGTCCGCGATCGCGGCCTGCATGTCGTGCGCGCTGGTATTCATCTCAGGCCCCCTGACATGGTACGAGGTGTCTTCCACGTTGCCACATCCACGCGGTCCTGTGAAGTCGACGCGTTCGAATACTGGCTGGCCTGTTTTCTGCTTGAATGGGTGCCGTCGCCGCGGGAACGAGGGGTCGGCTCGGTAATCCTGTACCGGGTCGCGGTGACGATTGCTCCACACAGAAGGCTTGCGCCCGAAGCATGCGACTCCTCTACACATGGTGGGCTCACCCCGCCGATTACGCCTGGACTTCGTCCTACCATCGAGCCGACCCGTTGCTGCGTCGCGCCGACGTCGCACTCGGGACGTGGTGCTGGATGTATGCAGCGCTCTGCATTCTCGGCACCCATACCCCGGCGGGCGCCCCGGACGGTGCCCAGCGTGTGCTCGCGCTCGTACTGGCAGGCTCGTCGACCGTCATCGGAATCCTGTGGGTGCTCCGGAGGTGGCCCAGCGAGAACGTGTCGCGGTTGTTCGTGCTGTATCTGGAGCTCAGTGCGGCTGCGGCGTTGCTGATGCTGAGCGATCCGTTCGTCGCGTTGCCCTGTGCCGCCGCGTTGGGTGTCAACGGCAGCTACATCGCAGCGTTTCACAGCCAGAAACTGTTCCTGGCCCACCAGATCTGGGTCGCCGCACTCGTCGGTGTCCTGTTCGTCTCGGCTGTCACCGCGCCCGGCGCCGACGTGGTCCTCGCATGCGCCTATCTGGTCATGCTGACGCTCGTACTCTTCTCTGCCCCGGTGCTCACTCAGGCATTTCTTCTCCTGTTGCGCCGCGATGCCGCGACCTCGCTCTTCGACCCTCTCACGGGTCTCCGGAATCGACGGGGGCTCGATGTTGCGATCGGGGAGTACGGAGTCCGACTCGATGTCGCGGTGGTGATGGTCATCGACCTCGACCGTTTCAAACAGGTCAACGACCGCTTCGGCCATGCACACGGCGACGTCGTCCTGCGAAGTACCGCGGGTGCGATCGATGCCGCCTTCCCGCCGCCGTCCATCACGGCTCGGACCGGTGGGGAGGAGTTCGTCGTCGTCGCCAGAATCGCCGCTGCGGAGGCGATAGAGCGTGCACGCACACTGCAGGCGAGCTTCATCGCTCATGCGGGGACGGGTACGACGGTGAGCATCGGCATCGCCCACGCACCCGACTCGGGTTTCCGGCGCGCGTGGGAGAAGGCAGATGCGGCGATGTACGACGCGAAAAAGGCGGGCGGAAACACAGTGCATATCGCCGCCGCGAGACACTCCGACGCGCCTGAAGATACCGATAATTTCCGCTGATCATCGGCAATAGCTACGCTTGAGTGAATTCTCTTACTTCGAAAGGCGTCGCACTGTGGCGAAGCAGGTCATTTACGAATTGGTCGACGACATCGACGGCACCGCCATCGACGAGGGTCACGGCGAATCGATCGAGTTCTCGCTCGACGGCGTCGATTACGTGATCGATTTGAAGAGCAAGAATGCCAATGACTTTCGGAAGAAAATAGACTACTACGTCGGTTTTGCCACGCGCGTCGGCGGACGTAAGCGGAAAGTGACACCTGCGGGTGCCGCAACGAAATCTGCACCCGCGGCAGCGGCTCCGGCGAAAAGGGACGCATCCGAAACCCGCGCCATCCGGCAGTGGGCAGCGGACAGCGGCTACGACATCAACGACCGCGGACGAATTCCCGCCGATATCGTAGAGGCGTACGACGCAGCTCACTGAAAAAAAGTAGTTCTGCTGCTGCGCCTGCAGGAATTGTCGCGCCCGTGAATCGCGGTGGGAAGCACCGATGAGCGCGATGGCGGGCGCAGCACGGAATCTTCTGTACCGCTCAGGGTTGGAGCTGCGAGGCTCAGGGTTCGACGTGAGCCGCGGCTTCGGCCAGCCAGTCTTCGGCAACCCGCTGGGCTTCGCTGTCGGTGAGTCCGGAGACCGCGTCGAGCAGCTCGGGTGAAGTGGTCGTCCGGATGATTCCGACGAGTGCGATGGCGTGCAGCCGCATCCGAGGGGTTGCAGGCCCGTCTGCCTCTGCCGCGAGCGCGGCCACCAGGCGCTCCTCCCATGCGGCCCACATGCGCAGAAGTCCGGATTCCAGCGCGGCCGACTGACCGTACCCGCGATGAAACGCCTCGAGTCCTGCAGTGTCGTCGGTGCGCGTGAGCAGTGATTCGACCAGCGCCTCGGCGTGGGATTTGTCCCCCCGGCGCTCGATCGCCGAGGCGACGTCGTCGATCAGCGAGGTATCGGCGAACGCGAGGTCCTCCTTGGATCGGAAGTAGACGAAGAGTGTCTTGACCGAGATGTCGGCGGCGTCAGCGATCTCGGCGACGGTGACATTGTCGTATCCGCGTTCTTCGAACAATCGTTCCGCAACCGCGATGACGTTCTGCCGTGTCTGCAGCTTTTTTCGTTCCCGGAGACTCATGGAAACAGAGTAGCGAAAGTTATTGACCATAAAAGGTAAGTGAGTTACTTTTTAGCCATGACTTCCCTTACTGTCTCGCGCAACCGCATCCTGGTGGTCCTCGTGCCACTCATGTTGGTCCTCTTCATCTCGAACTTGGACCAGACCATCGTCGCCACCGCGATCCCGTCCATCGGCCGCGATCTCGGCGCGCTGGAGTCGTCGTCCTGGATCGCGACCTCATACCTCCTGACCAGCGCAGTATCGACGCTCATCTTTGGAAAGCTCGGCGACATGTACGGCCGCAAACGCATCTTCCAGATTGCAATCGTCGTGTTTCTGCTCGGATCGGTTCTCGCCGGACTGTCACAGAGTCTGGTCATGCTGGTGATCTTCCGCGGGCTGCAAGGCATCGGCGGCGGCGGGTTGAACTCGCTGGTCATGGCCATCGTCGGTGAAGTGATCCCCGCTCGGCAACGTTCGAAATATCAGGCGCTGACGGGCATCGTCGCCACGATCGCGCTGATTGCAGGTCCCTTTCTGGGTGGGCTGTTCTCCGACACCCTGTCGTGGCGATGGATCTTCTACATCAACATCCCGATCGGACTGGTCGCGCTGGTCATCATCGGACTTCGCGTGCATCTGAACACTCCGAATTCGACGGGACGCGTCGACGTGTGGGGCGGTGTCCTGGTCACCATCGGGACGGCTGCGCTACTGCTGTTCGCCACCGACACAGCGCAGTGGTCTCTGCTGATTCTCGCCGTCGTCGGCCTCGGCGCGTTCATCGTGGTCGAAAGTCGTGCCGCCGAACCGATTACGCCACTCCATCTGTTTCGGTCGTCGGTCTTCAGTATCTCCTCGGTCCAGTTCTTCGTCTCGACGCTCGTCCTCTTCGTCGGAATGCTCTACGTCCCGCTGTTTCTGCAGTCGGTGCAGCACTACTCGGCCTTCGTCGCCGGGCTGTTCCTGATTCCACAACTGGTCGGATTGATCGTCGCGACAGCCGTGGCCGGACCGTTGATCTCGAAAACCGGTCACTACAAGCAGTATCCGATCATCGGTGCAGTCCTGACCGGCGTGTCGATGTGGTTCCTCTCGACCGTCGACGCCGGTACAGCTGCATGGGCGATCATCGTGCCACTCGTCTTCGCGGGTGCCGGAATCGGACTGTTCGTTCAGGTATCTCTGCTTGCCGGGCAGAATGCCGTCGACTACCGGTTCCTCGGAGTCGCAACCGGAGCGCTCAACTTCTTCAAGAGCATCGGCGGCGCGCTCGGCGCTGCGGTGTTCGGCGCCATCCTTGCTGCGTCGGGCGGAGTCGCCTCGGTCGGTGCGTATCAGGAGGTCTTCTTCTGGACCGTGCCGTTCATGGCGCTCGCGCTTGTGCTGGGAGTTCTGATGAAAGAAAAGCCGCTCAGCGAAGAGATGATGCTCGTCGCAGACGGCAGCGTCGAAGCCAAGGAGTACTGATGAGACTCGCAGATCTCGGGGCCTGGGCCCTGCGCGGTTCCTTTCGGTTACTTCCCCGCTCCGACAAAGAGTTACGTCTGGTCGGTCCGGACCCCGAGGTTGTTCGCGTGCCGACGCGACACGGGTCGGTTCGATGCCTCGTCTACCGTCCGGAGACGGTCGCAGACAGCGGCCCGGTGTACATCCACTTCCATGGCGGCGCCTTCATCGTCCGGTCACCCGAGCAGGACGAGCACGTCGCACGCAGGATCGTCGACGAGCTGCAGGCGATCGTCGTTTCCGTCGACTACGACACCGCACCGCGAGTGGCGTTCCCTGTCGCGGAGGAAGAGTGCATCGATGTGGCGCGGTGGATCGCCGCACGATTCACCGGCCCGATCGCCGTGGGCGGATTCAGCGCCGGTGGAAAGCTTGCGATCAACGTCGTTCAGCAGGGATTCGACGCCGCTGCGTTGGTCGTCGCGTATCCGGCGTTGGACATGACGCTCGGCACGGGTGAACGTCACTCCACTCTGAGAATGCCCGCGGTGTCACCGTGGCTGATCCGGCTGATGTACGCCACCTATTTCGCCGGTGCAGACCGCACGAACCGGCTGGCGTCACCGCTCCTCGACCCCGAGGTGGCGTACTTCCCGCCGACGCTGCTCGAGACGGGTGGTCTCGACGCAGTTCGGGCAGAGGGTGATCGATTCGTGGATCTCCTCGCCGAGTCGGGAGTCGATGTGACCCACCGGGTGTTCGAGGGGAGTGATCACGGGTTCACAGGCGACAAGACTGCGGGCCCCGACGCGATTGCCCTGATCATCGACCATCTGCGGGCGCACGTGTGCAGCGTGGACGGTCGTGGCTTATAGTCATTCCACTAACACACTAGTGAAATGGTGACCGATGATCGCGTACCGGATCGACCGGCGCTCGGGCATCCCTGCGTACGTGCAGTTGGTGCTGCAGACAAAGCAGGCCCTTCGCCTCGGTGAGCTGACTGTCGGTGAACGGCTCCCCACGGCAAAAGACGTCGTCGGCGCGTTGGCGATCAACCCGAACACAGTGCTCAAGGCATATCGCGAGCTCGAGCGGGACGGGTTGGTCGAACCGCGGCCGGGTGTGGGCACCTTCGTCGTTGCAACTCTCGCCAAGCCCGGCATGGTGGAGAAGGCGGCACTGACCGAAGAACTGAATCGCTGGGTCGGGCACGGTGTCGCGGCAGGACTGGACCGGACCGATCTGGAAGCGCTGGTCACCTCGGCGCTCGATACCCGCTATTCGGGCGAAGGAGATTGCTGAGCAATGACCGACACGGTGCTGTCCATGACGGACGTCGACAAGTCCTTCAGGCGCAAGAAGGTGCTCGACGCCTGCTCCTTCGAGATCGAGCGCGGCACCATCACCGCGCTGGTCGGATCCAACGGCGCAGGCAAGTCGACGCTGATGTCCCTCGTCGTCGGACTCCTCTCACCTGACGGCGGTTCGCTCGAGGTGTTGGGAAAACCGGTGGGGCAGCGAGGGATCGCGCCAGGTCTGTCGTATCTCGCCCAACACACACCTCTGTACTCGAGGTTCACGGTGAAAGAGATACTGCGATTCGGCCGGAACACCAACCCGTCCTGGGACGACGCCTATGCCGCGCAACTCGTCGACGCGGCAGGGGTACCGAGGTCTGCGCGCATCAAATCGCTCTCACCGGGCCACCGCACACGCGTCGCACTGGCACTTGCGCTCGGGCGTCGACCCGACGTGCTCCTGCTCGACGAGCCGCTCGCCGACCTGGACCCCGTCGCGCGCCGAGCCGTCGCGCAGACGTTGATGCGGGACGCCGCCGAGTACGGGACGACGATCGTGCTGTCCTCGCATGTCCTTGCCGAATTGGCCGACGTCGCCGATCATCTGATGCTGTTGCGCGACGGCAGGATTCGGCTTTCCGGCGCTGTGGACGACGTCGTCGATGGGCACTACGTGCTCATCGGATCCGGTGATCCGGCCGCGGTGGTGACCGACGGCTCGGTGGTGTTGGAGGCAACAGGTTCCGGCGGAAGAGTATTCGTCGTCCGCGGCCCCCGACCCGACGCACCGCCGGGATGGCACGTCGACGCTGCGACACTCGACGACGTCGTGCTGGCCCACCTGAGCGCGCGGAGTGCATCGTGATCTGGGTGACGTGGCGTCAGTTCCGCGCAACCGTCCTTGCCTCCGTGCTCGTACCCCTTGTTCTTGCTGCCGTGGTTTTTGGGTTGACACTCGGCCTCGGCGGGGTTCGTCCGTTCGGAACCTTCTTCTTCCAGTGCTTCGGTTATGCGGCGACGGGGTGCCTCGCGGAATCGACGCTGACTCTTGCGTCCGTGGCGACGATCGGATTGCCCGTCGTGCTGGGGCTCTTCGTCGGAGTCACGGTGTTCTCACGCGATATCGAACGTGGCACACACGTCCTCGGTCTGACACAGGCGGTGAGTCGTCGACGCTGGTACTGGACGCGTGTGCTGGTGGTGTTCGTTCCCGTCGTCCTCGCGATGCTCGTCCTGGGGTACGTGTGGTTCTGGGCTCGGTACCAATACCAATCCACCTCGGGCGCATTCGGTTTCGTAGGCGCCATCGACTCGCGCCTGCAGTGGCCGTCGTTCGGTGCGGCAGGGTTGGTTCCTGCCGGATACACGGCCTTGGCGCTGACGATCGGTAGTACGAGCGCATTGTTGTTGCGGCACACGGTCGGTGCCATGATCGCGACTCTGGTTCTGACCGTATTCGCGTTGGTGCTCTTTCCGGTTCAGCTCCGCGAGCATTACGCCAGCCCACAGGTGCAGGAAATTCCGCTCGACGAGATGTTCACCGGCGCGTTCTCGTCGTACACCCAACTGGGGTACGCCGACTTCTATCCGGAATGGACCGTCGGTACCGACTACGTGGACGCTCAGGGGCAACGGGTCGTGGTTGCCCCCGACGCGTGCGTCTCGAATGGCGACGACTGGGTCGAACCGGCGGCCGACGAGACCAACGCCGAGTACGAGGCACGTCTGGACGCGTGGTACGCCGAGGACGCACGTGAGAGGGTGACGTGTCTGCGCGCGATGGGTGTCGACCACTACGAGAGTCGCTACCACTCGGACCGGATGTTCTGGCGATTCCAGTTCACCGAAACGGCGCTGTGCCTTCTGCTCTCGGCAGTGCTGGCAGGCTCGTCGACGTTGCTGGTGCGTAGGTTGCGGCCCTGAGGTGGATGGTTCTGGAGGTGGCTGGTTCTGGAGGTGGGCGTCAGCCCACCGTCGCCGTGTCCAGAATGAGATTCTTGTACCGGTTCCAGGTGATACCCGCGGTGCCTGCGGTGTAGATGTTCGTGTTGGTGGTGACGGCGAGGTCGATGACGAACTGCTCGTCGAGCAACAGATCCGAGAACTCCGTGTACGACGCCTTTGCCGCGTCGCTGTCGGGGTCGGCGTGCGACCACAGGCGATCGACGATGTCGGTGTACTGCGGTGAGGTGTACCCCGACAGGTTCTTGGCCGGCTTGAACGGCGCCGCGCCCGTCGCGAGGGTGGACGGGTTGAGCTGCGCGAAGCCGTGCGGATTGATCCAGAGCTGATGCTGACCGCTGCCGAGGAACGGTGAGAACGCAGCTTGTTCGCGGGGATCGAGGGTGACGGTGAAACCGATCTCGGCGAGGTTGTTCTCGATGATCGCGGCGATGGTGCGCGCAGGGGCCACACCGGTTCCGTAGGACAGAAGCAGCGGGGCAGCGGGTGGGCCGCCCGCCTCGGCGAGCAACTGTCGTGCCTTCTCCAGATCACGGGAGTAGAAGTCCCTGGCAGAGGCGTCGTACGCAGGTGAGGACTCGGGCCACGGTGCACTCGACGCGATGCCGATACCGCCGAGGACCTCGTCGACGATCCGCGTCCGGTCGACCGCGTACGAGATGGCCTGGCGAATCCTTTTGTCCGCCAGCGCAGGATCGTTGACGTTGACACCGACGTAGTAGGCCACGTCGTAGACGTCCTCGTGCTCGACGGTGAACTGATCACCCGAGAACGGCCGTGCGTCCTGCGCCGACACCCCGATCACCGCATTCGTCTGACCCGATCGTACCGAGGACAACAGTGCAGAGCTGTCGGGAACCACGCGCACGGTGACACCGTCGAGCAGAGCCGCGTCGCCCCAGTAGTTCTCGTTACGCTTCCAGTTGGACTGCTGCCCGCGCTGCCACGAGTCGAACACGAACGGGCCTGTGCCGATGAACTTTTCACCGGACAGGAGTTCGGCTTCGGATTCGGAGTCGGTCAGCAACGTGAACTCGAGCAGGTCGTTCAGGTTGACCAGCGGGTGTGCCAGAGTGAGCACCGCGACGTGCGCGTCCGAGGTATCGACGGCGGTGATCGTCTTCGCTGCAGCCTGGAGCTGCGAACCGGCGGCGTCCTTCGCGAGGTTGGCGAACGCGTATGCGACGTCCTCGGATGTCAACGGCCGTCCGGAGTGGAAGGTGACGTCGTCGCGCAGATCGAGCGTGACCTGCAGTCCGTCGTCCGATACCGCCCACGACGTCGCGACGCGGGGCGTCGGCTCGAGCGTGTCGGGATCGAGTCGGACGAGTGTGTCGAAGACGAGTCCGCCGATGGTCATCGATGTCAGCGATTGCGAGAAGATGCTCGCCGGGTTCAGATCGCTGAGCGAGCCGATCACCAGTGTGCCGCCGGGTTCTCCCGTGCCACCGCTGCGTGACTCCTCCACCGCCGACGAGCAGGCGGTGAGAAATACGGCGGCGGCACCCGCGGTCAGAAAACTTCTACGGTTGATCATGGTTCCTCCTGTATGTGGCTCACGCGCCGGGGGCGTAGCCGCATCAATCCGCGAACACCTCGGCGTCGCTCTCGATCCGGTCGACTGTTGCCGCCTCGACCTGCACCGGGCCGGGCCGGTAGGTCACGGACCTCAGCGAACCCGAGTAACGGAACGGTCCGCGCCGTTCGCGTAGATCCCAGGACACGGGACCTCGGGCATCGACGCCCACGGAGATGCCGGTCCACGGTGCCATCGCAACCAGCTGGACTTGATCGTCCAACCGGGCGACCGGGGCGCCGTCCACCGATATCCGGAAGTTCCAGCGCAGCCGAGGTGCGACCGTGGCGTCGACGGTGATGGTGTGAGCATCGATGGGCACCGGGCCGAATGCTTCGGTGTAGCGTCCGAAACTGTTGAACCCGAACACGATGCGGCCGTTCTCGATGTACAGAATGTACCCGCCCTGCGGATCGCCGTGTGCCACGAGGACACCCTCACCGACGTCGTCCACCAGGACATCGATGGTGAAGTCCCTGTACGCGATCAGCTTCGAGGACCGGTAGCGCTCCAACGTCGGTGTGCCGGCAAGTATGGTCACCGGGTCGGACAGCCGAGCTTCCTCCGGACGTCGCCGGGCAAGGTCGGCGCGGGTGACAAGAGGGAAAACCGTGTTGGCCCACGCGGCATCGTCCCAGGCCGCCGCGAGCTCGGCTACCTTCCCTGGATGAATCGCCGAGACATCGTGCAGCTCGGTCGGATCCGTCCGCACATCGAAGAGCTGCCAGTGCGGGGAGTCGATGTCCGCACCCGGGTCCTGCAACGCCAGCAACTTCCACCCGTCGCGGTAGTACCCGCGGTGGCCGGTGATCTCGGAGTACTGCTCGACGTGCCGTGACGGCTCGCCCCGCGCGATCACCGGCGCCGCGGACACGCCGTCGAACTCTTTGGCGGGCAGCCCTCTACGTTCGGCGGGCTTGCTCAGGCCGGCCAGATCGAGCAACGTCGGCGCGAGGTCGGTGACGTATGCGTACTGGTCACGAATCTCACCGGACGCGGGGAGCCCCGCAGGCCACGACAGGATGAACGGCACTCGTACCCCGCCGGCGAACGTCTGTCCCTTGTAGAACCGAAAAGGCGTGTTCGACGTCTGGCCCCAGCCGCGGGGGTAGTGCACTCCTAATCGGGCCGTCCCGATGAGCTGCTCGTCGTGCGGGACGTCACCCACCCAGTCCGGATCCGACACGCCCGCGAATTCGGCGAAATAGCTGCGGGTGCCTTCGGGCCCGCCCTCGGCGGTGCCGCCGTTGTCGGAGGTGAACACGACGATGGTGTTGTCGAGCTCGCCCAGTTCCTCGATGACGTCGAGTACCCGGCCGATGCTCTGATCGACGCTGTCGACCATCCCGGCGTACACCTCCATGTAGGCGGCGAATCGGCGCTGCTGGTCCGCTGTCAGAGAATCCCATGGTTCGACGTCGTATCCGGGTTCGGTGTTCCGCGGCGCCTGCTCGGTACCCTCGGGGAAGAGCCCGGCCGCGAGTTGTGCGGCGAAACGACTCTCGCGCAGACGATCCCATCCCTCGGCGTACCTGCCGTGATATTTCGCGCGATCGGAGGGCTTGACCTGCAGTGGCCCGTGCATCGCGACGTGCGCGAAGTACAGAAAGAACGGCTTGGACGAATGGGCGCGTAGATCCTTGATGTATCCGACGGCGCGGTCGGTGAGATCGTCGGTCAGGTAGTAACCCTCGGGATACTCGTCGACCTCCACTGCGCCGTTGTCCGATGTCAGCTGATTCGGGTGGTAGAACGAGTTCAGACCCTCCAACGAGCCGTAGTAGCGGTCGAATCCGCGCTGCGTCGGCCACGAGTCCTTGGTGCGTCCCGGTCCCATGTTCGCATCGCGGACCAGGTGCCACTTCCCGACGGCATAGGTCGCGTACCCGTTGTCCCGCAGTATCTCCGGGAGCGTCGAGACGTCGTCGGCGAGTTCCAGGCGCAGGCCGGGGAATCCGGGATCGGCATTGGAGACGTACCCGTAGCCGGCGCGGTGGGCGTTGATGCCCGTCAGCAGCGAAGCTCGCGATGGTGAACACAGCGGCGTCGTATGGTAATTGGTGAAGCGAACCCCCGTGGCGGCAAGCCTGTCCAGGTGGGGCGTCTCGATTTCCGAACCGTAGGGGCCGGTGTCGCTGTAACCCATGTCGTCGATGAGGATGACGACGATGTTCGGTGCACCGGCAGGAGCAGTCGGAGGGTACGTCCAGGACGGGGTCGAGTCGGCGGTGGTTCTGCCGACTCGACCCTCGAATCCTTCGTAACCCCGCGCATGTGGCGGGATCGGCATCAGAGAGTGATGCGGACGGGCTCGTCGACGACCGAATAATGTGTTGCGTCCCCGGCGATCACGCGGCTCGTGTCCCCGTTCGGGTGCACGGGTACGTCGCCGGCGAGAGTGATGCGCTCGAGGCGACGGTACTGATCGTCCCAGTCCGCGACGGCGTAGTGCTGGGTTGCGCGGTTGTCCCAGATGGCGACGTCGCCGAGCGACCACGTCCACCGAACGGTGTTCTCCAACTGGGTGACCCGATCCTGCAGGAGGTTGAACAGCGTCTGCGATTCCTTGGTGGACAACCCGATGAAGTTCTTGATGAAGTGGCCGAGCAACAGTGTCTTCTCGCCCGTCTCGGGGTGAACGCGCACCACCGGGTGCTCGGTCTCGAAGTACGTGGACTGAAACTCCTTGCGGTACTCGGCCGACTTCTCGTTCTGGATCTTCTCCGCGGAGGTGGCCGAGTAGTCGTAACTGTTCGAGTGTGTCGCCCACAGATTGTCCACGAGCGCCTTGAGCGAGTCCGGCAGCTGCTCGTATGCGGCCACCTGTGAGGCCCACGTGGTGTTGCCGCCGTACTCCGGCAGCGAGACGGCACGCAGGATCGATGCTTTCGGGATGCGGTCGACGAACGTGACGTCGGAGTGCCAGCTGTTCGCCTTGCCGTACTCGGAGTCGATCGCGAGAGTCTTGGTGCCGCGGGAGGTGACCGTGGGATGCGGCGTCGTCGGGGCCCCGAGAAGTTCGGCGAACGCGTACTGGCTCTCGTCGTCGAGGTGGTCCTGTCCGCTGAAGAAGATCACCTTGTGCGTGAGCAGCGAGCGGCGGATGAAGTCGACTGTCTCGGCGTCGAGGTCGCCGCCGAGGCGCACACCTTCGATGCGTGCGCCGATCTTGCCGCCGATCTTGACTGCACGAAGTGCGGACGACGCTTCGGGGAGTGTGTTTACCGACATTGGTCTACCTTTCCTACGACAGCGGCACTGCACGAATTACACGGGCGCAGTGAGGGATTGCACTACCGAATCACACGTGCCCCCTGGATGTACACAGTTGGATTCACCGTGATTACAACCGAAGTTCCTCTCGGCAGGCTGATGCTAGCTTCGCTGACATGAATCCGGCCGCTCACGGCTGCGCGCCCAACTCCTACCCTCGAAAGACGGATGTCACGTGAGTACAACTCTGCCCCTCGACCGGCGCACTCTTCTGCGCGGCGTAGGCCTGACCGCACTGGCGATCTTCGGTACCTCGGCATGCGCCTCCGCGGTCGACGAGCAGAAGTCGGAGGGCTCCGCCGACGCCACCCCGGTGCGCGGTGGGACGCTGAAGACGGCCGTGACGCAGGATGTGGTGCCCGCGAACTTCCTGACCAACACTGCAGGGGCAACGACGGTCATCGGTCTGGCGTACGAGAGCCTCATCCGCTATCCGCACGACGAACTGTCGCCGACGCCTCTGCTCGCGACATCGTGGGAATTGGCTCCCGACGGTCTGTCGTTGACATTGCAACTACGCGACGACGTCACGTTCCACTCGGGCAGGCCGTTCACCTCCGCGGACGCGGAATTCTCGATCCGGACGTACGCGGATCCGAAATGGACTGCGCAGCTCAAGAGTACGGCTGCAGCGGTCACCGGATTCGACACGACCGATCCGCATCAGATCGTGCTGACGTTCGCCCATCCGCTGGGCAACATCTTCGACCTGCTCGACACGGTGCCGATCCTCGACAGCGAGTCGATCGAGCAGTTGGCGACGGGAGAGAAGTTCGTCGGTACCGGGCCGTTCGTGTTGACCTCGCGAACTCCCAACTCGTCGTTGATATTCGAACGCAACGAGAAGTACTGGGTGCCCGAACGGCCGTATCTGGACCGCGTGGAGGTGTCGATCATCCCCGATTCGCAGGCTCTCGTGAACTCGCTGCGGGCGAACCAGGTGCAGGCGGTGACCAACATCAACTATCGCGACGCCGAGACGCTCTCGAAGGACGGCGGGCACACGACCTCGAACCTCGAAGGCGCCGAACTGCAGATCTACGTCGGAACCAATGTGCAGAATCCGGCGCTGGCCGACGTCCGGCTGCGACAGGCCATCGCCTTCGCACTCGACCGCGACCGCATCATCGCCGAGGTGTTCCGCGGCGCGGGCTATCCCATCAACGTGCCGTGGCCGAAGAATTCACCGGCATACGACGAATCACTGAACAGCACCTTCGCACTCGACGTCGACAAGGCCCGAGCCCTGGTCGCCGAAGTCGGCGCCATCCCGTCGCTGCCGCTGACCTACCAGGCGGGCAATCCGTACTACGAGGCAACCGCACAGATCGTGCAGGCGAACCTCGCCGACATCGGTATCACCGTCGAACTCGACCCCGTCGAGAGCGCAGCCTTCGTCAAACAGCTCATCGGCGCACAGTTCCAGGCATTGTGGGTCACCTTCCACTCCTGGGCGCAGTACATTCCGTCCACACTCACCGTCAGCGCCTACCCGTTCAACGCACTGAAGAACGCCTCCCGCTACGAATCACCCGCATACGTCGCGGCAGCGGACCAGGCGTGGCAGGTCGCCGACGGCACGAGCGACGAGGCAGTCGAAAAATACTCCGGCGTCAGCCGAGAACTGCTCGACGGGCTGTTCCTCATCGAGATCGGCGTGGTCTTCAACCAGATCGTCTCCGCCAACAGCGTCCACGGAATCGACTGGACCAAGAGATCCGAAATCCTGCTCACCGATACGTTCCTGTCATGACGCGATACCTCGTCCGGCGGCTGCCGTCCGCGATACTCGTACTGTTCCTGGCGTCCATCGTGATCTTCCTGGTGCTTCGACTCGTCCCTGGCGACGCAGCGACCACCCTCGCCGGACCCGACGCCAGCGAAGAATCCATCGCCGCGATCCGCGCGCAACTCGGCCTCGACACCTCCATCCCCGCCCAATACCTCACCTGGCTCGGCGGAGTCCTCAGCCTCGACCTCGGCCGGTCCTACGTCATCGGCGGCTCGATCGCCGACCTCGTCGCCGACGGTTTGACGAACACCATCGTGCTGTCCGTGACAGCGCTCGTGTTGGCCGTCCTCGTCTCGGTGACACTCTCCATCGCCGCAGTCGCCTGGCCCAGACGATGGCTCACCGTAGTCGTCAACGGTGCCAACACACTCGCAGTTGCTCTGCCTCCCTTCGTGTCCGGTGTACTACTGGTCCTCTTCTTCGCCGTGTCGATACCCGTATTGCCGGCCGGGGGCACACCGCCGGCCGGATTCCTCGCCCGCCCCGACATAACCGTCCAATATCTGTTGTTGCCGGCGATCTGCCTCGCGCTTCCGGTGGCGGCCGCGTTGACGCGGTTCCTGACGGAGTCGCTGCGTACCGAACTACGGCAGCCGTACGTGACGACGGCCCGTTCGCTCGGTGTCTCGCAGTGGAACCTCGTCTCGCGCAGCGCTCTGCGTAATGCGTTGCCGACCATGGTGACTGCGCTCGGATTGCAAACCGGGCAGCTGCTCGGTGGGGCGGTACTGGTAGAAGCGATCTTCGCGTGGCCGGGTATCGGGCAGTTGATCGAACAGGGCATCAGTCGACGCGATTACCCCGTGGTCCAGGTGCTGTTGCTGCTGTCGGTGTCGGTGTTCGTCATCGTGCAGCTGCTCACCGACGTGCTCCATGCGTATCTCGATCCGCGGATCAGGATCGGAGGAGCGTCATGACGGTACTGGAAGAGCCTGTCGCGCAACGGACCAGGTGGACAGGCCTCACCCGCGGGCAGGGGCTTGCAGGGGTGATCATCGTCGCCGTCATCGCGCTTGCGGGTATCTTCGCCCCCGTGCTTGCGCCGTTCGATCCGCTCGAACAGATCTCCGGCGCAAATCTGTTGAGCCCGAACGGTACACACTGGCTCGGCACCGATCAGGTAAACCGTGACGTGTTCTCGCGGGTGCTGTACGGAATCCGGATAGATCTGATCATCGCGTTCGTGGCCGTGCCGATCGGTGCGATTGCGGGTGGGCTCGTCGGGCTGCTGTCGACTCTGCATCCTGCCGCGGACACCGCAGCTCAGCGTGTGTTCGACGTCGTACTTGCCTTTCCTGCTTTGATTCTGGCCATCACTCTTGCCGCGATCATCGGGCCGGGGGCATTCACCGTCGGTGTGGTGATCGTGTTGGCGGAACTGCCGATCTTCGGTCGACTGATTCGCACGTCGGTGCTGAAGGTGCGCGAGCAGCCGTTCGTGGAAGCGGCCGAGGTGATCGGCGCGGGCCGAGTGTGGATTCTGCGGACACATGTGCTGCCGAACTCGCTCGAACCCATCGGGGTGCAGGTGGCGCTGTCGCTCTCGCTGGCGGTATTCGTGGAGAGTGCAATGAGTTTCATCGGAATCGGCGTTCGGCCGCCGCAGCCGTCGCTCGGCTCGATCATCTCCGATTCCATCCCGAATCTCGACATCAACGCGGCGTTCGCGGTCGGACCTCTTGTCGTCGTCGCGGCGCTGGTACTGGGGTTTCTCCTGATCGCCCAAGGAATCGGACGGGAGCGCCGGGCATGAGTCTGTTGACCATAAAGGATCTGACCATCCGATTCGGCACGGCGGCACCGGTAGTCGACCGCGTGAACATCACCGTCGAACAACGCGAGATCGTCGCGCTGGTCGGCGAGTCCGGTTCGGGAAAGTCGTTGACTGCTCGGACGATTCTCGGACTTCTACCGGACGGTGCATCCGCGTCCGGTTCGGTGACCCTCGGGGGAACCGAGCTCATCGGTGCCGACGAGAGACTGCTCGATTCGGTTCGCGGCGTGCGGGCTTCGATGATATTCCAGGAGCCGCAGACGGCGCTCAATCCCGTGCAGAAGATCGGGTGGCAGATCACGCAGGCGTTGCGCGCGCACGAAAAGGTGTCGAAAAAGGACGCCAGGGCCCGCGCCATCGAGCTGCTCGAGCTCGTCGACATCCCCGACGCGGGCAAACGGATCGACTGGTACCCACACCAACTGTCCGGCGGGCAGAAGCAGCGTGTCGTCATCGCACTCGCGTTGTCCGGTGAACCGGAACTGCTCATCGCCGACGAGCCCACCACCGCCCTCGACGTCACCGTGCAGGCTGAGATACTCGAACTTCTCCGGCGGCTGCGTGATACTCGGAACACCGCGATTCTGCTCATCACCCACAACATGGGTGTGGTCGCCGACATCGCGGACCAGGTGGTGGTGCTGCGTCAGGGTTCGGTGGTGGAGACGCAGCCGGTGCACCCACTGTTCGCCGAGCCCCGCGAGCGGTACACCAGGGAACTGTTGGCAGCGGTGCCGCGGTTGGACGACACACCCCATGTGCGCGCAGTGGCGTCGGGCGGTGACCTCGCGCGCACGAGTGGCGCAGCCACCCTCACCATCCGCGACGTCTCGGTGGTGTACCCGCGACGGCACGGAGCCGAGGCCTTCACAGCCCTCGACTCGGTGAACCTCACTGTCGGAGACGGTGAGGTAGTGGGTCTGGTGGGCGAATCGGGCTCGGGCAAAACAACTCTCGGTCGGCTTGCCCTCGGCCTGGTTCCGGCGACCACCGGGGCGGTCGAGCTGCTCGGTACCACGGTGAGCAACCTACGGACGTCGCAGCTGAGGGGTCTGCGGCGCAACGTGGCGCTGGTCCATCAGGACCCGGCGGCGTCACTGGACCCGCGCCGAAGCGTCGGGCAGAGCATCGCCGAGCCACTGGTGGTGCACAAGGTGGGAGGTGAGGCGGCAAGAGTCGCAGCCCTTCTCGACTCGGTGCGTCTACCCAAGGACTTCGCGGACCGCAGGCCTGCGGAGCTGTCCGGTGGGCAGCGTCAGCGGGTGGCCCTGGCGCGAGCGCTTGCGCTGTCACCGAAACTACTGGTGGCCGACGAGCCGACGAGCGCTCTCGATGTATCGGTGCAGGCGCACGTATTGGAGTTGTTCGCGGACCTGCGTGAAGAGTTCGGTTTTGCGTGCCTGTTCATCAGTCACGACCTCGCGGTCGTGGACCGGGTGGCCGATCGCGTCGCAGTTCTCCGTGCCGGGTCGATCCTCGAGACGGGTACGGCCTCCGAGGTGTTCCGCCACCCGCAGCACGAGTACACGCGAAACCTCATCGACTCCGCACCGCTACCCGACCCCGAGATTCAGCGGGGGCGCCGGGATGCTCGCTCCGCTCCCGTGCGTGCGTGAGTGCACCGACGAACCTCCGGCGGTTACCCTCGGTCATGGCCGCAGATACACAGTCCTCGTTGCTCGCGGGGTTGGAGAGCACGTTCGCCGACGAGGTGGAAGGGCTGACGGTGCCCTGGCAGGGCGCGTCTGCTCCCGCACCGAGAGTGCTCGTGCTCAACGAGCAGCTGGCGTCCTCGCTCGGTCTGAACGTCGACGACCTGCGGGATTCCCCCGAGATATTGGCGGGATCGACGGCGCCGGCCGGTGCGAAGCCGGTGGCCATGGCGTACGCAGGCCACCAGTTCGGCGGTTACGCACCCCGACTCGGCGACGGCCGCGCGCTTCTGCTCGGTGAGCTGGTCGATGCCGCCGGCAGCAGGGTCGATCTGCATCTGAAGGGCTCCGGCCCGACGCCGTTCTCACGCGGCGGGGATGGGTACGCCGTCGTCGGCCCGATGCTGCGGGAGTACCTCATCAGCGAGGCCATGTACGCGCTCGGTATCCCCACGACCCGGTCTCTGGCGGTCACCGCGACCGGCACCTACGTGCTGCGCGAGGGCCCCGAACCAGGAGCTGTCCTCGCCCGCGTCGCCGCAAGCCACCTCCGCGTGGGCACCTTCGAGTTCGCAGCTCGACGCGACGGTCTGGTGCAGCCTCTCGCAGACTATGCGATCGCCCGCCACTACCCACAGCTTCTGGACCGTCCCGACCGCTACCTGGCGTTCTACGAAGCGGTCGTCGATGCTCAAGCGTCATTGGTGGCCCAGTGGATGCTGACGGGTTTCGTGCACGGAGTGATGAACACAGACAACACCACCATCTCCGGGCAGACCATCGACTACGGCCCGTGCGCATTCCTCGACGCATTCGACCCGAACGCAGTGTTCAGCTCGATCGACCAGGGTGGCCGTTACGCGTACGGCAATCAGCCACCGGTGCTGCACTGGAATCTGGCGCGGTTCGGCGAAACGCTGCTCCGGCTCGTCGCTCCCGATCCGAACGACGCGATCGCCGCGGTGTCGGCCGTGCTCGACAGCTTCTCCGAGCGCTACGGCCGGTACTACTCGGCGGGTCTGGCGGCCAAGCTCGGCCTATCCGGTGCGCCGGACAGCGCACTGGTCGACGACCTGTTCGCCCTGATGCAGCAGCACGGTTCCGACTGGACCAACACCTTCCGCGCCCTTGCCGCGCAATTGCGCGGACAACCAACCACACTCGACGGCTTCGAGCCGTGGATCGAGCGATGGAAGGCTGTGCTCAGCGGTGAACCCTCGGTGATCGCCGACGCCATGGACCGCGTCAATCCCCTGTACATCCCGCGCAATCACCTGGTCGACGCGGCACTTCGGGCTGCGACAGCCGGTGACCTCGCACCGTTCCACGAGCTGCTGGATGTGGTGACCCATCCGTTCGTCCGCCGCGAAGGATTGTCGAAGTACGCCGAGCCTGCGCCGGTGGAGTTCGCCGAGGGCTTCCGAACCTTCTGTGGGACATGAAACCTCACCTCGATACCGTTCGGTAACGCTCCGCGCTCGGATCCCGACGAGTGTCGTACGAGCTCCACCGACGAAAGGCGTGACTTCATGAAACGAACGAGCCGACGCATTGCAGTGCTCACCGGAGTCATGGCGTTGCCGATCGTGGTGGGCGCAGGTGTCGGTGCCACGACGGCGAGCGCCGACCAGTGGCACTACGGGCCGGTCTACCGATCAGAGAACTCCGGTGAAGGCGGACAGTACTTCTGCAGCAAGGCGCAGTCGCTCGAGCAGTCTTCGCAGTCGATCATCATCGTGCCGTGCACCAACGTTCCCGACACTGACGTCTGGTACCGAGTCGTGTTCAACCCGTACAACTGGGGTTGGAGCGGGTAGTCGGTGCTACCCCATGCCCGACGCGTATGCGCGCTGGTCACGATTCTCACCGGGGCCTTCGTCGCCGCGTTGACCCTGTCGACGACGACCTCGCGCAATCACGCGCCGATGCTCGGCGGCTATCGGCTCGATGTGTTCTTCGACAGTGCGGCGTCGGCAGCGGCGCTCGGTGCGATAGTCGCCGTGCTCGTGTCCGTCAAGAGCCGGAACAACCGAACGGCGTTCATTGCCAGCGGAATCGGTATCGCGGTGCTCGCGGTGGCAACCCTGGTGCATTCGCCGGTTCAATTGCATCTGCGTGGGCTCGCGGCGGGACTGATCCTCGGTGGCAGCGCTGCACTCGCAGTCGGCCCAGCGCGGCGGTTGTTGCAGTGCGCCCTCGTAGTCGGAGTGATGTCGGCGTTTGTCATGCTGGGTCCGCTCGAGCACGTTCCTTACCGGTATCGGGACTACATGGCGTCCTCGCCTCGGACATACCTCCTGGTCCTACTGGGTGTGCTTGCACTTCTGCTGGTGGCGTCGGTGTGGGCTTCGGTGTTCGACAACGCGTCCGAGCCGGCGCGTGGGAGCGCGCGAGCGCTGGTGGTGGGCGCGGCGGTTCCGGTCGCGGGGTTGGTGCTGTATTGGCTGTTCGTACGGTCGGTGTCCTCGCTGGGTTCCAACGGAGCGATGGGGAGTCGGTGGCTGCTCGGTCTTGCAGTCGTACCGCTGCTCGTCGGTGCCGCCTTTGCACTCCGCGCCGCGACGGGTGCGGTGGTGCTGGCTGCGCTGGCGTACGCGGCAGTGGTGTCGACTGGGTCGGTGTCGTCAGCGTCGTCGGGGACCGTTGCCGCTGTCGTGTTCTCGGCAATGCTGGTGGCGGGCACGGTGATCGGGTGCAGGTGGCCGGTTCCCTTGGTGGGTTTCGCGCTGCTAGCGGTGGTGGCCGCGGCGGGACTGTTCACCAACGGGATCGAATCGACCGCCCACCTCTTGCTGCTGCCTTTCGCCGTCGGGCTCGTCTTCGCGTCCCTGTTGCCGACCGATGTACCCGCTGCGACAATCTCGGTGACCACGCCGATCGTGGTATCGGTCCCCATCGTCGCCCAATTCGGTTGGACGGCCTACACCCCGCTCACCACCGTCGAGCCGACGCGCTGGCCCAGTGGCTGGGAATGGACGTCGACCGCGACCGCGATTCTCTCGGTCGCCGCAGCAGCCGGGGCGCTCGTGCTGCTGCGGCGGCGAGATGCAGGGCTACGACAGTGAGCACGAACCATGGAAACTGCGGCAGGCACGGCGAACCGGCTGCCATCGAAGTCCGTTGTGCGAGATGCTGACATTTCGGATATTCCTACACTCGACGAAGGGCGTCGCCGATCGTCACCATCGCCGAGCCTGCGCCGGATCCGCTGGCTGACCTCGCCGAGCTCTTCGGTAGTGGCAGCGCCGGGTAACTCGGTCATGCGCCGTCTCCCTCGATGTCGGTATGCTTTCTTGCATGAGGCGTAAGAAAGGTCTGCATATCGGGGGGTCGGCGCGATGAGCGACGCCAGTCTGGACAGCCGTATCCGTGAACGCGCGTCGACCTTCTCTCGTGGGTTTCGGCGCGTGGCCGAATACGTCACCGACCAGCAGAACGCTGCGGGCCTGCTGACGGCGTCGAGCCTCGCCGACAACGTCGGTGTCAGCGAGGCGACTGTCGTCCGCTTCGCGCAGACGCTCGGATATTCGGGATATCCGGACATGAGGCGCGCGCTGCAGGTGATGCTGAAGAACGAGGTGACGACGGTCAGCAGATTCGCGTCCACCGTCGGATCCACTGCAGGTGATTCGATTCTGCGCAGCTATCTCACCGACGACGCCGAAGCGTTGCACCGGTCGGTGAGCACTGTGGCCGCCGATCAGTTCGATTCCGCGGTCCAACTTCTGACCGATGCCCGGCGGGTGTACACCGTCGGGAATCTGATGTCGTTTCCCGCCGCCCAATTGCTCCGATCCGGGCTGCGGATGATCGGCATCGACGCCAGGACCATCGAGGGGCCCGGCTCGGACGCATCGCTGGATCTGCACGACGGCGACGAGCGGGATGTCGTCGTCAGCGTTGCTTTGCGGCGCTACAACGCGCAGACGGTGGCAGCGGTGGACTTGGCGCAGGAAATGAAGATGGGCCGCATCGCCATCACCGACGACGTTCTGAGTCCGACGGCAACACGCTCGGACCTCGCTCTCGTCGTTGCTACCAACAGATCCGAATTCTTCCAATCGACCACGACCGTCACCTCGGTGGTCAATGCATTGGTCACTGCGTGCAGTCTTGTGCGGCCCGATCGGTCGGAATCGGAACTGTCTGCGCTCGAACGGCATTGGACTCGCGCACGGGTATTCCACCAGGAGTGACCTCGAGCGCCCGTACGATCTGCGCGCCTGCCCGCAACACGATGTCGTTGCTGGGGCCGATGACCTGAAGCCCGACAGGCAAGCCGGCGCTGGGGACAGGGATGCTCAGGGCGGGCAGTCCGGAGAAATTGGCTGCGCGGGTGTTCCTGAGCAGTAGCTCGCGGACGTCGAGGCTCCGATCACCGATGAGGGGAGCCTGGATCGGGACCGTCGGGAGGACAACGACATCGACGTCGGAGAACTGCGTTGCGGCGACCCCGCGGCACTCGACCATCGAGTCGACGGCCCGTCTGTACTGACCTTCGGTGATGTTCGACGCCGCAGACAGTCGCGCCCGGACGTCGGGGTGCAGCAACGTCGCCGACGAGACGAGTGTGTGCCCGTGCGCCGCGCGCGCCTCGTAACCCTGGATCATCCGGCCCGCGACGGCGGCCTCGTGCCATCCGGGTATCGGCGCAGTGCCGTTGGGCGAGAGGGTATCCACGACGGATGCCCACGCGGCACCGACCACATCGTCGCTCTCGTATGCTTCCGCTTCCGCGGCGAGTCCCACCCGAACCGGTGGGCCGTCCACGTACGGTGCGTAGGCACCCCACAACGCCAGGAGCGCGTCGAACGAATCGGCGATGATGCCGACATGGTCCAACGAGAACGACAGTGGCACAACCCCACTGGTACCGATGGATCCGTACGAGGGCTTGAAGCCGAAGACTCCGCACAGCGCCGCCGGGATGCGCACCGAACCACCGGTGTCGGTGCCGAGCGCGAACCGGGACAGCCCGGCGGCCACAGCGGCGGCACTGCCGCTACTGGAACCGCCGGCGATCCGGGTGAGATCATGCGGATTTCGGCACGGGCCTGCGCTGTTGGTCTCGCCGGTGCAGCCGTAGGCGAACTCGTCGCACCGCGTCGTCCCGATGACCCTGAAGCCCGCGGCTTTCGCCGCCGCGACGCACTCGGCATCCGCGCCGCCGCGGATACCCGCTCGGGTCGCCGAACCAGCCGAAAACGGCTGGCCGGCAACCTCGATGTTCTCTTTCACGAACAGGTCACGCTCGGTGTCGCGCACCCGGGCAGGGGTCCACGCACTCAATGCGTCGAGTGAACCGGTCAGCCCAGGCATACGTTCACGGCGGTGGTCTCGGTGTACAGATCGAGGGCATCGGGACCGAGCTCGCGTCCCCAGCCCGAGGACTTGAACCCACCGAACGGCATCGTCGGGTCGACTCCGTGGTACCCGTTCACCCACACGCTACCGGCGTCGAGCCTGTCGGCCAGTGTCATGATCGCCGAGATGTCGCGTCCGAAAATTCCGGCAGCCAAACCGAATTCCGAGTCGTTGGCCCACGCGGCTACGTCGTCGGCGTCGGTGTACCGATGCACCACGAGAACCGGCCCGAATACCTCCTGCGTCGCGATCTCCGACGTGCGTGCAACATCGGCGACGACGGTCGGTGGGTAGAAGAATCCTGCCGAGTCGGACGGCGTCGCACCCGAGTACACGGTTGCACCTCCGGTGCGAGCCCGCTCGACGAACCCGTCGACCTTGTCTCGTTGGGCGGCACTGATCAACGGGCCCATCTCGGTCCCCGGTGCGAGCCCGCCACCGACGGTGATGGACTCGATTCGAGCGATGATGCCCGCGAGCACGCGGTCGTAGAGCTTTTCGTGTACGAAGGCGCGCGAACCCGCGGTGCACACCTCGCCCTGATTGGTGAAGATCGCATGGCACACACCGGCTATTGCAGATTCGACGTCAGCGTCGGGAAGCACGATCGTCGGAGATTTACCTCCGAGTTCGAGGCTGACGCGTTTCATCGAGTCGACGGCGGCATGGCCGATCGAACGGCCCGTCTCGACGGACCCCGTGAACGCGATCTTGTCGACGCCCGGATGCTGTGCGAGCGCCGCACCGGCTCCAGCGCCGTATCCCGGGACGATGTTGACGACGCCGGGAGGGAAACCGCACTCGTCGACGAGCCCGGCAAGCATCAGCGCCGTCAGGGGAGTGAGTTCCGACGGCTTGAGGACGACCGTATTTCCGGTGGCCAGCGCCGGAGCCAATTTCCACGACGCCATGTTCAACGGAAAGTTCCATGGAATGATCTGGCCGACAACACCGATGGGCTTCTTCCGGGTGTAGCCCTGCCACCCGGTCATCGTCGACGGGGTGACCGAGCGGCCGTCGATCTTGTCGGCCCATCCCGCGTAGTACCGGAATACCTCGATCGACGCAGCGATGTCGCCGCGGGCGAGCGCGAGTGGCTTGCCGTTGTCGAGGCTCTCGACGAGGGCGAAGTCCTCCGCGGCCGCTTCGAGGCGGTCGGCGAGCCGGCGCAGCAGGGTCGCGCGTGCACTCGGTGTCAACCGAGACCAGGGGCCGCGGAACGCCTCGCGCGCAGCGTGAACCGCGGCATCGATATCGGGTGCGGTCGCCGCCGAGACCGTGGCGATCACCGACGCGGTGGCGGGGTCGAGCACCTCGATCGTCTCGGATCGAGCAGGGGCGACGTACCGGCCACCGATGTAGAGGCGGGTATCGATGACGGTTGCCAGTGCCAACGCCCGCTGAAGGTCCGGGGCATCCAACTGAGCGGTCATGCTGCGCACCAGCCGATTCCATCGATCCGGTTCAACGTCTCGACCGTTGCATCGGTTGTCTTCACTCCGATGCAGAACGGGCCGGGGCCTCGGGCGGCGAGCCGCGCGGCGGCGGCGCCGTCATCGGTCGTGGGTTCGACGAAGCGCAGCCGTGCTCGATCGAGTTGGACGTCGGCGTAGCGATCGGTTCCCTCGTGCCGCAGGTCGGTATCGAACGACACGCCGTACGCAGCGCCGATCGTAGCGGCACTGGCAAGCGCATCCCGGACGGCCACTCCGATGAACTCGACGGCGATCTCCCCGAGCGGATGGTCGGCGACAACGCCGACCGAGCGCAGTGAGTCACGTCGTTGATCCGCGGTGGCAGATCGCTCGATCACGATCGGCGCGATGATGTCCAGGTCGCTCGACTCGGGGTAGATGATCTTCGAGTGCGAGACGAACCCGTCGTCGTGCACACGTTGCATGGACACCGGCTCTGCGACCGTGAACCCGTGCTCGATCAGTCGCTCTCGCACTGCCGTCAGGTCATCGGTCTCGAAGGCGAGCGTTGCGAGACCCTCACCGCCGGTCAGGAAGTCGACGGCATAGCGGCAGACCTCGGATCCGCTGTTCGCGGCCTCCTCGCGGTCGATGATCTCGAGCATCTCGATGTAGAAGAGGTCGAAGTGGCACAGATCGTTTGCGCTACCGAACCCCTGGTGCTTGCCACCTTCGACGGCATGCAGGCCGGCCGAGCGCAATGTGCCCGCCGATGCGTGTCGGTCGTCGACGAACTGGGTGACGTGGTCGAATGCGATCACTTCGCGACCGCCTGAAGTTCTGCAGCCGCAATCCCGTGCACCGTGGTCGCGGTGTCGGTGGAGATGCGGCCCTCGAGCCAGTCCTCGACGACCGAGGCAGGTGACCTGTCCGCGGGGGAGCCGTAACCGCCTGCTCCCGGGGTGATCATCTCGATGGATTTCCCGTCGGCCAGCTCGCACACACCCATGGCCGGTGTGACCGTGCCGTGGGCGACGCTGGTGGTCGCGGACTGTCCCGATCCGCCGCCGTCGAGACCCCAGGGCTGGGAGAGCCGGCGCGTGGTGGTGATCTTGAGTACGGCGTCGTGGTCGACGGTGCGCAGTGCGCGCCTGATGGCCATGCCGCCGCGGTAGCGACCGTTGCCTCCGGAATCGGTGACCAGCTCGTACTTTTCGACGAACAGGGGGTATTCCTGTTCGAGAGATTCGATCGGCAGGTTGCTGGTGTTGGTCATGTGGACCTGGACGCCGTCGAGTCCGTCGCGGTCGTGCGCCGCACCGAAACCGCCGCCGAGCGTCTCCTGGTAGACGTAGTATTTGCCCGAGCGAGGATCGATTCCGCTGAGCGAGATGGACGAGTTCGCGCCGTTGCACGCTGCAGTCACACGCTCGGGAACGGCTTGTGCCAGAGCCCCGTACACGAGGTCGACCACACGCTGGGTGGTCTGGCAGCGCTGGTTCACTGCGGCAGGGCTGACGCTGTTGACGATGGTTCCGGCAGGAGCGGAGACGTGAATCGGGCGGTACATGCCCGAGTTCGGCAGGATCGTCGGATCGACGATGGTCTTGACGGAGTAGTACACCGTTGCCAGCAGCGCGGTGTAGATCATGTTGACGCTGCACGGCAGTTGCTCGGGATTGCCGGCGAAATCGAACGAGATCTCGTCACCGGAGACGGTGACCTCGACGGCCATGTCGAGCTCGCCCTCGAACTCGTCGCAGTCGAAGCGGTCGGTGAACCGGTACGTCCCGTCGGGCAAGGATGCGATGCCTGCGCGGGTCTGGCGTTCGGCGTAGTCCTGAAGCTCGGCGCCCGCCGCGGCGAACGTGTCGGTGCTGTACCGCGCGCAGAGTTCGAGCACTCGCGTGATACCGACTCGGTTGGCGGCGATCTGTGCCCTGGCGTCGTTCAAGCGTTCGTCGGGGACCTGGCAGTTCAGCAGGATCAGATCCCATATGTCGGACTGGATTTCGCCCGCGATGTAGAGGCGGACCGGAGGAATGCGCAGACCCTCCTGGAAGATGTGCTTGGTGCCGCGATCGACGAAGTCGGCATGGTGACCGGTGTTGGCTGCCCAGCCGATCAGCACGCCCTCTGCGAAGACAGGCGAGACGACGACGATGTCCGGCAGGTGGCTGCCGCCGCCGGTGTACGGATCGTTGCCGATGAAGACATCACCCTCGTGCACAGCGGATTCCGGGTAGCGCGCCCTGACCTCGGTGACCACACCCATCAGCGAGGACAGGTGAACCGGCACGTGCGCGGCCTGGACGATGGTGTTGCCTGCGGGGTCGAACAACGCGGTCGAGCAGTCGCGTCGCTCCTTGATGTTGGTGGAATAGGCGGCACGAATGAGTGTTTCGCCCATTTCCTCCACGATCGACTGCAGTGCGCTTCCCAGCACCTCCAGCGTGATGGCGTCCAGTGCGCTCACTTGTTCTCCTCGATGACGATGTTGGCGTATGCGTCGATGTGCGCGTGTTGGCCGGGCAGAACCACTGTGGTCGAATCCATTTGCTCGATCACTGCCGGGCCGGTGATCCGTTGCCCAGCAACGAGTGCGGCACGGTCGTAGATCGGGGTGTCGACGCGTCCCTCGTCGGCGCCGAAGTAGACCGGCCGGGATCCGACGACCCCGCCCGAGGCGTCGACGTCCAGTGTCTCGGCCGGCCGGGTGGCGGCCTGTACGACCTTGCCGGTGGCGGCGGATCGGAACGTCACTGCCTGCACCACGGCGTCGGGAACCGTGTAGCCGTACAAGGCTTGGTGTGCGGCTTCGAATTTGGCCAGTATCGCGTTGATCATGGTGTCGTCGATGGTGTCGGTGTCCATCTCGACCGAGATCTCGTAGTTCTGGCCCGCGTAGCGCATGTCGGCGGTGACGGAGAGCTGGCGGTCCTGCACGGCGATGTCCTCGCGCTCGAACCAGCGCGTCGCCTCGGTGGTCAGATAGTCCACGGCTGCTTCGATCTCACCGCGGCGGGACGAGTGAAGATCGACGATCTTGGTCAACGACAGATCCGTACGCAGATCCGTCACCATCAGTCCGTAGGCACACATGACGCCGGGCGCGGGCGGGACGATGATCTTGGGTATCGAGAGTTCACGCGCCAGCCTGGCTGCGTGCAGGGGGCCAGCTCCGCCGAATGCGGTCAGTACGTAGTCGCGTGGATCGTGGCCACGCTGGACGGAGATCACCCGAATTGCCTTGGCCATGTT
This sequence comes from Rhodococcus yunnanensis NBRC 103083, assembly GCF_001895005.1. GTDB lineage: Bacteria > Actinomycetota > Actinomycetes > Mycobacteriales > Mycobacteriaceae > Rhodococcoides > Rhodococcoides yunnanense. The sequence goes on along the minus strand of NZ_BCXH01000016.1, from coordinate 39,892 downwards.
GGCGGTGACGATGCGGATGATGCCGTCGGCGACGTATTCGACGTCGAGACCGAGCGTGCTGGCCAGTCGACCGACAGCCGTGCGAGATGCCTCGGCGTCGATGGGCAGACGGCCACCGAGGAGGTGCGTCGGATTCTGCGTCTGCAGGACGACGTTGGCGTCGGTGACCGACGCGTGCTCGTCCTGACGGCCGTAGCAGGCAGGGCCGGGGTCGGCGCCCGCACTCTGTGGTCCGACCTTCAGTGCGCCGCCACTGTCGATCCATGCGATGGAGCCGCCGCCTGCGCCGACCGTCGTGATGTCGAGCATGGGGGTGCGCAGCGGATAGCCGTCGACCTCACTGTCCTGGGCGAGATCGAGTGTGCCGTCGTGAATCAGGGCTGCGTCGGTGGAGGTTCCGCCCATGTCGAAGGTGATCATGTTCGGTTCGCCGATGAGCGAGCCGATGTGGGTTGCCGCGACCAGGCCGGTACTCGGGCCGGACAGCATCATGCGTGCAGGCTGGCTCTTGGCGGTCTCGAGCGAGATGATTCCGCCGTTGCTCTGGGTGATGTGGACGTCGGTGTCGATGCCCAGGTCCTGGACCTTGCTGCGCAGATTCTCGAGATACTTGCTGACGACTGGGCCGACGTAGCTGTTGAGGACGGTGGTCGACATGCGTTCGTACTCACGGAATTCGGGAATGACCTCGTGCGAGGTGCTCACGAAGAGGTGAGGTGCGATCTCGGCGAGGATGTCGGCGACGAACTGCTCGTTCTTGGGATCGACGTAGCTGTAGAGGAAGCAGATGGCGACGGCGTCGAGGTCCTGCTCGGCGAGATGTTCGACGACGGAACGCACTTCGGCTTCGTCGAGTTCGCGCAGCGTGTTGCCGTTGTAGTCGAGTCTCTCGTCCACCTCGAATCGGTGCCGACGTTTGACGAGTGTTTCCGGTTTGCGTGCGGTGAGGTCGTACAGGCTCGGTCGACGCTGCCGTGCGATCTCGAGCAGATCGCGGAATCCCGCGGTGGTGATCAGTGCGGTCTTCGCGCCCTTCTTCTCCAGCAGCGCGTTGGTGGCGACGGTGCTGCCGTGGGCGAAGAATTCGACCTGCTTGGCCCACTCGGTTCCGGCGAGGGTGGTCAGGAGTTCGGCTACGCCCTGTACGACGGCGCTGGACGGGTCCGCGGGGGTGCTCGAGACCTTGTGGGTGTAGAGCTGGCCGGTTGTTGCGTCGATGGCGCAGATGTCGGTGAAGGTTCCGCCTGCGTCGACTCCGACGCGGAACGGACCTGGTGCGGTGGAAGAGAGAGACACGATATTCCTTACTTCAGTTCCAGCGTCTTACGCGCTGTTTCGGTGCTGATGTACCAGGTGAAGAGTGAGAGGCACGCGACGATGCACATGTAGACGACCGCGGCGATCGGGGTATCGAACTTCTGGGTCAGCCACAGGCCCAGGTAGCTGGCCGTGCCGCCGAAGATCGCGGCGGTGAGGCCCTGCCCGACGGAGACTCCCGATACACGAACCCGGGTGGGGAACAACTCCTGATATGCGGCGGTCTGCGCGCCCAGTACCAGGGCCAGGATCGTGCCGAGTCCCAGTTGGGCGATGAACACTGCCGCGAATCCGCCCTGCATCATCAGCAGGAAGAGCGGGATGGAGAAGACGATGAATGCGGCTTGAGCGCTCATCATGAGGCGACGACGGCCGATGACGTCCGACAGCGCGCCCGCGGGAATCTGAATCAGGATCATCCAGCCCAGCACGAGCGTCGTACACAGTGACGCTTGGGATTTCGTCAGCAGACCTTCACTGCCGACGTAGGCAGGGTAGAAGGTGAGGATCGTGTAGTAGGACACGAAGCCGCTTGCGCCGATGCCCATGATCCGCAACATCTGACGCAGGTACACGGGGTTGCGAAAGAGTTCGACGAGAGGGGTTTTCGCGATGTCGCCACTTTTCTGCAGCGCCTTGAACACGGGGCTGTCGTCGAGCTTGAGGCGAATGTAGAGCCCGACCAGGCCGAGCGGCAACGCTGCGAGGAAGGGAACGCGCCACGCACCGTTCTCCAGGGCCTCGGAACCGATGGTGTACTGCAGGATCGTCGCGGTGAGCGAGCCGGCGAGGAAGCCGAACAGAGTTGCCAACTCGATGGTTGCGCCGAGCGCACCGCGCCACCGCGGGGAAGCGTATTCGGTGACGAGGGCCCCGGCGCCCGCATATTCGCCGCTGGCGGCCAATCCCTGGGCCAGTCGTGCGGTCACCAACAGGACAGGTGCCCAGAGCCCGATGTTGTCGTAGTTCGGAATGAGCCCGATGGCGGCGGTGGCGACCGACGTCGTCAGCACCAGCACGGTCAGTGTCTTCTTGCGTCCGATGCGGTCCCCGAAGTGGCCGGCGAACGCACCGCCGATCGGCCGTGCGGCGAATGCGATACCGAAGACGGCGAATGTCTGGAGCAGCGCGGCGGACGAGTCGTCGCTGGAGAAGAACGAGAAGGCGATGTAGGTGGCGAAGTAGCCGTAGACGGCGTAGTCGTACCACTCCACGAATGTTCCTGCCATCGAGGCTGCGATCACGCGCCCCAAACCGGACGGGCGCTCTGGCGTGGCGTCGTGGCCGGTGCCACTGTCGTGATGCGCCGAAGTTGCTGTCATGGGATGCCCTTTCTTGGGCGTTCGAGATGGTGCGTGGGATCAGTCTGTGAGCAAGCTCCTCGTTGAACCAGCTATGCAAGAAATGATGCATCAGCGAAATGATTGTTGCAAGTAAAATCTGCATTACGCAGATGTGGTCGATTGTTTCCTCGGGCGTAGCGCTCTATCGGGCACGTGAGGGAAGTGGGTGCATCGGTGCAGTGTCGGGGCGATTCCGGGCGCTCACGCGTTGGTTGCCTCGGCGGTTGCCTTCAGGTCGTTCAGCCATGCTTCGAGGCCTGCTCCGAGGAACATCGTCGAGGTGGGTACGTCGGCGTCGACCTGTGCACCCGTCCACGTCTCCTCCGTGCGCACCAGGACTCCGCCGTCGACCTCGCTGAAGTTCCACACGTGGACGCCGTTGTCGATGCTCAGGCCGTCGCCGAGTGCAGGCCCGCTCCATCGGATGCACGAATCTTCCTGCAGCTGTGCGACTGTGGAGGTGATGGTCAAGGTCGTCGCAGGAGTGGTTGCTGTTGCGGGGGCTGGCGTCGTCCACTGGAACCGCGACCCCTCCGCGAGCGGGCCCGAATCCAGAAGTTTCATGCTGGTCACCGGTTGCTGCCACGTCGGCCACTCGGCGACGTCGGTCTGCAGGTTCCAGATCTCCTCGATCGGTGCGTCGATCAGAATTTCGCTGCTGTATCGGATCTGGGCATCGTCGTCGACGCCCTCGTCTCGGCAGGTCGGCGAGGCCGGCGCTACGGACTCCGAGCTCGGGTTGCTGGGGGTGTCGACGGCGTCGGTGCTGCACGCGGTGATGGTCAGCGCGAGTGCCCCGGCAAGTGCGAGTAGTGGCAGCGCGGTTCGGGTGGTGTGGGACATGGTGGTGGATCTCCTTTTTCGTTGAATGAGTGACTGGTGCTCTCTTTTGTTACAAGCTATAGCTAATTGTAGAAATAGTCAATCGCAGCAGTGATAACCTCTAACTCGACGGAGAGGTGGTGGCCATGGTCGTCGACAGCACTGCGCGGGAGCGATACCGCGCACATGTCAGCGCCGAAATCAAACAGCGTGCGTGGGAGCAGATCGCGAACGCAGGGGTATCGGGGTTGTCGCTCAACGCAATTGCGAAGCAGGTGGGTATGAGCGGGCCGGGGTTGTACCGGTACTTCGCCAGTCGGGACGAGCTGATCACCGAACTGATTCGCGACGCGTACCGCAGCCTCGCCGATGCAATGCGGGTCGCGTTGGACGGTGGTGCCGACGTGACCGAGCTGGCCAACGCGGTGCGGGAATGGGCGCTACAGGACCCGCAGAGATACTTCCTGGTCTACGGCACGCCGGTACCCGGCTATCACGCTCCCGCGGACACCACCCGTATCTCGTCGGAGATCATGACGGCGCTCATCGAGGCGTTCTCCGCGCAACCGGCCGACCAGCCGGTGACGCCCTTCGAAGTCCACCTCGCGAGTCATCGCGGTTGGGTGCGCGACGACGCGGTACCGGAGGCGGTCCTGCGTCGTTGTCTGTCGTTCTGGACGCGACTGCACGGGATTCTGTCTCTCGAACTGGCCGGGCATTTCACGGGCATGGGATTCGACCCGGCCATCCTCTTCGCCGACGAGTCGATCACGTTAACGCTCTGAGGAGGGTGTGCGGCGCGTGTGCAGCCGTCAGAGTTCGAGATTCACACCGACGGACGACGACCGGTCGATCCCCTATTCCGGGTAGGCGATCGTGACTGTCAGTCGGCCGGTAGAACTCGGCAACGGACTCAGGAAGTAGCTCGCACCCGTCTCGCACTTCGTGCTGTAACTTGTGCCGCCGTACAGCCAGGGAGTGTCGAGATCGTCGTCCTCCGGTGCAAGCGCAGGAGTGCTCTTGGTGTTGGTGACGACCTGCCCGTCCGGGAGTACGACTCCCAGATAGATGCGATGGCGGTGGGGTGGCCGGATTCGATGCGTCAGGTTGACTCGCTCACCGATGAACGAGGGGACCGCACTGCCGTCCTCGCGAGCGATCAGGGAGAACAGCAGCCCGGTCCGGTGGATCTCCAGCCCTCCGATGAACAGACGCATCGTGTCCGTGCGAGTCGCATCCAGGGGAAATTCGAGTTCGTCGGCACGGCGGCTGCGCAGGCCGGTGGGGTCGGGCGGCGGCTTACGCGAGCCGGGGACATCGCGTCGCTTGGCTTTGCGCTCGCGCTCTGCGGAACCGCGCTGCGCCGCGTCGGCCTCCATCGCGGCGTATTCGGGCGAGTACTGGTCCACGAATGCATAGTTGATTCTGCGCACGCCAGGGCTGTTCTCGTCGAGTGCCCGGTCCCATCTGTCTCCTGCCACCGGTCCAGTCTGCGCTGCCGCACCGACATGTCCGTGGGCGAGCCTGGATCATCGGGTTCGCCCGCAATCGTTGCGTTCTGTGCCGCAGTGCTGCAGTCTTCTGCACAGTCACGCGAAGACAGGGAGGGTCTCATCGCCGAGGACAAGGTGCACGTGGACGGCGACACTGTCCGCCGCGTCATGGGTCGCCACTCGAATTCGGTGCACACGCTGCTGGTTCACCTGTCCGGCGCCGGGTTCGGCAATGCCCCGCGGTTCCTCGGAATCGATGACAGTGGGCGAGAGGTGCTGTCGTACATCGCAGGCCGCGCAGGCGACTATCCGATGCAGGCGCCGGTCCAGAGCCTCGCGGCCATGGACAGCGCGCTTGCAATCCTGCGGCGGCTCCACGATCTCACCACCGGTTTCCTGATGCCCGACGGGCATGCCCGCCACAGTGTGCCCGGCGCCTCGGGCGAGGTGATCTGCCATTGGGACGCTGCGCCGTACAACTTCGTGTTCGACGGCACCCGCGCGGCCGGGTTGATCGACTTCGACGAGGCCGGGCCTGGCCGCCGCATCGACGACCTGGCTTACTTCGCATACCGATTCGCGCCGCTGACCAGTACGGAGAACCTCTACGACGGCGGCTGGCCGGCTGGCATCGACCGGTTCGGGCGTCTGGCACGCATTTTCGAGCTCTATCCCGACCCGCGGGCCGAACAACTCCCGGACCTGATCGTCGACCGTCTCGGCGCGATGAGGAACGCCATCACTGCCCGCCGACCGTCGATGGATCCGCCCGACGCCGCCGAGGCCGACAGACATCTCGAGATCTACCGACGCGACCAGCAGTACATCGAAGACCAGCGCGAGGAGATACTGAACGCCGTTCGTACACGATTTCAGGGCAGGTGAACATCAGCATGCAGACGCTTCCTCGCGCGGATGCGGTCGAGCTCGTCGCCGAGCATATCGACGGGGTGAGGCCGGGACATCCGGTTCGTGTTGCGGTCGATGGGATCACAGCGTCGGGAAAGACCACGCTCGCACACGATCTGAACGACGCGTTGACGCGGCTGGGACGCACCACGATCCGGCTGAGCATGGACGGCTTCCACAATCCTCGCGCGATTCGTTACCGGCAGGGACGCAGCTCTGCGCGCGGGTATTACGAGGATGCTTACGATTTCACGGCGCTCGCGCTCGGGGTCCTGTTGCCTCTGGGGCGCGGCGGTAGTCTCGGCTACCGGCGTGCGGTGATCGATCTCGCGTCGGACACTGCCGTCGACGAGCCGGATGTTGCGGCGCCGAGTACGGCGGTGCTGATCGTCGACGGCACATTCCTGCAGAAACCCTCGGTTGCCGACCTCTGGGACGTGAGAATTTTCGTCGATACCTCGTTCGATGTCGCTCGGCGCAGGGGAGTGGCCCGAGATGCCGAGATGTTCGGCGGTACGGAGAAGGCGGACACAGCCTTTCGAGAGCGCTACCACGCTGCGTCGCAGATGTACGTCGAGGACGTCGATCCGGCCGTCCGAGCAGATATCGTCTTCGTCAACGACGACATCGAACACCCCTCTGTTCGTGTGCGTTCCGAGCCGATCAGGTGATCGGACGGATTCCGGTGTAGATACCTGGAACCCGAAAGCGAAGGGGCTCTTCGTCGTACTCTTCCATGGCGTGCGCTGTCCAACCCACGATCCGGGCGATCGCGAACAGGGCCTCGGGGGCGTCCGGCCGCAGCCCGTACGCGCAGGTGAACGCTGCGAGTGCAAAATCGGAGTTGGGAAAGGTCTCGAAACGCTCGCTCATCTCCTCGATCACGATATCGGCAGCCGAGGTCACCGCGGGATCGGCGCCGAGGTCCGGGTTCCGTAGCAGCCGAAGCAATTCCTGGGCCCGCGGATCCTGTTCGGTGTAGATGACGTGTCCGAATCCGGGGACCGGAACACCGGATCTGAGCTGGCCGGCCAGGGCGGCGATCGGGTCTTCACGCGCGGCCGACAGGAATCGATATGCCGGCTCGGCGGCGGAACCGTGGAGGGGGCCGTCGATGCACCCCATGCCCGCCGACAGGACGGCGTGCAGGTTCGCGCGTGTGCTTGCGGCGACTCTGACGGCGAGCGTCGACGCCGCAAGGCCGTGATCGGCGAGCAGGATCAGCGCGGCCCGGAGCACGACCAGCCCGCCCGCATGCGATGTGCTGGACTTCAGTGCATCCCAGACGAGTTCTGCTACCGATGTTTTCGACGACTCGGGGCCGAGGGCGGCGGCGACCGTCGCGAGTAGATTCCCGGCTTCGCCGACGACCGACTTCGATCCGATGTCGAACCGCATCGGCCGGTGAGTGGAGGCGATGTCGACGGCGATGCGTACCCGATCGATCGACCGACTGTCCGCGGCCATCAGTGCTGCGGCGTCTCGACATCGTTGTACGACAACGGGATCGGCGGTGAATGCGACGTCGTCGAGTAGCTCGCCCGTCCATACGAAGTGGGCGACGGATTCCACCGAGCGTGTGCTGAGGTCGACTGCGTCGTGTCCTCGGTAGTAGAGGCGGTCGTTGTCGAGCAACGTGATCCGGCTCCGGATGCGCTCGACGGCACCGATGTCGGTGCGGCGTGCGGTGTCGCGGCCTGCGAGCGATTCCACCTCCTCGACGTCGAAGATGCTTCCCCGCACCCCGGGCAGGCGCGTGCTGATCAACAGTCCCCGGCTGACGTAGGCGTACACCGTTTCGGGTTTGACGCCCAGGCGCGCCGCTGCTTGTGCGGTGGTGAGCAGATTCCGGCCGTCCGGTGCAGGCATGGCGCCCCTTGTATTGATTCAATCAATATTGACAAGAATCAATGTTAACGCGGATCGTGGAGGGTGACCAGCGCAGAGGAGTCCAGTCATGAGCGTTCTCGATGCCCCGCGGGGGCTGCACAACGTCGTTGTCACGGCTACGTCGATCGGTGACGTGCGAGGCGACGAGGGTTTCTACCACTATCGGCAGTACTCGGCCATCGACATCGCGACGCATCTGACCTTCGAGGACGCGTGGTACCTCATGGTGGAGGGTGCGCTGCCCACCGACGCGGAGCGACGCGAGTTCCTGCGCGCGGCGGCGCCCCTTCGGGTGCTGCCGGAGGAGGTGCGAGCGGCCGTCGCGGCAGTTGCCGAGTCCGGTCCGAAGCAACCGCTGTTCGCGTTGCGGACGGTGCTGTCCGGATTGGTCGATCCGGTGCCGCTGTACGAGTCGGCGGAGTCGGACAAGCGTGCGATCGCGCTCCGCCTGTGCGCGATGACTCCCACCATTCTTGCTGCGGTGCATCGCATCCGGTCCGGTCTGCAGCCGATCGAACCGCGTGCGGATCTGACGACAGCGCAGAATTGGCTGTACATGATCACCGGCGACGTACCCGAGGACGCGCACGCCAAGGCCGTCGATCGCTACCTCACGGCCACGATCGACCACGGTTTCAACGCATCCACGTTCACCGCGAGGGTGGTCGCTTCGACGGGATCGGACGTGACGTCCGCGGTGTGCGCGGCGATCGGCGCTTTCGCCGGGCCCCTGCACGGAGGCGCACCGGACAGGGCTCTCGACGGGTTGGATCAGATCGCCGACATCGACGCCGCTGATTCGTGGGCACGATCGAAAATCAGTGCGGGCGAACGCATCATGGGTTTCGGTCACCCGGTGTATCGGACCGAGGATCCGCGGTCGGTGTTGCTCCGCGACACTGCACAGGAACTCGGCGGTGAGCTGATCGCCAAAGCCGTCCAGGTCGAGAAGATCGTTGCCACTGCGCTCGCGGATCTCAAACCCGACCGGAAGCTGTATGCGAACGTCGAGTACTACGCCGGAGTCCTGATGGAGCTGTGTGGGATTCCGCGGTCGATGTTCACCCCGACCTTCGCGTGCAGTCGCATGGTCGGGTGGTGTGCCAACATCGTCGAGCAATCGCACGACAGCAAGATCATTCGGCCGATCGCGCGTTACGACGGACCGCCCGCCCCTCAGCCATTACCGGTGCAGCAGTAGATAATTGCGGGATCTGAGGCAGTGCTGAAGCAGAGGCGGTGCTGGTTCAGAGGCGGCGGGCGAAGACGGCGAGGATCGTCGACCATGCCAGCGCAAGGAGACCGCGAGCGGCCTTGGGGGACAGTGCCGTCGACCAGACCGTCGTGATTCCCGACGGCGTGTCCTCGCGGCCGTCGAATCGGTCCTCCAGCCAGTCGAGGGTCAGCGGCGCCGACAGCGGGTGCAACGACAGATGCTCGCTGAGACGGTCGCGGATGTAGGTGACGTGGACCCCGTTGTCGAGGTAGCGGTCGACCTGGCCGTCGACGTCGTCGACGGCGATGACCTGGTCGTGCACAGCTTGGACGACGAGCATCGGCACCGAGGGCGCGGTGCGGCCCGGCTGAATTGCCTCGAACACTTCGAGAATCTCGGGCATCGCCAGCAGGTCCGCGAGCGGGATGTCGATGTAGTTGTCGAGATCGTGTTTCGCGAGTTTCCTGACCGCGGCGACGGTGGTGAGGTCGTCGACCGACTCGAGCACGGCCAATCCGTCGGCGTTGACGTGCTCGCGCACGACACGGTCGAGCTCCGGGTAGGTACGCCGTAGTCCTTCGACGACGAGCGTCGGCAGCCCGGCATGCAGTGTGGCATTGAGCCTGGTGAACGCAGATGCGGGATCTCCGACGGGTGATCCGAGGGCTGCTCCGACGAGTTCGATCTCGGGCGCGTACTCCGGGGCCATCTCCGCCGCCCACGATGTGGCCAGTCCGCCGCCCGAGTATCCCCATAAGCCGACCGGTGTGTCGTAGGAAAGCCCGAGCGGTGCGAACTGCAACGCTGCTCGAACTCCGTCGAGGGTGCAGAAGCCAGGTTCACGTGGCGATCCCCAATGCCCGCCTGGGCCTTCGTGATCCGGGATGGACACCACCCAGCCGCGGCGCAGTGTGTGGAGAACGAGCACGAACTCGAACTGTGGGACCGCGCCCAGCGCCTTCGCGCCGCGCTGCAGTGCATACGACGGGAAGCACTTCGACGAAACGGCATCGATGGCGCATTGATACGACAGCAGACGAGGTGCCTGCGCGACGCGCCCCTGCTGCATGAGAACGGTCGTCACACCGGCTTGCGGCGCGCCGTGAAGATCGGTCGTGCGGTACAGCAGCTGCCAGGCGTCGACATGCTGTGGGATCGACCCGTACAGCGCCACCTCGACCTCGCGGTGCCGCAGCACCGTCCCTGGCTCGGCTGTCTCGAAGCCGGCAGGAGGGGTGTAGAAGGCGTCGTCCTCGGGCAGCAGCGCCCGCGTCGGCCGCGGTGATTCCTCGGCTTGCCACGGGCTACCTGCAGTTTCTCTGTCGACGCTCATCGCACACTCCTGTTTGTCGAACACGAGTGTCCGCGTCCTGGAGTTACAGTAACCAGGAGTGCGCCGATTCAATCATGCGGATGGGGCGGGCACTGCGTGGTTTCGCGGATCGCGCGGTGAAAGATCATCGACCACCGCGTCACGCGAACGGCCAGAACGACCGCAGCGACTACCGACGTGACCAGCACGGCATCTCGCAAGCTCAGGAACAAAGCAGCTGCGGCGAACAGCGTCACCAATCCGAATACGTCGAGAAAGTTCTTCATGCGGCGCGCGTCGAGCAGCACCGGTGGAGGGTCTCCTGCGGGATCGTCGACGGGAAAAGTCGTCGGGATACTTTTGTCGCACAGCGCGGCCTGGTCGATTGTCATGATTTTCGGTTCCTCCCCTTGTCCGCGCACTTGTTACCCCGAATAACGACTATTCAATCCTGAGAGATCGACATCACTCCGAAACCCACGGTGTCAACGCGGCGTTCCGTTCGCTACAGTATCGACACTGATTGTCATTAACAACTAGACACGGGACGTCGTTCTGATGAAGCAACCTTCGGCCACCGCGGTACGCAGCACCGGCGCGCCGCCTTTCGCCTCGCCCCAACGCTTTCGCGTTCTGCTGGCGATGTTGGGCTGCGCTGTCGTCGTCATCGCAGCGGCGTCGGTCGGCATCGGCGCCGTCACCGTCGGACTCGGCGACATCTGGAGTTCGGTCGGACAGCATCTCGGCGTGGTGGGGGCGTCGTCGTCGACGCCGGTCAGCGACCAGATCATCTGGCAGGTCCGCGTCCCGCGAACCATTCTCGCCGTTGTCGTCGGCGCGGGTCTTGCGATAGCGGGCGTCGTCATCCAGGTTGTCGTGCGCAACCCACTGGGCGACCCGTACTTGATCGGAATCGTGCCGGGCGCAAGCTTGGGAGCCGTCGTCGTCATCGTCTTCGGCGCTGGGGCGCTCGGCGGTGTGTCACTGTCCGCTGCCGCGTTTCTCGGCGGTCTCCTAGCGTTTGCGCTCGTGTTCGTCCTCGCCCGACGAGGTGGGCAGTGGCCTCCGACGCGAATCGTGCTGGCAGGTGTCGCCGTCGGGTACCTCGTCTCCTCGTTCACGTTCTACTTCCAGACCATCGCGACACCGAATCAGTCGCAGCGCGTACTGTTCTGGAGCCTGGGTTCGATTGCGGGTGCATCGTGGGAGAGCCTGCTGACGCCCGCGGTCGTCATCGCGGCGGCCACGACATGGCTGCTGTGGAACAGTGCGCGTCTGAACGCACTCGCATCCGGCACCGACCTCGGCTACTCGCTCGGCATCGACGTCGCACGATTCCAACTGACGCTGATGGTCGTGGTGTCGATACTGACCGGCGCCATCGTCGCAGAAGTCGGCGGCATCGGATTCGTCGGCCTGGTCGTACCCCACATCGCGCGCCTACTCGTCGGTGCCGATCACCGCCGAGTCGTCCTCACCGCAACGCTGCTCGGCGCGTGTTTTCTGCCCTTGTCCGACATCGCGGCCCGCGTGCTCCGCGCCCCCGCCGAACTACCCATCGGTGTGGTCACTTCGGCCATCGGTGCACCGTTCTTCCTGTACCTGCTGGTCACCGCCGGGCGGACGGCGAGGCCTCGATGAAACTAGACGCAGACGGCGTCGTCGTCGCCATCGACGGCACCGCGATCCTCACCGACGGCGTTGTTCATGCCGCATCAGGCTCGGTGGTCGGCCTCCTCGGACCCAATGGCAGCGGAAAATCGACGCTGCTGCGCACGCTGTATCGAGCCCTCACGCCGACCGGCGGAACGATCGTGCTGGGCGACGACGACCTTCGCCGGCTCAGCGCCCGCGAATCAGCGATCAGGACTGCGGTTGTACTGCAAGATGATTCGCCGGAGTTCGAGTTCACCGCCCGCGAGATCATCGAGCTCGGACGCATCCCGCACAACACCGGGCTGCGACGCTTCGGCGCAGCCGATGTCGCCGCGGTGGACACCGCCGTCATGGCAGCCGGCGTCGCGCACCTCGTCGACCGTCAGATCTCGACCCTGTCCGGCGGCGAGCGCCAACGCGTCTTCGTAGCCCGGGCGCTCGCCCAGCAAGCCCCGATATTGATTCTCGACGAACCGACCAACCACCTCGACATCTCGGCGCAGATCGACCTTCTCGAACTGCTCACCGCAACCGACGCCACCGTCGTGGTCGCGTTACACGACATCGACCTCGCCGCCGCATACTGCGACACCTTGTTCGTCATGAAGTCCGGTGCCCTTGTCGCACAGGGAACTCCTACCGAAGTCTTGACGACGGAGATGCTGCGCAGCGTGTACGGCGTCGATTCGGTCGTCGCCGTCAACCCGCTCTCCGGCCGACCTTGCGTCCATTTCGGCCCTGCCAACCGGCACCGCGCCGATACCCACATCGAAAGAAGTCAAGCATGAGGATCGCCGTACGAACAGGAACTGCCGCCGCAGCAACAGTTCTCCTGCTCTCCGCCTGTTCGAGCGGGCAGGCCCAGCCCACTGCTGCCGACACCGGCACCCGGTCGTACCCGGTGACCGTGACCAGTTGCGGTGTCGACTACACCTACGACGCCCCGCCTTCGCGTGCACTTCTCGGAGCCCCAGGTGTCATCGCCACCCTCGATGCGCTCGGCGTCGCCGACAGCGCAATCGGATATGCCAACGGCAGCTACGTATTCGATGGAATCGACAGGTTTCCGGGCTTGACCTCCAACACCGACGACTATGCGCCCTCACGGGAATTTCTCATCGGAGCATCACCTGATCTGTTCCTGTCCAACGACGAAGGACAGCTCGGCGGTCAGGGCTCGGCCGGCCCCGACGACCTGGACACAGCAAGCGGCAATCTCTACGTCCTCGGTGAATACTGCTCGAACAGTCCCGCACCCACTACGATCGACGCGGTCTACACCGATGTGGAGAACCTCGGCGCCATCTACGGCGTCCCGGACAAGGCAGCGGAGGTCGTGACCTCGCTGCGCGGTCGCGTTGCCGCAGCACGAGCTTCGAACACCGACACAGCTCAGCTGTCGGCAGCGGTCGTCCAGAGCTTCGACGGCAAGCTGTATGCCCTGAGCGGTTCCTACTACAGCGCGGTCGTCGAAGCGCTCGGGATGAACAACGAATTCGCCGACATAGACGGCAATTTCGCGGAGATCACCCCCGAAGCTGCGTTGAGCGCCGCACCCGACGTCGTCTTGGTGCAGTACGCCGGATCCGACAAGGACGCCTCCGCTGCCGTGACGGAGATATCGGCTGTGCTCGCCAACTCACCAGCAGTGCAGAACTTCCGGGTGTACCCGCAGAACGAAGCCGACTTCCAGGCCGCCGGAGTCCGGATCATCGATGCTGTCGAGAGCGCGGCGGACAACGTGTTCAGCAGGTGACCCCGACGAGCGCTCGGGCGGCGCTGGGGGCCACGTTCCGGCTGATGGTGCTCGCACGCACCATCGCCTGGTTCGGATCCGCCGTCGCGCTGGTCGCCCTTCCGCTCGTCGTCTACCGAACCACTGGAAGTGCGTCGGCCACTGCGCTTCTCGCCGCTGTCGAGTCGGCGCCGTACCTGGTGTTCGGGCTGTTCGCCGGTGCCGTTGCCGACCGGTGGCGACGTCGTCCGACAATGGTCGTCACCGCTGTCGCCGCGTGCGCTGCGGTGGCGTCGATACCGGTCGCCCACTCAGCGGCGATCCTGACGACGACACACGTGTTCGTGGCGGCGTTCGTCAGCGCCGCCGCACTGGTGTTCTTCGACGCTGCAGGCTTCGGGTTGCTGCCCTCGTTGGTGCCGCGGGAGCGCCTCGCCGACGCTGTGGGGCAGCAAACCGCGATGGCGACCGTCATCACCATGGCAGGGCCCGCGCTCGGCGGCGTACTCATCGCGGCGTCGTCGCCGTTCGCCGCACTGGCCCTCAACGCCGTCGCCTTCGCGGCGGCTGCCGTCGTCCTGTGCTGGGTGCGCGAACCCGAACCATCCGCGCGGACGGAACCACCACACTTGTGGCGTGATATCGGCCAGGGAGTGCGCTTCATCTGGGGGCACACGCTCGTGCGGTTGCTCACCTTGATCGGCACCGGCAACAGCGTTGCCGGTGGCATCATGACCGGGCTTCTCGTCGTCACCGCTGTCCAGCAATACGGCGTCGACGAGAACGGCGGCGTACTGGGCCTGTTCTTCGCCGCCCTCGGGGTCGGGACGTTGATCTCGACCGTGCTGCTACCGCGCCTGTCTCGGAGATCGACGGCGGGAACGATTGCTATCTCGGGTCTGCTCGTGCAGGCGTGCGCCATCAGCGTGTGGATACTGGCTACGTCACCGGTACTGGGAGCGGTTGCGCTGGTGGTCTTTCAATGTGCAGCGTCGACGGTGATCATCAACGGCATCACCGTTCGTCATCTCGTGACCCCCGACGCGCTTCAGGGCCGGGTCAACACCACCGCACGCATGCTGGCGTGGGGCGGACAACCGGTCGGCGCAGGCGTCGCCGGGGCGGTGGTGGGGCCGGTCGGTGTTCCCATGACGCTGGCGCTGGCGGTCGGCGTCATCGTGGTCAACGCTGCATGTGCCGCCCTGTCGTCCCTACGGACCGCCAGCGCACGACTTCCACTCGACACATGATGAGCCGAGGTCTCGCCGACGTGCGAAGTGACATATGCGCCGACGTCAGGCATCGACCGGACGATCCGGCTCGCCCTCGTTCTCCAGCTCCTCGTTTTCGAGGCCGTCGTCGGAGGCGTGGAGCGAGACGTCGCTGCGGGCGATCGACAGGATCTCCTGTACGTCGTCGCGCAACGATTTGTCGCAGGCGAGGTAGCCGAGCAACGATCCGACGCACGCTACCGACGCAGTCCAGAAGAGGATCATCGGGTCGAATGCGAACGACACGTCGTACCGGGAGGCCAAGGCGGCCGCGGCAGCAGCTACACCGGTGTACGGGATGCCGAAGAGAAACACCTGACGCGCGTTGAACGACCCGGACGGTGAGAGGTGCCCGGGTAACGCGCCGAGCAACCCTGCGGCCTGCCGATCGATGCTGTAGCGCATCGTCTTCTGTGCGGCCGAGCCCTCTTCGAGCTGCTTCAGGATCTCGATGTCGGCTTTGATGCGCTCGCGGGCATCGCGGCCGCGGAGACGCGATGCGATGGCTGGGGAGGCGATGGCGATCAGCGCCAACACGATCGGACCCGCGAAGGTCAGCCAGTCGGACATGCCGAGATCATGCCATAACCGCGGCT
Organism: Rhodococcus yunnanensis NBRC 103083; assembly: GCF_001895005.1. Classification (GTDB taxonomy): domain Bacteria; phylum Actinomycetota; class Actinomycetes; order Mycobacteriales; family Mycobacteriaceae; genus Rhodococcoides; species Rhodococcoides yunnanense. The sequence continues at coordinate 24,332 of NZ_BCXH01000016.1, read as the reverse complement.
CGGCGCCGCGATGACCGAAGTGTCAGTGCGCCTTCGGTTTGTCCGCGTAGTAGCTGCCTTCGGAGACGACGGGATCTGCCGTGGCCGGATTGCCGTCACCTGCGCGGCGTCGAGCCGAGAACATCGGTCCACGGGCTTGGACCGGTGTGGCAATTCGTGCGAGACCGGTGGGCTTGGCCATGTCGTCGTAGATCGCTTCGATGCCGCCACGCCGGAGGTACGTTTCATGCCAGAACCCCGTGCCGCCCGAGTCGCGGAGGAACGCCGTCCACCATTCGCGGTGAGGTTCGGAGCGGGTCCAGCGTTCGAGGCTGTCGAGGTCGCGCCAGTACTGCCGCATCCCGGCGTGCGGGGGGAGCAGTGACCAGATGAGGTCCTCGTGCAGCAGCAGTCCGTCGGGTTCGTCCTTCCAGGACTTGGTGATCTGAGGTCCAGTCCTGAGCAGTCGCAACAACCCTCGTGGACGGTTGACCCGCATCCCGAGGTAGACCACCACCAGGTCCGGGTAATCGGACAGATCTACGGTCGAACGGTCGACACGCATCGCACGCCCCCTGTGGTCGGTATCCCCACTCGATCTTTACGTTCCACCTGCACCGAGGTCAAGAGCCGTCGACGCCCATCCGGCAGTGTCGTCGGCATTCGGTACGGCGATGACGGCCTGCCACAACACCAACAGCTCCAGCCAGCGTGCCTCGGTGGGGCCGAGTGGTCTGACCGACTCGTACCCTGCTCGGAAGGTGCGCTGCACCTCGGGCGGTGTCGGACGCCAATCCGTGAAGCGGGTGCCGAGGTAGACGCTGGCTTTGGCGAGATCGTGCACACGGTGGCCGATCAGCACCTCGTCGAAGTCGAGGATTCCGACGACGGTGGAGTTCTCGGTCAGAATATTCGCAGCGCGAAAATCGTTGTGCAGCAACTGCGGTTCGTCGTCGAGAGCGGGCAGTGACGGGAGTAGCTCGCCGATTCGGCGTGACGCATCGGGTGCGAATCCGCGATCGCCGTCGGCCAACCAATTCTCGACGCGTCGGTGCAGCGGCTGTAGGCGAGGCGCGGTGTCGATGACATGCACGCTGCGAAGAGCGTCGTGCAGTTCCGCGAGGTGCGTGCCCGCCGATCGAACCGCTGACTCGTCGTCGATATCGAGCCAATCCCCGGTCAGCTCCGGCAGTACCGTCACCGACAGCGGACCGGTCGGCGTGCCCAGAACGACGCGGTCGAGTCCGTCCACAGTCGCGATCGGTGCCGCGACGGGCAAGCCGCGTTCCCCGAGGCCGCGCAACACTTCGGACGACGACGCCAGGCTTGCGAATCGCTCGCGTGCCCGTGACCACTTCACCACCAGCGGGCCGAGATTGCTGTCGACCCAGACGATCGCATTATGGTCACTGATCACGATGCGCGTGCAGCCGCCCGCGGTGATGCCCCATGTCCGGGCGAGGACCGTGGACACCCAGGTCTCGGCGGCGGCGACGCTGTCGAATCCGAATCGCTCGCCGAGCGCGCCCGAAGGATCGACCGACTGCTCCCACAGCATGGACAGTCCGAGCGGCAACATCTTTCGACTGTATCGAACGGCAGGCCCGCGTCGACAGAGTTGGAAGGCTCCGGGTTCGCCGCCGCACCGGTACTGACGATCTTGTAGGGCCACGGCACTGTTCGACTACCAGTGCCACGCTGCGCCGCCGACATTGTCGATGGTTCGCTGCAGAACCTGAATCGTCGTGGCGAAGTCGGCGTCACTGATGCCCTGCATCCGCTCGGCCTGCAGGTCCCGTTGAACCTGGAAGGCGCGTTCGAACTGTTCGAGACCCGACTCGGTGCATACGAGTGTCGAGCCGACCTCGCGTACCCACCCTTGGGCAACAGCGGAATCGATGGCGTCGACGATGGCGTCCGGGGTGTCGTTGTGGCCGATCTTCTCGATGGTCTCGGCTCGATCGATTCCGTCGGGACGGAGGGACAGCTGGTGCAGGAGCCACCACTCCGGCTGTGACACGCCGACCTCGAGCAGAGCGCCGCGGGTGCGCGCACGGATCGCCTCCCCGGCGCGCACCGTCCAGAAACCGATGGGCTGTTGTGCGGGCGGTTGCATAGGCCTCGTGGAAGTCATGCCTCGAACGTAGAACCTCAACGCCACTCGAGGTCAAGCGTGTGTCACGGATTGGGCACGGACGCTTCGCAGGTGGTGTCCTGCTCGGGCATGGTGCCCTCGACCAAGTAGTCGGTGATGACGCCTTGGGCGCACTCGTTCTTGCCGAGGACGTACACGCCGTGGCCGCTTCCGTCGACGGTCAGTAGCCTCGACCGGTCGCTGAACTTCTCGGCGATCAGCTCACCGCCGAGAAGTGGGGTGACGGGGTCGCGCTGGTGCTGTGCGATCAGGATGTTCGTGGGACCGTCGTCGTCGATCGCTACCGGCGCCTCGGGTTCGGACTGCCAGAACGCGCACGGCATGATATTCGCGGCAGCCGCACCGAAGAGTGGGTACGCGGCGCTGTCTTCCCTGATGGCCTGCCGGTAGGTAGCGGGGTCGTCGGGCCATTCGGCGTCGTTGCAGGTGACGGCCAGGAAGACCGACCAGGTGTTGTCCGTCGTCGACGGCGTCGCGGGAATCGGTGGCTGCTCCCCGTCCGGGGTCCCGTCACGCATGGCCACCCAGTTCTCCGCGGCCGTCTCGTAGGACCTGGGATTGTAGAGAGTGGCGAACGTCGCCAGCCGGAACAGTCGGCCGTCGATCCCGTCCACCGACGCACGATCGAGTCGGTCGGCAATGGCGAAGTAGGTGCTGCGCACTTCCTCCGGCGTGCTGCCCAGACCGTATCGATCATGGTTCGCTGCAGCCCATTTCGCGAAATCCGGGAACGTCTCTTCCATCCCGCGTGAATATCGACGCATACCGTCGTGGTCGAGATAGGTGTCGCCGATGTTGCTGTCCAACACGATTCGATCGGACGTCTCGGGGAACATCGACGCGTATGCCGCGCCGAGGGCGGTGCCGTAGGAGTAACCGAGGAAGCTGGCCTTGTCCTCACCGAGCGAGGCTCGGATCCTGTCGAGATCGCGCGCCATGTTGGCCGTGGTCACGTGCTGCAGGCGCCCGTCGTCGTTGGCGGCACACCGTGCGGCGACTTCCTGTGCCACCGAGGCTTGTTCGTCGAATGCTGCGTCGTCGAAGGCGTATGGCGGAACCGCGCCGTAATACCCGATGTCGTCGGTGAACCCGCAACTGATGGGCGAGGAGTGCCCGACCCCGCGGGTGTCGATCCCGATGAGGTCGTAGCTGTCCAAGACGCTCTGCGGCATGCCCATCGACTCGAGAAACGTGGGCTGATCCACACCGGTACCGCCTGGCCCGCCCGGGTTCAGCAACAACACCCCACGCCGCTCGTCGGGATTCTTCGACGCCAACCTGGAGATGGTGAGCTCGATCTGTTCGCCGCCAGGGTCGTCGTAATCCAGAGGCACAGGCACAGTGGCGCACTGCATTCCGGTGCTGTCGAAGTCGTCGGGGCATGCGGCCCAACTGGCAGGCGGTACGTCGGGGGCAGGTTCCGGAGGAGGGTCGGTGGGTGCGCATGCGGCGACGAGGATGCCTGTTGCAGCGACCGCTGCGGTCGTCGGTCCGAGTTTCATGGAGAGTCCTTACTGGAAGTCAGTTGCCGGCTGCGTCGAGCAGCCAGTGGTAGCGGAGCCGAAGGGAGCGTTCTGCGCTGGCGACCGCGGCCCCGACGCCGAGTGCGATGTTCAGCCACACCGGCACATCGATCGGGGAGGTGACGCTGCCGACCGAATCCGCGATCGGTGGGATGCGAGACACCGGCTCGGCGATCTGCAGTACGAGAAGAACAACGCCGATGAGCAAGAGCAACACCGAGGCGACACCGATGGCGCGGCTGACAGTGGGGTGCCTGCTGTCCAGGCGTGCGCGACGACCTTCTGCCGACGCAGGGTCAGGGGTCAGCGCGTGCTCGCTGCCGTCGTGGGTGAGGTAATGGCAACGCTTCATCCCGACGCCACTCATCGCCACCTGAATCATGCCGTCTTCGACGGGGAATTCTGCGGGCAGCTTCGACACGGCGAGGCGTCGACCGTCGCGATACAGGTTTGCTTTCACCTCACCGGAGCTCTGGTTCTGCCAATGCCGAACGTCGACGGCGTACTCGAGTCGGTCCAGTCGCAGGTAGAACAGGGCCCTGCCGGGTAGCTGCCACCATCGAAAGCGTTGTAGTGCTGATCCGTCGCCGACGTGGACGCGGCTTGCCGCCCGGCGATGCTTCCACTCGTCGAACACCATCTGCATCTCCTTCCTGGGACTAGCACGCTGTACTGTTGCGTGCGATGACCCGACGCTAGCACACCGTGCTAGTACGGTGTGCTAATCGAAGGTGGGAGGGTGCAATGACGGAGCTGAACACGCGCGCGAAGATCATCGTCGCGGCGTGCGAACTATTCGGTGAAGACCCGGCGTCGACGCTGAGTGTCCGCACGGTAGCGGCGCGGGCCGGGGTGAGCATGGGGTCGTTGCGACACCACTTTCCGACGCAGCGAGCGTTACGCGACGCCGTCCTCGAGACGATCTACGACGTCGCGACGCCTGGTGACGACGTGATCCACGACCGCACGGTACCCGCCCGCGATCGGCTGGTGCAGTGCCTGCGACAGATACTCGCCCCGCAGACCGGAACCGAGAAGCGTCAGGGGTGGATCAAGGTCTTCGAGGCGTTCATCGTCCCCGAACCCACCGACGCCATGCGCGCGGCCTACCAGAGCTTGGAAGACGAGGGACGGCGCCGGATGGAGCACTGGCTGGCAACGCTGGCCAAGGAAGGCCATGGCTCCGGCGATGATTCGGCGAAGCACGCGGACTTCTTGAACACCGTGCTGAACGGCCTGTCGATACAGCGGGCCTTGCCGTTCGAGGTATCCGCTCTCGAACACGAAACGGCGACATTGTATTTCGCTGTCGACGCGGTCCTGGGGACACAGAGGTAGCGCAGAGACCGGTATCAGATCGCGCAGCGAGTGTCTTCCGCAGGCACTGTCAGGCCGATCAGGTAGTCCGCCACCACCGCGTCGACGCACTCGCTTGTACCGGAGGAGGCGATGGTGTGCTGTTCGCCGTCCACGGTCAGCATGGCGCCGCCGAGGGTGTCGGCGAGGCTCACTCCTGCGTCGAAGGGGGTGGACGGGTCGCCGGTGACCGAGATCGTCAACGTCGTGGGCAATCCTTCGATGTTGTCGGCGTACGGGTAGCCGAGAGTCGGTTCGGCAGGCCAGAATTCGCAGGCGTCACGTGCACCGGCTGCACCGTTACCCGGGTCGCTGACCGGGGCGATTTGCTGGATCTGCTCTCTGAGATCCACCTGCTGCTCGGGTGTGCTTCGCTCCTCGTCCATGCAGTTGATGGCCAGGAGCGCGTCGTTGAAATTGGCGTAGTGGCCGTTCTCGTCTCGGCCTGCGACGGCGTCGATGAGCACGAAGAAGATGTCCGCCCTGCCGGTTTGGATCTCTTCGATGCCCTTGATGATCGCCGGCCATGCCGCCGCGTCGTAGAGTCCCGCGGAGACAGCCCCGAACGCGGTGTTGAAATCCATCGCTCGTCCGTCCGGGGCGATGATGGGCCGATCGATGAGGGGGCGGAGCGTGTCCTGGAAGGCGCGGGTGGCCTCGGCTGGGTCGTTGCCCAGGGGGCAATCGGGCGTGCCTGCGCAGAATGCGGCCATCTGATCGAACGACCGCTGGAAGCCTGCGTACTGCGTCAGACGTCGTTCCGCAGTGCCCAATTGGGGGTCGACTGCGCCGTCGAGGACGAGTGCCCGCACATTCTGCGGGAACATCTCGGCGTAGACGGCGCCGAGGCGTGTGCCGTAACTCTGGCCGAGGTAGGTCAGTTTCTCGTCGCCGAGGGCTGCACGGAGGATGTCCATGTCGCGGACGGCGTCGCGGGTGCCGACGTGGGCGAGCACGTCGGCACCGCCCGAGCCGTCGGCGCACTGGTCGGCGATGCGTCGCGTGTCGTCCTCGGTCCATTGGCCTTCACCGACGAGGAGGGTCGTATTGGCGTCGCCTGCATCTGTTTCCGCGTCGGTGAAGCAGTGAATGGTGGGCGTGGATGCACCGACGCCTCGTGGGTCGAAACCGACCAGATCGAACTTCTCGGAGACGGGGCTGCCGGCTAGGGTCGTCGAGGTCAGCGCCGCCATGCCCATGCCGGGCCCGCCCGGACCGCCGGGGTTCAGTACGAGTGATCCCGTCGATTCGCCTCGGGCTGGGGACTTCAGCACTGCGATCTGTGCGGTCCGACCTGCGGGTTCCTCGTAGTTCAGCGGCACCTCGAGGCGTGCGCATTGGAATGCGGGATCCGATGAGAACGAGGTCTCGTCCGTGGCCGTGGTGGCGTACCCGTCGCACGCGCCGAAGACGAGGTCCTGATCGTAGAAGCGTTGAACGTCCGCCGAGGGGTCGGCCTCCTGCTCGGAGTCCGAGGCGTCGGCGCACGCCCCGAGCGTCAGGAGCAGCGCGCCGGCGGCGGCGGCCCCTCGAAGTAACAAACGCGGGCGGCTGCGGTGATCACTGCTGGGGTCGCGCCAGGGGGCTGTGCTCATCGAGATCGGCTCCTGTCGTCGGCGTACGGGAGGGGATTGCTGATCGGCTCGGGTGTGGCGAGTCGGATCGCGCGCGCGAGAAGAGACGCGGCGTCGACATCTCGGCCGGGGATCTGTGTCGCAGTGTGACGTGTGCCGTCGGGTACCGCTGTGACCTGCGCGCTCACCGCTTCGCTGACGAGGCGAAACGCGGCGATGACGGCAGCGCTGTTGAGCCCGACGGTCAGTTCGTCGGCGCCGGGCCCGAGGCGCGAGGCCACCGTGGGAGCGATTTCACGTTCGAATTCGTCGCAGACGATCAACCACCCGGTCCGCAACTCCGGTGTCGTCCGAGCGAGCGTGATGACTTTCATCGCGGCCAGGTCGTCGTCGATCTGCTGATGCGACGGCGGATGCCGCTCCCAGTCGGCGGCGAGATGGTCCTCGATCGACTCGGTCTGCGGCCAGCGTTGTAGGCTGGCGGTGAACCACCGAACCGATTGCGCCAGAACAGGTTCTACCGATGCTTCCTTGCTGCGGAAGTACCGCCAGAGTGTGCGGACCGATATTCCTGCTGCCGCTGCGATGTCCTCGCCGCTCGTTCGGGCCAGACCCTTGTCCCAGATCAGCTCGACCGCTGTTCGTGACACGTCGAGCCGAGACTGCCGAAGCCGGCTGGCGTCCGGCGGCGATGGACTGTCCTTGGCGGCCTTCGTCATTCGCGCCCTCCCGTCGGGTGGGTTGCCTGATGGGTCGTTCGTCTTGCTCATGACGACCGTAGCAAACTGTCACTAAGTGACACAAGGGTGTCGACGCCGGCGACGACCTCTCGATCTCGGAGATCGCGTCGGCATCGAGTTCGTCGACAGGGCTGTGCACTACCGCTACGAGAGAACGGTTCTACTACTCGGGGATGTAGTTCGCGTACGCCTCGATGCGGGTGATCTTGTCGGTCTCGTCGAAACCGAAGTAGACCGCTGCGTGCACCCCGCCGCGTTCGCCGTTCTTCGCCACCACGCGCACGACGTGCTGTTGGAGAACACCTCCCGCCTGTGAGAGTTGGCGGATGATGTCGTACCGAATCGACTGGTACAGGCCGATCTGTACCTTCAACCCGTCGAAATATTCGTCGAGTGTCTCGTCACCTTTGCCGTCGTTGTGCCAGACGGTCGCGTCGGCGGCACAGAGGCTTCGCGCCGACTGCCAATCGGTTCTCTCCAATGCCTGGAGATAGTCGACGACCTTGTTCTCGAGTTCCTTGCTCATCGGTGATCCTTCGGATTGTCGCGAAAATCTATGCGCGAGGCGGGTTGTCGAGATTCACGACGCCGTACTGCGCGGCGAGGTCGGCGTGATCGGTGACCTGACGTCCGCCGCCAGGGCCGACCGAGTGGAAAAGCCCCTCGATGGCACCCGGGTTATTGATGACGAGCACCTCGGCGTTGGACGTGATCGTCTGAAAGGTGTGCGGCACGAGCCTGGAGACGTGGATGTACGCGCCTTCCTCGGCGTCGTGGACCTCGCAGTCGTCGAGCGTGTTCGACCCGACCCAGAAGCGGACACGGCCGGAGAGGACGACCCAGCTCTCGTCCTCCCGGCTGTGAGTGTGCAGGGGCGGGGCGTCCTCGCGGCCGACGGTGAGCCGCATGACGCTGACCGCGCCGTTGGTCTCCTCGTTGGTCGCCACCTGCTCGATCACGTTGTTGTGGTACTGAAAGTTAGTTCCGTCACCGGGATTTCGCACGAGTGCAATGCTCATGGTGAGGTTCCTCCTGAGTGCTGTGGTTGTTCAGAGTGTGATGCAGAAAGGGTGTCCGGCCGGATCGAACAGGATGCGACGTCGTTGGGGCAGTGGTTGGACGTCGGCTACCGCCGCGCCCAAGGCGACGAGGCGGGCTTGCCCCGCATCCAGGTCGTCCACCCCGAGATCGAGATGGGCTTGCTTCTGCACGGACGAGCTCGGCCAGGTGGGCGGTGTGTAGTCGTCCACCCGGTAGAAGCCGATTCCCGGCGCACCCTCACGTGCCAGCAGGACGAAGCCGTCGGTGGACACGGTGACGGGGATGTCGAGCGCCTCGCTGTAGAAGTGGGCCAGCGCGGCGGGGTCCGGGCAGTCGAAGGTGACTGCCAGATAACGGATTTCGGGAGTACGCGAGCTCATGCGAACACGCCGGGGTTGCCGGTAGTCCACGAGATTCGCAAGGTACGCCGCGAAATTCGCCAGCCATCGGAGGTCTGTACGAGCTCGTCCTCGTAGGTACCACCCGTGTGGTAGTAACCGTCGGCCTTGTGATGGTGGGCGACGATCTGGGTGGAAGCGCGTGCCGTCGTTCCCGTGATCTCGACGGTCTGAGCGCCCAGCAGGTGCTGCGTCGCGTCGATCCTGGTGAACAGGGCCCGAGCGCCTTCCGCGACTGCGCTGCCGCCGATTGTGGTGCTGGCGAACGTCGCGCCTTCCGGCAGATAGGTGTCGAAGACATTCTCCACCACGGCGTCTTCGGTGAAAACTCCTGCTACGGCGTCGAAATCGCGACGATCGAGGCCGAAGGCGTATGTGGTGAGCAGGTCGTATATTTCACTGCTGCCGGAAGGGACGCTCATGAGATTCCAATCTTGTCGAGGGAAGCGAATTTGTCAGATGCCGGCGAGGACGGTGGGGTCGCCTTCGGTCCATGCGTTGTCGACGGTGACGCGAGAGATGACCCACACGTCGCCGCTCCGGGCCAGGTCGACGTCGTAGCGGTTGGTCATGAGGACGTGGCGGGAATGGTCGCCCTTGGGCAGGTGCTGGCAGGCCACGATTCCTTCGAGGTGCGCGGTGTCACCGTCGATGCTCACGCGTGGGTTGCTCACCGAATGCGTGGTGTCGAGGTGATCGAGCGAGGCCAGCAGGGCGGTGGCGATGGTCTCGCGGCCTTCGATCGGCGGGTACTCGTGGCCGGCCTTCCTGGTGGCAGGTCCGAAGTCGGCGACTCCGCCTTCTGCGAACGCCGAGGACAGAAGGTCCTTGTCGCGCAGGTCGAGGCCTGCGGCGTAGCGGTAGAGCGTCTCGACGACGGCGAGCTTGTCCGTGAGCGTGGTGGTTGTGTCCGACATTGCGGTTCCTTACTTCGATGGGCGATGCATGGACCAACGTAGGACTCAATTCGACAGGTGTCAAATAGATAATCGACGAATGTCGAATAGTGGTAGGCTGCGAAGGCAGAATCATCGAAGGAGTTGGTCGTCAATGGTGAAAGCACAGTCCCCGCGGGTGGAGTCGGATCCACGCTTCACTCGCTCCCGGCGGGCCATCGCGGATGCGCTGGCCGAGTACATGCAGGAAACCGAGACGTGTCCCTCGGTCTCCGCGCTGTCGGAAGCGGCGGGTATCCACCGGGCCACCTTCTACAACCACTTCGACTCGGTCGAAGAGGCGGCGGTATTCGTGATCGCCGACGACTTCCGTGCGTTCCACGACGAGAACATCAACGAACGAAGGTTGGGAGCAGACCCGGCCACCGTGGCATTGGCGACACTCAACGCCATGCTCGCGTCCCTGCGTCAGCGCAAGGGTTTGTTCTTTCTTGCGTCGACCTGGAGGTCGTCGAGCGGGCTGATGGGGATCGGTGATCTCCTCCTGGATCGACTCCGCGCACTTCGGCGCGATCTCGGAGTCGACGACGAGGAGTCCGGTGTCAACAACGCGGTCGAGGACGTCTTTGCGGCGTCCGGGGTCCTCGGTGTGTTCTCGGCCGCGGTCGGCGGAAACACCGACTGCGATCCCGACGACATCGGTGTCCGTCTGCTGGCTCTCCTGCCCGAGTGGATGCGCCTGCCGGCCACCGAGACGACCGACTGAGCCGCCCTGCGCTCGGGATAGGCTGTACTACAGCGTGTTTCGAGCCTCGGCAAGGGCGGCTATGTCGTCCAACTGGGCTGCCTGTGACAGCGAGTTCTGGCTCTGAATCTGCAGGAACAGCGCCGAGCGTGCGTGCAGCTGCGCGGTGTCCGTTCCGAGAATTCCCGAGCCGGCACGCGAGATCACCAGCGCGCGAGCGATGTCGCTCAGTGAGCGAAGTGTCTCGATCTTGATCGCCAGCCGGTCCTCGAAGTGCTGTGGGCCTTCGGGATCGGCCTCGGCGCGATCGCTCAGCCCGTATGCGGACGCGCGCAGGTCCGCGAACCTGGGTTGCCATGCCTCCTGCACCGCGACGGCTTTCGGATTGTCCGACGCCTTAAGCTCGTCGAAGATGGCGCGAGCCACCCCGAAGGCGTGGGCACGGATATCACTGATGACGTTGCGGTCCTTGGTGTCCCAGTCCGAGATCGGCCCGCGTGCCACCACGTCGGACTCGGGGACGAACACCGCGTCGAAACTCACACGCCACGTCCGGCTTCCGGTCGCGACGACGAGCGGCAGCTTCTCGGACCTGACCTTCTCGTCTGCGACGTCGACCAGCACGAGCAGCCGAGTTTCGGTGGCAGGATCGATCGCCGCGACGCTCAGCAGCTCGTTGACGCCCCACCCGCTCACCCACGAGACGGTTCCGTCGATGAGCCATCCGCCCGGGGCGGGTGTGGCGCGGATGTACCGCCGCGGGTAGTGGCGGACGTCGCTGATGGCTGTGCCCGTGAGGATTTCACCGCGCAGTACCCGTTCGCCGGCATCGCCGAGCGGCCGACCGGACTTGGCACGTTCGGCGTACTGCGCCACCAACCCACTGTGCTGCGCCCATACGAGCCAGGTGTTGAAGTCGCCGTGTGCGATGTGTTCGTGGATCGCGCGCTCACCCGCCTTGTCCAGCTGGGCGCCGCCGAACTCCAGCGGCGCATGGGCATTGAGCAATCCCAACGTGCGGAGTCGATCGACGATGTCGCGGCTGACCCCGTCGACGTCGGTACGCAATGCGTGCGGCGCAAGTTCGTCGCGTGCGAAGTCGCGGGCGCGCGCGACGACGGGGATCTTCTCGGCCGCATCGACGGCGTCGGCGCTGGTGGTATCGATCGTCGAGATGCTGGTGGTCATGGTTGCTCTCCCCGGTACCGATGTGTTCAGGCGTCGAAATCGTGTGTCAGCAGGGCGATCTCGAACCCGCCGCTGGTGGTATCGATCGTCGAGATGGTGGTCATGGTCGCTCTCCCCGGTACCGGCGTGTTCAGGCGTCGAAATCGTGTGTCAGTAGGGCGATCTCGAACCCCCGCCGCTGCAACCAATGTGCGACGACGGCAGCACGTGCCCCGGTGGGATCGTCGATCAACACCACCCGTGCGCCGCGCACAGCGATGGTGCGGTGCGAGACACCGAGCAGCTGGCCGCCTTCGGCGTTGATGGACCCGTCGAGGTGGGAGCGTTCGAATTCCTCGGGCGTGCGCACGTCGAGGAGGTAGGTGGTGCGACCTGGATCCGCTGCCCACTGCTGGGCGGTGCCGAGGTCGACGGCGGGGAAGTCGTCGTTCGCTGCGATGGCGTCGACGCGTTCGGCGGCGCGCTTTCGACCCTCCTCGTCCACCGGCCCGTACACGGCGGTGGCGCCGGTCTCGAGGTCCAGATTCTCCTGGATCCAGGCCTTGGTGCCGTCGTACAGGTAGGAAACCTTGTTGGCCACACCGGAATCGATGAGTGTCTGCGCGCCGATGATCGCACGCGGCAGTCCCGCGCACGAGACGACGACGTGTGTGTCCGGCGAGGGGACGACGTCGGCGAACCGCAGGAGCAGCTCGGCGCCCGGCACGGCGACGGCGCCCGGGACGTGGCCTGCGGTGAACTCGGGCAACGTTCTTGTGTCGAGGACGACGACGTCGGCGCCTCGATCCTTGAGGGTCTTGAGTTCGGCGGCGGAAACCGACGGGGTGTCACGCTCGTCGCGGATCTTCAGCGAGAAATCGCGGCCGGGGATGTCGAAAGTCGGCTGCGCGTCGCTCTCGTTTTTCGTCCACTCTGCGATGCCGCCGGTCAGTGTGAACAGTGCGCTGCGCCCACTGGTTTCGAGTCGCGCGGCCAGTGCCTCCGCGGCGCCGTCGCCGCCGTCGACGAGCACGGTCCGCACGCTCGGCCGGGGGATGAATCTGCCGATCTCGGCGTCGGCGCGGTCCGCGGGCAGGTTCGTCGCGAACAGCGGTGAGGCGTAACCCACTTCCTCGGTCGGCCGAATGTCCAACACGGCCAGTTCGGCGTCGTCGGCGAGCCACGCTCGCAGGGTCGGGGCGTCGATCGCTGTGCTCATGGGTGCAGAGAGTAGCGCCGAACCCGCGAACTTCGGTGGCGTCGACGTGTGACCCGCACGTGGACGCAGCCGTCCTGACCTGGTCGAACGCTACGAATTCGGGGTATCGCTCACGCTGGTTCTAATTCCGTATCCCACCGGCCAGCCACTCGAGTTGGTCGATCCCCGCCGCGAAGTCCGGGGCCGCGACGCTGATGCGGACGTGGTCGGCCCCGGCCTCGAGGTGTGTGTCGATGGCCGCCGATATCTCGGCGGGGCCGCCGTAGGGGACGACCGCCTCGACCAACTCGTCGCCGGTGTATCCCAGGTCCGCGAGATTCTTGGCGTAGGGCGATCCCGGCCTGTTGATGGTCTGCGATGCGAACAGCCGCGCGGTGTCACGGGCGCGGCCCAGGTCGGCGTCGGCGACGACCGCGAGCCCCACGACGAGCAGCTTGTCCGGCCCGAGTATCGCTCTGGCGCGGCGGGTGTACTCGGCGGGGACGAGCGTGGGGATGGCGCCGTCGGTGAGTTTGCCTGCCAGGCCCAGCATTCGCGGCCCGTTGGCGCCGAGGATGCGAGGGTAGGTGACGTCGGGGGCAGGCGTCATGGCGTGCGGTTCGTCCATCTGCTCCAGGTAGCGGCGCATCGTGCTCAGCGGCCGGCCGAACTCGCTGCCCACCGCGGCAGCCTGTTCCGGATATCCGACGCCGAGGCCGAGCACGGTGCGGCCCGGGTAGGCGTCCTCGAGGAGTGCGGCGGCTCCGTGCGCCGTTGCGGGCGGGCGCGCCCAGATGCTGGCGACGGCGGAGCCGAAGGTGATCCGCTCGGATGCGGCGAGCAGTGTCGCCAGTTGGACGAACACGTCCTTGCCGCCGACGCCTTCGTTGACCCAGAGCGCCGTGTAACCGCCACGTTCGAGCCGGGTGACCGCATGTCGCTGGGCCGTGACCGGTGTTGCGGGCGCAAACGGAATGTTCGGCAGAAAGGCGCCGACGCGTCCCAACGCCTGTCGTGCTGCGCCGATGTCGGTGGGATTGCGCATGGTTCGACCTCTCGTCACAAATCGAAATTGAAGTGTTTCGAAATGCAGTCTTTTCGAAAAAGCGGGTAGTGTCAACTCCGTGACGATCGAAGCCGATGCCCCGAAACGTGGGCGACGCAGAAGCGGTGATGCCGACCGCTCGCTGCTCGACGCCGCATTGGACGTGCTCGCCGAGAAGGGGTACGGCGACTTCACCATGGGCGCGGTCATCGAACGCGCTGGTACGTCGTCGGCGACGCTGTATCGGCGCTGGCAGACCAAGGACGATCTGGTGGGTGCCGCGCTGGCGACGCTTGCCCCAGCATTACCCGAGCTGGACACCGGAAGTCTGCAGGGCGATCTGTCGGCGTTCGTTCGTTTTCTCGCCGATGCGCCGTGTGTCGACCCGAAGGGCCTCGACGACGGTGTCATCGCCGAGCTCGGGCGCAATCCTCAGTTCCACCGCGATGTCACGGAGAGGTTCATCGCACCCCGCAAGGCAGCGCTCGAGGCAGTGCTCGCGCGAGCACTCGTCCGGGGGGAGATCGAGAAGAGCATCGATTGCTCGACGGCGTACAGCATCGTGTGCGGCCCGATTCAGCACCGCGTCCAGAACGAGGGGAAATCGCTCGATCCGCAGTTCCTGGCGGACATCGCCCGTGCGGCTTACGGGGCGGTAGCCACACTCGGCGCAGCGGTGAAATAACGCACGGACTGTCGCGGGCGTACGAGACCGAAGACTGCGCAATCCGTCGCAAAACCAACGCGGAGAGAGAATTTCGCAGTAAACCGGGCGTCGCCCTTTGTTCTCGGTCGATCGAGTGTGAAGTAACTCATTGTTTGCTCGCAAGTTCGCTCGGCGTAGCGCTTTGCTTGCTTTACTTCGGAGTGAAGTAACTCTTTGTTATGCCGCCCTGGCTCCCGGTTGTCGATTCTGTGGGCTTTCGATGATCGGGAGAGGCAGGCGTCGCCGAGTGAAAGGCACGATGTCCGTCGTGGTCGAGTTTCGTTGGATTCTCCGATGATTCCGGAGCGCAGCGCCGGGCCTGCGCATCGCGCACAGACCTACAGCGAACGCACGGCAATCGCCGCGGAGTCGGCTCGTGATCTGCGCTACCGCGTGTCGCAGATAGCACTGGCACCCCGGAACTGGACTCTCACCGGCCGCGCTCTCCTCATTCTGGTGACGACGGCCGTCGCGTTCGCTCCAGCGTTGTCGGCCAACCTGTTCGCGGTCATCGACGGCTCGCCGACGCTCTATCTGGTTCTGCTTCCGACGTGGGCGATCAACATCGGGTACGGAATCGACCAGAACACCCGAGGCCGAGTCATCAACGACAAGGAGCTGGACTGGATCGCGGCGCTGACGATAGGCGTGGTCGTCACGGGATGCATCTATCTGGCGATGCCACGGCTGCTGGCGTCGGCGACGCTGTGGCACATCGAGTTGCTGCCGATTCTCGCGTGGGTCTTCTGCGGATGCATTCTGAACTTCGGCGTCAGACGGTCGTTTCGAGGTTGGCGCATCCTGGTGTTCACCGTGTTCTGCTTCCCGGGCACGGTGCTGATCATCGGTGCGAAGCTCGGCGGGACACCACTGGCGTTCAGCTTGGTCGTCGCTGTTCTGAACAGCGTCGCAGTGTGGTTGGCGCTGGCTCACCGATCAGGGCGTTGGTGGTTGACGCTCGCGACTGCGATGGTGACCGTTCTCGGCGCTCTGCTGTTGACGCCGCTGTCGAGCATCGCAGGGCTGTTGCTGCCCTCTGCTGCGACGTCGATCGGTGTTGCCGTGTACGAGTTCCGTCGCACCGGTGTGCGTAGATCGGCGTATCTGGCGATGCCGCAACGGTCGTTGATCTCGGTGCTGGTGCTCGGCGTCATCGCCGTCACGGTGCTGGCGCTGCTACCGGGGCCGGCCGCTCGCGTCCGCGCGGACAGTATGGTGACCGCCCCTGCCGATTGGCTCGACCGCCTCGCGGATTCGAACGGGATCAGCGTCGACGAGCACACCCGATTCGATTGGGGCCCGGCCTTCATGGGTCCGGGCGGCTCGGTGGTCCGATACGAGCTCGACGTCGCCCAGGCACCTGACGAGGTGCTGTTTCTCGACGTCTTCACCGCCGAATCGGCAGGCGTCCTCGCCAACTTCCGAGGCGCGATCTGGTACGCGACCAATCCGCCTGCGCGAGTATCGGACCAGTTCTTTCGGATCGGCGGCGTAGTGGCATCAGGCTCACAGAACGGCGCCGAGGACGTCCGGTCACCGGAGGAGCCGTTGTGGGCGGCGCTGGGGTGGACGTGGAAGACGCACTCGGACGAGGAGGGTACGCGGTATCAACGCATCTACCTCATGAAATCCAAGCGCGCGCAGCAGCCGTACAACGTGCCGCTGCCCCAGGAGCCCACGTTCGCGGGAACCATACTGGGTCCGATCAGCTGGTTGGCCCGCTCCCCGGACACCGGTGAGTCCGAGGACTCGAACGAGTACCTGGACGGGCTTGCGGTCACCGTCGAGACGATCCTGTCCGGCGGTGATATCGATGGCTGATTTCGTCCAGGAACTACCCGCGAAATGGTCGGCGGCCGTCACGTTTTCACGTGGTCAGGTGATCGGACTACTCGCCTTCGCGTTGCTGCTGGCGGCTGCGTTGGTGCTGGCGACCGATGTGACGCTCACCGCCGTCGTCGTGATCATCACGCTGTACTACCTCGTCTCGACGATCGACAAGACCTACCTGCTGTTCATCGGATTGCGCGGTGGTGTCGCCGTCCTGGTCACGGACGAGCGGGCATTGGCAGTTCCCGACGACGAACTGCCGCACTACACAGTGCTGCTTCCCGTGTTCGACGAACCCGAGATCGTGCGCACGCTGATGCACGGGGTCGGGCGGTTGGACTACCCGAAGGACAAGCTGGACATTCTGTTGTTGCTCGAAGCCGACGACACCGCGACCATCGAGGCGTTCGAGGAAGGGCGCGTGGAGGGTGTGACGCCGGTTCTGGTGCCGCCGAGCGATCCTCGCACCAAACCGAAGGCCTGCAACTACGGTATGTCGCTCGATCTCGAGCACAGTGAATACGCCACGATCTACGACGCCGAGGACATTCCGGATCCACTTCAACTGCGCAGGGCTGCAGTGATGTTCGCCGAGTCGCCGCCCGAGGTGGCGTGCATCCAGGCTCGTCTGGGCTACTTCAACGAAAAGCAGAACCTGCTGACGAAGTGGTTTTCGATGGAGTACGACCAGTGGTTCACCTACATGCTCCCGGCGCTCGCGCGCAGCAAATGCGTCATCCCGCTCGGTGGGACGTCGAATCATTTCCGGAGCAGTGTCTGGCGCGAGATGGGCGGATGGGACTCGTTCAATGTGACCGAGGACGCCGATCTCGGTGTTCGTCTGGCACGCAACGGGTACCGAACAGCGCTCATGGATTCGGTGACGTTGGAGGAAGCCAACAGTGACGCGGTCAACTGGGTTCGGCAGCGGTCCAGATGGTACAAGGGCTACCTGCAGACCTTCCTGGTGCACTTTCGCTCACCCAGGGATCTGATTCGGGAGATCGGGCCCGTGGCGACCCTGCGATTCGCGAACACGACGCTGGGGATGCCGCTGAGCAATGTCATCAACTTGCTCTTCTGGTGCAGCGTGCTGTTCTGGTACGCAGGCCAACCGGCCGTGATGGAGAAGCTCTTTCCCAGCGCGGTGTACTACGTCAGCCTGCTGCTGTTCACCGTCGGCAACGTCATGACGCTGCTGCTGGGGATGATCTCCACGCGCGCCACCGAGAAGCCGTATCTGCTCGTCGCCGCGCTGACGGTGCCCGCCTACTGGGTCCTGCAGGGGTTCGCGGCCGTCAAAGGATTGTTTCAGCTCTTTTTTCGAGCGTCGTATTGGGAGAAGACGGTCCACGGACTGTCGAACGAGGGTGAGGGCACGTGATGGTTGCTTTCGGTTGTCGTCGAATCATGACGGCGTTCTGTGCTGTGGGGCTGGCGGTGTCGATGGCGGCGGTGTGGTCACCGTCCACGGCGTCGGCCCAGCCGGAGGAGTCCGCCGAGCAGGACGCCGTTGTCGAGACCACTGTGATGAGCGGGCCCGCACTGGGTCTCGCGTCCGAGATCGTGTTCGATGCAGCGGACGTCGAGCAGACGGTGCGGATTCCCGTTCCGTCGGGCAGTTCGATCGTGGCCTTGACCGGTCAGTTGCGTGCGCCGATCGAACTCGGCCGCGGATATCTGGAGGTCACCTCCTCCGACGGCCGGTTCCTCGGTTCCGCGGACATCCCCGATGTCGAAGCGGGGCAGCGTGTCACACCGTTCTCGATCGACGTCACAGGTGCGAGAGTCGACGGCGGGGCGGCGACTCTGCGGATGAGCGTCCGGCCGTTCGACCGAGCACGCGCGGTGTGCAGTCCGGCGCAGCGCCTCGTGGCGGCAGATCTCGCCGCGTCCTTCACCGCTGCTTCCTCGACCACGGCGGATCAGGTGTTCCCCGCAACCGTCCAGCAGTTCTTTCCCTCACTGCTGACCGGGGTCGACGTCTTCGTCGACCCAGCGCCCACGAACGCCGAGAGGCAGGGTGTGCTGAATCTGGCTGCGGCCCTTGTGCGCCGCTACGATCCGATTCCGGTCCAGGTGTTCGTGCGGCCGCTCGACCGGTCGGCGCCGATTCCGCCCGCGGGCAGTGGATCGACTCGTTCGGTGGTGGTGCGTGACCGCGGCGAGCCAGGCGCAGGCGTCGTCGATTCCGGTGGTGGGTCGGTTCTGGTTCTGAGCGGCACCGACTCGTCGTTGGTGGACCAGGTCGGTCTGTTCTCGACCGGTCTCGATCAGCTGATCCAGACTTCGGCCGGCAGGGTGTCCGAGCTCGGATCGGACGTGGTGCTCGGTACGGACACACTGACGTTCGAGCAGCTGGGAGCTGCCGCATCCACATCGGTTCTCGGCTCGGATCAGCTGTTCTCGGGTTTCGACGCGAGCTCGTTCGGGTTGGCCCAGCCGGGAAGCGCCGAAATACACCTCATGGCCGATTACACCCCGGTCGCGGACGGTGACAATGCGACGGTGACGATCTCCGCAGGCGGATCGGTGGTGCATTCGCAGGAACTGGACTCGAGCGGGCGAGTGGACACGACGTTTCCGATCACAGGCGGAGCCATGGCCCGTACCGTCGGCCTGAACCTGGCGCTGACCTACAGCCCGCAGGCCGGGTGCACTCCTTTCACCGCTCCGATGCAGTTCGCGATCAGCCCGAATTCGACGGTCACCGTCTCGGGGCGTAGCGGCGGAGTCGGTGGGTTCAGATCGCTGCCGACCAGCATGATGCCGACCTTCCAGGTCGCGTTCGACGAGCAGGACCCCGAGGCGGGCGGCTTGCTCGGATTGGCATACGCGACGCGTGCTGTGGCGTCGATGCAGGCCATGGCGTCGGCGCCGCTGAGGCCGATGCTCGCACCGATGGATCAGGTCGCGGGCGCGGGCATGGGGGCACTGCTGGTCGCCGACGCGGAATCACTGGCCGCGGCAGGTATATCGGCGCCTCTCTCGGACGACGACGGGGCGGTGAACGTCGCGGAGAGCCGAGAGGTGACGCTGAACGTAGACGGTGGAATCGGGTCGTTGCAGGTGTTCGCGGACGGCGACCGAACTCTCGTGGCGGTCACGACGACGGGAGCGTGGTCGCTGGTCGGTCCTGTTCTCGATCGAGCGGACGGAGGCGGGCTCGGTTGGTCGGAGCTGTCCGGCGATGTGATCGCGGCCGGAGTCGGCGGTGTTGCCGTGCCACTGACGGTGCTGTCGAACGGCCCGGCAGGGTCGATCTCGTCCCCTGACCGAGGCTGGTCGGGATGGATCTGGATCGGTGCGGCGTCGGTGCTCGTCGCGGCTGCGGTGGTCGCGGTGGGATTCTGGTCGAACCGACGGCGCACCCGAGGGGCATCACGGTAGTGACGTCGATCGGTCTGCGCGACCCCGGCAGCAGGGTCGGCCGCGCGGGTGCGAAAGCAGTTCGGCGCCTGCGAGTATGGGCAGCCGTGCTGTATGTGTGCTGTGCGGTGCTCTACGGGATCGTCGGGTACGTGCTTGCGTCGACCTACAACCTGATCGACGGTGACGGGCCGTCGCGAGTGGCCAACGCCGGGTACACGATTCTGAGCCGAGACCCGCATCTCGGTGCCATCGGGTTCGTGTGGAATCCGTTGCCGAGCCTGACCGAGATCCCGTTGCTGTTGTTCACCCCACTGTGGCCGGAACTGAAGACCCTCGGCCTGGCGGGTGTGGTACAGAGTGCGCTGTTCATGGCCGCCGCGGTGGTGGTGATCAGGCGAATCGCGCTGGACCGCGGTGTACCCACCGGATGGCGATGGCTCGCGGTGGCGACGTTCGCGCTCAATCCGATGATCATCGAGTACGGCGCCACCGGATTGAGCGAGGCTGCGTTCATCTTCTTCGTCGCCATCGCCGTGCGGCGATTGTTGTTGTGGACGAGCAGAAGTGGGCCCGCGACCGGTTCCACTGCACGTGACGTCGTCGATCTCGCGTTGGCAGGTTTCGCGCTCGGCGCGAGCTATCTGGTGCGCTACGAGGCGGTTGCGGTAGTGGCAGCGGCGGTCGGGACGGTGTTCCTGGTGACGTGGCTACGCTATCGTCGCCACGTCGATCGGCGGCAGGCGCTGGGGACGGCGTTCCACGACGGTTTCATCGTCGGGTTCCCCGGTGCGGCGGCGTTCGTGTTCTGGGCGATCGCGGGGTGGGTTCTCACCGGGGAAGCGTTGTCGCAGATAACGTCTCAGTACGGAAATGGATCGCAGGTGTCGGTGGCTGCGGACTTACAGGGCGGTAGCGTCGTGGATCCGGACGTGGCGGGCGAGGTGGTGGTGTCCCGAATCCTCGGTATGCAACCGTTGCTCATCGTGGTACTGGCCGCGGCATTGGTTGTGGCGCACCGGCAACGGCGTCTCGACGCGTTGGTTCCGATCGCACTGTTCGGAATCGCCGTGGTGTTCCAGGCTGCGGCTCAGGTCACCGGTGCCACGTTCGGGTGGTTTCGGTTCTACATTTTCGTCGTTCCACTGGTGGTGATCACGGTGCTCACGTGGTGGCTGCCGGGCGCGGAGCGGCGAGGGTCCGGATCGGCGATGTCTCGGCATCTGCCCGGGCTCGCCATGTTCGCTGTTGCGGTGACGTCCATCCCGGTGACCTGGATGTCGATGCTGAACCCTGCGGTGGGAAATCAGAGCGTGCAGTACGGGTTGCAGTCGATCGTGTCGCCGTCGACCCACCCACCGGACCAGCAGTACTACTTCCAGCTGTTCCAGGACGACAGGGCGATAGCCGAGTGGCTCGATCGGCAGAATCTGCCCGAGGGATCGGTTCTGTCGGATACTTTCCAGAGCTGGGGGATCTGGTTGGCGTCGGAGCGCCCGGATCAGTTCGTCATCACCAGTGACCTCGACTTCTTCACTGTCCTCAACGATCCGGGAGACAACGGTATTCGCTACATCCTGGTATCCGACCCGGGGGCGAACGGCGCCATCGACGCCATCAACACGCGGTATCCGAGTATCTGGGAAGACGGAGCGGGGCTCGGTTCGAGAGTGATCAGCGTGGTGGGCCCGGAGGCGTCCGCCCGCTGGAGAGTCTTCTCGGTCTATTCGGCGGAGTGACTCGCGGCAGATCGGTCGGAGCAGGCGGCTTGAATCTGCCGGACCAGCGCGACGGTCAACGGCGCCACTGCGATCAGCGCGACCCAAGCGACCGGCGACAGCGCGAACAACGAGCCCGCCGCCAGGATCAGCGCTGCCATGAGAACCAGAGCGGCGGTCCACGGCACGGCAGTGCGGGAGTGGGTCAGGACGGCCACAACTGTGCCGCCAA
This sequence comes from Rhodococcus yunnanensis NBRC 103083, assembly GCF_001895005.1. GTDB lineage: Bacteria > Actinomycetota > Actinomycetes > Mycobacteriales > Mycobacteriaceae > Rhodococcoides > Rhodococcoides yunnanense. The sequence goes on along the minus strand of NZ_BCXH01000016.1, from coordinate 2,660 downwards.
CATGAGAAGTGCGGTCACCGACTACCAACCCGCTGTTCAGGACCGCCATAACATTCTCCTTGTGTGTGAACTTATTGCAAATCATACCTCAGGTCTGTTTAAGTTTCAAGGAAATGGGGATGGCCGGTTTGTCGGGGTCCGTGAGCGTTACGGAATCGCGTGTCAGTCCTCGAGCGTCGCGGCGAAGCGCTCGACTTCGCGGGTCAGTTGTTCGACGGCGTCGAGCTCGGTCCGCCAATCACCGGTCTGCCAGCCGTGGTCGGCGCCGCGGATCCGGTGGATCGTCGTGGCCGCGCGGCGGGCTCCGTCGTCATCCCAAGTGTGATCTCGTGATCCTGCGATGAGCAGGGCAGGCGACGATGCTCGGGCGATGTTCGACACGCATTCGTCGTCGATGAGCAGGGGCGTCGTCCACAGCGCCGGGATGCTGTGGTCGGCCACCCATCCGGCGGCCAGAGTGCCGACCGACTTGGCCAGCACGAGCTGCGGTAACGCGTCGTTCTGCTGCACGAAGTCGGCGACGGCGGCGTCCACCAGCGGTTGGCGCTCGGCCGACGGCTGATCCATCGGCATGCTCCACTCGGCGGTCCAGACCTGCCACCCGCGCAGTGTCAGCGCCCGAGCGGGCCACGCCAGCCCCGGACGCTCGATGCCGTACCTTGCCCCCGGTAGGACGAGAACCCGTCGGGCAGGATCGTTGCCGGGCTCACTGTCCACCCAGAGCCGCACCTCTACTCCCATGTGCGCATGCTAGCGGGAGCATCGGACTGTTCTACTCGAGCTTGACCACGTCGTAGGCCACCTGCCCGGCAACCTGGCAGAACGCGCGCCGGAGATCGATGTTGATCAGGTGACTGACCTGCTCACGCATCATGCCGATCGTCGCCTGATCGGGACCGGGTGCGTGTGCCAGCAGTGTCCAGCGAAGATGGGTGTCGGGGCGGAGATCGAACTGCAGGAGAACATCGGGGACCGTGCGCCACGGCGAACTCCATACGACACGGTCGAATTCAGTGCTCTCGACTATCCGCGGTAGCGTGCCACCTTCGAGCAGTACTGGCCACGGGAACCCTCGGTTGTGCGGATGCAGGTCAGGATGCATCAATGCCTTCCACACGAAGGGCATGGGCGGAGACAACACCGCCGTTCTGCTTCCGATCACCAACATCGCTCAACCCTACTTGCCGGCCGCAAGCGCAAGCGCAAGCCGTAAGTGTCAGCCGAGAGGGCGCAGTCGCCAGGCCCCGAATGCTGCAGCGCAGGAGGCGAACACCAGCATCGATCAAGCCTGCTGGCCGTAAGCCGTCAGCCGAGTCGGCGCAGTCGCCAGGCCCCGAATGCTGCAACGCAGGAGGTGAACACCAGTATCGCTCAACCCTAGTGGCCGGTAAGTGTCAGCCGAGTCGGCGCAGTCGCCAGGCCCCGAATGCTGCAGCGCAGGAGGCGAACACCAGCATCGATCCGGTCTCGATGGCCTGGAAGCGCCAGAAGCGGTCCTCGGTGTAGTACCGCACATCGAAGCGGTCGACGCCCTGGCCCTGCAGGCACGTGTCGTACTCGTCAGCCCTGGCCGCGTCGTCGAGTCGCATTCGAGCCGAGCGCTGTTCGGTCGACTCACCTGGGATCGGCGCCCAGTAGTTCTCCGGATACTCCTGCCGGCAACGGCGGGTGTCGGGGTCGACGAATTCGCCTTCCTTGTCGGCGTATCCGGCGCCGACCACCCAGGTTCCGTCGGTGGTGAAGTACGGATTCGGTGGGTACTCGGATTCGCGGCTCATGGCGTCGATCGCTTCGATTCGTAGCGCAGGCGTGCCGTAATTTTCGCGGGCGATCCAGGTGAACGCCACGGGTACGAGGAGGAACACGAACAGCGTCCCCAGCATGGCGAGGCCCCCGCTGCGGAACCCGATCGCCAGCGCGCTACCCACGAGCAGCGCGAGCAGTGTGTATGCGCCGAGGGTGATGCCCGCTGTCTCGAAGTGCGGAAAATCGAAGCGCGAGAACGACACCGCTGGATCGCCGTTCAAGTCGGTGGAATGCCTGGACCGCCCCGACGCCCAGAACAATGCGAGTCCGAGGCACGTCATGACCGCCGAAATCGGCAGAAACACAACAGCAATGCGCGCGAGATACCACCGGAAGGTACCGGTGTCCAGTTCTCGTGAGACGACGCGGACGCCGACGAACATCCCGAACAGCAACGGCAACAGCAGCGCGAACAACGTCGACAACGTCAGCGCTGTCTCCGGTCTGCACGGCCCGACGTCGTTCCATCGCGAGCAGCTTCGCCAGAACGAGAACTGCAACTGCGGATAGCGCGGAACGTACACACCCGCGATCAGTGTGGCTGCGATCAGGATCGCAACGAGTGTCAGCGACACGAGTAGAACCGTCCGGTTCTGCCGCCACGCAGACCAGATCATGCGCGACTGGTCCTGCCGCAACAGGTCTTCCGGGGGCGGGTCTTGCGTCGACGGGTTCTGCGCCGACCGGTCCTGCAGGGGCGGCTCTTGCGCCAACCGGATCACGCGCGACTGGTCCTGCCGCGACGGGTCTTGCGGGGGCGGGCTCTGCCGCGGGGGGTCCTGCGGCTGCGGCTCTTGCGTCGCCGGGTCTTGCGGGGACGGGCTCTGCCGCGGCGGGTCCTGCGGCAGCGGCTT
>NZ_BCXH01000015.1 GCF_001895005.1 Rhodococcus yunnanensis NBRC 103083 | reverse complement strand
CGCTGCGCCTGAAGCTCCAACAAGAATACGAAGACACCCTCGTCAACCCCTACATCGCCGCCGAACGCGGATACCTCGACGCCGTCATCCCACCGAGCCACACCCGCGGACAGATCGTCGCCGCCCTACGCCTCCTCGAACGCAAACAGGTCACCCTCCCGCCCAAGAAGCACGGAAACATACCGCTATGAGCGGCGAAGCGAATCATGATGCTATGAGCGGCGAAGCGAATCAGGCTGCTGCCGTGCAGTTTCGGGGAAACCCGTCCGAATCCGAGGTCGCTGCCATTGTCGCGGTGCTCGCGGCTGCCAGTGCTGCGGTGCCCCATGCCTCCCATCCGCCGATGTCCACTCTCGGCGGATGGGGTTCACCTGCAGACCTTCATCGCTACGGACTCGGCAGCGCCCCTGCCGTGTTCGTCAATGCCCGCTACAGCCGATAGAGAAAGAATTTCCGCATGAGTGTCAATGGTGTTGCACAGAAGAAGATTTCGAAGGTCCTGGTCGCCAATCGCGGCGAGATCGCAGTCCGGGTGATACGAGCGGCAGCAGACGCCGGCCTGACCTCGGTCGCCGTCTACGCCGAACCCGACTTGGGCGCCCCCTTCGTACGCCTCGCCGACGAAGCCTTCGCCCTCGGCGGACAAACCTCCGCCGAATCGTATTTGGTCATCGACAAGATCATCGACGCCGCAAAAAAAACCGGCGCCGACGCCATCCACCCCGGCTACGGATTCCTCTCCGAAAACGCCGACTTCGCCCAAGCCGTGATCGACGCGAACCTGATCTGGATCGGACCTTCCCCGCAGTCCATCCGCGACCTCGGCGACAAAGTCACCGCCCGCCACATCGCCGCCCGCGCCAAAGCACCCTCGGTCCCCGGCACCGCAGAACCCGTCAAAGACGCCAACGAAATCCTGGCGTTCGCCGACGAACACGGCCTCCCCATCGCCATCAAAGCCGCCTTCGGCGGCGGCGGACGCGGCATGAAAGTCGCCCGCACCCGCGAAGAAATCCCCGAACTCTTCGACTCCGCCACCCGCGAAGCCGTCTCCGCATTCGGACGCGGCGAATGCTTCGTCGAACGCTACCTCGACAAACCCCGCCACGTCGAAGCCCAGGTCATCGCCGACCAACACGGCAACGTCATCGTCGCAGGCACCCGCGACTGCTCCCTGCAACGCCGCTTCCAGAAACTCGTCGAAGAAGCACCAGCCCCGTTCCTCACCGAAGCCCAACGCAAAGAAATCCACTCGAGCGCCAAAGCCATCTGCAAAGAAGCCGGCTACTACGGCGCAGGCACCGTCGAATACCTCGTCGGACAAGACGGCCTCGTCAGCTTCTTGGAGGTCAACACCCGACTGCAGGTCGAGCACCCCGTCACCGAAGAAACCTCCGGCATCGACCTCGTACTGCAGCAATTCCGCATCGCCAACGGCGAAGAACTCTCCATCACCGAAGACCCCGAACCCCGCGGACACTCCTTCGAATTCCGCATCAACGGCGAAGACGCAGGCCGCGGATTCCTCCCCGCCCCCGGACCGGTCACCACCTTCATCGCCCCCTCCGGCCCCGGAGTCCGCGTCGACTCCGGCGTCGAATCCGGCAGCGTGATCGGTGGCCAGTTCGACTCCATGCTCGCCAAACTCATCGTCACCGGCGCCACCCGCGACGAAGCATTGGCTCGTTCGCGTCGCGCACTCGCCGAATTCACGGTCGAAGGCCTCGCCACCGTCATCCCGTTCCACTCCGCCGTCGTCTCCGATCCCGCGTTCATCGGCGACGGAGAATCCTTCGACGTCCACACCCGCTGGATCGAAACCGAATGGGACAACCAGGTACCCCCCTTCACCGCAGGCGAGCCCCTGGACGAGGACGAAGCACTACCCCGCCAGTCCGTGGTCGTCGAGGTCGGTGGCCGCCGCGTCGAGGTCTCCCTCCCCGGCCAGTTCACCCTCGGCGGCGGCAACGGCGCTGCCTCTGATGGTGCTGTACGGCGTAAGCCCAAGCCACGTAAACGCGGCGGCGCCGCAAACGGAGCCGCATCCGGTGACGCCGTCACCGCACCCATGCAAGGCACCGTCGTCAAAGTCGCCGTCGAAGAAGGCCAAGACGTCGAAGAAGGCGACCTCATCGCCGTCCTCGAAGCCATGAAAATGGAAAACCCCGTCAACGCCCACAAAGCAGGCAAAGTCACCGGCCTCACCGTCACCCCCGGATCCGCCATCACACAGGGCACCGTCCTCGCCGAACTGAAGTGAGGTCGCGACCATGACAGCGGCGCGTGAGTGGCCGGAGGAAAGTTCCGCGGCCACCGAGTCGTCCGACTCGATGGAGGCTGTCGTGGCGCTGCTGCGGCTCGCCGATACCGTTCGAGCGGGATTGGAAGAATCACTCGATGGGCTCGGGTTGAGCTGGGCGCGTTACGAGGTTCTCGAAGTGCTGAGTGAACACAGCACGATGACCTACGGCCAGCTCGGACGTCACCTGGTTCGGCACAGGACAAGCATCGGGGTGACGGTGTGCGCCATGGAGAAGTCGGGTCTCGTTGTGCGCACACCGAATCCGCGGAAGCCGCAACAGTACGTGGTGACCTTGACCGCGCCCGGATCCACGATTCTCGAACGGGCACAACGAATGCTGTCGCGTGACGCTGCGCGTCGAATCGAAGCAGGCGCAATTCTCGACGCACTCGATGTTGTCCGACACCACATTCTCGCCACCCCAACCACGCCGCATCTTCGATCGGCAACACTTTCGACACCAAGGGAAATCCACCATGACTGACACCGTATTGGTCGCAGGGGCACGCACCCCGATCGGCAAACTGGCCGGAGCACTCGCATCGCTCAGCGCCACCGACCTCGGCGCGCACGCAGTCCGCGGTGCACTCGCCAAAGCAGGCGTCGACGCCTCCGCCGTCGATGCCGTCATTCTGGGCAACGTCGTCCAGGCAGGCGTCGGCCCCAACCCCGCACGCCAAGCCGCAGCCGCAGCGGGAATCCCGCTGACCACACCGGCTATCACCATCAACAACCTGTGCCTGTCCGGCCTGCAAGCCATCATCGACGCAGACCGTCTCATCAGATCCGGTGACGCCGACATCGTCGTCGCAGGCGGTATGGAATCGATGACCAACGCCCCGTATCTCGCACGCGGCGCCCGCACCGGATTCCGTTACGGCAGTGCAGCCCTCGATGATGCTCTCGACCGGGACGCCCTCATCTGCGCATTCGACGACGTCTCCATGGGCGAGGCCACCGACCGCTACGTCCAGGCCACCGACCTCGACCGCGCGGGCCAGGACGCGTTCGCCGCCCGTTCGCACGAACTTGCCTCCGCAGCAACCGAAGACCAGACCTTCGCCGACGAGATCGTGCCCGTCGAGATCAAGAGCCGCCGCGGCACCACCACCGTCACCGACGACGAAGGTATCCGCGCCGGTACCACCGCCGAGAGTCTCGGCAAGCTCCGTCCCGCATTCCTGGCCGACGGCACCATCACCGCAGGTTCGGCATCGCAGCTCTCCGACGGCGCCGCCGCGGTGGTCTTGATGAGCAAGACCAAGGCTCAGGAACTGGGCCTGGAGTGGCTCGCTGAACTCGGCGCCTCCGCGTTCGTCGCCGGACCCGACACCTCACTGCTGCATCAGCCCGCCAACGCCATCACCAAGGCACTCGAGAAGGACGGCGAGCTGAAAGTCGGCGACCTCGATCTCGTCGAGATCAACGAAGCCTTCGCCGGAGTCGCCCTCGCCTCGGTCGGCCAACTCGGCATCGACCCCGAGAAGGTCAACATCCACGGCGGAGCCATCGCGCTCGGCCACCCCGTCGGAATGTCCGGCGCGCGTCTCGCTCTGTCCCTGGCACTGTCGCTGAAGCGTCGCGGCGGCGGAGTTGGCGCAGCGGCACTGTGCGGCGGCGGCGGGCAGGGCAACGCCCTGATCATCCGCAACTGAGTGAACTGACGCCCGGATGCGTCGACGCCGACCTGAGTTCCGGATCGTCGTCGATGCACCGGGCGGACGGCGTGGGGGTCGCCGCCCGTCTCAGGCGCGGACCACTGATCGATGCAAGCCCCCACTTGCGCAGTGCGGCAATGGGAGTCGGATCGAGCGCTGTACGGTCAGGACATCCTCTCGATGATCATCGCCATTCCCTGACCTCCGCCCACACACATCGTCTCCAAGCCGATTTCCTTGTCGTATGTCTGCAGGTTGTTGATGAGAGACGCGGTTATTCGAGCACCAGTCATTCCGAATGGGTGCCCGAGGGCAATGGCCCCACCCGAGACGTTCAGCCTGTCTTCGTCGATACCGAGTTCTCGCGCCGACCCCACCACCTGCACGGCGAACGCTTCGTTGATCTCGAACAGGTCGACATCGGAGACGGTCTTTCCTGCCAGAGCCAGCGCTTTGCGGGATGCTTCCACCGGTCCGAGACCCATTATTTCTGGTGACAGACCTGACACACCGGTCGATACAATGCGCGCAAGGGGGGTCAGTCCGAGTTCTTTCGCCTTGATATCGGACACGATGATCAGAGCGGCGGCACCGTCGTTGAGTGGGCATGAATTGCCCGCTGTCACCGAACCTTCGGGCCTGAATACAGGCCGCAGTTCTCGTACCTTGTCGTATGTAGTGCCGAATCGCGGTCCATCGTCATCGGAAACAACTGATCCATCCGGCAGGGTGATCGATGAAATTTCTCGGGCGAAGTGACCCGCTTTCGTCGCATATTCTGCACGGTTCTGTGAGCGGACGGCCCATCGGTCCTGTTCTTCACGGCTTATTCCTGTGAGTTGCGCGACGTTCTCAGCCGTCTGCCCCATGCTGATGTAGGTATCGGGAATCAGTCCGTCCACGCGCGGATCGGTCCAATGCAGAGCTCCCTCGGCGATCTGACGAGTGCGGCGCTCTGCATCCGAATACAATGGATTGCGGGTGTCTGGGATCGAGTCCGAATTTCCCTTGAAGAAGCGCGATACAGTCTCGACACCCGCAGAGACGAATGCGTGCCCCTCTCCGGATCGTATGGCATGGAACGCCATACGAGTTGTCTGCAGCGATGACGAGCAATACCGCGTGACGGTGGTGCCGGGTAGTGCGTCGTAACCGAGCGCTATGGCAACGTTGCGGGCCATGTTGTATCCCTGCTCGCCTCCAGGAAGTCCGCAACCGAGAAGCAGATCGTCGAGATCGACGGGATCGAGTTCCGGTATTTTGTCCAGTGCTGCACGGATCATCTGAGCCGTTATGTCGTCCGGCCGCGCTGATGCGAGCGAACCTTTCACGGCCCTTCCGATTGGTGACCTGACGGCCGAGACGATGACGGCTTCCGGCATGTGACTTCCTTGAAAGTGAGTTGATCGAACAATGTACCGACTACGCAGGGCATCCGATCGAGATCGAGATCGCGTTCCGGCGAGCACGCACCCCTGCCGTCACGACGCGAATTGCATCCAAGCAGGTGTGCGCTTCTCGCGAAATGCGGCGATCCCTTCCTGACCCTCGCCGCTCGCGAAAAAGCTGGTGGACAGCGTTTGAAGTTCGTTGAGGAGCTCGATCCGAATCGGGCCACCGTAGCGTCGACGAAGCTTTTTGGTCTCGGTCGACGCGTTGGGGCCGGCTTCCTTGAGCAGACCGACAATCCGATCGACTTCGTTGTCCAGTTCCGAGGCGGCCACCACTGCATTCAACAGGCCTGTCTCCGCAGCCCGAATCGCGGAGAACGTCTCACCGGTCAAGAAATATTGATGTGCAACAACGGTTCCCATCCGCTCGAACACCGGCAACGAGATCACTGCCGGAACGACGCCGATCTTTACCTCGGTGAACGCAAAGGTCGCGTCGGTCAGGCCGATTGCGATGTCACAGGCGGCCAGCAGGCCTATACCTCCGGCTCGCGCCGGACCTGCAACACGGGCGACGACAGGGCATGTGTGCCGGTCGATCGCGACCATGATGTCGATCAGGCCAACCTGGTTCGGTACGTGTTCCTCGGTCTGCTCTTTGAGGTCGGCCCCGGCACAGAACACTGGATCGACCCCGGTCAGCACTACGACCGAGACGTCATCACGCCCCGAAGTAACCCTCAAGGCATCCGCTAGCTGCACGAGCAGTGCCCGCGACAGTGCATTTCGGTTGTGCGGCGAATTGAGGGTGATAGTGGCGACGCGATCACCGATGTCGACGTCCACTATTCTCTTGATTGGTTCCATCAGGAGATCACGGCCAGTTCCTGTCCAGTGACAACTGCGTCGCCCGCTGCGACTGCGATCGACTCGACGGTGCCATCGACGGGTGACTCGATCGGAATCTCCATCTTCATCGACTCGAGCACCATCAGAACGTCGCCCTCACGAACAATGTCGCCGACTGCGACACTGACCTGCCACACACCTGCGGCCATATCCGATTCGATTGATCTGGTCATTTCGTATTGCCTTTCAGCACTTGTCACCGCTTGATTCGGTCACAGATATTGGTGTCGTAGCCGCCTGCATCGAACTCATCGGAGTCGACCAGTGCAGCGAGAAAGGGAAGGTTGGTGATCAGGCCGGATACCTCGAAGTCGGCGAGAGCGGCCTGTGCACGAGCGACGGCCGAAGTGCGGTCGTCTGCATAGACGCACAGCTTCGCGATCAACGGGTCGAAGAATCTGGTGATCACATCACCCTGGTCGTAGCCGCGGTCGACACGGATTCCGTTGCCCGTCGGTTCCCGATAGTGCTCGAGTGGCCCTGGGCTCGGCAGAAATCGGACGGGATCCTCTGCGTACAAACGCATTTCGATCGCATGACCGCGAACTTCGACCGGATCGACCAGCACGATCTCCCCTACCGCTGACCGCAGCTGCATCTCGACCAGGTCGACTCCAGTCACCAGTTCGGTGACTGGATGCTCCACCTGAATCCTCGTGTTCATTTCGAGGAAGAAGAACTCGTCTCCGGAGACGAGGAATTCGACAGTCCCCGCGTTCTGGTATGCCACCGCACTTCCTGCGTTCCGTGCGGCGGTGCGCAACGCAGCTATCAGGTCCTCGGACAGTCCCACTGCGGGACTCTCCTCGACGATCTTCTGATGCCTGCGCTGCACTGAGCAGTCTCGAAGGCCCAGGTCGACGACGCGGCCATCGGCGGTGCCGAAGATCTGAACCTCGATATGCCGGGCCGACACGAGGAACCGTTCGAGGAAGGTCGTCGAATCGCCGAAGAATCGGCCTCCGGCCGATCGAACCTGCTCGAGAACCTGCAGGAGGCGCGATTCATCGTCTACACGTTGCATGCCGATCCCGCCGCCACCTGCAGCGGCCTTGACCAGGAGCGGATATCCCACTCGGCGTCCCGCGTCGAGTACGTCCTCGTCCGAGGCGTCCTCCAGACGAGCGCCCGGCACGACCGGTACACCTGCCTGTTCCATCAGATCGCGAGCGTTCACCTTACTGCTCATCATTCGAATGGTCTCGGCTGTCGGGCCTACCCACGTGAGACCTAGCTCGTGTACCCGGTCGGCAAGCGCAGAGCTTTCGGAGAGAAAACCGTATCCCGGGTGGACGGCCTCGCACCCTGTGGCAACAGCAGCTGACGTGATTGCCTCGACATCGAGGTAGGCACCGACCGGCCGATCACTCTCGATCAGCACAGCCTCATCGGCTTCCCGGACATGCCGCGATTCGGCGTCGGACTCGGAATGCACAACCACGGTTCGAATGCCCATCGATTTCGCCGTCTTGATCACGCGGCAGGCGATCTCGCCACGATTTGCGATCAGTAGGCTCTTCATTTTCGCAGTCCTTTCACATCTGTCATTGCTGGCTCAGCGCTGTCCTCGGTAAGACCCATGTACGCCTTGGTAAATGCATCGTCGTCACGAGCGTCGTCGGCAGTCCCGCGCCAGACAACTTTCCCTCCCTCGATCACGTTCACCCGCCCCGCAATCCCCAGAGCCGCCCGCACATTCTGTTCGACCAAGAGGACCCCGACATTCAGCTCCGCGTTGATGCGAGCTACCGCGCGCATGATCTCGGTGACGAGAACTGGCGCGATGCCCTGAGACAACTCGTCCGCGAGCAGAAGTTTCGGTGTATTCGACAACGCCATCGAGATAGCGAGCATCTGGCGCTGGCCACCGCTGAGGAGGCCACCAGGCACTTTCCATTTCTCCTCGAGTATCGGAAAGACGTCGAGCGCGAACTCGATCATCTTGCTTTGATCTTTCTTGCTCCCGGGCGCGACCTCGAGGTTCTCCTCTACGGTCAGGTTCCGAAATATCTTGTCGTCCTCCGGGATCAAGGCCACGCCTCGTCGAGCGATGGAAAAAGGTTGTTCCCCTGTGATGTCGCTTCCGAACAGCGTGATGTTCCCGGCCGACACCGTGCCTGCCTCAGATTTGAGGAATCCACCGATGGCACGCAGCGTCGTCGACTTTCCCGCACCGTTCGGCCCGACGAGCGCGACGATCTCGCCTTCGTCCACCTGAAATGTCACGTCGTCGACACCGACTGCGGTTCGGTTGTACACAACGGCCAGGCCTTGGCAATCCAACATCACTTCCTTCATGCTTCTCCTTCGATCGATACACGTTTCGCCGCGAGCCGTCGGATACCACCCGATACCCTTCCGACCAGCCCTCGAAGACCACTGGGCTCGAGGAGTAGGAACGCGATGATCGCCAACCCATACAGGCCCTTCTGCACGTCGAAGAGGTGTTCGTGCACGAGCCTCACGCCAGGCACTTCGGTCGACATCGATCCGATGATGTCTTGGACCAGATACGGGAGCGCGATCACGAAGATCGCGCCGAGCAGGCTGCCCAACGGACTGCCCATTCCACCGATGATGATCATCGCCACGTAACTGATGGCAAGCGCGAGAGTGAAGGTGTCCACCTCGACGCCGTACAGGTAGTAGCCGAATACCGCGCCTTGCAGTCCGATGAACATCGAGCTGACTCCGAACGCCACGAATTTGTAGCGACTCACATTGACGCCGAGGGCTTCCGCTGCCTGCTCGCGGTGATGGATACCGAGCCATGCGCGACCGAACTTGCTGCGGAGCAGATTTCGATATCCCAGCAGGGCAAGAATGGCGAGAACTCCGGTGAAATAGATCCAGTTGTTCCCGCTGTCGAGCTTGAATCCGAACAGGCTGGGACGGGGCATTTGGAACCCGGCTTCGCCGACAGTTGCGAGCTGAAATTTCCGCGCCGCGAACTGGACGATGAATTGAAGTGCAAGTGTCGCCATGACCAGGTACAGCCCGGACATACGCAGCGCGGGTACCGCTACCAGCAGGCCGACGATGCCTGTCACCGCTGCCGCGACGATGATCGTCACGATGAATGGAATCCCCGGGTTCGCATACGTCATGCCTGCCGCCGTGTATGCGCCGACAGCCATGAGCGCGGCATTACCGAGCGACATCTGACCGGCTGTTCCGGTGACCATGTTCAGCGCGACCGAACCTATCACTGCAATGAACACCAGCACTGCAACGTCGGTCCATCGAGCTCCGAGGATTCCAGGTAGGACCGCAAGCATCAGAATCCATGCAGCCACCCAGATCAGCGAGTGCGACGCAACGAACCTGCCGAGCTGCGTGAGCATCGACACGGGCGGGCTTTCCGTTCCCGGACTGTCAGTCTCCGGCCGCACTGCTGTTCTATCGATCACGATGTCTCCTGAGGTATCCGTGTCGCCTGTTCAGATGGGTGAAATCGCATGGACCCGAGGAGGGTTGATTTCGATTCGGCGCAGCGGCGCGTCGCGAAGCACGGCCAGCAAGTTCGCGCGGGTCTCGGATGGCTCGATCACATTGTCGATTCCGTACCCACCTGCGCCGTACACGCCACCGAGCTGGCTCTTGAAGCCCGCGATCAACTCGGCACGCCGAGCGTCGGGGTCGTCAGCAGAGTTGAAGTCCTTCTTGAACATCACGTCGACGGCACCCTCGACACTCATTGCTGAGATCTCCGCAGATGGCCATGCGACGGCAAGGTCGGCGTCGAAGCTGCGGCCACCACACATTGCGACGTATGCAAGACCGTAGCCTTTACGCAGGACGATGCTGCAGCGCGGAACTGTAGCTTGTCCGAGTTCGAACACAAGTCTGCCGCTCCTTCGAGCCAGACCGGTCGCCTCGGCTGGTGAACCCACCAGGAAGCCCGGGACGTCGATGAGATATACGAGAGCGATGCCGAATGCATCGCACAGGGAAACGAAGTGGGCGCCCTTTTCGCACGCAGCGCTATCGAGCGCACCGGCCATCACCTTCGGCTGATTCGCAATAATGCCCACCGGCCGCCCGCCGATTCGCGCCAGCGCCGTCACGAGATTGCGCGCATACCCCGGTTTGATCGCGAAATACTCTTGGTCGTCGACGATCGCAGCAATAACCTTGTGAACGTCATACGCTTTGCGTGTGCTGATGGGAACGATGTCCGTCATGTCGACCGGTTCGTCAGCTTCCGTCTCGTTGTGCGTACGGTTCTGAGGCTCCGCTTGGGCGTTCGTGGGAAGGAAAGCCAGATACTCCTTCATGGCATTGACCGCTTCTTCGTCCGAGTCCACCGCAAGGTCGGCGATGCCGTTCTTGTCGGCCTGCACCGCTGCGCCACCGAGCTTTTCGGCATCGGTGATCTCCCCGGTGGCCGCCGCGACGAGTGCCGGACCGGCGATGCCCATCTGCGATGTCCCGCGGCGCATGACGACGAAGTCAGCCATGGCGGAATAGTTCGACGCTCCCGCGAATCCAGGCCCCAGCACCGCCGCAGTGATCGGTACCCATCCGGACAGCTTGGTGAAGATCCTGAACAGCGGTGCACCGATGGCGAAATGTCGAGCGTCCAGCCCCTCTTGAATCCGGTGTCCGCCTCCCTCGAGGAGCATGACCAGTGGAATCCCGAGGGTCAGCGATCGCTCCACGAGCTTATCGATTTTCAGCGATCCCACGGTTCCGATGCTTCCGCCGAGCACTGTGAAATCCATGGACATGACGTGTACCGGTCGGCCGTCGACGAGGCAGCGTCCGGTGATGACTGCGTCTGCAGGCACAGGACGGTCTCCCGTGTGGTGCACGGTTTCCGGGCTCGGGGTGACGAGCGCGCCGCTCTCCATGAAGGAGCCCTCGTCGGCCAGGACGGCGATTCGCTCACGGGCGGTGAGCATGTCGCGGCCTCGCTGCTTCTGCACCGCCTCAGGTCGTGCCGAGTCGAGTACCGCCGCCTGGGCGGTACGCGCTCCCGCGATCACCTCGGTCCAGTCGTTTGCAGTCACTGCGTCTCCTCAATGTCGGCAGAGCCGATGTCGTTGTTCTTCGAGTCGTCGGCGCCCAGATACGCGTCCACAACGACTTTGAGGGCCAGGACTTCTCGGGGCGGCCCTTCTGCGATTACGGCTCCTGCGTCGAGCACCACGATTCGATCACACACCGCTCCGACCAGCTGCATATCGTGCTCGACGAGCACCTGAGTCAGCCCCTGTTCCTTCTTGAGCGACAGCAGCGTCGCAACCATCGCATGCTTGTCGCGGGAGCTCATGCCCGAAGCCGGCTCGTCGAGGAGCAGAAGAGTTGGTTCCAGCGCGAGTGCTCGCGCGATTTCCACCAATTTCTTCTCGGCGAACGACATGCTGCTTACCAGTTCATTGTCTCGTCCACCGAGTCCGACCATCTCCAACAACTCGGCTGCCATCCGGCGGCCTGCGCGTTCTTCTGTCACCGCCCGTCCCACGTGCAGGATCGACTCGATGAGGGTGGCTTTGCTGTGCCTGTGCCTGCCGAGGAGCACATTGTCCGCGAGTGTGGAATCGTCGACGAGCTCGACATTTTGAAAGGTCCGCGCCACGCCGCGATTGGCGACCTTCCATGGTGCTCTGCCAGTAAGGGGCTGTCCCTGAAACATCACGTGTCCGGACTGCGCCCTGTACAGACCGCTGATGACATTGAGGAGACTGCTCTTACCTGCGCCGTTCGGACCGACGAGTCCGATGATCTGTCCGTTCGGGACGCCGAAATTCACCTCTCGCAACACCTGCGTTCCACCGAACGAGAGGTTGATCCCCTGTACTTCGAGCATGGACCCAGTTTCAGCAGTCATGATTCTCCGTGATTCTTAGCGGTTCTTGTTCGGGCTCACTCTGCGTTCAGCCATGTGTCGTCGAGGGGCAACGGAAGGTTCTTCGACGGATCCCACCTGTAGACCTTCCCCTCGGCAACGAACCGGTGGTTGCCGTCTTGACCGAATGCGCCCGACAGGCCATCGGTGTCCAACGCCGTGGTGTCCTGCAGTGCATTTCGGAATCCATCGCGGTCGCACTCTTCGCCACACACCGTGAGTGCATTCTTGATCAGTAGTCCATCGACGTATCCCTGCGTCGTGTACTCGCTGGTCTCCAGTTCGTCTTTCCATTGACCGGCCGCTTCGATCGCGTCGCGCATGGCCTTCACGGCGGGAACGTCTGTTTCGTAGGGCATCGTGAACGAACGCATAGCGGAGAAATCCTGGCCCATCTTGGCAATCGCCTCGAAATTGGAAACGTCGCCGGACTGCTTCTGCGAGATCACTGGGACAGGTCGCGGGAGTCCCTGCGCTTGAAATGCAGTGATTGCCTGGACGATGTTGACGACATAGGTCACCACCGCGTCCGGCTTGGCGGAGGCAATGCTGCGTGCCTGCGTCGTGACGTCGGTGGCTGTCTGCTCCGCTGATTCGGATGCCACCACAGTCCAGCCGCGTTCGTTTGCTCCTTCGACGATCGCTGCACGGTACGGTTCGGCAGATGCAGTCTCGATCGTGTACACCGCAATCTTCGGGTTCGTTATCCCGCGATCCTTGAACAGCTTTGCAGCATAGTCGAGTTGAAGCGCAGCCCACGTCGGCGTCGGAACCTCGTCGGAGAACACATATGACGGCGGTTCGGGGGTCATCACGGCAGGGACGTCGGTCAGTGTGACGGTGGGAATCTTGGTCGACTCGGCCTGTGGTGCGACCGCTGCGATTATATTGCTCAAGTTGTTGCCGAAGTTGGCGATTACATCAGCGCTGTCGAGCTCACGAAAGTTCGTGATAGCACGCTGCAGATCGCTCGCGTTGTCCCGCTCGATCAACTCGATCTGGCGCCCATTGACTCCACCGGCCTTGTTGGTCTGATCGATGCTCGACCGGAGTCCTGCGATCCATGTCTGTGACTGCCGTGAATACGGTCCGGATAGATCGGTCATGACACCGATCTGGTAGCCATCGCCTGATCCATCCGAGCTGCACGCGACCAGCGATGAGACAGCCGCCAATGCTGCCAGTGAGGCAATGGTCTTACGAGTAGGAATTCTCATTTTCTTCCTTGCTTTGAGAGGGAATTATCCGAGAGTCTGGAAAAGCTGAATTTCGGTTGTCCGCTCAGCTAGACACGTACGGCACTCTTGCGGCCGAACAGTCCGGTCGGCTTGATCCACAGGACGCAGATCAGCAATACGTAGGCGGTGACTTCGGATGCCTGGCCGCCGAAGAAGTAGACGCCGAGCGTCTGGCTCAATGCGACGATGATCGAACCTGCGACCAGACCGCGAATGCTGTCCAGGCCGCCTACGAGTGCGGGAGCGAGGCCGCGCAGGCCGAGTTCTACGAGGCTCGTGGATGCAGCGGAGGTGTATGCGAATCCGATCCCGCCGACAGTGGCGCCGATCAGAGAGATGGCCCAGCCCAGTGCGATCAGCCGATTGATTCGCACACCGCGTTGGCTGGCAAGGAGCGGTGACTCGCTCGATGCCCTCATCTGCGTTCCGACTTTCGTGAACTTCAGGAGGATTACGATCGCGGCCAAGATGGTGGCTGCCAGCACGACCACCGCGATCTCGAGACGGCTGATCGACGCAACGTCACCGAATCGATAACGCACATCGGTGAACGGTGCCGTCAGGTTGCGACTCGCCGGGCCCCACACGACGCCGATGACTGCGTCCAAGAGGATCGACAGACCAAAAGTCAACATGATCGGCGCGTGAATGGGCAGGCCTACCACTCTCTTGACCAGACCCATGTACGTTGCGGCTCCGACCATCGACATCACCACAAGAGTGACGAGGAAGGCGACTACCAACGGCAATCCTGCTTGATCGAGCGCGTAGTAGACGAACACGCCGATGACGAGGAATTGACCGACCGCGAAGTTGAGAATTCCGCTCGCTTTGAAAACCATCACCCAGGCGAGTCCCAATAAGGCGTAAATTGCACTGATACGCGCGGTATCAATGATGAGTGACATCATATTCATGGCTTTACCTCTTACATATTTCGCTGGCTGCGACGCGGTTCTGAATTCGGGGCTTGAAGGCCGTTCTTGGTAACGCGGTAACCCGCGTGCTCGCGGTCCCACGTCTCACCCGTGACGCCGGCAGCTCGCAGCTCGGCTTTCCTGATCTTCTGGGTTGGCGTGGTCGGCAACGATTGTGCGATCTCGATGTACCGGGGAACCATGAAGTACGGGAGCCGCGGAACGAGGAACTCGAGGAGCTCCTCGGGCCCGAGCTCCTCCCCGTCGATCGGGACCACTACCGCCTTGACGTCGTCTTCGGTATGCGCGCTGGCGACGGCCACGACAGCACAGGCCATGACCGAAGGATGCGCCGCGATCTCGCGCTCTACCTCGAACGACGAGATGTTCTCTCCTCGCACTCGGAGCGCATCGCTCCGACGATCCACGAAGTGGTGGCAACCATTCTGGTCCTTGATCATCGCGTCGCCGGTGTGAAACCAGAGACCACGCCACGCCTCGATCGTGCTGTCCGGTAGCCCGTGGTATCCGGACATCATCGCCCACGGGTCGTGTGGGCGCAGAACGAGTTCTCCCACAGTTCCACTTGGGACTTCGAAGTCGTGTTCGTCGACCAGTCGCGCGGCGAAATCCGGTCGCACCCAGCCCGTCCCACCTGGAATTGCTGATCCGTATGGCATCGAGATCGTCGAAGAGAGCTCGGTCATCCCGTATGCGGTACCGATTCGCACTCCGTAACGCTGAGCGAACTTCTCGTGATTGTGAAGCACCGGAACCATGTTGACGTTTCGGAGAGCATGGCCGCGGTCGGTTTCCCGCGCAGGTTGCGCGAACAGGAAACTCGCCATGGCGCCGAGCAAGAGAGTTTGGGTGCAACCGAAACGATATACATCGTCCCAGAATCCGGACGCGGAGAACCGTGGCACGATAACGCTTGTGCCGCCGTTGATGAGAGCCATGTAGACGCCTGCCCACTGTCCGCCGACGTGGAACAGTGGGAGGTTGCACATGACGACCTCCCCTGGCTCGATCCAGTGCAGGGCGCAGTAGCTGTATGCCAGGCCGTGCGAGGCGAGCACCCCTTTCGACTTCCCGGTCGTTCCCGAGGTGTACATGATCGCCATCAGATCCCATGGCTTGGAGTCAGCCGCCTCCAGCACCGGATCAGCCAACCTGAGATCACCGAATTCTGTAGCTGTCCAATGCATTTCCACGAGCGTGCTGTCAGCGCCTCGAACGATGACGCGATGTAGATGGTCGATCTCACCCCGAATATCCGACAACTGCTCGAGGTAGGAATCTTCGATCACGATGACAGCGGCACCCGAGTCGTTCACTATGTGCGACAGCAACGACCCACGGTAGGCGGTGTTGACCGGTACCTCGACGGCACCGATTGTCGTGAGGCCCAACCACGTCGTGATGTAGTCGACATGATTGTCGAGCATCAGAAGGACGGTGTCGCCGGCTTTCACGCCCAGCGCAGCGAAACCGCCTCCCACTCGACGAATCCGCTCGTCCAGTTGACGGTAGGTCAGATCCTGTTCGTAATCACGAACTGCAAGCTGATCTGGGCGCTCGGCAAGTTGACGCCTCAGCACCGTCGAAATCGATCGATGTTCGACCGGATCCAATGTCGTAACCGTGTTGCTGTAGACCACCTGGCGCCTCTCCATCAGAACCCACAACCCTGTGTGTCGAGGGCCACACATAACATGACATACGAATCGACTTCTGGCAAGAGCGGCAAAAGGATTACGCCTCTACGACCATCAAAATCGGTCGGTAGCAGAGAGGACAAGCTCCTCACTGACGCCGTGAGCTGCATATTCTGCGCCGAACTCAGTCGGCTACCACTGCCGCGTTCCGATCGGGCGACCTGGTCGACAAGATGACATTGAAGTCAATTATGTCCACTGGGATGGGCAGATAGGGGCCGAATTTCGGCACCGCAAACCGGGCCTTGGCGCGCAACGACGGCGCCTCACATGCGCAAGTACCGACGGCCCAGCCTCTGCTGAGGCAAGGGGCGTCAGTCGAATCAGTCTCTGGTGTTGGAGCGCTCGGGCGGCTGATCGACGAACGACACCGAGTCGTCGGACGTTTCCGGGCTCAGTGGTACGGGGGTGTTCCGTTGCACCGCCATCTCGATACCGATGCCCCGGGCCCACAGGGTCGTCAATGTGTCCAGGGCCGTGGCTTTGTCGTACCGCTCGCCGAACAGGAACCATTGTCGAGCGAAGAACTCGATCATGCCGCCGAGCGCGCTCGCTGCGATTTTCGAATCGAGGTCAGCCGCAGCCACTCCCTCTTCTTTCCACCGGTCGATACCTGCTTCTATCCGCCGGAGGAACGGAGAGCGGACCTCCAGGCGAAGCTCGCGCAGATACTCGTTTCGCGGCGATATCTGCTCGATTTCGTGCATCAACCGGGCACTACGCTGGTATGCATCGAGGTAACGGGCAGTCGCATCACGAATGCGCTCCACTGGAGTCGCGTCCCGACTCAAACCGGACCGGGCGGCGTTGAAGACTTCGCTGGTGACCGTGCTGACGACTTCGCGAAAGATCTCTTCTTTCGAGTCGAAATAAGTGTAGAAGGTCCCGTACGACATCCCAGCTCGAGCGGGGATGTCGGCGATCCTCGCTTCGTGAAAGTTCTGCTCTTCGAATACCTCGCGGGCGGCACGGATCAGCGCGTTGCGGGAGCTCCTTCCCCGTGCAGTCTGCGGCTGCCTGTTTGCGCTCCGCGTCGGTTCTGTGAAGGAGTCCACCGTCCTACCAATCCATCCATGTCGGGCCACGAGAGCCATCACTCACCACAGGGTACGGGTGCCGCCGTTCTCAGCCTTTCGTGAACTGTTCCGGCACCCAGATCAAGCGCGCACGAATGAACTCGCCTAAACCTTTGGCCTGAGAGTCGAGCGCAAGATTCGACGCTACACCGTGACCCAGCCACCCCTTGACGACGAAGTTGAGCGAGCGCAGTTTCGGAAGTACGACTCGTTCGATGTCGTACTTCCGATCACCAGGCAACAATTCGGACATGAGTTCTGTGGAGATACGTGAATGCAACCACTCCCACTCCTGATCGGTGCGGGCCCACAATCCGACGTTCGCGTTCCCGCCTTTGTCCCCGGACCGGGCTCCATAGACAGAGCCCAGCGAGACTCGGCTGAGTTTCCCGTCGAGCTCGACCGGCGGGGCCCCGGTATCGGGTGCGACACCGACTCGGTGATCGAATCCGCGCGGTGTCGCTGGTATCACGACCGCTGTCCCGTCGACCGTTGCCTTGGACACGACCCGATCCGCTTGAACGAGCCCGGGCACGAACCGCGCGAACGACGATGCCGGACGAGGCGGGTTGATGGTGTAGAAACCGGGATAGCTCGCCAGGCCGGTACCGGTAACCGCCGATGAGAACGCGCGCCCGACGACCTTCTCGTCCTGACCGCTGACCGCGATGCGCAGTAATGTCGTGGCAGCCCCGACTGTCGCCGGATCGTCCACCGCGTGACCGATGAGTTCCACGGAGACGTCGTCGAAGACCTCCTGCCCACCGGGAATCGCATCCCAGATCGCGGCCTCGGCCATTGCTGCTTTGCCCTGTGCGTCCAACCCTGTCAGGACCAGAGTCATATCGTTGCGCCATCCGCCGGGCTCGCCCATGGAGACTTTCAGCGTATCCGGCGGCCTCACACCACGCACTCCGGCTACGTTCACACGGTCCGGACCGACCTGCTGCAGCTCCACGGTGTCGAGGAGTACCGAGACGTCGGGATTGTGATAGACGTCGGATTGAATCTCGTACAGGAGCTGAGCGGTGACCGTATCGGTCGACACCACACCGCCCGTTCCCTGCACCTTCGTGATGGTCGACGACCCGTCGGCCTCCAACTCGGCGACCGGAAATCCCAGTCGCGGATCTGGTCCGAGTTCGTCGTAGAAGGCGTAGTTTCCACCGGTCGCCTGGGCGCCGCACTCGATAATGTGCCCGGCGATCACTGCGCCGGCGAGTTCGTTCCACTGGTCGGTGGCCCAGCCGAAACCCCACGCGCCCGCACCGGTGACCAGCGCCGCGTCGGTCACTCGGCCTGTGACGACGATGTCGGCCCCAGCGTTCAACGAGGCGGTGATCCCCCACCCGCCGAGGTAGGCATTCGCAACGACGGGCTCGAAGGTCTCATCGAACGGCCGCCCGTCGAACCGAGTCAGCGATCCATCGGCGACAAGCTCGTCGACACGCCCGACGATGTTGTCGCCCGAGACAGAGCCGACACTGACCGAGAGTCCCAGCCTGTCCGCGATCCTCTGCACGGCCTCTGCGCAACCGTCGGGGTTGATTCCTCCTGCGTTGGATACGATTTTTATCCCGCGATCGATGCACGTCCCCAGAACCTCTTCGACCTGGATCAGGAAGGTCGAGGCGAATCCCTTCAATGGATCACGCGCATGTTGCTTCTGCAGGATGAGCATGGTGAGCTCGGCGAGCCAATCGCCGGTCAAGACATCCAGGTCCGGATACTCGACGACTTCGCGAGCAGCTGAGATGCGATCTCCGAAGAAGCCCGAGCAGTTGGCCACGATCAATTTGTCACGTGTCATTTCTCGTCATCCATTTCCACGAGTGTCTGATCATGTTCGACGACCTCGCCGACCTTGACGTGCAGCGCCGTGACGACTCCGCTTTCCACTGCCCGAACCGAGTGCTCCATTTTCATCGCCTCGATGACCACCAAGACCTCGCCTGCCTCGACCTGATCGCCAACCGCACGTTCGATCGAGATCACAGTGCCCGGGAGTGGCGACGCCAGCCTGCCCTGGATCGCTTCGGACTCTCCGACCAACGGGTCGAGCTCCGACACCACCGTCTGACCACCGATCGACGCGGCGACGATACTCGAGTCGGTGAATCGCACTGCGACGCGGTGACGGATACCGCCGATGACGAGGTCGACATGGTTTGTGTCCACAGTCAACGACTCGACCTCGAAGACTGCGTCGTCGAGCTCGACCGTCCACTGCCTGCCGGTTCGGTCGCTGCGGTACCCGACCGACATCGCCTCGTCGTCAGCCATGACTTCGACGTTCGTCAGAGCGCTGCGGACGTTTCGCCACCCGAACGGCGCGAAGCCCTGCAGCGGCTCGGCACGACGTCGCAGGACCACATCCGACAGGACTGCGGCAATGACGTTGACTGCGCGCACCTTCGCGCACGGACGGGTGATCGCGAGATCAGGATTGTCATCGAGGAACCGCGTCGGCACGCAGCCGTCTGCGAAAGATACGTTGCTCAGAACGGCCAGCAACATATCGCGGTTGGTTTTCACTCCGCCGATCACCATTCCGCGAAGGGCCCGAATCATCTGCAGACGCGCCTCGTCACGATTACGACCGGTCGTGACGATCTTGGCAATCATGGGGTCGTACTTCGGGCTCACTCGGCTCCCCGAGCTGACGCCTACCTCCCAGCGCGCGAGGCCTGCATCCCACTCGAATACATCGACCACGCCCGGCGATGGAAGGAATCCGGCGGCCGGGTCCTCAGCGTATAGACGAACCTCGAACGAGTGGCCCGTGATCGCGACGTCGTCCTGCACGATCGGCAGCCGCGCACCGTCGGCTACGGCGATCTGAAGATCCACCAGATCCACTCCCGTAACTTGCTCGGTGACGGGATGCTCGACCTGCAGGCGGGTATTCATCTCGAGGAAGGCATATTCATCGCCGAACACCATGAACTCGACAGTGCCCGCGCCGGTGTATTCGATGCTTCGAGCAAGCTCGACCGACGCGGTGCACATCTTCGCCGCAAGCTCCTCGGACAAACCGGGTGCCGGCGCTTCTTCGATGATCTTCTGGTGTCGACGTTGCACCGAACAGTCTCGCGTGCCGAGATGGATGACGTTCCCGTGAGTGTCTGCCATGACTTGCACTTCGACGTGTCGTGCTGTCTCCAGATATCGTTCGATGAACAGCGTCGGATCGCCGAACGATGCCTGTGCCTCCCGTTGCGCGGCTACCAGAACCTTCGCCAGGTCCTTGACATCGTCGACTCGGTGCATCCCCTTGCCGCCGCCCCCCGCGGAAGGCTTGACCAGCAGTGGCGGAGTCAATGTCCGGGTAGCTTGTAGAGCTGCCGCCTCTACGTCGTCCGTCAGTTCGATGCTCTCCAACACCGCGACACCCGCCTGAACCGCAATGCGCTTGGCCTGTACTTTCGGCCCCATCGCGTCGATCGCGGCAGGCGACGGACCGATCCAGATCAGTCCGGAGTCGATGACTGCTCGTGCGAATGTCGCGTTCTCGGCGACAAATCCGAACCCCGGATGCACTGCATCGCAGCGGGTCTCCTGTGCAGCCCGAATCAGGAGCGCGATGTCGAGGTAGGGGCGCGCCTTCTCGTCGTCACCGAGGTAATAGGCGACGTCTGCATCGCTCAGATAATGGGCATCGGCATCACTCGCGGCGTACACCGCTACGGTCTCGGCACCGCGTCTACGAGCAGATCTCGCGATTCGACTCACGATCTCACCACGGTTTGCTGCGAGGATTCTTGTAATTGTCACCTGATCACATCCTGAAGTTTGCGAAGCCTCGGGCACCGCTCGAAGGGCGTCCCATAGCGGCGGAGAGAGCGAGACCAAGGACTACTCGCGTGTCTCGCGGATCGATGATCCCGTCGTCCCATACCTGCCCAGTGGAATAGAGCGCTGTCGACTCACGGTCGATCTGATCTTCGATCGTCTGCCGTCGCGCAGCGTCGTCGTCAAGGTCGAACGTACGACCCGCGGCTTCCGCCGCATTCTTTCGAATGATCGACATAACGCCGGCAAGCTGCTTTCCACCCATCACCGCGATTCTGTGCGACGGCCACGTGAACACGAATCGCGGATCGTACGCGCGACCCGACATCGCGTAGTTTCCCGCGCCGTAGCTCGACCCGACCATCAATACCAGGTGCGGCACAACGGAGTTCGAGACCGCGTTGATCAGCTTTGCGCCGTCCTTGATGATTCCGCCTTGCTCATACCGAGTGCCGACCATGAAGCCGGTTATATTGTGGATGAAAAGTAACGGGGTACCGGTCTGGTTGCAGAGCTGAATGAATTGCGAGCCTTTCTGTGCCTCCTCGGAGAACAAGATGCCGTTGTTGCCGAGGACGCCAATACTCTGACCGTGAAGCGTCGCCCACCCGCATACCAAATTTGCGCCATAGATCGGTTTGAATTCCGCCAGATCGGACCCGTCGACGGTTCGCGCGATGATCTCGCGGATGTCATACGGCTGACGTGGGTCTGCCGATGGGATGCCGAGCAACTCGTCGACGGGGTACACCGGCTCGCTGCCTCCGGTCAGAGTCGACGGAGGTCGTACCCCGCGAAGATGCGCCATGATCTCTCGACCGATCCGGAGTGCATCTCGTTCATCAGCCGCGAGATAGTCCGCAAGACCGGATACCCGCGCATGCATCTCCGCGCCGCCAAGTTCTTCGACGTCCGCATCCTCGTTCGTCGCCATCTTCACCAACGGCGGCCCACCGAGAAAGACCTGAGCCTGTTCCTTGACCAGGACCGTGTAGTCCGACATTCCCGGCATGTATGCACCGCCGGCCGTGGACGAGCCGAAGACGAGCGAGATGGTAGGAATACCTGCCTTCGACAGCCGTGAGATGTCCTTGAAAGAGCTTCCACCAGTAACGAATATCTTCGACTGATTCGGCAGGTCGGCTCCGCCGGACTCCACGAGTGTGATCAAAGGCAGCCGATTGACCGTGGCCACCTCGAGTGCACGGTTGATCTTGCGGACTGTCGACGGCGACTGCGCGCCACCCCGGACAGTTGCATCGTTGGCGATGATCACGCACTCGACGCCGGAGACGACACCGACCGCGGTAACGACACCGCCGCCGATGGGATCGTCCGTTTCCGCCCCGGCGAGGGGGGACAGCTCGAGAAGCGCGCTGTCCCGGTCGATCAGGAGTTCGACCCTCTCCCGAACCAGCAGTTTTCCTCGCGCTCGATGTCGCTCGACATACCGTTCACCACCACCGGCCACCACCTTGGCGGTGTGACCCTCGATAGATTCAAGCGCCGTAAGCATTGCCTTGCGATTGCGCTCGAATTCATCCGAACGTACATCAAGCCGCGATACCAGTTGTGACATCCAACGACCCCTCCATTAACACCGAATACGGCGCATCGAATCATCATGAATTGACGGAAATATCGTGCTTGCTGATCCGTGGGCCGGTACCACTCGTCGGTAACCGGCGAGCGTGTCTGCTCGACCGGTGTCGACCGGACCGCCGATGACCGGAGGCGAAGGCCGCCTCGGTACAGTGCACAACCTACACTTGACACCATAGTCATTTCAATGGCTTCACAAATTCGCTCATGGTTTCGTCGGTCATCGCACAGAGCTCCTTCACGAGTACCCGAAGACCCGCCTCTAGATCTCTGGCCAGAATCTATCTATGACCTGCAGAAAGCCTGTTCGCTCGGACCATGCATCAGACGAGGGGCTGCGCAGTCAGCACCTCGAGCGAGGAGGTTGCAACCCACGGTGAGGCCTGCAGCCGCCTCCCAATTTTTGAAAATCATGTTGACATCCAAGTCAACTATGCGAGCATGGACCACGGATGCCGCGTCCTCGGTGCTTCACGACACGTGCATTCACGCTCGTGTCTGATGCCAGGTGCGCACGCGTAACGCACCGGGACCAGCCCGCCGTTTCAGTCCGCTCGAAAGGATCTTGGCCGACAGTGAACGATGACAATTTCGCGTGCTTCGAGACGGCGATAGAACTCCGCTTTCGTGACCTGGATCAGAATGGCCATATCAGCCATATCGCATACGTCGAGATTGCAGAATTCGCACGTGTCCGACACATGGAGTCGGCCGATATCAGCCCAGCTCGTCTGGTTGCACTGGACCGAGCAGTGATAATTCTCGATGTGCACATCAAGTACCTCAACGAGGTACTTTCCACCGCAAAGTCGGTGGTTGCGACGAGTTCGTTCGTCGCGACCACAGGCAAAACATTACGACACGAACAGTGGATCAGATCTGCCGAGGGAGTCGACAACTGCCATCTCGATTTCACCGTCGGACTGCTCGATCTCGAAACTCGCCGACTCCGTCCCAACCCGCTCGATGAACTCACATCCATTGCGGCAAAAGACAAGCCGACGACCAAAGCGCACTAGTCGACTTCAGGAGTGATCTCAGAAATGACGGAACAAAACACCACCAGTTTTACGCGAGTAGATGAAGACATCACTGGCGCAGTCGCAGTCGGACGAGTAATCGCGGGTTTGGACCAGGCGACTGTCTACGGAATGCCGGGCGGCTACACAGTTCACATTTTCGATGCTTTGCGTGATTTGAAAG
This sequence comes from Rhodococcus yunnanensis NBRC 103083, assembly GCF_001895005.1. Taxonomy (GTDB): domain Bacteria; phylum Actinomycetota; class Actinomycetes; order Mycobacteriales; family Mycobacteriaceae; genus Rhodococcoides; species Rhodococcoides yunnanense. Next base: position 149,008 of record NZ_BCXH01000015.1, on the reverse strand, counting down.
CCGATGTGAATGTTCATCTCGTTCGACAAGAAAGTGTCGGTTCGGTCATGGCTGAAGCGAGCGGGCGTCTCACCGGCGTGCCGTCGGTAGTCATGGGCCAAGGTCAGTGGATTCTGGGGAATGCCGGAATCGGCATCATGGAGGCTCACCTCGGGGCGTCGCCGATGTTGGTGCTTCTCGATGCGACGGATGGTGGTCCGTCGTCGCATCTCGGGCCGTACCAGGCGAGTCTCGGTGGCTATGGCGCCGTCGATCTCCCTGCAGCGATGCGCGCAATTACCAAGGAGACGTTCGTCGCGAACGACGCCACCCAGGCGCTCCAGATGACGCAGTTGGCGATCAAGCACGCGACGTCCGGTGAGCCCGGCCCCGTCGCCGTCATCTTCCGCCGAGATTCACTGTTCGGACGAGTCCAGGTCGAGTCGCAGCCCCCGTCGTACCTCCATGGCTCGTACGGGACGCCTCGGTCCGATGTCGTGTCACCGTCGCAGATAGAGGCGGCAGTCAAGACACTCGGATCAGCACGGAAACCGATAGTCCTGGCAGGTAATGGTGTTCGTCTCGGCCATGCGGAGGCAGCGCTCCTGTCGTTCGCACGCACCCTCGACATTCCAGTCGTGACGACTCCGGCAGGCAAGGGGACATTCCCCGAGGATCACGCTCTCGCGCTCGGTGTCATCGGTTCGTTCGGACACAATCACGCCAATCGATCGCTCGGCGAGAGCGATGTGATCGTGGCAGTCGGAACGAAGCTCGGCGCAACTGATCTCGCTGACTTCCACCCCGACCTCATCTCGGCTACCCGTCAACGCTTGATCCACATCGATGTGGAGCCCAGGAACATCGGATGGACTGTGCCGGCAACCAATGCCATCGTCGGCGACGCAGAATTGAGCCTGGTGACGCTCGGTGCTCAGGCTGCGGGATTCAGCGGTGGCGGCCGCACACGCGTCGAGGAGGCACGCGCCCGCAATCGGAGTTCTCGAGCCGAATCGGCGACCGGTGACTTCAGCGCTCGCGACGCGGTTCTCATCATGAACGAGCTTCTGCCCGCCAAGACCGTCGTGACCTGCGACGCGGGTGAGAACAGGTTGTTCGTATTGAGCGACTACGTCGTGAAGGAAGGCGGGACCGTACTTCAACCTAACGGTGGTGGTGGCATGGGATACGCGATTCCATCCGCGACGGCCGCGGCGATGGTGCGGCCCGACTCGCTTGCAGTCGCCACGTGTGGAGACGGCGGGTTCGGCATGTCGTTCCATGCCCTCCTTACTGCAGTCGAACTCGGTGTCGACATGATCGTCGTGGTCTTCGACAACCGCATCCTCGGATGGGTTTACCACGGTCAGCGTGGCCGGGTGATCGCTTCCGAGTTCCCCTCGACCGACTATTCAGCGATAGCGGCCGCAGCAGGATGCACGACCTACTCGGCAAGAACCCCAGCCGAGTTTCATACCGCTCTCACCGAGGCGCTGGCTATCACAGGCGTACGTGTCATTGTTTCTTCGGTATCGAACGAGGACCGATACCAGGACGTGATGGCAGATCTTCACACCGTCGACGGTTACTCGGTGCCGCAGCAATGAACACCGAGGAAACGCTGAGCGGAAAGACCGCGTTGGTCACAGGTGCGGCTCGCGGCATCGGCCGGGCTTGCGCACTTCGATTGGCACAGGCGGGTGCAGACGTCGCGGTTCTCGATATCGATCTGACGTCGTACAACGAGTTCGAAGCCGAATCCGCGTCGATGACGTCGGACTCGACCGTCGGTGAGATTCGTGCGCTCGGTCGACGTTCCGTAGGTGTCCAAGTCGACCTCACATCTGCCGAAAGCACGAGGAAGGCCGTCGAGGCTGTTGCGGGCGAGCTGGGACCGATCGACATCGGTGTGTGCATCGCGGGTGGCGGAAAGGGCGGATTCGCCGAGACCGCGGCGAGCGTCGTCGAGATGTCTACATTTCACGAAGTCGTCGAGCGCAACCTCATGGCGACGGTACACACCTGCCAGGCGTTGGTTGCATCGATGAGTCCCGTGCCAGGCGGTCGCATCATCACGATGTCGAGCCTCTTCGGCAGGAAGGCCGAACCGGACGGCGGCTACGCGCACTACGGGGCGTCGAAGGCCGCGATCATCATGTACTCGCGGTATCTGGCTCGTGAACTGGGACCTCGCGGGATCACCGTGAACTGTCTCGCACCCGGATACATCCACACGGGCCGTCTTGCGAATGCGTTCGCCGCAGAGGGCTCGGACGAACTGTTGAGCACCGTCCCGCTGGGACGATTCGGAACTGCAGCAGACTGCGCTGGAGTCGTCGGCTTCCTCAGCAGTGAGGCTGCCGCGTACGTAACCGGCACTGTGATTCCGATCGATGGTGGCGTCAGTGCCTGAAACCAGCAATTCAGTCGGTGTCGTTCGACAAGGATACGAACCCGGAGGGTTGGCCCTCAGCGAGCTGCCATCGCCGTCCGCAGGTCTCGGAGAAGTCATCATCGCCGTCGACCTCTGCGGTCTCTGCGGATCCGACAGCCACATCTGGCATGGCGATCCGAGCTCGTCCTGGATCGAGGTCGGCACCGTTCTCGGCCACGAAGTCGTCGGACGGGTGGTCGAAATCGGCGCCGAGGTCACCACGGTGGCTCTCGGCGATCGAGTTACTCCCATGTCGATCTTCGGCTGCGGGGAGTGCGACCTGTGCGACCGCGGATTGGGTCAGCTATGCAAGAAACGCGAATGGCTCGGGTTGTCGAGAAATGGCGGGCTGGCAACAACCGTCGCGGTACCTGCTCGAACATTGCTGCATGTAGGTTCGTTGCCCGACGAGACCGCGGTGTTGACCGAACCGATGTCCGTCGCGTGTCGAGCGGTACTGACACGCGGACGCTTGTCCCCCGACGACCACGTGGTGATCAGTGGACCTGGCGCCATCGGCCTGCTCGCCGGAATCGCCGCTCGACACGCGGGTGCGCAAGTGACAGTGGTCGGTACACCTGACGATGTGGTGAACAGAGCAGGCATCTGCGAGCTGGTCGGGTTGCACCTGACAGCCGAACCGCCCCGCGGCGTCGATCTGTGGATCGAGGCGGCGGGCGCGGCCCCTGCTCTGAACAACGCCGTCCGCGCAATGAGTCGAGGTGGGCGAATAGTCCTCGTCGGAATCTACGGGGCACCGGTGACAGTTGATGTGGACGACGCGATCCGGAAGGAGGTCTCTGTTCTGGCAAGCTACTCCGGCGATGCCCAGGACTACCGAACTGCGTTGGACGTGCTTCACACTGTGCCGAATCTCGGCGCGGCCTTCGTTCACACGGTACCGATGACCTCAGCGCTGTCCGCGCTGGCTTCGATCGGATCCGGTGAGCGGCCGAAGCATGCAGTCCGTCCACGCCGCTAGAGGACTTTTCCTCTGCGCGCGAACGGATTCGAAGCCCTGACCTCACGGACAGCGGTCGACGCGCGAGCGCCGGACAGGATTACTGTCCGGCGCTCGTGCGGCGACAAACGTCAGGCAGCCGATCTGCTCATTGCTGCGCCTGTGCGGTTGGATGCGCCCAGTCAGCTCTTCGCCGCCGCGAGGTCCAACGCGATATCGGTGATCAGATCTTCCTGTCCACCGACCAGTCCGCGTTCTCCGACGGCGAGCAGGATCGCTCGGGTGTCGAGGCCGTACTGTTTGGCTGCCGTCTCGGCGTGGCGCAGGAAGCTCGAGTAGACCCCGGCGTACCCGAGGGTCAATGTCTCGCGGTCGACCTGAACCGGCCTGTCCTGCAACGGTCGGACGATGTCGTCGGCCGCATCCTGCAATCCGAACAGATCGCAATTGTGCTTCCAGCCGTGCAGGTCGGCGACGGCAACGAACGGCTCGATCGGGCAGTTTCCCGCTCCTGCACCGTGACCGGCGAGGGACGCGTCGACTCTGGTGACGCCTTCTTCGACCGCTACCACGGAATTCGCGACCGACAGCGACAGATTCTGGTGCGCGTGAATACCGATCTGGGTCTCGGCGTCGAGCACGTCCCGGTACGCACGCACCCGGTCGCGGACCCCGTTCATCGTCAACCGACCGCCCGAGTCGGTGACGTACACACAGTGCGCCCCATACGATTCCATCAACTTCGCCTGCTCGGCCAACTCAGCAGGCTCGGCGAGATGAGACATCATCAAGAACCCGGAGACATCCATGCCGAGCTCACGGGCCTTGCCGATGTGCTGGGCGGAGACATCTGCCTCGGTGCAGTGCGTCGCCACCCGCACCGACGTCACCCCGAGTTCGAAGGCGTGCTCGAGCTCTGCGACGGTGCCGACTCCGGGAAGCAGCAAGGTGGTGAGTTTGGCGCGGTGCACCACTGCGGCGGCCGCTTCGATCCATTCCCAGTCCGTGTTGCTGCCCGGTCCGTAGGTCAGGCTGTGGCCGGCGAGGCCGTCACCGTGAGTGACCTCGATGGCGTCGACCCCCGCGCTGTCGAGCGCACTGGCAACGCGTGCAACGTTCTCGGGACTGATGCGGTGACGCATGGCGTGCATTCCATCGCGGAGGGTGACGTCCTGGATGTACAGCGCAGCGCCGTCGACCGCAGTCGGTCGTGTCGTGGTCTCGCTCATCGTGCTGCCTCCAGAGTTGCGGTTTCGGCGATCTTCTCCGCGACCTGAAGGGCGGCAGAGGTCATGATGTCGAGGTTGCCTGCATATGCAGGCAGGTAATGTGCGGCGCCTTCGACTTCGAGGAACACCGAGACCTTCCACAGGCCGGGCCCCTTGTCGACGCCACCGGTCAGGGTGGCGACGGATTCGGCGTCGTCGAGTTGGGTGAACTGGACTTCCTGCTTGAGTCGGTAGCCCGGTACATAAGCCGAAACCTTGGCGACCATGTCCAGAATGGACTGGCGGATCGTGTCCTGATCCGGGTTCGACACCAGCGCGAGAACGGTGTCGCGCATGATCAGCGGTGGCTCGGCCGGATTGAGGACGATGATGGCCTTGCCGTGTGCCGCGCCGCCGACCTTTTCGATTGCCTCGGAGGTGGTTTCGGTGAACTCGTCGATGTTCGCCCGAGTCCCCGGCCCCGCGGACTTCGATGCAATCGAGGCGACGATCTCGGCGTAGTGCACCGGCGTCACCTGAGAGATCGCGGCGACGATCGGAATGGTCGCCTGCCCGCCGCAGGTCACCATGTTCACATCGGCCGCCCCGAGGTGCTCGTCCAAATTCACTGCCGGAACGACGTACGGTCCGATGGCCGCGGGAGTGAGATCGATCAACCGCTTGCCGAACGGCCGCAAGGCTTCTTCGTTGGCGACGTGCGCTTTCGCGGACGTCGAGTCGAAAATGATGTCGATATCACCGAACTCGGGATGCTCGATCAGGCCTTGGACGCCGGAATCGACCGTGCTGATGCCCATTCGGCGTGCGCGCGCGAGACCGTCCGAGGCCGGATCGATGCCGACGAGGACCGCGATTTCGACGTTCTTCGCTACCCGCTTCAATTTGATGACGAGATCGGTGCCGATGTTCCCGGACCCGATCACCGCTACTTTGGTCTTGCTCATGATGTCCTTCGATTCTGTTCGAGGTTCGTGCCGGAAAGGTCAGGCCGTGAATGTTGCAGAAACGTCGCCGATTCCGGAGATCGAGGCCGCGTACGTCGAGCCGGGAGTGACCGCGACCATGGGGCCGAGGGCGCCGGAGAGGATCACTTCACCGGCGCGCAGCGGCGACCCGTAGGACAAGCAGGTGTTGGCCAACCACACCAGTGCCTCCCAGGGGCTTCCGAGACAGTCCGACCCTTTGCCTGCGGAAACCTGCACGCCGTCCGCGGTCATGGTCATGACCACCTCGGCGAGATTGGGTGCATCTACGCGAGAGATGCTCTCGCCCAGCACATACAGGCCGGAGGAGGCATTGTCGGCGACGGTGTCGGCAAGGCTGATGTCCCATCCCGCGATGCGGCTGTCGACGATTTCGAACGAGGCAAAGACGTGGTCGACGAACGACGGCGCCTGTGCTGCGGTGATCGGCTCGTCGATATTCGAGGAGAGGACGAACGCGACTTCTGCTTCGATGCGAGGTTGCAGCAACCGCGTCGAGTCCACTGCGTCGTCGCCCGAGACGTCGAAGTCGTCGAGCAGGACACCGAAGTCCGGCTGATTCACCCCGAGCTGATTCTGCACGGCCGGGGAGGTCAGTCCGATCTTGCGGCCGACGACTGTGCGGCCGGATGCGAGCAGTGCATCGATGTTGCGTGACTGGATGCGGTAACCGGCATCGATGTCCTCACGTCCGATGAGATCGCGGACCGGAGCGCAGGGCGTGGCCGTTCTCGCGGCGTCGGCCAGACGGTCGGCCGCTTCGCTGATCGTGTGCTGTTCCACAGTGGTCATGATGTGCACGCTATTCCCGCTTCGGCGATACCGATAGGATCTGTCCCATGAAACGGGATACGCTGTCGGTGCTGCAGCGCTCGGCGCTTGTGTTGAACGTGTTTCCCGGAGGATCCGCGTTGACGCTGGCAGAAGTGTCCACTCGCACGGGATTGCCGCGGTCGACCACACACAGACTACTGGTCGATCTGGCCGATCTCGGGTGGCTTTCGCGCCGCGGAAACACCTTCGAGCTCGGCATGGCGTTGTTCGAACTGGGGGAACGAGTCGGGCTCAAACACCGATTGCGCACCGCCGCGGTGCCGTTCATGCAGGATCTGTTCGCGGTAACCGAACAGACCGTGCATCTCGCAGTTCGCGACGGACACGACGCGGTGTACGTGGAGAAGATTCATGGCCACTCCTCTCTGCCTCTGCCGTCGCAGATCGGCGGCAGGTTGCCACTGACCTGCACTGCGGTAGGGAAGGCGCTGCTGGCACCGGAATCCCCTGCGGTGCAGGAAGAAATCCTGTCCCGCCCCTTGCGCCGGTACACCCCGCGGTCCATCACCGACCCCAAAGCGTTGGCCCGCGAACTGGATTCGATTCGACGCACCGGCATCGCAATCGAACGCGAGGAAGCCACCGTCGGTGGGTGCTGCCTCGCGTCACCGGTGATGCTTGCCGGTGAACCCATTGCGGCACTGTCGGTGTCGGTACCCAAGGAGCAATTCGCGCCGGAACTACTCGCCCCTGCGGTCCGCACGGCAGCGCTGGCCTTGGGACGGGTGCTCGCCCGCACTTCTGCCGAGCAGCCTGGGGATCGACCCGCGTAGGCTGCCCGGCTCGACAGTGTCATACCGTGTCCATCTCTGCAGGCCCTGCGGCGGCGGATCGAGAGATCGATCGAATCCAGTCCCTGATCTGGTGTCGATCGCACCTGAACCGACTCATCGGTTTGAAACGCGTGGATCCGAGGTAGCCGGTTGTGGTCACATCCCTCGACAGGGGTGGAGCGGCCGCCGACCAGGCGGTTGCCCGACACCCATTCGGACGGATTCAGGCTTCATGGAAACTTCGCTTCTCGTCGGCTTCATAGGTGTCGCCTTGGTCGCATACCTTGTGCCCGGACCCGACTGGCTCATCGTGCTCAAAGGCGCCACCGCAGGCCCTCGGCGCGGCGCGGTGACCGGACTCGGCTCACAGACCGGCCTCCTCGTGCACGGGCTCTTGGCCACTATGGGAGTCTCGGCGTTGATTGCCGCAGCCCCTGGGGCACTGATCGTCATCCAGGTCCTCGGGGCCCTCTATCTGCTGTACCTCGCGATCACCGGCCTCATGGGAGGCACCGACGAGGGCTCTGCTGCCCCGGTCGGTTGGCGAGAAGGGTTCATCACCAATATCACCAATCCGAAAGTCATCGTCTTCTTCGTGGCCATCGCACCCCAGTTCGTCGGCTCGGGCCAACCGATCTGGCTGCAGATGTTTATCCTCACCCTGCTCGACGTCATCATCGGAATCCTCTGGTGGACCCTGCTCGCTTGCGCTCTCAGCCCCCTGGTCACCCGAATCGGAATCGGCCGAATCAACGTCGTTGCGTCGGTGCTTCTCACCGTCGTGGCTCTCGGTTTGCTCGCGGTCACCGCCGCCGAACACCTCTGACCTCGTCGGTCTCAGCGGCGCCGTCAGCGACCGGCGGGGATGCCGGACAGTTTCCTGGCATTGCCGCTGCCGATATCGATGTCCTCGTTGCCCCGATACCTCGTGGAAAACACTCTTGCACAGTAGTGCTCGGCCATGGACAGCCAGGATGGTCTTCCGCTCGGTCGCGGGCGGAACCGCACACCTCGTCTGCAACGTAAGGGGTCGATGTAGAGAATGGCACCATCGTCTACACCCCACTGTAGATTTACCCATTCATTCGGCCGCGCGAGCACTGGCATCGCAAGTAGCGCACTCCACGCTGCGCGCCAAAATGTCCTCACCCAGCCCCGTTCGACGCGTCCGCGAATACCGAATCCGCAACATCGACTATGCCTGGGCCGGAAGCCGCGGCCGACACTGTTCAGTGTCAGCCGCGGCCGCAGAGCGCATTTCTGTAGGGAAGACTTGCTCCAATTCTTCAGTGGGGCAGCCGGCCTCGAAACTTGCGAAGCACTCGGTGCGATCAGTTTCGCTGACGGTCGTATGTAAATTCAACCGACATCGCGGCGCCAAGCCTTTGCGACGCCGTTCGATCAGCCTTCGGCCAACCGCACGGGAATTGCACGGTCACAAGCGCGGTCAGGCACGTTCGGCCTCGATTTGCTCGAGCGGTTTACCGACCGTGTCAGGCATGAAAACGAACCCGATGAGTCCGCCGACGGCAACGAAGCCTGCCAACAGCCAAGCGACAGGCTCTATCCCAGCACTCGCTAGCGCGGGCACGAAGAAGCTCCAGATTCCGAGTGCCGTGCGAGCGATTCCGAAGGTGAAACCTTGTGCGGTACCACGGAGCATCGTGGGGAACAGCTCTTGACTGAATACTTTGTATGTCGCCTCGCCTGCGGTAGCGGTGCCGATTGCGAGTAGCGAAAGATGCAGGATCACCGTGGGAATGGTGAATGGGAGGACCAGGAAGCTGACATAGGCGAGAACTTGGAGAGTCGCACCGACTCCCCACATGGTCCGACGGGCCATGAAGCTGCGGTCACTGAAGCGCATGAACAGGAGCACTACGGCGAATATGCCGATCACGAATCCACCGCATGACAGGGCAACGCTCGTGGCTTGGGAGGTGGCGCCGATCGTGCGGACGATGTACGGGGTGAACGTTCCGTTGGTTCCGGCTGCAAGGCCCATGAAAAGGTAGATCGCCCCGGTATACGCGAGTGCCTTGAGATTGTTTCCCCTGAACAGTGCGGAGAAGTTGCGATCAACCTTGACGTTGGAGCTGGCTTCCTTCCAGCGGACGGATTCGGACATCCCTCGGCGAAGGGCCCACGTGATCAAAGCGACAACAGCCAAGTGCAGGAAGACGATTCGGATGCCGAGTAGCCCGAATGGACTCAAAGCAAGCGCGAGCAGCAGAACGATGATGGGTCCGAGTTTCCAGGCAACTTGGGTGAGCCCGAGGAGTTTGCCTCGTCCTCGAGCTGGCGCGTACTCGCCTACCAGCGCAAGTGAGGTCGGTACGTCGGCTCCGACTGCAAGGCCGACGACGAATGCTCCGGCAAAGAGCATCGCCGGGTGAACGGCCAGGGCGATTACGATGATGGCGGCAGCGTAAACCAACAGATCCCACTTGTAGATCCGTTTGCGGCCGAGCTTGTCGCCGAGGCGGCCACCAACGAAGGCACCGATCGCGCATCCGACCGCGTTGGGGCCGATCGCAGCGAGCAGGCCGACAACTGTATTCGACAACCCCATCTCGGATTTGAAGAGCGCAAGCCCTGATCCCAGGGCGACAATGGCGCCGGCGTCCAGGTATGAAGCCATCCCCGCGAGCGAAGTCCACTTCCATTGCTGGCGAGTGATGGCTTCGTGCTGGTCAGATATGGCGGGGGCAGTGCGTGAAGTCATGGAATTCTCCTTGGACACTACGAGCGAGGGGCCGGAGAGGAGTGGTTCAGAACACCACTGAGCGGCGAGTGAGAGTCATCTCACTTACATACAACCTCTTGTATCCAAGGTTTGTCAACAAGTAATTCAGGAACATAGTGGCGCCGGCCACCTCCTCACCGCCAAACCGCAACGACCTTGCGGGTAGGCCGTTGATCGCCGGAGGCGAAGAGTTCGGGCGAGCGCGCACGGATGCTCTCGATGTCGGTGAAGACGGTTCGGAGATGGGTACGTAAGGCTGCAGTGGCACGTTCGGCATCGCCGTCTGCTAGTGCATCGACGACCACTTCGTGCTCGCCTGCAAGCGATTGCAGCGAACGTTCGCTCATCATGCCGAGGCGTCGAGCGCGGTCCAGGTGAGCTTTCGCGGCCTCGACTGTGCGCCATGCTCTTTCGTGCCCGCCTGCAGTCAGGAGCGCGTGGTGGAATAGCTCGTCGAGCTCGAAGAACGCGTTGACGCTCTCGGCTTTCCTCTGCGCCGCAATCAAGTCCCGTAATGCGCCGAGCTGGTCGGCATCGACCAACCGGGCTGCATCCGGCAGCGAAGCGAGTTCGACGGCCTCCCGAATGAACTGCGCGTCCGCGACTCGCTGGGGATCGATCCTCGCAACGAACGAGCCCAACTTCGGAAAGATGTGTACCAGACCCTCCTCGGAGAGCAGGATTAGACCCTCGCGCACAGGCGTCCGACTGACCGACAGTTGCGCGGCCAACTCATTTTCCGACAACGAGGCTCCTGGCTCGGATTCAAGGGTCACGATCCGTCTGCGGAGCTCCTCGTAGACCCGGGAACGGCTCGAGATCGGAGGGTTGGGCTTCTCGCTCATGTCAACAGCGTAATCGATAGGACTCTTGTTGACAGATCATACATTCATGTTCTTGTATGTAAGCAATTGTCCGCCGTTCACAGCCCTCCCAGGAGGCTCAGGATGCCCTCTACCGTCGCGGTCACACCGCCCCCACCGACCGCACTGCGGTTCGAACACTACGAAGCCGGCTTCGGCATCGGAACCGCCAGGCCCAGGTTGAGTTGGCAACTACCTGCGTCCGCGCCGACGGCAGTTACGGCAGCCGAAATCGAGCTCGTCGACACCACGGCAGGTGTGACGTCCACAGCTCTGCTCGGGAACGACGAGCAAATACTTGTTCCCTGGCCGTTCCCGCCACTGACCTCTCGGTTCCGCGGAACGGTACGGGTGCGAGTAGAACTCGACGGGCTTTGGTCCGAATGGAGTACGGCGGCAGCACTCGAGACCTCCCTACTCGATCACAGCGATTGGACTGCTCGCTTCATCTCACCGAAGACGATCGGTCAGATCGGAGACGCTGCCCCGATCGTGCAAGGCCACGTCGAATTGCCGGGAAACATCATCTCAGCGCGTCTTCACGTCACTGCCCATGGTCTGGCTCTGACCAGTATCAACGGAGTCCCAATCGGTGACAGCCATCTCGACCCGGGATGGACGTCCTATGCCGCCCGGCTACGTTTCCGCACCCACGACGTCACCAACCTGGTCCGACCTGGGGACAACAAGATAGACATCCTGCTCGGCAACGGATGGTTCCGCGGCCGGCTCTGGCATACCCGAGCCCACTACGGCACCCGGCTTGCTGCTCTCGCCCAACTCGAAGTCACCCACGCCGACGGGACGAAGACGGTCTTCGGCACCGATCCGACATGGACGGCACGACCATCCGGAGTATTGACCGACGATCTCTACGACGGTCAAACTACCGACCTTCGGTTCGATGAGGCAGCAGCGACAGAGGAGTCGGTGGAGGTCGTCGAGGAGGATTTCGCTCGGCTTGTCACCGGCGACGGTCCACCCATCAGAGCGATCGCCACCGTGCCGGCCCGCGCCGTCAGCCGTTCGCCATCCGGTCAGCTGCTCGTCGACTTCGGAATCAACGTCGTCGGATGGGTGCGGCTCGTCGTTCGAAACGGCCGGGCCGGAAGCCGTGTCGTGATCCGGCATGCCGAAGTCCTCGAACACGGCGAATTGGGGGTTCGTCCGCTGCGGACGGCCCGCAATACCGATGAATACATACTCTCTGGCAAGGCGGCAGAGGTATGTGAGCCAGCCTTGACATTCCACGGGTTCCGGTATGCCCAGATCGGCGGAGTCGGTGACCTCGATCCAACCGACATCAAGGCCGTCGTGTTGAGTTCCGATCTGCGCGAGACCGGATGGTTTTCCTGCTCGGAGCCCGAGGTCACCGCTCTTCACGAGAACATTCGCAGGAGCATGCGCGGCAACTTCCTCGACGTCCCCACCGACTGTCCACAGCGCGACGAGCGACTCGGGTGGACCGGTGATATCCAGGTCTTCGCCCCCACTGCAGCATTCCTGGCTGACAGCGCCGGATTCCTGACCTCTTGGCTCGCCGACCTGGCAGCCGACCAACTGCCCGATGGCACCGTGCCCTGGGTCGTACCGAACGTGCGCTTCGAGTACGACGCTACTGCCGCATGGGGTGACGCCGCGGTCATAGTGCCTTGGACGCTGTACCAGCGCTACGGTGACACTGCGATCCTCGCCCGTCAGTTCGAGAGTATGTGTGCTTGGGTCGACCGCGTCGCCGACCTCGCCGGCCCAAATCACCTGTGGACCGGCGGGTTTCAGTTCGGTGACTGGCTGGATCCGACAGCTCCGTCCCACTCCCCCTGGATCGCCAAGACCGACGCCGAAATGATTGCCACCGCCCATCTCGCCCGTTCGGCGGCTCTCCTCGCCCGCTCCGCTGCTGTCATCGACCGGCCCGCCGACGCCGACCGGTACGCCGCGCTGGCCGAGGCCACTCGGGAAGCGTTCGCACGTGAGTACGTCACCGCGTCGGGGCGGATGGTCAGCGACGCTCCCACCGCGTACGCACTGGCACTGACGTGGGATCTACTGACCGACCCTGTGCAGCGCGAACACGCCGGACGCAGGCTCGCAGACCTCGTTCGCGCAGCATCGTTTCGGATCGAGACAGGGTTCGTCGGAACTCCACTGATCACCGAGGCTCTTGTGCTGGCAGGCCATCCGGAGGTCGCGTACCGAATGTTGCTCGAACGCGGATGCCCATCATGGCTGTACCCCCTGACCATGGGAGCGACCACCATCTGGGAACGCTGGGACAGCATGCTTCCCGACGGGACCATCAATCCCGGCCAGATGACATCGTTCAACCACTACGCCCTCGGCGCCGTCGCAGACTTCCTACACCGCTCGATCGCAGGACTCGCTCCCGCTGCCCCTGGCTACCGGACAATCGAGATCCGGCCGGTCCCCGGCCGCGGTCTGACCCAAGCTTCCGCTCGGCACGAGACCCCGTACGGAACTGCCGCCGTGTCCTGGATACGACAAGACGGGCTATTGACCATCATCAGCGAAATACCCTCCGGCACTGACGCTGTCGTCTACCTTCCCGGGCATGTGCACCCGATCCGGGTCGGCTCCGGACGGCACCGGTGGGAGGTCACCGACCCGGTCACACCACCTCGCAGCATTCGCACCGTCCGCGACGTCCTTGACGACGAGTCCCTGTGGAACGCTGTCACCGCCGCCGCCATCAGCGCGGGAATGGTCACCGACCCCGTGCAGGCGGCTACCCGCCTTGGTCCATTCTTCGACCTTCCACCGGCCACACTCCCCGCTGCCCTCACCCGCGGGTTCCGCGAGGAACACGAGCAGAGCTACCAGCACCTGACCGAGCTCCTCGACCATCACACTCGGACGGAGTCCCCGTGACAGTCCCCGCTTGTACTTCGACTACTCACTTGGACCTGTCCGCCGATCACGCTTCGGTGCTGTACGGTCCCCGCGACGTGCGGGCGGAGCAGATCGCCCGCGACACCGTCGGCAACGGGCAGGTTCGCATCAGCGTGAGCTCGGTGGGGCTCTGCGGGTCCGATGTCCACTACTTCACCGACGGCCGCAACGGCGGCAAAACCGTCTCGACTCCGACGGTACTCGGACACGAGGGCTTCGGAACGATCATCGAAGTCGGAACGGGTGTCCCCGAAAGCCGTCTAGGACAACGTGTCGCCGTCGAGCCGGCGACCCCATGCCTGAACTGCCAGACCTGTTTCGCAGGCCGGTACAACATCTGTCCACACGGAACCTGCCTCGGTTCACCGCCCACCCATGGGCTGCTGCGGAGCACTGCCGTGATTCCTTCTATGTTCGCCCACCCTCTCCCACCACAGATCCGAAACCGGGAAGCCACCCTCATCGAACCGCTTGCCGTCGCATGCTGGGCGGTCGAACGAGCTGGTTCGCTGACCGGCAAAACAGTCCTCGTCACCGGCGCAGGACCGATCGGGCTGCTTGTCGTCCAAGCAGCCCACGCTGCAGGTGCCGCCGAGGTCCTGGTCACGGACGTGTCACCGTCGCGCCTCGCCGCCGCCCGCGCACTCGGCGCCACAACCCTCTCCGCCGACAGCAGCGAGGTCAGCACTGTCGGCGCTGACGCCGCACTCGAATGTTCAGGCTCGGAATCGGCCATCCGCACCGCCACACGCGCACTCCGCCCCGGCGGAGTACTGGTCCTCGTCGGTGTCTGCGGTGCCGTCGATCCGGGCTTCCCCGTCGAGTACGTCCAAAGCTGCGAACTCGACGTTCGCGGATGCTTCCGCTACGGACCTGGTGCGTTCACCACTGCTATCGCCTGGGCCGCCGACAAGCGCGTCGATTTGTCGCCCCTCGTTACCTCGCGCTTTTCACTCGACCACGCAACCGATGCACTCGAGACAGCGTCGTCGGATCGGTCCCAACTCAAAGTCGTCATCGACGTTTCGCCGTTAGAGGAGTACGCATGAAGATAACCGACGCCACGGTCATCGTGACCGCGCCAGGCCGCAATTACGTCACGTTGAAGATCACCACCGACGAGGGGCTGATCGGATGGGGCGACGCCACGCTCAACGGACGTGAGCTCGCCGTCGCCTCCTACCTCAGCGACCACATCTGCCCGCAGCTCATCGGCCGCGATCCACACCGCATCGAAGACATTTGGCAGTACCTGTACAAGGGCGCGTACTGGCGCCGCGGACCGGTCACCATGACTGCGATCGCAGCCGTCGACGTCGCACTGTGGGACATCAAAGGCAAGGCAGCAGGCTTGCCCGTCTACCAGCTGCTCGGCGGTGCTGCCCGCGACGGTGTCATGATCTACGGCCATGCCTCAGGAAACAGCATCGACGCGATGCTCGACGACTTCGACAGCTACCTCGCCCGCGGATACCGTGCGGTCCGGGCCCAGTGCGCCGTTCCCGGCATGGGCACCGTTTACGGGGTCAACAAGGGCGGGGCGGGGCTCTACGAACCGGCCGCGGGTCACCTCCCGCCCCAGGAAAGCTGGGAGACCGGTCCGTATCTGCGCTTCGCCCCGAAAATGCTCGGTGCGGTGCGCGAGAAGTTCGGCTTCGACGTCCATTTGCTACACGACGTCCATCACCGACTCAGTCCTATCGAAGCAGGGTGCCTGGGCAAGGACCTCGAAGAACATCGTCTGTTTTGGATGGAAGACGCCACTCCCGCAGAAGATCAGGACGCCTTTCGGCTCATTCGCCAACACACCACCACCCCGTTGGCGGTCGGCGAAATCTTCAACTCGATCTGGGACTGCCAGCATCTCATCACCGGGCGGCTCATCGACTACATACGTACTTCGGTCTCCCACGCAGGCGGCATCACACATTTGCGCAAGATCTTCTCCCTCGCCGAACTGTACGGCGTGCGTTCCGGATCGCATGGCGCCGGTGATCTGTCACCGGTCTCCTTCGCTGCGGCATTGCATGTGGACATGGCGATCCCCAACTTCGGAATGCAGGAATTCATGGGACACCTCGAGCCTGCCAATGAGGTTTTCCGGACCAACTGGACCTTCAGCGACGGACTGATGCATCCCGGTGATGCACCCGGGCTCGGCATCGATGTCGACGAGGAGGCGGCCGCTCGATACCCGTACAACCCGAAGAGTCTGCCGGTCAACCGGCGGACCGATGGAACGGTCCACGACTGGTGACCGACACCGATGGGAAGTTCGACCTTCTCGGTGAGCCACGGATCGAGAAGCAGCAAATCTGTTCTGCCCGAACAGGTTCTGGCGTTTCACCCTTGACATCCAGGGAACGACCGACTTCATTGCTCGCGACCACAAGAGTGGTGGATGCATGCGGCATCACTCGGCTGTCAAGGCCAGCGCGTGCGAGGGCAGTCGACGACACCCGCTTCGCACCGAATCTCCGGACGCGGCAATGTTTCACACTTCTCGGAAGTGAATCCTCCCGTCTTGACCCCCGTGAAATATTGTGCGCCGCCGCTCAATCAAGTCCGGGCGCTTCTTTCCTTGCCGCCAGTAGGAACGGTGGCATCGCCGCGCTCCCCCGGGACGCACACGCCGCAAATACCGAGGTGTCGACATGAACAACCTGAACTCCCGCAATCACGGCACCACTTCGCCCCCCGCCCCGGACCCCCGACACCTACTCGTGGGACAAGTACATCTCGGACTCGGCGCATTCCACCGCGCACACCAGGCGGTGTACACCGAAGATGCCATGCGGCACACCGGAGCGCCGGAATGGGGGATCGCGGCCTTTACCCAACGCAGCGGAACAGCCGCCGCACGTTTGGCACAGCAGGACGGTCTCTACACAGTCATCGAACGCGGCATCGGCGCTGCACCACCTCGAACCGTCGGAGTGTTGAAAGAAGTACACGACGGTTCGGCCGACCCTGTCGCACTTGTGAACCGGATCTGTGATCCCGAGGTGCACGTGGTGACGATGACCGTCACCGAGAAGGGCTACCGGCACGACCCCGTCACCCGCACGCTCCGATACGACGACCCCGAGGTCCACGCCGATCTGATCGGCCGACCACCTCGTACCATCCCTGCCGTACTGGCTCACGCAATCGCGCGTCGCGCCATCGACGGTGCTCATCCACTGACAGTTCTGTCCTGCGACAATTTACCCCACAACGGCGCGCTGCTGAAGGGTCTCGTACGACAGTTCGCTGACGCGGCGAATCTGACCGCAGCCCTCGATGCACTCGATGCTCCAGGGATGGTGTCCTTTCCGTCGAGTGTTGTCGACCGCATCGTGCCAGCGACCACACATCACGATATCGACGAGCTGGCAGTAGTTCTCGGCAGGCGCGACAACGCACCCGTGATCTGCGAGCCATTCAGCCAATGGGTCATCGAAGACCGCTTCGCCGGACCAACGCCCGCATGGTCTGCGGTGGGAGCGCTGATCGTCGACGATGCCGCACCTTGGGAACAGCTGAAGCTTCGGATGCTCAACGCAGCGCACTCGACCCTGGCGTACCTGGGATTGCGTTTCGGATATCGATCGATCGCCGATGCAGTCCGCGATCCAGAACTCGCCGCGGTATGTAACCGATTGTTCACTGAAGACGTGGCTCCTGCGATATCCACACCAGCCGGAACCGACGTAGTCGCATATGGGCAAGCGGTACTGACACGATTCTCGAACAGGGCTCTGCCTCACACCACCACCCAGGTCGCTGCAGATGGCTCGCAGAAGATCGGGCCCAGACTGCTCAGCACCATATCTGCCTGCGCCGCTCGAGGAACAGTTGCTCGATGGGCGATTCTCGGTGTCGCCGGGTGGGCTCTCCACGTGATCAAACCCATCGACGAACACGGCAAACCAGTCGAGCTGGCGGACCACCGTGCAGACGAGTTGCGCAGCGTCGCCTCAGGCGCGAGCCTAGCTGAGGCCGTTGGTCGACTGATGTCCGATCCGACCATCGTCGGCACGGATCTCGCCCAAGACACAGCTTTCGTTGCTCTGGTCGTGGACTACTCCGTCGCACTGGACCGGTACGGACTCGAAGCAGTGCGCGCAGAACTGCGCAATTGACAACCGCGCCCGTCGTCTGGCAGGAGCTTGGGACACGCACGGTCGTCGAGCATGCCGGGTGGATTGTGAAACGGTCCGCCAGTACGTCGAGGCAGCGCGATCGGCTGGGTTGTAGAAAACCGACAGCGCTGTGACCGTCGACGATGACTTGATCGCGGCGGTGGTCGACACTGTTCGCCTTGGCCGGCCACACGGTCACGCGCGGCATGGGAGCAGCTCGTGCCCCATGAAGAGCAGATCAGCACGGCGGAGGTGATGGTGAACAGAAGCCGATCACCATCACCAAAATCGAGGTCCTGCTTGCCTGTAAGAATTGCAGGGTGCGGTTTCGGACACAAAACCAACCGCCCGTGTCGCCGACGGTGACCCGGAGTTCGAACGCCTCGTCGACTTCGGATACCTGGGGATGCTCGGCGACTCGCCTGGTTGCGCAACCACAGCAGGCCACTGATCGCGCCTATCGCACTGCACTGGCCATTCGACGGGATCGGTGCACTTGCCTACATCAGCCGAGCACCCACTCGTCGGGTGCGAAGAGTTCGCAGTGCACACGGGATGGATCGACTGCGCGCTCGGTCAGTTGTGCACGAACGGCTTGGACGAAACCGCTGCTGCCGCATACGTAGATCGCGGCGTCCGCGGGGATCGCGGCATCGGAAACGTCCATCCGCCCGCGATGCGCCGTCACGACCTCGCCCGGTTGGTCGTACCAGAGTTCGAGTACGGCGTTCGGCAACGCGTCGACGAGTTGCTGCTGTCGTTCGCGGAGTGGGTGAGTGGCCGGCGAGCTGTCCGCATGCAGGACCGTCACTGCGCAGTCCGACGCCCATCGATGGAGGTGCTCGAGGATCCCGTTCATCGGGGTGATGCCGATGCCGGCCGAGATCAATACCACCGGCCCGGTGCCGATGTCTGAGGTCGGCAGGTCACCGAACGGGAGGCTGACATCGAGGATGTCACCGGGGCGCACGTGGGCTGCGACCCACGTCGACACCTCGCCGGCCGGGCATCCACCCGACGCCGCGACCGGCTTGACCGCGAAAGTCAGTTCGTTGTCGTCGACGACTGTCACGAGGCTGTACTGGCGAATCTGCCGGGCGCCGTCGGGCATGATCGCTCCCACCGAGACATATCGAGCCGGCTGACGCGGATCGGTCAAGCGCCAGTCGGCGACAACACTCAAAACGACTGTGCCCGAGGGATCGTCGACGCGCCGCGTCACCGTAGCCCGGTGAAATACCTGCCCCGACGTGACTCCGGCGGCTGCGGACAGTCGACGCTCCAGATCGATGAGAACGTCGGCCATCATCCAATAGACGCGATCCCAGGCAGCAGCGACCTCCGCAGTGACGGTCTCGGCCCCGAGTACCTCGACGATGGCGGCGAACAGGTGCTCGTGCACGATGTCGTACTGCTCGGCCGTGATCCCGAGCGACGCATGCTTGTGCCCGATCCGCGAGAGCATGTCGGCCGGATGCGGTAAATCCGGGTCGACGAGATGAGAGGCGAACGTTGCGATCGACGCCGCGAGCGCGCGTTGCTGCGCACCCTGGGCTTGATTGCCACGATTGAACAGATTGCGCAGGAGCTCGGGGTGGGCTTCGAACAGACCGGAGTAGAAGGTGCGCGTGATGGTATCGATGTTGGCGCCGACCAATGGCAGAGTCGAGCGGATCACGTCGGCATGCTCGGTTTCCAGCTCGGCATGGACCGTGGTGGGACTGGCTATGGACATGGGTGTTCCCTTCGTTGGAGCTCGGGCGACTACTTGGGTGACGTGATGGTCAGTTGCAGAAGCGGCGATGTAGCCAGGTCGTCGATCGTGTGTCGATCGAGTTCGGAGTAGAACGCTTCTTTCGCGTCGTCGAGGGCGCGGCGCAGCCTGCATGCGGCGATGAGTGGACACGGTCGGTCACCGATGCAGTCGACGACTTCCCGATCGTTCTCGAGCTGCCGGATCAACGTGCCCACTCGCATCGATCGTCCGTGTTCGGTAAGGAAAAGACCACCGCTGCGTCCGCGCACCGCGCGCACGCACTGGAGTCCGACCAATCGCGTTACCGCTTTGGCCACATGATGTTCCGACGCGTTCACGTGGACTGCGATGGAACCGGTCGTGACCCTCCGGTCGGGACCGGCAGAGGCCAGCAACATCATCGCCCGCAGGGCCAGATCGCTGAAACGAGTCAGTTGCATGGACCCGACGGTAGTTTAATCCGTATGCGGTATGCGAATTAATGACGGTGCGTTCAAACACCACGTTTCGTGCGGCTTTTCGACCAGCACTTATGCGTCTGTAGACGCAAGTACGAGTCGCTGGCTGGCCGCATAGGTCCGTCGGGGCCTATCCGACCGCGGCACCGACTGAGCCAAGGCTTCGGTCGCTGTTCGACGCCGGCGGTCCTACAGAATTCGGTTTTCAACACTCACGTCGGGCAAAATCCCTGGGGTGGTGGACATTCGGTGAGGAACTCGCGCCGATTCGGCGCAAGCGCGGGCCCCAGTTCAGGCCAAGCGTCGCGCTGACCATTGAGCCAGATCCGCCTCCAGCAATGCCGGGTCGCGTCGGGGTGGGGTCTCGTCGAGGATCTCGAGTCGTCTGATTCGTTCGATACGAAACCCTCGTACCGCGTCACGGAGCCGGCACCACCCCGTCAGCAGCCACGTGTCGGCCGCACGCAGGAGCCCCTGTGGCTCGACGTCGCGGACGGTGATCGACGACCTATCCGGGCCTGCATCCGAGACATCACCCACGTAGCCAAGCCTCAGCACGCGTCGCGCTGCGATCGCTGTGGACAGGATGTCCAGAGACACCGCATCGCTTTCCGGAGGAACGGCGTCGATGACGTGCATCGCGCCGAGGAGTTCCTGAACGCGCGCGCGATGCGCATCCTGCATTACCGCAGCGACCTTGGCATGTGCTCGGACAGCTGCGCCTCGGTAGGGAGAAGATTCGAGGAGAGCAAGCCCCGCGAGCACTGCCAACGACTCGACTTCGGAAAGGTTCAACGGCGGTAGCGAGTACTCACCGAGTACCGAATATCCACCAGCAGCGCCATGATCCGCGTAGATGGGGACCCCGGAGACTTGCAGTGAGGCAATGTCGCGCTCGATAGTGCGGGAGGACACTCCGAACTCCCGTGCGAGCCGAGCAGCGGACCACGGGCGGTGCGCTCCGCGGAGCACGTCCACCAAGGCGTACTGCCGCTCGGCTCGCTTCATGGAATCATCTTCTCAGGCAGGACCGACATGTCAGGAGCGCATGCTTCGCTGCCCGCCGACCGACCAGACCCGACTCACCCGGCCGTCGTCGTCGAAATCGAACACGTCGACGCCGCCCGCCCGCTGCCCGCCCACCTCCACATCCCACAGCAGTCGGCCGTGAATGCCATCGATCGCGTCATCGATCTTGGTGAAAACGACGCCTGGATTCCGGTCGTGCCACCAGTCGAGGTACTTCGAGAAGTCTTCGGCAGTACGGATGCCGTCGGCAGGGGTCGATCCGTCGGGTTCGGTGACGGCAAAGTGGATGCGGAAGTCGTCAGCGCAGATTCGGCATGAAAGACTGCCGTCGGAATTCCACATTGCCAGCCACGTGTCCAGGGCTTGTCGCGCAGAGAATGTGTGGGCGATGGTGAGTTTTTCATCAGTCATGAGACAACCATCGCCCCACTCCGCGACAGCTGTATGTCGGAGTTCCCATCCCGATCTACTACTCCGCGTGGTCCGTGCTGTATGCCAAGTCACGGCCGGCCTCGAAATCGTTGCGCAGACTTTCCAGCTTTGCGGTTGCGTAGGCATACGAGTCGGAACCGAGGAGTTGATGCAACGGGCCATCGCCGGCCACTGCAATCTCGACGATTGCGTCTGCGCCTTTGGCGGGGTCACCGAGCTGACCACCATGTAGCGCGAGATGCGTTTCCAGTGTCTCCTTGATCGGCGCATAGGCGTCGTTCAGCGCACTCGGTGTAGCAAGCGAGTCGGTGTTCAGGAAGTCCGTCCGGAAATATCCTGGTTCGATCAGCGAGACCTTGATTCCCAAACTTGCCACCTCCTGCGCGAGGGCATCACTGAGGCCTTCGAGCGCGAACTTGGTGGCGTTGTACAGCCCCCATCCTGGCCCCGCGACAAGACCGAACACCGACGACACATTCATGATGTGTCCACTACCCTGCGAGCGAAGAATTGGCAGCGTTGCACGCAGCACGTTCCACACCCCGAAAACGTTGACATCGAACATTGCCCGGGACTCAGCCTCGCTCGTGTCTTCGACGGAGCCGATCAGGCCATACCCTGCGTTGTTGACAACAACATCGAGTCGCCCGAACCGATCCACCGTCCTGGCAACGCTGTCGGACACCGAGTCCTGGTCGTTCAGGTCGACATTCAGGGCAAGCAGGCGCTGAGTATCGACGTCGCCGAGGGCCTCGGCAAGTCGTCCCGGCGAGCGCGTGGTGGCGGTGACGTTCTCGCCGCGTGCGAGAAGTTTCTTGACGAGTTCCAGGCCAAGTCCACGGGATGTTCCCGTGACGTACCAGGTAGCGGGTGTGTTTGTCGGGTAGGACACGGCACTTCTCCTCGATCGATGTCGAGACGTTTTCTCGACAATTCGAGTCTGGATCCGAAACGACCAGAAAACTCGTCGATAACCCATCCGGTGCATCCTCGGTCCGACGTGACTAGGACTGGGAAGTCCAGGCACGTACCGATCCACGATGGAACAATCGATACGTGGTGCATCCAAACCGTGAACTAGCCGACTTCCTCCGTCGCGCCCGCGCTGCCAGCGACCCATCACGAGCCGGGCTTCCGAGCGACGACCGGATTCGACGCGTACCGGGCCTCAGACGCGAAGAAGTCGCACTGCTGGCCGGTGTATCGACCGATTACTACACCAGGCTGGAACAGGGTCGACGGATTGTGCCGTCGGCAGGGGTTCTCGACGCGATCGCACGGGCCCTCGACCTCGACGAGACGGGAAGAACACACATCGAACACCTGCTCGGAGCACCCTCCGCACCTCGTCGCCGCGCCAACCCGGTGCAACGAGTACGGGCGGGACTTCGGCAGTTCTTGGACAGTCTCGATGGCCAGCCGGCCATGATCCTCGGCCGGAAATCGGACATCCTTGCAAGCAACACAATGGCGCATGCACTGTTCGCCGACTTCGACTCGTTGCCGCCACACAGTCGAAACTACGCACGGTGGATGTTTCTTGCCGACGAGCCACGACATCTGTTCGTGGACTGGAACGTTCAAGCCCGGTCCGCGGTCGAGAGCTTACGATTCGATGCCGGCAACAACCCCGACGACAAGGGATGCGCCGACCTCATAGACGAGCTCCTCGCGGCAAGCTCAGAGTTTCGCACATGGTGGGTCGATCACCGCGTCTACCAACGCACATTCGGGTCGAAGAAACTACGGCACCCGATCGTCGGTGACCTCACCGTCGAGTACGAAACCCTCACGCTCCCTGGCGATCCGAACCAGACTCTCTTCGTCTACTCGACGGAAGCCGGCACCACATCACGCCAAGCGATGAACACTCTCGCGAGCTGGTCGCTCGACAGGCCTTCGACCGCGGCCCGTCACTCCGAGCGTAGATCGCCTGTTCCGACGACAGCCCAAGGCCAGACGAGCATGTCGAACGACCGCACACCACAGCGACCCGAACCACCCGAAGAAATATGACCGGTTGTAAACGGAAGCTTCAGCCGCCGCGGGACCAACTCGCGTCGACAATCGCCAAGTCATGGCTCCCGGCGAATTCGCGATCTCAAACGCACACACCCTCATCATCGAAGGACCGTCCTACTTTTAACGGACCCGACCCGGAACAGTCGACGCCGAAACCGACAACACGCATCCTCGACAACGCGCCACGGCGGTCCGTACCCTCTGGCAATCAGTTGGTCCCATCAACCTGGGAAGCGACACGAGATTACTCAGACCGTGGCGCCATACCGAGGCGGCCCGACTGTCGGGTACCTGCCACCGTTTCACGCACCGAGACTCGTCGGGTCGTCACACCGGTGTCTGTTGTTTCGTGATCAATCCGAGTACGTGTGTTCGGAGTCGAGCGAAAGTCGGCGTCGCTTTGGTTTCCATTTGGCTACGTGTGGTCCCAAGCTCAACCGCGATCACCTCTTTTACATGGGTCGGCGAACCGCTGAGCACCACGATACGGTCTGACAGGTAGACGGCCTCGTCGATGTCGTGCGTTACCAGTACAACGGTCACGCCATACTGTGCACGTACTCCCAAAATCAAGTCTTCGAGTTCCGAACGGGTCTGAGCATCCACCGAGGCGAACGGCTCGTCCATCAATAGGGCCTCGGGGTTGGACGCGAGAGCCCTGGCAATGGCCACACGCTGTTGCATCCCTCCGGAGAGCTGCCAGGGATATTGCTCGGCAGTGTGCCCAAGATTGACTGCTTCCAGTGCTTCCGAGACTCGCGCTGTCTGTTCCTTCTTGGGGATCCCTTTGCCACGCAAAGGCAGCCTGACGTTTCCTGCAATCGACATCCACGGTAGGAGGGAGCGACTGTAATCCTGGAATACGACGGCAAGACCCTCGGGTGGGCTCTCCACTAGAGCCTCGTCGAGTTGAACTGTTCCCGCACTGGGGCGCATCAATCCGGCCATACATCTGATCAGAGTTGTCTTGCCGGCGCCCGAGGGGCCAACAATGCAGACGAACTCCCCTCGTTCGACTTCTACGTTTACACCGTCGAGGACCAGTCGACCGTCGCGCCCCGAGCCGTAGGTCTTCGACACCCCGCGCACCGATAGCACAACATCGTTGGTAGGACCGGCATTCAATTTGATGGCCGCAGACTGCATATGAACTCCTGTTTCGTTGGTGACCATGCACGACTTCATCGTTGACCCGCAATCATTTGCCTGTGCCACCCCAGCAGAATCGACTCGACGACGCGCAACGCCATGTTCGCTCCGTAACCGACGATCCCGAGCAACAGGATTCCCGCCCATACGCCGGTGGGTTCGTAGTCGCGCTGCGCTTGTAGAATCGAATAGCCGATACCATTGGTCGAACCAAACAGCTCGCTCAGAACAATCAACGTAATTCCGAGCGAAAGAGCGGTTCGCAACCCTGCCATGATTTGAGGGGAAGCAGCGGGCAGGACAATCAGGATCAGCCTGCGCCATCGCGGCACGCGATAAGATTGAGCGACGTCGAGGACAACCGGATCCACTGACCTGACTCCGTCGATCGTATTGAGGAGAATGGGCCAGATAGAGCCGTATACGACCACCGAGATCCGCGCTTCCGGCGATAGGCCGAGCAGCAGCAATGCTATCGGGAGCACCGTCACAGCGGGTACAGCACGCATGAATTCGACTATGGGCGTCAGCGCATGACAGAGAACTGGCGTAAGTCCCAGAATGCAACCCACAGCGATCCCAAGAAAACCCGCAGCAGTGAGGCCGAGGATGAGATTCTGCATGCTGGGTAGAAAGTCAGAGCTGAAGCCGTCGAGCAACCATAGATCTCGAAATGTTCGAAGTATCTCAGACAAAGGCGGAAAATAGAGAGATTCACTGTTGCTACTGAGTATCCACCACAAAGCGAAACACGCGACCGGCACAGTGAACTCCAGAATCAAGGCACGCGACCTGGCGGACGCCTTCATGCCGAGACCACGATTCGATGCGAGGGATGCCAACGCAGGACCTTACGCTCCAAGTTCAACATGAATTGATTGAGGACAATGCCGAGAACTGCTGTTACCACAACTATTGCGAACACCCCGTCCACATCCCCCACCAGCTGAAACTGAACTATCGCAGAGCCCAGACCTGGCGCACCGCCGATAAGCTCCGCACCAATTGCCAACAATAGTGACATCGTCCCTGCGATTCGCAGACCTGTAGCTATGAATGGCGCTGCGCTGGGTAGGACTACGACGAAATTCTTCAAAGGCCGAGGCACACGATAGGACAGAGCCATCTCGCGCACTGTGGGATCGACTTGTCTTGCGCCATCGATGCTTTGCAGGAGGATGGGCCACACCGAGCCCAGAACGATAATGACGACTGCCATCTTCTCCGTAGCACCGTACAACAGGAGCACCAGAGGGATAATAGCCACGGGGGGAAGCGACCTGAGTATATCGATCATCACTCGAGTCATCCGATACCCGACGTGACTGGAGCCTATGACGAGTCCAGTAGGTATGGCCAGTCCCGCCGCGATCGCAAAACCGAGGATCCAACTTCGAAGTGTGCTTACGCTGTTCGACCAGAACTGCGTGGTCCGAACGATCTCGAAGACCGACTCCGAAAGCCCGATTGGCGAAGCTATCGCGCTACCGGGTACTAGTCCGATTTCGCACGCGAACTGCCAGCCGACGACCGCTACTGCGACGGCACCGATGCGATAGAGCTGCCTCGCCCCTTCATGGCGCACAGATGCTTTCACCCTTGTCACCGGCCATCGGCTAGCGCAGCCGGATCTACAATCGACCGGACGTCGAACGGTGCTCCCAGCATCTCGTACTGCTGCATCAACCCCGCAAGGTCTTCGAGTGGGCCTAGCTGGATCGAAGCCGGAACAAAGGTCGGCAACGTCATTGCGTCGAGTTGCTCCGCCGAAAGCTGGGTCGTCTCGAGTGCAATGCTCTTCACTGTCGACTTGTCTGCTTCCAACTCCTCGTTTGCAGCAGCGATCGAGGAAGCAAAGTCTGCGATCAACTGTGGATTCTTTTCTGCAAATGACTTTGTGGTGATGTAGGCGGCTTGAGGCACACCGGGAACTGACGCCGACGCAGCGGGAGAAACGATTTTCAGGCCTGCAGCTACAGCTTCGGACTTGAACGGTTCGATCAACAGCGCCGCATCGACCCTCCCTGCGGAAATGGACTCGGCGATCTGACCGAATGGCAGTTCGACAAACTTCACCGAACTTGAATCTCCCCCATCTTTGTCTACCAGGTTTCTGACGACGAGGGTATTCAGACTGTTGAGCGCCACCACCGCTACAGTCTTTCCATTCAGGTCGGAGGGGGAGGTA
This sequence comes from Rhodococcus yunnanensis NBRC 103083, assembly GCF_001895005.1. GTDB lineage: Bacteria > Actinomycetota > Actinomycetes > Mycobacteriales > Mycobacteriaceae > Rhodococcoides > Rhodococcoides yunnanense. The sequence goes on along the minus strand of NZ_BCXH01000015.1, from coordinate 122,138 downwards.
ATTGCGGTGGTGTCACGCGCAACGATCGCCGACGTGTCCTTCGAGGCGTCAGGAGATACGACGACCGCCTGGCCGACAATGACCAAGGGAGTCTTCTTGGATGCTGCCAGGATTATGCTGGCGGGGTCGCCCACTGTGATTTGCAACTGCCCGTTCAAGAGAAGCGGCAGGGCCTGCGGTCCACCCTGAACCGTCTGCTGCTCTATCGAAATACCGTGGCCGGCAAGGGGCCCATCGGGCTCGGCGGCCAGGTTCAGCGAGGCGGCGGAGAGCGAAGGGGTGCTTCCGATCTTGATGCTGTGGACTCCGCTTTCGTCCACGGAGCCGTCGGACGATGCGCACGCTGCGAGTAGCATCAGAGCTGTCGCCGCGACGAGGGGTGCTGAGAGAAAGTTGTTCTGGGCCATGACGCCCTTTCCGGGAATCTTCTGTCAATGATCGTGCGGACGTTGCGAAACGCGGTGTCACACCGGTTCGAGCGTTTCCAGTGTGGTGATGAGATTCGCGGTTCCGCCGATGCCTGTGATGTCGGTTCGCACGGTGTCTCCCGGTTCGAGATATCCCAACGGCTCCCGGAACGCGCCGACGCCTGCAGGACTGCCCGTGCAGATCAGGTCCCCAGGTAACAGGGTCATGACCTTGGACAGATACGAGACTATGCGTTCGACCGGGAAGACCAAATCCAGCAGCGTATCGTCCTGTCGGAGTTCGTCATTCACCCATGTGCGAAGCCGCGTGTCACCGGGCTCACCCATTTCGTCCAACGTGACCAAGGCAGGTCCTGCCGGGCAGAAACCGTCGTAACTCTTACCCAGAAAGTGGGTGCGATAGAAGGAATTGGTCTCGTGCGACGAAGTCTGCATGTCTCGATCCGACATCTCGTTCACGCTGGTGTAGCCGGCGACCGCCTCCAGCGCCCGAGATTCCGGTATGTTGCGGACGGCTTGTCCGATGATGACTCCAAGTTCAACCTCGTAGTCCAACGTGCGCGCCCCGTCCGGTCGCACGACGTCATCGTTCGGTCCGACCACTGCAGTGCCGGCTTTGGCCAGAGCCATTACCTCGAGCGGCGGTTCGTTGTTACTGACCAGGGCGGCTTCCGCGACATGCGAGTATGTGTTGGCTCCGATCACAATAACTTTTCCGGGGCGCGGTACAGGCGCGCCAAGCCGCACGCCCGAGGCATCGACCCAATCGCGGGGAAGGCATTCGTCGATCAAAACCTTCAGAATCTCTTGCCAATGTGGAAGAGAGATGAGGTCAATCATTGTGTGAATTCCAAAATGACCACGACGAGCCAAGGCTGCGCAGACGTCGAGTATTTGCCCGCCTTGCAACACGCCGGGGCGTTCGATTCCTACCGAACCGAAACTCACCAATTTCATTCCGTCACTCCTCATCTCGACGCGGCCATGCTCTATGACCTAGCTCATAGAGCATGTCGGGGAAATGGAGGCGACACCAGCCACAGACATCGCAGTCCTGTACCCACTGATGTGGGTGCTGCGAGCAGTGGGCCTGGTACTCAGAGATATCCGCGGCGGCGGCCTTCGAACACAGCTTCGCCGCGAGAATGCACATCGAGTTTGGCGAACAGCCCGCGTGAGTAGCTCCGTGCGGTCATTGTGGCTATGCCCATGTTGACGGCAATCTTTTGAAACGAAGCCCCGGTGTCCAACTCGCTCAGAAGCTGCAACTCCCTACTGGTCAACGCGATCGCGTCCACGTCAGGTTCTCGAGATCTCCGCAGCCCGGACAGCGCCAAGGCAATCGCCGGAACCAGTTCGGTGTGCGCCGCTCTACGGGAGACGACTCGGTCGTACGAGACACTGTCCACATCCGTATTCGGCTCGGTCACCACAATCGTCGGGGTAGCACCAACTCGTGGCCGGAATGGATGCCCGCCTGCTTCGGACTGCGAGTCGACGAAGCCGCTGTCTGCGACGATCAAGTCCACCGACCTGGCGAGCGCAGGTAGACGAGGATCGGTGTGGCCGTCTGCCAGCACCACCTCCGCGCCCAAGCCCAGCTCGATCAACCGAGCGAGCCCGTGGCCGATGAGGGACTCTTGGTGTATTACAAGAAATCGCAACGGACGGCTGCCGACGCTGGTCAGGCTCAGACCTGCTTTCAACAGCAGATCAGCGTGGTTGATCGCTTCGACCAATCCGCTCCAGTCCACGTTCTCGCGGACCGACGAGGCACAGATGACGGCCACAGCTTTGTCATCCACCACCAGCGGCATGCTGAATCCTGATTTCAGGCCTGCCGCTCGGGCCATCTGATCGACGATCAATGTGTAGTCGGCTTCTCGGCTGAAGTCCGCCGAACTCCAGATACGCTTGGCCAACGCGTTACTCAATCGCGTCGAAGTGTCGGCTGATACCGAGGTACCGACCGTGATCAGACTTTGATCGGATGCGCCCAGAACAGCGCAGTTGCCGGAAGAACTATCGATCGACGCTATGGTCACGTGATCGGCAGGACCGCACGCCACCACAGCACGCGCATAGGCGCCGGCGGTGCTACGTGTGCCCTTGCCCACCAGGTCGCGGACTACTTCGATCAGACCTTGCTCCATGCGACGACCTCTGTACGAGCGGCCACTCCGACGGCAACCGCGGCTCCATCGGAGAGTATCCGGTCAGCTACACCTCGGGTACAGGTTTGGACACGGGGAGAGACTCAGCCATCTGCCGGCGGGACGTCGCTGTCGACGATGGAGGAATCCGGCGCCAGTCTCAACCAGTGCGAATCAGTGTCGGCGCCAGCGATATCGAGTTCATGTTGCTGGCGTGTGTAAATCCTGATGGCCATACCGTCGGGGTCACAAAACACGAGGAGCCAACCGATTCCGCCTCTGATTTCGCCCGAGTTCTCGATCCCGAGGTTATCGAGATGCTCGGCCCAGGCTGCTAGATCGCGCCGATCCTTCACGGCATAGGTGACAGGATCGAACCCCGACATGTTTCCAGCCGTGATCGGTGCTTCGCGCACCTCGAACAGGCCGACCCCGGGAACATCGAGAATATGTGCGTAAACTCTGCCCGATCTGCCGATGTGGTCGAACTCCGCCAACCTCGCAACGCCGAAAAGCTTTTCGTACCAGTCGAGACTGCGAGACAGGTTGGATGCGGGCACTTTGAGGTGGTGCACACCGTCGAGCAAAGGCTGCGTCATCGAAGATTACCTTTCGTCCGATTCTGTATACGCGAGATACGGGTTATCGGACCAGGCACACGCGCGCATCGCGCCACCCACCGATGTGGGTATTCCCTGGGCATCTACGCTCGAGTAGTTTTCGGTATGGATGTCCCAGCCATCATGGCAAAGCTCTCGAGGGCACCGACATGCTCATCTCGCTGACCTACGACCGGCGCTGGGCCGCCACCTCGACCACGCTGCACCGATAACCGCCTGTTCAGCGCGTTGCACTGCCCAGCGCCGCGCGGATGACCTCCTCGTCGGCCGATATGCCCATCGTGTTCGAGTAGGGTCCGTACGGGGTCCCCCACACCGGCGTTCCCGTTGCCTGACGCCAGCTGTCGGCCAGCGACCCAGCGGCCACGACGCTGTACCCGACGGACTCGATGAATTCGGTCGTAGCGGCGATCGCCGCCGTGGAATCCGCGGCGATCGGCAGGTACGTGTGGTCGGCAGCCCCCGGACGACGGGCAAGTGACAGCAAGTGCTTCCAGAAGATGTTGTTGAACGCTTTTACGACGGCGGCGCCCGGAAGGTGCCGCGCCAGCAACTGACTGGAGGTGAGCGTGTTGTCGTCGAGTTCGGTGATGTGTCCGTCTCGCTCAGGGCTGTAGTTGCATGTGTCGATGACCGTCTTCCCGGCAAGATGCGCGGCGGGCAGGTCCGGGAACGCTTGCAGCGGAACCGAAACGATGACGATGTCGCCGGCCACCGCAGCCTCCACGCTGGTCGACGCAGACGATCGCGGCCCTAGTTCCGCAACGAGGTCAGCGAGGGGGTCGGGACCGCGCGAGTTGCTGAGCACAACTCGATGCCCAGCATTGACCGCGAGCCGCGCGACGGTACCGCCGATGTTGCCGCTCCCGATGAATCCCACTGTTGTCATGTAATTCCCTTCCGTCGGTCGACGGCTGTGATATCAGCCGTGTTCTACGAGGTCGTTTACGGCCTGGGTGTCTTTGTAATAGGCATCGGCTCCGTAGATCCTGCCGTCGCGTACCCGGTAGTGCTCCACGACCTTCATCGGGAGCCGGCGCCCGCTCTTGCGTGAGGTGAACTCAGCGTCGAGTCGCAATTCCACTGCCGCGCCGGCCTGGACGATCTCGTGCTCCCGCACGGTCAGCTCGACCACCTTGTCGATTTCGCGAGTCAGACGCGTAAACCCTTCAGGCCCTGTCCATTCTCCACCCCAGGGTAACGACGCCGCCTCGTGCCACACCGCCCCCTCGTCGACCATTGCCATAGCTTCGGACTTGTTGCTGGCGTTCACAAATCGCGCCAGGGTCGCCACATCGTCGCGGTCGGCTGTGGTGACAACGGGAAAGTAATGACCGTTGTCCAGGTCGGCGAGCAGGCTCGGCTCAGTGGGCTGCCATCCGAGGGTACTTCGGGTGACGTTGTTGGACGTCGGGAAACTCTGGGTGACGACGTTCGAGAGAAACCCGAAATATCCCGGCAGCATCAGTTCGTCCAAGGGAATGCTCACAGCAGGCACGCCCAGGCGACTGCCGATCGATTCGGCGATCTCACGGAACGAGACGCCGCCGTCTTCGACTGCGTGCCAGTAGCTTCCGGCCGGGCCCTTTTCCAGCGCCAGTCGGAACACGGACGCCAAATCTCGTACGTGCACGGCGTTCCACACGTTCGTGCCGTCTCCGGGGTAGCCGGCGAAACCCCTCTCCTTCGCCAGCGCGATCAGCATAGGGAGGAAGCCGGCGCTATCGGTCGTATCGTGAGCGATATTGGCAATCCGCACGATCGATGACCGCACACCCTGCTCAGCGAGGCTGATGACGGTCGATTCCACGATGTTCCGCGCACGCAGGGTGCCACTGTCCTCGACGCCGACGGGAAGCGCGGGATCTGTTTCGGTGCCGGGTCGTCCCAAGTTCCCGGTCGAACCGATACTTCCTGCCGCGACCAGAGGTTTTCCCGATCCTGCGAGTGCTTCGCCGTAGGCGAGCATGATCGGAAGTTCCGCGGAAGCTACGGCGTCCATCCCGCCGGACGGGAGCAAGTCTTGACGGTGCGCGACGTGGATGACTCCGTCGGAGTCTGCGGCTGCTTCTTTCAGGCCGTCGAGGTCCTCGAGGCTTCCGCGGCGCACTCTGGCGCCGAGCGCAGCTAACGCGGACGCGGAGGTGTCCGAACGGGCCAGGCCGGTGACCTGATGTCCGGCCGCGATGAGCTCGGGGATGATGTGCGAACCGGAATGGCCGGTCCCGCCGGTGATGAAAACGCGCATGTGACTGTCCCTTCGAGGGTGTGACGAAAAGGTGACGCCCTTCTCGTGTGCCGTAAACCGCTGGCGGGATATGGCGCGAGAGTGGCAGTGCTGTATGTCCCGATGCCCTGACTGCAAGAGCGAAGTTTCGCTAGAGGACGTCGGCGGCGCCCAAGGCGAGGTCGAATCCGGCACCGTTCTGCGCGAGCCCCATCAGCAGGAGGCCTGCCGATTCGAGTACCGAGGCCATGCGTAGGCCACCCGTGTCTCGGGGGCGCAGGTTCATGCTGGTGAGAAATTCAGCGACCCGTTCCTTGGCATCTGCATTGTCGCCTGCAAGGAATGCGTCCAGGGATGTGCCGCGGGTCAGGACGTGCCCGAAGATCGTGTTCAGCGCCTTCACGACCTGTGTGCCCTCGGGGGCGACAGCGGCGATTTCCTTGGTCGCCGAGCTCCCCGGGGCGGTCGCCAGTGAACTGGCGTCGGCATTGAAAGTGTTGGAAATGTCGACCAGAATTCTGCCCGCCAAGGGCTCGCCGTAGTTCTTCACCGCTGCAACCACATTGGAGTAGGGAACAGCCACGATGACGATGTCACCGGCCGGCGCATGGCCATACGTGCCGACGGTGGCTCCGTCGCCGATCCGCTCGGCGAGTGCCTGAGCCTTGGCGCTGTCGCGGCTCAGGATTTCGACGGTGTGGCCGTGCCGTATTGCCCTGGTGCCGATGGCGGTGGCCATGTTGCCCGAACCAATAATGCTGATAGTCGTCATGGAAGTTCTCCTGGATTGCTGGGCGAAGGGGCCAACATGAGGCACCCCTCCGGATTCGGATACTCCCACAGTAACCGGAGGGGTGCCTCATTCTATTCCGAGGGCTTCGAGATTCCGATTGGTCGGCCTGTCCCGGCGAAGCGGATGCGATCGAAAAGGGTCACGGCAGATGCCGTCGGTCGAGGAAACCGAACGAGATACTCCTGCCATCGTTGATAGAGTCGTTCGGGTGGGCGTGAGCGACATCGAACAGGCGCGGCGGCCTATGCGCCGCGACGCCCGGGCGAGCCACGACAAGCTCATTGCGGCGGCGCAGCGCGAGTTCGCCGCGCACGGTGCGGATGCGTCCCTGGAGGGGATCGCGCGCGGAGCGGAGGTGTCCATCGGTACGCTGTATCGGCACTTCCCGACGCGCCTGGACCTGCTCATGGCCGCATTCACGCCACGGCTCCAGGAATTCCTCGAAGGTGCCGAGAAGGCCCTGAAGATAGCTGATCCGTGGGAAGGTTTTGTCTTCTACCTCGAAAACATGTTCGCGATGCAGGTAGGTGACCGAGGTTTCAACGACTTCCTCTCCCGTCGCTTCACAGACAACGCGCGGACCGAGCGCGTCCACGACCAGATGTGCCAACAGATCGAGGACGTTCTGGCCCGCACACAAGAATCGGGCGAGGTCCGGGCCGATATCGCCCTGGCCGATATCATCAACCTCATCTGGTCTCTCGGCCGGATCATCGAAGCCACCGGTGCTACGGCCCCTCAGGCCTGGCGACGTTATCTTCATCTGATGCTCGACGCTTATCGGGCCGAGCGGGCACATCCACTCCCCGAGCCGCCGATGACGTCCGACCAGCTGTACCACGCGATGGTCCATCTCAGTACAGCGAAATAGGGGGAATGTCTGCTGGAAGGCAAAGCCCGCCCAATCAATACGATTTGCCGAGACTTACCCCGCCGGTGGACTCCTGGGACGTTCCCAGAAACAACTGCAAGCCTTCCGTGCATCGGTCAGCGCTGGCCAACGAGCGCTCCGGCAGTGAGGTTCCGTTACCGCTCCGGATGACGTGTAAGGGTTCGGGACATGTTTGACCCAGCGTCACCGGGACATGGGTGACAGTCCACAATCGAAGTTGATCTTGATGCGGTGCCTTAACCTAAGGCTTAGCAGATCCATCGCTTCCAATGCTGCTCTGTGGGTGACGAACATTTCGTCACAAAACGAATTTCGCGCTGTTGACTTCTCCGCGCGGTTGCTTGCAGCTTCTTCGGAGAAGGCTGTCCAGAACTTTTCGAACTGAAGATCACCTACGGGTGGGGTCGTGCCGATCTGAAACTCGAACTCTGCATCCATACTCAGATCCTGACACGTTCCATCATTGGATCCTGGTAGCCCTTCTGGTCCGGCAAGGACGTACCCCCGGCAGGCGCCGGGCACTGATAATTTTCGTTACGCCAATTCACAGTCTGCATATGCGGTGCGGCAGCACCTTTCGGTCGCGCACTGCCGCTGGGCCGTCGATTAGCGGTCTAGTCGATCGGCTGACCCTATGTCTCGGTTGTCAGGCCGATGATGCGTCCCGCAGCACCCACACTGTCCCTCACCGACGAAGGCTGCGCGTGTGACACTGTGTGGGACCGGTCCAACCTGAACCGTTCAACCCCTCGGATCACCCCAGTCCCGGCGCCGAAGGACGCCAGCCGAGTAAGCTGCCCAAAGTACCCGCACCCAGCACCCAGTGGAGTGCGAGATCGACTAGTTGCTTTGCCGATCGGAGACCGAAGATGCGCGGCCCGTCAACGGCGGTACAGCACGATGTTCGACTTATCTTCGTTGTGAGTGTCAACCGGCTGGAATTGTCGAAAGCCCACCGCTCCCTTGAACTTACTTGCCACGCCAACGGCCTGGATGGTTGCCTACTCACCCGCGGTCAGGCGTGAATCGTCGACGAGTCCGCCGATCCGGATCACAGTGCCATCGGTCAGCGTGATCACCTCGGAGAAATACGCGACGAAGGCACCATGGTCACGCTTGTAGAGCATCCGGCCCACGCCCTTCATCTGTCCGACCTTCACGTCGCCGTCGAACAGCTCGTATTCGACGGTCGCCGCATCCTCGACGGTCGGATTCAATCCCTCGGGATCCTCGTTGTTCGAGTCGTACTTCAGCACTCGTTCCGAGAGATTCAGCCCCAGCAGGGAATTCGCTTGATCGGCAACGGCCGGGTCTTCGGCCGCGGGAGCGAAAGGCGGGACCGCAAGTCGCGAGATGGCCAACGACGAGACCGCACCGAGGAGACGCTTTGCAATGGACAAGATTGACATGTTCCTCACAACTCCTGTTTAGGCGGTTGATGTGCGGATGCCGGTCGCAGGTACCTTTCGTTTCGGACATCGAACGTCCACGAAAGGATCGATCAGCCCGCCAGTCGGGTTTCGTCGCCGACGAGTATTGCGTGATGTAGTTCGCGCAGTGCACGGCACGGTTCGAGCCCCAGTTCCCGCGTCAACGTCTCGCGGGCGGTTGTGTAGACACGGAGCGCATCGGCGCGCCGGTCACTCCGGTAGAGAGCCAGCATCAGCTGGTGGTAGAAGACCTCGCGGAGGGGCTGCTCGTAGACGAGGTCATAGAGAAAACCGATCAGCTCACGGTGACGCCCCAGGATGAAGTCGCATTCGACGAGCAGTTCGACACATTCCCGTCGCGCCTCCTCGGCCCACGCGACGAACCGGCCGACGATCTCCCCCTCGTCCAGATCGCTCAGTATCGGGCCGCGGATCAGCTCGAGCGCGGACCAGAAGGAGGCCGAGGCCTCTTCATGACGGCCAGCCCGCATCCAGGTGCGTCCCTCTCGGACGAGCCGGCGGAACACCAGCAGGTCGAGATCATCGTTACCGAGTTCGATCAGATAACCCGGCGACCTCGTAATCAGCGGAGACCGGCCCGGCTGCACCGTCGCCAGGTACTTGCGGAGCTGCGAGATGTAGACGTGCAGACCGGCGGTGGCACGACGCGGTGGAGAATCTCCCCACAGTTCAGGCAGCAACTGATCACTGGACACAACCTTATTCGATCGGATCAACAACGCGGCCAGAACCGTCTGCACCTTGCGCGCACCGAGCAACGACACGTCCTCGGTCATCTGCTCGCCCAACTGCTCGTCATTGCCGCGGGAGTCGTCCGACACTACGTTCAACCCACCAAGTATTTGATAACGCAACTCTGACCTCCCATTCAAAGCGCCGACTACGATAGACCGGGCACTTCGGACCGGTCATCATGAAGTCTGCCCAAAAGGGTCAGCACAGCACATCGGAGAAATTACGTATCTTCGGCCAACGGGTCACCGACCGGCCGGGTTTTGTCGAGAATGCGCCGCTTGTGCTGAGCTTTGGTTCGGCTTCAGCGCAGACCACGAGCATGGACAACATGCCCAGCCCTTCACACAGCAGTGCCGTCGAACCCACCGGCGCCAGCGCCGAGCCCGTGTTGGCCCTCCATCGACGTGGCGACCTCGTGGCCGAATATCCCCGGGTCCGCGGGTTGCTCGCCGATCTGCCACCCGGAGAACTGTCCAAAGCAGGCCGCGCGCTGTCCAAGATCAAAGCGCGCGACGTCCTGGCATCGCATCCGGGGACCCCGACCATCACCGTCGGGGTGACCGGTAACGCAGTCCTGAGCGGCCTTTCGGCTGCGGTGACCGCACAGTGCGCCCGCCACGGCCTTTTCGCGAGCGTCGATGAATGCGATTTCGACTCCTGGATCCGCGATCTCGGCGACGGCGAGACACCGTTCTCGGTCTCCCCACCCGACCTTGCCCTCGTCGTACTCGACCCCGCCGTCGTGTTCGGATCTGTTCCACCGGTCTGGAGCCCCGACAACGTGCAGTCGGTACTGGATCAGCGGATCGATCTCCTGGCCTCGCTGGTCACGGACTTCAGTCGGCGAAACCCCGCAACTACTCTGGTACTCAACACCATTCCGCTCCCCCGACTGGCCGCTGCACAGCTCACCGATCACCGATCGCGCGCACGGCTCGGAGCCATCTGGCGAAGCGCCAACGTGCGGATCCTGGAACTGGCCGAGCTCGCGGGCGTCGTCGTGGTGGACACGGAGACACTCTATTTCGACGGAATCGCCGTCACCGAACCACGATTGAGCGTCTACGCCAAAGCCCACCTGAGTCCGGAACTGCTGAATCGATACGCCAGAGAGGTCGGCCACATCGCCAGGCAACGGGTCGGTCGGAGTAAGAAGATCCTCGCGGTGGACCTCGACGGAACACTCTGGGGTGGCGTGCTCGGTGACGACGGGGTCGAGGGCATCGAGGTCGCCGACACCTACAGGGTCGAGTCCTTCCGCTCACTGCAGGGCGTCGTCAAACAACTTTCCGCGCAGGGGGTTCTCGTCGCGGCAGAGTCATGAGTGTTCTGCTACTCGGCGTCAGCGTCGCGATCGGGCGAGCTCTCTTCGTCCTAGTGGAGGATCCGATAGTGAAACGCTGGAGTCGGCCTCACACACGGACCCTGAACCTCGAATCGCCCGGGAGCGACGGGCTGGGATTGGAGCCGAACCGATGAGCAACCCCGACCACTGGCGTGCGCGGATCGATCCCGAGCTGGCACGGGTCGCCCAGGACTTGCACCACGCCCGGCCGCAAACGTTCGCTGCCATCCGTACCGCCGCCGAACGGCAGCTGGCCGACGCCGCTGCCCGACGAACATTGCCACCGGTCGTGGGTGTCGATCTGGTGACACCCGAGGGCGTGCCGATCCGTCTCTATCGGCGGCCACGCCCGAAAGGTCCGGTGCCGGTGTTCGTCTGGATTCACGGCGGCGGGTTCACTGCCGGAAGTGCCGGCGCCGCAAACAGGTTCTGCGCCGACGTCGCGGCCCGACTCGACATCGCGGTTGCCAACGTCGAGTATCGACTGGCCCCGGCACATCCCTTCCCCGAGCCCCTCGATGACTGTTACTCGGCGTTGACCCACCTCGCGGCGTCGGCCGACGCCTTCGGACTCGACTCAGATCGATTCGGCGTCGGGGGCGCGAGTTCGGGCGGCGCCCTGGCTGCATCGACGGTTCTGCTCGCGCGCGACAAAGGCGAAGTGGCCGTGGCGTTCCAGTTGCTCGATGTGCCGATGCTCGACGATCGACTGGCCACCCGTTCGGCGATCGACTTCACGGACACTCCGGGCTTCACCAGCGCGGGCGGCCTCGCCGCCTGGACGGCCTATCTCGGGCCACACCAACGCCCCGGAGACCCCGACGTGACATACTACGCTGCACCGGCCCGGGCGTCCGACCTTTCAGGCCTACCGAGGACGTACGTGGCGACGGCAGAACTCGATCCGCTTCGGGACGAAGCAATCGAGTACGCCGCCCGGCTTTCCGCCGCCGGAGTCGGCGTGGAGGTGCATTCGTTTCCCGGAACATTTCACGGATCGGAGATGTTCGCCCCGTTCGCCGCGATTTCCTTGAGAGCGGCAGAGGAACGGCTTCGCGCCGTGGCAGCCGGGCTGGCCGTGCCTGCAGACGACCGGGTACGTCTGCCCTGAGCGGCGGCACACGGCACCTTCCCTGGTACCGGCACCGTAGCTACGGCCACGCGCCGTCGCCACCCCCGACCCGCGCCGTCGCGGGGAACTCGATGCGTGGCACACTGTCCAGGAGCGCTGTGGTGTAGGCGTGCTGCGGGTTCTCGAAGACTTCGGAAGTCCAACCGGATTCGACCACCACCCCATCTTTCATCACGTGAACCCGATCGCAGATCTCGTGAACCACACCCAGATCGTGGGTGATGAACAGGATGCCCAGCGAGCGGATCCGCTGGATCTCTGCCAGCAGCTCAAGGATCTCGCCCCGGACAGAGGCATCGAGTGCGGACACCGCCTCGTCACATACCAGCACGTCCGGATCAGTTGCCAGTGCCCTAGCGATCGCGACTCGCTGGCGCTGACCACCCGAGATCTCATCTGGACGCCGCCGCTCGATCGCCTCTGGTAGCCCCACCAGTGAAAGCAGTTCCGCCACAGCATTGCCCGAACCCACTGCCTCAGCGATGATGCGTCGCACCGAATACCGGGGATCGCATGCAGCGAGCGGATTCTGGTGGATCAACTGGATCCGACGCCGCAACCGACGCCGTTGTCGCTCGCTGAGCCCCGACCAGGGCTCACCATCAACGTGAATCGAGCCGGCGCTGGGTCGATCCAGGCCCATGATCAGACGTCCAAGAGTGCTCTTCCCAGCCCCGGATTCGCCGACAACCCCGACCGTCTCTCCCGCCGCGGTGGTGATCGACACATCGTTGACTGCAACTCGACCCCCATAGGTCTTGCTCACTCCATCGACGGACAGCACGACGTCTCCGGTCTTCCTGGGACGGACGCGCCGAGTGTGTATCGAATTCCTCAGCAGGCGCTGAGTATATTCATGGCAGGGCCGCGTCAAGATCTCCTCTGCTGTGCCCTGTTCCACGAGGACACCGTCTTTCATCACCGCTATCCGGTCAGCGACCTTGGAGATCGCGGCCAAGTCATGGCTGATGAACAGGAGCGCCGTTCCGCTTTTCTTGATCTCGATAAATAGTTCCAGGATCGTCTGTTGGGTGATAACGTCCAGCGCCGTAGTGGGTTCGTCTGCGACGAGTAGGTCCGGACCCGCTGCCACAGCAGACGCGATCAACGTGCGCTGCCGCAATCCACCGGACAATTCGTGGGGATACTGCCCCATCCGAGTCAGTGCGTCGGTAATCCCTGCCCGACGCAGCGCATCCAACGCCAACCGCTTGCGCTCCGACGAGCCGCCAGGAGTGTGCCCGACTCCCTCCTCGACCTCTTTACCAATCTTGCGCAGCGGATCGAGTGATTGCATCGCGTCCTGCGCAACCAACCCGATTCGCCCGCCACGGATTTGCCGCCAGTCACTCTCTTCGAACCGGGTCACATCATGACCACCGATGAGAAACCTCTCTGCTCCAACCATCGCGCCGCGACCGCTCAGGCCCAACAACGCCCGCGCAGTCACAGATTTGCCCGACCCCGATTCACCGACGATCGCCAGACATTCTCCGGCGGCAATCTCGAATGACACGCCGTTGACGACCGGCTTCTCGCCGGCGCCGAAGCCGATCTCCAAGCCGCAGACCTCGACCAGATTTGCCTTCACCGTCTACCTTTCGTCAGCTTTCGCCCTGCGACAGTGAAGATGACCACCACCGCCACCAATGCCACCCCGGGGAATGTGGCGATCCACCACGCAGTCGACAGATACGGCTGACCGGCGGCGATCATCGCCCCCCACTCCGCGCTCGGCGGCGGCGGTCCTAATCCGAGGAGACTGAGGCCGGCGGCCGCCGCCACAGCAGTCCCAGTGCCGAGCGAGGCGAGCACCACTACCGGACCGGCGATGTTGGGTAACACATGCCGCACGCCGTATACGACCGGATGAACCCCGATGATCTTGGCCGCCTCGACATATTCTGAATGCCGCACCGCCAACGCCTGACTGCGTATGAGTCGGGCGTAATAGGGCGCTGCAGCGAATCCGACGGCCGCTGCGATGTTGGCTGACCCCGGACCCACCAACGCGATGATCATGAGGGCCAAGAGCACTTCGGGGAATGCCATCCAGATGTCCACTGCCCTCATGAAGGTCGAGTCGACGAACCGGCCTCCCAGTGCGGACAGCAAACCTACGACAGACCCGATCACCAGTGCGATCGAGGCAGCGACCAATCCAATCATCACCGATACCTGCGCTCCGTAGATGATCCGCGAGTAGACGTCGCGACCGAGCTGATCGGTGCCGAGAACATGCCCCCAGCCAGGCGCTGCGTATGAGTTCTGGGCGTCGGTGGCGGTGGGCGACTCTGTTGCGAATACCGCAGGGAACAGCAGGACCAGCACCAGGAGGGCGAATCCCGCGACGAAAACGACGATCGTGACCTTGCCTTTACGGGGGGTGTCGGGTCGGCTCGAATCGGAGAGATCAGATGTCGTCACACCACCGATCGTCATGCGTCTGCCCCCTTAAGATCCCGAACTCGCGGATCGATAAGCGGCAGGACTAGATCGGCGGTGGTGTTCGCGATCACGAAGACGATCGCCGAGATCGTCACGACCGCCATCACCACCGGTGTGTCGTGGCCCTTCACCGCATCCACTAGAACTCGACCCAGACCTGGGCGCGAAAACACCTGCTCGACGAGAACTGCCCCACCGATCAGGGTCCCGAGGGTCCATGCAGACAACGTTAGGGTCGGCAACATGGCATGCCGCAGCGTGTGATGCCAGAACACGGATCGCTCGGTGAGGCCACGGGCGCGCGCACTCAACGCGAACGCCGAACGATCCACCTCCGCCAACTGGTTGCGCATGATCTGGGCCAGCACACCGGCGATAGGAAGTGCGAGAGCCACGGTCGGCAACACCAGACTCACCGGCCCCGTCGCCCCGAAGGCCGGGAACCACTGGAGTCCGAACGAGAAAATCGTCAGCAGGACGATCCCCGTCCAGAATGGCGGTGTTGCCACCAACAGAATCTCGATGACCCCGGGAAGCTTCGACGATGCGCCGGTTCGGCCCACTGTTGCCGCAGTCGCACACAGCGCAAGCAGCAGACCCATCAGTGCAGCTGCACCGGCCAACACCAGTGTCGGGATCACCTGCCCCGCCAAGACGTGAGTCACGGGCTCGTCTCGCTGGTACGACCAACCCAGGTCACCGGTTGCCAACGCGGACATCCGATCCCAGTACTGCTCGACCAACGGATTATCCAGACCGTATTGCGCGGTCACCTGTTCCCGTAGTCCCGGCACGGTTGCCGACTCAGCGCCGATGATCGATTCGGCATTGTTCCCGCCGGCGAATGCGTTCACGAAGAACACGGCAGTGACAGCGCCCCACACGACGAACACTCCCGCCGCGACCTTGGTGATCACGAAGGTCGCGGGTCGGGAGAGCTTCTTTAACTGAGCCATATCCGACCCAGGGCAGGTTCGTTCTGGACTGTCAAAGCGAGGCCTCTGACCCGCTTCTGCGACGCGAAAGTGCGTTGCGACACAAACGTGGGGAGGATGTACGCCTGCTCGATGACCTTGTGCTGCACCCTGCCGTATAAGGTGTTTCGCTCTTCGTCATCCGCTGTGTTGAGAGCTCGATCCAGCAGCTGATCGAGCTCCGGATCGTTCACGCGCGCCACGTTCCCGCCGCCGACAGCAGGCAATTGTGCGGAATGAAAGAGTGATCGCAACACAGATCCGTCGACACCGGTGGCCGACGCGGCTCCGAGATCATAATCCCCGGAGGTGAAGGCGGCGACGATCCCGGTGGTGTCCAGCGGACGCAGTTGCAGGTCGAAACCGACCGCCTTTACAGCCTCTTTGACGGCTGTGTGGTAATCCAGCTGGGATTGCGTGGTGAACTCCGAGGCATACACCAACGTCACCGTCAGCGGACTTCCGCCTCGGCTCCGGAACTCTCCCGTGCGGGTGAATCCGGCCTGGTCGAGCAGCTCGTCGGCGTTGTCGCTCGAAAATCCCCACGTGCCTTCGACCGAGGGGTCATAGCCCGGCGTCGAGCTCGTGATCGCCGACCAACCGCTGCTGTAGACCCCTTGAAAGAGACCATCGGTGATGGCAGCGGTGTCCACCGCGGATTGGAAGGCTTTGCGGACCTTCTGGTCGGCGAAGGGGCCTCGAGTCGAGTTGAGATAGTAGGTGAACGGCGCACCCAGGCTGTCTTTGCCAGTGATCTCGAGATCGGGCTGCCCCTTGAGAGTCGCCACCTGCGTGGGCGGAACCTGATCGGCGAGGTCCAACTGGCGCGAGCTGAGTGCACCGACGCGCGCGGCGTCATCGGAGAGGAACTGGAGGTCGAACCCGTCCAGATATGCCTCGCCCTGATTCGATACCGATTCCGGCGCCCAACCGTAGCCGGCACGCCGGGCGAAGCTCGCCTTTTGCCCGGCAGTGAGCGAGGTCGATACGAATGGCCCTGTGCCAACAAGATTTTGGCCACCCTGCGCAATGCGCCCGGGATCGCGAAGAACCTGCGGCGAGTGGAACCCCAGGTATGTACTGCTGACCGCACCGAGAAAAGGCGAATATGGCGCACTCAGATGGACGACAACCGAGTGTGGTCCCGTCACCTCCGTGCGTTCGTATGGACCAAGGAGCGTCTTCGCGAACCGGGATTTGGTGGTTGGGGCCACGATGTGATCGAAGTTGAGCTTCACCGTCTCCGCATCGAACGGTGCTCCGTCACTGAAGGTCACGCCCTCACGCAAGTCGAACGCATACTGTCTTCCGTCAGGTGATACCGTCCAGGATTTGGCCAACCATGGCTCCACCGTTCCGTCTTGGCGCAAGTTGGTCAGCGAGTCGTAGACACTTCGGAGCACGAGTGCCGACAGGCTCGAAACGGAGACGTGGATGTCCCAGCTGTCCGGCTCGGCGGTCGTGGCGAACGTCAGTGTGCCGCCGCGGCGCGGAGGTCCGTCATCGGACCCACCGTCGAAGCCGGATGCGCATGCCTGCAGCGCAACCGATGTCAAAGCCAGGCCGGCCGCAGACAAGGCGGACCTTGCCAGGAAGTCTCTACGGGACAACATCGGTTTTCTCCTTCAAAGGATCGGTTCCAGCAGCAGCCTGTTGGGCGAAATATCGAGTTGTACAGGGATGGAAGATCAGGATCGGTCAGACGAGTGCAGAGCCCGCGACGAGATCTGCTGCAGCTTCTGCGAGTCGGCGAAGACAACCCCGGCGTTCGGCGGGGTCATGGATGTTGGAGATCGCGATGACCTCGTCCGCACCCGTGCGATCGAGAAGACTGGCCAACCGCTGCCGAACCGGTTCGACGCCGCCGACGAGATCAGAAGTCATGTCCAGACTTTGGCTGATTGCCCATTGCTCGGCGGTCAGTTTTCGACGCAGCGCGGCATCCATGGGCTCGAGTACCTTCGGAGTGCCTGCGAGATAGTCGAGTACGGCTAGTCGTTCCGACGCCGCCAAGGCCTCTGCATGCTCCTGATCATCACCAACCCATACGCGTAGAGCGAGGACCCCGCGTGGCCGCGCGCCGGGAATTGCGGGTACGAATGCGGCGCGGTAACTGCGGAGCGCGTCCACTGCGCGTTCGTCGCGTTGATTGACACAGAAGAAGGCGTAACCCAGACCTGCGGCCCCTGCGAACCTCGCACTGTTGACGCTCGAGCCGAGGACGAATACTTCGGGTAGCACAGCATCGCTCGGAGATGCGGTCCGTAGTCCGTACGAGTCCGGCGATCCGGTCCCGTGTCCGCGCCCGACCGCTAGCAGTTGCGTGAGGTGCTCGGCGAACCGCTCGATTGCGTCCGGATATCGGAGCAACGCGTCCTTCGTCGGATCATCGCCGGTACCCGTCGACCGTCCGATGCCCAGGTCTATCCGCCCCGGGTGCAATGTTTCGAGCGTGCGGAATTGCTCGGCCACATGCAGTGGCGTGTGGTTCGGGAGCATTATGCCGCCGGCGCCCACCCGTATCGTCGAGGTGCGGTTCGCGATGTGGCCGATCATGATCTCAGGGGCCGCGATGGCCATGTTCGCAACCCCGTGGTGTTCGGCAACCCAGTAACGTACATAGCCAAGCTCCTCTGCCAGCTGGGCCAGACGAACGGACTCGTGATGACTCTGCGACGGGCCGGTCGCCTCCGAAACGGGGCCCTGATCCAGAAATGAGACCACTGTCATCGCGAATGCCTCACCAGTTCAGTGCGGGTGGCAACCTCAGGCGCACCGAGTCTGTAATGATCCCGCAGCGTGGTCCCACGGTATTCCTTTCGGAAGATTCCCCGTTTCTGCAGTAGCGGCACAACGAAGTCCACAAACGCCGGAAGACCATCAAAGGTAACGTCCGGCATCACCGTGAATCCATCCACTGCCCCTGCCGTGTACCACTTCTCGATCAGATCCGCGATGTGCTCCGGCGTTCCTGCTGCCGTGATGTGGCCGCTGGCACCACCCCTGCGGATCACGTCCCGAACCGTGAAACCGTGTAGCACCAGGTCGATCGCGCGACGGCCGCGACCTTGGTGACCGGTCAATCTCTCACGTATCGATACCGGCACCGGCTTGTCCAATTCGAGATGGCCGGGGTCTACCCCGAGGACGCCTGCCAGTCCACGGACCAAGCCGTCGAGGTCACTCAATTCGTCGAGTTGCTCGCGGCGAACCAGAGCTTCTGCTTCGGTACTGCCCACACTGGTGATCAGACCGGGGCAATACCGAACCGCCCCCTCGGGTCGCCCCAGTTCGGCACTGAGCCGGCCGATTTGAGTCTTCTCCGCGTGCGCGGTTTCGATATCAGGAACAGCGCTGAACATCGCCTCGCCAGTGCGCGCGGTCAGCCTACGCGACGAATCGGACACACCCGCGTGGAATATCACCGGATGCCCCTGCTGGGACGGCGGCAATGTGATCGGTCCACGCACGTCGTAGAAGGTTCCGTGATGGTCAATCGGGACGATCTTGGTCATATCCGCGAACAGCCCGGTCCCGACGTCGGCGACCAACGCATCGGGCCGCCAACTGTCCCAGAGGGCCTTCACCACTGCCACGAACTCGTCGGCCCGCGCGTATCTCTCGTCCGAGGGCTGGAGTTCATTCGCGAAATTGAGGGACACCAAGGGATTCGATGTGGTGATCGCGTTCCATCCGGCCCGCCCATTGCTCGCGAGGTCGAGCGCCCTCAGTCGGCGCGCAACGTTGTAGGGCTCATTCGAGGACGTCGAGATAGACGCCACAAGACCGATACGGTCCGTCACGGCCGCGATGGCGGACAGGATGATGGTCGGTTCCAGCCCGTTGACAATCGGGTAGTCGGTGATCGGCGCGTGTAGTCCCGGCACGTCTGCCAGGAAGATCGCATCCAGCTTGCCTCGCTCGGCCACCTTGGCGGCTTCCAGATAGCCGTCCAACTTCGCGAAAGCACGCGGGTCAGCGCCCGGCCACCGCCAGGCTCCAGGGTGGTTTCCGGTTCCCACCGGATGAACATTGAGGATCAGTTCACGTGATCCGATGTCGACCGATCCAAAAGTCACAGCTTCGACTCCGTCATGCTCTTGCTCCCGTCCTCGCCCATCAGCGTCAGCCGTCTACGTTGCATCGTCGACCTAAAGGCCGCCTGAAATCACGAAGACGAAAACTCGGCCGGCGGCACTGAACTGCTGATCCCCGCTAACATGATCTCGAAGGTGCGCGACGACCTTCGCTCGACGTCCTGATCCGCCGCCTCGCGAAGCCAGGCAACCGCCGACAACACATCGAACAGTTCATCGACAGTCAGATCATCACGGACAGTCCCGACGCGGTGCGCTCCGTTCAACAATTTTGCGCCAGCTGCGTGCATCGCCAGACACGAGTGATGCGACGGTGTTCCTTCGTCGTACATGCTCTTGGTCAGAATTCCCACCAGACCTCGAAATGTGCTGAAGTGCAGTACAGTTCGCTTCATCCAGTCGACTAGCGCCGAGTAGGGATCGAGCTGCGCCGAGACCTCGTCGGCATGCCGTACCAGTCGATCGAGACCATCGCGGGTCGACGCTTCGACCAGACACTCCCTGGTGGGAAAGTGACCGTACAACGTTCCGACGGCTACCCCTGCCGCCGCGGCGATGTCGGCCAGAGACGCATCCGCACCCTCGACGGCAAAGGCTTTCGCTGCGGCCGACAGCACAGCATCGTAGTTTCGCTGCCCGTCGGCCCGCTTCGGCCTCTTGGCCACATACGCCTTATCTCGCTTCATCTGACTCTCCTGTTGACAAACTGAGGCTGTCTCGACTTACCATTCCAGAGTAACTCGAACCAGGCTCACCTTAAGCCCCCCTATCAACCGGAGGAACAAATTGAGTGAACAGGCCAGATCCGCCACCACGAACGTGGATGGCCCTGAACCCGATGTCGCCGAGCTCGACCCACCCGACCAGACGAAGCCCGCATCGTCGGACACCGGAGCACCGCTGGCAGGAGGATTGGCTCTCGCAGCCATCGTCAGCGCCGAGTTCATGCTTCAGCTCGATGGCACGATCGTCAACGTCGCTCTTCCGGAGCTCCGCGCGGATCTTGGGATCACCGAAGCGGGCGCATCCTGGGTCTTGAACGCTTTCCTCCTCGCCTTTGGAGGCTTCCTCCTTCTCGGCGGACGTCTCGGAGACGCGCTCGGGCACAAAACAGTGTTCCTCGCCGGAGCTTCGTCGATTGCTGCGGCTTCACTCGTCGCCGGGCTCGCACCGAACTTTGCAACCCTGATCATCGGCCGCATCGGACAGGGCGCGGGTGCAGCACTCGCAGGTCCGGCCGGTCTCGCTCTGCTGGCCGCGCTCTTCCAGGGCGCCAGGCAGCAGCGGGCATTCGGCCTCTACTCGACAGTCACCGGATTGGGCGCTGCCTCAGGCCTCATACTCGGAGCCCTGGTCACCGAAGCCGGTGGTTGGCGCTGGAGCTTGCTGATCAACACACCGCTTGCGGTGGTGATCGTGCTCATCGGCATCAAGACGATCCATCCGCCGAGCGCTGCGCCGACGAAACGTTCACTTGGCGTCATCAGCTCAGCACTCGTAACGGCTGCGCTCACTTCCGGCGTCTACGGCTTGGTTCGCGCATCACACGACGGGTGGAGTGACGCGTGGACGCTGTTCTCGTTGACCGCCGCCCTGGTTCTGCTGGGAGTCTTCGTCGCCGTGGACGGCCGCACACACGATCCACTGCTACCCGGCCGTATCTTCGCATCGCGCGTGCGCCTCGGAGGCTTCATCGACCTGCTGCTGCTTGCGGCGGTCCTGACCTCGTTCCTGTTCTTTATTCCGCAGTACCTCGCCTCGAGCCTCGGCTTGCGACCCCTCGCCACCGGGTTCGCGATCCTTCCCTTTGCCGTTGCAATTTTTGTCGTCGCCCAGTTCGCACCGCGCTACCTTGCGGCGGTCAGCCTCAAACTGCGAGGGCTGATCGGATTGGTGATCGTGACTGTGGCTGTGGCACTGCTGATCCGGCTCGACGGCGGTAGCGAATATTGGTCAGATGTGTTTCCTTGGCTGGTCGTGCTCGGCGCGGGAGTCGGATTGGCAATCGTGCCTTTCAATATGATCATCCTCGGCAGCACCGCCGCAGAAGATACCGGCATCACGGCAGGCATCCTGCAGACCGCCTTGACATTTGGCGGCTCCCTCGGCATCGCAATACTGCTCATCCCGTACACATCCGGTGACGGTCCTCAAATATCGTCCGTCTTCCAGTGGTCGGCGGGAATCGCAGCGCTTGCCATCATCGTCACTCTCGGCTTCTGGTTCACGCCGGAGAGAAGCAAACAAGACACCGTTGGGACCACCTAGACATCACCCCGAACACGCAGTCGAAAACGACACCTCGTGGCGGGCTCGAGGGGCGCCACCGAGACCTCAAGCCCGCCATTAGACCGTTGTTACAGGCTGAAAGACGACCACACCCACAACACCATATGGAGCATAGGAATGACCGAACTACCGTACGCACACTCGGAACTGGACGAGTCGCCGCTCTTGGCCTCGGCGGTCTGGGAATGAGCGAATTCTATGGGCCCACCGACGAGTCGGAGTCGCTCGCGACAATGCAGCGAGCGGTGGAGTTGGGCGTGACCCTGTTCGACACCAGTGATGTGTATGGTCACGGCGAGAATGAACGATTGCTCGGACGCGCCTTGGCTCCGCACCGCGAGGAGGTCCAGATCGCGACAAAGTTCGGAGTCAGACGCGCCGACAACGGAATCGGTCAGGAAGTTCGTGGCGACGCAGCTTAGTCAAGCAGGCCGTCCACGGTTCGTTACAGCGCCTCGGAACCGACCACATCGACATCTACTATCAAGCGCGTGTGGACGTGAACACACCCATCGAAGAAACCGTCGGAGCCCTGGCGGACTTGGTCAGAGCCGGTGACATCCTGCACGTCGGCCTCTCCGAGGCAGCACCTGCGACGATTCGACGCGCACACGCGGTACATCCCATCACCGCGTTGCAGACCGAGTGGTCGGTGTGGTCCCGGGAAATCGAAGCCGAAATCGCCCCGACCGCGCGGGAACTGGGGATAGCAATTGTTCCGAACGCACCACTTGGTCGAGGATTTCTCACCGGCCGTTATCGGTCGCGTCAAGCATTCGACGCCAATGACTTCCGTTACGCGGCCCAACCGCGACTGAGCGAGGAGAACTTCGACGCCAATCTCGCCCTACTGGCGCCTTTCGAACAACTCGCTCGCGAGCACGGCGCGACCCCGGGTGAGCTTGCGCTCGCATGGCTGTTGCATCAGGGGGAAGACGTGATCCCCATCCCCGGCACGCGACGCGTCGATCATCTCGAAGAGAACCTCCGTGCGACATCGATACTGCTGAGCGCCGACGAGGTCAAAGAGATCGAAAGGGCTCTACCTGCCTCCCTGGTACGAGGTAACAAGCTGACAGATTTTAGTCTCCAGTTCGTCGACCTCTGACGCGGGTGATCTCTACCGGCAGGGCCGGGTCTGACCCGTCGACTCGCTTCCGCAGATCCGGCCCGCCTGTCAATACGGCGACAAAGAAGACCTTTCTTTAAAATCAGTGCTTGCCTTTAATCTTGAGCTTCCACGACCGGCAGGGGAACCTAGTTGAGTGGACTTTGCGCGCCTCACCTCAGCCGATACCGTTCAGGTACGCACATCTGAAGCCGCCGAACTGACCGACGCGCTTCACCAACTGGCCAAGGGTACTGGCGGATTGATAGCGCTGGCAGGTGAACCCGGCTCCGGTAAGACCCGCCTCGTCGTCGGAATGTGCCAACAGGCAAAAGATCTTGGCATTGCTGTTCTCCACGGCCGTAGTGCGGCGCAAGATCGGCGCTCACCCCTGTCAGCGCTCTCGCCCCTACTGGAAGACGCAGCGCCGCGAGGCACCCAGCCGACCATGCAAGAGCTACACAGGGCATTGCACGAATTACGCTCGATCCCAACGCTCCTCGTGCTCGATGATTTCCATCACGCGGACGACGAAAGTATTCAGCTGGTCGAATACCTCACCCGCCACCCACTTGGCGGCCCGGTGCTACTCGTACTCTCGTATCGTCCCCGCCAAGCAACTTCGGCACTGCGCTCAGCTCTTGCCAAGGGATGTGAGACAGGTCATACAATCCGTATGCCGTTGCCGCCATTGACCGTTGAGCAATCGTCCGCACTGGCAGAAATGTCCGGACTCGATCTGATGAACGTACACAGCGCCAGTAATGGAGTGCCGCGGTATCTACTGTTCCTGGCAAAATCATCTACTTGGGAGTGGACAGTCGACGACAACCCTGCCGACACCCAGTTCGACGATCTCGTCGCTGGTGAGACCGAGGCTTTGACGCGCTCCGGTACAACTCTCCTGCAGGCGGCAGCGATACTCGGCAGCACTTTTTCGATCGTTTATGCCGCCCAGCTCCTCGAGCAGTCGATCGACGTTGCCGAAACGCAGGAAGAACTACTCGACCACGATCTGATCCGACCGACCCTGGAGCCGCAGGTATTCCGGTTCCGGCACGAGTTGGTTCGTCACGCAGTGTACCGCCAGATCCGGCCGGCCCACCGAAAGAAGCTTCACCTGAGTGCTTCAGTGGTGCTCGCCGAGACAGCCAAAGCACCCACGCTCGCGAGTCATCTCGAAATCGCGGCGAGCCGATGCGCTTCCGGTCTCGAGACGTTCAGCCTCGCGGCCCAGGAGGTCCTCGCAGACCGCCCCGATGACGCAATCAGATGGTTGCGTATAGCTGCGGACGTCGCAACCCCGGGCGATCAGGCCGTTCAGCAGAACCGTCTCCTCGCGAAGGCACTCGTCACTCAGGGAAAACTGGTCGACGCAGCGGCCATCCTGACGCAGCAGCGTGTCGGCGCCACAGATCGCCAACGTTCGTTGATCGTGACAGATCTGGCCCTGATCAAGTGCTTTCTCGAGGAGGACGTGTCCGCACGCACTGATCTCCAGGTCGAGATCAGCAGACCGAGTAACCATCGACTCACAGACAAGATTCGAATGGTCGCCCGCCTCACGATCGTTGGCATGTTCGACGGAGAACTTCCTGACATCGACCAACTCGGATCGGTGCCACCACGCCGTAACTCGCGACATGCCCATCAGATGACGAACGTGGACGAGCTCGCGATGGTCGGCATGGCGGCCCTGTCCGCCGCCTACCACGGCGACTTCGCGAGCGCAGCGCAGAAAATATCGCATGCCGCCGAGCTTGCGATACTCTCCACAGACGACGAACTGGACGACTATCCCGACTACCTCGCCATCCTCGGATGGTCCGAGATCATGACAGCGCAATTCGATTCCGCTATAGCTCATTTCGAGCGCCAGATGTCCATCGCACATAAACACGGGCTGTCCTGCATGACACCTGTCATTCTCATAGGACTGAGTACGGCCTACCACTGCAAAGCGCTTGTCGATACCGCCCAACGGATCGCCACCGATGCAAAGACCGCGGCGAGGGCACTCGGCGCCGGCCGGGTCGCAGAGGTCGCCGAAGTGCTCGAATACTCGTATCTTTCCTGGAGTGACCGGGTAGACGGTAGCTCGGTCTCCGTCCAGTCCGCAGAGAAGGCGCTCGTTACTCGGAAGTTGGGCGGCTGGTGGTTCGGCACGAATGCAGCACTACAACTGGCCTCCGCGCTGAAGATGCACGGGGACGCTGATCGCTGCGCCGCCGTCATCTTATCCACAGGGGCGGGAGCCGATCTGTCGTTCATTGCACCGTCGATGCGTCCCTGGTGCTACGAAACCCTGGCCGACATCGGCGCCGACCAGGACGACCCAATCACAGTCGATTGGGTCGACCGCGCCCAGCAGGCGGCGTCCGGTGCCGGTGCGGCCGGACACGCGAACGCTTATGCCACTCTGGCGGCGGGTCATCTGGCTCGGATGCGCGAGCAGCATCTGGTGGCGGCCGAGCTGTATCGCCGGTCCGCGCAGCTTTTTGCGGAGCTGAGTATGCGGGGACCGCAGATCCGTGCACTCAACGAAGCGGGGGCCCTAGCCTCAGCCGCCGGACAGGATGGTAACGGCGCCCCGGACCTGCGGGCGGCGCGAGAACTCGCACATCGGGCCGGCAAGTCCGTCGTCTACGAGAACACCGAGTCCACTCGCCGCAAGGTCATACCGATTTCGAGAGAGACCGCTACCACACCACCCCCCGCACTCGCGTCGCTGACCCGGCGAGAGGTGGAGATCGCGCAGATCACGGCAACTGGAATGCGGACCCGGGCAATAGCTGATCTGCTGCACCTGAGTCCCCGGACCGTCGATATCCATCTGACACACATTTATCGAAAGCTGGGAATAAACAATCGAACACAACTAGTGAGACTCATGGTCGAGGCTGCCTGATTCATCCCGGCCGCAAGTATCAGATTATCTCTGATCGAGTATCGGCGCTTGATCGGCTCGTGAGCCACTTTTGGTCGAGCCAGCAAGGCCTTTTCACGGTGTGTATGTGACGCGCGTGAAAGTGCCGCCTGCCAGCGGCTTCAACGTCACCGCCTCAGCGGGTGGCTAGGAAGAGGACCGATGACGCATTTGCCCAGTCGCTTCAGAAGTTCGACGAGTGAGCTATCAGCGGGAAGCCATCTCGACGTGGGATCCAACCTCCGCGTCCGCACAAATCAAGATGCTGGACGACATTGCGGAAAGACTCTCGAGTCAGAGCAAGCGTCTCAGCTCGCACGTGTCGGGCACGCCCTCAGATGGGGCGTGGAGCGGTAGCGCCCATGATGCCGCCAGTGAGCAGATCGACACACTCGCTAACGGCGCGAAGATCACGGCTGGCGGGATCAAGCAAATTCGGGCGGACGTCACATTCGGCTTGGCGAATATTGCCACTGCCCGGTTACGGTTGCTCCACCTCGCCAAGCTTGCGGAAGCGAACGGCATTCTTGTGTCCGACAATTGGGCGCTAGTCCCGTTGGACCCAGATGCACCGGATGCGGCTGCAAAGCTCGCTGAGTGGACAACAGCGATTACCGTAGCGCAGGCGGAACTCCTGGCCGCAGATGCGGCCGCGGCGTCAGCAGTGGAGTCTACGACTGCGGCGCTGGGCGACTCGAACGGCGGCATGCAGGGCTTCTTCCCGCTTGTGATCATCGGGTTCGCCTCCGCCATCGGTTCTAGCAACCGCAGCGCTGACCGCGACCGGCGTTGTCAGCGGCGCAGCAGTCATCGCCTACTTGCAGGACAAGTTCGGTGCAGTCGCATCCGTAGACGAGATCCTGTCAAAGATCCCGGATGTATTCCGCTCCGACGATGGCCCAGGCCAATGGGAAGCTCGAAACCACCACATGTCCGAGCGGGCCATGGAGTACCAGGAGCAGGTAACCGGTAGCCCACCCGGAACCGAGTATGTTGTCGACGGGGTTGCGTTCGACGGGTTCGCGGAGGGGCACTTCAGGACGCCAAAGGTCCCGGATACGAGCAGTTTCTGGATGCGAATGGTGAGTGGAAACCGTTCTTCAAAGGCGACGACGAGCTTCTTAAACAAGCCGAACGTCAGCTGGCTGCGGCGGGTGACACTCCGGTTGTGTGGTCTGCTGCCGACGAACGCGCCGCTGAGGCGATGCAGAATACTCTCGATGCTGCCGGTTTCGGTCAGATCGAGGTTGTCTTTGTTCCGCCGAAGTAACGAGATGGAGGGACGTAGGGTGAGTGAAAGCTTGACGGTTGGGCTCGCGTGGGGACCACGCTCGGAGTCGGCCTACCAGTGCGCAGAGCGGCTCAGCAAGTCGGTCGATGGCATTCCAGCGCAACGAGATCTGTTCTCGAATTGGCTCGTGATTCCCGAGGGCGGCGCATCCAGTGCCGCCGATCTAGATTCCTTGCCAACAGGTTTGGATGGCCTCTCGGAGTTGGTCGAGTCCAGCAGGCTCATGAACGATCGCGGTGAGGTAATGGACGGCAGCGGATTCAGCTTCACCCTGGCCCGCCTTCACAATGACCGTCCCGTGAAGTACCGCGTCCGGTGCAACGTCGAAAACGTGCGCACCGGCAACTTCGTGCAATTCGACTTCCCCAACCCTGACCATGCAATCCCCGCCACCGGAACAGCACCCGTGGTCAAAGAATCCTTCGATACCCTTATCGAAACATGGCAGCCCGATCATGCGTCGGCACTAACCGCATCATTTCGGAAAGCGCAGAAGATCAACCGACGTGCAAAGGAGATTCCGGTCGGATGGTTGACGTACGTCGCAAGTGCCGTCGACGTGGACCTCGCGCTCCTTCCTGGAACCGTCGATGTCAGCGAAGCCGTTCACGGGACTGTCTTTCGACTCTCAGGCGATCCACACTCGCCGGACCTTGACGAAGCAAGAGCGCTACGTCTCGCACTCGGCTACACGAACGATTGAGTCAGAGAATCAGCCTGGCTCCCGTTCATTTGTTCTCGTGATTATCTACCAGTGGGCTGCTTTGGTGAGTCGCAATTCAACGATGGCCTGCCTTTGGCAAGCAAACGGCGGGGGACAGACCAGTCCAGTTCGCGATCTGATAGGCCGCCGCGTATTGGTTGTCACCATTCTTCCGGTTCCACCGACTCTGTGAGGCCGTCGACCCAGGGGCGAGGAGCAGTTCGCTTGCCGTCCATTCATTCAAACAACCGGAAGTCTCGGTCGACGCGGACGCTGCGTGAACGACAGTTACCGCACTGTCAGGCGGTATTTACAGCGACCATCAAGGCTTTTTATTGTGCACCACATCATATTCGACGGAGTATCGCGCGATGTGCTGCTGGAAGAGCTCGGCGAGATCTACTCTGCCCGTGTGCGCGGTGAGGATCCTATGCTTCCCATCCTGGAAGCACGCTACGCCGACGCTGTAAAGGTAGAGCAGGATCTACTTCGTGGCCCCAATAGGCCTGCACTGGTTGACTTCTGGCGGAAGCAGCTTGCGGGAGTACCAGAGTTGGTGCTTCCGCCGTCCAGCCGTGGCAACACAGAGAGAGAAAGACTGGGCGGAGCGCGATCGTGGGAGACTCGGATCTGTAAGCGTTCCTTGCCTGCAAGTGTTGTCGCGAAAGTGCGTGAGTTTGCGCGTAGCCAACATACATCCCAATTTACCGTCTATCTCGCTGTCGTGAACGTTCTCTTGCACAGACTCACGGGGCTGTCCGACGTCGCCGTCGGCACTCCAGTGGCCGCTCGGAACCAGAGTGCGTTCGAGCGATTGATCGGCTATTTGGTAAACGTCGTGGTAATTCGAACAGTTTTCCGTGAAATGTCGTTTGGCGCGTTGGTGCGGAACATAAGAGAATCCGTTTTCGACGCGATGGACCACCAGCGGTTGCCGTTCGAGGCAGTGGTCGAGGAGGTTCACCCACCTCGTATTAGCGGATTCGGTCCGTTGTTTCAGGTGCTGTTTGCCCTTGTCGATCCCATCCGGGTACCTCGCAACGGCTTTGCCGGCTTGGACATCGGCCCGATCGAGCAACTTCACAGCGGCCGCTCGCCTTTCGCGCTCACTGTTAGCGTGCTCGATCGTGAGCAGGACTGTGCGGATCTCGAACTTATCTACGCGATCACGCTTTACGACGATACTGCGGCCGGCCAAATAGCCGACGAGTTCATAGAATTACTGTGCACCGCACTGTCTGACCCCGAAGCTGTCATGATTTCAGAACTATCCGAACTCGTAAGCGTACCTACGGCATCGGCCGCGCCCGAAATACCTACCGAACCCACAACTTTACCCTTGCCGGACTCGGATGACGTGATGATCAGCATAGTGCAGGCGGTGTGGGCCATTCACTTGCGGACTGAGGTTAACGACCCGGACGAGGACTTTTTGGCACTAGGGGGACATTCTCTCGCTGCTGCTCGTATCGCTGTTGAACTACGGGAATTGTTCGGGCTGGCGCATGACTCTGGAATTACAGAGGTCACGATGTTCCGAGCCCCGACACCGCGCTTGGTGGCAGCAAACCTAGCTGCTGCGCTCGGAGGTGGGCAGTTTGCAATGGCCGAGGCGAGGTTTGTCTTGGGGTTGCTGGAAATGACTGAGGAGCAAGCCGATATCGAATTCCTCGGGCTGAAGCCGGAGGATTCACCACCAGGAAAGGAACCCCTATGACCAGCGCTGCGAATAGAGATGCTGTGCAGTTCACCATCCGCGCGGCCACCAACAAGCTCGATGTCGAGACTCGGGTCGAACGCTGCCGGGACGCTACTTTCGGTCGAGCATTTACCGAACACATGGTCACGTTGCGGTGGAGTCCTGATGCGGGATGGCACAACGGTCAGGTCGAGCCTCTTGCCCCGCTGCTCTTGGATCCGGCCACGGCGGGCTTGCACTATGGGCAGATCGTCTTCGAAGGGCTCAAGGCATATCGACTGGACGATGGATGTGTTGGCGTATTCCGGCCCGACCGATATGCCGAGCGATTCCAACGCTCCGCTGAGCGTCTGATGATGCCGCAACTCCCAGTGTGTGACTTTGTCCACGCAGTTGAGCACTTAGTTCGGGAGGATGCAGCTTGGGTTCCGTTGGAACAAGACCGTAGCCTCTATCTGCGCCCACTTCTGCTAGCTGCCGACGCGGACCTCGGGCTTCATCCCTCTCGCAACTACCTGTTCGTGCTCACAGGGTTCGTCACAGAGACCTTCTTCGGTGCCAGGCGCGCCATCGACGTCTGGTTGAGTGAAGACTACGTACGTAGCGTCCCTGGTGGGGTAGGCGCGGCTAAGTACGCGGGAAACTATGCCGCCAGCTATCGCGCACAGGAGCAGGCCGCAGAACATGGTTGCGACCAAGTGGTCTGGCTCGACGCAATCGAACGCCAGTGGATCGAAGAGCTCGGCGGAATGAATCTTCTTTTCGTCGAGCCCGATGCCGCCCAGTTGGTCACACCGCCATTGACCGGGACAATATTGCCAGGCGTTACCAGGGAGTCGATCCTGGAGCTTGGCCCTCGTCTCGGACTTTCCGTGGTTGAACGTCCGGTAAGCGTCGATGAGTGGGAGTCCGGTTGTATATCCGGCCGGTTCACCGAAACCCTCGCCTGCGGCACCGCTGCTCAAATTACCTCGGTCGGGCATGTTCGCGGGCATGCCCGGTCGTGGCAAATTGGCGACGGTCGCCCCGGACCGGTCGCCGCAGAGTTACAAGCGCTGATAACGAGCATTCACCGCGGCATCGATAAAGCCTCCGATGGTTGGCTCCACCGGATCGACGACACACGTGAGGGTTGGAGCATGGCCGACATAACCAAGAACACCACTGATGTCAGCGCAACTATAACCTTGATCTGGGGTGAGGTCCTCACAGCCCAGGTGAGTGGCGAATCCGACTTTTTCGAGTCCGGCGGGTACAGCGTGACAGCAGCGCGAGTCATCAACAGAATTAGCGAAATCTACGGCTTTAACGCCTCGATTCGTGACCTCTATAACAACCCTAGGCTCACCGATTTTATCGACGCTATGAGCGCACAAATAGCTAAGAAGGTAGAAACTTGCTCCTGATGCTGATTGTCCAAAATTTCGTGAGATCGACCACATTGCTGCGTCCGCCAATCAGGGGCTGGTCGCGCACCTGTGCCGAATTGCGGAGTGGAATCACCGTTGCGGTCGGAGTTGCCCGATGAATTCGCCAGGTGAAGCGACCGAGTTGGAGACCAATAGTTCGGCTCGTCGCGGAATCATCGCCATGTACGGGCTGGAAGCCTTCGGTGCGGGCGCGTTCGTGTCATCCCGAATAGTGTTTTTTACCCAGGTACTTGAGCGTAGCCCAGGGCAGATCAGCGTCGCGTTGTCGACCGCCAGCTTCGTCGCCCTCGCCCTGATACTGCCATTCGGTAAACTTGCCGATCGCGTAGACCGCCGCGGACTGCTCGTCTTACTGAATAGCGCAGTCGCGCTCTTCCTGCTTGGTTACTTGCTGCCGACGTCGTTGATCGGATTCTTTGTCACAACATCACTAGTGGTGCTCGGCCAGCGGCTGCTAAACCCCATCCGCCCAGCAGTGATTGCCCAACTGTTCCCCACTATGCGGCTCAAGGTCCGGGCTGCGGCACACGTGTCGCTCAACGCCGGTTTCGCACTTGGCAGTCTGTTTGCAGCGGGAGCGTTACTCGTTGGAGGCTCAGGCGCCTTCAATGTGTTACTGCTAGTCAACGTCGCCATGTTTGTGGCATGCGTGCTGATTGCGTTGCGTTTGCCCCCTGTTCGGTCCAAACCCGTCGCAGCCGAGTCTCGGCGAGGCTATGTTGCGCTGCGAGATCGGCCCTTTGTCGTCGCCACCATCGCTAGCATGTTCGGATCCCTGCACAATTCCGCGCTTCTGATCGGTCTTCCTCTGTGGCTTCTACACCGTACAGACGCGCCTAGCTGGGTCGTACCGTCGATCCTCGCGGTCAACTGTCTAATGGTGGTCGGACTCCAGGTGCGGCTTAGCCGAGGCACCGACACCGTGCGCGGTGCGACGAGAGCTCACTGGCGCGGCACCATGATGTTGGCAGGCGCGTGTGTGCTGCTGGTGTTCATAGGTGACCAAATGACCGCGCTCTCGTGGACTTTGCTTGCTGCAGCAGTCATCTTGCTAACGATCAGCGAGATCGTTCAGACTGCGGGCGCATGGGGACTGTCCTTCGCCCTGGCTGATGAAAGACGGGTCGGTGAGTATCAGTCAGTGTTCGGACTAGGGCTGGATGTCCAGATGGTCGTTGGGCCCGTCTTGGTCACAGCGCTGATTTCCTTCCAGCAAGGATGGCTCGTGCTGGCGGCCATCGCGCTCCTGCCTGTGGGAGTCGCCACGCGATTGTTACTGCGCTGGTCATCCGTAAATGCCACGCAAGCGGAACAAGGATCGACATGACTCAAGATCAAATGATGTCCGAATTGGTCAGTTCGAACCTCTCCATCAAGCGGATTGTGTGTTGGCTATTTCGAGGTTGTTTACGTGAGATGTCATTGCAGGGACTGTCCAAAAAAGGCGCCCTGCTGTATCGTGGGCCTGTGCGTTGGACTCAGCGATTTAGAAACCCCCGGCCGGAGCATGGCCGCGGGGCTTTTAACGTGCATTCAGTGCACTAGGTCTCCGTAGGTGCGGTCGGGGGAGAGGTACAGACCCTGACCCGCAACCACTCTGGAGGCAACAATTATGGACCCCGAATATCTTACGTCTGAACAGCTTTATCGTGCGTTAAAAATTCGCGATCTCACAGACCCAAGCCAAGGCGAACATGCCGTCCAAGCGCTGCTCAGTGCAGTAGTGACCTCGGTTCAATCTGTTTGGGGTAGCTCAGTTCGCTATGTTCGCAACTCGCCAGTCGTCCCTGTTCGCGAGAATTACGACCGTCTCGGTTATGACCCTTGCGACGTGACTCGCGCCCGCCGCTACACCCGATATATAAGTCCGACAGTCATGCTTCGTAGCCATACGAGCGCCGAACTCCCGCATGCGCTCGAAACCTATGGCGGTCAAGAAGTTGTTGATGAGCTAATTGTGGCTCCGGGCCTGACGTACCGGCGAGATGTGATGGATCGAAGCCATGTTGGCGAACCGCACCAAGTGGATCTGTGGCGAATTTGTAGCACACCTACGATCAACGACAACGACATGCTCACGATGATCAGCTGTTTGGTGGAAGCGGTTCTGCCTGGCGCCGAATGGGCGGTGACTGATGTCGAGCATCCGTATACCGTCGGTGCGCGACAAATTGATGTGCTGCATAACGGTGAATGGCTTGAGCTTGCTGAATGCGGGCGCATCAGCCCTGATGTGATGCGGGGGTCTGGTATTGATCCCGACCAGTGGTCGGGATTGGCGCTAGGCATGGGGCTTGAGCGTGCCCTTATGTTGCGTAAGTCCATCCCCGACATTCGATACCTCAGGGCTGAAGATCCGCGCGTTGCGTCGCAAATGCTCAACTTGGAGCCGTGGCAGCATGTTTCGTCTCTTCCGGCGGCTCGACGTGACATTTCTGTGATCCTTCCAGAGGGAGAGGACGAAGAGACGCTGGGCGACAGAATTCGAGTCGCTCTAGACCACGACGCAGACGTGATCGAAGCAGTCGAAATTATTAGCAGGACCACCCATGATCAGCTACCAGAGGCCGCCCGATTGCGCCTCGGAACCTGCGAAGGTCAAGTCAATTTATTGTTGCGGATTGTGTTGCGCCCGATTGACCGCACGCTCACTTCAGAAGAGGCGAACATGATCCGCAACACTATTTACAAGGCTGTGCACGAAGGGCCGGTGATGGAGCTTATTTAGTGGTGTCAGTTCAGCTCGCCGCCCTGAACCTATGGACGCCAAGGCGGTGAGGTGCCGTCGGTACTTTCGGAGGACGCCCTGCTCGCTGACCGTCGAGTCAGCGAGCAGGCCGATATAGTGCGCCAGCTGAGCTGGCACCCTTCCCGGGTTCGGGAGGTGCTTGGAGCTGAGGCCCCTCGACCAGCGCTTCGTCTAGTGGGCGACGTCTCACCCCAAGGCGGTGTCGGCGCTTGCTCCAGAACCTCGGACTCTTAGGAGATAACGAGTGCAAAACAAGAACCCGCGTTTACGATGTCGGAAATTGAGCGCCATTTTGGCGTGTCCCCGGTGAACGGGGCCACCCTGTTTTAGAGTCTTGTTGCCCACGAACAGGGCAGATAGGACGATGGAGAACATGGCTGGACGGAAGCGGAACTCGGCAGAGGACATCGTGTGCAAGCTACGGCGCGCCGACGAGCTCACCGCTGCAGGCAAGACACAGGACGAGATCGCCGCCGAGCTCGAGGTTTCGGCAGCGACGCTGTACAACTGGCGCCGCCAATACAGCGGCATGGACACCGACGCCGCGAAGGAGCTCAAGGAACTCCGCGAGCAGAACAGCAAGCTCAAACGCCTGCTCGCCGACGCCGAATTGGAGAAAGACGCGCTGCGTGAGGTAGCGAATGACGCTCCTATAGATGTCAAGTGATGAGGGCTAGGTAATCCTGTCGGAGTGCGGTGAAGACTTCGCGGGCGAGGTAGCGTTTTTGGCAGCGGATTATCTCCGGCGTCGATTTGCCTTCTGACCTGCGGCGTCTGCGTAACTGCGAGCTTGGTCGCTGTATCTGAGTCGTACGATGACGGCGGTATGGAGTGCTTGATTGGCGCGTCGGTCGCCTCCGCGGTGTAGACGGTGGCGGTTGGTCTTGCCCGACGAGGCCGGGATCGGGGCGACACCGCATAGATGGGCGAAAGAGGATTCCGATTTGAGACGTTGGGGATTGTCTCCGACCGTGACCAGAAGCGCGGCAGCGGTGTCGGGGCCGAGTCCGAAAACCTTCGACGTTGTGGGCGCTATCGGTGTACACCCTCACGTGACGGTCCCCGTACAACCTCATATGTAGGTGCTCGGCGAGTCCTGTCGTAACTCGCTCACGACAAGGGCCACCCTTCGAATCGTCTACCGCCAAGTCGACGAACCCGAAGGGTGGCCCTTGCCATGATCCTTGATGGAGAGTCTTGGATGAACATCCGCCGTTTCAAAACCTTGCACGAGGCCGGCGCGACCTACGCCGACATCGCCCGCGAATGCGGCTGCGATTGGCGCACCGTCCGCCGATACCTCGCCGAGGATGCACCCGCCCATCCACCGCAGGAGACCTCGCGAGCAGGAACCCAGCAACGTGCCATCGCTGACGACATCGCAGCCATGATCGAGGAGATGCTGCGCGCCGACATCACCATCGCAGCGTCGGTCATTCACGAACGCCTCACCAACGAAAAATCAGTCAACGTCAACTACCAACGCGTCAAAATCTACTGCAGCACAGCACATCCGATCATTCGGGATGAACTCGGCGCCGAAGAATCCGTCCTCGGTAACCTGCACCGCCGCTTCGAAACGATCCCCGGCGCCCAAGCACAGGTCGACTGGGGAGACGAGGGCGACCTGTTCGGCACCGGCCGCAAGGTCTACTCCTTCCACATGGCCCTCTCGTTCTCACGTGATCCGTTCTGCTGCTACACCCATTCGATGGATGCCGCCGCGTTCTGGGGCAGCCACATCCGGGCCTTCGCGCACTTCGGCGGCGTGCCTGGTTCGATCGTCTACGACCGCACCAAAACCATTGTCCGCAAACATGTCCGGCCCGGACATGCCGTACCGCTGCACCCGGCAGCGGTCGCATTCTCCGGGCACTACGGCTTCGACATCGACGTCCTCGCCGCCTACCGGCCCACCGGCAAAGGCCGCGTGGAACGGCAAGTGAAAATAGTCCGCGATCATGTCCTCGCCGGCCGCACCTTCACCGACCTCGCCGACACCGATCGCACCTTCATGGACTGGGTCCCGATCCGCCGGACGCAGGTGCACCGCACGCACCGCGAGGTCATCGGCGTCCGAGCAGATGTCGATCACGCGGCGTTGCGTCCGATCCCGGCCGAGCCGTATCTGGTCGCCGAAGCCCATCTACGGCGCATCGGCAACGACTCGCTGATCTCCTTCGAGGCCTCGCTCTACTCCGTCCCCGCGGACCGTGTCCGGGCAGGTCAACGAGTCCAAGTCCGCGCCGGCAGCGACAACATCGCCATCGCCACCCTCGACAGCGCCGGCGGCGCCGTCCTGGCCGTGCACACACGCTCACACGTCCGCGGCGCCTGGATCGTCGACCCCGCGCACTGGGCATCACTGCCCGACGGCCACACCCGCGCCACCACCGACGGACGCAGCGACGCCGACACCACCGACGCACCGGCCGACGCCGGCGGCATCGACGGATCCGATCCGCTGACCGCGAAGGTCATCTCCCTCGTCGGTCACATCCACGTCGAACACCGGCCCCTCTCCGCCTACGCCGTCTAGGCCACAAACCAAACATCGCAACATCTTTCGCGAACGGGAAGTACACATCCATGAGTTCATTGACCACCCAACGGATCATCGACAACGCCCTCCGGCTGGGCCTGGGCCACACAGCCGAATCGGTCACCGAGTCCGCTGCCCGCGCCGACTCCGCCCAGATGGGCTACCTCGACTTCGTCGACCATCTCCTCTCCGAAGAAGTCGCCGTCCGTGAATCACGGCGGTTCCGCAACGCACTCAAACTCTCCGGGCTCCCGCACCACAAAACCCTCGACGACTTCGACTACACCTTCCAACCCGGACTCGAACCACGCCGGGTACGCGACCTCGCAACCCTCGAATTCCTCACCGGCGCAGGCAACATCGCCATTCTCGGACCACCCGGAGTAGGCAAGACCCACATCGCGATCGGGCTGGCAGTCGCAGCCTGCCAAGCCGGAAAATCGATCTACTTCACCACCCTCGACGACCTCGTCCGCAAACTCAAAGCAGCCGACGCCGCGAACCGGCTCCCTCGCCAACTCGCCAACCTCATGCGACCGTCACTGCTGGTCATCGACGAAGTCGGCTATCTCGCCCTCGACCGCGACGAAGCCAACATGTTCTTCCAGCTGATCAGCCGCAGATACGAGAAGGGATCCACGATCATCACCAGCAACAAACACTTCACCGAATGGGGAACCGTCCTCGGTGACGACGTCCTCGCCACCGCCATCCTCGACCGACTCCTGCATCACTGCGACGTCCTGGCCATCAACGGCCCCAGCTACCGACTCAAAGACCGGCAAGGACTTGTCACACCAGTCGAATCACCGGCATCATGAACCTGCCGGACACCGACACATCAGGTCGTACACACACCGACACGTGAGGTCGTCCACCGATATCCGGCGGCGCGGTACCGATTCTGCGGGTCCAGGATGAGGCGTTGGCGCGGGAGTTTTACATCGACTATTTGGGCTTCGTCGTGGACTGGGAACACCGATTCGATGGCAATCTTCCTCTCTATATGAGGATCTGGCGCGGAGCGACGGTGCTCGATCTGTCCGAACATCACGGCGACTGCGTTCCGGGCGGAGCAGTGTGGATTCCGGTATCGAACGCGTCGGAGTTTCATGCAGAAATCTCCAGCCGGGGGCACCGACGCATGCAACCGGGCATCGACGATGGTGCGCCGGGCGGTCCGACTGTCGAAGTCGTGGACCCGTTCGGGAACGTCCTGCGTTTCTGCCAAGCACGTTAGTTGTTGAAGCGGCTTCCTTCACTGCAATAGCGACGTGGAACCTCCAAACTTATTTGCCCGGCTGGGACGGTGGTCCAACAGGACTTTGATACGAAAGCCGACGCTCTCGCCGCCGCGATCTACGTCATGAGACCCGATATTCTCGCCGTGCAGGAAGTCGCACCCGCGAAGCACTCAAGCAGGTTGTGGGCCGCGTCGAAGGAAAGTGGCGTGTTGAACTCCGCACTGTCGCCACTTCCCTCGGTTCGCCGAAACATCAGAGTCGCAGCACAGCGGGCCAAGATGCGTGGCGCACACCGAGGTTTGCGTGCCGTTCACCCACCAGCCATCCCGAAGTCAGTGACTTGGTCGTGTTGCTTTCGGCTGCAGGCAAGCGCAGTTTGCGCACCGTCAACTGACGATGACAAAAGTGGGCCAATGCAGACTGGCTTACGGCCTGGAGATCAGTCGCCAGACGCAATCTCTATTTTGACATAGGTTGCAGCACAACGAATTTTGTCGCCGGTGACGGAACGTAACGCGAATCTCACTACGGCGAGACACGGGTTGGTTGCCGTTCGACCCGGATCCAGATCGCCGCGCAGAGGCGAGGCCGGCGCGCAGCGGGCCGTCGGTCAAACTGCGACCGGAGGGCCGCTGCGCACCTGGCCAGCCCAGACAGATGCCGGGCAGTATCGCCACTTAGACTCGTATCGTTTTGCCGCAGTTGCCGCAGGTCATCAGACCATGCTGGGTTACCTTCACTCCCACGAAGGTATGGCGGCAGTACGGACAGGTAAGGGTTGGGACAGAGGGCATGTATTTATCCTTCTCTAGGGGCCGACTCGGATGAGTCGACCTGGGGCCGAGATCGCGTATTGCTCTCTTACAGAACGGCTTCAGCGTGTCGATTTGAAGCCGGGGGCCCTGGCGGCCTAGTGTGAAGGAATTCCTTGCAGGGAATCACACTGGAACCTCAGGCAGTCCGACGCCTGAGGTTCCAGGCGTTTCTGCTCATCGAATTGTAGCCTTCATTCCCGAAATTTCGGTGGCGACACTCCGTCTGACCACAAGGTGTGGTGCTCTTCTTTTTCGAAAGCACTACAGGTCG
Organism: Rhodococcus yunnanensis NBRC 103083; assembly: GCF_001895005.1. GTDB lineage: Bacteria > Actinomycetota > Actinomycetes > Mycobacteriales > Mycobacteriaceae > Rhodococcoides > Rhodococcoides yunnanense. The sequence continues at coordinate 83,776 of NZ_BCXH01000015.1, read as the reverse complement.
TGGTTTGCGGTAGGTGGCACTTGACGCCGTCACTTGTCCGCTTCCTGGGTAGATGGCGTCAGTGTGGCTGGATCGCTTCCCCTAGATCCAACCCTCCACGACCTACTGGGGGTTATCCCCTCTCGGTGACTGTCGTGTTCGGGTGACGGTCGGCCGTCGCGGGGGTCACATAGCGTCCCGTGATGGCGCTGCGGTGATGGGTTCCGGCACTGTGATTGCCGCCTCGCTCGGTAACGGTTGTGCGTGGGTTCCGCGTTGCGGTACCCCGGGTGACGTAGCGACCTGTAATTGCGCTGCGCGCGTGTCCTTTTGCCATTGTCTTCTTCTTTCGGTTGACCGACTCGGTGTTGAGCCGGACAACTACTACTAAGTGTTGTAACCTCGGAAATCCCTGAAACTTCTATTTCCGAGGTTCATCGTGCGGCCAGACGTCAGCTTGTCGCCCCCGCTGTCTCCTACTGGTTGCCGGCTTCGCGGACGCTCGTGCCACCATTGACCGGCCGCGCTCGACCGGGACGCTGTGCCTGGCCGCGCGAGCCGATTGCGTGCCGAGAGAGGAACGTTCGATTAGTTGATGAATGTCATGCGGGGGCGTGTTCATGATGACTTCTTCCTCGCTAGCTTCTTCTGATAAGTGATCATGTTCTCGACAGCTTTTGCACCGCCGACGATCCCCAGTCGGTCTGCGACCTCTTGGTGTTTGTATCCCTGCGCATAGAGCATGAGGGCGATCTTGGCGTGGGTGGTGGTGACTGAGGCCAGTGCCTCGCGGACTTCGCTGTTGGTGACCACTGAGTCTTCGATACCGCGGATGGAGGCGGCGAAGATGGCCAGAGTCTCGTCATCGGTGATGTACTCCGTCGAGCGGCGAAGGACCTCGGCGTCGTAGTGCTTGCGATAGCAGTTGGCGAACTTGTAGAGACACTGACCGATGAAGTAGGTCCGGAGGCTGGCTCCTCGGGTCGGATCCCACTTTCCCGCCAAGAGAACGTATTTCTTAAAGTACCCCAGGGCTTCGACGACAGTGTCCTCGGCGATGTCGTTGACAACGTGGTCGTCGGTCGGCCAGTCATCGAGTGTCGGCAGACCGTAGCTGGTTCGCTGTTTGACCTTTCTGTAGATCGACCGTTTGCGCATCCAGCTCGTGATGACTGCAAGCCCGTACCGGGCGAGTTCTTGCGCAACCGGGTTCCAGTCACGATCAGCGAAAGAGCTGAGTTGGAGTTTAAGCAGCAGCTCCTCGTCCCCGCCGAGTCGCTGAATGCGCTCGTTCTCACGGTCGAACTCGGCCTCGACCAGCCATCCCTCGACATCAGTGCGGTCTTCGGGTTGTAGATGTGCGCCATCACCAGCAGAGTGCTGTGCGGGCCGGGCCGCTTGATCCATGGCTATGTCTCCGGGCTTGCGAGGGAATGACACCCTCAGCCCTTCGGGTGTCTTTTCCTCTTAAGTGGCCCAGTGGGCCAAATCCCTGAATCTTTCTGGAAATTTTTCCTCGTGAGACCACCACCCTTCACTTACATCCATTCTACCTGCATAGATGCCGGTCAACCTGGCGGCGAGACTCGATATCACTGACTGACTCCCAAACAATGGGGCGGAATGCGGGTCGTCCCGAGCACCGAGCTCACCGCACGCGCACTTACACAGTTTGATAAGCGACACACGTTGGCTTGCGGACCTGACGTCCAACACCTCCGCACAATTCGGCGTCACAGCAGAAAATATTCACCACCGGGAACTATCAGCTGACACAGCTATGGGCATCCGCCCCCACGGTGCAGGGTTTGCCGGGATCCGATATTGGGCGCGACACGATCCCGCGCACACCCATGCCTGTCTGGCCCTCTTCGGCACCGCCGGCGCCCACTCATCGCCGACTGAAGTTTCGGGGAGCTACGAGGTGACCGAGACCGACACTTTCGCCGACCAGCCGGGGGCGCACGCCTCTCGCTCGGGTAGTCTACCTTCGACCCTATGCTTGTAACCAGCGCCGAGACCTCCGATGACCGCGCCGAAGTGCAGGCGTTTTTCGAGACCGTCTTCAGCGGTATTGCGCCGGACGCGGTGCCTTCGGTGCACTACGACTCACTCTACGAGCCCGTGATCCTCATGATTCGTGACCACGCGGGTTCCGGTCGGATTGTGGCAGCCGTCCTCTCCTGCCGAACTACCGAAATTGCTGGGATAGTCGGTTTTTCAGCGAAGGGCAGTCACCTTCATGGGACGGCGCTAACATAGCAACCTCGACTTGATCGCAACTGATGCGGCGCACCGGAATGACGGACTTGCCTCAGCATTGCTCTCGGAAGTGGAGGCCCGGCTGACGCAGCGAGGTGTACGAGTCTGGTTCGGTCGTGTGACCGACGAGCTCGATGCAGAACGGCTTCGAAAGTTCTATTCACGACCAAAAGTCTCGGGAGGTCCATGCCCGGCCACTGAAGTCCGAAACACTCAACACTTTCCGCGTCCACAGACCCGTCTGTGTTGACCAAAGTGTTGAGTTGAAACCAAAACAAACAGCCCCTGAACGCATATAGCTGCAGTTCAGGGGCTGTCTCTGTGCGCCCGAAGGGATTCGAACCCCTAACCTCTTGATCCGTAGTCAAGTGCTCTATCCGTTGAGCTACGGGCGCGTGTTCAGTTGTGCTGGTTCTTGCGAACCAACCGTACTTCATGCTGATCCTTGCGGATCAGCGTGGCGGAGGCGAGAGGATTTGAACCTCCGGACCCGGTGAAGGGTCAAGTCATTAGCAGTGACTCCCATTCGGCCGCTCTGGCACGCCTCCTAGGCTGCCGGCCCTCTCGGACCGCCGAGGAAAGAGATTACACACGCTGAAGCCGTCAGCGCAAAACGCCTGGTCAACCCAGCTGGAGTGAAGGCTGCGATGACCGAGGTGCCCTCATCTGAGGAACGAGTCGAACCAGTCGAAGATTCTGGTTTGGGCTTCGATGAGCGCTGCTGTCGCCGGATCGCTCTCCTCGGCCCCGCCCCACGGTGCTTGCGTTTCGTCGGCGCGGTGTCGAAGTCCGCTGTAGCTGACGATGTTGGTGGCCACCGACGCCCGCATGGCTGCCTCGCGGAGCCCTTCGATGTGCTCCGGCGGGGTCCGGGGGTCGTTCTCGCCGTACAAACCGAGCCACGGCGCTTGTAGCCCCGGCGCGGCTTCGATGAGAGCGACGGCGTCCTCGTTGATGGGTTCGAGGATGCCTGCCGCGGCGACACTGACGGCCGCGCCGATCGGGCGGTTGGTGGCGACGATCAGTGCTGCGGTGCCCGCGTCGTCGAACCCGATGACCCCGACACAGTCCGGATACACCCCACGTGAGGTGAGCCAGTCGAATGTCGCGTCGAAGTCCGCGAACAAGTTTTCGCCGAAGACCTCGTCACCGTCACTGCCTCGATGGAACAGATCGGGGGCGACAGCCAGCCATCCTTCGAGGGCCAGGGACCGCAGCAGGTCGATCAGCGATTCCGGAATCACCCGGGACTCGTGCAGAACGACGATCCCGCCCCGAACATTGCCCTCCGGTGCAATCGCCTTCAGCGGTACCTTCTGCTGAACCGGGGGTAGCTGCTCGGCGTCGTCGTCGGCCTCCGGATCCACGTCGATCCGCAGCACAGCGACATCCGTGAAGATTCCCGACATAGAAACAAAATAGTGCCGACGCGCCCCCACCGGGCCAATACCGCCGGACGCGCACGAAACGTGACCGATTGCCAGGCGCATAATGTCTCCCGTGACCGCTCGCATTCGCACCGACCTCGACGCCATCCCCGCCTACGTACCGGGACGCAACTTCCCCGGCGCGATCAAGCTTGCGAGCAACGAGACCACTCAGGGACCGCTTCCGAGCGTGCGCGACGCGATCGCCGAGGCAGTGCAGAACGTCAATCGTTACCCGGACATCCTCGCCACCGCGCTCGTCGCCGAACTGGCTGCGATGTTGAACGTCGAACCGAAGAACGTTGCCGCCGGCAATGGCTCGGTGGCGCTGTGCCAAGAGGTCGTACAGATCACCTGCGGCCCCGGTGACGAGGTCGTCTTCGCATGGCGGTCGTTCGAGGCCTACCCGATCATCACTCGCGTCGCGGGTGCGACGCCGGTGCAGGTTCCTCTCGACGAGAACCACGTCCACGACCTCGACGCGATGCTCGCCGCGATCACCGATCGCACCCGCGTCGTTTTCGTCTGCAATCCGAACAACCCCAGTGGCACCGTCGTCACCAGATCCGCGCTGGAGAAGTTCCTCGATGCGGTGCCCGCATACGTGCTCGTCGTACTCGACGAGGCCTACTTCGAATATGCACGTGAGAACCCCGAAGGTGAATACACCGATGGAGTCGAACTCGCCCGAGGGCGTCGTAACGTCCTGGTACTGCGCACGTTCTCCAAGGCCTACGGGCTCGCCGGACTGCGCGTGGGATATGCCGTCGGCGATCCGGCGATCATCACTGCCCTCGGCAAGGTTCGCATCGCTTTCGCGGTCAACTCGGTTGCGCAACAAGCTGCTCTGGCGTCACTGGCTGCCAAGGACGAATTGCTCGCCCGCACCGACGCACTCGTCGAAGAGCGTGAACGGGTTCGCAACGCGTTGATCGAATGGGGCTACACCGTGCCACATTCGGACTCGAACTTCGTGTTCCTACCCCTCGGCGACGGCTCGGGCGCGTTCGCCGACAATGCAGCCGAAGCCGGAGTGATCTTGCGCGCCTACGGAAACGACGGCGTGCGGATCACCATCGGTGACCCGCACGAGAACGACGCCTTCCTGAAGTACGCCGCTACCGCCGCACGCTAGAGATCGAGCGCGCGCTCCAGCGTGGGCCAGGCCTCGCGCAGGTCGTCCTGCCAGTACGGCCACTGATGAATACCGTACGGGCGGTACGTGAACGTCGCGGGGATGCCGATGGACCTGAGCTTGGTATCGAACAGCGTCGTGCAGTACAGCGCAGCCGCTTCGAGCGGACCACCCTGCATTGCTTCCTGCACACCTTTCCCGCCAGGACCGAGTTCGTAGGGACCGGGCAGTCCGGTGCCGACCGACACGTAGACGTCCTTGCCGCGCAACGCTTCTGCATTTCGTGACGGGTCGTGTGCAACCCAACCCGGATCGGCGTTCTCGCCCCACATGTTGGTGGCGTTGCCGCCGTTCATCGCAACGGTGGCACGCACTGCGTCCTTCAGATTGTTCTGCGAATTGTCGTAGCACCCACTGAGTCCGGCGACGCCGGAGTACAGATCCGGATGACGGGTGATCAAATCCATGGCCGCCTGGGCGCCCATGGAGACACCTGCGATGGCGTTGGTTCCGTTACCAGAGAATCGAGCATCGATCAGCGGTGGAAGTTCGGAGGTCAGGAACGTCTCCCACTTGTTGATTCCGAGAATCGGATCGGGCACGTTCCAGTCGGTGTAGTAGCTGCTCGAACCTCCGACCGGCAGAACCACGTTGACGTCCTTGTCGGCGAAAAAGCTGACGATGTCGGTCTTCTGCGTCCACGTGCTCTCGAGGTAGTTCGATTCCTTGCCTGCACTCACGCCGTCGAGCACATAAAGACTGGGACGCGGTCCGCCGCCGGCCGGGAGCAATACCTGCACCTGAACGATCTTGTTCATCGACGGCGACTCGACGAACACAGCTGCCCGCCGATCGGTGATCATGTCGACATGGTCGATACGAGCTGCCTTGGCAAACGGCTGCGCACCCGGGTCCGAGCTCCCGGTTCCCGGTAGCGGCTGCGCGGTCACCACCGAGGTACCCAGCAACGACAACGCGATACCGGCCCCCACTGTTGCCAGAACACGACGGTACATCGACAAGTTCATCCTCCCCCGTCACACCGCAAACGGCGCAACCTGAAACAACATTCGCCACCCAACCTAACTCACCCCAAGGTCGGGTCGCCGCGAGTTGTGGCACCGCCCACAATAGCGGCCCCGAAGGCGGTACAAAAGTTCTAGCGGTTCTTTGGGACATGTCCAAAAGGGCGCATGAGCAGCGCCGCGACCAGAAAACACACAGCGCCCACGAAGGTTCCGAAGTTAGCTACGGCAACGTTCGCCAACTCTCCGGTCGACGGGTAGACGAATGTCTCCGGTCGACGGGTAGACGAATGCTGCGATCGCCGAGATTCCGAAGGCGATAGACCCGACCATGTTGAGCCAGGTACTACGCCAATTTCGCGCGTGCGGATCCCACAACTTGTCGGTCTCCGTCGTCGCCACGACGGCCAATCCACTGGCGATGAGAAACGCCGCCGAGCCGAAGACATCCGGTCGCCAGACCCACCGGTCCGATTGCACGGCCGTCAATCCGCTGACCATCGCGATTCCGGTGCTGAGGTTGAACAGCACGGTGCCGACGAACTGAATCGTCGCGGCCCACCAATCGAAACGCTCGACCTTCTCCGACTCGTCGCCGGGAACAGGTCGACCGCTCAGCCGCAGCGCGATGAACGCCGCCGCGGTGAAGAACAGCGAACCCACGAAATACGTGATGTTGTCGGCATCGACACCGACGAGCTGGGCATAGCCCGGAACAGCTGCTATGCCGAACAGCAGCGATCCGATGACAAAACCCCACGACTCACGACGAAGCATCACCCCCTCAGATTCCCTGCTGTGCGATCACCCGGCCACTGTCGACGGCCTCCATCAGCGCCTGGTGATCGGCGGTGTTCTGCACCGTGTACACCTCGGCGAAATCAGTGATCGCATCCTCGAACTTGGTACTCGTACCCACATAACCTGCGATCTCGAATCGATTGCCCGACCTGGCATGCGCGTACGCCAGTACTCTCCCGCACAGCACGCCGTACATCTCCATACCGCTCGGTTCCATGACCTCGATGACAGCGGATCCTTTACCGTCGCGCAATTGGCGCAAATAGAAATCGCGCTTCGAACCATCCGGATCGTGGCTTCGTTGCCAACCGAGAAAGATGTCGCTCGACGCCTGCATCAGCCGTTGACCCTCGACGACCCTGCGGCCCTCGTTGTCGTAACTCGGCCCGGACCAGTACGGCGCGATCACGGACTCCTGCGCTTCCTTCGCCTGCAGGAACAGAGGATCCGATTCATCGGCCCCCTGCATCAGAATCACCCACGCCCTCGTTCCGACGCTTCCCACACCGACGACCTTCCGCGCGAACTGCACCAGATGGAAGTCGTCGAACAGCACCTGCTTGTCGTGTTGGAACGTCTCGCGGTAGGTCCGCAATCGATCTTCCAAATCGCGGTAGGCGCCCGGAGCGTCGTCGATCATGTCCTCGACGGGCACGATCAGCGGCGGATCGGCGATGATGCGACGCCGTCCGTCGACCAGCTCGGTCAGCTTGCCGAGTGCCTGAATGCTGTCCCTGGACCGCGCTTTTCGGACAAGCTGCTGCATGCGTTTGCGTTGGACGGGATCGAGCTGGTTGTGGATCGCCTCGAACTCGTCGGTCACTTCGACGTTGGAGTACCAGACCGCGAGATTTCCGAGTTCGGCTTGGCGTCTGATGGTTTCGCGATACTCGGCCGCGCAGGCGCGAACGATCCGGCGTCGTTGCTTACCCGAGAACTCCCGCGACTTCGCGGCCACTGCAAGACTTGCCGCGAGCCGCTTCACATCCCATTCGAAAGGCCCGGGATGCGTCTCGTCGAAATCGTTGATGTCGAATGCAAGTCGACGCTCGGGAGTTGCGTAGACACCGAAATTGCTCAGATGCGCGTCGCCGCACAGCTGCGTTGCTATCCCGGAGTTCGGGGAACGGGACAGATCATCCGCCATCACCAATGCGGCGCCGCGATAGAACGGGAACTCCGCCGAGACCATTCGGCCGTACCGGATGGGCACCAACTCCGGCACACGCGTCGCCGCCTGTTGTTCCAGCAGAGCAATCGGATCACGCCGGACGACGCGGTGCTCGGCGAGGGACTCGAGCGGCGTCGCGCGACGCGCCGTTTTACCCCGCTTGCGTCTGGCCTCCCGGTCGAGCGTCGGTGTCATCTTTCGATCCTGACTCGCCCCGCACGCCCCGTCGTCATCCGCAGCGGGTGGGTTTGCGCTAACCCCGCCCGGTCTCGTCCTGCAGCTTGTCGATCAACTCCGACGCCTCGGCTTTGGTCAGATCTTCAGGAACTTCCTCGTCGGCTTCCTGCGCCAGGGTGTTCAGGTAGCTTTCTTGCGGACCGGTGATGGGCTCTCCGCCGGTGACCCACTTCTCGGGGTCCTTCTCGGGATTCTGGGTGACCTGCTCTTTTTCGCTCATACGTTCGTATTCACCGGTTGCCCGCATCCCAAACCCGTTCATTCACGGGAATGACTTCATTGACTGTTCAAGGACTGCGCCTCGAAAATCAAACCTGACACCCCTTTTTTCCGTCAGGAGCAATCGAATGACACGCAAGACCCTGTTGGCCCGCGTCGGCCTCGGCGGGATCGTTCTCGCCGCAGCCATGATGACCACACCCGCCGTCGCGGCAGCAGATCCGATCACGGATTTCCTGTGCAACACCGGATCGGCACAGTTCTGCCCGGCGCCGCTTCTGCCGCCGCCGCCTGCGCCTCCCGCACCCCCGGCACCTCCCGCACCGCCTGCACCCCCGGCACCTCAGGCCGCCCCAGCGCCGGCCCCCGCACCGAGCACGTTCCAGTACAAGAACTGCACCGAAGCCCGCAACGCGGGTGCAGCGCCCGTCCGTCGCGGTGACTACGGCTACGGCCCGCACCTCGATCGAGACTCCGACGGCATCGGCTGCGAGTAGGCCCCTCGAGTTCGCACTTGTGCAGGCCGGTGAGCCGATTTCGTCAGCACAAGTGCGAACTCGGTACCGTCATCCCGTGAGACGACGGCAGCAACCCCCGTTGCCGAAGAGACACGGTCTCGATCCGGCCCGGGTTCGCATGCCCGAGGACGGCGAATGGGCCACGATCGTCGACTTCGTCCTCGCCCGTGAGACAAGGATCCCAGCAGAACGCGTCGACGAGATGTTCGCCGGGGGCGAGATCGTCGACATGAACGGTCCCGTGGCTGCGAATGCGCCGTACGTTCCGGGCGAGGCGGTGTGGTTTCACCGCGACCTGCCGGACGAACCGCCTGTCCCGTTCGATATCACCGTTGTCCATCGCGACGAGACGCTTCTCGTCGTCGACAAGCCGCACTTTCTGTCGACCATTCCGCGCGGCGGCCATGTTCTGCAGAGCGCACTGGTCCGGTTGCGCCGTGATCTCGACCTCCCGGCTCTCGTTCCCGCGCACAGACTCGATCGCGTGACTGCCGGATTGGTGCTGTTCGTCGTCGACCCTGCCTCTCGCGGCGCGTACCAGTCGCTGTTTCAGGACCGAAAGGTCAACAAGGAATACGAGGCGATCGCGCCGTACTCGAACCTGGAGTTTCCACTCACTCTACGAAGCCGAATCGTCAAGGAGAGGGGCGACTTCGAGGCACGGGAGGTCGACGGCGAACCGAACGCCGAGACTGTCGTGGAGCTTCTGGAGGTTCGAGACGGCCTGGGCCGGTATCGACTTCACCCACGGACCGGTCGGACACATCAACTCCGGCTGCACATGAACTCCCTCGGCGTCCCGATACTCGGCGACGACCTCTATCCCGAGCCCACCGACAGGCCGCTCGACGACTTCACCGCACCTCTCCAGCTTCTCGCATCGGCAATGGAGTTCACGGACCCGATATCAGGTGACGTGCGCCGATTCGACACACGTCGAACCTTGGAGAGATGGGTTACGACGACTGCGCCCGCCGGTGCAGCGACGCCCAGTAGATCGCCAGAACCGCTGCACTGATTCCGAACGCGAGCCACGTCAGCCCGGCGGCGGCAGGGCCCGTGACGAAGAATCCGAGGACGAGCGCGACCGCTGCATTGACGATGAGCAGCACTGCAGCCCAGGCCAATCCGAGAAATACCCGGACCGGGGCAGCCTTGATCGTCCGAGTGACCGCATGCACTGGTCCGGCCGCCGCAGCCGCCAGCACCGGCAGCGAGATCACGGCAACAACAAGGGCCAGAACCGGATTCAGTATGCCCGCGAGAATTCCGCAGAACACCGCAACAATCGTGACCAGCAGCAAACGGAGAGTGAGCCGGTTGTCGTCGACGATCCCGAACGTCGACCAGACCAACAGAATCAGCACCGACGCCGACGCCACTACTCGTAACGAGAATGCCCATGACTGCGTCGGGATCGGATCGCCGACCACCAACAGAGCCTGAATCACCGCACCCACCAGAATGATCGACGCACAGACCAGAAAGCGTTTCACGATGCACCGACCGTCCCGTTGCGTTCGAGGACGGTCTGCACATCCCCCGAGTAGACGGTCTCGGTGCCGACGACCAACTCGAACGTACTCTCGTCCTCGGATGTCGATGTTGCCGTGATGGTCTCGTCGTTCACCGTCTGACCCGTGCATCGCAGCTCGAGTCCGTCTCCGGAACACACGGGGGCCACCAGGATGTCCACGCCCTTCTCGAGCAGTACGTCGTTGACGGCGTAGCGCATGTCGGCGATACCAGCTCCGCCCACGGGAGCAAGGGCGTCGACCTGGGAGCATCCACCGAGAGCCAGTATCAGAACAACACCTGCGACGAGGCGCCTCACCGCGTGGCCCGCTGTTGGTATGCGAGCAGTCGGGCGTGCTCGCCCAGATGCTGCTGTTCGAGTGATGCGTCGGTGACGGTCTCCATGTCGAAGGGCGCGGGCAGCAGGAGCTCGGTGTTGCGATCCAAAGCCGATCCTCGTCTCATCAAGGGGTTCTCGGCCCAATCATTGGCCGCCAGTTCGCGGCTCTGCGATGCAAGATCCAGGTAACCACCGGAACCGCCGGGCGTGATCGGTGACGCGTGGTCGAGCACCGTGGTGAACAGTGACAGCGTTCCGTCGCGGTTGTCGACGATCTCGACCGTCTGCTGTTGCTGCGGAAAATCGATGCACGACGCGGTCGTGATCTCCCAGAATCCATGATCGGCGCCTCGATGCGCGAGGATCTGGTTCTGATGGGTATGGCCGTTGAGCCACCCGATCACCACCGGATACGTCAAGAGGAGGTCCACGAATTCCTCTGCCCCGTAGAGTCTGGTGTTCACTCCTGGGCGTTGCGCTCGGTTCTCCAGGGTCAGACTGTTGTGATGCGTGAGGATCAGCACGAGCTTCTTCTCTGCCTGCGCTCTCTCCAATTGGCCTCGGAGCCAGTCGAACTGGTCCTCCGGCACCGCCCCATCGGCACCGGCGACCGCGTTGCACGTGTCGAGGCCGAAAGCACGAACGTGGGGCGTCATATCCGTCGACCACCAGGTTTGGCCCGTATCCAGATTGTGCTGGGTGAATCCGTGCCCGATCGGACCTGGCGTGTCGGTGGTGTCGAAGTGCTCGGCCATGAACTCGCGCTGCTCGAACAGATAGCGCTGCGGATCGGCTGTGACACTGCGCAATCCTGGCCGCGTTCCTGCTTGCACGCCTACGGCGTCGATCATTCTCTGCAGCGGACTGGCCGTCGATGCGTACCCGGCGAGTGCCGTCGACGCCGTCCCTTCGAAGGTGTATGCCTTCTCTCCTCCTACGGCAAGCGAACGCAGTTGCGACGAGACGTCGAACGTGCCGAGCAGAAGGGTGTCATGATTGCCGTACACCGCGTACCACGGCACTGGCAGACCCACCGACTCGACAGGTCGGGCGATCGCATCACCCAGCAACCGGGGAAGCGTCGGGAATCCGTAGTCGCCGAACGATCCTCCCGACGGGTCGCCCGGTCGATAGGCCCACTGCGCGTCGCGCCAGGCCTGGACGCCCTCGAACACCGTCGGCGATCCACTGTTCGGCGTGACCGGGGACCCGTCGAGAACATCGATGTACCAACGCAGTTCGAGATGCGAGTGCATGTCCGCACTGTCCCCGGTGACCGTCGCAGCACCGAGAGGCGCGCCGGTGACCGGGCTGATGGTGTTGTCGGCGAAGGACTTGACCATCGCAGCGGTCACGTGGACTGTCAGAGGATCCTGCGGGTGAAACGCCGAACCCCACGTCGCGTGGTCCTGAACGATCATCGGTTCGATGCGAGCCGGCGATTGAGCGTCGATGACATGCATGTCCGACAGGTGGCCGAGATACAGAATCGACCTCCGAGCCTGCACCCTGGCCTCGGCGGGCGCCCGTCGCAGAATGTCCAGGCGTGGCAGATGTTCCTCCCCCGGGCCCGCCCGCAACGTCCGATACGAGTGCGCATCACCCGCAGCGCGCAGAATCGTTCCCGTCAGTGTCGACGGCGCTGCAACGGTAGGAGTCTGCGCCATCGCCACGCGGCTCCCCAACAGGGCAGGCGTGACACCCCACAACGCGGCCAACGCGGCCGTCCGACTCATGAACTGACGACGAGACAATCCTGGCATCGAACTCCTCGATCTTGGCTAGCGGAAGAATATAACCAGCGATCGAAGTTCGGGGAACCCAGCCAGCTCGTGGCTCCCTCGCGGTGTGTCCTATGTAGGATCGCAACGAGCCTCGTCTCACCACCTCGGAATATTCAACGAGAACTCCCCAAGCGGCTTCGAACCAGCACAGGCTTGCCGAAGCGTCCCGCGATCGGCGGGCTGTACTGCCGGCCGCAAGGATCGGGCGAGGGTGAGCGCCTGGACAACAGCGTGTCTTTGTCCAGCATCACGGCGTCGTAGGGGTGCATCTCGGCTCTCACGATCGCACGGGCAACCGTGAGTGCTTCGCACAGGAACTCAACGGGAGATGAAATAGATGACCGAGACCGACCAAGGGGGGCGTGTGCCTTTACATTACGCAGCCCTCGACGGCGAGACCGAAGAAGTGAAAAGACTTCTGGGAGAAACGAACGATCCTGATCCGCGTGATCTGGAGGGCTGGACGCCCCTGCTGTTCGCATCTCGTGCGGCCTATACCGACATCGTTGCCCTTCTCCTCGACGCCGGCGCAAGGGTGGATGCATTCACCGACAAGGGCTACCCCGCGCTCTACTGGGCTATCGTCGGCTCGGGCAAGGATCCCATCGGCACCATTCGATTGCTGCGCAGCCGTGGCGCGGATCCCACGGCAAAAACGATGAAGGGCTACTTCGGGTTGAAGAGCCCTATCGATCACCTCCACCGAGTCGAGTATCCCGAGGACATCCGTGCCGAATTCGCAGACCTACTATGAGCGCCCATACGGACGTCACCGCAGATGGTGATCTTCAGTCGATTCTCGCAGCCGTCCACCGATTAGTGGGTGTGCACTGGGGCAGCGGACGTCGTAGAACTCACCGTCGAGGCCGCTCGCGTTCACCGACCCCTGACGGGACCGTCAGCATTCACCGCACCCGATTGAGACGTTGACCCACTTCAGGCAGCTCCGCCCCTCCGCCGACGGCGAACCAGAAAGTCGAGTATCGAAGCGGGCCCTTTGACCTCGATCTTTCTTCGGGCTGATGTGGTGGCCTGGTCTGCCGATCCGCCACACCGACCCGAGGACCGACAAACCGTGGAAAAGCTGGGAAGACCGAACCAACTCCTCACCGACCCGTCGAGGTCGGTCGGTAGATGCCCGGACAGGTACGCAATGCCCTCGTCGACGACAACGAAGTCGGCAGGGATGTCAGCGTCGGGAGGAAGGGACTAGCACGCCGGCAAAGGCAGACCCCCGGAACGACAGCCGGTGATCGAGAAGTTGCGATGAAAGCGTCACTGATCCCCTCAAAATTTGGCGTGATGGACTCACCAACCTTGAGCACAGACAGTTCGCTGCCCGACGAACCATCAGCAGGTCACAATGGACGGATGGACCGAACATTTCCGGAGGCGCTCCCCGACATCGCATCGGTCGCCGCGGTGCTGGGCGACCCATCGAGAGCGGCGATGTGCGCTGCTCTGATGAACGGCCTGGTGTGGACAGCCACGGAACTGACCACCTATGCCGCGCTCGGAGCACCGACGGTGTCCAAACATCTAGACAAACTCATCGCAGCAGGTGTCGTCGACGAGGTGCGGCAAGGCCGCCACCGCTATCTACGAGTCGCCGGCGACGAGGTTGCGCACGTCATCGAGAGCTTGGGCGTCATCGCCCCAGGGCCGGTCGCATCGACACCGTCGCTGCGCGTCTCCAAACGCAACGATCAAGTCCGGGCTGGGCGAACCTGCTACAAACACTTCGCCGGCCAGTTCGGAGTCGGCCTGACCGAACAACTCCATCGTCGCGGCCATCTCGGCCCCGATTGGCAACTCACCGACGACGGCAACACACTACTGAGTTCCTGGGGAATGTGCGATGCCTCCACGCACCCGGCGATGCCCTGCATGGACTCCACCGAACGACGTTTCCATCTCGCCGGCGAACTCGGGAAACGACTGTGCACCTTGCTGTTCGACAACGGATGGGTTCACCGCATCGGGACATCACGCGCCGTGAGACTCTCGCCGCGTGGTCAGCAACAGCTCGCCAGCGCTGGGTTGACTCCGCTGACGGTGCCGGAGCAGACCGCGAATGCCGGATGAGGCCATCGACTTTCGAGCAAGCGCGATCCCTTCCACCAGCTGACTGCAAATGTCGGCCGATCACCGGTCGTCTGCAGACAGGGCCGGGTCCGTACGACCTTGAACCCGTCCGATTGATGTACACGACTGCCAGGATGTGACCGTGATTGAAACCAGCTCAGCAGCCTCCAACCCTCATGATCGCCCGCTTCGCCGAGGGGCTCTCCGAGCAGATGGTCATCGAGGAGAACGGGCGGCCGGTGGCGGCACTGATTCCGGTGGAATATCTCCTTCGACTTTGTGAGTACGACCAACAGGCACTCGATTCGGAAGACACTTCTACTTCGAGCTCGACCAACGGCTACATCTAGCAGGCATCGAGCACACGGTGACAGAGCTTGACGCGTTCGCCAAATCCTTCGAGCCACGCGAAGATCGAAAGTCTTCATGACCGGCCGCGCCGTCGTTCAAAGCGGTGTGAATTCTACCTGACTTCGGCGTGTTAGCCTGCTGCCGGCATGGCGCTAGTCCGATCGTGCCGATGGAATCGCTGGGGGGCGAGAAGTGGGCGAACTGCTGGCAGTCGATCTCGAGGAGCTTCGCGCGCTCGGCAGAACACTCGCCGATACGGCAAGCACAATCAACGGAATCAGCGTCACGGCGACGGTCATGATGCCGGGCTCGCCCGTTGCCGCGGACTCCGAGCAGAGCACGAGGTCGACGGCGGAGGCTTATTCGCGCACCGCCACCAATCTCGACGAGATGTCGGCAACGTGTGAGTGGAGCGCGACGAGCTACGAGGACGTCGACGAGGCGTTCAGTTCTCAGTTGACGCGCTACGACGCCGGCGTCCCGGGGTGACCGCCATCGACGATGTGATGGTCTACGGGTCTCCCGGCCTTGGTACCGGCCATGACTTCGTCGACAGCAGTCTCGACAAGCTCACCATCGCAACGGGGCACGCGAACGAGATGACCGCGCACGACGATCCCGTCGCGCACATGAACCGCTTCGGCTGGAGTCCCGGATACATGTCCGAGTTCACCCACCTCGACACCGATGCGACGACCACCGCCGACGGAGTAGCGCGCCAAGGCGCGACCGGGCACAGCGAGTACCCGAGGTCGGGCGACAACGGCGAATTGCGTACCTCCGGTTACAACACAGCCGTCGTCATCGCCGGTCTGGCTGATGTGCCCGGCCTGCTCGTCCCGGGCAACTCGGCAGTCGAGACCGGCGGCATCGATCTTTTGAACCAACTCACAGAGCTGGGGCGATGATGCGAGAGAGAAAACCGACCGACACACGACCACGACGGTGGTCGGCGGCAATTGCCGTCGTCGCAGTCCTCACGTTGACAGGATGTGGATCAGGCGTGCTCGACGATCCGTACGAAAAGCCCAGCCCCACAGTAACGGCGGACTCAGCCGCGATCCTGAAGACGTTGCCGTCGCTCGAAGACACCGAGGTGCAGCTCGAGAGTGCCGTGGTGCAGATCGGAGCATTCGTGGACACCCTGATGCCCGGCATGGGGTGGACCTGGATACGCGAGCGAAGTGTCGGCGGCTGCGGCCGGCCGTTCGATGGGACCGACGGTGACGATGTCCAACTGAAGAACTATGTGTCGGAGGGGCCAATCCCGGATGCAGTATGGCCGCAGGTGTTCGAGTTCGCCACACGTGTCGCCACGGCTGCGGGCGCGACCAAGGTTCAGACATTCCACGACGATCCGGACAACCACGAAGTCCGCTTCTACAGCCCGGAACGAACGGCCATCTTCATCGGCAGCCGAGGAGCTGTCATCTCTGCGAACACGGGATGTCGTCTGCCCCAGGCGAAGATGTCGGGGGCACAGGCTCCGCAGCCTGCTGTTGCGCCGAACCCATGATCGTCTGCGCGTCGAGGGAGTCCAGGTGACAGTGTCGAGCAGTGAATTCGACGAGTTGGGCGCGAAAGTGCAACGCGCACAATCGATCGTGCGCGAAATTCGTGGTATCGGCAGGGTTGGTGGTATCGCCGTCGAGGTTGACGCCGAGAACCGACTCGTCGCACTACATCATCCGGATGCCGACATCATCGTGGCTGCCTATCGAGCTGCGCTACTCGACAAGCAACCGCAGTTGGACGAGGCGATGCGGGATGTTCTCAGCGACCCCGATGCCCAGGCAGTGACCTCGTTCGTCGATACCTACGCCGCCCGCACACAGGCTGAACCGGCGCACCCGGCGCAGACTCTCGAGGACGACGACATGTACTTCGAAAGCATCCGACAGGACCCGCTCGGACGGAATCGGTGAACAGCAACTAATTTGGTGGAGCCCACATCTCACAGTGTGCGTCGGCCACGTGTTGGGCTGCCTGCTCGGCCGCTCCGAAGCAGGGTCGAATCCTCCTGCGAGAAGAAGCCCTGGTTATGTGAGTCCATCGTCAGCTGTGGACGCCGAGATCGCAGGACTGCCTACGACGACTACGGACCGCATCGATTCGACGCAAGCTACTGCGTGGTTGGCGACGGGACGGATCGAGGCAATCTCGAAGTCCTGTGCGCAGACTGTGTCGAGTGGGGCTGGACAACCGACGACGAAGCCGAACTGAATGTGTCATACCGGCATGTGGCCAGACGCTTCGATATCAGGGGCGGTTTGTCGAAACCGCCCCTGATATGCAGCGGAAGCGGAGGGATTTGAACCCCCGGACGCTTTTACACGTCTCTCGCTTTCAAGGCGAGTGCATTGGGCCGCTCTGCCACGCTTCCGTTGGAAATAGTAAACGCCTCGCCGACGGAGGGGCCATTCACCCCTTCGTTTCGGACTTGGTCATCGCGGCATCGACCTTCTCGAAAATGTCACCGAGAACCGCGAGCTGCTGCGGTGTCAGCAGATCGACCAGATGCTTGCGCACGCTGACGACGTGCGTGGGAGCCGCATCGGCGAGGCGCCTCCGACCCTCTTCGGTGATGACGGCGAGGACGCCCCTGCCGTCGTCGACGCACGTGTCGCGGCCGACCATACCGTCGGCCTCCATCCTGCGGATCTGGTGTGTGAGCCTGCTTCGTGAGGACAGCACACCGTCGGCCAGATCGCTCATACGCAGCGACCCGTCCGCGGACTCGGAGAGCATCACCAGGATGCGATACTCCGCCATCGTCAAGTCGTGCCCGTCCTGCAAATCCTTGTTGAGTACCCCCATCAGTCGTTGGGCGCCGTCGACATAGGCGCGCCACGCTCTCATTTCCGCAGCATCGAGCCACTGCGGGTCCCCCCCTGGACCAAAGGATTGTTCGGCCGTCACCGGGCCATATTACTCAACCGTCCTACTGTTGAGTAGCTCGCCACCTGCGATGTCCGATTCGGGTGGACGCATAGTGTCTAGGAATGTCCGAACCTCATGTCGATCCCCCGTACGTGGCCGCCGCCGATCGCTACGAGTCGATGCAGTATCGGCGCATCGGTCGAAGCGGGCTGAAGCTTCCCGCGATCTCGCTGGGCCTGTGGCACAATTTCGGCGACGATACGCCGCTGGCGACGGGGCGCGCGGTGCTGCGTCGCGCGTTCGACCTCGGTATCACCCACTTCGACCTGGCCAACAACTACGGTCCGCCGTACGGCAGCGCCGAGAAGAACTTCGGCAGAATCCTGCGGGAGGACTTCGCCGGATACCGCGACGAGCTGATCATCTCCAGCAAGGCAGGGTGGGACATGTGGCCCGGCCCGTACGGGTTCGGTGGGTCGCGCAAGTACCTGCTGTCCTCGCTCGACCAATCGCTGCAGCGGATGGGTCTCGATTACGTCGACATCTTCTACAGCCACCGCCCCGACCACGACACACCGCTCGACGAGACGGCAGGCGCGCTGATCAGCGCAGTGCAGCAGGGCAAGGCACAGTACGTCGGGATCAGCTCGTACACCCCCGGCAACACCGCGAAGATGGCAGACATTCTGAGCGCAGCAGGCGTTCCACTGCTGATCCATCAGCCCAGCTATTCGCTGGTGAACCGATGGATCGAAGAGGGCCTGCTCGACACGCTGGAGAAGGTGGGCGCAGGCACGATCGCGTTCTCGCCTCTCGCGCAGGGAATGTTGACCGACAAGTACCTGTCCGGCATTCCCGAGGGTTCACGCGCCGCGCAGGGGAAGTCTCTGAATCCGGAGTGGTTCACCGAGGATCATGTCGCGGAACTGACCGCCCTGAACGAGATTGCGTCCTCGCGGGGCCAGTCACTCGCTCAGATGGCGTTGAGCTGGGCACTGCGTGACCCGCGCGTCACCTCGGTGCTCGTCGGCGCATCGAGCGTGACTCAGCTGGAGAACAACGTCGGCGCGCTGGACAACCTCGAGTTCAGCGCGGACGAGCTGACGAAGATCGATCGGCACGCCAAGGATTTCGGGATAAATCTCTGGGATGTCTAGCAGCGTCGCTGCCGGTGCGTGGAAGGTTAGGGCAGAGGGTTACCTCCGACAGTAACTCTCCGCGCACGGGCGGCGAAGCCGCCTAGGGTGGTGACATGCACGCAATCACCCTGACCGAGTTCGGGTCTCCCGACGTCATGCAGTGGACCGAAGTACCCGATCCGCGCCCAGCACACGGTGAGGTCATCGTCGACGTCGCTGCCACCGCCGTCAACCGCGCCGATCTGATGCAGCGCCAAGGGTTCTATCCCCCGCCGCCCGGCGCCAGCGACATTCTCGGTCTCGAATGCTCCGGCATCATCGCCGAACTCGGCGACGGGGTGCACGGCTGGAAGGTCGGCGATCGAGTGTGCGCCCTCCTCGCAGGCGGCGGTTACGCCGAACAGGTCGCAGTGCCGTCGACACAGCTCCTTCCGATTCCCGGAGCCCTCGATCTCCATGCGGCAGCAGCACTTCCGGAGGTCGCATCGACGGTGTGGTCGAACCTCGTCATGTACGGCGGCATGCGGTCCGGCCAGACCGTGCTGCTGCACGGCGGTGGCAGCGGAATCGGCACGCACGCAATACAGGTCGCGAAGGCTCTCGGCGCAACGGTCGCCGTGACGGCCGGATCGCAATCCAAACTCGACTTCTGCGGCTCGCTCGGCGCCGACATCCTGATCAACTACAAGGAGCAGGACTTCGTCGAAGCGCTACCGGGCGGCGCCGACCTCATTCTCGACAACATGGGCGCAAAGTACTTGGAGCGCAACGTGAATGCGCTGGCGATGGACGGCACCCTCATCACCATCGGCATGCAGGGCGGGGTCAAGGGCGAGCTCGACTTCGGCGCACTACTGGCCAAACGCGGAACCGTCCACGCCGCCGGGTTGCGCGGACGTCCCGTCACCGGACGGTCGAGCAAGGCCGACATCGTCGCCGACATGACCACACGCCTGTGGCCGATGATCGAAGAGGGCCGCGTCGGACCCGTCGTACATGCCGAGATCCCGATAACCGATGCCGCAGAAGGACATCGCCTGCTCGACGCGGATGCGATCGGCAAGGTCGTCCTGCGGGTCACCTGATCTGCCACACGCATCAGGCGAGGGTGGAGAGTGCCTTCACCAATTGGTCTATCTCGTGACGCGTCGTGTACGGGGCGAGACCGATGGTGACGGCGCCTCCCTCGTCGTTCACACCGAGGGCGTCGAGCAACCGAGAACCGCTGTGAATTCCGCTGACGGTTCCGATGCGGTTCTGCGCGAGGTGTTCGGCAACCTTCTCCGCCGCCGTGTCGGAGACGGTGAAGCTGAGGGTCGGGATCCGGCTCGGGGCATCGCCGAGCACCATGACGTGGTCGAGTTTGCCGAGCGCGCGCATCAGATAGTCGAACAACCGATCGTGGTAATCCTGCAGCGAGCCGATGGACTGCTCCAACCGCTCGCGACGTGTACCCGTGGCGGCCTCGTCGAGATTGGACAGGTAGTCGATCGAGGACACGACTCCCGCCAGCAGCGCGTACTGATGCCCGCTGACCTCGAGCCGCTCGGCACCTTTGGCGAACGGATTGAGCGACATCGACGGAATCCGGTCGAGTAGTCCTGGATCGCGGAACACGAGCGCCCCGACCTGCGGTCCACCCCACGCGGACGCGTTGACCGCGACGACGTCGGCGGCGAGTTCGTTGATGTCGACGTGCGCGTACGGCGCAGCACCTGCGGCATCGACGACGATGAGCCCACCGACGGCGTGCACACGATCGGACGCGACGCGAACATCGGGAGCCGAGCCCACGATCGGCGACGCAGCGGTCACGGCGACGAGGCGGGTGGTGGAGGTGATCAGTTCCTCGAACTGCCAGCTGGGAAGCTCACACGTGTCGATCTCGACCTCGGCCCAGCGGACCTGTGCGCCGTATCGGTTGGCTATGCGCAGCCACGGCGCGACATTCGCTTCCTCGTCGAGCCTGGAGAGCACCAGGCCCGTCCCCAGACCCAACCGAGACGACAGCGACTCGGCGAGCCACGCGAGCATCGTCGCGCGGTCGGGGCCGAGCACGACTCCGGCCGGATCTCCGCCGACGAGGTCGGCGATGGCCTGCCGTGCGGCGTCGAGAAGCCCCGCGCTGCGTCGCGACGACATATGGCCGGAAGTGTGAGTTGGCGCACTACCGCGAAACGCTGTGGACACTGCGGTCGACACACGATCGGGGATCTGCATCCCGTTCTGTGGATCGAGGTGGATCCAACCGTCGCCCAACGAGGGAATGGACCCTCTTACCCGTGCGACGTCGTACCCCATGCCGGACACTCTAAGCGCCGATTTCGTGAGCGTGTATTCCACATCCCGTATTCATCCGGACGGCACTGCTGTCTAGCACGCTGTACTTACCTCCTACGGACCCACGAACGGGATCTTCGCCCCGCGATTCTTCATCTCCGAACCCGACTCACGAACAGGATAATCGGCCCCGCTCGTCGCGCAATCCCGCACAACGCGCAAGGATGGCGGTATGACGCAATCGGACTCGTTCCACAATCTCGACGCCGGTGACCACGTCGTCGTGATCGGCCCGAACGGACAGCCTCTCGCACTGAGCCGCGAAGAGGCAACCGCCGCGGCAGCCCGCGCCGCGGACACCGAAGGCCAGGAGAACGCCGAACCACCGCTGTCGGAGATGGTCGAGCAGCCCGCGAAGGTCATGCGCATCGGCACCATGATCAAGCAACTTCTCGAAGAAGTGCGCGCCGCACCGCTCGACGACGCGAGCCGCACCCGGCTCAAAGACATCCACCAGTCGTCGATCCGCGAACTCGAACAGGGCCTCGCGCCCGAGCTGCGCGACGAGCTCGAACGCCTGGCACTTCCGTTCGGCGAGGACTCGATCCCCTCGGACGCAGAACTCCGCATCGCGCAAGCGCAGTTGGTCGGCTGGCTCGAAGGTCTGTTCCACGGAATTCAGACGGCACTGTTCGCGCAGCAGATGGCAGCTCGGGCTCAGCTCGAGCAGATGCGTCAGGGCGCCCTCCCGCCCGGAGTGAGCATCAACCCGGCCGGCGCAGGCCCCGGTAGTGGCAGCGGTACCGGTCAGTACCTGTAGTTGCGGAAGCGACCCCCGAGATGCGGGTAAGGTCGACCGTCGTGTCGGCCCCAGCGAAGAACCCCGCGAGCGAAGCAGGAGAGCGCGTGCCCGTTCCCGTTTCGGACTCGCAGACCCTCAAACGCGCCTTCGGTGATCTCAAGACGGGCTTCAGCCAGCGTGAGCTGTGGTTGCATCTCGGTTGGCAGGACATCAAGCAGCGCTACCGCAGGTCGGTGATCGGGCCGTTCTGGATCACGATCGCGACCGGAGTTCAGGCCATCGCGATGGGCTTGCTGTACTCGGTTCTGCTCGACGTCGATCTGCACACCTTCCTTCCGCACGTCACCGTCGGTCTCATCATCTGGGGCATGATCAGCGCCTCGATTCTCGAGGGTGCCGACGTCTTCGTGGCCAACGAAGGCCTGATCAAGCAGCTGCCGAGCGCCTTGAGTGTGCACATCTATCGGCTGGTGTGGCGTCAGCTTCTGCTGCTCGGTCACAACTTGCTGATCTACGTGATCATCATCGCTGTTTTCTGGCCACCGAACGGTTTCCACTGGTCCGATCTGTCGGCCATTCCGGCGCTCGCGTTGATCGCGCTCAACGCCGTGTGGGTGTCGATTCTGTTCGGCATCGTCGCCACGCGGTACCGCGACATCGCCCCGATTCTGGACAGCCTGGTCACTCTGCTGTTCTTCATGACGCCGATCGTGTGGACCACCGCAGGCCTCGAAGCGATGGGCGGCGGGGCTGCCGAGCGCGCGAAGCTCGTCGAGATCAATCCGCTGTTCCACTACCTCGACATCATTCGCGCACCGATGCTCGGCGAAGCGCAGCAGATGTACCACTGGTACATCGTCATCGCGTTCACCGTTGTCGGTTGGGCACTCGCCATCTTCGCGCTCAAGAAGTACCGGGCCCGCGTGCCCTACTGGGTTTAGGGGCTCATCTCATGTCAGTCAGCATCACCACACACGACGCGTGCGTCGATTTCCCGATCTTCGACGCCAAGACCCGCTCGCTGAAGAAGGCCTTCCTCGGCAAGGCGGGCGGAGCGATCGACCGCACCAGCTCCGACGTCGTCATCGTCGAAGCACTCCGGGACATCACGATGAACCTGAAGGACGGCGATCGCGTCGGACTCGTCGGACACAACGGTGCGGGCAAGTCGACGCTCCTGCGTCTGCTGTCGGGCATCTACGAGCCGACGCGTGGCAGTGCCCAGGTTCGCGGCCGCGTTGCGCCGGTGTTCGATCTGGGCGTCGGCATGGACCCGGAGATCTCGGGTTACGAGAACATCATCATCCGCGGGCTTTTTCTCGGGCAGACACGCAAGCAGATGCTCGCGAAGATGGACGAGATCGCCGATTTCACCGAGCTCGGCGATTACCTCGACATGCCGCTGCGCACGTACTCGACCGGCATGCGCGTGCGCGTCGCGATGGGTGTCGTCACCAGCATCGACCCGGAGATCCTTCTCCTCGACGAGGGCATCGGAGCCGTCGACGCGGAGTTCATGAAGAAGGCACGCATTCGGTTGCAGGAGCTGGTCAAGCGCTCGGGCATCCTCGTCTTCGCCAGCCACTCGAACGAGTTTCTCGCGCAGCTGTGCGATCGCGCGATGTGGATCGACCACGGCAGGATCCGTCAGGAAGGCGGGATCGAGGAGGTCGTGCGCGCCTACGAGGGCGACGACGCGGGCGATCACGTCGCGACGATTCTGAAGGAACTGGAACGCGACGCGGGAGTGGAGCCTGCGGAACGGCCAAGGGATGGCAGTGGTGAATGACACGATCGTCGGGGTGATCGTGACGCACAAGCGTCGTGAACTCCTGGCCCAGTCGCTCGACGTCATCACGCATCAGACCCGGCCGCTCGATCACCTCGTCGTCGTCGACAACGCGCACGAGGACGACGTGCGAGAGCTCGTCGAATCCGCCGATGTCCCGACGACATATCTTGGGTCTCGTCACAATCTCGGTGGCGCAGGCGGATTCGCTCTCGGCATTCTCTACGCCCTCTCGCTCGGCGCGGACTGGGTTTTCCTGGCCGACGACGACGGCCGGCCCGAGGGCCCCGACGTACTACGGACTCTGTACGACTGCGCGCTGAAGCACGGTCTCGACGAGGTCTCCCCCGTCGTGTGCGACATCGACGATCCCGATCGACTCGCGTTCCCGCTGCGGCGCGGCGTCGAATGGCGTCGACTGCGCTCGGAGCTGATCGATCCGCGCAATCCCGACGACGATCTGCTCGAGGGCATCGCGTCGTTGTTCAACGGTGCGCTGTTCAAGGCGTCGACGATCGATGCGGTCGGGGTTCCGGACCTGCGGCTGTTCGTGCGCGGCGACGAGGTCGAGGTGCATCGACGGTTGCAGCGTTCGGGCCTGAAATTCGGTACCTGCCTGACGACGGCGTACGTGCATCCCAACGGCGCCGAGGAGTTCAAGCCGATCCTCGGCGGCCGAATGCACACCCAGTATCCGGACGACGCGACCAAGAGATACTTCACCTACCGCAACCGCGGATACCTCATGTCGCAGCCGGGAATGCGAAAGCTTCTGCCGCAGGAGTGGATTCGGTTCACCTGGTTCTTCCTTGTGACCACTCACAATCCCAAGGGGCTAGCCGAGTGGGTTCGTCTCCGCAAGCTCGGCCGTCGGGAACATTTTCGCCGCTGAGGTCCCGAGCCTCCGGCTCCAAGGTCCCGAGCCTCCGGCTCCAAGGTCACCGAGCCTCCGGCTCCAAGGTCACCGAGCCTCCGGCTCCAAGGTCACCGAGACGTCCCGCATGCTCCTCGGCTACCGTGTGCGCATGACGGAACCTCGGAAGCTGACGGACCGGATTCGACAGTCCGCGCGAGACAAAATCCAACGCGCCATCGGTGAAGTTCTGGACAAGCAGACAGCGCAGTTGGCCGAGCAGACCGGGGATCAGCAAGCGAAACTTCTGGACATCCTCGAACGCCAGCGTCGCGAGATCGACGACCTGCACGCGTTCATCCGAGGCCTCGAGATGCGGATGCGTCGGGACATTCCGTATGCGTCCGATGTCGAGGCGGCAGCGCAGAGCGCCGAGTTCGCCGAGGAAGTCATGCCGAAGGCTCCGACCTTCCTGCGTCCGCATGCCACTCTGCGTTTCGCGTTGGGTGAGGTCTCGGTTCCCGGCATGGCACTGGAATTCGGCGTCGCCAGCGGCACGACCCTCGAGATCATCGCGCAGGAATCGGCGTCGAACAAGGGAATCTCCATCGTCGCCGGATTCGACGTCTTCTCCGGTCTGCCCGAGACCTGGCGGACCGGCTTCCCGAAGGGACTGTTCGAGCAGGAGGGCGAGCCCACCGTGCCCGGTGCCGAGATCGTGCCCGGCCTGTTCGAGGAGTCGCTACCCGGATTCCTGAAGTCGCACACCGAGGACCTGGCGTTCCTGCATCTCGACGCCGACCTCTACTCGTCGACCGTCACCGTGCTCGACCTCGTCGCAGATCGACTGACGGTCGGCACGGTCATCGTGTTCGACGAGTATTTCAACTTCCCGGGCTGGCGGAACCACGAGTACCGCGCGTGGACCGAGTTCGTCGGGCGCACGGGAACCGAGTTCGACTACCTCGGTTACACCGCCGACAACGAGCAGGTCGTCGTACGAATCCGCACGGCGCCGACGCTGTAGCCGCGTCAGCTGTACAGACGCGTCCAGTTCTCCCGGCTGGTCAGCTCGGGCATCGCGGCGCGATAGGTGCCGGACACGCATTCGGTCTCGCTGCGCAGCCGACGCAGAGCAGTCAGACCACGCTTGAGCAGGGTGATCGCTGCAGCCTTGTCCCGTTTGCGGACTCGTACGCCTTCCTGTGAGCGGTCGGTCACGACGGCATGCGCGAACAGCGAGACATGCCACCAGTGCGCGTCGTCGGCAGAAATCGCCACCGGACCGGGGTGCACCCGCCCACGCCACTGGTTGAGGACGCGCTTGGCCAGGACAGCCCACTCGAGGCTCTTGTTGGGGTTCGGGCCTGCCGGGGTGATGAACATGTCGGACGGTCGCACGCCGGGCACCGCGTTGGCGTCGTAGCGCTTGGTCTCGTCGTATGCGGCGCGGTCGCGTCGAATCGCGGCGGCGGCATCCATTCCGCCGTCGATGAGCTTGCTCGGCCCGACGAGAAAATCCTCGATCGCCTTGATGAGCGTGAAGGCCATGCCGTACTGCATCGAGACGAGGTAGCGAAACAGGTCGGTGCTCAGCTGGCGCGCCAACTGTCTACCGTCGAGGCCGCCGTGCAGTGCAGCGGTGATCATTCCGTTGCGGAGATTGAAGTAGCGATGCCACTCGTCCCAGTCCTTCCACGCGAAATCGGCGTGCCAGACCGCCGCGCCGGGAAGCGTCACCGTCGCGAAGCCGTTCGCGCGCGCACGGTAGCCGTACTCGATGTCGTCCCACTGGAAGAACAGCGGAAGCGGGTAACCGATCTGCGAGACGATCTCCGACGGGATCAGGCACGACCACCAGCCGTTGTATCCAGCGTCGACGCGGATGTCCTGCTTCTTCTTCAGTGCGCTCTTGTCCGAGATCGCGTTCTTGACGTGCAAGCCTGCTTCGAGCTTCTGCAGGTTGGCGACCTCGGCGCCGACGTGGACGCGGTCCGGATGCAGCAGGTAGAGCATCTGGGCGCCGATGATGGCCGGCTCGACGGTCTTGTTGGCGAATGCGTTCATCCGGACGATCGCCTCGGGCTCGCAGAGGACGTCGTCGTCCATGAACACGACGTTGGCTGGATCGCCGCCCTCGCCCTGAACCTCGTACAGGCCACGCGTGAAACCACCTGCGCCGCCGAGATTGGGCTGGGTGATGTAGACGAGCTTGTCACCGAGCTCGGCCGCGACACGCTGGAACAGCGGCCGCGTCTGCACCTGGTCGGTGCCCTGGTCGACGACATAGACGTTGTCGACACCGAGCAGAGCGATCGGATCGTCGGCCATGGCAGCGACGGTGTTGGCGCAGTCGTCGGCCCGATTGAACGTGCAGATGACGACCGAGGTGGGGCGTAGCTTCTCCGGAGCGTCGACCGACCAGTCGGCGTCCTCCACGGTCAGCTCACCGGACGAGGTGGTGAAGCGGACGAACAACGCGCCGCCGTCGAGGAACTGGGAGACCTTCGCCGAGATCACCAGGCGACTGCTCGCGCTTTCGGTCGCGACGGTCGTGCTCGCAACGGTTCGCTTACGGCCCTTGAAGTCGGTGGCGACGACGTCGACGCGTCCCGAACCGGTGACGGTCGCTGCGAATCGGACCTCGGTGACGTCGGTCCAGCGCTGCCAGTAACTGGCCGGAAAACGCCCGAAATAACTGTTGGTCTCGACGACGGAACGCTTGGCGAGCTTCGCCGAGTACCGTGAGCGCTCGGCGTTTCCCTTCGAAACCGAGGTATACATATCCGCGCTGACCAGCGGAGATGGGCCGTCGAAGAGGAGACGCTGTGCAACTACGGTCTTGTTGACGACCGACGTAGTCGATTCGGGCTTCTCCATACCAGCGATTACCTTTCCAAGCTGTCGTGGACCGGTCCTAGGACCGTTCACGCGGACGGTGTCCAGGCTATCAACGGGACAATGGCGTCCCTCACCGCGTAGCGAGGCTCACAGACCAGCGAGCGCTGCAGCTTTCAGTTCGTCCTTACGCCGGCGGAGGACAAGCAGTCCCCTGGCCATCGCCAGGACGTCCGCGACAGCCACGCGACTGGGTTGTTCTCGATGAGACTCGGACAACTTGACCGGCAGCTCCAGGGGTCGAATGCCTGCAAGTTCCGCCGCGTAGTCGAGCTCTGTGGTGAAGAGAAAACCGGGCTCGACGAGGCTCGCGCACAAGGACCGCAGAAAGCTGCCCTCGACCAGGAACGTCCCCTGTGGATCTCTGGTTCTCGTTCCGAGTACGAGCCCGCGGAGAGTAGTGAAACCGAACGTCATCACGCCGCGCAGGATTCCCCTGTCCACTTCCGACTGGGCGTGAGCCTTGGAACCGATCAACAAAACCGGCATCGAACCCGTTCGGTCCAATACCGCGTCGGCTCCGTCCAGATCGTCGAAGCCGAACGGCAGATCATCGGCTGTCAGCAACACGTATTCTCCGCGTGACTGCGCAACTCCTGCTTTGAGCGCGTTGCCCATTCCTTTACCGCTGGTGAGAACACGAAGCTCGACGGACGGGTCGTCCCAGTCTCGCTCGAGTCGCTTGCCGATCACCGCGGTGTCGTCGGTGGACCCGTTTTCCACGACGATGATCTCGGCGGCCCGACCGGCCAATCGTGTGGCGAAGGCGGCCACCGTGGTTTCGAGAACAAGACCCGAGTTGTGGGCCGGGATGACAACCGACAGTTCCACGGTGTCTCGACCCGACGACGGATGCGGCGACACCACGTATGGCACCCTTTCGGTCGTCTTACTCGATCACCTTTACGAGCGGATACTACGCTGCACTCGGTGACCCGATCGGCACCGACCGACTTCGACAAGGGCGTTTCGTGAAATCCTTTCAGCCCACGCTGACCCGTGTGCTTCCTGCACTCGTCCTCGCAGTAACCGTGGCAGTCACCGCTTCGATCCCTCTCGGAACGAATCGCTGGTTCTACTACTGGGACGACAGTGCGGCTGCGTTCGCACCCGCCTGGCGCGTCATCGGCGAGCGCATCCTCGCTGGGTCGTGGCCGACGATGATTCCCCAGATGTGGGCGGGCGGAAATATCACCGCGGAGGCTCTGTACGGCACCTACAACCCCCTGCTTCTCGCCAATTCGGTTCTCATGGCATCGGTTCCGAATCTGGCCATCGGGATCACCCTTGTCAAGGTCCAGTTCCTGGCGATCCTCGCTGTCGGCACGTATGTACTGGCCAGACAGTTCGGCGCCACCAAGCCGATGGCCTTCGTCGCCGGCTACGCCATGCCATTCGCCTCGTACACACTCTATTTCGACGCGTCGAGCTGGGCGTCCGGCTTGTTCGCATTCGCGTTCATTCCACACGTCTGGTGGTCGACGAGGGCAGCCTCGGCGGGCCGTGTGAACCCGCTGGTGTCGATCGTGTTCGCCGCGCTGACACTGACGACGGGAAATCCCTATGGAGCCGTCGCAGTCGGCGTCGTCTACCTGGCGGTACTCGCAGAGTGCTGTGCGCGAAAAGACTTCCGACGAATATCCGGGCTCGTGTGGAGTGGCAGTGCGGCACTTCTTCTTTCGCTGATCGTCTACCTTCCGCTGGCCTTCACCACAGGAGTGTCGGTACGCACGCAGTCCGGAGTATCCAACGACGGAACACTGAGACCGGGGCTCTCCGATATCCTCGACGTCAGCGGCCCGACTCGACTACCCATGATCGACTCGTTCGGCGCCGAGTTCATGACGGTGCCACTGGGTTATTTGGCATGGTTCATCGTTCCGCTGATTCCGTGGATCAAGTGGAGGTCCCTGAAGACGCTGGCGACCTCTTCTGTGTCACTTCTCGTCTTCGGCGGCATCTACCTCGTCCTCGTGCTCGGCCCGTCGAATCTCTGGCTGTTCCGTTGGCCGGTGCGGCTTCTCGAATACGCCCAGTTACCCGTCATCGTTGCGGTGGCCGTAGCGATGAGCGCCGGGATGTACCGAGATCGAATACGGTTGCGCGTCGGCATCACCGCGGCTCTCCTGGCGGTTCAGTTCTATTCCGCATGGTCGAGCGTACCCGAGGACGTAGGATTCCACGCTGCGGCGCTTGCGGTCTGCTCGATTCTCGCTGCTGTCTCGTTGACACTGTGGCACAGAAACTCTCGTGCCTTCGTTGTGTCGCTGTCGATCGGCGTCGCCGCAATCCTTGCGCTTCAGACCAACGTGTGGTTTCTCGGAAACTACAACGTCACTCCGTGGCAATTTCCGAGGCAGCACGCGTTCATGGAGGATCGTTTCGACGACAGGTACGTAGGCAACACGTTCGCCATCGCCCACCCGGGCAATGTCTCTCCGGATGATCAGACGTCCCAGTGGGGTGACGTCGTATTCGGAAACATGTGGCAAGCAACAGGTGTCGATGCCGTGAACAGCTACGCCGGGATCAGTTACGCCGACTTCGTCGAAGCACTGTGCCTCAACTACTACGGCGGTGTCACGTGCCCCGACGCCGTGTCCCGGCTCGAGTCGACTGCGCCCGGCACCGACGTCCCCTGGATGGACGCACTACGACTGGAGACGATCATCGTCCAGAACAGCGGCCCGTACGGGGGTCGCGGCGCATTCGACACTCTCCCCCGAGCGGAGTGGGACGTCACGACGTCCAAGTTGACCACTGTGGCCAGAAGGGTGTCGCCGCTTCCCTGGCCCGAGGGTCGTCTGTCGGCTGCTGGTCCTGGCCTCACGATCACCGGTGACGTGGCCGAGACCGACACCCGCGAGACGGTCACCTACGACGGATCCGGGACCGCGACGTTCGCGTTGCTCGCCTGGCCGGGTTGGACGGCTACCGTCGACGGTGAGCCGATTCCTGTCGATGCCACGAGCGGCGGACTCCTCCAGGTCTCGCTCCCCGCAGGCAGCACGTCGGTCACGATCGAATACTCGCCACCGGGTAGCAAGATCGGCTACGGGCTCGCCGCCCTCGGACTCGCTCTTGCGTTGGCGCAGGGATCGATCGTCGCTATCGGTAAGCGGCGCTCCTCAAGGAAGACCGACGCCCACTGACTCCGCAGCTTGGCTGGCCTCGTGGACCACACGGTGCGCGGGCAGAATCGATCGGCGTTCGGCATCGAGATCCGCAGTGCCAGCCAACAGATCGAGGTACCGATCGAGTTGAGCTGCGAGCGGCTCTTCGCTGTAGCGGATCGTCGGAATCTCGATGATCGTCTGCTGCTGGTAACCATCTCGGTCGTTGGGGACCGAATCGGCGATATGTCGGTAGACAGTGATGTCACGACGAAGGAGATCGATCTCGATCAATCTCTCCGCCTCGAGCAAAGACAGCTGCCGAATCTTGCGTTGACTGACCCTGCTGGCGGAGATGTTCGCTACCGCCCCCGAATCGAATCGGAGCACCGCATCCGCCGAATCCTCGGCCGAATTGGATCGTGAACTGTCGTGAAAATAGCCGAATTGCCCAGTCACACTGGACAATTCCTGCCCCACGAAACCGATCGCCAAGTCCACGTCATGGATGAGGAGATCGGTTGCGACGCCGGTCGCAATTCTGGACACGAAAGGCGAGTGCCGTATTCCGGTCACCTGCCACACGTCACCGATGAACTCCCGCGCGGTCCTGACCGCGGGATTGAAACGCTCCAGCAATCCACACATCAACGGAATTCCCGATGCCTCGGCCGTTCGGACGAGATCGACGCTCTGCTCATAGGTTGCAGCCAATGGCTTTTCGACCAGAACGGCCTTACCGAGCGCCAATACGCGTGAGGCGATGGCGTAGTGCACTTGAGTAGCGGCCGCGATCACGACCGCATCGATGCCGGACAAGTCGTCGAAATCGGCGGCCCACTCACAGCCGAAGCGCTCCGCCACGGCTCTGCCCTGCTCTTCGCGAGGCTCGATCAGCAATGCCAACTCACACCGGGCGGACTGCGAGATCACACGCGCATGAATCGAACCCATCTGACCCGAACCGATAAGAGCGACTCTGGGAACTGCACTGTTCACTGCCCCATCACCTTTCGGACCGAGGAGACAATGGTATCGACGTCTTCGACCGAAAGACGCGCGTGCACAGGGATACTGAGGCATCGACTCGCGACGGACGTGGCCACCGGGGTCTCCTCGACGACCACCCGCGGATGATCCCTGTAGCAGTCGTAGTCGTACGCCGTTCGGGGGTAGTAGATTCCCGATCCGACCCCTTCCGCGGTCAACCTCGATGCCAACTCGTCGCGGCCGAACGGCGCATCCTCGTCCAGGAGAACCGTGAACTGATGCCACACGTGGCCGCGACCGGACAACTGCTGAGGCAACACAAGACCCGTCACGTCCTTCAGACCGGTGAGCAGCATGTCGGCGTTGCGCCGTCGCTGCTCGACCTGCTGCAGATAAGTATTCAGCTGAGGAAGACCCAGGCTCGCTTGAAGATCGGTCATTCGGTAATTGCGGCCCACCATCTCGTACTCGTACCGCGCGCGCATTCCCTGGTTGCGCAGAACTCGTAACTTGTCGGCCTTGTTCGCGTCAGATGTGGTGATCATGCCGCCTTCGGCGGTGGTCAGGTTCTTCGTCGCATAGAACGAGAAGCATCCCGTACCGAAAGTTCCCGCGCCCCTGCCGTCGAACGTCGCCCCGTGAGCCTGTGCAGCATCCTCGACGACCGCAAGGTCGTGTCGTTGGGCAATGGGAACGAGAGCGCCCATGTCTGCCGTCTGACCGTAGAGGTGGACGGGCAGAAGCACCCTCGTCCGGGAACCGATCCGCGACTCGACCGAGTTCGGGTCGAGATTGAAGTCGCTCTCGGAGATGTCACCGAAACGGACAGTTGCACCGGCGTCGAGAATGGCGTTGAGTGTGGCGACAAACGTGAAAGGACTGGTCAGAACCTCGTCGCCCGGCTCGAGGTCCTGGATCTCCAATGCGGCGACCAACGCCGTGGTCCCGTTGTTCACCGCTACCGCATGGGAAGCACCGACGAGCTCGGCGAACCGTTCCTCGAAGCGTTTCACCTTGGGACCCTGCGCGACTATCCCCGAACGAAGAGTATCGAGCACCTCTCGTTCTACGTCCGCACCGAACTCGACGCTGGATATAGCTATCACTGCAGATCCCCTCGGCCAACCTGTTCACGACACGACACAATCCCGGCGTCGTAGTTCAATGAACGACCATATCGCCCCGAACCGGGCCGCCTGCGCAAACCGGGCCGCCGGTACCGTAGTTTTTCACACCCCACAGTCGCCTGACTATCCCAGGAGCCATGATCGCGTGCCTGACACCTACTCGTCCGGACAGCACTGCACCGTGCACCCCAGCGCCGTCATCGGCCCACACGTCACCCTCGGTGACAACGTGACCGTAGGGCCCTTCGCCGTGATAACGGGATCCACAGAGGTCGGCGACGACTGCTGGATCGGCCCTCACACCGTCATCGGAACTCCACCGGAAATTCTCGGGGTAGAGCACTTTCGCGAGTACGACACCCCTGGCGGCGAGTTCGGCGTATCCATCGGCAGAGGCACGACCCTGCGGGAGTACACCACGGTGCATGCGGGCAGCGAGCGGACCACGACCATCGGTGCCGACTGCTTCATCATGAACAGGACATCCGTAGAGCACGACTGCCAACTGGGTGACGGGACGATCACCGCTGCGGGGACAGTCCTCGCGGGTCACGTATCCGTCGGCCCAGGATGCAATTTCGGCGTCGGGAGCGCTGTCCATCAACGACGGGTCGTCGGGGCCGGTGCGATGGTCGGCATGGGCGCCGTCGTGACGAAGGATGTGCCGCCGTTTTCCACAGTCGTGGGCAATCCTGCACATCTACATGGTGCCAACTCGGTGGGAATGGGACGAAAGGGATACTCGGAATTCGACATCCAGTACGTTTCCGCAGCGTACGCAGCTCACGAACTACCTGCCGCCGACGGTGTGAGTGTCGATGCATCGGCGGCGTTCGACTGGTGGAAAACCCTGGCGCAGAAACCATTGCTTCGATGAAACGCGTGCTGATGGCGGGTGAGGGCCTCACAAGTTGATACCGTCGACATGCCATGTCTGACCTCGAGAACCCCTCCGAAGAGATCGCCGATCGCCCGTCGACCGGTCGCCGAGTCCTCGGTTCGGTCGTACGAGTCGGCGTCGCTGTCGCCATCGGAGTTGCGATCGTGGTCGCCGTCAGATCCCAATGGTCCGAGGTCTCTGGGACCCTGAGCAGCCTCAGCGTGTGGTCGCTCGTTCTCTCCGGAGTATTCGTTTTCCTCGGTATGGGTGCTGCAGTGCGAGCATGGCAGCATGCGCTCGGTTCGCTGCACTATCCGATTCCGGCGTTCGACGCAGCCCGCGCATACCTCGTTGGACAACTGGGAAAATATCTCCCGGGAAGCGTGTGGGCCTTCATTCTCCAAGCGGAATTGGTCCGACGCGCGGGCGTCTCCCGGGCTGCGGCATTCACAGCCGTCCTCGTGACGGTCGGGCTGAGCACGACGTCTGCTCTGGTGGTCGGCCTGCTGGGGCTGCCGGCTTTGTTCGACATCAGCACGGCAGCGGCAGTGATCGTCATTGCACTGGTACCGATTGCACTCGTGTGCGCCTACCCGCCGGTGCTGACAAAACTGGTGAACATCGCCTTGAAGGTGTTGCGGAGAGCCCCACTGAAGGTTCCACTGACGTCACGCAAGATCGGGCTCGCCCTGTGCTGGTGCGGTCTCAGTTGGGTGCTGTACGGCATCCACCTGTGGATTCTCGCCTCGAGTTCGATCGGTTTTCACATCGGCGGCCTGGCGCAGTACATCGGCGCCATGGCTCTCGGGATGTTCGCGAGCGTCCTCGTTGTCGTCGCCCCGTCCGGTATCGGAGTCAGGGAAGCAGTGGTCGTTGCGGCACTGTCGCCGTTCATGGATACCGGCGTCGCACTCGGTCTCGCACTCGCATCCCGCCTGATATTCACCCTGTGCGAAGTATTCGCCGGCATCGTCGCGGCGGCTGCCGGATCACGAGTACTGCGAAACACATTGGTCCACGAACACTCCCGCGTCGACGCACGGACCTGACTGCACCAGGCAGTTGCCACACGACCTCACCGGCCCAACCAGTTCTGTCCCGGTGACGTGCTAGCGTTCCGTCGACTTCGGGGGGAGCATCGATGGAAATGCGTACACGGCTCATGGTGCTGGCAGCCAGTCTCGTGGCCTTCAACGCGGCGCTGTGGTCGATACCCAAAATCGCGCCCGAGGCGCCCGGCAGGTGGGAGGGCGTGCAGCCGGCGGCGCCACCCACCGCGTCGGCGTCCACCACGCCACCACCGCCCCTGCCCGCGGACTTCCCGTCGATGGAACGGCCGCCGCCCACAATCGCCGTTCCCGAAGGGCAGCCTCAACCGATCGCGACGAAATTCGGCCTGACGTACGACATACCGGCAGACTGGGAGAATTGGTACGACGGCGTAGCAGGGTGGAATTTGACCGACGGTTCATCGGTCACCTACGGAGCTATCGGGTACTACGACCGCACCGAGTGCCACGACGGCGAGTACTCGGCACTCGCCATGACGGGAATGAGCGGGCGCCGAACCGGTGATCTCGACGTGATTGCCCGAGCGGAAGTCGAGAAGACCGCGTCGATCTATTCGCACGACACAGGATCGGAAAGGCCTTCTGTGACCATCGATGGGCCGATCGCATTCTCGATCGAGGGCCGTCCGGCCGTCCGCTATCGCGCGATCATCGAAGACATTCCATTGGACGAAGAGTCGTGCACCCCGCCGGAGGCGACGTTCGATGTCGTGACCACTCCGGGATACGCAACGGCAGAGGTCGCGCTCTTTGCAATTCGCGCTGATCGTGGTGTGGACAACGCACTGCCCGACGCCGAAATCGATGGCGTCATCTCGTCGATCAGAAGGAGTTGACGTGCAAGAACAATTCTGTGGTCGACCCTCTGAAATTGTCGGACTGGATGTACTCGCCGATCGAATCGATCAGGCCACGGTCTCGCGCTCGCATCCCGCCTGATATTCACCCTGTGCGAAGTATTCGCCGGCATCGTCGCGGCGGCTGCCGGATCACGAGTACTGCGAAACACATTGGTCCACGAACACTCCCGCGTCGACGCACGGACCTGACTGCACCAGGCAGTTGCCACACGACCTCACCGGCCCAACCAGTTCTGTCCCGGTGACGTGCTAGCGTTCCGTCGACTTCGGGGGGAGCATCGATGGAAATGCGTACACGGCTCATGGTGCTGGCAGCCAGTCTCGTGGCCTTCAACGCGGCACTGTGGTCGATACCCAAAATCGCGCCCGAGGCGCCCGGCAGGTGGGAGGGCGTGCAGCCGGCGGCGCCACCCACAGCCTCAGCGTCCACCACGCCTCCACCGCCCCTGCCCGCGGACTTCCCGTCGATGGAACGGCCGCCCAAGATCTCGGTCGCGGATGGCGAGCCACAGCCGATCGCGACCAAGTACGGATTGACGTACGAGATCCCTCCCGGGTGGCAGAATCGAGATTCTGCAGTGGCGGGCTGGGATAGCAACGGCGAAACACTGGCGATCTACGGTTCGCTGGGCTACTACGGCAGAACCGATTGCGCCGAAAACGGTGAGCACACCGAGCTTGCATGGACGGGCGTGACCGGCCGCCGAGACACAGACCTCGATGCCTCCGCGCTCGAAGAAATCGAGAAAGCTCGCCGAATCTATTCGAACGCCGATGAGTCGGCCAGCCCGACGGTGACCATCAGCGGCCCCAAGCAGATCACCATCGACGACCGCCCGGCAGTTCGGTACACAGCCGTTGTGGAGCAAATACCTGACGCCGAGAAGGAGTGCGTTTCCAGCACTGCAACCATGGATGTCGTCACCACCCCTGGTTACGCGTCGGCAGAAACTGCATTGTTCGTCGTATTCGCCGACCGCGGCAAGGAGAATGCGCTGACCGACTCGGACATCGACCAAATCCTCTCCACGATCCGAAAGAGCTGACGCGATCGAAGGATTCCCTCTCCAAGCGGAACCTGTTCCGACGCACGGGTGTCTCCCGGGCCGCGGAATTCACAGATGTTCTCGCCGGCATCGTCGCGGCGACTACCGGATCACGGGTGCTGCTAAACACAGTGGTCCACGAACATTCGCGTATCGAAGCCGGGCGTGACTGCAGTACGTCAAGCGACGACGGATTCCGTACGCGCATAGGTGCTTTCAGTGGCATCCTTCTGCGGACGCCACCACTGCTCGTTCTCGCGGTACCAATCCACGGTGGCTTTCAGTCCGCTACCGAAGTCCTGGTAGGTCGGTGCCCAGCCGAGTTCGGTGCGAAGTTTGGTGGAGTCGATTGCGTAGCGCAGGTCGTGGCCGGGGCGGTCGGTGACGAAGTCGAAGGCGTCGGGCGCCTGGCCGGTCTCCTGCAGGATCGTCTCGAGGACCTCGCGGTTGTTCTTCTCACCGTCGGCACCGATGAGGTAGGTCTCGCCGAGTGCGCCCTTGTCGATGATGGTCCAGACCGCGCTGTTGTGGTCATCGACGTGAATCCAGTCGCGGACGTTCTGGCCCGCTCCGTAGAGCTTCGGGCGCAGCCCGCTCAGAACGTTGGTGATCTGCCGCGGAATGAACTTCTCCACGTGTTGGTACGGACCGTAGTTGTTGGAGCAGTTCGAGATCGTGGCGCGGACGCCGAAGCTGCGTGCCCATGCGCGAACCAACAGATCGCTCGACGCCTTGGTCGAGGAATACGGGCTCGACGGATTGTAGGGGGTGTTCTCGGTGAACCTGGCCGGGTCGTCGAGTTCGAGATCGCCGTAAACCTCGTCGGTGGAGATGTGGTGATAGCGCACGTCGTGCTCGCGGACCGCCTGGAGCAGTGTGGTGGTGCCGATGACATTGGTGTGCACGAACGGCCAGGGGTCGGCGAGGCTGTTGTCGTTGTGCGACTCGGCGGCGAAATGGACGACGAGATCCGACTGTGCGACGAGTGAATCGACGAGGTCCTTGTCGGCGACGTCGCCTTCGACGAAGTCGATCTTGTCCGCTACCGGACCGAGGGACGCCTTGTTGCCCGCGTAGGTCAACTTGTCCAGGACAGTGACCTCCACGTCGGGCCGCTGCGCCACGGTCAAATGGACGAAATTCGCACCGATGAATCCGGCGCCCCCGGTCACGAGCAGTTTCATGGGAACGACCTTACCGGCCCGACCAGTTCTGTCCGGGTGACGTGTTAGCGTTCCGTCGACTTCGGGGGGAGTGTCGATGGAAATGCGTAAACGGCTCTTGGTGCTGGCAGCCAGCCTTGTGGCCTTCAACGCGGCGCTGTGGTTGATACCCAAGATCGCGCCCGAGGCGCCCGGCAGGTGGGAGGGTGTGCAGCCGGCGGCGCCCCCCACTGCCTCGGCGTCCACCACGCCTCCCCCGCCCTTGCCCGCGGACTTTCCGTCGATGGAACGGCCTCCGCCCACAATCGACGTTCCAGAGGGGCAGCCTCAGCCGATTGCAACCAAATTCGGCCTGACCTACGACATACCGGCGGACTGGGTAAACGCGTCCACCGGGTTCGGCGGCTGGGAGGACGAAAGCGGGTGGTCCGTCGTCTACGGGGCAATCGGTCGATATGGATACGAAGTATGCAGCGCGAAGGACGGGTCCACACTCGGCCTCAGCGGCGCGACCGGGTCCGCGGATCTCGACCTGGCGCACGTGGCGACAGAACATGCGCAGAATGCGCCGCGAATCTTCGGAGCGCCCGTCGACGACCCAGGGCCTACTGTCACCTACTCCGAGCCCCAAAAGATATCTGCGGCGGGGTCGCCCGCAGTACGCGTCACCGCAACGGTCCGAGACATCACTCGTGAATCACCCTGCGATCCCCCCTCTGCAACATTCGACATACTGACCACGACCAGTCACGCGACCGCACCGACCGCCGTATTCATGGTTCAACTGGATGCCGGAGTCGATGGAGCGGCTGATCATTCGATAGCCGATGAGATCTTCTCGACGATCAGGAGAAGTGAGTGACGAGCGAAGACCTGTTCACCGACAGCGCCGAAATAGCCGGACTGGGTGTACTCGCCGATCGAATCGGCCAGGCCACACTCACGAGCCATCGGTACATCAACGACCACGCTGGTTTCAGCGACGCCATCGCTGGCCAAATCTTGCAGCGCCTCGCGCCTTTCATCGCCCGCTACCAGGAATACACCCGTGCCCGCCACGTCCATCTGTCCGCGAACTGCATTCACATCGGTGAAGAACTGAACAAGGCTGCGTGGTTGTACGAGGAGCAGGAGAAGAAGAACTACGAGGTGCTCAACGCGCACACCGACCTACTCCCGATTCCACTCATCCAACCCGGAACTCCCGAGACCGCGGCGGTGGGCAACGTCGACCAGTACGATTCCGCAGCCGACTACGGTTCACCCATCGGAATCGACTATCCTGCACCGAATCCCGCAATCGATGACATACGAGAAGCCGTCGACGAAGCAGCCGGATGGCTCGGCGAAGTCGATCGGACGATCTTCGAACTGACCGAATGGAGTCCGCTGAACGAAGTAGTCGCTCCACTGAGCGGCAACTGGAACGAAGTCCGGCGCCTCGGCGAGGCCTTCGACATCGCGGGCACCGCAATGGAAGCTGCCGCCGAATCTCTCGAGCAAGGTGTTCGGCGCGTCGACGACTACTGGAATGGCCTGGCCGCACAATCATTCTCGGAATACTCCGCACGGCAGATCGCCGCAATGTACTGGGAAGGACCATGCGGACGGACCGTTCACACGGTATCCGAGATAATCGCGGACAAGATTCGCGAGGGTGTGCGGATGGCAGTTCGCACATTCGTCGAGATGCTCGAGGCCGAGGTCGACCTCAGCACCGGAACGAGCGCAATGAAAGTAGCGCTGAAGAAGATCCCAGGCCTCGGGACAGCCTGGCAGATCGAACGCATCGTAGAAATTCTCTGGGAAACGATGAAAGTCACCATGGATCTGGTGCACAAGATCGAAGAGGTCGTCGACGCTTTCGGACAGTTCCTCGACGCGATCACCGATCCAGAGGGCCAGATCAACCGCACGATCGACCGATATCTCGCACCGTTCAACGACTACGTCGACAAAGGAAAGACAATCGCAGACACCGCCAAGACTGCAGACATCACACCCGTCATCTTCACACCAGACGAAAAATTCTCCGTCGGCGAAGGTACCGCTCCCTGGCAGGACGCATGACCGACAGCAACGCCTACAACAAAGTTCTCGACGCAATCGGACGACTCGAAGACGCGTGCCGCCGAGCCGAGAACGTCGTCATCGGTGGACCACGCGAAAGAACGGCCGTCACCGAAGCACTCCTGGCGCGCCTGGCCCGCTCACGCGTCGCATCGCAGGAGCTACAGGCCTACGCGGCGTCGGTGGCGTCGGGCATCACGACGTGGGATCGGATCGAAGCGGACGCGAGACCGGTGCCACCGGAAATCGTCGAGCTTCGCTCCGACCCGTCGGTGGACTGGCCCCTGAATTGGCCGACCGAACCAGACGACCAGCCGTACCGCATCCCCTGGCAGTGAATGCGGTACGGCTCGCGAGTTGGGACCTCAGGCTCCGAAGTTTCCGTCCGAGATCGTGTCCCCGTAGCTCCCGGCTTCGGCGAGTGAGCCTCCGGCCAGCAGCATGCCCTCGGCCGTGAGCATCCCCAGACCGACGGTGTTGAGATCCTGCTGTACGTACTGGTTCAGCCACTTCTTCGACATCTTCAAGGCGAACGTGTCGTACGACTCGAGCTTCTCGACGAGAGCATCGACCTCGGCGTCGAGCTGATCGACAGGAACGAACGCAGGACAGTGACAGCGAGCGCGCGCCTGCCAGCGTGATCTGGGAGGATGCAGGGCATGCGGGGAATCATCTTGGCGGGCGGCACAGGTTCGCGTCTACATCCGATCACGATGGGCGTCAGCAAGCAGCTGGTGCCTGTCTACGACAAGCCGATGATCTACTACCCGCTCTCGACGCTGATCCTGGCGAACATCCGCGACATCTTGATCATCACCACACCCCAGGATTCGGAGCAGTTCCAGCGGCTGCTCGGCGACGGCTCCCAGTTCGGGATCAACCTGACCTACAAGGTTCAGCACGAGCCGAACGGGCTTGCGCAGGCGTTCGTCCTGGGCGCGGACCACATCGGTGACGACAGCGCCGCGCTGGTGCTCGGTGACAACATCTTCTACGGCCCCGGCCTCGGCTCACAGCTGGGACGGTTCGATCACATAGACGGCGGCGCGGTGTTCGCCTACGAGGTCAAAGATCCCACCGCGTACGGCGTCATCGAATTCGACGCCGCCGGCAAAGCCATCTCGTTGGAGGAGAAGCCGAAGGTCCCCAAGTCGAACTTCTCGGTTCCCGGCCTGTACTTCTACGACAACGACGTCATCGCCATCTCCCGCGACCTGGCGCCCTCCGAGCGCGGCGAATACGAGATCACCGACGTCAACCGGCACTACCTCGACGCCGGGAAACTCGCCGTCGAGGTACTGCCCCGCGGCACCGCCTGGCTCGACACCGGCACTTTCGATTCACTGCTCGATGCCTCGAACTACGTCCGCACCATCGAACAGCGTCAAGGACTCAAGATCGGGGCGCCGGAAGAGGTGTCCTGGCGTCGCGGGTTCATCACCGACGACGAACTGCGTGAACGCGCCGAGAAGCTCGTCAAATCCGGATACGGGCAATACCTGCTCGATCTACTCGATCGAAGTAAGTGAGCTATGACATTTCGTGAATTGAAGATCGCCGGGGCCTACGAGTTCACCCCGCGCCAGTTCGGTGACGATCGTGGTGTGTTCTTCGAATGGTTCAAATCGTCCGCGTTCGAGGCGGAGGTAGGTCGGCCGCTGGAATTGGCGCAGGCGAACTGTTCGGTCTCCGCCGCCGGGGTGTTGCGCGGGATCCACTTCACCGACACCCCGCCCGGGCAGGCGAAGTACGTCACGTGCGTCAAGGGTGCATTCTTGGATGTGATCGTCGACCTGCGGGTCGGGTCGCCGACGTTCGGGCAGTGGGACAGTGTGCTGATCGACGACGTCGACCGGCGGGCGGTGTATCTGTCCGAGGGGCTCGGACATGCGATCTTGTCCCTCGAAGACGGCTCGACAGTGATGTACCTGTGTTCGCTCGAGTACACCCCGTCACTGGACCGCGACCTGAACCCGTTGGATGCGGACCTGGGGATCGAGTGGCCCACCCTCGCTCGCGACGGGTCACCACTCGAGTACCAACTCTCCGACAAGGATCGCGCTGCGCCGTCCCTCGCCGAATCCATCCAGGCCGGGTATCTCCCCAAATACGACGGCTGATCGCTGCCCCTTTCACGCAAACGCACACGCATTTGCGTGAAAGACGGGGCACCACCAGCAAGTCCACCCCCACCCCACGCAAACGCACACGCATTTGCGGGACGACGGGGCACCACCAGCAAGTCCACCCCCCACCCACCCCCTTCCTACGCAAACGCACGTGCATTTGCGTAGGAAGAGTCGGGGCAGGGGTGGGGGCGCTGGGGTGGGTGGGAGGGAGGGTCAGCGGATCTTGAAGATCACGGCCCGCTGGACGACGAAGTTGATGACTGTCGCGGTGCCCTGGGCGACGACGAAGGCAAGGTTTGCGTACCAGAAACCGTCGGGAAAGACCTGGTAGAGCCACGTGTAGATGCCGACCTGAACGGCGAAGGTCACGGCGTAGAGCGCAACCACAGCGATGAACCGGGCGCGTGACGGCGCGGCGTTGAAGGTCCAGCGCCGATTGATCAGATACGCCGTCGTGGTGCCGAGCACGAAGCCGATTGCCTTGGCCAGCGTCACGCCGACACCGAAGACGAAATGCAGGAGCAGGTTGACGCCCTGGTCGACGATGGCCGACAGCACACCCGTCGCCAGGAATCGAATGATCTGAGTCTTGAGGTCGAGGGCCTCGTCGGCGATATTCTCCGTCAGCGGCAGCTCGACGGGCAGCGGAACGTGATGCTGGAGCTCTTCGTCCTCTGCGGACCAGTCGTCGTTCGGTGGAGCATCGGAGGTGGGCACGATCATCGAGACTAGCTGTCCTAGGTACCGGGTACCCTCTACATCGATGTCCACGACAGCCGACGACGCCCTCTTCCCCCTGGAACCACAGGCCGGGAACACTGCGCCGCTACCCACGCAGACCCGCACGCTCACCGGTTGGGGGCGCACTGCGCCGTCCACGGGTGAGGTGCTCTCCACCTCGGACCCCGAGCTCATCGCGAACGCGGTCAAGCAGGTTGCAGAGCAGAACGACTCCAAGCCGTCTCACCTTCGACGCGGCGTCATCGCACGCGGCCTCGGCAGGTCCTACGGCGACAATGCCCAGAACTCCGGTGGTCTCGTCGTCGACATGACGGCGCTCAACGGCATCCACAGCATCGATGCGGGCACTCGGATCGTCGATCTCGACGGCGGCGTCAGCCTCGATTCGCTGATGCGTGCAGCACTGCCCTTCGGCTTGTGGGTTCCGGTTCTGCCCGGTACACGTCAGGTCACGATCGGCGGCGCGATCGGCTGCGACATCCACGGCAAGAATCACCACAGCGCGGGTAGCTTCGGCAACCACGTCCGGTCGATGGAATTGCTGACCGCTGACGGCCAGATCCGTCACCTGACGCCGTCGGGCAAGAACGCGAAGCTGTTCTGGGCGACTGTCGGAGGCAACGGTCTGACCGGCATCATCCTCCGGGCGACGATCGAGATGACGCCGACGGAGTCGGCCTACTTCATCAACGACGGCATTCGCACCGAGACGCTCGACGAAACCGTCGCAGCGCATCAGGACGGCACCGAGGACAACTACACGTACTCGAGCGCGTGGTTCGACGTGATCAGCGGGCCGCCGAAGCTCGGCCGTGCCACGATCACTCGTGGTTCGCTCGCCAAGTTCGACGAACTGCCGAAGAAGCTGCAGAAGGATCCGTTGAAGTTCGACGCCCCTCAGCTGCTGACGGTTCCGGACATCTTCCCGATCAGCGCAATGAACAAGTTGTCGCTCAGCGCAATCGGTGAGGCGTACTACCGCATGGGTGGGACCTACCAGGGCAAGGTTCAGAACCTGACGCAGTTCTACCACCCTCTGGATTTGATCGGCGAGTGGAACCGCGGCTACGGCCCCAAGGGATTCCTGCAGTACCAGTTCCTGGTACCCACCGAGGCGCTCGAAGAGTTCAAGGACATCATTCGGTTCATCCAGCGCTCGGGCCACTACTCGGCGCTCAACGTCTTCAAGTTGTTCGGCCCGGGAAACAAAGCGCCACTGAGCTTTCCGATGGCCGGATGGAACGTCGCGATGGACTTTCCCATCAAGGCAGGCTTGAACGAATTCGTTCAGGAACTCGACAAGCGCGTCCTCGAGTTCGGCGGACGCCTCTACACGGCGAAGGATTCGCGGACCACCGCGGAGACCTTCCATGCGATGTACCCACGGATCGACGAGTGGATCAAGGTCCGCCGATCCGTCGACCCCACAGGCGTTTTCGCCTCCGATATGGCCAGAAGGTTGGAACTGCTGTGACGATAGACGCCGTCGGTAACCCCCAGACGATTCTCGTATTGGGAGGCACCAGCGAGATCGGTCTCGCGATCACCGAGGAGTACCTGTCGAAGTCGCCTGCCCGCGTCGTCCTCGCAGCGTTGCCGAACGATCCCCTGCGCGACGCATCCGTCGCACAGCTGAAAGCCAAGGGCGCAAAGTCCGTCGACGTCATCGACTTCGATGCAC
Source organism: Rhodococcus yunnanensis NBRC 103083 (assembly GCF_001895005.1). Lineage (GTDB taxonomy): Bacteria > Actinomycetota > Actinomycetes > Mycobacteriales > Mycobacteriaceae > Rhodococcoides > Rhodococcoides yunnanense. Next base: position 39,416 of record NZ_BCXH01000015.1, on the reverse strand, counting down.
TCGACACCGAATCACACCCGAAGGTCATCGACGAAGCGTGGTCCAAGGGTGACGTCGACGTCGCCATTGTTGCCTTCGCCGTCGACTTCGACGCCGAAGAGCTGTGGCAGGACCAGCGCAAAGCCGTCCTGACGGCCAACATCAACTACACGGCGTCCGTATCCGTCGGTGTGCTGTTGGGCGCGAAGTTCAAGGCACAGGCATCGGGGCGCATCATCGTCATGTCCTCGGTAGCAGGCGAGCGCGTGCGTCGTTCCAACTTCGTCTACGGATCGACCAAAGCAGGTCTCGACGGCTTCTACCTGGGTCTCGGCGAGGCGCTGCGCGAGTTCGGTCCGCGCGTCACGGTGATCCGTCCGGGCATGGTGCGCACCAAGTTCAGCGCGCACGTCAAGGAAGCCCCGCTGACGGTCGACAAGGAGGACATCGCCAAGCTGGCGGTCTCCGCCTCGCAGAAGGGCAAGGATCTGGTCTGGGCTCCGGGACCGTTCCGCTTCGTGATGATTGCACTGCGGCACGTCCCGCGGCCGATCTTCCGCAAGCTTCCCATCTAGATGAAACGAGCGCTCGGGACAGCCGTCGACGGCCTACTGGCCGCTCTCGTCGCGGCACTGGTGGCGTCGGTCGGGTTGTTCGCGTTTTCACTGGTCGACTGGCCTGCGTTCAACTCGTCCAACGTCACTCGCGCACTCACGACGCTCGGACAGGTCGTGTGCGCTGCCGTATTCACTGCGGCGATCGTCCTGTACCGCCGCGGCACCCTCGAGTGGCTCGCGAAAGTACTGACGTGGGCTGGACTTTCGGGATTCGTGACGGTCACACTCGGAATGCCTTTGGCCGCAACGAAGCTCTATCTGTTCGGCATCTCCGTCGACCAGGAGTTCCGTACCGAGTACCTGACGCGTCTCACCGACTCGGCTGCGTTGCGGGACATGACGTATCCCGACATCCCGCCGTTCTATCCGGCCGGCTGGTTCTGGCTGGGCGGACGCGTCGGGAATCTGCTCGGCATGGACGGCTGGGAAGTGTTCAAGCCGTTCGCAATCGGATCCATCGCCGTCACCGCCGTGCTTGCCTTCACACTGTGGAAGCAACTCGTGCGAACCGATCTGGCCGTCGCGGTCAGCGCGGTGACCACCGCACTCGTCGTCGCCTACGCATCCCCCGAGGCGTACAGCGCCGTCATCGCGCTTCTCGTCGCACCGGCATTCCTGCTCGCCTGGGGTGCGCTGAATCGGCCGACTCCCGCCGGCTTGAATGAACCCTTCAAGCCATCTGACCGTATGAATGAACCATCCAAGCGATCAGGGGGTGCGGCCGAACCCGACCACTCCGCCTCCGACGACCACATGAATGGCGCACCCAAGCCATCTGACCGTATGAATGAACCATTCAAGCGATCAGGGGGTGCGGCCGAACGATCAGGGGGTGCGGCCGAACGATCAGCACACTGGGGCTGGGGCGCAGTTGTCGGGACCGGGCTGTTTCTCGGTCTCGCTGCGACGTTCTACACCCTCTACTTGGGCCTCGCGGCGTTTGCGGTCACCCTGATGGCCGTGGTGTCGGCGTTCCTGAGCATCCGCGCTCACCGGACCTGGCGCGCCGCGATTCCCGTTGCCCTCAGGCTGGCCGCGATTGCTGTCATCTCGGGCATCGTAGCGCTGACGGTGTGGCTGCCGTACCTGATCGACGCCATCGAAGGCACGCCGTCCACCTCCGGAACCGCACTGCATTATCTCCCCGAATCCGGTGCGACGCTTCCGTTCCCGATGTTCGAGTTCTCACTCGTCGGCGCGCTGACGCTGGTGGGAACACTCTGGCTCGCCGTAAGAACCGCCACGTCGCGGCGCGCTCAGGCCTTGACCATCGGCGTCGTCTCCATTTATCTGTGGACTCTGCTGTCGATGGCGGCGACCGTCGCCGGCACCACGCTGCTATCGTTCCGGCTCGAAGCCGTTCTGATCGTGCTGCTCGGCGCTGCGGGTGTCTTCGGGTTCCTGGAAGGGTCGAAGGCGATCTATCAGGCCATCAACGAACCTGCCCGGTTCAGGATTGCGGCGGTCGTCGTCGCCGCGATCGGCGCACTCGCGTTCGCGCAGAACATTCCCCAGGTGCTGCAGTCGGAAATCACCGTTGCGTACTCGGACACCGATGGCGACGGGGTGCGCGCCGACATGCGGCCCCCGAGCGCGGTCGCCCACTACGGCGACATCGACGCTGCGATCACCGAACAACTGGGCAGGCCTCGCGACGAGACCGTCGTGCTGACCGCGGACACATCGTTTCTCAGCTACTACCCGTACTTCGGATTCCAGGGCTTGACGTCGCACTACGCCAATCCCCTCGCGCAGTTCGACAAGCGTGCGGCAGCGATCGAGGACTGGTCGACGCTCGGCACTCCCGACGAGTTGATCGCGGCACTGGACGGCAGCGAATGGCAGGCTCCCGACGCGTTCCTGTTCCGCCGCGGCGCCGACGGCTACACGCTCAGGCTCGCCGAGGACGTGTATCCGAACGATCCGAACGTACGCCGTTACACCGTCACCTTCGACGAGGCACTGTTCGAGGACCCCCGTTTCGAAGTGACAGATATCGGGCCGTTTGCGCTGGTCACACGCGTCGGATAGTCAAAGCACATAACGTTCACGTAACGTTCACGGCGATGACAAACACCGACGAGACTGTTCTCGAGCAGCCGCGGACGGCCCCGTCGTCGAGAATCGGGGCACTGTCGAGCCGCATTCGGCGATGGGACCGCGTCGACGCGACGGTCGCGTCCCTGTTCACCGTTACTGCCGTGCTCGTTCTGCAGGGGCAATGGCGCAACATCGGTAGCGGCTACCTGTACAACAGCGGCCAGGACCAAGCCATGTGGGAGTGGTTCTTCGCCGTCGCCGCTCATGCCGTCGCGCATCTCGACAATCCGATGTCGAGCGATCTGCAGAACTACCCGCTCGGTGTGAATCTGATGGCGAACACCGCCATGTTCGGACTCTCCATACCGCTGGCTCCCGTCACCCTGATCTTCGGCCCGACCGTGACGTGGGCGATTTCGCTCACCATCGGTCTCGCAGGCACCGCTTACGCCTGGTACTGGCTGTTCACCCGGCGCGTCGGTGCATCGAAGCCCGCGTCCGCGATCGGCGGCGCGCTGTGCGGTTTCGCGCCGGGGATGGTCTCGCACGCCAACGGTCACCCCAACTTCGTCGTCCTGTTCCTTCTGCCGGTGATCGCATCGCTCGTCATCGGCATCGCGCAGAACGGGGCGACCAAGAAGAACACGATCGCGCTGGGCCTCGTCGTCGCACTGCAGATCATGCTGGGCGAAGAACCGCTGTTGATCTTCGCGATGTCGTTCGGCGTCTTCGCCGTCGCCTACTACCTCGGCCGACCACGCAGCATCGCGGCGGCGCTGAAGAACGCGTCGAAGGGCCTCCCCCTCGCCGCCGTCCTCGCGCTGGCGCTCGTCGCATTCCCCCTCTATTGGCAGTTCCTCGGGCCGCAGAGCTATTCGTTCCTCGAACACGGAAACATGGGTAACGACGCCAAGGCCTTGTTCCAGTTTCCGACGCAGTCCATCGGCGGCATCGCGACTCCGGGGCAGAACGTGCGTATCAACGCCACCGAGGAGAACGCGTACCTCGGGTGGCCGGTGCTCGTACTGTGCCTGATCGCGACGGGCTGGATGTGGCGCGAGGCCCGTGTTCGCGCTGCCGCCGTCACCGTCGTCGTCATGAGCGTTCTGTCTCTCGGATCCGAGTTGTACATCGGCAAGAGGGACACCGGGATCGAACTGCCGTGGAAGTGGTTCTCGGAACTGCCGCTCGTCGAGTCCGTCCTCGAGACCAGATTCGTGCTCGGCGCCGTCCCTGCCGTGGCGCTGCTCGTCGTCCTCGCCACGGACAAGGCGTTCAGTCGCGGATTGCGCCCGATACCCGCGATGTGGTCGATCGCCCTCGCGCTTGCGCTGATCCCGCTCGTCCCGACACCACTGCAGACCGTCGTCCGCTCACCGACACCCCAGTTCTTCGCCGGCGACGAGTGGAAGGACTACGTGTCAGGAGGCTCGGTCGTCACCGTGCCGCTGCCTCGTCCCGAGGATGCCCGTCCCCTGCACTGGCAGATCGACGCCGACATGGGCTTCCCGCTTGCTGCGGGTTACTTCGTCGGTCCGAGTGACCATGCGGACAAGAAGGCCAAGTACGGCGCCGTGGACAGGCCGACCGCGCTGCTGCTCGGGTCTGTTCAGGACTCGGGAACCGTCCCGGACATCACCGCAGAGCAGAGGGCGCAAGCCGTCGAGGATCTGAAGTTCTGGAACGCCGATGTGGTGGTGCTGCCGCGCGGGAAGAACAATTCGGTTCTGCGCGCGACCGTCGACTCGCTCCTCGGCTCCGAGGCCGAGTTCCACGGCGGAGTCTGGATCTGGGACGTACGTCCGTTGACGTGACGGCACCGGGGCTGTGACCTGCACGAAACCGGTACCGAAGTGGGTGTGCCCTAGCATCGACAATCGTGTCCACTGCCGCAGCCACCGCACCTGAATCGACTTCTCGGCCCCCGTCGTCGCGCATCTCCGCGGGAGTGGTCGCTGTCGTGTCCGGCGTCATCGCCGTACTCGCTGCGGTCCTGACGCCGCTGCTGCCCGTCACGCAGGATTCGGCGTCGATCAGCTGGCCTCAGAACGGAACGGTGAATTCCGTGGAGGCACCGCTGGTGTCCTACGCACCGCTCTCGCTCGACGCCTCGATCCCGTGCGCGGTGATCGAGGGCACGGCCCCCGGCACGCTCGTCCTCTCCACCACCGCACCGGGAGCGCCCGACGCGCAAGGCGTCGGTCTCGTCGTCACGCGTACCGAGGACGGTCTGCAGGCCGTGCTGCGCGAACGTGTGTTGCTCTCACTCTCCGACTCGGAGCTGGCGGCATGCTCGTCCGTCGTCATCTCCTCGACCGCCACGGGCTCGACCGCGTCGGCGGAGGGCACCGACGCGACCGGCAGCATCGACGGCGACACGCGCCCCCAGACCGTCGGCGTGTTCACCGAGCTTCAGGGCGCGGCGCCCGCAGGCCTGAGCGTCGACATCCAGGTCGACTCTCGGTTCTCCTCTACCCCGACACTGCTCAAGAAGCTCGCGATGGCCGCAGCGGTGATCTTCACGATCATCTCCTTGATCGCACTGCATCGGCTGGACTTGGGCGACGGCAGGCGCGGTCGCCGCTTCTTCCCGTCGCACTGGCTGCGAGTCACCGTCGTGGATTCCGTCGTCGTCGGTGTTCTGGTGGTGTGGCACTTCATCGGCGCCAACACCTCCGACGACGGGTACCTCCTGACCATGGCTCGGGTATCCGAGCACGCCGGCTACATGGCCAACTACTACCGCTGGTTCGGTGTCCCCGAGGCGCCGTTCGGCATGCCGTACTACGACATGCTCGCCGCCTTCGCGAAGGTCTCGACAGCCAGCCCGTGGATGCGACTGCCTGCGCTCATCGCCGGTGTCCTGTGCTGGGCGGTGATCAGTCGTGAGGTGATTCCGCGACTCGGCCGTGCGGTGCGCTCGGACAAGGTTGCCATCTGGACTGCCGGGCTGGTCTTCCTCGCGTTCTGGCTGCCGTTCGACAACGGTCTGCGCCCCGAGCCCGTCATCGCTCTCGGCGCCCTGCTGACGTGGTGCTCGATCGAACGCGCCATCGCGACGGGCAGGCTGCTGCCCGCCGCGGTCGCCGTACTCATCGCCGCATTCTCGCTCGCCGCAGGCCCGACCGGACTCATCTGCGTCGCCGCCCTTCTCGCCGGCGGACGCCCTCTCGTTCGCGTCGTGATCGCACGGGCTCGCGCCGTCGGATACGCGGCCGCGCTCGCGCCGATCCTCGCGTCGGGTTTCGTGATCATCGCAGCCGTCTTCGCCGATCAGACCCTCACCACAGTTCTCGAGGCCACGCGTGCACGTGCCGCCGTCGGCCCGAACGTCCCGTGGTTCGACGAGCGCACCCGCTGGGATTCGCTCATGGAGATCACGCCCGACGGCTCCCTTGCACGACGCTTCGCTGTATTCGCGATGGTGCTGTGCGTCGTCACCGTCGTCGTCGTGATGTTGCGGCGCAACGGCCGCATCCCCGGTGTGGCTCTCGGCCCGTCCAGACGCATCGTCGGCATCGTGATCGGCGCACTCGCCCTGATGATGTTCACCCCCACCAAGTGGACACACCACTTCGGTGTCTACGCAGGCCTGGCCGGGTCGCTCGCCGCTGTCGCCGCCATCGCCGTCGCGTCGGCCACACGGGACAACGCCCGTAACCGCACGCTGTTCACAGCCGCGGTGCTGTTCCTCACCGCGCTCGCGTTCACGGGCTCCAACGGCTGGTGGTACGTCTCGAGCTACGGCATCCCGTGGTTCGACAAGCCTCCGATGATCCTCGGCAAGGGCTTCTCCACGATCTTCCTCGGGCTCACGGTCCTCGCGCTGGTGTACGCCGGGTGGCAACACCTCCGAGCGCCCTATCGCGCGACGAGTCGGTCCGCACGTTTCGGGGTGTCGGCGCTGACGATCATGTCTGCGTTCGTCGTGCTGTTCGAACTTCTCTCGTTCGCCAAGGGCGTGGTGGCGCAGTACCCGGCGTACTCGGTGGCACGCTCGAATATCGACGCTCTTGCCGGCAATTCGTGCTCGCTCGCGAACGACGTTCTGGTGGAACAAGATCCGAACGCATCGATGCTCACCCCGATCGGCTCGTCGATAGCGGATTCCCTGGCAGGGCCCGGCACCACCGGGTTCACCCCCGAGGGTGTACCGACCGATCTGACCGCCGACGCGGAGGACGTCTCGCAGGAGAGCACCCGCGGGTTCGGCGACGACACCGACACCGACACGCAGACACCGAGGTCCTCGGGCTCGTCCGGCACCGAGGGCGGCACGACCGCGGCCAACGGCGTCAACGGAAGTTCCGTCGCCTTGCCGTTCGGTCTCGACCCGTCGAGCACACCGGTCCTCGGCAGCTACGGCGCCGACTCGGCGGAACCGGCGACACTCACCACCGAGTGGTTCTCGCTCCCCGCAGACCCGGACGGCGACTTCCTGTCCATCAGCGCAGCCGGTCGTATCCGGTCCGTCGACTCCGACGGAATCGTCGCCTCCGGCCAACCTCTCGAGGTGGAATACGCGTCGGGCGATCAGGTTCTGGGGCGTATCACCCCGATCGACATCGGCCCTCAGCCGTCGTGGCGCAATCTCCGAGTGCCGCTGGCCGACATACCGAGCAACGTCGACCGCGTCCGACTGGTCGCGACCGACTCCGACATCTCGCCCGACCAGTGGCTCGCGGTGACGCCGCCGCGTATCCCGCGCACGGTCCCACTCGTCGACGTCATCGGACCCGACGTCCCGGTGATGCTCGACTGGACCGTCGCACTCGGCTTCCCGTGCCAACGTCCGTTCGATCACAAGGACGGCGTCGCAGAACTGCCCGAGTACCGGATCCTGCCCGACCGAAGCGGCGCCGCCGCGCACAGTCCGGTGATGGACGCATTCGGCGGCGGCCCGCTCGGCTGGCAGCAACTGGTCCTCTCGGCCCAGGTGGTGCCGACGTACCTGCGCGACGACCTGGATCGCGACTGGGGCTCGCTCGAACGCTTCAGCCCGATCGATCCCTCCGCGACGCCCGCCGAACTCACCGTCGGCACCGTCACACGGAGCGGCTGGGAGACGGAGGGCCCGATCAGAGTCGGCTGAAACCGGATATTTCCCGGTTTCTTCACGATGCGGATGCGGTGAACCGATCACGTTCGCATAACATCGACAACCGTGCCCGACGCCGTGACAGATTCTTCCGCTGTGCCCTCTGTTCCATCGAAAAGGGGCTCCGCGGTCGATCTGCGTGCCCAGGTGCGTACGACGCGCCTGGTGGCCATCGTCACCGGAGTGCTGGGCGCAATCCTGGCGATCCTGACCCCGTTCCTGCCCGTCGTTCAGACGACGTCGACCATTCAGTGGCCGGATGCAGGCACGATCCAGGACGTCGACGCCCCGCTGGTCTCGCAGGCGCCGATCGACTTCAGCGCGACGATTCCGTGCTCGGCCGTCGCTCAACTGCCGCCGCAGGGTGGTCTGCTGCTCGCCACCGCCCCGTCACAGGGTGAAGGCGCCGCGCTGAACAGCCTGTTCGTGCGCGTGAGCGAGGGCTCGGTCGACGTACTCGACCGCAACGTCGTCGTCGCGTCGGCACCACGCGAGGACGTTGCGAGCGCGCGTTGCGGGTCCATCGAGATCTTCTCGAACATCGACTACACCTCCGCCGAGTTCACCGGCCTGTCCGACGACCGGGGCAACCCCCGCACCGGCCGTCTCGACGGTGACCTACGGCCGCAGGTCGCCGGTGTGTTCACCGACCTCGAAGGCGCGGCACCGGCCGGGCTGTCGGTCACCATCGACGTCGACTCGCGGTTCTCCTCCACCCCGACGATCCTGAAACTGCTCGCCATGGTGCTGGCAGTGGTGTGCACGATCCTCGCGATGGGCGCACTCGGCCGGCTCGACGGCATCGACGGACGCGGCCACCGCAGGTTCTTCCCCTCGCACTGGTGGAAGTTCACCGGAGTGGACGTCACCGTCGTCGGAGTTCTCGTCGGCTGGCACTTCGTCGGCGCGAACACCTCCGACGACGGTTATCTGTTGACGATGGCGAGGGCCGCCGAGAAGTCCGGCTACATGGCCAACTACTTCCGCTGGTTCGGCGTCCCCGAGGCCCCGTTCGGCTGGTACTACGACGTCCTCGCGGTGTTCGCGAAGATATCCACCGCGAGCCCGTGGATGAGACTTCCGGCGTTGATCGCCGGGGTGCTGTGTTGGATGGTCATCAGCCGCGAGGTCGTCCCCCGCCTCGGGCGGGCCGTGCGCAAATCCAATGTCGCACTGTGGACCGGCGGCTTGGTGTTCCTCGCGTTCTGGCTGCCGTACAACAACGGTCTTCGCCCCGAGCCGATCGTCGCGCTCGGCGCCCTGCTCACGTGGTGCTCGATCGAACGAGCCATCGCCACCGGACGCCTGCTCCCGGCCGCGACGGCCCTCCTGATCGGAGCGTTCACCCTTGCCGCCGCACCGACCGGATTGATGTGTGTGGCCGCGCTACTCGCAGGCGCCAGGCCGATGGCGCGCATCGTCGTACGACGCCATCGCCAGGTCGGAACTCTGGCACTCCTCGCGCCTCTCGCAGCCGCAGGATTCCTCGTTCTCGTCGTCGTCTTCGCCGATCAGACTTTCGCCACGGTCATGGAATCCACTCGCGTCCGAACGGCCATCGGACCGAACGAGCAGTGGTACCAGGACTTCCTGCGCTACTACTACCTGTTCGTCCAAACGGTCGACGGTTCGGTGGCTCGTCGGTTCGCATTCCTGGTGATGCTGCTCTGCCTCTTCACGACACTCTTCGTCCTGTTGCGCCGCAGGCGAATTCCGGGAATTTCGAACGGGCCCGCGTGGCGTCTCGTCGGCGTCGTGTTCGGAACGATCTTCTTCATGATGTTCAACCCGACCAAGTGGACCCACCACTTCGGGTCGTACGCCGGCATCGCGGGCAGCCTCGCCGCGCTCACGGCCGTGGCGATCTCGGCGAGCGCACTGAGATCTCGGCGCAACCGCACGATATTCATCGCCGGCCTGATGTTCGTTCTGGCACTGGCATTCTCGGGAATCAACGGCTACTGGTACGTCTCCAGCTACGGCGTGCCGTGGTTCGACAAGACGGTCTCGCTCAGCGGAAACCAGTCCAACACACTGTTCCTCGTGCTCTTCGGCCTCGTATTGGCACTCGCCGCCTGGCAGTACCTGCGTGAAGGGTACGCACCGCCTCAGCCGCGTCCCGGCTCCGAACGCGGCAGACGGATCAAGAAGTTCGCCGCCGCACCGCTCACCGTCGTCGCCGGACTCATGGTGCTGTTCGAGGTCCTCTCGCTCGTCAAGGGCGCCGTGTCCCAGTACCCCGCATACTCGTTGGCGCGGTCCAACATTCAATCGCTCGTCGGCAACACCTGCGGGCTCGCCAACGACGTACTCGTCGAATCGAACCCCAACGCAGGCGTTCTCGACCCGATCCCCGCCGACTTCGATCCCGAAACCGGCCCACTCGGCGGCGAGAGCCCATCCAACTTCACCCCCAACGGCATCCCGACCGACCTCAGCGCCGACGCAGTGGAAGTCAAACCAGGACAAGGCAATACCGATCAGCAGAGCGTCGGACCAGCCTTCGAGGAAGGCCAGAGCTCCGGCACCGGCGGCGGCATCGGCGACCGCGGCGTCAACGGATCCACCGCCGCACTACCCTTCGGACTCGACCCCGCCACCACCCCGGTCCTCGGCTCCTACCAGCCGGGCGTCCAGGAACCGGCGTCGGCGACATCGAGCTGGTACGCACTGCCCGAACGCTCGGATGCCGCACCCCTCATCGTCGTCTCCGCGGCAGGCCGAATCCTGTCCTACGACGACACCGGCGCCATGACCTACGGCCAGTCGCTGCTCGTCGAGTACGGAACCCGCCAGCCCGACGGCACAGTCGACGTCAAGGGCACCTACCTGCCCCGCGACATCGGCCCCGCGCCGTCGTGGCGGAACCTGCGCATCCCGATCGCCGATCTCCCCGGCGACGCCGACGCCGTACGCATCGTCGCCAACGACCCCAACCTCACCGGCGACCAATGGTTCGCGTTCACCCCGCCCCGCGTCCCGCAGCTCGAGACACTCGACTCCGCCATCGGCAGTGAGCAACCCGTACTGCTGGACTGGGCTGTCGGCCTCCAATTCCCGTGCCAGCGACCCTTCGACCACCAGTACGGTGTCGCCGAAGTTCCCGGCTACCGCATCCTCCCCGACCGTCCCCTGGCCGTCAGTTCCACCGACACCTGGCAGTCCGGCGACAACGGCGGCCCCCTCGGCTGGAGCGAACTCCTCGCCAAGCCGGTGACCGTCCCGACCTACCTCGACCGCGACTGGGCCCGCGACTGGGGCTCCCTCGAACGCTACGACCCGTACTACCCCCAGGCCGTCCCCGCGACCATCGAGACCTCGGAGGTCACGCGCTCGGGCTTCTGGACCCCCGGAAACCTGCGCGTGTTCGACAAGTAGGCCCCTGCCTCCCCACCCCGTGTCCCCCGCCCGCCCCGTATCCCCCGCCCGCCCCGTATCCCCCGCCCGCCCCGTGTCCCCCGCCCGCCCTGTGATCGCTTGAATGGTCCATTCATACGATCAGATGGCTTGAAGGCGACATTCAAGCAGCAGTCCTAGCGGGCAGCGCGGGGCTGACACGCCTAGCAGATTCCTACGACAACGCCCGGCTCGTCGACCCCGAATCCATAGCGTTGTCCACAGCCTCGACATCCATGCACAGGGAAGAACGTTCGCGCTGGTCGCACGATCGGCCGACGGCGTCGCGGATGCAATTCTGCCGTCATGAAACGTGGACTCTGGGCGACGGAACGGCAGATACTCGATGGGGCATCACTGAACGGGGTCATCACCCGTCAGGCGCTGAGGGAATGTGGTGTGTCCGACGGGTCGATCACCGCCCGAACAGGACCGGACGGCAAATGGCGTTCGATACTTCCGGCGGTCGTTCTCCTTCAGAACGGTAATCCCTCTCTTCTGCAACAACTTTCGGCAGCGCAACTGTACGGAGGCGAGAACAGCGTGCTGACCGGAGGCGCCGCACTGACCAAGCACGGATTCGATCGGGTCGGCAGCGACGTGCACATTCTCGTTCCGGCCACGATGCGTCGGGCATCGACGTCCTTCGTACGGGTCGAACGGACCACGCGGCTTCCGGAGCCGGAACTACGCGGCCGCTTGTCGGTCGCGCCCATTCCACGAGCGCTCGTCGACGCGGCCCGCGCGACACGCAGCGTCGACACCAATCTTCGAATGTTCGCGGAGGCGATTCAGCGCGGCTCGACAGATCTGGACGGAATCGTCCGTGAACTCACCGACGGACCCCGCCGTCACGGCGCCGCCGCGTGGGCTGCCGCACGGCAACTCGCCGACGACGCACATTCCGTCGCCGAGGCACGGGCGCAGAGGCTGTACGCGAGTTCGAAACTACCGAAGATGGTTCACAACCGAGACATCTTCGGGCCCGACGGCACGTTCCTGGGCCGACCCGACGGTTGGATCGACGCCGTCGCACTCGGCTGGCAAATCGATTCGTTCGCCTATCACCTGAGCCCGGCCGACCACGCCAAGACCATGGCGCGTCGAGCAGAGATGGAACGTGCAGGTGTCATCATCGTCGCGCATCTGCCGCAGCAGATCAGAGACGATTCGTCCCGCGTGCTGGCCGACCTGCATGCCGGATACCAACGCGCCCTTGCCCGTCCGCGCCCGAACTTGCACCTCGGCCCTGCTTGAATGGCGCGCTCAAGCTATCTGATCGTATGAATGGACCATTCAAGCGATCACGGGGCGGGCGTCGGGGCGGTGGGTGGGGGCGGGACGGCTAGATCGGAAACAGGTGGTGCTTGCGGGGATTCTTGAAGACCTCTTTGTCCTTCAGGATCTTCAGGGCCTTACGGAGTTCCAAGCGTGTGCTCGACGGCTCGATGACGGCGTCGATGTAGCCTCGCTCGGCCGCGACCCAGGGGGTGGCCACGTGCTCGTTGTAGAAGTTGATGAGCTGCTGACGGACCGCGGGAGCATTCTCGCCTGCGGCGGCGAGTTGCTTACGGCCGATGATGTTGACGGCACCCTCGGCGCCCATGACGGCGATGCGAGCCGTCGGCCAGGCAAGGTTGATGTCGGCTCCGAGCTGCTTGCAACCCATGACCGCGTACCCGCCGCCGTATGCCTTGCGGACCACGACGGTGACCTTGGGGACGGACGCTTCGATGTAGGAGAACAGGAATCGGCCGCCGCGTTTGATGACGCCGACTTTCTCCTGATCGACGCCGGGAAGAAAGCCTGGAGTGTCGACGAGAAACACGAGCGGAATGTTGTACGCGTCGCAGATGCGCACGAAACGTGCTGCCTTGTCGGCGCTGTCGGCGTCGAGTGCACCCGAAAGATACATCGGCTGATTGGCGACGACACCCACCGATCTGCCGTCGACGCGAGTCAATCCGGTGATGACATTCGGCGCGATCTCCGAGGACAGTTCGTGGAATTCGCCGTCGTCGAACAGACGCAGAATGATGTCGTGCATGTCGTAACCGGCATTGTCGGCGTCGGGCATGATCTTGTCCAACAACAGATCCGAGTCGGTGACCTCGGGTTCGAGCCCTGGGTTCACGACCGGCGGATCTTCCTGACAGCTCGACGGCATGTAGCTGAGGTAGTTGCGTACCCACTCGAATGCAGATTTCTCGTCTGCTGCGACGTGGTGAACGTTGCCGTACTGGGCTTGCTTGCGTGCGCTGCCGAGCTCGTCGAGGCTGACGTCCTCGCCGGTGACCGACTTGATGATGTCCGGGCCGGTGACGAACATGTACGCCTCTTCGGTGGCGACCACGATGTCGGTGTTGATCGGCGCGTAGACGGCACCGCCTGCACACTTGCCGAGGATCACCGAAATCTGCGGACACAGACCGGACAGCGGTTCGTGGCGACGGCCGAGTTCGGCGTACCAGGCAAGCGAGGTCACGGCGTCCTGCACGCGAGCGCCGCCGGAGTCGTTGATGCCGATGACCGGGCAGCCGACCTTGATGGCGAAGTCCATCAACCCGGCGACCTTGCGGCCGAACATCTCGCCGACGGTGCCGCCGAACACGGTCTGGTCGTGTGAGAACACTGCGACCGGACGGCCGTCGACGGTGCCGTGGCCGGTGACCACGCCATCGCTGTACAGGGCCGATGGGTCGTTCGGAGCCTTGACCAGTGCGCCGATCTCGACGAAGCTGCCTGAATCGAGCAGCATGTCGATACGTTCGCGGGCACTGGGAATGCCCTTCTTCGCCCGCTTGGCGATACCGATCTCACCTGCCGGTTCCTTGGCAAGTTCGAGGTTGGCGCGCAGCTCGGCCAACTTTTCCGCGGTGGTACCAGTCAAGATTCAGGCTCCGGTTCTCAGCGAATCGATCTCAGCGAGCTTCTTCGTCATATGTGCCGCAATTCGTCCAATGTACGGCTCGTCGACGACGGCGAGATGGTCGCCTCCGATCTGCACGATCTCCAGATCTTTCACCACGGGCGCCCAGCCGCCGTGCGGCTCACGGGTGGCGTATGCAGGTTCGAGTGCGATCGCGTCGTCGTGATACTTGTCGGCGAGGTACAGCGTCACGTGACCGCCGTACGGCTTCAGCTCCGCAGTCTGGATGGCCCGATTGTCGAGCCACGACGTGCGCTGATGCTCGATGATGCCGCCTGGGATCTTGGCGCCGCTCAACTTGACGAGGTCGGTGATGATACGAATCTGCCCGTCGTCGTCGGCGTCCACGAGCTTGTCGTAAGGGATCGGGTAGTCGACGTCGTATGTCTTCTTCGCGAACGCCGCGTACCGCTCCCAACGCCGACGGACCTCGTCCTTGGTGTCCGGTATCTCGCGCCCGGGCATCACCGTGTCGAGAAGGCCGACGTACGCGACCTCGATGCCCTGCTCTTCCAGCTGCCGCGCGACCTCGTACGCCAGGATCCCGCCGAGCGACCAGCCGACGAAGACATACGGTCCCTCGGGCTGAATCGCCTTGATCAACGGCACGTACTCGGCTGCGCGAACGGAAATCGGACCCTCGACGCGCTCGAGCCCGTACATCGGTGTGCCCGCGGGCAGCTTCCGCAGAAGCGGCTCGTACGCAACCGTCGAACTTCCGGCCGAGTGGAACGCGAATACCGGTGTGGCAGAAGAGCCCTCGGGGCGGGGACGCAGATTGCGAACCACTCCGTCGATTTCACCGTCCTCGAGGTGCGGACGGACCTTCTCGGCGAGTTGCTCGATGGTCTCCGAATCCAGCACGTCGTCGAAGGTGATCTCGCCGCCCGCACGCTCGGTCAACCGTGCCGCCAGCTTCTCGGCAGTCTCGTCGTCGAGAATCGGCAGGGTGTTGAAGATGCCCTTGGCCGATTCCTTCGTCACGACTGCCCATGTGGCGAACGTCAGCCGCTCGGCATTGTCGCGCGGTGGAACATCCGACCCTGCCGCCTCTGCGAACGCTTCGCGGTTGTCCACCGCAGGCGCGGCGGTCGCGGGTGCCGGCTGCGACTCGGCGCTCGGCGCAGCGACAACAGCCTGCTCGACGGCAGCAGCCTCCACAGCAGGCGCGGACTCCGAAGCAACACCCTCGGCAGCAGCCTCGGCGGCCTGCTCTGCTTCCTTCTCGGCCGCCTGCTTGTCCGCGAGTGCCTGCACCTCGTCGCGGTTCTCCAGGGCGTAGCGGAGATACTTCTCCACCTCGAGCAAGCTCGCATCGCGCACTGCCTGCAATTGCACTGTCGGGATGTCGAATTCGTATTCGACCCGATTCTTGATCCGCACGGCGCTCAGCGAATCCAGACCGAGCTCGATCAGCGGAATCTCGGGAGGCAGATCCTCCGGTGCGTAGCCCATGGACTCGGCGACGATGATCGCCAGGCGATCCTCCAGCTTCTGAGTGCCTTCGGGATCCCACCGGTCACCGAACGTCTCGACTACCTCCGGCAACTCTTCCGAACCTATCCGGTCACCCGTCATGCTCCGCAGGCTCCGCTCCTGCGACGGCGACTCCGCAGCGACAACCGGCTCCGGCAACGCCTCCCCGGAAGTGACGACTGCCTCGTGCACCAACGTGAACGTCGATCCGGAGTGCGAATGAACCTGAACCGACGCGCCGCCGAGGTGCGAGGTCAGCGTCGTCACCAACGTGCCGGCAGTGGGAACTGCAACGTGAGTCACCGATGCGCCGATCTCGACGCCGGAGAAGACCTGCGCTGCAGCAGCTTTGACAAGAGCTTCGAGAGAGTCCACGGCCGAGGCCTGTACCTCCCAGACATGCCGACCGTCCGGCAATGCAACACGCGAACCGGGGATCCGCCCACCGCCGCTGGAGTTGACCCGCGTATCGAGCCAGAACTTCTTGCGCAGGTAAGCCGTTCGAGGAATTGCCGCGTAGCCGCCCTCACCGAACAGAGTGGTGAGATCGAGGGCATGCCCGTGGACGTACAGTTGCGCGAGCGCAGCCAGGAACGTCTCCGACTCGTCTTCCTTGCGCTTGAGCGTCGGGATCAGCGTCGAATCAGCAACTCCGGCAGCCCATGCCGTCGCGGCGACGGACATGAGAGCGACGGGGTTGGGCGCGAGTTCGACGAACGTGGTGTAGCCGTCTCCGACCGCCACGTTGACGGCCTGGGTGAAGTACACCGGGTGGCGCATGCCCTTGGTCCAGTAGTCGACGCCGTGAATCGGGGCGTGACCTGCGCGGTAGTGCGCCTGCAGATCCACCGACGAGTACACGCCCGCCGTGAGCTTGCCCGGTTCGATACCGGCCAACTCGGCGGCCAGTTCACCGAGCAGAGGATCGACCGCTGCGGTGTGGCCTGCGCCCTTCACGTCGAGGATTCGCGCCATCTTCTCTGCGGCCTCGGCCAATTTCACGAGTTCTTCGACCTGCGCACGCGGGCCGCCCACGGTGGTGTGGGTGGGTGCGGCGTACACGCACGGCTCGACGTCGGGGAATTGGTCGGTGAGAGCGGTGACCTCTTCCGGGGTGTACTCGACGAGCGCCATCGCGCCCTGCGACGCGGCACCGAGGCCGTCCTGACCCTCGGCGAGCAGCCGCGAGCGTGCGTAGATGATGCGTACTGCGTCTTCGAGGTTCAGGCCACCCGCAACGTATGCCGCGGCGACCTCGCCCATCGAATGTCCGATGACGGCGCTGGGCTCGGCGCCGTGCGCGCGCAACGTTGCCGCCAAGGCGACCTGGATGACGAAGATCGCGACCTGCGAATTCTCGAACTCGTATGTCTGCGAATCGTCGAGCACGATCTCCTTGATGGAGTACCCGGCCTCGTCGACGAGCAGTTCGTCGACCTCGTCGAGCGCCGCAGCGAAGACCGTGTTGGTGCGGTACAGCGTCGCTGCCATCTTGCGATGCTGCGAACCGAACCCGGAGAACACCCACACCGCGCCGTTCGACGCGGGCGAATCCGCCGAGAACACACCGGCTCCCGGCTTGCCCGCGGCGATGGCACGCAGTCCGGTGATCGCTTCGGCGGTCGTGGCCGCGAGAACCACTGCGCGCGAACGGCCATGGTTGCGCTTGGCCAGCGCACGACCGACATCTGCGATGGGTGTGTTGCTGCCCACCTCGGTCTCGAGCCAGTCGGCAAGATCCGAGGCCGCACGCTTGCGCCTCGACGGAAGCGCCGCCGACACCGCCAGCACAACGGTCTGCGGCTCGGCATCCTCGGACGCCGGAACGACCGGCACCTCCTCGGGCGCCGAAACAATCACAGTCTGGGGCGCGTCCGGCTCTACTACCTCCGAAACGCCCTCCACGAGAACGGCTTCCGGATCGACCGACTGCGCGTCGAAGCCTTCGACGGGTTCGTTCGCGATGTACTCGCGGACGACGACGTGCGCGTTGGTGCCGCCGAAGCCGAACCCGGAGACACCCGCGATGGCCTTGCCCGTGTAGCGCGGCCATTCGGCGCCCTCGGGGATGACCTTCAGATGTGCCTTGTCGAAGTCGATGTACGGGTTGGGTCCGACGTAGTTCAACGACGCAGGCAGACGATTCTGCTGCATCGCGAGGACGATCTTGATCAAACCTGCTGCGCCGGCTGCAGATTCGAGGTGACCGAAGTTGGTCTTGGCCGATCCCAGGAGTGCGGGCTTGTCGTCGTCGCGCCCGCGGCCGACGACGCGTCCCAGTGCGTCGGCCTCGATGGGATCGCCGAGGATGGTACCCGTGCCGTGCGCTTCGATGTAATCGACACCGGACGGTGCGATACCCGCGTCGCGGTATGCGGACCGCAGGGCCTCGGCCTGCGCGTCCGGGTTGGGCGCGAGCAGCCCGTTGGACCGTCCGTCCTGATTGACGGCCGATCCGGCGACGACGGCCAGGATGTCGTCGCCGTCACGTTCGGCGTCCTCCAGCCGCTTGAGCACGACGAGACCGCCGCCCTCGGAGCGGATCATGCCGTTCGCGTCGGACGAGAACGCCTTGATCTTGCCGTCGGGCGCGAGAACACCCGTCTGACCGAAGCCGACGGTGATCGGCGGCGCGAGCAGCATGTTGACGCCACCTGCGACCGCGAGATCGGTCTCGCCGGAACGCAGGCTGCGCACCGCCTGGTGTACCGCGACCAGCGATGACGAGCACGCCGTGTCGACGGCGATGGACGGGCCTCGGAAGTCGTAGAAGTACGAGACACGGTTGGCGACGATGGCCGTCGACGTTCCGGTCAGTGCGTAGGGATGCGCGTTCGGGTCGCTGACCGCGAGCAGCTGGTAATCGTTGGACGAGCTGCCGATGAAGACGCCCACCTGCGAGCCCTTGACCGAGCTGGCCGGAATCCGGGCGTGCTCCAGAGCCTCCCAGGTCAGTTCCAGTGCCAACCGCTGCTGCGGATCGACATTGACGACCTCGTTGGGCGACATGGCGAAGAACTCGGCATCGAAGGTCTTGACGTCGTCCAGGTAGCCGCCCTTGGTGACGGTCGCATCGACGGCGGCCTTGATGGCGGGATCGGAGGTGAACTCCTCCCAGCGCCCCTCGGGTAGGTCGGTGATGCCGTCGCGTCCCTCGCTCAGCAGCGCCCACATCTGCTCCGGCGTCGTGCCTGCGCCGGGGAAACGCGTCGAGACTCCGACGATGGCGATGTCGTGCGACTCGCCGGCCTGGAGACCACGGGTGTAGAAGGAGTCGTCGACCGAGTCCTCGGTCTCGGGTTCGCCCTCGATGATGATGGTCGCCAGCGACGCGATGGTCGGGTGCTGGTAGACGACCGTAGCTGTCAGAGTCACTCCGACCAGCTCTTCGATCTCTCCGCTCAACGCCACAGCGTCGCGAGAGGACAGCCCGAACTCCTCCATCGGCCGGTCGTCGGAGATCAGATCGACCGACTGCCCGGTCGCGTCGGCAACCCAGTTGCGGAGCCACTCGCGAAGCTGAGCAACCGTCATCTCGCCACCGTCGGTCGAGGTCACTGTCGCCTTTTCGGCATCGATCTCATGGTCTGCCATCAACTCACCAAGGTACCTGTCGATAGAGGAATGGAACGGGGCTTGCCGGTGTCAGTCCGGAAGTTCCGCGTCGGGGAATGCTTGCTGCTGGTAGCCGCCACGCAGGGTGCCCTCGATGTACGCCGCCTTGCATGCGCGGCGCGCGATCTTGCCGCTCGAGGTGCGTGGGATCGAACCTGCAGGAACCAACAGGACGTCGCGAACCGTCACGCCGTGACGAGCGGAGATGGCGGCGCGGACATCGTCGGCGATGGGCTGTGGTTCGGCTTTGCCTGCACCGGGCGCCCGTTCGGCGACGATGACGAGCTGCTCGGACGAGTCGCCCGGGTCCTTCGTCAGTGCCGATCCGGAGAAGTCGAACACCACGTCGGGGAGCTGATTGAGTGGGACCGAGAACGCAGCCACGAAACCGGGACGAAGCGCCTTGCTCGACTCCTGTGCCGAGAATTCGAGGTCCTGCGGGTAGTGGTTCCGGCCGTCGACGATCACGAGGTCCTTGACTCGCCCGGTGATGTACAGCTCGCCGTCGTGGTAGACGCCGTAGTCGCCGGTGCGCATCCAGTTGCCGGTCTCGGGAGCGCCGTCGGCGTGCGATCCGCTGGGGATGCGCGCGACGAGCTTGTTGTGGAAGGTTTCGCTCGTCTCCTGCTCGCGGCCCCAGTAGCCCTGGCCGATGTTCTCCCCGAGCAGCCAGATCTCGCCGACACGGTCATCGGCCACCTCCGACGCGGAGTCGACGTCGACAATTGCCGCCCACTGACTACGCGCGACCTCTCCCGTCGACACCTGCGGGATGGCACCCTCGGAATCCTGATCGACGACGACGAAATTGCCTGCGTTGAGTTCGACCCGGTCGACGTAGACGACCTTGGCCTCGTCGACGTGCTTGGTGGTCGAGACGAACAACGTGGCCTCGGCCATGCCGTACGACGGCTTGATGGCCGTCTTCGGGAGCCCGTACGGCCCGAAGGCGTCGTTGAACTTCTTCATCGACGTCGTCGTGACCGGCTCGCTGCCGTTGATCAGGCCGATGACGTTGGACAGATCCAACGACTCACCGTTCTTCGGCAGGCCGCGCTGCGCGGCGTGTTCGAAAGCGAAGTTCGGTGCCGCAGCGAACGTTCCTGCGCCGTCGGACACCGCCGCGAGTTCCTTGATCCAGCGCCACGGACGCTGAACGAACGCGCGCGGGCTCATGATGGTGATGTACTTGCCGCCGAGCGCGGGCAGGATGACCGTCAGCAGTCCCATGTCGTGGAACATCGGCAGCCAGGTGACCCCGCGCGAGTCCTCGGTGATCTCCATGCTGTCGACCATCTGCAGAGCGTTGACGCCTACCGCGCGGTGGGTGATCTCCACTCCGGCCGGGGTGCGCGTCGAACCGGAGGTGTACTGCAGGTACGCGATGTCGTCGAGCTTGGCCTCGGACTCGACCCACGTCTCGCCGACGCTGTCGGGGATGGCGTCCACGGCGATGATGCGCGGCCGCTGCGCCGCCGGGAGTGCACGGAAGAACGCACGAACTCCTGCAGCGGAATTGGTTCCGGTAAGAATGGCCGTCGGCGCACAGTCACCGAGCACGGCGTGCAAGCGGTCCGTGTGGCCCGGCTCGTCGGGGTCGAACAGCGGGACCGCGATGGTGCCTGCATAGATGGCACCGAAGAAAGCGACCACGTAGTCCAGACCCTGCGGGGCCAGGATCGCAACCCGGTCGCCGGGTGAGGTCACCTGCTGGAGACGAGCAGCCACGGCACGAAGCCGAAGACCGAACTGTGCCCATGTCAGTTCATGCGCTTCCCCGTCGCGCTCGCGCGAGTAGTCGATGAACCGGTACGCCAGTGTGTCTGCGTTCTCGGCGACGTTCACCTCTACGTGGCGGACGAGAGTCTTGCCCTCGGCGATGGTGATGTGGCCGTTCTCATCGAGGTAGTCGTCGAATGTGTGGCTCATGCTGTTTCAATCTCCTCCACGGGAATCCGCTGCGGTTGCTGCGCCTGACGGCAACGGCCCGCGTCCCGACTTGTCCTCGAATCACGCAGACGCCATACAGCGTTATATTACTAGCTGGTAGCTATCTCCAGGCCCAAACCTGTGCCGACCGTTCGGCCAGGCGCACGGCTGAAGAGCATCCGCGAATCACTCGCCTTTCAACAGGTCGACAACCGGCGCAAATGCTTCCATCTGGGTAGGGAAAACCCCGACATAGGACATCGTCGTTTTCGCACGAACGTTACGGATCTGATCTGCGATCTCGTCGTATGTCCCGAATGCCAGGTATGGGGACGACAAGATGTCCTCCACACTGAGCTTCACATCGACGTCGACGTTCGGCGGATAACCGTTGTCCAGCGCCGCCAATGCCATCTCCGCCATCGCCTCACGATCGTCGGTGACGACGATCGTGGTGATGGCCCAGTTGAGCTCGATCTGGTCGAACCGATCGCCTGCAGCCTTACGAATCAGTTCGACGCGCTCGAGCGTCTTGTCCAGCGTCATGCCGGACAGCTGGAGCTTGCCGTCCTTGGTCGTGCTCGGTACCACCGAGATGATGTCCGCGTACTTCGCGGCGAGCGCCAGCATCCTCGGTCCGCCGCCACCGACACAGATCGGCGGACGCGGGCCCTGACGCGGACGAGGACTGCCCTTCAGGCCGGTGATGGTGAAGTGCTTGCCCTGAAAGTTGCATTCCTTGCCACGCAGGAGCGTGTCGAGGATTTCCAGGCTCTCTTCGAGTTTCTCGATTCGAATTCCCGGACGGTCGTACTCGATCCCTGCCTTGTCGTACTCCTCGCGCATCCATCCGGCGCCGAGCCCGAGCTCGAGCCGCCCACCCGAGAGCACATCGATCGTCGCAGCGTCCTTGGCCAGTACCGCGGGATGACGGAAGCCGTTGGCGAGTACCGCCGTGCCGAGGCGAATCTTGTCGGTCGCCACGGCAAGCGCACCGAGAGCAGCAATCGGTCCGACCTGGTTGCCCAGGTGATCCGGGATCATGAAGCTGTCGTAGCCCAGTTCCTCGGCCTGTTGCGCCAGCTTGATGAATTTGCGCGCCCCGCCCTCTTCTGCGTTGCCCTCTCCGCCTGCGGCGAAGCGAAACTTGCGCAGTTCCGTGATCTGCCCCTCAGCGGGCTGATCCGGGGCCTGGGCAGAACACATGTATGGGTCTCCTCGGTGCGGGTTTCTTCCGTCGACATCACGGCCGATCTCGGCTGGTCCAAGGCGCCACTCTAGCTGCTTGCCACGTGGGAATACACCTGGCGGGGTCACCTACGACCAGCTTTGTGCCTATTCATCGGATGTCACGAGCAGACGTTGTGAGAACTCCCCTGCACCGCGCGGCGCAATCTACGAATGCGGAATCTCCGGTGCCGACGCGATCAGATCGGCCGCCCAGGCCGCCGTCCACTGCGTCGAGGTGGTACCTGCATCGTCGACGACGAAGCTGTTGTACGACGCGTGCACCGGGTTGCCCGCGGCACCCACCAGGATTCCGATGCTCTGCGGAATGTTGCGCAGCGACAAGCCTTCCGAGGGCGCGGCGCAGATCAGATCGCCCGCCGCGCAGATCGAGAAGACCTTCTCGTCCAGCGTGCCGAAACCGCCCGCTCTGGGTCCCGTCATGGTGATGCCGGGAAGATCGAGTCCGCCGAGTGCCACCTCTGCGCCGACGCCGTCGACAGCCGGTCCGATGTCGGTTCCCGACGTCCCGTCGCGCCTGCCGTCGGCGATCAACGTCACTCCGAGAACGCGGTCGGCGGCGACCGGTCCGTTGCCCGCGCCGATGTCCGCGGCGATGTCGCCTGCGATCACGGCACCCTGGGAGAACCCGGCGAGCACGTAGTCGGTGAGTGGGCAGTGCTCGCTGTACCGGACAAGTTCGGCGCGCGCCGCGGCCGCACCGGCAGTGCGGCTGTTGTTGTACGACTGCTGGCCGTCGGGCGGGAATGCAATCGGGTTCGAGAACTGAGCGACGTACGGGACCGTGTAGACCACGGCGCGGCTCGGATCGAACTGCCCTTGTAGCGGGCGCGTCACGTTCAGCATCAACGATGCGGGGTTGGCAGTCGGGTCGTACGGGTCGTCGTTCGCCGAGGACTCCCACGTGCCGGGTATCGCAATGACTTCGACGTCGGCGCAATCGGCCGGCTGCGACGTCGGCGGTGTCGGCCCCGGCCCGGGGATCGGCGACGGAATCTCCTTCGGGAGCCGTCCCGCGAGCAGGTACCACGCAGCGACGATGACGATCCCGAGAACGACCACCACCGCGAGGAGTTTCGGTAGCAGTCTTCTCTTACGCTTCGTACGATTCGCCATCGGCTGAGTCGACTAGGACTTGCAGTAGGTGTTCTGCGCGGCGGTGATGTACACCTGGGCGTTCTCGCCTGCCTGCTCGGCGGTCATCTGCGTACCCGAGGCACTCGCCTCGACTCCCACGTTGGCAGTCACGAATGTCGAGATCTCGTCCGCTGCGACCCCCTGCGACTGCGCCGAGCAGATGTAGTTTGCGGTCGAGATGGCGATCTCACCGTTTCCTGCCGGTGTGATGCCGCCCTTCTCCAGCTCGGCGAGGAACGCCTGGCCCCGCGCATCGACCGGAGTCTCGGTGGTCCCCGGGAAATCCTCGGGCACAGGCTGAGGCTGCTCGGGAGGTGCCGTTGCAGCCTCACCCGGACTGGTCGTCGGCGCCGCCGTGGTGGGCTCCGCCGATTCCGATTCCGACGCCGACGCCGTCGGCTCTGCGGACGTCGACTCTGCTGCGGCCGTCGTCGTCGTGGACGGCGTTCCGGTTGCAGTGGAATCGTCGCTGCCGCAGGCCACGAGAAAACCGCCCGTGGCCACGACAAGCGCTGCCATCGTCAGTGTCCGGGCCAGCGTCTTTTCCATCATCAATCCAGTCCTATGGTCGTCGAGGTTCAACGCGTCACGCTACAGAGAACCACTGAGAGAATTCTGAGTGGACCCTGTGGCTTTTCGTCACGGTGCGATGGTGACTTTGCCGTCCTTGACCGTGATGATGCCGAACTGGAAGTTCTGCTGGACTCCGCCGCCGTTCATGTCGAACTGATCGCTCGTGATGTACCCGAGCCTGCCGCCTTCGTAGCCCACGCTCTTCCACGCGTCGAAGATCTCGCCGTTGCGGATGGCCCATGCGCCGGTGACCGGGCTCCAGTAGATGTTGCCGCCCTCGAACTCGTTGAAGCGGCCGCCATCCTTGATCGGGCCGAGCTCACTGGACTTCGGGAAGCCGAGCGAGCCGTTCTCCCACCCGAGCTGGCCGTACTTGCCCAGGATCATGCCTTGGACGGAGTGCGTTCCGAGGTCCGGGCTGAAGTACATCGCGCCGATCTCGAATCCCTGAACAGCACCCGGCTTCGACGGTGTGGCGACCTCGTCGAGGACGGGGTAGCCGAGCGGGCCGTTCTCGTATCCCTGGCGTGCCCACTCGTCGAGGATCGCGCCGCGGAGTGCGTGTGCTCCGGTCTGAGGCGTGAAGTAGACCATGCCGTTCTGGAAGGCATTGGCACGTCCACGGCCGTCCGGAGTACCGAATTCGCCGGTCTTCGGGAAGCCGAGCGGGCCTGCCGGTCCACCCGAACCCTGGTAGTTTCCGCCGATGGCACCCGCGACGACCTGGGCGCCGGTGTCCGGTGAGAAGAACACGCGTCCGAAACGGAAGTCCTGAGCACGCCCGCCTGCGACGTTGTACTCCGGCGTCAAGCAGTCACCGAGCCAGGAGTTGGCACCGGAGGCGTTGCCGATCGCGCCGGTCGCGCTGCACGCGGGCTTGTCCGCCTCGACACCGAGCGCGTTGGCCAGTTGCGGCCACAGCTGATGCAGCTCGAACTGCCAGTACTCCCACGAGTGCGTGCCCGACGGCCGGTAGTTGACCTGCGCAGGAATGCCGAGCTTGTTGAGCTTGGTCGCGAAGGTCTGAGACGTCAGGCGAGAGAGAATTTCGAGGCCCATGCCTGCGTAGTTCGAACTGACCCCTGGGATTCCCGACGGCGCGTCGTACGGGCCGGCAGCGCCGTTTCCGCTCGAGACGTACAGGCTGACGCCCTCGAGCTGGTCGGCAAGGAGGTACGGGTCGTGTTGCGCCCAGAGATCGTTGGTGGGCGCGCCCCACATGGCCTTGGAGTCGAAACCGCCCGCGTCCGCCATCGCGTACTGAATGGCCTGTGGCATGCCGAGCGTCGTCGTCGTCAACATGCCCGACAGCGAGCCGGCGAACTTGAAGAAGCCCTGGTTGCGTGCCGCGAGGAACATGGCGGCGGTGCCACCCATCGAGAGGCCGACGACGCCACGCGTCTGGTTGGTACGCCAGCTGCTCTCGAGAATCGGGGGAAGCTCCTTGGTCAGGAACGTCTCCCACTGGTAGTTCTTGCCGTTGTCCTGATCCACCCAGTCGGAGTAGAAGCTGGACTGTCCACCGACCGGGAGTACGACGTTGACGTTCTTGTCGGCGAAATAGGACTCGGCGTCGGTCTCGGCCGTCCAACCGCTCTCCATGTCCGTCGCGCGCAGTCCGTCGAGCATCCAGACGGACGGGAAGGTTTCCTGCGGGTTGAGGTTCCAGTCACGCGCAAGCAGCAGCTGCACCTGAATCGGGGTGCCCATCGACGGGGATTCGATCCACAGCGCGACGCGTCGATCCGACAGCCAGTCGACCGAGGTGACGGTCGCGCCGGACGCGGCCTGCGTCGGCGCCGGCAGCGACACGGCCGCGGGCGTTGCCTGCGCGATCCCGACGGCACCGAACGGCGACGCCAGTGCGACGGTGACGGCCGCCGCGATCGCAGCACGACGAGCCTGGATTCCGGCCTTGTGTCCTCGACCGAACCGAGCAAGCCCTGTGCGCATGATGGTGACTCTCTTTCTGCAGGTGGTGCGTACGAAGTCACGATCCGCGAGCGAAAGACGCAGACTTCTGTAGATGTCTTTGTACACGCGAGCGACGCCGAAACGAACGAGGCTCGCTGTGACTGGTGATGCAATTGTGAATGAACTTCGATCCGTTACGACGAATGCCGCCCTGCGTGTTCTGCAGGACGGCATTCGTTGGAGCAGAGCGTGTACGACCTTCGATCAGGCGTTCAGTGCCTCGAGGATCTGGCCGCGAGCCTTGAACAGCTCGGCGGACCAGTACGGCCACGAGTGAATGCCGTTGGCCGGGAAGTCGAACGTCGCCGGGATTCCGAGCGTTGCCAGGCGGACCTGGAATGCACGGCTGTTGGCCAGCGCGAGAGCTTCGAGTGCCATGCCGTTCGCGGTGTTGTAGAAGTCGATCGGCGCGCGCGGCTTGTCGAATTCACCGGGCAGTCCGCTTGCTGCCGAGATGTACATCGACAGGCCCTTGAGCTGCGGTGCGAAAACGAACGGGTCGTTGCGCAGCCATGCCGGGCTCCACGGGGGTCCCCACATGGAATCGACGTTGAACCAGGACTGCGACAGCATCGCGACACGGATGGCCTCACGCATGCCGGGAGCCGAGATGTTGAGGTAACCGGAGAACGAGCCGGCGAACTTGAACTGGTCGCGGTGGTACGCAGCCAGCGTCAGAGCAGCCGAGCCACCCATCGAGATACCGAGTACGGCGTTGTTGGTGCGCGAGACGCCGTAGCCCTCGAGGAACGCGGGCAGATCCTCGGTCAGGAAGGTCTCCCACTTGTAGGTGACTTCCTGGCCGTTCAGGTTCGATGCCGCGTACCAGTCGCTGTAGAAGCTGGCCTGTCCGCCGACCGGCATCACGAGCGTGACGTCGTCGTTCGCGAACTGATCCTGAGCGTTGGTCTCGAACGACCAAGCGTTGCGGTCGTTACGAGCGCGCAGACCGTCGAGCAGGTAGAGAGCAGAGCTGCCGCCGCGTGCTGCCCACTGAACCTGGACCTTGATCGGACCCATCTCGGACGGAACCCAGAGGTCCTCGCGTCCACCGGCAGGCGCTGTGTGCGCAATGGCGCCCGGTGCTGCGAGAGCGGTTGCACCGCCGACGACTCCGGCAGCGATCGGCAGAACGAGTGCTGCTGCACCGATTCCCATGAGCCGCTGACGCCATCGCTGGGACAGTCTCGGTCTGGTGCTGAGGCCAGCAAATCGCATGAAATCGTGCTCTCTCTCGTCTTCTGCGGTTTCCGCGATGTGTGCGGCCCCCGGCATTCCAACAGGGCTGTTCTTCGGCCCTGTCGGGCCGCAGTACGGGTTGTTCAGTTGAAAGTATGGGTTGTTCAGGTATTCGTGCCCGTCGCCGACCGCGAAGGTCGAATACGGGCGCGCAGGATGGAGGCTATTCCACCCTCGAGTCCCGATGCAAAACCGTGATCTACATCTCAGGTCTGCTTCGGAGCCGATATCAGACTGTGACACTATCCTGCGAAGCCCCCACACAACAGCCCGTCAAATCAGTGAAATCTCACAGAACGCGTTGAGATTTTACCGATCGGGTTGCCGAGCAGGGGCTCTGCAGCCGGGAATGTCAGCCGATGTTGGCACTCAGATCGGGGGCCATGATGTGCGCCTGCTCCTGCCAGTAGCCCCACTGATGGGTGCCGACCGACGGGAACGCGTACGTCACGTTGTTGGCCCCGATGCTCGCCATGCGAATCTGGAACGCGCGACTGTTGGCGAGAGCGATCGCCTCGAGTCCCATCGCGTTTCCGGTGTTGTAGTAGTCGATGAAGCTGCGCGGCTGGTCCAGACCACCCGGCAGACCGCTACCGGCGAAGACCCACACGCGTGTGCCGTTGTCACGAAGCCTCGGCGCGAAGACGAACGGATCGTTGCGCAGCCACGCCGAGTTCCACGGCGGACCCCACATCGCGTCGATGTTGTACCGGCCCGAATCGAGCAGCGCCAGACGCATGGCCTCGCGCATACCGGGTGCGGAGATGTTCAGGTAACCGGACAGCGATCCCGCGTAGGAGAACTGGTCGGGGTGATACGCAGCAAGCGTCAGCGCAGCGCTACCGCCCATGGAGATGCCGACGACGCCGTTGCGGTTGCGGTTGAAACCGAGCTGATTGGCGAGGTTGTCTCGCAGGTTCTGAGTGAGGAACGTTTCCCACTTGTACGTCGTCTGCTGACCGTTGAAGTTCGACGGTGCGTACCAGTCCGAGTAGAAGCTGGACATTCCGCCGACGGGCTCGACGACGTTGATGTTCCAGGATGCGAGGTACGCGCCCGCGTCGGTCTCGTGCTCCCAACCGGAAATGTCGTTGGTGGCGCGAAGCCCGTCGAGCAGGTAGACGACGCGGTCGGTGTTACCGTCCGCTGCTCGCCAGATGCGGCTCTTGATGGGGCCCATGGACGAATCCGTCCAGAAGTCCTGTGCACCCGGGTCGAACGCCGCATTGGCCGTTGCACCCGTACCGACCACTGCCAGACCGAGCGGCAGTGCCACAGCCATCACCAGAGACGTCAATATCCGGCGTGTGCGCCCCCCGGCACCCTTCTTCGTTCCAAACAGCATGCAATCGACCTCTCAGCAGTGTTGGTGGGCCGTATTGCTACGACTCGCCCGTTCAGCGGGGTGAATCCGGTCCTTTCGGCCCATCAGTCACACACATCTTTCGCATACATCGGCCGAAACTCGACCTCCGTTACGAAAACGAGATATCCCATCTTGGCGACGACTCTATATCGCCGAGACTAATTTCCGTCCTTCGGAATCGGTTCTTCCAAACCACACCTTTGTATTTCGTATTTCGGCACACGGTCGAATCGATAGCCCGAATAGAACAGCGAACGCTTGAAGTTCCTGATGAACAGGTCCGTCGTCAGCGGTGCCCGGTACGACGCGACGAGTTCCTGCGTATCGGGGCACGACAGCGCGACCCGAGCCTCGGTGACCCAGTCCTCGTCCATGTACCACGGCAGGAAGGGATGTTCGCCGACCAGGCCGAGGTCCGCGACGACCCAGTCCGGATACAGGTTCTTGTCGTGACCGATGCGACCGTTCTCCAACCGCTCGGTGTGCGAGGCGAGCGGGTAGGCAAGACCCATCTGGTCGATCACACGGACGTCGAGGCCGACGTTCATGCTCGTCATGCCGAGGTTCAGGAAGTAGACCGTGTGTCCGGCCCCGCCCGGCGGAATCGGCAACGGCGGCGGCACCACGTCCCAGTAGGTGAACTGCGCCGACGGCAGCAGCAACCCGCCGTCCGGGGTGTTCTCGATCGCCTCGACCATCGGGCGCATACGGGGATAGTCGAGATAGTCGGTGGCGAGAATCGGATGCGCATGCCCGGTGTTGAGTGCGTAGAACGCCCGCTCGTCGACGATGCCCGAGCGCCCCACGATCGAACCCTCCGGCATCCCGGTGGTGTTCGCGGCGAAGAAAGCCCACACCACGGTCACGATCCAGACGAAAGCGCCTACCCCGAACACCACGACTGCGCGTGTGTCCGACCTGCGCGACGGAATCGTCAGCCGTATCACCGAGATCGGGAGCAACAGCGTGAACAACGCAGGCAGCAGCGTGCGGCCGTGCATGAAATCGCCGCCGACCCGCACCGCGTACACCGCGGACAGAAGACCGCCGAGCAGGACGAACACCACGACGGCCGTCGGCGAGCGCAGCGCGTTCTGCGCCTCACGCACTGTCCTGGGGGCGCGAATTCTTCCCGGACGGGTGGCCGTCGCGACGGCGCCGACGAGCAGAAGCACCAGCGGCAGCCACAGCATGTACGGTCCGAGCAGATTCCACAGGTAGTCGAAACCCTGCGCCCACTTGGCACCGCCTGCGTCCTTCGACACCGCGGTGTTCGGGTACGGCAAGCCGTAGTAGCCCATTCGCCAGATCTGGTATCCCACCGGAACGACACCTGCGAACGCGAACACCAGAACCCGGCTCACCCACGTCTGCGGAGCCAGGAAGACCATCACCAGCGCGAGCCCGGACAATATGACGAGCTCCGGTCGCACGAGCGGCCCCAAACCCGCCCAGAAAGACAGGAACAGGATCGCCGGCTTGCCGACGTCCCTGGTCGCCCACCGGACCATCAGCAGCCACAGCACGGCGATCCAGAAGATGACCAGGCAGGTCTCGAGCCCCGACGTCGCGAAATCACGGGCAGGGGGAACCGCGATGTAGACCAGCACCCCAGCCGGCAAGAATGCAGCCACGCCGGCAACTCTGGGTCGTTCCGCAGGCTCCACTCCGGCAACTCTGGGTCGTTCCGCAGGCTCCACTCCGGCAACTCTGGGTCGTTCCGCTGCTGTTACTTCTCGCTCACGGGCCCGAAGGGCATACGTCCCGAACATCGCCACCGCGATCGCGGCCGTGGACAGAACCAGGGCGATCGTCAGCACGACGTATTCGAGACGGATCTCGCTCAACCAGCTACCCGCGTAGACCAGGTAGGTCCAGATCGTGCTGGTGTTGGTCTCGACCCGTTCGCCCGCGTTGAACACCGGGCCGTTGCCCGCCAGCAGGTTGCGGACAGTACGCAGAACGATCAGACCGTCGTCGGCGATCCACCGCCGCTCCCAAGCACCGACGAGGAACAGCAGGCTGGAGACGGCAACGCCGATACCGAAGATCGCGCGCGAAAGACCGGAACCCGAACGAGCGTCGGTCAGTTCCTCACGCGAGGTAGACAGCGACACCCACTACTCCGATCCAGGCAAGGGCGAGCACCTGCAATACCCGGTCCCCCAGCGCGATTTCCTCGGGTTCACCTGCTTCGCCGCCGTCGACATCCACTGCGTATCGCAGGATTGCGATGGTGAACGGAATCATCGAGATCGCGAACCAGTTGGTGCTCGTCTCGGCGTCTTGTTCGAAAGCCCACAGTCCATAGCAAATCACGACAGCCGTGGCCGACAGCGTCCAGACGAAGCGAAGGTACGTGGTCGTGTAGTTCTCGAGCGACTTACGAATCTTCGCGCCGGTACGTTCGGCCAGCTGAAGCTCCGCATAGCGCTTGCCTGCGGCCATGAACAACGATCCGAACGCCATGATCAGCAAGAACCACTGGGACAGCGGGATCGACGCCGCGACACCACCGGCGATCGCACGAAGCAGGAAGCCCGAGGACACGATGCAGATGTCCAGCACGGCCTGATGCTTGAGGCCGAAGCAGTACGCAAGCTGGATCGCGATGTAGACACCGATGACCAGCGCAAGTTTCCAGTTCGCGAAGAACGACAGGCCGATGGCGAGCCCGATGCACACCACAGCCATGCCGTATGCCAGGTTCACCGGCAGTACACCTGCGGCGATCGGCCGGAAACGCTTGGTCGGGTGCGCGCGATCGGCCTCGACGTCCATCGCGTCGTTGACGAGGTAGACGCCGGAAGCAGCGAGGCAGAAGACGACGAACGCGAGCCCGACCGGCAGCAGCACGTCGGCGTGCGTCACCGAACCGGCCGCCAGCGGTGCCGCCAGCACCAGCACGTTCTTGACCCACTGCCGCGGACGGAGTGCCTTGATCACGCCGTCGAGCAGGTTCTTGGGTGGTGCTCCGACCGGGGAGGCTTCCTCGCTCATTTGTCTCCTTCGTACTTCAGGACTGCAGCTGCCGAAATCGCGCCGAGCGCAGATCCTGCAAGCACATCTGTCGGATAGTGGACGCCCAGAACCAGCCGCGACAGCAGCATCGGGGGCACCAGCACCGCAGCCAACGGTAACCCGGTCAACCGACCGAGCAGAACGGCGGCCGCCGTCGTCGATGTCGCGTGCGAGGACGGAAAACTCAGCTTGCTCGGCGTGGAGACGTTGACGCGCACGGACGGATCGTTGGGCCGCGGCCGACGCACGACACGCTTGATCACGATCGATGCGGCATGCGAACCGACCGCACCGACGGCGACGCCTGCCCACTGCCTGCGCCGCGTCGGATCCACGGCGGCGCCGATTCCGGCGATGGCAACCCAGCCGAGCGCGTGCTCACCGAAGTGCGACATACCTCGCGCGACGGCGATCGCACCCGGCTGGGCACCGACCGTCGCCTGCACCTTCTCGAGAATGCGAACCTCGGTGGGGGCGTCGGTCTGGTTCTTACGCCTCGTAACGAAAGACACGTTCCCACGTTTCCTTACTCGTCAGGTGCGGGACGGCGTCGCGATAGCGTCCCTTGAGATCGGGGAAGCGGCGCGAGAGCTCGGTGCGCAGCGCCATCGCTTCCTTGAACAGGGCCGCGGCCTTCTCACGGTCACGCTGCCGGTACACGACGCCTCGGCCGTCGGCGGTGGTGACGGTGACTCCGTCGACCTGCGAGAGCAGGAACCAGCGAGCGTCGAGCGTCGGCACGTTGAGCTGAGGTCGCTCGTGATGACGGGTATGCGCGGGCTTGACGTTGTGAATCAGACCCTTGGCGAGGCGGCCGATCTTCGACAGCGGATTCGTCGGCAGTCCGACGGCCCCTACCTCCTCACCCGATGCGAGCGGCAATTCCGTCGAAGATCCGACGACGACGGCATCCGGGTACGTCTTGCGCAGTGCGTGTACGTCGCCGAGCGATGTCGGCAGGATCTCGAGGATGTGTTCAGGACCTGCGAGGAAGTCGCGGATCGCCTGGTTCTGGATCGCAACGGTCGAGTACTCGAGGCACAGCAGGTGCTTGACGGTGGCCTTGACGGTGTCGAGCACCAGGCCGCGTCCGTTGCCCGGCATGTGCAATGCGGCCACGACCAACCGGTTGCGGAGGTGGAAGTACGCCTGCCAGTCGATGGCGTCGTCCTTGTCGCTCCATGCCATGTGCCAGATCGCGGCACCCGGGAGCGTTACCGTCGGGTAGCCGGCTTCCCGTGCGCGCAAACCGTATTCGGCGTCGTCCCACTTGATGAACAGCGGGAGCGGCTGTCCGAGCTCCTCGGCGACGACGCGCGGGATCATGCACATCCACCAGCCGTTGTAGTCGACGTCGATGCGCCGATGCAGCAGCTTGCTCGAGCGAAGGGGGTACTTGCTGAAATCGTGGTCGTATTCGACGTTCTGCGCGCCGGTCCACATGAAGTTTCCGCGGTTGATCACTTCACCCATGACGTGAAGATGGCTGCGCGCCTGCAGGTTCAGCATCTGGCCGCCGACGAGCGTTGGCACCTTGGCGAACCGAGACATCGCGAGCGCACGAAGAATCGAATCGGGCTCGATCTCGATGTCGTCGTCCATGAACAGGATGTGTTGGCACTCGGTGTTGTTCAGCGCCTCGTACATGATGCGGCTGTAACCACCCGACCCACCGAGGTTGGCCTGGTCGTGGATCGCCAGCCTACCGCCGAGCGCTTCTTCGGCGGCAGCGAATCCGGGCTCGTCCTTGGCTTTTCGCGTGCCCTGGTCCGGCATGATGACGGCTTTGATCACGTCCAGCACCAGCGGATCCGACCCGAGCGCCTCCAGGGCTTTCACGGCGTCGGTCGGGCGGTTGAACGTCGGGATGCCGACGGCGACGGTCGCCTCACCCGGCGCGTCGATCGGCGCATACCAACCGGCACTCTCGAGCACTACCTCGGAGTCGGACGTGATGTCGAACCAGATCCACCCGCCGTCCTCGAACGGGCCGAGGTCGACCAGGAACTCTTGCACTGCATCACTGTCGACGACTTCGCGGCCCTCGACGTGGATGCGCGAGCTGTCGGCCTTGGATCGGTAGACGTCGATGCGGCAGTGTCCGGAGACCTCGACGCGCAACACCACGGACTTCAGGATGCTGTAACGACGCCAGTAGCTCGCCGGGAACGCGTTGAAGTACGTCGCGAACGACACCTCCGACTCGGAACCGATGGTGACCGACGTACGCGAGAGCGAGTGTGCCCGTCGGGCATTCGTTGTCGCTTCTTCCAAGTACAGCGTGCGTACGTCGAGCGGTTCACCGGAGCGCGGAAGGAGAATGCGCTGCAGCAGGGACTTTCCGAGCACGGGCGACACGTCGGCAACCCCGTCGTCGAGTAGATGTTTTGCTGTCATTTCTCCCCCGCAAGCGAAGCGCCGGTCTCGAAGTGTGGAGCCAGCGTGTTGTCGTACAGGTTGAGCGCGCTGGCGATGGCCATGTGCATGTCCAGGTACTGGTAGGTGCCCAGACGGCCACCGAACAGCACGTTGTTGGAGGCGGTCTCGGCCTTCGCGCGATCGCGGTATGCCTCGAGCTTGCTCCGATCGTCGGGGGTGTTGATCGGGTAGTACGGCTCGTCGCCGCTTTCGGCGAACCGCGAGAACTCGCGCATGATGACCGTCTTGTCGGTCGGGTACTTCCGCTCGGGGTGGAAGTGCCGGAACTCGTGGATGCGGGTGTAGCCGACATCACCGTCGTTGTAGTTCATCACCGGCGTGCCCTGGAAATCACCAGTCGGGAGCACCTCGGTCTCGAAATCGAGTGTGCGCCAACCCAGTTCACCCTCCGAGTAGTCGAAGTACGCGTCCAGTGGTCCGGTGTAGACGATGGGAGCGCCCGGACTTTCCTTCGTCAGTTCTTCTCGAACCTCGAACCAGTCGGTGTTCAGACGCACCTCGATGAGATCGCTCGATGCCATGTTCTCGAGCCACGCGGTGTAGCCGTCGACCGGCAGGCCCTCGTAGTCGTCGTTGAAGTAGCGATTGTCGAAGGTGTAGCGCACCGGCAGCCGCGTGATGTTGCCCGCGGGCAGATTCTTCGGATCGGTCTGCCACTGCTTGGCGGTGTAATCGCGGATGAACGCCTCGTACAGCGGGCGGCCGATCAGCGAGATCGCCTTCTCCTCCAGGTTCTGCGCATCCTTGGAGTCGAACTCGCTCGACTGCTCCTCGATGAGCGCGCGCGCTTCGGCCGGCGAGTAGTACTTGCCGAAGAACTGCGAGATCAGGCCGAGCCCCATGGGGAACTGGTACGACTGGCCCTTGTGCATCGCATAGACGCGATGTTGGTAGCTGGTGAAGTCGGTGAACTGGTTGACGTAATCCCAGACACGCTTGTTCGACGTGTGGAACAGGTGGGCGCCGTACTTGTGGATCTCGATGCCGGTCTCCGGCTCGGCCTCCGAGTACGCGTTGCCGCCCAGGTGGTGGCGCCGATCGATCACGAGGACACGCTTGCCCAACTGGGACGCCGAGCGCTCCGCCACGGTCAGGCCGAAGAACCCGGATCCGACGACGATGAGGTCGTATCGGCCGGTCACGGAAGCATCGGAAGAGGTCGGCTCAGGGCTTACAGCAGTCACGGGCAACCAGGGTATCCGACCTCGGCTGCCACGCCGCCCATGCATGCGGCTTCGCCGTCCGTGCGTGGGCACTTACCGCTCGACGTCACTCCTCACACACGGGTACGAAGTACATAGGTATCCATCACCCAGCCGTGCTCGGCCTTCACGTCCGCACGCGCGCGCTCGATCTCCCCGATGCACGCGTCGAGCGGCCCCGACACCAACCTTTCATCGTCCGTTCCCAGGTTGGCACCCCAATGGATGTCCCACGTACCGGTTCCGACCAGCTCGCGGCACGTCAACTTGCCGTCGAGCATCACCACGATGTTGTCGGCGCCCGCGCCGATGTCGTGCAACAGCGCCCGACCGGTCGTGATCACGATCGGACCGCCGATGCGATTGAGCACCAGCCGGTGAGCGGCTGCGAGCATCGACACACTGCTGATGCCAGGAGTGACGTCGAAATCGATGTCCACGGTCCCGAAATCTCGGACCCGTTCGACGACGCGGATGGTGCTGTCGTACAACGCCGGGTCGCCCCACACCAGAAATCCGACGACAACGTCCGGATCCAGATCCAGCAGCACCTTCTCGTAGGCACGTGCCCTGGCGTCGTGCCAGTCCACTACGGCGGTCCCGTAGTCGCTGGGCCTGCGGTCGCGCTCGGGATCGGGCACCTGGATCACCCTGGGACTGCCGGGCACATGACGCCTCAGGATCTCCGCCCGCGCCTCAGCGAGGTCGCCGACGCTCGAACCCTTGTCGGCGACGAGGAAGACATCGACTTCACGAAGCCGGGCGACGGCCTGAACCGTGATCTGGTCGGGATGTCCGCCACCGACTCCGACGAGATGGATCTTCACGCTCTGTCCCGGCACGCGTCGTACAGATGGGATTCCGCGCCGGGAGTCCGTCCCACCGCGGGTCCGACGAGGATGACGGCGGCTTGCTTCAGTCCCGCGGCCTCGACCTGCTCGGCGATGTCGCCGAGAGTGCCCGTCAGCACGAGCTGATCCGGCTTGCTGGCATGGAAGACGACGGCGACGGGACACTCGCTGCCGTAGTACCCGGTCAACTCCTCGGCGAGCAGCCTCGTTCGGGTGATCGCCAGATGCAGCACGAGCGTCGAGCCCGTCGCGGCGAAAGCCGACAATCGCTCGCCGTCCGGCATCGCCGTCGACCTCGCCTGCGCGCGCGTCAGGACGACGGACTGCGCGAGCTCGGGAACGGTGAGTTCTACGCGCAGCGTGGCAGCTGCGGCGGCGTACGCGGGCACGCCTGGAGTGACGTCCCAGGCAATGCCTTCGGCGTCGAGCCGCGCCGACTGCTCCGCGAGCGCCGAATAGAGAGATGGATCACCCGAACACAGTCGCGCAACGTCCTCGCCGCGTGTGTCCGCGGCGACGAGCTCGGCGATGATCGCGTCGAGATCCATCGAAGCGGTGTCGACCATGCGGGTGCCGGCCGAACAATGGGCCAGGATCGCGTCGTCGATGTAGGTGCCCGCGTAGACGCAGACCGGGCTTGCACGGAGATGGTCGACGGCGCGCAACGTCAGCAGATCGGCAGCGCCGGGGCCTGCACCGATGAAGTGGACTGTCACGAAGTAAAAGCGTAGGCGCTTCGGACGACGCGCCGCACCATCGGTGAAATCCCCGGGGTGGCTAACTCTCAAGCTAAGGTTTAGCCTTGTGTCGTATGAGGTTGTTGTTACTCATGTGGTTGAAGTCCAGTCACATCAGTCACTGGAGTAACAGCAGCATCACAACTTACAGACAATTGGATCTGAACGGAAGCAATTCGCGTCGAACAGTCGCAGGATGCTTCGCGGACGAGTCACGCACAACCGACCCGGGCCGCACCTACAACCAGGGAGTACCGCCTTGCACCGTCGAACGAAGCCGTCGATCGTTCTCGGCGCTGTCGCCTTGCTTGCCGTCGCGAGTCCAGTCGCGGTCTACAGCATCTCCGGCGAGAATGCGTCCACCGATATTCGATCGGCCAACGAGACAACCCCTGTCACAGTCCCCACCAAGATCGTCGAAACGGCACTGACCGCGGCACCGGACATCGTCATTCCACTCCAGGAACTGACGGGCCTTCCGCTGCCCGACCTCCGCCTGTCCGATCTGAAATACCTGCCCCTACCGGACAGCATCACGATCCCGCCGCTCCAGATCCCCGAGATCCCCGGCCTGACGGTCCCGTCCCAAACGAGCCCGTCCGCCCAGGCTCCGATCCCCGAACTCGGCCGTACCGACGCGTCGGCGCCGGTCACTCCGCAGGCTCCGCTCCCGGCCGATGGGGTCACTCCGCAGGCTCCGCTCCCGGCCGACGGGGTCACTCCGCAGGCTCCGCTCCCGGCAGGCGACGACCCGGGCGCGCCGCTCGGCGCCGTCGTCAAGGAACTGCGCCAGGACGAGAATTTCAGCATGGTCGCGTTGACCTCCACCGCTCTCGACGGGGCCGTCGCGCAGGTACGACGCCAGCTCGACGACGGTTCGTGGGGGCCCTGGCTCGCAACCGAGCCCATCGACACCGCGGCCAGTGATTCCGCACCGACCCCGGACAAGAAGGGGACCGAGCCGATCTTCGTCGGTGCCACCAAGGCCGTGCAGTTGCTGATGACTCCGCGGCCCGTGGCTGCGCCTGCCCCGGTTCCAGCTCCCGAGGTCGCACCAGTTCCCGAGGTCGCACCAGTTCCCGAGGTCGCACCGGCTCCCGAGGTTGCGCCGGCTCCCGAGCAGGAGCTCGGTTACACACCCGCCTCGGTGTCGAAGCCGTTGCGCCAGCAGGAAACACCCGTCGCAGACGCTCTGGCCGATGTCAGCGCAGTGCTGATCCAGCCGGGCACCTCCCCTGCCGATTCCGCACTCGCCGACATCGCGACTCCCGTCGCGGGCGATGCCGGACCGAAGGTGATCTCGAGGGCACAGTGGGGCGCCGACGAGTCGATCCGCTGCGCGAACCCGACGTACGACGACTTCCTCGGCGGCGCAACGGTGCACCACACCGCGGGAAGCAACGACTACTCCAAGACCGAATCCGCCGAGATCGTCCGAGCCATCTACGCGTACCACGCGCAGACTCTCGGGTGGTGCGACGTCGGATACAACGTGCTCGTCGACAAGTACGGTCAGATCTTCGAAGGCCGTGCAGGTGGTTTGGACAAGCCGGTTCAGGGTGCACACGCCGGTGGGTTCAACGAGAACACCATGGGCATCGCCATGATGGGCGACTACTCCTCGGAGTCACCATCGCAGGAGACCCTCGATTCGGTCGGCAAGTTCCTCGGATGGCGTTTGGGCAAAGCAGGTCTCGACCCGCACGGCGAGACGACGATGACGAGCGAGGGGACCAACTACACCTTCGTCGGCCAGGGTCAGAGCGTCGACCTGCCGGTCATCTTCGCCCACCGCGACGTCGGCAACACAGCATGCCCCGGCGACGGCGCATACGCCAAGATGGACGAGATCCGCGATATCGCGGCGGCATCTCTCGGTGGCGGCGACGTAGCTCCTGCCCCGGCTCCGACAGAGGACTCGACCGATACCGCAACTCCGTCGTCACCCGGTACGAACGCGAGCAGCACTCTCGGAGAGAACATTCCGGGATTGGTCGACGAACTGGTTCGACTCGCGAGCACGAACCCGATCGCGCAGAAGTGGATCGCGTCGGGGGGCGAGACCGGCAGCCTCGGCACTCCGGTCAGCGGTCTCGTCCAGGTCAAGGGCGGCGGCGAGGCAGCTCAGTTCACCAACGGATCGATCTTCACTTCGCTTGCAGGACAAGCTGTTGCGGTGATCGGGAAGATCTTCGAACAGTTCCTGGCACTCGGCGGCGAGAACGGTGAACTCGGCCTCCCAACGACCGACGAATACCGCGTACCCGAGGGCCTGCGAACCGATTTCGAGAACGGCTCGCTGATCTTCAACGAACTCACCGGCATCGTCACCACGGTCATCAAGACCTACAACGACACCTACGAGCAGGAAATGCAGAACGCCCCGGCTCCGTAACAGCCGACGCATCGAATGCCCCCACACAACGGAGTGTGGGGGCATTCGGCATCTCTCCCCCCAGCCACGCAAACGCACGTGCATTTGCGGAGAGGGACGGGACCAACCAGGGAATACACCACCCCAGCCACGCAAACGCACGTGCATTTGCGGAG
>NZ_BCXH01000014.1 GCF_001895005.1 Rhodococcus yunnanensis NBRC 103083 | reverse complement strand
GCCTCCACCACCCTCGCCCGCGCCACATTCTCCGCCACCCGCCACCGCGCCGACACCCCCACCAACCCCGCCACACACCCATCCCAGTCATACACACCACCACCAGCAGCCCCACCGCAGTCCAACGCGCCAGACAAGGCTGCAGCCGAACCCACAGTCGAACCACTCGCTGAAACCCCCGTATCGAACATACGTTCTACACTACCCGACCACACGCCAACCGGCAAGAATTGAAATCTGAATCACCAAGCAGCGCAGCAACACTCACAAGACACGTGGGGTTCGTCCACGAGCAGCGCAACTGAATCGCGCGGATCCGACGCTCGCCGAAGCGCTTGTGAATGGTGCGCACGGTGTGTCCAGTCGCCCCGCCCATACGAAAGGGAAGCGGGCAATGGAGGTCATCGTCAGTCCGGTGTACGACAGCATCAACGCAAGCACACACGCACCCACCTCACGGATCCACAGCCACCAAATATGCGTCGAGCAGGGCAGCGCCGGTGAGAAGGGCGCGTCCGCGACCGGTGAGCCGGGCGTGCCATTGGCCCAGGAGGCCGGTGAGCTGCTCCACTCCCCCGGCCGCGCGGAGCTCGGCGATGACCGGCGAAATCTGTTCGAGCAGATACCCGCCTCGCCTGAGCTGCTGGACCAGTTCGGCGTCACGTACATCCGCCGCGGCGTAGACGCGGTATCCGGTGTGAGGATCCCGGCCGGGACACACCAGACCCGCCTGCTCCCATTTACGCAGTGTCGCAGGCTGAATACCGAGCCGGTGGGCAAGTGGCCCGATGAACACATCGGCACGCGCAGGCGAGACCGACGTACCCGAATCCACATGAGCAAGAGCCTTTTCCACTGCCGCCAGCGTCTCTCGATCCCGAAGAAGCCGAGCATGGCTTCGGTCGATCAGTAACATCGCCTCCGCGTCGGCGCCGTCGTTGACCGCCCGCATGATCGACGACGCCACCTGACGACCGTGGCCGGGAACAAGGGCCAGGAAAGCACGTAACGCCAGCGCGTGCAGCGGCGTGTAGGTGCGGTACCCGTGCGGAGTGCGGGTGGCTGGCGGGAGAATCCCCTCGGCCTCGTAGTTTCTGACGGCCTGCGTGGACAGATTGTGTTCACGGGCGAGATCGGCGGGTCGCGTCCCGATACTGGTTCGAGGGTTCTTCACCGATATCGCCGCACTTCCGCCCATAAGTCTCAACCGTATGTTCAACGATACTGTCGAATGTATGTCCGCACCCCACAACCCTCGCGATCCACGAATCGTTGCGATGGGCGAACCGACGCACGACGACGAGTCGTTACTCGATCGGCGAAACGAAACTTTCCGACAGCTTGTCGAACAGCAGCGGTACCGAACGATCGCATTGGAGAGCGATTGCATCATGGGCCTCGTTGTGGACGACTACGTCACCGCCCGAACAGGCACATTCGACGACGCGATGGAACGTGGTTTCAGCCACGGATGGGGAAAATACGCGGCCAACGGTGAACTCGTACGTTGGATGCGCGAGCACAACGACGGAAAATCAGAAGACGACATGCTCCGTTTTGCCGGCTTCGACGCGCCGCTC
Source organism: Rhodococcus yunnanensis NBRC 103083 (assembly GCF_001895005.1). Taxonomy (GTDB): domain Bacteria; phylum Actinomycetota; class Actinomycetes; order Mycobacteriales; family Mycobacteriaceae; genus Rhodococcoides; species Rhodococcoides yunnanense. The sequence continues at coordinate 183,419 of NZ_BCXH01000014.1, read as the reverse complement.
GAGATGGCCGCCGCCGCGAGCCCCACACACGCGATGACTGCGTTGCACTCGTATCTTGCCGCAGAGGTCGATCCCGAGTTATTGCCCTGCGCTGCCGAAGAACTCACTACGCTGCTGGGCTCCGACGACCAGTGGACCGAACCGAACGCAATGCTGGACCCGTCGCAGTCCGTAGGACAGAGCGCTCAGGCCGTCAGCCTGAGGCTTCTCGCCGACGACCTCGCGGCCCTCCTCGACATGCAGACACCGCACCTGATCGCTGCAACCTCACGCCACCAGTGGAACCGCTCACGCCTGCACGCACGCTCTGCCACAGGCCTACTGCGCTATCACTACTGGATGGCGGACACGTCGTCGTCCCGGCAGACGCGGATGGCGCGCCTGTGCGCGCTGCGCGATTCGATGATGGCGGCCAATCTACTTGCCCTGGCCGAACAGGCTCCGACGTTCGTGTACGCGCACAACGCCCACCTGCAGGAACAGCTCAGCTCGATGCCGACATGGGACGGTCCGATCGAATGGTGGAGCGCAGGCGCACTAGTGAAAGCCCAGCTGAACGACGATTACGCTATTTACGCCGATACAACCTCTCCGGCCGACCGACGTTTCCGTAGTCCAGAGACACGTCGACCCGACCGATCCCCGTGAGGTATTCGAGGTACCGTCGTGCACTGGATCTGGAAATGCCTGCCCTCTCAGAGAGTTCGGTTGCGGAGACGGGTTCGGTCACTTCGCGCAGCTTTTCCTCAACCAGATTCAGGGTCACCCGACTGAGACCCTTGGGTAGGTCGTTCTCGGTACCGGTCACACCGAAAGCCTTGTCCACGGCTGCCTGTTCGGCTTCGTCGATGTCGACGAGGCTCTGCCTCGTGGTGCGGTACTGATCCAACCGCGCCTGCAGCACAGCGAATTTGAACGGTTTGATCAGATAGTGCACCGCTCCGCTCCGTAGCGCCTTCTTCACCGACGCCATTTCACGCTCACTGGTGATGACCAGGACGTCGAGGTCGGGCACGGCTTCCCGGAACACCCCGATCAGATCCAACCCACTCGCCCCGGGCAGATGGACGTCGAGCAGCACGAGGTCCGGCCGCAGCACCGACACCGCTTCGACTGCCGCCTCGGGTGTGTGCGCTACGCCGCACACCTCGAATCCCTCTGTCTTGCCGACGAATCCGGAGTGGACCTTGGCGACCATGAAGTCGTCGTCGACCACCAGTACACGTATCACTACTTCTCCCTCAACACTGCCGTGAACACGGTCCATTCACCATCGGACCCGACCGACACATCTCCGCCGCGTCGTCTGCACACCAGACGCACCAGCGCCAACCCGAAACCGTGCCCGGTATTCGCCGAACCTCTCGAACTCCAGCCCTGTTCGAAGATCTTCTCGGCGTCGGCCTCCGGCACACCGGTACCGTTGTCGAGAACTCGAATCTCGAGCGAATCCTCGTCTTCGACGAGCGAAATCCTCACTCGCCCAGACGACGCCAGCACCGCATTGTCGACGAGATTGCCGAGCACCGTGCACAGGTCACGCGAGACATCACCCCCGTGGCTACGCAAGCGAGAGTTCTCGTCGATCTCGATGGACACCGACCGATGCGCTGCTGCGCCGATTTTCGCGATGAGCAGAGCTGCGACTCCTACGTCGGAGACCGTGTCGGTCACCGCCGATGTCACTTCTTCGCGGCGTGCGGTCAGTCCGTCGACGTACTGCACCACCTCGTCGTACTCCTGCAGTTGAACCAGCCCGGAGATCGTGTGCAGCTGATTGTCGAACTCGTGGATGTGCTCGCGCAGTGCTGTCGAACTCGTCTTCGTCACACCGAGTTCTTCCTCGACGTCGGTCAGTTCGGTGCGGTCGCGGAACGTGGTGACAGTGCCGACGGCTTTCCCCTTGGACACGATGGGAACGGTGTTCAGCACGAGCACTCGGTCACCGACCAACACGATCTCGTCGTCGACGGTGCGGAGCAAGACCTCGCGCAGACGGTCGGTGACGCCGAGTTCGTCGACGGTTCGCCCTTTGCTGCCGTACTCGATGTGCAGCAGCTCGTGTGCGCTCTCGCTCATCAACAGCACCCGACCTGCCGGATCCAGCGCGATCACGCCTTCCTTGAGTCCACGAAGCATCGCTTCACGCTGACCGACGAGGTCGAGGATCTCACTCGCTTCCATCCCGAGTGTCTGACGCTTCACTCGGCGCGCCAGAAGCACCGACCCCACACCCCCGAGCACCGACGCGACCGCCAGATAGACGATGAGGTTGGGCGCGGCCTGGAGAAATCGATCGAGCGCCGACGGGTACCGATCGCCGACGACGGCTGCCCCGATGAGCGTGCCGGAATCGTCGAGCACGGGCACGGTGGCTTCGACGGCCTTGCCGGACGTCGTATCGGTCAGCCCGACCCACGAACCGCCCGACTCAGTGCGCGTCGTCGATCCCACCTGCTCGGGCACGGTGGAGAGAATGACCGAACCGTCGACGTCGGCGAGTTGGGCATAGTCCAGACCCGACACCGCGCGAACCGATTCGACCGCACTCTGCAGCCCGGTCCTGATTCGCGGCTGCGCGGACGGCAACAGCTGCCTGACGACGGGGTTCGCGGCCAGGGTTTCCGCCGCTGATTGCGCCCTCCTGCCGGCGTCGCGCTGAAACGCTGCCGACGACTGGGCGAGGGACAATCCGCCGATCGCGACGAGGACGACCACGACGATGAGCAGCTGTAACCTCAGGAGTTGAGCTGCCAACGTGGTTCTTCGCACGAAACGACCCTACGTCGCCTCCTCGGCCGCACAGCCCGGATCTGCGTGAGCACAATGGACACAAAAGAAACTGTGGCCGCAAGGGTGACCCCAGTCACAAAATGAGGTGTACTTCGACGGTGCCCGCTACGAGACTTCGAACTGCAGCCAGCGCCTTGTGCGTCTCGGTGGCAGTTCTCGTGGGCGGATGCGCGTCGGAACCTGCTGTTTTCGCAGGCCCGAGTGGCAACGAGCGAGTGCGGTTCGTCGTTCCCTCGGATGCGGGAGGCGGATACGACCTCACTGCTCGCAACCTGGCGCAGACCTTGAGCACCAAGGACGTCGATTACGACGCCGTGGTGCTCCCAGGTTCGGGAGGTGTCGTCGGATTGGGCAGGCTGAACCTGGAATCGGGCAACTCCGATCTCGCCATGGTCATGGGCCTCGGCCTCATCGGCGCGCTGGAGGAGAGGCCGTCGGATCATTCGATCACCGACGTCACTCCCATCGCACGTCTGCTCGAAGAGCCCGAAGTGGTGCTGGTGCCTGCCAACTCACCGTTGCGATCCATGTCGGATCTCGTCACCGCGTGGCGTGCGAACCCTGCTGCTCTCACGTTCGCGGGTGGTTCGGTGGAGGGCGGACCGGACGGACTGTTCCGTATTCTTCTGGCACGCGCGATCGGTGTCGACCCGGCCGCCTCGACGTACCGGCAGTTCGAAGGCGGCGGCCAGCTACTGCCTGCCCTGCTCACCGGAGACGTCGACGTCGCCACCACCGGCGTCAGCGAGTACCTCGATCAGATCTCCGCGGGAACGGTGAGAGCGCTGGCCATCAGCACGGCCGATCGCATTCCCGTCGTCGATGCTCCCACCGCCCGAGAAACCGGCGTCGACGTCGTCTTCGCCAACTGGCGAGGCCTTCTCGCACCGCCGGGCCTCGCACCGGACCAGGTCACCACGTGGACCGACCGAATCCGCACTCTAGACTCGTCGCCGCAATGGCACGATGTTCTCACCAGAAACGGTTGGCGCAGTGCAGTTCTGACCGGTTCCGACTTCGCCGAGTTCCTGCACGAACAATCGACGTTCGTACACGAGACCGTCCCGGTCTCCGCCCACAGCTGACACGTCCGCATCTGACACCGCCCGCATCGCTTAAAGAACTTCCCAGCTCGTGAAATAGAAGGAGTACCCCCATGCTCGTGATACTGGGCTTCCTCATGGTCGCCGTCTTCATGTATCTGATCCTGACCAAGCGCGCAACGCCTGTCGTGGCGCTGACGTTGGTGCCGGTGGCATTCGGTCTCATGGCAGGTGCCGGACTCGGCATCGGCGACATGATCACCGACGGCATCAAGTCCTTGGCCCCGACGGCAGCGTTGCTGTTCTTCGCGATCATCTTCTTCGGGATCATGATCGACGTCGGGCTGTTCGACCCACTCGTCAAGGGCATCCTGAAGCTCGTTCGCAACGATCCGATGAAGCTCGTCGTCGGCACCGCGGTACTGGCGATGGTCGTCTCTCTCGACGGTGACGGATCCACGACGTTCATCATCGTGACATCGGCGATGCTGCCGCTGTATCTGAAACTCGGTGTGAGCCCGGTGATTCTGACGGTCGTCGCAGGCCTGTCCAATGCGACGATGAACATCATTCCGTGGGGTGGCCCGACGGTTCGTGCGGCGTCGGCGCTGGGAATCTCCCCGTCGGAGGTGTTCGTTCCGATGGTTCCTTCGCTCATCGCGGGCCTGATCATCGTGCTGCTGTTCGCCGTTCACCTCGGCATCATGGAACGCAGGCGGCTCGGAAAGCTCGTCTACGAACCCGAGCTCGTGCACGCCGCATCCTCCGGCGGCGGCACATCTGCCAAGCGGCCCACGACGGGCGGCACCGGCGAATCCGGCAGCTTCATGGAAGGCGGTCTCGACCCCGAGCGCGACACGTTGCGCCCGAAGCTGCTGTGGTTCAACGCCATTCTCACCACCGCACTTCTCGTTGTCCTGGTGATGGACATCCTGCCGATCCCGGTTCTGTTCATGATCGCGGCATCGATCGCCCTCACGGTCAACTTCCCCCGGGTGAAGGAACAGGGTGAAGCCATCGCGCGGCACTCGTCGTCGATCGTCTCCGTCGTCGCAATGGTCCTCGCCGCTGCGGTTCTGACCGGCGTCTTCCAGGGCACCGGCATGGTCGAGGCCATGGCGTCCTGGCTGATGAACGTGATCCCCGATGTTCTGGGCCCGTACCTGGCCGTCATCACGGGCGTGCTGAGCATGCCGTTGACGTTCTTCATGACCAACGACGCGTTCTACTTCGGCGTGCTCCCAGTACTGACGGAAACTGCGTCGCAGTACGGAATCGAGCCCGTCGAGATGGCTCGCGCGTCGATCACCGGCCAAGCCGTTCACATGCAGAGCCCCCTCGTACCCGCGATCCTGCTGCTGGTGACCCTGGCGGGTGTCTCGCTGGCCGACCATCACAAGAAGGTTCTGTGGCGCGCCGCGGTCGTGTCGCTCACGATGCTGGTCGTCGGCGTCGCCGTGGGTCAGATTCCGTTCGGCTGACACTCACTCACCTAGAATCGAAAGGGTCGTCATGACCGTCGCAGTCATCCACAACCAGTCCGACGAGGGCCGCAGCGCCCTCACCGCAGGCATCCGCGAGGCCGGCACGCGTGGCACCGAACTGGTTGTGCTGCACGCGCTCTCCGGCTCGGCCGAGCAGTCCGCACGCGAGCGTGAGATCGGCGCGGTCGAAGCGGCTGTCCGTGCCGTCGCCCCCGAGGCACGCATCGAGGCGGCGGTACCCGATCCCGACGCGACCAGCACGCTCCTGGCTCTCATCGACACGGTGGACGCCGAACTCGTCGTCATCGGATCGCGTCACCGCAGCGCGGTGGGCAAGTTCTTGATGGGCCAGCAGGTGCAGCGACTCCTGCTGGAGATCCCGGTGGAGATCCTCGTGGTCAAGTCGCGGTAGCCACCTGGTGCGCGACGCCTCGCGCGGGTTGTCTAAGCTTTGATTTCTTATTCGGTGAAGTCATCGCCGGCGGTTCATTAGTGCACACGAGAAGTGCGCTCGACGAATGCGGTGATGACATGAAAGACACGTCGCGGGTCGATGACTCGCGCCCGGACAGCGCGTCGTCGGATTCTGCGCTGGAAACGTTCAGGGCACTTCTGCGCTCGCACGCACGCGTGGAGACGCTGCTGCAGAGCGTGTGCAACCAGGTCGTCGCCACGGTGTCCGGTGCCGACATGGCCGGGGTCACGTTGCCGGACGAGCGGACCGGGGACACCGCGACGGCGGCGTGCACCGACTCGCGCGTGTTCACCGTCGATACCGACCAGTTCCGTTCGAACCAAGGTCCATGCCTGGACGCGGCGCGGACCGGCCGGATGATTCGAGCACGGTTGGGTGACATAGCCGTTCGCTGGCCCAGGTTCGCCGCCGACGCGGCCGACGTCGGTGTCCGAAGCGTCCTGTCGGCTCCGATCTCGGTCGATACCACGCAGATCGGATCGTTGAACGTCTACAGCTGGACCGATCACGGCTTCACCGACACCGACGAGATCCTGGTGAAGGTATTCGCCGCGGCGGTCGAGAGTGCGATCTGGAACTCTCGTCGTGCGCAGGAAGCGCAAACCGAGCTCGACGGGTTGCGCGAGGCGATGCGCACGCGCGCTGCCATCGAGCAGGCGAAGGGAATCGTCATGGCCGTGCGCGGTGTCGACGCCGATGCCGCATTCGAGGTGCTGTCGCTGCAGTCGCAGAGCGAGAACGTCAAGTTGTCGGTCATCGCCACGCGAATCGTGGATTCGGTGCGGCGCGATCTCTGACGGCGATCCCGCAGGCTGTGTTTTCAACCTACGGGATCTGGATGCACGCTCGCCCGGGCGAGACCAGCACCTGAATCGCACCATGCCCGATAGGAGTTGATCCGAAACCACCGCGGTTTCGACTCGGCTGTGCACGGGCATGCACGAGTTGTCGAGAAGCTGTGCCGTAGGCAACGAATCCGAGGGGTCATGATGTCGACCGAACTGGAAACCTCCGCCGAGGCGGAACAAGTATGGAACGTTCTCGCCGACGGGTGGAGTTACGCCACGTGGGTCGTCGGTGCGTCGCGCATCAGGGCGGTGGACGATCGCTGGCCCGGAGAGGGCACCCGGATTCATCACTCGGTCGGTGTGTGGCCTCTGGTGCTGAGCGACCACACGAGGTCGGTGGCCGTACACGAGGGCCGCGAGCTTCGACTCGAGGCGCGCGCACTGCCGTTCGGTACCGCGAGCATCACCCTGCGACTGCATCCGCTCGCCGCCGGGTGCCGGATCGAGATGATCGAACACGCCCTGACACCACCGTTCACTCTCGTCCCCGACGGTGTTCAGCATGCGATGGTGCATCCTCGTAACAAAGAAGCGTTGAAACGACTCGCTCTCCTCGCCGAAAGGTCGTCGTCCCCCACATGAGCATCACCACTGCCGACGCCGTCGTGATCGGCGCAGGACACAACGGCCTCGTCGCCGCTGCCGCGCTCGCCGACGCAGGCTGGGACGTGGTGATCCTGGAAGCGGCACACGAACCGGGCGGTGCCGTCCGCAGCGCCGAACTCGTTCCCGGCTACACCAGCGATCTGTTCAGCGCGTTCTACCCACTCGGTGCCTCGTCCCCCGCGATCACCGCACTCGAACTGGAACGGCACGGCCTTCGGTGGTTACGCTCGCCCGCGGTGTTCGGCCACGCACGGTCCTCGCTCGACGAGAATGCCCCGATCGTTCACAACGACGTCGCCGACACTGCCGCAGCACTGGCCGAGTACGACTCGCGGGACGGCGACGCCTGGTTCGCGCTGTACGAACAATTCACGCGCATCAAGAAACCGCTGCTCGACGCGTTCTTCGGCCCCTTTCCGCCGGTACGCGCCGGTACATCGCTCGCGCGGAATCTCGGTGCCGCCGACCTGCTCCGGTTCGTGCGATTCATGGCACTCCCGGCCCGCGTCATGGCGCACGAATCGTTCCGCAGCACCGCCGCGCGCTGCCTGCTCCTCGGCAACGCCATGCACGGCGACGCGCCGTTGGATGCCCCCGCAAGCGGTGCGATGGGGTACCTGCTGACGATGCTCGCGCAGGACGTCGGGTTCCCCGTTCCGCAGGGCGGCGCGGGGCGGTTGACCGAAGCGCTGGTGCGACGGGCAGGCAAGGCCGAACTGAGGTGCGACAGTCCAGTGACGCGCATCGGCGTCGAGAACGGTCGAGCGAGAACGGTGCACACCGCATCGGGCGACACCGTGCGCGCGAAACATGCGATCATCGCCGACGTTTCGGCGCCGATGCTGTACGAGACGCTTCTTCCTGCCGATTCGGTGCCGAACCGGCTCAGGAAGGATCTCGAGAACTTCGAGTGGGACACACCGGTCGTCAAGATCAACTACGCGCTGGATCGGCCGATCCCGTGGCGGTCGAAGAGCCTGTCGCTCGCCGGCACGATCCACCTCGGCGCCGACGACGACGGCCTACTGCGGTGGACGACCGATCTGACGACGGGAGTACTGCCCAAGCGTCCGTTCATGTTGTTCGGACAGATGACCACCGCGGATCCGTCGCGATCACCCGAGGGCACCGAAAGTGCTTGGGCGTACACACATCTGCCGCGCGGGGTGACCGACAACGAGTCGGCCGACACCATCGCCGACCGTGTGCACGATGTGCTCGAGGAGCACGCACCCGGCTTCGGCTCGTCGGTCGTCGGGCGTGTCGTGCAACGACCGAGCGATCTGGTCGACGCCGATGCCAACCTGTTCGGCGGCGCGGTGAACGGCGGCACAGCTCAGATCCAGCAACAGCTGATCTTCCGGCCGACACCCGGTCTGGGAAGGCCGGAAACCGTCGTCGAGGGATTGTTCCTCGGTAGTTCGTCCGCCCATCCGGGCGGCGGTGTTCACGGAGCTGCAGGGATGAATGCGGCGCGAGCCGCACTGGGGCAGCAGGGATTGCTCGGCGCCGTACGCAAGCGGGTGACCAGTTCTTTGCTCGAACTGGTCACCCGATGAAGTGCTCGAAAGATGAAGTGCGGAACTGAAATCAACCCAGCGCTTAAATCAACCCAGCGCTGAAATCAACCCAGCGCTGAGGCTACCGAGGTGAACCTTCGGACGGCAGGCACGACGTTGGCCGCTTCCAGGAGCCGGTACACCGGGTGTCCTTCGACAAGGCACCACGAAGTGCCCGCTTCGGCGACGGCGTCGTCGAGTGCCGCAAAGACCTGAAGCCCGGCGATAGCGAAGAATCCGACGTCGGACAGGTCGAACACCACACGCTGACCCTCGGCGACACACGAGCACACGTAGTCGGCCAGAATCGGCGCACTACGCATGTCGATATCGCCGTGCACCGTGACGACGAGTGCACCCTCACCGGCCGGCGCCGAACTGAATATCGCTCCGGTCTCAGCTACGGATACCGAACTACTGCTTGCCGAACTACTGCTTGCTGGTTGCGTCCGCGTCGGACGCCCACCGTTCAATCCTTGTGGAGTAACAGTCATTGCCAATCCCATCGTCGATCGATTGGGAGGGAGACAATTCGAATGCGACAGACTCGCGTCGAGCCGATGGACGGCTGACGATCTCGATGTGACGCTGACGGTCGTGCTTGCCTCGGGCGTCTCCCCCGACGGCTGTTAGCTCAACCGGTTCCAACCCTACGTCAATACCGGCCATCCGTATAGCCGCAAACGTTTCACCCCTGCTCGGACGGGGCATGCGGGGCACCGAGCGGACGCCAGTCCTCGATCAAGGGAGAAGCACCATGCGGGCAGTAACGTGGCAGGGAAAACGCAAGGTCAGTGTCGATACGGTTCCCGATCCACGTATCGAGCTCGCAACCGACGCGATCATTCGAGTGACCACCACCAACATCTGCGGTTCCGACCTGCATCTGTACGAGGTTCTCGGCGCTTTCATGGCTCCGGGGGACATCCTCGGACACGAACCTATGGGTGTCGTGGAGGAGGTCGGTTCCGAGGTCGGCAACCTTGCGGTCGGCGACCGAGTGGTGATTCCGTTCCAGATCTCGTGTGGCCACTGTTACATGTGCAACTCGAGCCTGTTCACCCAGTGCGAGACCACTCAGGTTCGTGACGAGGGAATGGGCGCAGCGATTTTCGGTTACTCCAAGCTCTACGGATCGGTGCCGGGAGGGCAGGCCGAGTACCTCCGGGTACCTCAGGCACAGAATACTCACATCAAAGTCCCTGTCGGACCTGATGATTCACGCTTCGTTTACCTGTCGGACGTGTTGCCGACGGCATGGCAGGCCGTCGAATACGCATCGATTCCGGACGGCGGTTCGGTCACCGTCCTCGGCCTCGGACCCATCGGCGACATGGCTGCTCGCATCGCAGCGCACAAGGGATACCGCGTCATCGCGGTCGACCGGGTTCCCGAGCGCCTGCAACGCCTGGCCGCACGCGGCATCGAGGTGTTGAATCTGGACGAGCACGGCAAGAATCTCGCCGACGTCATCCGAGACCGAACCGACGGGCGGGGTACCGATGCCGTCATCGACGCGGTCGGCATGGAAGCACACGGCTCCCCCGTTTCCAAACTGGTGCAAGATGTTACGGCGCTTCTTCCCGACGCCGTGGCCGGACCCATGATGCAGAAGGCGGGTGTCGACAGGCTCAGCGCCCTCTACAGTGCCATCGACATCGTCCGTCGGGGCGGAACGATCTCCGTCATCGGGGTGTACGGCGGCATGGCCGATCCGCTACCGATGCTGACGTTGTTCGACAAGCAGATTCAGCTGCGCATGGGGCAGGCGAACGTCAAGAAGTGGGTCGGCGACATCATGCCGTTGCTCACCGACGACGACCCGCTCGGCGTCGACACCTTTGCGACGCACGAACTTCCACTCGACCAGGCGCCGCACGCGTACGAGATCTTCCAGAAGAAGCAGGACGGTGCCGTCAAGGTCTTGCTGAAGCCATGACACATGTGCGGCTGGTCAAGAACGGGCCTCTCATGATCTCCGGGCCCGTCGAGGTCGAGATGCCCGACGGCGACATCGTCGAATCCGACCGAGTGATGGTGGCACTGTGCATGTGTCGCCGCAGCAAGACCTACCCGTTCTGCGATACCAGCCACCGCAAGCGGAGCTAGAGCGTCCACCGGCGGAGCATCGCCTCCGCGAACCGGTCCTCGACGAACGTCAGTGCACGCATCCCGAACACGATGTCCGCTTCGAGTTCGGGATGCGTCACCAGGAGCGAGCCGACGACGTCGTGGCGCAGTATCTGTTCGTGGACGGCGTCGGCCTCCACGTGCTCGGCGTAGAACCGGATACACGGTTCCGGCGCATCGAGTCGTCGTAGAGCCGTCACCAGGCGCGCCGCACTGGGCGACGACGTGATCTCGGTTGCGGCGAAGTGTCCGACGACGGCTCCGCGCAGCGAACGGTGAAGCCCGAAGAGCGACATCAGGTTCACGATCGCGAGCATCTCCGGCGCCGCAGAGTCGATGTATCCCAGGTACGAGGTATCCATCCCGGCCGAGTGCATGGCGTCGACGAACAGACGCTGGTGCATGTCCACCCCTGCGCCCGCGCCGAACTCGTCGTACTCGACGGCGACGAAGGACGCTTTCGTCTGACCTGTCAGCCGCGGAATCGCCCATGCATGCGGGTCCGCTTCCTTGAGGTGGTAGAGCGATCGATTGGCCAGATACTCCTGCATCTGCGCCCACGACGCGTGGTCACGCAGGTACCACGACGGCCCTGTGCCCGATCTCGGTTCGATCGACATCGCGTCCATCTCGGCGACGGCGTCATCCCCTGGCTCGACCGATTCACGTACGCGCGCCAGGAATCGATGCTCCAGGACTGCACGCAACCCGAGCAGATCGACGTTCCATTCCCACTCGTCGTCGACGTCCTCGAAACCGCGATAGTGCAGCTCGTAACAGATGTAGAGGGCCAGCTGCACATCCGCGCCGAGCGGGTCGACCCCGCCGGGAACGGCCGGCAGCACCGTCGCTGTCGACGGGTCACCTGCCAACGCGTCGATCACCGCGGCAGATACTGGCCCGCAGGAGGCGGGAAGCCTGCCGGGCCTTCCCGAATCGACCGATTCGGCAACGGAGGCTGAGGAAGTCATGGCAGGCAGTTACCCGCGCGCCGAGCCTTCGAAACCGGTCAGTCGCTGCGCGCGTTCTTCTTCAGCTGCGGAAGGAGCTCGCTGTGATGAGCACGCATCGCGTCGATCAGCACCGAGAACACACGATGTGCCGCAGCAAGATCCGAGTCGGGGACCGCGGACAACGCAGAATGCGTACGCGCCCCGAGCGGCCCGAAGAACCCACGCGCGACCTCCATGCCGTGCGTGTCGTATCGCAGAATCACCTTGCGACGATCGCGCTCGTCCTTCTCACGCCTGATGTGACCCGACTCGATCATGCGCTCGACGAGATACGTCATCGCCGCCGACGTGAGACCGAGCTGTGTTCCGAGTTCGCCCGCGGTCAGGGGCGTACCGTCGACGTCGGCGACCATGATGAGCAACAGAGCTCTGAAATCGTTACGCCTGAGCTCGTGCAGAGAGCCGAACGCGCGACCGATCTCCTCGGAGACGGCCGAAAGCGCACGGACATCCGAGGAGATGTGGGATTCGAGCTCGTTGCGGTCGGGCACGGAGGACCTTTCATCGTGGGGCCGCGTCAGACTATCGCGACTCCCCTCCGACAGTTCTCTCAGTTGCTTAAACATTAAGTTGATGAGATTGTTTGTGCGTGAACTTCTGGTCCCGATTCGCCCGAATTGTCAGCTCTCGCCGCTCGTGGGCTCTGTCGCTCGCCGTGATCATCGCCTCGTTCGGCTTCATGGCCCTCGTCGGAGAGAACGAGTCAGCAGGTCAAGCCCCTTCGTCGGTACCGACCGAGGCGGACTCGGCGCAGGTCACCGAACTACTGACACAGTTCCCCGGCTCCGACACCGCACCGGTCATCCTCGTGGTCAGCAGGGACGACGGAGACGCACTGACCCCGGTGGACCTCGCCGCAGGTCAGCAGTCCCTGGATCGACTGTCCGATGCCGGGACCCCGCTCGTCCCGGCTCCCGACGGCCAGGCCGCCCTCGGAATCGTCCAGGTCGAGAAGTCACTGTCCGGTTTCTCGCTGAACGACACCGTCACCACGCTTCGTGCCGCGGCCGTCGACGGCCTACCCGACGGACTGACGGCCCAACTCACCGGCGGACCCGCCTTCGGCGCGGACATCGCCGACTCGTTCTCGGGCGCCAATGTCACGCTGCTCGCGGTCACCGCCCTCGTCGTCGCGATCCTGCTCATCATCACGTATCGGTCCCCGATTCTGTGGCTGGTGCCGCTCGTCGTCATCGGCCTCGGCGATCGCGTCGCCACCTCGGTCGGTACGGCGCTGGCCGAACTGACGGGACTGTCGTTCGACGGTTCGACGTCGGGCATCACCAGCGTCCTCGTGTTCGGCGCAGGCACCAACTACGCCCTGCTTCTGATCTCTCGCTACCGCGAGGAGCTGCGGCAGGACTCCGACCATCGCAGCGCACTCGAACGTGCCGTGCGGCACGCAGGCCCCGCCATTCTCGCGAGCAACGCGACGGTGGTACTGGCATTGCTGACGCTGCTGCTCGCCATTCTGCCCAGCACGCGCAGTCTCGGTGCTCTCGCCGCCGCCGGACTCGTGGTCGCAGCGTTGTTCGTCCTCGTCGTACTACCGCCCTTGCTCGCGCTGTGCGGCCCGAAGTTGTTCTGGCCGTTCGTTCCACGCCCCAGCGACGCGGACACCGCAACATCCGGCGTCTGGCACTCCGTGGCTGCCGCGGTCGCCCGGCATCCAGCCCGGACGGCGTCGATAACGATCGCCGCATTGATCGCCTGTGCCGCAGCACTTCTCGGTACCGGGATCGGCCTGTCTCAGACCGAGCAGTTCCGCGTCGCCGCCGAGTCGGTGGAAGGATTCGAGACGTTGTCCGAGCACTTTCCGGCCGGGATCGCCGACCCGACGACCGTCGTCGCGCCGACAGCGTCCGCCGCCGATGTCGAGGCTGCACTGGATTCGGCAGCGGGCGTCGGCTCGTTCACCAGGGAATCCGACTCGGGTACCGGCCTGACGCAGTGGTCGGTGGTCACCGACTCCGCGCCTGCGTCCGACGGCGCTTTCACCGCAGTCGAATCCATGCGCGCCGGCCTCGGCGACATCCAAGGCGCGCTCGTCGGCGGCAGCGACGCGCAGGCGCTCGACATCTCCGACGCGGCCGCCCGCGACCGACTCGTCGTCGTCCCGGCGATTCTGGTCGTCGTACTCGCGGTGTTGATGGTTCTGCTGCGCGCGCTGGTCGCCCCACTGGTACTCGTGGGCACGACCGTCCTCAGCGCACTCGCCGCGCTCGGCGTCGGGAGCTGGGTCAGCCTGCACGTCTTCGGGTTTCCCGCGCTCGATGACAACGTTCCGCTCTACGCCTTCCTGTTCCTCGTCGCTCTCGGCGTCGACTACACGATCTTTCTCGTGACTCGCACCAAGGAGGAGACCCCGGCGCACGGCACGCGCAGCGCCGTCGTCCGTGCCGTCGGCGCGACGGGCGGGGTCATCACCAGCGCAGGAATCGTGCTCGCCGCGGTATTCTGCGTGTTGGGCATCCTGCCACTGATCACGTTGACGCAGCTCGGAATCATTGTCGGCCTTGGCATTCTGCTCGACACGTTCGTCGTCCGTACGCTGGTGGTTCCAGCCCTGTTCACCCTCGTCGGCCCGGGGATATGGTGGCCGAACCGTTTCGATTCCAGCAGTTCCGAAGTGACGGAACAGAAGGAGAGTGTGGCATGAAGATTCGTTCGACAATCACAGGAACACTCGTTGCCGCAGCATGTTCGATGATGCTCGGCGCAGGGCTCGCCCAGGCGGCACCGGCGCCGTCGGGATCGGCGGGATGGGAACCGCTCGCACCGATTCCATCGCTCGACGTCGAGCGGTATCTCGGAACATGGAACCAGATCGCCGCGGTCCCGCAACCGTTCAACCTCGAGTGCGCCCGCGATACCCAGGCCAACTATCAGTTGATCGATCCGGCGAACATTCGCGTCGAGAACACGTGCACCACCTGGACCGGCGAGACCAACCGCATCGTCGGCAACGCGCGAGTCAACGACACCGTGACCAATGCTCAACTGCACGTGAGCTTTCCGGGCGTTCCCACCCAGGAGAATCCGGAGGGACCGACCAATTACATCGTCGCGTACATCGCCGACGACTACTCGTGGGCACTCGTGGGAGATCCACTGCGGACGTCGGGCTTCATCCTGTCGAGGTCCCCGGAAGTGAGCCCGGAGAGGTTCCGCGAGATCCGGGCCGTCGTGGAGTCGAAGGGGTACAACTCGGCATTCATCCTGACTTCCCCCACGCCGGGCGGCGCGACGGATATCAGGCCACTCGCCGCGGTCTGATCGACTACACGGTGTAACCAACTACACGGTGTAACCAACTACTCGACGTTGAGTGCGACTTTTCGGAGCAGACCGGACAGTGTGCGCAGTTCGTCGGGGTCCAGGCCGTCGAGCAGTTCCCGGTCGCGTTCGAGCCGGACCGGGAACACTCGGTCGACGAGTTCTCGGCCCGTGTCGGTCAGCTCGAGCAGAACCACTCGGGCATCTCGTTCGAATCGCAGGCGCTCGATCAGACCCTCTTTCACGAGCCGCTCGGAGATCTTGGTCGTCGATGCGCCACTGAGCAGTGTCACCGACGTCACCTCGCTGGCGCGAAGTGCTCGACCCGCTCGTCGCAGCGCGCTGAGCACATCGAACTCGGCACGCGAGACCCCCATCGGGACGAGCGTCGCGTCGAGCAGGTGGTTCGCTTTCGACGAGATTCGCACGATGCGGGCCAGCACCTCTATCGGCGAGGTATCGACGTCGGGGAACGTCGCGGACCACTCACGCCGTACCTTGTCGACGAAGTCCCCACCCGAGTGCTGCGCCGGAATCATGACCGCAACCCTACGACTTCTACATTTAGTTTACTAGTGAAACATATGTAAACTAGTGCCGGTGACCGCAACGATCGACCGACTCCACCACTCACGCTCCGCACTCGCCCACGCCGTATCGGGCCGGACATGGCGTCAGGCGTTCACACTCGGGCGCTCGGATTCGAGTGTGGCTCCTGCCGTCCGAGTCGGCATCGTCGTCGCCGTCGTTCTGATCGGCGGAGGACTACTCGGCCGTGCGGATCTCGCAGGCTTCGCCGCACTCGGCGCACTCTGTTCGACCTTCGCCCGGTACGAGCCGTATCCGCGTCGCGCCGGCAAACTCGCGATGGTCGGCGGCCTGACCGTGGTGTACGCGACACTCGGCGCGGTACTCGGCACGGTGACGACGTCGTCGGCGATCCATATCCTCGCGATAGCCGTCGCCGCCGGGATCGGCGCTCTGATACTCGCTGCCTTTGCGATCACCGGCCCCGGCGCGGTCATTCTGATCTTCGCCGCGAGCGCCGCAGTTGCCTTCGCGCACTCGGCCCCGGACGTGCTGACCGTCTTCACCACGGTGACGATAGGAGCCGTCATCGGGTGGACGCTGTCGATGCTGCCCGCGTTGCTGCACCCCGTCGGGCCATCCCAACTCGCGGTTGCCCGCGCTCTCGCCGCCGTCGACACCCGGCAGCAGGCGCCTGCGCGAGCGGCGATCGAGCGAGCCCGAACCGTCATCGCGCTGGGCGGGCGCCGACCGAGCGCGCACAGCCTCGGTCTCGTGACGCTTCTCGACGACGCAGAAGCGCTGCTCGACGCCTGGGCCGAGGGCAAGGACCCGTCGCACGCGCAGGACGTGTTGACGCATGAACGCGCACTTCGAAAGATGCGTAGGTACGACGCCTTGCCGGTGCGGGCGAGGGAACTGCACGCTCGGCCGAGGAACTTTCTCGCGGACGGGCTCGCACAGCTGACCTCGCGGTCACTGGTGGTGAATGCGGTGCGCATCGCCGCGGCCGCGGCTCTTGCCGCGTGGTGCGCCACCGCGGTCGGATTCGAGCACCCATTGTGGGCGACGATGGGCGCGATGGCTGCGATGCAGGGACTGGCGTTTCACTCCACCGTTCAACGCGGTATCCAACGTCTGTTGGGCAATGTCGGCGGCGCGGTGATCGCGGCGGGACTTCTGGCGGCGTCTCTCGGTTACTGGGAGACCGTCGCGGCGATCGTGGTGCTGCAGATCGCCGCCGAGCTGCTCGTGATGACGAACTACGGCTTGACCTCGCTGGCCGTCACCCCGATGGCATTGCTGCTCACCGGCCTGGCCGGCCACCTCGATCCTGCTGTTGCGCTCAGCCGAGTCGCCGACACCCTGATCGGAGTCGTGATCGGAATTGTCGTCGCAGCAGTGACGATCGAGGCGGCCGACCGCCTACATATGCGCTGACCTGAATCAACGCTCACCTTGATCTAACGCAGCACCTCGGCGGCGGGAGTGGACTTCCGCCCGATCAGCTTCTGGAGGTCACCCGAGTCGGTGTCGAGCTCACCGCGGGAGATGCCTGCATCGGCACTGGCGAGCATGTCGGCAACGAATTCCGGCAGACCCGCGCCCAGCAGGATCTGCTTGTACTCCGCGGGCGGTACGTCCGTGTACTCGACGGGCTTACCGGTGACCTGGGCGATGACGGCGGCGACGTCGCTGTAGGTGAGGTGCTCGTCACCACCGAGCTCGTAGATCTTTCCGCCATGGCCCTCGGTCACGAGTACCTCGACGGCCGCAGCCGCGAAATCGACGCGCGACGCCGCCGCGATCGCACCGCTACCACCTGCGCCGAGGAGCGTCCCGCTCTCGACTGCCTGCGGCACCGAGCTCTGGTAGTTCTCCCAGTACCACCCGTTACGCAGCAGCACTGCGGCCACCGGGGACTCGGTCAGCCTCACCTCGGTCGCGAGATGCTCGGCGGCCAGGCTCACTCCCGAGGTGTCGGCCTTCAGAATGCTCGTGTACGCGATGAGGGACACACCCGCAGCCTCGGCCGCCTCGATGACGTTGGAGTGCTGGGCGACCCGCTGCCCCAGGTCGGACCCGGACACGAGGAGCAGTTTGTCCACGCCGGCGAGCGCCGTCGTCAGCGCAGCTGTATCCGTGTAGTTCGCCACCCGAACCTGCACACCGCGATCCGCCAAGGAGCGAGCCTTCTCCGCATCGCGAACGATGGCGACAACGTCGTTCGCCGCGACTCCCCGGGCTAGAAGTCCGTCGACGACGAGTGCGCCGAGGTGTCCGGTTGCGCCGGTAACTGCTGTGGTCATGCCAACTCCTAAGTTGTGACTTCAAGTTCTCCACCACTATGCACTTACTATTCGTACAGTGCAACTCCTTCGATAAGCGCTGACTGATCTGCATGCGCTATTGTCGAGGTCATGAGTGAAGTGGATGATGCTTCCCTGGCGGCCGACGTCTTCGAGCGACATTGCTCGTCGCGCGAAGCGCTGCAGCATGCAACCAGCAGATGGGGAATTCTCGCCCTCGCAGCCCTCACCGAAGGCGACTACCGATTCAACGCATTGCGACGACGCATCGACGGCGTCAGCGAGCGCATGTTGTCGCAGACTCTGCAGACTCTCGAACGCGACGGAATGGTGATCCGTACCGTGCTGGAAGCCATCCCACCCAAGGTCGAGTACAGCCTCTCCCCGCTGGGCCGCGAGGTCGCCGAGCGACTGACCGGGCTGATCGAACTCGTGGAATCCACTCTTCCTGTCGTCATCGATGCCCGAAAGAGGTACGACGCGCACTGATCTCGCTGTACGGCAAGCCTCGCGCTGTTACCGTCCTGTCGGTGTCAGGAATCCGCAGAAGAACCTTCCTCGCCGCGTCCGGTGTGACAGCGCTCGGCACGCTTGCCGTCCGGCCAGGTAATGCCGTCGCCGCGCCGACAGGTCTCGAGGTCGGCCGCGGCATCGGCGACATGACCGGCGAGCCTCTCGGCGCAGGGATGAACGGTTATGCCGTCCTCGAACAGTCCTCGGCCGGACTCCATCTGCGACAGCGCGCCCGCGCATTCGTGTTCGTCGACACCGCGTCGCAGCAGCACCTCGCGCACGTCACGTGCGAGGTCGGGTTGATGTTCGATTCCATCTTCGAAGAGGTGCTACGACGCCTCGGTGCCCGGTACGGCGAGACCTACCACCGCGGCAACGTGCTCCTGTCCGCGACGCACACCCACGCAGCCCCCGGTGGTACCGATGGTCACCTGCTGGTCGACATCACCACCCTCGGCTTCCGCCCCGTCACCTTCGAATCGAACGTCGCGGGCATCGTCGACGCGATCGTGCGGGCACACGACGACGTCCGACCCGGCGTGCTCACCATCACGACCGGGACACTCGACGACGCGGGTGTCAATCGTTCGGAGCGGGCGTTCAACCGTGACCCCGACGGCGCGCAGTTCCCCGGCAAGATCGATCCACGTTCGGTCAACCTCCAGCTCGCACGCGGAGGCGAGCTCGTCGGGGTGATCAATTGGTTTGCCACACACGGCACTTCGATGAAGGCGACGAATCTCCTCGTCAGTACCGACAACAAGGGCTACGCGGCCTGGCACTGGGAGCGTGCAGTCGCCGGAGTGGACTACCGGAACCCCAGCTTCGTTGCCGCCTTCAGCCAGAGCACACCCGGTGATGTCACCCCGAATCTCGACAAGCAGCCGGGTACCGGCCCGACGGCCGACGAGTTCGAGAACACCCGCATCATCGGACTGCGCCAATTCGACACTGCGCGAGCCCAAACGGAGACACCGGGAACGACCCTCGACGCGGGGATGGACGTGCGCTGGCTGTATGCGGACTTCTTCGGATACACCGTTCGCCCCGAATTCACCGGAGACGGCCTGACCCACACCACCGCTCCCGCGGCACTCGGCGCTGCGTTCGCCGCATCGAGTCAGGAGGACGGCGGTGGCCTGCCCGCGCTCGGGCTGGAAGAAGGAGAGCGCGGCGGCAATCCTGCTCTCGCAGCATTGAGCTCGGTGATCATGCCCGCCTGGCTGCGCGACGCCCATGCTCCGAAGGACATCCTGCTGCCGGTCGGCTTGATCCCTGGCATCGTGCAGCAGATCTTGCCGTTCCACCTCGCTCGGATCGGGGCCTTCCACTTGTTCACCTGCCCGTTCGAACCGACGGTGGTCGCAGGCGCGCGCCTGCGGACGGCACTGGCGGACACCCTCGGGATCGACCGCGAACTCGTCGTAGTCCAGGGTTACACGAACGGATACGGCCACTACCTCACCACGCCGGAGGAGTACGACAACCAGGATTACGAGGGCGGTGCAACAGCTTTCGGGCGGTGGCAGCTCCCCGCGACCATTCAGATCGCCGTGGAACTGGCGTCGGCGATGCGGGACGGTCTTCCCGCCGCGAGCGGGACGGCCGAGCGCGATCTCACCGGGTCCATTCCGGTTGCGCCGACCGGCAATCCGTTCGTCGACATTCCTACCCCCGGCCGAGCATTCGGCGATGTTTTGATCCAGCCTTCCCCGAGCTATGGCGTCGGGCAGCAGGTGTCGGCGCGGTTCGCCGGTGCCAACCCCAATTCGAATCTGCGACGCGACGACACCTACCTGGCGATCGAACGCGCCGACGGCGCGAGCTGGGTACGTGAGTACGACGACGGCGACTGGTACACCAAGATCCTGTTCGACAACACCGGACCCATCACGGACACCACTGTCGTATGGGATATTCCGCCGGCACAGCAGCCCGGCAGATACCGCATCGTCTACTTCGGTGATGCGCGGTCACCCGACGGTCGGCTGACTCCGTTCACCGGTACGACCGCCGAGTTCGATGTCGTCTGAGCGCCGCGCCATCGGATTGATGGCCGCTTTGACCTTCACGACCGGAATCGCCGACGCGGTCGGCTTTCTCGGCTTGGATCGCATCTTCGTCGGCAACATGACCGGAAACGTCATCGTCCTCGGCATGGGCGTCGCAGGCGGGGACGGTCTGCCCGTACTCGGCCCGGTCGTCGCACTGGTGGCGTTCACGTGCGGTGCAGCAGCCGCGGGATTCACTCTTCGCAGCTGGTCAGGGCGGTGGAATACGCGCACGACGGCGCTGCTCGCAGCGGGCGGTCTTGTCCTCACAGCGGCCGCCGCCGCACTGCTGCTCCTGGACACCGACAATCGGGCGGTGCAGATCGCGATCGCCGCGGCGTCCGCGCTGGCGATGGGCGAACAAGCTGCCGTGGCACGCGCGGTCGCGGTACGCGATATGACCACCGTCGTCGTGACGTCGACCTTGACGTCGTTCGCAAGCGAATCGCTGACGAGCCCGAACGCCGGATCCTGGGTGGCCCGCATCGCCAACCGTCGCGTGGGCGCCATCGCCGCCATCTTTCTCGGCGCACTCGTCGGGGCGGTGCTGTTGCTCGTGCATCCGGGTCTCGCCCTGCTGGCCGCGGCAGCAGTGACGCTTGCCGTCGCCGCCGCCGGGCATCGCTCCATGCGACATTGAACACGTCGACGCACCTGGGCAGTGCGCAAAGTAAAGAGATTGTATAGTTTCTTCCCCTGTGAGCAATGTTCTGATCAAGAGATCGATTGTCGCGGTTGTGACGATGACAGCCCTGGCGGGGTGTAGCGCGGCGACGACCGACGACGCACCGAAGGCCACCGAGACTCGAACCGTCGAGCACCTCTACGGGAGCACCGAAATCCCGGTCGACCCACAGAGAGTGGTGGTTCTCGATGCCGGAAACGTGCTCGAGTCGGTCCTCGCACTCGATGTCACTCCCGTCGCCACCGTCGTCCCCAAGACCACCGGGACCTGGCCGGACTTCATTGCCGAGAAGCTGCCCGACGACGTCACCAGCGTCGGCATGTCCGAGGCCGACGTCGATCTGGAGCAGGTCATCAAGGCCGATCCGGACCTGATCATCGTCACCAGCGAAGACGAGTCGCAGCGCGAGTTCTACGACAACGTCCGCGGGATCGCTCCCACCGTGGCCGTGGGCGACGTCGCCAACGAGTGGAAGCAGACACTCACGATCCTGGGCGACCACCTCGGCAAGCAGGACCGCGCAACACAGTTGCTCGCCGACTACGACGCGCGCGTCGCGGACGTGCAGGCGCAGCTGGGCCCGAACCCGGGAACCGCCAGCGTGATTCGCGTGCGAGCAGACAAGTTGAACTACATGGGACAGGAAGGCGCGTTCATCTGGACGACGTTGCGCGAGGTCGGTTTCCGCGCTCCCCCGACGCAGAGCATCGGCACAGCCGAGGATTCGTTCTTCGAGGTCAGCATGGAACAGACGAACCTGCTGGACGCAGATCGCATCTTCGTCGTCACCGACGGGGCGGCTGCCGAGCCGGGCCAGTTCCTCGACACCGTGCGCACCAACCCGCTCTTCGGTTTGCTGCAGGGCGACATCGAGTATCTACCGTCGAATGCGTACTTGTTCGGCAGCATCATGAAGGCCGACAAGATGCTCGATCTCCTGGAGTCAGGAACCCAGTAGTTCAGGAACCCAGTAGTGTCCTGAGCATCGCCCCGGTCAACCTGACCACCTCGTCCGGATCTGCATCCGACAACGCTTCGAGTGTTCCAGCAGACCGGGCCAGTGCGATGCCCGACAGGGCGGCGACCGCGAGTTGGGCCCTCAGCCTCGGTGATTCGAGATCGGCGTCGGACAGTCTCCGCTCCAGCCCCTCGGTCATGCGCTTGTCGACGCGCGCCGACGCGGCAGCCTGGACCGCGTCGTCGTCGTGCTTGCCGACGACTGCCTGCAACACCGGGCCAGGACCGAGACCGGCCACCCGGCGCAGCGTGTCCTCGATACGGCCGGGGTCGAGGATGTCCGGCAACTCAGGACCGGTGTCGTCGGTCGGCAGCGTCGCGAGATACAGCGCCGCCTTGTTGCCGAAGTATCGGGCGATCAGCGCGGGGTCGGCGCCTGCACGCTCGCCGATCTCGCGGATGGTGGTGCGTTCGAAACCACGCTCGCCGAACAGTTCCGCGGCGGCGTCGAGGAGATCCTGGCGCGTGCGGCTCGAGTTACGGGTGCGCGCCCCGCTACCTGGCATCGTTGGATTCTGCTCGGTTTCTGCCACGGTCGATATCGTAGGCAAAACTGCCCGTTGCGGCAGATTCGACGCTCTCCTCGACCAGCTCGCGCGATGCCCGGCGCCGCACCAACGGCAGCCCGAGGGCCAGCAGTCCGGTCGCGACCCACAGCACGATTCCCGTGAGTGCTGCCGCCGAGTAGCCACTGTCGGCCGGGAACGTCGCGCCCGGAAGTGTGTGCGCTGCGAGGATCGTCGCGCTCAACGCACTACCGACGGCACCGCCGACGGTGCGCAACACCTGATTGACCCCGAGTGCACTGCCCGCTTCGTCTGCAGGCACTGCATTGACGATGAACGCAGGCATGGCCGCGAAGGTGAAGCCGACACCGAGGCCCGCCACACCCATCAACACGAAGACCACCCACAGCTCGGAGCGACCGAAGGCGAGCAACACGAGCGCGACGACGAATGCCGCTGCGCCGAGCGGCATGACGAGGTTCTGGGCCACGTACCTGCCTGCCGCGGGCAGGAGCTTGTTGGCGAGGACGCTGGCGAGCGAGAACGGGACGAGCACCAGACCTGCCACCATCGCCGAGCCGCCGAGTCCGTATCCGGTGTCGGTCGGTGTCTGTACGAATCTGATGACGGACGAGGACAACACGAACATGCCGACTCCCGCCAACAGACCGGTGACGTCCGCGGTCAGCACCGACCTGTTGCGCAGCAGTCTCAGCTGCACGAGCGGGTGTTCGCACCGCAGCTCGTGCCGAACCCACAGTGCGAGGACGACCACGCTCGCCACCAGACAGGCGATCGTCGGCACCGAGGTCCATCCCCATGAACCGCCCATGCTGAGAGCGAGCAACAGCGATGCGAGCCCGGCCCCGAGCGTCACGGCGCCGAGCACGTCGAGCGGATTGCGCGCCAGGTGACCGCTGCTCGGCACGACCACGATCGAGGCGAGCAGAACGGCTGCCGACGCGACCGCGGCCACGAGGAAGCAGGCGTGGAAACCCCAGTAGTTGGCGATGACGCCGGTGAGCGGATATCCGAGACCGATACCTGCCACCGCGGTCACCGACAGCGCGGCCACGCAGGACCGCGCACGCTCGGCGCTCAAATGGTCCCGCGCTATCGCCATCGCCAACGGCATGAGGCCGAGCCCGATCCCCTGGAACGCTCGTCCGACGATCAGCATCGCGAAATTGCCGGGCAGTGCCGCCATCACACATCCGGCCAGCACGATCGCGAGCGCGCCGATGACGACGGGTCGACGCCACGGCCCGTCCCCCAGCCGTCCGATCACCGGAACCGTGACGGCCCCGGCGAGCATCGCGATGGTCAGTGACCACTGGGCACTGGAGAAAGAGACATCGTAGGTCTGCGCGACCGTGGGGATCAGCGGTGCACCGACGCTGCTGACCACTGCGACGATGGTGCAGACCGACACCAGCACGGGTACCAGCGCGCGACTCGACTGAACCTGCACGGTGTCATCAGTCGATGTCATCGGCTGATGATATGCCATGCCGTACGCGTCGGTCGACCGATACCTGCTCACGCTCGGATCTGCGCTCGGCGCGAGAGCGCAGGGCGACGAACGCCTTGGCGCCGAACGGTGCCGCGAACAACATGATGACCAGACGCACCACCTGGACAGCGGCGACGAACGTGACATTGGCACCACTCGAGGCCGAGACCGCGAGGACTGCCGACAACCCACCGGGCGTCGTCGCGAGATATCCCTCCAGAAGCGAGATCCCGGTGGCGTAGGACAGCAGGAGTCCGAGCAGGGCACACAGAACTCCGACGAGGACGATCAGCCCGACCGCCCAGGGGAACACTCGCCCGACGGCTCGCACACTGTCTTCGGTGAATGCGAGACCCGCCTGCCATCCGATGAGAACGAAGGCGATCGGAAGCAGCACCGTCGGTGCCGAGACCGAGGCGTTCCATCCGGACAGCTCGAACGCCATCGACACCGCGAGCGGTCCGAGCGTCGCCGGTGCGGGCAGTCGCATCAGACGCGCCGCGCCGATTCCGACGCCGATGCAGCCCGCGACGACGAGAAAATCCAGGTACCACTGACTTTCACCCGAGCGTGCCTGCGCGACGCCGCCGCTGCCTGCCCCGAAGACCACCGTCGCCACCAACGGCATCGTGACGATGATCAACCCGACTCGTAGATATTGAATGACGGCCACCATGCGTTCGTCGCCGCCGAGCTCCCGTGTCACTGCCACGAGACCCTGTGCGCCGCCCGCGATCATCGACAGCGCGCCGGTCAGCGTATCGACGTCCCGGTGCACGGCCAGCAGAAGTCCCGCGGCCACACTGACCACGAGTGTCGCGGCGCAGACCCCGAGTGCGGGCAACCAGCTCGAGCCGAGCGCCGACAACGTCTCGGTATCGACCATCAGACCGATGCTGACGGCCAGAATCCCTTGCGCGAGCATGCCCGCCGGCTTGGGAACGCGGCTCGGGCCGATGCCGCGGACGGCGAAGCCCGCGGCGACCACCAGCGAAGCGAACAATGCCGCCGCCGACAGGCCGAGAGCCGCGAGAGCGGCCCACACCACGATGGTTGCTGCCAGAAGAGCTACCCATCGGAGCATGGTTTTTCGCATACACTAAGGCTACTCTTATCAATCTGTCGGTCAAACCGGGCAATCCCGACTTCGACGCTACAGTTGTGCGTACTAATTTTTAACGGGGAGGAACGATATGAGCGCAACCGAGCTACGGGAGGCGATGCTCGCGTTGACCAGAAGACTGCGCAGGCAGCGTCCGCAGCATTACCTGACGCCGAGCCAGATGCAGATCCTCGGCGACGTCGAACGCTCCGGCGGATCGAGTGCACCGGTGGACCTCGCGGCTCTGCAAGGCGTGCGGATCCAATCGCTCACGAGCAACCTGAACACGCTCGAAGCCGAGGACCTGGTCACCCGATCCCCCGACGTCAACGACCGGCGACGACTGCTCATCCGCATCACGGACAAGGGGACATCACTCGTCGCCGCCGATCGGTTACAGCGAGATCGGTGGCTCGCCGACGCGATGAGCTCCGAACTCACCCCACTCGAATGCGACGTGCTGCATCTGGCAGCGCCCATACTGTGGAAGTTGGCCAGGACGCCGGAATCCACCGATGCTGTTGACCTTTCCGACCGTTCTGGTGGAACATGAGGTGCATTTCACCCCCGTCAGCGGCCGTACACGGTCGCGCCCGCGAACAGGAGTCGGTTTCCCGATGATGTCCTACCTGCTGTACGACCTTCTTCTTCCACAGGTCGGTCACGACATTGCCGCCTACTGGGCCACACTGCTCGTCATCGGTCCCGTCTAGACGGCGATGGGCAGGAGTCGCGTCAGAACATCCGACAGCGTCACCACACCGACCGTGCGGTCTCCGTCGACGACGACCGCCAGGTGACTGCTCGTCTCTCGCATGGACGCCAGGGCCACGTACACGGGAGTGTCCGACGCCAACGTGAACACCGGGCGAGTGACCTCGGCGAGATCGACATTCCCGTTCAACGTGTCACGCACGTGCACGACGCCGCTGACGATCTCACCGTCGCTGACGAGGATGCGCAGATGCCCCGACGCGAGTGATGCGGCGCGGACGTCGTCCATGCTCGACGACGCCGGAACCGAGGTCGGCAGGCCTGGCGTGCGGATCAAGTCGCCCACCACCAGGTTCTGCAGCTCGAGTGCTACCGAGATCTGTACCGAGTAACTCGCATCGAGCGCCCCGACGTTGACGGAGTGCTCCACGAGCTGGCGCAGGTCGTCCGGGTTCTGCCCCGACGCGACCTGATCGGCCGGTTCGACGCCCACTTTCCGCAGGCACCAGTTGGCCATTCCGTTGAGCGCGACGAGGATCGGCCGCGTCAACCACATGAAACCGCGCATCGGAATCGCGAGCATCGTCGCAGACTTCTCCGGATGCGCGATCGCCCAGGACTTGGGCGCCATCTCGCCGACCACGAGGTGCAGGAACGTGACGATGATCAGCGCGAGCACGAAGCCCGCCACATCGGCCACCCAGTACGGGACGCCCCACGACTCGAAGGCGGGCGTCAGCCAATGATGCACCGCCGGTTTGGTGGTCGCGCCGAGCGCGAGGGTGCACAACGTGATGCCGAGCTGCGAGCCCGCCAGCAGAACTGTGAGCTCGCTCGAGCTGCGTAGCGCCGCGCGGGCGGATCTGCTCGTGGCAGCGGCATCTTCGAGTCGGTGTCGTTTTGCCGCCAACAACGCGAACTCGACCGCGACGAAGAATGCACTGGCCGCGATGAGACCGACGGTGACGGCCAGGACGATCCAGGGATTGCTCATCGGTGATTGTCCGTTTCTCGCTCGTCTGCGGCGTCGCGCTCGGACGCACCGTGCGCGCGGACACCGAGTTCGAGTCGAACCAGGGATGGAACGTAGTTGTCGATCTCGAGCACGTCGAGCATCACGAATCTCTCGGGCACCTCGTCGTCGTCGTTCACCAGATCGGCCGAATCCGCCGGAAGTGCGACCTCGATGCTCGTGCCGACACTAGGCAGTGAACCGTGATGGGCGATGACAAGACCTGCGATGGTCTCGTAGTCACCGGCGGGCAGATCGTGGTCGATCGACCGTTCCACCTCGTCGATGTGGACCTCCCCGCCCATGGTCCAGGTTCCGTCCTCGGCAACGACGGGAGTGGGATCGACGACGCCGCGGTCGTGCTCGTCGGTGATCTCGCCGACGAGTTCCTCCGAGAGGTCCTCGATCGTGATGACGCCGGTCATTCCGCCGTATTCGTCTATCACACAGGCGAGTTGATTCTTCGAGGAGCGAAGCTCGCCGACGGCGTCGGGCAGAGTCTGGGTCTCGGGAAGTATCAATGCGGGACGGACGAACTCACGAATCTCGGCATCCGGACGGTCCGTGATCGCAAGAATGTCCAGCAGATGCACCACTCCGACGATCCCGTCGTCGTCGTCCAAGACCGGATAGCGTGAATGCTCTTGCCCCATCAGCGAACTGACGCTCGCCAAGGTATCGCTCGCGCGCACCGTTGCAGTACGGGACCGCGGAATCATCGCGTGCTCGACCGTGCGGGTCGGAAAGTCGAGAATACGATCGAGCAGGTCGGACAGCTCGTCGGGCAGATCCCCCGAATCCTTGGATTCGGCCACGATATGTTCGAGGTCACGCGGTGTCGCCGAATGCTCGACGTCGTGCACCGGCTCGATCTTCAGCGCTTTGAGCAGCAGATTCGAGGCGTGATCGAAAATGGTGATGAGCCAACCGAACAGTTTGAGGTAGATGGTGGTCGACAACGACAACCAGCGGGCGACGGGTTCGGGACGCGCGATGGCGAAGTTCTTGGGGAACAACTCACCGAACAACATCTGCACGAAGGTGGAGAACAGCAACGCCAGCACGGCACCGACGCCGACACCGACTGCGGTGGGAACTCCCACTCCGCCGAGAATGGTGCCGAGCGACTGTCCGATCAGTGGTTCGGCCACGTAACCGACGAGCAGACCGGTCACGGTGATACCGAGCTGTGCACCGGACAGCATGAAGGACGTGCGCTTGGTGACCTGCAGAGTACGCCGGGCACCTGCGTCGCCGGCTTCGGCGCGAGCCTTCAGCCGGGAGCGGTCCACGGTCATGTATGCGAATTCCTGAGCCACGAAATAGCCGGTGACCACAGTGATCAGGAAGACGACGAGGAAGCCGAGCAAGAGGGTGAGAATCACGCTCATTCGCCGGACACCGCCTCGCACGTAGTTTTCGTAGTGCGGGGAGCCGTGTCCGGCCCGGGTTTATCGCTGTCCATGAATCCTCTGCTTGTGGGTGGGGCTGACGTCCTCGACGATACCGAGATGTCCGATTCTAGCGGGTCGCCGATTCCTGGGGAGCTTTCACCACCAGAACCGGAACAGCACTGTCCAACAGAACACGTTGCACGGTGCTCCCCATCAAGAACTTGCCGACCGCGGATCGACGCTTCGATCCGATCACCAGCAGGCTCGCGCCGACGTCCGCGACGAGATCGACGATGGCGCCTGCGGGATCTCCCGCGTCCGGTTCGACTCGAATCGAGAACGAGGCGTCGGCCAGTCCACGGCCGGACAGAATCTGCTGTGTCGCGGAAGTCGTTGCCGCACGGTCTTCTTCGGACACCGACGCCTCGGGCACAACCAACAGGACGGTGAGCCCGAGGCCTCGTAGTTCCGCCTCCTCGACAGCCCGGACGAGTGCCTCACGGCCTTCCGGTGACTCACTTACTACAACAGCTACCGACATACTGGCTCCGATCGGGACGATCTTCGTGAATTGGACTAATGGGACAGAGCCTATCTACTCTCGTGGTGTGACACATCACACCAGAGGTCGAACGCGCGCGGAGCCTGCGCAGTGACCAGGAAATCGCACACCGGGAAATCGCCCACACTGTCCACGGCGCTGTTGGCTGTTGCCGTCGCGGCGGCCGTGACAGTGGCCGGTCTCGACGCGAGCCGGAGCGGAAGCGGTTCCGATGCTCGCGCGAAGCTGACGATGATCGCCCCCGCGGCCGCAGGCGGCGGCTGGGACCTCGTCGCACGCGAGGCACAACAGGCACTGCGAAGCGACGGCATCGTCAACAATGCACAGGTCGTCAACGTGCCGGGCGCGGGCGGAACCATCGGATTGAGCCAACTCGAAAGCCTCGCAGGGCAATCGACGACGGTCATGGTGACCGGAACCGTGATGCTCGGCGGCATCGCCATCAACGATTCCGCGACCACCCTTGCCGACACCGTGCCGATCGCGAAGTTCGCCGAGGACTTCGAGGTGTTCGTCGTTCCCAAGGACTCCCCCTACGAGAACGTGGAGGACATGATCGCGGCGTGGCGGGCGAACCCGGGCGGGTTGCCCATCGGCGGCGGATCGCTCGGCGGTATCGACCACATCGTCGCGGGCCAACTCGCCCAGGAGGCAGGCATCGATCCCGCGGCCATCAATTACATCGCCTACTCGGGCGGTGGTGAGGTGCTCACGTCGCTGCTCTCCAACACGGTCGGCGTCGCGGTCAGCGGGTACAACGACTTCCGCGATCAGATCGAGGCAGGCAACGTGCGTGCACTCGCCGTCGCGGCGCCCGAACCCGTCGACGGCATCGACGTCCCCACCTTCGTCGAACTCGGTTACGACGTGGACCTGGTGAACTGGCGCGGCATCGTCGCACCTCCCGGCATCTCCGACGAGGACAGGGACACACTCATCGCGATCGCGACCGAAATGCAGGACACCGAACAGTGGGCGACCGCCGTCGAGCGGAACCGCTGGAAGGTGGCATTCCAGACCGGGGACGAGTTCGGTGAGTTCCTGGACGTCGAGCAGACCCGCATCACCGACATACTCCGAGAGTTGGGACTGGTATGAGTACCGATACCTCGGTCAGCAGGACGTTCTGGACTGGCCGCAGCGGCCTCGTCGTTCCCGCGCTTCTCGTCGCGCTCGGCGTGTTCCTGGTATACGGAACGGTCACCATGGACGTACCTGCGACCGCGACGTCACCTGGGCCACAAGTTTTTCCGTCCATCGTCGCCGGCGGCTGCTTCGTCGTTGCACTGCTCGTCGCCGTGCAGCTCGTGCTCCGACCCGACGTCGTGGATCGAGGGGTCGACGACGCCGGTGAACCGATGACCGGCACGGTGAGCAACTGGCGCACCCTCGGCATCACGGTCGGTGCCGTCGCACTGTTCATCGCTCTGCTCGACCCACTCGGTTGGGTTCTCGCAGGCGCCCTGCTGTTCTGGGGTGTCTCGGTCGGATTGGGTTCGCGGCGTTACGTGTTCGACGGTGCCATTGCCCTGCTGATGTCCTCGGCGGTACAGATCGCGTTCTCCGCCGGTCTCGGTCTCACGCTGCCCGGTGGGCTGCTCGCGGCGGTCTTCTGATGGACTCGCTGAACAACCTCGTCGACGGGTTCGGTACTGCGCTGACGCCGATGAACCTGGTCTGGGTTCTCGTCGGCGCCATCCTCGGTACCGCGGTCGGGGTGCTACCCGGTCTCGGTTCCGCCATGGCCGTCGCTCTGCTTCTTCCGGTCACCTTCACGCTCGACCCGACTGCCGCGCTGATCATGTTCGCGGGTGTCTACTTCGGTGGGCTGTTCGGTGATTCGATCGCGGGCATCCTGATGAACACCCCGGGAAACAGCACTGCGATCGCAGGAACATTCGAGGGCCACCGGATGGCCAAGAACGGCCGGGCTCCGCAAGCACTGGCGACGTCGGCCATCGGCGCCTTCATCGGCGGCATCGTCGCGACGACGTTGGTCGTGTTCTTCGCACCGACATTGGCCTCGCTCGCAACGAACTTCGGTCCGGCCGAGTACTTCGCCCTCGCGGTCTTCGCGTTCATCGCGACCTCCGCGGTGGTGTCGGACTCGGCGCTCAAGGGTCTGACCGCGCTGCTGATCGGCCTGACGCTCGCCGTCATCGGCATCGACGGTCCATCCGGCGCATCACGGTTCACCTTCGACGTCCCGGCGATGTTCGACGGCATCCACATCGTCGTCATCACCGTGGCGATGCTCGCACTCGGCGAGGTCATCCACGTCGCATCGAGGATCGGACGGCCGGAGGACAACTCGCTCATCGTCTCCGAGGGACGCCCGTTCCTGAGCCGCACCGAGTTCCGCGAGGCACTACCGGCGTGGCTGCGCGGCACCGCGTTCGGTGTGCCGTTCGGCGTCATCCCGGCGGGCGGTGCCGAAGTACCGAGCTTCCTGGCATACGGCGCCGAGCGCAGGCTCGACCGTCGCAGCAAGAACCCGATGTTCGGCAAGGGTGCGATCAAGGGCGTCGCCGGACCCGAGGCTGCCGGTAACGCCACTGCAGGAACCGCGATGGGAGCGTTGCTCGCCCTCGGCCTGCCCACGTCGGCCACGGCGGCCATCCTTCTTGCCGCCTTCCAGCAGTACGGGATGCAGCCGGGACCGTTGCTGTTCGAACGCAGCGGAGACATCGTCTGGGCGTTGCTCGCCAGCCTGTTCGTCGCGATGATCGTGCTGCTGATCCTCAATCTTCCGTTCGCACCGCTGTGGGCGAAGCTGCTGAAGATCCCCAAGAACTATCTCTACGCGGGCATCTCGGTGTTCGCAGCCCTGGGCGTCTACGCCACGAGCGCATCGATCGTCGACCTGATGTTCATGCTCGGACTCGGCATTCTCGGATTCATGATGCGGCGCTACGGCATTCCACTCGCGCCGGTCTTGATCGCCGTCATCCTCGGTCCGTTGGCCGAGGATTCACTACGACGCGCACTGGCCGTCAGCGAAGGCGACCCATCCATACTCGTCGGCAGCACGATCACGATCGTGTTGTACTCGCTGATCACCCTCGCCATCGTCTTCACGATCGTCAGCAAGATACGCGCGCGGTCGAAGGTGGACTTCTAGCAGGACGGCGCGGCCGAGATGTACGGCCGCGCCGGGGCCTGTCAGAGGATGTAGAGCATTTCCTGGTACGTCGGGAGCGGCCAGAGGTCGTCGGCGACCATGCCCTCGAGGACGTCGGACGCCGAACGAACCGCGGCCATCGCGGGCAACAACGCGTCCTTGGCGTGCGTGGCCTCGTCGAGAGCCTCGCCGCCCGGATCGCTCTCGAGTGCAGCCTTGAGCGCCGCCAAGGCGGACTTCAGCGCTGCCAGCGGTTCGGACACCGCCTGCAGTTCCGACATGTCCGCATCGACACCCGCTGCCTTGAGCGCCGCGACATTCTGCGCCAACTCCGTCTGGTACCGAACCGCGGCCGGGAGGATGGAGGTCTGCCCCATCTCCAGCGTCAACCTGGCCTCGACGAAGACCGTCAGCGCGTACTGCTCGAGTCCGATCTCGTAGCGGGAGTGCATCTCTCGGTGGTTGAAGACCTTGTACTTCTCGAACAGTTCCATCGAGGACTCGGTGATGAGCTCAGGCAGCGCGTCGAGCGTGGTACGCAGGTTCGGAAGGCCTCGTGACTCGGCCTCGATCTGCCAGTTGTCGGAGTACCCGTCGCCGTTGAACACCACAGCACCGTGCTCGGTGATGATCTCGGTCAGCAGATTCTGCACGGCCGTATCGAAATCGGTGCCGTCGGCGACGGCGGTCTCGAGGCTCGTGGCCATGTAGTCGAGCGCCTCGGCCATGATGGTGTTGATCGTGACCATCGGTCCGTTGACGGTCTGCATCGAACCGGGGGCGCGGAACTCGAAGCGGTTGCCGGTGAAGGCGAATGGAGAGGTTCGGTTACGGTCGCCCGGGTCGGTCGGCAGCACCGGAAGGGTGTCGGCGCCGATCATCATGGTGCCCTTGCCCTTCGAGGACGTCGCCGCGCCCTTGGCGATCTGATCGAACACATCGGCCAGCTGATCGCCGAGGAAGATCGAGATGATCGCAGGTGGAGCTTCGTTGGCACCGAGGCGGTGATCGTTGGTCGCCGACGCCACCGATGCGCGCAGCAGGCCGCCGTATTTGTGGACCGCGCGAATGACGGCGGCACAGAAGACGAGGAACTGCGCGTTGTCGTGTGGATTGTCGCCCGGCACCAACAACGACCCTAGCTCGGAGTTACCGAGCGAGAAGTTGACGTGCTTGCCGGATCCGTTGACGCCGTCGAACGGTTTCTCGTGAAACAGACATTCCATGCCGTGCTTCTTGGCGATCGTCTTGAACGTCGTCATCAGCAGCTGCTGGTGGTCGGCCGCGATGTTGCCACGCTCGAACATCGGCGCGATCTCGAACTGCCCTGGCGCGACCTCGTTGTGCCGGGTCTTCGCCGGAATGCCCAGCTTGAACAGCTCGCGCTCGGTGTCCATCATGAACCCGAGCACACGCTCGGGGATCGCACCGAAGTAGTGGTCGTCGAACTCCTGGCCCTTCGGGGGCTTCGAGCCGAACAGCGTTCGTCCGGCGTTGAGCAGATCGGGGCGAGCGAGGAAGAAGTGCCGGTCGACGAGGAAGTACTCCTGCTCCGGGCCGCAGAACGAGACGATATTCTCGATGTTCTCGTGTCCGAAGAGCTTCAGTATCCGCTCGGCGTGCCCGCCCATCGCCTGCTGCGAGCGCAGTAGCGGTGTCTTGTGATCGAGCGCCTCACCGGTCATCGACACGAACACCGTCGGGATGCACAGCGTGTTGCCGTTCGGGTTCTCGAGCACGTACGCCGGGCTCGTGACGTCCCAGCCCGTGTAGCCGCGCGCCTCGAACGTGTTGCGCAGGCCGCCGTTGGGGAAGCTCGACGCGTCGGGCTCGCCCTGGATGAGCGTCTTGCCTGCGAATTCGGCGAGCGCGCTGCCGTCACCGACGGGGTCGAAGAAGCTGTCGTGCTTCTCGGCGGTCAGACCGGTGAGCGGGTAGAAGACGTGCGCGTAGTGCGTCGCACCCTTCTCGAGCGCCCAGTCCTTCATCGCCGACGCCACCGCGTCGGCGACCAGGGGATCGAGCTTCTTGCCCTTCTCGATGGTCGCGATCACCGACTTGTAGACCGACTTCGGCAGGCGCTTCTGCATGACGACCTTGCTGAACACGTTCTCCCCGAAGATCTCGCCTGGCTTCTCGCCGCCCGAGTAGCTGACCGCGGGGGGCACATAGGCCTCGACGTCCTTGATCGCCTGCAGACGAACGGCATTTCCACTCATACGCTTCTACCCCTCGGCCTCGGGCTCCACTGCTTGTTCGCGGAGCCAACCAACGAACTGTACGAACGCGGTGTGCCGGTCATGTTTCGTGACGGTATCGAGCACGTGGCGAATCGGCCCGGTGCCG
The DNA here is from genome assembly GCF_001895005.1 of Rhodococcus yunnanensis NBRC 103083. Taxonomy (GTDB): domain Bacteria; phylum Actinomycetota; class Actinomycetes; order Mycobacteriales; family Mycobacteriaceae; genus Rhodococcoides; species Rhodococcoides yunnanense. Next base: position 148,819 of record NZ_BCXH01000014.1, on the reverse strand, counting down.
GACATCCGATCACGCGGATCGTTTATCTTCTCTTCACAGTCGGCGCGGCCTAACGTGATCCCGATGACGACGATCAGAGCTGGCGGCAGCCCTGCGACAGTCCTGCGCACGGTGCTCGATCACGGACCGATCGCCCGAAGCACCATCGCGCGTCTGACCGGGCTTTCTCCCGCCACGGTCACCACGACGAGCAACAGGTTGATCGACCGAGGGCTCCTGCGGGAGAGACCCACCGTCGTCGCCGTCGGGTCTCGTCGGATGGGTCGGCCGCACGTGCCGATCGACATCGCGGACGAGCCGATGGTGTGCGGCATTCATCTGTCCCTCACCCACATCACCGTCTCACTCGTCGATCTTCGCGGTCGAGTGATCGCGACCGATCGACACGCGCATCGCGGGCAGCCGCCCAACACGGTCCTCGACGTCGCGGTGGAGCTCATGACCGAGTTGACCGCCGACCGCGCCTCGCGGGTGCTGGGCATCGGATTCGCGGTCGGCGGCTGGGTCGACCCCGACCGCGGCATCGTCGTCGAACATCCGCTCACGTGTTGGAACGGCGTCGCGGTGCGTGAGCTGCTCGAGCATCGCACCGGGTTCGACGTCCACGTCGACTCGCACGTGCGTGCCCTCGTCGACGCCGAATGCCTGTTCGGTGAACCGCGTGCTCGACGCAGCGTCGTGCAACTGTTCGTCGGCAACGTCATCGATGCAGCCTTCGCCACCGACGGTCTGGTGCACGCAGGCCCCGGTTCCGCGGCCGGCGCGGTAGCGCACATGCCGATCGAGCACAGCACCGAACACTGTTCGTGCGGACGTACCGGATGCTTCCAGGCCACACTCTCCGAGCGCGTGCTCGTGCGCGACGCGGTTCGCCGAGGAATCATCGAGGTCCCCGATTTCGGTGTATTGCTCGCCGCTGCCGAATCGGGAAACCCTTCCGCCACACAGCTTCTCGTGGACAGGTCGTATCGTGTCGGCCTGGTGTCGGGAAGTCTGCTCGACATCCTCAATCCCGAGGTGTTCATAGTCTGCGATCCCGGAATGCACGTGCTGCCGGAGTGCCTGGACGCGGTGCGTGCGGGTGTGGCCGAGTCGTCCTACGGCCGTCGCGACGTCGTCGACAGCGTGCTGCCGAGCAGCTTTCACGGGCGACTGCTGCCTGTTGCAGGCGGCGCCTCGATGTTGGGAAAGCTGTACCGGGACCCACTCGAACAGCTCACCGGGCAGCTCGCCCCGGCCCTGTGACACCTCGCCCGGTCTCTGGGGCACGTCAGTTCACCTGCGCGGACTTAATTCGATAGGACGCAATGTTGACCGATCCTCGAACCGACCGACACAATGAATCGGTGACCACCACACAGACCACGTCGGCCGCCGGATCGCACCGCGTGGCCGAGTTCTGTTGTCGTACTGTCTGACTGACACAGGTTCGTCACCTCACTTTCGATTCGCGCGACAGCCGAACATCGGTTCGACTCGGGCACCTTCCCGGTTCGACGATTGTTTCGGCGGTGACGTCGCGCTCGGATACCACCCGAAGGAAACTCTCGTGCCTCTCTCCACCCTCACCACGGCCACCGTCGACAGACGTCTGCTACTCAAGGGCTTGTTCGGTGGTGTCGCCGCACTGGGTCTCGCGGCATGTGCAGGCACCGCGAACTCAGGGCCTGCACTGTCCGACGACGCGACACTTCCGACCGACTTCCCACCCGACACCGCATTGAAGATCGCGGCCTACCAAGGATCGTTGACCCTGGCACTGGAGCTGTCCGGACTGCGAAACGAACTGAAATTCCAGGTACCCGAATGGCCGAACATCGGCGCGGGACCCGACATCATCAATGCCTTCCGCGCCGACTCGCTCGACGTCGGTAACAACGCGGGCCTACCCCCGATCCAGGCCGAGTACCAGGGGCTGGACGCACGGATCGTTGCGGTCCAGCTGACCCGAACCCCCAACTACGCCTTCGCGACCAAGCCCGGTTCCGACATCTCCACCGTCGCGGACTTCGCCGGAAAGAAGCTGGCGTTCTCCCAGGGCCAGGCGCAGGGCACGGTTCTGCTTCGGGCGCTGGAGGAAGCCGGGATCGACCAGTCGGATGTCACGTTGACCAATCTGACGAGCAATCAGTTCCTGACGGCTCTGCAGTCCGGGCAGGTGGACATCGCGGTGCTCGGAAACTCGCAGGTACCGAAGTACCTCGAGCAGTACGCCGCCGACGGCGCGAAGGTGATCACCACGGACGTGGTGGATCTGCTCAGCATACTGTGGGCACCGACCACGGTGCTCGAAAATGCCGACAAGGCAGCAGCTTTGGCGTCGTACATCCCTATCTGGGCGCGCGCCAACATCTGGATCTGGGAGAACCCGGATACCTGGGCAGAGAAGTTCTACGTCGGTACGCAGAATCTCACACCGAACGACGCGCGGGCGGTCATCGATCTCGCCAATCGTCCCATCTACCCGACCACCTGGGACGAGGCGATCGACTGGCAGCAGAAGAACATCGACCTGCTGTCCTCGGCGGGGTTCGTGGACTCGTTCGACGCCGAGACCCTGTTCGACCGCCGTTTCGAGCACATCCTCGATGACAAGATCCCCACCGAATATCGGAGCTGATCATGACCACTGTTTCCGTGCGCCCGGAGCGCACCGACACCGCACACACCGCAGAGACCACCGGCACCGCAGAGACCACGGGCACCGCAGAGACCGGCAGCAACACCCGGGTATCGACCACCCGACGTCGAAAGCGGTTGGTACCGAGAAAGTCTCCGCGATGGGCCCCGGTTGCCGGTCCGATACTCATCGTCGCGATCTGGAGCATCGCGTCCGCCTACGAATTGGTGGACACACGCTTGCTGCCCGCACCGTGGACTATCGCGAGTACCTTCGTCGACCTGTGGACAACGGGAACACTGAAGGGCGACATCGTCACCTCGCTGCAACGCGCAGCGATCGGCTTCGCCCTCGGGCTCGCCTTCGCCCTGGTGCTCGCACTACTCGCGGGTTTGACCAGAATCGGTGACACCCTGATCGACGGCACCGTTCAGATCAAGCGCGCGATCCCCACACTCGGCCTGATTCCACTGCTCATTCTGTGGCTCGGAATCGGTGAGGGCTTCAAGATCGTCATCATCGCGCTGAGCGTGTTCGTTCCCATCTACATCAATCTCGTTGCCGCACTGCAAGGCATCGACCACCGCTACGTCGAACTCGCGCAGGTACTACGACTGTCCCGGGCACAGTTCATTCGGCAGGTCGTCTTTCCCGGTGCGCTTCCCGGGTTCTTCGTCGGCCTACGTCTGGCCGTGAACATCTCATGGCTCTCCCTCGTGGTCCTCGAACAGATCAATGCCACGAGCGGTCTCGGTTACCTGATGTTCCAGGCACAGAACTACGGCCAGATGGACGTCATCGTCGTCGGGCTCGTCATCTACGGCGTCTTCGGATTCATCACCGACGCCGTCATCCGCATCGTCGAAAGGAAGGCACTGTCGTGGCGCCGAGGACTGAACAGTTAGGGCTGCGGATCACCGGACTGGTCCGTGAATTCGGCCGGCGGACCGTACTGAACGGACTCGACATCGAGATCCCGAGTGGCCAATTCGTGGCACTGCTCGGCCGAAGCGGCTCCGGCAAGAGCACCTTGCTGCGCGCGGTCGCCGAACTGGACGACGACGTCGCAGGCTCGGGATCGATCGTGCGCCCCGAGCGAATCTCGATGGTGTTCCAGGACTCTCGACTGCTGCCGTGGAAACGCGTTCTCGACAACGTGTTGCTCGGCGCAGGAGGCAAGGACGTTCGCGCGCGCGGACTCGACGCGCTCGCCGAGGTCGGGCTCGCCGGTCGGGAACGCGCATGGCCGTCGGAGCTGTCCGGCGGTGAGGCACAACGTGCGGCACTTGCACGTTCGCTCGTATGGGATCCACAGCTGTTGCTCGCGGACGAGCCGTTCGGCGCGCTCGATGCACTCACCCGCATTCGCATGCACAAACTCGTGCGAGAACTGTGCGAACGCCACCGCCCGACGGTTCTGCTCGTCACCCACGACGTCGACGAAGCCGTGGCACTCGCGGACCGTGTGCTCGTTCTCGACGAGGGCAAGATCGGACTCGACCTCGCCATCGAACTCGACCGCCCACGCGATCACAAGAACCCACTGTTCGGCACCTACCGCGATCAACTACTCGCAGCTCTCGGTGTCGTCGACTCGATCGAGGTATCCGCATGACGAAACAGCTGCACCTGAATGCTTTTCTGATGTCCACCGGGCACCACGAAGCATCGTGGCGCCTGCCCGAGAGCGATCCCGGTGCCAGCTCCAGCCTCGCCCACTACGTCGGTTTGACGCAGACGGCCGAGCGTGGCCTGTTCGACTCGATCTTCTTCGCCGACGGCCCCGTTCTGCATGCGGAGGTCGGACGTCGCCCGTCCGGCGGCTTCGAACCTCTCACGCTCCTCTCGGCGCTGTCGGTGGTGACGAACAGGATCGGATTGATCGCCACGGCCTCCACGACCTACAACAGCCCGTACAACCTGGCGCGGCGATTCTCCTCGATCGACCACCTCAGCGGCGGGCGCGCCGGCTGGAACATCGTCACCACAGCGGGCGGGGATGCTGCGCGCAACTTCGGCCTGAGCGACCAGCCCGCACACTCCGAACGCTACCGCCGGGCCCGCGAGTTCGTCGAGGTCACCCAGAAGCTCTGGGACAGTTGGGAAGACGACGTGGAGATCGCCGACAAACCGTCGGGAGTCTGGGGTGACGATTCGAAGATTCATCCCCCACACCACCGCGGGGAGTTCTACTCGGTCGACGGCGCACTCAACATCGCCCGCAGTCCGCAGGGCTATCCGCTTCTGGTGCAGGCAGGATCATCGGCGGACGGACGCGCCTTCGCGGCGCAGTATGCCGAAGCGATCTTCACCGCACAGCAAAACCTCGCCGACGCGCAGGAGTTCTACTCCGACATCAAAACGCGCACAGCATCGTTCGGACGTGACCCCGACGGCATCAAGGTCCTCCCTGGCATCGTCCCGGTCATCGGTAGCACCGAAGCCGAGGCCAAGGCGAAGGACGCCGAACTCGAGAGCTACATCGTCCACGAGTTCGCGCACCGGCAGTTGGCGGAGCTACTGAAGATCCCGATCACCGAATTGCCGCTGGAGGAACCACTTCCCGCCGAACTGCTCCCCGAGGATGCCATCGAGGGCGCGAAGAGCCGCTACACGTTGATCGTCGATCTGGCCCGCCGCGAGAACCTGACCGTCCGGCAGCTGATCGGTCGCCTCGGCGGCGGGCGTGGGCACCGCACTTTCACGGGCACACCCGAGCAGGTCGCCGACGCCATCGAGTCGTGGTTCCACAGCGGGGCAGCGGACGGATTCAACATCATGCCGCCGATCCTGCCGTCGGGACTCGAGATCTTCGTCGACCACGTAGTGCCGATCCTGCAGGCCAGAGGCCTGTTTCGGACGGAGTACACCGCCGATACCCTGCGCGGACACTACGGTCTCGCCCGTCCCGAGAACAGGAACGTCGGCCTGCTGTCGAAGTCCGGCTGATCCCTGATCGCCTCGGTTTCTACGAGAAGACTCGGTGTCCCACGCGAACCTGGGGTAGCGCCAGATCGCCGAGCACCTCACCGAGAGCTCTCTCGGTGACGGAATCGAGGGTGCGCGCGGGCAGCCGCACGGCAGCCGAGGCGATGATTCCACGGCGCAGCAGCACTTCCTTGTGTACCGCCCAGGCCATTCCTGGTCGGACACCGAGGTGGATGAGGGGCAGCAATCGGTTGAAGGCTGCGCGCGCGTCGTCTCGCCTGCCGGCTGCGAGGCTGTCGAGGATGGGACGGAGAACGTCGGAGAATTCGCAGGCGGGCATGGTGCCGACCGCACCGTTGTCGTATTCCTCGATGAGTGATTGTGCGTTGAGGCCACCGAGGACAACGAGGTCTCCGTTATTACTGTCTCTGTCCTTGCTGATGGCTGCGATCTTCGGCGGTGTAGGCGGCGACTCCACCTTGATCGAGGTGACGCCGCTGATCTGGGCGAGCTGACTGATCGCACTGACGTCGAGCGTGACCCCGGTCACGCCTACAGCGTCTTGGACCATGACCGGGACCCCCGCTCCGTCCGCGACATCGCCGTAGAACTCGAGAACCTGCGCTGGGCTGGGTTTCGTCGGGCACGGCGGCAGGACCATGACCTGATCGGCGCTACCGTCGGCTGCGGCCCGGGCTTGTTCGAGGGCGGTGACGGTACTTCCGCCGCTGACACCGGCGATGATGGGGATGTTCGCGCCGCCGACATCGCGTACCTCACGCAGGATCGAGGCACGTTCGGTGGCGGTCAATGCGAAGCCCTCGCTGGCCATTCCGAATACAGCCACGCCGTCGACGCCACTGGCGAGCTGGAACTCGACCAGCGAACGCAACGACGGTAGGTCCAGTTCGCCTGAGTCTGTGAACGGTGTGGCCAGGATGGGAATGAGGCCGGTCGGGGTGTGCATGATCAGTTCTCCTTGGCGAGGGCGGTGATGTGACTGGCATCGATGTCGATGCCCAGTCCAGGGCCGGTGGGCAATTCGAATCCGGTGGGTCCGGCAGTAAGAGGAGTACGCAGGATGCTCTGCGCCACCGGAATGGTGTCGGGCTGATACTCGAAGAACGGGGTGTCCTGACTCACGGCCGAGACGTGGATACCCGCGGCCAGAGCGATACCGAGGCCGACGGAATGATGAAACGCAACGGGAACGTGCGCAGCGGAGGCGACTTCGGCGATAGCCATGGCCTCGGTGATGCCGGTGCGGGCCACGTCGGGTTGTGCGAGCCGGAGTGCACGACGCTCGAACCATTCCGCGAATTCGAAACGATGTCGCAGTGCTTCACCGACCGCGACCGGAGTGACGATTCGGGTGGTGAGCTCGTGATGTCCGGCGATGTCCTCGGGCGCAAGGGGGGCCTCGAAGAAGAGGGATTTGCGGCGGTCGAGTTCCTGTCCGAGCTCGATCGCCTCGCTGATCCGGTAGGCCCAGTGCGCGTCGACCGCGATGTCGAGCGAGGGAGCGGCGGCGGCGACCGCGTCGTACGTCGCAAGGTCGGTGTCGATTCCCTTGCCCAAGGCGAGCTTGACGGTCGTGGCTCCACGCCGGGCCCAGTCCGCGGCAAGCGCAGCGCGCTCGTCGTCGGTCGAACGGGCGAGACCGGAGATGTAGGCCGGGATCGTGGTGCGAACGGCTCCGCCCAGAAGCTGGGCGACGGACAGGCCGGTGAGTTTTCCGTGAAGATCCCACAGCGCGATATCCACTGCGGCCAGCGCGTCTGCTTGGTGGCCGCCGAGGTGGCCGCGCTCGCGCATCAGGTCGCGGAGTCCGAACCACAGCGGCCGAGCACCGTTCAATGTCCGTCCACGCAGCCATCCGGCGAGCATGGTGTCGATCACCGCCGCCGACACTTCCGGTCCGACCGGTGCGAGCGCCTCTCCCCAACCAGTAGTGCCGTCGTCCGCCGTGATCTTCACCAGCATGGTTTCGTATCGGCCGGAGTACAGACTTCGCCAGGGCTCTCGAACGAGATAACCGCTGTTGCTGCTCAGTTCACTGCCGTCTTCCATGCGGCCGAGGTAAGCCTGTTCACCGGAAAGCTTCAGTACATATGTAGTGACGTCGGCGATACGCATCGGGAAAGTTCCTCCAGGATTGTTTTCTGAGGTTGCAGAGTTTCACTGGTTTCGGTTGGGCCAGTTTTGCATGCCCCTTGCAATATGTGCAACAGCTGCGCATAATTGGGAAATGGCTTCCGAGACTGGTAATCAAAGTGTCGAGCGCGCTGCCGCCGTACTCAATGCGTTCAGCTTGGGCAGGCCTACGCTCAGGGTCTCCGACGTGGCTACCCGTGTGGGACTTGGCGTCTCGACAACCTCTCGGCTGCTGGCCACGCTCGAAACGGCTGGACTCGTCCGGCGTGATCCGGTCAGTCAGCTCTACGAGTTGGGTTCGCACGTCCTCACACTTGCGGGCGTTGCACTCAACAACGATCCGATCTATCGTCAGGCACGCCCGGCCGCCCAGCAGTTGGCATGGGAACTCGGTCTCGGCGTCAATGTGTCGGTTCGACGAGGCGCAGAACTGTTCTACCTTCTCAATGTCGAGGGACAGTTGGCTCAGAAGTCGTATTCACTGATGGGGCAACGTAACCCACTACACTCCACCGCCATGGGCAAAAGCTTGCTGCTCGGGACCACCGCGGCGGAGCGAGCAGAACTACTCGGTGAGAATCCACTGGAATCGTTCACCACACGCACGATCACCACACATGAGGCGCTCGAGGTAGCACTGGCAGATGTTGCCGTGCGCGGATTCTCCACCGAGGTCGAGGAACTGGCCCTCGGCCGGGCGTGCATCGCCGCTCCCATCAGAGACCACACCGGCGAGGTGATTGCGGCAATCTCGCTGTCGGGCGCACTGTCCACGATCGCCCTCGACGAACGCGAGGCGACACTGGGACGAATGATCGTCGAAGCCGCCGATTCTATCGGGGTCGGACTGGGGTATCTAGGGCCGGTCCACACCCCATCTCGCATCGTGACCTGACCTACCTCTCGAAGACTTACCACACTCGAACACTCTGCTGCAGAACGATTTACATCGAATCCGGGCTCGGTACCGGCGGCGACACCTCCCCCGTCGCCGCCGGTACCGAGACCGCGCCGGACGCTGCGTCCCGCCACGTACTTTCTCTCACCGATCTTTCTCGCACTGAGAGATCTGATCGACGAGCAACGCGGGATGATCCCCGCTCGCCGAATCGTCATCCACCTATTCTCGACAGACAATGAGGTCGAAATGTCAGAACATTCTGCCGTCACCGAAACGGACGATCTCGGTGACAGCGAGACTCGGTCCCACAGATCCTCGCCGCGCAAAGTACTCATCGGCGCAGGTGTCGGCCACTTCGTCGAGTGGTTCGATATGGGCATCTACGGCACCCTCTCGACGATCATCGCCGCAAATTTCTTCGCGGACGGTGATCCCACGGCCGCTCTGCTGGCGACTTTCGCGGTCTTCGCCTCCGGATTCGTGGTCCGCCCGCTCGGTGCGCTCTTCTTCGGTCCGCTGGCCGATCGTATTGGTAGACAACGTGTTCTGGCGATGATCGTCATCATCACCTCGTTGGCCACCTTCTCGATGGGTCTGATTCCCAATCATGCGTCGATCGGCATGTACGCACCCTTGCTGCTGGTGGTCGCACGTCTGGTCCAGGGCTTCGCGGCAGGCGGCGAGACATCGAGTGCGGTGACATTGCTGTTCGAGTACGCACCCAAGAATCGGCGCGGCTTCTATACGAGTTTCTCCAGTACCTTCAGCTTCGCGGCGTTCGTCTTCGGCTCCGGACTCGTGCTGGCACTGACGGCCGCACTCGGTGACGACGCCATGACCTCGTGGGGTTGGCGGCTACCGTTTCTCGTCGCGTTGCCGCTGGGAATCATCGGAATGTACCTGCGGCTCAGGCTGGAGGACACCCCGGAGTTCCGCAGACTGCAGGAGTCCGGAAATGTCGCCGAGACTCCGATGCGTGACAGTTTCCGTACCGGCGGCAAGGCGATGCTCGCGCTCGCAGGCCTCGTGGTGATCAAAGGCGTCGGGCACTGGATTCTGCAGACGTTCATGCCGAGCTACCTGCAAACGAGCATGCACTTCTCGAAGATTCAGTCCTTTGCCGTGACGACCGTCTGTCTGTCGGTGATCGCGGTCGGCGTGCTGGGCATGGGAATACTGTCCGACATCATCGGCCGTAAGCCACTCCTGATCGGCAGCACCGTCGGCTTCATCGTCCTCACCTGGCCTGCATTGTGGCTGATGTCGCTCGGCAGTTTCGCCTGGGCGATGGTGGCGATGGTCGGCCTGGGACTTCTGCTCGCTGCATACGACGGTGCGATCGCCGCAACAATGGCCGAACTGTTCCCACCCAGGATCCGTTCCGGCGGAATCGCCATCCCGTACAACATCGTCGTCTCGTTGTTCGGTGGTACCGCCCCCTATGTCGCGACCTGGCTCATCGCGGCGACGGGAAACAGATTGTCTCCGGCCTTCTACGTCATGTTCGCCGCTGCGATCACACTCGTCACCGTGCTCCGGTACGTCAGCGAAACCGTCGGTCCCCGGGCGACCGTGACAGTCGACCGATGACATCGGACACCCCTCGGCCAAGGAAGACATCATGACACACACCGACACCGACACCGACACCGGCACTGACACCGGCACTAAAAGCAACCCCGAACACGGTTGCGACCCAAGTGGTCTCACCGCTGCCCTGAAGCATCACGGCCTCGTCGCGATCCTGCGTTCGAGGACACCCGGCCCCCTCGTCGACGTACTTCGAGTACTTGCCGACGCAGGCGTTCGAATCATGGAGATCACCATCCCCACTCCGGGAAGTCTGCAGGCGGTACGGGAGGCAACAGACGAGTTCGGTTCGTCCATCCTCGTCGGCACCGGGACCGTACTGACCGAAGCCGAGGTACACCACACCGCGGCAGCAGGCGGACGATTCGTCGTGTCACCGAATGTCGACCCGACGGTGATCGGAGCAGCACGTGCCGCCCGGGTGGGGTCACTGCCCGGCGCGTACACCCCTACCGAGATCGTCGAAGCGTGGCGGCACAGGCCGTCCGCGGTCAAGGTATTCCCGGCTTCCGGTCTCGGCCCCGGCTACCTGGCCGACATCGCTGCACCACTGCCCGACATTCCCCTCGTCCCCACCGGAGGAATTCGTGTGGAAGATGTGGCGGCATACCGGAATTCCGGAGCCATCGCCGTGGGAGTCAGCTCTCCCCTGGTCGGCGACGCCCTCACCGGCGGCTCGCTGCACGAGTTGTATCAACGTGCAACCGAATTCGTCGCAGCAGCCCGGGGTGAACAGTGAGCGAACTGGTGACACTCGGAGAAGTGATGGCCTCGCTGACCAGTCGACAGATCGGACCGTTGAGATCTGCTCACACCCTTGGCCTTTCCGTTGCGGGAGCAGAATCCACCGTCGCGATCGGGGTCCGCAGACTGGGGCACACCGCTGCCTGGATCGGGCGAGTAGGTGACGACGAACTAGGTGCCCTGGTGGTCGGTCGCCTCCGAGCCGAAGGTATCGACGTCCATTCGGTGACCGATCCGAACGCTCCCACCGGGATGATGATCAAAGAACGTCGCGCCGCAGATATCCGCCGGGTCCACTACTACCGAACGGAATCGGCAGGATCCCACCTGCACCCAGACGATCTGCCCACCGAACTACTCGCCAACAGCCGGGTGTTGCACTGTACCGGCATCACACCCGCCCTCTCGCGTAGCGCAGCCGAGGCAGTCCGCGCTGCCATCGGCGTCGTCCGTGCCGCGGGCGGTACCGTCACCTTCGACGCCAATTACCGTGCGAGACTCTGGCCTCGCGACCAGGCCACCGAGGTATTGCGGGAACTCACGGCCTCGGCGGACATCGTTTTCGCCGGCGAGGACGAAGCCCAGATGATCGTCGGAACCGCGATCACCGGGACAGATGCCGAGAAGCGGGAGGAACTGGCAGCCGCACTGACCGAGCGCGGACCTGCCACCGCCGTCGTCACCTCCGGCGCCGCTGGAGCGGTGTCGGTCGGGCCTGCCGGGACGGTGTTCGTCGACTCGCTGCCGGTCACCGAAGTCGATCCCATCGGGGCGGGCGATTCGTTCGTCGCGGGCTACATCGCAGCGCTACTCGACGATGCAGACGAACGCACCCGAATGACCACCGCGGCCTCCGTGGCAGCGATGTCGGTTGCCACGCAGGGCGACTGGGAAGGATTGCCGAGTCCCGGCGAGCTTGCACTCCTGACCGCCACCGAAGCCGTCACCCGCTGACTCGCATGACGGCCACCGTACCGAAGAAGGACAAGACCAACCGATGAAACTGATAGGCATTGCGCACCCACAGAGCCGAACCACAACCGTCGGCCGGCTGGAGAACGACCGCGTGACCGAGATAGCCGACATGACGACGTTCTGGGATGACCCGATCGCGATGCTGGCAAGTATCGACTCGACGGGCCAGCGGGGAATACCACGTTCGGACATCATCGAAGTGCCCGCGGTTCCCGACCGGGCTCGAATCCTCTGCGTCGGAGGGAATTACGCCCCGGATGATCGAAGCACCTTCACACCACCGCACTCTCCCACCATTTTCGGTCGGTGGTCGTCATCGCTGAGCGTCGACGGGGTACCGGTCACGATTCCGGCACATGAACCCGGACTCGACTGGGAGGTGGAAGTCGCGGCCTACATCGCTGCCCCACTCAGCAACGCGGATCCGGACACCGCCCTTCGAGCCGTTCTCGGCTACTCCACCTTCAACGACATCACTGCCCGAAATGCCCAGAAGATCACGAGTCAATGGACACTGGGAAAGAACGTCGACAACAGCGGTCCACTCGGACCACTGGTCACCGCGGACGAAGTAGGGGACCTTCGGGACGGTCTCCGCGTCCAGACGCGAGTCAACGGCACCACCGTTCAGGACGCCAACACGTCGTCGCTGATCTTCGGCGTAGGAGAACTCCTGGCCTTCATCAGCAGAACCATGACCCTTCAGCCAGGAGACGTGCTCGTCACCGGAACACCTCATGGCGTCGGCTACGTCCGCCAACCACCATGGCTCCTCGTCGGCGGCGACGAGGTCGAGGTCGAAGTGGAACGACTCGGAACGCTCAGGACCCCCATCCGGGCATCCTGACCTGGGGACACACCACAACAAGTGCGTCAGATCACTGTGACGAGTACAAAAGAGCAATTTTGTCTAGACGGTTTACATTTTCGGTGTATTGTCATCCCTACAGTGACTCATACCACTACGCGACTTCCTGGAGTCCGTACGGTTCCGAGGAGGGATTTCAGTCGTGGCAACTCAGATCAGCCCACAGCCGAACACACCGGTCGACGAGTGGCATGACAAGAAGCGATACCTGTGGCTCATGGGTCTCATCCCGCCCACGGCCATATTTCTGGCGATCGGCCTGATCTGGGCGTTCAACCAGCTCGGGTGGACTGCGGTGTCCCCGGTCTGGTGGTGGATCGGGCCGATCCTCGTCTACGGACTACTTCCCGTCCTCGATCTGTTCTTCGGACCCGACGGCCAGAACCCACCGGACGAGGTGATGGAGCGCCTGGAGAACGACAAGTACTACCGCTACTGCACCTACGTCTACATTCCGTTCCAGTTGGCGAGCCTGATCATCGCCTGCTACCTGTGGACGGCCGACAACCTGAGTTGGCTCGGCATCGACGGCGGCCTCGGGCTGATATCGAAGATCGGGCTCGCGATCAGCATCGGCGTCATGGGAGGCGTCGGGATCAACACCGCGCACGAGATGGGCCACAAGAAGGACAGCCTCGAACGGTGGCTCTCCAAGGTCACTCTCGCACAGACCTTCTACGGGCATTTCTACATCGAACACAATCGCGGACACCACGTTCGCGTCGCCACACCCGAGGACCCGGCGAGCGCACGGTTCGGCGAAAGCTTCTGGCGATTCCTCCCCCGCAGTGTCTGGGGAAGCCTGAACTCGTCGTGGCGGCTCGAGAGGACCCGCATGGACCGATTGGGCAAGTCCACGTGGAACATTCGCAACGACGTCCTCAACGCATGGTTGATGTCCATCGTTCTGTTCGGCGTGTTGACCGCCGTCTTCGGAATTTCGATCGTCCCGTTCCTGATACTGCAGGCGGTGTACGGCTTCTCGCTCCTCGAGACCGTGAACTACCTCGAGCATTACGGTCTGCTGCGCGCGAAGACCGCGTCGGGACGGTACGAGCGGTGCGCGCCTGCGCACAGTTGGAACTCCGACCACATCGTGACCAACATATTCCTGTATCACCTTCAGCGGCACAGTGATCACCACGCCAATCCCACGCGCCGCTACCAGACGCTGCGCAGCATGGAGGGCGCACCGAACCTGCCGAGCGGCTACGCCAGCATGATCTCGCTCGCCTACTTCCCACCGATCTGGCGAAAGGTCATGGACCACAGGGTGCTCGAGCACTATCGGGGTGACATCACCGCCGTCAACATCCAACCGAGCAAGCGCGGCAAGATACTCGCTCGCTACGGCGTCGCAGATCAGGCGCAGTGATGGCGATATACGAATGCCCCGTGTGCAAGTACGACTACGACGAGGCGACGGGCGCGCCGCGCGAGGGGTTTCCGCCGGGTACCGCATGGAGCGACATCGCCGACGACTGGCCGTGCCCCGACTGCGGCGTCCGAGAGAAGATCGACTTCGAGCAGAAAGCAGGATCGTAGACATGTCCACCGATTTCAAGCTCTACCAGTGCATTCAATGCGGGTTCGAATACGACGAGGAGCAAGGCTGGCCGGAGGACGGCATCGAGCCTGGCACCCGATGGGACGATATCCCCGACGACTGGAGTTGCCCCGACTGCGGCGCCGCGAAAGCCGACTTCTTCATGGTCGAGATCAGCAGGCCATGACATTCTCGGCGGCAGATACACTGGCCGCTGTGACAACGCATCCGGTCAACCCGAGCCCGTACAAGAGCGCGGCGTCGAACCTGATGCGCACCACCATTCTCGACGGCCTGCACGATCTGCTGCTCGAGCGCACCTGGTCGACGGTCAACATGGCCGATGTCGCCAAGGCCGCTGGTATCAGCCGTCAGACGCTGTACAAGGAATTCGGTACCCGTAAGGGCCTAGCTCAAGGATATGCACTTCGGTTGACCGATTCCTTCGTCTCGGCCGTCGACGACGCCGTGTACGCCAACGAAGGTGACAGCCTCCGCACGCTGTATCTGGCGTTCACCGAGTTCTTCCAACGCAGTGCCTCGGATCCACTCGTGATGTCGATGCTGACCGACGACCCCCCGCCCGATCTGCTCAGGCTCGTCACCACCGAGAGCGGAATCCTGATCGAGCACGCGGCGTTCCGGCTCGCGCAGACCTTCGAACGGAGCTGGCTCCGAGCGTCGCCGCAGGGCGCCGACATCCTCGGCCGGGCCGTCGTACGCCTGGCATTGAGTTACGTCTCGATGCCGCCGTCCAACTCGGCAGATGTGGCCGCCGACATGGCGTCGCTGCTCACCCCGTTCGTCGAGACCATCCAGGGCACCGCGTGACGTCACCTCACGACCGCCCCTCATTGCACGACGCCTTGCTACACGACGCCCCCTTGTTGCGCCACGCCCCCTTCGCCGAGCTGAGCGGGCACGAGGTGTACTCGATCTGCAAACTCAGGGTCGACGTGTTCGTCGTCGAACAGAACTGCCCGTACCCGGAACTCGACGGTGCGGACGAGCACGCCTCGACCATCCATTTCTGGCACACCATCGACGGCCGGGTCGTCTCGACTCTCCGACTGCTGCGCACCGGAGCCGAAACCCGGATCGGGAGGGTGTGCACCGCCGTCGATGCACGGGGACGCGGGCTGAGTGCGCAGCTGATGCGGGCCGCGCTCGAACAGGCTGCAGGTGAGCCCGTGGTGATAGGTGCGCAGGTCCAGTTGGAGAAGTGGTACGGCGGTTTCGGATTCGTCAGGAGCGGGCCGGACTACGACGAGGACGGCATCGCGCACCTGCCCATGACACGCGCCGCGTGAGAGAACGGTCCTCCCTACGTCATCAGTTCGAGCGCCGCGTCCTCGATCGTGTTCTCGGACAACAGTACCTGCAGTGCTGCATCACCCAGCGGAACGAAGCTGTTCTCGCTGGCGACCCTGCGCATCCGCCCCGTGTAACCGGCGTCGACGAGAGCTGCGAGAACACCCTCGCCTACTCCGCCTGATCTTCGTGTCTCGTCGACGACCAGAACCCGCGAGGTCGCACTCGCATGAAAGACGATGTCCTCCACTGGCAATGGAGCCAACCATCGCAGATCGACGACCCGGACCCCGATGCCTCTCGCTTCGAGCCTCCGCGCGACTCGCAGACTCATGCGCACACCGTTCGCGAAGGTCACCAGCGTCAGGTCGGTGCCGTTGCCGTACACCCGAGCTCGGCCGATCTCCGCACGCTCGGCCCGGCCGCTGGACAGCCAGCCACCGTCGCCGTCCTCGTGGAGATCCCGAGTGTGGTACAGCGCAATGGGTTCCAGGAAGAGACACACGGCGCCGTGATGATCGGCGGCCGCCGCGCACGCGAGAAGCATGGGCGCTGCGTCGTCGGGATGCGCAGGTGATGCCACGACGATGCCGGGGATGTCCCGCACCGCGGCAACGGCATTGTCGTTGTGGAAATGCCCACCGAAACCTTTCTGATATCCGTAGCCCGCGATGCGGACGATCATCGGATTGCGGAACTGGCGGTGGGAGAAGAACTGCAGTGTCGACGCTTCACCGCGGATCTGGTCCGCCGCATTGTGCAGGTACGCAAGGTACTGGATCTCGGCGATCGGCAACAGACCGGACACTCCGGCACCTGCAGCCAATCCGAGGATCGACTGCTCGTCGAGGACGGTGTCGAACACCCGTGCCGAACCTGCCGAGGCCAGAAGACCGCGCGTGACGCCGTACACACCGCCTTTGCGTGCGACATCTTCACCGAACAGCACCGCCTGCGGATGGCAGTCCAGAATCTGATGCAGCGCACCGTTGATCGACTGCGCCAGAGTCGTACCCTCGGGTAGCTCGATGGCCTCCGAGGAGACATCTCTGACCGCATCGTCCAGCTCGGTCAGCGGCGTCATGACCGCGGCAGCAGAGGCCAGCTGCGGCAGGTCGGCGACGCTGCGGGCAACGGTCGTCACCTCGGTGCGCTTGGCCTCGTACAGCTCCACCACTTCGGCCGCCGTCAGCACTCCCGCGCCGATCAACAGCCGCGCGGTGCCGAGCACCGGATCGCGGGCATGATCGGCGATGATCTCCGCCGAGGACCGGTAGGAGGATTCGACGTCGGACCCCGCGTGTCCCATGAGCCGGACGGTGCCGATGTGGAGGAACGCCGGACGGCGGTGGCGTCGAACCCACGTCGCTGCCGCTGTGGACGCCTCCACCGTGGCAACCAGATCGCTACCGTCGGCGTGGAAGTACTCGAGTCCGGCGCGGCCGGAGAAGTTGGACGCGATCCATCCCGCGGGTGTACGCACGCTGATGCCGATGCCGTTGTCCTCGCACACGAACAGCAACGGCATCGGGACGCCCTGGTACGCGGAATGCACCGCGGTGTTGATGGCACCGAGAGCCGTCGAGTGGTTCGCCGACGCGTCACCGAAACTGCACACCGTCACCGCGTCCGCCTGCCACGGCGAGGGCACTGCAAGCTTGCGCGCGCGAGCGGTCGAGAACGCGACACCCACTGCGCGCGGCAGATGCGAGGCGATGGTCGACGTCTGCGGAATCACCGCCAGATCGGCCCGCCCGAACACCTTGTGCCTGCCGCCGGACATCGGCTCTTCCGTAGCGGCCACGAGCCCCGCCAGCACGTCTCGAATCGGATCGCTCCCGCCGCCCTGTCTGGCGCGCTCGAGGTAGAACGCACCGGAACGGTAGTGCAACAGAGCCGGATCGGTCGGCCGTAGTGCGCCCGCGAGAGCTGCGTTGCCCTCGTGACCGGACGATCCGATCGTGTAGTAGCCCCGGCCCGTCGATCGGAGCCATCGTGCGGCCAGGTCGAGGTGGCGGCTACCGAGTTGGGCGTCGAACAGTTCCAGCGCACGGGCGGGGGTCAGTTCCGACCCCAAGGACCGCGGCGTCACCTGCCGGCCGGTATCTTCCAGGCCGACGTGCTCCAAGAAGTATCCGTCGATCGCTTCGGCCATGCTTCGAGAATAAGCGGCCAGCACCGAGAATAAGCGGCTGACGCACGAGCTAGGGCTTTTTCCACGGCAGGAACACCGCGACGGCGAGTGCGCAGAGCAGCGCGGATCCCACGGTCACGTACGAGGCCAGCTGAAAGCCTTCGAGGCTCGCGGCTTTCATCGAGTACACCAGATCGGCTTTCTGCGCCGCGACGAGCGGATTGGTCGGCGCTTTGACGATCTCGATGACGCTGACGACCGTTTCCCTCGCGAACGCTTTCTGATACGGCTCCATGATCGAATCGGGAATCGCGTCGATCTTGGGCCCCACCTTCGCCGTGTAGATCGATGCGACGATCGATCCCAGCACTGCCACTCCCAGCGTCCCGCCCACTTCGCGGGTGGTGTCGTTGACGGCGCTTCCTGCGCCCGCCTCGTCGAGCGAGACCGAGGACATGATCGATTCGGTGGCGGGACCCTGCACGATCGCCAACCCGAGGCCCATCAGCACCATCGACACCAGAACCGGTCCGAGATACGGAGTTTCGACCTCGACCTGGCCGGCGATGAACATCCCGACGCTCATCACCGCGAGTCCGAACACGATCACGGCCGTCGTGCCGATTCGTTGGGCGATGATCGTCGCCAGCGGTGCGCCGACGGCGATCGACACCGCGAACGGCAACGAATGGATGCCGAACTGCAACGGGCTGAGCTCCATCACGCCCTGGAAGTACTGGGTGATCATGAAGAGGAACCCGAACATGCTGAAGTACCCGATCGCAATGGCCAGGGCAGGCAACGAGAACCGCCTGATCCGGAACAGCGCCATGTCGAGTACCGGGGACTCGGTGCGCAGCTCCCACCACACGAACGTGGCGAGGCTCGCGATGCCGATCACGTACGCGGCAACCGTGACGGTCGACAGCCAACCCTGATGCGGCGCTTCGATGATCGCCCACACGATCACGGTGATTCCGACGAGTGACAGTGCGATACCGAGCGGGTCGTACTTACCGACGTGCGATGCCTTGGACTCCGGTACCAGGAACAGCGCAGCGACCAGAACTGCACCGGCGACAGGGACATTGATCCAGAACACCGAGTGCCACGAGAAGTGTTCGAGCAGAAAGCCGCCCGCGGTGGGCCCGATGGCGATGGCAACACCGGCCATCGCCGTCCACGCCGCGATCGCCAGCGCGCGTTCCTTCGCGTCGGAGAAGATGTTGATGATCAGTGCCAGCGTTGCCGGAAACACTGCTGCAGCGCACACCCCCATCGCGGCGCGAGCGGCGACGACCTGACCGAGGTCGGCGGCGACGGCGCCTCCGATCGACATCACCGCAATGCCTGCCAGACCGGCGGCCATGACTTTTCTGCGGCCGTACCGGTCCCCCAGGTGCCCGAACGCGAGCAGGAGACCCGCGAACGTGAGCGTGTACGCGTCGACGACCCATTGCAGTCCGCTGATGCTCGAGCGCAACTGCAGACCCATGGACGGGAGTGCGACGTTGACGACGGTGTTGTCGAGCACGACCAGCAGCTCGGCTGCACAGATGACGGCAAGCGCGAGGTATCGCCTGCGGGCCGACATCGTCGGCCTTCGATGACGTGTGACGACCGATTGGGGCATGGGAGGTTCCCTTCGACTATGACGCTCTACATAGGTCAGTGAGTCGAAAGTTATCTGTAACTGTCCGTAATAGCAACAGCAGGCTAAGTCGAACCCTCGTCGAGAGCCGCGTGCAACCAGCTCAGAAGCTCGGTCTCGACACGGTCGAGCGCACGGGTGCTGCGCTGCGCCTTCGCAATGATCAACGCGCCCTCGAAGGACGCGATCGCCATGGTCGCGAGCCCACGCGAACGCTCCTGAGACAGCCCTCGCTGCCACAGCGACGCAGCGATCGTGTCCTCCCACGACGTGAAGGATTCACCCGCCGCCGCCAGAGCAGCCGGAGAGTTGACGCCTTCCAGCGCAGCAGGGGCGACCGGACATCCGGCGGTGTATCCGGTCGATTCGAGCTGATCACGGAACCCGCCGATGATTGCTCGCAGAGTCTCGGCAGGCCCGCCGTCGGCCAGGCCGGTCGAGATCATCGACCCCATCAGCGCGCCCGCCGTACGGGTCGCCTCCTCCACCAGCTGCGGCTTTCCCCGCGGGAAATGATGGTAGATGGACCCTCGCGGCGCACCCGCATGTTCTATGACGTCGGCGAGCGACGTCGCCTCGACACCGCGCTCACGAAACAGCATGGCCGCGCTGCGCAGCATGTCCTCGCGCGTCGTGCTTCTGCCCACCGGCGTTCCTCTCCGTCTTATCCCACCCATTGCCTTATCCCACCCATAGTCCGATCCGACCCATGTCCGATCCAGCGCATTGACGTTACCGTCGGTAACACTTACGATTCGGTTGCACTATGTTTCTCAGCATATCTTTGGATGGCCGAGCGCAGCATGAAGGAGCGCATATGGAGATTTCCGGTCCACTCGATCTCGCCTGTGGACAGGTGCTGCCCAACCGCGTGATGAAAGCCGCGTTGAGCGAGGGCCTGGCCGATGCCACGCACGGCCCCGACGCACGCCTCGAACGGCTCTATCGGCGCTGGGGCACGGGCGGATACGGATTGGTCGTGACGGGAAACGTCATGGTCGACCGCAATCATCTCGGCGAACCCGGCAACGTCGTCATCGAGGACGACCGTGACGTGCACGCTCTGACCCGATGGGCCGACGCCGCGCACACCGGCGGCTCCCCGGTGTGGATGCAGCTCAATCATCCTGGACGTCAGGCGAACCCACTCGCCACCCGAGTCAAGCCGGTCGGACCGTCCGCGATCGCCCCGAACATCCCCGGCATCCCCGCGCCGCGGGAGTTGACCGAGTACGACATCGCGGACATCGTCGAGCGATTCGCCCGTGCTGCGGTCGTCGCCGAGAACTCCGGGTTCGACGGTGTGCAGATCCACGGTGCTCACGGATATCTGGTCTCGCAATTCTTGTCGCCTGCCTCGAACAAACGAGGCGATCGATGGGGAGGCGACCTCGACGGACGAATGCGCTTCGTCCTCGAGGTGGTGCGGGCCATTCGAGCCGTCGTCACACCCCGATTCGCCGTCGGCATCAAATTGAACTCCGCGGACTTCCAGAAGGGCGGATTCGGTGAAGAAGAATCCCGGCTGGTCGTCGAGCGGCTCGCCGACGAGCAGCTGGATCTGTTCGAAATCAGTGGCGGCAGTTACGAATCCCCCGCGATGATGGGCAGGCCGAGCCAGGTCGCCGAGAGCACCAAGCGCCGCGAGGCCTATTTCCTGGACTACGCACGGGAAGTCCGACTCGCCGCCGGTGACGTACCCCTCGCCGTCACCGGCGGCTTCCGTACCCGCTCGGCGATGCGCGAGGCGATCGCATCCGGTGACTGCGACGTCATCGGCCTCGGTCGTCCCACCGCGGTGATTCCCGACGCGGCCCACGCCCTGATACGCGGCAACGCCGAGCGTCTCGACTCGCCCCGAATCACACTCGGCCTGCCGAAGAAGTACACGGCATTGAAATCGGTCGACGGCGCTCTGGACCTGCAGTGGCACACCGACCAACTGCATCTCGTCGGCGCGGGCAACGAACCGGATCCGCGTCGACCGCGGTGGCGCACTGCAGTCGGCATGTTGCAGCGCAACGGAATAGACGCGTTCCGCAGCCGGCGTGCAGGCTCGGGTGCGGACACCACGCTCCGGAAATTCCGCCGGGAACGCGCGGTGGGCCGCTACGTCGCCAACCCCCTGATGCGCGGCCTGACGGCGCTGGGCGTCCACGCACCGCTCATGACCGACATCGAAACCACCGGCCGCAAATCCGGACTCGTACGCCGAGTGCCGGTAACCGCATCGTTCGACGACACCGGCGCCTGGATCATCTCCCAACACGGGGTGCGGTCCGGTTGGGGCGCCAACATCGGCGACGAGCCTGCCGTCCGGCTACGCGTCGGAAGCCGGTGGCGTAGTGGTAGCGCCGTGTTCGTTCACGACGACGATGTCGTGGTCAGAGCCCGCTCGTTCGTCGACAACCCGGTGCTGGGCCGAGTCGTCGAATCGGCGTTCAAAGCCCTGGAGACGACACCGATCTCGGTGCGTGTCACGTTCACGGACGATGCTGCTGTGCCTCCGGGAAAACCCACTCACTGAAACTCTGCCACCCGACCTCTGGATAGTCGCTGCGCAGTTGGGTGATGTCGGCGTCGTACCCGGTCGAGGTCAGGAATCCGAACATCGCCGCCATGTCCTGCGAGGAGATCGAGTCCGCGCTGTACGAGTGTGCGGTGACCGGGGTTCCGAGGGCCGCGGCCAACTGCTCGGCCATGCGCCTCGGTGTCGGGTCGTCGGATGCCAGATCGATCCGACGGCCCACGAACGGAGTCGGATCGGCCAGCACGAGCGCGACGAACCGGCCGAGATCGCGTCGGGACAACTGCTGCAGTGGGGTGTCGAGCGGAATCGGCAGGTCCAATCGACCGCGACGGATGTCGTCGATCCCACCGAGAAGATTGTCGTAGAAGTACGTGGGCCCGACGATCGTGAATGGCACGCTCGACGCCCGAAGCACCGCTTCCGTACGAGCCTTGGTCTCGAAATGCGGAATGCCGGTGTTCTTGTCGGCATCGGCGACCGAGGAGAACACGACGTGCGGAACAGCCGCCGAGGTCATCGCGTCGACCAGCGCGGTGCCCTGAGCAACCTCGGCATCCGGACCGTCCTCGAACGGAGTGGTCATCGCGAACACTCCGGCGCACCCCTCGAACGCACGTGCCGTGGCGTCGCGGTCGGTGATGTCCGTCCACACGATCTCGGCTCCCCGCTGCTCGAGTGCATCGCTGCGGGCCGATCGTCGACGCACCAGCGCGCGGACCGGAAGTCCCTTCTCGAACAGGGCATCGACGACAGCGCCGCCTTGGCCACCGGTGGATCCGACTACTGCATAGGGCTTGCTCATACCTCCAGTCTGGCCGAGACCGGTCCCGTCGTCGTCAGTCGGCCGACTGATGTTCTCCGCGTGCCTTCGGCCCACACTGATACGGCACGGCACCACGATTTCTGGAGTTCACTCATGACCGCCGAGATAGTGCTCGAGCCCGCGGTGCGGGCGTTTCTGGATGCTCCACCCCCAGCTTTCGCAGACCCGGACACGCACGCAGATGTCGCCGACGACGCGCGGGTTGTTCTCGACTCCGTGGCGGTACGGATCGTCAGGCCCCGAGACGTGGGCGGCCCGTTACCGGTGGTGCTGTACCTGCACGGCGGCGGAGTGGGTGCACACACACCCGACCGGCTGGTCCGCGAACTCGCGGAGAGAACCGGGGCCGCGGTGCTGATTCCCGAGTGCTCCCCCGACGCCGCCTATCCGATTGCGCTCGAACAGGCATACGCGGCCGCGAAGTGGGTTGCCGACAGCGGCACCGAACACGGCCTCGATTCGACGCGTATGGCCGTGGCCGGCGACTCGATCGGCGGCAACTACGCGATCGCGCTGAGTCTGCTTGCGGTCGAACGCGGGGACTTCGCGCTGCAGCAGCTTGTCGCGATCTGCCCCGCGACGGATCCCTCGTGCGGGAGTGCCTCGCACCGGATGTTCGCGGAGGGCTTTCACCTGCGCCGACGCGACATGCTGACGTTCTGGGAACACTATGCCCCTGACGCGACCGACCTCGCAACGGTGTCGCCGCTGCGGGCGAGCGAGAACCAGCTCGCGGGATGTCCGCCGGCGCTCGTCATCACCGCCGAGGCCGACGTGCTGCGCGACGAAGGCGAGCAGTTCGCCGACCTGCTTCGCGCGGCGGGCGTTCCGACGACGGCGGTCCGGTACGAAGGCACCATCCACGGTTTCGTGACGCTCGACGCACTCGCCCACACCAATGCCGCGACAGCGGCCACGGCTCAGGCTAGTGCGGCGCTGAGATACGCGCTGGCGGAGGCGCAGACTCGATGACTCCCCGCAGTTCGTGACGCTTGCTCACACCGAGTTTCGGATACAGGTGGTAGAGATGCGATCCGATGGTTCGGGGCGACAGGTGCAGTTGCTCACCGATCTGCCGGTTCGTCAGTCCGTCCGCGGCGAGCGCGGCGATGTGCTGTTCCTGCGCGGTCAACGATCCCCATGCGTCGGAGTCCGCGATCGGCGACGTACCCCTGGATCCGCCTGCCGCGCGGAGTTCGGCGCGGGCGATGTCGGCGAACACTACCGATCCGACTCGCTCGAACGTCTCGAAGGCGGCAGCCAGCAGCGGCCGAGCATCCGCGGGCCTGCGGTTGCGACGCAGCCATTCGCCGTAGTGCAGCCTCGCCCGTGCGCGTTCGACGGGCCACTGCTCACCGGCCGGATCGAACACCGCCAACCGGTAGTGCCGCTCCGCCGACCGTGTGGTGTCGCTGACCAATGCAGCGGCGAGATGCCGGAGCAGCCGAATCCGAACGGGCGGAGCTGAACCTATCGCGCGCCCGATGGCGG
The DNA here is from genome assembly GCF_001895005.1 of Rhodococcus yunnanensis NBRC 103083. Lineage (GTDB taxonomy): Bacteria > Actinomycetota > Actinomycetes > Mycobacteriales > Mycobacteriaceae > Rhodococcoides > Rhodococcoides yunnanense. The sequence goes on along the minus strand of NZ_BCXH01000014.1, from coordinate 124,553 downwards.
TGACGGCACGTCTCGCCGCGACATGCTGACCGGATCTGGTGCCGGCCCATGCGAGATCGGCGATCGCCCGCACCGACACCAGGCGATGCACGGGCGTACCGTCGGCGTCGAACAACGTCGTCAGGCGGTCGTATCCGGACCCGAAATCTCCTCGCGCACAGGCGATGAACGCGAGCGTTCGATCGAGATCCACCGCGAGCGCCGGATTGCCCCGCGGCTCGAACAGGCTCCCAGCCCGCGCTGCATGCCCGTTCGCAGCATCGAAATTTCCCCGGTGCGCTTCGATGATCGCCCGGTTCGTCTCGACGATCGAGTCCACGAGAGTCATGCGGCCGACCGCGGCGACGTCGGACGCCGCATCGGCGGCAGCATCGACCTCGTCCCATCTCCCGGTGTCGATCAGCGCTCCGACGAGCGATGCCATCGGTATGGCGCCTGCCCCCACACTGCCTATCTCCTTCAACGATTCGATCCCGCTCGAGAACAGCGCTGCAGCGTCCGCACTGTTGTCGGTCAATGTCGCAGTGGTCCCCTCCGCGAACTCCCAGGAGATCTTCGCGTCGATGGACAGCGCCGGTGCGCGGCGGGGCCGACGTTCGGCCGAGGACGGACGCGCGGACCCCGCGATGTAATCGGAAATCATCCGCCGTACAGACGCTTTCGCAGCATCGGGCATCGGAGTCAGGAACTCGTCGTCGACGGCGCGCGGCTGCGGAATCAGATCCAGCATCTGCGCCAGCCTAGCGCGGGCGGATTCGCCGCCGCTGTAATGCGCTGCCCCCACCGCGGTCGCCAGCATCGCAAGCGGGAGACTGTCGTCCGCGGGCATCGACTCGACCAACGTCCGATACACGATGTCGAAGGACTCCTCGGGGCGCGCGATCTGTAACAGAATCGTCGCCGTGGGAAGAGCTGCGAGACTGCGAATCTCGGGATCGCTCGTGATGCGACGGACCGACGCCGCCAACGCGAGCCCCCACTGCGGATCACCGGCCATGTAGGCCGCATGTGCCGCTCGGGCATACCGCCGCGCAGCATCGAGCTCACCGGGTGAACTCTCCGCCGCCCGCTCCAACGCGCGAGCCACCTCGAAGTAACCGCCGCGCCGCTGAGACAACTCCGCCGCATTCTCGAGCTCCGCGGCAACGGACTCGTCCGGTCCGTCTGCCGCGGCCGCCCGGTGCCACGCACGACACGGCGGATCGAAAGACAGCGTACGCGCGAAATCGACATGCGCCGAACGCCGTTCATCGACAGTGCAATCCGAATACGCAGCCGCACGAGCCAACGGATGCACGAACTGGACACGACGACCATCGACCGTCACCAGCCCCGAACGCTCCGCCTCCGACCACACCGACAGATCGGCACCGAAACCCGCTGCAGCAGTGATCGTATCGACCGATTCGTACCCCGAACCCGACGCCGCGTACAACAACAACCTGCGAGGCTCGGCCGACAAAGCAGCCAGCCGAACCGAGAACAGCGACTGCACCCGGCGAATACGATCCACACCAGCGCCCACCAGCATCCCCGGACCCGATTTCGCCACCGCACGAGAGAACTCCACGATCGCCAGCGGATTACCCTCCGCCTGATGAATGATCTCGAGACGAGCCGCGTGCGACGACACAGCCGGTCCACGATCCATGAGCGCCGCAGCCTCCGCCGCAGACAAACTCGGAACCTCGACAGCCGGAACACCCGGATCCACACCGTCAGGGACACGGTGACCGCGAGCACTGCACAGGGTCGTCATAGGGCCGTTGACGCGGCGAAGCGCGTAGGTGACGATGTCGAGCGAGTCTCGATCCAACAGATGTGCGTCGTCGAGCAGCAGCACCAATGCCCGCTCCGACGCGAGCGTCTCCAGCACGTGCAGAACGGCATGCCGACACGCGAGGGTGTCGACGGCCGGCGAGGGTGCGACGCGGCCGAGAACCTCGTCGAGCGGGCGTCGTAACTGCGGCGGCAGGCTGTCGACGACGGAGAGAACGGGCCAGAGCAACTGCTGGAGTCCGGAGAAGATCTGGTGGGTCTCGGCATCGACGCCCGACGCCGACAGCACGCGCGCCCCGGCGTCGACGGCCTCGGTTCTGGCGTAACGAAGCAGCGTGCTCTTGCCGATGCCCGCTTCGCCGAGAAGCCACAGCATCCGCCGGTCGGCATCGGGACGACGCACCATCCCTGCCAGCACGCCCGCCAGTTCCTCGCGACCGACCAACTCCCCCGCACGGTTCCCGACTGCCATCGAACACCGCCTTGGTTGTAGCAACAATGGACTCTGTGTCCATTGTGACACCGAAGGACGCACTTGTGACGCCGAAGGACGCGCTCGTCGGTTCGACGTGGCGGCGGCTCGATCGACACTGCCCGTACTGTCCGTTTATTCTCGGGTGACGTTCGATGGAGGGAGTGCTGTGTCCTATCGATCCGAGCACTCCGCCGAGCGGCCGAGCGGCGTGGATGCTGCGACCTCGCAGCTACTGTCCGCTATGTCGGTACCTCCGCGTCTGCACCAGCTCGGACCAGTGGACGGCCGCATCGCGCTCGACGAGATGCAAGGCGCGACCACCGCAGTCGACGGCGTCGTCGAGTCGTTTCACACGCTCGCGCTCGGCCCGAGTGGGCTCCTCGGCTTTCGCGTGTTCCGGCCGACGCACGACGTGACAGAGATCCCAGCTGTGATGTACGTCCACGGCGGTCGGTGGGTGTTCGGCGACGGTGACACGCACTCGCGGCTGACCCAGACGATTGCACGTGACGCCGGAGTCGCCCTGTTCGTGCCCGAGTACTCGCGCGCTCCCGAAGCTCGGTATCCGGTGGCGCTCGAAGAATGCATCGCGCTACTACGGTCGATGTACAACTCGGCACGCGAGTGGAACATCGACGCCTCCCGACTCGGGATCGCCGGCGACTGCGCGGGCGCGACGCTGGCCACCGTCGTCGCGCAGTGCTGTCCGGAACTGCTCGGCGCGCAGGTGTTGTTCTATCCGCTGACCGATGCGATGAGGTCGAGCGCGTCCCACGAGAGCATCCATACCAACAACAGTGTGCTCGAATCCGACGACCTCGGGTGGTCGTGGGACTGCTACACCGACGTCGCCGCCACCGGCTGCGAGCCGACCGTGTCTCCGATCTACGCTTCACGTGTCACGCTCGCGGCACTGCCACCCACGTTGATCGTCTCGGCCGACGCCGATCCGGTTCGCGACGAAACCCGTTTGTACGCAAACAGACTCCGGGAAGCAGGAGTGTCGGTCACCGCGGTCCGCTACCTGGGGACGGTACACGATTTCGTCAGCCTCACCGCTCTGCGCCATACCGCACAGACCGGGGCTGCCTTGGAACAGGCATGTTCGTTCCTGCGGTCGCAGCTGCACGCGGCCCTCCCATGAAGGCGGCCCTCCCATGAAGATCGAGCCCCGTTCTCGCCGTTGAATACTCGGCCGAGCTCGCGTAAAACGGCCCTTGTGTTCGAACTGTTGTTCGATTACACTTGTGCCCATGGGGATGCCGGGGGGCACGACAGAAGAGATTCGCCGGGCTGCAGATGCAGCCGCGGCGGACTCGTTGGCAGTTCTGTCGGCCACCCGACGTGCCGAGAACAAGTCCGCCGCTGCAGTCGTCCACGCTGTCCATGATTTGACGGAGCTCCGGTTCGGCACCGAGCAAGACATTCATGAACTCGGCGTCGGCGAACCGGATCTGGGTTTCGCGCGGCGGGCTGTCGAATGCGAAGCTGCCGTATCACTTTCACTGTCTCGGACGGTGACGCGTGACATGGTCACCGTGGGAGCCCAGCTTGCGTGGCGGCTTCCCTCGATCGACTCTGCCTTCACAGCCGGCGACATCGACTATCCGCGGACACGTGCAATCGCCCTCACGTTGGAAAAGGCCAGCGACAAGACAGTTTCCGATCTGGAAGCCGATATACTGGCTGCCGCACTACGTTTGAATACCCGCAGCCTGCGAGAAAATATCTGGAAGGCCTGGTTCGCCTACGATCACGAGGAAGCCTCGGCCGCCCAAAAGGCTGCGGAATCGGAAGAGCGGTGCGCCGATGTCAGGCGCGGTGATGCCGGGACCGCCACTCTGATAGCCAAGATGTCGAGCCTCGAAGGCGCAGAATGCAATGCGGTTCTCGACGAGTTGACGGGGACCGTGTGCGCCAAGGATCCACGCACCAAGAAACAGCTCCGTGGCTTTGCACTCCTGGCGCTCGTGCATCGCGAAGAGTACGTCGCCTGCAGATGTGGACTCGACGAGTGCCCCGTCACGGGAATTGCCAACGAGCTACCCGACCGTAGAAAGCCGCTGATCCAGATTCTGATGGATGTCGAGACATTGCTGGGTCTGACGAACGAGCCCGCGACCCTCTCCGACGGCACCGTCTTGGATCCTACGATAGCTCGCCACATCGCAGCAGATGCGCAGTGGCAGATCATGCTCACCGACACGCTCGACGCCGCGCGCGCTCGACTCGGCACCGACGATGCCGGCGAGGATGACGCCGATGACGCCACCTCATCGACAGCAGCGTCATCGGATGGTCGATCGAAAACCACTGCGACCACTGCGAACAAGCAGGACAGCGAGAACGCACCGCACAGCACGCAGGCTGATGATGGCGGTCCCGAGAGCACAGGCAACATGAACGTGCCCTCCGATTCCGGCCCCAACGATGACCTGGATTCGTCCGACCTGCCCGACGAAGAAGATCTCCCTGACAGCAACGGTCCTGACAACGGGGGTCCAGACAGCGACCCTGATAACGGCGGCCCCGACAACGGGCGGCCTGACGACGGGGGTCCTGACAACGACGACCCCGGAGCCAGTAGTACCGGCGCCGGTCCGGGCGGAAGCACAGAACCACCCGACACCGATCCACCCGACACCGATCCACCGAGAATCGGTCTGCTGGGACGTCCACGCGCCCGAAAGTTCCTCCACCGGGGTCGCATACGGCCGGCAGCGCCTTTACCCCCAGCACCGTTACATCCAGCACCGTTAAGTCCAGCACCGTTACATCCAGCACCGACCGACGGACCGGCGGGAGGATCCACTCGTGTCTCCTCGCGGGGGGAGGAGTCTGCGCTGTCGGCTGCCATCGCGAGCTTCCTTGCCTCCGCTGCGGCCGATCCCTCGTTGACCCAAGGGGTCTATCCGGACGGTCATGGCGGATACACCACGCCGCCACCCGGAGCCTTGACCTACCGCCCGACTGCCGAATTGGTAGCTCTCACCCGTGCAACTCATTGCGCGTGCACTTTCCCTGGGTGCAGTGTGCCTGCAGCACGATGCGAGATCGACCACATCGTTCCGTTCGACCACAACAATCCCCAAGCAGGTGGATGGACGATCCTGTCGAATCTGCAACCGCTCTGCAAGTTTCATCACCAAGCCAAGACATCGAAGCTGTGGAAGGCCGCCAAACTTCACGGCGATTCGATCTACTGGGTATCCACGTCAGGCATTCACCGAATCACACCGTCGACGTACGGGACCGTGATGATTCCGGAGAAGTTCCGCCACACACGAGCCGGCGGCAAGAGTCCCTATGTGCCGTGGACAGCCGGACATTACATCGTCGACCTCGACGGGTACGAGGAGAAGCCGCAACCGGACAAACAGGGCCTGGAGCGGCGACCTTCCGACGCACTGTACGAACCGACCTGGTGGGAAATCAACATCGGTGAAAGCGATGGGAACTGGAATCGAATCGCGAACATCGCCAATCCTGTTGCCGACGGGACCATGCGCGTCCCCACACTCGGTGACATCGCACGCATGACCGATCCCCAGGACCGTGAAGACGCAGCGTTCATCCGCCGAAAGTTCTTCGAGCATCGCGCAGTCATCGCGGCTCGGCACCGGCACAACTACCGAGCGCCCTTCTGATCGCCGAGGTTTCATTGCTAAGCGTAGGAGAGCCAGCGTCACAGGGTTTCAGGGCCCCAGGTGCCTCGTTGCTGCGCGCTGCATTATCCGTTCCGCTTGACGTAACACCGGAGCGTCGACCATCTTTCCTTCGAAGGTGAAGACTCCCTTTCCCGACGCCGCGACATCGAGAACCCCTGTAGCCCAGTTGATCTCGTCGGCCGTCGGAGCGAAGGCATCGCGAATCACCTGCACCTGGCTCGGGTGGATCGCCACCTTGCCGTCGAACCCGACTGCGACGGCGTCGTCGGCCTCGGCGCGCAGCGTGTCGAGGTCACCGATGTCGAGAACCACCGAATCCAGCGCGAACAGTCCCCTGGCCTTGGCCGCCAACAGGGTCGAGGTTCGAACATGGGCGGCGACATCTCGATACCTCCCATCGGCGAAGCGGCTCGAGTTCCCACCCAGTGCGGCGACCAGGTCCTCGGCGCCCCACATCGTGCCCACGACGTTCGGAGCACGCACTATCTGCTGCACGTCTACGGCACCGAGCGGCGATTCGATCAACACGACGACGTCGTAGTCCGCGAGATCGTTCAGCTGGGAAGCACTTTCGGTCTTCGCGAGCATCACCCGCCGGTACCCGGTCTTCGACAGGGCCTGCAGATCGAGAGCGAAGTCCTCGGTCCCGTGCGCGTTCACTCTGACGACGGTGCGGTCGATGTCCAACGCCGACGCCACCAGCGATTCGCGCGCCGCCGGTTTGCCCGCCGCGGCAACTGCATCCTCCAGATCGATGATGGCAACATCGGCGGTCTCTGCGGCCTTGGCGTATCGCTCCGGCCGGTCGGCCGGGCAGAACAACCACGCAGGCCCCGGCGGAATCCATGCCATCAGTGCTCGACCTCGGTCGGTCGCATCTGCACGAGTGTCTTGCGAACCGCAACGGCCACGACGTCGCCGTGTTGGTTACGCCCCGTGTGCTCGAAGGTCACGACTCCCTCTCCTGGACGGCTTTTCGATTCTCTCTTGTCCACGATCGTCGTCTCGGCGTACAGGGTGTCGCCGTGGAACAGCGGCTTCGGAAACTTCACTTCCGAGAAGCCCAGATTGGCAACGATCGTGCCCTGGGTCAGCTGTGCCACCGACAGTCCGACGACCGTCGACAGGGTGAACATCGAATTGACCAGCCGCTCACCGAACGCCGTGCCGGCGCTGTAGGCCGCGTCGAGGTGCAACGCCTGAGTGTTCATGGTCTGCGTGGTGAAGAGCGTGTTGTCTGCCTCGGTGACCGTCCGCCCGGGACGATGCTCGTAGACCACACCGACTTCCATCTCCTCGAACCACAACCCGCGCTGCCGAATACGTGTCACAGTCCCAGACTCCGTCCGATGAGCATGAGCTGAACCTCCGTGGTGCCTTCACCGATCTCGAGGATCTTGCTGTCCCGGTAGTGCCGTGCGACGGTGTACTCGTTCATGAAGCCGTAACCACCGTGGATCTGCGTCGCATCACGTGCGTTGTCCATCGCGGCTTCCGAGGCGACCAGCTTGGCGATCGACGCTTCCTTCTTGAAGTTCTTGCCTGCCAACATCAGTGCGGCTGCGTCGTAATACGCGGTCCGCGCGGCGTGAGCACGGGCCTCCATCCGCGCGATCTTGAAGGAGATCGCCTGATTACGGCTGATCGGTGAACCGAACGCCTCACGATCCTTGGCGTACTTGATGCTTTCGTCGACGCATCCTTGGGCGACACCGACCGACAGCGCCGCGATCGCTATGCGACCCTCGTCGAGGATGTGCAGGAAGTTCGAATATCCGCGCCCCTCGGCGCCGAGGAGATTCTCCTGCGGCACCCGTACGTCGGTGAAGCTCAACGGATGTGTGTCCGACGCGTTCCAACCGACCTTGTCGTATGCCGGCTCGGCGACGAATCCGGGAGTATCGGTCGGAACCAGAATCGACGAGATCTGCTTCTTGCCGGTCGCCTCGTCCACGCCGGTCACCGCGGTCACCGTCACCAGGGCCGTGATGGAGGTCCCCGAGTTGGTGATGAACTGCTTGCTGCCGTTGATGATCCAGTCGTCGCCGTCGCGCTTGGCCGTCGTCTTCGTTCCACCCGCATCGCTACCGGCGCCGGGCTCGGTCAGACCGAACGCAGCGAGATTGGCACCGCTCGCGAGCCGCGGCAGCCACTCCTGCTTCTGCTCCTCGGTACCGAAGCGGAACACCGGCATCGCGCCGAGCGAGACGCCCGCCTCCAGCGTGATCGCGACGCTCTGGTCGACCTTGCCGAGTTCTTCGAGTGCCAGACACAGCGCGAAGTAGTCTCCGCCCATGCCGCCGTACTCCTCGGGGAACGGCAGGCCGAACAGTCCCATGTCGGCCATCCCGGAGACGACCTCGTACGGAAACGAGTGCTCGGCATCGTGTTTCGCCGACACCGGTGCGACGACGGTGCGCGCGAAGTCCGCGACGCTCTTCTTCAACTGCTCGTACTCGTCCGGAAGTGTTCCGGTGGACAGGTATTCGGTCATGCTTGGTTCTCCTCCGACTCGTTCCGACGTGACACTCGCGCCAACAGCTGATCCACTCGCACCTGATCTCCCACCGCGACGAGGAGTTCGACCGTGCCGTCGGTGGGCGCGGTCAGAGCGTGTTCCATCTTCATCGCCTCGACGACGACGAGGGTATCCCCGGTGTGCACCTCGGCCCCGTCGGCAACGCCGACCGCAATGACCGATCCCGGCATCGGACTCGTGATCTCCGCATCACCGGACTGCGCGTCACCCTCTCGCACACTGGCCTCCCGGACTTTCCTGACGGGCCAGGTTCCGTCCGTCCCGGAAATCCAGACGGTGCTGCCGAGCGCAGTGCCGCTCGTGTTGTGCGCGGTGTCTCTGCTGTGTGCGAACGCCCAACTCGTGCGTATATCGTCGATGACGACAGTGACGTCCGATCCAGCGAGAGATGCTGTCAGCGTGCGTGATTCACCGCCATCGACCGATACCACGGCCGCCCGGGGGCGTCCGGTGATTGCCACGTGCACAGTCCGGTCTCCGCTGCTCAGACGCACGACGGTGGGCGCATCGACACCGACACGCCAGCCCGTCGGCACGTCCCACGGATCGGCCCCCAGCATTTCCGACCCCCGCGTTCCAGATCCCAGCGCTCCAGATCCCAGCGTTCCAGACCCCCGCGTTCCAGATCCCAGCACTTCAGACCCCCGCGTTCCAGACCCCCGCGTTCCAGACCCCTCAGGCCCGGGCCATCCGGCGAGCCAGAGCTGAGCCGCGACGGCGACGAGCGCCTCGTCCGGGGCCGTGGATGCCACGAAATCCGGGGCGCGTCGATCGAGCAGGCCGGTATCGAGCCTGCCGGCCACGACATCGTTGTCCGCCAACAGGAATCGCGCGAACTCGATGTTGGTGACGACACCCTGCACCGCCGTACCTGCCAGGGCGCGGTCGAGCGTGCGGAGCGCTGCAGGTCGATCCTCGCCCCATGCGATCACCTTGGACAGCATCGGGTCGTAATCGCTTCCGACAACGGTTCCGACCGAAAGGCCGGAGTCGGTGCGGACGCCGTCACCGACCGGTTCCCGCAGTCCGACGACGTCACCACCGGTGGGGAGGAACCCGCGGCCAGGGTCCTCGGCGTACACGCGCGCCTCGATGGCGTGGCCCGTCAACGTGATCTCGTCCTGGCTGAACCCGAGCTTCTCCCCCGCCGCCACCCTGATCTGCCATTCGACGAGGTCGAGGCCGGTGACCATCTCGGTGACCGGATGCTCCACCTGCAGTCGAGTGTTCATCTCCATGAAGAAGAAGTCGTCGGGCGCGTTCGCCGAGACGATGAACTCCACAGTGCCTGCGCCGGTGTAGTCGACGCTGCGCGCGGTATTGCAGGCCGCCTCACCGATCCGGGCCCTGGCATCCGCGTCGAGAAGCGGCGACGGCGCCTCCTCGATGACTTTCTGGTGGCGTCGCTGCAGACTGCATTCACGCTCACCGAGATGTACGACGTTTCCGTGTTCGTCGGCCAGGATCTGCACCTCGATGTGTCGCGGCGTCAACACGAATCGTTCGAGGAACAGGGTGTCATCGCCGAACGACGACGACGCCTCCCGCCGCGCGCTCGTCAGTGCCGACGCCAGATCGGCGTGCTTCTCGACCAGGCGCATACCTTTGCCGCCGCCGCCTGCGGACGGCTTGACCAGGATCGGGTAGCCGATGTCGGCGGCCGCTTCGATCAGCTCCGCATCGGTCAGACCGGGGCGAGCGATTCCAGGGACGACGGGTACACCGAATGCGGACACGGCGTTCTTGGCCGTGATCTTGTCGCCCATCACTTCGATCGCCTTCACCGAAGGCCCGAGGAAGGCGATCCCGGCGGCGCTGCATGCTACGGCGAAATCTGCGTTCTCGGAAAGGAACCCGTAACCGGGGTGGATCGCCTGCGCGCCGGTTGCTGTCGCGGCGGCGATGACCTTGTCGACATCGAGGTAACTCGCCCGCGCCGATGCGGGCCCCACACGGACGGCGGTGTCGGCTTCCCGTACGTGCCGGGCGTCCGCATCGGCGTCACTGTAGACGGCGACGGAACGGATTCCCATGCGCCGCAGAGTGCGTATCACTCGTACCGCGATTTCGCCGCGGTTTGCGATCAGTACTGTGTCGATCTGTCCGGTCATGGCTCTGTCACATCCTGAAAACGCCGTAGGAGACCGGCTCGATCGGCGCGTTCGCACACGCCGAGAGTGCCAGTCCGAGAACATTTCTGGTGTCTGCCGGGTCGATGATTCCGTCGTCCCAGATGCGCGCCGTCGAATAGTACGGGTTGCCCTGCGACTCGTACTGCTCGCGAACCGGCGCCTTGAAGCTCTCCTGGTCGTCTTCCGACCACGGCTTGCCTGCGGCATCGAGCTGTTCGCTTCGCACGGTCGCGAGCACCGAGGCCGCCTGTTCGCCGCCCATGACGGAGATGCGCGCGTTCGGCCACATGAACAGGAATCGCGGCGAGTACGCCCGCCCGCACATCGAGTAGTTTCCAGCGCCGTACGACCCTCCGATGACGACGGTCAGCTTGGGAACCCGCGCACACGCGACGGCTGTCACCATCTTGGCGCCGTGCTTGGCGATACCGCCTGCCTCGTAATCTCGCCCGACCATGAAGCCGGAGATGTTCTGCAGGAACACCAAGGGGATGCTGCGCTTGTCGCACAGCTCGATGAAGTGCGCGCCCTTCATCGCGGACTCGGCGAACAGCACGCCGTTGTTGGCGACGATGCCCACCGGATGGCCATGAATGTGTGCGAAACCGGTGACGAGCGTCTTGCCGTACTCGGCCTTGAACTCGTCGAACTCCCCGGCATCGACGACGCGGGTGATCACTTCCCTGACGTCGTACGGCGTCCTGGAATCGGTGGGAACGATGTCGTAGAGATCGTGCTGATCGGCGATCGGCTCACGGGTCGGTTCGACGTCCCATGGCCTATTCGCCCGCGGCCCGAAGGTCTTCACGATGCGACGTACACGGCGCAACGCGTCGCGGTCGTCGTCGGCGAGATAGTCGGTGACTCCGGAGATCTTCGAGTGCAGATCACCACCGCCGAGTTCCTCTGCCGTGACGACCTCACCGGTTGCGGCCTTCACCAGCGGCGGACCGCCGAGGAAGATCGTTCCCTGATTCTTGACGATGATGGCCTCGTCGCTCATTGCCGGTACGTATGCACCGCCCGCGGTGCAGGATCCGAGCACCGCCGCGATCTGCGGAATCCCCTTGGCGCTCATCGTCGCCTGGTTGTAGAAGATGCGGCCGAAATGGTCGCGGTCCGGGAAGACCTCGTCCTGCCGGGGCAGAAACGCTCCTCCCGAGTCGACGAGGTAGATGCAGGGCAACAGGTTCTGTGCCGCGATCTCCTGGGCACGCAGATGCTTCTTGACCGTCATCGGATAGTAGGTGCCGCCCTTGACGGTGGCGTCGTTCGCGACGATGACGCACTCGCGGCCCGATACCCGGCCGATGCCGGCGATCATTCCGGCGCCGGGGCTTTCGTCGTCGTACATTCCGTTGGCGGCGAGCGGTGCGATCTCGAGGAAGGGACTTCCTGGATCGAGCAGTTCGTCGACACGATCACGAGGGAGGAGTTTGCCGCGAGCGATGTGGCGCTCGCGTGACTTCTCGCTGCCTCCGCGGGCCGCGAGCGCCAATGCGTCGGCCAGCTCGGTGACGAGCTTTTCGTGATTCGCTCGAAACCCGGACGATTCGACTGCCATAGGGGGGTGACCTCGTTCTCGTCGACAACTCGGGGATAGTTTCAGTTAATCCCGACTAACTGCCCTTTCAGTAAACTACGATTAACCGAAATTGTCCAGGATGTACCCGAGAGCGAGGACTGCGATGGTGGACTCCGGCACCCGTACGCCGACGACGCGCGAGGTGAAAAAGGCCGAGCGGCGGTCCGAGTTGCTCGCCGCGGCGGCCACGCTGTTCGCGGACCGCGGGTTCGCAGGCGTACGGCTCGAAGACCTCGGTGCGGCCGTCGGCATCAGCGGCCCTGCCGTCTATCGGCACTTCCCCAACAAGGAGGCCGTACTCGTCGAACTACTGGTCGACATCTCCGAATACCTGCTCGCCGGCGGTCAGCGGGTCGCGGCCACCGCCGCCGAGCCGGCGCAGATACTGGCAGAACTCGTCGACTTCCACCTCGATTTCGCCCTCGAATCCCCAGCCCTGATCCGCATACAGGACCGAGACCTCCAGTCACTCCCCGAGGCCGCGCGGCGCACCGTCCGGCGCAAGCAGCGCGAGTACGTCGAGATCTGGGTCGGAGTGCTTCGTGAATTTCACAGCACACGCGAACTCCAGAACACGCACGAACTTCACAGCACGCACGAATTCCAGAACACGCGCGAACTTCACAGCACAATGGAGGAGGCCGACGCACGCACCACCGCGCACGCGGCATTCGGGCTGATGAACTCGACTCCGTTCAGTGCGAACCGGACGGTGTCCACACGATCGCGTGTTCTACTACGCGCCATGACCATCGGCGCGCTGGCACTGAACTGAGTCGAGAACCGAAACAGATCAGATCAGATCAGATCAGGGTGCCGACATCCTCGACTACCAGATGATCCAACGCGCGCTCGGCCACCGCTGCGATGGTCATCGACGGATTGCATGCTGCCGAGTTTCCGGGCATCAAGGCACCGTCGAGCACGTACAGACCGGGCTGCCCCAGCACTCGGCCTTCCAGATCGCACACCGATCCCATGTTGGCGCCGCCGAGCGGATGCCACGTGGTCGGCACGACCGCGTTGGTGTCGACGAGCAAGGTCGAAGGCCCCGCGATCCGAGCCGCGACCGGACCGATTCGCGAGGTCTGAATCTCGTGGTCCCCTTCTCGTGGCCACTGCAGCACCGCGTCGTCGATGGCGGCGTCGTAGACGAATCGGCCACGACCCGAACTCACGCCGTAGCCCACCATGACCGTGCTGCGCGAATCGAGACCGAGAGGGGGAAACGACGCTTGAATGACGGTGATCGCCGCTGTCGGATCGTCCCACTGCAGGCTTCCGTAGATCACCGGGCCACCCCCCTTCTCCCCGAAGCCGTTGACAGGATCGGTCCACACATAGATGCGGTCGGCGTTGGTACCCCAGCCTGCGCCGAGCGCATCCGGCATGTCCGGTATCCGGCCCGTCGCCGACGCGCGCAGTAGCAGCTTGGTCGTGTTGGCGCTCCCGGCTGCCATGACCAACGCCTTCGTGGTCAGAATCTTGTTCTCCACCACCGTGCCCGACGCGTCGGTGCGGTCCACGTACACCGTCCACCGCCCGTCCGGTGCCCGCTCGACGTCGCGAACCTCGTGCAGCGTTTCGACCGTCACCAGACCGGTCGCCTCCGCCGCCGCGATGTAGGTGACATCGACCGAGTGCTTGCCCCCGTTGTTGACACCGAGCGCGCCGTCGCCGTTGGTGTACGACGGCTTCATCTCCCCGCGCAGCTCGGCAAGTGCGTAATTCCAGTCGATCGGCATCGGGATCTTCGAGACGGGGTAGCCCTCGCGAGTGGCGTTGCGTGCGAATGTCCGCGCCGCCTCGTAGTTGGGGCTCGCGATCAATTCATCCGGCGCCGTTGCCAATTGGAGCATCCGGGCAACGCGGGGATAGTGCACCCGGTCCATCGTGGCCCAGTCCAGTTCCTGCGGAAAGTTCGCCTCGAACACGTGCTGCGCCGGCTGCAAGGTCATGCCCTGATACACCAGCGATCCGCCGCCGACTCCCGCGGCACAGAGCGCAGTCATGTTGTCGCCGACCACGGCCTCCAACAGTCCCGCGTACGGTTCGAATGCAAGGGGCGTGCCGAAGAGTTGCGGATTCGACCGATGCCACAGAATCCGCTTGTCCGGCGACGCGGCGTGCGGGAACGTATCCGCATCGGGGCCAGTGGGCCAGCGCAGCCCGCGTTCGAGCAACGTGACCGGCACCCCCGCCTCCGCCAACCGAAGAGCAGTCACACCGCCCCCGAAACCGGACCCGATGACGACCACTCGATGGTCCTCGCGTGTGAGCGGGATCCTCTCCGTCCGTGCCCCCGTCCTCGCTCCGGCAACGGGATTGCCGACGAACGCGGCCCCCGCCACCGCTGCACCTGCGAGAAACGAACGCCTACTGAATCCGGACAAGATGTACCCCCACATCGTTACGTGGGCTACAAACTAGACAGAAGATAGAACTATGTCAAGATCGCGTTCAGCGCGGGCTCCAGCCATCGGCCCAGGAATTCACGCAGCTTCGCGTCGGTCCGTACCGCGTCGCTCTCGAACGAGACCACCGACAGAGCGAGACGGAGCGATATCTCGACGATGTCGTCGAGATCGTTGCGTGTAACCAGATTTCGCTCGACCATCGGTTCCAACAGTCCTCGCGCAACGGGTTTCGCCCTCGCGATCATTCCGTCGTCGAACACCGGGTTGCCCTGCTCGGCGACGAGCAACGCCATGAGAACCGGATGCGTTCGTACCGCGGATCTTCCGGCGACGATCACTTCCACGACGTACTCGCTAGCGCTCTCCACCGTGTCCAGCCGAGCTCGGATTCCGCTCAACACCTCCAGCGTCAATCCCGCCATCGCCTGGGAGACAACCTCTTCACGCGAGCCGAAGATGGAGTACACCGTCTGTCGTGAGACACCGGCGGCCGACGCGATCGACGCGACACTGACCCCCTCGAACCCACCGGCCTCGATCAGCCGCAACGTGGCGTTCAGAATCCTCTGACGTGACCGCATGTCCACATTATGTACGCAGACTCCCCAGAAACGCAGACACCCCAGAAATGCAGACTCCCATGCACGCAGACTCCCCCAGAAACGCCGGACTCACGTACGCAGGCCCCCACGTACGCGCCGCGCCCGCTATGCGCGCACCGGTGACGACGTGACGACCACGCGCCTGAGTTCGACGCGTGTCGCTCGGTAGATCTCCGCCAGATTCGCATCCTCGCCCGCGTCGACGCGGGTTGCCCAGTCGTCGAACGCGATTCGCAGCGTCATACCGACGCCCTCGACCAGTAGGCGAGCGAACGTGAACGATTCACGTCCCCCGAGTTTCGACGCGACCGCGTCGGTCAACCTGCACATCTTCCTGGCATCGAACGCGATGGCGGTGGCTCGCAGATGCGCATCGGTGACGATCAGCCGGCGTGCTCGAAGTACGCGACTGCGCGTGTCGTCGGCGGATTCGACCAGCCGGACCGCGGCTCGCTCGTAGATCTCTTCGATACCGGCGAAGTCGATGTCACCGGAATCGGTAGTGGCGAGCCATGCTTCGATCTCGGCGTCGACATCGGAGTCGGTCGCGAGGATCGACTCCTCCTTCGTCGGGAAATGGCGAAAGAAGGTGCTGGCCGAGACACCCGCGGCACGCGCGATCTCGTCGACGGTCGTCGCCGCGACACCGTTGCGTTCGAACAGGTCGAGCGCAGCGCGATTGATCTCGAGCCGGGTCTCCCGGCGTCGGCGTTCTCTGAGGTCCGGCACATCGCTGGCCATGGCTGCTCCCTTTCGTCGGTCACAAAGTACCAACAGATATCAAGTTGACAGTCACCGTCACTTTGAATCAGACTACCAAGTAATACTCGGGACACACTTCGCCAAGGGGATCGTCACCTCCATGCACACAGACGCAATCGAATCGGACTCAACGCGGCCCGCCGCCGACAAGCTCCCTCCCGGTAGCACACTGCTTATCGGCGTACTCGTCGTCGCATCGTTCGTGATGATCCTCAACGAGACGATCATGAGCGTCGCGCTACCGCGGTTGATGGTCGACCTCGAGATCACTGCGACCACCGCACAGTGGCTCACCACCGGTTTCATGCTGACCATGGCGGTCGTCATCCCCACCACCGGATTTCTGTTCCAGCGGTTCACGCTGCGCCAGGTGTTCGCCACTGCCATGACGCTGTTCAGCGCCGGAACGCTCCTCGCGGCATCGGCCCCTGGCTTCGAACTGCTTCTCGCCGGCCGTGTCGTGCAGGCCAGCGGCACCGCACTGATGATCCCGCTGTTGATCAACACGGTGCTCAACGTCGTGCCCGCCCAGCAGCGCGGCCGGATGATGGGTGTCATCTCGATCGTCATCGCCGTCGCACCGGCAGTGGGCCCGACTATCTCGGGTGTCATCCTCGACGCACTCGACTGGCGCTGGATGTTCTGGCTCGTGCTTCCCATCGCGCTCATCGCGTTCGCTGTCGGAGCTGCGCTGGTCAAGAACGTCACACCGACAACGAAACCCTCGTTCGACGCGCTGTCGGTGGTCTTGTCGGCGCTCGCCTTCGGTGGCCTCGTCTACGGGCTCAGCAGCATCGGCCACTCCGCCGAAGAATCGTACGTACCGGTGTGGGTTCCGCTCGTCGTCGGCGCGGTGTCGCTCGTCGTGTTCGTGCTGCGCCAGCTCGCACGCCAGGGTGAAGGCAAGGCGTTGCTCGATCTTCGCCCCTTCGCCACACCGACCTTCAGCATCGGGCTCGGCATGCTTGCGCTGAGCATGATGGCCTTGTTCGGCGCGCTCATCCTGCTGCCGATCTACCTGCAGAACATCCGCGGACTCGACACACTCACCACTGGCCTGATGTTGCTGCCCGGCGGATTGATGATGGGTCTGTTCTCCCCGTTCGTCGGTCGAGCATTCGACCGTATCGGCCCACGCCCGCTGGTCATACCCGGTGCGATCATCGTCAGTTCGGCTCTGTGGTTGATGACGTTGCTCGACGCCGCATCCCCGCTACCGATGGTCGTCGCCATTCACTGCATGCTCTCTGCAGGCCTCGCGACGGTGCTGACGCCGCTGATGACGTCCTCGCTCGGTTCGCTTCCGACACTGCTCTACTCGCACGGAAGCGCGATCTTCAACACCGCTCAGCAGCTTGCCGGTGCCGCGGGAACCGCACTGTTCGTGACCGTCATGACGACGACGGCCACCTCGCGCGTCACCTCCGGATCGACCGATCTCGCCGCCAACGAGGCAGGTATTCACGCCGCATTCCTGTGCGGCGGCATCGTCTCGCTCATCGCAGTGGTCGCAGCGTTCTTCATCCGGAAGCCTGCTGCGGACACCACCTCGACGACGGTCGTCGAGGCGGAACCCGCAGCAGTCCGATAGCTCGTCTCAGCCCTCGGCTCCCTGTGTGTGACGCGCACGCACCGTGGCCAGTGCTACGAGCCCGACGGCCGCGAGTGCCATGACGAAGAATGCGGGCGACAAGATGTTGCCCGTGCGCTCGACGAGCCACACCGCCACGAACGGCGCAGTGCCGCCGGCGATGATGACACCGAGATTCCAGCCCATCGCCACTCCTGTGTAGCGGGAGCGCTTGTCGAAGAACTGCGGAAGGATCGTGTACGCACCGACCTGCGCTGCCGCACTGTTGAGCATGATCACCACGAATGCCGCGGTGGCGACGACGAGGCCTGAGTCCATCAGGCCCATCATCGGGTAGGTCAGGACGATGAATCCGGTGAACCCGACAGCCATCAGCCGTACGGTTCCGATCCGGTCACCGAGTCGTCCAGCGATCGGCATCGCAAGTGCCGCAACGCCGATGGCCATCGTCGCCACCCAGAACACCGACGTCGAGTCGTACCCGAGTTGCTTGGTCAGATGGATCGCCATATATGTCAGGCCGATGTACGCCGTTCCGTTCACGGCAGCACTCAACGCCGTTGCCTGCGCCAACGCCCGCGGCTGACGCAGAAACACCGAGCTCACAGGTGAGCTGGATTCCTTGTCGTTCTCTCGAACTTCGTGCGTCTCCTCGACCCTGGTGCGCACCCACAGGCAGAACAGCGTGAGCGGCAATGCCAGCAGGAAGGGAACCCGCCAGCCCCAACTGTCCATCTGCACATCCGTCGTCAGTGCAGACACCACACCCGCCACTGCTGCGGCCAGCGCGAAGCCGCCGGTCGAACCCATCGGTGTGAAGGCACCGTAGGTCGCCTTGAGATGCGAGGGCGCCGACTCGGAGATGAACGTCGCCGAGCCACCGACTTCCCCTCCCGCGGAGAATCCCTGCAGAAGCCGCACGAGTACCAGCAGGGCAGTCGCCCACATGCCGATCTGAGCCGGAGTCGGGAGCAGCCCCATCGCGGTACTCCCCACGCCCATGCACACGAGCGTCGCCATCAGCGCTTTCTTGCGGCCGAACCGATCACCGATATGACCGAACACGATGCCGCCGAGCGGCCGGATCAGATATGCGGTCCCGAACACCGCGAGCGCCGACAGCAGCGACGTGACGGGCTGGTCGCTCGGAAAGTACAGCGGCGCGATGACGACAGCCAGGTAACCGTAGAGACTGAAATCGTAATATTCGATGAGGGTTCCGACTCCGCCTGCCAGCGCTGCACGACGAGTCTTGCGGCGATCGCTTGCGGTCCACGGAACTGCGGGAGCGGACGTGATGTCTGGTGCAGTCATAGGGTGCAACTCCTTGCGATGGTGTGACCTACGTCATGCAAGATAGTGGGACCCGAACGATCGTTTGTCAATAACTGAACAGTCGGAACCAAGCTTCATGTGCCTATTCGAGCCGCAATGCGGCGAATTGTTCAAAATTGACAAACGATCGTTCGATCGAGACTATGGTGTGAATCCAAGCAGGTGACAAACCAAGCACCTACCGCCGTGGCGCGAGTGCGAAGCCGATCCGATGAGGTGCATGCACGTGAAGCAGACAGACGACGTGGACTCGCCGTGGACGGCGTTCTACCCGGCCGCGGTACTCGCGGAAGCGCTCGAGCAATTTCCGACGATGCTGCACGCGTGGGACTTCCACGTAGCAGCCCGCCCGCACGCACCGGCGGTGCACTACTTCGGTGCAACGCTCACCTTCACCGACATCGACACTGCCGCACACTCTCTCGCGTCGGCACTCGTCGAGCACGGCCTCACACCCGGTGACCGTATCGCGATCTACCTGCAGAACGACCCTCAGTGGCTGGTGACATTGCTGGCCGCATGGAAGATCGGCGCAGTGCCCGTCGCAGTCAATCCGATGCTTCGGGCCGGCGAGCTGACCCACCACCTCGTCGACTCCGGCGCGCGGGCCCTCGTCTGTCTCGACAGCCTCTACGCCGAGGTAGTCGCTCCGATTCGCACCGAGGTCCCCCTCGACATCGTCGTGACGACCCACCCGCTGGACATGACGCCCGATGCCGTGGTCCCGGCGTCCACGGCGGCACACATCACAGCTCGTCGAACATTCGACGACGCTCTCGACTGGTCCACGCTGACATCGAAAGATGCTGACCGACAATTCGAGTCGACGTCGCCGGTACCCACGGATATCGGCGTTCTCACCTACACCTCCGGCACCACCGGCCGGTCCAAAGGCGCGATGAACCTCCAGAGTTCGCTCGTGCACAGCTCCACCGTCTATTCGAGGTGGTGGGATCTACGCGCCGAACAGGACGTGATCATCGGCGTCGCACCGGTTTTCCACATCACCGGCCTGGTAGCGGGGTTCGGCATCCACATCGTGAGCGGCGCACCCATCGTGCTGCTCCACCGCTTCGACGCCGAGGAGACCTTGCGCGCCATCGATACCTGGCGCGGCACCTTCATGATCGGCGCGAGCACCGCATTCATCGCCCTCAGCAATCATCCCATCAAGGATGAACTCGACCTCACGTCGTTGACGAAGACCCCTTCCGGCGGTGCGGCCGTCGGGCCCGCGCTCGTGGACAGAGTGCGTGAGGCAACAGGTTGGGTTCTGCGCGGCGCGTACGGAATGACCGAGACCACCTCGCCCACCCACCTCGGTCCCGTGGATGTCGACCCTCCCGTCGATCCCGACAGCGGCGCCCTGTCCGTCGGTGTGCCGGTACCAGGTGCGCGAGTTCGAATCGTGGACATCGCCGACGGTCACGACCTCGGCCCCGGTGAAGCCGGGGAGATCGTCGTCGCAGGTCCCATGGTCGTCCCAGGGTACTGGCAGCTTCCCGACGAATCGGCTCATGCCATAAGGGATGGATGGCTGCACACCGGTGACGTCGGCAAGACCACCGAGGACGGATGGCTGTTCGTCGTCGACCGACTCAAGGACATGATCAATGCCGGAGGGTACAAGGTCTTTCCACGCGACGTGGAAGATGTTCTCTACCAACACCCGGCGGTCCGAGAGGCATCGGTCGTCGGCGTGCCCGACGAGTATCGCGGTGAAACCGTCAAGGCATTCGTGTCCCTGACTCGTGACGCGACGGTCACTGCCGCCGAGCTGATCGACTTCTGCAAATCTCGCATGGCCGCGTACAAGTATCCCCGTGAGGTGGTCATCCTCGACGAGCTCCCCAAGACCACCAGCGGCAAACTGTTGCGCCGCGAGTTGCGAAATGTCTAGCACGACAGTGCAACCCGCGCCGTCACTACAACCCGCGCCGTCAGTACAACCCGCGCCGACACGTCGACCTGCGAGTTCCACCAAGACGGTCATCGTCGACGCCGCAGTCGAGAACTTCCAGAGCCGCGGCTACCACGGCACCTCCATACGCGACATCGCTCGCGGGGCCGACATGACTCCTGCGTCGATCTATCACCACTTCGCTTCGAAACAGCAGATCCTGCAGCACATCATGGAGCAGGTACTCAAACAGGCCATCTCCGACACCAACTCGGCATTGATGATGGTCGGTCGCTCGCCCGAAGACCAGCTCGTGGCCGTCGTGACCGCGTGGGTCCTCTATCACACCGAGCACCGCGCACTCGCCCTCATCGGCGCCTCCGAGATCAGAAGCCTCGATGATGTGGGCCTCCGTATCGTCGTCTCGCTGCGCGATCAACAGCAACAGATCTTCCAGGGCGTCATCGCCCGTGGCGTCGCCGAAGGTGCCTTCACGACGCCCTATCCCACCCAGGCTGCCATGGCGATCATCAACATGGGCTCGTCCATCTCGTCCTGGTATCGCGCCGACGGTGAACTGACTGCCGACGAACTCGCCCAGCGATATGCCGCGCTGGCGCTCGGCACTGTCGGAGCGCACCGAACCCGACTCTCGAAAGGGACCGAACGATGACCGCAGCGTCCACATCGGAAGATCTCGATTGCAGCAGCGTGCGAGTGTGGCTGTCACAGAACGAATCCGGTCCGGTGGGAGAACTGACCGCGCGCCTCATCGCGGGCGGACGCTCCAATCCGACGTACGAGATCAGCGACGGGCGCCGAGAGTGGATTCTCCGACGACCGCCGCAGGGGCATGTGCTGCCGACGGCGCACGACATGGGGCGTGAATACCGAGCACTGTCCTCGTTGAAGGGCACCGCAGTTCCTGTGCCGAGAACAATTGGGCTGTGCGAGGATTCGAGCATCATCGGAGCATCGTTCTACGTCATGGACAAGCTCGACGGCATCACCCTGCGCACACAGGACGACACCTCGCGCCTGACCGAGCAGCAGCGATCCGGCATCGCGGACTCGATGATCGACACCCTCGTCGCACTGCATTCGATCGACCCCGCCCAGGTGGGGTTGGCCGATTGGGGCAGGCCGGAGGGTTTTCTGGAACGCCAGCTACGCCGGTGGCTACGACAATGGGACGCCTCCGCCACCGCCGAGCGAGGTGAAGTCGCCGAACTGCATCGACGGCTGACCTCGGCTCTACCGCAGCAGGAATACCCGGGAATAGTGCACGGGGACTTCAAGATCGACAACATGATGGTGAACCCATCCGATCCGACCGAGATACTCGGTGTATTGGACTGGGAGATGTCGACACTCGGTGACACGTTGACCGACCTGGGCATCCTGTGCTCGTTCTGGGATCAACACGGCGAGTTCTTCAATCCCATCACCGCCGGAGCCACCGCACTGCCCGGATTCCCGACGCGCGACCGACTGGTAGAGCGCTACATCGCCGCGCGCGGAATCGACGTCCCGGACATCGACTGGTACCTGGTCTTCGCCGACTTCAAGATCGCCGTGATCCTCGAGGGCATTCACGCGCGCTACATGCAAGGCCACACCGAGGGCGACGACTTC
This sequence comes from Rhodococcus yunnanensis NBRC 103083, assembly GCF_001895005.1. Taxonomy (GTDB): domain Bacteria; phylum Actinomycetota; class Actinomycetes; order Mycobacteriales; family Mycobacteriaceae; genus Rhodococcoides; species Rhodococcoides yunnanense. The sequence goes on along the minus strand of NZ_BCXH01000014.1, from coordinate 102,133 downwards.
TCCGGTGTCGGCGACATGGTCGGACCGTTGCTCGGCCGCGCACTCGAACGAGCCTCCGCCTCTTCGGTTTCCGGCCTCCACTGACGCCTCCAGAAGGATTGCATCATGACACACACTGTGAACACCGCGGCCATGCCCGCGACCGTCGACACCGCCTCACTCGATCTTCGACCATCGGCCAAGGCACTCGAACTTCGGAAAACCCTGGTCGAGTTCATGCACTCACACGTCTTCCCGGCCGAGCACGAGTACGAGCAGTACCGGGCCGCGGCCGCTCCCGGTGACAGCACACTGCCACCCGTCGTCGAAGAGCTGAAGAAGCAGGCGCGCTCGCGGGGCCTCTGGAATCTGTTCCTGCCCGCGTATTCCGGAATCAGCCAGCTCGATTACGCAGGACTCGCAGAGATCACGGGCTGGAGCCTGCACCTCGCCCCGGAAGCGACCAACGGGCAAGCACCGGACACGGGGAACATGGAGTTGCTGCATCTGTTCGGCACTGCGCAGCAGCAGGCCGAGTGGCTGGAACCGTTGAAGAACGGCGACATTCGCTCGGCGTTCTCGATGACCGAGGTCGACGTGGCCAGCTCCGATGCCAACAACATCCAGACCCTCATTCAGCGCGACGGCGACCACTACGTCATCAACGGACGCAAATGGTGGACCAGCGGTGCGGCGGATCCTCGGTGCCGCCTCCTCATCGTCATGGGCAAGACCGACCCCGATGCCGTCACGCATCGCCAACAGTCGATGGTGCTCGTTCCCATCGATACCCCTGGTGTGACCGTCGTACGCGATGTTCCGGTGTTCGGCCGGTACGACCAGCACGGCCACTGCGAAGTGACCTACGACAACGTCCGCGTTCCGGTGAGCAACATACTCGGCGAGGAGGGCGCAGGTTTCGCGATCGCGCAGGCGCGCCTCGGACCCGGCCGTATCCATCACTGCATGCGCGCGCTCGGCGCGGCCGAACGCGCACTCGGACTGATGGTCTCGCGCGCGCAGTCGCGAGTCGCGTTCGGCAAGCCGCTCGCCGAACAAGGCGTCGTGCAAGCGGAGATCGCCGAGTCGCGCATCGCCATCGAACAGGCCCGGCTGCTGTGCCAGTACGCGTCGAAGATCACCGACGAACACGGCAACAAGGCTGCTGCACCATATGTTTCGGCTGCAAAGGTATCGGTACCCCGTGTCGCACTCGATGTCATCGATCGTGCGATCCAGGTACACGGCGGCGCAGGGGTGAGCGACGACGTGCCACTGGCCGCGATGTACGGCTGGCACCGCGCCATGCGCATCTTCGACGGCCCCGACGAAGTGCACATCCGCACCATCGCGAAGTCCGAGCTCAGGCGCTGACGCCGCATGCCGGCCCCATGAGCTGAACCGTGCGATGTCCCCCAAGGTGGATCGTGATCGCCATCACATATTCCTAACGTAGTTCTACGAGTCCGATCACGCCGGTCGGACACGTAGAGCCCACGCGAAGGAATGACCATGAGCGACACGAACGAACAAGTCGGTACCGGAACGAACCTGTTCACAGCGGGCACAGTCACCGGAACTGCACGATGGTTCCGCGAGACATCGGATGTTCTGTCCATCGACGAGGACGACCTCGAAGACACCATCGCCTTCGTCGACAAAGGCGGGATGACGTTCCTCTCCCCCATCCTCCCCGACCTGAAAGCGATCGTGTGCTCCGCAGGAAGCCGCGAATCCCATCTGGCAATCCTCAGCCGTGAGTCGGCCGTACCGTGCGTCCTCGCCACCACCCTGACCGGCGACATCTCCGACGGCGACATCGTCACCCTCGACCTCAACGACGCCGACACCGCCCTCATCGCCCGCACCTCGGCGGTGACCGCATGACCGCATCTGCATTTTCGGGTCATTCCGCAGGCTCCACTCCTGCAACATCGGGTCATTCCGCAGGCTCCACTCCTGCAACATCGGGTCATTCCGCAGGCTCCACTCCTGCAACATCGGGTCATTCCGCAGGCTCCACTCCTGCAACATTTACACCGACCGACCTCGTTCGGCTGTACACCGACCCGAGCTACGAACCGACCCTCGACGAGTGGAACTGGCTGATCCACAAGGGCGGAGCGGCCTACAAGAGCGAACTGTCCGCGCGAACGGTCTTCGAGTCGGAACTGTTCGGCATGAACACCTACATCCTGATGTCGATGATGGAGGACTACCTCCGCGTTCCCGAACGCATCCGCACGATCACCGCAAAGCACACCGCGACCGAGCTTGTCGCGAAGGAACTGTCGGTCGGCACCAAGAAGAACTTCATCAACCTCGCCGCGATGCCGCTCCACTACATGACCGGCCGCGAAATCTTCGTCGACCTCGGCGAGAACTCGCTCGAGCAGGGACTCGACGATCAGCTCACCGTACTGAGGTTCTGGCGCGAGGCAACCATCGCGATGCGCGAGGACGGCGTCCTGTTCAACATGGACGCCGAACCCGCCGACAGCTCCCGTGTGGTGAACGGCTCCACGGTGGATCGGATCCTGGGCGAGCTCAACCCCGTCGACGACGCGATGCGGCTCAAGCTGCGCAAGCTCGGCGCGCGGTTGACCGGCTACATGTTCCTCGAGAACTGCGATGCACGCACCGCAGTCTGCGACACCGGCCCGTACCACCTCGGCGACGGAACGTTCCTGTTCCTGCGTGAGCTGTGCGCCGACAAGTACGGCGAGTTCCCCTGGCTGGACGGTATCCGCGAAGGTCTCGCACACCACCAGTTCGTGCTCGCCTACCGACTGCCGGACTCGGTGAAGATGGACAACAACGTCTGGGGCACAGCCTGGTTCGATCCGAGCAACTACCTCGACGAGGTCATCGACGCACGCGTGTTCGTCAACGACGGAACAGGCCTGCGGCCGCTGCACGGCGACGAGGTCGACTCCGTCGAGAAGTCCGTGCGGGCAGCGCACCGCGCACTCTACTCACGTTTCGCGGACACCGATCCGGAGCAGCGCAACCTGTACGCGACGCAGATGTACAGCTGGAAGCTCAAGAGCTGGGCCCGTGTCGCCGGGGTGTACGACGAGATCGACTGGGCCATCACGCCGCGCATCGTGGACAGCTACGCGAAGTTCAGCGATCCAGCCGTTGCGCTCGGCCTCATCGGCGGAATCTTCGTTCCGTCGGATCGGAGCAGTTGTTTCCGGCCGATCGGCTGATCGACACCTATTCACAGAAAGAGACTCATGCGTCAATCAATGCAGAAGCTTCTTCCCGCCGACGAATTGCTGCACCACCAGACCGTGCAGACGTTCGCCACCGTATCCGAGTCGGACATCTCGTGGACCGAGAAGGTGTGGTCGCCGATCTTCGCCCTCGACGGATCGCTCCAAATCGACTGTGGACTCGGGAAATACCACAACCGGAACGTGATGGACATGTTCGCGGGCGTCTCGCGTGGCACCGAGCAGATCACCGTCCGTGCAAGCCGCACTCTGGACGACGACCTCGAACGAATCGGTGCCGGACCGTTCGACTACGAAGTGATCGAACCGATGAAGAAGCTCCGACTCGTACTCCGTAAGAACGACATTCAGCCCATCGAGTTCGACGTCACCATCACAGCGATCCTTCCGCCGTTCCTCGAGGCCAAGGACGCACAGCGAGACACTCTGGGGCTTCGGATGTGTTCCGAGGTATTGCGATATCACCAAGCGTGCACTGCAGAAGGAACGTTGAAGATCGACGGCAGCACCGTCGACATCACTCCCGACAAGTGGCTCGCCTATCGCGATCATTCGTGGGGTGTACGCATGGACGTCGGCGAACCCCCATCCGACGTACACCGGTTGCAGCGCTTGGATCGCGACTTCACCCTCTTCTGGACGCCCATGTACTTCAAGCGACCGGACGGCAGCAAGTACGAGATTCACTTCTACCTTCAGAAGGAAGGCGACACCGTCACGTACTTCTCGGGTTTCGTCAACGAATCCGACGGTTCGCAGCACCCGCTGGTCGGCGTGAGGGACGATCTGAAATTCGACCCGAAGAATCGCAGGCTCCTTGGTGGCACAATCGAATTCGACGCGGGCTGGGGCGAGACCCGCCGCGTCGAGATCGAGCCGATCAGCGATACCGGTTTCCATCTGGGTACTGGACTGTATTTCGGGTTCAGGAACCAGCGACACGGAATCTACGCGGGCCCCGACCATCTCGACGGCGAACGAATCGCCGACGTGTCGACGCCCGACGGTGTACGCGAGGTTCACCAGCTCCGCGATCTACCGATCCGCACCCGCGAAGGCGACGCCGAGGGATACGGCATCTTCGAATCCATGGTGATCGGTGAGCACCCGAAATACGGCCTCACCCGCGAGGATTCATTTCTCTAGCGCGCTCCGCGCCGGGCGCAGTCGGTCCCCGCACCGACTGCGCCCGGACTGGGCAGGAGCGGAGCCTGCGGAGCGACCAAAGCAAGCAGGAGCGGAGCCTGCGGAGCGACCAAAGCAAGCAGGAGCGGAGCCTGCGGAGCGACCAGACTGAGCAGGAGCGGAGCCTGCGGAGCGACCGGGCTGAGCAGGAGCGGAGCCTGCGGAGCTATCCCGACCGGGCGAGGAGTGCGAGTTCCATTCGCGTATGGCATCCCGTGGTCGCCAGGATTCTGCTGACGTACTTCTTGACGCTGTCCTCGGCGAGGGACAGGGTCGCCGCTATCTGCGCGTTGCTGAATCCTTCGGCGATGAGCTTGACGACGTCGCGCTGCCTGGCCGTGAGATCCTGGAAGTCCCCTCGACACGATACGAAGGGGATGTTGCGCGCTACTGCCGACAACTGACGCGCCAACAATCGCAGCGTCGCCAGTTCGGTCGGCCCCAATTGTTTCGCGTCACCGGTGAAGATTCCGATCAGACCGGTGTGCATCCCGTACAGATCGACGCGCATCGCGGCTGCGGCGTCGACGGACCACGTTCCGGTGAGGAAGTGGTGCACGTACGCCGACGCCGTCGACGGCATCGCACCCAGTGCGTTGACCTCGGCCAACGAGGCCACTCCACCCGACTGGAGCATGCGGAGTGCCGTCGGAGTTCCGAATACGTCGTGGTGCGCCCATCGGTCGTGATATTCGGTCAGCATCGATTCGGTGCGTCCTGTCACCACAGGCGATCGATCGACGAACGTCGTCTGAAATGTCGGACCGGCGAAGAACGACACGTCCCGAAACCCGAAGACACTCGACAGCCCTTCGACCACCTGTTCCTTGAAGTCGGACAGGCAATTGGCCGAGTCGCAGCGTTCGAGCACGGCGAAGGCACGGCGGTAGTCGGCGTTCTTCAGGACAGCGCGGTGATCGGACGAGGCGGCAGGCCGTCGAATCGGATCAGGACTGTCCACCATCGTGGACTGTGACACATGGCACACGCTACATAGATTTCCATCAGTGAACAATCACCCGGCCGAAGTGGAAACTCCCCGGCCGACCCACACCACGTGCGAAGAGGCCCTCATGACAGACCCGGCAGTCACAGCTCCCAAATGGGGTGCGGCGGAGCTCACTCCGCTGCCCCTCCGCTACAACTCGGCTATCCGCGAACTTGTCGCATCACGTATCGCGGCGTCCGACGCGCCGTGGCCCGAGCTCGTCCTGGGCGGCAGCCTGTTCTCGATCGCCGACGCCATCGCGGTGGAGAAGGATGCCCTCGATTCCGGCTACCGCTTCGAATACTCGGCCACCGCGTCCCTTGCGTCCGAGCCGGAGAAGTACAAGGCGGCCACCAAGGCCGAGCTGGGGGATCAGCCGGAAGGAGAGCTGGTCGACGGCCGTCGCCTCGTCGGTTCAGGGGACAACGTCATTCGCAAGGCTGCCCCCATCAGCGGACCTGTTGCGCTGGTCTCCGACGTCGAACAGGTCATGAACTTCTTGATCGACGGAGTGCCGAAGGGAACCATCGCCGTGATCGACGACTCCGGCGGCACGCTGACGGCACCGATCCTCGAAGGCTTCGCCGGCATCATCTGCCTCGGCGGGACGGTTCGCTCCCACCTCGGCATCCTTGCACGCGAATACGACGTCCCCACCTTGATGAACGCGACCATCGGCACTCTCGTCGACGGCGACATCGTCGAAATCGAGATCACCGCAGCGCCTCCCGGTCCCGATGCCTACGAAACAGGCGACACCGGCCATGCACGCATCTGGAAGCTCGAAGGAGATCACTGATCATGGGAACACCTCGATACGACTACCGCGGACTGCTCGAAACCAACAGTTACATAAGGAATCTGAGCGACACGACGTACTGGTTGTGCATCACCCGCACCGTTCAGGAATCGAAGCTCTTCCCGATGAACCCGTACATGCTGCTGTCCTACCTGAACAGTTTCTACCGTTTACCGACGCTGCTGCGCGAAATCGATGCCGCGACGCCCGCCGAGGAGCTCGGTGATCGCGCCCGGGAGGTGAGCCTCAAGGTCGACACCGTCAACGCAGCGTGGGGAATGCCCGCGTTCTACCTGCTCGGCCGCGAGATGCTGATGAACTGGGGACTTCTTCGCCCCGAGGATGCGGCCGAGGACGTCGTCGACGTCGTCGACGTCGTCGATTTCTCGAGGCGCTTCGCGCTGGCTTATCACCGCAACGACGGACACATCAACAACAAGGAATTCGGCGATCGCAGCCAGTTCCTACCCGAACGGACACTCCAGGTCATCGAGGCCGACCTGCATGGTGTCAACGCCGGTGATCGTCTGCACGACGCCACCATCAAGCTGCTGGCGCAGCTCTCGCAGTACGCATTCCTCGCGCACTGCGAATGTCGCATCGGTATCCATAACAGCGGGCCGTACAACTTCGGCGACGGCCGCCAGATGGTCATGCGCGACTTCTTCGATCTCACCGAGGGCGACTACCCCTGGCTCGACGGCATCGCGACGGCCCTTCCGCTGAACAACCTCAGCATCTCACTGGTGTTCAAGGACACGAATTTCAATCTGATGGACGATTGGGCGTCGTTCGAGGCCGAACCGACGTATGCGGCGTCGAACATCGTCGCGGTCGGTTTGTACACCGCGGACGCATTGACCGACGGTTACCAGCCCGTCGGCATGGAGAACGCGGACACTCTCGCCGAGACGATGGAGAACTACCGCGCCATCCTCAACGAGGCGACGGCAGATCTGTGGAAGCGGATAGCGACCTGGTCACGCGAGCAGATGATCGACGGCGGCGCGCTGGTCTATTCGTCGGTCGGGAAGGATTTCGCACACCTGGCCGGTACGTATCGGCAGGACGACTGGTTCGAACTCGACGACCGTGCCCAACGTTTCAAGCCGTTGATGAACGACGAGTACGCACGCGACGCCCTCGGCGAAATGGTCGGTTTGCTCTCCCTCCCGCATCAGAAGGCGAACGAATATCAGATGGCGCGGTATTCGGGGCTGAACCAACACATGATGACCGGAATCCCGTACGACGCTCTCCGCGAGCCGGACCGCTTCGCGCTGACGGTCGGCGATCGATCGAACTTCTCGGGGTCCTCGACCATCGAGCCCAAGACCGGGCTGTGGGTGACCAGCGCAGGCCGCCTCGAGATCGACGAGTACAACGCTCGCGCCTCGGCATTCACACCCGGTGTCGCGCAGGCCCCGTATCGGTACCTCGACGAGGAGTGGGTCAAGCGCAACTGGCACACGAGAGAGGCAGACGAGCTGTACGCACTGGGACAGACGAACTCGCGCACCATCGCCGGCCGCGGCGCCGGTCTCCGCCGGGCCGATCTTTCCTGATGTGCCCCGCACCTACACCCGCGCAGCGCCACAACTACCCCGCGCAGCGCCACAACTACCCCGCGCAGCGCCACAACTACGAGGAGTACACATGCAGATCGGAGACCTGATCCGCCGAGCCGGCCGCCAGTTCGGCGACGCGCCTGCGATCATCACCGAAGCGCGGACGGTAAGCTTCGCCGAATTCGACAGTGCAACAGATCGTCTGGGTCATGCACTGCTCGCGCTCGGTCTCGTCCCCGGTGACCGCGTCGCCGTCGCGATGCCCAACGGGATCGACGGTGTGGTCGTCTACTACGCGCTGGCGAAAGCGGGCCTCGTCCGCGTCCCGCTGAACACCCGCGAGACGGCTGCCGAACACAGCTACAAGATCGACGACTCACAGTCTCGCGGATACGTGTTCGCCGGCGAGCCCGCAGCCGAGGTCGATGTCATGGTGCGCGCCGAGGATCTCGCCGGCGTGATGGCAGTAGCCTCCGATAGCCCGTGCGACGTGCCCAGGGAACCGAACGATCCACTCCGACTCGCCTACACCGGAGGCACCACCGGAAAACCCAAAGCCGTTGTACTGACGACCGCGACCGAACTCGCCGAGGTCGCGAACTTCCTCGTCGACCTCGTCCCGAACATCGGCCCGACGTCGGTGATGCTGCATGCGGCACCGATCACCCACGGCAGCGGAGCGTTCTTCCTGCCCCACCTCGTCAAGGGAGCGCCGAGCGTCGTATTGGAGAAGTTCAGTCCTACGAGCTTTCTCGACGCAGCCGGAAGATACGGCGCCACCAACACCTTCATGGTTCCGACGATGATCGCGATGTTGCTCGAACATCCAGGCACTGCCACCGCGGATCTGACGTTGGAACGACTCTGCTGGGGCGGTGCGCCGATGGCAACAACCCTCCTCGCCCGCGGGATCGAGATACTCGGTCCGGTCTTCGCGCAGCTGTACGGACAAGCCGAGGCGCCTCTCGCCATCACATGCCTGCAGCCGTGGGAGCACACTCCGGACCGGCTCGCGTCCGCGGGAAAGCCCTACACCTTCGTCGAAGTCGACGTCCGCGACACCGAGAACAACTCGCTTCCGGCCGGCGGCGTCGGCGAGGTCGTCACCCGTGGCCCGCACACGATGCGCGAATACTGGCGCCGACCCGAGGCAACCGCTGAAACGATCGACGACGACGGATGGCTCCACACAGGCGATCTCGGCCAGATCGACGACTCCGGTTATCTCTATCTTCTCGATCGTCGGCACGACGTCATCATCAGCGGCGGATTCAACGTGTACCCCCGCGAAGTCGAGGACGTACTGCTCGCCCATCCAGCGGTGCTGGAGGCAGCGGTCGTCGGAATCGCCGATGAGCGCTGGGGCGAACGAGTCTCGGCCGCAGTCGTGGCACGCAGCAGCGTCAGTGCCGAGGAACTGGCCGACCACTGCACGTCGCGGCTCGCCGGCTTCAAACGTCCGAGGCACATCGAATTCTGGGACTCCTTGCCCACCAGTCCGGTCGGCAAATCCCTCCGTCGCGAAGTCCGCGACCGCATGAGCACCGAGAAGGAAGCAACCAATGCCTGACCCCTACCTCTCGACCCTGCATTGCCTGACGTTGAAGCAACTGGCCGACGTCGAAGGCCTGGTCGCCATCCTGGATCTAGATCCCGACGACGTGAAATCCGCACTGGAACGGGCAGTCTCCGACGGCACCGCACTGGCGGCTCGCGGCAAGTACATGATCTCTCCCGCCGGCCGCTCTGCCCTCGACGACGCGTACCCGCAGTGGTTCGCCAAGGAACGAAGCGATGCCGAGATCGCCTCTGCGATGGACTCGTTCGAGTCCGGCGTCAACAAGCAGGTGCTCTCGCTGACGACGGCGTGGCAGACCACCGAGGTGGCAGGCGAACGTCAACCCAACGACCACAGCGATACCGCATACGACGACAAGATCATCGACAAACTGGGCACGGTTCTGGACAGGACCGCGGCGATCCTGGCCCCGTTGATCGCAGCCCAGCCGTCCGTCGACCGCTTCCTCGGCCGTATCGCCGACGCACTCACTCGCGCCGAGGACGGCGAACTCGACTACGTCAGTTCCGTACGCATCGACTCGTTCCACACGGTGTGGTTCCAGATGCACGAGCACATCCTGCGCATCACCGGCCGCGAGCGCGACGAATGAGCACCGCGGAGACGACAGCCGCGCAGACGACAGCAGCAGGGCCGTCTGCCGACCCGAAGAGCCGTTGGCTTGTGGTCGTGGGCGGGCAGACCGCAGAGCCGGACCGCGACCTGGTCGGCGGCAAGGCATGGAGCCTGTGGCGCATGGCTTCGCTCGGGCTGACGGTTCCGCCCGCCTTCGTCGTCACCACCGATGCGTGCAAGGCCTTCTTCGACGGCGGAAAAACGCTGCCCGACGGTATGGCCCAGGAACTTCGTGTCGGCATCGCCGGCTTGGAAGCCACTCTCGGCCGCACGTTCGGCGGGACGCATCAGCCACTGTTGGTGTCGGTTCGCTCGGGTGCCGCGGTCAGCATGCCGGGCATGATGGACACGATTCTCAATCTCGGGTTCACCGACGACGTCGAGCGCGCACTCGCCGAGGAGACCGGGAGCGCGCAGTTCGCAGCGGAGGTCAATCGCCGATTCCATGCTTTCTACGGCCAACTCGTCCTCGGATGCGCAGACGATCTCGACTCCCACGACTGCGCAGATGCGGTGCGCGCAGCGATCGTCGGCGAAACCGGCCGGGATGTGCCACAGGATCCGTGGCAGCAACTCGAATCCGCGGTGGCATCGGTATTCGAATCCAGCCGCACGCGGCGCGCGATCGCCTACCGCACACACCACGGAATTCCTCAGGACCTCGGCACGGCCGTCACCATTCAGGCGATGGTCTTCGGCAATCTCGACGACGATTCCGGCACCGGAGTGCTGTTCAGCCGAAATCCGCTCTCGGGTGAGCGCGAAGCATACGGCGAATACCTGCCACGGGGTCAGGGCGAGGACGTCGTCAGCGGACGGGTCACTCCCGAGCCGCTCGCGCGGCTCGCCGACCGCGCTCCCGACGTCCACCGCGAACTGCTCGCAGCAGCCGAGCGGCTCGACGCCCACGGCCGTGACGCACAGGACATCGAGTTCACCGTCCAGCAAGGAACGCTGTACATGCTGCAGTCCCGGCCGGCCAAGCGCACGGCCCGCGCGGCCGTCCGGATCGCCGTCGAGCTCGTCGACGAGGAGGTCATCACCCCGCGCGAGGCGCTGCGGCGCGTCACGCCTGAGCAGGTGACGACCCTGCTGCGGCCCGTCGTGGATCCGGCGTCGATCACAGCTGCCACGCTCCTCGGCGCCGGGACCTCCGCATGCCCGGGTGTGGCGAGCGGACTCGCAGTCGCCACACCGGAAGAGGCCGAGCAGATTCCGAACTCGATTCTCGTCCGTAAGAACACCAGCCCCGAGGACGTACACGGCATGATCGCCGCCGCAGGCGTCGTCACCGAGACCGGCGGCGCCACGTCGCATGCAGCCGTGGTGAGCCGAGCACTCGACACACCCTGCGTCGTCGGATATCCGGGGGCTGTTGCCGATCTCGTCGGGAAGATCGTGACCGTCGACGCCGTGACGGGCAAGGTCTACTCCGGCGAACTGCCGACCGTCTCCGTCGACGAGAGTGAGGACACCGATCTGCAACGTCTCATCGGCTGGGCGCGCGAGTACTCGCCCGTCGATGTGATCCGCGGAGATGCTCCCGAACCTGTCTTCGACGCCGAGTCGCCGGCGGATGTCGATCCCGATGCCGTACCCGACATTCCAGCAGGGACGGTGTCGGTGCGCGGCGCGGTGTTCGGACGCCGCGATGCGCTGCGCGCAGCTCTCGACGCCGGTGTGAGAACAGTCGTCGCAGACAGGGCACTTCCGGTGTTGCTGGCTGCGATCGCCCTTCAGGAGGAAAGACGATGACCGACAACACAATTCCAACCGACGTCACGATGCGCGAGCTCACCGCGCTGGTGAAAGAATTCACCGCGTCGGGCTGGGCGAGCATGGAACTCGACATCCATGGAATGCACCTGGTCCTCGGCCGCGACGGGGCGCCGGCGACAACTCACGGCACCGCAGCGCCGATTCCTACGCCCTCACCTCCGCCTCCACCGGCACATGCGCTGGCGCCGGTCCCTCCGCCCGCTCGGGTCGACCCACCGGCTGCACCCGTGGGCGCACGTGTGAGCACCGGGGACGAAGTCGCCGTCAAGTCCCCCGTCGTCGGGGCCTTCTGGGTGTCTCCGAGTCCAGGTGAGGCGCCGTTCGTGACGGTGGGCCAGCACGTCGATGCTGGCCAGCAACTCGGCATCGTCGAGGTGATGAAGCTGATGAGCAACGTGTCGGCTCCGGTGACAGGAACGATCGTCGCGATCGAAGCGCAGAACGCGGACATGGTGGAGTACGACCAGGTTCTCTTCCTGATAGATCCTGATGATGAGTGACATCGACTACCGCCCGATCAAGAAGGTGTTCGTCGCGAACCGGGGTGAGATCGCGGTCCGTGTCATTCGATCGTGCCGAGAACTCGGCATCGAGACCGTCCTCGCGGTCTCGACGATCGACCGCGACTCCGTTCCCGCGCGGCTCGCCGACCGCACCGTCTGCATCGGCCCACCCGCCGCCACTGCGAGTTACCTCAACATGCCGTCGGTGATCTCCGCTGCACTCGGAAGTGGCTGTGATGCACTGCATCCCGGATACGGCTTCCTGTCCGAGAATCCGCAGTTCGCACAGATGTGCGTCGACAACGGGCTCACGTTCGTAGGCCCGGCACCCCACGTCGTCACCGAAGCAGGCGACAAAGCGCGTGCCCGCGACATCGCCCGAGCCGCGGGCATTCCGGTACTGACGGGATCTCCGATCGTCACCGACGTCGACGATGCTTCTCGCGCGGCGGCAGACATCGGCTACCCCGTGTTGATCAAGGCCTCGGCGGGCGGCGGCGGGCGCGGAATGTCGGTCGTCGAGAGCGACGCTGAACTTCGCGCCAGATTCTCGGCCGCCGGTTCCGAGGCACAATCGGCGTTCGGAGACGGATCACTGTTCGTCGAGAAGTACATTCGGACAGCGCGTCACATCGAGGTTCAGGTCCTGGGCGATCGCCACGGCAGCGTCGTACAACTGGGCGAGCGCGACTGCACGCTCCAACGCCGCCATCAGAAGGTGATCGAAGAGAGTCCAGCACCCGGGCTTTCCGAGAAGACGAGGGCGCGCATCAGGGCATCCGGACTGGCCTTCGCCGAGGCCATCGGTCTGGACAGCGCAGGAACCGTCGAATTCATCTACGACGCTGACACCGGCGACTTCGCATTCCTCGAGTTCAACGCCCGAATCCAGGTCGAACATCCGGTGACCGAGTGCGTGACGGGAATCGACCTGGTCCGTCAACAGCTGAGGTCGGCGCAGGGCGACCGGCTCGAGTTCGGGCAACACGACGTCACCACTACGGGGCACGCCATCGAGGTACGCATCACGAGCGAGTCTCCGAGGGACGGATTCCTCCCACGCACAGGCACTCTGGCACGCTGGCGATCACCCGATCTGGACGGCATCCGCGTCGACACCCACGCCGAGGAGGGCTACGTCGTCGGACCCTATTACGACTCGCTGCTGGCCAAGATCGTGGCATACGGCACCGATCGCGAGGACGCGATCGCGAAGATGCTCGCGGCCTTGAAGGCACTCGAGGTGGACGGCGTGCCGACCACCGCCGACTTCGCGCATTTCGCGCTCGATCACAAGGACTTTCGGTCGGCCACCGTCAGCACCAACTGGATCGCCGAAACCGGACTACCCGAATTCCTGGAGACACCATGACCAGCTTCATCGATTGCGCACCGACCCTTCCCGACGGTTCCCGCCGGAAGATTCAGATCATCGACCAGACGCTGCGCGACGGCCCGCAGAGCTGGTGGGGTATGCGGATGCGCCGCGACATGGGTATTCCCATCGCAGATCACCTCGACCGCACGGGCTTCCACACGATCGATCTGGTCGGAAGCTCGATCTTCGAGGTGCTCGTGCGGCACTGTAAGGAAGATCCGTGGGATCAGCTGATCTCATTGTCCAAGGCCATGCCGCGCACCACGGTCCGTGCAGGCACGCGCAGCAACGGCATCGTCACGTTCGGTCTCACCGCGGACAGTGTGATGGACCTGTGGGTGCAGCGTCTGGTCGCGCACGGTATCGGTAGCTTCTGGATCTACGACGGCCTGTTCAACCTCGACAAGATCGGCCGTCTCGTCAAGACCGTACAGGCCGAAGGTGCACAGGCCATTCCGTGCATCCTGTATGCCGACAGTCCCTACCACACCGACGACTACTATGTTGCTCGCACAAGGGAACTCGTCGGCCTCGGCGCCGATGGAATCGAACTGGAGGATGCGGCAGGCCTGCTCACGCCCGACCGCACTCGCAGCCTGATCAAGGCGATCAAGACCGCAGCGGGTGAACTGCCCGTCGAGGTTCACTTCCACAGCAACAATGCGATGGCTCCGGTGAACTACCTGGAAGCTGCCCTCGCCGGGGCCGACCGGGTCCATACCGCAAGCCGTACATTGGCCGCGGGCGTCTCGCTCCCGTCGACCGAGGTGACGTACTCGAATCTGAAGTACGCCGGCTTCGACGTCGAGCTCGACGATTCCCAGTTCTCCCCCGTCGAGCAGCACCTGCAACGCGTCGCCGAATACGAGGGCCTACCCGTCGGCACACCTGCCGAGTTCAACCTGTTCCTGTACCGCCACCAACTACCCGGCGGTATGACCGGCACCTTCAAGGCGCAGCTCGCCGAACGCGGAATGGCCGATCGGTTCGAGGAAGTGCTCGACGAGATGTCCACGGTACGCACCGAACTCGGCTATCCGGTCATGGCGACGCCGTTCTCGCAGCTGGTCGGCACGCAGGCCGTGCTGAACGTGGTGACCGGCAAGCGTTACTCCGTCATCCCCGACGAGGTGCTGATGTACGTCAACGGCCACTACGGCGATGCCGTCGCACCGATGGATCAGAACGTCGTCGACGTCATCCAGGCCTCACCGAAAGCGAAGAGTTACCACGACTGGATTCCGGCGCAACCGTCGCTCGACGATCTACGTCAGCGATTCGGCAACGTCGACGACGACGAGCTCATCCTGCGCCTGCTGGTGCCCGGCAACGAGATCGACATCATGCGGGACACTCCGAAACGCAACCGTGACTTCGGTGCGTCCAGTCGAGAGATGGGGTACGTGCGCCAACTCGTCACGGCCGCAACGGGTGCCTACGTCCACCTCAGCTCCCCCGACTTCAGCCTCACCCTGCAGGGAGATCACTGATGACCATTCCGGCCGAGGGCCGCGTCACCAAACGACGCCCCGGTGCGGTCAAGGGAGGTTTGGCGGTTGCGGACAGTCGACCGATATTCGCGCACGACCGGATACACGGTCTGAGGTGCACGGCGTGCCGAAACCCCTCCGCGCAGCGGGATCTGCCGTGGTGCCCGGTCTGTAGAGGACCGCTGGTCGAAGACACCTTCTCGCCGTCGGGCAGCATGTGGTCTTCCACCGTCGTGGCAATCCCTGTAGGCAACAGAAAGCCGCCGTTCGCACTCGGCTACATCGACCTCGACGACGGACCCCGAGTCCTGGCGCATCTCCTCGTTCCCGAGTCGGTGCCGATCGACACCCGCGTCACGGTGACCGGTCTCGAACACGGCGACCTCGTCGCCGAGGTCGACTCGTGAGCGCCGACCGCGACGTCGCGGTGTTGGGCGTCGGGACGTCGGACTACGGCGCGTTCCAGCACCGCCGCGTCGAGTCGCTCGCGTGGGAAGCCGTCACCGAAGCGATCGGCGACGCCGAGATCGACCCACTGGACATCGATGCCATCATCGTGGGAACCGTGTTCGGTCCCCCCGGCGTCGCGACTCGGATCCAACGCGGACTCGGACTACCGGGAATACCGATGTGGACCATCGAAAATGCCTGTGCCAGTGGCACCGCGGCGTACCACGAGGCGGTGGAGGCAGTGCGAGTGGGCAGGTTCGACTGCGTGCTCGTACTCGGCGTCGACCAGATGTCGACACTGTTCACCGGTGCAATAGTGCCCGAGGCCACCGACCCCGAAGGTGCTGCGTCGCTTCCGCTTCCCGGGTTGTACGCGTTGCAGGCACAGCGCTACATCGGCCAGTACGGGGTGACGCCGGAGCAGCTGGCCGCAGTGGCCGTCAAGAACAAGACCAACGGCCTCGACAATCCGCGGGCTCATCTGAGAATGGGTGCGCCGACCATCGAGGAGGTTCTCGGCTCTCGGGCGATCGCCGAGCCGCTGACGTTTCTGCAATGCTGCCCGACGACCGACGGCGCAGGCGCTGCGGTGATCGGACGACCCAGAGCGCGCCACCGCGATGTGAAAGTTCTGTCCTCGGCGATGGTTTCCGGCGCCCTGTGGGACCATGGTTCCAAGCACGTATGGGGATTCGATTGTGTTGCTCGGGCCGCCGACAAAGCATTCACCGCAGCAGGAATCTCGCCGAAGGACATCGACGTCATGGAAGTACACGACGCCTTCACGATCGGCGAGATCACCACACTCGAAGCACTCGGGGTCGCCGAACTGGGCGAGGGCGCGCAGATGGCGCCCTCCGGTTACACCGCTCGCACCGGACCGCAACCGGTCAATCCCAGCGGCGGTCTGCTGTCGCGAGGACATCCGTTGGGCGCCACCGGTACTGCGCAGCTGGCCGAGATCGTCTGGCAGCTCCGCGGTGACGCCGGACCGAGGCAGGTCGCCAAGCACGAGACAGGCGTCGTCGAGACGATGGGCGGCGGCGCAGCCGGTATGGACGGAAATGCCTGCGTGATCAGTGTGTTGCGGCGCTGACGCGCCGCACGCGCGCGCAGTCACCTTTCGAGGTCACTGCGCGCGCGGCACACGACTACACCGTGATACCGATCCGCGACCAGAAGGCTTCGAAGCTCGATGGCACCATGTCGGTACCCCGAACCACCTTGCCGTCGACGAAGCGGTGGGTCATGACCATCGTGATGTCGAGTTCCTCGTCACCGAGCTTGCGGTAGGCACGGATGTTCGCGGTGACGAGTTCGTCCCCGACGACCTCGACGCTGACGACCTCGTTCGCCGACGCGTCGAGCTTGGCCAGAACTCCGAACGCTTCGAGGAACTCACCCTTGGTGTAGAGCCTCAGGTCGCCCTCCAGGGTGAAACCCGCCCATGTGAGATCGTCGGAATAGAGCGCGACGAGAGGTCCCGGATCTCCTGCGTCGGCTGCCGCGAACGCTGCTGTGAGCGCCTCTGCATTCTGCTGGCTCATGGTTGTGTGTCCCTTCGTGTCGTGTGCCGAGCACATCGAGGTCCTGTGCTCCTTATCACTCTGGGCCACAGTCGTCGGCAGCAAAACCGTTCGACTACGTGGTCCGCCACGGGGTACCCGCGAGCCGACGTAGGACGACGACAGCGCAGGTCACAAGGGCCATGCGGCGTCGCATCCGGGTGATCACCCGCGCCGAGTGACCGTAGTTGACCCCCGGCGATTGACAAGCACCCCGTCGGTGCAGAAGAGTGATCCAAGTCTCAATCGGTAGGGACACGACGACGTGTCGAGGAGGCAACTGTGAACGCCGACGAGTGGCATGAAATCCGAACCCTGCACACCTCGGGCGTCCCCATCACCGGGATCGCGCAGAGGTTGTCGATGTCGAGAAACACCGTCCGACGAGCGCTCTCGCTCGACGCTCCGCCGGACGATCGGCGCAGCATCCGCCGTACCGACGACGGTACCGACGCGGCCATTCGCGACATCCTCGCCGCGACGCCCGACCTGGGTACCGGCGACATCGGGCGCAGAATCGGCTGGGACGGATCACGCACCACCCTCACCCGACGAATCGACTCCGCACGACGGCAGCTTGCGGAGCTGTCCGACACCGCCGTCGACACCGAACCCGCACCCTCCCTACCGAACTACGCGACGCCCTTCATCGGTCGCGACTCCGAGCTACGCACACTGCAACTGCTCATGGGTACCGATCGTCTGATCACGATCAACGGTCCCGGCGGAATGGGCAAGACACGCTTGGCCGTTCAGGCCGCCACGCGATTTCGACGAGCGTTCGCCGACGGGGTACGCGTCGTCGAACTCGGTTCGCTGCACATGCCCGAGCTATTGCCGCAGGCGGTGGCCGACGCCCTCCGACTGCCCGCGCGGGGCCTGCAGGGCTCGTCCATCGAGAACAACTTGCTCGAATATCTGAGCACCAGAAGGATGTTGCTGGTCTTCGACAACTGCGAGCATCTGCTCGACGCCAGCGCACGGCTGATCTCCCTGCTGCTGCGCGGCACCACCCAGCTCCACATCATCGCCACCAGCCGCGAGATCCTCGGCATCCCCGAGGAACACCGGCTTGCGCTGCAGCCGATGCACACGAGTGCAGATCCACAACGAGGTTCGACGCCGGGAGCCGTCGAACTGTTCGCGTCGCGAGCTGCGGCGATTCTGCCTGCGTTCACGGTGACGCCCGCCAACCGGGAAGCGGTCGAACGGGTGTGCGCCCGCCTCGACGGAATGCCGTTGGCCATCGAGCTCGCGTGCTCCCGGCTCAGCGTGCTGTCGATCGACCAGCTGTCGGCGCGGTTGGACAGAAGGCTCGATCTGCTCACCGAGGGCAATCGCACCGGCCCGACGCGTCACCGCAGCCTGCAGGCGACGATGGACTGGAGCTACGAGTTGTGCACTCGCGAGCAGCAATTGCTGTGGGCTCGCACCTCCGTGTTCGTCGGTGCGTTCGATCTCGACATGGCCGAGCAGGTGTGCGCGGGGCGCGGAATCTCACCGCACGGCATTCTCGACGGCGTGTTCGCGTTGGTGGCGAAATCCATACTGCAGCGGATCGAGGACGACGGAAGGGTTCGCTTTCGCATGCTGGAGAGTCTGCGCGAGTACGGCGCAGCACAGTTGAACCCGGCCGAGGCAGAAGCGTTGCGTGACCGTCACTTCTCGTGGTGTGCGTCGGTGTTGAGCCGAGCTGCGGACAGTTGGTTCGGACCCCGTCAGGTGGAATCGAGCTCGTGTGTCCGCGACAATCGTTCGGACATCAGGTTCGCACTCGAGCATGCTCTACGGTCCCCGGATTCCGCCCAGGCACAGCGAGCCGCCGGACTGATCGCCGATGTGTGGTTCCTGTGGGCGTGCGGAATCTCCGTTCCCGAGCACCGACTCTGGCTGGACCGCGTTCTCAGTCAACCCGAGTTCGCGGCGGTCCGCACTCGGGCGTCGGCCACCGCAGGGCTGGTCATGACGTTGCAGGGCGACCGTGCAGGCGCCGATACCGTCTTGCGGCGTGCGTTGGCCGAGAACATCGACGAAGACCCTCTGGTACAGGCATTCTCGACGCACGTTCTCGGACTCAACGAGTTCTTCGACGGGCGTTTCGAACCGGCGATCGAGTTCTTGACGACTTCGGACGAGTTGTACCAGAAGATTCCCGACCGCGTCGACCTGTTGTACACCATGAAGATCCACCTCGGCATGGTGCACAGTTTCACGGGGAACCTCGACGACGCGCACGCGGCGTTCGACTCGGTTCGGGTTGCCGCCGAGTCGAACGGTGAACTGTGGCTCCGGTCGTACGCGGTGTACGGGCTCGGTTTGGTCCATCTCGTCGCCGAGCGGTTCACCGACGCGGCGACCTGCGCGGTCGACGCTCTCGGACTCCACCAGACCTTCGACGACGTGGTCGGAACCACGCTGATGACCGATCTGCTCGCCTGGGCGGAGGCCGAATCCGGTTCACCCGACCGAGCAGCGGTCCTTCTCGGGGCCGCGTCGGCGATGTGGGGATCGTTCGGCGAGCAGCTCTACGGCTCCGGCCACTGGATCGGCAAACGGGAAGTGTTCGAAGAACGGGCCCGGGAGGCTCTGGGTAGCAACGAGTTCGAGGCACGTCGGACATCTGGGACGGCCATGTCGGTCTCCGAACTGACCCGCTACGCCCTCGGCACGACAGCCACAACGACAACGACAACGACAGCGGCAGCGACAGCGACAGCGACACGGGCGGCCGCACCAGAAGGTTCAGGCGCCCCCGTCGCCGACCTGTCTCCACGCGAACACGAAGTGGCGGAGATGCTGGCGGACGGGTTGTCCAACAAGGACATTGCCGCTGCGCTCGTGTTGTCGCCGCGCACCATCGAGGGCCACGTCGAACGTGTTCTGCAGAAACTGGGCATGAGCCGGCGGCAGGAAGTCGCGGGATACTTCCACGCCGCCGGCAGATCCTGAACGCTGGACCTTGCTGAGTGCTAGACCTTGCTGAGTGCCCCTGCGTCGATCGGGAGCGCGATGCCCGTCACGTAGCGAGCTGCATCCGAGGCCAGCCACACGACGCCGTTGCTGATGTCGACGGCGTCGACCCACGGGACAGGGAGGGTGTTCATCGCGCCCTGGCATGCTTCACGGAAGTCGTCCTGGGTCGGGTGCTCGAGGTCGGGACGGAAGAGCTTGTACATCGGTTCGTTGTCGATCATGTCCGTCAACACCGACGTCGGATGAATCGAGTTGCAGCGAATGCTGTACTGACCCAGCTCGTTCGACGCGGTCCGCGCGAGTCCGGTGACACCGTGCTTCGCTGCCACGTAGTGCGCGAAGTTGGGGAAGCCCTGGATTCCGCCGGTCGAGGAGATCAGGATGATGGATCCGCCCTCGCCCTGTTCGATCAGATGCGGAACGGTGGCGCGCATGGTCTTCCACACACCCGAGAGATTGATGTCGATCATCTCGTCCCACTGCTCTTCGCTCAGTTCGTGCAGCGGAGCGGACGAGAAGATCCCAGCATTCGCGACCACGGTGTCGAGGCGGCCCAGTTCCGCGATACCCGCCGATACCGCGGCTTCCAACTCGCCGAGATTGCGCACATCGGCGACGACGGCATGAGCCCGACGATCGAACTTCTCGATCTCGCGCACCGTCTGATCCAGATCCTCGCGCGAGGATCCCTTGTACTTCGTGGTCTGCGGCTTGTCGCAGAGGTCGACGACGATGACGTCGGCACCCTCCTCCGCGAGGCGGACTGCATGCGAACGTCCCTGTCCGCGTGCGGCTCCGGTGACGAGGGCTACTTTTCCTTCGAGCTGTCCCATTCTCCGAACCTTTCCCTGATTACTTGTCGTACGACGGAACGATGGCCTTGGCGGCCTCTACCAAACTGATCTGATCGACGAGCATGTGCTGCGTGGCGACCGCGATGTCGCGGCTGCACCGTCCGAGGGCACTGGGGTTACGAATCGCCTGGCTTCCGGCCCAACGATGGGCGAATTCGACGATTTCGCCGGCAACTTCCTGCACCCACGTGGTGACCTGACGCAAGCGCGCACGCTGTTCGTCGGTAATCTCCTCGCCTCGGCGGGCAGTCTCCTCGGCGTCTCCGTGCGCCTCGTACACATACAGGCGAGCTGCCTGCAGGAGCGCTTCCTTCTTCGCGAAATCACGGAGGAACAACTGAGATTCGCCGACGGGGCCGTCGTAACCCGGGCGTTGCTTCTTGGATCCGATCTTCACGACCTCTTCGAGTGCGCGAGTGGCGATTCCGAGCGCGACGGGAGCGTGTCCACCGACGCCGATGCCGAGCAGGCCCAGCTTGTAGACGGGCTCGGGCCGGACCGGCACCGTCGAGAAGGTCTCCATCGTGAACTTGTCGGGGACGAAGACGTCGTCGACGAGGTAGTCGTAACTACCGGTTCCGACCATGCCCATCACGTTCCAGTTACCGAGAAACTCGACGTCGGTACGGGGTACGAAGG
Source organism: Rhodococcus yunnanensis NBRC 103083 (assembly GCF_001895005.1). GTDB lineage: Bacteria > Actinomycetota > Actinomycetes > Mycobacteriales > Mycobacteriaceae > Rhodococcoides > Rhodococcoides yunnanense. Next base: position 80,550 of record NZ_BCXH01000014.1, on the reverse strand, counting down.
CGATGCGGCAGTCGGGTCCGCCGTTGGCGTCGAGTACCGGGTTGCCCGCGTCGTCGTGGACGACGAATCCTGCACCGATCCAGGACGCGTGGGCCGAACCACTGCCGAACTGGAAGCGGCCGGTGACGCGGTAGCCGCCGTCGACGCGAACTCCCTTGCCCGTGGGCATGATCATGCCTGCGGTGATGCCTCGTGCGGGGCCGTCGAACATCTCGCGGGCACCGGCGTCGTTCATGAATCCGACTGCGACACCGGTGCTGAACGCGTTGGCCATGAGCGCCCATCCGGTGGATCCGTCGGCGCGCGAGATCTCTTCGATCACCTTCAGCGACTCGACGATTCCTTGTCCGCCGCCACCGAATTCGGTGGGAACGAGGAGCCAGAACAGTTCCTGTTCGACGAGGGCTTCGTACACGGCGGTGGTGATGGTCGCGCTGGCCTCGATGTCGTTCGCCTCCCGCTCGACGACCTGCGCGACGATGCGTGCGCGCTCGGCGTAATCGGCGGCAAGTGCTGCGGGTGTGGCGGAGGTGGGTGTGGCGGGAGAGGGTGCCTCTAGTGTGTCGGTCATTGCTGTGTGCGCCTTTCCGAGACGGAGTGCGAAAGTCCGTATGACTCACATCACAATGCACTCGGAAAGGCGCCGCCGGCAGGCGGGTAACTACGTGATCAGCTACGTGGTCACGATGACACTTTCATTTCACCCATCTCGTTCCAGCCGGTCGCATCGATCGACTCGCTGATGATCTTGGGCGTCGAAGCGAGACCCTTGGGCAGCTCTTCGACCGCTTTCTTGAAGTGATCGCTGTTCACGTGCACGCCGCCCGCGTCGCCGTCGCGGAACGCTTCGACGAGGACGTACACGTTGGGCTCCTCCAGGGAACGGGACCAGTCGAACCACAGATTCCCCTCCTCGGCCCTGGTCGCCTCGGTGAACTCGGCTACGTGGTCAGGCCACCGCTCCGTCCAGTCGGGCTTCGTTTCGAACTTGACCACGATGAAGATCATGCTTGGAACTCCTTATGGGGTGAGGATGGCGCGGCCGCGGATGGCGCCGGCGTTCAAATCGTCTATGGCGCTCTGGAAGTCGTCGAGCTTGTACTTCGCTGTGTGCAGCACCACCGATCCACGAGCGGCCAAGGCCATCAGATCGCACAGGTCGTTGTACGACCCCACCAGATTACCGATGATGTTGATCTCCGAGGACACGATGTCGATGGTCGGCACATCGATGTTCTCGCCGTAGCCGACGACGTAGTAGTTGCCTGCCCCCTTGAGCATCGCGACGCCTTCCTTGGTTGCGCCGCCTTCGCCGACGAAGTCGATGACCGCTTCGCCCCCGGTGCCGCCCGTCAACTCCAACACCTGGTCGACGTGTGAGCCGTCGGCGACGACGCCGTGATCCGCGCCGATCGAGAGCGCCAACTTCACGGCGTCGGCGTTACGGTCGACGACGACGATCTCTGCCGACGTCAGTGACTTCAGTACCTGAATCCCGATGTGCCCCAGCCCGCCTGCGCCGATGACGACGACACGATCACGCGGCGTCAGGTGCTTCGACGCCTTGGCCGCGGCGTGATATGCAGTCAGTCCAGCGTCGGCAAGCGCCGCGACGTCTGCGGGTTCGAGGGAATCGTCGATCTTCACGACACTGCGTGCCGACGTCTTCAGGTACTCGGCGTAGCCGCCGTTGGTGTCGATACCCGGAAACTGGTTGACCTCGCAGTGCACGTCGTCGCCGGACCGGCATGCCCGGCACAGCCCGCACGTGATGAGCGGGTGCACGATGACCTTGTCACCCTCGGCGACGTTGGTCACCGCCGAGCCGACGGCATGTACCCAGCCTGCGTTCTCGTGCCCGATCGTGTACGGCAGTTGGACGTTCGATTTCTCGGCCCACTGGCCTTCCAGGATGTGCAGGTCGGTCCGGCAGACACCTGCGCCGCCGATCTTGACGACGACGTCGAACGGCCCGGTAGGGGTGGGAATCGGCAGTTCCGCCATGCGCAGATTCTCGTGGTAGCCCACGACCTGCACTGCTCTCATCGTGCTCATGATCTGTTCTCTCTCAGTCGGTGTCAGGCGTTGACGGTCGTGCGATCGGGGTCGTCGTACCGGGTACGGAGCAATCCGCGGCAGAAGTGAGCGTTGCCGTCGATGGAGATGCGCGTCGAACGTGCCCGTCGCAGCGCCAGTGGTACGTCGATCTCGGCGTAGTCGTTGCCGTGGTGATCGACCATGACGAGGCTGTCGGGCGTCACGGGCAGGCCGAGCGTCTGCCGACGCGTCAGCAGTGCACGCGTGGTGTCGTCGTCGGGGAGGTCCCCCAGGACGACCCGTCCCATCTCGTTCATCTGGCGTGCCGGGTCACGACGCATCAGCCCGGTGAGGCAGCGTTCCATCGCTGCGACATGCGCCTTGCGGTGGAACGTGAGTCGCAGCTCCTCCAGATCGTTCTCGGCTTCGTGTGCGAACGTGCCGCGATATCCGGCGTCGGCGGCGAGACCGGCGTTGATGATGTCGGAATCGTGGTGATCGTCCAGTTCGACGGTGACCGCACGCGTCCACGGCAGCTGCACGAGAACATCTTTGGCGTCCGACGCCATCAGGTAGGCGAAGTTCGGCGCACAGAACGAGGTCGGGAGTCGTAGATGGACCACCACGTCGCGGCCGTCGGAGACGGTCACCGACTGGACGAAGTCGAGATCTGTGATCGGTTCGTCCAGTTCGGGGTCGACCACCGCGCCGAGGGCCTCGAATGCAGCTGCTTCCCGGTTGTCGACCATCACCTACGCCCCGACCAGGTTCTCGTCGGCTGCGCGTTCGGCGCCTCGCGGACCGGTTTCGGTCTCGTCGGCGTCGGCGAGCCGCAGATCCACGGGGACCTCGATGTCGTACATCTTCGCCGCGTTGAGCCCGAGTACCTTCTTCTTCTGATCGATGGTGATCTCCGGGTACTCGGACAGTTCCGCGGGAATCTGGAAGTCGACGAACGACTCGATGAGCCACCGCGGGGTCCACAGTGCGTAGTCGGAGGAGAACTGAATCCTGTCCTCTCCCAACCAGTACAGCAGCTCACCCATGATCTGGGCGAAGTACTTGGGCCTGGTGTGGATGAACGGCATGGCCACCGCGAGTCCGGCGTGCACGTTGGGCTCCTGCGTCGCGATCCAGCAGAAGTCCTCCAGCCGCGGCAACCCACAATGTTCGACGACGAAATTGAGGTCCGTGAAGTCGGTGGCGATGTGGTCGACGTCCGCGACATCGAAGGCGTCACGATCGAGCGGACGGATGGTCGGCCCCTTGTGCACATGAATGTTCTTGATGCCGAGTTCACGGCAGACTTCGAGATAGCGCCGCGTCCAGTCGTCGTCGAGCTTGTAGCCGCGGGAGTCTCCGTGCCATTCCGCGGTGTAGAGCTTGACGCCTTTGAGCCCGAATCGTTCGGCGTCCGCGCGAAGCTGATCGAGTCCGGCTTCGCCGTTGCGCGGATCGAAATTGTGGTTGTAGGTCAACACGTCCGGATGCTGCTGAGTGAGCGCGAACGCCTCCTCGGTCTGGCCGAATCCGTTGACGTAGAACTCGCCGAGATGGGCGGGCTGGAAGATCGCGTGGTCCACGTATCCGTCGATGAAGAGGTCCTTCATCAGACGCTCGCCGCCCTGGTAGAGGTATTCCTCGTACGTCCACAGCTCGGATTCCGGCGACAGGTTGCGGTGGTAGTCGTAGAAGCAGTCGATGAACTGCTTGCCGTGAATGTTGCGCTGATTCTCTGCCCTCGCATCCCACAACGCCACGTGAGCGTCGACTATGAAGAAGCTGTTATCGCCCTTGGTGTACATCCGAAGTCCCTTCGTCATGTGACTGACGCCACAGTTCGCCCCTCTGAAGGTAAGGGTCGGCGACGTCTATTGGCAGATTCCTGATGTCTCAATGTGAGACGTAGGGCGGGCGCCGCACCGATGTAATCTGGATCACTATCAGCGACGCACTGCGACGGGAAGTCAGTTTGTCCGAGCACCGGCCGGAGCGGCAGCCCACCTCGGGTGGAGCCGTGAGTAGAGGCGACGACATCGTCGTGCCGGAACGCCTCCGTGCGTCCTGGCTCAGGAGCGAGCGCTACGGGGTGTCGATCGACGCCGTCGAGCCGGTGTTCGCCGGTACCGATGCGCCGGAGACGCTCTTCCATCGGTGCGGCACCGAGGTACTCGTCGATCTGCAACGCACCATGGAGTCCGAACCGGTCGGGATGATGCTCACCGATGCGGACGGCGTCGTTCTCAGCCGAGTCAGCGGTGACCACAGCCTCCTGCGTGCGCTCGACGCCGTGCACCTCGCACCGGGATTCGGATACTCCGAACGGGAGGTCGGTACCAACGGACTCGGTCTCGCCCTCGCCGATCTCGCACCCACGATGGTGCGGGCCGACCAGCACTACTCGCAGAGCCTGAGCGGCTTCACCTGTGCCGCCGCCCCCGTCGTCGACCCGGCATCGGGACGTCTCGAGGGAGCGGTCAACCTGACCACGTGGTCCGCGACGTCGAGCAACCTGCTGCTGACGTTGGCGCGCTCGGCAGCGAGCACGATCTCCGGTTCCATGCTCGCTCGCGGCTCGGGCAGGCATGCGCGACCGCCGTCGCGCCGGAACCTGTTTCGCATCGAGCACTCGGTCGGCGGTGTCGACCTCGGCCGAGAATGGACCGACGCCGTGGACGCCGCCTGCACCGCGATGTCCGCAGGCGAGGTGGTCACCGCAGTCGGTGAGTCCAGCACCGGGCGCGCGACACTACTGACACACGCTGCCAGGCGCGCATTCCCGGGTCACCGCATCCTGTCGGCTTCGGCACCCGACCTCGCCGACGTCCAGGCCTGGCTCGAGCTGTGGACGTTCGAAGCCGGCCGCGCGGACACCGTCGTCGTACTCCGGGATGTCGACACGCTCCCCACGTTCGCCGCCGAGCAACTCCGAAGCCTCCTGTTTCCCCCGCGCGGGAACGCCATGCCGGTTGCCATGACCGCAGAGACCTATCAGGACGTGCCGAACGCACTCACCGATGCGGCGAATTCGGTGGTGTCGTTGTCTCCGCTCGGGAACCGCCCCGACGACGTCATCCTGCTGGCACGGCACCTCGCCGACACCATCCGCGGCCGCACGGTCACGTTCTCCTCGTCCGCCGAGCACGCACTCCGCAGCTACGACTGGCCACACAACGCCGCCGAGCTGACTCGCGTGATCACGCGAGCGGTGAACCGATCGGACGTCGTCGACACCCATGTGCTGCCCGCCGAGGTATTGGCCGGGCCCAGGGGCAGACTGTCGACCATCGAGGCCTTCGAACACGGCGAGATCGTGCGTGTCCTGTCGTCGGGAAAACTGACGATGCAGCAGGTCGCCCACCACCTCGGGATGAGCAGGGCCACCCTGTACCGCAAGATCGCCTTCTACAAGATCGACGTCAAGCGACTGTGAACATGGTTGGCGATTGTGTTCATGGTTGGCGACTGTGAGCATGGTTGGAATGTCACCCACCGGGCTATCCGCACCCATGGCAACCGACTCTCACGAACCCAAGAACGCTCCTGATCAGGCCGACGCAGACGAACCGAAGGGCGGGCGGCCAGGGCCGACCGACGAAGGCAAGGACGGCGGCATGGCGACACGGGAACTCGCACCCGACATCGCCGAGAAGGACTGAGGGTCGCCGAGCCAGCGCGTGCGCACCGCTGCCCATTCGCCCGCCGCACTGTCCCCCGCCCACGCCACGTAGCCGTCCGGACGCACGAGCATCGCCGGGCCGTCGTCGACGCGCCGGCTGACCGATCCAACGAATTCGACAGCCGGAGAATTCTTTTCGAGAACCAGTAGGAAGCCGCCGTCGCGGAGCGCCTCCAGCAGCCGTCCGGTGGTCAAGGGGAGGTCGGGCGCCCTGGTCCCGACCAGTGAGTTCTCGCCCCGCCGGTGGCCGTACGCGATTCCGATGCCCGAGAACATCGCCGCGATCCTGGCGGCGACCGGCGGTATCCGAAGGGCCGCTCCCACAACGATGTTGCGTATCTTCTTCGCGCTCCACGATTGAACGAGGAGCATCCGAATCGTCCCACCCGAGGTGCGAAGAACCAGCTTTCCCACCGGATGTCGCTCGGCTTGGTAGGTGTCGAGCACTGCGTCGTCGGCGCCGCCCAGAACCGCCGCGAGCTTCCAGCCGAGATTCATCGAATCCTGGATTCCGGTGTTCATCCCCTGCCCGCCCGCGGGTGAATGTACGTGTGCCGCATCGCCGACGAGGAAGACCCTGCCGGTGCGATACTTCTCGACCTGCCGTTCGTCGCATCGGAATCTCGACGTCCATCGGACATCCCGCCAGCCGTAGTCGGTTCCCATCGCGCGGACGACCACCTGGCGTAACGCCGCGACATCGATCGGATCCGCGTCGACGGAGCGGTCGTTCCGATCCCAGGCGACCACGCGGTACCAACCGTCACCGAACGGCGCCACGAAGGCGAAGCAGTCCTTGCCCGCGTCGACGTTGATCAGCCCGGCAGGCGGATCGTCCAGGGTGACGTCGGCGAGCATGATCGATCGCAGCAGGTCGCGGCCGTGAAACTTCTGCCCGATGGCATCTCTGACGACGCTGTGAACCCCGTCCGCACCCACCGCATACGACGCTGCCCACGTAGTGGCCGTCCCATCCGGTGCCGCCGCGTGCACGCGCACTCCGTCGTCGTCCTGCTCGACGGCGGTGACGGTCGTCCCGCGCAGGATCCGGGCACCTGCGTCGCGCGCATACCTCTCGAGCAGAGTGTCGACGTCGGTCTGCGGTGTCGACAGCAGGAAGGGATACGGCGACGGCAGGACACTCATGTCCAGCTTCGTGTCGTCCCACAGCTTCAGACCGGACACCACCGCTCCGGTGGCGAGCAGCTCGTCGACGAGGCCACGGGAATCGAGTATTTCCAACGTTCTGGCATGCACGCCGAATGCGCGACTCAACGGCGACATGGCGTCGTGTTTCTCGAGCACCACCACCGACCGGCCTGCACGAGCGAGCTCACCTGCGATGGTGCACCCGGCCGGACCTGCACCTACGACGACTACGTCCACGGTGTCCATCGTGTCCTCCGAAGTTGGTCAACGGTTGTTGACTTCGACGGTAGCCCTGGACGCGAGCACGGTCAACAGTTGTTGACTAAGCTTCCGGAATGGCGCGCACCAGATCGGCATCAGGAACCAGAACGGCGATACTCGACGCCGCCCGCACACGGTTCGGCAACGACGGTTACGAACGCACCACGATGCGCGCCGTGGCCGCCGACGTAGGAGTCGATGCCGCGATGGTCGTCCGGTACTTCAAGACCAAGGACGCTCTCTTCGCCGAGGCCGCGAACTTCGAGTTGCACCTCCCGGACCTGCGCGGCGTCGCCCCCGAGGATCTCGCGGCGGTGCTGATGCCGACCTTCTTCGACGTCTGGGAGTCCGACGGAACATTCCTTGCCCTCCTGCGAGCAGCCGCGACCAGCACGGTGGCAGCCGACACGATGCTCGACGTCTTCGCGCGACAGGTAACCCCCGCACTGACCGGCATCACCCCCGACCGGCACGCCGAACGCGCCGCCCTCGTCGGATCCCAGATCCTCGGCCTTGCCTTCTCGCGCTACGTGCTCCGCGTTCCTCCGGTCGTCGCGATGACGCGTCAAGGCATCGTCGACTGGGTCGGCCCCACGATCACCCGCTATCTGACACAGCCTGCTCTGACACGGCCTGCTCTCTGACACGACACTGTGCTCTGACACGACACTGTGCTCTGCAGAGTCGGTTGACTGATGACATCCGCGCCGCCGCCCATGAAGACTCTTCTCATGACTGGACTCCGGGTAGTGGTGGCCGACGACGACGTGTTGTTGCGGGCCGGGTTGGCGAGCCTGCTGACCCAGGCCGGGCTCGACGTCGTCGGGCAGGCGGGCGACGCCGAGGAACTCGTCAACCTGGTCGGCACCGAGGCGCCGCAGCTGGCGATCATCGACATCCGGATGCCGCCGTCGCACACCTCCGAGGGGCTCGATGCGGCTCTGCGGATCCGGAAGGAATTCCCTGCCGTGGCGATGCTTCTGCTGTCCGCTCACGTCGAGGTCGACCACGCGGTGGAGCTGCTCGACGGCGGAAGCGGCATCGGCTATCTCCTCAAGACGAGGGTGACCGACGTGACCGATTTCGTCGATACCGTCGACCGCATCGCGCACGGCGCGTCGGTCATCGACCCCGCGCTGGTCTACGAGCTGGTCGCAGCTCGGCGGCGCGACGACCCACTCACCGCGCTCAGCGCGCGCGAGAAGGACGTCCTCACGTTGATGGCGGAAGGGCTGTCCAACGCAGGGATAGGTCGCCGCCTCTGGATCACCGAGGGAACCGTCGAAAAGCACGTTCGGAGCATCCTGACGAAGCTGGACCTCGCCGACACCTCCGACGATCACCGCAGGGTGCGCGCCGTGATCATGTATTTGGACGCGGTGAGTTGAGCACCAGCGCCTCTATCGAATCCGCCGACAGCTCGAACTTGGGGAGGAACCCGATGGCCGAGCTCGGTTCCACCAGGTCGGCGAAGTCGTCCTCGTCGTGCGTGGACACCAGAATGATCGCCGGCCGCGGCTCCGTCGTCGCGGCATGGAGGGCCTCGACGACGTCGAAGCCGCTCTCGGCACCGAGATCGATGTCCACCAGAATCAGGTCGGGCCTGGCGGTCTCGGCCGTCGCCACCGCCTCGGCGAGCGTCGACGCGGTCCCGACGACCGTGATGCCCGATGCCTCCAGCAGCCGCTGCGCCGCAGCGCAGAAGGACGCGCTGTCGTCGACGATCAGACACCTACGGTCGGAATGCTTCACTCTGTCGAGGGTGTCAGACGGCGGAGCTTCGGACATTCCCGCTACCCGGAATCTCGGCGACGCTCGCATCACCCTGCTGTGTCGGACTGAACTGCTGTGCCGGGGAGAGCGATGATGTCGCGACGCGAACGACTCATCACCCTGGTCTCGCGGCCGAGCACTCCGCCTGCCCGGTGGGGTATCGCCCTGGCTGCAGGATTGATTCTCGTCGAGGTGCTGATCGTGCTGCTGCTCAAGCGGATCTCGCCGGAGAACGCGTTCGGCGCCTTGTTCCTCTTCGGCGTTCTCGTCATGTCCGCGGGCTGGGGTTTCCGATTGTCGATCGCCACATCCGTGGCCAGCACGGCGGCGTACGCCTACGTCCATGCACAGGAGGGCAGCGAGAGCCTCGTGCCGGCGGTGATCGTGTTCCTCGCCGTCGCACTGTTGACGAACGTGCTCGTCGGGCAATCCAGACTTCGAGCCGAGGCGTTGATCGCGGCCGCTCGCGATCGAGAACGATTGCACGAGCAGACGGCCGCACTCGCACGCCAGCAGACCGCGCTCCGACGCGTCGCCACTCTGGTGGCGCTGCGCACCGACCCCGAGGACATCTATCGTGCCGTCACCCGCGAGCTCGCAGACGAGCTCGACGTCGAACACGTGTCACTCGTTCGATATGACAACGACGAGTTCTACACAGTGGTCGCCGCTCGGGACGACGGCGCCGACGGGCTGCGGCTGGTGCCCGGCGAGCAGCACCCGCTCGGTGGGCACAACATCTGCACGACGGTATTGGCCACGGGAGCGCCGTACGCCCTCGAATTCTCGGAGACAACGGGCGCTATCGCAGAGCGGCTACACGGGCGCGGGCTGTTGTCCGGTGTCGGAGTACCGATCACCGTCGACGGGCATACATGGGGAACGGTGATCGTCGGTTCCACCGATCGCTCACCGAAACTGGAGGTGTGCGAGCGACTCTCGGATTTCGCGGACCTCGTCGCCACCGCCGTCTACAACAGCGAAACGCGCCTCGAACTCACGCGATCACGGGCCAGGGTCGTCGCCGCAGCGGATCAAGCCCGCCGAGCCATCGAACGAGATCTGCACGACGGCGCGCAGCAGCGCATCGTCTCGCTCGGCATGGACCTGCGAGCCACTCAGCTGCTGGTGCCCGAGGAATTCGACGTTCTTCGCAGCCAGCTGGACCGCAGCGTCGAGACTCTGTCGCAGGTACACACCGATCTGCAGGAGCTCTCACGCGGAATTCACCCGGCCATTCTCTCGCGTGGTGGTCTCGGACCTGCACTCAAGACACTCGCCCGCCGGTCTTCGGTGCCGGTCTCGCTCACCGTCGACATCCCCGTCCGGTTACCGGAGACCGTCGAAGTGGCCGCGTACTACGTCGTCGCCGAGGCCATGACCAACACGGCGAAGTACGCCGACGCGTCGGGAATCGACATCACGGCCGTCGCCGAGGACGGTCGACTCGATCTCATCGTCAGCGACGACGGTCTGGGCGGCGCCGACCTGACCAAGGGTTCCGGGCTCATCGGCCTGCAGGATCGAATTGCCGCAGTCGGCGGCACATTGACCATTTCGAGCGAACCGGGCACCGGGACCACCCTCGTGGTCCACATCGTCGCCCGCCCGGGCACTACCGGGTCGCCCGCCCGGACACTACCGGGTAGCCGGTAGCGAGATCCACCCGCCAGCAGCGTCGACATGCGCTGCTCGATGGACGAAAGTTCTTGGTACGCACTCGAACATACTTCATCGCAGGAGGACTTCATGCCGTACATCACCACCACCGACGGAACCGAGATCTACTACACCGAGCAGGGCACCGGAAAGCCCGTCCTGCTGAGCCACGGCTGGCCGCTGTCCTCGGATGCATGGCAGGTCGAGCTCAAACTGCTCGCCGACGCCGGCTACCGCGCGATCGCACACGACCGCCGCGGACACGGACGCTCGTCCAAGACGTACGTCGGCAACGACATGGACACCTACGCCCGCGACCTCGCCGAACTGGTCGAGGCATTGGACCTGCAGGAGCTGACGCTCATCGGCCACTCCACCGGCGGCGGTGAAGTGGTTCGCTACGCAGCCCAGCACGGTGGAAGCCGCGTCGCCCGCGTCATCACCGCAGGCGCCGTCCCGCCGATCATGGTGAAGTCCGAGACCAATCCCGAGGGCACCCCGATCGAAGCTTTCGACGACATCCGGAACGGCGTCCTCACCGACCGCTCGCAGTTCTACAAGGATCTGTCCGTACCGTTCTTCGGCGCCAACCGCGACGGCTCCGCAGTATCTCAGGGCGCCAAGGACGACTTCTGGCGTCAGGGGATGCTGGTGAACCTCGCGGCCGCATACGACTGCGTCAAGGCGTTCTCCGAGACCGACTTCACCGAGGACCTCAAGGCTCTGACAGTGCCGATCTTCATCGCGCAGGGCGACGACGATCAGATCGTGCCCATCGCAGCGGCGGCACTGAAGTCGATCGAGCTCGTCGCGGACGGCACGTTGAAGGTGTACCCGGGTGCTCCGCACGGCATCTACGGCGACTACCAGAAGGCATTGGACGCAGACATTCTCGAATTCATCGCGAAGTAGCGCGGCCACCGACGCACCGCCCCGTGGCGAGGAGTTACGCCCCCGACGTAACTCCTCGCACCCCGGGTCGATCTTACTGCAAATTACATAGTGCAAACTGCAGTTCGGGGGTACTGTCGTCGCATCAGTTCCTCGAGATGGAGAAATTCGATGGTCGGGACCGACAGTGCCTCAGACAACAGTGCCCCCAACCGCAGTGCTCCTAACGGCAGCGCCCCCAACGGCAGTGCCCCCAACGGCAGGCGCCGGCGCTCGTTCGCGGTATCGGTACTCGCGCTCGGTATGAGCACGCTTCTCGCGTGCAGTTCCGCGTCCGGCACCGAGGAGACGACCACTCTCGCCGAGGCTCCACCACAGGTTCCGCCCGCGCAGATCGACCGCGAGCGCGTCGATGCCGCCGTCGGGCAGCTCGACGGATACGTGAACGACATGATGTCTCGAACGGGAGCGCCCGGCATCGCGGTTGCGGTGGTCTACCAGGACGAAGTGCTCTATTCGAAGGGCTTCGGCGTCCGCAAGGTGGGCGAGCCGGATGCCGTGGACACCAGCACGATGTTCCAACTGGCCTCGGTGTCGAAACCGGTGGCGTCGTCGGTGGTGGCATCACTCGTCGGCGAGGGGAAACTCGATTGGGACGACCCCATCCGCCAGTTCGAACCCCAGTTCGCGGTCGCCGATCCCTACGTCACCGACCATGCGAGTTTCACCGATCTGATGTCGCACCGGTCGGGCCTGCCGGACCACGCCGGTGATCTCCTCGAAGATCTCGGATACAGCTACGACGACATCGTCACACGGTTGAATCAGGTTCCGTTGGAACCTTTTCGGGACAACTACGACTACACGAACTACGGCTTCTCCGCGGCAGGCGTAGCTGCAGCAAAGTCCCAGGGCACCACCTGGGCCGAACTGTCCGAGCAGAAGATCTACGAACCACTCGGCATGACGAATACGACGTCGAGCCAACAGGATTGGGTGAACGCGCCGAACCACGCGTACAACCACGTCCTCGTCGACAAGAACTCGAACACCTGGGAAGCGAAGTACGTCAGCGATCCCGAAGGCCAGGCACCTGCAGGCGGCGCCGCATCCTCGGTCGACGACATGGCAAAGTGGATGCGCATGGAGCTCGCGGGTGGGCAATTCGACGGCGATACCGTGGTCGACGCCGACGCACTGCAGTTCACGCACCAGGCGCACGCTCTCGCCAATCCGTCGGCGACGCCGGGTGCACGAGACAGTTACTACGGCATCGGTTTCAACGTCGGCACCGACACCGCGGGGCGCGTGGAAGTCAGTCATGCCGGCGCGTTCGGACTCGGCGCGAGTACCGATGTCGTGATGCTGCCGAGCGAACAACTCGGGATCGTCGTTCTCGCCAACACCGCACCCGTCGGTGTCGCGGAAACCATTGCGGCCCAGTTCATGGACTACGCCAAGAACGGCGAGCTCACCGTCGACTGGGCACCGTTCGTGGCGGCACGATTCGAGGAGATCGTCGAGCACGGCCGCTCCGAAACGGACTACACCGATCCGCCCACCTCGGCGGCCCCTGCGAAACCGACGAGCGCCTACGTCGGCACCTATTCGAGCCCGTTCTACGGTCCCGCGGAGGTCGTCGGCGAAGGGGACGGACTCGTCCTGAAAATCGGGAAGAATCTCGAATCGAGCTATCCCCTCACCCATTACGACGCCGACACCTACTGGTTCGAGCCGATCGGCGAGAACGCGTCCGGCCCCACCGGCGCCGAATTCACCGTCGCCGAGGGTGCTCCGACGACTCTCACCGTCGAGTACCTCGACCCCCTCGGCCTCGGCACCTTCACCCGCTCCTGAAGGTCATCACACAGCTGGGGTCGATCACACTGCTGGTTCTGATCACACTGCTGTGGGAAAGCCTCGGCGTGCGACGACGGCGAGCGCCAGTCCCACGGCGATGACCGATGCTGCGATCCACGGCAGACCCGAAACACCGACGGACGGAAGCAGCATCGCGCCGATCGCCGCGCCTGCCGCGATCCCGATGTTCGACGACGCATTCACCCACGCCCCTGCCATCTCCGGGGACGTGGCGTGAGTGCGCACCGCGGCGGATTGGTAGAGCGACGGCACACCGCCGAACGCGCCGTTCCACAGCGCCGCAGCGATCACCACCGCGATCAACGACGGGTGACCCGCGCCCACCGCGAGCACACCGACGAGCACGGCCGACAGAACGACGATGGTCGTACGGCGTGGATTCCGGTCGAGCATCCGTCCGGCGAACCACAACCCGATCAGGCCGCACGCGCCGCAGATCAGCAGAACCGGGCCGATGGACGAATCACTGACTCCTGCAGTGAGAAACAGAACACTGATGTAGGTGTACAGAATGTACTGGCCTACATAGGTCAGCGCGTTCGACGACACCACCGCCGTGAGGCTGCGACGACCGGAACCCGAATCCGCCCGGGGTGTGGGCACATCGGAATCGACGATCGGCAGGAACTTCGCCACCATGAGCAGAGTGACGGCCGAGGACACGGCCAGCACCGCGAACGCGGACCGCCACCCCAGTGCCGTTCCCAGTGATGTGGACAGCGGCACGCCGAGAACGAAGCCGACCGACGCACCTCCGGTAGCCAACGCGATTGCTCTGCCCACGTGTGCTCGGTCGACCAACCTCGGCGCGTATCCGATGCACAGCGAGAAGAACAACGCGTGCGCCGCGCCCCCGACCATCCGTCCACCGACGACAACGGCGAACGACGGCGCCAACGCCACGATCGCATTGCTGGCAACGTAGCCTGCCAGCGTCGCCAGTAGTAGCGGCTTGCGCGGAAGAGATCTCGTACCGATCGTCATGGGCACCGCCAGCACGGCAACCATCCCCGCGTACAGGCTCACCAGCAGACCCGTCGAGGATTCCTGCACGTCGAACCCGGCCCCGATCGCGGGAAGCAGACCCACCGGGAGCATTTCCGTCGTCACGGCCAGGCACGACGCAAGAGCCAGCGAGAGCAGTCCCGGCATGTTGGCTCGAACAGTGCCTGCCACGCCGGCCTTGGCCGTGCCGGTAGGGGTGCGGATCGTCATGAGACACGAATATACTCAGCCGGTGAGTTTAATCAAGTGGCCCCAGTGAATTTGATCAAGTGACCAGCGAGTTCGATCGAATGACAAGATGTCTGTGATGACTCGACACCAGGACAGCGCCGCGAACAGGTGGCACGGAGCAGCGCAACTCCTCGCTCTGCTGCGCGCCGAACCAGGCATCACACGAGCGATCGCGGCGCAGCGGCTCGGCATCAGCAGCGGCGGCGCGACCGACCTCGTCGCACGTCTACGCACCGCCGAGCTGCTCGACGAAAGTCCCGCCCCGACACGCGGCCGCGGTCGTCCGACGACCGTATTGCGAGCACACGATCACGGCCCGCTTGCCATCGCCGCCGACCTACGCCCCGGCGACTGGCGTCTCGCCCTCACCGACATCGCCGGACACACCGACATCGTCGACCGCAGCCTGCAGACCTCATCCGATCCCGAGGAGCTGATCGCCGAGGTCGCAGCCGCGATCAGCGCCGTCGCCGATCGGGAACCCGGACGCGTCCGAGCCGTGTCGGTCTCGGTCGCAGGCACGGTCAGCGACGACAGACTGGTTCAGTTCACCCCGCGCGGATGGTCCGACGTCGACCTCAGTCCGCTGCGCCACCTCGACATCCCTTTCCTCATCGGAAACGACGCGACACTCGCAGGCTTGGCCGAGGCACGCACCGGCGCCGCACATGGTGCGGGCACCGCGCTGCACCTCATCATCGCGGTCGGTATGGGCGGCACTCTGATCGTGGACGGCGCGCCCGCGTCAGGTGCACATGGTGCAGCAGGCGAATACGGGCACATCCCGTTCGGCGATCCGGCAACCCAATGTCCCTGCGGCGCACACGGTTGCTGGGATCTCACCATCGACGGCCGGGCGCTCGCCCGCCTCCTCGGCGAGGCTGCACCCTCGGACCCGGTGGCATACACGCACACCCTGATCGCCGACAATCCTGTACCGGACAACCGAATTCGCCAGGCCTTCGACACCGTTGGCGCGTCGATCGGACGAGGAATCGCGGGGCTGGTCAACCTCCACGACCCCGACGTCGTCACCCTCGGGGGATTGGCATCGCCGCTTCGAGCAGCGGCACCTCGGGCATTCGAGTCCGCGTACCTGCAGGGGCTCATGGCATTCCGCAAGAAGTCGGCGCCTCCGGTTCTCGACGGCGTCCACGGAGACGACGGACCTCTCCACGGCGCCGCGACGAGGGCGATCGATCACATCGTCTCGGAAGCCTCGTTGGCCGAGTGGGCGCGCCAGTAGTCGTCGGGCACCCGCGAGGTCCCACCGCACGTCGTTCTCGAGAAACTGCTGCAATTTGCATGGTGCAAATTGCATTCGCGGTGGTACTTTCGTAGGACTTCGGAACCGGATAGACGGCGCGTTCTGGATCGACGAACATCAGACGATGGAGTGAATCGATGACTGCACGGACAGCACGACCGCTGGCGCCATCACGGTCGACACGACGCACCCTGCGACGACGCACCACTCTCGCGGCCGTGGCCGCGTCCGTGACGATCGTCGCCGCGTGTTCGTCGAGTACGACGGACACAGCGGAGGAATCGACGACCGCTGCGACCAGCGCAACCAGCGCCGTCGTACCGTTCGACACCGCCGCGATGGACGCGGTGGTCCAGGACTCGGCACAGAAATTTCGGCAGGTCGGCATGGTGGTGCTGATCGAGACCCCGAACGGGCAGTACGTCAACACCTGGGGCACTCTCGGTGTCGGTTCGTCCGAGGTGCCCACACTCGACACCAAGGTCCGTGTCGGATCGAATACCAAGACGTGGACGGGAACTGCGATTCTGCAGTTGGTCGAGGAGGGAAAGCTCTCGGTCGACGACCCCGTGAGCAAGTACCGGCCCGATGTGCCGAACGGCGAGAACATCACCGTCGGCCAACTGCTCGACATGCGCAGCGGCCTGTTCAACTACACCGAAACGCTCGAGCTGAACACCGCGCTCGACAACGAACCGCAGAAGGTATGGGAGCCGGAACAGCTTCTGGCACTGGCGTTCGCCAATCCTCCGTACTTTGCGCCCGGTGAGGGTTGGCACTACTCCAACACCAATACCGTGCTGCTCGGTCTCATCGCCGAGCAACTGGACGGCAAGCCGATCGCACAGATCTTCCAGGACCGCTTCTTCACCGAACTCTCCATGACCGGAACGTCGTTCCCCGCCAACACGGACAACACGATCCCGGCAACGTACTCCGAGGGCTACTCGTATGCCGGCAACGTCGAGACACTGGGCGAGGGCAAGGAGTCGTTGTCGGCGGACAAACTTGCCGCGATCGACGCCGGGACACTGCAGGCCAGGAACACCACGAACGACAATCCTTCGTGGACCTGGTCTGCGGGACAAGGCATCTCGACGGCCAACGACCTCGCGACCTGGGTACAGGCGATCGGCAAGGGTGAGCTCCTCGACGAGCAGACGCAACAGCTGCGGTTGGACAGCGTGACACCGACCGACCCCGGCAACCCCCAGTCCACCGGGTACGGGTACGGGCTGGCACAGATGGGACCCATGTACGGGCACACGGGTGAATTGCCGGGCTACAACTCCTTCATGGGATACGACCCAGTCAACGACGTCACCATCGTCGTCTGGGGCAATTCGGCTCCGACCGCCGAAGGCGACGCTCCCGCAGTCGAACTCGCAAAAGCACTGGTGCCGTTCGCTTATGCCGGACCGGCCGACGAGACAGCCGACGACATCGACCAGCTGGACGAGGTGACCGGTGGCAACTGACACTGCCTGACCGGGAGGCCGGGATGCACCGCCGGGGGGCGGCGTGTGCATCCCGGCTCCATCTCGCTAGGCTCGATGTTTCGGTACTGCTCGGTGTTTCGGTACTGCTCGGTGTTTCGATATATCAGGGGGGTGAGCAGGTGTGCCGCAAGGCGATCTCAACACGACGTCGTATGTGATTCTCGGACTGCTCGTTTCACGTGACTCGTCCGCGTACGAGATCTCCGTGCACTTCAGTCGAGGAGTCGCCGAACTGTGGCCGCGCGCAGACCGGCAGAGTTACAACGCTCCGAAGAAGCTTCTCGAACTGGGTCTGGTCACGTCGACGAGCGATCCTGTGGGGACCAAACGCCGCCGGACCGTCTACTCGATCACCGACAGCGGCCGCGAAGCGCTCGCGACGTGGCTCGCCACTCGATCCCGCCCGTCGGCGCTGGAGTTCGAAGGTATGGTCCGAGTGCTGTTCGCCGAGCAGGGCTCCATCGATGATCTGCGCGCCAACCTTGCCACCATGCGCGAACAAGCCCTCCAGACCCGAGGGCTGTTCGCCTCGCACGCCGAACGGATGCGCGAGCCCGACGGCGGATCGTTCCCCGAGCGCCAGCACCTCATGGCACTGGCGAACCGCTTCATGATCGGCCACTTCAGCCACATCGTCGAGTGGGCGGACTGGGCACTGGAGGAAACGGACAGCTGGCCCGACACCGTCTCCCCCGCCGTCACCCACCGTGACCGCACCCGTGAGATTCTGCGGGAGTGCGCCGAGCGCGGCAAGGCCGACGGCGCACCGTGAAGGCATGCCCGCACGAGAGGTTGCGCTACTTCTTCTTCAGCGCCGACGGCTTGTGCACGGCGTCGTTACCCGATTTCTCGCTCACGACGCGGTACTGAGGTTCGTCCTTCGAGGCCTTGACCGTGCGGCCTGCGGCTTCGGTCTCCGAGGTGATCTTCTCCTCGACCGTGCCTTCCGCGGTGCTGCCGTGGCTCTTCCATTCGACCTCGTCACCCTTGTGCAGTTCGTCTTTGCTCATGGCTGCGGACTACCCAGGTCGGGGCGATCTACTCCTGACGTACGCAGCTGTTCGCTGATACGTGCAGCGTGGAGCGTCAGGTGGTGGCGCTCGGCGAGGTTGGTGGCGGCCAGGGCAGCGTCGGCGTAGAGCCTGGCAGCACCGGGCAGATCACCTGTCTTCTCGTGCAGATACGCCGACGCCGCGGTGTAGCGGGGTACCGCGGAGTCCACCTCGGCCAACGCCGCGAGGCCTGCCGCAGGCCCATCTGCCTCGCCGACGGCCACCGCCCGGTTGAGTCGTACGACGGGACTGGCGGTGAGGCCGAGCAGCTCGTCGTACCAGCTGACGATCTGCACCCAGTCCGTGTCCTCGACGTGCTGTGCGTCGGCGTGCAACGCGGCGATCGCAGCCTGCGCTTGAAACTCCCCCAGCCGGTCACGTGCGAGCGCCGCTTGAAGGATGTCGACGCCTTCGCGGATCAGCGTGGTGTTCCACCTGGAACGATCCTGCTCGGCGAGGGCGACGAGGCTGCCGTCGTCGCGAATCCTCGCCGGACGCCGCGCGTGATGCAACAGCATCAACGCCAGCAATCCGGCGGATTCCTCGTCCGCGGTCATCTGCGCCAGCTGACGAGTGAGCCGAATCGCCTCGGCCGAGAGGTCGACATCGCCCGAGTAGCCCTCGTTGAAGACGAGGTAGAGCACCCGTCGCACTGTTGCCGGGTCGCCCGGCTCGTCGAAACGTACGTCGCGGACCGTGCGTTTGGCCCGGCTGATGCGCTGCGCCATGGTTGCCTCGGGCACCAGATAGGCGCCCGCGATCTGCGCGGTCGTCAGACCCCCGACCGCACGCAGAGTCAATGCCACGGCCGAGCCCGGTGTCAGCGACGGGTGAGCGCACAGGAAGAACAGGTGCAGCGTGTCGTCGGCGGTCTCGGTCGGACCGGACGGCGGCTCGGCCCGGATTTTCTCCTCCCTGTCCCGACGCGCGGATTCGGATCGATGGGCGTCGAGGAACTTGCGCCAGGCAACGGTGACCAGCCAGCCCTTCGGATCCGAGGGCAGTCGGTCCGGCCACGACGACGCGGCCTGCAGGAGAGCGTCCTGCACGGCGTCCTCGGCCGTCGCGAAGTCGACTCCACGGCGGACGAGGACACCGATCACCGCAGGCGTGAGCTCCCGCAGCAGCGATTCGTTCATCTCACTCGGTGACCGTGGTCGGTACTCCCATGAACGGACGCACCTCGAGCCACTCGTGAATGGGCCTGCCACCTGCGCCCGGCGCCGCGGACAACTCGCCTGCGAGCTCGAGTGCACGCTCGTAGGTCTCGACGTCGACGACCATCCAGCCCGCGATGAGATCCTTGGTCTCGGCGAACGGCCCGTCGGTGACGGGCGGCTTGCCCTCGCCGTCGGATCTGACGAACGTTCCCTCCGAGGACAATGCCTGGCTGTCGACGAATTCACCGGTGGTCTGCAGACGCGCCGCGAAATCGTTCATGTACTGAATGTGGTCGTCGACCTCCTGCGGCGTCCACTGGTCCATCGGTACGTTGTTGACCGCTGCAGGCGCGCCGCGGTAGTGCTTCAGAAACAGGTACTTCGCCATGATCGTTCCTCCACCAGTTCCGTGCGGCCCTGTGGCCGCATCCACCCCTGGGACGACGCTGCCGAGCCGATATCGACATCCCTCGCCAGACTACTTTCGAGAAATGTCGGCGAGCAGTGTCGGCGAGCAGTCGCAATATTCGAAACAGGACATCGTGTCGGGCCGGGTGGCCACTGTCAGTGCGGCGAGGTCGCGGCGGCACTCGGCGCGAATCGACCGAGCTTGGACGGGTTCATGACCCAGTGCAGCTGTGCGATTCCGCCGGGGGTCGTCGTTGCCGTCAGCAACGTGTACGGCACGTCGTCTCTGGCCAACAGGACCGATGCAGCGCCGTTGGCCTCTACCCACGTGATCTGCGCGCCTGTCCAGAAATGGGACGAGAAGGCCGCAACGAACTTCGCGACCTTCTCGTCGCCGTGGATCCGAATGCGCGCGGCGAGAACACCCTTCACGCCGCCACCGTCGGACGAGCTCACGATGTCGGCGGCGAACAGTTTCTCCAGAGCATCGAGATCACCGGTCTGAGCAGCATCGACGAACGCAGCCAGCAGCCTTCGGTGATCGTCGGCGCTCACCGACGACCTGCGACCGGCCGCGATGTGTTTGCGTGCGCGGGTGACGAGTTGCCGCGCATTCGCCTCGCTGACTTCGATGATCTCCGCGATCTGTCGATACGGGTAGTCGAAGGACTCACGCAGGACGTAGGCGGCTCTCTCGGTGGGCGAGAGCGTTTCGAGAAGCAGCAGCACTGCGAAGCCGAGAGCTTCACCACGCTCGGCCCCGAGTGCAGGGTCGGCGCTGGTATCCACGGGTTCGGGAAGCCAGGGGCCGATGTAGGTTTCATGCCTGGCCCGCGCCGATTGCACTGCGTTGATCGCCAATCGAGTCGTGGTGGTGGACAGGAACGCCGCCGGATTGAGAACCTTCGACCGGTCGCATGCCTGCCACCTGAGCCATGCGTCCTGAACGATGTCTTCCGCCTCGGATGCGCTGCCCAGCATTCGATACGCGATGCCGAACAGTTGTGGCCTGACGCCGTTGAAGATCAGCGCGGCGTCGTCGAGCTCGGAACCGATGTCACGAGGCATTCTGGTCACCTTCTGTGCGTGGGCGTGGAAGGGCTGTCGACATGTCCGATGCCGAACAGTGTTGCACGGAGAAACGAGACCATCAGGGGTTTCCGTTCGGCGGTGTCCAGTGGCGAAGCTTGTCTGCAGTGCTCACGATCCACACGCGATCGATCGCCCCGTCCTCGACCGCGAAGGAGACGACTCCACGCACGTGGCCTGCACTGCGGAACGCGAGCCCCACACGGCCGTTGACCGACTCTTCACTGACCGACTCTTCACTGACCGATTTCTCGCTCGTGTTGGCCGCCGGGTGCGCCGCAGAAGCGCCGAGGAGAAGTTGCGCGACCTCCTCGCGGCCCGTCACTTCGCCCTTCCCGTCCACGACCGCCGTGACACCGTCGGCCAGCAGCCGCCGCAGAGACCGAGGGTCGCCGTGTCGGCACGCTGCGATCAACGCACGTACGACGGCGTCGTGTGAC
Organism: Rhodococcus yunnanensis NBRC 103083; assembly: GCF_001895005.1. GTDB lineage: Bacteria > Actinomycetota > Actinomycetes > Mycobacteriales > Mycobacteriaceae > Rhodococcoides > Rhodococcoides yunnanense. Next base: position 59,069 of record NZ_BCXH01000014.1, on the reverse strand, counting down.
TTTCCGGTCTGCATGATCGTCGTCGAAGATCAGATCACGGCTTAGGGGCGAACGAGTCCGGTACACCCGATGGCACGATCTTCATGCGTGGCTCCTCCCGCCGGCAGCCGTGGTCGGCTGCTCGGTCACATACCTAGACCGAGCAGACCACCGATATGTGACAGCGTGCCCTGAAGTCCACCTGTCTCGAGTCCACCTGTCTCGAGTCCACCTGCCGGGGAACTACGAGCCGAGCACGTCCCACAGCGGATCTTCGGGTCCGATGTCATAGGTGCACTCGGTTACCCGTGGATCGGGGACGAAGGCCCACAGAAGCGCCCCTGCAGTGCCCGCGGTTCGTTGTCCGTCGATTTTCGTCTCGACGTGCGAAGCCCGATCCTCGAGCGATGTGCACGATCCGGCGAATTCACCGATCTCGGCGACGAGAAGGGGTTTGTTTACCTCTGTTGTCTGCGTGATGCGGCGCGCCAACCCATTCCATTGATCACCGGGAAGGGGGACACCGTCCGCGCCGTAGTCGTGGTACTGAAGAACGTCGACGTACGGCGACTCGGCCAGGTACTTGTACTCGTCGCCCTGACTTCCGCACTGCCCGCCGCCGGTGAGTCCTGCGGTGATGAGTGTGCGCGGGTCGAGTGCACGTACCTGCGCACCCGCCGTGTCGAAGAACGTTCGCAGAACAGCCGCGCCGTCCGCCGCGCACGTGCGTGTCCACCACACACATGCCGCGTCGGCGCAGTTGCTGATCTCGGGTTCACCGACCAGCTCCCAGGCTGCGAGAGCGTCGGAATTCTTCCATCGGTCCACTGCTGCCGCGGTCCATTGCTCGAAACTGAGCACCGCATTGACCGTCGGCACGGGTGGGACGGTGGTCCAGCCGTCGACGTACCACTGACGGTCCTTGAAGACATCGCCCTCGCACGCTCCGTCCTGTGGCGACAGCACGGGAATCACGAGTTGGTCGTGTGCTTCGGCGGCCGCGAACACCGCATCCATCGGCCCGAAGTCGAGCTGGCCGGTGAATTTGTTGATTGCCAGCGATTGGAATGCGTCGAACCGGGTGAGGGAATGATCTGGAAGAGATGCAAAATAGCTGTCGAGATCGACCATTGCGCCGCACCCGACATTGACCGACCAATCGGTGGCCAATTGATAGGCGTCGAATCCCGTCGGCCACCACGGTGCACCGTCGAGGGCAAGACCGGTGGAATCGGCGGTCACGCGCGCGCCGGGAGTAGGCGCAGCCGCCGCAGACGACGAGACGACAGTCCCGAAAAATACTGCGACAAGCGCGATCACGGACGTGCCGACGAGCTGTCGCATCCTGAACATGTTCCGATGCTAGTCAGCCGAGCGGCCGCTCGACAATTCCGCACCCGAACGATCCAGACGCCAGAACCGGTCTTCGCTCACCGATCGAAGTGTCGAAAGAAATATTCTTCGTGAGCGAGCTTTCGGTTTGCTGACGGGGAGCTTTTCTCGTCGAATGGTCTTTTTTCGAAACGGACGAAACGTGGTGCGTATCACCACAGTTGTCGTGCACTACATTTCGCGGGCCGGTAATAATAATTTCGACGGTGCCCTCTCCTTTTTCCGAAAGCTGGATTCCCTTCATGCCCACTGTTGTTCACAGGTCTTCGTGGAGTGCCCGCCTGATTGCGCTGACGGGCGTTCTCTCGCTCGCGCTGGTGCCGACGGCGCCTGCATGGGCGCAGGAGCTCGACGAGCCGCAATCCGATACTGCGGCCGCCGTCGACACGGCCCCCGATGCGGCGGAGGGTTTCGTCTTCGGCCTCGGTGACCTCGGCTTGGGTGGATCGTTGCCGCTGTACGGCACCGATGGCCGACTCCGTGTCACCGTGCCCGTACCCGAGGGCTCCGCCCCCGCTGCGTTGAACGCGGTCCTCGACCTTCCGGCGTGGCTCGATCGAGGCTGGATCGACGTCGATTCCGGTGAGCGCTCGTTGACTCGGATCACTCTGCCCGCCGACCAGGCCACCCTTCCGATCTCGATCCCACTGGGCGCGGCCACCGTAGCCGAAGGCGCAATCACCCTCGACGTGTCGTCGACCCTGATTCCCGACGCCGGCTACTGCCCGAACGTCACCGAGGACCCCATCCGGTTCGTCGACGCCGTCGTCGACTACTCCGGGGTGCCCGCCGCTCCGCGGACGATTTCCGAGTTCCTACCTCCTGTCCTGCAGCAACTGACTGTCTTCGTGCCCGCCGAACCGACCGACGACGTGATCTCGGCGACGCTGACGTTGACCACGTCCGTCGTCGCGTACTACGGCGCCCACACAGTTCGGGTCGTCGTTCGACCCGATACCGAGTTGCAAGCCGCCGCCCCCGACGGGCCGTTCGAGCGGTCGGTGGTGCTGTCCGAGAACACCGACGCCGGAGCGGAATTGATCTTTCCGGGCGGCGAGCAGGCTCCGCCGCGGTTGTTCGTCTCCGGTTCGGGCAGTCAGCTGTTGGACCAGACGCGCCTCGTCACCAGCAATATCGCCGATCTGGCCGTGGCGACCAAGGCATTGGCCGGTGCCTCGGCCCCGCCTGCAGTGCTTGCGCCCAATTCGGCCACCCTCGATGCGCTCGGCATCGGAACAGTCAGCGGCACTCCCGTTGCGTCTCTGCCGATCGATCAGACACGACTCGGCCGCTCCGCAGCAGGGTTGTCGGTACATCTGATCGGCAACTACACCCCGGGTGCCGGTTCGATCACCGCCGCCGTCGGCGATACGACCCTTGCGGTCTGGCCTGCCGAGACGACCGGGATTCTCGATCGGTGGATCGACATCCCCAACGGGGAGTTGAACCGAATCACGACGCTCGACGTGTCCGTCAGCCATCCCGCCGATGCCACCTCGGCGTGTGGTGCACAGACGTCGTCGACGGTGACGATCGACGGCGCGAGTGTGATCGAATCCTCGGCGTCGTCGTCACCTACTCCCCTGGGGTTCGGATCGCTGCCCCAGGCGTTGATGCCACAGGTGAACGTGGCGCTGGCGGAGAACACGTACGCCAATACCGTTCGAGCAGTGTCTATCGTCGACGGATTGCAGCGCATGTCCACCAGGCCGTTGCTGCCGAATGTGGTCTCGGTGGGCGACGCTGTGGCCGGATCGGATCCTGCGATCGTGGTCGCGCCCGACGGTGATCTACCGGATTCGGTCATCGTGCCGTTGTCTTCGTCGGGCACCACCACCTTCACCATCGCAGGCGGCGACGATGGTTCTCCGGCAACGGAACTGACCTTGGATGCGGCGGTGCAGTTCGGCTCGGTGCAGGTCACCTCGACCGAAGGCGGTGCGGCGTTGGTCATCGCCTCGTCCAACGGGGCGCCGGAGCAACTCGATTCGGTGTTGGGATGGCTCGATTCCGCATCGTCTCGGTGGTTCGGGCTCACCGGTGACGTCGTGATCGGTACACCGGACATGGCTCCGCTGTCACTGTCGAGTGATCGTCTCGCCGCAGCGGACGCGGACGTATCCGCTGATTCCGACGGTCTCAGTGGCTTGTTCCTCGGTGCCGTCGTCGTCGCGGTCGTCCTGTTCGGCGGCGGAATCGTGGCCGCGATCGTCATCTGGCTTCGCGCACGACGATCGAACCGGCAACACCGCCACCGAGGTGACGGTTCGCCCACGTCATGACGACCGACACCGCGAGCGAAGAAGCAGAGAAGGACGAAGCGCACGCCCCGCCGCCGAAGCGTCGTGCACATCGCGCCGCCGGGGTGATCACCGTTCGGTGGGCCGTGCTTCTCGGGTGCGTCGTCGTCGCGTACCTACCGACCTGGGTGCGTCTGGCCGAGGAAGCCGGCGACGGTGCGATCACCACCTACATCTTCGTGCTGCCGTTCCTGGCGGCCGTTGCGGCACAGGGGATCGCGCGGCGCCGGACCGGTGAGCTGCCGATCCACGATCGGCAGACCGACATCATCGTCGGTGGCCTGGCACTGCTCGGAGCCGTCGCGATCAAGGCATTGTGGCTGCCGCGCTACGCCGATCAGTACGAACTCTCGCATCTCGACGTCCTGTCCGGGTTGGTGTTCTTTCTCGGCGGCGCCATACTGCTGTTCGGCCTGCGCCCGGTAGGCCGATTCTGGTCCGTGTGGATCCTGCTTGCCGCACTCGGTCCGCTGCTGTATCGCATGGCCGCCATCACCGTGGGGGGCAGTCGATTCGCGTACGGCGCCGTACTCGTCGTGCTCGCCGGCGCCGCGGGCGCGATCGCGGTCGGCCGCACGCGTCGACGCGGATGGCTCGGGTTCTTCTGCACGACGGTACTGGGCTTCGCGATCCTCGGCGCCATGCTGCTGTGGTGGCCGAGAGTGCACATCGCGTGGCTTCAGCTGATCTCCGCCGTCGGTGCGTCCGCGCTGACGGGCATCGGCTTCTACTGGTTCGCTCGACGCGGGGAATCGAAGAAACCGTTGACCGGACACATTGCCCCGGTGACGGCAAAACCGTCGAAAAGTTCACTGGTCATCGTCGTCGCCGCGGCAGCGTTGTTGGTCGCCTTCCCTCTCCCCGCCCGAACCGAGATCCCCGCCACCGAAGGCCCACCCGGCACACCCGGCGAGCCGTTGATTGCACCTGCCGGGTGGTCTCAACGAGAGTTTCTGGAATACGACTGGGCCAAAACCTATTTCGGCCGGAGCGCGACGTTGAGCCGGCAGATCATGCGGGCGGACGAGGGAAGCCTCGCGTACGACATCCAGTCTCGACCACGCACAGTCGTCGTCGATGTGCTCTCGACGGTCAACCGTGCCAGCTTGGCCGTCTACCCGGAAAGCACCCTGTACCGGTTGAGCAACACCCGCACCAGCGATTCATTGCCGGTCGAGCTGGGCCACGACATCACCGGTTCGCTGTACACCTCGGTGAGCGACGAACTTCTTCTGACGTGGACCAAACTGGTATTCACCTGGGTTCGAGACGATGTCACCCAACGGGTGACCATCATCAGCGTCGACAACCACGAACCCGGCGCAGTGTTCCCCACCCCGGCGCCTGCCATGGCGTCGAACATCGGCACCAGCCTCGCAACGTTTCTGCGCGGCAACACCATCGCAGCCGACGACGATCCCGATTACAAGGACCGCGAACTGCTCACCGACTTCGGCACCGACCTTGTCGATGCCCAGTGGCCCGACGAGGTAGGCACGTCATGATCTTCGGAGAGCACACTCCTCCCCGCATCGGCGAGGAGTCGGAGGAATTCCGCCGTGCCGCACTCGACGACGCAGTCAACGGTCTCGCCATGCGAAACCCACTGGCATCGGCCGCGGTTGCGTTCGTCCCCTGGCAGAAGTACACCGCACTCACCGTCGCCGCGATCGTCGTCGTGTGTGTGGTGCTGGCGCCGGTGGGCACTCTCCTCGCGATCACGGTGCTGTGCACGTTCGGCTACATCGCCATGATGGCGGACCGGCTGTTGCTGTTCTCGCGTGGGCTCGACGCAGGCGCGATCGTCACCGTGACCGACGAGGAAGCCAGGGCCGTACCGGATTCCGAGCTTCCTCTCTACACGATCCTCGTCCCGGCCTACGACGAACCGGAAGTGGTCGGAGACCTCATCGCCGCGATGACCGGCCTCGACTACCCAGCCGACAAACTCCAGGTCCTGCTCCTTCTCGAAGAAGACGACGACGTCACCATCGAGGCCGCGCGACGATCGGGAGTCAGCGACATCGTCGACGTCGTCCTCGTGCCTGCCAGCGATCCACGCACCAAACCCAAGGCATGCAACTACGGTCTGCATTTCGCGACCGGAGAGATCATCACCATCTTCGACGCGGAAGATCTCCCGGAGAAGCTGCAACTGCGCAGGGTCGTCGCGGCATTCGCACGCCTGCCCGAGACCGTTGCCTGTGTACAAGCGAAGTTGGCCTTTCACAACGGTTCCCAGAATTTGCTGACCGGCTGGTTCACCGCGGACTATGCCCTGTGGTTCGGCTATCTACTGCCCGGGTTGATGCGCAGTACCTCGCCGATTCCGTTGGGCGGCACCTCGAATCACCTGCGGGCCGACGTCATCGCGAAGGTCGGCGCATGGGATGGGTTCAACGTCACCGAGGACGCCGACCTCGGCGTTCGCATCGCCGCGTCGGGTTACTCGACCGCTGTCCTCGACTCCACCACCCTCGAGGAGGCCAACAGCGATCCGATCAACTGGATCCGGCAGCGTTCACGCTGGTACAAGGGCTATCTGCAGACGTGGCTCGTGCACATGCGTCGACCCCGGCAGACGCTGCGGGCAGTAGGTTTCGTCGGGACATATCGCTTCACCCTGCTGTTGGCGGGCACGCCGATCACGGCGTGCATCAACATGATCTTCTGGTTCACCACCGCCGCATGGATTCTGGGGCAGCCTGCCTTGGTCGCAGCCCTGTTTCCGCCGTATATCTATTACTTCTCGCTGGTGTCGCTGATCATCGGCAACGTCGCGACCATCTACATGTATCTGATCGCCAGCAGAGAAAGCGGAAATGCGTACCTGCTGGTGCCGAGTCTGACGATGCCGCTCTACTGGCTGATGATGAGCGTCGCGGCGATCAAGGGGTGCTGGCAGTTGGTACGCAACCCCTCCTACTGGGAGAAGACATTCCACGGACTGTCGGCACCGTCCACTGCCCCGTCGCCGATCGACGAGAAAGCGATATGAGCGTACGCACACCCTGGGCACTGTTCGTGTCGGCGGTTGCCGGATATCTGGCGGGCGGGCTGGTACTGAGTCTGCGCTTCGGATACCTACTCGGCGATGCCTTGTCGCGCACGTCGGCGGCGCAAGCAGTTCTGCTGAGCCGCGATCCACACGTGTCTGCCCTCGGATTCATCTTCACACCGCTGACGGCACTACTGCAGCTTCCACTGGTGGCGCTGTCGCGGTGGTGGCCGGAGATCACTCGGTGGAACATCTCCGGCATTGCTGTCTCTGCCGTGTTCATGGCCGGTGCGACGGTGATGATCCATGGCATCTGCCGAGACCGGGGCCTGACCACATGGCACTGCGGCATCATCACCGCGGCGTTCGCCCTCAATCCGATGATCGTCTTCTACGGCGCCAACGGCATGAGCGAAGCGGTATTCCTGTTCTTCACCTGCTGGGCGGTTCGCCGGTTGATTCGCTGGACGCACACCGACGATGTCCACGACCTCATCGTCGCCGGAATCGCCCTGGCTATGGCGTACCTGACACGCTACGACGCGGTGGTGGCGATCGCGGCATCCGCATTCCTGGTAGCCGGTGTCACACTGGCGCGCAAGGGAAGACACCAGTGGCGAACCATGCGTCGTCAAGCTCTGCTCGACGCCGTGCTCGTCGCAGGACCCGGCTTCGTCGCCTTCGCAGTGTGGAGCGCCACGAGTTGGCTGATCACCGGTGAACTACTGGCTCAATTGTCCTCGAGCTACGGCAATTCGGCGATCCTCGATCAGTCCGGCGGATCGACGGGGACGCCGCTGAGCAATGCCGCGTTCGCCGTCACCGCCATCATCGTGCTGGGGCCGCTGCTCCCTCTGGTTCTCCCGATATCGGCACTGTTCGCCGGGATGCGACGAGACGCGGAGTTTCTGGTGGCGCCCCTGTTGTTCGGCGCGATTCTTGCGTTCCAGGCCGCGAGTTACATCAGTGGTTCGACATTCGGATTTCTCCGCTTCTACATCTGCGCCATCCCCCTCGCGGTCGTGGCGGTCGTCCAATTGCTTCCCGGTACGGGCAATCTGCGCACACGCCGTCCCGGGGCACTGCGGGTGCCGCGGCCGGAGGGACAGCGATCCTCGCGCCCCGTAGTGATATCGACAGCGATCCTGTCGGCACTCGCCCTCGCGGTCAACGGATGGGCTATGGTCCAGCCGTCGTTGTCGAGCCAGCAATACGCGCTGCGGTATCTGCTCGACACCGAGCCGACCACTGCCGACGCCATTGCCGCACAACGGGTGATCGCGTCGTTCTCGACCGAGCGAGATCTTGCGGAGTACCTGGACCGACAAGACCTGCCCGACGGTTCGATCCTGGTCGACACCGTCTACGGGTTCGCAGTCCTCGCCGCGTCGTCTCACCCGGCGCGGTTCGTCGTACCGTCCGACCAGGATTTCACCACCATCCTCAACGACCCGTCCGCAGCCGGTGTGCAGTACCTGCTGACCGTCCCCAACACCGGCCGCGGCCAATCCGACGCGATCAACCGCCGTTACCCCACCATCTACGACAACGGAGCCACCGTCGCCGTTCTCGACTACGAAGTCCCCAACGACGGAGCCGACCAACCGGATTGGCGGGTCTACCGCGTCGGCAACTGAGCCGTGCACCGCAGCGCCTACGGTGTCGATGCGCCCGCCGCGTTGCTAGGCTCGCCGCACAACGTCGGCAGCGGCGAGTGTCGTGAGAAGAGCAGCGAGGCACATACATGACCATCACGCCCGATACCGGCGAGTTCGTGCGCTACGAGATCGACCGACACATCGTCACCATCACGATCGACAGCCCCGGCACAGGCAACGCCGTCGACGGTCCGGTCGCCCTCGGTCTGAGTGCGGCCATCGACGCGCTGGAGTCCGACGACGATGTCTGGGTCGGCATCATCACCGGCGTACCGCCCGTGTTCTGTGTCGGCGCTGATCAGCTCGCAGTCGGCCGCGACGAGGCCGCCCCGGCGCATACCCGAGATGCCGGGCTCGCTGGGCTCGTCGAGAGAGACCGCACCACGCCGCTCATCGCCGCGGTCGACGGTCCCGCATCGGCAGAGGGCGCCGAGATCGCACTGGCATGTGACCTCGTCGTCGCCTCCACCGATTCGACGTTCGGCATACCCGCAGTCAGGTCCGGACTCGTCGCGTCAGCGGGCGGCAGCTTTCGGCTCGGGCGCAAGATTCCGTTCAACCGCGCCATGGAGATCGCGCTGACCGGCGATTCGATCGACTGCGCCACTGCCGTGGAGTACGGACTGGTCAACGCGTCGTGCATGCCGGGCGACGCCCTGGAGACGGCTCGGATTCTGGCGCAGCGGATCACCACGAACGCCCCTGTCTCCGTTCGCGAGACTCGGGCGATCATGATCGAAACCACATGGGCGGACGACGCTACCGCCTGGCGGCGCAGCGTGGAGGCCACGGCGACGGTGATGGCGACGCAGGACAGGCACGAGGGCGTGAGCGCTTTTCTCGAGAAGCGTCCACCTCGGTGGTCGGGCCGCTGATTCCGGAGCGTTTCGATGCGTCGTAAACATCTAAATGATATCTTGAGTTCTGCGCGATGCGATCGAATCGAGAGGCCCGCAGAACGATGGAATCACCACAAGTCACCGATGATCTGATTCTGTACCTCGTGGCTCAGGATCTTCTCGGGCGGTACGCACACGCCGTCGATCACGGCGACCTCGACGTCGCGCTCGGTGTCTTCTGGCCGGATGCCACCGATCACCACGGTGACATGTGGAACGGCAACGCCCAGGAATACATGCACGACATGTACTCGAGGATTCACGCTGCCAGAACCGACAGTCCGCCTGCAGTCGGTCCCGGCTTCCAGCACCATGTCACGACGATCGTGGTCCACCGAATCGGTGCCGACGACGCGAAAGTACAAGCATCGTTCCTCGCCTACGTTCCACATGGAACCGGTGCGGAAGCCGGAGTCGGACTCGTCGTCGGCCGTTTCCTCGACCACATTCAGCGACGAGACGGCACGTGGAAGATATTCTCGCGCGTCGTGGTCAACGACTTCACCGACGGAAACGTCTGTGGCACTTCGCTTCCGTCTGGCTCCTGGCAGCACGGCGGATACGTCTCCGGCGGATGGGGCTCGTCGGACCCGAGTATCGCGTTTCTCAGCGGCGGTACGTAGGCGGTCACCGAATGCCGTACGGCTGAGCCGGTTTGGCTCGATACATCTCGAGGTCGGCGTCGTTGAGGATGTCCAGGGCAGTTCGGTCATCGCTTGGCGGGACGAGTACGCATCCGACGCTGGCCTCCACTGTCAGTGTCCGTCCGGCCACTGACATTCGAGCCGACAGCGCGGTGCGTACGCGGTGTGCCTCGTCGCCGATTCCATCCGGCACGACGACGACGAATTCGTCGCCGCCGATACGACCCACGAACGAATTCTCGTGCAGCGCATCGGTCAACCGCTGTGCGACCACCCCGAGTACTGCATCACCGACCGCATGACCGTGGCGGTCGTTGATGGACTTGAAATTGTCCAGGTCGATGTACAGCACCGCAAGTTCACGCCGGCGCGCAGGCCGGGCCAGTTCGTTGTCCAGTCGAGCCAGCAACAGCGTTCGATTGGGCAGGCCGGTGAGGTGATCGTGGGTTGCGGCATGCTCGAGCTCTACACCTGCGCGATACTGCTCGGTGATGTCGCTGAACGCGGCGACGATCGCCGACGTCGGCACCCCGGGATCGAGGAGTGTCGCGGTCAGCGACAACCAGAATTTTCTTCCGTCGCGCCTGCGTTCGATGCCGATCACCGCGGTGGACGGTTCGCCGGACAGTCGAGTGAGTGCGACCGGATGCTCGTCCGGGCCTATCGGGCGTCCGTCGGTGCCGTGGACGACGAACGGAAGGGACTGCACAGGACCCGAGGTCGCCAGACCGACGTGCACGTCGAGGACGGTCTTGGCAGCGAGATTCGCCGACGAGATGTGCCCGGTGTGATCGAAGACGACGACACCTCTGTCGAGGGACTCGACGACAGCGGTGAAATGCTCTTCGGCTCGGCGCACCGCGGTCTGATCGGCGCACACGAGAACGAATCCGCGATCCATCTCGGCCGCCGACACCATCACCGCCAGGGCTGTACCGTCGGACCGCCGGTGGGTGTCGCGGACTCGTCCCCCCGCGGCGAGGATTGCCGACGGGTCGCACGGTACGCCGACGGCTGCCGAGACGTCGCCGCCGAGAACGCGGGACGCTGCTCGGCCGTACACCGATTCCGCGGCAGGATTCCAGCTCGATACCGTTCCGTCCTCGGATACACCGATGATCGCGTCGCTCACGTGTTCGACCAATGCCGCCTGGTGCGCAAGCGCGTCCTGTGCCGCCTTGTGCTCGGTCAGATCACGCATGATCACCTGAAAAGCCGGTTCTCCGTTCCACGATGTCCGGACCGACACTGCCTCCATCGTCAGCGTGCTTCCGTCCAGGGCCACCACCGTCGCCTCCGACGGCGCGCTCGCCCCACCCTGGTTACCGAGGGCCTCGATCCGCGAGAGCATCGGCCCGATCGACTCCGGCGCGATGAAGTCCGTGATCGGACGGCCGAGGATTCGATCGACGGAATCTGCGCGTAGATACCGCAGGCCCGACGAGTTGATGAAGACGATCAGCCCCCGCTGGTGGACGACGATCGCGTCGGGAGTGTGCTCGACCAACATTCGATAGCGAGCCGCCAGATCGAGCGCACCGGATGGATCGCACTCCCCTGGGTACATCATCCGGTCCTCGCGTTCCTCGTCCGTGATCGAAGACAATTACACCACTTCTGGCGGCACGGACCGACCTGTGTCCGCTTCGAGACGCATGTGAGGTTTCCCGGTGTGGACCTGGGGTCGGTTTCAGGCGTTAATTCAAGGTGCGGGCCGACTTCCGGCTCACCCCTCACAGAATTGGACGACTGAACATGACATCTTCTGGCATCGACATCACCGGCGTCGGCGCGGTATCCGGATACGGCTGGGGTACGACCTCGCTGTGGGACGGCCTGGCGTCGGGTAAAGCTGCCGCCACACTGCATCACGATCACGAGCGGCCGGGGCAGAATCCGGTATGGCTGGCCACCGTGCCCGCCGGCGGCGAGGACAGTGACGGCACCAGCAGGTTCGGGCGAGCGCTGCGCGGAGCCGCACGTGAAGCCATCGACGACGCCCTCGCGCGTGGATGGCGTCCAGGGCGGCGGGTAGGGCTCGTTCATGCCGTCGTCCTCGGCGAAGTCGACGAATGGCGAAACTTCTACCTACGCGACGACGGCCGGCGCCGGGTCCGCGACTATCTGACGTTGATGCCGTCGACACCGGTGTCACAGCTGATGCAGGAGTACAGCTTTCACGGCCCCGCCATGAACGTCTCGGCGATGTGTGCATCCGGAAACGCCGGCATGATCACCGCCAAGATGTGGCTCGACACCGGATTCGTCGACGATGTCGTGTTCGTGGCGACGGACCTGTCGTTGACGCCCGAGAACGTCGAACACTTCGTGAAATTGGGGGTCGGCGTCGTCGATGTCGAACCCCAGGACGGATGCCGACCGTTCCAGGAAGGCAGCCAAGGATTCGGAATGGGCGAAGCCGCAACGGCTTTTGTCCTCACCGGACGATCCTCGGGTTCGTATGCCCGGATGCTGGGTGGATCGATGTCGCACGACGCCTTTCACGCCACCTCCATCGACCCGGATCTGACACAGGTGCGTCAGTGCTTCGACGATGCGCTCGCCGACGCGGGCGCGGCGCCGCATCAGGTCAGGTATCTCAACGCGCACGGACCCGGTACTGCGCAGTGCGACGCAGCCGAAACAGCCATGCTCGAGACGGTGCTGCGGTCCGAGGCGCAGGTGTATTCGATCAAACCACTCACCGGCCACTGCCAGGGCGCAGCCTCGGCCATCGAGACTGCGGCCGCGATACTGGGATTCGCACACGGCCTCGTTCCCGCGGCGCCCCGCGTAGCGGACGGCCACCCGCTACTGCTCGACGGCTTCACGGCCGCTGAGGCCGGGCTGACCGTCAAATCCTCGCTCGGAATGGGAGGACACAACTCCGTGGTGGTATTCGCGCCGGCCTGACAACCCGATAGCTCGGGATCATCGCTCGGGGGCCGGTTCGCCGGCCGCCGAGCGTTCTCGCGGCGTCAGCGCTGGTTGTACTCCACCGCACTGCGAATCAGAGCCGCGAACGCATCGGAATTCAGCGTGTCCGCGACGCGGATATCGACCGCCCGGCGGGTGCCCGCATCGAGGCTGGCATTGAAGACACTCGACGGGTCGTCCAGCGAGGCGCCCTGCGCGAAGGTCACCTTGACCTTGTCCTTGTAGGTCTCCACCGTGCACACGAGCCCGTCGAGGCTGAAGGTCGGGACACCGTCGGGGTTGGACGGTTTCCGCCACTTGATCTCTTCGGTGACGCCCGGTGCCGCGGTCTCGATCAGATCGCGGATCTTCGACACCGCCTCGACTCGCCAGTCCTCGCTCATGGTCGACGATCCTAACGCGGCTTCATCTCTCGGCCTATGATCCGGCGCAGGCCGATCGGCTGGATCGGACCACTCCGAACGGAGTACAGATCTCCGATCTGTGCTACGTTGACGGCGGTTCCAGTGCATTCACCTGCCCCAGTCCATTCCCAGAGAGTTGAATCATCGATGCCTCGTGACGACGACGCCCAGATCTCCCGAGTGATCACCGAGTACACGCGGGCAGTCGATCGCCGAGATGCAGAGGGGCAGGCAGAGCACTTCCTCGCCGACGCAACGGTCGAATACCTCATCAACAACGGCGCGTCCGTGCAGATCTTCGAGGCCGCGAGTGTCGGCAGGGAGCAGATCGCCGAGCGCGTCCGGACCCTCGCTGCCAATGCCGCCCAACGGGCGACCTCGTGGAATCACCACGTCACCTCGAACTATCTCATCGACGTCACCGGCGACACGGCCCGACTCGAAGCGCGGTACATCGCCTATCGAGTGGTGCCCAACCTGACCGCCGAAGGTGTATCCATCTCCGGCGGAGAGCTTTTCCCCTACAGCATCGGCTTCTATCGCGCCGACCTCGAACGTACCGGTGAAGGATGGAAGTTCGCGCGACTGCAGATGGTCGCCGACCTGCACCCGTAGTCGATATCCCGCTCTATGCTCGGACGGTGCGAAACGTAGCCAGCGTCACGAATCTCGATCTGAACCTGCTGGTGTCACTCGACGCATTGCTCTACCACCGAAGCGTGACCAATGCGTCGCGTCAATTGGGCCTGAGTCAGCCTGCGCTGTCCGCGTCCCTGGCGCGATTGCGCCGTCACTTCAACGACGAATTGCTCTACCGAGTCGGCAACGAGTACCACCTGACGCCCTTGGCGGCCCAGCTGCGGCAGCGGGTGCGTCTGGCTCTGGACGGCGTCGAGCGAGTGTTCTCGGCTCGGCCGGAGTTCACGCCGTCGGATTCCACACGTGAGTTCTCGATCCTCGCGAGCGACTACGGCATCACTGTCGTCGGTGACACGATCGTCCGACTACTGGCCGACGAAGCCCCCCGTGCCCGCCTCAGATTTCGCCCCACGTACACGGACCTGGTCGAGCATGCCGAACACACACTCGTCGGAACCGATCTCATTCTCATGCCCCACGGATTCGTCACCGACCTGCCACACCAAGACCTCTACCGAGACCGATGGGTGATGGTCGTCTCCGCGGACAACGACCATCTCGGAGCGGATATGACGGTCGAGGATCTACGGACATCGCCGTGGGTCGTCGTCTTCCACGGGCAGTCCGCGGCTACCCCGGCAGATCGCCAACTCCGACTACTCGGTATCGAGCAGCACGTCCAGGTCGTGACCGAAAGCTTCATGACCGTGCCCAGTTTGGTCGCAGGAAGCACTCGCATCGCGTTGTTGCAGGAACGGCTGACGTACTCGCTCCCCGTCGATTCGGGAGTTCGTACGATGCAGTGTCCGATCGAGGTGGGAACCCTCGTCGAAGCCATGTGGTGGCATCCGGTCAACGACCACGACCCCGAACACACCTTTCTGCGCGACATCGTCGCGCGCGCAGCCAGTCTCTCGACCGGCGACCATCTCTAGCCACCGGTCGGGAGCACTTACTTCACGGCAATCGGATTCACCGGTGCACCGACAGCTCCGGTCACCGGGATCGGTGCAGCAGTCAGGAAGAACTCGTACACCCCGTCTGCGGCGCAGTCGGCGGCCAGCTCGTCGAGATCCCACATCTCACCCAGGAACAGTCCGATGTTGGGAATGGCTACCTGATGCAGTGGCTGAAACGCTACATCGAATTCGTTCGGCCGCACCTCGAACCCCCAGGTGTCGGTGGCGATCGCAGCAATCTCGCTGTCGTGCAACCAATCCGCGGTGGTGAACGACAGGCCGGGTGCTGGACCGCCCGCATAGTCGCCCCAGCCGAGGCGGCGGGCACGAGAGAGCTGTCCGGTTCTGACCAACACCAGATCGCCGCGCGCGATCTCCGCCGACGGACCCTGCTCCCGTATCGTGCGCGCGAGGTGGTCGGTGGTGATCGCGAACCCGTCTGGAAGCTCGCCTGCCTCGCCGAACACCGCTCCGACATCCACGAGCACGCCGCGTCCGGCGATGCCGTTGGCGACAGTCTCGATGCCGGTGACCCCGTCACCCGACGACGTCACGACCTCTCCTGCCGGCCTTCCGTTCCACGCCACGCCGTGATCGAATATGTGCCCCAATCCATCCCACTGGGTGGAGCACTGCAGGGGCATCGACACCACGTCGTCGGCGCCGCCGATGCCGTGGGGAAATCCTTGGAGTCCCGCCGCCGCGTCGGTCCCGGTGTCGAGCATGGTGTGCACCGGGTTCGTTCGCCGACGCCACCCCTTCTGCGGGCCGTCCATGTCGAAGCTCTGCGACAGCGAGAACGACACGCCCCGCCGGATCAACGAGCCTGCGGCGGCTCGCTTGTCATCGGTCAGGTAGTTCATCGTGCCGCGGACGTCGTCCTCACCCCACCTACCCCAATTCGAGTTGCGTCGTGCAGCTTTCGCGATCTCCCCCTCGGGATCGGAGCGATCGAGAGAGATCTGGATCTCGGTTCCGGTCACAGCTCGGGCCTCGCATTCTGAAGTCCCATCCATTGGTACACAGGCACACGATGCATCAATTCGGACTCGGAATCCGCCGTGCATTACGAATGGCGCTGTGATCGCTCCGACGTGCTGCAGGTACCGGCGGGGCCGGAGTGGACTGTCCGACAACGTTGCTCAGCGTTCCGATCCCCTCCACCGTCATGGTGACCACGTCTCCAGAGTGCAGGGGCGGCGGCGACTGCTCTCCCGACCTTCCCCACAGCTCCGCCAGGCACCCTCCGTTCCCGATCGTTCCGCTTCCCAGCACGTCACCGGTGTGTACGTACGAATCACGCGAGGCGTACGCGACCAACGCCTCGAAGGTCCATCCCATGTTCGCCAACGAGTCGCGGCCGATGCGCGCTCCGTTGACGTCGACGGTGCACTCGATATCGATGAATCCGTCTGCGTCGCGGCGATTCTCGAACTCGTCCGCGGTCACGATCCACGGCCCCAACGTGTTCGCGAAGTCCTTGCCCTTCGACGGGCCGAGGCTCACCTGCATCTCGCGACGCTGTATGTCCCGCGCCGACCAGTCGTTCAGAATGGTGTATCCGAAGATGTGGTCGGACGCAGCCTCGACCGTGACGTTGGATCCGGCCTTGCCGATCACCGCCGCGACCTCGAGCTCGAAGTCGAGTGCCTGGCACAGAGCAGGAGGCCGAATCACCTCGTCGGGCCCGGTGACGGTGTACGGATTGGTGAAGTAGAACCGCGGGGCCTCGTACCATGCGTCGACGACGCCCTCCTGCCCATCGACACTGCGCCGAACTCCCTCGACGTGTTCTTCGAACGCCACGAAATCGCGCATCGTCGACGGCTGCAGTGGGGCACGAAGCTGCACGTCCGACAAGTCGGTTCCGTCGTGCTGCAGCGCCTCGTCCGCAAGATCCAGGGCATGGCGCAGACCGGCGTCGATCAACTCGCGCATCGTACCGTCGAGGAAGTGCACGGTCCGGCCGCTCACGACGCCGCTCTTCTCGGCTCCTGCGTGCAGACACGTTGCGAACTTCATACCGGCGGCGCCACGAACAGGCCCTTGTCGGGGTCGTTGAACGATTTCGCTGCGACGAACTCGTTCATCGCGTTCGCGGTTCCCCACTGATCCGCCACCTCGGGAGCGGACATGTCGAGCAGGTGCGGATGCCAGGTGTCCTCGTCGATCGATTCCAGCTCCGTTGTGTATTCCATCGTGTTGCCATTGGGATCGAGGAAGTAGGAGAACGTGTTGTTCCCCGCCTTGTGACGCCCCGGGCCCCAGATCTTCTCCACTCCCGCCCTGAGCATCTTGCCCGTGCCCCGCATGTACTCGTCGAGTCCGCGGAGTTCGAACGATGCGTGGTGCAACGACACGTGCGGCCCGCGCGCAATGGCCACACTGTGATGCTGCGGATTGGTTCGCAGAAACCACATCATCTCGCCCATGTGCGGATGCGTCAAAGTATCGGACAACGAGAAGCCGAACCACTTGTCGTAGTACGCCACTGTCGCCTCCGGGTTGGGCGAGTTCAGCACCACGTGCGACAGTTTGACCGGTATCGACTCGCCTTCCTCGACCTTGCGGTGTTCACGCACCGCAACGTCGCTGGACACCTCGACCGTCCGGCCGTCGAGGTCGAAGAACCGAAATCCGTAGCCGCCCCCCATCGTCTGGAGCGTGTTCGGCTCGCCGATCAGCGTTACCCCGCCCACACCGAGCCGTTCGGCCAACGCGTCGACGGCCGCGGCGTCGGACATTCCGAAGGACACCAGATCGAGTCGTTTCTCCGCACTGTTCCTGATGCGGACCACGTACTGCTCTGGTGAGCCCTCGGCTGCGAGATACGTGACGTCGCCGTCGGTTCCGACGTTGGTCAGGCCCCACTGCTGGGTGTAGAAGTCGAGTTGTTTCCGATAGTCGGGTACTGCGAGATCGACATGGCGAAGGTGTGTGAACGCGAATCTACTCATGGAGTGGCTCCTGTTCCTGCTGCAGATGCGGACAAATTCAGGCGAACGGCGTTGGCGCCAAGGATGGATCGGGTCGCGCGATCCCCGAGATCGGCACGGCGCACTTCTCCGACCGGGTCGGTGTTGCCCATGTCGAATGGATAGTCCGATCCCAGTACGACCGACTCCTGACCGACTGCTGAGACGAGGGCAGCCAGCGCGCCGGTGCCGTGCACCAGCGAGTCGAAGGTGATTCGCGTCAGGTAACTGCTCGGACGATCGAGACAACCTCGCGCCTCGGGACGAACCTCCCACGCATGATCCGAACGGCCCAGATAGGTGGGCAGATAACCACCGCCGTGGGCCGCGAGCAGTTTCAGAGTGGGGTGTCTGTCGAGCACACCACCGAACACGATGTGCGACAGCGCTACCGCGTTCTCGACCGGCTGACCGACGGTGTTCGCAAGGTAGAAACGATCGAGCCGCGTGTCGAGCGAGCAGCCGAACGGATGCAGGAACACCACGGCACCCAGCTCGGCGGCCCGCGCCCAGAACGGCTCGAGACGCTCGTCCGACAGTTCGACGCCCGGCGCGAACGACGAGATCTCGACGCCGGAAAGTCCACAGGTCAGCACCGCGTCGTCGAGAGCCGAGACCATCCGATCCGGGTGCTGCAGCGGCACGAGACCGAGTCCGACCAGCCTGGACGGCTCCTCCGCAACCAGGGCGGCCAGTGCCCGATTGGCGCTGCTCGTCACGATGTCAGCGAGCTCGCGGTCAGCCCAGTAGTGGTATTGCGAGGGCGACGCCGACACCACCTGCACGTCGACACCGGCCGCATCCATGTCTGCGAGACGACGGTCGAGGTCGGTCAGTTGCGGAATCCGTGCCGCGACCATCTTCCCGGACACGGCAGCCGATTCGGCACCGTTGCGTAGTGCATCCAACTCACGGTGCGCATCGAGCCCCGGCTGCCCGGCGACGACGGCCTCGATTTCGGGAATCAGCGCGTGGGCGTGCACATCCACGATCGGCGCGTTCACGGCGTCTCGCTGACCAGAGCTGCCACGCGGCCCATCACACCAGGGATGTCGGCCGCGGGATCGCGTTCGCGCATCCAATCCGAGATCTGCACGGACGCTTCGACGACCGCGCGGACACGCGGAAGCCGACGGGCGGCATAGGCGTCGAGCAGGGCGTCGTCGATTCTCTCCGAGCCCAGAACCATGTCGGCGAGCACAACCGCGTCCTCCAGTGCCTGAGCACCACCCTGCGCGACGGTCGGAGGGCAGCTGTGTGCTGCATCCCCGATCAGCACGATGCGGCCGCGATGCCACGGGCCGTCGAGAACATGGGTCTCGAACCAGGTGTAGTTGATTGCGTCCGGATCGGTCAGTTCGGCAGTGATCTCTTTCCAGACGCCGTGATACTTCCCGGCGAGGCCGGTCATCACCGCGAGGCGTTCCTGCGGTGTCTGAGCGGAACGATCCTGTGCGTCCTCGACGATGTAGGCGTAGGACGATGTGTCTCCGGTCGGGCAGTATCCGGCAAGGTAACCCGGACCCCCGTAGCAGATTTCGGTCCGAGTGATGCCTCCGGGACGAGAGCCCAACACTCGCCAGATTCCCAGTCCGGTGGGACGGGGATCGAGATCGACACCGACGGTGCGACGAGTCCACGACCGCACACCGTCGGCACCTATCACCAGATCGAAGTTTCTCGTCGAACCGTCGGAGAAGCCGACGGTCACACCCGCCGGGTGCGGACTCAACTCGGTGGGCACAACCTCGAATTCGATGCTCGCACCGGCCTCTTCGGCTGCACTGCGCAGAATCGAGGCGAGCACCGGCCGTTCCATTCCCATGCCGGCAGGCAGATCGGCACCGCCCGTTCGGGCATCGGCGATCTCGACCAACAATGTTGCGTCGGCATCGGGCGCTCGTATGCCCAGCGAGTCGAACGGATAGCCGCGGTCCAGTACCTTCTGTAGCACTCCGAGCCTTCGTAGGACACGAAGAGCATTGCCTTGCAGTGTGATACCCGACCCGGTCAGGCTGTCGCGGGGCGACTTCTCGACGATCGACACCGAGGCACCGCCCTCGGCGAACGCGATGGCCGCGGCGCAGCCCGCCAGACCAGCACCGATCACGAGCACCGAGGTCATGACGACGCCACCACGGGCGTCTGCTGGTACCCCAGCCCGGTGATGGTCGAGGTCATGACGTCGCCGTCGCGCAGCAATCTGCCCCAGTGCATACCGTTGCCGGCCGGACTGCCGGTCAGGATCAGATCTCCCGGAAGCAACTGCACCGTCTGTGAGACTGCCGAGACCAGCGCAGCCACATCGAACAGCATGTCCTTGGTGGACTCGTCCTGCATCGCCTTGTCGTCGAGCTCGAGGGTCAACCGCATCTCGGCCACCTCGCCTGCGTCTTCCTTCGGCACGATCCACGGCCCGAGTGGGAGGAAACCCGGCGCGTTCTTCGCCCGTAACCAGTCGGTGCCGATCTCCGGCATGTCGGCTCGGAACACGAGTTCGCGCGTGGTCAGGTCATTGGCGATGGTGTACCCGGCAATTGCGCCCAGGGCCTCCTCGCGCGTGAGCTGAAAAGCGCGGGCGCCGACGACGGCGACGAGCTCGAGCTCCCAGTCGTTCTTGCGGGTTCCCGCGGGCAGGGTGACGACGTCGTACGGACCGGTGACGGCGGACGGCAGCCCGATGAAGAAGTACGGGTCACCCTCTGCGGCACGCTTGTCCATCATGGCGGCGGTCTCGTCCCGAATCTGCTGTTCCGACCTTCCCTTTGCGATGTCGGTGTGTTTGACCGCCAAGTCGATGACATGTGTGCGGTAGTTCGCACCGGCTTGAAGAATCTGGCGAGGTTCGACGGGTGCCGTCACCGTCACCTCTGCCAGCGCAACCCATTCCCCGTCCTCGGATCGAGCAGCGTCGCGTAGTGCAGGAAGAAGCCGCTCCCACTCGTCGAGGATGTCGCGCACCGTGACCGGGGCGCTCAGCCCGAGCCCGTCCGCAATCGAATCGATCTGCAGCACATGGTCGCCCGCGAGGACCACCGCTCTGTTGACACCGTGTACGGCGACGGTGCCGAGTGCGAAGGCAGGGACGGGCAAGGAGGCAGTATCCACTGGTGACTTACTTTCGTCGACGGGATGTGATGCCGACGACACTGCCTGCATCGTCACTGTCAGTCAAAGCGCAATTGCTGATGCGGGCTATCCGTCGCATCTATAGCCGCTGCTCACGCCTGTACGCGGTCGTCCGCGGAAACGGTAGGCGTCAGATGGTGATCAGAAATGTACTGTCGACTGCGCGGCGCACGCTACGGTGTGGCGACGCTGTTGCTCCTTCGCGCATCCGCGGCGGCTGCCGTTCGATGCCCTCCAGCTCTCTTGCACACCAGCATTCAACGTTTCGTCGATCTGCTGCACGATCTCGTCGAAGACGACCGCAAACAAAGGACTGCACAATGGCACAACCATCGACCGCTCGTGGACGCGTCGCTGTCATCGGGGCCGGGCCCGCGGGCATGGCCACGGCACTGTCCGTCCACCAGGCAGGGCACGAGGTCATTCTGCTGGAGCGGTACAAGCAAGCGCGACCGGCCGGAAACATTCTCAATCTGTGGCCGCCACCCATCAAGGCACTGGCTCTCATGGGCGTCGATACCGACGATCTGGGGTCGCCCTGCTACACCGAATTCCGCAGTGCCGCCGGAAAACGCCGGGTTCGGGTAGATCTGCCGGAAGAGATAATTCGAGACTACGGTGGTGGCTTCATCGGATTGCTGCGTCCTGATCTGTACGAGCGGCTCGTCGACGCGCTACCGGACGGCGTCCTTCAAGTCGATCGCGGTGTCGACAGCTTCGAACAGGACGGCGACGGCGTGCGGCTGTCGATGACCGATGGCAGCGTCGAGCATGTCGACGTCCTGGTCGGCGCAGACGGGATCGATTCGATGGTCCGGCGCAGCCTGTGGGGTGAGAAACCCAAGCGTGAACACAATCTCCACATCTTCGGTGGCTTCACCTTCTCCGAGAACACCGGCGCACAGGCGGGACTGTGCATCTTGTCGCACAGTCGTACCGTGCAGGGTGCATGGACATCGATACGCAGCAAGGGCCGAAGCGGCTTCCAGTGGTGGGTTCTCGAGGCACACGACGCCTCGACGGAATACTCGGGAAATCTGTACGACGACGCCACGAAGCTGGCTCGCGAGTTCTCTTCACCGCTGCCGGAACTGGTCGCAGCTACCGATCCGAACACCGTGCAGCGCTGGCCGATCCGCGACCGGAAGCCGTTGAAGAAGTGGTCGTCGGGCCGCGTCACCCTCGTCGGGGACGCAGCCCACCCGACATCTCCCTACGCGGCGTACGGAGCCGGGATGGCGACCGAGGACGGGTACTTCCTCGGACGACGACTCGCCGGCGTCGACCTGACGGAACAGCACGCCGTCGAAGCAGCACTGGTGGCCTACGAGACGCCCCGCAGGCCACATACGGCCCGACAATCGCAGCAAGCCTATTTTCTGGGCAAGATGTTCCACCATTCACCTGCACCGCTGCAGATCCTGCGTGATCAGATTCTGGACCGGACTCCGCTACTGCAGAAAGTGGTCGGCGAGTCGAGCCCCAAAGAGATCATTGCGCAACTGAACGTGATCGACACTGCCGAGCAGTCGTTTCGAGTCGCAACGCGCTGAACCGTTCTCTTGTGGATGCGGCGGACGGCGCTAGAAGGCCGTCCAGACCGTCTCCACGTCCAGAATCTTGTTGCGGCGCAGCGTGAGAGCTCGTTCGACGGCAGCGAGAATCCCGGCGACGAGTAATGCAGTGGTGATCCACGCGGGCAATTGAATCGGTGAGACGAACGTTCCGAACCGCTCCGCGATCTTCGGTATCCTGGTCGCGGACTCGAGCGCGAACGGGACAGCCAGCACCAGGTCACTCCGCACGTCACTCCGGGGGCAGGACGCCTTTGGTGGGGGTACGGAGGCCGTCCAGGGCAATGGCAATTGTTCGTCGCCACTGACTCTTGCCTCTTCTGGCTCCCAGGCATTCGTCCCCGCCGATCGGAGCGAGGGAGATCAACACGATGTCCCGCCACGTCACGTCGTCGCGCAACGTGCCCTGGTCCTGGGCCCGTCGCACGATTCGGTCGATGAGATCGGCGAGCACCGCGTTGCGTTCGATGACCTCGGTGGGGAGCTTTTGAGTATTGCCGCTGGTGAACTCGGCGAGACCGAGATTGTTCAGCTGAGCTTCGGTGAAGGCGTAGAGAAAATCGGACAGGCCCGCCCATGGATCGGGATCCTCCAGCGCTGCAGTTGCCCATGCCTCGATTTCCGCGAGGCCATCGAGCAGCACGTCGGCTACCAGCGCTTCCTTGGATCCGAAACGCCGATACAGTGTGCCGACGCCTACCTCCGCGCGTTCGGTGATGTCGGTCGTCGACGCCGCAAGTCCATGCTCGGCTATTGCCGCGCGTGTGGCCTCGATCAGTCGCAGGCGCTTACGCCGCGAGTCTGCACGTTCTTTCGGTGCCTCGTCCTCGGCGATCGTCATGTACACACCATAGCTCGAATCGGATGACCACACTCCATGAGGAGTGACGCGCTCCGAAAGGAGACGTTTGCTCCGTTCAACTGCGCGCGCGTATTCGGCCGACACTGTCCGAACGGAAATCAACACGCTACTTTGGGGGCATCCAAACGCAGGGGGCGCACGATGGGCAAGTCGGTCATGTACGGCTCGGTGTCGGTGGACGGCTTCATCGCCGACGAGAACGACCAGCCCGGGCCATTGTTCGACTGGTTGATCAGCGGTGATGTGCCGTTGGACGAGAGCGGCGTGTTGAAGGTATCGCAGTCGTCCTACAACTACACCCGGCCGTACTGGGATCAGATCGGGGTGACCATCGTCGGCCGCCACGTCTTCGACATGACGGAAGGCTGGGACGGAAAGCCTCCGGGCGGTGTCGACCACGTCGTGGTCGTGACACACCGACCGAAGCCCGACGGCTGGGACCCCGAGGCTCCGTTTCATTTCGTCGACGGCATCGAGTCCGCCGTGGCCAAGGCCCGCGCGCTTGCCGGCGACCGCGTCGTCGAGGTCGCCGCAGGCGACGTCGGTGGCCAGGTTCTCGCTGCAGGCCTGATCGACGAGGTACGCATGGACGTCGCACCCGTCGTGTTCGGGTCCGGCAAACGCTACTTCGGGTCGGTCCACGCGCAACATCTATTGGAGGATCCCGAGGTTGCCCTGCAGGGCAACCGGGTGCTGCACCTGCGCTATCGGGTGCGCCGATCGCCGAACTGAACAGGTGCGAAATCGACCGAAGACCCCGACGAAGCTCGAATCGATGCCGACCGTCGACAACACTACGAACACGTGACGTCGACCGAAGGTGTCACCGAGTCGGCCGCCCAGCAACAGGAAGCCGCCGAAGGTGATCGCGTACGCGGTGACGATCCACTCCCGGTTCGCGTCCGAGATGTTCAGTGCCACTTGGGCAGACGGAAGGGCAACCGTGACGATCGTGATGTCGAGAAGGATGACGCGCTGCGCCAGGGACGTGACGGCCAGTAGCCACCATCACCGCGGGTCCAGCGTCGACACGGATGCCGCTGTGATCATGCGATCGGGGTGACCGGACCGACGAATCGCTCCGGTGCACCGCCCAGGAGGTTCGGCCGGATCTGGGCATTGATCCAGTGTGGGACACCGAGTTCGACAGCGCTGGCCTCGTCGAGGCGCGTGTACTGCTCGGCGGACAACGTCACGTCGAGCGAACCGAGATAGTCATCGAGCTGAGCCAGCGTGCGCGGTCCGACGATCGGGATGAGCGTGGCAGCGGACCGTTCGCCGCGTTCCCGCAGCCAGGCCATCGACACCTGCGCCGCGTTGGCGCCCGTCTCCTGTGCGGTGGCCAACACCTCGTCGATGACGACGGTGCGCTGGGCGGAGTGTTCCGGGAGGACGAAGCGGTCGGGATCGGTCGCGCGGCCCGTGTCGCCGGTGCGGTACTTGCCGGTCAGCAGCCCACCTGCCAGCGGCGACCACAGGTTCACCGCCAGGCCGAGGCTCTCGGCCATGGGCAACAGTTCGCGGTCGGCGGTGCGTTCGACCAGGCTGTACTCGGTTTGGATTCCGACAATCGGAGCCCATCCGCGCAGGTCCGCCAGAGTCGCCGCAGCCGACACCTGCCAGGCCGGGAAGTTCGACAACGCGACGTGGTGAACCTTGCCGGAGCGCACCAAATCGTCCATGCCACGCACGATTTCGTCGATCGGGGTGACCCCGTCGGGAAAATGCACCCACAGCAGGTCGAGGTAGTCGGTGCCCAGCCGTTTCAGGCTCGACTCCACCGAGGCGAGTAGATTCTTACGTCCGCTACCCGTCAGGGAAACATGGGGCTCGGCCGTATCGCTGGCGCCGTACTTGGTCGAGACGACGAAGTGACCGCGATCCGAGCCCAGCAGATCACCGAGGATCTTCTCGGACTCACCCGCCTGATACATGCCCGCGGTGTCGAGAAACGTTCCGCCGGCCTCGGCGAATCGGTCGAAGATGCCGCGGGCTTCCGCGGCGTCTGTGCCGCTGGACCAGGATGTTCCGAAATTGCCAGTGCCGAGGGCGAATTCGGAGACCCGCAGGCCTGAGCGTCGTCCGAAAGTGGCGTAGCGCATCAACTGCTCCTTGGATCCATAGGCACCGGTGGATCTATCGGTACCGGTGCGAAGTGCGTGCCGGTCATGAGCACACCGTAACAGAGAACGGACGGTACCTCTCCGTTCGGAGATTAATGCTCCTATTGGAGGCAACATGTCCGATCGGTATCCGGACGATCCAAACCCTTATGGTAAAAATAATTAGAAGGTATAAATATTGAAGAGATGCGCGTGTATCAGCGTCGGCCACGGCGTCGAGGAAGAGGAATCAGATGCAGTTCGGAATCCCGCTCGCCGTCGATGCGGCAGATGTCCCGGAGTTCGCCAGGTCGGCCGAGCAGATCGGCGTAGCGGCTGGATGGGTGCCCGAGCACCTGGCATGGCCGGTGTCCATCGACACCACCTATCCCTACAAGTCGGACGGCCGCCCGCCGGTGTCGACGGGATTTCCTACCCACGACCCATGGGTACTGCTCAGCGCCGCAGCAGCGACAACAACGACGATGCGACTCGGCACCAGCATTTACATTCTGCCGCTGCGCGATCCGCATGTGACCGCCCGAGCGGTCGGCACGCTCGATCTCGTCAGCCGTGGCCGCGCGGTGCTCGGCGTCGGCGTGGGATGGATGGAGGAAGAGTTCGAGGCCGTGGGTCAGGACTTCGCCTCACGCGGCAAGAGGACCGACGAGATCATCGATATTCTCCGCGGCTTGTGGTCCGCGGGTACCTATGGTCACGAGAGTGAGCACTACTCGTTTCGCCCGGTTCACTTCGAACCCAAGCCACCCCAGGGCGCGTTGCTACCGATTCTCGTCGGCGGCGAAAGCCCCCGCGCGCTCAGGCGCGCAGCAGAAGTCGGCGACGGCTGGATCGGACTGGACCACACGGTGGAATCGGTGCAACCCCGGCTGGACCGGTTGCGAGCGGTACGTGCGGCGAGCGAGCGGGCCGAGCAACCATTGACCGTGGCTCTACGGATCTCCCCCACGTCCACCGCTGATGACATCAAGCGCTTCGAGGATCTGGGCATCGACGAGGTTCGAATGCAAGCGTGGGAGCCCGGTGTCGAACCCCCCGAATTGGGCCTCGAACGCGTCCAGCGTTTGATCGATGCCGTGAACGGCTGATACTCGAGAACTGCAGCTCAGACCAATCCTTGTGGCACCGGTCACCTACTGTTACAGTCTCGCAGTGGAGCAAGTTCTTGGTTCATTATCGAGCAGTGATCACGTCGAGAGTCGCCCCGAGCGAGGTGACCGGCTCGGGCAATCGATCGAATTTCGCAGAGCAGGGAGACCGATGAGTATCGAAGAGCGCCTCGACGAGTTGGAACAACGCCTTCTCGCGGCGGAAGATCAGCTGGAGATAATCCGCTTGCTCAACACCTACGGCCCGGCGGTCGACAGCGCGTCGGGCAAACCCGCGTCCGAACTGTGGACCGAGAACGGCAGCTACAACCCGGGCGGCACGTTCGTCAAGACCGGCCGTGCGCAGATCGAACACATGTACAGCAGCGATACCCATCAGCGCCTCGTGCACACCGGCGTTTCTCACCTGACCGCCACGCCCAGAATCACGCTTCACGGTGACACCGCAGAGGCAGTCGCCTACAGCTATGTCATCCTCAAGCGCGACGAGGAATGGATGATCTGGCGCGCGGCCATCAATCACTTCACCCTCGCCCGCACGCCCGAGGGCTGGCGCATCGTCGAGCGTTTCAACCGCGTCCTCGACGGTTCCGAGGATTCCCACGACACCATGCGCAAGGGCCTCGTATGAGTGCCGCGCTTCCCCTCGGACATCACGACGCCACAACGACGAACTTCCAAAGGGCGGATCGGTAATGGGGCGTTTCACCGACAAGGTTGCGATCGTCACCGGTGCAAGCACGGGACTCGGTCCTGTGATGGCCAAGATGCTGGCGGACGAAGGCGCAAAGGTCGTCGTCGCGGCGCGCAGGCTCGAACTCGTCGAGAAGGCGGCAGCTGCGATCGGCGACAACGCTGTCGCCATCCGCGCCGACGTGACAAGCGAAGAAGACGTCGCAGCCATGGTCGATGCTGCCATGAGTCGCTGGGGCAAAGTCGACATCATGATGAACAATGCGGCGTCGCCCGGCACCGACAAGTACATCTGGGAGCAGACTCTGGAGAACTGGAACCAGACGATCGGCATCGACCTGACCGGTGCGATGTTGTGCAGCAGAGAAGTCCTCAACAGGTCGATGCTCGAGCGGCGGTCCGGTGCCATCATCAACTTCTCGTCGACGGCCGGGTACAAAGCGGTCCATCGCAAGAGCCACTACGTGTCTGCGAAGGCTGCGCTGCGCGCATTCACCAAAGTGGTTGCCAGTGAAGCGGGTTCCTACGGGGTGCGCTGCAATTGCATCGTGCCCGGGGCCATCGACACCGAACTCCTGCGTAATTACATAGGAAGAATCGCTGCAGAGCAGGGCAATACCTACGACGAGCAGTATGCCCTCAACGTGGAGGGTACGGCCCTCAAGAAGTGGAGCACCGCTGAGGACGTTGCCAACCTGGCGTTGTTCCTGGCATCGGATGCAGGCAAGATGATCACCGGCCAGTCGATCGTCGTCGATGCCGGTTCGATCATGCCGAACTGAGCCTGTTACAGGGCTTTCCGGCCGGTACCGCCGAGAATTTCGCGGCGGATGAAAGCGTGTGCTGTCCGTTCGCTCGTTCGTGCAAACGTCTGGTAGGGCAACCACATGATCTGCCGAAAGTGCGGCGTGATGTTTTCTGCGGTGCCCGTCCCACGCACGCTGCCCTCGCGAATACCTGCAGCGATCACGCTCTCCAGCAACTGGCTTCGTTCGACCGTGCTGCGAACATAATCGTGGAACGGGTCCGTCTCGTCCTTGTGCGCATTCCAGTTGAGTTTCACGATCTCGGCTTCGTCCGAGAATCGGCGAGACGCGTGCACGAACAGACGCGCCAGCGCATCCAACGATTCGACGACGGACGTGACATCCGAGAGGAGTCCGAGGACGGCGTCGTCGAGATGATCCGAGTAGCGCTGCAGTATTTCCCGCAGGATTGCTTCCTTGGATTCGGTGCGGCGGTACAGAGTGCCCATCGTTATTCCCGCAGCCTCGGCGATCCCGCGGATGGTGCTCGCATCGTATCCGTGCCGAGCGAATTCGCTGCGTGCCGCCGCAAGTATCCGCTCCTTGTCGTCGCTGACGACGGCAGCGGACTTGCGCCACACAGCGATTGCCTTATCCGCTTGTCTGCGAGCAGCGGAGGCGTCGAGGACGGAATCAGCCGGCGCGGTCACCAGAAGTCCGTTGACGAGCACGTCGTATATCTGGTTCGCGATCACCGAAGAGTCGGTGCTGTATGGATCCTCCAGTCGTGCAGTGAGGGTGAGCCTTTGGAAAGTGAACTGCATCAAGTCAGTGCGGCGGTGCCGGTCGTCGGAGTCGCGAAAGGCGGCATCGAGAGCCAGGGACCACGCGCGGGTGAGCATCGTGGAATCGGAGCGAACGGCAAGCCGCAGGGCGGGCCCTGCCACCAGTGGTGCGTTGTACGCTCGCAGCCGTACGGCGGCTGCGTGACGGAGGTTGGTGTCGACCACCGCTTCGGTCAGATCACGAAGATGGGCGCGAGCCCGATCGGGATCCAACGACGCGACATCGACGGCGAGGGCCTTGTGCGCCACGGCGGCAAGATCGTTGTCGAGCGCTTCCAGAAGGGCGACCGCAATCGCGTCCTTGGATGCGAAATGGTGGTAGAGACTTCCAGAGAGCACGCCGGCCGCATCGGCTATGTCGGTGATCGTGGTGGCAGAGTAGCCGCGCCTCTCGAAAAGGGCCGCGCTGATCGCCAGAATCTCTTGTGCGCGCGACGATGCAGGCCGATTTTCGGAGCTCGAGGGCTCAGAGGTCATAGTGGTGAATTCGGTCTCGGTTCATATGTTCGTTCACTGGATTCTGCGGGACTACGAGCGAGCAGGCCCAGCATAGCGGATCGCCGTGGCCTCAGGACGTCGGATTCCATGGTGGTCTTGCCCGACAGGATCACATGAGTGTCGCGTATCCGATGACCATGTCGGTCAGAATTTTTCGCAGACGTTCTCGATTCTCGGGCGCAACGGGGTCGAACTGGAACAACCAGTCGAAGGTGTACTGGTTGGAGATGCGAAAGAAGCTGAAGCTGGTGATCGTGAAGTGAAGATCTACGGCGTCGATACCTTCTTTGAACACACCTGATTCACGGCCACGTTGCAAGATGTCGGACAGCAGGTCCAGCGCCGGCCCCGCCAACTCACTTCGCTCGCTCGACTGCCCCAGGTAGAACGCCCTGTGCGTGTTCTCGTTCGCCATCAAACGGACGAAATCCGGATTCTGCTCGTGGTAGTCGAACGTCAGCTCGACCACGCGTCGAAGTGCATCGACAGGATCGAGCTCGTCGACATGCACACGTTGTTCTTCGGCTCGGATGCTGACGATCGCACTCTCGAGAACCGCTCTGTACAGGCCTTGTTTGTCGCCGAAGTAGTAATAGATCATCTTCTTCGTCGTATTCGTTCGCAGTGCGATGTCGTCCATCCTGGCACCGGTGAAACCTTTGGCCGCGAACTCGGCCATGGACACTGCGAGGATGTTCCCGCGCACGTCGCCGCCACGTGCTCCGCGGCGGCCGCTTACCTCGGACGCTGTCGACATCGAAATCGAACCCCTGACTTTCTACGCTCGGTATGTATACCGAACAGTGAACCACGCCGTGCCCGACAGCGTGCCGGCACGCGCGTCGACCTCGCCTTCTCGGCACGGGCATCTCACCCGATTTTTCGCATGGATCCATTCAACTCCGGTATAGAGGCAGGTCGGGCCCCATTCGGCAGTCGCGAGTAGAAATACGCCCCGGGCTCACCGCTAGCGTTCTCTGGACGTGTCGACGATCACGTTGTACGGTTCGCCTAGTTCACCAAACGGTGAAAAGCTGTTCACGTGGACGCAGTAGCCACTGAACGACTCGCTCCCGACCGCGCAATCGGGAGCCGACGCACAACCCCTGCGGCGCAGGCAAGCCGAATTGCCTGACGCACGCTGGTGCTTGTCGAGAGCCACAACACTTCGGCGGCGAGCCGTCTTCGTTCGTGCGCTGACGAAAATCGAGAACCGACTTCAATCCCCCACCCAGGATGGATGGCCATGACAGCATCTGAGACGCAGACAAGCCCCGTAGCCGCCACACCCCCGGCAACGACAGAACCACCAGAACCTCTCGCGCACCGCAGGCGGTGGCCTCGCCGCGACTCTCTCCTCACCGGCATCAAAGCAGTTGTCGGCATATTCGGCCTGCTGAGCCTGTGGCAGCTGGCCGTAGTAGTAACCCGGCCACCCGAATACATTCTGGTCGGCCCGATCGCCGCTTTTGCTGAATTGTTCTCTCGCTTCGACTATTTCATGACGAATGCATGGGTCACGATCGGCGAGGCCTTGGCAGGCTTCGTCGGCGGCACGTTGCTCGGTGTCGTGTGCGGTGCGCTACTGCACTATTCACCGACGATCAGGACCTTTCTGTATCCAGCACTGGTCACGATCGACACTATTCCCAAGGTCGCACTCGCGCCCTTGTTCATCGTCTGGTTCGGTTTCGGATTCGAGTCGAAAGCGTTCGTCGCCATGGCAATCGCGTTCTTCCCGTTGGTGATCAATACCTTCGACGGCCTCAGCACTGTCCCGCACGAGCTCAAAGAACTGGCACGAATCAACAGGGCCTCGACGTGGAAGCGTCTGACCAAGATCGAGTTCATCTACGCGCTGCCGTCGATCTTCTCCGGTGCCAAGATCTCCATCTCGCTCGCGGTGGGCGGTGCCGTCGTCGGCGAGTTCATCGCAGGCTCGAAGGGCCTGGGTTACGTCATCATGCTCGCCAACAGTCAGGTGGATCTGGCCGCGATGTTCGCGGCATTCTTCGTACTCGCCGCGATCGCACTCGTCCTGTTCTTCGTCGTCGATTTCACCGGCAAGAAGCTCATGCCATGGAAGTCCCACGCGAAATGATCAATCATCCTGGAGACCACCATGCGTAAGATCCGAGTGCTGCCAGTTCTGGTCGCCGCAGCCCTGCTCGCCCCGCTGACTGCCTGCAGCACAACAGGTTCCGAAAACTCGATGTCACTGATGGTCGACGTCGGATATCTGCCCAAGCACGCACCCTTCTTCGCAGCCGTGGACCGAGGGTTCTTCGACGCGGAGGGGCTCGATGTCACCGTCATGCCTGGATCCGGTTCGGGGAACACGGTCGCAGCAGTGGACACCGGCAAGGTCGACGCGGGGTGGGCCGATTTCGGTGTCACCGTGCTCAACCAAGGTCGCGGCGCTCAGGTGACGCAAGTCGACCTCCTGCAGGCCCGATCGGCATACGCCGTAGTGGGGATGTCGGACGGCGACATTCACGACTGGGACGACCTGCCCGGCAAGACCATCGCCACCGAGGGCGCAGGCGCAATGACAGCCATGTGGCCGTACGCGTTGAGCAAATTGGGTCTCACGGATCGCGACGTCGACGTCATTCATGCGGCCAGCAGTGCGAAGATTCCAGGATTGGTCTCGGGCCAGTGGGATGCGAACTTGGCTCTGTCGGTCTCGGACGGGCCTGCGATCGACTCGCTCGGAAAAGTGCCTGTGGTGTTGAAGTGGTCCGACCTCGGTATCGACCTGTACGGGAACGGGATCATCTTTTCCAACGAGGAGTTGAAGAACAACCCGGACAAGGTCACGAGGTTCAACAGAGCACTGCAGCGGGCATACCTGTGGTCCTGCGAGAACCCGGAAGCAGCCGCCGACTCGTTCCACAAAGAGGTCCAAGGGTACGAAACCAGCACCGTCGTGCTCGCGCTCGACGAGCAATGCGCCCTCAACAACCGCATAGGTGAAGAATCGAAACCGTTCGGTGTCATGACCGACGAAGGCGTGCAACAGATGCTCGACGTGTCACGCGAATTCCTCGGCCTCGACCCGAACTCGACGCTGACCCCCGCACAGGTTTACAGCAACGACTACATCGACCCGCTGCCCACCGGCGACATCTCCGCACCATGACCGCCTACCCGACTGGGAGTAAGCAATGAACAAGGCAGTTGAAGTGAACAACGTCGGCGTGTCCTTCCGATCGCGCGACGGCGATACCAACGCAGTGCTGCGCGGCGTGGACTTCGACGTCGAGCACGGCCAATTCGTCTCCATCGTCGGTCAATCCGGTAGCGGCAAGACGACACTGCTGAAAACCATTTCGGGACTGCAGGCCACAACCGAGGGCGAAGTGCTCATCAAGGGTGCCCCGATCGCCGCGGGCGTCGAGGAAATCGGCATGGTGTTTCAGAGCCCGGTCCTTCTTCCGTGGCGCAACAACCTCGACAACGTCCTACTACCTCTCGAGTTCCGCGGCACTCGCGATCACGCATCCAAGGCCAGAGCGCTCGAGCTGCTGGAGATGGTCGGTCTGGAGGACAAGGCCAAGCGGTACTCGTACGAGCTCTCGGGTGGCATGCAGCAGCGAGTGGCAATCTGTCGGGCTTTGGTCTCGGATCCGGAATTGCTCCTGATGGACGAACCCTTCGGCGCGCTCGACGCGATGACCCGCGACACCATGAACTTCGAGATCCAGCGCATCTGGCACAAGGCAGGCTGCAGCGTCGTTTTCGTGACGCACAGCATCTCGGAAGCCGTCTGGTTGGGCGACCGCGTAGTTGTCGTCGGCGATCGCCCTGGCCGCATCATCGCCGACATCACCATCGACCTGCCCAGGCCACGCAGCAAAGAACACCGCTATTCGCCCGTCTTCGCCGACTACGTCAGTGAAGTCGAATCCCACATCGGGGTCACCGCAGGTATCAGCTGACCCCCGAACACTTTTCCAACGACAGGAGTATCCATGTTGCGGCTATCCGCACATCTCGACACCCTCGCCGACGAATTCGGCCTGCACCCGCACAAGAGTCTGTTGTTCTCTGCCATCCGGCTGGACTCTCATCCACTGGTCACGCCGCTGATCGCATCGCGTGACGGAGCTGACCTCACCCTGCTGGTCCGGCAACAGGAACAAGGCAACGTACTGTCGGCCGGCGTTCCATCCGAACGCATTCGGTTCTACGCCCCGTGGGTGACAATCGATCCGCGCCCGATCGCCGATGTCGTCGTCGCGCAGACTCTGACGGCATTGGTACAGGAACTGGCTGACGGTGACACGGTGCTGCTCGACGCCGACGTGGTGTACAGCCACCAGCTGACGCTCGCCGAGAGCCTGACGGTGTCCGTCGAACCGATCGATCCGAGTCCTGTTCGTGTTCATGCTGTTTCGACGGTGGACGTCGTCAGTCGATTCACCGAGTGGCGTCGACGCGGCGCTGTGGCCGCTGCCGATCTGGTCGCAGACATTCCACATCTGCAGGGCCTGAGCGAGAACTTCGGCGCCGAAGACACCAGATTCTCGGGCCTGGAATCCATTGCTGCCGAACGAAATATCGATGGACTAGTGCTGACAGCACCTCCGAACTTCTCCGAGGTCACCGGCCTGTCCGGCAACGGTGACGTCGCGGTATGGGTGCCGGGTAGCGACGAAGTTTTCGTGGTGACCACCGGTGATGGGGGCCGCTATGGCGATGCCGTCGGCGACTACACGTCGCTCGGTGAGGCCGTCGCTGCGCTGGTGCCGGGCGGGCGGATCGGTATCGAAGAAGAATTCATCTCTGTCGGTGTCGCCGGGCAACTCACCGATGCGGGTCTGAGCCTGACCGCTGCTACGACCGATCTCGGACACTGGCGTGACATCCGCGATCACGAAGACCTCCCGTTCCAGGTGATCGCGGCCAGAACGAGCGTGTACGCGATCGAGGAAGCGCTGTCCTGGGCCGAACAAGAAATCGAGGCGGGAACCGAGTTCACCGAGCTCGACATCTACGGCCGCTACGTCGACTTCATCGACAAGTTCACCAGCGACAACTCCATCGAGTTCGACGTCGAACCGTACTTCACCAATCTGCACTCCTCGAACCGCATGCTGTTCCCCGGCCCTCCCGTCGACTTCCCGATCGACGGTGACACCACATGCATCCAGCTCGATGCAGGGGTTCAGGTGACCATCGACGGCGTCGTCGTCGCAACATCCGACATGGCGCGTTCCCTGCCGCGTACGCCCGCCGCCAAGGAAGCGTACGAGTTCTTCTTCACGGTCGTCAGGGAAGGCATCATCGGCCAGCTGCGCCCCGGCGTCGTCTGCGAGGACGTGCACGAGGGAACGCTGCAGTTCCTGGCTCCGCATCTCCCCCGCATGATCGAGATCGGAATGCTCGGCGAGGAAACAGATTTCAACACGATCTACCGGCGCCGCAACGTCGGGCATCTCATGGGCAAACAGGAATCGTTCGCCAACGAGCTTCGTCCGGGATACAA
Source organism: Rhodococcus yunnanensis NBRC 103083 (assembly GCF_001895005.1). GTDB lineage: Bacteria > Actinomycetota > Actinomycetes > Mycobacteriales > Mycobacteriaceae > Rhodococcoides > Rhodococcoides yunnanense. The sequence goes on along the minus strand of NZ_BCXH01000014.1, from coordinate 24,215 downwards.
GCACGCACTCGACGTCGGGTCTTTCGGTGCAGCCGAGATCCCCTGGCGCTACGGCGACGTGGCAATCGGCACCGAAGATCTGTGGTTCATCGGACGCGATCGAACCTACATTCTCACCCGACGCGACAGGACGCAGGCATGACCGACACCAGCACGATCGATCCGAAGCTCCGCCTGGCCGAACGAAATCTGAGCCTCCCGGAACTCGGCGCCCCCGCCTACTCCTACGACGCCTGGACCCAGCACCGTGACGTCCTGTATCTGTCGGGGCAGATCTCGCGTACCCCGAACGGCGAGGTCCTCAGCGGCCGCGCGGGTGAGGACGCCACAACAGCGGACGCGTCCGCCGCAGCGGAGGTCGCCGCGCTGAACTTGCTCGCCAGAATCGACCAGGCCGTCGGTCTCGAGAATGTCGAACAGGTGCTCAAACTGAACGTGTGGATCGCCAGCGGACCGGATTACACCGATCAACCGACCGCCGCCGAGTCCGCGTCGAAACTGCTGATCGACGTGCTGGGTGCAGCGGGCCGCCATGCGCGGACGACATTGCCCACGCATGTACTCCCGAAGAACGCCTTGGTCGAACTCGAAGCCATCGTCGCGGTGCGGCAGTAGCCGCCGACTTCGCACTTATGCAGACATATCCCGCGGTTTTGCCTGCATAAGTGCGAACTCACGCAGTGTCACACCCGATCTGGGTACTCACGCCATGTCAGCGCCTACGCAGGGCAGAGTTGCTCAAAGCAGGGATGGGCACATTGTTCTCTTCCGGCGAGAAATCGTAACCGGGAGCGACTATTTCGTCGATCGCGTCGAGGACGTCGCTGGACAGGACGGTATCCGCGGCAGCGAGTTGGGCGTGCAGGTGCTCGACGGTGCGTGGCCCGATGATTGCGCTGGTCACGCCTGGGTGTGCCGTCGTGAATCCGAGCGCAAGCTGAATCAAGGTCAGGCCGGCGGCGTCAGCGACCGCGACCAGCTTCTCGACAGCATCCAATTTTGCTTTGTTGGCCGGAACATCGGGGTCGTACCGGCTGGGCATCAGGCTCGCGCGATTCGAGGTTGCGTTCTTCCCCACTCGGATTGCGCCCGACAACCATCCACCGGCCAACGGACTCCACACCAGTACACCCATGCCGTACTCCTCGGCCACGGGGAGGATTTCGGATTCGATGCCGCGCTGCACGATCGAGTACGGAGGCTGCTCGGTGACGTAACGACCCAGGTGATACTTCCGTGCCGCCCACTGCGCCTGCACGATGCGGTAAGCGGGAAATGTCGAGGATCCGAAGTAGCGGATCTTGCCTGCGCGTTGGAGGTCGGTCAGCGCCGACAGTGTCTCTTCGTCGCTGGTGTTCGGATCCCAGCGATGGACCTGGTAGAGGTCCACGTGATCGACGTTCAACCGGCGGAGGCTGTTCTCCAGCTCCGTCACCAGCCATCGACGAGAACTGCCCTGATGATTCCGCTCGTCGCCCATCGGACCCCATGCTTTCGTAGCCAACACGATGTCGTCGCGACGGCCTTCGATCGCCTTGCCTACGAGCTCCTCCGACTGACCCTGGCTGTACATGTCCGCGGTGTCGATCACATTGATGCCACCGTCGAGCGCGGCATCGACGATGGCGGTGGCGTCGTCCTGATCGGTGCGTCCGAGCGCACCGAAATTCATCGCGCCGAGTGCGAGGGAACTGACTTGCACACCCGTGCGTCCCAAAGTGCGGTACTGCATGATGTCTCCTCGGTGGTTTAACATACGAATAAACGGATCCAGGTTCCGATTACAACCATACGGAACCATGTTCCGCTTGTCGAAGAGGAGCTGCAGTGGTCGAGATCAGTGGAGCGGCTCCTCACAAGCGGGCCGACGCACGGCGCAACGAGGCTGCTCTACTGGCAGCAGCGGCGACTTGTTTCGTCGACGCCGGCGTCGACGTGCCCGTCCGCACGATCGCCGCACGTGCCGGAGTAGGCGTCGGAACCATTTACCGGCATTTCCCGACACGTGCCGACCTCATCGTGGCCGTCTTCCGCCACCAGGTCGAGGCGTGCGCCGAGGCCGCCCCGAAGCTGCTGGCGGACAGAGACTCTCCACACGACGCCTTGGCGGGGTGGATCGACCTGTTCGTCGACTTCCTGGTCACCAAACACGGCCTCGCCGAGGCAGTCCAGTCCGACAGCACAACTCTCGGCACGCTGCACGCGTACTTCCTCGAGCGCCTGGTGCCCGTCTGCGGCACCTTGCTCGACGCGGCAGCCGATGCCGGAGACATCTCGCCAGGCCAAAGCCCACTGGAACTGATGTACGCAGTCGGCAACCTGTGCATCGGCGCGGGCAAAGACCCACGCTACGACGCCCGCCGAATGACCGGAGTGCTCGTCGACGGGCTACGTCTTCATTGACCGATCCGCGAATCGCCGATGAGGGTTCCTGAACTGCTTTCGTTCGCGCTACACTTCGAAACATGTTCTCAGCGAACAACTTTCTCTACGATCCCCCGCAGGAGATCGTTTCGCTCGACGAAACGCTGCGGAGCCGAACGGATCACGACGATCGGGCTGCAATCGGCATACTCGAGCGGCCAGCGACAGCGCGTGCAACACGATGACGCACGATGCTCCACGCTCTTTCTTGTCGACAAAGCGATCGGTGGAGAGTCCGATGCGATCATCATCGATCCAGAGGATGCTGTTCCGCTGTCGCAGAAAGAGTCCGCTCGTCGAGATGTCGCGCGCTGGCTGGATACTCGGCGCCATTCCAGCACCGAAGTCTGGGTTCGGGTGACACCGGAATTCCTCGCGGAGGACCTCGCTGCGGTCGCACGGACCGGGATCGACGGCATCATGATCGCAAAATGTTCCGTGGACGCTGTTGCGAGGTGCGATTCCCGAATGTGATGTTCCGGCTGAGCGACACTCCCGGCCAGGTGAAGTTCACGGGCCGCAGAAAGGGTACCGATACGGCAGAAATCCTGGCCTCGTACGGCGTCGCACGGAAAGAGCAGGACGCGTTGCACACCAGAGGCATCGTGTGAGGTACCGCTCGGTGTGTCGCTGACGGACATGGATCCGAAAGAATCGACACGTCGGCGGCGCCTCGAACCTCGCCCCGGTCCGCTGATTCATTTTCGTGACGGGTCGACGGCCGCACTCCGAGCGGACTCGTTGGAGAACACGTTCTCATCCCACCCATCGGCCAGCGGGACCCAGAAGTTGAATCGAACCTGCTTGATTCGATACAGCCATGTCCCGTCCACCTTCGTGACGTGATCGGTGTAGCGACCCGCCGCTATGGAAGAAACTCCGTCCGATACGAACGGCTGCCACAGATACGAGCGGACTACCGCGCTGTCACCGTCCACCTCGATCTCGACGTTGTCGGTGAAATGCCACACCGCCGAGAATCCCTGAGAGACAAGCGAGCTGAAGAATGCTCGCATCTCGGTGCGACCGACGAGATGCGACAAGCCGTCGAATTCACCGTCGGGAGTGAACTGCTCCATCAGAGCGTCCCAATTGCGATCGTCCAGATGTCGGCAGTACCGTGCGGTCAGATTTCGAATCTGTTCGATATCTTCGAGCCGGCCCAGTCGCTGCTCGATATCGATCATGGTGCGAAGACCCGTGCCGATGTCATGGTCTCCAGCCAGCCACGGAGAAGTTCGTTGAACTCCGGCACTTCCTCCATCGGATAGTGCCCGATGTCCTGGAGCGGCACAAAGTTCGATCCTGGAACGAGATCCGCTGTCCGCCGGACATTCTCGATGTCCAGCCAGAAGTCGTCCGTACCGACGACGAGGTAACTCGGGCAGGAGATGGACGGCAGCGCGGACCTCAGGTCGAGCCGCGCCCAACCGATGAGGTCCGACGTCGTCACGGCCGGGTCTTCTCGTCGATGCATCAGGGCCATCATCTCGGTCTTCTCCTGAGACACCGATCGGCCGATGCACGCCAGCGTTCCGTAGTACGTGCGATCGGAGCGACTCGGTGCCGACGCATCCTCCAACGTTCGCTCCAGCGATGCGGATGGCTGACCGTTGTTGTGCGAATCAGCAGCCATCGCAACAATTCCCGCCAGTCTGTCCGAGATCTTCGTTGCGATGTCCAGAGTGATCTTTCCGCCGATCGAGCACCCCACCACGAAGGGATGTTGCACCTCGAGCAGGTCCAACAGACGGATGCACCAGTCTGCGTACCGCGACAGGTCGGCCACCGGCCCGTCCGATGCTGGTTCGGACCGCCCATGTCCGGGAAGATCGGGAACGATGACGTGATAACCCAGTTCTGCCAGCGACGTGATCGTGTGCCGCCATTGCACACCGCTTTGCCCTGCCGTGTGAATACAAAGTACCGCCGGCCCGGTTCCTGCCTGTTCGACATACGCCAGCCGACCGTCGATCTCGAGATACTGGGCCTCAATCATCATTTCTGTTCTCCCGCTGCAAGTTTCTTGACGCTGGACCAGATCAGCTGCACGGCCTTGGTCAAGCGCAGGTACTCGAAACCATTTCCAGTCGTATGAAATTCGTTCCCGATGGTGCGAACGACGTAATCGTCTCGTTCGCTCAGCGCAAGGTCGATCCACGCACGTTCCGTCCCCGAGATCACGAAGGTCGCTCCCTGCGGCGTACGCCTGGTGACCTCGATGATCTTCCCCCGATAGATACGTAACTGCACTTGGGTTTCACCCGATTCCAGACCGACTGTGCCATCGAACGATGCAGTTGCAGAGCTGAATTCGGGATCGTTGCTCAGCAACTCCGCCAAGGCACGGCCCCACGGAATGGTGCAGAAGTCTCTGCCCACCGGATCCGAGGACGCGTCGCTCGAACGCGCCTCGATCAGGCACGCGGTGGTGCCGGCCTGAACAACCACACCGTCCTGATTGATCAGTCGCACATCACGGTTCACATAACCCCGATCTCCCGCGGATGTCCGACGACATCGGACAATGGTCATCTCGAAATGCAGGGAGTCGCCGACGAAGATCGGCGCTGGGAAAGACCAGTGCGCGTCGAGAAGCGCCACGATGTTGCCGAATACCTGCAATTCGTGCATGAATCCGAAGATCATCGACAGCCCGAGTGGTCCGTGCACGAGGCGCTGCCCGAACTGCGTGCCTGCTGCGTACTCGGGATCGGTATGCATGGCACTGCGATCGCCACTGACGTCGGCAAACGCCTCGAGGGCAGATTCGGTGATCGTGCGCTCGCCACTGACGAACGTCTGTCCGACGTAGAGATCTTCGAAATACAAGCTTGTGAAGGTAGGCCCATTCACGATGATCGGTTCTCCTACTCGTTGGGGGTCGGGCCGTCCTGCGCAGGCACCGGCTCGAAGGTCGGAAGGGTGATGCCCTCGGCGATGTCCTCGAACCTCACTCGCACGGGCTGGCCGATACGAACGTCGTCGACGTCGGAGGTCTCGACGGTGGTCAGCAGTCTCGGTCCCTCGGCAAGATCGACCAAGGCCACTACATACGGGACTTTGGCTTCGAACGCCGGATGGGGAGCGCGTCTGACGATGGTGAACGAGTGGACGGTCCCAGTGCCGGTGACCTCGACCCACTCCAGAGACATTCGGTAGCAGTGGTTGCACACCAGCCGCGGAAAGAACACATGCTGCCCACAATCGCGGCATCGTTGAATTCGGAGTTCGTGCCGCGCTGTCGCTTCCCAGAAGGGCCGCGAATCTTCGTCGATGACCGGAAGCGGTCGTTCGATGGTCGGTATCTCGATGGTCATTGGATTCACCGATCAGTAGTTGCTCAGCACGCAGGTGGACGCGCTGGAGAGGGTTCCGCCGGTTCCGTTGACCAGCGCAGTGCGCGCACCGTTCACCTGACGATCACCGCATTCCCCTCGAAGCTGACGCACAGCTTCGGTGAGAAGGAAGATGCCGTACATGCCTGGATGGGCGTACGACAATCCGCCGCCGTTGGTATTGAGGGCGAATTGCCCTCCAGGAGCGGTACGTTGGTTCGACACGAAGGCTCCGCCCTCGCCGGGACCACAGAAACCGATGGCCTCCAGCGTCAACAGAACCGTGATGGTGAAGGAATCGTAGAGCTCGGCAACGTCGATGTCCGACGGACTCACCCCTGCCATCTCGAGCGCGCGCCGCCCGCTCGCAGCCGACGGCGGCGTAGTGAGATCGGGCATCGACGCGATGGTCCAGTGCGTCTGTGATTCTCCGTATCCACGAACGTAGATCGGCGAAACTCCCTGCGCCCTGGCGTGATCCTCGGTGGTCAGCACCACTGCGCCTGCGCCGTCGGTGACGAGGCAGCAGTCCAGCAGATGAAGGGGATCGCTGATGGCGGGGCTGTCGAGAACGTCCTCGATACTCAGGGGCTCCCGGCGAGTGGCCTGCGGATTCAACGCGGCCCATTTCCTGGTCGCCACCGCGATCTCGGCCAGATGCTCACGGGTGGTGCCGTATTGGTGCATGTGCCTCGTTGCGGCCAGGGCGTACCCTCCAACCGGCATCGGCATCCCCCATACCCCCTCGAACTGCATGGTCAAGATCGGCGCACGCCCGGCCAGCGATCGGCTCCGATCGCTTTTCTGCGTGCTGCCGTACGTAATGAGCGCGACGTCGCAATCACCCTGCTCGATGGCACGGTATGCCGACGCAACGTGGGATTCGAACGATGCACCACCGATGTTCGACGAGTCGCTGACCCGCGGTGCGATACCGAGGTACTCGCTGAGCGTCATCGTGGGGCACTGACCCGGCCCCGGTATGCCCCAGGCACCAGCGGTGAACAATCCATCGACGTCGCCGAGGGAAAGCCCTGCTTCGGCAAGAGCAGCGTGTGCAACCCTGGCCTGAGCAGACAGGGGCGTGCCGCCCGGTTCCAACCGCCCTCTGTTCAGAGGATGGTCGGCCACCCCGACGATCACAGGTTGTCTGCTCATTGTTTCCTCTCGACCACCGATTTGTACCGCAATACGGGACGCTGTGCCAGATTTAAGTTAGGCCATGGCACAGCCCATCGTCAACCATCCCGACGCGACAGGCTGCCGGACCATCGCCTCCTTCGCGTCAGCCCCCGGCAGATGCGCTCAGTTCACGACCGATCACGGCCGCGCTCGCAGTCAGCTCTTCACCCCACTGCGGCACGTGCCTCCAGTCGTATCGGTCCTGGGGAATCGAGATGCAGAGTGCCGCAACCGCATACCCGTCTCGATCCAGAATCGGCGCACCGATGGCGCAGACGCCTGGACGATTCTCCGCAGTATTGAGGGCATAGCCCCGCTCTCGAACCTGCAGCAACTCCGCGCGAAGCACGGCAGCATCCACCGTTGTCCGGTCGGTCAGCTTGTGCATCGGACGAGACAGAACCTCATCCACCTTCGACTCCGGCCAGTAGGCGAGAATCGCCTTTCCGCTGGAGCAGGAGTAGAAGGGGAAGGTTGCGCCGAGCGGGTTGTACACGCGCACAGCCTGAGTCGAATCGACACGTTCGAGGGTGACCACATTCTGCGTCCCATCCGGAACGCCGAGATGAATCGCCTCGGCGGTCGACTCCCCGAGCACCCGCATCACCGGTAACGCTATTTCCCGCAGCGACGCGGTCTTGCCTGCACGTTGGCCTATGACCCAGGCGTGATGAGTCAGCTCCCACCTGGTCCTCTCGGACCCGGCCAGCTGCAACCAACCAGCCTGCGCCAACGACATCAATGTCCGCTGCACGGTCGACTTGGGCACTTTCAGCATCCGCGTGAGCTCGCTGACTCCGATCGGCTGGTGCTCCGAGATGATCTCCAGCACCTCCAGCCCTCTGATCAGGCTTCGCATCCCACCTGAGTCACGCGAAGTCTCTTCAACCTGTACATCCTGATCTGCCATGAGAATTTTGTACCACATAACGGCACAACGCTCCGAGTTTCCTTCGGGTCAGTCGGCGCCTGCCCAACCCTTCCGGCCCCGGCACCTCAGGTGAGGCATTGACAGCTACAGGTAGCGTCATGCAACCTCATTTGTGCCGCATAGAGACTAATCATGCCGCATAATGGAACATAGTGGATCTTGACGCCTCAACCGGATCCCGAGTCGTCCTACCCGAACGAAAGAGAAACCTATGCCACGCCCGTACCGCAAACGTCGTTCCTGCCTGGCAGTTCCCGGCAGCAGCGAGAAGATGATCAAGAAGGCACAGACCCTCGACGCCGATCAGATATTCCTGGACCTGGAAGACTCGGTCGCGCCCAGCGCGAAGCCCGGTGCGCGCGGGAACATCGTCGCTGCACTGCGGGACGGCGACTGGACGGGCAAGACCAAGGTGGTTCGAATCAACGACGCCGATACCCGCTGGGCTTACGACGACGTCATCGATATCGTCGTGGGCGCCGGCGCGCACCTCGATTGCATCATGCTCCCCAAGGTGGAGAAGATCGCGCACATCCATTGGCTCAACACGCTGTTGAACCAGCTCGAATTGTCCCTGGATCTGCCGGTCGGCACCATCGGAATCGAGGCTCAGATCGAGGGACCGGGCGGGCTGAGCGATATCGAAGCAATCGCGACATCGACGCCACGTCTGGAGACGATCATCTTCGGACCGGGCGACTTCAGCGCCGCGATGCACATGCCGCAACTGACGATCGGCGAAGCATTCGACAACGGCCACAACCCTTTCGACCACGTCTTCATGGCTATCGCGGTAGCGGCGCGTAAACACGGGCTGCAGGCAATCGACGGCCCGTTCGCGAAGATCTACGACATCGATGGGTATCGCACGTACTCTCACCGCGCGGCCGCCTACGGGTTCGACGGAAAATGGGTGCTGCACCCAGGGCAGATCGCCACCGCCAACGAGGTCTTCTCACCGCCGCAGGAAGCGTACGACAAGGCAGAGTTGATCCTCGAGGCCTACGCGTACTACACGTCCGACGCAGGCGGTGGCCTCGGAGCAGTGATGCTCGGAGACGAGATGATCGATGAAGCGAGTGCCAAGATCGCGCTGTCCATGGCCGAGCGCGGGCGTCGACTGTCGATGAATCGCACTACCTCGTTCACACGACCCGTCGGGTGAGCACGATCGAGCCGGGCCTACCTGACGGTAAGCCCGGCTCGATGGATGTCAGGCGGTCGCTGCCGCAGTCTCGCGGAGCCTGTTCTTCTGGATCTTCTCGCCGTTGGGACTGGGTGTCGTAGGAAAACTCTCGACGAAGACGATGCGCTGCGGCACCTTGTAGTTCGCGAGGCTGGCCTTGCAGAACTCCTTCAACGTCTGTTCATCGGCCGCCGACGACGGTGTGGTGATCACGAACGCCACAGCTCGGTGTTCGTCCGAGGCCTCGCGGACAGGAATTCCGACGACCGCCGCCTCGACGACAGACGGATGCGAGCCGAGTAGATCCTCGATCTCGGTGGGATTGACGAGGAAGCCCGAGAGCCTGAGCGTATCCGCCAGCCGCACCTCGAATTCGAACGAAGTGGAGTCGAACGCTGTTCCTCGATCGCCGGATCTGTACCAACCGTCTTCGGTCACAGCACCCAGCGTCGCTTTCTCGTTGTTGAGATACCCGGGAGTGATGGTCGGCCCGGCAAATTGAAGTTCGCCACGTGTGCCGTCCGGTAGGACCTCACCACTGATCGGGTCGACGGTGCGCACCCGAGCATCGGGATGCACCAGCCGTCCACCCGCGCCCGATCGCGCGGCGGCGTCACCGAATCGATCACTCGACGCCGCGAAAGCGAAGACTTCCGACGATCCGTAGACGTTGACGATCGTGACGCCGAACTCCGTTTCCGCTCGCTCCACCAGAGGCTGCACCGTCGCTCCTGCGACCACGCCTCGTTGCACCGAATCGAGTCCGCCGCCGTCGGAACTCGCTGCATCGAAGAGCGCCTCCAGCATCGGCACGGTACCGGACACGAAGGTGGCACCCCACTCTCGTGCGGCATCTCGTGCATCGTCACCTCTGTACGACGGCATGACGAGTGCCGTCGCACCACCCGCGAGAGCAGCCGTCAACGTGATGAAACCGAACGTGCCGCAGAACGGTAGACCACACAGGACACGATCTCCTTCGCCGATGCCTGCCGAGTGCGCAGCAGCCTGCGAGTGCGAGACGGTCGCGGCATGGTCGTGCAGCGCCAGTTTCGGCAACGACGTCGTCCCAGAAGTACCGAAGGCGTTCCCGATGTCGGTCGGCAACGGCCGCTCGGGGTGAAGCACTCGCGGTGCGTTCGACAGCAGCGACTCGTAATCGTGCACGACGATCTCGTCGAGTTCATCGATCGATCCGCGGCGGTTGTCGATCAGTACCACCGAGCGCAGGGTCGAGGTGTCGCCGTTGGTTGCCCACTGGTCGAGCACCTGCCGCAATCGTTCGATGAAATCGATCTTCAGGAAATCGGGCGTGAGAACCACGGCCTTGGCGTCACTCACTCGGAGGAGATGCGAGATCTCGCTGACTCCGTAGCGGGTGTTCAGAGGCATCAGCACCACTCCGACGCGTGCGGCCGCAAGGGTGAGCTCCACGAACTCGATTCCATTGGGCAACCACAACGCCACGGTGTCGCCGGCCTGCAGACCCAACGCGCGAAGCCCGTCGGCCGCACTCTCGGCGCGACGGACGAGTTCGCCGTACGACACAGCAGCGGCGCCCGGAACCGCCAGTCGAAGCGCTGAACGCTCCGGATCCGTGGAGGCAACGCGCTGCGTCAGCTCGAACAGATTCTCGGGCATGGAAAGTGCGGACATTCAGTGCTCCTATCGGTCGAACCGTCGACCGGACCGTCGCAGGGCGTCATCGACGATGATCGTCGATCGTTGTGCGATACGTGCGATGCCCGGGTGAAACTGGTGAAGTGATTCGGCACACCGCCCGGCAGCGAAGTGTTCCATATTACGGTATGCCGTGCCGAATTTTAGGGCGAAGCGTCCTGCACCGCAACATCCGCGCGGCAGAAGCGCGGCCTCACCGGGACTCGGCGTTTCGATGAAGCTCGGCAAGATCGATGTACACACGTGCATCGGACTCGATCCTCGCCACCTCCGTATCCGTCAGATCACGCACAACCCGGGCAGGGCTCCCCATCACCAGCGATCGCCGAGGAACCTCGAACCCTTCCACCAGCAGCGATCCCGCCGCGACGATGCTGTCGGACCCGACATGCACGCCGTTCAGCACGATCGAACCCATCCCGATCAACACCCGATCCTCGATCACGGCCCCGTGAATCACCGCTCGATGGCCGACCGTCACATCGTCACCGATGCGAATCGGTCGATCGAAGCCGGCGTGCAGGACGCACCCGTCCTGCACGCTCGAACGCGCACCGATGGAAATTGCCGCGCAGTCTGCACGTAGCACCGCCTGATACCACACGCTCGACGACGCGCCGACCGATACATCGCCACACAGCACCGAACCCGGCGCTACCCAGGCGGAGTCCGACACCGACGGCGCTTCTCCACCGAGAACCACGGTCGCAGCAGTCACCCGCATGTTCATTCGTCCGTCCTTTTCGATCGCGTATTCCGATATTGACAATTCTCTGTGACGTGGACCATGATTCAAATATGGCACGGCGTTCCGCAGAATGGAACAACCAACGTCGCCCGCAGCGGTCCAATCCCACCCAGCGCTTCAATCCCACCCAGAGAGGAATCCCGTGTCGACGACAGTCGCAGACCTACGGTCTCGAGCAGTCCTGTGGCCCAAAGGCAAGTACTTCGAAGACTTCGAGCCCGGCCGCACATTCAGCCATCACTGGGGACGAACGCTCACCGAAGCCGACAACATCACGTTCTCGACGCTTACATCCCACTACAACCCCGCGTACTTCAATTCTGTGCACGCGGCCGAGAACGGACACCCGAGCGGCCTCGTCAATCCGATGCTCGTCTTTCTCACCGTGTTCGGGCTCTCCGTCGAAGACCTGAGCGAAACCGGTGTTGCCTTTCTCGGAGTGGACGACCTCACGTTCCACTCCCAACTGCAGTACGGCGACACCGTCACCGCCCGCAGCACGGTCGAGTCCGCTCGCCGATCGGCCAAGAACCCGAAACAGGGCATCGTCACATGGCACACCGAGGGCCGCGACCAGCACGACAACGTAGTCATCGATTTCCTGCGTACCAATTTGGTCAATTCGAGAGGAGCACAATCGTGACCAGCACCCTCGATCGTCGAATAGGCGACCCGTGGTACATGACCGAAGATCGGGTTCAGTTGCGCGCGCTTGCGCGCGAGTTCACCGCCAAGGAGGTTCTCCCCCTGGCGAACGAACTCGATCCGGAGAAAGGGGTCATGCCGGATTCGCTGCGGCACAAAATGTCCGAGATGGGCTTCTTCGGAATCCTTATTCCGGAGGAACTCGGCGGATTGGGACTCGGCGCGGTGGAATACTGCCTCATCACCGAGGAACTCGCTCGTGGCTGGATGAGCGTGGCCAGCATCATTGCGCGAGGAAACGGATTGGCGTCGTCGGGATTCAGCGAAGAACAGAAGAGTCGCTTCCTTCCGCGTGCTGCATCGGGTGACTTTCTGGGCGCGTTCGCACTCTCCGAAGGCGAGGCGGGCTCGGACGTGGCCAACTTGCGATGCGCGGCGCGCAGGGACGGCGACGAGTGGGTGATCAACGGCTCCAAGATGTGGTGCACGTTCGCCGACGGCGCCGATTACATCACCCTTTTCGCCCGTACCGACCCCATCGTCGATCCCGACAGGAGGCACCGAGGGATCAGCGCATTTCTCATAGAGAAGCCTCGCGGAACCTTTCCCGACGGGATTCGCGCGACGCCCATCCGCAAGATCGGATACCACGGCTGGAAGACTTGGGATCTCTTCTTCGACGATTTCCGCCTCCCTGCCGACGCACTGCTGGGCGAGGAAGGTCGCGGGTTCTACGCGGCGCTCGAACATCTGGAGATCGCGCGGGTTCACACCGCAGCCCGTTCGATCGGCCTGGCTCGCGCCGCATTGGAGGACTCGGTCGCGTACGTCGCCCAGAGGCGTCAATTCGGCTCTGCCATAGGCGATTTCCAGGCAATTCGCTTCAAGATCGCGGAAATGGCCACGCAGATCGAGGCTGCACGTTCACTGATGTACCAGGTTGCCGACGACATCGACAACGATCGCCCATGCAGCACCCCGGCGTCGATGGTGAAATTGTTCGCCAGCGAAATGGCCGAGAAAGTCACCAGCACCGGCCTTCAGATACACGGCGGTGCCGGCTACACCAACGATTTCGCCGTCGAACGCCATTGGCGCGACGCACGTCTGACGAAGATCTTCGAAGGAACTTCGGAGATTCAACTTCGCATCATCTCCGACGCGATTCTGGGACGAGGACCCGCATGAGTATCACCGCGAGCGACAACTACTTCGAGGACTTCGAAGTGGGTTCACTGTTCCAACATGCGCGAGGCCGCACCGTGACGGAAATGGACAACGTCCTGATCACGTTGATGGCGATGAACACTGCGCAGGGCCACTTCAACGAGTTGTCGATGAAAGAAACGGATTTCGGGCAACGCATCGTATTCGGAGGAATCACCGCCTCCATCGTGATCGGCTTGGCGTCACAGGACACGGCCGAACACGCAGTGGAGGAAAAGGGTCTGGACAAGATTCGATTCTCGTCGCCGGTATTTCACGGCGACACCCTGCACGCCTTCACCGAAGTGATCGGAACGGAACCACTCCCGAGCCGGGTCGACGCCGGGATCGTCCGATTTCGGCACTACGGCGTCAACCAGCGAGATCAGATCGTCTTCGAAGGCGAGCGAACCGTCGTGATCAGCCGACGTGACCACGCGGCCTCGACATGACCGCCGGACCGCTGGCAGGAGTACGCGTCGTCGATCTCACGACACAGCTCTCGGGACCGTACTGCACGATGCTCCTCGGCGACATGGGTGCGGACGTCGTCAAGATCGAGCCGCCCGACGGCGACAGTGTGCGCCAGCAGGGGCCGTACCACCCCGAAGACCGACAACTCGCGTTCGGCGGGTACTTCCAGAGCATCAACAGGAACAAGCGAAGCGTCGCCCTCGATCTCAAGACCGAGCAGGGGCGCGAGGTGTTCCAGGCATTGGCCGACAATGCCGACATCGTCGTCGAGAACTTTCGCGTCGGAGTGATGGAACGGCTCGGCCTGTCCTATGAAGCCCTGTCCGCGCGCAACCCGCGGCTGGTCTATGCGGCCGTGCGCGGATTCGGTGACCCTCGGACCGGTGAGAGCCCGTACTCCTCATGGCCGTCCTATGACGTTGTCGCCCAGGCCATGGGCGGGATCATGGCGATAACAGGGCCGGACGAGGCGCATCCCACCAAGGTCGGGCCAGGGGTCGGCGACATCGTTCCAGGTATGTTCGCATCGGTCGCGGTGATCGCAGCGCTGCGCCACGCCGAGCGCACCGGCGTCGGACAGTTCGTCGACGTATCGATGTACGACTCGATAGTGTCCCTGTGTGAGCGCGTGATCTACCAACACTCGTACACCGGTAGCATTCCCGGACCTCAGGGCAACGGAAATCCCCAGCTGTCACCGTTCGACATGTTTCCCACTGCCAATGGATACGTGACCATAGCCGCACCGCGTGATCACCACTGGGTTCTTCTGTGCGAACTGATCTCTCGGCCGGAGCTGGGTCATGATCGACGATTCGCGACCAATGCAGATCGCGTCCGCCATGCCGACGAAGTCCGAGAACTGTTGTCACGCTGGACTCGTCTGCACACCAATGCCGAGGTGCTGGAGATACTCGGCGGCCACATCTCCGTGGGCCCCGTCAACGACGCGGCTGCATTGTTCGACGACGAACACATCGCGGCCAGAAACATGATCGTCGAACTCGAGCACCCCGGTGTCCCCGAACCACTGAGCGTGGCAGGGACACCCATGAAGTTCACGGCAACTCCTGGACCGGCGCCGCACCGTGCGCCGCTACTGGGAGAGCACCGCCGCGACATTCTTCGAGAAGCCGGGTACACCGACGACCGCATCGAGGCCATGGAAACAGCCGGAGCGTTCGGACCCCGCATCACCGAACACGCGTGAGCGTCGCCCGCCATTCGTCTTCTCGACCACCGAACAGTGCACCATCGAAGGAGTTTTCATGCCAGAAGCGGTCATCGTCTCGCTCGCTCGATCACCGATCGGTCGCGCCAACAAGGGTTCACTGGTGTCCATGCGACCAGACGATCTGACCGCGCAAGTGGTCCGTGCAGCGCTGGACAAAATTCCTGCGCTCGATCCGACCGAGATCGACGACTTGATGTTGGGGTGCGGGTTGCCCGGCGGAGAGCAAGGTCAGAACATGGGCCGAAACGTCGCGATACAGCTCGGCTTCGACACTGTTCCCGGCACCACCGTCACCCGGTACTGTTCGTCGTCGTTGCAGACCACGCGGATGGCTCTGCACGCCATCAAAGCCGGCGAAGGCGATGTATTCGTTTCCGCCGGTGTGGAAACCGTGTCTCGATACTTCAAGGGAAACTCCGACTCGCTCCCGGACACCCACAATCCTCTGTACGACGACGCGCAGGCCCGCACCGCACGGCTCGCGGAAGGAGGCGAGCTCTGGACGGACCCCCGCCTGGATTCACGTATCCCGGACACCTACATCGCGATGGGGCAGACCGCCGAGAACGTAGCGCAGATCACCGGGATCTCACGCGAAGAACAAGACCAGTGGGGTGTCAGGTCGCAGAACCGCGCAGAGCAGGCTATCGCGTCCGGATTCTTCGACCGCGAGATCTCGCCCATCACCCTCCACGACGGAACAGTCGTCTCCACTGACGACGGCCCGCGGGCGGGTACGACGTACGAAGCCGTCTCCAAGCTCAGGCCGGTCTTCCGTCCGGACGGCACTGTGACCGCGGGAAACGCATGCCCGCTCAACGACGGCGCCGCAGCCTTGATCATCATGTCCGACACCAAAGCCGAGCAGCTCGGGCTCACTCCGCTCGCACGGATCGTCTCGACCGGAGTGTCCGGCCTGTCGCCGGAGATCATGGGACTCGGTCCGATCGAGGCGTCCAAGCGCGCACTGGCGCTGGCGGGCCTGACGATCGACGACATCGACCTGGTCGAGATCAACGAGGCGTTCGCGGTACAGGTTCTCGGTTCGGCGCGAGCCCTCGACATCGACGAAGACAAGCTGAACGTGTCGGGTGGTGCGATCGCGCTCGGGCACCCGTTCGGGGCGACCGGCGCTCGAATCACCACCACACTGCTGAACAACTTGACCGCTCACGGCGGACGGTTCGGTCTCGAAACCATGTGCGTCGGAGGCGGACAGGGCATGGCAATGGTATTGGAACGTCTCCACTGAAGCGACAGGAAAACAATGGGAAATATTACTTTCGACTTCACCGGCCGCACCGTAGTCGTCACAGGCGCGGCACGCGGAATCGGTAAGGCGCTCGCCCGCCACTTCGCCGAGGCCAAAGCTACGGTGTTCATGGTGGATTTCGACAAGGACGAG
Organism: Rhodococcus yunnanensis NBRC 103083; assembly: GCF_001895005.1. GTDB lineage: Bacteria > Actinomycetota > Actinomycetes > Mycobacteriales > Mycobacteriaceae > Rhodococcoides > Rhodococcoides yunnanense. The sequence goes on along the minus strand of NZ_BCXH01000014.1, from coordinate 7,762 downwards.
CTGGAGGACGCGGCACGCGACGTGGGCGCTGTCGGCATTGCTGCCGATGTCAGCAACACCGACGATGTGGAACGAGTCATCGGTACCGTGATCGCCGAAACCGGGCGCGTCGACATCTTGATCAACAACGCTGGAATCCTGCGCGACAAGGTGCTGTGGAAACTCACCGACAGTGACTGGGATCAGGTTCTCGCGGTACATGCCGGTGGCACTTTCCGATTCACCAGGGCGTGTGTCCCGCACTTCCGCAACCAGGAATACGGACGAGTCGTCAACGTCACGTCCTACACCGGACTGCACGGCAATCGCGGCCAGGCGAACTATGCCACCGCCAAAGCCGGGATCATCGGTTTCACGAAGACGGCCGCAAAAGAGTTGGCAGCCTTCGGCGTAACCGTGAATGCAATCTCGCCCAATGCGGCGACGCGTATGACGGCATCGATTCCCGACGAGAAGATCGCCGAATTGACCGGCCCGATATCGCGATTCGCCGATCCCTCCGAGATGGCGGACGCCATCGGTTTCCTCGCCTCCGAAGAGGCGAGCTACATCACCGGCGTCGTCCTCCCGGTCGACGGCGGTGTGTCCATGTGACCCACATCGAACGGACGCTTTCATGGCAGACGTACTGTCGCGCCGAGACCGAACGACAGTGGAACGACCGGGAGAAACGTACATGAGCGTGTTGGACAGATTTCGGCTCGACGGCCGGGTAGCGATCGTCACCGGCGCATCCTCGGGGCTCGGTGTGGCATTCGCCGTCGCCCTTGCCGAGGCGGGTGCAGACCTGGTCCTTGCTGCGCGACGCGTGAACGGACTCCAGGACACTGCAGAACTCGTTCGTTCGCGAGGTCGTCGCGCGTTGTGCGTCGGTACCGACGTCGCCGAGCCCGACGACTGTCGAGCTATGGCGACCGCGGCCATGTCCGAATTCGGTCGAATCGATGTGCTGGTCAACAATGCCGGAATCGCCACCGCAGTCCCGGCCTCACGAGAAACCCCGGGACAGTTTCGGTCGGTTCTCGACGTCAATCTGCTGGGTTCGTACTGGTCCGCGCAGGCATGCGGTGCCGTGATGCAACCGGGCAGCTCCATCATCAACATATCGAGCATTCTGGGCCTGACCACGGCCGGACTCCCCCAGGCGGCATACGCGGCAAGCAAAGCCGGCGTCATCGGTCTGACGCGAGATCTTGCTCAACAGTGGGGCAGCAGAAAGGGCATTCGCGTCAACGCGATTGCCCCAGGCTTCTTCGAATCGGAAATGACTCACCAGTACCGGGACGGTTATCTCGACTCCATGATGCCGAGGATGGTGCTCGGCAGGACCGGCAACGAGGAGGAGCTTGCAGCCTCCCTGGTGTGGCTCGCTTCCGATGCCGCCGGTTACGTCACCGGCCAGACCATCGCGATCGACGGCGGAGTCACCATCACGTGATTCGCCGCGGCAGGGCGAATTCCGTTGTCCGTGGTCATATCTCGCTGTTCCAGCCGGAATTCAGCTCTTGACGTGAGCTAGGTCATAATTTAAAGTTAGAAGCACGGAACAGCGTGCCACATATTGGCACAGAACGAGTCCCGCACACCCCGATTTGACTCATCCACGACGAGGACCACATGACAACACCTGAAGCCGCACCGGACAAGGTATCGATCCGCCGGATTGCTGGTGCCAGCCTGATCGGCACCACCATCGAGTTCTACGACTTCTACATTTTCGCGACCGCCTCGGCGTTGGTGTTCAGCAAGATCTTCTTCCCCACGTACGACAGCTTCACCGGCACGCTCGCCTCGTTTCTCACGTTGGCGGTGGCGTTCTTCGCGCGGCCGTTCGGTGGGATAATTTTCGGTCACTTCGGTGATCGAGTGGGCAGGAAGACGATGCTGGTCACGAGTCTGCTGATCATGGGCGTCGCCACGGTCGTCATCGGGTTGCTGCCCACCTATGCACAGATCGGCGTGTGGGCACCGATTCTGCTTGTCGTCGTGCGTGTGTTCCAAGGCATCGGAGTCGGGGGCGAGTTCGGCGGAGCAGTTCTGATGGCCACCGAACATGCACCACGAAAGCTCAAGGCGTTCTACGGAAGCTGGCCACTGGTCGGAATCTCGGTCGGGCTGGTCCTTGCCACCGGCTTCTTCTACCTGGTTCAACTTCTGCCCGACGACCAGTTCATGTCCTGGGGTTGGAGAATTCCGTTCCTCGCCAGCTCACTGCTGATCGTCATCGGGTTGTACATCCGTATGACGTTGCCCGAATCTCCGGATTTCGAAGAGGTCAAACAGGACAAGTCGCGAGTCAAGTTCCCCGTCGTCACGGTCATCAGAACCAGCTGGCGCCGAGTACTCATCGGCTTCTGCACGATGGCCGTCACCAACGTCTTCTACTACATCGCTGTTGTCTTCGTCTTGTCCTATCGTCAAAATGAAGGTGTCACAAGAGGATTCATGCTTCTTGCGGTATGCCTCGCATCGGTCTTGATGGCGGCAGGCCTCTTGGTCTCCGCTCTCCTGGCAGATCGCTTCGGCCCGAGCCGAATCATCGCCATCGGTAGCGTACTCACCATTCTCGCGGCCTTCCCCTTCTTCTGGATGATCGACAGCCGAAACCCGGTCCTGATACTTCTGGCCTTGGGCTTGGTGTGCGGCGTGTGTGTCTCGTTGACCTACGCTCCTGTGAGTGCATTCCTGGCAGGCCTGTTCGAACCCAACGTCAGGTACAGCGGAATCTCCGTGAGCTACCAGGCGTCAGGCGCGCTCATCAGCGGATTCGTACCGATCATCGCGCTTCTCCTACTCGAATGGGCAGGTTCTTCCTGGGCGATCTCGGTCTACATCATCGTTGCAGCCGCCGTGAGCTTGACCGCCGTCCTCATCGCGGCCAGGAGCGAAACCCGGACAACGGACCCAAAAGAGGTTGACCACAAGCCAGTTCTGGATTCTGCCCGCACCACGTAGCTGATCGATCACCTGTCGCCTCTCCCTCCAAGCGTCGATGTCACGCGACGGAGGGAGGGGCGATCATGGTCGATGCAGGGACGCCGCCCACCCCCCGTCACCTCTTCCGAAGATCGCGTTTCTCGATTCCCAGCTTGTCCGCGAACAGGTTGCGCTGGACGAGCCAACCGGCGACGCTGAGTGCGATCCACGCCAGAGTCGACGTCACCTGCTGCCAACCTGGGCTCGGGTCGTGCAGGAATTCGAGCGGACCCGCAGCTCTGCCCACACCGTCGAGAATCATGCTTGCGCCGCCGATCGAGGTGAGCCACAGGAGCGCCCGTGCGCGGAATTTGTCCGCGAGAAAGGCGCCCGACACACCGACTGCGAGCACCACGATCGCGCTCAATGCCCAGTTGTTGTCACCTGTCTGAAGCACATCGGCTGCCCGGGCCCCGACCACTGCGCCTGCGAGGCCGCCGATGAAATAAGCAGAAAACTTGAAGACAAGGGTCGTCACCACCCACGCGACAACCGCCCCGATGAGTGCGAAGAGAAACAGCACGGACACCGAGGCATTGAACAGGTCTGTGACGAGCCAACCGATCCCGAACCCTGTTGCCAATACCGCCAGATGGAGTGAGCGAATTCCGTAGAAGCACAGCAAGCCACCGACAAGAAGGACCACGATCCCATTCATGCGCACTCCCAGGTCGTATACAGCATGGCCTCATCTTCGGACGAGTACCCGGAGTCCGCCTCATCTGGTTGGGATGAAAATCAGCGACCCCTGCGTATCGGAGCGCTCCGTCGACATCCCCGACGAATGATGGGACAAATACCGCAGATCACTTGTGCGCTTGTCGCCGAACATGCCTACGAGGCTGCACGAATCGCCGAAACCCAACGCAGCGAACGACCCGCACTGATGCTATGACTACTTTTCGGCGAGACCAGTTGCCGCTGCGAGATATTCACGTGAGTCACGGAACGTCTGCGCCACACCGCGCCCCGCGACTGCTCGGTACCGACTGATCTGATCGTCGTCGAGTAGATCGAGCACTGTGGTGGAATCGGCGTGCATCCACCCGCCGTCTCGTACCAGTTCGTGTGCACGTTTGCCCTGCAGGGCAGAGATACCCTCGACCCTGATGCCGTTCGGATCGGTCGACGCTGCGATGTAGTAAGCCTTCTTGCCGGGGTAACCGGCCTTGACCTTCGCGCGCAAGCGCAAAACGGCATCGACCGCGTCATCGATGGCAGACGACTGCTCGTCGGAGCCCGAGTCAGCAGCAGAAACTCGCGCTATCTCCGCATCCAGTCCAGCAAGCAAAGCGGCGAGGTACTCGAGATCGCTCATCAACTCATGATGCCCTACGACGGCGACGTGCTGAACCAGTGCCCGCCGACCCAACGCCATGTGGACTACGTCCACCCGGATCCACCACAGCGCCCCCACCTGTGCCGATCGTTCAGGCGGTGCCACCCCGATCCCATGCGCGTTCGTACCGACTCCAGAGTCGCGTGCGACGCCGAGATCTGTGTCGCACGCAATGAGCGGGAGCAATGTCGAACCGGAAGCACAGGTCGGGACTCTCACCCGATCACGCTTGTAGCACGGTGCTACAATGCGCACATGACCAGGACAAGCCAACCGACTCGTCTACCTGCTGACGTGTACGACTCGGCCGCTGCGGCCACGCTGACCACCTCGCGTACGGTGCCACAGCAAATTGCGCACTGGGCACGAATCGGGCGCGAGATCGAAATGTCGCCTCGAATGAATCACCGAGCGATCACAGCGGTCCTTACAGGCACTGGTTCCTATGATTCGCTCAGCGAGCACGAGCAGGCAATCATCCGAGAAGAATGGGCCGATCGCGCCGCGTCGCTTCGAAGCCAGCAGAACTACGCCGAGCAATTCACAGCTGCAGGTGAGTCGTACTCGGAAGTCGACGAGGACGGCAATCTCATCGTTCATCCCGCTCGCGGCTGATGCCGCTACTGCATCTCCTTGCTGGATCCAACGGTGCCGGTAAATCCACCTACGCCCGCGATGTGCTCATTCCGGTCACCGCACTGCCGTTCATCAACGCCGACGAAATAGCGCTCGAACGTTGGCCTGACGCGCAGGCCGAACATGCCTACGAGGCAGCACGGATCGCCGAAACCCAACGCAGAGAACGCATCGCCCTACAGCAGTCGTTCATCACCGAAACCGTGTTCTCGCACCCGAGCAAAGTGAAGCTGGTATCCGACGCCGTCGACGCCGGCTACCTCGTGCATCTGCACATCGTCATCGTCCCCGTCGAACTTGCGGTGCAGCGCGTCACCGAACGCGTACGCCGCGGCGGACACGGCGTACCCGAAGAGAAGATCCGAGCCCGCTACGAACGCGTATGGACCCATCTCGCCACCGCAATCGACATCGCCGACGTGGTCGACGTGTTCGACAACGGCAGCGCACGAATCCCGTTCCGGCCGTGTGCACGATTCACCCACGGCACACTCATCGGGCCCGCAAGCTGGCCGAAATGGGCACCCGCTGCGCTGACGAACGCCGGCGGTACAGCCGGACACACCACACCGACACATGAGCGGATTCAGCCACAGCGAGTTGAACCCGAGCGTCGCCCCGTTCGTCCAAAACGGAAAGACTGAGGCGGGATACGGGTGGTCCTCGAACAGACCATCAGCCGGATCGAGTCGTCACCCTGATCACCATGCCGACGCCGTCGGTCGTCAGTCGGCAGTTACCGCCGCAGCGTAATCGGTAAGTACTCGAAGCGACTCGGTAGCCGCGACTTCGAATGCATCGGCGGTAACCAGCACATCGCCGCCGATATCCGCCCGGGCGACCGGGATGTCCACGCACGCGGCATCGACGATGTCGGCCCCGGTGAACCCGAGTACCTTCCGAAGAGATTCGTGCGCGTCGGCCGCATGCGTGGCATGTGCCGACACATTGAGCCACGCAACGGGTTTGCCGACTATTTCCATTCCGCCGACTGTCCAGTCGAGAAGATTCTTGAAGCTGCCGGGGAGCGCACCGGCGTATTCGGGAGTGCAGATCAAGATCGCCGCGCTCGTTCCGATTGCGCTCCGCAAACGTACGACACCGTCGACGACGGTGACCGACTCGTCATCGTCGTCGGGATTGAAATGCGGCAACTCGTTCATACCGCGGTACACCTCGGTGGTCCACCCAACCGGAGTCAACCGGGCGGCGGTGTTGATGGCTGCCGTGTTCGTCGATCCGAGCCGAAGCGAGCCGGAGATCATGAGCAACGTTTTGCTGGACATTGCGATCCTCTCAATCGGACGGAGACGCAGCGTGCAGGTCGCTGGTTCTGATATTAGCGAACGCGACCAACGCGCCCACTACACACATTGCCCCGCACACCAACATCGAGAAGTGACGTCCCTCGACGAACCATCGTCGTCCGGCTTGGGCCGATTCGGTCGAAAGGCTCGCGAGATCTGCATCGAGCACTGTAGATCTGATTACCACCGCAGGAACGCGCATGCTGCGTTGCTTGCCGGGTTGTGCTGCTACAAACACGATGTCGGCGGAATGGTCTCCTTGCGACGTACGAACAGCTACTGATCCCGCCAACCAGTTCCCCGATGATCCGCAAATAATATTGCGCAATATTTCTTTCGGGTCTAGCGTGTACTCATGCGTACTCCCCGTCCGATTGCCGACGTCTCACAGCTCAAAGCGTTGGCCCATCCCCTGCGAGTGCGGTTGCTGTACGCGCTTCGTGCCGAAGGGACGGCCACGGCAAGTCAACTCGGACAGATCGTCGACGAGTCACCTGCCTCGGTCAGCTATCACCTACGCAAGCTTGCCGACGCCGGGTTCGCACACGAGGCACCCGACCTTGGCACCGATGGCCGCGAGCGGTGGTGGCGCGTCCCCGAGGAAGGATTCAGCTGGTCGTCGTCCGACTTCGAGGGCACGCCGGAGGGTCGAGCGGCGAGCAATGCCGCCAAGCAGGCGTTGGTCGAGAATCAGTTCGCGCGGCAGCGTGAGTACGACTCGACTTCCGATTCGTGGAGCGACGAATGGAAGCAGGCGTCGTTCAGCACCGACCACGTACTGCAGCTGACGGCGGAGGAAGCGGATCGGATGCGCGAAGAACTCCGCGCAGTCCTGTCGAAGTGGAACGAGCACTCGTTGGATCGCAAGAAGGAAGATCACGCCGGCACCGAGCACGTAATGGTCTTCGCTCACGGATTTCCCTACAATCCTTGATTTTTCGTATCACCGAGAAGGGACGCCACCGTGCACAACATATCCGCTGAGCTTCATCTGTACCTGCAAGCGCTCGAGACCGACCGTCACGTCAGGCACCATGATCGCCGTCTCATCGCCGAGGCACGACGACGCGCCGAGCAGGACCGCCGCGAGCTCGAACGGGCATGGCAAGCGCTGAACAAGGCGATAGAAGCCGAATCCCGCTCGAGTCGTGAGCTTGTGGCCCTCACCCACTGAAGCAGTTGTGACTTTCTGTGACACCGACTCCCGAATCCTCCCGATCTCCTGGCGGTCCCGGGTCACCTTGGTCACAAAACCCCAGGTGAACGACCATGGACAGAACCGGCTCATTCCTGAAACGAGCGGTCCTCACCAGGGCAAACAAAGAGACTCTGACCATTCTTACTGGTCTCGCTTACAAGTATGTTGGGAGACAACCGAATACGTCCACCTGAGCCCACCAGAGCCGCTGACCATTGTCAATCGCTCAGGCGGTACCACCCAGGTTCACGCTCGTTCGTACCGACTTATGACACGCTCGTGACACCTAGGTCCACATCGTGGATC
>NZ_BCXH01000013.1 GCF_001895005.1 Rhodococcus yunnanensis NBRC 103083 | reverse complement strand
AGAGTGACCGAATGTCGCCCTCACACACTGACGGGTGACCGGATGTGACATCCGCTCGCACCCTGTCGGCGGACGCCCGCGCCGCGCACCGCGGGCATAGCGAATGTCACCCTCACACACCGCCAACTGAACGAATGTCACCCTCACACACCGACAGGTGACCGGATGCGACATCCGCCCGCACAGAGGCAGCGGTACGGGCCGGGCCTCGAGTGGTCCGCGCGGACAGGCCTAACCGGTTCGGACGTCAACGCACAGCCATCGCGAGCTCTCTACGGTTCCACGTGAAACAGCGGGCACGCATTCACCGCATCTCCGTACCGAAGGAGAATCGATCACTCGCAGCCGTGGGCGTCGAGGACCGGTTGCGTGAGCACGCAGCCGGTCCGACGAGGCTATCGGTCCGACCAGGCTATCCGTCCAGGCACCGACACGAGCACAGGGCAGACTTCGACATCTCGACCGATGCAGCGCACATCGTGCCGACACTCCCTCTGCAAGCGCGGGCCGACAACACCTCTTCCGTATGCGCCGGCGATGGAGCGCCGAATCGCACTGCCCCGACGCCACGAGCTCTGGCTGGATCGACGGTGATCTGTCTCAGTTCCACAGCACAACCGAGTACGCCAGCGGTACCCGCCGTCGATAGACGGCGGATACGCGATCGTCACCACACCCGACGGCAACATCCCCTAGCTGTCAAAGGTTCGCCCCATCACAGTGCTGGTCTACACAGCAGCACCCAGTCTCTCGACCCTTTCGATTCATCCGAGCCGGTGCCGAACCTCCGCGCTCGTCGCTGACGCCACCTCGGGTGTACGCCGCATCGCCCACCTGATCTCGGGCCGATGCTGGCGTCCGCCCACGATCGAGCCCGCCCACCCTCAGAGCCACAGTTGCGGGGTTCCCTGTGACCGACGGCGCAGGCCCGGCCCTCGCCAAGCCTCCGCACTACATCTGGCGGCAGCTCGAGCCAGGGAACTAGGTCGATCAGGCTGGCCGACTGTGCCCGCCGATGCAGACCGGATCCAACGCGGAAGCCCGGACTCCACTCCGATGCACGGTCTCCGGTCTCGGCAAGATCAGTTCCTTCCCGGACCAGTCGAGCGCCGCAACCTGCGAACGTCAATCCGCCCGCGAGATCGCCTCGCGGTCTTGGACCGCGACGTCCACTGGGCGACCAGCCCCGCCATCACCACATGACAAAAGCCGGTTGAACTGCACACTCCCGCTGTCCCCGACAGATGCGATGCGCGTTCCCCGAGCCCGCTACAGTCTGGGCCGGCTCGAGTTTCACGTGAAACTCGTCCCCAGGAGGGTAGCCATCGGACTGGCGACCCATCGGAACCCCGAACAGCACGAGATCGCCTCCAAGGAGCCTCCATGACTCAGAGGCTTCCATGACAGATGTCGACCTCGCGGCCGAGGACCGGTCTTCCCTCGAGCCGATACCCACAGACGAACTCGCCGTGCGACGCGTGCCGTCATTCGCGCCGAGCATCGTTCACCGCCATGGGCCGGGAAGACTCGCGGTCCGCATCGTGGGGGGAGGGTCCTCGGGTGTCACCCAGCAGTCGACATCTGCGGACACAGTCGCCGAGACAGCGCCCACGCCTCCAGTGCGCAGCATTCAGTCCGGCGCGCCGGCTCCTGCCAGCGGCCGACGGTTCAGCCCCTGAAGCAGGCGGCGACCAGTCCACACCACCACACCACCACCACAGCACCACCACAGCACCACCACCACCACCAGACCACGAGCTGACGGTCTCCAGATCCACGTGATTGCGCCAGCTGTAGCTAGTCGAGTCACCGCTTCATCGAGAGCTGGCTCCAGGCGATCCGACCCAGTTTCACGAGAGCGCAAGTGCGTGAGATCCGCACGCGTCAGTACCGTCGGCCATTGTCGGTCCGGTGAATCTCCACCGCAGGTTTCACGTGAAACTCCGGCACCCGGCCCCGTCGCACCCAAGGCCCGCCACGCACACCCCGTCGCACCTAACGCCCGCACGCACAGGGCAAACGGAGGACACTGAGTCAGCCAACTGCCGAGAGCATTGCCCGTCCTACTGCTGTCCCAGCCATCAGCTCACGACCCCATCGACATCTCCCGCACTCCCAGCCGAACGGGAAGACGATGGTCCGCGCCGAAATCCACGCGAAATTGTTCGGGCCCGGCGTTCTGACAGGCGGCGTCATACGGTTGTCCCGCGCCGGTACCCCTAGTGCATAGACAACGCGCATCCGCACCAGGCTCATGCCGACAGACACGGCTCGACCCCAGTTTCACGTGAAACAGAGGATGTTCGCGTCGGAAATGACCCAGCCCGACGTATGGGGGAGCAGCGTCACTGTGACGATTCGCTCGACCGCCGATGTTTCACGTGGAACGCCGCCGACCCGAATGACATCAATGAAATTTGAACATTGAATTGGAACCCGAAACAAGAAAGCCCCCAACCGAAGTTGGGGGCTTTCTCGGACACTGACTGGAAGATCAGGACTTCACGACGACCACTCGTCGGGAAGGCTCGACGCCGGTGCTCTCGCTGTCGACGCCGTCGATCTTCGCCACGGCGTCATGGACGATCTTGCGTTCGAACGGAGTCATCGGAGCAAGTTCTTCGCGTTCCCCGGATTCCAACACACGTCGCGCCGCGTCCACACCGAGCGCACCCAACTCGCTGCGGCGGTTCGCACGCCATCCCGCGACATCGAGCATCAGCTTGCTGCGCTCGCCCGTCGACTGCTGGACTGCCAACCGTGTCAATTCCTGCAGAGCGTCGAGAACCTCGCCTTTGCGACCCACGAGCTTGGTGAGATCGTCACCGCCGTCGATGCTGACGATCGCTCGATCGCCCTCGACATCGAGGTCGATATCTCCGTCGAAGTCGAGAACGTCGAGAAGCTGCTCGAGGTAGTCGCCCGCGATTTCTCCTTCTTCGACGAGGTAGTCCTCGGAATCCTCATCCGAGTCGTCCTGGTCCGAGCCCTCGGCGTCGACATCCACATCCCGCGTCTCCTTCTCGGAATCGCTGGCCCCCTCGGATATTTCCACCTGCTCGTCCCCGCCTACCTTGTCGGTTTCTACTGCCACGACTTCACTCGCTCCGTCCCCAGCGCTCACTGTGTTGTCCGTACTCGTTGCTTCTTCGGTATCTGCAGGCATGTTCGTCCTTGTCGTCGACGCGTCGGTCAACGTCGCTTGCGCTTCGACTTGTTGCGGTTGGCCGCAACACTGGGCTTCTTCGGTACCGGAGTTCCGTTGGAGGACGGACTCTCGCTCGATGAGGGAGCGGTATCCGAAGGCTCATCGCCGGCAGGCGGGGGCGTCATCTTGGAGAGCTTGGGCCGTGCGCCCGGCTTCGGCTTGGTCACCGGCTTCACTCCGGGCTTCGGTGCGTTCTCCGTACGCTTGTCGAGCGCGACCTTCTTCTTCGCCTCTTCCTCTTTGTCGATCTTGCCGAACACCAAGTGCTGCTGGCCGTAAGTCCACGCATTGTTGCTGACCCAGTACAGAAGGATGGCGATAGGCAGAAATGCGCCGAAGACGAGAACACCGAGCGGGAAGACGTACAACGCAAGCTTGTTCATGATCGCGGACTGCGGGTTCGCAGCAGCAGCTTCACTCTGTCGTGCGACCGAGGCGCGCGAGTTCATGTGGGTGGCGATCGCGGCGATGACCATCAGCGGGACGGACACCGCCACGATGGTCCATACCGACGGCACTCCCAGTCCCTTGGCCGGGTTGACGAAGGCGTCGAGCTGAGCCTGCGGCATGGTGATCCATGCCGAGATCGGCGCACCGAACAGGCGAGCATCGAGGAACGACTGAACGTCGGCGACAGAGAACGCATAGTTCCCGATCTCTCGGTTCTGCTCGGGCGACAGGCTGAGCTGACCGACTCCGGTACCGGTTCGGTTGAAGGAACGCAGCACGTGGAACAGACCGATGAACACGGGCGCCTGCGCGAGGACGGGAAGGCAACCCATGATCGGGTTGAAGCCGTGTTCCTTCTGCAGCTTCTGCATCTCGACAGCCATACGCTGCTTGTCTTTGCCGTACTTCTTCTGCAGCGCTTTGATCTGCGGCTGCAGCTCCTGCATCTGGCGTGTCGTACGAACCTGCTTCACGAAGGGTTTGTACAGAATCAATCGCAGAGTGAACACCAGGAACACCACGGACAACGCCCACGCGAAGCCGTTGTCGGCGCCCAGCACGAAGCCGAACACCCTGTGCCATACCCAGAGAATCCAGGAGACCGGATAGTAAATGAAATCGAGCACGGCTCTATGTACTCCTCTGTTCGTCCACTCTCGCGAGATCGTGGCTGTCTTCGGTCGAAGTCTGCTTGCCGGCGCGCCAGGAACCACGCTCGGGCACGGGGTCCCACCCTCCAGAGTGCCAGGGTGCGCATTTGAGCAACCGCGCTACGGCCAACAGAGAACCTTTCATCGCACCGTGCGTCCTCAACGACTCGACCGCGTACTCACTGCACGTTGGAGAAAAACGGCAGGTCGGCAGTCTCAGCGGAGATACATAAGTGCGGTACAGCTCGATACAGAAGATCAAAGACTGCGCGGGAAGTGAACGGACTGCACGTAACAGAGTCATGCGCGCTCATCTTTCGCTGCCTCGACGTACCCGAGCTTCTTCAGTCCCGAGCGAACCTGTCGATGCATGTCCCTCGAGGACAATCGTGCCGCGCCCGGAAGCGCTCTGATGACGACGTCGCTGGTGTCGGGGACATCGGACAGGAGCTCGGCGCAGATATGCCGAAGCCGGCGCGCAACTCGATGACGAGTTACCGCCGGCCCGACAGCTTTACTCACGATCAAACCGAATCTGGAACGCCCTGGGCTGGTTTCAGAACCTGCGTCGTCACGCGCGAACGCATGTACAACCAGGTCTTGTCTACCCATTCGGCGGCCTCGACGCATCACACGTTGGAAATCGGCGCTGTGATGCAATCTGTGCGGCTCAGGTAACACCCCGAGCTCCGTAAATTCGGACGAACAATGAATCTAGGCGGTAAGTTCCTTGCGTCCTTTACCACGACGCGCGGACACGATTGCACGGCCTGCACGCGTACGCATACGAAGACGGAAGCCATGAACACGCGCGCGGCGTCGGTTGTTCGGCTGGAACGTCCGCTTGCCCTTGGCCACGGTGAACACTCCTCGAAAATCATTGACGCCCTTGTGGCGTCGGCAACGGTAGTAACGAGTCCGGTCGAACTCGAGTTACATCCCCGAGCGAGAAATCCGAGTGAACACAGACTGTAAGCAGCCAGCAAGCATCGGCCACCTCGCCTTGGGTGACTGTTCGAGAGTACTGATCGAGTTCGCGGTGGTCAAACTCGTGGAATCTACGCCCACAGGACTACATCCGTGTAATTCATCCACAGGGCTGGGGAAAACTCCATGTGTATAACCGCCATCACCGCAGTCTCTTCGTTCACTCACAGGGGACGTGCATAACTCGAGTCGATCCCGGTTCGCAACGCCGCAGTTCACAGCGCCGCGCAGACAAAATCGAGCGTCCGGTTGCCGCGCTGGGTGACATCGTTGTCGTTAATCCACACCTGTGGATAATTGTGTGGAAACACGGACCAGGTGGCATATTCGTACCCGGCGCGTATGCACTGTTCGACTGTGGATCCCCCGATGGACTCTTGACTGGGGACGATATCCGAGTTCGACGTGACGCGAGTGGAAAACCATCATCGGACTTCAGCCGTTGACTGCACTGTTCGATTAGGAGGCACCGTGAACGACGATCCGGATGCGCTGGCGCGCGTCTGGCCAGAGGTTGTCACGGAGTTGACCTCCGACCGGCACAGCGGCCAACCACTGACCAAAGGTCAGAAGGCGTGGCTCGCGCTGGTGGAGCCCCTGACGCTGACTCAGGGATTTGCGCTTCTCGCCGTTCCTTCCTCGTTCGCGCAGGAAGCGATCGAGCGGGACCTGCGCGAACCGATTCTGCACGCGCTCGGGCGACACCTGGGTCAGGGTGTGGAAGGACTCGGCGTTCGCATTTCGGCCAGGGACGAGGAGAAGCCGGAATCCGAACGTCCGGTGGAACGGCAGACCGAACGTCCTCCGTATCCGGAGACTCCCAGCTCACCGACGTATCGACGACGCTTCCTCACCAGCACCGACGACGACCCCTCGGACTCGGAGACTGCCGATTACGAGGAAGTGGACGACGAACGCGAGGCGCTGGCCAGCGTCCAGAACTCGTGGCCCACCTACTTCACCAAGCCACCGGAGACCACCTCGCCCACTTCGGGCGCCGGAAGCCTGAACTCGAAATACACCTTCGATACCTTCGTCATCGGGGCGTCCAACCGTTTTGCCCATGCCGCAGCGGTCGCCATTGCGGAGGCGCCGGCTCGTGCGTACAACCCTCTGTTCGTCTGGGGTGCATCCGGGCTCGGCAAAACCCACTTGCTTCACGCAGCCGGCCACTATGCACAACGACTCTTTCCCGGCATGCGAGTGAAGTACGTCTCGACCGAGGAATTCACCAACGACTTCATCAACAGCCTTCGTGACGACCGCAAGGTGGCGTTCAAGCGCCGCTACCGCGAGACCGATGTGCTCCTCGTCGACGACATCCAGTTCATCGAGGGCAAAGAAGGTATCCAGGAGGAGTTCTTCCACACCTTCAACACGCTGCACAACGCGAACAAGCAGATCGTGGTCTCGTCCGACCGGCCACCGAAGCAGCTGGCCACCCTCGAGGAGCGGCTGCGGACACGATTCGAGTGGGGCCTGATCACCGACGTCCAGCCGCCCGAGCTCGAGACGCGCATCGCCATCCTCAGCAAGAAGGCTCGGATGGATCGCCTCGACGTCCCCCACGACGTCCTCGAGCTGATCGCCAGCCGAATCGAACGCAATATCCGCGAGTTGGAGGGTGCACTCATCCGAGTCACTGCCTTCGCCTCGCTCAACGGACAAGCGCTGGACCTGACGTTGGCCGAGGTCGTGCTGCGTGACCTCATGCCGGACTCCTCGAGCCTCGAGATCAACGCGGCGACGATCATGGCCGTCACCGCCGAGTATTTCAACACCTCGATCGAGGACCTGTGCGGCCCCGGTAAGGCGAGGGCGCTCGCGATGGCCCGTCAGATCGCCATGTATCTCTGCCGTGAACTGACCGACCTCTCACTCCCGAAGATCGGGCAGACGTTCGGCCGTGACCATACGACCGTCATGTACGCCGACAAGAAGATCCGCAAGGAAATGACGGAGCGGCGCAAGGTATATGACCAGGTCCAGGAGCTCACTGCACGTATCAAACAACGCTCCAAGCGCTGACACTCGCTGCGGCCATCGCGCCGTAGCGCGCGCCGCGGCGGTCCTGCACCACCGGACGTCGGGTGGGAACACGGAATGACCGTGATCCCACCCGACGTCTTTTTTGTAGTTTGAAACCGGACATTCGGTCTCCGCGGAGAGAATTTTTCGGGGCTGTTTCCAGTAATGCACACCTGTGGATAACCATGTGGACAACTGTCGCTATCTGGGGATGGATTGTGAGAGCCTGTGAACCGGTAGCCGCCGGTCCACATGCCTCCCCACCGCAACCGGTGATTGGTCCAGAATTCATCCCCACGACACCACGCCTGACGACCTGCCGCTCGAGGGGTGTGTGCACAGATTCCACAGGACCTATTAATACGAAGAATTTCTCTTGAAGAGATCTCCTTTGAAAACAGGTGTTGGGGACAGATCCGTTCACAGCTCCTCCGAACCGCTTGCGCGTCGAGATGTTCGGCTTTCAAGTTGCCCGTGGAGGGCATACGGTGTGCATCTGCCGGTTGTGTCAGACTCTTCGATGCACCGGTACTCGAGTGCACCGCACTCGCCGAAGACCCTTCTTCGAGAAGAACCGCTGCCGAACGAGAGGAAAAGCCGAGCGATGGAGCTTGGAAGTCTGAAGTTTCGCGTTGCTCGTGAAGATTTCTCCGATTCAGTTGCATGGGTTGCTCGAAGCCTGCCGTCGCGGCCGCCTGTCCCGGTTCTCGGTGGAGTTCTTCTCGCTGCCGACGACCAAGGTTTGACCGTCTCCGGATTCGACTACGAGGTTTCGGCCCAGGTTCGTGTGTCCGCCGAGGTGGCTTCCCCAGGTCGAGTCCTGGTATCGGGCAAACTGCTGGCGGACATCACGAAGTCCCTGCCGAACAAACCGGTCGATGTCGGTGTGGACGGAACCCGGGTCCTGATCACGTGCGGGAGTGCAAAATTCTCACTGCCGACGATGCCCGTCGAGGACTACCCTCAACTTCCTGAGCTCCCGACTCAGACCGGCTCGATCGCCAACGAGGTGTTCGCCGAGGCGATCTCTCAGGTCGCAGTCGCTGCAGGCAGGGACGACACCCTTCCCATGCTGACCGGAATCCGCGTCGAGATCCAGGGCACGACCGTCGTGCTCGCCGCCACCGATCGTTTCCGCCTCGCGGTTCGCGAACTCGAGTGGATGCCGGTCGGCGGCGAGACGAAGACCGAGGTTCTCATCCCGGCCAAGACGCTCTCGGAATCGGCAAAGTCCTTGGGAGGCAACGGAAATTCTCCCGTCGAGTTGGCGCTCGGTTCCGGATCCTCGGTCGGCGCAGACGGTCTGTTGGGCATCATCAGCGAAGGCCGACGTACGACGACCCGTCTGCTCGATGCAGATTTTCCGAAGTTCCGTCAGCTGCTGCCGCCCGAGCACACGGCCGTTGCCGTCGTCGAGATCGCTCCTCTCGTGGAAGCCATCAAGCGTGTTGCGCTCGTTGCCGAACGAGGTGCTCAAGTTCGACTCGAGTTCTCCAGCGAAGGCGTACTGCTCTCCGCGGGCGGGGACGACGCAGGCCGGGCCGAAGAGGCGCTCGCGGCGGACTTCCAAGGGGAAGCGCTCACCATCGCCTTCAATCCGGGATATCTCATCGACGGCCTGTCGTCGCTGCACAGCGAAAAGGTCACGTTCGGATTCACCACTCCCAGTCGGCCTGCGGTTCTGCGGCCGACCACGGATGATGAACTGGTACCCGATGCGTCGGGCAAGTTCGCGGCACCGCAGAGCGCTTACACGTATCTGCTGATGCCGGTTCGACTGCCTGGCTGATCGGGTACGGACTACGTGCGTGGCCGTTTCTGCAGAGCACGCGCACGAAGACACCGGACACTAGATAAGGACGTTCCTCATGCAGCTGGGACTGGTCGGCCTCGGAAAAATGGGCTTCAACATGCGTGAACGTCTGCGCGCCCACGGTCACGAAGTGATCGGATACGATCCACGACCCGAGGTCACGGACACACCGTCGCTCGAGGGCTTGGCGCAAGCACTCACCGCTCCGAGAGTGGTGTGGGTGATGGTTCCGTCCGGAGATATCACGAGAAGTACCATCACCGGTCTCGCCGACGCCCTCGAGGAGGGCGACCTGGTCATCGACGGTGGTAACTCACGATTCACCGACGACGGTCCCAATGCCGAACTGCTTGCGAAAAAGGGAATCGGCTACATCGACGCGGGTGTGTCGGGCGGTGTGTGGGGCCTGGAGAACGGCTACGGCCTGATGGTCGGTGGCTCCGAGGCAGACGTCGCGAGGGCACTTCCCATATTCGACGCCCTTCGCCCGGAAGGCGAACGCGCCGACGGTTTCGTGCACGCGGGCCCGGTCGGTGCCGGTCACTACTCGAAGATGGTGCACAACGGGATCGAGTACGGGTTGATGCAGGCATACGCCGAGGGATACGAACTGCTCGAAGCAGAAGAGCTGGTACAGGACGTCCATGGTGTCCTTCGCGCGTGGAGCAAGGGGACCGTCGTCCGATCGTGGTTGCTCGATCTTCTCGTGCAGGCTCTTGCACAGGATCCGGAATTCGCCGAGATCTCCGGCTACACAGAGGATTCCGGCGAGGGTCGGTGGACTGTCGAGGAAGCGATCAGGCATGCGGTGCCTGCACCGGTGATCTCTGCTGCCTTGTTCGCGCGCTTCGCCTCCCGCCAGGACGATTCGCCCGCGATGAAGGCCGTGTCGGCGCTGCGCAATCAGTTCGGTGGACATGCGGTCAAGCGGGCAGGCTCCGAGGAAACTCTCCGAGCTCCAGACCCGAAGAAATAGCTCTTGTTCGTTCGTTCCTTCACCCTGCGTGACTTTCGCTCGTGGGACGACGTCACCATCGAACTCGGTCCGGGTTCGATGGTGTTCGTCGGCCCGAACGGTCATGGGAAGACCAATCTGCTCGAGTCGCTCGGATATCTGTCGACGCTGTCATCGCACCGTGTGTCCTCGGACGCGCCGCTGATTCGTGCCGGGGCAGATCGGGCGTTCGCTGCCGCATCCGTGGTCAATCAGGGCAGAGAGCTGACAATAGACGTCGAGATCGTGGACGGGCGGGCGAACAAGGCGCGGATGAATCGCTCGCCGGTTCGACGCCCACGCGAGATACTCGGTGTGCTGCACAGTGTCCTCTTCGCTCCTGAGGACTTGTCGCTCGTGCGTGGCGATCCAGGCGAACGACGCCGCTATCTCGACGAGCTGTTGACCACCCGCCGTCCTCGAATGGCCGGTGTGCGTGCCGATTACGACAAGGTACTGCGGCAGCGGTCGGCTCTGCTGAAGACAGCAGGAGGCGCGCTGCGCCGCGGGACCGCCTCGAGCGACGGAGCGAGTGCACTTGCCACACTCGATGTCTGGGACGGCCACCTCGCGGCCCACGGCGCGCAGCTGTTGTCCTCCCGTATCGGCCTGGTGCATGAGCTGACACCCTTTGTCGCAGAGTCGTATTCGTCCATAGCGCCGGAATCGCGTCCGGCGGCGATACGGTATCGAAGCAGTCTCGCCGACGCGTTGCCGCCCGAGTTCGCCGATCCGCTGCGCACACCGGAGCCGGACGACGTGGAGGTACTGGAAGCTGCTTTCCTGCATCAGCTTTCGATCATGCGGCAGCGTGAGATCGAGCGAGGTGTCTGTCTCGTCGGCCCCCATCGCGACGATCTGGAACTGGCTCTCGGTGATCAGCCGGCCAAAGGCTTTGCGAGTCACGGAGAATCGTGGTCGTTCGCGCTGTCGCTGCGGTTGGCGTCGTTCGGTCTGCTTCGTGCCGAGGGCACCGACCCGGTACTGATGCTCGACGACGTGTTCGCCGAGCTGGACCGGAAGCGTCGCAGCGCGTTGGCACGGGTTGCGGTCGATGCCGAGCAGGTGCTCATCACTGCTGCTGTGGCAGAAGATGTTCCGCCGGAACTCGACGCACGCAGGTGGGGAGTGTCGGCTCTGCAGGGCGACACGGGCCGAGTGTCGCGGATCGACTCGATCGACGAGAGCGAGGGTGTCGGATCGTGAACGAGGATCCCAGTTCCGGTGAATCGGCCGAAACGAACGAGCAGGACGATGCGCCGCAGCAGGAGCTTCGGGGGGTGGATCTGGCCCGTCGTGCTCTCGAGGAGGCACGGGCGGCGGCGAAAGCCAGCGGCAAGTCCGTCGGGCAGGGTAGGTCGTCGCCGAGCGGTGGTGTGCGCGCACTGCGTGGCCGTCGTAAGAGGGGATGGTCGGGTGCAGGCCCGGACGATCGTGACCCGCAGACCCTCGGATCGTTGACCGGGTCCATCGCCAAGAGCCGTGGATGGTCGGACAAGGTTGCCGAAGGCACGGTGTTGGGGCGGTGGACTGCCGTCGTCGGCGACGATATCGCCTCGCACGCCACCCCGCTGAAACTCGAGGACGGCGTGCTGAGCGTGTCGGCCGAATCGACGGCGTGGGCGACCCAACTGCGACTGATGCAGGCTCAGATTCTGGCGAAGATCGCCGCGGCCGTCGGTCACGGGGTCGTGAAGACGCTGAAGATCACCGGTCCCACGACGAAAAGTTGGCGAAAAGGTGAGCGTCACATCAAAGGACGGGGCCCACGCGACACGTACGGCTGACCCAAAACATACTTGGACCTGCAAGTATCTTGTCGATAACGTCTCGGCAACGAAGTCATAACGATTTCAAGTGTGATCTTGGTTGCCTTGACGTATGTTCGGTGCGTAGCGTTCGGTCCGAAGACAGTCACATCGGATGCGGGGGGCGACACCGGACTACTGGATCGACGAGGGGTTATCGTGGTTTTTGCGGAAGAATTTCGGCGGGTCGACGCGTCTGCTTCGGCAGACTCGGTTCCGGAGGATCGCGTCGTGCTTCAAGCACGAAACGTCTCTTTCGACTGGAGTTCGCTACCCCTCCACTACGTCGACGACGATCCACTGGCCACTCATCTCGTCAACGTGATGCACCTGCTGCTGCCCGAGGGCGAAGAGTGGTTCGTCCGCACGTTCAAAGAAGCCCTTCCGCTGATTCACGACGACCGATTGCGTGATGACGTCATCGGTTTCATCGGTCAGGAAGCGATGCACGCCACCGCGCATACGCAGGTCCTGGATTCGCTGACCGCGCACGGAATAGACGTGAAGCCGTACGTCGAGCAGATGCAGTTCCTGTTCGGCCGCGCGCTCGGCAACCGGCCGGGTCACGGACGAAACAGTCTGGTGGAGCGAGTTGCCCTCATCGCGGCCGTGGAACACCTCACGGCGTTTCTCGGTGACTGGGTTCTCAACGCGCGCGCCCTCGACACAGTGGAGGTCGATCCCACGATGCTCGACCTCCTTCGTTGGCACGGTGCCGAAGAGGTCGAGCACAGGGCTGTCGCTTTCGAGGTCATGCGTTATTTCGATGTCCGACCGGCGAGACGCATTCGTACCTACATCGCGATCGCGCCGACGCTCGTATGGTTCTGGGCCCGAGGCGTTCGCTTCCTGATGAGCCAGGATCCGACACTGCAGGGACTTCCCGAGAAGTCGCGCGGCCCGTCCTTCAAGGACTACCGAAAAGTGGCATCCCGAGGTCTTTTTCCAGGTCCGATGATGATCTGGAAGGCGTCACTGCGGTATTTCAAGTCCGGATACCATCCGGCGCAGGAGGGATCCACCGAGCAAGCTGTGCAGTATCTGGCGTTCTCGCCTGCTGCGCGGGCCGCCGAGCGGTGAATCAACGGATGGGTATGCGACGCAAGCTCGCCAAGATGACCGACACGGTGGACTCGTTTCGCCAGGGACGGATCGTTCCGAGCGATCTTTACGGTCGGTCGGTGCCGGATCAGACGGTGTCCATCGTCACCGATGCTCTCGACAAGTGGTTCGCTCTTCTCGACGACGGTGAGTACTCGGGCGAGCACGCCTTGCCGCCCGTTGCCCGTACGGTACGGCTCACGCTCGAGCAACGTGAGGTTCTGTGCGTCGACGAGCAGGTCGTACGGTTGACGTTCCGCGCTTCGGACGGGGCACCTCTGGCAGCGTGGGCTCCCGGAATGCACCTCGACTTCTACCTGCCCTCCGGACGGCGACGGCAGTATTCGTTGTGCGGCGATCCGGGTGACCGAGGCACGTATACCGTTGCGGTGCGGTACATTCCGGACGGCGGGGGCGGTTCGGAAGAGATGCATTCACTCGCCGTCGGTACCGAGTTGTCGGTCCGGGGACCGCGCAACGGTTTCCCGTTCGTGCCGTGCGGCCAGGCAGTCTTCGTCGCCGGTGGCATCGGAATCACGGCGATCCTTCCGATGGTGCGCGCCGCGAGGACGCTCGGAATGGATTGGCGGCTCGTCTATTGCGGACGATCTCGTGCGTCGTTGCCGTTTCTCGACGAGATCGAGCAGTGGGAAATCGATCGAGTGACGGTCCGTACCGACGATGTCGACGGTATTCCGACGGGTGAAGAGCTGTTGTCCCAGGTCGAAGGCGGCTCGGTCTATTGCTGCGGACCTCCGCCGATGATCGACGCCGTACGGACGAGCTTCGACGCGGTTCCCTCGACTCACCTGTACTTCGAACGATTCTCGCCTCCGCCGGTGCGCAACGGCGTGAAATTCGAGGTGCAGTTGGTGAACTCGGGGCGCATCGTCACCGTTCCCGCGGACAAGACTGCGCTGCAGGCGATTCGGGAGATCGAACCGAATGTCGCGTACTCCTGCCAACAAGGATTCTGCGGAACGTGCCGCACCCGAGTCCTGAGCGGGACCCCCGAACATCGTGAGAACCGATTGACCGCGGAGGAGCAGCGGGACGAGATGTTGATCTGCGTCTCCCGGTCCACCGGCGCGAGGATCGTGTTGGACCTGTAGCCGTCTTCAGGCGGATTGACCGTCCATCTTTGTCGCCGGGTGCTGAGAAAATGCGTCTGTGAGGCTTTCAGGGCCCATTTCGGGGTGTCATCGTCCCCAAGCTGTCGGCTGGTACCAGTAGTATGGGCTGGTAACAGAGAAGCCCTACGGAATCGACTCCTTCTGATCGGGACGATCGCCACGACGGTCGTGCGGTGCGGAGGAAGTGACCCGTGCGCCTGGCACCTTCCGGTGCAAGGGGGCGGCACCGGAAGGTGCGATGGACTTCCGACGCGTAAAGGAGAACAACCGAACCGTGGCTGCCGACAAGTCGGGTAAGACCGAGAACAAGGATTACGGCGCTTCGTCGATCACCGTGCTCGAGGGATTGGAAGCAGTCCGCAAGAGACCCGGTATGTACATCGGTTCCACCGGTGAGCGCGGCCTGCATCATCTGATCTGGGAAGTGGTCGACAACTCGGTCGACGAGGCGATGGCCGGGTACGCGACCACCGTCGATGTGACGATTCACGAGGACGGCAGTGTCGAGGTCGTCGACGACGGCCGCGGTATCCCCGTCGGTACACACGTCTCCGGTGTCCCCACCGTCGAGGTCGTCATGACCCAGCTGCACGCGGGTGGAAAGTTCGACTCCGACTCCTACGCCGTCTCCGGTGGCCTGCACGGCGTCGGTATCTCCGTGGTCAACGCGCTCTCGACCAAGGTCGAACTGACCATCGCGCCCCGTGACGGAAACCTCTATTCACAGACCTACGACTACGCCAAGCCGGGTCCGCTCGAGATCGTCGCCAAGACCGACAAGCAGGGAACCACCGTTCGCTTCTGGCCGGACGGCAAGATCTTCGAGACCCTCGACTTCAGCTTCGAGACCGTGCACCGCCGCCTGCAGGAGATGGCGTTCCTCAACAAGGGACTGACCATCAACTTCACCGACGAGCGTGTTGCTCCCACGGACGCCACCGAGGAAGAACTCGGCGAAACTGCCGAGGCGCCGAAGTCGGCGTCCGAGGAAGAAGCCGAAGCAGTCGAGGTCAAGCCGCACAAGGTCAAGAAGCGGACGTACCACTACCCGGATGGTCTGATCGACTTCGTCAAGCACATCAACAAGACGAAGACAGCAATTCACAGCTCCGTCGTCGGTTTCACCGCAAAGGGTGAGGGCCACGAGGTCGAGATCGCGATGCAGTGGAACGCCGGATACTCCGAGTCGGTCCACACCTTCGCCAACACGATCAACACACACGAGGGCGGAACCCACGAAGAAGGATTCCGCACTGCGTTGACCTCGACCGTCAACAAGTACGCAGCGGAGAAGAAGCTCGTCAAGGAGAAGGACGGCAAACTCACCGGCGACGACATCCGTGAAGGCCTCGCCGCTGTCATCTCCGTGCGCGTGGGCGAACCGCAGTTCGAAGGCCAGACGAAGACGAAGCTCGGCAACACCGAGGTCAGGTCGTTCGTGCAGAAGGCGTGCAACGAGCACCTCGCGCACTGGTTCGAGTCCAACCCGGCCGACGCCAAGACCATCATCAACAAAGCCGTCTCCTCCGCGCAGGCTCGAATGGCTGCGCGTAAGGCGCGAGAGTTGGTGCGGCGCAAGAGCGCAACCGACATCGGCGGACTTCCGGGCAAGCTCGCCGACTGCCGATCCAACGACCCGGCGAAGTCCGAGATCTACATCGTGGAGGGCGACTCCGCAGGTGGTTCGGCCAAGTCCGGTCGTGACTCGATGTTCCAGGCGATCCTCCCGCTGCGCGGAAAGATCATCAACGTCGAGAAGGCACGTATCGACCGCGTCCTGAAGAACAACGAAGTCCAGTCGATCATCACTGCGTTCGGTACCGGCATCCACGACGAGTTCGACATCACCAAGCTGCGCTATCACAAGATCGTCCTGATGGCCGACGCCGACGTCGACGGTCAGCACATCTCCACGTTGCTCATGACATTGCTGTTCCGGTTCATGCGTCCGCTGATCGAGCACGGGCACGTGTACCTCGCGATGCCGCCGCTCTACAAGCTCAAGTGGAGCCGCGGTGAACCCGACTTCGCGTACTCCGACCGTGAGCGCGACGGACTGCTCGAGGCCGGTATCGCGGCCAAGCGCAAGATCAACGTCGAGGACGGTGTTCAGCGCTACAAAGGCCTCGGTGAGATGAACGCGAAGGAGCTGTGGGAGACCACGATGGATCCTTCCGTGCGCGTTCTTCGTCTCGTCACTCTCGACGATGCCGCCGCTGCAGACGAACTCTTCAGTGTGCTGATGGGTGAAGACGTCAGTGCCAGGCGCAGTTTCATCGCACGCAACGCCAAGGACGTTCGTTTCCTGGACGTGTGACACGCCGGTCACCTGGTGTATTCGCTTATCACACATAGATTTTCGCTGAAGGAGAAGTAATGTCGGATATCACCGAGCCTCCTGTCGGGCCTCCCGGGCAGACGACCAACGCCGAGGGCGGCGACCGAATCGATCCGGTCGACATCCAGCAGGAGATGCAGCGTAGTTACATCGACTACGCGATGAGCGTCATCGTCGGTCGCGCGCTTCCCGAGGTCCGCGACGGTCTCAAGCCGGTGCACCGCCGCGTGCTGTACGCGATGTACGACTCGGGCTTCCGCCCCGATCGCAGTTACGTCAAATCTGCACGCCCCGTTGCCGAAACGATGGGTAACTACCACCCGCACGGTGACACCTCGATCTACGACGCGCTCGTTCGTCTTGCGCAGCCGTGGTCGATGCGATACCCGCTCGTCGACGGACAGGGCAACTTCGGTTCTCGCGGAAACGACGGCGCGGCCGCCATGCGTTACACCGAGGCTCGCCTGACGCCGCTCGCCATGGAGATGTTGCGCGACATCGACGAGGAAACCGTCGATTTCATCCCCAACTACGACGGCAAAACCCAAGAGCCGACGGTACTTCCGTCTCGTGTGCCGAACCTGTTGATGAACGGTTCCAACGGTATCGCCGTCGGTATGGCCACCAACATTCCGCCGCACAACCTCCGCGAACTCGGAGACGCAGTCTTCTGGGCACTCGACAACTTCGAGGCCGACGAGGAAGCAACTCTCGCGGCCTGCATGGAACGGGTGAAGGGCCCGGACTTCCCGACTCACGGACTCATCGTCGGTGGCCAGGGAATTCAGGACGCATACTCCACCGGTCGCGGCTCGATTCGCATGCGCGGCGTCGTCGAGATCGAAGAGGATGCCAACGGCCGATCCACCATCGTGATCACCGAGCTCCCGTACCAGGTGAACCCGGACAACATGATCACCTCGATCGCCGAGCAGGTTCGCGACGGCAAGCTCTCGGGGATCTCCAAGATCGACGACGAGTCCTCGGACCGCGTCGGCATGCGCATCGTCGTCACCATCAAACGTGACGCCGTGGCCAAGGTGGTGCTGAACAACCTCTACAAGCACTCCCAGCTCCAGACCAGCTTCGGCGCGAACATGCTCTCGATCGTCGACGGTGTTCCGCGGACACTGCGCCTCGACCAGATGATCCGCTACTACGTGACTCATCAGCTCGACGTGATCGTCCGCCGCACCCGCTACCGCCTCCGCAAGGCCGAGGAGCGGGCGCATATTCTGCGCGGTCTCGTCAAGGCGCTCGACGCGCTCGACGAGGTCATCGCCCTCATTCGTCGCTCTCCGGACGTCGATGCCGCTCGGACCGGCTTGATCGAGCTGCTCGACGTCGATCAAATCCAGGCCGACGCCATCCTCGCGATGCAGCTGCGACGCCTTGCTGCCCTCGAGCGTCAGAAGATCATCGACGAGTTGGCCGAGATCGAACTCGAGATCGCCGAACTGCAGGACATCCTGGCTCGCCCGGAGCGCCAGCGTCAGATCGTGCGTGACGAGTTGGCCGAGATCGTCGAGAAGTTCGGCGACGACCGTCGTACCCGCATCATCGCCAGCGATGGGGACGTCAACGACGAAGATCTCATCGCACGCGAGAACGTCGTCGTCACGATCACCGAGACCGGTTACGCCAAGCGCACCCGAACCGACCTGTACCGCTCGCAGAAGCGCGGCGGCAAGGGCGTGCAGGGCGCGGGCTTGAAGCAGGACGACATCGTCAGCAAGTTCTTCGTCTGCTCCACCCATGACTGGATCCTGTTCTTCACCACGAAGGGCCGGGTCTACCGCGCCAAGGCGTACGAGCTTCCCGAGGCCAACCGCACGGCACGTGGTCAGCACGTCGCCAACCTGCTGGCGTTCCAACCGGACGAGCGGATCGCCCAGGTCATCCAGATCCAGACCTACGAGGACGCCCCGTACCTGGTTCTCGCGACGAAGGGCGGCTTGGTCAAGAAGTCCAAGCTCACCGACTTCGATTCCAATCGCAGTGGCGGAATCGTCGCGGTCAACCTGCGCGGCGAAGACGAACTCGTCGGCGCGGTACTCGCGTCGTCCGACGACGACCTGTTGCTCGTCTCGGCACAGGGACAGTCGATCAGGTTCTCGGCCACGGACGAGGTTCTGCGTCCGATGGGCCGCGCGACATCCGGTGTGCAGGGCATGCGGTTCAACGGCGAAGACCAGCTCTTGTCGCTCAACGTCGTCCGTGAGGGCAAGTATCTGCTGGTCGCGACATCGGGTGGTTACTCCAAGCGCACTGCGATGGAGGACTACCCGCAGCAGGGTCGTGGCGGCAAGGGCGTACTGACAATTCAATACGACCCGAAGCGTGGCACCCTGGTGGGAGCTCTCATCGTCGACGACGACGACGAGCTCTACGCCATCACCTCGGGTGGCGGTGTGATCCGGACTGCAGCGAAGCAGGTACGGAAGGCGGGCCGACAGACGAAGGGCGTTCGGTTGATGAATCTCGGTGAAGGCGACACACTGCTCGCTATCGCCCGCAATGCCGACGAACCCGAGCCGGGCTCGGAGAGCACCGAAGATGATGCATCGAAGGAGTCGTAGTGAGCACTCCCAACAGGCCAGGCAGTGCGCCGGGTCCGCAGAGTGATCGAGCCGAGCAGCCGGTCAGGCCCCAGCCTGCTGCGCGGCCCGCTGGCCCGCCCTCGGGGCGGCCCGCAGGCGCGCCGCAGGGTGGCGCGCCACAGAGTTCACCGCCTCAGGGTGGGGCTCGGCCACCGGTGAAGCCGCCGCAGGGCCCTCCGCAGGGGCGGCCTCCTCAGGGCACTCAACCCCAGGGCGGTCAGTCCCGGGGTGGACAGTCCCCAAGTGGTCAGCCGCCTCAGCGTCCCCAATCTCCTCCTGCGGCTCCCAGGGCGGCCGAACGCCCTGCCCAGACCGAGACGCAGGCACCCGACAGGGCGCCCAAGGCTCAGCCGACTGCTCAGCAGCCGGATTCTCGACCTTCGGAGCGTCCGATCCAGCCACCGGCTGGGGCGGCTGCCGCAGCGGAGGGCAGGGAATCGGAACAGGCAGCGCCTCGTCTGCCCGCACCGCCACGTCCCTCGGCCGCGGAACAGCCTCCTACCCAGGCTGCTCCCCGCGTCGAACAACCGGTCGAGGAGCGACGCCCGCGGGATCCGTTGCGGGCAGGCGAAAACCAGCCGCCGACCGCTGCGTTCCCCGGACCCAGGGACGAGCGGATTTCCGAGCCGTCCCCGGCCAACGGCTCGGCCCAGGGTGCACCGCCGTGGCAGCGTGGGCAACGCTCGGATCAGGGGCAGCCGCAACCACAGGGCCAGCCGCAGCGCCAGCCACAGACGAATCTCTCGACCCGGCCGGGATCGCTGCCCTCGGGTGGACCGCTGCCTTCGGGGGTAGGGGTGGATACGACCAAGAGTGACCCCACCCAGGCAGCTGCTTACTCGGCAGTCGAGGATCCCGAGGCCAAGACGCAGCGCCGCGAGGCAGCCAAGTCGAAGGCCGCGGTCATCGACGGGCCTACTCGGCACATCGAGCGCAAAGATCTGGCGAAGGACATGCCGGACCTGTCGGAGGTACATCACCCGGAGTCGACTGCCGACAAGCAGCAGGTGTCGCAGCCGGCCCTCGTCGTGGCTCGTACCGAAGGCGAGTCTCTCCGCGCGACCATTCAGCTACGCAAGATCGACCCCTGGTCGACGCTGAAGATCTCGCTGGTCATCGCTGTGTCGCTGTTCTTCGTGTGGATGGTGGCCGTCGGTCTGCTGTACGCGGTGCTCGACGGTATGGGCGTCTGGGACCGGCTCAACAGTGCATTCACCGAGATCGTCAACGAGTCCGGTGAAGGAGGACTCGTCAGCGCAGGCCAAGTCTTCGGATACGCCGCTGTGATCGGTGTCATCAACGTCGTTCTGTTCACCGCGCTGACGACTATCGGTTCCTTCATCTACAACCTCTCGTCCGACCTGGTCGGCGGCGTTGAAGTGACATTGGCGGATCGGGACTGATTCACCTGGTGGCGGGTGCCGCATCGGGCCGTTTTGGAGTACAGCGGTTCGATACGGTAACCTCACTCCTCGGTTCGGGAAGAGAAAATCTTTCCGTTTCCGAGGTTCGCGGGCCTATAGCTCAGGCGGTTAGAGCGCTTCCCTGATAAGGAAGAGGTCGGAGGTTCAAGTCCTCCTAGGCCCACACCGAGCGAGACGAAGAGGGTGAGTTTCTGTGAAGATTCTCGTCCTTGTCGGAGCGGTGGTAACGATCCTCGTGGCAGTGTCGAAAGTGCGTTCCATACGCTCTGGAGACGGGGTCTGGCACGAGGTAACGACCGCCTGATCGTCCGCTGGTAACAAGCGTGTACGCTGTTGTTCGCTTGTTCAGCACCACCCCGGGGCCTTAGCTCAGTTGGTAGAGCGCTGCCTTTGCAAGGCAGATGTCAGGAGTTCGAATCTCCTAGGCTCCACCCAGAAAAGACGCCCAGCCCTCACCGGCTGGGCGTCTTTTTTTGTCCGGTCACCGCGGTCACGCTGCTGTGACGGGTGCCAACACACCCAAGCACCAGTGGGTACATCTCCAGAGATCTGCCGGAGCTGCCGCAGAAGTCGCCTCGACCCCCTACCGTTCGGTAAGTACGAGGTTCGACGACGGGCTCGTGGTTCGAACGCACCGCAGGGGGGTGCGTCCGAACCACGCCATCCGAAGCCGCCACCTCCGCCGGGCCGCCCGCAGGCTCCACTCTCCCCACACCTTGGGTCGTTCCGCAGGCTCCACTCCCGCTACAAGGGTCGTTCCGCAGGCTCCACTCCCGCCACCCTGGGTCATTCCGCAGGCTCCACTCCCGCCCCATCCACTCGTGGACAGGATCAGCAACAATGCGTGCTCTCGATCACACCGAACTTCTCACCGAGCTCGAAGAAACGATGGAAGACAATCTCAATCGCCACCTTTCGATGGCGAAGGAGTGGCATCCACACGACTACATCCCCTGGGACGAGGGTCGGAACTTCGCGGCAATGGGTGGAGACGACTGGGACGAATCGCAGTCGTCGTTGTCGGACCTCGCGCGCACCGCCATGATCACGAACCTGCTGACCGAGGACAATCTGCCGTCGTATCACCGTGGGCTTGCCGACAATTTCTCACTCGACGGTGCGTGGGGGACCTGGGTTGGCCGCTGGACGGCGGAGGAGAACCGCCACGGAATCGTCATGAGGGACTATCTGGTCGTCACTCGCGCGGTGGACCCGGTCGAACTCGAGCGGGCCAGGATGCAGCACATGACCACAGGCGTCGACGCTCCGATGGACGGGGCGAACTTTCTCCACTCGGTCGCCTACGTGACATTGCAGGAACTGGCCACCCGGGTTTCCCATCGCAACACCGGTCTGGCGTGTGGGGACGAGGTTGCGGACCGCATGCTGGCGCGTATCGCAGCCGACGAGAACCTGCACATGATCTTCTATCGCAATCTCGGTGCCGCGGCCCTGGACCTGACACCCGACCAGACGATCAAGGCAATCGCCGACGTCGCGACGGACTTCGCGATGCCAGGCCTGAACATGCCGAACTTTCGCAAACATGCCATGACCCTTGCCAAGTACGGAATCTACGACCTCCGTCAACACCTCGACGAGGTACTGATGCCCGTTCTGCGCAAGTGGCGCATCTTCGAGCGCAACGATTTCTCCGGTGAAGGCGAGCGGGACCGCGATCGTCTTGCCGCATTCGTGGACGAGCTCGGCGTCAAGGCAACACGGTTCGAGGAGTCGCGGGATCGCCTTCTCGCCAGGCAGGCAGCACGCGGCGAGATCGCCTCCTGAGCCGATCGGTCACCCTCCCCACTGCGCGCGTGATCGAATGTCGGCAGAAAGTGTTAAAGTCCCGCACGAGATAGGGGTAGTGCATTCTCTGCATGTGCCTGCCTGAGTGGGGTGTTCTCCGAGCGTTGGTGTTCGTGGGGAGGTGGGCAATGCCGAGTTCGACGATGCGCACATCTGCCCGCACGTCCATCTCTGCCGGGGTGCGCGGCTCATGATGAGACCGAAGCTCGACGAGTCCGGGGTGACGTTGTTGGTCTTCGTCGCCGCGACGACCATGCTCTACGCAGCCGGGGGCAGCTCGTCATGGGGTACCCAAGGCCTCTGGGGACGCACCGCGGTGGTGATGTCGCTGCTGTGCGGTGTCGTCGCGATCGTCGTACTGACCAGATCACGTCCCCCGAGTCCCCAACGAATCATCGGAATCGTTACCTTTCTGGCCATCGTCGCGCTGTCGCTGTCCTTCTCCGCGAGTGCGACGCTGCCGGCCTTTCTGATCTGTGTGCAAGCCGCGATGTTCCTGGGCATGCACATCGGGGCATTCTGGTCGGAACGCAATGCAGGGATATGGGTTGCAGTCCTTGCTTTTGCGTCTGTCGCAGGTGCAGCGGCCGGGCCGTACGAATCATCGTTCGTCAGCTATGTCCTGATCGCGCTCGGCATCGTCGGAGCCACCGAGGTGTTCGGGGCCTTCGCTCGGCGGATGCGGTTCTCGGCGACGCACGACGCACTCACCGGACTTCTGAACCGTTTCGGCTTCGAATCGAAGGTCGAGAAGATGCTGCCCACGTGTGCCACCAGAGGCCTGTCCGTCAGCGTCGCAGTCCTCGATCTCGACAACTTCAAGCAGATCAACGACGAGTACGGCCACATCGCAGGTGACGTTCTGCTCTCCCGGGTGTCGAAGGCATGGAAAGCAGAACTGAGCCGCAGAGATGTACTCGGCAGACTCGGCGGCGACGAATTCGTACTGTTCATGCCCGGTGTACTCGAGGCCGAAGCTTGGCAGATCATCGACAAGCTCCGTCGAGCTCACCGCGCCGAATGGAGTGTCGGACTGGTGTGCATGCCCGCCGCGAGGCGGTGGATCGATATCTATCGAGCAGCCGACGCGGATCTCTACCGCGCCAAACGGAGTCGGCCTGCCTCGCAGAAGCCGTCCCTCCCCGACGCCTCCGACACAGACGAATCGGAGTGGCGAATCGCGCGCTGACGCGTCATCCACAGAATTCATCCACAGCCTGGGGATGAATTTCGGGGCATGTTCGAAATGCGATGTTGAATTCTCGTGTGGATCGATCATTCGATCGATGGCGGGAACAACACGAGGCGGCGACATGACGGTGTCCTGGGAAGATGTTCGGAGTTGGAATCCGGCGGAGGTCTCCGTCCTGGCCCAGCGAGTGAAGGATTCGGCGAGTGCGCTGACCGATCACGCCGATGAATCGGCCCGGTTGCTCGAGCAACTCGACTGGCACGGGCCTGCTGCCGATGCCGCCCGCTCGGCTGTCCTCTCGATCCGGGGCGACCTCGTTAACCGCGCACAGGTGCTCCTCACCGTGGGTCGATGTGTGGAGGAGGCGTCGACCTCGATGTACCCGCTCGTGAGTACGGTTCGCCGATGCACAGCCGACGCGACCGAGCACACCATGGACGTCGAACCGGACGGCACCGTCGTGGATGCTCTCCCGGTGTATACGGCGGCCGCGGCGGACGCATGGTCCATCGGCCGTGATCGTCTGCGCCACCGACGTGAGATACAAGCCCGAGTGACCGAATCAATAAGAAGGGCAACCGAACTCGACGATCGCATCGCGAGTGAACTGCGCGCCGCCCAGGCCGGCGCCGGGACCATAAGCGCTGGGACCACAAGCACTGAAACCACGGGTGCTGGGACGATCGCCTCTCTCGACGTATCGGAGCAGAGTCCGGCGTCGAATGCTGCGTTCTGGGAATCCTCGACCCCCGCCGACCGGACGGCCTTACTGGTCCGGGATCCGGGGAGGATCGGCAACCTCGACGGTATTCCAGCGGGCGTGCGCGATGCCGCCAATCGGCGGATGCTCACCCTCGAGCGGACACGACTTCGGGAGGTTGCGGACGACCTTCGAAAAAGACTGGACCACAACGTGTTCGGTGGTCTCTTCGACAATGCGGACGTAGGTCTGGAACAGACGGAGAAACGCCTGAAGGCGCTCGATGCGGTGTCGGAGACGCTGGCACTGGGCAACCGGCAACTGTTGGTTCTGGACAACTCGAGCGGCGAGGACACTCTGGCGGCAATCGCGGTCGGAAACGTCGACACGGCAACACATGTGGCAGTGTTCGTTCCTGGACTCGGCTCCGACGTCGAAGGCGACATCGGAAGATACGACGGGGACATGGAATCACTCGAAGCTGTTGCGGAGGACGCAGTATCGCCGCCGGACACCGTCGCGTGCGTGACGTGGATGAACTACGAGGCGCCGCACACGGGCTGGAGTGTGCTCGACCCGAACCGTTCCGTCGCCGGGGCAACGGCGGCAGTGGTCGGCGCCGCGAGGCTTCGAACGTTCCTCGACGGCCTCGACGCGTCGCGTCGGAGCGATCCACATCTGTCGTTGGTCGGGCACTCGTACGGTTCGTTGACTGCCGCTCACGCAGTGCGCGGCGCCGAGAGCGCCGGAGTGGACGACATGGTGGTCGTGGGCTCGCCGGGGCTCGGTGTCGGAACGGTGCACGAGTTGTCGGTGCCGCCCGGACATCTCTTCGTCGGTGAGGCGGCGGACGACATCGTCGCAGACCTGGGCGCGTTCGGGGCGGACCCCAATTCCTTGGACGGAGTTCGGACACTGCCGACCGGGGCCGAGGGTGATCTGGACGCGTCGAATCGGCACAGCCAGTACTTCACCGACGGCACGACCTCACAGCACGCTGTCGCACTGGTCGTCGCGGGACGCGGTAACGAGGTCGGCTAGGTCAATCACGATGGTGCGGCGTGATGGCGCTCTCGACGAGGACGGCCGCGATGGTGGCGGCGGTGGCGAAGGTGTCGGTGTCGAGGACTCGGTTGCGGGCCGACACGCCGTCCAGGAGCAGCGCCAATTGTTCGCCGAGCTGTTCGGGCTCGGTGGCGCCGGCCTCACGGGCGGTGTCGGCGAGCCGCGCTGCAAAGGCTCTCTTGTAGTCACGGGCCTGCACGCGGGCGGGGTGGCTCGGGTCACTGATCTCGACGGACGCCGCGATGAACGGGCACAGCGGCGAGTGGAGGTCGAAGACCGCGAGGAGCCGTTCGCGGGCCGTGAGGTCGGTGCGGTCGAATACCTCGGGCGCGATGTCGGGATCGAAGCGGCGCAGGTGCTCCGCAATGAGCTCGTCTTTGCCAGGAAAGTGCTGATAGAAGGTGCGTTTGGACACCTGGGCCACCGTGCAGAGTTGGTCGAGACCGGTGCTGTTGATGCCTTGATCACGGAACAGCTGGTGTGAAGCGCTGAGTATCCGTTCCCGGGCGCCCCTGCCGCGGCGCAGGCCTTGCGGCCCCTTCTCCAACTCCGTCATCGGCCAAGCATAACCCGTTGGTACGGATCGGTGTACATAGCTTGCGCTCGACGCCGATGACGGATACGTTAAGCACCCTGATCGGTGTACTTAGCATCGGTGCCGAACGAATGGAGTAATCGTGGGAAAGCTAGACGGCAAAGTTGCAGTCATCACTGGGGCGACCAGCGGGATGGCCCTCGCTGGTGCGAAGTTGTTTGCCCAAGAAGGCGCGTACGTCTTCATCACGGGCAGGCGACAGGACGCGCTCGACGACGCTGTGCAGCACATCGGTCGAAACGTCACGGGCGTGCTCGGCGACGCGGCGAACCTCGACGATCTCGATCGCCTGTTCGCGACGGTCGAGCAGCAGAAGGGTGCGATCGACGTGCTGTGGGCCAGTGCGGGGGTGGGCGCGCAGAGCAAGCTCGGTGAGATCACCGAGGAGCACTTCGACGCTGCCTTCTCGCTGAACGCCCGCGGCACGCTGTTCACCGTCCAGAAGGCGCTGCCGCTGTTCAACGATGGCGGTTCGATCTTCATGACCGGGTCCAACGCCTCACTTCGAGGCTTCCCCGATTGGAGCGTGTACGCGGCGAGCAAGGCCGTATTGCCCGCCTTCGCACGAGTGTGGGTTGCGGAGTTGCGGGACAGGAGGATTCGAGTCAACGTGCTGACCCCCGGCCAGGTCTCCTCGCCGATGATGGAAGAGGTCATGACCGACGAGATGAAGGCTCAGTTCGAATCCGTGATCCCGCGGCGCGCGATGGGCCGACCCGAGGAGATCGCGTCGGTCGCGTTGTTCCTCGCCTCGGACGACTCGAGCTACGTCAACGGCATGGAACTGGTAGCCGACGGCGGTGCCACGGTCATCTGATCACGCCGGCGACGTACCGCTCGACCGTGCTGCCGTGAGCCAGTCCGTCGGCCTTACCGTCAGGCTTTGTGGACAGCGGCAGACTGGCCGTTCGACGACGTCGACGCCTGCGCGTAGTCGGCCAGGCTCGGCGGTGCATCGGCGGGTGGCTCGACGACGCGTCGCCGTTTCGCAGCGAGCGCCGCTATGCCGGCAGCAACCCCGAACAGTGTTCCGAAAACTACGAGTCGTCTGGTCCGCGGGGACACTCGCGAAGCGGAACGACGAGCGGGAGCGGCCCTGCGGACCTTCCTGCGCTCGATTTCGCGTCGGGTGAGGGTGTAGCCGCGCGTAGCAAGCGTCGCGCTGACGCCTGCTGTTCCGGTGCCGAGGATCTTCGCTGCCTTCAGCAGATCCCCACCCGTGCCGACGGCGACGTCGCGGATCCGAGTCGACTTCGATGTGCTGGTCATGTCTCCACTGTTCCACAAAGATGCCGCGAACCACCGGCAGCCGACCCCACAGCGACACGACAATGGCACGATGGTGGTGTGACTTCAC
Organism: Rhodococcus yunnanensis NBRC 103083; assembly: GCF_001895005.1. Classification (GTDB taxonomy): domain Bacteria; phylum Actinomycetota; class Actinomycetes; order Mycobacteriales; family Mycobacteriaceae; genus Rhodococcoides; species Rhodococcoides yunnanense. The sequence goes on along the minus strand of NZ_BCXH01000013.1, from coordinate 162,617 downwards.
CAAACAAGACATCCACGGCAACACTGCACACCAACCGCGGCGACATCGTCATCGAGCTGTTCGGCAACCACGCGCCGAAGACGGTCGAGAACTTCGTCGGCCTCGCCGACGGCTCGAAGGAATACACCACCGCCAACGCGTCGGGCGAGAAGACCGGACCGTTCTACGACGGCGCCGTCTTCCACCGCGTCATCGACGGGTTCATGATCCAAGGCGGCGACCCCACGGGCACCGGCACCGGCGGACCGGGCTACAAGTTCGGCGACGAGTTCCACCCGGAACTTTCGTTCGACCGCCCCTACCTGCTGGCGATGGCGAATGCCGGACCGGGAACCAACGGTTCACAGTTCTTCATCACCACCACCAAGACCCCGCACCTGAACCGCAAGCACACCATCTTCGGTGAGGTGACCGACGAGGCATCCAAGAAGGTCGTCGACGCGATCTCCGGTACGGCTGTCGGTCGCGGTGACCGCCCGGTGGACGAGGTCGTCATCGACAACATCACGATCGCCTGACCTTTTTCGCACAGAAGGACTCTTCTTCATCATGACGAACCCCGGCTGGGGTGGCGCGCCTGGCGATCAGCCCACCCCACCTCAGTCGCGGTGCATTCGGCACCCCGACCGCCCTACAGGTCTTGCGTGCTCGCGCTGCGGAAGGCCGTCGTGCCCGGAGTGCTTGCGGCCCGCGGCGGTCGGTCAGCACTGTGTCGACTGCATTCAGGCCGCGAATGCGTCCGTCATGCCCGTTCGTACGGTCGTCGGCGCTCCCGCTGCGTCGTCGTACGGGTTGGTCACCTACATCATCATGGGACTGAACGTCCTCGCCTTCGCGGTGACGGCCGTGCAATCGCGTTCGGTGATGGGAAACACCAGCGGTTCCGGCCTCTTCCAACAGTGGGCGCTGTACCCACCTGCGGTCGCGACAGGTGACGTCGAGCGGCTGATCGGTAGCGGTTTCCTGCATTCGGGACCGATACACCTGCTCGTGAACATGTTCGCGCTGTACATCATCGGTAGAGACCTCGAAGCTGTTCTCGGCAGATCCCGCTACATCGCGGTGTACGTGGTCTCGCTTCTCGGCGGCAGCGCATCGGTCATGGTTCTGGAGGCACCGGGGGCCGTCACCGTCGGCGCATCGGGCGCGATCTTCGGCCTGCTCGGCGCGCAGGCGGTCATTCTGCTGAAACTCAAACGCAGCCCGACGCCCGTGCTGGCCGTGATCGGCCTGAACATCGTCATCAGTGTCTCGGTACCCAGTATCTCGCTGTGGGGCCACATGGGCGGGCTCGTCGCAGGCGCTGCCGCGTCCGCCGCCATTGTTTTTCTGCCCAGCCGGACGCGTTCACCGTGGGTCGGCTGGATCGCCGTCGCAGGCGTTGCCGCCCTCGCACTGGCGATCATCGCGGTGCGGGTGCTCGACCTACGTGCTCAGCTCGGACTCTGACCCCGACATTCAGCGCTCCGGCGGCACCAGGCCGTGACGCTCGAGGGCGTCGTACACATCCCTGGGGTCGGTGCCCAGATCCCACCGCCCGAGGATGACGAGTCGGTCGTCGTCTTCGCCGGATCGCTGCAGATCCAATTCCAGCATCGGGACTCGTCGACCCAAACGCGGATAGCGGACCAGTTTCACGCGGGTGATCTCGTCGCGGCGGTAGGTCTTCACTCCCGAGAGACGCTTCATCGACAGAGACTCGCCGTCTATCCACAGCCTTGGGCGTTGCCATGCCGCCAAACCGGCGATTATCCACAGGCCGATGGCCGCCAGCGATACGAGAAATCGGCCCGCGGGATCGGTGCCGGTGAAGAACGAGGCCACGACCAGCACCAATCCGCCGATTGTGAGCGCGACCACAGCGACGGTCGGAGTCGCCCACGAGGTCTTGTGCACATCCTGTGGATAGTCTGCCGAGTTATCCACAGGAGTTATCCACATTGGGGATGAATGACACGTGTGTAAGTAGAGCCACGAGAGGCGTTGTCATCGCCATTTCATGGTCATCACGAGACCGACGACCATGAATCCGAAACCGATCAGGAAGTTCCACGCACCGAGGCCGTTCATCCATGCAAGGTCATCGGCAGCCAAGTAGTACACCAGCAACCACAGGAGCCCTACCAGCATGAATCCCAGCATCACCGACACATAGAGCGTGCTCGACGGGCCTGCTTTCACAACCCCGGGAGTGTGGGCGCCAGGCGCGATCGTGTAGTCCTTCTTCTTACGAACCTTCGATTTGGGCATCTTCGAACCTCTTCGTCGTCGTTGCTCGATCGCGGTAATCCACACATGTGGACTACCTCAGGCACAGGCTGTGGACAAACCGGTACGGACCGAGCGGGTAGCGTCTGCTTTCGGGGCGGGTGTCGTATCCATCCGATACTCGCCCAGTACACGCTAGCGCAGGAGAATCGCACGCGAGAGCACCGGACGAGGTCATGACCGAGCGCCACCGACATCGAACCCCTCTGGCCGACCACGGCTGGCAGATCCTCGTGCTCGTGGTCTGCATCGTCGTCGGGCTGCTCCTGGCCACTACGCGGCACATGTCCGCGGGCAACGAGATCCGCAGATCGGATACCACGCGGTTGTCCGATCTGGTCAGAAGCGCGCAGACCAGCACCGAAGAGGCCGAAACCGACCGGGAGAACCTGTCTCTGCAACTCGAGGAGCTGCAGAGACAAGCAGCATCGGGCGACGCCGACGTGGGAACGACGCTTGCCCGGTCGGAGGCGTTGAACGGCGCTGCCGGACTGAACCCGGAGTCAGGACCGGGCGTCGTGGTCACGTTGACCGACGCACCTCGCGCCGCGGACGGCAGATACGCCTCCGACGCATCTCCGGACGACCTCGTGGTGCATCAGCAGGACGTCCAGAGTGTGCTGAACGCCCTGTGGACCGGCGGCGCGTCGGCGATCGCGATGCAGGACCAGCGCATCGTCAGCGAAGTGGCTCCGCGATGCATCGGGAACACGCTGCTGTTGGGTGGTCGCACGTACAGCCCGCCGTACGTCGTCACGGCGTTGGGGGATCCGGCGCGCCTTGACGCTGCGCTCGCGAACAACCCAGGTGTACGCGTGTTCCAGCAGTACGCGCTGCGCTACGGCCTGGGCTATCGGGCCGCATCCTCGGCCGATCTGGAGGTTCCAGGTCACGACGGCCCGGTACGGACTCGGTTCGCACAACCGGCTCGATGACGGCCTTGCCGGTTCCGCACTAGGTCGGTTCACCTATTCTGGGCGCATGCGCATCCTGGTCGTCGACAACTACGACAGCTTCGTCTTCAACCTCGTGCAGTATCTGGGTCAGCTGGGAGTCGACGCGACCGTCTGGCGGAACGACGACGACCGCCTTGCCGACCGTGACGCCGTGGCTGCAGAGTTCGACGGCATCCTGCTCAGTCCGGGCCCCGGCACCCCGCAACGGGCAGGCGCGACGATGGAGCTGGTGACGGCGGCTGCCGCGTCGGGCACTCCGGTTCTGGGCGTGTGCCTCGGCCATCAAGCGATCGGTGCTGCGTTCGGTGCGACCGTCGACCGCGCACCGGAGCTTCTGCACGGCAAGACGAGCAAGGTCCATCACTCCGGAGTCGGCGTGCTGGCCGGACTGTCCGAGCCGTTCACCGCCACGCGCTACCACTCGCTCACGGTGGTGGAGGAGACCATTCCCGATGTGCTCGAAGTGACCGGACGAACCGATTCGGGGTTGGTGATGGCGATGCGTCACCGCGAGCTACCCATCCACGGCGTTCAGTTCCACCCGGAGTCGATCCTCACCGAGGGAGGACACCGGATGTTGGCGAACTGGCTCGCCGTCTGCGGGCTCGAGCTCGACGACCAGCTGGTCCGCCAGCTCGAGGCGCAGGTCGCCAGTGCGGCCTCTCCGACACCCACGTTGGTCGCTCCGGCCGGCTCCACGCCTGCCCTGTGAGTGCGTGGACACCGCCGAAGGTGACCACGCACTCGACAGGCAGCTACCTCGGCGGGATTCCCAAGGTTCCGATGCTCAGGTTCAAGCTCTGCGTCTTGGTGATCTCCGAGCCCGCGGGCTCGGCCTGATTGACGACGCGGCCCACGAGTGTCGGATCGAGGGTGCTCTGGGTGGTCGAGGTGATGTTGGCGCTCGTTCCCGTCCATCCGGCGGCCTCGAGGGCAGAGAGGGCCTGCGAGGCGGTGAGTCCGAGCAGATCCGGCATCGGGATCTTGTCTCCGTTCGACACCTGCAGTGTGACGGTATCGCCCTCGGTGGCGTTGCTGCCGCCTGCTGGAGTGGTCGAGACGACCTGGCCGACCGGCTGACCCGAGTCGATGTTTTCGATCCGAACCTTGAATCCAGCGCCTTCGACGTTGGGTTGCGCCACCTCGATCTGCTGGCCGACGACGTTCGGCACGCGGACCTGCGCCGGTCCGCTCCCGAGGGTGACCCGGACGGCGGATCCGACGGTGATGCCGACCCCCGTCGACGGGTTCTGCTCGACGACCTTGTCGAGGTTCTCCGGTGTCGATGTTGCGCGGCCGACGGTGCCGTCGAGTTCGAGCCCGACATCGGAGAGTGCTTGCGCGGCCTGCTGCTGCGTCTTGCCGCCTAGCTGCGGGACCTGGACCTGCTCGGGTCCGGTGGAGACGTCGAGGTTGACGTTGCTCGGCGAATCCACTTCGGTCCCTCCTGCCGGCTGTGATCCGATGACCTTGCCCGTCGGTACCGTCGGATCGGGCTTGTCCTGGACGTTCACGCGGAGCCCCAGGTCCTGCAGGGTCGACACCGCTTCGGCGGAATCGAGATTCGCGACGGTGGGGACCGTGACGCGATCCGTCGACGGGCCGAGCGACAGCAGGAACGCACCGACGATGCCGACGACGACCACGGCTGCAAGAGCCAGCAGTGCGATACGAAGCCCGCGCCGTTTCGGCGGATCCTCACCGTCGGAGTGGCGGGTGGTTGCCGCTGCGGCGGACGTGTCGGCGGAGTGCGTCTGCGGCTGTCGCGTGTCCATGGTCCCGAGGATCGTGGTGCGGTCCTCGTCGTTCATGACGGTCGGCGCGCTCGGTCGTTGGCCACCGAGTACGCGTACGAGATCGGTACGCATCTCGGCGGCTGTCTGATACCGGTTGGCCGGGTTCTTCGCCATCGCCTTGAGGATGATGGAGTCGAGCTCACGGGGGATCGACGGGTTGACGCGCGAGGGCAGCTGCGGATCTTCCCTGACGTGCTGGTAGGCCACCGCGACGGGTGAGTCGCCCTTGAACGGCGGCTCCCCGGTCAGGATCTCGAACAGCACACAACCGAGCGAGTAGACGTCCGAGCGTGCATCGACCTGCTCGCCTCTCGCCTGTTCCGGCGACAGATACTGCGCGGTGCCGATGACGGCAGCGGTCTGCGTCATCGGGCTCGAGCTGTCGGCGATCGCCCGAGCGATACCGAAGTCCATCACCTTGACCGCACCCGCGTTGTTGATCATCACATTCGCGGGTTTGACGTCACGGTGAACGATGCCGTTGCGGTGGCTGAAGTCCAGGGCAGCGCAGACGTCGGCGATGACCTCCATCGCCCGACGCGGAGCCATCGGCCCCTCGGCGCGGACGATGTCGCGCAGGGTGTTGCCGTCGACGTACTCCATGACGATGAACGGAAGCGGTCCGGCTTCGGTTTCGGCTTCACCGGTGTCGTAGACGGCGACGATCGCGGGGTGGTTGAGGGCGGCGGCGTTCTGCGCTTCCCGGCGGAACCGCAGGTAGAACGTCGGATCGCGGGCGAGGTCGGCACGAAGAACCTTGATCGCTACATCACGATCGAGGCGTTCGTCCCGAGCGAGATGGACCTCGGACATACCACCGAAGCCGAGAATCTCGCCCAGCTCGTAGCGGGAGGAGAGATTGCGGGGTGTCGTCATCGCTGTCCTTGTCGATCAGGCCTGAGGAAGGGGTTCTCGAGTTCGCCGGAGTCCTCGTCGTCGCCTGCGCCGGGCAGCGTGGGCAACGTGATGGAAGGAATCGTGAACTGACCGGTGGTGGTGGTCGGGGCCGCAGTCGTTGTCGGCGGCACCGTCGTCGTGGTCGGTTCGGGGGTCGTGGTCGGCGGCTCGGTGGTGGTCGTCGGTTCCTCGGTTGTCGTCGGCGGCACCGTCGTCGTGGTCGGTTGAGGGGTCGTGGTCGGCGGCACGGTGGTGGTCGTCGGCCGCTGCGAGGTCGTCGTCGGCGGCGTGAACGGCGTCGGTGTCTCGTCCTGCCGATTCAACAGCACGAATCCGCCGATGATGACCGCCAGCAGCAACAGACCGCCGCCGCCCCACGCCAGAGCTTTCTGCGCCGACGTCATACCGGTCTTCTCCGGCTCGGCGGGTGCTGCTGCCCCCGTCGTCGGGCCGGTGTACTGATTCTGCGACGTCGGCATCATCTGCGTGCTGTCCGGGGCAGCGACGACGCCGGGCATCATCACGCGTCCGGTGCCCGGCCCACGGCCGGTACCCGGAGCAGGCGGGCGACGACCTGCGCGTACCGCGGCCACCGCGTCGGCGAACTCGCCGCCGTTCGCATACCGCGCGGCAGGATCCTTCGCCATGGTGATCTCGATCAATTCACGGACGCCGGGCGGAAGATCGTTCGGTAACGGAGCAGGCATCTCGCGAACGTGCTTCATCGCGACCGTGAGTGCCCCTTCACCGGTGAAGGGACGCGATCCGGACAGCACCTCGTATCCGACGGCGCCGAGCGAATAGACGTCGCTCGCCGAGGTCGCTTCGCTGCCGAGTGCCTGCTCGGGGGCAATGTACTGGGCGGTGCCCATGACCATGCCGGTCTTGGTGACCGGGGATGCGTCGACGGCTTTGGCGATGCCGAAGTCGGTGATCTTCACCTGACCGGCAGGGGTGATCATGATGTTGCCGGGTTTGACGTCGCGGTGGACGACGCCTGCGGAGTGTGCGATCTGGAGTGCGCGACCGGTCTGCTCGAGCATGTCGAGGGCGTGTCCGAGCGGAAGCCGTCCGATGCGCCCGAGAACCGCGTTCAGTGGCTCGCCGTTGACGAGTTCCATCACGAGGTAGGCGAGGGATTCGCCTGCCTCGTCGCGAGTCTCGCCGTAGTCGTAGACGCCGGCGATGCCGGGATGGTTGAGCTGAGCGGTCGTTCGAGCTTCGAAACGGAAGCGCTGCAGGAACTCCGGATCCTCGGAGAATTCGGCTTTGAGGACCTTGACCGCGACCCGGCGATCGAGGCGATTGTCCATCGCCTCCCAGACCTGACCCATTCCGCCCGTCGCGATGAGCCGAATGAGGCGGTACCGCTGTGCGATGACCGCACCGTTGCTCAATGGCATACCGTTACCTCCCCTGCAGTCCGGCAGCGATGACCGCGCGACCGACCGGAGCGGCAACCGAGCCACCGGTCGCTGCGAGCGCCCTGTCTCCGCCGTCCTCGACGAGAACGGCAATTGCGATCTTCGGGTTGTCGGCGGGAGCGAAGCCGATGTACCACGCGTGCGGCGCCGTGTTGCGCGGGTCGGTGCCGTGCTCGGCGGTACCGGTCTTCGACGCGATCTGTACGCCGGGGATCTTGCCTTCGGATCCGGCGTTGTTCTCCGCGCCGACCATCAGCGAGGTCAGCGTTGCCGCGGTCTGCGGGCTGATCGCCTCGCCTTCCGACTGCGGGGTCGTCGTCGCCAAGTTGGACAGGTCGGGTGCCTGGAGCTGCGCGACCATGTGCGGCTTCATCCGTACTCCGCCGTTGGCCACGGTGGCCGCGATGATCGCGTCCTGCAGTGGCGTCAGAGCAACATCGCGCTGGCCGATGCTGGACTGGCCGAGTGCGGCGTCGTCCGGAATCGAGCCGATGGTGCTGTCGGCGACCGGGAGCGGAATGGACGTCGCTTCGTTTCCGATGCCGAACGCCGACGCTGTGTCACGGAGCGCGTCCGCGCCCGTCTTGATGCCCAGCTCGACGAACGCCGTGTTGCAGGACCGAGCGAAGGCTTCACGCAGCGACGCAGTCGGAGCGCCGCCGCACGTGCTTCCGTTGTAGTTCTCGAGCGTCGTCTCGGTGCCGGGCAACGTGATGTTCGGGGCCGCGGTCAGTTGGTCGTCCGGGGTTGCACCGTGCTCGAGCGCCGCGGCGGTCACGAGCACCTTGAACGTCGAGCCGGGAGGGTACGTCGCCGAGATCGCCCGGTTGAGCAGAGGCTTGCCCGGGTCGGCGTTGAGCTCGTCCCATGCGGCCGTCGTCTGCTCGCCGTCGTGACTCGCCAGCAGATTGGGGTCGTAGCTCGGGGTGCTCACCATCGCGAGAATCTTGCCGGTCGACGGCTCGATCGCAACGACGGATCCGGTGTACCCGCGCGAGGTGAGCTGGTCGTACGCGACCTGCTGCACGACGGGGTCGATGGTGGTGACGACGTTGCCGCCGCGCGGATCCCGGCCCGAGATGAGGTCGAACAGCCTGCGGCCGAACAGTCGATCGTCCGAGCCGTTGAGCACCTGGTCCTCGGTCCGCTCCAGGCCGCTGCTCGAGTACAGCATCGAGTAGAAACCGGTCACGGGCGCATTGGCGAGGGGGCTCGACGTCGCAACCGGGTTCGGTGGGTACGTGCGCAGATACTTGTACCGATCGTCCGTTGCGACCGATGCCGCCAGTACCTGACCGCCCGCGGAGATCTGGCCGCGTTGACGGGAGTACTCGTCGAGCAGCACCCGAGAGTTCCGCGGATCACTGCGCAGATCGTCGGCTTTGATGACCTGGAGGTACGTGGCGTTGGCGAGGAGGGCGACGACCATCACCATGACGGCGATGGACACACGCCGGAGCGGAGTGTTCACGGGCGCTTCACCATCTCCGTCGGCGCCTCTGCGATCGGCGCGGCCGGAGCCGGCTTCTTCTTGGGCGTCGCTGGTTCACGGGCCGCGTCGGAAATCTTGATCAGAAGCGCGAGCAGCAGATAGTTGGCGAGAAGCGAGGATCCTCCGTAGGACAGGAACGGCGTGGTGAGCCCGGTGAGCGGGATGAGCTTGGTGACGCCACCGACCACGACGAACAGCTGGATCGCGATGGTGAACGCGAGTCCTGCGGCGAGGAGTTTGCCGAAGCTGTCGCGGACGGCGAGTGCGGTGCGCAGGCCACGGATGATGAACACGAGGTACAGAATCAACACTGCCGCGAGACCGATGAGACCCAGTTCTTCGCCGACGGTCGCGATGATGAAGTCGGTCTTCGCGAACGGAACCTGCGACGGACGTCCACTACCGAGACCCGTGCCCGCGAGGCCGCCCGTCGCGAAACTGAACATCGACTGCACGATCTGGTAGCCGGTGTCGTTGTAGTCGTCGAACGGGTGCAGCCAGGTGTCGGTGCGGATCTTGACGTGGCCGAAGACCTGGTAGGCGAACAGGAATCCGATCAGCAGCAGAGCGAAACCGATGATGAGCCAGCCGACGCGTTCGGTGGCGATGTAGATCATCACGAGCACGGTCCCGAAGATCAGCAGGGACGTGCCGAGGTCTTTCTCGAATACGAGAACACCCACCGAGACGATCCACACCAGCAGGATCGGACCGAGATCGCGTGCACGAGGGAAATCCATCCCCAGCACGTGTTTGCCCGCGGTGGTGAACAACTCGCGTTTGGCCACCAGCAGCGACGCGAAGAAGATGAGCAGCAGGATCTTCGCGAACTCACCCGGCTGAAGACTGAAGCCGGGCAGACGAATCCAGATCTTGGAGCCATTGACCTCGGAGAACGCCGACGGGAGGATCGCAGGTATTGCGAGCAGGACCAACCCGGCGAGTCCGACGGTGTAGCTGTAGCGAGCCAGCGTCCGGTAGTCCTTGAGCAGAACGAGTACCGCGATGAAGCCGGCGATCGCCAAAGTCGTCCACAGCACCTGCTGGTTGGCATCCGGTGACGGAATCTCCTGACCCAGATATGCGGCGGCCTGCTGGTCGGCGAGGTCGAGGCGGTGGATCAGCACCAGCCCGAGCCCGTTCAGCAACGCCACGATCGGCAGCAGCAACGGATCGGCGTACGGGGCGAACCTTCGGACGGCCAGATGTGCGACCGTCACCAAGGCGAGATAGGCCAACGCGTACTTGGCGAGATCCCACGTGATGGTCTGCTCCTGGCTGGCCTCGACCAACACGAGAGACAGCGTCGTGATGAGAACAGCCCCGGCGAGAAGCAGCAGCTCGATGTTGCGCCGGTTCGACTGGACCGGCGCAGGAGCGAATCCTCCCGGTGGACTCGGAAAGGACGCCCCCACAGATGGATTGGAACTCATCTAGTACCGGCCCTGCAGTTCTGTCCCGGTACCTGAGGCACCGAAGGTGTCGGTTCGACGGTCGTCGTGACGGGTGCTTCCGGCGCGGGTGGCGCAGCCGGTGGCGGCGGGGCGTCGGTTGCAGGAACGGCAGGGGGAGGAGCTGGCGCCGTCGTCGTGACGGGTGTGCTGGTGGTGGTCTCGCACGGCGGCAACAGATCCCCCGCGGCGAGGCGCTTCATCTGACCGTTCACATCGTCGAGCTTGCCGGACGGAAGACCGGCGCGGACCTGCTCACGAGCCGCAGGCGCCAGATCGTCGATCTCGAAGACATCGCAGTCGGCGGGAATCGTGTCCGGCGAGATCAGCGTCAGGTCGCCGTCCGAACCCAGGCAACCGACGGTATGTACCGATTGCAGCGAGTACCCGAGGATCGATCCGGGGACACCGCGCAGCACGGCAACCCGTCCGGTGTCCTCACCGACGTAGTAGTTGCCCCGGATTGCTGCCTTCGCCACGAATGCCCCACCGATGAGCAACGCGACGACCGTGACGAGCACGAGAGTCCATCGGAGTTTGTGGGACTTCTTCTCGGGCGCGGGCGGAGGTGTGGTGACGCGCTTGGGCGTCGCGCGCGGCGGCCGGATCGCGGCGGCACGGCCTGCGGCGGTATTCGGGGGAGGGGAGTCCTCCTCCTCTTCCGTGCTGGCGGCGCCCCCGAGGATCGGGTGGCTCTGTCCGTAGTCGAGATCGATGACGTCTGCGACGACGACGGTCACGTTGTCCGGACCGCCGCTTCGGAGTGCCAGTTCGATGAGGCGGTCGGCGCATTCGCCCGAGTCGCCCTCGTTCATCGTGTTCTCGATGGTTTCGTCACTGACCACGTCGGACAGGCCGTCGGAACACAGAAGGTAACGGTCGCCCGCGCGCACTTCGCGGACGGTCAGCGTCGGCTCGATCTCGTTGCCGGTCAACGCGCGCATGATCAGCGAGCGCTGCGGGTGGGTGTGTGCCTGTTCCGGGGTGATCCGGCCTTCGTCCACGAGCGACTGGACGAAGGTGTCGTCCCTGGTGATCTGTGTCAGTTTCTCGTCGCGCAGCATGTACGCACGCGAGTCACCGATGTGAACGAGTCCGATCTTCTTGCCCGCGAACAGAATTGCGGTAAGCGTCGTTCCCATGCCGTCGAGTTCGGGCTCGTCCTCGACCTGATCGGCGATCGAGGCGTTGCCCTCGCGAGTCGCAGCTTCGAGCTTGCCCAGGAGGTCGTCGCCCGGCTCGTCGTCGTCGAGATGAGCGAGCGCAGCGATCATCAGCTGCGACGCGACCTCGCCTGCCGCATGCCCGCCCATACCGTCGGCGAGCGCGAGTAGGCGTGCCCCGGCGTAGACCGAGTCTTCGTTGTTGGAACGGACCAGTCCGCGATCACTGCGGGCCGCATAGCGGAGTACCAGAGTCACGGGCGCAGCTCGATCACGGTCTTGCCGACGCGGACCGGCGTACCCAGTGGGACCCGGACAGCCGTCGTCACCTTTGCCCGGTCGAGGTAGGTGCCGTTGGTCGACCCGAGATCCTCGACGTACCAGTCACCGCCCCGAGGGGAGATACGAGCATGGCGGGTCGACGCGTAATCGTCGGTCAGCACCAATGTCGAATCGTCGGCCCTCCCGATGAGCACCGGCTGCGTGCCGAGGGAAATTCGTGTGCCGGCGAGACCGCCCTGCGTCACCACTAGATTCTTGGCAACCTTCTGCTTGTTGAACGACGGGAGAACTTTCGAACCACCCGAATAACGTGCGGGCATCCGCATCCCGGACGCCGCATAGATATCACTACGAAGAGTCCGAAGGACGGCCCAGACGAAGAACCAGAGCAAGAGTAGAAATCCCGCTCGGGTCAGCTGCAGAATCAATCCCTGCACAGCCGTCCACCTCCTTCGCCACCATCTACTTCATTCGCACGGACACTTCATTCGTACGGAACGGACTCTCGGATCGGTCCCCGCCGATGTGGCCTCAGTGCGGACACGTCGTCACACGCAGCATCCTAGGGTGAAGCTGCGTGTGTGGATCACCATACTGGTGGGCGCGTTTAAACGATGCGGACCAAGATCTCGGAGTGTCCGGCCCGGATGACGTCACCGTCGGCCAACTGCCAGTCCTGCACGGGTGCACCGTTGACCGTCGTGCCGTTGGTCGACCCCAGATCGGACAGCATCGCAACGCGTCCGTCCCACCGAATCTCCACGTGACGCCGCGATACCCCGGTGTCCGGTAGACGGAACTGTGCGTCCTGGCCCCGGCCGATGATGTTCTGGCCGTCTCGCAGCTGGAAGTATCGACCGCTGCCGTCCTCCAACTGCAACGTCGCCGACAGGCCCTGGCTCTCGCCGTACGCGGGCTCGTCGTAGCGGTAGCCGCCCTGCTGGTAACCGCCCTGCTGGTAACCGGCATTCGGCTGCGGGGGGTAATCGTAGGAGGGCTGCTGATATCCGGCAGGACGCTCCGGCTCGGCGTATGCCTGCTGGCCGTATGCCTGTTGGTCGGGCGCCTGCTGGTCGTAGCCCTGATCGGCGTACGCCTGCTGCCCGTATGCCTGCTGGTCGTACGGCTGTTGGTCGTAGCTTTGCTGGCCGTACGCCTGCTCGTCGTAGCCTTGCTGGCCGTACGCCTGCTGCCCGTATGCCTGTTGGTCGTAGCCTTGCTGGCCGTATGCCTGATCGGAATACGCCTGCTGGCCTGGAGCCTGCTGACCCGGTGCCTGCTGACCCGGTGCCTGTGGGTCGTAGCCCTGGTCCGCGTAGCCCTGGTCCGTGTATGCCTGCTGGCCGTACGGCTGCTGGTCGTAACCCTGACCCTGGCTGTATGCCTGCGGGTCGTAACGGCCGTCGGCAGGCGCCGCCGTCTCGGCCGGGTACGCGCCGTTCGCGTAGGGAGCACCGTTGCGATACCCCTGGTCCTGGCCGTGTACGTCGTAGCCGTTCTGGTGCGCGTAGCGCGGGTCCTGGCCGGGGGCCGGATATCCGTTACGCGCACGCGGATCGGGACGGGAGCCGTCAGCCGGTTCACGTTGCGGGTCGTAGCCTGGGTTCTGCGTCATGGGGCCGGCTCCTGATGTCGACTTCGGTGGGGCTGACGGGCGCGGGGGGTTACCAGTCGCAAGCGGTGATCGTCCCACATCGGGGTCGACCGAACCACTGGCACGGAACTGCCCTGTGTGCAGTGTGGGCGATGGTTCGAACCGAACCACCACGTCGCCGTACGTCTGCCAGCCTTGATCGCGGATGTAATCGCCGAGGTGACGGGAGAACGCTTTCACCGTCAGGTCACGGTCGGCGGCAAGTTCTTCGTGATCGGAACTGTTGATGGTGATCACGTAACTGTTCGGTGCGAGTAGGTGGCCACCGTCGAGCGGGCGGACCTGGTCGGACGCCTCCTGCTGCAGCGCTGCCTCCACCTCCTGTGGAACCACGCCTCCCCCGAACACCCGGGCGAACGCGTCACCGACCGCGCCTTGCAACTTGCGCTCGAAACGTTGGACTATGCCCATGGGTGACCTCTCCTCCCGAACTCGATGCTGATCTCGTTTCGTCGTCGACCGCCGAGCGCGTGTCGGCTCGAGGTCGTCGTTCAAGCATGATATACGTTGCTGCCGCGCGACCGATCCTGCCGATCACTCTGCAGAGGTCGAACTTTCTCCGGGAACACACGCGATTTTTCTGCCGCCCGATGTGCATGTTAATGTTCACCGGTCACCCGGGCGGGTGGCGGAATGGCAGACGCGCTGGCTTCAGGTGCCAGTGTCCTTAGGGACGTGGGGGTTCAAGTCCCCCTCCGCCCACAACACTGGCCGCAGCTGATTCACTCGCTGCGGCCAGTAGTCTTTTCCGGGCCTTCAGTCTTTTCCGGCCCTCGCGCCCCAGCAACCTCGCCCCAATCCCGCGTCCCACCCACTTCGCGCCCCACCCACCCCTCCCGCAAATGCACGTGCGTTTGCGTAGCTGGGGTGGGTTTCCCTGGTCGCGTCCCACCCTTCGCGCAAATGCATGTGCGTTTGTGTGGTGGGGGTGGGGTTTGCCTGGTCGCGTCCCACCTTTCGCGCAAATGCGCGTGCGTTTGTGTGGTGGGGGTGGGGTTTGCCTGGTGAGGAAAGGGCGAAACACAGGTGTGTAATTCACCGAAATGGCGGTTCGGGGAGCGGATCTCGGGACGAAGAGGCTCTCGAGGGAGTAGTTTTCGTCTCCCGGGGGCATGAAAACGCATGGGATTCGAGCGCAGGGGGCCGCGATGAGCCGCGTGAAATTATGCAAAACACCAGGTCGGGAGCCTGGATAGGTATACCTTATTTGCGAGGTGGGCTAGGTACTGACTTATCGTTTGTGGTTGGACCGGCGTAACCATTGTCCGATCCGCCCGTACGGCACTTGCGTACTACCGAGAGTTCACCTGCTCGAGGTTAGTCGAAGTCGGTCCGTCCGGGGGTGCTGCTTCAACGGCGAACGGCACCGAACAGCCGTCCGCGACGGCCGGCGATCTGTGCCGTGCCGATCCGACGACAGGAAAGACCCCACACCGCCGCCGCGGTGATTTCGAAGGCTGGACTTATCCGAAGGCTAGGTATGAAGCACACTCCGGGCCCGCAAGGCCTCTACGACCCCCGCAACGAACACGATTCCTGTGGAGTCGCCTTCGTCGTGGACATGCATGGACGTCGTAGTCGGGACATCGTCGAGAAGGCCATCACCGCGCTGGTCAATCTCGAACATCGGGGCGCCGCCGGCTCCGAGCCCAACACCGGTGACGGTGCGGGCATTCTCATCCAGGTCCCGGACGCGTTCTTCCGTGCCGTCGTGGATTTCGAGCTGCCCGCCGCGGGCGCGTACGCCACCGGAATTGCATTCCTGCCGCAGGGAAAGAACGACGCTGCTCGCGCATGCGAGGGCGTTGCGAAAATCGTCGAGGACGAGGGCATGACCGTCCTCGGGTGGCGTGAGGTTCCCACCGACGACTCCTCCCTCGGGGCGCTTGCGCGCGACGCGATGCCGACGTTCCGTCAATTGTTCTTCGCCGCCCCCGACCGCTCCGTTACCGATCTGGATCTCGAGCGCCGTGCCTACGTCATCCGTAAGCGCGTCGAGCACGAGCTGGGCGAGGAAGGCGCGGGCAAAGACGGCCCGGGCCGCGAAACCGTCTACTTCCCGTCGCTGTCGCCGTCGACCTTCGTCTACAAGGGCATGCTGACGACGCCTCAGCTCAAGGGCTTCTACGTCGACCTGCAGGACGAGCGCGTCGAAAGCGCTCTGGGTCTCGTCCACTCCCGCTTCTCGACCAACACCTTCCCCTCGTGGCCGCTCGCGCACCCGTTCCGCCGCGTGGCGCACAACGGTGAGATCAACACCGCAACCGGCAACGAGAACTGGATGCGGGCCCGTGAGGCACTCATCACCTCCGATGTCTTCGGCGGCGACGAGGCACTGAAGAAGATCTTCCCCGTCGTTACACACGGCGCCAGCGACACAGCACGTTTCGACGAGGTACTCGAGCTGCTGCACCTGGGTGGACGCAGCCTGCCGCACGCCGTGCTGATGATGATTCCCGAGGCGTGGGAACGTCACGAGTCGATGGATCCGGCCCGTCGTGCCTTCTACCGTTACCACTCCTCGCTCATGGAGCCCTGGGACGGACCCGCGTCCGTGTGCTTCACCGACGGCACGGTCATCGGTGCTGTTCTCGACCGAAACGGCCTGCGTCCGAGCCGCTTGTGGGTCACCGACGACGGTCTCGTCGTCATGGCGTCCGAGGTCGGCGTTCTCGACATCGACCCGGCCAAGGTCGTCCGCAAGGTACGCCTGCAGCCCGGCCGTATGTTCCTGGTGGACACCGCGCAGGGACGTATCGTCTCCGACGACGAGATCAAGGACGAACTCGCCGCCGAGCACCCGTACCAGCAGTGGCTCGACGAAGGCCTGACCGAGATCGACGACTTGCCTGCGCGCCCGCACGTGCACATGCCGCACGATCGCGTTCTCATCCGTCAGCAGATCTTCGGCTACACCACCGAGGAACTGAACGTGCTGGTCTCGCCGATGGCGAAGAGCGGCGCCGAGGCCATCGGTTCCATGGGCACCGACACCCCGATCGCCGTGCTGTCGGCTCGTCCGCGGATGCTGTTCGATTACTTCTCGCAGCTGTTCGCGCAGGTCACCAACCCGCCGCTCGACGCGATCCGTGAAGAGATCGTCACGAGCATCGGTGGAACCATCGGACCCGAGGGCGACCTGCTCAACCCGGGTCCCGACGCGTGCAAGCAGATCGTGCTCCCGCAGCCCATCCTGCACAACGACGACCTGGCCAAGCTGGTCCACATCAACGACGACGGCAACCAGGACGAACTGCGATCGGTCGTCGTGCGGGGTCTGTACCCGGTGGCCGAGGGCGGCGAAGGTCTGCGAAAGTCGTTGGAGGCCATTCGCGCTCAGGTATCTGCGGCCATCTCCGGTGGCGCGCGCATCGTCGTGCTGTCCGACCGTGAGTCGAGCGAGAAGCTCGCGCCCATTCCGTCGCTGCTTCTCACCTCGGCGGTGCACCAGCATCTCGTCCGCGAGAAGACACGTACCAAGGTCGGCTTGATCGTCGAGTCCGGTGACGCCCGCGAGGTGCACCACATGGCGCTTCTCGTCGGATTCGGTGCGGCAGCAGTCAATCCGTACATGGCGTTCGAGTCCATCGAGGACATGATCGAGCGCGGCGCCCTGACGGGCATCGAGTTCGACAAGGCCGTCGCCAACTACATCAAGGCCGCAGGCAAGGGTGTGCTCAAGGTGATGTCCAAGATGGGCATCTCGACCATCGCGTCGTACACCGGTGCCCAGTTGTTCCAGGTCATCGGCCTCTCGCAGGGACTCGTCGACGAGTACTTCACCGGGCTGAACAGCCACCTCGGCGGCATCGATCTGGACCAGGTCGCGGCCGATGTGCAGACTCGCCACGGCATCGCGTACCTCGACAACCGGCAGGAGCGCGCGCACCGCGAGCTCGAGACCGGCGGCGAATACCAGTGGCGGCGTGAGGGTGAGTACCACCTCTTCAACCCCGACACCGTGTTCAAGCTGCAGCACTCCACGCGTACCGGTCAGTACGACGTCTTCAAGGAATACACCAAGCTGGTCGACGACCAGTCCGAGCGCCTCGCCTCGCTTCGCGGCCTGTTCCGTTTCAAGACCGAAGAGCGGCAAGCGATCTCGATCGACGAGGTCGAGCCGGCCTCGGAAATCGTCAAGCGCTTCTCGACGGGTGCGATGAGCTACGGATCCATTTCGGCCGAGGCACACGAGACCCTCGCCATCGCGATGAACCGCCTCGGTGGACGGTCCAACTCCGGTGAGGGCGGCGAGGACGTCTCGCGGTTCGAGCCGGACGAGAACGGCGATTGGCGACGCAGTGCGATCAAGCAGGTCGCGTCGGGACGCTTCGGTGTCACCTCGCACTACCTGACCAACTGCACCGACATCCAGATCAAGATGGCCCAGGGTGCCAAGCCCGGTGAGGGCGGCCAGCTTCCGGCGCACAAGGTGTACCCGTGGGTCGCCGAGGTCCGTCACTCGACACCGGGTGTCGGCCTCATCTCGCCGCCGCCGCACCACGACATCTACTCGATCGAGGATCTCGCACAGCTGATCCACGACCTGAAGAACGCCAACCCCCAGGCCCGCATCCACGTGAAGCTGGTGTCCGAGGTCGGAGTCGGCACCGTCGCGGCAGGTGTGTCGAAGGCACACGCCGACGTCGTGCTCATCTCGGGCCACGACGGCGGAACCGGCGCGACGCCGCTGACGTCGGTCAAGCACGCAGGTGGGCCGTGGGAACTCGGACTCGCCGAGACGCAGCAGACGTTGTTGCTCAACGGACTTCGCGATCGCATCGTCGTGCAGGTCGACGGCCAGCTCAAGACCGGCCGCGACGTCATGGTTGCCGCATTGCTCGGCGGTGAGGAGTTCGGTTTCGCGACTGCACCCCTGGTCGTCTCGGGCTGCATCATGATGCGCGTCTGCCACCTCGATACGTGTCCGGTGGGTGTCGCCACGCAGAACCCGTTGCTGCGCAAGCGTTTCGCGGGCAAGCCCGAGTTCGTGGAGAACTTCTTCATGTTCATCGCCGAAGAGGTTCGCGAGCTCATGGCCTCGCTCGGCTTCCGCACGCTCAACGAAGCGATCGGCCAGGTTGCACTTCTCGACACCACCGCAGCCAAGCAAGCGTGGAAGGCGTCGAAGCTCGATCTGTCGCCGATCCTCGACGAGGTCGAGTCGGCGTTCATGAACCAGAACCTCTACAACACGGGCGTTCAGGATCACGGGCTGGACAAGGCGCTCGATCAGCAGCTCATCGTGCAGAGCCGGAATGCCCTGGACAAGGGCGAGAAGGTCGTGTTCGAGTCGCGGATCACCAATGTCAATCGCACGGTCGGCACGATGCTCGGGCACGAGCTGACCAAGGCGTACGGCGGAGTCGGCTTGCCCGACGACACGATCGACATCACGTTCACCGGTTCGGCGGGTAACAGCTTCGGTGCTTTCGTGCCTTCGGGTATGACGTTGCGTCTCAACGGTGATGCCAACGACTTCGTCGGCAAGGGCCTCTCGGGTGGCCGCATCATCGTGCGGCCGTCGCTGAATGCTCCTGCGGGATTCGTGGCCGAGGACAACATCATCGGTGGCAACGTCTTCCTGTTCGGTGCGACGCAGGGTGAGGCACTCATCCGCGGCGTCGTCGGCGAGCGGTTCGCGGTGCGCAACTCGGGTGCGGTGGCCGTCGTCGAAGGCGTCGGAGATCACGGGTGCGAGTACATGACGGGCGGCAAGGTCGTCATCCTCGGTGAGACCGGACGTAACTTCGGTGCCGGTATGTCCGGCGGCGTCGCGTTCGTCTTCGATCCGCGGGGGACGTTCGAGGCGAACCTCAACACCGAGCTGGTCGACATCGAGAACATCGAGGGCGACGAATTCACCTGGCTCAAGGAGATCGTCACGCGTCACCACGACGAGACGGGATCCGAAGTCGCAGAACGCATTCTCAGCGATTGGTCACAGCAGGTGAACCATTTCGTGAAGGTCATGCCGCGCGATTACAAGAAGGTACTGCTGGCCATCTCCGAAGCCGAGAAGAACGGCGCGGACGTGGACGAAGCGATCATGGAGGCAGCTCGTGGGTGACCCACAGGGATTTCTGAAGAACACCGTTCGCGAACTGCCCAAGCGGCGGCCCGTCGACCTGCGGTTGATGGACTGGAAAGAGGTCTACGAGGACTTCTCGAAGGACACTCTGCAGACTCAGGCCAGCCGGTGCATGGACTGCGGAATTCCGTTCTGCCACAACGGCTGCCCGCTCGGGAACCTGATTCCCGAATGGAACGACCTGGTCTACAAGGATCGTTGGCGCGAGAGCATCGACCGTCTGCACGCCACCAACAACTTCCCGGAGTTCACCGGGCGGCTGTGCCCGGCGCCGTGTGAGGCGTCGTGTGTGCTCGGGATCAATCAGGATCCGGTGACGATCAAGCAGGTCGAGGTCGAGATCATCGACAAGGCCTTCGAAGAAGGCTGGGTCACCCCGGTCTACCCGACGCACCTGACCGGTAGGACAGTCGCTGTCGTCGGCTCGGGTCCTGCGGGTCTTGCTGCCGCACAGCAGCTCACGCGTGCAGGCCACACCGTCACGGTGTTCGAGCGGGCGGACCGCATCGGCGGCCTGCTGCGTTACGGCATCCCCGAGTTCAAGATGGAGAAGCGCCACATCGACCGTCGTCTGGCTCAGATGGAGGCCGAGGGCACGGTGTTCCGTACCGGCGTCAACGTCGGAGTCGACATCTCGGCGGACGAGTTGCGCGCGCAGTTCGACGCGGTCGTTCTCTCCGGTGGTGCCACCGCGTGGCGCGACCTGCCCATCGAAGGACGCGAGAACGAGGGCATCTACCAGGCCATGGAGTTCCTGCCCCACGCCAACCGCGTGCAGCAGGGCGACTTCGCCGAGCCTCCCGTCAGCGCCAAGGGCAAGAAGGTCGTCATCATCGGCGGCGGCGACACCGGGGCCGACTGTCTCGGCACCTCGCACCGTCAGGGCGCGGAAAGCGTCCACCAGTTCGAGATCATGGCTCGCCCGCCGGAAGAGCGCGCCACCTCGACGCCGTGGCCGCTGTACCCGCTGATGTACCGCGTCGCGTCTGCGCACGAAGAGGGCGGCGAGCGCGTGTTCTCGGTCAACACCGAGCGTTTCGTCGGCACCGACGGCAAGGTCACCGGACTCGAAGCGCACGAGGTCGAGTTCAAGGCAGGCAAGTTCGAGAAGGTCGAGGGCAGCGAGTTCACCCTCGAAGCAGACCTCGTGCTCCTCGCCATGGGCTTCGTCGGACCCGAGAAGCCAGGTCTGCTCACCGATCTCGGTGTCGACCTGAACGAGCGCGGCAACGTCAAGCGTACGAACGAATGGGTCACCAACGTTCCCGGCGTCTTCGTCGCCGGAGACATGGGCCGTGGTCAGTCGCTCATCGTGTGGGCCATCGCCGAGGGTCGTAGCTGTGCTGCAGCCGTCGACAGCTTCCTCCAGGGTGCAACTGCGCTGCCCGCACCGATCGTGCCCACGCAGGCGCCGCAGCGGTAATTTCTTCGCTCCCGACCCCCGCTTGAATGAACCTTCGTAGCTATCTGATCGTATGAATGGTTCATTCAAGCGGGGGTCGGTTGTGCGCTGTGATCGGGGGTCGGTTGCAATCGGTAACCTCCGTTAACCGAGTGGGCATCGATTGGACATCGACAGCTGGCAGTGTCGGCGGCAGAACTAAGTCGTCGTTACACAGTGAGGCCGCCAGATGCGTGTGAAGAAGCTCGTTGCCACGGTGGGAGCAGTTGCTGCCGTCGTCGCAGGAATGTCAGGACTGTCCACCGGGGCCGCGGCCGCCGATCCTGCCGACTGCCCGGCTCTGTACGTCGCGGCGATCCCCGGCACGTGGGAGACCAGTTCGGGGGCAGCTCCGAAGCCGGGCATGTTGACTGCCGTCACGGATCGAATTGCGAGCTCGGACATCAGAACCGACTACGTCTCGTATCCGGCCACGGCGTTCCCGTGGGAAGGCGGCGTGTACGGCGAATCGCGTGCCGTTGCGACGGCCAATGCCGGTGGGATGCTCGAGGCAATGGCGGATCGTTGCGGCGCAACGAAACTCGCAGTCATCGGCTACAGCCAGGGCGCAGACGCGGCAGGTGACCTTGCGGCGTCGATAGGGACGGGACTGGGCGTCGTACCGGCGGATCGGCTCGTCGCGGTCGGGCTGATCTCCGATCCCAAGCGGTCCGACGTCGATGCGTTGATCGGACCGGACGTGGTCGGCACCGGTGTCGGTGGTCCCCGCATCGGCGGTTTCGGATACGTCAGCCCCGTGGTGCGCACGTTCTGTGCCGTCGGCGATCTGTACTGCTCGACGCCCAAGGACGATTACGTCGCGCGGTTGGCGGGCTTCCTTGCGGTCTCCTCCGACCCGAATCCGGATGTCGTCGCGCAGGCGCAGCAGGACGCACAGGGCCTACTCGGTGACATCGCATCCGCCGGTGGACTGCCGGTCCTTCAGGGCCAGCTGACCGATCAGGCCAACGAGCAGCGTCGACGTGAGATCGAGGCCTTCTACCGGTCCGGCATCCATCAGGAATACGGCAGTTACGCCGTCGACTCCAATGGAACGAGCGCGACGAGCTGGTTGGCGAACTACCTCGTCAGCACGGTCTGACGGCGCAGCAGCACGTAGATCACCACGGCCGAGATGCCCATTCCGGCAGCGCTCCAGGTGGCGGCGAGGGTGAAACCGTCGACGAACGACGACGCGGCGAGCTCGCGGAGCGCTGCGTCGAGAGGTGCGGGCAGTAGGTCCGCGACGGCCATGCCGCCGCCGACGGTTTCGGTGGCGGGAGCGGCGATCTCGGGTGGCGTATCGGGCGGGAGGGCATCGGCGACGCTGTGTCGGTAGACGGTGGTTCCGATGGTGCCGAGGATGGCGATACCGACGGCGCCCCCGAGTTCGGCACCGGTCTCGGACAGCGCCGATGCGGCCCCGGCCTTCTCGGGTGCTGCCGCGGTGAGGACGATGTCGGAGTTGAGCGTCGATGCGGCGCCCACTCCGAGGGTCAACGACGACATTCCGACGAGCAGCAACGGGAGTCCCGAGTTCGGCTCGATGAACGCCATCACGGCGGCGCCGGCTGCGATGAGTACCAATCCGCCGGCGATGATCGCACCCGTCGGGACGAATTTGCTCAGCGTCGGTGAGAGCACTGCGCCGAGCGCGGCGGCAGCAGCCGGGATCAGGAGCCAGAGCCCGGCCGCGAGCGGTCCGAGGCCGACGATGAGCTGCAGATACTGCGAGGCGAACAGGCTGAAGCCGGTGAGCGCGAAGATGACGAGGAACTGCACCAGCACGGCTGCGGTGAAGGCGCGTTCGGTGAACAGGCTGATGTCGATGAGCGGGTCTCGTCCGCGTCGTTGACGCATCGTGAAGAAGTACCCGAGAATCAGCCCACCTGCCGCGGTGGTGATGGTCGCCGCGTCCAGACCGTCTTGCGCTCCGTGCTTGATGGCGTAGACGATTGCGAGCATTGCGGCGATCGACAACACGACACTGATCGGGTCGAAGCGTCCGGGATCAGGGTCCTTGAACTCGGGGACCAGCAGTGGCGCGCTGATGAGCAGCAACACCATGACGGGGATGTTGACGAGGAACACCGAGCCCCACCAGAAGTGTTCGAGCAGAAACCCCCCGATCACCGGACCGATGGCGCCGCCGCCGGCGAACCCGGCGGTCCACAACCCGATTGCTTCCTTGCGCTGGCCCGGATCGTGGAACATGTTGCGAATGAGCGAGAGTGTGCTCGGGGCGATGGTGGCCCCGCCGACGCCGAGGAGCGCGCGGGCGACCAACAGCATCTCGGGTGTCGTGGAGAAGGCGGCGATGAGCGAGGCGGCGCCGAAGACGACCGCGCCGATCATCAACAACCGCCGTCGGCCTATTCGGTCACCGACCGAACCCATCGTGATCAGCAGCCCCGCCAGCAGAAATCCGTAGAGATCGAGGATCCACAGGGTCTGATTGCTACTGGGATCCAGATCTGCGGCCACGGCGGGCAGCGCCAGGTACAGCACGGATATGTCCATGGACACCAGCAGAATCGGAATCACCAGGACACTCAGTCCCAGCCAATCCTTCCGCGTCGCTTTCTCGTGCACGGTTCCCCTTTGCTCGACTGACCGATGAGGATGCGCTCATGACGGTACCGTCGGAGATCTCGGTTGCCGCACGGCAACCACTGGGAAGGGGTCAACACGTGCTCAGTGATCTGAAGGTCGTCGCAACGATCACCGCGAAGCCCGACTCGGTGGAGGCAGTGCGCGCCGGACTGGCCGCTCTCGCTGCGGAGTCGCTCCACGAGAGCGGCAACGTCTCGTACGAGCTGTTCGAGTCCGGCTCGGAACCGGGCACTTTCGTCACGATCGAGGTGTGGCGCTCCGAGGACGATCTGGACGCGCACATGAAGTCACCGCACCTGCAGAAGGCGTTGTCAGAATTCGGTGCCCATCTCGCTGCTCCGCCGTCCATCCACCCGCTTCGCGTCGTTCGCTGACGCCGCTGCGAACCTGTGGACGAGGCCGGACACGAGTAGGAGAGCGGCGGTCAGCGCCACGGCCAACCACCCGGTCGACGTCATGGCGCCGTAGCCGATCTCACGGGCGCCGACGGCGGTGTAGCTCATCGGCATGAAGGCCGAGAGCTGATTCCATATCGCGGCACTGCTCGCGTACGTGGCCCCGCAGACGACGACCTGGACCAGGAGCAATCCGACGTTGACGGCTTGCCCGACGGTAGGGCCGAGTAGGCGTTGGATCGCGCCTGCCGCGGCGAGGTAGGCCGCGGCGGAGACGACCAGGAAGAGCCCGGCACCGATCAGCGCGCCGATGGCGGCTTCGGGAGCCGTGAATGCGAAAGCCAGTGCAGCGCAGACTCCGACGGCCAGAATTGCGACGGTAGCCGCGATCCAACGCAGCCGCGAGTCCCGGCTCAGCACGCGTACGAGGCTGACCGCTCCGATGGCTCCCACCGCGACGAGAGCGGCGATCAGGTACGGCGCGACCGGCGTGTTCGAACTCGCTGCCGGCGCGATCTCGCTGGCGCTGTCCTGCGCTGCGAGCGACTTCGCCGACGGTAGCCCTGCCGTTGCTTCCTGCACGTTGGTCGCGATGCCGTCGACGATTCCTGGTACCGGTCCGACGGCTGTGACCAGCTGCTCGGTTCCGGCTCGAAGTTGTGCGCCACCGTCGTCGAGCTGGCCGAGTCCGTCTCGGAGCTGCACCGTCGCATCACCGAGTTGAGCTGTGGCCGTGAGGAATTGGCTTGCCGGGTCGTTGAGCTCGCCGGACAGTTGACGGGCACCGCCCTTGAGTTCGGCGAGCATCCCCAGCGTCTGCGGCCCGATTCCCTGCGTGTTCAGTGTGTCGACGACGCCTCGGATCTGGGCTGCGGCCTCCTGCGATCCGGGCGTCGGGAAAGCGCCAACCTGACTCGCTGCCTGCTCGAGCTGCGCGGTGAAAGCGCCTTGCTGCTCACCGAACCCGGTCAGCTGGTCGACGACCTGATCCACCCCGCCGCTGATCTGGGATGCGCCGTCGCCGAGTTGGCCGATGCCGTCCCGGTACTGCACGAATCCGTCGGCGAGCTGAACGGTGCCGTCGTGAGCCTGGGTGATGCCGTCGGCGAGTTGCAGGACGCCGTCGTTGAGTTGGTTTCCGCCGTCGGTCAGCTGGGTCAGGCCGCCGGAGAGGAAGCTGATGGGCAATCCGGCTGCCTGCAGACTCTGCCTGGACGCCGCGAGCGGGTCGCCGGTCTTCGCCGCCGGTGCCTCGGCTACGGGAGCCGGGTCGGCCGCGTCGGACGGGCTCAGGTCGTATCCTGCGCCGAGCGTGAACGCACCCGCTGCGACCAGCGGAAACGCGATGGCGAGCAGAGCAACGGACGGTCGTCGAAGGATTCGAAATTTACCCATAGTGGTCCTGAGGCTAACTGCCTCACGGTGACGCTCGAACCACCGTCACCGTCCTCGAGGGCCGAATCCGAGGTCTGACCAGGCACTCTAAGAGGTCTATGAGGATCTGCTCCCACGGTGGGCGGACGCCGGGCTTGGGAGCGCCCGCGCCGGACTACCGGTTGCGCGGAAGCAGATCCCACACGTGCTGGGTTTCGTTGACGGACGAGACCGATCGATGTCCGTTGCGCGAGTAGAGGACTCGGGTTATCGAGCAGTAGTCGATCGGGAATCCCAGTACCTTCGGGGTGCCGAGGATGTCCTGCAGCGCGATGTTGATGACGCCGCCGTGTGCGAAGAGGACAACGGTGTCCGTGTGGTCGACGCCGTCGACGGCGGCACGGATGCCGTCGAGCACCCGCGACCGGAACGCCTGCTCGTCCACCTGTTCGGGTAGGTGGCCTGCCTTGATGCGCTCGAACGTCTCACGGAACTCTTCGCGCGCGACCTCGATGGGGATGTACCCGGAGAAGTCACGGTCGTATTCGGTGAGGCGATCGTCGGTGTGCAAGGTCAGGCCCAGTGCGGCCGCCAGTGTCGTTCCGGTCTGCACGGCCCGCAATTGCGTGCTCGCGACGGCACGGGTGACGGCGAATCGAGACAGCGCTGCCGGAATTCGCTCGGCCTGCTCGTGGCCCAGTTCGGCCAGCGGCGGATCGGCGGAATCATCGGAGCGTTTCGGGAGCGCGTGGCGAACCAGGATCAACTGCACGTGTGTCACCTAACCACGAGTGCACGGCCGCTGCGGACCACCATCGTCCGAAACGCCTGGACGGAACTCGCGGGCGGTCTCTTGGACCACACCATGCCGATGCGTCGTCGGGCAGCGGGATCGGAGATGCGGACCTCGACCGTCTCGGGTCCGTGGCCGCGCAATCTGGGCAGAATGCTGACGCCGAGACCTGCTCCGACGAGACCGCGAAGCGTGTGGATGTCCTGGCCCTCGAACGCGATGTCCGGAGTGATCCCGGCGTCGTCCCACAGCTCGTCGCAGATCGACCGCATTCCGAATCCATGACCCATCGCGATGTAGCTTTCGTCGGCGGTGTCGGTGAGGTCGATCGAGCGGGCAGTCGCGAGACGATGGCCGGCCGGGACCACCAAAACCAGACGCTCGTCGTACAGCTGGAACGAATTGGCGTCGGTGTGTTCGGGGCTCAGGGCGACGAAGGCGAGATCGGCGAGGCCGTCGTCGAGACGGTCGAGGCACCGCGCGCGGGCTCCTTGGTCGAGTTCGAAGGTGACGGCGGGGTGTTCGCCGCGGAACTGCTTGATCAGCGCGGGGACGATGTCCTCGCCGAGCGTGTTCTGGAAGCTGACGGAGATGCGGCCGCGCGCTCTGGCGTCGTGCTCGCTCATCGCGTCGAGTCCGGCTTCGAGATCGACGACGACGCGGTGCAGATACGGAATCAGGATGCGGCCCGCGGCGGTGAGTGTGATGCCGCGCCCCCGTCGTTCCACGATCTCGATGCCCAGGATCTTCGACGCCCTGGCGATCTGCCTGCTGACGGTGGGTTGCGGGATTCCGAGGACGTGGGCGGCTTCGGTGATGTGCTCGGTATCGGCGACCGCGAGGAGGGTCGGAATGAGCGGCAGCAGGTCCTCGGCCTCGTCACGCATGACGCGATCATATCTCTGACGTATGAATCAGCACCCGCTCATGCATTGGACGTATGTACTTCGCAGTCCTACCGTCGTGAGAATGAGTTCGACGACGGCCGATGCCGCCCTGGAATGGGAGGGCCACCCCCGCGGATCCAGCGAGTACAAGCGGCTGGTCGCTGCGCTCCTGTTCGCAGGAATCGCGACGTTCGCACAGCTGTACTCGGTGCAGGGCATTCTGCCGCTCATCGCGTCGAGCCTGGAGATCACGCCGTCGCAATCCTCGCTGGCCGTCGGGTTGGCAACCGTCGGCGTCGCGGTGTCGGTGCTGGCGTGGTCGGTCGTGGCCGACCGCATCGGACGCGTCAAGGCGATGAGCGTGTCGATCATTGCCGCGACGGTGTTGGGCCTGATCGTTCCGCTGTCTGCTTCGCTCCCGATGTTGCTGACCCTTCGGTTCTTCGAGGGTGCAGCGCTGGGAGGATTACCTGCTATCGCGATCGCGTATCTCAGCGAGGAAGTGCACCGAAAGCACACCGCGCTCGCCGCCGCGACCTACGTCTCCGGCACCACGCTCGGAGGCCTGCTCGGACGCATCGTCGCCGGTCCGGTCGGTGAGTACACCAACTGGCGGATCGGCACCATGACCGTCTCGATCATCGCCGCCGTCGCGGCAGGGCTGTTTCTGTATCTCGCGCCGAAACCTCGACGCTTCGTGCGAACCGACTCCGATGGGCCGTCGCTGGGGACCAGGCTGTGGGCGAACCTCCGCGAACCAGGGATGCTTGCGCTCTACGCGCAGGGATTTCTGTTGATGGGCGGATTTGTCGCCATCTACAACTTCCTCGGCTTCCGGCTCGAGGGGGCTCAATTCGGCCTGCCGCAATCGCTGATCAGTCTCATCTTCGTCGCCTACCTCAGCGGGACGGTGTCCTCTCGCGTCGCAGGGCAGCTCGCGGTGCGACGCGGCCGCGGACCGGTTCTCGCAGGCGCGACGGCCGTCATGATCGCAGGGGTCGCACTGACGATCAGCAGCAATCTGATCGTGATTCTGCTCGGACTCGTCGTACTGACCGTCGGGTTTTTCGCGGCCCACGCCATCGCGTCGGGGTGGACCGGCCAGCGGGCTGTGGTCGGGCGAGCTCAGGCGACGTCGCTGTACAACCTCTTCTACTACGGCGGATCGTCGATCGTCGGCTGGTGCGGGGGTCTGATGTTCCAGCAGTTCGGATGGACCGCCATGGCCTTGTTCGTCATGGGACTGGCCGTGCTGGCCGCGGTGATCATGCTGGTCACACCGCGGCAGCACGCGCATCGGTCGGAGGTACGGATCTGAAACGGCCGGCCGTGACCTATCCGAGGGTGCCCCAGCCGACATAGGCGTCGACCTCGAGGTGGCCGGTGACACGGGCCTTGTCGCGCGCCGGGTACGGGTTACCGGTGTAGTGCGTGGAGATGCGGTCGATGTCGACGAGCTCGGGATCGTCCTGCAACGTGATGGTTCCGTGCACCGTCACGTGGGTGTACCAGCTGGACTCGTCGAGCACGGAGATCGAGACCTTGGGATTGGCCTTGATGTGCTCGAGGCGCTTGCGGTCCGCCTGGAAGTTCAGGACGATCTTGCCGTCCTCCCACAGGTACCAGGTGGGTGCGGTGATGGGAGTTCCGTCGGCTCGAACGACGGCCATGACGGCGGGATTCGGCTTCTTCAGCAGTTCGACGGCATCTGCGGGCAACGGTGGCTTCGGCATGCCGTCAACCCTACGGGCCGGGACCGACGCGCATACGGCTTCGGTCCCGGCCCATGGCTCACAGCTTCGGGAGCCTGACGACCTGACCTGCGTAGGAGAGTCCGGCACCGAACGCGAGGAGCAATGCGGTATCGCCTGGCTTGGCCTTGCCGGTACGTAGGAGCTCTTCCATGGCCAGCGGGATCGACGCGGCCGAGGTGTTGCCCGTCTCGGCGATGTCGTTGGCGACCGGAGTCTCCTCGTTCAGGTTCAGGCTCTTGGCCAGCAGTTCGGTGATCCGACTGTTGGCTTGGTGCGGGACGAAGGCGTGCAGCTCGTCGGCCTTGATGCCGGCGACGTCGAGCACCTTCTGCGCGGCCTTGCCCATCTCGAAGGCAGCCCAACGGAAAACGGAGATGCCGTTCATCCTGATCCAGGGACGCTCGGCGCCCTCGGTCTTGATGTAGTCGTACCAGTCGATGGTCTGGTAGATGGCGTCCGCCTGCGAGCCGTCGGAGCCCCAGACCGCGGGTCCGATCTCGGTTTCGTCGCTCTGACCCACCACCACGGCACCTGCGCCGTCCGCGAAGATGAAGCGCGTCGTCCGGTCGTACGGGTCGGTGGTCTCGCTGAGCTGTTCGGCGCCGATGACGAGCACGTACTTCGCCGTTCCGGCCTTGACGAGATCGGATGCGACGGTCAGTGCGTAGCAGAATCCGGCGCAGCCTGCGCCGATGTCGAACGCGGCGGGTCCGTTGGTGCCGAGAGCGTGCGCAACCTTGGCGGCGGCCTGCGGGGTCTGCTCGAGGTGCGTCGACGTCGCGACGATGACGGTGTCGATCTGATCGGCGGCGACGCCGCTGGCCTCGAGGGCTTTCTTGCCCGCCTCGATGGACATGTAGACGACGTTCTGCCTCGGCTCGGTGAAGCGTCGGTTCTTGATCCCCGACCGCGTCTGAATCCACTCGTCACTCGAGTCGATGAACTCGCAGATCTCGTCGTTGGTCACCACCCGCTCGGGCCGGTGGACGCCGAGGCCCAATAGCTTCGACTGTCGTCCCTGCGTTGTGCTGATCGCACCCATCTTCGTTTCCTCTCGTGGCTACCGTGCCATCGCCGAACTGCGGTTCGGGTCTTGGGCAACGGGCTCGAGGTGACACGTTACGGGTCGACGTCTTTGTGATGTGACACTAGTTCGGCGATCAGCGCAGCAACCTCGACGGGCTGATCGATCATCGCGTGGTGGTGAGCATCGGCGACGACGGCGAACCTCGCATTCAGATATCGGGCGAGTCGGTTCTGCTTCGCGATCCACATTCGTCCCCACGGGGTCGGTCTGCCCGTGTGCGCCGCGGCGACGGTGACCCCCACCTCGGGCATCGTTGTCCGGCGCCGGATGGCGTTGAGCTCGATCGCCATGTCGGGGTAGACGAAGTCCTCGATCAGCGCCGCTTCGAGATAGGACGGGGTGCGGTAGATCTGCTTGACCCAGTCGTACGTGGCGATCGGGATGCCGTCGGGTGGAATCGATTGGTTGAGGATCCGGCGGACAGTGGTGCCGAACAGCCACTGCAACCCGGTGGCCGAGAGCGCCTTCGCCAGCGCGTAGGCCCCCCCGACGCGCAGTGGCCTCGGGACGACACGCCACGGATCACGCTCGGCACTCGAGTCGAGCAACAGAACGCCCGAGGTCCGACCCGGGTGCAGTCTGGCGAAGGCTTCGGCATAGAACCCGGCAATCGAATGCCCGACGACCACAGCGGGCCCGGGAAGATCGACGGCGTCGAGGACACCGAGGATGCGGTCTGCTTCGGCCGTCACCGTCGGGGTCTGCCCATGCGGGAACGGCTGGCTCAGGCCGAACCCTGGTCGATCGAACACGACGACGGTGTGGAACGCGGACAGGATGCGCACGCAGTCGTCCCAGTCGAACCAGTTACCGCCCAGCCCGCCGCACAGCACGACCGTCGGGCCGCCGCCCCTGACGACAACGTGGGTGCGGAGACCGTGCACCGTCACAAACTTTCCCGGTGGTTTCATGTGAAACATTCACTGCCGGGGTTTGGCGAGCGGGAACGCAAGAGTTTCTCGGATGCTGCCACCCGTGATGAGCATCACGACCCGGTCGACGCCCATGCCGAGCCCACCTGTCGGAGGCATGCCGTATTCGAGGGCTTGCAGGAAGTCCTCGTCGAGGCTCATCGCTTCCTCGTCGCCGCCTGCGGCGAGCAACGACTGTTCGGTGAGACGCTGCCGTTGGTCGACAGGGTCGGTCAACTCGCTGTATGCGGTACCGAGTTCCACCCCCCACGCCACGAGGTCCCACTTCTCGGCGACGCCGGGAATCGACCGATGTGGCCGGGTCAGCGGCGACATCGACGTCGGGAAATCCTTGTAGAAGGTCGGGAACTCGGTGTAGTCCTCGACGAGGTGCTCGTACATGCCTTGCGCGACGGCTCCTGCGTCCCAATCCTTTTCGTACGGAATTTCGTTCTCGTCGCACAGGCGCTGCAGTTCGCTCAACGAGGTATCGGGTGCCACGTTCACCCCGAGCTTCTCGGCGACGGCGCCGTGCAGTGTCTTGACCGGCCACTCACCCGAGATGTCGATCTCGATCATCTCGCCGTCCGGGCCGTCGGGTCGAAGCACGATCTCACGACCGTGCGCGGCGACGGCGGCCTTCTGAATCAGCTCGCGGCACAACACCATTGCCCGTTCGTAATCGCTGTGCGCTTCGTAGGCCTCGAGAATGGTGAACTCGGGATTGTGTTTGAAGTCGGCTCCCTCGTTGCGGAACACGCGGCCGATCTCGAACACCTTGTCCATACCTCCGACGCACAGTCGCTTCAGATACAGCTCGGGTGCGATACGCAGGTAGAGATCGAGGTTGTAGGCGTTGATGTGTGTGATGAACGGTGCCGCGTTCGCGCCGCCGTGCACCTGCTGCAGAATCGGGGTCTCGACCTCCATGTATCCGCGGTCGGACAGCGAATCCCGCAGTGATTTCACGACATTGCTGCGTGCGATCATCAGGTCGCGGGCACTCCGATTGATCGCAAGGTCGACATACCGTTGACGCACACGCGATTCGGGATCGGTGAGTCCCTTCCACTTGTCCGGCAGAGGATGCAGGCATTTGGCGTTCATACGCCAGTCGCTCGCGATCAGCGAGAACTCGCCCTTCTTGCTTCTGCCGATCGTGCCGCTGACCTCGATCAGGTCGCCCAGGTCGAAATCGGAGTCGAAGCTGTCGAGCTTGTCGCCGACGCGTTCCCGGTCGAACAGCACCTGGATGTCGTCGGTCCAGTCACGGACTACGGCGAATGCGACGCCGCCGTAATCACGAATACGCAGCAGACGTCCCGCGATTCGGACCGTCGTGCCCTGGGGAGCGGCAAGAGCCTCGGCGACGGAATGCGTCGGGGGATAGGCGACGGGGTAACCCTCGACACCTTCGCTGTTCAGGCGCTCCAGCTTCGCGATGCGCACACGAACCTGGTCGGGACGCTTGGGGCCGGTGGTCACGAGGTCGTCGTCGGGCGCCGTCCCCGGGCCACTGCCATCTGTGTGAATGTCTTCGTTGCCTGCCAGTGCTGCAGGCACGGCGACGTGGCTGCCGGTGTGCTTGCGCGCGCGCCGGAAACTCGGGAGCGTCAGAAAGCCTTCGGCGATGGCCGAGGCGATGCCCACTTTGGGAAGTACGCGGTTGTCCGCGAAGCAGAGGTAACGCGGCTCCCAGTCCGGCTGGTACTTCAGGTTGGAGCGGTACAGGGCTTCCAGTTGCCACCAGCGGGAGAAGAACACGAGCACCGAGCGCCAGATACGCAGCACGGGGCCTGCGCCGATTCTGCTGCCCTCCTCGAACACCGCGCGGAACACCGCGAAGTTCAGAGAGATCTTGCTGATTCCGAATTGATCTCCGCCGGTTGCCAATTCGGTGACCAGTAGTTCGATGACACCGTTGGGGGACTGCGGGTCACGCCGCATCAGGTCGAGCGAGGCACCGGTTCGACCCCATGGCGCGAGCGACAGCACCGCCACGGTTCGGTCGTCCTGGCGAGCCTGGACGAGGAGGCAGTCGCCGTCGAGCGGATCTCCCAGACGGCCCAGTGCCATCGAGAATCCGCGCTCGGTTTCGGTATCACGCCAGTTGTCGGCGCAGTCGATGATCTCGGCCATCTCGGCGGCCGGAATGTCGCGGTGCCTGCGGATCTCCACTGTCACACCGGCTTTGCGCGCTCGGTTGACGGCCTGGCGGACCGGCCTCATCTCGCGGCCGGTCAGGTTGAACTGCTTGGTGTAGAGGATTGCTTCGTCGCCGAGCTCGAGGACTCCGAGGCCTGCCCGCTTGAACGCCGTTGCACCGGTTTCGCTCGCCCCCATCACCGCGGGCGACCACCCGTACTTCTCCGCCAGCTCCAACCAGGCGTCGATGGCGTGCGGCCACGCTTCGGGATTGCCGATCGGGTCGCCGCTGGCGAGGCACACGCCGACCTCGACGCGGTAGGTGATGGCGGCTTTACCGCTGGGGGCGAAGACGACGGCCTTGTCGCGGCGAGTGGCGAAATAGGCGAGGGAGTCGTCGGCGCCCCACTTGTCGATCAGGCCACGCAGCGCGGACTCGTCGCTACCGGTGAGCGCGTTGGACGAACGCTGCGACCTGAACAGCGTCACGACGGCTGCGAGGAGCGCCAGCGCGCCGAACAGTCCGAGGAGCGTGTTGATGAATCCGTGTGGGCGGCCGCCGAACTGCTCGTTGTCGACCGTGGCCAACGCGGTCACGCGGTTGAATGCCCACAGGAACGTCTGACTCTCGGGGAGCGTCCCGGGGAACAACGCGACGAGGCCCCACCCCACGAGCGTCCCGATCACTGCGCCGAGAATCAGCACGCCGAGGGCTCGCCAGCCGGCGCCGCGGCGGACGCGAGTGTAGAACTCCCTGCGGGACGCGATCAGAATCCCGAGCACGACGACGTGAACACCCAGTGCGATCCAGGAGTCGACGCTCTTGTTCTCGATCCCGTCCGCGAGATTCGTGAGCGCCAACAGAACGAGATAGATGGTCAGCAACCACCACGCGATGCGTTTGCGGCTTGCGAGCGCAGCGGCGAGGAGACCGACGACGAGTGCCCACGCGAGCGAGGTGTCGGGTGCGTCGAAGTAGTAATTGTCCACGTACTCGCGCGGAACCCGGATGACCACACGCAGTGCAGGCGAGATACTCCACAGGAAGACCAGCACCGCAAAGACACCGAGAATCAGCCCGGCGATGTGCGGAACCTGCGTCAGCCGACCATGTTCGGGCGGCACCAGAACGCGCGGTTTTCCTTCTCCGCGCGTGGCCGTCGACTGTTCCGACTTCCCCGGTGACACCGATGCCGTGCTCGTCACTACTTACTCCTGCCGTCGGCGCTGCGTGTTGCCCCTAGGGGAAATGTAGCGCCGACGGGGGGAATTCACGTGATCAACGACGCGATTGGCTGGTGGCGGTGTGAACAGGAGTGTGCTTGCCGACCATTGCCAGCGCCGTCCGAAGTCCCCGACGCCTCCCTGTCGCCGGATCGGTGCCGAACACTTCCTTCATTCCGCCGCGGATACGGAACTTGAGTTCCGACGATGTTTCCGGTGCATCGTCGGACGTCGCCGACAGGAACCGATTCGGCAGTGACAGCTTCAGAATGGTCCGCAGTGTCTGGCCGTACTGATGCGGAAGCGAACCCGTCGTGTACGGCAAGT
Source organism: Rhodococcus yunnanensis NBRC 103083 (assembly GCF_001895005.1). Classification (GTDB taxonomy): domain Bacteria; phylum Actinomycetota; class Actinomycetes; order Mycobacteriales; family Mycobacteriaceae; genus Rhodococcoides; species Rhodococcoides yunnanense. The sequence goes on along the minus strand of NZ_BCXH01000013.1, from coordinate 128,192 downwards.
CGTACTTGTCGCAGAGTTCGCGGATCTTCACTCCGATCTCGGCGTACCTGTTGCTGGGTAGATCCGGGAACAGGTGATGTTCGATCTGATAGCAGAGGTTGCCACTCATGAACGCCAGCGCCGGGCCGGCACGGAAGTTCGCGCTGCCGAGCATTTGCCGTAGATACCACTCGGGCTGAGACTCCGTCTCGTACTCCTCCAGCGTGAACTTCTCCGCACCGTCGGGGAAATGCCCACAGAATATGACGCCGTACGTCCAATAGTTACGGATGAAGTTGGCCGTGGCATTGGCCGTCAAGGTCGTCTTCCACGCAGGACCGGTCAACAGTGGGAACAAGATGTAGTCCTTGCCGACCTGCCTGCCGATCTTGCGCAGAACGTCGACGGCCATCTCCTTCTTGTCCTCCCACTTCACCTCACCGGTACGCAGCTTGTCCGTCTCGAGGTGATGCAGTGCGACGCCCCACTCGAAGAACGTCGCCAACAGCGCATTGACCAGGGGCTGCGCCAAATACTTCGGGTGCCACTTCTGGTCACGGGTGATGCGAAGGACGCCGTAGCCGACATCGTTGTCCAGGCCGACGATGTTGGTGTACTTGTGATGCGTGAAATTGTGCGAATGCTTCCAACCGGAAGACGGGCACGTGTTGTCCCATTCCCAGTTGCTCGAATGGATCTCGGGGTCGTTCATCCAATCCCACTGACCATGAATGACGTTGTGGCCCAACTCCATGTTCTCGATGATCTTGCCCACCCCGAGCAACGCAGTACCCAAAGCCCACGCCGGCTTCTTCTTGCTCGCGAACAGCACCACCCGGCCGGCCACCATCAGCGACCGCTGAAACGCAATGGTCCGTTGGATGTACCGTGCATCCCTCGCCCCGCGCGAATCCTCGACGTCCCGGCGAATGGCGTCGAGTTCCTTCCCCAAAGCCTCTATATCGGCCTCGGTCAAATGGCTGTACTCCTGAATGTCCGATATAGCCATACATCCCCTCCGCACACAGAATCAACAGCAGGCACCGTGGTGGCGCAGTCTTCACCACCTGTGGCCCCCGTCACCGCCCCAACGGTACGGGCCGTCCGCTCCCTCGTCGACAGATTCGGTCACTTCGGGGTGAGCGAATGTCACGTTGGGTCACCTTGAGGTGAGCGAATGTCACCTTGGGTCACTTTGGGGTGAGCGAACGTCACCTTCGGTCACTTTGAGGTGAGCGAATGTCACGTTCGGTAACTCTGAGTGAGTGAGGGCGGCATTCGGTCTCTCCGGGTGAGCGAATGTCGCATTCGGTCACCACCCTGCACGGGAGCGAATGTCACCTTGGGTCACTTTGAGGTGAGCGAATGTCACGTTGGGTAACTCTGAGTGAGTGAGGGCGGCATTCGGTCTCTCCGGGTGAGCGAATGTCGCATTCGGTCACCAACCTGCCCTGGAGCGAATGTCACATTCGGTCACCTCGTTACTCCACCGAGTTATCCACAGGCTGAGGAATTGTCCACAGGCAAGGCCGCCAGCCCGCTGAATTTGTCGGAGGGATGGTATTCGATGTGCCCCATGAAACGAGGGGGATGGGCAGCTGACGCTTACGTGCTGCAACAGAATTCGAAGAACGGCGTGATCAGAACCTCTGTACTGAGGGGGATGGGGGTAGGAGCGAAGACAATAGCGGACCGAACTGCGGGTGGACCGTGGCAGCGATTTCTGCCGGCACTGGTTCTGCTGCACAACGGGCAACCGTCGAGACTGCAGCGAAATACTGGGGCGATCATGTACGGCGGATCGAATGCGATGTTGTCGGGGAGGGCGGGTCTTGCGCTCCATGGATTCGGAAGTTCGACCCTGCCGACGGAAACGTTGTTGCTGATTCCGCATCAGGAGCACCGAAAGAATGTGTCGTTCGTAGAGGTGGAACGTACATGGCGGCTACCCGGGCCGACGATGAAGATGGGCTTGCCGGTCGCACCGCTGAAGAGATGCCTGTTGGACGCCGCTCGACGAATGGTGGACGAGCGTGCGTGCACTGCGCTGATTGCCGACGTCGTGCAGCGTGGTCAAGCCGACATCCCGTCCTTGCTTCAAGAACTCGACGAGGGGTGTGGACGGGGAAGTGCCCTTCCGCGCCGCATACTTCGGGAACTGAGTTTCGGTGCACATTCGGTCGCGGAACTCGATGCGCAGAAGTTGTACGAGAAAAGTGGTCTGCCACCGATGGTGCGCAACAAGGCGGTGTTGTCCGAGACGGGCGAATTCCTCGGATACACGGACAACTGGTTGGACGAGGTTGCGCTCGACTGGGAGATCGAATCGTTCGAGTTCCACTCGTCTCCTGCCGCGTACGAAGCCACTCTGAAAAAGCGACAGAACATGCGAGGGCATGGCGCAATCGTGGTGAGCCACACGCCGAAAGCAATTCGCACACAATCCGATGTGGTTCTTGCAGATCTACACAAGGCCTATCAGCAAGCATTGAGTAGACCTCGCCCGAACTTGCGCGTGGTCGAGCGGGATGACGTGAGCTACGGCAAGGCGTCGTAGACCCAGATCATCTGTCGACCGGTCTGATGTGACGTGGTGATCGGGTGGTCGACAGTGCGGTCGAGGCGATACCCCAACCGAGCGGGTATCGCCCGACTGCGGATATTAGCTGCATCGCAATGGATTTCGACGCGCTTCGTACTCTGGAGACCTGCGGCGACAGTGGTCAGAGCGGCGGCGACCGCAGTCATGACGCCTCGTCCTTCGGCGGCCTCGGTCAACCAGTAGCCGATCTCCATGACTCCTGTGCCGCTCCGGCGTAGCCCGGACTTGCCGAGGACCTTGGCTTCTGAGCGGTCGGTGACGAGATAGTCGAAGACGGTGCCCGAGTCCCACTGGGCGATACTGTTCGCAATGCGTACGCGTTGCGTCTGGACCTGCGCAGCGTCCGAGACCGCCCACTCCATCCAGGGCGTCAGCCGGGGGATGTTCGACGCGATGGCGTCGGCGATTGCCTCGGCGTCGTCAGCGGTTTCGCGACGAACAACGAGTGGACCGAGTTCGATTCGTTCAGGAGGCGTCGCCGGCATACTCAGCAGTGTGTCCCGGATTCTGTCCGCGATGCGAACGATTTTCGTCGCGCTCGGGGGTCCGAATGTCACATTCGCTCACTCCGGGGTGAGCGAGGGCGACATTTGCTCACTCAGAGTTACCGACGGTGACATTCGCTCACCTAGGGGTGACCAGAGGTGACATTCGCTCACCTAGGGGTGAGCGGAGGTGACATTCGCTCACCTAGGGGTGAGCGGAGGTGACATTCGCTCACCTAGGGGTGAGCGGAGGTGACATTCGGTCGACGGAAAGAGAGCAGACCTAGGACGCCCGCCAGGATCGCCACCGGAGATTCCCGACGACGATGGCGGGACCCTGGGGACGCGCGGGGACGTATTGGTCGTATTTCCCGACGAGGGCGTCGATGGCCGCGGTGCCTTCGTCGGTGTCGGCGTCGACGACGCGGGCCGATCCGCTGGCGCGGATCCACCAGAGTGCGGTCCAGTCCTCGTCGTAGTTGTCGACGATGAGGCTGACGGCGGGGTCGGCGCGGATGTTCTCGAGCCGTTGGAGCTTCTGGGTGGACTTGGGTTTCCAGTCGATCGCGGTGACGATGGTGTCGTCGACCACGGCGAACACGACAGGCACGAGATGTGGTGTGCCGTCGGGGTTGACGGTGGACAGCAGGGCGCGTCTGGCTTCGGCGAACTGCCCGGTCTCGTCGTCGATCTTCACGTTCGTTGCCCCTCGTATCATGCGCTGTGTCATGCGGACGCGCTGTGTGCGCCGTTCTGGAGAAGGATCTGTTCGAGCTGGGTGGCGGTCATGGGACGGCCGAGTAGGTGTCCCTGTCCGAATGTAACTGCCATCTCGACGCACGAGTCGAGTTGGTCGGTCGTCTCGATGCCCTCGACGACGGTGTCCTTGCCGAGGTCGTGGGTGACCTCGACGACCGCTTTGCAGAGCGCCGACATTGCTCGCCTGCGTTGGAGGTTCCTGCTGTCGAGGTGCTGGGTGAGTGATTTGTCGATCTTGAGTATGTCCACCGGCAGTGTGGCCAGGCGTTCGAGTGAGGAGAAGCCGGAGCCGAAGTCGTCGATCGCGATGAGAGCGCCGTGTCGGCGAACGTCCATCAGCTGGTAGTGGACGGCGTCGACGTCGTGCAAGGATTTCGATTCGGCGAGCTCGAGGACGAGCCGTCCGGGCTCTATGTCGAAGGACTCCATCACGGCGACGACGTCGGTGGCAAGGGTGCCCGCGGCGAAGTGCAGTGGGCTGACGTTGACACCGACCTGCACGTTGATGTCGCGGCGTTGCCATCCTGCGATGGTGCGGCCCACCTCACCGAGAATCCAGTTGCTCAACGGAATGATGAGGTCCGCGTCCTCGGCGAGTGGGATGAAGCTGTCCGGTGTCAGCAAGCCACGTTCGGGGTGGTTCCATCGAATGAGGGCTTCGGCGCCGACGACGGATCCCGACGCCAGATCCACGATGGGCTGGTAGAGCATCTCGAGTTCGTGTTCGGCCATCGCGACGCCGCGCAGGCGTTCGACGATCTCGAGCCGCTTGCGGTTGCTGTCGCGCAGGTCGGTGGAGAAGACCTGGTGGCTGCTGCGGCCGTGTGCTTTCGCGGCGTGCATCGCCGTGGTGGCGTCGTGCACGAGCTGCACTGGGTCGGTGGTGCCGGCGTTGGATGTGGCGACGCCGACGCTCGCGGTGATGGTCAGTTGTTGCCCATCGAGCTCGAATGCCGGTTCGAGGACGCTCGCGAACCCGGCGGCAAGGGCGCGTGCGGCGACCGACTGGCATCCGCGTGCGATGACGACGAACTCGTCGCCGGTGAGTCGGCCGAGTGTGTCGGTGGGTCGGGTCGATTCGCCGAGGCGGGCAGCGACGAGTTGGAGCAGTTCGTCGCCACGTGCGGGTCCGAGCACGTCGTTGAACTCTTTGAATCCGTCGATGTCGACGAGGAGAACGCTGACTTCGTGGTCGGGCGCCCTTTCGGCGAGTTCACCGAGCAGAAGCGCTTCGATTCGTTCTCGATTGGGCAGGCCGGTCAGCTGATCCTGACGAGGCGCTCGCTCGGCCGAGGTCACCTGTTCGGTGATGTCGGTGTGCGTGAGATACAGCCCGGCGCCGTCGGCGAGCCTGGTGGCGCGGAGGCGATACCAGTGCTCGGCGCTGCTCGTCGACCAACCGTAGTTGTACGTGAACTGCTGTTCTTCCCCCGAGGTGACGGTCAGAATTCCAGCGAGCACCGCGGCGGCGTGCTCGTTGCCGTGCTCGGCGGAGTAGGTGCATAGTTCGAGGTAGTTGGCGCCAGCGGAGTAGTCCTCGCCGCCGGGAATGGTTGCCCAGAAGTGGTTCCAGGTGCGGTTGGCGAGCACGATCGTGCCGGACGGGTCGAGCACGACGGTGCCGGCCGGGACGGCGTCGAGCATCGATTGCGCGAGTTCACCGGTCCACTCTGCCGTAGAGCCACCTGCAGTAGAGCTCCCTGCAGCGGGGTTGTCTGCAGCGGAGCCACCGAGTTGTCGGTCGGTGACATCCCACATCCAGATCACGTAGCCGTCGGTGCCGGGGCTGATTCGGTACGAGAGTGTCTTGCGCAGCGCCACCGAGACGTCCTCGAACGTTTCGGTGGCGTACTCGGTGCATCTGCGGACGAAATCGATCCACGACGACGCCGAGAACAGGCCCTCGATGCTGCGACCCAGCAGGTATTCGGGGGTGGTTGCCAACAGGGTGGCGGCGGCCGGGTTTGCGTAGGTGACGGCAAACGCCGAGTCGACGATCACGATCGCGTCGGGTACCGAATCCAGCATGCCGTCGAGGGGGGCGCTGGAATGTGTGGTCGCAGGATGGGGCACGGATGGCTCTCGGCTCATACTTCCCCCCTGTGGCCGGTCGGCCCGTTCACAGAATAGCCTGAGAGTATGGTTCTGCGCCATAAACCGGCCGATCGTCTTGTTTTGTGACGTTTAGCAACCTTCGGGTCGGCCGACTGCTAGGGGATGACCTGCCAGGGGTTACACCGCGCTCAGGTGGTAGCCGACGTTCATGTTCGGGTAGTTCGTGTCGATCCAGCTGCTGACGCTGTACTGCCCGGCGCGAGGACCTGTCGTGCGGGTGCCGTCGATGTCGGTGGAGTTCGAGTAGTCGTTCGCCATGAAGACGACGGTGCCGGAACCGTCGGGCAAAGAGTAGGTGGCGTCGACGCCGAGACCGCGGGGATCGTTGTTCGCCGCCGTGATGATGCGGCTGGAGTGAGGTGCCACCGACTGCGGAGGTGCAGCGATCCAGCTTCCGTACGGGTTGTCGGCGCCTTGGAGGTAGATCGGCTGGTCGGTGTCGTTGGCGACGGTCATGGCGATGGTGTTACCGGTGGTGGGCAAGGTTCCGGCGTTGGCAACGCCCGTCGCTCCGAGGGCGAGTCCGGAGACAGCGAGGGCGGCGATTCCGGCGGCGAGAAAGCTGGTGCTCTTCATGGCGATTGTCCTAGTGTCTCGGTTGGCTTTTCGGTCTGAAGCAACTATCCGTCGAAACAGACCCGTGGTCTGTCCTCCGGCCGGCCTGCTCGGGGGATGAACCGGGCGTCCCCCGATCGGGGGACATCGGTGCGCGGAAGTGAGAAAGTCTCCGTATGCAGCAGAAAGTCCGCGTCGTCGTCGGCGACGATCACCCTCTCTTTCGTGACGGGGTCGTCCGTGCCCTGAGCGGAAGCGGTCTCATCGACGTCGTGGCCGAAGCCGACGACGGTCAGGCTTCGTTGGCGGCGATCCGCGAGCACGATCCCGACGTCGCACTCCTGGACTACCGCATGCCTCACCTCGACGGAACCCAGGTCGCAGCCGCAGTCGTGCGGGACGGCCTGCGTACGCGAGTGCTGCTGCTGTCGGCACACGACGAGGCGGCGATCGTGTATCACGCTCTGCAGGAGGGTGCTTCGGGATTTCTACCGAAGGAATCCTCGCGCGCCGAGCTGGTCGACGCGGTGGTCCAGTGTGCGAAAGGCCGCGATGTCATCGCCCCCGAGCTGGCAATGGGTCTCGCGGGTGAGATCCGAAGAAGGAGTGAGCCCTCGGGGCCGACGCTCAGCCCCCGAGAGCGAGAAGTATTGGCGCTCATCGCATCCGGCAAGTCGATCCCCGACATGGGGCGAACGCTGTTCCTCGCGCCGTCGACGGTGAAGACGCACGTTCAGCGCCTGTACGAGAAGCTCGGTGTCAACGATCGGGGTTCCGCGGTGGCCGAGGCGATGCGACGGGGACTGCTCGAGTGAGTTCCTATCAGGACCGGGTGCTGGCCCGCTACGCCACCGAGGCCGTCCTGGTCACGGCGGTTCTGCGGCTGCCGTTGATCGCGCTCATCGCGCTGCTCGGAACCGTCGTCGACGTCGACCACTGGGAGCCGGTCGTTTTCAGGATCATCCTCGCGCTGTATGCGGTGACAGCCACGGTATGGCTGTTCGAGGCGGTTCGACGACCCGCCGGGCGATGGGCGGGATGGGCGTCGACGACGGTGGATCTGGTCATGGTGATCGCCCTGTGCGCCGCGTCGGGAGGGGCGACGTCGTACCTGCTTCCGGTCTTCTTCCTGCTGCCGGTCGCGGTCGCGTTCCAGTATCGACCCGCTTTGACCGCGGCCCTCGGAACATCAACGGCTGCAGCCTATTTCCTGGTGTATCTGTTCTACGCGGTGCGCGACGACCATGTCGATCTACCGAACGTCGTGTACCTGTATCTCGGCTTCCTGCTGTGGCTGACGGTCGCGACCACGGGGTTGTCGTTCGTGCTGGTACGCCGCGCCCGCACGGTGGTATCGCTGCTCGACGTCCGTCGGCAGTTGGTCACCGAGGCGCTCGGCGCCGAGGAGAACGAGCGGCAGCGGTTGGCCGAAGAGTTGCACGACGGGCCGCTGCAGAACGTGCTGGCCGCGAGGTTCGACGTCGAGGAGGCCAGGGAGACGAGCGATGATCCGGCGTTGGCCGCTGCCGAGGCCGCACTCCGTGAGACCGCGATCCAGTTGCGGTCCTCGGTGACGTCGCTGCATCCGCAGGTGCTTGCCCAGCTGGGACTGTCCGCTGCGGTACGGGAACTGGTGGACAAGATGGCGGCGAGGGCAGGGTACGAGGTTCGCGCGCAGATCGAGGACGTCGGGCACCCCTCCTGTCAGTCGTTGATTTACAAGGTCGCCCGTGAGTTGCTGGTGAACATCGACAAGCACGCGGACGCATCACACGTGAGCATCACACTGCGACAGACCGATTCGAGCATCGAGCTGACGGTTCAGGACGACGGCATCGGATTCGACACCGCCGTCCTCTCCAAGCGCGTGGGCGAAGGCCATATCGGTCTCGCGTCCCACTACCTGCGGGTCGAGAGCCTCGGGGGCACGTTCGATCTGACGTCCGAGCCGGGCGACGGAACGCGGGTGCGCATCGCCCTTCCACTCGACTGACACGCAGGACGTGCCGCAGTCATCGTGTGGAGCTACGTATCCGCAGCGACCACTGCGCGGGCGGAATGGAAGGCAACGTTCCGAGCACCCACCGCGCTGCATCGCGGCCCTGGTCGTACAGCGACTGCGCCACCGTCGTGAGCCCGGCGGGTTCGGCGGCATCGGAGTCGTCCCAGCCGGTGACGGAGATGCCGGGTGCCCCGACGTCGAGCACCCCAAGAGCGAGATCGTCACTGCTGCACAGGATCGCATCGACGCGATGCTCGGACAGCAACGTGCGAGCGGCGGCCGTACCGGCAGCGCGTGTGTTGGTTGCCACGAACGCCACCGGCACCCGATCCCACCCGAACCCCATTTCGACGACAGCTCGCCGGTACCCGGCAAGGCGGGCGGCCGTCACCGGGAAGGTGGCGTCCCGGGGTTCGGGTCCGAAGACGATGCCGGTGATCCGATCGCGGTTACGCGGGAAGCTGATGATCGCGGGTCGTTCGGCCGCGGCCAGTCCGATGGTGCCGATGGCGTGCGCGGCTGCGGTGTCGTCGATTCCGATGATCTGGGTTCCGGGGTGGGCAGGTCCACCTTGGATGCAGACGGGTTTGCCGGTTGCGACGGCGGTGTCGAGCATGGGGTCGTCGACGACGGTGGTCCACACGATGTAGCCGTCGACGTGTGCGTCGCGTACGCGCGCGAGGTCGGCGTCGATGCGGGAGTTGGGGAGCAGGACCAGTCCGGTGTCGGTGTCGAGGCATGCTTCGGCGATGCCGGAGAGGAAGGCGCGGGCTTGAGGATTTTCGAAGGAGTAGGTCAGTGTTTCGGTGAGGACGACGCCGAGGTTGTTGGTTTTTCCGCTGCGTAGTGCCTTCGCTGCGCGGTGTGGGCCGGCGTATCCGAGTGTCGATGCGGCGGCGAGTACGCGTTGCCTGGTCGCCTCGGACACGCGGGCGGGCTGGTTGTAGGTGTAGGAGACGCTCATGGTGGACACGCCCGCGGCTACGGCGACGTCGGCCATGGTGGGGCGGGTGCTCATGGGGCAAGGGTAGCGGTTGAGTCTGCTCTGTGTAACGATACACAGCATGCCCGGTTCGACCACCCTCAGGCTCGCCGTCCTCGCAGCGGCCGCGTTCGTCTACGTCACCGCGGAGACCCTGCCGATCGGATTGCTCCCGGAGATCTCCGCCGACATGGGCGTCAGCGAATCCAGTGTCGGCTTGCTCCTGACCTTCTACGCCTACGGTGTCGCGATCATGACGATGCCGCTCATCACCGTCGTACGCAGGTGGCCGCGCAGACGGGTGGTCGTCGTCACCGTTGCTGCCCTTGCGATCTCGCAGCTGCTGTCCGCTGTCGCGATCGGCTATCCGATGCTGGTGCTGGCCAGAATGATCTGTGCGGCCACACACGGAGTGTTCTGGGCGGTCGCCGCACCGGTGGCGGCGTCCCTCGTCGCTCCGGGAAAACAGGGCAAGGCCATCGCGACGGTCTACGCGGGCACCTCCTTGGCTCTCGTTGCAGGCAATCCGTTGTCGGCTGCTGTCGGGCAATGGCTCGGATGGCGCACCGCGGCAGCAAGTATCGGGGTGATCTCCGCACTCATCGCTTCGACCCTGTTCTTCGTACTTCCCGCCATGAAAACCGCGCCCGTCAGAACCTCTCGCGGCGCAGTCCTCGACAGACCACTCGTACTCATCTGCGTGGCGACGTTCCTCGCGGTACTCGGTCACTTCGTCGCCTACACGTATTTCTCACTGCTCGTCGACCGTGGCCTCGGATCGATGGGAACCACGCTGACTGCGATGCTTCTGCTGTACGGCCTGTGCGGTGTGGTGGGAATCTGGGTCGTCGGAAAGACGTTCGACCGATGGCCGCGTCGGTCGACCATCGCGGCGCTGAGCGTCGTCACTGCCGCTCTCCTGATTCTGTGGACCGCGCTGCAGGCTGCTCCCGGATCGCTTGCCGTACTCTCCGTTCTCGCAATCGGACTCTGGGGCTTGGCGTTCACGACCGTTCCGGTGTGCCTGCAGTCCTCGGTGCTGAACACTCCCCGTGCCGATCCGGACCGGGCGTCGGCTGTCTACGTCGTGTCCTTTCAGCTCGCCATCGCCTCCGGCGCGTTGGTCGGTGGGGTTGTCATCGACCGAGGCAGCATCGCGGCGGTCACCTTCCTGGCTGTGGTTCTCGTCGCCGCGGCCTTGGTGGTGGTGCTGCTGACTCGCACCACCTTCGGCGTGGTGTCGCACGAGCGGCGCGCGCTGGATTCGGTCAGGCCGTGACCTCGACCGGGGTGAGCAGTCGCTGCACCAGTCCGGCGAGAATGTCGATTCCCTCGGTCGACAGCACCGATTCCGGATGGAACTGGATGGACTCGAAACCCGGCCCGCGCAGCGCGTTCACCTCGCCGCCGTCCGCGGAGACCTCGGCGCCCGCGATGTCGGCGTTCACGGCGACGAAGGTGTTGTAGAACCCCACCGTACGGGGCTCTCCGAACACCTCGACGCGCCGCTGCACGCCCTGCTGCGGACGGTCGAGCAGGGCGATCTCCAATCCGAGTACCTGTGCCAACACCTGGTGACTCAGGCACACGGCGAGCAGAGGCAGACCGCTCGAAAGCCGCGCCCGCACAGCAGAATCCACTGCGGCAATCCTCGCGGCCGAGACGACGCGCGGGTCACCCGGCCCAGGCCCGCACACCAGCAGGTCGGCGTCGGTGCCGGTGTAGTGCTCCCACCGGACCACCTGCACGTCCATGCCGAGGTGCCGCAACTGGTGGGCGATCATCGCCGTCCACTGATCCTCGAAGTCCACCACCACCGCAGTCCGGCCGATCGCCTGCGGCATCACCACGAGAGGTTGCTCGTCGAGCCAGAACGACGCCAGTTTCTCGTTCCTGCGCTCCAATGCGTTCTGCACTCCGGGAAACTCCGCGAGCCGAACCGCGTCCCGAAGCAACGGCCGCGGGGTCTCCAGACCCAGCGCTGCCAACACACCTCCGAGCTTCGAACGAGTTTCGGCGACTTCGTGTTCGGGCACCGAGTTGCGGACCAGCGTCGCCCCTGCCGAGATCTTCAGTTCGCCGGTCGGGGAGATCTCGCAGGTACGGATCAGGATCGGCGCGTCCACCGTACTGACCCCGGATGCGCTCTCGAACAACGCCAGCACACCCGAGTAGTACCCGCGGCCCGACGTTTCGTACCGTTCGATGACGCGTGCGGCGTTCTCGATCGGTGAACCGGTGACCGTCGGGGCGAACATCGTCTCGCGCAGAATCTCTCGTGGATCGGCAGTGCTCTCGCCGACCAGGACGTACTCGGTGTGCGTCAGGTGGCCCATCTGTTTGAGCCGTGGACCGATGACGCGTCCACCTGTGGCGCAGATGCGGCTCATCATCTTCAACTCCTCGTCGACGACCATGAACAGTTCCGCGTTCTCCTTCGCATCGTCGAGGAAGTCGAGAACTCCGGCGCCGGAGGGTCCCTCGACGGGATGGCGATAGGTGCCGCTGATCGGATTCATGATCGCCGATGTGCCGTCGAAACCGACGTGGCGCTCGGGCGTCGCACCGACGAGGGTCACGAAGGGTGTGTGCACGAAAAAGGTCCAGTACGAGCCCGATTCGCCGAGCAACAGTCTCCGGAAGATCTCCAGTCCGCTTTCCTTCGCATCGTCGAGCTGTCCGCGAAAATCGCGCCGGACGACGAAGTTCGCTCCAGCCCCTGTACCGATCTCGTCTTCGAGAACCCGCGACACCATCGACGCGTAGGCATCGTCGGTCGGTTCGAACCGGCCTCCCGTCAGCCCCAGTTCACTCGCGATCAGGACGTCCACGATGTCCTCGACACTCACACGCGCATGCTCGCGTACCCGCAGGCAGTACAGCCCGGCCTGATCGTCGTGGCACTCGAATCCGCGTTCGGAGATCTGCCGATAGGGCACGAGCGCCAGCACGTCCGGACCATCGGCATCCGGATTCAACGGGATGTCGGCAAGCGAATCGACGGTGACGACGTCGCCCACCAGAACGTCGACGCCGCCGGCGCGGCTCAGGAGTGCACAGGGCTCGCCGCTCACAAGAACTCTGGTCAACAACTCGTCCATCGAAGGCCTTTCTCGAATGTCTTGCCGACTTTCGAGTGACCTGGACATGAAAAATGGCCACCTCGAAAGGCGGCCACGGGTAGAACTACGCGAAGGTGTGGGCGCCTAGAAGCGCCACCACCATGAACCCACTACGAGCTGTTTCGCGTACACGCGGATCACTGTACACATTCCGGCCGCGATAAGGTCACCCTGGACCGTCACCTTCGGTCATGTGAGGTGCAAGGGAACTCGGTGAGATTCCGAGACTGACGCGCAACGGTAACTGCCCGCTCGCAGGGCAGAAGTCCGATCGCTTGCTCCCCGCTGCGTACGTCCCGCGGCTCCGCGAAACGAGCCCCTAGTAGGAAGTTGTCGCCACCGACATGTCCATCCGTACCTCTCTTTCCCTTGCTGTGCTCGCCGCGGCTCTCGTGCTGTCGAGCTGCTCCTCGGCCTCGTCCACCTCGTCGACGGAAACCGACGTGAGCGAGCGCACCGGCAGTTTCCCGCTCACCATCTCCAACTGCGGCGTGGACGTCGTCGTCGACGCACCTCCGCAGCGTGCAGTCTCGCTCAATCAAGGCTCGACCGAGATTCTGCTCAGCCTCGGACTGGCGGATCGGATGGTCGGCACGGCGACGTGGACCGACCCGGTCCGCGACAACCTCGCCTCCGACAACGCGAAGGTCCCGCGGTTGGCGGACAACAAGCCCTCGCTCGAGGTCGTACTCGACGCCGAGCCCGACTTCGTGTCGGCGTCCTTCGGCGGGACCCTCGGACCAGGAGGCGTCGCCGAGCGCAGCCAGCTCGAGCAACTGGGGGTGCCGAGCTACCTGTCGCCGACCGATTGCAACGGCAAGACCGACGAGAGCGTCAATTCCGACGGCGCACGGACCTCGCCGCTCGAGATCGGATCCGTCTACCAAGAGATTCGAGACCTCGCGGCGATCTTCGACGTCCGTGACCGAGGCGAGCAGTTCATCGGCGAACTCCAGAATCGGTTCGAGAAGGCATCGTCGGCGGTCGAGGCGTCCGGTACCTCGCTCGTGTACTGGTTCGCCGACACGGCCACGCCGTACATGGCAGGCTGCTGCGGTTCGTCGGGCATCATCACCGACTCGGTCGGTGCCGAGAACATCTACTCCGACACCACCGACGAGTGGCCGCAGGTGAGCTGGGAGTCCGTCGCGGACCGCAACCCGACCGCGTTCGTGCTGGCCGATCTGAGCCGTCGCACACTGGCAGGGGACGCGCTCGAGAGCAAGATCGAGTTTCTAGAGAACAATCCGGTGACGCAGCGTCTGCAGGCAGTGGTGGACAAGCGCTACATCGTCGTCAACGGCGCCGATCTGAACCCGTCCATCAGGACCATCGACGGAGTGGAGAAGGTGGCGGCAGCGCTGCAGGGTTGGGATACGGCCAATTGAGTGCAGGTATCACCACCAGGGGCAGCATCCTTGCGCCGCTGTTGATCTTCGGGACGATCGTACTGACGCTGTCCATCGCGGTGGCGATCACGATCGGCCCGGCAGATCTGTCGGTGCCGGATGTGTACCGGGTGATACTCGAGCACCTCGGGTTGGGAAGTTCGGGTGTCAGCAGGATCGAAGACGGCATAGTGTGGGAGTTGCGTCTCCCTCGCACGCTTCTGGCCGCGATCTGCGGTGCCGGGCTGGCGCTGTGTGGAGCGATCATGCAGTCGCTGCTGCGCAATCCACTGGCGGATCCGTTCGTACTCGGAATTTCCTCGGGTGCTTCGACGGGTGCAGTGCTGGTGGCGGTACTCGGCATCGGTGGCGGGTTGTACTCGTTGTCGACCGGTGCGTTCGTCGGTGCAGTGCTGTCGTTCGTGTTGGTGATGTTGCTCGCAGCAGGAGCGGGTGGCGGCACCGATCGTGTAGTTCTTGCCGGAGTGGCTGGGACACAGTTATTTTCGGCGCTGACGTCGTTCATCGTTATCTCCTCGGCGGATGCAGAACAGACTCGAGGGGTTCTGTTCTGGCTGCTGGGGTCGCTCGGTGGTGCCGACTGGGCCGATGTCGCGCTGTGTGGATTCATCTGCGGCATCGGCATAGTCGTGTGCCTGCTGTACTCCTCGGCGCTCGACGCGTTCACATTCGGCAACGACGCCGCGGCCTCGCTCGGTGTCTCGGTGAAGTGGATCCGACTTCTTCTTCTCGTGATCACCGCACTCATCACCGCGACGCTCGTCAGTGCCGCAGGCGCAATCGGATTCGTCGGGCTCGTGCTGCCGCACGCAGCCCGGTTTCTCGTCGGATCACGCCACCGACGCCTGCTCCCGACGACGGTACTGGTCGGTGCGATCTTCATGGTGTGGGTCGACGCCGTCGCTCGAACGGTGTTCGCGCCGCAGGAAATACCGGTGGGCGTCGTGACCGCACTGATCGGTGTTCCGGCGTTCGCGGTGATTCTGTTTCGGATGCGGAGGACTCGATGACCATCCACGCCAACGGGATTCGATGGTCGAGGGGATCGACGTCGATTCTCGACGGGGTCGACTTCGAGCCCACGCCAGGGGAGACGGTCGGTTTGATCGGCCCGAACGGCTCGGGCAAGTCGTCGTTGCTGCGCATTCTCGCCGGCATCGTCGCCCCCGATGCGGGCACGGTGACGCTCGACGAGGTGCCCATGGCATCGATGCGTCGGCGCCGGATCGCGCGTCGCGTGGCCATGGTCGACCAGCATTCGGACACCGAGGTCGACATCTCGGTGCGCGACGTCGTTCGACTGGGCCGAATCCCGCACCAGGGCATGTTCGGCGGTGACTCGGGCGCCGACGACCGCGCGGTGTTGCGAGCACTGGGCGACACCGGGATGAGCACCAAATCGCATCGGATGTGGCACACGCTGTCCGGCGGCGAGCGTCAACGCACCCAGATCGCGCGGGCGCTGGCGCAGGAACCGACGGAACTGTTGCTCGACGAGCCGACCAACCACCTCGATATCGCGCACCAGCTCGACATCCTCGCGCTGGTCGCGGAGCTGCCGATGACCAGTTTCATCGCGCTGCACGATCTCAACCTCGCGTCGATGTTCTGCGATCGGATCGTGGTGCTGCGCGCCGGACTGGTCGTGGCAACCGGGACGCCTGCGGACGTGATCACCGAGGATCTCGTCAGAGTCGTCTACAACGTGCACGCCGACGTCGTACTGGACGAGACCGGTTCCTATCCGCAGGTGACGTACCGTCGGACCCGAACCGGTATCCCCAGTCCCAGTCCTCGGTAGTGCTAGTCCTGGGTGGTCCTAGTGCGGGGTAGTGCTAGTCCTCGGTCCGGCGCTGCTGGCGGCCCACCCGGCGCTGTTCCTCGGCGCGCGCGCGGCACTGACGGAGGAATTCTTCGTCGGAATCCGGGTTGGTCGCGACAGCTCGGCCGGGCCTGACGTCGTACTCGGGGTAGGCGGAGTTGCTGCGCCGCGGTGCGCCTGCACCGCCCCAGATACCGCCCCCGATGGGACGTCCGACCAGAAGCCAGACGATCGACCCGGCCAGGGGCACGAAGATCACCAGCAGCAGCCACAGCATCTTCGGCAGATGCCGGATTCCCGATTCATCCGCCGTGATGACGTCGATCAGGCAGAACACCCAGAGAATCATGATGATCAAACCCAGATACGGCACTTGCCTGTCCTCCCCAGTAAAGACCGGTCGGTCCTTTGCCTGGGAAACTTTACTGGTCGATCACGATTTCGCACAGTTCGGCCGGGTCGGCAGCCCGGCGAACCGATCGCGCATGAACGCCAGCCCGACGCCGAAATCGGCTGCCGCAGGCGCGAGGTGATTGATGCCGAACCCCCCGGGAATCGGTGGAATCTCGTCGACGTACAGCGACACGTCGGCGCCGCGCCCGCACCAGTCGGCGACCAGACGGCGGGACTGCTCGGTGGGGATGAAATCGTCGTTGGTGGCCGTGTTCACCAGCACCGGAGCATTCGGGGTTCGGTTGCCGATGCGTTGGTCGTCGAAGATGCGGCGGACGATCGGATCGGCACCGATCGCGTCGGCGAGCGTGCGCCCGTCCCTGGTCCACTCTGCTGTCGTCGTGCCTCCGAATTCCCGACGCGCCTCGATGAGGCACTGGCCGGACACACGAGCGAGAACCTCGCGTCCTCGGTCGTTCGCGGCCTCGTCGACGACGGCACGAAGCTCAGGGTAGCGAGCCAGGAAGCCGTTGATCGCGAATCCGATCGCCGCGGTCAGCCCGGTGCCGTCGATGTGCCGCAGCACCGCGTCCAGAGCGGCGGGCGGCGCGCTGGCGTACGTGCCCGCGACGTCGAGTTCCGGCGCGTACTCCCCGGCGAGTTCTGCCGCCGACGCGGCTGCACCGCCGCCCTGCGAATGCCCCCAGAAGCCGACGGGACCGTCCGATCCGGAGATCGCGAGAGCCGCACGGGCCCCGTCGATCATCGCGTGCCCCTCCTCGACCCGGTTCACGTACGTGTGAATCCCCGGTGTGCCGAGCCCGATGTAATCGGTCACGAACACGCGTATGCCCTGGGTCAGAAATGCAACCGCGAAGGCACCCTCGTAGTTGATCGACGTGCTGCCGGTAGCGGGGTCGTACTGTCCGCCGGTCGGGAACTGGCGCGAGGGCGCACACTGATCGCCCTGACCCTGGGTGCCGGGCCCGATCACGACGGTCGGCGTCGGGCCGCCTGCGTAGGGAACCGCTGGCTCCAGAAAGGTTCCCGTGACAGCGGCAGGTGATCCGTCGCCGAGCGTCGAGCTGTACTTCACGCGTTGGGCGGTGCCCGGCAGCGCGCCGACCTGGCCGAGAAACGAGATCGGTTCGGATGCGATGACCACACCCGGTTCCGCTGGGACAGAAGATGGTTCGGCATAGAAATCGGGTGAGGCCTGTGCAGGCACAGCGACGGTGGCCATCACCACCCCGATCCCCAGTGCAATCCGAAAACGCATGTGTCCCCCTACTTCTCGATCACCCGTGCCAAGAACTCGATCAACATTCTCGCGCTGACATCACGCGGAAGCAGTTCGACGCCCGCGAGTATCGACGCCATGTCCAACTCGCCGTCACCGGTGACGCCTGCAGCCTGCAACGCCGAGTAGATGTCCTCGGACGGTAGCGATACCGCCTGCTCGGGCGTGAGAACACCGTCGCCGAACAGGCGTGCGAGCTCGGCGAGTGCGGCAGGTGGTTCGGCAGGGGCCAGACCACGAACCTCGTCTGCCGCGGAGACGAGGGCCGCGACCAGTTCGCCTTGAACAACGGCAGTGGCCGGGGTGACGGTCAGATGCGTCGTGCGGGGCAGTGTCGTCCCGTCGGGTTGCTGCAACGACGGTTGCGCCTGCAGCGAGAAGCCGCGTCGTGCAACGGCATTGAGCCAGAGATGCGGATCGACCGGCTCGGGTGCGTCGGCGTCTGCTGCGACGGCCAGCAATGGCCCTGCCGGAGCCCCGACGACGCGGAGGCCGGGAATCGCACGGACCGCGGCGATCAGAGCCGTCGTGGAATCGTGCATCCGGCCGGTCAGTTCGGCGAATCCTGCCTCGCCGAGATACGTCACGATCGCCCATGCCGCAGCCATCGACGTGATGGATCTGGAGCCGAGGAGCGTCGGATTGACGACGGGATAACCCGGCCAGTCCGTCGTCCCGAAGTACTGATGCCGATGCCGGTCACGGCCACGCACGAGCAGCACCGACGCGCCCTTGGGTGCGTACCCGTACTTGTGCAGGTCGGCGGAGATGCTGGTGACGCCGGGAACGGCGAAGTCCCACGCGGGTAACTCGCCCCACCAGGGAAGTGCGAAGCCGCCGATGCACGCGTCGACGTGGAACGCGATGCCGCGGTCCGAGGTGATCGCAGCGATGTCGGCGATCGGGTCGAGTGTCGCGAACGGATAGCTGGGAGCCGATGCCACGACGAGCACGGTGTCGTCTCGAACGGCATCGGCGACACCGTGTGGACTCGGCAGCCCGGACACTGGATCGACCGGAACGACAATCGCTTCCAGGCCGAGGAGATGTGCGGCCTTGCGGAACGCTGCGTGCGCGGTGATCGGAAAGACGATCGACCCTGCCTTGGACGAACCCGCCGTCCCCGAGGCCGCATCTCGCGCGCCGAGCACGGCCAGGATGCAGCTCTCGGTGCCACCGGTGGTCACGTTGCCGACGACGGAGCCGTCCCCGTGAAAGAGGGTGCGCGCGAACTGGACCAGCTCACTCTCGATGACCCCGGCCGACGGGAACACGGTCGGGTCGAGGCCGTTGACCGCGTGGACCTCGCGTGCTGCTTGGGCGGCGAGTTCGTCCAGTTCGGCGACACCGCTGTCGTAGACGTAGGACAGGACCCTGCCACCGTGGGTCGGCGCGTCACCGGCACGCAGCGCGCGAAGCCGGGCCAGGATCTCCTTCGAGCGGGTCTTCACGTACCGACCTCCATCATGCGACTACCTGCTGTGGCACGCGAAATCCTCGCAGCAGCGCGATGCCGAGCACCACGAGAGCTGCGGGGACGATCGAGCATCCGAGGACGATACCCGGCACCACCGAATCGGGTTGCAGCACAGTGTCGTCGTCGGTGCTGGATCGGAAACCGACGCCGGCGAGAACGAGCAGGAAGATCGCTGGGCCGAGTGCCTGGCCACCAGTCTCCGCTGCGGTCCACACTCCGCTCAACGCGCCGGCTCGGGAACGGCCCGACAGTGCAGCGTCGTGTTCGATGGTGTCGGGGAGCAGTGCCAGAGGAAAAGCCTGCATGCCTGCGTACCCGATGCCCGCTAGTGCCGCAGACAGGTACACCCACGCGCCGGGGCTCCACAGCGCGCCGACGAACGAGAGTGCAGCGCACGCGAACACCCACGAGGACACCCGGAACCCGCGTGTTCGTCCGTACCGAAGTCCGAAGCGGTACCAGAGGGGCATGACCACGAGAGCCGGTCCGACGACGGCCGCGAACAGACCCGTCAGTGCAGCTTCGTTGCCGAGGACGTACGTCGCGAGATACTGGGCTCCGGCGAGCAGGATCGCGACGGCGAGTGCCTGAACGACGAAGACGCCGAGCAGGATTCGAAACGACGGCGTCGAGCGGAGGGCGCCGAGTCCTTCGCGGTACTGGGACCACACATCGCCTGCCGCGGCATCGGCTCGCGCGACGGACCTGCCGTGGGTGCCCCACACCGTCAGCACCATCCCGACGCACATGACGGTGGCAGCCGCGACCGCCATCACCAGATAACCGCGCGGTCCACCGCCCGCTGCGTCTCTGACCGCCGGGCCACCGCCGCCCACCAAAAGAATGGCTGCGGCGAGCACGGCGATGCGCACGGAGACGAGCTTGGTTCGAGCCTTCGGTTCGGAGTAGAGCTCGGTCGGCAGCGCGATGTACGGCACCTGGAAGAAGCTGTAGGCGGTGGCGCAGAGCAGGAAGAACACCAGCACCCACCACGCGGGCGAGACAGGCGGCGGGGTGAAGGTGAGTACGAACAGCACTGGCATCGCGAGTGCACCGAAGATCATCCCTGCGCTACGCGAACCGGTTCTGGCCGAGCGTCGATCGCTCAGCGCACCGACCAGCGGCCCCAACAGCACGTCCCAGATCTTCGGCACGACGAGAACCAACGACGCAACTCCTGCCGCGACACCGAGAGTGTCGGTCAGGTAATACGCCAGAACGAGCCCGGGCAGTGCGGCGAAACCGCCGGTGCCGATGCTGCCTGCGCCGTATCCGGCAATCACGGCTCGATCGGTCACTCGGTCAGACTAGAGGCAGATCACAGCTCTACCCACAGTTTCGATCACTGTGAATCATCCGATGCGGCCGAGAGCTCGTTCGATCGCGTCGACGCCTCGGTCGAGGTCGGCCTCGGTGACGGTCAGCGCGGGGCGGAAGCGGACGGCGCTGGTGCCGCAGCCGAGAACGAGTACGTGCTCGACGCCGCGGAGGTCCTCGACGAGACGATCCCGGGTGGCCGCGTCGGGAAGTGTGAAGGCGCACATCAGGCCACGTCCGCGAACCTCGGTGACAGCGCCGTGGCGAGATGCCATGTCGGTCAGCCGGTTCAGCAGATGGTCTCCGAGTGCGGACGCGCGTTCGATCAAGTCGTCCGACTCGACGATCTCGAGGATGCGTCGTGCACGCACCATGTCCGTGAGATTCCCACCCCAGGTGGAGTTGATCCGAGAGGAGACCGCGAAGACGTTGTCGCCCACCTCGTCGACTCGTCCGCCCGCCATGATCCCGCACACCTGGACCTTCTTGCCGAATGCGACGACGTCGGGCTCGAGGCCGAGTTGCTGGTAGGCCCACGTGGTTCCGGTCATGCCTGCACCGGTCTGCACTTCGTCGACGACGAACAGCGCGTCGAACGAATGACACAGATCCTGAAGCCGCTGCAGGAACTGTGGGCGGAAGTGATTGTCACCACCCTCGCCCTGGATCGGCTCCACGACGACGCACGCGATGTCGTGGACATCGGCTTCGAACGCGAGCCGTGCCGCGGCCAGCGCATCGGCCTCGAGTGCCTCCATGTCGGCGCCGCTGCGGATGAACGGCGAGGGGATGCGCGGCCAGTCGAACTTGGGGAATCGAGCCACCTTGTTCGGGTCGGTGTTGGTGAGCGACATCGTGTATCCGGTGCGGCCGTGGAAAGCGTGCTCGAGGTGCATGACCTGGGTGCCGAGATCCTGCGAGATGCCGTGCGCCTGGTTGAAGCGGCTCTTCCAGTCGAAGGCGACCTTGAGTGCGTTCTCCACCGCGAGGCCGCCGCCTTCGACGAAGAACAGGTGGGGCAGACGGGCGTCGCCGAGAACGCGGGCGAACGTGTCGACGAAGCGTGCCATCGCGACGGTGTAGATGTCGGAGTTGCTCGGCTTGTTCATCGCTGCCTGCAGCAGATCTGCGCGGAATCGTGTGTCGCCGCGCAGGCCCGGGTGGTTCATCCCGAGGGCCGAGGACGCGAAGAACGTGAAGAGATCGAGGTACTCGGTGCCGTCTCGGGCGTCGACCAGCGTGCTCCCGTGCGAGGCGTCGAGATCGAGGACCATCTCGAAGCCGTCGGCGAGCATGTGGCGACCGATGGTGGCGTGCACGTCGTCGGCGCAGAAGTCCGCGCGCTGCAATACCTGGGTCATGAATCTCAAGATACGCGAGAATATTCCGTAATCAAGCGGCGAATGCAGGAAAATTTACTGTGTTGTGTTGCTTGGACTAGATTGAATGCGTCGTCCCCCTGGCTTCGAAAGGTGCTGATCATGTCTTCCCCCGTCACGCACGACGAGTTGAGCGTCAGAACTCGCGCGATACTGGGACGCCTCGGTGTCGGTGCGGATCTCGACGTCCCACGGTCGACGCTTCCGATCGTGGCGCGCTCGCCCATCACCGGCGGGAATCTGGCGTCGCTGTATGCCGCGGACGCCTCCGACGTCGGCGCAGTGGTCGCCGACGCGAAGGCCGCGTTCACGGCATGGTCCGCGGTGCCTGCGCCGGTGCGCGGTGGGTTGATTCGCGAACTCGGCGAATTGCTGCGCGAACACAAGGACGATCTCGGAGCGCTGGTCTCGATCGAGGCGGGCAAGATCGTGTCCGAGGGCCTCGGCGAGGTGCAGGAAATGATCGACATCTGCGATTTCGGTGTCGGACTGTCGCGTCAGCTGTACGGCAACACCATCGCCACCGAGCGGCCCGGCCACCGGATGATGGAGCAGTGGCACCCCCTCGGCGTCGTCGGAGTCGTCACGGCATTCAATTTCCCTGTCGCAGTGTGGTCGTGGAACACCGTGCTCGCCTTGGTCGCGGGTGACACCGTGGTGTGGAAGCCGTCGGAGAAGACGCCGTTGACGGCACTCGGGGTGCAGGCGCTGTTCGAGCGTGCAGCCTCCAAGGCGGGAGTCGATCCGAAGGTCGCGCAGCTCGTCATCGGCGACCGGGTGGCAGGGGAAGCGCTCGTCGACGACCCGCGGGTCGCGTTGCTGTCGGCCACCGGTTCGACGCGGATGGGACGCACCGTCGCACCACGCGTCGCCGAGCGGTTCGGGCGCGTGTTGCTCGAGCTCGGCGGCAACAACGCCGCCATCGTGACCCCGTCCGCCGATCTGGATCTGACCACCCGCGGCATCGTGTTCTCGGCGGCAGGCACTGCCGGGCAACGATGTACCTCCTTGCGGCGCGTCATCGCGCACTCGTCCATCGCCGAGGAGCTCGTCGAGCGGATCTCGCGTGCATACGAATCCATGTCCATCGGTTCACCTCTCGATCCCGGAACGCTCGTGGGCCCTCTCATCGATGCGCCCGCATTCACCGGCTTCCAGAAGGCTCTCGATGCGGCGGTAGCCGACGGTGGCACGGTCCGAGCGGGAGGCGCCCGTGTCGACACCTTCGGTGAATACGCCTACTACGTCCAGCCGACCGTCGTCACGATGCCCGCGCAGACCGACATCGTCCGTCACGAGACGTTCGCGCCGATCCTCTACGTGCTCACCTACGACACCCTCGACGAGGCCATCTCCCTGCACAACGATGTGCCGCAGGGCCTTTCGTCGTCGATCTTCACCACCGACCTTCGCGAGGCCGAGAAGTTCCTGTCGGCCGCCGGCTCGGACTGCGGTATCGCCAACGTCAACATCGGGCCATCCGGCGCCGAGATCGGCGGCGCATTCGGTGGTGAGAAGGAAACCGGGGGCGGGCGTGAATCCGGTTCGGACGCATGGAAGTCCTACATGCGCCGGGCGACCAACACGATCAACTACTCGAACGAACTCCCGTTGGCTCAGGGAGTGAAGTTCACCTGACGAGCGGCTCGGAGGCACAGCACACCGAGCACTGAACGGAGGCAATCGTGCGTGAACTGGTCTACTACGTCGCTGTCAGTCTCGACGGCTACATCGCCGCACCGGACGACACGTTCGACGCCTTTCCCGTGGAGGGCGATCACATCGAGATGATCCTGCGCGACTACACGGACGCGCTGCCCACTCCGGGATTGGAGGCGCTCGGACTGACACCGGACCTGAGCCGGTTCGACACAGTGCTGATGGGCGCGAACACCTATGCGGCCGGCCTGCCCCACGGTGCCGTCAGTCCATACGCCCATCTGCGGCAATACGTGTTCTCGGGAACGCACACCGTCGCCGATCCCTCGGTGACGGTGACGAACGAGGACCCTGTCGGTCTGGTTCGTGAGCTGAAAAAGCACGCCGGAAGCGGCATCTACCTCTGCGGGGGCGGCATGCTCGCGTCGTCGCTCGTCGGGGAGATCGACCGACTGATCCTCAAGGTCAATCCGGTACTTCTCGGGTCGGGCAAGAAGTTGTTCGCCGAACGCGAGTACGCCCCGATCCGCACGCGATTGGTCGCAAGCACCCCGTACGAGTCGGGCATCGTCATCAACGAGTACACCGTCGAGCACTGACCGGTCAGTCGATCCGAATGCTGTGTGCTGCCAGGTCCTCGACGATGTCAGGAGTAGGCCACGACGACGCATGGAATCGGGCGGGGTCGAGCCCGAACACCGGCGCGATCCCGGTGATCCGGGCGACGTCCTCGAACTGGACGTAGAACGGTTCCGACGCGTGCCCGCAGAACGCGACGAGATCGGTTCGCGGCAGCACGGAATCGATCCCCTGGTCCCAGATGGTCACGGTGCGCGGACCGAACGGCGTCGTCTTCACCGACACCGTGCCGACCGTGCTGCGGACACCGTCGAGGTCGTATTGGTTTCGTAGCCAACCGGATTGGGCGTCGTACTCCCGTGCAATGTGCACGCACCGCGCTCGCTCGGTGCCGGGGTTCTCGGGGTGCAGAGTGTCGAAGGTGACGACTGTGCCATCGTCGTCGACGGTGTACGCCTGCGGCGACAGCCCGCGCGCAGTGTGCGTGTACTGCCGCTCGACGAGTTCGAAATGATGGGCCAGTACGCCCGGGTCATCGCTCGGAACCACGAAGACGGTATCGACGTCGGGAACGAAAGCGACCGGTGCGCAACCGAATCGACCTCGGTGCGAGGCGAGCCAACCCGGGTCGAGGAGCCAGGACGTGAAGTAGCTGCTGCCGCTGTCGACGAGCCGTTGCACTGCACGACCTTTCGACGGATCGGCGTGCACGGTGATGGTCGCGAGATTCGACCGGGCGGCGGAGAACACGGTCGCCGGGTCGACGCCCCAGGCAGCGATCGTTTCCCAGGACACCACCGTGCGTCTGCCGGGCGAGTCGACGGCGACCAGTTCGTCGACGAGCGGAAAGATTCGCCGCGAGACCAGCAGGCCCGACGGCGGCGCGCCGATCGTGTACGTCGACGGTTTCAGTATCGGGCGCAGACGAGGGAGCGCGGCGTCCCAGCTGCCGGGGTCGTCGTTGGCGGCGATGGTCGTGGCGACGAAATGTTCGACGTGCGCTGCCAGTTCGGTTTCGTCGCAGCCCGCTGTTTCCTCGAACAAATTGTCGAGGAACAGAACGTCGTCGTCGCCGTAGCGGACCGAGAAGTTCGCGGAGTCGTACACCGGGTCCGGTCCGCTTTCGATCCGAAGGCGTTCGAGGACGAGGTACGCAAGGCTCGTTCTCGGATCCACTTCGTTTGCCCCCATCCGGGAGATCGTAGCGGGCAGGAGTGGAGCCTGCGGAATGACCGGGAAATGCAGGAGTGGAGCCTGCGGAATGACCGGGATATGCAGGAGTGGAGCCTGCGGAATGACCGGGATATGCAGGAGTGGAACGTGCGCGTGGTCGGGGTTTGGTCCGACCACGCGCACGACGGGCGTCAGCTCAGGACTTTGTCCTGCTGGATCCAGCCGGCGAGGTCGGTCATGTAGGAGGCCTGGGAGGCGTAGTCCATCGGTGCCTGGTTGTACGGGTGGACCTGGCCTGCGTTCAGGGCGAGGTTTCCGGCGAGGGTGCGCTGGGCTTTGAGGTCGTCGACCTGGTAGCCGTCCTTGGCGAGCAGGATGACGTCGCCGCTGACTTCGGTGGCGTTCTCCCAGCTGTAGATACCCCAGTAGTAACCTTCCGGGGTCGGTTCGAAGAAGTTCACGCCGAAGGTCTTGTACAGCTGGAGTGTCGGTTCGTCGTCGGCCTTGTAGGTGTAGAGCCCGTCGGTGTCGGCGTAGATCGGGGTGACGACGAGTTCGCTGTTCGCGGCGGCGGTCTTCAGGGTTTCGCCCGCTGTGTCGAAGTCTTTCTTCGCTGCGTCGACGGTTCCCGAGTCGGCGCCGAGGGCGGTGCTGAGCTCGGCGATGCGGTCGAGGACCTTCTGGCCTTCGCCGCCGACGTAGATGGTGATGATCGGGGCGATCTTCTCCAGCTGCTCCTGCTGCGCGAGGTCCTTGAGGCCGTACCGCAGATTCCCCTCGGGCAGTGTGCCGTTCTCGTCCATCGGGTAGATGGTGGTGAGAATGACGTCGGGCTTGGCCAGTGCGAGCTCGTCGAGGTTTATCTCTCCGTACGACGTGCCGACCTCGGTGATGCCGGAGGTGTCGAAGTCGTCGAAGCGGCCGTCTTCTTCGAGTGAGAAGAACCCGAACGACGCGATGGGCGATGCGCCGTATTCCATCAGTGGGGCAAGCAGGTCGTTCTGACCGGCGATGGCCTCGGGAGTGTGATCGAGGGTGATCGTCTCACCGAGGTCGTCGGTGAAGGACCAGGATCGGTCGGCGGAGGTGTCGCTGTCGGTGGACGAACAGCCGGCGAGGACGACGGCGCTCGTTGCAGCGAGAGCGATCAACGCCCGCAGTGCAACTGGGGCGGCCTGGGACCGCGATCTGGTGAACATGATGTGCCTCACTGTGTGGTGGTGGAGAACTCGTCGTCCTCCTCGGGTACTACGAGGGGGGTGCCGGTGACCGGGTCGTCGATCACGCGGGCACGGAGGTCGAACGCCGCGTGCAGCAGTTGCGGCGTCAGAACGTCCGGGGGAGTGCCGTCGGCGAGTATCTTTCCGTCGGTCGACAGCACGACGAGCCGGTCGGAGAAGCGAGCAGCCAGCGAGATATCGTGCAGCACAAGCAGAACAGTGTTGCCCTGCCGACGGTTGAGTCGACGCAGCAGTCTCAGTACTTCGAGCTGGTGGTTGAGGTCGAGGAAGGTCGTGGGTTCGTCCAGCAACAGCGTGTCGGCCTGCTGTGCGACGATGAGCGCGATCCATGCACGTTGACGCTGGCCGCCGGAGAGCGTGAGGACGTCGCGATCGGCGACGTCGGTCAAACCCGTTGCAGCGATGGCAGCTTCGGCGATGTCCGCATCCTCGGACGACCATGGCCTCGCCCAACTCTGGTGCGGATTGCGTCCACGCATGACGAGATCGAATACCGTGGTTCCCGACGGCGCTACCGGATTCTGCGGCAGAATGGCGAGTTTCTTGGCGACGTCGCGGCCGTGCAGCGTGCGGATCGGTGTGCCGTCGAGCAGGACGACACCGTCGCTCGGGGTGAGTATTCGCCCGAATGCCTTGAGCAGCGTCGACTTTCCGCAACCGTTGGCGCCCAGCAGCGTCGTGATCGTTCCGGCGTGGATCTGCAGGTCGAGGCCGTCGAGGATGGTGCGTTTGTCGTAGGCCAAGCGCAGGCCTCGTGCCTCGAGAACCGGTGCCTCGAGAACCGGTGCCTCGAGAACCGGTGCTTGGTGGGCTTGTGCGTCAGGGGCTTGGGCTTTGCGGGCTTGGGCGTTCATGGTCTACGCGAGTTCCTTACGGTGCCGGACGAGAAGCCAGATGAGGTACGGCGCTCCCACCACGATGGTGATGATGCCGACGGGTACCTCCCACGGAAAGAGCGTGCGTGCGGCGGTGTCGCTCGCCAGAACCAGTGCCGCGCCGACGAGCCCCGACAGCAGCAGCGGTGGCCGATTTGTTCCTGCAAGGCGGACCGCGATCTGTGGAACGACGAACGCGACGAACCCGACCGGCCCGGCGGCTGCCACCGCGGCAGCGGTGAAGGCAACGGCGAGAGCGATGACGACGACGCGGTGTACCTGAATTCCCAGCCCCACGCCGCGTGCGACGTCGTCCCCGAGTTGCCCGACGGCCAGTGCTGAGGACACCGCCAGCGACAGTGGCAGTGCGATCGCAACCACCGTCAGCAGCGGAGTGACGCTCGACCAGGACACGGAGGACAGGCTCCCGACGAGCCATTGCGATGCGGCTGCTGCCTGCGAGATCTGTGCGCGGACCAGCATGTAACTGGTGACGGCGTCGAGTGTGGCACCGACGCCGATGCCGACGAGAATGATGCGGTAACTCTGGATCCCGCCGCGCCACCCGAGGCCGTAGACCACCGCGGCAGCGATGACGGCGCCGAGTGCGGCACACGCCGGAAGTCCCAGCGTCAGTAGGCCGTTGCCGACGGTGTAGCTGCCGCCGCCGATCACGATCGCGGTGACGGCTCCGACGGATGCACCCGACGTGACGCCCAGAATGTCCGGTGTGGCAAGGGGATTGCGAGCAAATGTCTGTGTCAGTGCACCTGCGATGCCCAGTGCCAGGCCGACGAGTGCGCCGACCAGTGTGCGAGGCAGACGCAGTTCGACGACGACGAATCGCTCGGGCGAGTCGCCGAGTCCCGCGAGTGCACGGACGACGGTCGCCGGTCCGAGTCCTCCCGCACCGATCGTGGTGCTGAACACGAAGAGTACGAGAACGACGACCAGCGCGGCCACGGTGGCGATCAGAGCGCGGGGCTTCCAGGACACTCCGAGGGGGCCGACGCGGACTCCGGCCGCCCATGGCTTGTCTGCGATCGAGGTTTTCACAACGTCACCAGGGACCTGCGGCGGGCGATCATGACGAACACCGGTCCGCCGAGAACCGCGAGGACGATGCCGACCTCGACTTCGGCGAAGCCGCCGATCAGTCGGCCGATGACGTCGGCCGCCAGGACGAGACTTGCCCCGATCAGCGCCGATGCTGGAAGGACAAGTCGGTGTCCCGAGCCGACGAACGCGCGCGCGACGTGCGGAACCGTCAGGCCGACGAAACCGATGGGCCCGGCAGCTGCGGTCGCTGCCGCGGTGAGCAGCGTGATCGCACCCAATCCGACGATTCGGGACCACACGATGTTCTCGCCGAGTCCCTGTGCCATCTCGGTGCCGAGCGAGAGGTTGTCGAGTGCGCGGGTGTTCACCGCCGCGAGCACGAACCCGACGATGGCGAACGGCAGTACCGCATAGACGATGTCGAGTTGGCGTCCGGTGAGCGATCCGACAACCCAGAGCCGGTAGGCCTCCAACGAACTGCGGTCGGTCAGAACGATGAACGACGTGCATGCGACGAGCAGGGCAGATACCGCGGACCCGGCGAGAGCGAGCGGAACCGGGCTGGCGGTGCCGCTGCCCGCGACGGTGATCGAGAAGACCGCGATCGTCGCCAGGAATGCCCCGACCAGGGAGAACCAGACGTAGCTGCTGGGATTGACGACACCGAACGCCGATACCCCCAGTACGACGAGGAAGCCTGCGCCCGCGGAGACTCCGAAGAGGCCGGGGTCGGCGAGCGGATTTCGGGTGTGACCCTGCATGAGCGCGCCTGCCACACCGAGGCAGGCACCGACCAGAAGTCCGACGACGGTACGCGGTACCCGCGACCCCCACACGACCGAGCCCTGGGTGGTGTCACCGCCGGTGAACAATCCGTCGAGGACGGCGTCGATGCTCAGACGGTTGCTACCCAGCAGCAGGCTGGCGACGCAGACAGCGACCAGCGCCAGCGTGAGCCCGAGTAGTACGCCTGAACCGCGAACGGTCGGGCGTGGGCGAGAGGGCGATGGCACTCGCAAGACTATAGGACATGCTTACCTAAATCACGTATTCTGTGGGGTTGCTGTGAGCTGCTACCTGCGACGTCACCCAGCCAGGGAATCGACGAACTCCGCGATGACCGTGTTGACCAGACTGGTCCGCTGTTCCATCAAACCGTGGCCTGCGCCCGGCACGACACAGAGTTGGCCCGACGGAATCGACGTCGCTATCAGCCTGCTGTGTTCGGCGCGGATCACATCACGGTCGCCGGCGATGACCAGCGTCGGAGCCGTGATCGCAGCCAGTGCCGACGGGTCGATGTCCGGTTCGCTCGTCCACAGGACCCGAAGCTTCTCGACGACGACATCCGCGTGCTCGGGCCCGTCGGGGGAGAAGGCTTCGTAGTGCGCGCGGGTGGAGTCGGTGTCCGGGGCGTCGGGATCGGGCGGCCAGTTGTCGGTGTCGTCGCCCACGAATCCCGACGGGTGAAGGTTCGCGCTGATCGCCACCAACGAGCGAATGCGTTCGGGGTAGTGCATCGCGATGAGCAGGCCGATGATGGCGCCGTCGCTGTACCCGACGACGTGCGCGTCCTTCAGGCCGACCGCGTCCATGTACGCGAGGGTGTCCGCCACGCTGGTGGTGTAGCCGAAGGGTTCATCGGTGTCGGGTGTGCGGCCGTGGCCGGGTCGCTCGGGGCCGTGCACCTGGTATCGCGGTGCGAGCGAATCGATCTGGGGACGCATCTGCTCTAGCGAGCAGAATCCGCCGTGGAGCAGCAGCACGGGTTCACCGGCGCCGTGTACCTCGTGATAGATCTCGGCGCCGTTGGCGTGGACTGTGGGCATGAGGGGTGACGATAGCGTGTGCGCCCGACAGTACTGTCGGGCAACCACGACACCGTGACTACTGCATGCTCACGATCTGGATCAGGTTGCCGCAGGTGTCGTCGAAGGTCGCGAGCGTCATCGTTCCCATGTCGGTCGGCTGTTGGGTGAATACGACTCCGAGGCCCGTGAGTCGCTCGTGTTCGGCGTTGACGTCGTCGACCATGAACGAGGTTGCCGGGATGCCGTCCTCCGTCAGGGCGTCCTTGAACGGCTTGACGGCGGGGTGTATATCGGGTTCCAGTGACACCTCGGGCCCGTCGGGATTCTCCGCGCTGACGATGGTGAGCCACTTGTACTCCCCCATGGGAATCTCGTGCTTGACCACGAAACCCAAAGTGTTGGTGTAGAAGTCGAGCGCCTTGTCCTGGTCGGGGACGAAGAGAGACGAGATGTAGATCTTCATGTGGACTCCTCGGAGGTGGGCCAGCGCTGCTGGATTCGGGAGAGCGGGCGTGTATCGACGTAGAGGAATTTGTAGCGGCCCTCGCGTTGCGCGCGAACGAGCTGCGCTGCGGCCAAGACATCGAGATGCTGTGAAATAGCTTGCCGTGACGAAGAATTGCCGTGGTTCATGATCAGGCGAGTGCACAATTCGAACAACGTCTGACCGTCACGCAGCACCAACTCGTCGAGAATGGTCCGACGGGTCGGGTCTGCGATCGCTTTGAACAGCTCGGCGTCGTCCGGCTGCTCCGTCACTCGTTCACGATAGGCAAGTCCGCACTTGCATGTCAATCGTCGAAGAACAGTTCAGCCCCCACCCGAGAAACTGGGTGGGGGCTGAATGTGGAGCGGGATCTAGCGAGCAGGCGCAACCGTCGTCGTCGGGGCCACTGCCGTCGGGGCAACTGCCGTCGTGACGGGCGCAGCGGTTGCCTGAGTGCTCGCGGCCGCCGAACCGGCAACCGAACCGTCTACCGGAGCGCCATCGACTGGAACGCCTTCGACTGGAACGCCGTCGACCGGTGCACCCTCGATGACGGCACCGTCCACCAGCACCTGGGGGGCGCCCTCTATCGGTGCCGGCGGCGCAGCGAGCGGCGCGACCTGGGCGGGTACCACAGGAGCAACCGCGACGGGGGATGTGGCCGTCGAGGTGGCAACCGCGGCGGTGGACGTGGTGGTCGCCGACTGCGCGACCAGGCGAGCCTGTTGCTGCACCTCGGCCGACTTGATCGGCTTACCTGCCTCGGCGTCCTTGGCCAACTGGGTCAACCATGCCGCGGCGTACTGCGCGGAGGTCAACGGCTTGCCGTTCGAGGCGTCCGAGTCGCGCCAGTAGTCGAAGTGCGCTCCCGAGCCGGGGCCGAGAGTCTGACCGTACGGATCGTTCATCAGCACGGGCACGGTGTCGGTGTTGGAACCGATGAACCCGATGATCTCCTTGGCGATCTTCGACGGAAGGTAGGCAAGGTTGACGGCACTCTCGGCGGGGAGAGGCTCGGTCTCGGTGCCGTCGTCGGTCTTCGCTGCGACCTTGGTCGTCGGATCGGCCGGGGTGTAGCCGGGCTCGGAGACCTTGATCAGAACCTGGAGGAAGGTTTCGTCACCGGCCAGCCAGTTGTCCTGCGAGGCGATGTCGTTGAACGCTGCCACGGCGATGCGTCCCAGAACGAGCGCCATCTCGGCACCGGTGGCAGGCGTCAGTGTGTTGTCGCGCTGGATGGCGTCGACGTCGAGCTGACGGCCGACATTGGCGGCCAGATGCAGCAGCGACGTGTTCTGCGGCATCGCGCAGGTCAGGTCCTTCTGCGAGCAGAACGAGGCGACCTTGCCGTCGAGTGCGCCGAAGCTCCCCGACGTCGCCGGGAGTGCGCCCGCGCCGGAGGGGCCGTTCGCGCTGTTCTGATATTTGGTGTCGAAGTTGTCGGGGTTGGTGCCGGACTGCGATCCGGGAAATGCGCTCTCACCCTCGGTGCGGCCCGCGTCGGCGAGGATCACGACGCCGACCACCTGCGAGGGGTCGACGATTGCATACTTGCCGTTGGCATCCGCGGTCTGATTACCGATTTCCATCGCGGCACGACGGGTGACGTCGGCGCCTTCGCTGTATCCGACGATCGCGAAGCGTGTGTCGGGGCACGAGGCGATGATGGCCTTCATGACGGTCTGGGAGTTGTCGACGCCGGTCTGCACGGCCGTCTCGTACGTATCCAGATTTGCCGGGTAATCGATGTAGACAGCCGCGTAGGAGCCCTGCTGCACTGCGCTGTTGGGTGCGCCGACCATCTGGTCGATCCAGTCGCTCTCGAAGTCGCCGGCAAGTGCGGCCGGAAGCGGCGTGCCGTCGGGGGTCGTGAGCATCTTCGTCGCGCTGTTGCTCGGGGTGTCACCGCGTCCGCCGATGGCGATGCTGACCATGTCGTAGCAGGTCGCCGTCGATGCGAGCTCGACCTGGGCATCGGAGGTGGACAATTTCGAGGTCGTCACTGCGGCGGCACCGATTGCCAGTGCTCCGAGCGAAACGAAGGCGACTGCGCTCGTGACGAGTCGTCGTGTGTTCGCAGGCCTGCGAGGCGAAACGCGAAAAGGCATGGTTCTTCCCAATCAATTGTCCCCGAACCGATTACCCGTCCGGCACTTCGCCGCGGGCTACTTGGGTTTCGCCTCGGGAACACCGCGCGTTACACCGTGATCGGATCGTGACGACCCCATACCCTAGGGGGGTATGGTAGAAACGAGAGAGGAAAGAGGTGCAGGACATTGGCGACATCGGTCAAGCTCGCAGGATTCGTGCTCGGAATAACAATGGTGTTCTTTGCTGCGTATTTCATCGGCACCGCGGTGGGGCCAACGGGTGAACCACCTGCTCAGACGTACGAGCACGCCCACACGAGCCAACAATGAGCACACAGACCGAACTGGTACTGGGCGGCATGACATGCGCGTCGTGCGCCAACCGAATCGAGCGCAAGCTCAACAAACTCGACGGTGTCAGCGCGACGGTCAATTACGCGACGGAAAAAGCGCGCGTGACGAGTGACGGTGTGCCTACCGAGACTCTGATCAAGGCCGTCGAGGACGCGGGTTACACGGCGACGCTTCCGGCCGAGGAACCTCCGGACGCCCTGGAAGCCGATCCGATGAAGCAGCGTCTGCTGATCTCGGCGGTCCTGTCGGTCCCGGTGATCGCGATGGCGATGGTTCCGGCGTTGCAGTTCACGAACTGGCAGTGGCTGTCCTTGACATTGGCTGCTCCCGTCGTCGTCTGGGGTGCGTGGCCGTTCCACAAGGCTGCCTGGACGAACCTGCGGCACGGTACGTCGACGATGGACACGCTCGTATCGATGGGCACGCTCGCCGCGCTCGGTTGGTCGCTGTACGCATTGTTCTTCGGCACCGCGGGCACCCCGGGAATGAAGCATCCGTTCGAGCTGACGATCGCCCGGATGGACGGGTCGTCGAACATCTATCTCGAGGCCGCGGCAGGGGTGACGACCTTCATCCTCGCCGGGCGGTACTTCGAGTCCCGATCCAAGCGCCGGGCAGGCGCCGCACTTCGCGCGCTGCTCGATCTCGGGGCCAAGGACGTCACCGCGTTGCGCGACGGCGTCGAGACGCAGATTCCGATCGCAGATCTCGCGGTCGGGGACCTGTTTCTCGTGCGACCAGGGGAGAAGATCGCGACGGACGGCGTCGTGCGCTCCGGTGCTTCCGCCGTCGACGCGTCGATGTTGACGGGGGAATCCGTTCCCGTGGAGGTGTCCGAGGGCGATACGGTCGTCGGCGCCACGGTCAACGTCGGGGGCCGGCTCGTCGTCGAGGCAACACGTATCGGCTCCGACACCCAACTCGCGCAGATGGCCAAGCTCGTCGAGGACGCGCAGACCGGTAAAGCGCAGGCACAGAAGCTCGCCGACCGAATCTCCGGCATCTTCGTTCCGGTCGTCATCGCGATCGCTGTCGCGACTCTCGGGTTCTGGCTCGGCACAGGTGGTTCCGTCGCTGCGGCATTCACCGCTGCGGTCGCCGTGCTGATCATCGCCTGCCCGTGCGCGCTCGGGTTGGCGACGCCGACCGCTCTGATGGTCGGGACCGGCCGGGCCGCGCAACTCGGGATTCTGATCAAGGGACCCGAAATGCTCGAGTCGACGCGGCGCATCGACACCGTCGTCCTCGACAAGACCGGCACCGTCACCACCGGCGTGATGAGTCTGCTCGACGTTCATGCCGCCCCCGGCGAGGATGTCGACGAGGTCCTGCAGGTGGCCGGCTCGATCGAGGCCGGATCCGAGCATCCCATCGCACGGGCGATAGCTGACGGGGCAACGAACAAGCTGCCTGTCGACGAGTTCGCCAGCCAGGCGGGACTCGGGGTCACCGGAATGGTCGACGGGCGGGCCGTCGTGCTGGGCAGGGCGTCCTTGCTGGCCGATTGGTCGTTGGATCTCCCTGCGGAACTGGCGCGGGCGATATTCGACGCCGAACTGGGCGGCCGTACCGCGGTCGCCATCGGATGGGACGGACGAGCCCGCGGCGTGCTCGTCGTCGCCGACACGATCAAGCCGACGTCCAGGCAAGCCGTCGCCGAACTGCGTGAGCTCGGACTGACGCCCGTGATGCTGACCGGGGACAACGAGGCGGCGGCGAAGAAGATCGCCGCCGAGGTAGGAATCGACGACGTCATCGCGGGTGTCCTGCCGCAGGGAAAGGTCGACGCGATCGCCCGGCTCCAATCGGAGGGCAAGGTGGTCGCGATGGTCGGTGACGGCATCAACGACGCGGCCGCGTTAGCCACGGCCGATCTGGGCCTCTCGATGGGAACCGGCACCGACGTGGCGATCGAGGCCAGTGACCTGACCCTCGTGCGCGGTGATCTGCGGGCTGTCGGTGACGCGATCCGGTTGTCCCGGCGGACGCTGACGACTATCAAGGGCAACCTGTTCTGGGCGTTCGCCTACAACGTCGCGGCTATACCCCTCGCTGCCGCCGGTCTGCTCAATCCGATGCTGGCGGGCGCGGCGATGGCGTTCTCGTCGGTGTTCGTCGTCAGCAACAGCCTGCGCCTACGGCGTTTTCAGGCCTCGTAGTACAAGATGGAGGCATGGCTGATGTAGTGGATGTTCCTATCCGTGACGAATCGATCCGACTGGGGCAGTTCCTCAAGCTCGCGAATCTCATCGAGTCCGGCGCGGAGGCGAAGGTTTTCATCGCCGACGGTCAGGTCAGTGTCAACGGTGAGGTCGACGTCCGGCGTGGTCGGCAGCTGCATCAGGGCGATGTCGTCTCGATCGAAGGCGGTCCGTCCGCGCGCGTGGCCGGCGAGTCCGAGCTGTGAGCAAGTACGGCCTTCCTCGGTCCGAGGTTCCCAGCGCATTCGATCAGGACGCGACGTCCTACGACCGGCTTGTCGGGGCAAACCCCGGATACCATGATCACCTCGCCAAATCGGCAGAGCGGCTACGGCTTCCCGGTCTCGGTGACGGACTGGTTCTGCTCGACATCGGTTGTGGCACAGGCGCATCGACGGCAGCTCTGCTTGCAGCGGCACCGCATGCGCAGATCATCGCGGCCGACGCGTCATCGGAGATGCTCGAGGTCGCACGGAGCAAGAAGTGGCCGTCGAACGTGACGTTCGTGCACAGCCGCGTCGAGGACCTGGCTGCGAACGGCGTCGACGGTCCGTTCGACGCGATCCTCGCGGCGTATCTCATCAGGAACGTCGCCGACCCGGACAAGGAACTGGCCTCGCTGCTGTCGCTGCTGAAGCCCGGATCGTCGATCGCATTCCACGAGTACTCCGTCAGGGATTCGCTGCGGACAAGGGCGGTGTGGACCTCGGTGTGCTGGGCGATCATCATTCCGCTCGGCTACGTCGTCACGCGTGACATCACTCTCTACAAGCATTTGTGGCGCAGCGTCGCCAGTTTCGATGGCGTGAAAGCATTTTCGAGGCGCATGCAGCGTGCTGGCTTCACCTCGCTCGACACCGAAACGATGACGGGATGGCAGAACGGCGTCGCACACACCTTCCTCGGAGCGCGACCGAATGGGTGATCGGCGGCGCGTCGTACACAGCGCCTCTCCGGGATATGCGGACGTTTTTTCGCTGGCTTCGGTCCCCCGGGTCGCCGTCATCGGCGGCGGGATCGCCGGGCTTTCTGCGGCAACGGCTTTGGCGGAGCGGGGTGTGTCCGTCACGGTCTTCGAGAAGGAGTCGTACCTGGGTGGCCGCGTCGGTGGTTGGTCGACGACGCTGGACGACGGCTCGACGGCAACCATGAGCCGCGGGTTCCACGCGTTCTTCCGGCAGTACTACAACCTACGAAATCTATTGCGGCGTACCGATCCCGCGTTGGCGCGGTTGCACGAGGTCGAGGACTATCCGCTCATCGACGGCGACGGCCGCGTCGACGGCTTCAAGGGTTTGCCATCGACGCCTGGTTTGAATGCATTCGCATTCGTCGGTCGAAGTCCGACATTCAAGGTCCGGGACCTGTTCAAGCTGAACGGTATTGCGGCGCTGCCGCTGATGACGGTCAGTGTTCCGGGCATCTACGACCAGCTCGACGACGTCCCTGCCGCGGAGTTCCTGCGGCGTATCAACTTTCCCGAGCCCGCGCGCCATCTCGCGTTCGGTGTCTTCTCGCGTAGCTTCTTCGCCGATCCGGAGGAAATGTCCGCAGCCGAGCTCGCGATGATGTTCCACCTGTACTTCCTCGGGTCGTCGGAGGGGCTGGTATTCGACGTGCCCGTCGGTCCGTACCCGCAGACGCTGTGGGATCCGTTGGGAGAGTACTTGACCGGGCTCGGAGTCGATCTTCGATTGGGTGTTGCGGTCAAGGACATTTCGCCGGGATTCTCCGTCGACGGTGAAAAGTTCGACGCCGTGGTGCTGGCATGCGATGTTGCGGGGTTGCAGCGGCTGACGGGATCGCTGGGTACTGCGGAGTGGCGCTCGCAGGTGTCAGATCTGCAGAACACACCGCCGTTCCTCGTGCACCGAGCGTGGCTCGATAAGCCCGTGAACGCCGACCGTCCCGCCTTCATCGGCACCGGCGGAATGCCGCCGATCGACAACATCAGCGTGCTGGAGAGGTTCGAGGACGAGGCTTTTTCCTGGTCTCAGCGTACCGGCGGCTCGGTTGTCGAGTTGCATGCTTATGCGGCAACGGAATCCGAGGACGTCACTCGGGAGCAGTTGATTGCGCGGATGCACCAGATCTATCCGGAAACTCGGGCTGCTGCTGTAGTGGCGGAGCGTTCGGAATGGCGGAACGACTGCCCCATGTTCGGTCTCGGGCATTTCGCCTCACGCCCGACCGTGCGCACCCCGGAACCGGGTCTCGTGCTCGCGGGCGACGGCATTCGCATCGACCTGCCCGTCGCACTAATGGAACGTGCCGCGACGACAGGCCTTTCGGCTGCCAACACCCTTCTGGCCGGCTGGGGTGTCGCGGGTCATGACATCGAGACCGTCCCTGTCCGCGGGAGGTACCGGGTGTTCGATAAGCTCGCCAGCCTCCGCCGCTAGCCCACGCTAGCCCGACGCTAGCCCCCACCCCGCACCCCGCCCTCTACGCAAACGCACGTGCGTTTGCGTGGGGTGGGGTGGTTGGCCTGGGGTTGTGCCCGCCCATCTCGCAAATGCACGTGCGTTTGCGTGGGGTGGGGTGGTTGGCCTGGGGTTGTGCCCGCCCATCTCGCAAATGCACGTGCGTTTGCGTGGGGTGGGGTGGTTGGCCTGGGGTTGTGTCCGCCGGTCCCGCAAATGCACGTGCGTTTGCGTGGGGTGGGGTGGTTGGCCTGCAGTTTTGCCCGCCCATCTCGCAAATGCACGTGCGTTTGCGTGGGGTGGGGTGGTTGGCCTGGGGTTTTGCCCGCCCATCTCGCAAATGCACGTGCGTTTGCGTGGGGTGGGGTGGAATATGTCACTCAATGGTTGAAGCGACTGGTCGGTTTCGTTACCGTTGATTTCGTTACGCAACGAAAGGATCGAAAAGGCACCATCACATTGGGGGGGTAACTAATGCGAAAACTGCTGACAACAATTGCAGGTATTGCTCTGACCGGCGCAGCGGCGGCATTGATTGGATCGGGAACCGCACACGCCGGGGAAGCGGAGTTCTCGCCACCGGAGCCTCCGGCTTTTTCCGGAGCGCCTATCGCGAGCCCAGCGGCACCACTTTTGCGCTTGGTGGGGTGGCAAGACTGCGTGAACGGAATCGGAGGGGGAATCGGCAAAGGCGCATTAACCGGTGGAGTGGCTAGCATCGAGGCCGGAGGTGCTGGTGCCCTGCCAGGAGGTATAGCCGGCGGTATTATTGGTGGTATCGACAATTGCTAGCCGGATCAACGAAGAGGAGGCGCAGTATGAATTCAACAGCCAGGGCAGCTCTGAGCCCGGTAGTCGGAATAATTGTTGCACTCGCGTTGGTTTGGGGATTGGCAGCGGATATGCCGCTGTGGAAGATAGTTTTAACTGCGGTGGTTGGCGCTGTGGTCACGTTCGGATTGAACTACTTATGGGAATCAAATCCGTGGGTTGATCGATCTTCATCCGAGCACCACGAACCGGAGTCATAGCCGAATCTCGCGGTCGGATGGGTTCCCTGCTCGGGTCGAGCGGGGGATTTATCTATTGCCGCGTCTACCCAGAAGCGATTTCTCACCACAATCAATTCGGCCCGCTACTCGACCGTAGGTGAGCAGACCACGTGGATGCACTCTTGTCACGCAAGTTCGGTTGGAAGCCGACAGCGGCGCCAGTCAATTCGGGTGCATTTCTTGCAGACTGCGAATTCTGTCCGCCCACTACACAAACGCACGTGCGTTTGCGTGGGGTGGGGGGGGTTGGCCTGGGGTTGTGTCCGCCGGTCCCGCAAATGCACGTGCGTTTGCGTGGGGTGGGGGGTGCGGGGGCTGGGGGCGGTGGCGCTAGAGCCCCTTCGACCGCAGGTGGTACCGGCGCTCGGCGTAGTCGAGGTCGTCCTTCCACAACCGTGCTGCCGTCCATCCCATCGGCGGGCGCAAGAGCGGCGCGACGCGTCGGGCAATCTTGAATCCCTTGCGATCGGAACTCGCGACTGTTGCCTCGATGACCGCGGTACGCGGCTTGCCGTCGGGACCGAGGCCGAGCGGCGTCGCATGGGTTTCGACGACGCTACCCGCGCCCTCGCCTTCGAGGATGCGCATGATGATCGTGCGTGGGCCCGGGCAAACGAATTCCGCTCGCACCGGCACGCCGGCGCCGCGGCTGACGCGGAAGGTGACGTCGACGAGGAAGCGGTCGTCCTCCTCGGGGACGTCGATGTCGGTGGGTGCGTCGACGACTTTCAGCCGCGCGAACGAGTACGGGTGAAACCACGCGCCGTGCCACGGGTCGAGGCGGTTGGCGACGACGTCGTCGGTCTCGCAGATGCCGGTCAGGGTGATGACGGCGTCGATACTCGTCGCGGCGGGAGGCCGGAGAGGGACGATCGGAACCTCCGTGGGTTCCTCGCCGCCGAGGTCGTCGAGTCGAACCCACACCAGAATTCCGTCGTCGAACGCGGGAAGAGGTCGCCACCCCGGCCTGCCGGTGGGGCCGAGCGGCATGCCGTGCCACAGGCAGATGAGGGTGTCGCATTCGATCTTCGCTTTGTCGAGGGGTGCCCCGAGGTGAGGGCACGAGCCGGGGGCGATGTGAATGCCGCCGTCCTCACCGCGCCACGCGACGAGTTCGAGACCGCCGATGTCTCGGCCGAACGGTGTGTCGTGGCCGATGTCTCGGCTGGCGGCGAAGACGAACCAGTTCCCGGTGGGTCTGGTTTTCGCTCGTTTGAGGGCGGATTCGATGACCTGCGGGTTGGCGCCCTTCCAGGTCGGCTCCTGCTTGGCCCACGACTCGGACGGTAACGGCTGCAGTGGAAGGCTCTTGGGCCAGCGACGGCGAAGTGCATCGAGTGAAGCCATGGGTCCAGTATGCGGAAATTGCAGCGGAGCCGCACTTAGGTTCGCCTAACCGAACCGGTATGCTGCCCCGGTGAGCTATCCGACGAAGGACGTGCCGGTGGGCCGGGCCGTGCCGCTGCCGTTCTCGATGACGACGTCGACGATCTGCCGTCAGGACGCTCGCTTCTACGGACTCCACACCCACGAGGAGCACAACCTGCTGTGGGGCGCGACGGGAGATCTGCGTGCGATCGTCGACGGCGTCCGGTGGCTCGTGCCGCCGACCGTAGGGTTGTGGATACCGGCGGGTGCCGTCCACGAGGTGACAGCGGGGCCGAGCACGGAATTCTTCTCCACTTACTTCCGACCGGAGGTCTTCCCTCATCCCTGGGCCGAGGCGGGCTTTCTCGCGGTCAGCGGTGTACTCCGCGAAGTGATACTCCATCTGCATCGCCGCGCCATGCCCGAGGCGGCGAGGTTACGCGCAGAGCAGGTGGTGTTCGACACCCTCACCCCGCTCGATGTCGTTGCCATCGACATTCCGATGCCCGAGGACGCGCGTGCTCTCGTCGTCGCGCAGGCACTGGTCGCCAACCCGGCCGATCCGCGGAGTCTGTCCGAATGGGCGCAGACCGTCGGTGGCAGCGTTCGAACACTCACCCGGGTGTTCGCGCAAGGTACCGGAATGTCGTTTGCGCAGTTCCGAATTCACGTTCGCGTGCGAGCGTCCATGACCTATCTGGCTGCGGGCGTTCCCGTTGCAGTGGTGAGCAGGCGTGTCGGCTACGACGCACCGAGTGCCTTCGTCGCCGTGTTCCGTCGTGTCACCGGACGCACCCCTGCCAGCTACTTTGCCGTTGCACCGGACCTCGCGGATCCGGCGTGGTCACTCACCGACTCTGCCTGACGCGTCCCACCGACCACGCCTCCCACAGCGCGGCATACGTGCCGCCCATGGCGAGAAGGTCTGTGTGCGAACCCTGCTCGACGAGACGGCCGGCTTCCATGACGACGATCAGCTCGGCGCGCTCGGCCTGCGACAGGCGATGAGCGATGGTGACGGTGGTCCTGCCGGTCGCGAGCCGCGTGGCCGCGTCGTCCAAGTCCTGTGCACCTGCGCTTCCGGCTTCGGCGGTGGCCTCGTCGAGCAGCAGTATGTCCGGGTCGAGAAGAGCCACTCGCGCCAATGCCAACTGCTGCGCCGCGGCCGACGTCAGTGCATGCCCACCGGAGCCGACGACGGTGTCGAGCCCGTGCGGCAGTGCCTCGACCCAATCGAGCGCGCCCGCCGTGGCAAGCGCGTCGAGCACTCGACTGTCGTCGGCATCGGGATCGACGAGCCGGAGGTCCTGGCGGACCGTACCGGCGAACACGTGCACTTCCTGGGTGACCAACGCGATGGACAGGTTCGAGGGTGAAATGTTTTCTCGCGCAACGCCGCCGATGCGTATGGTCCCGGCCTGCGGGTCGTGCACGCCTGCCACCAGCCTCGCGAGCGTCGATTTTCCGGCACCACTGGAGCCGACGATCGCCACGTGCGAACCGGCAGGAATGGACAAGGTGACCTTCTCGACTGCACGGGTGTCGTCGTAACCGAACGAGACATCGTCGAATGTGATCGAACTGTCCGACGGTGTCATGGGATCCGCGGTCGGGGCAGGTCGGGGAATCTGGGTCACCCCGACCAGGCGCGCCAGACCGATCCCGCCTTCCTGCAGTTGGTCGAAGACACCGAGAACCGCGCCGATGGGATCGAAGAGGCGATAGAAGTACAGTGCTGCCGCCGTCGCTGCGCCGAGCGATACTTCCCCGCGCCTGACGAGAACGAAGGCGACGACGAGGACCGCCGACAACCCGACGAACTCGGCGAGATTCAGTCTGCCGAAGAAGCGTGTCCGTAACCGGGTCGCGAGCAGGCTCAACCGGGCCGCGGCGAGGGATCTCTCCTCGATGTGGCCGAGATGTGCTGCGCTGAGCCGGAACGCGAAGACGGTGTCGCTGTTGCCGATCGAGTCGATCGTCTGCTGAGCACGTTCTCCTTCGGCTTCGCGTTCCTGACGGT
The DNA here is from genome assembly GCF_001895005.1 of Rhodococcus yunnanensis NBRC 103083. Classification (GTDB taxonomy): domain Bacteria; phylum Actinomycetota; class Actinomycetes; order Mycobacteriales; family Mycobacteriaceae; genus Rhodococcoides; species Rhodococcoides yunnanense. Next base: position 86,102 of record NZ_BCXH01000013.1, on the reverse strand, counting down.
AGATCGGTTCGGACCTCTTCAAGTACCACTGCAGCCCGCGAATCTGGATGGGAGCTGCGATCAGCGCGGCCACCGCGAACCGCCAATCCAACGCGCCGAGACCGACAATGGTCAGCGCTATCGTCAACGCGGCACTCGCGAAGACCGGAATCGCCTCGCCGACAGCGCGAGTCACGAGTCTGACGTCGCTCGTGATCCGCGAGACGATATCGCCGCGGCCGGAGCGTTCCAGCATGGACTGGGGTAGGTCGAGAGCGCGATGCATCACGCGTTCGCGCAGATCGGCCACGGTGGATTCACCGACCTGGGCGACGAAGAAGTTGCTCACCGCCCCGAGAACCGACTGGCCGACGGCGACGCCGACCAGTACCAGCGCCAGAATCGTGACGCGGCGCTGGGCGTCACCGCCGCCGTCGGTGACGACGTTCACCATCGCCCCGAGCACTGCCGGGGTTGCCAGGCCCACCGTCGTCGACGCCACGAGAGCGAGAACGGCGCCAAGAGTGGCCCACCGTCTCGTCGAAATCAATCCTGCTGCAGCTCTTCGTGTTTCCGGCCAGCTGGCGGTGGGAAGTAGTTCGGCACTTGTCACAGGGTCACTACCTTCGTGCACGTGGCGAGCAACGTCGGGTTCGATGTGATCAGAACGGTGATGCGGCCGAATCGAACATCGGCGATACCCGACGCGATGGCCGCTTCGGTGACGGAGTCGACTGCTGTCGTCGGATCGTGCAGGACGAGGACGTCGGGGTCGGCGGCGAGTGCCCGCGCCAACGCTATTCGTTGTCGTTGGCCGCCGGAGAGCGACAGCCCGTCCTGGGTCACGCGGGTGTCGAGGCCGTGGGGCAGCGTCGCGACGACCTCGTCCGCCGCACTCGCGACCAACGCACGTTCGATGCGCGGCCCTGGCACGTTGTCCCGAATCGAGCCGAGGAACAACACACTGTCGTGGGGCACGACGAGCATGACCCGTCGCAGACTGTCGAGCGCGATGGTGTCGATATCTCTGCCGTTCACGAGAACCGACCCGTTCGACGCGGTTCTTCGCGCCAGAAGGTTCATCAGCTCGAGGCTGTCGGCCGGGCCCGCGTGCACTCCGAGTATCTCGCCGGGGTGGACGGTCTCGCCCCGAATCTCGAGTACGTCCGCTGCGCGGATCTCGCCGGTCGGATCGTCGACGGCGAGAGGCGAGCCGAGAAACGCTGCGATCCGGCCGCCGGACGCACGCGCCCAGGCGAGGCCCTCACCGAAGTACACGATGTCGATCAACGGTCCGCTCAGAAACTGCGCGAGCCCGACGACCGCAATCAGTTCGCCGACGGTGATCGACCCCGACACCGCGAGGGTGGCTCCCACGCCGGCGATGACGGCAAGGAATCCTCGGGTCATCAGCACGTTCAGGGCCGAGTACAGCACCTGATATCGCTCGGCTCGCATCGTCGCGTCCAGCGACGATCGACTGGCCGTCGTATATCGGGTCCGTGCGTTCGATTGGGCTCCGATCCCGCCCAGTACTCGTAGACCGGACAGCAGATCCGTGGCCAGTGCGCCGGCGAGAGCCGCCTGGTGTTGATCGGCCTCACGTCTTCGCTCCAGCGGCCGTCCGAGCCGCAACATGATCGCCAACACCGGTGGCGTCCCCAGCACCACCAGCAGACCGAGTGGGATCGAGATGACGAACAACGCGGTCGCGGCGGTCAACACCCCGAACACGGCAGCGAGTTTGGTGGACAGCGTACGAGCGAAGTTCGATACCCCGCCCGCATCGGCGGTCGCGATCGAGTACAACTCACCTGGCATCCGGCGGGTCGCGAGACCGCGGGGATCCAGGGCGAGCCGGACCACGGACATCCGCAGCGCATGCGCGCCGTACTCGACGACCGATTCGCACAGCCGCGCGCCGACGCGCCAGCTGAGCAGGAGGCCGGTGAAGACGAGACCGAGGATCAGGATCCAACGCCCCAGTGCCGCGGAGTCACCCGTCGCGACGGCTCTGTCGATGACGGCCCCGATCACGACGGGTACCAGCGCCTCACCGATCTGGTGGCCGGTGAAGCCGGCCGCGGCGAAGGAGAGGCGTCGGCCGCGGCCGTCGGCAGCTATGGCGTACTCGACGACGGAACGGGTCGTTGGTGTGCTGTGGTCCACCACGAGACCGTACGGTCCGGAGTAGTCGTTGCGGGAGTGCGACTTCGGCCAACTCGTGTGCCGTTCGCGCCATGGCCGAATCGATCGATCTGTTGGCCGTTTCGGTGAACCCGCGCCCGCAGCCGTCCGATAATCTCAGGTGAGCCTTGCCTACGTAGAGGCTGGCAGAGATCGGAGAAACGAATACCCATGTCCATCATTGCATCGGATGTCAGTCGTCGACGCTTCGGATTCGGTTTGGCCGCAGCCGGTCTCGGCGCAGCCTTGGCCGCCTGTTCCACCGATGAGGCGTCCTCGGCGCCTGACATCGACGACCGATTCGCGTTCGGATACAGCCAGGACTCCGTCGACATCCCGCGAGATCCGCAGCGTGTCGTCTCCATCCAGGGCCGCGCAGATCTGGAGTTCGGCCTGCTCGCCGGGTATCCGATGGTGGCCAGTGGCGCATCGTTCCTGCCCACCGAGCCCGTCGGGGTGCAGTTCGGTTCGCTCGTGCGCGAGGAACTTCCGCGTCTGGGTCTCGGGGATGGCACCGAGGTCGACTACGAGCAGCTCCTGAAGCTCGAACCCGATCTGATTCTGGTGCCGAGTTACGGATACGAGGTGGACTGGTACGGCAACGATCGCCTGCGGCAGATCGCGCCGATTGCCCCGATCTCGGACAACTTCATCGGCTGGCGCGAGGATCTCACCGCTCAGCTCGCCACCCTCGGACGCCCAGGGGTCGGTCCCGAGCTCTTCGCCGAGTACAACGCCGACGTCACGTCCATTCGCAGTGAGCTCTCCGGTGTGTTGAGCGGTAAGCGACTGGCGATCGCTGCGGCAGGCGACGGCTTCCTCGGATTGCAGCACAACGGTATTCAGGTCAGTACCGCGATGGACGTCGGCTTCGTCGTGCCCAACTTCGACCCTACGGTCGACGGCGGTCTCGAACTCGCTCCCGAGAACTTCGAGCGACTCGCCGATATCGACCTGATGATCCTGCAGGTCAACGACGGCTCCGGGAAGGTACCCGATCTCGGCCCGACATGGGACCTGCTGCCATTCGTGCGTGCGGGTCACGTCCATGTGGTCGACGGCCGATTCAACCAGGGGTTCGTCGTCACGGCCAGAAACCATCTGAACGAAATCCGCACCGCGGCAGCTCTTCTCTCCTAGAAAGTTTCTCGATGAACACCACGATCGACCTGGACATCTCCCGCCGGCGCTTCGGGATGGGGCTCGGCGCCGCCGGGATCGCCGCGTTCCTGGCGAGCTGCAGTAGCGACGACCGCGGTTCCGCGACCGCCGAAACCAAGACCGTGACGACCCCGCTCGGTACCTACGACATTCCGATCGAACCCAAGCGAGTGGTCGCGATCGATTCACGCCTCGATCTGGAACCCGCTGTGGCGCTCGAACTTCCCGTGATCGGCTACACGTACGCCGAGGCGACGCCGTGGGTTCCGGTCGGTGCCGACGCCGAGTACCTGTCCGAGATCCCGAACCGAGAGCAGATTCTCGCTCTGGAACCGGACCTGATCATCTGCCTCAACAGTGACAGCGAGTGGTGGCCGGTGAACGATCTCGCGACCATCGCACCGGTGCTCACCACCGAGTTCGACGAGACGTGGCGCACCAATCTCGACAATCTGGCGGGCTGGCTCGGGCGCACGCCGACCCTGGACAAGCTGATCCTCGACTACGATTCCCTCGTCGACGACATCAGAACCCGTCACGAGGCCATGATCGCGTCGAGAACCGTTGCGAGCGTGTCGTTCCTGCCGGACACGAACATGCTGTACGTCACCAGCATCCGCACTTCGCAGAAGGGCGACAAGCCCTCGGACATGACGTTGACGGACCTCGGCGGTACGACGCTGAGCATGGGCGGTCTCGACGGTGAAGGCGGCATCGCGATCGAGAACGTCGACCGACTCGCAGGCGTCGACGGGTTCATGGTGACCGACGAGCCGGACAGCGCCGAGTACAGGGCATTGTCGGAGAGCACACTGTGGCAACGTCTTCCGGCTGTGCAAGCCGGCAATGTCACGACCCTGGGCGGCTCGACGTACTACGGTTCGATCTACACGGTGTCCTACATGATCAAGGGATGGGACGCCCTCTACTCGAAGATGGTGTGAGCATGAGCACTGACGCGATCCGCATCGGTACCGTCGTCGAAAGGCGTTATCTCACAGCGGGAATGATCCGAGTCGTGTTCGGGGGCGAGGACCTGAAGACGTCGAGTCCGCGGCCGATGTCGAGTTCGTGTGGCTGCACGGGTGCGGCAACGGCGTCGGGCCTTCACGTCTGCTCGACGCGCTGAGGTCGGGACCGTTGCCGGAGGGTCCGGGATACGTTTGGGTGGCAGGCGAAACCGCGATGCAGCGCGGCGTACGCCGGTACCTTCGCCAGGATCTGTCGCTTCCCGGCTCGGCGTACAAGGTCATCGGCTACTGGACCGACAACGGTGAAGAGTGCGCCAGTCGGTGGGCAGCTCTGTCGGACGAGACGAAGCAGAGGTTGGAGGAGATCTGGGCGACGGACGGGGGCGGCGAGGAGGTCAAACGTGACCGGTACGAGCACGCGCTCGAAGAAGTCGGTCTGTAACCCGTAGTGGACAACCGCGGGTCGACGCGACCACAGTTGTGGTCATGAGCGACAGTCATGCATCCACCCGTGTCAGCCCTGGCACTCGCACTCTGACCTACGTTGCGTTCGCCTTTGTCGTCATCGTCTATCTGGCGATCATTCAACTCGGCGGACTTCTGGTGAACAGTGCATCCGGCGAGGACTCCATCACGTCCGTGCGCGGGGTGGTGTTCACGCTGATCGTTCCGCTCGGTGTGGCACTGCTGTTCACCTTCGCGGTGATCACGTATCTCGGGTGGTGGCGGCCGGTGATGACCGACGATCGTCCGGTCCGAAAGTGGCTCTGGGTGATTCCGGCCGTGTTCGTGGTGGCGATCCTCCTCGGGATCGACTACAGCGCACTGGGTAGTAAGGGCATCTGGTTCATCGTTCTTCTGCTGTTCGCAACGCAGCTCGTGGGGTGGGGCGAGGAGGCGATGTTCCGCGGCGTCGGAGTGACGGTGCTTCGGCAGCATGGGCTGACCGAAGGCCGAGTTGCACTGTGGTCCAGTCTGATCTTCGGAGCCGTGCATCTGACCAACGCGATCGGTCATGGGGTCTCGGCCGTTCCGCAGGCGGTGGCCGTCAGTCTCGCCGGATACTTCTTCTATCTCATCCGGCGTGTGTCGGGCTCCAATGCGTTGAACTCGGTCATTCACGGTCTGTTCGACTTCTCTCTGCTCACTGCCGCGGCCATCGTCGTCGGCCAGAGCGGGTACGTCGGATCGTTCGCAGCCATCGCGCTCTATCCCATCCTGGCGATCGTGTTGCTCCTCAATCGACGCAGGATCGAGAAGCCTGCATCTTGACAGTGTGCTGTCATCTTTATACAGTGACAGCACACTGTCAATCAGGAGGTAGCTGTGAAGACCATCGCTCTCTATGCAACCGACACCATGGCCGACTGGGAATACGGATACCTCGTTGCGGGCATCGCGATGGCCCGAGCGCAGGGGTCGGACAGGTACCAGCTCAGGGTCGTCTCCGACGGCGGTGGTGAGGTCACCACGCTCGGCGGCATTCGGCTTCTTCCCGACGGCGACCTCACCGGTCTCGACGACCTCGCGGCGCTGATTCTCCCCGGGGGCGATACATGGGGCGACGGGCACGCACGGATTCTCGACTCGGCCGTCGACCTGTTGAAGCGAGGCGCCATCTGCGGGGCGACGCTCGGGCTGGCCCGGGCCGGGGTGCTGAATGCGCGCCCACACACCAGCAATGCTCCCGAATTTCTCTCGCAGGCAACCGAATATACCGGCAGCGCTCTGTACCGAGACGAGCGCGCGGTCGCTGACGGCACCCTCGTGACCGCACCGGGGACGGCCCCGCTCGAATTCACGAAGGCACTCTTCGAGACCCTGGAGGTCTTCCCTCAACCCGTCGTCGACGCCTGGTACGGGCTCTACTCGACGGGTGAGCGGAAGTATTTCGATCAGCTTCAGGGGCAATAGTGCGAACACCCGCGGGTGACGCGCTGACATCCCTCGTCCTGCCTGCGTTCGAGCTCAACGGCGAATTCTTGTCTGCTGCCAAGGACATTGCCGAACCTGCAGGTCTCACGCCCGCGGGGTGGCAGGTCCTCGGTGCGACGCTCGACCAGCCACTGGCGGTCGCCGAGATTGCCCGCCGCGTCGGCCTCGGTCTGGCACGCCAAAGCGTTCAGCGCACCGCTGACATCCTCGTCGAGAAGGGCTGGGCCGAATACACCGACAACCCGAAACACCGTCGCGCCAAGCTGTTGCAGCCGACGCAGGAAGGGCGCCTCACCGTCGAGAAACTGCGCGACGACCAACATGCGTGGGCCGACGCCGTCGGCAACGACGTCGGTGAGGACGAGATACGCCGCGTGCTCGAAGGAATTCGGAGAATCAACGCGGCGTCAAGACGCTACCGTGCCGACAGGGACGCGTAGTACACCTGCTGGGACGGGAAATAGTCGTCGAAACTCGGTTTCGGAGTTCCGTCGCGGGAGGCGAGGAGATTGTCGAGGTAGTACTCCCACCCCGGCCCGATTTCACCGACGCCCTCGGTGTTGTCCAGGTGATGGATCAGCGTGAGGGTGGTGTCGTCGGTGAGGACCACTTCCAGCCGCCAGCCACCGTTCGACGACACGGCAAGTCGGTTGGGCGACTCGCAGGCGTCGACGGTCATCTCCATCCACGGCGCACCTTCTTCGAAGGTCATCTGAACGCGAATCTCGCTGTCCGACAATCGCTCCCACGGACCGAACCAGAGGGCCGTGCGATCGGACTCGGTGAGGGTGGACCAGACGTCTTCTCGGGACGCGCCGATCGTACGAGAGATCTCGAGGTCGACACCGGTCTCGGTGCTCCGAAGAATGCCGCTGGGGTTCATCGCACGATTATGCAACGCCGACCCAGCGAAGAGCCGCGGTGGTGGCAGCCGCCGCAACGACGATCGCCACGAACGGCGCCCTCCTCCAGGCGAGAACGGCTGCGACGAGTACGCCCGCTGGAAGTGCGAACCCGCCGAACTGCTTGCCGACGACCAGCGCCGACGTGGCGATCAGGGCGGTGAAGATGACCGCGACACCGACGTCACCGATTCGTTCGACGCGTGGCGAGATGGTGAGTCTGGACCGAAGCATCGGTCCGAGTAGGCGGAAGGCGAACGTGCCGATCGACAGGGCGATCATCGGGAGGAGCAGATTCATGCGTCGTCCTCTGCTGTGGAGAGTCTCTTTGCTGCGAATGCCGGGATGACACCGAGGAGTGCGAACAGAACCGGAAGCCCTGGGGGAAGGACGAACGCCGCTGCCACTGCGATACATGCGCCGAGTGCTGCGGCCTTCTTCGTCACCGCATCGCGCAGCGCGGGCGCGACGAGTGCGATGAGCACGGCGGGAAACGCGGCATCGAGTCCGAGGGCGGCGGTGTCGGTGACCTTTCCGCCGAGAAACGCACCGACGACGACTCCGATGTTCCAGGCCAAGAACAGCCCGATTCCACACTGCCAGAACGCTGTTCGACGGTTGTGACGGTCTTTTCCGAGTGCAGTGAACGCCACCGCTTCATCGGTGATGAGGTGCGAACCGACGAGCCGGCGGAACCAGGATTGTCCGTCGAAGGTGTCGCCGACCGAGAATCCGAGCGGGATCAATCGGGTGTTGACCAGTAGAGCGCTCGCGACGGCGGCCAGTGGGTTTCCGCCCGCTGCGAGCACGCCGATGAGGATGAATTGTGCTGCGCCGGCGAAGACGAAGATCGACATCGCGATCGGAAGCCAGATTGGCAGTCCCGTACCGACGGCAATTGCACCGAACGACGCACCGACGAGACCGTCGGCCAAGCACACGAGTGCGATGTCGCGGAGCGCAGGTGTTCGCCAGATCGAACGCATGGCCGTAATAATGGACGATCGATCGATCGGTCGTTCGTCAAGGCGAACGATGGACCGATACAATGAACAGCATGTCTCAACCCAGCGCGCCCATCGCTGCCATCGCCGCGTCGCTGCATCGTGAACGGAAGCGAGCCGGACTGTCCTTGGCCGAGGTCGCGCGGCGTGCGGGCATCGCCAAGTCGACGCTGTCGCAACTCGAGTCAGGGACGGGTAATCCCAGCGTGGAGACACTGTGGGCACTGAGTGTGACACTCGATGTGCCGTTCGCTCAGCTGGTCGAACCCGTGAAGCCGCGAGTGCAGTTGATTCGTGCAGGCGAGGGTCCTGCCATCGCCTCGGATACCGCGGACTACGTCGCCACGCTGCTCGCGTCGTGTCCACCGAACGCTCGCCGGGACATTTATCTGATCAACGCGCAGGTAGGGGAGCCGCGATCGGCCGACCCGCACTCACCCGGCGTGATCGAACATGTGGTTCTGTCCGCGGGTCGTGCGTTGGTCGGGCCGACCGAGGAACCGATCGAACTGCTGCCGGGGGACTACATCTGCTACCCGGGCGACTTGCCGCACACGTTCGAGGCGTTGGAAGCGAACACGTCGGCCGTCCTGGTCTCGGAACACGTCTGAAGGCAGCTGACCACCAGGTCAGACGACGACGTTCGTTTTCGATGCAGTGGTGAGCCGTGTCCGGACGACGAAGAGCAGTGCCACCGACATCGCCATGAACGCGCCGACCACCCAGAGTCCGGCCTTGGAGCTGCCGGTCGTGTCGAGGAGCCAGCCGGTCAGGTAGGGCGCAGCGAGGCCTGCGGACGCACCGATGGTGTTGACCAGTGCGATTCCGGCTGCAGCACCGGAACCAGTCAGGAAGGTCGTCGGCAGGTACCAGAAGATCGGGAGCGCCGAGAAGATGCCGACTGCAGTGACCGTGATGACGGCCATCGTGAGGAACGGTGAGTTCATGTACATCGCGATCGGCACGCTGACGGTGGCCAGTGCGGTCGGGGCGATGAGGTGCCACATGCGCTCACGGAGCCGGTCGGATCGACGAGTCCACAGGATCATCGCGACCGAGGCGACCAGGAACGGCACGGCGACGATGAGGCCGTTCTCGGCGATGGAGAACTTCGTGTCGAACTGCTCGGCGAACCCGGCGACGATCGTCGGTAGGAAGAAGCTGATGGCGAACAGTCCGTAGCCGATGCCGAAGTAGGTGAACCCGAGCAGCCACACCACGGGGTTGCGGAGGGATTCACGGGCGGTGCCGTGACCGGAATCAGCCGTTTCGGCGTGTTCGGTCTCCATGCGACGGTCCAGCCAGGTGCGCTCCTCGGAGGTGAGCCACTTGGCCTGACGGGGACGGTCCGTCAGGTAGAACCATGCTGCTATGCCCAGCAGGATCGTCGGGATGCCCTCGACGAGGAACATCACGCGCCAGCCTTCGAGGCCGAGCAGCCCGTGCCAGTACTGGATGATGGCGCCGGAGATGGGCGCCCCGAGTGCGCTCGAGAGCGGCAACGCAACCATGAACACGCCGACGAGGCGGACACGGACTGCGCGCGGGAACCAGAAGGTCAGGTACAGCATGATGCCGGGGAAGAAGCCGGCCTCGGCGATACCGAGTGCAACACGGGCGATGTTCAGCCATGTCGCGTTGGGTACGAACGCCATGAGTGCAGCGATCAAGCCCCAGGAGACCAGAATGCGCGCGATCCAGCGGCGGGCACCGAACTTGTGCAGCGCCAGGTTGCTCGGCACTTCGAGAAGGATGTAGCCGACGAAGAACAACCCGCTGGCCAGACCGTACATCGTGTCGGTCAGACCGAGGTCCTCGCTCATCGTCAGCTTCGCGAACGCGATGTTGGTGCGGTCGATGTAGTTCAGGAAGTACGCCAGCCCCAGAAACGGGATCAGGCGAAGGGCCACCTTGCGCATGACGCGGTTGGCCATCTGATTCTCCGGCACGCCCGTGTCGGGTAGTTGCGTGCGTGACGCCATTCTCTCGCTCCAGTCTCTTCTGCGAAGCCCTGCATGTTGTGCGTGGGCTCACACACTTTGCGCCGTGAGTGACCTCAGTCACGACTGCTGGGTGACGAAGCTTCACGAGCAAGTTTCCTCTATTTGTCGAACCGACGCTCACGACGTCGGAAAATACCACCGATAATGCTGGGTACGATCAGCTCATGTCGCGAGACGCCATTCAAGCTGTCGTCGACCGTTTTGCCGACGAGCTCGGAAGATCGGTCGTGGTCAACGACCCCGAAGTGCGAATGCTGTTCGCCAGCCGCCACTTCGGCGACGAGGATCCGGTCCGGATCAGAGCCATGTTGAACCGCGACGCAGGCAGCGAAGCCATCGGATACATGTTGTCCAGCGGCATCGCCCAGTGGACGCGTCCCGGCCGAATTCCCGGATCGGAGACGCTCGGCCTTCACGCACGTGCAGGCGTTCCCATCAGTTGGCGCGGTGAGATCCTCGGCATGATTCTGGTGATGGACGCAGTCGGCACGGTCACCGACACCGACCTCGCACGGATCGGCGAGGTCGCCAACGAGATTGCACCGCTGATGGTCGGCGACCGGACGCCAAGCGATTCGGCTCGCTCGGAGGCGCTGGTGAAGGACCTGCTCTCGCCCGACGTCGTCGTTCGAGAGCCTGCACTCGCGGAGTCCAAGGCCGTCCCAGGGGCGGTCCGAGTGGTAACCCTCGCGCTCCAGCACGGCAAGGATCCCGAGCTGACGGCGATTGCACTGCGCCACGCCCTGGTCGCAGCGCACTCACGAAGCCGCGGCGGCGCACTGCACACGGTGGTGGGCGACAAGGGTCACCTGGTGTATCAGGCAACTGCGGCTCGCGACCTCGACACCGTGGTCGCGGAGGCACGCAGGATGGCGCGAGATGCGGGAGATGTCGCAGGCAAGGACGCGATCATCGAAGCAGGCGTCGGGGCGCCCGTCGACGGCCTGGGCGATGCCTGGATCTCGGCGCGGCAGGCGGGTCTGGCGGCGACCATTGCACGACGACTGGGGGATGACCCCGTCGTCGCGTGGGAGAGAGCCGGGGTGTTCGGGGTGCTCGCACGAGTGCCGAGGGCAGAACTCGACATCACTGCCGTGCCCGAGGAACTGCGGCGACTCGCCGAGACCGACCGCTCGGGGCGGTTGCTCGACACACTGCGCGCATTTCTCGATCACGCAGGCTCCGGCCCCAAAGCGGCGGACGCGCTGTTCATCCATCGAACGACGCTCTACTACCGACTCGACCGGATTCGTGACGCGATCGGCGTCGACCTCGATGATGGCGGGGTGCGGCTCCGCCTTCACCTGGGCCTTCGCGTCGCCGATCTCATGCGTGCCGAGGGAAACGACCCGTTACGTCGAGGTTGAGACAGCCTGCTCGGTTCGGTACTGGGCTGGGATGCCCTGCGGATACAACACCACTTTGCATGCGTCGCCGCTGAGCATCTCGATCGCGCTCGTGACGTCTTCGAGTTCCATGCGGTGCGAGATGAGGGACGACAGATCCACATGTCCTGACGCGACCAATCCGGCCAATTCGGTCCAGGAGTCCCAGATTCGTCGGCCGAAACTGCCCTTGAGTGTGAGTCCCCGGCTGATCAGGTGACGAGTCGCGCTCAGCTCGAGCGGTCGATTCGTCAGCCCGACGCTGACGACGGTGCCCTCGCGGCGAGTGACTTCCAGGCCGGCTTGGAGGGCGGGCAGAGCCCCGGAACACTCGAGCACCAGGTCGACGCCCTCGGCGGGGCCCGTCAGCTCGTGAACCCGGTCGACGAGGCCGGCACCGGCGGGTACCAGAACAGCGCCGAGTGCCTCGGCCATCGCGCCGCGGTGCGGATTCGGTTCGACGACGAGTACTTCCGCGCCCTTGGCGCGGGCGATCTGTAATGCGGCAAGTCCGATGGGCCCGGCTCCGCTCACCAGAACGTGTGTACCTGCGAGGTCGAACCCGCTGCGCTGCACCGCATGCATCGCGCTGCCTGCGGGCTCCAGCAGCGCTGCTGCCTCGATGCTGAGCTCGTCGGGAAGCCGGAAGCAGGTCGACGCCGGTACCACGACGCGTTCGGCGAACGCGCCGTCGATCGTCAGGCCCAACAGATCCATCCGCAGGCAGTTGTGGGCGTTGCCGCGGAGACACTGGAAGCACTCGAGGCAGGCGATGTGTGTTTCGACGGCCACACGATCGCCGACGCGTATGTTTTCGACGTCCGATGCAACTTCGACGACGATGCCCGCGCATTCGTGCCCGGTGACGACGGGAAGTCGCAGTCCCAGGTCTCGGACGGCGGGTCCGTATTCGAAGGTTTCCCGATCGGTGCCGCACACCGACACCGCTCCGACCTCGATGCGGACCTGACCACGCATCAGACCCTGTTCGCGGTGGTCGGTCACGATGTCGAAGCCCGGTGCAGGTTCTGTCTTGAGCACTGCGCGCACGTCATACCCCTCTGGTCGATCGGTGTCCGAACAGTCTGTGCGTGATGCCGATCACGGGGCATCGAGCCTGGAGAGAGGAAACACAACCCGCTTTCCTCCCGCTGTCGAAGAGAGGCGATTCGACAACGAGAGGAATTCGACTCGTGTCCTCTCGTCCGCCGACGGTGCAACTTCGACCCGGGCGGGACGACTATGACTGGTGTGGGGACGTGACCTGCCTCACGATATGAAGACGACGCAACACAGACGAGAGGACCTTCCCGTGACTGCACCGCACATCATCGGCTGGGCGCACACCCGATTCGGCAAGAGTGAGAGCCCGGACGTCGAGTCGCTGGTCGCCGAGGTGTCGATTGCCGCGCTCACGGATGCCGGACTCGATCCGGCCGACGTCGACGTCATCACCGTCGGGGTGTTCAACAACGGCTTCTCGAAGCAGGGATTCGAAGGTGCTCTGGTCGGCGCAGGGCAGCCCGGCCTGGCTCTCGTCCCGGCCACGCATGTGGAGAATGCATGCGCAACCGGATCTTCCGCCCTGTACACGGCACTCGATCACCTGCAGGCGGGCCGCGGCCGCGTCGCACTCGTGGTCGGTGCCGAGAAGATGACCGCGACGCCGAACGACGAGATCAACGACATCCTCCTCGCCGGCGCGCACCGGGCGACCGAAGCGAGCGCCGGAAGTTTCGCCGGCGTCTTCGCCGGTCTCGCGGACCAGTACGCCGAGCGCTACGAGGACCCGCGTGATGCGATGGCGCGTATCGCGGCCAAGAACCACCGCAACGGCGTCGACAACCCGTACGCGCATCTGCGCCGCGATCTCGGTTACGAGTTCTGTTCCACCGTGTCTGCGAAGAACCCTGTCGTCGTGGGTCGTCTCCGCCGTACCGACTGCTCGCTTGTCTCGGACGGCGCGGCTGCGATGGTCGTCGCACTGCCCGACGTCGCCGCCAGCGCACGGCGATCGGTGCGCATCACCGGCCGCGCCCACGCCAACGATCACCTGGCCATCGCGAAGCGAGCCGACGCACTGGCGTTCGACGGTGCCGCCCGTGCATTCCGCAGCGCTCTCCGCGAGGCAGGGGTCACCCTCGACGATCTCGATCTGCTCGAGACTCACGACTGCTTCACCATCGCCGAGCTCCTCCAGTACGAGGCCTTCGGTCTGGCCGCACCGGGCAAGGGCGCCGAGGTGCTCGCGGAAGGGCGAACCGAGCGCGACGGCATTCTGCCCGTCAACCGGTCCGGTGGGCTGAAATCCAAGGGGCACCCCCTCGGCGCCACCGGCGTCTCGCAGCACGTCATGGCTGCGATGCAGTTGACCGGTGAAGCCGGCGACATGCAGCTGCCGTCGCCTCGGCGTGCCGCTGTCTTCAACATGGGCGGCGCAGCCGTCGCCAACTACGCCACGATTCTGGAGACACAGGAATGAGCGCGACGCGCAGAGCAGCCAATCTCGCCGAGGTCCTGCGACAGACGGCTCGCCGCCTGCCGGGTGACACTGCGGTGGTGCACGGCAGCACGCGGTGGACCTGGAAGGATCTCGACCGCCGCGTCGACGCCCTGGCCGCCGATCTGCAGCGTCGGGGAATCGGCAAGGGTGACGTCGTCATGCTCGACAGCCCCAACCACCCCGAGTTCATTCAGGCGATGTACGCGACGTGGAGGGTCGGAGCCGTTGTGGCGCCGGTCAATTCGCGACTGCACGACGACGACGTCGCCGTCATCGCCGGTGTCTGTCGCCCGAGCGTCATGATCGCGCATCCGTCGACGGCATCGCACGTCGAGGCCGTACGCACGGCCGGCGGGCTCACCGGCGGCGTCCTGTGGATCGACGGTGGCGACGCCGATGCTGTTGCAGCGGTGCCGGATTCGCAGGTCCCGACGCGTATCGATACCTACGTGGGCGAGCATGCCTGGTACTTCTTCACCTCGGGCACGAGCGGCACACCGAAGGCAGCGATCCTCACGCACGACCAACTGGGATTCGTCGTCAACAATCATCTGGCCGACTTGATGCCGACGACCGATCGCCACCACGTCTCACTCGTCGTGGCGCCGCTCTCGCACGGCGCGGGAGTGCACATGCTGCCGCAGGTGGCCAGAGGTGCTGCCACGGTGCTGCCGCCGTCGGCGAGTCTGGTGCCCGCCGAGGTGTGGGGGCTGGTCGAGGCAGAGCGTGTGACCAACGTGTTCACGGTGCCGACGATCCTGAAGGTACTCGTCGACGATCCCTCGGTCGAGGAGCACGATCACTCCTCGCTGCAGCACGTCGTGTATGCGGGCGCACCGATGTACGCCACGGATCAGAAGCGGGCGCGGGAGACTCTCGGCGATGTGCTCGTGCAGTACTACGGGCTCGCCGAGGTGACCGGCAACATCACCGTGTTGCCGAGCGCCGAGCACGGACGTCCTGTGCCGGAAGGCCTTTCGGCCGGTACCTGCGGGTATCCCCGCACCGGCATGCTCGTGAGCGTCCAGGACGACACCGGCGCCGAGCTTCCGGTCGGCGAGATCGGCGAGTTGTGCGTGGCAGGGCCTGCGGTGTTCGCCGGTTACCTCCACAACGACAAGGCGAACGCCGACGCGTTCCGTGACGGCTGGTTCCGCACAGGCGATCTGGGTGTCATGGACGAGGACGGTTTCGTGTATGTCACGGGCCGTTCGTCGGACATGTACATCTCGGGCGGCTCCAACATTCATCCGCGTGACATCGAGGAGAAGATTCTCACCCACGACGCCATCGACGAGGTCGCGGTCCTGGGTGTGCCCGACCCGAAATGGGGTGAAGTGGGTGTTGCGGTGTGCGTTCGGAAGGTCGGCGCCGATGTGAGCGCCGAGGAGCTGACGACGTGGCTCGGTGAGCGGATGGCGCGGTACAAGTTGCCCCGCCACATCCTGTTCCGTGATGCTCTGCCCAAGTCCGGGTACGGCAAGATCGTCAAGCGCACCATTCGTGACGAGCTCGCCGAACAGGGGTGGGGGCCGTACGCACCCACGCTGGAGACCGTGTCGTGAGCGCCCCGACGGTGCTCGCGCCGCTGGTTCATCCTGGCCCGGCCGCCGACAGTCGTCTCGAATCCGTTTCCAGCGCAACGATTGTCGAGCGGTTGTCGCTGCCTCCTGGCAGCCGACTGGTCGACGCGATCGACGATGCGCTGTCGGGTCTGTCGCTCGACTCGGCACAGGTGGAGTTGTTGGGCGGTCCGCTGGCGCGGGTGTCGTACTGTGTGCCTGCGCTGTGCGAGGACGGATCGCGTGCAGCCTGGTACAGCGAGACGCTCGACGCTGCCGTGCCTGCGACCATCGTCGCAGGCAGTGCCACTGTCGGTAGGCGCGACGGTGAGCGGTTCATGCATTGCCATGCCGCCTGGTACGACGGCCACGGCGCACTGCGTGGTGGCCACCTGTGGCCGGACACCGTCGTGGGCGCAACTCCGGTCGAGGCCGTTCTGCACGCCTTCGACTCGGTCGAACTGCGGAGCGGCGTCGACGACGAGACACTGATGCCGGTGTTCACGCCGTCGAAGTCCCTCGGGTCGGCTGTGGGGCGTGGCCGTGCGGTCATGACTCGGGTGCGGCCGGGCATCGAAATCCACGAGGCGGTGCGGCAGGTGATGGTCGCGAGCGGAATACAGCGTGCATCGGTCCGGGGCAGCCTCGGCAGCCTGGTCGGTGCGACGTTGCTGCGCGACGGCGGCACCGTGGTCGCGCCGGGGCCCGCCACGGAGGTGGCGATGTCGGGACACGTGGTGCGCGACGGCGACAGCCTGAGCGAGGCACACTTGACCGTGTTCGCGATCGATCGCCACGGCGAGGTGCACACCGGTGAGCTCGCCGGTCGCGGCAATCTCGTCGCGGTGACGTTCGAGCTCCTCGTCGAGGAGATTCTCTCGTGACGGGCCGAGTGTCGGGTGAAGTTGCACCTGTCAGCGGTGCCGAATTCACAGGTGCGGAGCTCTCGGAGTCGGTCCGAGCGACGATCGAGACCCTGCCGCCCGAGATCGTCATCGTCGATCAGGACATCGTCGCGAGTTATGCGCGTGACCAGTCCAGGTTCACCGACAGCGCGCTTCCGGCTGCGGTATTCGCTCCTCGGACTACCGAGGAGGTCGCGGCGTGTATGGCTGCTGCACACCGCAACTCCGTCACGGTCGTGCCGCGCGGTGCGGGCAGTGGGCTCAGCGGCGCGGCCAATGCCGTCGCCGAGTGTGTCGTGCTGAGTCTGCACCGCATGACCGCGATTCGCGAGGTCGATGCGGTGAACCGAATTGCCGTCGTCGAGCCGGGTGTCGTCACCGCCGACCTCCGTGCGCGCGTTGCGGCGGACGGGCTGTTCTATCCACCGGACCCCGGCAGCGTCGAGTTCAGCACCATCGGTGGCAACGTCGCCACCAACGCCGGAGGCATGTGCTGCGTGAAGTACGGAGTCACCGGCGATTTCGTTCTCGGGCTTCAGGTCGTTCTCGCCGACGGACGAATCATGCGCACCGGCCGACGCACCGTCAAAGGTGTGGCCGGCTACGACTTGACGCATCTGATGGTCGGGTCCGAGGGCACGCTCGGAATCATCACCGAGATCACCGTGAAACTGCTCCCGGCGCCCAGGCCGGCGCAGACACTCGTCGCCTCGTTCCCCACGCTCGACGGTGCCGGGCGGACCGTGTCGGAGATCGCACGCTCGGGTTCGATCCCCTCGATGCTCGAAATCCTGGACCGCACAACGGTGCAGGCGGTCGACGCCGCGTCGGGCATGGGTATCGGCAGCGATACGGCGGCACTGCTCATCGTGCAGAGCGACGACGTCGACGCCGATGCCGTCCTCGCACGCGTCGAATCGATCTGCAGGAACTTCGACGCCGAGGACGTCGTGCTCAGCTCCGACCCGATGGAGTCCGCAATGTTGCTCGAAGCGCGCAGACTCGCGCTACCTGCACTCGAGCGTCTCGGCGACTGGCTGCTCGACGACGTCGCCGTCCCGGTCTCACGGATCGCCGAACTGATCGAGTCCATCGAAACCATCGCGGCCGAACACGGCCTCACGATCGGTGTTTTCGGCCATGCAGGCGACGGCAACCTGCATCCGACGATCATCTACGACGAGTCCGATGCCGGCAGCCGCGAAGCTGCGATTTCGGCTTTCGACGCGATCACTCGCCGCGCGCTGGAACTCGGCGGCACGATCACGGGCGAACACGGCGTCGGGCGACTGAAGGCTCGTTGGCTCACCGTCGAGCACGACGAGACCTCGGCCGCGGTGCATCGCGCTGTCAAGACAGCCCTCGATCCGACCGGAATCCTCAACCCGGGGTCTGTACTGACGTCGTGACGTGTAGGTCAGGACGCCTTGATCAGCTCGATCTCGCCGACGCACTGGCAGCCACCGGTGATCTCCTCGCAGTCGAGGACGAGAAAGTGACGGACGTACTCGAGATCCACGCAGTCCGGCTCGGTGCATTCCGCGCCACCGACCGCGTGGATCACGAGGGTTCCTTCGCAGCTGTCGTGCATGAGCACTCCCTTCGGGGAATCGAGTCGATCGGCAGTCACCACGTGCGCTGCCTTCTCAATTCCTATCACCGGGTGCCGACAAGTTCGGGAGAACAACCGCGTGTTTCAGCTCAGTAGCGTCCGCCTGCTGGTTCGGGAAGCGCGTCGAGCGTTTCGATGTGGGCAGGAGTCAACGTCACCGATCCGGCCGCAGCGTTCTCCTCCAGACGTGAGCTCCGACGGGTGCCGGGGATCGGCACGACGTGCTCACCCTGCGCCAGCACCCAGGCGAGCGCTACCTGCGCCGGTGTCGAGCCCAGCTCCTCGGCCACCGAAGCGATCGCGTCGACGATCACGAGGTTCGCATCGAGGTTCTCCTGCTTGAACCGGGGTAGTTGGGCGCGGAAGTCGTCCTGCGCCGGGGCTGTTCCACGGAAATTGCCGGTCAGGAAGCCGCGCCCCAACGGTGAGAATGGAACGAACGCTGCGCCGTTGCGTTCGGTCCACGCGAGCGATGTCGCTCGGTGATCGCGCGTCCACAACGACAGCTCCGACTGCACGGCGGAGATGGGGTGCACCGACTGCGCTCGATCGAGCTGCTCGACGGTGAACTCCGAGACGCCCAGCGCTCGGACCTTCCCGGCCTCGACCATCTCGGCCATCGCGCCGATACTGTCCTCGACCGGCACCTTCGGGTCGGGGCGGTGCAGGTAGTAGAGGTCGACGTAGTCGACGCCCAACCTGCGGAGAGAGTCGTCGATGGCCTTCCGCAGATGATCCGGATGCCCGTTCGGGCCCGAGATGACCGGTTCGCCCGCGTCACCGATGTGGGAGACGAGGCCGCCTTTCGTGGCAAGAACTGCCTCGTCTCGCCTGGCGCCGAGAGCCTGTCCGACGACTTCTTCGTTGGTGAACGGACCGTACACGTCCGCGGTGTCGATGAAGTTCACACCGAGATCGAGTGCGTGACCGATGATTCTCGCCGGGCTCTCGGAGAGCTCGTCGGACTTGTAGGCCCATGTCATGCCCATGCAACCGAGTCCGATTGCGCCGACTGTCGGGCCGTTCTTCCACAGTGTCCTGGTCGAAGCCATCACTGGAGCCTACTGTGCCCATGACGGCCGTGCCTTGCTCATGACTGCCTGCCCTGCTCATGGCTGCGTGCCCAGCCATGACCGTGCCGCTAGCATCACACGCATGGCAATTCCACACGGCAAAGTATTCTTCGGGAACAGCATCGTCGATGCGCAGGACGCGACCCTCGGAGTTGCCACGTCGGCCGTTCTGTACGGCCTGAGCGTGTACACGGTGTTCCCCGTGCAGGTTTCGGCAGAAGGCCGGACGGCGTTCCGGCTGAGCGATCATTATCAGCGGCTCGTCGAGTCCTGCAAGATCATCGGGATCGACACATTCGCGACACAGTGGACATTCGAGCGGTTCGTCGAGGTGGTGCGCGAGGTCGTGGCCGCCAATGCTCCGGACCGTGAGGTGTACGCCCGGGCTACGGTGCACGTCGACGAATCGATCCCCGGTACCCGTGTGCGTGGGCTGAGCACCACGGTGTCGATCTTCCTCTACGACGCCGTGCCCATCGTCCCGCAGGACGGCATGCGCCTGAAGACCAGTGTGTGGCGTCGAATTCCGGACAATGCCATACCTTCTCGCGCCAAGGTCAACGGCGCGTACGTCAATTCGGTTCTGGCCAAACAGGATGCGATCGACAGCGGCTTCGACGATTGCATCTTCCTCGACATCAACGGGCATGTCTGCGAACTCAGCGCCGCGAACATCTTCCTGGTCCGCGGAGGCGTCCTGATCACACCCGACGTCACCAGCGACATCCTCGACGGAATCAACCGGCGCACCATTCTCACCCTCGCTCGCGAGGAGGGAATCACGGTGCAGGAACGCACAGTCGATCTGACCGAGCTCTACATCGCCGACGAGGTCTTCGTGTGCGGAACGTCGGCGGGCGTCGCCCCCGTGCACGAGATCGACGGCCGCGCAGTCGGTGAACGCCGAACCGGGGCAACGACATCCACGCTGCACAAGCGTCACCAGGCCGCATTGACCGGCGACGAGGTGCACGGGTGGGTGACGGTTCTCTGACGACCTAGGGCAGCAGTGCCACCGCTGCCGCGACCAGATCGGCGTTGCCGGTCGCAGGGGAGCCGTCGGGCAGAGTCAGGATGTCCTCGAGTCCGATTCGGGTGGCAAGGCCGAGCTCGACGGCGGTCCGCAGACTGTCCCAGCATGCATCGCCCTGGCCGTGCAGCAGAAGAGGGATGCCGGTGGTGGAGGTCAGTGCCACCAGTTCGGCCCCGACTTCGCTCGAATCGCCCGGTTGCACCTCCAGCAGCGCACGCAGGCACTTCTGCGTCAGGCCCGAACCGAGCCAGGCTTCAGCGGCCGCGGCATTCCACAGGCCTGCCTCGACGCCGACGCCTCGATCGAGCAATAGGCGTGCAACGTCCGATGCCCCTTCCTCGTGCCAGTTGACCGATGCGAAGTCCGGCAGGACGGTCCACGACGCGATGGCGTCCACTCTCGCACCCGGAGTCGGCGTACTCCACGCACCGGTGGTGACGCCGACGGGCACTCCTGCTTGCCGTGCGGCGTCGACGGCGATGGCCACGTGTTCTGCTTCGAGGGAGTCGGTGCCGTCCGGCCGTTTGGGGTGCACGTGGATGGCTTCGGCTCCGGCCTGCACTGCAGCGATGGACTCGGCCGCGATCTGCTCGCCGCTCACCGGAACGGCCGGGTGATCACGAGGTGTGCGAGGGCCGTTGATGCATGCTTTCAATTTCACGAACGAGCTCCTGCGTCGAGTAGGACAGTGGCAGCGTCTTTCGCTGCCAGGGCGGACTCGGGGGATTCCGAAATCGCCGCGGTCGTCTGAGCGCCTTCGGCGAGGAGTGCGATCTGTAAGCCCAGTTTTTCCGGACAGCCTGCCTCGACCGCCAATTCGGTTACGTAACTCACGAATTCACGCTTGTGGCGATGTGCGGCATCGGCGACCGCAGGCATTGTTGCGCCCAGCTCGCCGAACGAGTTGATGAACGCGCACCCGCGGAAGTTGTCCTCGCGGAACCACATGTCGAGAAAGTCGAAGATGGAGAGCAGTTTTTCCCGTGGGTCGGTGTACGTCGATGCCTGGGCCAGTATGCGCTCGTTCCACACCGTTGTCCGTCCTTCGAGCACTCGCGTGACGATGTCGGATTTGGACGGGAACAGCGAGTACATGCGTTTGAGTGAAATCCCGGCTGCGGTCCGTAGTTCGTCCATCCCGACGGCCTGGACTCCGCGGGCGTAGAACAACTCGTCCGCGGCCTTCAGCACGGCCTCTCTGGAGGCGTCCGTCTCCATCTTCATCAACTCCTTGCGCAGAGAACCAACGTTCTCTAGTGTAGTTCACGGCGGGAGAACGTACGTTCTCCCGCGCGCCCCGTCTTCGAGGAAAGGCAACATCCATGGCTTTCATCAACGTAGGAACCGAGAACAGCACCCCGGTCGACGTCTACTACGAGGACCACGGCAGTGGCCAGGCAGTGGTGTTGATCCACGGTTACCCGCTCGACGGCAACTCATGGGAGCGGCAGTCGGCCGCACTGCTGAAGGCGGGCTACCGCGTCGTCACGTACGACCGTCGCGGATTCGGACAGTCGAGCAAGCCCACCGTCGGCTACGACTACGACACGTTCGCATCGGATCTGAATGCGGTTCTGACGGCACTCGATCTGAATGACGTCATCCTCGTCGGTTTCTCGATGGGCACCGGTGAACTGGCTCGATACGCGGCGAAGTACGGCACCGACCGAGTCGCGAAGTTCGCCTTCCTGGCTTCGCTCGAACCCTTCCTCTTGCAGACCGACGACAACCCGACCGGTGTCCCGCAGTCGGTGTTCGACGGTATCGAGGCAACGGCCCGCGAGGATCGTTTCGCCTGGTTCGACAACTTCTACAAGGACTTCTACAACCTCGCCGACAATCTCGGGACCCGCATCAGCGAAGCGGCCGTTCGCAACAGCTGGAATGTCGCCGCCGCAAGTGCTCCGGTGGCAGCACATGCCGTTGTACCGACGTGGATCGAGGACTTCCGCGCCGATGTTCAGAAAGTTCGTGAATCCGGCAAGCCCACGCTGATCCTCCATGGCACGGCCGACAACATCCTGCCGATCGATTCGACGGGACGCGAGTTTCACAAGGTGTTCCCCGAGGCGGGGTACATCGAGGTCGAGGGCGCCCCGCACGGACTGCTGTGGACGCACTTTCAGGAAGTCAACGACGCCCTGCTCGACTTCGTGAAGTAGCAGTTCAGGGAATTACCCTGCGACGCCGGAGATCCGAGAAGATGTCGGTGAACATCTTCTCGGTCTCGACGTACCGGTGGAAGCCGAAGCGTCTGGCCTTGGATCCGTCGGCGAAGAAGTCGTAGTCCCATCCGAACACGAAGTCGCCGAACGGCCACGCCGCGACGTCGGCGTATGCAGTCGGGGCGAGGTCGTATCGGTCCACCATGCTGTTCCACAGGGACTCCTTGTCGGCCATGGTGTCCGACAACGACATGTGCAGCGGCGCCGCCACGGGCAGGTCGAAGTACGCAGCGATTCGGGGCCACATCGTCTCCCAACGGAACAGATCCCCGTTGTTGATGTTGAACGCCTGGCCCGCGCACTCGGGAGTGGTTGCCGCCCATACCGTCGCCTCGGCCAGCAACCCTGCATCGGTCATCTCGAGCAGTGACGAATACGCACCCCTCGCCCCGGGGAATCGCAGCGGAACTCCGAGTTCCTTGGACATCGAGGCGTAGACGGCGATGACCGTCGCAAGATTCATCGGATTGCCCAATCTGTATCCGCAGACCACCGACGGTCGGATAGCCGTCCAGTTCCATCGTGCGCCGACACTGCGGGTTTCGAGGAACGTCTGTTGATCGACGTTGAACTCCGGTGGCATGTGGCCCGGATCCGACTCTCGTGCAGGCGTTTCGAACGGACCGAGGTGCGCGCCGTACACCTTGTAACCCTGCATGAGGCTGATGTGTTCGAGATTGTCGGATGCGGCCTCCAGCGCGTCGACGACATTGGTCAGCATGGCCAGATTGGGCGGGACGAGCTCGGCCCACGTCGGCCGGTCCTGATATGCGGCGTAGAAGACATGCGTGACGTCGTGCAACGAGGCAAGTTTCTCGTAGGTGTCCTTGGTGTCGAGCAAGTCGACGGCGATGTGTCGCACTCGGCCGTCGTCGACACCACCTCGTCTGGACAATCCGACGATGTCCCAGCCGCCGGTCTCCTTCAGGTGCTCGACGAGTTTTCCTCCGATCACCCCGTGTGCCCCGACGACCACCGCTACCCGTCTGCGCTCCATTGCCATCCTCCTGATCGATATATCGCAATTTTACGATGAACAAAGTGAACCACACACATCGGGAAATCGCGATATGGCGGTAGAGTGGCGGTGTGTCTGCGACCACGACCGAAGAAGACCTCGCGCTCGTCTTCAAAGCGCTGTCGAATCCCACGCGGGTGGCGATCCTTCGATGGCTCAAGGACCCGTCGGATTTTCCGCCGCAGCTCGAACCTGCCGAAGACGTCGGCGTGTGCCTCAAACACATACAGGCCAGGGCCGGTGTCTCGCAGTCCACGGCGTCGCAGTACATGGCAACTCTGCAGGGTGCGGGACTGGTGGCCAGCACACGCGTCGGGCAGTGGACGCATTACAAGCGTCGGGAAGACCGGATTCAGGAGCTGGCGAAGAACATCATGGGGGAACTCTAGGATGCCCGATCGACCCACTGTGGTGACGTCCGAGTCCGTGCGTCTCGGTGTGTTGCTCGCCGCAGTCGGTGGGTTCGTGGACGTGTACACCTTCATGACACGCGACGGTGTGTTCGCCAATGCTCAGACGGCCAACGTGGTGCTCTTCGGCATCGACATCGCCAAGGGCGACTGGCGATCCGCGGTGAGCTACCTGCCGCCGCTGGTGGCGTTCGTCTGTGGTGTGTTCGTCGCCGAGGCGATCACGAGACCCGCGATTGCACGGATCGTGCGAAAGCCCGTTCGAGCCGTCCTCGTCATGGAGATTCTGGTACTCGCCGTGGTGGGCTTCATTCCATCGACGGTGCCGAATGCCGTTGTGACGATCTCGATTTCGTTCGTCGCCGCTCTGCAGGTCACCACGTTTCGGGTCCTCGTCGATCAAGCTTTCAGTACGACGATGACGACCGGAAACCTGCGGAGCTTCTCCCAGGCGTTGTTCCGGCGAGTCACGACAGGGGACGCGGCTGCAGGCGTCCGAGCTCTGAACTTCGGAACCGTCATCGCGGGGTTCCTCGGCGGCGCGATCGTCGGCGCGTTGATGGTGCGGATGCTCGACGAAGGCGCCGCCTGGATCGCGGCGGGAATGCTGGTGATCGCGTTGGCGCTGTTCATGTTCGACGAATGGCGAGGTGTACCGCGGGTGCGGAACCCGCGCACATGAACGGTGCACCACGATTCGAGCACCGAGTCAGACGACGACGACCCCGTCCGAGTCGCTGTAGACGATCTCACCGGGGTTGAAGGTGATTCCGCCGATCTCGACGGGCACGTTCTTCTCACCGGACCCGGTCTGTGTGCTCTTGCGCGGGTTGGTGCCGAGCGCTTTGACGCCGATGTCCAGCGTGCGCAGAATCGCGGAGTCCCTGATGGCACCGTTGACGATCACTCCGGCCCACCCGTTGGCGACGCCTTTGCCTGCGATGATGTCGCCGACCAGCGCCGTGTGAATACTCGCTTCGCCGTCGACGACCAGCACGCCGCCGTTGCCCGGCTCACCGAGAGTCTGCTTGACCAGTAGGTTGTCCTGGAAGCACTTGATCGTCGTGATCGGACCGGCGAACTCCGCATGCTTACCGAACTGGATGAATTGTGTGTCGCAGCTGCGGATCTCGGGACCGATCTCGTCGGCCAGATCAGCAGTCGCCTTGAATTCGACGGAAGTCATGGTGCCCAGCATAAAGGTCACGCCGCAGGCCTGACTCCTGCCCGGGTATGGGTCGTTCCGCAGGCTCCACTCCTGGCCTGATGGTCGTTCCGCAGGCTCCACTCCTGGCCTGATGGTCGTTCCGCAGGCTCCACTCCTGCCCACGTATGGGTCGTTCCGCGGGCTCCACTCCTGGCCTGATGGTCGTTCCGCAGGCTCCACTCCTGCCCAGCTCAGTCGAGCCGGCCGTGACGCCTCTCGTACTCCTCGCGGGTGCGGTCGATCTTGCGCTGCGTGTTGGCGTTGAGCAGCTGCGGATCCAGATCGTGCACCAGCAGTCGATGACGGCGGTAGACGTTCATCAGCGCGATCGCGAAGTAGACGAGCGGGATGAACAGCAACGCCATCATCGCCAGCCCTATCCACAGTGGCCCAGGGACCAGAAGGAACAGACACAGCAGCGGAATGACCGGCAGCGTGAACCTGATCAGGTAGCGGGCCTGAGCACCGTTGCCGACGAGGTCCTTTTCCACCCAGTCCCGCATCGACGGCGGCAGTACTCGGCCGAACTGATAGCCCACGTACTGCCAGGGGTTCGGTTTCACACAGCGGACTTTACGCCAGGACCTCGCGTAGAACCGCTGCCCCGACAGCGAGCGCAACGACGTCCTCGACTGCCGCGGCGGCGAGCGGCGGGATCTTCGTCGATGCCCATCCTCGGTATGCATGACCTGCGTAGGAACCGGCGATCGCCGTGAGTCCGCCGACGACGGCCGCAGGGATCGGAGCCTCGCCGGTCTTGCGTGCGATGACGTAGGCGGCTCCGGTTCCAGCGGCAATCCTCCCACCGAGCGGCGCGGGATCCAGGCGTGACGGCGTCGACGGCAACTTGTCGCCGATGAATTCGCCGACCGTCGCGACGGCCGATCCGGCCGCTGCCAGGCGTTGGTACTTGGTGCCGTGGAACCATGCGAGTAGACCGACGCTGATCCCGACCGAACTGCGGAAGCCACTTGCCTTTCCGATCGAGGCGGACAGAAGTGCAGATCTGAGCGTAAGAGTCATCCGTCCAGTATTCGCCTGCGCCCGTGTTCCGGGGATCGGAACTGTCCTTCGGCCGTGTTAGCGTGTGGCGACTTCGGGGGGAGTAGTAGTGGGCGTGAGGGTGCAGTTGCTGCGCGTTGCAGCGTTGATCGGGTTGTTGTTCTTGGCGGGATTCCTGTTGCCCAAGCTGGGTCCGGAAGCTCCAGGCGCATACGAGGGAGTCGTCGCAGCTCCGACGTCCCCACGTCTCACCGGGGCGCCGACGCCGACCACAACCGTTCCCGGACCGCCCCCCGGATTTCCGTCGATGGAATACGCTCCACCCGAGATCGAGGTACCGGACGGGGACCCGATTCCCATCGACACCAAATACGGCATCAGCTACACGGTGCCGGGCGACTGGCGCAACGACTCGAGAGCCGTCGCTGGTTGGGGCGGGTCCGGGGGTTCGGTGACGTACGGCGCGATCGCGATATACGGCTACGACTACTGCCCGGAACACCACGACGGCGCCAGGAAGGCAATGTCTGGAATGACCGGCCGGAACGGCGTCGATGTGGCCACAGCAGCGTTCGAGGCAAGTCGGCAGGCGGAGATCATCTTCAGGGACCAGCCCGATGATGCCGTCCGGATCGACTATTCGGGTCCAGTCGAGTTCGAGATCGATGGAGCTCCGTCGGTTCGATACTCGGTGCGCGCGAGCAATATCGCGCAGAAATTCGATTGCGATCCCACTGAGGCAACCTTCGATGTCGTGGCAACGCAGGGTTACTCGAATGCGACCGTCGCCGTCTTCATTGTGCAAACCGATCAGCGAATACAGGGCGCGCTCGCGCGGAGTGTCGTAGATCAAGTGATTTCCACCCTCCGGCGGAAAAACTGAGATGGAGAGTCTCGATGGATGAAGTCTTCCTTGCAGAACCAAGTGAAGTTCCGGCCTCGGCCGCCTGACGTCGGAGATCGGTGTGCAGACGCTGACGTCCTACAAGTATTTCAACGCGCACAGCGGTTTTATCAGGACGACGGTCTGATTGCGAACCCCAATCGTTCGCCAGGTATCCCGAATTTTGAAAAGGTAAAGGAGTGCACGACGTTTGGGCTGCCGTCGCGGCAAGGCACCGACCCGGCCACTTTTGGGAAGGGTTCCCCATAGGCATGATCAACCAGCAGCGGGACCTTCTTCGTCTCTGCGATACGCAACAGCTCGTCGAACTCGGTAGTAGTCAAGCTGTCACCAGTGGGATTACGCGGATCGGACAGCAATAACGCGTCTACATCCGTGCGGGCATTCACCGCGTCTGTATCGGGTGTATACCGAAACATGTTGTTGGACAACAGGAATATCTCCGGAGCAATGCCAACTACTCCGCTTACGTCCAACTCGAGTCCCTGGTAGCCGGTGTAGTCGGGCAGGCAAGGCAACACCCGCACCTTGTGGCCGGGCCGGTGAAGACCGTAGTAGCCGCGAAAAGGAGCATCTGACTACCAGGTCCGACCACGATGTTGTTTCGAACCAACGACCATCCGAATCGGGAACCGTGTTAGCGTGTGGCGACTTCGGGGGGAGTAGCAGTGGGGGTGAGGGTGCAGTTGCTGCGCGTTGCAGCGTTGATCGGGTTGTTGTTCTTGGCGGGATTCCTGTTGCCCAAGCTGGGGCCGGAAGCTCCAGGCGCATACGAGGGAGTCGTCGCAGCTCCGACGTCCCCACGTCTCACCGGGGCGCCGACGCCGACCACAACCGTTCCCGGACCGCCCCCCGGATTTCCGTCGATGGAATACGCTCCACCCGAGATCGAGGTACCGGACGGGGACCCGATTCCCATCGACACCAAATACGGCATCAGCTACACGGTGCCGGGCGACTGGCGCTTTCTCCGAGGTGGTGTCGTGGGCTGGGAGAGTGCTGAGGGATCGGTCAGGTTCGGCGATATCGCCGATTACGGCTACGACTATTGTCCGGAATCTCGTGACGGGGCAACAAAGGCGGACGCCGGAATCACCGGTCGAAATGGAGTGGACGAGCAGACGGCAGCATTCGAGGTCAGTCGAGCGGCGGAATTGATCTTTCGGGACGAACCCGGTGATTCGGTGGCTATCGACTACTCGGATCCGATCGAATTCGAGATCGACGGTGCTCCCGCAGTTCGATACACGGTGAAGGCATCGAACCTGCCTCGGAAGCATGACTGCGACCCGACCGAAGGAACTCTCGATATCGTTGCAACTCAGGGATATTCGAACGCAACGGTCGCGGTGTTCATGATCGTTTCGGGCGGCCGGATCGACGGAGCTCTGCCACGAGAAACGATCGACCAGATTGTGTCCACACTTCGTCGTACGTGAGTGAAGAGGGAAGCGTATGCGCTGCGCGTCAGCTCCGGTGAATGCGCCTGGGACGAGATCGAATCGATGTGCTCGCCCGTGCCGCGCGAAGTCGCCGAACTGCAAGGGCGACCCGTCGGTGATCTGGTTCCCGACACGTCCGCCGCCTCCCGGGGACGAGGAGCCGTACGTGATTCGGTGGCAGTGAATCCGCGAATCGACTACTTGCCCTCGGCATTTGCGACGATAGCGTCGCGCAGATATTGGGCGAGCCCGGGCGCGACGTCGTCGTAATGCTTGGTGAAGCGCTCGTCGGCGATGTACATCTCACCGAGGCACACGTGCATCTCGTAACTGCAGTCGTAGTAGCGCTCGATACTCGCACGGTGACGTTCGGCCAGTACCGCCGCTTCGTCGGAGTCCACAGGCACTCCTTTGCCGAGCGCAGTCGCGAAATCTGCTTCGAGAGCGTCGGTTTCGGCCTTGACTCGCGTCCAGTCCTCCTTGGTGAAAGACGCGGTCCGCGACTGTGATTGCGTCCACGCCTCGCTCTGCCCCCACCGCTCCTCGGCCTCGGCGGAGTACTCCTCGCCGAGCCAGTCGTCGCCGAACACCTCGCGTTGTTCGTCCGGGGTCAACTGAATTCCCATCTTCCTCGCCTCCATCATCTTGTCCACTGCCGCAGCCATCCGGTGCAAGCGATCGATCTGTGCGTCCAACAGCTCGCGCTGACGCACCAGGTGCGCCATCGCATCGACGGATGGATCGTCGAGAAGGGCTGCGATGTCCTCCAGCACGAACCCGAGTTCGCGGTAGGTCAACACCTGGTGCAGTCGCTCCACGTCCGCCGCCGAGTAGCTTCGGTAGCCCTTGGGAGTTCGGCCGGACGGCACCACCAACGAGATCTCGTCGTAGTGGTGCAAAGTCCGGACACTGATCCCGACGAGCCGGGCGACCTCGCCCACCAACATCGATTCCGAATCGCTCACAGAAGACACTGTGCAACCTCCCGCAGCGTGAGGGTCAAGCTAACGAATCACTCGTTCGCATCCACCGGTAGGCGCTCCGGCCAGACGTTGAGACAACCAGTCGAATGCGCCGGGCCTACCGCCACCCTCGGCCGCCGTGTGATCACCGGGCACTTCCTCCAGGTGGACCGATGCACCCGCCGCGCACCACTGATCCTGCACGGCTTCGGCGCCTTCCTTCGGGATCAAGAAGTCCTGAATGCCCTGGTAGATGTACACCGGGGCCTCGGGCTTGATCTGTCCCATCCGGTTCTCCTCGACCACCGCGCGGGTGATGGGGTGGTCGAACACGTTCGGAACGTTGGACAGATTTTGCTGATCGAAGAGCAACAGACCGCTGTAGGACAGCACGTCGACGCATTGATCCTTCTGGATCAGGGCAAGGCGTTTGCCGTTGTCGTTGGCGAGTGAGCGCATTTCCGGGTACTCCCGGCTCAGCCCGATCGTCGCCGCGGTGAACAATCCGGACCCGATCCCGCCGTTGAGTGAGCGTTGCAGAATCGTGTAATCGGTGGGCGGCCCGCCGAACGCGACGCCGACGATGTCGAGTTCCGGGGCGTACGACGGGGCGAGCTGCGCCGCCCATCCCGACGCGATTGCTCCACCCGAGTAGCCGGTGATCCCTATCGGCGCATCGTCGGCAATCCCGGAGGCACGAAGACCGTCGAGGACGGTATGACCGGCGACGATGCCCGCCGAGTAGGCCTGGCGTGGGCCCTGATAATCGGTGACGACAACGGAGTATCCCCGGCCGAGGAGGTCGTCGACGCGGTCGATCTCCTTGTTGGTACCCCGTGGCAGGGTGTACGACGGTGCGCACGCGTTACCGAGTGAATCGGTCGCTTCGTTGTACGCGACCACAGGCCTCGGTCCGTCGCCCGTCCACGGCGCGTCGGGCACGATGACCGTCGTCGCCGCGGCAATGGGGTTGTTCTTCGAGTCGGTGGATCGGAACAGCACCTGCGTCGACGTCGTACCTGGTTGTACCGCAACACCTCTGGTACTCAGGACCGCACCGGGTTTCTCTGCTTCGAAGCCGGCAGGCGGAGTGAAGAACGGATCGCCGAGCGGCGCGGGGAGATAGGCGTCGGGGTTGCTGGGTGGGGCGACGAGGTCTCCCAGGGGATCCGCGTGAGCAGTCGGAGCCGACAACAACGCTGCCGCGGCGACGAGAACGAGAGCTGTGCGCACAGTGATCCCCACCCTGATTCGTTCCGAGCGCCCCGACGCCTAGGAAAGACCGCGTCCCATGGTGCCACAAGGTTGCCCGGTCGTCGCGCATGCGCACTGTGGTCGTCGCGCGTGCGCACTGTGATCGGAGCCACCGAGGAGGTAGGTTATGTGTAACTCCAAGAACTACTCACCAGTAGGGGTGCACAATGCCAGCTCCGAGCGCTGCGACCTTCTCACGGCTCGCCGACCTGATCGCCATCGCGGACGTCGATGCCAGGCCGACGAAGTCCATCACGGAGGTGTTCACGGGAAAGGAACTCGCCACCATCCCCGTGGGTACCGCCGATGACGTCACTGCGGCGATTGCCCGCGCTCGTCTCGCGCAGAAGGCGTGGGCCAAGCGACCCGTCGCTGAGCGCGCCGAGATCTTTCATCGCTACCGCGACCTCGTCCTCGCTCATCGCGACGAACTGATGGACATGGCGCAGGCCGAGACCGGTAAGTCACGTGCCGCAGCGCAGGAGGAGGTGCTCGACATCTCGATGACTGCGCGACACTACGCGCGCACGGCCGCGAAGCTGCTCTCGCCCAAGCGGGTCACCGGCATGCTTCCGGTCCTGACTAAGACGACCGTTCGATACCAGCCGAAGGGCATCGTCGGGATCATTTCGCCGTGGAACTACCCGATGACTCTCGCGGTGTCCGACGCCATCGCCGCGTTGCTCGCGGGCAACGGTGTCGTTCTGAAGCCGGATTCCCAGACTCCCTACTGCGCGCTCGCCGTCGTCGAACTGCTCTACAAAGCCGGACTGCCTCGTGATCTGTTCGCGGTCGTACCGGGACCGGGCTCGGTCGTGGGCACGGCCATCGTCGAGAACACCGAGTACGTCATGTTCACCGGATCCACCGCGACGGGCCAGTTGCTCGCCGAGCAGGCCGGCCGTCGCCTCATCGGTTTCTCCGCCGAACTCGGCGGCAAGAACGCGATGATCGTCGCGCGTGGGGCGAACCTGAGGGAAGTGTCCGACGCCGCAGTGCGCGCCTGCTTCTCCAACTCGGGCCAGCTGTGTATCTCGATCGAACGTATCTATGTCGAGCGATCGATCGCCGACGAGTTCACCGCCAAGTTCGGGCAGCGGGTCCGCGACATGTCTCTCGGCGCGCAGTACGAGTTCGGCATCGAAATGGGCAGCCTCATCTCCGAGGACCAGATCAAAACCGTCACTGCACACGTCGACGACGCGAAGGTCAAGGGTGCCAAAGTTATTGCGGGCGGTAACGCGCGTCCGGACATCGGACCGTTGTTCTACGAACCAACCGTACTGACGAATGTCCCCGAGGATGCGGAGTGCGCGGCCAACGAAACGTTCGGGCCGTTGGTGTCCATCTACCCGGTGGCCGACATCGAGGAAGCCATCGCCAAGGCGAACGACACCGAGTACGGTCTCAACGCCAGCGTCTGGGCGAGGACCAAGGCGGAGGGTGAAGCCATTGCCGCCAGGCTGCACTCGGGAACGGTCAACGTCGACGAAGGGTACGCACCCGCATGGGGCACCACCGGTGCTCCGATGGGCGGCATGGGCGTCTCGGGCATGGGTCGACGCCACGGACCCGACGGGCTCCTCAAGTACACCGAATCGCAGACCATCGCGACAACGCGGCTGCTGAACCTCGGCGGCCCCCGCGGACTGTCGCCGAAACTGTGGGCGAAGATCATGCCTCCGTTCGTGAAGGCGCTCAAGTACCTGCCGGGTCGGTAGTTTCGGGGGTTTCGGGGGTTTTCGGTTGACCGTGGGTGACCGAATGTCACATTCGCTCCGCTCGCAGGTGACCGAATGTCACATTCGGTGTGGTTGCGGTGTGCGAGGGCGGCATTCGGTCACTCTGCGTGTGCGAGGGCGGCATTCGGTCACTCTGAGTGTGCGGCGGTGACATTCGCTCACCCCGGGGTGACCAAAGGTGACATTCGCTCCGCTCGCAGGTGACCGAATGTCACATTCGGTGTTGTTGCGGTGTGCGAGGGCGACATTCGGTCACTCTGAGTGTGCGAGGGCGGCATTCGGTCACTCAGAGTGCGCGAGGGTGACATTCGGTCACCCTGGGTCGGTCACCCGGGGGGGTCACCCTGGCGGTCACCATGGGGCGGGCGGGGGACGGGTGGGAACACGGAAAAGGCCCGCACACCCATGGTGTGCGGGCCTTCTACGTACGCGAACCTAGTTGACGCTGTGACCGTTGAGGTCGGAGTGCGCGTAGGGCCGCTGGTGCGGATCGGGGACGTGGGAGTCTCCGAGTACGCGGGCGATCTGGTCTTCGCTGAGTCCGAGGCGACGGAGTCGCTCGCAGACGGCGTCGAAGCTCAGCATCTTGGCATCGAGTTCCTGTTGGAGCGCGATGACCTCGGCGCGGACGACCTCGGCTTCGTCGAGAGCCTCCAACGTTTCCTTCGGCTGGGGCAGGAGCAGGCTCAACAGTCGGTCGCGGGCGTCGGTGGACAGTCCCTCGAACGGCGCGGATCCTGGGTGTGCCTCGTGGCGTCCGGCGAGTTCGAGTTCGTGATCCTCGATGCTCGGATCGGAGGGCACGTACTCGCGGGTGGAGCCGAAGGATGGGATCTCGGCGACCTGTTCGCCTGCCTCGGGAGCCTGAGCGAAGTCGATCGTCTTGCGCAGCGGCCGGTTCGGGATCAATGCGACCGCGATGAGTGTGACGATTGCGATGAAACCTGCGACGAGGAAGATCCGTCCTGTTGCATCGCCGTACGCGGTGCGGATGACCGCTGCGATCGGCGCAGGCAGAGCTGCGAGGTCGAGTGAACCGCCCGAGCTTCCTGCGGAGTCGACGCCGAGCTGGGCGAGACCGCTTGCCGACTTCTCGGCCACACGGCTTGCGAGGATCGATCCGAGAACCGAGACTCCGACTGCTCCGCCGAAGGTGCGGAAGAAGGCGACAGTCGACGACGCTGCGCCGATGTTGTGCACGCTCACTGTGTTCTGTACGGCGAGAACGAGATTCTGCATCAGCATGCCGGTTCCGAGACCGACGACGGTGATGAAGATGCCGACCGTCCACAGGCTGGTCTCGTGATCGATGGTTCCGAGGAGAAGGAATCCGATGACCAGCAGGATCGAGCCGGTGACGATGAAGCCCTTCCACTTTCCGAACTTGGTGATCAGCTGACCCGACCCGACGGACGCGACGAGCATGCCGAATACCAGTGGGATGGTGAGCAGTCCGGCCTCGGTGGGT
Organism: Rhodococcus yunnanensis NBRC 103083; assembly: GCF_001895005.1. Lineage (GTDB taxonomy): Bacteria > Actinomycetota > Actinomycetes > Mycobacteriales > Mycobacteriaceae > Rhodococcoides > Rhodococcoides yunnanense. Next base: position 52,253 of record NZ_BCXH01000013.1, on the reverse strand, counting down.
GAGAATCCGCGAGCGGTCTGGAAGTACTGGCCGAGGAAGGTCGTTGCGCCGAAGAGGCCGACACCGACTGCGATGGATCCGATGATTGCCAGCCCGGTGGTCCGCTCGGTGACGATCTTGAGCGGGAGGATCGGGGACTTGGCCTTGGTCTCGACGAAGAGCATCAGGACCAGGAGCAGGACGCCGCCGCCGACGAGGAGTGCGGTCTCACGTGAGAACCAAGCGTAGTAGTCGGTCTTGCCTGCGAACGAAACCCACACGAGCAGAACGGAAACGCCTGCGGTGAGCAGGAGTGCACCGAGCCAGTCGATGGACACCTTCTCCGTACGCTTCTCGGTGGCGATGTGCAGAGTCTTCTGCAGCAGTCCGAGGGCGATGACGGCCAGTGGGATGCAGACGAAGAAGCACCAGCGCCAGCCGAGGGGGCTGTCGACGATGACGCCGCCGAGGATCGGGCCTCCGGACATCGAGACTGCCATGATGGCGCCGGTGTATCCGGAGTAGCGGCCACGATCACGTGGGGAGACGATCGTTCCGATGATGGCGATGACCAATGCGGTCAGTCCGCCCATGCCGATGCCCTGAACGACGCGTGCTGCCAACAGGATCGGGACGTTGTGCGCGAAGCCTGCCATGATCGATCCGACGACGAAGATGACGATCGCCGTTTGAACGAGCACCTTCTTGTTGAAGAGGTCGGCCAGTTTGCCCCAGATGGGGGTGGATGCCGCGTTGGCGAGCAGCGCGGTGGTGATGACCCACGAGTACGCGGTCTGCGAACCTTCGAGATCGGCGATGATGGTCGGCAGCGCTGTGGAGACGATGGTGGTGCTGAGTAGTGCTGTGAACAGTGCGGCGAGCAGGCCGGTGAGGGCTTCGAGGATCTGCCGGTGGGACATTGCCTCCGGTTCGGCCTCGGCCCTGTTGGGCGGAGCGTCGAGTGTCGATGTCATAGTGTTATCTCGCAATCAATTTCAAGTGCGCTAGGTCGTGCTGAGCGAGCGCGTCTTCGGTAAACGTGGTGTTGAGGCGCCGGATGGAATCGAGTGCGCCCTGTGCTTCGGTTTCGCTCCAGTCACTGAGCAGTTCCCGAAGCCGTCTGGCCCGGCAATCCCAGATCATGGACAATTTCTCTCGGCCCTTGTCCGAGACCCGCACGCGGGAGGCCCGTTTGTCGTCCGGGTCGGGAGTTCGGTCGATGTACCCGAGTTCGACCAGGTCTGCGATCTGCCGACTGAGGGCGGACTGACTGACGCACAGCCGGTTGGCGAGGTCGGTCTGTCTGCATTCACCTTCGGTCGCGAGCGTGGCCAGAACTCCGGTCAGCGCCTGCGGCAGGGATGAATTCTCATCTTCGGTGGTCACGGCCCATCGCAGTGATCGCCCGAAGAGGAAAACTTCCTCCACCAGCGACTCTGCTGTGGTTGTTCGTACTGCCATGAGAGCTCCAACGGTCAACTTTCATTTACTTGCTGTCCGCAACCATATATCCAGATAGATGCAGACAGCAACTAATTAAGTTGTCTCGTGGCTCACAGTCCTTCGAAATCCGATGTCAGGCCGTCGTCGCCAGGGCTGCGGCGAGTCCGAAGGCGCTGGTGAGGACGCAGATGTGAGCGGCTGCCCGCACGACGGACTCGTCCACCTTGGCCCGGTGTGCGGCGACGGCGACGAGCCAGTCCGATCGCAACTTCCTTGCGAGCAGCACGAGAATCACCAGCAGGAGAGTCTTCGCCAGCACGATCCGGCCGTATCCGGTGTCGACGAGCCCGCCGAGCCCGCCCACCTTGACTGCGGCGTCGATCGTTCCGCTGACGGCCAGGATCCACACCGACCACCATGCGAGACGCGAGTAGACCGGCAACGCGAGCGCCCAGGCACCCTTGGCGCGAAGCGTCAGCGCCATGCCTGCGAGGACTCCGAGCCATACGGCAGCGGCGACGACGTGGACTGCGACGAACAACGCGCCGAACGGTTGCTGGGACATGTGGCCGGTGATCGGGCGTGCCACCAGCGCGACGACGGCCAGTACGGCCACGGGAACCGTCGTGACCTCGCGGCTGCCGCGGAAGGCGACGAGTCCGTAGACGCACACTCCTGCGGTACACAGCACCGAGACGATCCCGAGCTGCCCGACGGTGATGTCGGTGAGAAAACTGCCGAACGAGGACATGGGCAGCGTGCCGATGCCGCCGCCGTACGACTCTGCTGCTGCGGCGACGACCAACGCGGACTCGGCGACCGTCCACAGCCCGCCGATCACGGCCGTCGTGCGCCATATCGGTGGCCTGCTGCGCACCGGAAACAAGTCGGTGCGCAGCAGTGCCAGGCCGAGCGCCGTCGCGCCGAGACAATCGGCGAGGACCCTCAGCACGGACGACGGGTCGGGCCCGTCGGGGCGGGCGAGCAACCATGCTGCGCCCACCCCGACGAGGCCCGTAGTGCCGGCGGCGACGAACCACCACCGGCGAAAGAGGATCAGCCGGCGTCCTTCGGCTTGCGCAGGGCAAAGGCCAGCGCACCACCGAACACGAGGACTCCGACGACGAGGAACGGCCACAGTGGGACGCCGCTGTCGTCGGACTCCGCACCGGCCGACGCATCCGCTGAGGCGCCTGCCGTGCCCGAACCTTCCTCGGTCAACGTGAAGGTCCGCGTCCCGCTGATCGGATGGCCGTCGGCCGAGGTGACTCGGTACGCGAGCGTGTACTCGCCAACGGGTCCGAGCTCCCCGACGTCGACGACGATGCTCTGCCCCTCGATCCGTGGATCGCCCTTCGACCAGAGGTTGCCGTCCGGTCCGACGACGTTCAGAGTCGCGAACTGAGACTGCGGAACCTCGTTGAACGTGACCGACACCTGGTCAGGCCCCTGCGCGAGGGAAGATCCGTCTTCGGGGCTCGACCCGGTGACGATCGAGTGCGCCGACGCGGCCGGTGCCCCGACGACGAGTGCCCCGAATGCAAGAAGGGCGACGAGCAGCGCTCTCATGACCTGCGACCGCGCACGACTGCTCCGATGCCGAGTGCAGCTCCCAGTGCGCCGAGGACGAGGGCGGCTCCGGCCAACCAGCGCGCGGTGTTGTCCGACTCGGACGTGGTGGTTGCCTCGGACGTCACCGTCGCCTGACCGTGTCCCTCGTCGGAGCTGCCTGCGGCCGCGAGTGACAGCGACGGCGCTGGATGCTCGGGCTCGCTGGCGTCGTCGAGAGCCTCTTCGGTCCACTCGACGACCTGGCCGTCGTTGTAGGTCTGGACGGCGGGGAACGAGACGGTCTCCTCCTCGGGCAGCGGGCCCGCAGAGAGCAGGAACTGCTGGAACTGTCCCGGCAGCACCTCGGCGCCGGGCTCGGCCGTCCATGTGACCGAGGTGGCGAGGCCTTCGGCGTTCTTCTCGACCGTCGATGTCCATCCCGGAACCGGTTGGGTACGAGCAGAATTGAGGCCAGGAAGTTCCACCTGCACGGATGTGGTTGCGGCAGTGTCCGATTCGGTCGGAACGCGGAACGTCAGGACGGTGTAGCCGCCCTGTTCCGCCCCTGGCGCCGACACCGAGACATGGGCTGACGCCGCACCCGCGCCGACGACGAGTGCGAGGGACGTGGCTCCGGCAAGTACGCAGGCACGACGAATGAAGCTGTTCATGATTTTTCCTTCTCGAAAGTTCAGTGGAATGACGGGGTCAGATCCACACGGCGGGTGGGCCACGCCTCGAGAGGGACGTCGTGAAGACACGGAGAGGGAACCGCTGCGGCGACGCGGTGTCGATCCGGCCTGGGGCCGAGGCGTCGGGCAGGGGGAGCGGGGGACTCAGGACGGCGCGGACGACCCTGGTGATCGGCCCGTACAGACGTTCGGATGCGTAGACGAGGATTCCGCCCGCCGCCACTGCGAACAGGTGGAAAACCATCATCGACGCGCTGGGGACGAACGAGTGGGCGTGTGCCATCTCGTGCGGACTTCCGACGACGAGCGCGACGTGCGCGGCGCTCTGGCCGAGCGCCAGTCCGCCGAACAGCAGCGTCAGGTGAGCGCGGTGGTCAGCGGGTCTCGGCCCCGCCAGGAGTGCACCGATTCCAGCCGCGACGACGAGTAGGAACACCAGCGACGACCCGGCCGGATAACCGCCGCCTGCGAACCCGTGGGCGGCGACGGCGGTGGCGACGACGAGTGCACCGACAGCTCCGCCGCGAAGGGAGGCGGCAGGTGCTGTCATCGGTCGGGTGGGTCAGCGAACGCCGAGGCGAGCGAGAAGATCGGCTTCGATGCCGTCCAACTCGGCGGAGATTGCGTGGTGAGCGGCCTTGCGCCGCGGCGCGGGCATCTGCTCGGACGCACGAACTGCCGTACCGAGATCGGTGAGGCGCTGGCTGATGGCGTCGGCGAACTTGGTGGTCTCGGCGTCGGCGGACTGTGATGCCGTGACCTTGGCCAGGGACTTCTCGGCACCCGAGATACGCGCACTCAGTTTTGCGCCGTAACCGGTGAACTCGCCGAGCTCGGCGGGGCTGACCCCGAGCTTGGTGGCCCTACGGTCGTCGAGACGGGCCCGAAGAACTGCAGCGCCGCGGTAGACGATCGGCGTCAACACCGGGACGAGCACGCGGGCGATCGAGATGTACTTGCGGACCTGCGCCGCGGTGAAGGTGCCCTGGGCGGCCGCCTTCTGCTGCGCCTTCAGCGTCGCTACCTGTGCCTTCTCGACGTTCCTCTGCGACTTGGACTCGACAGCGTTCAGCTTGCGTTGAGCCTTGGCGATCGACTTGAGCTGTTTGCGATCGTTCTTCGCACCGAGCTTGGCCTCCAGCGTTGCCTTGTGCTTGAGCGCCTTGGCTTCGGCCTTGCGGGTGGCACGCCCCTTGCGCTTACCGAACAAACCCATCGACGAGGCCCCTTACGTCAGCTCTTCTGCGGTTCGGCGCGGCTAGCGCGCAACTCGTGCACAGCCTATCCGTAGCGATAGCAGGCCGACATCTTCACCCGTCGCAGGGTGGCTTCGTCCCTGGTGTCGGTGCATGGACATAGGCTCGGGGCTGTGAACAGTCGACGCACCGCACCCACCGAGGCATCGGTACTCATCGATGCCGGGTCGCTGACGCGGTGCAGGCATCGGCTGTATCTCGACACCGCGTACTCGGCCCTGCTGCGGCGCGAGCCGGAGAACCCGGGCGTCCGGCAGCGCCGAGAGGCAGCTCAGGCGCATCGTGATGCCATCAGGGCGGAGTTGTCCGCCGAACTCGACGGCTGGGTCGACATCGTCGCGCCCGACGCCAGGACGGCGGCGGATCTGACCATGGCCGCATGCCGGTCCGGGGCTCGATGGATCTGGAACGCAGTACTGCCGATCGAACGCGCTCCCGGTCGGCGCGGCCGCAGCGAGATGCTCATGCTCGATCCGGTCGGCGGTGGATACATTCCGATCATCGTCGTCAATCACAAGGTCACCGATCCTGGCTCGGGTGCGACGACGACGTCTCTGACGGAGTGGGCACCTGCCGTCGACGAGACGCGGAAGGTGCGCAGTCAGCTTCGAGATCAGCTCAGACTCGCGCATCTGTATCGAATGCTCGACTTCGAGGGTCTCGCGAGCCCGAGCGCTTCGGGCGGGGCGATCGGCTATCGGGCCGAGTGCATTCTCGTCCATGACCTGACGCCGGTTCTCGCCGAGTACGACGCGCGGTTCGCCGACCGTCTCGCAGTCGCGCGAGGGGAGCTTTTCACGACGCCGTCGCAGGTCAGTGAGTGTCGATCCTGCCCGTGGTGGACCGATTGTCGACCTCAGCTCGTTGCCACCCGAGATGTCAGCCTCGTCGCCTCGGGAATGCGCGCCGACGCGTTGCGTGAGCGCGGAGTCTTCACCATCGACGAACTCGCCGATTGGGAAGGCCCCGAGCCGTCGAGCTGGCCGTTCGGCAGTTTCGACGACGCGGTCTCCGCGGCGATGGCCTGGCGAGCGGATGTTCCGCTGCTGCGGCGCACCGAGCGAATCGAGGTGCATCGCGCGGACGTCGAGGTCGACGTCGACATGGAGAGCTACCAGGAGCACGGCGCCTACCTCTGGGGCACGTTGCTGACCGAGCGCGGCGGGCCCGAGCCGGTCTATCGCGGCTTCGTCACGTGGGATCCGCTCCCGACGGTCGACGAGGGCCGTTCCTTCGCCGAATTCTGGACTTGGCTGATGGGTAGACGCGCCGACGCGGCAGCTCGCGGCAAAACCTTTGCGGCGTACTGCTATTCGCGTCAGGCGGAGGACAAGTGGCTACTCGACTCGGCTCGGCGATTCGGCGACATCCCCGGTGTGCCGACCGAAGCGGAAATACGGGAGTTCATCGACAGTGAGCAGTGGGTCGACATCTACCAGGCCGTGAGCGATCAGTTCATCTGTCCGAACGGCAAAGGGCTCAAGAAGATTGCACCCATCGCCGGTTTCGAGTGGCGGGACGCCGAAGCGGGCGGCGAGGCATCGATGGGGTGGTACCGCGAGGCCGTCGGCTACGACGTCGAACCGGATCTTTCGCAGCGTAAGAGATTGCTGGTGTACAACGAGGACGACGTCCAAGCCACCAAGGTGCTGCGTGAGTGGATGAGCGATCGTGCAGAGATCGAGATCCCGACGATCGACTCGCTCCGCGCCCCCGCGTGAACGCTCCGGTGTGAATGCTCCTGTGTGAATGACCCGGTGTGAACGACCCGCACACCACGGCTCCCCTCGAGCCGGAACAGCGTGAGCAGTTCGGCTTTCGGGGAGCAGTGGTGTGGAACGGGCTGTTTCGATCGATGCGGAAAATCCCTAGCGAGGCTGCATCCGGATCGCGCCGTCCATGCGGATGGTTTCGCCGTTGAGGTAGTCGTGCTCGGCGATGAGCTGGACCAGCTGCGCGTACTCGGCGGGCTGGGCGAGCCGTGACGGGAACGGAACGCTGGCTTCGAGGCCCTTGCGGTACTCCTCGGTGACGCCCGCGAGCATCGGTGTGTCGACGATGCCGGGTGCGATCGTGTTGACGCGGATGCCGAACTGCGCGAGGTCGCGAGCTGCGGTGATCGTCATGGCATGGACGCCGCCCTTGGAGGCGGTGTAGGCGATCTGACCGATCTGGCCCTCGAATGCCGCGACCGATGCGGTGTTGATCACGACGCCGCGCTGGCCCGAGTCGTCGACCGTGGGCAGCGACTGGATTCGGTTGGCGGCAAGGCGCATGACGTTGAACGTTCCGAGGAGGTTGATCGTGATGACCGTGCGGAAGAGTTCGAGATCGTGCGGGCCCTTCTTCGACAGGATTCGGCCGGCCCAGCCGACGCCCGCGCAGTTCACCACGAGTCGCAGTGGGACGCCGGATGCCGTGATCGTGTCGAGCGCTGCCTCGACCTCTGCCTCGCTGGTCACGTCCGCCGGGATGAGTGTGACGCCGTCGGGGACGCTGTCACCTGCGCGTTCGATGGACTGCTGCAGATCGAGGCCGAACACCGTCACCCCTGCGTCCGCCAACCGCTTTGCCGTTGCTGCTCCCAGTCCTGATGCGCTTCCTGTGACCAGGGCTGCTGTTCCCGAAATCTCCACTGACGAATTCCCTTCGTTGTTCTCTGTCCGTTGTCCGGATATGGACCCCGTAACTCGTCTTGCACCATAACCGGGTGACATCGGGTGGTCTGAGCTGGATATGTCGTAGTTCGCACAGTCGGCCGCAAAACATGGTGCACATCACAGAAGCGCTATGGGCTGCTCGACGAGCCGTCGTGGGCATATTCGACGCGATAGGTCTCGTGTGCGTCGACGAGAATCGTCGCCAACACGGGGCGGTCGGCAGGCAGGAGCCGCACAGTGGCCGAACCGCTGACGATCCCGTCGACGTGTTCTGCCGCCGAGGCGATGATGCGCGAGCGGACATTCGCCGGGAGCTCGACGCCTGCACGGTCGTCGAGCAGAACCACACCTACCCCTCGCCTGCGCGCAGCGCGAACCGATTCCTGGAGAACCGGATCGACGAGGCCTCGGGCGCGAAGAGTGTCGCGCAGATCTGCTTCGAGGAGGATGCAGGCCATGGCGTCGTCCGGGGTCAGGTCGGGACCGAAGACGGTCCGCTCGAGCATCGGCCGTGCCAGTGCGTCGAGGCGGGCGAGTTGCGAATCTCGCTCGTCGAGGACTGCCGCTGCGGCTGCCTCGGTCGCGGTCTGCGCGGTTGCCTGTCTGCGGAGTTCGAAGATGGACCGGCCGAGCGGACGGATGGTGAAGGCGAAGAACGTCGACATCAACAACGGTGCAGCGTTGACCAGGCTGAACGACAGGCCGTACGCGGCCCCCTGTCCCGTCAGCGCAGCCCAGAGCACTGCGATCGCGATCGACGAACCGAGGCCGATCCAGGCCATCAACGTCCGTCCTCGGACGCACATGAACGTGTAGATCGCCACCGACATCCCGAGCGGCCACGTCTGCAACGGGCTGGTCAGTGGGACGGGAACCGCCGAGAAGACCAAGCCGCACGTGATCGGTCCGACCGTGGTCAGAGCCATTGCCCACCGCCGGTGAAGCGGATCGCCCGGCGCGGTGACCACCGCTATCGCGGCGGCTGCGGTGGCACAGACCGCTACCGGAATCGGCCACACGGGATCGACGCCGTCCAATGTCGACAGCGCACAGGTCGCGGCTGCGAGGATATAGAAACCGACGATCCAATACGCTGCGCGAGAACGCATTCCGAGGAGATCTCGAATGTTCTCACCTTGATCCGCGCTCACTGCGGCTCCGACCACGAGAGTCGAACGGTGGTTCCCGATCCGACGGTGGACTCGAGAAGGGAGGCGCCGCCCGGCAATCCGCGCATCCGGCCGTGGATGCTCACCGCCACGCCAAGTCGGTGCGGGGGAATGCTCGCGGGATCGAACCCGGAACCGTTGTCCTGCATGACGATATCGAGGTCGGACGTTCCGAGATGAATGGTCGCGATGCGGGTGGCGTCGACGCCGCCGTGCCGCACACTGTTGCGCACTGCCTCCGACAATGCTGCCCCCAGTGTCCTGACGACGTCGGCGGGATAGCCGGTTTCGGATGTCGTGTCGATCTCGACCGCGATGTGTTCGTCTACGCTCGTCGCCGCCGAGCGTAGGTGGGCCGCGGTTTCACCCGCGTCGAACGCGGTGACGTCGGAGTGCGAGCGTAGCGAATCGAGCTGTGCCAGCGTCTGTCCCGCCTGTTGGATCACTCCGTCGGTGCGGCCCTGACGCGCGACTGCGAGCAAGGTGGACAGGACGCCGTCGTGGATCAGAGCATCGAACCGTTCGCGCTCGATGGTGCGTGCGCCGACTGCGGCGGTGATCGATGCCTGCCGTGTGGCGTCGTCGATCGTCTCATCCAGGATCCGAGCAGTCCGAAACGCGCCGATAGCAGCAGCGAGGAAGACCGTGCAGAACACCAACGCGAACGTCATCTCCGCGAAGAGCGGTGAGTCGACGAGCGGACCGCGGAGCGCGGCCAGACTCAGTTGCACCGAGACGACGATGGTGGCCAGGTAGGTGAAGGCGAGCCATCCCGGTAGAACACATCCAGCGGCGAGGCCCGCGACACCGGGGAAAGTGGACAGTGGCAATCCGTTGGCGTCGAACGCGTCTCCACCCCATGCCGTCCACCATGTCAGCGCAGCCACGAGGTACGTCGCTGCGGCGATGGCCGCGCTGTAGCGCACCCACTTGGTATCGCCCAGGAACGACACGACACCCATCGAGAGCCCGGTCCCGAACACCGCCACAGTCATGACGGGCGCCCACCAGGCGTCGGTGAGCGGTGCCGTCCTGACAATTTCAGGAAACAGCATGACCAGATAGATCAGATATCCCGCGGCGATGAAGCGGGCGAACATCCGAAGCAAACGGTCGGAGGAGGAGTGCTCGCCCGTGTCGTCGCCGTCGATCGCCATGCGTTCCTGCCCCTCGTATCAGGGCAGGATTCTACGGCGCTACTTACTTCTCGTTCAACACATTCGGCTGTTCGAATGACGGCTGTGCGCGCTGCTTCCTGCGTCGCACAACGGCGATCGACGTCCAGACGATCACGGAGATCGACAAGACGCTCGCGGCGCCGATGACCGCCGCTGCCGTGCCCGGTGCGATGCCGTCCAGGAACAGCGAAACACCGAAGACGAAGAAGAGAACGGCTGCGCCGTACTGGATGACGCGTTCGGGCAGGTGCTTGCCCAGCACCGCGCCGAGGACGATCGCCAGCGCGTCCGCGGCCACCATGCCGACGGTCGAACCGATCCACACACCGACCCAGTTGTTGTCGGTCGCCAATGTGACCGTTGCGAGCATCGTCTTGTCGCCCAACTCGGCGAGGAAGAATGCGGATGCGATGGCGATGAACGCCGAGCGCGTGACCTTCGACGCCTTGGCGCCCTCGTCCTCGGACAGGCTGTCACCGCGAAGGGTCCACAGGCCGAAGATCACGAAGGCGAGCCCGCCGACGATCGAGATCAGCTCTGTCGGTATCGACAGGCCGAGAAAGTGACCGACGGCGACGGAGACCAGATGAACCACCGTGGTCGCGACGGTGATGCCGCCGATGACTATGTACCACTTGTAGCGCAGCGCGAAGGTCATGGCCATCAGCTGCGATTTGTCGCCCAGCTCGGCAACGAAGATGACTGCGAAACTCAGCAGTAGGGCGGACAGCACGGGTGGAGACTCCTTCGGTCGGGTGCATGACCGAAGGTCTCGCCCACCGCATCTCGTCGCTCGCGACAATGCGGTTCACTGTGCCGGGCCTCTTCGCGCGGGGCGGACAGGCCAGTATGTCGACACAGCAATTGGGGGCTACTCCCCTTCGCTGTGTCCAAGATTATGGCCGAGTTGCCGAAAAGTCCAATGCGCCAATAAGTTTGGCTCACCGAAACCCGTTGTACGGGTGCAGGTCACGATGCGAGGAGCATCGCCAAAACAGCAGTGTCGGGATCACTGATCGGATCGAGACCGACCCTGCTGATCAACGACGTGACGGTCCCGTCGGATTCGGCTTCCACCCAGGCTGCGCGATGGTCGAGGCCCAGGTGCGGCAACCCGGGAAGCAGGACGCACCCCGAGGCGGCACCCGCGCATTCGGGAAGGCTCGGCGTGGTTTCCGACGGCGGATGCAGCATCAGAAGGGCCGCCGGTTGATGGTCGGCGAAACGACCGGGTGTGACGGCCATCTCACCGATGACCGGTCCTTCGGAGACGACGAGCCCCACGGTTCCGGGCTCCGGGTCGTCGGGCAGCTCCTCGCGCACACCGAAGACGGTCGAGGTGACGAGCAGGCCTGGCATCGACGCAACACGTACGGCCAGCGTGAGGAATTGTGCCCATTCCTTCGTGGTGTCCGGCCACCGACCGGATATGACGAATCCGCGGAGAAGTCCAGCGGCATGGAAAGGGGAAACACCGATCAGATCGCGATCGTTCATCTCGTACTCCTCGCTCGCCCAGAAGAAAACTGGTACGCGACGTTGGGTACGCCTAAGAATGGATCAGAACTGTGCTGGCACACAAGACGGTACGAGTGCCAGCTGGTCCGGTGGCTTGTTTCGACCGCCCAGATCGCTTGAATGGTCCATTCATACGAACAGATAGCGTCGATGTGACTTTCAAGCGGACCGTCATCGGCAACGCCGGGCCCGGAACGCGCCGATGGGCCACGGCAACCTGCCGTGGCCCATCGATGTGAAGAACAGTGCGAAGAAAAGAAAGAACTACGGGAAGATGAGACCCGGAGTCTTCGACGTCGCAGCTTCGTAGCGTGCCTGAACGTCTGCCCAGTTCACGACATTCCAGACTGCCTTGACGTAATCGGCCTTGACGTTCTTGTACTGCAGGTAGAACGCGTGCTCCCACAGGTCGACCTGGAGGAGCGGGATGACGCCGAGTGGCACGTTCGCCTGCTGATCGTAGAGCTGGAAGGTGAGGAGCTTCTTGCCGAGCGAGTCGTAACCGAGGACTGCCCAGCCGGATCCCTGCAGGCCGTTCGCTGCTGCGGTGAACTGTGCACGGAACTTGTCGAACGAACCGAACTGGTCGTCGATGGCAGCTGCGAGCTCACCCTCGGGCTTGTCGCCACCGTTGGGGGACAGGTTCTTCCACCAGATGGAGTGGTTGACGTGGCCGCCGAGGTGGAACGCGAGGTTCTTCTCCAGGAGGAAGATGTTGCCGTGATCCTCGGCGTCGCGAGCGGCAGCGAGCTTCTCGACTGCCGTGTTCGCGCCCGCGACGTAGGTGGCGTGGTGCTTGGAGTGGTGCAGTTCGTTGATCTCGCCCGAGATGTGTGGCTCGAGGGCGGAGTAATCGAAATCAAGGTCGGGCAGTGTGTACTCGGACACGTGTTTCCCTTCTCTATCGACGACGCGTCTACCGTGATGCCGACGCGTTCGTCCTAACTGCGGATCGTCTCTCGGGTTCAACCCAATCTCATTACTACCCCCAGTGCAACAGTTGTACTCGAGATGCATTTCTCGGAATAAAAACACGCATGCGCGACGCATGAAGGAATGGCCGCTGACCACGCGTGCGCGGGAATCGATAGGTCACGGGGAGGTCACAGCTCGGTGTCTCGATTCGTCCGGCAGATGAACAAGAATCTAGAGTGACGCGGGTGGCCCCCCTGCGAAGGTCGAGCGATCACGCCGACGCACCCGCAGAATCGCCACAAGTCCACGCGCCTCGGGTCCAACTGGCCGGCGCCAACCTGCTCAGAACGATCGCAGTTCTCGCAGTGCTGTACTCCCACATCTCCTTCTACCTGATCGACGATCGCGGTGAGGGGTGGTGGGTGATCGACGTCGTGTATCGCATCTTCATCGAGGAGGCAGGTCTCAACCAGCACCTGTCCTTCGTCGGCGTCGCGATCTTCATGCTGTTGACAGGTCTGCTCGTCACGAGATCGGCCATCAGGCAATCGCGGAAGGACTTCGCGATCAGCAGGCTGTCACGGTTGATTCCGGCGCTGTGGGTGACCGTCGCCATGGCCGTCCTGCTGGTCAGGTTGGGTATCAACGGCATGTTCAGCGGACAGAGCGGTATCAGCAACGGTGAGGCCGCGCTGAGTTTCGTCCTCGGAGGCTTCTTCCTGAAACCGGAGGTGGCGGTACTCGGCGTGACGTGGACGTTGACCGTGCAGCTCATCTTCTACCTCTACTGCACGGCTGCGCGCGGACTGCTGCGCCGCCGCCCGATCGTCGTGCCCATCGCGGGAGCGATCCTGTGCGCGGTGGTGCTGATCTACAACCTCTACATCCCGCAGCCGTGGGCCGTGCCGATGCTCTCGAAGATCGCCGCCACACTTCCGACGCTGTTCCTCGGGCAGATCATCTACCTCGGATGGGCCAAGATCATCGGCTGGCGTTGGGTCGTCGTCGGCGTCATCGCGCAGGCCGAGGTGGTGCGACTGGCGACCGATGTCCACGCGTACTGGGCCGGTGACCAGTATCTGTGGACCATCGTCGTCGTCACCGGTGCCGTGCTGCTGCTCGCCCGATACGACGGCCGATTCGCGCACTGGCGGATCGTGCACTGGACCGGCACCCGCAGTTACGCGATCTATCTCGTACACACGTTGATCCTGTATCGGGTCTACGAGAACGTCGTGCCGTACACCGGGCCCACCGGAGCCGTTGTCGCGTTTCTCGGCGTCACGGCTGCGGTGTCCGAGGCTTTGTACCGATGGGTCGAGGTACCCGCAGCACGGTGGCTGAAAGTGCGGACCGTGGGTCAGCGCAGCTGACTCATCACCTCGGACGCGACGAGCCCCAGATGGTCGAGATCGCTCAGGTCGAGGGTCTGCAGGTACACCCGCGACGCGCCCAGCTCGCCGAAGCGTCCGATCTTGTCGACGAGCTCGGCCGGTGAGCCCGCGGCGCCGTTCTCGCGCAGGTCGGACACGTCGCGGCCGATCGCCGCGGCCCGGCGAGCCACCTCGTCCTCGGTTTTCCCGCAGCACAGGACCAACGCCGTCGAGTATGCGAGCGAGGCAGGATCGCGGCCGACGGACGTGCACGCCGCGCGGACGCGGTCGAACTGCGTGCGCGTGTCCGCGAGCGAGGCGAACGGAATGTTGAACTCGTCGGCGTACTTCGCGGCGAGAGCAGGCGTCCGTTTCTTGCCGCCGCCGCCGATCAGAATCGGCGGACGAGGGCTCTGCACCGGTTTGGGAAGTGCAGGCGAATCGGAGATGGGATAGTGCGTGCCGTCGTACGAGAATCTTTGTCCGACAGGCGTTTCCCACAGGCCGGTGATCACCGCCAACGATTCTTCGAGCCGGTCGAATCGCTCGCCCAACGGCGGGAACGGAATTCCGTACGCCGCGTGTTCGGCCTCGAACCACCCGGCGCCGAGGCCGAGCTCGACGCGGCCGCCGCTCATCGCGTCGACCTGCGCGACGCTGATCGCGAGCGGTCCCGGGTACCGGAACGTCGCCGAGGTGACGAGGGTGCCGAGTCGGATCGTCGAGGTCTCCCGTGCGATTCCGGCGAGTGTGATCCACGCGTCGGTCGGTCCGGGGAGCCCGTCGGAATTCATTGCCAGATAGTGGTCGGAGCGAAAGAATGCGCCGAATCCGAGTTGCTCCGCGGCCTGGGCCACACGGACGAGGTCGTCGTAGGTCGCGCCCTGCTGAGGTTCGGTGAAAATTCTGAGTTCGATGTCGGCCATGGACCGAATCCTATGAGTTTCGGCGCGGGCAAGCCTGTGGATGAAAACCGGTGCATGTCCGAATTCTGTGGAGTGGCCTGTGGATAATGTGGATAACTATCTTCGTGGGTGGCAGGGCTCGGCTCACGCGTGACAAGATCGGGGAGTGTCTGCTTCGGGTCTGCCCTCCGTGTCCGCCGCCGAACTGCCGTCCGATCTCTCGGAGCCGGTGATTCTGCTCGACGTCCGAGAGAACGACGAATGGGAGCAGGGCCATGCGCCGGGTGCCGTGCACATCCCGATGAGCGAGGTGCCGTCCCGGCTCGCCGAGGTCGACATCGACGCTCGGCTGTACGTGGTGTGCAAGGCAGGCGGCAGGTCTGCTCGCGTCGTCGAATATCTCAACCAGATCGGGTACGACGCCATCAACGTCGACGGTGGTATGTCGGCGTGGCAGCACTCCGGCCGTCCCCTCGTGCGTGACGACGGCGCCGAGGCGAGAATCCTCTAGTGCCCGCATTCCAGGTCTGCGCGCGCTGCGCCACGCGGTGGCCGGTGGGGAACCTCCCTGCGGTGTGGTGTCCGCGCTGCCATGGGGTTCTGCTGTCGCCTGTGTCCGTGCAGGCTCCCGCGCAGGGTGTTCGAAATTTCCGCTGGGTGGCCCGTAAGCCCAAGAGCAGAACGCCGGTTGCCGCCCGATCGCCGATACCGCGGCAACCGCGAACGAGACCGCACTACGACGAGATCCCGCGCTGGGGGCTCGTCGATCGGCCTGTGCGCCGCGACGAGGGGCGTCCGCCGCGACTCGATCGATGGGCCGCATCCGCATCGGGTCTTCTGGTTCTCACCGGGGTTCTGCTTCTGCTCGCCTCCGTGGCCGAGTTCGTCCGGTACGGAATTCTGCTGTACAACCGGACGTGGCTCGTCAGCCGCACGGCGCTCGTCGCCTCGGACGCACTCGTGTTGTTCGCGCAGATCGCCTCGATCGTCATCGGCGTGGCCGCGGCGGTGGCGTCGACGTGCTGGCTCGTCCGAAGCAGACGTGAATTCTTCGAACGTTCGGGTGCCTGTGAACCTCGGACGTCACGGACGCTGTTCCTCGGCTGTCTGCTTCCCGTCGTCTCGCTCGTGCTTCCGGGAGTGTTCCTCACCGAGTTGGTCGACGTTCGTGGCCGAAGCGACCGCCCCAGGCTGACAGTGCTCGTGCGGATCTGGTGGGCATGCTGGGTCGTGAACTGGTTGCTCGTGCTCGCCGCGATCCTGTGGCGTACACGCGAGACCCTGCAGGCCAGGGCCGACGGAGTTCTGTTCTCGGCCGTACTGGCGCTCGTCGCGGCCGGGGTTGCATTCCTGACGCTGCGGGTGATGCGCGACGTCGAGAGTCGGAGCCTGCGCGGTACCGATCGACCCGCGCCCACGCGCTGGGTGATCGCAGCCAACCGACCCGCGCCCGAACCTGCCGGTTCCGAGCCCACCACATCCGTGCCTGCCGAAGAAGGGGCGACGACGCCATGAGCACCGACCGGCGTGGGCCGTTCGTCGTCGCGCATCGAGGGGCGTCGGCGGAGAAGAAGGAACACACGCTCGCCGCATACGATCTGGCGTTGCGGGAAGGCGCCGACGGGCTCGAATGCGATGTTCGGCTCACCAGGGACGGCCACATCGTGTGCGTCCACGACCGCCGCGTCGACCGAACGTCGTCCGGTACCGGCATCGTCAGTGAACTGTCCTACGACACACTCAAGACGTTCGATTACGGCGACGACACCGAGCCCGCCGAACTGCTGACTCTCGCGGACCTGATCGAGTTGGTACTCAGCTGGAACAGCAAACCCACCAAACTGTTCATCGAGACCAAGCACCCGGTGCGCTACGGAAGCCTGATCGAGAGCAAGGTCCTCGCGGAGTTGCATCGGTTCGGCATCGCACAGCCCGCCTCCGCGGACCATTCGCGTGCGGTCATCATGTCCTTCGCGCCCACGGCGGTGTGGCGGATCCGGCGTTCGGCGCCGCTGCTGCCGACGGTGTTGCTCGGGGACTCGTCGTACTACCTCGGCGGGGGCGCGGCGACGACGGTGGGAGCCACTGCCGTCGGGCCGTCGATCCGCAGTCTGCGGGAACATCCGACCATCGTCGACAGGGCAGCCGCGTCGGGACGTGCGACGTATTGCTGGACGGTCGACGAGAAGCAAGACGTGGAACTGTGTCGCGATCTGGGTGTCGGATGGATCGCGACGAACAATCCTGGGCGAACGCGGGCGTGGCTGTCCAGCGTGTAGGTTTCGGTCGTGGGTAAGAGCAAAAGAAACAGTGGTCCGAAGCAGGACAGCAACCGAGCGGCGAAGCTGGCGCTGCGGGAAGCCGAGCGGGAGAGCCTGCAGGCTGCGCCGGTACGTCCGTTCCATGGTGTGAAGGCCGAGTGCGATCTTGTCGCACTGCGTGAGTTCGTGCCCTCGGCGACGGCGCCCGTGGAGATCGGTGGCCGGGCGGTGACCATCGCGACGGTGCTTCCCGGTGCCGTAGCGGCGTTGGTGCGCGAGGAGGGCGGTGTCGAACGAGGGTTCGCCGGTCTGCAGGTGCAGGCGCATTCGCCGAATCCGGCTGCCGATCTGAGCAGCGCACTGCGGTGGGCGTCGACGTCGCAGCCGGGTGAGTCGCTCGACGCGGCCAATCCCGACGGCAATACGGCCGCACTCGCGGAGGTTCTCGATCCGGCCGTGGAGCTGGACATCACCGTGCATCAGGATTTCAACTGGTGGCTGCCCGAAAACGTCGATCCTGCACCGGATGTCGCGGCTACCGTGGAGCGGGCGAACCAGGCGATCATGCCGTCGGCGCGGCTCGAGGGCGACGGTCTCGTCGCCGCGTGGTGGGTCGACGCCGGGGACAAGGCGCATCTGCGATGGGTGCGGCCGGAGAGCGAGGACGAGCTGATGCTCGCGCTGGCACGGCTGCATGCCGCAGGAGATCTCACGTTGGGGGAGGGCTCGCGGTACGCGGGTTCGTTCCGCACGCACGGACTTCTGGTGCCGGTGTTCGACTTGGATCCGGAGTTGCATCCCACCGAATGGGCAACGCCCACAAGCGAATTCGGTGTCAAGCTGGCGGAGGCGCTCGCCGTGGATGCGCCGCTGACGTCGGAGCAACGACGCTCGCGTGACGGCCTACGCGGCCGTCAGGTCACACTGCGCTGAATAACCAGGTGGCACGGGGCTGACAAGCCAGGTGGCACGGCCCCGTCGGGGTCGTGCCACCTGTGAGCGCAGCGGGCGTGCTAGATGGAACCGCCGGCAGCGTGCGGTGCACCTGCGTCGGCAGCGGCTGCGCCGGAGAACTCTCGGGCGACGAACTCTTCGAGATCGAACAGGTTGTGTCCTGCGCGGTCGGCGATGTTGAGCAGCGTCTTCATGCTGGCAACTTCCTCGACCTGCTCCTTGAGGAACCACTGCATGAACTGCTCGCCCAGGTAGTCGCCCTCTTCGCGGGCCGTGCTCGCGAGGGTGATGATCTGATCGGTGACGGTCTCTTCCTGTGCCAGAGCCAGGGCGATCGGCTCGCGCGCATCGGTGAAGACGGACTTCGACGGGTCGACTCCGGTGAGTTCGACGGTGATGTCGCGGTCCAGGAAGTACTGAACGATCATCATCGCGTGGTTACGCTCTTCGACGGCCTGCGCGTAGAAGTGCTTGGCCAACTGCGGCAGGTCGACGTTGTCGAAATACACCGCAGTTGCGATGTACTGATGCGACGCATTGAATTCGTTGCGAATCTGGTCGCGGAGAAGTGCGTGGAACTTCGAATGTGTGGTTTCTTTGATGTCTGCGCTCATGAAGAAGAGAATATGCTGGTCAGAGCACATTGTCATCCAAGCGCGTCCTTATTGAGGCGAAGGTTGCCTAAATAAGATTCGCCTAATTCTTTACTTCCACCAGGGGAAATGTTCAGATGATTCCCGCTTGTTTGGGTGCGTTTGTGGTCCGGTTCACCCGCGCCGTCGTTTCGCGAGCGACGTATTCCTCTACATCGAACAGTTCTCCGCCTGCGCGGTGCACGATATTGAGCAGCCTGCGCACGCTCGCAACTTCCTCGACCTGTTCCTGGAGAAACCACTGCACGAAGCGTTCGCCGATGTAGTCGCCCGACTCTCGTGCAGTGCGGGCGAGTGCGGTGATCTGCTCGGTGACCGTCTTCTCTTGGCTCAGGGCGAGTTCCACGGGTTCGGCGATTTTCGCGAACTCGGTGACGACGTCCGGCACGCCGGGAACGGCGACGGTGACGTCCTTGTCGATCAGGTACTGCACCATCATCATTGCGTGACCGCGTTCCTCGCTCGCCTGCGCGTAGAAGCGTCGGGCAAGTTGTGGCAAGTCGTTGCTGTGGAACCAGACTGCGATTGCGATGTATTGCTGTGAGGCCGCGAACTCGTGTCCGATCTGTGCTCGCAGGAGATCGTGGAACGCACTGTCGTTCTCGGTCGACGTCATGGAGATCAGATTACCGCTCGAACTTCGTTGTCAGGGGCCGGAAGTCCGGAGTTCTTCGGGGATTTGACGGTCGTCGGCCAGGGCGCCGAAGAATTGCGACGCGCGGTCGTCGTCCCATATCAGAACGTTCCCCACGTCGGTGTCCTCGAACCCGGCCACCGGCACGGTCGTGGTGATGAGATCGCCGCGCATGGCCCACGCCAACGCCCCGAGATTCCAGATGTGATCGCCGGAATCGACACTGAGGGAGTTCACGGTGTCCTTGACGAGCGGCCACACCCGCAACGGATTGAGGAAGGTGGCAGGGCTTGTGGCTTTCGCGAGCAACGCAGACATGAATTGCCGCTGGTTGTTCATGCGGTCGAGGTCGGCGAGCGCCGTCGCGCGAGAGCGGACGAACCCGAGTGCCTCCGAGCCCGCCAACTCCTGGCATCCTGCCGGGAGGTCGATTCCTGCCAACGGGTCGCTGATGGCGTTGTTCAAGCAGACGTCGACGCCGCCGATTGCGTCGACGATGCCGGCGAACCCGCCGAACCCGATCTCCGCGTAGTGGTCCACGCGTAGTCCCGTTGCGCCTTCGACTGTCTGGACCAGCAGCGGGGCGCCGCCGAACGCGAACGACGCATTGAGTTTGTCCTCGCCGTACCCGGGGATCGACACGTACGAATCGCGCGGGAGGCTGACCATCGTCGCAGGCCCGCTGCCTTCGGGCATGTGGATGAGGATGATCGTGTCGGTGCGGGACGGCCCCGTCTCGCCGCCCGTCGCCAGCGCAGCTTCCTGCTCGGGAGTCAGGCCGGTACGACTGTCGGATCCCACCAGCAGCCAGTTGGTGCCCGGTGTGTCGGCGATTCGGCCGTCGTAGTTGCTCAGGGCGTCGACACGCGTGAGCGAGCTGTCGACGTAGTAGAGGAGGCCGCCGAAGACGAGCAGTAGCGCGAGGAAGGTCACCCCGAACCGTCGTCCCCAATGCCGCTTCCTGCGGGCGCGCGGAGGTGTCGGTGGTTCGGGTCGACGAAGTGGCCGCTGAGGCGGCGGTGGGTCGCGGCGTGGTGGCTGCCGACGCGGAGGTTCCTCGGTGTACGGCTGCGGATTCTGCCGTGGCGCGTACTGGATGCGATCCTGTTCACCCCGCCGTTCTTCCGAGCGCCGGTTACTCGGATAGTGCTGGGTCGGGTTCGGTCCCCGCGAGAGGGAACCCGGTTCGGGAGCCTGTGACCAGGCCTGTGGCCCGTGTGGACCCGGCTGCGGCGGCCCCGACGGGCGACCGTCACGGCGGATGACCTGGGTGCCTTCCGGTGGTGGCACATCCGGCCTGCGCGGCGGAGGTGGCCGAGTGCCCGGCGGCGGTCGATAGCCGGGTGGCGGCGGAACACGGCGCGGCGGGTGCGGTGGGCCCTGCCTGGGGATCCCCCGATTCCGCTGGTCGTCGTTCACGCATCGACTGTACCCAGCAGTCGGCCCTCAGTGCCCTACGGCAGCCACGACAGATGGTCGCGAAGTGCTGTGTAGCCGACGAAAGCGACGATGTCGATCAACGCGTGCGCGAGCAGCAACGGCCACAACCGACCGGTCTTCTGCCAGTAGCGGCCGAAGACCAGCCCCATCACGACATTGCCGATCCCGCCGCCGAGCCCCTGGTAGAGGTGGTACGAGCCTCGAAGAAGCGCCGAGGCCAGCAACGATGTGTTCTCGCTGAGACCGAGGCGTCGCAGCCGCGAGATCAGATACGCGACGACGATGATCTCCTCGGCACCCGAGTTCGCGAATGCGTACAGGACGAGGGCAGGAACGCGCCACCAGTGGTCGTCGATGGCACTGGGCACGACCGTCAGGTTGAAGCCGAGAGCGTTCGCGACGAGGTACAGGACCAATCCGGGAAGCCCGATGAGCGCGGCGAGGCCGACGCCCTGCAGCCCGTCGGTCCGCCAGCGTGGCCTCGCGAGACCGACGAGTCGTGGGCCGAGCCCCGCCCGCCACAGTAGGTACAGCCCGAGCGCGCCCCACGCACACAAACGGAGAATGCGGAGAAGCTGATACAGCAGGTCGATGAGGCCGAGACTGGAACTCGACGTGTTCAGCGCGACGGTCTGATCCGACAGGCTGCCGGCCAGCAGCGCGTCCTCGACGAGCGAGAGGATGCTGCTCAGCCCGCTCAACCCGAACGTGACGAGCAGAACGATGGCGATCTCGATCTTGATCGCACGCCGCTCGGCAGGATCGATCGGTGGGCCGGTTTCGGGTGAGGGCGGGTTCAACCAGGTCTTCGCATCGATCACCTCACGAGTATGAGGGCTAGCCCCGTGCGCGCAGTCCGTTGAGGAACGGGCAGCCGGCGAGTACGCGCAGCGCGCGGCTCAGTGAGGCCATGTCGTCGACGGGTTCCGCGAAGCCGAGCCGGACGTCGTTGTCGCCGTAGTCGCTCTCGATTCGCAGGCGAATGCCGTAGCGGTCGATGCCCAACGGACGAATGCGACCTTGTCGCAGCGACGGCGGGAGGCGTCGCGCAAGCTGGTTGACGAGGTCTGCGTGATCCTCGTCGAGATGCTGCAGCCAGCTGGTTTCCATCTCCCAGAACGGATCGGGTTCGGCCGCGAGCAGATCGTCGATGGCGACCGGCTCGGCGCCCGTGCTGTCGGCGACGACGGCGGAGGACAGGATCAGACGAAGAAGAACCGTGCTGTGCCCGACATCGAGCAGGGACGGGTGGGGATGCTCGGAGGCGACCGCGCCTGCCATCGGCCGCATGAGGGACTCCGGGACCGGTCGAAGATCGCCGCGCAACCACACGAGCGAACGAACCGGTTCACGCAGCGCAAGCGGCGCGTGATCGGTCAGCTCGAGCACCGCGGGAACCCCTGCGCGCGACGACTGCCACGCGATGGCGCCCAGGGTCGAATCCATCGGCACCGCGAGGATCACCTCGCCGTTGGATCGCAAGTGGTGCAGCGCGGTCACGATGGGCTCACTGCCCTCGATCGCCAGTGCTGCACCGTCCGCGCGCGAACATGCGCTGCGAACTCGTTCGGCGGTCGATGGTCCAGTGGTGGTAGCGCCGATCATGGGCTCCTCCGATGCGATGGTTGCTGTAGGTGAGGCAAACCTAAGTTAGTTCACGCTTCCCGGTATCGCAAGTGCTGGGACCCATTTCTTCCCGACTACCGTGTAACGGTGTCCATTCCCTTGACTCTCGGCGTGCCGCACCGACCCGACCCGCACGCGCTCGTCACCGGTCTCCTGCAGCAGCGATACTCCGCCCCCGACGGGTTGGCGAAGACGATCACCTCGGGCCCGACGGTGCTCGCGGCCTCGACTCTGCTGGAACTGGACGAGGCGACCGACCTCGGACGCGTCGTCGTCGAACTCGATGTGGATCCCGCCGAACTGCACGGCCGCACCCGTGCGAGCTACGAAGTGGTCCGATATCACGTGAACGTCCGTGAAGACACGCTGAGCGAGGCAATCGAGCTGCGTCTGCCGTCCCCCGTGGTCGTCTTTCCCGAGCTCGGTGAAGGGTCGGTGCTCGACACCGTCACCACCATCGTCGAGGCGCACCGCACACCGGGATTCGCAGCGTGGGATTCGCCTCGCGCCATCGCCGATGTGCTTGCCGTCGTCGCACACTCGGACGTCGGGTTCACCGCCCGAGCTCGAACAGGCGATGAGGTCATTTCCGTCATCGCTGCCACCGTGGCGGCGCTGCGAGGCGACGACATTCTCGCGGCGTTCGCATCGCCGAACCTCGCGGCACTGACCGCACTGCGTCCCGAGGCAGCGGATGCTGTCCGCACGGTACTGCTCGGAATCGAGATCGGCGACGCCACAGCAGCACACCGAGATCTCGTCGCGGCGGGTTTGGTCCCTGCCGAGTCGTCGACGACGTAACCTGAAAATCGTGCCCAGAATCGCGTACTTCGGTCCATCGGGAACATTCACCGAAATGGCGGTCGGCCAGTTGGAGTCCGACGGCGTGTTCGCGTCACTCGGATTCGACGACCACATCGAGCGCGTTCCCCTCAGCAGTCCACCGGCGTCGCTGCAGGCGGTCCGTGACGGCGACGTGGACGCGGCCGTGGTGCCGATAGAGAGTTCGGTGGAGGGGTCCGTACCGCCGACGCTCGATGCCCTGGCCGCGTCGAGCAGGCTTCAGATCCTTGCCGAGACCGAAATCGACATCGCGTTCTCCATTCTGGGGCGACCGGGTATCGCCGCGGAGGACGTTCGTTCGATCCGGGCGTATCCGATTGCCGCGGCGCAGGTTCGGCTGTGGCTCGAGGCCAACCTTCCCCGTGCGGAGGTGCAGTTCGCCTCGTCCAATGCCGGTGCAGCCGAGGACGTCGCCGCTGGGCTCGCCGACGCCGCTGTGTCCACGCCTCTCGCCGGCGTTCGGCTCCACCTTCCGGCACTGGCCACTGGAGTCGCCGACATCGAGACCGCCCGAACCAGGTTCGTCCTCGTCGGCACACCGAGAAAGGCGCCTGCTCCCACCGGGGCCGATCGCACCGCGCTGGTTTTGATGCCCGACAATCAGCCCGGAGCGCTTCTGGCTGCGCTGGCGGAGTTCGGCATCCGTGACATCGACCTCACACGTATCGAATCACGGCCGACCCGAACAGAATTCGGCACCTATCGCTTCTACGTGGACTGCGTCGGCCACATCGACGACCCGGCAGTGGCCGAAGCGCTCGGCGCGTTGCATCGAAAGATGAAACTCCGGTATCTCGGATCCTGGCCCGTCGCGACGGGAACAGGACGGACACCACCGTCGTTGGAGGAGGAGATCGACTGGTTGGCGGGGCTGCGTGAGGGCAGATCCGACAGATGAAGAGCAAGGCGGGCAGATGACGGGCAAGTTGGTACTGGTGCGGCACGGTCAGACGTTCGCGAACGTCGACAAGAGGCTCGACACCCTCCCGCCCGGCGCTGCACTGACCGATCTCGGCCACGAGCAGGCCACGCGATTCGGCAAATCCATCGCTGCGACCCCGCCGAGCGTGCTCGTGTCCTCGGTGGCGCTGCGTGCTCGGCAGACCGCCGAGCACATCGCCGTGGCCACTGCCGTTCTCGCGCAGGAGCGGGACGGGCTACAGGAAACCTTCGTCGGTGACTGGGAGGACCGTAGCGACGAGGAAGCCCACGCGGGTTTCACTGCCGTGTACGGCAAATGGCAATCGGGGGATCTCGATGCGCACGCGCCGGGCGGTGAGAGCGGCCGAGCGATTCTCGATCGGTACGTCCCTGTCCTCGACGAGTTGCGCGCCGAATTCCTGACCGCGCGGGATGTCGCGGATGTCGTGGTCGTCAGTCATGGTGCCGCGATCCGCCTGGTCGCCGCAGTTCTCGGTGGCGTGGACGGTGAGTTCGCCGCCGACAATCACCTGGACAACACCGAGACCGTCGAACTGGTTCCCACGGCGGACGGCGGATGGACATGCGTTCGATGGGGGACGTTCGAGCCTCCTTTCGAAGGCAAGGGCAGCCGCGTGGCGGACAACCCGATCAGCTGACGCGCGCCCGCTCCACCAGCTCCGCCAGAGCGCCTCTAACCCGTGCATCGTGACCGGGAGACAACGTTGTCCACTGCCGTCCGTCCGTTGCCGTACTCGACGTCGCGACGAGACGTCCGCGGTGAGTGTCGAAGACAGCAACCGGATGACGGCCCGGCGCCCTGGCTCCGAATGTGGTTGTGACCGAGGTTATCTCGGCGTGCGAGAAACAGAGTGCCATGGCAGCGGCGACCTCGGCTGCGTCGGATGGGTCGATTCCGAGATGCGCGAGCCGATCGGTCGTCGCACTGTGATCCGTCGGTGACGCATCGAGTGCCTCGGCCAGATCGTCGGTCGGCGCCGAGATGCTGCGAAAGTCGTGCGCTGCGCACATTCCGAGGGTGTCGAGGAGTTCGCGGGACGGGTCGACGGACGTTGCCCTGATCGTGATCCGACGTCCCGTCCGCACGGCGATCACCGAGCCGTCCTCGTTCGACGCGAAACAGGCCCTGGTGGCCGGGCCGTTCTCGGTGACGGGCCGCGGAACGAGTCGGGCCGCGACATACCAGTCGGGTTGCTCGAGGATCCGCATCCACGCGGCCATGGCCGGGTGGATGCGCCCGTCCGGAAGCAGTCCGTCTGCGACGAGTCCGTCATGGCCTCGCTGCAGCGACAGTAGGTGTTTCGATACGTCGTCGAAACGCGGGTGTACGTCGAGTACGACGGGTAGTTCGGCGATGTCGAGTGCGTCGACCAGGTAGTCGATTCGGTCGGCGTCGAGCACTGCGTACGGCAGATCGTGGCCCTGTGGTCGAGTTCCCAAGTCGATCAACGGTCGTTCCACGTCGGGTCGGCACCTATGACCGACGGTGCGACGGTGCGGCCGTCGGAGAAGTGTTCGAACTGCTTGAGGTACCCGGGTGTCACATGTTCCTCGTCGCCGTCGCCGGGTCGTGTTCCGGACATCGGCGCACCGCCGTTGGTGCCTCGGGTGGCTGCGGCGCCATCGGCCGGGCCTGCGCCGATCGTTCCGGAAGTGTTGGGACCGAACGGAGTTCGGTTGGCATCGATCACCGTGTGGGCGGGCGGTCCCAACGTCGATCCGGGAAGGCCGAGCGTCCCCGCCAGCCGCGCCCCGACAGCCGAGGGCCCGTTCGCCCCGGTCGAGACCGCCCGTGTCGCGGTGAGGCCGGGTGCGGCGGAATCCCCACGCACCGCACCGAGCGTGTGTGCCGATTGTTGTGGAGTGCTCTGTGTGCTCATCAGGGTCGATACCGCGGACCCGCCGAGGTTGGTGACCGCCGACGCGACGGTCGTGACCGAGGATCCCGCGACCGTGCCTGCCGAGCTCGCGAACTGCCCGACCGCCCCGGTGACCGCAGGATTCTGCACTGCGGCACTGATTGCGGCGATGGCAGCCTGCGCAGGGCTCGTCCGTGCCCCGAATCCGAAGACACCGGTGTCGCCGTCGGATCCGGCAGCCTGTGAACCGGCCCCGAACGAGGTGGCGTCGTCGATCGATCCGGTCGATCCGGCAGACGCGCCTGCGTCGTTCACGATCTCGGGTGGTCGGTCGAACGAGACCGGGAACGCGAGGGGGGTCGTTGCGGCTTCGTACGCATCCATGACGATCCCGGCGCGAACGTCGAGAGCCTGCGACACCGTCTCGAGCGCCTGGGCGCTGCCGTTGAGTGCGCCGCCCGATGTCCAGACCGCCGTCCTCGCCGCCTGGACCATGCCGATCTCGACCGGATTCGGCATCGCGATCGATGCGGTGGTGTAGGCGGCGGCCTCACTCGCCGCGTGCACGGCGATGTCCGCTGCTTTGCCGGCGGAAGCCTGGGTCCAACCGAGGAACGCGCCGAGCCTGGCCTGCGCTGCATTCGCGGCCTCGCCCTCCCACCCGGCGGCGAGAACCGCCATCACACGGGTGATGGTCACCGACGTATCGGTGTACGCGGCGGCGACCGACTGCCATGCCCCCGACGCCGTGGCCAAGGGCGCAGGGCCTGCACCGGCCAGCAGTGCCGTCGAATTGACCATTGCCGTGCGTGGCAACCACACGACTCCTGTGACTCCCAGCGTCATTTTTCATTACCCCCGTCGGTGTGATGCATGGTGCCGGTTCAGATGTCGAGTGCGCGGCTGTGTTCCAGATCGACGTCGCGGTACGCCGCGGCCTGCACACGCAACGCAGCCGCCGTGTCGATCAACTCGTTCACAGCCTGCTGGGCGGCGGGAGTGAACGAGCCTGCCGCATGCGTGAAGTAGCGATTGGCCAGCAGGGATACTTCCTCGCTGCCGGAGGGCAGCGCCTGGATCGGCAACGACACACTCGTCAGATTCGCCTGCAGCCGAGCTGCCGCCGCGTCCAGATCCGCCGCCGCGGCTTCGAGAGCAGCGGGGTCCACGCGCACTTGTCCTGGCATCTGCACTCCTCGACTGTTGCGGCAGGCGGGCGCACGAGATTCCCGCCCTCGTGAAGTTTGACGTCGAGCACCCGGTGATCGGTTCCATGCGCCAGTAAAAAAAGCTCAGGTGATTTTTTCGGCCACGCTGCGAAGGGTCCACCGGCCACCGCGGAAGTTGACGCTGGTCAGCGACAGCGGCGGAATGTCGACCCGCCAGAACGACGACGGGGGTGCGTCGAGCGTGCGAATCACCACGGCCCTGATGAGCGCCGGATGTGTGACGGCCAGAATCCGTCGATGTTCGGAACCGACCCGATTCATCCAATTGCCCACGCGAGTCGACAGTGCGTCGATGGACTCACCGTTCGGCGGAGTGGTGGTGGTATCGGTCAGCCAGCCCAGCATCTCCTTCTCGCTCAGATCCTCGATGGCCGATCCGGTCCAGTCGCCGAGTCGGATATCGGACAGGTCGGCGACGAGTGCGCCCTGCAGTCCCAGCGCGGCTGCAGTCTGTCTGGTCCGACGTTCGGGGGCGATCAGAACCGACTCGGCGCGGGTGGTGAACTCGATCGCCTCGATCTGTCGCAGTCCGCCCGAATCGACCGGTTCGTCCGAAGGGAATCGGGCACGACGAACCGCGTCGGTCGTGGCGTGGCTGAGCAGCGAGAGCCGAGTCACCGGTGATGGCATCGAGCGCTCCTCATCCGGCACACTCTAGTTCCGATTGACAGCGCACTGAGATCGGTGCCACAGTTCGCTGGTAAGTGCGATGTGTGCAGGTAATCCGGTGCAAAATCCGGAGCGGTTGCGCCACTGTGATCGAACCGATGGGTTCGAGAGCCAGAAAACTCACTCATCGCTGGAGGTTTCGACGGGACGCATGAATCCCATGGAGGCAAAACCGAAGATGGCTACAGTCCATACCCCCAGCAACACCACGGAGTCGGCGGCACTCGCCCTCGCCGTGGCCGCGGTGATTCTGCTCGCGTTCCTCGTGCTCTACCTGGTCGGCTTCGACCAAGGTGCCATCTCGCGCAGCGGGATGTACATGCACGAGTTGATGCACGACGGACGCCACCTGCTGGGCCTGCCATGCCACTGACTCTTCAGGGCACATTCGTTCAACTACTGGTCAGAGGACTGCTCGCGGGATTGATCGCGGGTCTGCTCGCCGGCGCAGTGGCATTCACCCTCGGTGAGCCGCACATCGACTCGGCCATCGCGATCGAAGAATCGGCGGGTGAGCACTCCCACGAGGCCGCCACGCCGGCCGCGCACTCGCACGACGACGACGAAGCACTTGTCAGCCGCGACGGCCAGCGAGCCGGACTCTTCCTGGCCACCGGACTCGCCGGTCTGGCCCTCG
Organism: Rhodococcus yunnanensis NBRC 103083; assembly: GCF_001895005.1. Lineage (GTDB taxonomy): Bacteria > Actinomycetota > Actinomycetes > Mycobacteriales > Mycobacteriaceae > Rhodococcoides > Rhodococcoides yunnanense. Next base: position 23,867 of record NZ_BCXH01000013.1, on the reverse strand, counting down.
GAGCGATCTTCGCGACGGTCCTGCACTACGCACGGCGGTTCACCCGTCTTCCCGGTGCGGTTCTCGCCCTCGTGGCCGGGATACTCGGCTGGGTTGCCATCGAGGCCGTGCCGTTCTTCAAGTACCCGGCGAACCCGCCCGCCGTCGGCGACCCGGACACCATCGATCAGCGCACCTGGCTGTGGCTGGCAACGGTCGTTCTCGGACTCGCCGCCGTCGCCGTCGGCATCTACGTGGCGAAGGTCGTCGCCGCGCAGCAGTCGGTTGCAGTGCGCGTCGCTGCCCCGCTCGCGGCATTCGGTGTCGTCGTCGGCGTCGGATATGCCCTTCTCCCGGGTATCGACGAGGTGGGAGCCGATTTCCCGGCCACCCTGCTCTGGGATTTCCGGTTGTCGTCGCTCGCCACTCAGGCGACACTCTGGATCGCACTCGGCCTGGTCTTCGCGTTCCTCACCGACCGGGCGTCGTCGAAGGCTCGGGAGTCCGTCGCGGCCTAGTTTTCATCGCTTGAATGGTCCATTCATACGTTCAGATAGCTTGAACGGTTCATTCAAGCGGTGAGCGCACGGGCCAGAAATCAGCCGAACCCCAACTCGTGCAACCGCTCGTCGTCGATTCCGAAATGATGGCCCACCTCGTGGGCGACGGTGATGGCGATTTCGCGGCGGGCGGTGTCGCCGTCGTCGACCATCTCGAGGATCGGTCGCCGGTAGATGGTGATGACGTCGGGCAGGTGGCCGCTGTATTCGTAGCGGTCGGTGAGTGCGACGCCCTCGTACAACCCGAGGATGTCCTCGGTGGGGTGCTCTTCCTCGACGAGGACGACGACGTTGTCCATTCGGTCGATGATGTCCGGCGGCAGTGTGTCCAGGGCGTCGCCGACGGCGTTCTCGAAGTCCGCGCGACTCATGCTGAATGGAATGTCACCCTCCCGGGGTGATCGGGGCTGCGCCGGGCAGCGGGGTCGGAAGGGCGCGGCCGTCGGGCGTCGACGGCGGTGGAACGGGCGGCTGACCGTTGATCAGGATGTCCCCTTGTGCGGTGCCGGTGATGGTGGCGAATCCGCCCTCGTCGAGTTCCTTGCCGACCGAGCAGCTGACCTGCCGGCTTCCGGCGAGCCAGCTGGTGACGTCGATCGTGTTCCAGAACAGGGTCAGGGTCTTGTCGCGCAGGGCGGTGTCGGAACCGAGGTAGGTGTTGACGGCGGTGGTGCACGCCGGTTCGAGGTAGGCGTCCTGATCGGCCTCGCTCGGGATTCCGCTCGGGAACTGTTGTTGCAGGTCGACGACCGATGCGACCTCGAAAGCGTGAGCCTGACTGCAGTCCACCGGATCGGACGGGACGTTCTGAGTGATACCGATGCAGGTGCCGACGTCCCACACGTTCGATTGATCCTGATCGAGCACCGATCCCGCCATCTCCTGCGGAATGCCGGTGTTCGACGACTGCTGGATTCCGCATCGCAACGTCCGCTCGCCCGACGCCCACCCCGCCTGGCTGGGGAACATCAAACCGACGCTGAACTTGCCGTTCGGATCGAATTTGGTACCGAGGTAGTCGTCGACGGCATCGACGCAGTGTTCGTCGCGTAGTTGGCCGAATCGGAGGGCTCCCGGGTACGCCGAGCCCGGAGCGAACTCGATGCCGGGGTACGCCGACATGTCGATGTCCTTCGCGACTTCGAATCGGTGTGGTTCGGCGCAGGAGACCTCGGCGAGATCCTGCCGGTCCGTTTCGGGGTCGTCGGTGGGCGTCCACTGCAGACAATCACCTGGCGCGGCCGAGCCGAAGGTCTTTCCCGACACTGCTCCGGTGGTTGCGGGCCCGGCAGCGGAGTGCGTCGTGATCTTCTCCGGCTGCGAGAAGCCCCCGGAGAAATACAGGGTCACGACGGCGGCAGCAACGGCGCCGATGGCGACCAAGGCGAGGCCACGACGCGCAACCGGCGCAGTCACTGTGCGCTGGTCGCGTCGCGGCGTCGGATTCCCAGGCTTACCCGGATCGCTGGAGGACATCACCGTCCATCATGCCCGAGTATGTTCGTCTCTCATGACGGCACCACAGAATGACGCTGACGTCGCCGAGCTCGCGGGCCGGCTCTTCACCATGGCCCGCACCGGTGACACGGAAGCGTTGGCCGGGTACCTGGACGCGGGTGTCCCGGTGGACCTGAACAACGAGGCAGGCGACACACTCGTCATGTTGGCGGCCTATCACGGCCACGCGGCGACGGTCGAGCTGCTGGTGAGTAGAGGTGCCGACGTCGACCGTCCCAACGACAAGGGCCAGACCCCGCTCGCCGGGGCCGTGTTCAAAGGGGAGGACGACGTCGTGAAGGCGCTCGTCGAGGGTGGGGCCGATCCGCTCGGTGGGCATCCGTCCGCGGTCGACGCAGCTCGTATGTTCGGCCGCGAGGACTACCTGGGGTTGCTCGGTCAGTGAAGGACGGCGGACGCAAGAACCGCCGTGGGTTGCGGGACAAGTAAGGTTTCGTAGCGTGATCGACCTCAAGTTCCTCCGCGAGAACCCTGATGTTGTCCGAGCCTCGCAGCGCACCCGTGGTGAAGACCCCGGACTCGTCGATGTGCTGTTGGAGGCAGATTCCTCTCGCCGCGCCGCCGTGTTGGCCGGGGATCAGTTGCGTGCCGAGCAGAAGGCGCTGGGTAAGAAGGTCGGCAAAGCGTCCCCCGACGAGCGGCCTGCGCTGCTGGCGGGCGCCTCCGAGCTGGCGGCGAAGGTCAAGGCAGCCGAGGCGACACAGCACGACACCGACGCGGCACTCGACCTCGCCCAGCGGGCGATCGCCAATATCGTCGAGGACGGCGCACCGGCAGGCGGCGAGGACGACTTCGTACTGCTCGAGACCGTCGGAGAGATTCCGACGTTCGACTTCGAGCCGAAGGACCACCTCGAACTCGGCGAATCGCTCAACTTGATCGACATGGAACGCGGCGCGAAGGTCTCGGGCTCACGGTTCTACTTCATGACCGGATACGGTGCGCTGCTGCAGCAGGGCATGCTGCAGCTCGCGGCGCAGAAGGCCGTCAAGAACGGCTTCACGATGATGATTCCGCCGGTGCTGGTGCGGCCGGAGATCATGGCGGGCACCGGATTCCTCGGTGCACACGCAGACGAGATCTACCGCCTCGAAGCCGACGACCTCTACCTCGTCGGGACGTCGGAAGTCGCGCTGGCGGGCTATCACTCGGGCGAGATCATCGACCTGTCCGACGGCCCGAAGCGCTACGCCGGTTGGTCGTCGTGCTTCCGTCGTGAGGCGGGCAGCTACGGCAAGGACACACGCGGGATCATCCGCGTCCACCAGTTCGACAAGATCGAGATGTTCTCCTACATCAAGCCCGAGGACGCGGCGGCCGAACACAAGAAGCTGCTCGAGTTCGAGCGGGAAATGCTTGCGGCCGTTGAGCTTCCGTACCGCATCATCGACGTCGCGGGCGGGGACCTCGGTTCCTCGGCTGCGCGCAAGTACGACTGCGAGGCATGGGTCCCCACCCAGAACGCCTACCGCGAACTGACGTCCACGTCGAACTGCACGACGTTCCAGGCCAGGCGCCTCGGCGTGCGATACCGCGACGAGGCAGGCAAGCCACAGATCGCCGCGACACTGAACGGGACGTTGGCGACGACGCGGTGGATCGTGGCGATCCTCGAGAACCATCAGCAGGCAGACGGCACCGTCCGAGTCCCCGAGGCTCTTGTTCCGTTCGTGGGGACGGACGTACTGCGCTGAGTAGCCGCCTCAGATCGTCGGCTTGACGTCGTCGGCCCACGCGATCCGCTTCGGATCTCCGTGGCACTCGACGATTGCCGAGTGATCGCTGTCGAAGTAGTCCCACGCCCAGGAGAGGAAGGCGTCGACCTTGCTGTGCGCGCCGCTGAGCAGGGCGGCGTGGACGCCGAGCCATGCCGCGAATGCCAAGGGGCCCTCGACTTCGTGTCGGTGTGCACCCACCTCGGCGACGGCGGCGCCGCGGCCGATCATCGCCATGATGCCCTTGTCGCGGTAGGCGAACGGCTTCTTGGGCTTCCCCTTGATGGTCCGCAGGATGTTCTCGGCCGCCCACAATCCGGCCTGCTGGGCGACGGAACCCAACTGCGGTAGTGCCTTCCCGTCGGCGCCGGGGATGTTCGAGACATCGCCGACGGCGTAGACCTCGTCGAAGTTCGCGACGGTGAGGTCGGCGAGAACATCGATCCTGCCGCCGCGTCCCGGCGTGGTGTCTGCCGTCGCGGCGATCGGGGACGCCGATTCGCCGCCCGCCCAGATCACCGTGCGTGAGGCGATGCGCGTTCCATCGCTCAGCGCCACACCTTCGGCGTCGACGGACGTCACGCCGACCCCGAGACGAACCTTTGCGCCGTGTTCGACGAGCTTGTCGTGCGCGTAGGTGTGTGACTTGTCGCTGAACGGAGCCAACAGATCAGGTCCGTGATTGATCAGCCAGGCCTCGCCGCGGCCTCCTGGATGGTCCATCTTGCGCAGTGCGCGGAACAGCTCGGCGAACGCCCCTGCCGTCTCGACCCCTGTTGGACCGCCCCCGACGATGACGACGTCCAGCGGGTCGTGCGCGCCTCCCAGGAGGTCGCTGACGTGGTGGCGGAGCTTCTCCGCGTCGACCACCGAGTAGAGCGGATACGAGAACTCCTCGGCGCCGGGCGTTCCGAAGAAATTCGCCGTCGCCCCTGCAGCCACCACCAGGTGATCACCTGTGATCGTCTCGCCTGCCGCCACGAGGGAACGGGCCTCGAAATCGAGGTCGGTGATCTCGGCCTGAATCACCCGAACCGAGTCGAGCGACCGGAAGATCGACGCCAGCGGCCGTGCCACGTCCACGGCAGGCAGCTGCGACGTCGCGACCTGATAGAGAAGCGGCTGAAACTGGTGGTAGTCGTTGCGATCCACCAGGGTGACGTCGACGCCCTTCTTTCCGAGTTCGTGTGCGCAAGCAATTCCAGCGAGACCGGCTCCGGCCACCACCACGTGAGTCATGGGTTCAACAGTAGTTCTGCTCGCGAAGGTTCGACAGGTTTACGCTCTGCTGATGGTGCGTCTGCGGTCGTGGCTTCTCAGTGACATCACCGAACAGCCGTCGGGCCACCTCGGTCCTTATCGCAAGCCGCGCACGGTCGAGCACACCCACCCGTGGTGGAAAGTGATGTGCCTGACGGGTGTCGACTACTTTTCGACGCTCGGGTATCAGCCGGGGATCGCAGCGCTCGCGGCGGGCACGTTGGCGCCGCTGGCCACGGTCGTGCTGATTCTGTTGACGCTCTTCGGTGCCCTCCCGGTGTACCGCCGCGTCGCCCGGGAGAGCCCGCACGGTGAAGGCTCGATCGCGATGCTCGAAAAACTCATGCCCAAATGGGGTGGGAAGATCTTCGTGCTCGTGTTGCTCGGATTCGCCGCGACCGACTTCCTGATCACGATGACACTGTCGGCGGCGGACGCGTCGGCGCACGTCGTCGAGAATCCTTTTGCGCCAACGGGTGTGGGCAGCGCACAGGTGATCATCACGCTTGTGCTGCTGGCGCTCCTGGCGGCGGTGTTCCTGAAGGGATTCACCGAGGCGATCGGGATCGCAGTGGCCTTGGTCGGGACGTTCCTCGCGTTGAACCTGGTGGTGATCTTCGTCGGATTCTGGGAGATCGCGCGGGCGCCGTCACTGGTGACCGACTGGCAACACGCGATGACGGCCGAGCATGGAAATCCGCTGATGATGATCGCCGTCGCCCTCGTCGTGTTCCCCAAACTGGCACTCGGGCTGTCCGGCTTCGAAACGGGCGTCGCGGTGATGCCGCAGATTCAGTCGGATTCGAAGGACGCGCTGGCCGGACGCATTCGAGGTGCGAAACGCCTGCTCACGACGGCTGCGCTCATCATGAGCGGATTCCTGCTGACGTCGAGCATCGTCACCACCGTCCTGATACCCCAGCAGGAATTCGAGAACGGCGGCCAAGCGAACGGACGTGCGCTCGCATACCTGGCGCACGAATACATGGGTAGTGCGTTCGGGACCGTGTACGACGTCAGTACCATCGCGATTCTCTGGTTCGCCGGGGCGTCGGCGATGGCAGGCCTGCTGAATCTGGTGCCGCGGTATCTGCCGAAGTACGGCATGGCGCCGGAATGGGCTCGGGCGGTTCGGCCGCTGGTGCTGGTGTTCTCGGTCATCGCGTTCGTCGTCACCGTGTACTTCGACGCGAGTGTGGACGCGCAGAGCGCCGCATATGCGACGGGTGTTCTCGTGCTCATCACATCGGCGTCCGTTGCGGTGACGCTCTCGGCTGCGCGCCGCGGCCAACGCGGCAAGATGTGGTTGTTCGCCACTGTGGCAACGATTTTCGTGTACACGACAGTCGCGAACATCTTCGAGCGTCCCGACGGGGTCAAAGTTGCATCGTTCTTCATCGTGGCGATTCTGGTGGTCTCGTTCTGGTCCAGGGTCACGCGTTCGTTCGAACTGCGTAGCACTTCCGTCGAATTCGACGAAGCTGCACTGGGATTCATCGAGGAAGCGGCATCGCAGGGCAGTATTCGGTTGGTGTGCCACGACTCTCGTCATCTGGACATGGAAGCCTACGCCGCAAAAGAGGCGCAGCAGCGGAAGGACAGCAACATCCCTGCGGGACAACCGATCCTGTTCCTGGAAGCCAACATCACGGATGCGTCGGAATTCTCGACCGATCTGCTCGTGCACGGCAGGCAACGCGGTGACTATCGGATCCTGTGGGTCGACGCGGCCGCTGTGCCCAACTCGATCGCCGCTGTGTTGTTGAAGATCCGCGACACGACGGGCGTGCGCCCCGACGCCTACTTCGAGTGGTCGGAAGGAAATCCGGTCGTCAACCTGTTGCGGTTCCTGTTCATCGGCGTCGGGGAGGTCGCTCCGGTGACGCGCGAGGTGATCCGCCGGGCCGAACCGGACGTCGAACGCAGGCCGAACGTGCATGTGGGCTGACGGATTTGCCGCTTGAATGTGCGCTTCAAGCTATCTGATCGTATGAATGGACTATTCAAGCGATCTTCCCAGCGTGGTGGGCGACTACGCGCGCAGTGCGTACCGCACGAACACCCGAGCCCCGGATTCGTCGTGCTGATACTCGACGGTCCCGTGGATTCCGACGAGCTCACCGGTTCCGGAGCCGGGCACGATATTGCCGAACGCGGCGGCGTCCTGCGCATCGCCGACGCCGCCGTGCTGCATCACGAAGCCTCCTGCGCGACCGTCGAGGCTGCCGTCGAACTCCTCGGTGGCGAGGTAACCGCGTCCGTCGCCCTGGCCGACGGTCATGAGCTGCGCGACGGATGTGCCGATCAGTGCACCGGTGAACGTCTTGCGGACAGTGGCTGTGGCGAGTTCCCTGCCCTCGGCGGCAAATGCGCTGTCGTAGGGGTGCTGGTCCCAGCCGGTGATCTCGAAATCGGCGCGTGTCTCTGTGGTCATGACACAACGATAGAAATTTTCGGTGGTCGGCTATTGAACATTCGTGCCAGGCTTGTCGCCATGACGGAACTACCGGCGCGGCGCCTGGATTCGGCCCGCGGCGTCCTGCACACGGCGCCCGACGGCGAATTCGACTTCCGGCGCTTCGATCCCCCGGAGGCGCTTGCTCCCTACGTGTCGTGGATCTGGATGGTGCGCTGGGACCGCGGCGATCGCGATGCGTATCTGCAATCGGTGCTGCCGCACCCAGCGGCGAACTTCGTCGTGGAAGGGGCCGGTGGTCAGCTGTGGGGACCGCAGCGATCTCGGTTCGATCGAAGCGTGGAGGGAGTCGGCCGCGCTATCGGGGTTCGATTCGAGCCGGGCGGGATCGCACCGTTCATCGACGGTCCCGTGAGTGGGATCGTCGACGCGCTCGTGCCCGGAATGTGGAACGACGTCGGCGAGCGGGTCGCTGCGACGGACGATCCTGCAGAGGCCGTCGGCCTGCTCGTCGCAGGCATCGAGCCACCGACCGAACTGGATCCGAACATAGCCGTCGTCGCCGACGCGGTGGCTCTGCTCGAGCGGGACAGATCCTTCACCCGCGCGACGCAGTTGGCCGAGCACCTCGACATGAGCGTGCGGTCCCTGCATCGGCTGTTCGCGGAGTACGTGGGTCTGGGACCGGCCTGGGTCATCCGGCGCTATCGACTGCACGAGGCGACCTCCAGGGCCACCGGAACCGTCGACTGGGCCGCGCTGGCAGCCGAACTCGACTACGCGACCAGGCCCATCTGGTCCGGGACTTCACGGCGATGGTCGGTATGTCGCCTGCGAGGTATGCGCTCCGCGCCCGGGTGTGACAGTGACGACGGGTGTGACAGTGACGACGGGTGGGTCAGGCCACGTCGCCGATGCAGTACCCGCTTCCCGCGAGGGTCAGAGTGAACACCTGGTTCTGCTCGAACCCCGTGACATCGGTGACGTCGGCGTACACGGTGGTGTACGCCGCGTTTGTGGCCGCGACGTAGACGCTGCCCGGGTTGTACGACGCGGACCCGGTGAGCCGGCCGGGATTGTTCGCCAGCGGCGGGATCGTCGGCGCTCCCGTGCCCTGTGGGTCCCAGGTAGCGCTGTTCGCGCAGACGAGCGGGTAGTCGCCTTCGAGGTCGGCGGGGGACACCGGTGTGCCCGTGAAGCGGCCGAGGTACCTCGCGACGGTGTACTCGGCGTCGGCGTCGGAGTACTGCGGCTCGGTTCCGGTCGGGCGGACGCGCGGGCAGGCGTATCCGGATGCGACGTCGCTGCGTGCGATCGATACCGTCGACACCGGGCCGGTCCAGGTGACGACGCTCTGGCCGTCGACCCCTGGCGTTGCCGCCGCATCCAGGATCGCCGACACGTCGGCGTACTGAAGCGGGAGCTCGGTCGGCGCAACGGTCCAGCACGTCGGCGTCACCGCGGGTACACCACCGGCTACGAGATCGCCGAGAAATGCTCGCAGCGCCGGTGCTGCCTGCGGGTTTCCGGGGACATCGCCGACGACAGGTCCAGGGGTAGGTGCGGCGGTGGTCGTCGGCAGCGGCATGCTGGTGGTGGTGGTCGTGGTTGTTTCAGGGGTGGTCGTCGAGGCTTTCGGGGGATCGGTGGGTATGCCCTGCTGGCCGTCGCCCTCACATGCGGTGAGCGTCAGAACTGCCCCCAGCAGTCCGACACCGGTGAAAGCGATACTGCGAAGCAAACTCATGTTCAGCGGACCTTCCCCAAGTACGTCTTCTCCCCGAGCTGTGGTTACGACTACGCTAGCCGACTGTGGAACCCGTCTACCGATCCGTCATCGGCATCGCCCGTGTGGTCTTCGCGTTCGAAGGTCTGAAATTCCAGGTCGAGGGCGAGGAGAACATCCCTGCTACCGGGGGCGCGGTCGTGGCTGTCAACCACACCGGCTACATGGACTTCACCTACGCGGGCCTTCCGCCGCGAAGGGTGAAGCGGTACATCCGCTTCATGGCCAAGAAGGAAGTGTTCGACAACACGATCTCCGGCCCCGTCATGCGCGCACTGAAGCACATTCCGGTCGATCGCGGTGCGGGCGCCGAGTCATACAAGGCGGCGGTGCAGTCGTTGCGCAAAGGCGAGCTCGTCGGCGTGTACCCCGAGGCGACCATCAGCCGAAGCTTCGAGATCAAGGAATTCAAGTCCGGTGCAGCGCGGATGGCCATCGAGGCGGGTGTGCCGATCATCCCGACGGTCATCTGGGGCGCGCAGCGAGTGTGGACCAAAGGCTTCCCGAAGCGGTTGGGCCGCACCAACACTCCGATTTCGATCGCCGTCGGAGCGCCCATCGATCCGGTCGGACCTCCGAGCGAGCTGACCGAGAAACTGCACTCGACGATGCAGCGGATGCTGCTGGAGCTTCAACAGGGTTACGAGCACGAGCCCGGCGCCTACTGGGTGCCCGCTCGTCTCGGCGGCAGCGCGCCGACGTTGGCAGCGGCCAATACGCTCGACGCGGAAGAGGCAGCGGCGAAAGCTGCAGCGAGACAGGCGAAGAAGGACAACTGACGATGTCGCGCGAGCCTGTGTATGCCGCTCTCAGCGGACTGGTTCGCGCCATCGCGTTCACGCAGGGCCTGCGCATCACCTACCGAGGCACCGAGAACATTCCGCGGGAGGGCGGCGCGGTCATCGCCGTCAACCACACCGGGTATCTCGATTTCATGCAGGTCGGACTCGTTGCGCGGCAAGGCAAACGACATGTCCGGTACATGATGAAGAAAGAGCTGGAACGCAACCCGATCGTCGGGTTTCTGATGCGGCACTGCAAGGCCATCGGTGTCGATCGCGAGGCGGGCGCCGAATCGTATGCCGCGGCCGTCGCGTCGTTGCGTGCAGGTGAGGTGGTGTGCGTCTACCCGGAGGCGACCATCAGCCGCAGTTTCGAACTCAAACGGTTCAAATCCGGCGCCGCCCGAATGGCGTTGGAGGCGAACGTCCCCATCGTGCCGGTCGCGATCTGGGGCGCGCAGCGCATCATGACCAAGGACATCCCGAAAGCCTTGGGAAGGAACAATTTTCCGATCCATATCACCGTCGGAACGCCGATCGGTCCACACGGCACTCCCGACGAACTGACGGTCGAGCTTCGCACCGCGATGGACGCCGCGTTGAAGTGCGCGCAGGACGGCTACGAGCATCCCCCGAGCGCACGGTGGGTACCGGCGCGGCTCGGCGGCACCGCGCCGACACCGGAGGCGGCGGCCGAGATCGAAGAAGCGGAGCTGGCGGCGCGTCGTGCCGCTCGCAAGAGTCGATGATCCTCGACGGCGACATCGTGCAGCTCGAGACGGTCTGTGAGGCTCACGTCGGCGATCTGAGGCGGATTCTGCACACCCCCGAGGTCCATGCGCGATGGGGTGACGACGACGCCGCCGAATCCTGGCCGTTCGACGACCCCGAGTCGGTGCGGCTGGCGATCGTGCTCCGCGGATCGGTCGTCGGGATGATCCAGTACGGCGAGGAGAGCGAACCGATGTACCGGCATGCGTCGATCGACATCTTCGTCGACCCCGAGGTACACGGTCAGGGGATCGGGCAGGATTCGGTGCGGACGCTGGCCCGGCACCTGATCGACGACCGTGGCCATCACCGCCTGGTCATCGATCCCGCTGCGGACAATGCCGCCGCCATCGCCTGCTACTCGGCGGTCGGATTTCAGCCGGTGGGCATCATGCGGGCCTACGAACGCGACGTCGGGGGCGACCGATTCCACGACGGCCTACTGATGGACCTGGTGGCAGACGAACTGCGCTGACGGTTACGAGACGGACGCGTGCCACACCAGTGCCGCTGCCAAGGCTCCGATGCCGTTGAGCGACCAGTGCAGCGCGATCGGAGCAATCAAACTGCCGCTACGACGCCGGAGCCACGTGAAGACGAAGCCGGCGGCCGCGGTGGCGAGAACGGCGGCGACGATACCGGCGACCTGGCCGAACAGGCCACCGCCCAGGAAGTTGCTCAGACCGGCGTTTCCAGCGGTAAGCCCGAGCGACGACGCGATGTGCCACAGCCCGAACAGCAGCGACCCGGCGGCGAAAACCCCGCGAGCACCGTAAATGCGTCCGAGCGTGCCGTGAAGTACGCCGCGGAATGCGAGTTCTTCGGGGATGACGGTCTGCAGCGGAATGACGATCATCGACGCCACGAGCGCGGCAGAGATGGTCGCGTACCGATCCGCCATGAAGAACGGCCTGGTCATCGGCAACAGAGCGCCGATGGCGACGACGGTCACCACCAGCCCGACGGCAGCGAGCGCGTACACCGACCCGGTCTTCCACTGTTTCGGTGACAGTCCCAGTTCTGCCCAACCCAGCCCGCGCCGACGCGTCAGGGCAACCAGGACGACGGCCGCGATGGGGACCGTGGCGATGCTGGCCCAGACCGTGGTGAAGTGAGCGATCAGATTGGTGCCGACAAGAACGACGATGACTACGGCGACGTCGAGATACGCGTGGAAGCCGCGCCAGCGGGCTGCCGTAGCGGCCTCCTTGGTCATGAGCATCCCGCCGAGTGTACGGACGATTCCTGAGAACGCCCGTCGGCCGCGAACGCTAGCGAGGTTGGGTGGCGCGCCGGAGACCGCGGTACGCAGGAACGACAGCGATCCCGAAGATGGCCGCTGACCAGGCTCCCGCCGCGGCGAGCGACGAGCCTGCAGGCTCACCCATCGCAATCGCCCGCATGGCTTCGATCGCGCAACTCATCGGCTGGTACTGAACGAGTGGCTGAATCCACGTGGGGTAGGCGGCGAGCGGCACGAAACCGGGATTGAGGAACATCGCGAGCGAGCACAGCAGCGAGACCGATTCGACGAGTGCCGTCTTGCCGAGGACGAACGACGCGGCGATGACTGCCGTCGCGAATGCGATACCGAAGACCACCGGAACCGCGACGAAGAGCACCGCCGAGTACCACTGGCCCTCGAATCCGAATCCGAGCAGAAAGCCGATGGCCGTGATGGCGGCCGTCGTGGACAGGATTCGGGCCGCCTCGGCCGCCGCTCTGGCCGTCAGTGACGACGCGCGGTGCACCGGCAGTACCCAGAACCGCGCGAGAATCCCGGCGTCCCATTCGCGGCCGAGGGTGACTGCGCCTGCGACGGATCCGAGCATGGCGCTGAGCAACGCGGTCATCGGTACTGTGCCGAACAGTGAGCTGGTACCGGAGAATGCGGAAACCTGCTGTCCGAGAACGATGTCGAGAATGACGAGCATCAGTGCCGGATAGACGATGGACTGCACGAGTGTCATCGGATCGCGGACGAGGTGGATCAGCAGTCTTTTGCTCTGGATCAGAGTCTGGGGAATCAGCAGGGCGGCGGAGTTCTCGCTCATGGGCGTCTCGTGTTCGCTCGAAGGGACAGGGGGACGATCAGAATCGACAGGCCGGCGAGCCAGAGCAGAGCCGGAAAGACAGTGGAGGGCACGGCGGATCCGTCGGCGAGGCCGCGCAGCGCCGCCGAGAACTGCGAGACGGGCTGATTGCGCACGAACGGCTGCACCCAGTGCGGGAACTGATCGACCGGCGCGAAGCCGCTGGAGAGCATGCCGAGAACCAGCTGCGGGAGGATGAGGATCTGCGTTGTCGCCTCGGGGCTCTTCGACAGTGTTCCGATCATGTCGGCCCCGGTGATCAACGTCGCGGCGATGAGCGCAACGAGCACGAAGAACAACGCCGAGTCGACGGTGTCGTCCGGCAGCCGGAATCCGATCACGTAGCCGCAGCCGAGCGCAGACGCCATGGAGATGGCGCATTTCGACATTCCCGTCGCGACGCGGGAAGCCAGCGGAACGGCAGGCGAAAGCGGCATCGACGCGAATCGGGTGTTGATACCGTCCACGGAGTCGGTGGCCGCGAGGAACGCCGAGGAGATGGCCGTGAATGCGATGGCCTGCAGCACGATCAGCGGCATCATGAACTGCCCGAAGTCGCTCACTCCGCTGCCGAATGCCGAGATCACCTTCTGCAGGGGCAGGAACAGCCCGACGGTGAACACCACGGGGGCTATCAGCGCGGTGATGAATTCACCTGTGCGCATGGATGTCCGGAGGGTTCGGGAGGTCAGCACCCACCACTGGATGCCCGGCGAGCGGGTCGGCGCGGTCACGACGCCACCATCTCGGGTGCGGGAGAGCCGGTGAGCGAGAGGAACACCTCGTCGAGTGACGGTCTGCGCAAGGCGATGTCGACCAATTCGAGGTTTTCCTCGTCGAGTCGGCGAAGCACTTCGGTGAGGGTCCGGGCGCCGTCGGGCGCGGGGACGGACACACGATCGGACGCCGGATCGAGGAGAAACCCACTGGGAAACATGCATCGCAGAACAGTGGCGACGGCAGGCAGATCGTGCGGATGCAGCGGGACCACCTCGCAGTAGCTTCCGCCCGTGCGCGCCTTGAGTTCCTCGGATGTTCCCTCGGCGACGACCGTTCCGTGGTCGATGACGACGATCCGGTCGCTCAGCACATCCGCCTCCTCCAGATACTGTGTGGTGAGCAGCGTGGTGATGCCGCGGCTCGACAACCCGGCGATCAAGTCCCACACTGCCTGACGACTGCGCGGATCGAGGCCGGTGGTCGGCTCGTCGAGGAACACCACCTCGGGAGGGACCACGAGGCCGCACGCGATGTCTATCCGTCTGCGCATACCGCCCGAGTACCGGCCGACGCGGCGATTCGCAGCATTCGTCAGACCGAACTCGTCGAGGAGGCCCTCGGCGCGGCGCTTGGCGGCATGCCGCCGCAGCCCCATCAGCCGGGCGAACATGACGAGATTCTCGTAACCGGTGAGGGTTTCGTCGAGTGTTGCGTGCTGGCCGGTCAACATGATCGACGCGCGGACCGAGGCAGGGTCACGAGCCACGTCGTGGCCCGCGACTCGTGCGGTCCCGCTGTCCGGGGTGACGAGAGTGGTGAGAACTCCGACGGTCGTCGTCTTTCCCGCGCCGTTCGGTCCGAGAACGGCCAGTACCTGCCCCTTCTCGGCGGCGAAGTCGATGCCGCGCAGTGCATGTACGTTGCCGAAGGACTTGCGAAGTCCGGATACTTCGATCGACAGGTCGCCTCTCATGTGAGGACTCCGTTTCGTAGGGTGGTCGATATCGAGTGCACTGCTGCGGGATTCATCATCGAGTCGTGCGTGGCATCGACCGGATGGTCGAAGACCCGGCCGGTGACGTACGGATTCCAACTGTCGGCCGCCCGTGAGGGTCCGTCCGTGCGCGCGCTGAAGAACTGGACGTCGCCGTCGAAGACTGCGGGTCGATAACCGGCGAGCGACCGCACTGCGTTGTCGTACGACGCCGCGAGCCGGTCGATGTGAACGGCCTCGACCATGTCGGTCTCGAACGTCTCGCGTACTCGCGCAGCCGCCTCGTCGGCGGTGATGTGCGGACCGACACCGTCGATGCCGAGGATCGGTGCGAACTGGTCGAAGAACTCGCCCGTACTCAGTGTCGCAGGCGGTTCCAGCTCGCACGAGTCCATGTTCGGGTCGAGCATCGCGAGCAGAGACACCTCCTCGCCGAGTTCTTGCAACCTCGCGGCGATGGCGTGTGCGACGAACCCGCCGTACGACCAGCCGAGCAGGTTGTACGGCCCATGCGGCTGTACTGTCCTGATCTCGTCGAGATACAGCTCCACGGCGTCGTGCAGCGACTGCGGAGCCGCAGGAGAGCCGGTCAGTCCCGGCGTCTGTATGCCGTACACGCGTGTGCCCGCGCCGAGGGCGGAGGCGAGGCCTGCGTAGCACCAGGCCAGCCCCGACGCCGGATGGACACAGAACAGCGGTGCCGAGTTCTCGTCGGTGCGCAGCGGAAGAAGCGAGTCGAAGGGACTCCGAGCCGGCCCGGTGCTGCCGCTTCCGTGCGCGTTCTCCGCTCGGGCCGCCAGCGCTGCCGCGGTGGGTGCCTCGAACAGATCACGCAGTGCCACAGCAGAACCCGAGTGCTGGTTGACGCGTGTCACCACCCGGGTCGCGACGAGCGAGTTGCCGCCCAGATCGAAGAACGAGTCGTCGATTCCGATGCCGTCGAGGGAGAGTACCTCGGTGAACGTATCGACGACGAGCGTCTCGAGGGGTGTCCGCGGGGCCCGATAGCGTCGGCGCCGATCTCCGAACTCGGGTGCGGGCAATGCTGCGCTGTCGAGCTTGCCGACGGCCGTCAGCGGGATCGAGTCGAGTATCTGGACGAGCGAGGGCACCATGTAACCGGGCAGTCGATCGGAAGCGTGCGTGCGCAGTCGCTCGGTGTCGAGCGTCGCGGCGTCCGTGGGTAGCACGTAGGACACCAGAACAGTGGTCCCCGAGGGCGCCTCGGTGCCGATGGTGACGGCGAAATCGACCTCGGGAACCTCGGTCAACACCGCGTCGATCTCACCGAGTTCGACGCGGAAGCCGCGGATCTTGACCTGGAAGTCGGCTCGGCCCAGGTACCGAAGGCGATCGCCGTCCCAGCGCACGATGTCGCCCGTCCGGTACATACGCGTACCGGGGCTGTCCGGATCCGCCACGAACCGAGTTGCCGTGAGTCCTGGGCGATTCTGGTACCCCCGCGCAACAGCAGGGCCCGAGAGGTACAGCTCGCCGGCAACTCCGTCGGTGACCGGTCGCAGCCAGCTGTCGAGGACGCGGGTCGTCGCGCCCCGCACGGGACGGCCGATGTCGATCGGGCCATCGGCGTCCAACGGCTCCGAACCGGTTGCCCAGATGGTGAATTCGGTCGGGCCGTAGTGATTGAGCATGATGCGATCTCGCGACCAGCGGTCGATCACCTCGTGGCCCGGTGCCTCGCCGGCGACGGCGAGGACGCGCACGCTGTCGATCGGGTCGACCGTCGAGAGCGCAGCCGGTGTGATGACCATGTGCGACACCTCTTCGGTAGTGAGCAGTTCGGCGAGCTCGTCACCTGCCGAGACCGAGGGCGGCGCGACCACGAGCGTGGCGCCGTTGGCGAATGCCATGAGCGACTCCGAGATCGACGCGTCGAAGCTCGGGGATGCGACGTGCAGGACGCGTGCGGCGGAATCGACACCGAACTGCTCCGCCTGTGCGGCAGCGAAGTTGGCCAGACCTCGGTGCGTGACTGCGACTCCCTTGGGTACTCCGGTGGATCCGGAGGTGAAGATCATGTACGCGAGGTTGTCCTGACGCGGTGTGGGCAGGGCGATGGACCGGGAGCAGTGCGGCGCAGTCGTGGCGTCGAACCACGTCACCCGATCGGGCGACGCAGGAGAGATGCCGTCGACGGTGAGGCCGAGCCGTGCACCGCAGTCGTCGAGCATCCGTTCGATGCGATCGGTAGGTAGATTCGGATCGATCGGGACGAATGCTGCGCCGGTCTTGGCGACAGCCCACATGGCGACGACCGATTCGATCGAACGCGGAATCGACAGTGCGACCATGGTTTCCGGACGCGCTCCGTGCATGATCAGCATGCGTGCCAACCGGTTCGACCGCTCGTCCAGCTCACCGTAGGTCACGTCGACGCCGCGGAATCGGACGGCGACCCGGCCTGGATGCTGCGACGCAGTGTCGGTGAATATCTCGGCGAGGGTGCGCGGTGCGACCGACGGCTCACCGTGTGCAGCGGCAGTGCCCGTTGCGGTCAGGGCGCGCACGCGTAGGTCGGGTTCGGCTGCGATGCGTTCCAACAGTTCGACGCACTGGTCGAGGACCCGTTCGGCACGCGGACCGTCGACGGCCTCCTCCAGATACTTCACGGTGAGCGAGAGTGACTCGCCGGGAATGATCAACAGGCTCAACGGGTACGGCGTCGCATCGGTGCCCTCGGCGTCCAGCACACGCATTCCGGCCAGATCGAGCGAGTGCGCAATGGCCGCGCGGTCCACCGGATAGGACTCCAATACCGTCATGGTGTCGAACAATTCGGGTAGACCGGCCAGTTCGTGTATCTCGCTGAGTCCGACGTACTGGTGGTCGAGCAACTGCGCCTGTTCCTGCTGCACGCGAGACATCAGTTCCGCGAGCGATTCTCGCGGGTCGAGCCGGACTCGGACCGGGACGGTGTTGATGAACAATCCGACCATCTCCTCGACGCCGGGCAACGCGGGTGGCCGTCCGGACACCGTGCCGCCGAACACCACGTCGGTGGATCCGGTGAGCGAGGAGAGCATGATCGACCATGCCGTCTGGATGGCGGTGTTGACGGTGAGTCCGTGCGTACGGGCGAGCGCATGCAGCGCGGCGGTCACGTCGGGTCCGAGTGACCGGGAGTGCTCTCCTGCCGCGGTATCCGCGGCGAGGCGGCCGGCAGACGAGACGAGCGTCGCCGAATCGACCCCGGCGAGCGCCTGCCTCCAGGCCATCCTGGACGCCCCTCGATCCTGGTCGGCAAGCCAACTCAGGTAGTCCCGGTAGGACCGTGCCTGGGGGAGCGCACCGACCCCGTCGAACACCGCGTACAGCGTGAGCAACTCCTGCACCAGAAGCGGCGTCGACCATCCGTCGAGCAGGATGTGGTGGTTGGTCATCAGCAGCCGATAGCCGTCGTCCGACGTCCGAATCAGGGCGAAGCGGATGAGCGGCGGGGTTGCCATGTCGAACCGCGTCATGCGATCGGTGCCGAGAATGTGCTCGACGGCGGCGTCGATGTTCGTCTCCTCGCGCAGATCGATTTCCGTCCAGCAGACATCGAGTTGATCGAGCACGATCTGACGCGGTCCCGAATCCAGCTCGCGGAACGCGACTCTCAGGCTGTCGTGGCGGTCGACGAGAGCTTGGGCTGCATCGTGTAACCGTGTTGCGTCGACGGTGCCCGCGAGCGTCAGAATCGACTGGACGATATAACTGTCGGGACCCTCGGCATCGAACACCGCGTGGAAGAGCAAACCCTCCTGCAGCGGCGAGAGCGGCCACACTTCAGTGAGCGCAGGGAACTGCGCCTCCCACGATTCGATCTCGCGCTGCGTCGTGGAAACGAGGGGGAAATCCGACGGTGTGTGCCGGGTGACGGTCTCGTCGGCGGTATGAGCTGCCAGCGCGGTGAGTGCATCGAGCCAGGCCGTCGCCAGGTCGTCGACGTCGTCGAACATGCCCGACGCGTAGGCGAAGGTCGCTACCAGCTGTGTGCTGGTGTCGGTCTGCTCGGCGATGACATCGATCTCGATGGCGGCCGACAGTGGCATCGACGAATCTGCGTGCGACGAAAATCGTCTCGGAATCCAGGGCGAGTTCGTCGCCGACTGCGCCCGGCCGAGGTAGTTGAACGAGATCTGCGGTGTCACAGCAAGTTCGGACGCGCCACCGATGTGCCGAAGCATGCCGTAACCGATCCCGTGGTCGGGGATCGCCGCCAGTTGCTCCTTGACGGCTTTGAGCGCCGATCCGGCTGCAGGCCCCGCGTCGAAGGCATCGACGGTGTCGATGTCGCTCAGGTCGAAAGCGACAGGGAAAACGGAGGTGAACCATCCGACGGTGCGGGTGAGGTCGGCACCCGGCACCGTGTGTTCCTCGCGGCCGTGCCCTTCGAGGTTCACCACCGCCGTCGGCCTGGACCGCCATCGTGTGACGGCGAGGGTGAGGGCGGCCAGCAGTGCGTCGTTCGGCCCGCATCCGAAGCGGTCGGGGACGGTGGTCAGTACGACATCGGTGACGGCGGTGGGCACCGTGACCGAGACGGATGCGCGTGAGCGGACGGTGTCGAGATCGGGATCGACACTGCGCTCGGACAGCAGCGGATCCTCGGTGGCCGCGATGGCAGCCCACAGTGGTAGCTCGTCCATGCGGTCGGCCACGTGCTCGGTGAGTCCGTGCGCCCAGCGCCGCATCGAAGTACCGATGGGCGACAGGGTTCCGCCCATCGCTGCGGTCGCGAAGTCCGGAAGCAGAATTCGCCACGACACGCCGTCGACGGCGATGTGGTGCAGCACTATCCACAGGGAGTTCTCGACTCGGGCGAGCTGGATCACGTTCCCGGTGCTCGGGTCGAGACGATCAGCGGCGGCGGCAAGCGCCGAATCCGGATCGTGTGGAGTCACGGTGAAGATCGCTGCGGCGTCGACAGATCCGACGGGAAGGATCTCATGGGTCCGTGCGATTCGCGAACGCAGTGCGTCGTGATGATCGATCAGCTGCGACGCCGCGGAGATCAGGGCTTCGTCGGTAACACCGTCCGGGACGGTGATCAGGGCGGCTTGGCTGTACGTGCGGAAGTTTCCTGCGGCCAGCATCTCGGCGACCACCGGGACGATCGGGACCTCGCCGATACCACCGCCGGCGAGCTCCGTCAGAACGGGAGCGGATGCCACGTCGGTTGCCGCTTCGGCGAGCCCGGCAACGGTTTTGCGCTCGAACACATCTCGCGCGGTGAAGACGAGACCAGCGGACTTGGCGCGTGAGACGAGTTGAATGGAGACGATGCTGTCACCACCGAGTGCGAAGAAGCTGTCGTCGGCACCGACCGAGTCGACGCCGAGGACCTCCTCGAACAACGCGGCGATGGCGACCTCACGTGGTGTGCTCGGGCGCCGGGACGTCGCCGCCGCGGTGAACACCGGTCGGGGGAGTGCGCGTCGGTCGACTTTGCCTGCCGGGGTGAGTGGGATGGAATCGAGCACCATGATCGACGACGGCACCATGTACGCGGGAAGTGTGCCCGTCAGATGCGCCGTCAGCCGCGCGACGTCCACGGGTACGTCGCCAGCGGGTTTGACATACGATACGAGAAGTGTTGCACCGGAATCAGTTCGATGCCCGACCGTGGTGACGAAGTCCAGGTTCGCTGCGGCGGAGAGTGCCGCGTCGACCTCGGCGAGTTCGATGCGAAAGCCGCGGATCTTCACCTGGAAGTCGCTGCGACCCATGTATTCCAGCTGTTCGTCCGGCGTCCATCGCACCAGATCACCGGTGCGGTAGAGGCGTTCGCCGGGGAAATACGGGCTGGCGACGAAGCGCGACGACGTCACTGCTGGGCGCTCGTGGTATCCGCGCGCCATGGAATCGCCTGCCAGGTAGAGCTCTCCGACACTTCCCACCGGGACCGGCCGCAACCAGCGGTCCAGTACTATCGCCGACGTGCCACCGATAGGGCCGCCGATCGTGACCGGACCGTCGACGCTCATCGGGGGGCTGTATGTGGACGTCACCGTCATCTCGGTCGGCCCGTACCCGTTGAACATCCGCCGGTCGCCTACCCACCGGGCGCGAAGCTCCGATGGGCAGGCGTCGCCACCGACGATTACATGGGTCAGCTGGGGCAGATCGGCGGGATCGAGGGTGCCGAGAACTGCGGGCGTCACGTCCACGTGCGTGACCCGATGTGTCCGAAGCAGATCGGCGAAATCGTTGCCTCCGTACGTTCCCGGGGGCACGACGACGACCGTCGCGGCCGCGCCGAACGCGAGCAGCAGTTCGGACAGGGACGCATCGAAGCTCGGCGAATAAGCGTGGGAGATCCGCGACGACTCGGTGATCGACAGACGCGCAATACCGTCGTCGACGAGGTCCGCGAGTCCGCCGTGGGTGACGACGACACCCTTGGGGAGCCCGGTCGACCCGGAGGTGTAGACGACGTACGCCGCAGTGCCGAAATGGATCGGTGCGGTTCGGTCTGCGTCGGTGATCGGCGCGGGAGAGTGCCCGGACAGGTCTGCGGTCACGGAGTCGACGTCCACGACGAGGTGGGCATGGGAATCGCCGAGTAGGTAGTCGATTCGGTCCGCCGGGTACGTCGGATCCACGGGCACGAATGCGGCACCGGTCTTGGCGACGGCCCACATCGCGACGATCGATTCGTAGGACCGTGAGATCGACACGGCAACAGAGGTTTCCGGTCCAGCACCGGCGTCGATGAGTGAGCGGGCCAGGCGGTTCGAATGCTCGTCGAGTTCGCGATACGTGAACGCGGACCCACTTGTCACGACTGCGATTCCAGTGGAATTCCGACGCGCAGCGCCTTCGAGAATCTCGGGAAACGTCTGTGCTGCGGCGGGTTCGGACCCGCTGTGCATCTCGTCGATCTCCGTCATGGCGAGCCCGATGACGGGTGCTGCCGGCTCGTCGAGGAAACGTTCGAGGAACGCAAGGAAGGCAGTGTGGTGGCGTTCGAGGTCGGCGGCTGTGTAGAGCTCTCGATTTCCCTGGAAGTCGATGTGCAAGTTCTCGCTGTCGCCGGAGTTCGCCTGGGGCGCTCCGTCCGCTGCACTGCCGGGGTAGACGTTGACGAACAAGTCGTCGATCATGCCCGAGGTCAGGACATGTAGCCGACCGACGAACTCGCCGAGCACGATTCGGGTATCGAACATCATCATGTTGACCGAGGGCCCGAATCCCGACGCCGGAGTACCGAGGTCACGCGCGATGTCCTCCTGACGGTACCGCTGCCTGCGCAGTGCACCGGTGAGTTCGAGCTGTGCGTCGCGGACCAGGTCGGCGACCGAGGTGGTCGAGTGCACACGCAACCGCAGCGGGACGACGTTGGCCACCATGCCGCCGGATCGACGCAGTACCGCGGTCGTCCGTGCCGAGACCGGCAGGCTCAGCGTCACTTCCGTGCTGTCGGTGGCGGCGGCAAGGTATGCCCCGAACGCTGCGACGGTGACCGGCGCGACGGTCGAATCGAGTGCAGAGGCAACAGCTTCGAGCCTCCGCGACAGTTCCGGGCCGAGCCCGCCGCGGTGCAGACGCGGGTGTCCGCCCGCCGGAGCCGCGCGACCGGCAAGACTGACCGGATCCGACAATCCCGCGAGGTGTTCGGTCCAGTAGGCGCGATCGGCCACGAATCGTTCCGAGGACCGATACTGCACGTCGGCGTCGACGATGGACGACAGCTTCTCGGCGCGGCCCGCAGGCGCGTCGGAGCCGAGGGTGTACAGCTCGGCGCACCGCTTGAGCAGCGTCATCGCGCCGTAGCCGTCGAGCGCGATGTGATGGATGCGGGTGTACCAGAAGGAATGCTCGTCGCTGACCCGCAATATCGCCATCGTGACGAGGCGATCGCGCGTCGGGTCGATAGGTGCGGAGTACTCGTCGTACATCCAGGCATGCGCGGCGGCGATCGGATCGGCTTCACCGCGAAGATCCAGATGCGGAAGCGAGTCGTCGACCTGAGGATCCACGGTCTGCATCGGGTGACCGTCGACCTCGACGATCCGCAGATAGCCGGTCCCGAATTCGCGGCCCGCGGCCATCGCGGCCGTGGTCAGCCTGTCGATGTCGAGGTTGCCGCGGATCTCGATGAACTGCGCGATGGAGATCGGCACATCGCTGTCCAGGTGCTGGGCGAACCAGATGCCGCGTTGCGCAGCCGAGAGCGGAAAGAGCGCCGGGGTTGTGGGCGCCGGGGGTGTGGGGACCTGGGATGTGGGTGCCGGGGAGAAATCCATGCACCTCACGTTCGTCCGGAATCGCGTCGTCGGACACGGACCCTCGAGGTGGCGCGCGCGCACCGAGGGTGAGCGTTTCCCCACCCTGGGTGGTATGCCAGGGCCGTACTGTCGGGTCGTTAGGGCACAATGACGACCGATGCCTGACACCAGCCGTACCAAGCCCCGCCTCGTCGCCAGTGATGTCGACGGCACCCTGCTCGACGATCATGAGAAGGTCACCGAGCGCACTCGACGGGCCGTGATCGCGATGGTGAAAGAGGGCACTCCGTTCGTGCTGTCCACGGGCAGGCCGCCGAGGTGGATCTCGCCCGTCGTCGAACAGCTCGGTTACGCCCCGATGTGCGTCTGCGCCAATGGTGCGGTGATCTACGACAGCGGAACCGATCGGATTCTCGACGCCCAGACGCTGTCGGCCGAGACACTGGGTCAGCTGGCAGAGATCGCATACGACGTTCTGCCCGGCTGCGGTCTCGCCGCCGAACGCGTCGGAGCCACCGCGCACGATGCGGCAACGCCTCAGTTCGTCAGCTCACCCGGCTACGAGCACGCGTGGCTCAACCCGGACAACACCGAGATGTCGTCCGAGGAGGTGCTCGACACCCCGGCGGTGAAGCTGCTGATCAGGCTGTCCCACGCCAGCAGCGGCGACATGGTGGCAGCGCTTGCGCCGCACATGGCCGGACGCGCCGACGTGACGTTCTCCACCGACAACGGTCTGATCGAACTGTCGGCGCCGGGTGTGACGAAGGCGTCGGGACTGCGCATCGTGGCCGAGCGGGTCAACGTCGCCCCTGCCGAGATCGCCGCGTTCGGAGACATGCCGAACGATGTACCGATGCTGGAAATGGTCGGCCTCGGGGTGGCGATGGGCAACGCGCACCCAGCGGCCCTCGCCGTCGCCGACGAAGTGACCGCCACCAACGCCGAAGACGGGGTCGCGCAGGTGCTCGAACGCTGGTGGTGACCCCCGCCGCTTCCCCGCAAACGCACGTGCATTTGCGTGCCACGGGGGCGTAAC
>NZ_BCXH01000012.1 GCF_001895005.1 Rhodococcus yunnanensis NBRC 103083 | reverse complement strand
CGAAGGCGGCGGTCCGAGGGCGGCGGTCCGAGAGAGCGGTCCGAGGGCGGCGGTACGAGGGTTAGCTGGTGGGTCCGGGGGAAACCGGCATCGGATTCGGATTCGGCGGCTGTCCCTCTTGACGCACGGCCGCGTAAGAGTCACTCTTGTCGTCGGAAGCACCCCCGCGGGTGACCGGGCGCCCACGCCGTTTCGAACTCATGGGCGTCGATCACCCTTCCCGCGACACGCCGTTCCGACGGCAACGCAGGTCGAATCTCGGGTGCTACTTTTGATGCCTCTGTTGCGCTGTGCGCCGGTTTGGGGTACCTTTGGACGTTGCGCTGGCTGCCTCCTGTCCACCTCTCGATTGCCGTGTCTGCGAAGTGTCAACTTCGAAGAGATTGCAGTGGGGATTCGGTCTGGTTGTGACCAGCGAATTCGCCCCACATTAAGCAAGCAGATACAGCGGCGGTCGCACTGCACGAGCGGCCCGCGTGAGGTGCTGGAAGGACGCATCTTGGCAGTCTCTAGCCAGACCAAGGCAGTTGTCGGAACACCGGGAGCCCCGAGGAGGGTTTCGTTCGCGAATATTCGCGAGCCGTTGGAGGTACCCGGTCTCCTCGATGTACAGACGGACTCTTTCGAATGGCTGGTAGGTGCGCAGAGCTGGCGCGACCGTGCCGCCGCGCGCGGTGACAGCAATGTCGCCGGCGGTCTCGAGGACATCCTGACCGAGCTTTCTCCGATCGAGGATTTCTCGGGCTCGATGTCCCTTTCCTTCTCCGATCCACGGTTCGACGAGGTCAAGGCCTCGATGGACGAGTGCAAGGACAAGGACATGACGTACGCGGCGCCACTGTTCGTGACCGCCGAGTTCATCAACAACAACACCGGTGAGATCAAGAGCCAGACGGTGTTCATGGGCGATTTCCCCATGATGACCGACAAGGGCACGTTCATCATCAACGGCACCGAGCGTGTCGTCGTCTCGCAGCTCGTGCGTTCCCCCGGCGTCTACTTCGACCATTCGGTCGACAAGACGACCGAGAAGGACCTGCACAGCGTCAAGGTCATTCCTGGCCGTGGTGCTTGGCTCGAGTTCGACGTCGACAAGCGCGACACCGTCGGTGTTCGTATCGACCGTAAGCGTCGCCAGCCCGTCACGGTGCTGCTGAAGGCTCTCGGCTGGACCACCGAGCAGATCACGGAGCGCTTCGGCTTCTCCGAGATCCTCATGGCCACGCTGGAGAAGGACAACACTGCCGGTACCGACGAGGCTCTCCTCGACATCTACCGCAAGTTGCGTCCGGGCGAGCCGCCCACGAAGGAGAGCGCGCAGACGCTCCTGGAGAACCTGTTCTTCAAGGACAAGCGTTACGACCTCGCTCGCGTGGGACGTTACAAGATCAACAAGAAGCTCGGCCTGAACTCCGGCCAGCCGATCGTGGCGTCGACCCTCACCGAGGAAGACATCGTCGCGACCATCGAGTACCTCGTGCGTCTGCACGCTGGTGACACCTCGATGACGGCTCCGGACGGCGTCGAGGTTCCCGTCGAGGTCGACGACATCGACCACTTCGGAAACCGTCGTCTTCGTACCGTCGGTGAGCTGATCCAGAACCAGATCCGCGTGGGCCTGTCCCGCATGGAGCGCGTCGTTCGTGAACGTATGACCACTCAGGACGTCGAGGCCATCACGCCGCAGACCCTGATCAACATCCGTCCCGTCGTCGCCGCGATCAAGGAGTTCTTCGGAACCTCCCAGCTGTCGCAGTTCATGGACCAGAACAACCCGCTGTCGGGCCTGACGCACAAGCGTCGTCTGTCCGCCCTCGGACCCGGTGGTCTCTCTCGTGAGCGCGCCGGCCTCGAGGTTCGTGACGTTCACCCGTCGCACTACGGCCGTATGTGTCCCATCGAGACCCCTGAAGGCCCGAACATCGGCCTGATCGGTTCGCTGTCGGTGTACGCACGGGTCAACCCGTTCGGCTTCATCGAGACCCCGTACCGCAAGGTCGTCGACGGCCAGGTCACCGACGATGTCGATTACCTGACGGCAGACGAAGAGGACCGCCACACGCTCGCACAGGCCAACTCGCCCGTCGACAACAGCGGCCACTTCATCGAGGACAAGATTCTCGTCCGTCGTAAGGGTGGAGAGGTCGAGTTCGTCTCGTCCTCCGACATCGACTACATGGATGTCTCGCCTCGTCAGATGGTCTCCGTTGCTACCGCGATGATTCCGTTCCTCGAGCACGACGATGCCAACCGTGCCCTGATGGGCGCGAACATGCAGCGTCAGGCCGTCCCGCTGGTGCGTAGCGAATCGCCGATCGTCGGTACCGGCATGGAACTGCGTGCCGCTGTCGATGCCGGCGACGTCGTCATCAGTGACAAGACCGGTGTCGTCGAAGAGGTCTCCGCCGATTACGTCACGGTCATGGCCGACGACGGAAGCCGCAAGACCTACCGGATGCGCAAGTTCGCGCGTTCCAACCAGGGCACCTGCGCCAACCAGCGTCCCATCGTGGACGAGGGTCAGCGCGTCGAGTCCGGTCAGGTCCTCGCCGACGGCCCGTGCACCGAGAACGGTGAGATGGCGCTCGGCAAGAACTTGCTGCTCGCGATCATGCCGTGGGAAGGCCACAACTACGAGGACGCGATCATTCTGTCGCAGCGCCTCGTGGAAGAGGACGTTCTCACCTCGATCCACATCGAGGAGCACGAGATCGATGCCCGCGACACCAAGCTCGGTGCCGAGGAGATCACTCGTGACATCCCGAACGTCTCCGACGAGGTTCTCGCGGACCTCGACGAGCGCGGCATCATCCGTATCGGTGCCGAGGTTCGTGACGGCGACGTCCTGGTCGGAAAGGTCACGCCGAAGGGCGAGACCGAGCTGACCCCGGAAGAGCGTCTGCTGCGTGCCATCTTCGGTGAGAAGGCTCGCGAGGTTCGCGACACGTCACTCAAGGTTCCGCACGGCGAAAGCGGAAAGGTCATCGGCATTCGCGTGTTCTCACGCGAGGACGACGACGATCTGCCTCCCGGCGTCAACGAGCTCGTTCGCGTGTACGTCGCCCAGAAGCGCAAGATTCAGGACGGCGACAAGCTCGCGGGCCGCCACGGAAACAAGGGCGTCATCGGCAAGATCCTCCCGCAGGAGGACATGCCGTTCCTGCCCGACGGCACGCCGATCGACATCATCTTGAACACGCACGGTGTTCCGCGTCGTATGAACATCGGTCAGGTCCTGGAGACCCACCTCGGGTGGATCGGCAAGACCGGCTGGAACGTGCAGATCGCCGCGGACGGCAGCAAGCCCGATTGGGCCGACCGCCTGCCCGAGGAGATGCTGGCGGCCCCGGCCGACAGCAACATCGCCACCCCCGTGTTCGACGGCGCAAAGGAGCATCAGCTCGCCGGCCTGCTGGAGAGCACGATCCCCAACCGTGACGGCGAGCAGATGGTCGGCTCCGACGGAAAGGCCACGTTGTTCGACGGCCGTTCCGGAGAGCCGTTCCCGTACCCGGTGTCGGTGGGCTACATGTACATCATCAAGCTGCACCACTTGGTCGACGACAAGATCCACGCTCGTTCGACCGGGCCGTACTCGATGATCACGCAGCAGCCCCTCGGTGGTAAGGCGCAGTTCGGTGGACAGCGCTTCGGTGAGATGGAGTGCTGGGCCATGCAGGCCTACGGCGCCGCATACACGCTGCAGGAGCTTCTCACCATCAAGTCGGACGACGTCGTCGGCCGCGTGAAGGTGTACGAGGCAATCGTCAAGGGCGAGAACATCCCGGAACCGGGCATCCCCGAGTCCTTCAAGGTGCTCCTCAAGGAGCTCCAGTCACTGTGCCTCAACGTGGAGGTGTTGTCCTCGGACGGCGCAGCCATCACGATGGCCGACGGTGACGACGAGGATCTGGAACGTGCTGCAGCCAACCTGGGAATCAACCTTTCCCGCAACGAAGCTGCCACGGTCGACGATCTCGCTCAGTAGCTCCACGGTCCCCGGGGCCTGCATCGCTGCAGGCTCCGGGGGCGAACAACCTTGATCTGATTCGCACAGCACAACACCCATCACGGGGAAAGGAAGTTACGTGCTCGACGTCAACTTCTTCGATGAACTTCGTATTGGCCTCGCCACTGCGGACGACATCCGTCAGTGGTCCTACGGCGAGGTCAAGAAGCCGGAAACCATCAACTACCGCACACTCAAGCCCGAGAAGGACGGCCTCTTCTGCGAGAAGATCTTCGGCCCCACCCGGGACTGGGAGTGCTACTGCGGTAAGTACAAGCGTGTCCGCTTCAAGGGCATCATCTGTGAGCGCTGTGGCGTCGAGGTCACTCGCGCCAAGGTGCGTCGTGAGCGCATGGGCCACATCGAACTGGCAGCACCGGTCACGCACATCTGGTACTTCAAGGGCGTCCCGTCGCGCCTCGGCTACTTGCTCGACCTGGCTCCGAAGGATCTCGAGAAGATCATCTACTTCGCTGCCTACGTCATCACGACTGTCGACGACGAGCTCCGTCACAACGAGCTCTCGACGCTCGAAGCCGAGATGGAGGTCGAGAAGAAGTCCGTCGCGGATCAGCGCGACGCCGACCTCGAAGCTCGTGCGCAGAAGCTCGAAGCCGACATCGCCGAGCTCGAAGCCGAGGGCGCAAAGTCCGACGTTCGTCGCAAGGTCAAGGACGGCGGCGAGCGCGAGATGCGTCAGCTCCGTGACCGCGCGCAGCGTGAGCTGGATCGTCTCGAGGAGATCTGGAGCACGTTCATCAAGCTTGCTCCGAAGCAGCTCATCGTCGACGAGCTCATCTACCGTGAGCTCATCGACCGCTACGGCGAGTACTTCACCGGCGCCATGGGCGCGGAGTCGATCCAGAAGCTCATGCAGACCTTCGACATCGACGCCGAGGCCGAGAACCTGCGCGAGACCATCCGCAGCGGCAAGGGCCAGAAGAAGCTTCGCGCACTGAAGCGTCTGAAGGTCGTCGCCGCATTCCAGGCCGGGCGCAACTCGCCGATGGGCATGGTGCTGGACGCCGTTCCGGTCATCCCACCGGAGCTTCGCCCGATGGTGCAGCTCGACGGTGGACGTTTTGCGACGTCCGACCTCAACGATCTGTACCGCCGCGTCATCAACCGCAACAACCGCCTCAAGCGACTGATCGACCTCGGTGCTCCCGAGATCATCGTCAACAACGAGAAGCGGATGCTGCAGGAGTCGGTCGACGCCCTGTTCGACAACGGCCGTCGTGGACGTCCGGTCACCGGACCGGGTAACCGCCCGCTGAAGTCGCTGTCCGACTTGCTCAAGGGCAAGCAGGGTCGCTTCCGTCAGAACCTCCTCGGCAAGCGCGTCGACTACTCGGGCCGTTCGGTCATCGTCGTCGGCCCGCAGCTGAAGCTTCACCAGTGTGGTCTGCCGAAGCTGATGGCTCTCGAGCTGTTCAAGCCGTTCGTGATGAAGCGCTTGGTGGATCTGAACCACGCGCAGAACATCAAGTCGGCCAAGCGCATGGTCGAGCGTCAGCGTCCGCAGGTGTGGGACGTTCTCGAAGAGGTCATCGGCGAGCACCCCGTGCTGCTGAACCGTGCACCTACCCTGCACCGGTTGGGCATCCAGGCGTTCGAGCCGCAGCTCGTCGAGGGCAAGGCCATCCAGCTGCACCCGCTCGTGTGTGAGGCGTTCAACGCCGACTTCGACGGTGACCAGATGGCTGTCCACCTCCCGCTGTCCGCCGAGGCTCAGGCCGAGGCACGCGTGCTGATGTTGTCGTCGAACAACATCCTCTCGCCTGCATCGGGTCGTCCGCTCGCCATGCCGCGTCTGGACATGGTGACGGGTCTGTTCCACCTCACGCGTCTCGACGACGGTGCAACCGGCGAACGTGCCGATGCGAAGACCGACGTCGCGGAGTTCGGTGCGTACTCGACACCGGCCGAGGCTCAGATGGCAGTCGATCGTGGCGCACTCACCGTGCAGTCGCTGATTCGTGTTCGCTTGACGCAGCAGCGTCCGGCCCGCGAAGTCGAGTCCGAGCTGTTCCCCAACGGCTGGCGACGTGGCGACGGCTGGATCGCCGAGACCACTCTCGGTCGTGTGCTCTTCAACGAGCTGCTCCCGGCGGACTACCCGTTCGTCAACGAGCAGATGCCGAAGAAGCGTCAGGCAACGATCATCAACGATCTCGCCGAGCGCTACCCGATGATCGTCGTCGCACAGACCGTCGACAAGCTCAAGGACGCAGGCTTCTACTGGGCCACGCGTTCGGGTGTCACCATCTCGATCTCCGACGTCCTCGTGCCGCCGGAGAAGCCGCAGATCATGGAGACGTTCGAGGCTCAGGCCGATCAGATCGAGAAGAAGTACCAGCGTGGCGCACTCGACAAGGTCGAGCGCAACTCCGCACTGGTCAAGATCTGGCAGGACGCCACCGAGCAGGTCGGTAAGGCCATGGAGGCGCACTTCCCCGACGACAACCCCATCCCGATGATCGTGAAGTCCGGCGCCGCCGGAAACATGACTCAGGTGCGGTCGCTCGCCGGCATGAAGGGCCTGGTGACCAACCCGAAGGGTGAGTTCATCCCGCGTCCGATCAAGTCTTCCTTCAAGGAAGGCCTGACGGTCCTCGAGTACTTCATCAACACGCACGGTGCTCGTAAGGGCCTGGCCGATACGGCGCTTCGTACCGCCGACTCGGGATACCTGACGCGTCGTCTCGTCGACGTCTCGCAGGACGTCATCGTTCGGGAAACCGACTGTGGCACCGAGCGCGGCATCAACACGACCATCGCCGAGAAGCTCGCCGATGGCACGATGATCCGCGACGCTCACGTCGAGACCAGCACCTACGCCCGTACGTTGGCGAGCGATGCTGTCGACGCGAACGGCACTGTCATCGTCGCTCGTGGACACGATCTCGGCGATCCGGCCATCGACGCGCTGCTCGAAGCGGGCATCACCTCGGTCAAGGTTCGTTCGGTTCTGACCTGCACCACCGGCACCGGCGTCTGCGCCACGTGCTACGGCCGTTCGATGGCCACCGGCAAGCTCGTCGACATCGGTGAGGCCGTCGGTATCGTCGCCGCACAGTCGATCGGTGAGCCCGGAACCCAGCTGACCATGCGTACCTTCCACCAGGGTGGTGTCGCCGGAGATGACATCACCGGTGGTCTGCCTCGCGTGCAGGAGCTGTTCGAGGCCCGTGTGCCGAAGGGCAAGGCTCCGATCGCGGACGTGTCGGGACGCATCCAGCTCGAGGACGGCGATCGTTTCTACAAGATCACCATCGTCCCGGACGACGGCGGCGAAGAGGTTGTCTACGACAAGCTCTCCAAGCGTCAGCGTCTGCGCGTCTTCAAGCACGACGACGGCACCGAGCGCCTTCTGGCGGACGGTGACCACGTCGAGGTCGGCCAGCAGCTCATGGAAGGTGCTGCCGATCCGCACGAGGTTCTGCGCGTGATGGGTCCTCGCCAGGTTCAGATCCACCTGGTCAACGAGGTCCAGGAGGTGTACCGGTCGCAGGGTGTGTCGATTCACGACAAGCACATCGAGACGATCGTGCGCCAGATGCTCCGTCGTGTCACGATCATCGACTCCGGCTCCACCGAGTTCCTGCCCGGTTCACTCACCGAGCGCAGCGAATTCGAGGCGTCGAACCGTCGCGTCGTGTCCGAAGGTGGCGAGCCCGCAGCCGGACGTCCGGTCCTGATGGGTATCACCAAGGCATCGCTGGCAACCGATTCGTGGCTGTCGGCAGCGTCCTTCCAGGAGACCACTCGTGTGCTCACCGACGCGGCGATCAACTGCCGCTCGGACAAGCTCATAGGTCTGAAGGAGAACGTCATCATCGGTAAGCTGATCCCCGCCGGAACCGGTATCAACCGGTACCGGAACATCACGGTGCAGCCGACCGAAGAGGCACGTGCCGCGGCGTACGCGGTGCCGTCGTACGACGATCAGTACTACAGCCCGGACGGCTTCGGCCAGAACACCGGTGCCGCAGTGCCGCTCGACGACTACGGTTTCTCCAACGAATACCGCTAACCGGTAACGAACGAAGCCCCGCACCCAGTCTTTCTGGGGGCGGGGCTTTTTCGTGTGCCTACTTCGGGTCGAGGAAGGTATAGAGCCGGGCGATCTTGCCGTCCCGGACGATCACGACGTCCATACCGGTGACCACAGCGGGCCCGCCGGGCGGTGAGAGGGTCCACGAGACACGGGCGAGGTCGTCGATCACGGACGGTTCGACGGCAACGCTGAAGGTCAGTCCTGCGGTGTTCTCGTGTAGCTCGCGGATGGTGTCGACGATGGCATCGACACCGGTTGCGGTGCTGTCGGCTTCGTAGAAGGTGGCATCGGGGTGGTAGAGCGATTCGACGAGCTCGCGGCGCCGGTCGTCGTCATCGGCGTTGAAGACCTCGAGGACGTTGCGGCGGACCAACTCTGTGTTCTGCATGTGTACGCCATTTCCGATCGAAGGGATGAACTCCGATCATTCTGCGTGATGGCAGATCGCTTCGAGATCTATCCCGCCCGAGATCACGGACGACGGCGCGGCCCATTGAGCTCGAGTGTGGACACCGTCAGCCCGCGTTCACACGACCGTCAGCCTCTGGCCAAGCCGGGTTCGCTCGCACGCGAGAGTCTCGAACGATGGTGAGACGAGGTAACAACGTGGCCATCGGACGAGACCTGACGTTGCGTGCGGGGACGACGCGGCGGCAGTTCCTGACCTGGAGCGCGTTGGTCGGCGCGCTGGCATTCACACCGCAGTTGCGCCCTGGAACGGCTCGGGCTCAGTCCGTCGTCCCACCCGACTATCCGTTTCGGCTCGGTGTCGCGTCGGGAGATCCGCTGCCCGATTCGGTGGTGCTGTGGACCCGGCTCGCAACGGATCCGTTCGCGCCGCAGGGCGGTCTGACTCCTGGCGTGGTCCCGGTGCGGTGGCAGATCGCGAACGATGACAGGTTCGCCGACGTGGCACAGGAAGGTGTCGACCTGGCGACCGAATTCGACGGCTGGTCACTGCACATCGACGTGAAAGGCCTCGATGCGGGACGCGAGTACTTCTACCGCTTCCTCGTCGGCCCGCACTCGAGTCCGGTGGGACGCACCAAGACTGCTCCCGCGCTCGGGGCATCACTGGCACAACTCGATTTCGCCTGGGCCTCGTGCCAGAAGTGGGAGGACGGGTTCTTCGGGGCGCACGGCGACATTGCGTCGTCGAACCTCGACGTCGTGTTCTTCCTGGGCGACTACATCTACGAGTATGCGATCAAGGACGAGGGTGCCCGCGCCGGCGAGAAGCGACCGGAGTCCGCGAACCGAGAAACCATGGTGCTCGGCGACTATCGCGATCGCTACGCGATGTACAAGGCCGATGCGAACCTGGCCGCGGCACACGCGTCGGCGCCGTGGATCTCCACGTTCGACGACCACGAAGTCGACAACAACTGGGCGTCGCAGATCAGCCAGGACACCGACGATCCGCGAGAGTTTCTGTTGCGCAGGGCGGATGCTTTCAAGGCGTGGTGGGAGAACACTCCCGTGCGTGGTGACTTGCGACCGAAGGGACCGGAGATGAAGGTCTACCGACGATTCGGTTTCGGTGATCTCGTGGACTTCTCGGTACTCGACACTCGGCAGTACCGCAGTGATCAGGCGCACGGCGACGGCGAGCATTTTCAGGACGGCGAGACCGCCGACCCGTCGCGCACCATCACCGGAGCAGAGCAGGAGAAGTGGATTCTCGACGGTTTCTCCTCACCGTCGACATGGAATTTCCTTGCGCACCAGACGGTCATCTCCGATCTCGCCGAGGGACTCGATGGCAATCGGACGGTCGGGATGGATCCGTGGAGTGGTTACGAGGCGTCTCGACATCGAATCCTCGACGGCGCCCGAGATCGTGGAGCCACGAACGTCGCGTCGATCGTCGGCGACATCCACCGCACGATCGTCTCCGAGCTCAGGCGCGACTATCAGGATCAGGTCTCGCCCGTCGTCGGCGTCGAGATCGCGACCACGTCCATCGCCTCGGGAAAGGACGGAGCCGACGTCGACAGCACCGGCGCCGCCATCGCTGCGGGATCACCGCACGTCAAGTACGGCAATGCCCGTCGCGGCTATCTGCGTGGCCGGCTGACTCCGAGCGAGTGGCGTTCGGAGGTACGGGTTCTGGGCGAGGTGTCGAGACCGGGTGCGGCGGTGCGTACGGCCACCACCGTCACCGTCCCCGAGGGTCGGCCGGAAATTCAGGTGCGCTGACCGCGGGCGGCGCAGCCGCAGCCGCAGCTACCGCCCATCGGCGATGACACGAGCGATGTTGCGTTCGGCCAGGGCTGTGATGGTGAGCGACGGGTTGGCTGCACCCGTGCTGCCGGGGATCAAGGCACTGTCGACGACGTAGAGCCCGTCATGGCCCTTGACGCGGCCGTAGGAGTCGGTGACGTCCCCGAGCACCGCACCGCCGAGGGGATGCGCGGTGAAGGTGTCGTCGACGTCGCGAGTGAACGGCTCTGCGGAGACGACGGTTCCACCGGCCTGAGCCATCTTGTTCTGCACGGCGCGAAGTGCTTCGACCGTGTCCCGGCTGCCACCCTGCGGCCAGGACAGCGACATCGAATCCGTTGCGGCGTTGTAGGCGAAGTTCGCGCGCAGCGGATCGACGGTCATCCCGAGCGAGCCGAGGAAACCGAGATCCCATGGAACACCGGGCACGTACCAGTTCTCGACGGTCAACGGCAGCCCGGACTCGTCGACGATGCGTGACGCGCACGGCGCCGCTTGCGGAACGCCTGCTGCAGGCCCGAGCGACCGCGTCATCGACGCGTCACCGTTGGTGCCGAATCCGCGGCCGACGAACTCGTTGAGGTTGCCCAGCGCACCCGTCGCCTGCGCGCGCAGCAGCAATTCGGTGGTGCCGATCGATCCGGCGCCGAGAACCAACTTGTCGCACGTCAACGTCCGCGACTCGACAACGTTGCCCTCGGGATCCAGACGACGCACCTCGACGCGGTAGCGGCCACCGGATTCGGTACCGATCGACGCGACCTCGTGACTGTGCGCGACGAGTGCATTGCCGGTGCCCTCGGCCTGAGGAATGTAGTTCTGGGTCAGGTCGTACTTGGCGCCGTTGGAGTTGCCGAAGGTGCTGGCACCGATGGTCGCCGACGGACGTGAGCGGCCGGCGATCTCGTCGCGCACGATGTTCCAGTTCCATGTGCTGTCGACCGCTTGGGGCTGGTAGCCGGCGCGGCGGGCGTGGTCGTCCCACGTGCGTGAGTGCGCGAAGTTGGGGCTGCCCAAGATGTCGGCGGGGATGGTCGACGGCAGCAGCATGGACCGCGCCTTGGGGTACCAGGTCCGCGCCATCTCGTCGTAGTCGAGCCGTCCGCCGAAGGACAGGTCGAAGAAGCGTTTGTCGGGTGCGATGGTGACGCCGGTGTAGACGACGGAACCGCCGCCGACGGCGGCCGCGCGCCACACCGAGAGGTTCTCGAAACGGGTGCTGTCGAGTACGCCGCCGAAACGATCCACCGGCCCGACCGGTAGACCGGTGATGTTGGTGAACGAACCCTGCTGCCACAGGCCGCGCCCGTCGGCCGTCATGTCGGCGGTGAAGATCTCGCGCCACGGGTCACGCGGCCATCGGAGACCGCGTTCGAGGACGGTGACCTGACTACCGGCCTGGGCGAGACGCAGAGCAGCCGCGCTCGCGCCGAAGCCGGAACCGATCACGATGACCGACGAATGATCGGGAGGTCGCGGAGGATCCGCGAACAGTTCGGGTACGAGCGAGCGAATGGAACCGGCCCCGATGGGCATCGCCCCCGCCCGTGCTGCGGATACGAGCGGTGGCGCCGTCAGTCCTACCAGCCCTGCCGCCGCCAGCTGAAGCAGTTGCCTGCGTTTCACGTCTTGTTCGTCCCCTGCGCTCGATCCCGACCCGAGACGCCATTGTTCCCCATGCCGGGCGAAAAAAGCGACCGTCTGTCCGGAAATGGGAAATTCTCCCAGGTGCGCCACAGGTAGAGCTGACAGACTCGGACTCATGTTCACTGTTCTCGGCGCTGCGCTGGTTGCCGCGGCACTCGTCGGGATCGCCGCACACTACGTCGATTCGACCCGCCAGATCGTCCTCGTCGCGGGTGCACTCGCTCGCGTCCTCATGATCGCTGCACTGCCAGGAACGGTCCTGCTGGGAATCGGTCTCGGGCCGATGGGCGCCGCCGCGGGTGTGGTGGTGATCGGGGTCGCGCTGCGGACTCAGCTGCCTCTTCTGCGGCATCGTCGCCGGCGTCCCGACTCTGCAGGCACACCTCTGTCGGTGTTGCATGCCAACATCCTGCTCGGCCAGGCCGATCCCGACGCGATCGTCGCGCTGGTGGACGAGCATGCGTCCGATGTGCTCACCGTCGTCGAGCTGACTCCGTCGGCGCACGAGCGGCTCGTCGCCGCGGGCCTGCGTCGCAGGCTCCCGTACGAGTACG
The DNA here is from genome assembly GCF_001895005.1 of Rhodococcus yunnanensis NBRC 103083. Lineage (GTDB taxonomy): Bacteria > Actinomycetota > Actinomycetes > Mycobacteriales > Mycobacteriaceae > Rhodococcoides > Rhodococcoides yunnanense. Next base: position 187,974 of record NZ_BCXH01000012.1, on the reverse strand, counting down.
TCAGCACGGCTCCGGGTGGCAACGGCACGGGCATCTATTCTCGCCATCCGATGTCGGACGAGGAGCGTCACGACGGATACATCACCGAGCTGCTGTCGGCGCGGATCGGTACACCGACCGGTCCGTCACCGCTGGTGTTCGCCGTGCATCCGGTTCCGCCGTGGCCTCGAAAGCCCGAGGCATGGGTGCGTGAGCTTGCCGCGATCCGGCAGATGCTCGAGAAGATCCCGGCGGACGACGGTCCGGTCGTCGTCGCGGGCGACTTCAATGCCACCTTCGACCACAAGCGGTACCGAGACTTGTTGGGCCACTACCGTGATGCGGCGATCGAGGTCGGAGCCGGACATCTGGCGACCTACCACGCCGATACCTGGTATCCGCCCGTCATCGCGATCGATCACGTTCTGGTTCGCGACGGCACGGTCGCCGACGCCGGACTCGTCGACCTCCCCGGTTCCGATCACCGCGGCATCAGGGCGACGCTGCTTCTCTGAAATGGTTTAACGCGGCGGCAGTTCCTGGACGGCCCACTTGTTGCCGTCGGGGTCGGCGAAGAAGACGAACTTTCCCCACCCCAAGTCGGCGACGGGATCGATCTCGAGACCGGCGGCGATCAGCTTCTCGCGGGCTTCCTCCGCGCTCGCGACGACCACCTGCATGCCCTCGACGCTGCCCGGTGCGGCCTTGGTGATGCCCTCGCCGATCGCGATGGAACACGCCGAACCCGGCGGTGTCAGTTGAACGAACCGAATGCCGTCGGTGGGGCGTTCGTCGTAATCGGCGTTGAATCCGATGCTGGTGTAGAAGTCTTTCGCTCGGTCCACGTCGGTCACGGGAATCATGACGAGTTCGATCTTGATGTCCATGCGGTCCTCCTGGCTGGTGTGGGGCTTGGATGATCCTGAGCTGGCAGAAACAAGTGTCGCGCGAATCGCGGACGAGAACGGTCCTATTTCGCATCCCGGCCCGCCCCTTGTACGCAAACGCACGTGCGTTTGCGTGGGGGCGGGGGCTGTGGCCGCCCCTGTACGCAAATGCATGTGCGTTTGCGTGGGGGCGGGGGAGTGGGCTGCGTGCGCGGCGTGGCCGGAAGAAATATGCCCGACGAGCGGTTGGTGGGAGAGTGCTTCTGTCCATCCTCGACCGCTCCCGCACCCGCGCCGGATTTCCCGACGCGTCGGCGCTGACGGCGACGGTCGAGCGGTCGGTACATGCCGAGGAGCTCGGCTTTCACCGATTCTGGGTTGCCGAACACCATGGCGTGCCGGGGATTGCGAGTGGTGCGCCGCCCGTCCTGCTTGCAGCGATCGGCGCGCGCACATCACGAATCCGGATCGGGTCCGGCGGCGTCATGCTGCCGAATCATCAGCCGTTCGTCGTCGCCGAGCAGTTCGCGATGCTGGGGGCCTTGTATCCGGGCCGTGTCGATGCGGGACTCGGCCGCTCGCTCGGGTTCACCGAACCCGTACGAGCGGCGTTGCGCACGGGCCGCGACGAACCCGATACGTTCGCCGAGGACCTCGACGAGCTCCGCGGGTACCTCACAGGCACCGGATCGGTGACGGTGAGGCCGTCGGTTCCGTCGCCGCCGATCTACGTTCTGGCGACGGGGCAGGGGCTGGCCGTGGCGGCGAAGGCGGGGCTACCCGTCGTCGTCGGGGGTCCGATCCTGAAGGGTGACGGTTCGGCCCTTGCGGCGTACCGACGGCATTTCCGGCCTACCGAGGAGAACCCGGCGCCGACGGTCATCGTGTCGCTGGACATCACCATCGCCGAATCCGCGGAGCGGGCGCGGCAACTCGTCCTGCCCGAGGCGTGGGCGATGGCGCAATCGCGCCGGACGGGTGAGTTCCCACCGCTGATCGATCCCGCGGACATCGATTTGGGCGCGGCGCCCGCGCGGACTCGGGAGCGAGTCGAGCGGTCGATCGCAGGTGCCGTACACGGAACGCCGGAGACGGTGGCTGCGCAACTGGACGAGCTCGTCGAGCGGACCGATGCGGACGAGATCCTGGCATCGACGTCGACGTACGACCTCGAGGCCCTCTTCGACGCGGATGCCGCTCTGGCTGCGGTGTTTCAGACCTCGCTGTCGAGCTGAGCCATCTGCGCCGCGGCGTAGCGCGTGCCGGCCACTGCGTCGGCGGGGACAGCCTTCTCGATACGCGCGACGTCGTCGTCCGACAGTGAAATGTCGAGCGCTGCACTCGTTTCGGACAGTCGATCGCTCGTTCGGACGCCGATGACCGGGACGATGTCGTCGCCGCGTGTCAGAGCCCACGCGATCGCGAGCTGTGCGACGGTGACTCCGCGCTCGTCGGCCAGAGATGCGAGCACCTCGACGAGCCCGAGATTCCGCTCGAGATTCGTGCCCTGAAACCGGGGGCTGTGCGCGCGGAAGTCGTCGTCGGCGAATCGACCCCCGCCTCGGAACGTATCGCTCAGCAAGCCTCGCGACAGCACGCCGTACGCAGTGATGCCGACGCCCAGTTCTCGCGCGGTCGGCAGGATGTCGGCCTCGATTCCCCGCGAGAGCAGCGAATACTCGATCTGGAGGTCCGCGATCGGATGCACCGCTGCGGCCTTGCGTAGGGTGGCGCTCCCGATCTCCGACAACCCAACGTGTCGGACGTAGCCGGCGTCGATCATGTCGACGATCGCACCGATGGTGTCCTCGATGGGCACGTTCGGGTCCAGCCGCGCGGGCCGGTAGATGTCGATGTGGTCGACTCCGAGACGCTGCAACGAGTAGCCGAGTGCACTCTTGACTGCCTCGGGTCGGCCGTCGAACCCCTGCCAGCTCCCGTCGGGCCCGCGCAGTGCGCCGAACTTGACCGACAGCGCGACGTCGTCGCGAGAACGTTCTTTCAACGCGCGCCCGATCAGCATCTCGTTGTGCCCGGCCCCGTAGAAGTCGCCGGTATCGACCAACGAGATGCCTGCATCGACGGCGGCATGGATGGTTCTGATCGATTCGGTGTCGTCGGATGCCCCGTACGCGCCCGACATGCCCATCCCTCCGAGACCGATGCGCGAGACGGTAGGTCCTGTTGTTCCGAGTTGTGTTCTGTTCATGCAGTCCACCCTCGGCCGGGCCGGTTGTGCGCACCAGAGACCACGTGTCGGGGGACTGCGGATCCCTGGCTGGGTCGAGCGAACGGGGGCACACTTGTTCAGGTGGAGCGAGAGCAACTTGCAGATTTCCTTCGTCGGCGACGAGAACTTCTGACCCCGGCTGATGTCGGGATCGCACCGGGCGTGCGTCGTCGGACACCCGGTCTACGACGCGACGAGGTGGCCCTGTTGGCGGGCATGTCCACCGATTACTACACCCGGCTCGAACAGAGCCGTGGTCCGCACCCGTCGACCCAGATCCTCGCCGCGCTGGCCAGAGCGCTGCGATTCGACGACGACGAACGCGACCACCTCTACATCCTGGCCGGGCAGTCGCCGCCGACGCGGGTCGGCGCGGACAGGCACGTCGGACCCGGATTGATGCATCTGCTGACCAAGCTGGACGACACCCCTGCGTTGGTGGTCACCGACCTGGGAGAGATCCTGGCGTACAACGCGATGTTCGACGCTCTGTCCGGCGGCGTTCCCGAGTACACCGGTCTCGACAGGTACGTCGTCTGGCGCTACTTCATGCACCCCGACGCGCGACGCGGATTCGTCGAGGACGATTGGGAACGTATGGCGCACAAGCATGTTGCGGATCTGCGCGCAGTGTCGGCGCGTCGATCGGGTGAGGCCGAGATCGCGACACTCGTGTCGAGACTGAGCGCGGAGAGCGAGGAGTTCGAGAAGATCTGGAGTGAACATCGGGTGGCGTTCAGGACGTCGGCGATCAAAAGGTTCGTGCACCCGGACGTCGGTGTCGTGTCGGTCCACTGCGAGACGCTGGCTACGCAGAAGGAGGGGCAACACCTTCTCGTCTACTCACCCCTGCCCGGAACCGACGCCCGCGAGAAGTTCGATCTGCTCAGGGTCATCGGCACGCAGTCGATGCGCGCTACTGTGGAGAAATAGACAGAAATTCCCGCAGGAGAGGCTCGCCATGGCAGGCAAGAAGCTCGACCGAGTTCATGCACAGTCCGCACTGGAGACGGTGCGTGAGAGTCCGGGCATCGCCCTGATCGCAGCGGCTCCTGCCCTCGTGGTCTTCGCGGTCGTATGGTGGCTCGCCGGTTTCGGGACCGCGCTGCTGCTCCTGATCGCGCTCGGAGTCGTCGGCTTCGTCGTTGCCAAGCTGAAGAGCTGAGTCACCTCGAGCTGGCTCATCTAGGGACGTGGAAATGGGTCAGCGTCGCCTTTCCCGGCCCGAGATCCGGCCAGCTGCCGTCGAACGTCAGCACTGCGATGGCGGACGTCGGAAACTTCATCTCGATCGCATCGACCATCGACGATTCCTTCGCCGCGTCCAATTCGAGCGCAGTCCACGGAACACCGGGGGCATGCCCGACGACGAGTAGCGTTCCCACACTCTCGTCGGTGAAGCCGATCTCCTCGACGATCTCCTCCGGTGACGCGCCGTAGATCTTCTTCTCGAAGCGGACCTCGGCAGCGATCCCTGTCGCCGTGAGCGTCTCGCGGGTGCGGGTGGCAGTAGAGCACAGCACCGCGTCGATGTGCGGGACGTTCGCGTCGATCCACTTGCCCGCCAGGGCCGCTTCGCGCTCGCCACGATCGGCGAGCGGCCGGTCGTGGTCGGGCGTTCCCTCCGGGTAACCGGATTTGCCGTGTCGCATCAGGACCAGTGTGTGCATGGGTTCACCGTATCCGCCGCGGCTGTCGGTCCGATGCGCTAACGTCCCCCACGCCGATCAGGGGACGGCGTGGGGGACAGGGGACGCATGTGACATCAGCACGACTATCGGTAGTGGCCGCTCTTGTGACCGTGGCCGCTCTTGTGACCGTGGCGGCGGTGCTCGTACCGGCCTCGGCCTCGGCAGATCCGATTCCACGCACGGAAGTGCCCGTCTCGTCGAGCTCACCTGTCACCGACGTCGAGGCCTCGGTCGTCTCGGTGTTCGCCCCACTCGGGCCGCAGGCTCTTCCGCATCCCACCGCGTGCGATTACCTGTCCTACCTACGGTGGCGGTCCGTCGACGGGCCTGCCGATTCCGCTGCGGCGGATCGGATCCTGGTAGCGCAGCCCGGTATCTTCGAGGGTGCGGGCGCGTTCGAATCCGTGGCACGCAACACCGTGTCGGCGGCTGCGGCCGCGGGTTCCCACATCGAGTTCTGGGCGCTCGATCGTCGGTCGAACTGCCTGGAGGATCACACCGGCACTCAGGGTGCGCTGGCGGCGAAAGACGTGGCGGTGGCCACGAATTACTATTACGGCGGCTCCGAGATCGGCGGCCGACGCTTCGCCGGTTTCGCCGACGGTGACGCCACGGCGTGGCTTGCCGCTCAAGGTCTGGAGCAGACGCTCCGTGATCAGTACGACCTACTGCGGCTGGAAGTTCCCGATCAGCGTGTCCGCAAGGACAAGGTGCTGTGCGGCGGGCACTCGCTCGGCGGATTCCTCACCGGGTACTTCGCCGAATGGGATTTCGACGGCAACCCGGACACCGGAGACGACGCCGGATTCAACCAGTGCGGCGGCTACTTCGCTCTCGACACCATCGTCAAGGCAGGAACGCCGCCGCTGGTTCAGGGCATCCCGGATCTCGACCTTCCTGCAGCAGTTGCCGACCCGATCGCAGATCTGACGGGCCACCTCGACGCGGCACTGCCGGTCCTGCGCCTTCCTGCGGTGATCAACCCCGAGACCACCAATCTTCTTGCGATGGCAGGCGTGGCCGCGACTCTCGATCCGGACGGAGTGAACAGCCTCGTCGATGTGCTGCCGCACAACACGAACATCGATGCGACACTGCGGGTTCTGCTGTCGAAGGATGCCGTGATGGCGACGACGGGCACACCGTCGGTCCGAGAGTTGTACGCCACCAACGACGCGGTGCTCGGTGCACTGCTCGACGACAATTCGCAGCCGTTCGGCTTCCTTCAGGCAAGCGTCGGGTTCATCGGTGCGGAGCCTGTGGTGGACAAGGCATTTCCGACTCTGCCCGGCATGGAGTCGCTGCCGCTCATCGGTAGCGCGCTCGGAGACGCCCGCAAGGCAGCGCCTGCTGTGTACGGCGACCCGAACGTCGTCTACACGTGGAACGATTACGACTCGCTCGATGCCTCCGAGCAGACAGCGCGCTACACCGATCCGAGCAGCGAGGTCACCTCGATCTCCCAGCTGGCTCGCAGCCTCGCCGAACCGCCGCTGGACTTCACCGAGTGGTATTTCCCTACCGCACTGACGATCGATCTGGCGCAATCCGGCTCGACGGCGATCCGCGAGCACAGGCTGCATCGGGACGGCACCGAGCGGAACCCGATCCTGACCCTGCAGGGCACGGGCGGCATCGAGCTACCGCTGTCGGGCAATCCGAACGACCATCCGATCATCGTGCAGGGGTACAACCATCTCGACGTTCTGACGGCCGCGCAGACCCAGAACACTGCGCTCCCGGAGGTCGTCAGCACCGAGTTGGCCCGCTTCGCCGCCGATCCTGTGTGGTGAATCTCCGCCGTCACCTGCTACCTTGAACACCGTTCAAGTTTGGATGACGAGGAGTGACGATGGCAGGTCTCGAAGGCACACAGGAGTCGGCAGTGGCCCGTTCGAAGGTTGGGGTCTCGGCTCGGGACATGGCGCAGATCGCCGTGTTCGCCGCGCTGCTGGCCGCGCTGGGGCTCCCGGGAGCCATCACTGTCGGGTTCAGCGGTGTTCCGATCACACTGCAGACCCTCGGTGTCATTCTCGCCGGCGCCGTCCTCGGTGCACGTAAAGGCACCGCTGCCGTTGCCGTGTTCATCGCGTTGACGCTCATCGGACTTCCGCTGCTCTCCGGCGGCCGCACGGGCCTGACGGCACTCGCCGGTCCGAGCGCCGGATACCTGATCGGTTGGATCCCGGCTGCTTTCGTCATCGGATTGCTGACGGCGCGCATACTGCCGAAGTACCCGCTCGTACTCGGTCTGCTGGTCAATGCACTCGGCGGCATCGTCGTGATCTACATCTTCGGAACCATCGGTCTCGTACTGCGCACGGACCTGTCGGTGTGGGCCGCGATCTCCTCGAACGGCGCTTTCATCCCCGGTGACCTGGCAAAAGTCGTCATCGCCTCCGTCGTCGCGAAGAGTGTGCACCGGGCGTACCCCGGCCTGATTCGTTCGTGACCGAACTGCTCGGTGGTACGGGCGAGCGGCCCGCGATCGTGTGGCGCGGGCAGACCCTGACCTACTCGGACTTCGACGCCGCCGTCCAGGCGTGGCCCGCCGCGCCGGTGCACGACGGATCGAGCCTCGACGTCCCGACGGCGTTGGTCAGCGCGTTCGCGGCCGCCCGCCAGGGAGTATCGGTCCACATCGAGGACCCCGAGGCGCGCCCGCACCGCGACACGATCGAGAACGACGCCTGGCTGCTCGTCGCGACATCCGGCTCGACAGGACGCCCACGGCCACTGGCTCGCACAGCGTCGTCGTGGTTCGACAGCTTCGCGGAGTTCACCTCGATCACCGGACTGACAGCCGAGGATCGTGTGCTGATCACCGGTCCGCTGCACGCCACCATGCACCTCTTCGCCGCCGTGCACGCACTGTGGCTCGGAGCCTGCGTCACCGACGACGAGGAGACCGCGACGGCAACCCACGCAGTGCCCGCGGTGCTGCGCCGGCTCGTCGGGCGCACTCCGCACCTGCGGACCGCCGTCGTCGCAGGCATTGCCCTCGACGCAGGAGCGCAGGAGCTCGCCACCGGAATCGACGTGATCGAGTACTACGGTGCCGCCGAACTCTCGCTCGTCGCGGCGCGTCGCGTACCGGAGCCACTACGACTGTTGAGCGGTGTCGACGCCGAGATCCGCGACGGGCTGCTCTTCGTGCACAGCCCCTACGCCGTCCTCGGTACGCCGGAGTGGTTCGGTGTCGGTGACCTCGCCGAACTCAGCCCCGGAGGTGAGCTGATCGTGCACGGCCGCGGGGATGCCGCGATCGATGTCGGCGGCACGACAGTCCTCGCCGAGGACGTCGAATCCGCGCTGGAATCCATCGACGGAGTTCGCGCGGCGGCAGCAGTCGGCACCCCGCACGATGTTCTGGGAGAGACGGTCACGGCGGTGGTGGAATTGGACGGCGAACTCGACGGCGTCAAGTTCGAGGCTCGCCGGCGACTGCAGCGAGAAGCGGTACCGCGGCGCTGGATCGTCGTCGACGAGCTCCCCCGCACCGGCAGCGGGAAGATCGCACGAGGACGGGTGAAAGACTTGCTTCCATGACCTGCTCGCCCGTCCTCGTCGCGCCGTGGCGGACGCCGATCGGCAACGCCGGTCACGGGTTCGCCGCTCTGACGACGACCGACCTCGCTGCCCCGGTGCTCGCCGCAGTGGTGAACACCGTGCGCGAATCCGGATGCTCCGACTCGGTCGACGACGTCGTGCTCGGCAATTGTCTCGGACAGGGCGGCGATCCGGCCCGCATCGCGGCCTTGGCCGCAGGCCTCGGGATCGAGGTACCCGGCGTGACCCTCGACCGGCAGTGCGGGTCGGGACTCGACGCCGTAATGCAGGCAGCGACGCGTATCCGCAGCGGCGACGACCAGTTGATCATCGCGGGAGGCGTCGAGTCGGCCAGTACCGCGCCCTGGCGCTTCTGGCCACCTCAGCCGGGCAGCGATCCCGTCCGATACACCCGCGCCCCGTTCGCACCGGAGGGCTTTCCCGACCCGGACATGGGCGTCGCCGCCGACCACCTGGCCCTGAAGATGGGGATCGGCCGCGACCGTCAGGACGCCTACGCCGCCAGATCGCACGCGCTGGCGGCAGCGAGCGACTTCGGCGCCGAGATCGTTCCCATCGCGGGCATCGACACGGACGAGCGCATCCGGCCGAACATGACGCAGCACAGGCTCGCGCGTCTGCGGCCGAGCTTCACAACGGACGGCACTGCGACGGCCGGAAATTCGTGTGGCATCTCCGACGGCGCCGCCGCCCTCGCGGTGACGACGGAGTCGCGTGCTCGAGGCCTACCTGCGCTGCGGGTTCTGGGGTCGGCCGTCGCGGGATCGGACCCTGCCCTTCCCGGTCTCGGCCCTGTTCCCGCGATCGAGAAAGTGTTGCGCCGGACCGGAGTGGCACTGGGCGACATCGGCATCGTGGAAATGACCGAGGCATTCGCATCGGTCGTCCTCGGGGTGACGGACAGCCTCGGCATCGACATCGGGATCGTGTGCCCGCAAGGTGGTGCCATTGCGATGGGTCACCCGTGGGGTGCGTCGGGCGCGATCCTGTTGGTGCGCTTGGCCAGTCAGATGTTGGTCGACGGTGGGCCCGAGCTGGGATTGGCGGCCTGCGCGATCGGCGGCGGGCAAGGTATTGCGATGATCGTGGAGCGTGCGTGGTGAGTGAAGTGGTGTTCAGATCGGTGCGACATGCATTCGGTGAACGAGAAGTGTTGCGCGGGATCGATCTTCGATTCGACGAGCGCCGAGTCGGCATCATCGGGTCCAACGGGTCCGGAAAGTCGACGCTGGCGCGGATGATCAACGGTCTGCTGACACCGACGTCGGGCACGGTGACCGTCGACGGCATCGACGCATCGAAGAAAGGTGCGCAGGTTCGGAAGAAGGTCGGCTTCGTTTTCACCGATCCGGACACTCAGATCGTCATGCCCACTGTCGCCGAGGATCTCGCGTTCTCGCTGCGACGGTCGGGTCTGAGCAAGGCCGAGGTCGCCGACCGCGTCCAGGAAATCCTGGTTCGTTTCCGGCTCGACGGGCACGCCGAGCACCCGTCGCATCTGCTCTCGGGTGGGCAGAAGCAGCTGCTCGCGATCGGTGCGGTGCTCATCCGGCGTCCCGAGGTCGTCATCGCCGACGAGCCGACCACGCTGCTGGATCTGCGAAATGCGCGGGTCGTGGCCGAGGCCTTGGACTCGATGGACCAGCAGGTGATCGTCGTGACGCATCAGCTTGCGCTGCTGGACAGTTTCGAGCGTGTTGTCGTCATCGACGACGGCGTGGTCGCCTTCGACGGGTCCCCGGAGAACGCTGTGCCCGCATACCGGGAGCTCGTCCAGTGATCGGGCTCTACCGGCCGGGTAACTCGGTACTGCACCGGCTGCCCGCAGGGGTGAAGCTACTCCTGCTGATCGCATCGATCCTGGTCGCGACGATCACGGTTCGAACACCTCTGGAAGTGGGAATCGTCGCGGTGATGGTCGCCGCACTCTTCGCCGTCGCACGTATCCCGGCCACGGTGGCTCTCGCGCAACTGCGCCCGATCGTCTGGATGCTGTTGATCATCGGGGTGTTCCAGGTGATCATCACCTCACCCGCGCGTGCGATCGTGGTGTGCGGGTTGTTGTTGATCTCGGTGGCGCTCGCGGCTGTGTTCACCTTGACCACGCGTGTGTCCGACATGCTCGACACCGTGACGCGTGCACTCGAACCGACGCGACGGCTCGGCGTCGATCCCGAACGGATCGGGCTGATGCTCGCGCTGGCGATTCGGTGCATTCCGTTGCTGGCGACGATCGTCCACGAGGTCGCCGAAGCGCGTAAGGCGCGTGGGTTGCAGTGGTCGATGACGGCGCTCGCGTCTCCGGTTCTGGTGCGCGCACTGCGCACTGCCGACGCGATGGGCGACGCTCTCGTCGCCCGCGGAGTAGACGACTAGCATGGGCGAGCTCCTCGCCGACCGCATCGCGGTGCACGCCCGCAACACCCCCGGCGCACTCGCCGTCGTCGACCGCCGGGAATCGGTGACGTACGGCGACTTCTGGACTCGCGTGACGGGCGCGGCCGCGGGAATGCGCGGAATGCGCCGGGTGGCAGTCCTTCCGACATCCGACGTCGGTTCGCTGGTCACGGCGGCGGCTGCGATGCTGTCCGGCGTCGCAGTCGTGCTTCTGCATCGACACCTGCTGCCCGAGCAGTTCGCCAGGGTGCTCGAGATATCGGCTCCCGACGTCGTGGTCGCCGAACCCCGTCAGCATGCCCGGCTGCGGCGATTGGGTTGCGCCGACCCGGTGTCCGTCGACTCGCTCGCGACGACGGGCACGCATTCGACGGCAACCGCAGGCAGCGAACTGCTCGTCGGCGTCACCTCCGGCACGACGGGCGAGCCCAAGCTGTTCGTCCGCGGGCAACGTTCGTGGGCCGCGACGCTCGATCGCTCGGATGCCACGTTCGACATCCGCCCCGGTGACAGGGTGGCCACCCCGGGCGTCCTCGACCACACGCACTTCCTCTACGGGGCACTGCACGGCCTGACGCGTGGTGCAGCCGTCGACCTGCGACCGGCCGAGCAGGCCGTGAAAGATGCACCGACACACATCTATTCGGTACCGACCATCGCGTGGGACCTCGCGCGGTCGGGCGTTCGGGTGCCGTCCGTACGTGAGGTGCTCTCCAGCGCCGCCCGCTGGCCTTCGTCAGGCAGGGCCGAAGTGCAGAGGGTGTTGCCGAACGCTGCACTCGTACACTTCTACGGCGCGTCGGAGTTGAGCTTCGTCTCGTTCGACCGCGGCGTCGATCCCGGTGCGGGAACGTTGTTCGACGGCGTCGACGTCGAGATTCGGGACGGCATCGTCCATGTCCGAAGCGACATGCTGTTCGACGGCTATCTGACCGACTCGGGAATCGCCGGAGGTCCGGCGGCTGGGTGGATGACGGTAGGGGACAGGGGAACTCTTCATGGCCGCGAACTCACACTGTTCGGCCGTGACAGCGAAACCCTGATTCGTGCGGGGCTCAACGTCGAACTGGCGCCCATCGAAGCCGCTCTCGTCGCCATCCCCGCCGTCACCGACGCTGCGGCGATCGCCGTGCCGGACGCGCGGATGGGCGAAGCTCCGGCCGTGGCCGTGGTTCTGGGAATCGATCCGCCGGACACGGCCGAGATCTGGCGGCACCTCCGTGCGTCGTTGCCGAGCCCGAGTATCCCGGTGCAGCTGGTCGTGCTGCAGGCGCTACCGCGGACTCCCCGCGGCAAGCTGGACCGTCAGGCTCTTGGCGCGATCTTCGCTACCGTGCGCACCGACCCTTCGACGACGAACCACAGTGTGAGCGCGCCGTTTTCGTAGCGATTGCGGATCGTCACGTGTTCGTTGGCCAGGACGGGTGAGAGGTACTCGATGACGGCTCGGTGCGACCGAGCGACGAGATGTGGATGGTCGACCACGAATTCTTCGACGGCATGCCAGTAGGCGGCGTTGTTGACGTGGTTGAACGAGTCGATGTCCGTTGCCCGCAAGGGGAATCGGACGTCGGTGTGCGACTCCGCCGGAACTGCCTCGGTGAGCCATGCCTTCCACCGCAACCGATGCTGATCGGTGGTCCGGGCCAGGAGTTCGAGCGCGGTGTCGCTGATGCGAGTGGGCATTCCCGTCGTTGCACTGATGTTGATCCAGAAGCCCTCGGTCTCGATGCGGGCGCCTTTGCCGCTGCCGATGGACACGCGCATGTTCGACCAGCGCGTCGACATCGACGAACACCACCGGCGCATGTGCACGCGGTCGGGGAACTCGACGGGTACGACGACGTCGATGACCGTTCGGCGGACGATCCAGAAGGGGTCGGTCTCGCCGAGTGATGTCGCATCGAGATTGTCGGAACCGACATCCTGCAGGTAACGCGCGATGCCGTCGAAGCGGAGACGATTGTTCGGGTCGACGTCACCGGGTCGCACGGTCCAGTTCGTTTCGAAGCCTTCGCCTTCGGGCGGAGGGGACGCCAAAGCGTCGTCGAAGCCCATGGGCTCTGTGCCTCGTCCGCTGTCCACAGTTCGTGCTCCTGATCGAGTACCGGGTAGGTCCGTGCTGGAACCCGAACCTACCCGGTGATCGATCACAGCACTCGGCGCGCCTTCATTCCGTCGAAGACGGGGGCGACTCGGACGACGTCTCCGGTGGTGGGGGCGTGCACCATCTGGCCGTTGCCGATGTAGATCGCCACGTGGCCAGGCCCGCCCGACTGCCAGTTACCGAACAACAGGTCGCCGGGTTGGGCCATCGACAGTGGGATCTCGGTTCCGACGTTCCACTGAGTCTCGGACGTGCGCGGCAGCGTGACCATTCCTCCTGACGCCTTGTAGACGGCGAACGAGGTCAGACCGGAGCAGTCGAACCCGCCCCCGGACGGCCCGTTGATGTTGCCGCCGCCCCAGACGTACGGCAACCCGAGGTAGTCCATCGCCAGCTGGACGGCGCGTCCGCCGATGCCCGCCAGGTCGAGGGAGGTGAAAGGCGTCAACACGGCGGCGAACTGCATCTCCGTCGCGCGGATCTTCGCAACGTACGGCTTCGTTTGGTTCTCGTAATCGGGCGTGCCCGAGGGCATTCCGCCTGACCTGAGGACGGCTCCCGCGCCGGCGTTGTACCCGGCGATGGTCAGGTCGAGGCTATCGCCTTTCACGAGGCCCTGCGATTTCCACTTCTCGACCTGGTGGTTGATGTCGCACAGCAGGTTTCCCGACGCCATGACCGAGTCTGCGATGCCGTTGATGTCGGCGACGCCGTCACCGTCGGCATCCTTGCCGTACTTTCGCCACGTGGACGGCATGAACTGCCCCGGCCCCCGTGCCCCCGAGCTCGAGACAGGCGATGTGGGCCCGTATCGAAATCCGTTCTCCGCGGCGTACAGAGCGGCGATGGTCGGCGCCTTGACGCCACCGCAGATGGATCCGGCGCGCGTCAGCCACGGCACGAACGCGGTGATCGCCCCGATCGGTGACAGTGACACTCCGGTGAACGTTGCGGGCATGCCGGGAAAGAGTGCTCGGCGAACGGCTTCGGCGGCGGGCATGAATGCCGTCTGGTTGGTGATGTCTCCGAGCGAGTAACTCAGCGAACCGAACTGGACTGCGCCGGTACCGGACGGGAAGATCGAGGGCAGGAAGGACGTCGTCTCGGCCGGCTCGCCGGCTGCCGAAGGTGTGACCGTGGGTGATTCGACGGCAGGCGGAACCACAGCGACTGCGTTCTCGGGTGCCGGTTCGACGGGCTTGTCCGGCAGCAGCGGTGCGGCTGCGGTTTCCAGTGCGGCAGCGCCGTTGTCCAATGCGGTGCCGGTTGCTTCGCGCGCGGGCTCGGGCATCGTGCTCATCATGTCCTGCAGCTGCTGGGTCAGCGACGGTGCGCTGTCCTCCGCTGCGGCCGCGACACCCGCGGCCCCGTCCTTGACCTGTTGGGGGAGGTCGGTCCCGGCTACTGCGCCTGCGGCGGACACGATGACGGCAACTATCACTGCGATCGGATCGCCTGCCATGTACAACTCCTGGTGCTCGAGCTCTCCCCGACATGCCATGTCACCCCATCGCGTGTGAGCTGACTCACAACATCATGCCCTGCCGAATCGATTTGCGGAGCAAAATAGAACGTGTTCTAGTTTCTTCCCGCTGCTCGGGGCCGTTAGATTGGCGGTGTTGCCAGTTCCATACCGAGCCACGGGGAGTACGTCATCGACAAGCACGTCCTGTCACCCGACACCGTCTGGGATCCGGGCGCTCAGCTGCTCTCACAATGTGTCGTCGTCGAGAACGCAGCTCGGACGCTGTATCTGTCGGGGCAGACCGCGATCAGCGCGGACGGGCAGTTCGAGGGCATCGGCGACGTCGACGCGCAGATACGCCTGTCGTTCGAGAACATCCGGCTGATTCTCGACGCGGCCGGCGGCACACTGGACAACGTCGTCAAACTCACGGTCTACTTCGCCGATATCGGCAACCTCGACACGTACACCGGCATCCTCGGCGAGTTGTTTCCGGAAACCAGGCCCGCGCAAACCGTCGTCGAGATCGCTCGGTTGGCCATGCCTGAGTTACTGATCGAAATCGACGCCGTAGCCGTTTTCTGAATCAGCCGTTCTCTAGACCAGCCGTTTTCTAGACGAGGGTCTTCCAGTAGTCCGCGAAGCGAATCCCGATCAGTACGACCACAACGGCATACCAGATCGCGAGGATGGTCCACCGCCACTCGAGCAGGAGCCTCGGGACGGTGCCCGCATGCTCTCGATCGACCAACTGCGACAGGGACACCACCAGGATCGGCATCGTCACCGCCCACACGACCATGCAGTACGGGCACAGTGCGCCGATCGAGTACAGGCTCTGGTAGATCAGCCAGTGGATGAACACCTCGCCGAGCAGGGTCCCCAGGCTCAGCCCGAGCCAGTACCAGTGCGGCAGTTCGACCTTCGCCAGGGTCAGGACGCCGGTGACGACCACGATCGTGAAGGCGACGATCCCGATGATCGGGTTGGGAAACCCGAACACCGCAGCCTGCTCGGTCGTCATGACCGAACCGCATGACAGCACCGGATTCAGGCTGCACGACGGCACGTACGACGCGTCTTCGAGCAGCTTGATGCGCTCGATCGTCAGCGTCAGTGCGGCCAGCAGGCCGAGAACGCCTCCGACGGACAGAACCCACGCCGTGGTCTTGCTCGGTCTCATCGTCTCGACGTCACTCTCATCGTCTCGACGTCACTGCGCAGCGGCGATGGCGGCGCGCAGACCGTCCGGAGTCGGGTTGGACACGACCGTGCCGTTGACCGAGACGGTCGGGGTACCCGTGACGCCGTCGTCGAGCACGGCTTTGGTCTGGCTCGTAACGTAGTCGGTGTAGGTGCCGCTGTTGACGCACGACGCGATGTCCAACTGCATCAATTGAGCCATGTTGATCAGCTCTTCGTCCGACAGCCCCGCGCCGCCCTCGGCGGGCTGCTGCTCGAACATGAAGGTGTGCCACGCAGGCCACTGCGTGATGTCGGCGTCCGCGACACACAGGCTCGCGTTGGCCGCGCGGGTGGAGTAGTTCGTCGACGACATGCGGTCCAGGATCGCGATCGGCTTGTAGTCCACGGCAATGGTGTTGTCCGCGATCAGCTCGGAGAGCGTCTCGCCGCTGATGGACTCGAATTGCTTGCACGCCGGGCACTGGAAGTCCTCGACGGCGGTGACGACGACGGCTGCATCGGGATTGCCGATTCGGATCGCGCCGTCGGCGGTGACGGACGACGGCGCCGCGGCGGGTGTGGCGGTGGTGTCGTCGGAGTTCTTCGAGACGATGAAGAACCCGACGCCTGCGATCAACACGATCAGCACGACGGCAACGCCGACCTGGATCAGTGTGCGGCGCTGCTTGTCCTTCTTGCCCTGCAACGCCGCTGCCGCTGCTTGTGCCTTCTTCTTGCTGTTGTTGCTCACCGTGGTTCCCATTTCTCGCCGACGAAGTCCAGTGCCAGCATAGGAGGGTGAACCTGAGCGCTACGTAAGAGCGACGATCCGTTCCACGGCGAAGCCGTATCCCGCGATACCGAGCCCGGCGATGACGCCGCTGGCGATGGGGGAGACGAAGGAGTGGTGGCGGAACTCCTCGCGGGCGTGAACGTTGCTGATGTGTACCTCGATGATCGGTACCTCGGGGATGACGAGGGCGTCGCGCAGGGCGACGGATGTGTGGGTGAGGCCACCGGGATTGATGACGATTCCCGACGCATGTCCACGTGCCTCGTGGATCCAGTCGATCAGCTGGCCCTCGTGGTTGGACTGTTCCGCGCGGATGGTCCGGCCGTGCAACGAGGCGGTCTTCTCGCACAGCGCGACGACGTCGGCGAGCGTGTCGTGGCCGTACACCTCGGGCTGACGGGTGCCGAGCATGTTCAGGTTCGGTCCGTTGAGCACCCAGATGGGACCAGCCATGTCGTTGCTCACTTTCGTCGCTATCGCTGCCGCCGAATTCGATCCTTCCACAGCACACCCGGCACAATGTTCCCAGTGAGAACTGTGTGGGTGGTGTGGGGCGTCGGCGTTTTTGCCTACATCGTCGGAGTTCTACACCGCACCGCGTTCGGCGTCGCAGGTCTCGATGCGGCAGATCGATTCTCGGTGAGCCCGGCGTTGCTGTCGTCGTTCGTGGTTCTGCAGGTCGTCGTCTATGCCGCGATGCAGATCCCGTCGGGTGTGGTTCTGGACCGTGTCGGCTCGCGCAAGATGATCGCGCTCGGTGCGCTTCTGATGACCATCGCGCAGGTCACGCTTGCGGTGACGGAGTCGCTTCCGGTGGCGGTCGCGGCCAGGGCGCTCGTCGGTGTCGGCGACGCGTTGACGTTCATTTCGGTGTTGAGGCTGGTGCCGCGATGGTTTCCGCCGCGCCGGGTTCCGATCGTCTCGCAGTTGACGGGTCTGCTCGGGCAGATGGGTCAGATCCTGTCTGCGGTGCCGTTCCTGATGCTGCTCAACGGACCGGGGTGGACGTTCGCGTTCGGCAGTGCTGCTTCGCTCGGTCTCGTCGCGTTCGTGCTTGCGCTCGCACTGATTCGAGATGCGCCTGCCGGCACCGAGGTGATCGAACCGAAGACGTCGTTGCGGGAGACGATCGCGACGATCGGCCAGGTGTGGAAGCGGCCGGGTACACGGCTCGGATTCTTCAGCCACATGGGCACACAGTTCTCGATCACGGTGTTCGCGCTGCTGTGGGGAATCCCGTACCTGACCTCCGGCCAGGGCCTGTCCGCGTCGACGGCGGGTGCATTGCTGTCCATTTCGGTGGTGTCGGCGGTGGTCTCGGGGATCGGTCTCGGAGTGCTGACCGGCCGTTATCCGATGCGCCGGTCGTGGATGGTGCTGGCGATCATGATCAGCAATGCCGTCATGTGGGCGATCGTGCTCGCGCTTCCCGGCCCGGCCCCGCTGTGGCTGCTGGTGATGCTCGTCGTCGTGATCTCGGTCGGTGGTCCGGGCTCAGTCATCGGGTTCGACTACGCGCGCACGTTCAATCCGAGCGCCAATCTCGGCACCGCCCAGGGAATGGTCAATATCGGCGGGTTCCTGGCGTCGTTGCTCGTGATCGCGTCGATCGGTTGGATTCTCCAGGCGCTCGGTGGATACACGTTCGACGCGTTCCGGGTGGCATTCCTTGCGCAGTATCCGGTCTGGGCCGTCGCGATCACCGGGGTGTTGCTGACCCGGCGTTCGACCCGCAAGCAGCTCGCCGCCGAGGGCATCTATCCGCACACGATGCGTGAGATCCTTCAACGATTCCGCGACCGCTGACGCTGCTTTGCATTCTGTGTGGGGCCAGTGCATGCTGGTGGTCCCAAATTAGTTGTGTGTTGCAAGCAAACATATCGTAAAGGTGTGACCAAGCGGTGGTAAGCAAAGAAGAAGTGACACAGCCCACTCCGGGTGAGTACTCCCATCGGGAGATTCTGACGATTCTCTCCGGCCTGATGGTCGGCATGTTTCTCGCGGCTCTCGATCAGACGATCGTGGCGACGTCGGTACGCACGATTGCGGACGACCTCGACGGGTTCTCGATTCTCGCGTGGGTCACCACGGCCTACCTGATCACCTCGACGATCTCGACTCCGCTGTACGGGAAGCTGTCCGACCTGTACGGACGCAAACCCTTCTTCATGGCCGCGATCTCCATCTTCGTGATCGGGTCGATGCTGTGCGGCATCGCGACGTCGATGTACGAGCTCGCCGCCTATCGCGCCGTGCAGGGCCTCGGGGCAGGCGGACTGATGTCGATGGCGTTGGCGATCATCGGTGACATCGTGCCCCCGCGTGAGCGTGCCAAGTACCAGAGCTACTTCCTCGCCGTCTTCGGTACGTCCAGCGTGTTGGGGCCGGTCATCGGCGGACTGCTCGCCGGGCAGTCGTCGATCCTGGGTGTCACCGGCTGGCGCTGGGTGTTCTACATCAACGTCCCCCTGGGAATCATCGCGCTGGTGGTGGTGTGGCGGGTGCTCAATCTGCCGGTCAATCGCCGGGAAGCCCGCATCGACTGGTGGGGTGCGGCATTGCTGACGGTGGGGCTGGTTCCGCTGCTCATCGTCGCCGAGCAGGGTCGAGTCTGGGGTTGGTCTTCGCCGCGGGCGCTGACGTTCTTCGCGATCGGCATTCTCGGGCTCGTGGCCTTCGTGTTGGCCGAGATCAAGATGGGCGACGACGCCTTGATCCCGATGCGGTTCTTCCGCAACTCGTTGTTCTCTCTCTGCATCGCGGTCAGCGTCATCTCGGGTGCGGCGATGTTCGGCGGCATCTCACTTCTGCCGCAGTACTTGCAGGTCGTGAAGGGGTCGTCGCCCACGCTTGCCGGTTATCAGACGCTTCCCCTCGTCGGGTCGTTGATGATCAGCTCGATCGTGTCCGGGCGCATCATCTCGAAGACCGGCCGCTACAAGATCTTCCCGGTGTGCGGAACAGCGGCCATGGCGCTGGCGATGTTCCTGTTCCACTACGTGCACGCGGATACCCCGCTGTGGCAGACGATGCTCGTGATGGCGTTGTTCGGCTTGGGTGTCGGCTCGATGATGCAGCCCCTGACCCTGGCGATTCAGAACGCGATGCCGCCGAAGGACATGGGTGTCTCGACGTCCGCGGCAACGTTCTTCCGGCAGATCGGTGCAACGCTCGGAGTTGCGGTGTTCGTGTCGATGCTGTTCACCCAGCTCGCGCCCAAAACGGGGGACGCACTGGTAGAGGCCAGTACCGATCCGGCGTTCCAGGAGGCGGTCAAGACCGCCGCCGGCAGTGCGGATCCGCTCGAGAGTGGCTTCGCGAACGCGATCGTCGCGGGAGATCCGTCCATCGCGGGAAGCGCACTCGTCGACACGTCGTTCATCCAGAAGCTCGAATCCGCTCTGGCGGAGCCGTTCCGAATCGGATTCTCCGACGCGATGGACTACGTGTTCCTTGCCGTGGCGATACTGCTGGTCATCGGATTCGTGTTGGTTCTGTTCGTCAAGGAGGTCCCGCTGCGGACGATGTCCGGACTTGCGGCGGCGCAGCAGGAGCGCGAGGAGGAAGCTGCGGCCGCAGCGACGGCAGCCGAGTCGGACAGCACGCCGGGCGACAAGCAGTAGCCTGCCTGGCGTCGTAGTGTGCCTGGCATGGAAACAATCGAGGGTTTCTTTGCCAGGTACACCGGCTACCTGTCCGACGGCGACATCGACGGACTGGCCGAAATCTACAACTATCCTGCGCTGGCGGTGTCGCCGCGAGGCTGCATGGCCGTCACCGATCCTCACCAGACGCGTGATTTCTTCACGCAGGGGCAGGATTTCTATCGGTCTCGCGGTATCGAGAGTGTTCGTGCGAAGGACATCGTGACCGAGATCGAGGTCGGCGGTATCTGGGTGGGTCATCTGGTGCTCGAGAATCTCGACGACGCAGGTGAGCCCGTCGGAACCGAGCGGAACGCCTACCAGGTGGTCGTCGATATGGAGGGTCGACGCCGCATCGCCGTGACGACACCGCTGGACGGCATCTAGATCCGTTCACAGGAAGTCTCGAGCGTGCTCCCAGGGTAGGCGCGGCTCGCGGGGTCACCGTGGTACTCGACATCTTCGATGGAGGACCACCGTGACCACAACACTTCTGCCCCCGCGGCAGGCCGACCCGCAGCCGAAGCATCGGCGTATTCGTCGCTTCGGGTTCGATCGCCACACAGCCTGGCTCGTTGCTCTTCTCGCCGCCACCGCGGTCCTCTACCTGTGGGACCTCACTGCCAGTGGCTACGCGAACACCTTCTATGCCGCTGCAGCGCAGGCGGGTTCGAAGGATTGGACGGCGTGGTTCTTCGGTTCTCTCGACTCGGCGAACTTCATCACCGTCGACAAGCCGCCGGCCTCGCTATGGATGATGGGACTGTCCGCACGGATATTCGGCTTCTCCAGTTTCAGTCTGCTGTTGCCGCAAGCCCTGATGGGTGTCGGTGCCGTCGCGACGGTGTACGGCGCCGTCAAGCGCGTCGCCTCTCCTGCCGCGGGCCTGCTGGCAGGTGCAGCCCTCGCCGCCACGCCTGCAGCCGCACTGATGTTCAAGTTCGACAATCCCGATGCGCTCCTGGTTCTGCTGATGTCGATCGGTGGATACTTCGTGGTTCGGTCGTTGCAGACCAAGGCAGGCCGACGGGCCGCGATGTGGCTCGCATTCGCCGGTGTTGCACTGGGTTTCGCGTTTCTCACCAAGATGCTCCAGGGTCTGCTGGTGTTGCCTGCATTCGGTCTGACGTACCTCGTAGCGGGGCAGGCGCGGCTGCGTGCTCGCCTGCTGCACCTCGTCGGCGCGTTCGCCGCGCTGATCACGGGTGCAGGTTGGTGGGTGCTGACCGTCGCACTGTGGCCTGCCGATGCCCGCCCGTACATCGGTGGTTCCACCGACAACACGGTGATGGATCTGGTGCTCGGTTACAACGGACTGGGTCGCATCTTCGGATCCGACGGCAACGGCAGTGGTGGCGGTAGTGGTGGTACTGGCGGTGGCGGCGGGATGAGCGGCGGCGCTGCGGGTTCCAGCTTCGGTGGAAGTACCGGGCTTGACCGGTTGTTCGGCAGTGAGATGGGCATCCAGATCTCGTGGCTCATCCCGGCCGCGCTCGTTGCTCTCGTGTTCGGCATCGTTGCACGCAGGCGTGCCCCGCGCACCGACCTGCTGCGTGCATCGCTGATCCTGTGGGGCGGATGGTTCCTGGTCACAGCCCTCATCTTCAGTTACATGTCCGGGACGATCCACCCGTACTACACCGTCGCACTTGCACCCGCCATCGCAGGTCTCGTCGGCACCGGCGGTTACGCGCTCTGGAAGGAGCGCGGATCCATTTGGGGCAGAATCGGATTGGCATCGATGATGGTTGCGGCCGGTTCCTGGAGCTGGGTCCTTTTGCATCGCAACGCCGACTGGCTGCCCGCTCTGAAGTGGATTCTGTTGGCGGGCACGGTCATCGCTGCGGTTCTGATTCTCGCGGCCGGTCGCTACCGAAAGCTCGCAGCCGTAGCAGCCATAGTCGGATCCTTGGCAGGGCTGGGCGGCGCGGTCTCGTATTCCATCGCGACCTCGGCGAGCGCGCACGGCGGATCCATCCCCACTGCCGGACCGACCGGTGCCGTTACGGACACCGGCATGGGCGGCGGAAATATGGGCGGCGGCATGCCGACCGGCCAGGCGCCCACTGACGGCCAGGCGCCCACTGACGGCCAGGCGCCCACTGATGGCCAGGCGCCGATGGGCGGCGCGGGGACCGGCATGGGCGGCGGCGGGTCCGAATCCAGTGACGAGGTCAATGCCCTGCTCGAGTCTGCCGGGACGACGTGGTCGGCGGCGGTCAACGGTTCGCAGACCGCCGCGACCTACGAATTGGACACGGACACCGCTGTCATAGCGATCGGCGGGTGGAGCAGTGACCCTGCCCCGACGTTGGATCAGTTCATCTCCTACGTCAGCAATCACCAGGTCAAGTACTACATCTCCGGCGGCCAGGGCGGTATGTCCGGTGGCCAGGGCGGCAGTATGGGAGGCGAGTCCGACAGTACTTCTTCGGAGATCGCTTCCTGGGTGGCAGCGAACTTCACGGCCACGACCGTCGACGGTGTCACGGTCTACGACATGAGCGGCTACACAGGCTGAACTCACCGGCTGCACACCCGATGAGTCCACCCGTGTCTCGCTTCGTGGCTCGCTTCGTGCCTCGTGCTGCGTCTCACGCCTGCCTCGGCCACAGGGCACGGTTGGTGCACGCAGACTCCTGTCGCTGTTGCCGTCGGGTACGAGTTCGGGGTCATGTCAGAAGGGCGCTGGGTCATCGGCATCCTCGTGCTCGCTTCGCCCGCCTGGGATGTCGGCCGCACCATCCTCCGGAGCGGTAGCGGTCGGCGCAGTATCGGTTGTCGCAGCAGCGTCCGTGCCGCCATCGGTCGGCGCAGTAGCGTCCTTGCCGCTACTGGTCGGCGCGTCATCGGTCGGCGCAGTAGCGTCCGTGCCGCTACCGGTCGGCGCGTCATCGGTCGGTGCAGTAGCGTCCGTGCCGCTACTGGTCGGCGCGCTACCGGTCGGGCCCTGGTTGCCGGTTAGCACAGTATCGGCCTTTTCTGTGGCGTCCGTTTCGGTGCCGCTCTGCGGTCTACGTTTGCGTGGAATGTGCGGGAGCAGTGATGCTTCGGCGAAATCGATCGACCCCACAGTGCCTCCAGGTAGCGTGACGGCAGTAGTGCCCGAGCTGGACTTCCAGTAGTCGACTCCACCGGCCAACATGCTCGGCGTCCACACTCCCATCGTTTTCAGCATGTGGTGGTATTTGCACAGGCAGTGAAGATTGGTGAGCACGGTCCAACCCCCTCGCACCGGATCACGATGGAGGAAGGGCACTACATGGTCGATCTCGCAGCTGGCCGCTGGAACATCGCACCCGGGGTGACGGCACGTCCGATCGCGATGACGTACGCACTCCGCGAGTTCTGTACCGGGCCGATACTGCAGTGCGCCCGCTGGTGGTTCGACGAAACCTCCATGGCCATCGGGATACAGTGCGACGCCCAGTCCGGGATTGGCGCTGATTGCCTGCTCGAGCGCAGCGATCAACGTGTACGACCCCCGATACTGGCCCTCGTTCGCCTGAGCACCCGCTGTATGTGTCTGCTGCGTTGGCTTTTTCGTCTCAGTGCGCCTCGGAAGCGTCATTCCACGCCTGCGTCGTCCCCGGCCCAGCGGATGGAATGTCAGATGCGCTCCGCTGCCGGCAGCGGAGCCTTGGCTGCCCGAAGCTCCGGCCTCCGAGCTTTCGGCCTCCGAATCCCCTGTCGCCGAGCTTTCGGCCTCCGAAGCTCCGGCCTCTGAGCTTGCGGCCTCCGAAGCTCCGGCCTCTGAGCTTGCGGCCTCCGAAAGCCCTGTCGCCGAGCTTTCAGTCTCCGAAGTCTCGGTCTCCGAAGCCTCGCTGCCGCGACCCTCGTTGGCGGCGTTTGACTCACCGGCCCTCGCGTTGGGCCCCTCGTTGCTCGTAGTGCTCTCGCTCGTCTCAGCGTCCTCAGCGTCCTCAGCGTCCTCGCCTGGCTCGTCGCTCACACTCGCAGGGTCGACCAACACGATGCCGAGTTTCTCCGCAATGTTTCTGGCCTCTGTGAGAAGTAGCTGCAGATCTCCGTTGGCTGCGAGTTCACGGGCATACTCGGCATCGATCAGACCATGCCCCGCGAGGTAACCGGGTAGATCGGACATGCCCACAAGAGTGGCGAGATCCAGGGTCACCGTGGTCAGTGGTGCACGCCGGTCGGGCAATTCGCGCTGTGCTGTGCACGGATGGTCCTCGTCCACCTCGCAGGTGCACGCCACGTAATCCTCACGCCTCATGATGGCCGAGTACGCAGCGGCGAGACGCTGGCCGCGTGTACGTGGGTCTCGACGGCACAGGGTGGCAGCCATCTCGGTGATGAGCTGCCAGGATGCCGCAGCGTCAGCGGGCTCCAGGTCAGCCTCTATCGTCGCAATCATGTCTCTGTCGTGGTACCGAACCCGTGTGAGACTGGCGAGATCTTTGCGGAGCTCAGCTGCCTCCTCTGGTGCCGTTCGCTGAATTATCGCGGCGACTTCGGTGGCGAGTGGGCCGGGAGACAGCCGCCGAGCAGCATGGAGAACCTCGGTTTCGACGCGGTTGGCGGCGTCGACCGACAGCGCACCCGTCGTCCGGTAGATGGCACGAACTCGGGCGTAGTCGAGTTCACCTGCGGCGAAGGCCGACCTGACCGCAGGAAGTCGGAGTCGCAAATCCATCCCCACCTCGGCAAGCGTGTCGGCGACTTTCTTGGAGCAGCACAGCGCCTTCGCGGTCTCCGATGCCGCATAGTTTCCAGCGTCCATGATGACGTCGCCCACTTGCACGTTCTGATGAATGCAGGAGTCCCAGATCTGTGCCGCCAGTTCTACTTTGCGCGCACACGCCTGATTCTCGAGAACCGCGACCTCGGAAAGTTCCTGAAGCACCGACTGATCGATGACAGGCTTCTTCTGCGGACCGGCATAGATCGCGAATGGGCTCCTCGCGGTCCTGCGATTCCTGGTGCTGCGTTTAGTGGTGCTGCGTTTAGTGGTGCTGCGTCTAATAGTGCTGGTCTCCGCCATTCGTGCCCCCCGGCTACATCTCAGTCGAATGTATGTTCGAGTTTATCGAACTCCTGGAGTAATGTCAACGGAAAAGTGCTGCACTGCAACAAATTAGAGATCACGTGACGCCATACACCACGCCACCGACAGAATCGAAGAAGGTGGATCGCATGTTTCGCACGCCGTGCCCAAAGCCGCCCCGCCCTGTGCCCAAAGCCGCCCCGCCCCACGAACTAGCCCGAAGGCGTACCGCGGGTGCCGGGCTCCTGGGTGGGCATGGAGTTCGGGGGAACCGGGTAGGGCACGCCGTTGTCGAGGGTGCCGGCCGCGATGTTCGGGCCGCACTGCGCGGTCGCGTTCTGAACACGCGGCGCTGGATCGGACAGGAGGGGTCGGGCGGCGTCGGGAGGAGAAGCGAAGTCGAAAGCCGAGGTCATATCGCCAACCGTCGAACGTCGCCATGGCGTGAGATTGGGAACTGGCGCACCGAACCGTTTCTCCAGCAGCAGCAGCAGTTGTGACGTGTGGTCGAATACCTCGGAGGCGATCAGGCCGCCGCGGCTGAAGGGCGACACGACGAGCGCCGGGACGCGGTATCCGAGCCCGATGGGTCCGGCGATGCCATTGGCTGAGGACACCGAATCCAGTGGAACGGTGAGGAATTCACCAGGAGTACCCGGCGGTGGCGTCGGCGGCGTCACGTGGTCGAAGAATCCGCCGTTCTCGTCGTACGAGATGATCAGTGCTGTTTTCGACCACACGTCCGGGTTCGAGGTGAGTATGTCGAGCAGTTCGACGAAGCCGGCCGCACCGAATGCCGGTGGTAGCGCTGGATGTTCGCAGTTGAGAAGTGACGGCACGACCCACGACACTGCTGGGAGGGTCCCGTTCGCGACGTCGGTGCGGAAGTCGTTGGGGTAGGTCGGGTCGATTCCCTTGCGCGCGAGTGCGGACAGCGGATCCCGGGCCTGGACGAAGCACCCCATCATTCCGTCGAGCGCTACCGACGATGCTGGGCCGAAGTCCTTGTTGTTGTAGATCTTCCAGCTGACGCCTGCCTCTTCGAGGCTCTCCGGATAGGTCTTCCACGAGTATCGGAACTTGGGGATCAGCGTAGGAGTTTCGACGAGCGGGCCTCCGGCGACTCCGTCGGGGTCGATGTTGGCGCTCATCCAGTACAGACGATTCGGATCCGTCGGTCCGAGCACCGAACAGTGGTAGTTGTCGCACAGTGTGAAGGCGTCGGCGAGTTCGTAGTGAATTGGGATGTCGGCTCGGGTGTAGTAACCCATCGCCGCGGGGCCGTTGCCGACACCGACCGACTCGATCGACATCGGCATCCACCGATCGTTGGCGCCGCCGTTCCACGACTCGTGCATGCCTGCCCACGAGTGATCCGGGTCGTTGATGCATTCGCCGTCGAGCGATGCACCCTGGTTGGTGTCGAGCCGGAACGGGTTGATGTAGCCGTCGGGTGTCGCGCCCACACCGGGGGAGTAGCCGAACTGATTCCAGGCCTGAGACGGATCGTCGAAACCGCGCCCACCGGACAGGGTGCCGAAGTAGTGGTCGTACGAGCGGTTCTCCTGCATCAACAGCACGAAATGCTCGATGTCGTTCAGTGACCCGCTTCCGCCGTCGGACAGCGCGTGCGCTCGCGCGATGACGGGACTCGCCCACGAGCCGAGCAGCGCTACCGAGCCTGCCGCGGTGGCTTTGGCGAGGAACTCGCGCCTGGTCAATCCCGCGAACGGGTTCCCGTGCACCATGCGGGAATCGTCGCACGCGGCAGCGCGCGGTGCGGCGGATACGGAATTAACAAGCAGGCATGCTTGCTTTTTTGTCGAGGTGATGTGAGGCTGTTCCCATGGCCGACCTCGACTCGATCGTCGATGACCTCCGCGCCGAGGGGGATGCCCTCGACGCACTGGTCGCAGAACTCACCGAACAACAATGGTCGACGCCTACTCCCGCACCGGGCTGGACCGTCGCCCATCAGATTGCACATCTTTCCTGGACCGACAACGTCGCCGAACGCACCACCTCGGGTGCAGCAGGGGACGCCGACGCGGCCGCCGAATTCGACGTCGTCCTGAAGCAGGCGTGGTCGGATCCGACGGGATTCGTCGATGCGGCCGCCGAGGTGGAATCGCGCCGATCGAACCTCCTCGCCACGTGGCGAACCCGGCGCCACACCATGGCCGACGCGCTCGGCCGAGTCGGCCGGGGCGTCAAGATCCCGTGGTTCGGTCCGCCGATGAGCGCAGCGTCGATGGCGACCGCCCGTTTGATGGAGACGTGGGCGCACGGTCAGGACGTCGCCGACGCGCTCGGGATCACCCGCGAACCGACCGAACGGATCAAAGGTGTCGCCCACATCGGGGTGCGTACACGGGATTTCGCGTACTCGCTGCACCAACAGGCCCCGCCGACCGAGCAGTTCCGGGTTGAGCTGACCTCCCCCTTGGGTGAGCTCTGGATCTGGGGCCCCGGTGACGCGTCGCAGCGTGTCACCGGGTCGGCGGCGGACTTCTGCCTGCTGGTGACCCAACGGGCTCACCGCGACGACCTCGACGTCCATGCCGTCGGCGACGACGCGCAGCACTGGCTCACCATCGCCCAAGCCTTCGCGGGCCTTCCTGGAACCGGACGAGAAAAACGATGACTGTCAGGATCGGCAACTGCTCCGGTTTCTACGGCGATCGACTGTCGGCGATGCGCGAGATGCTCGAAGGCGGCGACCTCGACTACCTCACCGGCGATTACCTCGCGGAACTGACCATGCTCATTCTCGGTCGCGATCGCATGAAGGACGCCTCCCGCGGATACGCGAAAACCTTTCTGCGTCAGGCAGAGGACTGCCTCGGGCTCGCGCTGGACGCAGGCGTCAAGATCGTGGCCAACGCGGGAGGTCTGAATCCTCGCGGTCTTGCCGAGGCGCTGACCAAGCTGGACTCGGGGGCGAAGATCGCCTACGTCGAAGGCGACGACCTGCTTCCACGGGCCGAGGAACTGGGCCTCGGCAGCCCGCTCACCGCGAACGCCTATCTCGGCGCGTGGGGCATCGCCGAATGCCTGAAGCAGGGCGCCGACGTCGTCGTCACCGGGCGCGTCACCGACGCCTCCGTCATCGTCGGGCCTGCCGCTCACCATTTCGGTTGGGCAACAACGGAGTACGACGCCCTGGCCGGGGCCGTGGTGGCCGGTCACGTCATCGAATGTGGCACTCAGGCCACTGGAGGCAACTACTCGTTCTTCACCGAGATCGCCGACATGGGACGCCCCGGATTCCCCATCGCCGAGATCGACGCCGACGGTTCCTCCGTCATCACCAAGCATTCGGGCACCGGCGGGGCGGTCAGCATCGGGACCGTCACCGCGCAGCTGCTGTACGAGATCACCGGTGGTCGCTATGCCAATCCCGATGTCACGGCCCGAATCGACACCGCGGTCCTGACGCAGCAGTCGAGCGACCGCGTGCGAATCTCCCAGGTGAAGGGTGAGGCGCCGCCCCCCACACTGAAGGTCTCGCTCAACACGCTCGGTGGGTTCCGCAACGAATTCACGCTGATTCTCACCGGACTCGATATCGCTGCCAAAGCCGAACTTGCACAGAGACAGTTCGAGGCGTGGTTGCCGGCGAGGCCCGAAGAACTCGAGTGGACGCTCGTCCGGACCGACAAGCCCGACGCCGAGACCGAGGAAACCGCGAGTGCACTGCTCAGGTGCGTCGCTCGGGACAGCGATCCGAACCTCGTCGGCCGTCAGTTCTCCTCGGTTGCAGTCGAACTCGCCCTCGCTAGCTACCCCGGTTTCTCGCTGACTGCCCCTCCCGGCAACGGTGCACCGTACGGTGTGTTCACCGCGGGATATGTTCCAGCAGAACAGGTCCCTCACGTGGCTGTGCTGCCCGATGGAACCCGAATCGACATCGCTCAGGCCACCGAGACGCAGGCGCTCGAACCAGTCGACCCGCCTGAACTCCCGACGCGACGACCCGAGGAACCCACTATCAGGGTTCCACTCGGCACCATCGCCGCCGCCCGCAGCGGCGACAAGGGCGGAAGCGCCAACGTGGGTGTCTGGGTCCGTACAGACGACGAATTCTCCTGGTTGGCACATGCTCTGACCGTCGAGCGCATGAAGACTCTCCTCCCGGAAGCGGAGAACCTCGCCGTCACCAGGCACGTCCTGCCACACCTACGTGCCGTCAATTTCGTCATCGAGGGCATCCTCGGCGACGGCGTCGCCTCGCAGGCACGATTCGATCCACAGGCCAAGGGGCTCGGCGAGTGGCTGCGGTCGCGTCACATCGACATTCCCGAAACGCTGGTTTTCAAAGGACAGATATGACCATCTGGAATACCCCTGAACGTAAGCAACTGCGAAAGACCGTACGTAGCTTCGTAGAACAGGAGATTCTGCCGAACTTGAATCAGTGGGAGACCGACGGTGAACTGCCGCGTGATCTGCACAAGAAGGCAGCAGCTCTCGGACTCATCGGCGCAGGGTTCCCCGAGGACGTGGGCGGCGACGGGGGAGATCTCGCCGACGCCGTCGTCATCTGCGAGGAAATGCACCAAGCGGGCGCGTCCGGTGGGGTGTTTGCATCGCTCTTCACCAGTGGAATCGCGTTGCCTCACCTGGTGGCAGCCGGTGATACCGAACAGATCGACAAGTGGGTCAGGCCGACCCTGGCAGGAGAGAAGATCGGATCTCTCGCCATCACCGAGCCGGGCGGTGGATCCGACGTCGGACATCTGCGTACCAAGGCCGTGAAAGACGGCGATCACTACGTCGTCAACGGCGCGAAAACGTACATCACCTCCGGTTGCCGTGCGGACTTCGTCGTCACCGCTGTCCGCACCGGAGGCGACGGCGCAGCAGGGGTCTCGCTCCTCGTCGTCGAGACGGGCACCCCGGGCTTCGAGGTGACGAGCAAGCTCGACAAAATGGGGTGGAGGGCGTCGGACACCGCGGAGCTGACCTTCACCGACGCCCGCGTGCCAGCCACCGGCCTCGTCGGCGCGGAGAACTCGGGGTTCGCGCAGATCGCCCACGCCTTCCTCACCGAGCGGATCGCCCTTGCGGCGCAGGCATATTCCAGCGCTCAGCGCTGTCTCGACCTCACGCTGCGGTGGGTTCGCGATCGCGAGACGTTCGGAAAACCGCTCATCGCACGGCAATCCGTGCAGAATACCGTCACCGAGATGGCCAGGAAGATCGACATCGCGCGCGTCTACACCCGAAACCTCGTCGAGCGTTCTCTCGACGAGGACAACGACTTCATCGCCGAAGTCTGCTTCGCCAAGAACACCGCCGTCGAATCCGGGGAATGGGTGGCCAACCAGGCCGTCCAGCTCTTCGGCGGACTCGGCTACATGCGTGAAAGCGAAGTCGAAAGGCAGTACCGCGACATGCGCATCCTCGGTATCGGCGGCGGCACCACCGAAATTCTGACCGGTCTCGCAGCAAAACGATTGGGGTATCAGGCATGAGCGTGCTGAAGTCGACCCTCGACACCGCGTCGGAGCAGTTCACCGGCGCGACCGAGGCCATGAACATCAAACTTGCCGAGATCGACGCGGAGCATTCCAAGGCTCTTCTCGGCGGCGGTGAGAAATACGTCGAACGCCACAAGAAGCGCGGCAAGCTCCTCGCCCGCGAACGCATCGAGCTTCTCGTCGACGAGGATTCGGCGTTCCTCGAGCTGTGCCCCCTGGCCGCGTGGGGGAGCGAGTTTCCCGTCGGCGCCAGCACAGTCATGGGCATCGGAATCGTCAGCGGCGTCGAATGTCTGATCGTCGCCAACGATCCGACCGTTCGTGGTGGGGCCAGCAACCCCTGGACCCTGAAGAAGGGCTTCCGTGCCAACGACATCGCGACGCAGAACCGTCTACCGGTCATCTCGCTCGTCGAGTCCGGTGGCGCCGATCTGCCGACGCAGAAGGAAGTGTTCATCCCCGGTGGCCGCATGTTCCGCGATCTGACGCAACTGTCCGCCAAGGGGATTCCGACTATCGCGCTGGTGTTCGGTAACTCCACCGCAGGCGGTGCCTACATCCCAGGGATGTCCGACCACGTCGTCATGATCAAGGAGCGATCCAAGGTCTTCCTCGCCGGTCCGCCGCTGGTCAAGATGGCCACCGGTGAGGATTCCGACGACGAATCGCTCGGTGGCGCCGAGATGCATGCCCGAAAGTCAGGTCTTGCAGACTATTTCGCCGTCGACGAGCAGGATGCGATCCGCATCGGCCGCAGCATCGTGAAACGGCTCAACTGGAAGAAGAAGGGACCCGAACCCAGGGCCGACGTCATCGAGCCGCTCGCCGATCCGGAGGATCTACTCGGCATCGTACCCACCGATCTGAAGATTCCGTTCGATCCGCGCGAGGTCATCGCACGCATCGTCGACGGATCCGATTTCGACGAGTTCAAGCCGATGTACGGTTCCTCGCTCGTCACCGGGTGGGCGGATCTGCACGGGTATCCGATCGGCATTCTGGCGAACGCGCGCGGTGTCCTCTTCAGCGAGGAGTCGCAGAAGGCGACACAGTTCATTCAGCTCGCGAACCGCTCGAACACCCCGTTGTTGTTTCTGCACAACACCACCGGCTACATGGTGGGCAAGGAGTACGAGGAGGGCGGCATGATCAAGCACGGATCGATGATGATCAACGCTGTCGCCAATTCGAAGGTCCCGCACATCTCGATCCTGCTCGGAGCGTCCTACGGCGCGGGGCACTACGGCATGTGCGGACGTGCCTTCGATCCCCGGTTCCTGTTCGCCTGGCCCAGTAGCAAATCCGCAGTCATGGGCGGCGCGCAGCTCGCCGGAGTCATCTCCATCGTCGGCCGTGCCGCCGCCGAAGCCCGCGGACAAGCCTTCGACGAGGACGCCGACGCCGGTCTCCGCGCGATGATCGAGAATCAGATCGAAGCCGAGTCGTTGCCGATGTTCCTCTCCGGGCGCCTGTACGACGACGGCGTCATCGACCCCCGCGACTCCCGTACGGTAGTGGGAATGTGCCTGTCGGCCATCGCCTCTGCCCCGATCGAAGGCACCGATACCTTCGGCGTCTTCCGGATGTGATGCCATGACTATCTCTTCGATTCTGGTCGCCAACCGGGGCGAAATCGCCCGACGTGTGTTCTCCACCTGTCGTCAGCAGGGCATCGACACCGTCGCTGTCTTCTCCGATGCCGACGCGGACTCTCCGCACGTCCGCGACGCGGATGTCGCAGTTCACCTGCCCGGCAACACCTCCGCGGAGACGTACCTTCGCGGCGAGCGTGTCATCGCCGCAGCAATCCGAACGGGCGCCGACGCACTTCATCCGGGCTACGGATTCCTGTCGGAGAATGCCGAGTTCGCGCAGCAGGTACTGAATGCCGGATTGACATGGATCGGCCCCCCGGTCAAAGCCATCGAACTGATGGGCTCCAAGGTCGAGTCCAAGGCGATGATGGCCGACGCCGGGGTGCCCGTCCTGACGCAGCTCGAGCCCGCGGACATCACCGAGAGCCAACTGCCGGTGCTGATCAAAGCGTCGGCAGGCGGGGGTGGCCGTGGCATGCGCATCGTCCGTGAGCTCGCCGACCTGCACTCGGAAATCGAGGCTGCCAAGCGCGAGTCGCTCTCTGCTTTCGGTGATTCCACGGTGTTCGTCGAGCGGTACGTCGAAACCGGGCGCCACATCGAAGTCCAGGTCATGGCCGACCGTCACGGCACGGTGTGGACGGTGGGCGAACGCGAATGTTCCATCCAGCGTCGGCACCAGAAGGTGGTCGAGGAAGCGCCGTCGCCGCTCGTGCAGCGCATCGACGGTATGCGCGAGAGGCTGTTCGACGCCGCCAGGCTCGCAACCGAGGCGATCGGATACGAGGGTGCAGGCACTGTCGAGTTTCTCGCGGACGAGGAGGGCAACTTCTTCTTCCTGGAGATGAACACTCGCCTGCAGGTCGAGCATCCCGTCACCGAATGTACGACGGGTCTGGACCTGGTCGCCCTGCAGATCAGCGTGGCGGCGGGGGACCCGCTTCCGTCCGAGCAGCCCGACACACGGGGCCATTCCATCGAGGTCAGGCTCTATGCGGAGGATCCGTCGCGGGACTGGCAGCCTCAGAGCGGGCCCGTGCATCGGTTCGAGATCCCCGGGGCGGCTTTCGAAGTCCCGAACAGATCGGACGGGAGCGGAACGACCGGAGGTTTCTGCCGGGTGGACTCCGGCGTCGTCAGTGGATCGGTCGTCGGAACGTACTACGACCCGATGCTCGCCAAGGTCATTTCGTTCGCACCGACTCGTGACCAGGCCGCCACCGTATTGGCGAAGTCATTGCAGAAGGCGAAGATTCACGGTCCGAAGACCAACAGGGATCTGCTCGTGAACATTCTGCAGCATCCGGCGTTCCTCGCTGGCGATACCGACACGGCATTTTTCGACACGCACGGTCTGGAGGCACTGTCGCAACCGAGTGCCGATGAGCGGGCCGTCGAATTGTCTGCTCTTGCGGCCGCCCTTGCCGATGCAGCAGCGAACCGGGACAGTGCGGTGGTCGGCAGAGGTCTTCCGAGCGGGTGGCGGAACTTGCCTTCTCAGCCCCAACGGAAGACGTACTCGGATGGATCGATCCGCGGAATCCATTCCCGCGGCGACATCACCGTCGAATACACCCTGGGGCGGTATGGGCTCGTCACCGATCGAGGCGGTGTTTCGCTCGTGTCGAACACACCGGAACGGGTAGTGCTCGACGACAACGGGATTCGGCGCAGCTTCGAGGTCAGCGTGTACGGCTCGCAGGTGTTCGTCGACTCCGCTCTCGGGCCGGTCCGTCTCGAACGCACACCGAGGTTCGTCGATCCCACCGAGGAGATCGCGGCGGGATCGCTGCTCGCGCCGATGCCGGGTAGCGTCGTCAGAGTTGCTGCAGCACAGGGCGACAGTGTCACCGCGGGGCAACCGATCCTGTGGCTAGAGGCGATGAAGATGGAGCACACCGTCACCGCGCCGACCTCGGGGGTGCTCAGCGAACTGAACGTCACCGAAGGCCAGCAAGTCGAGGTCGGCGCAGTCCTGGCAGTTGTCACCGTGTTCGAGAACGAAGGAGAATGATGAGCTTCATCGAAACCGAGGAGCAGAAGGGTCTGCGGACCTCGGTGTCCGCACTCGGCAAGCGATACAACTACATCGACT
This sequence comes from Rhodococcus yunnanensis NBRC 103083, assembly GCF_001895005.1. Taxonomy (GTDB): domain Bacteria; phylum Actinomycetota; class Actinomycetes; order Mycobacteriales; family Mycobacteriaceae; genus Rhodococcoides; species Rhodococcoides yunnanense. The sequence goes on along the minus strand of NZ_BCXH01000012.1, from coordinate 153,845 downwards.
ACGTCCTGCCCAAGGCGCGCCGGGGCGAGCCGTTGACCGAATTGTGGAACGAGGCAGGCAAACTCGGCTTCCTCGGGGTCAACCTGCCCGAGGAGTACGGCGGCGGGGGCGCGGGCATCTACGAACTCGCGCTGGTTCAGGAAGAGTTGGCCGCCCATGGCGCGGGCCTCCTGCTCGTCGTCGTGAGCCCGGCGATCTGCGGCACCATCATCGGTAAGTACGGCACCGAGGACCAGAAGCAGACATGGCTGACCGCGCTCGCCGACGGGTCGAAGATCATGGCGTTCGGTATCACCGAACCCGACGCGGGGTCCAATTCGCATCAGATCACCACAACGGCTCGTCGAGACGGCGACGAGTGGGTGCTGAAGGGCAGCAAGATCTACATCTCCGGCGTCGACCAGGCCGATGCCGTCCTGATCGTCGCGAGAACGGAAGACAGCAGGACAGGGAAGCTGAAGCCTGCGCTGTTCATCGTTCCGACCGATTCCGAGGGCTTCGAGAAGACTCGGATGGAGATGGACATCATCGAACCGGATCACCAGTTCACACTGTTTCTCGACGACGTCAGGCTCCCTGCCGAGGCGCTCGTCGGTGAGGCGGACGCCGCACTGATGCAGTTGTTCGCCGGACTGAATCCCGAGCGCATTCTCGGTGCGGCGATGGCCGTCGGGATGGGTAGGTACGCCATCGACGCGGCCGTGAAGTACGCGAAGGAGCGAACGGTCTGGAAAACGCCGATCGGGGCGCACCAGGGTATTTCGCATCCTCTGGCTCAGGTGAAGATCGAACTCGAACTCGCCCGGCTCATGATGCAGAAAGCTGCGGTCCTCTATGACAGCGGCGACGACTTCGGTGCTGCCGAGGCAGCCAACATGGCCAAGTACGCTGCCGCCGAGGCGAGTATCAAGGCACTCGACCAGGCGATCCAGACGCACGGCGGTGCCGGTCTGACCGAGGAGTACGGACTCGCCGCGATGCTCGGCGCGGCTCGGATCGCCCGCGTCGCACCGGTGAGCCGAGAGATGATCCTCAACTTCGTGTCGCAGCACAGTCTCGGCCTGCCGAAGAGCTACTGATGGCGGTCACCAGCGCGACCGTCGGCGCGATCACGACCCTCACCCTCGATTCCCCGCACAACCGAAATGCGCTGTCGACGGTCCTCGTCGAGGAACTCACGGCAGGACTTCGGCACGCAAGCGAAAATCCCGACGTCCGCGCCGTCGTCCTCACCCATACCGGCGGGACGTTCTGCGCCGGTGCGGACCTGTCCGAAGCAGGAGGATCCGTCGAGAGTCGCACCGCCCAGATGCTCGGACTGCTCCGCCTGATCGTCGAGACCCCGAAACCCGTCGTCGGGAAGATCGACGGCCACGTTCGGGCCGGCGGAGTGGGCCTCGTCGGCGCATGCGACATCGTCGTCGCCGGACCTGGCAGCACCTTTGCACTGACCGAGGCGCGGCTCGGTCTCGCGCCCTCGATCATCTCGCTGACGGTGTTGCCGCGTCTGGACTCACGCGCGGCGAGCCGCTACTTCCTCACGGGCGAGAAGTTCGGTGCGCACGAGGCCGAGGCGATCGGGTTGATCAGCGAGGCCACGCAGGATCCAGACGCCACCCTGGTGGAGATTCTCGATTCTCTGCGGCAGGGGTCGCCGCAGGGTCTGGCGGCGTCGAAAGGCCTCACCACGGCATCGGTGCTCGCCGGGTTCGACGCCCGTGGCCGGCAGTTGTCGGAGCAGTCTGCGAGGCTGTTTGCATCCGAGCAAGCCCGAGAAGGGATGATGTCCTTTCTGCAGAAACGTCCACCCGAATGGGCAGGAGTGAAGCCTGCGGAACAACCAGGGGAGAAGTAGCAAAGATGGTGATGGCGCGTGAACCCAAACAGGACCGAAGTAGAGCCACGCGCCAGCGGCTGCTCGAGGCGACCATCGAGTCCCTGTCGGAACACGGCTGGGGCGCCACGACGGTGGGAGTCGTCGCGGAGCGGGCCGGTGTGTCCCGCGGCGCGACGCAACACCATTTCCCCACTCGTGAAGATCTGATCACGGCGGCGCTCGAGTACATGTTCGATACCCGTATGGAGCACGCGCGCGCCGAGGCCGTCGCGGTTCCGCCTGGCCCTGCGCGCACCGAAGCCGTCGTCGAGCGGCTCGTCGAGTACTACACCGGACCCCTGTTCAAGGCGGCGCTTCAGGTATGGACGGCGGCGGCTGCCGATCCCGAGATGCGTTCGCGGGTACTGCCTTTGGAGGAGAAATTCGGCCGGGTCGCGCACCGGACCGCCGTGGCGCACCTCGGCGCCGACGACTCGGATCCGCAGACTCACCGACTCGTCCAGGCCACTCTCGATCTCGCACGTGGACTCGGTCTTGCCGACGTGCTGAGCGACGACTCACGACGACGCGCCGAGATCGTGCGCGCGTGGGCCGGAGTTCTCGATGCGTCGTTGAAGATCGACGAGGGTGAAATCGTTGTACTGAACGGATGAAATTCAGAATTCGCCGAGCGCGCAGACTCCGGTCGTGATTCGCTTCTGCTCGTGAACCAGGTCCACAGAGGTCATATTTTTCATATCGCCGGAGCGCCGACCGTGGACGGGGCCGCCGATGCGCTCGTCTCCATCGACGACGGCGCACTGGTCGTCGACGGCAGCGGCCGCATCGTGTTCTGCGGTGCATTCGACGAGTTGCCCGAAGATCACGAGAGTTGGACGGTCGTCGACCACCGACCGGGGTACATTTTTCCCGGCTTCATCGATACCCACGTCCATTTTCCGCAGACCTTCATCGGCGACGCCTACGGCGGCGGCCAGCTTCTCGAATGGCTCAACGCGTGCATTTTCCCGTCGGAGTCCCAGTTCGAGGACCCGGAGTTCGCGGCCGCAGCGGCTGTCGCCTTCTGCGATCGACGGATAGCGGCGGGGACGACGCAGGCGATGGTGTTCGGTTCGGCGTTTCCGCAGGCCCAGGATGCCCTGTTCGAGGAAACCCGCAGGCGGGGATTGCGCGTCGTCAGTGGCCGAGGGGTCCAGACGACGGGACCCGAGTCGGCGGCGCGACTGATCACCAGCGAAGAGGACGCCGTCCGACTCGTCTCGGAGGAGATCGAGAAGTGGCACGGCGCCGACACCGGCGACGTCGACACCGCGCTCCTGCATGTGGCCGTCGTACCGCGGTTCTCGTTGGCCGTCACGACCGAGACCCTGAAGAACCTCGGCGAACTGTACGACTCGGTCCGCGACCGCGGTGTCTACTTCCACAGTCACCTGAACGAGAACGACAGGCCGGGAACCGGCGAGGTCGCGACGACCAAGGAGATGTATCAGGTCGACTCGTACCTCGACACCTACGACGGCAAGTTCCTGCCGGGATCGAAGGTCGGTGGCAAGAGTTTCCTCGGCAAGCGCAGCATCCTCGCTCATGCCGTGCACTGCCAGGACGTCGAACTGGCCCGCATGGCCGAGACAGGCACGTCGATCTCCCATTGCCCGACGTCGCAACAATTCCTCGGCTCGGGAACGATGCCGTGGAAGCGGACCGTCGCGTCCGGCGTCACCGTCGCGATCGGCTCCGATTACGGCGGCGGCGACGAGTTCCTGCTGACGCGCGTACTCGGCGACGCCTTCAAGGTGCACATCTCGGAGGCGGGGGACGACGGCATCTCGCTGCATCCTGCGGAGCTGCTGTTCACCGGCACGCTGGCCGGCGCTCGCGCACTCGACATGGAAAACCGAATCGGCAACTTCGACGACGGCAAGGAAGCGGATTTCGTCGTCGTCGATCCTCAGGCCTGGCCGCCGCTGCACGGGTTGATCGAGAAGGGTGTCCGATCGCCGGATCCCGACCTGGCCCGAGATCAGACCCTGTTCGCGCTGCTGATGGCGATGCGCGAACCGGCGATCACCGAGGTGTACGTCCAGGGCCGCCGGATCGACGTGGCGTGATGCTGTCTGCTCCTGCGACGGCGGTCAGCATCTTCCGGCGCGAGGGTGCAGGCGAGGGGTTCACGGCGTGGATCGAACGGCTGCACGCTGCCGCCGCCACGGCGCCCGGTTTCGACAGCGCCCTCGTCTCCACCCCCGACACGAACGGGTTCGACTGGGCCGCCGCAGTGTCCTTCGACTCGGAGGATCACCTGCACAGTTGGCTCGACAGCCCCCAACGGGCCGCAGTACTGCACGACGGCGACGCGAAGGGCCACACCAGGATCAGCACCGACCTTCTGGTCGTGCACGGCAGCGCACCGTCCACCGGCGTCGGCATCATCGCGCACGACGTCGTCGACGGACGTCAGGACGAGTTCCGAAAGTCCCAGGAGGAGCTCGTCGCACTGAGTTCCGGGTTCTCGGGTTTCGAGGGCGCAGTCCTGCTCGGCCCAGGCAAGAGCGCGGACCCCGTGCTCGACGGGACGGCATCGCAATGGATGTCCGTGCTGCGATTCAGGACCGACCGGCAGCTGTCGGCCTGGATGCAGTCCGGCACCCGAGCGGCGGCACTGCCCGAGCTACGCAAGCAGCTGACCGGAGACTTCTCGGTCATCACGCACAACACGCCGTTCGGCTCGATCGTGCGCATCGAAGACGGCAAAGCTCAGGTGACCCCGGACTGGAAGACGGCAATGCTCGTCCTTCTCGTCCTGTACCCGACGGTGATGACGCTGTCCCGATTCGTCGGACCCGTGCTCGACGACGTCGGGGCACCGCCCTGGCTGTCGATGTGGCTCAGCCAGATCCTCAGCGTCGGACTGATGACCTACTTCTTCATGCCCGCGGTGACAGGCTGGTTCCGCCGCTGGCTCGACCCGATCGACGGCGCCTCCCGAAAGGTCTCGATGGTCGGGGCCCTCGCCGTCGTGGTCGTCTACGCCGTCACCCTGACCCTGTTCGCGACCGTCAAGTGGTTGCAGTTCTGGGACTACTTCGACTAGCTGCTTCTCCCACCCCTCCCGTCCACCCTCCCTCCTCCTCTTCCGCAAATGCACGTGCGTTTGCGTGGGTGGGTGGGCTGACGTGGGCGGAATCCCGGGTGTGACGCAAATGCATGTGCGTTTGCGTGGGTGGGTGGGCTGACGTGGGCGGATCCCCGGGTGTGGCGCAAATGCACGTGCGTTTGCGGGATCGGGTGGGCTGGGATGGGCGGGATCGGGTGGGCTGGGGTCCGGGTGTGGGCTGGGGGCGGGCGGACCGGGAGGAGCATGTCGGGCCGCGTGGGTAAGGTCCCTGTGCATGCGGGCGACTGTGATTCTCGGGGTGGCACTCGCCGCACTCGTGGCGGGCTGTGGATCCGGGGACGACGGCGCGTCCGGCCCGCAGGAGACGACCACCACGACCACCGACCCCGGGGCGTCCGGTCCGTTCTTCGGCCAGTGTGGATCGGTCGCGGACGAGGAAGTCCTCGGGGCTTTCGCGGTTCCGGCGTTCACGATGATCACCCGCAACTCGGTGGGATGCGAATGGGAGGTCGGCGGTTTCACCGGCCCGTCGGTCAGCTTCTCCTGGTATCGAGGCAGTCCGATCGCGCGGGAACGAGCCGGCTCCGAATTGATCGGACGTCCCGCCGAGGACATCGAGATCGACGGCCACCCGGGATTCGCCGCAGCGACCGACAACTACCTGTGCGAGGTCGGCGTCGAGTTCGGGAAGGATTTCATGCACTGGTCCGTCACATACGGTGATCAACCTCCGACGGCGGATCCGTGCGTCGTCGCGAAACAACTCGCCGAACTGACCGTGGAGCGGGCGCAATGAGGCGAGTTCTGGCCGCGGTGAGCGTCGCGCTCGTAGCGGGGTGCAGCACCGCCGTGCAGGGCACCCCGACGGCGGCGACTTTCGACGGCTCGGGTGATCCGAATCTGCGAAATCTGCTGACCGAATGCGATGCGGTCGCCGACGATCAGATCGCCGAGACGGTCGGCGGCGACGCGATCGCGCGCGGTTTCTTCGGTGCGATCTGCCGGTGGGACGTGGCGGGGCCGAACGGCATCGTGAAGGTGACGTTCAACTGGTTCGAGAACGGGTCGCTCGATGTCGAACGTGCGACGAACGAGAAGATGATGTACTCGGTGGAAGACGTAACGGTGCAGGGCCGCAAGGCAATTCGCAGCCGACCACCCAACGATCCCGCGTCGTGCGGCGTCACTGCCGGGTCGCCGGACACAGGCGTCGTCGGATGGTGGGTGCAGTACCTGCCCGGGTCCGGATACCCCGATCCGTGCGCGGCGGCATCGACGCTGATGGACCTGACCATCAACCTGAGTAGATAGCACGACCGGGGGCGTTTTGACCCGAGGCCGCGCCGCCGGGTATCGTTATGGGTCGTGTCCGGGCTGACCGGACCGTCTGTGTGCCTATGCGAGGTACAGCCGTGCTCACGTTCGTCTACGAGCGTGCGATGCGGCTGCCGTGTGGGGGTATGCGACACACCCGACCGCGGGGTGCAAGAGACCCGCGGTGGCAGTACTGGAGCACCTGCAGTACCGCAGTGGATGTACTACCGGGTGAGGAGCAGTGTTCTCTTGCTCCAACTGCTAGATCCCTGAGTCTCGATCCAGATGAGACTCGCGACACGAAGAAAGCCGGTTCATGCCAACTATCAACCAGCTGGTCCGCAAGGGTCGCACCGACAAGGTGCGGAAGCTGAAGACCGCTGCACTCAAGGGCAGTCCTCAGCGTCGCGGTGTATGCACTCGCGTCTACACCACCACGCCGAAGAAGCCCAACTCTGCTCTCCGTAAGGTCGCGCGCGTGCGCTTGACCAGTGCGGTAGAGGTCACTGCCTACATCCCCGGTGAAGGCCACAACCTGCAGGAGCACTCCATGGTGCTCGTTCGCGGTGGTCGTGTGAAGGACCTCCCGGGTGTGCGCTACAAGATCATTCGCGGCTCGCTCGACACCCAGGGTGTCAAGAACCGCAAGCAGGCTCGCAGCCGCTACGGCGCCAAGAAGGAGAAGAGCTGATATGCCACGCAAGGGCCCAGCACCCAAGCGGCCGCTGATCAACGACCCGGTCTACGGGTCTCCGTTGGTCACGCAGCTCGTCAACAAGATCCTGATCGACGGCAAGAAGTCGACCGCAGAGCGCATCGTCTACCAGGCGCTCGAGCAGGCTCGCGAGAAGACCGGCACCGACCCCGTCGTCACGCTCAAGCGTGCACTCGACAACGTCAAGCCGGCCCTCGAGGTTCGCAGCCGTCGCGTCGGTGGCGCCACCTACCAGGTGCCCGTCGAGGTTCGCCCCGGCCGCTCCACCACACTGGCACTGCGCTGGTTGGTCACGTTCTCTCGCGCTCGTCGTGAGAAGACCATGGTCGAGCGTCTGGCCAATGAGTTGCTCGACGCCAGCAACGGCCTCGGTGCCGCTGTGAAGCGTCGTGAGGACACCCACAAGATGGCAGAAGCCAACAAGGCGTTCGCGCACTACCGCTGGTGACTTCCTGTCGGAGGGATGTGGCGAAACTTTCCATATCCTTCCGGCGTTGTACCTAGTACCTGGACCGGCCTGATTCTTTTCATCGCTGGACCAGTCCCACTTCTTCGACTTACAAGGCGGGATGAATTCCGTGGCACAGGACGTGCTGACCGACCTCAACAAGGTCCGCAACATCGGCATCATGGCCCACATCGATGCTGGTAAAACCACCACTACCGAGCGCATCCTCTTCTACACCGGTATCTCGTACAAGATCGGTGAGGTCCACGACGGCGCAGCCACCATGGACTGGATGGAGCAGGAGCAGGAGCGTGGCATCACGATCACCTCTGCTGCCACGACTTGCTTCTGGAACGACAACCAGATCAACATCATCGATACCCCCGGCCACGTCGACTTCACCGTCGAGGTCGAGCGTTCGCTTCGCGTCCTCGACGGCGCTGTCGCGGTGTTCGACGGCAAAGAGGGTGTCGAGCCGCAGTCGGAGCAGGTGTGGCGTCAGGCCGACAAGTACGACGTTCCGCGTATCTGCTTCGTCAACAAGATGGACAAGCTGGGCGCGGACTTCTACTACACCGTGCAGACCATCATCGATCGTCTCGGTGCCAAGCCGCTGGTCATCCAGCTGCCGATCGGCGCAGAGAACGACTTCGAGGGCGTTATCGACCTCGTGCAGATGAAGGCTCTCGTGTGGAGCGGCGAGACCAAGCTCGGTGAGAAGTACGAGATCCAGGAGATCCCGGAAAACCTCAAGGAGCGCGCAGACGAGTACCGCACGCAGCTGCTCGAGACCGTGGCCGAGTCCGACGAGGCGCTTCTGGAGAAGCACTTCGGCGGCGAAGAGCTCACGATCGACGAGATCAAGGGCGCCATCCGCAAGATGACGGTCAACAGCGAGCTGTACCCGATCCTGTGTGGATCCGCGTTCAAGAACAAGGGCGTTCAGCCCATGCTCGACGCGGTCATCGACTACCTCCCGTCTCCCCTCGACGTTGCCGAGACCATCGGACACGCCGTCGGCGACGAGGAGAAGGAGATCAAGCGTCTGCCTTCTGCTGACGAGCCGTTCGCAGCTCTCGCGTTCAAGATTGCGACGCACCCCTTCTTCGGCAAGCTGACCTACGTCCGGGTGTACTCGGGCAAGGTCGACTCCGGCGCTCAGGTCATCAACTCGACCAAGGGCAAGAAGGAGCGTCTGGGCAAGCTGTTCCAGATGCACTCCAACAAGGAGAACGCAATCGCGACGGCTTCGGCCGGTCACATCTACGCCGTCATCGGTCTCAAGGACACGACGACGGGTGACACGCTCTGCGATCCGCAGAACCAGATCATTCTCGAGTCCATGAGCTTCCCGGACCCGGTCATCCAGGTCTCGATCGAGCCCAAGACCAAGTCCGACCAGGAGAAGCTAGGAACAGCTATCCAGAAGCTCGCCGAAGAGGATCCCACCTTCTCGGTCAAGCTGGACGAGGACACCGGCCAGACCGTCATCGGCGGGATGGGCGAGCTCCACCTCGACATCCTCGTGGACCGCATGCGTCGCGAGTTCAAGGTCGAGGCAAACGTCGGCAAGCCGCAGGTTGCTTACCGCGAGACCATCCGCAAGACGGTCGAGAAGCACGACTACACCCACAAGAAGCAGACCGGTGGCTCCGGCCAGTTCGCGAAGGTCGTCATCAAGCTCGAGCCTTTCGAAGGCGAAGACGGCGCGACGTACGAGTTCGAGAACAAGGTCAGTGGTGGTCGTGTGCCGAGGGAGTACATCCCTTCGGTCGACGCCGGAGCGCAGGATGCCATGCAGTACGGCGTCCTCGCCGGATACCCGCTCGTCAACGTCAAGCTCACGCTCCTCGACGGTGCGTACCACGACGTCGACTCGTCGGAAATGGCCTTCAAGGTCGCCGGCTCACAAGCGTTCAAGGAAGCCGCAAAGAAGGCCGGCCCTGTCATCCTGGAGCCCGTCATGGCCGTCGAGGTCATCACGCCCGAGGATTACATGGGTGAGGTCATCGGCGACCTGAACTCCCGCCGTGGTCAGATACAGGCCATGGAGGAACGCAGCGGTGCCCGTATCGTCAAGGCACTGGTTCCGCTGTCGGAGATGTTCGGCTACATCGGAGACCTTCGGTCGAAGACTCAGGGCCGAGCTAACTACTCCATGGTGTTCGATTCCTACGCCGAGGTTCCCGCGAACGTCGCGAAGGAAATCATCGCGAAGGCCACCGGAGAATAATTTTCTCCCTGGCTGGACACGCTGTATCTGTTAGACCGCACGACCATGCAGTTCAAAAGAGCTGTAAGACAACCGTATTGCTGCATACCGCAAGCACTTATCAGTCCAGGAGGACACACAGTGGCGAAGGCGAAGTTCGAGCGGACGAAGCCGCACGTCAACATCGGGACCATTGGTCACGTTGACCACGGCAAGACGACGCTGACGGCAGCTATCACCAAGGTTCTGCACGACAAGTACCCGGACCTCAACGAGAGCTTTGCGTTCGATCAGATCGACAAGGCTCCCGAAGAGAAGGCTCGTGGTATCACGATCAACATCTCGCACGTCGAGTACCAGACGGAGAAGCGTCACTACGCTCACGTCGATGCTCCCGGTCACGCCGACTACATCAAGAACATGATTACCGGCGCGGCTCAGATGGACGGCGCGATCCTGGTCGTTGCAGCAACCGATGGCCCGATGCCGCAGACGCGTGAGCACGTGCTGCTCGCCAAGCAGGTCGGCGTGCCGTACATCCTCGTAGCACTCAACAAGGCCGACATGGTCGACGACGACGAGATCATCGAGCTCGTCGAGATGGAGGTCCGCGAGCTTCTCGCTGCGCAGGACTTCGACGAGGACGCACCGGTCATCAAGGTGTCCGCACTCAAGGCCCTCGAAGGCGACGAGAAGTGGGCCGAGAGCGTTGTCGAGCTCATGCAGGCCGTCGACGATTCCATCCCGGACCCGGTCCGCGAGACGGAGAAGCCGTTCCTCATGCCCGTCGAGGACGTCTTCACCATCACCGGTCGTGGCACCGTCGTCACCGGACGTATCGAGCGCGGCTCGGTCAACGTCAACGAAGAGGTCGAGATCGTCGGCATCCGTCCCGGCTCGACCAAGACCACGGTCACCGGCATCGAGATGTTCCGCAAGCTGCTCGACTCGGGCCAGGCAGGCGACAACGTCGGCCTCCTCGTTCGTGGCATCAAGCGCGAAGACGTCGAGCGTGGACAGGTCATCATCAAGCCGGGCACCACGACTCCCCACACGGAGTTCGAGGGCAACGCTTACATCCTGTCCAAGGACGAAGGCGGCCGCCACACGCCGTTCTTCAACAACTACCGCCCGCAGTTCTACTTCCGTACCACGGACGTTACGGGCGTCGTGACCCTCCCCGAGGGCACCGAGATGGTCATGCCTGGTGACAACACCGAGATGACTGTCACGCTGATCCAGCCGGTCGCCATGGACGAGGGCCTGCGTTTCGCAATCCGCGAGGGCGGTCGTACCGTCGGCGCCGGTCGCGTCACGAAGATCATCAAGTGATCTAGCTTCACCCAGCTCCACCACAGCGGCACTCACCTTCGGGTGGGTGCCGCTGTGCTGTGTCTGGGTGGCGCGGCGTACTAACCGGTGTTCGCGGTGACGGCTGCGCTGGCGACGGAGGCGGAACCGGTCGATCCGCGGCCCTGACCGTCGACGTGGACCTGCACGCGCAGGGCGACGGGGTGGCCTTCCACGGTCTGGGCGACGAACTCGGCCCTCCGCTCGACGATGCGGGTGAAGGTGTCGATGTCTATGTGCGGCGTCGTCCGGACGGTGACGGCCAACGTTGCGGTTCCTCGGTCGTCGATGGCCCGACCGCGTGCGGAGAGCACTTCGGGGAACGTCGTGAGTTCCGATGCAACTCCGCGGGCCAGTGCGGACAGGTCGACGCGTACTGCGAGGAACTCGTCGGAGGCGATCTGCAGTGTTCCTGTGCGCCGGGGTGACAGGTTGCCGATCAGCAGGGCGATGGCGACGACGGTCCCGACGACGGCGGTTGCGGCCAGGACGCCCTGCCACCAACTCTGGTTCGGGAAGTCCGCGAGGGCGTCGCGGTCGAAGCGCGCGAGCATGGTTCGTGCGAACGGAACTTCGAAGTACCACGCGAGCGCGAATGCCCCGCCGAGAATCAGCGCCAACCCGGCGACGACGACGAGTAGGCGATCGACGGCTGCCGTCACCCTTTTCACGAGTGCCCCTGCTTGACGCGAACTCGAACTCGTCTGGTGTCGGCCAGCACGGCGAGTGTCGGAGCGACCGCGTCACGCACTGAACGGGTGAGGGTGTCGTCGTCGGTGACACTGCCCGATCGATGGACGTCGATGGTGACCAGCCTCTTCGTGACCGTCGTGCGTGCGGATTCGCATCCCGGCACGGTGCCGGCGTGATCGCTGCACATACGGGCGACGTCGGTGGGGCGAAGCCACACCATCGGTGACGCCGACGTCGGCGAGGTCGCACCGGTGTGTGTCCTGGTCCGTGGTTCGAGTCCGATGACGACCAGAACGAGGCCTGCCACGGCAGCCGCGACGGCGGCGGTGATCATCCACGGTGCCCAGTGAACCCCCGCGGCCCAGTCGACCGCGTTCTGCACCCAGCGTGCGCCGTCGATGGTGCCGTGCACGATGAGGAACTCACGGCCTGCAACGAACGCGAGGCCGAGCAACGCCACCGCCGACACGAGAGCCACCGGCAACGCGGCAGGGTTCGCCGTCGGGGGGCGCGGTCTCGGCGCAGCGGCGGCGGGTTCGCTCGAAACAGGTTGTTCTGCATCGTCTGTGCACGAGGTAGCGGCGACGACGACGTTCGATCGGTGCAACGGTAAGCCGACGATGCTGTCCAGGGCGCGCGCGACTGCGTCGTGTACGGCAGTGGACACCTCGGAGATTCGGCACGGCCACGCCACGGCGATGAAGAGGTTCACCGACACGGAATGCTCGCCGACGGATACGTCGGCGCGTGGCAGTTCTCGCCCGGTCAGGCGGGACAGCCCGCCGATCTGCCGGACAACCGTCGGTACCGACAGCGCGGCCGCGACGGCAACTTTCTCGATCGCCCGATCCTTGATGACGAGCGTGCCGGGCCCGCCGGTGTCGACCGCCGTCTCGTCGACCAGGAGAGTGTCGGGTCCTTCGGAATCAACCACGGCCACGGCTGCGCAGCAACGATGTCAGGTCGAGCCGTCCGTCGAAGTGGGCTCCGATGGCGACGCCGACGGCTCCGAGGAACAAGGCGAGAACGAATCCGCTGAAGCCGCCGATGATCCCGGCGAGTGCAAGCAGGAGGCCGGTGAGCAATCCGGCGAGTGTGTAGGTCATGACGACGCTCCTCGCGAGTGGGCGATCACGTCTTCGACGGTGACCGAGACGGGCACCGGGACGTGGGGTGCGACTGCGGCGAGGACTCCACGGGCGACTCCGTTGACGTCGCTCGGATAGTCGGCGCTGATATGGATGTCGCAGTACTGGGAGTCGATGCGAACTCCGACGACCTTTCGGCCGGGAAGATAGGTCGCCACCTCGCCGAACTCACCGCCGTGCAACCCTGCGACCCCGGCCACGCTCAACGTGATGGCGGCGACGGTATCGGCGATCTCGACGTCGGTCACTGCACGCGGGGGCGAGTGTCGTTGTCGAGGCCCGTCTCGGAGTCGTCGAACAGCATGACGTCGTAGACGGTGATGTTCACTTCGGTGACCTCGAGGCCGGTCATTCGTTCGACGGCCGTGATGACGTTGCGTCGAATTCCTGCCGCCAGCTCGTGCAACGCGACGCCGTATTCCGCGACGATTCCGATGTCGATGGCGGCCTGCTTCTCACCGACCTCGACGGCGACACCCTGACTGTGGTTAACGCGGGCACCGGGGATGCGGTCACGGAGTGCGCCGACCGCACGCGCTGTTCCGCCGCCGACGTCGTACACGCCGTTGATCTCGCGGGTGGCGATGCCGGCGATCTTCGCGACCACCGCGTCCGCGATGATCGTGCGCCCCTGCGTTGTGGTCAACGCTGCCGAGCCTGCGGCTGCGTAGCTGGGGTCTGTAGTCATGATGTCGATCGTAGACGCGCACACCGTCAGCGGTAGGCCAGTGGAACGTGTTTCTCTTCTGGTAGAGATCTCCCATGGCAATAGTGATCGTAGGAGCAGGGCTGGCGGGGCTGCGGACCGCACAGGAAGTGCGCAAACTGGGGTACGACGGACCGGTGGTTCTCGTCGGTGACGAGACACATCTGCCGTACGACAGGCCCCCGTTGTCGAAGGATGTCATTCGAGGCGAGCGCGAGGACACGACGTTCGAGCCCGCCGAGTACTTCGCCGAGCATCGCATCGAACTGCGCCTCGGCTCGGCTGCGGTATCGGTCGATCCAGGTCGACGCGCCGTGACACTCGCGGACGGTTCGGCCCTCGAGTACGAGGACCTCGTCGTCGCAACGGGTCTTCGGCCGCGCAGGCCGTCGTCGCTGCCCGAGCTGGAGGGTGTGCACGTGCTCAGGTCCCGCGACGACGCCGAGGCGCTGCACCGGGATGCATCGACGGCGTCGAGAGCGGTCGTGATCGGGGCGGGCTTCATCGGGTGCGAAACGGCCTCGGGCCTGCGGCACCTGGGAGTCGAGGTGACCGTCGTCGAGCCGCAGGCGACGCCGCTCGCATCGGTGCTCGGCCGCGAGGTCGGCGCCCTCGTCGGCAGGCTGCACACCGGGGAAGGGGTCGAGGTTCGCACCGGGGTCGGGCTGGACACGCTGCGCGGAACGGAACGGGTCACGCATGCCGTGCTCGACGACGGCACCCAACTCGAGGCCGACCTCGTCGTGCTCGGTATCGGGTCGACGCCTGCCACCGAATGGCTGGCGGGATCGGGCATCGAGACCGGCAACGGTATCCATGCGGACGTGTCGGGCCGCACGAGCGATCCGCACGTGTGGACCGTCGGGGATGTCGCTGCGTGGACGGTGGGCGACGGTAGGAGACGCGTCGAACATTGGAGCAACGTCGGTGACCAGGTCCGCGTCATGGCGCCCGTGTTGCTCGGCGTCGAGCCGGGTCCGTCCCGCCCGCAGGTTCCGTATTTCTGGAGCGACCAGTACGACCTGAAGATCCAAGCCCTCGGCGCTCCTTCTCCCGAAGATACTGTTCGGATCGTCGAGGACGACGGCAGAAAATTCCTGGCATACTACGTCCGTGACGGAATTCTTACGGCTGTTGTCGGCGCTGGTAAGGCGGGTGCGGTGATGAAGATGCGTGCCGGGATCGGGCGACCTCTTGAGTGAGAATCTCCTCACCGCTCGAGATATCGCCGACGCGGAGGTGACGCTCGAGCCGGTCATGCGCCGCACTCCTGTCGTCGCGTCGCGGATCCTGTCGGATCTGACCGGCCACGAAGTGCGGCTCAAGTGTGAAAACTTGCAGCGCACAGGGTCTTTCAAGCCTCGTGGTGCATACAACCGGATTTCGAAGTTGTCGAAGGAGCAGCGCGCAGGCGGTGTCGTCGCGGCGAGCGCGGGGAACCATGCCCAAGGTGTCGCTTGGGCTGCAACACAATTGGGAATCAATTCGACCGTCTTCATGCCGACGGGCGTGTCGCTGCCGAAGCTCGTCGCGACCAAGGCGTACGGGGCGACGGTGAATCTCGTCGGTCAGACCGTCGACGAAGCACTCGGTCATGCGCGTGAGTTCGCCGAGCGTACCGGCGCCGTTCTGATTCATCCGTTCGACCATGCGGATATCGTTGCCGGACAGGCGACTTTGGGAACCGAGCTCCTCGGTCAGATGCCGGACGTCGGTACCGTGCTGGTCCCGACCGGCGGCGGCGGACTGCTCGCCGGCGTCGCTGCTGCGGTACATCTGCAAAAGCCCGACGTGCGCGTGATCGGTGTGCAGGCCGAAGGCGCGGCAGCATGGCCGCCGTCGCTGGCTGCGGGACGCCCGCTTGCGATGAGTTCGATGTCGACGATGGCCGACGGTATCGCTGTCGGCCTGCCGGGCAGTGTGCCGTTCGAGCACGTCGAGAGCTGGGTCGACGACGTCGTCACCGTCAGCGAGGATGCTCTCTCCCGGGCGCTGCTGCTGTGTATCGAACGAGCCAAGCTCATCGTCGAGCCTGCCGGCGCTGCGGCGGTCGCGGCGCTGATGACCCGCGACGACCTGCACCTGCAGGGTTCGGTATGCGCGGTGCTCTCCGGTGGCAACATCGATCCGCTCCTCCTGACGCATGTCATCACGCACGGACTGCGTGCGGCGGGCCGCTACTTGGCTGTGCGCGTGACGGTTTCGGATCGACCGGGCGGTCTGCTCAGTCTGTTGGGTGTGGTCAAGACGCTCGGGGCGAGCGTCGTCGATGTGGTGCACTCGAGGACGGGTGGGCAACTGGGGCTCGAGGAAGTGGACGTGATGCTGACCGTCGAGACACGGGGACCATCGCATCGCGAGGACGTGCTCGCGGCACTCGGTGCAAGCGGGTACACCGTCACGGTCGAGAGCTGACCGCGGTGAGAAACGGACGTGGTGTCGCAGGACTTGTCGTGCTGGCGCTGCTGGGCGCCGGGTGCAGCGTGCCGCCGCCGCACCCCGAGGTCGACGCGCGTTTCGCCGCAGGCGATTTCGCCGTTGCGCCCACTCCGGTGTGGACTCTCGATACCGCCGTCCTCGGCACGGCCACGCACTCGCGCGCGTTCGCGCTGCCCGAGATTCCCGGCGAGGACATGCCGATGCTCGCCGGGCTGGCCGACGGCGACTACTCGAAGAATCCGAAGGGTCTGCGCGTTCTCGCGCTCGATCCCAGCAGCGGAGAGCGGTTGTGGCTGCGCGACGTCGGCCCGGTACGGCAGTGCGCCGAGGAGATCGACGACACCGTTCTTGCGTGCTACGGCGACCACCGGGTGGTGTATCTCGACGTGACGGACGGCCGAATTCTCGGTGACATCTCGACCGACGAGAACGTCTACCACGTGCGAGCTGCGAACGGGGTCGGATACGTATCGACGAGGAGCGAGGACATGCTCGTGTCGAGGATTCGCTCCGGCACGTACACCGAACTCGACACTCACTGGTCGGCGACCTTCGATTCCCCTGTGCCCGGCCGACCCGCCTCACCCGCAGTCTTTCCGGACAAGAACATCGTCGACGTCTACTCGTCCGGTGCCCACCACATCATCGACATCGACACCGGTGCGCCGCGATTCGCGTTCTTCGGCGAGAATCCGCTGCCGCTGCGAAACGATCTGTACGTCAACGTCAGCAGGGCCGGTGACGGCGCACTCGTCGAGGTCATCCTCGACGGGACGGGAAAGGTGGTGACCGTCGTCCCGGTCGCCACGCTCGGGCTGTCGCCGAGGCCGTGGGCGAACCTCGGCGACGACGACGTCCCGTTGTTCCTCGGTGACGGTGCATACGATCCGATCTCGGGAGCCGAGCTGTGGCGAAATCCGGCGACGGTCGAAGGCACCGGCGGACTCGACTCGGCAGTGCTGGCGGCGGTGGGGGATACGGTGATCGTCCGGTCGTCGGAGACTCGCACCTTCTCCGGTATCGATCTTCGAACCGGTCTCACGAGATGGACGACGCCGTGGCAGGACGCCTATTGGGCGCGTGCCGGGGCGATCGACGGTGAACACTACGTGTTCGGCGACTACACCGGAATGCACGCGATTCGCGCGTCCGACGGTGCGATGATGTGGTCGGTGCTGTGGCCCGAGGGCGTCGATCCACGGGAAATGTCGGTGTCCGAGACCGCGGGTGTACTGACGGTGTCGAGCCGATTCGGGTCGACGGTGTGGGCGCCGTCACGCTGAACTGTTCGAGGACAGGCTGTGTCCTAGGGAGCGATTAATGTTCCACGCGTTCCGAGTCTGCTTTCGCAGAGTGCACAGAAATGGAATGGGGAGTACACAATGGCGAACGCCATCGAAGTCGAGAACCTGGTCCTGCGGTACGGCAAGAACGTCGCGCTGAACGGAATCAGTTTCGGAGTACCCGAGGGCACGGTGCTCGGAGTGCTCGGGCCCAACGGGGCAGGAAAGACCACAGCGGTTCGCATTCTCGCGACCCTGTTGCAAGCGACGTCGGGGCGAGCCGAAGTGTTCGGCCTGGATGTGGCGAAGAAGGCCAACGAAGTTCGGTCCATGATCGGACTCACCGGCCAGTTCGCCGCCGTCGACGAATATCTGACGGGTTACGAGAATCTCGAGATGGTGGGCAGGCTGTTCGGGCTGAAGAAGGCAGAGGCCCGTCGGCGTGCCGACGAACTGCTCGCCCGGTTCGATCTCGAGTACGCGCGTGATCGGACGGCCAAGCAGTACTCCGGCGGTATGCGGCGCAGACTCGACATCGCGGCGAGTCTCATCGGTCGGCCAAGGGTGGTGTTCCTCGACGAGCCGACGACGGGTCTCGATCCGCGCAGTCGAATCGGTATGTGGGAGTTCATCTCCGATCTGGTCAAGGACGGAACGACCATTCTGTTGACGACGCAGTATCTCGAAGAAGCGGACCGGCTCGCCGACTCGATCATCGTGCTGGACAAAGGATCCATCATTGCCGAGGGCACCGCCGATCACCTCAAGGCGCAGGTCGGCGGCGAACGTCTCGAGTTCGTGCTGATCGACGCATCCGATCGCGAGCGGGCCGAGAAGATCCTGACGCCGATCGGAGTCGATGCACCGGCGTACGACGCGCAGACGCGTCGTATCACCGTGTCCGTCGGGGAGGGGGCCGACGACCTGACCGAGGCTCTCGTTCAGATGAAACAGGCGAACATCGGTGTGGTGGACGTCGGACTGCGTCGACCGAATCTCGACGACGTGTTTCTCAGCCTCACCGGACATGCGACCGAGGCCGACGCTGCAGTGGAGGAAGCCAAATGAGTGTCTTTCACGATTCTCTGATCATCACCAAGCGAAACCTGATCAAGCTCAAGCGAGTTCCCGATCTGCTGTTCTTCGCCACGCTGTCGCCGATCATGTTCGTGCTGCTGTTCGCGTACGTCTTCGGCAGTGCCATCGACGTTCCCGGTGTGGACTACAAGAGCTTCCTCATGGGCGGCATCTTCGTGCAGACCATGATCTTCGGTGCGTCCATCACCGGATCCTCGCTCGCGGAGGATCTGCAGAAGGGCGTCATGGACCGGTTCCGGTCGCTGCCGATGGCGCGTTCGGCCGTCGTCATCGGACGCACCGCAGCCGACGTCGGCAACAACATCGTGACCATCACGATCATGTCGATCACCGGACTCATCGTCGGATGGCGCATCACGTCGTCGTTCTTCGAGGCGGTCGCGGGCTACGTTCTGCTTCTGCTGTTCGCGTATTCGATCTCGTGGGTCATGGCATTCGTCGGACTGACGGTTCGCTCACCCGAGATCTTCAACAACGCGTCGTTCATCGTGATCTTCCCGCTCACGTTCATCGCCAACACGTTCGTTCCCATCGACGGCTTCCCGACGGTCCTCAAGACCATCGCCGAATGGAACCCGATTTCCGCGGTCACACAGGCCGTGCGCGAGTTGTTCGGCAACACCAACCCCGCGGCGCCCGCGCCGGATGTGTGGCCGCTGCAGAATCCGGTGCTCTACACGCTGATCTGGGTGGTCATCTTGCTCGTGGTGTTCGTGCCGCTGTCGGTGCGCAAGTACGAGAGAACGCTCACCGCCTAGCAGGCGTTCTAGGCGTCGAGGGTGACTGCGAGAAAGTCGAGTATCTCGGTCCATGCTCGACGCTGGCCCTTCGCCGTCCCCGCGGGTGTGCCACCGGAGACGATGCTGTCGTTACGGTCCACCGTCGTCGGTGTGGCAGGTGGGCGGAGGAAGTGGCCGGCGTTGGGCAGTACGAGCAGCCGGTCGGTGTCGCGTCGGCGTCGGGCGATCAGCGCTCGCGCCATCCGGTCCGCCGGATACGACGCGTCGGCGACGCCCGCGATCGCGAGCAGTGGCGCGTCGATCTTCTCGACCGGAATGGTCGCCGCTTCGACTGCGTCGGTGTCGCGAAGGCCTGCTGCGTAGGCAGGTCTGAGCGAGAGCGCACGGGACCTGGGGGTCGTGGAGAACATTCGCCCGACTGCTCCGAAGATCATCTGTCCGATCAGTCGTTCGGCTCGAATGGGCATGTACGGCAACGGCTCGCCGCCGACCGTCAGAGACGACGTCTTCGGCGGCGGCCCGCCGTCGGACAGGGCCTGGAGGACGACGTGGGTCGGGGCGACCGTGATGACCCCTCGCACCGAGAATTCGGGGGTGTGGACCAGAGTCGTCAGGGCAACGGACACACCGACCGACGCGGCATAGAGCACTATTCGGTCGGCGTCGACCCGTTCGTGAGCAGCGAACGACGCCATCCCGGCCGCGATCGCTTCGACGGGAATCTTGTCGAAGCTGTCCGGCAGGCCGGGCTCGTCCATGTAGGCGAGAACAGCCGTGACGTAGCCGTGCGATGCGAGCAGCGCCGCGGTCGGCACGGCAGGCTGAGCCCCGGTCGTTCCCGGCATCAGCAGCACTCCCGGCAGCAGGCTCTCGCCGGTGTCCGGCACGAAGATCCGCAGGTGCCAGCCTTCGCCCATGAGATCCTCGCGGACGACGTTCTCGCCCCACGAACGACGGACGGTGGTGCTCGAGGAGCCTTCGAGTGCATGAACGGACACCCGGTAGTCGAGGCCTGCCTCGGACCCGGCGAAGGTGACCGGAGCGACGGACTCGTCGACGAAGGTCATGTTCCACCACGGCCGGTCCGGGTCGGCGATCTTCAACCGCCCGGTGGCGTCGATGTCGTAGTCCTGGTGAGAAACCCAGTGATGCCCGTTCGCGTCGACGGTCGCAATGTCGAGGTGCACCGGCAAGCCGGGCGCAACGCCGTGAACACGAAAGACCGTCGGGCTGTCGATGGGTCCTGAAACCGGGTCCACCTGCAGGGATACTGGTTCCATCGGTCAAGTGTGCGCTGCGGTGGCCGATGGTGTCGGCTGTATAACGGAAAAGCCCCCGACCGAATGACTTCGGACGGGGGCTTACGCGAGCAGTACCGTTGTTCTAGGTGTGGTACGGCTCGGCACTGAGCAGTGTGACCTTCATGGTCTTGCCGTTGGGCAACGTGTACTCGCGGGTGTCGCCGACCTTGGCGTCGATGAGCGCGCCGCCGAGCGGTGAGCTGGGGGAGTACACCTCCAGCTTGGCATCACGTGCGCCCTCTTCGCGGGTGGCGATGAGGAATGTCTCGGTGTCGGACTCGTCGCCGTCGTAGTACACCTTCACGACTGATCCGGGCAGTGCTACGCCGGACTGCGTGGGTGCTTCGCCGACCTTGGCGGAGTTCAACAGCTCCTGCAGCTGGCGGATGCGGGCTTCCTGCTGGCCCTGCTCCTCGCGCGCGGCGTGGTAACCACCGTTCTCTTTCAGATCGCCCTCTTCGCGTCGCTCGTTGATTTCGGCGGCGATGACCGGGCGATTGGAAATGAGTTGGTCGAGTTCGCTCTTGAGCCTGTCATGTGATTCCTGGGTAAGCCAGGTCACCTGGGTCTCGGTCATCTCGATCACTCCCTTGTAGTCGAAGTCGCGGTGGACTCCCGGTCTGTTGCGGACGGACTCGCGAGCGCATGGAAGGTTTCCGCTCCGGAATCCCCCTGGTAGGCCCGTTTCCTGAGCCGATACGGACGCGAACTCGAACTGCGTCCGTCGTGCGGCGCTCTGGCCGTCAATGCAGCAATACACGGCTCCAATTCGGAACCGTGTACATCGGAATATTACCACGAGCAGGCGCTGGATCAGCCCGCGTGTAAATACTCCGGAACATTCAGGCTGCAGCCGTACACGTCGCCCATGGCCGGCGGCTGGGAGGTACGGACGTCCGAGACCACGTCGACCTCGCGCTCGGCGGAGCCCGGAACCAGTACCTCGCGCCTGCCTGTCTCGGATCCGTCACGCGAGCGGGCGCGGATGATGCAGACGGCGTCCTCGGACGGATCCGCGCGCGTCACGCTGAAGCGGATGGACACCGTCGAGTCGTCGAGAATGTCGAACGCCAGGGCTGATCCCTCGACGTCCTTGACGGAGAATCGCTGGTAGCCGAGGTACGCGACGCCGAGACCGACCAGCAGCACGACGACGAGTGCGATGTTCTTCGACCTGCGGCCGATGCCGCGGTTCGTCGACGCGGGGTACCGGCCTTCGGGGAGCGTGGCAGTCATACGAGCTTTCGTCGGTGGATCACACGGTGGATCTTCGGCAGCCGGTGCAAGCATTGTCGGCGTCGAGTGGAACTATAAGGGGCAGGCCTACGACAGGCGAAGCTGAGGTGAGGAAAGAACGTGTCCGGACTACGGCTCATGGCTGTGCACGCCCATCCCGACGACGAGTCGAGTAAAGGCGCAGCGACGACGGCTCGGTACGCCGCGGAGGGAAACGACGTTCTGGTCGTGACTCTCACCGGGGGTGAACGAGGAGACATTCTCAATCCGGCGATGGACATCCCGGGTGTGCACGAGCGCATTCAGGAAGTTCGCCGCGAGGAGATGGCCGAAGCTGCACGCATTCTCGGCGTCTCCCAGACGTGGCTGGGGTACGTCGACTCGGGATTGCCCGAGGGCGACCCGTTGCCCCCGCTGCCGGAAGGATGCTTCGCGCTGGTTCCGCTCGAGGAGTCCACCGAGGCGCTGGTGAAGGTGATTCGGCAGTTCAAGCCGCACGTGATCACGACGTACGACGAAAAGGGTGGCTACCCGCACCCCGATCACATCCGGTGCCACGAGGTCTCGATCGCAGCGTTCGAGGCTGCGGGAGATCCCGAGAAGTTCCCGGATGCAGGTGAGCCGTGGACGCCGCTCAAGCTCTACTACTCCCACGGATTCCTTCGTAAGCGGATGCAGCTCTTCCACGACTGGTTCATCGATCGAGGCGAGGAAAGCCCGTTCGTCGACTGGTTGAAGCGGTGGACCACCGATCGCGACGAGATCATGGAACGCATCACCACGCAGGTGAACGTCGGCGACTATTTCGAACAGCGCGACGACGCCCTGCGCGCGCATGCGACGCAGATCGATCCGAACGGATCCTTCTTCGCCGTGCCGGTCGACGTGCAGCGCAAGCTCTGGCCGACCGAGGAGTACGAGTTGGCGCGCACTCGCGTCAAGACCTCGATTCCCGAGACCGAGCTGTTCGCCGGAATCGAGCCCGAGGATGCCTGAGTGATCATCTCGATTCTGGCGCAGCAGCCCACAGGACCGGAGTTCGGTAAATCGTCTCCGGTCGGACTGGTGATCATCGTCGCGCTCCTCGTGGGCACCGCTCTGTTGATCTGGTCGATGAACAAGCAGATCAAGAAGCTCCCGGAGACCTTCGAAAAGGAAGATCCGGGGCCCGATCAGGAGCTCGACGAGGGAACCGATCGTGGAGCCGTTCGTGAGCCGGAAGCCCCGAGAACCAAGTCCGACGAGAACTGATGGTGCTCGGAGCCAACGCGCTCGGCGAGTCGACCAGCCCGTACCTGCGGCAACATGCCGACAACCCGGTTCACTGGCAGCAGTGGACGGACGAGGCCTTGAATTCGGCTCGTGAGCGCGACGTGCCGATTCTGCTGTCGATCGGATACTCGGCGTGCCACTGGTGCCACGTGATGGCCCACGAGTCCTTCGAGGACGAGGCCACCGCGGCTCTCATGAACGAGCACTTCGTGTGCATCAAGGTCGACCGCGAGGAACGACCCGACCTCGACGCCGTGTACATGAATGCGACCGTCGCGATGACCGGGCAGGGCGGTTGGCCGATGACGTGCTTCCTGACCCCCGATACGGAGCCGTTCTACTGCGGCACGTACTACCCACCGAAACCACGTGGTGGCATCCCGTCGTTCCCTCAGTTGCTGGAGGCCATTGCCGACACCTGGGCGAGAAGTCGCGCCGAAGTGTTCGACGCGGCCGCGGTCGTCGTCGGCGAGTTGCGGGCGAACTCGGGACAGATACCCACATCCGATCGCCAGGTCGATGCCGCGCTGCTCGCCGATGCGGTGGCGTCGGTGCTGCGCGACGAGGACGTCGAGCGAGGAGGTTTCGGGGGAGCCCCGAAATTCCCACCGGGGCCGCTGCTCGAAGGGTTGCTTCGGCACCACGAGCGCACCGGATCGGCGGCGGCGCTGGCGGCCGTGCATCGGACGGCGTCGGCGATGGCGCGTGGCGGTGTGTACGACCAGATCGGTGGCGGTTTCGCACGTTATTCGGTCGACGACGAGTGGATCGTGCCGCACTTCGAGAAGATGCTCTACGACAACGCCCTGCTTCTGCGCTTCTACGGCCACCTCGCCCGCGTCACCGGCGACGCGACGGCCCTCCGGGTGACCACCGCGACAGCGGGATTCCTGCTGCGTGAGCTACGAACGAGCAACGGCTGTTTCGCGTCCGCTCTCGACGCGGACACCGAGGGCGTCGAAGGCCTGACGTATGCGTGGACACCGGAACAGCTCGTCGAGACTCTCGGCTTCGAGGACGGGGTGTGGGCCGCGGGACTGTTCGCGGTGAACAGCACGGGCACCTTCGAGGCAGGCATGTCGGTACTGCAGCTGCCCGAGGACCCGGACGACGTAGAGCGTTACCACCGTGTCTGCGCCGCTCTGATGTCCGTGCGGCAGTCGCGGCCGCAACCGGGCCGCGACGACAAAGTGGTCACCGCGTGGAACGGGTTGGCGATCACTGCGCTCGCCGAGGTCGGGGCCGGGCTCGGGCATCCGGAATGGGTCGACGCCGCCGTCGAGTGCGGTGAGCAGATCTTCGCCACGCACGAGGAGAACGGCCGGCTCAGGCGCGCATCGCTCGGTACACACGTCGGAGACGCGACGGGAGTTCTCGAGGACTACGCGGCGCTCGCGGTGGCGTCGTTGTCGCTGTTCCAGGCGACGGGCGAGGTGGTGTGGTGCGCCAGGGCGCAGACCGTTCTGGATGCGGCGATCGAGCACTTCGCCGACACGGAGAATCTCGGCAGTTGGTTCGACACTGCCGACGACGCCGAGTCCTTGGTCACTCGCCCGCGGGATCCGCTCGACAACGCGACCCCGTCCGGGGCGTCGATGATCACCGAGGCGCTACTGACGGCCGAGGCACTCGTCGCCCCGGGAGATTCGGCCCGCTACAGCGAGTTGGCCGCGGCGGGACTTGCAGGTGCAGCGCTCGTGTTCGAGCGAGCACCGCGATCCGGCGGGCACTGGCTGGCGGTGGCAGAGGCGTCGGTGCGCGGGCCGCTGCAGGTAGCGGTCTCGACCGAGGTGTCGACGCAGGGAGGCGGAGCACTGCTCGATGTTGCCCGCGCGCATGCACCTGGCGGCACTACCATTGTTGGCGGAGTTGTCGATTCGAGTCCGCTGCTCGCCGACCGACCGACAGTGGACGGTCGGGAGGCGGCGTACGTCTGCCGCGGATTCGTCTGCGATCGCCCGGTGACGACGGCAGAGGATCTGCTCGCCGCGCTACGTAGTTGAACGCGTTCGGCACCCTCGAACGCTCGTCTTGTGGCATGGTCACTGCCTGAGAAAAGAACATTGCGGGGATGGGGAGAGTCTGTGCGGGACGAGCAGCAACGGTTGATCGTGCAGTGACGACCTCGCTGTCCGACGCAGGCCGGACACCCTTCGAATCGTTCGTCGATGCAATGCCGCTGGCTGTGATGGTGCACACGATGGACTACACGATTGTTGCGGCCAACCGGTTGTGCGAGGACGTACTCGGGTGCGAGGTGGCGCAGATGATCGGCCGCAAGGTGGCCGAGTTCGTCCCGGTTCAGGACCACGAATCGGGTAGAGCCATGGCCGCCGAACTCGCCAAGACGTACGGTGACGTCTCCGGCTCGGGTCGCCCGATCAGCTCGCTTCGGCGCATCCGGCGCAGCGATGGCTCGGTGCTCTCCTGTTGGATGCAGGTCGGCCTCGCCACGATCGCCGACGAGCGGGTCATCGTCGCGTGTATGGATCTGGTCAACCCCGTCAACGATTCGGTCCGCTGGCGTGAGCGCGCCGAACGCGACGACTTGACCGGACTGCTCAGGCGCGGTCCCTTCCTCGACCGCGTCGACGAATGGGTGGCACAGGATCGGCCGGTCACCCTCGCGTTCGTCGACGTCGACCGGCTGAAGTCGATCAACGACACATACGGACACAATGCCGGCGACGTCGTACTAGAGGCCGCAGCGCGGCGGCTTCATCGGTGGTCGTCGCCGTCCGCGGTGGTCGGTCGGTTCGCGGGCGACGAGTTCGTGGTCGCGCTACGGGACGGTGAAGGCGGCGCCGAACAGTTCGTCGTCGATCTCCGACGCGCGGTCTGCAGCGAACCGGTGCCGTGGGCGTCGGAGTTGCTCGTGGTCTCGGTCAGCATCGGCGCAGTCGAACGCGGGCAGGGGGAAGCGAGTCGCGATCTGATCGCGAGGGCCGACGCGTTGATGTACCGCGACAAGGCCATCCGCCGCATCGAGTCGTTCGGCTAGAGGGGGTCGTTCGGCTAGAACAGCACCAGCCAGACCGCGACCAGATGGCAGATGGCGGCGAGCACGGTCGCGGCGTGGAAGAACTCGTGATGGCCGAACGTGCTGGGCCACGGATCGGGCCATTTGGTCGCGTACAGGATCGCGCCGACGCTGTAGAGGATTCCGCCGACGAGCAACAGCACGAACGGTGCGTAGCCGACCTGATCGATGAGCGTCGGAGCGGCAGGCACGATGGCCCACCCGAGCAGTAAGTACAGAGGCACGCCGACCCATCGCGGAGCCTGCGGCCACAGCATCTTCAGTGCGACACCGGCGAGCGCCCCGGCCCAGACGACGATCAGCAAGGTGCGACCGGAGGTGGTGGGCAACCCCAGCACGGCGAAGGGTGTGTAACTGCCCGCGATGAACAGGAAGATCATCGAGTGATCGGCCCGCTTCATCCATGTCCGACTCTCGGGCGTCCGCCAGTGGATTCGATGATAGGTGGCACTCACACCGAAGACGCCGCACACGGTGGTGGCGTAGACGACGGTCGCGATACCCGCGCTCACCGAGACCACGCTGAACGCCATGGCGACCAGCACGATGCCGGAGACGACGGCGAACGCGAACGCGTAGAGGTGGATCCAACCTCGCAATCGCGGTTTGACCGGTAGTTCGTCGATACCGAAAATCGTCATCGGCGTTACCTCCTGTACGAGACCGAACCTACGCAACCGTAGGTTCGGTGCATCACTGTACCGGCGAGAGTTACCAGCGGGTCGGCGTAAGGTGAACCCTCGTGGTGATGTCTCGGTGAAGATTCTCCCGACCAAGGTGCGCAGCGTCCTCTACAACGTGTACGAGCGACGTCTGCTGACGCAGCTCGACGGTGTGGCGCACCCGCGCCACGTCGCTGTGATGTGCGACGGGAACCGGCGCTGGGCGCGTGAGAACGGATTCACCGACGTCGCACACGGTCACCGCATGGGGGCGCTGAAGATCGCCGAGATGCTGGGCTGGTGTGACGCAGCAGGCATCGAGATGGCCACCATCTACCTGCTGTCCACCGAGAATCTACGACGCGATCCCGACGAGCTCGATTCGCTTCTCGAGATCATCACCGACGTCGTCGAAGAAATCTGCGGAACCGAACAGAACTGGGGCGTCAAGATCGTCGGCACTCTCGATCTGCTGCCGGCCGCAACTGCACGCAGACTCAAGGAAGCGGCCGATCTGACGTCCGGGCGTACCGGCACACACGTCAACGTGGCCGTCGGCTACGGAGGGCGTCAGGAGATCGCCGACGCCGTGCAGTCGTTGCTCAGCGAGAAGATCTCCGAGGGACTCTCCGGTGACGAATTGGTGCACTCCATCGACGTCGGCGGCATCGACAATCACCTCTACACCTCGGGCCAGCCGGATCCGGACCTCGTCATCCGCACGTCGGGGGAGCAGCGGCTCTCCGGCTTCCTGCTGTGGCAGAGCGCATACTCCGAAATCTGGTTCACCGAGGCCTACTGGCCGGAGTTCCGACGCGTCGATTTCCTGCGGGCGCTGCGCGACTACGCCGCGCGGCACCGCAGGTTCGGAATCTAGCGCGTCAGAGCTTGCGCAACCTGAGCCTGTTGATGGTGTGGTCGTTGTCCTTGCGGAGCACCATCGTCGCGCGGGGACGTGTCGGCAGAATGTTGTCGACGAGGTTCGGCAGGTTGATCGAATGCCACAGGTCCTCGGCTGCGATGCGGGCATGCTCGTCGGACAGGCTGGCGTAGTGGTGGAAGTGCGCGTTCGGGTCGGCGAAGGACGTCTCGCGTAGTGCGAGAAAGCGTTTGACGTACCACGCCTCGATGTCCTCGATGCGCGCGTCGACGTAGATCGAGAAGTCGAACAAGTCGGAGACCATCAGCCGCGGGCCGGTCTGCAGCACGTTCAGACCTTCGACGATGAGGATGTCCGGTTGCCGCACCATGTGGAACTGGCCCTTGACGATGTCGTACGACACGTGCGAATAGACCGGAGCGGCAACCTCTTCGGCGCCGGACTTGACCTCGGTGACGAAGCGCAGCAGCTTGCGTCGGTCGTAGCTCTCCGGGAAACCTTTGCGATGCAGGATTCCGCGACGCATCAGTTCCGCTGTCGAATAGAGGAATCCGTCGGTGGTGACCAGGTCGACGCGCGGATGATGATCCCATCGTGCCAGGAGTGCCTGCAGGACACGAGCCGTCGTCGACTTCCCGACGGCGACACTTCCTGCCACACCGATGACGAACGGCACCTGACGGTCGGGGTGCTTCTCGCCGAGGAAGGTGGCCGTCGCGGCGAAGAGTCGTTGGCGTGCAGCGACTTGGAGATGAATGAGCCTCGCCAGCGGCAGATAGACCTCGGCGACTTCCTCCAGATCGATCTGCTCACCGAGACCGCGCAGCCCGACGAGTTCCTCCTCCGTCAGCACGAGGGGTGTCGACTGGCGCAGCGTGCGCCACTGCTTACGGTCGAACTCGACGTACGGGCTGGATTCACTCATCGACGGCACCGCCACGCGCGCAGTACACAGTCACTTCGCAGGCGTGAGCTCCGGTGGAGCGCGGGTCGCATGAATTCAGATTGTGCTCGGTGCCACGATGTCCGACTCGGGCGGGGGTGGTTCACTGCGCGATCATCGTGACACCGGCACTAGTGTTCGTTGTCATGCATGCCGATTCCTTCGTCCGTGAATACCTTCTCCTCGGTCTGAGTTTCGACCGTCTGGAAGAAGGCTTCGTCGACGCGTACACCGGTGATCCCGAGTTGCGACGACAGATCCAGAACGCGCCCGCACCCGAGCCTCGGATCCTGGCGCGGCGGGCCGCGGAACTACGCGGCGAACTCGCGAGCACCGATCTGCCTCGCCAGCGCGCCGAGTTCATCGACGTCCACCTGCGAGCGTTGGAATGTTCCGGTCGTAAGTTCGCCGGCGACGACATCGGGTTCGTCGACGAGGTGTCCGCGTACTTCGACGTCGACATCGAGCTCGGCGACCAGGACGAGTACCAACAGGCACACCAGAAGATGGACGAGGTTCTCTCCGGTCCGGGTTCGCTCGTCGAACGCCTTGCCGCGCACCGCTCGAGCGACGTCGTGCCTGCAGATAGGTTGCAGGACTGCGTCGACGCGTTCTCCAGCGCGCTCCGTGACCGGGTGCGCGCGGAGTACACGTTGCCCGAGACCGAGCAGGTCAACTACGAGGTCGTCGGCGACAAGCCGTGGTCGGGCTTCAACTACTACCTCGGCAACTACACCTCGACGGTCGCGATCAACTCCGACCTCGAGCAGCAGATGTCGCACCTTCCGCACCTGATCGCGCACGAGGCGTACCCGGGCCACCACACCGAGCATTGCCGCAAGGAGGCAGGACTCGTCTCGGCAGGCCAACTCGAACAGACACTGTTCCTCGTCAACACACCGCAGTGCTTGATGGCCGAGGGCCTCGCCGATCTGGCGCTGAACTCGATCGTCGGTCCCGGCTGGGGTCTGTGGGCGCAGGAGATCTACGCCGATCTCGGTCTTCGGTTCGACGGCGTCAAGGCCGAACGACTGTCGCAGGCATCGGGCCAGCTACTCGGGGTACGGCAGGACGCAGCGCTGCTGCTGCACGATCAGCACAGATCCCAGGACGACGTCGCCGCCTACCTCGAGAAGTGGTCACTGGCGTCCCCGAAGCGGGCGCGGCAATCGCTCAAGTTCCTGTCCTCGCCGCTGTGGCGGGCATACATCAGCACCTACGTCGAGGGCTACAGACTGCTCGGGAGCTGGCTGGACCAGGGAACAACGGTGTCGGAGAGGTCGGCGTTGTTCGGCCGGTTGCTCGACGAACCGCTGATCCCCAGTGCCCTTCGCTGACGCGCCGGGTTGTCGGGTCACTCCGCAGGCTCCGCTCTCGGCTTGACCGGGTCACTCCGCAGGCTCCGCTCCCGGCCTGATTCCCTCGGCCGGTCACCATGCACGCACGGGCGCCGAAGGCGGATATCCTAAGCTGTATACGCCCACTTCGCTTCGTCCCTTGGAGATTCTTGAAATGACGGACGTCAACAACCTGTCGCTGGCCGAGCTCGACCCCGAGGTCGCCGAAGCCATGGCAGGTGAACTCGGTCGTCAGCGGGACACCCTGGAGATGATCGCTTCGGAGAACTTCGTGCCCCGCGCAGTGCTGCAGGCACAGGGCAGCGTGCTCACCAACAAGTACGCCGAGGGATACCCGGGTCGCCGGTACTACGGTGGCTGCGAGTACGTCGACGTCGTCGAGGACCTCGCCCGCAACCGCGCCAAGGAGCTGTTCGGCGCCGAGTTCGCCAACGTCCAGCCGCACGCAGGCGCGCAGGCCAACGCCGCAGTGTTGATGGCGCTCATCAACCCCGGTGACAAGATCCTCGGCCTCGATCTCGCCCACGGTGGCCACCTCACACACGGCATGAAGCTCAACTTCTCCGGCAAGCTGTACGAGGTCGAGTCCTACGGCGTCAGCAAGGAAGACGACCGCGTCGACATGGACGAGGTGCGCAAGCTTGCCATCCAGTCCAAGCCTCAGGTCGTCATCGCCGGCTGGTCGGCGTACCCGCGGCACCAGGATTTCGAAGCGTTCCGTTCCATCGCCGACGAGGTCGGAGCCCTGCTGTGGGTCGACATGGCGCACTTCGCCGGTCTGGTCGCCGCCGGTCTGCACCCCTCGCCCGTGCCGTACGCGGACGTCGTGTCCTCGACCGTGCACAAGACGCTCGGTGGACCTCGCTCCGGTCTGATCCTCGCCAAGAAGGAATGGGCCAAGAAGATCAACTCCGCCGTGTTCCCCGGCCAGCAGGGTGGGCCACTGATGCACGCCATCGCCGCCAAGGCCGTGGCATTCAAGATCGCTGCGACGCCCGAGTTCAAGGAACGTCAGGAACGCACGCTGCTGGGCGCGTCGTTGCTGGCTGATCGCCTCAACGCCAAGGACGTCGCCGACCAGGGCATCTCGGTACTCACCGGCGGCACCGACGTCCACCTCGCACTGGTCGACCTGCGCAGCAGCCAGCTCGACGGCCAGCAGGCAGAGGATCTGCTGCACGAGGTCGGCATCACCGTCAACCGCAACGCCGTGCCGTTCGACCCGCGTCCGCCCATGGTCACCTCCGGCCTGCGCATCGGCACCGCTGCACTTGCGACGCGCGGCTTCGGCGAAGCCGAGTTCACCGAGGTCGCCGATATCATCGGCACCGCACTGGCAACCGGTGAAGCCACCGATTCGCTGAAGGAGCGCGTCGTGAAGCTCGCGCAGAGCACACCTCTGTACGAGGGGCTCGAGGACTGGGGCCTGCTGGGCTGAGTCTGTTTTCTCGGCTGCCCCCTCTCATCGCTTGAATGGCCCATTCATACGATCTGATCGCTTCGGAGTGCCATTCAAGCGAGGGCGACGGCGGCCATCACGCGGTCGCTCCGTGCACCGGCCACAGCGCGTAACGCGTTGTTCACCGACACACCCCTCACTCGGTGAGCCAACTGCCGGTTTCGGCTGTACCGTCGGCAGTAACAGGAAGCGGGGAAGCTTTCTGTGCGGGAGGTTCTGATACGTGACTGAGCTAGTGAGCGCGAGAGGGCCGGCACCCGGCCCTCGTGTCGTCTGACACGTCAGGACCGACCGGCCGAGCGACAAAAGTCTGCGCGGTGCCGCGTCGGACATAGGAGCCCCACGTGACCACTTCACGCTCCGTTTCCGCCCCCCTTCGGACATTCGTGCTGGACACCTCGGTTCTGTTGTCGGATCCCTGGGCAGTCATCCGGTTCGCCGAGCACAATGTGGTTCTCCCGCTGGTAGTCATCAGCGAGTTGGAGGGGAAACGCCATCACCACGAATTGGGATGGTTCGCGCGGGAATCCTTGCGCATGCTCGACGATCTGCGGGTCGAGTTCGGGCGTCTCGACCAGCCGGTTCCCATCGGAACCGACGGTGGCACACTACAAGTCGAGCTGAATCACACCGACCCTTCGGTCCTGCCGGTCGGTTTCCGGACCGACTCCAACGACTCCCGAATCCTTGCCTGCGCACTCAACCTCGCGGCCGAGGGCAAGGACGTCGTACTGGTCAGCAAGGACATCCCGCTCCGCGTCAAGGCGGGTGCCGTCGGACTCCCCGCCGACGAGTACCACGCACACGACGTCGTGCCCTCGGGATGGACCGGAATGGCAGAGCTCGAGGTGCAGGCCAGCGACATCGATCAGTTGTTCGCCGAGGGAGTCATCGACCTCGACGGCGCGCGGGAGATGCCGTGCCACACGGGAGTTCGGCTTCTCGGTGGGCGTTCCAGCGCGCTGGGACGCGTCACGCCGGACAAGCAGGTGCAGCTGGTTCGCGGTGAACGCGAGGCCTTCGGTCTGCACGGTCGATCAGCGGAACAGCGTGTGGCGCTCGACCTTCTGCTCGACGAGAGCATCGGCATCGTCTCGCTCGGAGGCAAGGCGGGTACCGGCAAGTCGGCGCTTGCATTGACCGCGGGCCTCGAAGCGGTGCTCGAGCGCCGTACGCACCGGAAAGTTGTTGTGTTCCGGCCGCTCTACGCGGTCGGCGGTCAGGAGCTCGGCTACCTTCCCGGTAGTGAGAGCGAGAAGATGGGCCCGTGGGCGCAGGCGGTCTTCGACACGCTCGACGGCCTGGCCAGCCCGGAGGTCATGGAGGAAGTCATCGCGCGAGGAATGTTGGAGGTGTTGCCGCTCACGCACATTCGTGGCCGATCGCTGCACGATTCGTTCGTGATCGTAGACGAGGCGCAGTCCCTCGAACGCAATGTCCTGCTGACGGTGCTGTCCAGGCTGGGCAGCGGCTCACGCGTCGTGCTCACCCACGACGTCGCGCAGCGTGACAACCTGCGGGTAGGTCGTCACGACGGCGTCGCAGCCGTCATCGAAAAGCTCAAGGGTCACCCGCTTTTCGCGCACATCACGCTCACGCGCAGTGAGCGTTCACCTATTGCCGCTCTGGTGACGGAGATGCTGGAGGAATTCGGTCCTGCAGGCGCCTGATCCCCGCAGATGCCTCGTCGCTGGCACGGTGAGCGCCTCGCTCACCGTGCCAGCGCGCGGAACGCTCCGCGGACAACACCTTTGAAGAAGTCGACGTTGTCGAAGTAGTCACGCCACACGAGGATCTTGCCATCGCGCAGTTCGAACGTGCCGCAGACCCAGAATTGCACGCGTAACCGACGCCACACGAGCACATCCGTTCGCTCGGTGAGCACGATGTCTCCGTCCGCGGCGATGTTGTGGATCATGACGTCGAAGCCGTGGCCCGGCTTGGCGAGCGCCCTCATGAACTTGGTGAACCGTGCGATGCCCCTGACCTTCGGCATCCCGACGTTGTGCCAGACGATTGCGTCGTCGATGTACTCGAGCGCGGTGTCGATGTCGCCGTCGCGCATCGCCCACAGCATCTTCTCGACGACGGCCGTTGCCTGCAGTTGTTCGGTCACTTCGTGAATCGCCCCAATCCGTTCTCGTCGTAGTACTCCAGTGTGACGGTGTTGCCGCTGAACGTAGCCTCGGACACGGTGCCGTCGGGTGCGTTCTCACCGGTCACATCGAAGGTGAACCTGTCGCCGTCCCAGTGCGTCAGCTCGTACGAACTGCCTTTGGGGCCGATCGTCAGAATCAGTTTCCCGTTGTTCTCGGCGACCGTGGCCGGACCCCAGTATGCATTCTGATACACACCCGCGTACGACGACAGCGGCTGTGGTGGCGCGGGATTCGCGGGAGGCGGTGTGCCTGCCAGTTCGCCTTCGGGTTCGCTCATTCCGGCGAACGCGTTCTTGTAGAGGGTCCGCCAGTCTTCCCTGACCTCGCCGAACTGGACGAGGTCCGCGAATTCGGCCGTCAGTGTCTCCGCGATGCCGATCGGCGCGGCATTGGTCAACGCGACGATCGCGACATCGAGCGACGGTATCCACACGAAGTTCGTGCCCGCACCGAGCGCGAATGCTCCTGAATGGCTCACGGTCGCGCGGCCCGCGGCGCTGGAGGAGACGTTGAATCCGTAGCCGTAGAAGCCCGCTCGTGCATCGGGTGTCTGCGATGGGCTCGACACGATCTCGGCGGTCACCGCAGGTAGGAGCGCATCGGCGTCGACCACTTGCTGCCCGTTGTACTTGCCGTCGGCGCTGAGCATCGTCAGCCACTTGGCCATGTCGTTCACCGAGGAGCTCACCCCGCCCGCAGGGGTCTGTGCATCGGGGTCGCGCTGGTACTTGGCCTGGTATTCGCCGTCGACGAGCACGTGGGGGACGGCGCGGTCGGCTCGCGAGATGTAGTCGGAGAACGTCGAACTCGTCGACGTCATCCCCAGCGGGCCGTAGACGGCGTCCTGGCTGAGCGTTTCCCAATCCTTGCCCGACGCCTGTGCCACGGCCTCGGCGCCTGCCGTGACGCCGAAGTTGGTGTAGTTGTACGTGGAACGGAAAGGGTCGAGCGGGACTTCTCGCAGCCTCTCCAGCACTTGACGTCGGTCGTAACCGAGGTCTTCGAGCAGATCGCCTGCGTGGTCCGGGAGTCCGCTTCGGTGGGCGTAGAAGTCGCCGATCGTGACGTTCTGGGTGACGTACGGGTCCGACAGCGCGAACCACGGCAGCTTCGACACCACCGGCGTCGTCCAGTCGACAACACCGGCGCCGACCTGTGACGCGACGACTGTGGCCCCCACCGGTTTGGACAGCGACGCCAACTGGAAGACGGTGTCGCCGTCGATCGGATCGTCCTTGCCGATCTCGCGCACGCCGAACCCTTTCGAATACACGACGTTTCCTCCGTGTACGACCGCCACGGCCATACCGGGAATGTGCGACGACTCCATCAGCTCCCGGGCGATGCCGTCGAGCTTGCCGATGGCGTCGTCGATCCGGCCGTCCGGAACGTCGACGCCGGCGACCTGCCCGGGTGAGAGGGAGGAATCGGCGGACGGGGGAGCTGACGTCGTCGGGGGAGCGGAGTTGGGTGCTCCGCCGGAGCATCCCACCAGGACAAGCGCCGATATCAGCGTCAGGCACAGAGCTCGCCGATTCCGACCCATCTTCATCCCCTCCCGCAGCGGATGAAGACAAAGCGTAGACCCGCGCGGCCAGGGATTTGGGAGAATTCACAGAGGTCAGGGGCGCGCAATCTGTCGTCCATCGGGAGGCGCTACGGTATTCGGATGCCTACGAACATGTCGGACGGTGACCTGTTGCTCCGCTTGGAGCCCGCCGTGGAAGAGAACCTGCGTCGCCACATCGAGGAAGCGGAGGACTGGCACCCCCACGATTTCGCGCCGTGGGACGAGGGCAGGAACTTCGCGTTCCTCGGCGGCGAGGACTGGTCTCCCGAGCAGTCGCACCTCAGCGACGTCGAGATCCTGTCGGCGACCGTCGGTGTCCTCGTGGCCGACAACCTACCCGCGTACCACCGCGAGCTCGCCCGGGCCCTCACCGGACTCGGCGCGTGGTGGAAGTGGACCGGCCGGTGGACGTCGGAAGAGAATCGCCAGGCCATCGTGTTGCGCGACTACCTGGTCCTGACCCGCGCCGTCGACCCGGTTGCACTCGAACGCGTCCGCATGGAAGAGATGACCAAGGGCTACGACGCCCCGAGCCTGCACGTACTCGACATCGTGGCGCACTTCGCGATCGACGAGGCCGCCGCATCACTCCGAAACACCAACACCATCGCGCTCGGCGGCGACGAAGTGCTCGCGACCATTCTGTCGAAGATCGCCGCGGATGACGCCCTGCAGTCGACGTTCTACGCGAACATCGTCAACGAGGCCTTCGGGGTCGTGCCGGACCAGACGGTCCGAGCGATCGCCGACCGGATCAACGGCTTCGCCATTCCCGTCGTCGACCTGCCGAGCAAGGCCAATAGCACCGAGGCGTTGAAAGAAGCAGGCATCTACGACGAGGACCAGCAGCGCGAGAAGGTGTTCAAGCCGCTCCTGGCCACGTGGAACGTATTCGGCCGCGACGACCTCGGCGACGAAGGCAAAGCCGCGCGCGACGAGTTGGCGCATCTGGCCTGACCGGTTCTGGAACGCTCGAAGGGTCCATTCATACGATCAGATCGTATGAATGGACCCTTCTTGCGATGCCGGTCCGTGTACCTTCACCGCTTGAATGTCGCTCCGTAGCTATCCATTCGTATGAATGGACCATTCAAGCGATGAGGGTGAGCGCAGAAAACTAGTCCTTGACCTTCGCCATGGCCAGGACGTCGAGACGCTTGTCGAGCTCCTCGATGCTCAGCTTGTCGCCGATGAGGCCGCGGTCGATGACGGTCTGACGGATGGTCTTCTTCTCCTTCAGCGCCTGCTTGGCGACTGCTGCGGCCTCCTCGTACCCGATTGCGGAGTTCAGCGGCGTCACGATCGACGGCGAGGACTCGGCGAGGGTCTTGAGGTGATCGACGTTGGCGACCAGGCCGCTGACGCACTTGTCGGCGAACAGCACCGAGACGTTGGCGAGCAACTTGAACGATTCGAGCACGTTGCGTGCCATCAGCGGGATGTAGACGTTGAGCTCGAATGCACCCGACGCTCCGCCGAATGCGACGGCTGCGTCGTTGCCGATGACCTGCGCGGCGACCTGTGTGACTGCCTCGGGCAGAACAGGATTGACCTTGCCGGGCATGATGGAGCTACCTGGCTGCAGGTCGGGGAGCGCGATTTCGCCGAGGCCGGTGAGCGGTCCCGATCCCATCCAGCGGATGTCGTTGGCGATCTTGGTGAGCGAGACGGCAATGGTGCGCAGTGCGCCCGATGCCTCGACGAGTCCGTCACGTGCAGCCTGTGCCTCGAAGGAATCCTTCGCGGCGGTCAGTGCGTCGATGCCGGTCGACTTGACCAGTTCCGCAACAACTTTCGGGCCGAAGCCGTCGGGTGCGTTGAGGCCGGTGCCGACGGCGGTGCCGCCGATGGGCAGCTCACCCAGACGCGGCAACGTTGCCTCGACGCGTTCGATGCCCGCTTCGATCTGACGGGCGTACCCGCCGAATTCCTGGCCGAGAGTGACCGGCACGGCATCCATGAGGTGCGTGCGACCGGACTTGACGACGGTCTTCCACTCGACGGCCTTGGCTGCCAGTGCCTCGTGCAGGTGCTTCAACGCGGGCACGAGGGAGGTGACGGCAGCTTCGGTGGCGGCGACGTGCGTAGCCGTCGGGAAGGTGTCGTTGGAGCTCTGCGACATGTTGACGTGGTCGTTGGGGTGAACCTCGACGCCGTTGGCCTTGGCGATCGACGCGATCACCTCGTTGGCGTTCATGTTGGAGCTGGTGCCCGAGCCGGTCTGGAAGACGTCGATCGGGAACTGGTCGTCGTGCTTGCCGTCGGCGATCTCGGTGGCAGCGGAGATGATCGCATCGGCGAGAGCGCCGTCGAGTAGTCCGAGGTCCTTGTTGACCTGCGCGCAGGCTGCCTTGAGCAGGCCCATCGCGCGGATCTGGGTGCGCTCGAGCGGGCGGCCCGAGATGGGGAAGTTCTCCACCGCACGCTGCGTCTGTGCACGCCAGAGTGCGTCGATGGGGACGCGAACCTCTCCCATGGTGTCGTGCTCGATCCGGTACTGCTGTTCGTCTGTCTGCGTCATGAGCCTTACTTTGCCAGTCGGGTTTCAGGAATTGGGAGGTAGGTCAGGGCAGGAGTGGAGCCTGCAGGAACGACCCGATCAGAACGAAGGAGCTTGCCCTGATTCGTCACCGTCGAAGTCGACGGAGCTGTACTCGCGCAGCTTCTCGAGGCGGTGGTAGGCGTCGATCATGCGCACGGTGCCGGACTTGGATCGCATGACGATGGACTGGGTGTGCGCACCGCCCCCTGCGTAGCGCACGCCGCGCAGCAGGTCGCCGTCGGTGACGCCGGTGGCGGTGAAGAAGACGTTCTCGCCGGAGACGAGGTCCTTGGTGTCGAGGACGCGGTCCAGATCGTGGCCCGCGTCGATGGCTTTCTGGCGCTCGGCGTCGTCGGTCGGAGCGAGACGACCCTGGATGGCACCGTCCATACAGCGCATCGCGGCGGCCGCGATGATGCCCTCGGGGGTTCCGCCGATGCCGATGAGCAGGTCGGTGCCCGAGTCGGGACGCGCTGCGGCGATGGCTCCCGCGACGTCACCGTCGGAGATGAGGCGGATGCGGGATCCGGCGTCGCGCACCGATTGGATCAGTTCGGCGTGACGGGGACGGTCCAGGATGCACACCGTGACGTCGGACGCGGACCCCTTCTTGATCTTCGCGATGCGTGCGATGTTCTCCTTGACCGGAGCGGTGATGTCGATGACGTCGGCGTAGTCGGGTCCGACGGCGATCTTCTCCATGTAGAACACGGCAGAAGGGTCGAACATCGCGCCGCGCTCGGCGACAGCGAGTACCGAGATCGCGTTGGGCATGCCCTTGGCCATCAGAGTCGTTCCGTCGACGGGGTCGACGGCGAAGTCGACGTCGGGGCCGTTGCCGTTGCCCACCTGCTCACCGTTGTAGAGCATCGGGGCTTCGTCCTTCTCGCCTTC
Organism: Rhodococcus yunnanensis NBRC 103083; assembly: GCF_001895005.1. Lineage (GTDB taxonomy): Bacteria > Actinomycetota > Actinomycetes > Mycobacteriales > Mycobacteriaceae > Rhodococcoides > Rhodococcoides yunnanense. Next base: position 115,431 of record NZ_BCXH01000012.1, on the reverse strand, counting down.
ACCGATGACGACGACGCCGCGCATGGAGACCGAGCTGACCAGCTGACGCATCGCGTCCACGGCTGCTCCGTCGCCACCTTCCTTGTCGCCGCGTCCCACCCAGCGACCCGAAGCGAGCGCACCGGCCTCCGTGACACGTACGAGCTCGAGGGCGAGGTTGCGATCTGGCGCCATGGCGCGAGTGGACTCGGTGCTGGCCGTCATCGGTTTGTAGCCTCCTGGTAGATGGGGGTCTTACCCAGGCGCGATTATCTCACCCTGCGGCTCCGGCATAGGACAGAGGGCATGCGCCGACGTCGGGATCCGGCATTGCAGGGATACTGGGGATGTGGCGAACAGCAAACCCCGGATCTTGAACAACAACCGTGACATCGTGTGGTCACTCATTCCGCTCGTCATCGCGTGTCTGTTGATCGCCGGTATCGCCAGCCAGTGCACGCTCAGTCCGGGTGGACCCAAGCAGGGGCCGATCCCCAATTTCGACGTCGACGCCGCATTGCAGTACGACGCCTCGGAGCTGAGCTTCCCCGTGCGTAATCCGGTGGTCCCCGAGGACTGGACGCCCAATTCCGGCAGCCGTCAGTCCATCGCAGGCGATCAGGGTGGGGACGTCAGCAACGTCGGTTACATCTCCGGTGCCGGGCGCTACATCAAGCTCACGCAGTCGAGTGCGGTCGAGGAAGTGCTCGTTCCCTTCACCGTCGGGGAAACGCGCTACGCGTCGGGATCCGAGTCTCTCGACGGTCAGGAATGGGTCGTCTACGACCAGCAGGGGGCCGAACCCGTGTGGGTCACCGACCTCGGCGACGTCCGTCTGCTCATCACCGGCAGCGGAACGAGCGAGGAGTTCACCCAGCTCGCCGTCGCGACGACGAACGCGGCGCCGTTGACGCCCTAGTTTCTCTCTTGTCCATCCTTCAAGCGAAATTGTGTCGGCCAGCAATTGCGGCATGATGGTCGTCGACTGGGGGGGTTGTCAATGAGAATCGGCGTTCTGGGCTTCGGCACTGTGGCTTCGGCGACGGTGGACAGTTTCGTGTCGAACCGGGATCTCATCCGGAGCAAGACGAGTACGAACATCGACGTGGTGCGCGTTGCAACCCGCACTCCAGCGCGCGCCGAAGGTCGTGTTCCTGCCGGATGCGAGATATCGGACGATTGCTGGGACGTCGTGAACGACGACTCGATCGATGTCGTGATCGAGTTGACGGGCGATGTGGCGTTCGGAAAAGAATTGATCCTCGGAGCACTCTCCTCGGGTAAACACGTGATCACCGCGAACAAGGCGCTACTCGCCCGGCATGGGGACGAGATTCTGGCGCATGCAGAAAAGGCGGCTCGTAGTGTGCTGTTCGAGGGTGCTGTTGCTGTATCCATTCCGATCATCAAGACCTTGAAGGAATCTGCTGCAGCAAATCGGGTGTCGTCCATCGTCGGAATCCTGAACGGCACGTCGAACTACGTTCTCTCTCAAATGAGCGAGCAGGGTGTCGATTTCGCCGATGCCGTAAGGGATGCTCAGGGCAAGGGTTACGCCGAGGCCGACCCCACCCTCGATGTCGACGGCGAAGATGCTGCCCACAAGATCAGTCTTCTTGCGGCACTGGCATTCGGTTTTCCGATCGACTTCGATGCAGTCGAATTCAGTGGGATCAGCGACGTCGAGCTGATCGACATCGAGTTCGCACAAAGGTTCGGATATCAGATGAAGTTGATTGCGCACGCGCGCCTTGTCGAAGGTCGACTCGATGTAGGCGTCGAGCCGACGTTGGTCGAGAACAGGTCGATGCTGGCTCAGGTTCGCGGTTCGATGAACGGTATAGCCCTCCACGGGGATCTTCTAGGATCGGCGTTCCTGTACGGTTCGGGCGCGGGCGGGGTGCAGACGGCAAGCGCTGTTCTCGCCGATGTCTTGGAGTTGGCGAACCGCGGATCAGGCGGCGGTCCAGCCGATCTGGGATTCCAACGAGGCAAGACCACGTTGCCCGAGTATGTCCCCGCCCTCGACCGGACACGAGCGTTCTACATCCGTGTGCAGCTGGACGATCGAACCGGTAGCCTCGCCGAGGTCGGTGCAGTCCTTGCGGGCGCGGGTGTCTCGGTGAGCGTGCTGCACCAGGATCGCAGCAGAGACGGCGTGACGGACTTGATCATCGCCACCCATACGATCTCCACTGAGCAATTGGGCCAGGTACTTCCGCTGTTGCGGAACGTTGCGGGGCCAGGCCATTCGGTAGTGGTGCATCCGATCCTGGACGCGGAGATTGCACCGTAGTCCGTGAGAAAGCGGAACGCGAACATCCATCGAACTGTGTCGGTGCCGGAGCCCACACAGGAACCGGACGGTCCTCGTCGGACAGTGCGGCAGGTCTTATTCCTCTTCGGCGACGTGCGCGAGGGCGTTCTCGACGCGCTGGCGTGCGCCCGCGAGGTGTTCTTCGCAGCGGGTGGCGAGCAACTCGCCGCGCTCCCAGAGCGCGAGGGACGCGTCGAGGTCGAGACCGCCCTGCTCGAGCAGCTTCACCACGTCGACCAACTCGTCGCGGGCGGCTTCGTAACCGAGATCTGTGACGGGTGTTTCGCTCATCGTGGTCCTCTCATTTGACTCTGCCCATGACCGCGGCGGTGATGGCGCCGTCGGCAACTCGTACTCGAATCTGCGTGCCGGGTGGGGCGTCGTCGACCGATCGCAGCACCTCCGGATCGCTGCCGGCGACCATGCGTTGCACGACGGCGTAGCCGCGAGCCAGTGTGGCCGCCGGCCCCAGGGTCTGCAGTCTCGCCCGAAGATGCTCGACGAGGGTGTCCTGCTTCGCCAGCTCCCGCAGAACGTCACGTCTGGCAGCGTCGACGAGTCTGGTGATGTCCTGACTGCGTAGGTCGATGCCCGCAATGGGGTCGGCCAGAACCGGTCGGTGCCGGATCATTTCCAGGCCGCGTGCCTCGCGTGCGACCCAATTGCGCAGTGCTGCAGCAGTTCTGGCTCGGAGATCGGCGACGAGATTCAGTTCGGCGACGGCGTCGGGAACCACCAGCTTGGCGGCGTCGGTCGGGGTGGCTGCGCGGAGGTCGGCGACGTGATCGCTGAGCGGACTGTCGGGTTCGTGTCCGATCGCGCTGACGATCGGCGTGGTGGCCCGTGAGATCGCTCGGCAGAGAGCCTCGTCGGAGAACGGCAGCAGGTCTTCGACGCTTCCGCCGCCGCGCGCCAGGATGATGACGTCGACACTTCCTTCGAGGTCCTTCAACGCGTCGAGGATCGCGGGCACCGCCGTCGGGCCTTGAACGGGGGTGTGCCGAACATCGAATTGTACTGCGGGCCAACGCCTCTGAGCGACGGTGAGAACGTCCTTCTCGGCCGCGGAGGCGCGCGCGGTGATCAGCCCGATCCTGTGCGGTAGGAACGGCAGCGGTCGTTTCAGACGAGGATCGAACAAGCCCTCGGCTGCGAGCAGGCTGCGAAGCTTCTCGATCCGTGCCAACAGCTCGCCGACGCCCACCGCCCGAATATCCGTGGCGCGCAACGAAATTGTGCCGCGACCGGTGTAGAACGACAGTTTGCCGTACAGAATGACCTGCGCGCCCTCGGTCAACGGAACAGGGGAGCGGTCGAGCAACTGCGGCGAGCAGGTCACCGACAGTGACATGTCCGCCGACGGGTCACGTAGAACGAGAAACGCAGTTCTGGTTCCAGGCCTCGCGTTGATCTGAGTGAGCTGCCCCTCGACCCAGATGCTGCCGAGCCGGTCGATCCACCCCGCGACCTTCATCGCGACGGTGCGTACCGGCCATGGCTCCTCGGCTGTGCTCGATGTCACGTGGCGTGCAGTCACTTGGCTTTCGCGGTGGTGATTCGGTTCTCGAGCATCGTCAGGAACGGCGCGCGAGAACGGGTGGAGCCCTCGTAGGTCAGCAGAGTCTCCAGATCGTCCAGGGACAACGTGCGCAATCGTGCTCGCAACTGGGCCAGGGCGAGAGTGTCGTAGTCCACGAGCTCGACGATGTCGGGACGCGCGGTTGCCGGGGCCGTCGCGGTGTCGGCAACAGTGTCGGCGGTGTCGACCGGCGGCGTCGAGTACAGCGCGAAGCGGCCGGTCGCGGCGGGAGGCTCGTGGTCGGGGATGTCGACCTCACCGTCGGTGTCGTCGTCGAACACCGCCCACGACGGTTGCACTTCGTCGGGAGTTCCGACGAGCGGCAGCGACGCAATGGCCTGGTCACCCTTGATCGCGAGCGCGGTGACCTGCTGCTGGAAACGCATGGAACCGGCAAGGACCTCACTGATGACGGTCATCGGGAATGTCACTGCGGTGCTCGGGAGCTTGCGCGCCTCTTCGACGACTGTCACAGCCACTCCGGCGGCCACACGTGCAGCAAAAGGGACACGGGTCATGATCGACAGCCTGCCCGATGCACGAGCTTTTGGGTAGCCGACAGGCGGAGCGCGGCCCGCTCGGCCGGGGACGGTCGGTGCGGACCCGTATCCTGTAGGCATGTCTTCGGCAGTTCCACTGAACCTTGGTATCGCGCGTCCGTCGGGAGAGGGAGCTTCCTCGTACTCCGGCGAGAAACGAGTACTCCTCGCGGAGCCGCGTGGCTATTGCGCAGGGGTGGACCGCGCCGTCGAGACGGTCGAGAAGGCACTGGAGAAGCACGGCGCGCCGGTGTATGTGCGCAAGGAAATCGTGCACAACCGGCACGTCGTGGAAACTCTGGCAGATCGCGGCGCGATCTTCGTCGACGAGACCGATCAGGTGCCCGAGGGCTCGCTGCTCGTGTTCTCCGCACACGGGGTCTCCCCGGCCGTCCACGCGTCCGCGGCCGAGCGGCAGCTGCGCACCATCGACGCCACCTGCCCGCTGGTCACCAAGGTGCACCAGGAGGCCAAGCGATTCGCGCGTGACGACTACGACATCCTGCTGATCGGCCACGAAGGCCACGAGGAGGTCGAAGGCACCGCAGGCGAGGCGCCCGACCATGTTCAGCTGGTCGACGGACCCGACGCGGTGGACAACGTCACCGTCCGTGACGCCAGCAAGGTGATCTGGCTGTCGCAGACGACGCTCAGTGTCGACGAGACCATGACAACGGTCGCACGCTTGCGTGAGAAGTTCCCGACTCTGCAGGATCCGCCGAGCGACGACATCTGCTATGCCACCCAGAACCGCCAGGTCGCCGTGAAGGCGATGGCACCCGAATGTGACCTGGTGATCGTCGTCGGATCGCAGAACTCGTCGAACTCGGTGCGACTGGTAGAGGTCGCGCTCACCGCAGGTGCGCGGGCCAGCTACCTCGTCGACTACGCCAAAGAGGTCGATATCGCCTGGCTGGAGGGGGCGCGGACCGTGGGAATCACCTCGGGTGCCTCGGTTCCCGAAATCCTGGTTCAGGGAGTCATCGATCTACTGTCCGAGCACGGATTCGCCGACGTGCAACCGGTCACCACCGCGAACGAGACTCTCGTATTCTCGCTGCCCCGCGAATTGCGTCCCGCGAAGGCCTGATCAGGGCTCGCGGCGATCCCGGTAGCGCACCTGCGGTACCGGGTGCGGGGGAATGTGCGCTGCAGCCTGCGTGGCGGCCCGAGGAGCCGAGTACGGGTCGACCTCGGGAGGCCGGGGTACCCGCGGCTGTTGCGGTCGCGGAGCGGCCCTCCTGGGAGGTTCGGACGCGTATTCCGTCTCCGGACGGTAGGGATCCGCCGCCGGCCGATCGAATTGAGGCGCAACGCGCTCCCGCCGAACACGCCGACCCTCGGCCGGATCCCGGTCCGCACCCCGGGACTCGGTGACGCGGGGATCCACCCGGCGTCCCCGCTCTGCCCGACGATCTTCTGCGCGGCGGCCTTCTGTACTACGGCCCTCTGCTTTTCGGGTGTCCGCACGGCGGCTCGTTGCTCGGCGTCCTTCTGCGCGGCCCTCTGCACGACCTTCTGGGCGACCTTCGGCTACGGGCGCTGCACTGCGCTGCCGCGATTCGGCGGCCCGAGCTCGATTCTCCCTGGCGCGATCGCGGGTTTCCCTCGCACGGTCACGCACGGAACGACTGGTCGCCCCGGCAGGCGCATGACTGGACTGCTTCTTCAGAAATACCCTGACCCCGCCGATCGCCAGCGCCAACACCGTGCCCAGCAACATGACCGGGAAGCGGTTGACGAGCGGGATGGCGACGTTGAGCAGGATGTCCTTGAGGCTGGTCCCAGGATTGTCGGTGAAGTACTGGTACGACAACGGGACCGCGACGAACATGATCAGCGGAGCCTGCACCATCGCCGTGAACAGTCCGCGGTAGCGAACCAGCACGACCGAGGCGACGACACCGATGATGTAGAGGCTGGAGAAGGCAGACGTCAGCTCGGTCCCTCGGGCGGCGTCGATGACGAAACCGAGGAAACTCGCGCCGCCGGCGATTGCCACTGCCCCCCAAGCAGGGACTCCGGGCACGGTCGCGAAGGCTGAACGTTGATCCAGCGGCACCCCGGAACGGGCGCGTTGGGAGGTAGACACCATTCGAGGTTAGCGGCTGATCAGCCCACAGCGTCGTCGACATGACCGAAGTGGTGACTTCGAAGCGTCGAATCGGACGATCTGGGGCGCGAATCGACCCGCCGGACCTCGACGACCTCGGCGTCGAAGAGTTCGAGTTCGTGGAGCTTGCGTGCGGTGACACCCACGCGGGAGTCGACCGAGGACACCGTGGAGTTGAACGACTCGACGGCCTTGTCGATATGCCCTCCCAGCTTGTCGAGATGCGAGGACACGACTCCGAGTCGGGTGTAGAGCTCGCGGCCGAGCTGTTGGATGCGGGCAGCGTCCTCGGCGAGCGATTCCTGTTTCCACGTGTAGGCAACAGTTCGAAGGAGAGCCACCAAAGTAGTGGGGGTGGCAAGAATCACGTTTCTGGTGAAAGCGTATTCGAGGAGCGTGGAATCGGATGTGAGTGCGGCGTCGAGAAACGGGTCTCCCGGTACGAAGAGGACGACGAACTCAGGAGTCGGTTCGAACGATCGCCAGTATTCCTTGGCTGCCAACTGGTCGACGTGCGTCCGGAGATGGCGAGCATGACGGATCAACTGCTTGTCGCGCGTGCTTGGATCCTGTTCCTGCGCGGCATCGAGGTACGCGGCGAACGGAACCTTGGCGTCGACGACGATCTGCCTGCCCCCGGCGAGGCGGACGATCATGTCCGGTCTGATGCCCCCGCGCGTCACCTGCGTGTCGAAGTCGCAGTGCTTGACCATCCCTGCCAGCTCGACGACTCGCTCGAGCTGCATCTCGCCCCACCGTCCGCGAATCTGCGGTGCACGAAGGGCCGTCACCAACTGCGACGTCTGCGTCGACAGGTCGACCGATGCGCGGTGCATTCCGTTGACCTGCTCCGTCAGTCCCGCGTATGCACGAATACGGTTGTGTTCCACCTGCCGAACATGCTCGGTGAGCGCGTCGACGGCGTCGTGCAGCGGCTCGACGAGATGCGAGACCTGCTGGCCGATGGCGCCGGAATGGCGACGAGCGGAGTCCTCGTTCACGGCGGACAGAGACCGGCGAAGCAGGGCCTCGTTGTCGCGAAGTGCTGCGAGCTGAGCCTCGGCGCGAACGGCGCGGTCGCCGAAGCGCTGCGAGTGCAGCAACCAGCCGATCGTGCCGCCGAGTGCGAAGGCGAATGCCATGCCCAGAGCGGAAAGTGCGTTCATGTCGATCATGATGCACCGGAGCACCGACACGTTCGGCGAGCCCCGATGCAGATCGCCGAGTTTGTCGGTGGCAGCCGTTAGCGTCGTCGGTATGAAGATCCTGCACACCTCGGACTGGCACATCGGACGCACCTTCCACGGCGTCGATCTGCTTGCCGATCAGGCTGCCGCACTGGCGGCCATCGCGGATCTCGTTGCAGCGCATGGCATCGATGTCGTCGTCGTACCGGGTGACATCTACGACCGCGCCGTGCCGAGCGCCGACGCCGTCCTGGTGTGCAACAAAGGACTCGAAGCCATCCGTGCTGCCGGAGCCGTCATCGTCGCGACGTCGGGCAACCACGATTCACCTGCGCGGCTCGGAGCAGGTGCAGCGTTCGCCGCGGCAGGGGGCCTGCACATGATGACGCGGGTGGGTGACGTGGGCACGCCCGTGGTGTTGAACGACGAGTTCGGTCCTGTTGCGTTCTACGGAATTCCTTATCTGGAGCCGGAAACCACGCGCATCGAGCTCGACGTTCCGACCGCGCGCACGCATGCGGAGGTGTTGGACGCCGCCATGGCGCGTGTCACCGCAGACGTGGAAGCCCGTCTCGCGGACCGGACGCGGTCCGTGGTGCTCGCGCACGCGTTCATCGTGGGAGGGGAGGCGACGGGGTCCGAGCGGACAATATCGGCGGGCGGCGTCGAGACGGCTCCTGCTTCGGCGTTCGACGGTGTCGACTACGTCGCATTGGGGCACTTGCATTCTCCGCAGACGCTCAGCGAGAGAGTGCGGTACTCGGGCTCGCCTCTTCCGTATTCCTTCGGCGAGCGTAGTCACCGCAAGGCCGTGTGGATCGTCGAACTGGACGCGGACGGCCTCGGTTCGGTCGAACGCGTCGACCTGCCGGTCGTGCGTGGTCTCAGTCAGCTGCGGGGCACGGTCGACGAGCTGCTCGACAGCGAGCAATTCGCCGATGCCGAAGGCCATTACGTGTCCGCGGTGCTGACCGACCCGGTACGCCCCGTCGACGCGATGCGTACGTTGCAGACCCGGTTTCCGCATGCAATTCATCTGGAATGGATTCGCCCCGTGGACAGTTCGGAGTTCACCTACCGCGATCGTGTACGCGGCCGCACCGACCTCGACATCGCGACGTCGTTCGTGACCGATATGCGTAGCGCCCCGACAGCCAGGGAGATCGCGCTGCTCGAGCGAGCGCTGGCCAGCGTGCACCGCGACGACGTGGCAGGCGACGAAACACACCACGACCACGAAAAAGTGTTCGGCCGCACGGCATGAGACTGCATCACCTGGAGCTCACGGCATTCGGTCCGTTCGGCAAGACCGAACGTGTCGACTTCGACGCGCTCGGCGCCGACGGATTGTTCCTGCTGCACGGCCGAACGGGAGCAGGCAAGACGACCGTGCTCGATGCCGTCGCGTTCGCGCTGTACGGCACCGTGCCCGGGGCGCGCCGAGAAGGCAAGCGGCTGTTGTCCGATCACGCGGACCCCGGCGTCGCCCCCTCGGTGACACTCGAAGCGACCCTCGGTGGGCGGCGTGTGCGCATCGTTCGCAGTCCCGAGTACTTCCGGCCGAAGAAGCGCGGGGCAGGCACCACCAAGCAGAACGCGAAGGCGTCGTTGACGTGGCTCGACGGCGACGGTCAGAACCTCACGCGACTCGACGAGATCGGCGATGCAGTGGGGGCCGCGCTCGGGATGAGCGCCGACCAGTTCTTTCAAGTCGTGCTGTTGCCGCAGGGCGAATTCGCGCGCTTCCTGCGGGCGGACAGCGAAGAGCGAGGCAACCTGCTCGAGCGTCTGTTCGACACAGCCCGGTTCGGGGACGTCGAGCAATGGTTCGCCGATCGCCGCCGCATCAGTGCCGCCGATCTCGAATCCTCGTCCATCGCGATCGACAAGCTACTGGGCAAGATATCGACGGCATCCGGTGAACCGGAACAACTCGACATTCCCCCGGTCGACTGGGCGACGGACATTCTCGAGAGCAGCAGGCGCGCACAGTGTTCGGCCACCGAGGTACTCGCGGCCGCACGCACAGGTGCGGAGACCGCGAAGAGTGCCTTGGCGAGGCTGGAGGCCACCGGGGCGCTGCAGGCTCGCCGAGACATCGCCGAACGGCAGCTGTCGGAGTTTCGTGCGGCCGCTGCGGATCGTGCGTCACTCACCCGCGAGCTCGACAGGTCCCGCGGGGCAGGCCCGATCGCGTCGATAGCGCAGGACTGCAGCGCCGCGATCGCCTCGCATCAGGCCGCAGTGCGTTCGGTCGCTGCAACTCGCCGATCGCTCGCACAGGTCGACGGCGCGGACAGCATTCTCGCGCAACTCGATTCACCGATCGAGTCCGCTGACCTCGTCGCCGAGCGCGCACTCGTCGCGTCGGCCATCCGTGGATGGACAACGGAACTGACCGTTCTCGACGAGCTGCGTGCCGTTCAGCGTCGTGCGGACGCCGAGGACGCAGCAGCACGGGCAGTGGCGAAAGAAATCGGCGCCGTCGAACGGAAGATCCTGTCGCTGACGTCTGCCCGCGAGAAACTGCCTGCCGCCATCGCGGCGGCGGAGCTCGCCGTGGGCACGGCGCTGCGTGCCTCGGCAGAGGTCCCGGCGCTGGAGAAGGAATCGGCGCGGATCAGCGATGCGGTTCGTGCTGCCGTCGAACTGGCCACGAAGCGGCGCGCGCTCGCAGCGGCGGAGAAGGCGTTCGAAGCATCGCGAGTTGCGCACAACGATTCTCGGGAGCGACTGCTCGACCTACGGGAACAGCGACTTGCCGGTATGGCTGCAGAACTTGCCGTAGCCCTCGTCGACGGCGAAGCATGCGGTGTGTGTGGGTCCGTGACGCATCCGGATCCGGCTCGGCCCGGTCATGCCACGGTGACCGAAGCCGACGAGGATGCGGCGGCGCTCGCCGAGAAAGCCGCCGGATCGATCGCCGACACTCGCGCCGCCGAGCGTGCGGCGCTGGTGCGCACCGTCGACGGATTGGTGCAGGCGTCGGGCGATCGCGACAGCGCTGCCCTGATATCCGAACTCGATGCCGCGACAGCAGCGTTGACCGCCGCACGCGCAGATGCCGACGAGCTCGACACGCGACGCGCTCGGCTCGGTTCGTTGCGTGCGGAGGACCAGCGAATCGCCGGTGAATTCTCCGAACACCAATCGGCGTGCGCCGCACTGTCGGCTCGCCGCGAGCATATCCTGCGAGACGTCGAACAGATGCGAGAGCGCGTGGCCGCCGCCGTTCGCGGCGGTGAGAACATCGATCAGCGAACGCGGCGGCTGAACGAGCTGATCGCACGGACGACGGCAGTGCACGACGGCCGCACCGAGGCCTCGAATGCGGCCGCGGCGGTACGGACGCTCACCGAACGGCTCGACCAACAGGTGAACGCGTCGGGATTCGCATCCGCAGAGGAGGCCGCGAATGCGGTGATCCCGAATGATCGAGCCGAGAAGATCGTCGAAGATCTCGCTGCCGCCAACGATGTGCGTGCACACGCCGAGCAGGTGCTCGCCGAACCGGCGATCGCCGCACTCATCGGCGTCGAACCCGTCGACGCAGAACCTGCACGTGATGCCCTCGCACGTGCTGCGGCCGAGTTGGATTCAGCGGTGGCCGCGCACGCGCACTGCACACGCAGCACCGAGCAGGTCGAGGAACTGACCGCGCAGCTGTGGGCCGCCGTCGATCGTGCCGCGCCGATGCGCGCCAAGCACGACGAACTCGCCGCGCTCGCCGATGTCGTCGCGGGCCGTGGTCAGAACTCGCGAAAGATGTCCCTGCGGTCCTACGTGCTGGCGTCGAGGCTGGAGGACGTCGCCGAGTCGGCGTCGATTCGACTACACCGAATGTCGAGCGGGCGGTACGAGTTCGTCCACTCCGACGAGGCCGAGTCCCGTGGCAGGCGAGGCGGATTGGGGCTCGACATCCGCGACGACTACACCGGTGTGGTGCGTTCGGCGAAAACGCTGTCCGGCGGAGAGTCGTTCCTGGCTTCGCTTGCTCTTGCTCTCGGCCTGGCCGATGTCGTGGCAGCCGAGTCGGGAGGCGTCGTGCTGGACACGATGTTCATCGACGAAGGCTTCGGCACCCTCGATGCAGACACACTCGAATCGGTCATGGGCGTGCTCGACGAACTCCGTGCAGGAGGACGCGTCGTCGGGATCGTCAGTCACGTCGACGAGATGCGTCAACGGATTCCGAGCAGACTGCACGTCGTCCGCGAACGAAACGGATCGACACTTCAGCTCTTCGCCGCATCCTTGTTGTTGCCGTCCTCGTCGGTCACGAGCTCCTCGGGGTCCGGCGCCTGATCTTCGAGCTCGTCCTGGTCCGCCTCGACCGAGCGCTTGTCGATCTGCTCGGAGACGTAGCGAATCAGGACCGCCGCCACCGCCGCCGCAGGAACGGCGAGGAAGGCACCGATGATGCCGAATACCGAGCCGCCTCCGGTGACCGCGAGCAAGACGATCGCCGGGTGCAGATTCATGCTGCGGCTCTGCAGAATGGGCTGCAGGACGTTGCCCTCGAGTTGCTGCACCGCGAGGATGATGATCAGCACGATCAGAGCCGTCGTAGGTCCGTTGGCCACGAGCGCCACCAGCACCGCCAGTGCACCGGCCACGAACGCACCGACGATCGGAATGAAGCCGCCGAGGAACGTGATCGTGGCGAGCACAAGAGCCAAGGGAACCCCGAGGATCACCAGGCCGAGACCGATGAAGAACGCGTCGATCAGACTGACGATCGCCTGGGTGCGGATGAAGCCGCCGAGCGTCGCCCACATACGAGCGAGGATTTCCGCGAGGTGCCGTCCGGCGCGACCGCCTGCGAATCCGTGCAGCCATGGAATGAATTTGAGGCCGTCCTTGACGAAGAAGAACGTCAGGACCAGAACCAGCGCCAGCGTGACGAGGATCGAGCCGGCAGCCGACACGCCGCTGAACACACCCGACGCGATGGCGGTGCCACTGTCCTGCAGCCGTGAGGTGATCGCGGAGACGGCGTTGTCGATCTGATCGTCCTGCAGGTTGATGGGCGGGCCCTTCAACCAGTCCTGCACCTGGGACACACCGGTCGATGCCTTGTCGACCAGTTCCGGTGCCGAGTCGACGACGGACGGCACGATCAGCGTGATGATGCCGCCGATGACGAGGAAGAAGACGATCAGCGACAGGGTTGCGGCCAGCGCAGGCGGCGATCCGATGCGCATCATCCACTTGGTCGGCGGCCACAGAACCGTGGCGACGATGATGGCCAGCAGCGCAGGCAATATGACAACCCACAGTGCCGAGACCAGCCAACCGAGAACCCATGCCCCCGCGGCGACCGAGACGAGGATCAACGACCACTTCGCCAACCACATGCCGCCGACGCCGATGAGGTCGCCGCGGTCGGGTCCGGACTTGCCTCCGGGTACTGCCTGTTCCGTCACTTCGGTAAGTCCTTTTCGCCGGTCCGCAGTCTCTGGTCGGTACCCGAGAGACTCTAATCGGTCAGCGAACTACCCATCGTGCGGCGTGGTCAACCCTGCTCGTGCGCCAGCAGCCATTTCTTGGCAGGCAGTCCCCACCGAAACCCGCCGAGCGCGCCGCCGATTCGGAACACTCGGTGACACGGCACGAACAGTGCGGCAGCGTTGCGGGCACAGGCAGAGGCCGCGCCGCGAATGGCAGCCGGGCGCCCGGACATGGCCGCGAACTCGGAGTACGTGACCGGGGATCCCGCAGGAACGGTCCGCAGTATCTTCCATGCGTGTACCAGGAATTCGCCGGACTGCTGCGCGACGGGAACGTCGTCGATGGCCGTGAGATCGCCGCGGTGATAGTCGTCGACGGCCTTGCTGACACTCCCGAGGTCGGTGGCCGATCGGATGTCGGTCGGCCGCAGCGACCGGTGGATCAGCGGGGCGAGATCGTCGATCCGATCGGTCCACCCGGACGCTAGTACCGATCCGTGGCTGTCGACGATCGTCGTGAACGGGCCGATCGGCGTGTCGGTGACGGCAGAGATTGCGTTCATTGGCCTCTTCTTTCCAGTGCGATGTTCCACAGATGCATCGATACGTACGATCGCCACGGCGCCCAGCGCTCCGAATCCTTCAGGGGCACACCGACCGCTTCGGCGCCTTGCCGTACGACGAGGTCGGTGTCGAGCAGTACATCGGGATCGGCCAGTAGACGCATGACGACGTAGCGCGCCGTCCACGGCCCGATGCCTTTGAGTGCGAGCAGGTCTCGTTCGAGTTCTCCGGCCTCTCTGGCCGAATGCAGTACCAGCTTGCCCGACGCCAATACGTCGGCCACTCCGATGACGGCCGCCACCCGGGATTTCGGGCCCGTGAGCACTTCGTGCCCCCGCTCGGCGACGGCACCGGAACCGGGAAACAGCCGTGTGATGGTCCCAGAAACCGGGTCCTCGATCGGGGTTCCCAGTGCGTCGACGAGCCGGGCGGTGTGGGTCGCGGCGGCGCGCAGTGAGATCTGCTGGCCGATCATCGTGCGCAGGAGTAGTTCCTGGCCGTCGGGGCTGCCGGGCACACGGATGCCGGGGTGCGCGGCAACGTGGGGCGCCAGGTGGGGATCCTCGGCGAGCGCGGTGTCGACAGCCACCGGATCGGCGTCGAGATCGAGTAGATGCCGGATCCGAGCCACGGCGGGCGCGAGATCGCGCATGTCCTGCAGTCCGAGTGTCGTGTCGACGTAACCGTCCTCGATACGGAGACCGACGACGGCGTATCCGTGCGGTAGCCGGAGCGAGCGGCGGTACAGACCGTCGTCCCAGGATTCGATACCGGCGACGATGTGTCCCTTCAGGAACCAGTCGAGCCAGGTCTTGTCGAGCGGCGCACGATACGGAAGTCGAAGCGCCACTGTGCCGTTGGTCGGTACCGGCCCCCGTCGTGCGGCTTCGGACCGCAGTGTCGTCGGGTTGACCGCGAACACTTCGCGGACGGTGTCGTTGAACTGGCGGACGCTCGAGAATCCAGCGGCGAACGCGATGTCGGTCATCGACATCGCAGTCGTCTGGATCAGAGTCCGTGCCGTGTGAGCTCGGTGGGCACGCGCGAGAGCCAACGGCCCGGCACCCATCTCGGCGGTGAGCACCCGCGTGAGCTGCCGCGTCGAGTAGCCGAGAGTGTCGGCTACCGCGTCGACGCCTCCGCGCTCGACGGCTCCGTCGGAGATCAGCCGCATGGCCCGCGACGACAGGTCCGAATGGATGTTCCAGTGCGGTGATCCGGGGGTGGCGTCGGGCATGCAGCGTCGGCAGGCGCGGAACCCGGCCTGTTGCGCGGCCGCGGCCGTCGGGACGAACTGCACGTTCTTCGGTTTGGGTGTGACGGCGGGGCACGACGGGCGGCAGTAGATGCCCGTCGTGCGGACCGCGGTGAAGAACTGCCCGTCGAAACGGGTGTCGCGTGCTGAGACGGCCCGGTAACACCGCCCGAAGTCCAAATCCATGGGCTCTACTGTGTCACCGGGTCGCACCCACCGCTAGCGGAAATCGGCCATCACCGTATCGGCGTCAGCAGCAGCGGGCACCGGGATTGGCGTCGGCCTCGGCGTACCTGTCCCGCCAGAACTGTCGTTCCGACGGGACGGGCTCACCGGGGTGTGTTCGACGCATGTGCGCCACGTACCGCTCGTAGTCACGGTCGCCCATCACCGAAGTGATCCACCACCACAGCCCGCGCATGTCAGTGATGCCCTGTGTGCGCGGCGCCCGGTGCACGGACGACGCCGTCGGCGATGAGTTTGTCCCAGTCCTTCTGGATCTCCTTCTCGGCAGGAGTCGGCACGAAGCCGCTCGGTCCGAAGATCTTCGACGGCACCTCGGGGTCCTCGTTGTCCGGAAGTCCGCCTGCGCGAACCGCTTTGATGCACACGAGCAGTCCGGCGACGGCGACGACGAGTACCAGTACGGCGAAGACGATCGACAGTGTGCCCTGGATGAACGTGTTTCGGATGACGGCGTCGATGGCTTCGGCGCTCTTGGCTGTCTGGAATTCGGTGAGGCCCTGCGCTTTCGCGTCGGCGAAGATGCTGTGCTGTTTCCAGTATCCGATGGCGGGGATGTCGGAGAAGATCTTCTGATACGACGCCGTCATCGTGACGATGAGGTCCCACACCAGTGGAATGCCCGGTATCCACGCCCATTTGAAGAGTCCGCGCTTGACGACGATCGTCAGGACGACGGTCAGCGCGATCGCGGCGAGCAACTGGTTCGCGATGCCGAAGAGCGGGAAGAGGGTGTTGATGCCACCGAGGGGGTCGGTGACGCCCATGAGCAGGATTGCACCCCATGCTGCGACGACGATGAACGAGCACAGCCACGCACCGGGACGCCACGACGGATCCTTGAACTTCTTCGCCGACGAGCCGGGCAGGTTGCCGATGCTGTCGGAGAGCATGAAGCGCGCGACGCGGGTTCCGGCGTCGACCGTGGTGAGGATGAAGAGCGCCTCGAACATGATCGCGAAGTGGTACCAGAATGCTTTCAGGCTTTCTCCGCCGAACACTTGATGCAGGACTTCGGACATGCCGAACGCCAGCGTCGGTGCACCGCCGGTGCGGGAGATGATCGATTCCTCGCCTACTGCTTCGGCTGCTTCGGTGAGTTGGTTCGGGGTGATGTCCGCGCCGCCGAGCCCGAGACCGTTGAGATACGTCGCGGCGCTCTCCGGTGTACCGCCGGTCAGTGTGGTCGGCGCGTTGAGCGCGAAGTACAGGTGCTGGTCGAGGATGCACGCGGTGACGAGCGCCATGATGGCGACGAAGGACTCGGTGAGCATGCCGCCGTAGCCGATCATCCGCATCTGCTTTTCCTTCTCCAGCAGTTTGGGGGTGGTGCCGGAGCAGATCAGCGCATGGAATCCGGACAGAGCGCCGCAGGCGATGGTGATGAACAGGAATGGGAACAGCGAACCGGAGAATGCCGGCCCGTTGCCCTCGGTCGCGAACGACGTCATCGCAGGCATCTGGATCTCGGGTCGAGCGATGAGAATGCCGATGGCGAGTAGCGCGATGGTGCCGACCTTCATGAACGTCGACAGGTAGTCACGAGGGGCGAGCAGCAGCCACACCGGAAGGATCGATGCGGCGAGGCCGTATCCGATGAGCAGCCAGGCGACGGTGACCTTCGAGAGGGTGAACCAATCGGTGCCCCACTCGGTTTCGGCGACCCAGCCGCCGGACACGATGGCCAGGAGCAGCAGCACGACGCCGATGAGCGAGACCTCGGACACCTTGCCGGGGCGAAGGAAGCGGAGGTAGACGCCCATGAACAACGCGATCGGAATGGTGAGTGCGATCGAGAAGACACCCCAGGGGCTTTCGGCGAGCGCGTTGACCACCACGAGTGCGAGCACCGCGATGATGATGATCATGATGACGAAGACGCCGATCAATGCGGCGGTGCCGCCGACGACCCCGAGCTCGTCGCGAGCCATCTGACCGAGGCTGCGGCCGCGGCGACGCGTCGAGATCCACAGCACCAGGAAGTCCTGCACGGCACCGGCGAAGACGACTCCGATGATGATCCACATCGTGCCCGGCAGGTAGCCCATCTGAGCTGCGAGGACGGGGCCGACGAGTGGGCCTGCGCCGGCGATCGCGGCGAAGTGATGGCCGAACAACACCCGACGATCCGTCGGCATGTAGTCCTTACCGTTCTCGAGGATCTCGGCTGGGGTTGCGCGGTTGTCCCTGGGGTGCACGATCTTGTTCTCGATCAACCGGGCGTAGAACCGGAACGCGATGATGTAGGTGCAGACCGCGGCGATCACGAACCACACCGCATTGATGTTCTCGCCGCGGATGATGGCCACGACCGTCCACGCCACACCGCCGAGGAGGCCGACCGCGACGAAGAACAATCTCTTGGCCGGAGTCATCGGGGATTTGTCGACGACACCTACCGGGGGGAGGTCGGGGTCCGTCTTCACCAGTTCGATGTGCGGACTCTCGGTCGCGCTTGCTGTCATGTGGAACGCTCCTCGCAGACGTACATGTGATCGAGCTCACTGTAGACCCACGAGATGACACGTTTCGAGAAGAATCGACGCATGTGCGATCAAAGGTCGTGACTGTGCGCCGAATGGTTTGAAAAGGAAACGAATCCTCAGCCGCCGAGGGCGTCGTCGATGGCTCGGGCGCTCAGTACGTGGTCCAATACCATTGCCGCGCTGCCGATCACGCCGGAGTGGTCGCCGTGCGTCGTAGCTTGAATCGTCAACGCGCGGGTGGCGAGGGCGGTGGCGTTTCCGTAGACGGTCTCGCGAAGTCCTGCGACGAAGATGTCGTACGCCTTCGCCATGTCACCGCCGACGATCAGCACCTCGGGATTGAGCAGATTGACTGCTCCAGCCAGGGTTTCACCGATCTGCCTGCCGCTGTCGCGGATGAGGCGTCGAGCTTCCGGGTCGCCGCTGACGGCGAGATCGACGACGCCGCGTATGTGGCCTACTTCGCGGCCCTGCTCCTGCAGCGCACGCACGAGCGCCCAGCCGCCCGCGATGGCTTCGAGGCATCCACTGTCCCCGCACCTGCAGGCGACGCCGACCGCGGCGGCTGTTTTCGTGTGCCCGAATTCTCCTGCTGCACCCAATGATCCGCGCTGCAGCACGCCGCCGGCGACGATGCCTGCGCCGAGGCCCGTCGATGCCTTGACCAGTAATGCGTTCTGGAAATGCGCGCGGTCGTCACGCCGTTCGGCGAGGACCATCGCATTGGCGTCGTTGTCGAGAAAGACGGGCGCCGATGTCGTGTCCAGAAAATACGGGGCGAGCGGTACGCCGTCCCATCCGTGCATGATCGGCGAATCGAGGCTGCAGCCCCTCGCCGTGTCCGCGGTACCCGGAATGGACAGCCCGACACCGAGGATGCGGGAGTCGGCGCGACCAACGTCGTGAATCAGGACCTCGAGACGCTTGGTGATCTGTGGCATCAACTCGTCCGGACCGATGCCGATCTCCTGGTCGACGGTATCGCTGGCGAGGAACTCACCGCCGAGGGTGAACACGCCCAGTTGTGAGCGACTGCGACCGATCGCAGCGGCGAGGACGATGCCCGCGTCGACGTCGAAGGACAGCCGAGCGGGCGGTCTTCCCCCGGTCGACTGCGTGTCCTCTGCCTCGAGGACCAGGCCCAGCGCCGTCAGTGCCGCGACGCGTGAGGCGACTGCCGATCGGGACAGCCCGGTGATGCGGCCGAGCTCTGCGCGGGTGTCGGCTGCGCCGTCGCGAACGAGAGCGAAAATCTCACCTGACGTCGCAGGTGGAGCACTCGGACGTGACGGTCGCATATATGCCATTCAACCAAGTGGCAACTTTTGCGGCAACAGCCTAAGAATCCGGACTTACAACTTTGAAAAGCATAAGTTGAGTTGTCGTTCTACGTAAGTGGCTCTAGTCTGAATCGTGAAAGACCGAACAGGGAGAGAGCCTCATGGACAGAATCCACCCGGTCCTGCGTCAGGTCACCGACCGCATCGCAGCCCGCAGCCAGTCCGAACGGGCCGCCTACCTCGATCGAATTTCCGCCGCCGGTAGCCGTGGTCCAGCCCGTGGCCGCCTTGCGTGCGCCAATATCGCCCACGGCTTCGCGGCGTCGGGCACGGTCGACAAGGCAGCCCTGCGGGGCATGGTCAAGCCGAACATCGCCATCGTGTCCGCCTACAACGACATGCTCTCGGCGCACAAGCCGTTCGAGACCTACCCGGCCGAGCTCAAGGCCGCCGTCATGGAAGCAGGCGGCATCGCCCAGTTCGCCGGTGGCGTCCCCGCCATGTGCGACGGCATCACCCAGGGCCGAGACGGCATGCAGCTCTCGCTGTTCAGTCGAGACATCATCGCGATGTCCACTGCAATCGCGTTGTCCCACGACATGTTCGACGCCACCCTGATGCTCGGCGTCTGCGACAAGATCGTGCCTGGAATGCTCATCGGCGCACTGAGCTTCGGGCACCTACCCGCCGTCTTCGTGCCCGCGGGCCCGATGACCTCGGGACTTCCCAACGGGGAGAAGGCAAAAGCGCGGCAGCTCTACGCCGAGGGCAAGGTGGGCCGAGAAGCTCTGCTCGACGCCGAGGCCGCGTCGTACCACGGCAGTGGCACGTGCACCTTCTTCGGCACTGCGAACTCCAATCAGCTGCTGATGGAGGTCATGGGCCTGCACCTGCCCGGCTCGTCGTTCGTCAATCCAGGAACGCCGATGCGTGAGGCGCTGACCCGCGAAGCCGGCCACGTCGTCACCGGACTGACTGCACTCGGTGACCAGTACACGCCGGTGGGGGAGTTGGTCGACGAGAAGGTGATCGTCAACGGCTGCGTCGCGTTGCTCGCGACCGGGGGCTCGACCAATCACACGATGCACCTCGTGGCCATCGCTCGTGCCGCGGGGATCACCTTGACCTGGCAGGATCTGTCCGACCTGTCCGCCGTCGTTCCGCTCATGGCGCGTATCTATCCCAACGGCAAGGCCGATGTGAACCACTTCCACGCCGCGGGCGGCCTGGGATTCGTCATCGGCTCGCTCCTCGACGAGGGCCTGATGCACGAGGATGTCAAAACTATTGCCGGGCAGGGCCTCCGGCGATACACCCAGGAACCGAAGCTCGACGGTGACGGGGTCATGTGGCTCGACGGAACGCGAATGAGCCACGACGACAGCGTACTTCGAGGTGCGGACGAGCCGTTCAGCGCAGATGGCGGTCTCAAGATGCTGACCGGACCGATAGGAAAGTGCGTCATCAAGACTTCTGCCGTCGCGGCCGAGCATCGGGTGGTCACCGGGCCCGCACGAGTGTTCGACGACCAAGCGGACTTCCTCGCCGCGTTCGAGGCAGGCGAGCTCGAAGGTGATTTCGTCGCGGTGCTGCGCTACCAAGGTCCGCAGGCCAACGGGATGCCGGAGTTGCACAAACTCACTCCTGCCCTCGGAATCCTGCAGGATCGCGGATACCGCGTCGCGTTGATCACCGACGGCCGGATGTCCGGTGCATCCGGAAAGGTGCCTGCCGCAATCCATCTGACGCCCGAAGCGGCAAGCGGCGGACCGATCGCCAAAATCCTCGACGGTGACACGATCACCCTCGACTCGCTCGCGGGCACTCTCGACATCGACGTACCCCTGGCCGAGTTCGAAGCCAGGCCGGTCACCGGGCGTGCACCCACTGCCGACGAATGGGTAGGCACCGGCCGCGATCTGTTCGCCGGTATGCGAGCGCTCGTCGGACCGGCCGACGAGGGTGCGAGGTTTGCGGCTCCGCCGCTCGTGCGCGCGAACTGAGCGCCGGCGGTACCTGTTCACTCACTGGGCGCGTAGCGCCAGAAAAGGAAATCTCATGACCGAATCCCTGCTCGATCGCGTACCCGTCATCCCGGTCGTCGTCGTCGAGAACATCGACCACGCCGTACCGATCGCCCGCGCGCTGGTGAAGGGCGGACTGCCCGTCATCGAGTTGACGCTCCGAACTCCGGTGGCGCTCGACGCGATCGAACGCATCGCCGCGGAGGTCCCCGACATCCTCGTTGGCGCGGGCACGATCGTCACTCCAGGTCAGGCGAAACAGGCCTTCGATGCCGGCGCTCAGTTCCTCGTCTCACCCGGCAGCACTCCGAACCTCACGGCAGCGATGCGGGACACCGGGCTTCCGCACCTGCCGGGAGCAGCGACCGTCTCGGAGGTGCTCGCACTCCTCGAGGCCGGCTACTCGGAACTGAAGTTCTTCCCCGCCGAGGCGTCCGGTGGTGCGAACTTCCTGAAATCGATCCACTCACCGGTGCCTGCCGCACGCTTCTGCCCGACGGGCGGAATCTCCACCGCCAACGCGTCGACCTACCTGTCGCTGCCGAACGTCGGCTGCGTCGGTGGATCGTGGATCACCCCGGCAGCCGTTCTCGCCGACGAGAACTGGGATGCCGTCTCCGCGCTCGCCTCTGCTGCGTCGGAGCTGAAGACAACGGCGTAATCACGTAATACAGTGCGTGCATGACGGACCCGAACCAGCCGTATCAGCAGTACTCGCCGCCTCCGCCGCCCCCGCCCAATGCGGGTTGGGCGGTGGCGGCGGCCATCTTCTTCTGGCCGCTCGCCTTCTCGGCGTTCACCCACTCGTCCAACGTGTACCCGAAGTGGGCGATGGGCGACTTCCACGGCGCGCAGTACGCGTCGGACCGCGCGAAGAAGTTGGGTCAGATCGCGCTGTGGATCTGGGTGATCTTCATTGTCGTGTTCATCGCCTTCTACATCCTCTTGTTCGCGTTGCTCATCAACTCGAACGACTGGAATTCGGTGTAGGCGAATTACATATGCCTCATCGTCTACACGGTGGAACCCGGTTCCTCGACCGAGCGCGTGCTTTCCGATCCTCGCGAGTTGGTGACGGGCACTGTCGGACCTGGTGATGACGCCAAAGTAGACTCCATAGACCGTGAGCCTCACCCTCGGAATCGTCGGACTGCCCAACGTCGGCAAGTCCACCCTCTTCAACGCGCTGACCAAGAACGATGTGCTGGCCGCGAACTACCCGTTCGCCACCATCGAGCCCAACGTCGGCGTCGTTCCGCTTCCCGATCCGAGGCTCGGCAAGCTCGCCGAGGTGTTCTCCTCGGAGAAGCTCGTGCCCGCGCTGGTGTCGTTCGTCGACATCGCGGGCATCGTCAAGGGTGCATCCGAGGGCGCAGGCCTCGGCAACAAGTTCCTCGCCAACATCCGTGAGGCCGACGCCATCTGCCAGGTCGTTCGCGTCTTCGCCGACGACGACGTCGTGCACGTCGACGGCCGGGTCGACCCCTCCGCCGACATCGAGGTCATCGAGACCGAACTCGCGATCGCAGACCTGCAGACGTTGGAGAAGGCCATCCCGCGCGTCGAGAAGGAAGCGCGGATCAAGAAGGACCGCAAGCCTGCGCTCGACGCCGCCATCGCTGCCCAGGCCGTCCTCAACGAGGGCAAGACGTTGTTCTCGCAGCGCGGCAAGTTGGACTTCGAGCTGCTCAAGGAATTTCAGCTCCTGACTACCAAGCCGTTCCTGTACGTCTTCAACGCCGACGAGTCCGTCCTCACCGACGACGCGAAGGTCGGCGAGCTCGCTCGTTCCGTCGCGCCGGCGGATGCGGTGTTCCTCGACGCCAAGATCGAGTCGGAACTGTTGGAGCTCGACGCCGAATCGGCGGCCGAATTGTTGGAGAGCGTCGGACAGACAGAACCGGGTCTCGACGCCTTGGCCCGCGCCGGCTTCCACACCCTCGGCCTGCAGACCTACCTCACGGCAGGTCCGAAGGAAGCACGCGCCTGGACCATCCACAAGGGCGACACCGCACCCCAGGCGGCAGGGGTCATCCACACCGACTTCGAACGCGGATTCATCAAAGCCGAAATCGTCAGCTACGACGACCTCATCGACGCCGGCTCCATGGCCGCCGCCAAGGCCGCTGGCAAAGTCCGCATCGAAGGCAAGGACTACGTCATGGTCGACGGGGATGTCGTGGAGTTCAGGTTCAACGTCTGAAACCCCAGCTGACACGCGCCTCACACCCCTCCGGTCCGCAGTAGCTTCCTGAAGCAGCTTCTCCACGGTCGGAGGGCCGCACTGTCCCCGAAGTCTGCGATAGTCTGCGTGTCGGCGGGGTGGGGCCCGCCTTCGAGACTGGGGGGTCTATGACGGGGGAGATGTTCGTGGACAGCGCTGCTGTTCGCGCTGCCGTGGCTGAGTTGGACGAGATCAACGAATCACTCCACACGGGTCTGCGAGTGGTTCGGGACGAGGTAGCCGGTCTACTCGGGTCGGGCTGGTCTGGTTCGTCGGCGAGCTTTTTCTCCGAGCACTTCGAGGATTTCAGTCGACACGCGGCGGAGATCGTGGAGGATGCCGACGCGATCGCGAAGCTGGTCCCGGAGGCGATTGCAGGCTACGACCGCACCGACACCGGCTCCGCGTCGACGATCTCCTCCCTCAACCTGTGAGCGTCTACGCGGTCGATGCCGAGATGCTCGCGGACGCGGAGCGTCGACTGTCGGACTTCGCTGATCACTGCGCGGAGCAGCTCCGTCGAGTGGAGGGGATCGTCGGCTCGAACCACCTCCGCTGGACCGGTGAGGGTGCGTCGGCGTACGAGTCCCGCCACTCCGACTGGGTGAGATCGGCAGCGTCGATGCGCGAGCACCTGGTCGCGATCCAACAGCGCGCGGGGACAGCGCGGGACGCGTACCGCGATGCGCTTGCGGCGAACTCGAAGATGTTCGGGTAGTCGATGAATCGATTGGGGGATCGATGCCGGCTGTGACGAACGACCCGGACTGGTTCTTTGCTGTCGCCGCCGCGGCAGACAACGCGAGCTTCACTGTCCGCGAGGCGATCACGTCAGCCTCTATCGCGCTCGACATCAGCGTCACGATGGCGGGGAACGACCAGGTCGGCACCGAGTGGGGGAAGGCGTACGACGGCGCGATCGGCGATCATATCCGCCAGGTCTGCCAGCTCGCGGATGCGTACGGCGCGATCGCGTCTCGCGCGTACCTCGCCGGTCTCAATCATCTCAACGCGGAGTATGTCGCGGGCGGTAAGCAGGGACCCGCCCCGGCTCCTCCTGCGCAGCCACGGTCAGCGGATCAGAGAGTGCCTTTCTCTCCGCCTCCGTCAGCTGTCGGTGAGAACGGGCCCGGGCTGAACTCCGATATCCCAGGGCTGGTCGCAGCGGTGGGCGTGTCCGTGCCTAACGCAGACCCGACCAGGCTCACGGCCGCGGGGGAAGCGCTCGACACCCTCCAGGCTCTGGTGAGGGACAAAGCCGACGATGTCCTGACCGCGACAGGCTCTCCGCCGGCTGGGTCCGGGCCGGATGCGTTCGCGCTCCACGAAGAGATCCTGAGCAACTTGATCGCGCCGGCCGGCCATCTTCAGGAGGAGGGTGCCACTCTCGCCTCCGCAGCGACATCGTTCGGTGTTGCGGTGGTGAACCGGCGGAACGAGATCGTCTCTGCGATCGACGAACTCGGCGTGTCCATGGTGGTGACTCTGTCTGTCGGCGTTGCAGCTACCCTCGTCACCGCCGGCGGGTCGGATCTCGCCGCCGCGGGGGTCACTGCTGCGCGGATTGCGTCGACAGGTCGGCGGATCTACAACGTGGTCCGCGCGCTTGAATCGGATGTCGTGGTGACGACCTCGGCGATGACCGAGATCAGAGCTGCAGGGGGGCTGGCTGCGCGGCTGTCGGAGACGATCGAGAAGCCACTCGCCTCTTTCGAGATCGACGAGGACGGCACGATCAAGACGTCGCCGGTCTTTCCGAAGTGGAAGCAGGATGCCTGGGAGAGATACCTCGCCAACGGCGGCGACCTCTCCATGGAGGAATGGAGCAAGAAGTACGACCAGCTGATGGCGAACGTCGGGAACGGCTCCGAGTGGGACATCGAGGTCGGTGAGCTGCTCGGGTACAACGAGGAGAACGGCTTTGTCGCGCAGTATCGGGATCCGTCGATCGCTGAAGACCGTGTCTGGGACTATGCAAACACGGATCCAGCGGTGCAGCTGCTCGTCGAGAACAAGTCCGGGCGGATCGATTACGTTCAGCTCGAGAAGGACGAAGAAGCGCTCCTCAACGGCTGGAACGTCCAGTACAACCTTCGCGATCCGATCTCACCGGCTCAGATTGCGCGGCTCGACGCGCTCGCGGCGAAGTATCCTGGTCAATTCACGTATCAATATCTCGGTGGAGGGGGATGACAGTGGCGAGTTCGAAGAACGGCCCGATCAGGGAGACGCCGGAGTATCGAGACGCACAGTCCGATCCCCGGTTCATTTCCTGGTTGAAGATGCAGGATGCGGCGATCGAGCTCGAATTCATCGTGTCCGACGTGCCGGAGCTGAAGCCGCATCTTTATACCCGCGAGGGAATCGTGATCGCAGAAAGTGCTGCGCTGGAACGGTTTCCGGGATGGCGCGAAGCGTTCAACTCCGACAATTTGACGCTCGCGATGAGATTCGTCTACTTCATTGGCGAGACAATTCGCAGACACACCGGTGGGCAATGGGTTGCGCTTCCTCAACTCCCGCCGAAATCGGGCGCGATACAGGCGATCGACGCCCCGTTCAGATCGGGCTTCTACGTCCCCACTGAGCTCCTTCAGGTGGCGCTTGCGCAGCGAACCGGCGACAAGATCGTGAGGGTCTTCGATCACGCCCTCCGGGCAGAGCAAGAGTGGGTCGACGCCGGTCGACCTGCGCGGACCTGAACGGACCGGGGAGAAACGTCAATCTCGTTCGAGTGGATCGGGATTCAAAGGTGGAAGGCGCGCGACGTTGATTCGGCCCACCTCGATGACATGTCCGAGGAGAGACCTCAGCCCGGCGAGGTATTCGCTGGCCTGACTGTCGGATCCAATCGTGAACCGCCTGGAAGACAACACCTGGGTGTACATCTCTTGCAGGAGTGAGTCGAGCGTGTGGAACGTGACCTCGAGGTTGCCGATGGCGCTCCGTGTGTCCACATCGACGATGAGGGGCACGGCTTCGACGGTTGCGCGATCGACGGGTTGAGGGCGCGGATCTCACGGACGACTTCGCGGACGTCCATCCCAGCCCGGAAGCCGAAGAGGTACATAGAGCAGAGGTCCGCAGACTCGCTGCTGTCTGCTTGCCGCGATGAGCCCCCGCTTCAACGTCTGACGCTCGGCATCGGTGCGCTGCTCCGCCCCTCGTTCCGCCCGGTCATCTCGGCATCGAATGTCTCCTGTGCGATGCGCATCTGCCGGGCGTACACGGGTTCCTGCAGACGCTCCCACATCACATTCTCCGGGACGTCCTCGACGTGGGTCACGATCCACCAGATGTTGCCGAACGGATCTTTGATTCGTCCGCCGCGTTGGCCGAAAGCGCTGTCGGCGACCTCGGTGACGACACGCCCGCCCGACGCGACAGCCTTGTCGACGGTGGCGGCCGCGTCGGGTACCCATACGCGAAGCAAGCTCGGCATGACGGGCCAGTCCGGAGCTCGGTCGAATGCCAGCACGATGGTGTCGCCGATTCTGATCTCCCCGTGACCGATCGCGCCACCCTCGGTGGCGACGCGGCCGAGTTCCTCGCCGTCGAACACCTGCGTGACGAAGTCGAGGAATGCACCGGTGTCGTCGGTGACGACCCAGGGGGCGACGCTCGTGTAGCCGGTCGGAGCGGCGTTGTTCTCGGAGGGCATGTGCGGTCCTTTCGCGGTCGACTCTCGTTTGTGGCCACGGTAGATCGGATTCAGGTCGACTTCGGTCCTGAATCCGCGGTTGAATCGCGCAGCCCAGAAGTTGATTTCTGCACGATTTTCCGGGCACTCGCCGCCGAGAGATTCGCTCGAAAGTCAAGCGGGGCAAAAGAACGCGTCATCCAAATCATCGTGAATCAAAATATTGTCGCCCCTGTTCGGTGCGTGATTGGATGTGCTCGGTCAGGAGGGTCCTCTCGAAACTCCAGCCATTTCGATTCCACGATTCTCTTCGTGGATCCCTCATGCCCGCACGACGAAACATCCTTCTACAAGGTCGGTTTCGTCGCGATCAAGGAGATCTGTTCCATGTCATCGAAGACTCTCTCATCACGACACCTCGCGCGTACGGTGGTCGCATCGTCCGTCGCGGTCGCAGCAGCGGCCCTTCTGGGTGCTGGTCCTGCGGCAGCAGCAGTGGACAGTTCGAACACCGGAGTCAGCGGAAACGGCTGGAACCTGACGGTCACCCAATCCGACACGGTCGTGAACAGTGTTGTGCCACTGAACTCGACGCCGTGGGACAAGGACCTCTTCGTCAGCGGACTCAACCACGCCGAAATCTCGGGCTCCGGAGACGACAAGATCACCAAGAGCACCCTCGAGGTGGGGTACGAGTTCGGATTTCAGTTCGACATTTCCAGCGGTCTGACGCTGGGGATCACTCCGAGCCTGTCGTTCCCGCTGTCGGAGAATCTGCTGACCGGTGCGCCTACCGTCGGCGTGACCCCGGGCCTCGGCGGCACCGCGTCCATCCCGATCAAGCCGGGTCCGGTCACCGAGGTCGCCATTCAGAAGAAGGAGTTCACCGGCAAGGACGCCGACGTCAACCTCAACAATGTCCACCTGCAGATCAACGGTGCAGCAGGCATCGTGACCGTGCGTCCGTACGCGAAGTTGACGACGTCCACGGCATCGTCCGACGACATCACCGTCACCTACGGCGCTCCGGTGGTCATCTGATCTGGTCATAGCATCGAGTTGTACCCCTTCGTTGTACGACAACGGAGGGGTACACATCTACTTCTTGCCGCGTAACCGCTTCTCCAACGGCGTCGGAAAGGACGGTACGACAGGTGTGCCGCCGAGCAGATCGGTGATCCGCCCGGCCTCGGCGGCGACCTCGTCGCGCTGAGGCCCGATGTCCTCGAACAACTCTGTGGCCACTTCGCCGGCCGGGGTGACGGCCCATCCGCCGACGATGCGGCCGTCGGACCAGATGGTGGGGCCGATGTTGCCGAAGGTGTCGAACAAAGGCGCCTTGTGCTCGCCGAGGTACCAGTGGCGATGCTTCCAGCCCATCGGCGTCGGATCGAGCGCGGGCAGCAGCATCACACCCGATACTTCGGTGTCGAAAGAGCTTTCTGCCAACATGATTCCGTCACCGACCGACAGATCCACATCGACGGTGTCGAGCCCGGCCAGTGCGGCCCTGGTCTGCGTCTTGTTCCACCCCGTCCACCACTGGAGGTCGTCGAACGTGGCGGGTCCGAACACTTCGAGCCACCGGTGTGCCAATTCTCGGCGCGCGTCGGCTTCGTCGACCTGCGGGATTCCATCCGGCCACCACTCCTGGATCGGCGCCCACGCGTGGCGGCGGGAAGTCCAGGCTCCCCGAGGTTCGACGCGAATCATCTTTCCCTCGGCGGCCATCATCACCAGGACCTGCGAGGTGACGTACCGCCTGACGTCGTAGGCCTTGTCGGTCGTCGGCAGAATGGCCGTCTTGAGCAAGGGGACAGCGGCGGAAAGTTCTGCGCCGGTGGCCGATCCGACGGACCGCAGCCGGGCCTCGGTCTCCTTCTCCACCTCCGCGAGCCAGGAGTGGACGTCGTCGAGAACAGGCTCGGTCGGAAGAGTGGAGACCTCCTTGATCAACCGGGCTCGCATCGTCCGCGCGACGCCGAGGCTGGCCGCCGCATGCACGACGGGAACGTCGTCGTGTGCCAGCACGAACAACGTCCGACGCATCGCCATCAACCGCACGAGCGATCGCCGGTCGTACATCGCAGCCCGAACATCCTCGAACGACAGTGATCGTGCGCGTGCGAGCACCGACAGGTAGACGGTCGCCGGATCGGTCGCATGCAACGCCAGTACGGAGGCCGTGACGTCCTCGGGGGACGAGGCGTCGGCGAAATGACGTCCGACGAGACGGGCTCGCCGCTGCGCATCGGTGATCTTCACGGGGCCATTGTGCCCGGTGCGTGAGCAGCCGCGCACTTTCGATGCTCGCCGCGAAGGTCACGACCACACTGCACCTGCCCGTGCCATGATGCACTCATGCATACGCCGCGTGAGATTCTGCGGGATCTGCCTGCCCATCGCCGGGAGACGTTCGAGCTGCGTCTCGAACGCTGGTGGCCGGATCTACACGACGCGGTCACCGCGCTCTACCCCGATCCCGACGCGGTTGCCGCGGCGCTCGTCGACGTCGCTGCCCGAGGCTTCGTCGCACGCTCCGAGGAACTGCACCGGCTGGACGAGCGCCGCCTGCTGCAGCCCGACTGGTTTCAGCGTCCGGAGATGTTCGGGTACGCCTGCTACGTGGATCGGTACTCCTCGACGCTGAAGGGCCTGGCCCACAGGCTCGACCACCTCGGCGATCTGGGGGTCACCTACCTGCATCTCATGCCGCTTCTGAGACCGCGCCCCGGCGACAACGACGGCGGATATGCCGTCATGGACTATCGCGCGGTACGGCCGGATCTCGGCACGAACGACGATCTGCGTGATCTTGCGACAACGCTTCGCGAACGCGGTATCAGCCCCGTCGTCGACCTCGTCCTCAATCATGTTGCCCGCGAACACGAGTGGGCGACGCGTGCGCGCGCGGGAGATCCCCGGTACCGGAACTACTTTCACATCTTCGCCGATCGCGACACCCCGGACGCGTACGAGCGCACACTGCCCGAGGTCTTTCCCGATTTCGCGCCTGGCAGCTTCACGTTCGATTCCGAACTCGGAGAATGGGTCTGGACGACGTTCAACGAATGGCAGTGGGATCTGAACTGGGCCAATCCCGAGGTGTTGCTCGAATTCGCCGATATCGTGCTGCATCTGGCGAACCTGGGCATCGAGGTGTTGAGGCTCGACGCGATCGCATTCCTGTGGAAGCGGCTCGGCACCAACTGCCAGAACCAACCCGAGGTACACGCCATCACCCAGGCGCTGCGCGCCACGGCTCGTATGGCGGCTCCGGCGACGCTGTTCAAGGCAGAGGCCATCGTCGGGCCTCGTGATCTGTTGCCCTATCTCGGGCTCGGCCGGCACACCGGGCGAGTGTCGGACATCGCGTACCACAACAGCCTGATGGTTCATGTCTGGTCGATGTTGGCCTCCGGCAGTGCGGCTTTGGCGCGCCACGCGCTCGGTTCACTGCCGCCGACGCCGCCCAATGGAACGTGGGTCACCTACATTCGGTGTCACGACGACATCGGATGGGCCATCGACGACGGTGACGCGTCCGACCGCGGCATCACCGGCGAAGGCCATCGACGCTTTCTGTCCGACTGGTACTCAGGCGAATTCGACGGATCGTGGGCCGAGGGCGTGGTCTTCCAGTACAACAGGGACACCGGTGATCGCCGAATCAGCGGCACTACTGCAGCGTTGAGCGGCCTGGGGCACTCGCGCCGAGATCCGGACGGCGGATTCGCGCGAATCTTCCTGGCACATGCGATCGTCGCGGTGTGGGGCGGCATTCCCGTCGTGTGGAGCGGTGACGAACTGGGATCGCCCGGCGACCCGGACTGGGCCGCGGAACCGGGCCACGAAGACGACAACAGGTGGGTGCACCGTCCTCGCGTCACCGACGCCGACCGGGCCCGACGCTTCGAGCAGGGGAGCGACGCGCAGCGGGTGTTCGACGGAATCGCCCGCATCGCGCGAGTCCGTGCAGGTCTGCCGATGCTGCACGCCGAAGCCCCCGTGGAGGTACTGCCCGACGTCGACGACGGTCTCCTCGTCGTCGCCAGGCGGCACCCCAGCGGCACCCTCGTCGGGATCTTCAACGTCACGGGCAGCTATCGTTCGTTTCCGTACTCGCGGCTGGTGGAATCGGGCCTTGCGCCCCGCGAGGTCCTGTCCCAACACGAACTCGTAGCCGACGAGGACGGTCTCACCTGGCTCCCGCCGTATGCGGCCTGGTGGATCGTCTGAGCCTCAGAACGGGTACGCGCTCTCTGCCCGTGCACGGCTGAGGGCCCGCGCCCACCAAGTCAGTTGATCGAGCATCGCCTTGGCGTATCCGGCGGATTCGGAATCGACAGGACTACCGTCCTTCCAGGCGGTGTAGTAGTTGGCGAACGTCAAACCCTGCTGGATCGTCACTGCGCCCAGTTCGCTGAGTACGTTCTCGAGGTGCGCCGACGCATGCCTGCCTCCTGCGGCTCCGCCGTAACTGATCAGCCCGACGGGTTTGGCTGCCCACTGTGTGAAATGCCAGTCGATCGCAGCTTTCAGCGAGGCAGGGAAACTGTGGTTGTACTCGGGCGTCACCAATAAGAACGCGTCTGCGGACTCGAGAAGCGCAGTCAGCCCCGCCATCGCGTCCGGCCTCGGGTACGAGTCACCCTCCAGCTTCGGCGAGCTGTCGGGCAGCGCGAGCGGGATGTCGAACTCGGCGAGATCGACGACCGTGACGGCGAAGGCGCCGTGTGCGTTCGATTGTTCGGCGATCCATTCGGCGACGACGGGTCCGAACCGGCCGTCGCGAACGCTGCCGATGACGATCACGAGTCTCAATTCTTCTGTCATATCGTCATCGTGGGCTTCGGAACGACGCACAGGAAGACCGCGGATTGGGTAGTACCGCGAGGGCTACCCACTCGGCGGTCGTGCGTCGTAACGTAGGGGGATGAGTACGCCGCTGGGCGACTTCCTGCGCGCCCGAAGAGACAGCACGTCGCCCCAGTCGTTGGGCTTGACCGGTGGAGGTAGGCGACGCGTCCCCGGGGTGCGCCGATCCGAGTTGGCGGCACTTGCCGGGATCAGCGTCGAATACCTCATCCGCATCGAACAGGGGCGTGATCGCAACCCGTCGCCGCAGATCGTTCGGGCACTTGCCGATTCGCTCGATCTCGATGCAGGTGAGCGTGAACACCTCAGGAATCTGACGAAGATCACCGCCGGTGCATGCTCAGGCGGCCGCGCCGTCGATCCACTGCTCACGGTTCGGCCTGCGGTTGCATCGATGATCCGGCTTCTCGAACCGGGAATCGCGTTCTTGACCAACAGAATCGGCGACCTGCTCGCCTGGACGGACACGTTCGATCTCGTCGCGGGCCCCTGCGGCCTTCTCGACAACAGCCGGCCGAACCTGACCCGGTTCGTGTTCGTCGACGAGCGCGCCCGAACGGTCTTTCCCGAGTGGAATTCGCTCGCCGACGAGTGCGCATTCGATCTGTGGACGGATCGATCCGCGTCACTCGTCCAGTTGTCCGAACCATCAGCTTCGCTGCTGGAAGAGCTGTCCGCCGAAGCGGGGGACGAGCTGACGCGCAGGCTCAACGGCAACAGCGTGCCGGAACGAGGGCGATTGACGTGGACACATCCCGATGTCGGCCCGTTGCATCTGGATCGTGAGGTGCTGGAGCTACCCGCTGCCGACAATCAACAGCTCGTCGTACTGCTTCCCGCCGACGACCGATCCGCTGAGGCAATACGTACCCTGCGTGCGCAGGCGTCGTTGCCGCTTCGTGCTGTGAACTGACTTCGCTGCCGTCCCGAGCACCGACGGATAGGCGCAGGCGTTACTTCCCTGTTACCCTGCCACCCGACGGTCGGTCGGATTCGGACGATGGGGATTTCACATGCTTTCTCGTGCCCGCAGCTCAGTTGGGTCACTCCGCAGGCTGCGCTCCAGCCCAACCGGGTCACTCCGCAGGCTGCGCTCCAGCCTCGTGCTGGGAGTGGTGACCATGTTGATCACGGCATTCGCCGCCACATTCGTCGGCACGGGCATAGCGCAGGCGGAATCCGCGCTCGTCTACGTCCACTCCAATGCGATGAACAAGGACATTCCGGTCAAGGTCCTCAAAGCTGCCGGCGACGGACCCGCTCCGACGATCTACCTGCTCGACGGCCTGCGCGCACCCGACGACAACAACGGCTGGCTCATCGAGACCGACGTGGAGCAATTCTTCGCCGACAAGCACGTCAACGTCGTCATCCCGTTCGGCGGCGGCGGAACGTTCTACACCGACTGGGAGAAGCCAGACCCCAAGCTGGGTGTCGTCAAGTGGGAGACCTTCCTGACGCAGGAGCTGCCCCCGGTCATTGCCGACCAGTTCGGCAGCGACGGCGTCAACAACGCAGTCGCAGGCCTGTCGATGAGCGGCACCTCCGCACTCAACCTCGCCGCCCACCACCCGGACTTCTACAAGGCGGTCGCGTCGTTCAGCGGTTACCCGTCGGCGAGCAGCCCCGGTTACGCCCAGGGTATTCAGGTCTCGGTCGGCGAAATGGGCGGCAACGCACGCAACATGTGGGGTGCATGGCCGTCGGCGACGTGGCTCGCCAACGACCCGCTGCTCAACGTCGGCGCGCTGCGTAACACGTCGGTGTTCGTTTCGGCGGGCACCGGATCGCCACTGACCGACCCCACGGTCAATCCCGTCAGCGCAAGCTTCGACCCCGTCAAGTTCGCGCAGATGGTTCCACTCGAGACTGCATCCGGTATCAGCAGCCGCGCCTACGTCGCGGCGCTGCGTGCGGCAGGCATCGCCCCGGAGGTGCGCATCACCGGCACCGGCACGCACTGGTGGAACTTCTGGGAACAGCACTTGCACGAGGCGTGGTTCACCACATTCGCTCCGGCGTTGGGTCAGTAAGCACCCCTCTTTCGCATCGATGGCGCATTCAAGCTGACAGACAGCTTGAATGCGCCATTCATGCGTTCGGGGTCGGCCGTCAGTCCCGCATCGATGGCGCGTCGAACGTGTCCAACGGTTGCCACGGACTCGCGATGCCGTCAGGGTGGAGGTCATGACCGCACCCAAGATCGACGTCGACTACACCGTCCTCGATTGCCCGGACACCGAAGCGCTCGCTACGTTCTACGGCAAGGTGCTCGGCTGGAAGCTCGCCGACACCGACACGAGTTGGACTGTGCTGCAAGGCCCGGGTGAGCTGCGGCTCGCCTTCCAGCAGGCACCGGACTTCACCCCGCTGGACTGGCCGTCGGACGGGATCAAGATTCACCTCGATTTTGTCGTCGACGACATGGAGGCGAGCGAGAAACATGTGCTCGGGCTCGGCGCGACGAAGCTCGAAGGCAACGAGAACCACCCAGGGTTCACGGTGTTTCGCGATCCCGTCGGGCACATCTTCTGCCTGTGTCGGTGCCACTGATTACTATTCGCGCATGAGCAGCTTCCTCGTCGAACGTAAGACCGTGATTTCCGCATCTCCCGACAAGATTCACGAACTGCTGGACAACTTCCACCACTGGCGCAGTTGGTCACCGTGGGAGGACGCCGACCCGGATCTGAAGCGCACCTACACCGGTCCCGACGCGGGTGTCGGCGCAGCGTACTCGTGGTCCGGTAACCGCAAGGCCGGTGCGGGCAACATGACCATCACCGAATCGAAGCCCGGTCAGCTCGTGCAGTTGACCCTCGTGTTCACCAAGCCGTTCAAGGCCACCAACGTCACTACCTTCACCATCGACCCCGGCGCCTCGGGCAGTGAGGTCACCTGGGCGATGACGGGAAAAAACAACCTGCTCTTCAGCCTGGTGGGCAAGATCTTCCCGATGGACAAGGTCGTCGGGAAGGACTTCGAGAAGGGCCTCGCACAGCTGAAGACGCAGGCGGAGAAGAGCTAGGCGGCCAGTTCGTACTGCCCGAAGGTGGCCTGCACCTGCAGCCACTGGGCAAGGATCTGGCAGCCGGTCAAGCCGCTCGCGTCGAGAGGCTCGGTCGCATAAGCGATGTGACGGTCACCTGCAGGGTTCGACACCCGCACGTTGCGCCATGCCAACGTGCGGGGCAGGTAGCCTTTGAGTTCTGCCGTCGCGATGCGCACACGCCGACAGTCTCGGCGCCACTGCCGGGGAGTGAACCGGGTCTTCCTGGCGTTCTGAAATTCATTGCTGCGCAGCAGCGTCCACAGCTGACGGATCCACAGTTTCGTGGTCCGAAAGGACATGAACCGGGTCAGATCGGCGATGTCGCGGATGTAGCTGTCCTCGCTGGCGTTGCAGATCATGTCCTGCGGATGGCCGATCCACATCACCGATACGTCGTCGGGAATCTTCGGCCCGACGCCTGCGACGCCGCTGCCCTCGCACCCGGGCACCGACCCTGCAGGTTGCTGTGGATCCGAGATCAGTCCGGCCGCGACGACCGACGGCAGCCTCACCTCGCCCGATGCCATTCGGCCCAGCACCTCGCGAATGACCGAACACCCCTGCGAATAGCCGATCAGTGCGACGGGGCCGTCGGTCGAATCGATGGCGGCGATCAGCCGCCTCACCCCGACTCGGGTGCTCTGGCAATAGCTCAACCCGCCGATCGCGACAGGCCCGTACGACGCCGGATAACCGACCCACCGTGCAGTGAATCGACTGTCCAGAGGCCCGGTCACGCGGCTCAGAAGTCCGGTGACGGCAGTGCGGTGATCGGCGGGATGCGATTCCCCGGTGCCACCCACTGCCAGAACCGTCACCTGTGTCATGGACACCATCATGGCCGGGAAAGCTGAGACGGACGCCTGCCCGACCCTGAGAAGACTCTGGCAAGTCCGGTGACTACCGGACGATCGCGCGGCCGAGGGGCAGCCCGCGCCCACCCGTCGAGCGGCTCATCGCGTCGAGGAACAGGTACGCGCCGACCACGACGAACGAGAAGACGAAATATCCGCCGATCGACGTCTGCGACGTGCTGGCGTTCGAGGTGCCGAGAAAAACGAAGAGCAGGGCGAGGTCGATCAGCGCGAACAGCACCGTGAATGCGAGCGGCAAGCGCAGACTCGCGACGGTCAGCAGCACGATGACGACGAGCCACGTGAGCAGGAAGAGTTTCTGCGTTGCCACGGCGTCGTCGGCCACGATGCCGAACCAGTCGTTCGTCAGACCGAGGACGAGCAGGGCATAGCTCAGCCAGAATCCGGTGAAGATGCCGAACACACTGGCGACGGCGTTCTGGTCCCGGCTCGCCGCCCACACGGCAGCGACGAGTTGGCCGATTGCCGTGGCAGCCAGAATGATCGGGATCGACGCGCCGGTAGCGGCGGCGGGCACGTAGCCGGTGAGCACGAGTCCCAGTGCGATCGAACCGACCAGGAACGTGGGTACCCCGATCAACGCCGGATCGGCTACCGGTGATCCGGGACCGGCAGGGGCAGGCGATTCTGCGAGGGGTGCGTTCGTGGGTGCGTCTGTGGTTGTCATGGCCGCAAAGCTACGAACTCGCTTCCGCCCCCGGCGCGGTTTCCAGGCCGCAGCTCGCCGTAAACAGCCCGAACGGGCAGGGGAGAGCTAACCGGAGCGCGCTGTCCTGCGCAGCGCGCGGGCGACGTCGTCGACGGCGTCGTGCATCAGCTGCTCGTAGACGTCCGGGTCCGGCACTGCGGAGCTCGCCGATGTGATGGCGATGGTGACGACGTCGCCGATGCCGTGGACGCCGTGGGTCAGGCTCATGACGGGCGAGAGCGCTGGGAATCCTGCGGTGAACCGCACGGGCCCACCGCCGAGCGTCAGATCGGCGGGGCCTCGCGCGACGGAGGACACGACGGTGTTTCCGGTGACGGTCTCGGGTATCGCGGTCGCGTCGAACTGGCGGATTCCCCAGCGCAGGAGAAGTGCCGGCACCATCTCCGCGGCACGAGCCTGGGCCTCCATCGCGGGATGGTCGGCGCGTGTACGGCGAGCGTCGAGGGATGCGGAGATACGCGACGCTCGTATCCGAAGGTCGTCGATCTCTGGATGGAGATCCACTCCGGCATTGCGAAAGTGATTGCGCGCGCGGCGATCACCGCCCATGGCCATCGTGACCTCGGCACCGAGCTCGCCTGGAACCGTGTCGCCGTGCTGTACGAGGTAGCGCGAGAGTGCACTGGATACTGCCGTCAGCGCGCCGACGGTCACCGTCGTCGCACCGCGCGCCAACTCGGTCCGATCTCGAACGATGGTTCTGACCGACGTGGTACCGCGGGGCGCGATGTTGACACGCGTTCTCGGTCGACCCGGGGCTTGCGGTGGCACGCGGCCTGCGGCGGTGTCGTCGCGAAGAAGATGGTCGAACTCGCGGGCTCGGCGCGCCCGGGTCACGAATTCCGCAGGGTTCGGCCGCCGATGCGGCGCGATCGAGGGTGCGCGCTGGTCGTGGTCCCCGAGGATACTTCGGGCCAGAGCCGACACGAGCTGTCCGTCGCCGAGGGCGTGCGAGAACTGCAGTACGACGACGAGGGCAGGCTCGGTGCAGCGAGGAGCGCCGGTCACCTGTTCGAAGAGATGAATCCGCCACGGCTGTTCGCGGGGATCGACCTGGTCCGCGAACAGCGCAGCCACCGCGGTCAGACATGATCTCCACTCGCCGGGACATCCATGATCGACGACGCGGTCCAGGCCGACCGGCGCCGGGGCGGTGCGCGGGTAGCCGAAGTGCGAGTCCTGGATACGCAGACCGAGGTCGGCGATGCCGCGGGCTCTGCCGATCAGGTCCGCGGAGACGCTGGTGGCCGAACTGGACGTCTCGAAGCAGAACAGCGCGAATTGGTCGTTCGGGATGACGGAGGACATCCAGTAGGTCTGTGCGTCGGTCGGATGCAGACGTCCTGGCATCGGTTCAGGATAGCCGAATCGACAGCGCTCAACTGCAACAGGTTCTAATATTGTGCGGATGGAGCGGCTGAGCGGACTCGACGCAAGCTTTCTGTATCTGGAGACCACCACCCAGCCGCTCAACGTGTGCGGCGTCGTCGTACTCGAGCCCGTGGGTGGCGACGTCCGGTACGACGCCGAGTCGCTGAAAGCAGAACTCGGCAGGCGTATCGAAGCCATTCCCGCGCTCCGTAAGAAGCTGTACGACAGTGTCTTCAACCTGGAGCATCCCGTGTGGATCGAGGACGAAGACTTCGACATCGATCGACACTTCCATCACATGACGGTGCCTGCACCCGGAGGACGCACCGAGATCGCCTCTGCATGCGCACATTTCGCCGCGCAGGCCCTCGATCGTTCGCGGCCGCTGTGGGAGTTGTGGGTGCTCGACGGTACGGCGGACGGCAGTACGGCGATCTTCCTGAAAATGCACCACTCCACCGTCGACGGCGTATCCGGCGCGAACATCATCTCGCAGCTGTGCAGTCTCGATCCCGGCGCACCTGCGCCTGCTCCTGTCGACGGGGTCGGTTCGGTCAACACCTTCGATCTCGCTGTGGGAAGCCTGATTTCGTTCGCGAGTCGGCCACTGCACTTGGCCACGATCCTGCCCGCTACCACGCGGATTCTGACCGGATGGATCGGGCGCGCACGTCGGGGTGAGGCGATGCCCGCGCCGTTCGCCGCGCCGCGAACGCCGTTCAACGGGACGCTGACGTCGCATCGCGTCGTCGCATTCGCGCAACTTCGGCTCGCAGATGTCAAAGAGATCAAGAACGCGTTCGGCGCCAAGGTCAACGATGTCGTGTTGGCGATGTGCGCCGGAGCGCTCCGGATCTATCTCGACGGTATCGGCGAGCTGCCGGACGACTCGCTCATCGGCGTCGTTCCGGTGTCGGTGCACGACACGAGCGGAAGACCCGGTACCAATCAGGTCTCCGCCATGTTCGCGTCACTGGCCACCGATATCGCAGATCCCGTCGAGCGACTGCGGGCCATCTCGAAAAGTCACGAGGTCGGCAAGGATCACAACAGGGAAATCGGTGCCACGCTGTTGCAGGATTGGGCCCAGTTCGCTTCTCCTGCAACGTTCGCCGTCGCAATGCGGGCATATGCGGCGCTCGATCTGGCCGAGCGGCATCCCGTCGTCCACAATCTCGTCGTCTCGAACGTGCCGGGTCCGCCGATGCCCCTGTACTTCCTCGGTGCGCGGGTGACCGGTCTGTATCCGCTCGGGCCGATCATGCACGGCGCGGGGCTGAACATCACGGTGATGTCCGGTGACGGCCGTCTCGACGTCGGGCTGATCGCGTGCCGGGAGCAGGCCCCGGACCTGCAGTCGCTGGCCGATGCCATGGAGACGTCGTTGAACGAACTGCTGGAAGCGGCACGGACACGAGCGGGGGAGATCTGATGCGCGTTCTGATCACGGGCGGCACCGGGTTCGTCGGCGCCTGGACGGCCAAAGCCGTCGCCGACGCAGGCCACGATGTCAGGTTCCTGGTACGCGATCCTGCCAGGCTCGAGACGAGTGCCACCTCGATCGGTGTCGCGATCGGCGACTTTCGCCTCGGCGACATCACCGACAAGGAATCGATCGAACGTGCCATGGGTGGGTGCGACAGTGTGGTGCACGCGGCTGCCGTCGTCGCCACCGATCCCGGCCGGGCACAGGAGATGCTGACGACCAATCTTGCAGGCGCAGAGAACGTTCTGGGTACTGCGGCGTCGATGGGACTCGACCCGATCGTCCACGTCTCCAGCTTCACGGCGCTGTTTCACCCCGGTCTGGACATGCTGACGGCGGATCTGCCGGTGGTCGGCGGAACCGATGCATACGGTCGATCGAAGGCGCAGGTCGACCTCTATGCGCGCGGCATGCAGGACGGCGGTGCCCCGGTGGTGATCACGTATCCCGGCATGGTTCTCGGGCCGCCGGCAGGCAATCAGTTCGGCGAGGCTGCCGAAGGTGTCGAAGCCGCACTGAAGATGCGGGTCCTTCCGGGGCGGAGTGCGGCGTGGACCGTCGTCGACGTCCGTGATCTCGCGGCGGTGCATGCCGCCGCGCTGGAACCGGGACTCGGACCCCGCCGCTACATGGTCGGGGGAACGCGGCTGTCGACGGCCACCATCGCCGAGCTTCTGCGCGGCGCGTCGGATTCGGTAGTGGTGCCGATTCCGGTGCCCGACATGACACTTCGCATCCTCGGTAAGGCGTCCGATGCCATCGATGCCGTGCTGCCGTTCGATACTCCGGTGTCTCGGTCACCGATATCGGAGGCGGCCATGCAGTACTACACGCAGATGCCGTGCTCGGACGACACCGCCACCGCCCGCGAATTGAACGTTCGGTTTCGAGAACCGAACGATACATTCGCTGCGACGGTGGCGGGTCTTCGAGATGTCGGGAGGCTGTGAAGAGTCAGGCCACGTTCACGAGACCGACCGTCGGGAAGAAGAAGCAGCTCTTCTCGCCTGCAGGCGTGTTGTGCGTGACGTTGCCGAAGACCGCGGCGAGCACTGTGCCGGAACCGGTTTCGACCGGGGCGAGGCGCGCACCGGCAGCGGGAAGGCCGGCGACGAAGTTGCCCAGCGCCTGGCGGGCGAGATCTGCAGGTATCCCCGTCAGACCACTGTTGGAGATGATCGACTCCACGAGAGTGGTTGTCGCTCCGCCCATGTCGGCGAATCCGCCCTTCAGCGTGTTGACGTTGAACCACGCGACCTGCATTCCGGACTTGTTCGCCGAGTCGTCGACGATTCCGGCCGGGACGAACGCGAACATCGTCTCGCCCTTCTCGACGGCGTTCAATGCGGGCAGCTGAGGCAGCGGCGCGGGAAGCGCGGGGAGCTTCACGTTCGGCCACGGCCCACCCGCCGCGCCTGCGACGGCCGGAGCGATATCGAGCGGGAGGCCAGGCACGGCAGCGCAGTTGATCGACGCCGTCGGGTAGAAGAACGGAGTGATACCGAGGCTGGTGAGGACCTCGTTCGCAGCGTCGAGCGCGGCGAGCGGATTGGAATCCGTGGTCTCGGCGACGTCGGTGCGCGTATCTGCAATGGCGGTTGCTGCTGCCAGTGCGGGGTCCGCTGCGGCAGTGCCCTGAGCCTGCAGAGTCGACAATGCCGTCGACAGTGGATCGAGTGGCGCCGGATCTGCTGTCGCCGTTGCCGGCAGAGCGAGCAGAGCTGCGCAGGACAGTGCGACTGTTCCCGCTACGCGGCTGAACCGACGAGACATGTGTGACTCCTGTGACTCATGAGGCGAATGTTACGAATGAGGTGATCCGACCACATGTTCCGTTACATTCTCAAGTCGAGAAGTCCTCGGTTATTCAATCGATACGCAATGCGCTATCCGATATTGATGCCGTAGTCGCGAACAATTCCTTCGAGCCCGGACGCATATCCCTGGCCGATCGCGCGGAATTTCCATTCCTGACCACGGCGGTACAGCTCACCGAACACCATCGCGGTTTCGGTCGATGCGTCCTCGGACAGATCGAATCGAGCGAGCTCGCGATTGTCGGCTCTGTCCACCACCCGTATGAATGCATTGACGACCTGGCCGAAGTTCTGTCCCAGTGCGTCGGCGTCGTGGATCGAGACGGGGAAGACGATGGAGTCGACGTCGGGGGAGAGCGCCACCAGGTCGATGTCGATGCTCTCGTCGTCGCCCTCTCCTTCGCCGGTCCGGTTGTCGCCGGTGTGCTCGATGGCGCCGTCCGGTGAACGGAGGTTGTTGTAGAAGACGAAGAAGAGGTCGTTGACGGACTTCTTGTTCACGTCGAGTCCGATGGCGCTGGCATCGAGGTCGAAATCTCCACCGGTGGTGCTGCGTACATCCCAGCCGAGTCCGATCGAGACTGCGGTGAGATTCGGTGCTTGTTTCGACAGCGAGACATTTCCGCCCTTCGCAAGGGTGACGCCCATGTTCTCAACTCTCCTTCGCTTGTGCCGACGTGTGTCATCCACAGTAGGTGAAGGGTGTTCTCATCGAGTACGTATGCGGCTCCCGAGGCAGGTGTGACTAGCGGTACGGGAGTGATTGTGGTGGAATACGCAAACCACGGAAAATATCAGCGTCGGCGCCGAAGTAGCCGGCGACACGCCGTAAGAGAACAATCACGCCGTAAGAAAACAATGTTGGGGGCGAAATCGTGCACGTATCGCGACGCGAACTGTTCAAATACGCCGCGGTGGGTTCGGCCGCCGCTGTCGGCTTGGCCGCCTTGAGCGCGCAATCCGCGCACGCCGACGGACTGGGAACGCTGATCGACTACTCGGGTGGGGTGCCGTCGCCGGAATCGATCCGTGCCGCAGGTCATCTCGGAGCCATCCGGTACGTGTCCGATCGCAGGCCGGGCGCCGAATGGATGCTCGGCAAGCCGATCG
This sequence comes from Rhodococcus yunnanensis NBRC 103083, assembly GCF_001895005.1. Taxonomy (GTDB): domain Bacteria; phylum Actinomycetota; class Actinomycetes; order Mycobacteriales; family Mycobacteriaceae; genus Rhodococcoides; species Rhodococcoides yunnanense. The sequence goes on along the minus strand of NZ_BCXH01000012.1, from coordinate 73,253 downwards.
AGCGTGACGAGGCCGACGCGCTGACCGAGGCAGGGCTAGAGGTGGTGTCCAACTACCAGTTCGGCAAGGGTGAGACGTCGGATTGGAAGGGCGGGTACGCAGCCGGGGTCAAGCACGCGACGCGTGGGTTGGAACTGCACCGAGCCGCAGGTGGGCCCGAGGGAAGGCCCATTTACGCCTCCATCGACGACAACCCGACCGCCGTCCAGTTCGCGACGATGATCGCGCCGTACATCCTCGGCTGGGAATCGGTCGTCGGACCGGAGAACACCGGAATCTACGCGAATTCGCCGACCATCGAACTGGCGTCCGTCGCCGGTCTCGGGCAGTGGTTCTGGCAGCACAACTGGGGAACTCCGAAAGGCTTTCGGCACCCGAAAGCGCATCTGCACCAGGTCCAGATCGACAAAGGAAAAGTCGACGGAATCAACGTCGATATCAACGTAATTCTGAAGCCCGACTACGGCCAATGGTCGTTGGCCTGATCATCTCCGAAAGAAAAGCGCCATGAATCTCATCGATGTAATTTATGCAATTGCCGCGTACGTCTATCAGGCGATATCGGATTCGTTCGGTTCCTGACGAGAAGTTCTCGATTCGATCTGCAACAACACGAATGCAATTGCCGCCAGCACGGCGACCGCGACGGAGAAGACGACGCCAGCGGTGACGAGTCCCCAGGCATTCGCCGCCTCGCCCGCCCCGATGACCGGCACCGAAATGGCGATGTAGAGGACGACGAAGAACGTCGACGTCACCTCGGCACGTCGATCTGCGGGTAGCTCGGCCGTCACGGCCGCCATTCCCTTGCTGAACGTGATGCCCTGTCCGATACCGCAGACGACAGCGCTGACGATCAGTAGCGGCAACGACGCGAGTAGAAGCGACGCGCACAAGGCCGCGACGCCTGCGACCAACACGACGCACCCCGCGCGCAGAGCAAACGAGGTGCCGAGACCCCGCAGTACGATCTGTGCCGCAGCCGAACTCGCGAACATCAGGAACACCACGGTCCCGCTGACGGCATGGTCGTCGATACCGAGCACCCCGCTCATGAAGCCGGGGGAGACGGCGGTGAACAGGCCGAGAACGGCGAAGCCCGCGAAGCCACCGATCACCGCGCGAAGGAATGTGCCGCGAATAGGGGCGGGGATCGAGAGTCGCTGCATGTGCGGACGAGCCCCTGCGGCGACGCGGACGGTCTCCGGAGCCAGCACGACAGCGACGGCGGCAACCAGCAGAAGAGCGATGTCGACGACGAACGTCAGATGCAGTGGTTGGGGCAGGTACTGCACGAGCAGACCGGCAACGAGCGGTCCGAGGCCGAGTCCGCCGATGTTGGCGGCGGTGGCGATCGCGGGAGCGTGTGCCCGCCACTTGTCCGGCACCATCTCCACGAGTGTCACCGTCGCGGTCCCGACGAAGATGCCTGCGGACAACCCGGACAGAACGCGTCCGATCAACAGCTCTGTGAGAGAACCCGCGAAGACGAAGACAAGCGCGCTCACGACGCCGAAAGCGATCCCCGCCAGGAGCATCGGCCGTCGCCCGAGACTGTCGGACCACCGACCGAAGGCGAGAAGCGCCGTGAGAACGCCGATCGCGTACGCGGCATAGATGACAGTGACGACGAGAACCGAGAATCCGAACTCGGCTTGATACAGCGAGTAGACCGGAGTGGGCATCGTGGTGCCCATCATGACTACGGCAAATGCATAGGTGATCGCTACGAACGCGGCGGGTCTGCTCACGAGCAGACCCTACTCACGTACGAACTCAGGCGACGTAGAAGGTTCCGATAGTGGGAAGGAAGCTGCACGTGCGCGGCGCGGCGGAAGGATCTTCCTTCGACTGCGTCGTGATGGAGCCGGAGATGACGGCAAGGACGCGACCTGCGCCGGTATCGGCGATGGCGGAGATCGTGGCCGGGCCGTCCGGGTTGATCCGTGACGCTCCGGTCAGATCCTGCGTGCCGGTGCGACGGTTGTCGAGGTTGAGCCACGTGACGGTCAGCGGCGCTTCCTGGGTCTCGGCGATCGGTGAGGTGCCTAGTGCGGTGAAGACGAAGCCGGCTTGCCCTGCGCCTGGTCCGGGCGGTGGCAGTGTCGCGGGGCCGGGAACGGCCAGTGCACTGCCGACCGAATCGGCGGTGTCCGAGATGCAGCCCTTACCGATGGTGGGGTAGAGGAACTGCGAGATGGCCGGGCCTGCCTCCGGAGGGAGTTCCGGTCCGCCGCCGCCCGAACCGTCGAGGAACGTGATGACGGATTCGAGAGTGGACTTCACCTGGTCCGGCAGTGCCGAGTTGGCCAGAAGTGCACGAGCCTGGCCGAGCAGGTCGGCCTGCGGGCCTGCCGCGACGTCGGTCGGTCCTGCTACTGCGCCCAGAATTGCCGGAGCGAAGGACGCGAGTGCCTCGATCTGTGCGTAGTCGGGAAGCGGCTGATCGGGAATGGGAAGAATCAGCGGTGGCAGCTCGGCTGCGGGCGGCGCCGGCTCGGCCGACGCGGCGGTCGGCATAGCGAGAGCGGCGGCAGCTGCAACAGCGACAAGAGCAGCAGCCCTGCGCTTTACCCCGAAACGAAGCACTTGTTTCCCCATCCTGATAGTCGAGCTCGCGGCTAAGCGGTTCCTGGCTCGAGGGGTCACTCTATGTATCGGACCCTCCCTTGTACAGCCGGTGCCGCCATTACGCTCCGTGGCAGATTAGCCTGTTGCAGGAGTGAATGGTGTTAAAGGTGATGCAAATGTTATTTGTGACAATGCATCATTCGAGAGCCTTGGATATGTGAAGTGATTTTGTGAACCACGCAGGGGTTCCCTATAGGCTCGCCGCGTCGATCTCGAACCGAGGCGACACGAGGACACCACGCGAACGGGAGCAGACACGACATGAACCGGATGGTTCGAGTTGCCCCCGTTCTGTTGCTGCTGTCCGTCGTGGCGCGGCTCGCATGGGCCTTCCTGACCCCGAACGGCATGAATCTCGTCGACCTGCACGTCTACGTCGACGGTTCGGCCGCGCTGCTCCGAGACGATCTCTACGACTTCACGTACTCCGAGGAGACCCCGGACTTTCCGCTGCCGTTCACGTACCCACCGTTCGCGGCGCTCGTGTTCTTCCCTCTCCACTACCTGCCGTTCACCCTCGTGGGCGTGTGCTGGCAGCTCGCGACCATCGGGGCGATGTTCCTGCTGATCAAGTTCAGCCTCCAGCTCGTGGCTGCCGATCGGGACTGGACTCGCATCGCAATGGCGTGGACGGCACTGGCGCTGTGGACCGAACCCGTACGCACCACGCTGGACTACGGGCAGGTCAACGTATTCCTTGCGCTCGGCGCGCTCGTCGCGATTCGCAGTGCCCGCTGGTGGCTGGCAGGCGGTCTCGTCGGGTTCATCGCAGGCATCAAACTCACACCTGCGATCACCGGTCTGTACTTCCTCGCGACCAGACGGTGGAAGGCCGCCGGGTTCTCGGCCGTCGCGTTCGTCGCCACCGTCGGAATCAGCTACCTCGTCCTCGGTCACCAAGCGGGCACCTATTTCACGACGCTGCTGGGCGACGCGGACCGCATCGGCCCCGTCGGCTCCGTCTGGAACCAATCGCTGCGCGGTGCGATGAGCCGGATCGCGGGCCACGACGTCGGATCCGGACTCGTCTGGATCGCAGGCGTCGTGGTGGTCGGCGCGCTCGCGTTCTTCGCGTGGCGCGCGCTGCGGCCGGGCGACCGGCTCGGCACGCTGCTCGTCGTGCAACTTCTGGGTCTGCTGATCTCGCCGATCTCGTGGTCGCATCACTGGGTATGGGTGATGCCGCTGCTGGTGTGGCTGCTGCACGGACCGGATCGGCATCGGCTCGGCACCAGGATCGTCGCCGGGTACTGGCTCGCGACGACCCTCGTCGGAGTTCCCTGGATACTCAGCTTCTTCCAGGACTCCATCTGGCTCGTCTCACGACCAGCCGTTCTCGCCTGGCTGGGAACCGTCGACGTCCTCGGTGCGGTGCTCGTGTACGCCTGGACCATCTACCTCGGGTTCAGTCGTCGGGAAGCAGAGCATCTATCGCGTGCGCCAGGTGCACATCCTTCTTCGTGAGACCACCGGCCGAATGCGTCGAGAGCCGAAACGTGAGTTTTCGCCAACGAATGTCGATGTCGGGATGGTGATCGGCTGCCTCCGCCGCATCCGCGACGCGGGAAACGAACTCGATGGCCGCTGGAAACGTCGGAAGCTCGACGGTGCGGCTGATCTCCGACCCGTCGAGTGTCCATTCGGGAAGCCCGGTGAGAGCATCGTCGATCTCGGAGTTCAACAGAATTCGTTCACTCATGAATCGATGGTGGCATGAACACACTCGTCGTCGCAGGCGCAATCGTCTCGAATGGATTGCTTCTTCTGGCTCAGCGGACGAGACCGCCCGAGCTGGCAGGGCTGTGGGAACTGCCGGGCGGCAAAGTCGAACCGGGTGAGAGTCCGGCAGACGCGCTCGAGCGCGAGCTGCGCGAGGAGCTGGGCGTCGAGACGTCGGTGGGGGAGCCGTTGGCGGGAGATGTAGAGCTCTCCGTCGGCCGAGTGCTGCGTGCATATCGCGTCGAGCTGGTGTCGGGAACGCCGGTGCCCCTTGATCATTCAGGCTTACGCTGGGTGGATGCCCGCGGACTGGTCGAGGCGGACCTGGTCGACGCCGACCGTGCGTGGGTGCCCGAGCTGAGCGAACTGCTCAGGCAGCACGAGCCTTCTCGAGACCCTTCTTGAGCTCCTTGCCCGACGCGCCCTGATCCTCGAGCTTCTTCATCCGCATGATGACGACAGGGCATTTGAGGCACCGCGTCTTCTTGCGGCAACACTTCTTCTTGGGCTTGAGACCCGACACGTTCTTGGCCTTGATCTTGCCCATGTACCTGCTCCGGATTCTCGAACTTCTCGGTGAACTTCTGGCCAAGAGTACTGCGTGGTGCAGGTCACCCTCCGGCTACGGGTAAACTCGATCAGTCGCGAGAATCTCGCGGTGCAGCGCGCTTCTCTAGCGACATAAGCCCGCTAGCGAACTAGAGCCCGCATTCGACCCAGGAGAATTTTTCGCGTGAGCGCCCCAAGCAGTGCAGACAACATCGACAGCACCACCACTTTCCGCAACGTAGCCATCGTTGCACACGTCGACCATGGCAAGACCACCCTGGTCGACGCCATGCTCCGGCAGTCAGGCGCCTTCGAGGAGCGCGCCGAAGCGATCGATCGTGTGATGGATTCGGGTGACCTGGAGAAAGAAAAGGGCATCACCATCCTGGCCAAGAACACGGCCGTTCACCGACGAAACGCCGACGGCACGATCACCGTCATCAACGTCATCGACACCCCCGGCCACGCCGACTTCGGTGGTGAGGTCGAGCGCGGCCTGTCGATGGTCGACGGCGTCGTCCTGCTCGTCGACGCATCCGAGGGCCCGCTGCCTCAGACACGCTTCGTGCTGCGCAAGGCGCTCGCCGCGTCGCTGCCGGTCATCCTGGTCGTCAACAAGACCGACCGCCCGGACGCGCGTATCGAAGAGGTCGTCTCCGAGAGCCACGACCTGCTGCTCGACCTCGCGTCCGACCTGGACGACGAGGCTTCCGAAGCCGCCGAGCTCGCGCTCGACCTCCCCGTTCTCTACGCCTCCGGCCGTGAGGGCAAGGCGTCGAAGGAGCAGCCCGAGAACGGCCACGCTCCCGACGCCGAGAACCTCGACGAGCTCTTCGAGGTCCTGCTCAACTACGTTCCCGCGCCGAAGGGCAACGTCGACGCACCGCTGCAGGCCCACGTCACCAACCTCGACGCGTCGGCCTTCCTCGGTCGTCTCGCACTCGTTCGTATCCACAACGGTCAGCTCAGCAAGGGCCAGACCGTCAGCTGGATGCGTGAGGTGGACGGCGAGCCCGTCGTCCAGAAGACCAAGATCACCGAGCTGCTCAACACGATCGGCGTCGAGCGCGTTCCCGGCGAGAAGGGTGTCGCAGGCGACATCGTGGCCGTCGCGGGATTCCCGGACATCATGATCGGTGACACCCTCGCCGACCTCGAGAACCCGGTCGCACTGCCCCGTATCACCGTCGACCAGCCGGCCATCTCGGTCACGATCGGTACCAACACGAGCCCGCTCGTCGGACGCGTCAGCGGACACAAGCTCACCTCGCGCATGGTCAAGAGCCGTCTGGACCAGGAGCTCATCGGTAACGTCTCGCTCAAGGTCCTCGACATCGGCCGCCCCGATGCGTGGGAGGTCCAGGGTCGTGGCGAGCTGGCGCTGGCCATCCTCGTCGAGCAGATGCGTCGTGAAGGCTTCGAGCTGACCGTCGGCAAGCCCCAGGTGGTCACCCGCCAGGTCGACGGCAAGCTGCACGAGCCGTTCGAAGAGCTCACCATCGACACTCCCGAGGAGTTCCTCGGCAGCGTCACCCAGCTGCTTGCCGCGCGCAAGGGCAAGATGGTCCAGATGACGAACCACGGCGCAGGCTGGGTTCGCATGGAATTCATCGTTCCTTCGCGTGGCCTGATCGGCTTCCGCACCGACTTCCTCACCGACACCCGCGGCACCGGCATCGCCAACGCCGTCTTCCACGGTTACGCACCGTGGGCAGGCGAGATCCGCGCGCGCCACACCGGCTCGCTCGTCTCGGACCGTCAGGGAAGCGTCACGCCGTTCGCCATGATCCAGCTGGCCGACCGCGGCACGTTCTTCGTCGAGCCGGGTGCGGACACCTACGAGGGCATGGTCGTGGGCATCAACCCGCGTCAGGAAGACCTCGACATCAACGTCACACGCGAGAAGAAGCTGACCAACATGCGTCAGTCCTCCGCCGACGTCATGGAGACCCTGGCCAAGCCGAAGAAGCTCGACCTCGAAATGGCCATGGAGTTCTGTGCAGGCGACGAGTGCGTGGAAGTGACCCCGGAGGTCGTCCGCGTCCGTAAGGTGCACCTGGATTCCAACGAGCGCGCCCGTGAGCGTTCGCGGAGCAAGTCGCGTGACAAGGCTGCTCTGTAAATTTCGCCAGCGCGCCCGTGCGTGCGCAGTTACGTCGCGACGTAACTGCGCACGCACGGGCTTCGACGTAGGAGGAGCATGTTGCGGCGTCTGCACACCGTGAGTATCGGAATCCTCGCTTTGATCCTCGCAGCGTGCACGGCCAACCCGCCGCCGCCGGTGGAGAGCGTCGAAACACCTGTCACGACCACTCCGGCAGCTCCGGTGGAGACCGGCGATCCCGTAGTCGTGGCCATCGACGACGTCGGAATCGGTTTCAACCCACATCTGCTCTCGGACCAGTCGCCCGCGAACTCCGCGGTGAGCACGCTGGTTCTGCCGAGCCCCTTTCGGCCGGTTCTCGATGCGCTCGACCCGTCCCGAACCATCTGGACGCCGGATTCCTCCGTGCTGATCTCGGCCGAGGTCACCTCGCAGAGCCCCTTCACGATCCGGTACCAACTCCGCAACGAGGCGCAGTGGTCCGACAGCGCGCCGATCGCCGCCGAGGATTTCCGCTATCTGTGGCAGCAGATGATCTCCCAGCCCGGGGTCATCGACCCCGCGGGGTACGCACTCATCGACGACGTCGCATCGTCGGGGGGCGGCAAGACCGTCGACGTCAGACTGCGCGAGCCCTACGCGAACTGGCAGCGACTGTTCACCGATCTGGTGCCCAGCCACCTGCTCAAGGATTCACCCGGCGGCTTCCAACGCGGACTGGCCGAGAACGTCCCCGTCTCCGGTGGACGCTTCAGTATCAAGTCCATCGATCAGGGCCGCGACGAGATTCTCCTCGAGCGCAACGACCGCTTCTGGGACGAGCCCGCTCTGCCCGATCAGATACTTCTTCGCCGCGGTGGTACTGCCGCACAACTCGCCGACTCGTTGCGCTCGAAAGACGCTCAGGTAGCTCAGGTTCGAGCGAGTTCGGCGACCGCCGCGCAACTCGCCGCTATCCCCGGGGTCCGCACCGACGCGAGATTCCAGCCTCGGGTTCTCGATCTCACACTCAACGGGCGTGTCCCCATGCTCACCGATCCTGCTGTGCGAAAAGGCATTCTGGAATTGCTGGATCCGGCATTGCTGTCGACGGTGGCGGCGGGGAGTGGCTCTGCCGACCATCCTGCACGCGCGCAACTGTCGTCTCCGTCCGACCCCGGGTACGCACCGACTGCGCCCGCACCCCTCGGTCGCCCTGCAGCGCTCGACCTTCTCGGACGTGCCGGGTACGTCCCGATCTCCGAGGGTGTTCTCGGAAAGGACGGAGTGCCCGTCGAATTCGTGATCGGCGCGGTCGAGGGGGACAGCACGGCGCTCGCCGTCGCGAACACCGCGGCCGACGAGCTCGCGAGCGCAGGCATCGACGCGACCGTCACCCCGCTCGCGCCCGAGGAGCTCTACGGAAAAGCGCTGACCGACGGCGACGTCGACGCAATCGTGGGATGGACGAGCGTCGGACTCGATGCGGCCACCGTCATGGCGTCGCGGTTCGGTTGCCCGGGGGCGCTACCTGTACCCGAATCCGAGAACGCGGCCACGGTTCCGATCAACACATCGGGGCTGTGCGTTCCAGGGTTGACGGATTCGGTGAATCGCGCTCTGACAGGACAGTTCTCGACCGGTGAGCTGAAGGCCGTTGCCGAACCCGAGTTGTGGTCGCTTGCGGCAGTTCTTCCGATCATGCAGGATTCGTCCGTCGTTGCCGTCGGCACCGGCGTGGAAGGTGTGTCGTTGGAGGGCCCGATCGAATCCGGGATCTTCGGTGACGCAGCTGGATGGATGAGGACCAAGGTCAAGTGAGATTGCTGCTCGTGCATGCACATCCGGACGATGAGACCATCACGACCGGCGGAACGATCGCGCACTACGCCCGCGCAGGCGTCGAGGTGACGGTGTTGACCTGCTCGCTCGGCGAAGAGGGTGAGGTCATCGGCGAGGAGTTGGCGCATCTGATCGCCGACGAGGCCGATCAGCTCGGCGGTTATCGCATTCTCGAATTACACAGGGCCCTCGACGTTCTCGGTGTGCGGGCGCCGAGGTTCCTCGGTGGTGCAGGACGGTGGCGCGACTCGGGGATGGCGGGCACGCCTGCTGCCGCGAATCCACGCGCATTCGTCAATGCCGACCGCGACGAGGCGTTGACGGCGATGCTGTCGGTGATTCGCGACGTCCGTCCGCACGTAGTGGTCGGGTACGACCCCGAGGGCGGGTACGGCCATCCTGATCATCAGCAGGTGCACTCGCTCGTGACCGAAGCATTCGATGTCTCGGGGTCGGATCGCTATCCGAGCGCCGGGGCGCCGTGGACTCCATCGAAGTTCTACTGGACCGTCACCGGTGCGGAGCAGCTGCGCGACGGTGTTGCCGCGATCGCCGACGTCCCCGAGGGGTGGCGTCTGCCGGAGCCGGGCGAACTACCGAGTGTCGCGGAGGAGATCGTGACGACGTCGATCGACGTGCGCAGCGTCTTCGACCGCAAACGTGCGGCGTTGACGGCACACGCGACTCAGGTGACCGTTGCGCCGTCGGGGGTCGAGTACGCGTTGTCGAACAACATCGTGCAGCCCATTCTGGCCGACGAGCAGTACGTTCTCGTACGCGGCGAACCGGGGGAACAGGACGAACACGGACGCGAGCGTGATTTGTTCTCCGGCGTGTGACACTATGACCTACATCACTTCGATACTGATGAGTAGGGTGGATCACACGGGATGTACAACTGGATCGTGCAGGACGCCATCGTCGCGTTCGTGAACTCGCTGATGCCGGATTTCCCGCGTCAGGAAATGCTCTACCAATCAGGACTGACCGATATCGCGACAGCGTTGAGCAACCTGCTGACGTCGTTGGGATACCCTCCGGTCTCCTGATCGCGATCGATACGTCAGTATTGGCAGCATGATCTCGAAGGCCGCGTCCAATACCGTCGTCCTCGTCTCGAGGGCAACGCTCGCGGTGCTCGTCTTCGACGGCTTTCTGTGCGGAATCCTGTCGGTCCTGTTTCTCCCGGCCTACCTCGGTCCGGTTCCGTTTCCTGCGAGTGCGCTGATCGCGGGCGCCGCGAACGTGGCATTGCTGTTCGCCGCGCGCAAGGTGGCCGTTCGGCCTGCTGCCATCGCGTCCCCGCTGATCGGCTGGGGCGCAGGAATACTGCTGTGCATGTTCGGTGGGCCCGGCGGCGATGTGCTTCTGCTCGCCGACTGGCGTACGGCACTTCTGCTGATCGGTGGAGCGGTCCCGCCCGGCATACTTCTGTTCACGTGGCGGTTGCAGGCCCTCACAGCAGTCCCGCATGGGACCCAGCAGCCCGCAGCACATCCTCGACCATCGTCGGAGTCAACCGCCCGGTGAAGGTGTTCCGCTGGCTGACGTGAAAGCAGCCGAACAATCGGATGGTGCCCATGTCCACTCGGGTACCGTGGCCGAACTTCGGGCGCGGACGCGGTACCGCCCAGCCGTTGCTCGCCAGTACCGGCAGCAGTGACTGCCACCCGAAACCACCGAGTACGACGACGGAACGCAGAGTCGGCTTCAACAACCCGAGTTCGATGTCGAGCCACTTCCGGCAGTGGTCTCGTTCGGTGATCGTCGGTGTGTTGTCCGGGGGAGCGCAGTGGACGGGTGCGGTGATGCGGACGCCGCGGAGCGTGAGGCCGTCATCGATGTGCGTCGCGGTCGGCTGGCTCGCGAGCCCGACGGCATGGAGGGCAGCGAAGAGTACGTCTCCGCTGCGATCACCGGTGAACATCCGACCGGTCCGATTGGCGCCGTGCGCCGCCGGGGCGAGACCGACGATCAGCATCGGTGCGTCAGCCGGTCCGAACCCGGGAACGGCCTTGCCCCAATAGGTCTGCTCCTCGAACTGCGGCTTCTTCTCGGCTGCGACCTTCTCGCGCCAGCGCACCAGCCGAGGACATGCCCGACACGACGCAACGGCCGAGTCGAGTCGGTGAATGTCTCTTACGACGACCACTTGTCGCCTGCTCCCGGCGTCACCGCCTCGACGAGCGCCCAGGCCTGTTCGATCGGAATGTCGATGACCTCGTAGTGGCCGACGCCCGCAGGCGTCGCCGCGACGATCGTCGCGACCCCTGCTCGACGTTGGAAGAACGTCTGGCGGACGGTCCATCCGATGATGCCGGCAGCTTCGAGGCTGTGGCGTTTGCGATCGAGCGAACCGTGCCGCGTGATCAACCAGCCCGGCAGTACAGCGTGACCGAGTCCCCGGTTTCGATCCCATGCGACGAAGACCGCCCCTGCCAGCAGGATCGCCGCGGCCACCCAGGCGAGCGGCGGGATCGGGGCGCCGAACGCCTCCGCGATCGCGAGTGCAACGGCCGCGAGCAGAACCGGCACGACGGCTCTGGTGTATCGCCGACGCCGTGCAACCGGTCCGTGCGATCCCAACGGCTTCTGCGCGTCCGCATGCAAGCCGGCGTCGCCGAGAACGACGGTCATCATCCGCCTGGCCTCGTCCGCGGGTGCCTGCGGGAGAAGCATCGACGATTCCTTCTTCTCGGCGCTGACGCCGGTCATGATGGCGTCGAGCCTGGCGCCTCGCGCGCTGCGCAGAAGCAACGGCTCGGACAGCGACGTGCCGCGAAGCCGCTTGCGATCGAGCGTCGTCGACCGGGTCCGCAGAAGGCCGTGGGCCACGTGCAGCCTGGTTCCGTCGTCGGTGACAGTGAGGTTGCCGTACGCGATCAGGTAGCGAGCGCAGGCGAACACGCTCGCCACGATCAGCAGTATCACCAGTCCGACGACGATGACGACGACGAGTCCGAATCGCTCGGCGGAGTCGATGCTGTCGGTGACCACGGACGACTCGGCGAGACGCTGGCCGAGACCGTACTGGAAGAGCACGCCGACGGCGGCTGCGATGGTCACCACTCCCGTGAACGAGAACGGCGCGTACTTCACCCACGACGCCTGCCAGTGCGCGATCTCGATCTCGTCGGGCGGCGGCGTGCCCGGTTCGGCGGCGCTCCGGGTGACTCGCTGCAGGAGTTCCTCCCGCAGGTGCGGCACGATCGAAGCGTCCAGCGCGTTGAGCTCGAACTTCTCACCCTTGCCCGCTTGCTGACCCGTCCCGATACGCAGAATCGACAGACCGAGAACCCGGTGCAGGACGCCGGCTTCGATGTCGACGGATCGAATGCGGCTGCGGGGCACCGAGAGCAGCTTCTTCTGGAAGACACCCGTTCGAAGTTGTACGTGCACCGGACCGATCCGGTAGCTCGTGGTGAACCACCGCAGAACCGCGAACACGACCACGATCGCGAGAACGATCAGACCCCAGAAGTGATTACCGGACTGGCTTCCCACGATGAACGACACGAGCAATACCGGAAGGACCTTGACGGCCTCGTTGACCGGATGGACGAGGAGCATCCGCTTGTCCAGGCGCAACCACGGCTGCTGTTCCTCTTCGACGAGCAGCTTGGTCTCGACCGCCACGGCGCTGTTCTCGGTCACAGCGCTGTTCTCGGTCACGTCGCTGTTCTCGATCATGTTGCATCGCCCTGCGTCCGTCCGGCGATCTCGGTCAGCTGCGCCACCGTCTTGTCCGCCACGTCCTTGTCCAATGCGGTGATCTTCACCGCTCCAGCGGACGAGGCCGTGGTCACCGTGACCGTCGCCAATCCGAGCAGACGGTCGATCGGGCCGCGCTCGGTGTCGACCGTCTGTATCCGCGAGATCGGCGCGATGCGTCGCTCCTGGTCGAACCAGCCCGTCAACGTGTAGACGGCGGTATCGCTGATCTCCCAGCGGTGCACCCGGTATCGCCACAGCGGCACGACGATGATGTGCAGCGCCGCGAGCACCACCGACGCGGCGAACACCACGGTGTGCGGCCATGTGGTCCACCGGCCGTCGAGGACTGCCCAGACAATTTGCGCGATGAACAGCGGAATCCAGACGAGGGCCGCGTTGATGGCCCACAGCCGAGGTGCACGGGAACTCGGACGCCACGCTGGGTCCGTCATCGTGATCATGGCTACAAACCTAGTGGTACCGACCTCCCGGTGGCACGCACTCGTGTCGGAGGAGCATGATCGACTGGTGACCATGCTGCCTGATCCCGCTGCACCTGTCCGTCGATCCGAAAAAGCTCCCGCTGCTTCTGCCATGCGTCGTGTGCTGCGTCGTGCGCGTGACGGTGTCAGTCTCAATGTCGACGAAGCCACCGTGCTGCTCCACGCACGTGGCGACGACTTGGTTGATCTGATGTCGTCGGCGTCCCGCGTGCGTGACGCGGGTTTGCTCGAGGCCGGGCGGCCGAAGACGGTCAGTTATTCGCGCAAGGTGTTCATTCCGATCACCCGGTTGTGCCGGGACAAATGTCATTACTGCACGTTCGTGACGGTGCCGGGCAAGCTCAAAGCCGAGGGCCATGGTTTGTTCATGGATCCGGACGAGATCATCGAGGTCGCGCGCAAGGGCGCCGAACTCGGGTGCAAGGAAGCCTTGTTCACTCTCGGTGACCGACCGGAGGAGCGGTGGCCCGAGGCCAAGGAATGGCTCGACTCGCGCGGCTACGACTCGACGCTGGACTACGTGCGGGCGATGAGCATCCGGGTGCTCGAGGAGACCGGGCTGCTGCCGCATCTGAATCCGGGCGTGATGTCCTGGCAGGAACTCTCGCGACTCAAGCCCGTGGCGCCGTCGATGGGCATGATGCTCGAGACCACCTCACGCCGGCTGTTCGAGGAGAAGGGCCAGGCGCACTACGGCAGCCCGGACAAGGATCCGGAGGTTCGGCTGCGCACGCTGACCGATGCCGGGCGGCTGAACATTCCGTTCACCACCGGCGTGCTCGTCGGGATCGGTGAGACGATCCGTGATCGAGCCGAATCGATCATGGCGATCCGCAAGGTGCACAAGGCGTTCGGGCACGTCCAGGAGATCATCGTGCAGAACTTCCTCGCCAAGGAGGACACTGCGATGCGCAGTGCGCCGAACGCAGGCATGGAGGAATTCCTGGCGACGATCGCCGTCACCCGCATTCTTGTCGGGCCCGCGATGCGGATTCAAGCTCCTCCGAATCTGGTCGAAGCAGAGGAGACCGCCGCGCTGCTCGGCGCCGGTGTCGACGACTGGGGTGGCGTCTCGCCTCTGACACCGGATCACGTCAATCCGGAGCGTCCGTGGCCGAACCTGGACACCCTGGCCGAGCTCAGCGCGGCCGCGGGCTACCGGTTGGTGGAGCGCACGGCGGCACAGCCGCAGTACATCCTTGCCGGCGCGCCGTGGATCGATCCGCGGATCTCGGCGCACGTGAAGGCGTTGGCGGATCCGGAGACCGGCATGGCGCGCGAGGACGTGCTGCCGGTGGGTCTGCCGTGGCAGGAGCCGGACGAGGAGTGGGTGTCGTCGGGCCGGGTGGATCTGAACACCGAGATCGACACCGAGGGCCGCAACACCGAAACGCGAAGCGATCTGGCGAATGCGTTCGGTGACTGGGAATCGATTCGTGAGCAGGTTCGTGATCTGGCCGGTCTCGAACGCGTCGATCGGGACCTGGTGGCGGCGCTGAAGGCAGCGGAGAAGGATCCGGCAGGTCTGTCCGACGAGCAGTATCTGGCACTTGCGACGGCCGAGGGTCCGGGTATGGACGCGGTGGCCGCGTTGGCGGACGATCTGCGTAAGCAGGTCAACGGCGACACCGTCACCTATGTGGTGAACCGGAACATCAACTTCACCAATATCTGCTACACCGGGTGCCGTTTCTGTGCGTTCGCGCAGCGCAAGGGTGATGCGGATGCGTTCACGCTCTCCACAGCCGAGGTCGCCGACCGGGCATGGGAAGCGCACGTGTCCGGTGCGTCGGAGGTGTGCATGCAGGGCGGTATCGATCCCGAGCTGCCTGTCACCGGTTACGCGGATCTGGTGCGCGCGGTGAAGGAGCGTGTGCCGTCGATGCACGTGCACGCGTTCTCGCCGATGGAGATCGTCAACGGGGCCTCTCGCGGTGGGCAGTCCATCAGGGATTGGCTCACCGAACTGCGGGCCGCGGGTCTGGACACCATCCCCGGCACCGCAGCGGAGATCCTCGACGACGAGGTCCGGTGGGTGCTGACGAAGGGCAAGTTGCCCGCCGCCGAGTGGATCGAAGTGGTCACCACCGCGCACGAGGTAGGGCTCCGATCGAGCTCGACGATGATGTACGGCCACGTCGACAATCCGTCGCACTGGGTCGGGCACATGAACGTGCTCAAGAAGATTCAGGACAAGACCGGTGGGTTCACCGAGTTCGTGCCGTTGCCGTTCGTGCATCAGTCCTCGCCGCTGTACTTGGCGGGGGCCTCGCGTCCCGGTCCGACGAATCGGGACAACCGTGCGGTGCACGCGTTGGCGCGCATCATGTTGCACGGCCGGATCGACAGCATCCAGACCTCGTGGGTCAAGCTCGGTATCACCGGCACGCAGGCGATGCTGAACGGCGGCGCGAACGACCTCGGCGGCACCCTGATGGAGGAGACCATCTCGCGGATGGCAGGCAGTCAGAACGGGTCGGAGAAGACCGTCGCCGAACTCCACGAGATCGCGAACGGTATCGGCCGCCCCGCCCGCGAACGCACCACCACCTACGGGCTTGTCGAGAGTGATCAGTCCACGCAGGCTCCACCACTCCGGCGGGCGCCGGCACTCGGGCTCGTCTGAGCATGGACGATCGCACCGTGGCGACGGCTCTCGACCGGGCCGTCGCCATCATCGATCCTGTCCTCGACGTACTGTCCGAGCGGGATCCGGTCGGTCTGAAGAAACGGACGTTTCGGCGGCCCACCGAGACCGATACGGCCGTGGACAAGGTGCTCGACGCGCTCGCTGCGGCGTTGAACGCCACCGATTTCCCCGGTACGGAGGCATGGCAGAAGCTCAACGCCGCCGCGCGCTCGGAATGGTGGGTGGCCCGGATCGGAGCACTGAACACCGTCGCAGTCGCCTTTCCCGGCGTTTTCGGAGTGTTGGTCAATCGGCTTCCGCTGCAGGATCTGCTCGGGTTCGCCAACCAGTCGATGGTGTTGGTCGCCGTGGCACGCGAGAGTGGCGTGACCGGGCGAGGCGACCACGTCCGACTCCTCGCGTCGGTGCTGTGCAACCGTGAGATCGATCTCTCCGAACCCGAGCCAGAACCCGAGCCAGAACCCGAGCCAGAACCTGAGGAGAAGCCGACGAGTCGTCGTGATTGCGGACCCTTCGCGCTGCTCCACGCCATGTGGGATGTCGCGACGGTACTGCGCGAGTTGTCCGGCGAGCTGGCGAAACGTCCGCACAGCCGGGGTGTCTACCGGGTGCTCGCGGCGGTACCCCTCGTCGGCGGCATCGCAAGCTACTTCGGAGAGCGCGGCGCCTTGTCGCGCGCTGCCGAACAGGGTCGACGATGGGTCGCGGACAACGCGAGGCCTGTGCGACACGTAGGCTCTGCTGTGTCGGAGTAACCCGAATGACTGGTCGAGTTCGCGCAAGTGAGGACACCCTGCGCTGATTGTCGGAATTCTTCGACGCGATACTAGGATGCTCAGGGCGCCCGAGGCGGAACCAATGCTTCGGCGTCGATTGTCGAAAAAGGGAGGGAGAGCAGCAGTGCCCTACACGATTGCGGAACCGTGCGTGGATGTGCTCGACAAGGCGTGCATAGAAGAATGCCCGGTGGACTGCATCTACGAGGGTGGTCGAATGCTGTACATCCACCCTGACGAGTGCGTCGACTGCGGTGCGTGCGAACCGGTCTGCCCTGTCGAAGCGATCTTCTACGAGGACGACGTTCCGGATCAGTGGAGCGGATACGTGAGCGCGAACGTCGATTTCTTCGACGACCTCGGCTCACCCGGTGGCGCCGCGAAGCTCGGCAAGACCGACTACGACCCTCCCTTCATCAAAGCGCTGCCTCCGATGGGTGAGCACTGACCTTGGCCCGATTGTCGATGGCAGCTGGACTCCCCGACTTTCCGTGGGACTCCCTCACCGCCGCCAAGGAAAAAGCTCGTGCCCATCCCGGCGGGATCGTGGACCTGTCGGTCGGTACACCCGTGGATCCGGTCGCGCCGATCATCCGCGACGCACTGGCATCGGTGTCGGACGAGCCCGGATATCCGACGACGATAGGCACTCCGGCTCTGCGTGAGGCGGCGGTAGCGGCACTCGAACGTCGGTACGGCGTCACCGGAGTGGGCACCGACGCCGTGCTTCCCGCCATCGGCACCAAGGAAATGATCGCCTGGTTGCCGTCGCTGCTCGGTCTTGGCGCGGGCGATCTGGTCGTGATCCCCGAACTGGCGTATCCCACGTACGAGGTCGGTGCGCTGCTCGCGGGCACGCGTGTCACGCGCGCGGACGGGCTCAACCGGCTCGGCCCCGAACGTGCATCGCTCGTCTTCGTCAATTCTCCGTCCAACCCGACAGGCAAGGTGCTCGGTGTCGACCACCTGCGCAAGGTCGTCGCATGGGCCCGTGAGCGTGACGCAATCGTGGTGTCCGACGAGTGCTACCTCGGCCTGACCTGGGAAGCCGAAGCAACCTCGATTCTCGATCCACGTGTGTGTGACGGTGATCATACGAATCTGCTTGCAGTGCACTCGCTTTCCAAGACCTCGAATCTCGCGAGCTACCGCGCCGGATTCGTCACCGGCGACTCCGCTCTGGTCAAGGAACTGCTCGAGGTGCGCAAGCATGCGGGCATGATCGTGCCGACGCCGATTCAGGCAGCGATGACTGCGGCGCTGTCGGACGACGAGCACGAGCGTGTTCAACGCGAGCGTTACCGTGCCCGACGCACCGAATTGAAGATCGCTGTCGAGAAGGCAGGCTTCACCGTCGATCATTCCGAAGCGGGACTGTACTTGTGGGCAACCCGAGGTGAGCCGTGCCGCGACACGATCACCTGGCTCTCCGAACGCGGAATCCTCGCCGCCCCGGGTGAGTTCTACGGCCCGTCCGGTTCGCAGCACGTTCGGATTGCTTTGACGGCGACCGACGAGAGAATCCATTCGGCCGCGGAGCGCCTCGCAGTCTAAGGTGCGTGCATGACTCTCAGCCTGCTGCTCAGCTTCGCCGGCGTGTGCTTTCTGTTGGCGATACTGCCGGGACCTGATTCGTTCCTGGTGCTGCGCTACAGCATCGGAGGATCGAAGCCTGGTATCGCCGCTGCCATGGGCGTCGCAATCGGCGGGCTGTTCTGGGCCGTGCTGGTCGCCGTCGGGTTGGCCGCGATCGTCGAACAGTCCGCGGCGGCATACCGTGTCATCAAGATTCTCGGCGGCCTGTACCTGTTGTACCTGGGTGTTCGTGCGTTCATGGCACGAAAGAAGAGTGCCACGCGAGGAGTGCCTGCGGCTCCGGTGGCCGCGTCGATGCGATCGGCGTTCGGTGCGGGCGCGCTCTCCTGCGCTCTCAATCCCAAGGTCGGCCTGTTCTACCTCGCCGTCGTACCGCAGTTCTTGACGGTGGTCACGTTCGCTGGAGCGATGGCGCTCGGTGTCGTGGAAGTCGTCGTCGCCGCAATTGTCATGGGCGCCTTCTCCTTTGCGGCCTCGCGGGCTGTCGAGCTGCTGCGCAGGCCCAGGGTGACCGACTGGCTCGACCGCATCAGCGCGGGAGTACTGGCGGCACTCGGCGCAGGCACGGTTGCCTCGTCGGTATGAGTGCAGACTCTACCCTCACGTGAGGGTAGAGTAGCGCCACGTGCCTACCGACGTCCTGTCCGCGCTGCGGTCACCGAAACTGTTGAAAACCGAGGTGCTCGCCGGGCTCGTCGTCGCGCTCGCTCTCATCCCGGAAGCGATTTCGTTCTCGATCATCGCCGGCGTCGACCCCGGTGTCGGATTGTTCTCGGCCTTCACGATGGCCGTCACCATCGCACTGGTCGGTGGCCGCACCGCGATGATTTCGGCGGCAACCGGATCCGTTGCACTCGTCATCGCGCCGATCGTTCCCCAATACGGCCTCGACTATCTCGTTGCGACGGTCTTGCTCGGTGGCGTGATGCAGATCGCGCTCACCGCGCTCGGGGCGGTCAAGCTTCTGCGATTCATCCCGCGCAGCGTGATGGTCGGCTTCGTCAATGCACTCGCGATCCTGATCTTCATCGCCCAACTTCGGTATTTCGTCGACGTCTCCTGGCTCGTCTTTCCGATCGCCGTCGCCGCGATCGTGATCATGGTGGTGTTGCCACGGCTGACGACAGCGATCCCTGCACCGCTCGTCGCCGTGGCCGCCCTCACGCTCGTGACAGTCGTGTTCGGCGTGCACGTGCCGAATGTCGGCGACGAGGGCGAGCTGCCGTCGTCGTTGCCCTCGCTGTTCATGCCCGATCTTCCGGTGAATCTCGACACGCTGAAGATCATCGCGCCCTTCGCTTTCGCCATGGCACTCGTCGGGCTGCTCGAATCGCTGCTCACCGCCACGCTCGTCGACGACATCACCGACACGCCGTCGAGCAAGACTCGGGAAGGTGCAGGCCTCGGAGTCGCGAACATCGTCACCGGGGCCTTCGGCGGCATGGGCGGCTGCGCGCTGATCGGGCAGACGATGATCAACGTCAAGATCTCGGGTGCGCGCACCCGTATCTCGACGTTCCTCGCAGGTGCATTTCTGCTCGTGCTCGTCGTGGTGTTCGGCGACGTGGTGGCGCGAATCCCGATGGCGGTGCTCGGAGCCGTCATGATCATGGTGTGTGTCGCGACGTTCGACTGGCACTCGATCGCCCCGAAGACGCTGCGCCGCATGCCTCTGAGCGAGACCGCGGTCATGGTGGCCACGGTCGCCGTCACAGTACTGACCGACAATCTCGCCTACGGCGTGGTCGTCGGTGTGGTCGTCGCGATGATTCTGTTCGCCAGACGCGTCGCGCACGTCACCGAGGTCGTCGAGATCGCGCACCCCGACGCCGATACCAGGGTGTACGGCGTCCGCGGCGAGCTGTTCTTCGCCTCGAGCAACGATCTGATCCATCGGTTCGAGTACGCCACAGACCCACAGAACATCGTCATCGACCTGTCCGAGGCACACGTCTGGGACGCGTCGACCGTTGCTACCCTCGACGCCGTGACGACCAAGTACGCCAAATACGGCAAGTCCGTCTCGATCGTCGGACTGCACGGGCCGAGCAAGATCAGGCACGAGCGACTCACCGGCCGATTGGGTGGGGAAGGCTGAATCGTGGACGGCCACATGCAGATCGGTGAAATCGCCGAACGTACGGGATTGTCGATTCGAACCCTCCGCCACTACGACGAGGTCGGTCTCGTGCCACCGTCCGAGCGAAGCGCAGGCGGATTCCGGTTGTACACCGAAGCAGATCTGGCGCGACTCATCGTGATTCGCCGGATGAAACCTCTCGAATTCACACTCGACGAGATGCGTCGGCTGCTCGACTCGCTCGACACGATCGCAGCGGACGGTGACGAGCGCGCCGAAGCAGAAGCATTCGTCGACGAATGTCATGCCAAAGCGCAAGCCGCGTGCGAGAACCTGCGCACCAAGTTGTCGTACGCGCAGGAGCTGACGGAACTGCTCGCGCGTTAACCTACGTCCCAGCCGCCGCGCCGGATGCGCAGGATGTAGACGAGCTCGTTGCTTCCGAAGGCCTCGACCGTCGTGAATCGCTTCGGCTCGGTGTTCATCGTCGGGTTCCTGGCGTGGTCTTCCTCGTAGATCTGCGTCGCGCGGAGGTCGGCCAGCTCGACGCGCGTCCAGAAGTCGTCCGACTGGACCGAATACACGAGCCGTGGGGCGCCGTCGGACATGTGCGAGACCTCGATGTCCTCCTCGTTCTCTAGGTCGTCGTCGAGTTCGTCTTCCGTGTCGGCGTCCTGCTCGGCATCGGTGCCGATCAGGTACACCCCCGGACGGAGATCACCTGCAGGCACCGTCATGTATTCGGCGTAGTCACCGGAGTCGATTCCGTCGGCATCCATGTATGTACGGTAACCATGTGCTGCTTCGATCATTGAATCCACTCGCCGTCGCTCGCGGAGACGATATTCCAGACGCCGTCACCATCGACGGCGTCACGCTCTCCCGAGGCGACATTCTCGGTGCCGCGACATCTGTCGCCGAACGCGTGTCACAGGCAGAGCGACTGGCCGTGCTGGCGACACCATCGGTCAAGACGGTCCTGGCAGTAGTCGGCTGTCTCATAGCCGGAGTCACGGTGGTGCCGGTCCCACCCGATGCAGGCCAGGCCGAGCGAGAACACATCCTGCGGGACTCGGGCGCGCAGGCGTGGCTCGGTGAGGCGCCCGACGACGCCGCTGGTCTGACGGTGCTCCCGGTGAGGCAGCACGCGCGGTCGTGGCACAGTTACCCCGACCCCGACCCGTCCTCCATCGCATTCGTGCTCTACACCTCGGGAACGACGGGCCCGCCCAAGGGCGTTCTGATTTCCCGCAACGCCATCGCGGCCGGAATCGACGGACTCGCCGAGGCGTGGCAGTGGACCTGGAAAGACAGACTGGTCCACGGACTTCCGCTGTTCCACGTGCACGGACTCATCCTCGGACTGCTCGGGCCACTTCGGGTCGGCAGCCCCGTCGTACACACCGGAAAACCGACACCCGAGCTGTACGCAGCAGCTCGTGGCTCGCTGTACTTCGGTGTTCCCACGGTGTGGTCGCGTATCGCAGCCGACGAGAAGTCGGCCCGGGCGCTCAGCGGCGCCAGGCTGCTGGTCTCGGGCAGCGCGCCGCTGCCGGTACCGGTGTTCGAGAAACTGCGCTCGCTGACCGGGCAAGCTCCGGTGGAGCGTTACGGGATGAGCGAAACACTGATCACGTTGTCCACCCGCTTCGACGGCGAACGACGGCCCGGCTCGGTCGGTCTGCCGGTGCGCGGCGTCGAGACTCGTCTTCGCGGAGAAGCAGGGGAAATCCTCCCGCACGACGGCGAGGCGATCGGCGCACTCCAAGTGCGCGGACCGATGCTGTTCGACGGCTATCTGAACAACCCGGACGCGACGGCGAAGTCATGGACGGACGACGGCTGGTTCGACACCGGCGACGTCGCCGCGATCGAGCCGGACGGATTCCATCGCATCGTCGGGCGCGCCTCGACCGACCTGATCAAGACCGGCGGCTACCGCGTCGGAGCAGGGGAGATCGAGACCGTGCTGCTCGGGCACCCGAGCGTCGACGAGGTCGCCGTCGTCGGAATCCCCGACGAGGATCTGGGCCAACGAATCGTCGCCTTCGTCGTCGGCAGCGGCGTCGAGTCGGCGGTACTGATCGACCTGGTGGCCTCGGCACTCTCGAACCACAAGCGGCCGCGAGAAATCCGCGTCGTCGATTCCCTGCCCCGCAACGCCATGGGCAAGGTGCAGAAGAAGCAGCTGATCTAGGCGGGACGGGCCTCGGACACGGCCCTGCCTCAGGTGAGCCTGCCTCAGGTGAGCCGGCCGAATCCGACTATCGCAGAGTCGGACTGGACATCGACGGTGTGGACGCGGATCTTGCCCAGTTCGTTGCCTCCGACAGTCGTAGCTGTGTCGCCGTCGACGGCGACGACGATATTGGTGTGCTGCCCGACCCAGCTGCTGTTGTCGTACAGCACGACGTCACCGACGCCGGGGGAGTAGCCCTTCGGCTCGAATCTTCCCTGCTCCTGGTAGTACTCGGTGAGCGTGTAGACCCCGGGGATCCGCCAACTGCCCGAGTTCGGATTGCTCAGCGGCTGCCCGGCCTCGCGCATCACCCAGCTGACGAAGTTGGCGCACCACGCCTCCTCGACGCCGTCCGAATAGAAGGTGCCAGGGCGCTGCCGCTCGTGCTCGTCGCGTAGAAGTTCGACGACGGTGGCTTGCCCTGTCGTCAATGCCGATGCATCGACGTCGGGAAACGGCGTGGTATCCCAGGGGAGGTATCTGCTCGGCGCAACCGCGAGGACCCCCACGGCAACCACGACCACGGCGGCCAGAATCCCCGCGATCCAGCCGACGGTTCTGTGGCTCTTGCGCGCGGGGGCTTCGACGGTCATCCATCGAATGTACCGGCTGGTTTGTGGAGCGAACTCAGAGATCCGAACCTGTCGGTGGGGTGGGTTAGGTTGATGTTGGTCGAACATAGGTTCGACAGTGCGAATTTGGGCAGCACGAATGTGGACAGCACGAATCTGGACGGTACGAATTTTGATCGAGTCACTGGGGGGTGACCTGAGTCGTGAGTCTCGACTTCGACACCAAGGCTGACAGCGACACCGAGGCCGACAACGACACCGAGGCCGACATCGACACCGACCGTGCCGCGGTCGGGGATCTGATTGCCGCGGAATGCGCGGTCAACGCCATGTCGGCTGCCTCGATCGTTGTCATGGAGCGGTTCTACGACGCTCGTATGGCTGCGTTCGATGCCTCGTCGGTGTCGAGTCGGCTCGATCCAGAACGTGTCGCGCATACCTCGGCGATCGCAGAGATTGCCTGTGCGTTGAACATTCCTGCCAAGAAGGTGGAGGAACGGCTAGGAATCTGGTGGGGTAGCCGCTGCTGCTACCGCGAACTGTTCGCACTCGGGGACATGTCCCTCGAGGTGCTCAGAACTATCCGCGATCACACCCTCGGTGCGACGGCGAAGATCCTGGCCGCGCTCGAACTCGACATCATCGCTGCGGCTCGGCATTTCACCACGACCCGCTTGGGCAAAGAAATCGATCGAATGATCGCTGCCCACGACCCCGACTGGGACGCCAAAGCTCGACGCCGCGCGAAGTCGACGACGAAGAAGGTGCGAGTCACCACACTTCCCCGGGGGATGGCGCGGCTCTCGGCGACGATCGGTGCTGTCCACAGCGCGGAAGCAGAAGCGCTGATCGACGCCGAACTCGTCCGAGCCTGCCGACTGGACCCGCGCACTCTGGACACCCAGCGGTCGGACGCCTTCGTCGCTCTGGTGAAGGGCAGCCACCTCACCTGTGAATGCAGCCAAACCGATTGCCCTGCGGCCGTTACTGCAGATGCAGACGCAGATTCCGGCGAAACTGTCACGGCGGGAGCAGATTCGACTTCTGCCGGTGGCAATTCCGATCGCCCTGACACCGATCGCCCTGACACCGATGCTTCTGACACCGATGCTGTTTCTGAGACTGCTTCGGCGAGCCAGAGACCGCCGGAGTCGGCTCTGGGGAAACCGTCGATCGTCATCAGTGCCGACCTCGAAACCGTTCTCGGACTCCACAACCGCAACGCCTACCTCCACGGCTACGGACCGATCGACCCCGCCACCGTGCACACTCTCGCCGCCGACGCCACCTGGCAGATCATCTTCACCACCAGCCGCCGCTACCTCGACACCCTCACCGACCTCGCGCACCCCAACCCACAACAACAACCATCACCATCATCATCACCATCGACATCACCACCTGGGCCGGGAAGTGGGACCGACCACCGCCCGCACTGCACGTGCACCTGCAGTACCGCGGCTGACACTCGCGGCACCCCGCCGCGCCCCGCACCACCCCGATCGCATCCGAACCCACAGATCGCCGACTTCCTCGACGCCGCCCACGCCGAGAGCTCGACCCCCGACCTGATACTCGGCCGCACCCGAAAACTCCGCGCCGGATACCTACCGCCGCCCCCGACACCCCGGCCAACGAACCCCACCAACCGCACCAACGACCCGGGCGGCACCAACGACCCCGGCAACACCAACGGCGTCAACCGGACACCGTCACCGGGGATTGTCGCCGACCTCTGGCGCGCACACATCACCGACAACCCCGACCACCCACACGCCGAACACCCCGACGGACACGGCGGACACCCCGACCCACCACCGGGAGCGCTAACCTACACCCCAGGAGCCGCACTGGCCATGTGGGTCCGCTCCCACTACCCCACCTGCCGCCACCCCGGCTGCGCCGTACCGTCCTCACGCTGCGACCTCGACCACATCGTCGAATTCGACCACCACAACCCCGAAGCCGGCGGCTGGACCATCACCAGCAACCTCGCGCCCTACTGCCGAACCCACCACAACCTCAAAACCACCAAACACTGGCACACCGAAAAACTCCCCGGCGACGTCATCCACACCACCGACCCACTCGGCAACCACTACTTCACCCCAGCCGAATACTGATGCACCGCTTGACTCTCGACCTACCGGAGACCCGATGATGAACTGCGTGACCACAACCGAATCGATGACCATCGGGGTGTTCGCCCGATCTACCGGGCTGACGCCGGGAGCCCTTCGTTTCTACGCGGATTCGAAACTGTTGGAACCAGCCGCTGTCGACGGGTCCTCGGGATACCGCTACTACACCGAAAGCCAAGTGGACGTGGCTGTTCGGATTCGACTCCTGCGGGGGATCGGGATGTCGCTGAACGACATTGCCGCGGTGATCGCCGGTGACCTGACGGCACTGGCCCGACACGTGGCACAACTTGCCGACGACGCTCGGCGTGCACAGCGCATCGCGCGCGACATAGCTGAAAAAACGGCGCTCGAAACCAGGGAAAGGCAGCTCATGATCACAGTGAACGGACCGGTTTTCGCAACTGCGGTGGACCAGATACTCACCGCCACATCTCGTCATCCGGAAATGCCGGTGTTGGACGGTGTGTATCTCGAATCGAGCGGCGGCACACTGATAATCACGGCCACCGATCGTTACCGGCTGTCGACTCGATCGGTGGCAGTCGAAGGCGTCGACGATGAGTGGTCGGCGGTCGTCGACGGAGACGATCTACGGGCTGCGCTGTCATTCGTACGCAGTCGGCATCGCGTCCAGCTGGGGGTTCGGGGGACCGGTGTCGATTTTCACGCCGAGGGTAGCTCCGCGATGCGCTGCCGCGTTCTGGCGGAGGAGTTTCCCGACTATCGAGCAATGCTCGACGCTCTGCCTGCTGCCGAAACCCGGGTCGTGGCGCAGCGCGCGGCTCTGGTTCGTGCGTTGGAGGGACACGACGAGCAGTTCTCGTCCTTGCGGGTGGCAGGCGGAGCTCTGACCCTGTCGGGCACCAGGATCCCTGCCACCGTTACCGGCCCCGACATCGATATGGCGTTCAGCATCACAACCCTGTACCCGGCCGTTGCATCGGCCGTGGGACACGAGGTCATGATCGACATCGGCGGCCCGTCGATGCCGGTCGTGGTTCGCTCTGCGGACTACGGCGATCTGACCACTCTTGCGATGCCGGTCGAGCCGAATGCCGTCGGACGCTAACCTTGGGCCGCATGGACGACATCGAAAAACTGTTCACCGAAACGAACCTCGCTGCGCTGTCGACGCTCAAGCGAGATGGACGCCCGCAGATCTCCAACATCACCTACCACTACGACCCCGATGCGCGGCAGTTCGCTATTTCGGTGACGGACGGCCGGGTGAAGACCAAGAACATTCGGCGGGATCCTCGCGTCAGCCTGTATGTCAACGCTCGGCAGGGTGGGGCATACGCCGTCGCCGAGGGCAGCGCCCGCCTGTCGGAGGTGGCGACCGAACCCGACGACGACGCTGTCGAACAATTGATCTCGCTGTACCGCAAGGTCCAGGGTGAACACCCCGACTGGGACGACTACCGCGCCGCGATGGTCCGCGACAAGCGCCTCGTGCTGTACGTCGACGTGGAGAAATTCTATGGATGGATCATGCCCAGCTGAGGCTGTTACTGTCGGTCAGGTGACCGCAACTCATGTGACAGGCGCTACTCGGCGGCTGGTACGGCGGCGCGTCATCGACTTCGGACTTGTCTGTACGTCCGGTTGTCGCTGGTCCTGATCCAACCAATCAGGCCCGGTTCACAACCATACGAAGGGACAATCATGTCCACAGCTCTCTCGCACCTGGGTACGGTCACGTCGGCCACCAGGGAAGCGATCGATTCCGATCCGAACAATGCTCATGCAGTCTTCCGCGCTTCCGCGATTGCCCACGACGCGGTTGCCAGCACGGTCACTCTTGGAAAGTACAGCGTCGAGGTAGACGAGCCGCCGGCGCTCGGCGGTGAGAACACTGCCGCCAATCCTGTCGAGTACTACCTGGCATCGCTACTGTCGTGCCAGGTGGTGACGTGGCGGGTATGGGCCGACAAGCTCGGTATTGCCGTCGACGACATCTCGGCGAAGGCAGAAGGTGACCTCGATGTCAGAGGATTCTTCGGGTTCGACGACGACGTTCGTCCCGGGTTCGGGGAGGTTCGTGTCGTGGTCACCGTCGCGGGTCCCGAGACGCGTGAGCGCTACGAGGAATTGCAGCAAGCCGTCGATGCCCATTGCCCGGTTCTCGACCTCACTCGCAATCAGACCCCTGTGCGCACGACGCTCGAGACGGTCTGACGCCGATGAGCGAGAGATCGTTCGGGCTGCGCACACGTGCGATTCATGCGGGTGCGCGTCCCGATCCGTCGACAGGTTCGCGAGCGGTACCGATCTACCAGACAGCGAGCTACGTCTTCGAGGACTCGGCGGATGCCGGCGATCTCTTCGCTTTGCAGAAGTACGGAAATGTCTACAGCCGCATCGCCAATCCGACGGTCGCCGCCTTCGAGGAACGGATCGCCAGCCTCGAAGGCGGGATCGGTGCGGTGGCGTTCGCGAGTGGTCTCGCCGCCGAGTTCGCGGTGTTCGCAGCGCTCGCAGGTTCAGGCGATCACATCGTCGCAGCGGCGGGCCTGTACGGCGGTACGGTGACTCAACTCGATGTGACGTTGCGCCGGTTCGGCGTCGACACCTCGTTCGTGCCCGGTACCGATCCAGCGGATTATGCTGCGGCCGTGACGGATCGGACCAAGCTGATCTATGCCGAGGTGATCGGCAATCCATCGGGCGACATCGCCGATCTGGAGGGGCTGGCCGCCGTGGCACACGAGAACGGCATTCCCCTCGTCGTCGATGCCACGATGGCGACGCCCTGGTTGTGTCGGCCGATCGAGTTCGGTGCCGACATCGTCGTCCACTCGGCGACGAAGTTCCTCGGTGGGCACGGCTCGACGCTCGGGGGAGTGGTGGTCGAATCGGGCAGATTCGATTGGGGCTCAGGAAAATTCCCGCAGATGACCGATCCGGTCGGCTCCTACGGCGGATTGTCGTGGTGGGGCAACTTCGGGGAATACGGGTTTCTGACGAAGCTGCGCAGCGAGCAACTCCGCGATATCGGTGGTGCGCTGCCTGCCCAATCGGCATTCACGCTCATTCAGGGCGTCGAAACTCTGCCTCAGCGGATGGACGCTCACGTCGAGAACGCACGTGCGGTAGCCGAGTGGCTCGATGCAGACCCCAGAATCGACTACGTGAGATGGGCTGGGCTGAAGGGCCATCCGCATGTCGAACGAGCCGAGCAGTACTTCCCTGCGGGGCCTGGCGCGGTGTTCGCGTTCGGAGTCGAGGGCGGCCGCGCGGCGGGTCGGAAGTTCGTCGAGAGTGTGCAGATCGCCAGCCATGTCGCCAATATCGGTGACGTGCGGACGCTCGTCATACATCCCGGTAGTACCACGCACCGGCAGCTGACCGACGAACAGTTGCAGGGTGCAGGCGTCGGGCCGGAGCTGGTTCGGATCAGTGTCGGCCTCGAGGACGTCGAGGACATTCTGTGGGATCTCGACCAAGCTCTGACTATCGCGACCGGACAGGAGCGGTCATGAGTGCCGAGATACTGCGCATCCTGCGTGCCACGAAGACGGTGGCGATAGTCGGCGCGTCGAAGAACCCGTCGAGGGCAAGCTATTTCGTGAACAGGTATCTCTCGTCGACGAGCGACTACGAGATCTTCCTCGTCAATCCGACGATCAGCGAGATAGAGGGCACACCGGTGTATCCGACGCTCGCGGACCTGCCGGTCGAACCGGATCTCGTGGATGTGTTCCGCAAGCACGACGACCTTCCGTCCGTGCTCGCGGAAGCCATCGCCGTACACGCGAAAACCATCTGGTTGCAGCTCGGTCTTCGGCACGACGATGTCGCGCGTGACGCGGAGGCCGCCGGGCTGAACGTCGTCATGGACAAATGCCTGAAGATCGAGCACGCCCGTTTCGGCGGCGGACTCCACCTGGCAGGATTCGACACCGGCGTCATCGATTCACGCAGAAGACGCTAGGCAGCAGGCGCTAGGAAGAAGGCAACAGACGGTGACCGATTACGATCTCGAGCGATTCGTCGATGCGCAGGACCCCGTGTGGCGCACCGTGCGTGCCGAGCTGAAAGCCGGGCGGAAGGAAACGCACTGGATGTGGTTCGTGTTTCCGCAATTGGCGGGACTCGGCCTCAGTGCGACCGCGCAGCGCTTCGGCATCGCAGACCTGATCGAGGCGCAGCTGTATCTGTCGCACGAGGTTCTCGGGCCACGGCTGCAGAATGCGGCTGCGCTGGTGGAGAAGACGGAAGGCAAGACCGTCGAACAGATCTTCGGTTATCCCGACAACCTGAAGCTGCATTCTTCGGTGACCCTGTTCGCCGAGGCCGGACCTGATGTCACCGTGTTTCGCCGCGTGCTGGAGAAGTACTTCGACGGTAAGCCGGACGAGAGAACTCTCGATCTGCTCGGCGACTAACATCATGGCCATGACGAACGAGCAGCCTGGAACCGTAGCCTTCATTCAAGCCACCTGGCATCGCGACCTTGTCGACCGCGCCCGTCACGGATTCGTGTCCGAGTTCGGATCCGACGTCGATACATTCGAGGTGCCAGGCGCTTTCGAGATTCCGCTGCATGCGCAGCGGTTGGCGCGCACGGGTCGTTATTCGGCCATCGTCGCTGCTGCGCTCGTGGTCGACGGCGGAATCTACCGCCACGAGTTCGTGGAGACTGCCGTCATCGACGGTCTGATGCGCGTGCAGTTGGATACCGACGTTCCGGTGTTCTCGGTCGTACTGACGCCGCACCACTTCCACGAGCATGCCGATCACAACGAGTTCTTCGCGGCCCACCTGGAAAAGAAGGGCGTCGAAGCAGCACGTGCGGTCGTGCGCACGCTCGAATCGCTGAAGGCGATCGGTTAGTCGCGGTACATGTCCACCACTGCGAGGTGCCGGCCGAGGTCGCCCGGGTAGGACGAGATTCGCATTCGGGTCGAAATCCAGGGTTCGGGTCCTTCACTCGCCTTGGTACGGACGGTGATCTCCTCGTGGCCGCCGCTGTCGTGGACCCGCGTGTGCGCAGCCTCGATGACCGGTCGGTCCTCGGCGTGGAACACCTCGTCACCGGAGGAGACATCGCGCCACTGAACCCACGGTGCAGGTGTCTCGCACAGCCACATCGTCAGAAAGCCGCGCTTGGGTGTCAACAGCGCGGGATAGATGCCGAGTGCTTCCATCCCGCGCTGTCTCGCGAGAACGTCGAGGATCGGCTTGTCAGGGGCGACGGTGTCGGTGACGTCGTGCCACAGGACCCTGGCTCCTATCTCACCCGGTTCGAGGCATGCGCGCGCGTGGCAGTGCCATCGCATGATGCGGCCGTCGGCGTGCAGCACGCTGAACGATCCCTCCCAGTGTCCGCCTGCGGTCGGTGCGAGGCACAGTGCGAACAGCCCGGCGGTGTCGTCGAAGCGAATCGATTTCGCGTAGTACTCCGCCGGCGTCCTTTCGGGTACGTGCGCATCCGGTTCGACTCCCGACATCATCGATGCCTCCACCGTCTGCGCGATGACGCCTTTCTCCAGCAACCAGCTCACCGCCGAGACGATGCGCGGCGGCTCGGGTTCGAGATCGGCATGACCGATCCACAATTGCAGAGCGTGTACCGCGCCAGTGGGTCCGAGGACAGGCACGGCGAGAAGGCGGTACGTCGACGTGCCGCCGCCGCGAGTACGGATTTCGGTCAATTCCTCGTAGCGGGAGCGTGATTCGCGGGCGCGTTGCAGAAACGGCCGCACCGCGATCTTGGCGTCGGGTGACAGTCTTTGCAGGGAAAGCGATTCGGTGACGCTTCGCGGCTGACCGCCCTTGGCGACGATGTTCATTCCACCTGCGGCCAGGGTCTCGATCAGGGACCACTCCGGCTGCATCCCGCTCACCGCCGCCGAACCTTCATGAGCAGGTTCTGCGGTTTCAAGGTCAGCGATTCCTGAATGTCCAACTGGTGTCCTCCATCGAGTTCGAACTCGAACGTGCTCATCAACACGGCGAGCGTCAACACCGTTTCGTGAATCGCGAACTGGCGACCGATGCATCCGCGCAACCCCGTCCCGAAAGGTTTGTAGGCATGCGCAGGCCGGCTGCGAGATCTCGCCGGTGAGAAGCGATCCGGATCGAAGCGTTCCGGATCCTCGCCCCACACGGGATCGCGGTGCAGGCCCAGCGTCAGTACGAACGCCCAGTCGCCCGACTTCATCGGGTACCGGCCCGCAGCCAACGCAGTGTCCTGGCGTGCCTTACGAAAGTATCCGGGAGCGGACGGCCACAGACGGAGGGTTTCGTCGACGACGGTTCGGGTGTAGCGCATCTTCGACACATCCTCGTACGAAACGGAGGCGCGGTGGGCCACCTCCGCTCGGACGCGGTCCGCAACCTCGGGATGTGCGGCGAGGAAGTACAGGGCGAATCCGAGTGTGCCTGCCGTCGTTTCGTTGCCGGCAACCAGAAATGTCAGCACTTGGTGGCGGATGTTGACTGCGTCGAGGAGCTCTCCGGTGTCGGGATCGGGGGTGTGCAGCATGAGATCGAGCAGGTCGTCGTGGCGAGTCTCGTTGTCTCGCATACGTCTGTCGATGACATCGTCGACCACGCGGTGGACGTAGGCGATGTCGCGTTCGTTGCGGATGCGAGCACTGCGCCCGAACAACCGGAGCAGCGGCATGTCGTTGGACGTTCGGTTCGCGTAGGCGAGGATTCTGCCGATGGCGGCGACGAATTCGTCGTCACCGGTGTCGAACGGGCCGAAGCTGTAACCGAATCCGGTGCGTGCCATGTTCTCGAGTGTCAGCTTGTTGAGATCGGAGGTGACGTCGATCGCCAGGTCGGCCCGGTCCGCCCGAGTGCGCCAGTGCTCGACCAACTCCACGGCCACCTCGGTCATGACCTCGTGGTATCGCCGCATCGCCTCCTGGCTGAAACCGGGCATGAGAACCCGATGTGCCGCGCCCCAATTGGGTTCGGAGTTGAACGCGGTGAACAGACCGTCGCCACCGAGAGCCCGCAGCTTACGATGCGGAAGGGCGAGAAACTTCGCGAATCGGGTCTCGTCGTTCAGCTCTGCGACGAGTTCGGCGCCGCTGACCACCACCAGCCGGTGCCCGAGTATCTTCCTCTCGAAGATCGGGCCCAGTTCCGCTGCCATGCGGAGTTCACGCTGTGTCGGCTTTGCGGCGTCGATGCTCAGAAGATCGCCGAGCAGCGGCAACCGGAAGCGCGGTCGAGGGATGTTCACGCCGACAGTGTGCCGGACGTCGAACGCAGGGTGGTCGCGCGGAGTCGCTCGAAGGCCTGAGTGGTGGTCGGTTCGAGTGCCGATGCCGTCACGGTCCACCCCGTCGCCAGATGCGAGTCGTACGGAATCTCGTCGACGGCGAACACCACGTCGTCCAGGCAGTGCCGAAAATGCCCGGCGTCGAGGAGGTTTACACCCGGATGCTGGTGGGTGAGCACCACGGTGGTTCGGCTGAGAACCTTTCTGCCCGCGGTCAGCGCGATGCTCTGCAGTGCCGTCCGCGTGCGATGGACGGCGTCACGACGCGCCTGAACCACGAGGACGAGCGCGACCGACGGCTGGCTCCGCAGCGGATGCGCGCTGTGTCGTCCGAATGCAGTGTGTCCGAGGTCGTAGAACCTGGCGTCCGTCCGACTACGCAGGTACCAGTCGAGTCGGTCGTAGTCGGGTTCCGACGCCTGCGGCCACGCCCGTCCCAGCACCTGCGCGCCGGTGCTGGCGACGGACATGAAGGAGTCGATGTAGCCCGATTCGACGGTGGTCGGACGAACCGTGCCGTCTGCCGCGCGTTCGACCAGATCCCCGCCTCCGACCGTCGCATCCACCGCGACCGCGCACAACCCTTGACGAGCAGTGACGTTGGCCAGCCCTACCGTCGTCGTGGTGGTGCCGGCACCGCCGGATGTACCGAGTACCAGTGTCGATCCCATTGTTCGTTGCCTCGCCAAGACATCACAGCATCGGTGCACCGTCCGGGCCGAGCGTCAAGCCGCGGGAAACCTCCCGGTGGGAGGCGCGAAAAGTATGAAACGCCGATTTCAGTCGTTGGCGTGCAGAGCAGCGTTCAATTCGACGCCGGTGCCCTTCCACGGAACCACTTCCACGGCACCGGATACCGAGTTACGACGGAAGAGCAGGTTGGACTTTCCGGTCAGCGTCGCCGCCTTGACGACGGTGCCGTCCGGGCCGGCGACCTTGGTGCCTGCGGTGATGTAGAGGCCGGCTTCGACGACGCAGTCGTCGCCGAGGGAGATTCCGAGGCCGCTGTTCGCGCCGAGGAGGCAACTCTTGCCGACGGAAATGACGTTCTTTCCGCCACCGGACAGCGTGCCCATGATGGATGCGCCGCCGCCGACGTCGGAACCGTCACCGACGACGACACCGGCGGAGATGCGGCCCTCGACCATCGAGTTTCCGAGCGTGCCCGCGTTGAAGTTGACGAAGCCCTCGTGCATGACCGTCGTTCCGCTGGCCAGGTACGCGCCGAGGCGGACTCGGTCGGCGTCGGCGATTCGGACGCCGGTCGGGATGACGTAGTCGACGAGGCGAGGGAACTTGTCGACGCTGTAGACGGTGACCGGTCCGCGGGCACGAAGCTTCGCGCGGACGGTTTCGAAGCCCTCGACCGCGGCGGGGCCGTAGTTGGTCCAGACGACGTTGGCGAGGAAGCCGAACTGGCCGTCGAGGTTCACGCCGTGTGGCTGGACCAGGCGGTGCGACAGCAGATGAAGCCGCAGGTAGACGTCATGGGCGTCGACGGGTGCGTCGTCGATCGAGGCGATGGTCGTGCGGACGGCCACGACGTCGACGCCGCGTGCGGTGTCCGGTCCGACCAGGTCGGCCAACTCGGCCGGAATGTCGGAACCTTCGAGACGAACCGTGCCGGTCGCGCCGAATTCACCCAGCTCGGGGCTCGGGTACCAGGTGTCGAGGACGACACCGTTGGTCGTGATGTTGGCAATGCCTATTGCAGATGCTCCCTGTGCGCTCACAGGGAAGAGAATACGGTGCTAGCGTCGGCCCGATGATGAGGCGTTGGGCGTCGGCGATCGTTTCGGTTGTGCTTCTCACATCAGGGGCGGCGGTGCTTGCCCCGGCGACGGCGCTCGGTGCGCCCAACTGTCCCGCTCCGCCGCCGCCGGTGAAGGTCGCGCAGATCGGCGGCTCCGCGCTCGAAGGCCTTGCCGTCGATGATCGGGGCAGGCTCTACACGACCGACATCCTCACCGGACGCGTGTATCGCATCGATGGACCGGGGCAGCCCGCGTATCCGATCGCCACGGTTCCCGGCGGCGGCGGCGCCCTCGCCTGGATGCCCGACGGCACACTCCTCGTCGGCTACGGCGCCGACCCTCGGGTTCTCGTCGGCGACATCGTGAAGGCGGCCGGGATCGTGCGACTCGACGTCGAGACTCTTGCCGTGACCCCGTTCGCGGCCGGACTGAGCGCGGCCAACGGTCTTGCTGTCACGAAGGACGGAACCGTCTACGCGACGAACGATTTCGGAAGCCTCATCGGTCAGGTGCTTCCCGACGGCACGGTGAATCCTGCGTGGGCGGTGTTCCCGAGCGCCAACGGCGCCGTACTCGACAACACCGACAGCTATCTGTACGTGTCGCGAACATTCGTGAACCCAGGCGTCAGCCGGATTCCGATCGCGAACCCCTCGGCCCCCGAGAGCATTCTCGATCTGCGCGGGCTCGAAGCGCTGAGCGCGCCCGACGGTCTCACGCTCGACTCCGCGGGTCGGCCGGTGGTGCCGATGAACGTGCGAGGAGAGATCGTCAGAATCGACGCACCGGGCGCAACGTGCGTCCTCGGCGGAGGAATTCCGACGTCGAGTGTTCTCGTCTACGGCCGCGGTGACCAGGGCTTCTCCTCGGGCAGGCTGTTCCGGGCAGGCTTCGACGGCGCGGTGTACGAGATCCCGGGCGGCAGCACGTAGACCCGATAGGCTGCTCGGGTGAGTTTTCCCCAGTTGGATCTGCACGCCGACCCCATCGACCTGACGTCGGCGCTCGTCGACATCCCCAGCGTCTCGCAGGACGAAACGATCATCGCCGACGCCGTCGAGGCGGCGCTTCGGGAGCAGACCGGTGGCTTCGAGGTCGTCAGGAACGGCAACGCCGTGCTGGCGCGGACGAACCGCGGACTACCGAGCCGCGTGATGCTCGCCGGACACCTGGACACCGTTCCGATCGCGGACAACGTCCCGAGCAGGCGTGAGCGCGACAGCACGGAAGGCGACGTCATCCACGGCTGCGGCACCGTGGACATGAAGTCCGGCGACGCAGTGTTTTTGCACCTCGCGGCAACCATCGCCGAACCCGCACACGACATCACTCTCGTGTTCTACGACTGCGAGGAGATCGCTGCCTCGTTGAACGGGCTCGGCCGGATCGAACGTGAACTACCCGAATGGCTCCAGGCGGACGTCGCGATTCTCGGTGAGCCCTCGGGCGGATTCATCGAGGCGGGATGCCAGGGCACGCTGCGAGTTCGATTGTCGGCGAGCGGAACACGTGCCCACAGTGCCAGGTCGTGGTTGGGTGACAACGCAATTCACAAGTTCGGTGCCGTTCTCAATCGGCTGGCGGCGTACGAGGCTCGGCAGGTCGACATCGACGGCTGCGTCTACCGTGAAGGCCTCCAAGCCGTCCGTATCTCCGGTGGCGTGGCAGGAAACGTGGTCCCCGATGCTGCCGAACTCGACGTGAACTTCAGGTTCGCGCCTGACCGATCCGTCGAGCAGGCGATCGCTCACGTACACGACGTCGTCGACGGATTGGATCTCGGATTCGAGGTCACCGATTCTTCGGCAGGTGCGCTTCCCGGTCTCGGCGCTCCGGCTGCGGCGGCGTTGATCGAGGCCGCGGGCGGTCGGTTCAGGGCGAAGTACGGGTGGACCGACGTGTCGCGGTTCTCCGCTCTCGGTATCCCCGCCGTCAACTACGGCCCGGGTGATCCCAACCTCGCGCACAAGCGCGACGAGCGGGTACCGGTCGAGCAGATCACACACGTCACCGGTGTGCTTCGGAGCTACCTGACCTCCAGTTAGCCTGGACGGTATGGAACCAGAACCCACTACGCACAAAGGGCCCGTGGTGTTGCGACGTAGACGCAACACCGAGACCACGACGTCGGATCAGCGATTGCTGGACCAGCGTGGAACCGGTGGCTGGATCCACTCCGACACCTGGCGTGTTCTGCGTATTCAGAGCGAATTCGTCGAGGGATTCGAGGCTCTCGCCGAAGTGCCCAAGGCCGTAACGGTTTTCGGCTCGGCCCGTACGCCACCCGATCACCCGGAGTACGCGCGCAGCGTCGAGTTGGGCACCGCGCTCGCCGAGGCGGGTTTCGCGGTGGTGACCGGCGGTGGACCGGGAGTCATGGAGGGCGCGAATCGGGGAGCGAGCGGGGCAGGCGGGTACTCGATCGGACTGGGGATCGAATTGCCCTTCGAGCAGGGGCTCAACGAGTGGGTCGATCTCGGCATCAACTTCAGGTACTTCTTCGTTCGCAAGACCATGTTCGTGAAGTACTCGCAGGCGTTCGTCTGCCTACCCGGTGGGTTCGGCACGCTCGACGAACTCTTCGAGGCGTTGACGCTCGTCCAGACCGGGAAGGTCACGCGGTTCCCGATCATATTGTTGGGCAAGGATTTCTGGTCGGGTTTGCTCGACTGGATCAAGGACACCCTTGTTGCGCAGGGCAAGGTGTCGCCGTCCGACCTCGACCTGATCCATTGCACCGACAGCGTCGAGGACGCCGTGCGGGTCGTCGTGGAATCGCAGAAGGGTTCGTCCACCGAGCCGAAGGGGGAGAGCTGGTGACTCGAAGTGTGTGTGTCTATTGCGCGTCCGGACCGGTGGACGAGTCGTTCATCGAGCTGGCACGCGAGCTGGGAACCGAGATCGGCCGTCGCGGTTGGCAATTGGTGTCCGGAGGCGGCAACGTCTCGATGATGGGCGCGGTCGCCGAAGCAGCTCGTGCGGCGGGCGCGTTCACCATCGGTGTCATCCCGAAGGCGCTCGTGCATCGTGAGGTCGCCGACGTCGACGCCGACGAGCTCATCGTCACCGACACCATGCGCGAACGGAAGAAGGTGATGGAGGATCGCGCCGACGCGTTCATCACCCTTCCCGGCGGCATCGGCACCCTGGAGGAATTGTTCGAGACCTGGACGGCCGGGTACCTCGGCATGCACGACAAGCCCGTCGTGCTGCTCGACCCGGTCGATCACTACAGCGGGCTGCTGGCGTGGATCGACGGTCTGTCGTCCACAGGGTTCGTGCAGCAGCGTGCCTTGGACGCGCTGGTCAGAACGTCGACGGTGACCGAAGCGCTCGATGCGTGCTCGCCCGCCGAGGGAGAAGGTTACTCTGGAGTAAGGTAACAGATCTCACATCGGACATAAGGGGAGTTCATGGCTGTCGACGCCCGCCAGAAGATTGGTGTGACCGACCTCGCGGTCGCGTTGCCGAAGATGGTGACCGAGGTGCCGAGTCTGCTGCGCGGGCTCGCCGGCTTCGCTCGTAAGCCGGACCACACGGTATCGATCGGGTCGGTCTTCCAGGATGCTGCAGCCAAGCGCGGCGACCACCCGTTCGTGCGGTTCGAGGGCGTGTCGACGTCGTATGCCGACGCGAACGCGCTCGTCAACAGGTATGCCCGGGTGTTCATCGACTCGGGGGTGAAGCGAGGGGACGTCGTGGGCGTTCTCAGCAAGAACCGCCCCGAGGCCCTGTTCGCCGCACTGGCGGCGGTGAAGCTCGGCGCGACTGCGGGAATGCTCAACTACAACCAGCGCGGCGATGTCCTCGCGCACAGCCTGGGAATCCTCGACGCCGCCGTACTCGTGCTCGACGAGGACGCGCAGGAGGCGCTCGATTCGCTCGACGGAGAACCGCAGGCGCGCACAGTGCTTCCGCTGAAGGAGCTCACCGCACGCGCCGACGAGCAGGACGCAGGCAATCTGGCCGTCACCGCCGAGATCCAGGCCAAGGAGAAGGCGTTCTACATCTTCACCTCCGGTACGACGGGTATGCCGAAGGCCAGCTTGATGAGTCATTTCCGCTGGCTCAAGTCCATGTCCGGTCTCGGCAGCATGGGTGTCCGCCTGCGCGGCGACGACGTCATCTACTGCTGCCTGCCGCTTTATCACAACAACGCGTTGACGGTGACGCTGTCCTCGGTGCTGGCGGGCGGCGCCACGATGGCCATCGGGAAACAGTTCTCGGTCAGCAATTTCTGGGCGGACGTTCGCGTCAACAAGGCGACTGCGTTCACCTACATCGGTGAACTGTGTCGCTATCTGCTGACGCAGCCGAAGAAGGACTCCGATCGTGACAACACGATCAAGCTCGTCGTCGGCAACGGATTGCGCCCGGAGATCTGGGAGGAGTTCACCGAGCGGTTCGGCATCGAGCGCGTCGCCGAGTTCTACGGTGCGAGCGAGTGCAACATCGCGTTCGTCAACGCGCTCAACGTGAAGAAGACCGCGGGGGTCTGTCCGCTGCCGTACGCCGTCGTCGAATACGACGAGGAGAGCGGCAAGGCCAAGCGTGGCAAGAACGGCAAGCTGCAACGAGTCGGCACCGGCGAGGTAGGGCTACTGCTGTCCAAGGTCACCGACCGCGCTCCGTTCGACGGCTACTCCGACGACGACGCCTCCGAGAAGAAACTCGTTCGTGACGGGTTCAAGGACGGGGACTGCTGGTTCGACACCGGCGACCTGGTTCGCAAGCAGGGCTGGCTGCACGTCGCCTTCGTCGACCGGCTCGGCGACACCTTCCGCTGGAAGGGCGAGAACGTTGCGACGACTCAGGTCGAAGGTGCTCTCGGCGGGCACTCCTCGGTCGACGGGGCCGTCGTCTACGGCGTCGACATCGACGGAACGGACGGCAAGGCCGGAATGGCTGCTCTCACGCTGCGAGACGGGGAGTCGTTCGACGGCAAGGCAGTCGCCGAGCATCTCTACGACAAACTTCCCGCGTATGCGGTACCGCTGTTCGTCCGCGTGGTCGACAGCCTCGAGCAGACCTCGACGTTCAAGAGCCAGAAGGTCGCTTTGCGCAAGCTGGGGTACGGCGACGACTCCGACAGTGAGCTCTACGTTCTGCGTGGGCGCTCCGGCGGTTACGACAAGGCCTACGACGGCTACGTCGACGAGGTGGCGGCAGGCAAGGCGCCCAAGGGTTAGCTGCTCGGCTCTCCCAGCAGTACAGAGGTGAGGGTGTGCGTGAGCCAGTGCGCATACCGATCCGTCGACCAGCCCGAGCGATCGCACAGCATTCGGTGCATCTCCGGGCTGGTCAACGACCAGATGGTCGTTCCTGCGGTCTCGATGTCGACGGCCAATGGCCCCCGTTCGGCGATCCACGACGCGATTCGTGTCATCGCTGACCTGCGTTGGCGATCCTGGATGTCCGAGCGCAGTTCTGCGATCGAAGAATCTACGGCCGCAGCACCGATGAGGATGTCGTCGACCGGCCGTATGCGCGCGACCTGCTGAGCGATGCCGGCCGCGAACAGATGGATCTGTGTGCGCTGATCGGCGGCGTCACGCACGGCAAGTGCCGGCGGTCTCTCCATGATGGGCGTCGGGTCCTCGTCGCCGCCGATGTCGAGGCCGACGAGCTGCTCGAGCAACGTGCGTTTGTTCGTGAACACGTGATAGATCGTGTCGGCCGATACTTCGGCGGCTGCTGCGATGGCGGGTACCGAGGTCTTGGCGAAGCCGCGTTCGAGGAACAGCGTGCGTGCCGATCGGATGATGCGTAGCCGGGTGGCCTCGGCCTGCTCCCGTCGGAGTGCGGAGTTGTAGCTCCTCTTGACGTCGTCGCTCACCGGCCTCACTATATATGCATTCATCCGAGTGTCACTTGAACGAATCGAGGGCGTCGTGGATCTCCAACAGGCGAAGGTACGAGTCAGGAAGGTCTTCGAGGACGGATTCGGGCGAGGCGATCTATCGGTCGTCGACGCGGCGCTCGCTCCCACGGCGGTGGACCGACATGCGTTCGGCGACGACGAACCGGATATGGCAGCGCATCTGAAGGGTGCGATCGGGATGTTTCGTTCCGCCATGCCCGATCTCGCGGTCGCCGTCGGGGATCTCTTCGGGGAGGACTATCGGGTGGCCGCGCGGGTCGAGATGCGGGGAACCCATACCGGCACGCCGCTGTTCGGGATTCCGGCGGACGGCCGCGCGGTGACGATCGAGCAGTTCCATGTGATCGAACTGGACGAGCGTGGCCGTGGCACGCGGCATTGGGCCAATGTGGGTGCGGACGCCGTGAGGCTTCGACTCGTCGGCGGGAATGCCACTATGGATTCATGAGCACCCTCTGCGGCAAGCCGGTGGCCGACGATCGCGCACTCGTGATGGCGATCGTCAACCGCACCCCCGACTCGTTCTACGACAAGGGCGCCAATTTCAGCGACGAAGCGGCGATGGCGTCGGTGCATCGGGCCGTCGCCGAGGGTGCCGACATGGTCGACATCGGGGGAGTCAAAGCAGGTCCAGGCGCCACGGTCGACTCTGCCGAGGAGATCCGCCGGGTGATCCCGTTCGTCGAGGCGATCCGTGAGCACTATCCGGAGCTGTTGATCAGTGTCGACACGTGGCGCAGCGAGGTGGCCAGACTCGCATGTGGCGTCGGCGCCGACATGATCAACGACACATGGGCAGGAGCCGATCCCGATCTGGTCGGCGTTGCCGGGGCGGAGGGAGTCGGCATCGTCTGCTCCCATACCGGAGGGGCCGCGCCTCGGACGCGTCCGCATCGTGTTCGGTACGACGACGCCGTGGCCGATGTTGTTGCCGAAGTGACCGCGGCGGCCGAAAAAGCAGTCGCGGCCGGAGTTCGGACGGACTCGATTCTGATCGATCCGACCCACGATTTCGGAAAGAACACCTTCCACGGGCTCGAGTTGTTGCGTCGCGTGGACGTTCTTGTAAACACCGGATGGCCAGTGCTCATGGCGCTGAGCAACAAGGACTTTATCGGGGAGACTCTAGGTGTAGAACTCGCCGACCGGTTGGAGGGAACATTGGCAGCGACAGCATTGGCCGCAGCAGGCGGCGCCCGAATGTTCCGGGTGCACGAGGTTGCGTCGACCAGAAGAGTCGTCGACATGGTTGCGGCAATACAGGGAACACGGGCTCCAGCTCGGACGGTCAGGGGGCTGGCATGACTCTTGCCGACCCGACATCGGTGACGACATCATGGGCGGACACCAACAGCTGGGATGCCCCGGCGTGGTCTCTGGCGGAGCTCGAGGCCGCCAAGGGAGGCCGCACGGTCTCGGTGGTGCTGCCCGCACTCGACGAGGAGGAGACCGTCGCTGCGGTGGTCGACACCATTCATCCTCTACTGGGCGGTCTCGTCGACGAGTTGATCGTGCTCGACTCCGGTTCGACCGACGCGACAGCCGAACGGGCGACCGCTGCGGGCGCTCGTGTCATCACCCGCGAGGAAGCGATACCCGGTCTCGACCCGGTGGCAGGGAAGGGTGAGGTGCTGTGGCGATCGGTTGCGGCGTCGACGGGTGATCTCATCGCGTTCGTCGACTCCGATCTGATCAATCCGGATCCCGCGTTCGTCCCGAAGCTTCTCGGCCCGCTGCTGATGGGCGACGGCATCCATCTGGTGAAGGGCTACTACCGTCGCCCGCTGCGCACGTCGGGCACCGAGGACGCGAACGGCGGCGGCAGGGTCACCGAACTCGTCGCACGACCACTGCTCGCTGCGATGCGTCCCGAGCTGACCGGAGTCATCCAGCCGCTCGGTGGTGAATACGCGGGCACCAGGGAGCTGTTGTCCGCGGTGCCGTTCGCACCCGGGTACGGCGTCGAGATCGGGCTGCTGCTCGATACGTACGACCGGCTCGGTCTGAACGCTATCGGGCAGGTCAATCTCGGTGTTCGCAAGCATCGAAACCGTCCGTTGGTCGAGTTGGGGGCGATGAGTCGCCAGATCGTCGGCACCATGCTCGGCCGCTGCGGGATGGTCGATTCCGGTGCGGGACTGCTGCAGTTCCGTGTCGACGGTGATTCGTTCGTACCGTTCTCGACCCAGGTGTCGTTGGCCGATCGGCCCGCGATCAACACCTTGCACGTGTGACGGGCGGGGCTGCGTGAGACGATCTAGCGATGCTGACGCTCCTGTTGTACGTCGTCATCATTGCCGTCATCGCAGCCCTGCTCTTCTTTGTGGCGAGTGCTGTCTTCGGACGCGGTGAGCAGCTCGAACCACTGCCGGAGGGCACGACCGCGACGGTATTGCCTGCCGACGGTGTGACCGGAGACGATGTCCGGGTCCTCAAGTTCCAGCAGACTCTGCGCGGGTACAAGCCGAGTGAGGTCGATTGGGCTCTCGACCGTCTCGGCGCGGAGATCGACCTGCTGAGATCTCGGCTCGAACCCGACCGCGACGACGACCGCGACGAGCAGTGACAGCGATACCTGGTCCCGATGGCAAGCTCCGATGTCCATGGGGAGCCGGAGACGACGAGCTGTATCGGAGTTATCACGACACGGAGTGGGGCAGAGAGCTCCATGGCAGGGACGCACTGTACGAGCGGCTGTGTCTCGAAGCGTTCCAGTCGGGGCTGTCCTGGATCACGATCCTTCGTAAACGCGAGAGCTTCAGGTCTGCCTTCGCCGGATTCGATCCCGAGAAGGTCGCGCGCTTCGACGATGCGGATGTCGAGCGCCTCATGGCAGAGAAGTCGATCGTACGAAATCGGGCGAAGATCGTGGCAGCGATCGCCAACGCCCGCGTTGTGCTGGAGATGGCGCCGGACCTCGACTCCGTGTTGTGGTCCTTTGCGCCGCCGCCGCGCGCGCAGCGGCTCCGTGACATATCGGAAGTGCCCGCGACCACTGCGGAGTCGATCGCGATGGCCAAGGAACTGAAGCGGCGCGGGATCAAATTCTTCGGCCCCACCACGGCCTATGCGTTGATGCAGGCCACCGGAATGGTGGACGATCACCTGTCCGGCTGCCTAGTCGAGGCACCGAATACCGACTCCAGTTCCCGGTATCGGTCTCGATAGGGAAGAATAGGTGTCAAGAACCTCGTCGCCCCGCGGCGAGAACATCTTTTTTGGCCGACGCGCATGCACGAGTGGCGCAGATCTGGAGGGAGCAGAGGATGGCGGCGATGAAGCCCCGGACCGGGGACGGTCCCCTCGAAGCAACCAAAGAAGGACGAGGGATCGTAATGAGGGTGCCGCTGGAAGGTGGTGGCCGTCTCGTCGTCGAACTCACCCCCGATGAGGCAGCAGCACTCGGAGAAGAATTGAAGGGCGTCACCGGTTAACTGCTCGTTGATTTCTGCGCCGAGCCCCGCATGCCGATCAGGCAGGCGGGGCTTTGTGATGCGCGGGTCGGGAAAGGTGGGTGGCGATGCTTGCTGATGTGATCGAGCTGTTGATCTGCCCGGTCTGCGGGTCCGATCTGGACTTCGCCGAAGAGAAGTCGCTGCTGTGCGACCGAGGGCACACGTTCGACATCGCGCGGCAGGGTTACGTCGGTCTGCAATCCGGGGGTGCAGGCAAGATCACCGGAGACTCCGCCGAGATGATCTCCGCGCGCGCGGAGTTTCTCGACGCGGGCCACTTTCAGCCGATCTCCGCGGCCGTGTGCGACGCAGTGGGCGCGGTCGCGACGGTCGTGGAAGTCGGGGCGGGCACCGGGCACTACCTCGCAGCGGTACTCGATGGTGCCGAAGGTTCGCGCGGAATCGGCATCGATGTATCCAAGGCAGCCGCCAGGCGCGTCGCTCGTGCGCACCCACGTCTGGGCTCGGTGGTTGCCGATGTGTGGCAGGGCCTTCCAATCCGCGCATCCGCCGTCGACGCCGTCACGTGTGTCTTCTCCCCGCGTAACGCAGGCGAACTGCGCCGCGTCCTGAGCCCCGAAGGCGTACTGGTCGTGGTGACGCC
Source organism: Rhodococcus yunnanensis NBRC 103083 (assembly GCF_001895005.1). GTDB lineage: Bacteria > Actinomycetota > Actinomycetes > Mycobacteriales > Mycobacteriaceae > Rhodococcoides > Rhodococcoides yunnanense. The sequence goes on along the minus strand of NZ_BCXH01000012.1, from coordinate 29,221 downwards.
GACCGCACGTCACCAGCAGGAGTTGGTGCCGGCTCTCGGACTCATCGGGGTCGACGAGAACAAGGCGCGCAGGCTCGGTGATTCACTGGCAGGCAGGTTCGAGCAGGCGGACCGCCGTGTCGTCGAATTCGTGATGTCGCTCGATCACGCGAGCGTCGAGGCGCTCGTGGCGATGGGGCCGTCGGCGCGGCACACCACCGACGCACCTCGGCGCACCGCCGTTGCACAGTTGCCGGACACTGTCGAGGTGACGGCGTCGGTGACCGTCGGGACCTATCGGGCGCTCTGACTCCGCGTCATCGGCGCCGCGCGAGCGCCGCCTCGTAGACCTCGATGGTCTGCTGTGCGATTGCGGCCCAGGAGAATTCGGCGACGGCTCGCGCGCGGCCTGCCGTGCCCATCGCCGTCGCGGTGGCCGGATCGAGCGCGATCTCGTTGACGGTTGCGGCGAGCGACTCCTCGAACACCTGCGGTTCGTACGAGTTGTAGTGCACGAGCCTGCCGGTGATTCCGTCGTTCACGACCTCGGGGATGCCGCCGACGTCGGATGCCACCACTGCCGTCTCCGCGGCCATCGCTTCGAGATTGACGATACCCAAGGGCTCGTACACCGAAGGGCACACGAAGACATCTGCGGCCGAGAGGATTTCGCGAATCTTCTCGGTCGGCAGCATCTCGCGGACCCAGAAGACTCCGGTGCGAGTTTGTTGTAGATCGTGAACCGCGCGTTCGGTTTCTGCGGCGATCTCGGGAGTGTCGGGAGCGCCCGCGCACAGGACCAGTTGGATCGAGGGATCGAAATGGTGGGCAGCGGCGATAAGATGCCCGACGCCCTTCTGTCTGGTGATACGGCCGACGAACGCGACCATCGGCTTGTTCGGGTCGACGCCGATTGCCGCCAGTGCGGAATCCGTCGGATCGGCAGCCGGTCCGGAATGCCAGTTCGAGGTGTCGATTCCGTTGCGCACCACGTGAATTCGGCTCGGGTCCAGGCGCGGGTACGCGTCGAGAACGTCCTTGGCCATACCCTCGCTCACTGCGATCACGGCATCGGCGTACTCGACGGCATTGCGCTCCGACCACGACGAGATGCGGTAGCCGCCGCCCAGTTGCTCGGCCTTCCACGGTCGCCTCGGCTCGAGGGAGTGGGCCGTCAGAATGTGTGGCACTCCGTACAGTTCGGCTGCCAGATGTCCGGCGAGGCCGGTGTACCAGGTGTGTGAGTGCACCACGTCCGCACCTGCCGCGGCGTTTGCCATCCGCAGTTCGGCGGACAGCGTCGTCAACGCGGCGTTGGCGCCGGCGAGTGCGGGATCCGGATCGTGGACCTGCGCGGTGTCCCGTGGGGCGCCCATGCAGTGGATGTCCACCTCGCACAGCGATTTCAACTGTGCCGCCAGTTCGGTCACATGGACACCTGCGCCGCCGTACACCTCAGGCGGATATTCCCTTGTCATCATTGCCACGCGCACAACTGTCAACCTACATTCCTTCGGCGAAACGCGTGTACTGCTAGCAAGGTTCATCCGGTGCGGATAGGTTGGCAATGTGAGGACACAACCGCACGTACTAGGGATCGTGCTTGCCGGCGGTGAGGGTAAACGTCTTTACCCGATGACCGCGGACCGAGCCAAGCCAGCCGTCCCGTTCGGCGGCGCATATCGACTGATCGACTTCGTTCTGAGCAATCTCGTCAACGCCGGTTACCTCCGGTTGTGCGTGTTGACTCAGTACAAGTCGCATTCGCTCGACCGACACATCTCGCAGACCTGGCGCCTGTCCGGTTTCGCGGGGGAGTACATCACTCCGGTGCCGGCGCAGCAACGTCTCGGTCCGCGCTGGTACACGGGAAGCGCCGACGCGATCTTCCAATCACTCAACCTCGTCTACGACGAAGACCCCGAGTACATCGTGGTGTTCGGTGCCGACCACGTGTATCGCATGGATCCGGAACAGATGGTGCAGCAGCACATCGACTCCGGCGCGGGCGTCACCGTGGCAGGCATCAGGGTTCCGCGAAGCGAGGCGTTCGCTTTCGGCTGCATCGACAGCGACGAGAGCGGCAAGATCACGCAGTTCCTCGAGAAACCTGCGCAGCCGCCGGGTACACCCGACGACCCGAACGTCACCTATGCGTCCATGGGCAACTACGTGTTCACCACCAAGGTGCTCGTCGACGCTATCAAGGCCGACGCGGAGAACACCGACTCCGACCACGACATGGGCGGCGACATCATCCCCGCGCTCGTCGAGGCTGGTGTCGCATCCGTGTACGACTTCAACGACAACATCGTTCCCGGTGCCACCGAACGAGATCGCGGCTACTGGCGTGACGTCGGAACGATCGACGCGTTCTACGACGCGCACATGGATCTGGTGTCCGTGCACCCGATCTTCAACCTCTACAACCGCCGCTGGCCCATCCGCGGCTCCGCCGAGAATCTGCCTCCCGCCAAGTTCGTCCAGGGTGGACTCGCACAGGAATCGGTCGTCGGGGCGGGCTGCATCCTGTCCGCGGCGACGGTACGCAATTCGGTTCTCAGCTCCAACGTCATGATCGACAGCGGCGCGACCGTCGAAGGCAGCGTGCTGATGCCGGGGGTCCGAATCGGCAAGGGCGCCGTGGTGCGTCGGGCGATTCTGGACAAGAACGTCGTCGTCGGCGACGGTGAGATCATCGGAGTCGATCTGGAGCGGGACAAGGAACGATTCAATGTCTCCGCCGGCGGCGTCGTCTCGGTCGGAAAGGGTGTCTGGATCTAGTGCGCTAGCTTCTGGACGCGCAGATCAGGCCGTCGCCGAGGGGGAGAAGGATCGTCGTCAGACGCTCGTCCTCGGCGATGGCGCGGGCCGCGGCGCGCACTGCCACGGTGGTGGCGTCGCGCTGGGTGGAGTCGGGGACGCGTCCTCCGAGCAAGGCGTTGTGCAGTACCAGGACGCCGCCTGGGCGGAGCAGACGCACGGACTCCTCGACGAAGTGAAGGTGGTCGACGGGGCTGGCGTCGATGAACACCAGATCGTAGGTGTCATCTGCCAGGCGTGGCAGGACGTCCAGTGCCCATCCGTTGATCAGGCGTGTCCGTGACGGCGGGATTCCGCCCGCACGGAAGGCCTCTTTGGCTGCGCGCTGATGTTCGGGCTCGGTGTCGATCGTGGTGAGGACACCGTCGTCGCGCATGCCGTCGAGCAGCCACAGGCCGGAGATTCCGGCTCCGGTACCGATCTCGACGACAGTCTTGGCGCCCAGCATCTGGGTGAAGATCGACAGGACTGCCCCGACGGAGGGCGGTACCGGTGACGCTCCCAGTTCTTCACCGCGCTCTCGCGCTGCAACGAGCACGTCGTCCTCCTGTGCAGAGTCTTCGGCGTACGCAAGCAACTTCTCGGCATTTGTCGGCACAAGGCGACATTATCGCGCTGTGCGCGGAGCTCGGGGATCGACGCGGTCGATCTGCGAGTAGCCTGTGTCCGATTTTCTCAGCAGCGCCTCAGGTAATTCATACGGTCGCCACACGCGGGTACGAGAGGCTACGGGAGATCGCTTGATCGACAAGCAACACGAACAGGAACAACTCGACGGTGCCGGGGGTTGTACACGGCAGCGGGAGCCGCACCAGTACGTGTTCCTGAGCAGGAGGATCCAGCCATCTACAAGATCAACGGAGATCGCGACACCTCGCTTCTGTCCGAGGCCGCGGCCGAAGAACTCAGCGGAACTGCCGTGTTCGATGCTACCGGCGAAGAGAACACGATGCCGTCGTGGGACGAGCTGGTGCGTGAGCACGGTGACCGCGTCTACCGCCTTGCATACCGGCTCTCCGGCAATGCTCAGGATGCCGAGGATCTGACTCAGGACACGTTCATTCGGGTGTTTCGGTCACTGTCGAACTACCAGCCAGGCACGTTCGAGGGATGGCTGCACCGCATCACCACCAACTTGTTCCTCGACATGGTTCGTCGGCGCAACCGCATCCGGATGGAGGCGCTGCCTGAGGACTACGACCGCGTGCCCTCGGATACTCCCAATCCCGAGCAGATCTACCACGACGCTCGTCTCGACCCGGACCTGCAGTCCGCGCTCGACTCGCTGGCACCGGAATTCCGTGCCGCGATCGTGCTGTGCGACATCGAAGGTCTGTCGTACGAGGAGATCGGTGCAACACTGGGAGTCAAGCTCGGTACGGTTCGCAGCAGGATCCACCGAGGACGTGCGGCACTGCGCGAGTACCTTCGAGTGAACGGGAAGGTCGACTCTTCTCACGCAAGTGCCCAGTAGCTACCAGGAGGGTTGGATGACGCAGGCGCGTAAGCCACGGCGGTTCAGCTCGACCGAGCATCTGGCCAGTGAGGCCGTCGCGGCGTTCGCCGACGGAGAGCTCCGCATGGCGGCATATCTGCGTGCCGCGCATCATATTTCCGAGTGCCCCGAATGCGCCGCCGAAGTGGACGCGCAGCAGCAAGCGCGGAGTGCGTTGAAGAGTTCGGGCGACATGTCGATGCCGCATTCGTTGTTGGGGCTGCTCAGCCAGATTCCGATGTGTGAACCGATCGAGGCGAAGGACGCCATCGAGCGTCGCAAACGCGCGATCGTCACCTCGGTTGTCGGTATTCGCCGCCGCCGTCGGTAGCCTGGGCGATTGTGACCGACTCACGCACACACACCGATCCCGAGGCGCCGCGTTTGCCTCCCAGGCCTGTCCATCGGCCCGCGGTGGACAGCGCCTCTGCTGAAGCCTTCGGAAGACCACGTGACGTGCGGGGTTCGTTCACTCCGTCCGCCGATCGCGCGACGCCGTCGCCGAAGTTGGGTGTGCGTATCCCCGATCCGGTTCTGGCGGAGGCTTTCGGTCGTCCGGCAGATGCTCCCTCGTCCCTTCAACGCGATCCCGACGCGTCCGTCCAGGCGGAACCGGAGCCCGAGCCCGAGGATCCGTGGCGTGATCCGCACTCGCCCGTACGTCTCGGCCCGGCAGGTGCACAGACCCCCGAGCCCGTCGAGCGTCCTGCCGGACTCAAGCTCGGCGTGCGCGAGGTGCTGTTCGGTGACCGCGTGGCTCCGCGTGCCCTTGTCGTTCTGGGAGTTCTCGCGTTGGCGATCGGGCTCGTCGGAGGTCTGATCGGCCGGGAGACCGCGGAAGTGACCGGCGCGCTGACCAGCCAGAAGGTCAATCTGACGCAGTCGAGCGGTGAAGACCTGCCGCAGGGGCAGGTGGCCAAGGTCGCCGACGCGGTCCTTCCCGCGGTCGTGTCCATTCAGGTGACCCTCGGTGACAATGCGGGTACCGGATCCGGCGTCGTCATCGACGGCGACGGTTACATCGTGACCAACAACCACGTCATCTCGATGGCCGCGACCAACCCGGGCAAGGCGATTCTGCAGGTCACGTTCTCGGACGGTACCAAGGTTCCGGCACAGATCGTCGGCCGCGATACCAAGACGGACCTCGCGGTGTTGAAGACGGACGTCGGTGGTCTGACGGTGGCAGAGCTCGGCAACTCGGCCGACGTACAGGTCGGCGAGGACGTCGTCGCCGTCGGTTCTCCTCTCGGTCTGAGCAAGACCGTCACCCGCGGCATCGTCAGTGCACTCGATCGTCCCGTCCGGCTCTCCGGTGAAGGCACCGACACCGACGCCGTGATCGATGCCGTGCAGACCGACGCCGCGATCAACCCGGGCAATTCCGGTGGACCGTTGATCGACGCGGAGGGCCGCGTCATCGGAATCAATTCCGCGATTCGAAGTGAGAGCGGAGGTTCGGTCGGACTCGGCTTCGCCATCCCGATCGACGACGTCACCAAAGTCGCTCAGTCCCTCATCCGCACCGGAGAGATGAAGCATCCGGACATCGGGATCAATGCACGCTCGGTGATCAACGACGCGACGTCCGGCGCGGAGGTGGCCAACGTTCGCTCGTCCGGTCCCGCGCAGCAGGCAGGAATCGTCGAGGGCGATGTCATCACCAAGGTCGGTGATCGCACTGTCACCAGCGCCGACGAATTGGTGGTTGCGGTGCAGTCCAGCGCGATCGGCCAGCCGACACCCGTGCAGTTGATTCGGTCGGGGCGGCTCGTCGACGTCTCCGTCACGCCGGTGTCGGACTGAGCGGTGAGCGTTCACATGGCAGGTTCACAGACTTCCGAAGTAGTCTGAACCGGTGTTCGGCAACATTGGCTGGGGAGAACTCGTCATTCTCCTGGTAGCAGCACTCGTCATTCTCGGTCCCGACCGACTGCCCGGTGCCATCTCCTGGGTCACCAAGTCGATCCGTCAGGTGAAGGAGTACGCGAACGGCGCGAGTCAGCAGCTCAAGGACGAGCTGGGTACCGACTTCGAGGACCTGCGCAAGCCGCTCGCCGATCTCAATCAGCTTCGTGGGATGACCCCGCGCGCCGTCATCACCAAGCACCTGCTCGACGGCGACGATTCCATCTTCACCGGCAACTTCGACTCGAAGAAATCGGTCAACGGCAGCTCCGCCCCGTCCACAAAACCGACGTCCGCGAACCCGACGGCTGGGAAACCGACGGCTGCGAAACCGACGTCGCCTACGCCATCGCTCGAGAAGAAGCTGCCGTACGGTCAGACGCCGCCGATAGATTCCGACGCCACCTGACCCGTCTTTCTATCGCTTGAATGGTTCATTCATGCTGGTAGATCGTATGAATGAACCATTCAAGCGGTCAGAATTCTCAAGCGGTCAGAATTTTCAAGCGGTCAGAATTACAGCACCTTGTTCAGGAAGTCCTGAGTCCGTGAGTGCTGCGGGCTTCCGAAGATCTGCTCGGGCGTTCCTTCTTCGACGATGACGCCGTCGGCCATGAAGATGACTCGATCGGCGACCTCATGGGCGAAGCCCATCTCGTGTGTCACGACGACCATCGTCATGCCGCCCTTCGCGAGGTCGCGCAGCACCTGCAACACTTCGCCGACCATTTCGGGGTCGAGTGCCGATGTCGCCTCGTCGAACAGCATGATCGACGGGCTCATCGCCAGGGCTCGGGCGATGGCGACGCGCTGCTTCTGCCCACCCGAGAGGTTCGCAGGCTTGTAGTGCGCACGATCGGACAGTCCGACCTGATCGAGAAGCTTCAGCGCCGACTCCTTCGCCTCTGCCTTCGTCTGCTGCTTCGTTTCGACCGGGGCGAGCATGACGTTCTCGAGAGCCGTCATGTGCGGAAACAGATTGAAGTGTTGGAACACCATGCCGATGTGCTGACGAACCTTGTCGAGGTCGACCTTCTTGTCGGTCAGGTCGTGTCCGTCGACGACGACGGTCCCCGAGGTGATGTCCTCCAGCTTGTTCAGGCATCGCAGGAATGTGCTCTTGCCCGATCCGGACGGCCCGATGACGCAGACGACCTCACCGTTGACGACGTCGGCATCGATGCCTTTGAGTACTTCGTTGTCGCCGAACGCCTTGTGGAGATCCTTGACCGCGATCTTGACCCCGATCTTGTCGTCGACCGTCATTTGTTGATCCTCTTCTCGATACGATTGCTCAGCTTGGTGAGAGCCATGATGATGATGAAGTACATGACGCCGATGATCAGCCACATGTTGAAGGACTGGAAGTTGCGGGCGATGATGATGCGTCCGGTCTGCGTCAGCTCGGCCAGACCGATGACGGACAGGATCGACGTGTCCTTCAGCGTGATGACGAACTGATTGATGTACGACGGGATCATCGTGCGAACCGCTTGCGGCATGACGACTTTTCGCATCGATTTGAGGTAGCTGATACCGAGGCTGCGTGATGCCTCCATCTGTCCCTTGTCGACGGAGAGGATTCCGCCGCGCACGATCTCGGCCATGTACGCACCCGCGTTGAGCGAGAGGGTGATGACACCTGCGGTGAATGCCGACATCTGGAAGTCCAGTGCGGCAGGAATACCGAAGTAGATGAAGAACGCCTGCACCAGAAGCGGGGTGCCGCGGAAGACATCGACGTAGGTGGTACCGATTCCGCGGAGCACGATGTTGGTCGAGACTCGGAACAGTCCGAAGATGCCGCCGAGGACGAGAGCGATCGCAATGGAGATGACCGTCAGCAGAACGGTCAACCACAGGCCTTCGAGCAGCAACTTCCAGGTGCTCTTGATGAGCCCGATGATCGAGTTGTCGTCGGTGCTGGCATCGGAATTGAGGTAGGTATCGAGGATTTCGTCGTACTGCCCGCTGGCCTTCAGGTTGGCGAGGCCGGCGTTGAACTCCTGCAGTAGATCCTGATTCTGGCCCTTCGCGACCGCGAATCCGTAACTGGCACCTGGCTCTTTGTCGGTGACGGTCTTGAATCCGTTGCCCTGCTTGATGCCGTAGGCCAGAACGGGATAGTCCTCGAAGACGGCAGCGGAGTTACCGGTGCGAACCTCGTCGAACATCGACGACGAATCGGCGAAATACCGCGTGCTGAAGCCGTATTGGTCCTTGATCGACTCGGCAAACGTCGCACCTTCGGTGCCGTTCTTGACGGCGACGGTCTTGCCTTTCAGATCCTCGTAGGAGGACACTGCATCGTCGGTGTCGAGAACGCCCATCTGGACGCCGGATTCGAAGTAGGGATCGGAGAAGTCGAACGTTGCCTTGCGGGCGTCCGTGATGGACATACCCGCGATCATGCCGTTGAACTGACCGCCGGTGACACCCTGCAGTGCGGCGTCGAATCCGACTGCGTTGACGTCGTAATCGAAGCCCTGGTCTTCCGAGATCGCCTTCAGCAGATCCATGTCGATACCGACGAGGTTGCCGCTCTCGTCCTGGAATTCGAATGGGGCGAACGTGACATCGGTCGCGATCAGGTAGTTCTGGCCGGGCGGCGGAGCAGGTTGAGCGGACGCGATGGAGGGAGCGAGCACCGATCCCAGCAGGAGGGAGAACAGGAGGAAAGCCGTGGCAACGACGCCACGGCCGTCTCTGTGCGGGATTGTCATGGGTGCCACTCTTCATCGAAGAGCGGCTCTCAGGCAAGTCTCAGGTTGGGGCGGGCGAGTCAGAGATGCCGCGTGGTGTCGATCCCCAACGACATACCGACGAGGCCACGCTCACGTACCGCGAGCTTGCCGGCAATCGTCTCCAGTGCCTGCGCCGCGGCCGACTCGGGGTGTCCGAGGACGATGGGCATTCCGTCGTCGCCGCCTTCGCGGACTGCTTCCTCCAGTGGAACCTGGCCCAGTAGAGGAACTTTCGCGCCGACGGCCTTGGTGAGTCGATCCGAGACGTCCTGTCCGCCTCCTGATCCGAAGATGTATCGACGGCTGCCGTCGGCCTCTTCGAGCCACGACATGTTCTCGACGACACCGGCGATGCGCTGACGCGTCTGCAGCGCGATGGCGCCCGCCCGCTCGGCGACCTCGGCGGCCGCCTGCTGCGGAGTGGTGACGACGAGGATCTCGGCTCCGGGGATCAACTGAGCGACGGAGATCGCGATATCGCCTGTGCCGGGCGGGAGATCGAGGAGCAGGACGTCGAGGTCGCCCCAGAAGACATCGGCGAGGAACTGCTGCAGCGCTCGGTGCAGCATCGGTCCACGCCAGACGACGGGAGTGTTGCCCTGGGTGAACTGTGCGATCGAGATGAACTTCACGCCGTGTGCCTGCGGGGGCATGATCATCTTCTCGACCTGTGTCGGCTTCGCGTCGTTGCCCATCATGCGGGGGACGGAATGGCCGTAGATATCGGCGTCGAGAACACCGACGGAGAGTCCGCGAGCGGACAGCGATGCAGCGAGATTGACCGTCACACTCGATTTTCCGACGCCGCCCTTGCCCGACGCGACCGCGTACACCCGCGTCAGCGAGCCCGGCTGCGCGAAGGGGATGACTGGTTCTGCGGAATCGCCGCGCAGTGACTTACGGAGTTCGGTGCGTTGCTCGTCGTTCATGACGTCGAGTTCGACGGTGATGGTTCCGACCCCGGCGACGTCGGCGACGGCCTTGGTGACGCGGCCCTCGATTTCGGTCTTCATCGGGCACCCTGCGGTGGTCAGGTAGATGCCGATGTCGACGGCACCGCCGTCACCGATCGTGACGCCCTTGACCATTCCGAGATCGGTGATCGGTTTACGAATTTCCGGATCGATGACCTTCGAGAGCGCGCTTCGAACGTCGGATTCCGTCAGTACTGCCATTACTTCATGCTATGCGGTCCCGCAGTGCTCAGTGGATACGGGGGAGCTCGTCGGAGGTGGGCACGATGCCGGTGGCGTATCCGGTGGACCACGCGAGCACGTTGGCCACGTATGCCATCGAGTTGTTGTACCGCAGGATCGCCTTGGTCGTCTGGCCGAGATCGCGCAGGTTCAGCCCGTCGTCGCACAGGTAGTCGCCGGTGGCGAGCGCTGCGTCGTACAGGTTCTGCGGGTCGGAGACGCCGTCGCCGTTGCCGTCGGCGTGGTAGTGGTTCCACGTCTCGGGCAGGAACTGCATGGGGCCGACTGCGCGGTCGAAGTTGGGGTCGCCGTCCAGTGCGCCGCCGTCGGTATCGGCGATGACGTTGTTACCTGCCAGTGATCCGTCGAGTCGGGGTCCGAGGATCGGTTCGAGGAGCTGACCGAGGTCGTCGGCCTTGCCGTTGTTGGCGTGTGTGGACTCGACGCGGCCGATGCCCGCGATGACGGTCCAGCTGATGCCGCAGCCCGGCTGCGTCGCAGTGAGGATGCGCTCGGCGTTCTTGTATGCCGAGACGTTGACGGTCGGAATGGCGATCGGGCTGGCCGCGAGGTTGGTCGGCAACTCGGGTGTCGGCGCGATCTCGGGCTGCGGCGCCGGTGCGGGTGCCGGCTGGGCGACGGGGGCTTCGGTCTGCGCGACGGGCTGCGCATCGGCCGGGTCGGCGATCGGCTGCGGCGTCTCGACGACCGGCTCGGCTGCCTGATTCGTGGTGCTCGACGTCAGGAACGGGATGTACTCCGTTGCGCCTGCCGATGTTGCCGCGGTGACGAGCCCGGCGGGGACAAGTCCTGTCAGAGCAATCACCGAATTCCGGCGAACTGTGGAATTCGATGCTTTTCTGTGACGTCCCACGCCTTGAAACCTCCAAATTGCCCCTATTTCTGGGGCCTCCGACAAGAACCGGAGTCGAGGTTACATGATTCGAGATGTTTCTGTTATCTGACCGTTATGCAGCGATTGCGAAGGTAACAACGAGGCTCCGCTCTGGTGTTCAGGATGGTCACTCCGCAGGCTCCGCTCCCGGTGCTCGAGGGTCACTCCGCAGGCTCCGCTCCCGGTATTCGATGGGTCACTCCGCAGGCTCCGCTCTGGTGCTCGAGGGTCACTCCGCAGGCTCCGCTCCCGGTCTTCGATGGGTCACTCCGCAGGCTCCGCTCCCGGACCTGGTCCGGCAAATCAAGCAGGAGGGCAGAAGATCAGGCAGGGCAAGGGTGGCAGCGTCGGCAGCACGAAGGGCGGCGGCGGCGCGGGCGTGTCGGTAGTCGGAGCGACGGTCGGCGCTGGACGAGTGTCGGGGGCAGGCGCCTGAACCAGCCCGGGCGGCGGAAGGGGCTCAGTCGGCGGAAGGGGCTCGGGCGGCGGAGGGGGCGCCGCGACGTCGACCGGCTCGTCGGACACCGAATCGCCTGCCAATCGGTACGCCGCGGACCATGCCAGGACGTCGGCGACGTACACCGGAGAGTTGTTGTAGCGGAACACCGCAGCGCTCTCGTCTGCCGCTTCGGCGAGATCTTCTCCGCCGGAACACAGGTACCTGCCGGCGGCGAGGGTGGCGTCGTAGATGTTGTCGGGGTTCTCGATCCCGTCGTCGTTTCCGTCGGATGCGTACCGAGACCACGTCGAGGGAATGAACTGCATCGGTCCGACGGCTCGGTCGTGTGCGGAGTCACCGTCGAGATCTCCGTGGTCGGTGTCGAGGATCACAGTGTTGCCGGCTCGTCGTCCGTCGAGAATCGGGCCGAGGATGGGCGAGATCGTCGTGCCGTCGTCGTCGACCTGCCCGCCGCGCGCGTGGCCGGACTCGATGCGACCTATCCCGGCCAGTAAATTCCACGGCAGGTGACACGACGGAGATTCCGACGCCATGGCGGACTCGGCGCTTCGATATGCCGCGAGGACCGAGTCCGGGATGCCGAACGAGCCGACGACGGGAGTGGACACGGCGACGCTGCGCACCGGCTCCTCCTCGGTGGGGGCCTGCTCCTCGATCTCCGGAAGTGCAGGCGTGTACGCACTGAGAGTCTGCGCCGGCCTCGGAGTCGGCGCCGCCAAGCCTGCCACCGTCTTCGAGTTCGGCAGCGAGTCCAGCAGTGTCGTCGAGTCAGGAAGAGGCGCGGGCGAGACCACGGGTACAGGGGCCGGATCGGCCGCAAGCGACGCCGACGCCGCTGCTCCCGCCACCGAAGCGAAGACGATGGTGGACATGGTCAGCGTGCCGGTTCGCCTGCGAATCCTCCGCCGTGGCCGCATAACTGACACACGTTACAGTTCCGGATGCTCTCCCAGGATGGATTCCGCGGATTGAGTGTGACGGCCCGACTTCTTCCGGGCCTTCTTGGTCGGCACCTGAGGCTCCCCGCTCAGCTGTTCCAGCATCTCCCTGATCTCGTCGAGCTCGCGGCGAAGGTAGTCGCGTGTGGCGACCTCGCCGACCGCGAGACGCAGCGACGCCAGCTCCCGAGCGAGGAACTCGGTGTCCGCTTTGGTCTGCTGGGCACGTGCGCGGTCCTCTTCGAGCGAGACGCGGTCACGGTCGTCCTGACGGTTCTGCGCGAGCAGGATCAGCGGTGCGGCGTAGGCAGCCTGCGTCGAGAACGCCAGGTTGAGCAGGATGAAGGGATAGGGATCCCACCGCAGCGCTATCACCGCGACGTTCAAGAAGATCCAGACGACGACGATGATCGTCTGGATGGCCAGATAGCGCCCCGTTCCGAGGAAGCGGGCGGCGCGTTCTCCCGACCGGCCGAGATCGACGTCGAGATGGAAATTCAGCAGCCGTGAGCCCCGCGGGGTGTCCATCCGGGCGCGTGCGGATTCCTTCACTGTCCTGCCACCTCCTGATCTCGCCAGTCCTCGGGAAGGAGATGATCGAGCACGTCGTCGACGGTCACGGCGCCCACGAGATGATCCTCGTCGTCGACGACGGGCCCGCAGACGAGGTTGTACGTCGCAAAGTATCGGGTGACTGCCGTCAGGCTGTCCTCCGGGGTGAGCCGCGGCAGTGCCTTGTCCAGAACTCCGCCGACCAGGCTTGCCGGTGGTTCGCGCAGCAGTTGCTGCAGGTGGACACACCCGAGATACGCGCCGGTGGGTGTCGCTGTCGGCGGACGCACCACGAACACGAGCGAGGACAAGGCAGGCGTCAGGTCGGGGTTTCGGACCCGCGCCAGCGCCTCGGCGACCGTCGTCGACGCCGTCAGCACCACCGGCTCGGTGGTCATGAGGCCACCAGCGGTGTCGGGGGAGTGCTCGAGGAGTCGTCGCACGGGCGCGGAGTCCTCGGGGTCCATCAACCGGAGCAACGACTCGGCCTCGGGTTCGGGGAGTTCACCGAGAAGGTCGGCGGCATCGTCCGGGTCCATCGCTTCGAGCACATCCGCGCCGCGCTCGACGCCGAGGTAGTGCATCATCTCGACTTGATCGTCGTCGGGCAGCTCCTGGACCACGTCGGCGAGCCGCTCGTCGTCCAGCGCCAGCGCGACCTCCATGCGCCGTTTCACCGGAAGCTCGCGCATCGCGTTGGCGACGTCGGCGGCACGAAGATCCTCGAACTGCATCAACAGCTGCGCGACGCCTTGCCCGGGCAGCGAGAGTGCGTTCTGCGTCAGTCCTTGCACGTGCTGCCAGTCGACGACGTGGATAGCACCGCGCCGGGCGAGCCTGCCGCGCTGTCGGCGAACGGCGACGCGGGCGACGAGCCAGTCGCGGGTTCGGGTCAGTTCGATACCGAGGTCGACCACGATGGAGTCGCCGTCGTGGAGCTCCTCGAGTTCGGGATCGTCGACGCGTACCTTCGAGTCGAGAATCTGCGCGAACACCAGGATCTCGTTCGCGCGCTGGCTGAATCGACGCAGGCTCACGTTGCCGGTCGTCAGTTGCACCGAGTTGGGTTCGATGCTCGTCACCCGCAGCATGGGCACGAAAATTCTTCGGCGCGTAGCGAGTTCGACCACGAGTCCGAGTACGCGCGGCTGCGCGCGCCCGACTCTCATGGTGACGACGAGATCTCGAACTCGGCCGATGGATTCACCGTCCGGTCCGAGTACCACCAGACCTGCGAGCCTGGCGGCGAATACCTTGCTCAGTGCTGCCATGATGGCAAGGTTAGAGCGTGGAAGTACCAACCAGAGAATCGACAAGGAGCGCTGCGAAGGTGAGTTCGGTGGAAAGTGGTCGTTCCAGGCGTTCGGTTCTGGCAGTTCCCGGTAGCTCCGCCAAGATGATCGAGAAGGCCAAGGGCCTGGGCGCCGACGAGATCTTCCTCGACCTGGAGGACGCAGTCGCGCCGATCGCCAAGGCCGAGGCCCGCGGACGCGTCGTCGAAGCATTGAACTCGGGAGGCTGGGGAAGCCAGATCAAGGTCGTGCGCGTCAACGACTGGACGACGCCGTGGACGCACGGCGACGTCATCGATGTCGTGTCCGGTGCGGGCGCCAACCTCGATGCGATTCTGCTCCCCAAGGTCGAGACGGCCTCCCATGTTCATGCGCTCGATCTGTTGCTGACGCAGGTGGAGAAGGTTGCCGGGCTGCCCGTCGGCGCCATCGGCATCGAACCGCAGATCGAGAGTGCGCGCAGTCTGCGCAACATCGACGAGATCGCCACCGCCAGCCCACGAGTGCAGACGTTGGTCTTCGGCCCGGCCGACCTCATGGCAAGTGTCAATATGCGCACACTCGTAGTGGGGGAGCAGCCGCAGGGCTACGACACCGGCGATGCCTACCATCACATCTTGATGACCATCCTTCTCGCCGCGCGTACGCACGGCCTGCAGGCCATCGACGGCCCGTATTTGCAGATTCGTGATCTCGACGCGTTCCGCCGCGCGGCGGGGCGCACGGCCGGTCTCGGGTTCGACGGCAAATGGGTGCTGCATCCGACGCAGATCGACGCCGCCAACGAGATCTTCAGCCCCCGCCAGGTCGATTTCGACAAGGCCGAACAGATTCTCGAGGCATACGAGTTCCATACGTCCGCTGCGGGCGGCGGCCGGGGCGCGGTGATGTTGGGCGACGAGATGATCGACGAGGCGAGCCGAAAGATGGCACTGGTCGTCTCCGCGAAGGGCCGGGCAGCAGGAATGGCACGCAGTGACGATGCGAACCGGACATCAGGGGCACAATAGGGGCATGACGAACCCACTTTCGCAGCCGGGCCGCGGTGGCCAGGGGCTGCCGACGCCGCCGTCGGGCTGGCCGATCGGTTCCTATCCGACGTACGCAGAGGCACAGAAGGCTGTCGACTACCTGTCCGATCAACAGTTCTCGGTGCAGGACCTGACCATCGTCGGCGTCGACCTGATGCAGGTCGAACGTGTCCTCGGTCGCCTCACATGGGCCAAAGTCATTGGCGGAGGCATTGTTTCAGGCGCGTGGCTCGGCCTGTTCCTCGGCCTGGTGTTGGGAATCTTCACCAACGGCAATATCCTGGGCGCCCTCGTCATCGGCATCATCGGTGGCATAATCTTCGGTCTCATTTCCACGGCGATTCCGTACGCGGCCACGCGCGGACAGCGTGACTTCGCGTCGAGCATGCAGTTGGTCGCAGGTCGTTACGACGTACTCTGCGAACCGAAAACTGCGGAGAAGGCTCGGGACATGCTCGCGAAGCTCTCGCTGTAGTTTCGTGGAGGTCACGGAATTGTCCCAATTCCCCCTCGAGTTCGAGTAGTTCGGTTACGTTTCTTTACGTGCAGGGCAGTAGGTGAAGAAGCCATGTACGAGCAACCGAAAATACGGAGGCGGAAAGTGCCGAGACAGCGTGGTCCGAGGCCGAGAAACGCAACCAGAATAGGCGTGTTGGCAGCGGCGGCATTGGTCGCCAGCCCTCTGCTCGCCGCCTGCGGATCGTCCGACAGCAGCACTCCGGTGCTGAGCTTCTATACCGCAGCAGACGGTGCCGAACAGTATGCCGCCGCGGCGGAAGCCTGTTCGGCCGCGTCGGGTGGCCGGTACAAGGTGGAGCAACGAACTCTGCCCAAGAGCGCAAACGATCAGCGACTTCAATTGGCCCGCAGACTTGCGGGCAACGACAACAGTCTCGACCTCATGACTCTCGACGTCGTGTGGACCGCCGAATTCGCCGAGGCGGGGTGGGCGTTGCCCGTCCCGGACGACCTCGCGGCGAAGCTGAAGGACGGATCGACGCTGGAAGGTCCGCTCGCGACGGCCGAGTGGCAGGACCAGTTGTACGCCGTTCCGCTCAACTCGAACACGCAGTTGCTGTGGTATCGCCCCGACGTGGTGCCCGGGGGCCAGCCCCCGCAGACGTGGGACGAGATGGTCGACATGGCCGAATCCAACGCTGCCGAGGGCAAACCCGCGTACATCGGCGTTCAGGCCAAGCAGTACGAGGGCTTGATGGTCTGGTTCAACAGTCTCCTCGTCAGCGCGGGCGGGCAGGTCGTCGCGGACGACGGTACGACCGTCACGCTCAACGACACCCCCGAGCATCGCGCGGCGACCGAGAAGACGCTGGAGATCATGAAGCGGGTGGCCACCGCCGACGGCCACGACCCGTCGATCTCGCAGACCGACGAGGCCACCGCCCGGTTGGGCATGGAGGCCGGAAATTCGGCATTCCAGGTCAACTATCCGTTCGTTCTTCCCGGAATCAAGGAGAACGCGGCCGCGGGCGCGGTTCCGTTCCTCGACCTCACCAATGTCCCGGCGGATCAACAGGATGCGAAGATCGCGGAGGTGTTCCGCAGTGCGCCGTACCCGGCCGTCGAGCCGAACACCCCGGCGAAGGTGACCATCGGCGGGTTCAACATCGGTGTCGCCAAGACCACGCAGCACGAGGATCTCGCCTGGGAAGCGGTCGCGTGCCTGACCGACGAGCAGAACCAGCGCAACAACGCCGTCGACGGCGGCGTCCCGCCGGTCATGAAGTCGCTCTACTCCGATCCCGAGTTCCAGGCGGTCTACCCCGCATGGGAGGGCGTGCTGAACTCCATCGAGAATGCTGCGGTTCGCCCGGTTTCGCCCGCCTACCAGAGCATTTCGATCCTGCTCGCCGACGCGCTCAATCCGCCGCAGAACATCGATCCGGTGGCGGACGTGGACAAGCTCGCCGACCTCGTCTCCAAGGCAGTCAATTCCGAAGGGCTGATTCCATGAGCGCACCTACGACCGAGCGCGACAGCGTCGACAAGCAAGAAGTACTCGAGCACATTTCCGACGGCAAGAAGGCCGAGCGCAGGCTGGGCCTGATGTTGATCGCACCCGCGGCGATCATGATGATCGCCGTCACCGGCTACCCGATCGTCTACGCGTTCTGGCTCAGCTTCCAGAAGTACAACCTGGCTTTCCCGGACGATCGGCAGTTCGTCGGCCTCTCCAACTACGTCACCGTGCTCACCGACGGTTACTGGTGGACGGCGTTCGGCGTCACCGCAGGCATCACGATCGTGTCGGTGATCATCGAGTTCGTACTCGGCCTCACGGTCGCACTCATCATGCACCGCACCATCTTCGGGCGCGGATTGGTGCGCACCGTCGTGCTGATCCCGTACGGCATCGTGACCGTCGCGGCCGCGTACAGCTGGTACTACGCGTGGACGCCGGGCACCGGATATCTCGCCAATCTGCTTCCCGACGGCAGTGCGCCGTTGACCGAGCAGCTGCCCTCGCTCGCGATCGTCGTTCTCGCCGAGGTGTGGAAGACGACGCCGTTCATGGCGCTGCTGTTGCTCGCAGGACTCGCCCTCGTACCCGACGACCTTCTCAAGGCAGCCGAGGTCGACGGCGCAGGCGCCTGGACTCGCCTGCGTCGCATCACGATTCCGTTGATGAAACCGGCAATCCTGGTCGCGTTGCTGTTCCGCACGCTCGACGCGTTCCGGATCTTCGACAACATCTACGTGCTCACCAAGGGCAGCAACGGCACCGGATCGGTGTCGATTCTCGGCTACGACAACCTGTTCGGCGCATTCAACCTCGGACTCGGCTCGGCGATCAGCGTGCTCATCTTCTTCTGCGTCGCCATCATCGCGTTCGTGTTCATCAAGCTGTTCGGTGCATCGGCACCGGGCTCGGACGACGGAGGCCGTAAGTAATGACGACCGTAACGCCTCGAAAGAAGGTCGGCTGGACCGTCATCAATGTGCTCGTGCTTCTGTACGCATTGATACCGCTCGCCTGGATCATCAGCTTGTCCTTCAAGTCGACGGCCACCATCGCCGACGGCAGGTTCATTCCGCAGTCCATCACCTTCGACAACTACAAGGGCATCTTCTCCACCAACCAGTTCACCTCGGCGCTGATCAACTCGATCGGAATCGGGCTGATCACCACGGTCATTGCCGTCGTCATCGGCACGATGGCCGCCTACGCCGTCGCGCGCCTCGACTTTCCCGGCAAGAAGTTGCTCGTCGGAGCTGCGTTGCTCATCGCGATGTTCCCGCAGATCTCGCTCGTGACACCGTTGTTCGACATCGAGCGCAAGCTCGGGTTGTTCGACACATGGCTGGGCCTGATCATCCCGTACATCACGTTCGCTCTGCCGCTGGCGATCTACACGCTGTCGGCATTCTTCCGTGAGATTCCGTGGGAGCTCGAGAAAGCCGCGAAAATGGACGGCGCGACGCCCGCCCAGGCGTTCCGCAAGGTCATCGCGCCTCTCGCGGCGCCGGGCATCGTCACCGCCGCGATCCTGGTGTTCATCTTCGCGTGGAACGACCTGCTGCTGGCCATCTCGTTGACCGCGACGGAGCGGTCGATCACGGTGCCTGCCGCGATCTCTCAGTTCACCGGTAGCTCGCAGTTCGAGGAGCCCACCGGATCGATCGCTGCAGCCGCAGTCGTCATCACCATTCCGATCATCATCTTCGTGCTGTTCTTCCAACGACGTATCGTGGCGGGCTTGACGTCCGGCGCAGTGAAGGGATAACCGTCATGGCCGAAATCGTTCTCGACAAAGTCACCAAGCTCTACCCGGACGGCGCAGCTGCAGTCAGCGACGTCGACATCACCATCGCCGACGGTGAATTCATCATCCTCGTCGGGCCGTCGGGGTGTGGAAAGTCCACGACGCTCAACATGATCGCAGGGCTCGAGGACATCTCGTCGGGTGAGCTGCGGATCGCGGGGGAGCGCGTCAACGAGCGGGCACCGAAGGATCGCGATATCGCGATGGTGTTCCAGTCCTATGCGCTGTATCCGCACATGACGGTGCGTCAGAACATCGCCTTTCCGCTGACTCTCGCCAAGCTCAGCAAGAGCGAGATCAACTCCAAGGTCGAGGAAGCGGCGAAGATTCTGGATCTGAGCCAGCATCTCGACCGCAAGCCGGCGAACCTGTCCGGTGGTCAGCGACAGCGAGTTGCCATGGGCCGAGCCATCGTTCGCACGCCGAAGGCGTTCTTGATGGACGAGCCGTTGTCCAACCTCGACGCGAAACTGCGTGTGCAGACCCGCGCCGAGATCTCGCGTCTGCAGAAGCGTCTCGGCACCACGACGGTGTACGTCACGCACGACCAGACCGAGGCCATGACGCTCGGTGATCGTGTGGTGGTGCTGCGCGGCGGGTTGGTGCAGCAGATCGGATCACCGCAGGAGTTGTACGACAAGCCGCGAAACCTCTTCGTGGGCGGCTTCATCGGATCGCCCTCGATGAACTTCGTACCGGGCGAGCTGACGGCGCACGGGGTGAAGACCGACCTCGGTGACATCGAACTGCCTGCCGATCGCCTGCAGCTGATCGCGTCCAAGAATCCGGGCAAGGAGGTCGTCGTCGGTATCCGTCCCGAGCACTTCGAGGATGCGGCGTTGATCGACTCCTACCAGAAGATCAACGGCGCAACCTTCACTGCCGACGTCGATGTCCTCGAATCGATGGGAAGCGACAAGTACGCCTACTTCACCCTCAAGGGCGCACAGGTCGAGTCCGCCGAGCTGCAGGAACTTGCGGCCGATGCGGGCATCGCCAATCTCGGTGGCGCACAGGTGGTCGCGCGTCTGGCTGCCGAATCGAAGGCCGCCGAGGGGCGTCAGGTGGAGTTGTGGTTCGACCCGGCCAAGGTGTCGGTGTTCGATCACGCGTCCGGGAACAATCTGACGCTGTAGGGCTGCGATCTCGGGCGCCGGGTGTCGGCGCCCGAGTCGCGCGGCCTATCCGGCGGAGCCGGTGCTGAAATTCTGGAAGAAGCCAGGGGCGAAGCTCGGTACCTCGTTGGGTGCGGGCGCGGGTTGCGGTGCCGGATCATGCTGCTGCGGCAGCAGATTCGGCAACTGCGGCAGCTCGAACTGCGGCCACTCCCACTGCGGTGACTGTTGGTTCTGCTGGTTCTGCTGGCCGTGGTCGTCGTGGATCGGATCCGCCGACGCGGTGCCGACGACTGCGACGAGAGGTACTGCGACGAGTGCGCCGGTGATTGCGGTGCGGGTGAGAATCTTTCGGGTGTTCATGTATTTCCCTTTCGAGTGACTGCGTTCTGCATGCTCGAAAGTAGGCTCGCCGCACCCGGTGGCGAAAGGGAGAACGGGACTCTCCCAGGACCTCAGCAGTCCTCTGCCAGTGCCCCGCTTGCTGCGGTTTCGCGGTGTTTGCCCTGGTCCTGGGACGCCGCATCCGTCGGGTTGCCTGTGAATGTGCTGGCATCGTTCGAGTCCCGCGGAACGACACGAATCGCACCTGCTGCGCAGGCGACGACGACGCAGGCGATCGCCCCCGCCGCGAACGCGAAGACGAACACGGCCTCGAGCGGAATCGCGGTTCCCGATATCGTGTAGGTGGCCAACATCGTGGTGAGAAGTGCACTGGCGATGGAGGTTCCGACGGTGCGCACGATGGAGTTGACGCTGTTCGCGACTCCGGTGTCGCGGGCGGACACCTCGGCCATCAGCAAATTGGGTATCGACGCGAACGCGAAACTGACGAAGATGTTCACGACCATCGTTCCGACGATGATCTGCCAGGAGAATTCGTGGAAGACGGCGACGAAAACGAACCCGAAGAACCCGATGACGGCGCCGGAGATCAGTACGCGGCGCCCGCCGAAGCGTCGGATCAATGCGCCTGCGCAGCTCGCTGCGATGACGCCCACCACAGCTCCCGGCAGCAGGTACACCACGCTGGCGCTCAGCACGTCCGCGCTGAATCCGTATCCGGCGATCTCACGCGGCGTCTGCACGAAGTACGAGCTGGACAGAAAGCTGACGAACATCGCGATGCCGATGAACAGCGTGGCGATGTTCGTCGCGAGCAATGGTCCGTGCGTCAGAAGCCGGGGTGCGACGAGTGGGGCAGGAATCCTGCGTTCGAAGATCCACCACACTGCCAGTGTCGCGGCGCCGACGACCGCGCAGCCGATCGTCAACGCCGACGCCCAGCCCCACGAGCGACCCTGCGTGAGCGCGAGGAACAGCAGGATCAGCCCGATGGCGAGCAACAGGGCGCCCACCCAATCGACGGTGCCGGTACCGCTGCGCGGCCGCGCGGGAAGCCCGAACCACGCCAACACGAGTGTGACGACGACGAAGACGGCGGTCAGCCAGAAGACACGGTGATAGTCGGCGCCGTCTGCGGTCAACAGGCCCGTCAGGACCAACCCGAATCCGCCGCCGACACCGAGCGTTCCGGACAGGATCGCCATCGACCCGACCAACTTGTGCGGCGGCATCTCGTCGCGCAGGATCGCCAGCGCGATCGGGAACAGCGCGTAGGACACACCCTGCAGAACCCGGCCGACGATCAGAAATGCAAGTGAGTGGGTGAACGCGGAGATCAGCGTGCCCACGAGGACGAGGCCGAGAACGGCAAGCAGGACGGGCCGCTTGCCGTGCAGGTCGGCAAGCTTTCCGATGATGGGAGTGGCGACGACGGCGGCGAGCAGATTGGCGGTGAGCACCCATCCCGCGGCAGTCGTGCTCACGTGCAGCTGGGTGCCGATGGTTCCGACGATCGGAATGACCATCGTCTGCAGGATGGTCAGCGTCATGACGACGAGGCAGAGGCTGGGAAGCAGCAAGCGGCCTGGTTGGCGTGCGACGGTGCGGACAGGCGAAGGCATGGGCGAGGAACCTCGTTCACATTTTTGGGTCGAGCAAATTTCAAATTACAAGAATGCTTGATGTGTGCATCTAAGTAGTTATCAGGTTTGCCGCCGACTTGAAAGGTGACTGTGCGAGGATCCCGTCTATCAGCGCGGTGGTCGAGTGGTTCGGCCGACGGCCCGCTCGCGCAGTTCCGAGACGATCTCGTCGTTCCAGACGTGCTCGCGGACCAGGCGGTAACGCTCCCGAATCATCCACAGATACGCCTCCGCATCCGTCCGGCCCTCGAGAATGTCGGCCGCGCGCACCATCCGCACGACGGGCAGAAATTCCTCACCGAACCATCGGCGCGCCACCGTGGCTCGGTCGACGAACTCACATTTCTCCTGCATCAACCGAAAGCCCCACGCCTCGACGCATTCGCTGAGCTCGGCGTACTCGAACGGATCGGTCACGGTCACAGCCTCACGTGCCTTGCCGACGAGTGGCACACGGGAGAGGAAGATTCGCCGGTGATCCTTGATGAGCAGGTCACCGCGACGGGTAATTCCCTCGGGTGAGATCCGGGTGATGATTTCGGTGACGAGCGCGTCGATCGTCGTTCGATGCATGGCGAACGCGATGGACACACGGTGATGGCCGTCGAGCACGAAGTGCATCGAACCGATGCGATAGACCTGGATCGGCGGCATCGACTCGCCGCGCCGTTGCGCGGCCGCCAACCGTTGCCACCGTTCCCTGATGCGCGCCGACGTCGGACGGAAGAATCGGTCGAAATCGCGAGTTCGATCGACACTCCCGACGATCGAGTCGACTCGAATGACCTGCACGCCCAACTGCCGCTCGCCGATCTTGCCGAGAGCGGCGACGACCTCGTCGAACGGCAGGATCGTATTGACGTCGTCGGGCTGGCGACGAAGCCACCCGACGAGCCGAGCGACGTCGGCTCGCCTGCGTTGTCTGGTGAAATCGTTCTCCGCGTCGGCTGCTGGAAATCCGGTGTCACGTGCCATGGCGTCGCCTCACGATCGTGGGAGCTGTGTCTCGATGTTCCCCACCCGGCTCGATCTCGAGCAACGTGTATCCGACGGTGTTCACCACATCCGAGTTGTGCAGACGCAGATCCTCGGGCGTCCGGCCGTGCGGATGAATGTGACCGTGCAGCAGTACCTGGGGGCGAAGAACGCGCGTGACGTCGTCGAGGCACTCGAAACCGATGTGCGCGGGGTCGGTGTCGTCACCGACGCCGAACGGGGGACTGTGCGTCAACAGAATGTCGATGCCGCGCTGATCGCCGCGCACCCGTTCCGCCCACGATGTGGTCCGCGTCAACGTCCTCGCCCGGCGCCGCTGCTGTCGCTGCGTCCACTGGTTGGGGCCGCCGTTGTAGCGGATGGACCCGCCGAGTCCTGCGATGCGCAGACCCGCGGCCGAGACGATCTTGCGATCGGCGTTGACCGCACCCACGGGACCGGGCCACGTCGTCGGAAGCCCTGCCCGCATCCAGCCTGCGCGTCCCGCGGAATATCCCGTCAGGTCCGCGTCGTGATTGCCGGGGACGAAGACGCACGGCGCATTGAGCGCGTCGGTCAGATACTCCAGATAATCGAACGGAAGATCACCCGCACCGAGAATGAGATCGACACTCAACGATCGGACCTGTGCGCTCCACAAGCTTTCGATCGTCTCGTCGGCAACTGCGAGGACGGAGACCACTCGGACGACGCTACCGGGCCGCTGTGGTGTTGGATGTAGTTCGTGAGCGACAGTGTCTTCGGCAGCGTGATTGCCCGGGTCCGGGCGCATCTGATCGCGGAGATCGGAGACGAGAACCCGTCATCGGCGTCGGTGACGTTTCTCGGACTGGAATCTCTCGACGTGCTTCGTTTCGCGGACAACCCCGACGGCATCGTGCGCTACGCGACGCTCGGATGCTCCCGGCACCCCATGGCCGACCCGAACGAACTGGTCGCCGACCCCAACCGCGGCCCACGAGCCGAACTGGTGTTGACGCTGGTCGGGGGCGCAGGAATCGCATCGGGCGTGCACAAGAAGCTCGCGGTGCTCGCGGCCTCACCTGCCGTCGAAGGCGTCGTCCTGGTCGACGACGCCCTGCTCGACCTCGGTGAGCCGCTCTGGGTCGGTGCCCCGTTCACCGCGGTGCTCCTCGGTGCGAGCGAGGTGCCGGACCTGCCGCTCCCCGAACCATCCGACCCCGTCCACTTCCTGTCGGTCGTCCCGATCACCGGCACCGAAGCGGCATGGGTGCGCCTGCGCGGGGCCGACGCGCTTCGGGAGGCATGGGTCGAAGCGGGCGTCGACGTTCGCGATCCCCACCGGTCGGCCGTGACCCTCTAGACCCGATTCAGAGCCAGTGATTGCGCCGGAAGGTCGCGAACAGCCCGACGCAGAAGATCGCCACCACCGCGATGACGGTGTGATACCCGTACGTCCAGTGCAGTTCGGGGATGTTGTCGAAGTTCATGCCGTAGATGCCTGCCACCATCGTCGGCACCGCGGCGATGGCGACCCACGCCGAAATCTTGCGCATGTCCATGTTCTGTTGCATCGTCACCCGAGCCAACGCGGCATCGACGAGAGAACTCAGCACCTCGTCGAACTCGGCGACCCGCTCGGCGACCGTCGTGTGATGGTCCTGCACGTCGCGTAGATAGCGTCGAACCGCTTTGGGGATCGGTGTGTCCACTCCTTGCACGAGCTGGCTCAGCGGCGTCGACAGCGGGGTCACCGACCGTCGCAGCTCGACCACCTCGCGCTTGAGCAGATAGATGTTCTCGATCGGGACATGATGATTCGGGGAGAAGACCTCTTCT
The DNA here is from genome assembly GCF_001895005.1 of Rhodococcus yunnanensis NBRC 103083. Classification (GTDB taxonomy): domain Bacteria; phylum Actinomycetota; class Actinomycetes; order Mycobacteriales; family Mycobacteriaceae; genus Rhodococcoides; species Rhodococcoides yunnanense. The sequence continues at coordinate 4,227 of NZ_BCXH01000012.1, read as the reverse complement.
TCCATGACATCGACGTCGCGTTCGATCGACGACGTCACCGCCAGATACTCGTCGACGACGTGATCGGCGACGGCATGCAGCACCGCGGACGGGCCGAGCGCCAGCCGCTCCGGATTTTCCTCGAGCCGATGCCGAACTCCGGAGAGCCCCGAGTGCTCACCGTGCCGAACCGTGACGACGAAATCGCGAGCCAGGAAGACCATGATCTCGCCGCTCTCGACGATCTCGTTGGCGGTCGTGACCGACTCGTGCTCGACGTAACTGACCGTACGGAGCACGAGAAACGAGACGTCGTCGTATCGTTCGAGCTTCGGACGCTGGTGAGCGTGGACGGCGTCCTCGACCATGAGCTCGTGGAGGCCGTAACACTCCGCGACGCCGTTCATCTGCCCTTCGTCGGGAGCGTGAAGACCGAGCCAGACGAAGCCCTCGCCGCGCTTACGGACCTCCGCTATCGCAGCCGAGTGAGTGAATTTGCCGGGGAGTCGAACACCGTCGACGTAGATCGCGCAGTCGACGATCGCACGTGCGGTGGGCACGGGGACCTTCGGCCCTGCCGCCTGGCTGCGGCCCGTCGGACGCAGTGAATGCAGGGACGGCAACGACGGCCGCGGTGGTAACGATGGCATGGGCGGCTCTCCTTCGGGTCGAGCGGACGCGCGACGCGCAATCGTACGCCTGGGATACGAACTGCTCGTGTGCCTGAGAGACTGGCTCTCGTGCTCATCGACCTCCATACCCATTCTGCCGTCTCCGACGGCACCGACACCCCGGCAGAGTTGGTCCGAGCGGCGGCAGACGCAGGACTGGACGTCGTCGCACTCACCGATCACGACACCACGGACGGATGGGCCGAGGCTCTGGGCGCCGCGCCCACCGGATTGACCGTCGTACGGGGGATCGAGATGTCGTGCGAGGGCAGGGGAGAGGACGGCGATCCCGTCCCGGTGCATCTGCTCGCGTACCTGTTCGACCCGGAGGACGAGGTGTTCGCGGCGGAACGCAGCCGGTTGCTCGGCGAGCGAACCGAGCGGATCCGCCTCATGGCCGAACGTCTGGCGACCGATTATCCGATGATCGAACCCGACGCGATTCTCGCCGCGATCGGCCCGTCGGCAGGCCGGCCGCACCTTGCGCGTGCCCTCGTCGCCGCCGGTGCCGTAGCGAACGTGCAGGCTGCATTCGACGGGCCACTGGCGACGAAGAGCCCTTACTACGTCGCCAAGATCGACACCCCGCTGGAGCGGGCCGTGGCGATGATTCGCACCGCGGGAGGCGTCAGCGTCGTCGCTCATGCACGCGCACGGGCGAGGGGACGTCTGCTCGATCTGGAGCACGTGCGCGAGCTCGTCGGGCATGGTCTCGGTGGCCTCGAAGTCGAACACGCCGACCACGACGCCGAGGACACGCGGATACTGCGTGACCTCGCCGAGGAACTCGACCTCATCGCGACGGGATCCTCCGACTATCACGGTGACAACAAGACACTGCGGCTCGGCCAGCACACCACCGCCGTCGAGCAGTACGAGCGACTTCTCGCGCAGTCGTCCGGTATCGAAGTATGAGTTTCGATACCACCCTCTACCTGACGGTTCTGATCACACTGTTCGTCATCATGGATCCACCGGGAGCCATTCCGGTGTTCCTCTCGCTCGTCGGACGCAAGAGCAGACAAGCGCGAAACAAGGCGGCCTGGCAGGCGCCCGCCGTGTCGTTGACGGTGATCACGGTGTTCGCGATCGGTGGCCAGGCGATCCTCGAATACCTGCACATCGGCATCCCGGCATTGCAGGGCGCTGGAGGTCTGCTGCTGCTCATCATTGCGCTGTCGCTGCTCACAGGTCGCGGCGCAGGCAGCGGATCGGAAGCAGAGGACGTCAATGTCGCGCTCGTGCCCCTCGGCACGCCGTTGATGGCGGGCCCGGGAGCGATCGCGGCGGTCATCGTCTACGTCAGCCAAGCCGGCGGGCACGTAGGGTCACTACTTGCCGTAGGACTCGCCATCGTGACCATTCACCTACTGTTCTTTCTGGTGCTCAGGTTCTCGACGGTGTTGATCAGGATCCTCGGTGAGGGCGGCATCACGCTGCTGGCCCGCATCGCAGGTCTGTTGCTGGCCGCGATTGCGGTTCAGCTCATTGCGGATTCGGTCCGCGGATTCATCACAGGAGGATGACGGGTTGCTTCGGGGTCTGAGTGGAGCAGTCACGGCAGGACTGGTCGTGCTGGCAGTTGTCGTCGTCGGTGCGCAGTACATCGGCAGCCAGCGGGAATTCCCGGGGCCAGGCACGGTATCGGTCGCCGCTCACATCGCTGCGGCTGTGCTGGCCGTCGTCGTGCAGCACTTCGCGGACCATCGAACACGCGCGGTGTCGGTCGTCGCATCTGTGCTGGTGTTCGTCATCGCCGGGGTGCTTCTGTGGACACAATGGTGGGGATGAGAAGTTTGCACACTCCGCCGCTGCGGTGGCACACTTGGTCCACCGCAGTGGCGCCACAGCGCCATGCTGGACGGTGACGGCGCACACGCCTCACGTCCTACCAGTTCTTCGGTGGTCGCAGCCTTGTACGGGCGCACTCCGAATTTCTTCTTCTTCGATTCGACCGCCGATCTCGTCTCGGCCACCGAGGAGTTATAACGTGACGACTGTGACCCAACCGACAAACAACGCTGCAGACCTGTCCGCAATCACCGAGGAGGAGATCTTCCTCGGCCACGTCGGCGGAAAGCTCTCGGTCGAGCTCACGGCTCCGCTCGAGACGCAGCGCGATCTGTCCATCGCCTACACGCCCGGAGTGGCCCAGGTCAGCCGGGCCATCGCGCAGGACTCCTCGCTCGCCAAGCAGTACACGTGGACCGATCGTCTGGTCGCGGTCATCACCGACGGTTCGGCTGTGCTCGGTCTCGGCGACATCGGTCCCCGCGCGTCGCTTCCCGTCATGGAGGGCAAGGCCGCGTTGTTCAAGAACTTCGCGGGCCTGAACTCGATTCCGATCGTGCTCGACACCAACGACGTCGACGAGATCGTCGAGACCATCGTTCGCCTTCGTCACAGCTTCGGCGCGGTCAACTTGGAAGACATCTCGGCACCTCGCTGCTTCGAGATCGAAAAGCGTGTCATCGAGGCCCTCGACTGCCCCGTGATGCACGACGACCAGCACGGAACCGCGATCGTCGTTCTCGCAGCCCTCAACGGAGCGGCCAAAGTTCAGGGCCGGAGCACCTCAGGCCTGAAGATCGTCATCTCCGGTGCAGGCGCTGCAGGCGTCGCATGCGCGAACATTCTGCTTCTCGCCGGCATCCCCGACGTCGTAGTGCTGGATTCGAAAGGCATCGTCTCGTCCGATCGTGTGGATCTGAACAGCGTGAAGAGCGACCTCGCAGCACGCACCAATCCGCGCGGACTGTCCGGCGGCGCAGCCGAAGCATTGGCCGGAGCAGATGTATTCCTCGGCGTCTCGGCAGGCCAGATCGACGAAAGCTTCATCGCCTCGATGGCGCCGCAGTCGATCGTGTTCGCGCTGTCCAATCCCGACCCGGAAATCCACCCGGAACGAGCAGCACTGTATGCCTCGATCGTGGCCACCGGACGCAGCGACTTCCCGAATCAGATCAACAATGTGCTCGCCTTCCCCGGCGTGTTCAAAGGCGCACTCGACGCCGGCGCACGCCGCATCACCGAAGGCATGAAACTCGCCGCTGCCGAGGCAATCCTCTCGGTTCTCGGCGACGAGCTGGCTGCGGACAAAATCGTGCCCAGCCCGCTCGACCCACGCGTCGCCCCGGCCGTTGCGGACGCAGTTGCGGCAGCAGCGCGAGCCGAGGGTGTCGCGTAGGAACAGCAGGAACAGAACACCCCGAACCCGCCCCACCCCGGCCGGATTCGGGGTGTTCTCGTATCTCCGGGTGTCCGGGGTTCGGGGGTCAGACCGGCGGGGGGGGTGACCGAATGTCACCTTCGCTCACTGGTGGGTGACCGAATGTCACCTTCGCTCACTGGTGGGTGACCGAATGTCGCCCTCGCTCACCGGCGGGTGACCGAATGTGACATTCGCTCGCGTCGGGTGTGCGGATGTCGCCTTCGCTCACTCTGAGTGACTGAATGTCGCCTTCGCTCACCGGCGGGTGACCGAATGTGACATTCGCTCGCGTCGGGTGTGCGGATGTCGCCTTCGCTCACTCTGAGTGACTGAATGTCGCCTTCGCTCACTGGCGGGTGACCGGAT
>NZ_BCXH01000011.1 GCF_001895005.1 Rhodococcus yunnanensis NBRC 103083 | reverse complement strand
TGAGTGAGCGAAGGCGACATTCAGTCACTCCGCGGTGAGCGAGGGCGACATTCAGTCACTCTGAGTGAGCGAAGGCGACATTCGGTCACCGCAGTAGACCGAATGTGACATTCGCTCCCCGCCGGCAGCAACCGGAAGAACCACCCGTTAACTCGGGTCGTATGCGCCCGTCTGTACTGCCTTGACCAGCCTGCGCGGAACTCGGAACTGCTGGCCACCGACGCGCACGGTCACCAGATCGGGCGCAACAGCTTTCCACTGCGCCCGACGGCTACGCGTGTTCGAACGGGAAATCTTGCGTTTCGGTACAGCCATTGCTCAGACGTCCTTCCTGGTGCGGCGCCCGTAGCGCTTCTCGAACTTCTCGACGCGTCCCTGTGTGTCCATGATGCGGGCGGCCCCGGTCCAGAAGGGGTGCGACTCGCTGGTGACGTCGACGATCACGAGCGGATAGGTGTTGCCGTCCTCCCACTCGACCTGGCGGGTGCTGTCGAGGGTGGAGCGGGTGAGGAACTGTGTTCCCGTGCCTGCGTCCTGGAAGACCACCGGGTGGTAGTCGGGGTGAATTCCTTGCTTCATTCTGTTGCCTCTCTCGATTGCTCCGAATACGGGGATTCGGTTGTTTCGCAGGGATCCTCGTGCCACTGGCCGAAGGGGTCGGTCCAGTGGGCCCACTCGTCGCGCATGTGCATTTCGTCGTCGGAGACCAGCGCCCATTGGAGAGTTCTGTCGATTTCCGACGGGTCTGCTGCATGTATCAGCACGACGAGCGAGGTATCCCTGTCGCCGAACGTCTCGTCCCAGCGCAGCGCGGCCATGGCGCGTCGGGCGGTGTCGACGTCGTTCTGCTCTTCCGGTGTCATGGCCGCGAGCCACTTGCCCGCACCTGCGACGCGTAGTCCGCCGCCTGCGGATTCGATCCACAGCGCCTCGTCGGGTTGTGTTGCCACCCACGCCCGTCCGCGTGCGGTCACGACGCCGTCGAGCAGTACGTCGATCGCCTCGTGCAACCGTTCGGGATGGAAGGGACGCGTGGCGGTGAATTCGACGAGGGTGACGCCGCAGTCGACGGTCAACGGTGGCTGACCACGTAGCAGCGGCGAGTGCGCGTCGGAGACCTCCCCGCGCCTGGCGTCGAAGGGCACTGCCGCAACGAGTGCCTCGGCGTCGAGCGTGTCTCCCGGGCAGACCCACGCGATCGGCGCTCCTGGAGCGAGCCGCGCAAGAACAGCAGCGAGCCTGGCACGCTCCCACGCGTCCACACCCTGATCGGCGGTGACGACGAGCGCGTCGGCGTAGTCGACCTGCCCGACGACCAACTGCGCGACGGTCCGGTCGTCGTCACCGCTGGCGACGATGCCGCGGTCGGCCAGTGCGTCGTCACCCGTGGCGTCGGCGAGCCAGGTCGAGGCATCGAGACATGTGACGACGGCGTCGATACCGACGTCGCGGGCAGCCGGACCGTCGATCTGACCGACCGTTCCTGCTACGACGACGTTCTCGATGGCCCAGCACAACGCCTCGGGTTCGAGCGCCGGGTCCAGGGCGAGCACGATGCGTGTCACGGGACTTCGCCGTGCCAGTTTCCGTAGCAGTGGCAGTAGGTCTTCTCGCAGAGTGCAGGAGACACAGCCGTGGGCGAGCTCGAGGATCGTCTCGCGGGGCGCGTCGCCTGCGGCGTACAGCGTTCGGCGGACCACGCCTTCGTGTACCCGACCGAGGTCGTGCCGAACGGCGACCGTGCCCGGTGCGAGTAGCGAGGTCACCACGTGGTCCATCGCTCCGGTCCAGCCGGACACGAGCACGAGTGGCGTGCGACCGTCCACGAGAACTTCCCTTCTTTCGACAACGATTGTCATTCCTTTCTTCAGCACGCTACATTCGAATCACCGCTTTGTCGAAAACGATTGTCATAACAGCTAGAGAGGAGCGCGCATGTCCGCGCACTGCCAGGTGACGGGGAGGAAGCCGGGGTTCGGTAAGTCCGTCTCCCACTCCCACGTCAGAACCAACCGCCGCTGGGACCCGAACATCCAGAAGAAGACGTACTTCGTCCCGAGCCTCGGCCGCCGCGTCACGCTGACGTTGTCGGCGAAGGGCATCAAGACCATCGACCGTGACGGCATCGACGCCGTCGTGGCCAAGGTCCTCGCCCGAGGGGAGAAGCTCTGATGGGCAAAAGCACCGACGTTCGTCCGATCATCAAACTCAAATCGACTGCTGGCACCGGCTACACGTACGTGACCAGGAAGAATCGTCGCAACGATCCCGATCGGCTCGTGCTGAAGAAGTACGACCCGATCGTCCGCCGGCACGTCGACTTCCGAGAGGAACGCTGACGTGGCAAAGAAGTCGAAGATCGCCAAGAACGAACAACGCAAGGTCGTCGTCGCACGCTGGGCCGCACGTCGGAGCGAGTTGAAGGAGATCATCCGGAAGCCGTCGACACCTGATTCCGAGCGCGCCGAGGCCCAAGCGGCACTGCAGCGTCTACCGCGCGACGCGAGTCCGGTACGATTGCGCAATCGTGACGCTGCGGATGGACGTCCGCGCGGCCACCTGCGGAAATTTGGGCTTTCTCGTGTGAAGATGCGCGAGATGGCTCACCGTGGGGAGCTGCCAGGCGTCCACAAGTCGAGCTGGTAAGGGAAAAGGTACAGATGGCAGTCAAGAGAGCACCGTCGAAGAAGGTCCGCGCCGAGGCAGGCCGTCGACCGAAGAAGAATCCGTTGAATGCTGCCAAGGTCACCACGGTGGACTACAAGGACATCAACCTTCTTCGTCAGTTCATTTCGGACCGCGGCAAGATCCGTAGCCGCCGCGTCACCGGCCTGACGCCGCAGCAGCAGCGTCAGGTCGCCGTCGCAGTGAAGAACGCTCGTGAAATGGCATTGCTGCCGTTCACCAGCCGCTAGAGACTTCTGCTCACAGAAAGGCCACGCACCTCTCGGGTGCGTGGCCTTTCTGCATGAGCACTAGAGTTACTCGCAGCCAGCCCCGACCGAGAGAATCGAGACGACCGCTTCATGTCCGGAGTTCTCGAAGGATTCACGGTCATCTTCGTCGTCATCGCGCTCGGCTACATTCTGGCGCACTTCAAGGTGCTCGGCATGCACGGCCAGTTCGTGCTCAGCCGCCTCGTGTTCTTCGTCGCGACACCTGCCCTGCTGTTCGTGACGCTGGCCCAATCCGATCTGGCGGTGATCCTGTCGCCGATTCTCGTGGTCGCAGGAGTCACTGCACTTGCCGTCGGAACGATCTACTTTCTCATCGCGAAACTCGTTCTGAAACGGGACATACCCGAGGCGACGATCGGCGGGCTTGCGTCGTCGTACGTCAACGCCGCCAATCTGGGTATCCCCATCGCGGTCTTCGTACTCGGTGACGCCAATTTCGTCGCGCCACTTCTGCTGTTCCAGATCATGGTCTACTCGCCGTTGGCACTGACCGTTCTCGACCTGTCGACGATGGGTAAGAAGGCGTCGATCCGCAACATCGTCGTCACCCCGTTCCGGAATCCGATCGTGCTCGCGGGCGCCGCCGGTCTGCTGCTGTCGATCACCGGTATCGAGTTGCCCGAAGCGATCATGCAGCCGTTCGACCTCGTCGGTGGCGCTGCAGTCCCCGGCGCACTGTTGGCATTCGGACTGTCGCTCTACGGGGCTCGTGTTTTGCAGAAGGGCGCGAGCCCGCGCCGCGACGTCGCGCTCGCGTCGGCCCTGAAAATGGTGCTGCAACCGGCCCTCGGATATCTGATGGCACTGGCCATGGGACTCGAAGGCCACGAGCTGTTCGCTATCACCGTCATCTCGGCGCTGCCCACCGCTCAGAACGTCTTCGTCTACGCCAGCCGATACAACCGAGGCGTCGTCATGGCCCGAGATACCGCCTTCGTCACGACGCTGATCTCGATTCCCGTCATCGCACTCGTGACCGCGTTGCTCGCGTGAATGAAACTCTTGTCCGACCCAAAGGTTCTACTCAGCTAGCAGCGCTACTTTGGAGGAATGAGGTTTCTGGCTGCGGGACTGTTGCTGTGTGTCCTGCTCGTCGGCTGTAGCAGCGAGGCTGCAACGTACGACGAAGACACCGATACCACGTCGAGCACGGCGCCCGCAGAACTGTTGCACGGCCCGAGTGCTCCCCCGGTTCCGGTGGAGGTCCCGGTCGGTGAGGTCGGGACGATGTTCGACTCGACGCCGGAGTTGGTACGCGCGTCGTCGACTCCGTTCGAATCGTGGAGTCAGATCTCGCCCAACACCATCGCCATCCACTTCGTCACCGGTACCCCAGAGTGCTACGGCGCCGATGCTCAGGTCACCGAGACCGACACCGAGGTCGTCATCGCATTGCGCACGGGAACGCTGCCCGAGGCCGCCGACAAGGCCTGCATCATGGTTGCCGTCTACGGAACCATGCAGATGACGCTGCAGTCGCCGCTCGGCGACCGCGCCATCATCAACGCGGCCTGAGCTGTCGCGGGGTAACCTGCTGCCTGTGAGCGATCAGCTACCGGAACGTCCGCGCGCCGATATTCGTGCTGCGGACGCAGACAGAAACCTCGTTGCCAAGCTCCTCAGTGACGCGCTCGCCGACGGCCAACTCAGCCTCGCCGAGTACGACGAGCGCACGGCCGCCGCCTACAAGGCCAGGACGTACGGCGAACTCGACGTGTTGACGGGCGATCTCGCGCTCGGCCCGCTCGGCGGAACAGAGCTCTCCGACGGGCCGGCCCACGACCGGGCCGTCGCCATCATGAGCGGTTTCACGAGGAAGGGCGAGTGGACGGTCGCCCGACGAGTCGACGCGATCGCCTTCTGGGGCGGCGGCGAGATCGACCTGCGCCAGGCCCGGTTCTCCGCTCAGGAAGTGACGATCAACTGTGTCGCCATCATGGGCGGCATCGACATCACCGTGCCACCGCACATCGGCGTCGAAGTGCGTGGGGCCGGAATCATGGGCGGTTTCGACCATCTCAGCCGAACAGCCGCCCCGAACGCTCCCCGCATCGTCGTCACGGGTATCGCATTCTGGGGCGGCGTCGACATCAAGGTGAAGGACAGCGACTTCAAGGACTAGGCCTTCCTTCTCCTCTTCAGATAGTCACTGACGACGGCTGCACCGAGCCCGTCGAGATCGGGTGCAATGACCCGCCCGCCGACTCGCTCCGCCATCCGGTCCACCACACGCGCGAGTCCCGGGTCGTCGCCGAGACGGAAGATGGTCACCTGCGCACCGAGCTTGGCGATGGTGTCGAGCTCTCGCACGGTCAACCCCAACGTCCGCGGATGCGGCGGATAGTCGAAGAACGCGTGCCCGTCCGGTTCCAGATGCGCTGTCGGCTCACCGTCCGTCACGATCAGCACCACCGGCTGCGCATTGGGGTGTCGACGCAGATGCCTGCCTGCGAGCAGCAACGCATGGTGGAGGTTGGTGCCCTGATCGTATGCACCGTCGAGACCCGCCAACTCCGATGCGGTGAGCTTCTGCGCATGACGACCGAAGCCGATCAGCTGGAGATCGTCGCCTCGAAACCGGGTGCTGACAAGATGATTCAGCGCAAGCGCGGTCCGCTTCATCGGCACCCACCTGCCATCCATGACCATCGAGAACGACGTGTCGACCAGCAGTGCGACGGCCGCCTGCGTTCGAGTTTCGGTCTCGCTGATCTCGACGTCGGTGACCTGCAACCGAACCGGGAACGTCGAACCCTCCGCCGCCGTCCTGAGCACGGCATTGTTGACGGTGCGCGTGACATCCCACGGCTCGGTGTCTCCGAACTCCCATGCCCGTGACGCCCCCGTCGGCTCCCCCATCGCGCCTGCCTTGCGCGTGTCTCGCTCGCCGCCGCGTCGGGAAATCTTGCCTGCGACATCGCGGAGCGCGGACTGGCCGAGCTGACGCATCGCCTTCGGTGAGAGCCGCCATTGACCGTCGGCACCCTTGTCCATGAACCCCTGCTGCTGCAGCGCCTTTTCGAGCTCGGACAGCGTCCGCGCGTCCGCCGCCGCCTCGGGACCGAGCTGACGCAGTAGAGCGTCGGCGTCGATGTCGTCGAGCGCTGCCCCGTTGTACTGTTGGGACAGTTGATTTCCCAGATTCTCGAGCTCCGCGATGTCCTGCAGAGCTCCGGTGCCGTCACCGAGCCCCATTCCGTTCTCGCCGCGGAAGTTCTGCGACCCGTCCCAGTCCTCGCCCGGCCTGGCCTGTTGCAGATTCTGATCCAGCTGGTCCAGTTGGCTCAGCAGGTTCGAATCGCCGAACGCTTGCTGGGCCAACGCATCCAGCTCGGCGCGTTGCTCGGGGCTCAGCGAGTTGCGCAGACGCTGAGCAGCTGCGGCCCGCTCTGCCAGCGAGTCGAGGAGCTCGTCCACGTTCTGCGGATTCTCCGGAAAATGCTGACCGTGCTTGCGCATGAAGTCCGCGAACTGCTCGTCGGTGTCCTCGCCCTTGTTGTGCGCATCGAGCAACTCGTTCAGGTCCTTCAGCATCTCGCTGATCGCCTGACGGTCCTCGGCCGTCGCACCTTCGAGAGCCTTCTTCATGCCGGCGAAACGCTGATCGAGCATCTCGCGTCCGAGGAGATCCTTGATCTTCTCGTAGTTCTCCCGCGCCTCGGACGAACGCCAGTCGTAGTCGGCGAGTTCCTGCACGGCCTGCGCAGTCGACGGAGACAGATCGCCGATCTGCATCTCCTGGAATCGCGCATCGTCGTCGAGTGCCCGCGCCAGAGTCTTGCGCTCCTCGAGCACCGCCTTGTCGAGCAACTCCCGCACTTCCTGCAGAGTGCCGTCGAGATTGTTCTTGCGCAACATCTCTCGGCGACGCCGGTTGGCCTCGGCGGCGAGGTCGTCGAGGCCTCTCGTGTTCTGCGTTCCGCGCCTGAGCATCTCCTGCAATGCCCGACGCGGCGACGCGCCCTCCAGCACGTCGTTGCCGATCGATTCGAGTGCTTCCCGCAGGTCGACCGGTGGGGCCAGCGGATCAGGCCCACCGTGATATCGCCCGTATCTGCTGGCCGGCATCAGCTGTACACCGTCTGTCCGTCTTCGTCGGGATCCTTGGCGATACGCCGAGCCAAGTACAACCCCTCGAGCGCCAATTCGGTTGCCGCCGCACGCTCTCCGTCCGAGGACGCATCGAGCCGAGTAGCGACCTCGTCGAGCACCTCGAGATCGGGCAGCTCACCGATCAGCGTCTTGGCGGCAATGCGATCACCGGTGACCACCGGCTCCCCTTGTTCGATCGCGGTGACCAGTGGCGCCAGGTTGATGCCGCCGAGTCGCTCACGCACGGTGTCCGCCGTCGCGCGTCGGAGCAGATGTTCGAGTACCTCGACCTCGCGGCCTTCCTCGCCGGATTCGAACTCGACCTTGCCGCGCAGCACCTCGATAATGGTGCCGAGATCGACCGGCCGCGCCACGGCGTCGCCTTCACCCAGGACTGCGGCACGGTGAATCGCTGCAGCAGCGATGGTCTCGGCCGCCGCGATCGCGAATCGCGCCGATACGCCCGAGCGCTGGTCGATCGACGGCGACTCGCGCAGCAACCGCGTGAACCGAGCCAACACCTCGAGCAGGTACGACGGGACCGACGCCGGCAGATGAGCCTCCTGCTCGATGACGGAGATCTCGTCGTCGAGCGCATGAGGGTAATGGGTGCGAATCTCGGCGCCGAAGCGGTCCTTCAGCGGAGTGATGATACGTCCACGGTTGGTGTAGTCCTCGGGGTTCGCGCTCGCCACGAGAACGACGTCGAGTGGCAGTCGAAGCGTGTATCCGCGCACCTGGATATCGCGTTCCTCCATGACGTTGAGCAGCGACACCTGAATACGTTCGGCCAGGTCGGGAAGCTCGTTGATAGCCACGATGCCGCGGTGACTGCGTGGAACCAAGCCGAAGTGGATGGTCTCCGGATCGCCGAGGCTCCGACCTTCGGCGACCTTGACGGGGTCGACGTCACCGACGAGGTCCGCGACCGAGGTGTCCGGGGTGGCCAGCTTCTCGGAGTAACGCTCGCTTCGATGACGCCACGCGATGGGAAGTTCGTCGCCGAGCTCGGCCGCCTTCCTGATGCTTGCGGGGGTGATCGGATCGTAGGGGTGCTCGCCGAGTTCGGAGCCGTCGATGACGGGCGCCCACTCGTCGAGCAACAGGTTCAGTGTGCGCAGCAGACGGGTCTTGCCCTGACCCCGCTCACCGAGCAGAACAACGTCATGACCAGCAAGGATGGCCCGCTCGAACTGCGGAAGCACAGTCTTGTCGAACCCTAGGATCCCCGGCCACGCAGACCTGCCCTCACGAAGGGCGTCGAGCAAATTCTCCCGGAGTTCTTCTTTGACGGAACGCTGCACGTGTCCGGTCGCGCGCAACTCGCCTACGGTGGTGATTCCTGGTTTGGTAGAGGTCACTTCTCCACGCTACGAGCGTTCGCACGTTTGTGCACCCTCGTCCGAAATTGCAGTCGCAGATTCGAGTGACCCTGAACATGGGGCCAAGAACGAGCTTCCATCGTAAATGTGACTGAACCGGCGCACCCGACAGGGCTGAGATAACAGAGACAGCATCCGACTACGGACCATCCGGAATCAGAGGACTCCAGGAGGACTCCATGACTCAGTTCATGCAAGGACCAGCAGCCGAGTACGAGGACGAATTCGAAGTCGAACTCGAGGACGAAGGCGAGTCTCTGGTCGGCGGACTTTCCTCGCTTACAGGCTCTGTACTCGGCGAGGCAGAAGACGAAGACGAGTGGGAAGACGAACTGGAAGGCGAATACGAAGACGAGTTGGAACTCGAACTCGAGGACGAGAACGAGGACTTCTCCAGCCTTTCGGGACTGTCGCCATCGATTGCGGCAGAATACGAGGACGAACTCGAAGGCGACAGAGAGGAGGAAGCCGAGCAGGAGGCCGAGGAGTTCTTCAAGAATATCGGCCGAGTACTGAAGATCGCGAAGCCGTTTCTCAAGACCATTGCACCGCTGGTTGCGACCGCTGTCGGTGGGCCCGCGGCCGGGGCCGTTGCGCGGGCGGTAGCCTCGCAATTCGAAAGCGAAGGTGAGTCCGAGGTCGAAGCCGAATTGGAGAGCCTGGCGACCGCACCGGTCGGTCGATCCGAGGCACTCGCCGAGCAGTTTGCAGCGAACGCAGCGTCGGCCAAGACGGAGGCAGAAGCCGAGGCGTTCGCAGGAGCAGCCGTGTCGCTCGGACTATCACAACGCGACCGTCGTGAGCTCGAACAAGTACTTCCTGCGCTACTGCGTGGAACAGCAGCGATCACCAGAATTCTGTATCGAGATCGGCGGACACGCCCGGGGCTCCGTTTGATACCGAGCATTGCACGCGCGACTGGGGCCGGTCTGATCCGACAGGCCGGTGGCGCGACGTCGAGTCCCGCTGCGGTAGGCCGACTTCTGGCCGTATCGTCGAACAAGGTGCTGCGCGGGCGTGGTCTCGCTTCGGGTCTGCAGCGGCACTCGCGCGGACTTGCGTACCACCGTGCCTACAATCCGCAGGCAGCCAGAAGCCGCGGTGTGCCGTATGTGCGTCGGACACCGTTGTCCAACAAGGTGATCGGCGACAGATCGGGTCCGGGAAGGCCAAGAGCGGGCTTCGTTCGAGTCGTCACCCCAGTTCGGATTCCAGCCAAGGGATCGCATCCGGCGCGAACGGTCCGTGTCGTCAGCGACGTCCGTCTTCCGCGAGGTGGTCGCCCTGCAGGGCGACCGTCCACCGTCGCGTCCCGCCGCGTTAGCTGACCTACATCGGATGTATGCCACAAGGAGAAACTCGATGACTTCCGCACTCGATCACCGCTATCCGGCCATACAAGGCGAGGAAGAAGAACGATTGGAGAATGAATTCGAGACGTTCGCGACAGATCAGGGCCCAAAGGCTGCTTTCGAATTCGAAACGGAGGCCGAGGCGGAGTTGACCGCCGAAGGCGAACTGGAGGACGAGTTCGAAGCCGAACGGGAAGAAGAACTAGAAGGCTTCGTGAATCCCGTGAGACGCATCTACCGTGATGCCGAGCTGATGGCTCGTCTGGCGACGAAGGCATCCGAGGCCGAATCCGAGTCGGAGGCAGAGGCATTCATCGGCGCCACCGTCCCGCTGTTGGCACAACTCGTCCCGAGCGCGTCGGCCATCATCGCGTCCAACGGACCCGGGCTCATTCGAGGTGCAGCTCGCCTGGTTCGCACCCTGCGGCAAGACCCGAACACGCGGCGGCTAGTTCGGGCGGTGCCCATCATTCTGACGAGAACCGCACAGAGCCTCGCGGACCGGAACCGCGAAGACACGCTCGAGCCCGGTGATGTTCTCGACACTCTCGGCACGATGGCGAACCGCGTGTTGTCCGGACCGGACCGACGCCGTTCGCTGCGCGCCGTAAAAGTCTTCGACGATCGATTTCGGAGTCGTGCCAGATGGCAACGCAATTCACTCAGCGGGCCAGCGAACAGGCGCAGCCGTGGCCGCGCCCGTTAGTCCGGTGGTCGACGCTCGCCCGTCGGCACCGGCACCCGTGCCGCAACCGATCACGGTCAGCCGGTTCGCTGCCGGGCAGGCACTCAACGTGCGGCGCCATCTGGATGCTCTTCGCGACTTTCGACGTGACGAATTCGGTGACAGCATCGCGCGGCCAACTGCAGGGCATATTCATGCAGTCAATTCGCTTCTCGGCCAGTTGCGCACACCGCTGGACCGCGCTGTGCACGTGTTGGAACAGGCAGCGGGGTCCCCGTCAACGGACGCAATGGCCTCTCGCGCCGAGACACTGCTGACCGCCAAGAGCCGCGCGCACGACTGGGTTCGGGCAACCGAGAAAGTGTGGGACTTCTACTTCGAACTGTTCGGACAACGTCAGAGCGCATTCGGGGTGTGGCTGGTCTCGTGTGATCGCATTGCACTCGACTGCTATCAACACGTCTTCATGCACCTGGGCCAACCCCGCAGCATTCCGTCGCCGCCACCGTTCGCATACATGCGAACCGGATTCTCGCCTGCGACCTACCGTCGGGGAATTCCGCTTCGAAAACTAGGACGGCAGTCGAATCCCTTTCCACTGGTTCAGCTTCCTTATCATCGGCTAGTCAACCCGTGGACGATGGGAGCGATCCTGCATGAGGTGAGTCACAACCTGCAGAACGAGCTCGATCTGCAGAGCGAAGTACCCGCCGCGATCGTGCATCGACTCGGCTCGGCCGGTGCACCCCGCGAGGCGCAACTGATCTGGGCGAGATGGAATCGCGAAATTTTCGGCGACATGCTCGGTCTTCTACTCGGCGGGGAGGCATTCGTGGCATCGTTGCTCGACGTCATTGGACGCGCACCCGAACAAGTACTCGACTACTCACCGCGCGGCGTCCACCCCACGCCGTACCTCCGCGCGAAATTGTCCTTCCACCTCTTGAGCAGTATGGGATTCGACGATGTAGCACAACATTATGCCGCGGTCTGGCATCGCTTGTATCCGAACACATCTACCCACACCATGCCGGCGCAACTTTTCGACACCGCAGAACGCGCCATCCCATTGGTCGTCGAGGCGGTGGTCGGAACCAAGTTCGTCGGACTGGGGCGAAAGTCGCTACGCGAAGTGATCTTCTTCGAACCGCGACACCAAGTCATGATCGAGGAGGCAGCGCAGCGTCTCGCCTCGGGCATCGACCCCGGCGTGATTCCAGAGCGATTTCTGATCGGCGCAGTGCGCGTTGCAGTCGATCGTGGTCTGGCAGAACCGGAGACGTTGATGCGGAATTTCTACCTCGAACTGTCCAGGCGGTGACGATGACCGGAGATATCGAGTTCCCGGAGACACAGCTTCTCGATCGGCTGAACGAGGCGTGGCAGTCGATCACCGACTTGGCGATAACGGTCAACGAGGACCATCCCTCCGACGCCGACCTCGCAGTGGTCGACGACCTTCGAGACCGCGTCGGTGATATTCAAGGCTCACTCGACGACGCACGTCGGCTGCTACCCCGAACTACGCCTCTCGCCGAGGTCAGTGAAGCGAACAGGCTCTACTGGATGCACCTGAGGGCATTTCGGCCGGTCTACGAGCTTCGGCGGGCCGCCCGCGGACGTGGACGGGAATGGCAGACATGGGTTGGAGGGGTCGAGCTCGCCGTGGCTCGATGTGAATCACCCCTCACCGCACTCGATGGTGCACTGATCCAAAGAGTCGGGTTCTCGGACGGCCCGGGATTCACCCGGACCCAGCATCGACATGGAGGCAGTCGTGAATGAAGTCCAAGCGATCAACACAGACGAACTCTTTCCGCCCTTCGACACCTCGTCGCGCAACCGACGATCACCCGTGAATGGCGCCGACGAGACACCGGTCGTCCGAAACGTACTTCGCGAAGTCCTCGCATGGACTCCGAAGAAAGAGGATTCCCGCGGATTTCTCGCTGCGCTCGGGGCCGCATTCGATGTCTCCGATGTCGAAGGTCACGTCGAGGTAAAACACACACCACGAGGATTTTCGATGCAGGCCGATCTGGGCACAGTCAGCGGAGGCCAGGCATCGCTGTACGCACGCGCGCGATCCATGCTTACCGAGATTCTTCCGTTGCTCTCCGGCTTACGCCCGCTAAGAGTAGATGCCGATTCTGAGGACTGCGAAGCTCTGCGGAGCTTGATATCCGCTGCCCTCACACGGCTTGTCGGTGAACTAGGAACACCTGGAGGCCCCAACGTCGCCAGGGTCGACGCGTATCTCGAAACTCTCGTCGGGCGAACAGGGGACCAATCTACGAGGAAAACCGCCGACAACGTCGACGGTCAGTTGGGCAAAGTCAGACTGCTGTTCGGACTGGTGAACGACAACGTGAACACGATCGATGAAGAGCAAATTCGCACGGCATTCTGGACGTTGTCCGACCTGGTGCTCGATCTTTCCTACGCATGGAACTCTCAGCGGAAGATGTTTCATAGCCTGCCCTTCGGTCAGGGAGATCACAGCGGATTCCTAGGAACTGATCTGGTGCTTATCTCACGCAACCTCGCTGCCGCCGAAGATCAGGTCTACGAGCTCGAAGCCGCTCTGGACTCCGTTCTGATACCCCAGAGCGAACGGCAGACGATCTATTCGTCCGAGGGGGGAATGACCATCGAGGATCTATTGAGGTGGCTCCACCAGTTTCTCGGTGACGAGGCGAAAACCATTGCCATCGAGGGTGGCAGGAATGGAATTCAGACTTCGCTCACCCCAACGGCGGCCACGTTGCAGAAGCTGGTCCAGAGCCACTTTTCACAGGCCGAGAACGACGGCTATCCCCCCGGACTCTATGCGGCACGCACCCAGAATGCGGCCAAGAGCCTGGAACGGCAACTGACGAATCTGGTGTGTCTGTCCAGCCGCATCAGTAGATCCGACACACCGATCCTGCTGAACATACGCACCGAGCGTATCGCCGACACAACAAGCAACAGCGATGTCCGGATTCGCGTAGAAGCTCGGTGTTTGAACATTCGTCCAGACAACGATCTTGTACTGATCGCCGGCGGCGAAACCGTGCCCTCGGACGAAGACCGGACCTCCATCGATGGTGACACGATCACATCCGAGTTCACGTTGTCTCACGACCTATCCGACTGCGACCATCGAGTCTCTGTCGTCGACGGCAACGGGAACATGTTGACGGAGGGTATGAAGACGACGTTGGCCGTCGAACCGAGTGCCCAGTTCAAAGGAGCTAGCCGTGCTGAGTGAACGCGACTACCAAGACCGTATGGATCGAATTGCCGGGCTCAGACAATCCGTTACGGCACAGTTGGCAGGGAGTCTGACATCCAATCCTGCTCTGGCAGAGGAGATCAACCGACAGATCGACGAACTGATCGACACGGCATCGTCGAACGATCTCCAGCAACCGAAGCTTCCCGACAAAGGCCTGGCGCAACTGGCTGGAATCGGTCCGCAGGCTGCGCAGCACTTCGGCGACGTTCAGATGAACCATGGCGTCAAAGCCTACGACGATACCGTCAACTCCGAGCGAATCGGAGCCGTCGGCGACCTCTACTACATCTACCAACACGAACAGATCGGTGTCTTCCGAGTAGTGCAGAAACTGAAGGAACTGTTCGAAGGAGGAGCTGTTCGCCTGTCCGGTGAGCAAGGCGCGTACAGGCTGTACCAGTTCGACCGCCGCGACGTACTGCGCTACACCCGAAACGACCGCCATGCTGCATATCGTCGAGTTCTCGGATACGGACGCGGACTCGGAGCAGGCCAAAGTCGACCGAATACAGACTTCCATGCTCTGTTCTCTCACTTTGTCAATCAAGTGACGCTGTTCTGGCGCGACAAGAGGATCAGCGACGTGATTCGAGAACGCGCGCTCGATCCCAGTTTCGGTTCTATTGCGGTTGTCAGACGTGCCGGCCTCGATTTGCGAAACAATCTCAAATTCACGTCTTTCGGCCACGTCAACGTGCTGAGGGTCGAAGTGATGCAGGTGTTGGACGAATGCTTCGGGATCCTCGAATCCGAAGATGTCAAACGTCTTTTCGGTGCAGAGAACGGCTGGGATGTCGTCGACGAGGTCCTGATCCGCTATTTCGACGAGAAATTGCAGTCATCGCCTCGGCAGCGCATGGCGGTGAATGGCCGTGATGTTCTCCGATGGCTGTCCGCCCCCCATATTCTCCGAACCTCCAGGGCAGAGTTCGAAACTCTACTCATGCAGGTGGCGGAGTCATCCGAAGAGTGGCTGACATCGGCACAAGCGATGACGCTGACACGTCGTACAGGGTCGGATCGAGTGATGCCGTGGGATTCTCACGGCCAATCAGGCGTCGCTACAGCCTATTCCGAGCGTTCACCAAATCTTCTTCCGCCATCGGTTCGACGGGCACCTACCTACCCAATACGCGGCGGAAACAACACGTTCCGCGGTAACCGCTCGCAGGCTACGGCGAGTACACCTCGTCTGTGACCATGGACGGTCGCCTGCGCGAACTGTGCGAATGGCTCGCCATACCCTCGGTCAGTTCCGACCCGAAGCGCCACCATGACGTCACGGCCGCCGCACATTGGCTCGCTCGGTGGCTCACTCGAGCTGGAGCAATTGTCTCGGTTCTACCCACATCCAGCGCGCCGGTCGTCTTCGGTCGCTTCGTTGGCTCGACGGCGACTGTCCGATCTTCCCTCGTGTACGGGCATTACGACGTCCAGCCAGCAGGTGCCGGATGGTCTTCGCGGCCGTTCACACCGGTCTCGACACGCACCCGGCTGGTGGCACGGGGTTCGAGCGACGACAAGGGCCAACTGTTTGCCCACCTCGTCGCTCTTCGTACGCTTGTCGAGCGGGATGATCTACACCAAGATGTCGCGGTATTGGCAGAAGGAGCTGAGGAAGTTGGGAGCCCGGGCCTCCGTGAAGTTCTGTCGACTGTGCGACGCGAGCGTCGACTTCACAGACTCGGACATGTCGTAGTCAGTGACACACAACAGGCGACGCTTGCAACTCCTTCCATCACTGTTTCCCAGCGAGGCGTCGTCGGCCTCGACGTCGTCGTCGATGTCGGTGGCCGAGCAGTGCACGCCGGCCGTTTCGGAGGGGCTGTTCTGGACCCGGCACTCGTGGTGATACGCAAGCTGGACCAGCTCAACTTGTACGTCCAACAAATCAGAGGGCTCACGGGTACGTGCATCGATATCTCGACGCGCCTGACCGCTCCCACCGATCGCATGCTCATCGTGAGGTCCGGCGGTCGTATGCCCGCACGGCACAGCCCTAACATCGGTCGTCACAATTGGCTGACCACGCACGCTGCCATGACTGTGACACAGGTCAGTTCGAACGGAACAGCAGGATCCATCGCCACCAGCGCACGCGCATCGGTCGATATCCGACTTCCTCCTGGATACGACGCGGGCATTGCAGCTCGAAGCTTCATAAGACTGCTTACACGGGGATGCGAATCCATCATGACGGTGCGAGTCGGACGAACCGCACGAGGCCTGGACTGCCGTCCTGATTCATCTCTCTCCGACACCGTCGATCGAGTGTGCAAGATCGTCTACGGAAGGAAACCCACGTACGCCAGATCGGGGGGCACAATTCGCGCCGTTCAGGACCTGGAAGACGTTCTCGGAGTTCCGCCGCTTCTATGGGGATTTGGACCGCCCGACGACAACGCTCACGGACCCGACGAGTATCTCCACATACCCAACTGGCTCAGATCGGTGCAAGCTAGCACGATGCTGTGGCAATCGATCGACCGACGACCGAATTCGCGGCGTGCGAAGTCAGATGCCCCTACAATTGCCGGAACGATGCTCGGGGGTGGGCACGGTGGTCCGATCGCCATCACTGGTTGACGAACACGAGGGGGAACTCGGAACTCCTGTGTCCGAAATCGCGGCGCTACTTCGCAAGCTTGCTGATCTTGCGGAAAACGGGCAGGCATCAGCGCACCCGGACGCACCCGCGCAGGCGCTACTCGACGCGGACATCGCGGGGATGCGATGCCTTGTTTTCGCCGCTCCCACACGAAAGGCGCTATTGAGTCCACGCGAACGTGAGATAGCCAGGATGGTCAGCAATGGCTACACGAACCGAGCTATCGCGAGCTCGCTGGAGATCAGCCTCTGGACAGTCGCGACTCATTTGAGACGAATCTTCGCCAAACTCGCCGTCAACAGCCGAGCCGAAATGGTTGCCCTCGTCTTCGGAGCAGCCACGCCGATGCGTAGGCACTGACTGCAGACGCATCGGCGTTGGCCGAACAAGCTAGTGCGCGAAGTGCCGCGAACCCGTGAGGTAGAGGGTCACGCCCGCGTCCTGAGCAGCTGCGATGACCTCGTTGTCGCGGACGGATCCGCCGGGCTGAACGACGGCTTTGACGCCAGCGTTGAGCAGAACCTGCAGGCCGTCGGGGAACGGGAAGAACGCGTCCGAGGACGCGACCGAACCCTCGACCCGATCACCGGCACGCTGGACTGCCAGGTGAGCTGCGTCGACGCGATTGACCTGTCCCATGCCGACGCCGACCGAGGCACCGTCCTTGGCCAGCAGGATTGCGTTGGACTTCACGGCCCGCCCTGCACGCCAAGCGAATTCGAGATCCTTCAACGTCTGCTCGTCGGCAGGTGCACCCGCGGCGAGTGTCCAGTTGGCCGGGTTGTCGCCTTCGGCGTCGATTGCGTCTCGCTGCTGCAGCAGGGTGCCACCGGAGATCGGCTTGAGCTCGATGCCCGACGCCGAGGGCGCGGTCGCGAGCAGAACACGAATGTTCTTCTTGCGCTGCAGAACTCCGAGCGCTCCGTCCGCGTACGAGGGAGCGACGATGACCTCGGTGAAGATCTCCGCGACCTGCTCGGCCATCTCGACGGTCACCTCACGGTTGGCTGCGATGACGCCGCCGTACGCACTGACCGGGTCGCAGGCATGCGCTTTGCGGTGTGCATCGGCGATGTCCGCGGCGACCGCGATGCCGCACGGGTTCGCGTGCTTGATGATCGCGACGGTGGGCGCATCGTGGTCGAACGCCGCGCGCCAGGCTGCATCGGCGTCGGTGAAGTTGTTGTACGACATCTCTTTACCGTGCAACTGCTCGGCCTGCGCGATGCCGGCGCCTCCCGGCGCGATGTACAGCGCAGCAGCCTGGTGCGGGTTCTCGCCGTAACGCAGAACGGCCGACCGGTCCCACGTACCACCGATCCACTCGGGGAACTGCGAATCCGCGTCGGAGACGAGCACGCTGCTCATCCACGATGCCACCGCGACATCGTAGGACGCAGTGTGCTGAAATGCTTGCGCTGCAAGCGAAGTACGTTCCGCAAGAGTAAATCCGCCGCCTGCGACAGCAGCGAGCACGTCGTCGTACCGAGCCGGATCGACGACGACGGCAACCGACGGATGATTCTTGGCCGCGGCCCGCACCATCGACGGTCCACCGATGTCGATCTGCTCGACGCATTCGTCCGGCGTCGCGCCGCTGGCGACGGTATCGGTGAACGGGTACAGGTTCACCACCACCAACTCGAACGCTTCGATACCCAGCTCCTCGAGCTGCGAAAGATGCTCGGGGCGACGGGTATCGGCGAGAACACCGGCATGCACGCGGGGATGCAGGGTCTTGACGCGTCCGTCGAGTGTCTCCGGGAATCCGGTGAGGTCCTCGACCTTGGTGACCGGGATGCCCGCGTCGGCGATCTTCGACGCCGTCGAGCCGGTGGACACCACAGCGACGCCCGCATTGTGCAAGCCGGTCGCGAGCTCGATCAATCCGGTCTTGTCGTAGACACTGACCAGCGCACGCCGCACTGCTTTACGTTCACTCATCGCCTAATCTGAGCCTTTCGTCCATCGGAGACAACACCTCGGGCTGCAACGGCAGCGATCACTTCGACCAGCAGCCTGCGTTCCACAGTTTTGATTCGCTCGTGCAGCGACGCCTCGTCGTCGTCGGGCTGCACCGGTACAGCTTCCTGGGCCAGAATCGGCCCGGTATCCACGCCCGCGTCGACGAGGTGAACGGTGGAGCCGGTCAGTTTGACGCCGTATCCGAGCGCGTCACGCACGGCATGAGCGCCGGGGAACGACGGCAGCAGCGCCGGATGGGTATTGACGATACGACCGGCGAACGCGTCGAGAAAACGGGGTCCGAGGATCTTCATGAAGCCCGCGGTGACGATGAGATCGGGCTCGTGTCCCGCGACGGCATCGGTGAGCGCAGCATCCCACGCTTCTCGATCCGCGTGATCGCGAATCCCGACGCGGAAGTGCGGGATCTCGGCATCGTGTGCGTGACGAGCGGCATCACAATCACGGTCGACGCCCACTGCGACGATCTGCGCGGGATATGCCTCGTCACGCGACGCCGCAATCAGCGACAGAAGCAACGAACCGGTGCCCGAAGCGAGGACGACGACTCGTGCTGGGTGCTCACGCGTGGCAGTCAGCGCACTACTCCTACAAACTCGTCGTGGGGGATGCCCTTCGTCTCCGAAGGGCCAGCCCAGACTAGTCGCTGCGGTCCGAGGGCGTGTCGGGCAGGTCCTCTGTGGTCTCGGCGTCGACCGGTTCGGGGGTCTCGGCAACAGCTTCTTCGACGACGGCCTCGACGGCAGGGTCATCAACGACAGGGTCATCGACTGCAGGGACTTCGACGACTTCTGCCTCGACAACTTCTACATCGCGGGTCTCGTCTGTGGGGTCCGCAAGCGCCTGTGGCTCCTCGACGATCTCGGCCTCCAGCGCGCGATCCTCGTGGACGACCGGCTCGGCAGGTGCAGCCGCGGGAACCGGAGCGACGGGTACGGGTACCTCGGAAGGCTCGGGCTGCTTGGATCCGCCTCGCCACGCGGTGTACGCCGCCGACACCGAGCCGATCACCGCGAGCCACGCAAAGGTCAGCAGGCCGAGCGACCAGACTGTGACCTCGACGGTGCCGAACGTTCCGAGATTGCCGCCTGCAGCGAAGCCGAGCACCAGCGTCGCAACACCAGTGCCGGCAGCACCGAGCCAGACCGAGGACAACGCGTAGTGCACGTCGAACGTCCGGTGCGCGCAGTCCCGGCCGAGCAGTACGCCCGCGGCCAAGGGAACGACGAGCATCAGAAACCACACACTCTGTGCGGCGCCTTCCGGCAGCACCGCCAGCATGGGAAGCGGCGGAAGCGGACCGCCGGTGGTGTGGAAGATGCTCACCGACACCTCACCGACCTGGGCGGCCGACCCGACCGACACCGCGAGGGATCCGAGAACGACATTGGGTAGGTAGAGGATCGACAGCACAGTCAATCCCAGGACGCCGACGAATCCGTTGCCAGCGCTGAGCAGCATCTCCGTCGTCGACCAGGAGGCCACCATCGAGACGAGCACCACTGCACTTGCCCCGGCCACGAGGACCATGGCAGCGCGAACCGTCGGACGGAGCGTGTCGCGAACCCAGTCGGGCAATGCCAGCACTGCTGCGGAACGCCACATCCCGAAGCCGAGACCGATGCCTGCGCCGACCGCGTGCACGGCGGCAACCCAGCCGAACGCCACCAGCGCGTTCGGGCTGGCCAGACCGATCGTGGCCGACGCGTCTGCAGCCACAGCCAACGCAACCGCGGTGACGACGACCGGACCGAGTACCGCAGCCCCGAACACCGATATCGCCGTGCGACGCGTGGACGTCTCCGACACCACCGACCTGACGCCGCGGGCCACCGTCGACACCAGAACCAGGGTTGGCAGCAGTGGCAACACTCCCAGCGAGGTCCCCGAAATACTCAGCGGAACCTGATGGACGGCGAACCAGAGGCCCGCGATGGCTCCGAATGCCCCGGTGAGTTCGCTGTTGACCGATACGAGAGTCACCAGCACGAGGGCGGCGATTGCCGCGATCAGCACACCCGGCGTCCGGAAGCCGACTCGTACCAGCATCCGAGACTGCTCGGGCGTCACGACCGGTGGACGCGTGGGGGTGCGTTGCGTCCGCGAGGTCCGCCGCTTCTCGTGGTTCAGTAGAGCGCTCATCGACTACGAGCGTTGCATCATCGAGCGAGCCGATCGATCAGGCGCGCCGAGTGGAACTCACTTCTGGTCGTCCTTGTCCGGAGTCGTCCCGAATGCCTGAGTCGGCGCGCTGTACGGCGCCTCTGCTTCTTCGGCGTGATCCTCGTGCGACTCGGACGGCTGGGCGTGCTGGGCCTCGCCGTACCCTGCGGAGCCGACAGGGGGCTGACCGTACTGATACTGGCTGTACGGCGAGTTCTGCCCGGCAGGTCCGGTCAGACCGCTCGAACCCGGCTGCGAGTAATCGGATTGCGAGGAATCGGGGGACGAGGAATCCGGCGACGTGCCGACGGGGTAACCGAGGCCACCGGTGGTGTTCTGGCTGGACGGCCCGGAGTAGGTCGGGGGGCCGTAACTCCCCTGCCCCGGATTGCCCTGCCCTGGATTGCCCTGACCTTGATTGCCCTGACCCGGATTGCCCTGGCCTGGGTTACCGTAGCTCTGCTGCGGCTGCCCGTACCCGTACTGCTGGCCCTGCGGGTTCTGGCTCTGCGGGTTCTGGCTCTGCGGGTTCTGGCCCTGCTGGCCGTAACCCTGGAACGGATTCTGCTGACCGTACGAAACCGGTTTCGGAGCAGGCACTTTCAGCACTCCAGCACCGAACAGTAGTGCGGCGACGGCAGTGGCGACCTGCAGGAAACCGAGCACCAGCACGGTGATCGCGCCCGCACCGAGACCGATCGAGGCACCGAGCCCGTCGCTGTTGTCGATGCTGAACGCTTGGAACACCAGCACCAGCCAACCCGACAATGCCAGGCCCACCGAGATCCCCAACGTGTTCGGTTGCTTCGGAAGCAGACCGAGCGCGGCGACGACGCCCGAGGCCAACAGCAACGCGATCGACGTCGGATCGCCGGACTGAGGGAGGAAGAAACTGCTCGAGATGTCGAATGCAGAGTACTGGCCTGCAAGACCCGCCAGGAAATTGACGACACCGAAGATGGCGACGACGAGCGTCAGTATGCGCGGCAACGGTGATGCCGTCTTCGGTGTGGCCACCGGCTCGTAGGATCCGGACTGCCCCGATGGAGAACTTTGAGACTGCGGGTACTGCCCCTGTCCGTACTGCGGTTGTGGGTACTGCCCCTGCCCGTACTGCCCTTGTGAATACTGCCCTTGCGAGTACTGTCCCTGCGAATACTGGGGTTGCGAGTACGGGGACTGTCCGCTCGCAGGCGATGCGCCGGGCTGCGGAGAGGACTGGGGCGTCGAACCTTGGGGCGGGCCGTAGTTGCCGTATCCACCCGCTCCATATCCGGGTGAACCGGTACCCCCAGAATTGGGGCCCTCGGGTGAATAAGTCATGACACACTCCTCGAAAAGAAAGATCGGGTCCGTAGACCAAACTAGTCTACGGACCCGACCGGGTGGTTCGGCGTCGAATTCAGCCTGCGTCCACCAACGCGGGAGTCGAGGAATCCGCGGCTTCCAATTCTCGGACCAGCGGAAGTACATTCGCGCCGAAGTACTCGATCTCCTCTTGGAAATGCAGGAATCCACCGAGGATCAGATCGACTCCGCGCTTGCGATATTCGAAGATGCGGTGCGCGACCTGTTCGGGTGTTCCGATCAGCTGACTCTTGAATCCGTCGTTGTACTGCACCAGATCCTCGAACGACGAGTCGGCCCACATTCCCTTGCCGTCCTTGGTCGACGACCCTGCCTGCTGCACGGCACCCTTGAAACCCTCGACCGCAGGCTTGTTGGCCTTCTCGATGATCTCCCGCAGCGTGTCCCGAGCTTCCTTCTCGGTGTCCCTCGCGATGATGAATCCGTTGAGACCGAACTTCACCTCGCGATCGTTGTCCCGCGCAACGCGTCGAATGTTGACGAGTTGCTCTGTGACCCCGTCGTAATCCTTGCCGTTGCTGAAGTACCAGTCCGAATACCGACCGGCGTTCTCCTGCGCGGCCGAGGAGTTGCCACCCTGGAACAGTTCCGGATTGGGCCGTTCGGGGGTGTTGAGCGGCTTGGGCTTGAGCGTGAAGTCGTGGATCCGATAGAAGTCGCCACGGAAATCGACGTCGTCCTCTGTCCATATCTTGCGCAGTACCTGAAGGAATTCCGCGCTGCGCCGGTACCTCTCGTCGTGCTCGAGCCACGGCTCGCCCAGATGCGTGAACTCGTCCTTGAACCACCCGCTGACGACGTTGACCGCGAATCGCCCGTTGGACAGGTGATCGGCGGTGGCGCCGAGCTTCGCCAACACCGCAGGCTGCCACAGCCCCGGATGGACCGCTGCAATGACTTTCAGCCGTTCGGTGGCGAGCAGCAGGGCGAGGCTGAAGCTGGTGGACTCGTGCTGGAACTCGGCGCCGTAGCTGGCTTCGTATCGGACCTGGCTCAGTGCGTATTCGAAACCGTTGTTCTCCGCAGTCTGCGCGAGCTTCTTGTTGTACTCGTAATCCCAGCTCGTGCGCTGCTCGATGTCACTGGTGACGAGGCCGCCGCTGACATTGGGAACCCAGTAGGCGAACTTGATTGCGTCTGCGATTCTTTCGGTGCTCATTGTTCTCCTCGATATAGCTGGGCGCGTCACGAATACCAGGTCGGCTCGGGCAGTTCGCCCGTCAGGACCCAGCGGCCGACCTCCCGCCGCTTGTAGGCGACGGGATCGTGCAGCGTGTGCGTACGGACGTTGCGCCAGAAGCGATCGAACCCGTACTTGCTCGCCGTCGCCCGAGCGCCGAGCGCCTCGAACACCGTCGAGGTGATCTCCAGAGACACCTCGGTCGCACGTGCCTTCACTGCGGCGACGCGGACCTCGTGGTCACCGCGCTGCTCGGCCGTGACGTTCCAGGCATCGTCGTGAATCTTCTTCGCTTCCAACGCAACTGCGTCCGCGAGCGCTTCCACTGCCCACAGCTTGGCGGTCAGGTCTCCATAGATGTCGATGATGTACGGCTCGTCGACGGCGGTGTCGACGGTACTGTGCAGCCACGCCCGCGTGTTCTCCTTGGTGTAGGACGCGGCTTCCTCGAGAGCACCCCTCGCGATACCGAGGTAGAAGTTGACGAAGATGAGCTGAATGGTGGGGACATTGAGTGTGTTGTACACCCGTGGCTGAAACTGCTTGTCGACGAATCCTGCTGCGTCGCTCCAGTCCACGCGAACGTGATCGATCTCGACGCTACCCGATTCCGTCTGACGTTGGCCGATGTTGTCCCAGTCGTCGTTGAATGCGAGTCCGTCGATCGTCGACGGGACGATGGCGAAAACGTGCGCGTCGCTGCCGGTCAGCGCGCCCTCGAGTACCGTCACGTCGGACACCCGACTGCCGGTGGAGAACGTCTTCTTTCCGTCGAACACAAGCGTGTCGCCCTCGTCGGTGACCGACACATCGTTGTCGCGAGGATTGACGGCGCCGCCGAAGAACCACTTGTTCGTCGTCGCAGCCTCTTCGACCGCCTCGATCTGCTCCTTCGTTCCCACCAATCGCGCGGCCCAGAACCACAGCAGGTGGTAGCCGAGCAGCTGCCCGATGGATCCGTCGGCCGCGGCGACACGGCGGATCACATGCAGTGCCGTAGGCCAATCCTGGCCTGCACCACCGTGTTCCACTGGACCCAGCAGCGTGACAAGCCCGGCGTCCTTGAGCAGCTGGACCTCCGCGAAGGGTGCCTCGCGCCCGCGATCTCGTGCAACGGCGTCGACCGCAAGGATCTGAGCCACCTCCCCCGCTCTACCGATCCAGCCCTCGGGAGACGTGGGAGCGTCCGGCCAGTCGCGTGCAAGTGCTCTGTTCTCGGTTGTGGTCATGGTCACCAGTGAACCGATCTTCACCGACCCTGCCCACACTTGAAATCACGATGAATGCAACGGAGGGCCATTTCCGCCGAATTGTGTTGAACATTGAAGTAAAGATAGCTTTACCTTGTCCCTTCACTGCTGTGCGAAAGACATCGACTTGAAACGCTCTCTGTTCACCACCTCGCTCGTGGTCATATCCCTCCTTGGACTGTCCGCCTGTTCGAGCTCTTCACCCGACTCGACCGCGACCGCCCCGTCCACCACCTCCGCAGCCCCCGACACTGCTGCCCCCAACTCATCTGCCGACACACCGGGGCCTACCGCTGTGCCCGACGGCATGGGCTCTCCCGGCCTGGCCGACGGCGTGTTCCCACGCACCGTCGGGCACTTCGCAGGGTCCACCGACATCCCGGCGGAACCTAAGAGAGTTGTTGTGCTCGCCACAGGCCAACTCGATTCCGTCCTCACACTCGACGTACTTCCCGTCGGGGTCACCTACGCCGGTGGAGCCGAACTCGTCCCGGAGTACCTGTCCCGTTCGTTCCCTCAGTACTCCGAGCAGATGGCGTCGTTCGTCGATGTCGGCAATCGCCAGGACGTCAATTTCGAAGCACTCGCGGCGATCCAGCCCGATCTGATACTCGGAAACAACACGGCGTCGGAAGAGGACTACCCACTCCTGTCCGCCATTGCGCCCACCGTTCTCACCGAGGGCGTCGGCATCAACTGGAAACAAGATTTCCTTCTGATCGCCGCCGCGCTCGGGCGTACCGAGCAAGCCCAGCAGTACCTCGACGATTTCCTCGACGATGCTCACGAACTCGGCGATACCGTCGGATCCGATTCGCCCACAGTCTCTTTCGTTCGCTTCACTGCCGACCTGGCACGCGTGTACGGCGTACCGTCGTTCGCCGGCTTCATCGCATGGGATGCCGGACTCGGACGTCCGGAAAGCCAGCAATTCGACAAGGTCGCGCGCGACTTCAGCGAAGAGGAAATTCAATTGGCCGACGCCGATTGGGTTTTCGTCTCCAACCAGCAGACCGGCACCCCCGGCTCGAACGCGGAGACCTTCACCTCCAACCCGCTCTGGACTTCGATGAGTGCGGCAACGGAGAATCACATCGTCGCCGTCGAGGACGATCCGTGGTTCCTCAATGCCGGACCGACCGCCGCGACCCTCGTTCTGAATGTCCTCACCGACACACTCACACAGTGACGCACTACCAGCAGTGACGACCCAAACGGTGCCGCTGACATGACTGAAGGGGCGCACACGGTCTGTCGACCGTGTGCGCCCCTTCAGTGTGAACGGTTCCTGCAGTAGGGAATACGCCCTACTTGACGGAAAGCGATTCCAGGATCTCGCGTGCGAGTGCAGCGGTCTCGGACGGCGTCTTGCCGACCTTGACGCCTGCAGCCTCGAGCGCGTCCTTCTTCGCCTGAGCCGTGCCGAGCGAACCGGAGACGATGGCGCCTGCGTGGCCCATGGTCTTGCCCTCGGGAGCGGTGAAGCCTGCGACGTAGCCGACGACCGGCTTGGTCACATTGGCCTTGATGTAGTCGGCTGCACGCTCTTCGGCGTCGCCACCGATCTCACCGATCATGACGATGAGCTTGGTCTCGGGGTCCGCTTCGAATGCCTCGATGGCGTCGATGTGCGTCGTACCGATGACCGGGTCTCCGCCGATACCGATGGCCGTCGAGAATCCGAAGTCACGGAGCTCGAACATCATCTGGTAGGTCAACGTGCCGGACTTGCTGACCAGGCCGATGGGGCCGGTTCCGGAGATGTTGGCGGGCGTGATGCCGACGAGAGCTTCACCGGGAGTGATGATTCCGGGGCAGTTCGGGCCGATGATGCGGGTCTTCTTGCCCTTCTCCACGTTGTAGGCCCACGCGTATGCGGAGTCCTGCACGGGGATGCCCTCGGTGATCACGACGAGCAGTGGGATCTCTGCGTCGATCGCTTCGACGATGGCGTCCTTCGAGAATGCAGGCGGGACGAACGCGATGGAGACGTCGGCGCCGGTCTTCTCGATGGCCTCGGCGACGGTGCCGAAGACGGGGAGTTCGATGTCGTTGCCGTCGGCGTCGACATGCTTGACCGTGGTGCCGGCCTTGCGTGCGTTGACGCCGCCGACGACCTGGGTACCGGCCTTGAGCATCAGGGCGGTGTGCTTGGTGCCCTCGCCGCCGGTGATGCCCTGGACGATGACCTTGTTGTCCTTGTTCAGAAAGATAGACATGGTTTCCTCTACTTCGCTGCCAGCTCGGCGGCCTTGTCGGCGCCCTCGTCCATGGTTCCGGCGAGCGTCACCAGAGGGTGCGCGGCGTCGGCAAGAATCTTGCGGCCCTCTTCGACCTTGTTGCCGTCGAGACGGACAACCAGCGGCTTGTTGGCGTCGTCGCCCAGCTTCTTCAGCGCGCCGACGATGCCGTTCGCCACAGCGTCGCATGCGGTGATTCCACCGAAGACGTTGACGAACACGCTCTTGACCTGCTCGTCACCGAGGATGACGTCGAGGCCTGCGGCCATGACCTCGGCCGAGGCGCCGCCACCGATGTCGAGGAAGTTGGCGGGCTTGACGCCACCGTGCGCCTCACCGGCGTATGCGACGACGTCGAGCGTCGACATGACCAGACCGGCACCGTTGCCGATGATTCCGACCTGTCCGTCGAGCTTGACGTAGTTGAGGTCGTTCTCCTTGGCCTTGGCCTCGAGAGGATCTGCTGCGTCCTTGTCCTCGAATTCCGCGTGACCTGCCTGGCGGAAGTCGGCATTCGCGTCGAGCGTGACCTTGCCGTCGAGGGCGAGGATCTCATCGGACGGGGTGCGAACCAGCGGGTTGACCTCGACCAGCAGGGCGTCTTCGTTGATGAAGACTTCCCACAGCTTCTGGATGGTCACCGCAGCGGCGTCGAGCACCTCGGCGGGAAGCTTGCCCTTTTCGGCGATTTCACGAGCAAAAGCAAGGTCGACGCCCTTGACGGCGTCGACCGGGATCTTCGCGAGTGCGTCGGGGTTCTCCTCCGCCGTCACCTCGATTTCGACTCCACCTTCGACCGAACACATCGCGAGGTAGGTGCGGTTGGTGCGGTCGAGCAGGAAGGAGATGTAGTACTCCTCCGCGATGTCGGAAGCTTCTGCAACGAGAAGCTTCTTCACGACATGGCCCTTGATGTCGAGTCCGAGAATCGCTTCGGCGTTCTCGGTAGCTGCAGCAACGTCCTTTGAGTACTTGACGCCGCCGGCCTTGCCGCGGCCGCCGACCTTGACCTGAGCCTTGACCATCACTGGCTTGCCGATTTCCTCGGCAATTTCTGTTGCGCCGGCAACCGTGTCCGTGACACGACCGGCTGAAGTTGGTACGCCATGCTTGGCGAACAATTCCTTCGCCTGGTATTCGAAGAGATCCATCAGCTCACCGTCTCGTCTACGTTGACGCCCGCTCGTCGGGTGTGAGCGGGTCTGATGACCGACTTTATCCAGGTGCTCCGGCGCTCCATCGGGCGCATGGATGCTATGTGGTCTATCTCACCGGCACGGCCGCTGTGTCCCACGTCTCACTAGGACTGCCGGCGAGCCGAAAGTAGTGCAGCCGCAACGAGAATCACCGTTCCGACCACCCCGGCGAACAACCCGGGCCCGACGACCGGAGCGACGGCGCGCGCCTGTGTGAGCGGCCAGCCGAGCAAATAGATCACCATGGCCACGACGGCGCCGACGAGCAACGAGGTCCCGCGTGAGCGCCTCGACCGCGCCGCGACGACGGCGCCGATCAGCAGTGTCACAGCCAGCGCGATCTGACCCCAGACATCCCAGCCCCACGGAAGTTCGACGACCGTCGCAGCCGTGACGTCGACACCTCGATACAGCGGCAGCGCCAAGCCGACTGCCGAGACGATCGCGCCGACACAGGCAACCGAGCCGACCACGACGTCGGTGGCACGGCGGGAGGTGTCGACGTCGTCACGTTCGGCGCTTCCCGCGAGCAGGACCGCACTTCCGCACACGAGGGCCGCCACCGATCCGGCGATCGTCGCGAAGCCTCCGGTTCCGACGGAGATCCCTGCGATATCGCTGGCGAGGACGACCGACTGCAGTACCCCCGACGCAGCCATGAACGCTGCGACGCTCAACACTCCGAGGGCCGGTGCGACGGTAGCGGCGAACAGCGAGAAGAACATCGGCACGGACGCGAGGACGAGCACCACTCCGGCGATGAGCGCAGTTCGTGTCGCAAGGACAGTCGGGGGCGACAACCCGTCCGGGACGCTCAGAACCGGAAGCAACCCTGCCGCGGCCAGCAGGACCCCGGCGAGCGCACCGGCCGACCCAGCGACGAGGTGCCACCGCGTCGACGCCGCGTTCACATCCGATCCGGCCTCGGCAGTCGATCGAACCCGGTCCTGCGACGTGCGCGCCGCTCGCCGATCCCGGGCCGCAGCCAGCGGCAGCGCCAGTACTCCTGCGACCACGATCACCCCGGACGCGATCACTCCGACCACGGCACCCGGCGACACCTCGATCCCGGCGCCCGACGACAGACCCGCTGTCACTCGTGCGCCGGTGAGACCGAGCAGCGTCGCTCCCGCGCCGATCAGCGTGCCCGACGCGACGGCAGGCGAGATCGACGCCAGCGCGGAGGCGGTGACGACGAGTGCTGCCAACGCGACGAGGCCGGATCCCACCGCCGTCGTCCACGGCGACTCGATGATCGCCGGAACCAGCACGATGGAGTCGGCGGAGACGTAGGGCGGTACGAACATCGATCCGGCCACGAGCGCTGCGGCCACTGCTGCGACCGACGACACCACCCCGCCGATGCGAGCGGCAGCGGCGCGGCCGGTGAGATCCGGGCCGGCCGACTGCCCGTACCCGTCGGTCAGGGACGCCCGGCCGACCGCGACCCAACCCCACACGCCCGCCAGCACCGCCACCACATGGGCGGCCAACATCAGGTACGCACCGGGGCCGGGCTCGAGCGGTGCGGCGGTGACCGGCCGAAACAGCTCCAGCCGGTTCGCGTCGATCGGGTCCAGCAGCAGACCGATGTCCAGGACCGCGAGCCCGACGGCGACCGCGCCGACTCCGGCCGTGAGCGCCCCGGCGAATGCGGGGCTGCGAGAAGCCGCGGCGAGGGCGGCGAGTGCGGTCACGACGAGCGGGGCGATCGAGATGATCGCGGCGGCGACAACACCTACGCCGACAGCGCTCGCGGACTCGACACCTCCGCCGACAGCGCTCGCGGACTCGACGCGGACCGTGTCGACCACGAGTGCCGCAGCAGCGACGAGTGCCGCGATCGACATCAGTACTGCTGCGACGACGGCGGCGGGCCGAGCACTCTTGTCCTCGTCGTTTCCACGCTCGATACGACGAGGGGGGACTTTGCCGGACGGATCGATCCGAGATGGGGATGGCACGGGTGAACGCTATCGTTCGACGCCGAACAAGTCGGTCACCTCTCGCGGTGTTTCGATAACGACGAGGCGGGTAATCGTGACCGAGTGGAGACGCCGCGGCGTCTTCGCATAACCCCTGCTCGCAGTGTGAGGCACGTCACAATATGCCTCTTGTGGGCCGGAAAACTTGCGCCCGTTGCAATCGTTTCGTTACCGTCTGCCGAGTCTTAAGTCACGAGCAGATCACGAAACGGAGGTCGCAGGTCTTGTCGCAACACCGCGCTTCCTTCACTTCCAGCCGCTTCGTCACACCGGCGGTCGTGACCGACAGCGCACCCACCGTGTACTCGAACGAGACCAGCTGGGGTGCCGAGACCGAAGACCTCGACTCGAACCGGTACGACTACTTTGCCAGCAACTACGGCTCGGCAGACAGCTACCACGATTCCGAGCTGCACAGCACTCCCGAATCGCTCGATTCTTCCGAGTTCGGTACCGCCGACACATTCGAGACCGTCACCGCCGTTCCCCGCAAGGGTGGAGCGCACCGCATCCCGACGCCCCCCACCGCACTCAAG
The DNA here is from genome assembly GCF_001895005.1 of Rhodococcus yunnanensis NBRC 103083. GTDB lineage: Bacteria > Actinomycetota > Actinomycetes > Mycobacteriales > Mycobacteriaceae > Rhodococcoides > Rhodococcoides yunnanense. The sequence goes on along the minus strand of NZ_BCXH01000011.1, from coordinate 170,903 downwards.
GGTCGCGCAGCGGTCCTGGCAGTTGCCGCGGGCGCCGTCGTCGCAGCGGGACAGGCCATCGTCGATCATGACACCACCACAGCAACCTCGTCCGAGGAAGTTGCTCTCGCCGCCGGTGCGGCCCCAGGAATCGCAGCAACCGCGGTACCGCAGGCTGCCGGATATGCCGCAGACACGACCGACACGTCGCCGTCGTCCGCTCCGCAGATTCTCAACGTCGCCAACGCTGTCGATCTGAGCCAGTTCAGCGACCTTCTGGCCAAGGGCCAGCGCTTCAGCGAGGAGCGTGCCGCCCGCGAGGCCGCCGCCCGCCGCCCGCTGTTCGTACTGCCGGCCGTCGGAACGTACACATCGAACTTCGGAACCCGCTGGGGAACGCTGCACGCCGGAGTCGACATCGCCAACGCCATCGGAACGCCGATCCTCGCGGTCGCCGACGGCAAGGTCATCGATGCCGGTCCCGCCTCGGGTTTCGGAATGTGGGTTCGCCTGCAGCACGCGGACGGCACCATCACCGTCTACGGCCACATCGACAGCGCGACCGTCAGCGTCGGCCAGGACGTCATGGCCGGAGACCAGATCGCACGCATGGGTAACCGCGGCTTCTCCACCGGGCCTCACCTCCACTTCGAGGTACACCTGCCCGGCGAGAACAAGATCGACCCACTTCCCTGGCTCGCTTCCCGTGGCATCAGCCTCGGCGTCGAGCAGGACTAGCTCCGGTCCTATCGAGCGACCCTCATCCCTGCGTGGACGATGGCGTTGGACACAGCTCGGACTGTCGCATTGTGACGTCTCGCGTGCCGTCGAATCAGCTCGTACGCCTTCTCGACATCGATCTGCCTGTCGTTGGCAATGATCCCTTTCGCCTGTTCGACGATGATTCTCGCCTCCAGTGCGTAGCTCAGCTGGCATACGAGCTGTTCCTGCTGCCACAGCCGAGTTGCGAAGTCGATGTGTGTCGCCGCAACCGTTCCCAGCCGGTGGGCGATATCGAGATCGGCCGGCCGCCACGGACGCGGTTCCGCCGACCACAGATGCAGAGCCCCGAGACGCACGCCTTCTCGCTCGAGCAGAATCGACGCAGTTGCCGCACGCCGGCCTGTCGGCCTGTCGGTGTGGAACGACGGCCGCATCGTGGCCGTGCCGCCGATGTTCGCGATACAGCGGACTGTCGATCGATCCTGCTCCGGCATCACACCGTCTGCACAACCCGCACTGACGGTGTGATCGGACCGGCCGACCGTCGCGACGATGACGCTGGTCCGAAGAGCCAACGTTCGGACAGCCACCGAACACACCTCTTCGAGGGCACGCAGCGAGGCCCCGAGCGTCGGCAGTGGCTCTGCATCGGATTCCGGTGCGCTCGCGCAGGGTGATAGTTCGCTGACGCCGTGTTCACACACTGGCGAGGAGGGAGTCCGAGGCGGACAGGCAGGCAAAGATTGCACAGCGAGGTGAGTCATGAGCAGGGATTCCTTACGCGCGAATATGTCAAATTTCTTGTTCAAGGCGTGCGGCATCTACCCGGCGTCTTCGAACCCGCACTCGCATCAGTTAATTCAGTGTTTTTCAACCAGTCCTTCACACTGGTTGTCCGATGAGCTGCTACTTCGCCGCCCCGACCATCGAAAAACATGCGATAAACTTGATTCCCTGAACCGTACTCTCGATCCCGTCGGTTTACGACAACTTCTACGCACTCGAAGCAGAGTTGCAACCGAGTTCGATTTCCTCCGCCCGAACCGTAGCCGCCGCACCGGGACGTGGAGTATTTTCGGGTCAGCCGCGATACTCGTGCCCCCGGTTTCGCTGCGCTGATCACGTGGGGCTGCCCCTGCTACTCGGTGCCCCGTTCCATCCGGATCGGACCACAAGGGGCAGCCCATGTACTCGACGCAGCATTCGGCACACAAGAATCGTCTCGACAGCCCTGCCACGCAGTTCGACATAACCGGGCAGGTATTCGATCGAGCGCGTGCCACACCGAACGCGCCGGCGGTGCGAAGCGCCGACGACCACCTGTCGTACTCGGCACTGACTGCGCGATCGAACGAACTGGGTATTCGGCTGCAGCAGGCCGGTGTGGCGCGCGGCGACCTCGTCGCGCTGTGCCTGCCCCGATCGTCGGACCTGATCGTGGCAGCGCTGGCAATTCTCGCACTCGGCGCAACGTACGTCGCACTCGATCCCGATCAGCCGCACCAGCGGCTGGACTTCATGGTGGCGGACTGCGGCGCGGGTGTCGCGGTCGCATACCCATCGATGGTCGATACGTTGTCCGGCACAGTCGATGTGGTATCGCCCTGCACGTCGCCGAGCGCTACGCCCTCAGCGTCGATGAGCCACACTGTTCCTGCCCCAGGCGATCTCGCGTACGTCGTCTACACCTCCGGTTCGACCGGAAAGCCCAAGGGCGTCATGGTCGAGCACGCCGGTCTGCTGAATCTCGTCGACTGGCACCGAAACACATTCGACCTCACGGCGAGTGATCGAACGACGCTGATCGCCAACCCCGGCTTCGATGCCGGGGCCTGGGAAATCTGGCCGACACTCTGCGCGGGCGCCTGCCTCCACGTACCCGAGGCGGCACTCAAGACCGATCCGGTTCGTCTGCGAGACTGGATGATTGCCGAGAACATCACCGTCGCGTTCCTCCCGACGCCACTGGCCGAAACCCTCGTCGAACTTCCGTGGCCGCCCACGGCGGCCCTGCGGTACCTGCTGACCGGCGGCGACGTCCTTCGCCACCTGCCGCCGCCGGGGCTGCCCTTCGAACTGGTCAACAATTACGGAGTGTCCGAGGCAACGGTGGTCTCGACATCGGGAACCGTTGCAGCCCAATCCGACTCCGTTCACGCTCCGTCGATCGGTACGCCGATCGACGGAGTAGAGCTCAGGGTCGTCGACGATGTCGGAAAACCGGTGCCGCCCGGATCCATCGGGGAACTGGTGATCTGCGGCGTCAGCGTCGCACGGGGATACCTCGGACTGCCCCGACTCACTGCGCAGCGATTCGTCTCCGACCCGTTGGATTCCGCGGTTCGCGCCTATCGCACCGGCGACGTGGTGCGCATGGACGACAACGGCAGCGTGGACTTCCTCGGCCGCGTCGATGATCAGGTGCAGATTCGGGGATTCCGAGTCGAGATCGGTGAAATCGGCGACGCCCTCCGAGCCTGTACCGAGGTTCGCACCTGCGCAGTTGTTCCGATCGAAGGATCCGGCGACCCGCGGCTCGCCCTGTTCGTTGTGTTTCAGCAGGATTCGAATATGGGCACAGTCGACCTCCAGCACTATCTCGCACAGCGACTACCGGACTTCATGGTGCCCGATACGGTCGTCGCGGTCACCGAATTGCCGACGACAGCACACGGCAAGATCGATCGAACCGCGCTTCGGTCTCTCCCGCCGCCCGACCGCGGGGACCGGATCGAGGACCGCCCGCTCACCACGGTGGAAGCAACGCTGCTCGACATGGTTGCGGAGCGACTGAAGACCACGAAAATCGGCGTCGACGACAATTTCTTTCTCCTCGGTGGACATTCGATGCTCGGCGCCCAGCTGATCATCGAGATCTCCCGTATTTACGGCGTCGAGATGACATTGCTCGACTTGTTCGATCATCCGTCCGTCGCGCAGATGGCGGTCGAGATCGAACGCCTACTGGTGCAGCAGATTGCAGAGATGAGCGCGGAATCGTTGACGAACGCCGTCGACATGGACGGGGGCATCAGCTGAGATGAACGCACCGACCAAGACACCCAGTTTGTTCCACCTACTCGACCCGGAGGTACTGGCCGACCCATATCCTCTGTACGCACGCTTGCGCGCCGAGACTCCCGTGCTGTGGGACCCCTACCTGCATGCATGGGTGGTCACCCGATACGCCGACGTCGTCGAGGTTCTGACCACTTTCAGTGCCAACAGGACCCCGACCCCGGACAAGCTCGTCGAACTCGGTATGGAGAACCTGACGCCTCTCGCCCGAATCATGGTTGCGCAGATGCTCTTTCTCGACCGCCCAGCGCATGGACGGGTGCGAAGGCTCGCCGCGGTTGCTTTCACGCCGCGGCGAATCGAGGAACTCGCAGCTCACATCCAGGGCATCACCGATTCGCTCGTCGATGCAGTCGCAGGCAGAGGGCACATGGATGTGATGGCCGAGTTGGCCAATCCGTTGCCCGCGATCGTGACCGCGGAGATGCTCGGCGTACCGACGTCCGATCACGAGATGCTCAAGAAATGGTCGACCGATTTCGCGGAGATGCTCGGAAATTTTCAACACAATCCAGGGCGAACGGCACAGGTGCTGCGCAGCGTGGACGAGATGACCTGCTACTTCAGAGATGCAATCCGTGCGCAAGCGGCGCACCCGACCGATGGGTTGGTCAACGCGCTCACCAACGCCGAGATCGACGGCGACCGGCTGACCGAGGACGAGGTCGTCGCCAACGTCATAGTCACCATGGTGGGCGGACAGGAGACGACGACGAATCTGATCGGCAACGGGCTGCTGACACTGCTGCGACATCCCGCTGCACTGCAGCAGCTTCGAGCGGATCCGACGCTCATGCCCAGCGCGGTCGAAGAATTGCTGCGCTTCGAGAGCCCGAGCCAACACACGGCCCGGCTCGCACCGCGCGACACCTCGATCGCGGGTCGACCGATCGAGAAGGGGCAGGCGGTCATCGCAGTGATGGGGGCGGCCAATCGCGATCCGGATCGCTTTCCCGATCCGAATCGAGTCGATTTGTGCCGGAGTGACAACCGGCATCTGGCATTCGGCTGGGCGGCCCACTTCTGCTTCGGTGCGCCGCTGGCCCGAATGGAGGCCGCAGCCGCCTTCGCCGCGGTACTCTCCCGTCTTCCCGACCTCTCACTCGTTCCCGAACCGCTCGTGTGGCGTCCGAACCTCGGTCTTCGCGGCCTGCAGGCCATGAGGGTCCGGTGGTCCGTATGAGCTCCCACAACGGCGATCGCCGCCAAGCGCGGAGTTTCAGCGAGGCCGAGTTGACCGAGGCACGTAGGAGGCTTCTCGACGCACGACTGCGCGGTGTACACACTCGTGGCCGTGCCTGTGATCATCCGGTTCGGCGAATCGACCACCCGCACGGCCGGGCACCGCTGTCGGCTGCGCAACTGCAACTGTGGCTGGTCGACCGAATGTCTCCGCACTCTTCGGCTTACAACGAACTGGTCACCGTGCGCAAGAGCGGATCCTTCGATGTCGATGCATTTCGCTGGGCCTTCGATCACGTGGTTCGACGGCACGACGCATGGCGTACGACCTTCGAGACCCTGGACGGTGAACCCGTGCAAGTGGTGCACGAGCATCTGCCTTCGGAGCCCGCGCTGCTCGATCTGAGCCACCTGAGTGAGGGCGATGCGGAGACCGAGGCAACATCGATTGCGATACAACGCACTTCGCAGCCGTACGACCTGTCGACGGGCCCGTTGATTCGACCTCTGCTCGTACGGCTGTCTCGATCGGACCACCGACTGTATCTGAGCATGCATCATCTGGTCTTCGACGGTGTCAGTATGTACCGGATAGTACTGCCCGAGCTCGTCGCCCTGTACGACGCACGCTGCGCGGGAGTACAGGCGCTGCTGCCGCCGCTTCCCATCCGATACCCGGATTATGCTGTGTGGGAGCGGGAGTGGGTGAGTTCACCCGAGGTCGAACGAAGAATCGAGCACTTCCGCGCTCGGCTCAGTGGCGCGCAGCCACTCGATCTCCCCCAGGACCGACCGCGCCCTCCCCTGAAGTCCTCGGCAGGCGACGTCGTGCCGATCTCGATCGAGCCTGCGACCGTACGTGCGCTGCGCGAGCTCGCCGCATCCGCGAACGCGACTCTGTTCCAGGTATTGGCGGCCGCATACTCATACTGGCTGCAGCGCTATTCAGGTACCCGCGACGTGGTGTTCGCCACCGCCTGCGACCTACGACAACGACCGGAGCTCGAGTCGATGGTGGGGTACTGCCTCACCCCCGTCGTCCTACGATGCTCGTCCGAGGGCGCGTCGACGTTCACCGATCTCCTCCGGGAAGTGCGCCACGAGATTCTCGACGCGATCGGCAACGCAGTGCCGTTCGAGCACCTGGTTCGCAGCCTCGGGTTACCGCGAGACCCCCGAAGAAACCCGGTGTTCCAGTCTGCGTTCGTCCTGGAACCGCCGATGCTGACACCCGACCCGTCGTGGTCCATGCATCAGATGGAGAATGCGATCGGGGCAGCACTCGGTAAGTCCAAGTTCGATCTGAGCATGGAACTCGACCAGCGTAGCGAGGGCCACGTCACCGGCCGATTGATCTACAGCACGGATCTGTTCGATTGCGGCACAGCACAGTCGATGACCGAGCAGTACGTTCGATTGTTGAATCGGATCTCGAGCACTCCTGACGTACCTCTGACGGAACTCCTCGAGCCCGACACCGACGATCGTCGCCGTCAACTACTGCACCTGACGCGTACACCTCACGATGCGAGCACCCGCATCGATGCCCGCGTGATGGAGCAGGCACGGCGCACACCCGATGCGGTGTCGGTGGTCGTCGGCACTCAGAGCTTGACCTATCGTCGACTCGCGGAACGCGCCCAGTCCATTTCGGCGCTTCTTCTCGATGCAGGCGTGACGTGCGGCGATGTCGTTGCGACTGTGCTCGCTCGCTCGATCGACTTGGTTCCTGCGCTGCTGGGCATTCTGATGTCCGGTGCGGCGTATGTTCCCATCGACCCGGCGCAGCCGGCCCGACGACGTGAGTTCATGATCGCCGACTCGGGGGCACGTGTGCTCTTGACCGATTCGTCGCCGGATCATCCGCGCGCTCACCGCGGGCTCGTCGTGGAAGCTCTCGTCGAGAGCTCTCGTGTACCGGACAAGAGCTCGCGTGCAACAGAACCCGGAGATCTGGCATACATGATCTACACCTCCGGGACGACCGGTACGCCGAAGGCCGTTCGAGTCGAGCATCGCAACGTGACGAGCCTGATGGATTCCATGCCCGAGGCGCTGGGAACCACAGCCGCCGACACCGTACTCTCGGTGGCGTCCTACACCTTCGACATGTCGATCGGGGACATCTTTCCCACGCTCGGGGTCGGGGCCGCACTCGTCGTCGCAGACGAGGAGCAGACCAAGGATCCACGGTTGCTGATCGATCTCGTCGGCCGATCCGGCGCCACGTTCATGGGCGCGACGCCGACCACGTGGTCGGCACTGATCGCGGCGGGTTGGTCGGGCAACCCGGCACTCGTCGCGGGCAGTGTGGGAGAGCCACTTCCCGAACCGCTGGCCGACGCACTGCTCGCGCGATGCCGTGCGGTGTGGAACGGGTGGGGACCCACCGAGACGACCGTCTTCGCCGGCGGTGGGTTCGTGAGCGAAGGTGAACCCATCACTGTCGGAAAGCCTTTGACCGGTGTTCGGCTCTACGTGGTGGACGAGCGACTTCGCCTGGTCCCCACAGGAGTACCGGGAGAAATTCTGATCGGCGGATCGGGAGTGACGCAGGGGTATGCCAATCGACCCGAAGAATCCGAACGCAGATTCCTGCCCGATCCATTCTGCGAGGGACACATGGTCTTTCGCAGCGGGGATCGAGGCAGGTGGCTCAGCGACGGACGGCTGCAACATCTGGGTCGCAACGACGACCAGGTCAAGATACGCGGCTTCCGTGTCGAGCTGGGCGAGGTCGAGTCGGTGATGGCACAGTTTCCTGGACTGGATGCAGTGGCCGCCGCCGCACGCGAGGACCGCGATGGGCGGCGTCAACTCGTGGCCTACGTCGTCGGCCCGCAGCCGGCCTCGCGGGGATCGTCCTCGCGGGAATCGGTCTCGCTCGAGGTCGAGCTCAGAGCCTGGATGCGAACCCGCCTTCCGGACTACATGGTCCCTACTGCCGTCGTACATCTTTCCGCGCTGCCCACTTCGATCAGCGGAAAGCTCGACCGCGCAGCTCTACCCGCGCCGGCCCCGGTGATGGACGACACCACAACACGCCTGCAGCGTAAGCGGATCGGCGGCGGAGTCGATCCCGATGCGCGGACGAACGTCGCCGCACTGTGGTCGGATGTTCTCGGAGTCGACACCGTCGACGAGAATCTGAACTTCTTCGATCTGGGCGGGCACTCGCTGCACGCAGCGCAGCTGCTGGCGCGGATCGAATCCACCCTCGGCATCTCGGTCACCTTGGCCGACTTCCTCGCACGGGGAACCACATTGGCCGGGCTGACCGATCTGACAGCACAGACCGTCGCCTCGCGATCCCGCCCGCAGCAGGCTGGCTCGGCACCACCGATCTTCGTCGTCTACCCCGATCTGGCCAGCGCAATGAGCCTTCGGCATCTGTCGTCGGTGTGGAAGGACGAGCTACCTGCGCACCCTCTGTTGCCGATATTGCCCGGCGGGAGGTATGCCCGCTGGCACAGTATCGAGCAACTCGCCGCTCCTCTGCTCGACGCCATTCGGTCGGTCACACCGCATGGACCGTACGTCCTGCTCGGATACTCGTTCGGTGGGCTGCTGGCGTACGAGCTGGCCCGAAGGCTGTCCGAGGATGGGAGCCACGTCGAGCGAGTGGTGATGTTGGACTCGCCGACCCCGGAAATGGCGCGTCAGCTGATCCGCAGGTGGAAGTCACCCGCCGGCAGGCTGGCTCGCGTCCGCGAACCCGATCGGACGAAGATGGTCCTCGATTACGCGGCCAACCTACGGTGGGCAGCGCGCGAGAGATTGATCGAAGCCAGACTCGTGCGCCGTGCCGAAGCCGAGCAGTTCGATCTGCGCGGAGCATGGGACATCATCCAACGGTATTCCCGCGGTGGCCATCACGTGCCCATGGAATTGTTCGTGACCGAGGAGACCGCAACTGCGGTGGGGCGGGCAGCGCTGGGCTGGAAGGAACTGCATCGAGGCCCTCTGACGACACACCGCATGCCGGGTGACCATGCGACGTTGCTGAGTCGGCCACGGGCGCTGGAAGTCGCCGAGCTCGTCCTGCAGAGCCTGCGGCGCGACTACGCCGGGTCTACGTAGTGGCCCGGGTCATGGACGAGTCGAAGGCGGCCATCGGAGCATGCGCAGTGTTCGCGCTACTGATGCTCGGTAGTGCTGCGGCCCCGGTTCGGTCCTCCGCCGAAGGGCATACCGAATCCAACATCTTCACCACACAACCTCTGTACGTCTCCCCCGACACATCGGCATCGCGGGCAGTGATCCGCTATCCCGAGGACGCACGGGACATCTCGGTCATCGCCGACACCCCACAGGCACGGTGGTTCGACTCGTCGGCGTCCCCGGAGTCGGTGCAGCGGTATGTGGTCGACGCGGCAGCGGCCGATGCGATTCCCGTAGTGGTGACGTACGGTATCCCCCACCGCGATTGCGGCTCCTACTCGGCAGGCGGGTTCACCGATCCTGGGCAGTATCGTGCATGGATCGACGGTCTGGGAACGGCGATCGGCGACAGGACAGCAGCCGTGATCGTCGAACCGGATGCACTGACGGCCACCACCTGCCTCGATCCAGCCGACACCGAGTCTCGGTTGGACATGCTCCGGCACGCGGTGTCGGTCTTCGCGGATCTACCGCACGTCGCGGTCTATCTCGACGGCGGACATTCCCGGTGGCTCAGCCCACCGGATCTCGCGTCGATGCTGGCAGCTGTCGGTGTCGACAGGATACGAGGCTTCAGCCTCGACGTCGCGAACTTCTTCAGCACGGCCGAGGAATCGGCGTACGGCGAGACGGTGTCGAGTTTGCTCGGCGGCAAGCACTATGTCATCGATACTTCACGTAACGGGAACGGACCTGCACCCGACGCACCGCTCAACTGGTGCAATCCGCCGGGTCGTGCTCTCGGCGACGAGCCGACAGCGCAGACCGACGACGCACACGCAGATGCGTACCTGTGGGTCAAACATCCGGGAGAATCGGACGGCACGTGCGACCGGGGTGATCCGCCTTCCAGCGTCTGGTGGCAGGCCTATGCGGTGGATCTAGTGCGTAATTCCGGTCGGTGACCGCATGTTTCGGTGGGCCGATCGCTCACGTCGATTCCGTCTCATGTCGATTCCGTTGTGCTGCCCGATAGGCCTGCCGCACAAGGGGAACGATTGCCGATTCCGTGTACCCGAGGGCGCGCGCTGCGCCAGCCACACCCGTGCGCTGGCGCAGCGCGGCATCGTCGAGAAGCCGATCGAGCGCGTCTGCCAACCGGGCACGATCACCCGGGGGAACCACGAGTCCCGTCTCCTCGGAGACCACATCACGCAATCCCCCGACGTCACATGCGACGACCGGTGTACCGACTGCCATCGCCTCGATCGCGACCAACCCCTGCGGCTCTGCCCAACGTGACGGCACCACAGCTACTTTCGCCGATGCGAGACTCGCCATCACCGGCCCGTGTGCAAGCGATCCGGCGTGGATCACCGGTCGCTCGGGTGTACCCGAGCGCGGGTGCTGCCGAACCTGCGCCGGACCGATCACCACGAGCGGTATCCGATGCCGCATCTGTCGATGTGCCTCCACCAAGGTGTCGACGCCCTTGTGCGCGCCCGAAGCTCCGACGAAGACGATGTACTCGCCCGCGGGCAGGCAATCGGGCGGGACCGCTGCCGAGGCCTCGTTCGCGACGTCGTCGGCGACGAAGGACGGGATGATCCGAACTCGTTTCGGCCCGACGTCCGGCATGCTTGCTCGAACTGCTGCACTGATGGGTAGGAACATGTCGATGCGGCCGAGGAGCGGTCTGGTCATTGCCAGGCCCAGCACCAGAGCGCCGCCCTTCACCGCGCCGTATGCGTCCCGTCCGCAGGGCAGACAGCGACCGAGCGCGGGCCCCTCGCAGCAGCTGTCCAGATCCTGTTGTCGGACAAGCGTTTTCTTTGCACAGGTCAGACCGTAATCGTGCAGGGTGTGGACCAACGCCGAGCCCAGCGGCAGCCGAAGCAGTAGGCACGAGAACACGATCCAGCCATGCGCATGCACCACGTCGGGACGAATCTCGTCCACGAGATGCTGCAGTGCCATAGTCAGTGCCGGATCCGGGGCCGTGGGATGGAAGCGATGGTTCGGGTCGGTGGAGAACCTGTCGAGGTGCCGACTCCACCCGTCGACTCCCACCACACGAACGCCACCCACCACACCGACGCCAGGGTCGTCGGCCGTCGCACCACTCGGATGCCCCAGAGTCGCCACCGTGACCTCGTCACCGGCGCGGACCAGTCCGTGGGCCAGAGCTTGGACCGCTCGTTCGAGGCCACCGGTGGCCGGTGGATAGCTGTCGCAGACGAGAAGAACTTTCATTCGGCCCGTCCTGGTTCGGTGTCCGCGCGAGCGCCGTTCGCCTCACCTGGCGCCGCCATGATCGAGCGCCACTGCACCGCTACCCACACCGCTCCTGCACTTCGACTCACGATCCACGCGATACCGACCGCGACGATTCCCACCGACGGCAGCAACAGCCACGACAGCACGAGGCACACGACAAGCATCGCGGTGTTGAGGCGAAGCGCGGCCCCGAGCCGGTTCGTGGACCGCAGGACCGCAACCGCGACATTGGTGACGGCATCCGGAATCGCAGAGAACGTCAGCACGAGCAACAGAGCCCGCCCGTTCTGCTCGTATGCCGGCCCGAACAGTTGCAGCAACCACCCACCGCAGACGAGATAGAACACGATCAGCGGTGCGATCGAGATTGTGATGATTCGGCAGCACCGCACCACCGACACGTGGATCCTCGCGGGGTCGGCCGACCCTTCGGCGAACAACGACGTGGCCACGGACGGGCTGACCATGAAGAAGATTCCGCCCAACATCCACGCAGCGTAGTAGTACGCCGCGTCCGCTTCCGAGGTACGTGCCAACACGACGACAGGCAACAGGAACGTCGTCAGAACCGCTGCCACCGAGATCAAGTGCTGTCCGACGAGGGAGGGCACCATCGCTTTGATGTCGCTCACCACGTGCCCGAAGGCGGGCCTCAACCGTCGGGAGTCGTCGCGGGTGAACAGCAGAAGCGACGGTGGGAGCGACAACGCGGCGGCCACTGTCCACGCGACGAGAATCTCGTTGGGTCGATCACGAACCAGGAAGGGAACGAACAGAAGTGGGGTACGCAGTGAGCACAGCAGGACGTTCCTCGCCAACAACAGAATGCTTCGCCTTTCCGACACCGCCACATGATCGAGAACTGTGCCCACTGCGAACAGCACTGCGCCCGAGCAGAAGAACGCGGCAGCGGCAGGCGAATCGAGGGTGGGCAGAATGCTCGACATGCGTCCGAGTATCAGCACCACGACAACGGACCCCGTAAGGCTGGTGGCCAGGGCAACAACGACTCCCGCGGTGAAGATGCGCTGCCATTGCGCCGGGCCGCACGCCTGGGGTAGCCATTGCAGCATCGCGGTACCCGCACCGACGCTCGCGAAAATTGCGGTCATCTGCAGTGCACTGGTGGTCGCCACTCCGATCCCGCTGACGTCTGCATCTGCCGTCCGTGCGACGACGAGCCAGAACAGGTAGCCGAGCAGCGACGTTGCCACCGTGCTCGACATGAGCGCCGCGCTCGACCGCAGCATCGGGTTGTCGGACAGGTGATCGGCTGCCCGAGTTCGTAGTTCGGAGATCAACCGCCGACTCACCTGCCCACCTCGAGATACATCACGAGTGTGGAGTTGCCGGCCGCCTGGAGATCCGGAGCGTCCGCATCGCTCACGGTCACGCTCACGCGATAGGTCCCGTATTTCTCCGGTGCCGCGACGGTGAACTTCCCCGTTTGCGAGTCGACCACATCGGTGGTGGCGTCCGGCACCGGCTCGGGCGCCTCTGTCGTCGCCGCCTCGTCGACGACGGAGGCACCTGCGATGGTGACGTCGACGACGGGCAGATCCTGTGGGAGAGAATATCCATAGCTGTATCTCGCCCAGCGAATCTGCACGTCGGCCCCAGCGCTCGCGTGTATCTGGCCAGGGGCAGACGTCGCGGGACCGGTGAGCACGAGCTCGGTGTACTTCTCGTGAACCTCGGGCTGCAGCTTCACGGCAACCACCAGCGCCGTGACGAGCAGCACCGCTGCCGCTGCACCGAGGACAACCGTCCGTGCGTCGGGTGGTCGACCGAACGTGGTGGCCGATCGGCCATGTCGCGTACTCCACTCTGCCCCGAGCACCGACACCACTGCCGCAGCCGCACCGAATCCGGCAACGGTGTCGCCGGTGATAGCGACACCACCGGCGCCTAGAGCGAGCACGACCGCGAGTAGAAGCAACGAACCGAGCAACGGGCACATGCACATTCGCACGAGCCGTTCGGGCGCATCGTTCGCTCGACCGACGAGCAGTACGGTCACTGCCCATCCTGGAACCAGAATCAGGACGGGAAGTACGACGGCGGCGCGGACGATCGACGGGGCATCGCTCACGGCGAGCGCTGCGGCGAAAAGCACGAGCGCACAGGGCACGAGCACTCGGCGCGTCGAACTCGATCGCGGCGCTGCTTCGTGCCGGGACGTCGGTTCTCTCAGCTCGGTCACGGTCCCTCCTGCACGGCAGTACCGATTCGTTCCAGATCCAGGCGATACACACGAAGGTGTTCGGTCGACATGATCCGGGCGGCCCACGGGACAGCGTCGAGCCGATCGAGGTAGGCCTGCGGCGTCGGCTCTCCGGCAAGGGGATCCCCCGCGCCGTAGTTGTCACCGTTGAACGCCGGAGCCTCGGACATACGAACGTCGACGACCAGATACACGTAGCGGGAGAACGTCATGTCACCGGCAAGGGTGGGATCGGGATCCGAATCGGTCTGGGTCAGATTCCATACCGGGTATGCGTCGGTGGCTTCGGCGATGTAGTGCGACCCGTACGCCGCGAGCGCCAGGCTCGTGTACCGATCACTCACGACGTTCACGCTGCCGAACTGGAAGTACAGCTGTTCGGCGACAGTGCGTGCCTCCTCGGACGCGGATCTGGTGTCCGACCCCCACAGGAACGGCCCTGGAAATCGGTACGGGTCGTTCAGTCCGCCGCCGACATTGCCGATCGCCAGTATCGTCAGCGTCGCGAACACGGTCACCGCGCGAGCTCGTCGTCCGACGCGAATCGACGATCTCTGCCAACGGGTGGATGTGGCGACGAAGGCGAAGATCAGTGCGATCGCCACGTATGTGAAGGCCCATGAGCGTCGGGCGCCCTCGGCACCGGACGGAACGAGCACGAAAGGCACCGAGGCGAAGTACATCACTGCCAGCGCGAAGAACCCGAACAGTGCGCCGGGAAGCGTCCGACGTTCCTTGCGAGCCAAGCCGAGACCGAGTACGAACACCACACCTGCCACCGCAGGCGCAAGTGCAGTCATGATTCGTTCGGGTAGCGGCTGCACGTTCGCCGCCAGCAGCTCGCGGCTTTCTTCCTGCGAGGCCGCGACACCGGTCAGCTGATGAATCGAACTACCCACGTACGGAGCAAGATACGCCATGGTCGGCGAAGCCACGAACACCAGCCACGACGCTGCGATCACCCCGATGCCGACCAGCAGTGCCCACCAACGCAGGGCGGCGTAGGGCATGTCCGTGGAGTCGAGCGGATATCGCGCGGTGTGTACGGTCACCGACATCGCCAGCAATGCCATGACCGCCAGCAGCACGAGCGTCGTGAGATGGTGCGTCACTGTGCATCCGGCCGCGCACAGTAGAGCCGCTGCACAATACCCACGGCGCACGCGACGATCGGGCGAGGACACCGCGAGCGTTGCAAGGGCAAGAACCCACAGGAACAATCCGATGGCGACACTCTCGTAGGCGTACTGAGTGTCGAAGTAGAGCGCCGACGGATTGATCGAATAGACCAGTGCCGCAATCGCTCCTGCACGACCGGAGCCCAGAAGCGATCGCCCGAGCACGTAGACGGCGAACAGCGTGAGAACATGACTGGCACACACCAGCAGTTGCCCGGACGACCATACCGACAATCCACTCGGGCCCGCGATCGATACAGTGGACGCCGAGGTTCCCGGATAGAACTCGACGATCGGGATTATCGAATTCGAATGGTACAAACGGCCACTGACCAGTACATCCATCGCCTGCCGCCAATGGGCGTATTCGTCGTGATAGAGCGGTACGTCGGGGTTGCGAAGGAACTTCGGGACGGCCGTCGACAGTCCGAGCAACAGTATCGCCCACAGCCGTTGGCTATCGGTACTGCTTCTGCGCACCAGCACGATGGCGACGGGAACGACAGCGGCGGACATCCCTGCCCAGAAGACGCCGTAGTACGCCGACGGCGAGCCTGAATGCGCTGATATCCGGTACGACAGACCGACAATGACGATACCGGCCGCTATCGAGACACAGATCGGCGCCCACAGCCGAACTCCGCATGCGCCGTGGTCACTGGGTGCGGAGTTCCTCGCGCCCTGCGCCGGAGCGAAGTGCGCGATCGAGATCATGCGCGGCGAACCAGACGGTCGTACGCGGACACCGTCGTCGACCACGAGGACGGGTCCGCGAATCGCATCTCGCGGCGCGGCGGAAGCTGTAGCAGTGCGGCTCGGAGAGAGTCGATGTCGTCGGGCGGCACGAGCACAGCTCCCTCGTACTCCGCAGCGGTCTCACGTAACCCGCCGACGGCATACACGACGACGTGCATACCGCCACTCATCGCAATCTGCATGGGACCGCTGGCGGAACCCCGTCGGTACGGCAACACGAGGGCGTCCGCCGACGCGAAGAACGAGCGCACGGCGCCGTCGTCGACGTACCGATCGACGAACGTGATGCGATGGCGGTACGGGCTTGCCGCAATCAGTTCTGCTGGAAGGGACCAGTTTTCCCATGTCTCACCCACCACCGTGAGATGGAACTGCTCCACTTCCTCCTCGGTCATCGAGCCGAAGGCGCGAATCAGATCCTCCAGGCCCTTGTACGGGCGAATGAGCCCGAAGAAAAGCAGTCGCGTCACCGAGCCGTCACGGCGTGCGGGCGCCCGATCGCCGACGAGATGATCGTACGGACCGTGGGGGGCCATTTCGAGACGCAGCCGGTCGATCGCGTCGCCGCCGTACGTTCGCCGCAGCAGCGAGAGGTCGTGTCGATTGTGCACCAGCGCAGCATCGGTCAACCGCAGCAACAGCGGCATAGCCCGGTGGCAATACCGAGCAACCAGCCCGATATCCGCTTCACCTGTGTCCTGCACCTCGTGGAACTCCACGATCACCCTGATGCGCCACCACCGAGCAACGAGGGCAAGTACGAGGTAACTGTGCAGCGTCGCGGCCGTCCACCACTGCAACACGATCGCGTCGGGACGCGCTCGTCGAAGGGCCCGCAACGCCCGCACCATCGTCGGCCCCCAATACCAGTCGAGTTCGGCCAGCACCGGCACGTTGTCGGGGTAATGCAGGTCGGTCAGACGACTACCGACCCTCGCGGCTCCCGGGTAGAGGTGCCGTGGGATCAGGCGACGTAACAGCAACACCGAGGCGTCGTCGTACGCCGACAGGGCGTCCGCCAACCGATGGGTGTACACCGAGATACCGCTCTGGAAGCGAAATCCCGGTCCTACGACGACGTAGGTATGCCTGCCTCTCATAGTGACCGCGATCGAAGTCCGAATCGCCCGTCGGGACTCCCGGCTTCGCCTGAACCAGGGCCCTCGGGAGAGTCGGGAACGGCATCATCGGACTTGGCATCGATGATCAACGGCGGCAACGGAATCGGATGACGCTCGATACGGACCTTGAAAAGGACGGACAGGCAGTGCACACCGTCGCGCCAGGTGATCTTCTTGCCTTCGCGCGCGGAGCGTCCACAGTAGGACACCGGCACCTCGAACGGTCGCACCCCACTCCGCAGCAACCGCGCTGTCAATTCGGTGTCGAGTCCGAATCCGCCCTCGTGCAGCGCAAGTGCCCGAAAGTGCGACACCGGAATCAGTTTCAGGCACGTGTGCATATCGGTCAGACACGAGTCGTAGAGCAGATTCGCGACCAGCGTCGTAGCTCGTCCACCGTACGCATAGCGCAGCGAAGGAAACCGAGAATTCACACCGAACACCCGGACCCCGAAGACGTGGTCGGCTCTTCCTTCGACGACAGGGGCGAGCAGTGACGGAATATCCGCAGGCGCATACTCGAGGTCCGCGTCGAGAATGATGAGATGGCTGCCCGTTGCCGAACGTATTCCCGTCACCACCGCGGTTCCCTTGCCGTAGTTGCGAGAATGCGTGATGACGACGACACCTCGACGCGCGAGCGCGCCGAGCATCCGAGGCGTCGCATCCGTACTTCCATCGTCGACGACGATGATTTCGGCAGCGCAGTCGAACTCGACGGCGAGGACCCGTTCGATGGCGAGACCGATGGTGCGTTCCTCGTTGTAGACCGGCATCACGATCGACAGCTTCACCAAGGGCGCGTGCGACGACGGGGCCGCGTCGGCGGATTCGGATCGAAGGGAACGACCGACGCCGCTGGGGCGCACCCGAGCCGAGCCGTCACCGCGGACCGGGACCGGTCGCACGCCGCTCACGAGCGGACCCGGAATCCGACACCGACGATCGCCTGAGCCACCGCAAGAACGGTTGTGTTGTGCCGCACCGCGTGTTGCTCGATCAACCGGTAGGCCTGATCGACCGACACCTGCCTGTCGTCTGCAGTCATCCCTTTGGCCTGCTCGACGACTATCCTGCACTGCACTTCACGATCGAGCCGAGCCGCGCGAGATTCGTTCTGCGACAGCGCTGTCGAATCGATCAAATACCCGGTTGTCATCGAGGCCAGGACGTCGGCGGCACTGATGTCGTCCTCACGCCACATCCGAGGTTCGTCGGAGTACAGAGCAAGGACGCCGATACAGTGTATTCCGATGTGCATGGGAATACCGGCAATCCCGGCAATTCCGGTGCATCGGGCTTCGGCCGCGATCTCCGGCCACTGCTCGACGCACTCACGCACATCCGGCAGGCAGACCGTCGTCAGGGCGTCCCAGGTGGTGCGGCACGGCCCGACCACGAGACGATCCTGGAACCACGTCAGATCCGTCTCACGAGCGGTCGACTCCACGATGGAATGCTGACGGCCTGCAACCGTGACGGTGACGCCGCTACCGAACAGACCGAGCAGTTCGATTGCGATGCGGTTCAATTCGGTCATCGCAGCTATGCAATCGCACTTCTCGGCCGGCAGCACTGCCAACCGGGCGATGGCACCCACGAACTCTTGGTCGTAGTGCATGGCAGCCCACCTGTTCGCGTCAACGAGTTCAGTGGCCACCGATTGTCAGGAGCAGCTCAGTTCATGTCGGCGCGTGACGTGCCAGGGACAGGAGACGTACGGCGCTGCAGACAAAGCTACTACCAAATCAGCTTCGCGGCTAGCGCTTGCACACACTTCGGTACACCGACATGGTCGACGCGGCAACCGAGGGCCAGTCCGGTACCTCCACCACTACACGGTCTTTCAGCATCAGCAGTTCGCCGATCGTCGATGCGACGTCGAGGTGGCCGGCCACGATTCGTGCCGCGTCGCCGAGGTACAGCCTCTCCAGCTCACGATGGGCCGGGATATCGCTGAGCACGACACGCGCTCCAGCGCTCGCAGCCTCGACGGGGGCCATTCCGAATGCCTCTTGCTCCGACAGCGACACCAGCACCGCGGCCGTGCGCAACCAGCGACGAAGTGTCACATCGTCGACCTGCCCGGTGAAACGGATCCGGCCTTCCATGCCCGAGTCACGTACCCGCGCTTCCAAGGCCGCACGCTCGGGACCGTCGCCTATCACGACGAGCTGAGCGTGCTCGGACACATCCGCCATGGCCGCGACCAGCCGTTCGGTGTGCTTGTACGCCGCGAGGCGCCCCACACTGAGCACGGTGGGAGGCTCGTTCGGGAACGGTGCAGCCGCACCGATACCGATGACATTCGTGCCGTTCGGGATCACCGTGATTCTGTCCGCGCAGCGCGGAAAGTCGTGCACGATCAGTTCCTGCTCGACCTCGGACACGCAGATCACCGCCCGACTCAGGCGGAACAATACGGAACCGAAACGGCCGTAGACCCGATGCAGCAGTTCGGCAGCCCGGGAATGCCCGACCCCGTGATAGTGGGGCGTGAACACCACTCTCGCACGGAGCCCCACCAGCGCCGCAGCACCGGAGGTTGCGTGATAGCTGTGCACGTGGATCACGTCGAAGCCAGGTCCGAGCCGAAGTGCCCTCCACAACAGCCTCGGCGAAATCGACATACTGGACACTCTCCACGCCGGGAAGGTGTGCACGACAACGGAGCCGGTGCCGGCAACGTGCGTCGACCGCGCCCCACGATGCGCGCAGAACACCTCCACGTCGACACCGGCGGCGGTCAGCCCCTCGGCGAGAGCTTCGACGTGCGCCTCCACCCCGCCTCGGTCCGGCGGAAATCCAGGCGAGACGATGGCGACGCGCATAGTGGTCCTTCGGCAACCGCGTAGGTGTGCGCAAAGATACCCCGTCGCCGCCGGCGAGATTCACCAAAAGCGCAATCGCAAAAGGAAAGTCAAAGCTTGGTCATCGGGACCCCACCGATGAGCATCATCTTCACACGCCCGGACGTACCGAAATCGACGAGTACCATCGCCGAGGTTCCTGACCCGGTGGACTCCAACACCGTTCCGAGGCCGTACTTGTCATGGTTGACTCTGTCCCCCACTGCGAGGACCAGAGTGTTGTTCTTGCGCGGCGCACCGAAGCTCGGCGTGGACGACGACTGTCGATCCCCATAACCGCCTCCCCCGAAACCGCCACCACCGAAGCCACCGCCACCGAAACCCGATCGGGGACGCCCTCCCCCGATGGCGCGCCCACCGCCGACGCCGGGATCCTCTCGCTTCCACTTCATCAACTCTTGCGGAATCTCCTGCAGGAAACGCGATTCCGGGTTGTTGATCGGCTGCCCCCACGCCGAGCGCATGATCGCCCGAGTGACGTAGAGACGATGGCGCGCACGAGTGATGCCGACATATGCAAGTCTGCGCTCCTCGGACAGCTCGTGCGGGTCGCCGAGTGCACGCATGTGTGGGAATTGACCGTCCTCCCAGCCCGTGACGAAGACGACCGGGAATTCCAATCCCTTGGCCGTGTGCAGCGTCATCAAGGTGACGACTCCCGTGCCGGAATCGGGGATCTGATCGGTGTCCGCGACGAGCGAGACTCGCTCGAGGAACGCCGCGAGGGATCCGGGTTCGGGGAGGCCCTCCTCGGGATCGGCTTCGCCGTCGGGTACCGACCGCTCGATACCTTCCGCTTCCAGCTCTGCCTCGACCGCCGCGAGGTTGCGTGCCTCGGAGGTGAATTCCCGTGCCACGCTGACGAGTTCGTTGAGGTTGTCCAGCCGCGCACCGTCCTGCGGATCGCTGCTGCCCTCGAGCTCGGCGCGGTAACCCGTGCGATCGAGCACCGCTTCGACGACGTCGCCGATGTCCGCGATGTCGTTGCCGTCGCCGTCGGTGGCCGTCAATACGGCCCGAAGCTCGTCGAGTAGCTCCAGGAACCCGCCGATCAGTTTCTGCGACCGCGAGTTGAGCAGCGCGACCTTGCCGTCAGCCGCGTCGTGCAGCGCCTGGGAGAAGCTCATGTCGCGTTGTTCGGCGTGCACCGCCACGCACGCCTCGGCGCGATCACCGATGCCACGCCGGGGCGTGTTGAGTATGCGACGCATACTCACGGTGTCGTCCTCGTTGGACAGCACACGGAGGTAGGCGACGATGTCGCGGACCTCCTTGCGCTCGTAGAACCGGACGCCGCCGACGACCTTGTACGGCAGTCCGAGCCTGATGAAGATCTCTTCGAGTGCTCGGGACGAGTTGTTGGTGCGGTAGAAGACCGCCACCTCGTCGTAGCGCACTCCTTCGCCGTCGACGAGTCGGTCGATCTCGGATGCGACGAACGATGCCTCGTCGTGCTCGTTGTCGGCGACGTAACCGACGATGAGCTCGCCTTCGCCGGAGTCGGTCCACAGACGCTTGTCGCGTCGGCCGGTGTTGCGAGAGATGACCGAGTTGGCCGCGGACAGAATGTTCTGTGTCGATCGGTAGTTCTGCTCGAGCAGAATGGTGCGCGCGTCCGGGTAGTCGCGCTCGAACTCCTCGATGTTGCGGATGGTGGCGCCGCGGAACGCGTAGATCGACTGATCTGCGTCACCGACGACGCACAGCTCACCCGGCTCGATGGTCCCCTCGAGGGCACCGTCGGCATCCGGGGTGCCCACCAGCTCACGCACGAGCATGTACTGGGCGTGGTTGGTGTCCTGGTACTCGTCGACGAGTACGTGACGGAACCGACGTCGGTAGTACTCGGCCACCTGGGGGAATGCCTGCAGCAACCCGACGGTCTCGCCGATCAGGTCGTCGAAGTCCAGTGCGTTGGCCGCACGAAGACGCAGCTGGTAGATGCCGTAGACCTGCGCCACGAGCTTCGGCAGCTCGACCATCTGCTTCTCCGCGTCCGCCGCGGCGTCCTCGGGTCCGACGAGCTCGTTCTTCAGGTTCGAGATCGCAGTCGCGAGCAGCCGTGCCGAGAACTTCTTCGTGTCGATCTGCAGGTCTTTGGAGATCATCGTCAGCAACCGTCGAGAATCGTCGGCGTCGTAGATCGAGAAGTTCGAGTTGAGGCCGGGAAGCAGCGATGCCTGACTTCGCAGGATGCGGACGCAGCTGGAGTGGAACGTCGAGACCCACATGCTGTTGGCGCGCGGTCCGACCAGGCCTGCGACACGCTCGCGCATCTCGGCGGCGGCCTTGTTGGTGAAGGTGATGGCCAGAACCTGACCTGGAGTGACACCACGCGCAGCCAGCAAATAGGCGATCCGACGCGTCAGAACCGCCGTCTTTCCCGAACCTGCGCCGGCCACGATGAGCAGCGGCGAACCCGAATGCACGACGGCCTCACGCTGCTGAGGGTTCAACCCCTCCAGAAGCGTCTCGGACTTGGACTTTCCTGGCACCGGTACATCCTGAAGATTCGTGTTCATCGCGCTACCAGATTACCGGCGGGGACCGACAGGAAGTTACCGGTGAGAAAGTACAACGAACATCCGACTTTCCAGGACGGTACACATAGGGCAAACTGGATCGGTGATCGAAACAGCCGTTCGTCGCCAACTCCTGTCCGCAGTCGAATGCTCGACGCCGGGGCAGGGGAATTGTCGATAGTTGTGTGCGCCCCGAGGTCCTCTCACGCACTGAGGATCCGGGGCCGTTCTATGTGACGCACTGTTTTATGTGACGCACTGCATATCGACACATCGATTCCGTGAGCGCTCGCGAATACGCGGTAGTAACGGTGTCGGACCAGGCAGCGATCCACGAAGTGACACGAGGAGAAGAAAATGGCATCTACCACCAAGATCGATTCCGAGACCCCGTTGCCCTCGACCGAGGCCGAGATCGACGAGCTTCGTCATGAGATCGACCGCCTCGACGCCGAGATCCTGGCCGCCATCCAGCGCCGCACCGAGGTTTCGCAGCTGATCGGCCGCACGCGTATGGCTTCCGGCGGACCTCGCATGGTTCACAGCCGTGAGATGAAGGTTCTCGACCGCTTCAGCAGCCTGGGCCAGGAAGGCCACACGCTCGCAATGCTTCTGCTTCGTCTCGGTCGCGGACGCCTCGGACGCTGACCCGACCACTCGTTGTGCATGAACGCTCATGCACAACGAGTTTTTTCGTCAGGTCAGAGCGATGTACTTGGTGTCGAGGTACTCTTCGATTCCTTCACTTCCACCTTCGCGTCCGAAGCCGGACGATTTCACTCCTCCGAACGGTGCAGCCGCGTCCGAGATCACTCCGCGGTTGACGCCCACCATTCCGCTGTCGATGGCGTCGGCGACACGTAGCGCACGGTCGAGGCTCGCGGTGTAGAAGTACGACGCCAACCCGAACTCGGTGTCGTTGGCAGCGTCGATTCCCTCTTGTTCGGTATCGAATCCGATGATCGGTGCCACCGGCCCGAACACCTCCTCCTTCAGGATCCGCGCGGTCGGCGGGACGTCGGTCAGCACGGTCGCCGGGTAGAAGTAGCCTTCTCCGCCCGGCGCTTCGCCGCCCAGAGCCACCGTGGCGCCTTCCTTGACCGCGTCCGCAACGAGTTCCTGCACCGTGCTCAGCTGATCCGCGTTGATCAGCGGTCCGAGCTTCGTCTCGGGGTCGATGCCCGGCCCGAGCGTGAAGGTCTTCATCTTCTCGACGAGCTTGGTGGTGAATTCTTCTCGAACGCTGTTGGCGACATGGAATCGGTTGGCCGCAGTACACGCTTCGCCGCCGTTGCGGAGCTTCGCGAGTATCGCGCCGTCGACGGCAGCATCGATGTCCGCGTCGTCGAACACGACGAATGGTGCATTGCCGCCGAGTTCCATCGACGTACGCAGCAGAGTGCCTGCAGACTGCTCGATGAGCTTCTTGCCCACCTCCGTCGAACCCGTGAACGTGAGCTTGCGCAGACGTGGATCCGAGAGCAGGGGTGCACTCACCGCCCTCGACGACGACGTGGTCAGGACCGACAGCACACCGTCGGGGAGTCCGATCTCGGCAAGGATCTGCGCGAGGAGCAGCATCGTCAACGGCGTCTCGCTTGCCGGCTTGACGATGATGGTGCAGCCGGCCGCCAGAGCGGGCCCGATCTTGCGGGTCCCCATCGCGAGCGGAAAGTTCCAGGGCGTGATCGCCAGTACCGGTCCCACGGGCACCTTGGTGACAAGAATTCGACCGTTGCCTGCCGGAGCCGGGGTGTAGCGACCACCGATCCGCACTGCTTCCTCGGCGAACCAGCGGAAGAACTCTGCGCCGTACTTGACCTCGGCCCTGGACTCGGCGATGGCTTTGCCCATCTCGAGTGTCATGACCTCGGCGATGTCGTCGGCGCGCTCGGTGATCTTCTCGAACGCCGCTCGAAGGAGTTCACCGCGTTCACGGGCAGGCGTGCTCGCCCAGGACTTCTGTGCACCGGCGGCTGCATCGATCGCTTTCGCGGCGTCGGCGGGGCTGGCGTCGGCGACGACGGCGATCGGTTTGCCGGTCGACGGGTCGTTGACTTCGAACGTGGCACCGTTCTCGGCGTCGACAGCATGGCCACCGATCCACAGCTTCGGTTGAATGGTTTCGATGATTGACTTGATTCCCATGCCTTCTAGTCTGCCCTGCCCGCATGGGTCGGCACCAGAAGACGCGCACAAGGGCGTCCCGCACATTAGGGTCGACAAATATGAGCGGCGACATCACAGGCAGCGAAGCCTGGAAAAATCTGAAACTACATCACGACTCCATCGGTGAAACCCACCTGCGTGATCTTTTCGCGGGTGACCCGAATCGCGGGCGCGAGTTCACCTTGGCCGCCGGAGATCTGCACATCGACTACAGCAAGCATCGGATCGACCGCGACACCGTGGCTCTGCTCGTCGAACTCGCACGCGCAGCGGATGTCGAAGGACATCGCGACGCCATGTTCGAGGGCAAGCACATCAACACCTCCGAGGACCGTGCTGTCCTGCACACCGCCCTGCGGCTCCCCGCCGATGCGACTCTCGAAGTCGACGGACAGAACGTGGTCGCCGATGTACACGAAGTACTCGCGCGCATGGGTGAGTTCACCGATCGCGTCCGCTCCGGTGAGTGGCTCGGCGCATCGGGTCAGAAGATCCGCACCGTCGTCAACATCGGAATCGGCGGCAGCGACCTCGGCCCCGTCATGGTCTACAAGGCATTGCGCCACTACGCCGACGCGGGCATCGACGCCAAGTTCGTCTCGAATGTCGACCCGGCAGATCTCGTCGCCGCACTGGACGGCCTCGATCCGGCGACAACGCTGTTCATCATCGCGTCGAAGACCTTCTCGACGCTCGAAACACTGACCAACGCGACCGGCGCGCGCCGATGGCTCACCGAGACACTCGGGGAGGACGCTGTTGCGAAGCATTTCGTCGCAGTGTCCACCAACGCCGAGCGTGTGTCCGAGTTCGGCATCGACACCGCCAACATGTTCGGCTTCTGGGATTGGGTCGGCGGACGCTACTCGGTCGACTCGGCAATCGGACTTTCGGTCATGGCAGTCATCGGCAAGGAGGCATTCGCCGAGTTCCTCGACGGTTTCCACCGCATCGACGAGCATTTCCGGACGACTCCGCTCGCCGAGAACGCACCGGTACTACTCGGGCTGATCGGGCTCTGGTACAGCAACTTCTTCGGCGCGGAAACCCGTGCGGTACTGCCGTACTCGAACGACCTGTCCCGATTCCCGGCGTACCTGCAGCAGTTGACCATGGAGTCGAACGGCAAGTCCGTCAAGGCCGACGGAACACCGGTCACCACCTCCACGGGTGAAATCTTCTGGGGCGAGCCGGGCACCAACGGCCAGCACGCCTTCTACCAGCTGCTGCACCAGGGCACCCGCCTCGTACCAGCGGACTTCATCGGGTTCGCCGAGCCGACCGACGATCTCCCGACCCGCGACGGCACCGGCAGCATGCACGATCTGCTGATGAGCAACTACTTCGCGCAGACGAAGGTCCTCGCGTTCGGCAAGACCGCAGAGGAGATCGCAGCGGAGGGAACAGCAGCCGACGTGGTACCGCACAAGGTGATGCCGGGCAACCGGCCGTCCACCTCGATCCTCGCGCCCAAGCTGACTCCGTCGGTCGTCGGCCAGCTGATCGCGCTCTACGAGCACCAGGTCTTCGTCGAAGGCGTCGTCTGGGGCGTCGACTCGTTCGACCAGTGGGGCGTCGAACTCGGCAAGACCCAGGCACTGGAGCTGACCCCTGTCCTCACCGACACGCAGGCCCCTGCGCCGCAATCCGATTCATCCACCGACGCACTGGTCCGCTGGTACCGCGACCAGCGAGGCCGGGCGAAGTAGCACTCCCGAAGCAGCACTCCCGAGTGGTCGATCCACTCCCCGTGTTGTGCCTCGACAGCGCACAACACGGGGAGTAAATCGGGCATAGGCAACACTTTTGGAGTCGATTAACCGCACCTCGGCCAATATAGTACGCCTATATAACTATTTGGCCGAGTGATTCCGGGGATATTGGTGACTACAGAGCACGAGCTCGATCTCGGTGACGTCGCGACGGTTCGCCGTCGCCTTCGCGTCGACCACGACCATCCGCGCTACAAGTGGATCACGCTGTCCAACACGACGTTGGGCGTGCTGATGGCGACGATCAACTCGTCGATCGTGATCATCTCCCTCCCCGCGATCTTCCGCGGAATTCACCTCGATCCGCTGGCTGCGGGCAACGTCAGCTACCTGCTGTGGCTCCTCATGGGGTTCCTGTTGGCGTCCGCGGTATTCGTCGTGACGTTCGGCCGGATGGGTGACATCTACGGCCGCGTCAAGGTCTACAACCTCGGATTCGTGGTGTTCACCGCGTCCTCGGTGCTGCTGTGCTTCGACTTCTTCGACCAGGGCGCGGGCGCACTGTGGCTCATCGGCTGGCGAGTGGTCCAGGGCGTCGGCGGTGCGATGCTGATGGCCAACTCGACCGCCATCCTCACCGACGCGTTCCCGTCGCGCCAACGCGGCATGGCACTGGGCATCAACCAGGTCGCGGCCGTCGCCGGTTCGTTCCTCGGTCTCATCATCGGCGGTGTTCTGTCCGAATGGGATTGGCGCGCGGTGTTCTGGGTGAGCGTGCCGCTCGGCCTGCTCGGCACGCTGTGGTCGTACAAGTCGCTGCACGAGTTGGGCCAGCGCGGCACCGGCACGATCGACTGGCTCGGTACCGTCACGTTCGCCGTCGGGCTGACCGCCCTGCTCACCGGCATCACCTACGGCATCCAGCCCTACGGGGATTCGACGACGGGGTGGAGCAATCCGTGGGTCCTCGCCGCGGTCTTCGGCGGTCTCGCGGTGCTGGGACTGTTCTGCTGGGTGGAATCGGTGGTCGCACAGCCGATGTTCCATCTGGCCCTGTTCAAGAACCGTGCGTTCGGGTTCGGCAACCTGGCGGGGCTCATGGCATCCGTCGGACGCGGCGGCCTGCAGTTCATGCTGATCATCTGGCTGCAGGGAATCTGGCTGCCGCTGCACGGATTCGACTACGAGTCGACGCCGCTGTGGGCAGGCATCTACCTGCTCCCTCTCACCGTTGGATTCCTCGCTGCAGGACCGATCTCGGGCATTCTGTCGGACCGCTTCGGTGCCCGTCCGTTCGCCACCGGCGGATCGCTGCTCGTCGCCGCGACGTTCCTGCTCATGCTCGTGATTCCGGTCGACTTCGACTACTGGGTGTTCGCGCTACTGGTGTTCCTCAACGGGGTCGGATCGGGCCTGTTCTCCTCCCCGAACACCGCGGCCATCATGTCGAGCGTGCCCGCCGATCAGCGCGGCGCCGCGTCGGGAATGCGCGCTACCTTCTTCAACTCCGGGACTGCGTTGTCGATCGGAATCTTCTTCTCGCTCATGATCATCGGCCTCTCGACCACTCTTCCGGACGCCATGCTCGAAGGCCTGACCGCGCAGGGCGTCCCGTCCGACATCGCGCAGAACGTCGCCGCGTTGCCGCCGGTGGGAAGCCTGTTCGCGGCCTTCCTGGGATTCAATCCGATCCAGGAACTCCTCGGCGCATCGGGGACTCTCGGTCAGCCGGGCGTGAACTCCGACGTGCTGGTGGGCCAGTCCTTCTTCCCGAACCTCATCTCGGGTCCGTTCCATTCCGGTCTGATCGTGGTGTTCGTCGCCGCAGCCGCGATGATGATCATCGGCGCCATCGCGTCCGCCTTGGCAGGCGGCCGCTACGTCCACGACGAGCGCGAGGAGCTCGCCGAGGCCGCGAAGGTCGACGCCTGAGACCGATCTACAGCGGCACGCGAGCCAAGACCGCTGCCGTGTCCACTCCGGTGGGCAATGTGCCGAAGGCTCCGCCCCAGTCCTCGCCGAGCCTGCTGGCGCAGAAGGCATCGGCCACGGCCGGATCCCCGTGTCGGACCAGCAGCGAACCCTGGAACACGAGAGCCATGAGCTCGACGACGCGTCGTGCGCGGTATTCGATGTCGGAATGATCGGCCAACTCCTTCCCGACGCGGGAGATGGCGTCGTCGAGGCGTGAGTCGGCACCGGATGCGAGTCCGACCTCGGTGAAGTACGCATCGACGCTGTCCGGCTGCTTGAGAAGTGCGCGCAGCGAATCGAGCGCGGCGACGTTGCCCGATCCTTCCCAGATGGACATCAGTGGCGACTCGCGGAACAACCGCGGCATGCCCGATTCCTCGACATAGCCGTTGCCACCGAGGCATTCGAGCGCTTCGGCAGCATGCGAGGGCGCACGCTTGCAGACCCAGTACTTGCTGACGGCCAAGGCAATCCGTCGCAGCGAGGTCTCCTGTTCGTCGCCGTGCGCGGCCCGGTCGGTGGCGCCTGCGAGTCGCATCATCACCGTCGTCGCAGCCTCGGACTCGATGATCAAGTCCGACAGTACGTTCCGCATCAGCGGTTGATCGACGAGCGCCGCGCCGAATGCGGCGCGGTGCCGTGCATGATGAACGGCTCGCACGGTGGCGTTGCGAATGCCCGCGGCGGATCCGATGACGCAGTCGAGCCTGGTCATGTTCACCATGTCGATGATCGTGGGGACGCCGCGGCCCTCCTCCCCGATCAGCCAGCCCGTCGCTCCCTGGTACTCGAGCTCGCCCGACGCGTTGGACTTGTTCCCGAGCTTGTCCTTGAGTCGTTGCAGCGCAATACGATTGCGACTGCCGTCGGGAAGTACACGGGGCAGCAGGAAGCACGACAGCCCGCCGGGCGCCTGCGCCAGCGTGAGAAACATGTCCGACATCGGAGCCGACGTGAACCACTTGTGTCCGACGATCGAATAGCTACCGTCGGAGCACGGAACGGCCTTCGTCGTGTTGGCCCGGACGTCGGAGCCGCCTTGCTTCTCCGTCATCGACATTCCGGCGATGAGGCCACGTTTCTCGGTGGGCACACGCAGCCCGAAATCGTAGTGCCTCGACGCCAACAACGGCTCGTACAGCGCGGCGAGCGTCGGATTGTGGCGCAGCGCAGGCACAGCGGCGTACGTCATCGAGATCGGACACATGTGTCCGGCGTCCGCCTGCCCCCAGGCGTAGAACTTGGCGGCGCGCGCAACGTGCGCGCCGGGGCGGTCACACTGCCACGGCGTCGCGTGCAATCCGTTGGCGACGGCGACCGCCATCAGGTCGTGCCAGTGCGGATGGAACTCGACCTCGTCGATGCGGTTGCCGTATCGATCATGTGTGTGCAGTACGGGTGGATACTCGTTGGCAAGCCGACCCCACTGCTGAACCTCGACGCTTCCGGCGAGATCGCCGAGTTCACGGAGTTCGCCGAGGGCCCACTGCGCCCCGTGGCGCTCCAGCCCTTCCAGTAGCGACGAGTCCTCCGACGTGTCGTACGGCAGCAGGTCCGGCACCTGATTGAACACCTCGTGTGTAGCGGGGAAAGTCATCAGCGAACTCCTAACGAGCGGAGGGCGAAGGCGACGAGGTCTGGAACCACGTCCGGCCCCGGCGTGCGATCAGGACTCAGCGGCCCGACGAGAACCTCCCCGACCGCGCCGACGAGTCCGGCGGCCGCGAGGTCGACATTCTGCTCCGGTAGGTCCCCGGATGCGACGCCTGCCGAGATGGCCCCGGCTATCGCGTCGGTGAAGCTGCGGCGAAACACCAGCCGTTCCGCGTCGACGGCTGGATCGACGGGCTCGGCCAGTAGGGCGTATGCCATCGTGCGGTTCTTCATGGCTCGGCCGGCGAACGTCTCGACGATCGCGGTGACCCGCTCGACGACGTTTCCCGAACTCCCCGCGGCGGCGACGGCCCGAACCTCGCGGCCGCTCACCTCCCTGAAGATCGCTACCACCAGGTCGGACTTGTTCTCGAAGTGCGTGTACACGCTGCCGGCAGACACCCCGGCTGCGGCGGCGACGGTTGCGATGGACAGACCTCGGTACCCCTGTGTGGACAGCACCTCGATGGCGGACGCGAAGAGTTTCTCGCGCCCGGCGTCGAGACGAGCTTGCACGGCCGTTGTGCGGCGGTACGGCATGGGAAGAATTGAAGCATTGATTCATTGCTTCAGGCAAGACCTCGTGAGTACCGTCGAACCCATGCCAGTCAGGATCGAACGCTCCGGACCTGTCACCACCGTCGTCTTGTCGCGGCCCGAGTCGCGTAACGCCGTCGACGGACCGACCGCGACCGAACTCGTCGCAGCATTCGAGGAGTTCGACGCCGACGAGAACGCGGCCGTCGCGGTTCTGTGGGGCGAGGGCGGCACCTTCTGCTCCGGCGCCGATCTGAAAGCGCTCGGGACCGACCGTTCCAATCACGCGACCGAACACGGTGACGGCCCCATGGGTCCGACACGCATGCGGTTGTCGAAACCCGTGATCGCGGCGGTGTCCGGGTTCGCAGTCGCCGGCGGACTCGAACTCGCACTGTGGTGCGATCTCCGAATCATCGAGAGCAACAGCACGTTCGGAGTCTTCTGCCGCCGATGGGGTGTTCCGCTGATCGACGGCGGCACGGTCAGGCTGCCGAGACTGATCGGCAGCTCACGCGCAATGGACCTGATCCTCACCGGCCGTGCCGTGGACGCCGACGAAGCGCTCGCGATCGGACTCGCCAATCGGGTGGTTCCCGTCGGGCATGCCCGTGCCGAGGCCGAAGCACTCGCCGCGCAACTGGCGACGCTTCCGCAGACGTGCATGCGCCAGGACCGACTGTCGCTTCTCGAACAGGACGGACTCGACGAAGAGGCAGCCATCGCGAACGAGTTTCGGCGCGGCGCAGTCTCCATGGCAGCCGACGCGCTCGGCGGGGCGCAGGCATTCGCGTCGGGCGCCGGTAGGCACGGTACAGGGGCGCCGTGACCTCGGACCGACTGTCCGTCATCGACGAGATCTTCCTGCGCACGCATCGCGGGTACGGACTGCCGATAGTTCTGCAGGGCCTGCTGCGTAGCGACGAGACCATCGCGCGCGTGGAACTTGCTGCCGCACATGCCAATCTGTCGATGGGTTTACTGGGACGAAAGGTGGTGACGCCCTCCATTCCCGGTGCTCGACGACGGTGGGCCCCGAACAGCGAATCACTTCCCCTCGCGTTCGAGGATTCTCGACTTGCCGAATCCGAGTTGCTCGACTGGGCCGACGCGCAGGCCGATGTGGATCTCGATCCCGAGTACGGTCCGGGATGGCGGTTGTCCTCGACCACCACCGACAACGGTGGAACGCTAGCATCACTCGTCTGTTCGCATGCACTCGCCGACGCTGCGGGCCTGATCTCGGCCGCGGTGCTCGCGTTCGGGGGAACTGCTCCGCAGCACCATCTTTCGCACCACAGCTCCGATCTCCTGGACGCAGTGCGACTCGGCACCTCCGTCACGGCGAGGTCGCTGCGCGCGGTGGCCGGGCTGACGCTTCACGCCGAATCGCGCCGTGAACTGACCGCCTTTCTGAGGGCGCCGAAAAAGATCGAGTCTCACTCCGCCGTCGTCACCACCGCGGTGTTCGACATCGACGGTGCGATGACCAACGCCGAGTTCATTTCCCTCGTCAGCGGCATCGCCGTCGAACTCGGCCATCGGTCGCCGGTGACGGTGAACGTGCCGTTCCGTTCGAGTACGCCTGGTGCCAACGGAATCGGTATGGCAACCATCGAGGTGTCGCCCGGCGAGACCGTGGCCGACATCGGAGCCGCCTGCAAGGCCGCGTTCACCGGTCCCGCCGGTGCCCCGAGCGGTTTCCCCGCCGAAGCCGTTCAGCTGTTGCCCGATCGTGTGGCCGCATCGCTCACTGCGGGCCCCGGCAGCGCACCGGTGCTGTGTTCGAACATCGGGAAACTCCCCGCAGCGATCTACTCGATCGGACCACACCGAGCGAGGACGGTGGCGACCAGGGCGATGCATCCTGGCGCCGAAGGCACTGCCACCGTCAATTCACTCTCGGCCTACCTGGCGTCGACGGGTACGACGTCGACCCTCTCGCTCGTCGGGACCGACGCACAGCTGGCCCCGACGTCGGACGCGCTGCGAGATGGGGCACAGTCCGTTCTGACACGCAGGCGTCTCGATGCTCGATCCTGGAGATAGGGCTACCGTGAACACATGAGCGAGAACGACATCTACAGCAAGATCGAACAACTGGTCGCCACCGAACACAAGCTGCGTACGCAGTCCGAGGCCGGCGACATCGACCCCGCCGACGAGAAGGCGCAACTCGCGTCCATCGAGCACGCGCTCGATCAGTGCTGGGACCTCCTGCGTCAGCGCCGCGCCCGCAAGGACGCAGGCCAATCCCCCGACGACGCGAAGGTCAACAGCGTCGAACAGGTCGAGCACTACCTGCAGTAGACGTCAGACGAGCCGGTTCGAGATCGCGGTGGGCAGGAAGCGCAGCGCGAGGTCGATCCCCTGCCACTTCAGGCCGGGCAGAGCCACACGCCTGGACTCCTTCTCGATGGCGGTGACCATTGCGGTGACGCCGACATCGAGAGTGGCTGTCAGCGAGGAGTTGTCGCCCGCCTTGGCCGACATGTCGGTGGCGATGAACCCGGGCAACAAAGTCGTGACGGCGATGTGCGTTCTGGCGAGCTCGGTCGACAACGCCTCACCGAGAGCCGCGACGCCCGCCTTGCTCGCCGAATAGACCGCCTTCGGCCCCGGCAGTCCTCGGTCTGCGCTGATCGAGGACACGAGCACCAGATGCCCGTATTTTTGTCGACGGAAAATCTCGAGTGCGGCTTCGGACTGCGAGAGTGCGCCCACGAAGTTGGTTCGAGCGGTCGCGAGGTTCGCATCGGCGCGGCCGGTACCGATCTTCGCGCCCTTGCCCAAGCCTGCGTTGACCACGATGCGGTCGAGTCCGCCGAGTTCTTCCTCCAGCTCGCCGAAGACGCGCGCGACGGCGTTGTGGTCGGTGACGTCGAGAGCCCTGATCGCCACGCTGATGCCCGGGTTCTTCGCGAGCAGATCGTCCCGCAGAACCTCGAGCCGATCCAGCCGCCGCGCACACAGCGCGAGGTTGCGACCCATGGCTGCGAATCGCCGCGCCATTTCCTCCCCGAGACCCGAACTCGCGCCGGTGATCAAAATGTTCTTCCTCGTCTGCCCCATGGCCGACGAGCCTATGCCACTCTGGAGTGATGACCATGGACAGTAGCGACGAATTCGATGTCATCGTGATCGGCGGCGGCCCCGTTGGCGAGAACGCGGCGAGCTACGCCATTGCCGGAAGCGACCGTACGGCCGTCATCGTCGAACACGAGCTGGTCGGCGGCGAATGCTCGTACTGGGCGTGCATGCCCAGCAAGTCGCTCCTCCGCCCTGGCCAGGTGCTCGACACCGCGCGAAACATGCCAGGTGTCCAGGAGCTGGTCGGCGACAAGCCTCTCGATGTCGAGGCCGTGCTTGCGCGCCGGGAATCGTTCACGCATGCGCTCGACGACTCCTCCCAGGTGAAGTGGGCCGAATCCGCAGGCATCTCCGTCGTTCGCGGGCACGGCCGCATCTCGGGTGAGAAGACGGTCGACGTCGACGGCCGCACCCTGACGGCCAGGCATGCGGTCGTCCTCGCCACCGGCACCACGGCATCGGTGCCGAACACACCCGGCCTGCGCGATGCGCTCCCCTGGATCTCACGTGACGCCACCAACCTGCACGAGGTTCCCCGACGCGTCGCGATCATCGGCGGAGGTGTCGTCGCCTGCGAAAGCGCGACGTGGCTGCTGTCCTTGGGCGCCGAGGTGACGATGATCGTGCGCGGGTCCGCGTTGCTGGCCAATGCCGAACCGTTCGCGAGCGAACTGGTCGCGACGGCATTGCGTGATCGTGGTGCGACGATTCTGTTCCACGCCGATCTGCAGAGCGTCTCGCGGCCGGGCGCACAGGACACCGGAATCGGCAAGATCCACGGCGGCGCAGCACACTTGACGGTCGGCGGCGAGACGATCACCGTCGACGAGATCGTCGTGGCGGCGGGCAGGAAGCCGGCGAGCAGCGACGTCGGACTGTCGGCGGTCGGACTGGAGGACGGCAAGTTCGTCGAGACCGACGACCACCTTCAGGTACCGGGCCTCGACTGGCTGTACGCCACGGGCGATGTCAACGGCCGAGCCCAGTTGACGCACATGGGCAAGTACCAAGCCCGCGTCACCGGCGACGTCATCGCCGCACGGGCCGACGGAAGACCCCTGAGCGGCAAGCGATTCTCGGCCACCGCAGATCATCGACAGGTACCTCAGGTGGTGTTCACACCGCTCGAAGTGGCGTCCGTCGGGCAGACCGAGAAGCAGGCACGTGACGCAGGCGTCGACGTCGAGATTCTCGGAGTCGACATCGCGGTCGCCGGATCCTCGCTGCAGCAGGACGACTACTCGGGGCACGCGCAGTTGATCGTCGACAAGGGAACCGACACCCTCGTCGGCGCATCCTTCGTCGGGCCGGGTGTTGCCGAGTTGGTGCATGCCGCAACAGTTGCCGTCGTCGGCAAGGTGACGCTCGACGACCTGTGGCACGCCGTACCGTCGTACCCCACTGTCAGTGAAGTATGGCTGCGCCTGTTGGAGTCGCGTCGCGAGTGAGCCGTTACCGGAGATGACCCGCTGCGATACCGGCATACAACTCCGGTTCGCGGCGCTTCATACGGACAGCCACCAGCACGCCCGCGACTGCCGCCACCACCAGCACGACCGGGACGGCGTTGACCACGGCCGAGTCCGAGCCGGTGAGTGTGCTGTAGTGCGTGCCGGCCAGCACCAATCCCGTTGTCAGGCCGACGAACCCGACACCCGGTGCAATTCCGGTGCGCCACAGCGATCGGTCGTCGCGCCGCCAGAAGAATGCAAGCACCGACAGAGCCGCGGCCGCCTGCAGCGCGATGACACCCAACGTGCCGAGTCCGATCGCGCCCGCCGCGACAACGAGGTACGGGTCGGCGCCGAAGAGCGCGAACACCACCAGGGCTGCTGCGCACACCGAAGACACCGTCATGCTGCCGATGTGCGGGCTGAAGTGTTTCGCGTGGAACCGGCCCAGTACCTCCGGCAGCACTCTTTCTCGCCCCAGCGCGAACAGGTAGCGACTTGCCGCGTTGTGCACCGCAAGATACGACGCGAGCACGCTCGTACACAGCAGCACCGCGGTACCGTCGTACAGGATCGTTCCGCCGTACTCGCGAGCGAGAGTGAAGAGCAGGTTGCCCAGTTCGCTCTGGGCCAGGGCCGGTGCGTCGACGCCGCCGGCCGCACCGACGATGATCCAGCTCGTCAGGACGTAGAACACGGCGATCGTCGACACGGCGATGTAGGTGGCCCGCGGAATGCTCCGTTTCGGGTCCTTGGTCTCCTCGCCGTAGAGCGCCGCAGATTCGAAGCCGATGAAACTCGAGAACGCGAACATCAATGCGATTCCGAGCGAACCGGAGAACACCTGTGCGGGAGCGAACGATTCGAGGGGCAGTGCCGCGGAACCTTTCTGCCCGACGACGAGGACGTCGAACATCGTGAGGAACGCGAATTCGGCGACCATCAGTGTGCCGAGGACCTTCGCCGACAGATCAGCGTTGCGGAACCCAAGGCACGCAACGATGATGACCGCGACCGCGGTGAACACCCACCACGGCACGTCCGGGCCCGAGTCGAGAACCACGAGATGGGTGAAGTACCCGAACGCCGCAGCGAGACCGCACGCCAGCGAGGTGTATGCGAGCACCGCCACGTACGCAGCCGCAACGCCGGGTGGCTTTCCCAGCGCGAGTCCGACGTAAGTGTAGAACGCACCGGTGTTGACCACCTGCTGACTCATCGCCGCGAAACCCACCGAGAAACACATCAGCACGATGCCGCTGATGGCGAACGCCGCGGGCAGACCTGCACCGTTGCCGCGGATCAGCGCGAGGGGGACGTTGCCGATCATCGCGGCCATCGGGGCGGCCGCTGCGACGACGAGGAACACCACGCGTCCGGTGGTCAGTGTTCGACGCTCGTTCACCGGTTGCCGTACGTCTCGAACGCCCCGAGCTGTGACCAGTCCGGCCAGGTCAGCTCCCACAGTCGGTGGATCAACCCGTCGACGAACGTTGCGATGAACAACACCTCGATGCGCGTCGGCGACTCATTCGGCCGAGCCGTGGTGATCCACATCCGCCCAGCCACCCGGTCCGTTGCCTCCACCCACGCGTCCTCGTCGTACTCGAGGTCGTAGGTGATCTCGGTTGCGTAGACGGTGCGGTGACCTCGGTCGAACTCCGCGTACGTCTGCGTGGCACCGTTGGTGACGAGTTCGAAATCCGGGTGGTAGTACCGCGGCACCGCGTCGGCGTTCTTCGCGACCACCATGACGGAAAACATCTCGCGCAGCTTGTCGATAGCCATGTGTGGGAAGTTACGCCTGCGCGGGCCACAATGACGGCATGGAAACGCAACGGGGGTTCGAGCGGCTCGTCAACTTCAGTGATGCGGTGGTCGCGATCGCGGCCACTCTGCTGATTCTGCCGCTGGTGGACATCGCCGGACCGACAGAGGGAATGACCACGTGGGAACTCATCGCCGAGCACGGTGCCGAGATCTTCGCGTTCGTCCTCAGCTTCGTGGTGATCTTCAGGCTCTGGCTCACTCACCACCGCATCTTCAGCGACCTGATCGGGTACACGAAGACTTTGGCATGGGCCAACTTCGTCTGGCTGCTCAGCATCGTGTTCCTGCCCTTCCCGACCAAACTCATCGCCGAGAAGGAGGGATTCGATCCGAGCGCGTCGTCGCTGTACGTCGGGACCATCGCGGTATCGGTGATCGCGATCTTCCTCATCGAACTCGTCATCGAGTACAACCCCGACATCGCTCCCTACAACTCCGGCCGTAGCCTGCTCGGCGGCTCCATCACGGCAATTCTGATGCTGGTGGCATTCGTGTTGTCGTTCACCGTCGTCGGATTGTGGTCGTTGCTGGCGCTCGCTCTGGAGTCACCTGTCCACCGCCTGATCGATCGGCGCAGAGGTTAGCTTCGGGCGTACCGATACCGAGCGCAAATCCAGCGCGTCTATCGAGGGTCGGACCACGCTTGCGGGTTGACCGCGTGCGGCGGTGGTGTGCCGGTGACCATCGCTGCGGCGTTCTCCGCGCACAGCCGCGCCATCTCCGACCGCACGGCCACCGTGGCACTGCCGACGTGCGGCAACAGGACGGTGTTCGGTAGCCCCGCCAGACCGGGCGCGAGCGCAGGTTCGGCCTCGTAGACGTCCAGACCGGCACCCGCGATGACCTTCTCGCGCAATGCCGTCACCAACGCCGCCTCGTCGACGACCGGCCCGCGTGCGGTATTGATCAGAATCGCCGAGTTCTTCATCGCGTGCAACACCCGCACGTCGACCAGATGATGGGTCGACTCGCTCAGCGGAACATGAAGCGACAGAAAGTCACTCGTCTCCACCAACTCGTCCCACGACACATGGTCGACGCGGCCTGCGAACTCACCCAGCTCCGTCTCGCTCACCTCCCGGTCGGACGGCGGACGTGGGCAGAACTTGACGGTCATGCCGAACCCGAGGGCACGGCGGGCCGTCGCGCGAGCGATACGCCCGAATCCGGCGAGTCCGAGAACGCGACCCGAGACATCGCTGCCGAGCATGAGCTCGGGCTCCCATCCGGTGAATGCGCCTGCGCGAACGAAGTTGTCCGCTTCGATCACGCGACGGGCCGTCGAGAGCATCAGCAGCAGCGCAACATCCGCCGTCGAATCGGTCAGCACACCGGGAGTGTTCGCGACGGTGATGCCCCGTGCCGTCGCCGCCGCGATGTCGATGTTGTCGAATCCGACTGCGTAGTTGGAGATTCCGGTGAGCCTTGCCGAGGCAAGGAGTTCTGCGTCGAAGCGATCTCGCAATTGCGAGACGACGACGGCGTACTTGCCCGACGCACACTTCTCGAACAGGCCCGCATGATCGAGCGAAATCACCTCGACCTCTCCCGCGGCCGCGAGAATCTCCATGCCGGGGTCGGGAATCGGAGTCGTGACGAGAATGCGGCTCATACGACCCACTCGAACACGGAATTTCGGTCTCTGCTCGAGCGTGCTCCCTCGACGGTTTTCGAGCGCATGGGCTCGCCCAGCTCGGCGAGTAGTTTCTCGGAGATGTCGACCATGGTTGCCAGCGTATCGGGTCGGAACCAGTCGGGTCGGACCGCGAACAGGATGTCCTCGCTGGAGGTGTTGCCGCTGGCACCGGGGGCGAACGGGCATCCGCCGAGTCCGCCGAGGGAACCGTCGACCATCGTGGCACCTGCGGTGATCGCCGCGAGCGTGTTCGCGACTCCGAGGCCCCACGTGTCATGGCCGTGAAACACGATGCGCCGCTTCGGTGATTCGCGGTCGACAAGGGCGACGAGCGAGGCCACCTGGGCCGGTACGGCCTGGCCGAGGGTGTCGCAGATGACGATGTCGGTTGCGCCCTGGGCACGGTCGTCGTTCGCGATGGCCAGCACGCGTTCCTGCGGCACGCGGCCTTCGAACGGGCACGTGAAAGACGTCGCGATGCACAGCTGGATCTGCCCGTCGACGCTGCGAGTGATGTCGACGGCGTCGGGCATCGCGGCGAGAGAGTCCTCGGTGGATCGGCCGATGTTGGCCTTGTTGTGGGAGTCCGACGCCGAGAAGCAGTACTGGAAATTGCGCGCACCTGCAGCTGCGGCCTTGTCGATGTGTCGGGGCGTCGCGACCCAGACCCAGCATTTCTCCAGTTCCTCGGCCGTCAGTTCGGCAATGACCTCGAGCGTGTTCGCCATGGGCGGCACCAGATCTCCGCGAGCCATCGAACCGATCTCCAACGCGGGCACTCCTGCCGCCAGCAGACTCCG
The DNA here is from genome assembly GCF_001895005.1 of Rhodococcus yunnanensis NBRC 103083. Lineage (GTDB taxonomy): Bacteria > Actinomycetota > Actinomycetes > Mycobacteriales > Mycobacteriaceae > Rhodococcoides > Rhodococcoides yunnanense. The sequence continues at coordinate 132,040 of NZ_BCXH01000011.1, read as the reverse complement.
AGCGAGACCGAGCTTGCGATCGGTGGGGAGCATCTTGCCGGTCAACTGCAAGCCGTCGCGCAACGTCACATCGCGCAGCTGCGCCTTCGGTTCGAACTCGTACATCAGGCGTCCTTCCTGCCCAGAAGATCTCGCAGTACTTCGCTCGTGTGCTCGCCGAGGTCGGGGCCGACCGATCTGATCGGAATCGACTTACCCCCGATGACCGGGACGATGCCGACGAAACCGACGTCGGTGGGCTCGTCGGCCCCGGTGTCGACCGAGAAGGTCTGAATCATGTCTCTCGACGCGTACTGCGCGTCGGCGACGACGTCGGCTGCGGTGTAGATCGGCCCCGACGGCACACCCGCCGCATCGAGTTGCTTCAATGCGTCGTCGCGCGAACGCATTCCGGTCCACGCGCTGATCGCCGCGTCCAGCTCGTCCCGTCGCGTCCAGCGACCGGCATTGGTGGCGAGTTCGGGATCGGCACCGAGGTCGGGACGCCCGATGGTGTCCATGTAGCGCTGGAAGATCGCATCGCCGTTGCCCGCGACGACGACGGACCTACCGTCGTTGCACAGGTAGGCGTTGGACGGCGCGATACCTTCCATGCGGCCGCCGGTGCGTTCGCGCTCGACGCCATAGGCCAGATAATCGGGGATCAGTGATTCCATCATCGACAGAATCGATTCGTTGAGTGCGACGTCGATCGACCGCTGTTCCAGAGGCAGCCCGCCCTTGGCCGTCTGACGCTGGAAAAGAGCCATGGCACAACCGAATGCGGCGTACAGGCCGGCGATCGAGTCGCCGATCGAGACACCGACCCGAACCGGTGGGCGGTCGGGATCACCGACGAGATTGCGGAAGCCGCCGTAGGACTCGGCGACCGCGGCGAAACCTGGACGTTGCGACATCGGCCCGGTCTGCCCGAACGCCGAGATCCGCGTGACGATCAGATCCGGGTTCTTGACGCTGAGCGTCTCCGGCGAGAGCCCCCATTTCTCCAGGGTGCCCGGCCGGAAGTTCTCCAACACGATGTCGCACTTGGCGGCGAGATCGATGACGTCCTGTCTCCCCTGCTCGGTGCGAAGATCGAGCACGATGGACTTCTTGTTGCGATTGATCGTGCGATACAGCATCGAGGTGGTGCCCGAGTACAAGCGCCAGTTGCGAATTTCGTCACCGGTCCCCGGACGCTCGACCTTGATGACCTCGGCTCCGAAATCCGCCAACATTCGGGCGGCTGTCGGTGCGGCGATGTAGTTTCCGAGCTCGAGCACGCGAACACCGCTCAGCGGTAAGGACATCGGCTTCCTTCCTGTACGTGTGGAATTTCGGTATTCACGGGAGACGGTGGTCACGAGACTCGTTTTTCACGGACTCGGTATCGACCGAACATCCCTTCAGTGTGCCCTTCGTGCTCTGGCCCATCAACGACTGCAGCTGCACGAACGTACGAACGAGCTCGGCCTGCCGCTCACTCCGCCACTTTCAGGGGTTGCGCCCGCTTCACCTGCGCGCCCGCTCGGGAGACATCGAGTTCGACGGGCGATCGCACCGTCACCGTGCCGACACGCAGGATGCCGTCGGTCAGCGGCTCCGCGCGGAGCCCACCTCGCCCGATCAACGCCTTGCGGGCGCCGTCGACCACCATCGTGTCCATCCAGACGCACGGATGCGCAGGCCGCCCGCCGCGGAACCGGACCGGACCGTCGCCCGAATCCAGTTCGAATTCGAGGCCGCGCAGCGGGTCGAGCTCCACCCCGCGCACGACGACGTTGCGCCTGGCCACGGACGTGTCGGGCATGTCGGTGGACAGCACGCCCCCGACGGCCTCCCAGGCTTCGACGGCAAGAAATGTCACCGCGGCCTCCGTGTGTGCCTTCACCCCGAAGAACCGATCTCCGCGTATGCCCTTGTTCGCGACGATCTCCACTCGATCGACCAGATCGGTCGAGACGTCCTTCGCAGGCCCGTCCTTCGACCGCCCGAAATACGCATGTGCAGGCGAGACGAGAAGCTGGAGAATCTCGGCGCGGTACTCGAAAGCCATGCCGAGCATTCTGCCCCGAGCGAAGACCTACCCGGCGGTAAGTTGCTTCCGTACACTTTCCGACATGTCTGTGAACACCAGAGTTGCGACACTCGACGGAGTCGTCGAAGGCAAGGTCGTCGGTGAGCTCGTCACGTGGAGGGGCATCCCGTATGCGGCGCCCCCGATCGGGCCGCTCCGATTGCGCGCTCCGCAGCCTGCGACGCCGTGGAAGGGTGTTCGCGACGCGACCGAGTGGGGCAACGCCTCGGCGCAGCACAAGCGCGGAACGATGGTGTCGATCGGCAAGTACCAACCCACCAGTGAAGACTGCTTGACGCTCAACGTCCTCGCGCCCGGTCGGCCCAGCGCAACACCGCGCCCGGTCATGGTGTTCATCCACGGCGGCGCGTACACGCTCGGCACGTCGGCGACCCCGCTGTACGGCGGCGGTTCATTGGTACGCCGGTCGCTCGAGGACAGCGACGGCATCATCTACGTGTCCATCAACTACCGGCTCGGCGCGCTGGGCTACCTCGACCTGACTCAGTTCTCCGGTCCGAGTCGCCAGTTCGACTCCAATCTCGGTCTGCGAGATCAGGTTGCCGCTCTCGAATGGGTTCAGCTCAACATCGGCCAGTTCGGTGGGGACCCGGAGAACGTGACGATCTTCGGGGAATCGGCTGGAGGTAATGCCGTCACGACTCTGCTGACGACTCCCGCTGCCGAAGGACTGTTCGCGCAGGCCATCGCCGAGAGCTCGGCTCCCGGCATGGTCGCGACCCACGAGAATGCGACACAGTGGGCACGCGAGTTCCTCGACTTCCTGGGCGACGGCGGCGATGCAGCACACGCACTCGACACCGCGGACGTGACCCAACTCGGCCGCGCAGGAACGAAGCTCGGCGCGGCGGTGTCGGCGCGCACCCCAGGCCTGTTCCCGTTCGGGCCCGTCGTCGACGGCGAGTTCCTCCCACAGAACCCACTCGACGCCTACATCGGTGGCTCCGCGCACCCGGTTCCTCTGATCATCGGAACGAACTCCCGCGAGGGCACGCTGTTCCCCAAGGTGCTCGACGCGCTTCCCACCAACCCCGAACGCATCGACAAGTTGTTCTCGCTCACCGATCCGGCAGCCAAGAACGTTGTCACCGAGGCATATCCGGGATACCCAGGTGAGGCCGCTGCCATCGACATCGGCGGCGACTTCACATTCTGGAAACCGTCGCTCGAAGTGGCGGAGGCACATTCGCGTCGAGCACCCACTTACAGCTACCGATACGATTTCGCTCCACGCGTCATGAAATGGCTCGGACTCGATGCCACTCACGGATTCGAACTCTTCGCAGTCTTCGGCATCAGCGGCACCACCTTCGGAAAGTTGATGACCGTGCCCGGAGGTCGCAAGGCCTTCGCGGACGTGACCGAGAAGGTGCAATCGCAGTGGCTGCAGTTCGCCACCACCGGAGCGCCGCTGGAGTCGTGGCCCAAGTACGACGAACACGCACGCGAGACGCTCGTCTTCGATACTCGAACCCGCGTGCAGCGCGATCCCAGGCGCGACCGCCGTCGAGCGTGGGAAGGCTACCGCGGCTACGCGAGCCAGAAGACCGAGCCGACAGAGACCTCGGTCATTTGAGCAGGCGCGACATCCGGCGGTCGGCGAGGATCTTGCCGCCGGTCTGACACGTCGCGCAGTACTGGAACGAGCGCTCGGCGTACGAGACTTCGCGGACGGGGTCGCCGCACACCGGGCATGGAAGCCCCGTGCGAGCATGCACCCGCATACCCGAACGCTTTTCGCCTTTCAGGCGCGCGGCGTCCTGTCCTTCGGAACGGGTCACTGCGTCGAGCAGAACTTCCCGCATCGCCCGATAGAGAACCGACACCGACTCGGCATCGAGCTTGCTCGAGGACGCGAACGGCGACAACTTCGCCACGTGCAGAATCTCGTCGGAATAAGCGTTGCCGATTCCTGCGAGGAGGGACTGGTCGACCAGGGACGTCTTGAGCCGGGCCGTCGTACCCCCGAGAATCTCGGCGAACTCCGATTCGGTGACGACAAGAGCGTCGGGACCGAGGCGCGCAACACCCGGCACCTGCTGGGGATCGTGTACCACCCAGACCGCGAGCCGCTTCTTGGTTCCGGCCTCGGTGAGGTCGAAGGCAGGCGTGAGCCCCTCGGGTGTGAAGAAGTGGACCCGCAGTGCCAACGGCCCCTTCCCCGGTTTCGGTGGGGCCGTGCTCGGGTTGTCCGTCCAGCGCAGCCATCCGCCCCGCGACAGGTGCGTGATGAGCCACAGATCCCCCGCCTGCAGCGCGAGATGCTTGCCGAATCTGGCCGCGTCGGTGACATCACGGCCCTGCAGTTCGGAAATCGGGGGGTCGAACGTTTTCAACACGCTCAGAGCCGCGATGTCGATACGGCCGATCACGGATCCGACAGCGTGCTCGCGTAGGAACCCGGCGAGCGCTTCGACCTCGGGTAGTTCGGGCATGCCCCCCATTATGCGGATGCAGCGCATGCACACGCATGTTGTCGACGCACTACACTCGGTCACCGTGATGGTTCCTACCCCGTACGAGGACCTGCTGCGTCATGTTCTCGAGACCGGCACCGCCAAATCCGACCGCACGGGCACAGGCACGACCAGTGTCTTCGGTCATCAGATGCGCTTCGACCTGTCCGAGGGTTTTCCGCTGATCACCACCAAGAAGGTGCATCTGAAGTCCATCGTCTACGAGTTGCTCTGGTTCCTGCGTGGCGAGTCCAACGTGAAGTGGTTGCAGGAACACAAGGTCAGCATCTGGGACGAGTGGGCCGATCCGGACGGCGAGCTCGGACCGGTATACGGCGTGCAGTGGCGTTCGTGGCCCACCCCGTCCGGCGAGCACATCGACCAGATCACCCAGGTTCTCGGGACGCTGCGCAGCGATCCTGATTCGCGTCGCATGATCGTCTCGTCGTGGAACGTCGCCGACATTCCGCAGATGGCGCTCGCCCCGTGCCATGCGTTCTTCCAGTTCTACGTCGCCGACGGCAAACTCTCGTGCCAGCTGTACCAGCGCAGCGCGGATCTGTTCCTCGGCGTGCCGTTCAACATCGCGAGCTACGCGTTGCTGACGCACATGGTCGCGGCACAGGTGGGCCTGGAGGTGGGCGACTTCGTCTGGACCGGCGGCGACTGCCACATCTACGACAACCATCGCGACCAGGTCACCGAACAGTTGACGCGTGAGGCGTACCCGTACCCGAAGCTCCAACTGGCGCACCGTGATTCGATCTTCGAGTACACATTCGAGGACATCGAGATCGTCGATTATCAGCACCATCCGGCCATCAAGGCCCCGGTAGCGGTATGACTCCGAACGTCGGCCTGATCTGGGCGCAGACCGTCGGCGGGGCAATCGGCGACGCCGGGTCGATCCCCTGGCGCGTCCCCGAGGACACTGCGCACTTCAAGGCCATGACACTGCATCATCCGGTGATCATGGGCCGCAAGACGTGGGATTCCCTGCCCCCCAGGTTTCGGCCGCTGCCGGGTCGTCGGAACATCGTCGTCACGCGCAACACGACGTGGCGCGCCGACGGCGCAGAGCCTGTCTCGAGCCTGGAGGACGGACTCGTGGCAGCATCCGACGCGGAGATGGTCTGGGTCATCGGTGGCGGCGAAATCTACCGCGCCGCACTGCCGTTCGCGACCGAGCTTCAGGTGACCGAAATCGACCTGCAGATCGACGGGGACACCGCGGCACCGGCCGTTCCGGACGGGTGGACGTCGGTGGCAGGCGAGTGGCAGACAAGCAGCAACGAGAACATTCGCTACCGCTTCGTCCAGTACGGCAAGGCTTACCAAACTCTCTGATTCACACGGACTTTCGGTCAGTCCGCTCTCCGCGCATGCGTCGGTGAGCCATACTGGGCCCATGGACAAGAAGTCACTCACAGCCCTTGCCCGACAACAGCTCAAACTTGCCGTGGGCGCGTCCAGTGGCCGTAGTTCGCAGACCGTGTACGGCGGCCATCAACGGCATCTTCGTCAGACCGTCGTTGCACTGGTCGCAGGCAACAAGTTGGCCGAACACGATCTCTCGGGTGAATCCACAGTCCTCGTTCTGAGCGGTCAGCTCATGCTGGTCAGTGGCGAGAAATCCTGGAAGGGCTCGGCGGGCGACCTTCTGGTCGTGCCCGACGCGCGGCACAGCGTCGAGGCGCTCGAAGATGTCGCCTTCCTACTGACCGTGGCTGTCTAACGCACCACCATCACCGGGCAGTCCGCGGTGTGGATGAGCGCATAGCTCGTCGACCCGAGCAGCATTCCGGTGAATCCGCCGCGACCTCGATTGCCGACGACGATCAGCGAGGCTTGCTCCGACAGCTGGCTCAGCACTCGGACCGGACGATCCTGGGCGACGATCCGCCGTACCTCGACGTCGGGATACTTCTCCTGCCATCCCGCCAGGCTTTCGGCAAGCACGGCTTCTTCCGACACGGCGATGGACTCCCAGTCCCGCGGCACCCCGGAGACCTGCGCGAGACTCACGTCCGACCAGACGTGCACGGCGATCAGGGGCGAGTTGCGTTGCGCTGCTTCGTCGAACGCAGCGGCGACCGCCGATTGCCCCTGCGCCGAACCGTCGATGCCGACGACGACCGGGCCGTACGTCGGCGGGAGGCCGTCGATGCTGCGGCCTCGTACGACGACGACGGGTGAGGAGCCGTGGGCACTCAACGCTACGGCCGCCGAACCGATGACCCCCGAATCGGACTCGCCCAACCCGCTTGCACCGAGAACGATCGATTCGCTACCCGCGGATTCGGCCATCAGAACTTCGACGACCTTGCCGTCCGCTGCCTCCACGACTACGTCGAACTGTCCCTGATCGACGGATTCTGCAGCCAGAATTTCCGCCGCGGCCACTCGTGCCTCTGCCACCGCGCGGAACTCGATCCTGTCCTCGTCGGAAAGATGGTGTGGCGGGTCGACCGCGATGACGATCCGCAACGTCCACCCGCGCGACGCGGCGGCCTGCGCGGCCCAGACGACGGCGCGATTGGCCGATTCGGAACCGTCGATTCCGACGACGATGGTGTGCGAGCCTGTCACGAGTGCACCTCCGGTCGATGGCGACGAGAACCGACCGAGGAAGACGACCACCGATTGCGGCATCGGCATGTCCTACGCCATTGCCCCCGAGCATGATTCCGCCGACGCGGTGCTCGCAATCGGAAAATCGACCGAACCCGCCCGATGTCCCGGCCCCAGAATAGACGACGCGGTACGCAGCGGGGGCCCGATCTTCAGGCGTCCGCCCTCACTGCGCAACTGCCCTGACTGTTCAGCGTCGTGCCACTGGGACGAGGACCGCAGACGTCACGCCGCCTGGCAGGTGCGCCCTCTCTCCGATTCCTCACGGAACCGAAGAGAGGACTGTCCCACGGACCCCCCGGGGTTCTCTTGGTCGGGCGTCGTCGCTAGGACGCCCGGAGCCTTCTGGCCTGCATGGCCGCACCATCCGCCGACTCGACGCCTGCTGCCTGGATCTCCAGGTCGTCGAGAAAACCGGACAGGATCGAGGTACTTCGGGCACCGAGACCGAGCTCGGCGCGCTCGAAGAGTCGCCAGTGCGCGAGCGCGGGCAGCAGCACCTCGTCGAGATGACGTCGGAGATCGTAGATTCCGTCGCGCGCGATCAGCATGGCGCTGCGTTCGAATCCCGGCAGACCGATGCCAGGCATCTGAAAATTCATGATGACTTCCGTGATGGCCGCCGCCATCTGCGCGGGGGCGATGTCGAGTGCCGCGGCGCCGATCGAGCGGAGGAAGGCCACCTGAAGCTCTTGATCGGCGACAATACGACCGAGAAGGGCGGAGGCGACCGGATCGTTGCATTCGACGGCCGCGTTGCGATGGCTGACCATGGTGGCCATGACGTCGATGGTCGCGTACGCGATGGAGCGCAGAAAGTTATCGCCTTCCATCGACGACGAGATCCCCACTGTCATGCACTGAAATCTGGCGCGATCGAGTGCAATCGGGTCGACGCTACGGGTGGCTATGAGGTAGTCCTGGATGGCTGCGGTGTGGCGAGCCTTCTCCGCCGTCCACTCGTCCGTCCAGTCCGACCACGCACTCCTGGTCATGGGTGCCGCGGCGAGATCGGCCCGGTACACCGCCTCGTTGTTGTGTGTCAGAAGAGTCGTGACCAACGCGGCCTTTGCGGTCTCGGTCAGCATCGACCGCCGCTGGCCCCAATACATCTCCGGTTCGACGTAGTCCGACGAGTTCCACGTCGTCGCCTGGGCGACATGCCCTAGCAGGCCTCGCTCGATCGCAGGCTCCAGTTCCCTCATCAACGCGAACTGACTCACTCGTCTGCTCATCGCCACCCCCTGAAGTCGATTGTTCTATCCCCCGGTCGGTGCTGCTGCGTCATCGATTCGGCACTCGAGCAAACCTAGGCCCCGGATCACCGCCCTGTGAACCGCGTTTCGATTGTTTAGGCAAAGTCGCAAGGCGTGTCGAACCGAGTTGAGAGGCTTCACAAACTGTTTCTCCGAAACTCTGGATAACGCGTTGATAACAACCTATGATCAAGTCCGTTAAGGGGGTTGGAAACAAACTCCAGGTTTTTAAACGCCGCAGTTTTGTCGAAGTTTGGACAAAAAGTTGCGTGAATGCGCAATAATACGCGTCGGTAACTTTGTTTCCGCCAGAGCTGAAGTTCCTACACGAAGGGCTGATCTGTGACCGTTCACAACACGACGAGCCTCGGAATCATGGTTGCCGGCGAGCCTGCATCGGCACCGCTTCGCGACTTCCGCGCCGTGGCAAGGCTGCTCGTCGGCCACTTCGCCGCCAACACCCCGTGCGGTTCACTCCCCGGCGAGCAACTTCACGGCGACGTCACCGAATTCACCGTCAAATGCATCAGCATCGCCGTTCAAATGCTCGACGAGCGACGAGCACCCAACGACGCCGACCTCGCCGAGCTGCGCGCCAAAGCGAGCCAGTGGGCACGCGAAGGTGTGCCACTGGACTCGGTGCTCACGGTGTATCACGAGGGAATTCAGATCGGATGGAATCTGGTCTCCAAACGCGCAGGCGAAGGCGACACCAGCAATCTCATCGAAGCTGCAAGAATGTTCGTCCTGTTGTCGGAGAAGGTGTCGATCGCCGCTTCGAAGAGCTACGTCGAAGAGCTCCAAGCTGTCGCCAGCGAACACCACACTGCCGCACACACCCTCGTCTCGTCACTGCTGAGCGGACACAACGCGGTGGCGATCGCCCGTCAATCCGGAATCGAACTCGCCGACAGTTATCTAGTGCTCGCCATCTCGGTTCCTTCTCATCCCGACGAGAACGATCCGGCGATCCAGAGGACCGTCGCCGCCCGGCGCAAGCTACGACGCATTCAGGCAGAGCTCGCGACCGTATGCGGGCGTACACCACTCGCGATGCTCAGCACCGAGGGCGGCACCGTTCTCATACCGGGAGTGCAGGACGAAGAGTGGGTCGAAGCACTCGTCCACCGCCTCAGCACTGCCGCGGAGGTCCCGGTCACCGTCACCGCCGAACAGTCCGCCATCTCCGACATCCCCACGGCAGCCGATCAAGTCCACGAACTGTTGGCACTTGCGCACCAGTTGCATCGTCCGGCCGGCCTGTATCGCATGGACGATCTGGTCCTGGAGTACCAACTGACTCGGCCGGGCCCCGGCCGTCGCCACCTTCGACAGATCCTCGAGCCACTCGACGCGTCACCCGAGCTCCTGGAGACGCTGGAAATCCACATCTCGCACGACCTCAACCGGCAGCGTTCCGCGCGGCAGCTGCATCTTCACACCAACACCGTCGACTACCGGCTGAAGAGAATCGCTCAGCTGACCGGCTTCGACCCCACCAGGCCGTCGGGCATCAGACACCTGCAGGCAGCCCTTGTCGCACGCCGACTCGAAGCATCACAGGGTGCGGCGTAGCGGCAGGAATAGTTTCCGAGGAGCCCGGGTTACACCACTCGACAGTGTTCGATCCATGCCCCGGGTACCAACACATTGCCGCTTCGAGCGGCCTCTTGCCGAGAGGCGCACTGGCGGACACTGTCGCAAGAGCCGCCCGTACTTCGGTACGGGCGGTTCTTTGCATGAGCCTCGTCGCGCACACCTCTTCGCGCAAGCCTCTTCGTGCTGTCCGGCAGCCATCGCGGACGCGATTGCAGCCGGCCGATCGGGTGGACGGTACACTCGCACGAGCACAGCACGCCTTCGTAGCTCAGGGGATAGAGCAACCCTCTCCTAAAGGGTAGGTCGCAGGTTCGAATCCTGCCGAGGGCACCATTCATCTATTGCAGCGTCAGAGTTGTTCTCGGCGCGTACGAGCGGCGACACGATGGCCGTGCATTCGTTCGACTTCCCCGATTCGTGCATTTCGGATTCGAGTATTGCCGTCCCCCCTGGAGGGCGCTAGTATCGAACATACATTCGAGATTGGGGGATCTCATGGACGCTGTGGATGTATTGAGGTTCGTCAGGCGCCTGAACAAAGCAGCACTGACGCGCGACGCAGCCGCGGGCATCGAGTTGATCGCCGCTCTCGAGTCCGTGAAGAGCGCGTGCGCCGCGGCGCAAGCGGTCACAACCGATGCAGTTGCTACCGCGATCAGCGATGAGCGCAAGGCACTCGGTAAGCCGAAAGCGCAGTGGCGCAACGGTATCCCTTCCCAAATCGGCCTCGCTCGACGCGAGTCGCCCAACCGAGGCAGCAGATATCTCGAATTGTCCCGCGCGCTGGTCCACGAGCTTCCTCACACACTCGAACGTCTTCGAGCCGGGGATCTGAACGAGCGTCGAGCAGCCCTGATAGCAAAAGAGACAGCATGTTTGAACGCGGAGGACCGTAGGGAAGCGGACAGACAGCTGTGCGCGGACGCGTCCACGTTGAAAGGCCTGGGAGACAAATCGATCGAGGGAAAATCACGTGTCGTCGCGAGCACGTTGGATCCTGCGTTCGTGGTCCGCCGCTACGAGAAGTCCTATTCCGAGCGCCGCAGCAGCACACGGCCTCGATCGGACCACATGTGCGACTTCGACGTCCTGACTTCGATGGACCGCGCAGTCGCCATGTGGTCGACACTGGAACGCGACGCCGCCTCGATCATCGCTGCCGGCGGCGAGGCGCGCACGCGGGACCAACTCATGTCCGACCTCGCGTACGAGCGGATCACCGGAGCCGCATCGGCTGCAGCAGGAGCAGGCATGGTCGTCAACGTCGTCATACCGGACACCACGCTGTTCGGCGAAGGTACCGAATCCGGCCACCTGCAAGGATACGGCGACATCCCGTCGGACATCGCACGTCACCTGGTCGCGCACGCGCTGTCGAAGGACACGTATCTCGCGTTGCGCAGGGTGTACGCCAATCCGTCTACCGGCGCACTCACAGCGATGGAATCGACGGCGCGCGCCTTCCCGACTGCACTGGCTCGGCTGATCGAGATCCGCGATCGCCGGTGCCGCACTCCGTGGTGCGACGCCCCTATCCGTCACAGCGACCACATCGAATCATTCGCCGACGGCGGCGAGACGACCGCGAACAACGGCGCCGGACTGTGCGCCGCGTGCAACTACGCGAAAGAAGCCGGTGGTTGGTGGATCCGACCACGGCCACCTGGCCGCCCCGGACAAATCCACATCTACGACATCATCACGTCCACCGGCCACGAATACACCTCCGAAGCGCCGCGTATGCCGGTGGTCAGGCACTACATCTCGGCAGTCGAGAACGTCGTCATCGACAAAGCGGTGTTCGGTATCGAGACGGACTCGTGAATGCCGGTTCCGTCACTCCGGGAAGGATATGGAACTGGGCTCGGTTACACTCGGTGATGACGCGCGTAGCTGCTCGTCAGACGTCGTGGAATGCTTCTACTTCCGCCCGGCTCCGGCCGCGTAGTCCATGTGCACCCTGCACAGGCTTTTCTTACGGCGATCGAAACTGCCCACCGGCAGTCTCGCCACCCTTGCATTCTCGGGCCATCGCCCATGGGTGCAACACCCTGCCCGAAAGGCGCATCACCCTTCATGACTACCTTTGTTTCACTCGGCGTCCCGCACGCGCTCGCCGAAGTTCTTTCCACTCAAGGCAAAACCGAGGCCTTCCCCATCCAGGCCGATACTCTTCCCGACACCCTTGCAGGACGCGACGTCCTCGGGCGCGGAAAGACCGGCAGCGGTAAGACCCTCGCCTTCTCCATCCCGATGGTCGCCCGCCTCGCGGGACAGCTTGCAGGAAACCGCAAGCCGGGCCGTCCCCGCGGACTGATCCTCGCTCCGACACGTGAACTCGCCACTCAGATCGCCGTCGCCATCGAACCGCTGGCTGCTGCGTACTCGATGAAAGTCACCACCATCTTCGGCGGCGTCTCACAGAACCGTCAGGTGTCCGCACTCAACGCAGGTGTCGACATCGTCGTTGCCTGCCCCGGTCGGCTCGAAGACCTCATGAAACAGCGCCACGTCAGCCTCGACGGCGTTCAGATCACCGTCCTCGACGAAGCCGACCACATGGCCGACCTCGGCTTCCTGCCCGTCGTCACGCGCATCCTTGCTGCGACACCTGCCAAGGGCCAGCGTCTGCTGTTCTCGGCGACACTGGACAACGGCGTCGACAAGCTCGTCAAGCGGTTCCTCACCGACCAGGTGACGCACTCGGTCGACGAGGTCACCTCGCACGTGGAAGCCATGACGCACAGCGTCTTCGAGGTCGACGGTGTCGAATCCAAGAAGAAGCTCGTCCAGCAGCTCGCATCGGGTACGGGTCGTCGGATCCTCTTCATGCGCACCAAGCACCAGGCACGCAAGCTCGCCAAGCAGCTGACCGACGCAGGAATTCCGTCGGTCGACCTGCACGGCAACCTGTCCCAGGCAGCGCGTGACCGCAACCTGCTCGCGTTCTCCTCCGGTGACGCACGGGTACTGGTCGCCACCGACGTGGCTGCTCGTGGTGTCCACGTCGACGATGTTCAGCTCGTCGTGCACGTCGATCCGCCGGCAGAACACAAGGCGTACCTGCACCGGTCGGGCCGTACCGCGCGCGCAGGAAGCGCTGGAGACGTCGTCACCGTCGTACTCCCCGAGCAGCGCAAGGACACCGCAGTTCTACTGCGCAAGGCCAACATCACCGTGACACCGGTTCGCGTCACCGCCGATTCGCCTCAGGTTGCCGAACTGGTCGGCGAGCAGGCCCGCTACGTCGAGCCTGCACCGAAGGCCGCACCGCAGCCACAGCGTCAGGGCAGCCCACGCGGCGGCGGCAACCCGCGCCGCAGCGGGGGTAACGGCAGCAGCACTCGCAGCGGGGGTAACGGCGGCAGCAACACCAGTAGCAGCAACAGCACTGCGCGCCGTGGTGGCGCAGGCGGTGGCACGGGCGGCGGAGCAGCATCAACCGACGGACGCCAGCACGCTGCCGGCGGCGGACGACGTCGCCGTCCGGCCGGGCCCGCAACAAGCCAGCGGACGCGCTGACACCGAAAAGCAAAACCGGCGATGGACTGACCGGGTAGACACAAAGGCGAAAGTGCGCTCTAGGAGTGCACTTTCGCCTTTGTTATACCCACGCTCACGACGGCGGCGACTGCACACAACCCTGCCGCCCCGAACCAGGCGAGAGTGTATTCGCCTGTGCTGTCACGGATCACCCCTGCCACCACCGAGGCCACTCCGGCCCCGATCTGGTGGGAGGCGAACACCCACCCGAACACCAGAGGCCCCTTCTCGCCGAAGACTTCGCGGCACAGGGCGATGGTCGGCGGTACGGTCGCGACCCAGTCGAGCCCGTAGATGACGACGAACACCACGATCGACGGCTGGATCGTGGCCGAGAGAAGCAGCGGCAGAAACAGAAGCGATACACCGCGGAACGCGTAGTACCCGGCGAGCAGGTATCGCGGATCCACACGGTCGGTGAGCCATCCGGATGCGATGGTTCCCACGACGTCGAAGATGCCGACCACGGCGAGCAGTCCGGCGGCTGTCGTCTCCGCCATTCCGCGGTCGTGCGCGGATGGAATGAAGTGCGTGCCGATGAGCCCGTTCGTGGTGGCACCGCAGATGGCGAACCCCACCACCAGCGCCCAGAACGTCCGTACTCGGCTCGCGGACAGCAGTGCATCGACCGCGGCCCTGGCCGGGTTGACGCCGGCACGGATCGGGACTGGAGCGAGGTAGCCCTCGGGGGCTCCGAACGGTGTCGTGGCTATATCGGCCGGTCGATCTCGCAGCCACAGTAGAACCAGCGGCACCACCGCCAGCGCGGATGCAGCGATCACGAGAGATGCTGTCCGCCAACCGGATGCGTCGACGAGGTGCGCGACGACGGGCAGGAATATCAACTGGCCTGTCGCGCTGCCCGCCGTCAGGATGCCGGAGACCAGGCCGCGACGCTTCAGGAACCATCGGTCGGTGATCATCGCGGCGAACACCAACGCCATCGAACCTGTGCCGATCCCTATCAGCACTCCCCACGTCACCACCAATTGCCATGAGGCGGTGACGAACACGCTCAGTGCACTTCCGGCCGCGACGACCGTCAGTGCCGATGCGACGACTGTCCGGATCCCGAACCTGTCCATCAGAGCCGCCGCGAACGGCGCGGTCAGCCCGAACAGCAGCAGGTTGATTCCCACTGCCGTCGACAGCACTCCGCGGGACCATCCGAACTCGTCCTGCAGCGGCACCAGCATGACCCCGGGTGCAGCGCGAAAGCCTGCGGCACCGACGAGCGCGAGGAATGCGACGGCGGCGACGATCCAGGCAGCATGTATGCGTGCCGAACCGCTGCCTGCCGAACGGCTGCGTGCCGAACCGAAGGGCAGACGGGTCACAGGTTCACAACGTTCGTGCGTAGCACAGCGAGGTCGGTTCGGATGCGTACGGCCCGAACGGGTCGATCTTGGAATACCCCTCGCGTTCGTAGAAGCGCACTGCGTCGGGCTGGCCCGATCCCGTCTCCAGTTTGAGCACTCGAATCCCCCGCGTGCGCGCGCAGTCCTCCAGCATCCGCAGGATCGCGACGGACGCGCCTCGTCCCCGCTCTGCGGGGATCACGTACATGCGCTTGATCTCGGCCTCGTCCTCGCCGAGCAGTCGTAGCCCACCGCATCCGATTCCGACCGCGTTGTCGTCGCGGGCCACCACGAACACCGCGATGTCCTCGCCGGTCGGCGGTGTTCCGGGTTCGTGATCGCTGTTGCCGTATCTGTTGTCCAATTCAGCTCGCTGAGCTGCGCGGAGCTGGGCACCCACGGGGGTGTCCCAGCTTTCTTCGTCCACGGTCATCACGTCAGGTGCGCCTCTCTGCTTTTCGCCTGGCGTGAGTCTAAGTCCGTTGCTGGCACACTGGACAGGTGACCGACAGCCCCCACGTCCACCGCACGTCGTCATCCTTGACGCCTGCCGAGTTGGCGACGGCGGCAGTGATGAGCAGCTTCACCGTTGCCCTGTCCGTCATCGCCATGGTTGTTCCTCTCGCAACTGCGCTGCAGATCGTCGCGGCGGTACCCATGGCCGTCGTCGCGCAGCGTCACCGCACCCGTGCGCTGATCTCCGCGGCGGTCGCAGGCACCCTCGTCGCGTTCGTGGCAGCAGGTACGACGACGGCCGTCACGGTGGCGACTTCGGCACTACTCGGCGGCTTGGTCGGGCGGGCGAAACGACGCGGGCAGGGTTTGCTCGCTGTCCTCGCGCTGACGTCGGTCATCGGTCCACTGCTCGGTCTCGTCGCGATCACCGTGCTGTTGATCCTTGCGCCGCTCCGCGAGCTCTTCCTGAGGACCGTCGAGAACACCATCGAAGGTGTCGCACGTCTGCTGTCGCGGGCGCAGGCCCTGGTCGGCCCCGCCGACGTGCTTCGGTCGAGCGCCGGTGCCGTACTGGACAATTGGTGGTGGTGGATTCTCGGAACGATGACCCTCACCATCGTCGGCGGCGCCCTGTTCACCTGGTTGATTCTGGGGGCGGTCCTCGATCGCCTTGCCACCATCCCCGTCGTCGATCATCTGCCCGCAGCGGGCGGCGGCCGTGTTGCACCCCTCCCGGTCACACTGAATCGCATAGGTTTTCGCTACCCGGATGCACGGTCGGATGCGCTGCGCGATATCGACCTGTCCATCGACTTCGGGGAGTTCGTCGCGATCGTCGGACACAACGGGTCGGGCAAATCGACACTGGCACGCATACTGGCCGGGCGCGCACCGACGTCGGGCACCGTCGAGCGAGACGGTGTCGCCGGTCTCGGACTCACCGGCGGCACCGCTGTCGTACTGCAGCGCCCCGAGAGCCAGATTCTCGGCAGCCGCGTCGCCGACGATGTCGTGTGGGGGCTGCCGCCGAACACCGACACCGACGTCGGGGCGCTGCTCACCGAGGTCGGCCTCGGCGGAATGGGACCCCGCGACACTGCCTCGCTCTCGGGTGGTGAGATGCAGCGACTCGCAGTTGCGGCGGCACTGGCACGGCGACCTGCACTGCTGATCGCGGACGAGGCGACGACGATGGTCGACGCGGACGGTCGGGCCAGCCTCGTTGCGCTGCTCGCCGACCTCCCCCGCCGTCACCGAATGTCGGTAGTTCTCGTCACACACCAGGAGTCGGAGACCACCGCCGCCGACCGCGTCGTACACCTGCACGGGGGAACGCAGGTCGAGCACTCACCGGAATGGATGCGCTCTCGCTTTCTCGGCGAGGGTTCGGCGATCTTCCGCTCCGGCTCGCCGCTGCTGGTTCTGCGCGGCGTAGGCCACACCTACAATCGGCGCACGCCGTGGTCGCAGAAGGCGCTGGGCGACCTCGATCTCACCGTGTCACAGGGTGACGGCATTCTGGTCCTCGGCGGGAACGGATCGGGAAAATCCACCCTCGCATGGATTCTCGCGGGACTCACCACCCCGTCCACCGGCTCTGCCCTGTTCGACGGCTCGGCAATCTCCCGTGACGTCGGTGCCGTCGGCCTGTCCTTCCAGCACGCACGTCTGCAACTGCAGCGTCGAACCGTCGCCGAGGACATCGAATCTGCCGGAGGCCCCGAAGTCGGTTCGGCGCAGGTCTCGCGAGCCATGGATGCCGTCGGGCTCGACCGCTTGCTGGCCGGCCGCGACATCGACTCCCTCAGTGGTGGCCAGATGCGCCGCGTCGTCATTGCCGGTCTCGTGGTGAACAAACCGAGAATTCTCGTGCTCGACGAGCCGCTGGCCGGGCTCGATCCGCCCGGCCGCACCGAGATCATCGGCGTTCTCGGTAACCTGCGCCGCCTGGGAATCGCCATCGTCGTCATCTCGCACGACGTCGACGGTATGGACCGCGTGTGCGATCGAACCATCGTGCTCGACGACGGCCATATCACCTCCGACGCACCGACCCCAGGAGTTCCGTCGTGACAACGGTTGTGCTGCGGCAAGTTCCGCGATCGTCCCCGGTCCATCGGCTGTGGGCAGGTACCAAGCTGATCGCTGTCGCGATGCTCAGCATCCTGCTGGTGGTGGCACCCACGTGGTCGACGATCGGAATCATCTCCGGTCTGCTGGTGGTCACCGCGATCATCGCACACGTGCCACCGACTGCGATTCCTCGTCCGCCGGTGTGGATCTGGATCCTGTTCCTGATCGGCGGACTGATCAATGTGCCCCTCGGTTTCGACGCTGTGCTCCTCTTCTTGCGCGCAGCCGTCTTCGCGTTCGTATTGTTGGGTGCGTCGATGATGATCGGCTGGACGACGTCGATGAGCGACATCGCACCTGCAGCCGCGGTTCTCGGCTATCCGCTGAAGAAGATCGGTTTACCCGTCGACGAGTGGGCTGCCACGATCGCGCTGTGCCTGCGGTCGCTGCCTCTGCTCATCGAGGAGATGCGGGTGATGATCGCTGCCCGGCGCCTGCGCCCGAAGTCGGTGCTCAACAGTGCCGCGGACAACTCGATCGTCGATCTCATCACCGCCACCATGTCCATCGCCATCCGGCGAGCATCGGAGATGGGTGAGGCCATCACAGCGCGCGGAGGTACCGGCCAGATCACGGCATACCCCAGCCGCCCGCGTCTGCCCGACGCCATTGCGATCGCGGTCGTGGTGCTGTGCTGCGCAGCAGGAATCGCGGCCACCGTCGCCCTCGGCTGAGCCTCGATCGTTCGTATTGCCGATTGTGCATGACTCGTGCATCATCACGGCGTGCCCCGCAATCGCCGAGTTGCCGCCGCCGTGCTCGCGGCGGCCGCTCTGATCACGGCGTCGTGCGCCGGCGCAGACTCCATGCCGGTACCGGAATCAGCGCAGGAAACACCCGCGTTCACCAAGATTCCTCCGACGACAGCGGTGTCGACGTGTGGGCCCGGCTCGGGCACGAGTGTGAGCGAGGGAGTGCTGACCATCGCCACCGACGACCCTGCCTACGCGCCGTGGTTCGTCGACGACGATCCGTCGAACGGCCGCGGATTCGAAGGTGCAACCGCGCGCGAGATCGCCGATCGCCTCGGTTACGCCCCCGCGCAGGTCCGCTATGTTCGGACCGGTTTCGCCGATGCGTTGGCACCTGGACCCAAATCCTTCGACTTCGACATCAACCAGTTCACCATCCTCGGTGAGCGCCGCGAGAACGTCGACCTGTCCTCGCCGTACTACGCGGTTGCGCAGGCAGTCGTGGCCATGGGTGGAACGCCGATCGCCGACGCCACCGACCTCGCAGGCCTCCGCGGATACCGTCTGGGCGCT
The DNA here is from genome assembly GCF_001895005.1 of Rhodococcus yunnanensis NBRC 103083. Taxonomy (GTDB): domain Bacteria; phylum Actinomycetota; class Actinomycetes; order Mycobacteriales; family Mycobacteriaceae; genus Rhodococcoides; species Rhodococcoides yunnanense. The sequence continues at coordinate 113,266 of NZ_BCXH01000011.1, read as the reverse complement.
CAGTCCGACTCGACGAGTGCGCTGTCCATCGCGGCGACCATCGGTGCCGCGACGCCGGTGGAATACAGCACCAACGACGATGCGAAAACGGCTCTGCGGAACGGCGAAGTCGACGCGATCGTCGTCGATCTTCCGACTGCGTTTCAGATCACTGCGGCCGATGTTCCCGGAAGCGTTCTGGTGGGCCAGTTTCCGCAGCCGAACGAGGTCACCGAGTTCTTCGGGGTCGTCCTGCAGAAGGGCAGTGCGATGACTCCGTGCGTCGATGCCGCCATCGATTCGATGTATGCCGACGGCAGCATCGACGAGCTGTCGCAGACGTGGCTCGGAAATATCACCGGCGCACGCGTACTGGAGTGAGGACTATTCGCCGCCGATTCGTTCGGTCCGCGAGTTCAGTGCCTTCACGAAGACATCGAGAATGTCGCGGGGATCCTCGGCGATGTAGCTGGTACCACCCGTTGCGGCCGAAATTCGCTGCAGTGCAACGGGGTCTGCGTCGGAGGTGATGCCGACCGTCACGATGACCACGGGGCGTACCGGATCCTGCTCCCGCTGCAGCGTGGCGATGAGATCGTCGAGACTCGGGCTTCCGGCGTCCTCGTTCGCTCCGTCGGTGAGAATGATGACGCTGTTGACGAAGTTGGGGTCGTACCCCTCCTTCACTCGCCGGAACGCGGCGAGAGTCGTGTCGTACAAACCGGTCCCGCCTCCGACGAGCGAGGGCAGTGTCCGAATCGAGGACAGGATCGCCTCCCGCTGCGGCAAGCCGCGTACGACATCGGTCACCGGACCCAGCGGGACGAGTTCACGGAAATCCTGGCCGCCGCCGCCGAGGCCGATCGAGAATGCCCACAGTCCCATCTCGGTCTGGTCGCTGAACAGTGTGCTGCCCGAGAGGCTGGCGTCGACGGTCAACGCGATGCGGGTGGAGTCACCGGATTTGGCTGCCATCGAGCCGGATACGTCCTCGACGACCAACGTTCGCAGCGGTAGCGCGAGAACAGCCCAGTCGTGCAGCGTCGTCTCGATCGCCACTGGATTCTTGAGCTCCAACGACGCAACGGTCCCGACCCCGCGTCCATCGGGAAGCGGAGTGCCGCTGGCCTGCCGAAAACCGGCCGCGGACAGTGCATCCGATGCAGTCGTGGAAGCAAGGATCGAGGACAGTGCGGTCCCTGCGCTCTTCACACGGTCGTAATTCGGCCCCGCCGCGGCGGTGATCGCCAAGGGGTAGTTCAGAAAGTAGCTGCCGGTGGGCGGTACCGAACCGACCAGCGGCGCCGACGGATTCGACGCGTTGTACGCCACGAGGGACTGTTCCGTCGCCACGGAAGTTCCGCCGTCGGACGCCACCTGTTCCACGAGATCACTGGTGCCGTGCGGGGTGTCTGCGATGCGTCCGTAATCCTGAGCCATCGGGACGAGCGCGGCCGAGACTGCGTTGGCGTCGGAGAGGGCGACCTCGGATTCGGCGAGCGCGCCCAGGATCGACGCAAGCGAAGCGCTGCTGGTCAGCGGGTCGCCGATCCGCTGACCCTGTGTCTGCAGCACCTGCAGCCACGTGGCAGCAGGTGCAGGTGCACTCTCGGCGGTGACGACGATGGGGAGGGTGTTCGCCACCGACGACTTGGCGAGCTCGGGCAGTGCACCGGTGGATCGGAGTGTCTTGAGCAACCACAACGTCGAATCGGGGATCCACAGATCCGGACGGTTCTGGTTCGCCCCTGCCAGCTCGGTCGCGGTGTCGCTCGGGGCCTCCGCCCGCACGTCGAAGCTGGCACAACCACGCGACATATCGTCGGAGCTCGCCAGCACGTCGGTGACGACGGGCGCCAGGGTCGGGTCGACGGCCAACGACACCTGTTGGACGGAGTCGCACCCGGCGTTGCTGGCCCGCACCGCCTCGACGCCGAAGTATCCGCCGACGACGAACACCACGGCTACGACGACGATGGCCGCCCACGTGAAGGCAGGATTCGAGCGTGTTCCAGTTCCGTGACGCCCCGGCATCTCTACGTGCTCCCCCAAACGGTCAGTGTTTCCCGACGATCATGCACTACGTGCCGCCGCGAACACACGGTTGGAATAAATTAACCGTTGAATCAGCGTCCTGTTCGGCTTTTGAGAGCATTCACAAACACATTGGGGATTTCTGCTGGGTTTCGTGCCAGGAAGCTGGTGCCACCGGTGGCGGCCGAGATCTGCTGCAGAACTCCGGCGTCGGCGTCGTCGGTGATACCGATCGTCACGATGATGACGGGCTTGGTCGGGTCCTGTTCGGCCCGCAACGTCGAGAGGAGTTCGTCGAGCGAAATACTTCCCGGGTCTTCGTTGGAACCGTCGGTCAAAATGATGACACTGTTGATGTAGTCGGGGTCGTACCCGTCCTTCACCGTGCGGAAGGCCGCCAGTGTGGTGTCGTACAGTCCGGTACCGCCTCCGACCAGGCCCGGAAGCGTCCGAGTCTGTTGCAGCAGCAGATTTCGCTGTGTCGTTCCGTCGACGTTCTCGTCGAGGCGCCGGATCGGTACCAGCTCGCGGTAGTCCTGACTGCCACCGCCGAGTCCGATCGAGAACGCCCACAGGCCGAGCGCTGCGTTGTTCGGAAACAGCCGGTTGCCGGTGTCGCTAGCTTGAACCGTCAGCCCGATCCGGGTGTCGGCGCCTGCGCTGTAGGCCATCGATCCCGAGACGTCCTCCATCACCAACGTCCGCGAGGGCAATGCCAGGACCTGGTAGCGCCGCAACGTCGATTCGGCAGTTTGCTGATCCGCAATCGTCAGTGCTGTGACATCTCCCAATCCGCGGTCGTCGCTCAGCGGGGCGTTGTCCGGCGCGCGAAACCCCGCATCCGACAACGACGCCAGGCCCGACTTGGATCCGAGAGCTTCGGCGACGGCGAGACCGACGGCCTTCGCGGCCTCGTGCCGTTCGCCTGCAGGCTCGGTGACAGCGAGCGGGAAGTTGAGGAAGAAACTGCCGGTGGGGGGTACCGTCGCACCGAATTCGGTGCCGGTGCTGTTCTGATAGTCCAGGAACGATTGTTCCGAGACGACCGAGACCCCGCCTTCGGCCGACATCTCGTCGAGGCGGACCACCGGATCGGCCTCGCCGCGGGTCGACGCCTGTGCCTGTGCGATCGGCACGAGCGCAGCGGAGACCGAGTCGACCGCCTCGGCATCGCTACCCGCCTCGGCCAGGGCACCGAGTATGGCTGCGTCGGAGATGGTGTTGGTGAGCGGATTGCCGATACGCAGACTCTCGAGCTGCAGCGCGGTGAGCCAGGTATCGAAGAACGGCACCTCGTCCTTCCGTGCCGCGATGACCGCGGGCGTACTTGCCACCGACTGACTGGCCAGATCGACCAGAGAACCCGTGGCACGAACGGTCTTGCCCACCCACAGCGAGGAGTCGGGTATCCACAGCGCCGGAGCGTCGGTTCCCTTGGATACCGCAGCCGACGCCTCCGCGGAATCTACGGGCGTGACCTGCACCTTCGCACAACCGAGATCCTCGGCCGTGGCGCGGCGAACCACGTCGTCGACGACGGGGGCGATCGCGGGATCTGCCGCCAGCGTGTACGACGACGGATCCGAACAGCCCGACCCGAATGCCTTCTGCGCCGCGTAGACGCCACCACCGACAACAACGAGCAGTACGACGGCAAGGACGCCGTACTTCACCAGCCCTGTCGAACCGGACGCCTCGCTCGGCGCACTGTGTCTCCCTGGCATTGCAGAACCCCTCCGTAGTGAGCGAGGAACTTGTGCGAACAAGTTCTCGCTGTGCGGTTCGCGGCGATACTATCGCGCGCCGCGGCCGCGAGCGTGCGCACGACCGCTACGCGTACAACGACTCGAAGGTCTTCAACGAGTTCTCGATATCGCCCTTCAGAGCGCGTGCGACACCCGACCCGATGGGCCCGAACAGGGGCGCTCCCCCGAGTTCGATATCGAGGGAGAGGTCGGATCCACCCTTCGCACCCGCCGCGACCGACAACACGAGCCCGATCTTCACCCCGCCCTTGCCGCTGCCCTTCAGGGTCAGCTTCTTCGGTGGGTCGTAGTTCTCGATGGTCCACCGAACCCGGTTGCGCAGCCCTTTGACGCTGGCCACCGAGTCCAGGGTGGTTCCGACAGCGAGCTGTTCGGGGAGCTCGCCGCGCCACGCCTCGTGGATGGACAGCCACTTGTCGTAGTCGGCGAGGTCGGACGCATGCGTCCACGCCGCTTCGGGGTCGAGGGGAACATTGACGGAAACCTTGAGCTTGGCCACGGAAGGGATAGTAACCACACACAGCGAGGCGCCCGTGTGAGTACGACTCACACGGGCGCCTGCGGATTGTGAAATCTAACCAATCAGTGTGCCGACGCCTTCTCCGCGCCGATACCGGTCAGTGATCGCACTTCCATCTCGGCCTGCTTCGCCCTGCTCTCCGAATCCTTCGACAGCAACGTTCCGACGATGCCGAGGACGAACGCGAGCGGGATCGAGACGATGCCGGGGTTGGACAAGGGGAACCAGGCGAAATCCGAGCCCGGGATCATTGCTGTCTTCGACCCGGACACCGCAGGCGAGAAGACGATGAGCACGAGCGTCGAGATCAGGCCGCCGTACATGCTGCACAGCGCCCCGGTGGTGTTGAAGCGGCGCCAGAACAGCGAGTAGACGATGGTCGGCAGGTTCGCGGCCGCCGCGACGGCGAAGGCGAGCGCCACGAGGAAGGCGATGTTCTGCCCGTTCGCGAGGATGCCGAGGCCGATAGCGAGAATTCCGATCACCACCGCGGTGATGCGAGAAACCTTGACCTGCTTCTTCTCGTCGACATCGCCCTTCTTGATGACACTGGCGTAGATGTCGTGGGCGAACGACGCGGATGCGGTGATCGTGAGCCCGGCGACGACGGCGAGGATCGTCGCGAACGCGACCGCCGAGATCACGCCGAGGAGCACGACGCCTCCGAGTTCGAACGCCAGAAGCGGTGCGGCCGAGTTCTGTCCGCCCGCCGACGCCAGGATGCGGTCCGGGCCGACGATGGCCGCGGCTCCGTAGCCGAGAACGAGGGTGAACAGGTAGAACGCACCGATGAGGGCGATGGCCCACACGACACTGCGACGAGCTTCCTTGGCCGTGGGGACCGTGTAGAAACGCATGAGAACGTGTGGGAGACCGGCGGTTCCGAGCACGAGCGCGATTCCGAGCGAGAGGAAGTTCAGCTTGCTCATGTTGCTGCCGCCGTACTGCGCGCCTGGCTCGAGGACGTTGCGGGCCGCGACGGCGTCGTCGGCGGAGCCGGTGATCGTCTCCTGTGCGCTACCGAGCAGCTCGGAGAGATTGAAGCCGAACTTCGCGAGTACCAGCACGGTCATGAACAGCGCGCCTGCGATGAGCAGCACGGCCTTGATGATCTGCACCCACGTGGTGCCCTTCATGCCGCCGACGAGGACGTAGACGATCATCAGCACGCCGACCACCGCGATGACGATGGACTGCCCGGTGCGGTCGGAGATGTCGAGCAGCAGGGCGACGAGTCCTCCTGCGCCTGCCATCTGGGCGAGGAGGTAGAACAGCGACACCGTCAGAGTCGAGAGCGCCGCGGCCGTGCGGACGGGCCGTTGCTTGAGCCGGAAGCTCAGCACGTCGGCCATCGTGAATTTTCCTGTGTTGCGCAGCAATTCGGCCACGAGCAGCAGCGCGACGAGCCACGCGACGAGGAAGCCGATCGAGTACAGGAATCCGTCGTAGCCGTAGACGGCGATCGCGCCCGCGATGCCGAGGAAGCTGGCTGCGGACAGATAGTCGCCCGCGATGGCAACACCGTTCTGCGGTCCGGAGAACCCGCCACCTGCCGTGAAGAATTCCGACGCCGTCGCATTCTTCTTGCTCGCACGAATGACGACGAACATCGTGACGGCTACGAATGCGCCGAAGATCGCGATGTTGACGACGGGTTCGCCGACGGTGGTGTCGGCGGCCTGCGCAAGAATGGAAACGCTCATCGTGTGGCCTCCTGCGACGCGATCATCTCGTTGCGCAGCGACTCGGCGCGTGGATCGAGTTCACGGTTCGCGAACTTGACGTAGATCCCGGTGATCGCGAACGTCGTGACGAACTGGCCGAGACCGAGGAGCAAACCGACGTTGATGTTGCCCCAGACCGGCGTCGACATGAAGTCGTGCGCGTAGTTGCTCAGCAGCACGTAGACGATGTACCAGATCAGAAAGAACGCGGTCATCGGAAACACGAAGCTGCGCAGCCGACGTCGCAGTTCCTGGAATTCCGGGCTCGCTTGCATGTCGATGAACGCCTGCGCGTCCGGTGGCGGAGAGGTGTCCGATGTACTCACGTCTGATTCACTCCTCGAATTCGCGTCACGGTCTGTGACTCGGAACTGAACAGTGACGCTAGTGAGAGGCAGGTCACAGGAGAATGCAGTGGCGGCGATCACACGCTCAGCTGTCGGAGTCTGCGCCGAACGGTCACCTGACGTCGGCGAGCGGGGGCAGTTACAGCTCGCGCTCACGATCTCGGCCGACGCCCAGACGTTCGGGGGCATGCAATCGGGTGAAGATTCGTCCGACGTCGGGCGGCACCGATCGCGACGTCGCCTTGCTGACGAGGATCATCAGCCCGAACGCCAACGGCACACTCACCGCAGCTGGATAGCCGAGCAACGCCGCAGGCCACCCCGACCACATGGTCTCGGAGACCCCGAACACCGAGAGCGATGCGGCCGTCAGCGACACCGTGCCGCCGCCGATCAGTCCCGCTGCAGCACCGGCGGCCGTCAGTCCACGCCACCAGATTCCGAGCACCAGCAGCGGGCAGAGCGTCGACGCGGCGACGGCGAACACGAGCCCGACCGTCCGCGAGAGATCGAGCGAGACCAACCCGAGCGACAACACCAGCGGCACTGCGCCTGCGAGGACGGCCGCGATGCGGAAATCGCGGACCCGTCCACGGAGAACGTCGGTGCTCAGTACACCGGCGATGCTGACGAGAAGTCCCGACGACGTCGAGAGGAACGCCGCGATCGCTCCTGCCGCGACGACGGCGGCGAGCAGCTGCCCACCGACGCCGGACAGCACCGAGCCGGGCAGCAGCAGGACCGCCGCATCGGAGGTTCCGGTGATCAGGAGTTGCGGAACGTACAGCCGCGCGAACACCCCGAGCAGCGTCGGAAACAGATAGAACACACCGAGCAAACCGAGAACCGTCAGCGATGTCAGCCGTGCGGCACGCCCGTCCGGGTTGGTGTAGAACCGAACCAGCACGTGCGGCAACCCCAGTGTGCCGAGGAACGTCGCGAGAATCAGCGAGTAGACCTGGTACAGCGGATGGGTTCCGCCCAGTCCCCAACCGGGTTGCGCCCATTGCCGATCCGTTGTCGGCGCGCCGGCCACCACAGGTACCGGCGAGTCCGCGTCGAGAATCAACGACGTGCCCTCGCCGAGTTCGTGGGTTCCCTGACCCAGTCCGATTCTGCCGTCGACGGGTAGGTCGTCGACGGTGCCGCGGACCGTCACCTCGATCGGCGAATCCACTTGAACGAGGACGTCGGTACTGATCTCGACGGTCGTCTCGCGGTCGACCGTCGGCGGTGCGGGGCTTCCGACAGCTCGGTCGTCGGCGAAGAAATGCATGGCGAGCACCACCGCGGGAACGGCGACGGCAGTCAGCTTCAGCCAGTACTGGAACGCCTGCACGAACGTGATCGACCGCATCCCGCCGCCGACGACGTTGGCGATGACGATGACACCCACCACCGCTGCCCCGACCCAGCCCGGCACTCCGAGAAGGATGTTCAACGTGAGCCCGGCACCTTGGAACTGCGGCACCAGATAGAGGGCACAGATGATGACGACGACGAACATGGCGAGCTTACGCAACCGCTGCGACCCGAGACGGAACTCGGCGAAATCGGGAACGGTGTATGCACCACTGCGCCGAAGCGGAGCCGCCACGAACAGCAGCAGGCCGAGATAGCCTGCGGTGAAACCGATCGGATACCACAGGGCATCGGCGCCGTACTTCGCGATGAGCCCGGCAACCCCGAGAAACGATGCAGCCGAGAGATATTCACCCGAGATGGCCGCAGCGTTCCACCTCGGCCCGACGCTACGCGAGGCAACCAGGAAGTCCGACGTCGTGCGCGCCAACCGCACCCCGTACACACCTATCGCGACGGTGGCGACCGCAGCGAGCACGAGCGCAACGACCGTCACCCACGGAATGGGTTGACCGTTCACCTGGGTCAGTCTCCTGGTCTCGTCGGGGGCGCAGAACTCCTGCAGTGAGCAAAGCCCTGCAGTGAGCAAAGCCCTGCAGTGAGCAATGGTAGGTCCACCCACCGACTGCGACGACGCCCGAGTTACTGCGCCGTTGCTACTGTGAGCGCTGAGATGGCAGCCGCCGGTGGAGGAGCAGACATGAGCTGGTCGACAAGGACGGCGCGCACCGCCGACGAAAGTTCGGCGCGGGGCCGAGTTCGACCTGTCCTGCAATGACGCTCGCTGCAGTGACTCTTGCTGCCGTTGTCCCCGTGGCCGTCGGTGCCGTCGTCGCGAATCTGCCGATGGTGGCGATGGCGGCGGGGCTGTCGACCCTGAACTCCGGTCGGGTGCTCGCACAGTTCACCGCAGGGTGGCTGGCGGGTCTGACTGCGATCACTGCCGCAGGGTTGCTGCTGGTCGACGGCGTTGTCCTCGCGTCGGACTCGGCTGCCTGGGTGTCGTGGCTTCAGCTGGCACTCGGAATCGCACTGCTCGTGGCCGGTGTGCGCGCACTCGTGAGCCGCATCCGCGACGGCGAGACCGACGAGGAGCCAGGGTGGGTACGCACCACCCGGAGCCTGACCGGCAGGAAGGCATTCGGCACGGCATTCCTACTCGGTTCGGTGAATCCGAAGAACACGATCATCGCGATGTCCGCGGTATCGGTCATCGTCGACGCCACGGACGTGATTCCGGCGCAGATCGTCTCGGCCGTCGTTTTCGTGGTGGTGGCCAGTATCGGAGTCGCAGCCCCCGGCCTGGCCCTGCTGACGCTCGGTGATCGAGCGCGCAGGCCACTGACCGCCGTCGTCGACGGGTTCGTCCGGCACAGTCGGATCGTCACCGTCGTCGTTCTTCTCCTGCTCGGCGTCTACGTCGCGGTCAGCGGGATCCTCGCCATCGGATCGACCGACTGACTGACTGACGCAGGCTGTCAATCGTCCACGAGATCGACGAACTCGTGCTCGTTTCTCTCCGCCTGCCGAACGTAGACCCACCCGACCCCGAGCAGGAGCGGGTAGACCGCGACCCCCAGCACGAGCCACGGCAGCCGGATCCCGAACACGAGCGCGTCGGCGAACGCCGGAACCACCAACGACACCAACGGAATCGCGAACAACACCGCCAGAGTCAGTAGCGCCAACCGAACCGACAGCAGCAGCTGAGCACGAACGAGGCCGCGCACCATGGCGTCACCGACCTCGGTCTGCTCCTGCACCTCCACTCGTGTGCGCACCATGCGCGCCCCGCGCCTGCCTGCGAGGACGACGCGTTCTCGCGGCTGCTTGCGCGGGCTCGTCACCGGCTCGACCAGGATTGGAGCGGTCCACGCACCAACCGGTCCTTGAGTTCACGGGTGTGCCTGCGACTGACCGGCAGCTCGACCGCGGGTAGATCGCCGTCCGCGCGTAGGCAGACCACCAATCCCGAACCGACACTGCGGATCCCGGTCACCAGCTGCAACGAGACGAGAAACGATCGATGCACGCGCAGGAAACCGCTGTCACCCCAGCGGCTTTCGAGTGTCGATATCGGGATGCGCACCAGATGTGAGCCGGTGGTGGTGTGCAGCCGGGCATAATCGCCCTCGGCCTCGACCCATCCGACGCTCGAGCGTTGGACGAGTGTGGTGGTTCCGCCGAGTTCGACGGGTATCACTTCGTCGACGCCGGTGGCCTCGGGCGACTCTCGCCGACGGCCGGAGGACCGTATTCGGCGTAGCGATTCCGCGAGACGTTCTTCGCGCAGCGGTTTGAGCAGGTAGTCGACGGCCCCGAGGTCGAACGCCGCGAGCGCGCGGTCGTCGTGTGCGGTCACGAACACGACCACGGGAGGATGTGCGAAGTTGGCCAGAATGCCCGCCAGTTCCAGTCCGTCGAGTCCTGGCATGTTGATGTCGAGGAACACCGCGTCTACCGCAGGAGTCTTCGGGCCGACGGGATGCTGCAGTCGCCTCAGCGCGGTCGTCGCGTCCGAGGCGGTGTACACCTCGGCGACGGTGCTCTGTCTGCTGAGCAGGAACGCCAGTTCGTCGAGCGCGGGTTTCTCGTCGTCGACCGCGAGGACCACCAGGGGCGCCGACGTCGAATTCTCCACGGATCTCATCGTGCCAGACACACCCGTCATGCCCGAATACCTGCCTTGAACTTCGGCACTCTCATACTCACCTTGGTTCCTGCGCCCGGAGCGGTGTCCACGACGAGGCCGTAGTCGTTGCCGAATGCCGCGCGCAGCCGGTCATCGACATTGGACAACCCCACGTGAGCTGCGTGTTCGGCATCGAGCGATCCCGAGCGCAGAAGTTCGGCGTCCATCCCGACCCCGTCGTCCTCGACGCTGATGAGACAGTCGGTTCCCTCGTCGGCAGCGACGATCGTGATGGTTCCTCTGCCCCCTCGATCGGACAGACCGTGCCGCACCGCGTTCTCCACCAGTGGCTGCAGCGCGAGGAACGGCAGCGCGACGTTGAGCACCTCGGGCGCCACCTGCAGCGTGACCTGCAATGTGTCACCGAAGCGCGCACGTTCGAGCGTCAGGTAGCGGTCGATGTTGCGCAACTCGTCGGCGAGAACGGTGAATTCGCCTGCCGTGCGAAACGAATAGCGCGTGAAGTCGGCGAACTCGAGCACCAGCTCACGCGCCCGGTCGGGGTCGGTCCTGACGAACGACGCGATGGTTCCGAGTGCGTTGTAGATGAAATGCGGGCTGATCTGCGCACGCAGCGCGCGCACCTCGGCGCGGTCGAGGCGTGCACGCGAGGCATCGAGTTCGGCGAGTTCGATCTGCCCGCACGCATAACGTGCGACCTCGGTGATGGCACCGAGCATTCCCGGCCCCGGCACCGCCGTCGTCACCGCACCGAGAACGCCGACGACGCCGACGTCCTCGATCAACAATGGTTGAGCGATCAGTGCTCGCACCGCGTGATCGGCGCCGAGCGGATGCGCGAGCAGGACGCGCCGTTCACCGGAGGTCGCGCGCTGGGCCGCCTCGAGAAACAGTGGGGCCAGCTCGTCGTACGGTCCGTTCCAGGTCAGGAGCCGGGCATCGGCGTCGGCGATGCCGAGTGCGTCGCCGCCGGTCAGCGCCCGTAGGTGCGGTGACGCCTCGGCGGCGGAATCGGCGTCGAGCCCCTGGCGAAGTGGTCGGGCGGCGAGGGAGGCGGTGTGCAGCGTCGAGTGCACTGCCCGCTCCTCGGGCGTCGTCAACGCCCGCCGGCCGCGGAGGCTGATCACGGCGATGGCCACCACCGCGGCTGCGAAAATGACCCCGAACCACAGAATCGCCGAGTTCACTCGGGCTGCCGCTCCGCATCCAGTTGCACGACGAGCGACTTCGGCGCGACCGTGCGGTAGGCCTCCTCGACGATGTCCGCGACCTCTTCCCAGTCCTGCTCGACATCGAGATACACCCCGATCCACCCTCGACCACCGACGTACGGCGGAAGGTAGAACCTCGTCGCATCGCGGGCGATCCAGTCCTGTTGCGCGCCCGGAGGTGCAGCGGCGACGAAGCCGACACGGTCGTCGTGATGATGATCGGAGAACGAGGCGAACTGGGGTGAACGCCGTACGAACCACGCGGGTTCGCCGTGGCTGACGCGCTCGGTCGCATCGGGGAGAGCCATGCACAGCGCGCGCAGCATGGTCAACGGATCAGCCATCGGTCCCCCTCGGAGAACACGTGTCGGTGGTGGGGACGCCTGCGAACCGGTCGGCAAGCCATCGAACCCCGTCCCCGGTGGCTCCATAGTCGGAATGCCCTTGACCGACGAGGATACGGAACTCGACGACGTCACCCAACGAGCATGCCCGTGCCACCGCATCCTGTGTCCACTTCGGATCGATCAGCTGATCCTCGCTGCCGACCGCGACGAGCAGCGGCGCCGCGGCACGGGACTTCGGCAACGCTACCGAGCTCAGCCAGTCGAGCATCGATGTTCGTGACGCCTCGGTGTCCGGCGACGCATCGCCCGGTGCGAGCCGGGCGGCTGCCTCTGCCTTCTGCACTCCGAGCAGATCGGTGCACGCGGTCAACGCGCGTTTGTCCGCCTCGAGAGCCCCACGGATGTACTGCGAATCGGCGACGTCCGGATGCCGGGCCCGCAGACCTTCGACGAGGAACGGGGTGAGCAGCATCTGTGGGAGTGTGCGCGCGGCACCGACATCGAACATCGGCGTCAGATCGGCAGTGGGCGAGAGTGCGGCGCTGCCGACCAGGTCGAGCCCGTCGCCGTACTCGACATGCTCGGCTGCCGCCCATACCGCTTGCCCGCCTTGGGAATTCCCGATTGCACCCCACCTCGTTCCCGTGTTCGGAACGACATTCCGCGCGGCCCGTACCGCGTCGACGACGTTGTACGCCGCCGCGTCGGAATCGAGATACGGGTGCGTTCCCGGCGTCCCCAGCCCTTCGTAGTCGGTGACCGCGACGACCATTCCGCGTTCGAGGAACGGGCTGACCATCTCCATGGTGCCCAACAGGTTCGGATAGAGCGACGGGGCACATTCGTCGGTCACGCCCGTGGTGCCGTGCCCGACGGACACGATCGGCCAACCGCCGGCAGGCGGTTCACCTTTCGGGGTGAACACCGTGCCGGAGACCTCCGTGCCGGAGTTGCCGTCGCTCGATGTCGACCTGTACACCACGTGCGTCGCGCCGGCTCCCAGGAGGCGAACAGCGAAATCCGTGTGGCCGATCGGGGTGGCGCTCACCACAGCACCCCGCTCGGCGCCGACCGGAGCCGCAGGCACATCCATCCCCGTGACCCGGGTGATCGCCTGCGGTTGCGCGCACCCGGCCAGAACACATGCCGCCGCGGCGACCGAGATCAGTGTGCGCACTATCGGTTCCGCCGCTCGAGTCGAGCCTCTGCGGCGGCCTCTTCGACGTCGAGTCCGTCGAGGACGTGGCGCAGCACTTCGTCGTCGAGCTCACCCGAATCGCGCGCCTTCACGAGCGCATCACGCTGCGCCCCCAACACATTGCGACGCAGGGTGTCGAACAACGCTCCCGCTGCGGCTACACGCTCCTCGTGATCCTCGGTCTCCTCGGCGTCGAGCCGCGCACGCACCGACCGCCTGACTCGTTCGAGCACCGCCTCGACCGATTCCTTGCTCGCCCCTGGCACGCCGCTTCGTGCCGCCTCGGTCAGATACGTCTCGGCGGCGGACCGTGAGATGGTCCGCGCCAGAGCCTGCTGCTCGTCGGTCCACTGTTCCTCGTGTGGGTCCGCGACATCGAGGCGCCGAATCAGCAACGGCAACGTCAACCCCTGAATCACCAGAGTTCCGACCGCGACGACGAACGCGACGGCCTGGATGACTGCGCGTCCGGGAAACGGGTCACCCGCCACCGTCGCGAGCGGAACACCGGACGCGGCGGCGAGCGTGACGACGCCGCGCATCCCCGCCCAGGACAACACCAGGTTCTGCTTCCACGTCAGCCCCAGCGCATCGGAGTTCTTGACGTTCCGAACACCGAACACAGAGCGCATCGCAGCACGACGACCGGTGTTGACGAAGATCCAGGCCGGGCGCACCGCGATCACCACGACGAGGATCAGCAACGCGTACGCGAAGATGTGCAGCACCGGCAGTCCGTCGCGCTCGACCTCCGAGATCACGAACTTCAACTGAAGGCCCATGTACGCGAACACGAATGCTTCCAGAAGCAGGTCGAGGGTCGGCCACACCTGCCGCTCCTGGATACGTGTGGTGACCGCGACGTCGGCGGTGACACGGCCCAGGACGAAACCTGCGGTCACGACGGCCAGCACACCCGAGGCATGAATCTCCTCGGCAGCGAGGTAGGCGGCGAACGGCAGGACAAGCCCCAGGACGGTTTCGAGAGCCGAGTCCTGAATCCTCGTCCGGACGAATCGAACGATGCGCGAGAGGATCAACCCGACGAGTACCCCGCCGATGATCTCGTACGCGAAGAACAGAATCGGTGAATCGATGGCGATCTTCTTGCCTGTCACCGACGCGACAGCCAACGTGAACAGCGTCAACGCGGCCGCGTCGTTGACGAGACTCTCCCCCGTCAGGATGGCCATCATGCGCGACGGTAGACCGAGCTTGCGGCCGACGGCGACCGCGGCGACCGCGTCGGGCGGGGCGACGACGGCACCGAGAACCAATGCCGCGCCGAGCGTGAGCTCGGGAACGAGCCAATTCGCGAAATAACCCACGGCCAGCGTGGTCACCAGGACCATCACGATGCCGAGACGCAGAATGTGGCCGAGGTTCTTACGGAAACTGACGAACGAGAAATCCAGAGCCGCCGAATACAGCAGCGGCGGCAGCACCACCCCGAGGATCAGGTCAGGCGCGAGCGTCACATGCGGCACCCCGGGAATGAACGAGGCAACCGACCCCACTGCGACGAGCACCAGCGGAACCTGCAACTCGAAACGCTTGGCGAAGCCGGCAACAGCAACAGCTGCGATCACGACAAGAAGAAGTATCGGTCCGTCCACTCGTACATTGTGGGGCTACGCCGCCCATACGCGCGAAGTAACACCCCTGTGTCACTTCGCGCGCACGGACGCGTCAGCGCGCTACTGGTCCGGGATGGCCTTCTTGGCTGCGTCCTGCACCTTGTCGACTTTGTCGGCGTACTTGCCGTCGGTCTTCTTGTCGATGAAGTCGCCTGCCTTGTCGACGGCGTCCTCGATCTTGTCCGAGTTCTCGGCGGCGGCCTTCTTGCCCTTGTCGACGAGGCCCTTCAGATTGTCTGCGAAACCCATGATCGCTCCATCTCGTCCGTGAATTTGCCCTACCTCGTCAGAGCTTACTTCCGGCCGGCTGCCGATGGCTCCGAAGAGCGACCGGAACGGCCGCGCAGTGCCGCGCTGATCCACCAGGCAGCCTCGACCGCAACGATGCCGACGCCACCGATGACGATGGCCGTCGTCGTCAGCGCGAGATTCGACGGATCGAGTTCGAAGAGCGTCCGACAGAACGGAATGGTGAACAGCAGCAGGTAACCGACGACGGATCCGGCCAACAACAGGATCTTCCACCACACGTACGGCCGCGCGACGACGGCGAGCACCCACACCGCGATCATGATCAGCGTGATCAGCGCCGTCGTGCTGGCCTGTGTCACCTGAGTTTCGGTTGCATCGGGCCCTTGGTAGGCCAGCAGGTAGGACACGAACGTGGCAGTACCGACGATCAATCCCGACGGGACGGCCAGCCGCATCACCCGAGAGACGAAGCCGGTGCGTGCTCGTTCGTTGTTGGGGGCGAGCGAGAGGACGAAGGCAGGGATGCCGATGGTGAACCACGCCGCGATCGTCACGTGCCGAGGCAGGAACGGATACGGAATCGGCTCGAAGTGGAAGATCTGCGACAGCAGCCCGGACAGGCCGATCAGGAAGGCCAGCAACACCGAGTACACGGTCTTGGTGAGGAACAGGTTGGAAACGCGCTCGATGTTGCCGATGACGCGTCGACCCTCGCCGACGACGTACGGCAGCGTCGCGAACTTGTTGTCCAGCAACACGATCTGCGCGACAGCACGCGTCGCGGCGCTTCCCGAGCCCATCGCGACGCCGATGTCGGCGTCCTTGAGCGCCAGGACGTCGTTGACACCGTCACCCGTCATCGCGACGGTGTGTCCACGCGATTGCAGTGCACCGACCATCTGGCGCTTCTGGTCGGGGCGTACGCGACCGAAGGTGGATCCGTTCTCGACGGTGTCGGCGAGCTCGTGCACGTCCTCGGGCAGATCGCGCGCGTCGATGGGTGTGCCTGCGAGACCGAGAGATCCGGCCACCGCTCCGACGGAGACGGCGTTGTCACCGGAGATGACCTTGACCGCGACGGACTGACTGGCGAAGTAGTCGAGCGTCGCGCGGGCGTCGGTCCGGACCTTCTGTTCGAGGATCACCAGAGCCCTCGGCGTCACGACGCCAGGTGCCGCGGTGTGCCCGAGAGATGGGTCCCCGACGGATGGGTAATCGACGGGCAGATCGCTGCTGGCGAGAAGCAGGACACGAAGGCCGGCGGAACCGGCTTCCTCTGCCTGACGGGCGATGTCGGTGGCCGGGTCGAGCAGAACGTCGGGCGCACCGAGGAGCCAGTTGCCGTGCGCCCCGTAGGACAGGCCGCTCCACTTCTTGGCCGAGGAGAAGGGTGCGACGGCCGTCGAAGTCCAGCCGGGATCGTCGGGGAAGGCCTCGGCGATCGCGAGCACGCTCGCATTGGGCCGCGGGTCGTCGTGTGCGATTGCCGCGAGTACGGATGCGAGCAGAGCCCCGTCCCCGTCTTTCACGACGCGCAATTCGGACAGCCGCATGCCGTTCTCGGTCAATGTTCCGGTCTTGTCCGCGCACACCACATCCACGCGTGCGAGCCCCTCGATGGCAGGCAACTCCTGGACGAGGCACTGCCGCTGACCGAGGCGAATGACGCCGACAGCGAACGCAATCGACGTCATCAGCACCAATCCCTCCGGGACCATCGGCACGAGGGCGGCGACCATACCGTTGAGCGCAGGGCCGAGAGACTGCCCCGAGGAGAAGAGCTGGTTGTAGATGATGAGCGCACCGGCCGGAACCATCAGGTACGTGATGAACTTCAGGATCTTGTCGATTCCACTGCGCAGCTCCGAATGCACGAGCGTGAACTTGCTCGCCTCCTCGGCGAGCTTGGCCGCGTAGGCGTCGCGGCCGACCTTCGTCGCACGGTAGGCACCGCTGCCCGCGACGACGAAACTTCCCGAAAGCACTTGCGCCGACTGCGTTTTGTGCACCGCGTCGGCTTCACCGGTGAGCAGAGACTCGTCGATCTCGAGACTGGACGCCTCGACCACCTCGCCGTCGACGACGATCTGATCACCAGGACCGAGCTCGATGAGGTCGCCGAGAACCACCTCGTCGGGCGCCACTTCGCGGGCCACCCCGTCGCGTCGTACCACGGGCTTGCTCTGACCGACGATCGCCAATTCGTCGAGTGTCTTCTTGGCGCGAATTTCCTGGATGATGCCGATGCCGCTGTTCGCGACGATCAGAAGACCGAACATGCCGTCGACGACCGATCCGGTCGACAACACGATCAGCAGCAGCACACCCAGAATCGCGTTGATTCGAGTGAAGACGTTTCCTCGAACGATGTCCTTGACGGAACGGCTCGCTCGGGCCGGCACATCGTTCGACTTTCCCTCGGACCGAAGCTCCGCCACTTCCGCCTCGGTGAGCCCGCTCTCCCGCTCTGCGTCCGCCTCGATCGACATGCGGCAAGCCTATTGGGTCATTCCGCAGGCTCCACTCCTGGACCCTATGCGGTCATTCCGCAGGCTCCACTCCTGGACCTATTCGGTCATTCCGCAGGCTCCACTCCTGGACCTACGCGGTCATTCCGCAGGCTCCACTCCTGGACCTATGCGGTCACGCTCATCCGAGCCGCGCCCACCAACGGTCATCGGCGATTCCGCGCGAGACGTCGATGCGTTGCCCCGGCATAGGCACAGCCGTCGTGATTCCGGCGTCGTCGGCAGCTGCTTTCAATCGCACGATCGGTTCCGACCACGGATGGAAGGCCAGGTTGAACGTCGCCCAGTGCACCGGCACGAGTACACCGTTGCCGGTCAGATCGCCGTGCGCCCGCACTGCTTCCTCGGGATTCATGTGGATGTCCGCCCAGCGCGGATCGTAGGCCCCCACCGGCAGCAACGTCAGATCGAACGGGCCGTACTTCGCGCCGATCTCGGCGAACTTCACCGTGTACCCGGTGTCGCCGCCGAAGAAGACGCGGTGCTCGGGCCCGGCGAAGGCCCACGACGCCCACTGCGTCAGATCGCGTCTGAGACCACGGCCGGAGAAGTGCCTGGCTTCGGTGCACGAGATGGTCAGTCCTGCGATCTCGACCTGCTCGTCCCAGTCGAGTTCGATGATCCGGTCTTCGGGGATGCGCCAGTGCCGCAGGTGCGCCCCGATTCCGATCGGCACCACGAACGGCGCCTTCTGCAGACTCGCGAGCCGCTGGATCGTGGTCTTGTCCAGGTGGTCGTAGTGATCGTGCGAGATGACGATCGCATCGACGGCAGGCAGCGCCGCGACCGGAAGCGGCGTCGGGTGCAACCGCGCAGGTCCGACGGTCTGCGACGGCGAGACCCTGTTGCTCCACACCGGGTCGGCGAGGATGCGCCTGCCGTCGATCTCGATCAGTACCGACGAGTGCCCGTACCAGGTGACAGCCACCTCCCCTGCGTCCACCGGCGCGATCGGCGGAGCCAGCGGAATCGGGCGCTGCGGCTTGCCCTGGGCCCGACGCTTGAGGAACGACGCCAGAATCGACTCGTCTCCCCCGCCGGTGAAGCTCGAACTCGGCTCGGTGTTGTGGAAACGCCGGTCACGGTAGCGCGACGAACCGGCCGCGTACGGAGCGATCTTGGCCGTTGTCGCGCCGATCTGCGCGGGCAGGCCCCACGCGGCCCTGGTGACCCATACTGCGCCTGCCACTGCCAGTGCTACCGGCACGATCTGCTTCTTCGTCACAGAAACCACGATAGGTGAACCGAACCCGAGGTGGCTGGTCCCGAGCCGGGAACGGCTGCACCCGGTCTGCCCTGACATGGATCTCCGTGGGCGACGCGTTCTCGCTCGGCGTAAACGATTCCTCTCAACCGCAGGCCCCCTCTCCAGCCCAACACAGCAGACGTAGCCTTGGACTACACTGCCTGCGACGGTTTTGCCTTAGAAGGAGATCGCTAACACTCATGACCACCGAACAGCGGGAATTTCAGGCCGAGACGCGCCAGCTCCTGGACCTGATGGTTCACTCCATCTACTCGAACAAGGACAGCTTTCTCCGCGAGCTGATCTCGAACTCCTCCGACGCGCTCGACAAGCTGCGACTCGAGTCCT
The DNA here is from genome assembly GCF_001895005.1 of Rhodococcus yunnanensis NBRC 103083. Taxonomy (GTDB): domain Bacteria; phylum Actinomycetota; class Actinomycetes; order Mycobacteriales; family Mycobacteriaceae; genus Rhodococcoides; species Rhodococcoides yunnanense. The sequence continues at coordinate 94,114 of NZ_BCXH01000011.1, read as the reverse complement.
ACCAGAACAAAGATCTCGACGTCGACGTCTCGGACCTCCACATCGAACTCGACATCGACAAAGAGGCGCGCACCCTCACCATTCGTGACAACGGCATCGGCATGTCGCGCGACGAGGTCATCGACCTCATCGGCACGCTCGCCAAATCCGGCACCGCCGAGGTACGCAAGAAGCTCAAGGAAGCCAAGGACGCCGCTGCGTCCGAGGAGCTCATCGGCCAGTTCGGCATCGGCTTCTACTCGACGTTCATGGTCGCCGACAAGGTCACTCTGCTGACCCGTCGCGCCGGAGAGAGCACCGCGACCGAGTGGAATTCGACGGGCGAGGGCACCTACGAGATCTCCGACGTCGAAGGCGCCCCGCAGGGATCCTCGGTCACGCTGCATCTCAAGCCGAGCGACGAAGAGGATCACCTCTACGACTACGCGTCGGAATCGAAGATCAAGCAGCTGGTCAAGAAATACTCGGACTTCATCGCGTGGCCGATTCGCATCGACGTCGAGAAGCGTGTCAAGGCGACGGACGAGGACGGCGAGGACACGGTCACGATCGAGACCGAGACCGTCAATTCACAGAAGGCGCTGTGGACTCGCTCCAAGGACGAGGTGTCCGAGGAGGAGTACCAGGAGTTCTACAAGCACGTCAGCCATGCATGGGACGAACCGCTCGAGGTCATTCCGTTCAAGGCCGAGGGCACGTTCGAATACCAAGCGCTGCTGTTCCTTCCGTCGCAGGCGCCCTTCGACCTGTTCATGCGTGAGGGCAAGACCGGCGTGCACCTCTACGTCAAGCGCGTCTTCATCATGGACGACTGCGAAGAGCTCATGCCCGAGTACCTGCGCTTCGTCAAGGGTGTCGTCGACGCAGCCGACCTCTCGCTCAACGTCTCCCGCGAGATCCTGCAGCAGGACCGGCAGATCCGTGCGATCCGTCGCCGCCTGACCCGCAAGGTGCTCTCGACGATCAAGGAACTGCAGAACGAGAACGCCGAGAAGTACCAGACGTTCTGGTCGCAGTTCGGCAAAGCACTCAAAGAGGGCCTGATCTCGGACGACGACAACCGTGAGACCATCCTCGGGCTCTCGTCGTTCGAGTCCACCCATGCCGAGTCCGGTGTCACGACTCTCGCCGAATACGTCGATCGGATGAAGGACGGCCAGGAGCAGATCTACTACATGACGGGTGAATCTCGTCAGCAGATCGAAAGTTCCCCGCACATGGAGGCTTTCAAGGCTCGCGGCCTCGAGGTACTCCTGCTCACCGATTCGGTCGACGAGGTGTGGGTCGGCAACGTCCCCGACTTCGACGGCAAGTCCTTCCAGTCCATCTCCAGGGGCGAGGTGGACCTCGACACCGAGGAGGAGAAGAAGGACGCCGAAGCCAAGCGCGAGGAGCAGGACAAGGACTTCGAGGAACTTCTGAAGTGGATGACCGAGACGCTTGCCGAGGACGTCAAGGAAGTTCGACTCTCCTCGCGTCTGACCACGTCGCCCGCGTGCGTCGTCGGTGACGAGTTCAGCTTCTCCCCGCAGCTCGAGAAGATGTACAAGGCGTCGGGTCAGTTCGTGCCGACGTCCAAGCGCATCCTCGAACTCAACCCCACTCATGACCTGGTGACCGGGTTGAAGAAGGCCCGCGAGGATCGCAGCGAGGATCCCAATCTGGCCGAGACGGCCGAATTGCTCTACGCCACGGCACTTCTCGCCGAGGGCACGGAGCTCAAGGATCCAGCCAAGTTCTCCCGACTGCTGGCCGATCGGCTGACTCGAACGGTCTGACGCAGACAGTCCGTTCGTTCCGACACGCGCCCCCGAATTCTCACGGAGAGTTCGGGGGCGCTGTCATGTCCAACAGTTCCAACGCACCGAGGTAGGCCTCGGAGTCGAAGTCGGGTAGCAGCGCGGTCTGCAGGATGTAACCCTGACAGAGCCCGACGACGACGGGAGCGAACGCGCGGGCGCGCCGGACTGCCTCGGCGTCGTCGAAACCGTTGCGCTCGAACCACACTCGAAGATAACGCTCGTAGAGCCCCCTCAGTTCCACCAGCACCGTCGGCAAGGCTTCGACACTGTCCGGTTCCGCTGCCGCGGCCGCCCAGATCTGGAGAAGGATGCTCGGGTTTCCGATGTCGCGTGTCATGCCGTCGAGAAACAGACGGACGACGGCCGCGGGCGGGGGCAGCGGATCCTGCTTCTCCAGACCGTCGAGGTCGGCCGTCCTGCTCTTCAACACATCACGGGTGACACTGACGATCAATTCCTGCTTGCTCTTGAAGTAGCTGTAGATCGCGCCGGCGGACAATCCCGATTCGGCAATGATGTCCGCCATCGACGTGCCCTCGAATCCGGCGCGCCCGAAGCGCGTCAATGCTGCGTCGATGATCTGTCTCCGACGTTCTTCCCGGTGGTCTTCGCTGACTTTGGGCACCCGGCCATATTAAAAACGAATCTTCGTTCTTGACAAGCCGGAGCCGTCGAGCGATTATAAAGAACGAGTATTCGTTTTAATAAGGAGGTCATCATGAAGCCCACCACCTGGCCACGCGCAGTGGCCATCGCACTCGCCGGATCTGCCGCACTGGCCGTCGTCGTACTCGCGTTTCTATGGCCGTCCGTCACGTCGAAGGCCCACGAGGTACCCCTTGCCGTCGTCGGCGACAGTCCAGCTCTGACCAGCCAATTGTCCGGGACGTTCGACGTCAGCACCGTCCCGGATCGAGTCACCGCCGTCGCGCAGATCGAGGCACGCGAGGTCTACGGCGCGATCGTCCCCGGCCCGACACCGGAAGTGTTGACCGCCTCGGCGAACGGAACCGTCGTCAGCCAGATGTTCACCGGGGTGGCGTCGGAGCTGAAGACGACGGTCACCGACGTCGTTCCCCTCGCCTCGACCGATGCACGCGGCGCAGGCCTGTCGGCGATGGCATTTCCACTGGTGATCGGCGGCATCGTCGGCGGAGTGATCATCTCGATGCTCGTGAAAGGCGTGTGGCGACGCCTACTTGCGACGGCAACGTACGGCGTGGGGGCCGGCATCGTGGTCGTGGCGATCACCCAGGGATGGTTCGGGATTCTGCACGGTGCGGTCGTGGTGAACATCGCGGCCGCCGGCATGTCCGTGCTGGCCGTCAGCGCTCTCATCGTCGGACTGACGTCGATCATCGGCCCCGCGGGCATCGGAGTCGGCGCGATCCTGATGATGTTCATCGGAAACCAGATCTCCGGCGCCGCGCAACCGTGGCAGTTCCTTCCGCAGCCGTGGGGCGTCGTCGGCCAGTTCTTCCCGCCGGGCGCCGGTGCCACGCTGCTCCGCAACCTGTCGTATTTCCCCGATGCGCCGACGGCGCAGTCCTGGCTGGTACTGGCGGCATGGATTGCGGCGGGTGCGGCGTTCATGGCCGTCGGGCATCGCAGGGCCGTCGCGACGACTGGCTCGGTGGTACGGGCCACCTCTGCCGACGAACTCGAGCGCGTAACGCTCTAGAACCGACAAACGCACCCCTGTTTGCCTCGCGCTCGGCGTGTCGGGCGGCGAGTCGCGCAAACAGGGGTGCGTTCGTGAAGAAACTGGCTACTTCTGCTCCGGCAGGATGTGCTCACCCGTCTTGTCGGTACTCAGCGACAACGAGGAGATGTAGAGGATCTCGCCCTCGGGGCCGACCTTGTTGGAGCGAATCATGTCCGGGCGCTCGAATTCCATCCCGGACACATGGCACAGCAGCGTCTCGTCCGACGGGTTGCCGTGCTCGTCGAACATCGGCAGGTCGATGCCGTCGTCGTTGCGCCGCAGGTAGTACTTGCCCTTGGTCGCGACGGCGAGCACCGGAGGCATGACGATCGCGATGACGAGCGCCACGATGGGCGAGTACGGCTCGAGTGCACTGCCGAGTCCGCCGAAGAACGTCAGGATCGACAGTCCGGCAGCAAGGAGCATCGAGACGAATCCGACGGGGTTGAAGTTGTAGAGCATGCCCCGTCGGAACTCGGGCACCTTGGGTGAGAGCTTCAGGATGTACTTGTTGAAGACGATGTCCGACGCCACCACTGCGATCCACGCGATGCCGCAGTTGGCGTAGAAGCCGAGTATGTCGTTGAGGAAGCTGAACATGTTCGCTTCCATCAGTACCAGCGCGATCGCCAGGTTGAACAGGACGAACACCATGCGTCCCGGGTACGTCTTGGTGACGCGGGTGTAGGCATTGGTCCACGCCAGCGAACCGGAGTAAGCGTTGGTGACGTTGATCTTGATCTGGCTGATGACGACGAGGATCACCGCAAGGGTCATGGCGAGCCACCCCGGCATGATGTTCTCGTAAATCTCCAGGAACTGGTGCACCGGCTCGTTGGCTATGGACGCGCCGTCGGCGACGTTCGCGATGAGGTAGACCGCGAGGAACAACCCGACGACCTGCTTGATCGCACCGAAGATGACCCAGCCGGGCCCTGCGAGGAGCACTGCGGTCCACCAGCGGCGGGTGTTCTCCGGGGTCTTGGGCGGCATGAAGCGCAGGTAGTCGATCTGCTCGGCGATCTGTGCGATCAGCGAGAGACACACACCGGCCGCGAGCATCACCGATCCGAGGTTGACGCCCTTGCCTGCGGCACCGTCCGCGCCGCCGAACGCCATGAAGTCACCGACCGAGTCGGGATTGCTGACCACGAGGTAGACGAACGGGAACACCATGAGGATCAGCCACAGCGGAGTGGTCCAGACCTGCAGCTTCGCAAGCGCTTTCATCCCGTAGATCACCAACGGAATGACCATCAGCGTCGAGAGCGCGTAGCCGATCGGCAGCGGAATGTTCAAGCCCAGTTTCAACCCCTGCGCCATGATGGAACCTTCGAGCGCAAAGAAGATGAACGTGAACGTCGCGAAGATGACGTTGGTGACGACGGACCCGTAATAGCCGAATCCGCTTCCGCGCGTGATCAGATCGAGGTCGATGTTGTAGCGCGCCGCGTAGTACGCCAGCGGAAGTCCGGTGAGGAAGATGACGACGGCGAAGACCAGGATCCCCCACAGTGCGTTGCCCGTGCCGTAGGAGATGCCGATGTTGGCACCGATCGCGAAGTCGGCGAGGTATGCGATTCCGCCGAGTGCGGACGTGGCGACGACGCCCGTGCCCCACTTCCGGTAGCTACGCGGCGCAAAGCGCAGCGTGTAGTCCTCCAACGTTTCCTTCAGCGCCGAATCTGTGGGCGCAGGCTGCACAGCGGTCATGGGAAGAAGGTAGAAGTGCTACATGTCGGTGACGTCACACCACGTTCAGGTACTGTTACGCAGCCCGGCAAAACGTACTAATCGGACTCTTTCGGGTTCACGCGCTGAGCAGCTCGAAGTTTCCGAGTTCGGCACGCAGAAGGTTCATCGCCCGGTGCTGCGCGACGCGTACCGCTCCTGCGCTCATTCCGAGCGCCTTCCCGGCCTGCGGTGCCGTCATACCCCACACCACCCGCATCAGCACGATCTTGCGGTACCGGGGCGGCAGGGTGTTCATCAACGCCTGCGCACTGCTCTGCAGTTCCGCCTCCAGAGCGCGCAGTTCCGGAGTCTCGTCGGTCGACGGCTCCTCGGTCACCAATTCCAGCGAATAAGACCGCCGCAGTGCGGCTTTGCGTCCTGCATCGGCGAGTTTGTGGGCGGCGATGCCGTACACGAACGCCATGAAGGGCTTGCCGAGATCACGATATTTCGGCACCGCGGTCACAAGCGCGAGGCAGACATCCTGCACGACGTCGTCCGCCGACACATCCAGATTTCCCAGACGTGCTGCGCAGTAGCGCTTGAGTGGCGGTTGCACCAGTGCGATGACGTCACTGAAGGCGGTCCTGTCCCCCGCGACCGCCAGCGGCACCCTGACTGCGAGCCGTTCTGCGACGTCGACATCCCTCATCGTCCGTGTCCTCCCTGATAACCGAGCACCTACCTACTGATTCGATCCTGCGGGCCGCTCGGTTTGGTCACCACCCACCGCAGGGGTGAACATCCCCACCCTTTGGGGGGGCCATTCGAACTCACCGGAGGGTGTGCCGGCGCCGAGCGGCCGGGCAGAGTGGTTCCCGTAACACATCGGCAACGAGGGGCGAAACCCTCTACACACCTCACGGCATCGGAGAGACCATCATGAGCGAGCGACACTGTGGACGGAGCACCGTGGTCACGGACGACGGCACAGCACTCGCCGTGTGGGAGTCCGGTAGCCGCAACGCATCGATGACCGTGGTGTTCGTGCACGGTCACTGCCTGGCCAAGGAGTCGTGGTTCGACGTGCGCGGCGAGCTCGAAGCTCAGTGGGGCGAGAACGTGCACATGGTCTTCTACGACCACCGCGGACACGGTGCCTCCGGCAGCGCGGACGCCTCGACCTACACGATCTCCCAGCTCGGCCGCGATCTCGGCGCCGTGATCCGAACGACGGTTCCCACCGGCCGATACGTCCTCGTCGGGCATTCGATGGGCGGCATGACGGCCATGGCATACGCTCGCCAGCACCTCGGCGAACTCGGCGAACGCCTGGTCGGAGTCGGTCTGGTCGCCACCGCTGCCAGCGGCATCGCCGAGGAAGGGCTCGGGGCGTACCTGGCCCACCCACTCGTCTCGATGTTCCGTTCGGCGGTGCGGCATGCGCCCGGCGTGATGGGTACGTCCAAGCGCATGAGCCGGGGAATCTGCGCGCCGATCGTGCGGGCCGCCGGCTGCGGATCACGGCGGGTCAGCCAACGCGTCGTCGCGCTGGCGTCGGCGATGCTGAACGATACGGCCGTCGAGACGATGGCGGGTTTCCTCGAATCCCTGCACGATTTCGACGAATCCGCGAGCCTGTCCGCCCTCGCAGTCGTACCGACGTTCGTGTTGTGCGGATCCGACGACATCATGACCCCCATGCGCCATTCGCGGGCGATCGCGGAGCACCTTCCCGCAGCGCGGCTGGTCACCGTCGAGCGGGCAGGGCACATGGTGATTCTCGAACGTGCCGCCGAGGTGGCCGAGGCCGTGACCACCCTCGTCGATCGCGCCGCGGCAGACATCGATACCGGAACGCGCGCGCTAGAGGTCGCGCTGTGAGATGACCCCGCTCTGCAGTGCTCGCTCGGCCAACCGGACCCGCTTCTGATTCTGCGGCAGGTCCTCGACTCCGAACTTGGCGAACAACGTACGCAGATGCGTCTTGACGGCATCGACGCTGAGGAAGATCTCGGTGGCGATCTGCTGATTCGACGACGGATTGGCAAACGTTGCGTTGTGCTTGTACGGCCGGCACAGTGCGATCAGGACGGACCGCTGAGTTTCGGTGAGCGACTTCGTGTTCGGCATCTCCGCCGCGATGCGCGTGGCCTCGTCGCCGAGGCCGGAGAAGTCGTGATAGGTCAGTAGTGAGCTGCCGATCCGGATGGTGTCACCCTGCCGGAGACTGCGCCTGCCGGTGAGACGGTCGCCGTTGAGATACGTCCCGTTGCGCGAGAGGCCGTCGTCGACGACGGTCCAGTGCGTGCCCATCCATTCGATGGCCGCATGCAGCCGCGAGACCTCGTGATCACCGGGGAACGAGATGTCGGCCTGGGTGGATCTTCCGATGGTCAGACGGCTGTGGTCACGCGAGAGCACCACCTCGCGTCGCACTCCACCGTCGCCCTCGTACTGCAGGCGAGGATCCTCGTGTTCACCCCGAGCCACCGCTACATCCTGCCCCGGCCGGACGGCCAGGGCAAGGACGTAGCGGCCGAAGGCTACTTCTTGGCCGGAGGGGCGTTGAGCAGCGTGATGAACGGTCCTGCGTTGCTTGCGAGTGCACTGAGGCCGCCGATGGCGGTTCCGGCGAGCGACGCCGTCGAGCCGAGCAGCAGTGCGCCGCCGATGCACCCGGCGATGGGCCCGGCGCCGAACAGCAGTGCCGCGGGAGCCGAGACGACACCGGCCGCGACGGCGCCGAGGAGGCATCCGCCGACGAGTCCGGTTGCGGCACCGAGGAATCCGCCGACCGAGGCGGACAGGCTCAGGTTGTCCTTGACCCCTGCCACGGCGGCAGGCAGGTCGACCTGCTGCAGACCCGGGAGCTGAGTGGACACCGGCGTCGCGGCGGCGGGCGAGACGTCGGCGGTCAGCACTGCGTGGTTTCCGTCGATGTCGGCGGCGACCGGGTGAGCCAGGCCTTCGAATGCGATGGACAGCGGCACCGAGTCGACCAGCGCACCTCCTGCGTCACGGACCACCAGGTGATTGTTCTCGTTGCTCAGGGTTCCCGCCGACGTGTCCACGATGACCTGACCACCGCTCTGAGCGACGTTCCAGCCCACGGGCGCCGGGGCAGGAGCCGGGTCCGCGTAGGACGTCCCCATTGCGGTCGTCATTGCGGCGATGACCAATGCCGACGTTGCTGCGAATTTACCGATCTTCATGTTCCCCGTCTTCCACTTCGGATGCGTGCGCACCCACTTGGGTGCGGCGCAAACGTACGGGGAGAACGGGGTCCCGCCAGTGGCCGTGCGGATAACCCGTCGGTACCGCCGGGTAAACACTAGTGCAGAGTTACATCAATGGGACAGAACGGAATTCGGACATTCAAGAACTGGTAACGGGACGCTCTACTTCTTGCCGAACAACCCGTGTCCACCGGAGCCGCCGTGACCCACGGCGAAGTCGTAGGCCGACTCGGCGTGCTCGTGTTCGTCGAGCCCGTCCGCCTCGTGCTGGGCGTCGGCACGCACACCCATGACGGCCTTGATCGCCAGTGCGATGACCACGGTCACGATGCCCGTGTACGCCATCACCACGACCACCGCCACCAATTGCACCCACAGCTGATGGAAGCCTCCGCCATAGAGAAGTCCGTCGACTCCCGCAGGCATGTGCGCGCTCGCGAGCAGACCGATCATGAGAGTGCCGACGACACCGCCTACCAGGTGCACGCCGACCACGTCGAGCGAGTCGTCGTAGCCGAACCGGTACTTGAGGCCGATCGCCAGTGCGCACAGTGCGCCGGCAGCGATACCGACTCCTGCCGCGCCGATCGGGGTGACCGAGGTACAGGACGGCGTGATCGCGACGAGGCCGGCCACGACACCCGACGCGGCACCGAAGGACGTGGCCTTGCCGTCGCGCACCTTCTCCACCACCAACCATGCGGCCATCGACATCGCGCCCGCGCCGAGCGTGTTGACCAGCGCAACGGCGGCGACACCGTCGGCGGCGAGCGCCGAACCCGCATTGAAGCCGAACCAGCCGAACCACAGCAGTCCTGCACCGAGCATCACAGCGGGCAGATTGTGTGGACGCATCGGATCCCGCGGCCACCCGGCCCTGTTGCCGACGACGAGCGCGAGCACGAGCCCGGCCATACCGGCATTGATCTCGACCGCGGTTCCACCGGCGAAGTCGATCGCGCCCAATCTGTTGGAGATCCAGCCTCCGGTTGCCGAGGTCAGACCGTCGATCGAGAACACCCAGTGTGCGACGGGAAAGTAGACGAGGACGGACCACAGCGCCGCGAAGACTATCCACGGCACGAATCGCATACGGTCTGCGACGGCGCCGGAGATCAATGCGACGGTCACCATGGCAAAACCTGCTTGGAACGCCGCGAACACCAACGCAGGAACGGTGCCGACGAGTGGGATCGACACCGCATCACCGGAATACGTGCCCCCGAGCAGATCCTGCAGACCCGCGAACTGCACCGGATTGCCGATCCAGCCGCCGAAGAAGTTGTCGCCGAACACCATCGAGTACCCGAACATCAGCCACAACAGCCATACGACGGCAATCGCCGACAGACTCATCATCATCATGTTCAGCACACTCTTGGAGCGGACCATGCCGCCGTAGAAGAACGCCAGCCCCGGGGTCATCAACAGGACCATCGCGGTGCACACGAGTAGCCATGCGGTATCGCCCGTGTCGGGCGCCCCGAACGTCACCGACCCTGAAACTTCGGTGCGCGCTTTTCGTTGCGTGCCCGGCGGGCTTCTTTCATGTCCTCACTCGTCCACGCCGCTCCGAATGCCGCCCACTGCGTCGCCGTCGGTTCGTCGTGCGTGCCGTCGTCGTTGAAGACCAGCTTGAGATGCCGAAGAGCGAGGGGCGCGAGCTGGGTGATCGACGCGGCCCATTCCTGCGCGAGCGCGAGATCGCCTCTCTTGTTCGCCAGCCCGCTGGCGTAGGCGCGGTCGGCGTCGAGCCGCTCCCCGCCCATCAGGATGGTGCGCGCGACGCTCCCTCCTGCGAGGGTGGCCAGCCGCTTGATGGTCCAGTTGTTGACTGCGATCCCGAGGCGCGTCGACGGAATCTCGAAGAATGCCCCGTCCGCGACGACCCGAAGGTCACTGGCGATGGCCAACTGAGTCCCCGCGCCGACTGCGGGACCGTTGACGGCAGCGATGACGGGGATCGGAGCACCGTCCACGGCTCTGAGCAGCAGTTCGAGCGCTTCCGGGAATTCCTCGGCGAACGAGTCACCGCTCAGGTCGGCACCGGCGCAGAAGCTCGATCCCTGCCCGGTGAGCACCACGACACGGGCATCGGCGACGATCGCCTCCTCGATCCCTCGGCGCAGTGCGGTGCACAGCTCGGTGTTCAGTGCGTTGCGTCGCTCCGGACGCCGAAGTTCGAGGGTGACGACATCTCCGTCACGAGTCTGTCCGATCATCGGCTAGACGTTACTGCCCGGTACGCGCGGACCTGCGGTGTGGGCTGATCTACTGGACGGCGTGATCTTCACCGACATCGCGGTCATCGGAGCCGGACAGGCAGGTCTGTCGGCCGGCTACCACCTTCGCCGTGCAGGGCTCGAGCCCGGCAGCGGGTTCGTGATGCTCGACAGGTCGCCCGCTCCAGGAGGCGCCTGGCAGTACCGGTGGCCGTCGCTGACCCTGAGCACCGTCAACCGCGTACACGACCTGCCCGGCCTGGAATTCGCTCAGGTTCTCACCGACGACGCCCCGGACGGGGTCATCGCGGCCGAAGCGGTACCCCGCTATTACCGGACCTACGAGGAGAAGTTCGACCTACGGGTGCGGCGGCCGGTCACCGTGACGGTGGTGTGCGACCGTGAGCCGCGGTTCCGGATCGAGGCAGGCGAGACGGTGCTCTCGGCGCGCGGAGTGATCAACGCGACCGGGACGTGGGAGAAGCCGTTCATTCCTTCGTATCCCGGTGCCGAGACCTTCGGCGGACAGCAGTTGCACACGAAGAACTACACCAGAGCAGGCGACTTCGCAGGCAAGCACGTCGTCGTGGTCGGCGGCGGCATCTCGGCAGTCCAGCTGCTCGACGAGATCTCACAGGTCACCTCGACCACATGGGTGACGCGTCGGGAACCGGTGTTCCGCGACGGCGATTTCGGGCAGGACGCAGGGCGCGCGGCCGTCGCGATGGTGGAAGACCGCGTGCGGGCCGGGTTGCCGCCCGGTTCGGTCGTCTCGGTCACTGGCTTGCTGCTCACCGATTCTCTGCGTGCCGCCCGTGATCGCGGGACGCTGACACGACTACCTATGTTCTCCTCGATCGAGCCCGACGGTGTGCGCTGGACCGATGGTTCTTTCGTACGCGCGGATGTCATCCTGTGGGCCACCGGGTTTCGCAGCGCGCTCGACCACCTGGCACCCCTGCGACTACGCGGTCACGGCGGTGGCATCGTCATGGACGGACGCCTTGCCACTCGTGTCGCGGCCGACCACCGAGTCCATCTCCTCGGCTACGGGCCCTCGGCCAGCACCATCGGCGCCAATCGCGGCGGACGAGCTGCCGTCACCGAGTTGATGGAGACACTCGGACTCGGCGAATGAACGAGATCAAGTGGCGGACAGCGCTTTGGTCAGCACACTGTCCATCGTGAGCGGCGCAGGCGCAACGGAATTGGGATCGATGTGCCGTTCGGTCGAGATCGAATCGATCATCAGCTCGAAGAGTCGACGAGACTGTGGACGGGCGTCCTCGCCCAATCCTGCGAGCACCTCGTTGGCTGCGAAGTACAGAATGAGATCGTCGAGATACCTGTCGGACCTGAAGCGGCCCTCACCTTTCGCTCGGTCGATCAGATTCATCAACGAATCGCGCATCGCGGCACGCTGAGCATCGAGGCCGGAGTCGAGGCCTGCGGGGATCGTCGCGAGACAGCGCGTGAGCGTCAGATTCTCGAACTGGGTGTCGAAGACCCATCGGCAATACTCCACTACTGACGCCCAGGGATCACCGCTCGCGTCCAGCGCTGCAAATCTCGACAGGTTCTCGGTGAGGCTCAGTCGATACACCTCGACGAGCAGATGTTCTCGTTGCGGAAAATGGCGGTAGAGGGTGGCATTGCTCAATCCGGCCGCCTTCGCGACCAGATCGAACGGCGCGTCGACGCCCTGGTTGCCGTACACCTTTCGCGCAGCATCGATCAACAGCGCTCGATTGCGCACCTGATCCTTGCGTGGCCGCACACTTTCCATCGTGTCGCAGTATACGTACCTCGTTCCACCCACGCGCGTAATAAAGATCTAGATAATTCTGTCAAACCGGGGACGCATCCACGTTTCGTGCGTACTGTGGCCGACAGTTGCCTTCGACGTTCTCGCTCTGTTTCCGCGAGCGGACACAGCACAGGGAGATTCGGCAGATGAACATCGGCACCACAGCATCGAAAACCACAGCATCGAGAACCACAGCCCCGAAAACCACAGGTCCGAGCTTTCGAGGCATGACCCGCGACGCCGACGCCGAGGCGTTGGTCGCGGGCATGCGCCGCGCCGGGGTTCCCGCACTTCACGAGTTGGGATTGGACGGTGCTCGGCAGTACCTGTCGGCGGCAGCATCCGCCGGTCGCCCAGGGCCGGAGCTCGAGCATGTGAGCGACCACGACATACCGGTGGGAGAGCGCGTCACGAGAGCACGGGTGTACCGCCCAACATCGGCTACTCCCCTACCGACGGTGGTCTACGCCCATGGCGGCGGATTCGTACTCGGCACCCTCGCCGCGTCCGATGCGTTCTGTCGGCGACTCGCCGACGCCGCCCGGTGCCTCGTGATCAGTGTCGACTACAGCTTGGCTCCGGAATCTCCGTTCCCCGCCGCGATCGACGACGTGGTCGCAGCGCTGCACTGGGCCGCCGCGAACGCTGCGAGGTGGAACGGAGATCCAGGCAGGCTCGTGGCCCTCGGCGATTCCGCCGGTGGCGGCCTCGTGACGGTCGCAGTCCGCAAGACCCTCGGCAGTGGCCCTACGGTCACGAGGCAGATCCTGGCCTATCCGGGTGTCGATCTCACCGGACTCACCGCGGGCACCGATCCCCATCCGTACGGCACGGAGCTGCCGTTGACCGATCCCGATCGCGCGTGGTTTCGGGGCCTGTACGTGACCGAGGAGTCGATGGCATCCGATCCGGACGCTGCTCCGCTGCTGGGTGATGTGACCGGCATGCCGCCTACGACCGTTCTGCTCGGTGGCTGTGATCCGTTGTCCGACGAGGGTCTTGCGTATGCACAGCACCTGTGGCGAGCGGGAGTATCGGTCGATCTCCATTTCTACGCCGGCCAGATCCACGGCTTCTTGACGCTCGACGACGCGATTCTCCCGCGCGCATCCGAGGCGCTCGGTGTCGTGAGCATTGCCATCGCGAACTCCTGACAGACCCAACCGATCATCAGAGGAACTTCTGTGAATCATCCCGCCCCTCACGTTCGAACCGAACCGATACTCGACGACGACGCGACGATAGTGTCGATGCTGGACGACGCCGTGGTGCCTGCCCTCATCGCGGCCGTCACTCAGATCACCGGTGATACTTCCCTTCTACGCGGACCGATTCGCCCTGCGGGGCCGCTCGTCCCCGCAGATTTCACCGCAGGCTTGACCGACGAGGAGTCGAGTATTCTGCGCGGCCAGGCGGCCGCGGCCCTCTGCTCGTGGCGTGACGCCGGATGCCCGGACGTCGGATCGCCCGGCCCGGAGTCACTTCGCGAGACGATGAACTGGGTTGCAGGAGAGGACCTCGCAGACGACTACGCGGCATGGTTCGCCGAAGAGATCGACCTTGCCGGCGAGGACCCCCGTTCGATCGAAATAAACAGTGACGCAGCGGGTCTCCAGGATTTCTCGGTGGTCGTCATCGGGTGCGGTGAGTCCGGGTTGCTGGCCGGCATCAGGTTGAAACAAGCGGGGATCGATTTCGAGATCGTCGAGAAGAGCGATGGCGTCGGCGGAACATGGTGGAAGAACACCTATCCGGGGTGCCGCGTCGATGTGCCGAGTCACTACTACAGCTATTCGTTCGAGCCCAACTCGTTCACGGACTACTACGCTCGTCAGCCGTCGATCCAGAAATACTTCCGAGACATCTTCGACCGACACGGCCTGCACTCGCACATGCGCTGGCGCAGTGAGGTCGTGCGTACCTCGTGGGACGACGAATCGGGCCTGTGGACAATCCTGATTCGAGATTCCGACGGCCGGACACACACCAGGACCGCGCATGCCGTCATTTCGGCAGTGGGGGTGCTCAGCAGGCCGAAGATCCCCGATCTTCCCGGCCTCGATCGGTTCGACGGGCCGGTGTTCCACGCAGCGGAGTGGGATCACTCGGTCGACATCCGCGGCAAACGGGTCGCACTCGTCGGAGCAGGCGCCAGCGGGTTCCAGATAGGTCCGGAGATCGCCGACGACGTCGAGCATCTGACCGTCTTCCAGCGGACACCGCAGTGGATGGCACCGAACCCCATGTACCGCTCCGCCATCACACCGGGCGAGCTGTGGGCGATGCGGCACGTGCCAGGGTATGCACGCTGGTACCGCTTCATGTTGCTGTGCCAGTCGAACGACAGGTCGCTTGCGATGGCAAAGGTCGATCCCGAGTGGAAAGACTTCCCCCGCAGCGCAAATGCACGTAGCGCCGCGGTGCGCGAGGTGCTGACCGCTGCGATCACCTCGGCGGTCGGCGATGATGCGGAGCTGCTCGCCAAGGTACTGCCGCAGTACCCACCGATGACCAAACGGACGCTTCAGGACGATGGAAGCTGGCTACGGACGCTGAAGAAACCACATGTCGATCTGATACGTGACCCCATTGCGGGGTTCGACGAGACCGGGATACGTACCGCGGACCGACATGTCGAGATCGACGTGGTGGTTCTCGCGACCGGCTTTCTCGCGAACGAGTTCCTGGCTCCGATGGAGATCGTCGGCCGAGACGGAGCAGTTCTCTCCGAGGTGTGGGACGGAAAACCGCAGGCGTACCGCGGTACCACGGTGCCTGGCTTTCCGAACTTCTTCATTCTCGGTGGCCCTGGCACCGGACTCGCGCACGGCGGCAGCATCATCTTCACCAACGAGTGCCAGATGCGCTACATCGGTGATGCACTGCGCATTCTCATCGAGGGGTCTCGGCACTCGATCGAACCGACGGATGCGGCCTATGTCGAGTGGAACGAACGGCTTCAGGCCGAGATATCCACCACGACGTGGGCGCAACTCACCGTCGAGAACAACTGGTACCGCGCGGCGGACGGCAAGGTGTACATCCTCAGCCCGTGGCGTCTGGTCGACATGTGGTCGCACACAGCCCGTGTCGAGCCTGCCGATCATCTTCTCGTGGAGAGAACTCCAGCACTGCTCGACGGAGTGTGACGAGACACGATTCCACACTGCGGACGACGCTGTGCCCACTCACCCCTCGCGAGTGGGCACAGCGTCATCAGGACGGGCAATGTCGGATTCTCGATTCCGTAGCTGCGCTTCGATATTCAGGCATGTCTCGGGTCGCTGTTCGGACGGGGTCGTTCCCCACGACGGAATGGCAGAGACACACGCCCGCTCGATCAAGTCCCTGCCGTCGGCAGCAGTCATGAACCGATCCTGAACGGCCTTACGCGTGTCGACGAGCAGCTTGTCCACGTACACCGAGTGGGTCGGATAGAGCTCGTGTAGAACGTTCGCGGGCAACGGCGTCGACGTCCCGAGCAACACGCACGCACTGCCGACATAGCCTGCGACCGGCACCGTGACCACCGGTAGACGCAGCCCTCCCAACGCATTACCGTACGCGTCACGAGCAATCGCGACCGGCGAGACCAACAGAGCTGCAGCATTGACACCGTCGAGAGGCAGTCCTGCGATGTCGGGCAGGGTCGGCGCTCCCTGGACCGACTCCGCGATGCCGGTGAATTCCAGAGCGGGGGCGCGCGGCGGTTCGATTCCGCTGTGCACCCACACCTGAAGTGCCGCCAGCGCAGCGTCGACTGCATATCGCCGCGGGAATTCGGACCCTCCAATGCACGGCACTGCCCCGGTCGGACCTTCCTGTCCGTAGTTGCCGAGATTGTCGACCGACGGTATCTCGGGTGCAGTGACCGGAGTCGCGTTGCCGCGGGTACCGGTGCTGTCCGAGAAGGAGTTCGCCCATCGATCGACATGCGGTGCGCCGGCGATCTGCCAGCTCACATGATTCGCCTTCGACTCGTCCACACCCGGCCGTGCCGCGTCCTCACTCCACAGATGCAGTGTGGGCACGCGGTAGCTGCTGGGCAGTGTCGCCTGAGAATCAGCGTCGATGAGAAACCCGTCGAATACGCGTGCACTGTCGTCCGCGCCGCTCTTGATGTAATCGTCGAGCGCCAGCGCTGACTGCGATACTCCTATTGCGAGCACGGTATTCGGGATCAGCCCCTCCAGCGGGTCTGCGCCGTTTCGGTTCCGCAGCGATGCGGCTGCCTGCGAGAAGATGCCGGAGGAATAGTCGTCTCCGGGCAGATCGAGCCGCCCGTAACGCGCGGGATCATGACCCGCGAGCGACGTCGGAATACACGGCATACTGCCGAATCCCGGTGCCGGGAGACGACCTTGACCAGGCCCGCATATTCCAGCTTGCTGAACGCTCACCGCAACGTACGCGTCACCTTCGTCGATCACCTGTTGGTGCACCCATTGCAGATCGACGGGCGCGTCGTTGAAACTGCTGACGTTGTTCCATTCGACGACCACGTTTCCACTGAACTGCGTCGCGTCCAGCGGTCGATACACGATCATCCGTGTGGTGTAGGGCGCGTCAGGACGTGCTGCCCCGTACGAGTGGGCAGATCCTGACAGGAAATACTCCTTCTCGGTATATCCCTGACCGCTGATATCGAAGTCGGCCGAGGGATACGGGTGACCGACTATCGGACCGGACACGGTCACCGCACCGAGGATCGGCGACGCATTCGCGTGCAGTACGGCCCCCGGCGTCGTCTGCAACGCCGCCGACAGCACGACTGTCAGCACCCCAGCCGACAGCATCGACCGACGAGTTCTCATCGGGCACCCCCATACCTGAATTGTTCTGCCACATGGCAATCCCCGGTCGATCGACCACCGCGACACGATGTCGTTTCGGTTGAGCTTTCGCTATCGGTGCAGCGTACCCTGAACGTTCCAGCATGGCCATTGTGGAATATAACAACCGAAATCTGCTTGTGGCGAACGTAATTCGACAGTGTCGGCATGCACGTCCGGCGTATCCACGATTCTATTCCGGCGTGGACGATGTGCTGCCATCGGCGAAGATCAACTCGGCGAATGCATTCGACACTCGCCTGGCCTCGGCAAGGCCTCGGCCGTAGTAGACGACACCCGTGGTCAGAGTATCGAGCAACGCCCAAGTCATCGCCGCGACGTCCCGACTGTTCGGCACGCCGAGGGCCGCGAGGTCACGCGCAAAAGCGATACGCGCGAGAGCGGCAAGCTCACCGAGCACTGCCTGAACGGATCTGTCGCCGACCGAGTGAAGAAGAACGTTCACTCGGAAGAATTCGGGATCGCTGTCCAAGGAATCGAATACGGCGTCGAAGCGAGCGGCTATACGGGCCTCGGCTGCCAGGTGATCCAAGGTCGACGAGAACGCACTCGTCGAAATCCAGTGCCGCAGAACTTCTGCGTACAGAGACTCCTTGGACGGAAAGTAGCGATACAACGTACCGAGAGCAACGTCCGAATCGCGGGCAACAGTCGTCACGTGAATTTCTTCGTAGGCCTTCTCCCGGAGTGCATCGCTCGCATGTTCGACGATCGACAGCCTGCGTCGCTGCTTGAACCCCGGCACATCACGGGCGGCCGACCCGGACCCTGCGACCTGTTCTCCGCCTCCCCTTTCGACGGGGGTCGGCGCAGTGCCGGTGAGAAGATCGATCGCCTGGTCCACCAAGCGGTACGCCTCCACGAACGGAACATCGTGGTAGACCGACGATTTGACGGCCGAGTGCACGATCGCCTCCAGGATCAGTGCGGCATCGCGGCGCATCATCGGAGTCGAGTCGATCAGGTCGTCGAAGAAGTACCGATGATTTCGCGTACTCACCGCGGAAAGCTCGGCTTTGACGTCGGGATCGGCACTGGAAAACAGCGCAACGGTCAGCCTGAAGAACTGCGGAGCCTTCTCGAAGTCGCCGATGATGGAGTGCGCGCGAATCCTGGCGCGCTCGGCGCCGTCGGCGTCGATGGCCCGAAGATGATGCTCGTCCACCCATTCACGGAGAACGATCGAATACAAGAACTCCTTGGACGGGAAGTACCTGTAGAGCGTCGCCTTGGCCACCCCCGCGGCACGCGCCACCTCGTCGACTTTGACGCGGTCGTATTCACCGGCCTCCAGGCATCCGAATGCCGCGTCGATGATGCGCCGGTATCGAACGCGTCGAGCGGATGCCTCGCGGCGACACACCGACAACTCCGACGCAGGTGTCTCCGACGGAGGTGTCTCCGACGCACCATGGCTACTTTCGCCGACCGCCATCTCTCGAACCTCACTTCACGTGCACTCGATCGCTCCTGGTCCGGAGATAACTAGATCACGAGTTCATCGTCGTTGCCGATATTTTGTCGAAGTTCGTCGCTGGCTTCTTTCAATACCAGCTCGGATGCGTATCACATGGTCCGTGTTCGGTATTGAAACGAGAATCGAAGTATGGGTAACATCCGTGACCTGTATCACGCTGCGGGCTATCCACAGCGGTCGAAAACCACGCCACCGAACAACCACGCCACCGAACAACCACGGCATCGAAAACCACGGCATCGCTTCCCGGACCTCGGAAGAAGGCATCATGGAAACAGCGAGAACGTCCCACCCGCTCACCACGGACATCGACATCTCGTCGGCGCAGTTCTGGGCTCAGTCGTTCGACGACCGCGACCGGGCGTTCGCGCGCCTGCGAGCCGAAGCCCCGGTCAGTTGGCATGTGCCGGTGGATTACCACAGTCCACACGAGGAGGTCGGATTCTGGGCCGTCACGAACATCGAGGACATCACGACGGTCAGTACGACCAACGAGATTTTTCAGTCCAAACACGGGTTCACTCTCGATCCGGCGAATCCCACCGCCGCGGCAGGAGCGTTCTTCCTCGCGATGGACCCGCCCGAGCACACGTTCTATCGAGGGTTGGTCAACGCGGCGTTCACCCCGAAACAGGTCAAGACCATCGAGTCTCAGATCGTTGCCAACGCCACCGCGATCGTCGACGACATCGTCGGCGCGGGCGACATCGACTTCGTCGAGCACTGCGCCGCGCGCCTGCCGATGGAAACCGTGTCCGACATGCTCGGGGTGCCGCACGCCGACCGCGCGCGCGTGGCGCGAGCGGCCGAATGCCTCGTCGGGGGCGCGGATGTGGCCGGATTGGAAGGCGAGGAGCGCTACCAGAAGCTCATCGAGGAAGCATTGTTCCTCTATGCCGTCGCCAAGGACATGGCGGCCTTCCGGCGCACGAACCCGGCCGACGACCTCATGACCAATCTCGTCGAGGCGCGTATCGACGGTGAAGGTCTGAGCGACGACCACATCGGCGCGTTCATGCTCCTGATGAGCGTCGCGGGCAACGACACCACGAAGCAGACCACGACTCGAACAATGCTGTCCCTGTCCGAGAATCCAGATCAACTCGCATGGTTGCGGGACAATATCGACGGACCGATCATGCCTGCGATCAACGAATTCATCCGTCACGCATCACCGGTCATCCAGTTCGCGCGCACAGCGGTGGTCGACGTCGAACTGGGTGGGCAGCAGATCGCCGCCGGGGACAAGGTCGTGATGTTCTATTGCTCCGGAAACCGGGATGAGTCGGTGTACGCCGACCCCACGTCGTTCGACCTCTCGCGTCCCCGCGGTCGGCACGTCGGCTTCGGAGGCGGTGGTGTGCATTACTGCCTCGGACACAACGTCGCCAAGGTTCAGCTGCGGTCCATCGTCGGTGAACTGGTACGCCGCGTGCCGAACATCGAGTTCGGCGAGCCCGTCCAATTGATCAGCAACTTCATCAACGGCGTCGCATCACTGCCCGCCCACATCGGCTGACAACAAAATCGGCTGACAACAGAAGGAGCCCGCTACTCGATACTGCGAGTACCAGATAGAAAATTCAACCAAATCGCCCACTTCTGCACCGAGTGTCAATTAGGTTTCTTTCCATGTCCTCCACCTTGGACATCCTGCCGCACGACGGGACGCCGCAAACGAACCGTTGTGCGCTCGTATCGATTTCACTCGCATCGGCCAAGGAAGTTCGATCATGGGAAAGCTCGACGGGAAAGTAGCATTCATCACCGGCGCCGCACGCGGTCAAGGCCGCAGCCACGCCATCAGACTCGCCCAGGAGGGTGCGGACATCATCGCGATCGACCTGTGCAAGCAGGTCGACTCGGTGGGATACCCACTGGCCACGGAATCCGACCTCACCGACACCGTCAAGCAGGTCGAGGCCCTCGATCGACGGATCATCGCGACACAGGCCGATGTGCGCGACACCGCGGCGTTGAAGAAGGCGGTGGACGACGGTGTCGCCGAACTCGGCCGCCTCGACATCGTGCTGGCCAACGCCGGTATAGCGAGCTTCGCGCCGATCGAGGATCTGACGGACGAGATGTGGGACGACATGCTCGACATCAACCTCACCGGCGTGTTCAAGACCGTCCGCGCTGCAGTTCCCCACATCAAGGCGGGCGAACGCGGCGGAGCGATCGTCCTGACCAGTTCGACGGCGGGCATCAAGGGCCTCGGGAACCTCGCCCACTACGTCGCCGCGAAGCACGGCGTCGTCGGATTGGTGAAGACGCTGGCAAACGAGTTGGCACCGTTCAACATTCGAGTGAACTCGGTCCACCCGACATCGGTGGACACCGACATGATCCACAACGCGCAGACCTACAACACCTTCCTACCGGACAACCCGAACCCCACCCGTGAAGAAGCGGGCGAGGCATTCAAGACGCTCAATGCACTGCCGATCGACTGGGTCGACGCCCTCGACATCTCCAACGCCATCGCATTCCTGGTCTCCGACGACGCCCGCTACATCACCGGCGTTCAGCTGCCCGTCGACGCCGGATCGGTGATCAAATGACCGGCAAACTCGAGGGCAAGGTCGCGTTCATCACCGGCGCGGCCCGCAGTCAGGGGCGCAGTCATGCACTTCGGCTCGCGCAGGAAGGGGCGGACATCATCGCCGTCGACCTGTGTGGGCCCGTCGACACCATCGACATGTACCCGGCTGCGACCGAAGCCGACCTGGCGGACACCGTCGAGCAGGTCGAGGCGCTGGACCGGCGGATCATCGCCACCAAGGCCGACGTCCGAGACTCGGCCGCACTGCGCAAGGCCGTCGACGACGGTGTGGCCGAACTCGGCCGCCTCGACATCGTGCTCGGCAACGCCGGTGTCTTCGAGATCGCACCGGCACTCGACATCACCGACGACGGCTGGCAGAACATGATCGACGTCAACCTCACCGGCGTCTGGAATACCTGCAAGGTCGCACTTCCCCACCTGATCGCCGGTGGGCGCGGCGGTTCGATCGTGCTGACGTCGTCGACCGCGGGTCTCAAGGGCACACCGAACACCGTGCACTACACTGCGACCAAACACGGCGTCGTGGGCATCATGCGCACGCTGGCAAACGAATTCGGGCAACACAGCATCCGCGTCAACACCGTCCATCCCACCGGAGTCGACACCGTCATGATTCAGAACTCGAAGACGTGGGGCCTGTTCGCGCCCGACGATCCGAACCCGAGCCGCGAGAAGGCAGCGCCGATCTTCGCCTCGACGAACACTCTGCCGATCCCGTGGGTCGAACCGATCGACATCTCCAACGCCATCGCGTTCCTGGTCTCCGACGAAGCCCGCTACATCACCGGCGCGACACTGCCCGTCGATGCGGGGTACACGATCAAATGACGTGGCCCACCCAGGACACCGGGGTCCGACGCGAGACCGCCCCTGCACGGAGTCTCGGAGAAACACAGCTCTCGATCGCCGAGATTCGCCGCCGTATCGCGGCGAGTGTCGTCGGTCGCGATCATGAACTGGACCTTGTCCTGGCGGCGGTCGCAGCCGGGCGGGACCTCGTCATCGAGGGCCCGCCCGGCACCAGCAAGAGCACTCTCCTCGGGGCCATCACCGCCGAGTGGGGCATCCCGTTGTTGTTCGTCGAAGGCAACGCGGACCTGACGCCGGCCCGTATCGTCGGACATCACAACCCGGCCCGCGTTCTGCGCGAGGACTACAGCGAGGACAACTTCGTTCCCGGCCCACTCGTGGAGGCGATGCGGACCGGCGGTTTCCTCTACGTCGAGGAGTTCAACAGGGCACCCGAGGACACTCTGAACACTCTGCTGACCGCGATGGCGGAACGACGCATCGCGATCCCGCGGGTGGGTACCGTCCATGCGTTGCCGACGTTCCGCGTCGTCGCCTCGATGAACCCGTACGACAACGTCGGTACGACGCGACTGTCGACGAGCGTGCACGACCGCCTCTGCCGCCTCGCCATCGGCTACCAGGACGCGGAATCCGAACGCGGAATCGTCGCACTGAGAACCGAATCCGACTCGATCCGGCTCATCGCCGATGCAGTCGCGATCACCCGAGCCACCCGCGAACACGAGGACATAACCCAGGGCAGCAGTGTCCGCGGCGCGATCGACCTGACACTCGTCGCCCAGCAATTGGCGGATCTACGCGCGGTCGAGATTCCCCAGGTGCCCGATATCGCGCCACCGCGTGACCTCCCACAGGACTACCAGGCAGTGATGCTCGACGCCGTCCTCGTCGCGCTGTCAGGGCGCATCCACGTCGACGAGACCTCCGATGCGACGCCGGAGACGATCCTGCATTCGATCTGGCAGGACCACTTCGTGCTTCGGCCTGCTGCTGCAGCGCCGGGTTGAAGAGCCGTCGCAGCCGACTCGCCGGTCCGGAAGCCCGGTACCGGTAAGGCGCCCGGAACTCTGAAACCGCTGCGGCGCAAGCCGAAACAGCTCACCGAATCGCCGTCGCTGTTCAAGCCCGGCGGCAGCGGGGCCGTCCTGCTCGTCGACGGCCGAAGCAGGAAGGGCAAGGCGAGCGGGGAGAACAATCCGTCGGCGCCCGGATTCACCGACGAATCGGCCGAGATCATCTCACTGGACGAGGCCACCGACGTCGAATCGAGCGCCGACGCCGCCACCCGGGCTCGCGCGCGAAAGATCGCTGCCCGCTTGGCCGTACGACGCCCACGCCGGGACTCCCGCGCCCGCCGAGGGATCGGCGATCTGACGTCGCTGCGCTACCGCGACGGGTCCGACGAGATCGACATGGACCGGACCATCGATGTGCTCGCGGCGAATCCGCTGCCCGAGGACGACGACATCGTCGTACGAGAACGGTTGCACACCAAGAGATCGATCGTGTTGGTCGTCGACATCTCGGGTTCGATGAAGGGCGAACGAGTGCGGACCGCGGCGGCGACGGTCGGCGCGCTGGCAGGCGAGCTGAACATGGACGATCTTGCCGTCGTCGCATTCTGGTCGGATGCAGCAGTACTGACCCGCTTCGGCGATCCGATGACCCCGCTCGGAATCCTCGACACGGTGTTGCGTATCCCCGCCCGCGGTTTGACCAACGTCCAGTTCGCGCTCGAGACTGCCGCCGGACTGCTCCGCGGTGTGTCCTCGCGAGACCGCCGGGTACTGCTGCTGTCCGACTGCGTCCACAACGCCGGGCCGGATCCGCGATATACCGCGGCGAGCATCCCTCGGTTGGACGTTCTGCTGGACACCTCGGGCGAGAACGACCCGGATCTCGGGCGTGACCTGGCTCGAATCGGACGCGGTCGCATCCGCACGGTGCGAACCTACCGCGACGTGGGTCCTGCGTTGAGTGCGATCTTCGGAGAGTGACCGGCTCGATTATCTCGGCGATCCTCGACTTCTGAGTCAAAATGATTAATATCAATGAAACCGGGGGGCTTTCCGCGTTTCGTGGGTAACCTCACAACGAATCGGTCGCGCACGGGCGAGGGGTCTGTGCGGTTCCGCCCGAACCGTATCGACTCGTACCGGCCTGTCCAGCCCGACCCTGTGCAAGAAGGAGCGAGAACAATGTCCGTCGACTTCGAAGCCGGTGTGCCGAGCGCGAGTTCCGATACGTTCGCGGTGACCAACCCGGCGACCGGCCAACCGTTCGCGTACGCGCCCAGTTCTTCCGCGGAACATCTCGATGCCGTCGTCCAGGCAGCACACGATGCGTTCCCCGACTGGTCACGCGACGAGGATTTCCGGCGCAGCGCGCTGGGTAAGGCCTCGGCAGCGCTTGCGGGCGCAGCCCAGCAGCTGGCCGTGACACTCAGCAAGGAACAGGGCAAACCGATCCGCGAGGCCGTGCTGGAGATCCACACCGGCGCGCACTGGTTGAACTACTTCGCCCAGATCGAGGATGCACCGCAGGTCATCCAGGACGACGACAGCGCGCATGTCGAGGTTCTTCGACGCCCTCTCGGCCCCGTTGCAGCGATTACCCCGTGGAACTTTCCGATCGCGTTGTCGCTGTGGAAGATTGCACCCGCATTGCGCGCAGGCAACACCGTGGTGGTCAAACCGTCGCCGTTCACGCCGTTGACGACACTCGCCATGGCCGACGTGCTCAGCGGCGTCTTTCCTCCCGGCGTTTTGAGCGTGATCACCGGCGAGGACCCGCTCGGCTCCCGTCTGGCGTCCCACCCGCTCGTTCGGAAGATCAGTTTCACCGGTTCGACCGCGACCGGCAAGAAGGTCGCAGCGCTCGCCGCCGAAGACCTCAAACGAGTCACTCTCGAACTCGGTGGAAACGATGCTGCCATCGTGCTGCCGGACGCCGACGTGTCCACGGTGGCTCCCCGGCTGTTCGGCTCGGCATTGGCCAACAACGGGCAGATCTGCGTGGCCGTCAAACGCACCTACGTGCACGAGTCGATGTACTCGCAGATGATCGACGCCCTCGCCGAGTGCGCACGCGGAGTGGTGCTCGGCGCAGGCGACGCCGAAGGAACCACGCACGGTCCCCTCAACAACGCGATGCAGCTCGATCGAGTCAGCGAACTCGTCGACGACGCGGTGCGATCAGGGGCACAGGTCGTCAGCGGCGGAAAAAGGTGGGGAACCGAAGGCTACTTCTACGAACCCACCATCCTGGCGAACGTCTCCGACGGCACCCGCGTGGTGGACGAAGAACAATTCGGCCCGGTGATGCCGGTCATCCCGTACAGGACGGTGGACGAGGCGATCGCGCGCGCGAACGCCTCGCACTACGGCCTCGGATCGTCCATCTGGTCCGCGGACGTCACTGCCGCACAACAATTGGCGCCTCGTCTCGAAGCCGGGACGACCTGGGTGAACAGTCACACCATCGTGACGCCAGGGCAGCCGTTCGGCGGTGCCAAGTGGAGTGGCCTCGGAGTCGAAGGCGGACATTGGGGCCTGCACTCGTTCTCCGAACCGCATGTCGTCTACACCGCACGCTAATTCATCCCAACACCAGAGCGACCGCTGTCCATCGGTGGTCGAAGCAAGGAGCGAAAAAACATGGGTATCGTCACGACATCCTCGGCAACCACCTTCTCGCAGCCCGCGGAGGTGGTCTACGACTTCGTGAGCAATCCGTCCAACTGGGTGAAGGCGTACCCGGGCACTCGCCACATCGGAAATCTGCCGTCGGTTCCGCTGAAGATCGGGGACACCTGGGAAGAAGCGGGCGCCAACAGCGAAGCGGTGTTCACGTGGCAGCTGGCGATCGCAGCTCGGCCGAGGATCTTCGTGTTCACCTCGGTCGGCCTGCTCGGGCACGGGTCGGACGGTAGCGGAGGGTTCGAAGGACGGATGACCGTGTCCTACGAATTCACCAGGCCCGGACACGATGTCACGCTGTTCACCAGGACCATGACGATCGAGGCGTACCGGGATGCACCGTTCCCCGACGAGTTCTTCCGCGTCGTCAATCCGACGAAGATCGACGCCTACCACGCTGCAATTGCACGCGAGCTCGACAAGGAAGCCGCGTCCGCGACGGTCTGACCGATCGGTGCAGGTGCCGGCGAATTCGATCCGGCAACTGCACCGATTCCGGCGGGGACCTCGTGCTCAGCCGGTGGGCGGATGGCCGTACACCCGGCGGTAGTCGGCCTCGAACGTGCGCCTGCCCATCAGTTTCCACACGATCCGAGCCATGAGCGGGCTCTGCGCCAGAAAGAACTCACGCTGCGGCGGTGACGCGCTCAGCAGGATGTAGCCCAGAATCACCAGCATCCGGTCCTTCGGAATCGATGCATGGCCGATCTCTGCGATGTGCGCCCATTCCTCGACCGAGAGAAGCTCCTCCACCAGCGGCAGCGCCACCGCTTCCTCCTCGTCGAGATGCTCGTTCAACGCGATGGACAGTTCCGCCAGCGTCGCGGCGAGGAGTTCTCCTCGGTGATCGCGGGCCGACGTACGAAACGCCGACGCCTGCGCCAGCGCCCGGTCGATCAGTTCACCGATCCGCTCGTGCTGCTCTTCCATTTCCAGAATGTTCGACGTGTCCCCGTCGAGTCGTTCGAGAAGCAGCGGCCACATGGCCTCGTCCTCGCCCACGTGGTGATAGTGCAATGCCGTCGTCAGTTCGCCCATGAAGTCGACGAGAACACCGGCCCGCACGGCGTCGCCGTCGGGAACCGAGCGTACGAGCGACGGCAGCGCCGCGAACTGTGTGCGGAAGCACTGGTGGATGATCACCATGTTCCTGGTGTCGGGTCGGGTGGAGTGTCGTGTTGTTGTCATGGAACGACGATGACGTGGGGCTCTAGTAATCCACTTGTAGCCCGCTAGCCATCTACGCTGTTCGCGTGCAGGTGACAGTTCTCGGTGCGACGAGTGCGCAAAGCCCATCGGGGCCCATCGATCTCGGTGGCCCCCGGCAGCGCGGCGTTCTCGCCATCCTGCTCATCGCACGCGGCGACGTCGTCTCGGTCGACAGGCTCACCGACGATCTGTGGAACGGCGAACCGCCCGCCCGCGCGACAGGTGCACTGCAGGCCTACATCTCGAATCTGCGTCGAGTCCTCGAACCCGATCGTGCGCCGAGGACGCCGTCGTCGATCCTGGTCAGCAAGGCCCCCGGTTACGCGGTCCGACTTCCGGTCGAGTCCGTCGACGCATGGCACTTCGAATCTCTCGTCCGCCAGGCCGCCGCCGACACCGATGCAACCGGCCGCCGCCGCCTGTTGGACGAGGCTCTTCGCCTGTGGCGCGGCGACGCGTACGGCGAGGTGTCGTCCGCGCCGTGGGCGCAGGCGGAGATCGCCCGGCTGAACGAACTGCGGACCGTCGCGAGGGAACGGCTCGTCGGTGCCACTCTGGACTGCGGACACGCCTCGGACGCGGTGCTGGACGCGACGACTCTCACCCGTGAACATCCACTGCGCGAGGAAAGCTGGCGGCTACTGGCTCTGGCCCTGTATTCGAGTGGTAGACAAGCCGATGCACTCACCGCGCTGCGCCGGGCACGCACGACGCTCGGCGACGAGCTCGGACTCGATCCCGGGCCCGCACTCGTCGAACTCGAGGCCGCTGTTCTCTCGCACCGAGTTGCATTGCCGCGCCCTGCTCCCGTCGTCGAGCAGCACACGCCTGCAGCTGCGGTGACGAACTTCGTCGGGCGCGCCGACGAGCTCCGAAGTCTCACCGACCCCGCGTCGTCGATCGTTCTCGTTGCAGGCGAGGCGGGTTCGGGCAAGACGGCGCTGCTCGCGGCGTCGATCGGACTACTCGAATCCGATGGTTGGACCTGCCTTCTCGGGCGATGCCCGGAGGCCGACGGGGCTCCGCCCGCGTGGGCATGGACGGAGATCCTGCGCGCGGCCACCTCCCGTGTGGCCCCGAGCTGCCACGCCGATGCGCTGGCGCCACTGCTGGGCGACGCTCCCGCGACGGCACCGGGCAGCCGCTTCCTGGTCCAGCGGGCCGTCGTCGAGTACCTGTCCGGGGTGGCCGCGCTCGGACCTGTCGCGATCGTTCTCGACGACCTGCACCGAGCGGATCCCGAGACTCTGGCACTGCTCGTCGCCATCGCCCACGAATCATCGCGCTCGCTGCGGATTCTCGGCGGCTATCGGCCGGACGAGATCGACGCCCCGCAACGAGATGCGCTTGCCGCACTCGCACCGTTGTCACCGACCAGGCTTCGACTGACGGGCTTGACGGACGACGAAGCCGCCGAACTCGTGCAGTCGGTATCCGGGCTGGTGCCCGAGCCGAGCACAATGCTCACCCTGACCGAACGGACTGCGGGCAATCCCTTCTATCTTCGCGAGAGTGCGCTGCTGCTGAGCAGCGAGGGCGCGGTGGTCGCAGAATCCGAAGTGCCCGAGGGTGTTCGAGACGTATTGCGCCGCCGGTTCGCTCGGCTTCCCGAACTGACGGTCTCGATGCTGCGGCTCGCCTCGGTCTTCGGCCGCGACGCCGATCTGGACGTCTTACTCGCCGCCGCCGAACTGGACAGCGAACACGCGCTCGATGCACTCGAATCCGGCGTGGTCGCAGGCCTGCTCGACGACACCGATCCGACCCGGATCCGGTTCACCCACGTACTCGTGCGCGACACCCTCTACTCCGACCTGACCCTCCTACGTCGCCGCCGCTGGCACGCCCGAATCGCCGAGGTGCTCGAACACCGTTCACCCCAGGACTTTCCGGCGCTCGCATTCCACTACGCGCAACTGTCCGGGCCCACCCATATCCGAAAAACCCTCGACTACGCCGCCGCAGCAGCGGCCGAAGCCGACGCACGTTTCGCACACGGATCGGCCGCAGTCCTCTACGCCGCTGCTCTCGACGCGTGGCGACGACTGCCGGACGGATCGGTCGAGGAGCAGATCGAACTACTGTCCCAGCGCATTTCGGCGCAGGTCGCCGGAGGGGCGAGCATCGGTGCCGCCCGGACCCGTCGGGAAGCGGTCTCGATCGCCGAGGGAACCGGCCGAACCGACCTGTTGATCCGCACCCTCACCGCAGGCGAACTACCGACGACGTGGCTCAAACGCGAATACGGCGAGTACGACGCCGGGGTGGTGGCACTGATCGAACGGGCCCTCACCCGCGAGGACATCGACGACGCCTCCCGTTGCCGACTCCTCTGCGCTCTCGTCGACGAGATCCGCGGTGAGCTCGACGATCGCGCCATGGAGGCAGCCGAGCACGCCCACACGGTGGCGCGCACGCTGGCCGATCCGGAGATACTCGGCCTCGCGTCCAACGCACTGTGGAATCTGATACCTCCGGATCTGGATCCGACGCGGCGAATGCAGTTGAGCCTGGACCTCATCGAACTCGGAACCACCCACGACATGCCGGTGTTCGCGATGATCGGGCACCACGGAGCATTCCTCGTCGACGCCGCCGAGCGCCGCTTCGACAGGATGCGCGAGCACCTAGAGAACGAGAGTTCGCTCGCCGAGCGGTACAGCTGGCAGCAGACGCTCGCCACGTGCCACCTGTCCCGCGGGATGCTCGCCCATGCCGCCGGTGACATCGATGCAGCTCACCGGCACTTCGATTCCGGCGGTGCAGCGCTTCGTAGCAGCGTCGCGGTCAATGCCGAGACCATCCATTCTCTCGCCTACGTCACCACGGCAGTGACCACCGGGCATCTCGTTGCATTGGAGCCGGGGCTACGCCGGTTGTATTCGGCGTACCCCGCCATTGCCTGCGACCTTCTCGCGCTGACTCTCGTCGAGACGGGAAAGACGGACGAGGCTCGTCGAGTTCGTCGCAGTGCGGGCCCCATCAGGCACGACTTCTTCGAATCGCTGTTCCTCGCTCTCCGCGGGATGGCCGTGCTGGCGACCGGTGAACTGAACGAAGCGCCCGAGGTGTACTCGTCGTTGTCCAGGTTCTCCGGCCAGCTCGCCGGAATGGGCACCGGCACGTACGTCATAGGACCCGTCGACACCGTTCTGGCCCGTCTCGCTGCGGCGCTCGGAGATACCGATTCTGCCGCCGAACACCAGCTGGAGGCCATCGCACTGGCGCGGGCATGGGGCAGCCCGTACTGGATCGCAGCCGCTACTAGAAAGCCACAAGAACACTCCAAGTGATCGGCTCCACGCTGTGTGCACCACACACCGAAGGAGCTGGAATGAGTACCTTGCTCGGCAGACTCGGAGCAGTCTGCGCTGCTCACCCAATACGGACGATTGCAGTCTGGGTCGTACTGTTCGCGGCGACGCTCGGAGCCGCCGCCTCGATCGGCGGCCAGATGCACGACAATTACCACGTCGAAGGACTCGAATCGATCGCGGGAAGCGATCTGCTCGCCGAGCGATTCCCCGACCTCGCCGGAACCGATGCCCGGGTCGTGGTGCACAGCGACTCCCCGCTCGACCCGTCACTACTGACCGGTCTACAGGACCGGCTGCGTCAGCTCGACGGTGTCGGAACGGTGTCACCGGCCCGCATGTCCGCCGACGGCGACACCGCACTCGTGTCCGTCCAGTACCGCATCCCCGTGACCGACTTCTCCGGCAGCGACGGCGTCGATGCACTGCGCTCGGCGACGGCGCCGCTCGAGCGTGAGGGCATACAGGTCGAACTCGGCGGCCAGGTCGCCGAGAACATCAGCAAGCCGAGCGGTGTCGCCGAGGGAATCGGAATCGTGGTCGCACTGGCAATCCTGCTGGTCGCCTTCGGGTCCGCCGTCGCGGCGGGACTGCCCATCGCGGTGGCCGTCATCGGCGTCGGAATCGGATCGGGCATCGTCACCGTGCTCGCCTCGTTCACCGAGATCTCCTCGATGGCTCCGACGATCGCAACGATGGTCGGCATAGGAGTCGGAATCGACTACGCGTTGCTGCTCGTCACCCGGTTCGCCGACGGCCTGCGTTCGGGCATGGACTCCAAGGATGCTGCGGCACATGCGAACTCCACCGCAGGAGTATCCGTCGTATTCGCCGGAACGACGGTGTTGCTGTGCTTGCTCGGGCTGAAACTGGCCGGATTGCCGGTCTACGCGTCGATGGGGTACGCCACGCTCGCCGTCGTCGGATCGGTGATGCTGACCTCGATCACGCTCGTGCCTGCACTGTGCGCACTGGCGGGAACGCGAGTGCTCCGGAAGAAGACCTCGGCGGCCACCGGGCCGTCCCGTACCGAGCGGTGGGCTCGAATGGTGTGCCGCAGACCCGTCGCCTGGACGCTCGCCGCGCTGATGGTGCTGGCCGTACTCGCAGCACCCGTTCTCGAGATGCGGATGTGGCCGCAGAACGCAGGCACTCAACCGACGTCGAACACCACCCGGCTGGCGTACGACCTGATCGGGGCCGAATACGGGCCAGGCGCCAACGGGCCTTTCATGCTGGCAGTGGACCTTTCACGAGTCTCACCCGACGTCGTGACCGCACAACTCGCCCGCGAGGAGGGAATCGCGGTGGTGAGTCCTCCGATGACGAATGCAGCGGGTGACACCGCGGTAATCATGTTCGAGCCCACCACCGGACCGAGCGACGAGGCGACAGTCGCTGTGCTCCAACATCTTCGAGCAAATATTCTGCCGGACGGCGTCATCGCCACCGGTGTCACGCCGATCTTCTCGGATATCACCGACAAGGTCGCCGACCGCATCTGGCTCGTCATCGCATTCGTCGTCGCACTGTCGGTCGTGTTGTTGACGGCAGTGTTCCGCTCGGTCGTCGTCGCACTGAAGGCCGCGGCGATGAATCTGCTGTCGGTTGCAGCCGCATACGGCGTGATGGTTGTGGTGTTCCAATGGGGTTGGGGCGCAGCCCTACTCGGACTACCCCATGCCGTACCCGTATCCAGCTGGGTGCCGATCCTGATGTTCACGATTCTGTTCGGTTTGTCGATGGACTACGAGGTCTTCCTGCTCTCACGCGTCCGCGAGGCGTGGCTCAGGACCGGCGACGCGCATGGATCCGTCGTGGACGGCGTGGCATCGACCGGCCGGGTGATCACGAGCGCCGCAGCCATCATGATCGCCGTGTTCCTCGGATTCGCGATGGACGCGGACGTGACGATCAAGATGATGGGCGTCGGACTGGCCACCGCGGTGCTCGTGGACGCCACGATCGTCCGGATGGTCCTCGTTCCGTCGACGATGACGCTACTGGGACAGTGGAATTGGTGGAATCCACTGACAACCTCGGCCACTCCGCAGGCTACGCTCCAACACCCAGCTCGTCGATCACGAACTTCGCAAGCGCTCCCAATCGAGCCCGCTCCGGCATCCGCGTCGGAACATCGAGAGCGTCCAGCGGCGCGGAGGTGACCGGCCCGACGCAGATCGCAGCGACGGGACCTCGCAGGGCAGTGAGGAATTCGTCGAGCAGGCCGTTGTCCTTGGCGCTCGACAGCAGGGACGCAACGGCGGGGGCGCTGGTGAAGGTGACGGCGTCGACCTCGTGGTTCAGGATCTTGGCCAGCAAGTCGATCAGCGGCTGTTGATCGACGGGCCGGATCCAGCGATAGACGGGGATGGCCCGGACGTCGGCGCCGAGGCGAGCAAGCGACTCACTGAGGTGGATCGTCGGTTCCCACTCGGTAATGGTGCCGTGCAACTGAACGGCGACGTCGACGCCGACGATGCCTTCGGCTTCGAGGTGGTCGGCGACTTCCTGCGACGCTTCGGTTGCCGGTGACCAGACCTCGCGGAGGCCTGCGCCGCGAATGGCACCCCGAGCCTTGGGGCCTCGCGCAATGATGCGGGAGGCCCCGAGCGCTGCGAGGAGATCGTCCTTGGTGTCCCAGCCCTCCGCGGCGTCGAGCCATCCGCGGAATCCGATACCGGTGCTGATGACGACGAGTTCCGGTGGCTTCTCGATGATGTGGTCGGTCTGCTCGCGAAGGTCCGAATCGTCGAGGAGCGGTAGTACATGGATCGCAGGGACGTGCACTGTTACGGCGCCCCGACGCTCGAGCAGAGTCGCGAACTCGTCCGCCCGCCGCTCGGCTGTGAGCGCAATCGTCTTGCCTGTGAGCGGTCCCATGCCGAGGATTATGCGCTCCGCGTCGGTGCGCGCAAAAGCACCGCCCGCACTGACTCCGCGCGCACGGCCCCTGAGCTGGCCGTGCGCGCGAGGCGGTTAGCTACTGAACTTGTCCGGATCCGGGCCGGTTCGGCCGTCCGCGCTGTCCAGAGCGTTGATCTGCTGGATCTCGTCGTTCGACAGCTGGAATCCGAACACGTCGAAGTTGCTCTTGATCCGCTCCGGCGTCACCGACTTGGGGATGACGACGTTGCCGAGCTGGATGTGCCAGCGCAGGATGACCTGAGCGGGGGTGACGCCGTGGGCTTCGGCGATCGGCCCGAGGGCAGGCTCTTCGAGGACGGTGCCGGAACCGAGCGGGCTCCACGCTTCCGTAGCGATGCCCTTCGAGGTGTGGAACGCGCGCAACTCTTCCTGAATGAGGCGCGGGTGCAGCTCGATCTGGTTGACCGCCGGTACCTCGCCGACTGCGTCGATCAGCTTCTCGAGCGTCGGGATCGTGAAGTTCGAGACACCGATCGATCCGACGCGACCGTCGGCCTTGAGCTTCTGAAATGCCTTGAAAGTATCGACGTACTTGTCGCGATCGAGCTGCTGCCAGTGAATGAGGTACAGGTCGAGGTATTCGAGTCCGAGCCGGTCGAGGCTGGCGTCGAACGCTGCCAGCGTCGAGTCGTAGCCCTGGTCGTCGTTCCACAGCTTGGTGGTGACGAACAGCTCGTCGCGGGCGATGCCGGACTCTGCGATGGCCTTGCCGGTCCCCGCTTCGTTTCCGTAGATCTTCGCGGTGTCGATGCTGCGGTAGCCGACCTTCAGCGCCTCGGCAACTGCGTCGTGCGCACCGTCGTCAGGAACCTGCCACACGCCGAAGCCGAGTTGAGGAATTGCGTGCCCGTCGTTGAGCACGATCGTCGGTACAGAACTGGTCTCGGGTGAAAACGTCATACCTCAGGCCAACCGAGGACGGCGCCCGTCTGTTCCCGAGACATACTTGTCGGCGTGACCGCAACGCTCCGCATCGATGATCTCGCCGCTTTCCACGGGGACCGCACGCTTTTCTCGGGCCTCGACCTCACGGTCACCGAGGGCGACGTGATCGGGCTCGTCGGCGCAAACGGTGCAGGTAAATCCGCATTACTGACGCTGCTGGCCGGCGTGGGGACCGCCGATTCCGAGGGCGAGATATATACGAGCCCGCCCGACGCCACCGTCGGCTATCTGGCGCAGGAACCCGATCGGATCGACGGGGAATCGATTCTCGACTTCATCGGGCGACGAACGGGCGTCACCGGCGCCGAGCAGGTGATGAACGATGCAGCCGAGGCGCTCGGCGGCGACAGCAGTGAGGATCGTTACACCCCGGCATTGGAGCGATGGCTCGCCCTCGGCGGTGCAGATCTGGCCGAACGGACGGCGAAGGTGCTCACCGACCTGGGGCTGGAGGTCAGCGGATCCAGCTTGATGACGTCACTGTCGGGTGGCCAGGCCGCACGCGCAGGTCTCGCCGCCATTCTGCTCGCCCGGTACGACATCCTGCTGCTCGACGAGCCCACCAACGACCTCGACCTCGCCGGCCTCGAACAGCTGGAGCGATTCGTCGTCGAAACGCGCGCAGCGATCGTCGTCGTCAGCCACGATCGTGAGTTCCTGGCGAGGACCGTGACCGGCATCGTCGAGTTGGATCGTGCGCAGCATCGCATCGACGTGTACGACGGCTCCTACGAGTCCTACCTCGCCGAACGCGACATCGCCCGACAGCACGCGCGGGAGAAGTACGACGACTTCGCCGACACCAAGGCATCGTTGGAATCCCGTGCACAGATGCAGCGCAACTGGATGGAATCCGGCGTGCGCAATGCGCGCCGCAAAGCAACCGACAACGACAAGATCGGCCGCAAGACGCGAGCAGAGTCGACCGAGAAGCAGGCCGCGAAAGCCCGTCAGACCCAACGCCGCATCGAACGACTCGAAGTCGTCGAGGAGCCGCGCAAGGAGTGGGAACTGCGGATGGAGATCGCGTCGGCGCCACGCAGCGGCACTGTTGTATCGGTGGTGAGCGGCGCCGTGGTTCGGCGTGAGGGTTTCACATTCGGACCGGTGACGACGCAGATCGAGTGGGGCGACAGGGTGTTGATCACCGGCGACAACGGTTCGGGGAAAACCACGCTGCTCTCCGTACTCCTCGGAAAACTGGTGCCCGACGACGGTACCGCGTCACTCGGCTCCGGCGTTGCCATCGGCGAAATCGACCAGGCTCGTGGACTTTTCACCGGTACCGCGACGGTGTCGGACTCACTGAGCGCCGCCGTTCCCGAGTGGCCCGACGCCGATGTCCGTACTCTGCTCGCTAAATTCGGGCTGCGCGGCGACGATGCGCTGCGACCGGCAGGCTCCCTCTCGCCGGGTGAACGTACACGTGCGGCACTGGCCCTACTTCAGGCGCGCGGGGTCAATTTGCTGGTACTCGACGAGCCCACCAACCACCTCGATCTGCCCGCCATCGAGCAACTGGAACGTGCGATGGAGAACTTCGAGGGCACTCTATTGCTGGTCACCCACGACCGGCGGATGCTGGGTACCGTCCGCGCGACCCGTCGCTGGACCATGCATGGCGGTCGGCTGACGGAGGACTAGCCTCTCCCCGTCCCCCGTCCCCCGCCCCTCCCTTTCACGCCCTCCCTTCACGCCCTCCCTTCATACCCTCCCTTCACGCAAACGCACGTGCGTTTGCGCTCCACCAGGGCCAACCCCCACCCACCCCCGCAAACGCACGTGCGTTTGCGCACCACCAGGGCCAACCCCCACCCAACCCCGCAAACGCACGTGCGTTTGCGTACCAGCGGGGCCGAGTGCGTGGGCCCACTGTTGCGACAGTTGACAGATCGTTGGGTTTATACAACACTTCGATGCATGAGCCCCACGAAGCGTGGCACCACGCTCCCGATCTACAACCGGGTGGGAGTTCTGCGGGCCGAACGAAAGATGAGCCGCGCGCAGCTGGCCGAACTCGTGGAAGTGAACCCTCAGACGGTGGGCGCCCTCGAACGGGGTGACCACTATCCGAGCCTGGATCTCGCGATGCGGATATGCGATGTATTCGACCTTCCCGTCGAAGCCGTCTTCTCGCGACACGAGCTCGGGCCGCTGTCCGCCGAACTGTTCCGAAGGGCACCATGAGCACCCTCGACTCGAACATCCTGACCCGGTACCAGGCGTACCGCACACGGCGTTTCCTCGACAACGATGCCAAGACTCGCCACTGGCTACCGCGGTGGCGGACACAGCATCGCCGACGCATCCTCTGTGTCGGAGTGGTCGTGACTCTCGCTGCCCTGCTGGTGATTTCGATTCTGACGCTGTTCTCGTGGTGGGCACCGATCCTGTGGGTTCCGGCGACGGTGTCGTTTCTCGTGCTGTGGACGATGCTTCAGACGGTCTCCGGCCGTCACAGCGACGCTCCGGTGGGTGCGCTCGACGAGTGGGAGGTGCAGCAGCGCAACGAAGCTCGATCCATCGGACTGACCGTGACACAGGGTTTGACACTGACCGCGGTGGTTGCCCTGATCGTTCTGTCCTCGGCGGTCGACAACGACCGCCTCGCGTACGCGGGAGGACTGTGGACGTTGGTTGCCCTGCTCACCGGAATCTGCACGCCTGCTTTCGTTCTCGCGTGGATCACTCCCGACCCCGACCCCGAAGATCTATAGAAAGGGCACGATGAGCACCCTCACGATCGACGACATATCCAAGAGATACGGCGAGAAGATCGCCCTCGACTCCTTGAGTTTCGATGTCCGGCCGGGCGAGTTGTTCGGGTTCGTCGGCAGCAACGGCGCAGGCAAGACGACCACGATGCGCATCACCCTCGGCGTGCTGTCCGCAGACTCGGGACGGGTGCTACTCGGCGGCAAACCGGTCGACCTCGATGTCAGACGCACCATCGGGTACATGCCGGAAGAGCGTGGTCTCTATCCGAAGATGAAGGTCGGTCCGCAACTCGCCTATCTCGCCGAGCTGCACGGATTCTCCTCGGGTGAGGCCAAGGACGCCGTCCAGCGCTGGACCGAGCGCCTCGGCATCTCGGAACGACTGAACGACACCGTCGATGCCTTGAGCCTCGGAAATCAGCAGCGCGTCCAACTCGCCGCCGCGCTCGTGCACGATCCGGCGGTTCTGGTTCTCGACGAACCCTTCTCGGGACTCGATCCCGTCGCTGTCGACGTCATGAGCGATGTCCTCCGCGAGAAGGCCGCAGCGGGAGTGCCCGTCATCTTCTCGAGCCACCAGTTGGATCTGGTTCAGCGACTGTGTGATCGCGTCGGAATCATCGCCGCCGGTTCGATGAAGGCGGTCGGCACCGTCGACGAACTGCGAGGAACCGGCGATGCCCAACTCGAAATCCACGCGCCCGCCGCGCTGGAAGGGTGGGCCGACACCATCCCCGGCGTGACACCGATCAGCCATTCGGGCGGACGTACCATCCTGAGCGTGAAATCCGGCGCCGACGACCAGGCGATTCTGCGGGCGGCGTTGGCTACCGGCCCGGTTCACGAGTTCTCCTTCCACAAACCGTCGCTGAGCGATCTGTTCAGAGAGGCCGTCGTATGAGCGCACAGGTATCGTCCAGCCGAGCGATCGGCCTGATCGCCAAACGCGAGTTCGCGGTTCAGGTGATGAAGAAGAGTTTTGTCATCAGCAACGTCATCATTCTCGTGGTGATCATCGGCGGCATCATCGCCTACTCCATCTTCGCCGGCGGTGACGACGAGGAACGTGACGTCATCGGCATCGTCGGAGATCGATCCATCGCCGGTGTGCTCGAAGCGAACGGAAACGTCGTCGGAAATCCCGTCGAGGTTCGAGATATCGCCGACGCGACCGCGGCACGATCGGATGTCGAATCCGGAGACATCGCAGTCGCTCTCGTTCCCGAGGGCGCAGGCGCTTACACGGCCATCACCGATACCGAGCTCACCGGCGCACTGCGTGCCGTCGTCGAGGGAAGTGTCCAGTCCCTGGCCACCGATACGGCTCTGGCTGCGCAGGACGTCGATCAAGCTGCTCTCGCAGCCGCGGTCACCAATGCCACCGTCACCGTCGACGCGATCGATCCACCGGATCCCGAAGCAGGACAGCGAGTTGCGCTGTCGCTGGCCGCAGTGTTCGTCCTGTACGCGCAGATCATCGGGTTCGGCATGTACGTCGCGATGGGCGTGGTCGAGGAGAAGTCCTCGCGTGTCGTGGAGCTGCTCCTCTCGACCGTCCGACCACTGCAGTTGTTGTGGGGCAAGATCATCGGCATCGGTGCGGTCGGAATACTGCAACTGGCCCTGTACGGGGCGGCGGGAGTGGGCGCGGGCCTCGCGACGGGCACACTGACCGTCACCGGTACCGCCCTCGGTGTCTTCGCGAGCACTCTCGGTTGGTTCGTGCTCGGCTTCGCGTTCTTCGCGGTGCTCTACGCGGCGGGTGGTTCGATGGTGTCCCGCCAGGAGGACGTCAATTCGACGACCATGCCGCTGTTGCTGCTGATCATGGCGATGTTCTTCGCCGCGTTCTATTCGGTGGGTGAACCCGACAGCACGCTCAGCAACGTGCTCAGCTGGATCCCGCCGTTCTCCGCAGTCATGATGCCGCTGCGCATCGCCGCAGGTGTCGCACCGATCTACCAGATCGTCGGTACCGCGCTCATCATGGCCGCGACCACCGCGGCACTCGCGGTCGTCGCCGCGAAGATCTACCAGCGCTCGATACTGCGCATCGGCAAGACCGTCACGTGGAAGGAAGCATTCGCTCGCTAAGCTTTCGGTCATGACCACACGAACGTCCGCCGTCGACATTCTCGATGCACTCCTCGACGGCGGATCGTTCGTGTCATGGGACCGAGAGCCACTCGATGTCTCCCCCGGCGACGCGTATGCCGCCGACCTGGTGCGGGCACGCGAGAAGAGCGGCGTCGACGAGTCGGTGCTCACCGGTCGCGGATCGGTGGACGGCCGCCCGGTAGCAGTCATCGCGTGCGAGTTCGCGTTTCTCGCCGGCTCGATCGGTGTCGCCGCGGCCGAGCGCATCGTCACCGCGATCGAGCGGGCGACCGCCGAGAAACTTCCGCTGATCGCGTCACCGACGTCGGGTGGTACGAGGATGCAGGAGGGCACCCTCGCGTTCGTGCAGATGGTGAAGATCGCTGCCGCCGTGACCCTGCACAAGAAGGCCCGGTTGCCGTACCTGGTGTACCTCCGCAATCCCACGACAGGCGGTGTGTTCGCCTCGTGGGGATCGCTCGCGCACGTCACGTTCGCCGAGCCGGGCGCACTCATCGGGTTTCTCGGCCCGCGCGTCTATCAGGCGTTGTACGACAAACCCTTTCCCGACGGCGTTCAGACCGCGGAGAATCTCTATCACCACGGCGTCATCGACGGTGTGGTCCCGGTGCGGAGCCTGCGCCACCTGATGGTGCGCGCATTGCGCGTGGTCAGCGGCGACTCCGATGCGCCCGAGAACGATGCACCCGAGAATCTGGAGCCTGCACCGGCGGCAGCGGAGATCCCCGACCGTTCGGCATGGCATTCGGTCGAGGCATCACGGCGTGACGACCGACCCGGCGTCCGGCAGCTCCTGGAACACGCTGCTACCGAGCAGGTTCCGCTCAGCGGCACCGGCCAAGGCGAATCGGACACGACAATTCTGTTGTCGCTCTGCCGGTTTCGAGGAATCTCGTGCGTGGTGTTCGGAAACGATCGCAGCAGTCACAGTGTCACCGCCACGATGGGCCCTGGAGCGCTACGCGAGGCGCGACGCGGGATGCGGCTTGCCGAGGAGCTCGGCATACCACTGGTGTTGGTGATCGACACCTTCGGTGCCGCGTTGTCGAAAGAAGCGGAGGAGGGCGGCCTGGCTCCCGAGATCGCACGCTGCATAAGCGATCTGGTGACCGTCGATACTGCGACGGTATCGGTTCTGCTGGGCCAGGGAACCGGCGGCGGAGCATTGGCCCTGCTTCCCGCCGACCGCACGCTCTGCGCGCAGAACGCCTGGCTGGCACCTCTGCCGCCCGAAGGCGCGAGTGCCATCGTGCACCGCGATACGGACCACGCCGCGGCCATGGCCGAATCCCAGGGCATCCGCTCGGTCGATCTGCTGCGCGACGGTATCGTCGACGCAATCGTCCCCGAGCATCCCGATGCCGCCGAGGAGCCCGTCGAGTTCTCGAAACGCCTGGCAGGGGCGATCGCACGCGAATTACACGAACTGGACCGCCGTGGACCGGAGGGGCGCCTGTCCTCCCGACTGAACCGCTATCGACACCTGGGACTCGCCGCCGCCAGCGAGAATCTGCCCGGCCCCGCGTCGAGAACGCAGTCCTGACGAAACGCTACCTACATGCAACGCAGGTCACACTAGGGTGGACGGTATGAGCGGCGAGTATCGGACGGCATTCGACAGCAGCATCTTCGATCGCGAGAAATTCTGGCTCGACGCCGCCGCGGGTATCGACTGGTCGACGCCTCCCACCACTGCATTCGCCGATGATCGGTGGTTTCCAGGCGGCCGGCTCAACACGTGCTTCAATGCGCTCGACCGCCATGTCGAGGCAGGCCACGGTGATCGCACGGCGTTGATCTACGACTCGGCGATGCTCGGGGTTCAACGCTCCTACACTTACAACGAGCTCCTGGGCGAAGTGTCGCGCTTCGCCGGGGTCCTCCTCGCCAACGGGGTGTCGACGGGCGACCGAGTGGTGCTGTACCTGCCGATGATTCCCGAGGCCGTCACCGCGATGCTGGCCTGCGCTCGAATCGGAGCCGTGCATTCGGTCGTGTTCGGCGGCTTCGCGGCAAAGGAACTCGCCGCACGAATCGACGACGCCGAACCACGTCTGATCGTCACCGCATCCGGCGGCCTCGAACCCGGCCGAACCATCGAGTACCTTCCGATCGTCGAGAAAGCGCTCGAGCTGACCACCGCGGCCGCGCCCACCGTGATCGTGAAGGCGCGCAAGGAGATCCCGGCGCAGCACAACTGGCTCGACTGGGACTCCGAGATCACCGATGCGTCTGCCGCCGAGCCGGTGTCGGTACGAGCCACCGATCCGCTGTACATCCTCTACACGTCGGGAACCACGGGCAAACCCAAGGGAGTGGTCCGCGACAACGGCGGCCATGCCGTCGCACTGGTGTGGTCGATGCGCAATATCTACGACGTCGGGGCAGGCCAGGTCATGTGGACGGCGTCCGATGTCGGCTGGGTCGTCGGGCACTCCTACATCGTGTACGGCCCATTGCTCGCCGGGGCGACAACCGTTCTGTACGAGGGCAAACCCGTCGGGACTCCCGACGCGGGCGCCTTCTGGCGTGTGATCGCAGACCATGGGGTCCGCGCCCTCTTCACCGCTCCGACGGCGCTGCGTGCGATTCGCAAGGTCGACCCTGGAGCGGCCGAACTCGAGAAGTACGACGTGACGGGCCTGGAGACCCTCTTCGTCGCGGGCGAGCGCCTCGATCCTGATACCTACGAGTGGATCTCGGAGACACTGCACAGACCCGTCGTCGATCATTGGTGGCAGACCGAAACCGGCTGGCCGATCTGCGCCAATCTCCGTGGTCTCGAACCGCTTCCGATCAAGTCCGGCTCACCCACCGTCCCCGTTCCCGGATTTCAGGTCGGTATCCTCGACGCGACCGGCAGCCCGGTCGAAGCCGGCACCGAGGGCAACATCGTCGTCGAGCTACCCCTTCCGCCGGGAACGCTCGTCGGGTTGTGGAACGACGAGACACGCTTTCGCCGTTCGTATCTGGAGACTTTCCCCGGGTACTACCTCACCGGCGACTCGGGTTACATCGACTCCGACGGGTACGTGTACGTTCTCGGCCGCAGCGACGATGTCATCAACGTTGCCGGGCACCGGTTGTCGACAGGATCGATGGAAGCGGTGGTGGCGAGGCATGGAGCCGTCGCCGAATGCGCGGTCATCGGGATACACGACGACCTCAAAGGCCAACGCCCCAGCGGATACGTCGTGCTCAAAGCGGGTGAGACCATCAGCGAGGAACAGTTGCGCACCGAACTCGTCGCGATGGTCCGCGACCAGATCGGAGCACTCGCGACGTTCCGGGACGTCACGATCGTCGGAGCACTGCCGAAGACTCGCTCCGGCAAGATCCTGCGCAAGACGATGCGGCAGATCGTCGCCGGCGAAGAGTACAGCGTGCCGTCGACCATCGAAGACCCGGCAGTGCTCGAGCAGTTGGAGAAACTGCTGCGGCAGTAACTCGCGCTAAGTTGTCCGAAACCCGCGCGAGAATCGGCCTACCCACCCCTTAGTGTCGACAGCATGACGCAGCTCGACACCCGACCGAAGACCGACTGGCTCGCCCTCGGCGCGATCACGATCACCGTCCTGGCCTGGGCCTCGGCGTTCGTGGCCATCCGCGGGGTCGGGACGTCGTTCGGTGCAGGACCGCTCGCGCTCGGTCGCCTGCTCATCGGCACCGCTGCGTTGGGGATGATTCTGCTGCTGGGGCGCAAGTGGGTCAGGCCGAACAAGACGCAATGGCTGCAGATCGTCAGCGTCGGAGTCTTCTGGTTCGCGATATACAACGTCGCCCTCAACGCCGCCGAACAACGCGTCGACGCCGGGACCACGTCGATGCTCATCCAGATCGGCCCGATTCTGGTCGCCCTGTTCGCCGGACTGCTCCTCGGCGAGGGCTTCCCGAAGTGGCTCGTGATCGGAGCAGCCGTCGCGTTCTCGGGTGCGGTTCTCGTCGGAGTCGTCACCGCTGTCACCAGTTCCGACACCACGAGGACCGACGCCGACTTCCTCGGCATCGCACTGTGTCTGGTCTCCGCTGCCACGTACGCGATCGGCGTGCTCAGTCAGAAGCCGGTACTGAGAACGATTCCAGGACTGCAGGTCACGTGGATGGCGTGCGCGATCGGCGCACTGTGCACGCTTCCCTTCTTTCCCGCGCTGATCGACGACCTCGGCACCGCGTCGGCGGGCGCGACGGGCGGGCTCCTGTACCTGGGTCTCGTTCCGACGGCACTCGCATTCAGTACGTGGGCGTACGCATTGAAGCGGATGGACGCGGGCCGACTCGGGGTCACCACCTACGCCATCCCACCGATCACGATCCTGCTGGGATGGGTTCTGCTCGGCGAGGTCCCGCACGTCCTCGCCGTCCTCGGCGGTGCAATTTGCCTCGTCGGCGTCGGACTGTCCCGGCGCCGCTGAGCCCTGGCGCCGCTGAGTCCTGGCACCGCTGAGCCACGGCGCCGCCTGGCTAGAGCGCTGCCTGGCTAGAGCGCCGCCTGGTTAGAGCGCCGCCTGGTTAGAGCGCCTTGAACCGTGCGATCGCTACTTCTCTTTCGTGCTTGTGGTCGACGATGGGCTCCGGGTAGTCCTTGGGTCTTCCGAACTTCAACGTGTGCACCGCTTTTCCTTCCTCACCGCGGAGTTCCGGAACCCAGCGGCGTACGAAGTCTCCGGTGGGATCGAACTTCTCACCCTGGGTGATCGGATTGAACACTCGGAAGTACGGTGACGCGTCGGTTCCGGTGCCTGCGGTCCACTGCCATCCGTGTTGATTGTTGGCGAGGTCACCGTCGACGAGTTGCTGCATGAAGTAGCGCGCGCCCCGCCACCACGGTAGATGCAGATCCTTGACGAGGAACGACGCGACGATCATGCGCACGCGGTTGTGCATCCACTTCTCGGAATTCAGCTGTCGCATACCGGCGTCGACGATCGGGAAGCCGGTGCGACCCTCCTTCCATGCGGTGAACAACTCGTCCGCATGCGTGCCCGTGTCGAGTTCGATGCGGTCGTACTTCTTGTCGTAGTTCTCACGCGCACTGTCGGGTCGCTGAAACAGTATGTCCGCGTAGAAATCTCGCCAGGCCAACTGTCGACGGTAGGCACCACTGCCCTCGCTGCGCAGGCGGGA
Organism: Rhodococcus yunnanensis NBRC 103083; assembly: GCF_001895005.1. Classification (GTDB taxonomy): domain Bacteria; phylum Actinomycetota; class Actinomycetes; order Mycobacteriales; family Mycobacteriaceae; genus Rhodococcoides; species Rhodococcoides yunnanense. The sequence goes on along the minus strand of NZ_BCXH01000011.1, from coordinate 49,900 downwards.
GAGATCCTTCAGCATCGTCCGAGGATGAATGTTGCCGTACTTGAGATACACCGACATGCGGCTCGTCGAATCGAGATCCGGACGGTTTCGTTCGTCGTCGTAACCCGCTATGCGATCGAGGAATTCGTTCCACGCCTCCAGTGCCGCCTTTTCCCCCGCAGGCGCCTCCGACGCATCCTTCTCGGTCGGGATCTTCACCCGTCGACCGGTTCCCTCGACGTCCGACGGATCGAGCCACGTCACCGTCGAGGCCGATGTATCGGCGGGGCCTCGCCACCCGTGGTCCATCCACTGCCGGAAGTACGGCGTGAACACCTTGTACGGCTCGCCGTCGTTCTTGGTGACCCGGCCAGGAGCGACGGCGTACGGGCTGCCGGTGGAGATCAGCGACACGCGCTTCGAGACGCGTTCGTCGCGCGCACGTCCGTACGGACCGTAATCCGCGCTGACGTGCACCTCGTCCGAGCCGACTGCTTTCGCGACCTTCGGCACCACGGTCTCGGGCTCGCCCTTCACCACGAGCAACTTTCCATCCATCTGCTCGTCGAGGGCAGCCAGACTTCGGTACAGAAAGTCTCTGCGCGGGCCGCCGGACGTCTTCAGCAGCCGATCGTCGAGCACGAACAGCCCGAGCACCGGATCTCCCGATTCGGCGGCAGCCTTCAGCGTCGGAAGATCGGCCAGCCGGAGATCGCGTCGAAACCACACCACAGTCATAGGTCCAGTCATACCCGAGCAACTCTCAGAGAAACGCCAACGAAGCATCACCAACGCTGCATGAACGCGTCCTACGTTGGGAAACACCGCAAGAGAGGAGCACATCATGAAAAGCACACCGAGGTTCCCCGGCGCACAGTCATTGGTGAACAGCACCTGCAGTTTCGAGAAGTACTACGAGGCCTTGTACTCGAAGGCTCCCGCAGTCGCATGGTCGCTCGACACCGATACGACCCGCCGGAGCGCGCTGGAGGAGTTCTTCGCCAAAACGCCCGAGGAACGCCAGAAGACCGTCGACAGCTGGGCTGCCTAGGCACAATGGGGCGGTGCCCGAATCTGCGCCAGGTAGCTCCGCCACGGTTCTCGTGGTCGACGACGACGACGACGTCCTGTCCTCGCTCCAACGAGGGCTGCGACTGTCCGGTTTCACGGTGATCACCGCGGCCGACGGTGCCGCCGCACTCACCGTCGTATCCGGCCAGTCCCCGGACGTCGTCGTCCTCGACATCAACATGCCCGTCCTCGACGGGGCAAGCGTCGTCAAAGCACTCCGTGCAATGGGCAACGACGTGCCCATCTGCGTGTTGAGCGCCCGTTCGTCGGTCGACGACCGGATATCCGGCCTCGAGTCCGGTGCCGACGACTATCTGACCAAGCCCTTCGTGCTCGCCGAGCTGGTGGCCCGAATCAACGCCATGCTTCGACGTCGCTCGGTGGCTCCCGCGGCCGAGCCGACGGCCTCCTCGTCGCCGGAGATCGTCGTCGGCGAGCTCTCCGTCGACATTCCGGGATACCGTGCCAGGAGCAGAGGACGCGAACTCGACCTCACCAAACGCGAATTCGAACTTCTCGCGATACTGGCCCGCAACAAGGGCGTCGTACTGACGCGTGAGCGGCTACTGGAACTGGTGTGGGGTTACGACTTCGTCGCCGACACCAATGTCGTCGACGTCTTCGTCGGATACCTCAGGCGAAAGATCGAGGTCGACGGCGCATCCCGCGTCCTGCACACGGTGCGAGGCGTCGGTTTCGTGCTCCGGGACGCGACATGAGACTGTCGCTTCGCCTGCGCGTCGCGGCAGCCACTGCCCTCGGCGCGACGCTCGTCGTCGCCGCGCTCGCGGTGGTGACGTCGGTGGCGATTTCGCGAAACAACGTCAATCAGCTCGACGAGCGTCTGACGACGGCCTCCCAGGCACTCGTCCCCAACGCGGCTGTTCTCGAGACGTTCCTCGATCAGTTGTCGGCGGCCTTCGCCGTCACCATCAGGACCGGCGACACCGTGCGCGCCTCGACGCCCATTCAACTGCCCGACCTGCCGGAGGGCTCGGAGACCGTCGACGTCGACGGCCAACGATTCCGGGTGTACACGACCAAGACCGTGTCGCTGGTCGACATCTCGATCGCCATCGGGGTCCCGGCCATCGAGGCGCAGCAGGTGACGGACGAACAGCAGCGGCAGGTCATCTTCATCGGGCTCGGTGCGATCGCTGTGTCCACAGGCCTGGGCTGGCTCTTCGGCGGCCGTGCCGTGCGCCCACTGGTGAAGCTGACACGCCAGGTCAGTGCGCAACCGCCGATGCCACCGGACACCAAGACCGGTGTGCGCGAAGCAGACGAGCTCGCCGTCGCGATCGGTGGCATGTTGCAACGCGTCAACGACGCCCAGGAGCGCACCAACGACGCGCTCGCGACGGCACGTGACTTCGCTGCGGTGTCTGCTCACGAACTGCGCACTCCACTGACGGCGATGCGCACCGACATCGAGGTTCTTCGCACCCTCGATCTGGAACGGACACAGCAGGAGGAGATCCTGCGGGACCTCGAAAGAACGCAGGGACGGGTCGAGACCACGCTGGCCGCGCTGGAGCGTCTGGCTTCGGGTGAGCTCTCGAGCGACAGCGACCGCGTCGCCACCGACGTCGTGGAGATCTGCGACGTCGCAGCCCAGGACGCCATGCGTCAGAACGAGGACCTCGACGTTCGGATCGACTCGGTACCGTCTCTCACGATGCGGGCACTTCCGACAGGACTGCGCCTCGCCGTCGACAACGCCATCATCAACGCGGTACGTCACGGAAACGCGAAAGCCGTCGTCCTCTCGATCCGACGGCAGGGCACTCTCGTCACCCTGACCATCGACGACGACGGCACCGGCGTGGCTCGCGGCGAGCGTGATGCCGTGTTCGAACGTTTCTACCGCGGCGCTGCAGCCGCGAAGGGCGGCTCCGGCCTCGGGCTGGCGCTCGTCGAGCAGCAGGCCGAACTGCACGGTGGACGCGCCTACTTCACCGACAGTCCACTCGGCGGGGCCAGATTGGTGCTCGAACTCGACGACCGACCATCTCCGGACGACTCGCCCACCTAACCGTTTACACCGAAGAAACCCACGAGCGGCCACGACATTGCGACACTGTCAGGATGCCGTTCACTCAGTTCCACGTCCCGACGATCGACATATCCCCCTATGTCGAGGGTGGCACCGAAGAGAGCCGGCGGGACGTTGCCGCCGATCTCGACTGCGCATGCAGCACAATCGGATTCATGTCCGTCACCGGCCACGGAATTCCCGACGACGTCATCGCCGGCCTCGGCCTGGCCATCGACGGATTCTTCGCCCTGCCGCCGGAGGAGAAGGCGTCGTACATCATGCCGCCGGAGGTAAACCGGGGGTACACGGCGCCGCGCAGCGAGTCGCTCAGTCTGAGCCTCGGGCTGGAATCGGCGACCCGCACGAACGATTTCTTCGAGGCCTTCAACGTCGGAACCGGCGACGGCGTACCCAACGTGTGGCCTGCGGTAGCCGAGTTCGAGAGCGCGGTGAACCTCTACTTCGAGCACGCGGCGCGGGTGGCGCGAACGTTGACCCGCATCTTCGCCGACGCACTCGGCGTGGACGAGGGCTTCTTCGATCGGATCACCGACAACTCGCTCGACACCTTCCGAATGAACAACTACGCCCTACCGCCTCACCAGTCCGTTCCGCAGGCACCAGCGCGGCCAGGTGAGATCGAACTCGGTGAACCGGACGGCATGGGTGAGCACACCGATTACGGCATCGTCACGGTTCTCTGGGCGGACCGAGTCGCGGGCCTACAGGTGTTGGGAAGCGATGTGCGATGGCACGATGTGTCGCCTGCCGAGAATGCGCTGTTGATCAATCTGGGTGATCTGACGGCCAGGCTGACGAACGACCGCTGGATGTCCACATTGCATCGAGTGCGTCCGCCGATCGTCGACGGTTCCATCGTGCGCCGCAGGTCGGCGGCCTTCTTCCACGACGGGAACTTGAATGCGACCATCTCCCCGCTCGACTCGTGCATCGAACTGGGTGAACCGGTGCACTACGAGCCGGTCACCGTCGCCGAGCACATCGAAGCAAAGCTGGCGGGCTCCCGAGGGGGCAGGGCGAACACGACGGCCACCCGCGAGGCAGCTCGTGTCCGAGCTGCCGTCGGGAGTGGAGCCGGCGGAACGACCCGATAACCCGGGAGTGGAGCCGGCGGAACGACCCGATAACCCGGGAGTGGAGCCGGCGGAACGACCCGATAACCCGGGAGTGGAGCCGGCGGAATGACCCAGTAGATCGGGAGTGGAGCCGGCGGAATGACCCAGTAGATCGGGAGTGGAGCCGGCGGAACGACCCAGTAGATCGGGAGTGGAGCCGGCGGACTGCCGAGGTGAGGGGTTATTTGGCGTCGAGCAGGTCGATCACGAAGACGAGAGTCTTGCCGGAGAGCCGGTGGCCTGCGCCTGCGGGCCCGTATGCGAGCTCTGGGGGGATGGTGAGCTGACGTCGTCCGCCGACCTTCATGCCGGGGATTCCATCCTGCCATCCCTGGATGAGGCCTTGCAGAGGAAACTGGATCGACTCTCCGCGGTTCCACGAGGAGTCGAACTCTTCTCCGCTGTCGAACTCGACGCCGACGTAGTGGACCTCGACATTGCCGCCGGGGACAGCTTCGGCGCCATCACCCTCGACCAGGTCCACCACCACCAGATCGATGGGCGGGGGGCCGGCCTGGAACTCGATAATTGGCTTCGTCACGCTCTCCACCCTACGTCGCAGTGCTCAGCCGATCGGGGCAGGCATGAGAATTGTTCGATATTCGCAGGTCAGAGTGTTGCCGGTGGCGGGATCTGCCATCTCGACCTTCCACTGGTCGGCGAACTGATCGACGCCGGGAAGCATGGAGATGGTGCCGGAGATCAGGATGGTGCCGCGCTGGAACAGCCCGCGCTCGCGGAGGACGTCGAGCCAGTACTTCGGAGCCAACAGATCGGCAAGTGAACCGTCCTGGATGGGGGTGTCCCCGACCCATGCTTTCAGGGTTATGTCGTCGAGGCGATCGGCGACGTCGGACAACCGCCATGCATGCGTGCCGAGTACGTCGGGAGAGGCGTTCTTGCTCCACGCGACACTGTGAACTTCCAGGTCACGGTCGGTGTGATCGCAGGCAACGGTGAGCAGCACGTCGTTGTCGGTGTCGCCGAGGATCACGATCGCCCATTCGGCTTCGCCCGAGGTGTGGCCGTGCTGGACGTGCACCGCATCGGTTTGCTGTGCCAAATACGGCGAAATCGGGTACATGGCCGGAGTGACCGTCGGTGCGGGTACACCGAGTTCTGCCAGTTCAGCGATGTGGTGGGCTACTTCGTCCTGGTTGCGGCCCGCGTAGCCGGCGTTGAGCAGATTCTGCGGCTCCAGCGTCTCGGTCGATCCGTCGGGGAGCGTGAACGTCAGCATCGTGAGGGCCTCTCTCGTTAATTGATTGTTTCCAATACGCGAAAACACTTGCGCATACGTCTTGTATACAGCAAGTATGGAGCACGTACAACGGATAGAGTGATCCGAGGCACACACGAAGGAGTTGCCATGACTGCGCAGACAGTCGACAAGAAGGGCCTGGCGAAAGCATTCGCCGCAAGCCTGACCGGGACGGCATTGGAGTGGTACGACTTCGCCGTCTACTCGGCTGCTGCCGCGCTGGTCTTTCCCATCATCTTTTTCCCGGACAGCGATCCCCTGACCGGAACGCTGCTGGCGTTCTCGACCTACGCGGTCGGTTACATCGCCAGGCCCATCGGCGGATTCGTCTTCGGTCGCCTGGGCGATGTGATCGGACGCAAGCAGCTGCTCGTCATCACGCTGATGCTCATCGGCGTCACCACGTTCGCGATCGGTCTCATTCCCGGCTACGACACGATCGGCATCGTCGCTCCGATCCTGCTGGTGGCGATGCGCTTCGCCCAGGGTGTGGCAGTGGGCGGCGAATGGGGTGGCGCCGTTCTGCTGTCCAGCGAATACGGCAACCCGCGACAGCGAGGGTTCTGGTCCTCGGCAGCGCAGATCGGACCTCCCGCAGGCAACCTGCTCGCCAACGGCGCACTGGCCGTGTTGACCCTCAGCCTCACCGAGGATCAGTTCGAGTCGTGGGGCTGGCGCGTCGCATTCCTGTTCTCGGCCGTCCTCGTCGGATTCGGCCTGTGGATTCGACTGAAGCTCGAGGACACCCCGGTGTTCAAGGCTCTTCAGGAAAGTGGTGACCGCTCCGAAGCCCCGATCAGCGAGGTCTTCTCGACGCAGCTGCGGCCGCTGATCGCCGCGATCCTCTCGCGGATCGCACCCGACGTCATCTACGCGTTGTTCACCGTCTTCTCGATCACCTACGGCGTCCAGAAATTGGGCTTCGAGCGCAGTGAGGTACTGACGGCGATTCTCGTCGGTTCCGCGTTCCAGCTGGGGCTCATCCCGTTGGCGGGTGCGGTGTCCGACCGGATCAACCGTCGTCTCGTCTACGCCGTCGCTGCCGTCGGTGGCGTCGCCTGGAGTGCGATCTTCTTCTTGATCATCGGCGGAAGCTCGTTACCCCTGTTGATCCTGGGCGTCGTCGTCGGACTGGCATTCCACTCGTTCATGTACGGGCCGCAGGCTGCGTTCGTCACCGAGCAGTTCACCGTTCGACTCCGCTCGACAGGTAGTTCACTGGCGTACACCATCGCCGGTGTGTTCGGTGGCGCCATGGCTCCGCTGATCTTCGTATTCCTACTCGACAAGACCGACACCTGGGTGCCGATCGTCGGCTACGTGGCCATCGTCGGAATCCTCACGCTCGCCGGACTCGCGTTGGGCCGCAACCCCGATCGCGCCGAGGAAGAAGAGTATGCGGTCATCGGGAACGCTAGGCCCGCAACAGAATCTGTAAAGTAACCTCCAGATGATCGTCGATCGCCCGATGCACGTCGCCTTCGTCGCCGCTCTCGAGAGCCGCGACGATGGCCTCGTGCTCGGCGCAGACGTTGTGCTGGCGGTCGGCCGCAGAGAACAAAGCAGACAGTCCGACCCTGAGCTGCCGAGCACGCAAGCCCGCGTAGGTCCGCGAGAGCAGTTCACTGCCTGCGGCGTCGACGAGAATCTGATGAAACTTGCCGTCGAGATCGATGAACTCCTTGGCCGCGTCATCGGTTCGGATGTCGGCAAGAACCTGCTGTTCCGCAAGGGCAGAGCGCATCGCCGACGCCGGAGCCTTGCCCGCCTTCAACGACGTCGTGGCCGCATGCCGTTCGAGAACACCACGAAGGTCCATCAACTCGCCGATCTGACGACCCGACATCGCGGGGACGTGCGCACCGCGTTTCGGTACCATCTCGACCAGACCCTCGGCCTGGAGCATGAGCAGTGCTTCACGAACAGGGGTGCGGGACACACCGATTCGCGTCGCCAAATCCTGCTCGTTGAGAAAAGTACCCGTGGCCGCCGGAGAAGTGAGCACCTGATCACGCACGAAGACGTACGCCTTGTCCCTACCCGACAGCGATTGCATACGATATGTATACCTGTCGGCGCCACACGAAACCAGGAGTTCGACCATGACTGACACCATTCGCATCAGCCTGGCCCAGGTAAGCAGCGGCACCGAACCGGACGACAACCTGAAGATCATCGAGACTCACGCGCGTGCTGCAGCAGAAGCCGGGTCGTCGCTCGTCGTCTTCCCCGAAGCGATGATGCGGTGCTTCGGTGGCCCGATCCGGGGCGTCGCGGAACCCGTCGACGGCCCGTGGGCAGACGCCGTCCGCGACATCGCGCAGCGCCTGAACATCACGATCGTCGCAGGCATGTTCACCCCCGCCGACGAAGGCCGCGTCGCCAACACCCTGCTGATCACCGGGCCAGGAGTCGACGCCAGCTACGACAAGATCCACCTTTTCGACGCCTTCGGTTTCGCCGAGTCCGACACCGTCGCACCGGGAACCGACCCGCTCGTCGTGCAGATCGGCGGCTTCGGCGTCGGATTCGCCACGTGCTACGACCTACGTTTTCCGGCGCTGTTCCAGAAGCTCGGCGATCTGGGCGCTCAGCTGGTCGTCGTGCCCGCGTCCTGGGGATCGGGACCGGGCAAGGTCGAACAGTGGTCGTTGCTCGCACGTGCCCGAGCCCTCGACGCCACGGCCTTCGTCGCCGCGTGCGACCAGCCGGAACCCCTCGAGGCCAACGGAACAGCACCCTTGGGCGTCGGACATTCGGTGGTCAGCTCCCCCACCGGCGAGGTCCTCGGCGAGCTCGACGCCACCCCAGGCCTATTGACCGTCGACATCGATCCCGCCGTCGTCGCCGAGGTACGAAAGAAGTTGCCCGTGCTGGCCAACCGTCGTCAGTTCTGAGGTCGGCGAGTTCGGCAACGTACGAAAAAGCCGCCCACCCCGATGTTCGGGAGTGGGCGGCTTTCGTCGTCGATGTCAGCGTGCGCCGAGGTCCTTGTAGTCACGCTCGGTGTAGCCGGTGTAGATCTGGCGCGGACGCCCGATCTTCGTGGACGGATCCTCGTGCATCTCGCGCCAGTGCGCGATCCAGCCCGGGAGACGACCCATCGCGAACAACACCGTGAACATGCGCGGCGGGAAGCCCATCGCGCGGTAGATCAGACCGGTGTAGAAGTCGACGTTCGGGTAGAGCTTGCGCTCGATGAAGTAGTCGTCGGTCAGCGCGGTCTCTTCGAGCTTCAAGGCGATGTCGAGGAGCTCGTCACCGTTGCCCAGCTTGGCGAGAATGGTGTGCGCAGTTTCCTTGACCAGCGTCGCGCGCGGATCGAAGCTCTTGTAGACGCGGTGCCCGAAGCCCATGAGCTTCACGCCGTCTTCCTTGTTCTTCACCCGGCGCACGAAGTCGGTGGCGTCGCCGCCCTCGGCCTTGATCTTGTCGAGCATCTCGAGCACGGCCTGGTTGGCGCCGCCGTGCAGCGGGCCCCACAGCGCGTTGATACCGCCGGAGATGGACGTGAACAGATTCGCGTCCGAGGAACCGACGAGACGGACCGTCGACGTCGAGCAGTTCTGCTCGTGATCGGCATGCAGGATCAGCAGCATGTCGAGCGCCTTGACGATCTCCGGGTCGACCTCGTACGGCTCGGCCGGGAAACCGAACGTCATACGAAGGAAGTTCTCGACGAGGCTCTTCGAGTTGTCCGGGTACAGGAACGGCTGTCCGACGGACTTCTTGTAGGCGTAGGCCGCGATGGTCGGCAACTTCGCGAGCAGACGGATGGTCGAGAGTTCGACCTGCTCGGGATCATCAGGATCCAACGAATCCTGGTAGTACGCCGACAAGGCGTTGACCGCACTCGACAGGACTGGCATCGGGTGCGCGTTGCGCGGGAACCCGTCGAAGAACCGCTTGAGGTCCTCGTGCAGCAGCGTGTGTCGGCGGATCTTGTCGGTGAAGATCTCGAGTTGATCCTCGGTGGGTAGCTCGCCGTAGATCAGAAGGTAGCTGACCTCGATGAACGTCGACTTGCCTGCAAGTTGTTCGATCGGGTACCCGCGATAGCGCAGGATGCCCTGGTCGCCATCGATGTACGTGATCGCAGACTTCGTCGAAGCGGTGTTGACGAAACCACCGTCGAGAGTCGTGTAACCGGTCGCAGCCAGCAACTTCCCCAGCTCGATGCCGTCATTGCCTTCTGTTGCCTTGGCGATGGACATACTGTGTTCGCCACCGGGATAGGTGAGGGTGGCTTTGGCGTCATTCTCAGCGGGCACGAATGGTCCCTCTCGAACTCGTGTAACGGACACGTACTAAAACGGATAATTCTTCAGTCGATAGAGAAACTAGTCTCTCGGCGTCTCGGACGCCCACGGAGGGTCCGCGCCCGGGCGCGAAACCGTGACGGCCGCGGCCCGTGCAGCGAAACTCAGTGCTCGCTCCCAATCTTCCTTACTCATCTCACTCACGGCGCGTGATGTGAGAATGGTCTCCCTGTTCAAAAACGCAAGTAAAGCTCCGTGCACCGTGTCACCTGCGCCGATCGTGTCGACCACGTCGACGGCGACCCCGGGAACCGAGATCTCACCCGACGCCAGAAACACCGAAATACCGTCGCCGCCTCGTGTCATGACCACCGCTGTGACACCCGAAGACAACCAGTCGTCGACCGTCGTCCCCTCGACGCCGAGACTCAACCAGTGGGAATCGTCCTCCGAGACCTTGAGAATGTCCACCGCAGGAAGCCAGGACTTGAACCGCGTCCGGAAACCGTCGGCCGTGATGTCCCCGCTGGTGCTGTCGATGGCGGCAGGGCGAATGTTCGGATCGAGCATCGTCAGCTTTCCTGCAGCTCGCGCCCGATGCAGCAGCGCGGCGTACACCGAAGCGCCCGGCTCGTACAGCAGCGACAGCGTCCCGAAGGACAACGCCTCGATCTCGTCCGGTATGGCACCCGGATCCTCGACCAGACGATCCGCCGTGCCGTCCGCGTAGAAGGAGTACTGGGCGCTGCCGTCGGATGCGAGCGTGGTCATCGCCAACGTGGTCGGCTCGTTCCCGCGCTGCACCCACGAGGTATCGACGCCTGCGTCCTCGAGACTCGCCAGGATCTGTTCGCCGAATGCGTCCTTGGACACCCTCGACAAGAACGCGACCGAGGAACCGAGTCGTCCGATCGAGACCGCGACATTGAACGGGCCGCCCCCGAGCTTCGGGGCCAGCAGCGGCCCTTCGTGCACGGGCACGAGGTCGACCAGCGCTTCGCCACACACGAGAATCGTCATTTAGGCGCGGTACTCCATTCCCCAGGTGCCGGTCCAGGATTCGCCCGGCTTCAGGATCAGCAGATCGATTTCGGAGTTGAACGCGTCGGGAGGACAGGTCATCGGTTCGATCGCCAGTGCTCGCCCTCGGTCCGGATACGCCTGATCCTTCGCGGGATCGGCCGTGAACACCTGGATCCAGTCGAACTCGCGGTCGGTCCACAGCACCGTCGAGGGGCCGCCGGGGGCGCTCAGGACGTGCCGCGCCTTGCCGTCGTCGTCGGGAACCTCGGCGCTGAACGGAGTGTCGAGCCAGACGTCCGCCAACGGCTTCGCAGTGGTGAAGTCGAACTCCGAACCCGCCGTGGGCACCGATGGCCCGCTGGGCAACATTCGCTCGGGATCGAGCTGCAACCGAGTGCCTGCGGACAGTTCGAGCGTGCACTCGTCGAGCGGAACGTCCCCGACCCGGACGAACGTGTGGAAGCCCATCCCGTACGGGGCGTCGGTGTCTCCGTTGTTCTCGGCGGTCGCAGTCACCACGAGGCCGCTCTCGGTCAGTTCGTGGACGACGGTGACCGACAATTCGTACGGCCACCCCTGGTGCACGCCGACGTCGATCGACTGTTCGACCCGTGCATCGGAGTGATCGACGAGCGTCCACTCCTCCCTTCGGACGAACCCATGGCTCGCGTTGTTCCTGCTCGGTTCGGTGATCTCCAGTTCGTGGTCGGTGCCGCCGAACGTGAATTTCCCGTCGGCGACGCGGTTCGGCCACGGAGCCAGCACCAAACCTGCGGACATGGGCGGCTTCTTCCCGACTTCCCACGTCTCCGTCAACGCCGAGCCGTCGTACTCGAGAGCGCGCAAACCTGCGCCCGTCGAAGCGACCTCGGCGCGATATTTACCGCTCGTCAGCAAGTAATTCTGTGCGTCAGCCATGGTGACCATTGTCCACCCTCGTGACCCGATAGCGAATGAATGCAGGCAGAGCAACTGCGGCAATCACCACTCCGACGACGACGAGGACGCCGCCACCGGCCGCAGCAGCGGCGGTACCGACCATGGCGGCGCTCGCCCCGTGCATGACGTCGCCGATTCGCGGGCCACCGGCAACGACCACGATGAACACGCCTTGCAGGCGGCCGCGCATGTCGTCGGTCGCGACCTGCTGGAGCATCGTGCTTCTGAATGCCGCGGAGATCATGTCGGCACCGCCGCCGAGCGCAAGGAACGCAAGTGCGAACCACAGTGCGATCGACACGGTTCCGCCGGTGGCCAATCCGACGCTGACGCCGAACCCGATCATGGCCATCCCCCACACGACGATGCACACGATGACGGCGAGTCCTTGACGCTGCACTCGCGGAAGCCATCCCGAGAACACCCCGCCGATCACCGCACCGGCCGACAGTGCCGCGAACAGCAGCCCCAGAACCAGGCCGCCCGACGCCGGATCGCCGAACGTGTCGTGCGCGATCTGCGGGAACAGAGCACGCGGCATACCGAACACCATCGCGATGATGTCGACGACGAACGAGGCCAACAGCACCTTCTGCGTGGCGAGGTACGTGAAACCCTCTATGACCGAACGAAGCCCGGCCTTTCTTCCTGCCTCGGCCGGAGGAATGGCCGGTAGCCGGATCACCGCCCACAGCGTCGCGAACAACGCAATCGAGTCGACCAGATACAGCGTCCGCAGGCCTGCGAGTGGAATCATCGTGCCTGCGATGAGCGGGCCTGCGATAGCGCCGAAGTTCATCACCGTCATGTTCAGTGAGTTCGCCGCCGGCAACTGCGCACCGGGGAGCAGTCTCGGGATGATCGCGCTGCGCGTGGGCTGATTGACCGCGAAGAATGCCTGCTGAACAGCCAAGAGGCACAACACGACCCACACATTGTTCAGACCGGCGAGCGCTTGCAACCACAGCAGCGTCGACGTCGCGATCAGACCGATCGTCGTGATCGCCAACAACGTTCGCCGATCCATGACGTCGGCGAGAGCCCCACCCCACAACCCGAAGACGATGAGGGGGACGAGCGCGAACACGCCGGTCAAGCCGACATAGGCGGAACTGCGGGTGATCTCGAAAATCTGCTGCGGCACCGCGACGATACTGAGCTGCGCGCCGATGACGGTAACGATGTTGGCGACCCACAGTCTGCGGTACGCCGGATTCTGCAGAGGCGTGGTGTCGGCGAGAACTCCGCGCAGCCTGCTCTTCTTCAGTGCTTCGGTCACGGTTGGAGCCGCTCCACCGTCGAGGAGGCGACTGTGACTCGAATCCTGTTGTGCAGACGGTTCGTTCGACCCTGCCAGAACTCGACGGTCTCCGGGATCACCCGAAAGCCTCCCCAGTTCGGCGGCACCGGAACATCTGCGCCGTCGAATCGCGCTGTCACCTCGGCCAGTTGCGCTTCCAGCTCGGCCCGCGACGCGACGGGACGAGACTGATGCGACGCCCATGCGCCCAGCTGAGACCCGCGCGGACGCGTCGCGAAGTACTTCGCCGTCGACTCGGCCGAGACTTTCTTCACAGCTCCTCGGATCGTGAGCTGGCGCGCGATGGCGATCCACGGGAACGTGATCGACGCATAAGGGGTGCGCGCAAGTTGCACTCCCTTGTCGGATTCGTAGTTGGTGTAGAAGACCACGCCGTCGGCGTCGAGGCCCTTGCACAGAACAGTGCGGGTCGCCGGGTGACCTGATTCGTCGACGGTTCCCAGCACGATCGCATTGGGTTCGGGAACGGCGGCGGCGATTGCGTCGCCCAGCCACTGCTGGGCGACCGGAAACCACCCACCCTCGAACCGATCGACCTCGAGATCGGTGTCGTCCGCGTAGTCGACACGCATGTCGGCGAGAGGTGGTTCGTCATTCGGCACAAGCCAAGACGCTACTGGAGAGTACGACCGGCTAAAGTTTCGACCAGGCAAGCTCGAACGCGGCTCGACGTGGGTCGTACGGCTACGAGGAGAGTCCAGAGGCAATGGCTGTTCAACAGGTACCAGAAGATTTCGTCAGTGGCCTCGAAGGTGTCGTCGCCTTCACCACCGACATCGCCGAGCCGGACAAGGACGGCGGCGCACTGCGCTACCGCGGCGTCGACATCGAAGACCTCGTCTCCAAACACGTCACCTTCGGAAACGTGTGGGCACTGCTCGTCGACGGCCGCTTCGGCCCAGGACTGCCGCCGGCCGAGCCGTTCCCGCTGCCCATCCACACCGGCGACGTCCGCGTCGACGTCCAGGCAGGCCTGGCGATGCTGGCCCCGATCTGGGGCTATCAGCCGCTGCTCGACATCGACGACGCCACCGCCCGCGATCAGCTCGCCCGCGCGTCGGTCATGGCACTGTCCTACGTCGCCCAATCCGCACGCGGCATCTACCAACCTGCCGTACCGCAGAAGAAGATCGACCAGTGCGAAACCGTCACCGCACGCTTCATGACCCGCTGGAAGGGCGACCCCGACCCCGCGCACACCGAAGCCATCGACGCCTACTGGGTCTCCGCCGCCGAGCACGGTCTCAACGCCTCGACGTTCACCGCACGCGTCATCGCCTCCACCGGCGCCGACGTCGCCGCCGCACTGTCCGGTGCGATCGGCGCGATGTCCGGTCCACTGCACGGCGGCGCACCCGCCCGCGTGCTGCCGATGATCGAAGAGGTCGAGAAGAACGACGACGCCCGCGCGCTGGTCAAGGGCATCCTCGACCGCAAGGAAAAGCTCATGGGCTTCGGGCACCGCGTCTACCGCGCCGAAGACCCCCGCGCCCGCGTGCTCCGTGCGACGGCCAAGCGCCTGAACGCCCCGCGGTACGAGGTCGCCGCGGCGCTGGAGCAGGCCGCGCTGGCCGAGCTGCGTGAGCGTCGCCCCGACCGCGCCATCGAAACCAACGTCGAATTCTGGGCCGCGGTCATCCTCGACTTCGCCGAGGTCCCCGCGCACATGATGCCCGCCATGTTCACCTGCGGCCGTACCGCAGGCTGGTGTGCGCACATCCTCGAGCAGAAGCGGCTCGGCAAACTCGTCCGCCCGGCCGCCATCTACACCGGCCCCGCCCCGCGTACCCCCGACTCCGTGGACGGGTGGGGCCAGATCAACTGAGTGCCAGCACTATCGAGCGCCGCTACCGTCCTTCGGTAGCGGCGATCGGCGTTTCAGGGGTTCGGGCCGACCGCGCACGTTCGCTCCCCACGTCCCACCGCGCACGTTCGCTCCTCACGTCCCACCGCGCACGTTCCCGCCAAGCGCGCACCTTCCAGCGGTTGCGCACGTTGCAACCCGCGCAGTCGCTGCAACCCGCGCAGAACGCAGACCCCCACCCCCGCACCCCACGTCCCACCGCGCACCTTCCCGCCAAGCGCGCACCTTCCAGCGATTGCGCACATTGCAACCCGCGCAGTCGCTGCAACCCGCGCAGAACGGGCTCGGCAATGGTTGTCCACAGGCCCATCAACAGGCCTACCTCAGCGCCCAGACGCAGGTCAGCATGTATTGATGGACACCGAAAACGACCCGCTGCTACTTCGTCGCGACCTCGTGCGCAATGGACGGTCCGACAGTGACATCCGATCTGCGAAGGCCGCCGGCTCGATTGCGTCTCTTCGCCGGGGCGCTTTCGTCTCGACGAGGACTTTGAAGGACATGCGCCCCGAGGACCGGCACGTGCTGAATGTCCGAGCTCATCTCGCCGCAGCAAACAGCACGCTCGTTGTGAGCCATCAGTCCGCGGCAGCTGTGCACGGTTTCGAGATGTGGGCACCAGACTTGTCGAAAGTGCACTTCACCGTCGATAGAAACTCCGGAGGTCGAACTACCAAGACCCGCCATGTGCACGCGAATCCCATCGCCGACAGGGATATCACCGAGGTCGACGGAATTCCAGTGACCACCGCTGATCGCACGATCGCGGATCTGCTGAGGGTATTGCCATTCGAGGCAGGTGTGTGCGTCGGTGATTCCGCACTCCATGCGGGTTCGGCTACGGTCACAGGAATCGACGAGGCGCTTGTTCGCTCGGGCGGTCGAGGAATCGTGACGGCACGACGCTCCCTCGAGTTCTGCGACGCGAAAAGCGAAAGCGTGGGAGAAACGAGAACTCGGGTTCTGCTCCACCGTGCGGGCATGCCGGTGCCACGACTGCAGGTGGAAGTACGCGACGAACGTGGCCGATTGATCGCTCGTCTCGACTTCGGATTCGACGTCGGTGTCGCGCTCGAATTCGACGGCGACGTCAAATACAAAAAATTGGTCAAGCCAGGACAGGAATCGAGCGACATCGTCATCGCGGAGAAGAAGAGGGAGGACGGGGTTCGACGTTTCGGGTGGTTCGTACTCCGCGTGACGTGGTCCGACCTCGACCGGCCGAACACGTTTTTGGCGCACCTTCAAGATGCTATCGACCTAGCGGCGACGGTTCCGGGACCACGGATATTCGATCGGCCGGCCTGATCGCGCACCTTCCAGCACCCGCGCACGATGCAACCCGCGCAGCCGCTGCAACCCGCGCGCCGCAACCCGTCCCAACCCCACACCACCCAACCGCGCACCTTCCAGCACCCGCGCACGATGCAACCCGCGCAGCCGCTGCAACCCGCGCGCCGCAACCCGTCCCAACCCCACACCACCCCACACCCCCCAACCGCGCACCTTCCAGCACACGCGCACGATGCAACCCGCGCAGCCGCTGCAACCCGCGCGCCGCAACCCGTCCCAACCCCACACCACAACCTGCGCGGAAGGGAAGCGGCGGACGAGCCGCAGACCCGCATCAACTAATCTGTAGGGGCCATATTCCCTCGACGCTAGGATGCGCTGCTCAATGGCCGACTTGCCGATCATTCCCGCCGATCTTCTGCCCGCCGACGGACGTTTCGGCTGCGGACCGTCCAAGGTTCGCCCCGAGCAGCTGCAGTCCCTGGTCGACGTCGGTGCATCCGTGTTCGGTACGAGTCACCGCCAGAAGCCGGTCAAGGACGTGGTCGCCCGTGTCCGCAGCGGACTGAAGGACCTGTTCTCCCTGCCCGAGGGTTACGAGGTCATCCTCGGAAACGGTGGAACCACCGCGTTCTGGGATGCTGCCGCCTTCGGACTGATTCGCGAGAAGTCGCTGCACCTGACCAACGGTGAGTTCAGCTCGAAGTTCGCTTCGGTCGCGAAGAACAACCCGTTCATCGGCGATCCGATCGTCGTCAAGGCCGAGCCGGGTAGCGCCCCGGAGCCGACGTCGGATCCGTCCGTCGACCTCATCGGTTGGGCGCACAACGAGACTTCGACGGGTGTTGCCATTCCGGTGAGCCGTCCGGCCGGGTCGGAGAACGCGTTGATCGCCATCGACGCCACGTCCGGTGCGGGCGGTCTTCCGGTGAACGTCGCCGACTCCGATGTCTACTACTTCGCTCCGCAGAAGAACTTCGCCGCCGACGGCGGCCTGTGGGTGGGACTGTTCAGCCCGGCCGCACTCGAGCGCGTCAAGGAGATCGACGCGACCGGCCGCTGGGTTCCGGATTTCCTGTCGTTGCCGATCGCAATCGACAACAGTCTCAAGGACCAGACCTACAACACTCCGGCCGTCGCGACGCTGCTGCTGTTCCTGAACCAGATCGAGTGGCTCAACAATCAGGGCGGCCTGGACTGGGCAGTCAAGCGCACCGCTGATTCGTCGTCGCGTCTGTACAACTGGGCCGAGGCCAGTGAGTTCGCTACTCCGTTCGTGGAGAACCCTGCACACCGCAGCCAGGTCGTCGGCACCATCGACTTCGACGACAAGGTCGACGCCGCCCAGGTCGCCAAGATTCTGCGTGCGAACGGCGTCGTGGACACCGAGCCGTACCGCAAGCTGGGGCGCAACCAGCTCCGTGTCGGAATGTTCCCGGCGATCGACCCGGACGATGTCACTGCGTTGACCAAGAGCATCGACTACGTGGTGTCCACACTGAACTAGCAGCAGGCTCACAGCTGGGCGCTTCCTTCGAGAGCTAAAATAGTTGGCATGTGCAACTATCTCGAAGGGAGCGCCCGTTGCCTTTTCTCGCCGCCCTCACGAGGCTGAAGGTCACCATCGCCTACTTCGCGATCGCGCTCTCGGTGACCGCGTTCCTCGCGCATCTGCATCCGCGCACCCAGTGGCACGTGCTGCTGGAGGCCAGCACCAATCTTCACAATCTCGGCGACGGACACATCGGCACGCTCGTCGCGAGTGCGTTCCTCACCGATGGTGAACCGAACTGGCTCTGGCTCGGATCCATCGCTGTTCTGTTCGTCGTCGCCGAATGGGTGTCGGGTTCGAGACGGTTCCTGCTGACCGCCGCCGCGGGGCACGTCGGCGCCACCTCGTTCGTCGCGGTCGGTCTGGTCGTCGGCATCCACGCGGACTGGCTCGCCGACTCGCTCGCGGTGGCCGTCGATGTCGGCGTCAGTTATGCCGCGGCCGCCGTCGCAGGTTCGATGATTCGGTACCTGCGTCCGCCGTGGCGCGCCGTGTGGGTAGCGGGATGGATCGCGTTCGTCACGGCGGCGGCGGTGTCGGATCCGTCGTTCACTGCTTTCGGTCACGCGCTGGCGCTGTCGATCGGATTCATGCTCGGAGCGGTCTACATCCGCATCGATGCACAACGCTTGATCCTCAACCGATCTCGTCAGGTGGCAGCCGAGCGGGTGCAACCCGAGCATGCGATGACTAGTCTTTGACACCGGGACCACGCGTGTCGGACACCCGCCGAAGATCACGAGTGGATTACTGTCGAAGACGGACGATATCGCGAGTCGGCGCGATGAGGAGGTCAAGGTGCGAGATCTACGTGTGGTCGGTCTCGAACCCGATGGGCAATACGTGATCTGTACCGATCCCAAAACCGGCGACAAATTCCGGCTTCCGGCCGACGACAAGCTTCGCGCGGCCTCCCGCGGTGACATCGCTCGACTAGGACAGATTGAGATCGAAATGGACAGTTTGCTCAGACCCAAGGAGATCCAGGCCCGTATTCGCGGCGGCGCGACCGTCGAGCAGGTGGCAAGTGAATCCGGCATGGCACTGAGCCGAGTCGAGATATTCGCTCACCCTGTCCTGCTCGAACGTTCACAGGCCGCCAGCATGGCTCAGGCCGGCCACCCTCTCCGGCACGACGGTCCTGCCGTTCAAACTCTCTGTGAAGTTGTCACCCTCGCCTTCCGCGCCCGCGGCCACAGTTTCGACGACGCAGCGTGGGACGCATGGCGCGACGAGGACAACAAGTGGGTCGCCCAACTGAAGTGGCAGGCCGGCCGTACCACCAACAAGGCGCACTGGCAGTTCCTGCCGGACGGTCACGGCGGCACCATCGTTCCGCTCGACGACGCGGCGTCGGAACTGATCGATCCCGACTTCGGCCGTCAACTCCGAGGGTTGGCTCCGGTCCGAGCTCTGGAATCGGCACCGGACACCGAAGACGAATCGCAGCAGTCCTTCGACGAGTACTACGGAACGACAGCAGACAGCGAAGTCGAAGAAGCAGATCCAACCCCGGTCGCCCCTCCGACTGCGGAAAAAGAGCCGAAGTACGACGCACCGTCACCGAAGAAGGACAAGAAGGGCAAACCCGCGATGCCGTCGTGGGAGGATGTGTTGCTGGGGGTCCGGAGTAGCGGTCACAGCTGAGCATCTTCGGCAGAACTTCGCAGGAGAAGGGTGCGGGCATTGGGGGCCAAGGCATCGACGATCTGGTACGTGGACGCGCCCGATCCGATATCTGTTCTGCGCAACAGTAGTTCGTCGGATTGGGATGCCGCGACGGCATTGGCCGGCAGTATGTTTCCTGGCACCGTCGCGGTTCCCACGCAGCAGGCACCGATCGCCAAGTCGGCAGGCGTTGGTGCCGATGAGGTGTTCATCGGCAGCTACCCCGGTGTGACGGTTGTCTGCAGTGAACAACTCACCGCCGCGTCGCCACTGTCGTTGTCGGACCGCTGGTCCCGCCCACTCGCGTCGGAGCACACGTATCTGATCGCGACCGACCCCGACACTGCGTGGGGCGCTTTCGCTTACTGGGAGCGCGGGTCACTGCGTCGTTCGTTCAGCGCGACGCCGATCTACATCTACGAGGACATCGGACTTCCTCTGGTGTGGGAACGCCCGTTCTGGGCGGGCGAACACCCCCTCGTGTATCCGCCGGGCGTCATGCCCGATCCGCAGTCGCTTCCGTTCCATCCGCAGGAGTTCGCGGAGGCGGCCAATGCACTGTGGCTCGGCTTTCGTTACACCGGCGCACCGCGCGGCGACGAGTTCGATCCGAATGCGTTGCCCGTCTGCGGATTCACCACGTACGTGGCCGGCCAGGAGCCGACCGCAGGGCCTCCGCCCACCCACGAGCGTTCTCTCACGCGGTGGTGGCGACGGAAACCCCCAGCGCCACGAAGCTGACGAGCGCTCCGACGCACGCCCCGTACACCGGCCACCGCCACACCGGCGTACGACGCCATCGCAGGATCGTCGGTGCTGCCCCGCCCACGACGACGAGGTTGATTCCCACCGCAAGAACTACGTTGATGGCAGCCAGCTCGCCGCCGAACGCCGTCAATGCCACACCGACGAGCACCGCGGCGGCAGCAGCCACCGGGATACCGGTGTAGAGAACCTCGGGGTCGGTCACCGCAGCCGCACACGCTCGTAGAACGCCATGGCGGCCGCAGTTGCCACGTTGAGCGAATCGGTGCCGGGCGCCATCGGAATTCGAGCGCGAACGTCGGTTGCACGCATCGCGTGTTCGGTCAGACCTGGCCCTTCGGCCCCGAGCAGCAGCGCGACCTTCTCCCCTGTCATCGCCTCGGCGAGAGGAATCACCGACGGGTTCGGCGTCAGAGAAATGGTCTGAAATCCATTGTCGCGTAATATGTTCAAGCCTCGCGGCCAGTCCGGTACGCGGGCGAACGGTACTCGCAACACGTGCCCCATCGACACTCGAACCGCGCGCCGATACAGCGGGTCGGCACACGCGGCACCGAAGAGGACGGCGTCGGCGCCGAGTCCTGCCGCGTTCCGGAACATCGAGCCGAGATTCTCGTGATCGTTGACGCCCTCGAGTACGACGACCGTCCGCGCATCCTTCAGGACTTCCTGCAGATCGAGCTCCGGTGGACGACGCGCGGCCGCGAGCACTCCGCGATTGAGGTGAAATCCGACGGCCTCGGCCATCACCTCGGCGCTGGCGCGATAGAACGGCACGTCGGCACCGTCGAGACGCGCGCCGAGTTCGGTCAGCCTGCGGTCCACGCCGAGCAGGCTGATCGGGATGAACCGCGACGACAGCAGTCTCTCGGCGACGAGGACACCTTCGGCGATGACCAGCCCCTTCCCCTCCGGGAGGTCGGGACGACGGTCGGAGGAGTTGAGATCGCGGAAGTCGTCCAACCGCGGATCTGCAGGGTCGTCGATGTCGATTACGTGTACCACGTGTCCATCTTGGCATCCGTATGAAAAACTCGACCGTGATGACTACCGACGACTCGATCACGATCAGAACTGCCACCGACGAAGACTGGGATGCTGTAGCCCTTCTCGACGCACATGCGTTCGGCGAGCACCAGAATTCCGAGGACCTCGCCGAGACACAGATTTTGACGAGCTCGAGACATGTCGTCATGGCGTGGGATGGGAGCACACCCGTCGGCGTCGCGATGCATTTTCCCATGTCGGTCACCGTCCCGGGTGGCGCGCAGGTGGAGGCATCCGGTGTGTCGTGGGTGTCGGTCGCGCCGACGCATCGGCGCCGCGGAATTCTGCGACGCATGTTCACCGCGCAGCACCGCGAGCTCCAGGCAGCAGGTGCGCCGCTGTCGCTGCTGACGGCGAGCGAGGCGACGATCTACGGCCGCTTCGGGTACGGACCTGCGACCGAGGAGCACCGGGTGGTGCTCGATCGGAGGTTCGCGCAGTTCCACAAGGGCGTCCCTCCCGTCACCGGGGTACGGCTCGTCGAGTCCGCCGAGGCGTCGACACTGCTTCCCGAGATCTACCGACGGTGGCAGCGCGCGACTGCAGGCGCGCAGCCGAAACCACCGATCCGCTGGGAGCGATTCTTCGCCGACCGCGAGAACCGGCGGCGCGGGCTCACCGAGCTGTTCTTCATCGCCCACGCAGACGGCTACGTCGCCTATCGACGTAGCCCCACCGAGTCCAAAATCGTCGTCGAGGAATTCATCGCCGTCACCGACGAGGCGTACGCCGAACTGTGGCAGGTACTCGCCGGGGTGGATCTCGTCGACACGATCGAGGTCAGCCAGGCCCCCGACGAGGCATTGCCGTTTCTGCTGACGAACAATCGGCTACCCGAGGTCACCGCCCATCACGACGCCCTCTGGTGCCGGATCATGGATGTGAAGGCCGCACTCGAGGCCCGCACCTACGCGGTCGACGCCCAGTTCGTGCTCGAGGTCGAAGATCCGTTTCTCGATGCAGGCGGAACGTTCGACGTCACCATCTCCGGCGGGCGGGCCACGTGCACCGCCGCCGACGCCCCGGCGGACGTGAGCCTGAAGATCGATGTACTGAGCGCACTGTACTTCGGTACACACCGCGCAACTCGGTTCGCCGCAGCCGACCGTCTGTGGAGCCGCGATGCGAATGCGTTGCACACCGTGGACATCGCGTTCTCCACCGATCGGGCATCGGTGATGGGTTGGGGGTTCTAGCGCACCCCAGGGCCCACCCCAGGGCCAACTGACATTTGTCACCTCTCATCGGTGACGGTGTCAGTTCGACCGGTGATGCCGCGCACTACAGCGGCGCAGTCGTTTCGGCGAAGCTCGATGGCATGAGACAACCGGATGAAGGAAACCTGTTCACCGATCTGATGGAGTTCGGGCCTGCCCCGACGATGGCACGAGAGATCGTCGTCATCGTGATTTCGCTGGCCGTGCTGGCGGTCGTGATCGCGGTCGTCGGATCACAGCTGCTCGTGTGGATCGTGGCGGCGGCGACGGTTCTGTTCCTCGCCACCCGCTTCGTGATCGGCCTGCGCGGCTGGAGCACATCATGAGCATCATCGACGTACGCGGAATGACCCGTCGCTACGGCAGCGGAAAGTCGTCGTTCGAAGCCGTCAGCGGACTCGATCTGAACGTCGAGGAAGGCGAGCTGTTCGGACTCCTCGGCACCAACGGTGCGGGCAAGACATCGACTCTCGAAGTCATTCAAGGGCTTTCACGTGCCAGCGAGGGTTCCGTGTCCATCATGGGCATGGATCCGATCCGCGATAGACGCGATGTGCGCCCCAACCTCGGGATCATGTTGCAGAAAGGCGGCCTGCCCTCCGACCTGACCGCACTGGAGAGCCTGGAGATGTGGGCGGGTACGTGCAGCAACCCACTACCGGTTCGCGAAGTGCTCGGACGTGTGGGCCTCGCCGACCGGGGCGACACTCGGGTCAAGTTCCTCTCCGGCGGTGAGCAGCGCAGGCTGGATCTGGCGTGCGCGATCATCGGGCAGCCGCGCGTGCTCTTCCTGGACGAGCCGACGACGGGGTTGGACCCCGAGAGTCGCCGCAACACATGGACATTGATCGAGGAGCTCAAACGCTCGGGTGTGACGATCATGTTGACCACGCACTACTTGGACGAAGCAGAACAGCTCTGCGACCGTCTCGCGTTCATGCACAAGGGCCGCGTGGTTCGCAGCGGAACTGTCGCCGACGTCGTCGTCGGCCATCCGGCGAGGATCCGTCTGGAACTTCCTCCCGTGCCGCTTCCCGAGCTCACCTCCGCACGCATCGACGTCGAGGACGGCAAGCTCGTCATCGACACTGCGGCACTGCAGGACACGCTCACCGAACTCCTGATCTGGGCGCAGCGAGCAGGCGTACGGATCGACGGACTCGATGCACGGGCCGCGTCGTTGGAGACCGTGTTCTTGTCCATTGCAGACGAATTCGACGACCGTAAGGAGATGGCAGCATGAGCGCCTCGACCACACTTGCCCGTTCGGAGTTCACACTCCTCGTCCGCAACCGCGTACTGCTGTTCAATGCTCTCGTCATGCCGCTGCTGTTCCCGGTCGTCGTCCTGATCATCGGGCGCGGCGACGGGCTGTCCGACGCGGCCGTGTCCGCCGCTCTCGAGGTCTTCGCGCTCTTCCTGCTGGTGTTCCTGGTCTTCTACAACCTGTTGTCGGCGTACACCACTCGTCGAGACGAACTCGTACTCAAGAGACTGCGTTCCGGTGAGGCGACCGACAATCAAATCCTGCTCGGCCCGGCGGTCCCGTCGTTCGCACTGACCGCGATACTGACTATCGCCGTGTCCGCGATCATCGTGGGGCTCGGCGGCGGACTTCCGGTCAATCCACTTCTGATCCTCGGCGCTCTCGGCGGCGGCGCAGCGATGTTCGCGGCGCTTGCGCTGATCACCTCGACGTTCACACGCAATGCCGAAGCAGCGCAGATCACGAGCCTGCCGATCATTCTCATCGCGATGGCGGGAACCTCGTTCCTCCGCGAATCCCTGCCCGACTCGTTGGACCGCGTTGTCGAACTGACCCCGATGGCGGCTGTTCTGGACCTGGTGAATCTCGGCTGGATCGGCACGACCGACCCCGATACGGAGGCGCTCGCGTTCGTGGACACCTTCGAGCCCGCACTCGCGCCCCTGCTCGTCGTCGCAGCCTGGACACTCGGATCCATCGTGGTGGCGAAGACCCATTTCCGGTGGGAACCACGCGCGTAGATCTGGAAGGGTGAACGAATGAAACTACGCCGGTACCTCGATCCTCGAATTCCCTGGCGGGAGACGTCCGAAGTCGACAAGGTCCGTGTGTACACGCGTCAGTCGTTCGTCGCGATCGCGGTCCTCGTAGCGATCGCCGCGGTGACGGATTCCGTCGCCGAGGACCGCTGGGTCGCCGTAGGTGCGATGGTCGTCAGTACTGCCGGTGCCGTCGTTGCGGTACTCGGTATGCCGCAATTCGGCGGCACCGCTCGCGGTTACGTACGGGTCGCCGTGGGAATCGCGGTCGCAGCGGCTGGTGTGGCGGCCGCAACAGGGAGTGCGCCGACGGCGCTCTGGGCTCTGGTCGTCGTGGCGATCCCGCTGACTGCAGCTGTCCCGTTGCGCTGGTCCGTGATCGCGTCACTCGTCCTCGGCGCCGGATCGGCAGCTGCCGGTTTCGGAGCGGTCGGTGCGGTGGCCGCGTTCGCCGTGACAGCGTTCATGGCCATGACGGTTCAACTCTCGATGTGGCTGCTGCGCACGGTGACCGAACTCGATCTTGCGCGTCACACCGCGTCGGCGCTGTCCGTCGCCGAGGAGCGTTTGCGATTCTCGCGCGATCTGCATGACGTCGTCGGCCGCTCCTTGTCGGCCATCGCGGTGAAGAGCGAACTGGCTGCGGCACTCTCACGACGAGGTGACGACCGAGCAGCCGCGCAGATGGACGAGGTCAGTGAGCTGGCCAGAGAGTCCATGACGGAGGCGAGGCAGCTCGTGCGAGGGTATCAATCGATCGACCTGATCACGGAAATCGACGGCGCACGTTCACTTCTGAACGCGGCAGGCATCAGCACCGACGTGACAGGTCGCGTCGAGGAGGTCCGCGCCGAACACGCCGAGGCCGCGGCGTGGGTCGTACGCGAGGGCGCAACCAACGTTCTTCGGCATTCCGACGCCACGTGCATCCGTATCGATCTGAGCGATCGAGCGGTGACCATGCGCAACGACAGGCCTCATGCGTCCACATCCACCGACGGCACTGGGATATCGAGCCTCCGCGAACGCCTGGCGACGGTCGGCGGCACCGTCGACACCGTCCGCTCGGCCGACGAATTCACCCTCACCGCAACGTTTCCGGCTACGGTTTCATCATGATCCGCGTACTGCTGGCCGACGACGAGAACCTCATCCGCACTGCCCTGGCGACGATGCTCGCGCTGGAGGACGACATCGAGATAGTCGCGCAAGCCGAATCCGGCGAGGCCGCGGTGGACGCCGCGACAGTGCATTCTCCCGACGTCGCGGTACTGGATCTGCAGATGGGAGGCATCGACGGCATCGAGACTGCTGGGCTCGTCGCGGCGGCGGTGCCGTCGTGTGCGGCGATCATCGTCACCAGCCACGGCCGCCCCGGCTATCTGAAGAAAGCGCTGTCGGCGGGCGTGCGCGGGTTTCTGCCGAAGACGACGTCCGCTGCCACCCTGGCCGAGGTGGTCCGTACCGTGCACGCAGGCGGCCGCTACGTGGACCCGGCGCTGGCGGCCGAAGCCATCGGCGCCGGAGATTCACCGTTGACTCCGCGCGAAGCGGACGTGCTCGAGTACGCCGCCGACGGTGCCTCCATAGCCGAGATCGCACAGCGAGCACATCTCACCCAGGGCACCACACGGAACTACCTGTCGGCTGCGGCCGCGAAACTCGGTGCCGCGAACCGTCACGAGGCGTGCGCCGTTGCCCGACGCTACGGCTGGATCTGAGACCTACTCACCTGATCTGCTGTGCAGTGCCCGCCTGGGTGGCCTGCTCGGACGCGTCGCACACTACGACGCTGCTGCGGACGTCGAGTACCGGAAGTCGCAATCGATCCGAGCCGCGGACGAGTGATACGCGCAAGTCGTTGTGCCGCACGAGATACACTGCGGCGACGAGACCCGTGACGAGGGCGATGCCACCGCCGAACACCAGCGGAGCACGTGGGTCGACGACGTCGGCCAGCCACCCGAGCACCGGACTCCCGATGGGTGTTCCACCGAGGAAACACAGCATGTAGATGCCCATGACACGCCCGCGCATGTCCGAGGGAACCGACATCTGAAGGATGTTCATCGCCGACGTCGAGAATGTCAGGTTGAGTGCGCCCGTCGGGATCAGGAGCAGCGCAACCAGAATGTAGTTCGGCATCAGCCCGACGAGCAGTTCGAGGATGCCGAATGCGATGACGGCACCGACGAACAACCGCAGCCTCGGCGCGGTGGCACGCCGAGCCGCCAGGGTGGCACCGACGAGTGTGCCGACCGCGAGTGTCGTCGACAGCAATCCGTATGCGTCGGCGCCGCTGCCGAAGGAGTTGCGCGCCAACACCGCCAGGCTCAGCGGGAAATTGAGCCCGAAGGTCGAGACGATACAGACGGTGGCCAGAAGCACGCGCAGATCCGGTCGACCCCACACGTAGGCGAAGCCTGCTCGAACCTGTCCTTTTGCGCGCGGGGCAGGTTCGACTCGGTACAGGTCTTTGGCGCGCATCGCCACGAGTGCCCCGAACACTGCTGCGAACGAGACGGCATTGATCAGGAACACCCAGCCGGTACCGACCAGCGTGATGAGAACACCCGAGATCGCGGGACCGATGATGCGAGCGGTGTTGAACGTCATCGAGTTCAACGCGATCGCGTTCGACAGCGTCTCCTTGCCGACCATCTCGATCGTGAAGGACTGCCGGACCGGCGCGTCTATCGCCGACGAGCACCCCAACACGAACGCGATGACGTAGACGTGCCACAGCTCGACCAGGTTGCCGACGTCGAGCAATCCGAGTACCAGACCGCACACGGCTGCGAATGCCTGCGTGATCATCAGCAGCTTGCGCTTGTCGTATCGGTCGGCGAAGACACCACCCCACACCGACAGAAACAGGGTCGGACCGAACTGCAACGCCATGACGATGCCGACCGCCAAACCGTTGCCGCCCGACAGCGTCAGTACGAGCCAGTCCTGCGCGACCCGCTGCATCCACGTCCCGACGAGCGAGACGATCTGACCGGAGGCCCACAACCGATAGTTCCGTGTTCGGAGCGCAGCGAACATCGGCGAAGGAGTGGGCACTCTGTACATACTAACCCTAGGTAACGACCTACTCGGAGTCGCTCACCAAGGATCCGATGATGGTCACTGCATCGCGGAGAATCGACAGTTGCGCCTCCTCCAGGCCTGCCAGTTGCGCAGTCATCCATGCCTCGCGGGCGCTCGCCTCGTCGGCGATCAACGTCTGCCCGGCAGGTGACAACGACACGATGACCTGACGACCGTCGGTTGGATGCGGAGTACGCACGACCAGACCCAACTCGGCCAGAGAAGCGATGACCCTGGTCATCGACGGCGGCTGCACACGCTCTCTCGACGCGAGAGCCCCCGGCGTCATGTCCCCTTCACGGCTCAGCGTTGCCAGAGCCGACAGTTGAGTCAACGACACCTGCGAATCGACCCGGCGCCCCCTGAGATGGCGAGTCAATCGCACCACGGCAAGCGAGAGATCGCTCGCCAATTCACGGTTGTCCTTCACGCTGTATCCCGACGTCACAGCGCAGAGACTACGCCTCGAGTCGCATCTTTCGCTCACGTAACCGCGTCGGTGATGGGTCCGACGATGAAATACACGACAAATAGGGCTGCGACGACCCACAGCAGGGGATGAACCGATTTCGCCTTGCGTGCAGCGACCGCGAGCACGACCCAGGTGATGAAACCGACGCCGATCCCATTGGCGATCGAGTAGGTGAACGGCATGACCACGATGGTCAGGAACGCCGGGAGGGCGATCTCGAACTTCGTGAAGTCGATGTCGCGGACCTGGCCGATCATCAGCGCACCCACGACGACCAGCGCCGGAGCTGCTGCTTCGATAGGCACGATCGCGGTGAGCGGGGTCAGGAACATCGCGGCGAGGAACAGCAGCCCTGTGACGACGTTGGCCAGGCCCGTTCGCGCGCCTTCGGCGATGCCCGACGCCGATTCGACGAAGACCGTGTTCGACGACGCCGAAGCGCCGCCTCCGACGATCGCACCGGTGCCTTCGACGACGAGCGCCTTCCCGATGCCGGGGAGTGTGCCCGTCTTGTCGGTCAACTCGGCCTCCTTGCCCAGGCCGGTCATCGTTCCCATGGCGTCGAAGAAGTTGGCCAACACGAGAGTGAACACCAGCAGGCTCGCCGCGAGCACCCCGATTCGGGCGAACGCACCGAACAGGTCCACATCGCCGACCAGCGACAGATTCGGGGTCTGGAACAGCTGCTCGGGCAGTATCGGAACGCTGAGGTTCCAGCCCTTCGGATCGACTCCCGCCGACGCGCCGACGTCGGTCAACGCTTCCACGAGCGCGGCGATCGCGGTGGTGACGACGATGCCGATCAACAGTCCGCCGCGCACTTTCCTGACGACGAGAACACCCATCAGCAGAACACCGAAGACGAAGACGGCCGTCGGCCACGACGCGATCGATCCGTCGATACCGAGCCCGACCGGAACCGTCGTGCCCGCCGCATCGGGGATGCGTCGCACGAAGCCTGCGTCGACGAGCCCGATGAAGGCGATGAACGCACCGATGCCCGCTGCGATCGCGGCCTTCAACTCGGCAGGGATGGCGTTGAACACGGCGGTCCGAAAGCCGGTGACCGCGAGCAACACGATGATGATGCCGTCGATGACGACGAGACCCATCGCCTCGGGCCAGGTCACCTGCGGCGCGATCGTGACGGCGAGGAGTGTGTTGATGCCGAGACCCGCGGCGATTCCGAACGGATAGTTGGCGACGATGCCGAACAGGATGCTCATGAAGCCGGCGACGAGAGCGGTCACGGCAGCGACCTGCGCCACTGGGAGAATGTTGCCGAGAACGTCGGTCTTGGCTGCCGCGTCGTCGGCGGAGAAGCTGCCGAGGATCAGCGGATTGAGGACCACGATGTAGGCCATCGCCACGAATGTGACGACGCCACCGCGCACTTCCGACCCGACGGTCGATCCTCGTTCGGTGATCTTGAAGTAGTTGTCCAGGAGCCGGGACGAGAAAGCCATAGGGGTAACCTACATTTCGTGGACCGTGAGCCGGAAACGAATGCACTGAGTCCGCGGCTGACCGATCCAGCACCGGTCATCGCGGTCGGTATCGCGGCCTGGGTCGTCGCCACCGTCGTCGTGCTTCTCAGCGGGGACCGCTGGTCGCAGGCACTCCCGACCTGCTGGGCCGGAATCGCCGTCGGCGCGGCGGGTTTCGCCCTGTTCCTGGCTCAACGCGCAGCAGCGCGGCGCGGCAGCAAGACTGCCCAACGCGGCCTCGACTGAGACCACCATCACGTAACTTCCGTCACCAACAGGGCTCTGACGTGCGGAAACTCACCTCCGAGTCGGTTGAGTAACACAGAATTAACGTGGAGTATCGGTTATGTCAGTTTTTAGAGCACACCGATTTCCGAAAGCAAGGCCATGAAGCTCGTTTCCCAGTTCCGTACCCGTCGCAACCACGTTCGCTCTCTCCGCGCTCTCTACGCACGCGCACACGCCGTCTCCAGCCCGTCGATGCGCGACGAACTTCTCGTCATCGCCCAGCGAAGCGATTTCTCGCGGTAATTCCCACCGCAACGGCGCCCCACACGACGCCGAAGATCCATCCAGCAAGAACATCCGTCGTCCAGTGCGCACCGAGGTAGATCCTCGACACTCCGATCAGCACAGACGCGATCGCCGGTAGCGCCAGCACGAACGGGTTCCGCAGCCACGAGTCGGTCGACCGCAGCATCACCGCGGTCACCGTCGTGGCCAGGATCGCCGACATCATCGCGTGCCCCGACGGGAACGAGTGAGTCGTGATGTCCACGAGCCGGTCCGGAATCAACGGTCGGTCACGCGAGAAGTACAGCTTGAGCAGGTTCATCGCGGCGAAGCCCG
Organism: Rhodococcus yunnanensis NBRC 103083; assembly: GCF_001895005.1. Lineage (GTDB taxonomy): Bacteria > Actinomycetota > Actinomycetes > Mycobacteriales > Mycobacteriaceae > Rhodococcoides > Rhodococcoides yunnanense. Next base: position 19,541 of record NZ_BCXH01000011.1, on the reverse strand, counting down.
TCAGCATCGCGCCCGCGACCATGACCGCGTCGGTTCGTCGCCCCAGACGCAACAGCACCAGCACCGTCACCGTCGCCAGCACCGCCATCGCGAACGTGTTGCCGATGGTCGTGATCACCCAGAACGCATCGGTCAACCAGCCGACGCGGTGCTCGACCATCCACTGCAGGACGTCACTGTCCACGTGGTCGGTCCCAGCTGTCGACGCAGTGCGTGATCCCGTCGCCCGTCACCCACCACGCGACGTGCCGCTCGCCGTCGACAGCTCCGGTCAGACGCACCACCAATTCACGATGCACGACCACGCGTCCGACGGGAAGATCCAAACCCAGTGCCGCACAGGCGAGTACCGCGCCGGGTTCGCGGTCCCACGAACTCACTCGGCCTACACCCATGACCACGCCCTGGATCGACTCCGAGGACATCCGCACATCCAGGATCGCCGACAGCGTCGCCGCCGTCGCCATCGAGGACAACACGGCGACGTCGGAGGGAACGACCCCGACAAGCCACGGGCGGTCGAGCACGATCGCATCCTCCGGGTCGACGAGAGCACCCGATATCGCACGCACCCGCGGAGGAAGATCGAGATCGTCGAGCGCGACCACCCCGGTGGAGACCGATTCGGCGATCAGCCGGTGTGCCCGAGCGATCACCGCGGGAGTGGGAGTGCGCGCTGGATCGGCCAGCCGCGCCAGAAGCAGCCGCGCGATCTCCGCACTGTCACACACCGACGGGGCAAGGGTCGCAGCAAGAGCGTCTGCATCGGGATGATCGAGTGGGTCGAGCAACCCCGCGAACGTGGTGTCCGACGGCGCACGCCAGCTGCCGAGGACAGTGCCGTCGACCCGGGCGTGGGTACGCAACCACCAGGCCGTGTAGCTCTCACGGTTCGCCAGTGTCGCGCGCGTGACTCGGTCCGCAGCCAGCAGCGCCAGTGCGTCCGGCCACCGAGGTTCCTCGACGAGATCGAGGTCACGCACGGCAGTGAGTACCGCGGGATCCTCACCCAGGCCGGACCACCACGCCTGCTCGTCGGGGAGGTCGTGGTCCGGGCCGGTCGGCAGATCCTCGGTGACGATGCCGAACCCCCATCCGACACCCACTGCCCTCAGTGCCTGCGCACCGAACCTCTCGACGAGGGACTTCGCAACAACACCGAACGGCGAGTCCTCGGCCAGCAGAGCCACGAGCGGCGCGTCGGGCAGCAACAGTTCGTCGGCAGCCCGTAGCTCACCGTCGACATCCTCCAACGGCAACGACCCCAACCACGGCGGCAGATCTCGCTGACCGTCGGCAAGCGAGAGCACCGTGTCGGTGAGATCTCCGACGGCGTCGCCTGCGTCCCAGTCCAGATCGTCGAGCAGAACTTCCAACGCCGGATCCGACAGCAGATCCGCAGGCGAGGCCTCCGTCGCTCCGAGGCGAGAGAGCAACGGACTCACCGCATCCGGATGGACAAGGCGTGCCCAGTGCACTCCCCCGACCTCCCGCGCGCCGACGGCGAGAATCGTGGTGCGCGGGCCCGTCACGGTTCGCCCGTCCGACAGCGGAACAGGCAGGGCCGCAAGCTCTTCCGCAGCGACACCATCGGTCACCAGCGGGAACAACGCGTCGTACAACGCTTTCCACCACGACGGTTCGCGCTCGACCCCGGTGAGCATCTCGGCCAGCCGGGCCAACCCGATACGGTGCACGTCGACGGCAGCGAGCGCGGCGGCATGACGTGGTCCGGACAGCGATGCGGAGACCAGGCCGTCGACCACCGGCCCCAGAACGTCCGCGAGCTCGTCGGTCAGCCCCGGCAGAAGCGTCGCCCGCGACGGGATCAGATCCTCGCCCGATACCCCGGGAAGCCATGGTGCAGTTGCCGTTTCACGGATTATCCGTTCTCGGAGAATGCCGTCCACCTCGCTGCGCGCGAAGCCAGGAAGAGGAACGAACATCGGCCGGTATTTCACCGGGAGAGCTGCGAGCAATCCGATGTAGCCCTCCGCGACGCGCGACAGGGCAGCCCCTGGCAGGATACGTCGGCGGTCCGGCTGCATCGGCACGTCTGCGATCACGAGCGCCGGCAAGGACAGTTCTTCGTCCGAGCGTGTCGGTGCGCGAAGCACATCGGTGGACACGGGCGTCGGGACCCCGTCGTCGACGGGGACCAGCCACCGGGCGTGATCGGTGCGGTACTGCCACCATGTGCGACCGTCGATCTCCAGCGACTCCAGTCCGTTGCCGAGATCATGTGCGACGCGGTCGAATCGTTCGGAGCCGATCTCGATGGAGGCAAGCGAGAAAAGTTCCAGCAGAAGGTCGACGGCCTCCCCGCGCAGCGACCGCAGCATCCCGTCGGCGTCGCCCTCTCGTAGACGAAGGACGATCTCCGACGAAAAGCCTTCTGCCGGAGCCGTATCCACCGGCCACGCCAGACGAAGAACCGGTAGACCGACATCGGGGGCAGCCGATCCGGCGTCCGCGATGGCGGCACGAGTGCGCTCGCCGCTGAACAGGACTCCGCCTGCTGCGGAACGAAACTCGATCTCGTCGGACACCGCGCGCACGGCGGTGAAACCCACCCCGAAACGCCCGACGCCCGATGTCTTCGCCGATGCCCGGAGTGCCGTCAGGGCGTGGACACCGCCGAGATCGAGAGGCGCACCGGTATTCGCGACATGAAGTTCACGGCCGACACCCCATACCCGGATGTGGCCCTGAGCTCCGGCGCGGGAGGCCGCGTCGGCGGCGTTCTGCGCCAACTCGGTGAGAAGTCGATCTCGATAGCCTCCCCGAACCAGATCGGCCTCGGTGGCCGCGTCCTCCCGCAACCGCGTCGGGGACGAGGCCCATGCCGCCAGCACCCCGGCACGCAGTGCCTCGGTTCCGAAAGAATCGATCAATTCGTCGATTGTGTGTCCTGCTGGGTCACGTCGAGCGCAGCGTCGTCGAACGGTTCGTACAACGGGGAACCCGCACCGGTGGGCAGTTCGGTGTCCGAGTGCGCACCACATCCGTACTCGACGTGCACCACCTGCCCGTCGGCTGCGAACTCGTTGCCGCACACTCCGAACGCCGCCGACAACGATCCTGCGATCGGAAGGTAGAACCCACACAATCCGCACGTCGACGGCGCAGACTTCGCCATCTCGCTGTCCGGGCCGTGCTCGCCGTCGTGCCAGCGCTCGGCGGCGTCGGCGCGTCCTTCCCTGCTCGGGACTTGCTTTCGCCCGAAACCGAGTTCGTACGCCACGTCGTCGACCTGCGGGTCACCGGTCGCGACATAACCGGGCACGAGGCGCGGGTCCTGCGCGCGCGGTGGAAGCAGATCCCCTGGCCCCAGGTCACCGGGGCGGATGCGCTCGTCCCACGGCAGCCAGGTCGGCGCGACGAGGGCGTCGGGGCCGGGAAGCAACACCAGCTCGCTGATCGTCGCGGTATCCGCGCCCTCGGGTGCGGCCACGACGACGGCCCACTGCCATCCGCGATAGCCGGGCAGATCACTGACGAAACGATGGGTGGCGGCACTGTCGGACTCGGCTGTGACGCCGAGATACTCACCGACGCCGCCTTCTCCCAGATCGATCAGTGCCTGCCGCGCCGACTCTGCGGCCTCGGCTAGGACAGGACGAATGTGGTCGAGCTCTGGAGACGATGCGAAACTCACACATTCATTTTGCCGCATCACTTCGAAACCACCCAGTTCGGGCTGCCATGATGGGGCAGATGAAGGCCTCCCTCCGCGCACTGCCGGGTGCCCTCGCTGCCTCGATCGTCCTCGTCGGCTGCTCGCCGACTCCCGCCGAGCCCGAGCCTTCGGCCGTCTCCACGTCCACCGTGCGGGTGCTGCGCACCTTCGACCACGACCCGACGGCATTCACCCAGGGGCTCGAGATCGCAGGCGACGAACTCTACGAGGGCACCGGGCTCACCGGCTCGTCGTACGTCCGGGTTTCCTCGCTCGCGACCGGGGAAGAACTTCGGCGCGTCGACCTCTCGCCCGACGTCTTCGGCGAAGGCCTCACCGTCACCGACGACGCGGTGTGGCAGATCACCTGGCGTGACGGCATCGCGTACGACCGTGACCCGCAGACCCTGCAGGAACGTCGCCAGGTGAGCTACGACGGCGAGGGCTGGGGTCTGTGCGCGAGCGGGGACCGACTCGTCATGAGCGACGGTTCGTCGACACTGACCTTTCGTGACCCTCGGTCGTTCGACGAGACCTCCTCGGTGCAGGTGACCTCGGACGGCGAACCGGTGAGCAATCTCAACGAACTCGAATGCGCCGAGGACGGCTCCGTCTACGCCAACATCTGGCAGAGTCTCGACATCGCCCGAATCGACCCCGCCACCGGTGAGATCACCGAGATGATCGACGCCTCGCCGTTGTGGAACTCGATGACCGAGGACGAGCGTTCGGGTGCCGACGTCCTCAACGGGATAGCCCAGATTCCGGGCACGGACCACTTTCTGGTGACAGGAAAGCGGTGGCCGACAATGTTCGAGGTGCAGTTCACACCCCGGCAGTGAGTCGGTGTGCTCGCTGCTTCGAGTTTTAGGACAGAATTGATCCTGTGACCGACCCCAGCCATTCCGATACCCCTCCGGGTGAGGACCACCCGGGGTTCGACAACTACCCGCCGGCCCCCCACGCTGCGAGCAGGCGAACCCCGTTGCCTCCACTGCATCCCCCGACGCCGCCCACCGCCAAGGGCGACGGGCCGAAGCCGCCGCCGTTGCCGCGCAAGTTGACGGTCACCCGTGTGGCGGCGATGCGCAGCCGAGAACTGACCGGCAAGGGCATCGCGACGTTCCAGCGGGCAGCAAAGGCCGACGGTGCGGACAAATCCGGGCTGACGGCGTTGACCTACGCGACGATGGCCAACTTCGCCTCCGACGCCGCCATCGCGGTGGCGCTGGCGAACACTCTCTTCTTCTCCGCCGCGACCGGCGAGGACAAGACCAAGGTCGCGTTGTACCTGGTCATCACCATCGCACCGTTCGCCCTCATCGCACCGCTCATCGGACCGATGCTCGACCGTCTGCAGCACGGCAGGAGGCTCGCGCTCGCCGGATCTTTCCTGGTGCGCACCGTGCTCGCGGTGGCACTGGTGTTCAACTTCGACAGCTGGGTGTTGTATCCGGCGGCACTCGGAATGCTCGTGTTCAGCAAATCCTTTGCCGTACTCAAGAGTGCGGTGACGCCGAGGGTGCTTCCACCGGAAATCGATCTGGTGCGCGTCAACTCCAGGCTCACGGTCTTCGGCCTGATCGGAGGCACGATCGTCGCGGGCGGAATCGCCGGGGTCATCGCCTGGCTGGCCGGGTCACCGGGAGCGTTGTGGTTCGTCGCCGCCATCACCGTCTTCGGCGCCTACCTGAGCATGCGAATCCCGTCGTGGGTCGAGGTCACCGAGGGTGAGGTTCCCGCGACGCTGAGCTATCACGGCTCGGACGCCGAAACCGAGGTGCTACGACGCGGCAAGCCCGTCACCGCGCCTGCGAAGAATCGTCGCCAACCACTCGGCAAGGCCGTCATCGTCGGGCTGTGGGGCAACGGGACCATCCGGATCCTGACGGGCTTTCTGACGCTGTACATAGCGTTCGTCGCCAAATCGCAGACCGAACACGAACCGATCAAGCAGGCCGCGATGCTTGGCCTCGTCGGGGCCGGGGCGGCGATCGGAAACTTCAGCGGCAACGCCGCGGGCGCGCGCATCAAGCTCGGCAGGCCGTCGATCGTGGTGATTCGCTGCGCTACCGCGGTCACCGTTGTAGCGATCGTCGCCGCTGTCACCGACAGCCTGCTGACCGCAGCGTTGGCGGCCCTCGTCGCCTCTTGCGCCAGCGCGCTGGCCAAGGTCTCTCTCGACGCCTCGCTGCAGTCCGACCTGCCGCCCGAGTCGATCGCGTCGGGCTTCGGACGATCGGAGACCGTCCTGCAGCTGTGCTGGGTTCTCGGGGGAACCCTCGGCGTGCTGCTACCGACCGAGTACTGGCTGGGTTTCACCGTCGTCTCGGTGTTGCTTACGATCGGTCTCGCGCAGACCTTCTTCACCTACCGAGGGAAAACGCTCCTGCCCGGCCTCGGCGGTAATCGCCCCGATCATGCCGAGCAGGAAATACCAGACTCGTCCGTCCGACAGAACGTGAGCTAAGTGAACCTCGCACCGAAAACCAAGAAGGTCCTGGCGATCGGGGCGGTGGGTGCCGTCGTCGTGGTCGTCGCATTCGTCGCGGTCCTGGCACTGCTCATCCGCGACGCACCGGAGCATCGCCCCGCGGTCACCGCATTCGCCGACGGCCGCACCATCGACGTCGAGCCTTACCTGTACTGCCCGGTCGACGAGCCCTTGTGCGACAGCGACGGCGCGAGCGCGACGCTACCGGTGCGTGAGAACCAGCCGCTTCAGCTGTCGCTGCCCGCAGAGATCTCGTCGGCGCCCTGGATTCTCGCGGCCGTCTACGCCCATCCCGACGGTGCCGACGCCGTCGAGACCGACACTCTGTACCTGCCGGACACCACACTCGCCTTGACGGTCCCACCGCTCGACGACGCAGGCAGGGCGCTGCTCGGCGTCGAGGTGCGCCTGCCCTCCGGCGTCATCGACAGCGACACCCAGCAGGAAGAGATCATCAGTCACGCGATCTGGTCCATCGCGACGGGCTAGTAACGGCTAACTGTCGAGCTCGCGAGCCACGGCACGGACGACCTCGGAGATCTTCTGCGCGGTCTTACGATCCGGGTACTTGCCCTTACGTAGCTCGGGCTGAATGGTCGCTTCCAGCAGCGTGATCATGTCCTCGACCATGCCGTGCAGCTGGTCGGGAGTGTGCTTGCGCTCGACCGGCTCACGGCGATTGGCGGTGTTCTGACGAACCGACGGTGCAGGTTCGAGGACTTTCAGGCTGAGCGCCTGCGGACCGCGTCGACCTGCGGCCATCCCGAACTCGACCTTCTGCCCGGCCTTGAGGCCTTCGACACCTGCGGGCAGCGCTGACGAACGAACATAGACGTCCTCTCCTTCATCCTGCGAGAGAAAGCCGAATCCCTTGTCGACGTCGTACCATTTCACCTTGCCGGTAGGCACTGCGCTCACCCGTCCATTCGTTTGAAAGTCTTCCTGCACACGTTTCGCGCCCCACGACAAACGCAGGACGCGAATGACGCAGTGTACAGCGAAGGGGTCATCGGCAGCATCCGGGTTTCGACGCCGGCGCCAACCCTCGAATCCACGGGAGTGGAGCCTGCGGAACGACCTCAATGGCGGCGAGTGGAGCCTGCGGAACGACCTCAGTGGCCGCGAGTGGAGCCTGCGGAACGACCTCAGTGGCCGCGAGTGGAGCCTGCGGAACGACCTCAGTGGCCGCGAGTGGAGCCTGCGGAACGACCTCAGTGGCCGCGAGTGGAGCCTGCGGAACGACCCGGATAGGTTGGTGGTGTGCCCGATCCGACTCGTTCTCATCGCAATACTCTGCTGCGCATCGCTCTCGGGATCTTTGCAGTTGGTCTGGCGGCCATCGTCGCCATTTTCCTGGTTCCCGCGATCACGCACGAACAGCCGCCACTGTGGCTTTATCTGACTGCAATGCTGGCGGCACCTCTCGGCTTCGTTCTGGCGTTAGTCTTTGCTTTGATGTCCGGCAGACGCGCGAGGTAGGGGGCCCAGGATGCGAGTGATTCTCAACATCATCTGGTTGATTTTCGGTGGCTTCTGGCTCGCTCTCGGTTACTTCGCCGCAGGAATCGTCTGCTGCATTCTGATCATCACCATTCCATTCGGTATCGCGGCGTTCCGCATCGGTGTCTATGCACTGTGGCCGTTCGGCAAGACGGTCGTCGAGAAGCCGACGTCGGGGGTGGCGTCGGTGATCGGGAATGTGATCTGGGTGATCGTCGCCGGCATCTGGCTCGCGATCGGTCATGTGGTGACCGCGATAGCGATGGCGATCACCATCATCGGGATCCCTCTGGCGTTCGCGAATCTGAAGATGATTCCGATCTCTCTCATGCCGCTCGGCAAGGACATCGTCGACGCCTGATCACTTCAGCCCCTCCGGCACCAACCTGTGGATGGGTGTGACTTCCCTCACATAACGGCGGAGTAACGGAAGGGCAACGAGCGTGCGTCGCTCGCCCTTCGACGCCGCTAGCTGCAGGTTCGCCGAGAAGCGTTTCCGCGCCGGCGCGACACCATGATGCGGCTCGAAATTGCAACAGTTACCAAATGGTGACACTCCGCGAGAAGTTCAGTACGGTCATCAGCGGCTGAGAAACTTCGGCCGAATCCGTACCCGCAGCGCCAAACCTCGTCCCGCGGGAACGGAACCCTCGACGAACACCCAGGGGACGAGGACGGGGGACCCACACGTCCTCTCGGATAACCGGAAAGCACTGCTCAGGCCGTACTTTCCTTGGGGTGAAGCCCAACAGTCCCTACCGGGATGGTTGAGCCGGGCTACCTCTCAGCCCGAACCCGACAGCTGACCTCGCAGGCGCCAGTGGAGAGGATTTCAACTCGTATGAGCGGACGTCATCGCAAGCCGACCACCACCGGCCGCACCGTAGCCAAGGTCGCCGTCACCGGCGCGATCATGGGCACAGCAGGCATCGCCTTCACCGGCACCGCCACTGCAGCACCCGATTCCGATTGGGATCGCCTCGCACAGTGTGAAGCAGGCGGCAACTGGGGCATCAACACCGGCAACGGTTTCCAGGGTGGCCTGCAGTTCTCGCCCAGCACCTGGACTTCGCACGGCGGCGGGCAGTACGCAGCCACCGCCAACCAGGCAAGCCGTGAAGAGCAGATCGCAGTAGCGGAGAAGGTGCTGGCATCTCAGGGTTGGGGCGCATGGCCTTCCTGCTCCTCGAGCCTCGGACTGAGCAGCTCCCCGAGTGAGCGCAGCGTTCCTGCCTCGCCGCAGTCCGCTCCGGCCGCCCCCACGCTTCCCGATCTGACGTCGATCCCGACGGTCGACGGCACCGCCGAGGTCATCGACGGCATCACCACAGCCGTCCAGACGGTGACCAACGATCCGCAGATCGCATCGCTCATCCAGAGCGCGACGCAGGGAATCCAGCTCGATCCCCAGATCGTCGAGTTCTATCAGGCCAACAAGGCATTCCTGCCTCAGTAAGCCGCACGACTTCAGAGTACGAGAAAGGCCCCCGATCACTCGGGGGCCTTTGTCGTGTCGGTGGGCTCGTGCCGACTTCTAGCGATTGATGACGGTCACGGGATGTGCATACAGCAGGTCGTCCACGGGCAACGGGAATTCGGTCTCCTCACCGAAAGGGGACAGACCTCCCGAGCGTGAGGACGCCAACTCGCTCACCGCATGGTCACCGCGCGCGGTTTCCGGCCAGCCTGGATCGACATAGGGCTTCTTCGACTTGTTCACCATGCGCTCATTTTGACACCTGCGCTGCGGCATACACCAGCCCAGGTCACTAATCTGTTAAGCAATGACCGAAACTGCACTGCCTCCGGACCTTGCGGCGTGGCTGAAATCTCGTACCGACACCGAACTCGTCACCACTCTGACGCTGCGACCGGACCTGACGGTACCGCCACCGTCGACCATCGGTGTGCTCGCCGGACGCGCCGAGCAACGCGCGTCGATCCTGCGTGCCGCGGATACGTTGGACACGCTGGCGCTGACGATTCTCGAGATGCTGTCCGTCGAGGGCGCGCACGAGATGGCCGTCACCCGTGCCCAGTTGGACCAGCTCGTCGCCAAACGCGCCACCGCCAAGGCAGTGGACGCAGCACTCGCTGCGCTGCGCGACCGTGCCCTCGTCTGGGGAACGAAGACACTGCGCACTGCGCCTGCTGCGCGCGACGCCGTCCCTTGGCGCATCGGCCGGATCCTCGACGCATCGGAGTCGCTCACCCCCGAGCAGCTCACGCAGGCACTCGACGGCATCGACGACGCCCAACGCAGCCTGCTCGAAACTCTCGCTCGATCGTCGCCCACCGGCAGAACCCGAGATGCCGCGCCCGGCACGCCGCCGGATCGCCCGGTGCAGAAGCTACTCGGAGCCGGATTGCTGATCTGGCTCGACGAGCAGACGGTGGAACTGCCGCATCAGGTCGGGCAGGCACTGCGCGGTGAGCCGATCACCGATCCGACGTCGTTGTCTCCACCGAAGCCTGTCACCACGAAATACCCACTCTCCGATGTCAACGCGACGGCCGCGGGTGAGGCCCTGGAGCTGATCCGCCACTGCGGCGCGATCATCGAGGCCCTGTCCGACTCACCGGCACCCGCCTTGAAGGCGGGCGGGCTCGGCGTCCGTGAGACCAAACGCATCGGCAAGGTCACCGGTCTCGACGAGGCACGCGTCGGACTGCTCGTCGAGCTTCTGGCCGCGGCGTCGCTCATCTCCAGCGGGACACCCGATCCGTTGCCTGCGAACGATTCGGGTGAGGACTACTGGGCGCCGACGTCGGCTGTCGATCCATGGATCACAGCGACACCCGCATCCAGGTGGCACACGTTGGCGTCGGCGTGGCTCGATCTGCAGCGCGCACCGTGGCTCATCGGCATGCGTGATCCGACCGACAAGCCGGTTGCCGCGCTGTCGGAGGAAGTTCGCTCCCCCGCAGCGCCGCGCGACCGGCGAGCGATACTCGACTACCTTGCCGATCTGGGTTCGGGCACGGCGACGACCGAGACGGACGTCTCGCGCGGACTGGCGTGGCGACGCCCACGGTCCGCAGCCCGGTTCGCACCGCGCCCGACGACCAACATGATCGCCGAGGCAACGGCGTTGAGCATCGTCGCTCGCGGCGCGTTGTCGAGTCCGGGCAGAGCGCTGCTGCACGGCGGAGACGCCGAAGCCGAGATGCGCGACGCGCTCCCCTCACCTATCGACTACGTGCTTCTTCAGGCCGATCTGACGCTCGTCGCTCCCGGTCCGCTCGAACCCGATCTGGAGGACCGGATCGAACTCGTCGCCGACGTCGAGTCCGCGGGTGCCGCGACCGTCTACCGCGTCACCGACAAGAGCTTGCGCCGCGCCCTCGACGTCGGAATGAGTGCTGCCGAACTGCACACACTGTTCGGGACACACTCACGCACACCGGTGCCCCAGGGGCTGACCTATCTGATCGACGACGTCGCACGCCGGCACGGGAGGCTTCGAGCCGGCGTCGCGTCGTCGTTCGTGCGATGCGAGGATCCGGCTCTGCTCGCCGAGGTGCTCAAGTCCCCCGCAGCCGAGCAAGTGGCGCTGCGCGCACTCGCTCCGACGGTAGCGATCTCGCAGGCGTCACTGAACGAGGTCATGGCCGTGCTCGGGGCTGCAGGTTTCGCCCCGGCCGGTGAGGACTCGTCCGGCGCGATCGTCGATCTGCGCGCCCGCGGCGCCAGAGTCCCCGTCCGCCGCGGACGAACGAACTACCGCAGCCAGGCCGTTCCCACCGACGAGCAACTCGGACGTCTGGTCACCGAACTACGCGCGGGCGAGCGCGCCGCAACGGCAGGTGGGCGCACCGTCCGTTCCGACGGCACACGAGCCACCGGTTCGGCAACGATGGCGCTGCTGCAAACGGCTGTGAAAGTGCGCCGCAGCGTCTCGATCGGCTACGTCGACGCCCAGGGTGTGGCCTCCCAACGCGTCGTCGATCCGGTGAGCGTCGGGGGCGGCCAGCTCGACGCGTTCGACCCGGCAACCGGGGCAGTTCGACGGTTCACACTGCATCGGATCACGTCGGTGGCGTTGGTGGAATAGCCGTCACATGGCGCCAGGGCCTCCATATCAGGACAATGGAGAAGTTGCGCACTTTCTGCGCGCGACACCGAAGTTCTCTAGGAGGAACTGTGACCGACGGCCCCCTGATCGTCCAGTCCGACAAGACGCTGTTGCTCGAGATCGATCATCCCCTTGCCGGAGCTGCTCGCGGAGCCATAGCGCCGTTCGCCGAACTCGAACGAGCGCCCGAGCACATACACACGTACCGCATCACTCCACTCGCGTTGTGGAACGCCCGCGCCGCCGGTCACGACGCCGAGCAGGTCGTCGACGCGCTCGTCAATTTCTCGCGCTACGCCGTTCCACAGCCGCTTCTCGTCGACATCGTCGACACGATGGCCCGCTACGGGCGCCTGCAGTTGGTCAAGAGCCCCGTGCACGGCCTGGCGCTGATCAGCCTCGATCGAGCGGTCCTCACCGAGGTCATGCGGCACAAGAAGATCGCTCCGATGCTCGGGGCGAAGGTCGACGAGGACACCGTCATCGTTCACCCGAGCGAACGCGGGCACCTCAAGCAGATGCTGCTGAAGATCGGCTGGCCCGCCGAGGACCTCGCCGGTTACGTCGACGGCGAAGCTCATCCCATCGAGCTCGACACCGAGGGCGGCAAGTGGACGCTGCGCGATTACCAGGAGATGGCCGCGGATTCGTTCTGGGCCGGTGGCTCGGGCGTCGTCGTGCTTCCGTGTGGCGCGGGCAAGACGATGGTCGGCGCCGCCGCGATGGCGAAGGCGAAGGCGACCACGCTCATTCTCGTCACCAACACCGTCGCCGGTCGCCAGTGGAAGCGCGAACTCATCGCACGCACGTCGCTCACCGAGGAAGAGGTCGGCGAGTACTCGGGCGAGCGCAAGGAGATTCGCCCTGTGACAATCGCCACGTATCAGGTCATCACTCGACGCACCAAGGGTGAGTACAAGCATCTCGAATTGTTCGATTCCCGCGACTGGGGTCTGGTGATCTACGACGAGGTCCACCTGCTGCCCGCCCCTGTCTTCCGCATGACGGCCGATCTGCAGTCTCGGCGCCGACTCGGTCTGACCGCGACGTTGGTGCGCGAGGACGGCCGTGAGGGCGATGTCTTCTCGCTCATCGGCCCCAAGCGCTACGACGCGCCGTGGAAGGACATCGAGGCTCAGGGGTGGATCGCGCCTGCCGAGTGCATCGAGGTCCGCGTCACGCTGACCGACGCAGAGCGGATGGCGTATGCGGTCGCCGAGCCCGAGGAGCGGTACAAACTGTGCTCGACGGCACACACCAAGGTCGCCGTCGTGAAATCGATTCTGGCGAAACACCAGGACGCTCCGACACTCGTGATCGGCGCATACCTCGACCAACTCGACGAGTTGGGTGAGGCACTGAACGCCCCGGTGATCCAGGGATCGACGAAGAACAAGGAACGCGAAGTGCTCTTCGACGCGTTCCGTAAGGGCGAGATCCAGACACTCGTGGTGAGCAAGGTAGCGAACTTCTCGATCGATCTCCCGGAAGCGTCCGTGGCCGTGCAGGTTTCGGGCACATTCGGCTCACGCCAGGAAGAGGCGCAACGGCTCGGACGACTCCTCCGTCCCAAACACGACGGCGGCCAGGCGCACTTCTACTCCGTTGTCTCCCGTGACACCCTCGACGCCGAATACGCCGCTCACCGTCAGCGGTTCCTGGCCGAGCAGGGCTACGCGTACCGGATCACCGATGCCGACGACATGCTCGGACCTGCCATCTGACAGCTCGTGCTACTAATGAGCGTGTGCGCCGATTCCAGTTTCCTGTCGATGTGGACCACGCCAAGTCGGTGAACGAGACGATGGCGGATGTCCGCAGGCTCCGTTCGTCTGCGATCTTCACTGCTGTGATCTTGATCGCGGCGACCGCATGGTTCTTCTGGTTGGCCCATCCGTGGTCCTACATCCTCGGCGCCGTCTTCGTCATCGCGGCGGCGACCTCGTTGTGGGTCATGGTGTGGGCGCCGAGGAAGGTCGGCACAGTCGAGGATCTGTACGCCAAAGGCGATCTGGTTCCTGCGATCATCGCCGAGAAACGCGCCCGCGGAGTCACTCTGCTGGCCCTCGTCGACATCGCGAAGCCCGACGCCGAAGCGCCCCACTACGCTCTGGTGACCCGCAGCATTCGCTCGCTGCCGGGTCACGAACTGGTCGAGGGCGAACTCGTACCGTCGATTTCGGTGCTGGCCGACCGCAACAAGAACACCATCAGCGAAACCTGGCAAATGGTCTCCCCTATGCCCATTGCATGGGGAACCAAGGATGCATCGGTGATCGAGCGCGCGACCGCGCAGATCAGCGAAGCGGAATGGCAGCTGTTGGTCGCGAACATCGGATTGTCGGAGAAGGTGCGTGAGGCCGAGAACCAGCAACTGCTGGTGGACCCACACGACCTTCCCGACGACCTCCAGTAGTGACCTAGGTGAGGGCGGGGATGACTTCCCGTTCGAAGAGCTCGATACCGGAGCGGTCGTACGCCGCCTCCGGGAAGTAGAAGATGCCGTAGCCCAGGCCCTTGTCCTTCAGCGCGCTGAGGTTCTCCACGATCTGCTCCGGGGTTCCGACTCCGGGTAGGCCGCGGAATGCACCCAGCGCACCCTCGGCCTTCTCCGCGCCGACGTACTTGGTCAGACGCTCCTCCAGCTGCTTCAGCCGGTCCTCGACCTCGGCTTCGGTGCTACCGATCGCGACGTTGTAGTTCGACGATCGGACGATCGAATCGAAATCGCGACCGACGGTGTCGCAGTGGCCCTTCAGAAGTTCCGACTTGCGAACGAACCCCTCGGGCGTGCCGTCGAAGTTGGTGTAGTCGGCGTACTTGGCTGCGATCTTCAGCGTCACCTTCTCACCGCCGCCTGCGATCCACAGCGGAATTCCGCCGTCCTGCAACGGCTTCGGCCAAACCCGAGCACCATCGACCTGGTAGTACTTGCCGTCCAGAGTCGCCGACCCCGTCTCCCAGGCCTGCTTGAAGATCTGCACACCTTCGTCGAGCGCACCCAGGCGCTGTCCTGCCGGCGGGAATCCGTAGCCGTAGGCACGCCACTCGTGCTCGTACCAGCCTGCGCCGATACCCATCTCGACGCGGCCACCGGAGATCACGTCGACCGTCGCCGCGACCTTCGCGAGGTACGCCGGGTTGCGGTATGCCATCGCGGTGCACATCTGACCGAGGCGGACGCGCGACGTCGACGCCGCGAATGCCGACATCAGCGTCCACGCTTCGTGTGTGGCTTCCTCGGTCGGTTCGGGCACGGTGTGGAAGTGGTCGTAGACCCACAGGGACTCCCACGGTCCCGAATCGGCAGCGGTGGCGATATCTCGCATCACATCCCACTGTGCAGAAGGGTCGATGCCGACCAGGTCCAGACGCCAGCCTTGAGGAACGAACAATCCGAATCGCATGGGTCGAAGCCTACCGATCGGTGACCGAAGTATTCTCTCCGACATGAGCACCACGTCGCTCGCTCGGGACTTCCAATCGCACCGCGGCCACCTGATGGCCGTCGGATATCGGATGACAGGCAGCGTCGCCGACGCCGAGGATGCGGTACAGGAGAGCTGGCTCCGCCTCAGCGGCAGCGACGCCGACACCATCGCCGATCTGCGTGGGTGGCTCACCACCGTCGTGGCTCGTATCTGTCTGGATCGCCTGAAATCAGCGGCAGTTCGACGCGAGAGCTACGTCGGTCAATGGCTACCGGAGCCGATCGCGACGTCGCCGAGCACGCAGTCGAACGATCCCCTCGATCTACTCGTCCGTGACGAGGATGCACGCCTGGCCGCCCTCGTCGTCCTCGACACCTTGTCTCCGGCCCAGCGAGTCGCATTCGTACTGCACGACGGCTTCTCCGTTCCGTTCGACGAGGTGGCGGACATCCTCGGCGTCAGTTCCAGCGCTGCGAGGCAGCTCGCGGCCCGCGCTCGCAAGCACGTCGACGCGGCCCCCGAGCCGGTGACGTCCACCGAACACAACGAGGCCGTCGGCCGCTTGATGGAGGCGATGGCCAGCGGCGATCTCACCCGCGTCGTCGCCGCTCTCCACCCGGACTGCAGGACGATCGGCGACTCGGGTGGCACCACGCGGACGGCCGCACGGGTCATCCTCGGACCGGACAAGTGCGCACGCTTCTACCTGGGGCTCGTGTCGATGTACGGCGCTGGGTCGCTCTCGTCGATGGCACCTGCCATGGTCAACGGCAGCCTCGGCTACTACTCCTCGGGCTCGCCCGGCGACGACGACCATCGCAGCTTCCCCGGCCGAGTGGGCGGCTTCACCGTCCGCGACGGGCTCGTCTGGGCGGCCTACGATTTCGCGAACCCCTCCAAACTCGGCGGTGTCGCGGCAGACCTGCTTGCCATGTCGGCTACGCCCCCGCCTCCCACGGCACCCGGCACGCAGCCCCCGAGCTGAATCCCTGCTCGGCAATTCCCAGCGAGGAGTTGATGCGGGCCCGCATGTTCTCCAATCCGATCTGATACGTCAGTTCGATGACCCCCGCCCGCCCGAAACGAGCCTCGAGATCCGCGACCTGCTCGTCGGTCGCGGCACTCGGAGTTGCCGTGACGGCATCGGCGTAGGCGATCGCCGCTCGTTCGTCTTCCGTGAACGCCGGCGAGGTCCGGTAGTCGTCGATGTCTCGAAGGCGGTCGATGTCGAGACCGTCGAGCCGCTGCATCATGACGCCGAAGTCGACGCACCACGAGCACCCGAGAGTCCAGGCAGTCCGATACACGGCGATCTCACGCACGCTCGTCGGAAGCGTCGACGACGCCTTGCCTGCGGCGAATTCGTGGATGAGCGAAGCGAACAGCAGCTTCGGGTGGTGTGCGCTCACCGCGAAGGGCTCGGGTACTTCGCCGACCATCCTGGCTGCAGCTTTGTATGCCCACCGCACGAGAACGGGTGCTTGCGCAGGTGGGACGGGTGGAATGCGAGACATGGTCATCACTCCTTCGTCGTAATGGTTGCTCCTACGATGTGGACGAGGCTCCTGCCCGAAATGTGACACCAGATACGCCGGGAGTGGAGCCTGCAGGAACGACCCAGATACGCCGGGAGTGGAGCCTGCAGGAACGACCCAGATACGCCGGGAGTGGAGCCTGCCGGAACAACCCACCTACGCCGGGAGTGGAGCCTGCAGGAACGACCCAGATAGGCTGCAGCAATGTCCGCGGAGCACCAGAGCCGAACCGTCGAACGCCTACGACCCTTCGCGTCGACCATCTTCGCCGAGATGACAGCGCTCGCCGTCGCGAAGGGCGCCGTCAACCTCGGCCAGGGATTTCCGGACACCGACGGCCCAGAGTCGATGCTCGAAGCAGCGCGGGACGCCATTTCCCAAGGTCTCAACCAGTACTCGCCGGGACCGGGAATGCCGGTTCTTCGCCACGCGATCGCCGCGGACCGTGCGCGGCGCTTCGGCACCGAGTACGACCCCGACGCGCAGGTGCTCGTCACCGTAGGAGCAACCGAGGCCATTGCTGCGACCGTGCTCGGGCTCGTCGAACCGGGCGAGGAAGTCCTGCTCATCGAGCCCTACTACGACTCGTACGCTGCAGCCGTCGCCCTCGCCGGCGCCAAACGCACAACGGTTCCACTGGTCGCCGAGGGTGCAGGGTTCGCCGTCGACCTCGACGCCCTCGAGCGCGCCATCGGCCCTCACACGAAGCTGTTGATCGTCAATTCACCACACAATCCCACGGGCACGGTCCTCACCCGTGTCGAGTTGACCCGGATCGCAGAGATCGCGTGCGAGCACGACCTGCTCGTACTCACCGACGAGGTCTACGAAAGACTGGTGTTCGACGCACCTCAGTTGGGTCATTCCGCAGGCTCCACTCCTGCTTTTTCCGGTCATTCCGCAGGCTCCACTCCTGCCCTGCATGTGCCGCTGTGCACGCTCCCAGGCATGTTCGAGCGCACGGTCACCGTCTCGAGCGCCGCGAAGACGTTCAACGCGACCGGATGGAAGACCGGTTGGGCACTGGGACCTGCCGAACTCATCTCCGCAGTGCGCGCAGCCAAACAGTTCATGACGTTCGTCGGCGGGACGCCGTTCCAACCCGCCGTGGCGCATGCCCTCGATCACGAGGACGCGTGGGTCGAGAATCTTCGTCGCGGCCTCCAGTCCAAACGTGATGTGCTGTCGACGGCATTGACCAAGGCCGGATTGGACGTCAAGGAAAGCAGCGGAACGTATTTCGTGTGCGCAGACGTCTCGCCGCTCGGCGAGACCGACGCCCTCGGGTTCTGCAGGTCGCTTCCCGATCGGATCGGCGTGGCCGCTGTACCCGTCACCGCCTTCGTCGATCATCCCGGATCGTGGAAAACATTGGTGCGCTTCGCATTCTGCAAGAAGGATGCCGTTCTCGCCGATGCAGCCGAAAGGCTGCTCGCGCTCTGAGCGACCATGGCACCGCGAACCATACCCGTCGACTTCGTCGTCAAAGCTGTTCGGTTGGCAACCAGTGGCGGACTCGACCTGTCGTATCCCCTCGCAGTGGCGGGTATCGGGCCCGAGAAGTTGGACGATCCGCACTCGCGGCTCACAGCCGAACAGGTCACGCTGTTCACGCAGGCCACCTGGCAGATCACCGGTGACGAGTTGTTCGGTCTTGCGTCGACGCCCATGCGGCGCGGCAGTTTTCGTGTGATCTGCCAGACGCTCATTCATTCCCCCGATCTGTCGGCGGCGCTGTACCGAATGGCCGAGACGACGCGAGTTCTGTCCGGCATGCCGCCGATGCTGATCACCCGCGGAGACCAGACGACTCGGCTGTCCATCCCACCTGCCGACAACAGCCACCTCCCCGAGGCGGCGCGAGAGACGGCAGCGAATTTGCTCACCGATTTTCGTATGGTGCTGGTCCATCGCTTCGCGGCCTGGCTCATCGGCGGGCGTGTGAAGTTGCATTCGGTCGAGCTTCCGTACGCCATGGACGACCCGGCGACGGGCAAACTGTACGACCGAATGTTTGGAACCCGAGTGACATTCGGCGCGCCGGCGGCAGTACTCGAATTCGACAACTCCGCTATGCGAGCGCCCATCGTCCAGACCGAGGAGACGTTGGCCGAATATCTGCGTGAGTCGCCGAACCTGTTGTTCACCGCACGCGACTACGACAGCACCGCATCCTCACAAGTACGCCGTGCCCTCGAACTCGGATTGCACGGTGATGCACCGGGTACCGACGACATCGCAAACATGCTGTCGGTCAGCACCGCTCACCTCCGGCGGCTCCTCCGGCAGGAAGGAACGTCGGTCAACCAGCTCCGCGAGGAAGTTCTGCGCGACGCAGCGGTCTCGGGTCTGAGCCGCGGCGATTCGGTCGACGACATCTCGAACAAACTCGGATTCTCCGAGCCCTCGGCGTTCCGACGTGCGTTCAAACGCTGGACCGGCCAGACGCCAGGGGCGTATCGGTAGCTTTCGGCTCAGGGCCCCAGTTTCTCGTGTGCCACTACCCGATGCCCACTGCTCGAACTCGCTCCAACCGCTCGGGCGCATAATTCTTGGGCTTGATGTAGATACGCGACTGATGAACCTCACGCCCGATCCGCGACGTCGCAGTAACCTCCGACACCAGTCCCGCCGGGCCGTATCCCATCGACACGGTACGTTGCACCTTCTCGTTGCCCGCGTTACCTGCGATCTTGATCCAGTTGTCAATGCGCGCGCGGTTGAAACCCCAGCGTTCGACGCCCTCGATCAACTCTCGATGTGCCTCGTCCACATCGTCGAATGCTCGCCACCAGGTAATGTCGTCGATATCCCCAGTTTCCCCAT
>NZ_BCXH01000010.1 GCF_001895005.1 Rhodococcus yunnanensis NBRC 103083 | reverse complement strand
TGAGTGACCGGAGGTGACATTCGCTCACCCTGCCGTGACCGGAGGTGACATTCGCTCACGCAGCGGTGATCGAGGGCGACATTCGGTCACTCTGAGTGACCGGAGGCGACATTCGGTCACTCAGAGTGAGTCGATGTGACATTCGCTCGCGCAGCGGTGACCGGAGGTGACATTCGCTCACGCTGCGGTGATCGAGGTGACATTCGCTCACCCTGCCGTGACCGGATGTGACATTCGCTCACCTCGCGGTGACCGGAGGTGACATTCGCTCACCGGGCAGTGGCCGGTAGTCACATTTGCTGGGCCTGACGGGCCGGGTCTACTGCGCACACAGGCGTCGGCCAATCGATGCAGTTTCACGTGAAACAGACGGAACTCAGCGTTGGCCGGACGGACTGTGACGGAGTGAACTCGGCCAATCTTGTCGGATGGCTCCGATAGTTTGGCGAACAGAGGCTGGACACGGGAGGATGAACGAGTGGAACCTGAAGCGTTGGATGACGATCGTTTGATGGCAACAGCAGAGAGCGTATTCGGTCCTCGTTTCGAACTCGCGAAGAAGTACTACGACTCCCTCGCCACCGACGGTGTTGCCCGGGGGCTGATCGGGCCGCGCGAAGTTCCCCGTCTCTGGGAGCGCCACATCCTGAACTGCGCAGTCGTCGGCGAATTGATCGACGAGGGTGAGCGTGTGGTCGATGTCGGAAGCGGTGCGGGCCTACCTGGTATCCCGCTGGCGATTGCGCGTCCCGATCTACACGTCACACTCGTGGAGCCGCTCCTCCGCAGAACTGTGTACCTTGCCGAGTTCATCGAAGAGCACGGGCTCAACGTTCTGGTCGTTCGCGGTCGAGCCGAGCAGCCGGGGGTGAAGAAGGAGGCCGGTGGCGCAGACGTCGTCACGTCTCGTGCTGTCGCTCCTCTGGAGAAGCTTGCGAAATGGTCCCTTCCGCTGATCCACGAGCGCGGTCGAATGCTGGCCCTGAAGGGAAGTAGCGCCGAAGACGAGATCGAGCGCGATCGGGCTTCCCTTAGTCGTATGGGTGCTGGCAAGCTAGAGGTTGTGAAGTGTGGTGTCGATATTCTTCCGACGCCGACGATCGTCGTCAGGGCAGAGCGAGTTCCACGTCGCTTCCCACGCACATGACGAATCCCCGTTCAGCCGTTGGTTCTGAACGCCAATCCAGTTCCGCATTAAGGAGCACGTATGTCGGGTGGATCTGATCCCGCTGTTTCACGTGAAACAGAGTCCGAGAAGGCCGGCGCAAAATCCGGTACTGCAACCGAATCGATGGGTGGCTCGGGCTTCAACTCTTACAGCAGTATCTCCCCCGACGACACTCCAATCGGTGCTGCCGCACATCGAGCCAGCCAAGTTCTGCACCCGGGAAGCGTGACGCTCCCGAAGCCGGCGAAGCGCCGCATGCTGACTATCGCCAACCAGAAGGGCGGGGTCGGCAAGACAACAACTGCCGTCAACCTCGCCGCCGCACTGGCGCTACAGGGGCTCACTGTCCTCGTGGTCGATCTGGACCCTCAGGGCAACGCCAGCACGGCTCTGGGCGTCGAACACCACTCCGGGGTGCCCTCGAGCTACGAGATGCTCATCGGCGAAGTGACGGCCCGTGAGGCGATCCAGAAGAGCCCGCACAGCGACCGCCTGTTCTGCATTCCCGCGACTATCGATCTGGCGGGAGCCGAGATCGAGTTGGTGTCGATGGTGGCGCGTGAGGGCCGGCTCAAGACGGCACTCGCGGACCTTGCCGACATCGACGCGGACTTCATTCTCATCGACTGCCCACCCTCCCTCGGTCTGCTGACAGTCAACGCAATGGTGGCGGCAACCGAGGTGCTCATTCCTATCCAGTGCGAGTACTACGCGCTCGAGGGTGTCGGTCAATTGCTCCGCAACATCGAATTGGTGCAGTCGCATCTGAATCCGGCACTGCACGTCTCGACGGTCATTCTGACGATGTACGACGGCCGGACGAAGCTGGCGGACCAGGTGGCCGAGGAGGTGCGCAAGCACTTCGGCGACGCCGTTCTGAGGGCCGTCATCCCCCGGAGTGTGAAGGTTTCCGAAGCCCCCGGTTACGGCATGACCGTGCTGGATTACGATCCAGGCTCCCGCGGTGCGATGAGCTACTTGGATGCAGGACGAGAATTGGCAGCCCGATCAGCGGTCGCAGTCACAGATGGAACGCAGGAGCGCTGAAGATATGAGTCAAGCACGTAAAGGCGGACTGGGGCGCGGGCTCGCCGCACTCATCCCCACCGGCCCCGATCAAGGGCCTCGACTCGGCAGTGCTGCTGCGGACGTTGTGATCGGCAAGCAGCGTCCGGCGGTCAATCACGGCAAGTCGGCGACGTCCTCTACCGAAGCAACTGCATCTGCGCCGACGCCCACTCCCCCGGTTCGGAGCTCGGATGAGGACCTCGAGCCGGCAGGTGCGGTATACCGCGAGATCTCTCCCGCACTGATTCGGCCCAATCCCAAGCAGCCGCGGTCGGTGTTCGACGACGAGGCGTTAGCGGAACTCGTCCACTCGATCCGCGAATTCGGGCTGATGCAGCCGATCGTTGTGCGGTCGATCGGTCAAGACAGCTACGAACTCGTCATGGGTGAGCGTCGATGGCGAGCCAGCCAAGAAGCCGGGCTCGAGTCGATTCCCGCGATCGTCAGGGAAACCAGCGACGATGCAATGCTGCGCGATGCGCTCCTCGAGAACATCCACCGGGTCCAACTCAACCCGCTCGAAGAAGCTGCGGCGTATCAACAGCTACTCGAAGAATTCGACGTGACTCACGAAGAGTTGGCGGCAAAGATCGGAAGGTCTCGACCCGCAGTCACCAACATGATTCGGTTACTGAAGCTGCCGATTCCGGTACAACGCAGAGTTGCGGCCGGAGTTCTCTCCGCTGGACACGCGCGTGCGTTGCTGTCGTTGGATGCTGGATCCGATGCACAAGAGTCACTCGCCGCTCGCATCGTCGCCGAAGGTTTGTCGGTGCGTGCCACCGAAGAGGCAGTGACGCTGGCCAATCGAAACGACGATTCCGCGCCGACACCTGCCCCGCGGCGTAAGCCGATTCAGATGCCGGGCCTTCAAGATGTCGCGGATCGGCTGTCGGATTCATTCGATACCCGAGTTACCGTCAGTCTGGGAAAGCGAAAAGGCAAGATCGTCGTCGAATTCGGGTCGGTAGACGACCTTCAGAGGATCGTCGACATGATGGAAATTCAGAAAGGAAAGTAGCTCCGAAATTTCAGGTACAAAGACACGCGGTACTTACGTCACTGTGACGAAGATCTGTTCGGTGTCCGGCTCGAGGAAGCTAAGGAGTTCGTAAAATGTTGTTGTTCAACACTTTTCACGCTTCGGCTTCCGCAGTCGGTCGAAACGAGGGCGATCGCATATTCTTGTCGAGTGCATTTCGAACTCGATGCACGCGATCGCCGAAATTCGGGGCATGGAGGCTGAGGTAAGCAGTGTCGACGCTTGTCACCGGAGTCACTTTGGACTCGTTCGATCAATTGCCGACTCACACTCGTCGGTGCCGGTTCTGGGTGCTCGATCCCAAGGCCGAAAATTCGAGCAGCGACGCACTCGATCTCGAATTCGAGAACGAGGCATGGTTGTCGATGATCATGCTCGAATGGGGATCGTGTGGGCAGCTTCTGTCGAGCGGCGGTCGGACTCTGGGGTGCGCGTTGTACTCCCCGCCGGGAGTGGTTCCTCGGTCGACGTCATTTCCCACTTCTCCCGTCAGCGCGGACGCGGTTCTTCTCACCACGTTGCGCATCGAGTCCGAATTGGATCGTGAGGGCCACTCGGCATCGCTGATTCAAGCAGTCGTTGCGGATCTGGTGAACCGCGGAGTTCGTGCGTTGGAAGCATTCGGAATTCGTAGAACGGCCGAGGACGACCGAGTGGGTCCGAAGGCTACGGCAGACCTGACGTGTTCGGATACCACATGCATGATCGACGCCGATTTCCTGGAGAAGGTCGGCTTCGACGTCGTCGCGCCGCACCACCGGTACCCGAGACTTCGGCTCGAGTTGGATCGGGATCATGGCTGGAAGGAAGATGTCGAGTCGGCACTCGAGCAGCTACTGATCGCCGCGAGCTTGACGATGGTCGAGATCGAGCACAAGGACCCGGTCGGCGTCGGCTAGTAGGAAGGACTCAGCGACGATCCGCTGCGGCGAGTTCCTCCGCCAACAGCTCGGCAAAGGTGAACGTTCCTGTCGGCTGGTCGTCGTGACCCAGAAGGTACAGACGTTTGACTGCGATAAGTATTGCCTCGGCGATGATGTCGCGTGAACGTGGGTCACTGAGTACATCCACGTCGGATGCGTTGGTCAGATACCCCATGTCGACCTGAACCGTCGGCATGTTGGTGAGCCGCAACAGATCCCACGTCCGACCATGGCTGCGGCAGTCGAGAAGTGGTGTGCGCGCAACGATTTCGCGCTGTATGTAACCGGTGAGCACCTGTCCGATGAGAGAGGTCGAACCGTGGGAGTTGCCGAAGTGGAAACTGGCCACACCGTTGGCTGCCGTGCTCGAACTCGCGGCACAGCGAAGCGAGATCATCAGGTCGGCATTGAATGCGTTGGAGGTCTCGGCACGCTCGGAGACACTGGGATTGGTGCCGCGGGCGCGAGAGAGAAATGTTTCCATCCCAGTGGCAGCCATTCTGCCTTCGAGTCGGCTGGCGACGTCCCACAGAATCTCGGCTTCACTGATCCGACCGAACATGCCGTCGACGATGCGGCCGGTATCAGCGCCACCGAGATCCGGGTCGATGACGATCCGTTTGCCGGTCAGCTGCGGGCCGGACTGCCGAACGAGCTCTTCCTCGCTGATGGCGTGCGGTGAGCCGCCGGTGACGCGGGCACCGAGGAGATCGAGGGACCTCAGTGTCGCAGGTCCGCAGATGCCGTCCGGTGACAAACCGATCTCACGCTGGAACGAGGACAGTCCTTCGTGTGTCTTGGGGCCGAAGTAACCGTCGACGCGTTCGCTGTAGAAACCGAGATCCTGCAGTCGCGTCTGAAGCGTGGCTACGTCGTCGCCGTACAGCGGAGCCGACAGTTGATAGATCAGAGTGCGCGCGCCGAGCCGATACGACGCTTCCTTGAGGAACCGGTAGGTGGCTGGACCTACTACTCCGTCGACCAGCAGGCCGCGGTGTTGCTGGAATGCGCGGACTGCACTGTCGAGCGCGGAATCGTATTCCGACGCCGGTGCCGTCCAGTGTGTTGGATCCGACGAAGGATCGACACTGTCGTCGTGCAGAAATCCTAGAGAGACGAGTGTGCTCCGTACCTCCGCGACGGCGGGTCCCGAATCGCCGTGACTGAGTCGGTGCATGCCTGACTACCTCTCGCTGAAAGTGTGTCGATTTCCGTGTGGTCAGTATCGTCCACCGGACGAGTTCTCGAGGGGCGTCCGACCAGCCGATTGCCCGACCACACAAAAGTCGATGTGCCGACAGGTGCACCGGCACATCGAACGATTGTCTCAGAAAGTAGTCTCCGGACCGCAATCCACGCCGCCCGGCACTGCGTCACAGTACAGAGTCGAGGTCCTTGAGCAGGGCCGCCTTGCCCTTGGCGCCCACAATCTGCTTCACCGGCTTGCCGCCCTGGAAGAGGATCAGCGTCGGAATCGACATGACCTTGAAGTCGCGCGCGGCCTGAGGGTTGGCGTCGATGTCCAACTTCGCGATGGTCAACTTGTCCGAGTGCTCGGCAGCGATCTCCTCGAGCACCGGGGCGACCATCTTGCAGGGACCACACCAGGTTGCCCAGAAGTCGACGAGAACGGGCTTCTCGCTGGTCAGGACGTCATCGACGAACGATGCGTCGGTAATGGTGACGGTCTTCTTGTCGTCGGACATCTGGTGGGTCTCCTTCGTGGGTGGAGCAGTGGGGGTCGGTGTGGTGAAACAGGTGGTGAATCAGGCAGTGACTACGTCGACGGACTGATCGGCGTGCTCGAGGGTATTGGTCGTGATGTCACCCTGCTCGGCGAGCCAACGCTCGGCATCGATCGAGGCGGTGCAGCCGGTTCCAGCAGCGGTGATGGCTTGCTGGTAGACGTGATCGACGAGGTCGCCCGCAGCGAACACACCCTCGATCGACGTCGCCGAGGACGGGGAGGCCACCTTGACGTATCCGGCCTCGTCGAGTTGCACCTGGTCCCTGACCAGTTCGTTTCGAGGATCGTGCCCGATGGCAACGAACATTCCTGTCACGTCGAGAGTCGACTTCTCGCCGGTCAGAGCATTCTGCAGAGTCAGTCCGGTGACCGACGTGTCACCGAGAACCTCGAGAACGTTGGTGTCGGTGAGGAAACGGATCTTCTCGTTGTTCTTGGCACGCTCGAGCATGATTCGTGACGCACGGAACTCACTGCGGCGGTGCACCACGGTCACACTGCGGGCGAATCTCGTCAGGAAGGTTGCTTCCTCCATCGCGGAGTCCCCACCGCCGATGACTGCGATGTCCTGGTCGCGGAAGAAGAAGCCATCACACGTGGCACATGCGCTGACACCGCGTCCGAGCAACTTCTCTTCGCCGGGGATGCCGAGGTAACGCGCTGCCGCTCCCATCGCCAGGATGATCGCGCGTGCCTGGTACGTCTCGCCGCCCGCGGATACCGTCTTGATCTCGCCGCGCAGGTCGAGTTCTTCGACATCCTCGGTGCGGATGTCTGCTCCGAATCGCTTGGCCTGCTCACGCATCTGCTCCATCAGGTCCGGGCCCATGATGCCGTCGCGGAAACCCGGGAAGTTCTCCACCTCGGTGGTGGTCATCAACGCGCCGCCGAATTGAGTTCCCTCGAACAGAAGCGGCTGCAACTCAGCCCTGGCTGCGTATACACCTGCGGTGTACCCGGCCGGTCCCGAGCCGACGATGATGAGATCGTGAACCTTGGGCGTAGTCATGCGGGCCTTCCCCTAGAAGTTCGATACGTACCGCCGGCGTTCGAGCCGCTGCCGACGGATATGACAACACCAGGGTAAGCGGTGTTGTTCCCGGCCGGGACTTGGTGCAACCTACACGCTCGTCAGTCGACGTCCCGGCGAAACAGGGGTTGCGGGTTGCCTGTGTCGCACCCCGATCCCACAGCCAGGACGGTAGTTCCGTCGGCGGGATACCTGGGCAGAATCAGCATGGTGCCACTACGTCCGTCGATGTCCACCGCGGTGGCACCCAGAACAACGGTGTCGCGTCCGATTCCGTTGGCCTCCAGGCAATCCGGGAGCTTCCCCGAGTCGACCAACGGGACAGGATCTTGCTTCTGCATGACGGAATGGACGACGGACGCATCGATGTCTGCGGAATCGAGTGTCAGAACGGAGCTGTTCGAAGGGGCCGCAACGGTGCCGGTCTCGGACCGATCGACCGTCGACACGAGCACGACGGTCACGAGCGCCAACAGCAACACAGCGGCCGCCGCGGCCCCGAACAACCACACCGGTGGCCGTCGCGTTTTCCGGATCGAGCGAACCGGGTCCTGCGGGACGGGGTGCTGCGAGACAGAGTGCTCGGACGCCAGCGCACGATCGATACGCTCGGCCACCTCCGGCGGCATCGGCAGCCCGCTGCCGAGGTCCGAGCCGACATTCCCGAGACGCGAGGATACGGCGTCGAGGGCCGCAAGGACCTCCATCGCACTCTCGTCGGCCCGGACGAGCGGCCATAGACGCGTGCTCACAGAGTCGGACAGAACTCCTGCGTGGAGGTCGGCGAGGAGGTCGAAGGAAAACGGCGCTACGGGAAGGCGCTCGATACCGTGAGATGCCACTTCGGTCTCCTCTCCGTGCACAGTGATGTCCACACGCAGTCGTTCCTACACTTGATAAGACGCTCCGAAGCGCCTATCGGTTCCCCTCTTCCTGCAAGTATCGAAGACGTACCGCAAGTTTCAACCGACCGCGAGCACATCGACTCTTCACCGTGCCGGTCGGGACGCCGAGGATTGCCGCGGCGTCGGCGACCGAATAGCCTTCCATGTCCACTGCGACCACTGCCGACCTCTGCTCGGGTGGAAGCGACATCAACGCGTTGTGCACCTCGATCGAGGTCTCGAGATCGGATATGCGATCCCGCGTTTCGGTCGGCTCCTGCACATCGGCGTCGGTGAGTGACGTCGTCGGCCTCGACCGGTTCCTTCTGATTCTGTCGAGGCACGCGTTGACGACGATCTTGTGCATCCAGCTGCGTACCGCCGCGTCCGCGCGAAACGAGCCCGCCGTTCGATGAGCCGACAGCAACGCTTCCTGAAGAGCATCTGCCGCGTCCTCCGTGGTGTAACTGGTTCGACGCGCCGTCATCCAGAGGTGCTCGTGATGACGATGTACCAGTGCGGTGAACGCGTCAGGGTCGCCTCTGACATGCGCATTCAATAATTCGACGTCGGAGAGTCCGCTGAGCAGACCCCCGACCCCACCATTCATCCCGAAAATCCCCATACGAAAACGGCTCCCCCCGTGTTACCGCATTGACGGAGAGCCTATGGCATGGAGACCGCGGAGTACGAAACGATCCGAGCTCAGGATCGAGCGGTGAACCCGAAGTCGGCGATCGAGGTCTGGTTACGCCCGTCCTCGGTACTGAGGCCGGTGATCCAGAGCAGCACGTGATCGGTGGGTTCGGTGGCGTTCAGCGGTATTTCCGTCACTCCGTCGCCGAGCGTTGCCTGACCGATGACGGTGGTGTCGGTGAGACTCGGCGAATCACTTGGCGCCGAGCGAATTTCGACCACGGTTCCCGGGGAGGGAGAGTTGACGTACGCGCTGGTGAGCACCTGCGAGGACGGCAGTGTGGCGAGTAGTCCTACGCCGTTCTTGAGCGACGGGAACGGCTGGTAGTACGCGTCCGTCTGCCACACCGTCGATGGATTGTCGTCGACGGCATTGTCGGCGGTTCCAGGGCTGTCCGGGCTTCCCTGTGGGGAGAAGACCTCGACGGAATCGACGGAGACAGGGGTACCGGTCGGTGCCGCT
This sequence comes from Rhodococcus yunnanensis NBRC 103083, assembly GCF_001895005.1. Lineage (GTDB taxonomy): Bacteria > Actinomycetota > Actinomycetes > Mycobacteriales > Mycobacteriaceae > Rhodococcoides > Rhodococcoides yunnanense. The sequence continues at coordinate 196,992 of NZ_BCXH01000010.1, read as the reverse complement.
GCCGGCGGTGCACCGGGTGTTGCCGGCGCCGAGGCACTGGTGGTCAGACCGAAATCCTGCTCGCTCAGTGGCTCGTCGGAATTGTTGCCGGCCAGGAACGTGAACAGCCAGTAACCCGCGAAACCGAGAACGACGACGGTGAGAGCACCGAGTACGACGAGCGCGATGTTGGTGCGCTTGGACCGCAACTGTTGTGCGGCGATCTCCTCGGGATCTGCCAGCGAATGGCCGGTGGACCCGGGAGGACGTTGGCCGAGCCGCAGAGCGGGCATCAGATCGGTCTTGTCGTTGACGACGGCGGCCTGGTCCAGGACGTGCTGAACCGTCGCCGCAGTGCGGATGCCGCTGTTCTGCTCGAGCGCTCGTACTGCGACGGCCGAGATCTCGAACGGGACGTCGGAGCGAATTCGGCGGGGCTCCACCGCATTACCGTTGGCATCGCGGTCGGCAGGCTTCATTCCGCCGACGGCACGAAGGGGGGTATCGGGCCGGGTGGGTCCACCGTGGGTGCCGTCGACCAGGGGCCAGCGAGCTGTGATGAGCGCGTACAACATTGCGCCCAGACCGCGCACGTCCGATCCGGGATCGGCGTCGGCCAGGGTGGCAGGAAACGCGAGAACCGCGTTGCCGCTGCTGCTGATGCGCACGCGATCGGGATGATCGATCGACAGTGCGCCGCCGCTGCGATGTGCAGCTTCGGCCGCCGCCGCGAGCGCCTTGATGGCTCGCGCTGCACCCGTCGGCGACGGGACGGTGTCCGCCATCTCGCGCAGTGATCGACCCGGCGTCCATTCTGCGACAACGATTCCACCGGAGCTGCCGCGTACTACATCGAGAACTCGGGCCAGACCTGGCGAATTGATACGACCGAGACGGAGGGTTCGCGACAGAATGGCCTGTGGGCCCTCGGGGCGGTCCGGAGACAGTGCGGTTGCCTGCTGATCGGCGTCGACGAACGTCAGCGCGACCTCGCGGTCCAGTTTGACATCGTGCGCCTGCCAGAACTTGAGTCCGCGTGCGCCGCCGTGCGGCGCGAGCAGTCGGTAGCGGCCACCGGCGACCGACGCGCCGGGAATGAGCTTGGGGCCACGCAGCGAGCGAGTGGGTTCCGACGAACCACCGACGGGAGGAAGCGGCGGAGATCCGACGGGAATGGTGCCGGTGTCCGAGGTCGTTTCGGGTGGCGACTTCTGGAGGGCAACCTTCGCGGTGTCGGCAGCAGCCGAGTCGTCCCCAGCGGAGTCAACCCCAGCCGCATCGGCCACCGACGTCGTATGGCCTGCGTCGGCACCTTCGTGCTCTGCAGTGTCGTGCTCTGCTGTTTCGGGGTCCGAAGAGTCGGCCTCGACCTTGATCGTCCCGGGCTTGCTCGTCTCGGGCTTGCCTGTCTCGGGCTTGGTCGTGTCAGGGTTGCTGGTGTCAGGCTTGTCGCCTGTGGCCACCGGCACAGTCTTGGGGTCGACAGAAGAGCTGGTCGACGGCTTGGCCTGGCTCGAGGCGGCTTTCGCGCGCTCGTCTACCTCGACACCACCAGTTGCTCGGTCCGTGTCCTTGGCAGTGGACTCGGCCGGCCCCCCAGCCACATCGTCGTCGGTCACTCTCACTCCTTCGCGCGTGTATGCCCCGAGTTGTATGGCACGTCTGCCCGGATGGGGCTGACCTGCAGTGGACGGCGTCCCGGTCCGCCGGGGTCCAGGGTACGGGAGTCGTTCCCCGGCAGTGTCCCATGCAGCGCCTGAACGAACGACCGGTATCGATTCCGAGGTCTCTGCGGTCGCGGCGGCCTCGACGGGTACGGCAGTCCTACCGCGCAACTTACGAACGACCTTGCTGATCGCCACCGTGACTGCGAGCACTTCGGGGATTCTGCCGAACCACAGGATGCCGAAAGTGATGCCGAGCATGAGCACTGCGCAGATTCCGACACGCAGCATTGCACCGACCATGCCGAGCGGCTCGGTGAGTCCGCCGAGGTCGGCGATGCGGTCGATCGCCAGCATGGCCGTCCCACCTGCAGCGGACGCGATCAGAACCATCCAGATGGTCTTGCCGACGTTGATCATGCGCAGGTTGCCGAGGCTTCTGTGCAGCAGAAATCCACCGATGCAGGCACCCACGACAAAACCGAGGCCGTTTGCGACGCCGAGGTACAGAACGACCTGCTGGTCGTTGCTCGCAAGTGTCGGGGCAAGCGCGGACAGCGCGATCTTGACTCCGGTGATGCCGAGAATGATCCATGTCGGGGTCCAGGCCTTCTCACGGGCGTAGAACACGCGCAGGTGGATCAGAACCAGTGCGTACGGGATCAGGGTGAAGGCGGACCAACTGACGGCCTCGCCGAGTCGGCCTGCGTCGTCGGCGAAGTTGCCGAATCCGAACAGGGCCTCGCCCACCCAGGGACCTGCGAAGGTAAGGAACACGACGATCGGGACGAGCGCGACGAGGGTGAGCCTGGTCGCGACGGACAGATCGTCGACGACGGCAGGGGTGTTGCCCTCGGCAGCGTTGCGGCTGAGCCTGGGCATGATCGCCGTGAGCACGGTGACACCCAGGATGCCGTACGGCAGCTGCAGAAGGATCCAGGCCTGCGAATAGATGGCGGGTCCTGCGGCGTCGGCGCCCGCCGAGATTCGCGTCGCGAACACGAGTCCGGCCTGGCTGATGACGACGTACAGGATGATCGCGGCGGCCATCCCGCCGAACGTCTTGAGTCGCGCGTCGAAGCCCCACAGCGGGCGCAGGTCCACTTTCTCGCGCTTGAGAGCAGGGATCAGTGCGGCGACCTGAGTGATGACGCCCGCGGTCACCCCGAGTCCGAGGATCAGCACGTGCGGATCGCTGATCTGCACCGGGTCGAGGGAGATCTCGCCCGGTACGAAGAAGTACAGCGAGAAGATGCCGAGAACGACGAGGTTGTTCCATACCGGCGCCCATGCGCCCGGCCGGAAGTTCTGCCGCGTGTTCAGGATGGCCGTCAACAGGCCCGAGAGGCCGTAGAAGAGGATCGCCGGGAGCAGCAGATAGGACAGAGCGGTGGTGAGATCGCTGCTCACCTTGGCCGAGTCGTCGATCAACATCCGACTGAGCAGTGGCGCGCTGATGGTCGCAATGAGTGCGACGACCGCAAGCATCGTGAACGCAATGGTGAACAGTCTTCGGACGAACGACGCCCCGCCGTCGGCATCCTCCATCTCTGCTCGGACGAGAACCGGCACGACGATGGCGGTGAGAACTGCGCCGAGCACCAGCTCGGAGATCATGTTCGGCAGAATCGTCGCCGAGGTGAACGAACTGGCTATCGCGCCGCCGAGGATCGCGAGCATGACGACCTGTTTGAAGAACCCGGTGATGCGGCTGACCAGGGTCGCGACGGCGATGGAGCCGGTCGACGCGAGCAGACTCTTCTGCGGCTTCTTCGCTGGAGCCTCGTCGGGCGGTGTCTTTCGGTCCGGCTGCCTGTGTGGGTCACCAGGGGGGATTCTTCGGGGAGCGGCGTGGATCGGTGGATAGTCCTCGTCGCGGAACCGTGGAATCAGCTGGGTGACCGAGTTGTCCGGTGCCGGACCGCCGTCGGGAGCCGGAGGTGCGGGATAACTCCGCATCTCACGCGGTGCGGACTCACGTTCCCATGGCGCCTGGCGAGGTGGCGTCGTACGACGGAAGACCTGGGCTGCGGGCAGCCGCGTACGTGGGACGTCCCCCTCGTACGGGATGTTCCCGGTCATGGTCTTTCGTACCCTTCGTCGGCCGGGTCGGGTTGCCCCCTGAACCTGTGCCACAGTCGGCGCCCCGCAAGCAACAGCAGAAGGACTCCGGCGCAGGCGGTGATGATCGCCAACGCTTGTCCATACGCATTCGACCGTACGGACACGGTGGTCGCTTCGCCCAATTGCCGACCGTCGAGCGTCGTCAGAGCGAAGTCGACCGTCAGATTCCTGGTGTCGTCGACCTGGGCAGGCACTGTGATGGTGCGGCTGCCGCGCGCGGGAAGAGCAGTGGATCCGACGTCACTGATGGTCATCTCGGACGGCGCATTCACATCGAGCCGGACGTTGACGCCGACGGGGAGATCGTTGCGCGCGACCAGCAGCAGCGGACTCTGCTCCGAGGCCAACGTGTAGACCCCACCTGGCGCGAGGACGGTCACCGCGTCGAAAATGCTCTGAACGCCTGTTTCCGAGCCGTCCATGCGCACGTGAGACATCTTCGCTGCATAGGCGGGGTCGGTGTCCTTGCCCGCGGTCGTCAGCGCGCGCAGAAGATCTTCGCGTAGCGGGGCCGTGTAGACCCGTGGAGTCAAAGCCGACTGTGGATCTTCGACGAGGGAACCGCGGAGCGACTCGATCCGCGAGCTCTGCGCGCGGACACGGTCCTCGAGATAGACGTCACGATCGGGCTGCGGAACGGTGCGGGCTTCGATGGGAAGCCCGGTCGGAGCCTCGGTGACGAGGTCGGTGAACGGCCTCGGCGTCGCGAGACCGGAGCGGAGCATCGACGAGATCGAGGACAGGATGGTCGTCGGTTCGTCGCCGCCTGCTGTCCAGTACTGCGGCGGGGCAATGGTCAGAGCGCGAGGGGCGTCGGATCGCTCGGCCAGCGCGTGGTAGAACACCGCCCCGAGTGCATCCTGCAATCGTGCGGTGCGTGAGTCCTGAGACAAGTCGTAGCGCTGGTCCTCGGGAGTGAACGCGGGAGTCGCCGGAGTTTCACCGACCCCTGCCAGCGCTGTTGCCGTCGCTGAGTCGAACAGCGTTGCGTTCAACGGAGCATCGACGGAACTTCCGCCCGCGACCGCCGCCACCGCACCTGCGGCCGCAGGAGCGACGCTGTTGTCGGCGAGCAGCGCAGTGCTCGGACCCGTGGAACGAACCGTCGCCGCAGCCGGTGCGCCCAGCTGGCCCGAGGCACTCCAGACGACGTCTCGAACCGAGGTGACGCCGAGGATGGAGTCGACGATGTCGGCCGGCGCCTCGAGGGCACTGGCGGCGAGAGATGCGTCGCCGACGTTGCCCAGTGCGCCGATGTCGACCTGCGCGAACGGCACAGCGGTGACGCACATCGATTCGGCAAGCGACTCGAGTCTGGCCAACCACGACGTCGCGGCGTCACTTCCCGATCCCGCGTACGACGGCCCATCGGGGTCCGCCGGATCTTCGACGACCAGATAACCGCGGCTCATGTTGGAGACGGTGATCAGGAGGTCGGGGTCGATCGCCAGGCACATGCTCCCGGCCAGTCTGCCGTCCGGATCGAGCTGATCCGTGGTGGTGAATTCGACGGCCTGAAGCAGTTCGTCGAGACGGCCGCCGGTGGCGAGCTCGGACGCCAGCTCGTCGTCGACGAGTCGGACCTTCTCGTCGATCGTCCCTGGATTGCCTGCGGCGAGGCGCGGCTTGTCGGCGAGCGGCCACATGACCGTCGTCGCAACGGGAGCCGCTGTGCTCGGCGGCATCGGCGCCGACGACGGGTCCGTCGGATCGCGGGGAACCCCTGCGACAGGAAGCAGGAATCGTGCGTCGTCGAGTCGGGCGGTTCCGCCGTACTCGGGAGTGCCGTTGACGTTGAGAAGCAGCGGGTACACACCAGGGGAGTCGATGTTCAGCGAGGGCGCGGTGGTGCTGCGCAACGGCATCGAGACGACGAACTGGGCGCTGGCTCCCCGTTCGAGGCTGTCGGAGACTGTCTGGAACTCGCCGACGTTCGGAAACTCCTGTTGATCGAGGGACAGCGACGTCCGCAACTCGTCCGGCTGCGCGACGGCAGCGGCACCCTGCATCCGGACGCTGATGTCGTCGACGCGTCGGTCTCCGGTGTTGGTGACGGTGGCGCGGACGGTGACGAACGGCTCGCTGGTGGTGGTCACGGTTCCTGGCGCGACCGTGTCGACGGACAAGTCGAGGAACTGGTTGCCGCGAGTGGTTTCCGGGAGGTCGGATTCACTCGATTGGTAGGTGAGGTCGGCGGACACCGACGGATCCGTCCCGTCCGGTTCCTGAGCGAGTGCCACTGCAGGCGTGAGCGCAAGCAGTACTGCGGTCAATGCGGCCGCAGTGACCTCGGTGAGCCGCACTTCTCACTCCCTGCCGACGGGCGTTTCGGGACCCGGGTCGTTCATGCCTTCGATCAACCGGCTGGCGATCGCGGCGAGCTTACGCTCATCGGCGTAGGCGAGGCGAGAGGACAGCTCGCTCAGCGGAACCCATGCCACCTCGGTGACCTCGACATCCTCGTCGGAGAGTTCGCCGCCGAGAAACCGCAACAGATAGTGATGCACCGTCTTGTGCACCCTGCGTCCCTCGGTCACGAACCAGTAGTCGATGCTGCCGAGAGACGCAAGAACGGAACCGCGGATGCCGGTTTCCTCGGCAACCTCTCGCATGGCGGTCTGCTCGGCTGTCTCACCCTGCTCGATATGGCCCTTGGGTAGCGACCACAGCAGACGGCCGCGTCGGTCCGTTCGGCCGATCAGTGCTGCGCAGCGTTGTGCAGGTGGGCCGTCCAGACCGTCGACGACCAGGCCTCCAGCCGAAGTTTCGCGGACGGTCCTGAGTTTGGGCTTGTCGCTTTCGGCGCGTGCGTTTCGCCGCCGCGGGTTGCGGCGGCTCCTGTTCGCACTCTCGCCGGCAGACACCCAATCAATACTAGATGGAAAGACAGTAGGAACAGTCCTGCCGCTCCGCGTGCTCCACATTCGTCGTACACCGACACGGCCGCACGCTGCACCGGGGGCCTCGCCTAGGCTCTATCGACGTGGCCGAACAGTCTCCATCCCCCCGACACCCCGACGCGTCCTCCGACCGCCGCGAGAGACTGTTGGCGTCGGCCGCCGTCACCTTGTCCGAGCTGTCGTCGCTGCTGGCACCTCTCGCGGCACGGTTCGCGGCCGAGGGACACGAACTCTTTCTCGTCGGCGGCAGCGTGCGCGATGCGATTCTCGGTCGACTCTCCGGCGATCTCGACTTCACCACCGATGCGCGCCCCGAGGTCGTGCAGCAGCTGCTCACCGGGTGGGCCGACAATCAGTGGGACACCGGCATCGCGTTCGGGACGGTGAGCGCAGCCAAGGGTGAGCAGTTGATAGAGATCACCACCTATCGCACGGACTCCTACGACCAGGTATCGCGCAACCCCGAGGTTCGGTACGGCACGAGTCTGGAGGAGGACCTCGTTCGCCGGGATTTCACGGTCAACGCGATGGCTGTCCGGCTCGGCGCCGACGGCTCACAGGAGTTCGTCGATCCGCTCAGTGGCATGGACGCACTGCTCGAGGGGCTGCTGGACACGCCGTCGACGCCGGAGAAATCGTTCAACGACGACCCGCTCCGCATGCTGCGCGGCGCGCGCTTCGTCTCCCAGCTCGGTTTCTCGTTGATGCCGAGGGTGCACACCGCCATCACCGAGATGGCCGGCCAGATCGAGCGCATCACAGCCGAACGGGTCCAGGTCGAACTCGACAAGTTGCTGCTCGGTGAGTTCCCGATCGAGGGCATCGACGTCATGACCGAGACCGGGTTGGCCGAGTACGTGCTGCCCGAGGTGCCGGCGATGAAGCTCGAGATCGACGAACACCATCAGCACAAGGACGTCTACTGGCACTCGCTGACGGTCTTGAAGCAGGCGATCGACCTCGAGGACGGCGATCCGGATCTCGTATTGCGCTTGGCCGCACTGCTGCACGACATCGGCAAGCCGGACACCCGCAAGCACGAGCCGGGCGGCGGCGTCAGTTTTCATCACCACGAGGTCGTCGGATCGAAGATGGTCCGCAAGCGTATGCGTGCGCTCAAGTACTCCAAGAGAATGATCGACGACGTCTCGCAGCTGGTGTTCCTGCACCTGCGGTTCCACGGCTACGGCAAGGGACAGTGGACCGACTCTGCCGTTCGCCGGTACGTCACCGATGCCGGCGAGCTACTTCCCAAGCTGCACAAGCTCGTTCGTGCCGACAGTACGACGCGCAACAAGCGTCGCGCTGCCGCCCTGCAGGCCACCTACGACGATCTGGAGCAGCGGATCGCCGCGCTCGCCGAGCAGGAGGACCTGGCTCGTGTTCGTCCCGATCTCGACGGTAACGCGATCATGGAACTGCTCGGCATTCCGGCCGGTCCCGAGGTCGGCAAGGCCTGGAAGTTCCTGAAGGAACTCAGGCTCGACCGTGGGCCTCTCCCCCGCGAGGAGGCCGAGAAAGAACTACTGGCCTGGTGGAAAAGCCAGGGCTAGAAGGCGTCTGAGGCTAACGATGTCGTCGTGCGTTGACGACGACCACTACCAGCCCGAGAACGTAGACGAGGGCGCCGGCGTAGACCACGGTGTGGGCCGACGTCTCGCCCGCGAGGTCCACGGTGCCAGGCCCGACGACGAACGCAGCGACGGCCAGAGCCGCGACGAAGAAGATGTTGAACACCGTGTCCTGCAGTGCGAAGACGCGGCCGCGGTGGTCGTCGTCGATTTCGATCTGCATCGACGCGTCACCGGTGAGCTTGATGGTCTGGCCCGCCACGCCGAGCAGGAACGCACCGATCAGCAGACTGGTCTGGGTGAGGGCGGCGATGAATGTCGCCTGCACGATCGCTGCGAGCGTCAGCGCTCCGATGATGGTGCGGACACGTCCGAGTCGCGGCAGCAGGAACGGCGTCAGAACCGCTGCGACGAGCATGCCCGCGGCGGTCGCTCCCACCGCGATTCCGAATCCTGCGAGACCGCCCGGTAGCGACGTCGAGGTGCTCTCCCGGAGGATCAGCACCATGATCAGAGTGTCCGCTCCGAATACGATGCGGTGGGTGCCGATCCCGGCCATGGCAGCGGTGACCGTCGGCGAATGCCACACGGCGACGGCTCCGGACTTCAGACCGGCGGCGATGTCCGCCAGGGCCCTGAGTGCGCCGTGGTCACCCGGTTCGGCGAGAGTGGCCGGGCCGAGCGAGCGCCGCGGAAAACGTGCTGCGGCGTAGGTTCCCACCACCGAACCCGAAGCCGCCGCGGCAACCGCGACCCCTGATCCGACGTCGCCTGCCCCGATTCCTCCGATGATGGCGACTGCGGCTCCCGCACCCGCTGCGGCGAAACCGGATCCGACGGTGGCGAGAAGCGAGTTCATCGGCACGAGCCACGAGGTGCGGACGACGTGCGGCAACGATGCCGACACTCCGGCAAGTACGAAGCGGCTCAGCCCCACCGTCGTCAATGCAAGCAGCAGTAGGGGTGTCTCTCCTCCGCCTGCGAACAGGAGTGATGCGGTGACGGCAATGAGGATCATGCGCAGGACGTTCGCCCACAGCACCACCGCGCGGCGATCCCAGCGATCGAGCATGGCACCGGCGAACGGCCCGATCACCGAATACGGAACGAGCAGTACGGCGAATCCGGCAGCGATCGCCGCTGGATTCGATTCACGTTCCGGGTTGAACAGGATGGCCCCGCTCAACGCAGCCTGGAACAGGCCGTCGCCGAACTGGCCTGCAAAACGGATGGCGGTGAGTTTGCCTGCTCCGGGCGAATCTCGAAGGCGCGCCAGGAGGGTCTCGTTGCTCACTGCTGCACTGTAATACCGACAGTGCGAGGAGCCTCAGGCGGCCGAGGAGTGCTCCTTCGCCTTCCACCAGGCGATCGTGGCGGCGGCTCCGGCCTCGAGGGGCGTCGGATGAATGCCGAGAATCTTCTCGCTCCGGCTGCTGTCGAGTCGGAACGGGTACTGGAACTGGTACAGAGTGTCGCCGAGTTCCTTGATCGGTCCCGGTGCAATGCCCAGTGTGCGCATCATCCAGACCGGAAGTACGCCGACCTTGGGTGTCTCCACTCCTGCTGCGCGCGAGAATATTTCGATCATCTCGCGCTGGGTGACCGCGGGCACGGTGGGTGCGTGCAGGAAGGTGTTCCACAGGGATCGGTCGGCTGCAGCGGCGATCATCGCGGCCGCGAAGTCCGGAACGTAGGTGAACGAGTGGGGTAGGTCGGCATTGGCGAGTACCCGAATGGTTTTGTGTTCCAGCACGTTCGGTACGACACGATCACCCATGTGTGCCGTGAGCACCTTCGGTCCGTAGAAGTCCGAAGCGGCGACGCTGATGGTCGGTGTTGCATGTGCGTCACGGGCTGCAAGAAGTTGGGTTCGGACACCGAGCTTGCGGTGAGTCGCATTTCGCGGAGCATCCTCCCGGATGGGTCCGTCGATCCTCCCGTACGCGTACAGACTCTCGGGGAACACCACGACGGTGCCCGCGGCGGCGTCGAGAACTCGACGTTCCATCATCGGAAGCTTCGCGCGCCACACCGTGTCCTCGTAGGCGACGTGGGTGCAGTGGTAGATGGCGGTGGCACCCTCGAATTCTGCTCGTAGGTCCCCTGTTTCGATGTCGACGCGGCGTCGTTCGATGGACGGGTGCTCCGGCCCCGAGCCGGAGCGTGTGAGTACGCGAACCGAATGACCCTGTGCAGCCAATTGTTCCGCGACGGTCCATCCGACGGGTCCTGCTCCGGTGACGACGTGCAGTTGGTTCATGATGTCTCCTCGACTCGAATGTGAGCACTGCTCTCTGTTTCTTCGAGTGTGCACCCGTTCCGACCGAAAAGCAAGAGCACTGCTCTCGCAAAGTGAGAAAGCTTCCTATGGAAAATACGGAATATAGTAGGTATGCTACAAATCATCATCGACCCACGACGCCGGGAGGCAGGGTGAATTCTTCGAGGGACGTCGTTGTCGACGTCGAGAACGTAAGAATGAGATACGGGAGCACCGATGTTCTGAAAGGCGTGTCCTTCAGGGCCCACCAGGGCGAGGTACTGGTGATGCTCGGTCCCAACGGCGCGGGCAAATCCACGACGCTCGAGATTCTCGAGGGATTTCGACTCCGTTCCGCAGGAAGGGTCGAGGTACTCGGCGTCGATCCCGCCGACGGCGACGAGGCCTGGAGGGCTCGCGTGGGAGTAGTACTGCAATCGTGGCGCGATCACGGACGGTGGAGGGTACGTGAGCTCCTCGACTACCTCGGATCTTTCTATGCGCCGTTCGGAACGTCGTGGAACGTCGGCGAGCTACTCGAACTCGTCGGGCTCACCGGACACGCGCACTCGAAGATCGCGTCGTTGTCGGGAGGGCAACGCAGGCGACTCGATGTGGCCATCGGGATCGTCGGCAAACCGGAACTGCTGTTTCTCGACGAGCCGACCGCAGGCTTCGATCCCGATGGTCGTCGTGAATTCCACGAGTTGGTACACAGATTGGCCGATCTCGAGGGAACGACCATCCTCGTCACGACGCATGATCTGGACGAAGCCGAGAAGCTGGCCGATCGCATCGTGATCCTCGCTGGAGGCGCCATCATCGCCGACGGCTCACCCGACGAGTTGTCCAGGGGTATCCCGGCCGATTCGGAGGTGCGCTGGAGTGTCGACGGTCTGCGGTCGGTCCACAGCAGCACGGAGGCAGCGAAATTCGTGCACGATCTGTACCTGCAGCACGGCGATCGCGTCGTCGATCTGGAGGTGCGCCGCGCGAGTTTGGAGGACACGTACATGATGTTGGTTCACGAACAGGAATCGCCGGACAGCGCACCGACATTGGAAGTGATGACACGATGAATGCCAAGAGCGTAGCCGTCCGGTCCGGCCTTCGGCGTACGAGAATCGAAGTGCGGCAGATGTTCACGGACCCGCAAGGTCTCGCCGCCGTGTTTCTGTTCCCCGCCCTGATCATGGTCGCGCTGTTCTTCATGCGGAACGGATCGTTTCAGGACACGAACTACAGCTTGGCGGTTCTCGCCCTGCCAGGGGTCATGGGAACGATCATCTTCTTCAACGGTGTCTACACCATCGGCGAAGCCATCGTGCTCGACCGCGAGGACGGGACTCTCCTTCGCGCCAAGGCTACTCCGAACGGAATGATCGGATACTTCATCGGACGAGTCGGCAGCAACGCCGTGACGGTGACGGTCCAGGTGATTGCGATACTGGTCGCGGGCGCGATCATCGTCGGGGGTGTCTCGCTCGGCAGCATCGGATCCTGGTTCACGTTGGTCTGGGTCGTGCTGCTCGGTCTGCTCGCCACGCTGCCGCTCGGCGCCGTGCTCGGTGCGTTGGTGGGCACTGCCCGTGCCTTGTTCTTCGTGACCATGCCGTTGATGGTCGTCGTCGGTATCTCCGGGATCTTCTACCCCATCACCGCGTTGCCCGGCTGGTTGCAGGACGTGGCGCAGGTACTCCCGTGCTACTGGCTCGGTCTCGGGTTGCGGTCGGCGTTGCTGCCGCCCGATGCGGTCGTCGTCGAACTCGATCAGTCGTGGCGGCACCTCGAGACCGCAGCTGCACTCGGTGCCTGGGCAATCGTCGGTCTGGTCGCGGCCCCGATAGTGTTGTCTCGCATGGCCCGAAACGAGTCCGGCAGCAAGGTGGACGAACGACGAGACAGGGCACTGGCACGTGCCTACTGAAGTCATCTACAACCGCATCGCGATGTTGCGCGCGGAACGCCAGATCTCGCGGCGGGATTTGGCGGACGCGTTGGGTGTCCACTATCAAACGGTCGGATACCTCGAGCGCGGCGAATACAGTCCCAGCCTTCACCTGGCTCTGCGGATCGCGGCGTACTTCGAGGTTCCGGTCGAGGTCATCTTCTCGATCGATCCGCATCCGCGACTCGGATCAAGCGAGTCCACGGCGTGACCGCGGCGATCCGGCTCGCCGATAGTGTGTCTCCCATGTCCACCACCCCCCGCGAACGCGCCAGGGCTCAGACTCTTCTCGACATCACTCGAATCGGCCGCGAGCATCTGGCCGCCGACGGGGCCGCGGCGTTGTCGCTGCGGGCGGTTGCACGGGATCTCGGCGTCGTGTCGTCGGCTGTCTATCGCTATGTCAAGAGCCGGGACGAGCTGCTGACGCTGCTCGTCGTCGACGCGTACACCCAGCTGGGAGACGAGGTCGATGCAGCGGTCGATGCAGCCGACGGGCCCGTCGAGAAGTTCCTCACGCTCGGGCGGACGGTCAGGTCATGGGGTCTGCGTGAGCCCGCCGGATACGCGCTGCTGTTCGGCAGTCCGGTTCCCGGGTATCACGCGCCGGCCGAACAGACGACCGGACCGGGCACGCGGGTGATCGTGAAACTGGTGCAGATCTTCGACGAGGCCTGGCGCGAGGACAGACTCGTGGCACGAACCACTCCGGCGTCCCTGTCCGGACTGCACGGAGACTTCTCGGACATTCGTAACGAAATGGGCACGGACATGTCCGACGACGCGTTGGCCCGGGGAGTCACGGTGTGGGCGTCGCTGTTCGGCGCGGTCAGCTTCGATGTCTTCGACCAGTACGGATCCGACACGTTCGGGGCCAGAGACCAGATCTTCGAGTACCAGCTCGCCCTTTTCGTCGAACTCGCCGGGCTGACCTGAGTCACGACTCGTCCGATCCCTTGCGTCACATCGGGTAGTACGCGGTGCCACAATGTTGTCATGGCGGCGCATGCGGAGGAACCCGAGGACCGGACGGCATCCGCCGATCAGGCGGTACGCCCGGGAAGTTTGTTGGTGTCGTCGATCGAACTCGTCGAGCCGACGTTCAGACGGACGGTCGTGTACGTCATCGAGCACAACGACGCAGGCAGCCTGGGCGTCGTCATCAATCGCCCGAGTGAGACGGCCGTGACGAACGTCCTGCCGCAGTGGAGCGAGCTGGCGGCACGGCCGAAAGCACTCTACGTCGGTGGTCCGGTCAAGCGGGACTCGGCGCTGTGCCTGGCGACGGTGCGGACCGGCGTTCAGGTCGACGGTGTGCCCGGGCTCAGGAGGGTGGACGGGCGTGTGGTCATGGTCGATCTCGACTCGGACCCGTCGGAGATCGCACCACTCGTCGAAGGCGTGCGCATCTTTGCCGGGTACTCGGGGTGGACGCTCGGACAGCTCGACGGCGAGCTGGAGCGTGACGACTGGATGGTCGTGTCCGCACTGGCTTCCGACGTCATCGGGCCGCCGAAGGTCGACATGTGGGCTCACGTGCTGCGTCGACAGCCCATGCCGCTGGCCATGTTGGCCTCGCATCCGATCGACGTCGAACGCAACTAGTGCCCCTTCGGCGCCCGTGCGCGGGCGGTGTCAGTGCGCGAAATGTGTTGCCGTCGAATGCCCCCCGCCGGCCGCGATGGAATCCAATTGGTCGATCACCTCGCCGATCGCGATGCACAACAGCCGCCCGAGGTCCGCGCTGAACCCCTCACGGACGACGATCCGGAGCACGGCGATATCGGTGGCGTTGTCGGGCATCGTGTACGCGGGCACCTGCCAGCCGAGGGCGCGCAACTCGTGGGAGACGTCGAAGACCGTGTACGGGTGGTCCCCGGTGAGCTTGAACGAGATCACCGGAATGGCGCTGCCGTCGGTGATGACCTCGAACGCCGGGTGTTCGGCCAGGTGCCCACTGACTCGAACTGCGGTGTCGCGCAGCGCTTCCATGATGTCGGTGTAACCGGAGCGGCCCAACCGAAGGAAGTTGTAGTACTGCCCGATGACCTGATTACCGGGGCGGGAGAAGTTCAGCGTGAACGTCGGCATGTCGCCGCCGAGATAGTTCACTCGGAACACGAGGTCCTCCGGTAGATCCTCCCGTGTGCGCCAGACCGCGAAACCTATTCCGGGATAAGTGAGTCCGTACTTGTGGCCGCTCGCGTTGATCGACTTCACCCGCGGCAGTCGGAAATCCCATTCGAGGTGCGGCTGCAGGAACGGCACGACGAAACCGCCGCTGGCCGCGTCGACATGCACCGGTATGTCCGGGCCTCCGCCCGCTGCCAGTGCGTCGAGTACGTCGCAGATCTCCGAGACGGGTTCGAGTTCGCCGGTGAAGGTCGTTCCCAGAATGGCCACGACGCCGATCGTGTTCTCGTCGACGGCTTCTCGGACCTGCTCGGGTGTGATGACGTAGCGGCCCGGTTCCATCGGCAGATACCTGGGTTCGACGTCGAAGTATCGACAGAACTTCTCCCATACCACCTGAACATTGCTGCCCAGCACGAGATTCGGCCTCGAGGAATCCTCGACTCGTGCCCGCCACCGCCACTTCAGTGCAAGTCCCGCGAGCATGACGGCCTCGCTCGACCCGATGGTCGACACGCCCGTCGCACTTGCGGAATCCTCGGGATCGAGACCTGGGGCGTGGAAGAGGTCTGCCACCATGTTGACACAGCGCTCTTCGATGGACGCCGTCGCCGGGTACTCGTCCTTGTCGATCATGTTCTTGTCGAAGGTTTCCGCCATCAGCTTCTCGGCCTGTGGATCCATCCACGTGGTGACGAACGTGGCCAGATTGAGGCGGGATGAACCGTCGAGCATCAGTTCGTCGTGAATGAAGCGGTAGGCGGCTTCCGGGTCGAGTTGCTCGTCGGGCAGTCGGAGGGCGGGCACCGGGTTCGTCGCGATTCGTCCGGTGTACGCCGCGGAGATCACGCCGTCGGGATGCTTTCTGTGAACCACGTGTTCCTCCAGGTCAAAGGGCTAGGCCCCCAGGTCGAAGGGCTAGGCCTGGCCGACGCTAGTCGCGCAGTGCAGGCTCCGCATCACCCACGACGTGCGAAACGTGCGCGCGTGCGTATCGCTGCGCGAGCACGGCACACACCATCAGTTGAATCTGATGGAACAGAAGCAACGGCAGCACGATCAGTCCGACGGGTTGGCCCGCGAACAGCACCGAGGCCATCGGCAGTCCGCTGGCGAGGCTCTTCTTCGATCCACAGAAGACGAGCACGATTCGATCTGCCAGCGGCAAGCCCATGGCCCTGCCGATGAAGTAGGTGAGCGCGAGAACGAGCGCGAGGATGAAGATGCACGTGAGAACCACCGCGACGATCTGCCACACCGACACCGACGACCACACGTGCTGGTTCATGGATTCGCTGAACGCGGCGTAGACGACGAGAAGAATCGAACCGCGGTCGACGACCTTGGTCGGGGTGGTGTGCCTCGACAACCATCCGGTGACGAGTGGGCGTATCAGCTGTCCCAGGAGAAACGGAAGAAGCAGCTGCACGGCGATGTTCACGATCGACGACGCGTCCACGTGGGCGTCGCCGGAGGTGTTCATCAGCAGAATCACGAGGAACGGAGTGACGAAGACACCCACGATGTTGGAGAACGATGCGCTGACGACGGCACCGGCGACGTTCCCCTTGGCGATGGAGGTGAACGCGATCGACGACTGCACCGTCGACGGAACGAGGCACAGGAACAGAATGCCGGTGTAGAGATCCTGGGTCAGGATCGTCGGCTCCAGTATGCGCAGAGCCAGTCCGATCAGCGGGAACAGCACGTAGGTCGTCGCGAGAACGACCGAGTGCAACCGCCAGTGCTTGACCCCCTCCCACGCCTCCTGGGGTGACAACCGGGCGCCGTAGATGAGGAAGAGAAGTCCGATGGCGATCTTGGTGGCCCATCCGAGCACGGTCTCGGCGGTGCCGGTGGCGGGGAGGACACTCGCCAGCGCGGCCACCGCGATGATGCCGAGAACGAACCCGTCCGGGCGTGCCTGTCGGAGAAGATTCACTCTGCTCACGATATCGGCCGACAATTGATCACGAAAGTTGATGCAGACGTTTACTGCAATCGTGAATCGTGATAGATATCGGGGATGCTCCTGGACCCCGTGCTGCTGAGGACGTTCCTCGCAGTCGAACGTGAAGGTGGCTTCACCGCGGGGGGCGAGCGTCTCGGACTGCGTCAGTCGACCGTGAGCGGACACATCACCCGGCTCGAGAAGGCCGTCGGGCGTGAGCTGTTCCTGCGGGACACCCGAAACATGGAACTGACGGCCGACGGCGCGGCGATGGTCGGGTTCGCGCGTTCGATTCTCGACGCCAACGCCGAGGCGGAGCACTATTTCGCAGGTGCACCGCTGTCCGGACGCCTACGACTCGGCGTCTCCGACGACCTCGTCGGGACCGAACTGCCCCGGATTCTGTTCGACTTCCGGCAGGCGCACCCCGGCATCGATCTCGAACTCAGTGTCGGGCTCAGCGAACCGTTGCGGGCGAAGTTCGACGCGGGTGAACTGGACATGGTCTTCGGCAAGAGGCGACCAGGTCAAACTCATGGTGACCTGGTGTGGAGTGATCGTCTCGTGTGGGCGGGCACTCTGGGAGCCAAGGTCGACGACGGGGTTGTGCCGTTCGTGACGTATCCCCCACCCAGCATCACCCGCAGCTGCGCGCTGGCAGCATTGGATCGGGCGGGGCGTGGGTGGCGGATCACGTGCGTCACCGACAGTGAACTCGGTCTGCGAGCCGCGGCGCACGCAGGCCTCGGGTTTCTGGTTCACGCCGAATCCACGCTGCCTGCCGGTCTCGTCGCCGTCGAGGGGCAGGGGCTGCCGGATCCGGGTGACATCGAGTTCGTGCTGATCTCGCGGACGGGTTCCGGTACTCCCCGTGCGGCCCTGCGTGATGCGATCATGCGCCGACTCCGGCATTGAGAGATCCGGCCTTGAGAGGTCGGGCACTGAGAGATCCGGCCCTGAGAGATCCGGCGCTGGGGGATCGCTTGGAAGGCTCGGTTGTTGTGAGCGCCTCCAACGTGGACGGCGGACATACGCTCGGTTGTCCAGAGATTGCGAAACACGATGGGCAAACGCCGCACCGACTTCTAATGTTCGATGCGGCTCGGCGACCAGCATCGACGCGGTGCCACTTGCAGCGAAGGATTCGGGGCAACCGACGACGCTGAAATCGATGCAGCAACGGCAACTCTCGCGTCTCGACGGGGTTGTCCGATGAACGAAAGCGAACGGCCTATGTCGATCAAGCATTCCAGAGTTCGTCGCAGAGCCAGAAGCACGACCACCATTGCCGCGCTCTCGGCCGCGATCGTGTTCGCAGGTCTCGGAGTAGCCTCTGCACAACCCGCGACGGAGCCTGCGCCTCCGGCGACCGTGACCGCCGACGGCACCGAAGTGGTTCCAGCCGAGGGCAGCGAAGCGCAGCGACCCAAGGCGGAGGATCAGGGCATCGAGCGGCCCAGCATCGCCGATGTACCGGTCGAGGTCAGCAGCACCTACGATCCCGAGAAGGAGACCGTCGGATACGGGCCTGTCCAGAAGAATTTCCTCGCTGGATTCCTCTACAACATCGTCCACCCCGACGTGGCTCCGCAGGGCGCCAACGACTGGAGCTGCAAGCCCACCGATGCTCATCCCAATCCTGTTGTGCTGCTGCACGGAACGTGGGAGAACGCGTACAACAACTTTGCACGGATCTCGCCGGCACTGAAGGACGCCGGATACTGCGTGTTCGTCCTCAACTACGGTGATCAGGATTCCAGCGGGTTGGGTCACGTCAAGTCCGTCCGCGGTACCGGTCCGATCGCGGACAGCGCGAAGGAGATCGCGACTTACATCGATGCCGTACGCGCCCGCACCGGCGCTGCCAAGGTCGACATCGTCGGCCACTCGCAAGGTGGGCTGGTGACTCGTCAGTACCTGCGCTTCGAAGGCGGCGCCAACCCGTCCGATCCGAGCAAGAACAAGGTCGGCAAAGTAGTGAGCGTGTCCGGGTCGAACCACGGCACCACGCTCGTCGGGATCGGAACTCTCGGCCGGACCATCAACAATCTCGGCCTGAACGTCCTCGGTGTCGTCGGGGCCATCGCAGGACCTGCCGCGTCCGATCAGGTCATCGATTCGCCCCTCGTCAAGGCTCTGGACGCAGGCGGCGACACCGATCCCGGTATCGACTACACGGTCCTCGGCACTCGATTCGACGAGGTGGTGACGCCGTACAAGACGACCTTCCTGACCGCAGGTCCCGGTGCCACTGTGAAGAACATTCTGCTGCAGGACGGTTGCGGAGTCGACTTGTCCGATCACCTGTCGATCAGCGTCTCTCCGCGCGCCATCGGAATCATCAAGAATGCACTCGACCCGCAGGGCACACCTGCCAGCGCGATCCCGTGCGTCTGGAACGGACCGGTGACCGGAGGCTGAGTCGAGAGCGAGTGAGTAGGCGCGGTCGGCCCCGTCGGGTCGGCCGCCCTTTTTCGTGTGTCCGGCCTACAGGTGCGAGGACGCGGTCCGGTTTCCGCCGTCGTACTTGGCTCGGTACATCAACGAGTCGGCGGCACGTGTGGCGCGGGTGACGATCGTCGGTGCGGCGTCCCACAGATCAGCGGGCTGCGAGATGATGGACGCCCCGACGCTGACGGTGACGGGGATCCGGTCGTCGGGCCGATGGAGCGTGTGGCCCACTTCGCCGATCCGATGATGCACACTGTCGATCGGACTGGTGAACACGACGACGAACTCCTCTCCGCCGGTGCGCGCTACGACCCCGTTCCGCTCGAACAGGGCCGCCAATCGATCGGATATCAACACGATGACCTCGTCGCCGCTGTCGTGACCGTAGTGGTCGTTGACCTGTTTGAACCGATCGATGTCGATGACCAGCACGACGACGCAGTGCCCTCGGTGACGAACGCGCGCGAGAAGTTCCACAGCCGCGTCCTCGAGGCCGCGGCGGTTGAGGAGCCCGGTCAGGGGATCGACGAGAGACCTGCGCGCGTCACGCCCGATCGCCGTCCACGCGATGTGTGCGAGCAGTGGAACACCGGTGACTGCCGCCAGCACGACCAATCCGGCCGCAAGGACGCTCGCCACGTCCTCGGTGCTGTCGAAACAGCCGCGGATGGTGGTGAAACCGATGAACGCGGCGCACCAGAGCAGGTGTGCGATCAGCAGACGCTGGCTGAGGAAGTACGTGCACAGGGCACCGGTCATCGCGAAGAGGCTGCAGCCGATGAGAGCGCCGAACGGTTCGTACAGCACCAGGACCGAGCTCAGTCCGAGGTCACCGAAGATCGCGAACGCAATGAAATCTCTGCGGGTGGGAAGCGGCCCGAAGAACCACCGGAGAGCAACCGCGATCTGAACCAGCAGGACCAACCCGACCCAGGCCTGCGAACCGAACCCTTGCGGACCGTGAGCACTGAACAGCATGAGAATGGACGCGACAGCGAACAGCAGCGTTGCCGCACCGAACACATTCTGAGCAGGGCGCTGCAGAGCACGCGTGGAGCGGTGACGCACTATCCATTCGTAGTCGAACGGCTGATGAAACCACTCTCGCAGCGCGTTTCGTGCACTGCGATCAAGGGGTTTGCGGTGGCCGGCATGCCGACCGCGGCTCGATTCACCTCCGCCTGACGATCGCGTCTCGTTCGTACGAGCCTCCAGCCATCTCCTATTGATTGAAAGCGATCCTAATTGATAAAAACGGCGATCGGTTTGTTTTGACGATCCGGTATTCGACTCATCGAGCTCATCGGACGGAGGCCAACGAGTTCAGTGCCCCGGCGATGCGTTCGGCGTGTTCGGTCGTGATGGTCAACCGATCTCCGTTGGCGAATGTCACGAAGACTGCGGGTCCCTTGGCCGTCGCAACCGCAAAATTACCCCGGCCTTTCACCCGTAAACCCCAGCCGCCGAAGTCCTCGAATGGATTCACCTCTCGCACCGAGGCGCCGGTGACCTCCTCGAGCGCGTAGTCGAAGGCGGCCATGCCAAGACTTCGGACGTGGATACCCTTCCGGTCGACGACGAGCTCGTAGCGCATGATCGACACCGGAAGCACCGCAAGCGGCAGGAATATCGCGACCGGCCACCACGACTGGGAGAGCCAGCACGTCAGCGCGGCGGCAGCGGCGAGAACGGTGAACAACACCGCGATCGCGACGCGTCCGGCGCCGAGAGGTTCGATGATCGGCAGGTCGATGTCCGCCCTCGGGAACGAGGCAGGTGGTGGCTCGTCGGCTACGACGCGGTCGCGATAGTCGTTGAGCAGTGCCGCACCGAGAAGTCCGACGGCAAATCCCACGGCTGTGCCCGCAGCCAGCGCCCACCCGGGGATCTCGACGGCGGTCACGTCCGTGACATCGAGCTGGCGGGACATGATCGCGATCTGCAACACCACGATCAGCCCGACGACGGTCAGGCCGATCATCAGCATCGTTCGGCGCATGATCAGCAGTGCGTGTGCGAGCGAGGCGACGGCACTGCATCCGCCGCCGACGAGAACGATGACCACTGCGAGAGTCCACGAGCTCGTGATCGGGCTGGTGAACCCATCAGGGTCGGTACCGCTCCAGTGCGTCGCGATCTGCTCGGGCAACCGAGACCGCCATACATGGGTGAGGATCACTCCGAACGCTGCAGCAGCAATCGGAATCACGACGCCGAAGACCACTCCGGCCGGGTCGAACGTCCTCGATCTCATCCCTGGTCAGCTCGGCGCGCAGGCATCCTTCAGGCTGCACGAGATGCAGGAGTGGCCGCATCCGTCGGCCTCTTCGACCGGCAGGGCCGCAGCAGTGCGTGCCCCGATCGATCCGCCAACGGCCGCGGTGACGAAGGCTGCGACGACACACGCGGCAGCGGCGATGATCGCGAACGCGCCACTGAGCATCAGGCCAGCAGCTCCGCCGATGAGCAAGAGCAACGCCGCGGCGGCGCTGGTGGGGGCGGCGACCTTGTTGGCCGTGGTGAACGCGGCGTCGTCGCGCATGGATTCGGCAGTACGCACACCGGCCCACCGATTGCGTGGAAGTTTGCCCGTGAGGCTCATGACGGCGACTGCGCCGACGACGAGGGCGAGCACGAACATGAGTATGGACACGACGATCACTTCGCCAGGATACGGCTCTTTCCGGTCCATGTATCAGGCGGCCCGACTAGCCGCGAGTGGAGCATGCCGAAATGACCCGATTACCCTGACGCGTGTGACCGATCCAGCCAAAACGCCTTCCGAGTCCGTCCCCGAGCACCGTTATACCGCGGACGTGGCCGGGCGCATCGAGCAGCAGTGGCAAGACCTGTGGGACGAGCAAGGCACCTTCGATGCCCCCAATCCGGTCGGGCCGCTGGCTGGTGAGGTGCCGAAGGACAAGTTGTTCGTGCAGGATATGTTCCCGTACCCGTCGGGCAGCGGTCTGCATGTAGGTCATCCGCTCGGTTACATCGCGACGGACGTGTTCGCGCGTTTCCACCGCATGCACGGGCGCAACGTTCTCCATGCACTCGGTTACGACGCGTTCGGCTTGCCGGCCGAGCAGTACGCCGTCCAGACCGGAACACACCCGCGTTCGACGACCGAGGCGAACATCGCGAACATGCGTCGCCAGTTGCGCCGGCTGGGGCTCGGGCATGATCGGCGGCGGTCTCTCGCGACGACGGACGTCGATTTCTACCACTGGACGCAGTGGATCTTCCTGCAGATCTACGGCGCCTGGTACGACGTCTCGGCCGGCAAGGCACGCCCGATTTCGGAGCTGGAAGCAGAGTTTTCTGCTGGAACTCGGGAGTTGGACGGTGGACGTTCCTGGGGCGCGCTGACGGCCTCCGAGAAAGCCGGCGTGCTCGACGGCTTTCGCCTCGTCTACGAATCCAACTCGATGGTCAACTGGTGCCCCGGGCTCGGCACCGTGCTCGCCAACGAGGAGGTCACCGCAGACGGCCGTAGCGATCGCGGCAACTTCCCGGTGTTCCGAAAGAACCTGCGGCAGTGGATGATGCGCATCACCGCGTACTCCGATCGCCTCATCGACGATCTCGAATACCTGGACTGGCCGGACAAGGTCAAGACCATGCAGCGCAACTGGATCGGCCGATCGCGCGGCGCGCAGGTGTCCTTCTCCGGAATCGAGGTGTTCACGACGCGGCCGGACACGCTGTTCGGTGCCAGTTACGTCGTGCTCGCCCCCGAACACGATCTGGTCGGCGGCCTGGTTGCCGCCGAGTGGCCCGCCGATGTTGCGTCGTCGTGGACCGGTGGCGCGGCGACACCCGCGGAAGCCGTTGCGGCATACCGGGCCTCGATCGCGGCGAAGTCCGATCTCGAGCGCCAGGAGAACAAGGAGAAGACAGGCGTCTTCACCGGTTCCTACGCTGCCAATCCGGTGAACGGTGAGCAGGTGCCGGTGTTCATCGCCGACTACGTGCTCACCGGATATGGAACCGGCGCCATCATGGCCGTACCTGGTCACGATCAGCGTGACTGGGAGTTCGCGACGAAGTACGAACTTCCTGTCCGCGAAGTGATTTCCGGAGGAGACGTCACCGAGGCCGCATACACCGGCGAGGGCGCACTGGTGAACTCCGGCTACCTCGACGGGCTGCCGATCGACGAGGCCAAGGCCACGGTCATCGCTCGGCTGGAGGCCGACGGCAAGGGGCGCGGCACCATTCAGTACAAGCTGCGCGACTGGCTGTTCGCGCGCCAGCGATACTGGGGCGAGCCGTTCCCGATCGTCTACGACGCGGACGGCAACGCACACGCATTGCCGGAATCGGTTCTTCCCGTGGAACTTCCCGAGGTCGAGGACTACGCACCGGTCTCCTTCGATCCCGACGACGCGAGCTCCGAGCCGTCGCCGCCGCTGGCCAAGGCGTCGGACTGGGTGAACGTGGAACTCGATCTCGGGGACGGCCCGCAGATCTATCGCCGCGACACCAACGTCATGCCGCAGTGGGCAGGCTCGTCGTGGTACCAGCTGCGCTACATCGATCCGACGAACTCCGAGACGTTCGCCGACCCCGAGAACGAGAAGTACTGGGTCGGGCCGCGTCCCGAGATCCACGGGCCGAACGATCCAGGCGGCGTCGATCTCTACGTCGGCGGCGTCGAGCATGCAGTTCTGCACCTGCTGTACTCGCGGTTCTGGCACAAGGTCCTGTTCGACCTGGGGCACGTCAGCGGAAGCGAGCCGTACCGTCGCCTGTACAACCAGGGCTACATCCAGGCGTACGCGTTCACCGACGCGCGTGGGGTCTACGTGCCGGCGGACGAGGTCGAAGAACGCGACGGCGGGTGGTTCTACCAGGGCGAACCCGTCAACCGCGAGTACGGGAAGATGGGTAAATCCCTGAAGAACTCCGTCTCCCCCGACGACATCTTCGCCGAGTACGGCGCCGACACTCTGCGGTTCTACGAAATGTCGATGGGCCCGCTGGACACCTCCCGGCCCTGGGCGACGAAAGACGTCGTCGGCGCGCAGCGATTCCTGCAGCGTGTGTGGCGTCTGGTGCTCGACGAGGAAACCGGCGAGGTACGCGTCACCGATGCGAAGCCGACCGAGGGCACACTGCGCATCCTGAACCGTGTCATCGACGGCGTCGAAGCGGATTACACTGCGCTGCGCGACAACACGGCCGGGGCCAAGCTCATCGAGCTGACCAACCACCTCACCAAGGAGTACCCGGACGGCGCCCCGCGCGGGGTCGTCGAGCCGCTGATCCTGATGCTCGCGCCCATGGCTCCGCACCTGTCCGAGGAACTGTGGAAGCTCCTCGGTCATTCGTCCTCGCTCGCACACGGACCGTTCCCGCGGGCCGACCAGAAGTGGCTCGTCGCCGATACCGTCGACTACCCCATCCAGTTCAACGGCAAAGTGCGGAGCCGCATCACGGTGCCCGCGGATGCCTCGGGCTCGGACGTCGAGAAGGCCGCTCTGGCGGACGAGAAGATCGCAGCTCTCCTGGACGGCCAGGTGCCCGCCAAGGTCATCGTCATCCCGGGCCGGATGGTCAACATCGTCCTGAAGTAGCGGGTCCCGCTCCCCCGCCCCCGCACCGCCCCCCAGCCCACGCAAATGCACGTGCGTTTGTGTGGGTGGGGGTGTGTCGGGCTGGTGTGTCGCGCAAATGCGTGTGCGTTTGTGTGGGTGGGGGTGTGTTGGGCTGGTGTGTCGCGCAAATGCGTGTGCGTTTGTGTGGGTGGGGGTGTGTCGGGCTGGTGTGTCGCGCAAATGCGTGTGCGTTTGCGCGGGTGGGGGGGGCCGAGGGTTCGCCTCATCCTTTTAGTATGAGAAACAACAGGTGAGGGTTCGAGATGAGCTTTAATTCATTTCATGTCACGGGTTGGTAAAGGTCTTGTCGTCGCTCTGATTTCTTTCGTTGTCTGTACCAGCGCGTATGTTGCTCAGGCAGATCCCGGCCCAGGCTCGCCGATTCCGGCGAACGACCCGTTCTACAGCTGGGACGGCTCGCTCGACGTCTCCCCCGGCACCGTATTGAGATCACGGCCGATGACGTTCGCGACGCCGACCCAGACCACGCCGATCAAGGGCGATCAGGTTCTGTATCGGACCACCGATCAGCAGGGTGACGGTGTTGTGACTGTCGCGACGGTGCTGAGGCCTCTGATCCCCGGGCCGACGAAGATCGTGTCCTATCACATGGCCTACGACGCCCTCGGTTCTCAGTGCGACCCGTCGTACACGCTCAGCGGAGGCGCGACCAGCCCCATCGCAGGTGCCGAACAGGCTGTCATCGCGGGATATCTCGCGGCTGGATACACCGTCGTCGCACCGGATTACGAGGGTGAAGACCTCGAGTGGACGATCGGTCGTCAGTCCGGGTACGCCGCGCTCGACGGGGTCCGTGCGGCACAGTCGTTCCTGCAGGTGCCGTCGTCGACGCCGGTCGGGATGATCGGTTACTCGGGAGGATCCGTTCCGACCCAGTGGGGTGCAGAGGTGGCACCGCAGTACGCACCTGAACTGAACATCGTCGGTGTCGCGGCGGGCGGGCTGCCTGTGGACCTCGCTCACAATCTGCCCTACGTCAGCGGCAGCGCACAGTGGGCCGGGGTGATCCCGGCGCTCATCGTCGCATACCAGCGTGCCTATGGTCTTGACACGAGTACGTTCTTGTCCGAGTACGGCGCCCAGGTGATCGACCAGGTGGATCAGGAGTGCATCGCCCAGTTCGCGGACGACTATCCCACGCTGACCGATGCGTCGATGGTCAAGGCGCCGTACACGTCGCTGCTCGACGTGCCGGAGGTCGTGGCAGCGATCGACGACAACATCATGGGTAGCCAAGGGACACCGACGATCCCGTTGTTCTTGGCCGTCGGACATGCCGACCCGATCGGCGACACCGTCATGATCACCGCCGACGTCGAAGGTCTCGCTCATGAGTACTGCGGCCGGGGCGTCGACGTCCAGTATTCGCAGTACGACGGGCTGACACACGGAGAAGCGTTCCCGCCCTTCGAGGCTCAGGGCCTGCAGTTCTTGACCGAGCGGTTCGCGGGAGGCCCGACGCACAGCAACTGTGCCGTCATCGGGCCCGGTAACAGTCTGGCGCCCACGCCGATTCCGTGATGCGCACGGGTGGGTCAGAGAACCGTCGCCAGGACACCCCCGTCGACGCGGATCGCCGCGCCATTGGTGGCCGACGCGATAGGACTCGCGAGGAACGTGACCATGTTCGCGATTTCGTCCGGCTCGATGAACCTCTGCAACAACGACGTCGGATTCGTGCCCATGATCGCTGCCTTCATCTCGTCCGCGGTGAGGGATTGCGCGTCGGCGAGCGCCTCGACCGTCCGCGCGACGCCGTCCGAGTACGTGGGCCCGCCCAACACTGAATTCACCGTGACGCCAGTGCCTTTGGTGAGCTTGGCGAGGCCGTTTCCGAGCGAGAGCATGGCCGTCTTGGTCGTTCCGTAGTGAATCATCTCGGCTGGTACGTCGACGCCGGACTCACTGCTGACGAATACGATTCGGCCCCAGTCTCGATCCAGCATCGCGGGCATGAGTGCTCGAGCGAGTCGTACCCCGCTCATGACGTTGACCTCGAAGTACCGCTGCCAGTCGTCGTCGGTGATCTGGTCGAACGACTTCAGCTCGAACAGTCCGACATTGTTGACGAGAATATCGACGTCGGCGAGCCTGTCGCACAAGCTCGAGACGTCGCCGACGTCCGAGAAGTCGGCCGCGATTCCGTCGACGGTTGCGCCGTTCCTGCGCAATGACTCGACGGCACCGGACACCCTGACCGGATCGCGGCCGTTGATGGTCACGGCGACGCCTTCGGCCGCCAAGCGTGTGGCGATGGCGTAGCCGATCCCCTGGGTGGAACCGCTGACGAATGCCGATTTGCCGGTGAGTTTCAGATCCATTCCCAGATGGTCGCGCACACCGATCAGCGCCCGATCAGCGCGAACTAGAATGGCGACGGTGAGCGAGCTGCGAATCCGCGTCCTCGGCCAGGTCGAAGCGGAGATCGATGGAGTGAGACTGGCTCTGTCTAAGCCGCGGCATCGCGAGATTCTCGCGCTTCTGGTGGTGGGACGCGGACGAGCGGTGTCGACGACCCGATTGATCGACGACCTGTGGGAGGACGCCCCGGCCGGAGCACTGGGGTCTGTTCGTACCTTCATCGGTGAGCTCAGAAGAATTCTGGAACCGAGCCGTCCAGCGCGCACACCCCCGACTGTTCTCGTGACGCGCGGTGCCGGTTACGCGCTCGAGCAGTGCAGCGTCGATCTGTGGCGTGTGGAGGCCGGGTCCGAGACTGCGTTGGATGCGTGGCGCGGGACAGCGTTCGAAGAATTTGCGACGCGGCCATGGGCTGCCGGAGAACGTGCCAGAAATTCGGACCTTCGGGCTGGGTTGATCGAGAAACGTGCGGCAACTGCTCTGGCGCAAGGCCGTTCGCTCGACGTGATCACGCTGCTGGATGCATTCGTCGACGAACACCCGTGGCGGGAGGAGGCGTGGCGGCTGCTCGCACTCGCGCTGTATCGCGTCGGGCGACAAGCTGACGCGTTGGCGCTGTTGCGGCATGCGCGCACCACGTTCACCGACGGCGTGGGGCTCGATCCGAGCGATCGTCTCGACGAACTCGAGGTGCGCATTCTTAGGCGAGATACTGCGCTGGACGCCGATTCGACACTGATGCACACCGCTGCACAGTTGAGTCCTCGTTCCCAGCTCGAAAGTGCCACTGCTCTGGTTCCTGTGATTGCTTTGTCGGGTTCCGTTGGAGCGGCGACAACAGAACGACTCGCGACCATCGCGACCGCAGAACAGCTGGGTGATCCGGAGCTGACCGCTCGCGTGATCGTCGGCTACGACGTACCGGGCACCTGGACTCGGTCGGACGACCCGGAGCTCTCGGCGGCGATCGTCGATGCCGCGGATCGAACACTGCACGTTCTACCATCCTCCACATCGAAGCGCGTTCGCGCGCGGCTGCTTTCCACGATCGCGATGGAATCACGCGGCGTCGGAAGTCGCCTGGCCGAGGCCGAGGAGGCAGAGCACATTGCCCGACGCCTCGGCGATCCGTCGCTGTTGTGTCTGGCGCTCAGTGCGCGGTATCTGCAGAGTTTCGAGAAGGTAGGCTCGGCGAACAGGCGGATCGAGATTGCCGATGAAATAGTCGAATTGGCCGTCGACACCGAACTGTCGACGTTCGAGATCGCCGGTCGGATCTACAGGATGCAGACACTCTGTGCACTGGATGAGGTGCCAGCAGCATCCGCGGAGGCTCGGAGAATCGACGAACTTGCCCTATGCTTCGACCGACCACTCGCCTCGGTGTTCTCGGCGTGGTTTCGCTTCACTTTCGAGGACGGACCCGAGCCCGCCGACGGAAGGGAGATGCCGGGATTCAGAACAGGATTGACGGCGCTTGCGCATCTGACGTCCGCCATCAGGAACGGAAAGCCGTTGCCGAACGGCGATTTCGGGCCGTACGAGCCGTGGGCCCGCCCGACCGCTCTCGACGACATCCCGGAACCTCCGCGCGACGTGATGGCCGAAGTGTGCTGGTGTCTGGTCGGATACGCCGCTCTGGCTGCGGGAGCTGAGAATTCGATGCGCCGAGCGTACGAGGCGCTGTTGCCTGCCGCGGAGGAACGCGCAGCCGGTAGTGGCTGCATCGACCTCGGGCCGATCGCGCCCTTGCTCGAAAAACTCGCGGCTGCATCGCTCGTGCGCGGATACTAGGTCCCGGCTCCGATTGCGCACTCATGGGTGACGCAGCGTGCAGACGAAGCCAGGCTGTCGAATGCTGCGGGGTCCCGGTGCGTGTTCGGGGGCGTCAGAAGAAACGATTGACCAACGGCCCGACGAGACCGAAAGCGGAGGCGTCGGGAACCAAATATTTGGCGACGGTTCCGCTGACGAACGCGTGCCATGCCGGTCCGCCGTCGGAGTCGGCCCCGGATACGACGAAGGCCTTGCCGACGAAGACACCGGGGAAGTACCTGCTGGCCAGCTCTTCGTTGTGGGCGGCGACGGCCAGTAGTTCCTCGGCGCGGCTGCGGTCGATGACGTCGCCCATGAGAGCCAGCAGGTTGTGCTGCGGACGGCGATCGAGCGGATTGCTGTCGACGAGGACGAGGCTGTCGACGTCGATGCCGCGTCCTTGCAGTTCGACTGCCACTGCGTGCGCGAGAAGTCCGCCGAACGATGCTCCGAGGAGGTGCAGCGGGCCACCGGTATGGACCTCGAGTATGTCGTCGGCGTAGCGGGCCGCGAGTGCTGTCAACGAGCCCAACCGCTCCCCGATCGCCTGGACTCCGAAGACGGGGCGGTCCTCGTCGATGTGTTCGACGAGTTCGGCATAGCAGCTGGTCAGGCCTTCGAGCGGGTGAATGCAGAAGACCGGTGCCTGGGTGCCGGTCGTACGGATGGGCACGATGGACGGGGTGGCGTAGGCGGTGACGGTCCGATCGGCGAACTCGGTGAAGGCCAGCTTCGAGTAATCGTTGACAACGGTCATGCTGGGCCTCCGAGGGGGGTCGAGTCGTCGTTCTGCACTGACGAATATGTCGGGCCAGTGTCCCGATGTGTTACCCACATCTCATTGCGGTCTGGTCACGGATCGGCGTGGGTCGCTCACAGCTGGATCGGTCCGAGGTCTGCGGCGGTTCGAGCGACGGCGCTGTCGACGGTAGCGCGCGCCAGACCCGCGTACTCTCACGGCGTGGTCAGTACCTGACCGAGAAGTACTCACCCGTACGGATGATTCGCGTCCGATTTCTCCGGTTCCACGACGACGGTGAATCTACGATCAGCCGGTGATCGATATCGTCCCGCGAAGGCGAGTACTGCGACTGGTCGTCGTAGTGGCGGTAGCCATTACGACCGTACTGACCAGCGGAAATACCCAAGCCTTTGCTGCCCCGGCACCCCTGAGGGTGTCGATCGTCGGCGACTCGTTCAGCGCCGGCATCGGAGCCGGTGACAGCCTGGGCTACGCGCCCATCCTGGCTGCGCGGGGATGTTGGATCTACAACCTGGTCGCGGTGTCGGGCAGCGGATACACCGCGAGCCCCGACCCGTTCGTCCGCCTGCCCCGCGTGACGAAAGCCGCGTCGACGATCCCGGACGTCATCATCATCCAAGGCAGCGGCAACGATCGCGGCGACAGCGGGTTGTTCGTCGCCGCCACGGGCCTGTATGTCGCGTTCCGAGCGATAGCGCCGCAAG
The DNA here is from genome assembly GCF_001895005.1 of Rhodococcus yunnanensis NBRC 103083. GTDB lineage: Bacteria > Actinomycetota > Actinomycetes > Mycobacteriales > Mycobacteriaceae > Rhodococcoides > Rhodococcoides yunnanense. Next base: position 166,747 of record NZ_BCXH01000010.1, on the reverse strand, counting down.
CGAGGATCGTCGTCGTCGGACCGACGGGTGCTCCGAATGCCAAGCACGACAACATAAACGAGGTACGACGCCATCTCCGCGACGCGGCTTCGGTTGCCGGAGTGACCTTCGTCGACCCGCAGGCGGAGAGGTGGCTGAACGCCGCAGGCGACTACGCGCCCGACGGTATCCACCCCAACACCCGCGGTCACGCGCAGATGGCGAACCGCCTGTTCGACGACCTGACACGCCTGGGAATCCCGCGTATCGACAGTTGCTAGACCACCCAGTTCTGCAGCACGACACACACGACCGTCCCGGCAACGATGCTCAACGCCGCGTTACGTCGCCACAGATGAACTCCGACTGTGGCCGCGACACCCGCGATCTGGGGTATCCCGTGCCCGGAGCCGAGAACGTCGATCGACGACAGCGCATACATCGCCAGAATCACGACGGCGCCCAGGGGCATCCATTTCCCGATCGAGTCGAGCAGCGCGGACTGCCGTAGCCGCGATCGGACCGCGAAAGGTAGTGCCCGCAGTGCAAAAGTGATCGCCACCGCAACTCCGAGTGCCCCGGCGATGTATCCCGTCATGACCGGAGGTGCCGCACGACCAAAGCCGCGGCGAACACGCCCATCGAGACTGCCAGCATCGATCCAGGGGCGATCAGCACGCCGGTGGCTCCCGACGCGCCTGCCAGGACGAGCGTCGCCCGATTGGGATCGGCGCGGTACGCGTCGAGAGCGAGGACGACGAACAGTGCGGTGAGCACGAAGTCCAGTCCCTGCACGTCACCGAGTATCGAATGGCCGACGAGTGCGCCGAGGAACGATCCCACGACCCAGGACGCGTGCAGCCCGAATTGCGTCCACAGGATCTGGCCGCTGCGCATACGGCTCGACGCGAGTGCGAATGCCTCATCGCACAGAGCAAAGATGCTGTAGCCCTTGGCCAATCGGCCCTCGACGCGGTGAAGAGGGAACGACAGGCCGTAGAAGAGGTGGCGCGAATTGACCAGTAGCGTCGTGACGGCGATCGCCGCGATCGGTGCGGCGGCCGCCAACATCCCGATGATGATGAACTCCACCGATCCGGCGAACATGACGCCGGAAATGATGGGTGCGAGCCACCACGGAAAACCGTGCGACGTCACGAGAACGCCGAATCCTATTCCGAGCGTGAGCAAACCCACCCAGACGACGCCGGCGGACCGGGATGCGTCGACAAACGATGTCCGGAGCGGTGCGCGGACACCTTCGATCACTGTCATGGCGCAATGATAGAAAATCCGCAGCGTGAAATTATTGCCCGATCTTGCTGAAGTAGCCCTCGTTCGGCAATATACAAGTATGGATTCGGTAGACGAGCATATTTTGTTGCTCCTCCAGGAAAACGGTCGTCTGTCGAACCAGGATCTGGCGGCCCGCGTCGGGCTCACACCCGCCCCGTGCTTGCGGCGAGTCCGCAAGCTCGAGGAAGACGGTGTGATCAGGGGCTATTCGGCAATCGTCGACCGAGCGCGCATGGGCAAAGGATTCGAGGTCACCATCCACGCCGACCTCATCTCCAAGAACCTGACGACGACCCAAGCCTTCGAAGATCGGATCGCAGCCATGCCCGAGGTGGCCGAACTCCGACGGATGTTCGGCATCCCCGACTACTTCATCCGCGTTCGCGTCGCCGATCTCGCCGCATACGAGCAATGGTTGACCACACAGCTCATGGGCGACCCTGCGATCTCACGAGTGGATTCCCGCATCACGATGAAGATCATCAAGACCGACGCTCCTTGACTCACCGGATCTGTGGAAAGGTCCCGTCGCCCAAGTCCGGGTCGGGCAGAACCCCGTCGGGATCGGTCAGGACCACTCCCCGCCCGTCCAGCACCACGCGTCGCATACCCTCCAGCACCATCCGGCGTCCGACGTCGGAGAATCGGTCTACGCGGGAGACGTCGAAAAGGACTGTGCCCAAGGAGCTGTCGCGGGACAACGCGTCGAGCACCCGCTCGGCGCCACTGAACTGAACGACACCTTGCAGTTCGACGCGCACCTCGCCGTGGGCTTCCGAGATGCTGCGCAGTACGGACGATCCGTAGGGTTCGGCTTCCATGAGGTGCATGCCCATGTCGTCGGACAGTCGCTGGAACGCCTTGACGCCGCGAACGCTGTTGCCGTGCGCGTCGAGTCGCGGCGACATGACGCCGATGCCCACCTGCCCCGGAAGCGAGCCCAGAAGTCCACCTGCCACACCACTTTTCGCGGGAATGCCGACCGAAGTGAGCCAATGGCCTGCCGCGTCGTACATGCCTGCGCCTGCCATCACCGATAACGTCTGTCGCGCAATGGCTCTTGTCACGACGCGTTCACCGGTGACCGGGTGGACACCTGCGTTGGCGAGCGTCGCGCCCATGACCGACAGGTCGCGGACCGTCACGTTGATCGAGCATTGCGTCGTGTATCCCTCGACGACGGCATGGGCGTCGTCGGCGAGAATTCCGTAGTTGCGCAACATGTGTGCGATGGCGAGGTTGCGATCGGCGGTGGCCATCTCGGAGCGACAGACCGATTCGTCGACGGTCAGCTGCCGTCCGGCGAGCGTCGAGAAGAAACTCAGTGCGCGAGAAACTCTTTCGTCGACAGATCCGCCCAACATAGAATGTGTGGCGATTGCGCCTGCGTTGATCATCGGGTTCTTCGGTCGTCGCGTCTCGCCCTCGAGCGACAGTTCGTTGAACGCCTCGCCCGAGGGCTCGACACCGACGGTGTTCGCGACGGCGTCGAAGCCGCGATCGGTGAGGGCCGCCGCGTACGCGAAGGGTTTCGAGATGGACTGGATGGAGAACTCGACCTCGTCGTCACCCGCCGAGTGGGTCCGGCCGTCGACAGTGGTCACGGCGATGCCGAAGACATCGGGGTTCGCGTGGGCCAGATCGGGGATGTAGTCGGCGACGGCGCCGTCCGTGTTCTCCGACAGACTGTCCAATACTTCTTGCAGGTAATCGGGAACGGGTGACTTCACTGCAGAAATTTATCATTCACCGAGATCGAAGTTGGGTCCGAGGTGATGGTAAGCCGTACCGCGTGATCGGTTTGTCGGCAGCAAAAGGCGCAGCGAATCCCTCCCCCTCCGTTCGGTTGCCGGTGCGATCTTCAGATTCGCCGCACCGCTCACGACCCCGCCACGAAGACGGGGGCGATCAACTCCATCTGCTCGATGACGAGCTTGATGGCCTCGGGCTGCTTGTCCGGCGGGTAGCCGTGCCGCGTGAGGAGCCTTTTGATCTGTGAGCGCAGTTTTGCCTTGACGTCCGCTCGAATCGTCCAGTCCGTCTTTGCATCTCGTTTCATGACGCCGACGAGGTCACGTGCGATATCGGCGAGCTTGCCTTCGCCCTGGATATCGACGGCCGACTGGTTCTGCGAAACGGCGTCGTAGAAGGACAGCTCGTCGCTCGTCAGAGGCGGCGTGAATTTGGCGCCGCGATCGGCCTCCGCTGCGACCTCCTCGGCCATCTCCACTAACGCGGCGATGACCTCGGCCGAGGTGAGCTGGCTGTTCGTGTACTTCAGCATGAGCTCGGAGAGACGATCGGAGAACGCGCGCTGACGGACGACGTTGTGCTTGGTAGCGGCCTTGGACTCGTCGTTGATGAGCTTCCGCAGTGCCTCGATGGCCAGGTTCGGATTCTTGGCTTCCTGTGCCTTCTTGATGAAGTCGACGTTGATGTCGCTGAGCGACGGCTTCGGCATGCCCGCTGCGGCGTAGATGTCCAGGACTTCGCCGGATTCGACGGATGCCGCGATCAACTGACGCAATGCACGTTGGACGTCCTCAGGCACTGCCTCGCCGCGGCTTTGACGCTCCTCCGCGTCGAACTTGGCCATGTAGACGCGTACTTCCTCGAAGAATCGCGCGACGGGCGCAACGTCTCGAAGATCCTCTGTGCTGCCACATATTGCCCATACGCGCGACAGCTGCGACGAGAACTTGCGGTAGCGAGCCGCCAGCGTTTCCTCCCCCTCGCCTACCCGATTCTCGGGAAGGCGTGGATCACGGAGGTAGTTCACGGTCGCAGTTGCAGCGTCGTAGTACGCACGGCCGGTCTTGGCAGCACTCAGCTCGGCCCGCCAGTCGAATCCATGCAGCAGACCCTCGATGATGGATACCAAGTCCTTCGCCGCATCGATTGCGGCCGAGATGTCACGGCCGATCGGCTTCGACTTCTGGTCCTGCGCAGTGTATTCCGCCAGTGCCTTCGCAAGATTGTCGGCGACGGGAGCATAGGCGACGAGCAGGCCGTCTTGCTTGCCGCGGAAGGTGCGGTTGACTCGCGCGAGCGCCTGCATCAGCAGCGCGCCCTTGAGCGGGCGGTCCAAGTACATGGTGTGCAGCGGCGGCGAGTCGAACCCGGTGAGCATCATGTCCTTGACGATCACGAGTTCGAGTTCGTCGTCGGGATTCTTGATGCGTTTCTTGACCGTTGCGTTGGCCGAGTCGCGCCGCACATGGAGACTGATCGGTTCCTCATCGGTCGCGTCCCCGGAGTAGACGACCTTGATCTTGCCCTTGGCCAGGTCGTCGGAATGCCAATCAGGACGAAGAGCAATGATGTGGGAGTACAGGTTTGCGCAAATTTCACGGGTCGCGCCGACGACCATCGCCTTGCCCGGCGTGTCCGGGTGCTCGTCGGTGCTGAGGAACGCAGTCATGGCCTTTCGGCGACCTTCCCAGTGCTCGACGAGATCGGACGCAAGTTTCTTCAAGCGGTCAGGGTTGCCGTAGACGGCATTGATGACCGCGACGCTGTCCTCGATGCGCTTGCGCTCGGTGTCGTCCAGACCGACGGTCGCCTCATCGGCCGATGCGTCGAGGTCGGACTCGCTGATGCCTTCGGCGAAGGAGACCTTGACCAGTCGGCTCTCGAAGTAGACGGGAACCGTCGCACCGTCTTCCACGGCGCGAGTGAGGTCGTAGATGTCGATGTAATCGCCGAAGACGTCTTGAGTATTTCTGTCGTCGAACGAGATCGGCGTACCGGTGAATGCGATCAAAGTGGCATGAGGAAGCGCATCCCGCAGGTGTCGTGCGTATCCATCGAGGTTGTCGTAGTGGCTTCGGTGCGCCTCGTCGACGACGACGATGATGTTTCGACGCGCCGAGAGCAGCGGGTGGCTCTCTCCGGACTCACGCTCGCCCTTGGTCTTTCCGAACTTCTGGAGGGTAGTGAAGTAGATTCCACCGGTGTTGCGTCCGGACAACTCCGCGCGCAGTTCTTCGCGCCTACGGATTTGCTTGGGCTCCCCTGGGAGTAGCCGCGAACGGGCGAACGTCTCGTACAGCTGGCCGTCGAGCTCGTTGCGGTCTGTGATGACGACGATGGTGGGGTTGGCGAGCTTGGGGTGCCGAAGCACCTGGTTGGTGTACAGCTCCATTTCCATGGACTTGCCCGACCCCTGCGTGTGCCATACGACACCGGCTTTGCCGTTGCTTTCGACGGCAAGGACGGTCGAGCCCACGGCCTTGTTGACGGCAAAGTATTGGTGTGGCTTCGCAATACGCTTGACCAGGCCGGTGTCACCCTTGTCGAACGCGGTGAAGTCACGCATCAACTGCAGGAATCGTTCCTGGTTGTAGAGCCCGAACAACGCTGTTCCGAGTGGGGTGTTGTCGGCGTTGTCGTAGCTGACGGGCTTACCGTCGTCGTCCACGTTCCAAGGCGAGAAGTGATTGAACGCGGTGAAGGGAGTTCCGTACCTCGTTGCGATGCCGTCGGACACCAGGCTGAACACGGCGAACCTGAAAGCCAGAGGAAACTCACGTACATACGTGCGCAACTGAGCATGGGCCTGGCTGAGATTCGTGTTCGCGCTGCCGGCCTTCTTCAGTTCGATCACGCTGACCGGCATGCCGTTGAGGAACAGCACGATATCGAACCGACGCTTGAAGTCTCCGCGGACGAGAGTCACCTGATTGACTGCAAGCCAATCGTTTTCGTCAGGGTCCATGGACGACAGGCGAATGGTCGGAGTGACGGAGGCACCCGAGTCATCGACGTAGGAGACTTTGCGCAGGCCCTCGGTCAGGTACTCGTGCACCACCTGATTCTCGGAGATCGCGTCGGTCGATCCGGCGGTGGCGACGATGGATACGGCGTCCTCGACGGCCGATGACGGCAAGTGCGGGTTGAATTTCGCAATAGCAGCGCGCAGACGCGGGCGGATGAGCAGTTCGTCCCACCCGGTGCGCTCACCAGTTCCGGGTGCGATGCCGGCGCCGTCGACATGACGCCACCCGAGTTCGCCGAGGTTGTCCAGAGCCATGTGCTCCCAGTCGTCCTCGGACGGTCCGTACGAGTTCATCGCTGCTCCCATGTTGTCCAACATAAACGGTAACGGTCGGTCGGTGCTGAAACTTCTTCGTCAGCCGAAGGTTATAGGGCCTCGGCATGACTCAGGTCTGTTGCGTTGATAACAGAGGTTATCAAGATGCAGATGTGTCTTGCGGAGTCTTGGTTGCAGCATAGCTTTCAGCCATTGCAGAGCAAGGAGAAGCGGATGACCGAACCGAACGCCTCAGCAGTACAACCTGATTCACCTGCCGGACCGACCTCGACCTCGTGTCGGACGATCGTCGTCGCCGTGGGCGCGGTGGCGCTGGCGGTCATTGCCTCAGTCGTCGTTGTCGCCGTCATGGCGTTCACGGCGAACCGCGAACCCGAGACGTTCGAGGTCCTGGGCGCGATCACGCTCGAGGACAGCATCACGACCTACGGATTGCCTGACGGGTTCGAGTGCGCCGGCAAGGGCGGATACAAGGACATCGGCCCAGGTACTGCTGTGACGGTGGCCGACGAAACCGGCACGTTGTTGGCCAAAGGTGTTATCGCGACGAGTTACGGCGGCTCGAACGGCTGCTGGTTGGACTTCACCGTGTCGGGCGTCCCACGTGGAAAGGCCTTCTACAAAGTGGAAGTCAGTCATCGCGGCGAGCTCACTTACACCGAGTCCGAAGCCCAATCGGGCCTTGTCTTTTCACTCGGCTGACACCCATTCCAATCTTCTGAAAGAGAGAGAACATGACCACCAAGCCTGTTGCGCCTGAATCAAAGAAGTCGAAGAAGTGGCCGTGGATCGGCATTCCGGCAGTTTTGATCGCGTTCGGCGTTCTTGCGAATCTCGCAGATCACGAACCGAGGACCCAAGAGCCGGCGCGTGCGGTCGTTACCGAGGAAGCCCCTGTCGATGTCCCCGCGGCACTGCCGGGCCTCGGTGCGCCCGTACGTGACGGCAAGTTCGAATTCACTGTGACGGATGTGGTCTCCGGGCTCGACGAGGTCGGCGACAACCCGTATCTGATCGAGAAGGCTCAGGGGCAGTTCACCGTCGTCACCGTCTCCGTCCTCAATACCTCGAACGAGCCGAAGGGCCTCAGCCCAAACGCTCAGGAGATGTACGACGCCGAGGGGCGAAAATTCAGCGCGGATACCTCAGCTGCGATCGGCCTCGATACCGACGTCGCGATCTGGGACGAGATCAACCCTGGCAACAGTGTCAGCATGAAGGTCGTCTTCGACATGCCGGTGGGTGCTGTTCCGGCCGAAATCGACCTGCATGATTCCATGTTCTCCGGTGGGACTCGTGTCGCGCTGCGATGATCTGATCATCCCTCGTGGAACTTTCATGATTGCGGACTGGGGTTTCGAGGACGACGAGTCTTTCCTCATGGTCAAAGGTATGAAGGAGTGGATGGTAGACGGTGAGCCCAGGGAAATTCCGCCCGGTGATCCGGCGATGTTGGTGGATAAACGGACCGGTGAGATCTCATATGTTGCGCACATTGTGAACTTGGATGGATTTCGCGAGATGAGTCCTGTCGGGCCGGTTCCGACCGATCGAAGATAGGGAGACGAGAGGATGGGGCGCGCGCAGCTACATACCGGGAACCCGTCAGCGTCGGGTCCACGGGCCACTAAGGCTTCTCGCGACCGATTCCTGGATCCCCGGCTGAAATCGAGTCCATGCACCTGGTGTGGTGGAAAGAGCACTTCGAAATCGGCGGCGCGTCGTTGCAAACGGTGTCGGAAGCTCGAACTGATCATCGAGAGCGCCTCCAGGTTCATGTCCGCAAACGGGCTGCGCGGGCTGGATAGATCGACAGCGGGTGGTTCTGGCGTCGAGCAGAAACATCGTTCGGAGGCCGCGAGAGCGAAGAAGACTGTGAACGGGATCAAGCGGGAGCGGTTGTCGAAGAGTGCAGCGACGAAGGCTCGGCGGAATGTCGCTGTGGATCCAATCGTGAAGATCACCAAGCAGATCTCCGATCTCCAACTTGCACTGACCAGGGTAGAACGGAAGATCACTGACCTGGAAGCGTCGGAACCAGGCACTGTCCGCGATCGCCAGCTCGACGTCTTACGTAGCCGACGCGCAGGATTCGAGCTCGGAATCGCACGTAGACGAGCGAAGCTTTGAAAGTTGTTCTGTTCGTTTAGCTAGCTCGCCGGCGTATCAACTTTCGAAGTTGTTCTGTACATTTAGTCGGCATGCAGGTGCTACAACTTCCGCGGGTGGGCCGCAATGCCTCGCGGTAGGCCTAGTCGCGAGTCGATCTACAAGCAGTTTGCCGAGGCGCTGAGTGAACTGCAGCGCTTCGGCGGCATGCCGCTGCCCGCCGAATCGACTGCCATCTGGGACGACATTTGGCACCTCGAGGCTCACAACTCCACCGCGATCGAAGGCAACACTCTTGTCCTGCGGGAGGTCGAAGCTCTGCTCGATCGACGTAAGGCTGTCGGAGCCAAGGATCTGAAGGACTACATGGAGGTCCTCGGGTACGGCGAAGCCGCGCAGTGGGTCTATGCCCAGGCCACTGCACCGGACGGTTACACCGGCGACGGACTTGTGACCATCACCGAGGTTCGATCCGTGCATCAACAGGTCATGCAGCGGGTGTGGGATGTCGCTCCTCATCCCGACGCCACGCGGGATGAGGGCCCCGGCAGTTTCCGGCGACACGACATCCGTGCGTTCGACGGTGGAATGAGGCCTCCTCCCTGGGTAGAGGTGCCTGAGCGATTGTCGACGTGGGTCGATGACGTCAACGTCTTTGCAGCTCAGTTGTCGTCGTTGGCCTCGGGTGGGTTGGATCCGCGAGACATTCCCGTTCGACTAGCTGCGATTCATTGCGAGTTTGAGCGGATACACCCGTTCCTCGATGGCAACGGCAGAACGGGGAGGTTGCTGCTCAACCTGATTCTCGTTCGCCTCGGCTTCCCGCCTGCGATCGTGTTCAAGCGCGACCGAGTGAAGTATCTCGACGCCTTGGACCACGCCGACAAGGGCGAGTTCGGCCCGTTGGCCGAACTCCTGGCCCGATCGGTGATCGACAATCTGCACAGGTTCGTGGTGCCGTCGTTTGCTGGGCCCGCCCGTCTTGTTCCGTTGCAGGCCTTGGCTACGCCGGTGATCAGCTACAACGCGCTGAGGCAGGCAGCGCGACGTGGACGGCTTGACGCGCACCAGGGATCGGACGGGGCATGGCGCTCGAGTCGCAAATCAGTCGATGCGTATCTTCAACAGCGGTATTCGCGAGAGTGAGCGAACGAAGCTCACGGACTGTAACGGTAGACGCCCGCCGGACGGTAGAGACGGCGTGAAGTTGCCAATCGCCGCCATTGCTGTGTTCGCTGGGCTGTTCGTATTGTCGGGATGTGCAGGCGCCGAGGACATTTCCGCGGATACATCGCCCACTGCGTCGGTGTCGGCGCCGACGCCAGTGACCACGTCTGTTCCGCCGTCAATACTGCCGACGACAGCGGTGCCGCCGGCACCGGTGACAACTACGGTTGAACCCGTCGAGACATACGTGGAACCGGCGCCGGTGTACGAGGAGCCGTACATTGTCGAATGCCAGCACGGCGGAGGCCTCGGCCCGATCGCGACGAGTTGGTCGGATGGATCAGAGACGGGTTGGTCGGCATACTGCCAGTCCGTCCACGATCAGGCGTTGCAGTCCGAAGTCGAAGCCAGCACTCCGACGTGCGAGACCGATGTGTGCGTGCACCCGAACGGTGCGACCGTCCCGAACCCGAATTACCGGGTGGTGCAGACACCTTCACCCTGGGTTCAGGGACAGATCGACTGGCAGAACTGCCTCGGCGCTGGCAACACCCGAGAGTTCTGCCGCGCAACTCTGAACTAGTGGCAGGTCCCCGATAGCCGGACCACGCTGTTCTATGGCGTGTTTCATAGAAGGTGATGTGGCGAGACTATAGGAAAACCGCAATGTGGAAGCGCACCCGCCTGGTACGTCAACACCAGTTTGTCGTACCGGGTAGCAAGTCGTCGCCACTTTTGGCTGAACCTGTCGGCCCACAAGGCCATAATTGTCGAATGGCGCGAAGCGGACACTACGTAACGATCGGACTGGCAATCGTTGCGGCCGATGCAGCAGTCTGGGGCGTGATCGTTCGACGCGACGACGTGCCACTGTGGTCAACGTCAACCTACGTCGCGATTGCAGTGGCAATCGTCGCCCTGGCTCTCACGGTTTGGGGAGTCGCTAAGTCGAAACCAGAATCCAACGAACACTTCTCACAGCGACAGGAACTGTCAGGTAAAGCCCGGGGATATCAGGCAGGCCGAGACCTCACCATCGAGCGCGAAGACAGGCAGGAATCGTGAGATTTTGGCTGAGTCGAAAGCGTGACGCCAGTCTTGCAATGCGCGGTCAGGATGGCGCGACGCTCAATCAAGCTGGCCGTGACGTAAACGTCAGCATCTCGCAGATGGCAGACCCGGCGACGATAAAAGCCACTGTCCTCAGCATGATTTACGAGTACGACAACAACGTCATCCGAGAACGCGAGGAGACTCAAAAGAAAATGGTTGGATTTCTTGTCGAGTCATTTCACGACCGACAGGTTCCGCTTAGCCAACTCAGCATACCCGAGAAAAATGCAATCTTCCTGAACGCTGTACAGCAGCAAGCAGCCGGCGGCGACGTCACGACAGCGCAGATGCTCACCGACCTTGTGGTGACAGCGGCTGACTCAGCAACTAAGTCGTTCCTGTCCTGCGTGGTCAGTGACGCGGTACCGATTGTCCCCAGACTACCCAAAGCGCATCTCTCCACTCTTGCAGTCCTTTTCGCGATCCAGGGCTACGCCGGCATTCGACAGTATTCGACGATCGAAGGCGCGCTCCAAGACTGGTCCGAGGGTCTGCCAGAACTCATCAACGACCTGACGCGCCGAGACGCCGCGATACTTCATCTCGGCTCCCTTGGCTTGGTGACGATCGTCCCAATCCCCTTGCCAATTGCTGGGTCGTTCACCAAATCCTGGCCGGGACTGTTCACCCGTGGTTTCATGCTTGATGAGATGAAGCCGCCGCTCACCGAGTTCAGCGCCGAGTACCTTCTCGCACCACACCCTATCTTCGACGACAAATTCGTGGTGCGAAAGGGCTACGAATACTGGAGTGTCGACGATGCGTTCCCGCCTTGGAGTCAGGCTGTCGCAGCAGAATTGAAGCGGCTCGTCGACTTGCACCGGATGACAGATGAGGAAGCGAGTGTTCAGTTGCTGAAGGCTGGGCCTTGTATGGCATCACTCTTGGTCCTGGAGGGGTCCGCTTTCGGAATGGCCGTTTTGACCCCCCTCGGAAAGGCGATTGGCCATGCCAGGTTGCAAGCGGCCCGAACTAGCCCGATGCCGACTCTCGACTACTGGATCGACGACGAATAGCCTGTCGCTTTGACAGGTGCGCTGCGCTGCGCTGTAAAAGACAACCGACACGCTCAAGACGTTACAACCATCTTTGGCTGAGTCTGTGGCATGGAGAGCAAGCTACGTTGGGGCTTGCGATCAGGCCGACCGTGCCGCCCGGTGAACAGAAAGCCGATGTGGCTAGGAGATCACGTTGACGCCGTCGCAGGCAACCGCGCGCTTGCTAAGTCGACTACTGGCCAATGGCTGGTTCCATTTGCGACGCAATTGAGTCCCACAGCTGCCGCATAAGGGCAGTGGCCGGCGGTGCGATTTGAGAACCAGCGGCACGCATACTCCATCGCGTACAAACATCGTGCTGTAACACTTCCTCCATTAACTCAAACCCGTTCTCCCACTGAGTTAAATCGATACTTTCGAAGTCGGGCGGGCCCTCATCCGTTACTTCGCGGGCATACGCCCCGACGACTGGCAGGCGCTTGGTGGTGTCGCGAACTGTCACCCCTTCCTCGAAGACTCGGGCGTCCATCTTCACGAAACCTTCTTCGTACAACTTATGCACGAGATAGAGTGCGCTTTCAACGAAGTCGACGATTCGCGCCAGCACATCGACTGCGCCGAAATATCGCTGTTCGTAGGTTGCGCCTTTGACGTCTTCTTGTGCGTTCGAATGCACCACGTCTCCGTACAGCCATGAGTACATGAGGTCCCGGTCGGTGACCATGCCTTCGTCGGTCTGAATCGCGAGAGCTTGCGCATTGTCAGTTCCGCGCAGCACCAGTTGGTTCCACTCGCCCAGCCAGGTGGTCAACGGTTCGAACTCATCGGGGAGTTTCGTTGTCTTGATGATAGTTCTCAAAGCGTCGATGACCTTCTTGAAGGCAATCGTTTCACTGCCGAGCATGAGCGGTCGAACGCGGGCAGCCAGCGATTCCATCGTTTCCTCATCGGGGTAGCGCCGAACCATCTCGTAAGAAACTGCTCCCGTTTTGTGGGTCTTGGTTATCTCGATGGTCATGTCGCCCTTGTATCGAGTGTGCAACAGCGCTCGATTCTCGCCCTGCATTAGGGAGTGTGCGCATATGCGTCGCGCGCGGAGAACGAAGGATTCGATGGTCTGCACGGGCGGGAGGTTGGCCACTCGGACAGCATATTGGCGGCAATCGGCATATGTCTGCACAACCAACAGAGCGGAGTTGTGCCTGGTCAGGCGGCGCAAGGGTACGAAGCTCGGGTGAGTACTTGACTGCGGTCGTCGTCGATCGGTTTCGATGCTATCTCTGGCTTGCGGCCGGATGACCGAGAACTCGATGGAGAGCGCAGGAGACGAGACCGTTCTCGAATGCGTCCAGTAAAGCGCCCTCGCTGAAGCGATCCGCTCGGATCATGACCGTGAGATATTTCAGAGCATCGTCTGGTGTCGCCGTGTTGATCTCTCGGACGTTGCCCTCCTGAACAACTTCTTTCCCGCGCCAACGGGGCCAGTCGAACTGGATGACGAGGTTCTTGGCGTACATGAACTCGAGAAACTCCTGAACAAGAGATCCGTAGTCCACGTAGCCGACGTGGGTACTGCCGTCCGCAAGCGGCTCCGGCAGTACCCACGATCCAATCGCGTCGGGGTTGGCGTCGAGTCGGTCTGCAAGACTGCGCAGGGCGGACCTGTCCTCTTCCGAGAGCTCAGCCAAGGGATTGTCTTCAGTCATTCCCTGCCTTCCGTTCATTGCTTGCGGTGAGATACATTGCTGATCAGCGGAATTGACTTGACAGTCACTTGCTCGGTGAACGTGTACGCGGTTTTACTACAAGAACTCGGTCTCAAGCGACCAGAGGTCGATCGCTCGGTCCGCTGGGATGCTCGGCAATCCAGATGAGCTTGTGGACACCCAGCGATGGGAACCACTTCCGGCGCCAATGGCCTCGAACCAACCATCGGTGATCGAGCACGCGTTGCCCGGCGTTCGTTTCCGAGAGGCCAGCTCGTGGCGAGATCGTCAGTACTTGAACCTCATCGCGAGACTGAGCGCCATGGATTGGCTCCGGCGGCGCAGTCGACGGTTCCGCAACGACCGCGCTTCTTTCGATCATCTGTTGTTCGCGAAAAAGGTGGACGAAGGCGAGGAACAGCGGAACGACCGATGACTCTGAGCCGTTGGTCTTCGTGACAACGGGCGGGCGATCGCTGTGATCTGCGCTGAGGTGCAGCGTCGCCGTTGCGGACTTGATCGCATTGGCTTTCTTGCCGTCCAGGACCTTCTGAGCGAGATACCGCGCAGAGGTCAGTGCTATGTCGATATTGTCTCCGTGGCTGGTCCAACTCAATAGAAACTCTGGTTTGTCCTCGTCGTTCCAGACGAGCGCCACCCCGTCATGGGACGGGAGATCCGCGACTGCAACGGGTGCGCCGTGCATGTCGTTTTCCGAGGCGGCTCCGAGCAGGCTCGCGGTCTCCGACGGCATGCTGTAGAAACGCCTGGTTCTCGCAACTTTCCGAATGATGTGAGCGGCTTCGACACAACCGCGCACCTCTCCGATTCCGAGCGCCAAGCCAGCAATGAAGTCATCCAGCGCAGAGCCGCGTGAGTAGATTCCATGTGCCTTGGCAGCCTGGGTGAGCAGTGGCCGCACGAGCCCAGTAGTGCGGAAGACATCGGCTTCCAGCCTCAGGTCGATAACAGGCCCGAGTATGTCGACCACGTGCTCGGCGCGGATCGCCAGCCCGTCGATGACCCTTGGTAGTCCACGGGCGGTCAATGCCAGAGGCCCGAGGTGCGCGAGATCCGGCAGTTCAGTCGCTTTGCCAGTCTTCAATTCCAGGGCACGGATGAGGCGGGTGTCGACGGTATGCTCGATGCCACGGTGAGCGGCGAATGCCAATTGGATGCGAATGATGTTCTTGCCTCGACGAAGACGGTCGAGGACAGTGCTGTCGCCGATGAGCCACTTCAGTTTTTCGGGCGTGAATCGGATGCCGGGTACGGACACCGCTCCCCGGCACATTGCGGCGAAGTGGGCCTCGTCGTTTGTGAGGCCGCCACGCAACCACGCAATCCGGTCGTCGTCGGTGAAGCCGTACTTCTCCCAGCTGTCGTCAGTGCGGAGGATCGCTCTCTTCCTCCTCATTCCAAGCAAGGCATCAGGATGTAGTGAAGCCGGGAGATCGTTTCCGGGCTTCGGTTTTGCTGTCGCTCAATGGTCCTCGCTGTACTCGATATCTGTCCACAGATCGAGCATCGCGTCGATCTGGCGGCGCCGTAGGTATTGCCTGTCGTAGTCGACCTGGTCGTTCACCGAAGCAAGCGCAGCCTTGAGGTCGGCAAGTGTGTGCTCTTCATCGGAAAGTTTCGTGTGGATATAGTAGTACGTCCGTGTGAGTCGCCCGAGGTCTTCGGTGAAGCTATGAACAACTCGCCCAGGCTCGGTCAATTTGGAGGTCGCGCGCATCTGGCCGTTTCTTGTTCCGTTGATCACGATCACGTGGGACCCCTCCGGGTAGGTCCCTTCGCTCGCGCTGGTGGGATCAGTGTCCTGATCCCACCAGAACATCTTGATATCGAACCAGTACTGATCTTCCTCCTCCGCGCAGTCGTACTGCTCGGCCAGTTCTTCTTGCTTGTGCAATGCTTCCTCGGACGGGTCACCGGCTAGGCCGATCGGAGCTATATACAGCGACGTTGCTCGCGACCAGGGTGTTTCGGTCTCTTCGGGGTCGTCGTCATCGTCTGCCTCTGGGTCACCTTCGGGTTCCTCGTTACTGTTGTCGTCGGCCTTGTACTGCTTGATGAGCTCTTCCAGCTGTTTGATGGTCAGTGGGCTGCCCGCACGGGTTTTCCAATCGATGAGAGCTGCCCGCGCCTCCTCTATCGTTTCGTCGTTGTCCGTCAGCATGATCGACTCGTACAAGCGGCTCGCCGAGGCGCCAGAAGCGTTGGCTGAGCCGACTGCGAGAAACGACGGATCGTCGGCGGAGGCACTGTCAGCGAGAATCATCTTCGCGTGAAGGTTGGCGAGTGAGTAGACCGTGACGCCGCTCTTGACCCACGCAAGCAGTACCCGGGGATCGGTGGACCCGGAACGAACCATCCGATCAGAGGCATCGACCATGATCGACGAGCCTGCCAACAGCGGAAGATGCTGCGCTGCTTGTGAACCAATGTAGGCGATGGCGGCGGTCAGCGTTCTCGAGTATGGCTTCAGTACAAGAGAGAGTTCATTCCAGGTTCGTCTACCTGCGATAAGTCGGCTGGTGCGGTCGTCGAGGCCAAGTTCAGGCACCAGTTTTCCTTACATTAGTGGGCAGATCGCCAACATGCTCCTCCGCATTTCCTACTGTAAGTCTCCCAGCGACTAGTTGCGGGAGCAATAGATCCCGGAGCTTCGACAGATGCTCCGATTCGACCTCCGCAAGCAACGACCTGCTCCACAGTGCGGACAGAAGTGGATCCCATCGGTCGATATCCGTCGATCTCGGTACCGGCACAGGGTCGTCAAGGTGTTTGCGCTGGATATGGCCCATCGTAGTGGCCTTGTCTGCTGCAATATCCTGGAATTGTCTTAACTTGTTATTGATGAGTTGGAAAATAAGCCAATTTGGAGTGTCGCCTATAGGTAACACCTTAAATATGTGTTGATTTATTATTGCATCGTCGCGATACCATCGATGGAGGGTGAGGGAACCTGACCAAGCAAATAGAATGTCCCCTTTTGTTGCGAGATGCTGTGGCGGAACGAGTGCATCACTCATAATTGTTGAAGGCCCGATTCCCGAGTTGAGTTCTGCGATTCGAACCACCACTCGGCCCGTGCCGCTTGCATTCCTTGTAAAGGCTTTTCCGTTAATGAATTCTGCCATTGACGACAACGGACGATGTTGGGAAAGTTCGGACATTGATCTAAATGCAAGCGCAGACAACATGTCTGAGTTCGCGATGATTTCAGAGTTGCATGCAATTTTTTGGTCGATTGCCCTTAGAACGCTGCAAATTCTCTCTTGGGTAGCAAGGTCAGGGATTGTAGGAAGCCCAAATCCTCTGACATCTGCGACGTTCAAATGGGCAACTGTGGACCCGCCTGACTTTTGTAGCAGTCGCGTTTGTTGATCAGGAGACCGAAGGAGATAGTAAAGGTACGTAGATGTAATTTGACCGCGATCAGGTCGTAAAAGGACGGTTCTCTGACCCGGCGCAATGTTCTCACTCATTGGAATCTGAATGATTGGTCCGACAGGTGCTTCGCGTGCGAGCAGCAGGTCGCCATATTCTGGCCTTAGTCGTCGGGTCCACTGCTCGAACGTCGCCGCTGATATCCTGCGCGCACCCTTGTAGTCTATGTATCCGGTTCGCATTGCCGGTGTGCCTACAGCATAATAGTCTCCGATCGGATCGATCGGTGCTGATTTGTGCTCGCAGTCAACGATTGCTGAACAAACATCGCCAAGTGTCTTGCGAGAAGTCATCGTACGCGGGCCATCTGCTCGCGAATAACTGCTTGTAGGCGGTCAGACTCTTCGAACTGCCGATACAATACTGAGGTGATCTGATCGATCTTGTCGCTTATTGGAATCCCATCATCCTCGACCTCGACGGACTGCACAAAGCGACCAGGGCTCAAAACATAGCTCGCCGCTTTGATTTCATCTAGGCTGGCCGAGTAGCAAAGGCCCGGTTCATCCGAATAGTCCGTATCCGTTGCCGATTTTGTACCCCTCCAGGCGTGAAAGATTCTGCCAATCTTCGCTATATCCTCATCACTCAATGCCCGCTCAGCCCGGTCGACCATGTAGCCCATATTTCGGGCGTCGATGAACAGCACCTGACCCTGTCGGTCGATCGACCCCTTGGGCCCGGCGGTCTTATCTTTCGCAAAGAACCAGACACAGACCGGGATTCCGGTGCTGCGGAATAGCTGGGTCGGCAGTGCGATCATGCAGGACACCAGGTCTGCCTCGACCAACTGAGCACGGATGTCGCCCTCGCCGCCGGAGTTGGAGGACATGGAACCGTTCGCCATAACTACACCCGCACTACCGCGCTCGGCGAGCTTCGAGATGATGTGCTGGATCCACGCATAGTTCGCATTGCCGGCAGGCGGTACGCCGAACTTCCACCGCTTGTCGTCCTCACGCCGCGACCAGTCCTTGATGTTGAACGGCGGGTTCGCAAGGACGAAGTCCGCCTTCAGGTCTGGGTGCTTGTCGTGAGCGAAGGTGTCTTCCCACCGATCCCCGAGGTTGCCGGTGACACCGTGGATCGCGAGGTTCATCTTCGCCATCTGCCACGTGCGCTGGTTAGCTTCCTGGCCATAGACCGCAGCGTCAGCGGTGTTCCCACCGTGGTTCTCGATGAACTTTTCGGTCTGAACGAACATTCCACCCGAACCACAGCATGGGTCGTAGACTCGGCCGCTGTATGGTTCGAGTACCTCGACCAGCACGCGGACAACGCTTGCGGGCGTGTAGAACTCGCCGCCGCGCTTGCCCTCTGCGCGAGCAAACTTTTCGAGGAAATATTCGTACACCTCGCCAAGGAGGTCTCGGGCCTTCGTCGATCCATGCCCGGTGAAGCGGGTATCGGTGAGCAAGTCGATCAGCTCGCCGAGCCTGCGTTGATCGATACTGTCGTCGTTGAACACAACGGGCAGCGTTCCGGTCAGCGTCGAGTTGGAGGCCATGATCGACACCATTGCCGCATTGATCAACTCGCCGGTCGACTTTCCGGCCGTACCCACAACCTCCTGAATGCCTTTCGCGTTCTCCGCGAGGTACTTCCAGCGGGCCGTCTCGGGAACCCAGAAGACGCTGTTGCCGAGGTACTCGTCTTCGTCGTCGATCAGGTCGCCGATCTGGTCCTCGGTCATCCCGTCGGCAACGAGCTCCGCACGGATCCGCTCACGACGCTCGTCGAAGGCGTCGGACACGTATTTGAGGAACACCAACCCGAGGATGACGTCCTTGTACTGCGACGCGTCCATCGAACCGCGGAGTTTGTCCGCAGCCTTCCAGAGTGTGTCCTTCAGTTCCTTCATGGTCGACGGCGTGGTGACCGTCACCGCCCGTTTCCTAGGAGGCATTCTGTGCAGACCTTTCTTGTGGAGCCCGTGAACCATCGCTGACGGTGAGCACGCCGTGCGCCAATCCGTCGACGAGAGTGCTTGTTAATTGTTCGATTTCGGCCAGTAATTGCGCGGCGGTCGCACGATGTCGTCGCAACGAATCGACGGCATCGATCGTCGCCGCAGCTGTCTCTGGTGGAACGCGAGGTACTTCCCAGCGTTTCCATGTGGCGCTGGATCTGATGGCACGCGGTGGGCGTGAGCCGAGGCCGGATGCATTCAGGTGACCTGCGATGACGTCGGGAATCAGGCCCGAGGAGGTCGCGTCGGCGATCCTGATGATTCGCGCTGGAAAGACGGCGACCGAGGAACCGTCGTGATCGACGACCGCACCGAAGCGCGCGCCCGAGGTGAACACGATGTCGCCGGGTTCGGTGTAGCGGGCGCTGGGATACGCCGCGGTGAACAGCAAGCGATCGACTCCACGTTGTCCGATCCCAATCTGACCGAGCACTTCTTCGAGTCCGATCACACGGACTGCTCCCCCGGCGAGAATGTGTCCGGGCTCGATCCTGTGACCACCCAGCACTTTCAGCTCACCGGACGCAGCGAGTTGACCGAGGGTGGGCAGCAAAGAGCCGTCTGCGGCTCGATACTCGACCGGTAGACGGACGTCGCGGCGCAATTCGAGCTGAGTGTGTTGAATTGCATCCGAGCGCGTGAGGATCTCGGCAGCGAGATCGGCACCGATACGTCGAACACGAGGCCGCTTGATCCGTGTTGGAGTGAGTCCGCGCTTGTCCTCCGCCAACAGCACCGACGTCTTGGTGAGAACGCCGAACTGGAAAGCGTGAGCACGAATGCTGTTCCAATCACCCATCGCAGCAACGACATCGGAGACCAATCCGTCGGTAGTCGCGTCATCGAGTTCGCGTGATCCGACATCCACGATCACCGACCACCGATCGGCCGGCCGCACTGCCTCGGACGCGGGGCCCAGGACCCAGAGTGCCAGCGATGTTCCAGGGCTGGCCGGCATGAGGCCTTCCGGCAGCCGAATCGCAGCGCGCACGCGATCGGACCGCAGGATGTCCGAGCGTAGGCGTGCGGCCTCAGGGTCCGGCTGCGCATCGAGCAGTGCCGAGGCAGGGGCCAATACAACGGCGACATGGTCGTCGGACATCTGGACGGCAATGTCGTCGATCTCGGACAGTATCTGTGCATCGGTGTGACCGAGCGATGATGCCGACGGGTATTGGATGACGAACGCCGACGGACCCGACAACTCGAAGCCGGTTCCGAAGCCGCCGCGTGGCGGACTCGCGCGCGCCCAACCGTGGACGGCGAGACGCCGACGCGCCAAACGTGAGGTACGTGAACCGGTTTCATTGCACATGGACGTCGGTTCCGAGTACTCGGGAAGGCCGGCGCGGACAGCGACCAGCAAATCGCTGGTGCCGGCGGTGGGGTCGACGTAGACGTGGTGGTCGGGGTCGGTGAGCGCCGCGGTGATCGCGGCGCACAGCGTCAGGCACTGCGGGGAGACTCGGCCACCGGAATCGCTACTGATCGTCGAGCGGTTCCGTTGAGCCACAAGTGATTCGAACGCGAACTTCGGTTCGTATGCGGAATCTGCCAGGAGATCGGTGTACTCGGCAAACTTAGTGAGGCCGTCTCCGAGCGTCTCGATCTCCGAGTAGAGAAACTCGTCGTCGGGATCGGTTTCGTCGGCCTCGTCGAGGAGCTCGGCGGATGAATACTCGCTCAGCTGACCGCCGAGATACCACTTCAAGCAGAGGAGTGCGGTGATGCCGTCGAACACGATGTCTTCGTCGAACTCGTCGCCCGTGTTCAGGGCCGCATGCAGGGCAAGGCTCTCGTCGAGCGCGTCGTTGTTGCCGAGGTTTCTGCTCTCGATCCAGCGGACCACCTCGTCACCGTCGTAGTGGCGTTGCCGGCCACGTATCTGGGAGGGGGCAGGAAAGGGGCGGTCACTGCCGGTGTAGCGGCGTGTCCACATTGTCACTACCGGGCGCTGGACCTGGGCCAAGGCGGCGATGTCGGACATCGTGAGAAGAGTGTTGACTCGCTGAACCACGATGTCGCACCTCCTCGGTAGTGTTGTCCTTCGGACGCGTCGGTCCAGCCCTTGAAAACTACCGCATGGAATGCTTCATTGGCACCAAAGAGGTGATAACTCGGGTTATCAACTGATCACTTCCAATCTCTACCGCTCTGGCTGATGCTTTGTTCATTCCACAGCCAACCGAGGAGGCCACAGTGCTCGCAGCTCTTCATATTCGTAGGAACGACGTCGGGCCCGATGCCGACTTGGAAGTAGCCCTGGCGTGGGCCTGCGAAAGCGGAACGCAAGCAAAGGTTTTCACGAGTCGGGTCGGTGACGGGAAATATGCTGCCGCACTGGACGCCTTCGAGCACTTTTTGCTCGTCGTCGATCAGCCGAGTGTCCTGTACATCGCGGACACCACGTTCCGGCGTGAAATCGCGGCAGTTGCGGAATCGTTTCCCGGACTCGGCGTCGCTGCAGTCGCACGAGGTCCGCTGCTCGACCTGGTCGGGACGGCACTCGAGGCCCTGGACGACTACACCCGCTTCGCTCACCGCCGGGCGTGGACCGAAGAACTGGCCAGACGGGAGGCACTCCCCGAGTTGACCGTGGCAACCGACGCATCCAAGGCGACACGCAGGAGCGGTGTCGGAGTGGGGTGCGTCAGCGCAGAAGGCGCGTTTGCCAGTAAGGCATATCCCGACGTCGAAACCGTCCTCGTCGGCGAGCTTCTCGCGATCGCCCTGGCGATCAAGACATTCCCCGACCGTCGTCTCCACATTCTGACCGACAGCAAGCCAGCACTGGCGTGCCTGGGGAAGTCGCGGGCGAGGTTGCTCGACACGCGGCGCGGTGACGTCGTCGAAATCGTCGATGTAGTTCACCGCCGCGCGGCAGGCCGCGACATCCGATACAGCTGGGTTCGCGGGCACGCCGGCCACGAACTGAACGAGCTTGCCGATCGCCTCGCAGTGGCAGCGCGTCGCAACGAGGAAGCGGGCGTCAGTTCCAGCGTCAAGGATCAGATCAACCGAAACATCATGGGGCAGAGCAGCGCTCTTGCCCTATCCGCATAGGAAGCAGTTTCTTCCTGCTGTACCGGCTCACGATCAGACTCGATCGGAACCGTTCACTTCACTCGAAAGGCTCCACCATGTTCAAGAAGTCCCTCATCGCTGCTGCAGTTCTGGCCGGCACGGCTTTCGCCGGTACGGGTATCGCGTCCGCCGCTCCCGCAACATCGTTCGGCAACGGCACATGGGCTGTCGGCAGCGACATCGCCCCCGGCACCTACGTCTCCGCTGGATCCACGGACGAGTACGGCTGCTACTGGGAGCGTGCATCGAGTTTCGACGGTGATTTCGACTCGATCATCGCCAACGACTTCGTCAGCCCCGAGTCCGGTCAGGCTGTGGTGACCATCAAGGCCAGCGACGTCGCCTTCGTCTCCGATTACTGCGGGACATGGACGCTGAAGGCTCCGGCGCCCGCTCCGGCACCTGTCCCCGCGCCGCTTCCCGCTCCGGCACCGCTGCCGTGGACCGGATCCGCTGGGGTCTAGTCGGAACCGGCAGAGCGCCTGCAACGTTGGCGCTCTGCCGAGGCTGTGCCGGGACTGAGTTGCGAAGTTTGTCGGAGGCTACAACTAGTGTCCGGCGGGGGAATGAATTTCGACTGATTAGGGGTGGATCAGGTGTCGGAAAGAACGCCACGGGAGTGGTCGTATTGGACAGTCAACAAGCTGCAGATACTGAGCGACTATCTGCCGGCCTTCAACAAAGCCGCGAAGCGATCGGACGAGAGGCTCTATATCGATCTGATGGCAGGCCAGGCTGCGAACGTCGAGCGGTACACCGGTAAGCAGCTCGCGGGGTCACCTCGTCGCGCACTCGAGTCCGATCCGGGCTTCACGCATCATGCGTTCTGTGAACTCCCGAAAAACGCAGGTGCTCTGGAAGACAACCTCAGAAGAACATACCCGCACAAGACATTCGATGTGGTCCCCGGCGACTGCAATTCGACGATCGACTCGGTGCTTCGTAGGCTGAAGCCTGTGTCGTGGGCGCCTACGTTCGTGTTTGCAGACCAGCAGGCTGCCGAGATTCACTGGAGCACAATCGAAAAGGTGTCGCGGTTCAAACCGACGACCTCGAGAACCAAGGCTGAGATCTGGATGCTTGTCTCGCCAGCCATGGTCATCAAGGGTGCAACCGGTAGCGGTCATGTTCGCTTCCGTGAGCGCGTGTCTATGTCGTACGGGACAGAGGACTGGCTGCGGATCCAGCGAGCACGAGACAGAAAGACTATTTCGGGTTCTGAGTATCGCCGCGAAATGGTCAATCTCATTCGCAAGCAGCTCTCTGAGGACCTCGGCTACGCTGTCACACATTCCATTCCGATGACGATGCAGAACGAGACCGAGTTGTACTACATGGTCTTCGCGACTGATCACATCGCTGGCGACAACATCATGAGCTATTTGTACAACAAAGCCGCACAGCGTGAGCCGGGGATGATGAAACAGGCGCGCCAGCTGGCAGCAGAGGAGACGCGCATCGAGTCGGGGCAGCTGAGCTTTCTCGATGTCGAAATCCCGGATCCCGAGGTCAGTGGCGAGACGTTGTGGCGACCCGAACCCCACTGGGAGCCGTCGTCGCGACCATGGTGGTGACTACATTGCCAGTCGAGGCATTTCGTCCCACAGGCGGCCATCGAGCTGACGGCCGAGTTGCTTCGGAGTCCGTCCACCCCACTGTTTGAAGAAGAATGGGACATCGGCCTCGCGGCAGTCGTCACGCAGGACCCGAACCCAATTGATATCCATCACACGGTAATTGGGGCCGGACTCTCCACCCGCGATGACCCAGCCGATACCGCGCAGGTCGATTCCGCCGAGTGGACCGATGAGTGGTTCGCACGAAAGGAAGCGAACCGCCGCGGGGACGGACCGCAGGTGATCGACACGATCGAGCACGGACGAGTCCTCGACCGACACCCCCATCCAAACGTTCGACGGCCACTCCAACTTCTCAGCCATGCGCGATAACCGGAGTGATCGCTTGGTGAGGATCTGATAAGTGTGTTGAGGAGTCTCACGCATCACGTCGAAGACGTCCCGCACGAACGCAATTGGAACCTTGGCGTGGAAGAGGTCACTCATGGAATTGACGAAGACCACCCGAGGCGCACGCCATCGGCGAGGTTGGTCGAGCGCTGATTCGTGGGTGGTCACCCCGAACCCTGGTCCAGATGTGCGTGGGTCACCGTCGTTCTGATACTTCTCTGCGCCCATAGCCTTCAGTCGCTTGGACAGTGTCAGCGCGTAGCAATGGTCGCAGCCTGCGGAAACGCGGTCACATCCCGTGACCGGATTCCACGTCGCTTCGGTCCATTCGATCGACGACTTGTCGGCCACGTCACCCCCTGACGAACGTATGTTCGATTCACTCAATTGAACCACGTGCCGGTGAGTGTTGCCAGTGCGGCACGTGAGTCCGGTTCTCTTCTTACACGCCACTTGCAGAAGTCGAATCAAAGGGGGAAAGCATGACGCAATGTCCAGCCGTCGGGCAACAAGGAACGATGAAGTTCATCGACGGCTTCGAGGATTGGTATGTGATCTGTCCGCTGTGCGGTACGGCCTCGATGGGTGGAGGTCGGACGCTCGTCGATCACAAGGACAGGCGTGACCGCAGAACGGCTCCGCCACCCGTGCGCGCAAAGTAGCACTGGATGTGGGTTCTCATCCCATGTGGCGGCGCTTGTCAGGCTGACCAGCGGTGCGCCCCATGTCTCAGATGTAACGTCAATCGATTCGTTCTCATCGGATCTGGCGGATTTCCGCCTGCGGACGCATGGACACCTCGTGCAGATCTCCTCACTCGCCGGTATCGCGCCACCAGCGCCTGGCTTGGGCGCGTACGCGGCGACCAAATTCGCAGTGGAAGGGATTTCTGAAGCTTTATGGCGCCGCAGTGATCCCGCGGAGAACGATGTCCAATCCCGCGACGAACTGTTCCCTGTCGTCGTGGTCTCGGAGGTGTGCGGCCGCCTCGATGGTGGTGGGCTCGGGGTCGTCGGCCGTCCAATAGGACGCTAGAGCATCGAGGAACGCGCGCCGGCTCTCAGGATCGTGTGAACGCCGGGAGCGGCTAGCGATGTGTGCCGTGGAACCGAACAGGAAGCTCGACAGCGCCGAGCCGGCATTGGCGGCCGATGATCCGGTGAGCCCGATCTCGCGAAGCGCCACCGCGACGCCTTTCCAGATCCTCAGTACGGCCGGTTGCATCGAATCCCGGGCCAGCTGGGTACCGACCCAGTGATGGCGGTCGACCGCGTCGTAGACGCCGACCGCGAGGTGGCGGAGCGACGCGACCGGGTCGAGCTGCGCGGTGGCGGGCGTCGTCACGACCGCGATCACGTCGTCGGCGGCCGCGGCGAGCAGGTCGTCCATCCCGGATACGTGGTGATAGATCGCGCCCCGGCCGGTCGTGAAGTGCTCCGTGAGCGTCCGCATCGTGAGCGCGTGCTCGCCATCCGCATCGAGGATCTCGACAGCGGCGCTCACTATTCGCTGGCGGGATAGGCCATCGAGGCGCCTTGGTGTACGCGTCGGCTGGGAAGTCATGCCTTCATCTTGACATTTTTGGACTGCCGGTCCAAGCTGAAGCACACGCTTGGACCGATGGTCCAAAGGTTTGAGAGGATAGTCGAATGCCCCCACACGTCTCCGTCATTGGTGCCGGCCTCGGCGGGCTGGTCCTAGCCCGCGTGCTGTACCGGCACGGCGTCCCCGTAACCGTCTACGACCAGGACGCCTCACCCCGGTCACGAACCCAGGGCGGCCAGCTCGACCTACACGAACACAACGGCCAGCACGCGCTGCATCTTGCCGGCCTTGACGAGCAGTACCGCGCGATCCTGCACCGCGGCGGTGCGGCGCAACGGGTCTGCGATCGGCACGGACGCATTCTGGGCGAGGTTCCCGACGACGGCTCGATGGCCAAACCCGAGGCACTCCGAGGCGACATCCGACGAATCCTGCTCGAGTCATTACCCGACACGACGGTGCAGTGGGGCAAGAAGCTCACCAATGCGAGCACACTCGGTAACGGCAAGCACTGGTTGGCCTTCGCAGACGGATCAACAGCCACCACCGATCTGCTGGTCGGCGCCGACGGCACCTGGTCGAAAGTACGACCGTTGCTGTCGGACCAGACCCCGACCTACGCCGGCATGAGCAACGTCGACGTCTATCTGCACGACGTAGAGCGAAGGCATCCCGCCTCCGCTGCGTTGGTGGGCAATGGCGCGCTCTACGCGCTCGAACCACGCGGAGGTTTCCTCGCCCACCGCGAGGCGAACAACGTTATCCATACCTACGTCGTCATGACACGACCGCTCGCATGGTTCGACCGCATCGACTTCGCAGACGCCGATACCGCGCGCATCGCGATCGCCGCGCAGTTCGAGGGATGGGCGCCGGAGCTGACCGCCCTCATCGCCCACAGTGACACCGCTCCCGTCCTGCGCAGCATCCACCAACTGCCCGATCGGCACCGGTGGGGCCGGGTTCCCGGCGTCACGTTGCTCGGCGACGCCGCCCACGTGACAGTCCCCGGCGGTGAAGGTGCAAATACCGCAATGCTCGACGGAGCCGAACTGGCCGAGGCGATCGCCGCAACACCCGATGATCCCGAAACAGCGCTCGCCGCCTATGAGGCGGTGATGTTCGAACGTAGCCTCGCTGAGGCCACCGCCGCCCATGACACGGTGGAACTCATTTTTGGAAAGGGCGCTCCTCACGCACTTGCGCACCTCCTCAACAGCAGCAACAACAAACGAGATGCTCGCCAACCGAGCCTACGGTGAACGGAGCGGTGCTCGTCACCGTGTTGAGCTGCCGAGCAGGATGCGTCAAGTAAAGATGCTGCGGCCAGGCTTTCACTGTACTTGGGCACGCTGTGCCGCCACTATCAGAGATTCGCTTCTCACCCGGCTTTGGACGGGTGAGACGGGCGCCCAGAACCTAATTGCCCGGCGATCCATTGCTTTCTGAATCGGCACCCTGATTGCTTGCTTCGTAACCGTTACCTGAGCTTGGTTCACCATGCGTGCTTGTTGCGGGACGAGCTCGCCCGTGGATCCTTTGCGCGGCGTCGCCTACCCGGCATGCAAAAGCCATTCCAGCGCAATTGATCTACCGGTATCGCGACGTATCTGACGGCGACCAATAGGCCTCGAGTCGAGGCCTGCAGGCCTCGCGTTCAGGTGCGGGGATCGCGCGCGGTGGACGCCGCAAGTCCTTCTGCTCGACGCGTGGGACACACGTGCTCGTTTCTACATCGAGCTGCTTAATTAAGGCGCGGTCAACGCACGTTGCGGATCGAGACTCCAGGTCCTATCAAGCACCCAGGGAGTCGCGGCGGGCCGGACTGATCTTTCTCATCTGAAACGATGAGGTTCGGGGAGGATGGCGTTGGCGAAGCGACGTTTGTAGGGGTAGCGGCTGTCGACTCGCTTCCAATGCTGGTCGCGGACATCCCGAAATAGGTTGCGGTGCCTCATAACCCAGTCTTTGGATAGAACGACACCAGAACGAAGTCATGAGCCATGGCGAGATGCCGCCGCCACCGGAGGTCGCAGAGGATCTCGGCGAGTACGACGGCCTCGGGCGTCACCAGCAGTGACGTAGCCGCATCCGAGGCCGACAATGTTAGAGCCCGTCGGTCCCACCGCGCGTGCAGGTGGTCGAACCCGGCAGCCCGGCGGGTGCCCCAATCCTGGTGGTGCCAGCGGGTGACGATCGCTGTTGCGCAACAGAATTGTTGGCGCGCCCACGCGTGGTCGGAGGTAGCGGCGAGCAACCGGCCCCATCGCCGGTGCGCGGTGATGATCTCGACGTTGCGGGAGAGATCGACCATCGGCACGGCCGATCACCCCGGCGTCCATCACCGCCATCACATCGAGTGGTGTCGCATCCATCTGCACCTGCTCACCCGGCCTCGCCGCCGTCGTGGCGGTGTAGACGCGGTCGGGTTTGAGCGCTGTCGTGCGCCGAGTCGTGGCCGTCCCGAACGTATGTCTGCCCTTGGACAAGGTGTCCAACAACCGGTACAGCGTTGTCCGCGAGGGCATCTGCACTCCCCTGGACCGTGTTGCTCGTCGAGCAGATCGCGTACCCGGCGGACTACTCGTGAACGGGTGCCCGTCGAGGTGCCGGTTTGGGCGGCGACGACCGTATGTGCGGCCTCGACCACTCGCTCGTCGACATTGCCGGTCAGCGTGCGTCCACGTGCCGAGCGGGTATCGACCAACCCCCAGAAGCCCTGGTCCCGGTAGCGGGCTCGCATCCGCTCCGAGAACTGACCCCGGAGACCGACTGCGCGCGCACGGGTGCGGAGCGCACTAGATCGAGCCCATGTCAGCGGACAGCCAGTGCTTCGGGTCGAGGTAGAACGAGACCTGCGGGCCCATGGTCTTTTCGAACTCGAGGTACCCGTCGACCTTCTCGGGCGCGAGGTAACGGCTGGCCATTTCGCGGGACTTCTCGGGTGAACCCGGCTCTTCACGCAACACGGGACCGTCGATGGCGACGTATCGGATGGTGGGTTCGACTCGCTCGACCATCAGGCTGAATTGACCTGCAGCCCTTATGAGTTCGGCCTTCTTGGAGTCCTTGCCGGTGAGCACCCAGGCCTCGCCGCCCGAGGTGTACTGGTACCAGATGGGTACCGTCAGCGGTCCTCGATCAGTGCCGGCGAAGACCGACAATGCCGCGATGTGCGGCTCGGACAGAAACTCTTCACGTTCCGATTTCGACAGTGGCATGGGTGCAAGCCTAGGTCGGTTTCTACAGCTCGT
This sequence comes from Rhodococcus yunnanensis NBRC 103083, assembly GCF_001895005.1. Classification (GTDB taxonomy): domain Bacteria; phylum Actinomycetota; class Actinomycetes; order Mycobacteriales; family Mycobacteriaceae; genus Rhodococcoides; species Rhodococcoides yunnanense. Next base: position 138,051 of record NZ_BCXH01000010.1, on the reverse strand, counting down.
CGAAGGGTTTCGCGTACTGAAACTCGCCGTTCACCGGGCCGTCGGTGAGTTGCAGTGCCTGGAAGTAGTCGCCCCACGCCGAATCAGGTGACTTCACACCCACCTCCGACCCCGCACGGAAACCGAAGCGCGAGTAGTACTCGGGCTCGCCGAGCAGAGCGAGCACCCGTTCGTGCAGTGCTTCCGAAGCCCCGATCAGCGCATACATCAACGCCTGCCCGACGCCTCGGCCCTGGAACTCGGGCAGAACCGCCAGCGGCCCGATCCCGATGGCCTCGGTGTCGCCGATGCACCCGACCGTCCCGATGACGTATCCGACGATCTGCCCGTCCGTCACGGCGACCAACGAAAGCTCGGGCAGGTAACCGTCGTCGAACAGTTTCTGGGTGAGGCCCACTTCGGTGGGCTCACCGGAGTCTTTCCGGAACGCGGCGCGGATGACGTCGAGAATCACGGGCCGGTCGGTGGGGCGTTCGCGTCGGACGATCATGCGAGCAGTGTGCCCGAACCCCTCCCGCAAACGCACGTGCGTTTGTGTGGGTGGTGGGGTGTTGTCCGCCGTTTCCCGCAAACGCACGTGCGTTCGTGTGGGTGGTGGGGTGTTGTCCGCCGTTTCCCGCAAACGCACATGCATTTGCGGAGGGACGGGAGGGACGGGGATGCGGCGATCAGCGGACGCGAAGGACGATCTCCGTCGGATGCGCGTCGGCGGGAGTGTCGATGGCGTTTCGAATCGCCCGCGCAACGGTCGAGGCCTGCAGGAACTTCGAGCCGTCGTACTCGTTGCCCTCATGGGCGACGATCGCTCGCTGCATGTCGGTGTCGATCCGCCCCGGGTGGACCGACGTCACGCGCAGCGATGGCTCCTCCTGACGAAGGGCGTCGCCGAATGCACGCAACGCGAACTTCGACGCCGCATACGCGCCCCACCCCGGGTTGACGCGCAAACCGGCGCCGGAGTTCACGAGCACAACGTGACCGCCTGCCCGTCGAAGTGCAGGTAACAATGCCTGCGTCAGGGCGACGACGGCCAGCACATTGCTCTCGTATTGAGCGCGCCAGTCCGAGATCGAAGACTCCTCGATCGTGCCGAGCTGCGCGACGCCTGCGTTGTGCACCAGTACGTCCAGCGACTCGATCTTCTCGACGGCGGAACGAACGGCGTCGTGGTCGAGAAGATCCACCGGCCATGGCGTCGAACCGGGTAGTTCCGACGCCACCGCAGTGAGCGAGTCCGCCGATCGACCCCCGAGATACACCTGGTGGTCCGACGCCAATGTTCGTGCAATTTCGGCCCCGAGACCTCTGCTCGCACCCGTCACCAAAGCTGTCGAAGTCATGGCTGCAGCCTAGATCGGCGCATGGGCGGGACCGGTAGGCCCACCCGGTCACCTGCAGCCCCACCCACCGCACGAATGCGTGTGCGTTTGCGTGGGGTGGTGGGTGGGACCTGGCGATCTGCACGAATGCGTGTGCGTTTGCGTGGGGTGGTGGGCGGGACCGCCCGATCTGCACGAATGCGTGTGCGTTTGCGTGGGGTGGTGGGTGGGACCGCCCGATCTGCACAAATGCATGTGCGTTTGCGAAAAAGGGGCAGGGGTGGTGGGCGGGCGTCAGTCGAACGTCATTCCCGCCTCGGCTGCCATGGACATGGTTGTACTTCCCCCGTCGAGGGATTCGCGGATGATGTCTGCGTGCCCGGCGTGCTGGGCGATCTCGCGGAGGATGTGCAGCAGGGTGAAGCGGGCCGACTGCCAGGTCCGCTCGGGAGCCCAGGGGGCGGTCGGGAGCGGAATCTGCTCGTCGAGATTCAGCGAAGCCAGGGCGGTCTCGGTGTCGGCCGCGACCTGCTCGAACTCGGCGAGAAGTCCAGCGACGGTCTGATCGGGACCCAGGACGTACTCAGTGCCCATGCGGGACATGTCGAACTCGGAGTGCTCGTCCATGTCCGCAATGATCTTCATCCAGCTTCGTTCGTTGCTGACGACGTGATTCAGCAGTCCACCGAGGGTGAGTTCGCTGACGGTCGTCCGCTCCCTGGCCTGCTCGTCGGTGATGCCCTTGACCGTGTAGAGGAAGTTCTTACGCTGATCGGCGAGCATTCGCGCGATGTCGGCCTTCTCACCCGTGAGAGTCATCTAATTGCCTTTCGTTGCTGGTGAGGACAACACTAAGCATGATTGCGGACAGTTATGGTCCTCGATCAATTCGGTGTCTCGATGGGCAGAAAACAGTGATCGGTCGCAAACTGGAACCATGGGCGACCGTGGATTCACCTCGACACAGTTGGCCGCGCGGGCTGCCTACCTCCTCCGCGGTAACGACCTGGGCACGATGACGAGCGCCGCGCCTCGGCTCTATCCGCACATGTGGAGTTGGGATGCGGCATTCGTCTCCGTCGGGTTGGCTCCGCTGAGCGTCGAACGCGCCGTCGTCGAGCTCGATACGCTGCTGTCCGCGCAGTGGAAGAACGGCATGATTCCGCACATCGTCTTCGCCAACGGTGTCGACGGCTATTTCCCTGGTCCTGCGCGGTGGGAGACGAGCGAACTCGCGGTGCATGCCCCGCTCGGCCCGCAGACGTCGGGCATCACCCAACCGCCCGTCCACGCCATCGCCGTCCAGCGCATTCTCGATCACTCACGCAGGCATGGCCGGACCACGAGGGCCGTCGCCGAGGAGTTCCTGGACCGTCGCTGGGAAAATCTGGTCCGTTGGCACCGCTGGCTGGCCGAGGCACGCGACATCGAGGGCAGCGGACGCATCACCTTGTTCCACGGCTGGGAATCGGGCATGGACAACTCACCGCGATGGGACTCGTCGTATCGCAACGTCGTCGCCGGTGCGATGCCGCCGTACGTGCGCAAGGACGACGCCGTCATCACCGACGCCTCGCAACGCCCGAGCAACAACGAGTACGACCGCTACATCTGGCTCGTCGAGGAGATGAAGCAAGCGGGATACGACGACACAGCGCTCGCGGAGAAGATGAGCTTCGCGGTCGAGGACGTGTTCGTGAGCGCCATCTTCGCGATGGCCTGCGATGTGCTCGCGACGATAGGCGAGGAGCATTCGAAGCCCAATTCCGACGTCCGAGAACTCCGAGGGTGGGCCGAGAAGTTCCGCAAGGGTGTCATCGCGACGACGGATCAGCGGTCCGGCGCCGCTCGCGACTACGACATCCGCGCGGGACGGTGGATCAGTACCGAAACCATCGCGATGTTCGCACCCCTTCTGTGTGGCGGACTTCCACGTGAGCAGGAACGCAATCTCATCAGAACGTTCGAGGGCACGCGATTCTGCGGGCATCCGGACCTGCGTTACGCAGTTCCACCGTCCACATCGCCTGTCTCACGTGACTTCCGCCCGCGTGAGTACTGGCGCGGACCGGTGTGGCCCGTCATCACCTGGTTGTTCTCCTGGGCGTTCTCGCGCCGCGGTTGGGCCGAACGGTCGCTGAACCTGCGCGAAGAAGGTCTGCGGCAGGCCAGCGACGGTAGCTTCGCCGAGTACTACGAGCCTTTCACCGGCGAGCCGCTCGGAAGTATGCAGCAATCCTGGACGGCGGCAGCAGTTCTCGACTGGCTGGGCTGACGCGTCGACTGGCTGGGGTGACGCGGGATTCTGTGATCACTCACCATTGAGCGATCGTCCCGGACTCCCTAGCATCAGCTCGATGGCCATCAAACGCGCGCTCGCACCGCTTCTGCTCGCCGGTACTCTCGTCTGCGGGCTTCCCGCGGTCGCGTCGGCCAATCCGCAGGGCCCTGATGTGTCGTCGTGGCAGCACATCGACGGCACGAAGATCGACTGGTTCGCGGTCCGCGCGTCCGAGCACGAGTTCGCGATGGTCAAGGCAACCGAGGGCTTGAACTACGTCAACCCGTTCTTCGTTCAGGACTGTCTTGTCATGCGGGTCGCCGGAGTGGCTCGCGGCGCGTATCACTATGCGGACGTGAGCCTTTCGCCGGAAGCTCAGGCTGCGTTCTACTCGACGGTGGTGCTCGGCATCAACGGCGCTGGTGACATGCCGCCTGTCCTCGATCTGGAGAACTCGCGTGGGCTGGCGCCCGCGCAGCTCATCGACTGGACGCACCGATACCTGAACACCGTGCAGGCGTTGACCGGTCGGCAACCGATCATCTACACCTACCCCAACTTCTGGCGTACCGCGATGGCGGACACACACGAGTTCAACAACTACCCGCTGTGGATTGCGGACTACAACGGCGGCAACGCCCCAGGCCCGCTGCCGGGCGGCTGGTCGAACTGGATGTTCTGGCAGTTCACCGACAACGGTCGTATCCCGGGAATCGATGCCCCCACCGACATCAACAGCTACAGCGGATCCGGTGGGGACATCAGGCAACTCGCTCGCTGGTAGGGCGTCAGCGCAGGGCCCGTTCCAACGTCGGCCACGACGCGCGCAACGCATCCTGCCAGTACATCCACGAATGGGTTCCGGGGAGTCCGAGATCGAAGTCGGCCGGAATCTGCAGCTCGTCGAGCCGCTGCTGCAGTCGCATGGAGCATTCGTTGGTGATGGCTTCGATGATCCCGCCGACGACGACCTGATCCGCGAGCGGAGGCGAGCCCGCAGGCCGGACGACGCCTGGCATCTCGTAGGGTCCCGGCAGCCCGGTTGCGTTGGAGACGAACAGTTCCAGACCGCGGAGCTTCTCGGCATTGACATACGGGTCGTGTTCGACCCACCGCGGATCGCCGTCGGGTCCCCACATGTTGTCGGTACTTCCCTGACCGCGCGCTTCGACGAGCAATCGGACGAAGTTGCGTGCCATCGGATCGGATGTCTGCGCGCAACCGCTGTACGACGCCACCCCGCGATACAGCCCTGGTGCTTGAATCGCGAGATCGAGTACCGATCCAGCGGACATCGACAGCCCGCCGATTGCATTGACGCCGTTGGCATTCAACGCCGCATCGAGAACGGGAGGTAGTTCCTGAGTGAGGAAGGTCTGCCACATGTTGCGGCCGAGCGCCGGGTCGTCGCGTTCCCAGTCGGTGTAGTACGACAGATAGCCGCCGACAGGGATCACGACGTTGACGTTCTTGTCACCGAAGAACGAGGCGATGTCGGTCTGTCGTAGCCAGTTGGCGCCGTCCTCTCCGCCACCGGCGCCGTTGAGCATGTACAGAGTGGGCTGCGGGACGGAGGTGTCGGCGGGTCTGAGGACCTCGAGTTGAATGATCCGATCCATCGACGGCGAGTGGACGAATACGTCCCACCGCCGGTCGTCGATCTTCTCGATGTGGTCGAGCGAACCCGTCTCCGCGGGAGAAGGTTCGGCGATCGCCACCGATACAGGTATCAGGAACAGTGTCGCGAGCGCTGCGATTGCCGCTCGCCCCAGACAGTTCACCGTGCGACCGCCGTCCGCGTGAGATGGCGTGCAACAGAGGGACCGTACGCCTTCAACGCAGGTGCCGACGTCATTTGCCAGTGCGTGTGTGCGATCGATACGTTCCAGATCTCGCCGCGCACATAGGGATACCACGTCGGAAGCCCGGCCTCGTCCTCCGCGCCCGCGCTGACGAACAAGACGTCGCCGTCGAACACCCCCGGTCGGTGTCGGATGGCCATCTCGTGGTTGTGGCGCGCCGACGCCAACAGGCGCTCCGCGGCAGAGCCGTCGAGGATGCCGGATCCCGCTGCCAGCGCAGGCAGAGAGTCCAGCCCGACGAGCTGACCCTCCGTCCCAGGCAACGTCACACCCACCGCGTCGAGCAGATCCGTTGCAGGAACTTCGGTGTCCCAGACGTCGATCTGTTGCACGGCGTGGCTGTCGAGCAGGATCAGCGATCCGACGGGTTTGCCTGCGGCTCGAAGTCGCACGGCCATCGCGTGTGCGATCGTGCCACCGAGTGACCACCCGAGTAGATGGTAGGGCCCGTCCGGTGCGACGCGCTCTATTTCCTCGATGTAGCGCTGGGCGAGATCGTCGAGCGAGGAGGGCAGATCCGTCGGCCCAGGGGTCTGGATGCCGTAGATCGGTCCGTCGGTGTACTGGTCGAGTCCGGTGTAGCACCAGGACAATCCGACGATCGGGTGGATGCAGAAGAGCGGCGCACCGCTTCCCTCGGTGCGGATGGGGAACACGATGTCGAAGGACGACTCTGCGCCGCCACCAGTGTCCACCAGTGCAGCAATGGATAACGGCACTGGATCGGCGAGGAACGTCTGAAGCGGAAGATCGACGCCGGTCGAGTTCCGTAGCAGGGTCACTGCCCGCATCGCGGCGAGCGAGTTTCCTCCCAGTTCGAAGAAGTCGTCGTCTGTTCCGACCGTTTCCATTCCGAGTACCTCCGAGAAAATTGCAGTGACTACTTCTTCGGTGTCGCTGGTGGGTGCGCGGAAGCCGCCGGTGAATTCCGGTACGGGAAGAGCGCCGACATCCAGCTTTCCGGTCGGCGTCCGCGGGATGGTCTCGACTGTCACGACGGCAGAGGGAACCATGTAGTTCGGCAGCATCTTTCGTAGGTAGGCCCGCAGGTCGTCCGCGGTGGTGCCGAGTACGTAGGAGACGAGAATATCGTCCCCGGACGGACCGGGCCTGCCGACGGTGACGGCGAAGTCCACGCCGGCGTGCGTCGCAAGTGCAGCGTCGATCTCACCCAGTTCGATCCGGAATCCGCGGATCTTCACCTGTGCGTCGCTTCTGCCGCGGTAGTGGAGCCTGCCGTCCGGTGTCCATCGAACGACGTCGCCTGTGCGGTACATCCGTCCCGAGCCGAATGGGTTCGCCACGAAACGTGCACTGGTGGTGCCGAATCGCTCGTGGTAACCGCGGGCGAGTGCGGGCCCGGCGACGTACAGCTCGCCGGGAACTCCCACCGGAACGGGGCGTAGCCGTCCGTCGAGGACGAGCGCCTCGAATCCTGCTACCGGAGAACCGATGTCGACCGGATCGCCCGCGGTGAGTCTGCCGAGCGTCGAGATGTCCGTCGCCTCGGTCGGACCGTACCCGTTGAGCATCACCCGTCCGGGTGCCCATCGTGCAACGAGTTCGGGGCTGCACGCCTCCCCGCCCACGCATACGACGCGAAGCGTGTCGAGCTCGGTCGGATCGAGAGTAGACAGGGCCGACGGTGTCATCAGCGAGTGGGTGACGCCCTCGGATCGGATGAACTCTGCCAGTTCGTCGCCGCCGAGTAACTCGGGTGGGCTGATCACCAGTGTCGCCGCAGCCGACAACGCGGAGACCATTTCACCGACCGCCATGTCGAAACTCGGGGACGTGTTGTGCATGAACCGTGAGCTCGGGGTGATCTCGTGCAACTCGCGCCGCGTGGCCGCCAGGTTCGCGATGCCGCGATGGGTCACGACGACACCCTTCGGTACTCCGGTCGAACCGGAGGTGTAGATCATGTACGCCGTCGTGTCGAGGGTCACGGGAGCGCTGAGCTCGTGATCCTGCACGGGATGCTCCGGCGCACTGTCCCATTCGGCCAGCACGTCGTCGCTGTCCAGCTCCAGCCAGGTGATTCCGCCGGGAAGCGACGAGCGATGCGATCCGAGCGCGATACCCATGACGGCCCGTGAATCGGACACCATGTGCGCGATCCGATCCGGTGGGTAGTTCGGGTCGACGGGCACGTACGCGGCACCGGTCTTGGTGACCGCCCAGACCGCCAGAACGGACTGCGCCGACCTCGGAAGTCCGAGTGCGACCACCGTTTCAGGACCGATGCCGTATCCCAGAAGGACTCGGGCAAGACGGTTCGACGCCCGGTCGGCCTCCCGATAGGTGTGATCGATTCCGTTCCATCGCATCGCAATTCCGTCCGGGTTGGATGCGACGGCGTCATCGATCGATTCGGCGAGCGTTCTCGGTGATACGGCTGCGGGTCCGTGCACCGGCGTCAGGGACGCCAGATCCGATGGATCGAGTATGTCTATGTCCCCGATCTGCCGAGACGAATCCGCCACCACGGCAGCGAGGATCGCCTGGAACATCTGCGCGAAGCCGGCGACGGTGTCATTGTCGAACAGGTCGGTGCTGTATCGCAGTGCCCCGTGCAGACCCTCGGTCATCTCGGTGAGCGTGAGGGCGAGATCGAACCGCGTGACCCCGGATTCGTACGGGAACTCCGCGACGGTGAGGCCTGGTAGTTCGATGCCGGAGGGCCGTTCGTGTTCGTAGGCGAGCAGCGCCTGAAACAGAGGCGAGTGCGATGTCGACCGAGTGGGCCGCACTGCGTCGACGACCTTCTCGAACGGGATGTCCCCGTGCTCGAGGGCGCCGAGATTGGTGGCGCGGACCTGCTGCAACAGGTCCGCGACGGTGTCGGTGGCCCGAATCTCGCTACGCAGAACGAGGGTTCCGACGAACATTCCCACGATGTCGGCGAGCGCACCTGCCGCCCGCCCGGACACCGTTGTCCCGACGGCGATGTCGGTCGTCGCCGACAGTTTTGCCAACAGAATCGCGTATGCCGCGTGCACGAGCATGAACACCGAGATGCTGTGGCGGCCCGCTACCGATCGAAGCGCAGCCAGCTCGTGAGGCTGCAGGTCGAACTCGACCACCGATCCCCGGCCGGAGGCGCGCGCAGGCCGTGGTCGGTCGGTGGGTAGTTCCAGCAGTTCCGGCAGACCGTCGAGGGTGCGCCGCCAGTAGTCGAGTTGTCTCGATACGACCGAGTCCTGATCGTCCTCGGATCCGAGCACCGAGTGCTGCCACAGGGCGAAATCGGCGTACTGGACAGCCAGCGGCTCCCACGAGGGACGTCCGCCGTGTGCCCGTGCGGCGTATGCGGCGACGAGGTCTCGCGACAGCGGTCCCATCGACACCCCGTCTGCGGCAATGTGATGCACTGCGAGGACGAGGACATGGCAGTCCTGGGCGGTACGCAACAGGCGCCCGCGGACGGGAACCCCTGCGGTGACGTCGAATCCGCGGCCGAGGACCGCCGCGACCTCCGACAGAACCGATCGCTCGTCGACGTCGTACGGCCGAAGATCGAGCTCGACGTCGGCAGGGCCGAGAATCACCTGGTGCGGTTCGTCGGCGAGCGGATAGACCGTCCGAAGTGACTCGTGCCGATCCAGAATGTCGTCCACCGCGGCAGACAACGCAGCGGTATCGAGAGTTCCGTTCAGACGCACCGCGAATGCGATGTTGTACGCGGCCGATTCCGGAGCCGACCGATTGAGCAACCACATCCGAGTCTGCGCTGCGGACAGCGGGATTCGATCCGGCCGCGGCCCCGCGACCAACGGCGGCAGGCTCGCACCGCGCGAGGCAGCGTCGACGACCACGGCCAGTTGCGCGACGACGGGAGCATCGAAGAGGGCCCGCACCGGCAGCGCCGTCCTGGCGCGTCCGTTGATCTGTCCGATCACCCGGGTCGCGACGAGGGAGTTTCCGCCGAGGTCGAAGAAGTTCTCGCGTACGCCGACCTGATCTCTCCCGAACACGGACGCGAAGACCTCCGCCACCAGGGTCTCACCGTCGGTCCGCGGTGCGAGGAACTCGGCGACGGCGACAACGGGATCGGGCAGAGCCGACCGATCGACCTTGCCGGACGGAGCGAGAGGGATGCGTGCGATCACGGTGATGGAGCGAGGAACCATGTGCGACGGGAGGCTACGGCGAGCGTGGTCGGTCAGTGCCTCGATATCGAGTGCATGACCCTCCGCAGGGACGACGTATCCGACGACACTGTCGGCATGTACCGCGGACACCGCATGTTCGACGCCGGGGTGCCGGGAAAGGACCGCGTCGACCTCACCGAGTTCGATGCGGAATCCGCGGACCTTGACCTGTGCATCGGCTCTGCCGTGGTACTCGAGTGTGGATCCGACCATCCGAACTCGGTCCCCCGTGCGGTACAGGCGCGAGGATGCCGAGAACGGGTCGGCGACAAAGCTCGACGCCGTCAGAGACGCGCGGCCGTGATAACCCCGCGCGAGCGCCTCGCCTGCGACATAGAGTTCGCCGACGACCCCTGGCGGTACGAGGTGGAGTCGCGCGTCGAGTACGTACGCGTCGATGCCACGGACCGGGGTACCGATGCGGATGGGTGCGGCCGCGTCGAGGGGGCCGTCGATCGTGGTGACGATTGTGCTTTCGGTCGGTCCGTATGCGTTGTAGAGCGACACTCGATCCGCCCAGATCCGCACGAGCTCGGGCCCGCAGGCCTCGCCGCCGACGACGAGAGTCGACAATCGAGGCAGGTCGCCCGGGTCGATGGTCGCAGCCGCGGCAGGTGTCAGGAATGCGTGGGTCACCTCGGCCATGGCGGACGCCAGCTCGGTGCCGCCGTAGATGTCCTGGTCCACCACCGTCATCGACGATCCGGCGCCGATGGCCATCAGAAGTTCGAGTATCGACGCGTCGAAGCTGGCGGAGGCGAAATGGAGTGTGCGACTGGAGCTGTCCAGATGCAGGCGCTCGACCAACTCGGCCGTGAGATTGGCGAGCCCGGTGTGGGTGACGGCGACCCCTTTGGGGATCCCGGTCGAGCCGGAGGTGTAGATGACGTACGCGGTGTCACCTGGATGCAGGGCACGTGTTCGGTCGTGGTCGGAGATGGCGGCTGCCGGACCCGGTGCCGCGGCGAGCTCTGTCGGATCGAGCCACTCCACGTCGCCGATGTGCACCGAGTCCGAGATGCCGAGTGTGACACCGGAGTCGGTGAGCATGTGCCGGATTCGGTCCGCCGGATAGCGGGGATCGATCGGGACGAATGTGGCACCGGTCTTGGCCACCGCCCACAGCATCGTGACCGAGACGAGGCCGCGGGGTAGGGCGATCGCGACCACGTCGCCCGGCCCGGCCCCTCGTGCGATCAAGTGCCGTGCGATCCGGGTGGAGGCGTCGTCGAGCTCGGGATAGGTGTATGTCGCGGTCGGTGTCGTGACCGCATGGCCGCCACCGGAAGCCAGCACTGCGGCGGACATGATGGCAGGCAGGGTTCGTCCGCGCAGTGCAGGCCTGCCGCGCAGCGCCGATCCGTCGCGCGAGACGATGTCGCCGACGACGACGGCCGGGTCCGAGGTGACGGCCGTCAGAATCGACACGAACTGCTCGGCGAACGACTCGACGGTGCTGCGGTCGAACAGATCCGTTGCGTAGGTGAAGGTTCCGCCGAGATCGGCGGAGTCGATCCCGAGCTGAAGATCGAACTTCGATACCGAGGCCACCGGATCGAGCGGGCTCACGGTCAGGCCGGGGAGCTCGAGCGTCGGCACCGGATCCTCGAGGGACAGCATCACCTGGAAGAGCGGATGATGGGCGGTCGAGCGAGGCGGGGCCACTGCGTCCACGACCCGATCGAAAGGTACGTCCGCGTTGGCGTACGCGGCCAGATCCCGGTCGCGGACAGCGGTGAGCAGTGCGGCGAACGACGACGACGGATCGAAGTGCGTGCGCAAGGTCAGTGTTCCGACGAACATGCCGACGAGATCGTCCACAGCACGTTCACCGCGTCCCGCGACCGGTGTTCCGACGGTGATGTCCCGCTCCCCGGACAGACGGGCGAGCAGCACGACGAGGCTCGCGTGCAGAACCATGAACTGGGTCGTACCCGTGGCGGCGGCAAGGTCCGCGACGGCGCGACGGGTGTGCTCGGGGACTGTGAAGGGCACCGCGGCACCTCGATACGAGAAGACCTCGGGATGCCGACGGTCCGTCGGAAGAGCAAGGCGATGAGGGACGCCGTCGAGTTCGTCTGTCCAGAAGGCGAGTTGGCGAGACAGCACCGATTCCGGGTCGGTCTCCGAGCCCAGGACGGCCATCTTCCACAGGGTGTAGTCGGCGTACTGAACTGCCAACGGAGACCAGGCCGGGGCGATGCCCTGAGTGCGAGAGGTGTACGCAAGCATGACATCTCGTGCCAGCGGACGCATCGACCAGCCATCCGCGGCGATATGGTGTGTCACGACGAGCAGAACGTGGTCGACGGGTGAGATCCGGAACACCCGTGCCCGTACCGGGGGGTGGGCGGTGACGTCGAATCCGTGTGCGGCCGTGGTGACGAGCGCGCCGGGGAGCAGGCTCTCGGTGGTGTCGAGTATCGGAACGTCGAGTTCGATGGAGTCGAGGACGACCTGGTGGGGCCCGTCGGACCCGTCGGGGTAGACGGTACGCAACGGCTCGTGTCGGGCGACGACATCGGTGAATGCGTGGGTGAGAGCATGGGCGTCGATGTCGCCGGTGAGCCGGACGGCGCCTGCGATGTTGTACGCACCCGACGCCGGATCGAACCGATTGAGCAACCACATCCGATGCTGCTCGGGAGCCAGTGGGATACGCGACGGCCGGTCCGCCGCGGTCAACGGAACCGCGGACGATCCGGCTCCGATCCGGGCCGCGAGGCCGCGCACCGTCGGATTGTCGAAAAGCTCGCGCACACTCAACTGCGCACCGAGTTCGGAGTTGACGCGCGCAATCACCTGGGTCGCGGTCAGCGAGTTCCCGCCCAGCTCGAACCAGCTGGTCGTTGCTCCGACATCGCTGCTGCCCAGTACCTCCGCGAAGATCAGTGCCACGGCGACCTCGGAGTCGCCTGCAGGCGGTTCGGACGGCGCGATGGTCGACGTCGGTCGGGGTAGCGCGGCCCTGTCCAGCTTTCCGTTCCGCCCGAGCGGCATGTGCGCAAGTTCGACGAACTGTGTGGGAACCATGTACGGCGGGAGTTCGGTCTCGATGCGGGTGCGTATCCGATCGGTGTCGGCGGTGCCGCAGACGTATGCGATGAGCCTGCCGCTCGGCCCGTCGCCGTGCATCGTCACGACGGCCGAGGTGACTCCCGGTGTACGCAGGATCGAGGCCTCGATCTCGCCGAGTTCGAGGCGCTGGCCGCGAAGTTTGACCTGAAAATCGTTACGGCCCAGATATTCCAGCTCACCGGAGAGGTTCCAGCGGACGAGATCACCGGTCCGGTACATTCTGCCGCCGTCGCCGAAGAGATCGGCGACGAATCGGTCCGAGGTCAGAGCCGATCGGGTGACGTAGCCTCGTGCGAGCTGAACCCCGGACAGGTAGAGCTCGCCGGTGGCACCGATCGGTACGGTCCGCAGTGCCGAATCGAGGACACGGACACGGGTGTTCCAGACCGGAGCGCCGATCGGAACCGCACCCGCCGTGCGGCCGTCGGTTCGGTGGTACGTGACGTCGACGGCGGCCTCGGTCGGGCCGTACAGGTTGTGCAACTCGGTGTCGAGTGCGGCGTGGGTTCGAGCGACGGTCGATCGAGGAAGGGCCTCACCGCTGGCGAAGATCTGCCGCAGCGACGTGCAGTGCGCGGGATCGCCGTGTGCAAGAAAGAGATCCAGCATCGACGGTACGAAGTGGGTGGTGGTGATGGCCTCGTCGCGAATCAGACCCGAGAGGTACCTCGGGTCTCGGTGTCCCTCGGGTTCGGCGATCACGGTACGTGCACCTGCCAGGTGTGGCCAGAAGAGTTCCCATACCGATACGTCGAATGTGGTCGGAGTCTTGTGCAGTACCACGTCACTCGGGTCGAGTGGGTACCGGTCCTGCATCCACAGCAGCCTGTTGACGATCGACCGATGCGATACTGCAACACCTTTCGGCCGTCCCGTCGAACCCGAGGTGAAGATGACGTAGGCGGTGTTCTCGCCCCGGACGACGCCGCGACGCTCGCGGTTCGACAGTGCGGTGGTGCGAAACGCCGAGAGGTCGAGTGCGCGTGGGTCGATGACCGGTACGGCACTGTCCATGCACGAGCCGAGGACGACGGCGGGTGCGGCGGTGTCGATCATGTGCGCGAGGCGAGCGGCAGGAAGCCCCGGGTCGAGCGGCATGTAGGCAGCCCCGGCATGGATCACGGCGTGTATCGCGACGAGCTGATCGATCGATCGTGGCAACGAGATCGCGACGACCGACTCGGGGCCGACGCCGCGGGACACGAGGAAGCGCGCAAGGCAGTGCACACGTGCGGCGAAGTTGGCGTAACCGAGCGAGCGGCCGTCGAAGACGACGCATGTGTTGTCGCCGTGGCGAATCGACGCCGACTCCAGTAGTTCGACGAGGGTGAGCGGTGGGACGTCGTGTTCGGTGTACGTCCCTGTCGTGGCCGCACGCTCGTGCGGCCCGAGTACGTCGATGTCGATGACACGGGCGGAGGGCCCCGAGGCCATCGCCTCCATGACTCGCTGCAGGCGTTCGGCGAACGTCGAGACCTGGGCTTCGGTGAAGGCGTCCGGTGAATAGCGCAGCGTCATGGCCGGGGTGGGTTCGAGGACCGTGACGAGGGTCAACGGGTAGTGCGTGGAATCGGCGACGTCGATTCCGAGCACACGCATACCAGCGATGTCCGTCGTCTCGGTTAGTGCACTGTGATCGATCGGATACGACTCGAACACCGCAAGGGTGTCGAAGAGGGCACTCGGACCGGCCGCGGCCTGGATCTCGGCGAGCCCGACATGGTGTACGTCGAGCAGTGCGGCTTGTTCGTGCTGGACCCGTCGGGTCAGTGTCTCCACCGTGTCGTGGACGTCGGTGCGAACGCGCACCGGAAGGGTGTTGATGAACAGTCCGAGTGTCTCGGTGGCACCGGGCACGTCGCCGGGTCGCCCGGAGACGGTGGCACCGAAGACGACGTCGAGACGCCCGAGGGCACTGGACAACACGATCGACCATGCGACCTGCACGACCGTGTTGACCGTGACCGACAGCGAGTGCGCCAACTCGGTGACCGCGGCACCGTCGAGTCGGACCGAGACGTCCTTGGGAAGCGAGTTCGAGCCGATCTGCTGATCCGTCAGCAGCGTCGACTCGGAGATTCCTGCCAACGCGCTCTGCCACCGCGATACCGCCGTCGCCGCATCGAGACGCGTCAGCCAGGCCAGGTAGTCGCGATAGCTGGGCGCCGGCACGGGAATCGGGCCGTCGGCGGCGTAGAGGACCAGCAGGTCCTTGATGAAGATCGGCATGGACCACCCGTCGAACAGAATGTGGTGGTTGGTGACGACCAGCAGTGTGCGCTCGGGGGCGTGCACCAGAGCGAAGCGCAGCAACGGCCCGGTCGACATCTCGAACGGCCGTGCGCGCTCGTCGTCGATGATCGACTCGAGGTCCTCGGTGCGTTCCTCACGCCACGGAATCTCGGTGTCGCGCTGAACGATCTGCACGGGGAGGCCCTGCGCATCGGAGGCGAACGACACGCGCAGCGAGTCGTGCCGCTCGATCAGCAGCCCGGCCGCGCGGCGTAGACGTGCGCCGTCGACGTCGCCGCCGAGATCGAACACGATCTGTGCGGTGTACGGATCGATTCCGCCGCGCGTCAGATCGGCGTGGAACAGCAGGCCCCGCTGCAACGGTGCGAGAGGCCAGACGTCGTCGATCCGCCCGAATCGAGATTCCCAGAGCTCCAGACGGGCCTGATCGACGGTCACCAGCGGTACGTCGCTCGGTGTGAGACCACCCGCTCCTGGCTGCCGTGCACGCTCGACCACCGCGTCGATCGCCCGCTGCCACAGCGCGGCCAGAGCATCGGCATCGTCGACCACGCCTGTGGGGCAACCGATACGGGCGGAGATGGCGCCGTCCGCCACTGCCACATCGATCTGCAGAACGAACTCGGTGGCGAGGTCGCGGCCACTGTCGTCCGCCGTCGACACCGTCAGGTCGGGTATCCAGCCGAACTCTCGTGCGGCGTCGGGAACAGCGGTGGTGATCCGGCCCAGATAGTTGAAGCCGATGTTCGGCCGAGGGAGATCGTCGAACGCACCGGTTGCTGCGAGCAATCCGTAGCCCGCGCCGCGGCCGGGGATGCGTCGAGCCTGCTCCTTGACGGTCTTCGCCAACGAGTCCAGATCACCGCTCGGGGCGGAGAGCCGAACCGGGTACGTCGTGGTGAACCATCCGACGGTCCGTGTCAGATCCGCACCGGGGATCGACGGTTCCTCGCGCCCATGACCTTCCAGTTGCACGAGGTAGGACGACGACGGTCGCCACCGCGACAGGGCGACGATCAACGTGGTGAGCAGCGCATCCTCGGCGCCCATGCGATAGGTTCCGGTGACGGACCCGAGAAGTGCGTCGGTGGTCTCCGGTGAGATCGACATCGTCGTGTACCGGGTGCTCGCCCCGGTGTCCACACTCGGATCGAGAGAACGTGTACCGATCCGGCCGACGGGGCCGTCGAGTACGGCTCGCCATGCGGGCACGCTGTCGACCGGGTCGAGCTCGTCGACCGAATGCGCCCACCTGCGCATCGAGGTCTCGACGGCAGGCAGTGTCACCGCGGCGGCGCGCTGCGACCACGCGGTCGCGAGATCGGGTACGAGGATGCGCCAGGAGACACCGTCGATGACCAGATGATGGGCGACCACGACGATCCGATCGACGCCGCCGGTGACGTGTACGACCGCGAGCATGACACCGTCGCGGGGGCGAAGCCGCTCTCCTGCGCGGCGGACGACCTCGCCGATATCGCTTGGGTCATCTACTGTTTCATGAGACACGAGTGCTTCGGCATCGACGGTACCCGGCGGTGCGACGACCAACTCGCGGTCCACGAGCCGAGACCTGAGGGCGTCGTGATGATCGAGAATCGCCGCGACGGTCCGCACCAGATCGTCGTGCTGCAGATCGGGGGGCGAGAACAGAACGAGGGACTGGTAGAAGGTGTCGAGTGCGGCGGGATCGGGAGTTCGCGCCAGCAGGTTTCGGACGATCGGCAGCACGGGCATCGCGCCGACGCCTCCACCCGGGAGCTCCTCGAGTCGAACTCGTTGGGCAGCGGCACGCGCGACCCGTGCGAGACCGGCCACGGTCCGCTGCTCGAACACGTCCCGCGGCGTGAACACGATGCCCGACGCCTTTGCCTGCGAGACGAGTTGGATGGCCACGATGCTGTCCCCGCCGAGGGCGAAGAACGAGTCGTCGATGCCGACGGTGTCGGTGCCCAGAACCTCGCCCATCGCGTCGGCGATGATCTGTTGTACCGGGTCGGTCGCGCGGCGGAAGGGTGTGTCGGTGGCAGTGTCGACGGGGTCGGGCAGCGCGGAGCGATCGACTTTGCCCGACGGGGTGAGCGGCACCGAGGTCAGCTCGACGATGTGCGTCGGGACCATCTGTGCGGGAAGGAAATCCGACGCCAGATCCAGCAACGATTCGGGGTCGAACCGATGGTCGGGTTTGATCTTGACGTAGGACACGAGTGTGGAGGCGCCGCGATGTGTGGCGATGGTGGAGACCACGAAATCGGCCGACTGATGCCAGGAGAGGACGGCGTCGACTTCACCGAGTTCGATACGTACGCCGTGCAGTTGGATCTGGAAGTCGCTGCGCCCGATGAACTCGAGCCGAGCCCGATCAGGATCGGGTCCGGTCCATCGAACGATGTCCCCGGTGCGGTACAGCCGTTCCCCCGAGCCCTGCGGGTCGGCGACGAAGCGCAGTGCGGTCAGACCGGTGCGGCGGTGGTATCCCCGAGCGAGCCCTGGTCCGCCGAGATACAACTCGCCCGCGGTTCCGACCGGGACGGGCCGCAGCCATCGATCGAGCACCAGCGCCGAGGCGCCCTGCAGTGGTCGCCCGATGGTGATCGCGCGCGGGTCGGTCTGTACACCGGTCTCGGTGATGACGATCGTCGTCTCGGTGGGGCCGTAGGTGTTTCGCAGGTCGGCGTGACCGCGTAGACGATCGACGAGATCGGGCGGGCACGCGTCACCACCGACGACGACCGAGCGCAGCGATCGCACGTTCTGCACGTCCACCGTCGACAGGAGTGCAGGTGCCGTGATGATGTGGGTGACGTTCTGCTCGCTGAGCAGGTCGGTCAGTTCGGTGCCGCCGTATACCTCGGCGGGTGCAACGACCATCGACGCCCCGGCGCTGAATGCCGCCAGCATCTCGAAGATCGACGCGTCGAAGCTGGAGGACGAGAAGCGCAGAACGCGTGATTCGGTGGTCAATGCGAGTTCGGGGCGTCCTTGCGCGGTGAATGTGCCCAGGGCTGCGTGCGTGACGACGACACCTTTGGGCGTACCCGTCGAACCGGAGGTGTAGATCATGTACGCCGGGTGTGCAGGAAGCAGTGTCGTCCTGCGTTCGTCCGCGACGATCGGCGCGGACGAGCGTTCGCCGATCTCGGTCTCGAAACTCGGGTCGTCCACTGCAAGCCAGTGCACACGATCCGGTAGGCGTTCGGCGACCTCGCCCGTGGTCAGGCCGACGAGAACGCCCGAGTCCTCCAGCATGTGGGCGATGCGTTCGCTCGGATACGTCGGATCGATCGGTACCACTGCCGCGCCGGACGCTGCGACGGCCCAGAAGGCGACGACGGACTCGATGCTGCGAGGAAATGCCACCGCAACACCGGTTTCGGGGCCGGCGCCACGAGAGATCAACGCACGTGCCACGGAGTTTCGGCGATCGTTCAATTGCCGATAGGTGAGGCTGCGGCGACCGTCGACCAACGCGGTGCCGTCGGGATGGACCCGGACGCCGCGATCGAGGATGTCGGTGAGCAGCACGGGTTCCACGGCTGACGGCCCTCGCGCAGGCACGAGTGCGCGGTTCTCTGCGGGATCGAGGGCGTCGAGACGTCGGACGAGGTCCTCGGGTTCGGCGGCGAGAAACTGTGCCAGCAGGTACACGAATCGTCGGTACAGATCCTCGAAGACGTCCTGGCTGTATATGTTCGGGTTCGCCTCGAACACGATGCGTGAGCGTCCACCTGCGGTCGCCGGATAGATGTCGACCGACAGATCCTCGACCGGACCGGTGGAGAGGACGTTGAAATGCCCTGTGAGCGTGCCGAACCGGACCTCCTTGTCGTACGCCATGATGTTGATGGCCGGACCGAAGAACCCGCGATGTTCCTGCGACGTGGACAGGTCCCGGCGGATGTCCTCGGCCCGGTACCGCTGGTGCCGGAGAGCGCCGGTCAGCTCCACCTGCACGCTCTCCACCAGATCGGACACCGTGGTGTCGGTCCCGATGTGCGCACGGATCGGCAGGACGTTCGAGATCATGCCGCCGGAGCGCCGAAGAACGGCCGTGGTCCTACCCGCAACGGGGAGACTGAGAACGATGTCGTCCGACGCCGTCATCCTGGACAGGAACGCGGCCACAGCAGCCACGGTCAGCGGTGCGAACGCCGAGCCGAGCCTGTCGACGGCCCGTTGGAGTGCATTCTCCAGGGTGTGCGGCAGCGGTTCACCGCAGATGCGTGAGCGCGCGGCAGGTGGGGCTGCGATCCCGGTCAGGCTGGTGGGCACGGGAAGCTCGCGAGTCTTGCTCTGCCAGTACGCGGCGTCCTTGGCGAACCGCGGCGACGAGCGGTACTCCTCCTCGGCGCGGTAGACGTCCTCGAGCAGACCGGCTCTGGACGGTGCAGGATCGGTCCCGGCGGCGACGGCCGTGTAGATCTCCGCAGCCCGGTTCATCAGCTGCACCGCTCCGTACCCGTCGAGCGCGATGTGGTGGACGTGCGAGTACCAGAACGTGCGGTGCTCCCCCACGCGCAACGTCGCAGCCTGCAGAAGGGGACCCTCGACGAGGTCGACGGGCTCGGAGTAGGCGGACTGCATCCAGGCGAGTGCGGCCTGCACGGGGTCCTGCTCGCCCGTGAAGTCGATCTCCACCGTGGTTTCGGCCCCTGGGGCATCGACGGCCTGAAGGGGCTCGCCGTCCACCTCGATCAGCCGTAGTGAACCGGCGCCGAGCTCGCGCGCTGCGCGGCGTGCCGAGTACCGCATCAGGTCGGCGTCGATGTCACCGTGGATGTCGATGTAGTTCGCGATGGTGATCGGGGTGTCCGGCATCAAGTGCTGGGCGAACCACAATCCGCGCTGCGCCGCGGTGAGCGGAAACGGCTCGGAGCTCGCGGCGGGTGTCCGGTCGACGTCGTCTTCACGGAGTACGTGGGATTCGACCGATTCCACTTCTGGTTCTCCCTGGTTTCGGGAGCAATGGCACCGGCTGCGAAAGATACTGGAATTCGGCAAAGCGCGCGCTGCCCCGTAACGCCGTCTGCATTCCTGACGTGAATCCCAGTGACCAGTATGTCTGTAACGAGGTTTACACAATCGTTATCAGCGGTCAACCGGCACGGCACATAGTGCGAACACCCGCCGAGAAGTCACAGATTCCATCATTCGATTGAATGAACTCTAACAACGACGTCGGCGCGCAGAGCCGGAAACTTCCAGCTACTGCGCGCCGACGGCTGTGACAGGTATCAGGACTTCCAGACCGCGACCATGGACGGGCGCGGCTGCGAGTCGCCTCCATCCGGCCAGTGCGACATCGGGTTGTCGGCCGACGCCTCGTCGAACTCACCGGGGTGCTGAACTGCGACGACGACGCGTTCGTCCTGGACGATCGGGCCGCACGTCTCGCCGCCGGCCGGGACGGTCAGGAACTGGCGCGTCTCACCGCGTCGCTCACCGTCGAGAACCACCGCGAACAATCCGTCGTTCGATTCGAGAGCGTTGCCGTCGGTCGATATCCACAGATTTCCCTTGGAATCGAATGCGAGGTTGTCCGGGCAGGAGATGGGACTGACCTGGCTCTTGTCGAATCCGCCGAAATAGGTGTCTGCCTCGTTCGGGTCCCCGGCGACGATCAGCAGATTCCACACGAACGTCGTGCCCGCGTGGTCGTCCTCGATTTCGAGGATCTGCCCGTTCTTGTTCTTGTTGCGTGGGTTGGCCTCGTCCGCCGCGGCTTTGCCGTCGGTTCCACGGTTGGTGTTGTTGGTCAGTGCGACGTACACCTTGCCGGTGACGGGGTTGGGCTCGAAGTCCTCGGGGCGGTCCATCTTGGTGGCACCGACCGTGTCCCCTGCCTGACGCGTGAACACGGCGACCTCCTCGGCGGACATACCGTCGACGAGTGATTCGCCGCGACCGTCCTCACCGGTCCGCAGCAGCGGGATCCACTGACCCTTGCCCGCGAACTTGCCCGACGGCGGCAGTGCGCCACTTCCGTCGATCGAGTCGGGGGCGTCGCCGGTGAGGACGGCGACGTACAGGGTGCCGGCGTCGAGCAGCGTCACGTTGTGCCGCATCGCGGACTGGCCGCTGCCGGACATCATCTTTCGGCTGGAGACGAACTTGTACATGTAGTCGAAGCGCTCGTCGTCACCGCTGTACGCGACGACCGTGCCGTCGTCGGTGACGTAGATCGTCGCGGCCTCGTGCTTGAAGCGTCCGAGTGCAGTGTGTTTGATCGGCGTCGAGTTCGGGTCCCACGGATCGACCTCGACGACGTAGCCGAATCGGTTGACCTCGTTGGGTTCCTGCGCGAGATCGAAGCGCTTGTCGAAGCGTTCCCACTTGCGGTCGCTCGCTGCGCCTTCGATGCCGTAGCGGGCAAGCCGTTTCGCCGCGACGGGATCGGTGACGGACTCGGCATTGCCGAAGTACTGGTTGATGTTCTCCTCGCCGGAGAGCACCGTGCCCCACGGAGTCAGGCCGCCGGAGCAGTTGTTGAACGTGCCGAAGGCCTTCGTTCCGGTGGGGTCGACCGACGTCTTGAGGAAGTCGCTGCCCGCCGCGGGGCCGGTGATGACGAACTCCGTCGTTCCGGTTATGCGACGGTTGTACCGGCTGAAGGCGGGTGTCAGTGCCCCGCTTCCGTTGTCACCGTTCACCTGGAGCACCGAGAGTCCGTGCGCTGCAAGGGCGATGTCGAACTGCTCGCGCGTCGGGTTCTCCTCGTCGTACCCCTTGAACAGGAACGGCTCGGTCGTGTACTCGTGGTTGACCACCAACAGATATGCGTTCGGCGTGCCCTCGATGGGGAGCAGCCCGGCGAAGTCGTTGTTGAACCCGAACTGCATTGCTTGAGCAGCGGCGGTCTGATTGTCGAAGTCGAAGGCGGGTGCGCCCTCGAGGACCGGATCGCCCCACCGAATGATGACGGCCTGCTCGTACCCTTCGGGCACCACGACGGCGTCCTCGGTGTTCGGTGCGACGGCGGTGAAGTCGACGCCGTCGACCGGTGGGGTCGTCGTGCCGCCGCTCGAACCGGTCGCTGCAGGCTCGTCGGTGCTGCATGCGGCGAGAACACTGCCAGCACCGACTGCGACGACGGCCATCGCGCCGCCGCGTAGTACTCCGCGCCTGGTCATCGCAGTCTTGACGATATCGCCGAAGTACTGGCCCTTCGAGGTGTTGGGGACCTCGTGGAAGCATGCGTCACCGCACTTGTACTTACACGTCAGAGCCGAGCGCGCAGAGCTGCCATCGTGGACGGAAAGGATCGGGAGAAGCTTCATGAACGGGCACGGTGTCAGCCCAATGCGAAGGTAAAGGAACGCCTCGGTGAAGTCACGGAGAACGAGGCTGCCCTAACAGCTCGACTCCTCAGAGCACCTGGGACAGAAACTGCTTCAGTCGATCGGTGTGAGGATCGTCGAAAAGCTGCTCCGGCGTTCCGGTTTCGACGGCACTGCCATGATCCATGAAGAGCACCTTGTTCGATACCGAACGCGCAAAACCCATTTCGTGCGTGACGACGACCATCGTCATTCCACCCGACGCGAGATCGGCCATCAGTGCGAGTACGCCCTTGACCAGTTCGGGGTCGAGAGCGGAGGTGGCCTCGTCGAAGAACATCACCTCGGGTTTCATCGCCAACGCTCGGGCGATGGCGACGCGCTGCTGCTGTCCGCCGGAGAGGTTGCCCGGGCGAGAGTCGGCCTTGTTGCCGAGCCCGACGAGTTCGAGCTGTTCGAGTGCCGCCGCCCGCGCCTCGTCCTTGGACAAGCCCCTGAGCTTGCGCAGCCCGAGAGTGATGTTGTCGGCAACGGTCTTGTGCGGGAACAGGTTGAAGTGCTGGAACACCATTCCGATTCGCTGCCGAAGCTCGTCGGGGTTGTCCTTCAACACGGACTTGCCGCCGAGGAGGATGTCGCCCTGATCGGGTTCGTGCAGCCGGTTGAGCGCACGCAGAAGCGTGGACTTACCGGAGCCCGACGGCCCGATGACCGTCGTGGTCTTGCCTGCGTCGACGTGGACGTTGACCCCGCGCAGCACCTTGTTGGTGCCGAACGCGAGATGAATATCGGTCCCTGTCAAGGACACTGAGCTCATTCTCTACCTCTCCACCACTAGTGATACCTCGACCGGATCGAGCGTTCCCGAGGTGTCGGCCTTACCGGAACGCAAGCGCTTGTCGATGTAGTTGACCAGGTGCGTCAGCGGGACCGTCAGAATGAGATAGAAGACGCCCGCGGCGAGAAGCGGCGACAGGTTGCCGGTCTGCGCTGCGGTGTCCTGACCGACTCGGAACAACTCGCGTTGCGACGCGAGCAGGCCGAGGAAGTAGATCAGCGAACTGTCCTTGATCAGCGAGATGAACTGATTGACGATCGCCGGCAGGACGCGTCGAATTCCCTGGGGAACGACGACCAGAGTCATCGACCGGCGATAGCTGAACCCGAGCGCACGGGAGGCCTCCAGCTGGCCGGAGTCCACGCTCTGTATGCCGGAGCGGAAGATCTCACCGAAGTACGCGGCGGCCATCAGCGACAGCGCCGCGATCCCGAGTGGGAACGGGCTGCGGCTACCGGTCAGCTGGGTCAGCGTCGGGCCGAAGCCGAGCCCGATGAGCAGAATGACCACTGCGGCCGGGAGTCCACGGAAGATGTCCGTGTACACCCGCGCGGGCCACCGGAGCCAGCGGGAGCGGGACATGCCCGCCACCGCCAGCCCGAGACCGATCACCGTACCGATCACCCCGGACGATGCAGCCAGAATCAGGGTGTTCGGCAATCCGACGGTGATCAGCTTGGGAACGGTCTCCCAGATGAGTTCCCAATCGAAGAACGTGTCGTACAGATTCGACAGTGTGCTCATCGGTTACGAGGCGGGAGGGGTGGAGGCCTTGCTGCCCGGCTTCCAATCGGAGGGCACCTCGCGGTCCGGGTACCACTCCTTCTCCAGGGTGTTCCAGGTGCCGTCGGCGACCACGGCGTCCAGGCCGGAGTTCAGCGCGTCGATCAACGGCTGGTTGTCCTTGTTCACAGCGAACGCCGTGAAGTTGGTCGTGTTGATCGTCTTCTCGAGGATGGCGACGCCGTCCTCGGCCTTGACCTGGCCCGAAGCCTGCTGGGACGGGGCAACCCATGCGTCGATCTGGCCGGACTTCACATTGGCGTACGCCGTGTTGTAGTCCGGGAAACGGACCGGCTCGATGCCGAGGGTGTTGGTGACGTAGTCGTCCTGGACGGTGCCCTGGACGACGCCGATGCGCTGCTGGTCGTCGAGCTCGGTGATCGTCTTGATGGCGTAGTCGTTCTTCGCGACGAGAGCCATTTCACCGAAGTCGTAACCGTTGGTGAAGCCCACCGTCTGGCGACGTGCGTCGGTCGTCGAGATCGACGAGGAGCCTGCGTCGTAGACCTTGTTGTTCACCGCGGCGAGCAAGCTCGAGAACTCGGTGGCCGAGAACTCGACCGTCAGATCCAACTTGGCTGCGATGGCCTTGAGCAGCTCGTTGTCGAAGCCCGTGAAGTTGCCTGCTGCGTCGATGAAGATGTTCGGCGGTGCGTCGGACAGCGTGCCGACGTACAGCGTCCCCGGCTTGATCAGGCCGATGTTCGCGGTGTCGATCTGGTCGAGCGGGGTGACGTCGGCCGTCGTGTACTTGTCGGTGGACGCCTGGTCAGCGCCGGCAAGGGCGTTCTCGCCTGTGCCGCCGGAGCTGTTGTCGCTCGAGCAGGCGACCGCCCCGAGCGTGAGTGCGAGCGATGCAGCGATAGCTGCGATCGCACGGCCCCGTATACGTCGACTGGTCACAGCGGATCTCCTCGGTATGTGGATCGAAAGACCCCTGAGGCTATCGCGGGCGCACCGAAGTCAGGGAATCAGATTGCGGATGTGTTAACCAACTCTCACGGCACCGCATTCCCTGTTTCTCGAAATCGAACCTCCTCCGGCACGCCCGTGCACGTCAGCTCCGAGAGTTACGCCAGGCGATCGCGGCCTTCAGTTCCGTCAGGTCGTAATCGGGGCCGCCGGTCCCGACGGTGAACAGGGTTGCTCCGGCGTCGACGAAATCCTGGGCCTTGTCCGCACCGGGCCACGACACCGAACGCGTGATGCCCGAGACGTCGCGTCCGACGGTTTCGCCGTGCTCGGCCAGGATGCCGGACTTGCGTTTCAGTTCGTCGAGGTCGGCGAAGCTGTGCCAGATGTGCGCGTATTCGGCGACCATCTTGAGTGTCTTCTTCTCGCCGCCACCGCCGATCAGAATCGGGATCGCACGCGTCGGCGCCGGGTTGCCGACCTCGAGGCGATGCTTGATACGAGCGAGGTTCTCGTTCAACAGTTTCAGGCGTGATCCGGCGGTGCCGAACTCGTAACCGAAGTTGTCGTAGTCCTTCTCGTTCCAGCCGCCGCCGATTCCGAGGATCAACCGCCCGCCGCTGATGTGGTCGACGGTGCGAGCCATGTCGGCGAGTAGATCCGGGTTGCGGTAACCGCCACCGGTGACGAGGGCACCGATCTCCACGTTGGACGTCTGCTCGGCCCAGGCGCCCAGCATCGTCCAGCACTCGAAGTGCGCGCCGTCGAGGTCACCGTAGAGAGGATAGAAATGGTCCCAGTTGAAGACGATGTCGACGCCTGCATCTTCCGAGCGCAGGACCGCGTCGCGGATGAGCTGGTAGTCGGGGGCGTGCTGGGGCTGAAGTTGAACACCGATTTTCAAGGTCATGCGTCCAGTATGCGCATCATCCGATGGCGACGCCGGACTCGAGCATCGTCGCGCGGAGCAGAAATCCAGCTTCGTGGCCGACGATCTCGGTGACCAAACGGACGAAACGGTCGACGAACTCGCCTCCGTGCGAGGGCACTTCGGAGTCGGGGGGCTCGTAGTGGTGGGCCAGCTCGTGCAGTACGACGAGTTCACGCAGGGCCCACGCCTCGTTCCGTCGGTGCAACGGCACAGCGATGGTCTGTGTGTCCCGCTCGTAGTGCGACGCACCGGTTCCCGAACGCTCGCGGACGTGTACGACGGTGTCGGCCTGCGGCCACGTCTCCCGGATCCATTCGAGCCGGGACACCGCGTCGACGTACCTCTGCACCGAGTCGAGCGAGGCGAATTTCCGTTCGATCGGCAGAGTCACCGTGGATCCGAGAATGTCCACGGTGCGCAGATCCCGTTCGTCGGCGCGGTCGAAGATGGTGCGGACCAACGATTCGGCCTCGTACACCTTCGATCGCTGTGAATCCCTGTTCTTCACCGCCGCGAGCGTAGTGCGTGATCGCATTCGCTGGGATTGTCGCCCGAAAGATCGATCGACTCGGGCGGCGTGCGATCGCACGGGGATGTGCGATCGATCAGGAATCGAGAAGCACCGATCCTGACCAGACAACTAACGTCATCGACATGAACATCACCATTCACTCGGCGTTCCTGCCACATCACGACCACAAGGAATCTCTGGCGTTCTACCGTGACACGCTGGGTTTCGAGGTCCTCAACGAAGTCGGCTACGACGGCATGTACTGGATCACCGTCGGCCATCCGGATCGACCGGGTGCATCACTGGTTCTGCACCCGCCTGCAGCAGATCCAGGTGTCACCGACGACGAGAGGCGCACCATCGCAGAGATGATGGCCAAGGGAACCTACGCCATTCTGACCCTCGCCACCCCCGACCTCGACGCCACATTCGCGAAGTTGGAGGCGAGCGGAGTCGACATCGTCCAGGAGCCCATCGACCAGCCGTACGGCATTCGGGACTGTGCGGTGCGCGATCCCGCAGGAAACCTGATTCGAATCAACGAGGTGCGCTGAAATGAACTCGATCGAAACCGTGACACTCGAAGTATCCGATCCCGCAGCCGCCGAAGCCTTCTACGGCGCCCTCGGTGTGGGCGAGCACGTGGACGTCCGAGCCACGGACGCGCCGACCACCGGATTCCGCAGCTACACACTCTCGCTCGTGGTGTCTGCGCCGAACATCGTCGACGCCTACATCGGCGCCGCCGTCGACGCCGGCGCCACCGTCCTGAAACCGGTGAAGAAGGGGTTCTGGGGTTACGGCGGCGTTGTACAGGCCCCAGACGGTGCGATCTGGAAGGTCGCGACATCATCGAAGAAGAACACCGGGCCGTCCACCCGGCAGTTCGACGACCTCGTTTTGTTGCTCGGTGTCGAGGACGTCAAGGCGAGCAAGCAGTTCTACCTCGACCGCGGACTCGAAGTCTCCAAGAGCTACGGGCGCAAGTACGTCGAGTTCGCGAGCCGGCCGAAAACAGTCAAGCTCGCGTTGTACGGTCGTGCTGCTCTCGCGAAGGATGCGGGTCTCGATCCGAGTGGTACGGGATCTCACCGCATCGCGATCAGTGGCGTCGCCGGAAAGTTCACCGACCCCGACGGATTCACCTGGGAGGCCGACCAGACCGTCACGCCGCCTGTGTAGCTCAGGCTTTCAGGCTCAGCTCCATGCTGTCTCCTTGCTTGGAGGGGAAGTTGAAACTGACGTAACCATGAGCAGGGTCACGTACGTGGTCGAGATACGCGCCGGTCTCGGCGTGACCTGCGTTGTCGGCAGCTACGAGTGTGCCGCTCGGGAGGCGGTCCTCCAGCAAGTTCAGCACCGGCAGGTACATCTCCTTCCAGCCGTCGAGAAGTACGAAACCCACTGGGGAATCGATGTTTTGGAGAGTGTCGAGAGCATCGCCGACGCGAACCTCGATGACGTCGGACACACCGACGCGATCGAATGTCGCCTGTGCCGCCGCGACCTTGTCGGCACTGAGCTCGGTCGTCACGACTCTGCCCGAACCGTTGTCGCGAACAGCAGCGGCGAGGTGCAGAGTCGAGATGCCGAACGACATACCGAATTCGACGACGACGGTCGGTTGTGTAGCGCGGACCAGCGAGTACAGCAGCCGTCCGGCATCGGGATCGATGGGCATGTAGACCTCGCTGGCGTCGTCGGCGCGCTGCTGGGCAGAGCGAGATTTGTCGCTCTCGCGTCGGCGCCGAGGTCCTCGCCGCTGTGCGTCGGCGGCGGCGTACAGCTGCCGGAGTGTGCTTGCCAGCGGATCGGAATCCAAAGTCGTCGTCATGGTGGCAAGGGTAGACAACTTCCCTGGCAGTTCGGTGTTCTATTTCTGCCGGCGGAAATCCAATGCGACGCCGATCCAGAAAGTTAGATCGTCACCGGCACAGCCGTCGGAGGTGACCGTGATCCAGCCGTTGCTCATCGTTCGCCCGCGCATGGCAGCGCGCTGAGCGCCCGGCCGTGTCTCGAGTTCTTCGGTCCGTGCGGGATCGCATTTGATCAACAGCTCGCCGTCGACGGTCGCACCGACGGTGAGCTTGCCGGCGACCATGAACTGCAGGCCACCGAACATCTTCTTCTCCACGACCGACGGCTGTTCGGTGAGTGCAGCACGAATTCGATCGGCGAGTTCGACGTCGTAGGCCATGGCACAGCCATTATGCGCCCGCCGTGACGGACGTATCGGTAGACCGGTGAACAGTCCGTCGTCGTCGAATTCGACGACGACATTGCAAATGTGTACAGGACTGCCCGAGATCTCGGCGCCGACATCGTATTCGGTACTGCGGCGCACCGAGATCGGGCGGCCTGTGTTCACGTTCCGACTAGATCGGAGCCTCGAACTCGTACCTCTCCACGTGATCGTCCTCGGCTACGACGACGGTCGCCAGGGTCGACCGGCCTGGTGGATGTACGCGCGCGGTGATGGAACCCGATGTTGCAGAGTCGAGTCGGTGAACCACGGCACTGCGGATCCGGTCCGCGACGTCGGAGCCGAACTGGTCGAGTCCACCGTCGTCGAGCAGTGTGACGGTGACGCCTCGTGTCCGCGCGGCCCGTGCGGCCGCGGCGATGTCGGGGACGTCGAGCGATCGTGCACGAATGCTGTCTCGCAGAGTGGCCTCGACCAGCAGCGCCTCGCACCTGGCGGCGTCGTCGAGCACGGTCGATTCGGCGATGCGTCCGAGCACGGGTCGCGCGAGTGCGTCGAGCCGACGAAGCTGCCGCCCACGTTCATCCTGCGCGGCGTCGGCTGCGGCCTTGTCCGCGACATTGCGCGCTCGCTCCTCGCGGAGTGCATAGACAGAAGCTGCCGCAGGCCTGACGACGTGCGCGAAGAAGGTCGCCGACACCATGACACCCATACAGGTCACGAATGTCGACGCCGCCCCGGAGAAATCGGGCGACGCAGCCCAGTACACGGCAAACGCGCCGACTTCGCCCGCCCAGCCCGGGACCACCCTGCCGCGGACGCACAGGAACGCGCACAGCGCTGCCCCGCTGCCGACGGTGGTGGTCACCGCCTGAGATTGCGTTGCGCTGGTGTCGACGACTGTCAGCAACACCGCCACCTGGATGGCAGGCAGCGCGGCTATCAACAGCGCCCACCACCTCGGCAACGGATCGCCCGGCACGGCGATCAGCAGAATCGCACCGAAGGCGAGAAGTGCGACGATGATCGCTTCGGCGGCTGTGCCGCCTGCGGGCCCGAACATGGCGACCGCTGCCGCGGCGACGAACAATCCGGTGACGGCGTACGCGCCCCTGGACTGCATTCCGATGATGGTCGACGCGTCGTTCCGCAGCCGCGCCTGCCCGCGATGTTCTCTCACGAGGGCCTCGACCACTCGAGCACGATCGTCGTTCCTGCACCGGGCCGACTGTCGATCTCGGACCTGCCGCCGTCGAGGGTCGTCATTCGACGCACGATACTGACGTCGATACCGAGTCTTCCGGGACCGACTGCCGCCGAATCGAACCCACGTCCGGTATCGGAGACGATCACACGAACGGAGTCGCGATACAGATCCAGCGCGACGCGTCGTCCATGTCGAGGACCTGCATGCTGAATGCTGTTACGCAATGCCTCGGCCATCGCACCGCCGACTGCCGAGGCCACGGCAGCGGGATACGCGGATGCGGCTTCCTCGACGGTCACCGACACGGTCTCGCCGAGATCGTCGACGATGGTCGAGAGCTGTTCGACGAGCCTGGGCGCAAGAATGTCGCCGCCGCGTTCGGAGTCCTGTGCTGCGAGATCGAGTTCGGCGATCGTGGTCAGGGCTTCACCTGCGAGTCGACCATCGTGATCGGGGTGTGTGGTGGCGAGGAGCGTGGTGAGTACCCGATCGTGAATCAACGCATCGAACCGTGAGCGTTCGTGTTCCCGCGCCTGCGCCGCGGCAGTTTCGGCGGCGGAGCGCTCCAGCAGCTGCCGGTTGGCGTCCAGGACGGTTCCCGTGCGCAACGCCATGATCACTGCTCCCGCGAGGAGCGCGGTGAATCCGAACGCCCAGACACCGGCGTAGAAGAGGTCGGCGAGCGATGCGTCGCGTCCGAACATTCCCAGTTGATCGATGGTCGCCACCGAAATGGCTGCAACGAACTGCACGGTGAGAGTCACCAGCGGCCGCCACACGAGCGCGGCGCACAGGCCTGCGAGACCGCCGAGGGCCGACAACCAGGTACCCCGTACAGCACCGTCGAGCGTGTCTCCGTCCCATGCGACCAGCCACAGAGCAGCTGCCAGCGGAATACCGGCCGCGGAGGCGATTGCTGCCATGGGAATGCACGACGGGGCCGCAAGCGTGGCGACGAACAGGCCGATGCCGGGTACGAACACGAGCGCGACCGCGAGTGGCGTCCACCACCAGGCCAGAATCTGCGCACCTTCGGCAATGCCGGACAAGGACACGAGCAGATACGCGATGAAACCCACGCCGAGCAGACGCGCGATGAGAACTCGAATGCGATCGCCGGGCCTGGTCTCGTCCACCAGTGCGTCGCTCACGGCTTTCGCCGCCGCATCGAGCTTTCTTTACACACGCTCGGCAACGCTACCTGCACGTCCGGCATCGACCGCGACGGTCATCGTTCCAGTTGCCCCCTCGCCCCGCTGATCTCGGCCTCACCTCCGAGCCGCGCTGCCCGTCCGGCACGGTCACCCGCGCTGCGGGCGCCGCGGGAGTAACCCGCGTTGGCCGACTGCCGACGCCACGTCCCGCGCGCGGTGGAGGTGGTCGAGTAGTAGTCGCGTAGCTCGATCTCCTTGTTGCGTAATACCAGTGCCGTGCCTGTCTCGGGCCTCTCCTCGGTGATGGCCGTGGCCTCGGCCTCCTTCTTCACCGAATCCAGGCGTTTGCCGATGCGTTCGGCGAACGCGGTCTGGAAGTTCAACCGCGCGGTGACGGGAGCAACGACGACGGTCTCCTGTCGTTTGTACCGTCGTCGACCGATGACTTCCGTGACCGTCCGAACCGCAGTTTCGTTCTTGTAGGCGCCCGACTTGATGTAGGCATCCGAGGCACGCACCATCTGGATGAGCAGGCTCGAGTACAGCGCCTCGCACGTATCGATGTCGGATTCGAAGCCGTACGCGAACACCTGCGTCGACGACGCTGCGACATCGCACTTGACGTCGTTGGCGAAGGCAATCGCGACGAACAGGTGCACATAGGTCTTGAGGCCACGCTTGCCCGGCTCGCCGATCTTGACGACCCGTTGGACCGGGGCCGTCTGCTTCTCCCGCGACGCACTGTGCGAGCGCGCGACGGCGAGGTCGATGGACGTTGCCGTCGCCAGTCGCTGGGCGGCTTCCATGAACGCTTCGGCTTCGTGTGGATTGTCGGTCGACTCCGCCTGTCGCAACAGTCCGCCGATACGGGTCAGCATCTTCTCGGAACTCACCCGGCAGAGGCTACAACCCGGCACCGACAACCGCGGTTGACCGATTCAGCTGGCCCGGAATCACCTCGTGTGGGTGATTTGTGTGTCACAGTGCGTATCGACATGTGCGTCGGGGGCAGCACACTCGGTATTCCGCTGTGAGTATCCCCACGCATACACCGTGCACGAGCAAGTGGAGAGACAACAAATGGCGTCTTTGATCTCGAAGGCTGCGGTGCTGGCGACAGCCGCAACGCTGCTGACGCTCACCGCGTGTTCCAGCGACAGCGGTTCGGGCGATTCCGCATCCGAGAACACCGATGGTCGCGGCCCCATCACCTATGTAGAGGGCAAGGACACCACCGAAACCGGGGTCGTCAAGCAGATCGTCGACGAGTGGAATGCCGCTCACCCCGACGAGCAGGTCACGTTCAAGGAACAGTCGAACGATGCCGATCAGGCTCACGACGACCTGGTCCAGCATCTGCAGGCAGAGCAGAGCGACTACGACGTGATGGCCCTCGACGTCATCTGGACCGCCGAGTTCGCGGCCAAGGGCTGGCTCGTTCCGCTCGAAGGCGAGTTCGCACTCGACAATGCAGGCATCCTTCCCTCGACGGTGGAGAGCGCCACCTACAACGGCACTCAGTACGCCGCCCCGAAGAACACCAACGGCGGCCTGCTGTTCTACCGCAGCGACCTGGTGCCGACGGCTCCCACCACGTGGACCGAGCTCAACGCCAACTGCGCGATCGCGGAGGCGAACGACATCGATTGTTATGCCGGACAGTTCGCCTCCTACGAGGGCCTGACCGTCAACGCGTCGGAGATCATCAACGCACACGGCGGATCGTTCGTCGGTCCGGACGGAAAGACGCCCACCGTCGACAGCCCCGAGGCCAAGGCAGGACTGCAGGCGCTGGTGACCGCGTTCGAGTCGGGCGTCATCCCGGCACAGGACACCACGTTCAAGGAGCCGGAGAGCCAGCAGGCATTCGAGGACGGCAAGGCGCTCTTCCTGCGTAACTGGCCGTACGTCTACGGCACCGCTGCCAAGGAAGGTTCTGCCGTCGCTGGCAAGTACGCGGTTGCACCGCTGCCCGGCGTCACCGGTGTCGGCACCTCGACGCTCGGCGGCTACAACGCAGCGATCAGCGCGTACTCCGAGAACAAGGCGACCGCTGCGGACTTCCTGCGATTCCTGCAGGGCGAGCAGGCTCAGCGCATCATCGCCGAGGGCGCACTGCCTCCCGTGCTTGGATCGCTGTACGACGACCCGGCCCTCATCGCCGAGATGCCGTACCTCCCGGCTTTGAAGGCCTCGATCGAGAATGCTGTTCCGCGCCCGGTGACTCCGTTCTACCCCGCCGTGTCGAAGGCTGTGCAGGACAACACCTTCGCTGCCATCAAGGGTGAGAAGACCGTCGACCAGGCGATCGCGGACATCCAGGCCGGAATCGAGTCGGCAAGCTCCAACTAGAGGTCCGCGTTCGGTCCTCGAGGAGGAAATACATGGCTCTACCTACTGGTGGCACCAGTGGGGTTGTTGTTGCAACCGCGGCCGGGGGCACTGCCCCCGGCCGCGGTGAGCATCGACGCACCGACAAGAAGAAGCGCTTCGGGCTCAGTTCCGGAAGAGCGTGGCTGCTCATCGCACCGACGCTGGTGATACTCGCCGTCGTCATCGCCTATCCCGTCGTGCGCGCCGTGATCATGTCCTTCCAGAAGGACGCTGGTCTCGACCCGGCGACCGGCATGTTCGTCAAGGGCGGCAGCGCCGGCTTCTCCAACTACACGCACTGGATACTGCAGCAGTGCACATCGGCGTCCGGAACGTTGGTCCCCTGTCCGCCAGGCACTCTCGGCTCCCAGTTCTGGGGAGCGGTCGGAAACACGGCCTTCTTCACCGTGGTGACCGTGTCCATCGAAGTGGTCATCGGATTCGCCATGGCCGTCATCATGGGCAAGACCTTCGCGGGCCGTGCGCTGCTGCGCGCTGCGATTCTGATCCCGTGGGCCATTCCGACGGCCGTCACCGCGAAGCTCTGGTACTTCATCTTCGCGTACGACGGCATCGCCAACAAACTATTGGGAACCCAGATCCTCTGGACCGGCGACGCCTGGCCTGCACGGTTCGCCGTCATCATCGCCGACGTCTGGAAGACCACACCGTTCATGGCGCTGTTGGTTCTCGCAGGCCTGCAGATGATTCCGGCCGATGTGTACGAGGCCGCCCGCGTCGACGGCGCATCCGCGTGGCAGCGTTTCACCAGGATCACGTTGCCTCTGGTCAAGCCGGCATTGATGGTCGCGATCCTGTTCAGGACGATGGACGCCCTGCGCATGTACGACCTTCCCGCCATCCTCACCGAGGGCAATCCGGCGACACGCACCATCTCGATCCTCGTCGTCGATCAGATTCGGCAAGGGTTCAACAGCGCTGCCGCGTTGTCCACCATTTCGTTCATCTTCATCTTCGTCGTCGCGTTCATCCTGGTGAAGTTCCTCGGCGCAAATGCTGTTGCGACGCAGGAGAATCAGCGTAGGGGTGTGGTCCGATGAAGACGGCTCGCATATATCTCGGTGTCGCGATCATCCTCGTGTGGGGGCTCGCGCCGTTCTACTGGATGGTAGTGACGGCGTTCCGTGACCCGCGCTACACGTTCGACACGACGCCGTGGCCGACGCACGTGACATTCGAGAACTTCTCCAACGCACTCTCGACGAGCAACGGCAACAACTTCGTTCGAGCGGTGGTCAACAGCCTGATCATCGGCGGCGCCACAACGCTCATCGCCCTGGTGATCGGCATCTTCTGCGCATACGCATTGTCGCGTATCGACTTTCGATTCAAGTACATCGTCGTCGGCATCGTGCTGGGCGCCTCGATGTTCCCCGTCGTCGCCCTGGTGACACCGCTGTTCCAGTTCTTCACCGACATCGGCTGGATCGGCACCTACCAGGCAATGATCATCCCGAACATCTCGTTCGTGCTGCCGCTCACGATCTACACCCTGGCCGCATTCTTCGCCGAATTGCCCTGGGAGCTCGAAGAAGCCGCGCGCATCGACGGTGCCGGACGGTTCCAGGCCTTCCGTCTGGTCATGTTGCCGCTTGCCGCGCCTGCCCTGTTCACGACCGCGATCCTCGCGTTCATCGCCGCGGTCAACGAATACCTTCTGGCCAGTCAGCTCTCGAGCGACAAGACCGAACCCGTGACGGTTGCGATCGCCCGCTTCTCCGGCAACGACCCACACGTGGTGCCGTACGCGGCGATCATGGCAGCGGGCACCATCGTCGCGATTCCGTTGGTCATCATGGTGCTGATCTTCCAGCGCCGCATCATCTCCGGCCTCACCGCCGGCGGAGTGAAATCATGACCGGGGTTCTTGTGACCGGGGTGTTGTTGTGACGGGGGTGTTGTTGTGACGGCGCAGGATCACCTCCAGTTGCTCGCGGGGATCCTGGGGTTCTTCGCGCTCATGGCATTCATCGCCGCGGTCGCCGGGATCATCGGCGGGGATCCGAGCGTCTGGGCGTCTGTTGTTCTGTTGGCCCTGCTCGGTGCCCTGGCCTTCGTGGTCCGCAAGATCAGGGCCTGACCACACCTCCCTCGCCACACCACGCCACGCCACACCACACCACGCAAATGCATATGCATTTGCGGGTCCGGCTGGGGGTTGCTGCTGCTCATGCGCAAATGCATATGCATTTGCGGACTGGGGGCGGACTTTGCTGGAGAATTACCCTGCCCTCACGCAAACGCACGTGCGTTTGCGGACCGTGCTGGGGGTTCACCCTGCTCCCGCGCAAACGCACGTGCGTTTGCGCAGGGGTCGGGGGTCGGGGGGCAGCCTGGCGGCCTAGGGCAACTCCCAGACGAGAACGGTCGAACCCGGTTCTGCCGACGCGCCCGCACTCCTATACGTCCGGAGGGCCGGAGTGTTGTCGTCTTCGGTCGCGGTCCACGCGCCGTAGCACCCCAATTCCCTTGCGACGTCGAGGAGCGCGGACGCCAGGCCCCGTCCGATGCCGCGCCCGCGGACCGCGTCGTCGACGCCCAGTTCGTACAGGAACATCTCCGTACCTTTGTCGGGGTGCACCATCTCGACGCCCGAGACGAAGCCGACAGCAGTATTGCCGTCGAGAGCAAAGATCAGATGGTGCCCGCCCGCGGTGAGGAAGCGCTCGGTCCACTCACGTGTCGGCGGCGAGTCGAACAGGTGCGGTGCCGCGAGTACGGCGTCGGCGTCATTCGGTCCGAGTCTGCGGTACTCGACCATATCGTTCAACCCTCCTCCGCCTTCGCAAACGCACGTGCGTTTGCGGATTGTGCTGGGAGTTTCCCTTGTTCCCTCGCAAATGCACGTGCGTTTGCGGATTGTGCTGGGAGTTTCCCCTGTTCCCAAGCAAATGCATATGCGTTTGCGAGGGGGAGCGCTGCGTCACCGTTACCGTCCTTCAGCGCACTCAGCCCGTCAGCCCGTCAGCCCTTCAACCGCGCCAGTGTCATGAAGATCGGCTCGTCACCGTCGAGGTCGATTTTCTTGCGTCGCAGGAAGGCGTCGAGCAACCCCCAGACCAGATCGGTGAGCTGGTCGACGAAGTCTGCGGCGTCCAGTGAGGGGTCGTCGAGCCACAGATCCGTCGAGGCCAGGACCGCGCCGACGGCTGCGCGGCAGGCGTAGTCGATTCCCGCAGTGTCGGCGTCGACCGATTTCAGGATCGTCTCGGCGACAGAGGAGAACCGGGTCGCGATGTCGCGCCCGATGTCGAGTGGGGGTGCGACCGTCGGATCCTCCGACGCCGAGCGGGACTGGGCGAGGAATCGGAAGACGTTGGGGTGGCGCGAGACGACGTCGGCGTACCCGGTCAGTGCGTGGCGAAGGGCGGAGACCGGAGCGTCGAGCAGGAAGTTGAAGTCCGAGACGGCCAGCTCGTAGACCTCGTCGGCCATTCGCTGGGCGACTGCGCTGTAGAGATCGGCCTTGTCGGCGAACTGTCGGTACAGCCTCGGCTTGGTGGCGCCGGCTTCGTGGGCGATGTCGTTCATGCTCGGGGCGGGGCCGTGTGTATCGATGACCCGAAATGCCGCGTCGACGAATTCTTCCCTGGCGCGAGTTCTTCGGGCTTCCGGATCTCGTGGCGTCGGCATTGGAACAGTGTATTCGTTACCGCTGGTAGATGGCCGTGAGCCTTGACATGGCGGCACAGATCCGTGACTCTTGGCTACAGGCGTACCGAGGGTAACGTTTTTCGTACCGCCGGTTACATGGAGTGGGAGAGGGTATGACGATCGACAAGACACGCCGCGGCACGTCGGTGTCCGTCGACGGCGCCGAGCTGGCAGTGTTCGAGCAGGGAAATCCCGACGGACCGATTCTCGTGCTCGTGCACGGATGGCCCGACACTCACCATCTGTGGGACGGTGTGCTGCCGCTTCTGGCCCCGAACTTCCGCATCATCACCTACGACACACGCGGGCACGGCGAGTCGACCGGGCGGGGAACAACCTCGGAGATGAAGCTCGAGCAACTCGCCTCCGACTTCATGGCCGTCGTCGACGCAGTGGCGGGCTCGACGCCTGTGCACGTCCTTGCTCACGATTGGGGCTCGGTGCAGGTGTGGGAAGCGATCTGCGAGCCGGGTGCGGAGACGCGCATCACGTCCTTCACGTCCATCTCGGGGCCGAGTCTCGATCACATGGGGATGTGGATGCGCCGCGCACCTCGAACTCCGAAAGGTGTGTGGCAGCTCGTCACTCAGCTTCTCTCGGGCGCGTACACACTGTTCTTCATGGCGGGGCCGTTGCCGCGACTGTTCTTTCGGGTCTTCGGACGCCGGTGGATCTGGGCGCTGAGCCTGCGCATCGTC
Source organism: Rhodococcus yunnanensis NBRC 103083 (assembly GCF_001895005.1). GTDB lineage: Bacteria > Actinomycetota > Actinomycetes > Mycobacteriales > Mycobacteriaceae > Rhodococcoides > Rhodococcoides yunnanense. The sequence continues at coordinate 100,542 of NZ_BCXH01000010.1, read as the reverse complement.
GAACGGGTGGACAAGCGGAATCTGCACTTCGCGCCCACTCTCCGGCAGGACATGATCGGCGGTCTTCGAATCTATCGGGCGAACATCGTGCAGAAGGTCTTCCGGCCGCAGGAGCGCTACACCGATGTCCCGGTGCATCTTCTGGTGACACGACGCGATCCGGCGATCCGGCCCGCGTCGTTCGACGGTATCGAGCGCTGGGCGCCCGTAGTCAGCCGTACCGACGTGCGATCGGGGCACTGGCTACCGCTGAAGGATCCGCACCTCGTTGCCGCTGCCACCACTGAATTCATCGGAAGGATCGAACGTGTTCGAGCATGATCCCGGCGAGGTCTCACTACAGGCTCGCAACGTGAAGTTCGACTGGACACATACGCCGCTGCACTGGATGCCGGAGGAGCCGATCGCGTCGCACACCGTCAGCGCGCTGAATTTGCTTCTGCCGGAGGGTGAACGGTGGTTCTGCGCGACCTACACCGAGGCTCTTCCGTTGATCGCCGACGCCAAACTGCGCGAGGACGTTCTCGGATTCATCGGCCAGGAGTCGATGCACGCCGAGACTCACGATGTGGTGCTCCACGACTACCTCGATGCACACGGCGTCGACCCGCGGCCGTTTACGGCGCACGCGGAATATCTCATGCGCAAGGTGCTCGGCCCACGTCCCGCGATGTCGCCCAGGGGGCAGAAACAGCAACTGGTGGAACGGATTGCGCTGATCGGGGCGATCGAGCACTTGACGGCGTTCCTCGGTGACTACGCGCTGAACTCCAGGTGGGACGAGCTCGGCGGTGATGCGAACATGATCGACCTCTATCGTTGGCACGGCGCCGAGGAAGTGGAGCACCGCAACGTTGCTCACGATGTCGCGGTGTACTTCGGCGTCGGCTACTTCCGGCGAAATCTCTCGATGCTCATCGCCTTTCTCGGATTCATCGTGCTGCTGTTGCGTGGTACCCGGTTCATCGTGAGCCAGGACCCGAGTCTGAAGGACCGTGGATATCTCGCGCTGTGGTTCCAGTGGATGGCCGCGACGCGTCGGGGAGCCCTTCCTTCCCTCGCACGCATGACGAAAGGCGTTGCACGGTATCTGAAACCGTCGTACTCCCCCGAGAACGAAGGGAGCACCGCGCAGGCCGTCGCCTATCTCGCGAAGTCCCCCGCGGCACGGGCTGCGCTGCGATGAATGTCGCGTTCCCCGTTCCCGACGCATTTCCCGGCGATCTCTACGGCCGCCGCGAGCGGGATCCGCTGCTGCGTGTTCTCGAACGTTTGATGAACGCGCACATGCACTCTCTGCGGATCCTGCACCGAAAGGACGTCGTCGGTGAGGCGAACGATCGCCGCTTCCCGGTAGTGATCGTCGGACGCAGGATCGAGGCGTACGACGAGAATGTCGTGAGTTTCTTCCTCTGCGCACCGGACGGCAGCGAGCTGCCGTCCTGGCGAGCAGGGGCGCACATCGATGTGGAGATGCCGTCAGGCCGTCTCCGTCAGTACTCGCTGTGCGGAGATCCTGCACTGTCGTCGCGATATCGAATTGCAGTGCGGCGCATCCCCGGTGGCGGTGGAGGATCGGTCGAGATGCACGAGCTGCCCGTCGGGACCAGGCTGACGATTCGAGGGCCGCGCAATGCGTTCGCGTTCGCGGTACCCGGGCACGGCTCGAATGCCGACCATCTGCACTTCGTTGCCGGCGGCATCGGAATCACTCCGATTCTGCCGATGATGCGGCTGGCTCATCGCTTGAACCTGGACTGGTCGATGGTCTACACCGGCCGTAGCCGAGACTCGTTGCCGTTCTTGGATGAACTCGGTGAGTTCGGCGACCGCGTCACAGTCGTGACCGACACTGTCGACGGACTTCCCTCCGCCGCAACACTTCTCCGTGGATCGAGTGAGAAGTCCGCGATCTACGCATGCGGTCCGATGCCGATGATCGGGGCACTGAACCAGGGAGTCCATCCCGGTTCCGAGTTCCATTTCGAGCGGTTCTCGGCCCCTCCGATCGTGAACGGAGTGGAATTCGAGGTAGAACTCACGCGCACCGGTGAGATTGTCACCGTTCCGCCGGACATCTCGATCCTGGACGCGGTCATGCCTTTTCGTCCCGACCTCGCCTACTCGTGCCGTCAGGGATTCTGCGGTACCTGCCGTGTGCGCGCCGAGGGAAAATCGGACGGCATGCTGCTGTGCACCGAGCGATCCGGCGGCGAGAAGGTCACCCTGGACCTCTGAAGCGGCCGTGCCGCCCATGACACACTGAAGCCGCCTTTCCGCCCGCGACGCCGATAGGAGCGTCACGGGCGGCGTAGCTACTTACGCGTCGATGATGAACGCTTCGAGCTGCGTACGGGCGACATCGTCGGGGAGCTGCTTGGGCGGGCTCTTCATCAGGTACGCCGACGCAGGCACGACGGGTCCGCCGATGCCGCGGTCCTGTGCGATCTTCGCTGCACGGACGGCATCGATGATGACGCCCGCGGAGTTGGGCGAGTCCCAGACCTCGAGCTTGTACTCGAGGTTCAGTGGTACGTCGCCGAAGGCGCGGCCTTCGAGGCGGACGTAGGCCCACTTGCGGTCATCGAGCCAGCCGACGTGATCGGACGGTCCGATGTGAACGTCCTTGGCGTTGAACTCCTTCTGGAGGTTCGACGTCACGGCCTGGGTCTTGGAGATCTTCTTCGACTCGAGACGGGTGCGCTCGAGCATGTTGAGGAAGTCCATGTTTCCGCCGACGTTGAGCTGCATGGTGCGGTCGAGCTGAACTCCGCGGTCCTCGAACAGCTTTGCCATGACGCGGTGCGTGATGGTGGCACCGACCTGGCTCTTGATGTCGTCGCCGACGATGGGAACGCCTGCGTCGGTGAACTTCTTGGCCCACACCGGGTCGCTGGCGATGAAGACGGGCAGCGCGTTGACGAACGCGACGCCTGCATCGATGGAAGCCTGTGCGTAGAACTTGTCGGCCTCTTCGGATCCGACGGGCAGGTAGGAGACGAGGACGTCGACCTTGGCGTCGCGCAGTGCCTGGGCTACGTCCACGGAGTCGCCGTCGGCTTCGGTGATGGTCTCGCGGTAGTACTTTCCGAGTCCGTCGAGTGTGGGTCCGCGCAGGACCTGGACACCCTTGGGGGCGACGTCGGCGATCTTGATGGTGTTGTTCTCGCTCGAGAAGATCGCGTCGGAGAGGTCGAATCCGACTTTCTTGGCATCGACGTCGAACGCGGCGACGAACTCGACGTCGCGGACGTGGTACTTACCGAACTTGACGTGCATGAGCCCGGGAACGGTGGCGTTCTCGTCGGCGTCCTTGTAGTACTCGACTCCCTGGACCAGGGACGAGGCGCAGTTGCCCACACCCACAATGGCTACGCGGATACTGTTCTCACCCATGGTCGGGTTCTCCTTCTGTCTTCGAAACGCTTGTCGGGTTGGGGGTGACGGGCGGGCCCGCCTGCTCGGCAGCGATCACTTCGTTGAGCCAGCGCACTTCTCGTTCGCTGGATTCGAGGCCGAGTTGGTGTAGCTGACGGGTGTAGCGGTCGAGCGTCCCGCTCGCTCGATCCACGGCTTCGCGGAGCCCCTCGCGGCGCTCCTCGACCTGACGTCTCCTGCCTTCGAGGATTCGCATCCGTGCTTCTGCCGGTGTGCGACTGAAGAAGGCGAGGTGTACGCCGAATCCGTCGTCGGTGTAGTTCTGCGGCCCGGTGTCTGCGACCAGCTCGGCGAAACGTTGTTTACCGAGCGGAGTCAGCTGATACACCCGGCGTGCCCGCCGTTTGACGAGCGTGTCGGGTCCTGCGTCCTCGGCGATCAGCCCGTCCGTCTGTAGACGGCGAAGGGCTGGATACAGCGAGCCGTAGGAGAACGCCCGAAAGGCTCCGAGGAGCCCGGTCAGACGCTTACGGAGTTCGTACCCGTGCATCGGGGCTTCCAGCAGCAGGCCGAGAATCGCGAGCTCGAGCATGCACACCTCCCGACGTCCGAACCGCACTACTTGATGCGATAACCGAGCATATACGCAAAATGTATCGGCCCGATATATGTACAGACAAAGTTGTACCTTTGTCACCTCGGGGGCGATAGGTCAGGGCGTGTAGGCGTTCACCGTGATCGGATTCCCGGCGAAGTCGGTCTCGACGTATCCGCCGTTCGAGTCGTCGACGTACACCGAAATGGAGATTCGCTGCTCGCCGGCGTCGTCGTCGATCGTCACGTATTTCGAGACGCCGTCGGAGGCACCGATGCTCTGCGGTGCGCCTGCGACGACCCCTGCCACGACGGTGGAATCGAGCAGCGTCCAATCGAAGACACGCTTGTCCTCGTCGAGCACGTCGGTGTCGGATTGCGGCTCGAACCCGCCGCTGACCATGACGCGCTGCACGCGGCCGTCGTCGTCGAGCCGGTAGATGGATGCCCGCTGATCTGCAGGCTGTAGGTCGATCTCGATGACGTCGGCGTCGCCGAATCGTTCGATATACCGGTTGCGGAAGTCGTCGAGGCCTTCGGCGGTGCCGAAATCGAACGGCCGGGCGACGATGGGAACGACGTCGTCGAGCAGGGGGGCTGCGGCCGTCGGGACCGAGGCCGACGGCGTGGGCGCCGGTGTCGGCAGATCCTCGGAATGGCTGTTCATGGCGAAGAACACGGCGAGTCCTGCGGCGATGATCACGACCGAACCGAGGGCGAGCACGACCCGTGGTTTCGGACGTGCACTGCGCGGCTCGGGATCGGGTAGATCCACATTCAACTGGAGGTCGGTGACGAGCGCGCGCAGTTCGGCCAGCGTGACGGCGCCACGCGCACGGTCGTTCCGCAGCCGGTGCTCGTCGAAGGACAACTGCCCGTCCGCGTACGCCTCGTCGAGTGCAGAGGCCGTTCTGGCGCGATCGATGTCACGTGCGCGCATGTCCGGTCGGGTCACCACCGTGTTCTTTCCCTTCATTCCTCGAACGAGAACGGGCTGGCGGACAGGAACTCGCCGTCGGCGTCGAACGTCAGGTAGCCGCTCTCCTGATCGTCGTTGCTCGCATACATCGAGATGGACGTACCGTTCTCGTCGGCGTCGATGCTCAGGTAGAGGGTCTCGACCGGGTCCACGTTCAGACTCGTGGGCGCACCTGCCACGATCCCGCCCACCTTCTGCAGGTCGATCGCACCGAGGTCCACCTGGACGATGCCTGCGGTGCGCGAGGTCGACCAGTCCCGCTCCGCGAACTCGCCGTCGCGGTAATCGAAGCTGATCTGCTTCTGCGGTGCTCCGGCAGCGGGAACGTCGACACTCACGTTGTTCGGATAGACGACCACACGGTCCACCATCGAGCTGCCCGTCTGCGCTCGGAACGCATCGAAGATCTCGGAGAGTGCAGCAGGGTTGAGGTAACCGGACTCGCCGTATCGCGACACCGGATCGTCGTCGTCGGCGGAACAGGACCTGATGCCGAACGTCAGGGCGATCAGCGCAGCGACCAGCGGAACGGTCACCGCGAAGAACCCGAGTTTCGACGACCTGGCCGTGGACAGGGGATGTGCCAGTTCGATCGACTCCGACATCGGCGCCAATGCGGACTCGTTCTGCAGGTCTTCGATCAGAGCGTGGAGATCGGACAGCGTGCCCGCCTCCATCGCGAGGTCGATCCGGGCCGCGTGCTCACCGTTCGACAGCTGACCGTCGGCGAGGGCTTCGTCGAGCGTCGCACAGGTGTCGGTGCGGTCCTTGTCTCGCGCTCGGGTGGAAGGAGGAAGTCGCGTCGGCACAGGTGGAGCATAGTTTCCGCCGTCGGGAACGGACACCGGACATGGCGGCCGGCCCGCATGTCCGCGGCCGCACGTACTCTGGTCCTCGTGCGACTTCAGCGACAGGTGGTGGACTACGCCCTTCAGCGACGGTCGCTGCTGGCCGAGGTCTATTCGGGCAGGACCGGGGTCAGTGCCGTGTGCGACGCCGATCCGTACCTGCTGCGAGCAGCCAAGTTCCATGGGCGTGGCAGCGACGTGGTGTGCCCTATCTGCCGTAAGGAACAGCTCACACACGTGTCCTGGGTCTTCGGGGAAAAGCTCGGTGCGCTGTCCGGTTCGGCTCGAACGTCCGACGAGTTGGTCAGGCTGGCGGCGACGCAGGAGGAGTTCTCCGTGCACGTCGTGGAAGTGTGCCGGTCCTGCAGCTGGAATCACCTGGTCCAGTCCTACGTGCTGGGCGCGGTACCTGCCCCGAAGCAGCCCAGGCGCTCGCGTACGGGATCTCGCCAACCGAACCGTCGAACAGCGAGCGAATGACACAATCGCTTCGCTGATCAATCCGGTCGGCATACGACAAGTGCCTGCCGCAAACACTGGAGACCTGTACGTGAGTTACCCCTACGACAACCAGCCGGGCGGTCGTTCCGGAGATCCTGATCCCAGGCGACCCTCCGACCCGCCTCCCGGCAGGCGTCCCGCGGGCCCGCCACCATCAGGTTCTCCATCCGGTCCGCCGCCCGCGGGCCCGCCCCCGAGCGGACGCCCGACGCCGCCGCGCCCCACCGGCCAGCCGCCTTCGGGTCCGCCGCGCCCGGCAGGCCCGCCGCCCATCCGTCGTGATGCACAGGGCAGGCCGCTCGGCCCGCCGCCGATGCGGCGCGATGCCCAAGGAAGACCGCTCGGCCCGCCGCAGCGCGGTGGTCCTGCAGCCGGCGGTCCTGCAGCCGGTGGGCCGCCTCCTGGCCGACGGCCGGTAGGTCCGCCGCCCGGACGACCGCCGGTGCCAGGACGCGGCGCCGATTCCGCACTTCCGACGTCCCGGGCCGCGGGCGGAATTCCGCCTGCGCAACCACCGGGGCCACCGGACGATCCATCCGTACGCTCTTCGGGCAGCGAACCGCCCGAGCCGCCCGAGAGAGGTTCTGCCGCGAAAACGAAGAAGAAGTCCCGATGGCGCACAGTTCGTCGAACGTTGTACGTGCTTGTCGCGTTGGGCTTGATCATCCCGATTCTGACGTTCATGGTCGCGTACACGGTCGAGGACGTGCCTCGCCCAGGCGACATCAAGACCAATCAGGTGGCGACGATCCTCGCGTCGGACGGCACGAGCGTGCTCGGCAAGGTAGTACCGCCCGAGGGCAATCGCACCGATGTGACGATCGACCAGATTCCGTTGCACGTACGCAATGCAGTGCTGTCCGCCGAGGACCGCGATTTCTACTCCAACCCCGGGTTCTCCATCACCGGATTCGGACGTGCACTTCGTGACAACGTTCTCGGTCGCGACAGCGCGGGCGGCGGATCGACCATCACACAGCAGTACGTCAAGAACGCGCTCGTCGGGTCCGAGCGGACACTGACGCGCAAGATGCGCGAACTCGTCATCTCTTCGAAGATGGCGCGGCAGTGGTCCAAGGACGACATTCTCGCGGCGTATCTCAACACCATCTACTTCGGGCGTGGCGCGTACGGCATCGCGGCTGCGTCGACGGCGTACTTCGGCAAGCCGGTCGAGCAGTTGTCGATCGAGGAGGGTGCCGTACTCGCGGCGACCATTCAGCAGCCGTCCGGACTCGACCCGGAATTCAATCCGGAGGGTGCGCAGTCCCGCTGGGACTATGTGCTCGACGGCATGGTGTCCCAGGGAAATCTGGAGCAGGCGCAGCGTGCTGCGATGCTGTATCCGCAGTGGGTGCCGAGTGCTCTCGCGTCCAACGACGACACCGACAGCGGTCCGAACGGGCTCATCAAGGCTCAGGTGTTGCGCGAGTTGTCCGATGCAGGGGTCAGTGAGCAGGACCTCAACACCGAGGGTCTGCAGATCACCACCACCATCGATCCGGTAGCCCAGGCTGCGGCGATCGATGCGGTCAACTCCAATCTCGAGGACGAGCCGTCCGAGCTGCGCACGGCCTCGGTCTCGATCGATCCACGTACCGGTGCGGTCAAGTCGTACTACGGCGGGGCGGACGGCCGCGGTTACGATTTCGCGCAGTCCGGTCTCCAGACCGGGTCCTCGTTCAAGGTCTTCGGGCTTGCCGCTGCGCTCGACCAGGGCATTCCGCTGTCACAGATGTACGACAGCTCCCCGTTGACCGTCAACGGGATCTCGATCGGCAACGTCGAAGGCGAGTCCTGCGGCACCTGCACCATCGCCGAAGCACTCAAGCGGTCGCTCAACACGAGCTTCTACCGCATGCAGCTGGAGATGGACAACGGCCCGCAGGCGATCGCCGACATGGCCCACAAGCTGGGCGTCGCGGAGGAGCTTCCCGGTGTCGGTCCGACGCTCACCGAAGCAGGTGGAGTCGGCCCGAACAACGGAATCGTGCTCGGCCAGTACCAGTCGCGCGTCATCGACATGGCATCGGCGTACGCCACTCTTGCGGCATCGGGTGTTCACCACACTCCGCACTTCGTGCAGCGCGTCGTGACGGCCGACGGCACGGTGCTGCTCGACCGCGGCACCGAGGCGGGCGAGCAGGTCACCTCCGCTGCGGTCGCCGACAATGTCACCGCAGCGATGCGTCCGATCGCCGGGTACTCCAACAGTCACAACCTCGCTGACGGCAGGCAGTCCGCGGCCAAGACCGGCACCGCGCAGCTCGGTGACACCGGGGACAACAAGGACGCATGGATGGTCGGCTACACGCCGTCGCTGTCCACCGCGGTGTGGGTCGGCACCGAGCAGGGCCTCCCGCTCCAGAACAGCTACGGCGGGCCGATCTACGGATCGGGTATTCCCTCGGACATCTGGAAGGACACCATGGACGGGGCGTTGGACGGGACGTCGAACGAGACGTTCCCGACGCCGGAACCGATTGCCGGGCAGGCAGGTGTGCCGCAGTACAGCGCACCTGCTCCGACGACGACGGTGGCGCCCACCACCACCATTCCTCCGATCACACTGCCGATTCCGACGGAGATCTCGCCGCCGGTGGTGATCACGCCGCGGCAGGTCGAGATCCTTCCCGGTGTGACGATTCCACTGCCCGGCCTTGCGCCTGCGCCGACGCCCGCAGCGCCGGTCACTCCGCAGCCTCCCGGGGAGGAGATCGAGCCGGAACCGGCCCGGTAGCCTTCACTTCCGTGAGCGACGACAGATCCTCCCGGCCGGGTGCGGGCAGAATTCCAGCGAGCCCCGCCCCGCTGGCACAGGATCGCTCGTCCGACGGACTCCGCGATCTGCCGGCAGGCAACGATCCGATGATCGCAGAAGTATCTGCGGTCATCGGTGGTTCTGCGGGTGCGCACGCGCTGATCGGCCGTCAACGGTTCATGACGCCGTTGCGTGTGCTTCTGCTCCTTGCGGTGGTGTTCCTGAGTTTCGGCTGGTTCGCCAAAGCGGGATGTATTCAGCAGGCGCCCAACGGTCCTGACGGCGCACTCGGGCTCGACTGGAGTGGCAGCAGGCAGTACGTCGCGATGTGCTACTCCGATACCGTCCCCCTCTACGGTGCGGAGCGCCTCGACGAGGGTGCGTTCCCGTACAAGAAGTCGTGGGAGGAAGTAGCCACCGACGGCGCGGTCCAGGTCCGGTACATGGAGTATCCGGTGCTCTCAGGTCTGTACCAGTACGGATCGATGGTCGTGGCCAAGATGTGGAACTCGGCGCCGTGGTTGCCGCAGGCCCTGCCGGTCGTGATCTATTTCGACGTCGTGGTGATCGGATTGGCGCTGGCGTGGCTGGTCACGGTGTGGGCGACGGCCATCTCCGCGGGCAGGCGGATCTGGGATGCGGCGCTCGTCGCCGGGTCGCCGTTGGTGATAGTGCACGGATTCACCAACTTCGACGCTCTGGCAACGGCTTTCGCCGCGTGCGGGATTCTCGCGTGGGGACGGAAGCGTCCGGTGCTCGCCGGAGTGCTGCTGGGGCTCGGTGGTGCGACCAAGCTGTATCCGCTGCTCCTGCTCGGTCCGTTGCTCGTATTGTGCTGGCGCGCAGGGAAAATGCGAGAGTGGGGCACCACGGCGTGTGCAACTCTCGCGGCATGGCTCGCCGTCAATCTGCCCATCGCACTTCTCTATCCGAGCGGTTGGTACGAGTTCTTCCGGCTGAACTCGGCCAGAGGCGCCGATCCCGACTCGATCTACAACGTGGTGACCTCCTTCACCGGATGGAAAGGATTCGACGGCACGCTGTATCCCGGCGACAAACCGCTGTTCCTCAACGCGATCACGCTCGTACTGTTCGTGGTGGTGTGCGTGGCGATCGCCTACGTCACCATGAATGCGCCGACGCGTCCGCGGTTGGCGCAGTTGGGGTTTCTCGTCGTGGCAGGGTTTCTGTTGACCAACAAGGTGTGGAGTCCGCAGTACTCGCTCTGGCTGGTTCCGCTTGCGGTGCTCGCGTTACCGCATCGACGACTGTTGCTGGCGTGGATGGCCATCGATGCCGCTGTGTGGTTTCCGCGGATGTACTACTACCTCGGTGTCGCCGACAAGGGTGTACCCGAGCAGTGGTTCACCTCGGCCGTCGTCGTGCGTGACCTGGCGGTGATCGGGTTGTGCGCGCTGGTGGTTCGGCAGATCTACCGACCGTCGGAGGACCTCGTTCGGCGCGGCGGCGTCGACGATCCCGTGGGCGGGGTACTGGACGGGGCACCCGACGTCCACCGCGGAACACCGATGCCCCATCGTTCGAAGGCCCCTGTGCCCACGGTGTGACCGTCAGATGTACTGGTGTGACCGTCAGATGTACTGGTGTGACCGTCAGATGTACGGGTGTGACCGTCAGATGTACTTGCCGAGGTGCGGTACGGCCTCGCCCGCATGCTTGGCGTTGATGCCGTCACCGATCGCCTGCAGCTTCCAGTTGGCGCCGTCTCGGTAGACCTTGGCCATGACTAGTCCGGTGAAGGGCATGCCGCCCTGCAGGGTGAAACGCGCCAACTCGACGTTGTTGGTGTCGTCGACGAGTCGGCAGAACGCGTTCTGGATCTGCTCGAACGTCTGGCCGCGGTACGACGTCACGGTGAACACGATTGCCGTCACGTTCGGCGGCACCCGAGTCAGGTCGACGTTGACCACTTCGTCGTCGCCTTCGCCCTCGCCGGTCAGGTTGTCACCCTGATGCAGGATCGAACCGTCCTTCGCCTTCAACTGCCCGTAGTAGACGACATCGGCGACGTTCCGGCCCGCGAACATGATCGCCGAAGCGTCGAGGTCGATGTTGCCGCCCTTTCCGCCGCCGCCGAAGAAGCTCGATTTCTTCGGCGAGGGCATCGGATCCCAGCCGAGGCCCATTCGGATGATCGTCAACGCCACACCGCCGTCCTTGCGGAGGGTGACCTTCTGGCCTTTGGTGAGGCTGACGGGCCGCGCCTTGGTCAGACTGACCTCGGGCGGTCCCGTCGTGGCCGCGGGTGCGGGGGTCGGAGCGGGAGTCGGGGCAGGTGCAGGCGGTGGGGGTGTCGGTGCTGCCGCCGGTTGCGCTGCAGGTGCATCGTCCACGGACACACCGTGATCGGTGACAAGCGCTGCGAACCCGCCCGAGTAGCCCTGGCCGACCGCACGAACCTTCCATCCGCCTGCACGTCTATACACCTCGAGCGCGATCACTATCGATTCACTGCTCAGACCGTCGACCGAGTAGTGATAGAGCGCGTTTCCTCGGGCATCGGTGACGAACGCACTCGGCGGCGCGGACCGGCCGAAACTGCTCGACGCGTCCTCGAGGGTGATGACCGCACGGATCTGCTCGATGTCTGCGGGAATCTGCGCGAGCGAGATGGACAGCTGCGAGGGCTGCCCCGATGAACCGGGGACCAGACGAACACCTGGCCCGGTCGGCTGATTGAAGAACACGAAGTCGGCGTCGGTGCGTACTTTGCCGTCCGCGCCCACCAGGAGTGCTGACAGGTCCGCGGGTGCGGTGAGCTGGACGGCGACAATCACGTCGTCGGCAGTGATCGGACCGTTCTGGCCCTTCACCAAGGGTTGACCGGCGGGAGCAGACAATGTGTGTCCTTCGGTTCGAGAGGGGAAAGCTGATGTCTCTCACCAATGTACTGGGTCGTTTTGTCCGGTTGACGGTCTCGAGTTCCCCGGTGGGCAGTAGGCGCACTACGTCACGCCGGCTGCGTCGATCGCGCGTCTCACCTCGGACACCAGTTCGTCGACGGCGGCCGGGACAATGCTCACGGTCGAACCGTGCAGAACGATGTACCTGCCGTCGCCTGCCACGTCCACCCACTGAAAGCCGATCGTCGTGTCGTCGGGCCTACCGTCGACCGAGGACCCAGGGCACACGAGGATCTCTCCTGCGCTCGATCTTTCCCGGCCGAGCAGCAGCTCGAACTGCTCTTCATCGGTGGTCCGTGTTGCGGTGCGCAACAGACGATTCTGTGAATCACCCACGGGCCGTCGAACATCGAGACGTCGCTGGCGGCCGGCACCGCACGCAGGCAACGACGCAAGCACCAGACCGGGCGCCCGGTGATACTCGACGAGCCGCACGGCGACGTCCCCGCCCGTCGCGTCGTCGACTCCAGGCTGTTGGAGCAGAACCACGCCGAGGTCGTGGCGAACCGCAGCATGTGCTCGCAGCTTCGTGTAACCGGATCCGGTCCTGGTGTGCCCGACCATCTCGATGCGATAGTCGGGTTCGACGATGACGTGAAATGCAGTTCGCAGATCGGCGTCGGAAATATCGGTGGCTCTGGTGTTCGCTTGGTGCCGCTGACGGTGATAGTCGGCCGCGGAATCGACGTTAGGTCGGAACTGCAGAGGAAACGGAAGGCGGTCCCGGCCGGACCTCTCCATCAGAATTCGAAACTCGAGGCCGGCGAGAGTCCATTCGCGCTCGCTCATTCTCCGAGCACCGGGGGTGCGACGAGTGGCAGCGTGCCGATCAGTTCGTCTCCGTTGACCGCGTCGATGAGATAGCCGGGTGTCTTGTGGACATCGTCGCCGCCCCCGGGTCCTCCTCGGCCTGCACCTGGCCCCATCGCCCCCATGCCCGGTGCGCCCGGTCGGCCCTGCGCCGCCGAGGCGCCGAGACCGGAGGACGTGGCGCCGCCCGCACCCCCGAGCTGTGGACCCCCGAGCGGTGAACCCCCGAGCCCTGAACCCCCGAGCGGTGCGCCTGTAAGCCCTGAACCCCCTGCGCCGCCGAATCCCGAGCCGGCCCCACCACCGCGGTTGCCGAATCCGCGACTCCTGGAATCCGGTGAGCCGTTCACCGGGCCACCGATCATCGAACCGCCCGAGGTGCCTGCGCCGCCCGGGGTACCCGTGCCACTCGACGGCGACTGGGTGGCCGCAGCGGCGGAGGTGCCAGGCGACGAGCCGAGGCCGGATTCGGTGGGCGCCCAGCTCGACGCCGTGGTCGCCGTGTCCTGCGCAGACAGCGCATCCGCAGGCACTGCCGTGCCCGATCCTGGCGATGTCTGCGTCGACGGAGGTGAACCGAGTTCGGAGCCACCGCTCCCGACCGGCCCGTAGGGCGCGGACGAGGAGGACGGACCGTACGGCGAGAACCCGCTTCGGCCCGACGAGCCGGAGGCACCCCCCGTTCCGGGAAGACCGTCGGATCCACTCGTCGGATCGACCGCTCGCGGCAGAACCGGTATCTGGGTACCTGCCTCGTGAATCGCCGGTCGATACACGGTCCTCATGACCGTGCGTGCTTGCTCCTCCGCCTCGTCCCGCACGAACTGCGCGGTCTTCATCGAACCGGGCGCGACCAGATTGCCGACCGAGGCGACGATGTCGATCAATTTGTCGCCCTTGGTGATCGGCTCGGGGGCCGCAATGGTGCTCTTGGTGCGTTCGAGCCCGGTATCGGCGCTCGCGAACTTGCTGGCGAATTGGTGGGAGGCGATCATCAGGTTGATCGCCGACACCGAGTATCGCTTCACGCCTGCACAGGCGGCGTCCGCTGCAGCGCCCTGCCATCCGTCACCGATGACGCCGGCGATCGACGTTGCGAATCGATCGACGTCCGTTGCCGCGGCGGCGCCGAGATTTCTCCAGTTGTCGGCGGTTCGAACCAGATTGGACGGATCGAAATTCGACACTTTGAGGTAGATCTCTTCGTGTGTCATCCCGTCGAACACGTCCTCGGCTGCGACGCCGCTCGGGTCGTACTGTACGGAGTAACCCGCACGCTCGGCGATGGCGGCGACCGAGTTCTCGAATGCCATCGCAAGCGCCGCAGGCACGAACCGCCCAGGCGTCAGCACTGCAGGCAGCACAGCATGCAATTCGCCCAAGTCTCCCGCGACTTCCGTGGGGTTGTCCTCAGGAGGCGGGCTCATCGTCCGTCCTCCGAACGCGTGATCGTTGCCAGCCGTGCCCGTGTTCCCGCGACCATTCCGCCTACCCCCCGTGTGAGCCAACCCCTTGCATAGTTGGACGCACAGGTCGCGGCTACGGTTCCACCGATCGCTCGACTTTCTCGTGAAGCCACGCCAGGATTTCTTCTCCTGCCCGTCCCCCTACGGCCTCGGTCACCGACAGTCGATCGTGCCGAAAACCGATGGCTTCGAGCTCACCGTGACGCGGCCGAATCGACAGCTGCGCAGCGACGAGCATCTCGGCGTCCAGCGCTCCGTCTCCGGCGGCGAGGGTGAGAGCCGACGCGTCGAGCAGGCCGTCGTCGACGCACCTGCCCAGTACCTCGGCCACAGCTCGACTCTTGCAGACGACGTCGGGCATCGTGTAGATCTTGCGGCCTTGCTGCGAGACGTTCCATCCGCGCGCCGCGCACCATGCGGACCAGTCCGCGATGAAGTCGGGGGGCACCATGGACGGCTCCACCACCAGGTAGCAGAACAGTTCGTCCGCGGTGCGGAGTTTGTGCACCCAGTCGCCGTCGGCGCGAATGGCCAGTTCGGTGCGGACACCGGCCAGATCGACCTCGGAGAACTGGTCTCTCCATTCGAGATCCGGCTTGCCGTCGATCAGAATGTTGCCACCGTTGCTCGTGATCGCGTAGCGCCACGGGGCGCCGGGAAGCGAGATGCGTTCGTACTGTTCGACGGTGCGGGTCGTCGTCGGTACCACGACGGCCGCGTGTGCGAGCCGCTCCAGGGAGTCGGCGGCGACGTCGGTCATGTAGGACAGCGGCGCCCCCTGGTACATCTCGACGCATCGCACCGTCGTGTCGACGGCAAAGCCCAATGCGGAACTCGAGTAGATCATCGTACGGTCGAGGTCGACGGAGACGAGCGCACCCGTCACGAGAGGTCTCGAATCAATCCCATGCAGGCGTATGCCAGGTCCGGCACTTCGACGACGGGAACGCCTCTGTCGGCGGCCAACATTCGGATGTGTTCGTGCTCGGGCGCCTGCGCGTCGCGGACCAGTACTCGCCATGGGACGCGGCGCAGAAGAACCCGCGTCGTCTCGCCCACTCCGGGTTTGACGAAGTTGACGTGCGAGATCCCGAATTCCTCGCGCACCTTCTCCACCGACGCCCAGCCGGTCCACGTCGGTGTGCGGTCCGATGCGGAGATCTGCGCAACCGCGTCGACGACGTCGTCTCGGACGGCCCCGAACTGGGCCGAGACGGTATCGAGCAGATGGTTGGACACGTCCTCGGGTGCGAGCTCGGAATAGAACTTCGCGCCGTGGAAGTCGCCGTCGCGAATCAGCTCACGGTTGAGCACGGTGCGTGAAACGAGGCCGGACACAGTCGAGTTCAGGCATGCCGACGCGACGAGGAAATCGTCGCGGGTGCCGTAGGTGCGCGCGCAATGCCCCGGGTCGGCCAGTACGGCGAGGTCCGGATCGAACTCCGCGTCCTCGTATGCGGCGAGTGCCTCGGCGAGCTCGCGTGCGATGGCGCCCTTTCCGGTCCACCCGTCGACGAACACGACGTTCTTCGAATCATGATGCTCGGCAAGGTATCTCAGTGCCACTCGGTCGATGCCGCGATCACGCACGATCGAGACCGCGTAGTGCGGTAGTTCGAGTCCGTGCATCTCGTGTGCCCAGCGGCGCATGAGAATTCCTACCGGTGTGCCCGCACGCGCCAGCGACGCGAGCACGATGTCGTGCCCACGTTCGGCCAGTACCAGTTCGGTGACGGTGCCGACGGCGGTAGCGAGGCGAGCCGCACTCTCGTGCAGAACCCGCTCGAACAGTTCGCGGTAGGCGATGTCGGGCTGGTACTCGATCGGCAACGATTCCGCGTAGTGCGCGGTCCCCGCCTGTATCTTCTTCTCGCGCTCGGTGATTCCTGCCTCGAGATCGGCGTCGGAGAGATCCTTCAGAAGCCAGGTGACCTCGTGGGGTGCGTACGAACCGAACGAAGGTCCCGACAGTGGTATCGCTCGCCTCGACGCGGCCAGGGCGATGGGATCCGCGCCGGAGACCACGACCACGAGGACGTCGGAGCCGGATGCGGCGAGTGTCCGGGCGGCGCCGTCGTCGCCGAAGAGTCGTTCGGTATCGGCTGGGTCGTCGACGACGAGCACGAGAAGTGCATCCTGTGGGCCCGACGCGTTGTAGACGTACCGGGCCTCGGACTCGCCTTCCTCCGGGGCGACGAACTGGAAGCCGCGGCGCAACGGATAGTCCGGTCGATCGAGGACGTATGCCGGTGAGCGAGTAGTGGTTTGGAACAGTGCCGGATGCCCGCCCGCCCGCAGAATCGAGGCGAGCCGCAGTGGCAGGTACATCAGCTCCTCGTGGCCGAGGACGACGACGGCCCTGCCGGGAGGCAACGCGGCGTCGACGACCGCCGCGACGTGCGTGATCGCGTTCTCGAACGCGGGTGTGTCGAACGAGAGAAAGCCGTGCCTGCCGCCGTCGGGAACTGCCTCGGGCCAGTCGGCGTCGAGCCGGGTCACCGTTCCCGCGATGTCGGCGACCGGGTTGAAACTCGGATCGGGCAGTGCGCCCACGTCGTCGACCAGCCCTGCGGCCAGTTCGACGCTGCCCTGAGCGAGGCTCACACTGCTGATGCCGACGCCGAGTTCGGCTGCAAGGCCGTCGGCCTGCGCGCGATGCTCGGCCGTGCGCATGTCGACGAGAGAGGCGATGACGTACTGGGTTCTCGGTGTCACGGCATGAACGGATCGGATGGCTTCGAGCGCCGTCGTGCCGGTGGATATCTCGTCGTCGACGAGTACCAGCGGTAGTGGGACCGTGACGACGTCGGCCGATGTGGGCAGCAGGCGATGGTCGGTGGCGTGCGAGTGGCCCTCCTGGAACTCGCCGTACACCTCGAGCCCAGGTACGTCTCGACGCGTCGAGTGCAGGTAGCAGTGCGCGTTCAGCCGTGCTGCGACGCCATGGCCGAGACCGGTTGCGGTCTCGGCGAAGCCGAGGACGACGACATCCGATCCGCCGACTGCGTCGAGCACGAGTGTGCCGAGCCGATCGGCGGCCTCGACGACCAGCTCGGGGTCGACCGGAATGTGTTTGCCGAGAACCTCGGATACGAGCAGGTGCGCTCGCCGCGGGTTGCGGCGCAACCCGGGCCGTACGAGTTGCTCGACGGACCATTCGGAGGACGTTCCGGTACCCGTGACGACGACTCCTGCCGCAGGGTTGGTGCCTCGGTCCGGTTCGGTCATCGATCGGCCAATGCGGTCAACAGGTCGACGAAGGTGATTCCTTCGTTGGTGACACCGAACGCGGCGGCGCGCAACATGGTCTGTTTCGCCCAATTCCGGTGTGGGCCGAGCTCGTTCATCTTGTTTCCGTATCCCGATGCGCGGACGCCGCCCGAATCGGATTCGAGAATGTCGAGCGCATCGTGGTATTCCTCGTGGGTGACTGCCGACAGCGCGTGCACGGCAGGGACATGGGACGGGTGTATGACGGTCTTGCCCTGAATTCCGTTGGCGCGGTCCAGCGCAACCTCGCGGAGCAGCGCATCGAGATCACTGCTGACGAGCTGTTGACGGAACCGCACTGCCTCGTGCTCGACGAACGGCGTCTGCCTGAGCATGGGCCGGAACATGCGCTCGTGGTCGGCGAAGTATTCCCACACCGGTCCGGTGATGACGAATCCGGTGCCGTTGTTGCGGCCGAGATGGTTGACGATGGCGCTGATGACGTCGGCTACGACGCGTACGTCGTAGATCGTCAGATCGCGGTCTCGGCGGATGCCGAACGTGCCGCACATGTCGGTCGCGCCGATGCGTACGGCGAGTACACGATCGCGGTGTTCCAGCAGAAGCTCACGGATGGCGACGAGTTCGGCGTCGCGGGTTTCACGGAAGACGACCTCGGTCGATTCCAGCACCGGCATCGCGAACAGGCGTTTGCCGTGCGTGGCCGATGCGGCGACGATCTCGTCGAGGAACTCGGCCCCACGCGCCGCGGTGAACTTGGGGATGACGAACCCCGCCAATGCCCCCGCGCCGTGGCCGATCGACTCGCTGATTCGCCGGATCTGTTGTGGTGTGCGTGCTCTGACGAAGACGAGGGACCCCGATACGCCGCCGAGTCGAAGTTCGTCGAGCGTGGTGACGGTGTTCGCGATCGCCTCTTCCAGATTGGCGTCGGCGACGGCGTCCTCGAGGTCGATGACGAGCGAACAGACGCCCTCGGAGCTGCGTTTGACGAGTGTGTCCGTCAGGTCGGCTCTGGTGGCAGGCATGTACAGCGTCGCTCCGAGTGCTGTTGCGACACTGGTGATGTCACCGGACGGGTCGATCGGTTCGGGGGCTGCGAAGAACAGCGCGGTGTGCACTGCTGCATCGAGGTGTCGAAAGTGTTGCACCGAGGTCCTTAATGTTCGAGAGCGAGCCCTGCCGAGCCAGGTGTTCAGCGAGCCGAGCCGCGCATTCGGTCGATCACCCCTGCGATGAAGTGGGAAATGCTATCCAGATCTTGCAGGTATGACCAGTAGTCCGGGTGTGTACCCGTCAATGCGTTGCGTGCCCGCTCGATTCGAGCCAGCTGAGCATCCAACACGCTGCCCCACTCGGCAACCAGTCCGCGGTTGACGGCCAATTGTTGGGCGTCTCGTAGCGTGAAACGCACCGCCTGTTCTTTCTCCCGTGGGTTGGATTTCACCGCGCGCAGCAGTTCGACGCGATCGGTGACGGCGTCGACGAGGGCTTCCGCATCCGCGAGATGAGCCCTGGCCTGCGCGATGTACTCCAGTGCCTGTTCGGGATTGCCCGACCCCGCCGCGGCCCTTGCCGCCGACAGATCCTCGGTGGCCTGATCTATGTGCCGATCGGAGGACTTCTCGTTTCCGGACAGGTCTGCCGAGCTGGCCGCGTTGAACTCACGCAGCAGAGTGGAGAACGCGGGAGCGAGGCGACCGGATCGCGTGCGCACCGCTTCCGTTCGAGTTTTCACCGACGCAAGCGCGGACCGCGCCTCTTTGTCCTTGGCGGGAGCTGCGGCCACGGCGGATTCCAACGTCTCCGCGGCGCCGCGAACCTCCGCGGCCGCGGAGCGTGCACCGAGTGCGTCGCGCGCGCCCATTCTCGCGTCCAGTGCTGCAACAGCCGAATCGAGCGTTCGCCATGCAGTGCGGATCGACGGGTATCCGGTGAATTCCTCGGGAGCGGACGCGACGGCCAACTGCGCCTTCTCGGCGAGCGCCTTCGCGTCCTGCGCCAGTCTCGGTGTGGCGGCGAGCATCGCGCGGGCCTGCTCGAGTTCGGTGCGGTGGGCCTCGTAGAAGGAATCGAGGGCTCGGCTCGCGTCACCGAGCGCGCGGGTGGCGTCGTCGAACGCTCGCTGTGCCGCGGGAGTCCGATCGCCGTCGAATCGTTCCATCGCGGCGAGGTAGGCAGCTCCGGCGTCGAAGCACTTCTTCTCGACCGACGACCACGCGGTGGTGATGTCACGGTCCGGGGTGAGAGCGCGGATCGCGTCGACTCCGCCGGACGCGATCGACTGCCGCTTGTCCATGTCGAGGAACGCCGAGACGGCCGCATCCTGGGACGCACGCGCAGCGGATTCCGCTCCCCCTCCGCGGCGGGAGGAACCAGGCCAGCGACTTGTCACCCGCCCGATAGTACTGACGGGAACTTCCCGGCGTGCCGCGTGCGTTGGCTCAGTACGACGGTGGGCCAACACTCACTAATCGGGCACGACACCACTACGGTGAAGAGCCGTAGGCGTGTAACCACAGCGAAAGGACTCCTCATGGGCGTCAGCCTCAGCAAGGGTGGAAATGTCTCTCTCACCAAGGCAGCTCCGAACCTGACCGCGGTCACAGTCGGCCTGGGTTGGGACATTCGTACGACGACTGGGACGGATTTCGACCTCGATGCGAGCGCAATCGCGCTCAGCACGGAGAAGAAGGCTCTCAGCGACGGGCACTTCGTTTTCTTCAACAACCTGAAGTCCCCCGACGGATCGATCGAGCACACCGGCGACAACACCACCGGTGAAGGCGAAGGCGACGACGAGGCGATCAAGGTCGATCTCGCGGCCGTTCCGCCGAACGTCGACTCCATCACCTTCCCCGTCTCGATCTACGACGCCGACGCCCGTTCGCAGTCGTTCGGTCAGGTCCGCAACGCGTTCATTCGCGTCGTCAATCAGGCCGACAACACCGAACTCGCGCGCTACGACCTCAGTGAGGATGCGTCGACCGAGACGGCCATGGTCTTCGGTGAGCTGTATCGCAACGGCGCCGAGTGGAAGTTCCGCGCAGTGGGCCAGGGTTACGCCTCGGGCCTCGCCGGAATCGCCCGCGATTTCGGAGTAAACGTCTAGTAAAGGCTTTCCCAAGATTGGGGCTAACCCCGCTTCGTCATTCATGATGAGGCGGGGTTTTCCCGTTTCGTCCCATCCCTGCAAGTTTCACACTCTGCCGGCAACAGAAAGGCCACGCGCCGTGGTTCTACGGATATTCGGTTGGTCCATCGGGGTCACGATCGTGTCGATGATCGTGGCTTTCCTGTATGGAGGCTGGCAGGCACTGTTCCTCGTCCTGATCCTGGGCATCCTCGAGGTGTCGCTGTCGTTCGACAACGCGGTCATCAACGCCACCGTGCTGCGACGTATGAGCGAGTTCTGGCAGAAGATCTTCCTGACCATCGGCATCGTCATCGCCGTGTTCGGTATGCGTCTGCTCTTCCCGCTCGTCATCGTCTGGGCCGCGTCGGGCAAGGGGCCCGTCGAAGCGATCGACCTGGCCCTCAACCCGCCACCGGACGACGCGGCGTACTTCGCCGACGGTTCACCCAGCTACGAAACACTACTGACCGACGCGCATCCGCAGATTGCGGCGTTCGGCGGAATGTTCCTGCTGATGCTGTTCCTCGGCTTCATCTTCGAGGACCGCGAGATCACCTGGCTCAGCTGGCTGGAGAAGCCACTCGCTCGCATCGGCCGTCTCGATCAGCTCTCGGTCGTCGTCGCGGGTCTGCTGCTGGTCCTGAGCGCCGAGTTCCTGGCCGACGACGACAAGATCTCCACCGTCATGGTCGCCGGTGTCCTCGGCATGATCACCTACATCGCAGTCAACGGACTCGGCGAGCTCTTCCACATCGAGGAAGAGGGCGAGGAATCCACCGGTGGCCCGTCGCAGCTGGCGAAGGCGACCGGTAAGGCAGGCTTCTTCCTGTTCCTCTACCTCGAGGTGCTCGACGCGTCGTTCTCGTTCGACGGTGTCATCGGCGCGTTCGCGATCACCGCGGACCCGATCATCATCGCCCTCGGACTCGGCTTCATCGGTGCCATGTTCGTCCGGTCGATCACCGTGTTCCTCGTGCGCAAGGGCACACTGTCGGACTACGTGTACCTCGAGCACGGCGCGCACTGGGCCATCGGCGCCCTCTCGGTGATCCTGCTGGTGTCCATCGGCGTGCACATCAACGAGATCATCACCGGCCTCGTCGGCGTCTTCTTCATCGGCGCAGCGTTCATCAGTTCCGTCATGCGCAACCGCAAGCTCGAGTCCAAGGGCGAGGACACACACGTCAACGTCTGAGTCACCGGCCGCCGAATTGCCTGAGGCCGCCCTGTCGCGCGCACGCGCTGCAGGGCGGCCTTCGTGTATGCAGGGCCGCTCGTCCGATGGGGCAGGGATCTGTGGGACATCACAGATCCCGACCGTCCGGTACTTTCGGCGAGCCTGGAGCGCCGCCGGTTTCTGCGGTCTCAGGCTCTGCGCGGTCTAGAGCTCCGCGATGTCGATGAGCCCGTCCTGCAGTGCGCGCGCGACGAGGGATGCCTTGGTGGACGCCGGACGACCGACAGCGGCGTACTTGGCCCTGATGCGGGTCAGGTGTGTGTTGACCGTCCCCAGCGACAGGAAGAGCGACTTGGCGACCACGGTCTTGGAATCGCACCGGATCCAACCGGTGAGCACCTGGATCTCCCGCTCGGTCAGGATGGGCTTCGGGAGAAACGGCCCGGTCGGCTGGCTGGACGGGGGCAGCTGAACCGGCGGGGGAACGAGGCTCATGGTTCGTCGGGTCGGAAGTGTGACGACAGGCCCCACCATCGGTGCCGGACGTGCCGTTGCAGTATCGAAGCCAGCTGACATGAAATTCTCCCCGGATTTCTTCGGCTGTGGCAGACCACAACCAGTCGACTATCTGATCTTCACAGGAAACTGTCAGGTTGTCTGCCCTGAAAACTAGGGGCATTGAACCGACAACCATTTTTTCGGTCACGCGTAAGCAGAACCGAAGCACCCGCGCGTACCCCTGAACTTGTCAGTTCTGGGGCGGTACCTCCGGCATGGGCAACCAGCCGTCCTCCACCGCCCGCTTGTACAGGTCGGTTTTGGTCGGAGCAGGACGACCGGCTTCGGCGTACTTGTTTCTGATACGGACCAGATAGTCGTTGACGGTCTGTTCCGACAATCCTGCCAATCGTGCGACGCGACCGGCCTTCTCACCCGAGGCATACAGTGCGAGCACCTCGCGCTGGCGCGGGCTCAGCCCGACGTCGGGCAGTTGTGGGTCACCGTCGATGGCCGCGGCCCAGTCCGTCGTGACGACCTGCTCACCGCCCGCTGCCTGCCGGATCGCCGAGACGATCGCGGCGGCGGGCTCGGACTTGCGCACCACGCCGAGAACACCGGCGCGTGCTGCGGAACGGACGAGGAACGGATTCTCGGCGCTGGTGTAGACCAGCACCTGAAGTCCGGCGGCATGTAACTTCTCGACGTTCGCTCGCGGCGAGGATCCGTCGCCGAGGCGAAGATCGAGCACGACGAGGTCGAGAGTGCGGGTCTGGACGAACAGTTCGTCGACGGTGGCGGCGACGGCGACGAGATCGAGATCGGTCTCGTCGGCGAGGATGGCCCGTAGACCCATCGCGACGGACTCGTGATCCTCGACCAAACCGATCCTGCGGAGCGCGGTGTGTTCGTACGACACCGACTCCCCCGTGCTCTGCGTCATGCCCTGCCCCTGTTCCCGATGGGCAGAATTCTCCTCCGCCTGACCGATTGTCGGACCGGTGGGTCTGTTCGTTACGGGTGTTCGGAAAAATTTTTCACGACGTGGCCGACGCCGGACTTGTCCGGATCTCGGGAGCGTCCGGCGGCGGTGCGAGGGCGAGGGGATCGAGCCTCGTTCGTGCCCGTGCGAAGACGAAGAACAGAACTACGAGCAGGGCGGCGCGGCCCCACACACCCACCTCGACGAAGAACTGCTCGGTCGAGGAATCTGCTCCTGCAGCGAGCGCCGCGAAGTACTTGAACACGCCGATTCCCATGGACAGATCGGCGAGCAGATACGCGACGACGAGACCCCACGGCACACGAAGAAGAACGAAGAACGGCACGAGCCACAGGGTGTACTGCGGCGAGTGCACCTTGTGCAGGAGAAGGAAGCCGCACAGCATCGAGCCACTGACCGCGATCCATGGATACACCCCGTCGACCCTCGCCCGCCTTACCCCGAGCCAGATCGCCAGGGCGAAGGCAGCGAAGACCAGTGCAGGCGAGGCGATGTCGACCGTGTTCTGGAATCTCGACTCCGCCTCGGTGTAGTCCTCTGCCGTCATCGAATCGGTGATGTAGAAGTGGCGCAGTCCCCAGTACCAGATGGAGTTGGTGGTGATATCCGCCTGCCGGAGAGACTGGAACGCGAACGAGGCGCGCCATCCCTCGTAGCCTCCGAGCGCGAAGGGCAGGTTGACCGCGACGACGGTCGCTGCGGCTGCGCCGAGCACCGCGAGCCCGCCGCGGACGTCCAATCGGCCCCGGTCTCGCTCGTACATCACGTATGCCGCGAGCGGCAGCACGAATGCACCTGGATAGAGTTTGAGACAGAATCCGATCGCGAGCAGGATCGACGCGAGTACTGCACGAGTGCGTAGCGGCAGCCGCGTCGTCATCACGAACACCGCGCCCACCGCTGTCGCGACGACGGGCAGCTCCCAGTTGTGGAATGCATAGAGGACCAGGGGTGGGCCGACCGACCACAGCAGC
This sequence comes from Rhodococcus yunnanensis NBRC 103083, assembly GCF_001895005.1. GTDB lineage: Bacteria > Actinomycetota > Actinomycetes > Mycobacteriales > Mycobacteriaceae > Rhodococcoides > Rhodococcoides yunnanense. The sequence continues at coordinate 76,262 of NZ_BCXH01000010.1, read as the reverse complement.
GCTGCCTTGCCTGCCAGGCGTCCGAGCATCCATGCGGTCAGCAGACCGAACGGTGCGAGCAGCAGCGCCGAGTAGAGAAGGAACTCGGCATCGGTGTCGGCCGGAATCGCGCCGAGCCACATGAGCACACCACTGAGGACCGGATACTCGACAGTGCCACCGGTCAGTGCACCGCTGGAAGTGATGGCGCCGTCGAGATACGGGAAGATGTGGTGGTTGATATCGCGTCCCAGCCAGAGGAACTGGATGTCGGAATAGCAGACCGAGCTGTCCTTGATGGTGTCGAACACCGTGCTGCGGCCGTTGTCGTCGAACGGCGCCAGTGCGCAACGCGCCTTGTTCAAGTACCCGAGGATCAAGGTGAACGCGCACAGCGTCACCACGGCGATCATCGTCGCTGGTGAGGTGCGTACCCCTTTCTCCATGGACGAAGCCTATGTCGCCGCGGACCGCCGACCGTCACCGTCATCTGATTTCGCAGGTCAGGGGCGGCTCGTGTACCCTCCAAGGGTTGCTGACGCAACGACCCTCCTGCCACGGATAGTCCGTGGCCGTTTTCACTAGTCCACAGGAGGTGATGAGGTCTTATGCGTCATTACGAATTGATGGTCATTCTCGACCCCAGCCTGGACGAGCGCACTGTCGCTCCGTCTCTCGATACGTTCCTCAACGTCGTTCGCAAGGACGGCGGCAGCGTCGACAAGGTCGACGTCTGGGGCAAGCGTCGTCTGGCCTACGAGATCGCCAAGCATGCCGAGGGCATCTACGCCGTTGTGAACATCAACGCCGAGCCTGCCACTGTCAGCGAGCTCGATCGTCAGCTCGGACTCAACGAGTCCGTGCTGCGTACGAAGGTCCTGCGACAGGGCAAGTAATTGTCGTTGCTCGCCTCTAGGCTGGCATCAACAAAGACTTACTACTGAAAGAGGAACCATGGCAGGCGAGACCGTCATCACCGTCGTCGGGAACTTGACGGCTGATCCAGAACTTCGCTTCACCCCGGCCGGCGCGGCCGTGGCCAACTTCACCGTTGCGTCCACTCCCCGCACGTTCGATCGTCAGTCCAACGAATGGAAAGACGGAGACGCACTCTTCATGCGCTGCAACATCTGGCGTGAAGCTGCGGAGAATGTGGCCGAGAGTCTGACCCGCGGGGCACGAGTAGTCGTGACCGGCAGGCTCAGGCAGCGTTCGTACGAAACGCGTGAAGGCGAGAAGAGGACTGTCGTCGAACTCGAGGTCGACGAGATCGGGCCATCCCTGCGCTACGCAACCGCCAAGGTCAACAAGGCCAATCGTGGCGGCGGAGGCGGAGGCGGAGGCAACTTCGGTGGTTCCTCAGGCGGATCGAGCGGTGGACGTTCCAACTCGAATGCGGGATCCAGTTCCGGCGGAGACGATCCTTGGGGCAGTGCGCCTCAGGCTTCGGGTTCCTTCGGTGGCGGATCGCGCGGCGGGGACGACGAGCCTCCGTTCTAGATCCTTGGCGATCGAGAACCAGAAGTAACGGAGAAAGACCATGCCCAAACCGCCATTGCGCGACAAGGTGCTCAAGAAGAAAGCGTGTTCCTTCTGCAAGGAAAAGAACGCGCAGATCGATTACAAGGACACGACGCTGCTGCGTAAGTACGTCAGCGACCGCGGCAAGATCCGCGCGCGTCGGGTCACCGGCAACTGCGTCCAGCATCAGCGTGACGTGGCCGTTGCCGTGAAGAACTCGCGTGAGGTAGCTCTGCTTCCTTACGCCGCGACGGCTCGATAGAAAGGGAGATCACTCATGAAGCTGATCCTCACCGCTGATGTGGACAACCTCGGTGCGCCCGGCGACACCGTTGAGGTCAAAGATGGATACGGCCGTAACTTCCTGCTGCCTCGCGGATTGGCCATCACGGCCACCCGCGGCGCACAGAAGCAGGTCGAAGGCATCCGCCGCGCTCAGGAAGCTCGTGCCGTTCGCGGTCTAGAGCATGCCAACGAGCTCAAGCAGGCCATCGAAGGACTCGAGTCCGTTTCTCTCGCGGTCAAGACCGCCGGAGACTCGGGCAAGCTGTTCGGCTCTGTCACGTCCTCGGACGTTGCTTCTGCCCTCAAGGCAGCAGGCGGCCCCGTCGTCGACAAGCGCAGCATCGATCTTCCGAAGGCGCACATCAAGAGCACGGGTAAGCACGACGTCGTCGTGAACCTGCACCCCGATGTGACAGCGAAGTTCAAGCTGGAGGTTGTCGGAAGCTGATTTCGGCTCCCGGCCCGGTCAGGCCGAGAAAAGCCCTACGAAACACTGTTTCGTAGGGCTTTTTTCATGTCTTGTCACAATTCTTCAAGTGTCACAATGACTTCCATGTGTGAAGGAAGTCTCACCGCGCGCACATGAAGTTCTGTTTGCGTACCCTTTACCTCAGGGGCGACATCCGCAGACATGAGCGACAACGACACGCGAGACGACCGACCAGACGCCTAGACGCCCGGAGGACCTGCCGTGACAACGACAGTCGAGAAAGACACGACAGACGAAGAATCATCGACCGGCACAGCCGAGCCGAGGTCTCGGTTCCGGCGAACCCTGAAGTTCGACATACCGGCCTCGCTGGTTGTTTTCCTTGTAGCAGTACCACTTTCGATCGGAATAGCCGTCGCATCCGGTGCGCCGGTGATGGCAGGACTCATTGCGGCAGTGGTCGGTGGAATACTCGCAGGCGCGCTCGGTGGCTCACCGCTACAGGTCAGCGGACCTGCCGCGGGCCTGACCGTCGTCGTCGCCGAACTGGTCAATCAATTCGGTTGGGCCGTAACGTGTCTCATCACCCTGTGCGCTGGAGCAGTGCAAGTTGCACTGGGGCTCAGTAGAATTGCGCGTCAGGCACTCGCGATTTCACCGGTCGTCGTACACGCCATGCTCGCCGGCATCGGTGTCACTATTGCGCTGCAACAGATCCACGTGCTGCTCGGCGGAGAATCCGAGAGCTCGGCGGTGGCGAATCTACTGGCCATTCCGACGTCCGTTGCGGCCGGTCAGTGGCCGTCGATTCTGGTCGGAGGAATCGTCGTAGCCCTGATGCTCGTGTGGCCGAGGCTTCCGTCCGCAGCCTCGAAGATTCCTGCCGCGTTGGTGGCCATCGTGACCGCGACAGCCGTCTCGGTGCTCATGGATCTCGATGTGAGGCGAATCGACCTCCCCGGCAACCTCATCGACGCCCTGAGCCTGCCCGGCATTCCTGACGGTCAGTGGGCCGGCGTCGCTACCGGCGTGCTGACGATCGCGTTGATCGCGAGTGTGGAGAGCCTGTTGTCGGCCGTCGCGATCGACAAGATGCACTCCGGTCCGCGAACCAACTTCGACCGAGAACTGATGGGCCAAGGCGCAGCCAACATGGCCTCCGGCGCTCTGGGAGGTCTTCCGATCACCGGTGTCATCGTTCGCAGCGCCACCAACGTCAAAGCCGGAGCGAAGTCCCGTGCGTCGGCGGTCCTGCACGGTGTGTGGATTCTGATCTTCTCGGTATTGTTCATCTCCGTCGTCGAACTCGTGCCGTTCGCGGCGCTCGCCGGTCTCCTCGTGATGATCGGTGTTCAGCTGATCAAGTTGGCGGACATCGAGATTGCGCGCAAGACCGGCGACATCGCCGTGTACGGGGTCACCGTCGTCGGCGTCGTGGCGCTCAACTTGCTCGAAGGTGTGCTCCTCGGTTTGGCGCTGGCGATCTTCCTGGTACTGCGCCGCGTGGTGTGGGCGCACGTGCACGCCGACGAGACCGTGAACGGCACGTGGCGTGTGCACATGCAGGGTTCGTTGAGTTTCCTGTCGCTACCGCGACTGACACACGTGTTGTCCACCGTCCCCAGCGGGGCGAACGTCGATCTCGAACTGGCCGTGGACTTTCTGGATCATGCCGTGCACGATCACGTGCACGAGTGGGTCCGTCAGCACGAGGCAGGCGGCGGAACCGTCCGCATCGAGGAGAACGGATCCGCTTCGCTTGCCGCAGCGGCGGAGGGCCCGCCGAAACGTGGATTGGCAGCTGTGCGTGGATCACTCGCGCCGTGGTCGACTCGCCAGCTCAAGGGTGATTCGTTCGATGCCGTGCAGCCGCCGTCGCTGCGGCCGGTTCTCAGCGGAGTCGCTGAATACCACCGCACACACGCCGACGCACTCGGGCCGCACCTCGAGGGTCTGCACAACAGTCAGAACCCCGACACGTTCTTTCTCTGCTGCGTCGATTCGAGGGTCATGCCCAACACGATCACCAGCAGCGGACCCGGTGACCTCTTCACGGTGCGCAACATGGGCAACATGGTGCCCGCACAGGGGCAGGACACGTCCGTGGAGGCCGCTCTCGCCTACGGCGTCGACGTACTGGGCACACCGTCGGTGGTGGTGTGCGGGCACTCGGGATGCGGTGCCATGAAGGCGGTACTGGCGGGCCCGGGTAATGCCGAGGACGCCAGCGTCGTCGAATGGCTCGAACACGGGCTGCCCAGCCTCGACGCGTACCGCAGCGGCCATGCGGTGGGCCGGGCCGCCGCCGACCTCGGCTTCGACGAGGCCGATCAGCTCGCGATGGTCAATGTGGCCGTTCAGTTGCAGACACTGACCAGGCACCGTGTCGTCGGGCGCGCCGCCGCCGAAGGTCGGCTACGCGTCACCGGATTGTTCTTCGACATCCCGAGCGCCAGGGTCCTTCAGATCGGTACCAAGGACATCACTGTGCTGGACTGCCGAGAGCATCGCGACACCTCACGAAACAGTGTCCGAGAATCCGAAAATCGGAAGACCAACCGGTCTGGATCTACTGATAGGTAACCGAATCAAACTTCAAACCCGCTTTTGTGAGTGTTCCCAGTCACTGTGACAGAATTCACTCTGCTGTTCACTTGCCATTTACTCAACACGCCCGAGTTGTCAAACTAGGCCGACACGCCGAACGTTCATCCATGCACAGGACAGAAACTTTATGAACACCCTCTACCCTGGCGATACGGCACATTGTCACGAAGTTATACCCAGGTTATCCCCAGGTGGTCAACACGGTTGTTCAACACTATCCACAATTCATGCACAGATTCATCCACAAGCCGTGTTGTGACTGGAGACGAGACCACCTAACGTCCCTCGAGCGTGTCTTCGCGGCGCTGAAGGGGTTTCGGTCGCGGCGATGCCACGGCATCGACGGGGGTGTCGGAGGTTGGGCGTACAACTTGTTTCAAGCGCGCCGCCGAGTGGTAGCGGGTGGCATTTTCCGACGGGAAGGACGGTCGAGTTCGCGTGGCAGTTGTGGACGATCGAGGACAGCAGGATTACTCCTCCGAACCGCCTCCCAGTGAGGCACCCGGTGAAGATTTCGGTCGACAGCCACCACAGGACATGGCCGCAGAACAATCGGTTCTCGGGGGCATGCTGCTGAGCAAGGACGCCATCGCCGACGTTTTGGAGGTGCTTCGTCCGGGAGATTTCTACCGTCCGGCTCACCAGAGCGTGTACGACGCCATCCTGGACCTCTACAGCCGCGGTGAGCCTGCCGACCCGGTGACGGTGTCCGCGGAACTCGATCGACGCGGCGATCTCAAACGTATCGGTGGCCCGCCGTATCTGATCACTCTCACGCAGACCGTTCCGACGGCTGCGAATGCGGGTTACTACGCCGAGATCGTCGCGGAGAAATCCATTCTGCGCAGGCTCGTGCAAGCAGGCACCCGGATCGTGCAGTTCGGTTACGCCGGTGCGGACGGCCAGGATGTGGCCGAGGTCGTCGACCGCGCGCAGGCCGAGGTGTACGAGGTCACCGAACGCCGTACCTCCGAGGACTTCCTTCCTCTCGAGGAACTGCTGCAGCCGACGATGGACGAAATCGACTCCATCGCCAGCCGCGGCGGTATATCTCTCGGTGTACCAACGGGATTCGCCGAACTCGACGAAATCACCAACGGTCTGCACCCGGGCCAGATGATCATCGTCGCGGCGAGACCTGGTGTGGGTAAGGCGCTGGCGCTCGACACAGCGCTGCCGACGCCGGACGGCTGGGTCACGATGGGCGAGGTCGCCGTGGGCGATCACCTGATCGACGCGCACGGCAGGCCAACACGGGTCATCGCCGCGACCGATGTCATGCTCGATCGTCCGTGCTACGAGGTCGAGTTCTCCGACGGAACGGTCATCGTTGCCGACGCCGAACATCAGTGGGCGACCGAAACCCAGTGGGCGACCGAAACGCAGTGGGCGACCGCACACCGTGGGTCGGCGCAGGTCGTCACGACCGAGCAGATCGCACGGACGATGCGGCGCAACACGCAGGACGCGCGCATCGAACACTCGGTGATCGATGCTGCCGCTGTTGTCCTTCCCGAACGTGAATTACCGGTTCCGCCTTATGCTTTCGGTGTGTGGATCGGCGGTGGATCCTCAGCGCGGGCGGGTATCACGAGTACCGATCCCGAGATCGCCGCGCGTATCGAGGGCGAAGGCTGGGCGACGGAGGGCTCGTCCGAAGACCATGAGATGGCGATTCCCTCCATCGACCTGGTGGGCGACCAGCGCATCCCGATCGACTATCTGCGTGGATCGGTGGCTCAACGTCGAGCGCTTCTCGCCGGACTACTGGATGCCGTTGGAACGGTCACCGGCGGAGGATCTGCTCGGCTGGGCGTCTCCGGCGAGCGCCTCGCCGCCGATGTCCGCGAACTGGTCGTCAGCCTGGGCTACCACGTGCAGTTGCTCACCGAGCGGGCCTCGACCGTTCATACGGTGTCCTTCGATACCGACGACGTCGTGTTCGGGCTGCACCGAAAGCAGATGCTGCACAAGGAGCGTCGTGCTGCGAGTTCGACGGTCCCATCCGGTTCACGGCTCATCGTGGATGTCCGCGCGGTCGAGTCGGTACCGGTGCGGTGCGTCGAGGTCGACAACGCCGAGCATCTGTACCTGGCAAGCGAGTCGATGATTCCGACCCACAACTCCACGCTGTCGATGGACTTCATGCGTTCGTGCTCCATCAAGCACGGCATGCCCAGCGTCATCTTCTCGCTGGAAATGAGCCGCACCGAGATCGTGATGCGTCTGCTGTCCGCGGAAGCGAAGATCAAGCTCGGTGACATGCGTTCGGGAAAGATGACCGACGACGACTGGACACGGCTCGCGCGTCGTATGAGCGAGATCAGCGAAGCACCGCTGTTCGTCGACGACTCCCCCAACCTGACGATGATGGAGATCAGGGCCAAGGCGCGTCGACTCAAGCAGCGCAACGGATTGAAACTGATCGTGGTCGACTACCTCCAGCTGATGTCCTCGGGCAAGAAGGTCGAGTCACGGCAGCAGGAGGTCTCGGACTTCTCCCGTCAGCTCAAGCTGCTCGCCAAGGAACTCGAATGCCCGGTGGTCGCGGTGTGCCAGCTCAACCGTGGTCCCGAGCAACGCACCGACAAGAAGCCGATGGTGTCCGACCTCCGCGAGTCGGGATCGTTGGAGCAGGACGCCGACATGGTGATCCTGCTGCACCGCCCCGACGCGATCGAGCGAGACGACCCGCGCGGCGGTGAAGCCGACCTCATCCTCGGCAAGCACCGTAACGGCCCGACTGCGACGATCACCGTGGCGCACCAGCTGCACCTGTCGAGGTTCGTCGACATGGCGCGCGGCTGACATATCTCGCGGGGCTGACATATCTCGCGGGGCGGCGCTGCAGCGTCAGGCGACAGGATCCCTGATGATCGTTCGGAGCGTGTCCTGAGGGGTGTCGAGGGTGAAGGGGTCCAGGTGGATCTCCTGGTGCGGCCCACTGCGTGTCAGGCCGTGCGCATCGGCCTCGGCGCCGAGGCGAGCGAGTGTCGCCAACTCGTTCGAGAAGAAGCCGTGGTGCATCACCTGCGCCACCAGCTGCTCGGGGATCGTGAAGATGCCGAGCACGTCGCCGTCGTCGGACGCACTCGCCGCTGCGCGGCGGGCGTCGGCGATGTCGCCGGGTGTCGCGTCGTCGGAGATCTGGGCCATCACCCGGTACTCGAGTTCGGTCAGCGGATTGACGCTGTAGAAGTCAGCGATGCCCGGGTCCGGAAGAGTGTCCGGATACTGGTAGTAGAGGTGCTCGGCAGGCACTCCGGCGGGGGCGAGACCCACCGCGGCGAGCTGACGGGCGATGTCGGTGACGAGCAACTTCTTCCGGTGCCACTCGCTGGTCGCGGGTGCGCCTGCTCCCTCGACGGAGACGAAGACCGCTCGCGGTGACAGAACGATCTCTGGGTCGTCGGATGCAGTGTGGTGCTCGGTCTTTCGGTATTCGGTCATGCTGCCTCTGTTCGGGTAGTGAGTGCTAGCGTTCTGGTTCGGTCTGCTCGACCGTGTTTGCCAAGTTGGCCTGAATGCGATCCATGGTGGTGGTGAAGGCGTCGCTCATGTCGATGTCGAGTCGATCGGCGACGACGAAGATCCACCACAGGGACTCGGACAGCTTGTGCTTCAGCTGTGCGTCCACGTCACCGTCGATACCCCAGGTGCCGTCGTGTGCGAGCACGAGACGGCCGATGGTGCCGACGTCATTGGTCAATCCCAGCAAGATCTCGTGCAAGGACCACACCTTGCCGTTGAAGCGCTGTTCGAGAATCTCGTACAGCGCGCGGACCTCCAGTGCGCGGTCGCGGGCCTTGTCGAGGTCGATCGGTCCGTCAGAGATGTCGGTCATGTCACTCCACTCTCGGAAAATAGTTTCTCGTGTGCGTCCAGTGCTCGACGCTACCGCTGTCGCCAGTGGCCAACCAGGGTGCCGCACACCCCCCTCGTCGCACCCTTCCTGAGTCGGTGCACACGCTGTTGACTCGTAGGAGCCAGCAAGAATGCGAAGGCTTTTCGGCCGACTCGCACACCGATTTCGAAGGAGTTCACGTGAACATTGTTCTCATCACCGGAGGTAGCCGCGGCATCGGAGCGGCAACAGCACTCGAATGCGCCCGCCGCGGAATGGGTGTGGTTCTCACCTACAACAACAACCCGACTGCGGCGAACGGTGTCGTCGACGAGATCACCGCGGCCGGCGGCAGCGCCGTTGCGTTGAAACTCGATGTCGCAGACAGTGCGTCGTTCGCAGCCTTCCGTGACGACGTCGTGCAGGCGCTGACCACGACATGGAACCGGGACTCGTTCGACTACCTGGTCAACAATGCCGGTTACGGCGCCTATCACCCATTCGAGACCGTTACCGAGCAGGAGTTCGACGACCTGTTCAAAGTGCATCTGCGAGGGCCGTTCTTCCTCACCCAGACACTGCTGCCGGTGATCGCCGACGGCGGCCACATCGTCAACATGGTCAGTGCCACATCGCGTGTCGCCACAGCGGGCGTCTCCCCCTACGCAAGCTTCAAGGGCGGGCTCGCGGTTCTGACGCGATACCTGGCGAAGGAGCTCGGGGAACGTCGAATCAGGGCGAATTCGGTGGCGCCCGGCGCAATTCGCACCGAACTGGGCGGAGGATTGAACGACGAGTTCGAGGCACTCCTCACCTCTCAGACTGCGCTGGGACGTGTCGGCGAGCCCATCGATGTTGCCGTAGCGATCGCAGGCCTGCTCTCCGAGGACAGCCGTTGGGTCAACGGGCAGTCGATCGAAATCTCCGGCGGCTACCAGATCTAGTCGGCAGCTATTCAATTCAGATCGAGAGGACATCACAATGACTAGATTCATGATTTACGGAGCGACCGGATACACCGGAACCATGGCCGCACAGCATGCGGCCGCAGCTGGGCTCGACCCGATACTTGCCGGCCGCAGCGCCGGCCCGCTCGCCGCACTGGCGGCGAAGCTCGATCTCGACTACCGCGTCGTCGGGGTGGACGAGCCGGCCGCACTCGACAATGCCTTGTTCGACGTCGCTGTGCTGCTCAACTGCGCCGGTCCGTTCGCGCGCACTGCCGAACCGCTCATGACCGCTGCGATTCGCACGGGCACGCACTATCTCGACATCGCAGCCGAGCTCGACAGCTATCACCTGGCGGAAAAGCTCGATCGGAGTGCGATCGACGCCGGAGTGCTGCTGCTACCCGGTAGCGGTGGAAGCGTGGCCATGTTGGGTTCGCTTGCAGCGCATGCCGCGCGGCGCATCGACGGTGACGTCGAGAGCATCAGGATCGCTCTGCACGTCGCCGGGTCGATGTCTCGCGGGTCAGCGATCAGCGCTGCCGAGAATCTGACGGTTCGCACACTGCGACGCCTCGGCGGCAGGCTCGTCGATCAGGACCCGCAGCAGTCGCGGGACTTCGACTTCGGCAGCGGCCCGACGGTCTCGCACCCGATCACCATGCCCGATCTGGTTGCGCTCTGGCGGAGCACGGACGCGCCCGATATCGAGACCTACGTGCATGCCTCGGGAAGCGCGTTTCCGGAAGGGGATCTCGCGTCCCTGCCGGACGGGCCCACCACGGAGGAACGTGAGGCCAATCGCTATCAGGCGTCGGTGGAGTTGACCGGGGCCGACGGTAAGGTCGTCCGAGCGGTTCTCGACACCGTCAACGGATACTCCTTCACGCCACTGGCGGCCACCGAAGCGGCGCGCCGAGTTCTCGGCGGCGAGGTACGTCCCGGATTCCACACGCCTGCAGAACTTTTCGGATATCAGTTTGCCGAGACCATCGCGGACACCCGGATCACGGACCTATCGAACTGACCCACTGGACCGCGGCAGTGCGCCCTCGGCGTCGCCGACCCGTGCGACGAGATCTGCTACCAACTCGCGCACGTCGACGCCGAGGTCCTCCGCTGACTTCGTCTCCGATTCGTGGAGGATTCGGGTGGCTCCGACTGTTGCGCCGCAGTATTCGATGATTCCGCGTTCGATCTGGCTGCGAAACGCACTGTCGATGCCGTGCCGGGCGAAGCTGGCTGCGTCGTCGCCCGCAACCGGGACCAGGTGCACCGTCAGCCGGCCCAGCTTCTTCTCGAAGGCACCTCCCGGGGTGTAGTGATATGCCCATCCGTTCACGAACACTCGGTCGATCCACCCCTTCAGTAGAGCTGGAAACGACCACCAGTAGACCGGGAACACCAAGATCAGGTGTTCGGCTCGGTCGATCCGGTTCTGCTCGGCGACAACCTCGTTCGGGGTACGACCCGATCCGCGGTACAGATGCAGATCACCCTCGGAGAATCGTGGATCGAACTGTTCGGCTGCGAGGTCCGCGAATTCGACGGTGCCGCCTGCGGCGCGCAATGCGTCGACAGTCGCACGTGCGATGTGGTGTGTCAGAGAGTTCGAATCGGAATGGGAGGCAACGACGAGACTGTTCATGAATGCACCTTCCGGCGGTAGTCTGGGTATGTACCAAGAGTAGGTTACTATTGGTACATAGTGCAAGGAGGTGTTGGATGACGCGGACGAGATTGTCGAGAGCCGACAGGTACGACCAGTTGATCGAAGTGTCGTGGGGGCTGGTCCGTCGGGAAGGCGCGGATGCGTTGACGCTCGGCCGGTTGGCCGAGCACGCCGGGGTCGCGAAACCAGTTGTGTACAGCCACTTTCCCTCTCGTGCCGAGCTTCTCGCGGCCCTGTTTCGTGAGTTCGACGGCCGTCAGACGGTCATGCTCGAGGAGTATCTGAACGCGGCCGAGCGGACACTCGCCGGCAGGGCGGGAGCCATCGCGGACTCCTATGTCGGGTGCGTCCTGGCGCAGGGGCGCGAACTGACCGGAGTCCTCGCGGCGTTGGAGGGCTCGCCAGAACTGGAACGCGTCAAGCGCGAATCCGAGCACGCCTACGCCGAGAAGTGTCGTGCCGTCCTGGCGCCCTTCGTCGGCTCCGAGGGAGTGTCGACTGCGTCTTTGACGGCGATATTCGGTGCCGCGGAGTCGCTGTCGCATGCTGCTGCAGCGTCGGCGCTGACACCCGAACAGGCGAGGAGTGAGCTCGCGGCATTGATCGTGGCGGTCGTCGACCGCGCGTAGAACGTTCTTCGCGTCGAGTGAGCTGTTGCAATCTCGCATGCGAGGGTCTATACGTATAGGTATGCGTATAACTGTAGCCGGGTCTAGGATGGGGGCGTGCCGAACAAAACGATCTACGTGTCCGACGGTGACCTGCCACTTTTTCAGCGCGCACAAGAACTCACCGGCGGAAATCTCTCGGCCACGATCGTGCAGGCACTCCGTCGACTCGTCGACGTCGAAGAAGGAAAGATCGAAGGCTTCGAGGAGGTCACGGTCCGCGTCGGCCCCGGTGAGGGGCGCAGGCAGAGGTTCGTCGGAGTGCTCCTCGTCGAGTGGGGACGCTCGAGCAAGGACCGCGTCGAGCGGTTCCGCATATACCGCGGCCGTACCGGGAAATTCGTCGTTCACACCGAGCGGTCCCCGGAAACGGCCTGGTCCGCAGGCGCGGACGGCGCTACCCGCGGTTGGCGCAAGTACGTCAGCAGCGATCAACAGTGGAGCACCACGGCCGCCACCGCCACGGTCGAGATCGCCGACGACCTGGACGCCCTCCGCGGCCTCGTACCGAGCGAACTGTACGAGCTGGTCGCGGCCGCAGCCGCTGAACCTGCCGTCGAAGATCTCGACATCTGATCCGACGGCGCGAGGTTTCTCGCGCACTCTCATTCGACCGCCGCCGTACAGGTGACGCGGTGGAACAACTCTGCCCGAAATCTCGGGTCGCACAACGCAGGAGATCACATCATGACCCTGTCCACCAGATCGTCCGCTGTACATGTGCGCGGACTCCGCAAGTCCTACGGGGACCACGCGGTTCTCGACGGAATCGACCTCGACGTCCCCGCGGGGACGGTTTTCGCTCTCCTCGGTCCCAACGGGGCGGGTAAGACCACGGCGGTGAACATACTGTCCACACTCGTGCGTCCCGATGCAGGCGAGGTGGTCGTCGCGGGACACGACCTGCGGCGAGAGCCCGAATCCGTCCGCCGCGCCATCGGTGTCACCGGTCAGTTCTCGGCCGTCGACAAGTTGTTGACGGTGGAGGAGAACCTGCGGTTGATGGCAGATCTACATCGACTCGGACGCCGCGAAGGAACGAAGCGAATCGGCGCACTGCTTGCTCGCTTCGAACTCGCGGACGCCGCAACCAAGCCGGCCGCTGCGTGTTCCGGCGGGATGCGCCGCAAGCTCGACCTCGCGATGACGTTGGTGGGCAGGCCGAACGTCGTCTTCCTCGACGAGCCGACCACCGGACTGGACCCTCGGGGACGCCGGGTGCTGTGGGACATCGTCCACGAGCTGGTGGACGAGGGAGTGACGATCGTGCTCACCACTCAGTACCTCGACGAGGCGGATCAACTCGCGGACACCGTTGCCGTGCTCGACGGCGGTCACATCGTCGCGGAAGGTACCCCGGCCGAACTGAAACGACGGGTCCGAGGAGGAAGCGTCACAGTGCATCTGGCCGATGATCGTGCGCTCGGCTCTGCGGCACAGGCATTTCCGGCAGGCACAGTCGACTCGGACACCTGCACTGTGACGATACCCGGCGGCACCGACGTCGAGGGCCTCCGGTCGATCCTCGATCGTCTGGACAGTGCACGCGTGAATCCCGAGCATCTCGAGGTCAGAACTCCCGATCTCGACGATGTGTTCTTCGCACTCACCGATTCCGATACACGAAAGGCAGTACAGTGAGCAGTGTTTCGAAAGTCTCGGCCCCATCGGCCACACTGTTTCGATCGGCCACACTGTTTCGATCGACCGCACTCTCCGATTCGACGGTCATGTTCCGTCGCAATCTGATTCACTTACGCCGGTATCCGAGTATGACTGCGATTCTCGTCGGAATGCCCGTCGTCTTCTTGCTGCTGTTCGTCTACGTGTTCGGCGGCACCCTCGGTGCCGGTCTCCCCGGTGCCGGCGGCCGAGCGGCGTATCTCGCGTACGTCACCCCGGCAATCGTGATCATGGCGGCCGCGTCTGCGGCGCAGGGTACCGCGATCTCGGTCGCCACCGACATGACCGAGGGCATCATCGCGCGATTCCGCACCATGGCGATTTCACCGGGATCGGTGCTGGCAGGCCACGTACTCGCGAGCGTCGTGCAGGGCCTGTTGGCAATGGGCACAGTGCTTCTCGTGTCCATTGCGCTGGGATTTCGTCCCGACGCGGCTGCCATGGAATGGCTCGCTCTGTTCGGTGTGCTCGCATTCGTTGCGTTGGCGTTGACGTGGTTGTCGGTGGCGCTGGGTCTGGTCTCGGACAGCATCGAGACGGCGAGCAACCTGCCGATGTTCTTGATCATCCTGCCGTTTCTCGGAAGCGGATTCGTGCCGACGGATTCGATGCCGACGGCCCTGCGCTGGTTCGCCGAGTATCAGCCGTTCACGCCGATCATCGAGACCGTGCGTGGCCTGCTTGCCAGTGATGCGCACGCAGGCACCGTCGCCCTCGCTCTGGGGTGGTGTGCCCTGATCACGGCGGCCGGCTACGGCTGGGCCAGGTCGCTGATGCGCCGTGAACGGACTCGCTGACGTGCATCACTGGTGTTGCGCTGCCGTAGCCGTCGAATACTCCGTCGACTCACACGCCGGTACTAGAGTCGGTGTCGATGAACCTCGAACTTCGCACCCACGCACTCGTCCGTGTGCTTCTCGACTTCGACTTGACCCTGGAGTTCTCCGACGGGTCGACGGTGGCGTTCAGTGAGCTCACCGTCGACGGCGAATTGGTCGACGAGGACAATCAGTTCGAGGGCCTTCGATTGTTGTCCGCGTTGATCGGTACGGCGTGTGTGAGTGCCGAGATCGACGAAAACGGCACGGTACAAATCGAATTCGAAGGCGGAGCAGTGGTGGTCGCGGAGCCGAGGGCCGAGGTGGAGTCCTGGGAGTACACCGACCCGGACGGCGCGACGTCGGTGTGCCTGGCCGGCGGTGTCGTCGAAACCTGGCCCCCGGCGGCGCCTGGATCGCGGCGTGAAACCCGATCGCCAGCACGATTTCCGTCCCTCGAATCCACGGTGGTGCGGATATCGGTGGGAACGGGTGCCGCGGTGGAGTTCTCGGATGGCAGCGCACTGGCCACCGAGGTGTCCTTGGACGAGGCATATCTGGTTCTGCGAGAAAGCGTCGTTGCCGTCGATGAGGCCGGTGTGAAGTTGGCGTCGGGGTACGTGTTCGGGATCAGTTGAGATCTGTTCGGCCGGCCAGAAAGTGCAGGATCGTGTCGGCGTGCCCGACGATGGCGTGACCGGTGTCGCCCAGCACGGTCACCGACGCGGTGGGGATGCACAGGCGTACGCGACGGGCCGTCTCCGACGAGTCCATCATGACGTCGCGGTCGCCGACGATGACCTGGACCGGGGCCTGCACCTGTCGCAATGCGGAATCGGGGAAGACTGGCAGCCGTTCGGTTCGTGGCTTGAAATGGGCGAAGGTCAGTGTGACGTCGTCGAGGGCCGACGCCATCGACGGGGTGTCGAGTCCCGTGACCATGCGTGCGGTGCGACGCTTCCCGCGAGTCCCCAGGGCGCCGAGGAGAAATGCCATGGGTAGCCACCCCACTTTCTGACGTCCGATTCCGCCGGGGCACAGCAGGGAAATCCGATCGACTCTGGCCGGTCGCCGGATCGTGTAGTCGAGGGCCACCCATCCGCCGAGCGACATCCCGATCAGCGATGTCGACTGCAGCGAGAGTCCGTCGAGGACGTCGTCGAACCAGGAGGCGACGGCATCGGTGGCGAGGTCGGGCCGCGACGGCGTGCTGCCACCGGGTTCACCGGGCATGTCGACGGCGTATACCCTGAATCGCGTTGTCCACGTTTCGATATCGCCGCGCCAGGTGCTCGCATTGGCGCCGGATCCGTGCAGCAGGACCAGTGGTGGGCCGTCGGCCGGGCCCGAGGCGACGACGAAGGTCTCGCCTTCGCGCGTCGGGATCCGTATGTGCTCGGACGGGACCGGCCAGCTGCCGAGGACCTCGCGATAGCGCGAACGGATCTTCTCGGCGCCAGCTCGGGATTTGTAGATCTCGGCCACGGGTCTTCCTCTCGATCGGTAGACTGCAAACTACCTTATATACCGTAGATGGGGAAGTATGAGGAACTATATGAATCTCAACGGAAGCTTCGAACGACGTGCTCGCGGAAACGGTGGACGGCTGCGGTCGGACGATGATTTCCGCTTGCAAGTCCGATCCGACGTCGACGGTGCCCGGCCAATGGGACCGAGATGGTGCCGTCGTCGGCGGCGGGTCCTGGCGGCAGCAGGGCAACGCCGAGGCCTCGGGCGACCAATACTCTGATGGTATCGATTTCGTTGATCTCGAAGTGAACGCGAGGAACGAAACCTTCTTCTTTACACCATGAGTCGAGAAGTGTGCGAAGGTGGAAGGTTCGCGGGCTCGCAATGAAGGCGCAATCCTGCAGTTCCCCGAGGTGCACCTCTTCGCGGCCGGCAAGCGGGTGCGACGTGGAGACGTGCAGATCGATGCGCTGTGTGCCGATCGGAATATTCGGCAGATCGTCGACCGGCGGAATCATCAAGGCAAGATCGAGTCGGCCGTCTCTGATCATGCCCGCGATCGCCTCACCGTGCGCCTGGATCAGATGTACCCGGACGTCCGGCGCCGCAGTATGGAAGTTCGCGAGCACCTGTGCAATACGGACCGCATCCATGGTCAGCGGACATCCGAATCGTACGAGCCCTCGTGATGGGTCGGCATTGTCTCGAACTACCGCCACCGCATCGTCCAACGCCTGCACGATGGGATGAATGAGGTCGTACAGTTCGCGGCCCGAAACGGTCAGTGCAACTCCGCGGCCTGCAGGTTGAAACAAGGCGAGACCGACTGCCGCCTCCAGAGCCTTCACTCGTCGGCTGACCGATGACTGAGGAACCCCGAGCAACTCGGCAGCTCGTGTGACGTGCCCTTCCGTTGCTACTGAGTCGAACGCCCCGAGGAGGGGTGCCACTGCATCGGCATACCGAAGAATCGATTCATCCATTCCCGGATGGTATTGGAAACAAATCATCATTGGACGGATCAATATGGGAGCGTCACGATGAGCGTGTGACTGATACGCGAGTGCGACCCGATGACGTGGATGTGGTCCTGGTGGGTGGTGGCATCATGTCGGCCACCCTCGGTGCGATGCTCGCGCAGCTGCTGCCCGATCTGCGAGTTGTGTTGTTGGAACGTCTGCCAGTTCTGGCGGGTGAGAGTTCCGGGTCGTGGAACAACGCGGGGACCGGCCATTCCGGGTATTGCGAACTGAATTACATGCCGGATCCGGTGGACGCGTCGAAGGCGGAAACGATTGCGAGACAGTTCGAATCCTCGCTTCAGTTCTGGAACTGGCTGATTCGACTCCGAGAGTTGTCACCCGTGTTCCGTACCGTCCTGCCGCACATGGACATTGTCTTCGGCCATGCAGATGTGGACTATCTTCGACGACGATTCGCCACCATGCAATTGTCTCCCGAATTCGCGTCCATGAAATACAGCGAGGATCCGGAGGTCATACGTGCATGGGCGCCTCTGGTGATGGACGGAAGATCTGGCGACGAGCCGGTTGCTGCGACTTTCGTCGCGGGCGGCACCGATATCGACTTCGGCGCGCTCACCTGTGCTCTCGCCGACTCGATGGTGCGTAACGGGGCGGAGATTCGGACGTCGCACGAGGTGTCCCAGCTTTCCGAAGGGCGGGACGGCACATGGACGGTGATCGGTCGAGACCGGGTGTCGAATCGCCCCTTTCGAGTTCGGAGCACGTTCGTCTTCGTCGGAGCTGGAGGGGATGCGCTCGGTCTCCTTCAGAAGTCGCGTATTCCAGAAGTGCGCGGATACGGAGTGCTTCCTTTCGGAGCCGAATTTCTCCGCACGGACGAGCCGACGATCGTCGAGAGACACCAGGCAAAGGTGTACGGGAAACCCGAGCTCGGCGCTCCGCCGATGTCACTTCCCCACCTCGACACTCGTGTGGTCGAGGATCGGTCGTCATTGATGTTCGGCCCCTACGCGACATTCAGCACCAAGCTGTCGAGGAACGGCAGACTCAGTGACCTGTTCAAGACGATACGGATGAGAAACCTCCCTGTCCTGATCGCGGCCTGTATGCAGAATGCAACACTGATTCGCTATCTGCTCGGCCAGTTGGTCTCGTCGAGGCGCGTCAAGTTCAGGCAGTTGCGACGGTACTACCCCGAAGTGGACCCAGCGCAGTGGTACTCGGTTCAAGCAGGCCAGCGAGCGCAATTGGTCAAACCGCATCCGCGGAAGATCGGCGAGCTGATGTTCGGGACCGAGCTGGTCGTCAACGAAAGCGGGACCATCGCTGGACTGCTCGGCGCGTCGCCCGGTGCGTCCGTAGCTCCGGCAATCATGATCGAGCTACTGGCGAAGTGCTTTCCGGCAGCAGAGACGGCAGCGATGTTCGGCGACGAATAACTAGCACCGGTGCAGTACTGAATGTGCGTCGGCCCCGGGACCCGCTCGACGCGAGATTGCCGGGGTGCGCACTTGCCGCTGATCAAACGGTCCGAAAGGTATGGTTTGAGTCGATGGCGGTCTTCACGACGCCGCGCTTCGACGACGGGATGCAAGGGTGGTTGCTGGCGCGAGAGGTGCGAGGGTCGTCGCGACGATCGTGTTGGCGTCGGGTGCTGCACTGCCGCTTGTTGCCTGTGATGCCCTCTCGCAAGGGCGCGGGGATGCCCCGCCGTGCATCGATGCCGGCGGCGTCGCGCTCGAGGTTGCGAGAGACGACGCTCCGAGTTGGGCGCGGATCTGGCAACCGAACGAGGACGGGGCGTCGGGAAGTGGTCGGGTATCGACAGTGGAAGCGGCCGATGACAATTCGATGTTCAGGCTCGTGTACTCGTGTGTCGGTTTGATCGAGCCGGACTGGTCGGAGGTGTCGGCGCAGGGCGAAGTTCGGATCGGTGTGGACGACTACAAGTACAGAGTCGGCAACTTGATGGTGGAGAACACGCTCTATCACGTCGATGTTGTTCTGGCACCCATCGATTCGACGCGAGCCGACTTCGGCGTCGCATACGCTCCCGCGAGAACTCAGGCTCGCGCCGTCGAGGTGAGTGCCGGACCGCAGGTGGTCCAGAAGATGCGCGAGTCCGGCGTGCTGTGAGCCGCCGAACGGCTCAGGCGCTGCGTTCGGGCGCCGTATCTGCCAGCGCCGCAATCAGATCACGCTGAATCGCGGTCTCCGGGATGGAGGCATCCACGACAGCGGACACGGGTAGCTGCAGCCGGTGCTGCGCCTCGGTTCGAAAGACGAGTCCGGTGGTCGGTGTGCTCTCGGCTGTGCTGGCATACAGAATCGACCAGCAGTCCGGATGGTTGAGCAGCTCGGCACTCGCAGTGTGGTCGACGGCGACGGGAGGGCCGAACGTCAGTCGTAGCCCGCTGCGTTTCATTGCCCTTTCGACGACTCGATGCAGGAGTATCTGTTCGCTTCGTTTGGGCAGCAGCAGCGGATAGGCAGCGAGCTCTTCCAGGCTCGGATGCTCCATTCCGGCGAGGGGGTGACCCTCGGCGAGCGCAAGCACGAGATCCTCGGTCCAGAGTTCGGTGACGTGCAGCCCCGAGCGCTCGACGCTCCCTCTGATCAACGCGACCTGACAGTCACCCGACGTCACGGCTTCGATTTGTTCGGCGAATCGTTTGAGAACGAAGTCGATCTCTGCTTGTGGGTGATGTTCACGGACGCGAACGATGGCAGCGAGTGCGTTCGCAGCGAACGTCATGTTGCCGGTCAGTCGCAACTGGTTCTGTCGGCGGGCCGTCAAGGCAAGTGCAGCTTGCTCGAGCTCGAGCATGTGCCGGGCGATCGACACCAATTGTGCTCCTACAACGGTCAATCGAACCGAGCGTGACGAGCGCTCGAAGAGCGCCTCACCCATCTCGCGTTCCAACTTGGCTATCTGGAGACTGATTGCAGATTGGGAGACGTAGCAGCGCTCGGCGGCGCGAGAGAAGTTCAGTTCCTCGCCCACGGCGAGGAAGTATTTCAACTGACGAAGCTCCACCTGGTCTCCATTCATGAGTTCTACTCATCAATGCTATTCCAACTTTCGCGTTGATAACCATCGGTTGCACGGGTTCCATGGGTAGGGAGAGTTCGCACGCAATCGATGCGAACCGTGGAAAGGGGTCAACAGTGGACACGTACGAGGTCGTCATCGTCGGATCGGGATTCGGAGCTTTGGCTGCTGCCAAGACTCTGGGCAAGGCGGGCGTCCCGTTCTCTCTGATCTCCAGCACCACCGAGCATCTCTTCCAGCCTCTGCTCTACCAGGCTGCGACAGGGATGCTCTCGACCGGCGAGATCGCGCCGCCGATCAGGCGAATCCTCGCCGAGTACGACTCGGCGGATGTCCGGCTCGGCCGGGTCGTCGACGTCGATCCCGAACGCCACCAGGTCACCTACGCATCGGCAGGTACGACGCACACCATCGGCTACGGCCGACTCATCGTCGCGACCGGAGCTACTCAGGCCTACTTCGGGCGCGACGAGTTCAAGGACCGAACGTTCGCGCTCAAAACCGTCGACGACGCCATTGCACTGCGCGAGCAGATCCTCAGCTGCTACGAGCGTGCCCACCTGACGACCGACCCGGACGTCAAGAAGGATCTTCTGAGCTTCGTGGTCGTCGGTGCCGGGGCCACCGGCGTCGAACTGGCAGGTCAGATCCGTGACCTGGCACACCGCTACTTCGCGGGCTCGTTCCCCGACATCGCCCCCGAGGACGTCCGTGTCACCCTCGTCGACGGTGTGAAGGACGTCCTTCCTGCCTTCGGCGGAAAGCTGAGCAAGTACGCCCGAGCCAAGCTCGAGTCCTCGGGCGTCGACGTCGTCACCGGTGCTCTCGTCACCGACATTTCCGACGACGTCGTGACCGTGCAGGATGTCGAGACCAAGGATTCGCGGACGATTGCCGCCAAGACGGTCATCTGGTCGGCGGGAGTGCAGGCGAGCGACCTCGCCGCGACGGTCGCCGAACGAACCGGATGCGAGACCGACCGTGCCGGAAGGCTACTCGTGCACGAAGACCTCACGGTGGGCACAGCGAAGGACATCTTCGCCATCGGCGACGTGACATCGTTGAACGGGCTACCCGGCCAATCGCCGGTCGCAATGCAGCAGGGCCGCCACGTCGCGAAGACCATCACCGGAAAGGTGAAGGAGGGCACGCCGTTCCGCTACCGAGACAAGGGCAGCATGTCGATCGTCGGACGCTTCAGCGCCGTCGTTCGGCTGTTCGGCAAGGTGGACATGTCCGGGCCGATCGCCTGGGTCATGTGGCTGGCGGTCCACCTGATGTACATGGTCGGGTTCAGGAACCGGTACGTCGCGGTCGTCTCGTGGATGAGTTCGTACATCGGAGATCGCCGCCCGCACTTCCAGTACACCGACAAGTGGGACCAGCGGGACGAGCAGGTCGACACCGAGGACGAACGCGCCGCGGCGTGATCGTCGGACACTCGACTGCAGGCTAGCTCGGCGTGTAGGCCCTGATGAAGGTCTCCACGCCGAGCGTCACGGCTTTCCTGACCGCGGCGTCCGATACCGGATGTGTTCCCAGCGATGTCAGATTCGGAAGTTCGGCCATCGCCAACGCCATCAACTGCCGGGCTGCCAGAATCGGATCTTCGACCGCCAGCACGCCGCTGTTTCCGAGCATCGCCAACCTGCCGGCCAACGCGTCGACGACGGGGTCGTATCCGGCTGTGCGCACTGCGTCGAACAAGCCGGGGTCCCTGCGGATCTCGGCGTTGACGAGCCTGGACAGAGCGCTCGCACACTCGCTACGTTGACACGCCGTCAGTTCGAAGGCAGTTCGGATCAAACTCGCCCGCCAATTCTTCGTTCGCACATCCATCGACTGCACAGCTGCGAGCGAATCCGCGTTGAGGGCTCGGGCGGAGTCGGCGACGGACTCGCGGAACAGCTCTTCCTTGCCACCGAAATAGCTGTAGATCGTCGGCTTCGACACCCCGGCCGCGGCAGCGATGGTCTCGATGCTCGCTCGCTCGTACCCAGCGTCGCCGAACACCGGCGCAGCGGCGTCGAGAATGCTTCGGCGCTTGTCGATGCTGCGGCGGCGGACGATCCCGGGGGTGGTCATCCTCGCATCATACTGTCGTCGCCTTCCGCGCGTGTGTCTGTGTTTGAATGCGGTAGTACTGGACAAAACTAAACCGTGTAGTAAATTCTGCTGCCATGACAGTAAACGAAGCTTCCGCGGCGATGAAGGGCGGCCTCGATCGCCGCACCAGGGTTCTCGTATCGGTACTCGGTGCCGCGGCGTTCGTCGCGGTACTGGACGGCACGGCGGTGACGGCCTCACTCGGCACGCTGACCGGCTCGTTCGACACAACTCTTCCCGTCGTCGTCTGGGTGACGACGGGTTATCTTCTCGCGGCCGGATCCGTTCTCCCGCTGGTCGGATGGGCGATCGAGAGATTCGGCGGGCGCGCGGTGTTCCTGACCGGGTTGGCGGGCTTCGTCGCTGGATCGGTACTCACCGGTCTGGCGTGGTCGGTTCCGACGCTCATCGTGTTCCGCGTCCTGCAGGGATTCGGCGGAGGACTCGTCGAACCGGCCGCCATTGCAGTGGCGGCGGCACTCGCCCCTCGTGAGCATGTCGGCCACGTCATGGGACGGTTCTCGTTGATCATCAATATCGCGCCGGTCGTCGGCCCGTTGTTCGGAACGATGCTGGCGGACAACGGATTGTGGCGGTGGATCTTCCTGATCAATCTTCCGCTCGGGCTGCTCATCATCGCCGCTGCCTTCCGGTGGATCCCGTCGGGCCGCGGTCCAGGTGTGCCGCCGAGGCCGGATCTGCGCGGGATGGTCCTGCTGTCCCCCGGTTTCGTCTTCGTGCTGCTCGCGATCAACCGGTGGGGCGCGGGCGCAGGCACGGTCGTCGTGGTCGGTCTTGCCGTGGTCGGGCTGGCGCTGCTGCTGGCGTACACAGCGCATGCTCTTCGGACGCCCGTGACGCCGGTGCTCGACCTACGCCTGCTTCGTACCCCGGCTTTCGCAGCGGCTCTGCTGACGATGTGTGCGGTCGGGTTCCTCATGTTCTCGCAGCTCAGCGTCTTACCGGTGTTGGCT
Source organism: Rhodococcus yunnanensis NBRC 103083 (assembly GCF_001895005.1). Lineage (GTDB taxonomy): Bacteria > Actinomycetota > Actinomycetes > Mycobacteriales > Mycobacteriaceae > Rhodococcoides > Rhodococcoides yunnanense. Next base: position 53,220 of record NZ_BCXH01000010.1, on the reverse strand, counting down.
GCGGAGCAGTTCGGCTTGCACGGTGTCGCCCGCGGAGCCATCACGTCGGCATTGGGAGTCGGGCTTCTGTTCTCGATGGCAAACGCGGGCAGACTCAGCGACAAGCTCGGTCCGCGGCCGTTGGTGGTGACCGGTGCGGTGGTCACCGCACTCGGGCTCGGCGTCGTTGCGTTCGTCTACGACTTCCTACCGCTCCCTGCGCTTCTCGCTCTCTACGTGGTGATCGGTCTCGGTTTCGGTTCTGTCGCCGCGCCCAGCTTCGCGAGTGTGTACCGAGCGTTACCTGCAGAGGATGCGCCGCAGGGCACGACGGCGCTGTTCATCGTGGTTCAACTCTTCGCATCGGTGGGCGTGACGGTGATGGGCCTGCTGCTCGATCGCGGAGGTCCCGAAGTGTTCGGCACCGTGTTCGCGGTGATCTCGGTGACTGCTGCCGTCGCTGCAGTGGTCGGTAGTCGGCTCCCGGGACGGCCCGCACGCCTGTGAATTTGTCCGAAGTCAATGGGTAATCGTCACACGTCTACAGAACTGTGGTCTTGAAGTGTCCTCATATTCGGCGTCGAGGTCATCCAGTGGTGCTCAAAACATTCTCGAGGACGGTTTGGTGCCCTAGCGTGATCACGGCGTGACCGAGGTGTGTTCCGCCTTGGACATCCGACAGAACTTCTCGAGATGACGCTTGGAGGTACTACTCGTGACGACACTCGAAACGAAGAGAGCCGAACGGGGCACGTTCGACACTAGGCGGTCCGGTCGGCATCGGCGCGGCGGGCCGTCGCAGGTGGCTGCCGCGTTCTCCGACTGGTTGCATCAACCTCACGATTATCAGTGGATCGTGCGACATCGATCGGTTCGCCACCTGCATCCGGTCATCCGAAGCGTGTTCAGCCTTGCCACGATCATCTTCGCGATGACGTCGGCCATCATGCTGTTCAGTCCGCGCGGGCCGCACACGGTCGAGGCACGGCTGTGGGTGGTGTTCGTGCTGTTCGTCCAGGTCGGTGTCGCGGTGACGCTGATGGTCTGCCCGGTGCCGAACAAGGCGGGTTTCATCGCATTCGGGGTGTTCGGCGACGTCGGACTGGCATCGGTGCTGGCCTGCTACGACGCGACCGGCGCGATCATCGGCAGCGCACTGTTCGTCATCATCGGCGCGTACTGCACGTTCTTTCTCAGCCCCCGGTGGGTGGTGGCGCACCTGCTGTTCACGTGTTCGTTCGCCATCTACTCGGCGTACCGCGGATGGTCCACGTCCGGAGAGCACCCCGCCACGACGCTGGCCGCTCTCACCGTCATTCTCACCTCGATCGCCGGTGTCCCGATATTCGCGCACATCGCATGGACTGCGATCGCAGGCGATGCACGTAGTTCGTCTCGGGATCCGCTCACCGGGCTCCTCAATCGGCGTGGACTCGACTCGGCGGTACGCGATCTGTGGCGCGAGTCGATCGACAGGCAGGTCTCGATCGCGGTGGCCATGGTGGACGTGGACAAGTTCAAGGCGGTCAACGATGTGTACGGCCACGACGCGGGCGACGAGGTGCTGGTCAACATCTCGCGCAGGTTGGAGACGGGGGTCGGCGACCGCGGTGTCGTCGCACGTACCGGTGGCGAGGAGTTCGTCGTGGTCGTCAGTGGCAGTCGCCACGACATCGAACGAACATTGTCCGCCGTGGTCGCTCTGGTGAACGACCCGCGCGACGCCGTGCCGGTGACCGCGAGCGTGGGGGTCGCGGTGCTCGAGTCGACGTCTGTTCTATGGCACGCGGGTAACACCATCATCGCCCGGATGCTGCGCATGTCCGACGCCATGATGTATCGATCGAAGACGTGCGGCGGCAACAGGTTGTCCGTTCATTCGATGTGAGAAGGTGCGGTTTCACAGTAAACAAACTCGGAGTTTGTTTATGACCATCAAAACATCATAGGAGTTGGATTTCTGGTCTATGGTGGCGTGCACGAGCTTCAGTAGTCGACCCGGAAGGTGGCCACGCGTGGCAACAACCATGAGCACAGGAGTCGCAGGCACCGTCATCGCGGAGACTCTCTCGTTGGGCGGGCGCCCGGCGTCGCACAGCCTTCGCCGCACACCGGACGCGACGGCCACCGTCGTCGACCACATCCTGTCTCGCACCGACCGTCGTGAGTGGACCGAAGAATCCGGTCGCGGTGAGGTCGCCGAGATTGCCGCATTGTGCGTCGAACTCGCTGCAGACGTCCTCGACAGCGGAACCCAACCGTCTTCGGTGGACCTCGGCGGCCTACGCCGGGCCGCGGCGAAGTGGGCGCGCGCCGGAATCCCGCTGGCACCGATTCAGCACGCACTGCACGAAGGATTCTCTGCAGGACTGCGATTGGTGGCCGGTACCGCCGTCGACGGTGAGAATTCGGCGCTCGTCGACGGTGCCGTGCTGATGTTCGGACTCCTCGACGTCGTATCCGCTGCTGTCTCGACCGCCTACCTCGACGAGTACCGCAGCGTGGCGACGCACCACCACGACCAGGCTCATTCGATGACAACTGCGCTCCTGGCCGGTGACGCGAATGCGTATCGCATCGCCGAGAGGATCGGTGTGGAGCTGGCGTCGACGTACGAGGTGGTCGCAGTACATTTCCCACCGCACCCCGACGAGACCGGCTCACCCTCCGAACGCGACCTCGCGGCCGGAAAGAAACTCAGGCGCATACACGGTGCGGTCGCGAGCTTCTTCGCCCCGTCACCTGCTCTTGCCATACTGAGTCGTTCGGGCGGAACGATTCTCGTGCCCGACGCCGACTCGGTCGTCGTCGATCGACTCATCGAGAACATGAGTGTCGCAGGCGGTGTGTCGATCTACGCGGCAGCGGCAGCCGCTGTGCCGGAACGACTTCCGGATGCAGCCGAGAACGCCTATGAACTGATGCGGCTCGTGCAGCGACTCGGCTACCGCCCTGGCGTCCACCGAATCGCCGATCTGGCCCTGGAATTTCAGATCGCGCGACCGGGCGTCGGCCGGCGACACCTGCAGAAGCTGCTCGATCCACTGCGCATGGCTCCTGATCTACTGCCCACGTTGAAGGCATTCGTCTACACCGAGGCCAACAGGAAGAAAGCTGCCAAAGAGCTGGTCGTGCACCCCAACACCGTGGACTATCGGCTCAAGCGAATCGAGCAGATCACCGGCATAGATCCGATGAAGTCGTCCGGTCTGCGGTCGCTTCACGCCGCACTGATCGCAGACTCCCTGGATGGTCGTGCGCAGCCGACAGTGTTGGATGGTCGTGCGCAGCCGACAGTCACGAAACAGTGAGCGTGACTTCGATGTCCGCACGTGCCGCGCTCGTGGCGATCGAGCAGATGATCCCGTCCTTCCAGCCCGTTGTCTCGCTGCTGTCGGGACGGGTCATCGGGGTCGAGGCTCTCGCGCGGTGGCCTACCGTCGTCGGAGTCGATCCCGCCGAGGTGTTCGCCTTGGCCCGAACGCGAGGGGTTGTCGCCGACATCGACTTCGCCTGTCGCAGCGCCGCTGTGAAAGAGGCGCGATCCTCGCAATTCTCGCGGGATCTGACGTTGTTCCTGAACTACGAGCCGTCGGGGATCGGTGACCTGGCTCGCACCGAAGAGCATCTCGACGCACTCGGTGGTGATCTGAACGTGGTTCTCGAGATCACCGAGCGTGGCTTGGATTCGGTACACGACGGCCTGCGGTCGATGGTCGGAGCGGCGCGTAGGCGTGGGTTCGCCATCGCGCTCGACGATGTCGGGGCAAATCCGAGTACGTTGAGCGCACTGAGTGTCGTCGAGCCCGACATCGTCAAGCTCGATGCACGGATACTGCGTCGGCCGAGGTCGCTGCGGTCGAGGCGCACGCTGCGCGCCGTCCGTGCATTCGTCGCCGCAACCGGGGCCACGGTGCTCGCCGAAGGTATCGAATCCGAGCGCGACCGACTGCGCGCTGTCGAGCTCGGCGCCACCCTCGGGCAGGGGTGGTTCTTCGGTGCAGCCGTGGACAGTTCGTCTCTCGGGTTGTCGTGAGGTCAATCCCGGTTCGGAGCAGGCGTACGGAACTCGTCCACGTGATCTCGCGCCCACCGGGCGTAGTCGGTGACGTGGCCGGTGAGGTCGGCCACCGTCGTCAAGGCCTGCTGTGGGTGTTCGGCGTAGGACCGCAGACCGTCCAGATAGGTGTGCGCGAAGCTGCCCATGACGGGTTCCAGGATGGTGAGCGCCTCCTCGCGTGAGACGGTACGGAACGAGAGTGTTCTTCCGAGGGCATCACCGATGTGCTGGAGAAGATCTGTCCGCGAGAGTGTTTCGGGCCCGGTGAGGGTGTACGCACTCCTCGTGTGACCGGGCTGGGTCAGGCATACGGCCGCGACGGCGGCGATGTCGTCCATCGCGATCGGAGCGTTGGCCGAGTTCGGGAAAGGTTCACGGACGGAATCGGTTTCGCGAATCTGCTCGGACCATGTCGTGGTGTTCTCCATGAACTCCCCTGGCCAGAGATGCGTCCAATCGATGCCGGAGGCTTCGACGGCCTCGGAAATGGGATACCACCAGTTCTCCGGCGGCCCGGCGAGGTCGACGACGAGGCGCACTCCGGCGGCCGCGGCGATGCCGAGCACGTCGTGGACGGTCTTCTCCAGTGGCGCCAGATACACACTCTCGACGCCGTCGAACGCGTCGGGCAGCGTGTCGGGTCTGCCGATGTAGCCCGTCGCCACCTCGACACCGTCGGGAAGCTCGGCGCGCTCGGGATCGGTGGTCAAGGCTCTGATGCTCGGCGCGCCCGCCGCAATGAGATGGTCGACGAGCATCCGTCCGATGTTTCCGGTGGCCCCGGTCACGAGAATCGTCATACCGTACAGTGTACGACAGGCGTGTGTTCGTGTCTGCCGATAAGTTGAGCGTCGTGCGAATACTGGTGGCTGCATGCGGTGGCGAGGGCCATCTCGGACCGCTCCTTCCATTCGTCTCGGCTGCGCGAGACCGCGGCGACGACGTGATCATGGTCGTCCCACCTGCGCTGGAGGAGACGGCTCGATTCACAGGATCGCGCTACCAGACGACCCATTCGCCCGATCCGGCCGCCGTGGAACAGGTGCGTCGCGCGATGGCATCCGCGGATCGAGCGGTTCGGGTGCATGCCGCGGAAGTCGAACTGTTCGGGCGTCTGTTCACCGCCGCCGCGCTACCGGTCATGGAACAGACGGCCACGCGGTGTCGTCCCGATCTGATTCTGCGGGAACCGTGCGACTACGCCTCCGCGATCGTGGCGCATCGGCAAGCGGTCCCGATCGCGACGGTCGGCATCTCGCCGGGCCTGGCCGACATCTCGGGTCTGCACATGGCATCCGAGGTGCTCGAATCGCTGGAGCCGGGATTCGCTGCACTCACCTCGGCTGCGCCGTACCTCACCCGATTTCCGATGGACGAGCCGACGGGATTCACCGACACGAGGCGCTACGGATTCGGTGCCCGATCCCGCGCCGACCTCGCCGAGTCTCCCCCGTTGGTGTGGTTGACGTTCGGTACGGTCAACGCCACGTTCGAGCACACCGCACGGACCTGGGACGCTGCGCTGGAAGCACTCGGCGGGCTCGATGTGCAGGTGATCGCCAGTGTCGGCCGGGGTCGTCCTCTTCTTCGAGCACCGGCGAACGTTCGGGTCGTCGAATGGGTCGAGATGTCCGACGTGCTGAGCCGCGCGAGTGTGGTGGTGTGCCACGGAGGGTCGGGAACAACACTCGCCGCGCTTGCCGCGGGAATTCCCACCGTCGTCGTACCGATGCTCGCCGATCAGCCGACCAATGCGGCGATGGTGGAACAGCTCGGCGCAGGAATTACCGTTGCGCCAGCGGGAAGGTCTGTATCCGGGGAAGACCTAGCGCCCGGGGAAGACCTAGCGTCCGGGGAAGACCTAGCGTCCGGGGAAAGCGTCGAGCTCAGGGGGTTGACCGAGGCCGATGTGCCGCGACTCGAAGCTGCGGTGAGGAAGGTGTTGAACGACGACAGTTACCGCATTGCGGCACGAAGGGTCGCCGATCGCTACGCGGCGTCGCCGACGGTCGCCGAGGCGCTGGACTCGCTGCGCTGACCGAGCATCGTGGGTGTGCCGGGAACGGTCTCGCGGGCCGCCCTGCGGATCCAGCGCCGCGGGTCGGGTGCGAACGAGAAGTCGAACCGTCGCAGTACGGTCCGCCTGGCGAGTGCCAGTAGGACGGCTGTGCCGGTGACGGCCATCCAGGTGGGCATCGGGTACAGCGCGAGGCGCTCACCGAGGCCGAAGTGCAGAGTCTGCGCCATCAGCAACACCGCGCCGACCACGCCGACTGCCGCGCACAGCGCCGACCACACCGCGACCAGACGTTTTTCGTGCCACAGGTGCCATGCGATCAGAACGAGCACCACGTGTCGCGCGATGAATCCGGGCAGCACCGCGGTCCAGTGCACGAAGGTGCCGTCGTTGGCAGGAAACAGCCCGGTCGCCGCCGTGCTCACGGCAATGACGACGGCGAGCGACAGGATCCACTTCTTCTCGCGCCCGCTTCTGATGTGGCGATGCAGGAACAGGGCCCCGACCAGCGTCAATGCACCGAGAACGACGAACGACGAGTTCATGACGTCGTGCATCGGTGAACAGGACTCGAGATCGCACGTGGTGACACCGAGTGAGCTGATCGAATCCTGCGCGAAGCTGTACGGCGTCCTCCACGCAGCGGCCGTGAACACCTCGGCCAGCAAGTAGGCGAACGAGAGTATCCAGGCTGTCCCCGCAGCAGCGTGGCGAAAGTTGTGGGCCCTGTGTTCTTGACTGATATGGATCTCCCTGTCGCGAGTTCGATTTTGGTAACGATACGGTGTCAACCTGAGAGCGTGCCCGAAATGCCCGTTCTCTCGATCGGGTGCGAATTCGGCATCACGATCGGGTCGAGACGTAAGGATTTCGTCAACAATGGCTGGTGAACGCATAAGCAGCTCGTAAGAATTCTCGCCACCTCGATCGGCCGGGACGATGCTGGAAAGCGAACCGGTCGTCGACCGGTCCCCACTGTTCGCCCGTCCGTTCGGGGACGATCACGTGGTTACTTCCGAGCTCGAAGAGAGTACTGACGCAATGGCCGATACAGCCTTTCTCGTCGTCGCAGCCGTTGGATTCGGATTCTGTGCCCTTGTGGTGCGGGTACTCGGAGCGGCCGCATGATCACGTTCCCAGGAATCGTCAGCGTCGCGCTGCTCGTGCTTGCCGCCGCCGCTGTCGTCTACCTTCTCGTAGCATTGCTCGATCCCGAGAGGTTCTGAGCCACAGATGAACCCCGCACTTCTCGCGGGCCTGCAGATCGCCGTCGTGATCGCAGTGCTCGCCCTGCTCTATGTCCCGCTCGGTGACTACATGGCCCGCGTGTTCGAGAGCGCACGTCACACGCGAGTCGAGATCCTGGTGTACCGCATCTGCCGGATCAGCCCCGGAGTCGAACAGACCTGGGTCGGCTACGCCACCAGCGTCCTCGGATTCTCGGCAGCGGGGGTGCTCTTCCTCTATGTGCTGCAACGGATCCAAGGTGTACTGCCGATGAACGGCGGCCTGGCCGGGGTGAGCCCGGCCGTTGCGTTCAACACCGCCGTCTCGTTCGTCAGCAACACCAACTGGCAGTCGTACGTCCCCGAGACGACGATGTCGAATCTTACTCAGCCACTGGGTCTCGCGGTCCAGAACTTCCTGTCCGCGGCAGTGGGTCTCGCGGTCGCAGTTGCACTCGTGCGCGGATTCGTTCGTGTGCGGAGCGGTGGTGAGATCGGCAACTTCTGGGTCGACCTCACTCGTGGAACGGTGCGAATTCTGCTCCCACTGTCCTTCGTGATCGCACTGATCCTGTTGACGCAGGGCGTCGTTCAGTCCTTCTCGACGGGATTTTCCTCCACCGGTCTCGACGGAACCCTCGCCCACAACGCACTTGCCCCGGTTGCGTCGCAGGAAGCCATCAAGGAACTGGGCACCAACGGCGGCGGGATACTCGCGGCGAACTCTGCGCACCCGTTCGAGAATCCGACACCGCTGAGCAACGTCGTCCAGATCATCGCACTCCTGCTGATCCCGGTCTGCCTGACGCGAACCTTCGGAACCATGGTCGGAAGTCGCAGGCAAGGACTGACCGTGCTGGCCGTCATGGGAGCACTGTGGGGCGGTCTGCTCGCGGTCACGCTCGCCGCGGAATCGGGCACCCGAGGCGTCGCCGCTCAGGCAGCGGGCGCGATGATGGAAGGAAAAGAAGTCCGGTTCGGGATCCCGGGATCTGCGTTGTTCGCGGTCTCGACCACCGGAACCTCGACGGGCGCAGTCAATGCCGCCCACGACAGTCTGTCACCGCTGGGTGGTGGCGCAGTACTGCTGAACATGCTGTTCGGGGAGATCGCCCCCGGCGGCGTCGGTACCGGCCTGTACGGAATGCTCGTGCTGGCGATCATCGCGGTGTTCGTCGGTGGACTGCTCGTCGGTCGCACACCGGAATTCCTCGGCAAGAAACTCGGCCGCCGCGAGATCACCATGGCTGCACTGTCGGTCCTGGTGATGCCTGCGCTCGTACTGCTCGGAACATCGATCACGGTGATCCTCGGTTCGACGACAGGATTTCAGGGCAACTCGGGCGACCCGGGCACCCCCGGATCGATACACGGATTCACCGAAGTTCTCTACGCGTATGCGTCCGCCGCGAACAACAACGGCAGTTCCTTCGGTGGCTTGACCGTCACCAGCGACTGGTTCCAGACCTCGCTCGGGCTGGCGATGCTGTTCGGTCGATTCCTTCCCATCGTCTTCGTGCTGGCACTCGCCGGATCGTTGGTCCGATCCAGACGGACGGCAACCGACGCCGGCACACTGCCCACCACAGGTCCCCTGTTCGGCGGACTTCTTCTCGGTACTGCGGTGCTCGTCGCCGCACTCACCTTCTTTCCTGCCCTCGCTCTGGGCCCGATCGCGGAGGCAATGCAATGACCGCTCTGATGTCACCGGAAACGCCCGTCGAATCCGGAACTGCAGTTCCAGCAGGCAAATTCGACGGCCGGCAGATGTGGACGGCCCTGCCGGGGGCGTTCGGCAAACTGGACCCGCGCCACCTCGCCCGAAACCCTGTCATGTTCGTGGTCTTCGTGGGATCTGCGATCACGTCGGTCCTCGCCGCGCTCGAGCCGTCGGTCTTCGCGTGGTCGATCGCCGGCTGGCTCTGGTTCACGGTGTTGTTCGCGAACCTCGCCGAGTCGGTCGCCGAAGGTCGAGGCAAGGCGCAGGCAGCGAGCCTGCGAAAGGTCAAGCAGGACAGTGCTGCACGACGACGCACACGGGACGGCCGGCTGGAGGAGGTCCGCGGCATCGACCTGAGGGTCGGCGACGAGGTTCTCGTGGCGGCAGGTGAGGTGATTCCCGGCGACGGCGATGTCGTGGACGGGATCGCCAGTGTCGACGAGTCCGCCATCACCGGCGAATCCGCACCCGTCGTCCGTGAATCCGGTGGCGATCGATCCGCGGTCACCGGCGGTACGACGGTGCTGTCCGACGAGATCGTCGTGCGAATCACCGCCGCACAGGGTGAGACGTTCGTGGACAGGATGATCGGACTCGTCGAGGGTGCGTCGCGGCGCAAGACACCGAACGAGATTGCCTTGAACATCCTGTTGGCATCGTTGACGACGATCTTTCTGCTTGCGGTCGTCGCGATCGGTCCCATGGGTGCCTACGCGGGTCAGGCGCAGGATCCGGTGCAACTGATTGCACTGCTCGTGTGTTTGATCCCGACCACCATCGGTGCGCTGCTGTCCGCCATCGGCATTGCCGGGATGGACCGACTGGTTCAGCGGAACGTACTGGCGATGTCCGGACGGGCCGTCGAGGCTGCAGGTGACATCGGCACACTGTTGATGGACAAGACAGGGACCATCACATTCGGCAACAGACGTGCTACCGGACTGCATCCGGTCCCCGGTGTCGGTACTGTCGAACTTGCACGCGCAGCCAGGGTGTCGTCGTTGGCCGACGGGACGCCCGAGGGCCGCAGCATCGTCGAATTGTGTTGCCGCGATTTCGATCTGGCGCCGACGGCCGAGGCGTCGGAGAGCGCGGGAGAATTCGTCGCATTCACCGCCCATACCCGAATGAGCGGTGTCGATCTCGACGGTAGCCGAATCCGCAAGGGCGCAGCGGATTCGGTGGCTGCGTGGGTCGGTGACAACGGCGGCGAGCCACACGACCCGGAGCTCGACGCCATCGTCTCTCGGATCGCCCAGCTCGGCGGTACACCGCTGGTCGTTGCGGTGGTGTTCGATGGGATCGCGCGGGTGCTGGGAGTGGTGGAGCTGTCGGATGTGGTCAAGCCGCACATCGCGGATCGGTTCGCGCAGTTGCGAGCCATGGGTATCAGGACCGTCATGGTCACCGGCGACAATCCGTTGACGGCCAGGGCCATCGCGGCCGAGGCCGGGGTCGACGACTTCCTCGCCGAGGCCACACCCGAGGACAAGCTCGCGTTGATTCGGACCGAACAGGAGGGCGGCCGGCTGGTGGCGATGACCGGGGACGGAACCAACGACGCCCCGGCCCTCGCGCAGGCCGACGTCGGGGTTGCCATGAACACGGGCACCTCCGCGGCGAAGGAAGCGGGCAACATGGTCGATCTGGACTCGGATCCGACCAAGCTGATCGAGATCGTCGAAATCGGGAAACAACTGCTGATCACGCGCGGTGCGCTGACGACGTTCTCCCTGGCCAACGACCTGGCCAAGTACTTCGCCATCCTGCCGGCGATGTTCAGTGGCCTCTACCCGCAACTGGACGGGCTGAACATCATGCGGCTGGCGACACCGCAGTCCGCGATACTGTCCGCCGTCATCTTCAACGCGTTGGTCATCGTGGTGTTGATCCCGTTGGCACTCAAAGGTGTTCGCTACCGTCCGTCCTCCGCGGCCGGCCTTCTGCGAAGGAATCTGCTGATCTACGGGATAGGCGGAGTCGTCGCGCCGTTCGTCGGCATCTGGCTCATCGATCTGCTCGTTCGACTCATTCCAGGGATTGGTTGACATGCGCTTCGCTCAGGGTTTTCTGCGTCAGATGCTCGCGGGGTTCGCGGTACTGGCGGTGTTCACCGTCGTGCTCGGAATCGGATACCCGGCCGCGGTGTGGGGCATCAGTCGCCTCGACACGCACTCGGCGGAAGGATCACCGCTGCGTGACGCTGGCGGCTGCGTCGTCGGGAGCTCGTTGATCGGCGTCGACCCACAGGTCCCCGCCGGGCAACCCGACCCGTACTTCCATCCCCGCGTCACCGGGTCGGTGGCGGACGAGGACGCGTTCGCACCGGGCGATCCGAGCGCGGCGCTGCCCACCAACCAGGGTCCGAGCAGCGAAGTGCTCGCATCGTTCGTCGCTCAGAGGCGGGCCTACGTCGCCGAGCGGGAGAACGTGGATCCCGCGCAGGTGCCGGTCGACGCCCTCACCGGCTCCGGATCGGGTATCGACCCGGACATCAGCCCCGCCTATGCGGCGATCCAGGTGGCGCGCGTCGCACAGGTCAACGGGATGAGCGTGTCCGACGTCGAAGCGTTGGTGCGCGACTACACCGACCCACCGCAGTACGGTGTACTCGGGGCAGCTGCAGTCGACGTCCCCGAGCTCAACGTGGCTCTCGGGCTGACCGCGCCGGCCTGCAGTACCGAGTAGGAGAAGACATCTGTGAACGCTCGCGGTGAGTTGCGGATCTACCTGGGTGCGGCACCCGGCGTCGGGAAGACGTTCGCGATGCTCGGTGAAGCGCATCGACGCCGGGAACGGGGATGCGACGTCGTCGCGGCGCTCGTGGAAACACACGGCCGCGCACGAACGGCGGCTGCGATGGAGGGCATCGAGGTCGTTCCGCCGATCGAGATCGAGTACCGGGGAACCGTCGGCCTCGAACTGGATCTCGTCGCCGTGCTGGCTCGTCGCCCGGATCTGGTGTTGGTCGACGAGCTCGCACACACCAACACACCCGGCTCGGTCAATGCGAAACGATGGCAGGACGTCGAGGTGTTGCTCGACGCAGGACTCGACGTCGTCTCCACGCTGAACGTTCAGCATCTGGAATCTCTCAACGACGTCGTCCAGCAGATCACCGGTGTCGTACAACGGGAGACGGTCCCCGACAACGTCGTCCGCGCCGCCGCGCAAGTCGAACTCGTCGATATCACTCCGGAAGCGCTGCGCCGCAGGCTGTCACACGGCAACATCTATGCACCGGACAAGATCGACGCGGCACTCGACAACTACTTTCGGCGCGGGAATCTGACCGCGCTGCGAGAGCTGTCGCTGCTGTGGATCGCCGACCAGGTCGATGCCGCATTGGTGAAGTACCGCAACGACAAACACATCACCGACACCTGGGAGGCGCGCGAACGAGTCGTCGTGGCGGTGACGGGAGGCCCGGAGTCGGAAACGCTGGTTCGACGAGCCAGCCGCATCGCCTCGCGATCGAGTGCCGAGTTGATGGTGCTGCACATCGTGCGCGGCGACGGATTGGCCGGTGTCTCCGCGCCGCAGATGGGGGCCGTCCGAACGCTGGCCACGGCTCTCGGCGCCAGCATGCACAGTGTCGTCGGCGACGACGTCCCCTCCACGCTGCTCGAGTTCGCGCGCGGGGTCAATGCGACCCAGCTGGTCATCGGGACCTCCAGGCGCTCCCGGTTCGCGCGGATTCTCGACGAGGGAATCGGATCGGCCGTCGTCCAGAATTCCGGCACCATCGACGTCCACATGGTGACGCACGGGGAGACGGGCTTTCGGTGGCGACGGCGGGCGACCACCGATCCACGCAGCCGCCGGATTCTGTCGTGGATTGCCGCTGTTGCCGTCCCGTGCGGTGCCGCCGGAGTGCTCGCACTCGTCGATCCCCAGTTCGATTCGAGCGGTGAGAGCGCACTGTTCTTCATGGTGGTGCTGTGTGTCGCATTGTTGGGAGGTGTTGCGCCTGCGGCACTGTCGGCGCTCATCGCCGGATTTCTGCTGAACTTCTTCTTCACCGCGCCCCGCTACAGCCTCACCGTCGCAGAACCCGAGAATTTCGTCGTGACGGTCGTGCTGTTGATCGTGGCAGTTGCGGTCGCCGTGTTGGTGGACACCGCATCTCGGCGTGCGAGGGAGGCACGCCGCGCCTCGCAGGAAGCCGAATTGCTGACTCTGTTCGCCGGATCCGTGCTGCGGGGCGCAGATCTCGACGCGCTGCTCGGCCGGGTCCGCGAAACGTACGGTCAACGCGCCGTGGCGCTCGTCGAGGATGCGACGGGTGAACCGGTGGGCAGCGTCGGGCCTGCACCGGCGCCGACGATGGAGCAGGCCGACACTCGAATCGATGCGCCGGGAGGCGAATTCACGATGGTTCTGGCGGGGACGCGGACTCGCGCGCACGACCGACGAGTTCTCACCGCGGTCGCCAACCAGGCGGCAGGGCTCGTACGGCAGGCGCGACTGACCGAGGAAGCCAGCCGCGCACGCGCACTGGCGGAGGCGGACGTGCTGCGCCGAGCGTTGCTGTCGGCCGTCAGCCACGACCTGCGGACCCCATTGGCCGCCGTCAAGGCTGCGTCGTCCTCGCTCCGAAGCACCGACGTCGAGTTCTCCCCCGAGGACACGGCCGAATTGCTCGCGACGATAGACGAATCCACCGATCAACTCACGGCCCTCGTCGGGAATCTGCTCGACTCCTCGAGACTGCAGGCGGGTGCCGTTCGGCCGAATCTGCAACCGGTGTTCGTCGAGGACGTGGTTCACCGCGCACTCGTCGGCTCCGTCGCACCCGCCGAACGCGTGCACATCGACGTCGGTGACATCGAGGTACTGGCGGACATAGGACTGCTGGAGCGTGTTCTGGCCAACCTCGTCGACAACAGCGCGCGCCATGCAGCCGGCAGCGACATCAGAATCGGCGCAACCCGCAACGGCGAACAGGTCTCGATCATGGTCGCCGACAGCGGTCCCGGCATCGAACAGGGCACCGAAAGCACGATGTTCGACGCGTTCCAGCGGCTCGGCGACCGCAACAACAGCGTCGGCGTCGGCCTCGGGCTGTCCGTCGTCCGAGGATTCGTGGACGCAATGGGTGGATCGGTCGCGGCGTCGGACACCCCGGGCGGCGGACTGACGATCACCGTCGATCTGAAGGCAGTAATTCGATGACAGCGGTAATCCGATGACGGCGGTAATCCGATGACGGGGGCCAGGACGCGCGTTCTCGTGGTCGACGACGAGCCGCAGATCGTCCGAGCGCTGCGCATCAACCTCAATGTCCGCGGTTACGAGGTCGCCGTCGCGGTGTCGGGTGCCGAGGCGCTGCGCGTCGCCGCCAATTTCCGTCCCGAGATCGTGATCCTGGATCTGGGGCTGCCCGATATCGACGGGATCGACGTCATCGGTGGTTTACGAGGCTGGACCGATGTTCCGATCGTGATTCTCTCTGCGCGAACCGATTCCGCGGATACCGTCGAAGCCCTCGATGCCGGTGCCGACGACTTCGTCACCAAACCGTTCGGCATGGACGAGCTGTTGGCGCGGCTGCGGGCGGCTCAGCGCCGTGGGCCGCACGCGACCGAGAACGCTGTGGTGGTGACCGAGACCTTCACCGTCGACCTGTCGAACAAAACCGTGATGCGTGATGGACAGAAGGTTCACCTGACCCGTACCGAATGGGGAGTGCTCGAGATCCTCGCGCGCAATCGAGGAAAGCTGGTGTCGCAGCGGGAGATACTGCAGACGGTGTGGGGTCCGCGGCACGAGCGCGAGACTCATTATCTCCGAATCTATCTCGGCCAGCTGCGCCAGAAGCTCGAAGACGATCCGTCGCATCCCAAGCACCTGATCACCGAAACGGGAATGGGATATCGATTCCAGTGAGGTCACGGACACCGCATCAGCTGCTAGCCGTTCACCCGGGCGAGTTCTATCCAGTGGTGCAACGGTGCAGGTCTGCCGTAGAGAAAGCCCTGTGCGAAGCGGCAATCGAGAGCCTCGATGGCGGCCGCCTGCGCTTCGGTCTCCACTCCCTCGGCCACGATCGAGATCGGGAGCGCACGCGCCATCGACGCGATCGCGGTGACGATGGATCCGGCCGATTTGCTCGAGTCGATCTCGGCGATGAAGGACCGATCGATCTTCAGTATCGCGATGGGAAGCTCGCGTAGGCGCCCGATCGAGGAGTATCCGACTCCGAAATCGTCGAGCACGATCAGCACGTTCATGGCCGCGAGTCGCTCGAGTATGTCCTTCGCGGCGACGATGTCGTCGATCAGCGCGGTCTCGGTGACTTCCAGCGCCAGATCCGCACCGTCGAGCTCGAACTCGTCGAGCAGTGCAGCCACGAGCACCGGAAGCGAATCGTCGCGCAACTGTGTCGGTGACACGTTGACCGACATCGTGACCGTGTGTCCGTGGGCGCGCAGTGTGGCCAGGTCGGCGAGCGCGGTCCGCAGAACCCATGCGCCGATATCGCCCATGAGATTGGTCGTCTCGGCGATGGAGACGAACTCGCCGGGCAACCGGAGTTCGCCGTCGCGATTCCACCGGACCAGCGCCTCGTACACCACGGTGTTCCGCGACACGGTGGCCACGATCGGTTGGTAGTGGACCTCGAGTTCACCTCTGGCGACGGCGCCTCGCAGTGCTGTCGCTGTCTCGATGGCTGCCGTCGACGACGCCCGTAGTGACTCGTCGAAGATCGAGAAACGCGAGGCGCCATGGGCTTTCGCCTGATACATCGCGATATCTGCCTCGCGTATGACCTCGTCGAGGTCGTTGGATCGATTGTCTGCCGTCGCGATACCGACCGAAGCGGTGACGTAGGTGGCGGCGGCACTGAGTGCGAACGGTTCCGCGATGCGATCGATGACTGCCTGCGCGAGTGCCTCGATCTGGGGTCTCGTCGATCGGCCGATCACGATGAACTCGTCGCCCGCGTACCGAACCACGGTGTCCGAGGAACGGACCGTCGCCCGCAGTCGATGTGCTGCGGCGGCGATCATCTCGTCGCCGACCCGGTGCCCGTAGGAATCGTTGACCATCTTGAAATTGTCGAGATCGACGAAGAGAACGAAGATACGACCGCGGCCGTCCTGTGCGGAGAGCCGCGCGAACTCCTCGTCGAGAATGGTTCGATTGGGCAGCCCCGTGAGTGCGTCGTGTGCGGCTCGGTACCGCGCGTCGTCCTCGCTACGTTCGACCAGACTCATCGCGCGTTCGCCGCGCAGGAACGTACCGATGAGCATTGCTGCGAGGAGTGCCGAGCGCACAGCCAGATCGGCTGTCGACTGAGCGGTGCCGAGTATGGGGATGGAGGCACAGACCGCCGCCAGGACGAGGACGAACACGACCTGGCGGCGTCGGTGCCGAGGTGAGCCGTTCTGGCGATGCGACATGGTCGCCATCTGAGGGCTGAGCGCAGCCAGTGCCACCGCGGCATAGGCGAGCAGATAGATGCCGTCGAGAATTCCCGCAGACAGTTGATCGGTGCGCGAGATCGAATACGCGTAGGCGACGTCGCCGATCAGTATCGCCACCAGCGCGAGCAGCAGCAGGCGCAGTGAACGATTGCGCCGCTCGGAGGAGACGAGCAGGTGGGTCGCGAGTGTGATCATCCCTGCATCGATCGCCGGATACAGTCCGTTGCCGACAGCGGCGAAGGTGCTGACCTCACCGCCGAGTATCGGCGATATCAACAGAACCCAGGACAGGAACATGGTGCCGATGGAGATCAGTGCGGCGTCGATCAGCGGTGTGATGTCGTCTCTGGATCGACGTTCGAGGATCCACCGGGCGAGTGCCGTGCCGATGAGCACGTATCCACCCAACGTCAGTGCATTGGACAGCGCGGTGATGCCGTCGGGATACACCGCCGGGTCGCCGCGCAGGCCTACTCCGATGAGAAACAGTGCCGAAGCGCCGAACAGGCACCACCACGATGTCGAGTCGGCAGGTCGGTAGCGGCGAATCCCGACGCTGATCGACACCACCGACGCCAGCGCGAAACTTCCCAGCACGATCGACCGAACCGATGAATCGCCGACGTAGAACACCACGGCGGCAGCGAGCACGACCGACAGGATTCCGACCAGTTTGGGCGCACCGACGAGGGCTTTGGTGATCGTGGGAACCTTCGTGTGCATCGAAGGCTCCCCCTTTGCTCGTTTCGCGTGATGATTGCATGGTCGTCGTCACCGAACCGCGGCGAATATGCCACCCAGTGGGAGATTACTGTAGGTGGTCCTAACCGCGTGCATAACCGCTCGGCGATGAATTTCTGTCGGTGCCGTGGTCCATCCTCTGGATCGGCCTTCGACAATCCCACGACAGGAGTTCCTCATGACCGTTTCACCCGAATCTCGGTCGTTCACCTCCCTCGCCGTACCTGCCCTCGCGCGCCCTCAGGCAATCATTGTCACGACGGTGGCCGCGCTCGTCGGCAATCTCGTGCTCTGGCTGATCGGTCTGGTGGCAGACGCCTCGTTCGAACTCACCGACGGCGATACGACGATGGCCGTGGCTCCTGGCGGCGTGGTGACGCTGACGGTGATTCCCGTTCTTCTCGGGACGGCGATCGCAGCCGTCGTGTCGAGGTGGTGGCTCCCGGTGATCAGAATCGCCCAGGTCGTGGGCATCCTCGCGCCCCTGGGGACGATCGCGCTGACTCTTGCTGCCGACTTCGACACTCCGAGCACGGTGACGTTGTCGCTGATGCACGTCGTCATCGCTGTCGTGGTCCCGCTTGGTCTTGAGTCGATGAGACGCGGCGCGAGCATCAAATCGTCAACCAAGGGTTGACGATAGCCATGCGTCAACCTATCGTTGACGCATGACCGAGCCAACGAAAATCACCGTCCCAGTCCGCCTCGACGACCTGATCGACGCCATCAAGAAGGTGCACGACGACGAGCTCGAACAGCTGTCCGACGCCGTCATCGCCGCGGATTCACTCGGCGATCTCGCCGATCATCTGATCGGCCACTTCGTGGACCAGGCCCGACGGTCAGGCGCGTCGTGGACCGATATCGGGCGAAGCATGGGCGTGTCGAAACAGGCTGCGCAGAAGCGTTTCGTGCCGAAGGGCTCCGATTCCGATATGGATCCCCGAGAGGGCTTCAAGCGATTCACGCCCCGTGCGAAGAACGTGATGGTGGGATCGCAGAACGAGGCGCACGCGGCACACAACGCGGAGATCATGCCCGTGCACCTGATTCTCGGCCTGCTCGGCGACACCGAGTCGATCGGTGCGAGGCTTCTGCTGTCCGCGGGGCGCACCGAGCAGTCCGTTCGTGATGCCGTTACGCCGCTGCTCCCTGCTGCGGCCGAGACGATGCCTGCCTTGATTCCGTACGACGCCGGCTCGAAGAAGGTCGTCGAGCTGACGTTCCGTCAGGCTCTTCGTCTCGGGCACAACTACATCGGCACCGAGCACATCCTGCTCGCCTTGCTCGAATTCGAGTCGGGCACGGGGGTTCTCGCCGATCTTGGGCTGGACAAGGAGGATATCGAGTCTCAGGTGGTGGAGGTGCTCGCCGGCCTCGACGTCTGAGCGCGGACAGCGACGCGCCCGAGGTGCTCCACGTCAACGGCGGGGCCGGGTGATCCCCAACGCGAGGTTGTCGACGAGAGCGTCGCCGAACTCCGGGGTCAGTGGCAGGGTCGGCAACAACAACCGGTGGTAGCAGGCTCCCCAGAGCTGATCCACGACGCCGTTCAGATCGACCCCGTCGGCAATCTGCCCGGCACGGCGAGCGGAGATGAGTCGCTCGACCGCCAGGCTGCGGCGTGGACCTGCATACGAGCGGACGAACTCGTCGGCGAGTGCGGGATCGGTCTGTGCAGCGCCGATGAGCTCTGCGATGACCCGGCCTGCGCGATCGGTCGTCAACAGTGACACGAATGCGCGCAGCTGCGTCTTCAGGTCGACGATGATATCGCCGGTGTCCTCGAATGCCAGTGTGTCCTCGACTGCAACCGAATATGCCTCGTACGCAAGCGCTCCCGGCGACGGCCACCACTTGTAGAGCGTCATCTTGCTCACGCCCGCCTTCGAGGCGACCTTCTCGAAAGTGATTGCGGCCATGCCGCTCTCGAAGAGGATGTCGGATGCGGCGCGGAGTGCGGCAGCGCGGACCTCACCGGCGGGACGGCGTCCACGGCCCCGTCGGAGTGACGCAGGCCGGTCCGTCACGCCCACCCCTTCGTTGGATTCATGTGGACGACGAGTCTACGTCCGATGGTCTGGTTTCGTGGATTCGGGTTGCCCACAGGCAGGCCGCGGCGGCGTTCCTCGATCTAGCGCGTAGCAACCGGGGCGGCGATGCGCGAATCCTCCTCTACGAACGTTGCCATGATGCCACCGGCCGCGCGCACACCTGCTGCGGCAGAACCGATCACGTTCTCCATCGGGGCGGCGACGTTGCCCGCCGCGAACACACCGGGCACCGACGTGCCCCCTGCCTGGTTCGTGGCGACGAACGTGGCGCCCATCGGCTCCTCGCCCATCATCATCTCGGTCACCTCGAGTCCGAGGGCCACCAGAATGTCCGCGTTTGCGGCGAAGGTCGGTTTGGTGACCACCGCGTCGACCGGAACAGTGTTCTCGCCGTGCAGGTTCACTCCGACCAGCGTGTCGTTCTCGACCGCCACACTCGTTATCGAGCCTGGCACGACCCGCACGCCGCGCGCGGCCAACTGTGCATTCTGTTCCGCGGTCGGGACGGACTCGTGGGTGAACAGTACGACGTCGTCGACCCACTGCCGCCACATCAGCGCCTGATGCACCGCGAACGGGCTACCGATGATTCCGACCGTCTTGTCGCGCACCTCCCAGCCGTGGCAGAACGGACAGTGCAGCACCTCGCGCCCCCACCGGTCGGCGAGACCGGGAATGGCCGGAAGTTCGTCGGTCAGCCCGGTGGTCACCAGAACCCTGCTCGCGGTCACGTCAGCACTGCTGGTCAGAACATCAGGGCCGGCGGTGAGAGTGACGGTGAAGTCGCCGATGGTGCCGGACGCCGAGACCGCCGATCCCTGTCGAATTTCCGCGCCGTACGAGCGGGCTTCCTCGCGGCCACGTGCGAGCAGTTCGAGCGGCGGAATGCCTTCTAGCCCCAGGTAGTTGTGGGCATGAGCTGCAACCGCGTTACGGGGAGCGCCGGCGTCGACGACGAGGACGCGCCGACGGGCTCGGCCCAGCGTCACGGCTGCCGCGAGTCCGGCTGCCCCGCCGCCGATGATGATCACGTCGTACTCGGGATTCGATGTCATGGACACAGTGTGACGCACGGTCGCATGATTCGGCAATTCAAATTGCTGAATTGGCAACTATCGGTTTTCACTTGACCTCGACATAACTTCAGGTTGCACGGTGGAGTCATGACAGCAACCTACGACGAGCTGCCGGCGCTCATGACCAGAATGACCGGCGACGAGAAGCACGACGTCAGCGCCACCTCCACCCTCGACGTCCTCTGGGTCCTGTATCGAGACGTTCTCCGCATCGACCCGGCCGATCCGGAGAACCCGGACCGCGATCGGTTCCTCCTGTCCAAGGGGCACGGACCGATGGCGTACTACGCAGTCCTTGCGGCACAGGGCTTTCTGGCACCCGATCTACTCGACACGTTCGGGGAGTTCGATTCGGTCCTCGGATATCATCCCGACCGAACCCTCATTCGGGGGGTCGAAATTTCCTCGGGCTCGCTGGGGCACGGTCTCGGCCTGGCCGCCGGGGTGGCGTCGGCGCTGCGGTTGCGCGGTAGCCACGCGAGAGTGTTCGTCCTGCTCGGGGACGCCGAACTGGACGAGGGCAGCAACGCCGAAGCCATCCAGTTCGCCGGACGCGCAGGGCTGCGAAACCTCACTGCCGTCGTGATCGACAACCGATCCGCAGGCCTCGGCTGGCCCGGAGGCATCGGGCGACGCTTCGAGATCGAGGGGTGGAACGTCGAGAACGTGAACGGCCGCGATCACCGAGAACTCCGAAATGCCTTCACTGCACACGAATCGGATGAACCGCATGCCGTCGTCGCCCGCGTCGAAGACAAGGATCGATCATGACCACGTTTGTCGGTTCCGAGGTGGACCAGCGAGAACGCTTCTACCGGTTGATGCCCGAACTGCTCGCCCAGGACGAGCGACTCGCCCTCGTCCTTGCCGAGATCGGTGCGGCCTACATCGAGCCCCACCTGACCGACGCGGTGCGTCCCCGAGTGGTCAACGTCGGGATACGGGAACAACTGATGATCTCGTTGGCCGGAGGAATGGCTCTCGCCGGAATGCGCCCAGTCGTCCACACCTTCCCGCCGTTCCTCGTCGAGCGCCCGTACGAGCAAGTGAAACTCGACCTCGGGCATCAAGGCGTCGGCGCGATTCTGGTCAGTGCCGGTGGCTCCTACAGCATGGCCGCCGGGGGTCAGACGCACTTCGGGCATCGGGACGTCGCCGTCCTCGACACCCTCGAAGGATGGACCGTGCACGTTCCCGGTACCGCCGACGAGGCCGAGGATGCGCTGCGCCGAGCCGCGCGATCGGAGGAGAGGACCTACATCCGGCTCGACGGTCTGTCCAACCGGACGCGGCTTTCCGAGGGCGACGGATTCACCGTCCTGCGCACCGGGACGGCCGGGACGGTGATCGCCGTCGGCCCGACCGCCGATCGTGTCCTCGGCGCGCTCGAACAACGAGACGTGACGGTTCTGTACGCCGACACGATCCGTCCCTTCGATGCGGCAACCGTCACCGCGACGCTGACGCGGCCGGACGTCGCACTCGTCGAGCCGTACCTCGTCGGCACCTCGACCCCGTTCCTCGCCGATGCTCTCGCGCACGTCCCGCATCGGATACTCGCCCTCGGTGTCGGGCGCACGGAGCTGCGGAATACGGTTCGCCGAAGGACCACGAACGTGCGCACGGACTCGACACCACAGGCATCAGGAATTCTCTCGACGCCTTCTTCGGAACCGGTCCCCGTTTCGATACCGAAAATGAGACGCCTAGGCACTGAATGTCCAGGTCAACGGACCTACGACGGCTTGAAACAGTGGCCGAGGTGCTGTTCACTGGGTCGGGTACATCCGAGGTCGGGGGACTATGAAAACAGCAATCGAACATTCGTGGCACGAGAACAAGGTGCGCGACGGGGATTCGGTAATCGCACTGCGAGATCTGGGCAAGCGAACCTGGTGCAGCGGGGTACCTTCGGGGTCGATCGGCGTGGTCGTCGACATCGACTGGCTCGGTGACCTTCGCGTGGTGTTCGACATCGCCGACTGGTTCGGGGGACGAACCGTGGTCGAGAAGGTGGTACCGGAATGCGACGTCCGACTGGTCACTCCAGCCGAACGTCGCCTCACCGGTACCTGAGTCTCGCACGTTGTCGCGTTACTCGTTGTCGCGTTACTCGTTGTCGGTAGCCGGGCCTTTCGGGGTGGCACCGCCTTCGCCGGTCCAGTCGCCTGATTCGATGCCCTCGGCGGGATCGGACTGAACGTCGGACTCGGCGTCCTGTGACCCGGTGGCAGTGTCTTCGGTGTGCGGCTGTTGTGCATCCTTACCAGTCATAACCACCGCATACCCGTAACCACTGTCATCAACCGGCAGCGATCAACCGGCAGCGATCAACCGGCAGCGATCAACCGGCAGCGATCAACCGGCAGCGATTCAACCGGCGACGATCTCACGCAGTCGTTCGGTGTCGGAGCTCGTCCACCCGTCCGGTTGCAGGATCTGGGCCCAGAGGTCGACGGCATCCTCGCCGTAGTTGTGGCCGTATCCCTGCGGGACGTCGGTGGAGAAGACCATGTCGAACGTCGTCTGCCAGAACGTGACGAACGGGAACCAGCGAACACCGGGGTCGACGTCGTCGCCGCGTGGCTCTCGCAGCCAATCCGGTTGATGCAGAATCAGATCGGGCGACCACCAGGTGATCGGATCCGATGCGTGTTGCCAGTACACCACGCGCGGCTGCTCCCACGGTGTGCCGATTTCGAGGTCGTCGGGTCTTCCGGCAAATCTGACGTTTCGGCCGCCGGCGATCACCGGCAGGATCTCGCGGGAACCTGCGTCTCGATCGGCGGTGATCTCGGACCATTGCTTCGTGAAGTTCGGATTGCCGACCCACAACGCCCCGTCCGTGCGTGCGAGCATGTCGCGTGCGCCGCCGAAGGCGTCCTGCCCGCCGTACGCGCCGAGGCTCTCCCCGAATGCGACGAGCTTGGGCCGCGACTCAGCCGGAAGCTCGTTCACGACGTCGTAGATGTGGTCGAACAGCACACGGCCGGCTTCGCGGGGTGAATCACGATCGGCGAGAAACGCGATCGGGCTCGGGAGGAACGAGTACTGCATAGATGCGATGGCCGTGTCTCCGCCGTACATGTACTCGAGCGGACCCGCCACCGATTCGTTGACCCAGCCACGTCCCGTCGTCGTCGCGACGGCGACGACGGCTCGATCGAATGCGCCGGTTCGCTTCAATTCCGCGACGACGCGGTCCGCTGCCTCGTCGATCGAATCCACGTCCGCGGCACCGACGTAGGCGCGAATCGGGGTGAGCGCGGGCTCGCCGGTGAAGGCCTCGATGTCCTCTGCTGTCGGTCCGGAGGACACGAACCGTCGGCCTTCCATTCCGAGTGAGTCCCAGTCCTCGTTCGAGTCGGGAGACCCTGAGTTCTCCGGCGCCGCAGGCTGTTCGACGCCGACGTGACTTCCCTTGTCGGAGATCTTCGACGAGCTGGCGATCGTGGCGATGAGCACGTTGTTGACGACGCCGTTGACAAGGAACAGGGTCAGCAGCGCCACGACGGCGATCCCGATGCCCTTCGCAGCGGGAACGGGTACGAATCGTGTGCAGACCGTCGCCAGTTTTACTGCGCACCACCGTAACCCGCGTGCGATCTGCAGCAACAGCAGGGCGAGTGCGAGTGCGACGACGAGTACGCCGAGATACAGTGCACGACCTGGCTCCTCGACCTCGACGATCTTGCGCACGATCTCCTGCCACCACGAACCCAGAATCAGGAACAGTGGGATCACGACGATCGCGGTCACAGCGAGCGCCCACCAGCCGTATCGCTTGACCGATGCCGACCACTTCGGTTCGATCCCACACGCGCGGCCGATCCAGATCAGCAGGCACCCGAGGCCGTAGCCGGTGGCGACGCTGATTCCCGTCGCGACGCCCTGGAGGTACCAGGCGCGCGGCAATAGGGAAGGTGTCATCGAGAAGACGAAGAACACGATCGCGAAGAACAGTGCGGCAGGTTCGAGGCGCGCGAAGTAACGCCGCAGCTTGTGCATCGTCACATATTAGGGGTGCAGTCCGTTGGACGGTGCTCCTATGTGCTCGAAATAGCGGCGCGCCGAACGAAACACCGCGTCGCGCGCGTCGTGGGTGATGATCCGATCCCACCACGCGCCGTAGAGCGAACCGAATGCGTACGGACGCACGAGTTCGACGGCTCGTCGGATGGTGTCGGGATGCTCGGGGATCAGATTGGGATAGCTGTACATGAATCCGACCCACCGGCGGTCGGCGACGACGGTGAAGATGTCGCCCGCACAGAGCGCCCCGAGTCCGTCGACCCCGTCGCGCCAGTGCATCACCGTACCGCCCGCGAAGTGCACACCCGCGTTGATCAGGGTGCGGCCCGGCGCGATCTCCTCGGACGTGCCCGACCACAGGACGACGTTCTCGTCCCTGGTCAGCCACTGTGCATCGCGTTCGTGCACGTAGATGGGAGCATCGTCGAACGCTCGGCTCCACTCGACCATCGAGCTGTAGTAGTGCGGATGCGACAGCGCGATCGCCGACACCCCGCCGAGTTCGGTGATTCTCTCGACCGCGGCGTCGTCGATGTACGAGATCGAGTCCCACAGCACGTTCCCAACCTCGCCCGGAACAAGGAGGGCGCGCTGGCCGATGCCCAGGGCGGGGGATGTGGCGAGTCCGAACAGTCCAGGGACTTCCTCGTGGATGTCGACGGTGTGGCCGGCCGACCGAAGCTCCGCGAGCGAGGTCCACTGCTGGCCGTCGTAGCCGACGTACTGCCGGTCGTCCTCGCAGACGATGCAGTGCGCGCGGTCGGCGTCCAGTGGGTACTGGACGCCGCACGTCACGCAGATGGGGAGGTCGTCACCCATGGCGTGTCTCGGACCGCCCGAGGTCTCAGAGACCGAAGGGGAGAACTCCCGGTGCCAGCTCGAAGCCGCTGCTTCCTGCCGAGATCGATCCAACACTGCCGAGAATCAGATTGATGAAGTTCGTGATCATGTGGGTTCCAGTCCTTACCGTTACGTATGTGATGCGAACCTGGTCGAGGGTACCGGCGTCGAGGCTCCAACGGCAGCCCGTGGACCTGTGGGATCGCTGTGAACTGTGGGATGGCTGTGCGGTGGGATGGGATGGGGCGGGATGGCTGTGGGGCGCGGTAGCGTCGACGCATGCAACGCCTGGTAGGGGTTCTCGCCGTGGCACTCGTCGGTTTCGTGGCACTCGTCGGGCTCATGGGGTGCGCCGCCGCCACCCAGGCATCGGGTGTGGCAGAGCCCGATCCGCCGCCCGCGCTGGACTACGTGGCGCTGGGTGATTCCGCTGCTGCGGGGCCGTTGATCCCACGGGCCACCGGATTTCCGGGTTGCCTGCAATCCGATGCGAACTATCCGCACGTGCTCGCAGGCCTGATCGGCGCGGCCTCGTTCGTCGACGTCTCGTGCTCGTCGGCCAGATCGGCCAACATCGCCACCGACCCGCAGATCACCAACAGTGGCACCGTGCCCGTGCAACTCGACGCGCTCTCACCGGATACCGACCTGGTCACCGTCACGATCGGTGGCAACGACGTCGACCTCGTGTCGACCGCCCTCGGATGCGTCAACTTCTCGCCGGAACCGAACGGCACGTCGTGCAAGGACAGGTTCACCGCGGGTGGCCGGGACACCGTCGCCGACGCCATCGACGACGCTGCGCCGAGTTGGGGCCGGATGGTCGACGACATCGCCGACCGTGCGCCGAATGCCCGAATCGTCGTCGTCGGTTACGGCACGTACGTGCAGCCCGGCGGATGTCCCGGCGTGCAGCCGATCTGGGCGCGCGACGCCGACTACCTCCAGGGAAGCGTCGACCGTATGAACGACGCCCTTGCCGCCCAGGCTGCGGAACACGGCGGCGAGTTCGTCGACATCCGGCCGGTCAGCGTCGGCCACGACGGATGTGCGGCCCCGGAGCAGCGGTACCTCGAAGGCGTCGTGCCCACCGGGGTCGCTGCCCCACTGCATCCGACAGCCGCTGGAATGGCCGCGTTCGCTCGGGTGGTGGCCGATTCACTCGGTCCGAGCTGACAGCGGCACCCGATATATCTGTGGGAACTGTGGGAACTGTGCCGGGGCTACTTGCCGTCGGGCTTACCGCTGGAAGTAGCTCTGGGACTGCGTGATCGGCGCTCGGCGCGCAGGTCGGGGTCGAGCCGACGCGTCATCGCCTCCGATGCCGCTGGGCCCGAGGCGAATCGAGCGCCCGACTCGGCCAACGTGCGGCCGGTCCTTCTGTCGACGAGGACGGGATCGATGCTCTCGCCCGCGTCGTCGATCAGGACGACGGTGCGATCGCGTGGCTCGACGTGCTTGTTGCCCCATGCGTACAGCGCGACGATCACCGGGCTCAACTCTCGTCCACGCCTCGTGGGGACGTACTCGAATCGAGGTGGCCTGTCGGTGTACTGCCGACGCTCGAGCAGCCCGGCGTCGACGAGCGAAGTGAGCCTGCGCGTCAACATGTTCGGTGCGATACCGAGGTTGCGCTCGAACTCGTCGAAACGAGTGAAACCGTCGAGTGCGTCGCGCAGAATCAGCAGAGTCCACCACTCGCCGACTTGCTCGAGTGCACCGGCGATGGGACACCCCATGGCGTCGAAACTGCTGTGTGGCATGCGTTACCTCGGTGCTATGACGAGAAGCGAACTCGTCGCGGTCGCCACGAGCTTACCGTCCTTGTCGACGACCGAGCCCTCGGTGAAGATCACTCGTGAACCGGATTTCACCACCGTGCCCGTTCCGGTCAACGGCCCGCTCGTGGCGAACACGGGCCGTAAGTAGCTGACGTTCAGATCGATCGAGGTGTAGCCGGTGCCTGCGGGAAGCGTGGTGTGGGCGGCGCAGCCGACGACGGTGTCGAGGAATGTGCACACCAGGCCGCCGTGCACCGTGCCGATGGGGTTGTAGTGAGCCTCCGACGGAGTGCACTGGAACACGACCTTGCCGACCTCCACGTCCACCGGTGCGAACTGCATCAGCACGGCGATCGGGGGCGGCGGGAGTTCCCCGCTCGCGACGGCGCGCATGACCTCGAGCCCGCTCATCGTCGCCGCCTCCTGCAGCACTTCCATCGGGCTGACCCAGGAGAAGGTCTGTGAACGCTGATGCTCTTCGGTGATCATGAGGTCCCCTCACGGCTAGTAACTTGCATGATGCAAGTCAGTATGCGCTGCGCGGCCCCCGAGCGCAAAAGTTGCCAACGGCCCGACTACGCGCGCGCGGGCGACGCAGCCGCATAGGCACGCCAGCCGCCGAACTCGGTGATGTCCACGCCGGCCTCCGCCGCCTCGTACGAGCAGCAGAATCCCGTCACCCAACGGCCGTCGGTGAGTTCGACGGACGTCAGACCCATCGGCGACGGAAGCCCGGCGAGGAAGGTGCCGAGCCCGGCCGCCGACATGCGGTACAGCTCGCCTGCGATGGGCGCACCGAGGCCGGGGCCGCGTCGGACGAGCCCTGGCTTCGGCGGGGTGGTCTGCAGGTCCACCAACCGGTAGGCGTCCGTGGTGACGACATCGCCGAGAAAGCGCGCGCCGCGATCGGTCAGCTGATGGTGAACCGGGAAACCCTTCAGATGCGCGCCGACGACCAAGACGTCGAGACCGTCGTCGACGAGCGCCGGTGACGGTGACCCGATCAGGCGAGCGGCCAGATCTATCGCAACCTGATCGGCGAACCCGGGAACGACGAACATGACTCCGAACGGATCACCTGCGTCGGTCGACTCCCCCGGCACCGCGACGGCGGCCATGTCGAGCAGATTGCAGAAGTTGGTGAACGTCCCGAGACGACGGTTGATGCCGAGCGGGTCGGCCTGTACCGCAGCGATGGTCGGGTGTTCGGTGGTGGTCGGGAGCAGCAGACCGTCGAAGCCGTCGAGTAGCTCCGACACTGCGCGTCTACCCGAGGCCAGCGCCGCGAGGTCGTCGACGTACCGATGCGCCGACGGCTCGGCTGCGCCTCGAATGATCTGCGCAACAGTCGGATCCGCGGTCTCGCGAGCGGTCTCCAGGAACGATCCGACCGCAGCATATCGCTGGGCGACGATCGCTCCGTCGTAGAGCAGTGTCGCGGCGGCGAGCAACGACGATACATCGACCTCGGCGTAGGTGAATCCGCGGCCGTTCAACTCTGCCACCGTGCGCGCGAACGCACTCCGGTACTCGGGGCTCAGTGCGGTGAGGTCCTCGGCCCGAGGCACCGCGACGTGCGGGGTCGGTGACGCCGAGAGTCGAACGTCCGGTGGCCAGACGCGGCTGCGCGGATCGGCTGTGTCGTACCCGCTCATGACATTCGTTGCGCGAGTTGCAGTGTCGAGATCGGCCGCGAGAACGGTCACGCAGTCGAAGTCGGCGCATGCCGGAACGACGCCTGTCGTGGGCACGATACCGAGGGTCGTCTTGATGCCGACCAGACCGTGGAAGGCTGCCGGTACGCGTCCGGAACCTGCTGTGTCGGTGCCGATTCCGATGTCGGCGATGCCCAGGGCGACGGCAACGGCCGACCCGGAACTCGATCCACCGGACACGCGGGAAGGATCCCACCCGCACCGGACCGCGCCGTACGGGCTGCGGGTGCCGACGAGGCCGGTGGCGAACTGATCGAGGTTCGTCTTACCGAGTATCAGCGCACCACGCTCGACCAGTCGTGCGACGGCGGTGGCCGTTACTTCCGGTGTGTAGGCGAACTCGGGGCATGCAGCGGTGGTCGGAAGTCCTGCGACGTCGACGTTGTCCTTGACGGCGACGAGAAGCCCGGCCAGTGGAAGGCTCGGATCCACGGCTGCCGCGTCGGACAGCACATCGTCCTCCGATCGCAGGGTGATCCAGATTTCCGGCCTGTCGAGATCGGCTATCCGCTCGTACGCCCGACGCACCCGCTCCGCGATAGCCTCCAGAGCGATATCCTGTTTCGCGAAATCCTGTGTCAGGCTGTCATGCTGCTGCATCGGTGGCACCCTTCCTGGTGAACTCGCCTGCCGCGGACCATGCGGACCGTTCGGCGTCGAACGCTACCGCCTGCGTGGCACGGAATGCGTCGATCGATTCGGTGTTGGCGGCGAGGAATTTCTCGTGCTCGGCGAGGGAGAACGAACCCTCGGTGATCTCGACACCTCCCCCTCGGCCCGCTGCCGTGTCCGCCCGCAGGTCCATCAGCTCCTCGGGTTCGACGGGGTACCACGAGATGCGATCGAAGAACCGGAGCAGCCACGGGCTGCCGTTCTCGAACGGTCCACTGGCAGCAGGGAATCGATGGTTCCACACCTGCGTCGTCCGGCCGACGAACTGGTATCCGCCCGGGCCCTCCATGCCGTAGATGCACAGGTACGCGCCGCCGATTCCGACGGCGTTCTCCGGGGTCCACGTGCGTGCCGGGTTGTACTTCGTCGTGACGAGTCGGTGCCTCGGATCGAGCGGGGTGGCCACCGGCGCGCCGAGGTACACGTCGCCGAGCCCGAGCACCATGTAGTCGGCGGCGAAGACCGTGTCGAACACGTCTGCGACGGTACCGAGTCCGTTCATGCGGCGGATGAACTCGATGTTCCACGGGCACCACGGAGCGTCGGCGCGGACACCGTGCATGTAGCGTTCGATCGCCTCGCGAGTGGACGGGTCGTCCCACGACAGCGGCATGCGGACCGTCCGTGAGGGAACCACGAGTTCGGACGCCGCGGGCAGATCGTCCTCGACCTCCGCGAGCAGACCCATCAGCGTGGTGATCGGCAGAACATCCGGATCGACCTTGACCTGCAGCGACCGAATGCCCGGCGTGAGATCGAGCAGACCCTTCGGTGCGAGCGCCTCGACGCGCTGGTGCAGTGCGTGTGCGCGAGCACGTAAAGCCAAGTCCAGCTTCATGTCTCCGTACTCGACGAGAACATTGTCGTCACCGGAGCGGCGGTAGGTCACCGACGTCTCGGCGTCACGACGCGCAATGACCCCGTCGTCGCCGTCGCCGCCGCTCGAGAACACGACCGGAAGAGATGCTCGACGCTCGATTCCCAATGCCCCGAGTTTCGCTGCGTGCGCTGCTTTGACGGGCACGAATCGAATGGTGTCCCCGGCCTTCAACTGGCCCAGCTTCCATCGCTCCGCGGCGACGACGGTGACCGGGCACACGAAACCGCCGAGGCTCGGACCGTCGGGGCCCAGGAGAATCGGTGTGTCACCGGTGAAGTCGAGCGCGCCGACGCTGTATGCGTTGTCGTGGATGTTCGACGGGTGCAGACCTGCCTCGCCGCCGTCCACCCTCGCCCATTCGGGTTTCGGCCCGATGAGTCGTACGCCGGTGCGGTCGGAGTTGAAGTGAACTTCGTACGACGTCGCGAACAGGGTGTTCATGTCGGTGCGGGTGAAGAACTCCGGCGCGCCGTGTGGTCCCTCGGTGACGGCGATGTCCCACGCCGCGGTCAGGACCGGTCGGTGTTCCATGGGGATCGAGCGGACGCGGTCGGCGTCGTCGGTGGATCCGGTGATTCCGAGGACGTCGCCCTCGGTCAGTGTCCCTCCGCGGTGGCCGCCGAACTTGCCGAGAGTGAACGTCGATGCGCTGCCCAGGTAGGGGTCGACGTCGATCGTTCCCTGGATCAGGACGTACACGCGCAACCCCGCGCCGTCCGTCATGCCGACATCGAGGGTGGCTCCGGCAGGAACCAACACCGGACGCCACTGCGGAACGTCGACTCCGTCGATCCGGACGCGGGCGTCGGCGCCGGTGACACACACGAGCGTGTCGGAGTCGAAGGTGAGTGCAGGCCCGGCCATCGCGGATTCGAGACCGGGTGCGCCTTCGGGATTGCCGAGCGCGACGTTGCCGAGCCGGAAGGACAGATCGTCCATCGGACCCGACGGCGGCACACCGACTTTCCAGTACCCGACGCGTCCCGGCCAGTCCTGCACCGTGGTGAGCATGCCGGGCCGCAGAACGGTCATCTTGCTCCCGGCCGAGCCGGCCCCGGTCATGGCGTTGTCACGATCATGCGGACGGCCGTCGGGTCGAAGCCGTTGCACGGGTTGTTGATCTGTGGGCAGTTGGACACCAGAACCAGCGTGTCGATCTCGGCCCGCAGTGACAGCGATTTGCCGGGGGCGGACAAGCCGTCGACGATGCCGAGTGTGCCGTCCGCGTCGACCGGCACGTTCATGAAGAAGTTGATGTTCGGCACCAGGTCTCGCTTGCCCAGGCCCCATCTGGCGCCCTCGATCAGAAAGTTCTCGACGCAGGCGTGCTGATGCGCGGTGTGATGCCCGTAGCGCAGTGTGTTCGACTCCTGCGAGCATGCACCGCCGACGGTGTCGTGGTTGCCGACCTCGTCGGCGACGATGGTCATCAGGGGCGTCGAATCATCGCTTCGCAGAACGGTTCTCGCCGAGAGGAACAGGTTGCGCTGTGCGGTGACGGTAGCGGCGGCGCTGTAGCGGATGCTGTGATCGTCGGCGGCATACATCAGCGTGTCCACTGCCTGGTTGCCGTGCAGATCGACGATCGTCAGTATGTTGCCGGCCTTCACGACGGCCGACCAGGGTCCGTAGGCCTCGGCGGTCTCGTCCAGGACGACAGGGTCCAGTGTGGTTGTCATCGTCTGCCTTTCGGTGCATGGAGGGCGTTCCAGGCGTCTTCGGTGTTGGTGACTGCGCGTCGATACTCGGGATCCGTATTGCCCAGTGAGTCGAGCTCGTCGTAGGCATCCCAGGCGAGGACCTCGAGAGGCGTGGTCCCGAACTCCTGGGACGGATCGAGCGGGTGCGCGGTGTTGGCGAGCAGTACGACGACCGGGAGATGGATCAGAAGATCGACTTCGGTGTTCGGTCCGGCGCTGCCCGTGGACGTCAGCTGTCCGCCGGCTTCGACGCGGATGCCGTGGAAGAAGGAGATCGACGGCGGTAGGTCGCGCAAGCCCAGACCGTTCTTGGCTGCTGCGACGGTGAACAGTTCGCGTCCGGCAGGTGAGCCGGAATGCAGCGACCCTGCACCGTACTTGGCGAGATTGGTTGCGAGCGAGGTGGTGCCGCAGAGCGCATCGTGGTGACCGGAACTGTCGGCGACGATGGTGGCGAGCAGGCGTCCTTGATCGGACAGTAGGGGATGACCCGCGCCCAGGTAGGCCTGCCACGGGACCTTGACGGTGTCGGCGGTGTTCAGGCGCTCCCACGGCGCGTCGGCGCGGTACAACAGCAGGTTCGCGCACGCTGCTCCGTCCACGTCGCGCAGACGAAGCCGAGTTCCGCGGGCAAGGACCTTGGTGGTGTAGCGGCCACCGGGAACCGTTTCGGCCCAGGTGAGATCGGTGATGCCGTCCGGTGCGGTCGGCGTCGTCACCGCGGCCGACTGGGACCGAGCGTGTTCCTTGGCGGCAAGTGTGGTTGCTGTGCTCATGTGTCAGGCTCCGATCGTGACGGGCTTCGGGTGGGCTTTTCCGCGAGGCAGGCAAGCGACGCCGACCAGCACCACCGCGAGGACGGTGAGCGGTGCTGCCCATTGCAACAGCGGGAATTCGCCGGTGGGGTTGAAGATCTCGGCGCGCGGCCAGGACAGGTTGACGACCATCAGTCCGCCGTACAGGACCGCGAGGATGTTGACCGGGATGCCGATCCAGCCGAGGGCGAACAGTTTCTTGCCGTCCGTGTCGTGGTGGAGACCGCCGTGCGGCCAGCCCTTCAGGCGCTGGATCAGGAGGGGAACGGTGACCATCATGTACGCCAGGTAGATCAGCACGATGCAGACGCTCGTCAATGTGGTGAAGATGGCAGCGTTGCCGACATTGACGGCGAGTACTGCGACGCAGGCGAATCCGATGAGGACCGACGGTGCGATCGGAGTTCCTGTCGTGCCGTTGACCTTGGCGAGCAGCGTGGATGCGGGTAGTCGGCCGTCACGTGCCATCGAGAACATCAGGCGCGATGCAGCCGTCTGGATGGCGAGTGTGCAGATGAACACCGCGATGGCGACGTCGATCAGCAGGACGGTTCCCCACGGTGAGCTGAGGATGGAGTCGAGAACGTACGGAAGGCCCTGCGCCGCAAGCTGTCCGTCGGTCAACGACGGTGCGGCCATGAGTGCGCCGACGATCATCAGCCCTCCGCCGAGAGCCGAAGCGGACAGTGCGAGCCGGATGGTGCGCGGTGCGACGCGTCGCGGGTTGTGGGTTTCCTCGGCGAGCTCACCGGCGGATCCGAAGCCGACCATGACGTAGGCGGCCATCAGGCCCGAGACGATCCACGCCCAGATGTAGCCGGGCTCGGTTCCCGCTGTGCCCGTGTCGAACACGACCTGCGGGCCACGTTCGGCGTGTGTGAAGAACACCAGGACGACGGCGATGACACCGATGATCTCGCAGGTGACGCCGATGCTGTTGATGCGCGACATCCAGTTGACGCCGATGCAGTTGATGGTCGTCGTGAGCACGAGAAGGACGGATCCGAGGATGACGGCGTTGGCAGCGCCGTCCGGTGACGTCAATGCCGTGTCCGTGCCGACGAACTGGAAGCCGCTCCACACGCTCGGGAGCA
Organism: Rhodococcus yunnanensis NBRC 103083; assembly: GCF_001895005.1. Lineage (GTDB taxonomy): Bacteria > Actinomycetota > Actinomycetes > Mycobacteriales > Mycobacteriaceae > Rhodococcoides > Rhodococcoides yunnanense. The sequence goes on along the minus strand of NZ_BCXH01000010.1, from coordinate 19,388 downwards.
CGACCTGCAGTGCGATCGCTGCAGCGGATGCGGTGACGATCTGCGCGATGATCATGAACCACCCCGCGAACCATCCGACGATCTCGCCTCCCATACGGCGCGACCACTGGTAGATGGCACCCGAAATGGGATAGTGCGCAGCGAGTTCCGCGAAATTGAGCGCGACCATGAACTGACCGAGGAATACCAGGGGCCAGGTGAAGAAGAATGCAGGTCCGCCGAAACTGAATCCGAGACCGAACAGTTGAAAGATCGTGGTGAGGATCGAAACGAACGAGAAACCGGCGGCGAACGACGCGAACTTGCCGAGCGATCGGTGCAATTGCTGGTCGTAACCCAGCTCGGCGAGGTCGGAGTGATCACTCGTCGTGGGCGGTACACGTTCACCGGGTACGGGCAGAGTAGTCGAGCTCATGAAAGTCTCCTGGAAGGAAGAAGAGTGACCGCCCGTCTGCGCTGCCGGTGCGGGGTTTCTGTCAGTCGATAGTTTTCCGTTTCGGAATGCCCGTTGGGTGACGGCCGTGTATCGAAACCGTGGCGTCGTGAAACGTCTGTGTTTCGTGTATTTCGATCAAGTGACAGAAATTTCACACCGCTGTATTCGATGCCAGGATGGGGTCATGTCCACCACCGGCGCAGGCAGACCCAGGCTCACGACGAAGAAGCGACCGGGCGAGACGGCACGCGAGGAAATACTCGACGCAGCGGCCGAACTGTTCACGACACGGGGTTACACCAACACCTCCACGCGCATGATCGCCGACGCCGTCGGTATGCGTCAGGCATCGCTGTATCACCACTTCGCGACCAAGGACGAGCTACTCGACTCGCTGCTCAGCGGAACCGTCGACGAGCCGTTGGCCGTTGGCCGCGCGGTCAGGGACTCGGACGCGACTGCCGCAGAAAGGGTGTATGCCCTGGCCTGGTTCGACGCCGATCAGCTCTCCCGTTCGCGATGGAATCTGGGTGCGCTGTATCTGCTGCCCGAGCTGCGCGAGGAGCGGTTCGATGCGTTTCGGCAGCACCGGTACGAGCTGATGGATCTCTATGCGTCGCTCGCGTCGGCAATGATCGTCGAGAGCGGGGTCGAGCTGGTACCCGGCACCGAGGACCTGCCGTTCCGTCTCGTGGAGACCGTCGTCAACGGGCGCGCCGACAGGGAGAACGGGCGCGGCGAATCGTCCGCGGAGTACGCGCAGGTCGTCGCGGCGGCTGCAGTACGAGTACTCGGGTGGACCGGACCGACCGATTCTCTTCGAGCCTGCGCCGCACGAATCGTCGGGGTGCGCGGCGCAGCCGCATACTGAGACGGTGAGCGAACTGCCTGACTGGGCCGAGGGCCTCGGCTTCTCCCGTCACCCCGAGGGTGGCTGGTACACCGAGACGTGGCGCAGCTCTGTCGAGATTCTGCACCCGCACCTCCCGGGCGGGTACCCGAGCTCGCGGGCAGCAGCCACCGCGATCCTGTTCCTGCTCCTGCCAGGCGAACAGTCGGCGTGGCACACCGTCAGGGGTACCGAGATCTGGCTGTATCACCGCGGCAGTCCCGTGCTGCTCGAGCTCGGTGGCTCCGGGCCAGGGCCGGGTGTGATCACCCCACTCACCGTCGGACCGGACGTGCTCGCAGGTCAGTCGCCGCAGCGCGTCGTGCCGCCGTCGACCTGGCAGCGGGCACGGCCCCTCGGTGACGAGGCTGCGCTCGTCTCCTGCATCGTCAGCCCCGGGTTCGACTTCGAGGACTTCGCGCTGGAGAAGAATGGCTGAGAAGAATGGCTAGGAAGAATGGCTAGGAAGAAGTCGGCAGGCAGAACGGTCGACACGGGGCCAGGCGGTCCCGTTGCAGGCGTCTACGACATCGACACGGGTACGTGCGAACTGGTCCGCGACACCCTCGTGGCCGACGGCTGGACCATACAGATCAACGGTGTGCCCAGCTCGCACATCGACGTCGACGATCCGACACAGCTCGATTTCGAGTACATGCGGTGGATGGCAGGACTCGTTCGGCACCATGTCTTTCCGGGGCCGAGGCTCAGATCACTGCATCTCGGTGGTGGGGCGTGCACGCTCGCGCGCTATCTCGCGGCCGTGTTTCCCGACGCACGGCAGGTGGTGGTCGAACTCGACGGAAAGTTGGCAGAACTCGTTCGCGAGTGGTTCGACCTGCCCCGAGCCCCGCTGCTGCGTATTCGAGTCGGTGAGGCGCGCGCGGTGACCGAGACTCTGACCGAGGACAGCCGGGACCTGATCGTGCGTGACGTCTTCGCAGGCAGTACGACACCGGATGCGTTGCAGACGACCGAATTCACCGAGCATGTTCGACGCGTCCTGGCGCCCGGCGGGATCTACGTCGTCAACTGCGGTGACACGCGTGATCTCGTGCAAACGAAACGCGAGGCCAGAACCATCGGCTCCCTCTTCCCGCACACGGCGATCATTGCCGACCCGGCGATGCTGAAGGGCCGCCGGTACGGCAACGTCGTCATCGCCGGTAGTGACGTGCCGCTGGCGCAGGAACCCGCTCTGGCGCGTGAGCTTCTCGGCGGCGGTGTCCCAGCGCATGTCTGGCTCGACGAACAGGTCCGGACGTTCGCACGGGATGCGAAAGTTCTCCGTGACACTGTCTGAATGATTGTCATGTCGATAGTGTGAACAGGTAATCGAAGAACGATGATCAGGAGACACGGATGGCGCTCATCGCCTTGCTCGATCTGAAGTTGAAGACCGAAACCCTCGACGACGCGAAGGTCGTCCTCGGGCGCATCCTCGCCGACACGCGTGCGTTCGAGGGATGCCTCGGAGTCGACGTGCTCGTCGACGACGCCGACGAAGGCCACTGGATCGCCTACGAGCGTTGGGAGTCCGCCGAGGCCGACGCGAAGTACCGTGAATTCCGTGAGGGTCCCGGCAAGATCACCGATCTCGGACCGCTGCTCGCCGGTGTCCCCAGCTTGACCAAGTACAGCGTCCGGGACATCTAACTCTCGGCGTAGGCGGACGGCACATCCGGGCGCCCGGTGAGAAAACCCTGCACCATCTCGACGCCCAGTTCCAGGGCGACGCGCAGTTCACCGGATGTCTCGACGCCTTCCAGGATGAGGGTGGATCCGACCTCCCTCGCGAAACCCGCAAGGGCAGCAGCAGCTGCCCTGCGGGTTGGATCCTTGTCGATGCCGTGCACCAGCGCGTAGTCGACCTTCAGTGCATCCGGTTTGAGCTCGACGACCTGGCGCAGGCCCGAGAATCCCGCACCGACGTCGTCGACGGAGATGCGAACTCCCGCTGCTCGTAGGTCTTCCACCGACCGGGCGACGGATCGGTAGTCGTCGACGCGTTCGTGTTCGGTGATTTCCAGGTACAGCGTGCGGGTACCGATGTGCGGTGCCAGCCGGGCGTGCAGGTCGGTCGACCGAATCGTTTCGGCGGATGCGTTCAGAGACACGAACGCGTGTGCAGGCAGAGTCTCCATTGCGCGCAGTGCGTTGTCGATGGCAGCGAGCTCGAGCCGAGTACCGATTCCTGCCTGCGTCGCGTCCCGGAACCAGATCATCGGTGATCCGTGCCCGAACGGGAACCGGGACAGTGCTTCGAATCCGACGACCGCACGAGTCGCGGTGTTGCAGATCGGCTGGAACACAACGGTCGGGCCACCGGATTCGATGAGAGATGTCATGCGCTGGCGTATCTGCAGCGGATCGGCTCTGGCACCGGGGTCGACGGATCTCGGCTGTGTCTTGTTCCGATAGAGCTCGATGTCGGCGAGTGCGACGAGGCGTCGAACCAGAGCGCCCGTCGCATCACCCTTGATGATGTGGTCGCCCGCCGATCCGATACTGGTGGTGAAGGGCGGCCCGCTGAAGGATTCCTCCAGGGCCGCACGGATTCGACTCTCCGCTTCGTCGACCTCGGTGGGCGATCCGATGTGCACGCAGACGAACTCGTCGCCGCCGAGGCGTGAGACCGCGGAATCTTTCGATGCCGCGTGGGACAGTCGATTCGCGACCTCGACGAGAACGGCATCGCCGGATGGGTGACCGTAGGTGTCGTTGATGGATTTGAACCGGTCGATGTCGATGACCATGACGCCGATGACGCTCGGGCCGGTGCGCGTACTGACGTCGGCCTTGTTCAGATGCTCGACGACGTCGAACAAGCCGCGTCGATTCCACAGCCCCGTCAGCGAATCTCGCAGGGCGACCTGAGCCTGCCGCCGAAGATGCCGAATGTAGGGCCGAAGGGCGAAGGGGACTGCGAACAGCGACCCGAAGATCACCGCCTGTGACGCGACGGTCCACGGGTTGGTGCCGTCGAGAATCGAGAGAACGGCGATGAGCAGCAGCGCTGCTGTCGCCCCGACGAGGTGCAGTGCCAGAGTCCGCGGTGATGTGCTGACGATCGCGAACACGGCGACGACGGAGAACATCGCGGAGCCCGCCATCGCGATGAACGGAGTCTCGAACGACAGCATCACCGCCAGGATTCCGATGTCGGCGTACAGGACGTACACATTCGCGAGTCGACGGCGTGACCACGAGCTGAGGAACCAGACCACGGCAACGGGGACGGTGGACAGGGCCGCGACAGCGACGTAGATCGACCGAGCCGACGTGAACTGGCCCGACGGAATCATCAGAATTCCGGCGAGCCCGAACGACATCGCCAGGCCCCCGATGAGGACCCGTGCCCACCGTTCGTTGTTCGGACCCCGGTTCAGGGCATGTTCCTCGGCGCCGAGGACAGCATCCGATCTGCGAACGTCACCGGAGAGGGGGCCGGACAGCTTCGCCTGTGATGCGAGAAAGCCTCCCACCGACATGAGACCTCTCGTTCGGGATCATTTCGCGCGGACAGTACGACGCGCTGGGTGATCGTGTCGTAATCGGGTCCCGACCCGGTCAACGAACCGTACCAGTGCACGGCACGCGCGATCGTGGGAATCGTCGGACAGGTTCACCCGAGCCAAAACTTTGCTCCACCGAGTGTAAGGCCGTTGACCTGAATGTCCACCAGATGCTCGCCGGGGTAGTACCGCCGTGTGGTGATCGGCCGAAACGAATGCGTACGTGCGACCGGGACACGTGAACGGGGTGGAAGGGAGCGGGTGGTCAGCTTGAACACCTTCGCGGTACGGGAGCCGTTGGCCTTGACGTGGTGAATGACGTAGTCGACGGCCACGGACCGCTCGGAATCGGAATCGTTGACCAGGTCGAAGCCGAACGCGAGGTCACCACCGGTCGGAACATCCGACGGTGTGAGCACCAGATCTTCGACGGCGACACCGGTGGGAGCGCCGAAACCGAGGAGGGACAACGCGTCGGGATGGCCCTTCTTGATCAGGGTCCGCAGTGCGTGCCGCACCAGTTTCGGCGTGTTCGCGTCCGCGTTCTCGGTCCACCCGGTGGCCTGTGCGACGACGAGAGCCGGATCGGTGCGGCTGATGTCGTTGAGATGGTTGGCGACCGATCGCCGAACGTAGTCGGACTCGTCCCGGTAGAGCGCGCCGAGGATCTCGCGGGTCGCATCGGGCCTCGTGGTGAGGGCAGGCACCCGCCGGGCCCACGGGAGGAACGGCCGTGTGCCCTCGGTGGCAAGGCGTCGGACATGCGGGTCGTCGTGCGTCGTCCAGGTCAGCGCCGTCGCCAGGGTGCGATCCAGATCGGCGTCGAGGAACGTCCGAATGGCGAATTCGCCGGTCAGCCGGGACGTGAGATCGGCGAGCAGAGCCAGCCCCGAATCGAACGTGTCCGCGTCCCCGGCGGTGGCCCGGACTGCGAGAGCCTCGGTCACCGGCCAGATCATCCAGCCGGCGAAATCGTCACGCAGCAGTGCCGACCGTACGACGGCCTCGAATTCGGCGTGGTCGGAGGGAAGTTCGGCGAGCAGGCCGTCACGGACGAGTCGAGCACGAGCGCTCAGGCTCGCGCCGTCGAACCCGTCTACGGTCGCCGCGGTCAGAGGTAGCTCGAGCCCGAGGCAGTCGACGAGATCGTCGACGACCCCGGTTCCGAGAAGTTCGTCTGCGGTGGGCATCAGACCATGTCCTTTCGTGTCAACCAGCGAAGCGTCGGCCAGCCGCAGAAGACGGGCAGCCAACATGTCAGAACCCGGTAGAGCAGCACCGACGGCACCGCGATACTGGCAGGTAGTCCGAATGCGGCGAGCCCACCGATCAATGCGGCTTCCACCGCGCCGACGCCGCCAGGGGTGGGAGCGGCGGAGGCGAGAGTTCCACCGATCATCGTGACGACGGTGACGGTGACGAACGTGGTCCCGCCTCCGAATGCCTCGATGCTCGCCCACAGTGCAAGAGCGGCACCGAGAGTGGTTGCCGCACATCCGATGATGATGACGAAGAACCGCTTCGGATCCTTCAGGAGGTCGCCGAGCTCACCGAACACCTCTTTGAGCTGCGGCCGTACCGCATTGCGCAGCCACCGCCGAAGCGTCGGGACGAACATGAACGTACCGACGATACCCAGCGCAACACCGGCGATCAGATAGAGCACGGTCGGGTCGGGGACGAAATGCGCCAGATCCGCCGAGGTGCCTGCCACGACGCTGAAGAAGATCAACAGCGAGACGTGCGTGATCACCTGAACCGATTGCTGCAGTGCCACCGCGGCCGTTGCCCGCACCGCCCCCAATCCGCCCTTCTGCAGGAACCGCACACTCAGCGCGAGCCCGCCGACGCCCGCGGGTGTCGTCGTGGCGGCGAAGGTGTTGGCCAGCTGCATGATCGTCAGGTTGCGGAAACTGACGAGGCCCGACGCGCACGCCCACAGCGCCGCCGCGGCACCGACGTAGGTCAGCGCGGACACGGCGAGACCGAGCAGTGCCCACGACCAGTTCGCGGTCTTCAGTTCCGTGACGAATGTCGGCACCGCACTGATGAAGGGATATGCGACGTAGACCAGTCCGATCAACAGCACCAGCTGAATGATCTGGTTCCGAGTGAATCGGGTGACCTGTTCGGCTTTGATCTTGTCCGCACCCGTTTGTTGCAGAACCTCGTCGCGGACAGCGTTCATCACGCCTTTGCCGTCGGTGACGGACTTGCGCACGCGTGCCGGAATCGCCGAGCGGGTGAGCCTGCGTGACGCGGTCAGCACCGTGTCCTCACCGAGGGTCTCGATCGCGATGCGCACCGCGCGTTTCTCACCGAAGAGCGCCGACGTCGAGATCAACATCTGGGCGACGTCGGACTGCATCTGGGCGTCCGACGCGCCGAGTTCGGCAAACGAGAATCCGCCGAACAATGCCTGCCCGTTGTCGTTCCTGATCTCGACGCTGCGTAGGTCGCCGTGTGAGATCTGGTTGGTGTGCAGCGTGTGCAGACCCGTCCAGATGCTGGTGGCCAGCGAATCCGGCGAGGATTCGTCGACCGGCATGCCGCGCGGCGCACTGTGGGCGTACAGAGCCCACCCGCGTGCGAGCGCGGCGACCATGATCGGTTTGCTGCTGGCCACACCGATCTCACCGATGGCGATGGCCATCAGAGCGCGATGCTCGACGGCTCGTCGCATCGAGGCGTGCAGCGGGGCACTCTCGCTGTTGCGGAAGGACAACCATCGCCACGCCTGGCGCAGGGCACCACCGCTGCGCTGGTTCTCCCCGTACATCTCGACGACGACGGCAGGCGCAGTTCCCTCGGTCGTCGCCGACAGCACGAGCGGACCCGAGCCTGCAGGCTTGAGAACTTTGAACGAATCGACCACGTGGCCGCGTCCGGCGAGCAGCCGAGCAGCCTGGTCGAGCGGGACCTCGAGGGCAGGAGTCCCGACGACCAGCACTATCAGCGCACCGATACACCAGCCGGCCGACAGCCCGAAGAGCGACCGCGCAGGGACGACCGTGCTGACGAACAGATGGATCGGGACGAAGGCGAGCAGCAGAAGCCACCAGAGGCGACGCCACCGAGCGGGTAGCCATGGACCGGACACGGTGAGAACCGCGGCGAGCATCGCGATCCACCGTGAGTCGTCGAGGACCTGCGACGGGAGCGTGCCGAGGCGGTCCGGCACGTCGAGGTGCCACTCGGGTGTCGCGATCCCGGTGCCGGTGATGGACAGCGCCAAGCCCGCGAGAACACCTGCGGCGGCGTAACCGGCAAGAAGCTTCCATTTGCGGCCTGCGATGAGTCCGATGAGAATGCCGAAAGGAAGAGCGGTGATCGCGATGCCGTACAGCACGTAGACGAGATTCGACTGGTCCGGGCTGAGGACTCCGACGATGCCCGACACCGACGTTTCCAGTGCGTCCCACTGATTCTTGGTGATGAGCGAGCCCGCGATGACCGTGCCCAGCAGAATGCTCGAGACCACCACGCGCTGTATGTCGCGGGTACGCCGAGCCAGCGGTTGCAGCAGGCTCCCCGACACCGGAATGTCGCGCCCGTCAACCCGCATACTGTCTCTGAACCTTCGATAGAGCTGTGACGGCGTCGGTCGACGCTGTTCGGTCAACCTACCGTGCCTGCTGACATGTCACGAAGGCGTCGTTGCGGGAGCATCCACGCGCGGGACTCTCGCCCCCTTCTCGCTCACCCGGATCAGTACGACGACCGCGACAGCGGTCACGGCCACGAGTACCGCCAGAATTGTCACCACATGACCGAACGCCTGCGCGTACTCGTCCGGGAATCCTGGTAGTCCCGCGGCGGTCGCGTCGGCGCTCGGATTCCCCGGCATGGCGGCATGCACGAAATGCGCCAGCAGCCAGGCGTATCCCGCGACGAGCAGGGCTTCACCGCCGATCCGGAAGAGGTTGAGAACACCTGCGGCAGTACCGGTGCGCTCCACGGGGACCGATGCGAGTGCTTCGCCGTCGATCAGGCCGATGGGCAGTCCGAATCCGAGCCCGACCAGGATCATCGGAACCACGATCCACCACACCGAGGTGTCCGGACGCAGTGCGAGCATCCCGAGATCGCCGATCACCAGCGCTCCCAGACTGATGTGGATCATCGTCATCGGGCGTACGAAACCGGCGGTGATCATCCGCGCGACCAGTCCGGGTGCGAGCAGAACCGGAGCGGTCATCGTGAGCATGAACAGCCCGGCCGTCCCAGGGCTCATCGAGACGATGCCGCTCAGTGCACCGGGCAGGTAGGTCAGGAGCGTGACGAAACCGACCGCGCCTGCGACGGGTACCAGGCACAGCCCAAGGAACCGCGGGTTAGCCAACACGCCGAGGTCCAGGATCGGGGCGCGGCGTGTTGGCTCGGCTCCCGTCGTTCCAGTGGCGCCCGTCGTTCCGGTGATGGCCAACGTGCCGGCGAAGGCCAGGCCGAGGACGACGGCCTGGGCGACGAACACTCCGCGCCATCCGATGCCGCCGACGAGGATTCCGGCGATGGTGGGTCCGAGTGCGAGGCCGAGTCCGTTGACGGTGCCGAACGCGGCGAATGCGCTCGCGCGGGCGGCGCCGGAGTAGGTCTTCGACAGAATCGACGTCGAACCGACGAGCACGGCAGCTGCGCCGATGCCCGCGAGTATCCGGGCGCCGTCGAGGACCAGCAGATTCGGTGCCGCGGCGCTGGCGATGCCTGCAAGACCGGCCAGTGCGACGCCCGCGCGGAAGGACACGTGGTGCCCGATTCGGTCCGACACCGCACCCCACACGACGGTGAACAGCGCGAACGCGAGATTGAAGCCGTTGACGACCCACTGCAGCGGCCCGGGACTTTCGCCGAGGTCGGCGGCTATCTCCGGCAGCGCGATCGCGGTGCCCGCGATGGACATCGGTATGACGAACTGTGCTGCGAGTACTACGACCAATGTCGGTTTCGAGTGCACCGAGCCCCCCTTAGGTACGATGAATGCCGTACCAAGAACAGCAGAAATCTAGGTACGACGCAAGCCGTACCTATTGGGAGAGGTGACATGGTCGACGTCAGCGGGCATCCGGACGTGTCCGAGATGGAACTGGGTGCGGTCATGTCCGCGCTGTCCGATCCATTGCGACGGAAAGTGATCACCGAGCTCGTCGGCGACGACGACGGCGCCGAGCGCACCTGCATGTCCTTCGATCTCGGTGTCACCAAATCGACTCTGACACATCACTTCCGGGTGCTCCGTGAGTCGGGGCTCGTCTTTCAGGTCGATCGAGGAAACAGTCGCAAGGTCACCTTGCGCCGCACCGAGGTGAACGAACGATTCCCCGGTCTGCTGGATCTGCTGGCCAACGAGCCGTAATTCGGTGGAATCGGACATCGCCCGGGAGTTACCGTCGTGACGTGCATATTGCAATGATCGGATGTACCGCTCCCAGCCACATCTATCCGTCGCTCGGCCTGATCGCCGAGTTGGTGGCGCGCGGCCACCGAGTGACGTATGCGGTCGGTGCTTCGATGAAGGACGTCGTCGAACCTGCTGGGGTCGATATCGTTTCGTACGATTCGACGCTGCCGCAGGGCAGCGAGGCCTGGCCCGAGGATCCGGCGTCGGCGATGCGGGTGTTTCTCGACGAGGCGATCGGGTCCTATGCGGTGCTGACCGATTTCTACGACGCGCAGCGCCCGGACCTGCTGCTCTACGACATCGGTGGGCTGGCGGCGCCGCTGCTCGGTCGGCGCTACGGCATTCGGGCAGTACAGCTTTCGCCTACCTACGTGGCGTGGGACGGGTACGAGGAGGACATGGGCGAGGTGCTCGCGTCGATCCGGAACTCGCCGTCGGGCAGTCGATACCGCGATGTGTACGCGAAGTGGCTGCGAGACAACGGTATCGACGCCGATCCCTGGGACTGGATATCGCATCCGTCCGAGGTGTTGTCGCTGATTCCGCGGGTGATGCAACCGAACGCCGATCGGGTGCCGACGTCGGTGCAGTTCGTCGGTCCGTGTCTGGACCCGGTGCGCATGGCGGATGCGTGCTGGACTGCGCCGGAGAACAGGAAAGTTCTACTCGTGTCGTTCGGAACCGGATTCAACGAGCGACCGGATTTCTACCGAACGTGCATCGAGGCGTTCAGGGATTCCGAATGGCACGTCGTCATCGCCATCGGTTACCGGGTCGATGCGACATCTCTCGGGGATGTGCCGTCGAACATCGAGATCCTTCGGCAGGTCCCACAGCTGACAGTGCTGGCGGCCGCATCGGCGTTCGTCACCCACGCAGGCATGGGCGGCTGCACCGAAGCTCTGTGGTTCGGTGTGCCGACCGTCGCGATACCGCAAGCGGTCGATCAATTCGGCAACGCGGCGACCCTCGACGCGCTCGGCGTCGGAGTGCAACTGGCCGAGGAGGACGTGACGGCCGACGCCCTGCGTGAGGCAGTCGACACTGTCGCCACCTCGGCAGCCGTCGCTGCCCGACTGGCCGAGATCAGCGCAGACGTCCGCGCGCACGGCGGCATCGACACGGCAGTCGAGGCCGTGCTCGCAGCTAGTCCTCGAGGACGCTGACGCTCACGCCGTAGGGCAGAAATCGCACCCTACGCGTCGGGTCGAGGTTGTCCTTGTGAGCGCGGAGGGCGTCGAGTTCGGTGGCGTAGAGCTGGTCGATGTGCGCAGCCCCGTCCTCGGAGACGGTGTAGATGGCCCAGACGCCGTCGCCCTTGTCGCCGGTGGTCTCGGGCTCCGGAGCTGCCTTGCGGGTGGGCGCCGCGGCGTCACCGAAGAACGCGCCCCAGGGCCCGGTGGCACCCGACTGGCCGATGAACTTGCCTACCTGATCGACGACGTCGCGGAGTCCATCGCTCGCCTCCTTGGCGAATCGATCGAAATCCTCGGGGTCGATGTTGAACGGTCCGTTGTTGGTCATCTCTCCAGTGTGCGCCTGCGCGCGCATCACTGCTGCAAACGCGAACCGATGGTGCTGTGCAGAGCCCGGAGACTGTTCTGCCCGAGTGAGACCGTCTGCGACTCGATGTGCCGCAGGAGATGGCCGTCGTCGAGCACCTTCTCGCTGGATTGGATGAGGACGGTGCCTGTGCCGGTGAAGTCGAACTGACGCTCCTCACCGCTGTTCGCGCCGAGAAATCCACGCGCCGCACCGAGGAAGTTCTGCATCCACCCGGCGTCGAAGTGGTGCGACGGCGACGGGCAGTCCGCCCATCCGACGAGCGCTTCGGGGTCGATGCGTAGCGGAGGTTCGGCGAACATCACCGTCCCGTTCGACGACGCCAGGAACTTTCCGGTGCCCAGCAGCGTCAGGAACCCCGGCACGATGGACTGCTTCAGATCGAGCGTCGGTTCGAAGGCGAGCAGGTTCGACGCCCGGATCGTCAGATTGCCGTCGTCGAGGTCGTAGGAGTTGATGTTGAACCCGCGGTCGCCGAGGATCAGCTTTCCCTGGCCTTGCGCGAGCACCCAGTCGTTCGAGTACAGCGGCGACGAGAACCGTGCCGCGACGATCGCCGGCATCGACGTCTGGCCGAGCGGCTCGAAACGCACGTTCCCGTAATAGGCGATCATCGCGCCCTTGGACGTGAACCACGGCTGGCCCGCGAGTTCGACGCAGAAGGCATAGTCGTTGCCGGGAACGTTGTCGTCGACCGGGAGTGTGTGCGGAGTGTGGATCTCGAGTGTCATGTTCAGGACCCTTCAGAACTTCTGCTCGGACGCCTGGACCCACACGGTCCCGAAGCCGGTCATCTTCAGTTGGACGGCCTCGCCGCTTCCCTTGCCGACGGCGTCGCGCCAGCCCACGTTCGCCGAGATCTCCACGTCGATATTGCCGACATGGCACACGTACGCCTGCGGATCGACGACGACCTGCGGGTGCTCGGGCCCGACCTGCAATTCAATAGCGCCTCCGTGCGAGAGAACCGCGACGCTTCCCTGTCCGGTGAGCTGGGTGGTGAACAGGCCTTGGCCCGTCATCGCCCCACGTACCGCGCCGCGGACGCCGCCCTGCGAGGTGAGCGCGACGATCGAGCTCTGCAGGTAGCCGTCGTGCACGAGCAGCCGGTCTGCCTCCACCGTCAGCATCGACGACCCGTCGAGGTGAATCACCTCGACGTACAGGCCTGCGTGGCCGTAGAACACCTCGCCCTGTCCCTCGGCGGCCATCATCGCGACGTGCTCACCGGACATCATCCGGCCCGCCATTCCCGCCACGCCGCCCATGCTGGGCATTCCGGCGGCCGACCCGCCCATCGAATGCGGGACGAAGTGGACGTCGCCGGTGTAGTAGAGCATGGAACCCTTGCGCGCCAACACGTTCTGGCCCGGCGCGAGACTGGACTTGACGACCTTGCTGTTGACGAGTTCGAGCGGCACGTCAGCGCTCCTCGGGTTGGATGTAGACGACGCCCTGGCCGTCGAAACGGAGCGAGAACGCCTCGCCGCTGCCGCCGCCGATGGCGGATCGCCACGTGACGTCGGTGACGAAGCTCTGGTTCAGCTGACCACGATGTGCGACGAAGGCGTCGGGATCAACGACGAGCGGATACTGCGGGTCCACTGCCAATGCGATGAGCGGGCCGCCCTTGGACAGCAACGCCACCGTGCCGGATCCGCTGACGATGGTGGTGAACAGGCCCTGCCCGGACGATGCTCCGCGCAGGCCAGCGAATTTCACCTCGGTCTGCAGCCGGCCCGACAGCGCGAGTAGCTGCGATGCTTCGACGTGCATGGCGTCGCCTGCGAGTTCGACGAGGGTGATGTCCTGTGCGTCGACAGCGAAGTACACGGTCCCCTTACCGGAAACCTCCATGAGAGAGAGGGATTCACCGGTGACCTTCTGTTTGAGCGCGGCGCGGAAGCCGCCGCCACCGCCCATGCCTGCGTGTTTGAAGGCGACGTCGCCCTCGTACGCGACCATCGATCCTGAAATCGCGCGCAGCGTATCGCCCTGCGGTGATCCCGTTTGGAGACTTGCGACGAGCACCCTGTGCCCGTTCGTTGTCAGCTGAGCCACGGAGGAACTATGTCATGCACAGTTCCCCCGTGCCAGAGATGAATCAGACGAGAGGCTTCAGTGCCTTGCCTGCAAGTTCGACGACGCCGGGCTCGTGGCCGTTGGTGACGAGGTTGATGATGATCCCGTCGATACCGTGATCGAGAACGCGCTTCTGGATCTGCTCGGCGACGTCGTCGGGAGTGCCGCAGAATTGACGGTCCGTCGCCGCGGCCTTGTCGTCGTCGGAGAGGTTCGACAGGTCGACGCCGGAGGACAGCAGGAAGTCGCTCTGCTGCTTCCTGGCCTTGTCGCCGTCCTCGTCGATGATGACGAACGCGAGGAAGCTCGTCTCGAGATCCTTCGGGTCTCGGTCGACTTCCTCGCATCGGGCTTCGAGAGCCTTGACCTTGCGCGGCAATTCGCTTGCGTTGGAGATGATGTTGAGGTGGTCGGCGAACTGAGCAGCGAGGCCGAACGTCTTCTTCTCGCCTCCGCCGCCGAGCATGATCGGCAGGTCGTCGCGGATGCGAGGCTCGTTGATGGCGTCCTCGACCTGGTACCAGAGGCCGTCGAACGTCGGACGCTTGCCGCGCAGCATCGGCTCGATGATCTGCAGTGCCTCGTCGAGGCGCTCGAAGCGGTCGGTGAACGTGCCGAATTCGAGACCGAAGCTCGTGTGCTCGAGCTCGAACCAGCCCGCACCGATCCCCAGCACCGCTCGGCCGCCGCTGACGACGTCGAGCGTGGTGACGGTCTTGGCGAGGATCGCCGGATTCCGGTACGTGTTGCCGGTGACGAGGGCCGACAGCTGGATGGTGTCGGTGGCCGTCGCCAACGCGGAGAGTGCGGAGTAGGCCTCGAGCATCGGCTCGTCGGGCTTGCCCAGTCCGGGGAGTTGGTAGAAGTGGTCCATGACGAACGCGGTATCGAATCCCGCGGCTTCGGCCTCGCGCGCCTGCGCGATGACCTTCGGGAACAGCTCCTTGACGGAACCTGAGTAGCTGAAATTGGGCATCTGGTAACCGAGACGAATAGTCACGAAAGTAACGCTACTCCCGTCGGTGACGTATGCCACGTCGACGAGGTGACTACGGAAATATATAGTCAGGCTAGGTTGATAAATGTGAAGTCAGATGAAGGAGTCCTGCCATGCCCGTGAACTCTGGACGATCACACATGTTCGGCCGCGATGCGGTCATCGTGGAAGCAGTACGAACGCCCGTCGGAAAGGGCAAGGCCAGCGGCGCCCTCCACGGCGTACATCCGGTGGACCTGCTTGCACACAGCCTGCGCGCACTCGTCGAACGGGCCGGAATCGATCCGGCGCTGATCGACGATGTCATCACCGGCGCAGTCAGTCAGGTCGACGAACAAGCGGCCAACATCGCACGCACTGCGCTGCTCGCCGCCGGATATCCCGAGTCCGTGCCAGGCACCACAGTCGACAGACAATGTGGAAGTAGTCAGCAAGCAGTGCATTTTGCCGCGCAAGGTGTCATGTCCGGTGCGTACGACATCGTCGTCGCCGCCGGAGTCGAATCGATGGGCCGTGTGCCGATGGGCTCGGGTATCAGGGCAGGTGCCGACCCTCGCGGAATCGCCTTCGCGGAGCGATACTCCGAAGGGCTCGTCGCGCAGGGGCACAGTGCGGAGTTGATCGCCGCGAAGTGGGGATTCGACCGGGAGACGCAGGACCGGTTCGCGTTGAACAGTCACGCGAAGGCATATGCCGCAGCGTCGGGAGGCGGGTTCGTCAAGGAGCTCGCGCCACTACCCGAGCTCGATCACGACGAGATCATCCGGGCCGGTGGGACGCTGGAATCGATGGCAGGGTTGCGCCCTGCCTTCGTCGATCCGGTTGTAGGAGAGCGCTTCCCGCAGATCGACTGGTCGGTCACCGCAGGTAACAGCAGTCCGTTGAGCGACGGTAGTGCTGCGCTGTTGATCACGACGTCGGAGATCGCCGCGCGTCTCGGGCTGCGGCCGCTCGCGCGGTTGCACAGCTTCGCCGTCGTCGGGTCCGATCCGCTGTACATGCTGACCGGCGTCATTCCCGCGACCGAGAAGGTATTGAAGCGAGCGGGCCTCGAATTGGGCGACATCGACCTGTTCGAGGTCAACGAGGCATTCGCGTCGGTAGTGCTGGCGTGGCAGCAGGAGACCGGCGTCGACCCGAGACGCGTCAACGTCAACGGCGGCGCCATCGCGATCGGGCACCCGCTGGGCGCGAGCGGCGCGCGCATCATGACGACCCTCGTCAATGCGATGGAGCAGAACGACGCGCGATACGGCCTGCAGACCATGTGCGAGGCAGGTGGCCTGGCGAACGCAACGATCCTCGAGAGAATCTAGATCCTCGAGCGGATCTAGATTCCATTGCAGGGTTCGGCGATCGGGTGAACAATCGGCGCATGCCGACACTCGAACTCACCCGACCGCCGTTCTCCGGATTCGCCGTCGACGATATCGAGGCAGCCCGAACGTTCTACGCCGACACACTTGGGTTGACCGTCGTCGATGGTGAGATGGGACTGATCCACCTGCAGCTCACCGAGACCTCCGAGGTGCTGATCTATCCACGACCCCACCACGAACCCGCGCCCTACACCATCCTTAACTTCCCCGTCGCCGACATCGAGGCTGCCGTCGACGCCCTCGCAGCCAAAGGTGTGACCTTCCAGCACTACCCGGACATGGGTACCGATCAGCGCGGCATCTTCCGCCGCGGCGGTCCACTGATCGCGTGGTTCACCGACCCTGCGGGCAACGTCCTGTCGGTGTTGGAAGCCTGACCGGCTGTTGTATCAAGCGCTGTATCAGGCTGTATCAGGCTGTGGGGCTGCCGGTGTCGAGTGTGAGGGACTTCTGCTGACGTAGGCCTTGAGCGGTGACCCATTCCAGCCGGACGAGATCACCCGGCCGGCGGGTGACCATCTCCGCCGTCAGGTCATCCGATGTGCGGACGGGTCTGCCGTCGAACGAGACGATGACATCGCCTCGGACAATGCCGGTTCGCTCGGCGGGCGAGTCGTACTGCACCGATGCAACCGCAGCACCCTGTGAGGGCCCAGATCCGTTGAACGCCGACACGTCTCGGACACCGACACCGAGAAACGGCGTCGGGCCGACGTGAACCGTTCCCTCGGAACGGCCTTCACGGATCTGCTCGACGACGGCCATCGCGTCGTCGATCGGGATCGCGTACGCCTCGGGAGCCCGAGTGAGCCTGGCTTCGTCCGACAGGCCGGCCGCGTCGACCCCTATGACGCGTCCCCACGCATCGACGAGCGGACCTCCGGAGTCACCGGGCCTGACGTCCGCGTCGATCCGGATCATGCCCGTCAGTTCGTTGCGTGATCCGTCGACGGAACTCTGCGCCATGACGGTGGAGTCCAGGCCGACGATCTTTCCCGGCGCCGGTACGAGAACGCCTTCCCCCGAGGCATTTCCGATTGCAGTGACCGAATCACCGACGGCTGCATCTGCGGATCGCCCGATCGCTGCCGTCGGCAAGTCTGTGCCTGCAGCGAGCTGAATGA
This sequence comes from Rhodococcus yunnanensis NBRC 103083, assembly GCF_001895005.1. Taxonomy (GTDB): domain Bacteria; phylum Actinomycetota; class Actinomycetes; order Mycobacteriales; family Mycobacteriaceae; genus Rhodococcoides; species Rhodococcoides yunnanense. The sequence goes on along the minus strand of NZ_BCXH01000010.1, from coordinate 2,005 downwards.
CGGCGAGGTCGCGAGTCTTGTCGTAACCGAGCACCGAGGCGTCGTAGATCAGTCCGTTGCCGATGTGCACCGCTGTCAGGTCGGTGGCGTTCTCGACGACGTGAAAGTTGGTGAGAACCAGACCGTCAGGGTCGACGACGAAGCCCGTCCCTGCGATCCCGGAGTACCCCCACTCGGCGGTGATGGTGACGACGGTGGGATTCACTCGCGCGGCGAGTTCCTGGGGGTTCAGTGGCGGCGGGACAGGATCCGCGACAGCCGGCGGTGGTGCTGACGGTGATGGCGGTGCATCGAGCACTCCCGGTGTGAGCGGCGACGCGAATGCACATGCAGCAGCCGTCAGCGCTAGGAGAAGTGCCGCTCTGCCCGCCGCCTGCATAGGGATCGATTATTGCGCCCGCTGTGGTGTGCTGGCTAGAGCAGAATGCGGCGCGTCGGTTCGGGGGCCTGTGAAGGCACGTGCGGGCCGTGAGGGCACGTGAGGGCATGACTGTAGGCGGCACATGTGATGCTCTGTGCCGCTCCTGGCGTCTCAGGCCCCCTGCGCGGAGCCCCACCCGCGGGGCGCAGGGATGACAAGCCCCCTACGCCCCGCGGTCAGGCAGGCGGTGGTATGCCCGGCTCCGACCCGCAGGTCCCAGGCCCATCAGAGTTGTCCGATCCTGCACTGCCCGATCCTGCACGGCCGGAAGCTGTGATGTCCGATCCTGCGCTGTTCGATCCTGCGCTGTCGGAAGCTACGCTGTCCGATCCTGCGCCGTTCCATCCTGCGCTGTCCGATCCTGCGCTGTCCGGTCCTGTCCCGCTCCAGAATCCAGTGCCGCCCCAGAATCCACCGTCCCGCGCTTGCCCGCCCTGCGTTTGCCTGCCCTGCGCTGTTATGTCCTGCGCTGCCCGGTCTTTCGGCACCTGCACCGACCCCGCCCCGGACTGCGCAGAATAGATGTACTCGTTCGGATGATGAAAATGATTGACCCGACCCCGACGAGAAGGATCCACCGACACCGGAGCATGCCACAACGTACGACCCGGATACTCATGACCCGGACCCGCCTTCGTCGTCGCCCACTGACCATCACCCGAACCCACCCACCCATGATGCTCATCGCACCCGAACGTCAACGAATCGATATCAGTATTCCCACCACCGACCCACTCATCGATGTGATGCACCTGCGACCACGACGCCGGCCGAGAACACCCCGGAAAACTGCACCCCCGATCAGAGGCAATCAACACCAACCGCTGATCCGCCGACGCAATCCGCTTCGACCGCCCCAAATACAACGGCCGACCATCATCATCGAAAATTACCAAATAATGATGCGCATGCGAGGCCATCCGAATCGCATCCCGCATCCGCACCAACGACCCCGTCGCCGTCACCGCATGCCCCGACGCCGACTCCAACTCCCTCAACGTCATCGACACCACCGCCGTCACCGGCAACCCCCGATGCTGCCCCAACCGACCCGACGCCAACATCGCCCGCACAATCACCTTCAACGCATCATGCTGACGCCGCCCCTGCCCCCGCCGATCCCGCCCCGCCCGCACCACAGCATCATCACCGGAACCGCCACTGTCTGGATCACCACCAGCCGAACCATCCGGACCATCACCACCTGAGCCACCACCAGCCGAACCACCACCGCCAGGACTGTCACTGCCAGGACCGGCGTCTGGGTCGTCATTGCCTGGGTCGTCGGGGTCGTCTGGGCCGGGACTGTCGTCGGGGTCGTCAGGGCCGGGACTGTCGTCGGGGTCGTCAGGGCCGGGACTGTCGTCGGGGTCGTCGAACAAGGTCGGCCCACCCCGACCGCCACCACCCGAGCCACCGCTACCACTGCTGCTGGTATCGCTGCTACTGGTCCTGCTGGTGTCGCTATTTCTACTGCTACCGCTACTGCTGCTGTCGGTATCGGTGTCGGGTTCGTCGACGACCGGCGACGCATCCGCCGGATTACACATCCCAGGCTTGGCGAACTTCGCGAACGCCGCATCC
>NZ_BCXH01000009.1 GCF_001895005.1 Rhodococcus yunnanensis NBRC 103083 | reverse complement strand
TTGCGGGTAGTCGGTGGTGGAGTTGTTCGCTGGTGGTGATCATGTCGCTGGTGACGGTGCGGGAGAGTGAGAGGGCGACGGAGGCTTCGCATTCGACGGCGAGGCGGGCGGCGTAGATGTCGGGTTCGGCGACGCCGTATTGTGTTCTGCCGGTGGGTGTTCGGTGTGTGATGCTGTGTTGGTGGATGTCTGCTTCGGTGGACAGGCGTAGGTCGAGGAGGTCGTGGAGGCGGTGGATGGCTGCTGCGGCGGTGATGTTCTCGTTGCGGCGGCGGTCGGTCAGTGAGGCGATCAGTTCGGCGGCGGCAGCGTCTGCGTCGCGTCGGATCTGCCGGAAGGAGTCGAGGTCGCCGTGATTTTCGGTGTCTTCATGATCCCCTGCGCCCTCGTGATCCCCTGCACCTTCGTGAGTACTGTCTGTGGCGTAGCCCCCCGGCTTTCTCATGCCATCCAGTGTACTCGAACACATATTCGAACACAACAGTTAAGTCGTTGTCTCCGAGCCTTATACGATTCAATCGGTAACAATCCCTGAGTCGCGGGTGGATCGTGGTGCTATGTCCGACGAACAAGCCCAGCCCAGCGCTTGGCACGCTATCCCCAGTGCGACGGCCTCGTCAGTGCGTCGGGCAAGCGGGTCGTCGCATCGCCTCGTGCGGCGTTGATCTGGAACTGGGTGAGGTACAGGCTGTTTCGGAGGTCCGCGCCGCGCAGATCGGCGTCACGCAGGTCGGCGCCGATCATGTCCGCGAACCGAAGATCGGCGTTCCGAAGGTCGCTCGCAATCAGGTATGCACCACGAAGGCTCGCGCCCAACAGGTTTGCGCCCGTCATCTTCTTGCCGATCAGATCGGCGCCTCGGTGATTCTTCTTCTTGCCGCCGACCCCCGCACGCACCAGATCGCTCGCCTCGAGCAGAAGCGCATTGACGGCGGAGCGGTGTGCTTCCACGTCCACCGCGGACACGTCGGCGGGTGAGCCTTCGGTCATCGACTCGGTGATGGCAAGGCTCTGCTGCAATCGTGTTCGGATCGGCGCCGTTGCATCGAGCGCGACGGCCTCGGTCAAGTACCAGAGCAGTTCGTGGAGCTGGCGCATGATGGGGAAGACGTCGAACATCAGGCGTGCAGACGCACGATCCTCACGCCAACTCCGGCCGCCGAACGTGTCCTGAGAGACCTTCTGCCCCGCGCCGAAGCAGTCGTAGACGGTGCAGCCGCGGAAACCGCTACTGCGCAGATCGGCGTGAATGCCGCAGGAGAAATCGCCGCGGAGATTGCGGCACGGATCGCCCGCGTCCTTCGTCGTCGCGAAGTCCGAGGATTTCGAGAACGGCAGTGCGACGCAACACAGACCGAAACAGTTGGAGCAGTCGGCTAGCAGATTCCTCACCCGTCGACTCTTCCCGCCGTCATGCCCGAGGGGCAAACGCATTTCTCCGACCAGCACTTACAAGAGATGTTTGTGCCCGCACAACTGTGAGACCTCTACCGCGAGTGAGGCGCGACGACGACCGTGAAGGCCATGACCACAGCAGTACTGGCGCCGCGTATCGCACCACTTCTCGAACACATCACACCCAATTGGTTCGCCTCCGTCATGGGTACCGGCATCGTCGCCAACGCTGCTGCCACGCTTGCACCACAGCTTCGAACACCGCTCCTGCACACCTTCGCCGCGGTCGTCTGGGGTGTCGCGGTAGTCGCACTCGTCGCGCTCACCATCGCTTTCGGTGCGCACCGGGCCCTGCACACCGAGACCGCCCGCGGGTACGCCGCACACCCGGTCATGTCGTTGTTCTACGGCGCGATTCCGATGGCCCTTCTCACTGTCGGCTCCGGAACACTGCTCGTCGGCACAGAGATCATCGGCGTCACCGCTGCCCTCTGGATCGACGGAACCCTCTGGGCAGTGGGAACGATCCTCGGGCTCGGCACCGCTCTCCAATTCGGCACCGCTCTTCGATTCGGCACCCTCCTACGCAGTCCCAAGCTCTCGGAGAAACCGATACCGGCGATGCTCATGCCCGTCGTCCCGCCGGTCGTGTCCGCAACCGCAGGCGCGATTCTGCTCGAATACATGTCCGCCGGCATATTCCGCACCGCGTTCCTGATCGCCTGTTACGGGTTGTTCGCACTCGGCGTGATACTCGGATCGGTCGTCATGACGCGCATCTGCCGTCACCTCGCAGGCGGTGGAACCCCACCGCTGCAGGCTGTTCCGACGGTGTGGATCACGCTGGGACTGGTAGGGCAGTCCATCACCGCAGCGAATGTGCTTGCCGCTGATGCGCGCGTGGCCTGGTTGCATGATGTCGGTATCGCCTACGGCGTATGCGCAGGCCTGTTCGGTGTCGTGATGTTCACCGCCGCGGCGTCGCTGACCATCCGCGCCGCACGCAGTGGCCTGCAGTTCTCGTTGACGTGGTGGAGTTTCACCTTTCCGATCGGCACCTGCGTGACTGCCTCGGCCGCACTCGGTACCGCTGTCGGTATCGGCGCCGCTGCGGATGCACTGCACGTGGTGGCCGTCGGCCTGTTCTTGCTGCTGCTCACGGCATGGTCGATCGTCGCGGCGAAAACGGTGCGCGGCACCCTCGGTGAGTTGCAGCCGATGAGTTAGAGTCGTTCATCGACATCACCCGCATCCTCCGCACCGCCGGCTGCGTCTACGCCGAGGCCGAGGCGGAACTCCTGAGTGAAGCGTTCAGCGGCGAGCAGCTACGCGAGATGGTTGCCCGACGCGTCACCGGTGTTCCGTTGGAACAGATCCTCGGCTGGGCCGAGTTCTACGGACTTCGGATCGTCGTCGAACCCGGTGTCTTCGTACCGCGTCGGCGCACCGAACTGCTCGTGGACGAGGCGTTGGCTCTGCACCCGGAAACGGTGGTCGACATCTGTTGTGGTTCGGGGGCAGTCGGTGCTGCCCTTGCTCGTTCGATCGACGGCCTGAATCTGCATGCAGCGGACATCGATGCCGATGCGGTGCGCTGCGCCCGCAGGAACATCGAGCCCTCGCATGTGCACCTCGGCGATCTGTACGAGCCACTGCCGGAAGAACTCCGTGGCCGCGTCGACGTCATCGTCGCGAACGCCCCGTACGTTCCGACCGACGAGATCGGGTCGATGCCGTCGGAGGCCCGCGATCACGAACCCAGGTCTGCCCTCGACGGAGGCGCCGACGGACTGCACGTGCAACGACGAGTTGCCGTCGGCGCACCGCTGTGGCTCCGCGACGGCGGCCATCTACTGATCGAGACGAGCGTCGGACAGGCCGATCGCACGTCCCGGATCATCGAGCAGGCCGGTTTCGCCACCCGGATCGTCTCGTCGGACGAGCTCGACGCAACGGTCGTAGTCGGTGTAGTTCTGCCCACGGAGAACACGCCGACCACGGGGAACAGCGATAGCGGAAAACGAGTTGAGTCGGGATAGCTCAACTCTTGGAGGATTTCCGATGACCGAACCCATTCGTTTACCAGTGCTCTTTCTGACCGATCCCGTCGTACTGCCCGGCATGGTCGTGCCCATCGAATTGGACGAGGCCTCGCGCGCCGCCGTGGACGCTGCGAATTCCTCGAACGACGGCACTCTTCTCGTGGCGCCTCGCCTCGAAGATCGCTACGCGGCGTACGGCGTCGTCGCTTCCATAGTCCAGATGGGACGCCTGGCAACGGGCGAGCCCGCCGCCGTCATCAAAGCGGAACGACGCGCACACATCGGGCACGGCGTCAGCGGCCCAGGCGCGGCGCTGTGGGTCGAGGCCGACCTTGTCGACGATGTGCCCGCCACCGAGACTCTGAAGACCCTCGCCGGCGAGTACAAGCAGCTCGTCGTCGCGATGTTGCAGCGGCGTGATGCCTGGCAGGTGATCGACTCGGTCAACAAGCTCTCCGACCCGGGCGCGATCGCGGACACCGCGGGCTACGCGTCGTACCTGTCCGACGTGCAGAAGCGTCAACTGCTCGAGACGCCGGATGTCGCCGAGCGACTGACCCTCCTGATCGAGTGGACGAAAACGCATCTCGCCGAAATCGAGTTGGGCGACAAGATCTCCGGCGACGTCCGTGAAGGCATGGAGAAGACGCAGAAGGAGTTTCTGCTGCGCCAGCAACTCGCCGCCATCCGCAAGGAACTCGGTGAGGACGAGCCCGATGGCGCCGATGACTACCGCGGCCGCGTCGAGGCAGCTGCTCTGCCCGGCAATGTCCGCGAGGCTGCGCTACGCGAGGTCGGCAAGCTCGAGCGTGCGAGTGATCAAAGTCCCGAATCGGGCTGGATCAGAACATGGCTCGACACCGTTCTCGACCTTCCGTGGAACACGACGACAACCGACCAGACCGACATCGACGCTGCCAGAGCCGTTCTCGACGCGGATCATCACGGGCTCGGCGATGTGAAGGATCGCATCGTGGAATACCTCGCAGTGCGCGCGCGTCGCGCAGATCGGGGTATGACGCTCGTCGGCGGACGCGGTTCGGGTGCGGTCATGGTTCTCGCCGGACCTCCCGGCGTGGGCAAGACCTCTCTCGGTGAGTCGATTGCGCGCGCCCTCGGCCGGAAGTTCGTTCGTGTCGCCCTCGGCGGCGTCCGTGACGAGGCCGAGATTCGCGGTCACCGGCGTACCTACGTCGGGGCCCTTCCCGGCCGTATCGTTCGCGCCATCGGCGAAGCGGGATCGATGAATCCCGTTGTGCTGCTCGACGAGATCGACAAGGTCGGATCGGACTATCGCGGTGACCCGAGCGCGGCGCTCCTCGAAGTGCTCGACCCTGCGCAGAATCACACGTTCCGTGATCACTATCTCGACCTCGATCTCGATCTGTCCGACGTCGTGTTCCTCGCTACCGCCAACGTGATCGAGCAGATTCCAGCAGCATTGTTGGACCGCATGGAACTCGTCACCATCGACGGATACACCGAGGACGACAAGGTCGCGATCGCTCGTGACTACCTTCTCCCCCGCCAATTGGACAGGGCTGCAGTGACGTCCGAGGAGGTAGAGATCACCGACGACGCTCTGCGCAGGATCGCGGCCGACTACACCCGGGAGCCGGGTGTTCGCCAGATGGAACGCCTTCTCGCCAAGGCGCTGCGCAAGGCTGCGACCAAACTTGCCGGTGGAGCGACCGAGCTCCGCATCGACGAACCCGCTCTCGTGGACTATCTGGGACGGCCGAGGTTCACCCCGGATGCACACGAACGCACCGAAGTTCCCGGTGTGGCAACGGGTCTGGCAGTGACGGGTCTCGGCGGCGATGTGCTGTTCATCGAGGCGGCATCGACCGAGGGCAAGCCGGGGTTGGCGCTGACCGGGCAGCTCGGCGACGTCATGAAGGAGTCGGCGCAGATCGCTCTGTCGTACGTCCGTTCGCATGCAGAGCAATTCGGCGTCGAACCGGAGGCACTCGACCGCAGCATCCACGTGCACGTCCCGGCAGGCGCCGTTCCGAAGGACGGACCATCGGCGGGTGTCACGATGGTGACCGCCCTGGTGTCGATGGCCACCGGGCGCCCCGTCCGATCCGACGTCGGGATGACGGGCGAGGTCACGTTGAACGGTCGGGTCCTGCCGATCGGTGGCGTCAAGCAGAAGCTGCTCGCCGCGCAACGTGCGGGGTTGAAGACGGTCTTCATTCCCGCCCGCAACGAACCGGATCTCGACGACGTACCAGCCGAGGTGCTCGAGGCCCTCGACGTGCGTCCGATGACCGACGTCGCGGACATCCTGGCACTTGCTCTGGAAGACCGAGAGGTCGCAGCGAGCTCGGCGGCTTGACCTCGAGCTATGTCGAGGTTCTACGGTGTCGGTCATGAGCATGGAAGTCGTGGCCTGGAATCAGATGTACCGAACGATGAACACGTCCGCCCAGCAGACTAGGTTCTCCGCGGTGACCGCCCGCCGGATAGTGGATTTCGCCCGTCCGCATCGTGGGAAGCTGCTGGTGTTCGTGGTGTTCAGCGTCGTGCTGGCGGTGTTGGCGGTCGCGACTCCGGTCCTCGCGGGCCGGGTCGTGAACGCCATCGTCGACGGCGACTCGTTCGACGTCGTGCTGCGCCTGTCGCTGTTGATCGCCGTGATTGCTGTCGTCGACGCAGCGTTCGGACTGCTCAATCGGTGGTTGTCGTCGAACATCGGTGAAGCGCTCATCCTCGACCTGCGCACCGCGGTGTTCGATCACGTGCAGCGGATGCCGATCGCGTTCTTCACGCGGACACGGACGGGCGCTCTCGTCAGTCGTCTCAACAACGACGTCATCGGCGCACAGCGCGCGTTCAGCGACACCCTCTCGGGGGTGGTCAGCAACCTGGTCACCCTTGTTCTGACGCTGGTGGTCATGATCGGAATATCTTGGCAGATAACACTTCTGGCACTCATCCTGCTGCCCGTCTTCGTGCTGCCGGCGCGGCGGATGGGGACGAGACTCGCTCGGCTGCAGCGTGAGGCAGCGGGCCACAATTCGGCGATGAGTACCCAGATGACCGAACGGTTCTCGGCTCCGGGCGCAACGCTCGTCAAACTCTTCGGTCAGCCTGCCGTCGAATCCGCCGAGTTCGCGGTGCGTGCAGCACGGGTCCGAGATATCGGCGTCCGCAGTGCGATGGTGCAGACCGTGTTCGTCACCGCGCTCACGTTGGTCTCGGCGCTCGCGCTTGCCGTCGTCTACGGATTGGGCGGCTTCTACGCTCTGCGAGGTCAGCTCGACCCTGGTTCCGTCGTCGCATTGTCTCTGTTGCTCACGCGGCTGTATTCGCCGCTGACGCAGCTGGCAAGTGCGCGCGTCGAAATCATGAGTGCCATCGTCAGTTTCGAGCGAGTGTTCGAGGTGCTCGATCTGGTGCCGCTCATCGAGGACGCCCCCGACGCGGTCTCGGTGCCCGATGGTCCGGTGGCGGTGGAACTGAGCGACGTCCACTTCGCGTATCCGTCTGCGGACAAGGTGTCGTTGGCGTCGCTCGAAGAGGTCGCGACTCTCGATTCACGCGGCGGAGTGGATGTGCTTCACGGAGTGTCGTTTCGGGCCGAACCCGGACAGATGGTTGCACTCGTGGGCACCTCCGGCGCCGGGAAGTCGACGATCGCGCAGTTGATCGCACGGCTGTACGACGTGGATTCCGGTGCGGTGCGCCTGGGCGAGAAGGACGTGCGCGGATTGACGGCGGAATCGATCCGCGGCGCGGTCGGCATGGTGACCCAGGACGGTCACCTGTTCCACGACACCGTCCGCGCCAACATCGTGCTCCCCAGGCCCGACGCCACCGACGACGAAGTGTGGGAAGCGCTGAGCCGGGCTCGGCTGCGCGATCTGGTGACGTCGCTGCCCGACGGCTTGGAGACCGTCGTCGGAGAGCGTGGTTATCGGTTGTCCGGCGGCGAGAGGCAGCGGCTGACGATCGCACGGCTACTGATCGCTCAGCCCAGGGTGGTCATTCTCGACGAGGCCACGGCGTCGCTGGACTCGACATCCGAGGCCGCGGTTCAGGCGGCGCTCGGAGAGGCGCTGAAGGGCAAGACTTCCGTGGTCATCGCACACCGCCTGTCGACGGTCCGTGCCGCGGACGTCATCCTCGTCGTCGAGGCGGGAACGATCGTCGAGCGGGGAACGCACGAGGAGCTCCTCGCCGCGGGTGGCCGCTACGAGGAGCTCCATCGAACTCAGTTCAGTGTGACGCCGGAATCGGCAGCTCAGGCTGCAGGTGCGGGTACCACCGTCGCGGGATCGTTGTCGGCGGCCGCGGCGAGCATCGGGGTGAACCCGTCGATCGCGTAGTCGAGCGACAGTGGGCTCGAGTAACCGAGCGCGGACGGTAGGTCCTCGCTGAAGGAACCGATGTAGGCGGTCCGGTCCTGTGCAACGACGCCGAGCTGGGCGAACAGCGGGTTGGTGTTCAACTGCTCGCGAGACTGTCCTGCGATGACGAGGACGTCGGTGTCGAGTTGGTCGAGCTTCTCGGGGCTGATGATCTCCGTTGCTTCGGGGATCTCGAATCCGAGATCGGTGAAGAAGAGTGCTCGAATGTCGTCGGATCCGAGGATCATGTAGCTGCCGTCGTCCATGACGAACGTCAAGGCCAACGACTTGCCTGCGAACTGGGGGTTCTCGTCCTGTGCCGTCTGGAACTTCTGCTCCAGTTCGGCGGTCCGATCCGCGGTTTCCTGCTCCTTGCCGAGAGCCTTGCCGATGACCTCGAACTCCTGCTGCCACGTCGCCGCAGGCACGTCGTCGTAACCGCCGATGTCGGCGATCGTCGGAGCCAGATCGGACAGTTGGTCGTACTGGCCCTGCTCGATGAAGGAGTACGGCCCGAGAATCAGATCCGGCTCCGCCGCCGCGATCTGCTCGACGTTCAGCTCGGTGGATCCGACCTCGGGGATCTCGGTGCCGCCGAGGGCTTCCTGCGCCCACGGGCGTTGGCGGTAGTCGTAGCTCAGATTGCCGCGAGTCGCGACAGGCTTGACACCGAGCGCGAGCGTGAAGTCCTGCTCGTTGAAACCGATGGTGACCACGCGCGACGGCTCGCTGTCGATGGCGGTCTCGCCGAAGTGATGGCTGATGGTGACGGGAAAGTTCCCGGACCCTTCGGCCTTGCTCGACGACGAAGTGTCGTCGGAAGAACACCCGGCGACGAGCGCGACCGCGGCGGCGCCTGCGGCGAATCGAAGGTAACTGGTGCGCACTTGTGGAACTCCTCGCGTGTGGGACTGAATGCGAGGTAAGGCTAACCGGACCTTGAAGTAATCAAACCTTCAAGGTCCGGTTTGGCCGGTTTTCGGGTGTGCGAGCTCAGCAGTTACTGGGAGCGGGCACGCCTCTCAAGCGGGCGTCGATCCACTCCAGTGCCTGCGGTAGCCCGAGCACAGCGGCGGTCAGATGGTCGTTGCTGGGCACCAGAACCTCGGTGACCTTCACGCCCGCGGCGCAGTACCGGCCGATCGTGTTCGTGATCGCCGAGACGGGGATCAATGCATCCGTCGGGCTGTGCCACTCGAAATACGGCGCCTTGGGGACGCCGGGGTACAGCTCGACGCTGTTCTCGTTCACCGCAGCCACCATCTCGGGGCTGTCGATGAGGTTGAGCGAGTTGGCGACCAACGTTGCGCTCTTGCCTGCACCGACCGCGATGATGTCGTTGGTGCAGGCGTTCTGCAGCTGCAGCGCCATCTGCTGGCCCAGCGGATTGAGCTGGTCACTGATCGGGATTCGAGTCGGGTACTCACGTTCGAGGCCGAGAGCCGCCGCGAACGCCAATCCGAAGACCGGATGAGGTGCAAAACCGAGATCGCGTGCCATGCGCTCGAGGTTCATCGGCGCTCCGCCTGCGGCACTGCCGACGATGTTCAGCTCCGGTGCATAGTCGTTCTGCAGCGCCGCGGCCCACGCCGTCGCCATGCCGCCGCCCGAGTACCCGGCAAGGGCGACCGGCGACTGCTGAACCTGCAGCGGATCGAAGCGTTGAGTGGCGCGAATGCTGTCGAGCACGATCTGGCCGCCCATCTTGGCGGCGCCGTACGCGCTGTTCGGGCCGAGGTGATCGGCGATCGCTACCGTCCACCCACGAGCCAGCGCGGCATTGAGTGCAGGGGCTTCGCGGATGACCAGATTGGGGTCGGTGGTCCACAATGCTTGTGACGGAGCACATTCCAAACCGAGTGCGTTGATGATGTGTTGGTACGACAGTAGCGGCCCGTTGGGCGCCTTGTTCTTCGGGGCGATGACGGTGTTGACCGCCGCGATGGGATTGCCCGCCGAGTTGGTCGAGCGGAAGCGCAACTGCCAGACGTCGACGTCGAAGAACCCTGCAGGCGGTGGCATCGGCCTGCTCGAGATGATGTCGCCGGGCTTCAACGCCTCCAGACCAGGCGTCGGACCGTAGAACGCGTCCGAGATCGGTGTTGGTTCCAGCGGACTCGCTGCTGCCGGTGTTGCTGCTACGAGTGCCCATCCGACTATCGATGAACACACTACTGCTGCGGTGATTCTGGCTGCCCCGACCAGCTTTGATCCGCGCATGACGTCAAACCCCTCCCGAAAAAGAACAATTACTGTCGCCGCCCGTTACGTTCCCCCGGAAACGATGTTCGAAGAGTACGCAGCCCGAGATTTTATGGCAACCAAAGAACGCACGACGCACGAGGCTATGAATTGTTCTCGATCACGACATCTTCCGGACGTTTGTCCTCGCGAATTCCACGCCAACTGGGATGACGCAGGTGCATCGAGTCGGTCCATTCGTAGAATCTGACCTCGCCGACGAGCGTCGGAGTGACCCAGACCGCGTCCTTGCGGTCGGCCGCAGGCAGCGTCTGCGTGAACGGTGACTCGTCCGTCTCCATGCCGTCCATGACCGCACTCAACCGATCGAGAGCATGGTCACCGAAACCAGTGCCGACGCGGCCGACATAACGGAGCCCGCCCGCCTCGGGCACTCCCACCAGCAAAGATCCGAAACCTCCGCTGCGGCGCCCGCGCCCGCGTCTCCACCCACCCACGACCACTTCTTGCGTACGCCAATTCTTGGACTTGATCCACGTCCGTGCTCGCTTGCCGGGTTGATAGATCGAATCGTTCCGTTTCGCCACCACTCCTTCCCAGCCCCGTTCGACGCTCTCGGCGAGTGCCTCCTGCGCCGAGCCCGTGAGTAGATCCGGCACGATCACGGAATCGAGACCGGTGGTCAGGAGTTCGAGAAGTCGGCGACGGTCGGAATACTTCTTCTGGACGAGGGAAGTCCCGTCGAGGTGGAGAAGGTCGAATGCGATGAATTCGACGTCGTGGCCGGAACTGTTCTGCAGAAGTTCGAAACTGGAAATTCCATGGGAATCGAATACGACCGCTTCTCCGTCGAGTATTGCGACGTGGTCTTTCAAGTCCTCGGCGAGGGCGGAGAACCCGTGGAATCTCTCGGTGAGATCGTTCCCGCTTCGCGATTCCAGTTTCATCTCACCGTGCGCACACCGAGCGATCACACGAAAGCCGTCCCATTTTCCCTCGAACGACCATTCGCCGTCGGGAAGGTCCTCGACGTCGCCTGCCGTGGCGAGCATCGGTGCGACGGATTTCGGGAGAGCGCTCTCGGTATGCGGGGACTGCTCCGTCATTCGATGCATCAGCCATTGGTCGCCCTTGGTTCTGATGAGAGCGAATCGGCCTTTCGCCTTCGCGCCCGACAACGTCACGATCACCTCGTCGTCGCGCCACTTCTCGAGCTCGTAGGTTCCGCTGTCCCAGATGGACACTTCACCGCCGCCGTACTCGCCCTTGGGAATGCTGCCGGAGAAGTTCGCGTACTCGAGCGGATGATCCTCGGTGTGCACGGCCAGACGATTCTGACCGGGGTTGTCGGGAATGTTCTTCGGCACCGCCCACGAGACGAGCACGCCGTCGTGTTCGAGCCTGAAGTCGTAGTGCAGCCGTCGTGCATGGTGTTCCTGGATGACGAAGGTGGCGTCCCCTTCTTTCGAAGCGCTCGGGGTACTGCCGTCCTGCTCGGAGCGGGTTGGAATCGGCTCCGGCGTCTTCGACGCGCTGCGCATGCTGCGATATTTGCCGAGCTTGTCGGGTCGTACTTCTTCGAGTGGGAGGTCGAGGTCCGCCAGAAGGTCACCGTCGTCATGGAACCGCTGCAGCACCTCCTCGTAACCGAGCTGCGTCAGACCGGAGGATTCCAGCTCGTCCCATGACCGAGGCGCCGCGACGGTCGGCTGCGACCGGCCCCGCAGCGAGTACGGCGCGACCGTCGTCTTCTTGCCGTTGTTCTGAGACCAGTCCACGAACACCCGGCCCGTGCGCTTGGCCTTGGCCATCGTCGCGGTCACTCGGTCGGGCGAGCGCTCCTCCAAGAGCGTGGCCACGCGTTTGGCCACCGTGGACGCACCCGACGGGGTCAACGGCTTGCCGAGCGGGACGTACAGGTGGATCCCCTTGCTCCCGCTCGTCACGGGGAAGGCGGTGAATCCGATCTCGGCGATCAGGTCGCGGATCTCGCAGGCGACCTCCGCGCACCGAGCCAGGTCGACGTCGTCGCCCGGGTCGAGGTCGAACACCATCCTCGTCGCCGGGCCGGCCACGTCGCCGTCGAACCTCCACTGCGGCACGTGCGCTTCTATCGCAGCCTGCTGACCGAGCCACGCGAGATCGGCCGGTGAGGAGAACAGCGGATAGGTGACGACGCGATCCGAATGCTGCATGTCACGTCGATCGAGCCATTCGGGTGCCGAGGATGCGAGATTCTTCTCGAAGAACGACGACTGATCCACTCCGTTGGGCCACCTCTTGCGCGTCACAGCGCGGCCGGCCATGTGCGGCAGCATCGCAGGCGCGATGGAGGTGTAGTACTCGATCACCTGGCTTTTCGTCGTGCCGGTGTCGGGGAACAGAACCTTGTCGAGGTTGGTCACCGAGACTTTCCGGCCTGCGATCTCGAGCGACGCCATGGGCTCAGGCTAGTTGCCGCGCAGAGTGCGCGCGTGAAACCTGTGCCAAGCTCGAAGGCATGGCAACGATCAGTGTCTCGGTGAATATGCCCGAGAATCCCCAGGGCGCGTGGGACAAGGCGTCGGCACTCGATCGTTTCGACGAATGGATGACCATCCACGCAGGCTGGTGCAGTCCGCCGCCGGCAGTGCTCGCGAAAGGCACCGAAGTGGAGTCGCTGGTGAAGGTCAAAGGCTTCAAGAACACCATCGCCTGGACGTTCACCGAATACAAGGAACCCGAGCTCATCGAGATGTCGGGCCGAGGACGAGGCGGTATCGAGATCTCACTGACCATTCACGTCCGCGAGGCGCGCGGAGGGGGCTCGCAACTGACTCTCGACGCGTACTTCGGCGGCGGAGTGCTGTTCGGCCCGGTGGGAAATGTCGTCGCAAAGGCGTTGAACCGCGACGTGAAGCAATCGGTGGCGAACCTCGCTGCCCTGCGTTAGATCGCCTCGAACCGCTAGTCGGTCCGAGACGCCGGCGCTGTTCGGCGTAGCCACCACAGGCCGGCGATCGGGAGTATCACCGGGATGAAGACGTAGCCCTGGCCGAAGTGGGACCACACGGTCGCGTCGGGAAAATCGCCCGGCTGGATGTAGCTCAGCGCACCGATCGCGAGTACGCCGACGAGCTCGATGACGCACGAGACCGTCACGACACGGCGCGAGGTCTCGGTGGCGCGCGCCAGACCCACCGTCGCGACGATGTAGACCACCGCAGCGAGCGCGGACAGGATGTATGCAATCGGCGCGACGTCGAACCGGGTCGTGAGCTGAACCACCGAACGTGACGTCGCAGCGACCGCGAACACGGCGTAGACGGCGATGAGGAACCGCCCGAAGCCGGTGCGAGTGGCCTGCTGAAGGCTGTCGTGTGGGGAGTTGTCAGGCATATCCGGCCCATATTCTGCTCAGGCGCAGCACCATGGCTGCGAGGGTGACGACGGCGACGAGCAGTACGGCTGTGCCACCTCGGGAACGATCGCCCAGCGACCACCACGTACCGATCGGCAGCAGGAGCAGAAGGCCCACCAGGTAGGCGCCGAACGTGAGTCGGTGAATCTCCCGATCGCTGGTGAACATCAGCACGAAGCCGATGACTGCCTGCAACAGAACCACCGCTTCGGTGGCCGAGATGGTCCAGAACAGTGCGCGGTCCGACGCGTTCTTCAGCAATACCGGCTTGTTCAGGACGAGTTTCAGAAGAACCCATACGCCGACGACGAGTGACATCGCGTACAGCAGGCCGGTGACGGCGCCGATCATCGAATCCTCTTACCTGTGCGGAAGTGGTGCGGGCTCGTCCCAGGGTATCGGGGCTGAACCGGCAAGAAGCTGTGAGGGCTTCGAAACAGTGCGTTATTCCGAGCGTGACCAATCGGAAATCAATGTCGCCTGTACTTGTCTCATGGCCGAAGAGCATCTCTTCGAAAGCCTGATCAAGCCTTCAGACGGCCAACGACAGTCCGTCTCCTGCATCTCACGCCGACCAACAGGAGCAATTCCACGTGTCTGATATCGACAAGTCCGCCGCAGATCAAGCCATCGCCGAGAACATCGCGAAGTCCCTCGGAGAGATCCCGCACCCGTCACTCCCCAAGGGCAGCAACATCTACGGCTCCACCAAGATCTTCCCGGACTACAAGGCCGAGAACGGCGAAAGTTACTTCACACTCGTTCACGGCATCGCGCACGAGTCCTCGGTCAGCTTCGTCGCCGTGCTGCAGGCCACCCGCGCACTGCGCAAGGGATTCGAGTCGGCAATGTACTTCTACGGACCGGGTGCGATCAATTGCCTTGCCACACGCGGATTCCCGACGACGGGCGATTCGGGATTCCCGGGTGAGCAGAACATCAACGACTCCCTGGCGACGTTCATCGCCGAGGGCGGCACCGTGTTCTGTTGCCGATTCGGCCTCGCTCTGCACGGCGGCCGCGAGGAGGATCTGATCGAGGGTGTCATCCCGGCTCACCCCCTCGATGTCCAGGACGCTCTGATCCACTACGCACGCAAGGGCGCCATCATCAACTCGACCTACATGGTCTAGGAGCAGGCAATGTCCATCAGTACGCGTGTGGACCTGGCGTTGCTCGGAGTTCGAGGAACGCCACCGGTCAACAGAACGGCCGGCGCCGGGCCCAGCGACGACGGGCATGTCCGAATCGATGGTCTCGGCGCCGCCATCCCCCGAAACCCCATGAGCCCCTTCGTTCTGGAGGGTGGGCGAGTTCTGTTCGACGGCGAGGACACCGGCCTCGACGTCGAACCCGTCGAGCGGCCGAGGTTCTACGACCTCGAGACCGCCGACGGGATCTCGTACGAGAAGATCGCGAAGCTGCACGGATCCAGCGTGCTCGCGACCACGGTGGTGCAGACGTGCATCAGGTACGACGTCGACCAACGGTGCCGTTTCTGTTCCATCGAAGCATCGTTGGAGGCCGGTGACACCATCGCCGTCAAGACGCCGGCGCAATTGGCGGAGGTAGCCGAAGCTGCGGTCCGGCTCGACGGCATCACCCAGATGGTCATCACCACCGGAACGTCGGCGGCCAAAGACAGAGGCGCACGGCACATCGCGCGCTGCGTCAAGGCGATCAAAGCCGTGGTTCCCGGACTTCCGATTCAGGTTCAATGCGAACCGCCCGGCGATCTGGCGACCATCACCGACCTGTTCGAGGCAGGCGCCGAGTCCATCGGCATCCACGTCGAATCGCTCGACGACGACGTCCGGCGACAGTGGATGCCGGGCAAGGCGTCGGTGACGATGGACGAGTACCGCGCAGCGTGGACGGAGGCGGTCAGGGTGTTCGGCCGCAACCAGGTCTCGACATACATTCTGGTCGGACTCGGCGAGGATCCCGACGAACTGGTCGCGGGGGCAGCCGAACTGATCGAGATGGGCGTCTACCCCTTCGTGGTTCCGTTCCGGCCGATCGGCGGAACACTGGCCGTCGACGTCGATCATGCAACCGCGCCCAATCGTGATGTGCTCGAGGACGTCACCCGCAGAGTGGCCAAGGAATTGCAGGCGGCGTCGATGCTGGGTTCCGATCAGAAGGCCGGGTGTGCCGCGTGCGGTGCGTGCAGCGTCCTGCAGAACGCGGGTGGCTGAGATGCACGCCCGCGGCACACAGGTCACTGCACGGGCTTCGCTCCCGGATCCGGCGGGCTTGTCGGGAACAGTAGCGTCACCGTCGGCATTTCTCATCCAACCGTGCAGCGGCGCGGTCGAGTTGGAATCCTACCGGGCCATGCGGCGGGACATCTTCGTCGCCGAACAGGGGCTGTTCGCCGGTACCGATCACGACGACGTCGACGACGATCCACGCGCGGTGGTACTGATTGCACGAGCATCCGATGGGACGGTACTCGGCGGGGTACGCCTCGCGCCGTGCACCACCATCGATCTCGGCTGGTGGGCGGGAAGCAGATTGGTCGTTTCCGCTGCCGCGAGGACGTCGGGAGTCGGGCCTGCGCTGGTCCGAGCGGCATGCGCCTACGCCGAGAACCAGGGCGTCCTACGGTTCGATGCGACGGTGCAGAAGCAGAACGAGAGGCTGTTCACCACTCTCGGGTGGATTCGACGCGCGGACATCGAGATTCACGGCGCCTCGCACGTGGCGATGTACTGGCCGATCGACCGGATCGAGCGGCTGGTCCACTCGACGAAAGCGATGCTGGCAGGGGTGCTGGCGCCGTTGAGAGCGCATCCACTCGGCCTCGGCGCCAGTGGTTTTCGAGGCGACGACGGTGTGCCCGTTCCGGGAAGCGACATCATCGCGGCATGCGACGCGATCATCCCGTCGATGGTCGACCGTGACCCGGAATGGGCCGGGTGGTGCGCAGCACTGGTCAACCTGAACGATCTGTCGGCCATGGGAGCCCACGCCGTCGGTGTGCTCGACTCCGTCGGTGCGCCCACGCAGTCGAGGTTGACTCGCATCATCCGGGGACTGGCCGATGCGTCACAGGCATGGCAGGTGCCGGTGCTCGGCGGTCACACCCAGGTGGGAGTGCCGTCGTCGCTGTCGGTCACCGCTCTCGGTAGAACGTCGAACCCGGTACGAGCAGGCGGGGCGTCCGCGGGCGACGTTCTCACTCTGACCGCCGATCTCGAAGGCGAGTGGAGGCGCGGATATCAAGGTCAGCAATGGGATTCGTCGTCGCGGCGAAACTCTGCGGAGCTCAGTGCGATGGCCTCGTTCGTCGCGCGGACGGCTCCGCGGGCAGCGAAGGACGTGTCGATGGCAGGCCTCGCCGGTACGACGGGCATGCTCGCCGAAGCCTGCGGCACCGGTGCCGTGCTGGACGTCGCGTCGATACCCACACCCGACGCCGCATCCATGGGTGAATGGATCACGTGTTTTCCCGGGTTCGCGATGATCACCGCGGACCGTCCCGAGGCGCAATGCGCACCGTCGGGACCAGCAGTATCCGCAGTATGCGGAGAGCTCACCGACATTCCGGGCGTCGCACTGCGATGGCCCGACGGAATCACCACGCGCGCGGTCTCCTCGACCGTGACCGGATTGGGAGAAGCATGAACACCCCTACGAACACCGTCACCATCTCCGTGGCCGCAGCCGAGTTCGGCCGCGACATGGAACAGGGTTACAACACCATCGCGGCCTTGCTGGAGGAATCACGCAATCGCGGCAGCGAGTTGCTCGTCCTGCCCGAAGCCTGCCTCGGTGGCTACCTGCCGAGTCTCGGCGGCGGCGACGAAACCGAGGAGTCGAGGCAGCGTCGCCTCGAAAGTCTGCCACCTGCACTGGAACTCGACGGACCCGAACTGAAGCGTGTCATCGACATGGCAGGGGACACCGTCATCACGCTCGGATTCTGCGAGAAGGACGGCGACACGCGGTACAACGCGGCCGTGACGTTGCACGGCGACGGGATACTCGGGTCGTACCGGAAGGTGCACCAACCGCTCGGGGAGAACCTCTGCTACGACGCCGGAGACACTTTCGAGGCCTTCGACACACCGGTCGGCCGGATGGGCATGCAGATCTGCTACGACAAGGGATTCCCCGAAGCTGCAAGGGAACTCGCGCTCGACGGCGCAGAGATCATCACCTCGATCTCGGCATGGCCTACCTCCCGAACTGCGACGACGGCGAACATGGAGGACGATCGCTGGAAACAACGCTTCGACATCTACGACCGAGCTCGTGCGCTCGAGAACCAGGTGATCTGGGTAGCAGCCAATCAGGCAGGCACGTTCGGATCACTCCGATTCGTGTGCAGCGCCAAGATCGTCGGCCCCGGCGGCGAAATTCTCGCAGGAACCGGCGTCGAACCGGGATTGGCGACGGCGACGGTGGACATCGACGGTCTGATCGGAGCAGCGCGCGGCGGCGGGATGTACAACCTGCGCGACCGCCGGCCTTCGGTGTACCGGTCCATCACGAAAGAAGCGGTCAATGCCTGAGATGACGTTCGTGGTGCAGTGGCCCGACGGTCGCGAGCAGCCCTGCTACTCACCCTCGTTGGTGATGCACGACTATCTCGAGCCCGGTGCCGAGTACGAGATCGCGGAGTTCGTGAAGCGGACGTCGGAAGCCTTGACGGTGGCCAGTGACCGCGTGCTGGCGAAGTTCGGTATGCGGTGCACCTCGGCCGCACAACAGATGGAAGAGATCCACGACGTCAGCGCCGCTTATCGGACCGGTGCTGTGCGGGTGTTGAGCATGTCGGGAGCTGAATTGTTATGACCGAGAACCATTCCGTGATCGTCATCGGTGGTGGGCAGGCAGGCCTGTCGATCAGCTGGCACCTCACTCAGCGCGGCATCGAACACGTCGTGCTGGAGGCCGACACCGTCGCACACGAGTGGAAGGACTCCCGCTGGGACAATTTCACCCTCGTCACACCGAACTGGCAGTGCGCACTACCCGGATACTCCTACGACGGTGACGATCCCGATGGCTTCATGAAGCGCGACGAGGTGTACGACTTCGTCCGTCGGTACGCGGAGAGCTTCGATGCTCCGGTGCGTGAACATGTTTCGGTGACCAGTTCGCTGCAGGGGCTGGGTGGGGGCTTCGATCTGGAGACCACGGCAGGTCCGATGCATGCCGATCGGATCGTCGTCGCCGTCGGTGGTTATCACATTCCGACGATTCCTCGGTTCGCGGAGAAGCTTCCGAAGGACATACTGCAGATTCACTCGTCGGACTACCGTGGCTCGCACCAATTCCCCGACGGAGACGTACTCGTCGTCGGGACAGGCCAGTCCGGGGCTCAGATCGCCGAGGACCTGCATCTCGAAGGGCGCGGCGTTCATCTGGTGGCGGGCACCGCGCCACGAGTCGCGCGGTTCTATCGCGGCCGCGACTGTGTCGCGTGGCTGCACGACATGGGTGTCTACGACGTCTCCATCGGTGATCAGCCCGGCGGCATCGGTAAGCGCGAGAACACGAACCACTACGTGACCGGCCGCGACGGTGGTCGAGACATCGACCTACGTGCGTTCGCCGCCGAAGGCATGCGGCTCTACGGCAGGCTCACCGGCGTGGACGACGAGATTCTGCAGTTCGCACCGACGCTGGAGGCATCCCTCGATGCTGCCGACGCGGTGGCCGAATCCATCAAGGACAACATCGATGCCTACATCGAACGGGAGGGGATATCGGCGCCGGCCGAAGCCCGCTACGTTCCGGTGTGGCGACCGGAGACCGAGACCACCGAGCTCGATCTCACGCAGGCCGCCATCAAGGCCGTGGTCTGGTCCGTCGGCTTCAGGACCGACTATCGTTGGCTCAAGGTCGGCGCCTTCGACGGCGAGGGGCATCCGACACACAACCGAGGAGTCACGGCGATCTCCGGTCTGTACTTCCTCGGGCTTCCGTGGCAGCACACGTGGGGTTCGGGTAGGTTCGCATCGGTCGCGCGGGACGCCGAGTTCCTGGTCGACCAGATCGGGCTGGAGATCAGCGCGTCGAATTCGAAGAGCGTACAGCCGGAAAGGACTATGGTCTGATCGGTGGCGCCCATTCGAATAGGCTCTTTGGCAGCACATTTCGGTCGTGATGTGCAACGTGCGGTCGCGAAGATCACCACCATCATCGAGACCGCCGCGCGCGACGGCATCGACCTACTCGTGCTGCCCGACGCTTCTCTCGGTGGGTACATCGACAGCTTGCGTAATCCCGACGTGTCCGAACTGCCTCCGACGCTCGATATCGACGGCCCCGAACTGGCAGCCATCATGGCGGCCGCCGGTGACATGACGGTGTGCATCGGGTACACCGAGCTGTCGAACGGGTTGCGCTACAACGCTGCAGCGTGCGTCACCGGCGACGGCGTGCTCGGTAGTCACCGCAAGGTGCATCAGCCGATCGGCGAATCGCTCGCCTACGCCGCCGGAGACCGTTTCGACGCCTTCGAGACGCCGGTCGGGCGGATGGGAATGCTGATCGACTACGACAAGACCTTCCCCGAATCGGCGCGGACACTCGCGTTGGACGGCGCACGCATCATTGCGGCGTTGTCGGCGTGGCCTGCGAGTGTCACCGATCGCGCATCCTCACTGCCGAACGATCGCCAATCACGATTGTTCGACCTGTACGACATGGCCCGTGCTGCGGAGAATCAGGTCGTGCTGGTCTCGTCCAATCAAACCGGAGTCATGGGATCGCTCCGATTCCTCGGGCAGGCGAAGATCGTCGGACCCGGCGGCGACGTACTGGCGAAGACGTGGTCCAAAGGTGGTCTCGCGGTGTGCGACATCGATGTCGACGCGGAGGTGGACAGGGCCAGAAGGGTGCTGCATCACCTCGACGAGCGTCGGGTCGAAAGTTACCCCAATCTGCTGGACGGGAAAGAGATTCGATGACGAGGATTGCGCTCCTGACGTACTCGTCGAAACCCCGCGGCGGTGTGGTGCACACACTGCATCTGGCGGAGGCGTTGACGCGTGCCGGGGCCGAGGTGACGGTGTGGTCTCTGGGGCGCGGCGGCGACAGTGCGTTCTTTCGCCGCGTCGATCCGGCCGTGAGGATCTCGATGGTCCCGTTCGAGGCACGCGACGACGAAAGCGTCGGAGACCGGATACTGAGGTCCATTCAGGTTCTGGGTGAGGCCTTTTCGCCGGCAGACTACGACGTCGTGCATGCGCAGGACTGTATCTCCGCCAACGCGGTCGGCGCTTGTATTCGGACCATCCACCACCTCGACACGTTCACCACGCCCGCGCTGGCCGCGTGTCACGAGAAGGCCGTCACCGACCCGTACGCTCGGATCTGCGTATCGGCCGCCGTCGCCGAGGAAGTCCGGCGCGGATGGGGGCTGGAGCCGACGGTCATCGCGAACGGTGTGGACTCCGCCCCGTTCGACGCTGCGGCCGCGTCGGGAGAGAGTACGTGGCGGGACACGCTGGGGCAGTACGTTCTTGCGGTCGGTGGCATCGAGCCGCGGAAGGGATCGATCGATCTGCTCGAATCGTTCGCACTGCTGAACCGGCGCGATCTGGCCCTCGTGTTCGCCGGTGGTGAGACCCTGTTCGACTACCGCGAGTACCGTCGCGAATTCGACTCACGTGCAACAGAACTCGGAATCGAGCCGATCGTCCTCGGGACCGTGGACAACGACGACCTTCCGCACCTGGTGGCGCAGGCCTCGGTTCTCCCGTTCTTCTCGACGAAGGAGGGCTTCGGGCTGGCAGCGATGGAGGCCCTCGCCGCGGGCACTCCCGTCGTCGCCCGGGATCTTCCGGTGTTGCGCGAGGTGTTCGGAGACGCCGTCACCTATGCGTCGGAACCGGCCGAGATGGCCGAAGAACTCGCGCACGCCATCGACGTCGGGCACGATGCCGACGGCGGTCGCGCTCTTGCCCGTTCGCTCACGTGGGACGACGCCGCACGGCGCCACCTCGAGTTCTATCGGTCCTACTACTGATCTCGTGTATTGCGGCGCAGTGCGTGCGGCTTGAGTTTGTGGAACCCACGCACGCGCAGCGACCGGAGCGACTTGAGGTAGAACTCCGCGTCCCGCTCCAACGCCTCGCTCATCGTGGTGTCGACCAGGATCGTGCCGGGATGAGCCGAACTGGTCAGCCGTGCAGCAATATTGACCACCGACCCGTACAGGTCGCCGTACCGCGCGAGCACCGGACCCCACGCCAGCCCGACGCGTAGATCCGGCATGTCCTCCTGCGCCTCGAAGGCCTCCTGCAGGTCGAGTGCGATGTGCGCGGCGTCCTCGGGGGTCTGCGCGCTGAACATCACCTCGTCGCCCACGTTCTTGATGACCGATCCACGCCCACGGGCGATGATGTTGGTGGCCATCGACTCGAACTCCTCGAGGAGGGTGGTCAGTTCATCGATGCCGAGCCGACGAGTCAAACTGGTGTAACCGACCATGTCCGCGAATCCCACTGCCAGTGTGCGAGAGGTGGTCTCCTCGGTGGGATCCGCGATCGCCCGTCCCGCGGCAGCCGCCAGATGCCGCCGCCACGTGTAGGACTGCAGCGCTTCGAGGGTCGGCACCGTCCGGGCCGCGATCTCGCGGGCATCACGGCGAATAGCGTCCAGATCACCGGAATCCAGTGCTGTCGCATCCGCTCCTTCCGGGATGCGATCGTGGATGTAGCTGTTGACCACGCCGACCTGCCACTCGGCGAGTCTCGACATCGACTGGCCGAGAGTGCGCGCGATGGCGACCTCCATCTCGGATCGGATGACCTTCTGCTCGGTCAGCCCGGTGATAGTGCGCAGTGCGTCGAGGTCGGCGTCGGTGTAGACCACAGCGTCGGGGTCGGTGTGCACCGGAAAACCCATCGCGATCCACAACTGCACGACGCGTTCGAGTTCTATCCCGGATTTCGCCACGATGTCGGCTCTGGTGTACTTCGGTGTACCTCCCAGGAGATTCGTCTCGATCTCTCTGTGTACGACCGAATTGATCTGATTCTCAGGCATATCCCAGCGTTCTGTCGAAAAATGATCGGACGTCGTCGATGTAGCTGTCGATCTTCTCGGGCACCCAGCCGTCGGTGGAGATCGGCGCCCCGACGGTCACTCTGACGGTTCCGGAATGCGCGGTGAGGTCCTTCTTCCACATGACGTCGCCTGCATTGTGAATGACGATCGGAACGATCGGGACGCCTGCCTGCATCGCGAGATGGAACCCGCCCTTCTTGAAGCGACCGAGGCGCGAGGTCGGCATGCGGGTCCCCTCGGGAGCGATGGCCACCGAGATACCCGAATGCAGCTTCTCGATCGCGGGGCGCATCGCCTCGCGCGCCTGTGCAGGATCTCCCCGGTCGATGTAGGCGACGTCGAAGATCTTGCCCAGCAACGCGAACCGTGGGTCGCGCTCGAGTTCGCGCTTGGCCACGGCCGTGATGTCACGCCGAAGAATGGACGTGACGATGATCGAGTCCGCAGTGCTCTGATGGTTGAACATGAATACCGCAGGCCTGGCCGACCAGGCATTCTCGGTTCCGGTGACGTCGAGCTTGATCCCGGCGATGGTCAGCGCGATGTCCGGGGCGATGGTCGAGGTGATGTTGGCGCCGGTGCGCCGGCTTCGGGTGAGGATGCCGAGACCGAGACCGATGCTCGCGCTGGCGAGTACCGATCCCAGTGCCGCGGTGCTGCGTACCGCGGACGTGAGATCGGAGCCGCGCTTGGGGTTCTCGAGCCGCAGGATCGGCCATCCCGCTGTGGTTGCGTGCCGGGTCAATTCGGAGTCGGGGTTGAGCGCGACAGGATTGCCGACCTCCTTCAGCATCGGGACGTCCTCGCCGCCGTTGGAGTAGACGAAGCAGCCGTCGAGGTCGAGTCCTTCCGTTTCGGCGTACTCGGCAACGGCCGCGGCCTTGCGCGGACCCCACAGGGAGTCGCCGACCAACTCCCCGGTGAGCACACCGTCGGTGACGACGGGCGTGGTACAGAGCAGCTCGTCGAACATGAGGTCCTCCTGCACCGGAATGGCCTGGTACGGAGTTGCCGACGTCGCCATCACCAGTCGGTGCCCGGCGTGTCGGTGCGCCTCGACGAGTAGCCGAGCCTCGGGGTAGATCATCGGCGCGATCTCGTTGCGAAAGAGTGTGTACGCCTGCTCCATCAGGTCTTCCTCGCGACGCCCTTCGAGCCCTCTGACGGCTTTGCCCATCAGGTTGTCGACGGGTGAGTTGCGCATCCGCATCTCGACGACTGCGCTCGAGATCTCCCACAACTCGTGCACCGTGACATCGAGCGTCTTGAGCCGCTCCAGGAAAACGGCTTTCGCGGAGAAGCCGTTGATGAGGGTGCCGTCCAGGTCGAAGAATGCGGCGATATCCGGGCCGGTCGGTGCGGCGGCGATCACGCCGAGCTGATGGGACAGGTCGATCTTCGGGCCGCCGTTCATCAAGCCTTGCCCTCCTGTTCGTCGGTGGTACGTACGGTACCGGGAACGGTGAGCGGGTCGACCTCGTCGAGCATGCGATGCGCCATGTCGCGAATCACCCGCGCTTTGCGAGCCCACTCGTTGATCTCCTGTGCGAAGTCCCGTCTGCGTTGCGGGAGATTTTCGGCCCCGGATTCGACGAGATTCCGATTGTCGGCCAATTGCAGTGCCGTGTCGAACAACTCGCCAGAGATCGCCTCGCTGTGGTCGAGTTGTTGGCGTAGCCGGCGTGCCTGGGCTGCGCCGAGACACTGCGCGACGAAGGACTGCTTGTCGAACGCGGCGTCACCCGGCTGCAACATCAGCTGATCGGCGACCACCTGGTACGCCTCCAATATCGGTTGAAGCACGCGATGAGCGAGGTGCAGATCCTGGCTCTCGAGCTGTTTCGCGGCGTAGCTCGGATCGTCGAGGTTGGTCCGCCAATCCGGATCGATGAGTGCCACTTCGGCTTCGAGGCGCTCGCCGAAATCCTTCTTGTCGCCGAAGAAGAACTCGAACTTGAGAAGGTCGCGTAGTTCCAGTGCCGCCTTCCACATCGACTCGGGTGTCGACGCCTCGCTCTGGTCTCGATCCGGGAGCACCACGAGCTCTCCGATGGCGCGCATCACGAAGTAGTGAATTGCGTTGTTGCGGAAGAACGCTGCCACCAGATGTTTGTCCTGGGCAAGGTAGAACACCGGCTCGGGGCCGTCGTCGAATCGCTTGACGACTCCGGCATTGACCTGCGCGACCACAGCCGACCGTACGACGTCGACCTCACTGATGTCGACGCCTCCTGCCATGGGCAGTCCGCGTTTGGTGATGTAGCGAGCGAGCGGGGAGATGATGGCCCACATCTCGTGCACGTTCAGCGCTCGGTCCTCGATGCCGAGCAATGCCATCGTGACGAGGGCGGCAGGGGTGACCGGGGTGGTGTCGTTGATCGCGTGCGAGACGGTCAGCGCGATCTTCTGCACGGCGATGCGTTTGTCGGGATTGTCGTCGAGGATCGACTGTACCGAGATGGGTTCGCCGAACGTCAGATACACGTTGCCGCGCAGCTTTCCCTGCGCCCGGATGTAGCCGATGGCCATCCGGATGCCCTCGGCCTGCTTCTTGGCTCCGTGCGACTCGGCGGCCATGGCCCCGACCTCGTGCAGTCGGTCGTACGTGATCGACGTCGGCACCAGATAGACGTCCTCTGCGTCGCTCGTCTCCAAGGCGTCGACCAGATAGGTCAGCAAGCCGAACCGCGGCGGCCGTAATTTGCCGGTACGGCTGCGGCCGCCCTCGATGTACCACTCCAGGTTGAAGCGCTTGCCCATCAGGAAGCTCATGTACTGCCGCAACGTCCATTTGTAGATCTCGTCGGAGAACTTACGTTGGATCAGCACGACACCGCTGCGCTTGGCGATGGGACCGAGCGGCCAGAAGCCGACGTTGATTCCACCCATCACGTGGTTGAGCGGAAGACCCTCGGCCAGCAATGCCGGACGCAACACGAGCGGGTCGAGGTACGAGCGGTGGTTCGGCAGGAACACCAGCGGATAGTTCTTGTTGAGCTCACGGACCTTCTGCATCTGGGTGCGGTCGACGTCGACGCGGTACGCGCGCGAGAAGTAGGCGCCGAGAGTTCCCCACATCTCCACCGCACGACGTGTCTCCGTGGCCACCATCTCGTGCAGAATTTCGTGCACTCGTCGGTCCACCGAAGGCACGTCCTCGCCGACCTGCTTCGCGAGCTCGGCAATGCCGTCGTGGAATTTCTTCTGCTCGGTCATGTCCTCGACGACGAAGCGAGGGATCTTGTACTCCGAACCGATGACGTCGCGTTCTGCCCTGTCCAACGCGAGACTGGCCTGCCTGCGGATGAACGCCGACAGCGACATCCCGCCGGTTCGGTCGAACCGGGTCTCCAGATCACCCAACGTTGCGGGCTCGCCGACGAACACCGACGAATGATCGGGGTCGTCGCCCTGGACCCAACGCTGCCAGACTCGGGTCGGCTTCGACCTGCCACGCGGAGCGAGTGCGCGGCGAAGCACTCCGGCACCTTTCTTCTCGGACAGCGCGACGCGCAGCGGAACCAGCAGCGGATCGTCGGCGATGGTGCGGACTGCCCGGGCGAGATCATGGGAACTCTCACCGAACAGAACGACGGACGGGGGCCGAGCCTCGCCGTCGGGAGTCGTCGTATCGATCCACTGGTTCAGAGCTTGGACTTCCAGGGTCGACGTCGCGTCCAGGAGATAGATCTGCTGGCTGTTCGACTTCTTCTCCATACTCGCATCGACGTGATACATCGAAGGACCCCTCCCGTTCCGTACCTCGCGAAACAGGTACGACGTCAGGCTACGCGTGACGCGGCCCACACGAGCGGAGTTCGTGCATCGCTAGGCGGCCGCCACACCACCGTGCGAACCGGTCCCTGGATGTGCGACAGTATTCGCAAACACTTTCGAGAGAGGTCTGCCACCGATGCCACCGCGTAGACGTTCGGCCGCGAACGAATCCCTCACACCCCAGAATCTGGAGACACTCGCGTCCGCACTCGCGGAGGGCAAGCGCGCCACGGTCTACCTGATCGAGGCGACGCCGAGTCTCGGCCTTCCCGAAGGCACGTCGGCCAAGGTCGTCTCCATCTCCGGCAACACCGTCACGATCAGCCCCAAGGGCGTCAACGACGAGCTGCCCTTCGAGGCCGAGGAACTCCGGATCACCCGAAACCCACCGGGTGGCGCGCCGAAGCCTGCAGCCACGCCCGCCAAGGCTCCGGCCCCGAAACCGGTCGTGGCCGAATGGACCGAGCCGGCTGTGGTTCCCAAGGCTGTGGCGTCCAAAGCTGCCGCGGTTCCCAAGGCTGTCGTTGCCAAGCCTGTCGCTCCGAAGCCTGTTGCTCCGAAGCCTGCGGCCCCGGTTGCGGCACGCAAGGGCAAGAAGGGCCCGGACAGCGTCAGCGTCACCATCCACGCCGGCGCCGACAACGACTGGTCCGTCACCGTCACTCACGGCGCCAGGAGGCCGGGCAAAGCCCAGCCCGTCACCCCCGAATCGGTCTCGCGAGCAGTGCGCGAGCTGGGCGACGACTCGGCCCTTGCGGCTGTCGACGCTGTCATCTCTCATGCGCGCGAGGAAGCCGAGCAGCGGGTCGCGGAACTGAGCCGTCAGCTTCAGGAAGCCCAATCGATGCTGGCTGCGCTCGAGGGCGACGGCAGGTAACGGTCCGGACTCGGCCACCCGGTCGCGACGGGAACAGTGGCTCGGTCGTGACAGGAACGCAGGCTCGGTCGTGACAAGAACGTTGGCGAAGGCACTCGTCCATCGGCGGTACTTATTGCTAGGGTTCTGCGGACACCGCTGGAGAGGGAATACATGTTGAAGAAGTTCATGCTCGTCGCCGTCGCAGCAGCAGCAGTTGCTGCGAGCTTCGGCGTCGGGACCGCATCCGCTGCCGCTCCGGCGGTTCTGGGGGGAGGCTCCGGGATCATCGTCGACAGCGCCGCGGAGTGCACGCTGACGACGATCGGCAACGATGCTTCGGGTCGCCTCGTCGGTATCACTGCAGGTCACTGCGGAGGCGCGGGCGCCACGATCATCCCCGAATACAACACGGATGCGGGAGTCGTCGGCCACATTGCCTTCTCCAATCCTGAATACGATTACGCAGTAATCGAGTTCGATCGCGCCAAGGTCATCCCCGTCAATCACGTCGGAAACCTGACCATCACGCAGGTCGGGCCGCCCACCGCGTTCCCGAACATCGTCTGCAAGGAAGGCCGCACCACGGGCAACACCTGTGGCATCGCATACGGCGACATCCTGCAGTCCCAGGAGACCTGGTCCCAGCTGTGTGTCGTCGAAGGTGACTCGGGCAGCCCGGTCGTCGTCGGCACCACGCTTGTCGGAATGGTCAACGCATACCTCGGCTTCGCATGCTTCGGTCCCGAGGTAGGTACCAACATCGACGCCATCCTGCGCCACATCGATGCAGGAAATGCAGTGGGAGCCGGGTTCGTTCCCATCGCGTGATCGCCGACTGAAATAGATCTTCCTCCGCGCCCGCGCGGAGACTGTGCCACCGTGTCAGATGAATTGACACGGTGGCACTTTCATGTCCGACGCTTTCATGTCCGACGCTTTCATGTCCGACGTCTTCACGTGTCCAGCCTCCGAATGTAACGGCCGCCACAAAGAATTGCGGACTCTATCGCATTCTTCCTAGGCTGCACAGCACTGCGCACGGTGTGTCGCGTGGTGCACAGGGGGGGAAACACACATGACATTGCTGGCGATGACGCCTGTTCGAGACATGGAGCGGCCGTACACCAAGCGTTGGGCGGCGTTGTCGGTGCTGTGCCTGAGCCTGCTCGTGGTCGTCATGGCCAACACGTCGCTGCTCGTCGCGGCGCCGTCGATGACACTCGATCTGCAGCTGACCAGCAGCGACCTGCAGTGGGTCATCGACGGTTACACCGTGCCGTACGCGGCACTGATGCTGCTGTTCGGAGTGATCGGCGACCGCTACAGTCGGCGTGGGGCACTGCTGATCGGACTGTTGGTCTTCACTGCCGGATCGATTGCGGGAGCGCTCACGGAAGCGGCGATCGGGGTCATCCTGGCTCGTATCGTGATGGGAGTTGCCGCAGCGATAGTCATGCCCGCGACGCTGTCTCTCCTGGTCGCCACGTTCCCGAAACGCGAACGTGCTACCGCTGTGACGATCTGGGCGGCGACGTCGGGGCTTGCCATCGCGCTGGGTCCGCTCCTGGCGGGCTTGCTGCTCGAACACTATTGGTGGGGATCGAGCTTTCTGCTGAACGTGCCGATCACGCTCGTCGCGATCGCTGCCGCCGTCGTCGTCGTTCCTCCTTCGCGCGCACTCGATCCCGGGCGAATCGACTGGCTCGGCGGTGTGCTCTCCGTGCTGACCGTCTCGGCGATCGTCTACTCGATCATCGAAGGCACACACTTCGGGTGGAGCGTGGGGCCGACGTATTTCGCGGCCGTCGGGTTGTTGGGCGGAGTGGCGTTCGTCGCCTGGGAGTTTCGCCACCCCACTCCACTTCTCGATATCCGTGCGTTTCGGTCGCGAGTTCTCAGTGGCGCCGTACTGGCAGTGCTTCTGTTCTTCCTCGTCACCTTCGGCGCCATTTACTATGTGGCGCAGTACTTTCAGTTCGTACTCGACTTCGGACCGGTCTCCACCGGGGTACACCTGCTGCCGTTGGCCATCGCGGTGTTCGTGGGCTCGGGCATGACGCAGTGGCTGACGCCTCGGTACGGCATGAAGTACACCGTCACGTCCGGGATGGTTCTGGGGACCCTGGCGGTGGTCTCGATGATCGGAATCGACACCACCGCAACATATGTGAACTTCCTGCCAGTGCTGGTGCTGCTTGGGCTCGCCATCGGACTGAGTGTGTCGCCGTGCACCGACGCGATCATGGCCGAGTTTCCCGACGACAAGCTCGGCGTTGCAGGCGGTCTCAACGACACTGCCCTCGAGCTCGGAGGATCGCTCGGAATTGCGATCCTGGGATCGGTACTGGCGACGACGTACCGCGGCGGAATCGTCGACTTCCTCGCCGGCTTCCCCGGGAAAACGCCGAGCGGAGAGCCGACAGCCCAGGCAGCGCAGGCTATCGAAGCGTCGGGCGACTCGGTCGCAGGGGCGGTGATCGTCGCGGACATACTGCGCGACAACGCATTTCTGACGGGGTACGCGGACAGTCTCCAGGCGAACGCCATCGCCGCCTACGCCGCCGCCGTCGAACACACATCGTTGATCGCCACCGTGATGTTCGGAATCGGAGCCGTCGTCGTGGCTGTTCTGCTTCCGTCACCGCCGAAGCGTGAACCTGTAGCCGTGCAGGAAGAGGCTGCGCAAGAGGTGGCTGCGCAGGAGGTGGCCAAGCGTGAGGTGGATGCATTGGAACGACTGTTGGAGCAGCCGTCGGCGCAGAAGCCACCCGTGGCCCGAGCCTCGGAAGCGATTGTCGACGAGGAGCTCTCACGGCCGAGCATCTATCAGCTGGCAGCGAAGGTGATCGAGCTCGAAGCAGCCGAGAAGAACGAAGCGGCGTTCGACGTCGGCGGGCGCATCACCATTCACCAGTTGGCGCTCGCCGACATCGCCCGCAACCGCCGCAGGCTCGCGGAGGAAGAACTCGACGCCGCACTCGATCTCGCCGAACTGCCCGTCCGTCTGTCCGCAGTCCATCGACCCGCTGCTGGTCGACCCGCTGCTGGTCGACCCCTGAAGCCCGCAGGCCCGACCCTCCAGAACTTCTACCACTACGGCGATTCCGCGCACCGCAGATGCAGTGAGTTCCAGGAGCGGTCCAGCTCGATCTGGGCCATGCCGCTGTAGTTTTCGCCGCTGTAGCGCCCGCCGCCCGCCCCACCCCCTGCTTGAATGGACCATTCAAGCTATCTGAGCGTATGAATGGACCATTCAAGCGATGCCGGGGGCGGGGCGGCGGGCGAGGGTAGAGCGCGCTGATCTAGACGAGCACAGCACCGTCCGACGCCGAACCGACGAGCTTGGCGTACTTGGCGAGCACACCGCGGGTGTAACGGGGAGGCAGGGGCGCCCAACCCTGTTTGCGTGATTCGAGTTCCGCGTCGTCGACGAGGAGGTCGAGTGTGCCTTTGCCGACGTCGAGGCGGATCTGATCACCGTCGCGGACGAAGGCGACAGGGCCACCGTCGACGGCTTCCGGCGCCACATGCCCGACGCACAGGCCGGTGGTGCCGCCGGAGAATCGGCCGTCGGTCAGGAGCAGGACGTCCTTGCCGAGCCCTGCGCCCTTGATCGCGCCGGTGATGGCGAGCATCTCGCGCATGCCGGGTCCGCCCTTGGGGCCTTCGTAGCGGATGACGACGACGTCGCCCGCGGCGATCGTGCCGTCCTCCAGTGCATCCATCGCAGCGCGTTCACGTTCGAATACGCGTGCGGTACCGACGAAGACATCGGAATCGAATCCCGCGGACTTGACGACGGCGCCGCCCGGTGCGAGCGAACCCTTCAGGATCGTGATGCCGCCGGTCGGGTGGATCGGTTCGCTCATCGCGCGCAGCACCTTTCCGTCGGGGTCGGGCGGTGCGATGTGGGCGAGGTTCTCGGCGACGGTCTTTCCGGTGACGGTCAAGCAGTCGCCGTGCATGAGGCCCGCGTCGAGAAGCGCCTTCATGACGACCGGGACCCCGCCGATGGCGTCGACGTCGGTCATGACGTGCTTGCCGAACGGTTTGACGTCGGCGAGGTGGGGGACCTTCGCGCCGACGCGGGTGAAGTCGTCGAGCGTCAGTTCCACTTCGGCTTCGTGTGCGATGGCCAGCAGGTGCAGCACCGCGTTGGTCGACCCACCGAACGCCATGACGACGGCGATCGCGTTCTCGAAAGCTTCCTTGGTGAGGATGTCGCGTGCGGTGATTCCGCGTCGCAGCAGTTCGACGACCGCCTCACCGCTCGCGTGTGCGAACTGGTCGCGGCGACGGTCGGGTGCGGGCGGAGATGCGCTGCCCGGCAACGACATTCCCATGGCTTCGGCGGCACTGGCCATCGTGTTGGCGGTGTACATTCCGCCGCAGGCGCCTTCGCCGGGACAGATGGCGCGTTCGATCGTGTCGACGTCGGCGCGCGACATCAGTCCGCGTGAGCACGCACCGACGGCTTCGAATGCGTCGATGATGGTGACCTGGTGCTCGCTGCCGTCGGACAGCGTCGCGAATCCGGGCAGGGTGGAGCCTGCGTACAGAAACACGCTCGACAGGTCGAGTCGAGCCGCAGCCATGAGCATGCCGGGCAGAGACTTGTCGCATCCGGCGAGGAGGACCGATCCGTCGAGACGCTCAGCACTGATGACGGTTTCGACGCTGTCGGCGATGACCTCACGCGAGACGAGGGAGAAGTGCATGCCCTCGTGGCCCATCGAGATGCCGTCGGAAACGGAGATCGTGCCGAACTCGAGGGGATACCCGCCTGCGGCGTGGACGCCTACCTTGACGGCCTTCGCGAGGCGTTCGAGGGAGAGGTTGCACGGGGTGATCTCGTTCCACGACGATGCGACACCGATCTGGGACTTGCCCCAGTCGCCGTCCCCCATGCCGACTGCACGCAACATGCCTCGGGCGGCGGTTTTCTCCAAGCCGTCGGTGACATCGCGGCTCCTCGGCTTGATGTCCGGTGAATCGTTCTCGGTCGACATGGCACTCCTGACCTCTACGTGGATATTCGGGCTGTATCCACGGTCAAGCCTAAACCTGCTCGTGAGGGCTCACTGCAGGAGAGGACAGATCGCAGTGCGGCCTGCAGTCGATGGAGTCCGGCTCGGACCTACGCTCGCCTCGGATCATCAGGGCGGCGATCAGCGCACCGACCACCAACAGCGCTGCGCAGATGATCATTGCGGTGTGGAATCCGCTGGAGAAGACGGCAGGGTCGTCGTAGTCGACTCCCGAGATTCCGGCGAGTCCGGGTAGCGCTGCGACGGCGAGCAACTGGCTGGTGCGCGCGACGGCGTTGTTGACACCCGACGCGATGCCTGCGCGGTCGGTCGAGACGGCACCGAGCACGGCCCCGGTGAGCGGGGCGACCAGGATCGAGAGTCCGAGACCGAACACGACGACGGCAGGCAGTACGTGCGCGAGGTACGTGGCGCCCGGTTGGATGCGCAGCATGAGCACCAGTCCGGTCGCGGCGATCAGCGGGCCGATCGTCATGGGGATTCGCGGACCGATGCGCTGCGCGAGCCTGCCGGTGCGGGCCGACAGCAGCAGCATCAGCACGGTGATCGGCAGGGTCGCGACTCCTGCGGCGATCGGAGAGTAGTTCAGCGCCAACTGCAGCTGCAGGATCAGCAGGAAGAAGACACCGCCGAGCGCGGCGTACACCGCGAGCGTCACGAGATTGGCGGCGAGAAAGACGCGGGAAGCGAACAACGACGGCGGCACGAGCGGAGTGCGAGATCGGTGCTCGACGACGAAGAACGCCCCGACGGCCGCGACTCCGAGGACGACGACGATCCACGACGACCCGATGAATCCGTAGGTGAGCAGTCCGAGCGCCACGGCCACGACCGCGGCTCCCGGCAGGTCGAGCTTGCCTGCGGCGTGCGGATCGCGGCTCTCCGGAACGTGTTTCATCGCCACCCACACCACTGCGACGGCGAGGGGGATGTTGAGCAGGAACACCGACCGCCACCCGGCCACCTCGACGAGCCACCCACCGAGCAGCGGACCGATCGCGGAGGCGACTCCGCCGAGGCCCGACCACATGCCGATGGCGGCTCCTCGGTCGTCCTCGTGGATCGACGCCGAGATCAACGCGAGACTGCCCGGCGTCAGCAGCGCGGCGCCGACTCCCTGGAGCAGTCGAGCAGCGACGAGGACCTCGATGTTCGGTGCCAACCCGCACAGTACCGACGCGAGCGCGAACCAGACGGTGCCCCACACGAACACCTTCCGGCGGCCGAGACGGTCACCGAGTGCCCCGCCGAGCAGGATCAGCGACGCGAGGGTCAGCGTGTAGCCGCTGAGGGTCCACTGCAGCCCGGCGACACCGGATCCGAGATCACGGGCGATGTCCGGTAGCGCGACGTTGACGACGGTGGCGTCGAGCATCGCAAGGGAGGATCCGAGCACGGTGGCAGCGACGATCCAGCGCCCCCGTGCGGACTTCAGCGGGACCGAACCGTCGCCGATCATGTTCCGCTACAGCTCTTCGACGCACACGATGAAGTTCCGCTGGTCGTAGGCGTAACCGCTCGACGCGGGATCCGCGCACTCCTCGACATCGGTGGTTCCCGGCAACACCTCCACCACGCGGACGGTGCTCGATCCAGGCGAGTTGCAGTCGATGCGAAGCGGGTCGTCACCCGACAGGTCCATGCATCCGTCGACGACCCAGTCGACGTCGAGGCACAGCGCGCCCTGCTCGACCCCGCCGTAGGTCTCGTAGTAGTACTGGTCGGCGTCGGTGGAGCACTCGTCACCGGTGGGGACCTTCGCGATCACCTTGTAGTTCGACTCGGGACTGCCGCACGTCGCGTTGTCGATCTCCGCCTCGGTCATGGTTCCGCCGAGCTGAACGCACTCACCGATCTCGACGTCGATGTCGACGTCACCACCGGTGTCCTCGCCCTGTTGCCCAGGGGGTGTGCTCGGCTTGGCCGAGGAAGTCGACACCGAGGACGTCGGCGCAGGCCCGGCGTCGGCCGCCGGTATCGCGCGGGGTGTGACGTCGGAACCGCAGCCTGCCAGAAACACGAGCGCGCATGCGGACGCAGCGACAGCGGCACCCCGGATCGCTCGGCCGAAGAGAGTCATCGATGGTGTCCTAGCTCTGAGTTCCTACAGGTACAGGTCGAAGGCTAAAATATCCGACGAACCGCCCGAGAGCAGCATCGATCTTCTCGGAGTCTCGTTTCGGTGAAGCTGTCGTACCGATGGGGCACTATTGACCCCGTGGACCTACCTGTCGAATGGCCCCTGCAGCCGATGCTCGCGAAGGCAGCGAAAGTGGTGCCGAGTCAGCCCGAGGACGGACCGGCGTCGTGGTCGTACGAGCCCAAGTGGGACGGCTTTCGTGCGATCGTCTTTCGCGACGGCGACGAGGTGATTCTCGGATCCCGCGGCGGCAAGGACCTGGCGCGATACTTCCCCGAGTTGGTCGAGAACGTGCGAGAAGAGTTGCCGGATCGCGTCGTGGTGGACGGCGAAATCGTCGTGCCGCGCGAGATCGACGGCCGCACGCGCCTCGACTGGGATGCGCTGTCGGAGAGAATCCATCCAGCGGACAGCCGTGTGCGGATGCTGGCGGAGAAGACGCCGTCGATGTTCGTCGGATTCGATCTGCTGGCCCTCGGCTCGGCGGATCTGACTCCCGAGCCGTTCCACGTTCGACGTGCCAAGCTCCTGGACGTCATGGGCGACGGAGGTCCCGCGGGCGGACGTCGCTGTCAGGTCACCAGCGCCACCGACGACGCCGCGACGGCGCAGGACTGGTTCGAGCGTTTCGAGGGTGCAGGCCTCGACGGTGTCGTCGCGAAGAAACTCGACGGCATCTACCTGCCGAACAAGCGTGAGATGATCAAGATCAAGCATGCGCGCACCGCGGACTGCGCGCTGATCGGTTACCGAGTGCACAAGTCCGGCAACGGAATCGGATCCCTGCTCCTCGGGCTCTACGACGGCGATCAGCTGCGAATGATCGGTGGAGCTTCGGCGTTCACGGACAAGCGACGAGTGGAACTGCTCGAGGAACTGCAGCCGCTGCGCACCGGGGAGGATCCCAAGTCCGGTGAGCCGAACCGATGGACGTCGAACAAGGATCGCAGCTGGGTGCCGCTGCGCATCGAACGCGTCGTCGAGGTCGCCTACGACCAGATGGAAGGCGAGCGACTGCGGCACGCAGCCCGATTCCTGCGGTGGCGTCCCGACCGTGACCCGCTCTCGTGCACGTACGAGCAACTCGAAGTCCCGGTGAACTACGACGTCGCAGATGTGATTGCAGGGGGAAACTGACATGGCTGCAAAGACTCCTCCCGCATTCGTGGACGCGGCTGGGCGTGAGGTGCGGGTCTCGAGCCCCGACCGCGTCATCTACGAGGCCACCGATCGAACACCCGCCATCACCAAACTGGCTGTCTGCGAGTACTTCGCCGCCGTCGGCGAGCCTCTGCTTCGCGCGATCGGCGAGCGTCCGACAGCCATGGAACGCTGGCCGGACGGGTACCGCGACGGCATGCGGCTCGCGTTCGGCCCCCAGGACAAAGAGGGCGACGGTTTCTATCAGAAGCGGCTTCCCAAGGGCGCTCCCGAGTGGATCGAGACCGTCGAGATCGCGTTCCCGTCGCGTCGCACCGCCGAAGAACTGTGTCCGAGCGAGCCCGCGGCGGCAGTGTGGGCCGCGCAGATGGGCACAGTGACGTTCCATCCGTGGCCCGTGCGTCGCCCCGACGTCGACCATCCCGACGAGCTTCGACTCGATCTCGATCCGCAGCCGGGTACCACGTTCGCCGACGCCAAGCGGGTCGCCGAGGTCACCCGTGAGCTGCTCGAGGAGTTGGGTCTGCGGGGTTATCCCAAGACGAGCGGCAATCGTGGAATTCACATCTACGTGCGAATCGCGCCCGACTACACCTTCGAGCAGGTGCGGCATGCGGCCATCGGGCTCGGACGCGAGCTGGAACGTCGCGACGACGGCGTGACCACAAAATGGTGGAAAGAAGAACGCGGAGAACGCATCTTCCTCGACTACAACCAGAACAACAGGGATCGCACCATCGCCAGCGCGTGGAGTTTGCGGGCCCGGCCAGGAGCTCCCGTCAGCACGCCGATGACGTGGGCGCAGCTGGCCGACGTCACCGATCCCCGCGACTACAACATCACCACCGTCCCGGACTTCCTCGCCGACGGCGACGCATGGGACGACATGGACTCCCAGGCGTACTCGCTCGAACCACTGTTGAACCTATGGGAGACGTTGCCGGGCGGGGAGCTCAACTTCCCGCCCGACTACCCCAAGATGCCCGGCGAGCCGCCCCGCGTTCAGCCGTCGAAGAAAGTAGCCGAACACTGGGACGAGCACGGCAACAAGATCGAGCAGGCGCAGTAGGCCACGAGTACCAGAATGAGCGAGTATCTCAGCAGGCCTCGAGTATCTCAGTAGGCCTCGAGTTCCCGAATGAGCGAGGCCGCGTCGTACGGGCCGGTGTGGCGGGTCAGGTTCTTGTCTCCTCGGCCGAGGTAGAACGTCGGGGTGCCCTCGACGTCACTCGACCTTGCGTCGAGTTCGTCGTCCTCGACGCGTACGACGTAGTCGCCGGTCCGCAGATCCTCCTCGAAGCGGTCGATGTCGAGTCCGAGCGCGGCGGCGTACTCGGCGATGTCGTCCGGTTGCAGAGCGTCGCTGTGGTCGAACAACACATCGGCCAACTCCCAGAACTTTCCCTGCGCCGCAGCGGCTTCGCTGGCGTGCGCGGCGTAGCGGGCATGGGGGTGGTAGTCGTCGAGCGGTAGGTGCCGGAATACGTAGCGCACGTTGTCGCCGAAATGTGCGCGCACTTCGCGGATGCTGCCGGTTGCCTTGCTGCAGAACGGGCATTCGAAGTCGCCGTACTCGACCAACGTCAGTGGTGCGTCGACGGGGCCGCGGATGTGATCCCGCTTCGGGTCGACGGGCCGAAGTATTTTGTGCGAGATGTCCGTTCGGGGTGGATGCACCCGCCGGTCGATCCGGAACAGGATCCAGCCGAGCGTCGCGGCGATGACCGATGCCGCGAGCACGCCCACCCGCGCCTCGTCGGCGAGCAATGGGTCGTCGAGTGCGAGATCGACGATGAACAGCGAGATGGTGAACCCGATTCCCGACAGCGCGGCGCCACCGGCTATGTGCGACAACGTCAATCCGGGGGCGAGAGCGTCAGGTTTGATCTTGGCGAATATCGCTGCTGCGCCGGTGATTCCGATCAGCTTCCCGAGGACGAGGCCGACGACGATTCCCCACGTGAGCGGTGAGGTCGCCGCGGCTCGTAGCGTGTCGCCGCTGAGGACGACGCCGGCGTTGGCGAGCGCGAATATCGGCACGATGATGAAGGCCGTGTACGGCTGGTAGAGGCGCATGAGCCGTTCGTTGACCGAGACCGCTTGATCCAGGCCGAGTCTCGCGGCGCGGGCGTAGTCCGGATTGGGAGATTGGCTGAAGGCACGAGTGAGATCGGCCGCCCGCTCGACTTCTTTTCGACGCGGCGGATACACCGGCAGGATCAACGCGATCATGACGCCTGCAAGTGTCGGGTGCACACCCGACTCGTAGAACGCGACCCACGTGGCGATGGAGACGACGAGATATCCGATTCCGCGCCAGACCTCCATTCTGCGGAGGAGCGCGATTGCGGCCAACCCGACGAAGGCGAGTATCAGAGGCACGATCTCGAGCGTGTCGGTGTAGAAGAACGCGATGATCGCGAGCGCACCGACATCGTCGGCGACGGCCAGGGTCAGCAGGAAGATGCGCAGCCGTGCCGCCTTCTTCGGCCCGATGACGGCGAGCGCACCGAGCAGGAACGCGGTGTCCGTGGAGATGACGACGCCCCACGCGGTTGCGGCCTCACCCGAGGGGTTGAGCAGCAGAAACAGCAGCGCAGGTAACGCCAGGCCTGCGAGCGCGGCGACGATGGGAATGCTGGCTCGTGATCGATCGGTCAGCTCGCCCATCGCGAACTCGCGCTTGACCTCGAGGCCGACGACGAAGAAGAACAGGGCCATGAGGCCGTCGTTGACCCAGTGCGCCAGGTCGAGGGCGATGCCGTGGTTGCCGATCGAGATCGAGATCTCGGTGTGCCAGAAGGTGTCGTAGGTGCCGCCGAAAGGCGAGTTGGCCCAGACGAGGGCAAGAACGGTGGCGCCGAGCAGAAACCCGGCCGCCAGTGTTTCGCTGTTCTTGGCCCCGTGTGGGCCGGGGGTCGCACTTGCCGCATGACCCATCGACGCAGTCAGACGTTGGGCGAATCGGCGGACCGGGGACAGCGTCGGCGTCATCTCGGCCATGAGGCGAGGGCTCCGAGGGTGGTGGTGGACGGGTTCGTGCTCATCGGTGAAAAAGGTCCCCTCGATCGATTCTCGTAGCTTTGTGTCGACTGCAGCATGTGTCGACTGCGCACTCAGGCCAACGCGCGACACCGCAGAATACTTCCATCCCCGACATTTGCGGCGTTATGCAATCGTCGTCGTGCTGTTATCCGCGCGGTATCGTATGGTGTGCTGTCCCGTCATATACAACGGACAATATTGGTCGGTCGGTAGACCTGTTCACATGTCGGCGCGTCGGTCGTCGGAAAAAACGAAAGTCTGAGCGTCCATGCGTGATTTGATCTGCCGCAAATGCGGACAGAAGTTGTCCTTCGAGAATTCGCTGTGCCTGCACTGCCACAGCGCACTGGGCTTCCATCTTCCGTCGCGAGCGCTGTTGGTGCTACCGGACAAAGCCGACAACGGCGTCGCCGAGGCCGAGGTCGACGGCACGATCTGGCGCACGTGCGCCAACCTCAACACGGCCAAGTGCAACTGGCTCGTCGACTCCACCGACGACGTCGAACTCTGCGTCTCGTGCCGGCTCACCCGCACTCGCCCGGCCGACGACGATCTCGACGCGATGGCCGCGTACGCGGATGCCGAGACCAACAAGCGCCGCGTCATCCTCGAACTCACCGAACTCGGGCTGGCCATCGTCGGCCGCGACGAGGATCCGGCGACCGGACTTGCCTTCGACCTGCTCTCGAGCGCCAACACGCAGGTTCTGACCGGGCACGCCGACGGCCTGATCACCCTGGACCTCGCGGAAGGCGACGACGTGCACCGCGAGCAGCTTCGCGTGTCCATGGCCGAGCCGTACCGCACGCTGGTGGGGCACTTCCGCCACGAGATCGGGCATTACTACCAGATGGTGCTGGTTGGCACCGGTGAGAGCCGCCCTGGCTTCGAGGAGTTGTTCGGCGACCCGGACACCGACTACCAGGCCGCGCTCGACCGGCATTACAACGAGGGTGCACCCGAGAACTGGGAGGACGACTACGTGTCGTCGTACGCGACGATGCATCCGGCCGAGGACTGGGCCGAGACCTTCGCTCACTACCTGCACATTCGCGATACGCTCGACACCGCTGCAGCGTTCGGGATGGCGCCCGCCGGGTCCACCCTCGACAGCCCCCTGCCCGGTGACGTCGGTTTCGATCAGATCATCGAGTGGTGGCTGCCGCTGTCCTGGGCGCTCAACCAGATCAACCGTTCGATGGGTCACCAGGACCTCTATCCGTTCGTGCTTCCGCCGACCGTCATGGACAAGATGAGGTTCGTACATCGGCTGATCGCTCCGAGCGGTCTCTGATCAGAGGTACCCTTACGGCTTGCGATGGAGGTGATTGTCATGAGTGAGCAGGTGCTCGGGCGCGATGTGTCGCCGTCGAGTTCGGAGCTCGCCCTCGGCAGCAGGATGGCTGCAGTGGCTCGTGATCTGCGACGCGACCACGGCGACCCCGATCGCATGTTGCAGGCGATCACCGACTCGTCCGTGCTCAACGTTCCCTCCGCCGAGTACGCCAGCATCACCACCGTGTTGCAGGGCAGGTTCGTACACAGTGCTGCACTGTCGGGGGACATCGCGGCCAAGTGCGACGCCGTTCAAGAGCATCTCGGTGAGGGCCCGTGCCTGGAGTCGGCGATCGAACAGCGAACCATCCGTATCGACGACATGGACATCGACGACCGGTGGCCGCGATTTGCGGTCGCAGCAGCCGGGCTCGGTGTGCAGAGCATGATCTGCTTCCAGCTCTACGTCGAAGGCTTCAATTTCGGCGCGCTCAATCTGCATTCGTCGCGCAAACTCGCGTTCGACGCCGACGCCGAGTCGATCGGGGCGTTGTTCGCGGCCCATGCGGCGATCGCGTTCTCCAGCGCTCGTGAGGAGCAGCAGATTCGCGCGGCTCTCACGAGTCGAGACGTCATCGGGCAGGCCAAGGGCATGCTCATGGAACGGTACAAGTTGAGCTCGCAAGCAGCATTTGCCCTGTTGTCCAGGCTGTCTCAGGACACGAACACCAAACTCGCGGACCTCGCGAACCAGGTCGTCGCGGACGCCGAGAAAGATCTGCCGGGGTGACGGCGCGCTCGCTACATCCCGGTCCGTTCGACCGGTAGCCGCAGCAGCAGGCTGCGCGCACAGTCGACCGTCAGTTGTGGATCGTGGCTCAGGACGTAAGAGAATCGGCGCGCCGCATCGGGGCCGGTGTCACCGAGATCTTTCGCGGCCAGCACAGCCGAGAAGTGCGGTGACAGTACGACGACGACCCATTCTTCACGCACCGGATCGTCGGCCGCAAGATCGGCCCCGCGCACCCGCGGAGCGGGCTCGGAATCGATACCGACGGCGAGTGCGCCGACCAGGGCTGCCCGCGACGCCATCACTTCCCATCGCCTGGCGGTCGGCACCGTGAAGTGTTCACGCTTCTCGAACGACCCGAGAATGACTGCGGTCTGCAAGCTTTCGCCTGCGATGGACTCCAGGCCCTTGCTGACCTCGACCAGAAGACGCTTGGTCGACGGCTTGGCGTCACGTCCCGCCGACGCCAACTGGAACGGCGACGAGCGTGGGAGCGTTCCGCGCTCGGGTGAGGTGCGAAAGTTCAACGTCGACAACCGCTTCGACGCGTCGGGCGACGGCCGATGTATTTCGGTGAGATACCTGCCCTGCCCGACGCTCGCGCCGAGCGCACGTGCCACACCGACGGCCTCCTCGGTGTCGATACCCTCGGCCATGACGATCGCTCCGGTCCGCTCGGTGTATGCGGCAACGGCATTGACCACACGGGCAGTGAACCGGCTCGGAGTCCGAGTGATCAGGGAACGGTCGAGCTTGACGACGTCGGGTTCGAGGAGTGGGAGCAGCGCCAACGACTCCGGCCGCACGCCGACGTGGTCCACGGCGATGGCCCAGCCGAGGCGTCGAACATCGGCGACCGCGCGCAACAACTGCGCGGGGCGACGAATCAGCGAGGTCTCGTCGAGTTGCAACACCGCGGTACCTGCGCCGAGGGTTCCACGATCGGGAAGGTGGGGTAGCGAATCCGGTTCGATGGCGATGAACAGGGGCACGCCCTGCAGTGCATCGGATTTCTCCACCGCACTGACTGCGCCCTCCCACCGAAACAGATCGAGGTCGACCGTCATGTCCATCGCGCGCGCAGCGGAGGCCAGTGCGGCCGGTTCGGCGAACGCGGTGGCCTCGGGTCCACGGACGATGGCCTCGTAGCCGATGGTCTCGGATGTCAGAAGATCCACGATCGGCGCGAAATCGGTGCGCAGACTGTTGGGCCCGAGCAGTGACTCGAGACCACCCCTGTCGTATCCACCCCTGTCGTATCCCCGCGTGGATGTGTCCCCGTTCATGCCAGTCCCTCGCTCTGCGCAATCGATTGTGGTCTCTCGTTCGACGCGGTGAACACCTCCAGGATCAAATCCTCGTCCACGTAACCGCCGAGCCGCGAGAGCCCGTCGGTATCGGCGATCACCCCGTGCACCTGGTCGCCGGTCAGCGGATAGTCCGCCACCGGATGTCGCCAGTGCACCGCCAGCAGCGTCCCCCCTGGCTCGAGGTGCGCCGCCGCGGTATCCATCGATCTTCGCAGATCTCGCTCGTCGAGGTAATAGCCGACCTCGCTGAGCACCACCAGGTCGAACGCCGCAGCGTCCGGA
Source organism: Rhodococcus yunnanensis NBRC 103083 (assembly GCF_001895005.1). Taxonomy (GTDB): domain Bacteria; phylum Actinomycetota; class Actinomycetes; order Mycobacteriales; family Mycobacteriaceae; genus Rhodococcoides; species Rhodococcoides yunnanense. Next base: position 170,071 of record NZ_BCXH01000009.1, on the reverse strand, counting down.
TCGACCACATTCCAGTTCTCGGTGAGCGACCATTTCACGAACCGCACGTCCTCGGACTCGACGCGGGTACGGGCCAACCGAAGGGGCGGATCGACGACGTCGGTGGAGACGAGCGAGTCGCAGCGCTCGGCCAACCGCTGGGTCAGCACCCCGATCGAGCAGCCCGGTTCGAGTGCGCGTCGATATCGCCGCTGCGGTAGCGACGCCATCGTGATCGAGTACTTTCTGTCCTCGTACCAGCTGGTACTCAAGCCGAACGGGTCGTCGCCCTCGGCATAGACGCCGTCGAAGTACTCGGAGTGCAAGCTCACGCGAACACCACCTCGACCGGCCGGAGCAGGCGGTCCACCACGTGCGGCGGCAATACCGCGCGGTCGGCGGGATGATCCGACAGTGGCGCGATCTGCGTTGCGAACTCACGCACCGCGGCTCGCTTCGCCGCGAGCACATCGGCGTCGAGATCGATTCCGAACGCGCGACCCCAGGGCACGTCCGGATGATTCGGATGCGCCCAGTGCCACATCCACACCGGATACTCGAGCACGGCGATGCCGGTACGTGCAGCAGCGGTCAGGCACGCTCTCGCGGTGGCCTCGTGGTCCGGGTGGCCGTCGCCGCGCCAGGTGGTCAGGCACCACGTTCCCGGTCCGCCCGTCAACAGCTGCGTCAGCGCATGCGCGAGATCGGCCTCTCGGGATTCGACGTCGCCGTCGTCGAATCCGAGCCGAACCGGTTCCGTCTCCACGCCCAACACCGCCAGTGCCCGACGCGACTCCTCGGGACGCTCGGCGATCAACTGCTCGGCCGAGATGGTCGGCGATCCCGCGTGCGATCCGCCGCCGTCGGTCACGGCGACGAGTGTCACCTCGATGCCTGCGGCGACCGCGGCGGACATCAGGCCGCCTACGCCGAGAACCTCGTCGTCGGGATGCGGTGCCACCACGATCAATTCACGACAGCGTGACAGGTCGAGTGGGGTGTAGGTGTGATCCCATGCAGCCCAGGTGGATTCAGGAGTCCCCAGCTCGGACGCGTCGAATGTGGGGGTTGTGTCGTCTACCACGGATTCTTCTCCTCGGCTATGTCCTCGCCGAGGGCTGCGAGGTCCTTCTCGGCGTGGCTCTGTCGCAGGTATACCGTCAGATCGGCGACACGACGTGCGTGCTGGTGGTCCGCGCACAACGGCGCCGCACCGAGGGCGCGTCCGACACGGTCGAGGCACTCGGTGGCCGCGCTCTCGACGATCGCTCGGACGATCCGCGCGCGTGTTCGGCCGCGACCGTCGGAATCGGTTGGATCCGAATCGATCTCGGCTGCAGCCGTCGTCAACGCACTCGACGCTGCACCCAACGCCGCTGCGACGGCACCGAGATGTGCGTGGGCGTGCGGATCGGCACCGGATCGCGCCGCGGCGTGCAAGGTATCGGCGACGGCGCATGCGCTCCCGAACCAGCACGACGCCACTCCGATGGCACCGTGCCAGAAGCCGGGACGATCGATGTAGGCACCTGGTTCGCCGACCGGGTGGGCCCTGGCGCCCTCGAAACGCACGTGGCCGGAATCGCTCTCGGCCATGCCGACCGCGTGCCACGTGTGCGGGATCGGGGCGCACAGATCCTGTGTCACGTCGACGGCGAACATTCGTGAGCGGTCTCCGACGCGTGCCGTGACCAACGCGTCGGTGCACACGTTCGCACCCGAACACCACGGCTTGACGCCGGTGAGAGTCCAGCCGTTCGACGTCTGGGCCGCCTCGAGGACCGGCGTCGGCGGTTCGGCAGCCCACACACCCCAGATCTGGCCACGGCGGGGCGTCGGACCACCGAGTTCGGCGAGAACGGCCAGAGCGTCGGCGTGCGCTTCGGCGAGCCGTCCGAGAATCGTGTCCTCGCGGCTCAGACTCGCGAGCATCTGCCAGCGGGTGTCGGTGTAACCCGAGCCGGGCAGTGGAAGATCGGACGCCTCGTCGCGGGCCCACTGTCGTAGCCGCCGCACGACCGGGCTGTCGGCGCCCCTGTCCATCCGAGTACCCCCGTCCGTCCGAGTACCCCTGTCCATTCGGGTACCGCCGTTCATCCGGGAACCACCGTTCATCCGGGAACTACAGTGCCGAGGGAGCGCAGATGGCCGGCGAAACCGTCGGGAGCGCGTCCGTGCATCCGGTTCGACGTCGAGACCGGAGAGTCGCATGCGTACACGATCGGCGCACCGGCCTTCTCCAGCTTGCGGACGAGGTCGACGTCCTCGCCCGTGGTCAACGAGGCGAAGCCTCCGACACTCCAGTAAGCGTCGGCGTGGATGCCGAGATTCGCACCGTGCACGTGGCGGTGTCCTGGCTGATTTCGGTATCCCGAACGATAGGCGGCAGCGATGCCGGCCGGGGCCGAATCGAGGTCGACTCGCACTGTTCCCGCGACCGCGGCCGCGCCGCGCCGAGCGTGCGCTATTTGTGACGACAACCAATCGGGCCGGGTGACGCTGTCGGCGTCGGTGGTGGCGAACCACGTCCCTGGGACGGCAACGGTGGCGAGAAAACCCGCCGCGCGGGCGGCCCCGACATTTTGCCTGTCGACGGTGACGACGGAGCGACCCTCACTGCTCGACGCCCATCGAACGGCAATGGACTCGGAGGCGTCACTACAGGCGTCGAGCACCACGATCGTGCGTACGTCGAGCGGTCCGACGTGATTCCGAGAGACGTCCAGAGCGTCGAGACAGCCTCTGAGCAGGTCTTCCTCGTTGTGCACCGGCACCACGACCACAACGCGTCGTATGTCCGTCGAAGTATCGATCAATGTCGATGTCCAGTCTGCGTGGCCGACTTCCTGCGAAGAACCGACACCGGGTCTGCGCGAGCACGAGACCGGAGAGTCGGCGATTACACGCTCGAATCGGCAATGATGTGCCGCCGGTGACTCGACGGATTTTCTTCGGGGCCGGATAGACCCCGTGTTTGATGCCCCGTAGTGGCAGAATCCAAACACCGGGGTCGGCAGTCGAAAGCGGAAGGTCATTCGTGGTGGGGATCGGTGGGGACGAATACGGACGAAAAACCGCACTCGTGGGCGGAGCACTCGCGCTTGTGGCGGTCGCCGCGCTGCTCGCACCGGCAGCCGCATCCGCGGCCGACCTGTCCTGCTCGGCAGCGCCCGGTTCCGAGGCGGTGACGGTGGAGGGCCGCTCGGCGTGTGGCGTCAGGAACGACGCGACGTCCACCGCGTACGCCCGTGCCATCGACAGCGTCGCATTCGCGCGGGCCGACAACGAGGGCGGCGCGTTCGGCCTTGCGAGCGACGGCGGCGTCGCCGCCGCGGAGACGTCGTCCGGACGCGTCGGCGCCCTGTCCACCGGCACCGATTCGGTATCCATCGTCTCCCCCGATGCAGGGGCAATCGCTCTGGCCGTGTCACTGGAACGTGGTCAGACCTTCGTCGGCACCGCCGAGGAAGGTGTCCGCTGCGACGCAGGCCCCGGCCTGGCCGTCAACGTCACGACAGGCCAGCTCTGCCTGTCCGACGGTGTCCGATCCACCACCGTCGTCGTACAGCTCCCTGTTCTCCCTGTTCTTCCTGTGCCAGCCCTGCCTATTCCTGCCCTTCCCTAACAGAAAGCGGTGTTTCACATGTCGACACAATTCTCCAGCAACGAGGAAGCGCTTCTCCGGATCGGCAAGGACCTGTGGTGGGCGGTTCTGCTTCGAGGAATCTTTGCGATCGTCTTCGGGATAATTGCACTCGTATGGCCCGAGGTCACGGTGTGGGCGCTCGTTGTCGTGTTCGGTGCGTACGCGATCGTCGACGGAATTTCGGCGATCGTCCGATCGATCAGAGCGCGGACGGTGCAGTCGGGCTGGGTGTGGTGGTTGCTCGGCGGAATCGTTTCGCTCGGCGCCGGAATCGTCGCGTTCGTTTGGCCCGAAATTACTGCACTCGCTGCCGTTTTCGTCATAGGAATTTGGGCGATCGTGGGCGGAATTCTGGAAATCTTCGGATCTTTCCGCCTTCGTAAACTCGACGGTGCTGCGCATTGGGTACTGCTTCTCGTGGCCGGAGTCATCGAGCTGCTGTTCGGCCTGGTACTGGTGTTCTTCCCGGTCAGCAGCATCCTCAGCATCGTGTGGCTCGTCGGCGTGTTCGCGATTGTCTTCGGTGTTCTTTTCGTCGCATCTGCATTCCAGGTCCGGTCCGCGGCAAAGAAAGCGGGCATCATCGGAAACGCCCATTCCGATTAGCAATCAGCCGCGCAGTATGTGTTAATAGCTGTTGGTTTCGGATGTGCACCGAGCAGTTCGGTGTGTCGGTCCCGGAAAGAACGGATCTGAGAAAAGTCATGTCACTCGCTCTTCGTTCGCCGCGACGTCTCGTGGCTCGTGTGTCGCTGGTTGCAGTGGCGGCCTTCGGTGCGGCCTCGCTCGTCGCGCCCGCGCAGGCTGCTCCGCTCTGGCCGGGTGGACCCGAGGTTCCCGGCTTCTCCGGATCCGCCGAGCCGACTCTTCCTGCGCCTGCCCCGGAACCGCAGGTGCAGCGACGGGCGCCGGCGAACTTCTCCGATCCCTCCATCAGTCCCAGCGGCGGCGAGGTAGTCGGTGTCGCACAGCCTGTCGCCATCAGGTTCAACGAGGCAATCGGTGATCGCGCGGCAGCGGAGCGCGCGATTGCTGTGACGACGTCGCCGTCCGTCGACGGTCACTTCTACTGGATCAACGACACTCAGGTCCGGTGGCTGCCGAACGAGTTCTACCCGGCGCACACGTCGGTGACGGTCGAAGCAGGCGGTGCGCGCGCCGACTTCTCCACCGGCGACTCGCTCATCACCACCGCCGACGACGCCACGCATCAGATCACCATCACCCGCAACGGTGAGGTCGTGAAGACGATGCCGACGTCGATGGGCAAGCCCGGTCACGAGACCCCGAACGGCACGTACATCGTGGGCGAGAAGTTCCGCGACATGTACATGGACTCCTCCACATACGGTGTCCCTGTCGATTCGGAGGACGGTTACCGCACGTACGTCGAGTACGCGACGCGTATCTCCTACAGCGGAATCTTCGTGCACGCCGCACCGTGGTCGGAGTGGGCGCAGGGCTCCGAGGACACCAGCCACGGCTGCCTCAACGTCAGCACCGAGGACGGCCAGTGGTTCTTCGAGAATTCCCAGAAGGGTGACCCGGTCGTCGTCGTCAACACTGCGGGCGGAACACTGAGCGGCGCCGACGGATTGGGTGATTGGAACCGTTGAGCGGTTCGCATCCGAGGTTTTAGCTTCAACGCATTCCGGGGTTCGGGCGTAGTTCACCTACCGTTCGCGGTAGGTGAGCACAGTCCCCGCAGTGAGTACAACAACGGAACGAGTGCTGCCCACGGCAGGCCGGAGAACATTCTTCGGCAGGCCGTGGAGTGACTACGCACTGTTCCTGATTCTTCTCGGTCCCAATCTCGTGCTGCTGGCCGTGTTCACCTACCGGCCGCTCGTGGAGAACTTCCAGTTCTCGTTCTACGATTGGAATCTCTCCTCTCCCACATCGACTTTCGTCGGACTCGCGAACTACCGCGAGTGGTTCTCGCGCGACGACACGTGGGTGATCGTCTCCAACACCGTGATCTTCACCATCGCGGCGGTCGTCGGAAGCCTCGTCCTCGGTCTGATCCTGGCGATGCTTCTCGACCGAAAACTGCGCGGACGCAACTTCGTTCGATCCGCCGTGTTCGCACCGTTCGTGATCTCGGGCGCCGCCATCGGCATCGCCTTCCAGTTCGTCTTCGACCCGAACTTCGGGCTGATACAGGATCTTCTGCAGCGCATCGGCGTGTCCTCGCCCGATTTCTACCAGGACCCGGGCTGGGCGTTGTTCATGGTCACGGTGACCTACCTGTGGAAGAACCTCGGCTACACCTTCGTCATCTACCTCGCCGCCCTGCAGGGCGTACGCAAGGAGTTGATGGAAGCCGCGGAGATCGACCGCGCGAGCAAGTGGACGACGTTCCGCAAAGTGCTTCTGCCGCAGCTGCGTCCGACCACCTTCTTCCTGTCGATCACGGTACTGCTCAACTCGTTGCAGGTCTTCGACATCATCAACGTGATGACGCGCGGCGGACCGCTCGGCAACGGGACGACCACGATGGTCTTCCAGGTGTACGAGGAGACCTTCCGCAACTTCCGGGCCGGTTACGGCGCGACGGTGGCGACGATCATGTTCGTCGTCCTGCTGATCATCACGCTCGTGCAGGTACGAATCATGGATCGGGATGATCAGCGATGACATTGACTCTGAAGCCGGACGTCGACAAGCGCTCGCAACCGGTCCCGAGAGATCCGCAGCGCCAGCGCAGTCTGTCGACGGTATTCGGTTATGTGGCGATGGTGTTGGTACTGCTCATGATCGGACTTCCGCTGTTCTGGATTCTGATCACGTCCTTCAAGGAACGCGGCGACATCTACGTTCAGCCCGTCACCTGGTGGCCGAGCTCGTTCCACCCCGAGAACTACCGTGAGGCGACGACGGAGGTTCCGTTCTTCACCTACCTGCGCAACTCGCTGATCATCACGGCCGCGACGTCGTCGATCAAGTTCGTACTCGGGGTGCTCAGCGCGTACGGGCTGGTGTTCCTGCGCTTTCCCGGCAAGAACATCGTGTTTCTCGTCATCATCGCGGCGCTGATGGTCCCCAACCAGATCACGGTCATCTCGAACTACTCGCTGATCTCGGATCTGGGATGGCGAAACTCGTTCCAGGGCATCATCCTTCCGCTCGCCGGGGTCGCATTCGGGACGTTCCTGATGCGCAACCATTTCCTGTCGCTACCCGCCGAGATCATCGAGGCGGCGCGTATGGACGGCGCGGGGCCGATACGTCTGCTGTTCCGGGTGGTTCTGCCGCTGTCGGGGCCGACGATGGTCGCCTTCGCGATCATCACCATCGTGAACGAGTGGAACGAATACCTCTGGCCGTTCCTGATGTCCGACGACTCCTCGGTCGCACCGCTTCCGGTCGGGCTGACCCTGCTCCAGAACAGCGAGGGTTACACCAACTGGGGAGCAGTGATGGCCGCGACGATCCTGACCATCCTCCCGATTCTCATCGTTTTCCTTGCCCTGCAACGCCACATGATCAAAGGCCTCACCTCCGGTGCGGTCAAAGGCTGATTCGCTCTCACCCTCAGGAGAAACTGAACACTCATGGCTAACATCAATCGTCGCGGATTCCTGACGCTCACCGGCACTCTCGCGGCGGGCGCTGCCCTCGCAGCGTGCAGCAGTCCGGGAACGAGCTCGTCCGGAACCGAGGCAACGGGCGACGCGAGCACGATCAACTTCTGGTCCAGCCACCCCGGCAAGTCGCAGGAATACGAGAAGGAACTCATCGCTCGTTTCCAGGCCGAGAACCCGGGCCTGACGGTCAACCTGATCGACGGCGGCAAGAACTACGAGGAGGTCTCGCAGAAGTTCAACGCCTCGCTCTCGGGCAACGACGTGCCCGACGTCGTCGTGCTGTCGGATGTGTGGTGGTTCAACTACGCGCTCACCGGTGCTATCGAGCCGCTCGACAAGCACTTCTCGGCCGCAGGTGTCGATTCGAGCGACTACGTCGATTCGCTTCTCGCCGACTACAACTGGAACGGCAACCACTGGGCTCTTCCGTATGCGCGGTCGACGCCGCTGTTCTACTACAACAAGGCAGTCTGGGCGCAGGCCGGGCTTCCCGATCGCGGACCCGCCACCTGGCAGGAATTCGACGAGTGGGGCCCGCGCATTCAGGCCGTCGTCGGTGACGGCAAGCTCGCACACGGTTGGGGCAACGCGGTGGACTACCTCGGCTGGACGTTCGAGGGCCCGATCTGGACCTTCGGCGGGTCCTACTCCGACGGCTTCGATCTGAAGTTCACCAACGACAAGACCATTGCTGCAGGTCAATTCCTCTCCGACATGATCCACACCAAGAAGTACGCGGCAGTGTCCAACGACATCGCCAACGATTTCGGCGCAGGCATCATCGCCTCGACCATCGCCTCGACGGGTGACCTGTCCGGTATCACCAAGAACGCCGCGTTCGAGTTCGGCACCGCGTTCCTGCCCTCGACCGACGGACAGCCGGGCTGCCCGACGGGCGGTGCAGGCCTGGCCATCCCGGCCAAGATCTCCGACGAGCGTAAGGTCAACGCGCTCAAGTTCATCGACTTCTTCACCAACGGTGCCAACACGGCGTACTTCTCGCAGAACACGGGCTACATGCCGGTGCGCAAGTCCGCACAGCAGGACCCGAGCGAGATCGCGTTCCTCGAAGCCAACCCCAACGCCAAGACGGCCGTCGACCAGCTGTCGAAGACACGTTCGCAGGACAACGCGCGTGTGTTCGTTCCCGGCGGAGACAAGATCATCGGCACCGGGCTCGAGCAGATCGCGCTGCAGAACGCCGACGTCGCAACGACGTTCGCGAGTGTGCAGGATCAGCTGCAGCAGATCATCGACCGCCAGATCACCCCGAAGCTCCCGGCATAATGGCGGCCGTCCACTACGCGGGGGTCTCGCACCGGTACCCGGGCGCCGAGTCGTTGGCCGTCGACACCCTCGAACTCGATATCACCGACGGTGAATTCATCGTTCTCGTCGGACCGTCGGGATGCGGCAAGTCGACGAGCCTGCGGATGCTCGCCGGTCTCGAATCGGTGGAGAGCGGACACATCGACATCGATGGCGTCGACGTCACCTCGCTCGCGCCGCGCGAGAGGGACGTTGCGATGGTGTTCCAGAACTATGCGCTGTACCCGAACATGACCGTCGGGGACAACATGGGATTCGCGCTGCGTAATGCGGGAATGAACAAGGCGGACACGGCAGTTCGCGTTCTCGAAGCCGCCAGGATGCTCGAGTTGGAGCCGCTGCTCGACCGGAAGCCGGGCAAACTGTCCGGTGGGCAACGCCAGCGGGTGGCGATGGGGCGAGCGATCGTCCGTCAGCCCAAGGTGTTCTGCATGGACGAGCCGTTGTCCAACCTGGATGCGAAGTTGCGCGTCAGTACCCGCGCGCAGATCGCCGGATTGCAGAAGCGTCTCGGTACGACGACGGTGTACGTGACGCACGACCAGGTCGAAGCGATGACGATGGGTGATCGTGTCGCGGTGCTGAAGGACGGGAAGTTGCAGCAGATCGCATCGCCGCGGGAGCTGTACGACAACCCGGTCAACACGTTCGTCGCAGGCTTCATCGGTTCTCCCGGAATGAATCTCGTCGACGCCCCGGTCGTGGACGGCGCGGCAGTGGTCGGCGGCGTTCGCATCCCCGCTCCGACGCAGGAAGCTCGCGTGACCGTCGGAGTCCGCTCCGAGAGTTGGGATCTCGTCGGGAACGGCGTCGGATCGGTTTCCGTCGCAGTCGAACTCATCGAGGAGCTCGGGGCCGAGTCGTTCCTGTACGGGGCGCCTCCGCTGGGATCGGACTGGACCATTCGGAACGGCCGGCTTGCAGTGCGGGTCGACCGCAAGCTCGCGATCGGGTTGGCCGAGACTGTCCACCTCGTCCCGAAGCTCGACGAGGTGTTCTTCTTCTCGGCTTCTACGGGTGAGCGCCTGTAGCGGCAGGTTCGCCCAGATCCACCGGAAGTGACGCCCAGCCGTGCAGGACTCGGGTGTCGCGGCGGATTCCCTCGCCTGCGGACTGCAGGTGAGGGAATCGGTCGAACAGGGTCTTCAGACCCACTTCCGCTTCGGCCTTGGCGAGGGAGGCGCCGAGGCAGTAGTGGCGTCCGCCGGAGAACGACAGATGCTTGCCCGCGTTCGCGCGCCTGACATCGAAGCGATACGGGTCATCGAACACCGCGGGGTCGCGGTTGGCGCCGGCAAGTACCAGTACGACCAGTTCTCCTGCTTTCAGTGGCACGCCCTCGATCGTCACGTCGTGCTTGGCCAGCCGCGCGGTGAGCTGAACCGGCGATTCGAGACGCAGCATCTCGTCGACCGCCGTCGGCCACAGCGATGTGTCCTGCTGCAGAATCGCGAGTTGATCGGGGTGATCGAGCAGCAGCCGAATCCCGCTGCCGAGCAGGTTGACGGTCGTCTCGAATCCTGCCGCCAGCACCAGACCCGCCGTGGCGCGGAGTTCGGCGTCGTTGAGCCCGACGCCGCCGTCTTCCGCCTGGATGAGTTGGCTCATCAGGTCGTCACCGGGATTTCGGCGCAGTTCCGCGAGGTGGCCGGCGAGCCATGCGTCGAACCCGCGCAGTCCGTTCTCGACGCGGTTGAACTGCTTCCACGACAGTCCGATGTCCAGACTCGGTGCAGCCATCTCACCGAACTCGAGAACACGCTGCCGGTCGCCGTCGGGGACACCGAGAATGCTGCTGATGACGGCGACGGGCAGCTGCGCGCAGTACCTGTCCACGATGTCGACGGTCGTGCCGCCGGCCCGAGTCTGCGCGAGAAGCTCGTCGAGCAGACTGTCCGCCTTCTCCTGCACCATCTCGCGCATCTTTCCCACCGCACGTGGGGTGAAGACCGAGGACACGAGCTTGCGGTAGCGGGTGTGCTCGGGCGGCTCCACCGACAGCAGCGACGGCGGCTTGAGCGGATGCAGCGCCGTGGACCGAGTCTTGTTCTCGATGTAGCGCAGCGGCCTTGGCAGGTTCGCCCCCAGCTGGGTGACCCGTAGGTCGTCCGACCGCAGCAGCTCGTGCACTACCCGATGGTCGACGGTGATGGTGGAGATCGACGTTTTCACCAGCGGCCCCGAGGCGCGGATGCGCTCGAATACGGCGCGAGGGTCGGCGCGCGTCACCGGATCGGCGACCAGCAATCCCTGCGGGTCGCCGCGCCGTGCCGCCCGGGACGCACCGAAACGCACCACTCCGTGCGCGGCCAGCCACCGAATTCGAGCTTTCACACCGACACCCCCCCGGCTACCAGATCTTGACGCGCTCCTGCGGATCCAAGTACAGCGCATCACCGGGCTTCACATCGAACGCTTCGTGAAAACTGTCCAGATTGCGTACCACTCCGTTGCAGCGGAACTCCGGCGGCGAGTGCGGATCGACCGCAAGCCTGCGGATCGCTTCCTCGTCACGTGCCTTGGTTCGCCATACCTGTGACCAGCCGAAGAACACCCGCTGCAGACCGGTCAGCCCGTCGAGGACCGGCGCGTCCTTGCCTTCCAACGCGATCGTGTACGCGGCGACGGCAATGGACAGGCCACCGAGATCGCCGATGTTCTCGCCGATCGTGAACTTTCCGTTGACCTTGTGCCCCGGTAGAGCTTTCGGCTCGAACTGGTCGTACTGCTCGATGAGCGCCGTGGTGCGTTTGCCGAATTCGGTGCGATCCGAATCGGTCCACCAATCGATCATGTTGCCGTCGCCGTCGTACTTGGCGCCCTGATCGTCGAAGCCATGGCCGATCTCGTGGCCGATGACGGCTCCGATTCCGCCGTAGTTGGCGGCGTCGTCGGCGCCCGAGTCGAAGAACGGGGGCTGCAGAATGGCTGCGGGAAAGACGATCTCGTTCATTCCCGGGTTGTAGTAGGCGTTGACGGTCTGCGGCGTCATGAACCACTCGTCGCGGTCGACCGGGCCACCGAGCTTGTCGAGATCGCGCTGGTACTCCGCGACGTATCCGCGGCGGTAGTTTCCGACGAGGTCGCCCGCGTCGATGTCGACGGCGTCGTACTCGCGCCAGCGGTCCGGGTAGCCGATCTTGGGGGTGAACTTGTCGAGCTTCTCGAGCGCCTTCGTCCGGGTGTCCGGGCTCATCCACTCCAGCTCGGAGATGTTACGACGGTATGCCTCTTGAAGATTGGCGACGAGTTCCTGCATCCGTGCCTTGGCGTCGGCCGGGAAGTGGCGTTCGACGTAGAGCTTGCCGACGGCCTCGCCGAGCAGATCCTGCACCAGCGAGACTCCGCGCTTCCAGCGCTCGCGGTTCTCCTCGGTGCCACTGAGCGTCTTTCCGTAGAACGCGAAGTTCTCGTCGACGAGCGCGGCGGTCAGGTACGGCGCACGGCCGTGCACGATGCGCCACGCGAGCCACGCCTTCCAGTCCTCGATGTCCTCGGACACCCACAGTGCGGTGAACGTCGACAGGAACGGAGGTTGGCGAACGACGATCTCGGCGAACTGCTCGGTCGAACCACCGAGGCCGGAAATCCACGCTGTCCAATTGAACCCGGGTTCGTTCTGCACCAGGGTGTCGAAATCGACCAGGTTGTAGCTCTTCTCGGCGTCACGACGCGCGACGACGTCCCAGTGCCCAGCGGCGAGCTTCTTCTCCAGATCGAACACTCGCTGCGCGTCGTAGGACAGCCCGGCGAGGGCGAACATCTTCGCGATGTGTTCGAGGTAGCTCGCCCGGATCTCGGCGTAGTTGTCCTCGCGGTAGTACGACTCGTCCGGCAGCCCGATACCCGATTGGGATATGTGGACCAGGTAGCGGGAGGAATTCTTGGCGTCGGTGTCGACGTAGTGGCCGATCGCGCCGCCGATACCGGTGCGCTGCAACTGCCCGAGCACCCCGGCGAGGGTGACGAGGTCGCCTGCGTCCGCGACTGCCGCGAGTTCGCTCGCGATGGGTGTCAGCCCGGCCTCTTCGACGGCATCGGCGTCGAGGAAACTCGAGTACAGGTCACCGATCTTCTGGGCGTCGGTACCGACAGGTGGATTGGAGGCTGCCGATTCCTGGATGATCGTTCGGACATCTTCTTCGGCCCTGTCGTAGAGAGTGCGGAACGCGCCGTCCACCGCCCGATCCGCCGGGATTGCGTAGTTCTCGAGCCACTTGCCGTTGACGTGGACGAACAGATCGTCCTGCGCTCGTGTGCTCTCGTCCGTGAAACTGAGGTCGATTCCCGAATTCACCTGTCCTGAACTCACTGCTGTCATGGTTTCCATCTTTACACTTTCTTCCAGGAACTGGTCTTCTCGACTCAGGAGCCCGCCATGGTCGTACACGTCAGCGCACTGCAGAAGAATTTCGGCGACGTCCGTGCACTCGATGGCCTCGAACTGCACGTCGAGCAGGGTGAGGTTCACGGATTTCTCGGACCGAACGGGGCAGGCAAGTCCACCACGATCAGGGTGTTGCTCGGTCTGGTCAAGGCGAGTTCCGGCCGTGTCGAACTTCTCGGCGGCGACCCGTGGACCGACGCGGTCGCACTGCATCGTCGCCTCGCCTACGTGCCGGGCGACGTCACACTCTGGCCGTCGCTCACCGGGGGTGAGGTCATCGATCTCCTCGGCCGCATGCGCGGCAGTATCGACGCGTCCAGGCGCGCCGAGCTGATCGGGAAGTTCGCGCTCGATCCGCGGAAGAAGGCGCGAACCTACTCGAAGGGGAATCGGCAGAAGGTTGCTCTCGTCGCGGCATTCTCGTCGAACGCAGAATTGCTCCTTCTCGACGAGCCGACATCCGGGTTGGATCCGCTGATGGAGAAGGTGTTCGACGACTGTGTCGCCGAGGCGTCGGCCCGGGGTGCGACGGTGCTGCTGTCGTCGCACATCCTGTCCGAGGTCGAGAAACTGTGCGAGCGCGTCACGATCATCCGTGACGGCAGAACCGTGGACAGCGGCTCGCTCACCGACATGCGGCACCTGACGCACACGACCGTCACGGCCGAGGTGCAGCGAGTCCCCGCCGACCTCACCTCGCTGCCGGGAGTGACGAACGTGTCGGTCGACGGCAACACGGTCGGCTGCCGCGTCGAAGCTGGCGATCTGCCGACGCTGATGCACGTGCTCGCCGACGCCGGAATCACCAATCTGACCAGTTCACCGCCGACTCTCGAAGACCTGTTCCTTCGGTACTACGGAACCGGGTCATGACCGGAATTTGGGGTCTCGTGCGGCTCTGCATCCGCAGGGATCGCATCGTTGCGCCGTTGTGGATTCTGGTCGTCGGGCTGGTGCCTCTGCTGTACGCGGTCAGTTTCGAGGGCCTGTATCCGACGGCGGCAGATCGGCAGGTCTTCTACGAGGCGACACTGCGCGCGCCTGCCGAGTTGGCGATGGTGGGCCCGATCTTCGGAAGTGATCTCGGTGCCCTCGTGACGTGGCGCGCAGGACTGCTGCTGACGTTGACCCCGCTTGCGGCAATTCTGACCGTCATTCGGCACAGCCGCGCCGAGGAGGACGCAGGTCGGACCGAACTGATGGGGTCGACGGCCGTCGGACGTCATGCGGGACTCGCGGCGGCCCTGCTCGTCGCGGTCGGCGCAGTGTCCGCAACCGGGGTGATCGCTGCGGTGTCCTTGGTGGCCACAGGCTTCGCAGTCGCGGGCAGTGTCGCCTTCGGGCTGGCGATCGGCATGTCCGGGGCCGTGTTCGCCGGCGTTGCCGCCGTCGCCGCGCAGATCGGGTCGAGCGCCCGCCTCGCGCGTGGTTACTCGCTGTCGGTTCTCGCGGCGGCGTTCGCACTGCGAGCGGTCGGCGATGCAGGTTCGGGGACACTGTCCTGGTTCTCGCCGATCGGGTGGGCGGCACAGATCCGGCCCTTCGCCGGCGAGCGATGGTGGGTTGCGGCGCCGCTTCTCGTCGCGGCCGCGTCGACGATCGCGGTGTCCTTCGCCCTTGCAGGTGCACGCGACCTCGGCGGCGGCCTCGTGGCCGACAGGCTGGGCCCCGCAGGCGCCTCGCCCGGTGGTGTGTTCTCGCTCAGCGGTGTGTTTTCACTGGCGTGGCGGCAGCAACGCGGGCCGCTGATCGCGTGGACCGTCGGGCTCGGGTTGTTCGGGCTGGTGCTGGGAAGTGCGGCGGACGGTGTCAGCGGGCAGTTGGGCGAGAGTCAGGCGATCACCGACGCTCTCGCGAGATTCGGTGGCACGTCGTCGATCACCGCGTCCTTCGTCGCGACGGTGATCGGCATTCTCGGAATCGGCGCTGCCGCGTATGCGATCTCCGCGGTTCTTCGTGCGCACACCGAGGAGGAGAGCTTGCGCGCCGAGTCGATACTCGCCGGAAGCGTCGGACGGATTCGCTGGCTCTCGACGCACCTGCTGTACGCGCTCGTGGGCTCGGCTGTCGCGATGCTGGTAGTGGGCTTCGCGACGGGAATTACCTACGGCCTCGGCGTCGGAGATCTCGGTTCGGTGCTGCCGGGCGTACTCGGCGGCGCACTGAGTCAGCTACCCGCGGTGTGGGTGCTTGCCGGGGTGACCGTCCTGTTGTTCGGGGCGATTCCCCGCTGGACGAGCGCTGCGTGGGCGGTACTTGCCGCGTGCGTACTGCTCGGGCAGGTCGGCACGGTGATCGGACTCCCGCAGCCCGTTCTCGATCTGTCCCCGTTCACGCATCTGCCGCACCTGCCAGGCGGACAGGTTTCGGTGACATCGCTGGTGTGGCTCACCGCGGTGGCACTGGTTGCACTCACAGCGGGAACATCGATGTTCCGTCAGCGGGACCTACGTGGGTGACGGGCGGTAGAGTCGGTCAAAGCGACCACACGGTCTGCTCGTCGAACGGGCCGAAGTCGAAGTTGGATGGCGTGGAAGGCGCACGATGTGACGTTTCTGCGCAGATGGTGGCACCAGCCCGCCGGGTACAGCTGGATGGTTCGCTACTTCGAATCCCACGGCGCCCTGTCGGCCTACCGTGTCGGCGTCGGAATCAGCTGCTTCTGTTACGGGCTGGCCGCGGTCACCGCCTACCTGACGTTCGTGCCGCCGAGATCGCAACTGAGTACGCTCGTAATCTTCGTCGGCGCCACGTCGGCGTTCCTGGTCGGAGCGCTCTGGCTGAGAGGGCCGTGGCCGAGCGAGCGGCAAAGCCTGCTGTTCGTGGTGTACGCCGACATCGGAACGACGTTGGCGCTGCTGTCCTACGGGTCGATCGAAGTGTCGTTCCCCGGATGCGTACTGCTCGCGACGACCGGCGTCTACGTGCAGGTCTTCCATGGTCCGAGAGTGCTCGTCGCGCATCTCGCCTGGTCGGCGGTGACCGTCACGACCCTGCTCGCACTCATCCTCCATTCGCCGTCGGAAGATCACGGACTCACATGGTCCCAGCTCGTGGTGTTTCTGCCGGTGATGTTCTCGACACCGGTGTTCTTGCAGTCGGTGTTGCTCAATCTGCGTATCGACGCACATGGAGCGATGTTCGATCCGTTGACGGGATTGCACAACAGGCGCGGCCTCGACGACGAGTTGCCGCGGTTCCTGGTGGACGATTCACCGGTGAGCGTCATGGTCATCGACGTCGATCGATTCAAACAGATCAACGATCGATTCGGGCACGAGGGCGGCGACCGCGCTCTTCGGCTGATCGCTCACCGGTTGCGGATCGACGACGTCCTCGTTGCACGCACGGGAGGTGAGGAGTTCGCCGTCGTGGCACGAATGCCCGCCGAGCAGGCGGCCTCGGTGGCCGAATGGCTTCGCAAACGCCTGTACGCCTCGCACGACGACTCCCCACTCACCGTCAGCATCGGCGTCGCCTCCGCCCCCGGCACGAGCGGCGCACGTGTCACGAAGGGGGAGAGTGCCATCCGGGACGACAGTGCCATCCGGAACGACAGTGTTGTCCGGAACGACAGCGTGACGACGGTGACGCATCTGATCCGCCGGGCGGACGTGGCCATGTACGAGGCAAAACACCGCGGCGGCAACCAGGTGGTCGTCGCCGCGGTGCAGTAGTTCTGGGCTAGACCGAGACGCCGAGGTTGACGGCCCCGATGTATCCGTCGGTGCTCGTGCGCACGCTGACGAGGCCGGTGTCGTCGTAGATGCTGTCGTTCGAGTTCTGGGTGTTCGACTCCCAGCCCGCGTGATCCGAATACGGGGACGTCGCATAGATCTCGGCCTTGACGGCGTCGTCGAAGAAGAGCTGCGAGGTGAGCACCGTCTTCTTGTCGATGTGCACCTTGAGGTGGATGTGTGTGGTGCGGCCGACGTACCAGCCGGGGAAGACAGTGGTGAACTTGGCGATTCCGTTGGCGTCGGTCGTCTGCGCGCCGCGCAGGTAGGTTCCATCGTCCGTGGTGGCCGATTCGGAGTCACCGGAGCTGTACGAACCGTCCGACGTCTCACCCGACGCGCCCATCCCGTCCATCCCGCCCATTCCGTCCATCCCGCCCTGTCCACCGGGACCGCCTTCGGGAGGCGTGCCCATCCCGCCTTCGGGAGGCATGCCCATGCCGCCTTCGGGAGGTGTGCCCATGCCGCCGGGAGCGCCGCCGCCGCCGATGTCCGCGGCCGTCGAGCCGGATTCGAAGCCGGAGTAGACCCCGCCTGCATCGCAGTGCCAGATCTCGACGACGGCGTTGCCGATCACGTTGGCGGTGCCGTCGGCAGCACAGTTGTTCAGGTCCTGTACGCGTAGAGCGAGCTCGAACGTGGTGCCCGGGCGGTCTTCACGGATGTCGCTACGGATGGAATCGACGTCGAACCAGTACGGGCCCTGGGTCTCCTCCGTCGTCATCAAGCATTGAGGGGCTTCGTTCAACAGTGCGGTGAACGCGTCGCCGGAGCCCGTGGCTGTACTCGATGTGGCTGTACTCGATGCGGCTGTGCTTGTTGCGGCGGTGCTGGAGGTGGAGTTCGAATTGCCGGTGCAGGCGGCGACCAGCCCGGCGAGGCTCACGCCGCCGCCCAGGGCCATCGCCCGCCTACGGCTGACTCGCGAGCGGCTGCGTTCGACATCTTTGTTCATACCGACGATGCTGCTGCAGCTCCCTCCGGTGAAGCTGGGACAAACCTGTGAACGAGCTGGGAGTCGGACCGGTTCACGTCGGGTCGATCGTGATCGAGTACCGGTCCTCGATGTCACGCTTGAATTCCTCACCGCATCGCTGCTGTTCACGCTGGTTGGTGCCCGCCTTGCTGATGCAGTCGGTGAAATCCTTGCCACCCGAATTGGCGAAGATCCCGATCCCGATGACGACCAGCACGATCGACAGTATCGCCGCGATGAACCCCAGAATGATCGCGACGAGCGCGACCGTCCCGTTGGTGGCCGCACCCTTCTTGTACTTCGACCTACCGACGAAACCCAACACCACCGCCAGCAGCCCGAGAATGATCCCGCCGACGATCGTCCAACTCGTCAGGAACGCCAGAATAGCCAGAACCAGCGCAATGATCCCGGCGGTGTTCTGGGGCGCGGTGTTCTGGGGCGCGGTGTTCGGAGGCGTGGCGTTCTGGGCCTGGTACTGACCAGGAGCTTGGTATTGACCGGGACTTTGGTACTGACCGGGACTCTGGTACTGACCGGGGGGCGGGTATCCACCGGGCTGTGCGTACTGACCAGCCGGGGGATACTGACCCGGAGGAGTCTGACCAGGGGGATAACCGCCCTGCGGATCCTGGGGCGGTTGGTTCCCTGGCGGTGGGTTCTGGGGCGGTGGGTTCTGGGGCGGTTGGTTCTGGCGTGGCTGATCCGACGGCTGTTCCGGCGGCTGTTCTGACGGCGGCTTGTCTGACACGGCGGACCCCTCCGATGCGTGCGGTGACCAGTGCTCGAAGCTTAGGCCAGCGGGGGACGTCGTAGTGCTCGATCGCGAATCATGATCGATGTCGCGGTGGAACGCGGCTGGTCATTGCCCCAGCCGCGCGTGCATCTCCCAGATCAGTACCTCGGCGGGCTCGGAGGACTGGATGCGTTGTCCACCAGAGTAACTGAGTCTGACGGCGTCGCCCTCGTAGAGTTCGCCGACGCCTTCCATCTGCACGGTCCCTTCGGCCACGAAAACATGCACGTAGGGCGCTTCCGGAACGGTTATCGGGCGACCGGGTTGCAATCGTGCCGCGTGCAGGGCCGCCGACTTCTGAGAGATGGAGATCGCGGACTGCCCTGCATGTTTTTTCATGCCCGACGCGACGGGAACCAGTCCGCCGCGCAGCAATTCGTCGTCGATCTCGAGTTGCTCGTACCCCGGGTCGATTCCGGGAGTGTCCGGCATGACCCACATCTGGACGAATCGGACCGGCTCGTGGTGTGTTTCGCCCGTCATGCGCCACGAATCGTTCTTCTCCGAATGCATGATTCCTCGGCCTGCGCTCATACGCTGCGCAAGACCGGGATAGATGACGCCGGAGTGTCCGATCGAATCCTGATGGACCAGTGACCCCTTCATGACCCACGTCACTATTTCCATGTCGCGATGTGGATGCGAGTCGAAACCCTGCCCAGGAGCGACGATGTCGTCGTTGTTGACGAGCAGCAGGCCGTGGTGGGTGTTGTCCGGATCGTAGTGCTGGCCGAAGGAGAACGAATGCTTCGAGTCGAGCCACGCCACACGGGTTTTCAGACGATCGCCCGCCCGGTGGATATATACGTGAGGAATGGGAGGGGGCATGGCTCCACTCTAACGAGGCGCCCGTGCGGGACGCAGAGGGTCGTATAACTTTCGCGCGACGAATGACCACGAGGTGTGAGACGAACAGTTTCGGGTAGACGGACGTGTGCTCACCGAGCGAGAAGAGTTGCTGGGTGGATACAGTCAATCGGACGCGGCGACATGCGGAGGCGAGAGAACTCGATATGACCGACAGTGCGGACGTCAATGCCGAATCTCGTGAAACGGCACTCCCTGAAACGGCACTGCTGGAGGTGGCGCTGGTTTCCTGGCTTCCGCAGCAGAGGTGGTTCGCGGCGAAGGGTTCTGCTGTACTCGGAGTGAGTGCTGCGAGTCGGGTGCATCTCGGGTCGCGCCACGGAGTCGATGCCGTGCACCTGCTCGTCGACGTCGAACTTGCCGGTGGCCTCGTCCAGCAGTATCAGGTGCCCCTCGGGGTCCGCGCCGAACCGGTCGAGGAGCTGCTGCCGTGGCAGGTACCGCTTCCCGGCAGTCTCTTCGTCTACGACGGTTTGCGTGATCCCGAGATCATCGCGATGTATTCGGACGCGTTGGCCTCGGCAGGGTCGATCGGTTCGATCGACTTCCGCACTGTCCCCGGGGCAGGTGTCGACGCGGGTATGGCCGGGCGAGTGCTGGGTGCCGAGCAGTCGAACACGTCGGTGATTCTGGGTGAAGCGCTGCTGCTCAAGCTGTTTCGGCAGGTCGCCGTCGGCGTCAATCCGGACATCGAGCTTCACCGTGCCCTCGCGGAGACGGGGTGTACGTACGTCGCTCCGCTGCGAGCGTGGATGGAGACCGGCAGTGGCGGCCGACTCTCGATGCTCGGCATGGCACAGGACTTCGCGGCGAACTCCGCCGAGGGATGGACCACGGCGTTGGCGAGTGTGCGCGACCTGTTGGCATCCGATCGCCCGCCCGAGGACATGGATTCGGACTTCGCCGACGAGGCACGCGAGCTCGGTGCCGCGGTCGCGCACGTGCACGCAGATCTGGCGGGGCAACTGGGCACTGCAGAGCGTGCTGCGGCGTCGGAGGCCGTCGACGAGATCGTCGAACGTGTCGAGAGTGCCGCAGCGGTGGTCCCGGCGCTGACAGACCATCTACCTGCCGCGCGGGAGCTGATCGCCCGGGCGGAGAGCGCCGGTACGACGACGGTCCAGCGCATCCACGGCGATCTGCATCTGGGGCAGGTTCTGCGGACGCCGTCGACGTGGTTGTTGATCGACTTCGAAGGAGAGCCGGCCAAGCCGCTCGAAGAACGTCGGCAGATGGACAGTCCGCTACGCGACATCGCTGGAATGCTGCGGTCGTTCGATTACGCGGCGCATCACCTTCTGCTCGGCGACCCGGATGTCACCGAGGAGACCTATGCCCGCGCATCGGGGTGGGCGGCGCGGAACTCGGCGGCCTTCTGTCAGGGATACGCCGAGGTGTCCGGGACGGATCCGCGCAACGAAGCGGCCCTGCTCAGCGCATACGAGCTGGACAAGGCCGTCTACGAGGCGGTGTACGAGGCGCGCAACCGGCCGACGTGGCTGGATCTGCCGATGCGCGCCGTGGGGCGGCTGGCGCCCGTGAGCGCGGAGTGAGAGCCGGCCGCTACTCGTGCACGGGCGGCGCAGCCACACCGAACCGGCCGGCCTGGTAGTCCTCGAACGCCTGGAGCACCTCGGATTTGGTGTTCATGACGAACGGCCCCGCCATGGCGACGGGCTCACGAATCGGCTTGCCGCCGAGCACGAAGACCTCCAACGACTCACTGCGTGAATCGGGTGCATCCGACGCCGTGAACTCGATGGTGTCGCCGCGGCCGAACAGAGCCGTCTGCCCCATGTGGATCGGACGGCGGTCGGCGCCGACCGTTCCCGCACCGGCGAGGACGTACACGAGGGCATTGAAGTCCCGGTTCCACGGCAGTGACACCGATGCTCCCGGTGCGACGGTGGCGTGCGCGAGTGCGATCGGGGTGTAGGTCGAGCCAGGGCCGTGATGGCCGGCGACCTCGCCTGCGATGACGCGCACGAGCGCCCCGCCGTCGTCGCTCGACAGCAACGCCACCTTGTTCCCGGTGATGTCCTGGTAGCGCGGCGATGCCAACTTGTTGTCGCGTGGCAGGTTGACCCACAGTTGCACACCGTGGAACAGTCCGCCCGACTGCACGAGATGCTCCGGCGGAGCCTCGATGTGCAGGATTCCGGCTCCGGCCGTCATCCACTGTGTGTCGCCGCCACTGATGATGCCGCCGCCACCGTGCGAATCCTGGTGTTCCATGATCCCGTCGATCATGTACGTGACGGTCTCGAACCCGCGGTGCGGATGCCACGGAGTGCCTTTGGGCTCGCCCGGCGCGTAATTCACCTCGCCCATCTGATCCATGTGGATGAACGGGTCGAGAGCAGGCAGGTCGATGCCTGCGAAAGCACGGCGAACCGGGAATCCTTCGCCCTCGTAGCCGGTCGGTGCCGTGGTGACGGTCTTGACCGGCCGAGGGGTCGCCGACGCGTCGGGCAACGGGATTCGGGGAAGGGAAAGGATGTTGTCGACAGTCACGGCGGGCATCGTGGACTCCTTCGGTTCTTAGTTGACGCTTCAACTATGCCATGTGTAACAGAATCCGTCCGTCGGTATTCCCGCACTAGGGTGGACTGCATGTCGACGCTCCGTGATGCCGCTCTTGCCCATGTCCTCTCCTCGGTGTCGCAGTTGGAGGATCTGGTCGGAGAGCCGTCGGAGCTGGTGGTCACCAAGGTCGGCAACGTCGTCACTCCCGCGGTCCGTGCCTTTCTCGACGAAGCACGATTCATGCTGCTCGCGACGTCGGGTGCAGATGGAACGTGCGACGTCAGTCCCCGCGGGGACGCCCGAGGCGCCGTCCTGCATCTCGACGACCGGACCATCGCCATCGCGGATCGGCCGGGCAATCGGCGGGTCGACAATTTCCGCAACGTCCTCGGCAACCCGCACGTCGGCCTGCTGTTCGTCGTACCGGGCGCGTCGCACACCGTACGGGTCAACGGACGGGCATCGCTGACGGTGTCGCCGGAGGTCCTGGATCTGCTCGAAGGTGCCGAGGCGCGACCGAAACTCGCTCTCGTCGTCGAGATCGACGAAATCTTCGCGCACTGCCCCAAGGCTTTTCAGCGATCAGGACTGTGGGACAGCGATCAATGGGTCGATCAGGAATCGGTGCCCACCTCGCGCGAAATGACCATCGAGTTGAAGGCAAGTCGGCAGGTCGTCTCCGTCTGACGCTCGGTCGTCGTGGTGATGGGTGTTGTGGTGGTGATGGGTGTCGTCGTGGTGATGGGTACTGGCGCCGCCTAGGTGACGCGATGTAGATGGCAGGTGTCGGCGGATCGACAGTGTTCGGCTCGAATCCTGCTGCCCTGCAACTGCGATGGAGATCTCGACGACCGTGCGTGGAGTGCGAAATTTCAGTGCCATGATGTCGATGTCGATGTCGATGTCGATGTCGGCGCCGCACCCGGTGATCGGTCAGCCCGGATCGCGTCGAAATCGGTATTCCCGCAGGTGTACTCGGCGTGGACGCCGTTTCAGTTCGAGCGAGATCGTGCACTCGGAGGCGCTGCACCGAGCTGTTCGTCGATGCGGTGAACCTCTTGGTTGAAAATTATATTCGAACTGATGTTCGACAGATGGAGGTTTGTGGGATAGGATTGGGGCATGCTTTCGGGGGAGAGTGTCGCCGATCTGGTCGACGATATGGGGGTGGGTTCGCGTGGCGTGCTGCCCATTTCGGATCCTTCCCTGTGTGATGCGGTCGAGTCGATGGAGGCGGCGTGGGCTGCGGTCGCGGATGTCGAGACGTGGGCGTTGACCGATGCGGATCGGCGTGCGGTGTTGGTGCGGATGGAGACGCTCTCGCGGGCGATGTACGGGACCTCGCATACGTGGTTGACGGAGTTGATCGAGGGCGACGGGTTGGCGGTGCTGCCGGAGCGAGCGAATCCGTCTCGTTTGGCGTGCCTGCTGCGGATCGATCCCGGTGTTGCCGGTAAACGCATCAAGATCGCGGCGAAGATGTCGGCGCGGCGTGCGATGACAGGGGAGCGGTTGGAGCCGGTGTTTCCCACCACCGCGCAGGCGCATCGTGCCGGTGAGATCGATGCCGCGCATGTGAGCGTGGTCGAGGAGTTCTTCAAGGAGTTGCCCGAGGCGATCGATCACGATTCGAAGGTGCAGTCGGAGACGCTGCTGGGCACTCTCGCGAAAGAACTTTCGCCCGAGCAGCTTCGGGTCGCGGCCGCGCGGCTGCATGCGTTGCTCGATCCCGACGGTGAACTCGACGATGACACGGATCTGTCGCGGAAGTGCTACTTCCATCTCGGGCAGCAAGGCAAGGACGGGTTGAGCAAAGGTGGCTTCGTCATCGACGCGGAATTCCGTGCCTACCTGGAGGCGTTGCTGGCCAAGCTCGCCCGGCCCGGGCAGTGCAACCCGGATGAGCCGAAACCTGTCGCCGACGAACCCGGCAGCAGTGGCGGTGGCGGCGGTGGGACTGGTGGCGGTGGCGGTGGCGGCGGTGGTGGGACTGGCAGCGGCGGTGGCAGTGGTGGGACTCGCAGCGGCGGTGGCAGTGGTGGGACTGGTGGCGGTAGCCCGAGCGGGACCGGCGGCTCCGATAGCAGCGATCCGACACTGTTCGGCCCGGAGGACACTGTGCCTGAGGACACTGCGCCGGAAGACCCTGCGTCCGAAGACGCAGGGCCCGAAGACGCAGGGCCCGAAGACGCAGGGCCCGAAGACACAGGGCCGGAAAACACAGCGCCGGGAGATACCGGGCCCGAAGACACAGGGCCGGAAAACACAGGGCCGGGAGATACCGGGCCTGACGATGCCGGGACCGATGCTGCTGCTCGGGATCGGGTGACCAGCGAGGACGAGAGGCGCCGCGCCGGGCGTGATATCAGAACGCAGGGGCAACGCAATCACGATGCGATGAAAGCGGTGATGCGGCAGATGCTGGCGTCGGGGAGCCTCGGCCGGCATCGGGGGCTGCCGGTGACCGCGGTCATCAGCATGACCGCCGCGGATCTGGAGTCGGCGTCCGGGCATGCGGTCACCGGAACCGGATCGTTGGTGAGCATGCGGGATGCGATCCGGATGGCCTCGCATGCGCACCAGTTCCTGGCGGTGTTCGACGACGACGGCCGAGCCCTCTACCTGGGCCGGTCCAAACGGATCGCCTCGGCCGATCAACGGATCGTGCTGATCGCCCGCGACCGCGGATGCAGCTTCCCCGCCTGCACCCGCCCGGCGACGTGGAGCCAAGTCCATCACATCGCCGAGTGGGACAAAGGCGGCGACACCGATATCGACTCGCTGACATTCGGATGCGACCGGCATCATCCCCTCGTCGGCGACGGCCCCAACGATTGGGCGACAACCACTGCAGGCCCGAATCATCCACAAGCCGGGCGAACATTGTGGCACCCACCCGAAGCGGTCGACCCGACTCGCCGCGGCATGGTCAATCACTACCACCACCCACAAGAATTCCTGTACCGAGAACCCGAAGATCCCGAACCTGGGAGGCCCGGACCTGGGAGTCCTGGCACTGGGAGGTCCGGACCCCAGAAGCCGGGCCCCGGGGAACCCGAGCCGTAGCCCAAGAGCTGCGGATCGAACCGAGGATCACCGAACTGTAAGCGGCACAGAGCAACACATGCGCCGCTTACAGTCATGCCCTCACCCAGAGGGCCCGCCGAGACGGTGTCGGATGGGCCGCGGTACTACGGTTCTCTGTTGCGGCAGAGCTCAGTTGCGACGGTCCTGAGGTGCGATAGCGCTAAGTCGCGACAGCCCTCAGTTGCGATAGCCCTCAGGCGCAGAAGCCCTCAGGTCATGCGGGTCTCAGCTGCGGTAGCTGTCAATTGCGACGGTCCTCGGACATGGCAGTCCGTAGCTTCCAGGGGCCTCATTTGCGACAGCCCCCAAGGTGCAGAAGCCCTCAGCTTCCAGGTTCCCCGGGTGCAGCAAGCCTAGTTTCTGCGCTCGGCGGCGCGTTCTTTCCTGGCCTCCTCGGCGGCGGCTTTGCGTTCTGCGATGTTGGTCGCAACCTGGGCCTGCAGGCATTGAGCGGGAGTCTGGAGGTGGCTGACGGCGCCGTCCTCGTCCACCACCGTGCAGTAGGCGCCCTTCTCGGTGCCGGGTTTGACGATGGTGTCCGCGGATGCCAGTGCGGCGCCGCTGAATCCGATGGCGCCGACCATGGCGGCAGTGGCGATTACGCGAAAAGTGTTGTGGGACATCTCGGTTGTCTCCTCGGTAGCGGGTCGATTCAGGCGTTCGATTCGGTATGTATCGATCGTGTCCTGATTCGACCCGCGTAACCATCCGGAAAGCTCCCCATTTCCCACGCTGGTCCCTCGGGGTCGTGGCGTGGGGTATCCCCCTACCGGTGACCCGACCTACCGGTGACCCGACCTACCGGTGACCCGACCTACCGAGGGACCGACCTACCGAGGGACCGACTGCCCGAGCCCTATGTGCCACCGGACCCCACGGCAGCAGTTAGCGGATGAGAGTTCCGAGGTCCACCGGCAATTGGATTCCGGTGACGTGACGGGCCTCGTCCGAGGCGAGCCAGGCGACGGCTGCGGCGATGTCCTCGGGCTCGCTGATCGGATCGGGAAGTGCGCCCATGAAGAGTGGGCCGAGGGTCGCTCCGTATTCGCCGAGGAGGGCCATCATGTCGTTCGGTTGCATTCCGGTGGCGACGCCGTGCGGGTGGACGGAGTTGACGCGGATGTTGTGTTGGCCGAGTTCGTTGGCCATCGTCTTGCACAGGCCGACGATGCCGTGCTTGCTGGCCGCGTAATGCCCGAGGAAGGGGAGCCCGCGCAGGCCGGCGACCGAGCTGGTGAAGACGATGGATCCGCCGGTGCCCTGCTCGAGCAGAATCGGGACGGCGGCCTTCGCGGTGAAGAAGGTGCCGGTCAGATTCACGTCGAGTGTTTCTTTCCACTGCTCGGGAGTGATCTCCCAGGACATCGCCGCCGAGCAGATTCCTGCGTTGGCTATCACGACGTCGAGCCTGCCGAGCTGGGCGACGCCGTCGGCGAGTGCTGCGGAGAGGCCGTCGAAATCGCGAGTGTCGGCCTCGGTGGCGACGATGCGGCGATCGAGGGCTTCCACCGCTGCGACCGTCTCCTTCAGATCATCGGAGGTAGCGCCGTCGTAGGACGTCGACTCGAAGTCCTTGCAGATGTCGACGGCGATGATGTCCGCGCCCTCGGCTGCGAGCCTGATCGCTTCGGCTCGGCCCTGCCCGCGTGCCGCGCCGGTGATGAACGCGACCTTGCCTGCGAACCGCTGGTTATAATGATTTGTATTATCACTCATATTCCGGACGTTACAGCGCGAAGGCGCCTCGCGGTCGGGGTTGAGTCGACTGATTGTCCGGTCGCCCAGTACGGTGAGGGGCGACACGGGAGGTAAGCAGTTATGGAAAGTATCGGCGCAGTCATTGGAATCGTCGTAGTCGTTCTGACGATCGTATTGGTTGTATTCGGTGTCGGGATGCTTTTCCTGGCGTCGATCAAGCCAGATGTACTGAACTTCGATTTGGGACGTCGTTCACGCGAGAAGGCCGAGAAGTCCGACTCTGCGTAAGAGACGTACGTCATAGTCGGGGATCGATTGTCGTACATCTGCGGTTGTATTGATCCGTGAGCGGTCCCTCTCGCTCTGTGAACAACTGGAGACAAACGTGAGCAGCTCGGTGGAGACGCGGTCAGGGACCGATACATGTGGTCCCAGGATCAAAGCCAGATTCCTCGGTGAGTCGGCCACCGCTCAATTTGCACGTTTCGTCTTCGTCGGCGCATCCAGCAACATCCTCTATGCGGGTGTGTTCATCGCGCTGGCGGCAGCGGGCTCCTTCACCGCCAACATTGCAGGCATCGCGGCGAGCACCGTTTTGGCCAACGAGCTTCACCGTCGTCACACCTTCCACGCAGTGGATCGAGTGGGCTGGCTCCAGGCGCAGTGGGAGGCCGGTGGACTCGCACTGGTCGGCCTCGCGCTCGGCACAGCTGCCCTCGCCGCAGTGCACGTTCTGTTTCCCGGGGCATCGTCCTTCGTGCAGATCCTCGCGGTCATCGGAGTGAGCGCAGCCACGGGGGCTCTCCGGTTCGTCGCGCTACGTGGTTGGGTGTTCTGACGATCCTCCCGCCGCCTCGGCGATAGGCTGACCTCGCTCTTTCAGCGAGGAGGCCGTGATGGGTAGATGGTTCGTTCAGACCGTCGTCGACAACGGGCGTCTGCCGCTGTTCTTTCTGCTCGTGTCGTTTCTACTGGCGTTTCTGTTCATCCGATTCAGTGTGAGGATGATCCGGGCCGAGGTGTCCTGGTGGCCCGGCAACGTCACACCCGGCGGTATGCACATTCATCATGTGATGTTCGGGCTGGTCATGGTGCTGATCTCCGGTTTCGCCCTCGTCGCGATCGCCAACTACGACACACCCGTGGCCAACTGCATCCTGGCCAGCGTGTTCGGTATCGGTAGTGCGCTGATGCTCGACGAGTTCGCATTGATTCTTCATCTGCGCGACGTCTACTGGGCAGAGGAAGGCCGCTCGTCGATCGATGCGGTGTTCGTCGCGATCGCGATATCGGGGCTGTATCTCCTCGGCGTGCACCCCATCGGATTCGCAGGCGATTTCGATGCTTACCAGCAGGATCGTTCGTTGGTGACTCTCGCACTCGTCCTCGGCGGTCTTGCCTCACAGTTGTTGCTGGCTGCGATCACGCTGCTCAAGGGAAAACTGTGGACCGGGCTGGTCGGGTTGTTCTTCGTGCCGCTGCTGATCGTCGGCGCCATCCGACTCGGGCGTCCGTCGTCGCCGTGGGCGCGGTGGCGGTACGCGGACAAGCCCGACAAGCAGACCCGAGCGTTCAACCGGGAGAAGCGGTTACGTGAGCCGGTGGTACGCGCGAAGATCGTGGTCCAGGAAGCGCTGTCCGGCAGGTTCGGTGTACCGATCGAGGTCTCCGAGATCATCGAACAGGTTCCGCTGATTCCCGGGCACAAACTCCCCAACCGGTGGCTCGCCGCGGTGCGGTGGTCTCGAACGCGTCGCCGACTGCGTCGGACTCCGGTGTGGCGACTGCCGATGATTCTGGTGTCGCTGTCGATCGTGCTCGCGTTCGTCTTCGTCGCGCTCGACGACGAATTCGGCAACACCGACGGTGCAGTCACCATCGAGTCGGAACTCGACATCGGTGCGACGGCGACGCTACTGAGCGTCATCGCGGGCGGCATGATCACGCTGACCGGTCTCGTGTTCACCGCCATCACCCTCGCCATGCAGTTCGGTGCATCCCAGATCTCGGTCCGCGTGGTCCCGATGCTGCAGCAGGAAGGCATCATGCGATGGTCGATCGGGATGTTCCTGTCCACATTCGTCTTCTCGGTCATCATCGCATCCGACCTCGCGTTGTCGGGAGAATGGACGGCCCCGGTTCTGTCGACGTCGGTCGCGATCCTGCTAGCGTTCGTCAGCGCATTCCTGTTCATCGCATTGGTCGCACGCGTCGGCGTGATACTCAATTCCGCTCGGCTGCTGCGGTGGATCGCAGCCCAGGGACATACATCGACAGTGCGGATGTACCCCAACAGCTCCGGCGCGGTTGATTCTGGCGCGGTGGATTCTGGCGCTGGGGTTTCGGCACCACTGCCGGCGGCCGCGTCGGTACTGCCGCCGGACGAACCGACGGGCACGACGACTGTTCGCCTGAAGCAGCTGTCCCCGGACGGCCGGATTCTGTTGGCGGTGAACCTTGCCCGAATCGAGCGCCTCGTGACCAGTTGGGGTGTGACGGTCGAGCTACTGCCGACCATCGGGGAGTTCGTTGCACAGGATTCGGTGCTGTTCCAGGTCGAGGGCCCTCAGCTGAGGGTTCGCCCGCATCAGTTGATGGCGTGCCTGGTCTTCGGTGACACCCACAGCCCGATGGTCAGTCCTGCTGCGGCACTGCAGGCCATCGTCGACATTGCGCTCAAGGCCTTGTCCCCGGCCATCAACGATCCTGGCCGTGCCGTGCAGGCCATCGATCACCTCGAGGATCTGTTGATGACCATCGCCCCTCGTGTCCGGTCCGAACCTGCAGAATCGGCTCTGCGGCGGATTCGCGGTGCCCGGCGAACGTGGGCGGATTACGTCACGATCGCGACCGACGAGATCAGGCACTTCAGCACCAATTCGACGCAGGTGCAGCGTCGCCTGCGGTCGTTGTTCGTCACCTTGCTGGAAGCATGTCCGGCGGATCAGCACCCGCCGCTGCGTGCGCGACTAGGCGCTCTCGACGCGCAGGTTGCGCGCGAGTGGAAGAGCGATCTGGACATCGAATTGGCCAGTGCCGCGGATCCCCAAGGCCTCGGATCGGAGCGAGGTTCGTCGGGCCGGGTACTGCCTCTCGTCGTCGGTACCAGGCAGCAGGTACCGGATGGCACCGAAACCGGCAATGACGCGGAGAAGTAGCTGTGCAAAACTTGTCTCCGTGACGACGCCGCAACCTGTGCTCTCTCCGCTGACCTCGGCGGCGATCTTCTTGGTGGTCACCATCGAGGAAGGTGGGCACGACACCGTTCGTGAGGTTCTCGCCGATATCCAGGGGCTGCAGCGGTCCGTCGGATTCCGGATTCCCGACGGCAAGTTGACGTGCGTCGTCGGTATCGGCTCCGATGCGTGGGATCGTCTGTACGACGGCCCGCGGCCGGCCGAGCTGCATCCGTTCGTCCCACTCACCGGTGCGGCGCACAGTGCGCCTGCGACACCGGGAGATCTGCTGTTCCATCTGCGCGCGCAACAGATGGATCTGGTGTTCGAAATGGCGACGCAGCTGATGAACGCGCTGGCAGGTGCTGTCGTCGTCGTCGACGAGGTGCAGGGTTTCAAGTTCTTCGAGATGCGTGACCTCATGGGATTCGTCGACGGCACCGAGAACCCGAGTGGCTCAGCGGCGTCGGTGGCAGTGTCGGTGGGAGATTCCGATCCCGAGTTCGAGGGCAGTAGTTACGTCATCGTGCAGAAGTATCTGCACGACATGGATTCCTGGAACTCGTTGGCGACCGAATCGCAGGAAAACGTCATCGGCAGAACCAAATTGACCGATATCGAGATGGACGACGACGTCAAGCCGTCGAACTCGCACACCGCACTGACGGTCATCGAGGACGAAAACGGTGAGCAGCAGCAGATTCTGCGCAACAACATGCCGTTCGGACGTGTCGGCGCCAAGGAATTCGGTACGTACTTCATCGGCTACTCGTCCACTCCTGCGGTGACCGAGGAGATGTTGCGCAACATGTTCATCGGTAAGCCGGAAGGAAATCACGACCGGATACTGGACTTTTCCACCGCGGTCACGGGCACACTGTTCTTCGTGCCGACCGTCGACTTTCTCGAGAATCCGCCGGACAAGCCGGTCGCGAGTGTTCCCGAGGTCGCCGTCGTCGAGTCCGACGGGTCACTCGGAATCGGAAGTCTGAAGCCATCATCGACGCAAGGGAGTCCTGTCCTATGAGTAACCTGCATCGCGAGCTCGCGCCGATCTCGGCTGCGGCCTGGGCGGAGATCGAAGAAGAGGCGACACGAACGTTCAAGCGCAACGTGGCCGGTCGTCGGGTTGTCGATGTGCAGGGACCGTCGGGGCTGACGCTTGCTGCGGTGGGAACCGGGCATCAGAAGCCGATCTCGCCGATCGCCGACGGCGTGATCGCTCATGCGCGTCAGTCGCAGCCGGTGGTCGAGTTGCGAGTTCCGTTCACCATCAGCAGGCAGGCCGTCGACGACGTCGAGCGCGGCGCACGCGATTCCGATTGGCAGCCGGTCAAGGATGCGGCGACGCAGATCGCGTTCGCGGAGGACCGCGCGATATTCGAAGGGTATGCGGCAGCGGGGATCACGGGTCTGCGTGAGGCAGCGTCGAATCCGGAGCTGAAGCTACCGGCCGATCCGCGCGAGTACCCGGAGACTGTGAGCCAGGCCATCACTGCATTGCGTCTGGCCGGTGTCAACGGTCCGTACTCGTTGTTGCTCAGTGCCGATGCGTTCACTGCGATCAACGAGACCTCGGACCACGGCTACCCGATCCGTGAGCACCTCCGTCGTCTGCTCGACGGCGAGATCATCTGGGCCCCTGCGATCGACGGGGCGTTCCTGCTCACCACACGCGGCGGTGATTACGAGCTGCATATCGGCCAGGACCTGTCCATCGGCTACCTGTCACACGACGCGACGACCGTGGAGCTGTACTTTCAGGAATCGTTGACCTTCCTCGCGTACACCAGTGAGGCCGTCGTGCCCCTGGTCGCAGCGTCGACGGTATGACCGATATGGATGTCCCTCAGTGGTATTCGGATGCGATTGCATCGAAGCCCGTCGAGTCGAGCATCGAGGTGCTCGGGACGAGCGTGCACCTGAAGTCGTGGGGTGAGCCGGACAGGCCGGGTGTGGTGCTCGTGCACGGTGGAGCGGCGCATTCGGGTTGGTGGGATCACATTGCGCCGTTCCTCGCTCGTCGACATCGGGTGGTTGCGCTCGACCTCAGTGGTCACGGTGATTCGGGCCGGCGCGAGGTCTACAACTTCGACGTCTGGTCGACGGAAGTGCTTGCTGTCGTCGAACATTCGAACTTCGAGCGCCCGCCCGTGCTGATCGGTCACAGCATGGGCGGCTGGGTGTGCATGGCGTCGGCGACGGACGATGCGCGAGTTTCGGGCGTTGCTGCGATCGACACGCCGCTTCTGTCGCTGTCGCCGGAAGAGATCGAGGCCAGGGACCGAAGAGCATTCGGCCCGCTGAAGGTGTATCCGACACTCGAGGTCGCGCTGTCTCGTTTCCGCACCGTGCCGGATCAGGCGGATTCACTGCCGTACATCATGGACCGCGTCGCGCGAGAGTCACTGTTCGAGAACGAGGGAGGCTGGTCGTGGAAGTTCGATCCACGTGTCTTCGGAAGTGCTCGGCCGACTCCGGATCTGTTGCGGGCGGTGCGCTGTCGGGCGGCGTTGTTCCAGGCGGAGCGCGGTTTGGTGACCGACGAAGTCGCGTCGGACATGTACGAGTTGTTCGGCCGGAGTGCGCCGGTCATCGACATTCCACTCGCCGGACACCATGTGATGCTCGATCAGCCACTGCCGCTCGTGGCGGGTCTGCTGACGCTGCTTGCGGATTGGGATCATTCGGTCGCTCACGTCGGTGACTCAGCTCACCTGTGAGGGCCCCCAAAAGGCAGCATCGATGACTTGCTACTTCTAACAGAGTTTCCGTCGCCGAGGAGTTGCACCGGTCGAACAGACCTACGCTGTCGTAGGTAGTCGATTCGAGGAGGCACGTCCATGGTCAGGGAACTTTCGCAACTGGATCTTCTGCGTGAGTTGGTTCCGGTCGCCGAAGACAACGTGAACCGCCATATCTCCATGGCGAAGGAGTGGCACCCACACGACTACGTCCCGTGGGATTCCGGTCGCAACTTCGCCGCGTTGGGTGGTACGGATTACGACCCGGAGCAGAGTCAGCTCTCCGAGGTCGCGCGGGCAGCGATGATCACCAACCTGCTCACCGAGGACAATCTGCCGTCGTATCACCGCGAGATCGCGGAGAACTTCTCGCAGGACGGCGCCTGGGGCACGTGGGTCGGCCGGTGGACCGCCGAGGAGAACCGTCACGGCATCGTGATGCGCGACTACCTCGTCGTCACCCGAGGCGTCGATCCCGTGGCGTTGGAGCGGGCACGCATGATCCACATGACCAACGGTTTCGCGTCACCGGCGGGTTCTCATACCGGTCTGTTGCATTCGGTGTCGTACGTGACATTCCAGGAACTCGCGACGCGTGTATCGCATCGCAACACCGGCAAGGTCTGCGACGACGCCATCGCGGACCGCATGCTCCAGCGCATCGCCGCCGACGAGAACCTGCACATGATCTTCTACCGCAACATCTGCGGTGCGGCGATGGACATCGCCCCGGATCAGACGTTGAAGGCAGTGGCGGACATCGTCATGAAATTCGAAATGCCCGGCGCGGGCATGCCGAATTTCCGTCGCAACGGTGTTCTGATGGCCAAGCACGGCATCTACGACCTGCGTCAGCACCTCGAAGAGGTGGTGTGGCCGGTGCTGCGGAAGTGGAAGATCTTCGAGCGCGAGGATTTCACCGGCGAAGGTGAGAACAAGCGCGAAGAGCTCGCCGCGTTCCTCGAGGACCTCGAAGTGCAGGCCACCAAGTTCGAGGAAATGCGCGACCGCTCGCTCGCCAGGGATGCGGCCAAGGCCGAGAAGCGTCGGGCGTCGTAGTTATCCTGCCTGGATCGCCGGACGCAGGTTCGCTGGACGCAGGAACGCCCGACACAGGTTCGCCGGACATACTGTGGTGTGTCTGAATTCTGGGACCGCATTTCTGCGGTGAGTCCTGATCCGCCCGTCTGGATCGTCCAAGTTGCAGCGTTGGTGGCGTTGGCCGTCGTGCTGATTCCGCAGACGTGGCGGATCGCGCGCAACGTCGTGACCATCGCACACGAGGGCGCGCATCTGTTCTTCGCGTTGATCACCGGGCGGCAGCTGATGGGTGTCCGGTTGCATTCGGATACTTCGGGCGTCGCGATATCGAAGGGCAAGCCGACGGGGCTGGGCGTCATCGTCATGACGTTCGCCGGTTACGTCGGACCGTCGTTGTTGGGGCTCGGCGCTGCGCTGGTGCTCGGCACGCAGCACGCGTCCGCGGTGTTGTGGATAGGCATCGTCTCGATCGCACTGATGCTGCTGATGATTCGCAACCTCTACGGGTTGCTGTCGCTCGTCGTCGTCGGTGCATTGCTGTTCACGGTCTCGTGGTGGGGAACCGGGGAACAGCAGGTCGCCGCGGCGTACTTCATCACGTTCTTTCTGCTGATCGCGGGCCCGCGGCCCGTCCTCGAACTGCAGCGATCACGCAGTGCGGGACGGGCGCGGGACTCCGACGCCGATCAGTTGGCTCGCCTGACGTTCCTGCCGGGAATCGTCTGGGTTGGCCTGTTCCTGCTCGTTACGGTCGGCTCTCTTGCAGTGGGCGCGTGGCGGATTCTGGTTCCGGTGCAGTAGCCGGCTCGGGTGCGGTGAAGTACACCATCGCCCGACGCGCATCGACTTGCTGCTCGGTGATCGCGAGTTGGCCGCGGCCACGGGAGAAGAACGCCGTCAACCACGAGATGACCGTGGTCAGGCGGCTGCGGAAGCCGACGATGTAGAGCAGGTGGACGAGCAGCCACATGACCCAGGCGATGAATCCGGTGACCTTGATCGGACCGACCTGCGCGACAGCGGAGAACCGCGACACCGTGGCCATCGATCCCTTGTCGAAGTACTTGAACGGCGTGCGCTCGGGCACGGTTTTGCCTGCACGCACCGCTTCGACACCATCTTCGATGACCCGGGCTGCATAGCGTCCGCCCTGGATCGCGACCTGTGCGACGCCGGGGAGCTTGCCCAGGCTCATCATGTCGCCGACGACGAACACCTCGGGGTGACCGGGGAGTGTGAGGTCGGGGTTCACCAGGACGCGGCCCGCGCGGTCGATCTCGGCGCCGGACTGCGCGGCGAGGGTCTTGCCCAGTGGGCTCGCGGCGACACCCGCGGACCAGACTTTGGTGCGCGCGGAGATCCGGCGGACGGTGCCGCCTTCTCGACCGTCCAAAGGCAGGTCTTCGACGGTCAGACCGTTGGCGTCGAGGTCGGTGACCATCGCGCCGAGCTGGATGTCGACACCCATCTTCGTCAGACGCTTGGCTGCAGCCTGGCCGAGGGAGTCGGCGAACGGCGGCAGGACCTTCGGCGCGGCGTCGAGCAGAATGATCTTGGCCGAGCGTGAATCGATGTGGCGGTAGGTGCCGTCGAGGGTCTTGGTGGCGAGTTCGGCGATCTGACCTGCCATCTCGACACCCGTGGGCCCTGCGCCGACGACGACGAAGGTGAGCAGTCGCTCGATCTCTTCGGGGTCCGTGGACAGTTCGGCCTGGTCGAAAGCGCCGATGATGCGTCCGCGGAGCTCGAGCGCGTCGTCGATCGTCTTCATGCCGGGTGCGTACTCGGCGAAGTGGTCGTTGCCGAAGTACGACTGACCGGCGCCGGCGGCGACGATCAGGCTGTCGTATCCGGTCTCGGTGATCCGCTCGAGAAACTGGCTGGTGACGACCTTGTTCTCGAGATCGATGGAATTGACCTCACCGAGGATGACCGACGCGTTGTGCTGGTCCTTGAGGATCATCCGGGTCGAAGGCGCGATCTCTCCCTCGGACAGAATGCCCGTGGCCACCTGGTAGAGCAGCGGCTGGAAGAGGTGATGTGTGGTCTTCGCGATCAGCGTGACGTCGACGTTCGCCTTACGCAGCTGCTTGGCTGCGAACAGCCCACCGAACCCGGAGCCGATGATGACGACGTGATGCCGGTGAACCCGCGCGGCGAGTGTGTTGGATGGGGACATGGGTGTGTCCTTCCACGTTCGGGACGAGCCGCTGTGAGGCCGTCGTGTGTGCTGTGTCACTATGTTGATTGAACAGTACACCAAGTTCTTGTGCGAATGTTAAGACATTCACACGCCTCCGGCATCAGGCCGTACGCGGTGCTTCAGTCGCCGTGTTTCAGTCGCCGTGCTTCAGTCCTTGTGCGGCGAGCGCTTCCCGGTCTCGCGGTCCACGTCCAGAACCACGTCGGGCGAATCCGGGTGGTAGACAACCGGCTCGGGTGCGCCCTTCTCACGCACGCTCGCACGGAGCGAGAGCAAGCCGCCCGCGAGAAGTACGACGGCAGCGACCCCCGCTATCACTGCCCAGCCCTCGAACCCGCCGCCGAGCGCGGTGAGGAACAGCCCCGCGGCGACGACCGTGCCCATCAACAGCACGATGGCAGTGCGATTCTCCGCATCCTTGACCCATCGTGAACTACGCGCCTTCTTCTCGGACATGATTTCCAGCCCCTTGTCGTCATGTCGGTGTGTCGGTGTGTCGGCGTTCACCGGCACGCGCTCGAATACCCAGTGTGGCGCAGTTCACACTCCGCCGCGCCACCCGTGATCGGTCGAACCGCGTACGACGAGGGACGGGGTGAACGTCATCTGCCTGAACTCGGTGCCTCCAGGAGCATTCACCTGCTCGAACAGCAGCTCGGCGGCGGCGTGACCCAGCTCGGCGCGGGGCTGGGCGATCGAGGTGAGCGGAACGGCCGCGCCTGCCGCGTAGTCGATGTCGTCGTAGCCGACGATGGCGAGGTCGTCGGGGACCCGAAGTCCGCGTTGGATGTATTCCTGCAGAACACCGAGGGCCAGCAGGTCGTTGGCGCAGACGGCACCGGTCGGTGGCTCGTCGGACATGTCGAGGATCCGGCCGGCCGCCTTGGCGCCCGCTTCGATGGTCAACGACGGAGACCAGATGGTCGACATGCGTGTGCTGGCCGATTCCGCGACCGCGTCGAGTGCGCCCGCGCGCCGATCGCGTACCTGTCTGATGCTCTCGGGGCCGCCGACGAACACGAGATTGCGGTGGCCCAGATCCATGAGGTGACGGGCGGCGAGACGTCCGCCGTGCACGTCGTCGACGGCAACCGACGACCGACCCGGTGCACGCGATCCGCGATCGAGCAGTACGACGGGGGTGCCCTGACGGTCCAGCTTCTCCAGCATCGGGATGTTCTCGCCGACGGGGCTGAGCAGGATGCCCTGGACGCGTTGTTCCATCAACAGTCGGAGCTGACGATTCTCGCGTTCCTCCGATTCGCCGCTGCCGACCAGCACCATGAGCAGATCGTGCGCGTCGGCGACGGATTCCGCCCCGGCGGCGACATCGAGGAAGAAGGGGTTGCGGGCGTCGAGTACGACGACGGCGAGCATGCGTGACTGACCGGCACGGAGCTGCCGAGCCGCGTCGTTGCGGACGAATCCCAGTTGCGCGATGGCGGCCTCGACGCGTTCCCGCGTGGCATCGGAGACCATGTCGGGCCGGTTGAGGACATTGCTGATCGTGCCCATGGAGACGCCTGCGAGAGCTGCGACCTCACGCATGCTCGCTGCCATTTGCCCTCTGCCCTTCCCGGTTCTCAGTGCCCAGTTCTCAGTGCCCAGTTCTCAGTGCCCAGTTCTCAGCGCCCAATGCCCAATGCCCAGTTCTCAGTGCCTGCGCAGATCGACTGCTGAAGATCAACTCGTGCGGATTATGCCATCTCCCGTTATTGAATCGGTTCATCGGCTGTGGTGCAAGATCTGCGTCGGAGGTGCGCAGGGTCGGTGAGACGGAAAATCCGGATGCCGGACGGTGACGAGCATGAACTCGCTGGCCAGGCCGGAGGGCGCCCCGGGCATACCGAGTGCGCGGTTGTAACGATTCAATAACGCCGGGAGTTCGCCGCCACGACGGGGTTGACTTGTGGCCTGCCTCACTCCTAGCTTCTAGAAGCAATATGAACCGTTTCAATCGATCCGGTTCTTCTCGACCGGAGGTCCCATTCATGAGCGTTAGCGGTGCGTCGACGCCCACCCCCTTGCTCGAGGTCCGGAACGTCACCAAATCCTTCGGTGTCGTCGCGGCGGTCGCCGGAGTGTCCTTCCCGCTGTACCCCGGTGAGGCACACGCGCTCGTCGGCGAGAACGGCGCGGGCAAGTCGACGATCGTCAAGATGCTGGCCGGCGTACACAAACCGGACACCGGCTCCCTCGTGGTGCGCGGCGCAGAGGTGTCACTCGGATCGCCTGCGGAAGCCAAGGCGCAGGGCATCGCCGTCATCTACCAGGAGCCGACGCTCTTTTCCGATCTGTCGATCGCCGAGAACATCTACATCGGCGCGCAACCGAGGAAGCGCTGCGGCATGATCGATCGCGGCGCGATGAACGCGGCGGCCGAGACGTTGTTCGCCCGACTGGGCGTTCCGATGGATCCGGATCGCCTCGCGAGTGGACTGTCGATCGCGGACCAGCAGCTCGTCGAGATCGCGAAGGCACTCTCGACCGAGGCGTCGGTCATCGTCATGGACGAGCCGACCGCCGCGTTGTCGGGCAACGAGGTCGAGCGGCTGTTCAAGGTCGCCCGATCCCTGTGCGCCGACGGTGCAGCAGTGCTGTTCATCTCCCATCGCTTCGAGGAGATCTTCGCGCTGTGCCAGCGGGTCACGGTGATGCGCGACGGTAGACACATCTCCACCTCCGAGCTCGCCGGGCTGACGGTCGACGACCTCGTCAAGAGCATGGTCGGACGCGAACTCGGGGCGCTGTTCCCCAAGATCGACGTCGAGCCGGGTGCCGTCGTTCTCGAGGTCGACGGCCTGAGCCGCGCGGGAGTATTCACCGACGTCAGTTTCCAGGTCCGCGCAGGCGAGATCGTCGCGTTGGCAGGGCTCGTCGGCGCAGGCCGCTCGGAGGTGATGCAGGCGGTGTTCGGTGTCGACCCGCGTGATGCGGGCGAAGTGCGCGTGCGCGGCACGGTGTTGAAGCCCGGAAATCCGAAGGCGGCCATGCGCGCGGGCATTGCACTCGTCCCCGAGGATCGGCGTCAGCAGGGCCTGATCCCGGAGATGTCCATCGAACGCAACGCGACGCTCACCCGGTCGGCAGCGCTTGCACGTTTCGGATTCCTGGTCGGCGGCAGCGAGCGTCGCTCGGCCTACGAGTGGACCGCCCGTCTGCAGACCAAGTTCTCCCGCATCACCGACCCGGTCGGCACACTGTCCGGCGGCAACCAGCAGAAGGTGGTGCTCGCCAAGTGGCTCGCCACCGATCCGACGGTCCTCGTCGTGGACGAGCCGACCCGAGGAATCGACGTAGGGACCAAATCCGAAGTGCACAAGATCATTTCCAGACTTGCCAGCGAAGGAGTCGCCA
Organism: Rhodococcus yunnanensis NBRC 103083; assembly: GCF_001895005.1. Lineage (GTDB taxonomy): Bacteria > Actinomycetota > Actinomycetes > Mycobacteriales > Mycobacteriaceae > Rhodococcoides > Rhodococcoides yunnanense. The sequence continues at coordinate 130,935 of NZ_BCXH01000009.1, read as the reverse complement.
TCGTGATGGTGTCGTCCGAACTTCCCGAGGTATTGGGCATGGCCGACCGGGTGCTCGTGATGCGCGAAGGTCGCATCGTCGCCGAGATCGACCGAGCCGACGCCACCGAGGAGACGGTCATGTATGCCGCCATGGGATCCGAGGCCGCCGCAGGATCCGAGACCGCCGCATGACCGCGGCAACGCGCGTTCCCGCAAAGCCGGCAGAACCGTTGAAACCGGTTCGCCGAGAGGGCAGTTCGCTCGTCGAGAAGATTCTGCGGATGCGCTCGCTCGGTATACTCGCCGCGCTCGCCGTTCTCGTACTGGTCACGACGGCCAAGAACAGCTCGTTCCTGTCCTCGCAGAGCATCAGGGACCTGCTGCTCGCAGCCTCGATCGTCGCGGTACTGGTCGTCGGGCAGACGGTCGTCATGATCACCAAGAACATCGATCTCTCGGTCGGTTCGGTTCTCGGGCTGTCCGCCTTCGCGGCCGGATCGGTGATGCACGGTTCGCCGGATCTTCCGATTTTCGTCGGCATACTCGCCGGCATCGCGGTCGGAGCGGTGTGCGGACTGGTCAACGCAGTACTCGTCCGCTTCGGCGGTGTGCCTGCGCTCGTCGTCACACTCGGCACGATGTACATCTTCCGCGGCGTCGCGTACTTCTGGGCAGGCGGTGAACAGATCACCGCCGACGAGATGCCCGCCTCGTTCCTCGATCTCGGCACGGCCAGCATCCTCGGGGTGCCGATTCTCGTACTGATCGCGGTGCTCGCGATCGTCGCCACGGGTGTCTACCTCGGTCGCTACCGCAGTGGCCGCGACCTCTACGCCATCGGATCCAACACGCAGGCAGCCGAACTCGCCGGCATCTCGGTCGGCAAGCGAACCCTCGGTGCCTTCGCATTCTCGGGCGCGATGGCAGGAGTGGCAGGCGTGATGTTCGCGGCGCGCTTCGGAACCGTCGACGCCGCCGCGGGCAACGGCTACGAGCTCAATGTGATCGCAGCAGCGGTTGTCGGCGGTGTCGCCGTGGTGGGCGGCGTCGGAACCATCTGGGGTGCAGCGCTCGGCGCTCTGCTCCTGACGACCATCAACAGTGCCCTTCCGGTGTTGCAGATCGACCAGTTCTGGCAACAGGCGATCGTCGGCGCACTCATTCTCATCGCCATCGCGGCGGACCGCATCGCGGCAGTTCGTGCCGCACAGCAGCTTCGAAAGAGGAGTGCTCATGTCGACTGATCTCGCCGCCGCGCCCGCAGATGCCGGTATCGGCAACCGGGTACGTGAATTTCTCGGAACCTGGGACGCTGCGATCATCGCGCTGACCGTCGTCGTACTCGTCGGTGCCTCGGTGATGAATTCGGACTTCGGCAGCAGTACCAACTTCACGTTCCTGGTGCTCGACCTCGCGCCGATCTTCTTGATCGCACTGCCGATGACCCTCATCATCGTCACCGGTGAGATCGATCTGTCGGTGGCGAGCACGCTCGGTCTGAGCGGCGCAGCGATGGGGTGGATGTGGAACAACGGGTTCACCATCGAGATGATCGTACCGACGTGCCTGCTCCTCGGAGCACTGCTCGGCGCGCTCAACGGATTTCTCGTAGCCAAGCTCGGATTGCCCTCTCTCGCAGTCACGATCGGCACACTCGCATTGTTCCGCGGGCTGGCGTTCGTACTGCTCGGTGACCAGGCAGTGTCCAACTTTCCGCGTGCGTACACCTCCTGGGTGACGGGTACCGTCGGTGAAACCTCCATTCCCAACATCGCGATCCCGCTCGTGGTGCTCGCGGTGATCTTCGGAGTGCTCTTGCAATCGACGTCCCTGGGGCGCAACATCTATGCCACCGGCGCGAGTTCCACGGCCGCGAAGTTCGCCGGCATCGACGGCAACCGAATCAAGTTCTGGCTCTACGTCGTCTGCGGCGCAGTCGCGGCGCTCGCAGGTGTGCTGTGGAGCCTGCGGTACTCGAGCGCACGCGCCGACAACGGATCCGGTCTCGAACTGTCCGTCGTCGCAGCAGTTCTGCTCGGCGGAGTATCCATCTTCGGCGGAAAGGGCAGGCTCGTCGGTGTCCTCGCTGCCGTCGTTCTCCTTGCTGCACTGCAGAACGCGCTACGCCTCGAAGACATCTCCAACGAGGCACTCACCGTCGTGACCGGCGTTCTGCTCATCGTCGCAGTACTTCTTCCGAACATTCTCACCGCTCTTCGCACGGCTTCCCGTCGTCGCAGAGCCGTTCGAGCCCTGTAACCCCTCTCCCCCCATGAAAGGTCCTTCCATGACCAGGATCGCTCGGCGCGTCGCGCCACTGGCAGGCATCGCTGCTCTGTCCCTCGTCCTCGCTGCCTGCGGTGGTACGACGCAGGACTCCGCCGCAGACTCCTCCGACAGCGGCAGCCGCGTCACCGGCACCGCGAACCCCGACGCACCCATCACCGACGGACTGAAGGTCGCGTTCCTGCCCAAGCAGCTGAACAACCCGTACTCCGACATCGAGGTCGCAGGCGGCGAGACCGCTGTCGGTGAGTTCGGCGGCGAGTACAAGCTCGTCGGCCCGAACGACGCAAGCGCGTCCTCGCAGGTGTCGTACATCAACACCCTCATCCAGCAGAATCAAGACGTCATCGGTATCGCAGCCAACGATCCGAATGCGGTGTGCCCGTCGCTGAATCAGGCACGCGACGCGGGAATCAAGGTCGTGACGTTCGATTCGGATGCGTCGAAGGACTGCCGCGACCTCTTCATCAACCAGGCGACGACGCAGGGCGTCGGCGAGTCGCTCGCGAAGATGACGAGCGATCAGATCGGCGGCAGCGGCAAGATCGCCATCCTGTCGGCAACTCCCAACGCCACCAACCAGAACGCGTGGATCGAGGTGCTGAAGAGCCAGCTCGTATCCAACCCCGAGTACGCGAACATCGAGCTCGTGGCGACCGTCTACGGCAACGACGACGATCAGAAGTCGTTCCAGGAGACGCAGGGCCTGCTGCAGACCTACCCGGATCTGAAGGCCATCGTGTCACCGACGACCGTCGGCATCTCTGCTGCGGCACGGTACATCTCGTCGTCGAACTACAAGGACAAGATCGTCCTGACCGGTCTCGGCACCCCCAACCAGATGCGTGAGTACGTCAAGGACGGCACGGTGAAGGAGTTCGCGCTGTGGGATCCCACCGACATCGGCTACCTCGCCGCGTATGCGGGAGCGGCACTGGCGTCGGGTCAGATCACCGGCGCCGAGGGTGAGAAGTTCACCGCAGGTGAGCTCGGCGAGTACACCATCGGTGTCGACGGTGAGCTCGTCCTCGGACCGCCGACGGTGTTCGACGCGGCCAACATCGACCAGTACGACTTCTGATATGAGCAGGTACTGCTTCACGCTCCAGCTCCGACCCGAGTCGGTTCCCGAGTACTCCCGGCGCCACGCCGAGGTGTGGCCCGAGATGCTCGAGGCACTGAAAGCCAGCGACTGGAACAACTATTCGCTGCACATCCGCGACGACGGTCTGATCGTGGGATATGTCGAGAGCACCGATCTGGACGCGGCACAACGAGCGATGAGCAGTACCGAGGTCAATGCTCGATGGCAAGCCGAGATGTCCCCGTTCTTCGCGGGCCTCGCAGACACAACACCGGACGAGGGGTTCGTGCTACTGCGCGAACTCTTCCATCTCGAGAGTCAGTTAGGTAATCAATCATGACCACCTCTGCAGCACAGGACATCTCGGCACTCGCCGACTTCGGGATCGAGGTCCCGAGCTGGGCATACGGCAACTCCGGTACGCGGTTCAAGGTCTTCGGTACCCCAGGTGTCCCGCGAACCCCGTTCGAGAAGGTCGCCGACGCCGCCGAGGTCAATCGGGTGACGGGCGCGGCGCCTCGGGTGTCGTTGCACATTCCGTGGGACTACGTCGACGATTTCGGTAAGCTCGCAGCATTCGCGTCGGACCACGGCGTCGCGCTCGGGGCGATCAACTCGAACGTGTTCCAGGACGACGACTACAAGCTGGGGTCGTTGACCAACGCCGACCCGCGGATCCGCGCGAAAGCCGTTGCACACCATCTCGAATGCATCGACGTCATGCGCGCCACCGGGTCGAAGATGCTCAAGCTCTGGCTCCCCGACGGCACCAACTACGCGGGTCAGGACTCGATCCGTGCGCGTCAGGATCGGCTCGCGGAGTCGCTGCAGCAGATCTACGCCGGTCTCGACGACGACCACCGGTTGCTGATCGAGTACAAGTTCTTCGAGCCGTACTTCTACACCACCGACATCCCCGACTGGGGAACCTCGCTGTTGCACTGCCTGGCGCTCGGCGACAAGGCACAGGTGGTGCTCGATACGGGCCATCATGCTCCCGGCACCAACATCGAGTTCATCGTGACGCAGTTGATTCGTCAGAAGAAGCTCGGCGCGTTCGACTTCAACTCGCGCAACTACGCCGACGACGACCTGATCGTCGGTGCCGCCGATCCGTTCCAGCTGTTCCGTATCATGTTCGAGATCGTCTCGGCGGGAGCGCATCTGCCGGACTCGGGGATCAACTTCATGCTCGACCAGTGCCACAACATCGAGCCGAAGATTCCGGGCCAGATTCGGTCGATCATGAACGTTCAGGAAGCGACGGCGAAGGCTCTTCTCGTCGACGCGGTCGCGCTGGAGGACGCTCAGCGTGCAGGGGACGTCCTCGGCGCACACGCGGTGTTGATGGACGGGTACAACACCGACGTCCGCGGGTTGCTCGGTGATCTGCGTGAGTCGAAGGGTCTCGGCCGTGACCCGATGGCCGCGTTCGCCCGGTCGGGCTACATGGCGCGGATCGAAGCCGACCGCATCGGCGGACAGCAAGCGAGCTGGGGAGCGTGATGGGCCTCGAACGGGTGGAGGCGGCGAAGACGAAGCTGGGGTTGGTATCGGGCGGGCTCGGTGCGTACTGGCCGCAGTTCCCCGGACTCCTGAGTACGTTGCAGGAGTCGGCTCGGTATGTCACCGAACGTTTCGAGAAGCAGGACTGCATCGTCGTCGATGCAGGGTTCGTGTCGGATGCGATCGAATCTGCTGCGGCCGCCGAGAGGCTGCGCCTCGCCGACTGCGATCTCGTCGTGGTCTTCCTGACGACGTATCTGACCTCGTCGATGGTTCTGCCCATCGCCCAACGCGTCGACGCACCGGTCCTGTTGATCGACCTGCAGCCGACCGAGGCGATGGACCACGCGAACACCGGGACCGGGGAATGGCTCGCGTACTGCGGTCAGTGCCCGCTGCCCGAGGTGGCCAACGTCTTCCGTCGCAGCGGAATCGACTTCCGTTCCGTGTCCGGCTACTTGCACGACGAGAACGCCTGGTCACGGATCGACGCGTGGGTGGGTGCCGCGTCGGCGCGCGCAGCCCTGCGGCATTCCAGGCTCGGGTTGATGGGACACCTGTACCCCGGGATGCTGGACATCTCGACCGACATGACGCTGCTGTCGGCGCAGTTGGGCTCGCACGTCGAGGTTCTCGAGTTCGACGACCTCCGAGTGCGGGTCGAGGCCGTGTCGGATGCTCAGGTCCAGGAACGTCTGGGGCTGGCCCGCAGCGTCTTCACGATCGACGACTCGGTGGACGAGAACGACCTGGCGTGGGGAGCTCGGGTGTCGGTGGGACTCGACGCGGTGGTCGAGGATTTCGGGCTCGACGCCATGGCCTACTACCACCGAGGTCTGGGCGGTGAGCTGCACGAGAGGCTCGGTGCTGGAATGATCCTCGGAGCATCGCTGCTCACCGCTCGTGGGGTTCCGCTCGCAGGCGAGTACGACGTCCGAACGGCGGTGGCGATGCTCGTCGCCGATCGACTCGGCGCCGGGGGATCGTTCACCGAACTGCAGGCATTGAACTTCCGGGACGGCGTCGTGGAGATGGGACACGACGGACCCGCGCACCTGCAGGTGTCGTCGGGCACTCCGTTGCTGCGTGGGCTTGGCGTCTACCACGGCAAACGTGGGTACGGCGTCAGCGTCGAGTTCGACGTCCGGTCCGGCCCGGTGACGACGTTCTCCGTCGGCCAGAATCGCGACGGGTCCTTCGTCTTCATCACGTCCGAGGGAACCGTCGTACCGGGACCGCTGTTGCAGATCGGCAACACCACCTCGCGGGTGGATTTCGGCCGCGACCCGGGAGAGTGGACCGACGAATGGAGTGCCACCGGCACCGGACACCACTGGGCGCTGTGTACCGGACACCGCGCCAAGGACATCAAGGCCGCAGCAGAGCTGCTCGGCATCGCGTACGCCAGCGTCTGACCACAGGAGAATTTTCGCGTGAGCACCATCGACGATCTGATCGCCCGGTCCAACCGACTCGGTTCCGACCCGCGCAACACCAACTACGCAGGAGGCAACACTTCCGCGAAGGGAACCGAGACCGATCCGGTCACCGGTGAGGATGTGGAACTGTTGTGGGTCAAGGGTTCCGGAGGCGACCTCGGCACGCTGAAGCCCAGCGGCCTCGCAGCCCTTCGGCTCGATCGTGTGCTGGCACTGAAGAACGTCTATCCCGGCGTCGACCGCGAGGACGAGATGGTCGCGGCGTTCGACTACTGCCTGCACGGCAAGGGTGGTGCGGCGCCGTCCATCGACACCGCGATGCACGGACTCGTCGAGGCGAACCACGTCGATCACCTGCACCCCGATTCGGGAATCGCGTTCGCGACCGCTGCGGACGGTGAGGAGCTGGCGCGAAAGTGCTTCGGCGACCGTGTCGTGTGGGTGCCGTGGCGTCGCCCGGGATTCCAGCTCGGACTCGACATCGCGGCGATCGCAGCGCAGAACCCACAGGCCATCGGGTGCATTCTCGGAGGTCACGGAATCACGGCGTGGGGTGAGACGAGCGAGGAGTCCGAGCAGCGGTCGCTCGAGATCATCGCGGCCGCCGAGCAGTACATCGCCGACAACGGGCGCGAGAATCCGTTCGGCGGCGTGGTCGCCGGTTTCGAAGCACTGGATCCCGCTGCCCGACGCGCCCGCGCCGCAGCACTGTTCCCGCTGATCCGCGGGCTCGCGTCCACCGACCGTCCGCAGGTCGGGCATTTCGACGACAGTGACGCCGTGCTCGATTTCGTTGCTGCCGAGGAACATCCGCGACTCGCTGCCCTTGGCACGTCGTGCCCCGATCACTTCCTGCGCACCAAGGTTCGTCCGATGGTGCTCGATCTACCACCCACCGCATCGATCGACGAGATCGAGGTGCGGCTGAAGGAACTGCACGCGGCGTACCGCGACGATTACGCCCGCTACTACGCCGAGCACGCCGAGGCCGACAGCCCGGCGATGCGCGGCGCGGATCCGGCCATCGTCCTGGTGCCCGGGGTCGGCATGTTCTCGTTCGGTGCGAACAAGCAGACCGCCCGGGTCGCCGGTGAGTTCTACATCAACGCCATCAACGTCATGCGCGGTGCCGAGGCGATCTCGACCTACGCCCCGATCGACGAACGTGAGAAGTTCCGCATCGAGTACTGGGCGTTGGAAGAAGCCAAGCTCGCGCGGTTGCCGAAGCCGAAGCCATTGGCGACGCGCATCGCGCTGGTCACCGGGGCCGCGTCGGGCATCGGTAAGGCGATCGCGACCCGTCTGGCGGCCGAGGGTGCCTGCGTCGTCGTAGCCGATCTGGACGCCGAGAAGGCTGCCGCCGCTGCCGCCGAGATCGGCAATTCCGATGTGGCGGTGGGCATCGCAGCCGATGTGACGGACGAAGGGCAGATCGTCGACGGTTTCGCCGCGGCAGTGCTGGCATTCGGCGGTGTCGACCTGGTGGTCAACAACGCCGGGTTGTCGATCTCGAAGCCGCTGCTGGAGACGACCGTGAAGGATTGGGACCTGCAGCACGACGTCATGGCACGTGGTTCGTTCCTTGTTTCACGTGAAGCAGCGCGCGTCATGATCGCGCAGGGCATGGGCGGCGACATCGTCTACATCTCGTCGAAGAACTCGGTGTTCGCCGGCCCCAACAACATTGCGTACTCGGCGACGAAAGCCGACCAGGCACATCAGGTTCGGCTGCTCGCCGCCGAGCTGGGTGAGTACGGCGTCCGCGTCAACGGCATCAATCCGGACGGGGTGGTGCGGGGGTCGGGCATCTTCGCCGGCGGCTGGGGAGCCAAGCGCGCAGCGGTCTACGGCGTCGAAGAGGAGAAGTTGGGCGAATACTATGCTCAGCGAACGCTTCTCAAGCGTGAGGTGCTGCCCGAGCACGTCGCCAACGCAGTCTTCGCGCTCACGGGCGGCGAACTCACGCACACGACGGGTCTGCACATCCCCGTCGATGCGGGTGTCGCTGCGGCGTTCCTACGCTGATGGCCGTCTTCGCCGCCGTGGACCTCGGTGCGTCGAGCGGTCGGGTGATGCTCGGTAGGGTCACGGCGGGCAGTGTCGTTCTCGAGGAGGTCGCACGTTTCGAGAATCGTCCGGTCCGGCTGGGGCGTTCGCTGCACTGGAATGTGACCGAGCTGTACCAGGGCGTTCTCGACGGGATTCGCACGGTGGTCGCCGGACTGGACGGCGAGAGGCTGACCTCGATCGGAATCGACACCTGGGCTGTGGACTACGGGTTGCTCGCCGCCGACGGTTCGCTCCTCGGGGTGCCGTACCACTACCGGGATGCGCGCAACGACACCGAGCACGCCGATCTGTTCCTGCGCAACGGAATTGCGCACCTGCCGTTCAACACCGTCTACCAACTGCTGCAGGAGACCGACGATCGGATACAGGCCGCGCACCGGATGTTGATGATGCCGGATCTGCTGGCGTACTGGCTGACCGGTGTCGCCGCGGGTGAGGTGACCAATGCCTCGACGTCGGGGATGCTCGATCCGCGCGCCCGTGAATGGGACAGCGACCTCGTCGGGCAACTGGGGCTGAAGGCCGATCTGCTTCCGCCGCTCCTGTCTCCAGGCGATCGAATCGGGGAGTTGACGCCCGGCGTCGCCCAGATCGTCGGGGCCGACGCCACCGTCGTGGCCGTCGGGACCCACGACACCGCGTCGGCGATCGTCGCGGTGCCCGCCGAGTCGGCGAACTTCGCCTACATCGTTTCCGGCACCTGGTCGCTCGTGGGAGTCGAGACGACCGAGCCGGTCGTCACCGAGCAGGCTCGGGACGGCGGTTTCACCAACGAAGCCGGGGTCGACGGCACCGTCCGGCTGCTGCGCAACGTCATGGGCATGTGGCTGGTGCAGGAGTCGCTGCGGCAGTGGGAACGGGACGGCGTCGTACTTCGTCTGGGGGACCTGCTGGAGGAGGCGGCCGGTATGGCGGCACTGGGTGCCGTCGTCGACCCCGATCTGCCGGTGTTCCTGCCGCCGGGCGACATGCCGACCCGCATCGCACGGGAATGCGAGCGCGTCGGGTGCGCGGTGCCGTCGACACCTGCGGAGACCATCCGCGCCATCATGGACAGTCTCGCGGCCGCCTACGCCAGGTCCGTCGCGACTGCAGGCGCGCTGGCAGGCATCGAGATCGACACCGTCCACATCGTCGGCGGTGGATCGCAGAACCGGCTGCTGTGCCAACTGACCGCCGATGCGACCGGGTTGCCGGTGGTCGCCGGACCGGTCGAGGGTTCGGCGTTGGGCAACGTTCTGGTGCAGGCCCGTGCCGCCGGGGTGATCGACGGCGGACTGGCCGAGCTGCGCGGCGTCGTTCGGGAATCATTCGAGCTGAGGCGGTACCTCCCGGTCGGCGGATAGTGTTGTGGGTATGGATCGACCTGCGGTAATTCTCGAGAACGACGAGTCCGTCTACGACTTCTATCTGCGTCACCAGCAGAACCGGCAGGTGGCGAGGCTTGCATACGCCGCGCTTGCCCGGCGCTTCAAGCCTCGGCTGAGCTACCCGGAGGGGGCGAGGGAGGAACTGCGCAGGCTCGTCTACGACGACACGCGTCTGATCATCGCGATCAATCACCTCACCGAGACAGATCCGTACACCGTCGCCGCGACGGCGTGGGCCAGTCCGCTGCGTCCTGTCATCGGACGCACCCGTGTGCTGGCCAAGGACGAGCTGTTCCAGGAACCCAAGCAGCGCAAGCGAATCGACATGATGGGCGGCATCCCGGTCTTCCGCGGCAAGAACCACGGGATGCGGGCGGTCAGCGCGGCAGGTAGCCGAATGATGGACGTGAGTGCCGAGCGCATGCGCCGCGGCGACGACCTCGCGGTGTTCCCCGAGGGGACGTGCAATCTGGAGGATCCGACTCGGGTTCAGCACGTCGGCAGCGGAATCGGCCACATCGCGGCTCGTGTACGGAAGTTGGGTGTCGAGCCGGTCCTGATCTGCATCGGGTTGAGCTACGGCCCCGGTTCGGAGAATCTGAAATCGGCGAGTGTCCACATCGAGAATCCGATCGGTGATCTACCCGAGAAACCCATCGAGATTTCACGCGTCGTCGCCGCCGGAATGCAGAAGGCGCTCGACGGGGCGGTGGCCGCCTACTGAGCGGTCACTCGGTGTTGGTAGAAACATTCGAAGAGGTTCTCATCGATCGCAACTTCAGGAGATGCACGTGAGTGATCAGATCAAGACTGCCGTAGTGACCGGAAGTGCCCGCGGAATCGGGGCCGCCGTCGCCAAACGCCTGGCCAAGGACGGATTCGGGGTTGCCGTCGTCGACCTCGACGAGGCCGCGTGTGCGGACACCGTCGGCGCCATCCAGGCTGCAGGTGGCCAGGCCGTCGCCATCGGCGCGAACGTCGCCGACGAAGCATCGGTTCAGAGCGCCGTCGACCGGATCGCATCCGAGTTCGGTGCGCCGACGGTCCTGATCAACAACGCAGGCATCACCCGCGACAACCTGCTGTTCAAGATGACCGTGGAGGATTGGGACTCCGTGCTCGGAGTTCACCTGCGCGGATCCTTCCTGATGACACGGGCGATCCAGAAGCACATGATCGACGCCAAGTGGGGACGCATCGTCAACCTGTCGAGTACCTCTGCACTCGGCAACCGTGGGCAGGCGAACTACTCGGCAGCCAAGGCAGGCATGCAGGGATTCACCAAGACCCTCGCCATCGAGCTAGGCAAGTTCGGCGTCACGGCCAACGCCATCGCACCCGGATTCATCGAGACCGAGATGACCGCGGCGACAGCAGAACGCGTCGGCGTCTCGTTCGAGGACTTCAAAGCCGCTGCCGCGTCGCAGATTCCGGTCAATCGCGTCGGAAACCCGGACGACATCGCACACCTCGCCTCCTTCTTCGTCAGCGAGGGTGCAAGCTTCATCTCGGGCCAGGTCGTCTATGCAGCCGGTGGCCCGAAGGACTAGTTGATCCGCTCCTGGTGCGGCTTCGCCGGCCGTGCGCGCTCACCGCTTGAATGGCCCATTCATACGAACAGATAGTTAGCGTGTGACAGTCAAGCGGTGAGCAAAGGTCGGTGCGTCACAGTCAGTACGTGTAGAAACCCTGACCCGTCTTGCGGCCGAGTTGGCCGGCTTCGACCTTGCGGCGCAGCAGCGGCGGCGGTGCGTAGTGCGGTTCGCCGAACTCGGCGTACAGCGACTCGGCCACCGCCAATGTCACATCCAGCCCGACGGTGTCGGTCAGACGCAGCGGCCCCATCGGGTGGGCGCAGCCGTTGACCATGCCCTCGTCGATGTCCTCGGCGCTCGCGAAGCCGGACTCGAACATCCGGATCGCCGAGACGAGGTACGGGATCAGAAGAGCGTTGACGATGAAGCCTGCGCGGTCACCCGAGCGAATGGTCTTCTTGCCCAGTGTGTTTCCGGCGTACTCCGTCACGGCGGCGACGGTGTCCTCGTCGGTGACGAGGCTGACGACGATCTCCACCAGCGGCAGTACCGGCACCGGGTTGAAGAAGTGCACGCCGACGACCTTGCCGGGACGCGCAGTTGCGTTGGCCATCTTGATGACCGGAATCGACGACGTGTTGGTTGCCAGAATGCCCTCGGGCTTGACGATGGCATCGAGCTTGCCGAACAGGTCGAGCTTGAGCGATTCGATCTCCGGCGCAGCCTCGACGACGAGGTCGCGATCGGCGAAGTCGTTGATGTCGAGCGTCAGAGTGATTGCCGCGCGTGCCTTTTCGGCCGCGTCGGCTTCGATACGCCCGGACTTGACCGCGCGGGCGAACGATTTGTCCAGCCGCGCTTCGGCAGCATCGGCAGCAGCCTGGCTGGTTTCCAACACGATGACGGAGGAGCCTGCGCGTGCTGCTACTTCGGCGATTCCGGCACCCATCGTACCGCCGCCGATGACACCGACGAGTTCGATTGCGTTCGATCCGACAGCGCCGCTCATTTCAGCAGCGCCCGGGACATGACGACGCGCTGAATCTGGTTGGTGCCCTCGTAGATCTGCGTGATCTTGGCGTCGCGCATCATGCGCTCGACGGGGAAGTCGGTGGTGTAGCCGGCGCCACCGAAAAGCTGAACGGCGTCGGTGGCGACCTCCATCGCGACGTCGGATGCGAAGCACTTCGCCGCCGCGGAGATGAACCCGAGGTTCTTCTCCCCGCGCTCGGCGCGCGCTGCCGAGGTGTAGACCATCAGGCGTGCGGCTTCGACCTTCATCGCCATGTCGGCGAGCATGAACTGCACAGCCTGGAAGCTCGAGATGGACTGCCCGAATTGCTTGCGGTCCTTGGTGTATTCGATTGCCGCGTCGAGTGCACCCTGCGCGAGACCGACGGCCTGAGCGCCGATGGTGGGGCGAGTGTGATCGAGCGTCTGCAGTGCGGTCTTGAAGCCGGTGCCGGGCTCGCCGATGATGCGATCGCCGGGAATCCTGCAGTTCTCGAAGTACAGCTCGGCCGTCGGGGAGCCCTTGATACCGAGCTTCTTCTCCTTCGGCCCGACGACGAATCCCTCGTCGTCTTTGTGCACGATGAACGAGCTGATGCCGTTGGCGCCCTTGTCGGAATCGGTGACGGCCATGACGGTGTACCAGTCGGACTTGCCGCCGTTGGTGATCCAACACTTGGAGCCGTTGAGGATCCAGTCGTCACCGTCGGCAGCGGCGCGGGTGCGCATGCTGGCGGCGTCGGACCCTGCTTCGCGCTCGGACAGTGCATACGACGCCATCGCGCCACCCGCCAGCGAGGGAAGGACCTGCTTCTTGAGTTCCTCGGAGCCGTTGAGGATCAGGCCCATCGTGCCGAGCTTGTTGACGGCCGGGATCAGCGAGGACGATCCGCACACACGCGCGACTTCCTCGATGACGATGCACGTCGCGACCGAATCGGCGCCCTGGCCGTCGTACTCCTCGGGAACGTGGATGGCGTTGAACCCGGAGTTGTTGAGCGCGGTCAGTGCTTCCTGGGGGAAACGCGAGTCCTCGTCGACCTCCTTGGCGTACGGGGCGATTTCCTTCTCGGCGAGGCCGCGGATGGCTGCACGCAGCTCGTCGTGCTCCTCGGGTAAGCGAAAGAGATCGAAATCAGGGTTTCCGGCCATGGGTGCCACTCTCCTACAGTGTCGACGAGATGGTGCGGCACTCAGTGCCACGCATCCTGCCAGGTTACAGGCAGCTCACCATCGAGACAAGGAAGGGTGGCACTGGGTGCCAGCGGGCGCGGCCAGTCATCGCTTGAATGGTGCATTCATACGATCTGATGGCTTGAAGGGTTCATTCAAGCAGGGGGAATCAGGGCGACAGATGCTCGCCCAACGCGTCGGCGATGGCTTGTCGGGACGCCCCGCGTGGGAAGACGGCGACGACGACCTCGTCGGAGGACGAGGAGGACGCCGGGTCGAACGCTGCGCGCACCCTGGCCAGAGCTTCCTTCAAGTCGGACGGTGCGGTGTTCACGCCGTCGCGGATCATGCGTCGTAGGACGTAGTTGTGCGTTGCGGTGACCGTTGCGCAGAACTGGATGGTCTCGAGGTGGGAGTGCTCCGGAATTGCCGCGCGGAGGTAGTCGACGAACAGGCGCTCGTACCGGAAGACCGTCACGATTTCGCGGTCGCGGAGGGCTGGATTCACGTGTACCACCTGGTAGCGAAGCCGCGCGTACTCCTTCCAGCCGGAGAACCGGTCGAAGACGAGCTGCGCGGCGTCGCACACCGCTACCCACGGATCCGGGTGCTCGGCCGCGAGGAACTCCGCGGCCTGGGCGAGCAGAATCTCGTGGTCGGCGAAGATGACGTCGTCCTTGCCGCGGAACTGCCGAAAGAATGTACGACGCGAGATGCCCGCGGCGTCGGCGATGTCGTCGACCGAAGTCGCGTCGTATCCCTTCACCGAGAACAGGTCGAGTGCCTCCTTCGCCACGGCGAGGCGAAAGGCGTCGGAGTCCTCGGTGTCGCGCATGTCCACGAAGGTAGCGGAGTGCGACCTGTCATTTCCACCGGCGCGGATGCACACAGAATGCGCCCGCGGCGGGCGGTACAGTCGACTGCAGGCAACCGCTGCGCTGGAAGGATGAAGCTCTTGGCTCTCGTTGCAGGTATCGATTCGTCCACACAATCGTGCAAAGTGTTTGTCCGCGATGCGGATTCGGGTGAGCTGGTGCGTAGTGGGCGGGCCGGGCACCCGGACGGCACCGAGGTCGATCCAGCGGCATGGACATCGGCGCTCGACACCGCGATCGCCGACGCCGGCGGTCTCGACGACGTCGCTGCAGTGTCCGTCGGTGCCCAACAGCACGGGATGATCTGCCTGGACGAGCGGGGCGATGTGATTCGTCCGGCGTTGCTGTGGAACGACACACGCTCGGCGCGCGCAGCGACCGACCTGATCGACGACCTCGGTGGGAGCGCCGCGTGGGCGGATGCGGTGGGTGTGGTGCCCCTGGCGTCGATCACCGTCACCAAGCTTCGGTGGCTGGCGGACAACGAACCCGGCAACGCGGATCGCACTGCAGCAGTGTGCCTTCCGCATGACTGGATCAGCTGGCAGCTCGGCGGCGCGAGAGAACTCGGTTCGCTGGCGACCGACCGCGGGGACGCCAGCGGCACCGGCTATTTCGCGGCGAGCACGAACAGCTACCGCAAGGACTTGCTCGAACTGGGGATGCGAGGGCGCACGCCGCGACTTCCTCGCGTCGCGGATCCGTACGAGCGCATCGGAACGACGGCGTCGGGTGCGATCATCGCGCCCGGGACCGGGGACAACGCTGCTGCCGCGCTCGGTCTCGCCGCAGGCGTCGGCGACGTCGTGGTCTCGGTCGGCACGTCGGGTGTGGTCTCCGCGGTCACCGACGTCGCGGCAGCCGACGCGTCGGGCATCATCGCCGGATTCGCCGACGCCACCGGCCGACAGCTGCCGCTCGTGTGCACGCTCAACGCCGCCCGTGTGCTCGACGCCACCGCGTCGTTGCTCGGTGTCGACCACGCCGAACTGTCGAGGTTGGCGCTGTCCACTCCCAGCGAGGGGCTGGTCCTCGTGCCGTATCTCGAAGGTGAGCGCACCCCGAACAGACCCGATGCCTCCGGTGCGATCCATGGACTGCGGCTGGGTAATTCGACGCCGGGGCATCTCGCCCGCGCGGCCGTGGAAGGCCTTCTGTGCGGGCTGGCCGACGGTATCGACGCGCTCCGAGCGGCAGGTATCGAGACTCGGCGAGTACTGCTGATCGGCGGCGGCGCCAAGTCGGCGGCCTTGAGGGAGCTGGCACCGGCAATCCTCGGCGTGCCCGTCGTCGTTCCCGAGCCGGGGGAGTACGTCGCCGACGGGGCAGCTCGGCAGGCGGCCTGGGCATTGGCACAGACTGCCGAGCCACCGCAGTGGGCGTCGGCGCCGATGCGTACCTACGAGGCAGATTCCACCCCGGCGATCCGCGAACGGTACGCCGAGGTGCGTGATCTCACGGAAGGTATCTAGAGCAGGGGTATCTAGAGCTGGGGTATCCGGAGCAGGGGCATCTAGAGCGAGACGAGCTGCTGCACCACCAGGACGACGGCGCCGATGGTGGACACCGTGATGGCGGTCAGCCTGAGCCTGCGCCGGTCCATGATGCGGTTGACGAAGCGCGACAACACATACCCGAGAATCGTCGCAGGCGCCAGCAGAACGAACAACCATGCGGTGTGACGATCGACTGCACCTGCCGCGGTCAGAGCGGCGAGCGACATGATCGAGCCGACGAGGAAGAACGCGCTCATGGTGCTGCGCAGCTTCGCACCGGTGTTGCGCTGCCACACCAGTGCCATCGGGGGACCGCCGATCGACGTCGCGGTCGCCAGCAGGCCCGATGCCGCGCCCGCCATCATCAGATTCCGCCTGTGCGGCAGTGGAATCCAGCCGAACGAGGTCAAGGCGATACCGAGCAGCACAACGAGCGCCAGCATCAGCGCGAGTCCACGTTCCGGTAGAGCCACCAGCAGGAGCGCTCCGAGAATGGTTCCCGGTATGCGGCCCGCCAGCGCCCAACTCGCACCCGACAGGTCCAGCGCAGACCCTTCGCGTACGAGCACCATGGTGCTGACCAGCAGCGCGAGCATGATCAGTGTTCCCGGGACCAGCCCTGGATCGACGATCGCGACGATCGGGGCCGCGAGCATCCCCATCCCGAATCCGATCGACGCTTGCATGCACGAGGCGAAGAAGATCGCGAACGCGACGATGGCGAAGTCAGCAACCGTCAAGTCGCCGATCACGATCCGGCAGCGACTAACCCCAGGTCGTTCGCGACGAGCGGGTAGTGGCACTCGGCCATGTGATCGGCTTCGGCTCGGTCGAACGCCACAGGCGGGGCCTCCGAGGCGCACAGATCGGTCGCCTTCCAGCAGCGGGTACGGAACCGGCACCCCGACGGCGGATTGAGCGGGGAGGGCACCTCGCCCTTCAACAGGATGCGCTCACCGCGTGATTCGGCGTCCAGCTTGGGTGCTGCAGACATCAGGGCGGCGGAGTACGGATGGCTCGGCCGCTCGAACACGGCTTCGGTAGCACCGGATTCGACGATCCGACCCAGATACATCACTGCGACCCGGTCCGCGACGTGGCGCACCACGGACAGGTCGTGCGAAATGAAGACGTACGAGATGCCCAGTTGCTTCTGCAGGTCGTTCAGCAGGTTGAGCACCTGCGCCTGCACCGACAGGTCCAGCGCGGAGACGGGCTCGTCGCAGATGATGACGTCGGGGTTGAGGGCAAGTGCACGTGCGATGCCCAGACGCTGACGCTGCCCGCCGGAGAACTCCTGCGGGAACCTGTTCTCGTCACTGGGACGAAGTCCGACCAGATGCAGGAGTTCCCGAACGCGAGCGGAGCGGTCGCGGCGAGTCTTGTACAGGCTCTTGTGTGTTCGCCAGGGTTCGCTGATGATGTCCCCTGCGTTCATCCGGGAGTTCAACGAGCCGTACGGATCCTGGAACACCATCTGTACGCGTCGGCGAAATCCGAGAAGGTCCTTGCCCCGCAGCGCGAACGGATCGACGCCGTCGAAGTCGACGGTGCCTGAATCCGGACGCTCGAGCATCATGAGTGTGCGTGCGAGAGTCGATTTGCCGCACCCGGATTCGCCGACCAAACCGAGAGTCTCGCCGCGTCGCAGGTCCAGATCGATCGCGTCGAGCGCACGCAGGTTCCCGCCGCCGACCTTGAACGTCTTGTTCAGACCGCGGACGGTGAGTAGCTGATCGGCTCGTGTGTTGTCATGCATGGGACACCTCGTTCGCAAAGTGGCACGCGGAGAATCGGCCTTCTCCTGCGGGTTCGAGCTTCGGGCGCTGTACGACGCAGATGTCGCGGGCCAGCGGGCAGCGGGCCTGGTAGACGCAGCCGTCGGGGATGGAATGAAGATCCGGCGGGGTGCCGCCGATGGATTTGAGATCCTCGCCGCGCACGGCGTGCTTCGGCACGGAGTCGAGCAAACCCTTGGTGTACGGATGCCGGGGATCGGCGAACACCTCCGACACGAGGCCGGTCTCGACGACGTTGCCCGCGTACATGACCGCGACGCGGTCGGCTTCCTCGGCGACGAGAGCGAGATCGTGGGTGATGAGTACGACGGCCATGTCGTGCTCTTCTCGAAGCCCACGCAGCAACGTCATGATCTGCGCTTGGACGGTCACGTCGAGTGCGGTGGTCGGCTCGTCGGCGAGGAGCACCGACGGGCTGAGCGCGACGGCCATGGCGATCAGCAGACGCTGGCGCATACCGCCGGAGAACTGGTGTGGATAGGAATCCGCACGTGACTCCGGCTGTGGGATCCCGACGCGTTCCATCAGCGAGATCGCTTCTTTGCGTGCCGCTTTCGCGCTCATTCCGCGGTGGATGCGGAACGGCTCGGCCAGCTGGGTGCCGACGGTGTACACCGGATTCAGCGCGGTCAGTGCGTCCTGGAAGACGATCGCCAATTCGGTGGCCGCGATATGGCGTCGTACCTTGTTCTTGGCGGTGACGAGGTCCACGTCCCCGAGTTCGACGGACCCGTCGGTGATGTCGGCGATCGGCTCGAGGAGGCCGACGACGGCCTGTGCCGTCATCGACTTCCCGCAACCGGATTCACCGAGGAGAGCCAGTGTTTCGCCGCGTCGAGCACTGAAGCTCACGTGATCGACCGCGCGGATGACGCCCGACGGCGTCCGCAGATCGACCGTCAGGTCACGTACCTCCATGGCGACACGGTCTGTGTCCGGGCGTGTGACTGCAGGTGCACTCATGAGACGACCTTTCGGACGGGGAGGAGACGGGACTTGGCCGAGCGAGGCACGGTCAGGCGCCACCGCTGGGCCGGGTCGGTGGCGATGCGCGCCCACGCGGCGAGCACGGTGGCCGAGACGGTGGTCACGACGATGGCAAGACCGGGGAAGAACGAGAGCCACCATGCGGTCTGCAGGTAGGTACGTCCCTGCGCGACCATCAGGCCCCAACTGACGTCGGGTGGCTGAATTCCGATGCCCAGGAAGCTCAGTGACGACTCGGCCAGCATGACGAAGCAGAAGTCGAGTGTCGCCACGGTGAGCAGGGTGGGCAGCAGGATCGGCGCGACATGTCGTCGTATCACGGCCCCGCTCGATGCTCCGAACGTTCGGGCGGCGTCGACGAACAGACGGCTCTGCAGTTCGGCGGACTCAGCTCGGGCGGTGCGGAGGTAGATCGGGATACGTGTGATGGCAAGAACGAGAACGATGTTCGCGGCGCTCGGGGAGAAGACGTACAGCACGACGACGGCCATCAGCAGCGACGGGAAGCTCATGATGACGTCGGCAACGCGCATCGCCGAGGTTTCACGCCAGCCGCGGTGGTAGCCGGCCCACATGCCGATGATCGAACCGACGATGGCCGACAGAATGACCGCCGGGATCGCCACCGACAGTGTGGTCTGGCATGCGACGACCAGCCGGGCCAGCATGCTGCGCCCGAGCGGATCGGTGCCGAGCACGTTCATCCACCCGGTGTCCAGGTTGAACGGAGCGAGGTTGGACTGGTTCAGATCCTGTTCGCTTGCGGCATCGCCGACGAGCATCGGCCCGAAGATCGCCGTCAGGAACACCAGGACGAGAATCCCGGCGGCGACGGTGGCGACCCGATCACGCAGAAGCAGTCGCCACAGCGGTGCCGAGCTCTTCCTGACCACAGCGGGCTGCTCCGCCGGGACTTCCTCCGGCTCCGAGGTTTTCGGTGCTTCGAAATCGAGTGACATGGTGGCCTCCTAGACCTTCGCCTTGTCGCGAACACGGGCGTCGAGCAGTGCGTAGCAGGCGTCGATGGCGATGTTGAGTACGAAGATGCTCACTGCGGTCAACAGGACCGCGGCCTGGAGCACCGCGAAGTCGCGTTGGAGAATCGCGTCGATCATGAGCTTGCCGATTCCGGGCCAACCGAAGATCGCCTCGACGACGACGGCGCCGTTGACCAGACCGACCATCAGG
Organism: Rhodococcus yunnanensis NBRC 103083; assembly: GCF_001895005.1. Taxonomy (GTDB): domain Bacteria; phylum Actinomycetota; class Actinomycetes; order Mycobacteriales; family Mycobacteriaceae; genus Rhodococcoides; species Rhodococcoides yunnanense. Next base: position 111,135 of record NZ_BCXH01000009.1, on the reverse strand, counting down.
TCGCCCGCGACGGTCAATGCCGGTGCGGCGGCGTTGCGAAGCGCGTGGTGCGTCACGACCCGAACGTCGCTGGCACCCTTGCTTCGTGCCAGCCGGACGTAGGGCGCCGACAAGGCCGCGACCATGGCGCCGCGGACCACCTGCGTCAGCACGCCGAGCGGCCGGATGAGCAGCGTGGCGATCGGGAGGACCCACGACAGTGCCCCGGCGCCGGTTCCGGAGGTCGGCAGAACGCCGAAGGTGACGGCGAAGACCCAGACCCCCATGATGGCGAACCAGAAGTCGGGGATGCTCGCAGCTGTCATGGACAGCAGACTCGAGATGCGGTCCGCCAACGAGTTGGGGCGGTACGCAGCCCAGCAGCCGATGACGACGGCGCCCAGGATCGCCAGGAACATCGTCATGAACGCCAGCTGCAGGGTCGCCGGGAAGGCTCGAAGAGCCATCGTCGACGCTGCTTCCCCGGTTCTCAGTGAATCGCCGAAGTCGAGCTGTACGACGCCTTTGAGGTAATCCCAGAGCTGCGTCAGGAGAGGCTGGTCGAGGCCGTTGGTGGCCCGGAATGCTTCTCGCTGTGCCTGCGTGGCGGATTCGGGAAGGTAGAGGCTGGTCGGGTCACCGGTGAGCCGGGCCAGGAAGAACACGCCGAGCAGGACGACGATCAGCGGCACGAGGCTGGTGTAGATCCGGCGGCGGAGGAATCTGAACATGTTGGGCCTCAGTCCGTTTCGGGTGCGTCGGCGCGGGTCATCGCTGCGAGGTGCATCTCGTCGACGGTTGCGGAGTTGGGTGTGTAGTTGACCGAATCCGACTTCGCCAGAACACCTTCCATGTGGGCGATGAAGGCCATCTGCATGATTTCCTTGGGCTCGTCGGCGAACAGCTGAGCGTAGGCTTCCTGCCGGGCATCGCCGGTCAGCACTGCGGCCTCGTCGACACGCTTGTCGAACTCGGGTGTACCGCCTGCGCTCTGGAAACCGTCGCTCTTCAGGTACTGATCGGCGGTGAACGCTGCGTCACCGGCCTGGTTGCCGTGCTGGATGACGAGCAGGTACGGCCCGACCTTCGGGAACGGGCGTTCCTGGTACTCGGCAGTGCCCGCCGAGTCCGTCATCTCGATGGAGACGTTCATCCCCAGCTGGGACAGGGCGTACTGGACGACCTCGAGCGTCTCGTTGACCTTGGGGAACTGCCCGGTCCGTCCGATGAGCCTGATCGGAGCGTCCACCGGGACGCCGTCGGCACGGGCCTCGTCGATCAGTTCCTGTGCCTTCTGCGGGTCGTACGGCCACGGCGTCATCTCGTCGTTGTAGCCGATCACGCCGTCGGAGATGAGTTGTGCCGCAGGCGTTCCGAGTCCCTGGAACAGGGCGTCGACGATTCCGTCACGATTGATGGAGTAGTTGATCGCCTGGCGTACGCGGATGTCGTCGAGCGGCGGCTCCTCCAGCTGGATTCGCACCGCGGTGGTCTCGTTGTTGGGGTACGAGACGCCGAGGTCGCCTGCGCCGTCCTCCGGTCCGAGGGACGTCGCGAGCTCGGCCTCCCCGTTCGCCACCATCGAGGCGCGCACGCTGCCTTCGCTTCGCCACTGGTAGGTGGCGCGGGCGTAGTCGGGCTCGTCTCCCCAGTAGGTGTCGTTGCGGACGAGGGACAGTCGCTGACCGTAGTCCCAGTAGTCGATCGCGAACGGTCCCGTACCGATCGGTTCGCGGACGCGCTCGGTCATGCTGTAGGTCCTCGGCACCATCTCGATGAAGGACAGCTTCAACGGCAGGATGGGGTCCGGGGCCGGCGCGGCCACACTGATCGTGAGCGGATCGACGATGCGGACCGTCAGGTCGGCATCACCGAAGACGTAGCCTTCGACATTGCACCCGAGGTCGGAGTTGACCGCTCGCTCGATCGAATGTGCTGCGTCCTCCGCTTCGAACGGGCTGCCGTCGCTGAACGTCACTCCGGGGTGCAACTGGAACGTCCACTCGCGGTCCGAGACCTGAGTCCAGGAGTCGGCAAGCTTCGGTTCGAGTGTGCCCTCGCTCGGGTTCCGTTCCATCAACGGCTCGGTGATGTTGGACCGAGTCACGACGCCGACGGACGTCAGCGAGACGTCGCATGCTTCGAGGGTGGGTGGCTCTTCCTGCAGAACGATGCGGAGCGTGTCGGCACTGGCGGCAGTTCCGCTGCCGGAGTTCGCCACCGAGCATCCACTGGCGATCATCGAAAAGCTAAGGGCGGCAGCGGTGATGACCGCGGCGCGCGTGGTCCGTCCCTGCTGCACTGCACGTGCAGGGCTCATGGGGTCCTCCAAGGGGGAAGTGATGTGCGTCTGCTGTGGTGGCCGTAGCCGCACCTGTGACGGTAGACACACGGTAGGAGTGGGGGAAATCGTTCGTCAACACGCCGCGGGGCCGTATGCAGGGAGTTTGGTGCGTCACACGACGCTCATTCACGCGATGTGGATCACAGTCTCATGCGTCTGACCTGGTGGGACACCTTTTCCTTAGGTTACCCATGCCCTCAGAAATGGCTCTATGATGCTGTTTGAGTATCAATCCATGTTATTTCCGTGTTGGACAGGTATTTGTCGACCGGAATAACGTAACGGAAGACGCGCACGCAGGATCGAAACCTGTGGACAGGTCATGGGCGGTATCGACGACGGCGAGGAGCTGGGCAATGACAACGGTTGGTTCGGAAAAAACCGATGGGGCGCAACGGAATTCGGCGCGCACCGGTCGAGTGCTCAGAGTCGGGCCGCTGAAGCCGTCGTTGATGGACACCCTCGCAGGTGACTACGACGCCCTGGTTCTCCCGGACGGAGACGAGCGAACCGGTTTCCTCGCGCTCCACGGTGAGTCGATCACCGCAGCGGTCACCTCGGGACGGACCGGCGTCGACGCCGAACTGATCGCCGGGCTGCCCAACCTCGGCGCCATCGTCCACTTCGGCGTCGGATACGACGCGACGGACGTCGACGCGGCACGTGAACGTGGCATCGGTGTGAGCAACACTCCGGATGTTCTGACGGACTGTGTGGCCGACCTCGCCGTCGGACTGGTCATCGATGCGCTGCGGCAGGTGTCGTTCTCCGATCGCTACGTGCGCGAGGGGCGCTGGATCAGCGAAGGCAATACGCCGTTGACACGCCAGGTCACCGGCAAGCGCGTGGGCATCATCGGTCTGGGCCGAATCGGAACGGCGATCGCCGACCGGCTCAGCGGATTCCGTTGCCCCATCAGCTACCACAACCGCAACGAGATCGCGGATTCTCCGTACACGTACTTCCCGACGGCGGCTGCACTCGCAGGCGGCGTCGACATTCTGATCGTCGCAGCGTCCGGCGGGTCGGGCACTCGGCACCTCGTCGATCGTGAGGTACTGGACGCGCTCGGTCCGCAGGGTTACCTGATCAACGTGGCACGCGGAAGCGTCGTGGACGAGGAGGCGTTGGTGGAATTGCTCGCAGGCGGCGGACTGGCAGGAGCGGGGCTCGACGTGTTCGCCCACGAGCCCTCGGTGCCGGCCGCGCTCACGACACTGGACAACGTCGTTCTGCTGCCCCACGTGGGCAGCGGCACGGTCGAAACGCGGGCCGCGATGGAAGCGTTGACGCTCGAGAATCTCGACCGGTTCCTCGCCGACGGCAGCCTCATCACGCCGGTGACACGATGACCGTCGTCGTCGGCTACTCGCCGACCGCCGAAGGCAAGGGCGCACTACCGTTCGCGTTCGGTGAAGCTCTCCAGCGCGGAACGGACTTGATCATTGTCGCGGAGGAGGATTCGGCGTCCGAGGAAGGATTCGGCGCGACGATCGAATCCGCCCGCGACGAATCCGACGCCGCCGGGGTCGCAGTGACGGTCCACGACAACGAGAAGGGCCGATCGCACGCCGACAATCTCATCGACCTGTCCTACGCGGAGGGAACCGACCTCGTCGTCATCGGCATCCGGCGCCGCTCGCCCGTCGGAAAGCTGCTGATGGGCAGTATCTCTCAGCGCGTCATTCTCGAATCGCAGAGCCCCGTCGTGGCAGTCAAACCGCCGGTGGGCCTGCCGAAATAGTTTGACCCAAGGTTAAATGCTTTTCGGGTCAGACGATGGGGGCGTTGGGTTGACGGCGGATAAAGTCGGCCATTCCCGGGACGGTGAAGGCAACTAGTCCGCGTGAGGGAGACCAGATCAGGCCTTTGCGGATGCATGAGTCGCGGTGCGGCGCCATCGATTGCGGGTTCGATCCGAGGACCTCGGCAAGGGCTGCCGTCCGAGGGGTGTCGGTTCCGCTGCGTGCAATGGCAACCAGGTACCGCTTTTCGGCTTCGGTGGCGCGCAGCCACCTCGAGCTGTAGAAGCCGGAATCGAGTGAGGCGTGACCGGTTTCCACGGCGTCCACGGCGTCGGCGAGGGTGAACGGGGACTGTTGGGCTGCTTGCCAGAGCTCGTGACCGAACACCTGAAGAAAGTACGGGTATCCATCACTTGCTGCGACGATGTAGTCGATCGCTTCGGGGCTGATGGATTGGTTGAGCCTGGCGATCGGTGTGACGATCGCATCGCGGGCCTGCGCATCGTATGCCCCTCTATTAGTTCTGACCTGACACACCCGGATACAATCTGATAGCAACGCGACTTGGTGACGATCCACATTCCCAGTCGGAAGGACGTGATTCAGCAATCGTGGAGGCACTATGGCCGACCCTGGGCATGCGCACCAGCGGTCGCGATAGAGCTGTTTGCGTTTACGCGTCGACAGTCGATCACCGAACACTATCCCGTTAGAATGGATCGATGCCGTCGGTCAAGCAGATCCAGGTAACCTTCGACTGCGAAGAACCAGAGCGTCTCGCTCGATTCTGGTGCGAGATACTCGGATACGTCATGCAGGGCACGTCCGCATGCGTCGATCCGGCGGGGGTGGGACCGCGGCTGTACTTCCAGCGCGTCCCGGAGGGCAAAGTGGTCAAGAACCGGGTGCACGTCGACGTCCGTGTGGGTACCGGACTGGCGGGCGACGAGCGGTTGGCCGTGCTGGAAGCCGAATCCGCTCGGCTCGTCGCACTCGGCGCGGTCGAGGTCCGCGTGATGCGCGCCGACGGCGTCGACGAATCCTGCATCGTCATGCAGGACATCGAGGGCAACGAGTTCTGCCTCGACTGAGTGTCAGTTCCACTCGCGCGCGGGTAGGACGTCGGACATGAAGCGGTGCAACGCAGGATTGTCGTTGTCGGGACGCCAGGCGGCATGCAGTTCCACCGGACGCTTCGGGGTGGTGTCGACGGGCCGGAACACCACGCCCTCCGGCTGCATCGTTCTGGCGGACTCGGGTACCAGCGCTGTACCGATCCCGGAGCGCACCAGCACCAGCATCGTGTGCACCTGCGTCACGTACTGCACGTACCGCGGTGTGACACCGACGATGGTGAACGTACTGATCAGCAGCTCGTGAAAATAGCGTGCATCGACGGGTGAATACATGATGATCGGCTGATCGTCGAAGTCCTCCACGGTCAGCTGGTCGCGGTCGGCCAGCGGATGCGATGCAGGCAGTGCCGCGACGAGGGCTTCGTGCAACACCGGCCGCGAGGCGATACCCGGCCGCTTCAGCGGAGGACGCGCCAGACCGAGATCGAGGTCCCCGATGGCGAGCGATTCCATCTGCACGGCCGACACCATCTCGCGCAACACGATCTTGACGTCGGGAAGCTCCTCGCGTGCCTTCTCGAGCAGCGGACGCAGCACCGCATGCGCCGACGCCCCGGTGAATCCGACGACGACCGTCCCCAGATCGCCGGTGGGTACGCGTCGGACCGTCAGGACGGCACCCTCGGCGAGATTGAGGATGCGCCTGGCGTCGGGCAGGAACGCGACGCCTGCCGCGGTGAGTGTGACCGACCTGCTGGTGCGGTCGATGAGTTGCACGCCGACTTCGTTCTCCAGCTGCTGGATCTGCCGACTCAGCGGGGGCTGTGTCATGTGGAGCCGTTCGGCCGCTCGACCGAAGTGAAGCTCCTCCGCGACGGCGATGAAGCATGTCAGACGGTTGAGCGAAAACAACTCATCCACTCCTTGAATCGTCGCAGACGCTTTTCGACTGGATCGAGTATCAAGGTAACGCACAAACAGCGCCGTCCGATACGAATCGGCCGGCGCTGCCTGTGTGCAGGTTCCTCACCCAGCCGTCACCAGCGAGGGCAGGTGTTCTCGAACGTCGGGTCGATGCTCTTCATGTACCCGGTGTCGTCACGGTCACGGATGCCGCAGTCGAGGTACTGCTGGTGCAGCGCCGCGAGTGCGTCCTCGTCGATCTCGATGCCCAGACCCGGACCGGTGGGAACCGCGACCGCTCCGTCCACGACGTTCAGCACGCCGGGCACGATCACGTCCTCGTTCTTCCACGGCCAATGCGTGTCGCACGCGTACGTCAGATTCGGCGTCGCGCCTGCGAGATGCACCATGGCCGCCAAGCTGATCCCGAGATGGCTGTTCGAATGCATCGACAGGCCGAGATCGAAGTTGTCGCAGACACCGGCGAGCAGGCGTGAACGCTGCAGTCCGCCCCAGTAGTGATGATCCGACAGCACGACCTGCACCGAGTCCTTCAGCACTGCAGGCTTGAGCTGATCGAACGCGACGACGCACATGTTGGTCGCAAGAGGCATCTTCGCCTCGCGCGCGACCTCGGCCATGCCGTCGAGCCCCGGTGTCGGATCCTCGAGGTACTCGACGATGCCGTCGAGCTCCGACGCCACCCTGATGGAGGTGTCGACGGTCCAGGCCGCGTTCGGATCCAGTCTGAGCGGAAGATCGGGGAAAGCCGTGCGCAGCGCCTTGATCCCGGCGATCTCCTCGTCGGGTGGGAAGACACCGCCCTTGACCTTGATGGCTCCGAACCCGTACTCGCCGATCATCTTCTGCGCCTGCCGGACGAGACCGTCGGGATCGACCGCCTCGCCCCACTCGTCCGGCTCCTGGCCCGGGTGAGCTGCCCACTTGTAGAACAGGTAGGCGCTGAACGGGACTGCGTCTCTGACCTTTCCGCCGAGCAGATCCGACACCGGACGCCCGAGTGCCTTGCCCTGCACGTCGAGGCACGCGACCTCGAACGGTGAGAGGACCCGATCGGTCGTACTCGCCGTGGTGATCATGCCGGCGACACCGTCACCGCCGGTGATGGTCGACGATGCCAACTGTGTGTCGATGGCCGCACGAATAGCGTTGAGTGCGAACACATCGAGACCGGTGATGGCTTCTGCGGCAGCGTCGAGGCGTGCGAGGTGCGCAGTATCGGCATAGGTTTCACCGAGGCCGACGATGCCGGCGTCGGTATCGAGCTGGATGATCGCCCGCAACGCGTACGGCTGATGCACACCGACCGTGTTGAGCAGCGGTGGATCGACGAATGCCACCGGGGTGATCCGAACTCCGGTGATGCGGATGGTCTCGGACATCAATGCACCGCGAGCTCGTCCGCGAGTACAGCGCGCCCGGCAGCGACGATCGCGGTCAGTTCGGCGAGATGCTGGGTGCTGATGTCGATCAGCGGCGGGCGGACCGGTCCTGCCTCGATGCCTTCCAGGGTGACACCTGCCTTGATGAGGGCAACCGCGTACCCGGGAACCTGGTCGCGCAAGCGCACGAGGGGGTGGAAGAACTCGCGAAGCAATGCGGCAGTGAGCTTGTCGTTACCGCTCTCGAGCGACTGGTAGAAGGCGAGGGCCAACTCCGGCGCGAACGCGAACGTCGCCGAGGAGTACAGGGTGACGCCGATGGCCTTGTACGCCTGCTGCGACACCTCGGCGGTGGGAAGACCGTTGAAGAACTGGAAAGGCTTGCCCGACGGCTCCAGCGCATCCAACACGGCCCGCACGATGCGGCCGACCTGATCGAGATCGCCTGTGCCGTCCTTGAATCCGACGACGGTGGGGAACTGGGCCACCTCGACGGCGGACGCCTCGGTGAATCGAGCGTTGCCCCGGTTGTAGACGATGACCGGCAGATCGGTGGCGTCGGCGACGGCCTTGGTGTAACTGACGAGTCCGGCCTGCGGCATCGTGACGAGGTACGGCGGAAGCAGCAGGATGCCGTCGGCACCGTTCGCTTTCGCGCTGCGCGCGAACGCCTTGGCCTGTGCCACCGATCCGCCTGCGCCGGCGTAGACGGGAACGCGGCCGGCGATGACGTCGACTGCCGTGCGGACGATCTTGCCGAACTCTTCCAGGTCGAGTGCGTGGAATTCACCTGTGCCGCAGGCGATGAACACTCCGCCGGGGCCTGCGTCGACGCCCTTGGCGACGTGTGCGGCCAGCAGGTCGTAGTCGACCTCACCGGTCTCGGTGAACGGGGTGACTGGGAAGAAAAGGACTCCGTCGAGCATGTGATGTCTCCTGAGGGTTTCGAAGGGATGTCAGTCTTGGGTGAGGTGGCCGTCGATGCGGCGCCAGATCTTGTCGGGATTTCCGTCGGCAAGTGCACTGGGAAGCAGGGCAGCCGGGACGTCCTGGTACGCAACGGGGCGGAGGAACCGTTCGATCGCAAGGGATCCGACGGAGGTGGTACGTGAATCGGAGGTGGCGGGGAACGGTCCGCCGTGGACCATCGCGTGACCGACCTCGACGCCGGTGGGCCACCCGTCGAACAGGATGCGTCCGGCTTTGAGTTCGAGGACCGACAGCAACGCGGCTGCTTCGGGGTGGTCGGCGTCGTCGACGTGAATGGTCGCGGTGAGCTGGCCTTCCAGCAGCGCTGCCACGTCGCGAACCTGCTGTGCATCGGTGCACTTGACGATGAGGCTCGAGGCGCCGAACACCTCTTGTTGCTCGATCTCCGAGGTGACGAAATTGTCGGCATCGGTGACGAAAAGTGCGGCGCGGCATGCGTTCGGCGCGTCGGACTCGGTGCCTCGGGCAATTTCGGTAGCGGACGCGGCGAGTTCCTGCACGCCGCTGGCGTAGCTCGCGGCGATGTTCGGGGTCAGCATCGTCGTCGGTGCCGTCTCGGACACCGCTGCTTGTGCGGCGGCCACGAACGAGTCGAGGCCTGGGCCGTCGACAGCGATGACGAGGCCGGGGTTGGTGCAGAACTGCCCGGAACCGAGAGTCAGCGATGCCACGAACGCGCGGCCCAGTTCCGCGCCGCGGGTGCCCAGTGCGTTGTCGAGGACGAAGACCGGGTTGATGGAACTCATCTCGGCGTACACCGGAATGGGTTCGCGTCGTCCTGCCGCTGCCGCGACGAGAGCGGTACCGCCCGAGCGTGAACCGGTGAAGCCGACTGCCTTGACGCGTGGGTCGGTGACGAGTGCGGTGCCGAGAGACCGGCCGGAGCCGTAGAGCAGTGAGAACGTTCCCGACGGCATCCCGGTGGAGGCCACGGCGTCGGCAATGGCGCGACCGACCAGTTCGGACGTACCGGGGTGGGCGTCGTGCGCCTTGACGATGACGGGGCAGCCGGCAGCGAGTGCGGATGCGGTGTCGCCGCCGGCGACGGAGAAGGCGAGCGGAAAGTTGCTGGCGCCGAAGACGACGACCGGTCCGAGTGCGACCTTGCGCTGGCGGATGTCGGCGCGGGGCACAGGAGCACGATCGGGGAGCGCCGGGTCGATGCGCGCGCCGTTCCAGCTGCCCTCGCGCAGGACCGATGCGAAGAGACGAAGCTGTCCGGTGGTGCGGCCGACCTCGCCGGTGATGCGACCGACGGGCAGTCCCGACTCTGCGACAGCCCGCGCGATGAGCGTCTCACCGAGGGCTGTGATGTTGTCGGCGATGGCGTCGAGGAACTGCGCGCGGGTCTCGGAGGAGGTGGACCGGTAGTCGTCGAACGCGGCGGCGGCAGCGGCAGTGGCTGCGTCGACGTGGCCGAGGTCGCCGTGGTGGTAGGTAGGTTCGAGCGAGTCCCCGGTGCTCGGATCGATTCCGTGAACCGCGGTTCCCGAACCCTGCACTGCCTGTCCGGCGATGATCATCTTGCCGGTGAGTTCGGTGGACTGCGTCAACGATGCCGTCATGGATGACTCCTGTTCTCGTGCTGCGATGTTCTCGGTCCGCCCCGTGGACGTGACCTGACTCATAGCTACTCACGGTAGAAGGCCGATCGATACTTGTCCAAGTCAATAAGCAGCGCTGTTGATACACGATCGGTATCGATGCACCGTGTGATCGCGGCGCTGGCGATGCGGTTGCGGTATCGGTCGATGCGTTTACGGTCTTGGACACGAATCGACGACCGGGCCTACAGTTCGGCGTGAGCCGAGTCACTCCGCCCGTAGAAGCACGCCGATAGAAGGTCGAGCCATGAACGCGCAGAACGCCACCCCCGTCATCGCCGAGATGCGAGTGATCCCGATCGCCGGTCACGACGGCATGTTGCTCAATCTCAGTGGCGCACATGCTCCGTACTTCACGAGGAACCTCGTCGTGCTCACCGATTCGGAGGGCAGCGTCGGTGTCGGAGAGGTGCCGGGCGGCGAACCGATCCGTCGCTGCCTCGAGGACGCACGGACTCTCGTGGAGGGCGCGAGCATCGGCACGTACAACGCGGTACTTGCGTCGATGCGTTCGGCCTTCGCCGATCGGGACTCGGGAGGACGCGGCGCCCAGACGTTCGACCTGCGTATCGCGGTGCACGCCGTCACGGCCGTCGAATCTGCACTGCTCGACCTGCTCGGACAGCACCTCGGCGTCACCGTCGCGGCGCTGCTGGGCGACGGCCAGCAGCGAGAGAAGGTCCAAGCTCTCGGGTACCTGTTCTTCGTCGGCGACGCGAGTAAGACGGACCTCGCGTACCGAACCTCCGCCGACGAAGCGGTGGGCGGCGACGAGTGGCTGCGGGTGCGGCACGAGGAAGCGCTGACACCCGACGCCGTCGTACGCCTCGCCGAAGCTGCGCACGCGCGCTACGGATTCGAGGACTTCAAGCTCAAGGGTGGGGTACTGCCTGCGGCCGAGGAGGCTGCAGCCGTCACCGCACTGGCCGAGCGATTCCCGGACGCACGAATCACGTTGGACCCCAACGGTGGATGGCTGCTGAAGGATGCGATCGAGACTTGCCGCGGCCTGCGTGACGTGCTCGCCTACGCCGAGGATCCGGTAGGCCCCGAAGGGGGTTTCTCCGGCCGCGAGGTCATGTCGGAGTTCAAGCGCGCCACCGGGTTGCCGACGGCAACCAACATGATCGCCACCGACTGGCGGGAAATGGGTCACACGATCCGCTCCGGAGCCGTCGACATCCCGCTCGCCGACCCGCACTTCTGGACGATGAACGGTTCCGTGCGTGTCGCGCAGTTGTGCGACGCCTGGGGTTTGACGTGGGGATCGCACTCCAACAACCACTTCGACGTATCGCTTGCGATGTTCACCCACGTCGCGGCCGCGGCACCGGGAAACATCACCGCGATCGACACGCACTGGATCTGGCAGGACGGTCAGCGAGTGACCAAGGAGCCGTTCGAGATCGAGGGGGGTTACCTGACGGTCCCCGACAAGCCGGGCCTCGGCGTCGAACTCGACTGGGAGCGCGTCGATGCAGCCCACGAGCTCTACCAGCGTGAAGGTCTCGGTGCACGAGACGATTCGATCGGCATGCAGTACCTGATCGACGGGTGGGCATTCGACAGCAAGCGCCCCGCCCTCCTGCGATGAAGGTCGCGCCCATGAAGATTGTCGTCGGCGATCGAAACGTGCTGCCGCACAGGGCGCAGTTCGAGAGCGGGTTGCCGGTCGGCGCCGAAGTGGTGTGGGTCGTCCCGTTCGACGAGGCCCGCGTCCTCGAGGAATTGTCCGACGCCGACGTCTATGTCGGCGGTAAGTTCAGCGCTGCGATGGGTGCTGCGGCGCCGCGGCTGCGGATGGTACATGTCGCAGGCGCCGGGACGGACAATGTCGACAGGACCGGATTGGCGCCGGAGGTTCTCGTCCGCACCACCTTTCACCACGAGCAGTCCATCGCCGAATACATCGTCTCGGCCACCGTCATGCTGCGTCGTAAGTTCTTGGAGCAGGACCGTGCGCTACGAGCGGGTGTGTTCTCGACCTCCGTGTACGACCCGTCGATCCCTCAGCCGCTGTCGCTGAGCGGCGCGCGCGTCGGATTCGTGGGCTTCGGACACATCGGTCAGCGAGCGTGGACGTTGTTCGAGGCGTTCGGCTGCGTAGGCGCCGCGGTGACCGGCAGCGGCACCGCGAACGGCCGTCTGGAATGGAACTCCGATACCGCAGATCTCGGAAAACTGATGGAATGGTCCGACATCGTCGTCGTATCGGCCCCGTTGAACGATGCCACCCGCGGCCTGATCGGCGCCGACGAGCTCGCCCGGCTCGGACGTGACGGCGTACTCGTCAACGTGGGACGAGGTCCTCTGGTTCAGGAGCAGGCACTGTTCGACGCGTTGTCCGACAGGGCAATTGCGGCAGCTGCCGTCGACGTCTGGTATCGGTACCCCGGTGCCGACGGCGTCGGGAAGCCGAGTTCTCTTCCGTTCGAAGAGCTTCCGAACATCCTGATGACCCCGCATTCGTCCGGGGTCACCCATCACACGTTCGTCGGCCGGGTTGCCGACATCGCGGCGAACATATCCGGCCTCAGCGCACGCCCTCGGCCCTGAGCTCGCGGGCCCATGCGTCGGCGTGCTTGACCAGGACGCCTGCGATGCGCTCGAGCTCGCCGGGATACGACGCCACCTCGGCAGGCATCGAGACGCTGAGCGCATCGGACGCCGGGATGCGGTAGGGGACCACGGTGGCGATGCAGACCACGCCCGGCGTGCCCTGTTCCTGCTCGAGTGACCATCCTCGCCTGCGAACCTCGGCCAGCTCGACGATCAGTGCGTCACGGTCGACGATGGTGTTGTCGGTGTAGCGCTCGAGCTGTTTCGGGAGTAGCTGGGTGACCTCGTCGGTGGTGAGTTCGGCGAGCAGTGCCTGACCGAGCGCGGTGACGTGGCAGGGAAGCTTGCGTCCGACTCGGTGCATGCGCCTGACCTCGAGCTTGGACCCACGGCTCGCGAGGTAGATGACCTGGTCCTCGTCGCGCCGCGCGAAGTGCACGGTGTGGCGCACGTCGGAGCGCAGTGCCTCCAGTACCGCAGCGGCTCGGCCGACCACGGAATCCTTGTCGAGGTACGACGTGCCGGTGAGCAGGGCGTGTGTGCCGATGCCGTAGCGCGAACCCGAGTCGTCGGCCTCGATCCACCGCAGTTCCTTGAGGGTGCGCAGGAGCGCGTGCAAGGACGATCTGGGGTACTTGCACGCCTCCTGCAGCTCGCCGAGGCTCATGCGCGTCGGGGACGCGGCAAGGGTCTCGAGGATGTGAATGGTGCGTTCTGCGGACTTGACCGGAGTAGTGGTCTCTTTGACGTCGTTCACCATGAGGACAGTGTCCCTCATTTCGAACGCAGTTTCATCCGTGTGCCTGTATTGACCTACTGACATCAGTATTCCGACACGAGATTTTCGACGATGTAGTCGAAATCGAACTCTTCGCCCAGGCCGGGACGGTCGGGCATCGTCACGATCCCTGCCGAGTCGATCGGGTCGACGATGGACCCGAGGTGCGGCGGAACCCAGTCGTAGTCCGTGTGGGGGTGCAGCAGGCCGCGCTCGTACCACTGCACGTTCGGTGCGCCGCCGACGAGGGCGAGGTTGGGGGCGCCGTTGCCGTGAATCTCGCAGTCGAGCCCGAATCCGTCGGCCATGTGCACGGTCTTGAGGGCCGGTGTGATGCCGCCGCCGTTCATGGCGCCGACGCGCAGGATGTCGCACGCGTCGTTGACGATCCACTCCGAACGCGACTTGTGCCTGCCAGGGGTGGTCTCGGGACCGATGACGGGCGTGTCGATCTGGTCGGCGAGCCACTTGTACGAGCGCAGCGAGAACTCGTCCATCGGTTCCTCGAACCAGTCGAACTTCAGCCGGTCGAGCTCGCGGCCCAGCGTGAGGGCCTGGGTACGTGAGTACCAGTGATAACCGTCGAGCATGAGCGAGAACCCGGGCCCGACGGCATCGCGCACCGCCGCGCAGGCGTCGATGTCGCGGTGGAGGTCGGGGGCACCGGGAAGCGGCGGCATCCACGTGTGCAGTTTGATGCCGGTGTAACCGCGCGCTTTCAGATCGAGCGCGAAGCTCGCGAAATCCTCGGGCGAGGACAGTCCGCCCTCGATGTCGTCGCCGCACATGGTGCTCGCGTACGCCTTGACCTCCGAGCGCGCGCCGCCGAGCAGCTTCCACACCGGGGTGTCGAACTTGTTGCCGGCCAGATCCCACAGTGCCTGGTCGATGTAGCTGAGTGTGTGCTCGGGTAGCTCGACGGCCTTGGTGCGCTGGCGGATGGCGAACTTCTTCTCGATCGCCTCCCGTGCCAGCGGATCGGTACCGATCAGGACCGCTCGGAAGGACTGCTCGACCTGATCCTGACGCAGATAGTTGGGCTTGCCGACGGCGTATCCGCTGACCCCGTCGGAGTCGGTGATGCGGAGCAGTGCTTGCGTCGTCTGAATCGACGGACCCGGATGGCGATGCCCGTACGAGTCGACCGAAGTACGGGCCTCGGTCTTGAACACCTGCACGGCTACTTCCGTGATGACGCTGGACATGGTGTCGATTCCCCTATTTGCCCTGACGGGCATCGTATTTGGCCTTGGCTAGGTCGAGCTTCTCGGCGAAGTCGTCGGCGAAGTCCTGGGCACTGAGCTGACCGATGAGCACCTTCTGCCACTGGCCGAGCATCTGGACCTGAACGATCTTGCCGAAACTCGCCAGGTAGTCCGGCGGTGTGACGAGCACGGTCTTCGGGTCGTCGAGAGCAGCCTGTGCCGCCTGCACCGACGGCATCTCCTGGAAGGACGGTGCCGAGCGTGCGACGGTGTTGACGGGGATCTGCCCGACGCTGCCGTTCCAGTAGGCCTGTGAATCCGGAGACGTCATGAACTCCAGGAACTTCCACGCGGCCGCCTGGTGCTTACTGCTCTTGAAGATCGTGTACGACGGGAACGGATCGGTCATGACCGTGCGGACGCCGTTGTCCGCCAACGGGAGTGCAACAGCACCGACCTTGTCGCCGAGCGACTTCTTGTGATTGCTGTACGAGCCGAGGTTGTGCTGCATCATCGCAACCGAACCTCCGCCGAAGCTGGCGACCATCTGCGGGAAGCCGTTGTTGACATCCGCGGTGGGAGTGTCCACGTCGTAGAGCGCTGCGAATCGCTCGATGGCCTCGACCATCTCCGGCCGGTTGACCGTCGACTTTCCTCCGTCGAAGAAATTGTCGATTCCGGTGGAGGCGAACATGTACTGCAGCAACGGATAGATCGAACCTGCGCCGCCGCGGATCGTGAAACCGTAGCGCCCGTTCGACTTGTCGGTCAGTTCGTCTGCGGCATCGAAGAACTCGTCCCATGTGTCGGGCGGGGCGATTCCGGCTTCGTCGAACCAGTCGGCGCGGTACCACAGCGTGGCGTTGTTACTGGTGTACGGCAGTCCGTACAGGTTCTGGCCGCCGCCGGACTCCTTCGCGGATTCGATGATCTTCGGGTCGTACTCGGCGCGCTGCGGTGATGCGGCCATGAAGTCGTCGAGAGGGATGACCGCGTTCTGCGCGACGAGGGGAGCCAGATACGCCGTCGAGACGATGCCGAGGTCGGGAGCGGAACCGCCGGCAAGCGCAGTCTGGTACTTCTGTTGCGCACTGTCCGAGGGCAGGCCGACGTATTCGATGTCGATGCCGGGGTTGACCGCCTCGAAGCGGCGAATCAGTTCCTCGTACAGCGGGGTTCGATCCGGTCCTGCGTTGTTGTCCCAGAAGGTGAGTGTTCCGCTGTTCGGGTCGCCGAGGGCGCCGTCGGGCAACGACGTCTCGGAACTGCACCCGGTGAGAACGAGGGCGGCGACGGTGCCGACGAGGAGGGTTCGTGTGAGGTAATTCTTCATGATCAGCCCTTCACCGCGCCGGCGCTGAGGCCCTGGACGAGGTATTTCTGGATGACGGCGAACACCGCGACGACGGGGACCGCTGCGATGAGACCGCCTGCGGCGAGTACACCGAAGTCGACGTTGTACGAGCCGATGGTGTAGCTCAATCCGACTGGAAGCGTGAACTTTTCCTGGCTGGAGATGAACATGAGTCCGAACAGGAAGTTGTTCCAGCTGCCGATGAACGCGAACGATCCGACGGCGATGAGGCCAGGGCGAAGCAGCGGGAGCATGATGATCCGGAATGCCCGCAGGCGGGAGCAGCCGTCGACCATGGCCGCTTCCTCGAGCTCGACCGGGATCTGTGCGATGAACCCGGCCATCAGCATGGCGGCCAAGGGGAGCTGGAAGACGGTATCGGCGACGATGAGGCCGAACAGATTGTTGACCAGTCCCATCTCACGGAACACCTGGAACAGCGGGATGAGCAGCATCGCACCGGGGACGAACTGGCTGCACAGCAGTGCCATCACCAGCGGAATCTTGGCGCGGAACTTGAAGCGAGCCAATGCATATCCGGTGGCAAGAGCGACGAAGGTCGTCAGGACGAGAGACAGTCCGGCGACGATGAGACTGTTCTTGAAGAAGAAGCTGAAGCCGAGCGTGTTCCAGACGGTGTCGAAGTGCTCGAAGGTGATGGGCCAGGGGAGCATGCTGTTCGAACCCGCGGGCCGGAACGCGAACACGATCATCCAGTAGAACGGAACGAGAGTGAACAGGAGGTAGAGGGCGAGCGGGAACCCGACGCTGAAGAATCTGGGCTTGCTCTTGTGGATTCGTGGCTCGTGCGAGGATTCGGTCCTCGGAGTGTGCATCACGGGTCGATCGGCGGTAGTGGTCATGTGTCTCAGGCCTTGTCGCTGTTGAACTTGCTCAGGCGCAAGTAGAGGATCGAGCAGAAGAGCAGGATCACGAATGCCACGGTGGTCAGTGCCGAGCCGTATCCGAAGTCCTGGGCAGTGGTGGCGAGTTGCGAAACGTAGAGCGGCAACGTGGTCGTCACGTCGGCAGGACCGCCTGCGGTGAGCGTGTAGAGGAGATCGACGTTGTTGAACTCCCACACCCCGCGGAGCAGTGTCGAGAGGATGATGACTGCCTTGAGGTGCGGAAGGGTGACGAAACGGAAACGCTGCCAACGGTTTGCGCCGTCGACGTTCGCGGCCTCGTACAGGTCCTTCGGCGCGCTCTGCAGCTCGGCGAGAATCAGGATTGCGAAGAACGGAACACCGCGCCACAGTTCGGCGACGCTGGTGGCCCAGAAGGCGGTGTCGGGGTCGGCGATGGGAGCTGCCGTACCGTCGCCGATGCCCATGTTGCCGAGGAGTTTGAACAGGCCCGTCGACGGGTTGTAGATGAGCAACCAGATGCCGGTGGTGAGCACACCCGAGACTGCCCACGGGGAGAACACCAGTGCGCGAGCCAATCCGCGGCCACGGAACACCTCGTTGACGAGCAGCGCGAGGCCGAGTCCGAGGATCAGCTGGAAGACGACCTGCACCCCGACCCACTTGGCCGTCACGACGAGGCTGTTCCAGAAGGCGTCGTCGGCGAACATCAGCTTGAAGTTCTCCAACCCGGCGAAGCCGTTGTCCCACGGCGTTGTCGGGTTGTAGAACTGCAGGCTGTAGTAGAAGACGCTACCGACCGGATAGAAGATGAACACGGCGAGCAGAACGACGACCGGCGCAATCAGGATGTAGGGCGCGGAAATTCGGCGCTTCTTTCGATTCCGTATCGGGGCCGCGGCGGGCGCCGGTGTGCCTCCCGATCGCGGGGGTGTGGTGATGACCATGGGGGACGCTCCGAATATTTCGGGGCCGGGTTCGGCCGGCGGGGTCTGGGTCTGGGATGCGGCGGATGCCGTGCGAGAGATCAGCGTGCGAGAAATCAGCGTGCGGGGAAGTGCTGCACGAACTGCGAGAACCCGGTACCGGGCGCGAGGTTCGGGCTCGTGTGGCTCATTCTCATCCGTTCACGTATATGAACTCACGTCTTCTATGTGAATTGCTGGATTCACTATGACCGCAGTCACAAGGCATGTCAAGCGTGTGGGCTCACACGTTCCGCTGCAGCCACTGCGCGGCGGCGTCCTGCATGGGTGCGGTGAATCGATGGTTGTCGGTGAACCACTGTGTGGCGAGCGCGTCGGAGTTGTAGGTCCGCTGGAGGGACGCCTCCGCGTCGAGCATGCCTTCGATGCCGAAATGGCTGTCCTTCGAGGCGAATTGGACGAGTAGCGGCATCGGTGCCGCCGACGCCGCGACATCGGGCCAATCGCAGACGGCGGGTAGGCCAGGGGTGATCATCGACCAGGTGGTGTCGTCGGCATGGCCGTCGGCGATATCGGCGAACGTGCTCATCATGGCGATGATGACGGCCGCTGCCAGGTGCCCGTCACCTGCCGCGGCGACAAGATGCGCGACGCGTGCTCCCCCGCCCGAGAAACCGGCGGTGGCGATGCGTGAGCTGTCGACGCCGGGGGTGCTGCGCAGGACTTCGAGTGCGACCAGATCCTCCTGCAACGCCTGTGCGGCGAGCGAGGAGCCGGTGAGCGCCGCGACCTTGGCCAGCCCGTGTTCATGCTCGCGCGCTGCGGCCTCGTAGTTCCCGGGGTCACCGCCTGCGGCTTTTCTGGCGCGTTCGGGGAACTCGTGCCAAGGGACGCGGCGGCTACCCCAGGGGAAGGCGTCGTGGACGAGGACGGCAAAACCGGCGGCGACGAGCCCGGTGGCCACGGCCCGGCCGTCGTATCCGCGGTGTCGCAGTTCGGCGATGCCGGGCGCAGGCCCATCGGGTCCGTCGGCGACCTTCTCCTTGCCGTAGAACTTGACGCCGTCGTGGCCGTGCATGAGCAGGACGGCCGGCAGTGCGGGGGTGTGCGCCGAGGTGGGGGTGTGCGCGGGGGTGGGTTTCAGAAGCCAGGCCTCGGTAGGGGTGGAGCGCGCGGTCCACTGGAGTTCGACGCCGTCGACGCCATCGCGGGTCCAGGTGCGGCCATAGGTGACGTCGGGGGCGCCTACGTGCAGGTCGGAGGGCATGCCGAGGGCTCGGAGGATGTCGTGTCGGAGCGGTGATCGTGGACAGTCGGCACGATTGTGTGTTCCCATGTGTGAACTCTGTCCTGTCTGTTGAACTTGTTCTGAAGGGCTATCCATGTCCGAAAATTCTGTCGATCGCATCGTCGCGCACGCGTATCCGTGGGACGTGCTCGGTGACCCGCACTTCGTCGACCGCGTGCGTGAGCTGGGAATCCGCGAGATCGCGCTGGCCGCCAGCTATCACTCCACCCGCGCCGCAACTCCACTGCACCCGCAGCACAAAGTGGTCGACGCGCATCACGCCGCGCTGTACCGGCCGATCCGACCCGAGGCGTGGGGCGGGCTCGACATCGCCGCGCGAGGTGCGTCGTGGGGCGGATCCGAGGATGCGTTCGGTGATGCCGCCGCACTCCTCGTCAGTGCCGGACTCGCGGTGCACGCCTGGATCGTGCTGTCGCACAGTACAATTCTCGGCCACGCTCATCCGGATGCCACCGTCGTCAACGCGTTCGGCGACCGCTACCCGTACGCGCTCGCACCAGGGCATCCGGGCATCGTCGCCTACGCACGAACCCTCGCCGCGGAGGCCGTTCGAGGCGTCGATCTGCACGGAGTGTCGATCGAAGCGGCCGGCCAGCTCGGGTTCGCGCACGTCGGGCCGCACGAGAAGACGGACGGCGCGTACCCCGGAATCGGCGACACCCTGATGTCCATCAGCTGCACCGACCGCGAGTTGGCCGCATGGGCAGCCCGGGGCGTCGACGCGGAGAAGATCGTCGCGAAGGTGCGCGGCGGCATCGATGCGGTGTCGGGCGGCACGCTGTCGCCTGGATCGTCGATCACCGATGTGCTCGACGCGGACGAGGCGAGCGCGGTGCTCGCGGTTCGTCACGCCGATGCCGACCACCTGCGGCGCGAGGTGCTGGCGGCGGTCCGAAACGAGTCCCCCGATGTTCGCGTCACCCTCCACGGACACCCCGATCCGTGGAAGACGGGTCCGTCGCCCGCGGTCACTGCCGGTGTTCCGTCCGAGGTCGACGCGGTGCTGGTGTCCGCGTGGCCGGGAACAGCGGAGACGGTGTCCGTCGTGGAGAACACCCGAACCCTCGTCGGCGGTGATGTGTCCGTGGGCGCCTACGTGTCCGTACTGCCGCCCAAGAAGCTCGACGAGGTGGGCGCTCACGTCGCAGCCACCGTCGCGGCCGGGGCGAACGAGCTGCATCTCTACCACCTCGGACTCGTCAACCGGCCTCAACTCGGCGCCCTGGGCCGGATCGTCGCGGAATACACCCGCTGACCTGCCCGTGCGCGAGGAGTGACGGTCGGCGATCACTCCTCGCACACGGGGTTGTCAGCGCACGGGTTCTCAGCGCATGCGCTGGCCGAGGGGATGGTCGCAGAATGCGCCGCCGACGCGCTGGAGGATCGGGTCGTCGAAGGTCCACTCGTGCTCGGCGAGGAACTCGTCGGCGAACTGCTCGGCGTCGTCGCGGGGCTCGTAGCCGATCGCGGCGCCCTCGGCCCCCGACCACCAGGCACGCGAGTTCTTCGAGATGCCCCACACGGTGTGGAAGCCCTTGGCGTCGTCGGACAATGATGCCTCGATCAGCCGCGCCGTGTCGGCAGGCGACATCCAGCTGGCCAAACCTCGGTAGTTCGGCGGCTTCTCGAAGCTGGACCCGATCCGCAGGTTGACGACGTCGATGCCGAACCTGTCGTGGTACAGCCGGCCCAATGCCTCGACCGCCGCCTTCGACCAGCCGTAGAAGCCGTCGGGCCGAGCGCCGACGTCTCCGGGCAGATCCGAGCCGCCCGCTTCGTCGTGTGTCCAGAAACCGACAGCATGGTTGCTCGACGCGACGACGACGCGGGTGACGCCGTGCGCGGCGGCAGCGTCGAATACTGCCTGCGTGCCGTCGACGTTGACCGACAGGATGTTCGCCCACGAGTCCTCGGTGCTCAGTCCGCCGAGGTGCAGGATGGCGTCGACACCGTCGACCGCTCTGGCCACTGCTTCTCGGTCGGTGACCGATCCCTGGACGAATTCCTCACTGGCCGAATCGATATCGGTGACATCGGCGATGTCGAACAGTCTCAGTGTGCGATCGGGGCGACGCAGCAGCGGACGCAGCATCGTGCCCATGTTTCCGGCGGCGCCGGTGACCAACAGTCGTGACATGTTTCCTCGTCTCTTCGCAGAATCTCTTGTGCTGCGCATCACGTTAGTACATACTTCGAAATGAAGTCACTATCTTGACTCGCATTCACGTACGTGAACACCTATGACCTCCACTCGGACCGTCCGGCACGTTCCTGCCGGTGAAGGAGTACCACCCATCATGGCTACAGTCGCATTCGAAAGCGTCACCAAATTCTTCCCCGGTGGCGACAAGCCCGCAGTCGATCAGCTGGACCTGGCGATCGAGGACGGCGAGTTCCTCGTCCTGGTCGGCCCGTCGGGCTGCGGTAAGTCCACGTCACTGCGGATGCTCGCCGGATTGGAAGACGTCGACCGCGGCGCCATCACCATCGGTGGCAACGATGTCACCGACTTCCAGCCCAAGGACCGCGACATCGCGATGGTCTTCCAGAACTACGCCCTCTACCCGCACATGACGGTCGGCGAGAACATGGGCTTCGGGCTCCGCATCGCCGGTGAGGACAAGGCCGAGATCAAACGACGCGTCGACGACGCCGCCAAGATCCTCGACCTCACCAGATTCCTCGACCGCAAGCCGAAGGCACTGTCCGGCGGACAGCGCCAACGCGTCGCGATGGGCCGCGCGATCGTCCGCAAGCCGCAGGTATTCCTCATGGACGAGCCGCTGTCCAACCTCGACGCCAAGCTGCGCGTGCAGACTCGCGCGCAGATCTCCGCGCTGCAGCGACGTCTCGCGACCACCACCGTCTACGTCACCCACGACCAGGTCGAGGCCATGACCATGGGCGACCGTGTCGCCGTTCTCAAGGACGGAGTGCTGCAGCAGTGCGACACCCCGCGCCGGATGTACGAGCACCCGAACAACGTCTTCGTCGCCGGGTTCATCGGCTCGCCCGCGATGAACCTACTCGAGCTGCCCCTGGTCGACGGCGGGGTCAGCTTCGGCGGCGAGATCGTGCCGGTTCCCAGGGCGGCGGTGGCAGGCATCGGTGAAAGCTCGGTGACGTTGGGCGTGCGCCCGGAAGATCTGGAACTGACGACGGGGCCGGGGCTCGAGGTCAGCATCGACGTCGTCGAAGAACTCGGTGCCGACGCCTACGTGTACGGCCAGGCAGACATCAACGGAACGAAGCAGCCCATCGTCGTGCGAGCCGACGGCCGAATCCCGCCCCGTCGCGGCGAGACGATCACCCTCTCCTATGCGGCCGAGCGCACTCACCTGTTCTCGACCGTCACCGGCGAACGCCTCGTCGACTAGGAGCACCGATGACCACGACGATCAACACCACGACGATCAACACCTCGATCACGGGCGATTTTCTGATCGGCGGTGCGGCGAGAACGGGCGAGGGCGATGCCATCGAGGCCATCGATCCGTCCTCCGGCGAGACCCTCGGACCGACCTTCCACTATGCGACGACCAAGGATGTTCAGGACGCAACCAGATTGGCCGACGAGGCCTTCGACACCTATCGGCGCACGACGTCGGAAGCACGCGCACTGTTCCTCGAATCGATCGCGGACAACATCGACGCGCTGGGCGACGAACTGATCGACCGTGCTTCCGCCGAGAGCGGGCTCTCGCGCGTACGACTCCAGGGCGAGCGAGGACGGACCACCGGGCAGCTCAGGTTGTTCGCATCGGTTCTCCGTGAGGGAAGCTGGAACGGCGCACGCATCGATCCGGCGCAACCGGATCGGAAACCCGCTCCGCGCAGCGACATTCGGCTGCGTAACATCCCGCTCGGACCTGTCGTCGTGTTCTCGGCCAGCAACTTTCCGTTGGCGTTCTCGGTGGCAGGCGGCGACACTGCGTCGGCACTCGCAGCCGGCTGCCCCGTCATCGTCAAAGCACACGACGCCCATCTCGGCACTTCGGAGCTCGTGGGCCGGGCGGTCTCGGCCGCGGTCGTCGAGCACGGCCTGCCCAGCGGGGTGTTCTCGCTGATCTACGGACTCGGCCAGACCATCGGCGTCGAACTCGTGACCGACCCCGTCGTCGCCGCCGTCGGCTTCACCGGATCACGAGGCGGTGGTCTTGCTCTGTGCAGAGCCGCCGCCGGACGAGATGTACCCATCCCCGTGTACGCGGAGATGAGCAGCATCAATCCGGTGTTTCTGTTGCCGGGTGCGCTGAGGGAATCGGCGTCCGAGCTGGGCGCGGCCTTCGCTGCTTCCCTGACGATGGGATCCGGCCAGTTCTGCACCAACCCCGGCCTCGTGTTCGCGGTCGTCGGCGCCGAATTGAGCGAGTTCCTGTCCGCGGCGTCGACGGCGATCGGGTTGTCGACAGGTGCTGCGATGCTCACCCCGGGAATTGCCGCGGCATACGCGTCGGGACAGCAGGCGCTGCGCGAACATGCCGACGTCGACTCCGTCGCGACCGGTCAGCCCGGCTCGTGCGTGTTTCAAGGCCTGCCCGAGCTTCTCGTCACCGACGCCGAGAACTTTCTGGCCGATCCATCGCTGCACGCCGAGGTGTTCGGTGCGACGTCGCTCGTCGTGCGATGCAACGATCTCGATCAACTTCTCGGTGCCGTCAAGGGACTGGAAGGGCAGTTGACCGCCACCGTTCATGCGGTGCCCGGTGACCACGCGAGCGCGGAGGTGCTCGTCGAACAGCTCGAACGTACGGCAGGCCGAATCCTGTTCAACGGCTGGCCGACCGGAGTCGAGGTGGGTCACGCGATGGTGCACGGCGGACCGTTCCCGGCGACCAGTGATTCGCGTACCACCTCGGTCGGCAGCCTTGCCATCGACCGATTTCTCCGGCCCGTCAGTTACCAGGACGTGCCCGACGCGCTGCTGCCGTCGGCGATCGCCGACGGCAATCCCGAGCACATCTGGCGCCGGGTGGATGGCACCCTCACGCAGGACTGATCACGGTGGATGCGTTGATGCAGTTCTTGTATCAACGCATCCACAAATAGTCTTGGACTTGAATGGATCCGGAGAATAGCGTGTGAGCCAGCACACCCGCCGTTCAGTATCACCGCCGTTCAGTATCACCGCCTTTCTAGGGAGACAAGCGCCGTGTCCACCTCTTTGCAATCACCTGCCGTGGGATCCGCAAGCACCTCGAAGCCGACCAGTGGTCTCACCGCCCCCGACGCAGCCATCAAGGCACTGGCCGCCGGCGACGCGACGATCGACCGCATCGCGCACGTGACGCTGTCCTCGATCACCTTGCCGCTGAAGAACCCGATCAGTGACGCCAAGGTGCTGACCGGCCGGCAGAAGGCGATGACGGAGGTGGCCTTCCTGTTCGCGGAGATCAGGACCGAACAGGGCCACGAGGGAATCGGATTCAGCTACTCCAAGCGCGCCGGTGGCCCAGCGCAGTTCGCGCATGCGCAGGAGATCGCACCCGTTCTCATCGGTGAGGATCCCAGTGATATCGGCAAGATCTGGACCAAGTTGCAGTGGGCTGGAGCCTCGGTCGGGCGCAGCGGCGTTGCGACACAGGCGATTGCAGCGATCGACATCGCACTGTGGGACCTGAAGGCGAAGCGTGCGCAGTTGCCGCTCGCCAAGCTCATCGGTGCAACACGGGACTCGGTGCAGACGTACAACACCTCCGGCGGATTCCTGCACACGCCCATCGAAGAGGTGCTCGACAACGCGACCGCATCACTCGCGGCAGGCATCGGCGGCATCAAACTCAAGGTGGGACAGCCGGATTGGCGCACCGACATCGCGCGTGTGACGGCGGTTCGTGAGCACCTCGGAGACGACGTGCCACTGATGGTCGACGCCAATCAGCAGTGGGATCGCCCGACCGCGAACCGCATGTGCCGCATCCTCGAACAGTTCGACCTCGTCTGGATCGAGGAGCCTCTCGATGCGTACGACGCCGAAGGACACGCGATGCTCGCGCGAAACTTCGACACCTCGATCGCCACGGGAGAGATGCTGGCGAGCGTCGGTGAGCATGTCCGGTTGATCGAAGCCGGATCCGTCGACATCATTCAGCCCGACGCCCCCCGCATCGGTGGTATCACTCAGTTCCTCAAACTCGCCGCGCTCGCCGAGCACCACAATCTGCAGCTCGCCCCGCACTTCGCGATGGAGATTCACCTTCACTTGGCGGCGGTCTACCCGCTGCAGACGTGGGTCGAGCATTTCGACTGGCTCGATCCGCTGTTCAACGAGCATCTCGAAACCCGTGACGGCAGAATGCATCTGTCGGATCGCCCAGGCCTGGGCTTCACGCTCAGCGAGCAGGCCAAGGCCTGGACCATCGGGACCGCGGAGTTCGGACGCTGATCTAGGCGCGCAATGCCTGCAGTGTCGCCCGCGCACCCCGGGAATGCAGGGATTCGAGCTGCGCGGTGTACTCGTCGACGAATCGTTCGTTGTCGACGAGATCTCCGAACACGGCGCGGTTGGCGATGAACGCAGTGGGGTCCTCGTGCTGCGTCTTCGCGATCGGGATCAACGTATCGGCGAGCTGGTCGACGATCTCGATGGGCTGACCCTGCTCGTCGACGCCTTCCGCGTACCGCGCCCAACTGGCCACGACGGCGACGGAGAGGGTGATGTCGCCGCCGGATTCGAGGTTCTTCTCGATGACGGGCAGGAGCCACTTCGGAATTCGGTCCGAGGATTCCGCGCACAGCCTGGCGACGGTGTCCCGGATCTCCGGGTTCGAGAATCGTTCGATCAGCGTCTTCTTGTACGCGTCGAGGTCGATGCCGGGGACAGGCCGAAGCGTCGGGGTTGCTTCGTTGTCCATGTACGCCAGCAAGAATTCGGCGAACAGTGAATCCTGGGCCGCCTCGTGCACGAGCCGGTAGCCGGACAGATAGCCGAAGTACGCCAACGCTTGATGACTGGCATTGAGCAGCCGGAGCTTCATCAGTTCGTACGGCGCGACGTCGTCGACGATCTGTACACCGACGTCCTCGAACCGGGGGCGGCCCAGTGTGAAGTTGTCCTCGAGCACCCACTGGGTGAACGGCTCACCGGCGACGGGCCATGCGTCGTCGATGGCGTAGCGCTCCGAAAGTTCCTCGATCACTTCGGGAGTGGTCACCGGGGTGATGCGGTCCACCATCGAATTGGGGAACGCGCCCTCGGTGGTGATCCACTCCGCGAGTGCCGGATCCTTCAGACGCGCGAAAGCGGTGAACGTCGACTGCGCGATGTGACCGTTGCCCTCGATGTTGTCGCAGGACATGACAGTGAACGGCTTCAGACCCCGATTCCTGCGCCGGGCAAGGGCTTCGGTGACGAGTCCGAACGTGGTCGACGGTATCGACCCGTCCTCGAGATCTGCCGCGACTGCGGGGTTGTCCGCATCGAACTCACCCGTGGTCGCCGAGAAGTTGTAACCGCCTTCGGTGATGGTGAGCGAGACGATCCGGGTGGTCTCCGCGGCCATCTTCTCGATCACGGCTTCGGCGTCGTCCGGGGCGAACAGATACTCGACGATCGATCCGATCACGCGGGTGTCCCACGTTCCGTCGGAATGTCTGAGCGCCAACGTGTAGAGGCAGTTCTGCGCCTCCATGACGTCGTTCATCTTCCGGTCTCCCGGTAGGACGCCGACGCCGCAGATTCCCCAGTCCTGCGCCTCGCCCTGCTGCAGCAGGCGGTCGAGGTACATCGCCTGGTGCGCTCGGTGGAATCCGCCCACTCCGAAGTGGACGATCCCGACGGTCACGTCGGAGCGATCGTAGGTGGGAACGGCGACGTCCTCGATGAAGTCGTCGAGGGTGTGCGAGTTCAACTTCACTTCTCGTTCTCCTTCGAAAGTCCGGGGATGACAACAGCTTTGATGCTTCCCGGCGTCCTGTCTGCATTCAGTGCATCCTCGACTCCGTCGAGTCCGAATCGAGAGGTGACCATCGAGTCCAGATCGACGAGCCCTGCGGTCACGAGCTCGCGGGCGATCGGCCAGGTGTTGGCGTAGCGAAAGACACCGGTGAGGACGAGTTCGCGGTTCTGGATCAGCGAGATCGGAAGGGCGTAGTCGGCGGCTCCCATTCCCACGAGCACCACCGTACCTGCGGGCCGGACGGCATGAATTCCGTCGACGACGGCGCTCGGCGCCCCGGATGCGTCGACGAAGGCGTCGACCTCCAGGGCGCGAACATTCTCCTCGGTCGGGTCGACGACGCGTGTCGCGCCGAACGTCGACGCATTCAGCCGCCGGGCCTCGTCGATGTCGCTGACGATCACCTGCGTGGCTCCGAACGCGCGGGCGACCTGCGCGGTGAGCAGTCCCACGGGACCGGCACCGGCGATGAGCACGCTGGATCCGGCGCCGATTCCTGCTTTCTGCGCCGACGCGATACCGACGGACAGCGGCTCGAACAGCGCTGCCGCCTCGTCGGAGACGCTGTCCGGTACCGCGTGCGCGAACGTCGATTGGATCAGCACGTACTCGGCGAGAGCACCGTCGATCGGCGGCGTCGCGAAGAACTCCATGGACGGGCACAAGTTGTATCTGCCCGCGCGCGACTGGGCGCTGGTGGGATCGGGACGCTGCGGTTCGATCGAGACGCGGTGGCCGACGCGGGTGTCGGCGACGGCCGATCCGACCGCGACGATGACGCCCGCGGCCTCGTGGCCGAGTACGAGCGGACCCGTCACGACGTGGCCGCCAATACGTCCCTCGCGGTAGTAGTGCGTGTCGGAACCGCAGACGCCGACGGCACTGACACGCACCAGGACCTCGTCCGGTGCCGGGCTCGGTACGGGGCGCTCGTCGAGGCGAATCTCCTGCGGGCCCGTCAGCACGCTGACCTGCATCGACGCGGGCACCTCGGATTCGGGTGTTGTGTAGATCACACCTGAATGTTAGCTTAATGAGCAGAAGAACACACCATGAGCATCTGCTCATCGTGCGTGTGAAACCAGCGAGGAGTGGTCGTGACTGCAGCGGTTCCGGATCTGCCGCATTCGCAGAGATCGTCGAAGACCAGCGACGACCTACGGCTCGCATTGCGCGCTGCGTCGATGTACCACCTCGAAGGCGCGACGCAGGCCGAGATCGCAACCAAGCTCGGTGTGTCACGGCCCACCGTCGGCCGACTCATCGCCCGCGCTCGAACCCAAGGCCTGGTGACCATCGAGGTTCATGTGCCGGACGAACTTCAGGGCACGGTGCACGCGAATGTCGAACGCGCACTCGAACAGGCCTTCGGGCTCACCGAGGTTCTCGTCGTGTCCGATGTCATCGACGGCACCGACAACGGATACGGCTCGCTCGGCCGCGCGGCTGCCGGAATGCTGCTGCGTCGCCTGAAGGACGACGACACACTCGGTTTCACGTGGGGGCCGGAAACGGTCGCTGTTGCGCAATCCCTCAAGACTCGGGGCGCGAAGTGCGCTCGGGTCGTCCAACTCGACGGATCGATGAGTTCGGCCGACTACCAGACCGGCGTCGAATACACCCTCGGCCGTTGCGCCGAGTACCTGCAGGCCACGCCTGTACGGCTCAATGCGCCGCTGTATGCAGATCATGCGACAGTGACCGCGCTGCAGCAGGACTCGGTGATATCGCGCGCCCTCCAGACCGGGACCGGGGCCGATGTGATGATGTACGGCCTCGGTCCCGTTTCCACGTCGACAACGCTGTTCGAGGGCAGCTTCATCGATGCCTCGGTGCTGGGCGAGCTACGCGGTCTCGGTGCAGTCGGCGAGATCGGCGGCCGATTCTTCGACATCGAAGGCAGGGAAACCGGCGGCTCACTTCCGCCGCGCACCGTATCGGTCTCTCTCGATGCAATTGCGGCATGTGAACGTGCAGTGCTCATTTCCGGCGGCACGAAGAAGCACGAGGCGATTCTCGGCGCACTGCGTGGCGGTTTCGCATCGATTCTGGTGACCGATATCGCAAGCGCCCGCTGGTTGATGGCGCAGACTGAGAAAGGTATCTAGTGAAAGCATTTCCGAAAGCTGTCGGCGCGGCTACGCTCGCGACGACCATGGTCCTGTCCGGTTGCGCCGGGGCCGGCTCGTTCGGCGGCGGCGGCGGTGGCACGACCATCACGGTGGCCATCGTGTCGAACTCGCAGATGGCCGACGCCATCTCGCTCGCCCCGTCTTTCGAGGCCGAGAACCCCGGTATCGATCTGAAGTTCGTGTCCCTGTCGGAGAACGAGGCGCGCGCGAAGATCACGGCATCGGTCGCGACGGGCGGCGGCGAGTTCGACGTGGTGATGATCAGCAACTTCGAGACCCCGCAGTGGGCCGAGAACGGTTGGCTCACCAATCTTTCCGAGTACGCCGATGCGACGCCGGGGTACGACGAGGACGATTTCATCCCCACGTTGAAGGAATCGTTGTCGTACGAGGGCAGCATGTACTCGGTGCCGTTCTACGGCGAGTCGTCGTTCCTGATGTATCGCAAGGACCTCATGGCGGCCGCGGGGATCACGATGCCCGAGGAGCCGACGTGGCAGGAAGTGGCCGACGCCGCGGCCGCGCTCGACAGTCCCGATGTCTCAGGCATCTGCCTCCGCGGAAAGCCGGGCTGGGGAGAGGTTCTCGCGCCGCTCGATACCGTCATCAATGCCTTCGGTGGACGCTGGTACGACGAGGACTGGAATGCTCAGCTCGACAGTCCCGAGGTCGAGCGGGCGGTGCAGTTCTACGTCGACACGGTTCGGGAACACGGGCAGGCAGGCGCTGCGACGAGCGGGTTCAGCGAGTGCGCTACGCAGCTTTCGCAGGGCAACACCGCGATGTGGTACGACGCGACCTCCGCGGTGTCGGTTCTCGAGGATCCCACTGCCAGCAAGGTCGTCGGGAATATCGGGTACGCGAAAGCGCCCAGTGCGGCCAAGGGCGACAACGGATGGTTGTACTCGTGGGCCCTCGGAATTCCTACCACGAGCGAACATCCGGACGACGCGTGGAAGTTCGTGTCGTGGATGACGAGCAAGGAGTACCTGAACAAGGTCGGCAACGAGCTGGGTTGGGAGCGTGTGCCACCCGGTAGCAGGCTCAGCACCTACGAGATTCCCGAGTACAAGGAGGCGGCAGCGGCTTTCGGTCCATTGACCCTCGAATCGATCGAGGGCGCGGATCCGAAGAACCCGACGGTGCTCCCCGTTCCGTACACCGGCGTGCAATTCCTGACCATCCCGGAGTTCCAGGATCTCGGTACCAGGGTCAGCCAACAGATCAGTGCAGCAGTGGCAGGACGAATCAGCGTCCAGGATGCGCTCGCTCAAGCGCAGCAGTATGCCGAGGTGGTCGGTAAGACCTACCAGGAGGGCCAGGGATGACCACAACCGAACAGCGACCGGCGGAAGCCGAACCCGAAGACTTCGTTCCCCGTCGGCGCACTGTCTCCAGGGCCGAAGGATGGCGTCGGCGAGGCCCGCTCCTGCCGGCACTGGTCTTCGCCGTCGTCGTCACGCAGATCCCGTTTCTGTTCACGCTGTACTACTCCACGCAGTCGTGGAACCTGGTACGCCCCGGGTCGCGGGAGTTCAACTGGCTCAACAACTATGTCGACGTCTTCCGGGACAGCCAGTTCCGCGAGGTAGCGCTGAACACCGTCATCATGATCGTCGGAACCGTGATCATCTCGGTGATCCTCGGCTTGTTCCTCGCACTGCTTCTCGATCGTAAGTTCATCGGCCGCAGCCTGATTCGTACACTGCTGATAACACCGTTCCTGGTGACGCCGGTGGCAGGTGCACTGATCTGGAAGACCACGATGTTCGATCCGGTGTTCGGTCTGATCAACTTCGCGCTCTCACCGTTCGGCGTCGGCCAGATCGACTGGGTCTCTCGTTTCCCGCTCGCTGCCGTGATGGTCAACCTGATCTGGCAGTGGACGCCGTTCATGATGCTGCTGATCCTCGCCGGACTGCAGTCGATGCCCAAGGACATCGCCGAGGCCGCTAGGGTCGACGGCGCAGGCGCTTTCGCGTTGTTCCGCGAACTGACCCTTCCGCATCTGCGTCGGTTCATCGAGCTCGGCGCCGTACTCGGAGCCATCTACCTCGTCAACACCTTCGACGCGGTGTACATGATGACCTCCGGAGGACCGGGTGTCGCGAGCTCGAACCTTCCCTACTACATCTATCAGCGCGCGTTCCTGGGCTTCGACATCGGCCAGGCCGCCGCGATGGGCGTCGTCACCGTCGTCGCCACGATCGCAGTCAGCACTCTTGCGCTGCGCCTGATCTTCAAGAGTTTCAGCGGGAACGAGGAGGCAGCCTGATGACTACCACTACCGATTCTCCGGTGATCGCACGCAAGAAGAAGCTCGGCGCAGGTACCTTCTGGACCGTCGTGGCCTGGGTCGTCGGGATCGGGTTCTTCTTCCCGGTCCTGTGGATGGTCATCACGAGCTTCAAGCAGGAGGGCGACGCCTACTCCGACCCACCGAAGCTGTTCTTCACCCCGACGCTCGATCAGTACAGCGCCGTGTTGTCCAGCGGAATCGGAACGGCACTGCTGAACTCGGCGTTCGCGACGATCGTCTCCACGCTTCTCGTTCTGCTGCTGGGTATTCCAGCAGCGTTCGCGCTGTCCCTTCGGCCCGTGCGGAAGACGAAGGACGTACTGTTCTTCTTCATCTCCACCAAGATGCTTCCGGTCGTCGCGGCGATCGTGCCGCTGTACGTCATCGTCGGCGACATCGGATTGCTGGACAACATCTGGGCGCTGATCATCTTGTACACGGCAATGAATCTGCCGATCGCGGTGTGGATGATGCGTTCGTTCTTCCTCGAGGTGCCGAGTGAACTTCTCGAAGCCGCGAGCATGGACGGGGCATCACTGTGGACGTCGGTGCGAGAAGTGATTCTGCCGCTCGTCTCACCGGGGATCGCCGCGACGGCACTGATCTGTGTCATCTTCTCGTGGAACGAATTCTTCTTCGCCGTCAACCTCACTGCCGTGCAGGCGCAGACCGTTCCGGTTGCCCTGGTCGGATTCATCACCGGCGAGGGGCTGTACTGGGCCCGCTTGTCCGCCGCTGCGACGCTCGCAGCACTTCCCGTCGTCCTCGCCGGCTGGGTCGCGCAGAACAAACTCGTGCGCGGTCTGTCCTTCGGTGCCATCAAGTAACAGGAGTTCACCATGGCTGCAATCACGTACAAGAAAGCGTCCTGCGTCTACGAAGGTGCCGACTCGCTGGCGGTCGACTCGCTCGACCTCGACATCGCCGACGGTGAATTCGTCGTTCTCGTAGGCCCGTCCGGATCCGGTAAGTCCACCGCGCTACGGATGTTGGCAGGGCTGGAGGACATCGACGGCGGTGCCATCGAGATCGGCGGGAAGAACATGGTGGGGGTGCCGTCCAAGGACCGCGACATCGCCATGGTGTTCCAGAACTACGCGCTGTACCCGAACAAGACCGTCGGGGAGAACATGGGATTCGCGCTCAAGATGCGTGGAGTCTCGCTCGACGAGCGCACGCGCAAGGTCGCCGAGGCCGCGAAGATCCTCGACCTCACCGAGTACCTCGACCGGAAGCCGGGCAAGTTGTCCGGTGGCCAGCGTCAGCGAGTGGCCATGGGGCGTGCGATCGTTCGTGAACCACAGGTGTTCTGCATGGACGAGCCGTTGTCCAATCTCGACGCCAAACTCCGAGTGCAGACGCGCACGCAGATCGCGGCACTGCAACGCAGGCTCGGCACGACGACGGTCTACGTCACCCACGATCAGGTCGAGGCCATGACGATGGGTGACCGCGTCGCCGTGCTGCGCGGCGGCAAGCTGCAGCAGTTCGCCTCGCCGACCGATCTGTACGACAACCCGGTCAACGCCTTCGTCGCCGGATTCATCGGCTCGCCTGCGATGAACCTGATGACGGTTCCGATCGGGTCGGGTGGCGTGCAGATCGGCGACACTCTGTTGCCGCTCGAGCGTGACGCGCTGACCGCGCTCGCGAGCGCGAACCTGGACGCCGTCACCGTCGGCCTCCGCCCCGAGCAGCTGGGTATCGATCATGCCGAGGGGTTCGCGGCCAAGGTCGACCTGATCGAGGAACTGGGCAGCGAATCCTACGTGTACGCCCACCTCGACGACCCCAAGGTCAAAGGCCTCGACGGTGGTCCGGTGGCGTTGGTCGCGCGGTCGGCCGTGCGCGCGCCCGCTCGAATCGGCGAAAGCGTGAGCCTGACCAAGCTCGACGGGCCCGTGCATCTGTTCCACCCGGAGACGGGCGAGCGGATCTAGGGCCTGGGCAACGAGAGGAGTGCGGAGTTCGCCACGGCGAGTGACCGGTCGGTGAAGCGGTCC
This sequence comes from Rhodococcus yunnanensis NBRC 103083, assembly GCF_001895005.1. Taxonomy (GTDB): domain Bacteria; phylum Actinomycetota; class Actinomycetes; order Mycobacteriales; family Mycobacteriaceae; genus Rhodococcoides; species Rhodococcoides yunnanense. Next base: position 77,762 of record NZ_BCXH01000009.1, on the reverse strand, counting down.
AGGTGGGCGGCGTCCTCGGAGGTCAGTCGATCGCACATCCAGCTCCAGTGCAGTGACACGAGGTCGCCCTCGACTGGATCGGCGACGAGAGCTCGCCCCGCCGATTTCCAGCGCACCCGTTCCTCTACCGCGTCCCCGACGTCGAGACGACTCCCGTCGTACGTCAGCGGCGCCGACGAGACCGTTGCCTCGTCGGCGCCGAGCGCAACGACGCGACCCCACCGGATCCGGCATTGCTGCAGCATCGACAGTGCGATCGGCCCGCCGTGCGGAAGCAGTCGAAGCCACGGATACACCGCGAGTACGTGGAAGCTGTGGTGCGCGATGCAGTCCTGAAGCCGCGGATCGTGAAGTATGCCGCCGGGCTGGGTGGCGAACGCCGAGCGCAACCGGCGCCGCAGGTCCACCGGATCGATCGAATCCACCAGATCGGATCCGACCCAATAGGCTTTCACGACAGCAGGATCGAGTCTGTCCGAGTAACCGCCGAAGCGGGCGAGAGCTTCGAGATACGGCCAGGCGCCGTTGAATTCGCGTGCGCGATCGACGATGCCGTCACCGTTGCCGATCGCGTCGAGCAGCGTGTGGGCGCCCGGCGGCCCGCAGTACCCGAGCTCGTTCGGCGGGAATGCGTAGCGGCCGAAGAAGGCCGCGCCCTTGGTCATCAGCAGATCCGGGGAAGCTGTTCGCCCAACGGAAGATCGACGACGCGTTGCGCACCGAGCGTCGTGCGTGCGACGACGGTACCCCGGTGCTCGGCGACGCATTCGCCGATGATCGCTGCCGAGGCACCGAGGGGGTGCCTGCGCATGGCCTCGAGCACGGCGTCGGCGTCGGGTCGGGGTACGAATGCGATGAGCTTGCCCTCGTTGGCGACGAACAGCGGATCGAGGCCGAGGACACCGCATGCGTCGCGGACCGCGCCCGGAATGGGCAGCGCCTTCTCGACGATCGAGATGCCGATGCCTGCGGCACCGGCGATTTCGTTGAGCGTCGCGGCGACGCCTCCTCGGGTCGGGTCGCGCATCGTGTGCACGGTGCCTGCCGCGAGCATCGTCTCGACGAGCCCGTTCAGCGGTGCGGTGTCCGAGCAGACCGCGGTACCGAACTCCAAGCCCTCGCGGCAGCTCATCACCGCGACGCCGTGCACGCCGATGTCGCCGCTGACGATGACGACGTCGCCCGCCCGTGCGTTCTCGGGCCGGATATCGAGGTCGCCGTGAATGACTCCGATTCCAGCGGTGTTGACGAACACCCCGTCACCGTGGCCGGAGTCGACGACCTTGGTGTCACCGGTGACGAGGGTGACCTCCGCTGCGAGCGCGGCGGTTCCCATGGACTGCGCGATATGACGGATGTCGCCGAGTGGTGTTCCCTCCTCCAGGATGAACGCCGTCGACAGCACGAGTGGGCGGGCGCCCGACATCGCGAGATCGTTGACGGTTCCGTTCACCGCGAGATCACCGATCGTGCCGCCGGGGAAGACCATCGGTTTGACGACGTACGAGTCGGTCGAGAATGCAAGCCGAACGCCGTCGATCGGGACGACTGCCGAATCTCCCAGTGCCGCAGTGGCAGCGGATCCGAATGCCGGCAGAAACAGATGCTCGATCAGCTCCGCCGACAACGCGCCACCACCACCATGGCCCATGACGATGTTCGGTGAATCCCGCAGCGGTGCCGGGCACGTCCACGATTCGATGTCGATCTCAGGCATGGCTGACCTCCGGCTGCTGCTGCAGTCTGCGATAGAGGTAGTAGGCAGCGCACGCGCCCTCCGAGGACACCATGGTCGCGCCGAGCGGGGTGCGCGGTGTGCATTCCTTCCCGAAGGCGGCGCACTCGTTCGGCTTCAGCAACCCCTGCAGTACCTCGCCTGACCGGCAGATCGACGACTCGGCGGTGCGGATCGCCTCGACATCGAACCGTGCCTCGGCGTCGTAGTACCGGTACGCAGGCGACAGACGCCATCCACTGCCGGGGATCATCCCGATTCCGCGCCACGTCCGATCGGTGACCTCGAAGACGTCGGCGAGCATCGCCTGCGCTGCCACGTTGCCCTCGGCCGTGACCGCGCGGGTGTAGGCGTTCTCCAGCTCGTGACGCCCCGACTCCAACTGCAGCACGGTGCGTCTGATTCCTTCGAGGATGTCGAGGGGTTCGAAACCCGTGACGACGAGCGGCACACCGTACTTCTCGGCGAGCGCCGGGTATTCGCGCGTGCCCATGACGCTGCACACGTGCCCGGCGGCGAGAAACGCCTGCACGCGACACGTCGGTGATTCCATGATCGCCGCGATCGCGGGTGGTACGAGCACATGGGAGACGAGCAGCGAGAAGTTCTCGATTCCTCGCCTCTTCGCCTGGAACACCGTCATCGCATTGGCCGGTGCCGTCGTCTCGAATCCGATTCCGAAGAACACGACCTGGCGATCCGGGTTGGCCTCGGCGATGGCGAGGGCATCGAGCGGGGAATAGACGACGCGGACGTCGCCGCCCTCGCTCTTGATGTGGAACAGGTCCTTCTCGCTGCCGGGCACCCGCAGCATGTCACCGAACGAGCAGAAGATCACTCCGGGTGACGACGCGATCGCCAGTGCCCTGTCGATGATTTCGAGCGGCGTCACGCACACCGGGCAGCCGGGTCCGTGAATCATCTCGATCTGCTCGGGCAGCAGCTGATCGATGCCGTGGCGGATGATCGAATGTGTCTGCCCACCGCAGACTTCCATGATCGCCCACGGCCTGGTGGTGGCGGCGTGGATCTGGTCGAGCAACTTTCTCGCCAGCTCTGGATTGCTGAACTCGTCGAGATACTTCATCTCATTCCACCTCGCCTGCTTGTCGTGCCGCACGCTCGAACCCGTCGCCGAACTCCTCGTCGAGGACGTTCATCCGTTCGAACTCGGCGAGCGTCGCCAGCGCGGACTCCTCGTCCAGACGTTGAATGGCGAACCCGACGTGTACGACGACGTACTCGCCCACCGCGGCATCCGGAATGTAGTGCAGGCACACCTCTTTCCGTAGCCCACCGAAGTCGACCTCGGCCATCGACGTATCGTCGCGTGCGAAGACCGTCACTATCCTTCCTGGAACGGCCAGACACATGGCAACCCCCTTTCACCGGTCATGACGCACTCCCCACGAGCACCTGACCGAATGCGAGACCGCCATCGTTGGCCGGCAGCACTCGCGGGACCAGAACTGTGAAATCACGTAATGCGGCCGTGCACAACGACAGAATCGTCGGATTCTGAAACACGCCACCGGTCAGTACGACGGGAAGATCTCCGACCCGAGCACGCGATCGCTCGGCCACCGAGCGCACCAGATTCGCCACCGCACGATGGAACCGAGCACCGATGACACCCGGATCGATCCCGGCGCCGACGTCGTCGACGATCGCCCGGATGACAGGATTCGGATCGACATCGTCGCCGAATCGATAAGCACCCGAGTCGATGTGCCGCGAACGCGCCTCCAGCTCGATCGCGGCCTGCGCCTCGTAGTCGACGATGTCGCGTATCCCGGTGAGTGCGGCCACGGCGTCGAACAGCCGGCCCATACTGGACGTCGGTACGCACCCGAAACCGGTCTCGAGTTGATGTCGCAGGACACGACGCTCGGGGACGGGGCAGGCGCGAACGCACGAGAGGCCCTCGGACCACTCCACGCCCGCCGAGTGCAGATGGGCAAGGGCCATCCGGTACGGCCGAAGGACGCTGACGTCGCCGCCGGCGAGCGGCACGTACTTCAGATGCGCGACGCGCGCGAATCCCTTGTAGCCGGCGTGGAGTATCTCCCCGCCCCACACTGCGCCGTCCGTACCGTATCCCGTTCCGTCGAACGCAAATCCGAGGACCTCGGCATCGGCCTCCAGACCGTACTCACCCATGACGGCGGCGATGTGTGCGTGGTGATGGGAGACGGAACCGACAGGGCGACCGTCGGAATGTCGCCTGGCCCACGCCGACGAGCGATAGTTCGGATGTGAATCCGAGACCACGTGTGACGGCCGAACACCCGTGAGGGTCTCGAGGTGCGACTCGCTGTCGGTGAAGGCGTCCAACGTTGCCAGATGGTCCATGTCGCCGACGTGTTGGCCGAGCCATGCGTAGCGTCCGTCGGCGACGGCGCACGTGTTCTTGAGGTCGCCGCCCACCGCGAGCACGGGATCGACGGTGAACGGCAGCGCAAGTGGCATGGGCGCGTAGCCTCGTGACCGCCGAATCGGCCGGTCGACCTCGTCGACGACACGAATCACCGAGTCGTCGCACGGGACGACGATGTCGCGATCATGATCGAGCCACCCGTCGGCGATAGAAGTGAGGCGCTGGTGGGCGTCGTCGTTGCGGTAGGTGATGGGCTCGCCGCCTAAGTTTCCCGACGTCATCACCAGTGGTCCGTGTTCGAGGAGGAGTTGGTGGACAGGGCTGTACGGCAGCATGATTCCGATGTCGCGGCCGCCGGGTGCGACATCGGCCGACAGGGCGCCGGAGACCGATTCGAGCAGCACGATCGGGCGCCGAGACCCGGTCAGGAGAGATGCTGCACGCGGGCCGATGTCGACGAGGGAGCGCGCCTGCTGCAGATCGCGCACCATGACGGCGAACGGTTTGTCGCCGCGTCGCTTGCGCGTACGCAACCTACGCACCGCGTCGTCGTCGGTGGCATCGCAGGCGAGGTGGTAGCCGCCGATGCCCTTGACGGCCAGTATCTTTCCCTCGGCCAGGAGTGTCGCGGCGTCGGCAGCCGCCGTCTGCCCTATGCTGGCGCCGTGGACACCGCGAGAGAAGGTCAGCGTCGGCCCGCAGTTCCAACACGCGACGGTCTGGGCGTGGAATCGGCGATCGGAAGGATCGGAGTACTCGGCCGCGCACGCCGCGCACATGCGAAATGGGCGCATCGTGGTGGAGTCTCGGTCGTACGGCAGAGATTCGATGATCGTGAACCTCGGGCCGCAGTTGGTGCACGAGATGAACGGGTGACGGTAGCGGCGGTCGTTCGGATCGTCGAACTCTGCCAGGCACTCCGAGCACATCGCCAGATCGGGTGATGCGAAGGTGCGTCCGGTGCCCGAGACGGACTCGTCGATGCGAAATCCACTGCCACCTCGGGCGGCCAACTCGGTCGTCGAGATGGACTCGACGACCGAGTGCGGCGGCGGCGCATCCTGCAGCCTGCGCCCGAACTCGTCGACGGCGTCCACCGTCCCCTCGACCTCGATAGCCACACCCGCGCTGGTGTTTCCGACGAATCCCGTCAGGGAGAGTTCCGTTGCGGTTGCATACGCGAACGGACGAAACCCCACTCCCTGAACCACACCGGTGACCGTGAAGGCTCGTCGAACGCTCGTTCTGTTCATTCCGGGTCTCCCGTACGTCCTCGCCCCATCGTTTCCAGGCCTGCCAGAGCGGCCGCAGCACCGGCGGCGTCGGTCTTCTCGACGACGAACCCCATGTGGATGATGACCCAGTCGCCGCGATCGAATCTCTCGTCGGCCAGCATGCCGATATTGACCTTGCGCGGCTCGCCGAGGACATCGACGAGAGCCAACTGGCCGCCGTACCCGTCGATCATCGATACGACTTGCCCTGGGATGCCGAGGCACACAGTGACACCTCCTCCAGGACGAACTCGACTGCGTCGTCGACGGCTGCCGCGACAGCGGGCGAGAGCCCGATTCCCTCGTCGATGGACTGCGCCTGACACCCGACGACGATGGTGCGCGGTGGCAGCCGGGCACCGATCGGTGAGAGCAGCGAGAGAACAGCGAGCGGGTTCATCCCGTGCGGATCGAATTCTGCTGTGACGAGGTCGGATTCGTCGACGCGGAAGGATCGAAGGTGGCCCGGCTCGCCGCGATCGGGTATCGCGTCGACGAGAACCAGGGAATCGGTTTCTGCGAGCAGGTCGTACGCGAGGTGGAGTCCGCGAATTCCGTAGTCCACGTTCTCGACCCCGTCCGGGAGTTCGTGCACCGGAATCCGCCGCGACACCTCGGGCCCGAAGCCGTCGTCGCCGAAGAAGATGTTGCCGACGCCTGCGATGAGAATGCGCATCGCAGAACTACATTCGGCGCATACGTGTGTAGCGCTTGATGTCGGGAATCGATCGAACTCCGATCACCGCTACCCCAGCCACGACGACGGCGATCACCGCCGTCGTGAGATACCCCAGCACACTCATGACCTTGCCTCCTCTTCCTGCTCGTTCATTGCCGGCTCCAGCTCGTCCGGAGCGAAGTACAGGTATCGGCCGTACCAACCGTGCAGGTCGGCGGCCGGGTCGTCGAGTATCACCACCCCCACGTGGGTATTGCCGTCCACGTCCTCGTGGACGGACGCGACGCGTGCGGTGCGGCCCTCGAAGAACAGATCCTGTGCGTCGGCGCGCCGGTTGGGATGCACTCGGACGAGGCTGTCCTTGGCGACGAGCACTCCGTGCACGAGGACGGCGTCGTGGGCCGGTTCGACGAGAGTGTCGGCGTCGGGGGACCACCACTCGACTCCCTCCGGGACTTCCGGCACCAACGGTGAATGTCCGGGCACCGGGTGTGCCACGCCGTGCAGGTCCGCCATGTCCTCGGCGGACAGGGCATCGCAGCGGTCGATGATCTCGGCTGCGCGAGGGTCGGTCGCACGGGCCTGCGCTTTCTCCTCGTCGGTCAGCGCCATGATGCGGAGGGTGAGGATCTCGTCGATCTCCGTCGAATCGAACAGCGCTCCGTCGCTCTCCTCGGCGATCTCGGGATAGTCGTACAGGATGATCGGCGAGACCAGTACCGAGTCGGTGCTGCCCGGGGTGCCGGCGAGGACGGGAAAGCAGCGGTGCTGTTCGCATGTCGATGCGGGTTCGGCGGCAGGCGGGGGCGGTTCGAGCAGCGACGAGAACTCGGTGGCATGCGCATGCAGAACGAGGTGAGTGCCGATGAACGACGCGCGCATCGCCGAATCACGGTCCGGCTCGGACGCTCCGGTGTTGCAGACCTCGAATCCGATCCTCGTGTAGTTCCCGAGTCGGTCCCCGGACAGGCTGATCTCACCCGTCAACGGGTGCCGGGAGCGCACGATGCGTCCGGCATCGCCGAGCAGCTCGGTGCGAGTGTCTCCGGCGACCGAGACGGGGAGGACCTTGCCGTCGTCGAAGTCCGACAGCGGAATGCGTCCCAGCTCTATCTCGATCTCGACGGCCTCCTCCCACGACAGCCAGTGCGTCCCCTCGGCCGTGAGATCCGGTGTGGGCACGAAATTTTCCCCGTCCCGGCGCTCGACACGCCGGTCCTGCAGCTGAAGGCATCGCAGGGTGAGCTCGATCGCGGCGTCCGGTCTGGTGTCCACCAGGCACTGCGTCGACAGGGTCGACTCCTCTCCGACGCTGGAGGTTCGGGCGTCCTCCGGTCCGAGAACACCGAACTGCCAACGGGATCGGTTCTTCAGCGAGTTGGCCTGATACGGGTAGAGAAGATAGCCCTCGTACAGGATGGCGTCGGCAACGCGGCGGATGTCGGTATTCATCATGCATCACCTCGGTCGAGTACGGTCGACCTGGATCGGTCGGTCGACAGCAGTTGGTCGACGACGTCGTCGTACGTCAGCAGCGCGTGCTCGGCCTTGAACCGTGCAAGGGCTGCGAGGGAGTCGTGCCGCAGACGGATCCACCCGGTGTCGGGATAATGCAGGCGCATCAGGTCTTTCCAGACTCGGACCGGCAGATCGTAGGAACATTCGAGGTCCCACGGAATCTGTTCGACGGCGAACTTTCCCGGCTCGTGTGTGAACACCGTTCCGCTGAACAGCAGTGTCAGAGGGACGTTTCCGTCGTCCTGTAGCGCGTGCAGATACTTGCTCGAGGTGACGTCGAAATCATAGGTGCATGCAATGCCGATATCGACGTCGCAGGTACCGGCGAATCCCTGCACCATGGTGGAGATGTTCATCCACTGAAACGACTTCAGCGTCGACGCCCATCGCTCGCGGCCGCCGAACAGGTCGGCCACGGCAGCGGCCTCGTCGTCGGAGTACCGGCGACGATGCGGCTCGATCCGCACCTGGGCGCGCAACGCCATCGCATGAATGCGAGTGCCATCGGACTCGGTGATGCGCACGTGCGCAATGAGGTTGGGCACCACGGCGTACTTCTCCGGTGTGATGCTCAGGATCTCGAACGACAACGCGGTCATGGCGCGCTCCTACTTCGTCGCTCGAGAGCGGTGAAGAACTCGTCCATCCGGCGATGCGCGTCCTGGCCGCCGTCGAATCCGCGCCACACCATCCGAATCCGGCCGACCAACTCGTAACACGCGTCGACCGGAACGAGATGGCACGACGCGCCGGTGGCGGAGACCCGGATCAGCAGCGCCTCGACGTCGTCGCGGAGCACCTCCAATCCCGGATTGGCTGCAATGACCTCGCTCCACGCGTCCAGCGGCAGCTCGGACTCGGTCGCACCGGCCGGGCCGGGATAGAACGCCGTCGTGCGGTGGGCGGCCGAGTTGCGGAAGAAGAACGCAACCCCGACCGGAATCTCGAGGCGGTCCCACAACCCCGGCGCCAGCGCGAAACCGGGGAACTGGAGATATCTGTCGGGTACCGCTCGGTACCGAAGGGTCGCGGAATCGTCGGTGAACAGTAGGTAGCATCCGCGGCATACGCACATCAGCTGCCGCGCCTGGACATCGACGACATGCTGATGCTCCGCTCCCGTTGCTCCCCCTGCACCCCCCGCTCCCTCTGCACCCCCCGCCTCGTCTGCTCCCTCTGCACCCCCCGCCTCGCAAATGCATGTGCGTTTGTGTGTGGACTGGGGTTCGTCCTGGTCTGCTGCCCCCGTTTCGCAAATGCATGTGCGTTTGTGTGTGGACTGGGGTTCGTCCTGGTCTGCTGCCCCCGTTTCGCAAATGCATGTGCGTTTGTGTGTGGACTGGGGTTCCTGCTGGTCTGCTTCGCAAATGCATGTGCGTTTGTGTGGGGGGTGGGGTTCGTGCTGGTCGGCTTCGCAAATGCATGTGCGTTTGCGTGAGGGCGTGGAGGGGGTGGAGGGAGTGGGGACGCCGAAGGCGAGGGGCTGGGCGCACATCTCGCATGATCCGGACTGCGACGGTGCTGGACGCGTCCGTGTGATGCGCGCCAGTGAGGCGAGTGGGCCGCTCACGACGGCGATCCGATCGGAGTCGCGACGGACGGTACGCCGCCGCGAACGAGAATCGGGAGGGGGTCGAGATGGTGCTCCGAATGGTCCAGGGCCGCGCCGGCTGCCCGGACGTCGTAGTGGCTGTGGCAGATCGGACATGTCAGGGCGACGCTGTTGGTCGCAGCCACGCGCCCGAGCCGTGCACCCGCCATCGTCTCGGTGCAGTGGGCACACCGATCCCGGTATGCGTACAGCGTCGTGCCGAGCCGACATACGAGAATCGGCAGTCCCGCAACCTCGAATCCGCCGACGGAGCCGTCGGCCAGCTCGTCCAGCTCCGGCATCGAAACCCAGGTGTGCTCCGGCGCTGACCCACCAGCTGTCGTATGCACTCTCGACATCAGCGACTCGGGTGAGAACAGGGATTTGTCCTCGGCGGCCGGTGTTTCGACCTCGATACCCGTCGTCTCCGGGGCCGCCGACCGTACCGCATCGGTGACGGCCAACTCGAGTGTCACCGACGACGACGGGCATGTCTTGCAACTGCCCGTCAGGCGCAGTTGCACGACCGAGTCGACGACGTCGATCAGCTCGACGTCACCGCCGTGGGAGCCGAGGTAGGGCCGTACGCCGTCGAGCGCGGTCCGTATCCGGGTCCGGGTGTCGTGTGGGTGGATGTCATGTACCAGAAGCAGACTCGCGACGAGATCGTCGTGTACGAGGCGCTCGACGGCGGCCGCATCGGACATGCGGAGTATTCGAGCCAGGCCTTCTCCGTAGAGGTCGACGACCTCGCGTACGAGCTGTTCGGCCCGCTCCCGAGCCACGGCGCCCCCGACGCCGATCGAGTCCACCAGCGTGTCGATGCGCTCACCTGCGCTACGCCACGCGTCCTCACTCACCGGTCACCGATTGGGTCGGGGAGTGCAGTTTCTCCAAGGTCTTTCCGTCGCCGAGGTACATGTGCACACCGCACGGTAGGCAGGGGTCGAAGCTTCGGACGGTGCGCATGATGTCGATGCCCTTGAAGTGATCTCGGTCGTTCTCCTCGAAAATCGGTTGTCCTTGCACCGCATCCTCGTAGGGGCCGGGAGTTCCGTAGCTGTCGCGTGGGTTCGCGTTCCACGGTGTCGGCGGATACGGGTGGTAGTTGGCGATCTTGCCGTCGCGAATGACCATGTGGTGCGACAGAACTCCGCGTACGGCCTCGGTGAACCCGCAACCGATTCCCTCGTCCGGGACCTCGAACGGCTCCCAGGTGTCGGTGCGGCCTGCACGGATCTCGACGAGTGCCTGTTCGGCGAAATGTAGTGCGGCAGCGGCGGCGTAGGCCTGGAAATATGTTCTGGCGCGGTTGCGTTCGAGGGTGTTGCTGCCGTGCTCGGGTATCTTCCACTCCAGACTGACCGGACCCTTCAGCGCGGTTTTCGGTAGCTCGATCTGCACGCTGTGCCCGGTGGACTTGACGTATCCGATGTCGACGAGACCGGCGAGCGCTGTCGACCACAATCGGGCGAGTGGCCCGCCGCCGGTATCGAGTGCCAGGTAGTCCTTGCCGTCGAACCAGCGCGGCGACATCACCCAGCTGTACTTGTCGTCCAGGTCGCGCTTCTGCGGCTTGGGGTTGGTGTGTTGGTTCCACGGATGTCGACGATCGACCGGATTGCCCAGCGGATCCTTTCGGACGAAGGTCTCCTGGTCGGTCCAGTCGTCGTAATACGAAGAGCCGAGCAGAATTCGGATGCCGAGGTTGATGTCGACCAGATCGGTCGTCACCAGTTTCCCGTCGACCACGACGCCGGGGGTGACGAACATTCTCCGTCCCCACTCCGTCATGTCCTTGTACGCGAAATTGCACACCTGCGGGTCCTGGAAGGATCCCCAGCAGCCCAACAGAGTTCGACGCAGACCCACCTTCTCGTAACCGGGCAGTGCCTCGTAGAAGAAGTCGAAGAGGTCGTCGTGCATGGGGACGACCTTCTTCATGAACTCGACATAGCGCATCAGCCGAGACATGTAATCGGTCATCAGTTGAATCGTCGCGACTGTGCCGACGCCGCCCGGATACAGCGTGGACGGGTGTACGTGCCGACCCTCCATGAGACAGAACATCTCTCGTGTGGATCGGCTGACGAGCAACGCTTCACGATAGAATTCGCCGGTGAACGGGTTGAGCGAGCGCATGATGTCCGCGATCGTGCGGTAGCCGTGTGCGGCCTCGTTCGGTGCCCGAGTGTTCTCGGCCTTGGCGAGTACTCCTGGATTGGTTTCGGATACCATCTTCTCGCAGTAGTCGACACCGACGAGGTTCTCCTGGAAGATGTTGTGGTCGAACATGTATTCGGCAGCTTCACCGAGATTGACTATCCATTCACCGAGAGGTGGGGGCTTGACCCCGTATGCCATGTTCTGGGTGTAACACGAGCACGTCGCGTGATTGTCGCCGCAGATTCCGCAGATGCGGCTGGTGATGAAATGGGCGTCGCGTGGATCCTTTCCCTTCATGAAGATCGAGTAGCCGCGGAAGATCGACGACGTGCTCTTGCATTCGACCACTTCGTTGTTCGCGAAGTCGATCTTGGTATAGATGCCGAGGCTACCGACTATTCGAGTGATGGGATCCCACGCCATCTCCACCAGCCCGTCTTTGTCGGTCTTTCTGTGGGACGGAGTGGGCATGGTGGCTGTCATGGCAGAGCTGCCTCTCTTGCGTGGATGTACGACTACCAGGTTCGGGTTGCTCCGGTTTCGAGCTTCTCGCCGGAGTGACGCCACTTGGGCTCGTGATCGACTGTCCTACCGGTGATGTGGCGCAGACTTCGGATGACGGATCCGTACATTCCCGCCGCCGTGGTGGACAACTTTCCGCCGGGAGGCTCGTCCATGAACGGCATGAACATGTCGGGGAATCCGGGCATGGTGCAGCCGATGCAGATCCCGCCGACGTTGGGGCAACCGCCTACACCGTTGATCCAGCCGCGTTTGGGCACATTGCATTTGACGACAGGACCCCAGCAGCCGAGTTTGACGATGCACTTCGGTGAACCGTACTCGGTCGCGAAATCGCCCTGCTCGTAGTATCCGGCGCGGTCGCAGCCCTCGTGTACGGTCTGCCCGAACAGCCACGTGGGTCGCAGCGCATCGTCCAGCGGAATCATCGGCGCCTGATCGGTGGCCATGTACAGCAGGTAGGTCAGCGTCTCGGAGAGATTGTCCGGTTGTATCGGGCATCCGGGCACACACACGATCGGTATGCCCGCCTTGGATTTCCAGTCCCATCCGAGGTAGTCGGGCACTCCCATGGCACCCGTCGGATTGCCCGACATGGCGTGAATTCCGCCGTACGTCGCGCATGTCCCCACCGCGACCACTGCGGTTGCTTTCGGTGTCAACCGGTCTAGCCATTCGCTCGTCGTGATCGGTTGGTCGGTGTTCGGATCGTTGCCGAATCCGCACCAGTACCCGTCCTCGTGCAGTGCCTCGTTCGGGATCGAGCCTTCCACCACCAGTACGAACGGTTCGAGCTCTCCTCGGTCGGCCTTTCTGAACCATTCGAGGAAGTCGTCGGCACCGCCTGCGGGGCCGCACTCGAAGTCGATCAGGGGCCAGTGGACTGCCACCTGCGGCAGGCCGGGTAGTGCCCCGAGCGCGATCTCCTCGATGCTCGGCTGAGTGGCTGCGGTGAGGGCCACCGAGTCACCGTCGCAGCTCAATCCGGCGTTTATCCACAGAACGTGAATCAGTGTTTGTTCAGCGCGTGCAGCCGCCTGTGTAGGCATGGAGTCCCCACCCTCCGGAGCCCTCCCGGACCCCTACATCACCGGAGTCGACGTTCGGCTTGCTTCTATGATGTACATCACTGTTTACTCGCGCTCAAAATGGTTGTCAACGGACGATGTGACGGTTTTCGGCGAGCCAACCGTACCAATCGTCCATTCCATCTCCGGTCGTCGCCGAAGTCGGTAATATCCGCACTTCTGGATTGACCGACTGTGCATGTCGGACAAATGTTTTCATGTCGAAGTCGACGTACGGCAGCAAATCGGTCTTGTTGACGACGACGGCGTCGGCCACGGCGAACATGTGAGGATATTTCAGGGGTTTGTCATCCCCTTCCGTCACCGAGATAAGGACAAGCTTACCTTCCTCTCCGAGATCGAAGAGTGCCGGGCACACCAGGTTTCCCACATTCTCGATGAACAGAAGTGTCCCCGTCGCGGGGTCCAGTTTCTCCAACGCCCGGCGAACCATGTCGGCGTCCAGATGGCAGCCGGAACCGGTATTGATCTGCACCACAGACGATCCCGCAGCTTCTATTCGATCGGCGTCGAGCGTGGTCTCCTGATCGCCCTCGATGACGGCGATCGGGCGAGCACCGGAGAGGTCACCGATGGTCCGTACGAGCAACGTCGTCTTGCCCGCTCCCGGCGAGCTCATCACGTTGAACGCCGAGATCGCGCGTCCGGCCAACCACCCGCGGTTCCGTTCGGCGAGTAGATCGTTCTTCGCGAGAACCTTCTGTTCCAGGGTGATCACTTCGCCGCTCGGACCGTGCTGGTGGTCGTGGTCGTGGTCGTGTTCGTGGGAGGAGTGGGGGTGCTGGTGTTCGTGCGGGAGGGTCACGACGGGCCCGCCGTCACCTTGGCATCCGCAGGTTGCGCACATCTGAACGTCACCTCGTTTCCATCGAGAGAATTCGAAGGTCGCGGCCGGTGAGAACCTCCACGTCGGCACTGCCGCAGGGGCACAGCAGGATTGCGTCGGGCATGACGAATTCGCGGTCGCACGAGTTGCAGTGTGCCCGCGCGTCTTCCTCGTCGATCTCGAGCAGAGCGCCTTCCATGACCGTGCCCTCGGTGACGAGTTCGAAACAGAACAGCATCGAGTCGGGGACCACCGCGCACAACCGTCCCACCCGGACGCGAACTCGGCTCACGGGCCTTCCGTCGGCTCGCTCACATGCGGCGTCGACGATGCACTGCGTTATCGCAAGTTCGTGCACCGTTTCATAGTGCGCCTCCGGCGCGTCGGGTGGGACCGAATCGGGAGCGCTACCCGACAGGAAGACCGCAGGCCTGCTCGCGTCGTCGATATCTGCGGCAGAGGAACGGCAGCATGATGCGCAGTGCCAGGCCGCCCTCCTTCTTCATGCGTACCGACTCCGCCGGGCTGAGCACAGCGACCATTCGGGGTAGTTCGAAATCTGTTCTTCCGCCCTTACGAGCGATGGTCTCGACGGCTTCCCACTCGGTGAGGGGCAAGTGCTCGGTGATGAGCGGGAAGATGGTCCGTTCCTCGTCCTCGATGTGTTCGTCGAGCTCACTGTTCAATCGAGTCAGTGCTGCGACCAACAGAGGAATGCTGCCGGGAAGGCCGTCGGCGGCGGTCCGCAGTTCGTCGAGCAGCGGATCGAGCGCCTGGTGGTCCTCGGTCAGATCGCTCAGATCGAGGTGCGGTCCGACGGATGCCTGGATCTTCGGCCACAGGACGTCGTCCTCGGTGGTGTGGTGATGGTGGATGCTGTCGGCGAACAGGTGGATGTACTCGGTGACGGCAGCGAGCCGCTCGGGCGACGGGTCGGCCAGACCGGAGGTCAATTCGACGAGCCGCGTCGCATCGCGTCGCATGACCCGATGCGCGAGTCGGATGCCGAGCAGGTCGGCGTCGGTGGTGATCTTCTGTGTCGTGTTCATGCATCGAAGGGTGCCGTTGGCCACTTGGCGCGCACTTAACGCCGACTGGCGACTACCCCTGTTCGGGGGTAGCGCGGCGCGCGCGCAGACACCTAGCGTTGGGCCATTGTAGTGAGACGTGTGCCACAGCAAGGAGTGACTATGACGGATGGAACCGCCCACGCCGCATTCAAGCAGGCCAGAGACCTGCTACTGGATGCGTACGGCGATTACGACAAGGCTCTGTCCACGTTCGAGTGGCCCTCGTTCGACGGCAAATTCAACTGGGCCGTCGACTGGTTCGACGCGATCGCCCGCGGCAACGACACCACGGCGCTGTGGATCGTCGAGGAAGACGGTTCGGAGGCGAAGTACAGTTTCGACACCGTCGCGCATCGCTCCGACCAGGTTGCCCGATGGCTCGAGTCCCAGGGGATCGGCCGCGGCGACTCGGTGCTCCTCATGCTCGGCAATCAGGTCGAACTGTGGGAATCGATGCTGGCCGTCATGAAGCTCGGCGCCGTCCTCATGCCGACCACCACCGCGATCGGTTCCGTCGACCTCGCCGACCGCGTCGAACGCGGCGGTGCGCGTGCTGTCATCGTCAACCCTGCCGACGCCCCGAAGTTCGACGAGGTGCCGGGGGACTATCTGAAGATCTCGATCGGCGAGTCCGAAGGATGGATCGACTTCCGCAGCGCGTACGAGGTCGAGGGTGCGCAGCCGTT
Source organism: Rhodococcus yunnanensis NBRC 103083 (assembly GCF_001895005.1). Classification (GTDB taxonomy): domain Bacteria; phylum Actinomycetota; class Actinomycetes; order Mycobacteriales; family Mycobacteriaceae; genus Rhodococcoides; species Rhodococcoides yunnanense. Next base: position 62,230 of record NZ_BCXH01000009.1, on the reverse strand, counting down.
CAGCGCCGAGACCGACTCCGAAGACCGCATGCTGCTCTACTTCACCTCGGGCACGACGAGCAAGCCGAAGCTGGTCGAGCACACGCAGGTCTCCTATCCGGTCGGGCACCTGAGCACGATGTACTTCCTCGGACTTCGGCCGGGAGATGTGCACCTGAACATCAGTTCGCCGGGGTGGGCCAAGCATGCGTGGAGCTGCTTCTTCGCACCCTGGATCGCCGAGGCGACCATCTTCATCTACAACTACACCCGGTTCGACGCCTCGGCCCTGCTGAAGCAGATTCGACGGGCGGAGGTGACCACCTTCTGCGCCCCTCCGACGGTGTGGCGCATGCTGATTCAGGCAGACATCTCCGGCGGCAGAGGTGCGTTGCGTGAGGCGATCGGTGCAGGCGAACCTCTCAATCCCGAGGTCATCTCGCACGTACAGAAGCAGTGGGGTCTGAACATCCGCGACGGATTCGGTCAGACGGAAACCACTGCGCTGGTGGCCAATACGCCGGGTGCCGAGCTCAAGTTCGGTTCGATGGGCAGGCCGCTGCCCGGTGTGCCCGTCGTCATCGTCGACCCGGTGTCCGGTGAGCTCGCGGACGAGGGTGAAATCTGCCTCGATCTCGCGGCGAAGCCGTTCAATCTGATGACCGGATATCTCGGCGACCCGGCTCGCAATGCGGAGGTGATGTCCGGTGGGTACTACCACACCGGCGACGTCGCCTCCCGCGACGACGACGGCTACATCACGTATGTCGGGCGTACCGACGACGTGTTCAAGGCATCCGACTACAAGGTGTCGCCGTTCGAACTCGAAAGCGTCCTGATCGAGCACCCCGCAGTCGCCGAGGCTGCGGTCGTCCCGGCTCCGGACGAGACACGACTGGCGGTGCCGAAGGCGTACGTCGCGTTGGCGGCAGGCTGGGAGCCGAACGAGGAGACGGCATTTCAGATTCTGAAGTATGCTCGCGAACACCTCGCACCGTACCTGCGCGTGCGACGCATCGAGTTCTTCGAGTTGCCGAAAACCATTTCGGGCAAGATTCGGCGCGTCGAACTGCGTGCGCGGGAGGATTCCGGTGAGATCCTGTCCGGCGAATGGCGAGACGACCAGTTCACCGGACTGAAGTAGGGACTCGCCTCTACAGGAACGGTGTTCCTGTAGAGGCGTTTTCGCGGGCGCGTGAGCGAACGAGCCCACGCTTTTCGAGGATGGGCCGGACACCCTCGCCGAAATGGTATGCCTCCTCGAGATGTGGGTAGCCGGACAGCACGAAGTGGTCGAGCCCGATGGAGCTGTACTCGGCGATACGATCGGCCACCTCCTCGTGCGAACCGACGAGCGCGGTGCCCGCTCCGCCGCGGACCAAGCCGACACCGGTCCACAGATTCGGTGCAACCTCGAGGGTGCGGGCATCGGCACCGCTGACGTATGCCTCACCGCCGCCGTGAAGTTCACGCATACGGCGCTGCCCCTCGGAGACCGAGCGAGACAGACTTTCCTGCGCCGACGCGACCGTCTGCGGATCGAGATTGCCGAGCAGGCGATCTGCCTCGGCCCACGCCTGCTCGGAGGTATCGCGTGAAATGACGTGCAGGCGAATGCCGTAATCGAGTGTGCGACCCTGTACCTCGGCCAGATCCCGAATCCACGCGATCTTCGACGCCACTGCGGCGGGTGGTTCACCCCACGTCAGATACGTATCGGCGAACTGCGACGCGACGGTGCCTGCCGCGGGCGAGGAACCGCCGAAGAAGATCGGCGGCACCGGATTCGGATGTCGTTGCAGCGCAGCATCTTCGACCTTGATGTACTTGCCCTCGAAGCTGACCGGGCCATCGTTCGCCCACAACCTCCGGGTCACGTCGAGGAACTCGCCGCAGCGCGCGTAACGCTCGTTCTTGTCGAGAAAGTCGCCGAACCGTCGTTGCTCGTGGTCCTCGCCGCCTGTGACGACATTGAGCAGCAGCCGGCCGCCGGACTGCCACTGGAAAGTTGCGGCCATCTGCGCCGCGAGAGTCGGGCTGAGCAAACCGGGCCGTAGCGCTACGAGGAACTTGAGAGTCTCGGTGGTGTCGATCATCATGGCCGTCGTCAGCCACGCGTCCTCACACCACGCACCTGTCGGGGTGAGCACTGCTTCGAAGCCATTGTTCTCGGCCGCAGCGCCGATCTGGTTCAGATACTTCAGCGTCGCCGGCCGATCACCGGACATCGACGATCCGTGGCCACCGGCCATCAGGTTGCGCGAGTCGCCGTACGTGGGCAGGAACCAGTGAAAACGCAGGGACATGTTGACCGATTGTGGCAAGTCTTCCCTCCCGGCGCCAGACTTGAAATCAAGATGATTCAATCGCGTATTCTGCTGGTTCGGTCTGAGTTCGCGGGTTTGGGGGTGTTTGGGTGTGACCGGATGTGACATTCGCTCACGTTGGGGTGGTGACCGGATGTGGCTTTCGCTCACTTGGGGGTGACCGGATGTCGCCCTCGCTCACTCTGAGTGACCGGATGTCGCCCTCGCTCACTCGGGGGTGACCAGATGTGACATTCGCTCACGCCGAGGTTACCGGAACCCGATCGCCGTCATGCCTGAGGATGCACTGTAAGGAAGGGGTGGACGACGCTGAGGACCTCGGTGCTCGCGGCGGGAGTCGTCGAGTGGTCGAAACCGTCGATGAGGTGGAGTTCAGCGCCGGGGACCAGGTCGGCTGCCGCGTGCGCGTCGTCCAAACGGGTGTGATCTTGCGACCCCACATAGAACAGACTGGGGACGGTGAACTGCCGCAGTGCTTCGTCGGACAATCCCGGTTCGACGTCGGATGCACGAAAGTAGGCTGCCATCGCGGAGGCGTCGTTCGCCGAAAACACCGCCCGGGTGGCTGCATCCACCGGGAACAGTCGGTGCTTGTTCCACTCGTCGATGAAGCCGTCCATGCCGCGTGTTTCCAGTACGTCCGCGCACCCGGGGAAGAACAGGCGATCGAACGCGCCCGCCTGCGGCCCGTGCGATCCACCCCCGACGATGAGGCTGCTGATCCGTTCGGGAGCTTTCGCCGTCAGCGACAGACCAGCGCGGCCGCCGTACGAGTATCCCCAGTAGTCGGTCCTGGCGATTCCGGCTGCGTCGAGTACCGCCACGAGATCGTCGGTGACGGTGTCCATTCGGTATGCGTCGATCTCGTGCGGCTTGTCACTGCGACCGTGCCCACGCATGTCGACGAGAATGAGCGCGCGGCTCGGGCGTAAGGCCTTGACGTATCCGAATGTTCGCCAGATCGTGTGCGTCAGCAGGCTCCCATGTACCAGCAGCAGCGGCGGTCCGGAGCCGACGACCTGATACGCGATCCGGATGCCGTCGTTCGGGTTGGTTGCGAAGTCCACCCGTCCATCATGCACCCGGCAGTAACCCGGTGAGCGAATGGCCCAGTCGCGCACCCTGAGTGACCGGATGACGCCCTCGCTCACTCTAAGTGACCGGATGTGACATTCGCTCACTCCGAGGTGACTGAATGTGACATTCGCTCCAACTCCACCCACCTCGTCGGCCCGAGATCGCGCAGGAACGCCAGGTCGTGGCTCGCGACGATCAGGGCACCCCGATACCCCGCGAGGGCCTCGGTGAGGTGTGCTCTGCTGGCGAGGTCGAGGTTGTTGGTCGGCTCGTCGAGCATGAGGAATCTCGGCGCAGGCTCGGCGAGCAGGATCCGGGCGAGTGCGGCCCGCAATCGTTCACCGCCGGACAGGGTTGCCACGACGGCATCGGCGTCGTTTCCGCGGAAGAGGAAGCGCGCCAACTGTGCTCGAATCTGCTCGTTCGACGCGTGTTCGGCGACGTCGGCGACATTCTCCGCGACCGTCTTCGACTCGTCGAACACGTCGAGCCGCTGGGGTAGATACCGCCACGGCACCGATGGCCCTGCCGATTCGAGTGCACGCAACAACGTCGTCTTGCCGCTGCCGTTCGGGCCGATCAGCGCGATCCGCTCCGGTCCCACGATGTCGAGCTCGTCGATCTCGACGATCTTCTGCCCCGCATGGACCTCGGTCGCAGGCAGGTCGACGCGTACCTGTCTGTCGTCACGCAGTCGATCCTCGGCGGATGCGAGTGCGGCTTGGGCGTCGTCGACCTTCTCCAGATGGTTGTTGCGCAACTTGCCGGCCGAAACCTGCGCCGCCCGTTTGCGATTGCCCATGACTATCTTGGGCTCCCGCTTCTGTTCGGCCATCTTCTTGCCGTACCGCAGGCGTCGGTCGAGCTTGGTTCGTGTTTCTACCAGTTCGCGTTCCTGCTTGCGCACATCGTTTTTCGCGTCGTGCAGTGCCGCGCGTGCTGCCTCCTGTTCCGCATCGACGACGTCGCGATAGTGGGCGTAGTTGCCGCCGAACATTCGCAACCGCGTGATGCCGTCACGCTCGGCGCGCACTTCCGCCGTGCCGTCCATGATCTCGAGAAGTTCGAGGTCATGGCTCGTCACGATCAGTACGCCGCTGAACGCTGTGATCGCCTGGTGGAGGTGACGGCGGGCGTCGATGTCGAGATTGTTGGTCGGCTCGTCGAGCAGCAGGACATCGGGCTCGGCCAGCAGTTCCGCCGTGAGCGCGAGCAGCATCGATTCACCACCGGACAACGACCCGACCACCCGATCCAGATCGGCGCGCTCGGAGACGATGTGGCCGAGACCGAGCTTGTCCAGCAGGGCGACCGCACGCTCCTCGGCATCCCATCGCGAACCGACTGTCGCGAAGTCGTCCTCGCTCGAAGTGCCGGACTCGATGCGGTGCAACGCCTCTCGCAGCTCGCGCAACCGCAGGATCTCGTCGACGCGTCGGCCCGCCCGCAGTGCGATGTCCTGGGGAAGGTAGCCGAGCGTGCCGGGAACGGTGATCGATCCGCTCTGTGCGATCAACTCCCCGGCTACGAGTTTGAGCAGAGTGGACTTGCCTGAACCGTTCGATCCGACGAGACCTGTTCTGCTGCTGGGGAACACGGCATCGAGGCCGTCGAAAACCGGATCGCCGTCGGGCCAGGTGAACGAAAGATCGGAAATGCGCAGTGAAGAAGTAGACATGATTGCTCCAGAGGTGTGCGTGCGTACAAGCAAGCGAACTGACCTCTAGAAGAGCAACGGCCTCTCCGATTCTGTTGGCAACAAGGCGAAAGCAACGTTAAACCCCGCCGCGGTCCTTGCGCAACTGATTTACGACGCGGGGCCTTTCTTGCGCAGGTCGTCGACCTTGCTCATGGCCTCACGCAACTCGCCGAGCCACTCCTCGGTGTGTTCGCCGACGAGTTTGACGGCCCAGGACAGTGCATCGGCACGCGAGCGCGCCACACCGGCGTCGACCAGAGTGTCGAGCACTTTGCGCTCGGGCTGACGAAGCCTCGTCATCACCGGCACTGCCAGGTGAGTGAAGAGCACTGCTTCACCGTCGACGGCGACGCCCCACGCGACCTTGCGTCCGTATCGAGCCTCTGCCTCGTCAGCGATCTGCATTCTCTCCTGGCGTGTGGTCTCTCGGAACCGCGCGATCCGGCCTTCGGTCGACGCCGTCGACGCGTCCTCGGGGGTGGGCAGTTCGCCGATGACGACGATTTCCTCGCGGTCGATCTCGACGGTGGCGTCACCTGCGAACCAGCTGTCGGGAAGCCTGCCGCTGAACCATTCGCCTGCGTCGACCGCGTCGGGAACATCGGCCTGTTGCCAGCCGCCGGGGCGCCCGAATTTTCTTCCGTGCTGTCTCATGACATCTCCTGAGGTTGATTGATTACACACTTACACAATTACACCGATACTGAGAAATTCGCCACGACTCAGGCATGATCGGGTTTGTGCGCACATCGAAGAAGACGGTTTCCGCCCTCGTAGCTGCCGTGGCACTGGTCCTCGCCGGATGCAGCGACGACGGTCCACCCGAACCACAGACCACAGCTCAGCAGTTCGTCGATGCCGTCAACAGCGGCGCCGCCGACGCAGCCGCGGCGCTCACCACCGATCCTGCCGCCGCGTCCGCGGCGCTCACCGGCCTGTACGACGGCTTGAGTGCAGGCGGAACCGTCACCGCCACCCCGGACTTCGCCGTCGCATCCACCTCCGAGGAGGGTGCAGAGGTGACACTCGATGCGACGTGGCGTTTCTCGACGACGACCGACGGCACCGAGGAGCCTGACGGCGAACCCAAGCAGTGGCAGTACGACACGCAGGCAACGGCGACCGAGACCGATCAGGGCTGGAAGATCGACTGGGATCCCGCCGTTCTGGCTCCGGGATTGGCTGCCGACACCACGATTCGATACACCCCGACCGATGCACTCGTCACCCCGAAGGTGTTCGACCGCGCAGGTGGTGAACTGATGTCGCAACAGGTCGTGACCCTGGTGAACGTCGACGCCGCGGCCGACCCTGCCGCTGTCGCGTCGTACATCGGCAGGGTCGTGCCCACGATCACCGCCGAGTCGATTGCCTCGGATCTAGCTGCCGCACAAGGAAAGACCGTGACGGTGGTACCGCTGCGGCAGTCCGACGTCGATCCGATCGCGGCGCCGCTCGCTGCACTGCCCGGCGTCACGCTCGCCCCGCAGACACGGTTGCTGACGACCGACCGCACCCTGGCCTCGCCCGCGTTGGCCGGCGTATCCGATCTGTGGCAGCAGCAGCTCGTCGAGAACAGGGGGTGGGCGATTCAAGCGGTGAAAGCCGACGGAACCGTCGAACAGCTGGCGGGTATCGACGCCACAGCGGCCCCCGACATCGCCACGACGCTCGACACCGGCCTGCAGCTGAAAGCCGAGAACGCGTTGGCGTCGTTGCCGCAGCAGTCCGCGATCGTCGCTGTGCAGCCGTCGACCGGCAACGTTCTCGCCGTGGCGCAGAACGCCGCGGCCGACGCCGAAGGTCCCATCGCTTTGACCGGTCTGTATCCGCCTGGATCGACGTTCAAGACGGTGACCACCTCGGCGGCTCTCGAAGCGGGTACCGCCACCCCCGACACGATCCTCCCGTGCCCGGGCACCGAGAACATCGAAGGACGGCAGATCCCGAACGACGACAACTTCGACCTCGGTGCCGTTCCGCTGCACACGGCCTTCGCGCGGTCGTGCAATACGACGATGGGACGCCTCGGCGTCGGGCTCCCGGCCGACGGGTTGCAGCAGACCGCGTTGCAGTACGGCCTCGGCGTCGACTACGTGACCCCTGGCCTGACCACCGTCACCGGCAGCGTCCCTCTCGCCGACACCCCGGCGCAACGCGTCGAATCGGCCATCGGGCAGGGGCAGGTGACGGCGTCGCCGTTCGGGATGGCGCTGGTGGCGTCGTCGATCGCACGTGGTGCGCTGACGGCGCCGACGCTGGTCAGCGGGCAGCCGGGAACGGCGGATACGACCCCGCCTCCCGTGGACGCCCAGGTTGCCGAGCAGATTCGGACGATGATGCGTGAGACGGTGACCGGCGGGACCGCGACGCAGCTCCAGGACATTCCCGGGCTGCTGGGTAAGACGGGCACCGCAGAATTCGGGCCGAACAACGAAGGCGCGCACGGCTGGTTCGTCGGGATTCAGGGCGATCTTGCGTTCGCGGTGTTCGTGGCGGGCGGTCAGAGTTCGGCCCCTGCGCTCGAGGCCGCGGGGAGGTTCCTGCGCTGACTGCATATTCGAGGCATTCATACCCTTGTAATGGCAGTCACGATTGGTCAACATATGGTCACGCATTTCGTGGCGGGCGGTGGGGTGTAGCGCAATCGTGACCAGAGTGTGTGTATCCCGTGCTTGTTACGCGTGTGACTGGAGTGACTAAGATGGGGCATGGGTTCTGGGAGGGCGGCGCGCGTGGGTGCGATACGGGGACGTTATGTAGTTGCTGTGGGGGCGAGTCTTGCGCTGACCGCTACCGGTGCGGTGTGGATGCTCGAAAAACCGCCGAGCGAAGGCGCCGCGTTGATCGACGACTTCGTCGCAGCACTCAACGATCGTGACGTCCAGGCAGCAGCCGATCTGACGTCCTATCCCAACGCCGCGGCGTCGAGCATCTCGCAGATGTTCGACGGTCTGGCGGGAGGCGGGCCACCGACGGGCGAATTCGAGGTCTCGCAGTTCATCGGTCTCGACGACTCCTCCGGATTCTTCACCCTCGCCTCGGACTGGAACTTCGGCGACGGCAAGGACTGGGCGTACTCCACCCGCGGCACCGCCAAGAAACTCAGCGTCGGGTGGCGCATCAGCTGGGAGCCCGACATTCTCGCACCGGACCTGCCTGGTGGTGGGTCCGTCCGTTATGTGCGCACCGATGCGCCACCACCATTGGTGTTCGACGCCGCTCAGAACGTCCTCATGAACGAACGGACCATCAACGCGATCCTGCTCGATCCCACCCGTATGCAGGATCCCGCCGCGTCCACAGCGCGGTTGGCCGACGTCATCGATGTCGTTGCACCGTTGATCACCGCAGGCTCGCTGCAGGACGAGCTCGCTGCGACGCCGGGTAGCTCGATCCTCGCGGTCAATCTGCGCGACGACGATTTCGCCGTCCTCGAGGAGGATCTACGTGCGATCCCCGGTGTGGTCGTCGCACAGACGCCCAAGTTGATCGCCGGTGACCGTCGTATCACCTCGCCTCTGCTGGATTCGCTGCGAAACGCGTGGCAGGAGAATCGCGACTCGACCGCCGGATGGGGCATCGACGTCACCGGGCCCGACGGCTCGGTGACCCGTCAAGCCGGATTCCAGGGACCCGCAGGTCCCGACCTGCACTCGACGCTCGACCCGCGAATTCAGTTGGCGGCAGAGGAAGCAGTGGTCAGCGTCGGGACACCCGCGTCGATCGTCGCGATCGTTCCCTCGACCGGTGCGGTCGTCGCAGCGGCGCAGAACAGCTACGCGAACGAGCAGGGACAGATCGCGTTCTCCGGGATGTATCCACTGGGTTCGGCGAAAGACCTGCTCGACGTCGTCCGCTCGGGTGACAGCGACAATGCAACGCAGCTGGGTCTCGGCGTCAACTACGCGATGCCCGGGCTCGACGCGTACACCGGACAGATTCCGTCGGGCAACAACTCGATCGATCGCATCCGCACCGTGGGCAACGAAACCACGGACAGCGCCGTCACACCGTTCGGTCTCGCGCAGATCGGTGCGTCGATAGCTCGTGGTGCCGCCCCGCTGCCGTTCATCGTTGCGGGTCAGACAGCCGTCGCCGACAAGACGAGTGACTCGATCGCACCCGACGCGTTGGCACGCCTGCGGGAGATGCTGCAGAACTCGGCCCATGCCGAGGGCCTCGACTCCTACGGCGGGCTGACCGGATTCGCCGGTAACAGCGGTGACGATCGCTGGTTCATCGCCAATCGCGGTGATCTCGCGTTCGCGGTGTACATCGAGAACGCCGACGGTACCGACCAGGCAGTGAAGATGAGCACCCACCTGATTCGCGAAATGGACTCCGGCAGAGCCGAGTAGTGAGCAAGGGTAGTTTTACTACCCGTGACTCTGCTCGAATTCGGTCTGCTCGTCGTCGCCGGTTTCTTCGCCGGCCTCGTCGGGTTCGTGACCGGTATGGCCTCGCTGGTGTCCTATCCGGCACTGTTGGCTGCCGGGCTGCCACCGGTCGCAGCGAACGTCACCAACACCGTGGCGATGGTTGCAGTCGGCGTGGGAGCCACGACCAATGCGTCGTCCGAACTGGCGAAGGACGGAAAGCAGCTGGTTCGGTTCGCCATCTACTCGGGCCTCGGCGGTCTGATCGGTGCAGCTGTACTGCTGCTGGCTCCGCCCGGTTCTTTCGAGGTCGTCGTGCCGTTTCTGGTGGCCTTCGCCGCTGTTGCACTGCTTCTGCAACCGAAGTTGCGAAAGATGTCGGGGCACAGAGAGTTTCCGACCCTGTATCCGATCGCGCTGTTCTTCGTCGCGATCTACGGCGGATATTTCGGCGCCGGTGCAGGTGTCATCTTTCTGGCCCTCGCGCTCGTGTGTACGTCCGATTCGATCTGGCGCGCAAGCGTTCTGAAGAGCTTCTTCCTCGGTGTCGCGAATCTCGTCGCCGCGGTGATCTTCGCGTTCTCCGGGGAAGTGAACTGGCTCGCGGCGCTGGCCCTCGCCCTCGGCGCGTTCGCAGGCGGGTACTGCGGACCACCGGTGGTAAAGGTCATCCCGCCGACGGTCCTGCGTATCGCCGTCGGAATATGCGGTCTCGGTCTTGCCGCGTGGCTGTTGTGGAAATAGCTACTGCACGCCGCTCATCATCTTCTTGATCCACGGCGTCAGCAGTAGGAGAACGACGCCGACCCCGATCGACGCCAGGCCGACCGTCAGGAAGAACGGGTTGGGATCGTCCTCGTCGTAGTAGCCCGCGAGTGTGCCCGCCATCGCCGAGCCGAGCGCGACGGACAGGAAGAACAGCGCCACCATCTGCGTGTGGAAGTTCTCCGGTGCGAGCTTGGTGGACAGCGACAGCCCGACGGGTGAAAGAAACAGCTCGGCGAACGTGAACAGCAGCAGAATGCCGACGAGGGCGAGCAGCGGCATGCTGGTTCCCGCCAGCGAAGGAACGAATGCCAGGAATGCCAGGCCCATGATCGACACGCCCGCAACGAATTTCAGCGGTGTCGACGGCTGCCGTGTGCCGAGCTTGGTCCACATCGCCGCGAACACTCCCGCGAAGATGATGATGAACACCGGATTGATCGACTGTACCCACGACGGAGGGAAGTCCCACCCGAACAGGTTGCGGTCGAGTTTGGTGTCCGCGATGAGCGGTACCGTCGTGAACTGTTGCTGGAACAGCGACCAGAATGCGGCGCTTGCAATGAACATCGGGATGAACGAGATGACCCGCCGGCGTTCGATCCGTGTGATCTTCTTGCTGGAGAGAATGAGTGCGAAGTATCCGACGGCGGCAACGATGGTGACGCCGACGACGATGTCGGACAGGTTCGACGCCTGGATCGCACCGAAGATCGACAACAGTGCGACGACGGCGATGGCCGCGACACCGATTGCGGACCATTTGATTCGCTCCGAAGCGGGCAATGGGTTGGGCGGCGTCGCACCGATGCCGTGCAGGTGCTTGCGGCCGAGGGTGTACTGAATCAGCCCGAGCGCCATACCGATTGCAGCGAGCCCGAATCCGGCATGGAAACCGAATTTGTCCCACGCGAGGCCGGTGAGGAGTGGACCGATGAACGCACCGATGTTGATGCCCATGTAGAACAGCGAGAAGCCCGCATCTCGTCTGGTGTCGTGCTCGCCGTACAGATCACCGACCAACGACGTCGCGTTGGCCTTGAGACCACCGCTACCGAATGCGACGAGAACCAGACCGACTCCGACACCGAGAAATCCGGGCAGAACGGCCAAGGCGATGTGACCGAACATGATCAGGACCGCGCTGTAGAACAGTGTGCGTTCGGAGCCGAGAAGTCGGTCGGCGATCCACGCGCCCAGAATGGTGGACAGATACACGGTTCCGCCGTATGCGCCGACGATCGACGTCGCCGAACTCTCCGCTATACCGAGTCCGCCGTCGGCCACCGAGTAGTACAGGTAGTAGATGAGGATGCCTTGCATCCCGTAGAAGGAGAAGCGCTCCCACATCTCCACACCGAACAGATTCGCGAGCGCGAACGGCTGCCCGAAGAACCCGGTGTCCTGCTTGTCTTTCACATCGGCCATATGTGAACTGTCCCATGTGAGGGGGCGAAATTCGGGACGATGGCGTCAGTTTTTCGGGATCGGTACCAACTTGGCAAGCGCACGCCATCCGATGAGGAATACGGCCAACACGATCGTCGCGACGACGACAAAACTGAACGCTGTCCCTTGACCGCTGACGACCCGAAGAATCATGCCGAACAGAACCGTCGACACCCAGACGACGATCCCCGTCGGGAGGATCAGGAACGCGTCGAACTTGTCGCGGTAGAGCGCAATCGTCAGACCCCACCCGATGACGGCAGCGGCGACGAACGGCCACGCGGTGTGCGCGAGCCCCGTCAGGGCATTCGCCTCGTCGTGGCTGCGTCTGCCGATTGCACAGAAGATCAGGACCGCAACGAGGTCTATGACGGCGGCGATGATCGGGCTGCGCTTGTTCACCGGACCCACCCTATGCGGCTCCGCCGACCGTGCGGTATCGGATACGGCTGTGCGATGGTGGATACGACTGTGCGCGCAGGGTTGGTTTCCCATACCCCTGCGCGCACAGTTGTTCTCGGCTTCGATTCGCGCTCACGGGCGCGAAGCAAGATCAGGCAGCCAGGCCTGCTTCGATGTCGAGGTTCAGCACGATCTTGTCGCCGACGACAGCGCCGCCGCCTTCGAGGGGCATGTCGATGCTGATGCCGAAGTCCTTGCGGTTGATGACGGTGCTGGCCTCGAAGCCTGCAACCGGTCCGTTGCCCATGCCCGGGTTGACGCCGTTGAACTCGAGCTTCAGGTCGACGGGCCTGGTCACACCGTGCAGGGTGAAGTCACCGGTCACGATGAAGTCGCCGCCGTCGGCCTTGACGGAGGTGGAGGTGAAGGTAGCGGTCGGGTACTTCTCGACCTCGAAGAAGTCAGCGGTCTTGAGGTGGCCGTCACGCTGCTCGTTGTCGGTGGTGATGGAGGTGACGTCGATTTCGGCCTTCACGGAAGGCGTTCCGTCGGCGGCAACGGTGATGGCACCGCTGAAGGTCTGGAAACGGCCACGGACCTTGCTGACGACCAGGTGGCGGACGGTGAATCCGACGGTCGAGTGCGTGGCGTCGATGTTCCAGGTTCCTGCGGACAGTTCGGGCAATGCGATCGCGGTAGTCATGGCAGCTCCTGATTGGTTGAAGGTTCAAGTTGCATACTACACAAGCGGACCGGGGTCCGCATCTATTCCCCCGGATTGTTATGTGATTCAGCCCACTCACTGGCGGTCGGGGGTTCGGGGGTTCGGGGGTTCGGGGGTTTGGGTGAGCGAATGTCACATTCGGTCACTCCGCGGTGTGCGAATGTCACATTCGGTCACTTTGAGTGAGCGAGGGCGACATTCGGTGTGGTCAGGTGAGCGAATGTCGCATTCGGTCACTCCGCGGTGTGCGAGGGCGACATTCGGTCACTCTGAGTGAGCGAGGGCGACATTCGGTCACTCTGAGTGAGCGAGGGCGACATTCGGTGTGGTCAGGTGCGCGAGGGCGACATTCGGTCACCCCCCCAGAGTGCGCGAGGGTGACATTCGGTCACTCCGGGCAGGGGGAAGTCAGGCGGATTCGGGGTCCGACGAGTCGACTTCTGGATTACCCTCGCGGGCGGCTTGGGCACCCTTGTGGAGTTCTTGGGTCTCGCGCTGTTCCATCGCGATGTCGTAGTGCAGGTCCTCGTGTTGGTGCTTGCGGAACAGGACGAGGAAGACGATCCAGCCGACGATGGCGACGAGGATGAAGCTGACGCCTCGGTACACGAACGCGGCGGCGACGGCCTGCGAGGCGCTGATGCTGGCAGCGCTGGTGAGAAAGGCGATGAGGGTGGCGTCGACGATGACGAGGCCACCGGGTGCCAGTGGGACGGATCCGACGGCTTTGCCCGCGGCGAAGGCGATCAACAGGCCGGACAGTCGAGGGTCGGAGCCGACGGCGAAGCATGCGAAGCCGAGGCAGGCGACGTCGGCGAGACGGTGGACCGCCGACCAGGACAGAGTCAGCGCCGCGTCCTGCTTGCCGAGTCGAACCGACTGGATCTGTTCGATGACCTCGTCGATCCGTCCCTGGCCGGCGTCGGGAGGTTGGTTGCGAAAGTTGTTGACCCTGTGCAGAACCCAGCCCGCAGACGCCCTGATGCTTTGCGGGTGCGCAGAGATGTAGCGGACGCCGAACACGATGGCCGCGACACCGACGATGGGTAGGACCAGCGTGAACGTGCTGACCGAGCCGCCGACTAGCAGCGCGCCGCCGACGCCGAGCGCGGCGAGCCCTGCCGCTGCAATGACGCCCGAGATGGCCAACTGCCAGGACGCGACGACGGGACTGGCACCCCACCGCCGGGTCTCGCGGTAGGTGAAGGCGGTGGAGAAGACCTGTCCCGCGGGGAGCGTCAAGGACATCGCGGTGCTGCCGTAGATCACGGAAACCGATTTGGATTGCCTGACGCGCACGCCGCCGGCCTGAAGGAGCTGCTTCTGCACCCGAGCGAACGCACTCAGAGACACAGCTTGCGCGAAGATGCACGCCGCGAGCCAGCCCCAGTGAATCTCGGTGAGCGCTGTCCACGATTCGTGCAGTCTCGGCCACAGGTAGATCCCCTCGCCGATCAACAATGCGACGAGGGCGAATGCTGCAACCCACTTCAACAGGCGGAGCCGGTTCCGGCGGCGCGGAACTGTGGCCGCGGCCTCGGGTGTCGGTTCGGGCACCTTCACAGGGTAACCACACCCTCCGACACGATCACGGATGCTCGATGGGCCACGCAAGGTGAGTGGGGCGTCGTCGTCCACGCAATTGGACCTGGTCCCCGAGCTCCCAGTGCTCCTGTTCCTCGTCGCTGGCGAAGTAGAGGGCCGACGTCGACGCCAATACTCGACCTGGCCGCAATTTGGATAATTCGGTCAAACGCGACGCCTCGTTCACGGGATCGCCGATCACCGTGTACTCGAACCGCTCCTTGGCTCCGATGTTTCCGGCGACTGCGAGACCGGCCGACACGCCGATCCCGATATCGAGCCCGGTGATGTCGTCGAGAGCGAACCGCAGGTCACGGGCCGCAGCGAGCGCCGCCGTCGGCGCATCGGGACGATCCAGCGGGGCCCCGAAAATAGCGAGTGCGGCGTCGCCCATGAATTTGTTGACAAAACCGTGGTGCTCGTCGATGACGTCGACGACCACGCGAAAGAATTCGTTGAGGAGGACGACGACCTCACCGGGAGGGCGCTCCGACGCCGTCGCCGTCGAACCGACCATGTCCACGAAGAGCACCGCCACGAAGCGCGTTTCCCCGCCCAATTCGGTACCGAATTGCAACGCGCGACGCGCCACGTCCTCGCCCACATGTTGGCCGAAGAGCTCACGTAGGACGCGTCGTTCGGCCGACTCCTCCATCATGCGGTTGAAGCCGACCTGCAATCGGCCGATCTCGCTGCCGTCGAAGACATCGACCTCGACGTCGTTGTCACCGCGCTGCACACGTTCGATGGCGCGCCTGAGCTGGCGGATCGGATCCGAGATCTGGCTCGCGGTCAGCATCGACAGAATGAACGCCTGCCCGATCGCGAGAACGCTGAGCAGGATGATCGCAATGGCGAGCGAATTCGGCGAGAACACCAGATCGGTCGTCAACTGCGTCGCGCACAACAAGATGATGCCGATGACTGGCATCAACGTCCCCAGACCCCACGTCATCGCCATGCGAGTTCCGACGCCGGGAGTCATGGTCCGATCGAAACGGCCCTCGCTGAGCGCCATCGCCGCAACGGGTCGCAAGATGCGCTCGCCGAGCATGTACGTGAAACCGAACGTCACCGTGGCGGCCATGACGACAGTGACGATGACGGCCACCGACAGCGACGGCATCTCGGTGACCGTGAGAACGACGAACAGAACACCGCCGATGACCCACAGAACAAGATGGACGATGGCCTGACGCAGCGGCGCGTGCAACGCCGTCATCTGCTCTTGGCGAGTCGGCGGGCCACCGCGCAACTGCCACCGCACGACCGAGCGCAGCATCCTGGCCGCGTAATACAGACTGACCAGACCCGCCAACGCCAGATAAGCACCGAAAACATAGACGTTGCGCACACGGTCCGCGACGATGGACTGCGATTCGGCGATCGGCAATCCGTAGCGCACGAACGCGAAAACCAACACCGCACCGAACAGATTGGCCAGCAGCATCGACAACATATAGAGAGGCCAGCGACTCTTCAGGGTGAGCGAGACCGCTCTCAAAGATGCCAGCACAGGTTAAATTTACCGGGTGACCGAAGACGAGCCGCGGGCAGAAGCACCAAGAGTGCCCTCGGGCACACCTCAGGCGCGCTCCACCGCGGCGGATTCGGTTCACCCGCTCGTCCGGGTCGGCGCCGAATGGGCGTGGCGGCTGCTGGTGCTCTTCGCCGCGTTCATCACCTTCTGCTACGTCGTCGCTCGCCTGGACACGGTGATCATTCCTCTCGGTCTTGCGCTGCTCGCGTCGGCGATGCTCGTGCCGCTGGTGGACTGGATGCAACGACGCGGTGTCCCGCGAGCTGCGGCCGTCGTCATCGTCATCATCGCGAGCATCGGTGTGGTCGCGGGCATCATGACGTTCGTCGTCGAACAGTTCATCCATGGGTTGCCGCAGCTCGGTGACCAGTTCACGACATCGATCAACGACGTCCAGCAATGGCTCACCGACGGCCCGCTGCATATCAGCGAGGACCAGATCCGGCAGGCGAGCGACAACGTCGTCAAGGTCATCCAGGACAATCAAGCCGCCGTCACCAGTGGCGCGCTGACGACCGCGACGGTCATCGGCGAAATCCTGACCGGTGCATTGCTGACGCTGTTCGCACTCATCTTCTTTCTCTACGGCGGCGATCAGATCTGGGAGTTCGTGACCCGTTTGGCCCCGACGTCGGCGCGTCGTCGAATTCGTCTGGCGGGAAGTCAGGGATTCGGCTCGCTCGTCGGTTACGTCCGCGCGACGGTCGCCGTCGCCGCCGCCGACGCGATCGGAATCGGAGCAGGTCTCGCCATTCTCGGCGTCCCGCTCGCATTGCCGTTGGCGTCCCTCGTGTTCATCGGTGCCTTCATACCGATCGTCGGTGCGTTTCTCACCGGGTTCGTCGCGGTGTTCATCGCGCTGGTCACCAAGGGCTTGATCACCGCGTTGATAACGCTGGGCATCGTCGTCGCGGTCATGCAGCTGGAAGGCCATGTGCTGCAACCGCTTCTGCTGGGGCGGGCAGTGCGCCTGCACCCGCTGGCGGTGGTGCTCGCGATCACGGTCGGCATTCTGCTCGCCGGGATCGTCGGCGGATTGCTGGCGGTCCCGATCGTCGCCGTGCTCAACACCGCTATCCGATCGCTGCTCGCCGACGATCCGGACGAGGTGTACGAGGAACTCGAAGAGCACGATCCCGCAGAGCCGAGATTCCCTGCTGCACCGGACAGCCCGCATGCACGCAACCGAGAACTCGACCCGGGCTCACTGCGCAAGCCCGAGCATGACTGACGCCGTCGGCCCACTCTGGCGGGCGTCACAGGCATTCCGTCTGATCACGCTTCTGTATGCGATCAGCTATCAGCTCGCCTCGATGTCCAACTACACCGAGCAACGGCTGAGCTGGTTCTTCGTGGCGCTGATGGCAGTGTGGACCGGCGCATCGGCGATACTGTTGTCCCGGGCGACGGTGGAGCGTTGGAAGGTCGTACTCGCCGATCAGCTCGTGGTGATCGGTCTCATGGCCTCGACGCGCCTGGTATCGGACCACGAGTGGTACAGCACCCACCAGACCTTGCCGACGACGCTGTGGGCCACCAATGCAGTCATCTCCGCGGCAATTCTGTTCGGGCCCAAGGGCGGAATCGCGTCGGGCGTGTTGCTGTCGGCGGTCAGTGCGATCGTGCGAGATCAGGTGAACCTCGACCTGTGGACCGACGCCACGGCGCCGGTCCTGGTGTCGGTGGGTCTGGCCCTCGGGCTGGCGAGCAACACTGCCAGGCGTGCACATGCAGAACTCGAACGCGCTGCTCGTCTGGCTGCGATCACCGAGGAGCGCGAGCGCCTCGCCAGGCAGGTGCACGACGGCGTTCTGCAGGTCCTCGCGCTCGTCCGTCGGCGCGGTGGCGAGATCGGCGGTGCTGCAGCAGAACTCGCCGACCTGGCCGGTGAGCAGGAGGTCGCCCTTCGAATGTTGATCTCGGAGCAGGCCGAGCCGAGCCGCGCCGGTGGCGACGTCGACCTTCGCAGCCTGCTCCGGCAGCAGACGTCGACGACGGTCTCGTTGTCCGCACCCGCCGATCCTGTTCTGCTGCATCCCGATACCGCCTACGAGCTGTCCGCCGTCGTCGCGACGGCCCTGTCGAACGTCGCACTTCATGCCGGGGACGGTGCACGCGCGTACGTCCTGGTCGAGGATGTCGGCGAGGAGATAGTGGTGTGTGTCCGTGACGACGGCCGCGGAATCCCTGCAGGTCGCCTCGCTGAAGCGGAAGCGGAGGGCAGAATGGGTGTGGCCAAGTCGATTCTCGGACGTGTCGACACCCTCGGCGGTTCGGCGGTTCTCGACACCGGAGAAGACATGGGAACCGAGTGGGAGATTCGCGTACCGAAAGGGAAGAAGTGACGGACAATCCGATTTCGATCATGGTCGTCGACGACCACCCGATGTGGCGCGACGGCGTCGCCAGGGATCTCGACGCCGCGGGTTTCCACGTCGTGGCCACTGCGGACGGGGTCGCGGCCGCGCGGCGACGGGCGACCGCGACGCTGCCCGACGTCGTACTGATGGACATGCACCTTCCCGACGGCAACGGCGCCGACGCCACCGCGCAGGTGCTGGCAGGGTCGCCGAACAGTTGCATCCTCGTGCTGTCGGCGTCGGCGGAACGAGACGATGTGCTCGACGCCATCAAGGCGGGCGCGTCGGGCTACCTCGTCAAGAGTGCATCGGCGGAGGAGCTCTTCGATGCGGTTCGGGCTACCGCAGCAGGTCAGGCCGTGTTCACTCCGGGCCTTGCCGGTCTGGTTCTCGGTGAATATCGCCGAATCTCCGCAGGCCCCGCCACCGCCGAGCTCGATGCCAGGCCCACTCTGACGGATCGGGAGACCGAGGTTCTCCGACTTGTCGCAAAGGGATTGAGCGCCAAACAGATTGCCACCAAGCTGACGTTGAGCCACCGGACCGTCGAGAACCATGTTCAGGCGACTCTGCGAAAACTGCACCTGGCCAATCGGGTCGAGTTGACCCGCTACGCGATCGAGCAGGGTTTGTGACAGTAGGCGGCGGGCAACCCTGTGGGCATGACCGACACCGACAAGCCAGTGGACACCACCGTCGACCCGACCGAGAAGTCTCGTGGACTGGGCGCCGACACCGAGCAGAACGCCGCCGAGCGTGACGAGGCCATCGGGGAGTTCGACGATCACCTGGACGGGTCGGGCGACACGCCGTCGCTGCCGACACCCGATGCCGACGACGTCACCGACACCCCGACCGACCCGAAGACGACAACCCGCACCGAGTAGGACTCGCACTGTGGGGGACGCGGCCTGTGTAGGACGCGCACTGTGTAGTCAGCCCTTCACCAGCTGCGTGAGCGCGAACCGGACTACCGGCGCGTACGGCAGGACGAGAGGCGGAGTCCCGTCGATCTGCAGGGTGGTGCGACTGCCCCGAGGGTCGTCGGCGACGCTGTGGCGCAGGCGAAGACCCAGAAAATGCGTCTGCCACCAGGCGTGCCATGTCCAGATGCGCGCGTGCTCGTCGACGTCGTCGACGACGAAGTTCACTGCGAACCCGATCGGCCCGACGACTCGTCCGGTGACACCGGCGGCCAATCGGTCACCGCTGCTTTCGACGCCCTGGATCTGAGGCGCCCAGACCGGCCACAGCCGCGTGTCCATGTAGCGCTCCCACGCGAGTTCGGGGGTAGCCGTTCCGGTCGCGGCCAACGTCAGCTTCATCTCCCGTGGCTACCCCGATTGGCACTCGACGAACCGACCGTGTCGATTTCCGATGGATCGACTGTTCGTCGTCCATTGGTCCGCCGGTCATGGCCACGCACGAGACTGGTCGTATGCGTATCGTGCAACTCGCGAACTTCTACGGGCCACGCTCGGGAGGGCTGCGTACTGCCGTGGATCAGCTCGGGGCCGGCTACAGCGCGCGTGGGCACGAGGTCGTTCTCGTCGTGCCGGGAGCGGCGCGAACAGAGCAGATTCTGCCGACCGGTGTTCTCCGCATCACGGTTCCGGCGGTACGTATCCCGCTGACCGGTGGGTACCGGGCCGCCGATCCCAGGACGGTCACCGACATCGCCGCCGCGCTACGCCCCGATGTCCTCGAAGTGTCGGACCGGTTGACCCTTCGCGGGATGGGTGCGTGGGCCGGTCGCCGCGGCGTGGGAAGTGTGATGATCTCGCACGAGCGGCTCGACCGGCTGCTCGCGCAGGCCTTGCCCTCGACTGCTGCTCGTGCAATCGCCGACGCCGCGAATCGGCGAACAGCGGAGTCGTACGACGCCGTCGTGTGCACGACGACGTTCGCCAGGAAAGAGTTCGACAGAATCGGCGCGAACAATGTCACCGAAGTGCCGCTCGGGGTCGATCTGGACATGTTCAGTCCGGCTCGACGACACCACGGCCCTGCCTCGGCGTGGCACGGCGGTGCCGAACAGCTCCTCGTGCACTGCGGGCGGCTCTCAGTGGAGAAGCGGGTCGAACGGAGCATCGATTCCGTTGCGGCACTGCGTGATTCGGGAGTCGATGCTCGTCTGGTGATCGCCGGGGACGGGCCGCGCCGGCTCGCCCTCGAACGTCGTGCGCGCGGATTGCCGATCGATTTCCTCGGATTCGTCGACGGCCGAGCGGAACTCGCGTCGCTGCTGGCATCGGCCGACGTGGCGTTGGCCCCGGGGCCGCACGAGACATTCGGGCTCGCGGCCCTCGAATCACTCGCTGCGGGAACACCCGTCGTCGTATCGCGCTCGTCCGCGCTCGCGCACATCGTCACCCCCGCCTGCGGGGGACAGTTCGACGACACGCCCGACGGATTCGCGTCGGCGATCTCGCGGGTGCTCGCACTCCCCACCGAGGCCCGACGCGGTGCCGCCCGCAGCCGGGCCGAGGAATTCGGGTGGCCTGCATCGATCGAGGGCATGCTCGGTGTCCTCGAACGTGGTCTCCGATCGGTCTGACCCCTATCCTGGCAGTCATGGAGGAGCGGAATCTGCGGGTGTCCGATGCGGAGAAGGAACACGTGGGCCAATTGTTGCAGCGTGCGGTCGGGCTCGGGATGTTGTCTCTGGGTGAGTTCACCGAACGCATGGACACGGCCCTCGCGGCGAAGACCCGCGGCGAACTCAATTCCGTCCTCGCCGACCTTCCCGGCATGCGGATCGCCGAGGAGCATCGACCGGTGCACTCGCTCGCCGCTCCGCCGCAGGCCCGCCCGCAGGCGCCCTGGGACGGCAACGGCAGCAGCGACATCAGGGGCACCATGTCGACGGTCACGCGCAAGGGTCGGTGGACCGTGCCGCCGCGGCTGTCGGTGACCAGCAAGATGTCGAGTGTGACCTTGGACTTCACGCAGGCGGTGATGTCGAGCCAGGTCGTCGAGATTTCCGTGGACGACTACTGCAGTTCCATCACCCTCGTGCTGCCTCCGGAGGCGACGGTCGACCTCAACGGCGTCGAGACCGTCGGCGGGAGCGCGAACAACAAGGTCCGCACCGGCCCGCCGATCGGCCCACTCCACATCGTGGTCCGGGGAAAGATCCGTTTCGGCTCGATCACGGCCAAACACCCACTCGGCACCTCGCTCCGTCGAATGTTCGGATCCTGACAAACCACGAAGCCGGAAGGCTGTGGAGAGGCTGAGGCATGTAGGTGTCGATCGATGTCGACCAGGTTTGTGCGATGGGCCGAACAGATATGTTCGGAACAAAACACGAGGTAGTCGATATTGCACGAGTTTTGTTCTGCCCGATTTTTACTCTTGTTCGAATTGTTTCCAGCGGCCACAGTGACGTGAAGCGGTGACCGGACGCGCTGCGCAAACATCTCGAGTGAGGACATCTGTGAGCATCGACTGGCTGGAACCCGAAACGACTGTGCGCGGCTCGGTGGTAGTAGTGGCCGGCCGAGGCGAGCATGCAGGGGTGTACGGCCGGTTCGCCCGGCGGATCGCGTTCGACGGGTACCGGGTAGCTGTTGTGGAAAACGACCCGACTTCTGCTTCCGCGGCCGTCGACGACGCAGATGGTGCGCTCCCGATCGTTCTCGCAGGCTCCGACAGTGGAGCACTGACGGCACTGACGGTTGCCTCGTCCCGAGGAGACGTCACCGGGGTCGTGGCGGCAGGGCTGCTCGTCGACGCCGCCGCGACGAGCAACTCTGCGACGAGCAACGCTGCGACGAGCAACGCTGCGACGACGGCCGACTGGACCGACGAGCTGGAACTGCGATCGGCATGCCCGGTTCACCGAGGCGTCCTCGATGCCGCCGCCAACCTGGACCGAGATGCGCTGGCGACACGCGCTCCCGGAGCGACCACGGACGTTCTCTCCGTGGTGCGGGTACCCGCCCTCGTGGTGCACGGAACAGCCGACGTGGTCAGCCCGGTGGACGGCGTCGTTCGGGTCGCGGACTCGTTGCCCGACGCTCGGGTCGTGCTCGTCGACGGCGGCAGGCACGACATCCTCAACGACGTCTCGCATCGATCGGTTGCCGCCGAGACGGTCCAGTTCCTCGAGCGCCTGCGACTGCCCGGTGCGCCGGACATCCTGGTGCGGAGCGCAGTCGGCGCTCTCGCGGCGAGTTAGATCGCCACCCGATGGGAACGCTGCTGGAGACGGGTGCCATAACCCCCGAATGGCTCGTCGAGCGCATCGCAGGCCGCACAGGCGATCTGGCCGACGCGGTCGCCGACCTGATTCGGTCGGGTGAGCTCGCCCCAGGTGACAGGCTGCCGACGGTTCGGGCACTCGCGAAGTCGGGGGACCTCACGGTCGGCTCGATCGTCAACGCGTGGAGTCATCTGCAGGAGCAGGGATTCGTGCAGACCAGACGGCGCGGCGGAACCGTCGTGCTGCCGCCGCGGGACAGTGTGCCCGAGCGCGGAATCCCGGACTGGCGAGGCGTCGATCTGGCGCAGAACGCGCCCGACCTCTCGCTGCAGCCGTCGCTGTCGGACGCGCTGATGTCGAGTCTGGGTGCCGAGACGCTCAATGTATTCGGTCGAGAACTCATGACCGAGCGGCTGCGTGCCGCAGTCGCCGACGGCTGGCCGTTCGAGCCGCAGGCGTGGGCGACAGCAGGAGGCGGAACCGAAGCGCTCCTGCTCGCCGTCGAAGCCGCCGCGCCACCCGGATCGACGATCGCCGTCGACGAACCGCTCGGACCAGGTGTGCTCGATACCATTCGGGACCTGGGGCTGCATGCCATCGGCGTCGGCGCGGATTCGGACGGGCCCCGACCCGACGCGCTCGACGCTGCATTACGTTCCGGTGCAGTCGCATTCGTCTTCCAGCCCGGTGCGCCGTTCGCCGTCGATCACGTCGTGACCGCGGCGAGGACGTCCGAACTCGCGGAAGTCCTCGGTCGACACGAGGGTGTGTGGGTCATCGAGGACGATTCGATAGGACCCCTCGAAGCCGAACCGCTGCCGTCGATGGGCGCGGTTCTTCCCGACCGGGTGATCCGAATCAGAAGCTACTGCAAGGCATACGGCATCGATGTACGAACGTCGGTTCTCGGGGGTTCGCGCGACCTGATAGAGAACGCGATGAAACTTCGGAGCCACGGTGTCGGATCGAACAGTCGAATTCTGCAGAACACCCTCGCATTCCTGATCGGAAGCGACGACGCGCAGCGTTCGGTGGACATCGCCCGAGATCGGTACACCTCCAGGCGGACAGCGCTTCTCGACGCTCTCGGCGCGCGTGGTATCGATGCGTACGCAGGTGAGCACAGTCTGGTCGTGTGGGTTGCGGTGTCGGACGAGACGGCGGCGCTCGTCGCGTTGGCACGGCAAGGGATCTCCGTCGGAGCCGGATCGCGCTCGTTCGTCGAACCGTCAGGACTGAATCTGCTGCGCATCTCGGCGACCCAATTGCCCGACGAGTCAGAGGGAATCGATCAATTGGCCGATCTCGTGGCCACCGCGGTAGCGGAGTCGGCACGCGAGTACTTCGACTGACCCATGTTTGTTCGAACCACCTGGTGCAACAAAAAAATATGTTTCAAACCATCGAGAATTTAACTCTCTGCACGCGCTCGTTTGTTTCATACACTTCCACGAAGCGTGCCGAACAACGACTTGTGGCACACGACAAAGGAGTACATCCATGACGAAACGGCAACTGAAGCTGGGGGCAGTTCTCACCCCGACCGGTGGCCCTGGTCATCCCTACTCCTGGCTCGACCCCGAGATCCCCGGCGACGCCAGTGTCGACATCGATTGGTACATCCGTTACGCACGTCTGGCCGAGCAGGCACGATTCGACCTGGTGTTCATCGTGGACAGCCAGTTCATCACCCCGTCCTCGCCGCCCCACTACCTGAACCGGCTCGAGCCGCTGACACTGCTGTCCGCGCTGGCCGTCGCCACCGAACATATCGGGCTCGTCGGAACACTCACCACGTCGTTCAACCAGCCGTTCAACGTCGCCCGCCGTTTCGGATCGCTGGATCTGATCAGCAAGGGCCGTGCCGGATGGAACGTCGTCACCAGCGGTGACGCGGGCACCGCAGGCAATTACAGTCTCGACGAGCACTACGACTATGCAACCCGCTACGGGCGCGCGCTCGAGCACGTCGAGGTCGTCAAGGCACTGTGGGATTCGTACGAGGACGACGCGTTTCCTCGTGACAAGCAGGCGCGGACGTTCCTCGATCCGAGCAAGCTCCACACCCTCGATCATCGCGGCGACTACTTCTCCGTCGTCGGTCCGCTCAACCTCGAGCGCTCACGTCAGGGCCAACCGGTCATCTTTCAGGCCGGTGACTCCGAGCAGGGCCGCGACCTGGGCGCCCGCATCGCCGACGGAATCTTCACGCACGCTCCCACTTTCGAGGCCGGTGTTGCCTTCTACACCGACATCAAGACCCGCGCCGCGGCATACGGCCGAGATCCGGAGGACATCGTCGTACTGCCAGGGGCGTCGGTGACGGTGGGTGACACCGACGCCGACGCGCGCGAGATCGAACGTGCGACGCAGTTGGCCGACAACGACTTCGGCAAATCCGTCGAAGAGCTGGGTCGACCGTTCGGGTGGCACGATTTCACCCAGTACGATCTGGATGCGCCGTTCCCGACCTCGGCGCTGCAGTACGCCGAACGCAGCTTCTACACCCAGGCCAAGAAGATCACCGAGCTTGCAGTCGAGCGGGGGCTGACGCTGCGCCAGACGGTCGAGGCGTTGAACGCGCCCAAGTTGTCGCCGTTCACCGGCACTGCTGTGACCGTGGCCGACGAGCTGCAGCGCTGGCTCGACGGGCGGGCGTTGGACGGTATCAACATCCACATCGGCCACCCGGCGCAATTTCAGCGATTCGTCGACGAGGTATTGCCGATCCTGCGCGAGCGCGGCGTCGTCCGCGCGGACTACGAGGAGAACACGCTGCGCGGCAATCTCGGGATCCCGTTCGCGGAGAATCGGCACACGCGTGCCTCCCGTGACGGAATTGCTCCACCGCCACTTCCCGGCGCGCTGCCGGCAAGTGTCTGAAACCCCAATCGACATCCTCTTCAGGAGTATCCAGTGAGCAAGACAGGTCGGCGGACCGCCGGCGTAGTAACACTCGGTTTGATCGTCTCGCTCATCGCCACAGCCTGCGGCGGCAGCAGCAGCGCAGACGGATCCGAGGTGAAGTGGGCGTTCTATCTCCCCACCTCCTGGGATCCGGTGACCAGCCGCACCGGCAACGACATCAACACCATCAGCCTCGCATACGCCTCGCTCACTCGGCTCGACGAGAGCGGCAACGTCGAACCGTCGTTGGCCGAGAGCTGGGAGTACGACCCATCGGGAACCGCAGTCACGTTCACACTGCGTGACGGACTGACGTTCACCGACGGCACCGCACTCGATGCGACCGCCGTCAAGGCATTCTTCGATCGCGGTAAGACGCAGGAAGATTCGTTCCTCAAGGATCAGTTGGCCGACGTCACCGAGGTGACCGCCGACAGCCCAACCGATGTCACGTTGAAGCTCGCGTACCCGGACTATCAGATTCCGTACCTGGTAGCGGGACGCACCGGTGCGATCTCGAGCCCGGCGGCCGCGTCGGACACTCAGAAGCTCAGCGTGTGGCCGGTCGGAGCAGGCCCGTTCAAGATCACCGATTTCGTCGCCGAGGATCACGCGTACTTCGAGAAGAACCCGGACTACTGGGATGCGGAGAACATCGACATCGATCGGTTCGAGTTGAGCGTCGTAGGCGACCCGGCAACGCTCGTCGCCGGAGTCCAGTCCGGTGCGATCGATTTCGCGACACTGCCTGCGCTGCAGGCCGACGCAGCAAAAGCCGCCGGACTGAATGTGACGGTCGAGCCTTCGCTCGCGGTGACCGATGTGTCGATCAACCTGAACAAAGCTCCGTTCGACAATCCCAAGGTCGTCGAGGCATTCCGGTACGCCTTCGATCGGCAGGCGTTCGTCGACGTCGTCACCGGCGGACTCGGCAGCACCACCAACCAGCCGTTCCCGAAGGGATACCTCGCGTTCAACCCCGAGATCGAGAACCTGTGGAGCTACGACCCGGACCGTGCAGTGAGCTTGCTGAAGGATGCAGGCTACGGCCCAGGGCAGTTGTCGATCGAGATCACCACCTCGTCGGCAGAGTCCAGCCACGCGGAACTCGCTCAGGCACAACTGAAGAAGATCGGCGTCGAGTCGACCATCTCCGTCGTGCCGCCGGGATCGTCGACGTGGCAGAGCGAGGTCTACATCGCGAAGAACCCGCAGTTGGCCACCGACGGAACCATCGGCCGTGAGTCCCCGGTGCAGAATCTGCTCGCCACCTACGGTCCGCAGGGAATCATGAATCTGAGTGGACCGCACTCCTCCCCGGAGTTCCTCGCCGCCCTCGAACAGGTTCGCAGTACGCCGCTGGAAGATCCCGAGTACCAGAGCGTTCTGTGGAACGCGGTGAAGGTCGGAGTCGAGCAGTCGCCGACGAACTACCTGTTCAGCAAGCCGTGGGTCATCGTGTCCAATCCTGATCTGCAGAACCTGAACATCCTTCCGTCCCAGGTTCGGTGGGAAGGCGTCACCGTCTCATGACGACAACCGCGATCGAGACCCCCCACATCGACGGAGCACCGGCTCCGTCGGTGTGGGGGGCGCGGCTGCGCGGCGTTGCCCGCGTTGTTCTCGGCACCGTGCTCATCGTGGTTCCGGTCTTCCTGTTCTCGACGCTCATCACGTTCCTGCTGGGCGCGACGAGTGGGCTCAATCCCGCCGCTGGAATCGCGGGAGATGCAGCGACTCCCGAGGCGATCGCGCGGATCGACGCCGAATTCGGTTTGGACAAACCGGTGTGGTCTCAGTACCTCGACTGGATGTCGGGAGTTCTGACGGGCGACCTCGGCGTGTCGTGGTTCAACAAGATTCCGGTGTCGGAACTCATCGAGCAGCGGCTCGCCGTCAGTGCCTCGATCGCGGGTCTGGCGTTGCTCATCGGTCTGGTCGCGGGAGTGAGCCTCGGCCTGCTCGCCGCGGTGTACCGGGGGAGTCTGTTCGATCGGGCGGTCACCGCCTACACCTCCGTGGTGTCCACACTTCCACCGTTCGTCATCTCGATCGGTCTGATTCTGGTCTTCAGTGTGTGGCTCGGCTGGCTCCCGTCGGCCGGATATGTTCCGCTGGAAGAAGATCCAGACCGATGGCTGATGCTCGTGATCATGCCGGCCGTGGCGCTGAGCATGGATGTCGTCGCCGACGTCGCGCGCCAGTTGCGTACCGGGATGGTCGCCGAACTGGAGCAGGATTACATCGTCGGAGCCGTCGTTCGCGGGATCAGCCCGAGAAGGATCCTTCTCGTCCATGCCCTGCGTAACGGTGCCGGGCCGGCACTGGCAATTCTCGGCATGAAGATTCCGACGCTCATCGGTGGGGCCGTCGTGATGGAGACAATGTTCTCGATGCCCGGATTCGGCCGGTTGGCAGCCGATTCGGCGCTGCGCGGAGACGTACCCATCGTTCAGGGTGCACTCGTCGTTGCCATCGTGTTCGTTCTGGTGTGCAACGTCGTCGTCAACATCACCCAGGGCATGCTCCAACCTGCAGCCAAACGGAGAGAGTGAAAACAGACATGTTCTCGACACTGGTGCGGTACCGCTCGGTGCAGCTCGCGTTCGTCGTCTTGGCGATCGTGGTCCTCCTCGCTGTCCTCGGGCCGCTGCTTGCGCCGTTCGATCCGTTGGAGCAGAACAGCTCTGCCATCCTCGACGGTCCGAGTGCTGCGCACTGGCTCGGCACCGACAGCGTCGGCCGAGATGTGTTCAGCCGTGTGCTCTCCGGATCCACCGTGTCGGTGCTGTCCGCGCTGCAAGCCGTCGTCGTCGGGTTTCTTCTCGGTGTCACTCCCGGATTCCTGTCGGTGTACCTGGGGCGCGGAGTCGAATGGTTCACGCTGCGTCTGATGGACGCACTCATCACACTGCCCTTCCTGGTGTTCGCCGTGGCGATGACGGCGCTGCTGGGCAACGGTTTGACGCAGGCGATGTTCGCGGTCGGAATCCTCATCGCCCCCGCTTTCTACCGAGTCACCAGAGCGGCAGCGATGACGGTCGCGAACTCGCAGTACGTCGAGGCGGCAGCGCTCATGGGGGCGACGACGCGATGGATCATCGTGCGGCACGCGGTCCGCAAGGTCGCACCGGCCGTCGGTGTCACGTTCGCCACGATGACCGGAGCGAGCCTCGTCATCGTCTCGTCGCTGACATTCCTCGGAATCGGCGTCGTACCACCGGATCCGACGTGGGGCGGCCTACTGGCCGGCGGTCTGCAGTATCTCTACCAGGCGCCGTGGTCACCCGTCGTCCCCGCGCTGCTGATCGTGGCGACCGTGTGGGCACTCAATGCCCTCGCCGACGCCGTACGGGATGCCAGCAGTGCCCCGAGGGCCCGTACGAACACCGAGACGAAGAAGGTCGACCACGATGTCCACTGAAACGGTCGAACTGACGAAAAGTACTGCATCGGAGCGGGTCCCGGTCCTGACGGTCAGCGATCTTCACATCGCTCTGGCCGACGGCACCGAGCTGGTACGCGGCGTCGATTTCGTGCTGAACAAGGGTGGTGCGCTCGGAATCGTCGGCGAGTCCGGAAGTGGAAAGTCGTTGACCTGCCGTTCCATTCTCGGGATTCTGCCCGACGGCATCGCAGTGTCGTCCGGATCGATCGATTTCGGCGGTGTCGAGCTGACCGAGCTGACGAGCAAGCAGTGGCGTCCGCTCCGCGGGACGCGCATTTCGGCGGTGTTTCAGGACCCGTCGGCGTATCTCAACCCGTCGATACGCGTCGGCGAGCAGCTTGCCGAGGCGCTGCGGGCGACCGCGGGGCTGTCGCGGAAAGATGCCAAGCGACGTGCTGTCGAACTGTTCGCCAAGATGGGTCTGCGGGACCCCGAGTCGGTCTACCGGCAGCATCCGTACGAACTCTCGGGTGGCATGCTCCAGCGTGTTCTGATCGCGATCGCAGTGTGCGCAGAACCGGAACTGCTCATCGCCGACGAAGCGACGACCGCGCTCGATGTCACCGTGCAAGCCGCCGTCCTGGACCTGATCGACGATCTGCGAATCGAACTCGGGCTGGCGCTCGTTCTGGTCTCGCACGACTTGGCCGTGGTCGCGCAGGTGTGCGACGACGTGATCGTCATGCGTGACGGCGCCGTCGTCGAGGCGGGAACAGCGGAGAGACTTCTGAATGAACCTCGCCACGAGTACACGCGCCACCTGGTGAACAACCATCGTGACTACGGCTTGGAAGCCGTGCTGGAGAAGGAGAACGCAGGTGCCCGATAGTCCGCCGCTGCTGCGGCTGAACAACCTGCGTGTCGATCGTGGTGTCCGATCGAAGCGCAAGACGATCCTGCACGGAATCGACCTGGAGATCGAAGCAGGCGAAAAGGTCGGACTGATCGGCGAAAGCGGTTCCGGAAAAACGACTCTCGCGCGAACTGTGCTCGGCTTGATCACTCCGACGT
This sequence comes from Rhodococcus yunnanensis NBRC 103083, assembly GCF_001895005.1. Lineage (GTDB taxonomy): Bacteria > Actinomycetota > Actinomycetes > Mycobacteriales > Mycobacteriaceae > Rhodococcoides > Rhodococcoides yunnanense. Next base: position 32,372 of record NZ_BCXH01000009.1, on the reverse strand, counting down.
CCGGGACGGTCGAACTTCGTGGGCAGCGAATCGACTCACTGAGCACGAGCGAGCTCAGGGCGCACCGACGCACCGGTTCGGTGCAGTACGTGTTTCAGGACCCTCTCGCGAGCCTCGACCCGGACATCGAGGTGGGTGAATCGATCGCTGAAGGGCTCGTGGTCCGAGGTGGTCTGGAGCGCAGCGATATTCGCGCCAGAGTCGCCGACGTGGTGGACAGTGTCGGCCTGGATCGAGCGATCGCGTCGAGGCGACCTGCGGAGCTCTCGGGCGGGCAGCGTCAACGCGTCGCGGTGGCGCGAGCGCTCGTGCTCGATCCATCACTGCTGCTGCTCGACGAGCCGGTCAGTGCACTCGATTCGGTGAACAGAATTCAGATCCTGAAACTACTGGGTGAACTCGGGCGGTCTCGAAACATCGCGCAGCTGTTCATCTCCCATGATCTCGGGGCGGTGGCATCACTGGTCGATCGCATCGCGGTGTTGTATGAGGGCAAGATCGTCGAGGTGGGCCCGACCGCCAGTGTCGTCAATGCTCCGACGCACCCGTACACGGCATTGCTGCTCGGTTCGGCTCCGACACTGTCCGGTGGGCGGGTCAGCCGCGAACGGCGTCGCGAACTCAGACTCGCGCTGGCGGGGCAGACTGCGTCGTGACGGATCGCTCGCTGATTCTCCGGCCAGTGTTTGATCGGGGTCGGCTGTTGGTCGGGGTCGGGGTCGGGGTCGGCGATGCGAGCGGGGCCCACCTGTGGCGTCATCCAGACGTGCCGACGAAGGCAAGCATCGACATACGGTGGCGCATCGCGCAGGCGGGCTGACCACCTCGATGTTTCGGCGAACACACATACCGTGGCCAGGGCGAAGACAAAACCCCTGGTGACAACCGGGTAGTACTACTCACGCGCTAGGGCGACCGATCTTCCAGGATCGTCTGCATGACAACTCCGCGTAGTTCCGGCATCGACCCGCAGTTGGTGGCCAGGCTCTCCGGCCAGTTCGCGTCCCTCGGTGAGCACCTGCGTCAAGCTTCGGGCGACCTGGGCGCTCTGCACGCCCAGCTGGCGACCCAGTCCCAGCCGCAGTTCCAATCTCAGCCGCAGTTTCAACCCCAGTCGCAGTTTCAACCGCAGTCGCAGTTTCAACCGCAGCCCCAACCCCAGCCCGTGCGGCAGCCCCAGCCCCAACCCGTGCGGCAGCCCCAGCCCCAGCCCCAGCCCCAGAGGCAGGTGCACACCCTGCCACCCCGGCCGCCTCGGCCGGTCCCACCTGCTGCCAAGGACCCCTGGTGGCAGCGGGACGGGGTGATCAGCAGACTGCTGGCCGTCGCAGGTGCAGGCGTCACACTCGTCGGCGTCGTGATGCTGCTGGTGTTGGCGGCCCAGGCAGGGTGGTTCGGACCGGAGTTGCGCGTCGGCGCAGGCGCGATCTTCTCGGCCGCGCTGGTGTTCGTGGGGACTCGCGTGTTCGGCAGGCCCGGTGGGCGTGTGGGCGGGATCGCTGTCGCAGCGACCGGAATTGCCGGGCTGTACCTCGATGTCGTTGCGGTGACCGTGATCTACGGTTGGCTCGAACCGGCACTCGGATTGATCGTGGCGTTCGGCATCGCCGCGGCAGGCGTCGCATTGGCCGTCTCCTGGCGCTCGCAGCCGATGGCGTCGTTGATCCTGATCGGCGTTGCGGGGTGCGCGCCGTTCGTCACCGGCGGAATAACGTTGCCGCTCATCGCATTCTTCACGGCCATGTTCGTCGCGAGCTTCCCTGCGCAGCTGGGGAGGCACTGGCCGATTCTCGAACTCGTGCGCACCGTGCCGATCGTCATCGTCCTCCTCGTCGGCATCGCACGCGCGGCGATGTGGACACTTCCCTCGTCCGACGCGATCCAGCTCCTCGTCATTGCGGGAATCGTCTTCGTGTTCGGTGTGGCAAGCGCTGCAGAACTACTGCGCCGGAACAGTGCCGACTCGATGGCAACGGTCACGATGGGCATCGTCGCAGTGCCTGTTCTGTCGATCGGCGCCGTGTTCGAGCCATGGACGCAGTCGCTGATCGAGGGCGTGGTCGCCGTGGCCTGCGTCCTGACCATCGCCCTGGCTGCATGGTTGCCCGCCCGCGCCAGGATCGTGCTGTCGGTCGCCGGGTCGCTCGCGTTGCTGCAGGCCGTACTGGTGCCGACGTCGGTCGACCTTCGCCCGCTTGCGCTCTTGGTGATCGCATTGGGCGCTGTTGCTGCAGCGCAGCAGATGTCGTCCAGGCTGCTCTACTGGATCGGTGCGGCGTTCGGAATGCTCGGGGCGCTCGGGTTCCTCGTCGTCTCCCCACCTGCATCGTTGATGGACTCCGATTATGCGACAGGGCAATTCGGCGTGGTGATCGCAGGTGTCCTGTTGGCCGTCACCGCAGTCGGACTGGTGACCGTCGCGTCGACGCTGTCGATCGTGGGCCCGAATCTTCGATCGTGCTGGGTGATCGCGGGGATCGTGTCGCTGTATGCGCTCACCTCGGCCACGGTGACCCTCGGTGTCGCGACATTCGGCGGCGCCACCGGTTTTGTTGCCGGGCAGTGCCTCGCGACGATCGAATGGATGGTCGTGGCAATGGCTTTGCTCGTCCTCGGTCTCAGGAGCGAGAAGTACGCGCACACCGCACTGTTGACGGGATTGTCCCTGACCGCCGCGGCAGTGACGAAGCTGTTTCTGTTCGATCTCGTCGCACTGGACGGGCTGTTCCGAGTGGGAGCGTTCATCGTCGTCGGACTTCTGCTGCTGTTCGCCGGAACTCGATACGCCAAGGTCTTCGCCGAACGGGAGAAGGCACCCGCCGCCACATAACCCGTGCCGTCACAACTCCTGCCGTCACAACTCCTGCCGTCACAACCCCTGCCGTCATATAGCCCCGCCTATCTGCCCGGCTACAGGAACGTCTCGCCGAGCCCGAGTTTCTGCTGAATCCGCTTCATCCACTGCGGAGCCCACCAGCAGTCGTCACCGAGCAGCTTCATCGTCGCGGGCACCAGGAACATGCGGATCACCGTGGCGTCGATGATGAGTGCGGCAATCATTCCGTAGGCGATGTACTTCATCATCACCAGATCCGAGAAGGCGAACGAACCCGTGACGACGATCAGGATCAGCGCGGCCGCGGTGATGATCCGACCCGAATGCGCAGTTCCGATCCGGATGGCATCGGTTGTGCTGGCGCCTTTTTCGCGCGCTTCGAGCATGCGGGAGAGCAGGAACACCTCGTAGTCGGTCGACAGGCCGAACACGATCGCGGCGATCAGCAACAGAATCATCGCCATGATCGGACCGGGAGTGAAGTTCAACAGACCCGCCCCGTGCCCGTCGATGAAGATCCACGTCAGTATCCCCATCGTCGCACCGAGGCCGAGTGTCGTCATCAGGACGGCCTTGATCGGTAGCACCAACGATCCGAATGTCAGGAACATCAGGAGTGTCACGATGCACACCACGAGGATCGCGGTCAACGGAAGCAGATCGACCAGCGCCGCGATCGAATCCTTCTCGATGGCAGGGGTTCCCGTGACCTGCACGGTTGCGCCGTCGGGGACGTCGATGCTGCGTAGATGGTCGATGGCCGGGCCTGCATCGTTCCGATCGACCAGCCCGGCCTTGAAGACGATGATGCCGTCCTTGCTGGCCCCGGTCGCCGAGAATTTCTCGACCAGACCGGGAGCGTCGTTGGCCTGGCTCGTGATCTGGCCGAGCGCGGCACCTTGGGCACCCTCGATGACCAGCTTCAGCGGTTCGGCTCGCTGACCGGGGAACAGTTCGTCGAACTGCGCCTGCGCGACGCGCGTGGGATTGTCCGGTGGCAGGTAGGTCTCGTTGATACCGCCGAATTCGATTCGGCCGACGGGCAGAGTCAGTACGAGCAAGCCCAACACGATCACGGCGGCAACCTTGACCGGACGCCGCATGACCCATCGAGTCAGCCTGCCCCACATACCGTTCTCGATTTCCTCGGAGGACTTCGTCTTCCGCATGAACTTCAAGCCGAGGGCGTCGACGCGGGAGCCGAGAACCGCCAGGATCGCCGGGAGAACCGTCACCGCAGTGAGTGCGGCCAGTGCGACGGTCGTGATGGATCCGTAGGCAACCGATTTGAGGAATCCGTGCGGAAACAGCAGCAGGCCACCGAGGCACGCCACGATCATCGTGGCCGAGAACACGACGGTGCGACCCGCTGTCATGACGGTACGGCGAACGGCTTCCTGCGGCGTGCGGCCGTCTCCGAGTTCTTCGCGGAACCTGGAGACGACGAACAATCCGTAGTCGATCGCGAGCCCCAGTCCGACCATCGAGACCACAGGCGCCACGAATGTGTTGACCTCGGTGAAATTGGTGAACATCCTGACCACACCGTTGGCGCCGACGACGGTGAGTCCACCGACGATCAGCGGCAGCGCGGCGGCAACGACACCGCCGAAGACGAAGAACAACAACACCGCGACGGCAGGAATCGCGAGTACTTCCATGCGGTGAATGTCCTCGGACATCGTGGACTGCAACGCTCCTGCGACGGCCTGCAGACCGGCCACCTGAACGTCGACGCCGTCGATGTAGAAGGCGTCCTCGACGTCCTGAAAGTTGTTGGTCAGCTGCGTGTCGTCGTCGCCCACGATCGCGATGCTGGCGACCGCGTGCATCTTGTCCTCGGTGGCCAGGGCCGCGACACTGACGACGCCGTCGACCTTGAAATAGGTGCCGTTGATCGCGGCGATCCGATCAGGGTGATCGGCGACCAGCGAGTTCAAGCTCCCGGTGACCGCTGCAGAGAAATCGGGATCGTCGACGGTCTTGCCCTCCGGCGCGGTGTAGAGGACGAGCACGTCGCCCTGACTGTCGCGACCGAACGTGGCATCGGCGAGTGCTGCGGCCTCGACCGACTCCGATCCAGGGTCGTCGAAACCGCTCTGGCTCAGATGATTCTCGACGCCTATGCCGTAGACAGCCAAGCCCAGCAATCCCGCCACCATCACTGCGATGACCGTGAATCGCAGCCGATGAACCAGATCTCCCCACTTCGCGAACATGCTTCCCCCCGTGTCTGGATACGGTTGTCGATCGTGCCGGGCCACACGAAGAGCGGCCACTCCGATGATTCGGAGTGACCGCTCTCATGTATGTGTCGCGCCTATTTCCTTCGCTCTCGCGCCAGCAACTCACTGACGCTCAACGCCTGCTGACCACCGCGGTGACGCCCGCGATCCTCGTCATCCGACTCCGGTGTCTCGGGGTTGGCTCGGCGACTTGCGCGCGACGTCGGCAACGGAGTGCTCTCGGCGTTGCCGGGTTCCGGTTCCCGACGCGTCGGCTCGGCGGGCCGAGCAGGCTGCTCGGACCTAGCAGGTGGCTCGGCCTGGCGGGGAGGCTCGGGCCGGCGCGGTGGCGCATTGCGCGTCGACGCGTCGTACCGCGGTTGCGGTTCGCTCGGGGTGCTCCTCCGTGTGGACTCCGAGCCCGCATCGGAAGATCCGCTCGAACCGGTGCTGTATCCGCGCAGACCGCCGGTGCCGTTCGTGGTGGCCCCGCGGCCGTTGGTTGCACTGCCATTCGTGCCACTGCCGTTGGTGCCACTGCCGTTGGTGCCACTGCCGTTGGTGCCACTGCCGTTGGTGCCACTGCCGTTGGTGCCACTGCCGTTGGTGCCACTGCCGTTGGTGCCACTGCCGTTGGTCGCACTGCCGTTGGCTGCACTGCCGTTGGCTGCACTGCCGTTCGAGGAACCGTTCGTGTACGGCGAGTGCCCGTTGGTGCCTGCGTGCCCGTACCCGTTGCGCGCGGAAGAACCGTTGGCCACTACCTGGTCGTTGTTCGAGGGAGCGTCGGTCGGGGTTGCGGATGTGCGGGGCTTCTCCGACGGTGCCCGGAGGTCCGCGAGCCAACTCTCGATGGAGCGAGGGTCCGGGCTGGTCGGGCGCCCCACACCGGATGCGCGAGTCGGCTGCACGGTCTCCCGCGTGGTGGGTGCTTGCGTCCGCGCTGGAGGCTGCTCGTCGGGGACGGGCGGTGCGATCGGTGTGCTGGGACGGACCACCTGGGCCTGCGGTTGTTCTTGCGGTGCCTTCTCAGGCTTGCCGGTGACCGATCGTCGTTCGGTTTCCTTGGCCACGTGAGTGGCACGGATCGGCCCGGAACCCGACGGCGCGACGACGGGAATCGGCTCGGTCAGCGGCTCGTCCGGCCGTGGTGCCGTGCGCACAGGGGGACGGACGGTCGATGTCCGCGCTGCTCCCACGGTCGCGAGTTCGGGAACGTCCTGCGGCATCAACTCGTCCTCGAGGATGGTCTCGCCGAGTCCGAGTCGTTGCTGGATCCGCTTCATCCACTGCGGTGCCCACCAGCAGTCGTCACCGAGCAGTTTCATCGTCGCGGGGACGAGGAACATGCGAATGAGGGTCGCATCGATGATCAGTGCGGCGATCATGCCGTAGGCGATGTACTTCATCATCACCAGATCGGAGAACGCGAATGCCCCGGTCACCACGATGAGGATGAGCGCCGCTGCGGTGATGATGCGGCCGGTGTGTGAGGTCCCGATGCGGATGGCTTCGCTCGTCGACGCGCCTTTCTCGCGCGCCTCGACCATGCGGGAGAGCAGGAAGACTTCGTAATCCGTGGAGAGCCCGAACACAATCGAGATGATCAGCACCAATACGGGTGCCATGATCGGCCCCGGTGTGAAGTTCATGAAGCTCGCACCGTTGCCGTCGATGAAGATCCACGTCAGGATGCCCATCGTCGCGCCGAGTCCGAGCGTCGTCATCAGGACGGCCTTGATCGGCAACACCAACGATCCGAACGTCAGGAACATCAGCAATGTGACGACGAAGACGACCAGGATCGCCATGAGCGGGAGGTTGTCGATCAGCGCGGCGATGCTGTCCTGCTCGATCGCCGGGGTTCCGGTGACGGACACGGTCGCGCCGTCGGGGACGTCGATGCTGCGCAGGTAGTCGATCGCAGGTTTGGAGTCGTTGCGGTCGACGAGGCCTGCCTTGAAGACGATGACTCCGTCTTTGCTGGCGCCGGTGGGGGAGAACGATTCCACGAGTCCAGGCGCTTGGTTGGCCTGCTTGGTGATCGCGGCGAGGTTGGCTCCCTGCGCGTTCTCGATGACGAGTTTGAGCGGCTCGGTGCGCTGGCCCGGGAAGAGTTCGTCGAACTCACCCTGAGCCTGTCGAGTGACGTTGTCCGGCGGGAGGTACGTCTCGTTGATGCCGCCGAACTTGATGTTGCCGACCGGCAGCGTCAGCAGCACGAGGCCGAGGACGATGGGGATGGTGACCTTGAGCGGGTTGCGCATGACCCAGCGGGTCAGCTTGCCCCACATGCCGTTCTCGATTTCCTCGGACGACTTGGTCTTGCGCATGAACTTGAGGCCGAGTGCATCGACGCGTGGGCCGAGGATGGCGAGCATCGCGGGCAGGATCGTGATCGCGGTCAGCGCGGCGAGGGCGACCGTGGCGATCGACCCGTAGGCGACGGATTTCAGGAAACCCTGAGGGAAGAGCAACAGGCCACCGAGCGAAGCGACGATCATCGTCGCCGAGAAGACGACCGTTCGGCCTGCGGTCATGACCGATCGGCGCACGGCTTGCTTGGTCGAATAGCCGTCGCCCAGCTCTTCTCGGAATCTCGACACGATGAAGAGCCCGTAATCGATGGCAAGTCCGAGCCCGACGAGAGAGACAACGGGCGCGACGAAGCTGTTGACCTCGGTGAAGTTGGTGAACACCTTCACGATGCCGTTGGCGCCGACGACGGTGAGACCGCCGACGATGAGCGGTAGCGCGGCGGCCACGACGCCGCCGAAGATGAAGAACAGCAGCACCGCGACGGCGGGGATGGCGAGAAGCTCCATGCGGTGGATGTCACCGGCCATGGTCGACTGCAACGCCCCTGCGACAGCTTGGAGGCCGGTCACCTGGACGTCGACGCCGTCAATGTAGAAGACGTCCTTGATTTCTTGAAAGTTGTTGGTCAGCTGCGTGTCGTCGTCGCCGACGATGGCGATGCTGGCGATGGCGTGCGTCTTGTCCTGGGTTGCCAGGGCTCCGACGCTGACTGCACCGTCCACCTTGAAGTAGGTGCCGTTGATCTTGGCGATCTGGTCGGGGTGATCGGCGACGAGCGAGTTGAGACTGCCGACGACCTTGGAGTTGAACTCGGGGTCGTCGACCGTCTTACCCGCGGGCGCCGAGTACAGGACGATGACGTCGCCCTGAGTGTCCCGCCCGAAGGTCTGATCGGCGAGCCGGGATGCTTGCACCGACTCGGATCCGGGGTCGTCCCAGCCGCTCTGGCTCAAATGATCGTTCAGATCCAGCCCGTACGCAGCGAAGCCGAGAAGCCCCGCCACCATGACTCCGATGACCGTGAACCGCAAGCGGTACACGAGATCTCCCCATCTGGCGAACACTTAAGAAACTCCTTGGCGCCCGACGAGCAGGGCGGACAGTGGGCGGAACGGCTGCAACCACGCGCCCTCGTCCGGCAGGGAGTCGAGACTCACCCGCGGCAATGGCTCGCGGAAGACCCCGGGAATGTCCTCCAGGTCGAGGAAATCCAAGGTCTCCGAGGTGACCGCCCAGCTTGCGTGCTCGCGGAATCCGAGCACATGGACGGGTACACCCGTTGCGGCAATGCTTTCCAACGGTTCGCGGAACGCTTGGCCGTCCGCGGACGCGACCATGACACCGGCAAGCCCGCCACCACGATTACGCAACTCGATGTGGTCGAGCATGTCGGCGTCGACGTCGCTGTCCTCGTCGACCTTCGGCTTCGCGAACACCGCGAATCCCACGTTACGCAACGCCTCGACCCACGGGCGAACGACGTCGGCGCTGCCGGGCGCGATGTTGGTGAACACCGTTGCCTCGGGTTCGAGCGTCGTCGTGCCGTTCGCGGACAGTTCGGCCGTTCGCTGCAGAAGCCATCGCCCCAGCGCATCGAAGCGAGGCCGGTACGCGGCCGTCGGGCGTCCGCCCAGAATGGCGCCGAGTCCCATGTCGAGATTCGGTGCGTCCCACACCAGAAGGACACGTTTGGTGTGTCGAGAATCACCTGTGTCGAGTGCGGGTATCGGGTCGAGCGTGGTCTCCGAAACGTCTGCGCTGGCGCTCATCATCTGCTCTTCCCCCAAATAAGCTCCGTCACCGAACTGCCGACAAGCTGGGCTTTGCCCTCGAACTTGGTGACCGGACGCTCGTGTGTCATCGGAGATTCCCAGTCGAGAACGGACAGGGCCGGTTCGGCGTTCCCGGCCTCGGCAATCCATTCCGCGTACTCCGCGTGATCGGTCGCGACATGCAGAACGCCGCCCGGCTTCAACCGGTCGGCGATCATCGCGAACGTCGGTCCCTGCAGCAGCCGCCTCTTGTGGTGGCGAACCTTGGGCCACGGATCAGGAAAGAATACGCGGACTCCGGTCAACGACTCCGAGGTCAGCATGTTCTCGAGAACGTCCATCGCATCACCCCGCAGAAGGCGGATGTTGTCGATGTGCTGGCGTTCGATCTGCTGCAGTGTCTGCGCGAGACCTGGGCGGTAGACCTCGACGGCCATGAGATTGACGTGCGGCTCGGCCGTCGCCATCGCGGTGGTGGCGGTGCCGGTTCCGGATCCGATCTCGAGAATTGCCGGCGCGGACCTGCCGAACCAGGCGTCGACGTCGATCTTGTCGTCGGCGACGTCGCGGCCGATGGTCGGCCACAGTGCGTCCCAGGTGGTCTGCTGGGCCTCGGTCAGAGCACCACGTCTCGACCTGAAACTCGTCACTCGTGGGTAGAGCCGGGACCCTCGTTCGGGGGCCGTCTCGTCCCCCGGCTGGAGGTTCTGGGTGGTGCTCCGTGCGTCGTTCACGGGTCCATTGTCGCCCATCGAGCGAGTGTGTGACAGATGGGTCTCGAGTTGAAGTTGAGACTTCTGATGTCGGTGCAGGCCAGGGCCCCTCCACGGCAGGAATTCTGTCGGCGTCGTATGTCAGAATTGCCACCGGTGCGATGCCGCGACGGGTGGGGACCTGTCGTTCGCGGCCCGAAGCCGCACCGGGGGGATCTCGATGAACGGTGTGGATCAGGGGCGTCTACGACGGCTGGCTTCGGAGCTGTCGGTACGCGACGGCGAGCTCGGCCATCAGGTGTCCACGGCGCTCGATCGGTGTTTCACGCGGATCCGCGTGCAAGTGACGGGTCGCGTGGGTGTCGGGAAGTCGACGGTGCGTGCCGTCCTCGATCACCACGAGGAACTGACGGGCCCGGACGTGGAGACCACCGAGTCCGCGGCCGTCGACGTTCCGCGGTCACCCGATCCGATTCTCGACGGCGACGTACTGATCCATGTGCTCGCCGGTGGCGTGCAGGCCGCCGACGTCGACGTCATCGCGGCTGCATCGTGCCCGGTGGTCGTACTGGCCAAGGCCGACACCGTCGACGACGTCCCCGGTGCGGTCGAGCGACTGACGGAGGCCGTAGGGGTTCCGGTCCTGCCGTTGACGGGCACCATCGCGCGGACGGTGCTCGGCGGCCGACCTGTCACGTTCGCGGGGCTACGCGACGGTCTCGTGGCCATCGCCGAGTCCGCGCTGCTGACGCCCGAGCGGTTCGAGCTCGCCGACTCGTCGTTGTCGAGGCAGGACAGGCACGATCTCGTCGACGCGATCGAGATGCTCGGGGTCCGTACCGTCGTCGAGGCGCTTCGAGAGGATCCGGCTCGCAACGATGTTTTTCTGCGCCGCAGGCTGGCCGAGGTCAGCGGTCTCGCGCCGATGATGGACGCAGTTCGATCGAGCATCGACGGTGTTCGTGTCGATCGAGCGGGCAGGCTGGCGCACCGGCTGACCGAGCTCGCCGTCCAGTTCCCGGCGGTGAGCGAGAGACTGGAGGAGTACCTCGCGTCCGACGAGGCAGTGCTCGTCATCATGCGGTCGGCCCTACGTACGACGAACGTGGCGGAGCCCGTCGGCTCTCCGGTGGATGCGGCTCTGGAATGGCATCGACGCGCGTGTTCGGCGGTCGACCCCAGTCACCGCCGGGCCTTCTTCGCGGTATCGAGGGGCTACCTGAGGATGCGCGCGTGATCGACGTTCCCGCCGACCTGAACAGTGTTCTACGGCGGTGGAACCCGGCGGGCCTCGACGGGATCGCCCGCGCCGCGCGCGTGACGCCGCGCGGTGTGCACATCACGGGCATCGCCGGATCAGGAGTGTCGGCGCTGCGCACTCAGCTCGAGCGCAGCGCAGGCGACGCACTCGAACACAGTCCCGATGTCGCATCCGCTGCGGCGGTGGTGTTCGTTCTCGACGCTGCGGCGCCGATCGGTCGTCGCGCATTGGCGGAACTGACACCCGCGCTGGAGTCGACCGCCGTGGCCGTCGTCGTCAACAAGATCGACGTGCACCGCGAGTGGCGTTCGGTCGCACGTGTGGTGGCGTCCTCCATCGCAGAGCTGGTTCCGCGGGCGGTGGACGTGTCGTTCTGGGCCACCTCTGCCGCACTCGCCGAACGCTCCCGCATCGCCGTGGACCCCGATGTTCGACGCGAACTGTACGAGGAATCGGGAATCGAGGAGCTCGCTGCGTTCGTCGTCTCGGCGTCTGCGCAGTCCATCGATGTGGCGCGTCGACGGAAATTCCACGCGTCGGTGCATGCTGCGGCCGCTGGGGCGAGACACGAGATCGTGAACAAGGCGCGTGCCGTGACGAGCGCGTCGAGCACGGCGGGTCTGCGAGCCGAACGCGCGCGACTGACGGACCGGCGTGACCGCGAGCGGGCCGAACGCACGGCGACACTGCGCAGCAGACTGCAACTCGCCAGGGCCGAGTCGATCCACGACATCAACGAGGAGACGCGCGGATTCGCGTCACGGGCACGGGAATCCATCGCCACGGCGGCGAGGTCGGAGTCGAAGCACCTGTCCTCGCACCTGATCGAGCAACTCGCGCAGGGGCGCGAGCGTGTCGACTCACGACTGACGGTGCGGATGCGGGCGATCGCCGACGACCTCGAGCTCGGCGTCGACATTCCCGCACACGAGGATTTGCCGGCCGAATCGGTCGAACCCGCTGCGCGCACGAAAGGCGTCGAGGACAGGGTCATGGTCGTCGTCGGAGCATCGGCGGGTGTGGGCCTGGGGCGAATTGCGGTGTCGCCGCTGTCCACGGTGCCGGCCCTGGACTTGGTGATCCTACCGATGTCGCTGCTGGTCGGAGCGCTGTCGGCGTGGTGGCTGGTGCGATCGAGGGCACTGATCGCCGACCGTGCGCACCTTCGAACGTGGTCCGCCGACGCAGCCGCGTCGGCCAAGTCGTCGTGGGAGCAGGCAGCTCTTGCGCGGGTTCTGGCCGTGGAATCGGTGTTCGTACCAGCGTCGAGCGAATCGGTCAGATCATCGTTGCGCACCGCCGAATCCGATCTCGAACGGGTGGAGGCCGAGTTGCGATCTGCCGCCGAACGCCGCGCCGGTGTGTTGGCCGCGTGCGATCGAGATCTGGCGGCCCTCGACCGAGGTGTGGAGAAGTTCCCGATCGCGCATTCGGGGGGAACCGTAGGCATCTTCCGTGCGTCGAAACATATAGATGGTTTCGGGGTCATGAAAGAAGATCGGAGTGTTCGCTGATGGATATCGACGATGCAATCGTTCCCGGCCTGCATTCATCCGGACTCGACGCTTGTGCCTTCGAGGAGCATTCGGTAGCTGCCGTCGTCGAACTGTTCGACGTGGACGGTGACGGCCTGTTCGAGACGCGCGTGTCCACCACCGACGCCGGGGTGACGGTGGCAACCGACCGAGATGCCGATGGTGTGACGGATACGTTCAGCAGTTTCGGACGTGGTGGTCATTACGAATCCTGGGCCATATTCAGGGCCGCGGACGGCACCGCCCGGTGGGAACAATCGGCTTCAGAAGAGCTGTTCCCCTAGAATTCACGGAAAGAATTTAATGTCAAGACATGGAATCATGGCAGCTCGGAGCATCTGAACGCCTACTTTCCAGTAGCTGAATCGTTCTTGTGACCAATCGGACAACACCCTGATTCCGGTTTGGCAACTTCCGGCGTTAACCTGGGACCAGGACACCCGGCGCCCGTGTCCTGGGTTTGACGTGACCAGTATGATGCTGTATACGCAGATCGAGTGATCGGGCAGGTCCCCACCCAGGGGAACAATCAGGTCTGCGTCGCGCCGCTGTATTGCCCAGCAGTGGACGACGTTGGATCCGGTTCCGGCTCACCCCAGGAGAGTTAGATGACCTCAGCGACCATTCCCGGTTTGAACGGCACTGACGCCGCACCTCCCACCCAGCACAGGGAGCTCCTTGCCTGGGTTCAGGAGGTAGCAGAACTCACCGAGCCGGATCGGGTGGTTTTTGCTGACGGTTCCGACGAGGAGTGGGAACGACTCACCACTCAGTTGGTCGACGCCGGGACGTTCACCCGTCTGAACGACGAGAAGAAGCCGAACTCGTTCCTGGGCAACTCCGACCCCTCCGACGTCGCACGTGTCGAGTCGAGGACCTATATCTGCTCCAAGCGTGAAATCGACGCCGGTCCCACCAACAATTGGATGGACCCGTCGGAGATGCGTGAGCTCATGACCGGTCTCTACCGCGGCAGCATGCGCGGACGCACCATGTACGTCGTCCCGTTCTGTATGGGACCGCTCGGTGCGGACGACCCCAAGCTCGGCGTCGAGATCACCGATTCCGAATACGTCGTGGTGTCGATGCGCGTCATGACTCGTATGGGTGCGGCGGTACTCGAGAAGCTCGGAACCGACGGATTCTTCGTCAAAGCACTGCACTCGCTCGGCGCACCGCTCGCCGAAGGCCAGGACGACGTCGCATGGCCGTGCAACGACACCAAATACATCACGCACTACCCGGAGGACCGCGAGATCTGGAGCTTCGGCTCTGGTTACGGCGGCAACGCTCTACTCGGTAAGAAGTGCTACTCGTTGCGCATCGCCTCGGCCATGGCGCACGACGAGGGCTGGCTCGCCGAGCACATGCTGATCCTCAAGCTCATCTCGCCGGAGGACAAGGCGTACTACATCGCGGCGGCGTTCCCGTCCGCATGTGGCAAGACCAACCTCGCGATGATTCAGCCGACCATTCCGGGCTGGCGCGCAGAGACCATCGGCGACGACATCGCCTGGATGCGCTTCGGCGAGGACGGTCGCCTCTACGCCGTCAACCCCGAGTTCGGATTCTTCGGCGTCGCACCCGGCACCAACTGGGACTCGAACCCCAACGCGATGAAGACCATCGATCAGGGCAACTCGGTGTTCACCAACGTCGCGATGACCGACGACGGCGACGTGTGGTGGGAAGGCCTCGAAGGCGACCCGCAGCACCTCATCGACTGGAAGGGCAACGACTGGACTCCGGAGTCCGATTCGCTTGCCGCTCACCCCAACTCGCGGTACTGCGTGCCGATGGCTCAGTGCCCGTCGATGGCCGACGAGTGGGACGACCCCAAGGGCGTGCCGATCTCGGCGATCCTCTTCGGTGGACGTCGCAAGACGACCGTCCCGTTGGTCACCGAGGCTCGCGACTGGCAGCACGGTGTGTTCATGGGCGCCACCGTCGGCTCGGAGCAGACCGCGGCCGCCGAGGGCAAGGTCGGCACCATCCGCCGCGATCCGATGGCGATGCTGCCGTTCCTCGGCTACAACGTCGGTGACTACTTCCAGCACTGGATCGACCTCGGCAAGAACGCCGACGAGTCGAAGCTTCCGAAGGTGTTCTACGTCAACTGGTTCCGCCGCGGTGACGACAAGCGCTTCCTCTGGCCAGGATTCGGTGAGAACTCCCGCGTCCTGAAATGGATCGTGGAGCGCATCGAGCACAAGGCTGCAGGCGTCGAAACTCCGATCGGTGTCGTGCCCACCGCCGACGCACTCGACATCTCGGGACTCGATACCACCGTCGAAGACGTCGCCGAGGCTCTCGCGGTGAACGTCGACGAGTGGAAGGCCGAGATCCCGCTGATCGAGGAGTGGTTCGACTTCGTCGGCGAGAAACTGCCGACCGGTATCAAGGACGAGTTCGACGCACTGAAGCAGCGGTTGGAAGCGTAACCAGCATCTAATCTGCACCGGGATCTACAGTCCTCACCCGAAACGTGGGATGAGAATGGTAGATCCCGGTGCAGATGTATGTCGGCACCCTTCAGCCCGCATACCCCGGCGGCATCAGGACCGACTTGAGCTCGCAGTACCCGTCGAGGCCTTCGGGTCCGCTCTCGCGTCCAATGCCGGAGTTCTTGTAGCCGCCGAACGGTGAGCCGGGGTCGAAGGCGTACCAGTTGATCGCGTAGGTGCCCGTCCTGATCTGTGCGGCGACGTCGAGTCCGTGATCGATGTCGGTGGTCCACACCGAGCCCGCGAGACCGTAGTCGGAATCGTTGGCGATCTTGATCGCTTCGTCCTCGGAGTCGTACGGGATCACCGCCAGGACCGGCCCGAAGATCTCCTCGCGGGCGATGGTCATCGAGTTGTCGACGTCGGCGAAGATGGTCGGTTCGACGAACCACCCCGTGGTCAGGCCCTCGGGACGGCCGCCGCCGAGGACCAGGCGCGCACCTTCCTCCTTGCCCTTCGCGATGTAGCCCTCGACACGGCGCCGCTGCTTCTCCGAGATCAGCGGACCGAGTTGGGTGGCAGGATCGGTCGGATCTCCCACCTTCATCGATCCGGCGCCGAGGGCCATGGCGTCGAGGATCTCGTCGTAGCGTGAACGCGGCGCGAGAATGCGGGTCTGCGCCACGCACGCCTGACCGGTGTTCATCAACCCCGACAGCAGCAGCATCGGCATCGTCGACGCAATGTCCATGTCCTCCAGCAGGATTGCCGCGGACTTGCCGCCGAGCTCGAGGGAGCACCGCTTCAGTTGCTGCGCTGCGATGGTGCCGATGGACCTGCCGACGGCGGTGCTGCCGGTGAAGGTCACTTTGTCCACCAGGGGGTGCGAGACGAGGTACTCCCCGGTCTCGGCGCCGCCGGGCAGTACCGACAGCACGCCTTCGGGGACTCCCGCTTCGGTGAAGATGTCCGCGAGCAGATTGGCTCCGAGGGGTGTTTCCGGTGCGGGCTTGAGCAGTACCGAGCATCCGGCGAGCAGTGCGGGGGCCAGCTTGTTGACGGCGAGGAACAGCGGGACGTTCCAGGCGATGACGGCGGCAACGACGCCGACGGGCTCGCGGGTGACCCGCGTCTGTCCGAACGGGCCGTGCCGCGTCTCGGTCCACGGGAACGACTCGGCCAGCTGCGTGTAGTACTGCAGAACCGCGAGCGCCGGGGTCTGCTGCAGCATCCCGACCATCGAGTGAGGCGCGCCCATCTCGTCGGAGGTCACGGCCGTCAGTGCGGCGCTACGCTCCTCGATCAGCGCGGCGACCCTACCGAGAACCTGTGCTCGTTTCGAGGGTGAGGTTCGGGCCCACGGACCCGACTCGAAGGCCGTACGCGCTGCCGCTGCGGCAGCGTCGATATCGGCGGGAGCGGCGACGGGAGTGCTCCCGACGCGCTCTTCCGTTGCGGGTGAGAAGACCTCCGCGGTCTCCTCGGTCGACGGCGCGGTCCAGTGCCCGCCGAGGAACAGCTTCGTGAAGTCGGTCATGAAACGACACTAGAACACGTTACAGAAATTGGGAAGGTGTGCGTGGAGCGTGCGAAACGACCTCAGCTGGGAGGCGACGTCGCAAGCACGGCCGCCCCCGTCAGCGTCCCCACCGCACCGAGTTCGGCAGGCACGATCTCCAGGCCGACCAAGAACTTCAGACGCGCATGCAGCGCGGCGGACTCCTGGATCGGATCCCACAGCGGCGGGCCTGCCTGCGCGAACCCACCACCGATGACGACGAGGTTCACATCGACCAGGGCTGCCGCCGACGCAATCGCCTGGCCGAGAGCGACGCCCGCTCGCTGCAACGTCGTGATCGCGACGACGTCACCTTCCTGGGCGGACTTGGCCAGCTCGGCGCCGGTGGACCCGAGCCACCCCTGCTCCTGCGCCCAGCGCACCGCCGACGGCCCGCTCGACACGGTCTCCACGCAGCCGAGGCCGCCGCACGTACAAGGCGTCGTCGAACCGGGGACGACCATGTGCCCGATGTGCCCCGCATTACCGCTCCTGCCGTGCACGATCTCGCCGCCGAGTACCAGGCCGCCGCCGATACCGGTCGACACGACGAGGCTGAGGACGTCGTCGACTCCGCGAGCTGCGCCGAACTTGTGCTCACCGAGCGCCGCGCACCCGCCGTCCATCGCGATGGACGTCGAGGCGTCGGGGAACTGTTGCCGAACCGCGTCGGCGAGGCCGAATCCGTTCTTCCACTCCGGAATGTTGATGGGTGCGACGGAGCCGGCGAGCGTGTCCACCGGGCCTGCGCATGCGATGCCGATCCTGTCGACGTCGGAGCCGACGGCCACCGCATCGAGAAGTTCGGAGCAGGCATTCCAGACGTCGCTCTCCGGCGTCGGGACTGCCAGTGCCTCGCCTGGGCGTCCGTCGTGGCCGACGACCGCCGCGGTCATCTTCGTTCCCCCGATGTCCAATGCGAGCGCTGTCATCGTTCCAACGTAGCTTCCCGGTTCACCGAGCGCGCAGAACCACCACGAGATTGCTGGCGAGTAGTTCACGCACACCGGGGATGCGGATGAGCCACCACGCCCAGCGTGGGTGATAACGCGGGAAAGCCGCGAGCAGAGTGCCACCGGAAGTGCTTCGCGCCCACCGTAATCCGTCGGCAGCACCGATGTCGAAGAGCGATTCCCCGAACAGATTCTTCGGTGGACGACCGTGCGTGCGCAGGTATCGCGCCGCGGCGTACTTGCCACCGAGGTAGTGCCACGGCCGGGTTTCGTGGCCGCCGAACGGGCTCAGCCACAGCGTGTACGACAACACCATCAACCCGCCCGGCTTGGTGACGCGAAGCATTTCCTCGGCCATCGTCCACGGTTCGCGAACGTGCTCGGCGACGTTGGACGAGAAGCAGATGTCGACGCTGTCGTCGAGGAAGGGCAGCGCCATTCCCGAACCCCGCACACTGCCGTGCACCGTCAACCCTGCGGCGTGCATCTCGGACGCATCGGGCTCGACCGGGATGTAGCGAGCTCCGCGGCCCAGGAACACCTGGGCGAAGTACCCGGGCCCGCCGCCGACGTCCATTACGACGCGACCCTGCAACTCGTCGCCGGTCAGGCCCTTGTAGAGGTCGCCGATCAGCTCGACGGAGTCCCGAGCGAGTGCACCGTAGAAGATGTCGGGGGCGGACTGTTCGTGCCCGAAATCGCGGAGCAGGCTCACCGAGCGGCCGAGCGTCGCACGCGCGGCGAACAGCCTGGTGACGTTCCGGACTGTGCGCACGAGCAAGAAGACTAGGCGAGGGCGCCATGTCGGCCCGTCGCGGGGCTGGGCGAACCGCTAAGGTGTCTTCGAAGTTCATGTACACGGCCGCGATGGGGGACGGATTCTGTGCGCGAGGTGTTGTTGCTGTGCTGGCGCGATACCGGCCATCCACAGGGGGGCGGTAGTGAGCGTTATCTGGAGCAGGTCGGTGCGGGCCTGGCGAGGCTGGGTGTCAAGGTGACGCTGCGGACGGCATCGTATCCGGGTGCTCCGGCGGAAGAATGGGTCGACGGCATTCGCATCAGTCGGGCGGGCGGGCGGCTGGGCGTCTACCCCCGCGCGTTGGCCGCGATTCTGGCAGGCCGCGTCGGATTCGGTCCTCTCCGCGGCATCAGGCCCGACGCGGTGGTCGACACGCAGAACGGCATTCCCTTCTTCTCGCGTCTGGTCTCGGGTGCT
Organism: Rhodococcus yunnanensis NBRC 103083; assembly: GCF_001895005.1. Taxonomy (GTDB): domain Bacteria; phylum Actinomycetota; class Actinomycetes; order Mycobacteriales; family Mycobacteriaceae; genus Rhodococcoides; species Rhodococcoides yunnanense. The sequence continues at coordinate 13,540 of NZ_BCXH01000009.1, read as the reverse complement.
CCGGTGACCCTGCTGGTCCACCATTGCCACCGCGAACAGTGGCCCGTGGCAGGTCCGCTGATGGCGAAGCTCGGCTGGTGGCTCGAAAGTGCGGTGTCGCCGCGGGTGCACCGCCGCAACCAGTACCTGACGGTGTCGCTGCCGTCGGCGGACGAGCTGGTCACGCTCGGGGTGGACCGCGGCCGCGTGGCCGTCGTACGCAACGGTGTGGACGCCCTACCCGCGACCACGCCCGAGGACGTCAGGTCGGCGCACCCGTCGCTGTCCGTGCTCTCACGCCTGGTGCCGCACAAGCAGATCGAGGACGCCCTCGCTGCCGTCGCCGCATTGCGGCTGCGCATTCCGAACCTCCATCTCGACGTCATCGGCGGCGGCTGGTGGGAAGAGAATCTGCGAGACCGCGTCGACGAGCTCGGCATTCCCGACGCGGTGACCTTCCACGGACACGTCGACGAGCGGCGCAAACACGAGCTGCTCGGACGTTCCTGGGTGCACGTGATGCCCTCGCGCAAGGAGGGTTGGGGGCTGGCGGTCGTCGAGGCGGCCCAGCACGGTGTGCCGACGGTCGGATACCGCAGTTCCAAGGGACTCACCGACTCGATCATCGACGGCGTGACGGGCCTGCTCGTCGGTTCCGAAGGCCGTGACCGCGACGTGCCGGCGCTGACCGACGCCATCGCCGGGCTGCTGCTCGACGCCGAGGTACGCGACGACCTGGGTGAGAAGGCGCGGGTCCGTGCCCGCGAATTCTCGTGGGAACAGTGCGCGAACGAGGTGCACAGCGTGCTGGAGGCATCGGTGTCGGGATCCCACGTGTCGGGGCTGGTGTCGCAGGCGCTGCCTCAGCCGATTCGGCGATAGGCGAGGACGCCGAGCCCGCCGACAACCATCGCGATCCAGACGATGTGCGCTGCGCCCACGGCCCAGTCGTGTCCCGAACCCTGTCCCGATCCCTGATCCGCCGGGTCGCCGGGGACCCGGTAGAGCGCCAACTCGTCGTCGGCGAACACCGGCTCCAGCTGGTCGAGAGTCGCCTGCGAATCGCCGAGCTGCCCCGGCGTCGTACGTTCCACCAGGACCCAGCCGACGCCGAGCTCGGTGAGACGATCGGCCGCACCGCCCGCCGACAGGACCGCTTCGACGGCTTCGGCGCGCGCCCCTTCACCGCGAACGGTCCCGCCCGCGACGACGAGTTCGCCTGTCTGCAGCACGTCGAGCGGGAGCATGCGCGGCGCCGGGTCGAGCACGGGCACGTCGCCGCTGTACGGAAAGAGCCGAAACGTCCCCGCGGGTAGAACCGCGACATCGCCGCTCCGGCCGTCCAGTTCGGCGGCGACCGATGCCCACGACGACGGATACTCGACGGGTTCCAACTGCCCTGCGACGCCCCACACCAGGTCGGGAAGCGCGATCACCACTGCCAGGATCGCTGCGACCGCAGGCAACCACGCGTTGCGCAGTTTCACACCGGCCCAGGTGACGCCTGCCGCCGCGGCGAGCGCGTAGAACGGCATGGCGAGCGCGACCCACTTCTGGCTGTCGCGCAGCAGCCCTGCCCCCGGCACGTCCGTCGCCGCCCATTCGCCGAGCCGCAGACCGAGCGCGGTCGCCCCGAGCGCAGGACCGACGACAGCGACGACGGCGATCGAACCGAGCGCGAGAACGACGGGATGTCGCCGGCGACGCCAGAGCGGAACGATTCCGAGCGCGACGACGGCCAGCAGCAGCACTGTGCCGACGACGGCGAACAGCGACGTCCTCGTCGTCGGTACCGCGTCGGCGTTCCAGATTCCGCCGAGGCCCGCGAGGCTGCCGATCGTCCCGAGTCCCGGTTCGGCTCGCGCGGCGAACGCTGCGACTCCGGCCGGGTCGGTGCCCACTGCGCCGCCGCCCGAGACCGCCGTCGCGACCAGCCACGGCAGGGACGCGGCGGCGGTGAGCGCGAACGCGATCGAAAGTCTGCGGGCCGAGCCGGCCACGCGTACACAGGCCACGCATACACCGGCGGCGAATCCGCACAGCAGCACACCGGTCGGCGTGAGACCGGCAACCGCGAGACACACCGCGAGCGGAGCCCACCGGCCGGTGCGTACGAGCGTGAGCGCCGCGGTGACCGTCCACGGCAGAGCCGCGTACCCGACCAGCAGGCTCCAATGCCCCTGCAGCAGCCGCTCGGCGACGTAGGGGTTCCAGATCGCCACCGCCGAGGCGGTCAGCAGCGCAGGCGTGCCCGACGACGGGAGCACAGCGCGGGCCATCCTCGCGGCTCCCCAGCCGGCGAACCAGAGCGCCAGCAGCAGAATCGCTTTGACGACGATGCCGCCGTCGACGACGGTCGAGGCCGCCGCCACGAATGCATCCTGCGGGACGGCACGGGCCGCAGCATCGGTGGTGCCGAGCGCGGCGTCGGTCAGGTACGAGCGGGGTGTGCTGACGGCGTCGCGCAGCAGGAGGTAACCGGGCCCGAGCAGGGGACCGAGAATCGCGAGCGCGAGGATCAGGCTGAACGCTGCCGGTGCGACCGTCCGGCCGCGCTGCGTCCACACCACCCACGGGACCCTATACCGTGTCCTACATGCCGTCTCGCACCGTCAGTACCTCGGCGGTCGCGGGCATGACGATGGTCACGGCCGGTTCGATGGCTGCCAACGCCGCCTCGTACCTCCTCCACTTGCCCGCCAGTCGGTTGCTCGGCGTCACGGGGTACGGCGAGTTCGCCAGCCTTCTCGCAGCTCAACTCGTGCTGGCTGTTCCGGCGCTCGCCGTGCAGTCGGTCGTCGCGCGTGAGGTGGTGCGCGGCCGGGGAAGCGCCGAACTTCGTACTCTCGGATACCGATCCGCCGCGGTGGTCGCGGTGCTGGCACTCCTGCTCGCGCCTGCCGTGGCCTTCGCGCTGGACACCGGGGTACTGGCGACCGCGTCGGCGCTCGTCGTCGCACCGGTGCTGGTGCTCCTCGCGACGGAGCAGGGATTGCTGCAGGGCACAGCTCGATTCGGCAGGCTGAGTGTCGTTCTCGCCGCGGCCGGAGTCGGCAAGGTCGCACCCGCGGTCGTCGTACTGGCGTTCGGCGGCGGGCCGGGGATCGTGTTGGCGGCGAGCGCCGTCGGGACGGCGTTGGTGGCGATCGGGGCGCGGCTCGCAACCGATGCGACACCGGGCCACTCGACGACCACGCTCAGCGTCGCGTCCGTTCTCGGGGCGTCGCAGGTCCAGTTGGCGCTGATCGGGTTGTCCGCAGTCGATCTCGTGCTCGCCAAGGCGCTGCTCGACGCCGAACAAGCAGGCTTGTACGCACTCGGCGCCGTTGCGACGAAGGCGGCGTTCTGGCTGCCTCAGGCCGTCGGCGTCGTGCTGTATCCGCGGATGGCGAATCCTGCGCAATCGGCCTCTGCTGTCCGGTCGGCGCTGGCCGTGGTGGCCGGAATCGGCGCGGTGCTGGTCGCCGGCTGCGCCGTGGCTGCGCCGCTGTTGCCGGTCGTCGTCGGGGAGGCATACGCGCCGGTGCAGGGCTATGTGTGGATCTTCGCGTTGCAGGGCGCGGCTCTCGCGGTGGTGCAGAGCGGAATGCTGTGGGCCATCGCGGGCAACAGAACTCGGCTGGCGATGATCGGGTGGATCGGTCTGGCCGTCGAGGTCGTGCTGCTGCTGACGGTGGCCTCGACGGTGCTGCAGTTCGTCGTCGTCGCGGCATCGGTTGCCTCTGCCTGCGCCGTCGTGATGAGCGTCGTGGCTCTGACCCGGGCTTGAGACTGCAGGCGTGAGAGTCGTCGGTCCTACGAAAACCGGATGGCGCGGGGCGAGTGAAATTCACTCGCCCCGCGCCATCCGGGGTTGTTCGTGATCAGTCCTTGGAGAGATTCGTGCGTGGGATGACCTCGGTCTGATCCGTCGTCCAGTCGCGGCCTCGTGGTTCGGTGGGAGCTGCGTATCCGCCGCCGCCGTCCGTCTCGCGAGGTCCGCCGGTGGTGGCCGGCCGACGAGGGCCGTTTCCGCCGCGCACGCCGAGGATGATGCCGGCGATCAGCGCGATGACACCGAGAACGGCCGCGATGATCGGCACTGTGCGACCGAACAGCGAGAGCGTGTCCTGACCGTCCTTGGCCTGCTGGATCTGGTACTCGACAGTGTTCTCGTCGAACGTGATCGGTGCGTTGAGCACGTCGACCTCGGACGTGCCCGCCGTGCGCGAGTAGTACTGGTGCACCTGCTCTTCACCCTTGACGATGACGCCGGTCTCCGGCTCGACCCACACGGTGCGCTTGTTCTCGTACCAGCGAGTCATCGTGACCGGGTCTGCGCCGCCCTCGACGCCCCACGTCGAGGCAGGCAGTGTGACCCTGTTGGTCGGAATGTTGACCACCGAGGCCAGGTCGACGGGACCGACCGTCTGCTCGTACTTGTACACCTTGGTGCCGTTGATCTCCGTCTCCTCGACGAAGTCGATGTCCTTCGATGCGCGTGCATTGATATCGAAGAACGGGTAACTGGTCTGCTCGGCTCCGAACGGGAACTTGTACTGCAATCCGGTGTGGCGGACTTCCTCGGCCGGCTTGTCGCCCTGCACCTGGATGGTTCCGATGGGATCCTCCACGGGAAGCGAGCTGACGCGGTCGATGGTGACGCGGTCGACGCTCGCGGTGAGGAGGCCGGTGTCGCCCTGTTTGTCACTGCGGCGCAGCGTCTGTCCGGCCTGCAATGTCATCTCGTCCGCGTTGGACGGATCCTCGACGGTGACGAATCGCTGCGACACCAGGGGGACGTTCTCGTCGACCTGTGCGCGGCCGGCCGCCAACGACGCCGCGTTCAACACGCTGCCGGAGCCGGTCGATACCGTCGTGACTTCCAGATCGAGCGGCGTCTTCTCGAGGCGAGAGACGGTATAAGTGGGAATGAGAATTGCCGCAACCAGCAGGAATGCGCCCAAACCAACGAGTGCGAGGGCGAGAATCCGGCTCGGCCCTGAGCGCTCCGCCATGTGAGAATCTCCTTAGTCTTAAGTCCCGGCGCGCCCCTGCTTCCACCCCCGACAAGTCGAGGAGAATCGAAACCTCGACCTGGAGTGTCCGATTGGAATCGCCACGTCGCTGGTGACAGTAACAGTGATCACGTCGCGCAGTCTCGGGCACGCCCGAGGATGGTCGACATTCACCATGAAGCGACCAGGATGCTGTACTGGTCGACGATGAACACATCGATCGAGGCCTTGCCGCGCGCCGTCGTGCCGCTTCGTGGCTTCATACCGTCGCTCGAAGGGATGCGCGCGTTCGCGGCTCTCGGGATCATCGTCACGCACGTGGCTTTTCAGACCGGCGTGGCGAGTTCACCGATCATGGGCCGAATCTGGGGTCGGTTCGACCTCACCGTCGCGCTGTTCTTCGCGTTGTCGGGGTTTCTGCTGTGGCGACCGCACGCCGCCCAGGCGCGCGGGCTCGGGCAGGCTCAGCCGGTGCTGCGATACCTGTGGTCGAGGGCGGTGCGCATTCTCCCCGCCTACTGGGTCGTCGTGACGCTCGTGCTGTTGTTCCTGCCGAACACCGGCAGCAGTTGGCGGGTGTGGGTGGCCAATCTGTCGCTGTCACAGGTGTTCATGCCGTTGACGTTGACCGAGGGCATGACGCAGATGTGGTCTCTGTCGGTCGAGGTGTCGTTCTACCTGCTTCTCCCCGTGTTCGCGTTTCTGATGCTGCGCCTGCGCGGCGCCGCCGCACGCGCGCGGCGGCCGCTGTTGTTCGTGGTGGCGGCAGCGAGTCTGTGTTGGGCGTTCGTACCGGTACCGACGCCCGATGCGATCCATCACGACAACTGGCTCCCGGGTTACTTCGCCTGGTTCGCGGCAGGAATGTTGTTGGCGGAGTACTCGACGAGCGAGGAGACATGGGCCCACCGGCTCGCCGCGCGTCGGGCACTGTGCGCGGCGATCGCGATCGTGGCATTCGCATTGTCGGCGACGGCCCTTGCCGGCCCACAGGGTCTGGTGCGTCCGGCGGCGTGGCAGTTCGAGGTGAAGATCGTGCTCGGCGCGATTCTCGCGTTCGCACTGTTGGCGCCGCTCGTGTTGGCCGACACGCACCGTCACCGGATTCTCGAGCATCCGGTGACACTTGCTCTCGGCCGCTGGTCGTACGGAATCTTCATCTGGCACCTGGTGATACTTGCGATGGTGTTCCCGGTGTTCGGCATCATCCCGTTCTCCGGGCATTTCGTGCTGGTGCTGTGTGTGACCACCGCGCTGTCGATTCCCGTCGCGGCCGCCAGTTATGCGCTCGTGGAGGAGCCGTCGCGGCGTGCGCTCCGCACCCGTGAGCGCATGGGTAACGGCCGGGCCTGACCCCTCACGTACGGGTCCGTAGGGCACCCACGCCCACCGCGACCAGCGCGATCAGTGCCGCCAGCTGGATCAGGTAGGAATGGCCCACGTATCCGTCGGCTGCGCGCCAGGGTCCCTTGGACAGCAGGGCCATCGCGAGGAGGGTCGCAGTTCCTGCGGTACCGACGAGAACCCGGGCCTCGGCGGCAGGCCCGTATCGGTGCGCTGCGACGCGGGCGATCGAGCCAACGGCGGCGGTGACCACGATTCCGGCGATGCCCGCGACGACGAACGACGCCGCCGCGAGCGCGACCCATCCGAGCACGCTCGCTCGCCATGCGCGCGGAGCCGGGTCGCCGGTCGGCCTACTGCGACGGAACACGAAGAACGTCAACGGAATCAGCAGAAGCAGGCCGCCGAATATCCCGAGCCGGTACCACGTGTCCGACGGGAAATCGAGTGTGACGGTCCCCGTGGTTCCCGCGGGCACGACCCATCCCTGCTGCCACCCGTTCACGACGACCGGCTTCAGCTCCGTCCCGTCGGACGCCGTTGCCACCCAACCGATGTTGTTGCTCTCCGGCACCACCAGTAGCTGATCCGTCGCCGCCTCGCCGATGTCGATCTCGCGGTGGTCGGCAGTCCATGCGGTGGTCGACGCGGCGACGGGTGCCGAGCTGGTCGCACTGAGCGCAGGAACAGGCATGGTGCGCAACCGAATTCCGTCGACGAAGAACGCAGCACCAGGATCTACGACGACGTCCTGCTCGCCGTGGGGCAGTGCTATCGGGTTCAGAGTCTCGTTCGGCACGGGAAAGATGCCCTCGCACAGCGTCGCCTGCAGCGGCTCGCCCGAGCGGAACTGCGCAGCCGTCGCGGTCACCGATGCGCGGACGGTCTGGCCTGCGATCGAGACGACCGGGCCGACGTCGCATCCGACGGTGATTTCGCGGCTCTCGTCCAGCGGAGTTCCGACCTCGCGCCCGCCGGAGAGAACCGTCACCTCGGCGAGGCCGGGAGGTTGGGGGAGAACGAATCCGAGCGAATTCTTGTCCAGCACGTCCTTCCAGTCGACGAGCGAGAGCACGATGCGGCTCGTCACCCGTGGTTCGAGCTCGACGGTCGTCGCGCCGTCGGCGTCGACCTCGCGAACCTGCGGTCCGCCGCCCAGATTGACGGCGACGGTCGTCGGGTGGGCGGGCAAGGTGCCGAGGCTCGGTGTCAACGTGAGGCCGTCGACGAGTGTCGGCTCGGGCAGATCGATGGTCAGTGTCGGTTGTGTCCCCGCCTGCGACCGAATGCTCTTCTCCGGCGCGGTCCACGAGGTGCGCTCGTCGCCGTCGGTGGCCGCGAACGCCGACCCGTGCAGATCGCCGACGTCCGAGGCACCGCGCGCCGACGGCCTTCCCGGTTGGGACAGAAGAGCTTCCAGCTCCGGGCTCTGCCGGGTCCGCAAGGTCAGTTCGGGAAGCACGGCGGTACCTTCGGGCACCGACAGTGTTCGGGAGAATCTACCGAGTTCCTCCGGTGCCTGCGACAGTCCGCTGCTGCAGCGGATGCGATCGGCGGTGTCGAGGCATCCTGGCCGGCCGGGGAATTCCTGGCCGAGCTCCCATGCCGTGACCTCGGCGCCGTCGTGTACGGCGGGCAGTACGGCCCGGTGGACGATCGATACCTGCTGGGGCGCATCACGATTCGAATAGTCCTCGACCGAGAGTTCGCTGATCCCGAACTGGCTTCCCCTCGTTCCATCGACCGTCGACTTGGCCGTCACGCGCAGCCACGGCGTCGAACCGCCCGGAAGCGAGACCGTGATCGGATCGCCCGGTTTGTCGATCCGTGCTGCAGTGCTTCCGTTGGGGGTGGTGATCTCGAGCCATTTCACCGGATCCCCGATGGTGCCGGGGCTGGTACGTAGGTGGAGCAGGCCGTCGCGCACCGGTGTGTCGAAGTCGAGCTGTATCCATTGTCCGACCGCGCTTTCGATGCCGTTGGACACCCAGCCCGTGGCCAGGTCACCGTCGACCACGGCGGCGACGCCACTGCCCGGTTTGGTGCCGCCGATCTGGGTGGAATCCGACGCCGAACTCGACGCGGTGATACGGGCGCCTTCCCATTCGCCGTTCACGGTGTCGGCGCCGTAGAGCGGATAATCGGCGACGTCGTTGAGCGAACGCCTCGGCTCGTCGACCGAGCGCAACGCCGAACTGTGGTTGTCGACCTGCCCGAAATCGGTCTCCCGATTCATCGGAGTGTCCGTCACCGTGACCTTGTCGACGTCGATCCCCGCGGCTGCAGCGTCGGACGCGAGCAGCACTGGCCCGGCGGGAACCGGGTCCGGAACGCCGGCGTTCCGCTGGGAATTCAAGCGCTGCAGCGATTCCGGTCCACCCTGCACGAACGGGACTCGATCGAGGTCGACGGTGTACGGGCCGGACACCGACGCAGTCGATTCGACGGCGTAAATCTCGACGGGGGGATACGACGGTCGGAGATCACCGTCGACGGTGAAGCCCTCCACCGTGCCGGTCGTGATCTCCTTGCCGAACTCGGCGACGCGCGTGAGGCCGGGGGAGCCGTCGAGTGCGGCGTGAACCTGCACCGGACGCGTCGATCGTGACGTCTCTGGTTCGAGATCGTTGCGCACCACGACGTACCCGATTCCCTGCCCCCGCAACGTATCGGCAAGCCCGAGCGAGGGGGTGCCGTCGGCGATGAGTCGTTGCACCGAATCCAGTGCGCGAATGGCGCCGGGCGGGGTCAGTGGAACCGAATCACGAACAGCCCAGGGAGTGGTCGCGAGCGCCTGCAACGGTTCGTCGCGCGTGAGGCCCCACGTCTGCAGTGCGAAAGGCGCACCGGGGACGACGAGCGCGCGTTCGGCGTCGGACCCGTCGGGCGATGATCCCGACGCGTGATCGGTGAGCCAGTCCGCGGCGTCGTGCCAGTAGTCCGGGATGGATTCGTATGCTCCCCGAGGGGCGAGCTTGCCGGTCCATGCGAGCGAGGTCGAGAACGTCAGAGCGACGAGCACGAGACCGGCGACGGCCGTCATCTTCTCGCGCTCCGGGTGTGCGATGGCCCGACGCCATCGGGCTGCGGGCACCGAACCGGGTAGCGGAACTTGTGCCAGAAGGTGAGCCAGACCGAGCACCAACGGAATTCGAACGACGGGCTCGAGTTTGTGGACGTTGCGCAGCGGAGCGCCTGCGGTGTCGAGGAACATGCGGACCGTGTCGGCGACCGGTGAGCCGAGCTCGCCGACATATCCCGCCGTCAGCCCGAGGATGCCGACGAAGAGCATGATCGTGAGGCGTCCGCGCGCAGGCATCGATCGCATGGCCAATCCGGCGATACCGGCTGCCGCGATGACCCCGGTAGCGACGACGGCGGCCGGCTGGGTGACCAGGACTGCGCCCGCCACGCGCTCGGGTGAGACGAACGGGGTCCAACTGGAGGTTCCGCGAAGGATTTCCGCCAGCGACGCCCACTGCGTCGTGGTACCCGAGGATTCGATGTAGTCGAGGAACGGCGGACTGACGCGCCCGAGAAGCAGAAGCGGAACCATCCACCACAGCGTCGCGAGCACGAGGAACCCGGCCCACCAGCCGGAGAAGACGACCCAGCGTCTGTTCGGTCGGTGACACAGCACCCAGATCACCCCGACGAGGCAGGCCGCGGCGGTGGCGACCGCATTGACCGCACCCATCAGAGCGACGGCGAGCGCGGACTGGGCGGCGAGTCGGCGAAGCGGCGGTGACTCGCTCTGGAAAGCGCGGACGATGGGAATCAGCACCCACGGCGCCAGCATCATCGGCATCGTCTCCGAGGAGATCGACGCCAGCGTGGTGATGACGCGGGGGGAAAGAGCGAACGCGCACGCGGCGATGATCCGTGAACTGCGGCTGCCGATTCCGAGAGCCTCGGCGAGCCGGACGATGCCCCAGAACCCGGCGATCAGCAGCAGAGCCCACCAGATGCGCTGCGTCACCCACGGCGGAATCGACAGAACGTCACCGAGCGCGAAGAACGCTCCGTGCGGGAAGAAGTAGCCGTAGGCCTGGTTCTGCACCTGGCCGAGCGGTGCCTGAGATGTCCACTGATGCGACGCACGAGCCAGAAAACCGAGAGGATTCTGGGTCAGGTCGTACTTGGTGTCTGCAACGGTGTATCCGGGAATCTGCAGAAAAGTGAGAACGAACGCCAGGGCGGAGACGCCGAGCAGCCACCTACGACCGAGTGGTTCGGTGGAGATCGATGCGGGAGCGTCAGCGGCTGCCGTACTCAACCTGGTTCAACAACGAGGAATCGGCGTTTCCGGAACGGTCGATGTCGGGGCGAGTGTTCTCCGCCGCGGCCGCAGTCACTCCGAACACGACGCCTGCACCCAATACCGCGCCGACTACCGCAGCAACAACTCCCGGGACAGCGAACTTCATCTCGGTTCTCCACTTTCGTCGACAAGGACTCACGGTGCGACGGCCGGCAATCCCCGCGCGCGGATCACGGTATCACCCGAAGGCCGCGGCGCCAGGGTGCACGCGCCCTACTTGCCGGGCGGAACGATCAAGACCGGCCGGTGGCTGTGGCGCAGCACATGATCGGCGACCGAACTCTGGAGTAAGGAACGAAGTCCGGTGGTGCCGCGGGTGCCGGTGACGATGATGTCGGCGTTCACGTCGTCGGCCTTCTCGACGATGGCGCTCCATATTGCCGTCGTACATTCGGCGCAGTGGCCTTCCACGTCGAGGCCCGCCAGTTCGGCGAGCGCGACGCCCTCGTTGTTGGTGACCTTGGCGTCGGTCAGCGCTACGTCCTCGGCTGTGTCGTCGGGAACCCATTCCGGCTGCATGACGCCGGAGAGCCCCGACATGCGGGCTGCCTGACGGACCATCGGCTCCCATGCCGTGACGACGACGGCACGATGCGTCGTCAGGAATCGGCCGGCGTACTCGATGGCTCGCTTGGCGTTGTCGGACCCGTCGTAGGCGATGAGTATGAGGTCTGCAGGCATCGAAAGTCCCTCCTGATGTCGCTTTTGTCCTAGGTTAGTCCCAGGCGCCTCGATTTCGCGGACGTTGGCAGTCGGCTACGGTCGAGCATCATGATGAAGTTCCGTTCGCCCGTTCCCGTCCTCGCCGTGGTGTTGGGGGTCGGGTTCATCGCTGGGTGCAGTAGCAAGGCTCCCGAGGCGGCTCCGGTAGCCACCTCCGCTGCCGCACCGACCACCCAGGCGACGACGGAACTGCCTCCGCCCCCGGTGGACGCCTGTGCGAGCTTCGTCGGAACGCTCACCGAGCGGCAACGGCTCGCCCAATTGTTGACCGTCGGCGTCACCGGAACCGCGGACGCCGTCGACATCATGGAACGCGAACAGGTAGGCGGCATCTTCATCGGTAGCTGGACCGATTCGTCGACGCTGGCCAACGGTGAAGTACCCCAGATCGACGAGGCAGCGCAGGTGCCGCCGATGGTGACGATCGACGAAGAGGGCGGCAGGGTCTCCCGCGTCGAAGACCTGCTGGGAACCGACCCGTCGGCTCGCGAGACGGCCCAGACGATGAGCGTCGACGAGACGTACCAGATGGCTCTCGAACGTGGCCTCGGTCTGAAGGATCTCGGGGTGACGGTCGATTACGCACCGGTCGTCGATGTCAGCAGCCAGCCCGACGACTCGGTGATCGGTGACCGTTCCTACTCCTCCGATCCGAAGGAGGTGATCGCGTATGCCGGTGCCTACGCACAGGGACTGCGCGATGCAGGTATCCAACCGGTCCTCAAGCATTTCCCCGGTCATGGATCGGGCTCGGGCGACTCGCACACAGGTGCGGTCACGACGCCTCCCATCGAGCAACTCAGGCAATCCGATCTGCTTCCGTACAACGCGCTGTCGCAGACGGGTGTGGGAATCATGGTCGGGCATCTGGACGTGCCGGGACTGACGGATCCGGGTGTGCCGGCGAGCATCAGCCCTGCAGCGATGTCGTTGCTGCGCGAGGGCGTCGGCTACGGCGCCGCGCGGTTCACGGGACCGATCTTCACCGACGATCTCAGTGGCATGGCCGCGATCACCGATCGGCTCGGAATCGTCGCGGCCGTCGAAGCGGCTCTGGTGGCAGGCGCGGACGTTGCACTGTGGCTGACGACCGACGACGTGCCGCAGGTTCTCGACAATCTCGAAGATGCCGTCGCCACCGGCAGGCTGCCAGCTGCGCAGGTCGACGCGTCGGCTGCCACAGTCGCGCGGTTCAAAGGCGCCTGCTAGATTTCCGTTGCCGCCTCCGGCGTCCTTACCGTGGAGTAAGATCGTGTGTTCGACATCGGTTTGGAGGACAGATGGCTGGAGGCACCAAAAGATTGCCCCGTGCCGTCCGTGAGCAGCAGATGCTCGACGCGGCGGTCGATGTCTTCTCCGACAACGGGTTCCACGAGACATCGATGGACGCGATCGCCAAGAAGGCTGCGATCTCCAAGCCCATGCTGTACCTCTACTACGGATCCAAGGACGAACTGTTCGCCGCCTGCATCCACCGCGAAGGCGTCAAATTCGTCGAAGCCATGACACCCGCCGCGGATCCGTTGCTGACCCCGCGCGAACAGCTGCGCAGCGCACTTCTCGGGTTCCTCGGATTCGTCGGTGAACACCGGAAATCGTGGATGGTGCTGTACCGCCAGGCGATCGGTCAGACGGCCTTCGCCTCGCAGGTCCAGAGCAGCCGTGATCGGTTGATCGAACTCACCGCGGGCCTGCTCGAAATGAGCACCAAAGACCCCGATCCGGGCCAGAATTTCGCACTGATGGCCGTCGCCCTCGTCGGAGCCGGTGAAGCCGTCGCCGACCGCGTCGCCGGTGGCGAAATCGAGGTCGACGCCGCTGCCGATCTGCTCGAAAACCTCGCCTGGCGCGGTCTCGCGGGCAAGAAAACCGCGCCGACGGTGTGAACACCTCGGGGGGGGTGGACCGAATGTCACCTTCGCTCGCTTTGGGGGTGACCGGATGTCACCTTCGCTCGCTTTGGGGTGACCGAATGTCGCCCTCGCACACTCTGAGTGACTGGGTGTGCCATTCGCTCACTCTGAGGTGACCGGATGTGACATTCGCTCAGTCTGAGGTGACCGGATGTCGCCCTCGCACACTCTGAGTGACTGGGTGTGCCATTCGCTCACTTTGGGGTGACCGAATGTGACATTCGCACACTTTAAGGTGACCGAATGTCGCCCTCGCTCACTCT
>NZ_BCXH01000008.1 GCF_001895005.1 Rhodococcus yunnanensis NBRC 103083 | reverse complement strand
GCGCAGCCGCAGCAACCCGCGCAGCCAGCGAACCCGGCACACCCCGCCGACCCCACACCCCCCGCCGCGCACCCTCCAGCCCACGCGCACGATGCACCCCGCGCAGCCGCTGCAACCTGCGCAGCCCGCGAACCCGATACCCCCCGACAGTTGGGACTCCGACGGTCGTAGCACCGACGATCGAACGCCCGATGCATGGATGCCCTCCGTGAAATTTGCTGCACCACAGTAATTTTTGCCCCGCACGCTCGTCAAATACCGCCAATTGAACTGCACGACAACATCTCCGAAGATCGGGATAGAGATACGACCTTCACTACAGCCAGTGGATCGACCGTCCAGTATGTCCGCACGAGCGTCCAACTTCTACGAGCTCCGAAACATGTTGAAAACTGGACCTTGTCGTCTCCGGACGCGACGAAGCTCGTCAACTCGCTTCCCTATGGCGGTTCTGCACCGAGTCTGGTTGTATTCAGTCAGCGCCAAGCGGGGGATCGTGTAGGGGCAGCCGAACGGAGTCTTCCGTTGGCTGTGGGCAATTCGGATGCCGCACCCTCGGCGCGCACGCGTTTCGGGGGGAAACACGATGATCGAAGCCGAGCCAGGTGCTCTGTCGCAGGTCGACGCCTCCCCGAAGCCTGCCCCCAAGCTCATCAGTGCCATCAAGCTCATCAGTGCCATCAAGCTCATCAGTGCCATCAATGCTTCTTAGGAGAGTCATGGTCGAGGTTGCACTCGTCGGTATCGGATGCCGTTTCCCGGGAGGAGTCCACGACGGGCAGAGTTTCTGGGAGTTCATGATCTCGAAGGGTGACGGAATCGTCGATATTCCGGCGGACCGATGGAATGTCGACCGCTTCTACGACCCGGATCCCGACGCCCCCGGACGCATGTACACCCGCAAGGGCGGATTCCTGACGCAGTCTCTGTGGGACTTCGACCCCGAGTTCTTCGGCATCTCTCCTCGCGAAGCGGCGGTCACCGATCCACAGCAACGCCTACTTCTCGAGGTGGCATGGGAGGCGCTCGACGACGCAGGTCACGCCGGTCGCGTCGCCGGAAATCCGATCGGCGTGTACGTCGGCGGTTTCACCAATGATTCTGCGGGACTTCGTTCCTCGCAGATGGGGCGCCCGTTCATCAATGCGCACAGTGCGACCAGCTCGTCGCATACACTGCTGTCGAACCGGATCTCGTACGCGCTGGACCTGATCGGCCCGTCGATGACCATCGACACCGCATGTTCGTCGTCGCTCGTGGCGATGCACGAGGCCGTGCGGGCCCTCGATCGCGGCGAATGCGAGATGGCCCTCGTCGGCGGCGCGAACACGATGATCCGACCGGAGACCTTCATCTCGATGTGCAAGGGCCGTTTCCTGGCGTTCGACGGCCGTTCCAAATCCTTCGACGCCGCGGCCGATGGTTACGGCCGCGGCGAGGGCGCGGGCATGGTGCTGCTACGCCCCCTCGCCGACGCCGTACGCGACGGTGACCGAATCTATTCGGTGATCCGCGGCTCGGGCGTCAACCAGGACGGACGCACGATCGCGATCCCGGTGCCGAACCCGGTATCGCAGCGGATTCTCGCGGAACGTGTCTGTGCGGAGGCGGGTATCGATCCGAGTCGGGTCGGGTACGTCGAAGCACACGGAACAGGGACATCGGTCGGCGATCCACTGGAATTGGATGCTCTCGGTGGCGCATACGGCGCTGTGCCCGGCCGCGAGATTCCACTCGTCGTCGGGTCGATCAAGGCTTCGATCGGTCACACCGAGGCCGCCGCCGGTATCGCGAGCGTGATCAAGAGCGCATTGTCGATCCACCATCGCACCATCGTGCCTCAGGCCTGGCTCGATACCCTGAACCCGGCAATTCCGTTCGACGAGTTGAAGATTCGTGTTCCCGTCGAGGTCGAGCCGTTTCCCGATCTGTACGACAGGCCGATCGTCGCCATCAACGGCTTCGGCTACGGCGGCACCAACGCGCACGTCGTCATGGACAGCGCCCCGACCATCACCCCACATGTCGACACCCCGGCAGGCCCACGCATCTTTCCCCTGTCCGCTCGTACCGAGGCCGCGGCACGCGAGGTCGCAGCAACCCTCGCCGACCGGCTCGAGTCCCTTCTCGAGGATGCACCCGAGTACACGGTCGACGCATTCACCGCGTCCGCGTGGACTCGGCGTGCGCATCACCCGGTCCGGGCGTCTCTGAGCTACAGCGACTCCGCTGGTCTACTCGCCGGACTGCGCGATTTCGCCTCCGGCACAGGGAAAACCGCACACACGGTCGCCGGCGCGGACGCTCCCCCGGTCTTCGTGTTCAGCGGTATGGGGCCGCAGTGGTGGGGCATGGCACGTGAACTTCTCGCTGCGGGAGGAGAATTCGCACGCACAGCCGCAGTCGTCGACGCAGCCTTCGTCGAGATCGCCGGATGGTCCATCATCGAGGAGCTGAACCGCGACGAGGAGTCCTCGCGGATCACCGACACGGAGGTAGCGCAGCCGGCGAACTTCCTGGTCCAGGTCGCCCTCGTCGCCGAGCTGCGGTCGCACGGCGTCGAGCCTGCCACCGTCGTCGGGCACAGCGTCGGCGAGGTCAGTGCGGCGTACGTCAGCGGCGCATTGACGTTGCACGACGCGTTGCTGGTCAGCTGCCACCGAGCGCGCCTGCAGGCCACGACGGCAGGTAGCGGCTCGATGCTCGCTGTCGGATTGTCCGAAACGGACGCGCTCGCCCGTCTGGCCGAGGCCGGGGAGGACATGAGCGCGCACGTGTCCATTGCAGCGGTCAACAGCCCGTCCGCGGTCACGCTTGCGGGCGATGCCGTTCACCTCACCTCGCTGGCCGAGGCGTTGACCGAAGCGGGCATCTTCGCCAAGCGCCTCCAGGTGGAGGTGCCGTACCACAGCCATCTGATGGATCCGATCCTCGACGAGGTCGCCGGCGCGCTCGCGTCGATCGAACCGCGGGTTCCCGAACTGACGCTGTTCTCGACCGTCACCGCAGACGAGGTCACCGACGACGGATGGGGCGCGTCGTACTGGGTCGACAACGTGCGCAAGCCGGTTCGGTTCGCGGACACGATCACTGCACTTCTCGCGCGAGGCCACCGCGTGTTCCTCGAGGTCGGCCCGCATCCTGTGCTGTCCGGAAACATTCGTGAGATTCTCATTCGGACCGGCGATCCCGGCACGTCGATCGCAACGCTCGTCCGCAAGCAGAGCGATACCGAAAGCCTCACTGCCACACTGTCGAACCTGTACACAGCCGGTTCGTTCGACGGTCGCATCTTCGCGCCCGGCGAGGCGGCAGCATCACCGCACGTCGAGCTGCCCGCCTACCCCTGGCAGCGCAGCCGGGTATGGACCGAGGACGAGGCGTCCGTCGCCGATCGCTTCGGATCCACCACCGTGTATCCGATGCTCGGTGACCGTTCCGGATCGGCCTCGCCGGAATGGCATGCGGAGCTGGCGATCTCACAACTCCCCTGGTTGCACGACCACGTCGTCGACGGACTCGTACTGCTGCCGGGCACCGCATACCTCGACGCTGCCCTCAGCGCCGCAGCCGTGCGAAGCGGCCGAGGAGAGGTGGGACTGGAACACGTCGAGTTCGTGGCGCCACTCGTCGTCGACAAGCACGATGTACCGGTGCTGCAGATCGCGGTCGAGGACAGCACCCGGCGTTGTGTCATCAGGTCCAGATCCGCGGCGTCGACGACATGGACCGTCAACGCGACCGGACGTCTCGTCGAGGGTCACTTCGATGCGCCGTTCGTTGCGTCCGAGCTGACCGGGCCCGTTCACGAGGTGACCGGTGACGCGCTGTATCCGCTGCTGCATGCCGCGGGCCTGCAGTACGGTCCCGCGTTCCAAGGTATCGAGGAAGCACGCATCGGGACCGACTTCGTCGTCGCGACGATCGACACGACCGCGCATTCGGGGTCCGGCCACCTCGTTCATCCGGCAGTTCTGGACACCGCGCTGCAGTGTGTGGCCACCCTCGCCTCTCCGTCCGGTGTCTCCGGTGCGGTGGTGCCTGCGGCGGTGGCGACAGTGCGCCGCTACGGCCCCATCCCCGACCGTGCCACCGTCGTCGTCCGCCGGACGTCGACCGATCCGATGCGAGCCGATATCGCCGTCACCGACGACGAAGGGCGAGCCGCGGTCACCCTGAACGGTGTCGAGTTCCGCCCCATCGCGCCGCCGCAATCGCTGCACGCGCAGCTGTCGAAGGTCTTCTACGAGCCGGTCTGGGAACTGCGCGACAACCGCGACGCCGGCGCGGTGGGTGAGACGGCAGCACACGACTTCGCGCTCGTCGTCGTACTCGGCGACGCCGAGGGGACCACTGCGACGGCGCGAGCCGATGCCATCGCCTCCTCACGTGAGAATGCGCGAATCATGGACGCGGACAGCACTACCGATCGAGATCTGGTCGCAGCGCTGCGCGAGGGACTGGCTGTCGACGGCGTCGAGCATGCAACCGTCGTCGCCGTCGCCGGACGGTTCGAGGACCCGGCGGACGCGGTCGCGTCGTTGCTGATTCTCGCACGGGCCGTTCACATCTCGATCTACGGCGACGACACCGGCCCCGCGACGGAACCGGGTTCGGTCACCGCGGTCGTCGTCACCGAGCGCGCGTTCTGCATGCCGGGCGACACGGACGGCGCCGACCTGGCGCACGCCGGTCTCGTCGGTGCGCGCAGATCGCTTCGAAACGAACAGTCGCCCGCTGCATGGCGATTCATCGATACCGAGCCGCGGACATCCGAACTGGAACTGGTCACCGAGACGTTCGCCTCGGGTGCGTTCGCAGGTGATGTCGTCGACGAGGTCGCACTCCGTCAAGGCTCGCGGTGGGTTGTCGTACTCCAGAGCAGCCTCGACGATCACCTCGCGCTCCGAGATCAACCGACGGTTCTGCGCGACCCCGAGCAGTCTTTCGCGGTCGAAGTTCCGAAGTCGAAGCTGCTGTCCGACATCGCCTTCCGTGCACACGATCGACGCGCCCCCGGGCCAGGCGAGGTCGAGGTCCGCATGGAGACCGTCGGATTGAACTACAAGGACCCGCTCAAGGTCATGGGAGTACTGACGGACAAGGAGCTCGCGGGCACTTACTTCGGAACGACTCTCGGGCTAGAGGGCGCAGGAACGGTCACCCGTGTCGGCCCCGGCGTCACCGAGGTGTCCCCCGGTGATCAGATGGGCGTCTGCGCCCGCAACATGATGCGCCGCTACGTCACCGTCGGAATCGACGAGGGCGGCACGATGTCCATTCCCGACGGATGGCAGGCAGGTTGGTGCTCGTCGATCCTCCCGTTCCTGTGTGCGCACTACGGACTGATCCACCTCGCGCGCGTGCAGCCGGGTGAGACGGTTCTCGTCCACGGGGCCGCGGGAGGGATGGGTCTCGCCGCCGTCCAGGTCGCGCACCTGCTGGGCGCTCGCGTCATCGCGACCGCGGGTACCGAGGACCGACGAGCCGTCGCCAGGGCTGCGGGCGCCGACGACGTTCTCGCGTCGCGGTCGCTGAACTATTCGGAGGAAGTGATGGCCCTGACCGACGGCAGGGGCGTCGACGTCGTGTTCAACTCGTCTCCCGGCGAGATCATGGCCCAGAATCTGCACGTGGCAGCGGAATTCGCACGAATCGTGGAGATCGGCAAGGCCGATATCTACTTCGGCGGCGTCATGGACCTCGAGCCCTTCGACCGTAACCTCACGTTCTTCGCGGTGGACATGGACCGGATGTTCGAGCACAAACCGGCTCTGGCGCGGCAGGTCACCCGCGAAGTGCTCGATACGATGATCTCGGGCGACTACGTCCACCTTCCGTATACCACGTATCCGCTGGACCGGGTGGGTGAAGCATTCGATGCTGTGGTGCGCTCGACCCACACCGGCCGTGTCGTGCTGAGCCTGGCCGAGGATTCCCCCGTCGTACGTCCGAGGATCCCCACGGTCGACATCGACCCCGACGCAACCTATCTCGTCACCGGCGGGTTCGGCGCATTCGGTTCGGCCATCGCGCGGTGGCTCGTCGACGAGGGTGCGCGCCACCTGGTGCTGGTCGGCAGGAGCGGGGCGATCACCGATCGAGCCCGTGCGACGGTGGAATCGTTGTCCGCGGCCGGAGTGGTTCTCACGCAGGAGCTCGTAGACATCTCCGATCCCGATGCCGTCGCTGCGATGATCGCCAGAGTCGGCGCGACACCTCACCGGTTGCGTGGGGTGTTCCACACGGCAGGAGTGGTGAACAACCACGCAGTCAACGACATCGACGAGAATTCGCTGCGCAGCGTGTTCCTTCCCAAGGTGACCGGGGCTCTCAATCTCGATCGTGCACTCGATGCTGCGGGAGTGGATCCGGACATCTTCGTGATGTTCTCGTCGATGAGTTCTCTGACCGGAGGCGCACCACAGGTCTCGTACTCGGCAGCCAATTCCGTCCTCGACGCGCTGGCATGGTCCAGGCGTAACAGGGGCAAGTCCGCATTCACCGTCAGCTGGGGTTCGATGTCAGGAGGTGGAATGGCCGAATCGCAGCAGGAGGTGGTTCGCTATCTGGAGATGCTCGGGTTCCGGAACATCGACATGGACGCGGCGACGCTCTATCTCCGAGAGAGCCTGACGCTCGACATCCCGCACGTCGCACTCGTCGGAATCGACTGGGAGCAATGGGGTATCGCCAATCCGGCATCGGCGAGCATTCCGCGTTTCGCCGCTCATATCGCGGCGGCCAGCACCGGAGGTTCCGGCATCTCGGCGCTGCACGCCGAGATCCTCGCACTTCCGGAGGAACAGCGGGCCGAGGTCCTGACGTTCATCCTCGCCGAGCAGCTGGCGCTCGTGATGGGCATCGATGCCGAAGCCGTCGACATCGTGACTCCCCTACCCGAACTGGGGCTCGATTCACTGATGGCTGTCGAATTCGCAGCCCGGGTCGGCAAGGCAGTCGGCCTCGAACTGTCCGTGCTCGAGTTCGGCCGCGGTCACGGCCTCTCGGCCATCGGCGCGAAGCTGGCTGCGGGTCTGACGGCACGCGCGGACAGCGCAACATCGACGCCTGCACCTGCACCGATCGACGTCGACGTCATCGCTGCGGTCGGCGCAGCCGCGGACGACACCGAAATCCAGCCGGTAGGGAGTGTGTGACATGACCACCGATTCGCGTGAGATCGCACGGCAGCTACTGGCCAGGACCGGCTATTCGACGGTGCACGTCGACGAGAACGCTGCTGCGGCCGGCACTCCGAAGTCCGCCCCGACGCTGCTCGGCCGGACCGAGTCTGCGCAAGGCCGAGGGTTGCTCGATCATCCGGACATCGTTGCCACCGTCGCCCAGTTCGACGGCGTCGAGCAGATGTTCGCCGGATTGGAACTGCCGAACCCGCTGTACCTTCCACACGAGGGCAAGAGCGGACCGACCATTCGGCAGCTCGATCGAGACATGATCAACTTCGGCAGCTTCAACTACCTCGGCCTGAGCGCCGACTCGCGTGTGGCGGATGCAGCGAAGGCCGCCATCGACGAGTACGGCACGTCGGTGTCGGCAAGCCGGATCGTCTCCGGCCAGATACCGCTGTACGCGCAGTTCGAGGCGCAGATCGCCGAGAAGTACGACGTCGACGATGCCGTGGTCACCACAAGCGGCTACCTGACGAATGCCGCTGCGGTGGGTTACCTGCTCGGCCACGGTGATCTCGCGGTCTGCGACGCTCTGGTGCACAGCAGCATCGTCTCCGGAACCGAATGGGCGGGATGTCGCCGAGTCACGTTTCGGCACAACGATCCGGCGTCACTCGAAGCGATACTGAAGATGTCTCGCGGCAGCTTCGGCCGCGCGATGGTGATTCTCGAAAGCCACTACAGCATGGACGGTGACGTTGCCCTGCTGCCGCAGCTCGTCGAGATCGCCCGTCGCTTCGACTGCGCCGTGATGATCGACGAGGCGCACTCCTTCGGTGTTCTCGGGGAACGTGGCCACGGCATTCGCGAGTTGTACGGGCTTCCCGGCGACGCGGTCGACGTCTGGATGGGGACGATGTCGAAGGCGCTGGGCAGTGTCGGGGGATTTCTCGCCGGACGACGGGAACTGATTCGGGGTTTCAAGTACTCGGCCCCCGGCCTCAGCATGTTCGCCACCGCTCCCGCACCGGCGTCCATCGCTGCGGCATCGACGGCGCTCGCCATCATCGACGCCGAACCCGAGCGAGTGGCCCGGCTGCGGGAGAACGCGTCGTACGCGTTTGCGCTCTCCCAATCGTTGGGATTTGCGACCGGACTCGCCGAGGGCACACCGATTCTGCCGATCATCATCGGTGACACACAGAAGACCGTGCTTGCCGGAGTGAGTCTGTTGCACGAGGGGATCAACGCGAACTCGATCACGTATCCGTCCGTTCCGCTCGGCGAGGAGCGACTGAGATTCTTCGTCTCCAGCGAACACACGCACGAACAGATCGACACTGCGCTGACCGTTCTCGCCTCGGTGTTGGAGCAGTTCTGACGAAGGGACATCCGAACACGAAGCAGGGGAAGGAGATACGCGAGAAGCTCGGCCCGCCGGACCATACCGGCACGATCTTCTCCAACACTATCGACTGCTCCTCTCGATCGGGGTAATCTCGCCCCGTCGAGCGATCGTTTCGAACGGACAGGACACACTGTGGCCGACAACGCCGATGGATCGACCCAGCATCGAAACCGCCCGGTGCAGTTCGTCATCCGGCACGCGCGCTTCGTCGTGGCAGCATGCGTTCTCGTCATCGTCGTCGCGGGAGTGTGGGGCATCGGCGTCGTCCGAGATCTCAGTCTCGGCGGTTACACGGACCCGGGAAGCGAGGCCGCCGAAGTCGACGAGATCGTCGAGGCACAGTTCGGTCGTCAGGTTCCGGACGTCGTCATTCTCTACACGCCCGAGGACGGGCGCAGCATCGATCGGATCGGCACCGACGTCGAGCAGAATCTCGACGAAATCGATCGGGCGGTCCTCGCTCGCGATCCCGTCTCGTACTGGAACATGCCACCGGTCATCTCCCAGGGCCTGAAGTCGTTCGACGGAAGATCCGCCATCGCGGTGCTCACACTCGTCGGCGACGAGGACACACGCGTCAAGACGTTCCTCGACCTCCGAGATGCCAGGCAGATCGACGGTATCGACGTGCAATTCGGCGGCTTCTCCACGATCGCCGACGCCTACAACACCGAAGCCAGAGCCGACCTCGTCCGAGCCGAGACCATCACGTTCCCGATCCTGATGGTTCTGCTGCTACTCATCTTCGGCGGCGTGACCGCGGCGGCCGTTCCACTGTGTATCGGCGGGCTCAGCATTCTGGCCTCACTCGCGGTGATGCGGCTGCTCACCACGTTCACCGAAGTCAGCATCTTCGCGACCAACATCGCCTCGCTCGTCGGGCTCGGCATGGCGGTGGACTACAGCCTGTTCGTGCTGACCAGATTCAGGGAGGAGCTTCGGCGGGGCGCGTCCACCGAAGAAGCCGTGTATCGGACGATGTCCACGGCCGGCCGTACGGTGGCATTCTCGGCGTTGCTTCTCGTGTGCGGTTTCATCGGCATGCTGATCTTCCCGCAGGCGATGATCCGATCACTCGGCTTCGGCGGTATGGCCGCTGTCGCCGTCGCCGCGTTCGTCTCACTCACTGCGCTACCCGCTGCGCTCGTCCTGCTCGGCCCACGCATCAATTCGTTGAGCTGGAGAAAAGGCGCGATCGATCGCGGCGATGCCCGGGCCGAACGCTTCTGGCGCTCCGTCGCGGAACGGGTGATGCGGCGGCCCGTGGTCGTCGCAGTCGCCATCTTCGTTTTCCTCGGGTTGCTCAGCGCGCCGATCTTCGGGGTGGCGCTCGGCGACCTCGACCACAAGGGACTTCCTCCCGACGCGCCCGCACGAATCGCGACCGACACGCTGTTCTCCGACTTTCCGCTCGCCAATTCCGGTGTGACGGTCATGGTCGTGTCCGACGCGGGCGGCCAACCGGATCCTGCGCTCGTCCAACAATTCGCGGGCGAGATGGGACGAGTCGACGGCATCGCTGCCGCGATCCCCTCGGGAAGTGCGGACGACTACGCGGCGATCCGAGCCATTCTGACCTCCCCCGACAGAACCAAGGAGGCCTTGGCGACGGTCACGAGGCTGCGAGGCCTCGACGCCCCCGACGGAACCGAGATTCGCATCGGGGGTGCGACGGCTCTGAGCCAGGACGGTATCTCCTCGGTGTACGACACGATCCCGTGGATGTTCGCGATCATGATCACCGCGACGTTCGTCGTCACCACCGCAGCATTCCGCTCGGTGGTGTTGTCCACCAAGGCGATTGCGATGGCCATGCTGAGCCTGGCAGCAACGTTCGGCGTACTCACGTGGGTCTTCCACGACGGCCATGGCGCAGGGCTTCTCGGTATCACCCCTGGCCCGCTGCAGGCGACGATGAGCATCCTGATCATGGCCGTGGTCTTCGGACTGTCGACGGACTACGAGATCTTCCTTCTCTCGCGCATCGTCGAAGCGCACGACGCCGGTGCCACCACACGGGAAGCGGTCGCAACCGGCGCCGCGCGAACTGGACGGGTCGTCACCGCGGCAGCGCTGTTGCTCATCACCGTCACCGCCTTCTTCTCGCTGTCCGAGCTGGCGATGATGCGACTGGTGGGCATCGGCGTCATCGTCGGGTTGCTTCTCGACGCGACCGTGGTGCGGATGCTTCTCGTTCCGGCGCTTGTCGCACTCATGGGCGAGGCGAACTGGTGGCTGCACCCACGAAAACCCCTCGACCCGAATCTCCGAACGACGGACAAGGACTCCCAACATGTCGGTTGAGATCAGACTCGCCACGAGTGCGGACATACCGGCGATGTCCGCCATGATGTCTCGTGCATTTCAGGTGGACGACCCGGTCAGCGGTTATTTCTTTCCCGACGACCGACGCCGGCCGACACAGCAGCGCCGCATGATGTCCGCGCTGATCCGCCATCGCTATCTGCCCGTGGGCGGTGCCGACGTCGCCGTCGTCGACGGCGTGATCGTCGGTGTGAGCCTGTGGCATCCGCACGATGCACCACCCGATCCGTGGTGGCGCATGTTGATCAGCGGACCGCACCTGTTGTGGGCGATGGGCCGCGGTGTGCGCGCAGGCATCCAGATGGATCGCGTGCTGGATGCGGGCGCGCCCGATCCCGAGGCAGTTCTGTGGGTCTATCTGGGTGTCGAACCGTCGCTGCACCGATCGGGGGTCGGTCGCCGACTCACTCGCGCGATGGTCGATCGGTGCGATCGCGACGGCCGGACGATGTACGGGATCTGCAAGGAGGGCAACCTTCCGTTCTGGACGGAAATGGGCTTCGTCGAGGCGGAGACCGTCACCATCGGACCGAAGGGCCCACTCGTGTATCGGGTGAATCGTCCGCCCGCACAGGTGACGAGCGAGCCGTAGCCCGCCCGTCTCCCTGTACAGCCGATGGGTGTCCTACCGGTTACTTCTCCTCACGCCACCGCGTCGACTCGGCCAACTCGAAGCCGTAGCGATCGGCCAGCTCTCCCAACCTCTCGACGTTCGCGGCATCGAGTTCGACTCCGATGCTGCGCAGTTCGAACTCCCGCGACAACGACAACAGCATCGTCTCGGCCATGCACGCGTACGTCAGACCGGGAGCCAGACCGTAGGTGAGCCCGAAGTTCGAGCCCGAAGGCAACCGGACGATGCCGCCGTCGAACACGGTGACATCGGGACGAACGCTGCCGACGTCGTGCGGAATGTTCGGCGGTTGAGCGACGTCGCACACGATGGCGTTCGGTGCCAGATCGACCGCATCGATCAGCGAGTGCGGTGCCGATGTTGCCGCGATCACGATGTGAGCGCGCGCAACTCCGAGCCTCGGATCGTCGAAGAATTCCAGACGTCCCGACGAGATGAGGTCGTCGATCGACCCACCTGTCTGGCGTACCGCATCCGCGAATCGACCACTGCCCTCCCCTGCGCCGCCGACGATGACGGTGGCCGCCTTCCACAGTTTCGGTGCGATCTTTCCGTGCTCGCCCGGACGTCCCACCAACGACACCGTGCCCACTTCCGGTGCTAGCGCCCGCGCGATCGTGCTTCCGATCGCTCCGGCCGCACCGAGTATCGTCACCCGCAGATCGGCGAGATCGAGACCCCGTTCGACGCACACCCGCCGCACAGCACGGATACTCGCTGCGGCAGTGAACGAATTGCCGGTGGTCAAATACCCCGCCCGCTGTCCGAGCGCCAGACCGTTAGCGGTGATGACCGACGAGTATCCGCCCAATCCCACCACTTCGGCACCTCGGGCGAATGCCAGATCGACAGCAGCCGCCACTGCGGCGACGGCCACCATCGGCGGCAACTTCAGCAGCGCCGCAGACGTGAACGGAAGCCCGATCAGGGTTCCATGCGCAGCATCTCCCTGCGTCGGGATCACGCGGCCGCTGCCGATCACCATCGGTGACGGATTGAGTTCCGACGTCGCCCGCGCGAATCGGCCGAGCAGTTCACCTCGTTCCGTTTCGTCGAACTCGCCGAGAGCGTTGTCGAACGCCCCGAACACCTCCAGATCGAGTGGATGCGCGAGGAACCCGAACAGGTGATCACTCTCGTGCACCTGAACATGAGGCAACCGGGAGTCCGCATTCCGGTACACCGTCGGCACCGATTTGGGCTGATGCCCGACGAGGTGGCCCATCAGGCCGGCGAGATCGCCTGCGGCGGCGAAACCCACAGCACGATCGAGTGCAGCCACCAGACGCCTGCACTCGGAATCCGACACGGTCAGTGGCGGTTCCACCCGCAGCACCCTCGCACCGAACAGCGTCGGCGCGATCCGAATCCCTTCCACCCGCAGCAGATACGACGCCACCATCACCGCTAGGTTCTCCTGATCGGCGATCGAGCCGAGCAAGGACTGCGCCCCGACGAAGTTGATGTCGTCGGTGAACTCGACACCGAGCAGCAAGCCCTGTCCTCGCACGTCGGTGATCACCCCTGGGTACTTCATTGCCACCTTCTGCAGTTCCCGCTTCAACACATCACCGCACTCACGCGCGCGGGACACCAACGCACGGTCACCGGCGATCAGTTCGTCGATCACCGCGAGGCCGACCCTGGCAGTCAATGCACCGCCCGCGAACGTCGACGTGTGACGCAGTGCGAAACTCTCCCCGACCAGATCTGGTTTGCACAGCACCGCTCCGCTGGGCAGAAGACCACCGCCCAGCGCCTTCGCCAAAGCCAGGATGTCGGGAACGACGGCTTCGTGATCGCAGGCGAACATCCGACCCGTCCGACCGAACCCGGTCTGCACCTCGTCCACGGCCATGAGAACGCCGTGCGCAGTGCAGATTTCACGCACACGCGTCAGGTATCCGGGCGGAGGCGACACGACGCCGCCCTCCCCCTGAATCGGCTCCACGACGAATGCGGCGTAGTAGCCCGGCCTGGCCGTCAACTCCCGCTCCAACGCGTCGCTGTCACCGAACTCGATGGCGTCGAATCCGGACACCGGCGCCCCGAACCCGACCTGGTACTTACCGTTCCCCGTGGCCGACAGGGCTCCGAGGGTCTTTCCGTGAAAACTGTTTACGGTGCTGAGGATTCCCAGCCTGCCCGTCGCGGAACGCGCGATCTTGATGGCTACCTCGATGGCCTCGGCGCCGCTGTTGACGAACGTGACGCGGCCGAGACCGACGGGGGCCACGCTGACCAACCGTGCGGCAAGATCCCCTGCGGCCGACAGAACCGAAGGTTGAACGAAGACTGCCTCACTGCGCTCTCGCACTCCTTCGATCGCCCGCCACACCGAACGAGGACTGTGCCCCAACGGAAGAGCACCGTATGCCCCGGCGAAATCGAGATAACCCCGGCCTGCGGCGTCGTAGAGCGTCGTACCTTCGCCGCGAACGTATTCCGCGTCGAGATCGACGGCGCTCAACAAGCCGGACAATTCTGGATTCACATACGCCGAATACCCCGCGCTGCCACTGGACTGGCTCGTGACGGGATGCCCGATGGTGGTGTCGGTCATGAATGCTCCGTGTTCTTTCGAAACCACCCCTGGCCGCCCGCGTTGCCAGCGGGCAACCAGGGCTCGCCCCACTGCAGGACGCAAGCGCGATGCTAACCGTCGAACATGCGGCGCTCAGTGAGGATTTCGCACACGGAGTACGTCGAAAGGCCTGAAACCTCTTCTGCGGTCGGTTTCTTCCACCGACCGCGCGTTCAGCTGTAACAGAAGTCACATCTCAGCTGTCGGAAATTGCCGACAGAATCCACTTGCCGTCGGTCTTCTCCATGTTCACCACGATCGGCCCCTCGGCATTGCCCTGCGCGACGCCGCCCTGTGTCGCACTGACATTCAGGACCGCCACGAGCTCCGCCTTGTCCGACTCGAGGCGGGTCACACCGATGTCCGAGATATCGGCCTGCGTCGCCGTCTGGGTCTGCTGCACAGCCGACTTGGTCGTATCCGCCACGCGGTCGAACTCGGCCAGCATCTCCGGATTCAGATACGCACGCGCCTTGTCGAAATCCTGGTCGACGGTGGCGTCACTGTAGGTGTAGAGCGCGGTCAGAGCATCCTCGGCTTCCCGGGTCACTTCCGAGGTGGCGCCCTGATCGACCCAGGCCGTGTTGTCCACCTTCGCACCCGGCTCGAACGCGGCAACCACCGCGAACGCCGCCAGCACCACGGCTACTGCTCCGACAACAGCGACCCCGGTCCACGATCTGCGGCCGGCGGTGGCGGTTGCGGGTGCAGCGGCGGTGCTGGTGGTCTCGGCCTTGGCGGTCTCCGCCTGGGTGGTCTCGGCCTTGGTGGTCTCCGCCTTGGACAGATCGACTGTCGGAGGCTCTGTGCTCAGCGGTTCTGTGCTCACCGGTTCTGTGCCTACCGGCTCGGGGGCCGTGGACTCAGCCGTGGACTCTGCTGCGGAGTCGGCTATCGACTCGGTCTTGCGGTTGGCGCCCGCGACCTTCTTTCGAGCCTTGCTCGTCGTGGTGGGCGGGACGATCTTCCGGCGCTGGGGAGGCACTGCAAACAACTCCTTGGAACTGTTGAACTTCGGTCCGGCAACGGAGGCGGTTCTCGCTACGGGCCGCTGGTGGCACCGGGAACGGCGGCAGGAGCCTCGGCCCCGGAAGGAGCCGTGTTCGGGTCGGTAGGCACTGCACCCGGATCGACGGGCGGTGCATTCGGATCGAGCGGCAGGGCATTCGAATCCGGCTGCGCTGCGGCCGGGTCGAGCGCGATTCGACCGCCCACGGGATCGACTTTGTTGGCCTTCCACGTGCCGTCGACGTCCTCCATGAACAGGCGCATCGTCAGCTTCACCTTCTGCTCCGGCTTGTCCGGCCAGGTGGTGGTTGCCGCGATGACGACGAGTGCCGTCGCCGTGCCCTCGTCGGCGCTCAATTCGGTGAGTGTCGAATGCATCAACTCCGCCGAACTCTTCGCACCCGACGTGCGGACGGTGTCGTCGATGGAGGATCGAGTGGCTTCGAGGTCGTTCAGCATCGTGTCACCGGTGATGGACGATTTCATGTCGTCGAAGGACTGATCGATGTTCGCCGCGTCGACGGTGTTCAGGTTGATCGCTACTTGCTGCGCACCCGTGAGCGCGGAGTCACGAGTGTCGGCGACCGACTTGTCCGCCCACGCGTTTTTCCATCCGATCCCGAACCACACCGCTGCCACCAGGGCCACCACTGCGACGACGGACACGCCGATCAAAACCGGCCTTGCTCTGTTCTTCGGCTCAGGAGCCGATGCTGCCGACTCCTGAGCTTCGGTGTTTGACGTCACACTCCACACCCTACTACGGGGTAACTTCAGCACCTCAACTCCTGACTACCGAGAATTGGCGCCGACCGATGGTGCAGACAGAGGTCTAGCTCGGATCAAGGTTGTGCCGTCCCACTCGATCTTCTACTTCGCCGTCGCTTCACTTCGTCGAGATCACGAGCCGTGTCAGGCGAATTCGATGAGAATGTTGCAAGGGCGCAGATCACGCACGCCTGCCAACGACCCGAACAGCGGATTCAGCCTCTTGAATACCAACCCGCGCCCCTGGACCATCTTTATGTCGCGAACCGCGGCGACTCCACGAATCGTGGACAACTCAGCGCGGATCGATCCGAATGTCGCACCCCAGACCATCGGGGGGAGACGGTAGGCATCATCTTTGGTATCGACGTCGCGTCCGCGCATCATGAGCTTCGACAACCACGTGCCGTCGGTCGTCTCACCGACCAGCCAGGGCGGTACCGCATCGAACATCATCGACGCTCGCGGGAATCGTTCCGCACACTTCGCTACCAGATCGAACACCGCATCGCCGTCCAAGTACATGAACAGACCTAGTGCCGTGATCAACAATCCGTCCGACGCATCGATCTCGTCCATCCACGAATGATCGAGCGCAGAGCGAGAGAGAAGGTGGGTTCGATCCGAAGGCGGCATGACCCTTCGTCGCAACGCGATCACGTCCGCCAGATCGACCGATACCCAGCGGACCTGCTGGTTGTCGACCCGCTGGAACTGAGTCTCCAAACCATCGCCCAACGCAACCACGGTGCCCGCCGGGTGACTGGAGAGGAATTCCTCGATCTGTCGGTCGAAGGTAAGCGCTCGCAAGGCCAATACCGCCCGAGGATCGCCGAAGCGCTGCCGGAACGGATAGTCGATGGATGCGTATAGCTGCTCGGCAACGGGGTCGTCGAGGAAGGAATCCGGACGGCGCGACTCTTCCGCACGGCAGTACAGAGGCCATAGCAGAGTTTCGGGGATACCCGTCAACTCCACCTTGAATTGCGGGGTATTCACTGTATGCCCTCTCCTCTCAGTGGTGTGTGGATCTTTTCTTCCGGCATCGGCTCGCGTGCACCTCCGACGAGCGAGTACGCAGTCGGGTCGAGACGTCGGGTGCGAAGCCGGTAGGCCAGAACGGCGTCGGGCCAGCTACTCGTAACGCGGCCGCTGTCGTGCCGGTACCAGCTGGCACACCGCGTAAAGACAGACCGCCGTAGCTTGCGCTGCATCTCCTCGTCGAATGTCGCCGCCGCATCCGCGCGCACCTCCAAACCTTGTCCGACATTGCGCTTGATCAAGTCGACAGCTTGGCGGATGTACCGCGACTGCGACTCGATCACATAGATGAGCGATCCGGCCGACAGACTAGTATTCGGCCCAACCGCCATGAAGAAGTTCGGGAACTTCGGGACTGCCATCCCCAGGTAGCCGTGCGCACCTCCCTTGGCTGCCCACTCCTCGGCGAGATCACATCCGTCCCGCCCAGTCACGGTGATCGACCGAAGAAACTCGGTCGCCCGAAACCCGGTGGCATAGACGATGACGTCCGCTGGATGCACGGTTCCGTCGGTGGTTCTGACGCCGGATCGAACGATCTCTGCGATGTCTTCGGTGATCACCGAGACGTCGGATCGCGCGACCGCAGGCAAGTAGGTGTTCGAGAACACCACTCGCTTGCAGCCCATCTCGTAGTCCGGGGTGAGCGTCGTGCGCACGTTGTCGTCGGGAACCTGGCGGCGCAAATGTCGACGCGAGATCCAGGACAGAGGCCACCGAACCGCCGGGACGTCGACAAGGCCGAGAGAGGCCGTATCGAGCATGGCGAAGAAGAAGAACCTCTCACCCCGCTGTACCGACGGGAATCTCTCGAAGAGGGCCTTCCGCCATCTCGGGTACTCGACATCCATCTTGGGGAACACCCACGGGGCATGACGCTGGAAGACCGACAACTGCACCGCCTCCGACGCGATGGCCGGGATGAGCTGGGCCGCACTGGCTCCCGTACCGATCACCGCGACACGCTTGTCCGCCAGATCGACAGTGGGGTCCCACTCGGCGGAATGCATCGAGATGCCCTCGTAATTCTCGACTCCCGCTATATCGGGCAGACGAGGCTGAGACAGTTGCCCGACGGCGCTCACCAGAACGTCAGCGCTGAACTGTGCGCCGTCGGCCGTCGCAACCGTCCATCGAGAATGCTCGTTGTCATAGGTAGCGCCGACCACCTCGCTACCGAACCTGATCCGATCGGTGAGCCCGAAACGTTCTGCGACCTCCTGTGCGTACTCGTAGATCTCGTTGCGCATCGCGAACCGAAAGGTCCAGTCCGATTTGGGAGCAAACGAAAACGAGTACAGAGGCGACGGGGTGTCGACGCCTGCTGCGGGATAGCGATTGTCCCGCCAGACCCCACCCACGTCGGCCGCGCGCTCCAAGATCAGAAGATCCTCTGTTCCGTGAGCGAGGAGCTCGACCGCAACTCCCATACCGCCGAATCCGGCACCGATGATGATCACTGACGTCACGTCTGTGAATCCCCGGCAGGGTCCTCGACGAGACGAGCCGACGTAGGTGTCGGTCGTCGCCCCGCCGTCTCCGAGTGACTGTCGACCTGCGCTCCGTTTCGTCTCCCCGCGGGATCCGGGTGCGACTGCTTGCGCTCCGGGCGAGTGCACACCCACAGGGGGTCCACGGTGTCGCCAATAGGTCGAAGCCGTCGAGTGTCGGCAAGGACGGCACCGCCGCGCACCTCCGCGTCGAGGTCACGACCGAGAATGGCACCCGCAGCATGCATTCCACTCAGCATCGCGCCGGAAACTCCCGGGCCCCACGTAGTGCTGGTCCCGGCGAGAAAGAGGCCGGGGATCGCAGTGCGTACACCGGGCCGGAAGATTCCCCACTGACTCACCCGCGGCTCCAACCCGATGCCAGGATTGGTGCCGGTGTAGCGCTCTTGGGTGGCGGGTGTCGAACTCTCGGACCACGCCACCGAAGCTCGCGCGCCTGGAATCGCTTGCTCGACCCGGTCGAGCATCCCTTCGGTCAGGATCTCTTTCACCTCTCTGTAGACCGGGTTCTCCCGATAGCTGCCATTGTCGACCGACGCCTGGTCCAGACCCCATACCGAGGGTTCCGGCGGTGCGATCGACAAGCTCTCTACTGCTGCGCATCCCGGCGGCGCAGTCCGCGGGTTGTCGGGATCACGCGTCGTTCCGGAGTGGACCATGCTGATCTGCCGACGGGCGTAGTCGCGTGCCCACGCCATAGGTTCGCGTCCTCCTGCCTTGGTGACCAACTCCGGCAACGTCCTCAGCAAAGTCCTAGTGTTCGCGGTGTCGTCCCAGGACGGCAGGACGTAGTAGTTGGTATTCGGCGCCGAACGAAGGTCGAGTTCGAGGCCGAAGTAGGCGGTGAAGTACGGAGGCGACATCTTGAACCCGCGAATCCTTCTGGCCTGCCACCACGGTAGGTGGTCGTAGCCGACGAGATCGCGGTAGGTCTTGCCGATGTCGATGTTGGACACGACGACCGGGCTTCGGAGTTCGCTACCGTCTGCAAGTTCAACCCCCGTGACCCGACCGTTCTCGATCAGGACCGAGCTCGCCGTGACTTCGGTGCGGATCCGACCACCGTGGCTGAGGATGACGTCGGCGAATCCCGCCGACATGGCTTGCCCGCCTCCCTTGGGAAACCACGACCCGCCATCGACATATGCATGCAAATATCCCGCATGCATGCCCACGGACGCCGTGGTCGCTGCGGAGGCGTAAGCACCCGAATAGAGGGACACCAGCAGCGCGATCCGCGGACTGATACCGCTTGCTCCGATCAGTGCGGCATGTGGTGCGTACATCCACGACGACTTCGCGCCGATCCGACGCATCGCCGCGAGCTGGTTCCGCCGCGATGCACAGGACGTGCTGTGGTCGATTCCCCCGCCGATCGCGCGTAGAACCCCGAAGTAACGCCGGATCGCTCGTTCTTCTCTGGGAAACTCCACAATGAAGTTGTCCATCAACTGATCCCAGTCGCACGGGATCTTGAGTTCGAGGTCCGGGGCGATGACGGTGTCGAATCCGTCCCGGTCCATTTCGACGAACTGCACACGCTCTTGCAAGCCGAGGCCCTTCAGCACACGACTCACCTGCCCGTCCGGCCCACAGTCGCCGAGATAGTGGACACCGACGTCGAATTCCCACCGTCCACGACGCCTGAAGACATGGGACGAGCCACCGATCACGCTGTGCTGCTCGAGAACCAGTGTGCGCTTGCCGGCAGAGGCCAGGTAGGCCGCCGCGGACAGACCACCGAGGCCGGCTCCCACCACGATTGCATCCCAATTCTCCTGTGGCGAATCATCTCTCGACTCGGACATGGTCTCGTTCCTCCGTAGTTGTGGGAGAGTTCTCTTCATCGGGTATTGCTCGACATCCATTGCGCGCAATGAAGTCTGGGCCGAAAGCTCGCCACCGTGGGGGGCAAGCGCACGCCCGTGGTGCGCAGCTGATGCACCCGTGTTTCGTAGGCAGCGCCGACCATGAGATTGGCGGCCACGTCGACAACTGATCGTGTCGATACGTCTGAGAGAGGACCACCGGCCACCCAATCATTGAATGCGCCGAGGGCTGGACCCGCCCACAGCTGGAAGTCGAATACCCGCTCGGAATCTCCGTCGCGTGCCCAACGGGAAGACAGTCCCAGGTACGAGCGGAAGAGCAATGCCATTTTCCGGCGCGGCTCGACCTCGCGCGCGACCTCATGGGGTCGCGCGACAGCCAGGTACTCCAACGTATCCGCCCAGGCGGTGTCGATCCCCCGTCGGAGGATCTTCTCCTCGAGCCATACGAGATCCGAGGGAGGCAGAGCGTCGAGCGACTGATGCTGCTCGTACAAGCGACCCAGGCGTTGTGCGCGGGCGGCGAACATCGTCGGCTTCTTCAGGACCTGCACCTGTGCACCTATCTCGAACATGTCGGCCGCAGGGGCTTTCGCGAAGTCCGCCACGCCTGCCGCAGCCAGCATGGCTTTGGCCCGATCGGACACGTCGGCCTCACGGCACACTTGGTTGACCGATCCGGTCACTACGTAATCCGCACCGAGCGCAAACGCCGCCGCAACCGCTGTCGGCGTACCCAAACCACCTGCGGCACCGAGGTGTATCGACCCGGCAGGGCGAAACTCACGGCGAAGTGCCTCACGTTCGGCGAGGAAACGCGGCAGCAGCACCGCGAGCGGCCTCGAATCGGTGTGTCCACCGGAATCCGCCTCGACCGTGATCTCGTCCGCGACCGAGACCTCGCGTGCCCAGTTCGCTTGTTCGACAGTCACCAGGCCCGAGTCCAACAGACTTCCGAGGATGGCATCCGGCACCGGCCGACCGAAAACTTGCATCAGCTCGACCCTGGAGACCTTCGCCATGACGCGGTTCCCGGCGACTACCCGGCCGTCGCGCATCCGCAGGCCGGCGACGCGGTAGCGCGCAAGCGCGGGAGTGATTCCCATGAAGGCGGAGGCCTCGATCCACCGGACTCGTCGGCGTAACAGCAGATCGACTACCTCCGACTCCAGACGTGGATCCTGCGGGGAGTGAAGGAGATTCACCAGGTAGCCGGCGACCGACTGCTCGCGATCGAGCTCATCCAACAGGGTTCCGATCGTCGCGGCCGAGAGCCCGCCCGCTCCCAGGGACGCCAACAGGCCATGGCGCCGCATCTCTCGGACCACGGAGACCGACGAGATCCCACCCGCCATCGCACCTGACATGTACGCAGCCCTCAGAGAACCTTCTGTCACCAAACCTCGGGCGCCGAGCGCGTCTGGCGGGCAGTCCGGAACAGCGGCGATCACCTGCCATCCAGGGTGTGCCGACTCAACGGACAAACCAGTCCTACCTCGGCTTTCCAGCACGAAGCACGCCTTGTCGAGTTGCTCGAGCACATTGCGCATTCCATGAGTGTCGGTCTGTACACCTGTACCGGTGACTGCGATACCCGTTGGAGTTCGGACTCGTTGGGTCATCCCTCACATCCCTCTCGGACTACTTCCACCGCGAGGTTCGTGAAGTGATAGATACGGACGCCAGGCTTGAAGACACTGGCGTCGGCCGTCACCACGAGACCACGCTCGGTTCGGCGGATGTCGGTCACGTCCAGCTCGAAACCCATCTCCGCGTCGTTCCGCAGGATCTGCCCCCGATAGGTCCAACCGAACGGGACTCCCGCTGCGATACCGAACCGCACCGGCCCCGACGACTCCGCGAGACCAGCCGCGATCACGTAGCTCTGCAAACCCTGCGTGACCGCCTCGACACCGAGGGTTCCTGGCATGACGGGGTCCTTGTGGAAATGGCAGTCGAAGTACCAGTCGTCCGGTTCGACTGCACGCGCGCCGCGTAGGTATCCCTTGCCGTGACGCCCCCCGCCGATGACGATCTGCGCCGTGTCGACGAGGCGAAAATGTCCTGACCCAATGCGCAGACCGTTGTGCGCCGACGGATCGAACCAGCTGGCGTCATGGGAGAAATCGACGTCGACGACCGAATCCCGAAACTCGCTCGCGGCGTCGGTCTCGATCCAGTACGGTTCAGACCTTCCACCGTCCAGGCCCATGTCCGATGCCAGTGCATCAGCAGTGAAGTACCCGAACAGTGACTCCCCTGCGTAGAACGGGACTCCGTCCGCGGTCATTTCGTATTCGTAGCGCTGCAGGATCTGGCCGGCTACGACTGTCGTCGAGAGCAACGTGGATTCCTGACGCAGAACCATGCCGCGCACGTCGAGATCTGCGAGGATAGTGGCGGTTCCGTCGAGATTGCGCACCGAAAGTCGCTGGTCGGGTGGCACATGGAGGGTAACGCCCAGACAGGCGCCGGTCAGAGCCGCGGACTGCAACGAGGACTCCATGATCACCGAGGCAGGCATCCCGTCGAACGAATTGTCCTCGTAGTACCACGATTGTGTGGCTGCGTCGTACTCCGAAACCATTCTCCCGGTGCGCAATCGCTCTCGGTCGCCGGCAATCGACAGCACCCTGTCCACGAGACGGAACTCACCGTTGGGAATGTAGAGTTCGGTCTTGCCCTTGTATTGCGCGACCTCGACACCGAGGGCGATATCGACTTGACCATCCTCCAAGTGGGCCATATGAAACTCGTTGAGGAAGACCAGTTCTCCGCTGCGTCCCCACCGGTTCACCGGAACAGGTGACCCATCTTCGGTAATCTCAGGCCGGAAGAGCGTTCCGGCTCGCTCGCGGATCTCGACCGCAAGATCTTCGACGGTCGCCACCAACTCGTCTCGGGCGAGCACATGGACGTTCGCGACGACGGTAGGTCGCGGAGTCATCGCGATGTCGGTGACCTCGACCTCGTACCTGAGCTCGTAATCCTCTGGGGTTAGGCGACGCGCCGCGGCGAACACGGTAGCGACATCGGGTGCCGGACGAAATTCGGCGTCGGGGAACACCAGGTGCAGACCGAGGTAGATCGCGTATGCGCGGAGAACCTGAGCAGACGCCTCCGTCAGTTCCGCAGCGTCGCTGTCCGTCGTATTCGAGGACCCCCGCCGTTGTTGTGGTTGCTCCCGCAAATGCTCGGCGACAATGCTGCCGAGTCGGAACTCGCCTCCGGAGGGGTCGAGCACCGGTACGCGGGAAATCAGCGGCCGTCCGGCCGCGATCCGGATCTCCGGGTTTGCATCCGGGTTCTGCTGTGCCCACCGCTCTCCGAATACCGCGACAAGGTCGCCCGCAGCGAGTCCGACGACGGCTTGCGGTGAGAGAGCCCGCAGGTCGGTGAATTCGAGGGGTTTGAAGCCTCTGCGGCGCTCCACGCGAAGCGAGCGGGTGCGTGGGGGAATCGGCCTGAGCGTGATCGGTTGCACATCATCGACGGTGGCGACCGCGTTCGCCGTCGTGTCCGGAGTCGTCGACTCGGCGTGGCGACCCGCCATAGGCGCGCAACCTTCCAGCCGGGCGAGGGCGGCCCCCTGCAGCGCGGATTGAGCTTCGAGTGCGGCGATGTGAGCGCGAGCCACATCCTGTGCGATGACCGCGATCCGATCACTCAGAAGCCAGCCGGCATCCGAGTGCGTGAAGCCTCTGCGCGAAGGTTCGGGAGGCGCCGATTCCGGCGATGCGGGTACGAACGCTCGAGCTGCGGCGACTACGGTCGTCGACCGGCGGTCGACGGTGATCGCCTCATCGTAGATCGGGTCCACCCCTGCCACGTCACGGACCGCACCCTGTAGCTCCCGGATAAGGTCGTTGTCGACCAACGCCGGTGGAAACAAGCGGCCCAGCGGCACATCGAGGCCCCCTGCGATCAATGTGGCCAACGCTCGCGCGATCGACCGACTCTGCGACGATCCCCTGCGGTCCAGTGACACCGCAACGTGCGGCAACCCATCGAGGTTGGTGTCGATCCATCGAGTGCAATCGCTGCCGGGTCCGATCTCGATAAAGTACCGGTAGCCCTGCGTGTGTGCCCGTCTGCACAACGCCGGGAAGTCGACCTCGGTCCTGCACAGCGCGCTGATCACTTCAGCAACAGCGGAAGTCGAGGTGAGATCGGGCGTTTCCTCGGTGACCGCGAACAGGTACTCCAGCGACTCGTCACGACGGCCGAGCCGATGATCGGTCAGGTCCGCGACGCTGTCATTCGCGGCCTCTACGAGGGGTACGTGGAGCACGGGGCCACCACCCGGTAAAGCAAACGACCCGCAGCCGAGACCTTCGACCACACTCGCGCACTGGAGCGGATCGCCTGCGATCAGGACCTCACCGTCGGTGTTCACGTGAGTGATGAAAACGCGATCGTAATGCGCTGCGATCACTCGTACATCGCCGATCGGCGCGGCAACCGCAAGGGTCGTCCACACCTCGTCGTCGGGTGTGTCGTCGGGAAGGCCCCACGCCTGCCGCACAACTGTTCGCGGCCCATAGAGCTCGCTTCGGAAGATCGCCGACCTCTGCACACCAAGACCGGTCCCATCGCGGAGCGACCAGAGGTCGGTTGAAAACAGCATGCACATCTCACCGAGGCTGTACCCGAGGACTCCGTCGGCGTGCACCTCGAGAAAGTCCCTCATCAGCGTCGTACCCAACATGGCGTAATGCACTGCGCTCGAAGACATGAAGCCGATGTCGGAGCGAATCTCGCGATCGTGGTCGGCGACCTCCGCCGACGTCGGTATCCGATGCCCTCGCAGGTACTGCCGCTCCATCCCGAAGGTCTCGGCAGGTCTCTCGGAGAAAACCTCGACACCGGTCAGCAGGGCTGGAAACAATTCGAAGAGACCGCTCTCGGCACCCGGATAGCTCGCGTACGTGCCTGGGTACACGAATGCAACCCGGCCGCCGGCGGCAGCCAATGCAGGGTCGCAGCAGCTTCCCGACGGGGTTGCCCACGGACGTCGTGCGGCCACGGCCTCCGGCAAGTCACGTTCCGCAGCGCGAAGTTCCTGAATCATCGTCGAGGCGTCTGAGGCCACCATGACCGCCCGCAGGGATTCATCTGCGCACGCGTTCGCGGCAGTGACCGACGCCATCGACGCGCTTACCCGATACAGGTCGGCGCCGCGTTCGAGGACGCTGCGAACCCGCCCGGCAGCAGCAGCGAGGTCAGGCCCGTCGGTTCCGGTCAACACGATGATCGCCGGTGCCGACCGGCCGACCCAGTCGATCGGCGTATGGTCGGCGACCGTACCCACACCCGACACCACAATTGCCTCGACGTCCGATCCGAAGGTGCCGAGCAGGGCGGCATGACGACGCCCTCCGCGACTCCTACGCAGCCACGGTTGATCTGCGGCGGTAATGCACAACGGGGAGCCGGCAATTCCGACCGATTCGGCGATCTGTCCGATCGAGTCCGGGGTGGCGGGTATGCGTGCCGAGTACATGTCGAAGGCGAGTTCGCCGAGAGCCTCCAAACCAACTCCGGCGGCAAGACCGAGCACGCACGACGCCGCGGGGGCCCCAGTCCCGGCGTGGGCGTCGACAGCAGCCAGCACCAGCCCAGGAACATCCTCGTCACCTGCGATCCGCAGGTGTTCCAGCGCACCGGAATCGAGGATCTCGGCGCACTGCATCGACGTGCGTAGCGTCGTTCCGCCTGCGGTCGGCAGATCCTCCGCCACGGGCAGCGAGGCGTAACCGTCGATCCTCACGGGCGGATCGATCCGTAGGCGTCGTTCGTTCGCGAACAACAGAACTACCACGCTGCCAGCACTTTTCGCGCTCAGAGAGCGAACGATCACCAGGTCGGCCGTGTCCTCGGAGAACAGTTGCGCGACCCGATCGAGGACGATACCTGTCCCGCCTGCACCGTTCACGAACTCGACCGACGCCGTGTGCACATCGAGAGTCTCGAGTGAACCAACGAGGTCGTCCGAGAGTTCGCTGCGGAACGTGTCCTCGTCCGATCCGACGTCGATCACGACGATGCGCAATGCACCGTTCGACATCAGACGCTTCGCTGCATCCAATCCGTCGATCCATCCCGAGCCGATCGCGGTGTGCAGCAACGCCAACGGCCGAAAGGTCGACGCTTGGTCGCCGATGACCGGATCCTGAACCTCTACGTTGTCGGTCACTGTGCACCTCCTGCGGCGAAGAGTCCGTTGAGCGCCTCGGACATCACTGCTTCGAACCCGTCGATGACCTGCAACACAACACCGAACAGGTCATAGCTGGTAAGAGTGCCGACGACGACATTCTCGGAGGTTTGTGTGAATCCGCTGGCCACGACGTAGTACGGCTCGTCATGGGGAAGTCTCCGATAGCTGTCGACGCGCGCTACCGCGGCGGGCATCGGCGATTTGCCGTACTTGTTACGAATCCACGGCGCGACAACCTGACCCACCACGTCTCCGAGGACAGGGTCGTAGCCGCCCACTTCGTATGCCCCGTCAGCCACCTTCGCAGGGTCCAGTCGGCATTCGGCAATGAGCTCGGAGTCGGTGTGCGAGATGATCCTTCGCACACCCCGCAGGAGCGGACCATGGAACAAGTGCCCAACGTCGTAGGCAGTGGTGGGGTCTCCACTGCCCTGAACCGGTACCGGACGAAGAGGGGGAGGAAGTGGCGCTCGATCCTCCTCGGGCCGGACGGTGAGCCGGTAGCGTGGCCGACCGCCAGCGTCTGCCGCCGTGATGGTCAGTCCACCATCGTCCCCGTAGCGCGCTGTCGTGATCAGTCGGTCCGGCTCGGAACCGTCGCACACGATTCCCTTGAGGACGCGAAAGTCCGTCCACACCAGTGGGGTTACGCCGGTGACACCTCGTGCGATGTTCAACAGTGCGCCCATCGCCCACGCCGCTGGTAGGACGGGCTTGCCCGCAAGCGCGTGGTCAGCGATCACAGCGCTTGCGTAAACAGGTGCCATCGACCGCACAACCTGCACTCCACCGGCGCGAACCGGTATGCTCGACCGGTCGACAAGTGGCTCCCGAGAACCCACAAGTTCGACGGAGATTCCGGGCGCGCGCGTGAAGATGTCGACGAATGCGGCTGTGCCCTTCACCATGTCGACCATCGCTACCCCGTGGTCCCGGAAAATCGTGGCCAGCTCCGGCCGTACCATCCCACCGTTCCATGGTCCCCAGTTCACCGCAGTAACCTGAGCCTGCGGATTGCGCCCCGCGATCCACCCGGCCACGCGATTGATCGACTCGTTGCCGGTGGCATAGTCCGCCTGTCCTGGGTTGCCGTAGAAGCCGGCCACAGATGCGAACAGTCCTACATGCCGGAGCCGCGAAATCTCGAGCACGCCGAGTACGTTGAGCAAGCCAGAGATCTTGACGTCCAGCACATGCCGAACGTCGTCTGCCTTCTTCTCGGACAGCCAACTGTCTCGGATGGCGCCCGCACCGTGGACCAACGCAGTAATACGCTCGGCGAACGGACCGATCGTGCGGGCTACGGCAGCGGCGTCGGTGAGATCGACATGAAGGTAGGTGGCCCGCCGACCAGCTGCCTCGAGCGCCGTCAACGTCTCGTGTACCTCTCGAACTGCCATGATGTGTGCGGCTTCCGTCGCGATGTCGACCAGCGAGAGTAACCGGCCGACCGACCTTGAATGTTCGGCCAGAGCCCGCCGCAGATCGGTGTCCGGTACCCCGACGGTCCACTCCGGCTCTGCTTCGATCGCTGTGCTGCCTGCCAACAAGTAACAGGCCTCACATCGGTCTGCCAATTCAAGGACGCATGCGGCGGTGATGCCGCGGCCCCCACCGGTGACGAGTACGAGATCATCGGCGCCGAGGCGGATCTCGCCGGACGACGGCAGCTCACCCAGCTCCGTCGACGCCATCGCCACTCGGGTGACCCGTTGCCCATCGGCACGCACCCCGACCTCGGAATACGAAGTGTCGCAGTCGTACAACTCCTTGACCAGTGCGGC
This sequence comes from Rhodococcus yunnanensis NBRC 103083, assembly GCF_001895005.1. Classification (GTDB taxonomy): domain Bacteria; phylum Actinomycetota; class Actinomycetes; order Mycobacteriales; family Mycobacteriaceae; genus Rhodococcoides; species Rhodococcoides yunnanense. The sequence goes on along the minus strand of NZ_BCXH01000008.1, from coordinate 201,887 downwards.
GCAGGCAGCGTCGGAATCGAGATCGATGTCGATGTCCACCAACCGCGTGTACACCGCGTCCCCCTCATGACCTGCGGTCTTGATGAGCCCGGCCACTCCGGAGGCGACTGCGTTCGGGAGTGACGGCGCATCGACGCCGGTGGTGCCCTCACCCCTTGTCACCGCAAGCAGCGCCGTCCGAGCGCCATCAGAACCCATGGCCAGACGTCCGAGGACGGAGCCTGTGAACGACACAGCTTCGGCCAATTCGTCGACGACGTGATCCGGAGCTCTTCGGTCATCGGCCGACATCACCCAGAGAGCGAGGTCAATGCGCGATGCGTCTGGCGCCTGGTCCTCCTCGTGCACCGCCCACCCGCGACGACGCAGAACGTCGGCGAACCCGTCGGGAAGATCGCGCACTGCGCCACCGAACACCGCAATCGGCTCCGAGCGAAAGGGATCGACCAGTACGTCGACGGCGGGCAGCACGATGGTGTCGATGTCGCGACGGACAATCGTGCTCCCGCCGTCAACTTTTGGGTCCAGGATCACCTCGTCGTCCGCCACAACGGGCGAGCCCGTTGCACCGACGCCTGAGAGCTTGGCCAGGTAGTCGACGATATCTTGCAGCGTCGACAACGAGAACACTTCCTCGGGCGGCGGCGGCGGGATGTCAGGGAAGCTGTCCTGGAGCGAACTAAGTATCTCGACCCGTTTAATGGAGTCGATTCCGAGGTCGGCCTCCATCGCCATCTGCAGATCGAGCATGTCCGCTGGGTAGCCAGTCTTGTCCGCAATGGTCCCGAGCATCAATTCCGTGATCTCGGCGACATCACTCGGCAGCGTGACCGCACGGGCCGTTTCGGTCGAGAGAAGATCTTCGCGCTTTGCGATACCAGGAGTCTCGTCGCCCACCGAACCAGACGGCCCAGCACCGTTCACGTGCGTCCCGTCCACAGCCGCGCCATCGGCCCCCGCCCCGGTGACGCCGAACCCGTTCTGGACGAACCGATTTCCAGCGCTTTCGTTCAGACCCAAGTGGTCGTTTCCCTTCCAGTACGGTGCTGGGCTCAGAGCAGCCGCTCCCGATCCTGTTGACCCGTCGATCACCGATCCCGCGAACGAGCCATTCCGCCGACCCGCATCCGAGCCGGATTCGAGCTCGGCGAAACTGCGAAGGACCCCACTGGCGTGAATGTGACCTTCACTGATCGCAGCCGATTGCCGCACCACTGCGTCGATCCCGTCGATCACGTCACGTCGGACAGTCTGCGCAGCCTCTGTACTGAGCAAACCGCTCACCCGATCCGCAATGGACAGCTGGCTCGCCAAGTACGCGCGATGCATGCTCAGATGTTCGTTTGCGATGTCCCAGATCGAATTCCGATTCCCCGAAATCGCTGCGTCGCCGTTCGACATGGCCTGAGGCCCTCGGTCGCCCGCGGCCTCGGGCGAGGTTACGTGCTCAGAAGCGTCTGGATGGTCGTTCACGGTGGTCAACCTTTCGATCGTGTATCCGCTATCGAGTGAATCGAGGAATGTCTGTCGGCGCTCCTCGGTCACGTACTCGCTGCCGTGAAGCAGGATGGTTCCCTTTCCTGCCTCTTCTGCCTGTGGCCGAGCGGCCCGAACACCGCGGTTAAGTCCGGTTAGCGGCAGGCCGAGCACCACCAGTCGCGCGATCGCGTCGACAGCGTGGAACTCGCCGTCGACCGAGGGGCCTCCATCTACGGCGACGACGCTGATGTCGCCACGACCGTCCAAGGTTCGGCGGACCAGGTCGCTGAGCGTGGACTTCGGTCCGAACTCCACGAACACCCGAAATCCCTGCTCGTACATCTCGACCAATCGATCGGCGAACGCGACGGGACTGACCATCTGGTTCGCGAGCACGTCTCGGTTGGCCGCAACGTCGGTGCCGTACGAAACGGACGCAGTGTCGGCGAACACCGGGACGGCAGGCGGGCCGATGTGCACGTCTTCGAGCACCTCGCGGAAGTCCGACACAGCGTGCTCGATGAGCGGTGTATGGAAGGCCGCTGCCACTGTAAGCGTCCGCGCCGCAATGTTCACGCTCCGACATAACGCGACGAACTCGGTGATCGCCTTGGTGTGTCCGCCGACCACCACCTGATTCGGTGCATTGACATTGCAGAGCCACAACTCGTCGCGATCGGCGATCAGCCCTTCGACTTCCGCCGCCGTCGCGGCAACCGCGGCCATCGAGCCCGGATCTGCGCTGCGGTCCGGCCGCTTCGCCATCGCTGCTCCGCGGGCAACCGTCAGCTTCCGGAATGTGTCGTCATCGAAACTGCCCGCTGCCCAGAGTGCGACTACCTCGCCGTAGCTGTGACCGAGCGCGCCGTCTGGCGAAAAGCCCAGCGACCTCAGATGGTCGAACTGCCCCTGCGCCAATGCTCCGATTGCGGGTTGCGCAAGGTCGGTGGCGCGCAACGCATCCTCGTGCGCTGCGCCAGCGGCCGGAGTAAAGGCCGAGGGAGGAAAGACTGTCGGTCCGAATACACCGGACACAAACTCTCGCGCCATCGCGTCGAACGCATCGAGGACGCAGGGAAACGCCATCGCTGCGCCCGCACCCATGTTGACGTATTGACTCCCCTGACCGGCGAAGAGCGCTGCCACTTTGCCGTCGGCGATGCCACTATCTCGGTAATGCACCCCGGCCGGCGGCTGTCCACCGGATCTGATGTGGTCGAGGGCCGCGGCCCGGCGAGCGTGTACATCGACGGTTCGATCGACGACGATCGCGAGGCGGGCATGCTCGCGTGGAATCATCGAATCATCGGCTCTTCGCAACGGCTCGCGGTCGATCGCCGCAATCAGCTCTTCGGACGTTGGCGCATGCCACAGGTAGGTCACGACAGTGCGCCACGCGGGGCTCTCTTCATCCGAGTGGCGCGGCGGTTCCTCGAGAACACAATGAAAGTTCGTACCGCCGAAACCGAACGAGGAGACTCCCGCCCGGCGAGCGACCGTGCGCGGGTCGCTCACCCACGGGCGCGCCGTCACATTGGGATAGAGCGGGGATTCGTCGAAACCCATAGAGCCTTTCGGCATCGTCACATTATGGGTGGGTGGAAGTACCCGCTGATGCAACGCCAACGCGACTTTGATGATGCCTGCGATTCCAGCCGCGCTCTTGGTATGGCCGATCTGCGACTTCACGCTCCCGATCGCGATCGTCTGGTCTGCAAGTTCGTCGAACTCGAACACTTCTTTGAGCGCCGCGATCTCGACCTGGTCGCCGATCATCGTGCCTGTGCCGTGGCACTCGAGCAAGCGAACCGTCTCAGGGGCCACCTCCGCCGCCGCATAGGCGCGACGCAGAGCACTCACCTGTCCTTCGACCCGTGGCGCGTAGATACTCTTGAAGCGCCCGTCGCTCGAGGACCCAATCCCCTTGATCGTGGCGTAGATTCGATCACCGTCGCGTTCCGCGTCGACAAGCCGCTTCAACCCGACCATTCCGATTCCCTGACCGATCAAGGTCCCGTCTGCGTTCTCGTCGAACGGGCGGACTTCCCCCGCCATCGACAGGGCAGGTGTCTTCGAGAAACACACGTACATCGTCGGGCTGTTCTCGAGATCACATCCACCGGCGATCATGAAATCGGCTCGACCGAGGGATAATTCGGCAATGGCTACGTTGACAGCAGCCAGCGAGCTGGCGCACGCCGCATCCGTGGTGCAGTTCATGGCACCCAGGTCGAATCGATTGGCGATCCGACCGGCGACGACATTGCCGAGGATGCCGGGAAAGGAGTTCTCCTGCCAGGGCGCGTAGGCAAGTTTGTACTTCTCGACAATGGCCTCGGATTCGTCTTTGCTCAGTCCGCTGCTGCGCAGCACCTCGGTGAGCAACGGTGCCTGCATCCGCGACATCATGTCTCGCACCAGCGCGTTGGCGCCGGTAGTGCCGAGAACGACGCCAGCCTTCGAACGATCGAACTCGGGATTGTCGAAGCACCCCGAATCGGTCAGGGTCTGTTTCGCGATTACCAGACTCAGCAGCTGAAGCACGCTTGTTGCCTCGACGGTTTTCGGCGGAATCCCGTATTCCATCGGGTCGAACTGAACTGGCGGAATGAATCCGCCCCGCTTCGAGTACGTCTTGTCCTCGGCGCGAGGATCCGGGTCGAAGTAATCGTCGACTCGCCATTCGTGTTCCGGCACATCGGTGATGCAGTCGATGTTTCGAAGGACGTTGTCCCAGTATTGGTCGAGATCGTTCGCACCGGGAAAGAGCGCGCCGATTCCGACTATCGCGACAGGGACGTCACCGCCCCCATACGTCTGAGCACCGATATCTACAATTGGGTTCATCGGGGCGTCCTCACGGTCGTCTGAAGTACCAAAATTGATTGAATGGAACAGCTTTCGGAACAGCTCCGGCAGTGCCACCCGTTCACGGCCCGGGTGAGGCAGTGACTGTGAATGGCGGAGAGGTATGACACGAGCACGGAGATGAGAATGTATGCGGGCGCGACCACGCTTCGGAGCATCACAGCGAAAATCAGGAAGGTGAGTGCGCTTGCGACAAGAACGATCAGCATCAGATCGCCTGTTGCATAGTCACCCAGTTCGAAGAAGAGGATCGACGGAACAATCGCGGCCGATCGTTCCGATGCAACGATTTCCAGTTGAGGCACAAGTAGATTCAAGCCACCTGCGCTGCTCACACATAGGACTACGATGGCGAAACGCCAGCGTATGACCGTTTCTCCAAGCGTGTCGATGACGTTCCTTCAGGTCCTGGGGCCAGATGGTGCCACGGCGTGTCGCGCGAGGGGCAGCCTGTCAGGCCGTTCCACTGCTCGTCGCAAACAGACCACTCACCCCGTTGTGAACACGCTAACCGAATGCCGACCGACACCACGACCTCCCGAGGACGGACTTACCTCTACGCCCAGGGGCGGAGGACTACGCAACCCACGACACAGTCGACCCACGCAGGCACTCCGAACAAGCCTTAGTATCACGGTTGAGCGTGTCGACCACGGAAAACTCTCGACAGCAACTACTTCCGGACTCCCATCACTCTGCCGTCTCTTAGACTGCGACGTGTGCACTCGGTCACACAACTTCTGGGTCGTCGTATCGCAGCCACCGGATACGACTATCCCCCGGTGTATCTCGCCGTGCCTCACTGCGCGCTTGTTTTCTGTGCGGTCATGTCGACGGTCCAGCGGATGCCGGAAGGTCTTACGTGGCAGGCCTGCCTGGGTGCCACCCTCATAGCTTGGGCGGTCGTCAGCAATCTTGTTTTCGGATCGACGTCCAGACTCGGCCTTGCGACTCTGACGATCGCCGGCACTGCCCTGATCCTGACAACGCCTGTGCCCGCGGACGTGGCACCCATGGCGGTGGCTGTTGCCACCACAATGGTGGCGTCGACCTCCAACGTCCGTGTCAGCGCAAGTATGGGGCTCGCCGCAACCCTGACTGTCGTTGTCGCCTCCCTGACTGGCGATCTCGACTTCGGGTTCGCTTATCTGATCGGAATCGGCTTCGGCTGGATGCTCGGCTACATGTTCTTGATTCAGCTTCGCCTGCTGCACCGCGAGCGAGAGGCCGTGGTGAGCCGCACAGCACAGGCCGCGGTCGACGAACGGCAACGGATTGCACGTGAGGTCCACGACGTAATCGCCCATTCTCTGACCATCACGCTGTTGAATTTGACTGGGGCGCGACGGGCACTACAAGAGGATGGAGACATCGACGACGCCATCGAGGCTCTTGCGGACGCCGAGAGGCTCGGCCGACAGGCCATGGCCGACATCCGTCACACGGTGAAAGTCCTCGGTTCAGGCCCAGGCGATCTCGGCGCCGAACAGGGCTCGGGTCCACACGCCATGGGGGTACCTCACGATGTTCGCATCCTGAGTCCCGAGCCCGGAGTCGGGGATATCACCTCCCTCGTCGCGGACTTCCAACGAGCAAACCTGGAGGTCTTGCTTCAGGTTCGGGGCGATCCTGCAGTTGTTTCCGGTGCGACTGGGCTGGCGATGTACCGCATCGCCCAGGAATCGCTGGCGAACTTCGCAAAGCACGCGCCGACGTCGCGCGCGACGGTTTCCATCGAGATCGGCGCCCGCATCAGCATCGCGATCTGCAACGCAATACCGTCGACGAATGCGCCGACCGATTACAGCGCCAACGGTTCTGGGCTTCGGGGGATGATCCGTCGCGCCGAGCTGCTCGGAGGCACATTGTCGGCGAGCGCCCACGAAGGTACGTGGTCGGTCACCGCCTGCTTTCCGATTACCGATAGCGAGCCCTGCATTGGTCTCGATTCTGCAGGCGGTCAGCCGAACTCATATGCAAAGCAGGTACACAGCCGATGACAACGATGACCGACGACAGTCACGAAATATCCATCCTGTTAGTTGACGATCAGGAGTTGGTTCGGAAGGGACTCCGCAGGATTCTGCGCCGCAGAGACGGATTTCTCATCGTCGGCGAGTGCGCTGATGGAGGCGAGGTGCTGGACGCGGTCAGTCGATGTCGCCCTGACGTCGTTGTGATGGATCTCCGCATGAAATTCGTCGACGGCATCGAGGCGATCCAACGTCTGCAATCGCTCACGAACCCGCCGCAAGTTCTCGTCCTGACTACCTTCGACGACGACGAACTGCTGGCGGGGGCACTCCGGTCAGGTGCAGCGGGCTTCATCCTCAAGGACTCGTCGGCGGAATCCCTCATCCGTGCTGTCAGGTCCGTGGTGCAGGAGGGGGCCTGCCTGGACCCCGCTGTTACCGCGCGGGTGCTGGACGCCTACCGGAACGCGGCGATGGCGATCCCGCCGGATCGGAGGGTCAGGGCAACGCTCACCTCACGCGAGTACGACGTCCTCACCGAAATAGGTCGGGGACGCTCGAACTCCGAGATCGCCGAACACCTCGGTATCTCGACCGTGACGGTGAAGAGTCACATCCGCCGCATCTTCGACAAACTCGACTTGCGAGACCGCGCAGCTGCCATAGTCTTTGCCTTCAACCACGGCATATCAACCCCCGAAAAGGAGTAGCCACCGCACACTGGCCGCTGAAAATAGGTCATGATTTTGACGACATGACCTGTATGTAGTCAGTCCTCCCGTAATTCACCACTATGGGAACCATGACATTTCGCCATACCCGCCCTCGAACAGCTGGCATTCGAGGGCGCGAGCACTCACCGTCGGCTACTTCGGGGTGACACCGAGCAGCGGTGCGAGCTGTGTCGCAATGGGATTGAGATTCAGCTTGTCCGGATCTACTTTGGGCTTCGAATCCCAGGGCTGCGGGGTAGCCGGATCGGCGAAGACGATCCGGTTGGCACTCCGCACACCGGTGACACTTCCCTGGGGTGTTGTGCAGTTCGCCTGCAAGTTCAGAGGGTAGTTCTCCTCGGTGAGATCGAAATTGGGGTTCTTGGCCTTCTCTTCGTCGAGAATCGCCTGCGAACCTTCGTAACCCATGGTGCACGGAGGTGGATTGTTGGTTTCCAGCAGCAATCCCTGGTGAATGGTCCCGTCACCCGGTGTCAGCGTTTGCGCGCCGACAGCCAACGCAGGCAAGAAGATCAACAAAGGCTGCAGGGCAAGGGTCCGCGGAGCAGCCAACTCGGCTACTTGGTTGAGATTGTCGAGATCTGTGGTGAGCGATTGACCTCCCTCCGCAATGAGCGCACCCACCTGGTCACTGGCGGCGGTGCCTGTGTTGATCAGACGTCGAATATCAGGATCGTTGCTGCGGAGTTGAGCCGTCACGTTGTTCAGGTCGTTGCTGAACTGCCTGATCGCCGATGACTGCTCCGACTGTGTGTCCAGTACCGTGCGACTGTCGCGGATCAACGACAGTGTCTGCGGCAGCGCCTCGTCACCGGTCTCGGTGAGCGTGCTCAACGAGTCCACCAGGACCTGAAGGTCGTCGCCCTTGCCGTCGAAGGCCGCTCCGAGTTCTGTGACGACGGTGGTCAGATTCTCGAGTGGAACCGATTTGACCAACTGATCGGTGCTGGCGAGCACATTCTCGACCGGAACCGGCGTCGCGGTGTTCTGTTCGGTGATCACCGACCCGCTCTCGAGATACGGGCCCTCGTCGCTCGTGGGCTGCAGATCGACGTACTGCTCACCGATTGCCGATCTGTTCGCCACCACTGCTTTTGCCGATGACGGAATGCTCGGGCCACCGTTGTCGAGCAGCAATTCCACGTTGATGCCGTCCGATGTCAGCGACAGCTCGCCGACGGTTCCGACGGGCACACCCCGGTACGTCACTTCGGCATTGGTGAATATGCCTCCGGAATCAGCGAACTGGACATTGACGTCGTACTGCCCGAAACCGAGCAGATTGTCGATTCGAACGTACTTCCCTCCGACATAGACGATGCCGATGAGTGCGACGGCGATGAACGCGATCAACTGAATCCTGACCAGCCGCGACCTCACAGTCCACCTCCGAATTGTTCGATGAGATCGTTCAGCGGGCCGAACGGAGTCGGCTGCCCGACCTCGGCGTCGACCGGTTCGGTACCCGGTGCGACGGGCACGCCAGGCGGCGGCGTCGGAGCAGGAACGATCGGCGGCAGCGGCAGCAACGAGATCGTCGGCCAGCCCGGACGCGGACCGTTGCCGTTGTAGTACGGGTTGGACGGATCGACCAGTGGCAACTGGTCACCGTACTTCGGCGGAATGTAGACCGGATCTCCCTCGCCGACACCGAAGTTGCGTAGCGTCGTACCGATGGACAGATCCAGCGACAGATACAAGTTGGCCGAATTGCCTTGTGTGACCTCCTCGATGCCATCCGGGAAGGGCAGCGTCGGAATCAACGGCAGCGTCGAAACAAAGTCGTCGGCCGACGCAGCGAGCGCCTGCAATGTTGGGCGCAGCGCACGCAGATCGGCGATGAGGTTGTCCTTCGACTGATCGATGACGTCGGTTCCCACCGTGCCGAGTCGGTCCAGCTGACCCAACATCTGCGTCAACTGTGGACGCTGTTGCTCGAGCACGTCCGTCGCGATCGGCAGATCCTGCAGAACTCGATCGATCTTCTCCGTTTGCCCACTGACCTCGGTGGTCAACACGTCGAGTCCGTCGAGTGCTCGGGTGATGTCGTCACGTTGCTGCTCGAGTCCACCGATCAGAGTGTTCGCCTGCTCCAGCAAGCTACGCGTGGTTCCCTCGCGACCGGTGAACGCGGCATTGAGTTCCTTGACGATCGGCGCCAGCTGCCCGACGCCACCGCCGTTGAGCAGCAGGGACAATGCTCCCAGCACCTGCTCGATATTGGTCGTGACACGTGTCCGATCGAGCGGAATGGTGTCGCCGTCCTGCAACTTCTGCGTGTCCGGGTCCTCCTTGGGCACCGTCAACTGAATGAACTTCTCACCGAGGATCGAGGTCTGCTCGACGGCAGCGAGCGCGTTCGATGGCAGGTCGACCGAATCGTTGACCACAACCGACACGTCGGCGGTCCATTCTCCGTCCGGCACCGAGATCGAATCCACGCGACCGACTTCCACGCCGTCGACCTTGACGGTGGACTGTGGAACCAGGTCCAGCACATCCTGGAACTGAATCGTCAGATGCATCGGATTGCTGCCCGTGTCGGCGCCGCCGGGTAGGGGGATCCCGTAGATGCCCTGTGAACATGCAGTGGCCGACAGTCCGACGACCGTGGCACCGACTATCGCGACCAACGGCCGCCTACGCGGTGACGAACCCATGAACGCGCTCACTGTCCTCCTCCCAGCGACTGCTGCAGCCCTGGCAACGTGTTGTTGTCGGCGAGTCGCGGCGACACCGTACCCGGCACCGTCCCTGGTACGGCGATGTTCTGTTCGGTCGTACCGCTCAGGACGCCGAACGGCAACACCATTCCCGAGTCGCGCACCGGCCCCTGGATGAGTGTCGTGAACTCACCGCAGCGGTCGATGATCGGCTGGATCTGCGCACCGAGTTGCTCGAAACGCGGGTCTCCCGGCACCAGTTTGCCGAGGTCGATCAGACGGCACAGCGTTCCCAGCGGATCCTGTGTCTCGTTCTGCAGGTTGGCACGCGTTGCCAGAGTGCCTGATTCGGCGTCGTAAGAGTTCACGACGTTGCTGATGGCGAGCGGCAAAATGGTCAGCGTCTCGACCAGGGACTCCTTGCGGTCGGCCAGCGTCTGCGTCGGCTGAACCAGACCATCCGCGGCCTGAACCAACTGATCGCGATTGTCCGCGACGAATCCTGCGACGTCGCCGAGCGAGATCGAGAGCTGGTTCAACGCGGCACCCAGATCGTCGCGCTCACCGTTGAGAAAGCCTGTCAGATCCGACAACTGGTTGTTGAACTCGCGAACCTGCTGGTCGTTGGCCGCCAGTGCCGATACGAACGTCTGCAGGTTCTTCACCGTGTCGAACAGATCACCGCGCGAATCACTGAGGGTGCGCGATGCCTGCGACAGCTCGGTGATGGTGTTGCCGAGAGCTTCACCGTTGCCGTCGAGATTGGCAGCACCGGTGTCGACCAGGTCGGTCAGCGCGCCGTTCTTGTTGGCACCGTTGGGACCGAGCGCGGTGGACAGCTCGTCGATGCTGGCGTAAATCTGGTCGACCTCCACCGGAGTCGCGGTTCGATCCCGCGGAATCACCGCATCGTTCGACAGTGCGTCGCCGCCGCTGTACGCAGGCGCGAGCTGGATATACCTGTCGGACACCAACGACGGTGTTATCTGCGCGGCCTTGACCTCGGCTGGGATGTCGACACCACGCTTGACGCGCATCTTCACCTCGACCTGATCGCCCTGGGGCACCACGGAGGTCACCTCGCCGACTTCCACACCGAGCACCCGCACGTCGGAGCCGGAGTAGATGCCGACCGACTTGTCGAAGTACGCGGTGATGTTGGTCGTACCAGCGCGAGTGAACAACCACCACAGCCCGACCGAGACGACGAGCGCCGCGATGACCACTCCAGCGATGACCGCGATGGTTCCGCCGTTCTTCTTCACGTTCTCCTGAGCATCGGTCATCAGTTGCCCCCGAGATCGCGTGCGGGCTCACGGTAGCCGGGAATGAGCGGCAGACCGGGCGGTGTCAGATTGGCAAGGGTGATGTCGAGCCAGCGGCCGTTTCCGACGACGTTCGCGTACAGCCGCACGAAAGGCGCGTACAGCTCCAGACCGCGGGAGAGCGCCTCGTTGTTCTTGTTCAGGATGTCGATGACCCCGTTCAGCTGCTGGAGCATCGGATTGATCTGCTGCTCGTTGTCACGAACCAATCCGGTCAGCTGCTGTGACAGTCGTTGCACACCCGTCAGCAGCTGCGAGATCGACTGCTGCCGATTGTTCAGTTCGGCCAACAGTGGACCGGCGTCGGTGATGAGCCGGTTGAACTCGGTGTTGCGATCGGCGAGCACCTCGGACGTCTTTCCCGTCGCCTCGAAGAGCTTCTTCAACTCCGCATCTCGACTGGCGATCGTCTCCGACAGGCGGCTGACACCATCGAGCGAGGCGCGAATATCGTCCGGTGTTTCGGAGAACGCCTGTGACAGCGTCTCGAAACTCGATGCCAACTGGTTGGTGTCGATGTCGGAGATGGTGGTGGCGGCATCGGAGAACGCGTCGATGACGTCGTACGGAGACGTCGTACGTTCCAGCGGGATCGGATCCTTGGGCTTGAGAACCTCGTCGCCCCGCGGATCGATTGCCAGGTACTTCTGGCCCAGCAGCGTCTTGATCTGAATGGACGCCGAGGAGTTGTTGCCGACCCAGGCATCCTGCACCCGGAAGGCGACGTCGACCTTGTCGCCGTCGAGTTCGACCGAGCTCACCTGACCGACCTTGACACCTGCGATGCGAACTTCGTTGCCCGGCTTGAGGCCTGCCGCCTCGGTGAACTGAGCGGTGTAGGTGGAACCGGCGCCCAGGATCGGCAGCTTGTCGAGAAAGAACACCGAAATGGTCGCAAGGAGCACGATCGCGATACCGAGTGCACCGAGAACTACGGGACTGCGCTGCTTCATTCCGTGATCCCCCCAGCCTTGCACCGCGAAGCCGCATTCGTGTACAGCGGTTGATTCACAGTCGGCAGTCCCGTCGGCAAATTCAGATTGGGCGAGGTACCCGGCCCGGCCTGGATGTCGATTCCGCACAGGTAGAACGTGAACCACGATCCCTGCTGCGCAGTACGAATGAGCTTGTCGAGCTTCTTCGGCAATGTCTGGATGACCTTTGTCAAGTCCGCCTCACGGTTGTTCAGCGTGGTAGCCAGAGTGTTCAACGACGTGATCGATCCCTGGATGGACGGCCTCGTCGGCTCGAGCAGATCGGCCGTCGCGTCGGTGAGCCCGGCGAGCGAGGTCACCGCGGACCCGACGACGTCACGGTCGGCTGACAACCCGGACACGAGCTGCTGCGTGTTGACGATCAGCGAATCGAGTTCCTTGTCGTGCTCGTTCACCGTCTGCAGCACCGTGTTCAGATTGGTGATAACGGCGCCGATGACCTGATCCTTGTCCGCGACCGTGTTGGTCAGGCTCGCAGTGCTACGCACGAGATCCGAGATCGTCCCCGACTCGCCCTGGAACACCTGAATGATCTGGTAGGACAACTTGTTGACGTCGTCGGCGCTCAATGTCGTGAACAACGGGCGGAATCCGTCGAACAGCGTCGTGAGGTTCACCGCGGGCTTGGTTTGCGACAGTGGAATCGTCTCGCCTGGATTGAGCTTCCCGCCTTGTTCGCCCGAGCCCTGCTCCAACGCGATGTACCGCTGCCCGACGAGGTTGCGGTACCGCAGATTCGCAGTCACCGTCGACGGCAACCACTCTCGACCGGTGACCGAGAACTCGACTTTCGCCTCGCGCTCGTTGACGATCTCGATGTTCTTGACGTCACCGACGCGCACACCGGCGATGCGCACTTCGTCGCCCTTGTTGAGCGAGGCGACATCACTGAAGATCGCGCTGTACTTCTCACCACCGCCGCCGCTGATGTTTGCGATCGAGAACGCGAGCGTCGCCGTCGCGAGAATCGTCACCACTGCGAACACGATCAGTTTGACGAGTGGAGCCAGAAGTCCCCTCATTTGATGGTCACCTCCGCTCCCCTCAATGCCGGTGCTCCGAGGGTCGTGGTCCACGACGGAATCTCCTCGGGCGCCACTCCCCCTGCCTCGCCGTAGATCACGGCGAGGGTGTCACGCTCGAAATCGGATCCCTCGTAGCTCGCGGGCGTCGCGGTGTCATTGCTCGCTTCGGGAACCCCGGACAGCTGCGGCGCTGCAAGGTCCGGAATATCCTGGGGTCCCGGGTTTCTCGACGGCACCTGATACGAACCGTCGTTCGCCGATCCTCCCGGATACTGCGGGAAGTACTCTCCCGCAGCGGTGTCGGCCGGCGTGTAGCAACGCGGGCCGCGGTTGTCGAACAAGCGCGGCTCGTCCTGGTTCGGCAGGTATCGGCCCTTCGGATTGACGAATGAGGCGGAGACGTTGATACCTCGGTATTCGTCACCGACACCGACGACCTTCTGCGCCCGCTCGACGACCGGAACGAACTCCGAGAACGTACACCCGAACGACGGCGAATACTTCGCCAACAACTCCAACGCCTCACGCGAATCCGCTGCGATGTTGATCAGATTGCTCGAATTCGCCTGCAGGAAATCCGCCGTCGACGAACTCGTCGACGTCAACGACGAGATCAACGTATCCACCGCAGGACGCTGCTCGACCAACGTGTTTCCGGTGACGGACAGATTGTCGAGCGCATCGATCAACTGAGGCGCCGCATCGGAGTACGTCTGCGAGAAGTCTGCAAGACCGCGCAGGTCCTCCTGGATGTTCGGCAGCTCGGTGTTCAGACCCTTGAAGATGTGCTCGAGCCGGTCGATCGTCAACCCCAACTCCGCACCACGACCACTCAATCCCTGCGCGAGTGCCCCGAGCGTGTTCGCCAGATCCTGCGGCGGTATCGCTTCGAGCAACGGCAGCAGATTGTCGAGCAACTGACCGACCTCGATCGCGCTTCCGCTGGTGTCCTGTTTCAGGACCGTCCCGTTCGTGATCGGCGAGGCGGTATCACCCTCCGGCACGATCAACGACACATAGCGCTCACCGAACAGCGTCTTGGGCAGCAACCGTGCCGTTGCGTTGGACGGAATCAACTCCGCCTTGTCCGGATCGATCGCCAGGTGTGCGGTGACGACACCGTCCACCGTCGACGCCGAGCGCACTTCGCCGACGATCAGACCGCGAACTTTCACGTCCGCGTTGGACGGCAAGGCATTGCCCACCGAGTCGGTGATCAGGTCGATGCTCACGACCTTCTTGAAAGTCTTGTTGTACGAGGTGATCGACCATCCGAGAAAGAGGATGAGCACCAGAAAAAACGCAAGACCGAGCAGGAGTCGCCTCGTTCGCGACGGCGAGTCGATCATCCGGCAACCCTCACTGTGGTGGTGGTTCCCCAGATCGCAAGACTGAGGAAGAAGTCCAGAACAGCAACCGTCACGATGGCAGTTCGCACGGCACGGCCCACTGCGACACCCACGCCTGCCGGTCCGCCCGACGCATGGAACCCGTAGTAGCAATGGATCATGATCAGAACGAAGGCGAAAATCAACACCTTCAGAAACGAATAGAGAACATCTTCCGGGGGCAGGAACAGATTGAAGTAGTGATCGTAGGAGCCACCCGACTGACCGTTGAACAGCGTACTGATCGTGCGTGAGGCGATGTACGACGCCAGCAGACCGACGATGTAGAGCGGAATCACGGCCACGAAACCGGCGATCATGCGAGTGGTGACCAGGAACGGCACACTCGGCACCGCCATGACCTCCAGCGCGTCGATCTCCTCGGAGATACGCATCGCACCCAACTGCGCGGTGAAGCCTGCGCCGACGGTCGCCGACAACGCGAGACCTGCGACGACGGGCGCGATTTCGCGGGTGTTGACGTACGCCGACAGGAAGCCCGTCAGCACCGAGCTGCCGAGCTGCTCCAGGGCCGCATAACCCTGCAATCCGACGACGACGCCGGTGGCACCGGACAGCATCACGATGACGCCGATGGTTCCGCCGATGACGGCCAGTGCGCCACTACCGAAGGTCACCTCGGCCAAGAGCCGAAGAACCTCCTTCTTGTAGTGGATGAGCGTGCGGGGAATCCACCCGATGGCGCGGACGTAGAACGACATCTGCTCGCCCGCGCTGTCGAGCACCTTCAACGGTGCGTTCGCAACGCGCTTGGCGCGCATCAGAGTACGGTCGCCCCGACCTTTGGCGATGGTCATTGCGGGTCAGCTTCCCTTCGCCGGCACGACCTGGAGGTACACCAGGGTGAGAATGAGATTGGCGAAGAACAGCAGAAGGAACGTGATGACGACCGTCTGATTCACCGCTTCGCCGACGCCCTTGGGACCGGGGTTGGGGTTGAGTCCCTTGTAGGAGGCGATGATTCCGGCGATGAGCCCGAAGATCGCTGCCTTGAGTTCGGCGACGTAGAGATCGGGCAGCTGCGCCAACGCCGAGAACGACGCCAGATACGCGCCAGGAGTACCGCCCTGGAGAACGACGTTGAAGAAGTACCCGCCGGCAATACCGACGACGGAGACCAGTCCGTTGAGCAGCAGTGCCACGAGAATCATTGCGAGAACACGCGGTACGACGAGCCGTTGGACCGGGTCGATGCCCAGCACCTTCATCGCGTCGATCTCCTCGCGGATGGTGCGCGATCCGAGGTCGGCGGTGACCGCCGAGCCCGCAGCGCCTGCGATCAGCAGTGCCGTCACGATAGGGCTGCCCTGCTGGATCACCGCCAGCACGCTGGCCGCACCGGTGAACGATTCGGCACCGAGCTGTTTGATCAGCGAGCCGGTCTGCAGTGAGACGACCGCGCCGAACGGAATTGCGACCAACGCCGTCGGCAGGATCGTCACGCTGGCGATGAACCACGCCTGCTCGATGAATTCCCTGAACTGGAACGGTCTTCTGAAGGTGGCCCTGGCCACCTCCACCAACAGTTCGACGATATTTCCGGCTTGAGTGAGTGCTGCGTTCGCCGGAGCGAACGCGGACTTCTTGGAACCCCCCATAACCCTTACTGTCCCCGCCCCTGCGAAGGACCGTGGCCCTGATCGCTGTATCCGGTGTCGTCGTAACCCGTGTTGTCGTAACCCTGCTGGTCGTAACCCTGCTGGTCGTAACCCTGCTGGTCGTAACCCTGCTGGTTGTAGCCCTGCTGGTTGTAGCCCTGCTGCTGGCCCGGCTGCTGCTGGTATCCCGTCCCTTCGTGATCGGGGCCGCCCGCGTAGGCCGGTACCTGCCGATTGCCGGGGTCGGTCGAGTCGAGGCTCTCCTGGATCGCGACCTGCGCGCTGTGGGGCAGAGTGTGCATGATCTGGCGCACGCGTTCCTGCCGACGGCCGACTGCCTGTCGGACGGGAGTACCCGGCGTCGCCTTCATCTGCGGCACAATTCCTTCCACGTCGTCCACGCCACCGGCGTGATGTCCTGCGTCGACGAGCGCCTGCTCGTGCGCCATCTGCGCCTCGTCCTTTTCCTCCGACATACCGATCGGGCCGATCATCGTGCCGTTCAAGAACTGCTTGACCACCGGCTCGTCACTGGTCAACAACACTTCGCGCGGACCGAACATGACCAACTGACGGCGGAAGAGCATCCCGATGTTGTCCGGCACTGTACGTGCCAAGTTGATGTTGTGGGACACGATCAGAATGGTCGCATCGATCTCGGCGTTGATGTCGATCAGCGTCTGCGAGATGTAGGTCGTGCGAACTGGATCGAGGCCGGAGTCCGGCTCGTCGACGAGGATGATCTCCGGATCGAGCACCAGCGCGCGTGCCAGTCCTGCGCGCTTGCGCATACCGCCGGAGATTTCACCGGGAAGCTTGTCCTCGGCCCCGATCAGGCCGGTGAGCTCGAGCTTCTCCATCACGATCTTGCGGATGTCGGACTCGGACTTCTTGGTGTGTTCGCGGAGCGGGAACGCCACGTTGTCGTAGAGATTCATCGAGCCGAACAGTGCACCGTCCTGGAACAGCACTCCGAACAGTTTGCGGATCTCGTACAGCTCGCGCGAGGAGCACTGCAGGATGTCGGTGCCGTCGATGAAGATCTTGCCGTGCTCAGGTCGGAGCAACCCGATCAACGACTTCAGGAACACCGATTTACCGGTTCCCGACGGTCCGAGAAGTGCGCTGACTTCACCGGATGGCAACGTCAAGGTCACGTCCTGCCAAATCTTCTGGACACCGAAAGACTTGGTCAAACCTTCGACCGAAACCTCGACTCCCACGCTGACCTCCACAGTTCGTTCACATCGACCCGGATGTGGGTTGGGTCACTCTATCGCACACCGGTGTCTTCACCGACACTGGAGCTTACTGCCCAGTAATAAAAAAACCGAGGCGGGCTTCGATCCTTCGTTCAGTGTGACTCACACCACAGCAACACGCGTGCAACTCGCCCGATTTGTGACAGAACCCGACGCCACGGACCTGGGACCGAATACAGAATAGGTCGCCGGAGTTCGTGACGCAGGCAAAAGAAGTATGGAGTCACCCCGTACGAGGTGACTCCATTGCGCACGAAAAAGGGCCACCTCCGTGATGGAGATGACCCTTCTACGTGGAGACGAACAGACCGTGATCGGCCCGACAAGAATTACTTGACGGAGATCTTGGCGCCTGCTGCTTCGAGCTTCTCCTTGGCAGCCTCGGCTGCATCCTTGGCGACCTTCTCCAGGATGGCCTTCGGAGCACTCTCGACGAGGTCCTTGGCTTCCTTCAGGCCGAGGCCGGAAACGACCTCACGAACGACCTTGATGACCTGAATCTTCTTGTCACCGGCCGACTCGAGGACGACGTCGAACTCGTCCTGCTCTTCGGCAGCCTCAGCCGGAGCACCGGCTGCGCCTGCTGCTGCAACCGCGACGGGAGCAGCTGCGGTGACCTCGAAGGTCTCCTCGAATGCCTTCACGAACTCGCTGAGCTCGAGGAGGGTGAGCTCCTTGAACTGGTCGAGCAATTCTTCGGTGCTGAGCTTCGCCATGGTGGCGGGTCCTTCCTATAAGTACCGGGCCGCTGATCCGCGACATGGTGTTTCGGTTGAGCTGTTTCGCTGCGGTAGCGGATCAGCTTTCGGCGGGAGCTTCCGCCGGTGCTTCTGCTTCTGCAGGTGCGTCGGCAACCGCGGGTGCGCCGGCTGCCTTCTTCTCCTGCAAGGCGAACGCCAAACGAGCGAACTGCGATGCGGGAGCGTTGAACAGGCCTGCAGCCTTCGACAAGTTGCCCTTCATGGCGCCTGCGAGCTTTGCCAACAGGATCTCGCGCGACTCGAGGTCGGCGATCTTGTTGATCTCGTCCACGGACAGCGTTGCGCCGTCCATGTAGCCGCCCTTGACGATCAAGGCCTTGTTGTCCTTGGCGAAAGCCTTGATGGCCTTCGCCGCGTCGACCGGCTCGCCCTTGATGAATGCAATGGCGGTCGGGCCGACGAACAACTCGTCGAGTCCGGTGATACCGGCCTCGGCAGCTGCGCGCTTGACCAGGGTGTTCTTGGCGACGGAGTACGTGGCACCTTCGCCGAGCGCACGTCGGAGCTGAGTCAGACCGGAAACCGACAGACCGCGGTATTCCGTGACGACGGCTGCCGTCGATCCTTTGAACTGTTCGGTGATCTCCGAAACTGCAGAGATCTTTTCGGGCTTTGCCATACTTCGCCTCCTCTCGTGGGAAGTTGTGTCGATCGCGAGAGGTCCGTGAAACAACGAACGCCCCGGCGCACGAAGCACACGGGGCGTAGACAGGCACACGGCGAGAACGCCGTACAACGAGTCCCTACCGCGTTCTCCTGCGTGGGCCGTCCGACATCTCGGACCTTCAACCGCGCATCTGTCAGGACCTCCGTGAAACGGAAGCATGCCCTCGAGAAAGCGGTGACCAACGGTCTTGGGTAGAACTTGATTGGGCGGAATCGAAGCAAAGACGAATCTCTGATTCGGAACCGTCGACCAGGCTACCTCAGAGCCCGGTCGATATCCAAAACGAGCCTGCCCCGCCTCCGACCGGACGTTGTCCCGGCACGCGAACACCCACTGCTGTGACTGCGCACGAACCGCTGCGCGAACCGCTGTCAGCTCGAACAACAATCGCGTGTCGGTGTGCCGGTC
The DNA here is from genome assembly GCF_001895005.1 of Rhodococcus yunnanensis NBRC 103083. Lineage (GTDB taxonomy): Bacteria > Actinomycetota > Actinomycetes > Mycobacteriales > Mycobacteriaceae > Rhodococcoides > Rhodococcoides yunnanense. The sequence continues at coordinate 182,720 of NZ_BCXH01000008.1, read as the reverse complement.
GCCTGACAGACTGCCTACCTTGACTGTTCAATCATATGTATGACGGCAGCGCAGCCACGCCCCCTCCTCCGCCCCGGACCGGCCCCCGGCTCCGGACGCGAGAGGGATCCGAGCGGCGGAACCGCTGCGCAGAGGTGGCGAGCACTCGTCGAGGAGAAGCCCCTCTACCCCCGCATCTCGACGTCGGCCGACGTACGAATACCGATGAGCGACGGAACCGTTCTGCGTGCGTACGTCTTTCGCCCGGCCGACGCGTCGGGCCGTGCGGTGGCCGGTGACTTCCCTACTGTCCTGAACATAACGCCGTACAACAAGCTGCTGGTCAAAGCCGTCGACACAATTCTGGACACCCCGCTGATCGGACCACTCGTCCGGAAGTTCTCCAGCTCGTTCGATCTGACCGGAACCCGATTCGACGGCATCACCGAACTGACACGTGTGGTGGCAGGCGGAGCTCCCGACCTGCTGTCGCTCAACCGTCCGCTGGTCCGTAGTGGCTACGTGCAGATCATCGCGGACGTCCGCGGAACCGGCTCGTCCACCGGCACGTGGGACGTACTGGGAGTTCGCGAGCAGCTCGACACGGTGGAAGTGATCGACTGGGCTGCCTCCCAACCGTGGTGCAACGGCCGAATCGGAATGGCCGGAATCTCGTATTCCGCGATCAACGCATTGCAGGCAGCGTCGAAGAAGCCCGTCGGACTCGAGGCGGTCTTCGCCGTCGAAGGATCCGTGGACATCGTCCGTGAGATCTTCGCGACCGGTGGTGCACCGTCGTTGTTCATTCCGCTGTGGCTCGCCACGGTCAACGGACTCAAATGGATTCCGTCACTACGGGATCTCGACACGTTCGACTGGCTGTCCGACCGCGTCCGCTCCCCTGCCACCAACCTCGTGGATCTCGCCAAGGGGTTCCTCGCAGGCGGCGACCCGAGGATCTACGACGACCCGTACTACGACACCATCGACCCGGTCATCGAGGACATCGACGTTCCGACGTTTCTCTACGGCTGCTGGCACGACATCTTCGGCGGATCTGCACCCGACATCTACAACCGCCTGCCCCTCGAACGGGGACACAAACAACTTCTCGTCGGCGACGGATATCACGGCAACCCAGGAATCGGGTTCGGCGAACCGGGCTTTCCACCGAGGCTCGACGTGCTGGAGCGTGCATGGTTCGACCGGTGGCTACGCGACGAGGACAACGGTATCGAGAACTACGGTCCCGTCACGCTCAGGCAGCAGGGCGGCGACTGGACCGCGCACGGACGGTTCCCTGCTCCGCACGCCGAACCGACGCGCCTGTATCTGTCGGCGTCCAAGTCCGGCACCGCGCCGCACGCTGTGTCCGATGGCAGTCTGGTCGGCATCGCCGACCGGTCGAGCGGCGAGTTCTCCATACGCCCGACACTGCGATCGGTCGTGTCCCGCGACACGACCCAGGTTCTCGCCGGACTGCCTGCCGCGCTCGGAGGCGGCTTCACCTACGACAACAGGTTCGCCGAGAAAGGCGCGCTGACGTTCACCACATCGATAGCGCACTCGGACACCGTCGTCTCGGGGCCGATGAATCTGCATCTCACGGTCGTCTGCCACGCACCGGAAGCGCTGTGGGCTGTCATGGTGTGCGACGTCGATCCGGCAGGCACACCGACGGTTCTCACCAACGGTGCGTTGCTGACATCGAGGCGGGCCGTCGACGACGAACTGTCGCTCTTCGCCCCGAACGGCGACTACACCCGGCCACACCACCCTCTGCGCGCGAACACGCTGCTGCCCGTGCCGATCGGCGAGGTGCTGACACTCGACATCGACCTACTGACCACCGAGGCCGTCATCGAGGCAGGCCACCGCCTCCGCGTCGACATATTCGCCACCGACGCACCACGTTTCATGCCGATACTCCCCGATCTTCTGAGAACCAGAGGTCGGGCACAGGACGTCGTCCTCGACGCGGACGATCCGAGCTTCCTCGTCGTGCCGCTACTCGGCCGACCCGGCTGGTAGAGAAAGGCGAACATGCTCTCACGCACCGGCTTCGCGCCATCGAACGACATCGAACTCGCCTACGAGGACATGGGCAACCCCGACGACCCCGTCGTACTCATGATCATGGGCCTGTCCGCCCAGATGACGCTGTGGCCCAAGGAATTCTGCGAACGGATAGTCGACCGGGGATTCCGCATCATCCGCTTCGACAACCGAGACATCGGACTGTCCACCAAGATGGACGGGGAGCGCATCGAGGGCTCGGCACTGCTGCGACTGCTCAGGACCGGACTCGGCGCGCCGAGCCGTGTCCCGTACACGTTGGCGGACATGGCCCTCGATACCAAAGGGCTGCTCGACTACCTCGAGATCCCCCAGGTCCACGTCGTCGGCGCATCGATGGGCGGCATGATCGCGCAAGTGTTCGCGGGCCTGTACCCGGAGCGAGTGCTGAGCACAGCCATCATCTTCTCGAGCACCAACGAGGCCTTCCTGCCGCCTCCCGACCCGCGAGCGCTCATTCCTCTCATGAAGGGGCCCGGCCCGGATGCGACGCGCGAGCAGATCGTCGCGCATTCGGCCAACACTCGTCGAATCATCGGAAGCCCTGCCTACCCGACTCCCTTGGAAGAGCTGCTCGTGACGGCAGGCGAGATGTACGACCGCAACTACAACCCTGCCGGTTCGCTCCGCCAGATGGCTGCCGTGACGGGTTCGGGAAGCCTGCGTCGTATCGCTGCTCGGATCGTTTCACCGACCGTCGTCATCCACGGGCGTGCAGACCGCCTGATGCGTCCGACCGGCGGCAAAGCCGTCGCACGCGCGGTACGTGGTTCGACACTGCACCTCATCGACGGGATGGGCCACGACCTCCCGCGCCCGCTGTGGGACGAAATCCTCGGCGAATTGTCGTCGAACTTCGGGCGGGTGTGACGCCAGCCCGCCGCCTTCCCCAATCCCCGGTGCGAGGTGCGAGGTGAGCGCGCACGAAAAAGCCGACCCCCGATAACAGGGGCCGGCTTTTTCGGAATCGAGTGAACTTATGCGGTTGCTTCGTCCTCGAGGAGGTTGCGGGTGCGGTTCGGGTCGATCTGGATGCCAGGTCCGGTCGTCGTCGAGACGGTGACCTTCTTGACGTAGCGGCCCTTGGCCGACGACGGCTTCGCACGAAGGATCTCGTCGAGAGCGGCGCCGTAGTTCTCCACCAGCTTGGTCTCGTCGAACGATGCCTTGCCGATGACGAAGTGCAGGTTGGACTGCTTGTCGACGCGGAAGTTGATCTTTCCGCCCTTGATGTCGTTGACGGCCTTGGTCACATCGTTGGTGACGGTGCCCGTCTTCGGGTTCGGCATCAGGCCACGCGGTCCGAGGACGCGGGCGATGCGGCCGACCTTGGCCATCTGGTCCGGTGTGGCGATCGCTGCGTCGAAGTCCAGGAATCCGCCCTGGATGCGCTCGATCAGATCCTCGGCGCCGACGACGTCGGCCCCTGCTGCTTCGGCTTCTGCAGCCTTCTCACCAGCGGCGAAAACGATGACCCGAGCGGTCTTGCCGGTGCCGTGGGGAAGGTTGACGGTGCCGCGCACCATCTGGTCTGCCTTGCGAGGATCGACGCCGAGACGAACGGCGACCTCGACGGTTGCGTCGAACTTGCTCGATGACGTTTCCTTGGCCAACTTCGTCGCCTGGAGCGGCGAGTAGAGGTTGTCCGCGTCGATCTTGGCTGCCTGTTCGAGGTAGCCCTTGCTGCGCTTTGCCATATCTTGCTGTCCAATCGTGAGTTCAGTGTGGTTGACGGGCCTGGCAGGCCCTCCCACGGGGTGCTGCGAATGCTGAGGGTCAGCCTTCGACCGTGATGCCCATCGAGCGAGCAGTACCGGCGATGATCTTCGCGGCCTGGTCGACGTCGTTGGCGTTGAGGTCTTCTGCCTTGGTCTTGGCGATCTCGCGCACCTGGTCCCAGGTCACCTTGGCGACCTTGGTCTTGTGCGGCTCGCCGGAGCCCTTGGCAACGCCTGCGGCCTTGAGGAGCAGCTTGGCGGCGGGAGGAGTCTTCAGCTTGAAGTCGAACGTGCGGTCTTCGTAGACCGAGATCTCGACCGGCACGACGTTTCCGCGCTGCGACTCGGTCGCTGCGTTGTACGCCTTGCAGAACTCCATGATGTTGACGCCGTGCTGGCCCAGTGCGGGGCCGACGGGAGGAGCAGGGTTGGCCTGTCCTGCCTGGATCTGAAGCTTGATGATCCCGGCTAGCTTCTTCTTCTTCGGGGGCATTTCGTTTTCCTTGTATTCGCTCGGGTTTCTTGCGGTTACTACTGCAAGTTCTGTGCGGGCTCGCGGGAGCTGCGCCGGTTAAATCTTGGCGACCTGCGTGAAGCCCAGTTCGACCGGAGTCTCGCGGCCGAAGATCGACACCAGCACCTTGAGCTTCTGCTGCTCGGCGTTGACCTCGCTGATGCTGGCCGGGAGGGTCGCGAACGGGCCATCCATGACGGTGACCGACTCGCCGACCTCGAAATCGACCTCGATGGTCGGCTTCGACGTGGTATCCGTCGACGCGTCTCCGCCTGCGCCTGCAGCCTTCGCGTCCTTCTTGGCGCCGTCCTGTGGCATCAGGAACTTGACGACCTCGTTGATCGTCAGCGGCGACGGACGCGACGTGGCGCCGACGAATCCGGTGACACCAGGCGTGTTGCGCACTGCGCCCCACGACTCGTCGTTGAGTTCCATGCGTACCAGGATGTAACCGGGCAGGACCTTGCGGTTGACCTGCTTGCGCTGGCCGTTCTTGATCTCGGTCACTTCTTCGGTCGGAACCTCGACCTGGAAGATGTAATCGCCGACGTCGAGGTTCTGGACGCGGGTCTCGAGGTTGGCCTTCACCTTGTTCTCGTAACCTGCGTACGAGTGGATGACGTACCAATCTCCTGGCGCGCGTCGCAATGCAGCCTTGAGCTCGGCGACCGGGTCCTCGGGTTCGGCAGCGACGTCGACCGAGTCGTCGACGGCTACGTCGTCGCCCTGGGCCGCGGCGACGTCGGCCGCGATGGCCTCGTCGGTCTCGCGATCCACAGCGGCCTGCTCCGCTTCGAGGCCCTGTTTGGTCGCCTCGACATCGGCGTCGAATGCGGCCACTTCGGTGGCGTCGTTGTGCGGCGTGCTCACAGCAGGCACCCTTTCTGTCGTTTCATGCGGGTCGGGAGTTCGTCGATCACGGTCGGCTCAACCGAACAGCCACTCGATACCCTGAGTGAACCCAAGGTCGAGACCACTGATGAACGCAACCATGAAAGCCACGAACACGAGTACGACGCTGGTGTACGTGACCATCTGCTTGCGGTTGGGCCAGATGACCTTGCGCAGCTCGGCGATGACCTCGCGAAAGAATTTGCGTAGTCGCTTGAAGATGTTCATGCGCTTCGGCTCACGCGACTTCTCGGCGCGCGAAGCAACCTTGGTCGAGGTGGCGGCAGCAGGAGTCTTCTCGATCGACGCTCCGCGGGACCGGCGAGCCGTCCGCTTACCGGTGGGACGAGCGGTGGCACTGGAGGCGCCTGCGCTCTCGGTGTCCCCGGAAGCAGTTGCGTCGTCGGTGCGAGACGAAGCACTTTCGGGCGTCGACGAGTCCTCGGACGTCTCGTCGCGCTTACCGCGCTCCTCGCTCACCGTCGTTCCTCTCAGTAGCCGAAATCATTGCCACCTCGCCGTCGGCGAGGTATCTGCAACATGGGCAGGGGCGACAGGACTTGAACCTGCAACCTACGGTTTTGGAGACCGTTGCTCTACCAATTGAGCTACGCCCCTTCGGCCCCATCCGAATCGAATCGGGCCGTTCTGGAATCACACAACATACGCGCTACCCGATGGACTCTCCGAGAAGAGCCTAGGCAGCGCGCAGCGCTGAACAACCCCAGAAATCTCAGTGTACTGCACAGGTTGTGGAACCCTGAAATCCCTGCCCGTCGGCAGCAGGTTCCACCGATCGATCAGGCCAGGCGGACGGTTGCCGTGGCGCGACCGAAGATCTTCTTGCCCTCGGATCGTGCGGTGATGGCGATGACAGCCGACTTCGAATCCGGGTCGATCGACTTGACCTTGCCCGTGTACTCGACCGACGCGGCAGAATCTGCGGGCACGTAGACGGAGCTGGTGAACCGAACGTTGTACTCGGTGACCGCACCGGGGTCGCCGAGCCACGAGGTGACGAAGCCCGCGCCGAGGCCCATCGTGAGCATGCCGTGTGCGATGACGTTGTCCAGACCCGCGAGCTTGACGACTTCGTCGCTCCAGTGGATCGGATTGGGATCGCCGGACACGCCTGCATAGTTGACCAGGTCGCCGCGAGTGAGCTTGACGATGCGCTCGGGCAGTTCCTCGCCGACGGTCACGTCCGCGAAATTACGAAGCGCCATGCATGATCACTTCCTTGACTGCGTGGGCGATGTTCTCGTCGACTTCTCCGCCGGTCCGAGCGACCAAGGTAGTCCACGTGGTCTGAACCAGCTCACCGTTCTGATCGGTCACGATGTTCTTCGTCGTGATGATATCGCTGCCGCTCATCTGCCGAAACGACTCCAGGAATACCTCGCACATCAGTTCGTCGCCGACGTGGATCGGCTTGTGGAACTCGAGGCGCTGATCCGTCTGGAGGATCTGACTCGGGTCGTAACCCGTGATGAACTCGGTGAACATGCGCGACTGGGCGATGATTCCGACCAACGAAATGAACGTCAGAGGAGCGATGAGGCCGTCGTAGCCGAAGCTCTTGGCGGCGTCCTCGTCGTGGTGAGCCGGATGCCAGTCCTGGACGGCCCGCGCGTACTCGCGGACCTTCTCTCGGCCTACCTCGTACGGATGTTCCACCTTGTAGTGGTGACCGACCATCGTGGCAGCGTGAGCAGCGGGATCTTGCAGTATTTCGGTCACGCGAGAATCGAACCTTTTCTACCCAGGACGCAATAGCTGTTAGGGCGAAAGAAGTAAGCCTAACGCGTGGCGTCGCCTACAGACGAAGACCGGCAGCCGGCCCGCGACTAGCGAGATTCGCGGTGCGCGCGATGCGTTCCGCAGTTCGAGCAGAACTTCTTCAGCTCGAGGCGGTCGGGATCGTTGCGGCGGTTCTTCTTGGTGATGTAGTTACGGTGCTTGCAAACCTCGCAGGCCAAGGTGATCTTGGGCCGCACATCGGTGGAGGAGGCCACTGGACGCCTACTTTCGGGTAAATCTGATCCGGTTAATCAGGACTGTGCATGCTGCTGTGTTCGTGCAGTGTGATGTTCGTGCATTTTCTTGTGTAGCGGTGACCGGACTTGAACCGGCGACGCAACGATTATGAGTCGTTTGCTCTACCAACTGAGCTACACCGCCTCAGGTGCTCACCCCTACACCTTCTCATCTCCGAGTGACCTCGTCGACTGATATGTCCGGGCGAACCATCCAATCCAGCGAGCCCCCTAACGGAATCGAACCGTTGACCTTTTCCTTACCATGGAAACGCTCTACCGACTGAGCTAAGGGGGCGCGGCATCTTTGCACAATTACCTGTGCGCCGAAGCCTTCAAGAGGTTACACAGTCCGGGCGCCGAGTACCAAATTGCATGCTCAGCGCACTTCGTGCGGTTCCTCGTGAAGATAGAAACCCCAGCGAGAACAACTCGCTGGGGTCTCCAGGTGGCAGATGTAGGATTCGAACCTACGTAGGCATAAGCCGACGGATTTACAGTCCGCTCCCATTGGCCGCTCGGGCAATCTGCCGGGTGCAACCGAAGACTTCTCACGACCTCTTCGACGCGGAGAGAAGAATACAACGAACGTGCCCCTCCAACGCAAACCGGGTGGATAGCGGGGGTGCGGACGGGCTAACGTCGGTACCGAGAGTTCTACAAATTCGATTCGACACAGGAGTTGCAAGTGGCTGATTCGTCCTTCGATGTGGTGAGCAAAGTCGACCGTCAAGAGGTGGACAACGCGGTGGGCCAGGCAGCGAAGGAGCTGGCGACCCGGTTCGACTTCCGCGGCTCGGGAACCGTCATCGAGTGGTCCGGTAGCGGCGAAGCGGAGGTGATCGTGATCACCTCCGAGACCGAGGAGAAGGTCAAGGCCGCCCTCGATGTGTTCAAGGAGAAGCTGATCCGTCGTGACGTGTCGCTGAAGGCGTTCGAGGCGAACGATCCGGCCGCGTCGGGCAAGGTCTACAAGGTGACCGGCAAGCTCGTTCAGGGCATCACCACCGAGAACGCGAAGAAACTCACCAAGAAGATCCGCGACGACGGCCCCAAAGGCGTCAAGGCACAGATCCAGGGTGACGAACTTCGCATCAGCAGCAAGAAGCGCGACGACCTACAGGCAGTGCAGCAGCTGCTCAAGGGCGAGGACTTCGGTATCGCGCTGCAGTTCGTCAACTACCGCTGAGTTCGTCGACTTACGGTTCGTCGACACACGCTGATCGGGCTAGCCGCCCCTCGCCATACGCTCCAGACGCTCGATCCGCTCCGCCATCGGCGGGTGCGTCGAGAAGAGCCTGCCGACCTTCTCCCCTGCCCGGAACGGGCTGGCGATCATGAGGTGGGACTCCGCTGCGATACGCGGCTCAGGAGGCAGTGGGGCGGCTTGCACGCCGCGTTCGAGTTTCCGCAGCGCCGATGCCAGTGCCAACGGGTCGCCCGTCAGCTCTGCACCGGACTGATCGGCCTGGTACTCCCGTGACCGCGACACCGCTAGTTTGACGACGGTCGCCGCGATCGGCCCGAGCAGAGACACCAGCAGCAACGCGAACGGGTTGGCCCCGCCGTTGCCGCGCCCGCCGAACATCGATGCGAACATCGCGAAGTTGGCGAGGCCGGAGATGACCGCTGCCATGGCGCCCGCGACCGACGAGATCAGGATGTCGCGGTTGTAGACGTGCGACAGCTCGTGTCCGAGAACTGCGCGCAGTTCACGCTCGTCCAGAATCTGCAGAATTCCGCTGGTGCAGCACACTGCGGCATTTCGGGGATTGCGCCCGGTGGCGAATGCGTTCGGGTTGTTGGTCGGGCTGATGTAGAGGGCGGGCATCGGCTGATGGGCCGTGGTCGCCAGCTCGCGGACGATCTTGTACATCATCGGAGCCTCGACCTCGGTCACCGGCTGAGCTCGCATCGACCGCAGCGCCATCTTGGCACTGTTGAAGTAGGCGTATCCGTTGACGCCGACGGCAAGAACGATCGAGCCGGCCAGAATGACCGGACTCTTGAACAGTGCGCCGATGAATACGATCAGCGCCGACATACCCACGAGCAGCCCGAATGTCTTTGCCCCGTTCGCGTAGCTCACTGGTCGCCACTTCCTTCCAAGCGTTGTCCACTACAGGGAAGAACGCCTGTGGCACCCGCTCTGGTTCCCGCCAGGAGTGACCCACAGTGCAGGAGCGGAGCCTGCGGAGTGACCCGAAGTGCAGGAGCGGAGCCTGCGGAGTGACCCACAGTGCAGGAGCGGAGCCTGCGAAGTGACCCGGTATGCAGGAGCCGAGCCTGCGGAGTGTGTCAGCCGACGCGTTCGACGGTGTAGTCGACGAGCCGCCCGAGGGCTTCGTTGGCTGGGCCCTGCGGAAGTTTCGCGAGTTCGGCGTGAGCTTTGTCCGCGAACTCGCCGAGTGTCGCCTTGGCCTTGGCCATTCCGGGTGAGCGTCCGAGGAGCTCGAGGGCTTCGGTGACGGCGTCGTCGTCGGTGACGGGCCCGTCGAGGAGTTCGCGCAGCCTGATGCCGTCGTCGGTGTCCTCGCGCAGTGCGTACAGGACGGGAAGGGTGTGGACGCCTTCGCGGAGGTCGGTTCCCGGAGTCTTGCCCGACTGTTCCGATACCGAGGAGATGTCGATGATGTCGTCGGAGATCTGGAAGGCGGTGCCCACGGCGTCGCCGAGTCGTTCGAGCGCCGCGATGTGGATGTCGTCGCCGCCGGAGAACGTGCCACCGAATCGGCCACAGGCGGCGATCAGCGACCCGGTTTTCTCCCATACGACGCGCAGGTAGTGGGCTACGGGGTCTTCGTCCTTCTTGACGCCGATCGTTTCGCGCATCTGTCCGGTGACGAGTTCGGCGAAGGTGTCGGCGATGATGCGGACAGCCTCGGGTCCGAGTGTGGACACCAGCCGTGAGGCGTGGGCGAAGAGGTAGTCGCCTGCCAGGATGGCGACGCTGTTACCCCATCTGGAGTTGGCGCTCTGGGCGCCGCGACGCATGTCGGCTTCGTCCATGACGTCGTCGTGATAGAGCGTCGCGAGGTGGACGAGCTCGACGACGGTGGCAGCGGTCACGACCGATTCGTCGGTGGGTTTCGGGCCCAGCTGAGCGGTCAGGACGGTGAACAGAGGTCGGAAGCGTTTGCCGCCTGCCTTCGCGAGATGCAGCGCAGCCTCGGTGAGGAAGTCCTCGCCGTCGGACAGTTCGGCGATCATCAGGTCCTCGACGCTGGTCAGTCCAGCGGCCACGGTTCGTGCGAGCTCCGGATCCACCAGATCCACCCCTGCAACAACCGTCGAACCAGGTCGCTCACGTTCCGCAGGCTCCACTCGCCCCAAACCGGGTCGTTCCGCAGGCTCCACTCGCCCTGAACCGGGTCGCTCCGCAGGCTCCACTCGCCCCAAACCGGGTCGTTCCGCAGGCTCCACTCCTACGTCATCTGTGCTGCTCACGATTGTTGATCCTGTCCTCTTCGTCCTGAACGGCTACTCTGCGGCGGCTGCTGTCGGCGTCCTGCATCCCCGGTTCTACCGTAGTGAACCTAGTGGGCGACAGCGACGGAAGGTGCCGCAGCCCACGCCCCGAGGATGCGATGGCCCGAGGATGCGAAGCCGACGGCGCGCACTGCGATACTGGACCGGTGACTCCCCCAATCCCGGTCCATGCCGAAGTTCTGGTCATCGGAGCCGGGCCTGCCGGGTCGGCGGCGGCGGCGTGGGCGGCGCGAGCGGGCCACGACGTCGTGCTCGCCGATGCTGCGGTGTTCCCGCGGGACAAGACGTGCGGTGACGGCCTGACTCCGCGGGCGATCGCGGAGCTCGATCGTCTCGGCCTCGGCGAGTGGGTACGTGGCCGTGCCGAGAACCGTGGCCTGAGGCTGTCGGGATTCGGCCAGGAGTTGCAGCTCGAGTGGCCGGGCGGATCGCTGCCGACCGTCGGTAGCGCGGTGCCGCGGACCGAGCTCGACGACCGAATACGCAGCGTGGCAGTCGATTCCGGCGCGAGAATGCTCGAAGGATTCAAGGCGGTCGACGTCGAACGCGTCGACAATCGGGTCCGATCGGTCACGTTCGCCGGACCCGAGGGAACGCACCACATCAGCTGCGGCACACTGATCGTCGCCGACGGTGTCCGATCTTCCCTCGGCAAGAAGCTCGGGCGTGAGTGGCACCGGGACACCACGTTCGGCGTGGCCGCACGGGCGTACATCTCCTCTCAGCGCAGCGATGATCCCTGGATCTCCTCGCACCTGGAACTACGCGACGGCGACGGGACGCTGCAGCCCGGTTACGGTTGGATCTTTCCGCTCGGCACGGGCGAGGTGAACATCGGCGTCGGTACGCTCGCGACGGCAAAGCGTCCCGGTCCCGGCGCACTGCGTCCGCTGCTGGATCTGTATACGGCACAACGCCGTCGGGACTGGAAGCTCGACGGCGATCTCCGAGCGGTCGCGTCGGCGCTGCTACCCATGGGCGGGGCGGTGTCGGGTGTCGCGGGCGAGAACTGGGCGATCATCGGCGACGCGGCGGCCTGCGTCAATCCACTCAACGGCGAGGGCATCGACTACGGCCTCGAAGGTGGCCGCATGATCGCCGACCTCATCGGTACGAAGGATCTGACCCACGCGTGGCCCGCACTCCTGCGCAGCCACTACGGACAGGCATTCTCCATAGCCCGACGCCTCGCCGCACTACTGACGGTCCCTCGGTTCCTGCCCGCCACGGGCCCGATCGGGATGCGATCGCGGGCCTTGATGACCGTGGCGGTGCGGGTGATGGGCAACCTCGTCACCGAGGCCGATTCCGATGTGGTCGCGCGGGCCTGGCGTGCGTCGGGAAGTGCGTCGCTGAAGGTCGATTCGCGCCAGCCGTTCACATGATACGACTGGTCAGCGCACCGCGCGGTGCAGCGCGACAACTCCCCCGGTGAGGTTGCGCCACTTGACATTCGACCATCCGCTGTCGGCGATCGTCGTCGCCAGTTCCTCCTGCGTCGGCCATGCGCGGATGGATTCGGCGAGATAGACGTACGCGTCGGGATTGCTCGACACCGCACGCGCGACGGCCGGAAGCGCCTTCATCAGGTACTCCATGTACACCGTGCGGAACGGCGCGAACACGGGAGTCGAGAACTCGCAGACGACCAGCCGTCCGCCGGGCTTGGTGACGCGGGCGATCTCGCGCAGCCCCGCTTGGAAGTCGGAGACGTTGCGCAGCCCGAAGGAGATGGTGGCAGCGTCGAAGCTCGCGTCGGCGTACGGCAGCGCCATCGCATCACCCGCGACCATCGGAACCGGACGTCCCGCACCCGCGTGCAGCATGCCCTTGGAGAAATCGGTGGCCACGCACCACGCGCCGCTTCGGGTCAGTTCGACGGTCGACACACCGGTGCCTGCGGCGAGGTCGAGGACCTTCTCCCCTGCTTTCAGGTTGAGCGCGGCCCGCGTCAGTTTCCGCCAGCTCCGGTCCTGACCGAAGGACAGGACCGTGTTGGTGATGTCGTAGCGGCGGGCGACGCCGTCGAACATCGAGGCGACCTCGTGTGGGTCCTTTTCCAGCGTTGCACGCGAACTTGTTGGCACGGCCTCGAGCTTAGCCGTCACGCAGTTCGGAGCGTTCGTGGCTGTTCCAGGCCGGCTACGTCGCGGTAGTGCCCGAGCAGTTCGTCGCAGATGGCGGGCCACGTGCGATGCAGAACCGAGCGTCGCGCCGCCTCGCCGAACCGCGCGCGCATCGAGGGCGACGCCAACGCTGATACAGCACTGGGCAGCAGTTCGGCGAACCGATCGACCGGTAGCAGATATCCGTTGCGGCAATGCGAGATCAGATCACGTGGACCACCCGCGTCCGGCCCGACGACCGGGATGCCACTGGCGAGCGCTTCCTGCACTGCCTGGCAGAACGTCTCGTGCTCACCGGGATGCACGAAGACGTCGAAGCTCGCGTATGCCTGCGCGAGTTCGTCGCCGCCGAGCTGGCCGGTGAAGATCGCCGACGGCAGTAGCTTCGCCAGCGCGGGCCGCTCGGGCCCGTCACCGACGACGACGAGCTGCACGTCGTCCGACAACGCCGCCAGCCGCTCGACGTGCTTCTCCGGTGCCAGCCGCCCGACGAATCCGACGATCAGCTTTCCTTCCGGTGACCACTGCGCCCGCAGCGATTCCCGACGCGACGACGGAGCGAACCTGGTGGCGTCGACGCCGCGCGCCCATCGGTGGACGCGAGGAATTCCGTGCAGCTCCAACGCCTCCACCGCCGAACTCGACGGAGCGAGCGTGCGCGCTGCACCTCGGTGAATTCGGCGGGTCCACCGCCACGCCGCCTTCGACGTCAACCCGAGTCCGTAGCTCTCGGCGAAACCGGCGACGTCGGTCTGATACACGGCGACGGCCGGAACGCCGAGGCGATTGGCAGCCGCAAGCCCGCCCGCGCCGAGTAGAAAGGGCGACGCCAGATGCACGACGTCGGGGGCGAATCCGCGCAGTGTCGCCGTCAGGCCGGGTCCCGGCACCCCGACGGGAAGTGAGCTGACTTTCGGAACCATGACCGCGGGAACCCGATGGATCGGAGTCCGACCGTGCTCGACCGCGGCACGCGGGCCCGACGGGTTGTCCGGTGCCACGACGATGGCGTCGTGACCTGTTCTGTCGAGGTGCTCCAGAACGCGAAGCACCGAGTTCGTGACGCCGTTCATGTTGGGTAGGAACGATTCCGCAACGATGGCTACTCGCACGATCCTCAGTGTGAGTACCGTCTCCGGCCACTCGGCAGCGCCGGAGTTACGAGCGGGCGAAGTTCACACGAATACGAACGTCAGCGAGTACGAAGACGGAACGCGGAGATCAGGAAGAAGACCGCACCCAGTACGGCATAGCCGCCGACACCGGTGATGCTGTCGGCCCCGCCGAGCCCCTGAGCCAGGAAGGCCGCGCCGGCCACTACGGAGATTCCCCCGCTGAACATCTGGGCGACCTGTCCCCCAGCGCTCCTGCGACGGACGGCGGTGATCAGCTGAGGAATGCCCGCGCCGATCGCCCACAGTCCCCAGACGACGAGCGCGGCCGACATCGACACCGTCGACGCCCATCCGAGCGCGACGGCAACGGCGACGCTGACGACGATGTTCACCAGTTCCGGAACGCGCGCATCGCCGCGGGATCGCAGCTGCCAGAACACGGCGGCCGCGTCGAACAGCGGGTAGACGACCAGCACGACCGTCAGCAGGGGCCCGGCCGTCGACGCGGTCAGCAGCAGCGCCGCCGCCCACACGATCGCGAAGGCGGACCGGACGAAGTACAAGGTGCGCAGTGCGGTCTCGGCGGTCGGCGTCGAGGTCGTCTCCAGCGTGGTCATGATGTCTCTCTTTCACTCGGGGAAGGCCGAACACAAGATGTAGAGTTACTAGTACGTCTACATGAAGGAACCGTAGACTCCCAGCAGAGATGGTGCAACCCGCCGAACCCGAACCGGAGCAAGAAGATGCACGCCGACACCACCGACACCGTCACCCACGCGTCGTCGGCCCCCACCACACGCGGGCGCATTCTCGCCGCGGCGAGCGAGCAGTTCTACGCGCGCGGCATTCGCGCCACGAGCGCCGACCGCATCATCGAGCAGGTCGGGATCACGAAGGTCACCTTCTACCGCCACTTCCGCACCAAGAGCGATCTCGTCGTGGCGTACCTCGAGCAGCAGGCCGCAGCGGAGCGCGAGTGGATCACCAGCACTCGCCGCGAGGGCGACCCGGCCGGATCCCTCGGAGCGCTCGCCGCCGGGATAGGGCAGGCGAGCTGCAGTCCCGGGTTTCGTGGCTGCGCGTTCATCAACGCTGCCGCCGAGTTCGCCGACCCCGTCGACCCGGTACGGAGCACAGTGGACTCGCATCGCGGGTGGGTGCTGGGGAACTTCGCCGACATCGCCGAGGAGGCAGGCGCAACGGACGTCGATTCCGTCTCGCGGCAACTGATGATCCTGCGGGACGGGGCAATGGTGAACGGCTATCTCGGGCAATCCGAATCGGTCGCCGCCTCACTCGAGGCAGCCTTCGTCTCGGTGCTCGTGTAGCCGCCGTTCAGACGGTCTGCGGCTGCCGCTCGCGCCGCCGGATGAGGAACCACGCCGGACCCGCGACGATCCAGGTCACGACGACGACCGAGGCAGCGGGAATGATCGCCACGGTGGCATTGCGTCCCGAGACCCGAACGAGGTCGGGGTCGGACTTGGCGTACTCGACGTCGATGCGCTGGCCGGCGATCAGGTTGGTCGGGTACAGCACGCCCAGTTGCGGGTTGTGAGTGATGCCGTCGGGGGTGACGAAGCTGACCGCAGAGCGGAGTCGGCCGGCCGAGAGCACCTCGGCCGTCGCGGTACCTTCGTCGGAGGTGATGGTTCGGTCGTTCTGCCAGGCCGCGACGACGAGAAGAAACGCGAGCACCGAGATCGCGGTGGCAACCACGAGGACGGAGATCCGTGCTCGACGCCATGCCCTGGACGGTCCGACGCCGCTGTCTTCGGTTGCCACGTAGCTAGACGTTACTGCGGGGCGCCGCGACCGTTCTGCTCCGGTAGCGTCTGCTGCTATGTCTCGCGACTTCGAGTTCACGATCCTTTCCGAGCACGCTCCCGCAGAGGTGTACGAGGCATTGAACAGCGAGGAGCAGTGGCTCGCCCGGTTCGCCAAGGCACAGAAGTCCGACGGTTACACCCTGACCAGGCACGAGCACGGCGGCCTCACCGTCGACATCACCGACGAGGTCGGTACGTCGGAGTTGCCGGGTTTCGTGAAGAAGGTCGTCAAGGGCAAGTTGCTGATCAGCCGCACCGACGCCTGGGGTCCGCTCGACGGCGACCACGCCGACGGGACGCTCGCGGGGGGAACGACGGCCATCCCGGCATCGGTGACGGGGAAGTTGGCGCTTCGGCCGGAAGGCACCGGCTCGGTGTTGACGGTCACGGGTAGTTCGACCGTCAAGATCCCGTTGATCGGCGGCAAGATCGAAGCGCTCATCAACGACATGATCAAGAACATGGTCGAGCAGGAAACGCAGGAGACCAACGAGTGGGCCGAGCTGCAGGACCCCGGTTAGAGCCTGGCCCGGATCGCGGCATGCAGCTCGCGTAGGCCGGACCGTTCGGTCGTCACTTCCAGCACGCGGATGCCACCAGAAGTAAAGCCTGCAGAAGGACCGAGGGCCACGGCGAGTTCGGCGGTGTCGACGCTGTGGTGCTCGATGCGATATGCCGCGCACAGTGCCGCGAGATCCATACCGTGCGGTGTACCGAAGACCCGCTCGAATGCACCTGCGTACTGCGGATCTCCCTGTTCGAGCAGTTCGAAGATGCCGCCGCCGTCGTCGTTGGCGACGACGATCGTCAGGTCGAGCGGCCGCGGTTCTCCCGTGCCGATGAGCAGGCCCGACGCGTCGTGCAGGAACGTCAGGTCGCCCAGCAACGCGATGGTGCGCCCCTCGTGGACGAGGGCCGCGCCGACCGCCGTCGACACGGTCCCGTCGATGCCTGCGACTCCGCGGTTGGACAGCACGCTGACGCCGGGCGCCGGGTAGCTGACCAGCGCCGCGTCGCGGACCGGGTTCGAGGCCCCGAGCAGCAACTGGTCGCCGTCGCGCAGTGCGGACATGACGGCAGCCGCGACGTGCAGTCCCGTCGGCTTCGGGTGTGCATCCAGCTGATCGCGGACAGCGACGTCGGCCTTGGCGGACAACGCCGCACACCGCTCGAGCCACGCGGCGCGCGGTGTCCCCGAGACGATCGCGCGAGTGCCGGTGGCGAGCACGTTGCCCGAGACATCGGGCCAACGCGGGCCCGTGGTGAGGGCGATGACATCGACGGCCGGATCGGCCAACAGATTCGAGACCGGACGATGCAGCGTCGGCCTGCCGGTGATGACGACCTGGCGGGGCTTGAGCTGCGATAGGGCCATCGGATGCAGCGGCACACCGTGCAGCGGGGCCGTCGGCTCGGCGACCGTCGGCAAGCCTGCCAATTCGGGTCGCAGCGCCGCGCCGTGGCCGGAGACGACGATCGTGTCCACCGACAGGTCGAGGTCGACGGGAACGTCGAGGGTTGCCTGTTGCGTCGTCGTCCAGGCGGCGCCGTCGGGACGACCTGCCGGGGCGGGTGTCGGATCACCCAGGTCGGGAACCAGCGGCTCACGCAGTGGGATGTCGAAATGCACGGGACCGGCATTGCCCGACCTGGTGCCCCGCGCGGCCGCGAGCACCCGGCACACCGCGCTGCGCCATTGGCTGTTCTGACGGGCGTCGTCCTCGGCCAAGCCGAGGCTGACGGTGCCGCGTACCTGGCTGCCGAACAGACCCAGCTGTTCGACGGTCTGGTTGGCCCCGGTACCGAGCATCTCGTACGGCCGGTTCGCGCTGAGCACGATCAACGGCTTCCTGGCGTAGTTCGCCTCGAGCACGGCGGGACCCAGATTCGCGACGGCGGTGCCCGAGGTCATGACGACGGGAACCGGCCTGCCGCTGCCCAGGATCAGGCCGATGGCGAGAAAGCCTGCCGTCCGCTCGTCGATGCGCATGTGCAGGCGCACCCGGCCGGCGGCATCGGCTTCCTGCAGCGCGAACGCGAGCGGCGCGTTCCGCGAGCCCGGGCACAGCACGACGTCGCGTACACCACCACGAACCAATTCGTCGACGACGGCTGCGGCCTGTGCACTGGACGGATTCACTCCTTCAGATTGTCAGATTCGGCGCCCGGCGCCCTAGTCGGCCTGTTCACGTGTGGTTTGACACGATAGAAGTGTGCGCACAGTCTTCGATCCGTCAGAGATGCCGCCGGGCGGCCTCTATCCCCTGCTCACCGCGTCGGTGGTGCCCCGCCCGATCGCATGGGTGTCCACCGTGTCGGCCACCGGTGTGGCCAATCTCGCGCCGTACAGCTTCTTCTCGGTGTCCTCGGCGAGCCCTGCTGTAGTGCAATTCACGTCCGTCGGGCGCAAGGACAGCCTGAAGAACATCGAGGCCACCGGTGAGTTCGTGATCAACCTCGCGACCGCGACGCTCATCGACCAGGTCAACGCATCCTCGGCCGGGTACGAGCACGGCGTCAGCGAGCTCGAGGAACTGGGCATCGCGAGCGAGCCGAGCGAGAAGGTGGCACCTCCCCGCGTCGCCGAGTCGCCGATCGCCATCGAGGCGACGCTGCACCGCATCGTCGAGGTGGGCAACTCGTTCGTCGTGATGGGCACCGTCGTCGCCGTCGCGGTACGGCCCGAGTTCCTCGCCGAGGACGGTCTGCCCTCGTTCGAGGCGATCGCGCCACTGAGCAGGCTCGGCCGGGCCGAGTGGGGTCTTCCGCCGCAGGTGCGCTCGATCGAGCGTCCCGGCTCGCCTTCTTGACGCGCTGGCTTCCTCTTGCACTGACGACGGTCGTACTGACTCTCGGAGCATCACGGCTGGGGATTCCGTCGGCCGGCTTGTTCGTCGCATTGTTCGTCGGAGTCGTCTTCGCTCTGGCCGGGTGGGCACCCGGCGCGGGCATGCCTCGCCGGCTCGGTGTCGCAGCCCAGGCAGTCCTCGGCGTCGAGATCGGAACACTCGTCCAGGGCGACACCCTCTCCACTCTCGGTGACGACTGGCTGCCCGTCGTACTCGCCTGCGTCGGGACACTCGCGTTGTCCATCGGTGCGGGTGCACTGCTCGGTCTTCGCCGAGATGTCGATGCGCTGACGGGTGCGTTGGCGCTCGTCGCCGGAGGCGCCTCGGGACTGGTGGCGATCGCGCAGGAACTCGGCGGTGACGAACGCGTCGTCGCAGTCGTGCAGTACCTGCGGGTGGTACTGGTGACGACGACGATGCCGCTGATCGCGACCGTCGTGTTCTCGGCGCACGGATCCGAGCCGGTCGTGGTCGAGGCGGATGGTGCGCCCTGGTACATGGATCTTCTGTTCGTCGCCGTCTGCGCGGGAGTCGGAATCACCGTGGCCCGGTTGGTCCGACTGCCCGCGCCGGGATTGCTCGGGCCGTTGATCGCGGCGACGATCCTGGACCTGCTCGGGGTGTCGATGGGCGCCGGGGTGCCGCCGCTGCTGCTCGCGGCCGCGTACATCGGAATCGGATGGCAGGCCGGGCTGAGGTTCACGATGGACAGCCTCCGCTCGATTTCGCGGATACTGCCCACCGCGTTGCTGCTGATCATCGGCATCACCGCAGGCTGCGCAGTACTCGGGCTGTGGCTCGCTGCATCGACCGATCTCACCGGATACGAGGGCTATCTGGCCACCACCCCCGGCGGGGTGTACGCCGTGCTGGCCGTCGCCGCGTCCACCGGCGCCAACGTCACCTTCGTCGTGGCGGCCCAGGTCATTCGGGTGTTCATGATGCTCTTCGCCGTGCCGGTCGGAGCAAAACTGGTGAGGCACTACCGAAAGCCTTGACGGCGGGTTTTACAGTTCACCCATGAGTGAAGCTCGACGAGGTCACACCGTCGTCCCGGACATCGCCGACGTGGACAGCAGATCCTTCGCCACCCTTCGAGCTCGGTCGGTGCCCCGTGCCGAGCGTTATCGGCTTGGCAAGAGCCTGCGTGAGAAGGTGTCACGCGAATCGATGGGCGATTGGACTCCCCCGGCGGATCGACCGGATCCGATTCGTCAGATCGAACGCTCCCACGACGGCCGCATCGACTGGCTGATCCCGGTCCGCGTCGAGCGGATGGCCGAATCCCCGTACGGCTTCCTGCGCGGCACCGCCATCGTCATGGCCCGTGACGTCGCCCAGCTGCCGTCGACGGGGATCACACCTGTCGTCAGCGGCGACTCCCACCTCGGCAACTTCGGGTTCTACGCCTCACCCGAACGGGATCTGGTGATCGATCTCAACGATTTCGACGAAGCTCACCCCGGCGCCTGGGAATGGGATCTACGACGGCTCGCAGCGAGCATCTGGGTGGCAGGCCGTCAGAACGGGCGTAGCGAGGCCCAGTGCGAGGACGCCGTCACCGCATGCGTCCGGGCATACCGCATCGAGGTCTCGCGGCTGGCCGACGAGCCGCTGATGTCGCGTTCGTTCCAGCGGTTGACGGCCGAGAGACTGCAGGCCGACGCCACCGAGGGGTCGCTGCAGAAGGAGATCAAACGCGCGACGAAGAAGGCCAGGCGCCGCACGAGCGACCGTGTCCTGCCGCGGTTCACCGAAGAACACGAGGGCACGCGCAGACTCGTCGAAGAGCCGCCCATCACCACGCGTATCCCGGCTCGCGACGAGGAACTGCTCGCCCAGGGCCTCGACGAGTACCTGACGACGCTGTCACCGCACTGGCGCCGGGTGCTCGGCGGATACACGTTGATCGACGTCGCACATCGGGTCGTCGGTGTCGGCAGTGTCGGCCTGCGCGCGTACGTGGCGTTGCTGGAGGGCAGCAGCCCGGACGACGTCGTGTTCCTGCAGCTCAAGCAGGCCAGGCGCTCGGTGCTGGCGCCGTACGTTCACGGTGAATCGGCATGGCACGCGCATCAGGGGCAGCGTGTCGTGGAGTATCAGCAGGACCTGCAGACGGTGAGCGACCCACTACTGGGATGGACGACCATCGACGGTCGTCAGTACTACGTGCGTCAGTTCCGCAACATGAAGGGGACCATCGATCTCGGCTCGATCGATGCCCCGGCACTGGTGGACTACGCGGGCGTCGTCGGCAGGCTGCTCGCCAAGGGCCATGCTCGCACGAGCGGGGCGTCGATGATCGCGGGATACGCGGGCAAGTCCGACGCGGTGGACATCGCGCTGAGCCGGTTCGCTCGGTTGTACGCAGACCAGACCGAAGCCGACCACGCACTGTTGGTCGACGCGGTTCGCCGCGGCCGATTCGCGGCCGGGTGAGAGCACGTCCCACCCGGCCGGGAAACGTTCTCCGGCGTACTCGTTATCCTGCGTACTTGGTGACCAGTGCACCCAGACGCGGCAGCGCCTCGGCCACATTCTTCTGCGCCGACCCACGCAGACTGCCGTAGAACTTCTTCACGACGCCCTTGTCGGTCTCCTCGATGCGGGAGTCCGTGACGGAGAGCAGCGCGTTCGACACCCGGTCGGAATCGGCGACGAGGTAGTCGGCGAACGATCCAGCGGGCGCGGCGTTGTACGACTGCCAGAACGGCTCCAGCTGATCCACGAACTCCGGCCACAACGTTTCGACGGCCTTCTCGATGTACGACGGTCCGACCTTCTTGACCGCGCCGTACGCTCCCTTGACCGCCAGGCCGCTTGCGCCCTTCTTGTCCGAGACCTCGGCGTCGATCAAAGCCAGGACGTCGGAAAGCAGAACATCGCGCTTCGACTCGTCGAGCAACGATTCCTTCAGTGCAGCAACCACTTCGAATTTCCTCCCAGATCTTTCACATTCGGCGTGAGACCGAGGAAGACTACCCCAGGTGGGTGCCGACCCGCCGAACTCGCTCGTGCCACCACGCGACGCGATCGGCTGGGGCCGCGAGTGCCGCGAGGCGTTCGGGATCGGGCTCGGCCCGGCCCGCGGGCAACGTGCCGTCGACGAGGCCCTCGGTGTCGCAGACATCGGTGACGAACAGACTGCCGGTGCCGAGACCGCACGCGAACTCGAGCTTGTCGATGGCGGCCGCAGCGGCAAGCCCCGCCGACATACCCACTGCGGAGTCGAGTGCGCTCGAGACCACGACGGGCACGCCGTACTCACCGAGTTCACCGGCGAGTTCCAACAACGCACGCATGCCCCCGAGCGGCGCGACCTTGAGTACGGCCACATCGGCTCCCCCGGCCCGGACGACCCGCATCGGGTCGTCGGCGCGGCGGATACTCTCGTCGGCGGCGATACGGACACCGGGAAGTCTACGCCGGACCTCGACGAGTTCGGGGACCGTCGCACACGGCTGTTCGGCGTATTCGAGCTCGCCGTCCTCCCGCAGCGCGGTCAGTGCCTCGACCGCCTGATCGACGGTCCAGCCGCCGTTGGCGTCCACTCTGACCCTCGGCACCTCCGCGCGGACCGCGCGGACACGTGCGATGTCCTCGGCGAGCGACTGGCCCCTCTCGGCGACCTTCACTTTGGCCGTGTCGACGCCGGGGTACCGCGCGAGAATCGCGGGCACCTCCGCGGCGGTGACGGCCGGGACCGTCGCGTTGACGCGCACCCGAGCTCGATACGGTTCGGGTGGACCCTGCCATGCCGCTTCGATGGCCGATCGCAGCCACGCGGCGGATTCCTGATCGTCGTATTCGACGAACGGCGAGAACTCGCCCCACCCCGATGGGCCGCGCAGCAGCATTACTTCGCGGGTGGTGATACCGCGAAACTTGGTCCGCATCGGGATCGAGAGAACGTGTGAACCGTCGAGCAGTTCGCCGGTTCCCGGGTTCACTGCTTGTCCCGGATTCACTGCTGGCCCGGCAGTAGCTCGACCATGAGTGAGTCGCAGTCGGCGAGCACGTTGCCCTCGGTGTCCTTCAGTTCCGCGCTGATGTAGGTCTTGCGACCCTCCACCTTGTCCACCCTGCCCTCGATGACGAGCTCGGTGTCCAGCGGTGTGACCTTGCGATAGTTGATGTGCAGATACGCGGTCCGGCTGATGGGGCGCCCGTATGCGTGCTGGATCAGGCCGAAGGTGTCGTCGAACAGGAGCGGCAGGGTGCCCCCGTGAGCTGCGCCGTTGCCACCCAGATGGAACCGCCGGAACACCCCTCGGCTCCTGACTCCGTCGGCGTCGAATTTCTCGATGGTCCACGGCAGCATCAGCAGCGAGCCGCGTCCGGGCAGTGACAGCACGCGGCCTGCGGGCGCCTCACCCTCGCGCACCTGGAACGGCCGCAGCAACTCGATGAGCGCTTCGACCCTCTCGGCTGCTTCGACGGTCGCCTCGGGGGTCGGCGCGGTCGAGACGGCCAAGTCCTGCAGCGTGCGGAACCCTTCGAGCAGCCTGGCGTACTCGGGACCGACGTCGGCCGGTGTGTACTTGGGAAACCCGCCGTGACGGCTGTACTCGTCCTGGCCTGCGATGTCGGTCATCTCTGCACCGTAACCGTTGCACCTGCAGACGAGAATGTCGGACGTCCCCCCTCGCGAGGGTGACCGGTGGCTCTATCGTGGCGGAGGTGACCTTCACTCCTTCACTGTGGCAACCCGTTCCCGGCTTCGAGGACCTCACCGACATCACGTACCACCGTCACATCACCGACGACACGGTCCGCGTCGCGTTCGATCGCCCCGACATCAGGAACGCATTCCGCCCGCACACCGTCGACGAGCTCTACCGTGCACTCGAGCATGCGCGCGTCAGCTCCGATGTCGGGACGGTCCTGCTGACCGGCAACGGGCCGAGCTCGAAAGACGGCGGTTGGGCATTCTGCTCCGGCGGTGATCAGCGCATTCGAGGTCGCAGCGGCTACCAGTACACCGAGCAGGATGCGACCACGGGCCGGGCTGGTGAGACGGCGGATACGGTCGACAAGGCCCGCGCGGGCCGTCTGCACATTCTGGAGGTGCAGCGCCTGATCAGGTTCATGCCGAAGGTCGTGATCTGCCTCGTCAACGGATGGGCTGCAGGCGGTGGGCACAGTCTGCACGTGGTGTGCGATCTGACGCTCGCGAGCCGCGAGCATGCGCGGTTCAAGCAAACCGACGCCGACGTCGGCAGTTTCGACGGTGGATACGGCAGCGCCTACCTGGCGAAGATGGTGGGACAGAAGTTCGCTCGCGAGATATTCTTCCTCGGCGAGACTTACACGGCCGAGGAGATGCACGCGATGGGCGCCGTCAACCGCGTCGTCGATCACGACGAACTCGAGAACGTGGCCATCGAATGGGCCGCGAAGATCAACGCGAAATCCCCGCAGGCACAGCGAATGCTCAAGTACGCGTTCAATCTTCAGGACGACGGACTCGTCGGGCAACAACTGTTCGCCGGTGAGGCGACCCGGATGGCGTACATGACCGACGAGGCCGTCGAAGGGCGCGACTCGTTCCTGCAGAAGCGCGACCCCGACTGGTCGCCGTACCCCCGCTACTTCTGACCGCTGCATGTCCCTCGCCCGCGATCCCCTCACACGCCGTCGGAAGCAACAACCCGCCGGCGTGTGGGGTGCTGTCGTCCTGTGGTTCATGCAGCCACACGACTACGAGTGGATGACGGAGTTCCAGAACTCGCACCCGTCGGGCCGCATCATCCGGACCATTCTGGCCGCGTCGATGATCAACATCAGCATCATGTCGTTTCTGTCGCTGTACGCCGAGGGCGGTCCGGCCGGTGCCGGGCCCACCGCCCTGACCTTGACGCTGTGCACGTCGAACCTGATCATCGCCGCGCTGTGGGTCCTTAGGCCGTTCCCGGGCAGAATCGGTGTCGTATCGTTCGCGATCTACTCGGACATCGGTGTCGCCGCGGCACTGTCGGTTCTCGATCTGACCAATGCACTGCTGGGATGCGTGCTGTTCGCAGTCATCGGCGCCTTCGTCACGTTCTTTCTCAGTCCCCGCTGGGTCATCGTCCATCTACTGTTCGCGGCCGCGACGACGCTGGCTTTCGCCTTCGCGCTCCTCATGCGCGGCGACGTCGATCCGATCACGTTGCTCGTGCAGACCAACGTCGTCCTGCTCGGCGTCATGAGCGTTCCCGTCACCTCCCACGTGTTCCTCACGACGCTGTCCGCCGACGCCCGCAGCTCCGTCCTGGACCCGCTGACCGGTCTGCTCAACCGCAGAGGTCTCTCCAGCGCGCTCGAGGAACTGTGGGAGCAGGGCAGGCGCGTCGGACAGTGCGCGGCCGTCATCGTCGTCGACATCGACAACTTCAAGTCCGTCAACGACATATACGGGCACGACGAGGGCGACGCCGTGATCTGCCGCGTCGCAGAGCGTTTGACATCCCACGTCGCCGGATACGGCATCCTGGGTCGCACGGGCGGCGAGGAGTACCTCGCGGCCGTCGTCACCTCACGCCTGCACGTCGATGCCCTCGTGCACGGGATACGACGGGCTCTGCACGACGAGAACGATGCGATTCCGGTGACGGTCAGTGTCGGCGCCGCCATTCTCTACGCCGATTCGCAACTGTGGACCCACAATTCCGATACCGTCGGCACGGCCTCGCGGGTGGCGGACTCGATGATGTACGAGGCCAAAGCCGCAGGCGGCAACCGCGTCGTCACCACCCTGATTTGAATCGGGTGCGCGCGGGCATTCGCCGACCATGAGTGCCGACAGACAGCAGCCCACCCCGCAGCATCGACGCCCCGCCGATTCCGACGACGACACCGTTGCCGCCGTCGGCAAGGTCTCCGAAGCTCTCGAGACCATCGAACGTGCACGAGGGCACCTGTATTCCTTCCATCAGCTGATGGGACACGCCGACCTGCAACTCGGCGAGGCCGTCGACGCACTACGCGAAGCAGGCCACAGCGAGCAGGCAGACCGACTCGACACGGAGATGGTCGGCCGAAACGCCATCGACGGGCGGTGGTCGTTCCAGATCGTGGAGAACTTCGACGACCTGTACTGGTCGGAATTTCGCCGCCACGAGAAGCAGGTCCGCGACGAGTTGCAGGACGGCAAGCGACATGTCTTCGAAGCCGAGATGAAAGAAGCACGACGCACCCACGGCAAGCCCGGACACGAGGCGACCCCCTGAGGTCCGATATGTGTGGTATCGATGTGCTGTGGAGATACTGAGCGGCCGAACGATTCTGCGTCCAGCCGACTACGACCGCACGCTCGCGTTCTACCGCGACGCGCTCGGCCTCGCGATCGCACGCGAATACGGCGCAGGCACGGTCTTCTTCGCAGGCCAGAGTCTCATCGAGATCGCCGCGCACGGTGGATCGGCGGAGCCGGGATCCTTCCACGGCGCCCTGTGGCTTCAGGTCCGCGATATCGAGTCGGTCACCGCAGAACTCCGTGAACGCGGCGTCGCGATCGAGCGCGATGCGAAACAGGAATCCTGGGGCCTGATCGAGATGTGGTTACGTGATCCCGACGGCGTCCCGATCGTGCTCGTCGAGATACCGCCCGGTCATCCCCTGCGGCGCGACGTACGCGGAGACTGATTACCCCGGAACACCTGACTACCTGGGAACGCCCAACATCCGCCGCACCGCGCCCGCCGACTGCGGCCTCGACCACAGAAATCCCTGCGCCATCGTGCACCCGAGATCGACTGCGATGTCGGCCTGCTCGCGCGTCTCGATTCCCTCGATGATCAGCGACATCTTCAGATCCTGCGCGACGCCTGCCAGCGCCCGCAGCAGCGCGCGGCCACGAACCGTGTCGACGAACCGGGTCAGGTGGCTGTCGATCTTGATCCCGTCGGGCTCGAGGGTGACCAGCCTTTCCAGCGACGACCAGCCGGAGCCGAAGTCGTCGAGCAGCACTCTGAACCCGAGTGCGTGGACGTCCTCGATGTGCCTGCGGATCAACGGGCCGTCGTTCACCGACGTGGTTTCGGTCAGCTCCAACGAGATCAGTCTCGCGGGCACACCGGACGCGGCGACGGCGCTCTGCAGCTGAGTGACGGCGTCGGGGTGCGCCAGGTGCCGACCGGACAGATTGACACTCAACCTCAGTTCGGGCCGCACTTCGTGCCATGCGTCGGCTTCTTTCACCGACTGCCGCAACACTTCGAGGTCGACGTCGATGATCAGCTCGCTCGACTCCGCGAACGGCACGAAATCTGCAGGCGAGACCAGTCCGCGGGTCGGGTGATGCCATCGCGCGAGTGCCTCGAACCCGATGATCTCCTTGGTGCGCAGATCGACGATCGACTGAAACCACGGCACGATCTGGCCGGCATAGAGAGCGCCCGCGAGGTCGTGGTCGCTGTCGAGTTTGGTCGGCGTCGATCCGACTCGTCGATGTAGATCCAGCTGTTCTTCCAGGATCGAGGCGAACTGTTCCAGCTCCTGGAACTGCCCGGTGCTGAAGTCACGCGGCATGCGATCGAGCAGGCAGAGCGTGCCGATCACCAGCCCTTCACGACCGCGCAGCGGCACCGACGCGTATGCGGACACCCCGACCTGATCGAGGATGTTGCGTTGACGCACCGTGGCGTCGACTCGGTTCCTGGCCACCACTGCAGGCTTCTCGCTGCGTACGACGTCGTCGCACAGGGTCGAGGACCGCTCGATCGTCGACACCGGCGGTCCGCCGATGTTGACGAGTGTGTACTGCGTGTCCTCGTCGAGGACGTTGAGCTGTGCGATCGCGAAACCGACTGTGCGGGCTGCGAGTTCCACGGTGGAGCGGAGTGCGGGGGTAGTCGCTTCGAGATCGAGATATCGGCGGGCCGAATCGCTCTGACGCCGAGCCATGGATCGCCGATTGGGTTGGACGGCGTCGTGTTTCACCTGCGCCTCCCGGTCGTGGTGACCGTCCCGATCGAGACGAGCCGCTACTCAGCTTAACCGCGGAGCTCGCGTCAGAGAGCAGGAAGTCGAGTGTGAAGCAAACGGTGGCGAAGCAGAGCAGCTGCCAGGCGCATCCCGTCCGGTGACGGAACCGAGGTCGACAGGCCACGGTTGTCGTCGTCGTACGAGAACGCGCCGAGCGCGGTCAACTTGGCGAGGACACCGTCGGCGAGTGGTTCGACGGATTCGAGTGCCACCGGCTCGCCGCCGTGCATCCACCCCTCCGCCGCGAGTAACCCCGCGACCGTCCGAGACGTGTCCTGCGGGCGGCGTCCACGCGCGACGTCCGCCAGAACGACCTCCGCCGCGATGGTATTCGGGTGGTACTCGGTGCCGATCGTCCGACTGATCAACATCTGCCACATCCGGTCTGCACTCATGCCGCGCGAACGCACGGTCGGCAACAACCGTCCGTGATGCTTGCGCACGAGGCCGAGCTCGAGCAGCAATCGCCTGATGGTCAGCACCGGAACCGTGTCCAGCTCGGCGCCCGCAGGGAACGGCCATTCCCGAGAAGTCCACAGCGTGCCGATGGCCTGTGCGACGGCAGAGTCGGGAAGGTAGCCGGACTCGGTCAGAGTGATGCCGTCTCCGACCAGCGCGAGCATTCCTTCGAGACGACGCACGCAGGAATAGGCAGGCTCGACGGCGTCGTGCAGCGGTGCGGCCAGGTCGCGGTACAACTCGACCCGCGGCGGACTGTACCTCGACCACAACTCGATTCGATGGTCGAGCAACTGCTCGAGTAGAACGCCTCCTGCGCGTTCGGACCGCAGCACCGAGTTGGTGATCGCGCGACGCTTCGTCGCGACCGCCGCGGCCCTGAGCGGGCGGCCGTCCACGCGCGTCGGCGCGAATTCTCCTGCGACAGTCGCGACTTCCAGAGTCTCACCGATCAGATCCGCGACGACGCTCTCGGGCCCTTCCGGTGCGTCCTGCCACGAGATCAGGTCGGTGTCCTCGGGGCCGATACCCGAGTCCGCGAGAGCATCGAGGTAGTGCTGCTGCCACGTGGCGTCGTTCTCGGCGTGCAGCAGCTCGAAGGTGCGCGACCCGCGCGCGATGTCGGCGTACCGCGCAAGACCGAGTCGATCGAGCAGATCCGCGAGGGCTTGGGCGATGTCCCACGCGCGATCGACGTCCTCCGGCAGCACCCGCAGATGCAGCCACAGAAACTTCTGGACGGACGTCTGTGTCGGTCCTGCCACCGGCGAAACCCGGCGTAGCCCTTCCCATCCCGTCTGTGCATCGGCCGCCGTCGCCGGATCCACCGAGTCGAGGTAGGACAGAGCGGCCGCGACGGCATCGTCCAATGCACGCCGCTCACCGCGGCGGTGTTGTTCACCGCCCTGGGCCTCGTCGAAGTTCACACTTCCACTGTCCCACAATGCGCCGACACGAACGCCGATCGAGCACGTGACGCAGGCCTCTCGCAATTCGGACATTTACGGCAATTAGTTGAACGGAAGGTGAACGAGAGGGATCGGACAGGAACCGAAAGAGAACACTTCGAGCAAAATTATGGGAACGCCGTATCCAGGCCTCACAATTTTCTCGTGAGCGCAGAATTCCTCGTCCTTCTGGTTGTCGTCGTGACGGCATTGGCCTTCGACTTCACCAACGGTTTCCATGACACCGCCAACGCCATGGCGACGTCGATCGCAACGGGGGCACTGAAGCCCAAAGTTGCGGTCACCCTGTCCGCCGTACTGAATCTGGTCGGCGCATTCCTTTCGGTGGAGGTAGCCGCCACTGTCGCCAAGGGCATCGTGAACCTCGGTGACACAGGCGGTCAGGCGCTCCTGACCATCATCTTCGCAGGACTCGTCGGCGGCATTCTCTGGAATCTCGCGACGTGGCTCCTCGGTATCCCGTCCAGCTCGTCGCACGCTCTGTTCGGCGGCCTGATCGGCGCCACCATCGCAGGCCTCGGTACCTCGGGCGTCGTCTGGGACGGCGTGTGGAGCAAGATCGTGCTCCCCGCAGTTCTCGCACCCGTCGTCGCAGGCCTCGTCGCCACCGTCGGCACCTGGGTCATCTACCGCATCACCAACGCCGTTCCCGAGAAGAGCAAGGAACGCGGATTCCGCTGGGGTCAGATCGGTTCCGCGTCGCTCGTCTCCCTCGCCCACGGCACCAACGACGCACAGAAGACGATGGGCGTCATCTTCCTCGCCCTCGTCGCCTACGGCACTGTCTCCCCCGATGCCGAGATGCCGCTCTGGGTGAAGGTCACCTGCGCACTCGCCATCGCACTCGGCACCTACCTCGGCGGCTGGCGCGTCATCCGCACACTCGGCAAGGGGCTCGTGGAGATCGCATCTCCGCAGGGCATGGCAGCCGAGTCCTCCTCGGCAGCGATCATCCTCACCTCCAGCCACCTCGGGCTGCCGTTGTCGACCACTCAGGTCGCCACCGGCTCGATCCTCGGTTCGGGACTCGGCAAGCCAGGCGCAACGGTGCGCTGGGGTGTCGCGGGCCGCATGGCGGTCGCATGGCTGATCACGCTCCCGTCCGCCGGTGTGGTCGGAGCGGTCTGCTGGTACCTCGCGGACATCATCGGCGGACTTCCGGGCATTCTGGTCGTCTTCGCAATCCTCGTGGCCCTGGCCGTAGCGATGTACATCCGCTCGCGCCGCCAGCCGATCGACATCGACAACGTCAACGACGAGTGGGACGGCGGCCTGGTTCCGGCCGACGAGAAGTCCCCCACCACGGTTTAAGAGAGAACAGACATGGAAACCCTCAAGCACACGCTCGACTCGTTGTGGCAGGTCGTCCTCGTCGGACTTCTGCTCGGCGCAGGTCTGCCCGCCATCTTCGCGTTCGGCCTGAAGGCACTGTCCGTCGGTGAAGCCCGCGACGACGGGTCGACCGTCGCAACAGCACGTCCTGTGGCCGCCACTGCGGCTGCTGTCCTGTGCTTCGCCGTCGTCGTCGTTGCGATCGTCGCCGGAATCCTCTTCATCATGAAGGACTTCCTCGACAGCACCTTCGGCATCTCCGTCTTCTGACCGTCGTACTTCTCCCAACAGAGGGCCTTGTAATGACAGAGACCACCTTTCCCGCATCCGTACTGCAGTGGCTCCGCGCCGGCTACCCCGAAGGCGTACCACCCAAGGACCGCTTCCCGCTCGTCGCGCTGCTCCGTAAGGCGGAACTGACCGACGCTCAGGTCCACGAGGTCGTGCTCACTCTCGTGTCCCCCATCGGTGGCGCGCTCGAGGACGGCGCCATCACCAACGACGAAATCACCGAGTACGTCCGTGAACTCGTCGACCACGAACCGACCGCCGAAGACATCGCACGCGTCTCGGCTCGGCTCGCGGCCGGTGGTTGGCCACTCGCAGATCCGACGACCCTGACGTAGATGGCAGTCCCCCACTTCCTCTCGTCGATCCTCGAGTGGCTGCGGGTCGGTTACCCGGAAGGGGTTCCGGACTCCGACTACGTTCCCTTGCTCGCGCTCCTGACCCGTCGACTCTCCGACGACGAGGTGCAGGCGGTCATGGACGCGCTCATCGCCGAGGGACAGATCCCCGTCGACAAGGCGGGCATTGCAGTGACGATCACCAAGGTCACCAACGAGATGCCTCGCGAGGAGGACATAGCTCGCGTCCGCTCGCACCTCGCGTCGGGCGGATGGCCGCTCGCCGATCCGTTCACGATCGAACCGGCGGATTAAGCTCGTCGTGTGCTCGAGCTCGAAGAACTGACAGTTCCCAGCGGACCGGCCGCGGCAGAGATTCTGCCGCGGCTGCGTCGTGTGTTGGACGGAAACAGCCCCGCAGTCCTCCCCGTCCCCGCTGATGATCAGCGCGAGACCCAACGCTTGCGCGACGCTCTGGCGCCCGGTTCGCCGATCGACGACGAGGCAGCCCTCGTCGTCGCGACGTCGGGGACGACGGGAACACCCAAGGGCGCGATGCTGTCCGCGGCGGCGCTACGCGCAAGTGGAACCGCGACACACGCCAGGCTCGGCGGCGACGGCTCCTGGCTGCTCGCACTGCCCGCCCATCACATCGCCGGTATGCAAGTGCTGCTGCGCAGCGTTCTCGCCGGTACCGAGCCGATCGTTCTCGACGTCTCCGCAGGATTCGATCCGCGTTCACTGCCGGCGGCGGTCGGATCGATGTCGGGCCGCAAGTACACCTCGCTCGTACCGATACAGCTCGTCAAAGCTCTCGGTGATCCCGCTGCCACCGAGGCGCTCGCCGAGTTCGACGCGGTCCTGCTCGGCGGCGCTGCGACGCCGGTCCCGCTGCGGGAACGAGCCGAGGCCGCTGGCATTCGGCTGGTACGCACGTACGGCATGAGCGAGACCGCCGGTGGATGCGTCTACGACGGCGTGCCGTTGGACGGGGTGGACATTCGTCTCGACGACCGACGCGTGATTCTGGGCGGGCCGACGGTGGCCATCGGCTACCGAGGAATGCCGGAGCACCCAGCCTTCGCCGAGAAGGGCTGGTTCCGTACCGATGACGCCGGCGCCGTGTCCGACGGCGTCCTGTCGATCCAGGGGCGTCTCGACGAGGCCATCTCGACCGGTGGGTTGACGGTGGTCCCTCAGGTCGTCGAAGCCGCGCTCGCGACGCATCCGTCGGTGCGCGAGTGCGCGGTTCTCGGTCTGCCCGACGACCGTCTCGGTGAGCGCGTCGTGGTCGCGGTCGTCGCGTCGGGTGCGGTGACGCTCGCCGAGCTTCGTGCGCATGCCGCGCAGACGCTGGACACCTCCGCGGCGCCCCGGGAGTTGTATCTGGTCGACGCATTGCCCGTGCGCGGGCCGGGCAAGCTCGACCGCGCCGCTCTACGGAAACGACTGATCGGCGATCTTCCGCACTGACACATCCGAGATACGAGGATCGCGTTGAATCAGTGCAGCGCAATGATTTACGAGAATGGGCGCACTTTCACAAGCCTGCGACGTTGCCATGGCCTGGCCCAGTAAGGATGCACGTAGTCCGCTACTGTTCGACGAGTGAAGCCCACGGACGCAAAAGCTCTTGTCGCCGTTGTCGTCGGCACCGGTGCTCTCGTCGGGCTCGGTGCGGCGATCGTCTGGCACGTGGCGACTCCGTCGAACATGAACCCCGATCGCGAGTTCGGCTGGTACTCGTACACCCCGATCCGACCGGCCTGGTTCCCGACGTCGCTCTACCTCGTCGGTGCCGGGGTACTGATCGCGTCGATTCTTGCGTCGTTCCTCGCCGACTCGGGGCTGCGCATCCGAAGTGCCGCGCATCGATCCCGTACAGGGTTGTTCGCGCTGCTTGTCGTGGTCGGCGGCGCTCTGGGCTTCGGCGCTGCGCTCGCGTGGGAATACTGGCCCCCGAACCCCGGTGATCCAGGAGCTGACGTCGCGGCGCTCGTGCCTGCCAACGGTCTGTACATGGCCGTGGGCGGTATCGATACGACGGGTTACACGCCCCTGACGAGCCAGTGGGACGACGAGTCCGCCTTCGACCCCGTCGTCGAGCACCCGTGGCTGGTCTTTCCGCTCGGCGGGGCGGCCATCGCCGGAGCA
The DNA here is from genome assembly GCF_001895005.1 of Rhodococcus yunnanensis NBRC 103083. Lineage (GTDB taxonomy): Bacteria > Actinomycetota > Actinomycetes > Mycobacteriales > Mycobacteriaceae > Rhodococcoides > Rhodococcoides yunnanense. The sequence continues at coordinate 149,592 of NZ_BCXH01000008.1, read as the reverse complement.
GTGGCGTTGTCGCTGAGTATCCGGGACTTCAGGCTCCTGCGACACGACTCCGAGTGAGTGCACTCGGCCCAGTTGTGCAAGCATTTCCGATCATGAGCACTCTTGTCTGCTTTCACGCCCATCCCGACGACGAGGTTTTCAACACCGGCGGAGTGATGCGCCTCGCGGCGGATGCCGGGCATCGCGTCGTGCTGGTCACCGCGACCGACGGTGCTCTCGGTGAATTCCCCGACGGCATTCTGGCGGACGGTGAATCGCTTGCGACGCGTCGGCGTACGGAATTGCAGCGGTCGGCGGACGCGCTGGGCGCGAGCCGGATCGTCATGCTGCACTACGCCGACTCCGGGATGGCGGGCACGCCCGAGAACGAGGTTCCCGGCGCATTCTGCAACGTCGATGTCGACGCGGCAGCCAGGAAGCTGGCCGACGTCCTCGACGAGGAGAACGCCGACGTGCTGACGATCTACGACCCCAACGGCGGTTACGGGCACCCCGACCACATCCAGGTGCACCACGTCGGATTGCGCGCCGCCGAGTTGGCGGGCACGAAGAACGTCTACGAGACGACCGCCAACCGCGATCATATGAAAGAGCTCGTGAAGGCCAACCCGAACTGGGCCGAGGAAGACAATTCCCTCGATCTCGACACCTTCGGCCTGCCCGAATCAGAGATCACCACCGTCGTCGACGTGAGCTCGGTGATGGACGCCAAGCGCGCAGCGATGTTGGCTCACGAAACCCAGGTCGGCGATTTCGGGCCGTTCCTGCAGATGCCTCTCGACATGCTCGAGCACGCCTTCGGTCGGGAGTGGTTCCGACGCGTCGGCGCAGCTCCAGGCCTGACGGAGACTGCGCTGCCGCTGTAGCGCAGTGCGTGCATGGCGCGTGCAAGCGCCATGCAAGCGGGCCGGTGCACTGTTGCCGACATGACACCAGCTATCGAGGCAGTAGACCTCGTCAAGATGTTCGGCTCGCACCGCGCCGTGGACGGCGTCTCGCTGACGGTTCCCACGGGCGCTGTCTACGGCGTCCTCGGCCCCAACGGTGCGGGCAAGACCACCACCGTCCGCATGCTCGCCACCCTTCTCCGCCCCCACGCCGGATCGGCACGGATCTTCGGCCACGACGTCGTCTCCGATTCCACCGCCGTCCGCTCGCTCGTCGGCGTCACCGGTCAATACGCCTCCGTCGACGAGGACCTGTCCGCCACCGAGAACCTGATCATCTTCTCGAGGTTGCTCGGACTGAGCCGTAAGGACAGCCGCCGCAAGGCAACCGAGCTGCTCGACGAGTTCGGCTTGGCCGAGGCCGCGACCCGGCCACTGAAGAACTTCTCCGGCGGCATGCGGCGTCGTCTCGACCTCGCCGCCAGCTTGATCTCGTCCCCTCCCCTGCTGTTTCTCGACGAGCCGACGACGGGTCTCGACCCGCGCACTCGCGCGCAGATGTGGGACACGATCCGGCGACTCGTCGCGCAGGGCTCGACGGTTCTGCTGACCACCCAGTATCTCGACGAGGCCGATCAACTGTGCGACCGGATCGCCGTCATCGACCGCGGTAAGGTCATCGCCGACGGCACCGCCGACGAGTTGAAGGCGTCGGTCGGCATCTCGTCTCTGCAGCTGAAACTCAGCGACAGTGCACAATTCGACGCTGCGCGTTCCATAGTCGCGACTCAACTCGGAGTCGAGGTCGTCGCGTCACCGGAGTCGGGTCGACTGACCGCGCCGCTCGCGGACCCGTCGCACACTCCCGAAATCCTGATTCGACTACGCGATCACGGAATCGCCGTCGAAGAAATCACCGTCTCCAAGCCCAGCCTGGACGAGGTCTTCATGACCATCACCGGGCACGACACCATCGAGGCAGCATGACAACTACTCTCACCAAGCCCGCACCTGCAGGCCGGACGCTGACGCCTCAGCGCCACATCTCGATTCAACAGTCCGTCGCCAATTCGCTCACGATGGCGTACCGCGGACTGCTCAAGTTCAAGCACAACCCGGAACAGCTGTTCGACGTCGTGTTCCAGCCCGTCATCTTCACACTGATGTTCGCCTACATCTTCGGCGGGGCCGTCAGCGGAGACGTCGATTCCTATCTCCCCCTGATCATTCCGGGCATCCTCGCGCAGACGGTCATCACCACCTCGATCGTCACCGGCACCCAGCTGCGCGAGGACATGGACAAGGGCGTGTTCGACAGGTTCAAATCCCTTCCCATTGCGCGCATCTCACCTCTTGCCGGCGCTCTTCTCGCCGACGTCGTGCGATACTTCATCGCCACCGTGATCACGTTCGCAACCGGCTTCGCGATGGGCTACCGACCCGAGGGCGGCGTCCTCGGCATCCTGGGCGCCGGTGCGCTGGTGATCTTCACCGCGTGGGCCATCAGCTGGATCTTCGCTCTGATGGGCGTGCTGATGAACAAAGCATCATCGGTGCAGGGCATTTCGATGATGATCCTGTTCCCTCTGACGTTCCTGTCGAATGCGTTCGTACCGGTGGACACCATGCCGGGCTGGCTGCAGTCCTTCGTCAACGTCAATCCGGTGTCGCACCTGGTGACGGCCGTACGCGAACTCGCCAACAACGGGCACGTCGGCATTCACGTGCTGTGGTCGATCCTCGGCGCGGTGATCGTCGTCGCCGTTGTCGCACCGCTGACAGTCAAGGCGTACATGCGCAAGGCCTGAGACCAGGATCGGTCAGGGCCGGAGCAACTCGAGGATTCCCGCGAGTGCTCCGGCCCTCGTCGTGTGTTCTCTTCGTGCGATCTCGAGGTCGACGACGTCCGCTCCCACGATTCGTCTGGCCGCGTCGAGGTGCCGGTCCGGGCGTGTCGACGGATAATCTTGTCTCGCTCTGGCTTTGACCGACAGTACGACGAGCGCGACGCCCCGTTCAGGGTCGCGGCCCGAGTGGACCTCGAACGAACCCAGTGCGCATGCCACCGCTCCCAGCTGCGGCAGGTCTCTGAATTCGCTGCCGCCCAGCCTGACGAGAGCAACCGATCTCAGCACGTCGACAGCGTCGGCGACCTCCTCGACAGCCCCGTACAGTGCGTGCGCGGCAATCGAAGCGCTGGCCAGCAACGTCAGGTACGGATCGTTGTGGCTGTCGACCGAGAATCCCGCGATCTCGATGGAACGACGGTACAACGCGAGGCCGGATTCGATCTTGCCCTCGGCGAGGTCGGCCTCGGCCCGGGTGGCGGTGATCGACGCCAATCGTTGATCGCGCTGCTGACTGTCGGCTGCGACGGAGGATTCACCTTCGACACTCATCGCGGAGATGTCGTCGATCATCGCTCGGCCCTGCGCAATTCGGCCCGATGCGATCATCGCGGCTGCAGCGAACCCTCGCGTCTGCACGCTCTCGTCGTAGGAATGGAGTTCCCACAGCAGATCTGCTGCCCGCGAATACGTCGACACCGCGAGCTCGGGCCGTCCTGATTGACCGTGGATACTCCCGAGACTCTGCAATGCCGACGCCGTGCTCCACATGTCGCCACGCTCGGCAGCGATGGCGGCCGCGTTCTCGGCGTCTCGCGCCGCTTGGTAGAGGTATCCGAAGTTCTCGGCGAGTGCAGCACGAATCATGAACGCGACGTTGCGAAGCGAAGGATCGGAGGATCTCGTGTTCTCGGCCAACCGCCGCGCAAGCCCGCGCCCGTCGATCCTGCCGACCAGAACCTCGGCGACGAAGCGCAACCCCGACTCCACATAGGGGCGCGTACGTAGGCTGTGCCGCAGGCGGGTTCGCACTCGCGCCGCATCGCGCACACCACCGGTGTATCCGATGTGCGCGAGGAGCACCACGTGCGCGAGGACCAGATGATCGTCGTCGACGCCGAGGGTGGCCGGACCGTCCGACGGAGCGTGCACCATCCGAGGCGCCCAGTTGAGCACCTCGGTGTGGGCGCCACGCAGCGACCAGAAGAACGCCAACGTCGCGAACAGGGTGTACGCCTGCGGCCACTTCTCGTCGTCGATCGAGTGACGCAGGACGTCCAGCAGATTGTCGTGATCGGCTTCCAGCATCCGAATCATCTCGATCTGGTCGGCCGCTCGATACCCCGTTCCCGCTGTTCGCGCGACGCCGGTCCCCCACTCCAGCATCCGCCGTCGAACCTCGGTGATCTCGTTGTCGCGCCGCTGCTCCTCGCCGAACTCGCGTACGGTCTCCAGCATGTGATACCGAACGTGATCGTGCTCGTCGACGACGGTCAACAGCGACTGGTTGGCGAGTCCGTCCAGTGCGTCGGCGACGTCGTCCACGCCGTCGAAACCGGCCACCTGTTCGGCTGCCCCTACGGTGAATCCTGCTGGGAAGCCGCACAATCGAGCAAGTGCACGTTGTTGCGAGGGCTCCAGGAGGTTCCAGCTCCACTCGATGACGGCATGCAGCGTGCGGTGCCGTTCGGGGCGGGTGCGGTCGGTGCTGCGCAACAGCGCGAAGCGGTGCTCGAGCCTGCTGTTGATGTCGGCGACGGTCAGTGTGCGGACTCGGGCTGCGGCGAGTTCGATCGCGAGCGGCAGACCGTCGAGCGTCCGGCACAACCGATCCACCTCGACGGGGTCGTACGACGCACCTGGCCGCACTGCGCGAGCTCTGGACACGAAGAGTTGCGCTGCAGGAGAATCGATTCCGCCGGCAACCAGAGGCGGTAGCGGATACACGGACTCGCTCGTGATCGACATCGGCGCACGCGAGGTCGCCAGTACCCTCAGGTGCTCACTGGCGCCGACCAATTCGTCGACTATCTCGGCGACGTCGTCGATCACGTGTTCACAGTTGTCGAGAATCAACAGAACAGCTCTGCCGGACAACGCTTCTCGTAGGCGCTCGCCTGCAGTCCGGACGCGCCCGATTCCGATGCCGCCGATCTTCGGTTCGGCTTCGCTCAGGCCGAGGGTTCCACTGATCGCGGCCGAGACGTCGATCCCCCGTCGTAGCGACGCCAGTTCGACGAGAGCCACGGGCATCGACGACGAAGCGCGAGAACCGATCTCGTGTGCGAGCCGGGTCTTCCCGCTTCCTCCGGGCCCCATGATCGTGGTGACGCGTGCGCGGGTCATGAGTGCTTCGATGGCAGCGATGTCGCGGTCGCGGCCGATCAGTTCGTTCGGCGCTGCCCGAAGCCCGACCGCCATCGGCGCACGTGGCGCATTCGGCTTCAGGATCTCGGCGTTGAGATCGACGAGTTCGTCCGACGGATCGGTACCGAGCCGCTCGGCAAGCCCTCGGCGCACTGCCGCGAACACCGTCAGCGCCTCGTTGGACCGGCCGAGCCCGTGCAGGCATCGCATCAGATCGGCGGCGGCACGCTCGTCGAGTTCGTCTCGTATCGCGGCTCGCCTCGCCGGCGGTAGAGCGCGCTCGAAGTCCTGCAATCCGAGAAAGGCGCCGACCTCGACGGCGTCGAGCGCATCGGCCGCAGCCGCGGCGCGAGAGCGCACTTCGTCGGCGACGACGCCGTCGACGAGGTCGGAGCCCGGCTCACCACGCCACAGCGCGCGGGCAGCCCCGACGAGCCCGAGGGCCGCGTCGAACATCCCGCGCGCGAGGTTGTCCCGAGCTTCGACGACGCGCAGTTCGGCCGATGTCAGGTCGAGCTGCTCGGGTGCCAGCGCCAAGCGGTAGCCCGCGGGTCCGCTGACGACGGTGCCGGGCGGCAGGGCGGCACGAAGCCGCGACACCTGGGTCTGCAGTGCATTCTTCGGCGCCCTCGGCGGGGCGTCGGGCCATACGTCGTCGACGAGCGCGGTGACGCTCCGGCTGACGCCGGGGCTGCACGCGAGCGCCACGAGCAGCGCACGGGCTCGCGTACCAGGAATCGGCACGAGCACCCCGTCCACCCGGGTGCAGACAGCACCGAGTACGCCCACGTCGATGCTGTCGACTGGGGCGTTCACGGCGGGATCGCGTGTATCGAGAGGCACCGTTGAACATCGTAGGTCAGCGCACCCACCCCTCCGGAGGACCCGGGACCCGCGGAATTAGCCGTTCGGTCGGTTATCGGTCGGAAAACAGACCAAATGGCGGTACAGTGTGTGCGAAGGGTCACCATTGAATGCTGGAGGTGCGCGGGAGACGATGGTTTCGTCAGTCGGCATGTCGATGGGCGCGTGTGGAATCCGTGCAGTGCGTACCTCGGACGGCCGGTCCTTCACCGCCGAGTGGTTTCCTTCGACCGATCCCACGCCGGACGCCGACGACGTGGCCCATGCCATCCGCGCCATCGTCGACCGACCCGATGCACCTCAGTCGCTGGGAGTTGCGTTTCCGGATCCCAGTTACAGCGCCGCTCTGAAGTCCGCGCTCGTCGAGGAGTACGTCTCCGAGGTCCACATCATCTCCGAGATCGCAGGCACGCTGGAACAGCTCCGTGCCGATCCAGCGTTTCCGTACCGGACGGTGGCTGTCTACGACCTCGGCGCCACCGGGCTCGACCTGACCATCGCCGACATCGAGAGCGGAACCGTCTACGCAGCCACGCGGTCGACCGATTTCGGTGGCGAGATCGTGGACCGTGCAGTGCGTGATCATCTGCTGAGCCTGGACATCCTCGCCGTCCCCCGCACGCCGGACGAGCAGACGGCGTTGCTTCGGTTCAGCCGCGAGATCAAGGAGGCACTGTCCACACACGAGGACAGCCGGACCTCGGACGGCGCGATCCGGTTGATGGATCGGCGGATGTTCGAGATTCAGGTCATGCGTCCTGCCGAACGCTCGGCCATCGCGCTGCACGACCTCGCCGAGATGTCCGAGATCGCTCCCGAGGCAATAGTGGCCATCGGCGGCGGCGCTCACATACCGCTGATCGCCGACGTCCTCGGACGGTACCTTCGCCTTCCCGTCGTCGTTCCCGAGGACCCGGAAATGATCGCAGCCAGAGGCGCGGCGCTGTACGCGACGCGGATCGACAGCGCACGCAGTGCAGCAGCACCGCCGGCGAAACGCAGCGCGAAGTCGTTGCTCACCCCGTTGCTTCGATTCGGCCTACCGACGGTTGTTGCGCTCGGGTTGTTCTCGGCGACGGTATGGCCGGACGCCGACGCCGAGTCGACGCTGACGGGAGTGCCGATTCTCACGATCGAGGACGAGCCTGCGGCTGCCCCGACGTCGACGGTCGCGCCTCCGGCCCCGACGGTGTCTCCAACCCCAACCCCAACCCCAGCCCCCGTCACCGCCGCACCCGAGACGCAGGTGCCACACCACGAGACCGGCGGGTACGTCGAACCTCCGAATCCGCCGCCAGCACCAGCGTTCCAGCTGCCACGCATCGAATGGCCTCGTATTCAGCTCCCGACGTTGCCACCACTGCCGTTTCCCTGAAGTCCGTTTCCCTGAAGTCCGTTTCCCTGAAGTCCGGACCTCGCGAGACAGGGCGCTGCGGGATAGGCAAGGATCGAGTTATGGCCACCACTGCTCAATGGATCGAAGGCGCCCGTCCCCGCACGTTGCCCAACGCGATAGCACCCGTCCTGGTCGGCACGGGCGCGGCCGCGTCGCTCGACGCAGCCGTCTGGTGGAAGGCCCTCCTGGCACTGCTGGTGAGCCTGGCGCTCATCATCGGCGTCAATTACGCCAACGACTACTCCGACGGCATCCGCGGCACCGACGACGAGCGTGTCGGGCCACTGCGCCTCGTCGGATCGAAGCTCGCATCGCCGGGTTCGGTGAAGGCGGCCGCAATCGGATGCTTCCTGGTGGGCGGCGTCGCCGGGTTGGTTCTCGCAGCGACGACGGCATGGTGGCTCGTCGCCGTCGGCGCAGTGTGCATCGCAGGCGCGTGGTTCTACACCGGCGGCAAGAAGCCGTACGGCTACAGCGGCCTCGGTGAGATCGCGGTCTTCGTGTTCTTCGGTCTCGTCGCTGTCCTGGGCACGCAGTTCGTCCAGGCAGACCGTGTCGACTGGGTAGGACTGGTGGCAGCGGTGGCCGTCGGCTCGTTCTCGAGCGCCGTACTGGTGGCCAACAATCTGCGCGACATCGACACCGATCCCGAGTCGGGGAAGCTGACGCTGGCAGTTCGGTTGGGCGACACTCGTACCCGGCTGCTGCATCTGGCGTTGATGGTGGTGCCGTTCGCGGTGACGGTCGCGCTGGTGGCCCGGACGCCGTGGGCACTCGTCGCGTTGATCGCGCTGCCTCTCGCGGCTCGCGCCAACAAGCCGGTGCGGACGGGGCAGACGGGGTTCGCTCTCATTCCCGCGTTGCGCGACTCCGGTCTGGCCATGCTCGTGTGGGGCCTGACGACCGGGGTCGCGCTGGCGTTCGCCTAGCGGTTGTCGGGGACGAACGCGCCCAGCAGGAAGTTGACGATCGAGATGATGAGGGCGCCCCAGAATGCGGCGCCGAAACCGTCGATCGTCAGGCCGAATTCGGTTGCGGACGATATCCACGCCGTCAGAAGAAGCATGAGCGCATTGATGACGAGGGTGAACAGCCCGAGCGTGAGTATCAGCAACGGAAGCGACAGCAGCTTCACCAGCGGCTTGATGAAGGCATTGACGATGGTGAACACCGCCGCGATGCCTGCCAGCACGATCAGGTCCCAGGCGGTTCCCCGATCCGAGCTCGCGATGGCGATACCGGACACCCACTGAGCTGCGAGCCAGATCGCGACTGCATTGATGACGAGCCGTACGAGAAATGTCATGAGGGTCAGACTAGACATTCGAACGGCTAGGCGGCGTCACTCAGTGCTTCGATGATTCGTGCGCGCAGATGGTCGGGGTTCACCACGAGTGCGGTGAATCCGTCGTCCGCGCCTCGAATCAATCCCAGCAGTAGGTGTTGGCAGCGAATCTCCGAGTCCTTCCGCGCTATCGCTTCGCGCAGCGACAACTCGAGAGCCTTCTTCGACGCCGGGGCGAAGGCGATGTGTCCTGTCTTCTTGCCGAACCAGCTCCTCTTGTCCGCGGTGCTTCGGTCGAGCGCGCCTTCCCCGAACGACGCGTCGAGGCTGGCGCGGACGGCGCTCAGGTCGATGCCGATGGTTTCGAGAGCCTGTGCGTCGGCGTCGCCCAATGCATTCTTCTTCGAGATCTCGGCTTTCACGGTGTCGACGGTGTATCCCTCGTCCGCGAGAAGCGCCTTCAACGAGTCGTCGGCTGCGTCGAGCACTCCCAGAAACACGTGCTGCGGCTCGATGCGCGACGCTGTGCTCTCACGCGCGAATTCCTGGGCACCGATGACGGCGACGCGTGCTTCCGTGGTGAATCTCTCGAACATCTCCTACCTCCCAGTCCCGTTGTGCTTCTTGTGCACGGCTTGCTTGCTGACGTCGAGCGAGTCGGCGATGGCCTGCCACGACCACCCGTGCCTGCGCGCGTTCGCCACCTGAATTGCCTCCAGCCGTTCCAGCAGCCTGCGCAGAGCCAGTACGGCTCTGAGCCCTTCCTTCGGGTCGGGGCTCCCGGCGGCTGCGGCGAGTGTCGTAGCTTCGGTCATGACTGTCAACCTAGGTTGACGCTCGGCTGTTGTCAACCCCAGTTGACAGCGCCTAGAGTCGGGTCCGTGAACACCGCGAACCTCACCCGGACCGAAACGCGTCGTCGATCACGGCACATCAGCGATGTCACCTATCGCGTCGAGCTGGATCTGCGCACCGCGACGGACCCGGGCGTACAGACGTTCAGCACACGGACGACCATCACGTTCGCTGCGACGACCCCGGCGACGTGGCTCGACTTCATCGGATCCGAGGTCCTGTCGGTCACTCTCGACGGCAAGCACATACCGACCGAGTACGACGGCGCCCGCATCCAACTCGTGGGGCTCGGGGCGTCCAACACCGTCGTCGTCGACGCACTCGGCCGGTACAGCCGTTCCGGCGAAGGCCTGCACCGATTCGTCGACCCCGTCGACGATGCCGTGTACCTCTACACGCAGTACGAACCGGCCGATGCCCGACGAGTGTTCGCGAACTTCGAGCAGCCGGACATCAAGGCGCCGTTCACCTTCGTCGTCTCCGCGCCCGAAGGCTGGGAAGTACTGTCGAACACGACCGGGGTGTCCGATGCGGGAGCCGTGACGTTCGCCCCGACGCTCCCGATCTCCACCTACATCACGGCGATCGCCGCCGGCCCCTACCACCGCGCCGAATCAACCTGGAGTCGAGGCGATCTCACGGTCCCCCTCGCGGCGCTGTGCCGCGCATCGCTGGCCGAGCACTTCGACCCGGACGACATCTTCGACATCACCCGGCGCGGGCTCGACTTCTATCACGAAAAATTCGCGTTTCCGTATCCGTTCGGCAAGTACGACCAGATTTTTCTGCCCGAGTACAACCTCGGCGCGATGGAGAACCCCGGCTTGGTCACGTTCACCGAATCGTACGTGTTCCGCTCTGCGGCAACCGATTCACAGTACGAGGCGCGTGCGAACACCATCCTGCACGAGATGGCCCATATGTGGTTCGGCGACCTCGTCACGATGGAATGGTGGGACGACCTGTGGCTCAAGGAGTCCGTCGCGGACTTCATGGGTGCCTACGCATCGGCGAACGCCACGCGCTTCACCGATGCGTGGGTGAGTTTCGCGAACCGTCGCAAAGCATGGGCGTACCTGCAGGATCAACTGCCGACGACGCATCCCGTCGTCGCCGACATCACCGACCTCGAAGCCGCGAAACTGAACTTCGACGGCATCACCTACGCCAAGGGTGCAAGTGTCCTCAAACAGCTCGCCGCGTACGTCGGCGAGGACGCGTTCTTCGAGGCCTCTCGCCGATACTTCACCGAATTCGCCTACGGGAACACCACTCTCGCGGATCTTCTCGTTCACGCGTCGGCAGCATCGGGACGAAATCTCGACGAATGGGCATCCGCGTGGCTGCAGACGACGGGAGTCTCGACGCTCACCTACACCGGCAATACCGTCGAGCAGTCGGATCCGCGGCCACACAGGCTCGCGATCGGGCTGTACGACGCCGATGCCGACGGCAACCTCGTCCGCACCTCGCGCCACGAGATCGACATCGCCGATGCCAGCACACCCGTCGAACTACCCGGTGCTGCATTGACTTTGCTCAACGACGACGACCTCACGTACGCCAAGATCCGGTTCGACGACCGGTCGCAGGCGACCGTCGAGGCCTCTCTCGATCGCATCGTCGATCCGCTGGCTCGTGGACTCGTGTGGTCCGCGTTGTGGAACGCGACGCGCGACGGTGAACTGGCGCCGAGCCGATACGTCGAGATTGCCGCCAGGTTCGCCCCTTCCGAGAGCAAGGTCGGAGTCCTGGCTGCGGTCGTCGCCAACGCGCAGTACGCAATCGACAGGTATCTCACCGAGCCCGGTGCGGTCGCGGCGATGTGGCTCGATACATGCTGGGAACAGCTCGTAGCGGCAGATCCGGGAAGTGATGCACAGTTGGCGTGGCTGCGTGCGGTCGCGGCGGCCGCGCAGACCCAGAACTCACATGCGGCCGACATCAACCGACTGCTCGACGGGACCCTGCCCCTCGAAGGTCTCGACCTCGACCCCGAGCAGCGCTGGCTTCTGGTGCGCGCACTCAGCGCCAGCGGCCATCTATCAGTGGAGATCATCGAGGCCGAACTTGCCTTGGACACAGCCTCTTCCAGCCGAATCTCGTACAGAGCGGCGATTGCGGCGCAGCCGAACGCGGAGGCGAAGGCAGCGGCGTGGACTGCTCTGATCGACTCCGACGATCTCTCCAACGACGCGATCGACGCCACCGTCACCGGATTCCGGGCAGGCGGACGGCGCGAACTCCTCGCCCCGTACGACGGCCTGTACTTCGACAGAATCGCCGATCTCTGGAATTCGCGCAGCATCGAGATCGCTCGCCGCCTCGTCGTCGGATTGTTTCCCTTCCAGGATTCCACCGACGACGCCGACTCCTGGCTCGCGGCGCACGAATGGGCTCCCGCCGCACTGCGCCGACTCGTCGTCGAGCAGCGCGACCACCTCGCCCGCGCCCTGCGAGTGAGGCGCGCCTTCAAGTCCTGAGGAGCCAGCGTCAACGTTCGAGCCGCGAGGCCAGCCACCGCAGCGTCGCATCTGCTTGGTCTCGTTGCATCGAGCGCAGGTGCGGAATGTCTGGGACCGCAGGCAGAAACCCGTCGCGCCAGGCCCTACCTGCGAGCCCGGCCAACACGACATCGACGCCGTCGGGTGGCGCGTCGCGCCACGCGGACGTCTGGAAGAACCGTTCGGGGTCGTACCCACTCGCGGCGATATCGGGTGCTACCCGCACCATGTCGACCCATCCTGGGGATGACCAGCGATGAGTCCAGTCGACGAGCCACAAACGCCCGGATGGATCACGAATCACGTTGTCGCGGCGGATGTCGCCATGCTGCAGTGAAGTCGAATTCACCGCAGGAGCGTCGAACCATCTACTTTCCAGTATTGCCAGTTCCACGGCGTCGAGGCCATAGGGAAGTTGCTTGTCGGATAGGTGCGCGACAGTCTCGAACGACGGGTGATCGGGTGAAATCAGCGCATTCCATGTTCCCAGCAGCGGAGCAAACGCCGCAGCGTAAGACTCCAGTTCGCCGATCGGACTCGGATCCAGGCGCTCGCGCAGGGTCCTGGACATATCGGCCATGGCGTCCACAGTCTCGTCATCCCATTCTCGCAACGCACTGCCATCGATCACGTCGTACAGCGCAATGGCCCACCCGTCCACGGTGCAATACGCGATCAGCGGCGGCGCCAGATCACCGACCACATCGGCAAGTTCGGCACCGATGCGTACTCCCTCACCGCCCCCACTGCCCAGAGCGGCCGCCTTGACGAATGCCTGCCGACCACCGGCATCTTCCACCCACGACGCGATCGCGAGTGTGAAACCCATACGTGCCGGCACCTCTCGCACAACTGACGCACCGAGGAGTTGCTCGACAGCGTCGATCACCGCCGCCGGCGAGGCCAACAATGTGGGCCGAGTGAACATCTCATCTCCTTGCGAAAACATCATCTGCCGAGCGTGCTATCCGAACCACTCCGACAATGCGGTAGCCAGACCATCCTCCACGCCCGATGGGCAAATACGGTCCTCCAGATCGACTCGCAGTTTCTCGAGCATGGCCGCCTTGTGTACCCCCACGGCAGTCAGATCGGCCACCGGTTCGTCTCCGTAACAGAGACTTCGGACATCGGGAAGGTCAATGGCAGTCAATCTTTCGGCTAATTCTCGCCCACTGTGTCCTGGCCAGTGGACAGCCAATCGTGTGGTCGAGATGGTCGACAAGTCATCGATATCGACCAACTCGACCTTGCCGTGATGCGTATCCGCGTCGGCGACGCGCCCTGTGGCCCGAACTCCGATGCCTGGATTCTCTGCCACGAAGATTGCGCCCGGAAGTTGCTCGCGCAGAACGGCAATCGGCCTACTGAGATCGAAAGAGACTTGTTCCACCACTTCTCCAGTCTCTATGTCGACCATCACGGCTCCGTTCGAACAGATCGCGAACCCGGTGAAGATTCCGAGCTCACACAGGAATGGCCGAGTCGCCGGCGCCAACCTCCCCGTACACAGCACCACATGGGCACCTGATCGAACAACATTGCGCACCGAAGCCCTCACAGCGACGCTGATCGTTTCATGCGCAAGCGGATTCGAATCCTCGGATGCATGTAGGGTGCCGTCTACGTCGAGGGCCACCAGCGTTGGGCGGCCCGCCTCGAAAACCATCGACACTCCCCCCGAAAATATCTGTGACAGATCGTTATGCGGTGGATCGACTCGAATCCTATCGAACGGGCAGTTGCACCGCGGACAGAAATGGCACCTCGAAAGTTTCAAACGCATGGCATTTATTGTGAGTACTGTTGCGCTGCTTGGTGATTCAAGATTCAATTCTTGCCGGTGGGTGTGCGGTCGGGTAGTGTAGAACGTATGTTCGATACGGGGGTTTCGATGAGCGATTCGACTGTGGGTTCGGCTGCAGCCTTGTCTGGCGCGTTGGACTGCGGTGTGGCTGCTGGTGGTGGTGTGTATGACTGGGATGGGTGTGTGGCGGGGTTGGTGGGGGTGTCGGCGCGGTGGCGGGTGGTGGAGAATGTGGCGCGGGCGAGGGTGGTGGAGGCGGTGTGTGAGGTCGCTGATGTGCGGTTGGAGGAGGCGTTGTGTTCGGGTGGTGATGCGGCGGAGGCGTTGTGGGAGTCGGGTTCGGAGGTGGCGGCGGGGTTGGGGTTGTCGCAGAGGGTGGCGCGGCCGTTGGTGGAGGTGGGGTTGGGGTTGGAGCGGTTGCCGTTGACGGCGGTGCGGTTCGTGTGTGGGGTGTTGGATTGGGCGAAGGTGGTGGAGTTGGTGTCGGTGTTGGGTCGGGCGGGGGATGCGACGATTGCGGCGCTCGAGTTCGAGGCGGTGGCTGCGGCGGGGCGGTTGGCGCCGTTGTCGTTGCGGAGTCGGTTGTGGCGGATGTGGATGGGGTTCGATGCGGCGGAGGCGTCGGCGGCGAAGGCGGCGGCGTCGATCGGGGTGCGGGGGGTTGATGTTCGTGGGCATCGGGATGGGACGACGCGGTTGACGGCGGCGTTGTCGGATCTCGAGGGTGCGGAGGCGGAGGCGTTGATCGTCGAGATCTGTGGGTCGGTGTGTGGGAGGGATCCGCGGTCGGGTCGGGAGTTGCGTGCGGATGGGTTGATGGCGTTGCTTCATGGTGAGCATGCGTTGGTGTGTGCGTGTGATGCGGGGCAGGAGTGTGCGCAGTTCGGGGTGGCGGATCTGCCGGATGGTCGGCGGGGTCCGTTGGTGCAGATTCTGTTCGATGTGCAGACGTTGTTGGGGTTGACGTCCGAGCCTGCGGTGTTGCCGGATGGGTCGGCGTTGGATGCGGATGTGGCGCGGGTGATTGCGGGTGATGCGGTGTGGCAGGCGATGTTGACGGAGATGATGACCGTTCATGCAGGCAGGGCCGCCGCCTCCACCTCCACCGGCGAGTCCGACGAGCCCGACGCGGCCAGTGATTCTTCGGTGCCCAGTACGCCCGCAGACGCCAGTACATCCGAAAAGTCCAGCACGCCCGAGGAGTCGAGCAAGACTGAGGGTACCGACGATCTCGAGGGATCGGGTGGGGTCGCAGAGGATCCGGAGTCCGATTCCGGGTCCGAGTCCGATTCCGATTGTGTTGCAGCTGTGTCCGACTCGGATGCTCCGGCCGGTTCTGCATCTGCGACTGGGTCTGGGTATGGGGCTGTGTTGGTGCCGCGGTTGATTGCGCGGGGCCGGATTCGGCCGGGCGGGGCGGTTCCGGCACCCACGGCTCCGGCGCCCACAGGATCGGCACCCACAGGGTCAGGGTCGGGGTCTGGGTGTTTTTCGGGTGGGTTGGGGGCTACCGATGAGGCGTTGCGGGCGCAGGTGGTCTCTGAGTTGTTGGCTGCGATTGCTGCTGATCCGGCTCTGGCGTTGGGGGTGTTTCCTGATGGTCATGGTGGGTATCGGGTGCCGCCGCCGGGCGCGTTGACGTATCGTCCGTCTGCTGAGGTGGCGGCGCGGGTGCGGATGACGTATTCCACGTGCACGCATCACGATTGCAGTGTGCCCTCGACGCAGTGCGAACTCGATCATATTGTTCCGTTCGATCACCAGGATCCCGTGCGGGGTGGGTGGAGTATCGAGTCGAATCTGCAGCCCTCGTGCACGAGTCATCATCGGTTCAAGACGGCGCAGGCGTGGGCGGTGGCGATGTTGGCTGGTGGTGCGATCGTGTGGACGAGTCGGTCCGGGTTGCGGACGATCACGCTTCCCGATCTGGGGTGCCCGAGACCACCGCGTAAACGTAGACGCGGACGCCGTACCCGAGAAACGGCATCGACCCCGGACACGGCTGCGCAGGACACTGCTACCCCGGACACGTCGGACAGGACTGCCCCGGATACATCGGACAGGACTGTCTCGGGAACGACTGCTTCTGGCACGGCTGCCGCGGATACAGCCGCCTCTGACGCGACTGTTCCGGACGCACCAGGGCCGGATACAACTGCGTCGGACGGGACTGCGTCGGAGACTGCTGCGTCGGACACGACCGACCCGGAGGCAACTGCGTCGGACGTACCTGCCTCGGATACGACTGCCTCGGATACGACTGCGTCGGACGTACCTGCCTCGGATACGACAGCGTCGGACACACCAGCCCCCGAGACACCTGAGTGGTGGGAAGCGCCGACGTGGTGGGAGAAGAACATGCCCACCGAGGCCGAATCCCCGACACTGGCGGATATGCATGCCGCCGAATCCGAGGCTGCCCGCACGAAGGTGCGGATCATCCGGCGCCGGTTCCGGGAACACAACCTCGCCCGCTGGCACCGCGCCCGCAACGAGAAACCACCGTTCTGACTAGTCTGAACCCCATGGCTACGAACAACATTGCAACATCAGCACTCGCAGCGGGTGGACTCCTGGGTGGATTCGCCGTCGCGCGGAAAACACAGAACAGGCAGCTCGGTGGTGCGGTGCTGGCAGCGGCGGGCGTCGCCGCGACAGCGTCGTGGAACAAAGCCGCAGGACCGAAGGTCGCAGGCGTTCTGCTCGGCACCTACCTCGTCGGTTTCGGTGCGTCCCACCCGCTGGCGAAGAAGATCGGCGCTTGGCCTGCAGTCAGCACAGTCGCAGCCGCAACAGCGGCGGCGTCACTCGTGCTCACACGTCAGGGGTAGCGCAAGCACATCAACCCCGAAACTCGCCTGTCCGGACGAAATGCTCGAGGACCCTGGTGGGGCCCGCCAAGTCCATGCCCTGACTCGCAACCCAGTCGTCGTCGAAATAGGTTCCCGCGTAGCGCTCGCCGCCGTCGCACAGGAGAGTGACGACGCTACCGCTGCGCCCGGCGGCGATCATGTCGGCGATGAGCCCGAACGCACCCCAGATGTTGGTGCCGGTCGAGCCACCGACCCGCCGCCCGAGAACTGTGGACGCGTGCCGGGCCGCAGCGACGGAAGCCTCGTCGGGTACCGAGATCATCCGGTCGATGACCTGCCCGACGAACGAGGGCTCGATGATGGGTCGACCGATCCCCTCGATGCGGGACGGTTTGCCGGTGGCAAAACCTGCATCACCGGATTCGTATCCTCCGATGAAGGCCGAGTTCTCCGGATCGACGACGGCCAATCGCGTCGGGTGACGTCGGTAGCGGATGTAGCGGCCGATCGTGGCGCTGGTGCCACCTGTCCCCGCACCGACGACCACCCAGGTGGGCACGGGGGACTCTTCCTTGCCGAGCTGGTCGAAGATCGACTCGGCGATATTGTTGTTTCCGCGCCAGTCCGTCGCACGCTCGGCGTGGGTGAACTGATCCATGTAGTGCGAATCGGGATCCGCTGCGAGCCGATGTGCCTCGGTGTACATCGCCGCAGGATCGTCGACGAAGTGACATCGCCCACCGTGGGACTCGATCAGCGCAATCTTCGCGGGGCTGGTGCTGCGCGGCATGACCGCCACGAAACGCAGACCGAGCAGTCCCGCGAAGTAGGCCTCGCTGACGGCCGTCGATCCGGATGACGCCTCGATGACGGTGGTGTTCTCGGTGACCCAGCCGTTGCAGATGGCATAGAGAAAAAGCGATCGCGCCAACCGGTGCTTCAAGCTGCCGGTGATGTGGGTCGACTCGTCCTTCAGATACAGCTGGACGTTCCGGGCCTGAGGCAGCGGGTAGCGCAGCAGGTGCGTGTCAGCGCTGCGCTGAGCGTCGGCATCGATCAGCCGAACCGCATTGTCGACCCACTCACGCGACGCCGAGTGATCGACGACGCGCACTACTTCCCGTCCTCGCCGCGCAGCTTCGACTGCAGGTCCGCGCGGGCTCGGCGGCGGCCTTCGTCGACTCCCGCGATGGATTCGTTGACTCGGATGCGGAGCGATTTGAACAGCAGCAGCGACAGCGGCAGCGAGATGAGCACTGCGAACACAGCGGCGACGAGGATGGGGACGTCGACGTCGAAAAGAAGTCCGGCGCCGATGATGACGGCGCCGATCACGATGACGAGCAACAGCCGGGCGCCGGTGTACAGAGCAACGTCGCGCAGCAGCTGCCCCTTCGTTGCGGTGGGTACGGGCTCGGCGTTGCGTGCGTTCACGAACCCCAGGTTACCGCCCCGCCGACACTGGATTCGGACCGCCTGACTTATCCGATTTGTCTATTACCTCCCCTTTACCAACCTTAGATCAGTCGAGTACCTAGGGGTCCGAGTGCCACCATGGGAGCCGAAATCAGTTTTTGCTTTATCCAGCATGCAGGAGGACACGACCAGATGAGCGCACCAGCACTGCACAAGGCTCAGGATTCACTGCTCACCCCGGGGCAGGTAGCGGCGCTCTTTCATGTCGACCCCAAGACCGTGACCCGGTGGGCGCATGCGGGACGACTCGGATCGCTTCGAACACCAGGGGGGCATCGCCGCTTCCGTGAGGCAGAGGTAATGCAGCTGCTCACCTCACTTACCACCGAGGCGGGCCACCGCTAGGTTTCCGCGCAACAGCTTTTCCGAACGCTGCGGACACCGGATTCTCAGGAAACTGCGAGCCGCGCGGGGTGCCAACGGCTACCCCGCGCGGCTACCCTCGTATGAGGAGGTGCGTCGTGATCTATCTTTTGGCGTTGATCGGTTTGATTGCTGTGATCGTGTTGTTCTGGAAGGCGTTCGGTCCGACAACACAGGCGCCTGCAGGCAAGGTCGTCGGCCCTGACGACGACCCCGAGTTCTTGTGGCGGATGAACCGAGATTCCAGGCGTTCGGGCACCGACGGTCAGGACACAGGGAAGTCCGAACCGACGGAGTAGTCCAGTAGTCCAGTGTGAAACAGTCGGCAGCTCGTTCCTCAGGGACGAGCTGCCGTTTTTTCGAGGTCCTCGGGCCGATTACTCGGAAATCCAGCGGCGACGGCAGCAGCGAGTTCCAGCAACGCTGTCCGTGTCTTGCTTCGCAGCCGATCGAGGTCGATCTCCGCCCCTTCCTCCAGGTGCGGATCGAACGGCACGAGCACTACCTGCCTGCATCGTTGCTCGAAGTGTTCGACGACCTTCGCCAGATCCACCTTTCCTGCACGCGGCCGCACCGCGTTGACCACCGCCACCGACGACCGGACCAGATCTCGATGGCCGTGCGCGTCGAGCCAGTCCAGAGTCGCAGACGCACTGCGTGCACCGTCGACCGAGCTGGAGCTCACGACGACGAGCGCATCGGATCCTCGGAGAATGCTGTCCATCGCCGAGTGCATCAGTCCGGTGCCACAATCTGTCAGCACGATGCTGTAGAACCGCTCCAACAGAGTGATGGCTCGGTCGTAATCCTCGCCGCTGAAGGCTTCCGATACCGCAGGATCGGCATCGGAGGCCAGCACTTCCAGACGGAACGCGTTCTGTGACGTATAACCGCGTACGTCGCTGTAGCGTTCGAGACTGTCTATGTCCCGCAACATGTTTCGCACTGTCGCCGGGGTTTCGATCGGAACTTTCTGACTCAGTGTGCCGCGATCGGGATTGGCGTCGACCGCGATGACCCGGTCGCCGCGAATGTCGGCAAACGTCGATCCGAGCGTCGCAGTGGTCGTCGTCTTGCCGACCCCACCCTTGAGACTGAGCACCGATACGCGATAGCACCCCACCAGATGCCGGTCGACCTGCTTGGTCAGCCGCTCGCGCCGCTCGTCGCGTCTGCTGTTGCCGAGATTCATGCGACGGCCGCTGGCGTCGTACACCCACTTTCGCCATCCCGAGAGCGGCGGCGGGCTCATCTGCTTGATCAACAACGCATTGGTCAAATCCAGCGCCGACGCCGCGACGACAGGCGGAAGCGGTGCAGGCTCGGCGGTGGGTGCCGGTGTGGGTGTGGGCGTCGGTGTGGGTGTGGGTGCCGGTGTGACAGTGGGCTCAGAGACCGGCACCGAGCGGAACGCCTGCGGTTCCGATGCCCTCTTGGTCCAGGGTGGCGGCTCCGAATCCGTGCTCGGTTCGTCTGGCTCCACCCTTTGCCACGGACTCATCTGCCATTCGGCCACGACCGATCCCCCCACCGCTCATGCTCCCCCGAGCTTCGAACTGCCCGGACGTTACCTCAGTTCAGACCGGCGTACGAATGCAGCCCCGACACGACCATGTTGATGATGAAGAGGTTGAACAGCATTGCGGTGAAGCCGGCGATGTTGATCCAGGCAGCGCGAGTGTTCCGCCATCCCGACGTCGCGCGAGCGTGCAGGTAGGCCGCGTAGATGATCCAGGCGATGAACGACATCGTCTCCTTGGGGTCCCAACCCCAGAAACGACCCCAGGCGGCTTCGGCCCAGATGGCACCGAGGATGACGCCTGCCCCGAAGAGCGGGAACGCGATGATCGTCGTCTTGTACGCCAACCGGTCCAAAGACTGCGCATCGGGAAGCCTCGATGCGAACCGACCCCAGAAGCTGCCGGTTTCCTCTCCCGCAGGCTGCCGGATGCGCAGCAGGAACAGCAGACTTGCGACGCCGGAGACCAGCAGGATGCCGCTGCCCACGCTGACGATCGTGACGTGGATCGGCAGCCAGTACGAACGCAGCGCAGGTACGACGGGTGCCGCGTCGGCGTACAGCTTGGTTGCCGCGAGGAACATCAGCACGATGATCGGCGCGAGGACGAAGACGAGCATCGGTCGCATGGTGCGCTTGCGAAGAAGCACGATCGACGTCAGTGCAGCGGCCGCGGTGGCCATCGTGACGAACTCGTACATGTTGCCGAGCGGGAAGCGATGCGTGGCGAAACCACGAAGTACGACGGCCGATACATGGAGCACGAGCGCGAGAATCAGCAGCGCGTAGCCCATCCCGGACAGACGCTCCGCCAGCGGGCGCTTCGGCGTGTCGACGACGCGTCCCGGCGTGCCTGCGCTTGCCACGGGCGCTCCGCTACCGACCAGCTCGCGTGCCTGCACCGCAGTCGCCTTCACCGACGCGTACTGCCAGATCAGCAGGATGAAGGCGAGTACGTAGATGGTGAACGCGGATTCGAAGGACCAGTCGCTGTAGCGCGAGAGCGTCTCGTTGATCGGCATCGGTCAGTTCTCCTGCTTGTTCGTGTTCACTGTCTTGACATCGCCGATCGGCTTCTCGCCGATCAATCTCTGGCACAGTCTGTCGAACTCGTCTCCCCAGCCTGCCTGATCGGTTCGGGCCAGTCCGCCGAGCTCTACTACAGTACGTCGGGTATCGGGATCGGTGTCGAGTCGGACCCACACTCGACGCCGTTTGACGACGAGCGAGACCAGCAGACCGCCCATCATCGTCAGCGCGAACACCAGCACCCACGTCTGCGTCGGGTCGTGCGAGACCTGCAGGTTGACGAACTCTTCCGCGCCGTCGAAGGTGACCGTGGTGCCGTCGGACAGCGTCGAGCTCTCACCTGGCTTCAGGTTGACCCGGTCCTGCTTGACGAGCCTGCCCTGATTGATCATTTCCTTGTTGAGAGAGAACAGCGACTGCGGATAGCCGGTATCGAGGCCGGTGTCGCCGCGATAGATGTCGACGGCAACGGCCGGGTCGGTCATGGCCGGGTAGCTCGACGACAGCAGATTGCCGTGGAAGAACGCCGTCGGCGCGAACAGTCCCTCGATCGCGATCTGATTCTTGCGGCGCTCGGTGGGATCCGGATACAGCCCGCCGGGCGGGTCGATGCGGAGTACTCCGCTGGAGAGGAACGTCGTCGCGTCCGTCGGCTGCCACTGGATGGTCTCGGTGCGCGTCTCGCCGTTCGGGAATGTCACGGTGAACGTCGGCGCGTAACCGTGGCCCTGCAGGTAGACGCGGTCGCCTGCGACACGAAGTGGATGGTTGACCTGAAGAACGTCGTCCTGCCACTCGTTGTTCGTCAGGTCCTCCCCCGCCTGGTACTCGATGTTCGAGGTGAACATCTCGGCCTGGCCGTTCTCCAGATAGTCGGCCTTGAAGTCCTTGACGCGGATGCACAGCGGTTCGAGTCCGGTTCCGTCGACCAGCTGCCCGGCGCGGAAACCGTCGTAGATGGCGGGTGAGGTGCTGCAGAATCCTGGACCGTCGTTGGCGATGACGACCACATTGCCCTCGTACCCGAGAAGCTTGCCGAGTGCGATCGCCGCGAGCAGACCGACGAGCGACAGGTGGAAGACCAGGTTGCCGAACTCGCGGAAGTAGCCCTTCTCGGCGGACAGCGTGATCTCGTCGCCGTGTCCTCGGCGGGCGACCCGCCACCCCCGCAATCGAGCCTGGACCGCCGATGCGGTGTCCTCGGCGGAATCGTCGGTCGTGTACGTGCTGTGATGCGGTAGCCGCGACAGGTTGCGCGGCGTAGGAACGGGCTTGGTGCGCAACGCTTTCGCATGCTCGATACAGCGCGGGAGTATGCATCCGACGAGCGAGACGAACAGCAGCGCGTAGATGGCGGTGAACCAGAAACTGGAGAAGACGTCGAACAGTTCGAGCTTGTCCATCAGCGGTCCCAGAGTGGGCCTGGCTGCAATGTATTCGTCGACCTTGCCCGCGTTGAGACTGCGCTGCGGCACCAATGCGCCGGGGATCGCGGCGAAGGCGAGCAGGAACAGCAGCACCAGCGCTGTACGCATGCTGGTGAGACTGCGCCAGGTGTTTCTCACCAATGCGAGTGCGCGTCGTGGCACCGAATTACTCTGATTCGAATTGCTCATATGGGGAGCACCACATCGGAGACGAAAGCGTCGCGAACCCAGCCGACGAATACGTCCCAGGCACCGGTGACGAGTGCAATTCCTACCGCTATCAACATGATTCCGCCGAACACCTGTATCTGTCGTGCATGGGTGCGGAGCCAACCGACTCCGCGTAGAGCGCTTACCGAACCGAACGCGAGGATCACGAACGGCAGCCCGAGACCGAGGCAATACGCGATGATCAACGTGACGCCGCGTGCCGCCGTCGCACCTTCGGTTCCTGCCGCGAGCGAGATGACGCCCGCCAGAGTCGGTCCGAGGCACGGCGTCCAGCCGAGCGCGAACACACCACCGAGCAGCGGTGCACCGAGCAGACTGCCGACTCGACGCGGCTCGAAGCGCACGTCGCGCTGCAGCGCGGGCACGAGACCGATGAAGACCAACCCCATTGCGATGGTGATGACGCCGCCGATTCGCATCAGCAGTTCACGGTTGACCGACAGCACCGAGATCGCGCCGAAGACCGTGGCCGTCGCCAGGACGAACACGACCGTGAAACCGAGTACGAACAATCCCGCCGCTCCCGCGACACGCAGGCGACCGGAGGCCCGGACCTTCGTCGTCGCGGCCTCCGACGCCGTCACCGCCGGTGCGTCGGCGCCGACCACACCTGCCAGGTAGGACAGATAGCCGGGAACCAACGGAACCACGCACGGCGACGCGAACGAGACCAACCCGGCGAGCAAGCAGACACCGAACGCCAGAATCAGCGGACCCGTGGCTGCCGTCGTCTGAAACGTCTCGCCGATGCCTGCGAGGTGGACCGTGTTCACTGCTGATCCGACTCCTCGCCCGCGATCCGCTCGACGACGGGTTGCAGATCCTCGGTGAGTAGCTCACGCAGGAACACCGCGGCAACACGGTGCTGCTTGTCCAGCACGATGGTCGTCGGGACGACCGACGTCGGGATGCCACCGAGCGCGGCGAGCGTGCGCATCGGCGGGTCGTAGATCGACGGGTAGCTCACCTTGTTGTCGATGACGAAGTCCTGCGCCTTGTCCTTGGCGTTGTCACGAACATTGATTCCGAGGAATTCGACGCCGAGATCCTTCGTGTTCTCGTAGACCTCTTCGAGGTCGTCGGCCTCACCGCGGCACGGGCCACACCACTGGCCCCACACGTTGAGTACGACGGCCTTGCCTTCGAAGTCGTCGAGCGAGGTGGTCTTGCCCTCCGTCATCAGGTCCGGCCCGGACAACTCGGCGAGCGTGCCACGTTCGGACGGAGGGTCGTAGTAGATCTCGGTCTGGCCGCCGGGCGAGACGAAATCGAACGTTCCTCCGGTGGCCACGGCGTCGGTACCCGTCGCACACCCGGACAGGACCAGTGCGGCAGCCGAAAGCGACAGAAGAAGCTTACGCACCGGACACTCTGGGATCACTGGCTCCAGCGGGCTCGGAGTAGACGATGTCGACGAGTGTGTCGCCCTCGTAGACCAGCGAGGTGAGCGAGGCGAGACCGCACTGGCGGTGACGCGGGTCGTGCCACAGACGATCGCCCTGCAGGAATCTGCGCAGCGTCCACACCGGCAGCTGATGGCTGACCAGAACCACCTCGTGCCCGACGGCTGCAACGCGGGCCGCGTTGACGGCAGCGAGCATGCGGTGCGCGATCTGAAGGTACGGCTCGCCCCACGACGGGGTGAACGGATCGCGGAGCTTCCACCAGTGCCGTGGCCTGCGCAATGCTCCGTCGCCGACGGCCACACGCAGGCCCTCGAAGTCGTTTCCTGCCTCGATGAGATTGTCGTCGACGGCGATCGTGAGGCCGTGTGCGTCGGCGATCGGCGCCGCTGTCTCCTGCGCACGCTGAAGCGGTGACGCGACGACATGCGTGATGTCATGCCCGGCAAGAGCATTCGCGACGGCAGTCGCCTGGGATCGGCCGGTCACGGACAACCGGAATCCTGGCAGTCGCCCGTACAGGATGCCCTTCGGGTTGTGCACTTCGCCGTGACGCAGTACGTGGACGATGGTCCGGGTCGTCTGGTGCGGGTGCACATCGGCCCGGCCCGTCACTGCATTGCTCGTCACTGTTCAGCTACCTGCTTCTGCTCGGGCCGCTGCGCGCGCGGCTTCTGGAAGTGCATCGGCGATGATCTCGAACGCCGAGTCGTCGAGGGCTGCCGAGACGAACCATGCCTCGAACGCGCTCGGCGGTGGGTACACCCCGCGGGAGAGCAGACCGTGGAAGAAGGCGGGGTAGCGCCAGGTCTCGGCCGCTTTGGCACCCGCATAGTCGGTGACCGGGCCGTCGGAGAAGAACACGCTCACCATAGTGCCTGCGAACTGCACGTGATGACGAACGCCCGCCTCGGTGAGAGCATCTCCGAGCAGTCCGCCGAGGCGTTCGGAGTTCCTCTGCAGCTTCTCGTACACGGCGGCGTCGGCCAGTTGCAGGCTCGCGAGACCGGCCGCCACGGCGACGGGATTACCGGACAGTGTGCCTGCCTGATAGACGGGCCCGGCAGGAGCCAGGTAGGCCATGATGTCTGCACGGCCACCGAACGCGGCCGCGGGAAGGCCACCGCTCATGACCTTGCCGAAGGTGTAGAGGTCGCCTGCGACGCCGTCGATGCCGTACCAACCGGCCGCGCTGACGCGGAAGCCCGTCATCACCTCGTCCATGATGAGCAGCGCCCCGTTGTCGGTGGCGAGGCGCCGAAGCCCCTCGTTGAAGCCGGGGACGGGCGGGATCGCACCCATGTTGCCCGCGGCGGCCTCGGTGATGATGCAGGCGATCTGTTCCGGATTCTCGGCGAACACCGCTTCGACGGCAGCGAGGTCGTTGTAGGGAACGACGATGGTGTCGGCTGCCTGCGCGCCCGTCACACCGGGCGAAGTCGGAAGTCCGAACGTCGCGAGGCCGGATCCGGCGTCGGCGAGAAGAGCGTCGACGTGCCCGTGATAACAACCGGAGAACTTGACGATCTTGGTGCGGCCGGTGAATCCGCGAGCGAGGCGGACCGCGCTCATCGTCGCTTCTGTGCCGGAATTCACAAGACGAACCTGGTCGACGGGGCCGACCCGGCGCACGATTTCTTCGGCGAGAGCGATCTCGCGCTCGGTCGGCGCACCGAACGACAGACCGGTCGACGCCGCCTTCTGGACGGCCTCGACGACTGCCGGATGAGCATGGCCGTGGATCATCGGACCCCACGAGGAGATGAGATCGACGTAGCTGTTCCCGTCGGCGTCGATCATGGTGTATCCGCTGGCCTCGGTGATGAACCGAGGCGTTCCTCCGACCGAGTGGAACGCCCGCACCGGGGAGTTGACACCGCCCGGGATGACGGCGCTCGCGCGCTCGAACAGCTTGGCTGAAATGGGCGCATCGTCGCCGGTGGAAACAGTCACGACCCCCAGTGTCCCAGGTTCGCCGATTTCGCCAACTACAGGGCGTAATAATCAGCTCTGTACGCCTCGAGCCGGTTCACCAGTTCCACCGGTCGAGACAGGGCCAGCAGATGACCGCCCGGCATCGCATCCACCCTGAGTCCGAGCCTCTCCTCTGCGACCCGACGCTGCAATTCGATGGGGATGAAGCGGTCGTCGACGCCCTGCAGCACACGCGTCGGAACCTCCGGCCAGGAGTCGAGAGGAAACGGCAGCGCAAAAGCGGCGTCGGACTCACCGAGAGACTCACGGGACATCGCTTCCCTCGTCACCTCGGGCGGCACGTCGTGGAAGAAGGCATCCGCGACGAGGTCCTCCGTCTCCAGATCCCGGCCGTCGCGTCGCGCTTGCTCGGTGCGAGCCTCGTCGAATCCAGTCGCGCCCCACCACTGGTCCGCGGACTCCCCCGGCTTCGGAATCATCGCATTGAGCATCACGATCATCGCGACATCGGTACGTACCGCGACCAGCGGTGCGGTGAAGCCGCCGAAGGACTGGGCAACGAGAATGGCATCGGTGCGCTCGCCGATCGCATCGACGACGACATCGACATACCGAGGCAGATCGGCACCGGCCGGAAGTGTCACGGCCACAACGTCGTTACCGCGCCTACGTAGTTCGGCTTCGACGAGGTGCCAATACCACCCGTCACCACCCGCGCCTGGAATCAGAACGAATGTGCCCATGCGAACCCCCTGCTCAGCTATGGCTACCTGTGCTCACGAAGAGTAATTTGAGACTATCGGCGCCCGAGATCCAGGCGTGGATGAACGTGAGCATGTCGGGAGGGTAGTCGAAGTGACTACATCGGAGCATTCGGTAACACAGCATTCAATTACAGAGCTGAGCTCGGAGAGTTTGTGCAGTTTGTACGAGCGATTGAAAGGCCAACGTAGACAAGCTATTCAAACAGACGCGCCCGCCGAGAACGTCCTCGTCATCGAGAACGAACTCCGGCGGGTCGGCAATCAACTACGACGCCGCGGCCTCTAGCCCGGAATCAGTGGGTCCGGTGAATCAGTGGGCCCGGTGCTCGCCGGTGTGGTTGCGGTCCGCGTGAGTCGGGTCCGTGTGCGGCGGCACGACCCTGTCTGCTGCGTTCGTCTGATCTGCGTTCGTCTGATCCGCGTTCGTCTGATTCACGGTCCCCTGCTCGCGCCCGGTTTTCACGTCGGGATCGATCTTGTTCGCACGAGCGAACTCGTTGTCCAGCTCGTCGCGTGAGGTCGCGGCGTCACCCTGGTGGGTTTCTGCCTGCAACGAGAGCCGACGTGCTTCGGCGGACTTCGCTTCGGCGTCGGCCTGCGCTCGCCTGGCCTTCGCTGCACTTTCGTCCGCGATCGCCTGCCGTTCCTCGACCTCGCTGGTTCGCTCCGCTGCCTTCTCGCGGATCCGACCGGCTTCTGCGCGTCTGCCTGCCTGCTGTTTACGCGACAACGCGAGCGCGAGCCCGACGACGAGCAGCACGACGACGACTGCGATGACGATCCATACTGCAGTACTCATTTTCGTTCATCTCCCCAACTTGGTAGTTGGGGGTCGGGTACCCGGCGCGGCGCCCGGCAAACTCGCCTCGAACCAGGACCCGGCGGCAGTGGTGAAATCCGCACGCGTCCACGCTCCGGCACCCTCGGGTACTCGACCGAGAAGTGGGACTCCGGTGACAGCGGGCAACTCGTCGACGTTGGTGCGTGCAGCCAGGTCCGGCTCGGCGGGCCACGATCCGATGACCAGGCCCGCACAGTGCACGCCCGCGACCGCGAGCGCCGACGTCGTCAACTCCGAGTGGTTCAGCGTGCCGAGTCCAGCGCTGCACACCAGCAGCACAGGTGCGTCCAGGCGCTGCGCAAGGTCCACAAGGGTGAAGTCGCCGAACCGCACGAGCAGCCCTCCCGCACCCTCGACCAACACCACGTCGGCGTCGATGCTGTGAATCGATGCGACGACGTCGTCGAGCACGAGTTCGGGAAGCCCGGATCGGCGGGCCGCCACATTCGGGGCAAGCGGATCCGGGTAGCGCGCATATTCGTGCAGGTCACCGACCCCGGTCAGGCGTGCGATCTCGGCCACGTCACCCGGCTCACCTGGCAGTACACCGGTCTGAGCGGGTTTGCACACCGCAACCGATATGCCCGACGCCCTGTAGGTGGCTGCGAGAGCCGCGGTCACCACCGTCTTGCCGACGTCCGTCGAGGTCCCGGTGACCAGCAGCACCGTCATGACGCAGTGGTGGCGAGAATCGACGCGAGGACCTCGTCGACCCGCGTCAGTTCCTCGTCGGTCAAGGTTGCTCTTGCGGTCAGCCGGAGCCGTGATGTGCCCTCGGGTACCGACGGCGGCCTGAAGCATCCGACGTGTACTCCCTGCTCGCGGGCAGCCCGGGCGGCACGAACAGCGGTCTCGGCATCGCCGAGCACCACCGATACGACCGCCGATTCGGATGCGTCGACGCCGACCATCGCGGCCAGTCGATCGGCGCGCTCACGTACCGCCAGCGCCCGCCCTGGCTCGTCTCGCAGTACTGCCAGCGCTGCCGACGCCGCTGCCACGGCAGCGGGGGCGAGCCCGGTGTCGAAGATGAAGGGCCGCGCGACGTCGATCAGATGATCGCGTACCGCCTCGGGACCGAGGACGACGCCTCCCTGCGACGCCAGTGATTTCGACAGTGTTGCCGTGACGACGATGTCGGGGGCACCGTCCAGCCCCAGTTCCTGCACCAGACCACGCCCGCCCGTTCCGCGGACGCCGATGCCGTGCGCCTCGTCGACCACGAGCAGAGCCGAGTACTTCCTGCAGAGCGCATGCAGCTGGGTCAGGGGCGCGAGGTCACCGTCCGCGCTGAAGACCGAGTCCGTGACGAGCAGGGCACGTTCCTCGGACCGGGAGGCAAGGAGCCATTCGACATGGGCGAGGTCGTCGCGGTGGTAGATCTCGACGCGGCCTCGCGACAGCCTGCAGGCGTCGACGAGGGATGCGTGCGATTTCGAATCCGACACCACGAGGGATCCTCGGCCGGACAGGGCCGCAACCGCGGACAAGTTGGCGGTGTATCCGGAGGAGAAGACCAAGGCGGACTCCGCGCCGGTGAACTCGGCAAGTTCGGTCTCGAGCTGGTGGTGCAGCGTCGTGGTACCGGTGACCAGCCGCGATCCCGTCGACCCTGTTCCGAATGCTCGGACCGCCGCGCAGGCTGCATCGACGACGTCCGGGTGGTTCACCAGTCCGAGGTAGTCGTTGGAGGCGAGGTCCACGACCTGCTGTGCGGCAGGACGTGCATGGAGCGTGCGGTGCAGGCCGCGCGCCATTCGGTCGTGCGCAGCAGCTGTCAGCCAGTCGAGTGTCGCCACGAGAGACGACCATACTTGAACGGTGTTCAAGTTGTGGAGGCGACCGCTCTCACGGCCCGTGTGATGGCGTCGACGTCGGCGGGCGCTGCGATGTACGGCGGCATCGTGTAGACCAGCTTTCCGAACGGCCGAAGCCACACTCCCTCGCCGACTGCGGCGTCGGTAGCTCGCTGCATGTCGACCGGCTCCTTCATCTCGACGACGCCGATGGCACCGAGAACGCGCACGTCCGCCACGCCGGGGACTTCGCGCAATCCCGTCAGCCCGTCGAGCAATCCCTGCTCGATGCCGGTCACCTCCGAGCGCCAATCACGCTGCAGCAGAAGTTCGACCGCCGCGACCGCCACGGCACACGCGAGCGGATTGCCCATGAACGTCGGGCCGTGCATCAACCCGCCCGCCTCGCCGCCGCTGATCACGCCTGCAACTTCGGCGGTACACAGCGTCGCTGCCAGGCTCATGTAGCCGCCCGTCAGCGCCTTGCCCACACACATGACGTCCGGCGTCACACCGACATGATCGGCGGCGAACAATGTGCCGGTGCGGCCGAATCCCGTCGCGATCTCGTCGAACACGAGCAGAACGCCGTGCTCGTCGGCCATACGTCGCAGTTCGATGAGGTAGCGCGGATCGTGGAACCGCATCCCGCCCGCCCCCTGCACGACGGGTTCGACGACGATCGCAGCAACCTCCTCGGAGTGCTGCCGGAGGATGCGTTCGAACTCCGCGAGAAACTCCTCGTCGAATTCGGCAGGCGGGGCTGGTGCGAAGACCTGCTGCGTGATGACGTTCGTCCACAGCGAGTGCATGCCGCCGTCGGGGTCGCAGATGCTCATCGGCGCGAACGTGTCACCGTGGTAACCGCCGCGCCAGGTCAGCAGCCTGTTCCTACCGGGCCGCCCGCGTCCACGCCAGTACTGGATGCACATCTTGACGGCCACTTCCACCGACACCGAGCCGGAGTCCGCGAAGAACACCTTCTCCAAACCGTCCGGGGTGATCGCGACGAGCAGTTCGGCCAGCCGCGCTGCGGGTTCGTGCGTCAGACCGCCGAACATGACGTGGCTCATCCGGCCCAGCTGGTCGCGGGCGGCCGCGTCGAGAACCGGATGGCGGTAGCCGTGCACGGCCGCCCACCACGAGCTCATCCCGTCGATGAGCTCCGTACCGTCGGACAGCCGTAGCCGGACGCCCTCGGCACTCTCGACGACGAGTGGTCGCGTCGACGCCGGAAAGCCGCCGTAGGGATGCCACACGTGCTCGGCGTCGATCTGCAAGATCCGTGATGTGTCGATGGCCACCGACCCTAGACTGCCACCCTCCGATCATGTAACGCCCGTGTTACTTCTGGATTACACTGGCGGTCGTGGAGGCACAACACGAACCAGCGCGGTACTCCTGGCCTGACGGCTTCCGGGAGCACCTGATCAGCGAATTCGACGGCTTCAGCCCACTCGTCACCCGCGCGCTGGAGGACAACGGAGCGTCGCTCTTCCACGACGGCCCGTACAAACGCAGCAAGTTCTGGTCTCGGGTCAGGTCCATCGGCCGCGAGTATCTCTGGCCAACCTGACCTGCCTCGGGGCGCGACAGGTTACCGTCGAGTATGGCAACCACTTCGGAGCATCTACGCAACACGTTGGACGGTCGCTGGCGCGAGACGAAGAACGAGGCACGCGCCCAACTCGTCCGTGACGAGTTCCGTCCGCACTACACCCCCAACACCGTCATCGCGCGTACCAAGGCGCTCGAACAGTTGAAGCTGCTGGCGCAGCACGGCGCAGCAGACGACGGTTTCAAGAAGGAACACGGCGGCACCGGTGACGTCGGCGCTGCGGTCACGATGATCGAGATGCTCGCGATGTCGGACCTGTCGCTGATGGTCAAGGCAGGCGTGCAGTGGGGCCTGTTCGGCGGCGCCATCGAAAATCTCGGCACCGAACGCCACCACGAGGCCTACGTTCGGCGCATCATCGATCTCGACCTTCTCGGCTGCTTCGCGATGACCGAGACCGGCCACGGCAGCGATGTTCAATCCCTCGAGACCACCGCGACCTACGACGCCGCCACCGGCGAGTTCGTCGTGCATTCGCCGACGCCGTCCTCTCGCAAGGACTACATCGGCGGCGCCGCCGAAACAGCAACGGTCGCTGCAGTGTTCGCGCAGTTGATCACCGCGGGTCCCGGTGAAGAGCCGGAAGGCCACGGTGTCCACTGTTTCTTCGTCCCGCTCCGCGACGAGAACGGCGACGACCTCCCCGGAGTCACCACGTCGGACTGCCAGTACAAGGGCGGACTCCCCGGCGTGGACAACGGCCGAATCATGTTCGACCACGTACGCATTCCGCGCGACAACCTGCTCAACAAGTACGCCGACGTCGCAGCCGACGGTAGTTACTCCTCACCCATCGAGAACGCCGGTCGACGGTTCTTCACGATGCTCGGCACGCTCATCCGCGGCCGCGTCACCGTCGGGGGCAGCGCAGCAGCTGCGGCCAGGGTCGCCCTCGACATCGCCACCCGATATGCGTTGCAGCGCAGGCAGTTCTCGGCCCCGAAGTCCGAGGACGAGGTGCTGATCATGGACTACCTCGTCCACCAGCGTCGCCTGTTCCCGCTCATCGCCAGGTCGTATGCGCTGCAGTTCGCGCAGAACGAACTGGTCGCCAAACTGCACGAGTTGCAGACATCGGACAACCCGGACGCCGAGGAGCAGCGCGAACTCGAATCCCGTGCCGCCGGGCTCAAAGCCGCGAACACCTGGCACGCCACCCGTGCGATCCAGGAAGCCCGTGAAGCATGCGGCGGCGCAGGATATCTCGCCGAGAACCGGCTGATATCACTCAAGGCGGACACCGATGTGTTCACCACGTTCGAGGGCGACAACCACGTACTGACACAGTTGGTCGCGAAGGAACTGCTCACCTCGTACGCCGACGACGTCAAGAGCATGAGCCCGGTCGAATGGGTCAGGTTCGCCGCCGAGTACGCGGGCGATCGAGTCATCAAACGCACTGCGGCACAGACGATCATCCAGACCATCCTCGATACCCGCCAGGACAACGAGGAGGAAGGATCGCTGTTCAACCGCGGTACCCAGCTCACGATGTTCGAGGACCGCGAGGACTACCTGCTCTCCACCGTTGCCCGGCGACTGCAGAGCAAGTCGAAGGAGATGGGCGCGTTCGACGCGTTCAACGCGGTCCAGGATCACGTGCTGCACGCTGCGAGTGCGCACATCGATCGGATCGTCCTCGAGGCGTTCGTGGCCGGCATCTCCTCGTGCGAGGACGAGAAGGCGAAAGAACTGCTCGGGCAGGTGTGCGACCTGTACGCCCTGTCGGTCATCGAGGAGGACAAGGCGTGGTTCATCGAGCACCGTTACCTGTCCACGGAGCGATCGAAGGCCGTCACCCGCGGGATCAACGAGCGGTGCAGGGCACTTCGTCCGCACGCACTCGAATTGGTCGAAGCATTCGGCGTCCCCGACCAGCTGCTCGGTGCCGCGATGCTCGGTCACCCGCAGGCCGGTAGCGACGAGGAGGATGCGGCGCACCCGAGCAAAGCCTGACGCGTACGCGCGCAGTTACCGTAGGGCGTAACTGCGCGCGCACGGGCGGGTCACGGCGTCACGCGCAGCACTCGGTCGTCCGATCCGTTGTCGGTTGTCATCAGGAACGACCCGTCGGGGAGGCTGGTGAGCGAACGCAGTCGACCGTATTCGTTCTCCAACGCGACAGCCTCCCTCGACACGCTGCTGCCGTCCTCGCTCAGCTTCAGGAACACCAGCTTCTCCCCCTGCTGACTGGATATGACTGCGGCACCGGACCATTCACCCCACGCGGCACCGTCGACGAATGTCAGACCCGGAGTGGCAATGGTCGGCTCACCCGAACTCCAGACTGCACCGAGCGCTCCCGGCACTCGCTCAGGGTCGGTCATGGGTACCGATTCGTCGTAGACACCCGGCAACAGATCCGGCTTGTAGCCGTAGTTGCCACCCGGGACCAGCAGATTGAGTTCGTCGTCGCGGCTCGTGCCCTGCTCGACCTCGTACAGCCGATCGGTGCCGGGCGCGAACGCCAGACCTTGGACGTTGCGATGGCCGAGTGTGTAGACACGTCCCGGCGCGTCGGCCGCGGCCGAGCCGTCCGCCTCGATGTGAAGCACTTTGCCGCCCAACGACTCCGGATCCTGCGGCACCGTCGGCGACGCCGTGTCACCGGTACCGACGAACAGCGAACCGTCGGGCGCCGCCAGAATTCTGCACCCACCGTGGCGCCCGTTCGATGCGACGGGGATGCCGTCGAGCACGGTGGCCGTCCGGGTCAGGGTGGTCCAGTCCGGGTCGACGGTCCAGCGGAACACGGCAATGCGGTTCTCTCCCTCGCCGCCGGTGACCCCCTGACACGTGTAGAGCGCTCGGGATGTCGAGAAATCCTGGGCCAGTTCCATTCCCATCAGCCCGGTCTCGCCCTCGGCGTAGAGGTCGGTCTGATCGGCAATCAGGTCCGAGGTGGTCCCATCGGGGCGCCGCACGACGAATCGGCCGCTGCGTTCACCGGTGAGGACGGTTCCGTCGGGTGCGGCGACCACGTCCCACGGCTTGTTCAGCCCGTCGATCTCCGTGGTCACCCGCAGGTCCGCCAACCCTGTGTCCGCCAACCCTGCATCCGGCTGCTCGCTCGTTCCGGACGAACAGCCGAGCACGAGGCACATGCCGGCGGTGAGGACCCCGGTACCGGTCAGACGCCTGCTCACGACGCGAGTCGATACCCGGCTTCGGTGACGGCTGCTTCCACGGCCGCGTGCTCGATCGTGTTGTCGCTGAACACCACGACCGTGCCCGATGCCACGTCGACCTTCACCTCGGTCACTCCCCCGAGTTCGGATATCTCCTCGGACACCGACGCGGCGCAATGTTGGCAGGTCATTCCTTCGACGGTGTAGCTGCTTTCGACCACGAGAATCCTTCTCTCCGGTTGTGTGCGGGTGGCGTCAGGATCGGACGAGACGAGCAATGGCGTCCGAGGCCTCTTTCACCTTGGCGTCGGCATCGGGACCGCCTTTGCGGGCAGCCTCGACGACGCAACCGGCAAGGTGCGCGTCGAGCAGTTTGAGCGAGACCGACTGCAACGCCTTGGTGGCGGCAGAGACCTGCGTGAGGACGTCGATGCAGTAGCGATCCTCCGCGACCATGCGCGAGATACCGGCTATCTGCCCCTCGATGCGGCGCAACCTCTTCAGCAAGTCGTCCTGCTCGGCCGAGTAACTGCTCATACCCGACACAATACCCCTACCGGGTATGGGAACGTATGAGCAGCGATCTACGCGCCGCGTCGACGGCGAGCACGCCCGCAACCACGACCAACACCGTCGCCCCGGCAATCCACGAACCCGAGTAACTGGCGGACTCGAACTCCGGTGCGCCGTCGGCGACCGCAGCGAAGCGATGTACCTCGACACCTGCGTTCCAACAGGCGACCGCGAGGATCACCGCGACCACAGCGCCGAGAACTTCGGCAGCGGCTGTCTTGCTCACGAGTACTCCCCTTTCGCATGTTCGAGCGCCGCGCGAAGCCCGTCGTCGTCCTTTGCCCACGCCTGTACGAGGGCGCCGCCGACCAGCTCGATCCCGATGGGGTGTCGGCGACGCGGAACTCCGTGCAGCTCCCCGAGCACCCGCGCGGTCTCCCACTTCTTCGGTTCGTAGTCCCCGTCCGAGTAGTCCGCGGGCGGCAGGATCGCACCGATGTCCGCGATATCGAGCACTTCGGTACCTTGCCGCAGCGCGGACGGAGTCAGCTGCACGCTGACGTGCCTGCGCGCGGCCGAGATCTGTACGTAGGTGAACCCGACCAGGAGCACCGCGAACAGCCCGAGCGCGAACCAGTGCAGGACCGGACCGGTCAACAGTTCCACGACGAGGACGGCGATACAGAACACCGGTCCCCACAGCAGAGTTCGCCACCGCGCGCCCGGTTCGGCGAACAACACCTCGCCTGGCTCGCCTGCGGGGATATCGGTACTCACAGGTCCATACTGCCGGTCGGCCGTCGATAACCGATGGAGCGGGTCGACGTCAGCTGCTGACGACGGCCGGGATGACGATGGCCAGTGCCACCAGGACGCCGAGGGCCAGAACCAGGCCGATCAGCAGGAACTCACGGCTGGCACTGTGGGGACATGCGAGTCGGGTGACCTCACGTGCGTCTGCCTTGCTCTGCATACCAGCCCTCCCCAGTGAAGCCTGTGACGGCCATCACCGTACACCGCACGCGACCGGGAGGAAAGTGCGCCGGTCAGGCTGCGCTGAAGCCGAGGGACATGATGAAGACGGCAATGGCCACCGCGGCCAGAAGACCGAGCAGAGCCCACACCGGTCGGCCGCTCTCCCGCTCTCCGCGTCGAATTTCCGGCTGTGTCATCTCTCTGGTCCGATCACTCGAAGGTCCACCTGTCGAGTGATGCTAGTCACATGTGGCGCAAGTGACGCATGTGACACGCGGGGTGATAGAAAGATCTACGACTTTCGCGAAGCGAGGAAGTACTCGTTCGATTCCTTGCGATGCATCAGGTAGATCGCACCCGCCGCGAGTACGCCTTGAAGAATTCCCGCAACACCGAGAACGATGGCCTGAGCACCGTCGTTCGAACCGAATCCGAACAACTGCGGGACGGTCAACACCACGGTGACCGTTCCGATCATCGTGAGCAGCATGCGAGCCCACATCCGGCCGATCCGCATCTTGTTCACCCAGAAGAGGAACAGCGCGCCGAATCCGACGCCGATGAGCACCATCACCACGAGCGCAGCCGTCAGATATCCCTCTGCCGACTCGACGCTCAGCGGGATCGACGCATCCTGCGCCTTGACGTCGTCGACGAGCTGCTGGGCGAAGACCGACTTGTCGCCGTAGACGACGAACAACGTGACGACCAGATTGATCATGCCGAGCAGAGCGACACCCCACCACAGGTGGCGTGCCGTCTCGATGTCGACCGGCGCCGGGCGCTTGACCGACTCCAACGGCGGAGGTCCGTGTTCGGCCTCCCAGCGCGCCCAATCGGGCTGCGGGGGCTGCGACTCGTTCTCCGGATGCCAGTTGTTGCTCACAGCCAGCCCGCCGCTTCGGTCGCCCAGTAGGTCAGCACCACATCCGCACCTGCGCGGCGGATGCTCGTGAGTGATTCGAGTATCGCGGCGTCACGATCGATCCACCCGTTCTGCGCGGCGGCGGTGATCATCGAGTACTCCCCAGAGATCTGATACGCCGCGACGGGAACCGGAGAGATGTTCGCGACGTCGCGCAGAATGTCGAGATACGACATGGCCGGTTTGACCATCACCATGTCCGCGCCCTCGGCGAGATCGAGCTCGACCTCGTGTGTCGCTTCACGGCGATTGGCCGAATCCTGTTGATACGTCCGACGATCGCCCTGCAACGAGGAACCGACGGCTTCTCGGAACGGGCCGTAGAACGCCGAGGCGTACTTGGCCGAGTAGGCGAGCTGGCCGACGTCGTGATGGCCTGCCTCGTCGAGTCCTGCGCGGATGGCCGCGACCTGACCGTCCATCATTCCGCTCGGTCCGAGCAGGTGCGCGCCCGCATCCGCCTGTGCCACAGCCATGTCCACGTACCGCGCGAGGGTGGCGTCGTTGTCGACCGCTCCCTCCGGCGTCAGGACCCCGCAGTGGCCGTGATCGGTGAACTCGTCGAGGCACGTGTCGGCCATGATGACGGTCGAGTCACCGAGATCGGCCTTCAATCGCCTCAGTCCCCGGTTGAGAATGCCCTCCGGATCACTGGCACCCGACCCGGCCGCATCCTTGTCCTCCGCGCGAGGCACACCGAACAGCATCACCCCGCCCACACCCGCGGCAACTGCTTCCTCGGTGGCTTTGCTCAGAGAATCGAGCGTGTGCTGGAAGACGCCCGGCATCGACGAGATCTCCCGAGGTTCGGAGATGCCGTCGGCGACGAACATCGG
This sequence comes from Rhodococcus yunnanensis NBRC 103083, assembly GCF_001895005.1. Classification (GTDB taxonomy): domain Bacteria; phylum Actinomycetota; class Actinomycetes; order Mycobacteriales; family Mycobacteriaceae; genus Rhodococcoides; species Rhodococcoides yunnanense. The sequence goes on along the minus strand of NZ_BCXH01000008.1, from coordinate 112,188 downwards.
CAGCACCAAATGCCGTGGCTGCAGCGACGTTTGCGCGACGAGACGTCGAAGCGCCGGAGTACGGCGAAGTCTGCGGGGGCGGTCTACGGGAAACATGGGCGCGTCAGCGCCTACGTGACTTCTTGCGCGGAGGAGGCAACGCACCCTCGGCGCGCAACCGAGCAGCGTGCTCGGCCAACGCCTCGATGAGCGGTCCCACCTGCGCGGTCTCGGGCTGCACGTCGACGCGCAGTCCGAACTCGACGGCCGTCTCGGCCGTCTTCGGTCCGATGCAGGCAACGAGCGTGCGTGCATGCGGCTTGCCTGCGATACCGACGAGATTGCGGACTGTCGAACTCGACGTGAAGCACACCGCGTCGAATCCACCGGTCTTGATCATCTCGCGGGTCTCGGCGGGCGGCGGCGCGGCACGCACCGTGCGGTAGGCGGTGACGTCGTCGATTTCCCAACCACGTTCACGCAGCCCCTCGGCGAGCGTTTCGGTGGCAATGTCCGCACGCGGCAACAGAACTCGGTTAACCGGGTCGAACACCTCGTCGTACGGCGGGAAATCCTCGAGCAGGCCGAGCGAGGACTGATCGCCGGACGGCAGCAGTTCGGGGTTGATACCGAACGAGCGGACCTTGGCGGCAGTGGCCTCACCGACACAGGCGATCTTGACGCCGGAGAACGCGCGTGCGTCCAGTCCGAATTCCTCGAACTTCTCCCATACGGCACGCACCGCGTTGGTCGAGGTGAAGACGACCCACTGGTAGCGGCCGTCGACGAGGCCCTTGACGGAGCGTTCCATCTGCGCCGGGCTGCGCGGTGGCTCGACGGCGATGGTCGGGACCTCGATGGGGATGGCGCCGTGCGTGACGAGCCGATCGCTCATCTCGCCTGCCTGATCCTTGGTCCTCGGCACCAGCACGGTCCAGCCGTACAGTGCGCGAGACTCCCACCAGGACATCTTGTTTCGGCCCGAAACGACCTTGCCGACGGTCACGACGAGCGAGCCGACGAGTTCGCTGCCCGCGTCGTTCAGTGTTGCGAGTGTTGCCTCGACGGTGCGCTGCTGACGCGTCGTGCCGCGAACGGTGATGGCTGCAGGCGTCTGCGGCGCAAGTCCGTGTTCGACAAGAGCGCTCGCGGTCTCGGCGAGATGGCCCGAGGTCGCGTGCAGCACGAGGGGGCCGGGAGCTGCGGCGAGTGCAGCCCAATCGACCTCGCCTCGAACGTCCGCTTCGGTGTGTCCGGAACCGAGTGCCATGCCCGCGTAGCTGGGCACCGCAGAACCCGAAGGCAACCCGGGGAGAACCTCGAACTGAACGTGGGTACGGGCGACAGCGGACACCTCGGCGATGACGGAATCGGTGGTCAGCGGGTCACCGGACACCAGCCGGATGACGTCGTGGCCGTTCTTGGCCTCCGCCAGGAGTGTCTTGGCCACCTCGGCGGGCTCACCGAGTGCGGGCCGCACGTCGACACCGTTCTCCCCGGTCTCCGGGTCACGGGGAAGGTCGTTGCCGACGAGAGCGATGACGCCCTTGTCGACGTCGGGATCGGTGAAGGCGAGTTCCGCCGCTCCGAGCACCTGAAGTGCGCGGACGGTGAGCAGAGCCGGGTCGCCCGGCCCCGACCCCACGAACAGGATCCGCCCGTTGGCGTTCTTGCGGACTGGGCTCATCGGTTGTTCTCCAGTGCTGTCTTGTGTGGGTAGTGCAATTCGATCGGGGTTGCCGGGCCCCGCTTCGGTATCAGACGCGCGGTGGCGATGGCGCCGCCGCGTACAGGTGGCCGAGGGGCCATGCGTTTGGCGCGTCCGCGGGTCGGTGCGGTGATCGACCTAGACATGGGTTGCTCCCCCGGTGGCGGCAGGTTCGGTGACGGCGACCAGATCTCGGGCGCCCAGATCCAGTAATTCGCGTGCAAGATCTCGGCCGAGCTCCTCGGCGTTGTCGGTGGGGCCGACGATGGACGCTCGTATGGTGTCGCTGCCGTCGATCGCTGCGACGCAGGCGCGCACGGACAGCTCGTCGAACACGCGCCCGTCCTCGTCGATCGATTCGACGACTTCCGCGACAGCGCCGATCGGCGCTGTGCAGCCGGCCTCCAGCTCGGCGAGCAGCCCACGTTCGGCGTGAACGGCCGCACGGCTGTTCGCGTCGTCGAGGGTACGTATGGCGTCGGCGAGATCTGTGTCGCCGATCCGGCATTCGACAGCAAGCGCGCCCTGAGCGGGTGCGGGCAGCAACTGCACCGGATCGAGAGATTCGGTGACGACGTCGAGCCTGCCGATTCGCGCGAGGCCTGCACGCGCCACGACGACGGCATCGAGCTCACCGGAGGCGACCTTCCCGATGCGAGTGTCGAGGTTGCCGCGCAGCGGCCGAATGTCCAGCCCCTGGCCGAGCGCGCGCAGCTGAGCTATGCGGCGAGGTGCTGATGTTCCGACGGTCGCTCCCGCAGGCAACTCGCCGAGCACGAGGCCGTCACGCGCGACGAGAGCGTCACGCGGATCCTCGCGCGGCGGAATCGCGGCGATGACGAATCGCTCGTCGGGCGCCGTCGGCAGGTCCTTGTACGAGTGCACCGCGACATCGACCTTGCCGTCGGTGAGTGCCTCGCGCAGTGCCGCGGTGAAGACACCGACACCGATCTGCTGCACGGGTGCCGCCGACAGATCACCCGCCGTCTTGACGATGACGAGTTCTGCGTCGAGGCCTGCTGCGATGAGCCCCTGACGCACGGTTTCGGCCTGGGTGGTCGCGAGAAGGCTTCCCCGCGTCCCGACCCGAACCACACGCTTGTCCGTTTCGCTCACTCCGAGTGGCCTTTCCGGACATCGGTGCGGCTGGCGGTGAAATCGTCCACTAGTTCCATTCCGTTGATCTCGATCGGGCTGGCGACAGCCTCGACCGTTCCTGGGCTGAGCTCGAACAGTTCACGCAGAGCTGCTGCGTACGAGTCGCCGCCCGGCGTCGTTGCAAGTTGCTTGACGCGCACCGTCGGTGAGTGCAGAAGCTTGTCGACGACGCGTCGCACAGTTCTTGCGACCTCGTCACGCTGCGGTGATTCGAGCCCTGGCAAACGCGAGTCGAGTCTCATCAGCTCTGCTTCGACGACCTCCGCGGCGCGCTGGCGCAGAGCGGTGACCGTCGGGGTCACCTCGGCGAGACGCTGGCCTGCGAGGTAACCGGACAGTTCGGAGGAGACGATCTCGCGGGCCGCCGACGCGTCCGTCGCCGCAGCTCCTGCTGCCGGGTCGCGTTGCAGCGACTCCATGTCGAAGATGTCGACTCCGGGCAGACCGGCGACCGCGTGGTCGACGTCTCGGGGCAGCCCGAGGTCACAGATGGCGAGCGTCCGGCCCGGCTCTCGCTGAGCGAGCGCGAGGTGTGCGTCCGAGAGCGATACGACGGCGCCGACCGCCCCCGTACAGGTGACGAGTACGTCTGCGTCGGACAGTGCGACCGCGAGGTCGTCGAAGTCCATCGCCGACGCCGACACCCCTGCGGAGACCGCGGTCTCGGCGAGGTGATCGGCGCGTTCACGGGTTCGGTTGATGACGATCAGGCGACCGATGCCTGCGCGGCCCAGATGCGCGACGGACAGACCGCCCATGGCTCCTGCACCGAGTACCACCGCGGTGCGGCCGCTGAGCGTTCCGCCGAACAGACCTGCAGCGCGATCGAGCGCCACCGAGACGACGGACGCACCAGCCGAGTCGATGCCCGTCTCCGAGTGCACCCGCTTGCCCACGCGGAGCGCCTGCTGCGCGAGTTCGTGCAGAACCCGGCCCGACGCCTGCTGGGCGTCCGACGACGCGTAGGCCGCCCGGATCTGGCCGAGGATCTGCTGCTCGCCGATGACCATCGAGTCCAGCCCGCTGGCCACCGCGAAGAGATGTTCGACGGCAGCCTCGCTGTAGCGCACGTATGCGTGCTTGGTCAGCTCCGGCACCTGCAGTCCCGAATGTTCGGCGAGGATCTCCCCGACCGAAGCGAGTGCCGCGTGGAATGCGTCGACCACCGCGTACACCTCGACGCGGTTGCAGGTCGATACGACCATCACCTCGGAAATGCTCCCGCTGGCCATGAGCTTGTCGGTCAGCTTGGGGCGGTCCGTGTCGGTGATCGCGACACGTTCGAGGACAGCGACGGGAGCGCTACGATGCGAAATCCCGACGAGGAGGACACTCACGGTGCAATCACCGATCCATTTCTTAGGGAACTACTGCTTATCGTTGTCGAACCTGTTGAGCTACTACTCTGTGCCACCCGCGGGCCCCGGCTACGTCCCAGGCGAGGTGAAGTTTCGAGGCGGGGTGAAGTCTCCAGCGCCGGGCGAGCCTGTGCTGCCTCGTTACGCGAGCTGTTGAACGAGAGGACCTGCATTTCGACGGCCAGGTCCACGCGTCGCACCTCCACGCGGTCCGGGACATCGAGCGCGATCGGGGAGAAGCTGAGAATGCACTGCACTCCGCCTGCCACGAACGCCGACGCGATGGCCTGCGCCGCGTCGTCCGGCGTCGCAATGACTCCGATTGTCGCCTCCAGGTCTCGGCACGCGGATTCGAGAGCGTCGACGTGCTGGACCTGCAGACCGTCGATGTCGAGTCCGACACGAGCCGGATTGCGGTCGAACAGTCCGACCATCGAGAATCCGCGACGACCGAATCCGCCGTACCGCGCGAGCGCCTGGCCGAGGTTCCCGACACCGACCAACACCACCTTGTGCCCACGGTCGAGGCCGAGCGCGCTTTCGATCTTCGCGCGCAGCCGCATGACGTCGTAGCCCACCCCGCGCACGCCGTTGGGGCCGAGGAAGGACAGATCTTTGCGCAGCTTCGCCGAGCCCACGCCCGCGGCATTGGCCAGTTCTTCACTCGAAACGATGAGAACGCCGTCGTCGGCGAGGATTCCGAGGACCCGCAAGTAGGTCGCCAAACGCGTCACCGTAGCCTGGGGGATGACCCGATCGGGACTGATGGATCGCTCACGCTCGGCATCGACGGATCGCTCGACCGGGGCCGGTCCAACCGGGCGCTCTCGGGTCACGTTCCTGGCTCCTCGTCCGAACGGCACTTGCTGCCTGTCCTCACGGATCCTGTGTGCGATCTTGCTTGGTCAGGATTCGCTCCTGCGTTCGCACCACGGTAACCGCTTGTGAACGAATGAACAAAGTCGCTGGATGCGTGCTAGAGGGGTCCCCACCTGCAAAGCGAGAGCAATCACACGTTCTTAGGGTGCCCTAGCGCAGCCAGATCGGCGCGCAATCTGGGCTCGTCGACCTCCCAGTAACTGTGCTCGCGGCCGTCGAGGAGGACCACCGGAACACGGTCTCCGTATTCGGCCCGCAGGTCAGGCTGCGTTTTCGCGGCCTCGTCGACGTCGATGCGCGCCGGGACCAGCCCGAACTCGCCACACAGCGCCGTCAGAACGTCGAACGCCGCCACACATGTGTGACAGCCGGCCCGGGTGAGAAGAACCACCGAGGTGGGTGCGGATTCCATGTCCACACTCTTGCACCTTCACATGAGAGACGAACGTCACACTGCGGCCATGCACCCGATGCCCCGCGCAGCGTCCACGCACACGTTCGACGACGGCCGCACGGTCTAGGGTTGTCGGTAGTGCTCGAGCAGGGAGGTACGTCCAGATGACCGACGGGGGTTCCTACACACCCGACCCACAGGGCAGCGATACCGACAGGGTTGACACCGACTCGCCTGACAACGAGGCGCCTGACACGGACGCGCCTTCGATCGACCTTCCGGTATCCGATGTGCCCGACACCGACATGGTCGACACCGCGCATCCGGATGTCGACAAGCGTCGCAAGCGCCGGCTGCGCAATCCGCTCGGGCCCTCCGATGCGCAGGTGCGCGCCAACGTAGCGGGTGAAGCGAGCGCCGACGCCGCCATCGCTCTCCAACTCGACAACGGCGGCTCGGTTCCCCTCGACCTGACAGCGGCAGCGTTCTTCGACGTCGACAACACCATGGTCCAAGGCGCCTCGATCATCCATTTCGCCCGCGGCCTCGCCGCACGCAAATACTTCACCAGCGGCGACCTCGCCCAATTCGCGTGGCAGCAGATCAAGTTCCGGGTCAGCGGCAAGGAGAACAGCGACGACGTCGCCAGCGGACGGGAAAAAGCGCTGTCCTTCATCACCGGGCGCTCGACCGCCGAGCTCACTCGGCTCGGCGAAGAAATCTACGACGAACTGATCGCCGACAAGATCTGGCCGGGCACTGCAGCCCTGGCACAGATGCATCTCGACGCCGGGCAGCAGGTGTGGCTGGTGACGGCCACTCCGCTCGAACTCGCACAGATCATCGCCAAACGACTCGGATTGACCGGCGCACTCGGCACCGTCGCGGAGAGCAACGACGGCATCTTCACCGGCAGGCTCGTCGGCGACATCCTGCACGGACTCGGCAAAGCTCACGCCGTCCGCACCCTCGCCGTCCGCGAAGGCCTGAACCTCAAACGATGCACCGCGTACTCGGACAGCCACAACGACGTTCCGATGCTGTCCCTCGTCGGTACAGCCGTCGCCGTCAACCCCGACGCGGATCTCCGCGAGCTCGCCAAGAACCGTGGCTGGGAAATCCGTGACTTCCGCACCGGTCGCAAAGCCGCCAAGATCGGCGTGCCGACAGCACTCGCCCTCGGCGCGGTCGGAGGCGGTCTCGCCGCAGTGCTCGGTCGGCGACGGGCAGCCTGACCCCGCGTTCACCCCCGCACCTGCGCCCCATCCACCCACCCCACCCGCGCCCACCCCCACCCGCGCAAATGCATATGCATTTGCGCCCGGCCGGGGGTGCGACCCACCGTTCCGCGCAAATGCATATGCATTTGCGCGGAAGGTGCACGGGAGGTGCACGGGGCGGAAGGTGCACGGGATAACGCCGGCGTTCGGAGCTCTACGTCAGAGCGTCAGCTGCATCAGCGTCAGGTCCAGCCACCGGCCGAACTTGATACCGACCTCGGGCATCTCACCGACGGTCACGAAACCGAGCTTCTCGTGCAGGGTGATCGACGTCGTGTTGCCGGACTCGATGACCCCGACGAGTGCATGGATACCAGCCGACCGGGCACGCTCGATCAGCTCGGTCAACAATGCGCTCGCAATGCCGCGTCGATGGAAATCGCCCGACACGTACACCGAATGCTCGACGGTCAGCCGGTAGCCACTCTTCGGACGCCACTGCGCATACGACGCGTATCCGGCGACCCGGCCGTCGACGACCGCAGTCAACACCGGGTTACCGGCACGAAGACGACCGTCCAACCACGTGATCCGCTCCTCCAGCCCGACCTCGGTCTCGTCCCAGATCGCCGTCGTGTTCCTGATGGCGTCGTTGTGTATCTCGAGGATCGCAGGAAGGTCTTCGGTGTGGGTGTCACGAATCAGCACCCTCGGCAGAGTACTGGCTTCAACCCAGGAACACGTTCCGGCGCTTGGCGAGCAACCGGTAGAGCGTGTGCTGAATGGTTTCACGGACGTGGTCTGTGAGTTCGAACAACACCATCGGATCCTCGGACGCCTGGGCGTCGTAGGAGTCGGTGTAGATCGGCTTTCCGAATTCGATGTACCACTTCGACGGCAACGGAATCAGTCCGAGTGGTCCGAGATGCGGAAAGAACGGTGTCACAGGGAAATACGGCATACCCATCAAACGGGCCAGCGGGGTGATGTCGCCGATCTTGGGGTAGATCTCTTCGGAACCGACGATCGAACACGGGATGATGGGTGCCCCGGTTCGCAGTGCCGCAGAGACGAATCCGCCGCGACCGAACCGTTGCAGCTTGTATCGTTCGCTGAACGGCTTGCCGATTCCCTTGAAGCCCTCGGGGAAAACCGCAGCGACCTCACCCATCCGGAGCAAGCGCTCGGCGTCCGGATTGCACGCAAGCGTATGGCCTGCCCTCCGCGCGATCGTCCCGACACCCGGCATCTCGAATGCCATGTCCGCAGCCAACATTCGCAGCGGACGCTTCACGGGGTGATGATCACGAACAGCGACGGAGGTCATCAGCGCGTCGACCGGAATGACACCGGCATGGTTGGCGACGACCAGTGCACCACCGTCGTCCGGGATGTTCTCGATGCCCTTGACCTCTACGCGAAACCACTTGTCGAACAACGGGCGCAGCAGCGGCAACCAGACCGCGTCGGCGAAATGCGGGTCGTAGCCGAACTCGTCGACCGTGTAATCGCCCGCAAGACGTCGCCTGACGAACTCGGCCGTCCCGGCTATCTGCTCGACGAGCTTGTCCTTGACGGCATCGATCTGCGAGGGCTCCGACGGAACGGGAATGGGCGGCATCGCAGTGGTCGGGGTGATGAGCGGAGTGGGAGGCACCGGGTCCGTGTAGGACGACGGATGCCTGCTCCGCCCCTGATCCACCGGAGACGAGGGGCGCACGGACCTTCCGGTTCCGCTGCCGTGCAGCGGAATGACTTTGGCCACCTCGTTCACCCCTCCCGTCCCGAATTCGTAGCTGCAAGAGCCCTACGAGATGCCGCAGCGCCCGCGTCGACCACCGTGAGCAGACGCTTCTCCACCGAGTCGACCCAGTCGGTTCCCAAAACGGGCCGCAACGCTGCACCACGAACGAAATCGTCGAATGCCTGCACCGTAGTCCATCGAGGTTCGAACCCGAGGACAGAACGCATACGCGTCGTATCGAGGCCGCACCCGAAATGAAAATAATCGAGCTGCTCGGTCGTGAACTCACGCATCATGCCGCCCATCAACGCGCGCCCGACGCTCTTGAACAACGCGAAGGGAACCGGAACCTCGACGCGGCCCGCTCGGCGAATGGCCTGGGACAGCATGATCGTGCCGTCCGCTCCTACGTTGAACGTACCCGCAGGACCGCTGACAGTGGCACGTTCGAGGGCAGCCAACGCATCCTCCTCGTGCAGCAACTGCATCCGCGCGTCACGGCCGATGATGCTCGGAATGACAGGCGAGGTCATGTACCGCGAGATCGTGCCGTTCAGTCTCGGCCCGATCAGAGGTGCCATACGCAGAATCGACACGGCAATATCGGGCCGTCGACGTCCGAGACCGCGAATATAACCCTCGATATCGATGGTGTCCTTCGCGAAAGCACCCGAAGGAGGACGTCGGGCGCTCATCTCCTCGGTGAACTTGACCGGATCCTTCGCGCTGCATCCATACACCGAGGACGACGACCGGAGAACCACCTTCTGCACCGTCGGCGCCTTCTGACAGACCGCGAACAACTGCATCGCACCGATGACGTTGAGATCCTTCATCGTCGCGCGCCCACCCGACTTCGGCGGCTTGGTAATGGTGGCCGCATGAACCACCGTGTCGACTCCGGCGTTACGGATCACCTTGCCGATGAGCGGATTGCGAATGTCCGCACGAACGAACTCGGCGCGGCCCATGCGTCGCAACAGGTCCTTGCTCGGAGACCGAGCGTCCACTGCGATGACTCGTTCGATGGACGGATTCTGCGCCAGCCGGGTGACCAGATAACCGCCGAGAAATCGGCTGGCCCCCGTGACAAGGACCACTTTCGGCGCTGCAACGCCTCGATCGATCGAATTCACCGACACCCCCGTCTATGGCCGCCTCTGCGTCTTTCGGGTCGTTCCGCAGGCCGAATTGCTCACCTACAAAGCCGTTCCGCAGGCTCCACTGCTCACCTACTCGGTCATTCCGCAGGCTCCACTGCTGAGCCATTTGGTCATTCCGCAGGCTCCACTCCAGCAGCCTACTGGAATACCCCCAAGATGCGAACGGACCGGAAAAGGCACCCTGTGCAGGAAGTTTGTATGTAAGAACATCTTGACCGCAGTGCCTTTTCGACAAGCGCAGTGCCTTTTCGGAAACAGAGTCGATCCTTGCCCGAAACAGAAGAAGCCCGTCACCAGAAGGTGACGGGCTCTTCTATCAAGCTTTACTTACCGAGTTTCCTGCGCTGCACTCGGGTGCGACGAAGCAACTTGCGGTGCTTCTTCTTCGACATGCGCTTGCGACGCTTCTTGATCACTGAACCCATGGCGGGTGTTCCTCACGTTCTTCTCTAGCGTTTTCGCGCACGCGAAGTTGCGTACGCCTACCTGGCGCCTCGAACTTTCTCGGCCGCAGTGGACCGAAAGAGCCGTCGATCCCCAAGCTGGCGCTCGGGCCTCGATGTACGAAGCTCGATGCAACAGCAGCCACTGGCACGACGAGTGTCGATCTTACCGGTGTCGTCGTCGATCCACGAAACCGGCCCGACTTTCACATCGCGTGCGTGTGCGCTCGCTCAGCCTGCGTCGAAGTAGGAGGTCTCGAGGTAATCGTGCACAGCCTTGGCATGCACACGGAACGATCGACCTACTCGTACTGCAGGCAGCTCTCCGCCGTGTACCAGTCGGTACACAGTCATCTTCGACACCCTCATCAGCGTTGCCACTTCGGCCACTGTGAGGAATTGCGTTCCAGCTATCGCTGGCTGACCGTCCGGGGACGCACCCTTGGACGACTTGTTTACAGGCGCCATCAATCCACTTACCTCCGGCACGTCTCGCGCGGCAGGCTTCCCCTCCTGCCGAACAGACACGCACGTGCTACCTGTGAGCTTAACGTGACCAATGGGGTTACTGCGACGGGTGTAGGCAATCGAATTTTTATTCTGCTGTGATGCCCATCTCAGTGGATCGGTCCTTTGCGGCGCCCAAAGCGTCGAAAAACGCTGCTCGGAGGCCCTTCGACTCCAATTCTCGGACCGCAGCGGCCGTCGTGCCGCCGGGAGAAGTCACTGCATATCGCAGGGCCGTCGGCGTCTCGTCCGAGCGATCGAGCATGGCGGCCGACCCGACCATCGTCTGAACGACAAGAGAAGTGGCCACTTCACGCGTCAAACCGAGACCGACACCCGCGTCGATCATCGCCTCGGCGACGAGAAAGAAGTAGGCGGGTCCCGAACCCGAGACTGCGGTGACGGCGTCGAGTTGATTCTCCTTGACAGTCACCACCTTGCCGACGGTGGACAGAATCGTGCGGACCAACTCGAGGTGCTCGGGCTTGGCGTAGCGGCCGGGTGAGAGCACGCTGACGCCCTCACCGACGAGCATGGGAGTGTTCGGCATGACACGGATGACGGGGAATCCTGCAGGGAGCTTGGGCTCGAACTTCGACGTCGGCACACCCGCGGCGAGCGAAACGATCAACTGCTCGCGTTCTCCGTCGAGATCGATCTTGGAGATTTCGGTGACGACCGAGTCGATATCGTTCGGCTTGACCGCCAACACGATCACGTCGGCGTTCTCCGACGCCTCGGAAATCGACGCGGTGAGTATCCCGTACGTCGACGCCAACTCCTGCGCACGAGCACCGAACTTCTCTGCCACCACCAGGTCACGGACTGCATGGCCCGATTCGAGGAGGCCCGCGATCAGCGCTTCGCCGATCCGGCCACCTCCGATTACTGCAATTCTCGTCATGCGCTCAAGCGTATGCGGCTACCTCGGCACCATCGCCAACTGCCTGCTCTGGACGACCACGGCGCCCGTCGAGTCCAGGACGAGATGGTCCTCCTCGAACCAGGTGCCGCCGATGACGGTGCTGCTCGCCTCGACGCGAAGCCAGCCGGGCGCAGGATGCTTGCGCAGGTACGCAGTCAGCTGGACCGTCGGCGCCCAGCCGAACAGTCCACGGTTCATCGTCACCGGTGCGCAGATATCGCCGGTCATGAGCGCGAACAGCACCGCGGTGTCGACGTCGGCCTCGTCGTCGGGGCGCGGACGCACCCACATCCGGACCTCCGACTCCCCCTGCTGCCCGGTCAGGAAGTGCGCGGAGTTCGCATCGATCCGCATCTCGCAGCCCTTCGCCACGTGCACGATCCGTGCCATCGGGTGATCGCCGCCGATCAATTGTGCGTCGGACGGCGGCTCGGCAGGCATCGACGCGAGCGGCGACGGCACCTCGTGGCGCGGCGTGTCGGTGTCCGCTCGCCCCAACGTCACGACGGCACGGACCGCGACCCGGTCACCCTGCGTCATCTCGACGTCGACATGGCTGACCTGCTTGCCGCGCTTGCGGACGATCGTCGTCAGATGCACCTCACCCGGATCCGGCGCGCTGAGGTAGCTGACACTGACAGCAAGGGGCTGTAGATCGTCGTCCAGTTGCGCGGTGGCGGCCGCGGCACACACGGCGAGCATCGTTCCGCCGTGCACCTTCGGCCCGATCGTCCATGTCGAATCGATGACGGCGGTGAATGCGCCTTCGGTGTCCGTACGGCTGGCAGTGGTCAGAGTTGTTGCAGATCTGAAGGGGCTGGTCATCGGTCGTGCCTTTCGGATGTTGCGGATCGAGCGGCGTCTAGCTCAGATGACGCCGCGCGAAATCCAATGCCTGGCCGAGCATCGACGCCCGTTCCGGCAACGTTCGCGCGTTCTGCGTGTTGATCTCGACGACCGCCTGGCCGCGGAAGCCGCGTCGCATCAGTTCAGTGCACACCTCGACGCACGGCTGGTCGCCGTGTCCGGGGATGAGGTGCTCGTCGACGGACGCTCCCCTGCCGTCGGCGAGGTGAAGGTGCGCCAGACCGTCGCCCATTCGGTTCATCATCTCGAGGGCATCGGTGCCCGCCGTGGCAGTGTGGGAGAGATCGAGTGTGTAATGCGCATGCCCGGAGTCGGTCGGGTCGTACGACGGCGCGAACGCCGACAGCGCAGCACCCGGACCACCCCGCTTGCGCAGCCGAGCGGCCGAGCCTTCCTTCCGACCGAAGAAGCGGTCCGCGCGCATCGGAAACATGTTCTCGACAGCCACGGCGACGTCGGAACCCATCTCCAGATCCGCAACCTGATCCGCGAAACCGTCGGCGTACTTCTTCTGCCACCGAAAAGGCGGATGCACGACGACGGTGGCCGCTCCCAGCTTTTCCGCCGCCTGCACCGATCGCTCCAATTTCGCCGCCGGGTCAGCTCCCCACACCCGCTGCGAGATCAGCAGGCACGGCGCGTGAATCGCCTGCACCGCAATTCCGTACTTCCGCGACAGTGCCGCGACAGCTTCGACGTCCTGGCTGACCGACTCCGCCCACACCATCAGCTCGATGCCGTCGTAGCCCAATTCGGCCGCGTAGCGGAACGCTGCTTCGGTGTTCTGCGGGTAGACCGAGGCGGTGGACAGGCCGATGGCGACATCAGACGCGGGCATGCACGTCCTTGTCAGCCAGTACTCAGTTGGAACGCCAGCGGCCCGAGTGTCACGAACACGCCTACCGCGATGGCGATGACCATGCTGATCATGTCGTCGGTCCGCCGCAGAATTCGGACCACCGCGACGAGTCCCACGATGACCAGCACCGCAAGGATCAGCGCGACCCATGGCAGCACGTCCCACAGCTTCTCGAAGCCCTTGAACAGCAGTGCTCCGACAATGATCGACACCACGGCCTGACCTGCGAGCACGAGCCACTGCCGTGCGGCGTCCTTCTTGACAGCAGGCGCTGCGCCCGCAGCCTCGGACACTTCGGTATCGGACACTTCAGCATCGGACACTTCGGTATCGGACACTGCGGTGGCCGCGTCTTCCTGCTCGCTCGCAGGCTTGACCAACGACACCTTCTCGGCCGCGTCCTCAGCCGGCAACATCGGCTTCGGCAACTCTGCCTTCGGCAACACTGGCGTCGGCAACTCTGCCTTCGGAATCGCCTGCGTCCTCGGCTGCACCAGGGCCGTGGCCCGCTGTGCTTCCGATTTCTGCGGCGCCTCCGCCTTCGATGCCTGCGGTGTCTGGGGTTTGCCGGTCACCGGCCCTGCGGGCGTGGGCCGGACGTCGGTCTTCGGTTCGGCGTCCTCGGTTCGGGCAGCTCGACTTCTCGGCACGAATCCCGAAGTCCTGGCACTGCGCTCGGCAGGCTTGGACACGTCAGGCTTGGAAACATCGGGCTTGGAAACTTCGGGGGCAGGGCGCTGCGTCACAGGAACCGGACGCTGGGACGGACGCGCGCCGTAGGGCCGACGCTCGCTGTCATCGCGCACCTGGCCGTCATCACGCGCCTGGTTCAGATCGCGCGCCTCGCTGAGATCGTGTGCCTGGTTGAGCAGATCCGCGGCAGCCGTCGTCGATCCGGACAGCAGTTCGGGTTCCGCCTGCCTGCGCGCGGTCGATCGAGTCCGAGTAGGTGGTGCTTCGGATTCGGGCTCGATGACGGGTGCGTCGACGGCCGCGGGCGCGGCCCTGACGATGGGGATCTCTCCGGTCAGTTCGGCGACCGAGATGCCGCCCTTGACGCCGCGTCGACGACGCCCACCCGCGTTCAGGTCGGTCTTCTGACCGTTGCGTGCAAGTAATTCGGCGACAGAGATCTGCCCGGTGTCCTCCGGGTCCGTAGTGCTACCGGTCACGTCGTGCTCACCACCAGATCGCCGTCCGTTTCGGTGTCCAGCTTCCGCAAAATCAAACCTTCCCTGAGCGCCCACGGGCAGATCTCGATCGTATCGATCGACAGTGCTCGCATGCTCGCCTCCGCTACCAACGCCCCTGCCACCAATTGCGGTGATCGGTCGGCGCTGACTCCTTCCAATTCTGCACGGTCCGACGCAGTCATCCTCGAAATGAACGCTATGAGTTGCCTGAGACCGTTCGCAGTCAATGTTCGCGTGACCCTCGGACCTGCGGCCGACGGGGCTGCGCCGGTCAGCCGCGCGAGCGACCGGAAAGTCTTGGATGTGCCGACCGTACGGTCGGGCTCGCCCGCGGCAAGCAGTTCCTTCGCCGGGGTCGCGAGTTCCGCGTCGAGCCAGTCCCGAAGGACGGCGACGCGTCGTTTGCCGGGCGGGTCGGCGTCGAGCCAGTCCCTGGTCAACCGGCCCGCGCCGAGCTGGAGCGAGAACGCGATGTCTGGATCCTCGTCGCTTCCCGACGTCAGTTCGAGGGATCCGCCGCCGATGTCGAGGTTCAGAATTCGGCCTGCACTCCAGCCGTACCACCGTCGAACCGCGAGGAACGTCAGCCGTGCCTCGTCGACTCCCGACAACGTTTGCAATGCGACGCCCGTCTCATCGAGAACACGCGCCAGAACTGCGTCACTGTTGTGAGCATCACGTACCGCCGACGTCGCGAACGCCATGAGTTCCTCGCAACCGGACCTCGTCGCAATAGCCGCGAAGTCCCCCACCTCGTTGACCAGGCGATCTGCACCCGCGCGGGTGATGTTTCCGTCGGCGTCGGTGTTCTCGGAGAGCCGCAGCGTGGCCTTCGACGAACTCATCGGGGTCGGGTGTCCCCCTCGATGGGCATCGACGACGAGTAGATGCACCGTATTGCTTCCGACGTCCAGCACCCCTAATCGCACATCACTACGGTACTGGGTCTAGCGTCGTCACTTGTGACAGCAGGTAGTAAGCAGCAGGAGTTCGCTGCAGAAGTCGACCTGGACTTCCCCCGCGAATGGGTGGAATTCCCCGATCCGGACAATTCCGAGCACGTGATCTCGGCGGACCTGACGTGGTTGCTGTCGAACTGGACGTGTGTGTTCGGCACCCCTGCATGCCAGGGAACCGTCGCCGGACGACCCGACGACGGTTGCTGCTCGCACGGGGCGTTTCTGTCCGACGACGAGGACAAGCGCAAACTCGACGCCTCGGTCGAAATGCTCACTGCCGAGGACTGGCAGCTGATGGACAAGGGGCTCGGCAAGAAGGGATACGTCGAGTACGACGATCTCGATGACGAGCAGTCGCTCCGCACACGCCGCTACAAGGGCGCGTGCATCTTCCAGAATCGGCCCGGATTCGCGGGCGGGATCGGCTGTGCGCTGCATTCGATGGCTCTGCGCAAGGGCATCGAGCCGCTCGAGGTCAAACCCGACGTGTGCTGGCAGCTGCCCATTCGCCGCACCCAGGACTGGGTGACACGTCCGGACGGCACGGAGATCCTGAAGACGACCATCGGCGAGTACGACCGGCGCGGGTGGGGCGAAGGCGGCCATGAATTGAGCTGGTACTGCTCCGGCTCCCCGGACGCGCACGTAGGCGCCAAGCAGGTGTTCGAGTCGTACAAACCCGAGCTGACCGAACTCCTCGGCAAGCCTGCATACGACGAGTTGGCGTCACTGTGCAGGCGTCGCCGAGGGCTCGGACTCATCGCGGTGCACCCGGCGACGCGTGAGGCGCAGCGAACCAAATAGCAGACCGGCGAACCGAACAGCCGGCCGGCGAACCGAACAGGGCTAGGGAACGATGACCGCGCGTCCCCGGATCTTTCCGGCGTGCAGGTTGTCGTATGCGTCCGTTGCCTGATCGAGGCTGTACTTCTCGACGTGGATCTCGATGGCACCGCGCTTGGCGAGTTCGACGACCTCCATCAATTCGGCACGTGATCCCCAGTTGATCGCGCGGCCGGTCACGTCGAGAGGCACGGTGCGCTGACCGATCGGGACTGCACCGCTGGCAACACCGATGACGACGACCTGACCGGCGGTGGCCACCATCTTCGCGGCGAGGTCGGTTGTCGGTGCGATGCCGACGAAGTCGAAGACGACCTCCGCGCCGAGGCCACGGGTGATGCCCTTGACGGAATCCACGGCCGCAGGATCCGATACGAACGTGTGGTCCGCGCCGACCTTGCGTGCGAACTCGAGCTGATCTTCTCCGACGTCCAGGGCGACGACGGTCGATTGCGTCAGGGCCTTGAGAATCTGGATAGCAACGTGGCCGAGGCCGCCTGCGCCGATGACGACTGCCGTCGTACCCGGAGTAAGTCTGGTCAGCGCGGATTTCACGGCGCGGTACGGCGTCAGGCCTGCGTCCGTCAGGGACACACTGGTCACCGGGTCGAGATCGCCCAGCGGAACCAGGTGGCGCGCGTCGTCGACGATCATGTACTCGGCCATTCCGCCGTCGCTGAAGATTCCGGGCGCACGCATGCCCTTCTCGCAGTTCATCTCGTCACCCTGGGCGCAGTGGTAGCACCGGCCGCAGCCCCACGGGCCGTAGACGATGACCGACTCGCCGATCTCGACGCCGGTGACTCCGTTGCCGATGGCCTCGACGATGCCTGCAACCTCGTGACCGAGCGTCAACGGCAGTGGCTTGAAGTAGTACTCCTCCTCCGGCACCCCCATGATGAACTCGTCGGAGTGACAGGCACCGGCTGCGGTGACTCGAAGCAGGATTTCGGAAGCACCGGGCGTCGGCTTGTCGATGTCGACGAGTTCGGGACGGGAACCGATGGTGCGGTACTGCAGGGCTTTCATGGCCGATCTTCTTCCATTGTGGGGTCGAGCCACACGGTCGATGTATGTCCGCATGGCAATACATCCACACTACGACCGTAGTTAGTTGAGTTCATCTCCAAAATGTCGCCCGTGAGGTGAATCCCGACACGTCTGATCCTCGAAGGATGATTTCCGGTCGAACGGGCCCGTGCGCGGGTGACTCGGACCGACACTGCGTGTATCGGGGACGAGAAACGACGAAAGGGCACCGAACCATGATGAAGAAGATGTTGGCCGCCACCGCCATTGCGCTGGGGCTCGCCGCAGGGCTTGCGCCCACGGCATCGGCCGACCAGATCAACGACAACTGGTACGACGCCACCTGGCAGTTCGTCGGCGTCCTCGAGCCGGGCGGCATCGACTCGGGCAGCGCGGGCCAGAGCGATCTACGCTCCATCGTCGTCAGCCCGTGGGGAACGACGCGGCTCGTCGAGTGCCGCGGGGACGGCCACTACATCGTCAAGGAATGCCGGCAGGAAGGCCATTGGCTCGTCCACGCTGCTGGCTACCCGTTCCGGGACACGTGGGTCTACAACCCGTTCTGAGCCTGGGCAGGGTCGAGTGCACGCGGGGTGCACTCGACCCTGCCGCTAGCCCTCCAGCTTGTATCCGAGTCCGCGTACGGTGACCAGATGTTCGGGCTTGGCCGGATCGGACTCGATCTTCGACCGCAGTCGTTTGACGTGCACGTCGAGGGTCTTGGTATCGCCGACGTAGTCCGCACCCCACACCCGATCGATCAACTGGCCACGCGTCAGGACGCGGCCCGAGTTGCGTAGCAGATACTCGAGCAGGTCGAACTCCTTGAGCGGCAACGTGATCTGCTCCGAATTGACCATCACCACGTGGCGTTCGACGTCCATGCGCACCGGGCCTGCCTCCAGCACACCGGTATCGGCGACACCGTCGAGATCGGCATCGTTGCCGCGGCGGAGAACTGCGCGGATCCGGGCGATGAGTTCACGCGCGGAATACGGCTTCGTGACGTAATCGTCCGCACCCAGTTCCAGGCCGACGACCTTGTCGATCTCACTGTCGCGTGCGGTCACCATGATCACGGGAACCCCTGAGCGCGAACGCAACTGCTTGCACACGTCGGTTCCGCTCATGCCGGGGAGCATCAGATCGAGCAGGACGATATCTGCCCCTGCTCGGTCGAATTCCGCGAGCGCCGACGGCCCGTCGCCGACGACGGTTGCCTCGAAACCCTCCTTGCGCAGAAGGAAGGCCAGTGGATCGGCCAACGATTCCTCGTCCTCGACGATCAGCACGTTGGTCACTGTTGCTCACTTTCTGTCGACCCGAGGTCGTCTTCTTCGAAATAGGCAGGGATCTGCAGAGTGAAGGTCGATCCGGTGCCGAGCTTGCTCCACAGCGAGATGTTCCCGTTGTGGTTGGCTGCGACGTGTTTGGCGATGGCCAGGCCGAGGCCCGTTCCACCGGTTGCCCG
The DNA here is from genome assembly GCF_001895005.1 of Rhodococcus yunnanensis NBRC 103083. GTDB lineage: Bacteria > Actinomycetota > Actinomycetes > Mycobacteriales > Mycobacteriaceae > Rhodococcoides > Rhodococcoides yunnanense. The sequence continues at coordinate 93,489 of NZ_BCXH01000008.1, read as the reverse complement.
CGAGCGTGCTTTGTCGACGCGGAAGAATCGTTCGAAGACCCGCTCCTGGTCCTCCTTGGCGATGCCGATGCCTCGGTCGGTGACCGCAAAGGCGACCGACCCGCCGCGCAGCGCCCTGCTCACCGATACCGGGGAGCCGTCAGGGGAATATGCGATCGCGTTCTGAATGAGATTCGCGAGCGCCGTCACCAGCAGCGTCTGATCCCCCAGCACCTCGAGTCCACTCGGATGATCGGTGGTGACGGTGATTCCCGCGTTCTCCGCTGCCAGCTTGGAACGATCGAGTGCATCGCCCACAACGGTGTCGACGTCGACGACCTCGAGGTCGGGCAACTTCTCGGCACCCTGTAGTCGCGACAGGGCGATCAACTCGGTCACCATGTTGCCGAGCCGCTTGGATTCGACGACGACCTTGCCGCCGAAGTGGCGCACCGACTGGGGGTCGTCGGCCGATTCGAGCAATGCCTCGGCCAGCAAACTCATCGCACCGACGGGAGTCTTCAGTTCGTGGCTGACGTTCGCGACGAAGTCACGGCGCGTCGCCTCCATCCGTACCTGCTCGGAATCGTCGTCGGCGAACAGGACGACGAACCTGCTGTCCTCCTTGCTGAGCAGCCGCGCAGTAGCGCGCACAGCGATCTTGTCCCGACCGGTACGCGGACTCTTCGACGTCAGATCCACTTCGACGGACTGGCCGTCGAGAAGGACCTTCTGCGCGGCCTGCCACGCTCGATCGTCGATGAGGCGGTTACGCACGAGACCCAACTCCTCGGCTCGCGGATTGAACAGCACGACGTCGTGGAACTTGTCGACGACTGCAATTCCGCTCTCCGACGCCAACACGATCAGGTCCAGAACCTGAGACATCGTCAGGCCCGACGAGGCCCGTCGTCGTTCCGAGTGCCGCGTGTTGAGGAACGGAATGAGAACACCGCCGACGAGATATCCGCCGAACGCTGCAGACAATGCCAGCAGGACGGCCGATGCAACACTCACACCGGAATCGTACGTTCGATGGACAGCTCACATACGCAGGGTGCAGGCATTTCCCTGGTGGTTACAGTCCTCGTCGACAGTGTTCTTCGTTCGTTCATCTACTGTTCCGGCACAATGCCTACTTGGCGCCCTGATTCGCGACGGCGGCGGCGCCTGCGGCGGCGGCTTCGGGGTCCAGGTACGTTCCGCCCGGGTTCGACGGCACGAGCTTTCCGCCCCCGGCCTCGAAGTCGTACTGCAGCGGAATCCCGGTCGGGATGTTCAGCGCTGCGATGTCGGCGTCGGAGATCTCGTCGAGGTACTTCACGAGCGCACGCAGCGAGTTACCGTGCGCGGCGACGAGGACGTTCTTGCCCGCCTTCAGCTCCGCGACGATGACCTCTTCGAAGTACGGGATGAGCCGGTCGACGACATCCTTCAGGCACTCGGTCAGCGGCACGCTGTCGAGATCCGCGTAGCGCGGATCGGCGTCCTGGCTGTATTCGCTGCCGGCCTCGATCGCCGGCGGCGGGGTGTCGTAGCTACGACGCCACAGCATGAACTGCTCGTCGCCGTACTTGTCCTTGGTCTCGGCCTTGTTCAGACCCTGCAGCGCGCCGTAGTGACGCTCGTTGAGACGCCAGTCGCGGACAACGGGGATCCAGTGCCGATCCGCGGCATCGAGCGCGATGTTCGCGGTGCTGATCGCGCGGCGCAGCAGTGAGGTGTACAGCACGTCGGGCAATACGCCTACCTCGGCGAGCAGCTCGCCCGCACGCTTTCCCTCGGCCTCGCCCTTGTCCGTCAAGCGGACGTCGACCCAACCGGTGAACTGGTTGGAGGCATTCCATTCACTCTCGCCGTGGCGAAGCAGAATCAAGGTTCCGATACTCATGCGGCCAGTTTCTCATGCTCGGTGCCGAGCGGCCTGCGCACGACGAGCACCGCCACGATGAGCACCATGACCGCGGCCGTCAGGGTGATCGGAATCGGGATGATCGGGTCGAGCAGTACCAACAGCGCACCGACGGGGACGACGGTGTTGACGACTCGATCGGCGTTGTCCTTGATGGCGATGAACCACACTCCGAGTACGAAGACCGCGATCGGGACGGTGACCGTGAACGATGCGGCGATGTCACCGAGTTCGCTGTGATGGGTGAGGACGTCGATCTCCACTTCGATGCCCGCCGAGAACGCACCTGCTGCGGCGAAGATGAAGTAATGCATGTAGCCGTATCTCAGTGAGCTGCCGAGACTTGCGATCGCCCGGTGATGCGGCGGCCAGAAGTAGATCCACCACATCGACGCCGTCACCACGAGGGTCAGGACGGAGATGGAGATCAGGGGCGCGAGAGCAGTCTCGTCGTGCAACGCCTCGATGATGGCGTTCGACGACGCCAACAAGGACTCACCGAGCAGGATCAACGTGAACAGCCCGTAGCGCTCGGTGATGTGGTGCGGATGCCATGGCGTCGTACCGTTTCTCTCGGCGACGACCGGGATCGCGATCTCGGCGACGGCGAGCACGAAGAATCCGATGTACTGCACCGGCCCGCCCGGCAACAGAAGCCACAGCAGCCACAGAACCTGGATCGTGGTGATCCCGGCTGCATAGGTCAGTGCCGCGGCCCGGTGCTCGGGGGATCTCGACGCCCGCACCCACTGTGCGACCATCGCGATGCGCATCACGATGTATCCGACGACCACTACCGTGTAGTCCTTGTCGGTGAACGCAGGCTCGATACCTGCCGCCAGGACGAGCACGCCCGCCATCTGTACGACCGTCAGGACGCGGTAGAGCCAATCGTCGGTATCGAACGACGTCGCGAACCACGTGAAGTTCATCCATGCCCACCAGATCCCGAAGAACACCATCAGGTAGCTGACGATGCCGTCGGCGATGTGGTTCTCGGTCAACGCATGATGCAGCTGGACCGCCGCGATACTGACGGCGACGACGAACACGAGGTCGAAGAACAATTCCAGCGGACTGGCTGCCCTGTGCGGTTCCTGCGGGTCCCGCGGGCGCATCGGGACGAGTCGATAGGACGTCGGTAGGTTCACGGGTAGGACGATAAATCACCGTCGCCCGAATTGTCCTGGGCCGTGTGGATATTCGGACATTTCAGACGAGGTCCGACTCTCAGGCGCAACTGAGTGCACACCGTCGACGTGTATCGACGGGTTTCCGTCGACTGGGGCCGCGAGTGTGCAATCCGACGCGGTCGAACGACGATGACTCGCGAGACCCGGGCACCGCTGAAATTGTTCGACACCGAAGAACATGACCGAGGTTGGGATTCGCGCTCTGAAGCAGAATGCGTCGGCGGTCGTCGCCGAGGCTGCAGCAGGTCAGTCGGTCACGATCACCGACCACGGCCGACCGGTCGCACGGCTGACATCCATACCTTCCTCGCCTCTCGGCGAACTGATCGCGACAGGAGCTATGCGTCCGGCACGACGGGACCTCAACGAGCTCGCTGAACCGCTTCCAGGGCCCAATCTGTCGAGTGAACTGTCCGAGATTCGTGGATCCGAACGGTTCTGACACTGCGGCCTTCTAGATGGACACTGCCGTCCTAGTGAAACTTGTTGTGGCGGAGAAAGAATCACCGTCGCTGTTGACATGGATCCGCGACGAAACACGCGTGCTCGTCTCGTCGGACCTGGCGCGAACAGAGCTTCTGCGCGCCGTACGAAGGAGTGGAACGGCGGCACTTATCACCCAGGCCCGAACCGTTCTGGATGCAATCGTGACCTACGACGACCGCATGGCCGAAGTGATTCGGGCGCAGGGAATCTCGGCGATTGCGCCGGCCTGAGCCGACGAGGACCCAGCTGGCGGGCGTGGCTCCCGCAGTCATCGAGCATGCTATCACACGAAGCGCATTGGATGTTCTTCTCCCCCAACTAATTTGGCCGTTTCATTACTGCGGTGGCGTGGCACCAGTCACCTCGCGGTACCAGTTGGATACTCGCTCGAGCCAGCCTCCGCTCCTCGGAGACGGTCGTGGCTGAGAATTGCCCGCAGCTTCCGACTCGTATCGGCGCAGACGGCAGAGCTTCCTTTCGACACCGTTCCGCACCATTGCCTGGATACCGCCGCCTGGCAGCCAGACAGGACCTTGCCGCCATACGGCTGCGACAGCCATCAAGAAAATCGACACGGGCACCACGATGAGCAGCGCCACCTGCACGGCCCGCGGCACCGGACCATTCTGCATTGACTCCATCGCAAGAATTGCCAAAGGTATGAGCAACATTGTGAACACCAGGAAAAGCATGCCAACGTACAGGACCACACCCGGGTTCCTGGTTACGAAGCCCTGTACGAGATACACCACAGCGGCACCGAAAACAATGGACAGGACCAACGAGACAGCCACTCCAACGATCGAATAGACGAAACCAACCCACACATGGTTCTTCAGGGCCGCACAGATAAGAACGGCGCCGGCGAAAATAGTTGCGGACCACGCCGTCGAGATGCACAGATCCTTAATTACCGCTTTACGTACCGAGCATTGCGAGCCGTGCCGCAACGGCCAACGGCGCAGTACGTTTTCCAGCTGCCAAATGTCGCCGTTGATACCTCCCGCGCGAACCTCGCGCTGCAAACTGCGCCCACTGTCTAGTCCTTCTACTGTGTGGACGGAAATTGCAACGACCGCAACGCACGAGATCAGAATGGTTGCCATTCGGGGTAGATCGAACCCGGTGGGTGCATATCCGATCATGGTAGATATCGCCACGAACACGCCCGCCTGACCAATGAGGAACGCGGGTAGCTCCATCAGCCGTCCGTACGCGTAAGCACGGAGATCGGGGTTTCCCCGTATCGACTGCCATACGATCAGATTGATTGCTACGATTGCGCCCGTCAACACACCGAGGATGGCAGCGGCGTCGGCGAAGTCCATGCTCACGACGACGACCCACGGCTCGAATCCCGGTGCAGGGTCGTCCGCCAGTCTGAGGGGCAACAGTGCGATCAGTAGGAATACGTAGACTCCAGCTGCGATTCCAACCTGCATCAACGCATCGTTCTTGAGCGATCTCGCATGCTCACGCGCCTGTTCGCCATCAATACTGTTCGTACTCATAACCACCCCCGTGGTCATAGGACATGAGTCCTAACTTGCGAGCGTTCGCCCGCGCCCTCCCCCTCGGAGAACGCCTCAGACTGCCACAGGGGTACGACAAGTTCCGCACCGAACAGAGAGCCCGGTCAGGTGGTCCGAAAATTCGGCAGATGCTCACCGATGTATCCGACGTAGATCTTTCCGGTGCCCGTCGCATGATTGAAGTAGTGCATCCGCGGACTGACGCTGCCGTACTTCGCGATTCGCACGTGAGCGCCCATGAACACCTTGCCCGCTGGGTCGACAACTTTCGGCACAGGCAGTATGCGGGGTGGACCGAAAAGTGGATGGCTCTGGGTCGATTTCGTCTCGCCGCTTGCGTGGCTACCCGGGGTGATGACCGCGCATCCCGCGGGCACGGCGTTGATGTAGTCGTCCACGCTGTCGTCGAACTGACCGGACGAGCGCAGTCGACAGTAGTCGTTCAGCCCGCGCAACGCGCTCCACGTGCGGATCGACCATTCCAGAAGGCCGTGCTCGTCCAACTCGAGTGCATACTTCGACTCACCGGTGAAGCGGACATGCTCGAATTCGCTTATTCGCTCGATCAACTCGGCGAAAGTCGTCGGAGGCTCGTCGGCCGGATTCGTTTCGGGTACCCAAGCCACAGTCCCCGCGCGGTCCAGTTTCGCGAGCTCGGAACGTAGGTGTCGGAGCTGCTTTTCTGCGTCATCGAGGTCGATTCGAGCCGCAGCAAGTTCGTCCTGCCCGTCCTGTGCGCGACGAAGAAACTCGACATTCTGATCTTCCAGATTGCTGCGCTCGTTCTCCAGGCTTCGCAGTCTGGTCCTGATCAGATCCAGACTGCGATTGCTGCTCAATGCTTCTGATGCCAGAGCACCGAGTCTGGCCACCGCGTCGACCGTCACTTCTGCCGAACCGATCACCGTCGACACCACCGATCGCAACGCGGCGAACACACCTCTCGACGTAGGAGGTTCCACATCCGACAGCGCTGCTGGCGTTTGAGGTTTTGTTGGTGCGGGAGCGAGCTCTTCGACTGGAGCGCTGACCTCGACCCGATCGACGATGGTGTCGTCGAGTAGCTGCCGTAGTTTCCGGTCGATCCGCACCAGTTCGTGCGGCAACGGCATCCCCGCGGAATGACGGCAAGCCGACCGCGCGAGCAATCCTCGCAACCGTGATCGCGAGTCTTCGACGATCCGGGCCGTCGTCAAGATGCGATGCCGCACCCCATCTCGTGGATCGTCGAGTCGCGGATCAGGAAGGAACGTTCGCACCGCCCACTCCCGGACGCGGTGAGATGCTGGCAGACGCGCATTCAGTGCGAGCGTCGCCGTCGCATCGAGGACGTACGCACTGGCGATGCCTCGTGTTCCCGCAAGTAGTTTCGAGATGAACCCCAGCCAGTCCGCGTGCGGAATGTTGACGTTGTCGTCTGCACCGGCAAGGAAAAGAAATCCGCGTCGGTCCGGATCCATGATTGCGTTGTAGATGTCGTCGACGTCGTCGACGGTTGCGCGGTACGGCTCCGCTGTGAGTCGATACGCCCCGTCGAGGCCTTCGGTGACCTGCAGGATGTTCCGCACCAGTCGTGGCACGCCAGGGGTTTGGGTGTCCGGACCGGACACATCGGTCCACACCCATCCGGAACTGTTCCGGTCGACGAGGGTTGTCACCTGGGTGACCCAGATGGCCTGGCCTTCGTCCTGGTGGAAGCGCCATCTCTCGATGGTGCTGCCATCCTGCCGTTCCTCGCGGACGAGCGAGGCAGTGACACCGTCAGCTATCTCGACGATGCCGGGTCCGACGATCTTGTCTGCGTCCCAGTTCTTTTCCTTGCACCACGCGTACAACTGCTCATGGACACGATCAGACAGATGGGCGTCACTGTTGACACGAAACAGAGAACGACACCCGAGTTCGGTCGTCTGGGCCAGATCCGGTGCCGTTGTCATGCGCTTAGCTGATGTCGAATTCGGACTGGTCGAAACCCAGGGTGCTCGCATTCTCCCGCACTGTTCGGATCAACGAGTCGTCGAAACCGGTCGAGTTGGAGGCACTGATCTCGATTCGCACATCGACATTTGTACCCGACAGCCCCGACAGATTGGCCAGAATCTCTTGCTGAATCGTCGAGAAGTCTCGTGCCGGGAAGTTGCCGTCGAGCGTTGCGGACCCGAAGTAACGAGTCATCCTGACGACCTCCGGTTTGCCGCCACCAGTGCCCGTGCCTCCGTCTGCTCCACCGCCGGAGCCGCCCGGACCGTCACCGCGGCCGTCCTCACCTGGCCCGTCGCCTCCCCCTCCAATTTTTTTGACATCACGGTCGCGCTGAGCCTGCGCCAGATCCGGCTTCACCACCAGCGCATCGTCGATCAGTTGAGGTGTGGCTACATCGCTGGGCAAGTGAATGTCGAGATACTCACCTGTTGCCTCGTCGAAGCCCGCTGCGAACCCGAATCCACTGAGCTGCCAGGTGGTGTCGTTGTAGACCGACAGCAGACCGTCGACCAAAGCATCGCGGTTCTTGAGTCTCGCCAGATACGGGTAGGTGGCGTACAGCGCGTACAAAGCACCGACCGAGATGTGCCCAGGTGCCCAACTCGGCGCCAAGTTCTCACCAGTCAGGTCCATCGATATCAGGCTCGATGATCGGGTCATCGACAATTGACTCTTCTCCACCATTCGCGTCGCAGTCCGAGCGACGAGGTCGGTGGTGGTCCCACCTGCGTTGAACGTCTCCAAAACATACGACGGTCCACTCGGCTGACTCGCTGCTATAGCCCACGTGAACGTATCCAGAAGTCGTCCGTCCACGACAGTGTTGGCTTTCGTCACCCGATCCTGTGCCTGGCGCGTCTGCTGTCCACCGAGACCAAGACCATCGGCATTGTCTTTGACGTACTGCCAGGCCAAGAACTGCCTGACTGCTTCGTCCAGCTCGCGTACCCTCTTATCATCGACTGCTAGGAATATCAGGGAGTTCTTGTAACCACGATTCGCAGTACCTCGGTGTTCCAAGCAGTTTCGGGCCCATTCGAGTGCCGTGCTGGAGGTACTGCGCGCTGTGTGAGTGAACTCCGGCGGGATGATGACGAGTCGCGTAGCAGGCTCGTCAGGCACGTCACCTGTCGACGACGGACATACGTGGACACCGACGAAGCTTCTGTCCAGCGTCGACCGCCGCGCGATCTCGAGCCGTCGTTCGATCTCGGCCCAGACGTCGGCCTTCGGTAGGTTGTCGGCGTGATCGCGAGCCGCGCGCGTCGTATTCGCCTGCGTGTCATACCAATAGCGGCCGGCATCGGTGTAGAGGTAGGTCGAATTATTGGCGAGGTGATCGAGGGCTGAGTGGAAGTTGCCAGGTACGTCGCCGGGCATCGCAGTGCCCAGGAAGATGCGTTGCTTGTCGATGCCCTTGTGGGCAGTGTGCAGGGTCGGCGTCGCGTCCATGAAGATGGTCTTGGCCAGACGCCGTGCCACCCTGCGTCGTCCTAGATGCTCGTTCTGTTGATCTATGTTGCGCGGCGCCGAGTTCTCACCGGCGACGTCACTGGTCAGGATGGGCCGCCATCCGTCGTCGAGGTACTGGGTGATCTCGGTGATCACCGAATCCGTTTCCAGCGGAATAAGCCCAGGCATGATGAACGGCGCAGCATCTTCGCTGCGCCACAAAGTTCCCACGATACGATTCATCATGCGAAGGACACCACGCGTGCGCTGGAAGCGATTCATCGTCGACCAGTCCTCGTACAGACGGTCGAACAGTTCGGGGTGAATGGGGTAGCACTGCTTGATCCGGTCCACGTAGTCCAGATCAGTTGTCTGGCTTGGAAACTCGGAGTGATACTTGCGGTAGTACTCGACCAACGCTTTCGAAATAGAGCTGATCTTCGCCAGGGTGTCACCGTCCGGTGCGACGAAGATTCGACGTCGAACGATCTCGAAGCTTTCCTGCGGGTTGGCCGGGAGCCAGTGGTCGGCCGTGCGGCCGACGATAGACTTCAGACGTGCAAGTGCCTCGCGCCCATTCTCACCGCCGACTTCCTCATCGTTGATCTCGTCGCTGTCGACGCGGTTGTCGTACGACGCAGGAATGGAGATGACGACCTGAATTCCCTTGACCGCTTTTGCGGCCTCGGTCAGCGTCTGCGCGAACGTGAACTGAGTGTCGAAGGTGCCGGACGGGAGTTCTTGCGGGGTGATGAGCTGACGCGCGTAGGCGACCCATTCGTCGATGAGAATTACTGCAGGCGAATATAGGTCGAAAAGCTCGCGTAGCGACGCCCCTGGATTCGTCGATGCGCGATCTGATGCTGCGATGACGTCGTACGCATCCTGCCCACCGAGCTGCCAGGCGAGCTCGCCCCACATCGTGCGAATGTTCGGTCGCCCGTCACGCGTGTCCTCGCTCGCGGGTTCCATCTGATTGCCGACGAGGGCAACGCGCCGAACGCCATTGGGCAGTGTGTCCAGCGGTCGCGCCAGAGCAGCTACGTCGTCGGGATAGCTTCCGCTCTTCAAGCCCGACGCAAGGTGCCACAGCGCCAGCATCGAGTGGGTCTTGCCGCCGCCGAAGTTGGTTTGCAGGTTAACGACTGGTGAGGCGTTCATGTCGCCGGACAGGCGCGCAACGTTGCGTTGGATGAGGTCTCGGAGGCCCTCCGTCAGGTAGGTGCGTTCGAAGAACTGAACTGCGTCCGAGTACTCCCCTGCCTCACCGCCCTCCGCGACAGTGTGGAGATCGGCAGCGAACTCAGCCGCGTTGAAGTTGTCCCTGGCGACGTCCGGGTGCGGACTGATGACCTCGCGCCACGGCGGCAAGTTGTCCGCCCGAACGTCTGCAGTTCCCAGCGTCCGTGCCGCTCGCGTGTCCTCACGATCGGACGCAACACGACGCAGGTCGATGCGAATCTTTCGCACCTGTTCGGCTTCTGCAGGCGCCCCGATGGCCTTGAGGAACAGCTCCGCGGTATCGAGCGCCCGTTGCGCTTCGTCGTTGTTGAAGGGTTCGAAATGTTGCGCCCGGTTACGGACGTCTTTCAGTTCCTCGGCGTAACTCTTCTGGACGCGAGAGAGCTTGGCATCGAAGGGATACCAGCCCTTCTTGACGGCATTCGGGATGTTGTCGGTCAGCATTCGCAGACCGTTCTGCACGTCATCGGGGTTGTAAGCCTTGTCCGGCGAAGCGCCCTTCGTCGCATCCTTCGCGCGGAGGAGGTCGATCCATGACTTGTCGCCCAGATCAGGAGTGAGAGTGCTTGCGATGAAGGTATTGAGCGCGGGCCCCAATAGCCCCAGAGTTTTCTGTACGCGCTCGAGGTTGTTCATCGCCATATTCCGCACCCCTTCATTTCTGCACAACACATTGTGTAATCACGACTGTAACCAGAGTGGGTGACATCGCCCCTTTTGACACAGCGTGGCACACATGCAGTTTACGTGGCATCCTGGTCACATGAGTGTCACCGTGGTCCTGGGCAAGCAAGGAAGATTCGTCGTGCCTGCTGGTTTGCGTTCCGAGTTGGGACTCAGCGAAGGCGAGGTGCTGTCGGTACAACGTGTCGGGTCCAAGTTGGTCATCGAACGGCCGTCGGACGCGACGCACACATTGAAGGGAATGCTGTCGGAGCTCAGCCGTGGACGATCGTTGGTCGAAGAGTTGCTGGCTGAGCGGATCGACGAGACACGACCCGAGCGGTGACCGTTCTCGACGCCTCGGCAGTGCTGGCTGTGCTCAACGACGAACCCGGCGCAGACGTGGTCGTCCGAGCGATGCTCGCCGGTGGAACCAGCATTTCGGCCGCTAACTTCGCTGAAGTACTCGGCAAGGTCGTCGATGTGGACGGCAATGTCGCGGCCGTGACGAGCACGCTAAGAGCCGCAGGAGTCGAGATCATCCCCCTCGACGCGCAGGATGCCGCGGTGGTCGCGGCCCTCCGTTCGGTCGACGGCGCGAAGGCATTGTCGTTGGGCGACCGTTGCGCGATCGCCTTGGCCGCGCGCAGCCGACCGCCTGCTGTGCTGACGGCCGACCGCGCATGGGCAGACCTCGACCTCCCGATCGACGTCGTCTTGATCCGCTAATCCAGGAGACTCGGCTGGTACGACGATTCGGGCGCCTGCCGAGCGATGTCGTTCCAGGCCGCGCCGAGGTTGTTGAAGTCGACCGCGAGCTTGGTCTTCTTCTTGTCTTCGGCCAGCTTGAAGAGAAGGCTCGCGAGTTCCTTGCACAGGTCCCAGTCGACGCCCCTCGGCACTCGACCGAGCAGAGTCGCCGCCGCCGGCACTCCCCCGTCGGCCAACACCCGCGTCAAATGCATCACGACCTCCCACTGACTTATCGACGTATCGGTCGACGGGTCGTAGTCGGCAGGCATATCCGCCGGTGCAATCAACGCGACCTTGCCACCACCGGTGGTCAGGATCCCCGCTCGCTGCAGGGCGTCGAGGTTAACACCACGCGCGTTCGCAACACTCTCGGCATCGCCGAATCGGCCAGTGTCGAAACCTGTTTGACGGAACCACGTCAGAGCGAAGCGCGTCTCCTTGTCGAAGTCGTTCTCCAGTTCGGTGAGCACCTCATCGAGAATTGCGTTGATCCGCTGCAACGCGGTGCGCACGGTCATCTTCGAACCGTCATCCTCGAGCACCGCGCTGTAGCGAGAGAACACCGCCATCCCGGGGCCGATCACAGCCTGCGGGACGTCGACCGGAGCGATGGCGCCCTGCTGAAGTTCGTGAAGCTTCTGTGGGAGTTCAGCTTTGAGGGCCTGAATGAATCCCCGACGATCGGTGCGGGGTGCGCCTTCCGGGCGTGGGCGGCAGGCCAGGACGATGGACGAAGCGAGTGCGTTGGTGCCACGGGCTAGCAGGCGATTACCCAATTCAGAACGCATAGGCCAGGTAGCAGTTATCTGCCAACCGGATCGGATCATGCCTTCCAACAACGTCTCCCAACCAGTTGACGCCTGACCGAAAGCAGAAGAGTCCTGTTGCTTAAAAGCATAGTAGACCGTAATAGGAAATTCATTGTTGGCATTAACGCGTGCGTTCCGGAAAACGTCACGGAATCCGTCTTCAAAGAACTTGCGAGCACCGTCCGGTCCGTCATGACGAAATGAATTGGCGACGAGTTCCTCGAGCTTTGGCACCAGAGTAGTCGCGAGAGTCGTTGGGAATATCGACTTAAGACTGCTGCGCAACCATATATAAAAAAAGTCCGAAAGATCGGAGTACCCAATATTATCGTAATATGGCGGATCAGTCGAAATTAATGCAGGACCCCCGACAGCCTCAATCGCATTGACCTGGCGCGCAAAGCCCGCCGTCCGTGGAGCGAGGCGATCGATACACTTTGCGACCCAATTCCATTGGTCGCGCATATTGCCCGAAGATGACGAGAACGGGTTTCCCTCACAGTAGTCCCAGACCATGGGTATAGCCTGACGGGCGAAGAGATGCCCTATGCCCTCATTTTTGGGATCGCTACGCCACGTGCAAATGGAGTTGTGATAGTCGGTCGCCTTCGAAACCCCGAAGGCTAACAACGTGGCAATCGATTCGGAGTAGGCAGCTGCACCCACCCCGCCGTTATCTAAACCCACGTCGTTCGGTGACAGCCCTGCAGTCTCAGCATCCACTCTTGCCGCCAACCCACTTTCTGAAACTAGACTGCTGAAAGTCGAGAGAACCTCAAGTTGGCGGGGAGTGAAGAGCGAAGCGAAGGTGTCCATTCCGTAGTTAGGCGTCTTGAAATCGCGAGTATTAGCCGGTAGGGACCCCATCGGAATCTGCTTCGGAAGCGCAACATTCGCCACCGTTTCGTGTGCAACGTCCGGCTCTAGGTAATGACGGCGGCGGCGTCCTTCAGCGACGATCGCCATCAGCTGCTTACCCAACCGTTTGGCCCGCCCTTCAATCCTGATGTACTTCAGTTCCACTGAGGTACTGCACCGCACACACGTCGCACCCGTCCGTCCAACGGTCCCGTCGGTCTCCTCGGTCGGCGCACTCTTCGGATCATGCCCAATCTCGAAGCGAACGGTCTTCCCCTCAATCACCGGAACGACATACGCCTCTTTGCCTTTTTTCTTCCCCAACCACCAGGACCTCACGAGGGGCATGGCAATCTGACACTCCGGGTTCGGGCAGGTCACTGTCCGCGCCCAAATCCATGCAATAACAGTCGCTTTCGACCCATCAGGCAATGTGGCCTTGGGATACAGATGCCCGATCCGCTTCTCCGCCTCGTCACGCATCCACTGGCCATACCGTCGGACATCCTCGGCGAGACCGGTTGCGCGAGGCCAATCCTGAATCTTCTCGTCCGCGGCACCAGGAAAGACCGGCGGTTGCCCCGCAAACTTCGGGGGGATCTCGATCAACGCCTTGTTGATCAACACCGCAACAGGATTCAAATCGGAAGCGTGGGCCTCGAGCCCGAGTCGCTGCGCTTCCAGCGGAATCGTCCCGCCACCCGCAAACGGATCCAGGATCGGAGGTGGGTTCCCGTCGGTGGACTCGAGAATCTTCTGATGCGCCTCAGCGAAAAGCGCTTCGTCGTTCGAGTTCTCCCACACAACCAGTCGCTCGATCAACTCGTGCAACTTCTTGCGCTCGAGAGCCTGATCTTCCTCAGTGGGATACAGATCTGGACGAGAGGACGGATCGTCGACGAGTTGAGCAAACAACACCGCACGAGCAGCAGCCAGAGGACGACGGGCCCACCACAGATGCAACGTCGATGGATGTCCGTGCCGGATCGACTTCTCCCGCGCAGACTCCTCGTTGATCTTCTGCAGCGGCAGGCTGACCTCGATCAGCTTCGTCTTACCAACATGTTGTGCAGCGTCGGACATGGCCGCCTCTCGATCGGAACAGAACTCTCGACCCTATCTCACACCATGTTGTGCATAGGGGAATTCGGTGGGTCTGCGCCAAGGGACCTTGATCTACGGGCCGACCAGGTCTCCGATGCCCTTACGGAGCTCCTCCGACACCGAACCCATCTGCATGCTCTCGGCACACGTTTCGAGCCACCCCGGTTCGTCCAATGCGGCATGCACAGCAAGTTCTAGCGTCCGGTCGATACTCCGGCCGTAGGCACTCACGGCCTTCGCCTTACCTTCAGCCCACTGGACCTCGTCGAATGGGAGCATCGCGAGGTCGATCAGATCGCGAGAGAAGAGGCCCCGGTCTGCCCACCGGTCGTCGTTGGCCAGCAGCTTGGTCGCGACCATGTCGACGACACCCAACGTGGCGACACCCTCGACCTGATCAGCATCGCCCGGCAGGTCAAGCGAAATTCGACTCTCGTGAATGATCTCGAGCTTGATCGGGCCGGCCGCCGACCCGATCAAGTTGCGGATCCCGTACCTGTCCGCGCGAACCTCGCGCAGTGCTGTGACGTCGCCGATTGCGCTCATCCCCTGAGACGTGATCAGTTGACGAAGGTCGCGGTAAGCACTCCAGTCCGAGATCAGGAAGGCGATGTCCGCCGAGACCCGCCATTCCCCAAACCGCATGACCATTGCGGTTCCGCCACCGAAATGGCAGCGCGCATCAACCAGCAGGTCGGAGTCCAAAGAACTCAATACAGCAGCAATAGCGCGATGGTGCTCGTGCTCAAACAAGGAGCTTCCCACCGCTGTACACGTCGGCGAGATGCTGGATGAAGGCCTGCTCGCGCGCGTCGAGATCACCGACGAAACGCCAATTCCGCTCGTAGAGCTGCAGTGCCGCGAGCTCACTCACCACCGTGTCATCGCCGACATGCCAAGAGATCGCGCGCAGCTGAGGATAATCGGCGACACGCACAGTCGGCTCGCTCATCGCACCCCTGAAAGACGGTTTCGGCCCAGATTACGCCCGCCGCGTCGTTCAGTGCGGCGCCTTCCCCTTCGCCCAGGCACGGTCCCAGTCGATCTGGATGTGAGCGGTGTCCGTGTCACCCATGTTGTAGTTGCGGAAATAATCGGTCAGGTACCGGATTTCGTCGAACTCCGGACCACGCTGCGAGACGCGAACCAACGCCAACCGGTGATTGACCCCGGTGTTCTGGGCGTACAGCACCTGGTTGTAGCTGATCGAGAAGTGGCTCGCCCCTTCGATGCGGCCCTTCACTTCGATCAACACGGTCGGCCCGCGCTCACCCTGGTCGTCGAGCGGAGGTACCGACCGGATGTCGTAGCCCTTGTTGTTGTGCGGCATTTCCTCCGGCTCGCGACCCAACGAACGCTCAGCCGCAAGAGTCGCCGTGACTGCACGCAGGTCGGTGACGGTCGTGTCCTTGGCGTATTCGGCCACCGAACCACCGACCATCCCCGCTGGGATGACGAGCATGACGGCGCTCAGCACCGGCGGCCGCGCCGCGAGCATGGCATCACGTTCCAGGTCGGTCAGACGCGTCGCCAGCCGCAACTCCAGTTCACGAGCACGCGCCTCCAGCCGATCAGGACTCTGTCTGGGCTTTCGACCACCCGCCGCGAGCACCTCACGAATGCGCGCGGCCTCGGAATCCAGGAAGTTGACCTGGCCGACCAGCCTCGACTTCACCGCGGCTGCCGTTTTCTCGACGGTCGGCAACAGCCGAGAACGTACGTCGGTCAGGTGCTCCGGCTGAGCCACGCTCGCCGCCCACCCCATTGCGCGGTCGGCCAGCCCTGCACGAATCCATTCCGCGCCCATTGCTTCCGACACCGCGCGCTGAGCCGACTCCGGTACCGGCGCGAGATCGAGATGTGGCGCAGGACCTGCGTCGGCAACGGAACCGTCGGCATGCAGCGACACGAAACTGAACCTCTTGCTGACCACGCGTCGATGGCCATCGAGCACCTCGCCCGTCATCGCCATGACCACGTACGGCTCGGTGCCGGCATCCATCGGTTCGAACAGCGTCGTACCGATCTCGAGAAGTCCCGACGCCCGCTCGACGGTAGCGTCGAGCACCGCGTCGAACAGGGGGTGCGCGGGAGTGAGCAACTCGGCCTGTCGACCCTCGCGGCTACTGATCTGCCCCGGCTCGAACGTGACCCGCTCGTATGCACGAACGACAGGACGACCTGCGTGCTCACGTCGTACCTGGCGGTTTCGGAGCACCGACGGGACGTTGGTGATTTGAAAGCGGCCGCGCTCGCGCTTCGACAAGCGGCCGCCGATACGGCCGAATGCATCGGTGAAGAACGCCTCGATGTAATGCGGCTGCAGACGCCTGGCCATGGCGTCGTCCATCTCACGCCGCAGCCGATCCAACTCGATGGGATTCAAGGTCTCGCGCGCGAGTGCGCGGTCATGAACCAGCTCCTCGCATCCTTCGGAGACCTTCGCGTCGACCACCCGCTCGATCTCCGCGATGCGCGCGGGATCATCGCCGTAACGAATCGCGTCCATCAGCAACGTCCGCAGCGGCGTCTCGGCGAATGCGTCACCTAGTACGTCGAACAGTTTGCCTCCGTACGCTTTTCGCTGCTGTTCCATTTTCTCGAGCAGGCGCACGAAAACCTGACCCTCGCGGGTCTCGTCGGCGACGATGTTCCACAAGCGGCACACGTTCTGTTGGCCGATCCTGTGGATACGACCGAAGCGTTGCTCGAGACGGTTGGGATTCCACGGCAGGTCGTAGTTGATCATCAGATGTGCAGCTTGCAGATTCAAACCTTCACCTGCAGCATCGGTGGCGACAAGCACCTGCCGAGAAGGCTCCTGCGTGAACAACTCTCGGACGATCTTTCGATCCGTCCGCCTGGTACCGCCATGGATAGTCAAGACCGCGTCGTCATCACCGAGTATGTTGCGAATTTGACGCGTGAGGTAGTCAAGAGTGTCGCGGTGTTCGGTGAACACGATGAGCTTGCGCGGCGACCCATCGGCGGCTCGCAGCAGGGACTTGTCCGTCAACAGCGAGCTCAGCTCAGACCATTTTCGGTCGATACCGCTGTCGCGGACTCGCTTCGCAAGCGCGACCAACTCGTCGAGCAGCCGTATTTCGACATCCAGCTCGGCCACCGTCCTGGCCGCCGTTGCCGCATCGACGATTTCCTCTTCGATGTGCTCGAACTCTTCGGCGCTGTATTCGTCCGGGTCGTCGAATTGATCCGCGCTCGGCAGCCGTAGCCTCTCCTCGGCCACCGAGAATTTGCCCGACGCCATCTCTGCCCGCTTCGTCGCAAGACGGGCTCGCCTCCGCTCGAGGCTCCGCAGAATCGCATGGGTGCTCGAAGCCAGCCTGCGTTGCAGCACCGTCAACGCAAAGCCGACTGTGCGACGCTGGGGCGAGTCGGAATGTTGGTCTGCGCGGTTCATCTCCGCGCGGACGTAGTGGGTGACGGCCTCGTACAGTTCGCGCTCACCGGCGGAGAGCGCGTACGGAACCGTCTCGGCAATGCGCTCAGGAAACAGCGGACGCCCCTCGAACGTCAAGAGTTCCTCTTTGACCATCCGACGCATCAGGCCGGTGGTATCTGCTGTCTGACCGCCGCCGCGCGCCTGCCCTTCGAATCGGTCCGGGTCGAGAAGTGACAGAAACGCCTGGAAGTTGTCCTCACTACCCGCGTGCGGGGTTGCTGTCATCAGCAGCAGATGCCGAGTGACGGTCCCGAGGAGCTGGCCGAGGTCGAAACGCCTGGTCTTGCGCAGTTCACCGCCCCACCAGTTCGCGGACATTCGGTGTGCCTCGTCGACGATGACCAGGTCCCACTCACTGTGCGCGAGGCGATCGAGTAGATCTTCAGCCCGCGCAAGCTGATCCATACGAGCCACGAGGAACGGATGCGCTGCGAACGGATCGCCGTCCACGGCAGCGTCGACGAGTTCTCGAGTGAGCAGTGTTGTGGTGATGCCGAATTTACTATCGAGCTCCTCCTGCCACTGGTCGACCAGACCACCTGGGGCAATGATCAGCATGCGCGCCAGATCGCCTCGCAGGATCAGTTCCTTCGCGTAGAGCCCGGCCATGACGGTCTTTCCTGCACCGGGGTCGTCGGCCAGCAGAAACCGAAGCGGCGTCCGCGGCAGCAACTCTCCGTACACCGCGCGAATCTGGTGTGGGAGCGGCGAGATGTCACTCGTAGCGACGGCAAGCATCGGATCGCTGACGCCCGCCATGCGAATTCGGAGTGCTTCGGTCGCGAGCTTGAAGTGCACAGGATCAGCCGTCAATGACCAGGGTGCGCTTGCATCATCGACGATCGTCACTGTGGTGCCGAGGTCATCGGCGAAAACCATTTCCTCCGCAACGAAGCCGTCGGCCCCTCGAACGACGATAGATGCCGCGGATTGACCGTGTCGGTTCACCGAAAGAACTTCCACCGGCGTCGGCCATCGGCCCTGCAGTCGAATGCCCGGGACGAGTTCTTGCATGTTCATTCCATACCCCACTGACGCACATCTAGTTGTGCAGACAATACGTTGTGCATCGGACAAGTTGGAGAACGTGCCGACGAACGAGCGAGGGTCCCTGGAATGGGGGACGTACGGCGATTCGTTCGGACATCGTTTGAGATTCATTCGCAGCCACCGTGGGCTCTCGCAGGAGGATGTCGCGAACCTATGCGGCATGCATCGAAACCAGATATCGAACCTCGAACGTAACACCAGCAACCGGGATCCATTCATCGCCGATCCACAACTCTCGACGGTGTACCGACTTGCACTGGCGTTGAAAGTGGCGCCTTCGCTACTGATTCCCGACGGCAACATGTTGGTCAGTCGCCGCTCACCAGAGCAGGCGACACGATCAGCGTACTCGCGGGTCGAGGCTGAGCTGATCGATCGACTGTCAGCCCTCGATCAGTAGCAACTCACTTCTTCACCCACGTCAATCCGTGGGACTTTCCGATCGCCGAGCTCGAGATGCGTTGCCGGAAGACCCAGTACGTCCAGCCCTGGTACAGCACGACGACCGGGGTCATGAAGGCCGCGACCCAGGTCATGACGGTCAGCGTGTACGGGCTCGACGACGCGTTCGAGATGGTCAGGCTGTAGGCCGGGTCCAAGGTGGAAGGCATGACATTCGGGTAGAGCGAGGCGAACAGCAACGTCACGGCGGCGACGACAGCCACCGAGGTCAGGGCGAAGGCCCGACCCTCCTGCTCGGCCCTGGTGAACGCAACGACACCCAGCAGGGCCGCGGCCGCCACGGCCACGAGAATCCACGTCCATCCCTTGCCGTACGCGAGTTGGGTCCACAGCACGAAGGCCCCCGCGATCGGCACTGCGGGGAGAGCGAGTTTGGCCGCGATGGCGACTGCGTCCTCACGAATCTCGTCGGAAGATTTCAGCGCCAGGAACACCGCACCGTGCAGAGCGAACACCAAAGCCGTTGTCACACCGCCCAACAACGCGTACGGGTTCAACAGGTCGAAGAAGCTCGAGACGACCTGCTTGTTCGCATCGATCTCGACCCCTCGCACGATGTTCGCGAACGCGACTCCCCAGAGGATCGCGGGCACCCAGGATCCGAAGACTATTCCCCAGTCGCAGCGCTGACGCCAGGCGTCGTCGTCGATCTTCGCGCGCCACTCGATCGCGACGACCCGCACGATCAGTGCCACCAGAATGATCAGCAGCGGAATGTAGAAGCCCGAGAACAGAGTTGCGTACCAATCGGGGAACGCTGCGAACAATGCCCCGCCTGCGGTGATGAGCCACACCTCGTTGCCGTCCCATACCGGGCCGATGGTGTTCAGCGCGACGCGTCGTCGTACGTCGGGTGGAATATCGGTGCGCCGACCGACGACGGGCATCAGCATGCCGACGCCGAAATCGAACCCCTCGAGCAGGAAGTAACCGACGAAGAGTACTGCGACGATGACGAACCACAGCTCGGCCATGTCTCTCCTCTAGTACTCGAACGAAAGCTGTTTGGGTTCGGACGGATCGGGCGGCGTTCGGTCGTGATCCAACGGACCTTCCCTGGCGTAGCGGATCATGAGTTTCAGCCACACCACACCGAGCGCGCCGTACAGCAGGGTGAAGGTGATGATCGAAATCCACACGGTCACAGGGGAATGATTCGATACTCCCTGATCGACCGTCAGACGGATCATGTCGACTCCGGTCGGATTGGGGGCCACCATCCACGGCTGGCGCCCCATTTCGGTGAAGATCCAGCCCGAACTGTTGGCCAGGAACGGCATCGGAATCGCGATCAACGCCAGCCACGAGTACCACCGCTGGTCGGGCACTCGGCCGCGGCGCGTCACCCACAGCCCCGCGATCGCCAACGCCGCCGAGCCGGCGGCGAATCCGATCATGGCGCGAAACGCCCAGTACGTCACGAACAGATTCGGGGTGTAGTTGCCCGGCCCGAACTCCTGCTCGTACTGCGCCTGCAGCTGGTTGACGCCTTGCAGGGTGACGCCGGTGAACTTGCCCTCGGCGAGCCACGGCAGCACGTACGGGACTTCGATGATCGACGTCACGCTCTCGCAGTTGTTGTGTGTGCCGATGGTCAATACCGAGAAATCGGGATCGGTCGCGGTGTTGCAGAGTGCTTCCGCCGACGCCATCTTCATCGGCTGTTGGACGAACATCAACTTGCCCTGCGAGTCTCCGGTCAGCGCCACCGCAATACCTGCCGCGAACATCACCAGCAGTGCCAGCCGTGTCGCCGGCCGGAACATCTGGCGTGCATCGGTCGTCAGGCGTGCGGCTTCTCCTGCGTCGACCTTCCACGCTCGGCGCATGTTGCGCACCATCCACCAGCCCGAGATACCCGCAACGAAGGTCCCTGCGGTCAGGAACGCTCCGGAGATGACGTGCGGATACGCGACCAACGCGGTGTTGTTGGACAGCAGATCACCGATACTCGTCAATTGCGCACGTCCGGTCTCGGCGTTGTACTCCGCCCCGACCGGATGCTGCATGAACGAATTCGCGACGATGATGAAATATCCGGACGCGTTGACTCCGATGGCCACCAACCAGATCGTCGCCAGATGCACCAGCCTCGGGAGCCGGTCCCAGCCGAAGATCCACAGGCCGAGGAACGTCGATTCGAGGAAGAACGCGACGAGTCCTTCCATCGCCAGTGGCGCACCGAACACGTCGCCGACGAAGCGGGAGTACTCGCTCCAGTTCATCCCGAACTGGAATTCCTGCACGATGCCGGTGGCGACACCCAGTGCGAAGTTGATGAGAAACAGCTTGCCGAAGAACTTGGTGAGTCGGTACCAGGAGTCCTTCTTGGTGATGACCCACATCGTCTGCATCACCGCGATGATCGGCGCGAGACCGATCGTCAGCGGTACCAGAAGGAAGTGGTAGACAGTCGTGATTCCGAACTGCCACCTCGAGAGATCCAGTGCGTCCATCAGCCACCCCAGCTCAACGGAAATGCTGGTGACCATACTCCGGCACGGAGTCACCCGACGGGCAAAACCGCTGCGGGAGCGGCGAAACCGACACGGCGCCCAGAATCGTCGAGGTTATTCGGACTGCCGGTTCACAAAACGCCACACCTCCCGTGTCGACGGACGCGGGTCGTCGGCAACCGAAGATTGTTCGCCGAACTGCATGACCGATCGATCGCTGCCGTACGGCACCCATCCCGGCGCCCCGTCGCGCACGAAGTCGATCCATGCGCGATGCATCTCGTCGGCTATCTTCTGCGGCGGATTCGCACCGGTGATGCGGGCGGTCTCGGGCTTGTCGAGAACATCGAAGACGAACGGGATCTCCAGCGCATGACAAGCTCCGAGTCGGCCGTCGAACAGCGGGGACCGCCAGGTGAACTCGTACACGAACGCCCTCCCCGCGCGCGATTCGACGATCCGCAGTGCCGGGATACGGAAGAACCAGTCGGTCATCACCGCAATGAGCAGTTCGCCGGGCGTGGCGTCGGGCAACTGCGCGCGGTACGCGTCGACCGCCTCGTCGACGTCGGCTCCATAGGCACCGAGGACCGCCCGAACCCGCGCCTCGTCCACATACGCCGTGACGCCTGCGGGCACCAAGAAGAACGCGAACTCCTCGCTCGTCGTTCCGATCAGGATGTCGACGTCGGAACCGGCGCCCTGCGCGATCCGCGTGTACGGCAGTGCGGGAACGACGTCGCCGTCGATGTACGGCTCGAACGGCATCATCTTGAACGCGAGTTCGCCCCACGCCCCGGTCGGTGCCTCGGCGGTGATGCGGTCACCCAGGTCGCGCTGAGCGTCGACGAACGCGTCCACCGGTACGGACGCAAGGCCCTCGGCCGTCGCCGAAGCACCGACCGCCGCCGCCAATGCGGCAGCGACCTTCTCGGCTGTGGCCTCGGTGATCACGTGATTACCGGCGCCGCTCTGCAGAACAGCGCGCTGAAACAGCCCTTCCGCACGAGGCATCGACAACAGGGTCCCGACGCTCATGGCTCCTGCCGATTCACCGGCGACGGTCACCTTCGCTGGATCTCCGCCGAACGAGGCGATGTTGTCGCGCACCCACTCGAGTGCGGCGACCTGATCGAGCAGTCCGCGGTTGGCGGGTGCACCCTCGATCCTGGCGAATCCGTCCGCGCCGAGGCGGTAGTTGATCGTGACGGCGACGATGCCGTCACGGGCGAAGGCGGACGCGTCGTAGATCGGGACCGCGTTGGAGCCGTTGGTGAACGCGCCGCCGTGTATCCAGACGAACACCGGAAGACCGGATGCACCGACGTCCGGTGTCCACACGTTGACGTTGAGGCACTCCTCGCCCGGCACTACCGGTTCACTGAGGATTTCGCTGATCGGAGGCCGGTACCCGATCTTCGGCGCCGTCGCACCGAGCGTCACCGCGTCACGCACTCCTTCCCAGGACGGGGGCGGCGACGGCGCCGCGAAACGCCGTCGTCCGAACGGCGCTTGCGCGTACGGAATTCCCAGAAACGAAGTGACCGGTCCGGCGCTCTGTCCGCGCAGCCGGCCTTGGGCAATGTCAACGATGACGTCCATCAACCCTTACTACCCGACGGGACGCGTCCGGTGCACTACTTCCGAAGCCGCCGCTTGCGTTCGATCCACCGGCGTCGTGCCGAGCCGTAGGCCAGCCACCCGCTTCCGAGCGCCAGGATCGATCCGCCCAGGATCCACTGGATACTCGACGCGTCGACACCCGAGTCGATACCTACCACGACGACGAAGACACCGAACGCGGCCGCGGTGAGGCACGCGAGAAACTGTTCCGATGTCTCTCGCCGCTTCGATGTCTCGTTGGCGACGAGTCCGAGAGGAATATCGAGGATTCGTCGAGCTTCGGGCAAGATGTCGCATTGCCCGGACGCGACCGACTCGACAATCCCGGCACGGACGAGATTCCACATCGCGGGATTGTTCCGTGCTGCCCCGAGCGGGTACCCCCGAATCCGCCGTCCCGACGCATCCTGGAAATGCAGGAAGTAGCGCTTGCGTCCTCGTCGGCTGACGCTCAGCGTGGTCAGCTCGCGTGTCTCGACCCACCGTGCGCCCATCTGCACCCACCCGGCTCCTGCGGACAAGGCCGGGTGCCACGTCGAATACACCAGTGCAGCAATGACTATCGCGTACCCGATCCACACCTGCCACGAGTAGACGCTCGGCGCGGGCCTGCCTCGATGTCCGACAACGAAGAACACCACTGTTCCGACAACGACGAGTGCCGCGACGCCGACGGTCGACCCGCGCTGCCATTCGAGCGTCTCCCCCATACCGTTCGGTGGTTCCGGTGCTCCGAGTCCGGCCATCGCTCACCCCCCAGTGATCGCTGCGAATGATATCCGGCCGCGCGTGCACAGCGACCGCCGGACGTCACTACGCACTCACGGGGTGGGGCCCTGCGCAGCCGCGAACCGCTCGTCGATCCTGGCGAACTTGTAGTAGAGCAGCGCGCCGATCCACACGACGAAGAAGGTGCCGACGACGATCTGCCCCGCCACGTTCAAGTTGATCGAGCCGAGGAACTCCCATGGCTGGCCGGTGAGACCGAGCTCGTCGCCGAGCAGGGACAGCAGCTGCACCGACCCGATGACCACCGCCACGAAGATCGACAGCGACGTCATCGTGATGTTGTAGTAGATCTTGCGTACTGGCGTGACGAATGCCCACCCGTACGCCTTCGACATGAACACGCCGTCGATGGTGTCCATCGTCGTCATCCCCGCGGCGAAGATGATCGGTAGCGCGATGATCGCCATCGGGGGCAGTCCACCCGCCATGGCGGTGGTTCCGGCGATGGCGAGCAGACCGATCTGGGTTGCGGTATCGAACCCGAGCCCGAACAGCAGACCGAGCGGATACATCTGCCACGAGTCCTTGATGAACCGGTCGTAGCGTCCGCGGAAGATTCGGTTCATGAATCCGCGCTTGGCGAGCAGGTCGTCGAGGTGTTCCTCCGAGTACTCGCCCCGCTTGGCCCGACGCCACACCCGCACGATGCCTGCGAGCACAGCGAAGTTCAGTGCTGCGATCAAGTACAGGAAGGTCCCGGACACCACGGTGCCGATGACACCGCCGATACCTTCGAACGCTTCCTGGAACGCCGTCGCTTTCGTGGCCACGAACGCGATCGCGGCCACGAACAGAAACACCACCGTCGAATGCCCGAGCGAGAAGAACAGTCCGACGGCCAGTGGTCGCTTGCCCTTCTGCAACAGGAAGCGGGTGGTGTCGTCGATGGCGGCGATGTGATCGGCGTCGAAGGCGTGCCGCATCCCGAGTGTGTAGGCGAGCACACCTGCGCCTGCATAGACGAGTGTGCCGTCGGCCCCCGTCAGGTCGTGAATACGCGGAATGGAGTTGTAATGAACGAACAGTCCCCATCCGAGCACGTGCAGCGCTGCGATGAACGCGAACATTCCGGCCAGACGCGGCACTTCGTCTCGGGTGAACCGGCTGCGCCGATCGGCCGGCACCGAGGGCCTGTCCAGAGTCGTCATCGTCCTACCTGTTCTGTAGCGAGTGCGTCGGCGGTGCTGGTGAGACCCGTCAGGTCGCGCACCACCCGCACGCGGTCACAATACTCCGCATAGGCAGGCAGGTCGCACGAGCCGAGCCCCCAGGAGTATCGCGGCTCAGGGGTCAGCCAGATCGTTTCCTTTGCACGTCTTGTTATTTCGGCGAAAGCTTCGACATTGGGGTCGAGCCCGTTCGAGCGGCCGTCGGCGAGCACGAGCACGGTCGTTCGCCTGCTCACCGCGTTGCCGTGGTCGTCGAGGAACTGCCCGAATGCGTTCCCGTGGTCGGAATTGCCGTCGACGTCGAGTACGTCGCCGCCGAAGACGAGACCGAGTGCATGTTCGACGCTGTGGTCGGCGAACAGATCCGTGATCTCCACCAGATCCGAAACGAATGCAAATGTGCGCACCTGACTTACCAAGTCCTGCAGGCCATGTACCAGGTGAAGGGTGAACCTCGCCGTCGCACGCACCGACAAGCTCACATCGGTGAGCAACAGCAACCGCGGTTTGTCCTCGCTGCGCTGCACGGTCACCGGACGAAACGGCACCCCGTCGTATCGCATGTTGCGGCGCATGGTCCGCCCCGAGTCCACGCGTCCACGAGCGCCCGCCTTACGACGATGAGTGAGCGCACCGTGCAGGCTCTGGGTCAACCTGCGCAGCGACTCCTCCAGTTCGGCGCGCTCGTGCTCACCGACGTGATCGACCGTCGCAACCCGATCCTCGCGACCTTCGACGACGGTGTTCTCGAGCGCCAGAAGCGATTCGAGGTGATGCTTGAGTGCCTCGGGAAGATTGGCGAACACGCCGGCCAGCCGCTCACGTAATGCGGTGGCCTCGTCCAGGACATCGCCCTGCACGTCCTCGGGCAGGTCGTCGAGCCAGCCGAACAGTGCATCCTGTTCGGCGACCGACAGATCGGCGTCGACCTTGGTCCCCGTCGAGGTCGAGATCTTGCCCGGTATCCCAGCACCTTTCAGGTGGTCCGTCTCGATCTGGATTCGCTCGCCCTGGCCGAGATTGCTGGTGGCGTCCTTGCTGAAGACGATCTCGTCGGTCATCGCGGCGAGGTCGACCTTGTTGGCCTCCTGATGCAGATTGTATTGCGTCGCAAGGTCGTCCGGATCGAAGAACTCGCGAATGTCCGACGGCGCCCCGTGCTCGTGCCCCTGCTCCGGCAGGTTTCCCGGTTCCTCACTGAGCGTGAAGGATTCGAGAATCCCGTCGTCGGACAGGTCGTCGTGGCCGTGGCCGTGGCCGACCTGTCCGCTGTCCTTCTGCACTTTCACCAGGGCGAAGAACAGATCGAAGACTTCCTCGAACACGGGATCGCCCTCGCGGTCCTTGACCAGCGACACCCGCAGCGCCTCACGGAGGAGACGGCGATCCTCCAGCATTCCCGGCTGCGCGGCCGCAGCCATGGCGTCGAGCATCTCGGGGACGGAGATCCTCATGCCCCGCAACCGGAGCAACCGCACGAATCGGTGCAGGCTCTGCTCCACTGTGGCTCAACCCTTTCGGTTCTTCTTGCTACCGCCGAAGCCGTTTGCGAACGAACGGCTTCCCTGAGTTCTCGGGACATCCTTGATCGGCGACGGGGTCGACGCGGTGGACCCGGCGTAGTAGTTGCCGTGGCGTCCCGGTTGATCCTTGGCGGCGCGGATCGCAACGCCGTCGGGCCCCGAATCCTCTTCGTCGACGGCGGCTGGTTCGGGGTCGTGCGTGTGATCACCGTCGTGGCCGTGTCCATGCCCGTGGCCGTGTCCGTGCCCATGACCGTGGTCCTCGTCGATCACCGCGTTCGGGTCGACGAGGCGGGGAATGGCACCGGTGGCCTTGCGAACATCCTTGTCGTACTTGACGACGACCGAGACGGTGTCGTTGAGCAGCTTCGCCGTGAGCTCGCTTGCACCCAGCACCGCGAGAGTCTTTGCCCAGTCCACGGTCTCGGAGATGGACGGCGACTTGCGAAGCTCCAGCTCACGGAGTCCGCGAACCACCTCGACCAGTTGGCCGGCAAGCGCTTCGGACAGTCCGGTGTCCTTGGAGTTGACGATCTCGAGTTCACGCTCGGCAGTCGGGTAGTCCAGAAAGCTGTGCAGGCAGCGACGTTTCAACGCCGCCGACAGATCGCGAGTGTTGTTGGAGGTCAAAATCACGTACGGCGCGACCTTCGCGGTGAACGTTCCGAGTTCGGGCACCGACACCTGGTTCTCACCGAGCAGTTCGAGCAGCACCGCCTCGAGCGCTTCGTCCGCGCGATCGACCTCGTCGATCAGCAGCACCACCGGTTCCTCGGAGCGAATGGCCTCGAGCAGCGGCCGCGGTGCGAGGAATCGTTCGGAGAAGAAAACGCTCTCCTGAGCCGAGATTCGGTCGACGGCCTCGCCGAGAGATTCCGCGTCGGCGACGAGTTGGCCGATCTTCTCCTTCAGCACCTGCGTGTACAGAAGTTGCTTGCCGTAGTCCCATTCGTAGAGGGCCTTCGTCTCGTCCTGGCCCTCGTAGCACTGCAGACGCAGCAGCCTACGTCCGGTCACCTCGGCGAGAGTCTTTGCAAGCTCGGTCTTTCCGACGCCCGCCGGCCCTTCCAACAGGACCGGCTTGTCCAACCTGGATTGGAGGAACACCGTCGTGGCGAGTCGTTCGTCGGCGATGTAGCCGGCATCGCCGAATCGGGTGATGACGTCGTCCACCGATTCGAAATCATGCCCAGCGGAAGCGTTGATGGGCGTCGGGACTGACACGTTGCATTCCTTCCAGAAGTTTTCCGAAAACGTTCCCGCCCGCCCGAAGGCGGGCGGGAACGCACAGCCGAACTATCAGCCGATCAGGTCGTCGAGATCTCCGTTGACGGCGTGCTCGACGACGGGACGGACCGTCTCGAAGGTGCACTCCTTCAGGTTGCCCGGGGTGCAGGCATCACCGAGTACGTGGTGGGTGATGCGGTCGACATCCTTGTCGTCGCCGATGATCTTCGGCGAGTTCTCGTAGAACTTCGTCGGGCCCTGCCCGAGGCGGTTCTTGCTGTAGCTGTTCTGGTCGACGTCGGCGAACTTCTCCGGAATGCCCACGTCGCGCAGCAGCTGGATCGCAGCTTCGAGCGCGGCGTGCGAGGCACGCTGGTCGGACATACCGTGCGTGTCGATGCCCATGGCGACGGCGATGTCGGCGAACTTGCGATAGTCGGCCGTCATGTTGAAGGCCCACACCCGCGGCAACGCGATGGCGTTGTTGAGTCCGTGGTGAGTGTCGTAGAAGGCGCTGACCGCGTGGCTGATGGAGTGGATGATGCCGAGGCCACCGGAGTTGAACGCCTGGGCTGCGATGTACTGCGCGTACATCATTCCCTCGCGGCCGGGCAGGTCCTCACCGTTCCATGTTGCGGCACGGAGGTTTTCGACCGTCAGCTTGATGGCGTGCAGCGCGTTGCCCTTCGACGGCTCGAAGTTCAGACGCGACACGTACGGCTCGCTGGCGTGGGCGAGAACATCGAAGCCGCACTGCGCGGTGTAGTCGGTCGGGCAGCTGTAGTAGAGAACCGGATCGTCGATCGCCAGCGACGTCACCGATGCGTCGTCGAATGCGACGTACTTGTGCGGGTTGTCGGGATCGGTTGTGGTGTCGGTGATCACGTAGGCCCAGGACGTTTCCGAGCCGGTGCCCGCGGTGGTGGACACGGCGATGTGCGGCGGGTTCTTCGGGTTCTCGCTCTTGTTGAAACCCTCGAACTCGTTGACGCTTCGGCCGTCGTGTGCAACCGAGATCCGAGCACCCTTACAGGCGTCGTGCGCGGAGCCTCCACCGATGGAAACGAAACTGTCGCACTTGTTCTCGGTGTACATCGCCACGGCATCCATGACGTTGTAGTCCTTGGGGTTGGACTCGACCTTGTCGTAGACCACTACTTCGAGTCCGTGGTAGCGCATCGATTCGACGATGTTGTGCACGATGTCGGTGCCCCGCAGGCCCGACGTCATCACGAGTGTCTTCTTGAATCCGAGCTTGAGCGCCTCCGGACCGATCATTTCGTGCGCTCCCGGGCCCATCATGGCGCGGGGGAACGGGTGGAACTCCTTGATGGGGAACGGCTTGAGTAGGTCGTCGACCTGCATGAAAGTGCATCCTCTCCGCGAAACGTGCGTCAGAAAAAAGTGTTCACGCAACGCGGGTTTTCAAGCCACGATGCTTCGATGACGCTAAGTCCGACGAAGTAGCAATGTCAGCCACTTCGGAGCGAGACTGTTCCGTGGGTCACAAGAAGGCACCTACACGACAGGAAAGGCACCTACCCGAATGGGTAGGTGCCTTTCCTGCAAAGAAAGTGGAGCCGGCTACTTCGACGTCTCTGCAGCGCGAAGATCCTTGCGCAGAATCTTGCCCGCGGCGGATTTCGGTACGAGGTCGATGAACTCGACCTTGCGGACCTTCTTGTGCGGCGACACGCGCTCGGCGACGAAGGCGATCACGCCGTCCTCGTCGATCGTCGCATCGGCCTGCCGAACCACGAACGCCTTCGGCACTTCCTCGCCCTCGTCGTCGAGCACACCGATGACGGCGGCATCGGCGATCTCGGGATGGGTGAGCAGAAGCGCTTCCAGCTCCGCGGGCGGCACCTGGTAGCCCTTGTACTTGATCAGTTCCTTGAGCCTGTCGACGATGTAGACGACGCCCTCGGCGTCGACGACGGCGATGTCACCGGTGTGCAGGTACCCGTCGTCGTCGAGAGTGTCCGCGGTTGCAGTCGGGTTGTTCAGGTAGCCGGCCATGACGTTCGGCCCCTTGACCCACAGCTCGCCCGGCGTGGAGCGGCCGTCCGAGGGAAGGTCGATCTCGTCGCCGCTCTCGGGGTCGACGAGCTTGTTGACGGTGTTCGCCAAGGGAAGGCCGACGGAGCTGAGCGGAATGTCGTCACGGTCGAACGGGATGGCATGGCTGACGGGGCTGAGCTCGCTCATGCCGTAGCCCTGGCGCACCCGCGTATCCAGACGCTTCGCCACAGCCTTGCCCAGCTCCTCGTCCAGCGGTGCGGCGCCGGAGAAGATCGTGTGGACGCTCGACAGGTCGTACTGATCCACGAGAGGATGCTTGGCCAACGCGACGGCGACGGGCGGCGCGATGAACAGGTACGTGAGCTTGTGCTCCTGGATCAGTCGCAGGAACTCGACGAGATCGAACTTCGGCATCGTCACCAGGTGCGCCCGAAGCTTCAACGCGATGTTGAGCAGCACCGTCAGACCGTAGATGTGGAAGAACGGCAGTAGCGCCAGAATGGCGTCGTCGGTGTCGATGCCGACGCGCGGCTCCATCTGCGCGACGTTCGCGACGAGATTCCGGTGCGTCAGGATGACGCCCTTCGGCACACCCGTCGTACCGGACGAATACGGCAGCACAGCGATGTGCGTCGACGGATCGAAGGACACCTGGGGTGCGGGCGCGCCCTGCGTCAACAGATCACGCAGGTTGGGGTGGCCCTCGGCGCCGTCGAGGACGATGACATGGTCGTCGGGGATGCCGACCTTCTCCGCCGCCGCTTTGGCCTGCGGGTAGAGCGGGGAGACGGTGAACAGGAACTTGGCCCCGGAGCCGGTGAGCTGCTTGGAGATGTCCTCGGCGGTGTAGAGCGCGTTGATCGTCGTCGCGGTACCGCCCGCACGCAGAATGCCGTGGAACACCGCGGCGAACGCGGGCACGTTGGGCGAGTGCAGGCCGACGACGTCACCGACCTCGAGTCCGCGGGCTGCGAGCGCGCCGGCGATCCCG
The DNA here is from genome assembly GCF_001895005.1 of Rhodococcus yunnanensis NBRC 103083. Lineage (GTDB taxonomy): Bacteria > Actinomycetota > Actinomycetes > Mycobacteriales > Mycobacteriaceae > Rhodococcoides > Rhodococcoides yunnanense. Next base: position 62,748 of record NZ_BCXH01000008.1, on the reverse strand, counting down.
TCGATCTGCCCGATGAGAGCCTTGTATGTGGTGACGGCGCCGGACGTTCCGTCGATCAGTGCAGGTTTCTCGAGGTCGCCATCGGCGATGGACCCGAACAGGTAGTCGTAGACACTCTGATTCGGAATTTCGACGTCGGGAAAGGGGCTGTTGAAGCTCATGGCTCTCCTTCGAACATGCAGCGGCAAGATAGTCAGAACATTACAGTGAAAGCCGTCACAACGGACATGACCCCTACTGCCGAGTAAGTTCCGCTACTTCACATACGGTTTTCCAGCCGCGGCCGGTCCGCGCACATGCCCGACGAGGCCCGCGACGGCGAAGATGGTCACCACGTACGGCAACATCAGCATGAACTCGCTCGGCACCGGCGAGCCGATGATGCCGAGGACGTTCTGCAGATTCGACGCGAATCCGAACAGCAGAGCCGCCAGGGTCGCCCGCACCGGATCCCATCTGCCGAAGATCACCGCCGCCAACGCGATGTAGCCGGCTCCCGCCGTCATCTCCTTGCCGAAGGCCCCGACCGATCCCAGCGTGAAGTACGCGCCGCCGAGGCCGGCGATCGCGCCGGCGAGGCACACGTTCCAGAACCGCGTGCGCGCCACGTCGATTCCGACGGTGTCCGCTGCCTGCGGATGCTCACCGACAGCACGCAGCCGTAGACCCCACTTGGTGTGGAACAGCCCGTAGTACACCAGCGCCACTGCGATGTACATCAGGTAGACGATGAACGTCTGCCGAAACAGCACGGGCCCGATGACGGGAATCTGCGACAGGATCGGAATTTCGATGCGCGCGAACCGCGGCGGCGAATTGAGCGCCTCGGTGTTCTTGCTCAGCACAACGGAATACAGAAAGCTCGTCAGCCCCACGACCAGCACGTTGAGCACCACGCCGACGATCACCTGGTTGACGAAGTATTTGATCGAGAACATCGCCAGCAGCGACGCGGTCAACGCTCCCGCGACCAGCGCGGCCACCAGTGCGATGTATGTCGACCCCGTCAACGACGCGACGAGGGCACTGACGAACGCGCCCGAGAGCAGCTGGCCTTCGATGGCGATGTTGATGACGCCGACACGCTCGGAGATCACACCGCCCATCGCGCCGAAGATCAGCGGAGTGCTCAGCGCGACAGCGCCGATCAGCAGTCCCGGCACCGGCACGGTCTCCCCTGCCGCCGCCCACGTCAGGAACCCCAGCACGAAGAGCACTGCGAACACCGCGTGCAACCACAACGGTGTTGCCGTGCGCCGGACGACGTTCCACGTGGAGTATCCCGTGATCGCTGCGAGCACCAGGAACACGACGATTCCGGTCGCTCGTGTCGGGACACCGACTTCCGGGAGCTGGAAGAAATCACCCTCGCTCGCGAGCGCGAACGTCGTCGTTCCCGATTCGGCGCGGAACACGAACAACAGCAGCGCAAGCAGCGTCGCCAGCCCCAGAACGACGGGTACCTTCCAGCTTCTCGCAGGCGCGACGAGCTCGGTCCGATCTTCGACGGCGGTCACAGCGCTGCCACCTTCGCCGTATCGGCCCTGGCAGCGACCTCGGCGCCAGGAGGGGGCAGTCGGAACACCGCGCGCACGAGCGGGGGCGCCGCGATGAACAGCACGATCACCGATTGCACGACGAGCACGATGTCGATCGGCACTCCCTCGGCCGCCTGCATCGCGAATCCACCTGCCTTGAACGCCCCGAACAGGATTCCGGCGAAGAAGACACCCCACGGCTTCGAACGACCGAGCAGTGCGACGGTGATGGCGTCGAATCCGATGCCCGCGTCGATGTCCGCGCCGAATCCCGTGGTGACGGTACCGAGAACCTGTGCGACGCCTGCAAGTCCGACGAGCGCACCCGAGAGCACCATCGCGTAGAGGTACATCCGATTCACGTCGATCCCGGCGATTCTCGACGCGTTCGGGTTCTCCCCGACGGCACGGAAACGGAAACCGAGCGAGGACCGCTCGAGCAACCACCACACACCGATGGTCACCACCACCACGAGCACGAAACCGACATGCAAGGTGTAGCGATCACCGAACAGCCTGGGAAACACCGCCGTCGACGCGATCGCCTCGGTCTTGGGGTTGTTCGAACCGGGCGCCTGCAGGGCACCGGGAGTACGCAGCAGATAGGCGACGAGATAGAACGCCACATAGTTCAGCATGATCGTGACGATCACCTCGTGTGCGCCGGTCCGAGCTTTCAACAGCCCAGCGATGCCGCCCCACACGGCGCCGCCGATCACACCCGCGGCGATCGCGACAATCAGGTGCAGGCCCGCCGGGAGCTGCAGCGAGAAGCCGACCCATCCGGCGCACGCCGCCGCGATGAGCATCTGACCGCGTCCACCGATGTTGAACATTCCGACGCGAAAAGCAAGGGCGACACCGAGACCGGCGACGATCAGCGGCGTCGCGAACGTCAGTGTCTCGGTGAGCGGCTTGATGCCGTTCTCGAATCCCGGCCTGCGGAAGTTGTACACCGATCCCTGGAACAACGACGAGTACGCACCCGACACCGAATCCCACACTGCCACGGCCATGTCCGACGGTCTGGAGAAGAAGTATCCGGCCGCGTCCTGGACGTCGTCGTTGGTTGCGGCGATGAGCACCGCGCCGACCAGCATCGCGAGGACTACCGCGAGAACGGAAATGATGGTGCTTCCGGTGAATATCTGCCGCAGCACGGTATGCGCACGAGAGGGCTGAGGTGTCTCAGGCATGTTCTCCACCCATCATCAATCCCAGAACTTCGCGCGAGGTGTCCGCAGGCACGATGCCGACGATCGTTCCGCGATACATGACTGCTATCCGATCTGCGAGCGCGGCGACCTCGTCGAGTTCGCTCGACACCACGATCACCGGGACACCGGAGTCACGGGTCGCCACGATTCGCTTGTGTACGAACTCGATCGAGCCGACATCGATTCCTCTGGTCGGCTGCGACGCCACGAACAACCGAAGCCGGCGGCTCAGTTCTCGTGCGAGAACCACCTTCTGCTGATTGCCACCCGACAGTCGACCGACGGCAGTGCCGATTCCCGGCGCGCGTACGTCGAACTCGTCGACCTTGTCGGCCGCGAACTCGTCGAGAAAGTCTCGGCGGACGGCGCCTCGCCGTACGAAGGGCTCTCCGGTCGACCGATCGAGCATGAGGTTCTCGGCGATCGAGAACTCACCGACGAGACCGTCGATCGTGCGATCCTCGGGAACGAATCCGACTCCCGCACCGAGCACATCGTGCACCGACGACCCGATCAACGACCTACCGTCGAGGGTGATCTCGCCGGTCACGTTGTCCTGCACGCCTAGCAGAGCCTCGGCGAACTCGGTCTGCCCGTTCCCCTGAACCCCTGCGATCGCGAGGATTTCGCCTGCGTGGACCTCCAGACTGATGCCGTCGACGGTCTTCTGTCCGTTGGCGTCGAACACCGTCAGGTTCGTCACCACCAGTGCGGCCTCACCGGGCTGCGCCGGAGACTTCGACACCGTCAACTGCACGTCGCGTCCGACCATCAGCGCCGCGAGTTCGGCGTTGGTTGCGGTCGGTTCGGCTTCTCCGACAACCTTGCCCAGCCTGATGACGGTGATGCGGTCGGCCACTTCGCGTACTTCACGCAGTTTGTGCGTGATGAACACGACGGTGGTGCCGGATTCGGCGAGCTCGCGCATGATGCGCATGAGGTCGTCGGTTTCCTGCGGCGTCAGCACGGCCGTCGGTTCGTCGAACACCAGTACCTTGGCGTCCCGGCTGAGAGCCTTGACGATCTCCACTCGCTGCTGCACGCCGACAGGGAGGTCGTCGACGAGTGCATCGGGGTCGAGGTCGAAACCGAAGCGGGCGGAGAGCTCACGCACCAACTTTCGAGCCGCGTTCAGATCGAGTCGTCCCCCCAGGGAGGTGGTCTCGTGGCCGAGAATGATGTTCTCGGCCACCGTGAACACCGGGATCAACATGAAGTGCTGGTGCACCATGCCGATTCCGGCGGCCATCGCGTCGCCGGGGCCGGCGAAATTCTGCTGGACGCCGCCCAGCAGAATCTCGCCCTCCTCGGCCCGGTACAGGCCACTGAGCACGTTCATCAGAGTCGACTTGCCCGCGCCGTTCTCGCCGAGCAAGCAGTGAATCTCCCCGGACTCCACGACGAGATCGATGGAATCGTTGGCGACGAGAGATCCGAAACGCTTGGTGATGCCGCGTAATTCGAGCTTCATTACGTAGGGTGCGTCCGAACTATTTCGGTGACGAGGGCGACTCGACGGTGATGGATCCGTCGATTATCCCGGCCGAGATCGTGTCCAGTTCACTCTGCAGAGCCGGATCGACCTGGGATTCGAAATCGTGGAAGGGCGCGATGCCGACGCCGTCGTTCTCCAGAGTTCCGACGTACGGCGAGTTGTCGAACGTACCTTCACCCGAGGTGGCGACGACCTCGTCGACGCTCTTCTTCAGACCCTTCGTGACCGAGGTCAGCAGCAGGTCACCGACCGACGGATCGGATTCGTATACATCGGCATCCGCACCGATCAACGCGACGGGACGCGACGAGTCGCGGATGGCCTGCGCGGCACTCTGGTAGATCGGACCGCCGACGGGGAACACGACGTCGGCGTTCTGATCGATGAGGCCCTGAGCGGTGTTCTTCGCGACCTCGTTGGCGGCGAATCCTCCGGTGAACGAACCGTTCTGAGCTGCGACGTCCCATCCGATGACCCGGACGTTCTTGCTTTTCTGCTGGTTGAAGTAGTCGACGCCGTCGGCGAATCCGTCCATGAAGATCGTGACGGTGGGAAGCTGTGCGCCACCGAATGTTCCGACGACGCCGGTCTTGGAGTAACTGGCAGCGGCGTAACCGGCGAGGAACGCGGACTGCGCAGCATCGTAGGTCAGCGGCTTGACGTTGGCGGCATCGACGCTGTTGTCGTCGATGATCGCGAAGTCGATGTCGGTGTTGGCCTCCGCTGCAGCCTTGGTCGCGTCGGCAAGGTCGAATCCGACGGTGACGATCAGGTTGCAGCCCTGGTCGATCAGGTTGGAGATGTTGGGGTTGTAATCGGTCGGCGATGCCGACTCGACGGTGATCGGATCGACTCCGAGCGTGTCGGAGGCCTCGGTCAAACCTTCGAATCCCAGCTGGTTGAACGACTTGTCGTCGAAACCACCGGAGTCGGAGACCATACAGGGCAGGAAGTCTGCCGCCGCACCGTCGGAGGAACCCGAACCCTCGTCATCGGGCGCGGAACCGCAGCCGGCAATCAGCGCGATGGCACCGAGCGAGGCCACGCCGCTCACCGCCGCACGCCGGGACAACGGTGAATGAGACAGGCTCCGAGTGATCCTGCGGGTCACGACGATCAAAACTTCCTCCATTGTTCGCTTTCGGCCGCTCGTCTCGTGAACAAGCGTTCCGGGTGCGGCCGGTCCGTCTGGTTCGGGACGCTACTCGTCGCTCGTGATGTCCGCACGATTTCGGCATTCCTTCGACGCGATCGAGCTGCCGACGCCACCGAGCGGCAGTGCTGTCACCGCCGAAACACCAAGCAGCGCAACGACTTCTCCGACGCGGCAACCGAACGGTCGCCGAAGCACAGCTGTGTACACCGCCCCGGTCATGTCCAGAACACTACGAGGCGCCCGTATGCGACGGGTCACGCTCACGTTTCGCGCGCGTAACCAGTTCTACTGCTCGATCAGATGCTCGAACGCCTTCAGATTCGCGAGCGACTCTCCCCGCGAGACACGCCATGCCCACTCGCGCTTGATGGATTCGGCGAACCCGAGTTCGAGCAGGACGTTGAAATCGCCGTCGGCGGCTTCCAGAACCTGCCCGAGAACACGGTCGATCTCGTCTCCCGTCACCGCGTGCGTGGACAATCGTCCCACGAGGTAGATGTCGCCGATCTTGTCGATCGTGTAATGCACGCCGTAGAGCCGACGGTTGCGCCGGAGAAGGTATCGGTAGACACCTTCGAAATTCTCGTCGGGCTTGCGACACACGAACGCTTCGATGCGCACCCCGTGATTGCCCACGGTCAGCATCGTCGTGGTCTTGAGCTTGCGCTCCCCCGGCAATTCGACGACGAACGAATCCTCGCCCTTGCGTTGGTATTCCAGCTCGCGCTCGGACAACACCCGGTCGATCAATCCAGCTGTCTCGCTCATGCCGTCACCACTCCTCGTCGTAGCTTGGACAATCCACGCGTGCGACGCGGCGAGAACTCGCTCGGGCCGTCGTGGCGATCGAAGTGGAACTGCGCTGCACGATAACTGTCGAGCAAACCCTCCGCTGTGTGCTCCCACGAAAAATCAGCGGCGTGCACGGGCGCGGCAGCAGCCATGCGGGCCAGGGTATCTCGGTCGCCGACCATGGTTCCCAGCGCCGTCGCCCAGTCGTCGGTGCGATGCCCTTGCACGAGCACACCCGTTTCCCCCGACCGAACTGCCACCCCGAGCCCACCGACATCCGCCGCGATCACGGGAGTACCGCAGGCCTGCGCCTCGATCGCCACCAGACCGAACGACTCGTTGTAACTGGGCACGGCGACCACGTCGGCAGCACGATAGACCTGCGCCAACACCTGCGACGGCTGCGGCCGCATGAAGCTCACGCGAGCCGAGATGCCGAGCTCCTCGGCGAGCTCGATGAGACTGTCCGGCCGGTCCAGGCCGCTACCCGACGGCCCGCCGACGACGAGAACTCGCAACGCCGATCCAGGATCTCGTCGCACCAGTTCGGCCGCCGCACGCAGCAACACATCGGGCGCCTTCAACGGTTGGATGCGGCCGACGAAGGCAACCACGGTTTCTCGTGGATCGATACCCAACTCGGCGCGTGCAGCGAGTCGGTTGCCGGGATGGTAGCGAGCGAGATCGGCACCGGGCGCCACGACGTCGACCGACTCCGGAGATGCACCGTAGATCTCGATGAGCTGTTTGGCCTCTTCGGAGGTATTGGCGATCAAACGATCGGCCTCGGCGACGACCTGTTGTTCACCGATCTGACGAGCCGCGGGTTCCGGGGAATCACCGGCGGCAAGCGAGGCGTTCTTCACGGCCGCGAGGGTGTGCGCGGTGTGCACGAGAGGCACACCCCACCGGTCTCTCGCCAACCAACCCACCTGACCGGACAACCAGTAGTGCGAATGAACGAGATCGTAGTAGCCGGCGTCGTGACGCGCTTCCTCGCGCAACACCCCCGCAGCGAACGCACACAGCTGCGTCGGCAGGTCCTGTTTGTCGAGGCCTTCGAACGGCCCGGCGACGATGTTGCGAACCAGAACCCCCGGCGCCGCTTCCCGCACGGGTTCGTCCGCGGAGGACGTGGCCCTGGTGAAAATCTCGACCTGGACACCCCGCTTGGCCAGCTCTTTCGCAGATTGCAGCACGTACACGTTCATGCCGCCCGCGTCGCCCATCCCTGGCTGTGCCAGCGGGGAGGTATGCAACGACAGCACAGCGACCCGGCTCAGCTGGCGACCACTCACCCGTCCAGTCTGCACTCCCCCACAGTACGGAGCTTCAGGGAGGGGGCAGCTAGGGCGAACTCACGCTCTCGACGAACCCCGTCACCTCGGCCACGAAACGGTCGGGATCGGCGACGAAGGGGCCGTGGTCGACCCCCTCCCAGTACGACTCGGTGACCTGCGGTATCAACGACGCGGCGTGGCGGCCCGACGAGACGTCGACGACGGTGTCCTCGGTTCCGTGCAGCACGAGCGCCGGAACATCCAACGTCCGGAGAAGGTCGTCGTGCGAGACGGCGCGATCGAACAACGCAGCACGCACGCGAGGCGGCGTTGCGAGCGTCAACCCGAACAGCGCCTGCGCAGCTGCGCCCTTCCCCTGGGTCGGCCCTGTGAGTGCGCTGCCGAAACTGCCGAGCGCCTTGATCGCCACCCGCGGTTCCTCCGACATAGCGCCGGGAATCGCCGCCCGCATCGCAGGTCCGACGCGCCCACCCTGCTCCCCGCGCCCGATGCTCGTGATCGCACCGACCAGAACGATTCCCGACACCGCAGCCGTCCCGTGAGTAGCCAGATAGTCACAGATGACGAGTCCGCCGTAGGACCAGCCGACCAGCACGGCACCAGTGCCCCCGCCTATGCCCCCATGCCCCGTGATGCCCTCTGCTGTCAGGACCGCGTCGACGTCGCCTGCCCAGATGGCCGAGTCGTCGTACCCGCTGGCCGGCGCATCCGAGTAGCCGTGGCCACGGAGATCGACGGCGATCAACCGGTAGTCGAGTCCGAGTTCGGCAAGAACGTGCTCGCCCCAGCACGCCGAGGATTGCGCCCATCCGTGCAGCAGAACGAGCGGTCTACCCGCCCGATTTCCGGACACTCGATAGACGATGTTCGTCCCGTCTGTTCCGCTCGTCTGCCGCACCGGCCCCACTGAATCGATAACCATGCTCACATCATGACCGACCGGCCGCAGCTCGGGCCCGCGGCCTCTCTGCTCTACGCAGCAGCCCGTCGCATGGATGCCAGCGGATCCGAGTACACGGCACTGAGCGAGACGACCGCAGCCGCGTACTCCTGCACCTTGTTTCCGAATCCGGTGATGCGAATATCCTTGCGCGGCAACGTGGATGTGCGGCCGAACGCTTCTGCCACGTGCGGCACACCTGCGGTGTACTCGGTGAAGGCCTGGCCCCCGAGCACCACACGATCGGGGTTGAACAGATCCCGCAGCAGCCCGACGGTGCGTCCGAGCACCTGCGCGCGCTCGACGAGGATGTCCTGCGCTCCCGCCGAACCGTCGTGTGCCGCCTGGTAGAGCGCCGAAATGTTCTGACGTCCCTCACCGCCGGCGAGAACGCCGCGTTCGACGGCGGCAGTGAGGACAGCCCGGTCGCTGACCGTGGCTTCGAGGCATCCGCGGTTGCCGCATTCGCACCGAGCGTCGGAACCGGTCGGTAGATGCGCGATCGATCCGGGACCGGTGGACGGGGTGTGGACGCGACCGTCGATGGTCAACGCGATGCCTGCGGTTTCGCGTGCATAGAAGAACAAGCTCGTTCCCGTGGTGACGGTCTCGGCGCGAGAGGGCGTCAACAGCAGTTCGGATGCGGCCATCGCTTCGACGTGACCCGAGACCGACACCGGCAGACCGAGTCCGCCGCCGACGATCGAGCCGACCTGTGCGTTGTCCCACCCGAGGCGTGGGTGGTCGACGGTTCCGGTGGAGGCGTCGACCCGGCCGCCCAGAGCCACTCCGACCCACAGCGGGGTGCGCCGGTGCCACCGGGCAGCGAAGGCGCCTGCACTGCGTGTGATGGTGTGCAGGGCCGTCGACGCGGGTCCGCTCGGCGTCGGGATCTCGACGGCGCCGAGGATGCGGCCGCGCAGGTCGCTGACGATGATGCCGGTGACGATGGCACCGATGTGGATGCCCACGGTCGAATACGGTTCGTGGTTGACCTCGAACGGCACGCGGGGCCGACCGATTGCGCCCGAGGCGGTGAGATCTGCCCGCTCACGCAGCAGACCGACACCCAGGAGCGAGGCGACCTGACGGTTGACGGTGGCGATACTCAAACCCGTTGCGCGGGCGGCGATGTCGCGGGAAATTGGGCCTTCGACCGAGGCGACGCGAAGGACGGAAGCGGCTGGACTGTCGGCGACCCGCAAGTCGGGTGCGACGATCTGAACTCGATTGCGGACGGTCGTTCGCCCGACGACGGAGGACGAACGGGATCCGCGTATGGAAGCGACGGAGGTATTGATCGGAAGCGTTGCAAGTGACACGTGGTTTGTCCTCGGCAATAGACCCGCACTGGAGAACGGGTGGTGCAGGATGCGGTCAGGAAAGCGCAGAGAAAGAAGAGCGCAGAGACGACCAGTCGCAAAAGCTGATTTAGCGACAGGCTCCGAAACCGAGACAACACAGTTCACGAGGGAGTGGCAGCCGAGAACCCAGAGCAGCAGTCACGTAGGTGACACGCAATGCTGGCGAGTGGCTGGCGGACATGAGGCCAAATTAGCACCTCCCCGGCGGATCACCAATCCTGCCCCGTCGAGCAGCGAATGCCTGCGACTAGAATTCGATGCATGACATTGTCCGAACAAATCTCGCCCGACGCCCGCATCGCAGTTGTCACCGGAGCCAGCTCGGGAATCGGCGAGGCCACCGCCCGCCATTTGGCCGCGCAGGGGTACCACGTCGCCATCGGGGCACGCCGCCTCGACCGCCTGGAGAAGCTCGCGTCCGAAATCGGCGGCACCGCACTGGAATTGGACGTTACCGACGAGGATTCGGTCGCCGCGTTCACCGCCGTGATCCCCCGCGTTCACGTGCTGATCAACAACGCGGGCGGAGCGAAAGGACTCGCACCTGTCATCGATGCCGATCTCGAAGAGTGGCGCTGGATGTGGGAAACCAACGTCCTCGGCACGCTGCGAATCACCAAGGCATTGCTGCCGAAACTGATCGAATCGGGCGATGGACTTGTGGTGACCATCACGTCGGTTGCGGCCTTCGAAGCGTACGACAACGGCTCCGGTTACACCTCGGCCAAGCACGCCCAAGCGGTGCTGCATCGGACGCTGCGCGGCGAGCTTCTGGGCCAGCCGGTCCGACTCACCGAGATCGCACCGGGTGCTGTGGAGACCGAGTTCTCGCTCGTGCGTTTCGACGGCGACGAGGCGAAGGCGGACGCTGTGTACAAGGGCATCACGCCGCTGGTGGCCAGCGACATCGCGGAGGTCATCGGCTTCGTCGCATCACGTCCGTCGCACGTCAATCTCGATCAGATCATCATCAAGCCTCGCGACCAGGCCGGCCCCGGTCGCTTCGCGCGGTCCTGATTCTTCGCGGTCTTGATTCTTGACAGACGAGAAATGCCAGGTGCATCCGTGCACCTGGCATTTTTCGTGACGCGACTGCGGACTCAGCCCGCCGGAACCGCCGCCGGAGCGACGGCAGGTGCAACCGGAGTCGTCGCCGCAGCAGCGCCTGCAGGCAGCTCGGACATCGACTCCCACGTCGGCCAGTCGATCGCCCAGTCGTAGAGATCGCCGTCGGCAGCCGACAGGTCGATCGACGTGCCCGTCACCTCGACCGGGTCGCCGTACATCGCGATGCCGAAGTACTGCTGGGCGTCCTCGGTCGAAAGGTTGATACACCCGTTGGTGACATTCGACGCGCCCTGCACGCCGGTTGTCTCCGGGTTGGCGTGGATGAACTCGCCGTTGTTGGAGATGCGGACGGCCCATCGCTCGCGCACGTTCTCGTAGAACGGCGGATTCGACATCAGGAAGTCCTCGTGCTTCTCGGTCACCACGTGGATGCCCGAGCGCGTCACGTTGCGCGCTTCGTTGCCTTCGCCGTAGCTCACCGGAATGTCCATGATGGTCTGCCCATCACGGACGACCTGCATGCGGTGGCTCGTCGCCTCTGCTTTGACGATCTGACTGCGACCGATGCTGAAGTCGATGGTCACGTCGTCGGCGCCGTAAGCGCCGTCGCCGTAGTCGACGCCGTACAGATTCGCCTGCACCGACACCGTCGTACCGGGAGCCCAGTAGTTGGCCGGGCGCCAGTGCACCCGTGAGCCGTTGTCGTCGGGGAACCATGCCCACGCCCCCGGCGTCGGCGGGTTCGTGGTGACGGTCAGCGCCTTCTCGACGGCCGCCTTGTTCTCGATCGTCGAGTCGAACTGCAGGATGATCGGCGCCGCGATGCCGACCTCCTGGCCGTCACCGATGTTGGTGCTGACCGCCGTCCTGCTGTCCGGAGTGACAGTGGTGAAGCTTCCGTCGATCTCGACGGATTTGCCGTCGGAGCCGATCGCGGTGCCCGCCCACGTGTACGTCGAGCCGTAGCCGAGCGGTTCGGTGATGCCGTACGACGCCTTGTCCGGCGCGAGCGCGCCCTGGACGAGTTTGCCTTCGGGGTTGGTCAGCGTGACGCCGCTCAGAGTTCCGTTGGTGACGGACACCGAGATGGGGGCGATGGGACTGACGTCCTCGGCTCCATCCGTCGGATTCTGCGTCACCTGGGCAACCGGTGGGGCTTCGGTCGTCGACGCCGCACTGCCGGTCGATCCGCCGTCACTGCCGATGGTGCATCCCGCGACGAGAGCCGCCAGTGCCGCGATCGCCGCGATCCACCACAGCAACCGCGTCCGATTTGTCCGTTCTACCTGCTCATGCACGTGTTCCAACGTACCCGCGGAAAATTACCCGACCACTATCGAGACGTCCTGTGCGCTCGGATTCACACCGGTTTCACACCTGGATCCGGACATTCTGCGCAAACGCCCATCCCCGGACCCCACCCCACCCCACCACGCAAACGCACACGCATTTGCGCAGCACCCAAAACCCGACCAGCAGACACCGTCACCCACCACGCAAACGCACACGCATTTGCGCAGCATCCGGACCCGACCAGCGGAAACTCCCACCCATCTACGCAAACGCACGTGCGTTTGCGTGGATGGTGACTGGTTGCTCAGAGCTTGGTCGACCGCAGTTCGTGCCCCTTCGACGTCAGGCAGCGACCGGTGTCGAGGTTCCAGTCCCAGCCGTGCAGGTTGCACGTCAGCTTGTTGCCCTCGACGATCCCGAACTTCGACAGGTCCGCCTTCAGATGCGGGCACCGACGTTGGATCTCGTAACCGTCCTTGACGATGGTTGCGGTGTCGTCGTGCGCCTCGGCGAACCATCCGTCCGCGTAGGCGATCCGCTCGTCGGTGAGGCATTTGAAGAACGTGTACAGGAACTCGTTGTACCCACCGACACGACGTGCACGAAAACGCGTCGACAGGAATACCGAGTTGACCCAGTCCGGTTCCTTGTCGCGCACGACGGTTCGTACCAGCTCGGGCGCGATGGTGAAGCTGTAGCGAAAGCGCTCTTTCAGCACAGGTTCGCGCACGATCCGCTTCGGAAAATCGAGTACGACGGTTTCCGCGCCGAGCATCAGTGCTACCGGGTAACCGATGCCGTCGCAGATCTGGTCGGTCTGAATCATGATGGGCTCGAACAACTCTCGGAGCGGCTCGAGCAACGGCTCACCGTCGGCCGATGCCCACGCCGCCTTCTCTGCCGCGATGACGCCGGCCTGACGCTGGGCGAAATCCTCGATGTACTGGGCCTTACCGGTGGTGAAGATCGCTTCGACCTCCTCGACCGGCAGCGGATGCTCGTGCGAGACGAGTTCACTGCCGACGAACGTCGACGTCGTGCCGGGGATCTGCAGCAACCCTTTGTCGTGGCCGTTTCGGCGCATCTGATCGAGGAAGACCATCTGGTCCGGGAAGATGTTGGACGGGTCGTCGTACACGTCGTTGAGGAAGCGCAGCTCGTCGTCCAGAAAACAGGGCGGGCCCGCTGACGGGATGACCCACGTCGCACCGATCTGCTCGATGTACTGGCGAGCACGGTCCATCTGACGCTGACGCTTCTGCTCGCCGAACGCCTTCTTTGCACGCTCGACCATGTCGTAGACCATCGGGTACCAGATGGCGCCGGAGTACTGCAGCATGTGCACGTCGACATGCCCGAACTCCTCGGTCAGCACGTCGAGGTCGACCGGGCGAGCGTCGTTCATGTTGAACGCGACGGTCTCACCGTCGGACACGACGAGACCGGAGTCGCCGATGGGGCCGTCGGCAGGCGCACGAAGGGCGATGATCATGATGTCGAGATCGCCCTTGGGGCCGGAGATTCGGTGCTTGACCGAGTCGGTCGTCTCGAAGAACTTGTGAAAACCGAGCTTGATCAGCTCGTTCTTCAGATCCGGGACCGGGTAGTCCGGCAGCAGGACGGTCGTGTCCTTGTCGACGTGCTCGGCGAGGTTCTTCGGATCGAAGTGGTCTTTGTGCAGGTGCGAGACGTACAGATAATCGCAGTTGCCGAGGGTGTCCCAATCCAGCTGCGTGTTGTCCGGAAACGGGAACCACGACGTGAAGTACGCGGGATTGACCCACGGATCACACAGGATGTTGCCTGCATCGGTCTGAATGTGAAAACCCGCGTGCCCGACGCTTGTGACCTGCACTGAAAAACTCCTTCACTTGCACTGCACAGAACGCAACTACAAAGATCCCATGGTAGGCGGTCAGCCGGTATCAACTGAGCGAGCAGCCGACCAGATCGCATTCGGGCACGAGTGTGATTCCGAACTCCGCTTCGACGCCGTCCCTGATGTGCGACGCCAGCGCCATGACATCCGCCGTCGTCGCGCCGCCGCGGTTGGTGATCGCGAGAACGTGCTTGGTCGACAGCGACACCGTCCCATTGCCGAACTCGCGGCCGTAACCATGAGCGAAGCCTGCGTTCTGGATCAGCCATGCCGCATGGATCTTGATGCCCGACGGATCCGGGTACTGGGGTGCCCGCGACGCCGGCTCCGGAATGTCCGTCAGCACCGGGTTCAGGAAGAAGGAGCCGACGCTCCACGTGTCGTGGTCTTCGGCGTCGAGCACCATCCCCTTCTGGCCTCGCAGATCCAACACGGCCGTACGCACGTCCTTCGCGGCAACCGTGTCGCCGATGGTGACGCCGAGCCTGTCCGCAAGACCCGCGTACCGAACCGGATCCGAGGATCCCGACCGCCGCAAGGCCATCGTCGTGTCGAGGATGACGTACCGCGTCGAGTGCTTGAAGACGGACTGGCGATGCAATCCGAATCCGCATCGATCCGGCGTCCAGGTGGACGTCTCACCCGTCTCGCGGTCGTAGACCGTGAGCGAGTCGAGCACATCCGAGGTGACGGTCCCGTATGCGCCGACGTTCTGCACCGGCGTCGCACCGGTGAGGCCGGGGATCCCGGAAAGAGCTTCCAGGCCCGCCAGACCCTCGTCGAGCGAGGCAGCGACGACCGAGTCCCAGCGTTCTCCCGCCGCGACCCGGATGGAGTCCCCGTCGACACGGATGCCCGACGTCTCGACCTTGATCACCAGACCGTCGTAACCCTGGTCGCCGACGACCAGATTCGATCCGCCTCCGACCAGCAGAACCGGGGTTCCCGACGTGTCGGCGTCACGCACGAGGGCGACGAGTTCTTCGGATGTCTTCGCTACGGCGAACTCACGGGCCGGGCCACCGAGGCGCATGGTCGTGAGGCCGGAAATTGCGGTGGGCACGGGAGTCCAGGGTACCGGTCCGGAAGAGGTGTCGGATGCACGCGGTACCCTCCGGGCTATGCCTCGCCCAATCGCGCACAGCGCGTCCGTCCCCGCATCTGTCGACAAGGTGCACGCCGCGCTCGTCTCCGAGCAGTACTGGAAGGACCGGATCGACGGCATCGGCGGACCGGGTGCGCAGCTGGTGAGCGTCACTGCCGTCAACGGCACGATCAGCGTGGTGATGACGCAGTCCATTCCCGAGGACGAGCTGCCTGCCGCGGTGACGGCATTCAAGAAGGGCCCGCTCGTCATCGAGCGCACCGAATCCTGGGGACCACTCGGCGGCAACCGCGCCGAGGGCAAGTTCGGCGCGACGGTCGAAGGCGCTCCCGCGTCGATCTCCGGCACGACGCTCCTCGAAGGTGACAGCACGTCGTCCACCACGTCCCTCTCCGGTACCACCGAGGTCAAGATCCCGATCTTCGGAAGCAAGATCGAGTCCATGATCAGCGAGCAGGTCCTGGCGCTCATCGACAACGAACACGACTTCACCGGCGAGTGGATCGACAAGAACCTGTAGCAGTGTTCGGCGAGTCAGCCGGTACCCTGGCCGACTATGGCGCGCCGCATGAACTACTCAGCCCGGTTCACCCACTCCACGGAGCAGGTGTATGCCGCGTTGTCGAGTCGCGATCACTGGAACGCTCGGGTCGAGGAGATGAAGAAGTACTCCCACAACGAGCTGAAGAGTTTCGAGGTCACCGACACAGGAATCGACATCGTGATGCATCACATCATTCCGAGGACGGAGCTACCGGACATCGCTCAAACCGTCATGAAAAAAGACATGGTCATCACGCGCAACGTGCACTTCGATCCCTACGAGGACACCACCGAAGGCAAGTACGACGCGTCGATTCCAGCCGGACCGGGCAGCCTCAAGGGCACGACGTCACTGTTCGCGACGGAAACCGGCTCGACCCTGCGCACCTCGTCCGAAGCCAAAGTCTTCCTCCCCTTCGTCGGCGGCAAGCTCGAGCAACTCATGCTCGTGAACCTGCGTGACCTGTGGCGCGGCGAGGGCGAAGTGACAGCCGACTGGCTTGCCAAGAACACCTGACACGCCAGTTCTGAGAGGTCGTTCCACAGGCTCCACTCCTGTATCCAAGGGTCATTCCGCAGGCTCCACTCCTGTATCCAAGGGTCATTCCGCAGGCTCCACTCCTGTCGGCGTCGTGACCCGCGGCACCACCGGCATCAACCGCCTCCGGCGCAGCGATCGCTGGCTCACCCACAGCCCCCTCGTGCGGCAGGTGTTGACCGATGCGCTCGACCCACTGGTCGTCGACCTCGGTTACGGCGCCAGACCCGATACGACGCTCGAAATCGCGCGACGCCTCCGCACGATCCGAGCGGACCTCCGAGTCACCGGCCTCGAGATCGACCCCGCGCGCGTCGTACCGGGGTCGGAGAACGTGCACTTCGCGCGCGGCGGTTTCGAGCTCGCCGGACTGCGCCCCAATCTGGTGCGCGCATTCAACGTTCTCCGTCAGTACCCCGAAGATGCTGTGCCCGACGCGTGGTCGCGGATACTGTCCGGGCTCGCTCCCGGCGGCCTACTGGTGGACGGAACGTGCGACGAACTCGGGCGTCGCTGCGCCTGGGTGCTGCTCGACGAGACCGGGCCGATCTCACTGACACTCGCATGGGATCCGTTCACCGTGGACTTGCCGTCGGACATCGCCGAGAGACTCCCCAAGGCCCTCATCCACCGGAATTTTCCGGGAGAGCCCATCCATGCACTGCTTCGCGCCGCCGACAAGGCGTGGGTGACGGCCGCTCCCCTGGCCCCGTTCGGCCCGCGTGTGCGGTGGCGCTCGGCGTTGACCCAACTGGCACGCGAGGGTGTCCCCACCGCGGTGCCCAGACGCAGGATGCGTGACAACGTTCTGACGGTCCCGTGGGACCTCGTACGTCCGAACCCCTGACGCGCCGAACGTCAGGTACAGGCGGACAGCGCGAGCTCGACCCGCTCGGTGACCCGCTCGGTGCCGCTCGACGCCTCGGCGTACAGCACGCCCGGATCGACGCGGCCTATCGCCACCGCGTCGCCCACGACTTCGTCGAGCGTGATCTGCGAGATACCGCCCGCGGCGAGGTCGAGCACGGTTCGCACCGGCGTCGTGATGCGGAAGGTGCCGGTGGACTCGAAGTCGTGCGGGGTGAGCTGCAGGCGGTGCACCGCGAGTCGGGTGTCCGCCAGCCGCATGTTGGTGTACGCGGAGACATGAACGAACTGCGGATGCAGGTGCCCGAATCCGTGCAACTCCGCGGCACTCTGGTGTGAGATGACGGCATCGCCGCCGAACCATGCGCACCACATCGCGAACTGTTCGAGGTCGCTGTGCGGCCACTCGGCCAGTCTGCACAGATTCCGCTCGACCTTCGTCCAGTCACCCGCGACGATGCTGGCCTGTATCGACGGGTGGTCGAAACCGAGTGACTCGGCCTGCTCGACGGTGAAGTAGCCATCCTGACTCGCGGCCAGACGCCGGAGTTCGACGGTGCTCGGTCGTGTCGTGCTCATGCACACAAGAGTACGACACCGATGTGTTACACATCACAACAATTCGACCGGACATCGACCGCCCCCTCCTCTCCCGCAAACGCACGTGCGTTTGCGAGGAACGGCGGACAACACCCCACCACCCACACAAACGCACGTGCGTTTGCGGGGAAGCGGCGATTCACAGAGCTCTTTCAGATTCATCGGGAAGACTGCTGCGAATGACACGAAGCAAAGCTCCCCTGATCGCGGTAGTAGTGGTCCTCGTGCTCGTCGCTGCGCTGCTGGGCGGAGAACTGTTCTTCCGCCAGCAGATCAAGTCATGCCTCGCAGGCCAATTGGAAAGTGAGATCGGCAGCTCCGTCGACGTAGGCCTCGGCTGGAAGCCGATCCTGATCTCACTCGTCGACAAGCAGGTCTCATCGGTGACCGTCGACAGCAGTGATGCACGCTTCGGCCCCGCCGAAGGAATGGTCGTGCACGCGGAGGTCAAGGATGTGAACCTCGAGCAGACCGCGGACAGCAACGGCACCATCGGTAGCTCCAGTGCCGATATCAGCTGGTCGACCGACGGCATCGCGGCCACACTGCAATCGCAGGGCATCGGCGCCCTCGTCTCCGGCGTCACC
Organism: Rhodococcus yunnanensis NBRC 103083; assembly: GCF_001895005.1. Lineage (GTDB taxonomy): Bacteria > Actinomycetota > Actinomycetes > Mycobacteriales > Mycobacteriaceae > Rhodococcoides > Rhodococcoides yunnanense. The sequence continues at coordinate 44,465 of NZ_BCXH01000008.1, read as the reverse complement.
GCAAGTCAGTCCGCAGGCACACTGTCGTTCTCGGTCGGTGGTATCGCTCAGCTGACGGTGAAGCCGTCCATCTCCGGCGATCGCGTCGATGTACAGACCGTCGACGCGTCCATCCTGGGACTCGGCATTCCGACCGATCTGGTGGACAGCATCGTCGGTGTGCTGACGGACAGCCTGCAGCAGTACCCACTCGACATGAAGCCGACGTCGTTGACCGTCACCGACAGCGGAATCGAACTGGCCCTCCAGGGCGGGCAGTACACGATGCCCGCGCCTCCTCCCGGCCAGACCGTCGAATCACCCGAAGGCTGTGGCGTTCTGGCCTAACCCTCCAGGCCTAACCCTCTGGCCTAACTCTCCAGGCCGGCGAGGACGGCCGAGGTTCCGGACAGGCCGAGTCGCGTTGCCCCGGCGTCGATCATCGCCAGGGCAGCCTCGGTCGTCCGGATCCCGCCGCTGGCCTTCACACCGAGCCTGCCGCCGACCGTATCCGCCATCAACCGGACGGCCTCGACACTGGCCCCGCCCGCCGGGTGGAAGCCCGTGGAGGTCTTGACGAAGTTCGCTCCTGCTTTCTCGGCCGCGAGGCATGTCTCGACGATTGCCGTGTCGGACAGTGCAGCCGACTCGATGATCACCTTGAGCACCGCCGAAGGCCCGATGGCTTCGCGAACCGTCAGTACGTCGGCCAGGACGGCGTTGTAGTCCCCCGCGACAGCAGCTCCGACGTCGATCACCATGTCGATCTCGTCCGCGCCCTGATCGACCGCCAGCCGCGCCTCGGCGCCCTTGACGAGCGAATGATGTTTGCCCGACGGGAATCCCGCGACAGCTGCGACAACGAGACCCTCGGCCCCGACAGGCAGCATCGACGGCGATACGCAGACCGCGAGGACACCGAGCGCGCGCGCCTCTTCGACGAGCGCGGCGACGTCGGCCGCCGTGGCCTCCGGCTTGAGCAACGTGTGATCGACCATTCGGGCAAGGGCGCTGCGGGTGACGGACATGTGACCACCCAACCACAGACTCCTGCGCCCTAAGCTCCACGGTTATGTCCACCTCTCGTATGGCGCGCACCTTCGATTCCACGAGCCGAGAGTTCGATCTCGCGGCGCCCCTCGTCTGGGGTCCCGCCGGCCAGTCACTCGTGTTCGCGTTGAAGCTCGCCGCCGGGGAATCGGTGCTCGACGTCTGCGCGGGCACCGGCGCATCGGCCCTTCCTGCCGCGGCCGCCGTCGGACCTGACGGCCTCGTCCACGCCGTCGACCTCGCCGACGATCTGCTCGAACTCGGCCGCGTCAAGGCCACCGCTCTCGCACTGCGCAACGTCGACTTCGTGTGCGCCGACGCCACCACATGGGAGGCGCCGAGCACCGTACGAAGCGGCTACGACGCGTTGGCGTCGTCGTACGGGATCTTCTTCCTTCCCGACATGGATGCCTCGTTCGCACGGCTCGTCCGGTTGGTACGCCCAGGCGGCCGCGTCGGGGTGACGGTGTGGCGCAAGGGCGCATTCGAGGAGTTCAGCCGTGCGTACTACGAGGTGATCGCGCGGCATTCGCCGGACACCGAGCACACCGGCCCGAGGTCTCGCACGGGGTATGCGGACAATCCGATCCGTCGCATCGAGACCTCGGACCTGCTCGCCGCGTGGCTGGAGGCGCAAGGCTGCGGATCCGTCGAGGTCACAGAACTGTCGAACCATGTTCCCGCCACCGCGGACTTCGTATGGAACTTCGTTCTGGGGAGCGGCATGAGGGGTGCGCTCGCCGGCCTGGACGACGCCGAACGCGGTGTCGTGCGCGACGAGTTACTCGAACTGCTGACCGCCCGCGGGGTCGATTCGATCGACGCGACCACACTGGTGGCAACCGGCGTTCGGGTGTCCTGAAAGAATCGGCCCATGAGTTCTGCTGGTGTCGTCGACGACCGTCGCTACGTTCTGTCCCTCGGATGCCCCGACCGCACGGGCATCGTCGCCAAACTCTCGACATTTCTCGCCGACATCGGCGGCTGGATCGTCGAGGCGGCGTACCACGCCGACCCGGACACCGGATGGTTCTTCACCCGGCAGGCTGTCCGTGCGTCCTCGGTGTCGATGAGCATCGAACAACTGCGTACCGAGTTCGCGGCAGTCGCAGCCGACATCGGACCGGAAACCGAATGGACACTTCATGATTCCGGTGTCCGCAAAAGGGTGGTCATCCTCGTCAGCAAGGAAGCCCACTGCCTGCACGACCTGCTCGGACGGGCTGCAGGCGGTGAACTACCGGCCGAGGTGTCCGCCGTCATCGGCAATCACGAGTCGCTAGAGCCTGTCGCCACGGCGCACGGCATCAAGTTCCATCACGTCGAGTTCGCGAAGGACCCGACCGAACGGGGCCCGGCGTTCGACGAGGTTCGCCGCCTCGTCGACTCGTACGATCCACACGCCGTCGTCCTCGCCCGCTTCATGCAGGTGCTGCCACAGGATCTCTGCGAGCACTGGTCCGGGCGCGCGCTCAACATCCACCACAGCTTCCTGCCGTCGTTCGTCGGTGCTCGGCCCTATCACCAGGCGTTCGCGCGCGGTGTGAAGCTGATCGGCGCCACGTGCCACTACGTCACCGCCGAACTCGACGCCGGTCCGATCGTGGAACAGGACGTCATCCGCGTCGACCACTCCGACGAGGTGGCCGACATGGTCAGGCAGGGGCGCGACATCGAGAAGCTCGTGCTCTCCCGCGGCCTGCGCTGGCACTTGGAGGACCGGGTGCTCGTGCACGGCAAGAAGACGGTGGTCTTCAGCTAGAGCAGCGCTACAGGTTGCGGAGCCGCGCGACCTCGGCGTTGAACTCGTCGATCGACTCCACCGAACTCATGTGTCCGACGCCGGTGAGTTCGATGAGTCTGCTCAGGTGGTCGTGCGCCTTCAGTGCCCCCGCCAACCTGCGCGCATGCACCGGGGGCGTCAGGCGATCGGCGGTGCCGACCAGCACGCTGGTCGGCACGTTCATGTTGGCCAGCGCTTCGTGAATATCGAGATCGGTCAGCGCCGCGCCCCAGATTCCCCTGGTCCGCGGAGCGCACTCGAGCACGATCTTCTCGCAGAACGCGACCTCTGCCGCCGACGCGCCAGGAGCCATCGACACGTACTTGATCGCTTGACGCGTCACCGGTGACGGACGCAGAGGTACCGCCGACTTCAGCACGACGCGACCCAGCGGAACCGGGACACGCGGGAACCGTGTCGGAAGTGGGATGACAGTGGTCTCACGGACCAGACTGTCCGTCGCCGTACTGGCCAGCAGCACCGCGCTGACGAGCCGATCGACCTGCTCGGGGTAACGCCCCGCCCACGCCATGACCGACATTCCGCCCATGCTGTGGCCGACGAGTACCGCTTTGTTGTCCTCGGCGACCGTCGCGGCAAGCACGTCGGCCAGGTCGTCGGCGAGCACGTCGGGCCCGAGCGGCCTCGATCCGACATCGCTGCGTCCATGACCGCGCTGGTCGTAGACGATCACCTGGTAGTTCTCCGCGAACGCGTTGATCTGCGGGATCCAGAAATCGGCCGAACACGTCCATCCGTGACTGAAGACGATGGGCGCAGCGCTGGGGTCGCCGTAGACGCGGACATGCAGTTCGGCGCCGTCGTCGGTGACGACGGGAACGATGCGAGGAACGAGGACCGGCGTCCGCAGCAGCGCATCGGGCTGCGCGTCGGAGGTGGTGACGAACGAGTTGCCCCTGCGCCTACGCAGCAGGAAGGCACCGATACCCGCAGCTGCGGCAAGGCCTCCGATACCAACGGCGGCACCCTCGACGGCTCTACGTGTGACCACGAACATCTCCTTCGTTGCAGCGTTACCGATCCGTCGCAGGCGCGGCATCACCACCGTGCTTCGCGACGACCTCTTCCATGACCAACGTGATTCGGTGGTCCATAGCTTCCGTGAACAACGCAGTGACCGTCTGGTGTGCCAGAGGTCTCAGCCGGTTCACCAGCTCGGCAATGTCCCCCACCGTCGCAGCATCGGTCTCGAAAGGATCTTGTCCTGCACCGAGGAATCTGTCTGTGATCAACGCAACAAAACGACCCGCGACGTCATCGAGATCCCGGCGCACAGCCTCGGTCTGATCGAGCGTCCGGCTCAACGAGATTCCGGCAGCCGACAACAACCGCGCCGCCTCGACCAGCAACGGGTTGTCGACGCGATAGCCGTCTCCCGACGTGGCGATGACCCCGAGTTCGACGCCTCGGTCCAGGTCGGCATCGGAGACGTCATCCCCGAACATCGTCTGCATATCGGCGCGAGAAAGGTGCGCGGAGTCGGGTGTCTGCACGGCGTCATCAGTCTCGAGCACGTCCTCGACGCGCAGGCCGGACTGCGCCGCCGTCAGAAGCTCACCGATGGTGGCAAACGTGTAACCACGATCCAACATCCGAGAAATCAGCCCGAGACGTGCCAGGTGCGAGGTGTTGTACCACCCGGTCCTGCCCTCCCTGCGCGGCGGCGGAAGAAGACCCCGGTCCTGGTAGACACGCACATTCCGCACACTGACGCCCGCACGCCGAGCCAAGTCGTCGACGCGATACTCGATCATGACTAGACGATATGCGCCCGAGCAGCGAAACCGTTGGCCTGCTGCGGCGACCCCCAGGTCACCAACGAGGGCCGCGCTGAATCGCGTCGACCTTGGGACGAACATCGACGAGGTACACACACACCGCGACAACGCCGAGCAAACCGATGAAGTTCACCGCCCCGAACACGAAAACAACCAGCAACGCCACCACGAGAATGCCCAACCACACAGGCTTGGTCAGCTTGTCGACCGCCGTGAACGCATCAGGACGTTGACGCGCCGCATGGAAAACCGCATACGCGGCACCGGCCAACGCGACAAGGCGAAGGGCCAGAAGGATCAAAGACGTGAGGCTATCGACGGCTGGCACCCCGCCATACTACGCAAAACGCCCCTCGCTCCGCTCCACCGGCAAATCGCCCCTCGCTCCGCTCCACCGGCAAATCGCCCCTCGCTCCGCTCGACCGGCAAATCGCCCCTGCATTGATCCGCCCAGACAAAACACCCCCTGCATCGATCGATGCAGGGGGTGGATCGGCTGACAGGAAGGTCAGGCCTTCTTGGCCGGTGCCTTCTTGGCGGGCGCTGCAGTCTTCTTGGCCGCCGCCGCGGGGGTAGCCGCAGGGGCACTCTTCGCCGGTGCGGTCTTCTTGATCGGTGAATTGTTGGTGCCGCGGGTCTTGGACTCGACCTTGCCTGCGGTGCCGCTGACCTTCTGCGAGGCGTCGGTTGCCGCCTCCTTGGCATTCTCGCCTGCCTCTTCGATCTCGTCGGCCAGGTCGTCGGCAGTGTCACGAACCTTGTCCGACGCGATGCCTGCGAGAGCAGCAGCGCGTTCGCCGACCGCGCGAGTCTGCGAAGCGACGGTGCCCAGCGCCTGCTCGGTCAGGTCGACGACGTCGTTGGCGGCTGCGTTGGCACGCTCGATGCCTTCTTCGACGGCGGGAGTGCGGCGGATGCGCTCGACGGTCTCCTCGCCGCGCTCGGCGAGCGAGGTGTACAGATCCGACGCCACCTTGAGGTAGGCCTCGGCGACCTTGCGCAGTTCCTCCGGAGTGAAACGCTCACGGAGTTCGGCGATCTCGTCGGGGAGTTCGGCGGGAAGATTGGTCAGACGCTCGCGGAGCGACTCGACTCCTTCGCTGACGTCCTCGGAGAAGTCGGCCAGACGAGCGCGGGCGGTATCGACGCGGTCGGTCACCTCGGTGCCGCGGACCTCGGCCCGCGAACGCACCTGCGCAACCACATCGGCCACGGCCTGAACTACCGCATCGCCTGCGCCGACGGCGGCGAAGATAGGCGTCTTGACGGTGTCGAAATTCTTGGGATCAGTCATTGGGAAGACTCCTGTATGGGTGATTCTGGGTCTGAGTGCAGTTCTGGTTCGGTCGACGACGTCGTATCCGACGACGTGGCGTCGTTCGTCTTCTGCTTCTGCTCGTTCTCGCGACGAAACGAGTCGTAGATCTCGATCAGCACGTGCTTCTGCCGTTCGGTGATCTCCGAATCTCCGAGCAATGCATCTCGAACCGGACCGTGTGGACGTTCTTCCAAGAATCCGGCCCGTACGTACAACGCTTCCGATGACACGCGCAGACCCTTGGCGATCTGGGCGAGCACCTCGGCGGATGGATTGCGCAACCCACGTTCTATCTGGCTCAGATACGGGTTGCTCACCCCCGCCCTCGACGCGAGTTGCCGCAGTGAAACCTGCGCGGCCACACGCTGTGAACGGATGTAACTGCCGATGTCCGACGCCGCCGTGGTGACGACGCTGGCGACGAGATCACTCGCCTCGGCTACGACTTCTGTCGCCTCGGATACCTTGGCGACAATCCCCTGATTGTCGATTTGATCGTCTTTGCTGGGGGCCATGTTCACCGCTCGTTCCTGGTTCGAAACTCGTGGTTTCGGTGTACTTGCCCGAGATTACCCAAGGGTGCTAGCTATTGCAAGCACTCTGCTAGCAGCGGGCTAGAACAGCAGATTCGACAGCGAGTAGATCGCGAGTCCCGCTATGGATCCGACGACGGTGCCGTTGATGCGAATGAACTGCAGGTCACGCCCGACCTGCAGTTCGATCTTGGAACTCGCCTCCTCGGCATCCCAACGCGCGACGGTGTCGGTGATGATCGTGGTGATCTCGTCCGCGTAGTTCGACGCGATGTACCGCGCTCCCCCGAGGAGCCACCCGTCGACCTTGCCGCGTAGTTCGTGGTCGTCGCGAATCCGCACACCCCAGCTCGCGACGTTCTCGCTGATCTTGAGGCGCAATGTGCTCGACGGGTCGTCGACCGATTCGGTGATGAGTCTCTTGGCCACTTTCCACGTGGCCGCTGCGAGGCCGGTGATCTCCTCTCGCCCCATGATCTGAGCCTTGAGCGACTCGGCCTTCTCGATGGTCGCTGGATCGTGCTGAAGATCGTGCGCGTAGTCGACGAGGAACTTGTTGGCGGCGAGCCGGAGTTCGTGATCAGGATTGGACCTGACCTTCCAGGTGAACTCGACGATCTCCTTGTAGATCTTCTCGCCCAGCAGAGTGTCGACGAACTTCGGCGACCACGTCGGCGAATCCCGCGACACCACGCGATCGATGGTCTCCTGGCTCCCCAGCGCCCATTGGTGCGCACGCTCGGCCAGCATGTCGATCAGCGGAAGCTGACGGTTCTCCGTGATCAACTCGTCGAGGACACGCCCGATCGGCGGACCCCACTGCGGATCGGCGAGCCGACGCACGATCGTGGAATCGATGACCTGGGTGATATCGGCGTCGTTGAGCACTTCCACGACGCCGTGCATGACGGTCGCCGATTCGGCGGCGACGCGTTCGGCGTTCTCCGGAACGGCGAGCCAGGTTCCCAGGCGCAGCGGAATCTGCGCGGACTGGACCTTCTCGGAGACGACGTCGGGCGCCAGGAAATTGCTACCGACGAACGAGCCGAGACTCGACCCGAGCTGATCCTTCTTCTTCTTGATGATCGCGGTGTGCGGGATCGGAATCCCCAGCGGGTGTTTGAAGAGCGCGGTGACGGCGAACCAGTCGGCGAGCGCACCCACCATGCCCGCTTCCGCCGCCGCCCGCACATATCCGACCCAGTCGCCGGCCCCCCGCGATTCCTGCCAGCGGCACACCAGGTAGACCACGGTCGCGAAGACGAGGAACCCTGTCGCGACCATCTTCATCTTGCGAAGGTCGCGGCGCTTGGTCGCGTCGTCGAAATTCATCAGCTGCACCCACGCCATTGTGCCCGCGCCCGGGGACATGCATTCGGGGGCGAGGTGCGGTACGCGCGATCGCTTGCTCGACGCTTAAGCTGATGCCCGGACGTACGACGATGGGATACGGCGGACACACGTGGCGAGAAATGCGACATCGACAGCCAAGGCGGACCCGAATTCACGTTCCAAGGACGCGCAGCCCGAGGACGCGGAACCGAAGGTCGAGAAGCCGGACGGGCGTAAGCGGCGCTGGCGCGAGCACAAGATCGCACGCCGAGAAGAGTTGGTGGACGGCACCCTTGCCGCGATTCGACTCCGCGGACGCGATATCGGCATGGACGAGATCGCGTCGGAGATCGGGATCTCGAAGACGGTTCTGTACCGGTATTTCACCGACAAGAACGATCTGACCAACGCGACCATGAGCAGGTACGTCGAGACGACTCTCGCGCCGCGGATCTACGACGCGATCTCCGAGGAACTCGACGAATATCACTTGACCAGAGTTGTCATCGCCGCATATGTGGAGACGGTCGCCACGGACCCCGAGGTCTACCTCTACGTCATGTCCAACAGCGCTGGGCCCAACCGCGACGTCGTGGCGGAGTCGGAGCGCATGATCGCCGAGTTGCTCGCAACGGTGCTGGGTGAACGCCTACGAAGTCGCGAGATGGATTCCGGTGGATCCGTGCCGTTCGCCTTCGCGATCGTCGGGGCAGTTCAACTGGCCACGCACTGGTGGATCTCCAACAAGTCGATGTCCGCAGAAGACCTCATCGACTACCTCTGCATGATGGCGTGGGGCGGAATACACGGCGTCGCGATGGCCGACGGTTCGCCCGCGAAGTTCAAATCTCAGCCGCATCCTCTCGTCGTCGAGGAATGACACGGGCCCAGGTGGTCACGAACGCGGCAATCGTCGATCAGTTCTCGAAACCGGCGCCCATAGGTTAGCGTTGCCTATGCACATCTTCAAACGTTCAACGTTGGTACCGCTGGTAGCTGCACTGTCGGTCGTCGTGTTGACCGCCTGCAGCGGAAGCAGTGACTCCGAGTCCGAGACCGCCGAAGGTGCCACCGTCGACACCATCTTCGGCGAGGTGACCGTCCCCGCCGACCCGCAGAGAGTCGTCGCCCTCGGTTGGTCCGACGCCGAAACGGCGCTGGCCCTCGGAGTACAACCCGTCGGTGCGAGCGACTGGCTCGCCGTCGGCGGCGACGGCCTCGGCCCGTGGGTCGACGAGTCCTACGACACCGCGCCCACCATTCTCGGCACCTACGACGTGAGCATCGAGTCGGTCGCAGCCCTGAAGCCGGACCTGATTCTGTGGACTCGCAGCACCAACGACAAGGCCGTGTACGACAAGCTGTCCGAAGTCGCCCCGACCGTAGGCGCACCCGTCGGCACCGAGATCGCCTATGGCACCACGTGGGACGGGCAGACCCAGCTGGTCGCAGACGCTCTCGGCAAGTCCGAGGAAGGTGCGCAGCTCATCGACGACACCAACGCCGACTTCGACGCCGCAATCTCCGCCAATCCGGAGTTCGCAGGCAAGAACGTCGCCGTCGGAACCCTCTACAGCGGCCAGCTCGGCGCCTATGTCGACGGTGATGCCCGCGTCGAATTCATGAAGAGGCTCGGATTCGTGAACTCCCCGGCGATCCAGTCGCAAGCGCAGGACGGCAAGTTCGCAATCGATCTGTCGGCCGAGAACGTCGCACAGCTCGATGCCGACCTGACCGTCATGTTCCCGATCGGTGAGACTGCAGACGCCATCACCAACGATCCGTCCATCCAGGGCCTGCCGGTCGCTCGCGACGGACGCCTGGTCGTTCTCGACGACCAGAACCTCAGCAATGCCTTCTCGAGCGCCTCGGTCGCCGGGACGCAGTACGCCATCGAGAACGCTGTGCCTTTGTTCGCCGCGCCCCTCAAAGGATAAGTGCGCGCACTCGGACGTGCTTCGATTGCACCTGTGTCTCGAATTCGGCGTCGGCGGAGTGGAACGGCAGCAACGTGGGCGGCGGTCGGGCTGTGCGCGATGACCGCCGTCGCCTGCGGAGGCGACGACACCGCAGTACCCGCATATTCGACGACGCAGCCTGCCGCGTCCGACGAGGCGGTTGCCGCCCGGGGAACAATCGTGACCAGCACGACCGACACCGATTTCGACGTCGCGGCCTTCCCCGCGGGCACATCGGCGGCGACGTTCGTCTATCGGTCCATCTCGGGCGTCACCGGCGAGTCGACCGACGTGAGCGGAGCGCTGTTCGTTCCGTCCGGTGACGCGCCGCCCGGGGGTCGACCCGTCGTGGCCTACGCACACGGAACCGTCGGCATCGAGCCCGGATGCGCGCCCACCGAAACCTCGCAGCTGTCCGGCGACGCCGGGGCGGTGTCGTTGTTCCTCGACCGTGGATACGCCGTCGCTTACACCGACTACCAAGGTTTGAGCAGCCAGACCGACGCACCTCCGCACCCCTATCTGGAGCCGCGCACCGCCGCATTCGACGTCATCGACTCCGTCCGAGCCGCCCGTACTCTCGACCCGACACTGTCCACCCGGTGGCTGGCTGTCGGCTCGTCCCAGGGAGGCCACGCAGCCTGGGCCGCAAACGAATACAACCCTGCGTACGGCGATGGTCTCGACCTCGTCGGCGCCGCAGTCCTCGCACCGGCCCTCGACGTCTCCCCCGTCGTCGACAAGGCACAGACGTCGACTCTGTCCGGCGGCCAACGAGCCATCTACCCGATGATCGTCGAGGGTGCTTCGGCCGTCGACCCCGGAATCGACCCGGCCGACCACCTGCACGGCGTGCTCGGCGAGAAAGCGGAGGCATTGATCTCGTGCGGGCCGGCAAGCGCACCCGCGAAGTCCGCTGCAGCCGCCGACCCGCAACCCGGCGATACGACGGCATCCAGCACCTCCGCGGCGCAACAACTCACCTCGCGCCTCCAGCAGTACGCACTCCCCGGGGCGGCGTCACCGGCTCCGATCCTCGCTGTCTACGGCGGCGCCGACGACATCGTGCTCCCCCAGTGGACCGAAGTCGCCCTCGGGCGCGCCTGCGGATTCGGCGACACGGTCCTCCGCGTGCGCCTCGAAGGCCAGGGACACTCGGTCGACCCAGGATCACTCCTCGAAACCTGGATCGCCGACCGCTTCACCGGCCTCCCCGCGCCGAGTAACTGCTAGTTTCGGCGGTCTTTCGGGGTGACCGAATGTCGCCCTCGCGCACTCGGAGTGGGTTTCGGGGTGACCGAATGTCGCCCTCGCACACTCAGAGTGACCCAATGTCGCCCTCGCACACCCACAAGTGACCCAATGTCGCCCTCACACACCCACAGGTGACCCAATGTCGCCCTCACACACTCAGAGTGACCCAATGTCGCCCTCGCACACCCACAGGTGACCAAATGTGACATTCGCACACAGGCGCACCGTCAAAGTGACCCAATGTCGCCCTCGCACACTCAGAGTGACCCAATGTCGCCCTCGCACACCCACAGGTGACCGAATGTGACATTCGCTCACCAACGAAACGGGCTCACCAACGGAAGCAGGCTCACCCCTGCGACCGAGGTCAGACCCTGCCCGGCGGGAAACCGCCTTCGGCGATGGGGCCCCAGGATTCGATGGTGATGCGGATCAACGATTTTCCCTGCTTTCGCATTGCCTCGCGGTACTCGTCCCAGTCCGAGTGCTCGCCGGCGATACTGCGGAAGTATTCGACGAGCGGTTCCACGGAGTCCGGCAGATCGATGATCTCGGCGGTGCCGTCGATCTGGACGTACGCGTCGTTCCACTCGTCCGAATGGATGCACACCGTCACCGCGGAGTTGCGTCTGATGTTGGCGACTTTGGCGCGCTCCGGGTATGACGCGATGACGATGCGGCCCTCGGAGTCGAGCCCCGAGGTGACCGGTGATACCTGCAGGCCGCCGTCGCGCTTGTGGGTGATGAGTGTCGAGTGGTGGCGCGGCGAGACGAACTCGAGCAGACGAGAACGCGCGACGGATTCCGCGGATGCAAGTTTCGGAGCCATGAATCCCACAGTAATCATGAAACGCACGGCAATGGGGTTAGGGTCGCCCCATGGCCAAGCATGCGAAGAAGAATTCCGAGTCTCTCTGGTCGTCACCGGCCGCCGAAATTCTGCGGGCAACGGACTCGACCCGCATCGACGACATCGATTTTGCGCTGACACCGGGATTCGACGGCAAGAAGGTCGACGGGCAGGCTTTGCTCGCCGAGCGGGGCGAGGTGTTGTCGGCGTTGCAGGAGAAGCTGTACGCCAACGGCCGAACCGGCGATCTCCGATCCATTCTGTTGGTGCTGCAGGGGATGGACACCGCAGGAAAAGGAGGGATGGTTCGGCACGTGATCGGCATGGTGGACCCGCAGGGCGTCGATCTCGCGTCGTTCGGGGTGCCGACGAAACAGGAGCGCCAGCATCATTACCTGTGGCGCATACGCAAAGAACTTCCTCGCGGGGGACGGATCGGGGTGTTCGATCGATCGCATTACGAGGACGTGTTGGTCGTGGCCGTGCACGACCTGGTGCCCCGCCAGGTGTGGGAGCCCCGTTTCGACGAGATCAACGCGTTCGAGAAGGAGCTGACGGACGAGGGCACACACATCGTCAAGGTCGCGTTGTTCGTGTCGCCGGAGGAGCAGCGAAAGAGATTGCAGGAGCGGCTCGATCGACCGGACAAGCACTGGAAGTACAACCCGGGAGACGTCACCGAGCGTGGTTTTCTGCCGCAGTACCGCACCGCCTATCAGCGCGTCATCGACAGGACCAACACCGATTACGCGCCGTGGCACGTCATTCAGGCGGACAAGAAGTGGTACAGCAGGCTCGCGGTCACCGAATTGCTGATCGATGCCCTGGAGAAGCTCGAACTCGACTGGCCCGTCGCCGATTTCGACGTCGAGCTGGAAAAGAAGCGCCTCGCCGAGAGCTAGAGACGCCGCTCGACGGTCACAGCAACCGCGGTGTGTCCCGATGGATCCTGTGGTCGTGCTTGACGACTCCACCGACGAGTCCCATTGCCGTTGCGATGGCCACGACGCACACGCAACCGGCGAGTATCGCCAGCGCTCCGTGTCCGTAGCCTGCGGCGACGAGGAACATGCCGAGTGATGCGACCGCAACCACGAACAAGCCGTACGCGGCCCAGCCGGTGAACGTGTTCAGTTTCATCTCGAGTCCTCCGTTGCATGAAAGCGACCCGATTTCGAAGCTACGCTCGCCCGGCTGGGCACGTCACCACATTCCGAACAGAAATTCCCGAGGATCAAAAAGTCCCGAGGGTCAGAAAGTCTTGGCGTCGATCACGAATCGGTACCGCACGTCGCTCTTCAGCACCCGCTCGTACGCCTCGTTGATCTGCTCCGCCGAGATGGTCTCGATTTCGGCGCCGATGTGGTGTTCGGCGCAGAAGTCGAGCATTTCCTGAGTCTGTGCGATGCCGCCGACCATCGATCCCGCGAGGCTGCGGCGGTTGGCGGCGAGGGTGAATCCCTGCACCTCGATCGGCTCGGACGGCAGACCGAGGATGACGAGCGAGCCGTTGATCGCCAGCAGGGACATGTGCTTGTCCATGTCGATCTTGGCGGACACGGTGTTGATGATCAGGTCGAATTCGCCGGCGAGTTTCTCGAAGGTCTTCTCGTCGGAGGTGGCGTAATAGTGGTCGGCTCCGAGGCGCTTGCCGTCCTCTTCCTTGCTCAGGGTCTGGCTGAGCACGGTGACCTCGGCGCCGAGAGCATGCGCGATCTTCACGCCGACGTGGCCGAGTCCGCCGAGACCGATGATGGCGACCTTCTTGCCCGGCCCCGCTCCCCAGTGCTTGAGCGGCGAGTACAGCGTGATGCCCGCGCACAGCAGTGGCGCAGCGACGTCGAGTTCGATGCCCTCCGGAATGCGCAGCACGAAGCCCTCGGTGACGACGATGTGCGTCGAGTAGCCACCCTGGGTGATGGAGCCGTCGGGCAACCCAGCGTTGTAGGTGCCTGTCACACCCTCGATGCAGTACTGCTCCTCGCCCGCGAGACAGGCTTCGCACTTGCCACAGGAGTCGACGAAACAGCCGACGCCGACGCGATCGCCGACCTTGTGTCCGGTCACGTCGGATCCTATCTCGGCGACGATGCCTGCGATTTCGTGTCCGGGGACGACCGGGTAGTTGGTGCCGCCCCACTCGTTCCGTGCGGTGTGAATGTCCGAATGGCAGATACCGGCGTACTCGACCTTGATGAGGACGTCCTTCGGGCCGAGCTCACGACGCTCTATCGTGACCTTCTCGAGAGGGGCGTCTGCGGCTGTGGCCGTGTAGGCAGAAACTGAAGTCATTCATCCATTGCTACCTACGCATCGGTAACCTTGCAAAACGGACACTCGCTCGAGCAGGCTATTCCCGGCTCGAGCGAGTGATTGACGACAAATTCAGCTGGTGCGCGCTAGCTGTTCCGTGCGATGTTGTATCCCAACCAGCCGACGTAGGCACCCAGGCTCACCAGCCCGAACTTACGAGTCTTCGGATGCGCGATTGCGGCTCCGACAACGAGCTCGGTCGCACCGTTGCGCGTGATCCAGGTCTTGGTGTCCTGCGGAAACGGCCGCTTGGTGATGCCCTCGAACGCCTCGGGGACGACAAAGTGCGCTGCACCCGTTGCGGCCAATCCGATTCCGAACACCTTCGGAAGAATCCCGCCCGACTTCTTCGATTTGCTCACCGATCGATCCCCTGTTCCGCTCGTCGGCGCACCCGTCGCGCCGCTGCCACCAAATTACGCAGTGATGGTTCGAGTTGCCAATAGTGACGCGTTTTCAACCCTCCGTCGGGGTTCGCCCACAACCGATCGGGATCGACGGTCCGCGCTGCCTGCGTCAGCAGTTCGTCCAGCTCGTCTATGTCCGGGATTCGCGCAGAACGACTTTCGTACACCCCCGGCCCCACCCCGTGACTCAGCACGTTCTCCTGCAGCGCCCCGAGAACCCAGGTGATGGACCTCGTCGCGACGACCGCCGTCACATCGCAGTCGAGCTTCTCGATGGCCTCGACCACCGACGCCCTGGTCGAGTAGCTCAGGTGCGTGTGAATCTGTGTCTGGGGTTTCGCGCCTGCAGTGGCCAGCCGAAATGCCGCGACCGACCAGCGGAGATACTCCTCACGCCCCTTCTCCCGCAGCGGAAGTAGCTCACGCAGCGCCGGCTCGTCGACCTGGATGATCCCGATCCCCGCCTTCTCCAGGTCGGCGATCTCGTCGCGGACCACGAGCGCCACCTGGTCGGCCGTCTCGTGCAGCGGTTGGTCCTGGCGAACGAACGACCGGGCGAGCATCGTCACCGGGCCCGTCAGGATCGCCTTGACCGGCTTGTCGGTCAGCGACTGGGCGAAGGCCGTCCATTCCACACTCATCGGCGCCGGGCGCGCAACGTCTCCGTAGAGAATCGGCGGTCGGACACAACGAGATCCGTACGCCTGCACCCACCCGTTGGTCGTCGTGGCGAATCCGTCGAGCGCGTCGGCGAAGAATTGGACCATGTCGTTCCGCTCGATCTCGCCGTGCACCAGGACATCGAGTCCGATGTCCTCCTGCAGACGGATGACCTGTTCGATCTCGCTCTCGACGAGCTTGCGGTACTCGTCCTCGCTCAGCCTGCCCTGACTCAGTTCGTATCGAGCCTGGCGCATGGCTCCGGTCTGAGGGAACGAACCGAGTGTGGTCGACGGCACCAGCGGCAAGTGCAGCGCCTCCTGCTGCGCGATCTTGCGCTCGGCGTAGGGAATTCGCTCGCGCATCTCGGGAGTGATGTTGTAGACGCGGTGCCGCACCGCGTGCTTCTGCTTGAAATGCACCTCGGTAGGTCTCTTGCGCCACTTGTCCGACGGCCCGTCGGTGAGCGCCTTCGCCAGCGCGACGACTTCTCCTACCTTCTGCTGCGCGAAAGCGAGGCGATCGGCGACGTTGCCGTCGATGTCGTACTCGGACAACACGTCGTACGGAACATGAAGGAGCGTCGACGATGTCGAGACGACCAGATCGGGGCACACCTCTTTCAGCCGGTTCAGGTACTCGAGCACGACGACGCGGTCGGCGCGCCAGACGTTGCGTCCGTTGACGACTCCCGCGTAGAGGCGCTTTCGCCTCATGCCAGGGATCGCGGCGAGATCGTCCGGCGTCATCCGTCCCGCGACGAGATCGAGACCGATGGCCTCGATCTTGGTGGCCGCAAGAATCGGCAGAGCCGGTCCGAGTGAGCCGTACTGACCTGTCACGAGCAAGCGCGGACGGAGGGCGGTCGTCGAGAGCGCGGTGTAGGCGCGATCGAGCGCGGCGAGTTCATCCTCGGTTCGTTCGCCGGTGAAGGCAGGCTCGTCCAGCTGAACGCACGTGGCGCCGCGCTTGGCGAGCCGTTCGAGCAGTGCGGCGTAGTGGGGCAGCAGATCGTCGAGCCGGTCGAGTGGCGAAAACTGCTCTGCCGCATCAGGACCCGGTTTGGACAACAGCAGAAGTGACACCGGCCCCAGAACGACGGGACGCAACTCGATGCCCGACGCCCTGGCGCGATCGAACTCGTCGATCAGCGACTCCGCGTGCAGCGAGAACGACGTCGTCTCGTCGATCTCCGGCTGACGATAGTAATAATTCGAATCGAAGTACCGCACCAGCTCTAGCGGCGGGAGTTCCGGCGTACCGCGAGCCATCGTGAAGTAGAAGTCGAGGGGATGAAGGCCGCCTGAGAGGTGCTCGAACCGTGTCGGCACGGCACCGAACAGGAGAGCATCGTCGAGCACGTGGTCGTAGTACGAGAACGTGTTTCCGGGGACCTGAGTCAACCCGATCGCGTGAAGCTCGTTCCAGGTGTCCTCTTGAATGGTGCGTCCGACAGCTTCCAGCGTCGCCCTGCTCGACGAGCCATGCCAGTACGCCTCCAGCGCGCGTTTGAGCTCGCGTCGCAGCCCGATCCTCGGGTACCCCAGGACGCTCGAACCGAACTCGGCTTCACTGCTGGCCATGTCGAGTCCCTTTCAGACCACGCACACCCACACCACGTGTACCTATTTCGCGACCCGACCGTTCTCGTACTTGTAGAACCCCGCTCCGGTCTTCTTGCCCACCAGCCCCGCCTCGACCATGCGCAGCAGCAGCGGCGGGGCGGAGAAGAGCGGCTCCTTGAACTCGGCGTACATCGAGTCGGCGATGGACTTGACCGTATCGAGCCCGACGAGGTCGGCCAGCGCGAGCGGGCCCATCGGATGTGCGAGTCCGAGCACCGTCGCCTTGTCGACGTCCTCCTTGGTGGCGAAGCCCGACTCGACCATGCGGATGGCCGAGAGAAGGTAGGGCACCAGCAGAGCATTGACCACGAACCCGGAGCGGTCTGCCGATCGGACGACCTGCTTGCCGAGTACGTCACCGGCGAATCTCTCCGCCCGTTCCGACACGGCCTCACTCGTCTTCAGTGTGGTGACGAGCTCGACCAGCGGAAGCACCGGCACCGGGTTGAAGAAGTGCATTCCGACGACCCGATCGGGGGCCTTGGTGGCGATCCCCAGTTTCATGATCGGAATCGAGGAGGTGTTCGAGGCGAGAACGGCATTCGGGTCCGTCACCACCGAGTCGAGCTCGGCGAAGATGTCCGCCTTGACCTTCTCGTCTTCCAACACCGCCTCGACCACGAGCTGACGATCGGCAAAATCACCGAGATCGGAGGTGAAGCGCAGCCGCCATGCGGCTTGCTCTCGCTCGCGTTCGGTGATCTTCCCGCTACTGACGCCGCGATCCAACGACCGCAGGATGCGTGCGCGTCCTGCGGCCGTCAGTTCACGTGTCTGCTCGTAGACCAGCACGTCGACGTGAGCGCGTGCGCAGACTTCGGCAATTCCTGCACCCATCTGCCCGGCGCCGATCACGCCGACTCGCTGAATCTTCTCGCTGGTCACGTCAGCTCCCTCTACTACCAGTCGACCGGTCGGATCAGTGCTGACGGATCAGTGGAACTGTCCCTCTTCGGTCGAGCCCTTCAGAGCTGCGGTCGAGGTGTTCGGATCGACCGTGGTGGCGATGGTGTCGAAGTAGCCTGCGCCGACCTCACGCTGGTGCTTGACGGCGGTGAAGCCGCGCTCGGCCGCAGCCTTGAACTCGCGCTCCTGCAGGTCGACGAACGCGGTCATGCCTTCGCGGGCGTAGCCGTGTGCCAGGTCGAACATGCCGTAGTTGAGCGAGTGGAAGCCTGCGAGGGTGATGAACTGGAACTTGAAGCCCATCGCGCCGAGCTCCTTCTGGAACTTCGCGATGGTCGCGTCGTCCAGATGTGCCTTCCAGTTGAACGAAGGCGAGCAGTTGTAGGCGAGCAGCTGATCGGGGAATTCGCTGCGCACCGACTCGGAGAACTTCTTCGCGACCTCGAGGTCCGGGACACCGGTCTCCATCCAGATGAGGTCTGCGTACGGGGCGTATGCCTTGGCACGAGCGATGCAGGGCTCGATGCCGTTCTTCACACCGAAGAAGCCCTCGGCGGTGCGAGTTCCGTCGAGGAACTCCACGTCGCGCTCGTCCACGTCCGAGGTGATCAGCGTTGCGGCCTCGGCGTCGGTGCGGGCGATGATCACCGAAGGAACATCGGCGACGTCCGACGCGAGGCGCGCCGAGGTCAGGGTGCGGATGTGCTGCTGGGTGGGGATCAGAACCTTGCCGCCGAGGTGGCCGCACTTCTTCTCCGATGCGAGCTGGTCCTCCCAGTGCACACCTGCTGCGCCTGCCGCGATCATGGCCTTCTGCAGTTCGTACGCGTTGAGCGCGCCGCCGAAGCCGGCTTCCGCGTCGGCGACGACGGGTGCGAGCCAGTTGGCGACCGAAGTGTCACCCTCGACCTTGGCGATCTCGTCGGCGCGCAGCAGTGCGTTGTTGATGCGGCGAACGACGGTCGGCACCGAGTTGGCCGGGTACAGGCTCTGGTCGGGGTAGGTGTGGCCCGAGAGGTTCGCGTCTCCTGCGACCTGCCAGCCGGACAGGTAGATGGCACGGAGGCCGGCGCGGACCTGCTGGACTGCCTGGTTGCCCGTGAGTGCACCGAGCGAGTTGATGTAGTCCTCGTTGTTCACGAGGTCCCAGAGGATCTCGGACCCACGCCGTGCGAGAGTTGCCTCTTCGACGACGGTGCCCTGCAGCTTGGAAACCTGCTCGGCGGTGAAGTTACGCGTCACGCCGTTCCAGCGAGGATTCGTGTCCCAATCCTTCTGGATCTCTTCGGTGGTCTTCGGGGTGCCGGTGGTCGACATCGTCAGCTCCAGTCTTTTCTGATCTGATCGGCCGGTCGGTGCGCGATTTCTTCACACCGTTGCCAGGCCCTGTGGGTGTTCTCCAGATGCTTCCTAAAAACCATGACACATCCAAAAAGGCCCGTCCACCTGTTACTACTGCCAATCTTGGCTATATTTCCAGATTCGCTTGCTAACGTTGCGAAGATTTTCCGGGCAAAACGCGCGCCAATTGGGCAGGCTTCCTACTCGCCAGTAGGCCAAACCTGCAGGCCGTGAACGCAATGAACGTAAATATAACCGGACGAGCGTACGGCTGGATGGAAATCGTCTGAATCGAGCCAGTCGACTCGGTGCTTTTAGCTAGTTGTGACTGCAATCACCCTGATTTTCCGCCCTCCGACGGGACCAGATGGCCATGACGGCCCCCGGAATCTCGCCACATGGTCAGGCGTCGCACGACAGAGCGCCCTCCCGTCCACCGATTCGAGCCGGTGGACGGAAGGGCGCTCGGGGTCGAGAGAGCTGGCGAGTTACCGCTGCGCGCGCACCCGCGGACGCGAGGACGTCGCAATGAGCGTGCTGGCCACCGGCGCGCGGCGATTACCGGAGAGAACGCCGAGAACTCCGACCGCCGCGATGATCACTCCGCCGACGAGTGCGAACAGATCCGCAGCCATCAGGCCAGCGGGGAATGCGAGGACGACGGGAGACAGCGCGAGCATCAGACCGAGCACCAGGTGCGCCCAGTGGCTGGATCTGGAGGCGCTCGACATGGCCCACAGCGCGGTCCCAGCAGACAGCATTCCAAGGATGAGGATGGCTCCGGACACACCGGTGTCACCGCCGACCGGTAACCAGATGGTCGACACGACCAACACGACTCCCACCAGCAACACGAGTGCATCGCGCGAGACTTCACGGAGATTGTCGGACATGTTTGCCTCCCTCTTACTTAGTAGTGCGAACTTCTTTAGCTGAGCGAACTAGGTCCACTACCGGTATACGCCTGCGCAGCGGGTTATGTTCCCTTCGTCGACCGGATCGTGATCCGACAGTCACCCAGCGAACTTTGCTAAGGAATTTCTTCGCAGGCGTAGCCTGAGGCACATGTCCAAGACCTTTGCGGGCGCGCGGCTACGGCAACTGCGTACCGAACGCAAGATGAGCCAGGTCGCTCTTGCCGGCAAACTCGAAATCTCGGCGAGCTATCTGAACCAGATCGAGCACGACGTTCGGCCGCTGACAGTGCCTGTCCTGCTGCGAATTTCCGAAGTGTTCGGAGTCGACACGTCGTTCTTCTCGTCCGAGGACGACACCAGACTGGTCGCCGAGCTCCGCGAGGTCGCGCTCGACCAGGACATGGGCATCGCCGTCGACGCACACGAGATCGCCCAGATGGTGTCGTCACATCCACAGCTCGCCAGGGCCATGGTCAACATGCACCGCCGCTATCGGAACACGACGGCTCAGCTGGCGGCGGCCACCGAAGAACGTTTCAGCGACGGCAGCGGCAGTGGCTCGATCAGCAAGCCTCACGAGGAAGTTCGCGACTACTTCTATCGACGCCAGAACTACCTGCACGAGTTGGACACCGCCGCCGAGGAATTGACTTCGCGCATCCGTTTCCATCGCGCCGATGTCGCAGGCGAGATCGCCAAACGGTTACAGACGGTGCACGAAGTTCAGATCGTCAACCGCATCGACCTCGGTGAGAACGTACTGCATCGTTTCGACCCGAAGACCAGAGTTCTCGAGATCTCACCGCACCTGTCGGGTGGGCAGAAGATGTTCAAGTTCGCCGCCGAGCTCGCCTATCTGGAGTGCGCCGATCTGCTCGACACGATGGTCGAGGAAGGCGGTTTCACCTCGGATGCGTCGAGGAAGCTCGCGGTTCTCGGCTTCGCGAATTACTTCGCTGCCGCGACAGTTCTGCCGTATCACCAGTTCCACGATGTCGCAGAGGATTTCAGATACGACGTCGAGCGGCTGTCGGCATTCTTCTCGGTCAGCTACGAAACCATCTGCCATCGCCTCTCGACATTGCAGCGTCCCAAGCTACGCGGCGTTCCGTTCTCGTTCGTCCGGGTCGACCGAGCAGGCAACATGTCCAAGAGACAGTCGGCGACGGGATTTCACTTCTCCTCCAGCGGCGGAACGTGCCCACTGTGGAACGTATACGAGACCTTCGCTTATCCGGGCAAGATCATGACCCAGGTCGCCGAGATGCCCGACGGGCGCAGTTATCTGTGGATCGCCCGCACGGTCGAGCGCCGCGCCGCCCGGTACGGCCAGCCGAGCAAGACGTTCGCGATCGGACTGGGTTGTGAGATCCGGCACGCCAACCGGTTGGTGTACGCCGAGGGCCTCGACATCGCCGGCTCGGCTGTCGCGACGCCGATCGGAGCGGGTTGCCGGGTGTGCGAACGATCGAACTGCCCTCAACGTGCGTTCCCCCCGCTCGGCAAGGATCTCGACATCGACGAGCACCGTAGCTCGGTGTCCCCGTACCTCGTCCGCTGATCTCACGGCCGTATCGATCTCACAGCCGTATCGATCTCACAGCCGTATCGATCTCACAGCCGTATCAATTTCACCCCTGATCTCATCTTCCATGTTGCAGGGGTGTCCGCAGATCATTGACCATGCCCGATGACACTCCCCTCGCCCGCAAGCACAACCTGATCGACGCGTTTCTCGAATCACCGCTGTCCGGACTGGCGCCATGGATCGCGATGTCTCTCATCGTCGGCCCTGGTCGGTTCGAGGAAGCCGCGAGCATCGCACTGGGTTTGTCCGTCCTGTTCGTCGTCCTCGGCCACCGACGCGGTGGACGAGTGAAAGTGATGGAATTGTTCGACGTCGCATATTTCGCGATCATCGCCGCCATCGGACTTTTCGCGTCGGCCGGGGTGATCACGTGGATGGAACTGTGGTCCGGCGAGATGACGAACATAGCCCTCGTGGTCTTCGCAGCCGGGTCGATTCTCCTGCGCAAGCCGTTCACGCTGGAATACGCCAGGGAACAAACGCCTGAGGAGTACTGGGACAGCCCACTGTTTCTGCGAATCAATTACCGCATCACCCTCGTCTGGGCGCTGGCGTTCGGATTTTCCGCGCTGGCCGGCCTCTACGGCGTGATCGTCCTGCACACCTCCGACAACTTCTGGACGGGATGGATCCTCCAGATCGGCGCAATGCTGTTCGCCGTCAACTTCACCGAGTGGTACCCCGACGTCGCCCGAGCGCAGATACCGGCGCCGGCGTCGACACCCACCGATTCCGCAGATGCACCGCCGGCCATGAGCGCACTGTTCGACTGGATTCCGGCGTTCGTCGGCATCGTCGGCGCAGCGTTGCTCATCACCGACTCGGGGCCGACGTACCTGGGAATCGCCTTGGTGGTGATCGGACTCGTGGCATTCGGAATCGTTCGACGCATGACCCCGAACACCGCGGCCGTGGCAAGACCTACTGCGCGGTGAAGTCCTACTGTGCAGTGAAGACCTACTGTGCAGTGAAGCCTTTCGCGCGTTCCTTGTCCTCGACACTCCACAGTGTTGTCTTCAGCTCCGCTTTCACCAGCGGGATCACTTCCTCGGCGAACCGTCGGAGTGTGTCCTTCTGTCGTTCGAAGTCGAGATTGTGGTTGATCGACACGGACTGGAAATCGTGACCGTAACTGCCGTGGTAATCGAGAATCTTCTCGGCGACGCGCTCCGGTGATCCGACGAGGGCAGGGCCGCGTTCGACGGCTTCCTCGATGGTCCGGAAGCTGGTGACCTTACCCTTCGCCGCGGGATCGTGCTTGCGCTTGTCCTGCTGCGCGACGGCACCCTCGTACAGGGGACGGAAGTCCTCGATTGCCTGCTCGGTCGTGTCGGCGAGGAAGAGCCCGCCCGACCCCGATCCCACGTACGCCTTCTCCGGGTCGTGTCCGTGTGCGCGGTACTGCTCGCGGTACCGGTCGATCAGCACCTTGTAGTTCTCGCGGGGCTGCAGTGCGTTCGCGGTGACGATCGGGTCGCCCCATTTCGCAGCGAGGTCGACGGCTTCGATCGACGTCGCCGATCCGTGCCAGATCCGGAAGGGTCCGTCGAAGGGCCGCGGCAGGGTCGTCGCGTCGTTCAGCGGATGCCGATGCGTCCCGGTCCAGTCGACGTGTTCTTCGCGGATGAGTCGGCGCAGGAGTTCGTAGTTCTCGGTGAGGTATTCGTACTGCTTGGTGATGTCCAGTCCGAACAGTGGGTACTGCAGGACCTCGTTGCCCTTGCCGATGACGATCTCGAGGCGGCCCCGGCTGAGCTGATCGATCGTGGAGAAGTCCTCGGCCACCCGGATGGGGTCGAGCACGGAGACCACCGAGACCCCGGTCGACAACAGAATGCGATTCGTTGCCTGGGCGATCGCCCCCAGAATCACCGTCGGCGACGACGACAGGACGTCCCCGGCGTGACGCTCCCCCACCGAGTACGAGTCGAATCCGAGTTCCTCGGCGAGAACGGCCATTTCGACGACGCGATTGAGGCGCTCCGACGGATGGACCACGTCGCCGGTGACGGGGTGTGGCGGGTTGAAGATGATGTCGAGAATCTGGAAACGCACGTATAGCTACTTTCTTCGTGAACAACCGACCGATTTGTCTTCGAACGTCCGCTCTAGTGGGACGGCCAGCCCCGGGATACCAGCGAATGCCGAATCTTGTCCCGCCCCTTGAGGGACGAGGCGTCGCGCAGGCGACCCAGCACCGCGGTGGTCCACGGCGTGTCTCGTCCCTGCTCTCGGTTGTACTCGCCGAGTCGCTCGTCGTACGCGGTGACCCCTGCGTCCGCCGCGGCGACGTCGTAGGTGTCGTGGTGGAGAACTGCGGACAGCGGTAGACGGGGCTTGACGCCTGCCGTGTCGTTGCCCGGACGCCCGATCGCCAGCCCGAACACCGGGAAGGCTCCCGACGGCAGCCCGAGCTCGTCGGCGATCAGTTCCGGATTGTTGCGTACCGCACCGACATAGACGGTTCCCCACCCGAGCGACTCGGCTGCGACGACGGCGTTCTGCGCACCGAGGGCAGCGTCGATGAAGCCCAGCAGCGTGCTTTCGAGGTAGTCGGCCCCGTCCAGGGGAACATCGCGGCTCTCCGCGAGGCGACGGGCTCTGCCGAGATCGGCGACGAAGACCAGGAACACGGGAGCTTCGACGATGAACGCCTGGTCACCTGCCAACGCTGCGAGCCGCGACTTACGGTGTGGGTCACGGACCGCGACGACGCTCCAGGCCTGAAGATTGGACGATGTCGGTGCCGATTGTGCGGCCGCGGCAATGGTTTCGAGAGTTGCGGTGTCGATCGGCTCGGCGGTGAAACTTCGAACCGAGTGGTGCCCGAGCAACACATCGAGGGTCTCGTTCCGGTGCGCGAGTTCGGTCAGATCGGGGTCGCGGTAGCGGTGATACACCGGGGCAGACGTCACTCGTTCCATGATCGTCCGCTCCGGCATGTCCACCCAGATTTACACTCAGCGTGATTTTTTCTCTCGAAGCAGGGTCCCCCCGTCGGCGAACGCGCGCGCTCGCCTGGCGAGGGTCGGCGGCGCGGCGGGCTTGCCGTCCCACAGTCGGTACAGCGTCGACAGGCTCAGCACGACCCTTTCGGGTGAACCCCAGTGCGCGAACGGCAGGAAGTCTCTCGACTGCATCATGTTCCGTGCCGCGTGCCTGGCCTCCACACCGGCGTCGAAGTGCTCTCGTGCGGCCGTCTCGACCCAGGTCCAGTAGTCGCGCACCGCCGCGACTTCCGCGGTTCCACACAGCGGCCCATGGCCCGGTACGTACACCTCCGCGTCCAGCGACAGCAGGTGATCGAGTGCGGCGGTCCAGTTACCGAGGGGACCGTGCCACACAACCGGTGTCGACCCGACGAACAACAGGTCGCCTGCGAACACCACGCCCGCGTCGGGTACATGGGCGATGAGGTCACCCGAGGTGTGTGCGGGACCGAGACAGCGAAGTCCGACCGAACGGCTCCCGACCGAGATCTGCTCGGTCACATCGAACGTGTGAGTCGGCATGCGCGGTGTTCTCCGTGGGAGTCGGGCACCGCCGCGGACGCGGTTCATGTAGCTCCCCATCGCACCGAGCGGTCCCGGCACCCACCCGACCATCGACCCGAGCGAGGCGAAGGCATGCACCGCGCGCGGCGGCGCCTCCTCCTTCATCGCATGCAGTGATGCGGTGCTCGTGATGATGCGTGCACCTGCGGGCACGGTGTCGTTACCCCACCAGTGATCACCATCGGAATGTGTGTTGACGACGTCGGTGACGGGCGCGTCGACGACCAACCTCGACGTCTCGTCGGCGATCTGCCGGGCTCGGTTCACGTCCCATACCGTGTCGACGATCATCGACGTGCTTCCCGGATCGACGATCAGTCCGGTGTTCGCCTGCCCCCAACTCCCCGACCACACGAACGCCCACGTGTTGTCCCCGACTTGCGTCGGCCTCGTCCCCTCGCTCATGCCCGAGGACGCTACCCGGTGCAGTTCCGCGCCGGAAGGACACTTCGTCCCTCCGATTCGAGATCGAATCGACATCTTGTCGGGTAGCGAAGATCACACTCCGGGTGGACGATTTGCAGAACCGAAACACGCCATCACTCGGCTGTGCACTGACGATGGGATTATCGCGATGACTGTGCAGGTCCTGCAGAACTACATCGGCGGAGAGTTCGTCACCCCGTCCGGAACCCAGTTTCTCGATGTGATCAACCCCGTCGACGAGCAGGTCGTCGCCAGGTCCCCGATCTCCGACGCCGCCGATGTCGACGCGGCCATGTCCGCTGCCGAAGTCGCATTCCGAACGTGGGGCAGAACCACACCGAGCGAACGACAGAAGGTTCTGCTGAAGTTGGCCGACGCGATCGAGGCGGCGAGCGACGAACTCGTCGAAGCGCAGAGCCGCAACACCGGCCAACCGAAGGCCACGATCGCGGCCGAGGAAATCACCGTCGGCGCGGACCAGGTCCGCTTCTTCGCCGGCGCCGCCCGCCTGCTCGACGGCAAGTCCGCGGGCGAGTACATGGACGGATTCACCTCCTACGTCCGACGTGAGCCCCTCGGTGTCGTCGGACAGGTGACGCCCTGGAACTACCCGTTCATGATGGCGATCTGGAAGATCGGGCCCGCATTGGCCGCAGGAAACACCATCGTGCTCAAACCGAGCGACACGACGCCGGAAAGCACTCTCGTGCTCGCGAAGATCTCCAAGGGCATCATCCCCGACGGTGTCTTCAACGTCGTACTCGGAAACGGCGGAACCGGCGCCGCGATCGTCGAACACCGCACACCCGCACTCGTGTCCATCACCGGTTCGGTGCGGGCGGGCATCGCGGTGGCGGTCGGAGCCGCCAAACAACTCAAGCGCGCCCACCTCGAACTCGGCGGCAAGGCCCCGGCGATCGTGTTCGACGACGTCGACATCGACAAGACTGCCGACGGCATCGGCGACGCCGCATTCTTCAACGCGGGCCAGGACTGCACCGCCGTGACGCGCGTTCTCGTCCACGAATCGGTGCACGACGAGCTCGTCGAGGCACTCGTGAAGAAAGCACGATCGGTCAAGGTCGGGCGACCGGACGATCCCGACGCCTTCTACGGACCGCTCAACAACGTCAGCCACTTCGACCAGGTGAAGTCGAAGGTCGAGGGCATCGGATCGCACGCCACCGTCGTCACCGGTGGACACCGCATCGGGGACACGGGCTTCTTCTTCGAACCGACCATCGTCACCGGAGTGAAGCAGTCCGACGCCATCGTCCAGGAGGAGACGTTCGGGCCCGTCCTGACCGTGCAGAAGTTCACCGACGAGGACGAGGCGATCGAACTGGCGAACGACGTCGAATTCGGGCTCGCGTCGAGCATATGGACCTCCGATCACGGACGAACGCTTCGCCTGTCGGCTGCCCTCGACTTCGGCGCGGTCTGGGTCAACTGCCACATTCCGCTCGTCGCGGAGATGCCACACGGGGGATTCAAGTATTCGGGGTACGGAAAGGATCTTTCCGCCTACGGCGTCGAGGATTACACGCGCATCAAGCACGTGATGAGCTCGACGGAGTCCATCCGATGAGCCATCCACTTGATCCCTTGAGCAGCGACGAGTTCACTTCCGTTGCAGCCGTTCTCGCTCGGGAGCACGAGGTCGGCGACGGGTGGCGGTACTGCTCGATCGAGATGATCGAGCCATCCAAAACGGCGATCGCGAGCTTCGATGCCGACGGGACGCGGCCTGCGCGTCGGGCAGTCTCGGTGGTGCTCGATCGCACCCACAACGCCATGTTCAAGGCCGTCGTCTCGCTCGACGACCTCGTCACCGAGTCATGGACGCACATCCCGGACGTGCAACCGAACTTCACCGTCGACGAGTGGGAAGAAGCCGACGCCGTCCTGCGCGCCCACCCCGATGTCATTGCGGCGCTGGCCGACCGAGGGATCACCGATCTGGACCTGGTGTTCATGGATACCTGGACCTACGGCGAGGCCGTCACACCCGAGAAGTACAAGGGTCGACGCCTCGGCTGGTCGGACACGTGGGTCAAAGCAGCCGAGGGTGCCAATCCGTATGCCGGACCGGTCGGTGGATTCCACTGCGTCATCGACGTCAACACGATGGAACTGCTCGAGATCGAGGACACCTACCGTGTCGAGCGCCCCGAGATCATGGGCGAGTACGTGCCGCGGCACATCCCGGAGCGCATCAGGAATGCGTCGACGAGACCGCCCTTGAAGCCGCTCGACATCACCCAACCCGAGGGCCCGTCGTTCGAGCTCGACGGCAACCTGCTGACGTGGCAGAACTGGTCGCTGCGGGTGGGATTCAACTACCGCGAGGGCATGACGTTGCACGCGGTGACCTACGACGACAACGGGAACATCCGTTCCGTCGCGAATCGAATGTCGTTCGCGGAGATGGTCGTTCCGTACCGCGACCACAGCGAGGACCACTACCGACGCACCGCGTTCGACATCGGCGAGTGGGGGCTCGGCTTCATGACCACCTCGCTCGAACTGGGCTGCGACTGCCTCGGCGAGATCCGCTACCTCGACGCCGTACTGCACGACAGCAAGGGCGAGCCGTACACGATCACCAATGCGATCTGCATCCACGAAGAGGACAACGCGGTGC
Organism: Rhodococcus yunnanensis NBRC 103083; assembly: GCF_001895005.1. Classification (GTDB taxonomy): domain Bacteria; phylum Actinomycetota; class Actinomycetes; order Mycobacteriales; family Mycobacteriaceae; genus Rhodococcoides; species Rhodococcoides yunnanense. Next base: position 16,228 of record NZ_BCXH01000008.1, on the reverse strand, counting down.
TGTGGAAGCACATCGACCACGACGCAGGTACCGAGGTCAGGCGCATGCGCCGTCTCACGGTCAGCTTCCACGCCACCGTCGCGAACTACGAATATCTCGTGTACTGGCGGTTCTACCAGGACGGCAACATCGAGTGCGAGGTCCGTGCCACGGGGATCATGGTCGTGACGCACTTCGACGAGGGTGGCACTCACCCGTCGGGGACGCTGGTCGACAATCGAACGTACGCCCCATTCCACCAGCACTTCCTGGTAGCGCGACTCGATCTGGACATCGACGGCACCGAGAACACCGTCTATTCCAGTGAGACTCAGCAGGTTCCGATAGGACCGGGCAACCCGTACGGCCTCGCGCTCACCCAGGTCAACACCCCGCTGACAACCGAGTCCGAGGGCAAGCAGGACTACGACTGGAACACACAGAAGGCATGGAAGGTCGTCAACGACAACGTCACCAACGGACTCGGCACTCACCCGTCGTACAAACTCGTTCCCGGAGCGGCAATTCCGTCGATGTTCAATCCCGCCTCGCCGGTCTTCCAACGCGCCCAGGTCATCGGCCACACCGTATGGGTAACGCCCAATTCGCCCGAGGAGCGTTGGCCCAGTGGAGAGTTCGTCAACCAGAGCGGTGTCGACCACGGCCTGCCCGAGTGGACACAAGCGGACCGCAGCATCGAGAACACCGATGTCGTTCTCTGGTACACCTTCGGCATCCATCACATCACACGCCCCGAGGATTGGCCGGTGATGCCGGCGGACACAGTGTCGTTCTGGCTCAAACCGTTCGGATTCTTCGACCGAAACCCGTCGCTCGATGTTCGACCGTCACCGTCCCCTTCGGGTGACGGGCACTGTCATTGAAGATTCCCGTCACCGGAAGGGCAGCCACATGCGCCTGATCGTCGGATATCAAGCCACCCCGAGCGGTGAGGACGGTGTGGCGCTCGCCTCCGTTCTCGCGCGGACCTTCGACGCCAGGATGGACATCTGCGTCGTCCTCCCGTGCGAGCGGCCGGTGCCGTCGAAAGCTCCCGTCGAAACCGCCTACGACGACATCCTCGTGCAGCGCGCGACGGAATGGCTCGCCGACGCGTTGGCCCTCGTGCCGGAGGGCATCGAGGCCGAGGGCCACCTCCTGTTCGACGAGTCCTTCGCGCAAGGACTCATCGACTTCGCCGCCGATCACGAGCCGGACACGGGTGAGACCGACATGATCGTCGTCGGCGCCGCGAGCGACGGTCTCCTCGGAAGGCATGCGGTCGGCAGCGTGACCAGCGAGTTGCTGCACGTGGCGCACGTGCCGTTGGCGCTCGCACCGCGGGGAACCCGGCACAACCGAGTCGAGAAGATCCGTGAGATCACGTGCGCCGTCGGCAACCGTCCGGGCGCAGAAACGCTGACCGACACCGCTTTCGAGCTGTCCGCCAAGGCGTCGTCGCCTCTTCGGCTGCTCTCGCTCGTATCCCTCGACGGCCGTGCGGCAGGCGAGGACACGTACACACTCGCCGCTCGTGAACGCGATCGAACCAAGGCGGACGAGAACCTTCGCGCGGCGCACGCCTCACTTCCGGCAGGCACCGAGGTCCACTCGATCGTCGCCGAGGGCAACAGTATAGAAAAAGCAGTGTCGACGCTGGAATGGCACGAGGGCGACATCCTGATGGTCGGGTCCAGCCGACTCGGCCAACCACGCCGCCTCTTTCTGGGCTCCACCGCCGCGAAAATTCTTCGCGTACTTCCCGTCCCGATGATCGTCGTGCCGCGTGGTGAAGGAGATCGAGCATGAAGGAACACACGCACTACGACATCAAGGTCGAATCCAAAGGCCTGTCCGCCGGCCAACTCGGATTGCTGGCCAGCGTCGTGCTCGGCATCTCGACGATCGCCCCGGCCTACGCGCTGACGGCGTCGCTCGGTCCGACGGTCTCCGAGGTCGGAGTGCATCTGCCCGCGATCTTCATCGTCGGATTCATTCCGATGCTGTTGGTGGCGTTGGGATATCGCGAGCTCAATTCGGCCGAGCCGGACAGCGGGACGTCGTTCACGTGGGCATCGAAGGCCTTCGGCCCGTACATCGGATGGATGGGCGGCTGGGGCCTGATCGCCGCGACGATCATCGTGCTGTCCAACCTCGCAGGCGTTGCCGTCGACTTCTTCTACCTTTTCCTCGCACAGGTCACCAGCAACGATTCGCTCGCCGACCTGTCCGGCAACAAACCCGTCAACATCATCACCTGCCTGGTGTTCATGGCGCTGTCGGCATGGCTCTGCTATCGCGGGATGCAGGAGACGAAGGTCGTGCAGTACACGATGCTGACCTTCCAGCTCGTGGTCATGGCGTGGTTCATCATCGCCGCGTTCGTCAAGATCGGACAGGGCGAGGGTGCCGACGACATCAGCTTCAGCCTCGACTGGTTCGACCCGTTCGGCATCGAGAGCTTCTCTGCGTTCACCGCTGGGCTGTCTCTGTCGATCTTCATGTACTGGGGCTGGGACGTCTGTTTGACGGTCAACGAGGAGACCGCGGGCAGTGAGAAGATTCCCGGGCGCGCCGCGATCGTCACCGTGTTCTGCATCATCGTGCTGTACTTGCTGACCGCCGTCGCGACGCTGCTGTTCGCGGGTACCGGTGACACCGGCAACGGCCTGCAGAATCCCGACACCTCGGACAACGTGTTCGCCGCCCTGGCAAGTCCGGTGATGGGACCGTTCGCGGTGTTGCTGTCGCTCGCGGTGCTCAGCAGCTCGGCGTCCTCGTTGCAGGCAACGTTCATCTCCCCCGCCCGAACCTTGCTGGCGATGGGGCACTACAAGGCCATACCGGAGCGATTCGCCTCCATCACTCCGCGGTTCAGCACCCCCGGCTTCGCGACGATCGTTGCGGGCGTCGCGTCCGCCGGGTTCTACGCGGTCATGCGCGTGGTCAGTGACAACGTACTCACCGACACCATCGCAGCTCTCGGACTGATGATCTGTTTCTATTACGGCATAACGGCTTTCGCCTGTGTCTGGTACTTCCGCGAAGAGCTGTTCACCTCCGTCCGGAACTTCTTCTTCAAATTCCTGGCACCGCTGCTCGGCGGCGTCGGGATGGTCGTGGTGTTCGTGCAGACCTCGGTCGACGCGTGGGACCCCGAATTCGGCAGCGGTTCATCACTCTTCGGCATCGGGATGGTGTTCCTGATCGGTGTCGGAATCATTGCGCTCGGCATCGTGCTGATGCTGATCATCGCGGTGCGCATGCCGGAATTCTTCAAGGGGCACATCCTGAAGAAGGACACCCCGGCGTTGGTCATCGAGGACTGAGGCCGACCGCACCCGAAAAAGTCACATTCGTTGTCACAGGAGTCCCGATGCAGATCCTCCACAATCTCACCGCGCCAGCGCCGCTGTCTCGTACGACGCCGAGCGACCGCGCACCGCTGCGCGTCGGGCTCGTGCAGCATCGATGGAACCCCGATGCCGCAGCGCTGCGCCGAGAACTGCTGCAGGCTATTGCCGAGGCAGCAGGACTGGGCGCCACGGTGGTCTTCCTGCCCGAGATCGCGCTGCTGCGCTACCCGGCAGACACTCGCGCACCCGCGAATCCAGGCCGCGACGCCGAGGATCTGCTCACCGGCCCGACGTTCTCGTTGGCCGCCGAAGCTGCGCGGGCGAACGGCATCGTCGTGCATGCATCGTTGTACGAAAAAGTACAGGAAGCAGACGGTCTCGGGTTCAACACTGCCATTTTGGTAGGGGCGACCGGTGAGCTCCTCGCTCGCACCCGCAAGCTTCACATTCCGATCTCCGCGGGCTACTACGAGGACACCTACTTCCGCCCTGGCCCCGCAGACGACCCCTATCCCGTGTACACGCCGGAAGGCTTGGGCGGCGCACGGATCGGTCTGCCGACGTGCTGGGACGAATGGTTTCCCGAGGTCGCCCGCAGCTACTCACTCGGCGGCGCCGAGATCCTCGCCTATCCGACGGCCATCGGATCGGAGCCTGCGTTCCCGAAGTTCGACACCCAGCCACTGTGGCAGCAGGTGATCGTCGCCAACGGCATTTCCAGCGGACTGTTCATGGTCGTGCCCAACCGATGCGGCGCAGAAGGCAACATCACCTTCTACGGCTCGTCGTTCATCTCCGATCCGTACGGCCGCGTACTCGTCCAGGCTCCGCGCGACGAACCTGCCGTTCTCGTCGCCGATCTCGACCTCGACCAGCGCCGGGACTGGCTCGAGCTCTTTCCGTTCCTGCTCACCCGTAGGCCCGACACGTACGGCAGCCTGACCGAACCGGTGGATCCTTCCAGGCCCTACGGCGACGGCCACGAAGCAACCGAGGTGATCACGTGAGCACTGCAGGCCCTCACTACACGATGCCGGCCGAGACCGCGCCGCAGGACAGGGTGTGGATGGCGTTTCCGTGCGAGGGGTATTCGCTCGGCGACGACGAGGCAGCCAAGGACGAAGCCCGGTCGACGTGGGCGGCCGTCGCGCACGCCGTTCTGGAGTTCGAACCTGTCACGGTCGTCGTCGATCCGGCGGAAGCTGCGATTGCGCGGAAGTATCTGTCCGGGGGCGTCGACATCGTCGAAGCGCCGCTCGACGACGCGTGGATGCGCGACATCGGTCCCACGTTCGTCCATGCGGCCGACGGTTCCGTCGCTGCGGTGGACTGGGTGTTCAACGGCTGGGGCGGGCAGGAGTGGGCGCAGTGGGATCGCGACTGTCGGATCGGCGAGTTCGTCGCGGATCTCTCCGGTGCACCGCGGGTGGTCTCGCAGATGGTGAACGAGGGCGGCGGTATCCAGGTCGACGGAACCGGCACCGTGTTGGTCACCGAGACAGTGCAATTGGATCCCGGCCGCAATCCCGGTCTGTCGAAGGCCGATGTCGAAGCCGAGCTGGCACGAACCATCGGCGCGAGCCACGTCATCTGGTTACCACGCGGCCTGACCCGAGACTCCGAACGCTTCGGCACCCGGGGCCACGTGGACATCGTCGCATCCATCCCGACGCCGGGGACGGTCATGGTTCACCTCCAGCGTGACCCGAAGCATCCGGATTACGAGGTGAGCAAGCAGATCGTGGACGTGCTCGGCTCCTCGCACGATGGACACGGGAACGAGTGGGCCATCGTGGAGATGCCCGCTCCCTGCGTGCTGAAGGACTCGGGGGGGTACGTCGACTACAGCTACATCAACCATCTCGTCGTCAACGGCGGCGTCATCGCCTGCAGCTTCGACGATCCGGCCGACGCCGAGGCCACATCCATTCTGCAGCAAGCCTATCCGGGGCGTAAGGTCGTGACGGTCGATGCGCGCCCCCTGTTCGAACGTGGCGGCGGAATTCACTGCATCACGCAGCATCAGCCTTCCCCGCAGGACAATTCAGCGCACTGAGCGGCTCAGATCTCTTCTGCCTCGAAGCGCGCGTTGCGCTTACGCAGGTACCAGATTCCGGCACCGACGACGCCGCCACCGGCGAGACCGCCGACGATGCCACCGGCCCACGTACTGGCATCGACGAAGAGATCGGGTTGCAGCGTCACCAGCGCTCCGATGTAGCCGACCAGGATGATCAGCGCGACGACGAAGCCGCGGACGCGGCCGATTCTCGACGCGGTGTACAGGTTCACGCCCCGGGCCCAGGAATAGCAGATCGTCAGCGTGGTGACGACCGTGAGGACGAGCAACAGACCGAGTGCGATCCATGCCCCGGTCCGATCGAGGGTCCAGGCAAGCACTGCCGCAGCGATCATCGCCGCCCAGGAGAACAGCTGAAACCCTATGGCAGAAGCCTCGTTCCACACATCCCGCTGCCGTTCGTCGTCGTAGAATTCGTCGTCGAGGTCGCCGACGAAGCGCAGAGTCTTGACGAAAGGGTTCATGGTGATCAGCCTTCCTTCTCGAGTTCGAGGAGCTCTTCCTGTTCGGCGCGGGCTTCGTCTTCACGTTCCAGCCGTCTCTTGCGGACGATGCCGTGGATGCCGGCCGCGAGGCCTGCGCACACACCGATCGAGGCACCCGCTGCGATGGACCGCGTGTTCCCGCCTCCGTATTCCGCCAGAAGCGTCACTGCCGCGCTACCTGCACCGAGCAGGTAGATGCCGGTAGCGCCGTAGATGCGTGCACGAGTGAGCTTCTGCGACGTATGCATGTCGAGACCGCGCGCCCTCGTGTACCCGAGCACCGCGGTCGCCACCGACAGAAACACGAGCAGCACTCCCACGCTGGTCCAGCTACCGGCGATCCCGGCGACCCAGGGAAGGATCGCGGCCGCAACGAGCGAGACCCAGACGAACAGCTGGAACCCGACGGCGGAGGCTTCGTTCCATACGTCCCGATGCAGTTCGTCGTCGTAGAATTCGTCGTCCAGGTCGCCGACGAAGCGCATCGCCCTGATGAATCTGCTCATGGTGAATCTGCTCATGGTCGTCACTCCCCTTCTCCGAACAGCGCCTCGACCGTGGCATCGAGCGCCTTCGCCAGCTTCAGCGCCAGGTAGACGCTCGGCGCGTAGTCGCCGCCTTCGACGGAGACGATGCTCTGCCTGCTGACCCCACATGCCTTCCCGAGCTCGGCCTGCGTCATCCGCGCGGCCTTCCTGAATTCACGCACCGCGTTGGTCTTCAAGGCGTTCGTCTTCAAGGCGTTTGCCTTCGACGCAGTGGTCTTCAGCGCGTCGGTCATGACAAAAGTCAAGCCGACTTGTCACCGGATGTCAACCCCTCTTGTCATTCCGAGTGGTTGCCGCGCAACGGCTGCGCCCACCGCCGCACGTGCCGCCACATCCGTCGTCGCCGCCGAATCCCCGGATGGGCGGCGCGCCACCATGTTTACAGTTCGGTAATACGCGAAACGAACTCGTCACCGCGCAACATGTCCGCGCAATACTTCCCCTTTACTGTCTGCAATCGCGAATACAACTCCGTATACAAGCGAAAGGGCTGCAAGATGCCTGCTCTTCCTTCCAGTAAGTTCGCCATCCGCGCGCTGGTACTTCCGGCCGCACTGGCGATGGTCGGCCTGACCCTCACCGCGTGTGGGAGCAAGGCCGGCGATACCGCATCGAGCGACAGTGGCGCGGCATCCGAGTCGTGCGTCGACACCTCGGGCGACACCATCAAGGTCGGTTCGCTCAACTCACTGTCCGGCACCATGGCCATCAGTGAAGTGACAGTGCGTGATTCGATCGCACTCGCAATCGAGCAGATCAACGCCTCCGGCGGAGTCAACGGAAAGCAGATCGAGGTCGTCGCCGAGGACGGCGCCTCGGAGCCGACCGTGTTCGCGGAGAAGGCCGAGAAGCTGATCAGCAGCGACTGCGTTGCAGCAGTGTTCGGCGGATGGACGTCGTCGTCGCGCAAGGCCATGCTGCCGGTGTTCGAGGACAACGACGCACTCCTGTACTACCCGGTGCAGTACGAGGGCCTCGAAGCCTCCGACAACATCTTCTACACCGGTGCCACCACCAATCAGCAGATCATTCCCGCGCTCGACTACCTGAAGGAGCAAGGAGTCAAGTCCCTCTACCTGGTCGGCAGCGACTACGTCTTCCCGCAGACCGCCAACCGTGAGATCAAGGCATACGCCGAGGCGAACGGCATCGAGATCAAGGGCGAGGACTACACCCCCCTCGGATCGACGGACTTCTCCACCATCGTCAACAAGGTTCGCGCCGCCGATGCCGACGCCGTGTTCAACACCCTCAACGGCGACTCCAACGTCGCCTTCTTCCGCGAGTACACCAATGCAGGCCTCAAAGCCGCTGACATGCCGGTCATTTCGGTATCCATCGCGGAAGAGGAGGTCGCGGGCATCGGCGCACAGAACATCGAAGGTCAGCTGACTGCCTGGAACTACTACCAGACCGTCGACTCACCGGAGAACACCACGTTCGTGGCCGACTACAAGGCCAAGTACGGCGCCGACAAGCCCACCTCCGACCCCATGGAGGCCGCCTACACCTCGGTCTACCTCTGGAAGAACACCGTCGAGAAGGCAGATTCGTTCGCCGTCAGCGACATTCAGGCAGCGGCCGACGGCGTCAGCTTCGCCGCCCCCGAGGGCGAAGTCGTCATCGACGGCGACAACCACCACATCTCCAAGACCGCACGCATCGGCGAAATCCGTGCCGACGGCCTGATCTACACCGTCTGGGAGTCGCCTGCACCGATCGAGCCCGACCCCTTCCTGGAGACCTACGACTGGGCTTCCGACCTCAACTGACCACCCTCGTGAGCCTCGCGCGTACCCAGTACGTGCGAGGCTCACGAGCTCCGAAGAAGGAGCCTTCATGGATGTCGTAGTCGGGCAGCTGTTCACCGGCCTGAGTATCGGATCGATTCTTCTGCTCGCGGCGTTGGGTCTGTCGCTGACGTTCGGGCAGATGGGCGTCATCAACATGGCCCATGGTGAGTTCATCATGGCCGGGTCGTACACCGCGTACGTCGTACAGCAGGTCGTCTCCACCGGCGGAGCGTCCCTGTTCATCTCACTGATCGTCGGATTCGGAGTGGGCGGCGCCATGGGCGTCCTGCTCGAGGTCACACTCATCCGGCGTATGTACCACCGTCCGCTGGACACGCTGCTCGTCACGTTCGGTGTCGGACTGGTTCTGCAGCAGCTCGCCCGCGACATCTTCGGCGCCCCCGCCGTCAACGTCGTCTCTCCCGGTTGGCTGTCCGGCGGCGTCGACATCCTCGGGGCAGTCATCCCGAAGACCCGAATCTTCATTCTCGTCCTGGCGATCGTCTGCGTTCTCGCACTGTCGTTCGCGCTCAAGACAACTCCGATGGGCCGACGCATCCGCGCCGTCGTGCAGAACCGCGATCTCGCCGAGACGTCGGGCATCTCCTCACGCAAGACCGACATCTCGACGTTCTTCATCGGTTCCGGCCTCGCCGGAGTCGCAGGCGTCGCGCTGACGCTCATCGGTTCCACCAGCTCCACGGTCGGCCAGAGCTACCTGATCGACGCATTCCTGGTGGTCGTCGTCGGCGGACTCGGGCAGATCAAGGGTGCGGTGATCGCAGCCTTCGCGCTCGGCATCATCAACTCGTTCATCGAGTACAACACCACCGCGTCGATCGCCAAGGTCATCCTGTTCGTCCTGATCGTGATCTTCCTGCAAGCCCGCCCGCAAGGCCTGTTCGCGGTCAAGACAAGGAGTTTGGTATGAGTACCTTCATCGCGAAACGTGGTGCACTTCTGGGCTTCGCGGTCGCCGCCATCCTTCTGTTCGCCGTCGCACCCGCTGTTCTCAGCGACTTCCGCCTGAACCTGCTCGGTAAGTTCATCTGCTACGCGATTGTGGCAGTCGGCATCGGATTGGCCTGGGGCAGAGGCGGAATGCTTACGCTGGGTCAGGGCGTGTTCTTCGGACTCGGCGCCTACATCATGGCGATGCACCTCAAGATCTCCGACGCCGACCTGCGCGGTGACGCGGTTCCCGACTTCATGTCCATCGCAGGCATCCGTGAACTGCCGTCGTACTGGGTTCCGTTCCAGTCGCCGTTCGTCACCATCCTCGGCATTCTGTTCGTCCCGGGCCTCGTCGCCCTCGTGCTCGGCCTCGGCGTCTTCAAACGACGGGTCAAAGGGGCATACTTCGCGATCCTCAGCCAGGCGCTGGCCGCTGCTTTCGCGATCCTGCTGATCGGGCAGCAGAGCACAGGTGGATCCAACGGCCTCAACAGGTTCCGGACGTTCTTCGGATTCAACCTGAACGACCCCGTCAACAAGCAGATGCTGTTCTTCATCGCTGCAGGCGTGTTGCTCGCCGTCGTCGCGATCACCCGCCAGCTGATGTACTCCAGGTACGGTGAACTTCTCGTCGCGGTACGCGATCAGGAAGAACGCGTTCGGTTCCTCGGCTACGACCCCGCCAACGTCAAGATCGTCGCGTACGTCACCGCTGCGTTCTTCGCGGGACTCGCAGGTGCACTGTTCGTACCGATCGTCGGCATCGTCTCCCCCAACGACGTCGGCATCGTCCCGTCCATCGCATTCCTCATCGGAGTCGCGATCGGCGGACGCACCACACTCCTCGGCCCTGTCCTCGGCGCCCTCGGTGTCGCATGGGCACAAACGACACTGTCGGAGCAGTTCCCGTCCGGTTGGACGTACGCGCAGGGTCTGCTGTTCATCGTCGTCGTCGGGTTCTTCCCCGCGGGCGTAGCAGGGCTGTTCACGTTGAGGCGACGCAAGAAGGCGAAAGCGGGCACCGCCGACGTCGTCGAGGTCGAAGAGAAGGAGCTGGTCACATGATCCACGTCGAAGGCAACGCGCCCACGTTCGGCGGCAATGCCGGAATGTCGAGCCAGTATCTGGAAGTGCGTGGCCTCACCGTCAGCTTCGACGGTTTCAAGGCCAACACGGATGTGGATCTGACTCTCATGCAGGGTGATCTACGGTTCCTGATCGGCCCCAACGGTGCAGGCAAGACCACCCTGATCGACGCCATCACCGGACTCGTCCCGGCCACCGGGTCGGTCACCAAATCCGGGGTCGAACTGCTCGGCAAGAAGGTGCACCAGATAGCGCGGCTCGGTGTCGGCCGCACTTTCCAGACCGCAAGCATCTTCGAACAGCTGACCGTGCTGCAGAACCTCGACATCGCAGCAGGATCCGGTCGTAAGTGGACGACCATGCTGGCCAAACGCAAGTCCGTCTCCGCCGAGATCGAGGAGGCGCTGGACACCATCGGACTCGCCGACGTGCGGGACAAGCCCGCAGGCATTCTTGCGCACGGGCAGAAGCAGTGGCTCGAGATCGGAATGTTGTTGGTACAGAACGCCGATGTTCTCCTTCTCGACGAACCTGTCGCAGGCATGAGCCACGACGAACGCGAACAGACCGGCGAGCTCCTTCGCCGCATCGGTGGGGAACGCACGGTCGTCGTCGTCGAGCACGACATGGACTTCATGCGTGCTTTTGCCACCTCGGTCACCGTTCTTGCCGGCGGAAAGATCCTGTCCGAGGGAACCGTCGCCGAAGTGCAGGCGGACCCGAAGGTCCAAGAGGTCTACCTCGGCACTGCCGCCGCGGGCGAAGAGCTCGAGCAGATCGCAGAAGAAGGAGAGAGCAATGCTTGAACTCGTCGACGTACGTACGGGTTACGGCCGCAGCGAAGTCATCCACGGTGCGTCTCTCACGGTGCCCGCCGACGGCGTCGCCGCAGTCATGGGACACAACGGTGCAGGCAAGACGACGCTTCTTCGCGCGGCGGTCGGATTGCTGAAAGTCACATCCGGCAAGGTGATCTTCGACGGGGAGGACGTCAGCTCGCTCCGCCCGAGTGCCCGCGTCGCCCGCGGCCTGGCGTACGTCCCGCAAGGGCAACAGTCGTTCGGGCAGCTCACGACGGCTGAGAACCTCCAGGTCGTCGCCGACGGCCGCAAGCGCGGAAAGGCGCTGATCGACGAAGCTCTCGACCTCTTCCCGGCATTGAAGGAACTGCTCACCAGACGTGCAGGCCTGTTGTCCGGTGGTCAACGACAGCAACTGGCGATTGCTCGTGCATTGATAACCGAACCGAAGATGCTGATTCTCGACGAACCCACCGAAGGCATCCAGCCGTCCGTCGTCGCCGAGATCGAACGCACCATCCTCGACCTCACGCGACGCGGTGGCCTCGGCGTACTGCTCGTCGAGCAACACATCGGGTTCGCTCTGGAATCTGCGCAGAACTACTACATCCTCGAGGCCGGGCGCATCACATCCACCGGCACCGGTGGTGGCGATTCCGAGGCCGACGTGCGTGCAGCGATGGCGATCTGACGGCGTGTACAGCAATGGCACGTAAAACACTGCCACGTAAGGACCTTCGCGAGAAGGTATACGTTTCACTTCGCCGGGATCTGATCTCCGGCGCCATCACTGCAAGCGAACGTCTCGGCGAGGAACGGCTCGCCGAATTGTACGGCGTCTCACGCACACCCGTGCGTGAGGCGTTGGCACGGCTGCAGGCCGACGGCCTCGTCACCCGCGGCGACGACGGACTGCACCCCTACCGGCCACACGTCGACGATCTCGCCGACCTGTACGAGCTGAGACAGACTCTCGAAGTGCGCGGGATAGTCAGGGCCATCGAGGATTCCACTCTCCACCACGACGCCGAGGTCATCTCGGACGAGTTGGAGATCTGGCTGACGGCACGTGAGTCACCGCCCGACGACACCGACATGATGCTGATGGACGAACGGTTCCACACGAGCCTGCTCGCCGCGTCGGGCAATCATGCCCTCACCGAGGCACTGCGCGCCGTCAACGCCAAGGTGCGGCCGGTGCGAATGCTGGGCGCCATGCCCTCCGACGACATTCTCGCCCGGATCGACGAGCACATAGCCATCGGTGAGTCGATCGTCGAGGGCAGACTCGACGACGCACGGGCCGCGTTGATCGCTCACATCGACACCTCACGGGATCGGGTACTCGTACGCGCCAGGCAAGCCGTATCGATGGCAGGCGCCCTCCGACTCTGAGGGACCGTGTCAGTTCTGCTGCGAGAGAATGCGTTCGATGTCGTCGAGCACGGTTTGACCGCCCTTGGGCCCGACGCCGGTGATCCAGTACGACTGGTCCACCGCGTGCGGATTCGGCAACGCCGCCGCGTTGGCGGTGATCGACGCCGGAATGGCGTCAGGGGCAGCCGGATTCGTCGTCGTGACCACGATCAGGTCGGCGCGCGCTTGCCCGACGAGTTCCGGTGAGAGGTCGACCGATATCTCGTCGGCCCACTCGTCGCGCGGTGGGGTCTCGAAACCTGCGCACTCGAGAGTGCTTCCCGCGAAGGAGAGCGGTCCGTACAGCGTGAGCACTTCGTCGCGCGGCCGGATGAGCTGTGCCGTCTTGCCCGCGGTCTGGTACTCGGATGCGATGTCCTCGCACCGGTCTCGGTAATCGCCGAGGAGCGCCTCCGCCTCGTCCTCGCGGCCGAGCGTACGTCCGACGAGACGGACGTTGTCCTGCCAGGGATCCGATTGCGACGCCATGAAGACGGTCGGTGCGATCGCGGCCAACTGGTCGTAGTACTCCGAGTGACGGGTCTCGGTGCCGAGGATGAGGTCCGGCTTCAGCGCCGCGATCGCCTCGATCTGCGGTTCGGCAACCGTGCCGACGGAGGTGATGCCCTCGGCTTGCTCTCCGAGGTAGGCGGGCACTCCCGTCGCCTCGCTCAGAACGGCCGTGCCGACGGGAATGACACCGAGCGCCACACTCGTGTCGAGTTCGACAGGTTCCAACGTGACGATGCGCACTGGCGACGCAGGCACCTCCGTCGTCCCGCGGGCATGTTCGACGGACCTGGTCCCCGAATCCGCGGTAGCTGCCGCTCGGTCGTCCGCCGAACAGGCGGTGAGAGTCAAGGCGGACGCGGCGAGTACTGCCACGAACCCAGCGAACGTCGAGCGTGTTTTCGGCACTGTTCTTCGAATCCTTCGCGTGTCGATGTGGTTGAAAGGTGAAGGTTAGCCTAAGCGTGGGTGACGCTGACAGTGCTCGTACGTACCGACCGAGCAGCCGGTTTTACTGATACTTTGGACAACGAGTCTTCGACGCTGGGAGAATGGTTTGACGTCAGCACCCGATCGCACGCGCACAGAATTCCCCGACATCAGCTCGCGCACGTGGGAACACCCTTCGGATCGGGCAGCGCTCGTCACCCTCCGAACACTCAAGGGGTTCGACACGGTGCTGCGGACGCTGTCCGGGCTTCTCCAGGAGCGACAGCATCGGTTGATGTACCTCGCCACGTCGGTTCGCGTCGACAGCAGGCAGTTCAAGGACCTCGACGATCTCCGTGCGGATTGCGTCCGGATACTCGGCGCCGAGGAAGTGCCGGAGATGTTCGTGTTGCAGTCCCCGATGGTCAACGCGTTCACGATCGGAATGGACCGGCCGTTCATCGTCGTGACAACCGGTCTTCTGGACATACTGACCTACGAGGAGCAACGCTTCGTCGTCGGACACGAACTGGGACATGCACTGTCCGGGCACGCGGTGTACCGCACGATTCTCATGCACCTGATGCGCCTGGCCGGGACGATCGGGTGGATTCCGGTGGGCGGCTGGGCTCTTCGGGCCATCATCGCGGGACTGATGGAATGGCAACGCAAGTCCGAACTTTCGGGCGACCGAGCCGGATTGCTGTGCGGCCAGGACATTCACACCGCCATTCGCGTTCAGCTCAAGCTGGCCGGTGGGGCACGGATCAGCGAGATCGACATCGACGCATTCCTCGCCCAGGCCGCTGAATACGAGGCCAGCGGAGATCTCCGCGACGGCGTGCTCAAACTACTCAACATCGAACTGTTGTCGCATCCGTTCTCGGTGCTCCGCGCATCCGAGTTGAAGAAATGGGTCGACACTGGTGGCTATGCCGCAGTGCTCCGCGGCGACTACCCACGGAAGTCGCAGGACCACGAAGCCAAGGTCGGCGACGAGTTCCGGAGCGCAGCCAAGACCTACAAGCAGAATTTCGATACGTCCGAGGATCCGCTGATCAGGACCATCCGCGACCTCGGCAGCGGCCTCACCGGAGCCGTCGATGCCGTCGGCAACGGCATCGGCGACGTCGCATCCGACATCAAGAATCGGTTCGATCACTGGCGCAAGTCGTGACCTCGCCCGGCCGCGTGCACGCACTGTGCGGCGCGCTGCCGGGTGCTGCGCTGACTCATCCGTTCGGACCCGACACATCCGTCTACAAGACAGCGGGCAATGTATTCGCGGTGATCGGAGCGGGCGAGGACAGACTCACCCTCAAATGCGCCCCTGAGCACGCGGCTGTGCTCGTGGGTGAACACGAGCACATCGTGCCCGGTTACCACATGAACAAGCGGCATTGGATCACGATCGACCTCGGCGGTGAGGTTCCCTTCGAACTCGTCGAGGATCTGATCGACGACTCGTACCACCTGGTGCACGACAAGCCGCGCAGGTAGCGTCGAGACTCGTGAGCACACCACGCATCCCGACCGGCTCGTTCAAGGATCTCGGCCCGATCAACTGGACGCTGTGGCGGGCCCTGTCGAAGGTGGCAGGCACACCGGACGCCCACCTGTTCAGTACCGTCGGCCGCGCGAAAGGGCTGTTCCGCGGGTGGCTGATCTTCAGCGGACGAATGATGCCCGGGGGCCGGATCTCCCGTAAGGAAACAGAATTGGTGATCAACCGTGTCGCCTTCCTCCGAGACTGCGGATACGAGATGGATCACCACAGCCGACTCGGCCGGCGATTCGGAGTGACCGCCGAGCTACTCGCACTCGTACACGAGGGGCCGTCCGCCGACGGCCTGAGCGATCGACACCGAACCATCCTGACCGCCACCGACGAACTACTCGACACCAAGGACCTGTCGGACGTGACGTGGCGCGCACTGTCGCACGAGTTCGACGAGCGGCAACTGATCGAGTTCCTCTTCCTCGTCGTTCAATACGACGCCCTCGCAACCACTATCGGCACTCTCAGGATCGAGCGCGACTTCTGATAGGTGCACACCCTCGACATCGGTGGCCGACGCCAGGCGCGCCCTGGAGTTTCGCCGCACCTCTGACCCCTACAACGCAAACATCCGCTTAAAACCGAAGTTTCGGTTGTAAGCGGATGGCGGCGTTGTAAGGAAAATCAGAAGTTGATCATGTGCATGGTCAGCAGCGGCAATCACGGTCAGCGCATGACTGTAGGCGGCACATGTGTTGCTCAGTGCCGCTCCTGGCGTCTCAGGCCCCCTGCGCGGAGCCCCACCCGCGGGGCGTAGGGATGACAAGCCCCCTACGCCCCGCGGTCAGGCAGGCGGTGGTACGCCCGGCTCCGACCCGCAGGTCCCAGGCCCATCAGACTTGCCCGATCCTGCACTGTTCGATCCTGCGCTGTCGGAAGCTGTGATGTTCGATCCTGGGTTGTTCGATCCTGCGTTGTTCGATCCTGTCCCGCCCCAGAATCCACTGTCCTGCGCGTGCCTGCCCTGCGCGTGCCTGTCCTGCGCTGCCCGGTCTTTCGGCACCTGCACCGACCCCGCCCCGGACTGCGCAGAATAGATGTACTCGTTCGGATGATGAAAATGATTGACCCGACCCCGACGAGAAGGATCCACCGACACCGGAGCATGCCACAACGTACGACCCGGATACTCATGACCCGGACCCGCCTTCGTCGTCGCCCACTGACCATCACCCGAACCCACCCACCCATGATGCTCATCGCACCCGAACGTCAACGAATCGATATCGGTATT
>NZ_BCXH01000007.1 GCF_001895005.1 Rhodococcus yunnanensis NBRC 103083 | reverse complement strand
TTCTGCATTCCCGGCCCCTTTTCACTGACCGATTCGTTCTGATCTGCTCGAGCGCAACACTGTTCACCGCCTGCAGAATTCGTAGGGTTGCACCGTGACTCGAAGATTGATACTCAACGCGGTACTGCGCGGTCAGCTGGGTGGGCATACTGCGGGGTGGAGGTTGTCATCCGCGGATGTTGACGATGTGACCACTCTCGACTACTGGGTCGGTCTGGCCCGCACTCTCGAACGTGCGAAGTTCGATTCATTGTTCTTCGCGGACACGCTGGCCTTGCCCGAGGATGCGGACATGTCCCTGCAGTGGCCGTTGGATCCGCTGATCCTGATCACTGCGCTCGGTGTGTCGACATCGGAGATCGGTGTGATCGCTACCCATTCGACTACCTTCAACTCGCCGTACACCACAGCACGTCAGTTGTCCGCGATCGATCATCTGACCGGTGGGCGAGCGGGATGGAACGTGGTCACCAGCACCTTGGGCAGTGCCGCCGCCAACTACGGAAACGAGCCGCTTCCCGAGCACGATCTCCGCTATCGCGTCGCGGGCGACTATCTGGAGGCGACGAAGAAGCTGTGGGTCGGGTGGGGCGCTGGTGCCGTCGTGGCGGACAAGGCTTCGGGTGAGTTGTTCGACGAACGGCAGATCAGTACCGTCGACCATCGCGGCGAGTTCTTCTCGGTGCGTGGCCCGTTGACGACCAGCCGAAGCCCGCAGACTGTTCCCGTCATCGCTCAGGCAGGTGGGTCCGCACCGGGCATCGACCTCGCCTCACGTCACGCCGACGTCGTCTACACCCGTCAGACAGATATCGAAAAGGCCGTGCGGTATTCGGCGGCGATCAAATCCGGGGCCGTGGGGTACGGCAGGAGTGCGCAGGACGTGAAGATCCTGCCCGGGTTCGTGCCCGTTGTCGCGGACTCGGCGAAGGAGGCGCAGGACTACGTCGAACATCTTCGAGAATTGAACGACCTGAGCCGACGCGTTCCCGACCTGTCGGCAGCTCTCGACGTCGAGCTCGATCGTCGGTCCGTCGATCGGGTGTTTCCGTATGCCGAACTGGAACCGGTTACGGCACTGAGTCGATCGATTCTGGCGTCCGCGGAGAAGACCGGACAGAGAACGCTCCGGCAAGTCCTTCACGACACGTACGGTGGCATGTCGGAGAGCTCCGGGCATCGGGTCGTGGCAGGTACGGTCACCGAGATCGTCGACGACATTCAGAAGTGGTTCGACGCCGGTGCTCTCGACGGCCTGAGTGTGCATCCGCACGTGTTACCGGACGGGCTCGACTCGTTCGTCGAACGGGTCGTTCCTGAGCTACAGGATCGTGGGCTGGTTCAAACCGAGTACCGGGAAGGGACCCTGAGGGAGAAATTGGGACTTCCAGTCCCGTCGGTGGACACGAGCGGATTCGTGCCGGCGTGGGGGAAAGATCGGACGGTGCCTGCGCCGGTTGCCAACTGACTGGCGGGAACTCGACGAGCGGTCCGGTGCAGTCGATGCACCGGACCGCTCAGTTGCCGGAGTCAGCTGCCGGGTGTCAACTACTGGCAGGTGTGAGGCTGTTCTGCCGGATGGCGGCAGGAAGGCCCAAGTTGCCTCGGAGCGTGTCTGACTCGTATTCACGACGGAACAGCCCGCGCTCCTGGAGGATCGGGACCACATGCTCGGTGAATGCGTCGATACCGCCCGGCCCTTGGCCGGGCATGATGATGAACCCGTCGGCGCCTCGCTCGGTGAACCATGACTCGAGGCGGTCGGCTATCTGCTCGGGGGAGCCGACTGCGCGGCCGTGACCTGCGGACCGCTGCTGCACCTTGACGAGCTCTCGTAGTGTGAGGTGTTCTTCGACCGCCAGTTCTCTGAACACCGCGTATCGGCTCTGTCGTCCTTGGACCGATTCGACGGGAGGCAACAGGTGCGAGGGTATGTGATCGTCGAGGTCGATGCCGGTGAGATCCACACCGGCCAGTTGGCCCGACAAAGCCGTCAGAGACGACGGTGTGAAGCCGGCGTCGAACAAGTCGTTGTCTATCCGTAACGCTTCCTCCTCGGTGCCGCCGATGGTGGTCGAGACTCCGGGTAGGACGAGAATGTTCTTCGGGTCGCGTCCTGCAGCGGCGGTCTTGGCCTTCAGCTCGCGGTAGAAACTCTGGGCGCCGCGCAAGGTCTGCTGCGCGGTGTAGACGCCTTCTGCGAACCGAGCAGCGAAAGAGGTGCCGTCCGAGGACGAGCCCGCCTGAAACAGGACCGGACGCCCTTGCCTGGATCGAGGCAACGGTAGGGGTCCCTGTACGGAGTAGAACTCGCCCCGGTGATCGATCGGCTTGGTGGAGCCGTCGTCGGACCACGAATCCCACAGCCCGGATACGACCGATACGTGTTCGAGCCCCTGCCGATAGCGATCCTCGTGTGCAGGCAGTGCGGCGTCGCCGAAGTTGCGTTCCCCCGCCGACGATGTGACCGCGTTCCATCCGACGCGTCCTCCGGTCAGATGATCGAGCGACTGGAGTTGGCGCGCGAGATTGAACGGTTCGGTGAAGGTGGTCGAGATGGTGGGTACGAAACCGATTCGCTCCGTCACCGATGCGAGGGCCGAGAACAAGGTGACCGGCTCCGGTCTGGTGCCCAGTTCGGTGTCCGAGGACAGCCCGTCGGCTGCGAACAGCACATCGAACAACGCGGCCTCGGCCGTCCGAGCGACATGCGTGTAGTGATCGAGCACGGAACTGGGGTGGCGGACATCGCCGGGGCGAAGCTCGCCTGGCAACGAATTACCCGGTGGGTTCGTCAGAAGTCCCAGTCGGATCTTGCGGTCGTCGGTCATCGTTTTCCTCACGCTGCGGTAGCGATCAGTATCGGTGAGGTTCCTGGTGGTTCCAAGGGTTAGGTTCGGGCTGATCGAAACTCAGTGATGCTCCCTCGCAACATGTTCCAGCGGCCTGCATCAAGAATTCCTACTGGGTTCGTGAAGTTCGGCTCCACCTTCTATTCGATCAGTCCACGGATGTCGTCGGCGGTCAGACCTCCGGCGAACGCACCGCCTTCGTCGAGCACGCTGGCGAACAACTGTGCTTTTCTTTCCTTCAGGTCCATCACCTTTTCCTCGATCGTCCCGCGCGCGATGTAGCGATTGACGAATACTGTTCGGGTCTGACCGATTCGGTGGGCTCGGTCGACGGCCTGTGCCTCGGTGGCAGGGTTCCACCAGGGGTCGAGCACGAAGCAGTAGTCGGCTTCGGTCAGCGTCAAGCCCACGCCTCCTGCCTTGAGGCTGATCAGAAACACCGGAGCTTCGCCTGCTCTGAATTTCTCGACGACCTCGCCGCGGTCTCGGGTGCTGCCGTCCAGGTAGACCGTCGGAATGCCCTCGTGCTCCAGGCGTTGGCGCACTCGTCCGAGGAATCTGGTGAACTGACTGAACACCAATGCTCGGTGCCCGCCTTCGATGACCTCCGTCAACTGCGTCACCAGTTCGTCGATCTTCGCACTCGGGACATCTGCATACTGTTCGTCGACCAGAGAAGCGTCGAGACTCAGCTGCCGCAGGATGGTCAGAGACCGCAGAATCGTGACGCGGTTTCTTTGGAAGTCGTCGAGAAGCCCGAGGATCTTCTGACGTTCCCGTGCGAGCCTGGTCTCGTAGATCTTCCGGTGTCGTGGATGTAGATCCACTTCGACTGTCTGTTCCTGCTTCGGCGGGAGTTCCTGCACGACGGTTGCTTTGGTTCGGCGGAGAACGAGGGGTTTGATTCTCCGCCGCAACGTGCTCAGCTTCTCCGAGTTGCCGCCCCTCTCGATGGGAGTTCGATAGTTCTCGATGAACTTGTTCGGGGAGGGGAACAGACCGGGCGCGGTGATCGAGAGCAACGCCCACAGTTCCATCAGATTGTTCTCCATGGGCGTTCCGGTGATGGCGAGTTTGAAGGGGGCGGCCAGGCGTCGGGCGCAGTGGTAGGTCTTGCTCTTGTGGTTCTTGACGTACTGGGCCTCGTCGAGGATGAGCCCCGACCACGGGACTGCGTCGAAGTCGTCGTAGTCGAGCCGGAACACCGTGTACGAGGTCACGACGACGTCTGCGCCGGCCGCGATGTCGGCAATACTGCTGCGGCGGCGGGCTCGGGTCTCACCGGCCGTGACCACCGTCAGATTCGGCGCGAACCGATCGGCTTCCCGCGCCCAATTGTGCACGACGCTGGTGGGCGCGACGATGACGAACGGGGCGGTCAGTGGCCCGTTCTCACGGACCTTCGTGATCATCGCCAACGTCTGAACGGTCTTGCCGAGCCCCATGTCGTCGGCAAGGATGCCGCCGAGACCGTGGGTCCACAGAAACAACAACCACGAGTAGCCGTCGAGCTGGTAGGGGCGTAGGACGGCGTCGAGCTGGATCGGTGCGGTCTGCGGTTGCACCGAATCGAGTCTCGACAGAGCCGTCACCTGCCGCCGCCAGGCGTCCGCTTGATGGGCCACCTCCCCGATCTCTGCGAGCTCGTCCCAGAGTGATGCTTGATATCTGCTGATTCGCAGCGGTCCTTCGGGGTCGTCCTGAAGGGACCGTGCCTCTTCGACGAGGCGCCGCAGTGTCGCCAGGAACGGTCGATCGAGTGAGAAGAAGCGGCCGTCGGGAAGCAACAGGTGCGTGTTGCCGCGGGTGACGGCGGTGATGACCGTCGCGAGCTCGATGTCGGTGCCGTCGACGGTGACGGTGATCGCGAGGTCGAACCAGTCGTTGTCCTCGCGAAGTTCGCTGGTGGACAACGAAATTCCTACATCTTCGCCGACGTCCCGAAAATCGGGGAGGTCGCCGGACACGGTGATGTGCACATTGTCGTATCCATCGAGCAGTGGCAGCCGGTCGACGACCAACAGCGCGGCATCGGTTCCCTCGACGGTGAACGGAGAGAATGTTCCTGGACGCATCTCCCGGCGGCCGAGGATGTCGAGGACGGTGTGCAGCAACCCTGTTTCGGATGTCCGATCGCGAATTCCGTTGTCGGACGGTGACGAGTCGGTGCGAAATTCGAACTCGACGTCGTCGAGTTCGTAGCGCCAGCACCCGCCGATCGTCAGGGTGTTCGTGCCGGACCGAGCAATGGTGATGTGCAGGTCCGGTCCGGTGATCGTGGGTGCGGTGTACGACTGGTCGGAGGAGACGACGACGCTGTCTCGTTCGAGCGCCGGGAGATAGTTGACGACGAAGTCGGTGCGATCGGCGGCCGGGATCGTCATGACACCGCTCGATCCGGCGACGCGGCGAAGCGACGTGGGCACGGTTCTGGCCAGTCGCGCGAGCCGGAACGCTCGGGTGCTCGGGTTGGGACTCGCGCCGTCGTCCCAGTAGACGATGCCGGCACCGTCACGGCCCAGGAAACTGCGTCGGCCGGGCGGAATCACCGCCCCGTCGACTGTGACGCGACCCGCCAGCGTGAGCGTACCGGCGGGGTCACCGGTGATGTCGACGGCGAACTCCCCGGTCGCCGGCGGCGGGATCTCACCGGATGGCTGATGTGCGTTCATCAAGGTGAGTCCGGATTCGTGAGCCTCGCCGAGCAGATCCCAGAGCAGCCTGCCGGAGACGTCCGCGAGGTCGATCGAATCGGTACCGGATCGGTAGAACGAGTATGCGGCTCTACCGTAGGACCGCACCTGGTAGAGGGCGCTGAGTTCACGGAGGATGTCCAACTGCCGCTCCACATGTCGCTCGGTGGACAGCGGAATGGACGACCACGAGATGCCACTGGCCACCCACGAACCTCGGTGGTCGACCTTGATCGGACGAGCGAGCACTCGCACCGCCCCTGCTCCCTCGATCGGGGGCTGCAGTGAGAGTCGAAGACCTACTCGGAGCCCGGCAACCGTGGTGGTAAGGGAGTTCTCTGCCCGTATCGGTGCCAGTGCAGTGGACCAGTGGTCGATGGATCGTGTGCCGTCAGCGTGGAGCTCGACTGTGCGACTGTCCTTGCGGGCCTGCAGGACTACCGCGACAACGTGCTTGCAGTTGAAGACGACCGGGCAGTTGCAGTGCCCGTAGTCGACAGCGTAGATCTGTCCCTGCCTGGTGGAGACGGACACCGACGCCGAATACGGCGTGGCTCGATTGCCCTGTACCGAGGCGGACAGTGTCGAGGACAGTGG
Source organism: Rhodococcus yunnanensis NBRC 103083 (assembly GCF_001895005.1). Taxonomy (GTDB): domain Bacteria; phylum Actinomycetota; class Actinomycetes; order Mycobacteriales; family Mycobacteriaceae; genus Rhodococcoides; species Rhodococcoides yunnanense. Next base: position 275,977 of record NZ_BCXH01000007.1, on the reverse strand, counting down.
GTTCCACTGGATGTACCCGACTCGGCCTTCGTCGAAGTACGCGGTGCCACGGTGAAGTGTTTCGGTGCCGAAGCGATGTTCGAGGGCGCCCGAGCTGAGGTTTTCCATCGATGGGATCGTCACGGATGCAGAGGGTAGGTCGACCCACCGACAAGTTCTCACCGAATATCGGCTGGTCACAGACGCATGGCATTTCGAGTCAGAATCAGCTCGAGCGGAAGGGTGTCGAGACGGGGCGTCCTTCGGGCAGAGTCGGAAGTCGAGCGTGCGTCGGTCGGCGCACGGCGACTGCTCGACGAGGAGTGTGTTCGATGACGTCCCCCGGTCCCCTACATCTGGCAATCGCTCTGGACGGCGCCGGTTGGCATCCTGCGGCTTGGCGTGAACCACGTTCGAGACCCCACGAGCTCACCTCACCTCGATATTGGACCGAGTTGGTGACCACCGCAGAACGCGCGCTCGCGGACTTCGTGACGATCGAAGACAGTTTGACCGTACCGGGTGATGCATTGCTGCCTGCGGAGGTACGTACCGATCGGGTTCGGGTGCGCCTCGACGCACATCTGATCGCAGCGAGGGTCGCACCGCGTACCGCGAACATCGGCCTGATTCCGACGATCACCACCGCCCACACCGAACCTTTCCACGTGTCGGCGGCTGTCGCGACGCTCGATTACACCTCGCGCGGACGAGCCGGATGGCAGGTCAAGGCCTCGGGTGGGGCAGCGGAAGCGGGCCACTTCGGTCGCCGCGAAGCCCCTGTGTTCACCGAGGATGATCTGGCGACGCTGCACGACGGCAGGCTGCCCGAGTACTTCGAGCAGCTGTTCGACGACGCGGCCGATCACGTGGAGGTGGTCCGCAGGCTCTGGGACAGCTGGGAGGACGACGCGGAGATCCGGGACGTCGCCACGCGGCGGTTCATCGACCGCGACAAGGTTCATCACATCGACTTCACCGGCGAGCATTTCTCGGTCAGGGGGCCGTCGATCACGCCGAGGCCGCCACAGGGGCAGCCGGTGGTGGCGTTGCTCGCCCACCAGCGCGTCCCCTACGAGCTGGCCGCTCGGGGAGGCGATCTGGTGTTCGTCACCCCGGCAGACGACGTCCGGGCACAGTTGATCCTCGACGAAGTCCGTGCGGCCGAGGTTGCCGTGGACCGCTCGGGTGAGCCACTGCACGTCTACGCCGACCTCGTGGTGTTCCTCGACGGTGATTCCGAGAGCGGAGCCGACCGAGTGCGCAGGCTGAACGAAGTCGACGGCGGTGAATTCGTCTCCGATGCAGCTGTATTCACGGGATCCGCCGAGGATCTCGCGGATCAGCTCGTCGCGTGGCAGTCGCTGGGATACACCGGATTCCGATTGCGTCCCGGAGTTGCGGTCGACGACGTGGAGGCAATCGGATCCAGTCTCGTTCCGGTCCTGCAGCGTAGAGGAATCTTCCGGACGGAGTATTCGGCTTCGACGCTGCGCGGAACACTCGGACTACCTGTGTCAGTGCCCAATCGCTATGCCGCCCAACAGGCCTGAAGGAGACAATATTCATGACACGCAAGCAGGTCATCCTCGGCGCCTACCTCGGCGGCGTCAATCACCACACCGCGTGGTGGCATCCGCAGGCCGGCAGCCAGATCGACTTCTCGACGTTCGAGCACACCGCACGCACCGCGGAGCGTGGGAAGTTCGACTTCTTCTTTCTCGCAGAAGGATTGGCGCTCCGAGAGCGCGCCGGGCAGGTGTTCGACCAGGACATCATCGGCCGACCGGACACGCTGACCGTGTTGGCGTCTCTCGCCGCCGTCACCGACCATCTGGGTCTGGCAGGCACGATCAACGCCACGTTCAACGAGCCGTACGAACTGGCGCGTCAGCTCGCCAGCCTCGACCACTTGTCGGACGGCAGGGCGGCGTGGAACGTCGTCACGTCGTTCGATGCGTTCACGGGTCAGAACTTCCGTCGCGGAGGCTTTCTGGATCGCTCGCAACGATACGAACGGGCGGAGGAGTTCTTGTCGGTGGTCCGGCAGTTGTGGGACTCGTGGGGGCGTGAGGACGTCGTTGCCGACCGCGAATCCGGTCAGTTCATCGCGCGAGCGAGTGCAGGCGAGTTCGCGCATCGGGGCAACCAGTTCGACATCTTGGGGACCTTTCCCGTGCCGCGCACGCCGCAGGGGCGACCGGTGATTCTCCAGGCCGGTGTCTCTCCGCAGGGTAGGGATTTCGCAGCAGGAAACGCCGACGCGATCTTCTCACCGTACGGCTCGTTGCCCGAAGCATCCGATTTCTACCGGGACATCAAATCCCGCGCGGTTCGGCAGGGGCGAAACGCCGAGGACATCAAGATTCTGCCGTCGGCGAGCTTCGTGCTCGGTGACACAGAGGCCGAGGCCATCGAGAAATACCGCGAGGTCAGACGCGAGCAGGTCACCGGGCAGACCGCCCGAATCCTGCTCGAGCAGATATGGAATCGCGATCTGTCCGATTACGACCCCGAAGGCCCGCTGCCCTCGGTGGAGCCGGACCCCGATGCGCATCCCATCATCGAAGGCAAAGCGTTCGTCTACCAGGACCGATTCGAGACGGTGGCGAATCTGCGCGCCGTCGCCGAGGCGAAGAAGTTGAATCTACGCGAGGTCGTCATCGATCAGTTCGAACGCGGGCCCATCGTCGGAACAGCCGCGCAGGTTGCGGAGAAGATCGACAGCTTCGTCTCGAACGACGGCTCCGACGGCTTCATCATAGGGTCCCATCTCGTGCCGTGGGGACTGGACGAGTTCGTCGACTCCGTTGTTCCGTTGCTGCAGGATCGCGGTGCGTTGCGGACCGAATACAGCGGAACCACGTTGCGGGACAACCTGGGTCTTGCGCCTCTCGGTGATCGGGTGGGGTCGACCTCGGGGTAACCGCGTGCAGACGTGCGGACAATGAACTCGGGTTCTCGATGATCGAAAGGGTTCCGAGACTGCACGAGGATTCGTAGTGTCGAGACACCAACCGAACGAAGATCGTAGGAGTACCGAGTGAGCCGACCACGCCTGTTGTTCAACGCATTCACGATGAATACCGTCACCCATGTCTCCTATGGTTCGTGGACACGAGAGGATTCGCGGCAGACCGAGTTCCACACGCTCGACCCGTGGCTCGAACTGGTCGGAGTGTTGGAGCGAGGGAAGATCGACGCCATATTCTTCGCCGACGTCATCGGACTCTACGACGACTATCGAGGTGGGTGGGACACCCATGTCACCGAGGGGCTGCAGATCCCCAATCACGATCCGTCGACGATTGCTTCCGCATTGGCAGCTGCGACAACGGATCTGGGGATCGTCGTCACCAGTTCTGTGCTGCAGGATCATCCGTTCTCGTTCGCGCGCAAGATCTCCACGCTCGATCATCTGTCGGGCGGGAGGATCGGATGGAACATCGTCACCAGCGCGCTGGAGAACTCGGCGCGAAACTACGGTCTGGACAACCGTGAAGAGCACGACCGCCGCTACGACTGGGCGGAGGAGTACGCCGAGGTCGTCTACAAGCTGTGGGAAGGGTCGTGGGAGGACGATGCGTTGGTGCAGGATCGGGCGAAGTCGATCCACGCCGACCCCAACAAGATTCACAAGATTCATCACCGCGGAGAGCGGTACTCCGTCGAGGGTCCGCACCTGTCTGCACCGTCCCCGCAACGTACGCCGGTCATCTTCCAAGCGGGCAGTTCGGCACGCGGACGCCGCTTTTCGGGGAGGCACGCGGAGGGAATCTTCATCAGTGCGGCGTCGGCAGGAGGTGCGAAGAAGGTCATCGACGACACTCGACGACTTGCCGTCGAAGCGGGTCGATCCGCCTCGGACATCAAGTTCTTCCAGGGGCTGAGTTTCGTGGTCGGTTCGACCGAGGCCGAGGCGCGAGCGAAGGCCGCCGATCTGGACGAGTCCTTCAGCGTGGAAGGGCTTCTGGCGCATCGAAGTGGCGGCATCGGCATCGATTTCGGTGGTTGGCCTCTCGATACGCCGATCGCTGACCTGGCGGGCAAGGTGCAGGGGACACAGTCGTCGATCGAGGCGTTGATCAATGCCGCCGAGGTGGGGACCGAGGTGACGATCGCCGATTTCGTCAAGCAGAAGCAGGACACGACGCGTCTGGTGGGGACACCCGAGCAGATCGCCGATGCGCTCGAGACGTGGCAGGACGCGGGCGTCGACGGGGTCAACATTCAATATCTGACGACGCCGGGTACGTACGTCGATTTCGTCGATCAGGTCATTCCGGTGCTGCAGGAGCGCGGGCTCGCTCAGCGCGAGTATGCACCGGGTGCGTTGCGGGGCAAGCTGTTCGGGCGATCGAATCGGGTGGAGTCGAGCCATCCGGCGGCTCGATGGCGCGGAGCGTTCGCGGCGTCACCGCCCGTATCCGCCTAACTACAGCGAGGTGTCACCCGGTGCGCACGGGGGACGTCAACTTGCCGCGAACCGAGCATGCACCTGAGCCCGGATGGTGATGGCCTGCGGTTTCAACTCGAACCCGTCGTCGGCGCTCGTGTAGGCGCGGGCAGCGAGTGCATATTCGGGCGTGGCGGCACCGACTCCGAGCAGACCCGGATCCGCGATCGCCAACGCGGTGATGGCGGTCCTGCCGACGCTCTGGGCGTAGATCTCGGCCTTCTCGACAGCGTCGAGCACCGCGAGGGTTCGAACGTCGCGGGTCTTCTCTGCTGCATTGTCGTCGGTCAGCGACCATTCGAAATGGCCGACGTCGACGCCGTTCAACGCAGACACCGCGTACACGAACGCGTCGATGACATCGATCTGACTGAACTTCACGTCGATGGTGGCCACCGCGTGGTAGACGTAGGCGAGTTGTTCACCGTCCTGATTGAACGGACGGTTGCGGGAATGACGTACCTGGTCGAGCGACCACGCGTCGATCGGGCCGTCCGACTCGTTGTACAGGGGAACGATCAGTCCCGTGAGCTCCTCCACCAGTCGGTGCGCCGGTTCCGCGGCAGCCTCGGCCGAACGACCGTCGGTCCTGACGGCCAACGACACGGTGCAGCGATCGGGCATGAACGTCGCTCGAGCCTCGCCGACGACGGTGATCTCGACCGGGTGCGAATCCATGCCATCGAGTCTGACACAGCAACCGGCTGGTCATTCGTATGAATGAATGTGTCGTCGCGACCTGGCGGGGCACGAACCGCGAAAAGCGGCCGCGTGGTCTGTGCACTATCTTTGACCAATCGATGTGGATTCACGGGGGAGTAGAGCGTAGATGTTGGGTGTGAACTCGCTTCCCGTAGCCGAACTCCGTGCAGTTCCGTGGGTCGAGCTCATGCCTTGGCTCGACGACTACGTCTCCGAGCGAGCGGCCTTGTTGGAATCTCTTGCCCCTGGTGAGACCTGGTGGCTCGAGGACGGTCCGTCGACGACGGCACAGGACGTCGACCTGGAGAAGGTTCTGGCCGAGCTCGCCCAGCTGTTCGTATCCGGGCACAAAGCACTGACATTCGCCGCAGGTTTTCCTGCGGTCGAGGCGGAACTTCCGATGTCGGTCCTCGGTCTCGAAACGCGTGCGTCGACGACGGTCCGACGCCTGACGGAGGGCAAGACTGTCGAGGGCCTGCTGACGAGCACGGCGCAGGATCTGTTCGTCATCCCCGGTACCAGCGAGCAGACGGTGCGAGACGTTGCGTATGCGTTGCTGGAAGTTTCGGTCCTGGTCGATCCACGTGCTCGCGGGGCTATCGAGAACGAGGGCCAGGAGAGTTCGCCGGTGGTGACTCAGCTCCTCGACGACCTGGCGGCTCTCGCGTCGTGGAGGAGGCTGCGTGGTCAACACGACAGACCTCTGTTGGCGGTCGACATCGAAGACGAATCGCCGGAGCAGATTCAAGAGTTGGCCGCTCGAATCTCCGCGATCAGTTCACTCGATCTTCCTGACGTCGAGCAGGGGGATCCGGCCGACGAGATCGAGAACATCCTCACCCAGCTCGACGATCGTGAATCGATGGCCATCGGCCTCCGGCTTCTCGCGCGAGAACCGATTTCGCTCGGGGAACTCAGCACCAAATTGCATCTGTCGAAGCCCGCCGCCAGCTCGATCGAGTCGCACGCCAAGGCCAAGATCAATGCGGCGTGTGGCTACGGAACGGCGGTCGGCAATCTGTTGGCGAGCCTTCGTATCGAGATTCAGCCGGTGGCGTCCGTGGAGCGTCTGATAGCGGTGCATCCGACGATCGGTCGGACGGTACCGAGTATCGATGTGCCGTTGTGGCTCGTTCTGGATCGGTTGGACGACTATTTCGAAGTCACGGAAGGCTGGGCGGCGGCTCCTGACGTAGCAGGTGCCAAGAAGCGCACTGAGTCGCTGCTGGAGGACCTGGAGTCGCCCAACGGTGTCGTGGCATTCCTCGAACTCGCGGGACTGACGGGCATGCCCTCGGACGAACTTCGCTCCTGGCTCGAGTGGTGCGATATTCCTGTGGTCGAGGAATCGGTACTGACGCGCACCAAGAAGCTGGCCGACGCGCTCGTGGGGACCTTGGAGGCAATCGGCGAGCCGCAGAATTCGACGCAACTTGCCGAGCGCAGCCGGACCGGTAAGCCGGCTGCGTCCGTGCAGCGTGCGCTCGAACTCGACGAGCGCGCAGTGTCCGGGGCCGACGGTCTTTGGCGTTTGATCGGTTGGGAGACAGCGGTACCGATTCCCGTCGTGCCGGATACCGAGCAGTTCGAGGCCGTCGAGGGCATCGTGCGCCGACGCGCGGGCAGAGCCACCAAGCGGCCGGAGCAGACGAGGCGGCTCTATCGAATCGGTCTGGCGTGGCGGTACCGCATCGTGGTGACTGCCGACCAACTGCGCGGCTCCGGATTTGCACTGCCCGCAGGAGTGGCAGCGGCAGTGGGATGTGAGCGCGGGCACACGGTCGAGTTGAAGAGCCGACTCGGTACGCAGATGGTCAGATGGACGGGCGCCCAGCCCACTTCCGGAACGATCGGCAGATTCCTCCGAGAGTTGGACGCTCATGTGGGGGACGAAGTACTTCTGGAGTTCTCGCCGGATCGGACCTTTGCGGTGGTACGACCGGAATTCATTGCCGCCGAAGCCGACCCGCTGCGCCGTGCACTGGCCGCGATCGGACATCCGCAGCCGTCCGGAATTGCCGAGCGGCATCTGGTCCGTGTCCTTGCCGACGCGATCGGTCTGTACGGGGAAACAAGACCCCGCCGGCTGTTGAGCGCATACGAATCGAGCAGCGAGGAACACGTCGTGGCACTACTCGAAGAGGCCTGGATGCATTCCGGAAACGCACATGAGTGAATCCATGGAGGTGGTCGGCAGCCGAGAATCAGTCGCCGATCCGTCTCTGAGCCGCGCAATCGGTCTGCACCACACCCTTCCGACAGCGATCGCAGATCTCGTCGACAACAGTCTCGACGCGGGGGCCGAGCACATCTTGGTGCGGTTCGTGTGCGAGGGCACGCGCATCACCGGAGTGAAGGTCGTGGACGACGGCAGGGGCATGGACGACTCCGCGATCGATGCTGCGATGACCTACGGCAACAGGCGCGACTACGCGGCGAGCGATCTCGGGCACTTCGGTGTCGGAATGAAGGCAGCATCGCTCAGTCAGGCCACAACGCTGGTCGTGTGGTCGAAGTCAGCGAATCACGCCGCCGTCGGCCGCATGATCGACTCTGCCGATCACACCGTCTCGACACTGAAAGCGGAAGAGGCACGCTCGGTTTTCGACGAAACCACACCGCGCTTCCCCTTCGCGAACGGCACGATCGTCGAGTGGCGGGGTATCACTACGTTCCTCATGTCCGCCGATGAGGACGAGCAGGTCAGCTGGTTGGAGACGGCTGTCGACGACGTCCGGCAGCATCTCGGCATCGTCTTCCATCGCATTCTCGACGGGTCGGTGCGGATGACCGTCGATGTCTTCGATGTCGGATACAAGCGCGCCGGTGCGCTTCGTTCCGTCCGACCGATCGATCCATTCGGGTACCCGGGCACCGGCAAGGAGGGCTACCCGCGCACTTCCGATGTGGAGCTGTCTGCCGGGTCCGTTGCTGTCACGTCGCATATCTGGCCTGCGCGAAGCAGCCTGCCGGAATACCGGCTGTTCGGCGCACCGGGTCGTGATCGGCAGGGTTTGTATTTCTACCGCAATCGGCGGTTGCTGCAGGTCGGTGGCTGGAACGGTCTGTGGCATGCGCGTCCCGACTACGGCCCGGCCCGTGTGGCCATCGATCTCGACGACTCGTCGATGGCCCATGTTCGGATCAATCCGGAGAAGGCAGGCGTGACGCTCGACGCGACAGTCTCCGCCGCGTTGCAGTCGGTGCTTGCGCAGGTTGTGGCGGATGCGGTCGCAACTACCACGGCGGCACGCACCCGAACTCCCAAACCGATCACCGCGCTGCAGCCGAGTTCGGGTTTCCCAGAGGATGTTCTCGACTCGTTCAGCGACGCGTTCACCTTCGACGACAACCAGGAACCGGTGGCCCTTCAGTGGCGAGTTCTCCAGCGTGACAGGTTTTTCGAGGTGGACTTGAAGAACCGCACTCTCTGGATCAACGCGAGATTCCGCACCGATCTGCTCGGTCATCGCAGCCGGGACAACACGGACGCTCCTGTGGTGAAGACTTTGCTGTATCTGCTTGTGCACCAGATGTTCACGGCGCAGCGACTGAGCGGAAGGCAGCTCGCGCAGTTGAAGGCATGGCAGGACGTGTTGGTCTCGGCGATGACGATTCGTCGCGAGAAACTGGGGGGCGAAACATGAAGTTGGAAGAGGCAATCGCGCGAGAGTTCGGGGATTTCTCGCCGTCGGACGTCCTCGGGCCTGTCAACGTCCGTGATCTCGAAGGCCACCCGGACGGAGTCGACATCGAGACGATCGTCTCGGTACTCGTCGACGACTCGGCAACGGTGTTGAACAACGTTGTTGCCAGCAGTTTCCTGCGCTGGGATGCGGATTCGGAAGCTACGTGGTCCGGCGGGACCGCCCCCAACACGATGGAGCGTCGAGCCCGAATCTACGAGATCTTGGGCATCCCGGGTGGGCACGCCGAGATCAACGCTCGTTTTCCTGTCCTGGGTGGACCGGTTGTCATCGCGGCGCCACAGCCGTGGGCTCCGTGGTACACGGAGAAGCGGCGGCAGGAGCGTGACTTCTACTGGCGCGCCTATTCGAAAGTTGTTGCCGAAAAACTGGATTCGGCGACTGTCGATCGACTTGACGTGATGACGCGTGAGATCGTCAAGCGATTGGCGGATCCGACGCGTGACGAGCCCTACCAGTCCAAGGGGCTGGTAGTCGGATACGTCCAGAGTGGAAAGACCGCGAACTTCGCCGGTGTCATCGCGAAGTCGATCGATGCCGGTTACCGGTTGATCATCGTCCTCACCGGCACTATCGAGATGTTGCGCAGCCAAACTCAGCGCAGGCTGGACATGGAGTTGATCGGCAGGCAGAACATCGGGGCGGACGGTGACTATGCACTGGATCAGGATTGGATCGACGGCAAGTTCGTCGAGCACGACGTCGACCCGAACACCTCATCCAAGGCTCCGGCAATCCGGCGGCTGACAGGCGCTTCCGACGACTTCAAGTCTCTCGGAAAAGGCCTCTCGGCACTGCAATACGAAATCGCCGACCACAGCAAACCCTTGAACGATCCAGTCAACCTCTTCTCCAGCAACGTTCGCATCGCGATAGTGAAGAAGAACTCGACGGTGTTGAAAAAACTGGTCGAGGACCTGCAGCGAGTGCCGACTGAGCTCGACCAGATCCCCGCGCTCATCATCGACGACGAGGCCGATCAGGCTTCGGTGAATACCCTCAACCCTGAGAAGTGGGCAAAAGACAAGATCGAGCGAACGGCCATCAATGAGCGAATCTCGGAGTTGCTTGGGTTCTTGAAGCGCGCGCAGTACATCGGCTACACGGCAACGCCGTTCGCCAATGTTTTCGTAGACCCGGTCGACAGCGTGAATATTTTCCCACGCGACTTCATCGTCAGTCTCGACCGGCCAGGTCCCTACATGGGTGGGGCCGACTTCCACGACTTCAACGAGGACTTCGACGACGTCGAGCGCACTCCCTTCAACTCGAACAAGGCGGCGTTCGTTCGAGATCTGTGGTCGGCGTGGGATGATGACGGCCGGTCGACGGAGCAGTTGAACGCATTGGATTCATTCGTTCTGGCCGGTGCTGTCAAGCTGTTCAGAGAAGCTCGCGGGGTCGAGCCCTACGGGCATCACACGATGTTGGTACATCAATCGGTGAAGCAGCTCGAACATGCAGCGCTCGCCGAGGAGTTTCGGCAGCTGTGGAAGTCCGCGGGGTACAGCCGGGCGTCGGGGCTGGCGAGGCTCGAGAAGCTGTGGAACGACGACTTCTCGATCGTCAGTGAGGCCAAGGCCGAGGTCGGGTACGAGTCACCTCATCTGTTCGCCGAACTCGAAGAGTTCGTCGGTGCAGCGTGCGACAGAATTTCGGAGGGAACGAGTCCGGTCATCGTGGTCAACGGGGAGTCGGAGAAGGACTACACCCAGGACGCGCTGGATTTTCAAGGACGTCCGGTATGGAAGATCCTGGTAGGAGGGGCCAAACTCAGCCGGGGATTCACGGTCGAGGGCCTGACGACCACGTATTACACACGGCGCACGCCGCAGGCGGATACGTTGATGCAGATGGGTCGGTGGTTCGGGTTCCGCCGAGGGTATCGCGATCTGGTCAGGTTGTTCATCGGTCGCAACGTGCCTGGTCCTGCGGGCAAACCGTTCGACATGTACGCGGCGTTCGAAACGATCGTCCAGGACGAGGAAGAGTTCAGAAAAGAACTCCATCGCTTCTCGTTGTCGAACTCCAACGGCGAACCCATGCTGACGCCGATGGACGTGCCGCCCATGGTCTTTCAGTCGCAACCGTGGTTGAAGCCGGCAGCGGCGAACAAGATGTACAACGCAGAGCTGGCCTACCGAGGCGTTGGCGGGGAGGCTTTCAGTTTCACGATGCAGCCACCGCGGGGAGATGGCTCGAACAACAAGAAGCACTTCGCAGCGGTCGAGCCATTGCTGAGTCGAATCGATAGTCTAACGACTTTCGAACTGACCACCAACGCTGGTCACCGGAACGAATTTGCCTCGAGATATGGCATCGTCGATGCACGTGTAGTGCTCGCTGTCGTCAAGCAATTCGTGTGGGATGTGAACTGGGAGTTCGAACCTCATCTGAAGGCTATGAATGAGAAGATCGATGAGGGCTCACTGGTGGACTTCGCGGTGCTGCTCCCGCTTCCGAAGACTAGACCGACATTGGAAGTGAAGGGCTGGCACGAACCCCTTCCGATCGTCAACAGGAAGCGGCAGGACCGGGAGTACAGAACCGGTTTCAGCGGCACCGCAGTCCGTGAACGGCAGGTCATCGAGCACATCGCAGGAAGTCCGGAGAAGGATGGCGGGCCGAACGCGTCCGCGCTGTACCGTCCGACCCGCGGTGGGTTGATCCTTCTGTTTGCGAACGATCCCGAAGAGAAGTCGCGTCACTACAAAAAGGCGCAGACAGGCCCGGTGAACCCCCTCGACTTCGCGACGCTGTTCTCCTACGCCCTGCCCTATGCGTCCGAACCCAACCCTCGGGTTGGGTTCAGGGTCAAGAAGTCCGGTGCAGGCGCGATCGTCGATGCACAGTGAGAAGTGACGTTATGAACAGGAACGGTGCCGCATGGCGAAGGTAATCACGACGATCAGTCTCAAGGGCGGGGTCGGCAAGACGACGATCACGGCCGGTGTCGCTGAGTTCATGTCGGCAGAGTTCGGTCAGAAGGTCCTGCTGATCGATCTGGACTCGCAGATCAACCTCACGACGATGATGATCAGTGAGGGAGATTGGTTCGACCTGAACAAGAAGGGCCTGACACTGGCGACTCTGTTCCGTGACGCGGTGGAGGGTACGTCGAACTTCGACGTTCAGGCCAGCATTCAGCGCTCCGTGTCTCCGGTGAAGAAGGTGACGGGGGTCGACTTGCTGCCGTCGTCGCTCGATCTGATCGGGTTGCAGGAACGCATCAGCGCTCTACGTGTCAACGAGGGTTCACCGACGAGTGCGGTGGACATTCTGCGCAAGGCGATCGAACCCGTTGCTGCGTACTACGACTACATTCTGATCGACTGCCCGCCCAACGTAGGTCCGATCACGCTGAACGGTTTGGCCATGGCCGACGGGTACATCATTCCGACAATTCCCGATGTGTTGTCCACCTATGGAATTCCGCAGATTCAGACGAGAATCAAGGAGTTCGGGGAGGAACTGGGCCGCTCGATCGTCGAACTGGGACTCGTGATCACCAAGTACAAGTCGAACTCGTCGATCCACCGGACGACGATTCGGAACCTGCGCCGCGACCAGCACATTCAGAATGTGCTTCCGGTCTACCTGGCCGAGTCCAATTCGATCGCGGCATCTGCGCAGTTCGAGCCGTACGGCACGTTGAAAGGCAAGTACGGCAACGCGGGTCAGTTCGACCAGCTGCGTGAAATCACCAAGAACATCATGACGGAGGCCGAAGCCAAGCTATGACCACCACCGACGACGCACAGCAGCGGGTACAAGTTCAGGAACTCGGCGGGGCACTGCTGAAGCTGAGCAGCACGGACGCGACAGCGGCAACACTGTTGACCAAGCTCTTTCAGGTCGTGGCCGAAGAGGCAGCACGGACACCTCGGTTCGCGAAGGCGTTGGCCACCGCTTTCGTCGTTGCACCGGCAGAAGGCGGAGAACAGGTAGCGGTAGTCGCACCGCCGAAGGCGCCGGCACGGAAGAGGGCGCCTGCTGCGAAGAAGGTGGCACGCGAACCGGGGTTGTTCGACCCGTTCGTGGTGTTGCGTGACTCGGGTGAGGACGCACTGGCACAGAAGTTGAGTGAACTGACGCTCGATCAACTTCGCGACATCATCGCCGAGCAGGAGATCGACACTCGTCGCGAGACCGGGCGAAAGCGCAGTCCGGAGGTTATCGCGGTATGGACCGTCGACAGGGTCAAGGCACTCGCATCCAAGGGCAGCGTCTTCCGCTGATCTCGGCGGGAGCCTGACGCAGAATGACACCATGACGACCGCTACGCGCCGACGGTGGGTGCTTCATGTCGATATGGACCAGTTCATCGCGGCGGTCGAGGTACTTCGCCGCCCCGAACTGGCAGGGAAGCCGGTTGTCGTGGGTGGCCGCGGAGACCCGACCGAGCGCGGCGTGGTGTCGACGGCGTCGTACGAGGCTCGGGCGTTCGGAGTCGGCTCGGGGATGCCGCTGCGAGTGGCGTTGAAGAAGCTGCCTGACGCGGTGTTTCTTCCCGTCGATGCGGACGCGTACACGGCTGCCTCCGATGCGGTGATGGAGACGCTGCGCGGTCTCGGTGTCGTCGTCGAGGTACTGGGTTGGGACGAGGCATTTCTCGGCGTCGAGACCGAGGATCCGGTTGCGTTCGCGCACCGGGTCCACGATGCAGTGTTCGATGCGACTGCGCTGCATTGTTCCGTCGGGATAGGCGACAACAAGCTCAGAGCGAAGATCGCCACGGATTTCGGTAAGCCACAGGGCATCTACACACTCACCCAGGCCAACTGGTTCGACGTCATGGGGGAGCGGGGCACCGATGCGCTGTGGGGAATCGGCAAGAAGACGGCGAAGAAGCTGGCAGGCATGGGGATCACCACGGTGACGGCGTTGGCGGCCACCGACGATGCAGTACTGGCGGCCGAGTTCGGTCCGAAGACGGGACCGTGGATCGGTACCAAGGGTCGCGGCGTCGATACCTCGCCGGTCTCGTCGCAGCCGTGGATCGCACGGTCACACAGTCGAGAGACAACGTTTCAGCAGGATCTCGACGACTGGAATGCCGTCACCGACGAGGTGCGAAAGCTGGCACTGAAGGTCCGCGACGACCTCTTGGCGGAGAATCGGAAGGCTGTCAGGGTGACACTGAAGGTGCGATACGTTCCCTTCGAAACCCACACCACCACTGCTGCACTCGCGGAGGAGACGTTCGACCCAGAGGTGATCGCCGGTGCCGCAGCCGCACTCGTCGATCGGCTCGATCACTCGAGGAAAGTACGCCTGATGGGAGTGCGGCTACAGATGACGCCGCCCGAGGCTCAGACCCTCGCGAACACAGCGGGCGACGAATCGGGAACCTGAGCAACGAGGTTGCGCGCCACGAGATGTCGAAGGTGCGCAGCAGCCTCGGACAGTGCCATCGTCTTTCCCAGAGGCGAAATCGCGGCCCACGGTTTGTACCATTTCATCCGCTCGGCGACCTGCCATACGGTGATCTGCTCGTCGCCGAACGCGTCGTACAAGTGGTCGAGTCGTTCCTCGTGATGGTCGATCAATTCGTCTGCACGGCCTGCGAGGTCGTCGATCGACAGACCGTGCGCTCCGAGACCCCGGGTGACGCCGAGAGTCTGTACGCGTCGAAGGGAATCCAGGAACTCGGCGAGCGCATCTCGCACCTCCAGCGGGTAGACGAAGTTCCCGACATGCGGGGTCGTCTTCTGCAGCACGTGGTCGCCGGTGAACAAGATGTCGGAGGTCGGCAAAAGGAAGCTGACGTGGCCCGGAGTGTGACCTGGGGTGTGGACGGCCAACAGTTCACGGCCTGCCAGTGCGATGGTTTCGCCGTCGACGAGAATTCGATCGGGTGCGGACTCCCGACTCGTCGGATTGTGCGGTGTGGCGCCCTGCCATTCGTCGATGTCGGCGAGTGGAGCGCCTGCAGCGATCATGTTGGCTTTGCCCGCCGTCAGCCGTTCGTCGGAGCTGGTGCCGACCATGCTCTCGAACAGAACATGGTCGGATTCGTGCATCGCGATCCAGGCACCGGACGCCTCGCGGACTCGTCCGCACAGACCGGTGTGGTCGGGATGGAAATGCGTCAGTACGACGCCCTCGACATCGGAGATGGAATGGCCGATGGATTCGAGACCCGATGTCAGCCCGTCCCAGGCGTTGTCGTCGTTCCAACCAGCGTCGACGAGGATCAACCCACGCGGCGACTCCATTGCGTAGACGAGTGTGTTGCCGATCGGGCTGCCCGTGATGGGAACCGAAATCTGGAAGATGCCGTCACCGATTGCTGCCGCGTCGCTCATTCCACTACCTCGTTGCTTAGTCCACGTAATGAGTACTAGTTACCTCCATAGTGAACTCGAGCGATTCTTCGCGTGCATCCGGGTGTGCGGAGCCCCTACTTGCGGCCTGCCTTCCACTGCATTCCCCAGCCGTAGGCCTTGTCGAGTTCGCTCTGACCCCCGTCGATGTACTTGACCTCGCGTGTGACCGAAAAGCCGCTGCCCGTGTTCTGCAGCAGTGCAATGGCGCAGATGCGAGCCGAATTGCTCTCCGAGTCGAGTCGAACCTCCACCTGCGGTCCACTGGTCGGAAACAGCGTCACGACGCCATCGACGGCGGCCCAGTTGGGTGCGCCCTGATAGATCATGGCGAAGACGAGGATTCGGCTGAAGGCGTCGGGATCGGCGAGATTGACGTGCATGTTCTCACCACCGGTGACCGATCCGGAGCGGTCGTCACCGTCGAGGGCGATGAACGGCGGAGCCTGAAGCGATCCGAAGCTGTTGCCGAGAGCTTGTACGACGCCTTTGCTGCCGTCCTTCAGCTCGTAGAGGCAGCCGAGGTCGAGGTCGACGCCACTCGGCGCGCTCGTCGCCGCCGCGAGCTTGGCGAGAAAACCCTTCTTCTTCGGCTGGTCGGGCGTGCCGCTCGACCAGTTGAGGTTGATGCGCATCGCTCCCTGCGACTCGCCCTTCTTCGCGAGGTTGACCGTCGGAGCTGCCTTGGACAACGTGACCTTGCTGAGGTTCACGCCGGGGGTTCCGGGCGCCGGAGATTTGCGGGTGTAGTCGATAGCCATGGGCAGGCGCCTTTCGAGAGGGTGTCCGGTTTGCGTGATTCAGCCTAGTCGCCCCTCCAGGCTCCACTCCCGAGCTAGGTTCTGCGGCGCCATTCGATCGCAGGGCATGTGTCCATCACCATCGGAACACCAGCGGCCGTCGTGCGCTCGAACGCGGCCTCGTCGATCACTCCGAGCTGAAACCACACCGCCTTCGCGCCGACGGCGACGGCCTCGTCGGCGAACTGGCCCGCCGACTCGGACCGGCGGAAGACATCGACCACGTCGATGGGAAACGGCACGTCGGCGAGGCTCGCATACCCCTGCTCGCCGAGAACCGTCGGTGCGTCGGGGTGAATCGGCACGATGCGCTTGCCCTGCTGCTGCAGTAGCGCTGCGATGGAGTACGCGGTCCGGCTCGGATTGCCGGACAAGCCGACCACCGCCCACGTCTCCAGCTCGTCGAGCATGAGGTTCACGGCGCTCGGGTCCTGCCAAGAGGTACTCATGATCGAAAGCTACACCTGCCCGTCACGTGGATCTTCCTGTGTGGGGGGTGGGTGAGGTCCATCCCTTGGGGTGCTTACGACCGTGCACGAAACAGACGACAGTTGTTCTTGTCCAACACAGCAACTCGAAGGAGCACTGAATGATCGTCCGCCGTATCACCGCCACAGTCGTTTTCGCCGCCGCCGTCTTCGGAGCATTGGGAGCGTCGGTCGCACAGGCCGAGCCCATCGATCCGGTGAACGGCCCGGGTCGAGGCTGCCCGATCGTCAACACCGACTCGAACGGAAACGAGACGGTCACCTATGCCAAGCCGGGAGACCGCAACGGTGTGCTCGTGTGCGGCAGCGACGGCGAGTGGTCCTTCGGTCGCAAAGCGGGGATCGGTAACGGTCAGGCTCAGGCGCCCAACGGAGGTGTTGCACAACGTTGATCGTCTGTCACTGCCTGGAGCCGGGCTGCGACCGCAGCCCCGATGGTCCCGAGCGCGAGAACGACCGCCGCGACGACGAAGGCAACGGTGTACGAATCCCCGAGCGCGGGTGCCACCACGAGTGGCCCCAGAACCTGCCCGACGCCGTAGACAGCGGTCAGGGTGGCAGCCGTCCGCCCGATCGGCAGGCGCGCTGCGGTGCTCAGCGTCAACATCGTGATTCCCATGAACGTTCCACCGAACAGGAGTGCCGACACAACCGCGACGACCGAATTGGACGTCAGAGCAGGAAGGAGCGCCGACACCGTCTGCAGCGCGAACGCAGCGACCAACGCCCGTCTCGTCTCGATACGCCGCGCGATTGCCTGCCACAGCACGGTCGCAGGCATGGCGGCGAGCCCGACCGCGATCCAGACAGCGGGACCCACCGAAGAATTGCCGTGTCCACCCACTGCGGCCACGAGAAATGTCCCGACGACGATGTAACCGAGCCCCTCGAGGAGGTAGACGACCAGCAGTACCCTCCACACCGTCCGATCCGGAGCCGACAGCATCCCTTGGCCGTCGGTGGATCGGGATTCGGCCCGAACCCGCAGCGTCAGCGCCGGAGCGATCGTGACCGCGGTCAGCACGGCCGAGCACACCCAGATGCCCTGCCACGAAAGGTGAGGTGCAGCAACCAGCGTGAGCACTCCCGACGCGGCGATGCCCGCGCCGACACCACCGAACGTGATGCCGGGCGACGACCTGGAGTGTTGTGCGACGGTGCTGGCGCACGCCAGGAACACCGCGGCACTGGCCAGCCCGGCGAGGAACCGGAGGACCGAGAACAAGACGGTGTTGTCGACGGCGGCCATCGCCAATTCGCTCGCGACCAACACGACAGCCCACAGGCGAAAAGCGTTCGTGGTGTTGAGGCCGGGACGAATCGACAGCAGTACGGCACCGAGGAGGTAGCCGGCGTAGTTCGCGGTGGCGATGACTGCGCCCGCGCTGGGCGAGACGTTCGCCGAGTCGATCATGATCGGCAAGATGGGCGTGAACACGAATCGGCCGACGCCCATCGCGGCGGCGAGTCCCGCGGCCGCCGCGAGCGATACTCGTCGACCGTTCGATATGAGCCCTGCTGGATCGTTCACTCGGCCGACGGTACCGAACCGGCCGGGGCCGCTCGAACTCGTCATCCCTCGTCCGAGATGACGTCCGAGATGAAGTCCAGCGCGAAGGTGCGTACCGCACCGGCCTTGGTGGCGACGCAGGTGGTTGTGATCGGTTCGGACAGTCCCTGTGTCAACCCGACCTCGACGCGTCGACCGTCGTGGTCGAGTATCACGGTCCAGGACAGGCCGTCCTGCACCTCGGAGATCGGGTGGAGGGAATCGATTCGGTTGTCTCCCGATGCTTGCCGAACGTGATGTTGCGCGACCTGCACGGGTGCGGACAGGGAGCTGCGTCCGCGGAGGAAGCGCGGCTCGACGAACCCCTCGCTGTGCAGCCGCACGATGTGACCGGCGTCTGCGTCGTCGACGTTTCCGTAGTACAGCCCGTGCGGGAAGACGATCATCGTGCCGGCGAATCGGTCGCCGCCCAGATGTGAGCACTCCCAAGTATTCTCACCGAAATCTTCCATCAATGCCGACAAGGCCCGGCGGCCGCGGACCGCGCAGCATCGGTCGTGGCGTCCGTGGGTGCAGACGCCGACGACGAGGCGCGTGGACGGCGTTCCCGCGGAGAAGTCGACCTCGAGTACTGCTTCGGCGTCCTGCGCCTCGCCCCAGCGAATGCCTTCGGATCCGACACGGGAGTCGACCACGGCCCAGCGCCAGCGTCCTTCGCCGCGATGTCTGCCCGGCCGACGGATGGCGAGCGGGCGCAGTCCTGCCACTTCGGCTCGCCGTGCGATCGCGAAACCGAGATTCGGATCCAGTACCTTGTCGGAGTTCAGGAAAGCGGAATGTCCCCACGGACCGTCGATTTCGAGTAGAAACCACCCTTCGCCGCGCGAGCCCGTTCCGGCGAGCGTGTCACCGCGAACGCGGGCGGCGTCGCTGCAGGTCATGATGCCGGTACCAGGACGCCTTCCCGGAGCAGCCGTCGGGCAACGACGACGGCGCTGTCGATGTCGAGTCCGGTGAGATCACCGACGCGACAGGGCTTTCCGGATTCGAGAAGGTATACGGCCTCGGCGCATTCCGCAGGCAGCGACACCGTTTTCTTCCGCAGCCGCACATGGATCGACTTCGCGTCCGCGCGGATCGTCGCGCCGAGCCCGCGCCTCCAGACGACGGTACTGTCGGCGCCGAGATGGGTCATGAACGAGACCGTGTGCAGCGGGTTCACCGGCTCGGGACGTGTGACCTCGACGAATTTTCGGCCGAGACGCTCCGCGATCGCTCGCCGAGCAACGCTGTCACCCTTCATCCGTTCGAGAGCGGCGGCCATGTCGTCGATGACGCGATCGACATAGGGGAGTACCGCGTCCGCGTCCGTCGGATCGAACCCGGCGGGCAACGGCTCACGCAGCGCCGCGTCGTCCTGCAGTAGGCCGAGCAGGTGATGCGCGATGTCGTAGCGGTTCAGCGACGCCACCCCGAGGGTGAGGTGAATTGTCGTCTCACCCAGCGCGTGCGCGGAATGTATCCAACCGCGTGGGAGGTAGAGGACGTCGCCGGGGCGCAGTACGGTGTCGATCTCCGGTGTCGCACGCGCGCGTTCTTCGACTGCGCTGCGGCGATCCGACCACGGCTGATTCGGCAGCGGGTGCGGATGAACCGGGGGATGGAGAATCCATCGTTTCTCGCCGCTGATCTGCAGCACGAAGACGTCGTGTACGTCGTAGTGCGGGGAGAAACCCTGCGACGAGGCAGGAGTGATGTACGCATTGACCTGAGCCGGGTGGCCGACGTCCGCGACCAGCTCGGACACGAAATCGATCAGCGGCGGCCACAGCCGGTGCAACCCCTGGAGAACGAGTGTGTGCCCGTCGGCGAATGCGGACAGCACCGCGGCCGAATCCAGCTGATCGGTCATCTCGGCTCCGAAGCCGCCGGAGTCGGTGAAGGTGCTGCGATCCAGGAGCGAACCGTCCTTCGCCATTCGCGCGAACGGCGTCCGGACGCCTCGGTGCGAGACGAGTTCGTCCACCGATGCGGCAGTCATCAGATCGTCGAAGGTCCCCGGCAGCTCGTCGGCGCGAGACAGCAGTGGCGCGCGACCCCAGTAACGATCGGCGAACGTGCGCTCGTCGACGGCGATTAGACGACCGAGCGCGGACCGGTTGCCCGGTCCGCGCTGGTGTGAGTCCGTCTCGCTCAAGCTGTGCCGTCCGCACCGCCGTCGTGCCCGTCGGGGTTGGAGCCGCCGTCGGCGGGACCTTCGCCGCCGGATCCACTGGTGGTGATGTCGTCGTCGTTGATGCTCATCGAATGCCTTTCGGTCGGCGGATGCATTACGAGTGAGGGGACTGCCCCACCCGGACCAGGGATTGACACTTCACGAGTCTTTCAAACACTCACCTGGCGACCACCGGCCGTGCTCAGATCAGCGTGATACCTGCGAACACGGCGAGCCCGATCAGAGCTGCGCCGGTGATCGCCTGCACTCGGCGATCCACGACGCACATCAGTGACAGGAATCCCGGCATAGAACCGCCGCGTCGGGTGTGCACGATCGCCAGCGCACTCGGCAGGCACCGCCCGAGCGAGACCGTCACGAACAACGCCGCACCGAGAGCCGGAGATCCGACCGCTGCGACGCCGAGCGCCATCAGGTAGTAGGCACTCGACCGGATGTAGATCAGAAATCCCGGTCCGATGATGGCGCCGAACAACAGCGACACCTTCCACGGTTCCATGCTGCGACGCAGGTGGCGAGGCAACTGCTGCCGACGCATCGGCGTCGGCATCTTCGCGAGACCGAGCTCGTGAAGACCGTAGGCGAGCGACAGCGTCGCCCACACCCCGAGCATGACGGCGACCGGGACGGCTCCGGACACGACGCCGCCCAGCCACCCGATCGCAGAGCCGGTGATCGACGCGGTCACGACAGAACCCAGACCGTGCCAGGCCAGTCGCCGCACCGGCGTCGACGAGCCCTTCCGGCCGGGTTGCTTCGGTGCGACCACGACGCCCGCCACGGACATGCCGCAGGTGGACCAGTTGGCAGCGAGCGAGGTGATGGCGCCTGCCGCGACGACGGCGCCGGTGAGTCCCGACGCGATGCCGGGGGAGAGCGCGAGCGCAGCCCCGGCGCCCAACGCGGCTGCGCCGGTGACGAGGACGGCACGCGAGCCTGGGCCTACGGAGTTCTGCAGGGTCGGTCGGATCTGCGGCATGTCCTGTTGTAGGGCAGTGTGATCGATCGTTGTGGTCATCGAGATTTCCTTTCCGAATGGGGTCACGTCAACCGACGTGAACGATCCCGGACATGTACGGGTGAATCGAGCACTGGTACTCCACGTCACCCGGCGTGTCGAACGTGAACCGAAAGGTGCTGTCGCCGTTGACACCACTGTCGAAGATGCCGTCCGCATGTACCTCGTGGAGAAGGCCGCCGTCGTCGAACTGCCACTCGACGGTGCCCCCGACGGGAATGTGTACCTCCTGAAGATCGAAGCGGACGTTGCTGATCAGCACTGTTGCGTCGATGCCGGGCTCCGCCGAGCATCCGGCCGTGAACAACAGAATCGACATCGCGACAACAGCTCTCACTCCTCGACGACGACGGTGCCGAGCATCATCGGGTGTGGGGTGCAGTGGTAGTCGAATGTTCCTGCCTCCTCGAAGGTGAAGGAGTAGCTGCCTTCGGTGAGCAGGTCGCTCTTGAACAGCTCATCGGTGGATTCCACGACGTCGTGCGGAAGGCCGTTGTCGTCGAAGATCCATTCGACGGTCTCGCCCTTCTTGATGGTCACCGACGCCGGGCTGTAGCTCATGTTCTCGACCCGCACCGTGGCGGCCGGGGCATCGCTGCCGGAGTCGCCGCTGCAGGCTGTCAGACCGAGCAGGCCGGCGAGCGCGACGACCATGATCAGGAGCTTCTTCATTTCGATACCTCTCATCGGATGTACATCAGGTTCGCCGTCATACCGGTTTCGAAGTGGTATGCGTTGTGGCAGTGGAACATCCACTCACCCGGGTTGTCGGCGTCGAATTCGATCGCCAGTGACGTTCCGGGCAGGACGTTCACGGTGTCGCGTCGCAGACCGCCGTAGTCCGGGACCGCGAACGTGTGGCCGTGCGTGTGCATCGGATGCCACATCGTGGACGTGTTGTTCATCGTGATCCGAACACGCTCACCCCGTTTCATCACCAGTTTGCCTGCGTCGGCTCCTGCCATCGCCCACACGTAGCGATCACCCGCTTGAAGCAGGTCCACCTGGTAGTCCCGGTCGGGAGTTCTGGTCTCCAGCTTCGACTTCTCGGCCGGACGCAGTGCGCTCTCGAGCACCAGCTGACGGCCGAGCTCGGGAATCGAACCACCGACGTCCGGATTCGCCAGCGGCGTGGCATCGGTGCTTCGAAGCACGGTCGAGGCGTATCCGTCGCGTCCTTCCACCGCGGCGACCATCGGCCATGCGCCGGACGCGACGGTGATCAGGACGTCGTACCGCTGGGCCATGCCGATCACGATGGCGTCGGTCTCGGCCGGTTCGACGTCGAACCCGTCGACGGCGACGATCGTCATCCGGTGACCTGCGACTGCGAATCGGTACGGAGTCTCGGCTCCCGCGTTGATGATTCGGAGCCTCAACCGGGATCCGGCCTGCGCCTCGACCACCGCGGGATCGTTCGGCGGACGCCCGTTGATCAGGTGCAACGGGTACGCGATGTGCTGCGTCATTCCGCCGAGTACGTCGGACTCACCGTGACCCGCCGACGTCAACGACGTCGCCACCGTTGCTTCGTCGGCTCCGACCGGTGCCGGTGCCGCGGCGCCGCCGTGTCCCGCGTGGCCACCACCGTGCAGGTCGGGGTTCAATGCGGCCATGACGGCGTCGGGGGTGGTGCCCATGCCGTCCACCCAGTCGTCGAGCACGAGCACGGCATCGGCGTCGGCGCCCGATGCGTCCCGTGGATCCTCGACGATCAGTGCGCCGAACAGACCACGATCGGCCTGAAGCCCGGAATGCGAGTGATACCAGTACGTTCCGGGATCCGGTGTGATGAACGAGTAGTCGAACGTGGTTCCCTGCCCGATCGCGGTCTGCGTCACCGGCGGTACGCCGTCCATGTCGTTGCGAATGCGTATCCCGTGCCAGTGGATGCTGGTGTCGGTGGGCACCGAGTTGGTGACCGATGCGCGCATCGTGTCACCCGCGGTCAACCGCAGCTCGGGAGCCACGGCGCCGCCGCCGTAGGACCAGGTGTTCACGAGCCGCCCACCCAGGTCGACCGTGGCAAGGCCGGCTGTCAGCGCATAGGCGGCCGTCCTGCCTGTCGAGGACCGCAGAGCTTCCGCGGCCGCGACCTCCGGGTCCGCCGGCTTGATGTAGTCGAGCTTGCCGGTGGAACCGGATGCAGCCCCGTCGGTGGTCTCGCGACCCGAGGTACTGCATCCGGTCACACCGAGTGCGCCGATTCCTGCCAGGCCGACGCCTGCCGTCGCCAAGGACAGGAACCGACGTCGGCCGAGCATCAACCGGGTGTCCGGTCGATTCATTCGATCTCCTCCGGCGTCGCCAGACCGGTCACCGCACCGACGTTGCCGCTCAGATCGACCGAACTCACCTGCGCACCGGTGGTGGCGTCGAATCCGACGAGCTTCTGCGCGGATTCACCGTCGACCTCGGGCCCGTCGCCGAGCACGTAGAACGTCTTGCCGTCCAGGCTGTAGGCCATCGACGAGAAACTGGTGATGCCGATGTCCGCGAGCGTCAACGTACGTACCGGAGCCAGGTTCGCGGCGTCGTAGATCACGACGTCGGCCACCGAGCCGCCCCGCGCCGAATCCGGGTGGATGATGCTGTCGGTGTAAGTGATTGCCAACCGAGTCGCGTCGGCGTTGATGACGTTCTCCGCGAAGCGTCCCGACGGAAGACCTGCGTTTCCGATCGGGGTGACGGGCTCGGTGGGGAGTCCGTCGGCGACGTCGAGAACGAAGACATCACCGTTCTCGCTGACGAGGAGCGCCTTCTTCGCCTCTTCTGCGAAGGTCGTCTTGCGGGTACTGACGAAGTCGTCCGGCAGGACCTTCTCGCGTCCGACCTCGGTCGGGACGCCGTCGGCATCGATGGTGACGTGCAACAGCTCTCGTGTTTCCTCGCACACGCTGTACAGATCGTGTCCGACCATCCAGGTGAACGGCCCGCATCCCACCAGGCGGATGGCCCCGCTCTCCTTACCCGCCTCCAGATCCACCACCCGGATGCCGTAGAGGCCGTCGTCCCAGCTGACGAAGTACTTGCCGTCCGACGTCACCGCATTCGACCCCTCGCGGGAGTGGATGCGCGCTACGTCGGGCAGTACGGCTTCCTTGGGCTCGAGCAAGTTACCGGAGTAGGTGCTGACGGTGAAGTCGGCGGCGCCGCGCGACCCGCGTGGCCTCCACACTTCGGCGGCCAGAACTGCTGGATCACTGGAACTGTCACCGACGAATCCGTGAATGACCGGATCCCAGATTCCGGGTCCGACGACGACGCGGGTCGTGACCTCGCCCGTCGCCGGATCGATGGCGTCGACCGTCAGTTCGAGCTTCCCGAAACCTCCTTCGATTCCGAGGATCTGGTCGGCGCGGATCGGGGTGATCTCGCCGACGTGTACCGGTTCCGGTATCTCTCCGGTGATCTCCTGGTCTTCCTCGCCCAGTCCGATTCCCTCACCGGGGGCGGTGAATTCGACCGAGGGGTAGACGACGTCGGTGGACGAGGCCGAATCCTCGGTGTCCTCGTTCGAGGAGCTGCAGGCCGTGAATGCCATCAGAGCGGCGAGCGGAGCGGCAGCTATGGCGGCTCTGCGAGAGTGACGTGTCACGATCCGGCACCGACCTTCGGGCGGGCAGCCGGTCGTGCCTGGCAGTCCTCGCCGACGATCGGAGCCATCGTGCAGGTGTACGACTGTGATTCGTCGGAGACACACCAGATGATCTCCTGGTCGAAGCTTCCGCTGACCGGGTTGTACATCGTGGCCTGCATGTCGGGTTCACCGCAGAACGAGTTGGAGCAGCTCGGTGCGCCGCAGCAGTCGTAGTAGGCGATCAGATACGTCTTGCCGTCGGCGGGGTTGGTGCAGCAACCGACCCAGAATTCTGCTCCTGGCTTCGATCCGGGTGCACACGTGGTGAGTCCTCCGCCTTCGCATGCGGCACAGGATGTTCCGTCCATGCTGCACCAGCGCCAGTAGTCGCACTCGGCCGGGTTGCTGCCGGTGTACTCGGGAACCTGCGGATCGGGAGCCGCCGCCGCAGGAGTCTCCTGAGCGTATGCACGAGAGACCGGCAGTGAGCTGACGATCGCGACACCGGACGCGCCGAGCGTCCAGCGGCCGATTCGCGAGATCATCGACCTCCGTGAAACACGCTCGGACAGTTTACGTCCCGAGCGACTTGCGAAGCTTCCTCCGCGCCCTGCCATCCACTCGGCCTGCTCGGCGACGGTGTTCTCGTCGACCGGGTACCGCTGTTCGGTCGGACTGGCGTGGTCGTGGTCATGATGATCCATGTCTCTCCATTCTCTCTTCTCGGTCGAAAAACTAAGCAGCGCCGCGGTTCTTGGCGGCCTGGGTGTGAAGGTGCTGGAGGGAGGGTGTGCCGGATTCCAGTGCGTTGAGCAGACTTTCGACCTGCGCCATGTGGTTGCACAGTCCCTTGGCCTTGATCTTGCCGTGCTCGTCCAGCATCACTCCGAACGGAGTCGTCCCGACCTGGTAAGCGATCCCGACGTCGCGACCGTCGATGTAGCTCAGTTCGCTGCCGATCCCCGCACCTGCGAGGAATTCCGCATGCTCGGCCGGTGTGCCGTCGGAGATCATCACGATGTCCACCTCGCCCTCGCCCTTGGCCATCGCTTTCATGCCGGGTAGCAGGGACTTACAGGTGGAGCACCCCGGTGCGGTGAACAGCAGCAGCTGCGGCCGCTCGCGGTGTCCGCCGACACTGACGGAACGACCGACGTGGTCCTGAAGTCCGTGAAACGTGGGCCCGACCTGCTCGATCTTCGGGCCGGTGTCCATCATCCGGGCCCCGAGCGGGCCGAGACGCACTTGCACGCGTCCGATCTCGCGTGCGAGACCCAGAATCATCAACAGAAGCCCGACGACCGCGGCCGCGAGAAGAAGAACCATGGTCAACAGAAAAACGGTCATGCGAAGGAAACCTTTCTCGAAATCTGTCAGTACCGGCTGATGGTCGAGATGGCGCGCATCTCGATCGCGGCGTTGCTCAAGTAGTCGTCGATCGGGCGGCGGCCGAACGACATCACCGAACGTGCGTAGAGCCCGACGCACACGATCCCCACGGCGAACAGTCCGATCCCCGCTCCGGCCAGCCGGTCCAGAGCCGACAGAGACGGAGTGACGACGACGGCTGCACTTGCCGCCATGAAGGCACCGGCGCGGGCGGAGTGCCCCCAACCGATGTGCTCGACCTCGTCCTTGCCCGAGTCGAAGGCGAAACATCCGCAATCGAGATCGACCCGGCCGCGAAGCAGGTTGACGGTCAATCCGGTGAAGAACGCGGCGAACAAGGCAGTGGCCAGTGCGCCGCCGATCGCTGGGGCGAGCCCGAGAATCAGCACGACGCCGAGGACGATCTCGGCCCATGGCAACACCGCCCCGACGACCGCGGCCATGGCGTCGGGAAGCAGCTTGTAGCCCCGAACCACGCGGGCCATCCGTGCACGATCGCCCACCTTCGGCACACCTGCGACCAGCAGCACCGCGCCGATCACACTTGAAAGAATTGCCCATGCCATCGCGGCACCCCACCTCCTGATTCGAAGAACCCGATCGAGTTCACGAGCGGTCGAGGGAAATCATGCGAGCGTGATGCGTCGGCGATGCAACTCGTGAGTTACGTGATGAGCGGGCCCGTGTGGGGAGCCAGGGGACTGCATTTCCGCTGCTCCGGGGCGAACTGCGCGTCGGAAGTGTGCGGTGGACCACATGCTTTCGCTCGGCGAGGCCGCATTTTGGGCCGCGATTCTCACTTGAAGTGCGATCGGACGTCACCGACGAAACACGGGTGCAATCGGACCGCCGTACATTTCTGGTTTCAACGAATCACTCGCCACCAGGATGCCCATGAACACCAGCGCCCTCAGCGCAGCTCTGCACCAGGCCGCGCTCACCGAGCGAGAAACCGACCCCGTGTACTCGCCATTGCGCGCACTCGGTCGAAAACAGCTGACGCCGTTCGATCTGGTCGGACAGTCGATGTCGACGATGGCCCCGGCCACCTGCATGGTGTTCATCGCGCTGTGGATGTCCTCGCCTGCAGGCGGAGTCGGCGGCTTGTTCGCGATCATCGGCGCCACGCTCGTGATGACCCTGGTCGCGCTGTGCATCCGCCAGTTCACCGTTCGGCTCGCCGCATCGGGTTCGCTGTACAGCTTCGTCGCGCACGGCCTCGGAAAGCGAGCGACCTTGACCGCGGGTGCCGCGCTGCTCGTCGGATACGTGGGTGTGTCGGTCTCGGTGCTGTCCAACGCCGGGGCGAACCTCGTGAAGCTCGGTGGTGAGGCCGGAATCGACTTCGGCAGCGGTGCTGCCCTCGGCGGCTGTGTCCTCGTTGCGCTTGCGGTCGCCCTGGTGGCGATCCGCGGCGTCCGATTCGCTGCCCGCACGATTCTGGTGATCGAGGTGTGCACCCTGGTGTTCATCACGGTGGTGCTGCTGCAGTCACCGGTGCCGGTCGATGTGGCGGTGACGCCGTCCACCGCTCCCGTCGGATTCGTGCTGTTCCTCGCGATGCAGACGGTGTTGAGCCTCGCCGGGTTCGAAAGTGCCGCTTTCTTCGGTCCCGAAGCGCGGCGGCCACTGCGAACCGTCACCTCGACCATCCTGGTGACGCCCCTGCTCGTCGGGTCGTTGTACGTGTTCGCGGGATGGGCGGGAATGAGCGGACACGCGGGCGTGCTGATCAACGCCTACTTCGGGGGCACCGAATCGGGCGCGAGCATGCTGCTCGTACTCGCGGTCAACGTGGGTGTCTGCTCGTCCTGGATCGCGTCGACCCTCGGGTTCGCGCAGGCTGGATCGAGGCTGCTGTTCTCGATGAGCATCGAACGCGTGATCCCCGGCGTCTTCGAGCGGGTGCATCCGCGGTTCCGCACGCCGTACTTCGCCGTCGTCCTGTTCGTCGCCGCTTCGTTGGTCGGATCGATCTGGCACGACCCCGATCACGCGCCCGACAACTACGACGTCGTCGTCGAGATCGCGTTGATCCTCGGCTACACCCTGGTTGCGTTGGCGGCGCTCCGATTCCTGGAACGCATCGGTGAACACACGATCCTGACCCGCGTGTGCGGTCTGTCGGCGGCAGGTGCGGGATCCGGCCTGTTGACCTTCGCCGTGGTCGACTCAGCGCGTTCGGGAGCGTGGGTGTACCTCGCATGGTGTCTCGCGCTCGGCGGATCGGGCACCCTCTGGTTCGCGGTGCTCAGGCGATATCGGCCCCGAAGCATCGACGCCATCGGAGTCTTCGACAGTGTCGAGACCGAGGATCTTCTTCCTGGGGCGGCCTCGTTGAGCATCGACGACGACGGCAAGCCGGTCATGACGCCGACTGCGTACGGACGGTAGACGTGGTGACCGAACGACACGACGCGCGGACGGGCAGGTCGGAGCGGGTCGGATCCGGTGGTGGCTCGGGAACGGGATTCGGTGGGCAACAACCCAAAGCCGTGCAGAAAGCGCTCGCCATGCTCGAGGCAGTGGCGTACCTGGGCGCGGGTGCCACGGCGAAGCAGATCGCAGCACACACGATGGTGCCCCCGGCCACCGCGTATCGCATGCTCAACTATCTCGTCGCCGACGGGTTCCTGGCGCGAACCCCGGATCTGGCCGGCTTCGCGTTGGGCCGTCGAACGTCGGAGTTGGCGTACGCGGCAACGGGCGCCGAGCAGGTGCGTACCGCCGCACATGTGCTCGATGCGATGCGCGCCGAGACCCGCCACGGGCTGTACCTGGCGTCCTTCCGCGGGGGAGTGCTCAAGATCGTCGAGACGGACCCGGACCACGAGGTGGTGTCCGCGGCGACCGTCTCACGCAATCCGCATGCTCACGCCGTCGGGAAACTGTTGCTGGCGTATCGACCTCGGTACCTGGATTCGGTGGAGTTGAGATCGGTCACCGCCCACACCCTGGTCGACGGGTTGGCGTTGCACGCCGAACTCGCGGGAATCCTCGCCACCGAGGTCTCGTTCGAGAACGAGGAGTCGAGGATCGGGCGGGCCGCCCTGGCCGTTCCGGTACGCGAGCGCGGCTCGGACGTGGTGGGAGGCCTGTGCCTGCAAGGTGTAGCGGGGCGCGTGTCACCGGACGGCGCCGGGCTCGTCGAGTTCTTGAAGGCAGGCGCTCGCGAGCTGTGCGGGTTGGTCTGAGGCCTCAGGTGACCCAGCCTGCGCGGAAGGCATTCAACGCGGCCTCGACGCGATTGTTGACGCCCAATTTGCCGAAGATTCCGGTGATGTGCGTCTTCACCGTCGTCTCGCTGAGGAACAGCTGCTTCGAGATGGCCGAGGTGGTAGCGCCGGATGCCATGATGCACAGCACTTCTCGCTCGCGTTCGGTGAGCGTGCCCATCGCGGGGGACACGGCCCGCGGTGCGGGCGCCGACGACGCGACGATTCGCCTGAGTGCGTCCTCACTGAACAACGTGTTGCCGGCCGCGACCGCGCGAACGGAGAGGTGAAACGTCTCGGGAGCCTCGTCCTTGCTGACAAAACTGTGCGCTCCGGCCGCGACGGCGCGCACCACCAGATCGTCGACGTCCATCGCCGTCATCGCGATCACACGAGGTGGGTGCGCGAGCGCCATGAGGTGCTCGGTGGCCTCGAGCCCGCCCATCCGCTTCATCTTCAGATCCATCAGCACGACGTGCGGCCGGAACGCGTTGACGGCGGTGAGCACTCGATCGCCGTCGTCGACGTCTGCCACGACGCGAATGTCATTGGTGGCGGCGAAGATGTCACCGACTCCGCGGCGCACGAAACGGTCGTCGTCGACGACGAGCACGGTGATGATGGCCGGTGATGTCATGGTGCGCCAACCTTACGGCGGCACACCGACACCGTCTCAGCTGTGCCAGGGAAGCCATGACTGGACGAGGAACTCGCCCGGTGCAGCCCGCGCATCGAACGTGCCCCCGATCTGACGAACCTGCTCGCCCAGTCCCGTCAGACCGGTACCTGCGCCGTGCGCGAAAGCGGGGTCGCCGGTCAGATGGTTGCGCACGGTCACGCGGAGTCCGACGTCGCCGTTGCCGTGCAGGGCGATGTGGATCGGAGCGCCCTGCGCGTGCTTCTGTGCGTTGGTCAGCGCCTCCTGAACGATGCGGTACGCGACCTGGCTGCTGGACGCTCCGACGCCGCCGGGAGAGACGTCGAGGAGATAGGTGACCTGTGTGCCTGCGTCGCGTGCACTGTGCACGAGGTCCGAGACGCCCTCGATGCTGCGGAGCCCGCCCGTGTAGTCGCCTGCACCCCTGAGCACGCCGATGATCCTCTTCAGGTCGTCGAGCGCCTCGTGCGCGGTCTGCCGGATCAAAGACGCACTGTTGGCCACCTTTTCGGGGCCCTCGGTGCTGTTGACCTGCAGTCCGCCCGCGAACAGCGAGATCCGGCTGAGGCTTGCGGCGAGGGTGTCGTGCATGTCGCGGGCGATGCGGGTGCGCTCGGCGACGATGATCGCTTCCTCGCGCAGCGCATCGGATTGCCGGGCATATCGGTCGCGGGTGTTCACCGCGGCGTCGAGATCGGACTGGGTTCGGCGCAGGATGGCAAGGCCGGTGACCGCGCCGACGAGGACCGCCGCGACGAGCCAGGCGATCCACAGCGGAACGTTCCAGTCCGGGATCGGTCCGTCCTTGACGAGCTGCGTGCCCACAGTCAGGACCGAGTAGTCACGGCGGCGGAACGCGTCGTACGAGAGCGAGACTCCGCACGCTGCCAGAACCACAGCCGTCGACACCGCGAGCACGCGCCCCGTGGCGAAATGGGCAACGGCGTACAGGGCGATGAGAGCAGCCGTCGCATCGGTTTCGAAGAACAGTGGCCCGAGCACTGCCAGCCCCAACACCACGAATGGCCTGTCGTGACGCCAGATCAACGCCACCGCCGCGATCGAATTCAGGATGAAACCCAACGCGTGATTCCACACCGGGAAGTTGCCCGCCGTGGAGGCGAACGTGACCGCGAACAACGAGGAGAACACGCTGACGGTCACCGCCGCGGTGGTCCACGCGCGGCGGCGCCACCGACCAGGTGTGCGTGTACTCATGATCGGAACCATACTGTCGCCCGCCGACAGAACAGTATCGGCCGACCGGTCCCGATTCCGACCGAAAGGATGAGGTGGTTCGTCCGATTTGCCGAAGTGCGCCCCCGGCCGACTGCGGTGTTGTTGTCCCATCGCTACGAACGAAGGGATTTCAGCCATGACCACAACCCAGCCCACCTCGACCGAGCCGAAGCGAAATTGGTTCGCTCGCCACAAGATTTCGACCGCACTGGTGGGGGTCGTCGCCGTCGCCATCGTGATCGCCGCAGTCAACAGCGGCGGGAGCGACACCACCGCGCCGGGCGCGACATCCAGCCAGTCCGATTCGAGCCGGCCTGATCCGGCCTCGCCTGCGGTGCCCGATGCCGGCGAGAGGTCACCGGGGATCGGAGCTGCAATACGCGACGGGAAGTTCGAGTTCGTCGTCGTCTCCGCTCAGCCAGGAGTGCCGACCGTCGGTGAGGACTTCATGACCGAGACCGCGCAAGGTGAGTACGTGCTCGTGACCATGTCCGTCCGCAACATCGGCGACCGGGCCCAGAGCTTCACGACGTCGGCGCAGAAGCTGCTCGACGGCCAGGGCAGGCAGTTCTCGGTCGACGACATGGCGACGATCGTCCTCGATCAGGGCATCGCATTCGAGCAGATCAATCCGGGGAACTCGATCGAGGCGACCATCGTGTTCGACGTCCCCGCTGGAACGGTCCCGGCGGAGATCGAGCTGCACGACTCCCTGTTCTCGGGTGGTACGACCGTCGCTCTTCAGTAGACGGGCCGCCGAGTACGTGGAAATCCATGGAGGGGTATGGATTTTCGCGTACCTGCGCCGGAACGGATGGAACCGATCGAGGGGTCCGCACGTCCAACCGAGTATGCAGACTTTCGATACCGGTGGTGGTGTGCGATGAGTAGTGCAACGGGAGGTTGGAGTGCCTGCTTCTGACTCGCAGCACACATCCTCGGTGTGGTCGGATCGGAGGCGTGCACCGTCGCAGATCCGACTGTTCGTCTTCGGCCCGTGGGCGTTGTCGATGTGGGTCGCAGCTCTCGATCCGCCGTACGGTTCCGAGACTCCGGTTCTGCTCCTCGCGGCGCTGCTGGGCACCTCGATCGTCTTCCACCTGATAGCTTTTCGGCGACGATATCCGACCGGGGAGGCCGGAATCGTCCGAAATGCAGGTGTGACGACCGTGCATGCGCGACGGTACTACTTCGGTACCTACG
Source organism: Rhodococcus yunnanensis NBRC 103083 (assembly GCF_001895005.1). Classification (GTDB taxonomy): domain Bacteria; phylum Actinomycetota; class Actinomycetes; order Mycobacteriales; family Mycobacteriaceae; genus Rhodococcoides; species Rhodococcoides yunnanense. Next base: position 243,471 of record NZ_BCXH01000007.1, on the reverse strand, counting down.
TCGTCTCCGTCGGGTTGGCGGGACTCACCAGTGGAGCGGCGCTTGCCCAGCTGCACCCGAGCGACGCCGCCGACCTCGCTGCGTCGGTTCCGCTGGTCGCAGCACTGGTGTGGTGTGCCGGATACCTGATTCAGGTGGCGAGGGGAGTGATCGGTGCGCCGAAGATCGAGATTTCCGGTCGGGGCGGCATCGACGTGCATGGAATGAGCTACGACGAGCGACTCGACGCGAGCGCCGACGCCCGGTCCATCGCGCTACCGGGCCGGGCCGGGCCCCGCATCATGGTCCATCATCCAGGGGAGGATGTCGTCGAAAGACGCTACCGCACCCGGATTTTCGCGCTCGACCATCTGTCGACGTCTCGACGTGTGGAACCGGCATGCATCATCCTGATCGACACCACCAGGTTCGACTGCGATCCCCGCATCCTGCTCACTCTGGTGCAGAATGCGGGGCTGCAGTGAAGCATGTGGGTCAGTCGACCTTGTCGCCCACCACTGCGGGCCGTGCGAGCGCCCAGCCGCCGAACATCAGGGCAATGGCGAGCATGACGAGCCCGACCCACAGGTTGGCGCTGGTCCCCACGCTCATGTCGACGACGTTGTTCGACGGCGACGAATGGGTTTCGTTGCCGAATGCGGACGGGAACAGCCCTGCGAGGGTCAGCAGGATTCCGTAGATGCCCAGTAGTGCTCCGATGACGGATCGGATGTCGAAGAGCCGTGCAACGAGGCCGGGGCTCTGCTTCTCGGGAGTTGTCATGTCGAGATCCCTATCAGTGGAAGACGATGTTGAGTACGACGACGAGGCCCAATGCGAAGCCTGCCAACGGAACCGGACGCTTGAACCACGGGTTGGTCGCGTCCGCCGGATCGGTGAACATCTCGCGGGGTGTCTCGGAATAGACGAAGCCGACGAGTTCCTTGGCCGGCTTGGGCTGCGTCACCGTGCTGACTGCGATGCTCACCGCGATGTCGACGACGAACGCCGCCGAGGCCGCAACGAACGGCATGCCCTGGCCCGGTAGGTTGATCACGCCCACCTCGGACAGAATGAACACCAGAACTGCTGCGCCGGTACCGGAGACAAGACCGATCCAGCCCGCTGCGGGAGTCATGCGCTTCCAGAACATTCCGAGGATGAACGTCGCGAACAGCGGCGCGTTGAAGAATCCGAACAGGGTCTGCAGGTAGTCCATCAGGTTGGAGTATCCCGACGCGATCAGCGCGGTGAAGATCGCGAGGATGGTTGCCGCGACCGTGGCCACACGTCCGACGGTGATGTAGTAGCCGTCCTCGCGATCCTTGACGATGTACTGCTGCCACAGGTCGTAGCTGAAGACGGTGTTGAATGCCGAGATGTTCGCGGCCATACCTGCCATGAACGCGGCCATCAAGCCTGCGACCGCGACGCCGAGAAGGCCGTTCGGCAGGATGTCACGCATCATGAGCAGCATGGCGTCGTTGTAGGTGATGTCGCCGGTGCCGTTCTCCTTCAGGTTGATCATGTCGCCGATCGCGGAGGCGGCGATCATGCCGGGAACGACGACGACGAAGGGCACCAACATCTTCGGGATCGCACCGATGATCGGTGCGCGACGAGCCGCCGACATCGAACTCGACGCCATCGCGCGCTGTACCTCGACGAAGTTCGTCGTCCAGTATCCGAAGGACAACACGAAACCGAGACCGAACACGATGCCGATCACCGACAGGACAGGTGAGTCGAAGCCACTGAGTGCCTGACCCGGCCACGACGCGAGCTGTTCGGTGGTCGAGGCGGTGACGGTGCCGTCCGTGACGGTGGGCACGACCTTCTCCTTCAGTCCCGACCAGCCGCCGACCTTGATCAGACCGATGATGGTCAGCGGTACGAGAGCGGCGAGGATGACGAAGAACTGCAGCACCTCGTTGTAGATGGCGGCTGAGAGCCCACCGAGCACGGTGTAGGTGAGAACGATTGCGGCAGCGACGATCAGCGACACCCACAGCGTCCAGCCGAGGAGAACCTTGACCACCGTCGCGAGAAGGAACAGGTTGACGCCCGCGATGAGGATCTGCGCGACGGCGAAGCTGATGGCGTTGACGAGGTGGGCTCTCGAGTCGAATCGTTTGCGCATGAACTCCGGAACGCTTCGGACCTTGGAGCCGTAGTAGAACGGCATCATCACGACACCGAGGAACAGCATCGCCGGTATCGCGCCGATCCAGTAGTAGTGCATCGTGGCGAGACCGAGTTGGGCGCCGTTGGCGGACATACCCATGATCTCCACGGCGCCGAGATTCGCGGAGACGAATGCGATGCCGGTGACCCATGCGGGCAGGCGCCGCCCGGAGAGGAAGAAGTCGAGGCTCGTCGACAGCTGTCGGCGGGCAACGTATCCGATTCCCAGAACGAACACGAAATATACGGCGATGAGTACGTAGTCCAGCGCGTTCGTGTTGAACGAAAGCACGCCTTCTGCCGCAAGGTTCGACGTCACGCGTCAACCTCCCTGGTTGAGTGAGCTGGCTCACTGATGTGAGCGATGTGAACATAAAGTAACAGAGCCGAACATTTACGTACACGCAATGCCTGCAATCTGCTGTCTGATGTTTGGTAATGTTCGTTTCCTCCGGCTTCGTGCCCAGACTTCAGAGGTAGGTGCGGATGCTCGCTGCTGAGCGACACGAGCGAATCAGGGCTGTCCTCCGGGCGGAAGGCGCGGTGAAAGTCGTCGACCTGGCCGAGATTCTCGACGTGTCCGAGATGACGATCCGGCGTGACCTCGACGTACTGGACGAGCGTCAGGAGCTGCGCAAAGTGCACGGCGGTGCCATCGCGCGCGGAAACCGCGGCGTCGAGCCGCCGTCGACGGCGAAGGCCGCCCGGCAGCACTCGGAGAAGGTCGCCATCGGACGCGCGGCACTCGATGCCGTCGAGGACGGTATGACCATCGCGATCAGTGCGGGTACCACGACACTCGAGCTGGCGAAGCTGCTGCGCGGACGAGGCTCGATCACCGTCGTGACGAACTCGATCTCGATCTTCTCGGAACTGACCGGGCATCCGTCCGAGCCGAACCCGGTCGTTTATCTGACCGGTGGTTCGCGCACTCCGTCCGATGCGCTCGTCGGCCCCATCGCGAACACGGCGCTCGACGCGTTCCGTGTCGACGCGGTGTTCCTCGGCGTCCACGGATTCGACATCGAATCCGGACTCACCACACCGAACATCGCTGAGGCGGAGACGAATCGGCGACTCGTCGCTACCGGCCGTCGCCTGTTGGTGCTCGCCGACAACACGAAGTACCGCGAGGTCGGAACCAACGTGTTCGGGCTGATCTCGGACGTCCACACGCTCGTGGTGGACGACGGGCTCGACCCGCAGGACCGCGTCGCGCTGGCCGCGCACGTGGAGAACATTGTCGTAGCCGAGACGGAGAAGATATGACCATCACGGAGACGTCCGCACGTGCAGAGCTCGCCGACGGCCGCGAGATTCTGTTCTACTCGTTGCCGGGCAACACCGTTCATCCTGTCCCTGATGTTCGCCCACTGACGCCGAGGTCGCTCACCGCTCGGTCCGAGGTGCGACGGGACCGTCAGACGGGGGACTGGGTCGCGATCGCCGCGCTCCGGCAGGATCGCACGTACAAGCCGCCGGCGGATCAGTGTCCGCTGTGCCCCTCGCCCGGCGGCGATTCGAGTGAGGTACCCGCCGCGAACTACGACGTCGTCGTATTCGAGAACCGGTTCCCGAGCCTCTCGCATGCAGGCGAAGGAGCCCAGGCGTTGTCGCCGAACGCTCTGTCCGCCAACGGAGTCGGTCGATGCGAGGTCATCTGTTTCTCCAGTGACCACACCACCTCGTTCGCGGAGTTGAGTCGCGATCATGCGCGTCTCGTCGTCGACGTGTGGCGTGAGCGCACCGAGACGCTCATGGGGCTCGACGGCATCGAGCAGGTCTTCTGCTTCGAGAACAGGGGTGAGGAGATCGGTGTCACCCTCTCGCACCCGCACGGCCAGATCTACGGCTACCCGTACCTGACTCCGCGAACCGCGTCGATGCTCAGGCAGGCGCAGGCCTTCGCGGACAACAACGGCGGAGCAAACCTGTTCGCGGACATACTCGCTCGTGAGATCGAGGACGACGCCCGGATCGTCGCCTCCAACGACCACTTCACCGCCTTCGTGCCGTTCGCTGCGCGCTGGCCCGTGGAGGTGCACATCTATCCGAATCGGCACGTGCACAACGTGACCGAACTGGCCGGAGAAGAACTCGACTCGCTGACCTCGATCTACCTCGACGTTCTCGGACGCTTCGACCGAATGTATCCCACAGCGCTGCCGTATATTTCGGCACTGCACCAGTACCGACCGGATCGCGGCCAGGAGAACGGCTACTTTCACATCGAGCTGATGTCGGTGCGGCGGTCGGCGACCAAGCTGAAGTATCTAGCGGGGTCGGAATCGGCGATGGACGCTTTCATCACCGACGTCACACCCGAACAGATGGCCGGCCGACTAGGGGAGTTGGCGCTGTGATCGTCACCGAGGCGCCGGGGCGAATCAATCTGATCGGCGAACACACCGACTACAATCAGGGCTTCGCTATGCCGATCGCGCTGGACGAACGCACGACAGTGCGCTTCGAACCGGACGACTCCGGGACCGTCTCGCTCGACAGCGAGGAGGAGGCGGACGGCGTCACGTTCGGTCTCGATGTGCGACGCGGTGACGTCCAGGGCTGGGCGGCGTATCCCGCGGGTGTTGTGTGGGCATTGTCCGAGGCAGGCCATCGTGTGGTCGGCGGAACGATGTCCGTCAGCAGCGAGGTACCGATCGGTGCGGGGCTTTCGTCCTCTGCCGCGCTCGAGTGCGCAGTTCTGCTGGCGATGACTGCGGCAACCGGTGTGGAACTCGATCCTCTCGACGCCGCGCGGATCGCGCAGCGGGCCGAGAACGATTTCGTCGGAGCCCCGACAGGGCTGATGGATCAATTGGCGTCGCTGAACGGGCACATCGATCGAGCACTCCTCATCGACTTCGAGACGTCGTCGGTGAGCCCGGTGACGTTCGACCTCGCCGGCAGTGATCTGGCTCTTCTCGTCGTCAACTCCAATGCGGCTCATCAGCATTCGACCGGCGAGTACGCCTCGCGTCGGGAATCCTGCACGCGCGCTGCGGCGACACTGGGAGTCGGCTCCCTGCGCGACGTGCAAGGTACCGAGGGCGTTCTGGAGCGTATAGACGACGCAACCGATCGGCGGCGGGTTCGGCACATCCTGAGCGAGAACACGCGCGTCCTGGACTGCGCTGAGGCATTGACGAACAAGAATTTTCGACGCGTCGGCGAACTCATGACGCAGTCCCATGCGTCGATGCGGGACGACTTCGAGATCACGACCCCGCACATCGATCTCATCGCCGAGTCGGCGGTGCGTCACGGCGCGCTCGGCGCGCGGATGACCGGCGGCGGTTTCGGGGGATGCGTCATCGCGGTGGTGCCCGCCGATGCCGTGGGAGAGATCGCCGAGTCGATCGAAGCCGACATCGCCGCCGGTGGGTTTCCCGTGCCGACCGTGTTCACCGCGCGGGCAGGGGCAGGCGCGTCGCGCGTACACGTGTGACGGCCGGACAACTGCGACGAGGTTCCCGTGGCTCATCCGTAGCGGGTGATTGACGCTGTTGCATACCGGGCAGACCATGATTTTCATGGCTGGCGACTACGAAAGTCTCCAGATCGAGCAGGTCATCGAGCGGTTGACTGCCCGCTACCCGTTCGTGTCGGCGGGGGCGATAGGGCACACCGTGCGCACAATTCACAAGCGCTTCGACGAGTGTCGGATCCGCGATTTCGTTCCGCTGCTCGTGGAGAAGGCAGCTCGGCGCGATCTCGCGAACCACCCGATACCCGAATCCGACGCGCCCGTCTCACCCATCGGGTGATTTTTGCTCCCACACGCTGGTTCGGACGAAGTCAACGCTGCAATTGCGTGACAGCGGGAATCTCCGGGAGGACACTCGATTCACGAGTTCAATTCGTGCTGCTGCCGCCAAGGGGAACGGTGATGTCCGATGAACCGCTGGTCGAATCGATCTGACGTGCGATGGCTGACGTAACGAACACTGATGCTCTCGACGAGAGCGAACGCGCCGAGCTGATCAGGCTGCGCGAGGAAGTCGCCACGCTTCGGACTCGTCCGCACGAGAAGTCACGCGATGAAAAGTCAGGAGTCGAAAAGTCAGGTGTCACTGCGGAACCGGCCGTGCGTGCACCGAGGAACCGGCTGCGGTGGACTGCGGTGACGATCTTGCTCGTGCTCGTCGCGGTTCTCGCGCTGGCATCGGTCACTGCTCGCTTCACCCGAAGCCAGATACTCGACACCGACCGGTATGTCAGCACCATTGCTCCCCTCGGTGAGAACCCGGCCATTCAGGGGGAGGTCACCAACCAGATCACCGACGAGATCTTTGCCCGAATCGACGTCGAGGGGCTCACCAAGGAAGCGCTGACTGCGCTGACCGACGCCTCGAATGTGGCTGCGAACGCGCCGCGTCTCGATCAGGCCGTTGTCGGCCTCGCGCCCGTGATCGCCGGCCAGGCACAGAATTTCGTGCACGACACAGTCGGTTCGCTGGTGGCATCGCAGCAGTTCGAGGACCTGTGGATACAGGCGAACCGGGCCGCCCACAATGCGCTCGTCGCGGTGATGACCGGCAATTACGGTCTCAGTTCCGTTGCGGTCGATCAGAGCGGCACGGTCAGCATCTCCCTGGGTACCGTCATCGACAACGTCAAAGCCGCACTCACCGAACGCGGTTTCGCATTCGTCGACAAGGTCCCCTCGGTGGACAAACAGTTCGTTCTGTTCCAGTCGCCCGAGCTGGTGAAGGCGCAGCGGGCCGTCGCAGCGCTCGACAAGGCCTCGGTGATACTACCCTGGCTCGGAATTGCCTGTGCCGCAGCAGCTGTCGCCGTCGCGCCGTCGGGGCGCAGACTCCGCACGCTGTCCCTTGCCGGGTTGTCGATCGCACTGGGAATGCTCGTCCTGGCGATCGGACTGCTGGTGGGGCGGGCGATCTACTTGGACAGCGTTCCGACCGATGTCCTCTCGCCCGACGCGGCGACCGTGGTCATCGATACCGTCCTGGTCCCGCTACGCACGAGTCTGCGCGCAGTAGCGGCCCTCGGTCTCGTGATTGCGATCGCCGGCTACCTCGTCGGCGGTTCGACGTCTGCTTCGGTCGTCCGTCGCGGATACGGACAGGCGCTGGATTACGTGCGCCGATCCGGGAGCGGCCGACCGCCCAACGAGGTGGAGCGTCTGGCGTATCAGCTTCGTATTCCGCTGCGCTGCCTCATCATCGGGATTGCTGCAGTGTTGCTGATGTTCTGGCGTTATCCAACGGGGTTGGTCGTGTTGTGGATCGTTCTGTGTGCAGCGTTGGCGCTCGTGGGACTCGAAGTGCTCCTCCGGCCGGCCCGCGCCTCCGCCTCGGCACCGGACTCCACCGAGTCGCCCGAGACGACAGACGAGGCCGAGACGAAGGACCAGGCCGATACGAAGGTCCAGGCCGGTACGAAGGTCGTCGGGTAGCGGCGGGAAGGGGAAACCGTGGCGAAGAAGGACAAACACCACAGGTCGACGTTCGAGCTGCCGCGGTCCGACGGTGACGGACCCGCCGAATCGGCGCGCTACAAGCCGATGAAGAACAAGGAGTACCGGCGCCTGCTCCGCCCGCTGCACGGAGAACTCGTCGCGCTGCAGGAATGGGTGAAGTCGTCCGGCGCGAAGATCTGCATCGTCTTCGAGGGCCGTGACACCGCGGGGAAGGGCGGCGTGATCAAGGCGATCACCGAAAGGGTCAGTCCGAGGGTGTTCAGGGTCGTTGCTCTCCCCGCACCGACGGATCGGGAGAGGTCGCAGATGTACATCCAGCGATATCTGCCGCACCTGCCTGCCGGCGGCGAGGTCGTGATCTTCGACCGCAGTTGGTACAACCGCGTCGGTGTCGAACGGGTGATGGGGTTCTGCTCCGAGGAAGAGTCGGAGCAGTTTCTTCAGCTCGTCCCCGAGGTCGAGCGCGCAATAGTCGATTCGGGCGTCATCCTGCTGAAGTACTGGCTGGAGGTGAGTGAGGAACAGCAGACACTGCGCCTGCAGAGTCGGATCGACGACCCGCGCAAGCTGTGGAAGCTCTCGGATCTCGATATCGCGTCGTACACCCGTTGGTACGACTACTCGCGGGCACGCGATGACATGTTCCACTTCACCGATACCGGCTGGGCACCATGGTATGTCGCGGTCAACGACGACAAGAAGAGTGGCCGGCTCAACATCATCACCCACATCCTCGACCAGGTCCCGTACACGCCACTCGAGCGCACCGAGATCACCTTGCCGAAGCGGCGCGGCCCGCACGGTTACACGGCGCCGAGGCAGCCGCTGCACTGGATCCCGACTCCGTATCGAGGATCGAAAGAGAAGGGGTGAGCGGTCGTGGTGTCCACCGAGCTCGCGAAGCCGCATGCAGCATGGCATGCGCAGAACGCCGACGCCGTTGTAGCCGCGACGACGTCCGACCGGGATTCGGGTCTGACGACCGGCGAGGCCGACGAGCGGCGTAAGACGCACGGTCGCAACGAGATCGCATCCGAGCCCGCGGCGTCGATCTGGGTCGTCGCGCTCGGGCAGTTGAAGGATCTGATGAATCTGATGTTGGTGGCGGTGGCCGTCGTCAGTGTTCTCATCGGTGAAGTGCCGACGGCGATCATCGTCGCGGGGCTCGTCGTTCTGAACGTCGTGCTCGGCACGCAACAGGAGCTCAAGGCACGTGCCAGCGTCGACGCGTTGGCCAAGATGCAGACTCCGCAGGTTCGTCTCACCCGCGATGCCGTACTGGTCGAGCTCGCCGCGACCGACCTCGTGCCGGGAGACATCGTTCATCTCGAGGCAGGCGACATCGTCCCCGCCGACGGACGATTGCTCACGTCCGCGACGCTCGAGACCCAGGAGGCTGCACTGACGGGCGAAAGCGCTCCCGTTCCCAAGGATCCCCGCACCCTGGGCGAGGCCGATGTTCCCCTCGGCGACCGAAGCAACATGGTTTTCCAGAACACGTCGGTGACGCGCGGGACGGCAACCATGGTGGTCACCGAAACCGGAATGCGTACTCAGATGGGGCAGATCGCGTCGATGCTCTCCGCGGTGGCGCCGAGCAAGTCTCCGCTCCAACGCGAACTGAATTCGCTCACCAAGGTGCTCGGGATCATCGCCTGGACCGCTGTTGCACTCATCGTGGTACTCGGAGTCGTGCGCGGACAAAGCCTTTCGACGGTATTGCTGCTGGGAATTTCGATGGGCGTGTCCGCCATCCCGACGGGTCTGCCGACATTCGTGCAGGCGATGCTGGCATTCGGGGCCAGACAGCTGGCCGACGCGAAAGCCGTCGTCAAGAACCTCACGGACGTCGAGACTCTCGGTGCCACCAGCGCGATCAACTCCGACAAGACCGGCACGTTGACGATGAACCAGATGACCGTGCGGTCTCTGTATTTCCATGGCCGCTGGTACGCCGTCGGCGGTGAGGGGTACAGCAAGACAGGACGCATCACCCAGATCGCGGGTGATGCCGTCCCCGATTTCACTCTGCTCGCGTACGGGTTGTGCCTCGACAGCGATGCGACGGTATCCGACAGCGGAGACGTCGTCGGCGATCCCACCGAGGCGGCGCTGGTGGTGTTGGCGGCCAAGGTCGGCGTCGATGCCCCGCTGACACGTCGGACGTATCCGCGCGTCGCCGAGGTGCCGTTCGATTCGGCGTACAAGTTCATGGCCACGTTTCATCATCTACACGTCGACGGCGGAACTCAGTTCGTGGAGTTGGTCAAGGGCGGTCCCGATGTAGTGCTGGACCGATGCACCACGGCGTTCGACGCGAACCGTCGGCAGGTACCGCTCGACGACGTTCGTGACAGTATCGACGACGCAAACCGTGAGCTGTCCGAAAAGGGGTTGAGAGTACTGGCATTCGCTGCTCGCCGTCTCGACGGGCAGGAAGGTGCAGTGCAGGCCGACCCGATGTCGTTCGTCGAGGATCTCACGTTCGTCGGCATGGTCGGGATCATCGACCCGCTTCGGCCCGAGGCGATCGACGCCGTGCGTACCGCCCACGCTGCGGGGATCGATGTTCGTATGATCACCGGAGACCACGCGATCACGGCGTCCGCGATCGGCGCCGAGCTCGGTCTCGGGCCGGGCGCGATAGGCGGCCCCGAACTGCAGGCCATGGACGACGAGGAGCTGACGGCGGCGCTACCGAACCTGCACGTGTTCGGTCGAGTGACGCCCCAGGACAAGCTTCGGTTGGCCGGCATCATGCAGGAGAACGGCGCAGTGGTGGCGATGACCGGCGACGCGGTGAACGACGCGGCAGCGCTGAAGAAGGCGGACATCGGCGTTGCCATGGGATCGGGAAGCGAGGTGACCAAACAGGCGGGCAAGATGATCCTGACCGACGACAATTTCGGAACGCTGATCACGGCGATTCGCCTGGGCCGCAACATCTACGACAAGATCGTGTCCTACATCCGCTATCAGATGGCCAAGCTGTTCTCGCTTGTGCTGTTGTTTCTCGTCGCGAGCATCTTCGACATCAACGACGGCGTTGCGCTCACCCCGTTGATGGTGTTGTTCCAGCACTTCTTCATCACGTTGTTTCCGGTTGCCGTCATCATGTCCGATCCGCCTGCCCCCAATCTGATGAGCAAGCCGCCGCGCGATCCGCAGTTGCCGATCGCCAACCGAAATGCGTTCGTGCAGTGGTCGGCGTACGGGGTGTTGCAGTTTGCCGTCACACTTGCGGCGATGCTGCTCGCACCGGGGGAGATGAGTACTACCGAGGCAAGTGTCCCGATGACGACCGCATTCGTGGTGTTGTCGTTGGGCTCCATCCTCGCCGGACTCGTCATGCGGCGCGATCCCGAATCCGGCCTCACGTCGCCGATTCTCACCGCGGTGAAGATTCTGTCGATTCCCGTGGTCGTGACCGTTTTCGCGGTCGAGGCAGGATTTCTCCAAGACCTTCTCATGACCACGTCGTTGACCGGTGGCCAGTGGCTCGCATGCATCGGGTGGTCGCTGATCATCCCGGTGGTGGTCGAGGTGGAGAAGGCAGTGCGCCGTCGCCTGCACCCGCGACCGATCGACGCCATTCCGGCCAGAGTCGCAGTGGATCCTCACCACGCACGCACGCAGTGACAGCGTCGAGATCGATGTCCTGGACCGCGAGCCTCACCCGGTTGCCCGGGATAGCGACCGTTCGTGTGTATCGGCGTCAGTGGCTGCGCCCCGACGTCACTGCCGGGCTCGTTCTGACCGCTCTGCTCATTCCCGCCGGAATGGGGTACGCGGAGGCTGCGGGCCTTCCGGCGTATGCAGGTCTGTACGCCACGATCGTTCCGTTGCTTGCCTATGCGGTGGTCGGGCCGTCGAAAATACTTGTGCTCGGCCCGGATTCGTCGCTTGCACCGCTCATCGCGGCGGCGGTACTCCCACTGGCGCTGACCGACGACCCGGACAGTGCGCTCGCGCTGGCAGGTATTCTGGGCGTACTCGTCGGACTGATTCTGCTGGTGGGTGGATTTCTGCGACTGGGGTTCGTCACCGAATTGCTCTCGAAGCCGATCCGCCTCGGCTACCTGAATGCGATCGCGCTCATCGTCGTGGTCGGTCAACTGCCCAAGCTTCTCGGATTCTCCGTCGATGCGTCCGGCCTCATCGGGGAGATCGGTGAGATCGGTCGGTCCATGATCACCGGGGGCATCGACCCCGTCGCGGCTGCAATGGGCATCGGCTCACTCCTGGTCATCGTCGGATTTCGTATGTGGGTGCCGAGGGTCCCTGGCGTTCTCGTGGCAGTGGTCGGGGCCATGATCGTCTCTGCGGCGGCTGGGCTGACCGACGACATCGGGATGGTCGGAGCGTTGCCTGCAGGTCTGCCGCTTCCCTCGTTCGGCGGTGTGGACTGGGGCGATGTGGGAAGCCTCGTCGGCCCGGCAGCCGGCATCGCACTGATCGCGTTTGCAGACACCGGCGTGCTGTCGCGAACCTTCGCCGCGCGGCACGGTGAGGACGTGAACGGCAGCACGGAAATGAAGGCGGTCGGCGTGGCCAACATCGCCGGTGGAATGTTCGGCGGATTTCCCATCTCCGCGAGCGGGTCTCGAACTCCGGTAGCCGAACAGAGCGGAGCTCGTACGCAATTGGCCTGTGTCGTAGGGGCGCTCGCAGTACTGGTCTTCGTACTCGTGGCGCCCGGCGTCACCGCGTATCTACCCGATGCGACGCTCGGCGCCGTGGTGATCGTGGCTGCCATGGCCCTGGTGGACGTGGGAGGCATGGTCCGGATGTGGCGCATGAGCTTCGTGGAGTTCGGTCTCGCCGTGGCTGCCTTCCTCGGGGTAGCGCTGGTGGGTGTGCTCCAAGGGATCCTCGTCGCCATTGGATTGTCCTTCGTCGCGGTGGTCGCGCGGGCGTGGCAGCCGTATCGCACCGAACTCGTCAAGCCGGCCGACCGGCCCGGTTTTCACGACGTCAGTCGACATCCCGATGGGCAGCGAATTCCGGGTATGGTGATCGTGCGCTTCGACGCCCCTCTGTTCTTCGCCAACGGTGAGATCTTCGACGAGTACGTGCGCTCTGTTGCCGCTACCGCGCCGAGCCCGGTCGAGTGGGTGGTGGTGGCAGCCGAGCCGATCACGGGCCTCGACACGACCGCCGTCGATGAATTGGTCGATCTCGACACCTATCTCGAAGGGAACGGCATTCGGTTGGTGTTCGCGGAGATGAAGGGCCCGATCAAGGATCGGCTGATTCGTTTCGGGGTCGGCGACAGGTTCGACTCGTCGCATTTCTATCCCACCGTCGAGTCTGCGGTCGCGGCATTCCGCGGTCGAACCTGACCGGAGAGATCAGTCGGCAGTTGCGGACGCTGCGGAACGGGATCGAAATGCTGTGCCGAACAGTGCGCCCCAGTCGAAGTTGGGCTCCGCGGGACGTACCCCTGGCCTCGTTCGCGGCACCTGCACCCGTAGGGCATTCGGTTCGATGGTGCACCGCACAGGGGTACGCAGGACAAGGGATTCTCCGTCGACTCCCACTGGAATCTCCGGAGTGTCTGCGCGGATGATCACCTCGGCTGCCGTTGTCTGTGTCAGACCACGAACATTGTTGCGGTGCAACAACCCGACCGCCTGTCGGGTGTTGGCCACCGAAACGGTGACGGCCCCGAGCACGCCGCGGTCGAGACGGTCGCGCCGATTGAGACCCGCCAGATCGCTTGCACCGTATGCATTGTTGCTCACCAGGACGGCCTGGGGTTCGGTCACCACGGTGTCGCCGATCTGTGCCTCCAACCGAGGTCCGGCATGCCCGGTGAGCAGATCCGGGAGCAGTGACAGCACGGTCGCTGCTTTGTCGTCGCGGTATGCGGGGCTGCGGACGATCTCGGCGTACACCCCGAACGAGGCATTGTTGACGAAGGGTCGGCCGTCGATGGTGCCGAGGTCGACGTGCAGTTCGACACCGTCTCGCAACGCGTCGAGCGACAATGTCGGGTCGGTGCGGTCGAGTCCGAGGTCCATCGCGAAGTGGTTCCGGGTTCCCGCGCTGATGACGAGAAACGGTACGTCGTTCTCGGCCGCGACAGCCGCCACGAGCGCTTGGGTGCCGTCACCGCCCGCGACTCCCAGCAGATCCGCTCCCTGCGCGACCGCCTGCCGGGCGAGTTCCGAGACGTCGATGACGGTCGGGCCTTCGAGCAGGACCACCTGGGCGCCGAGTTCCTCGGCTCGGCGTCGGAGATCGAATTTCGCGACCTTCCCGCCGCCGGAATGCGGGTTCATGATGATGAACGGATGACGGGGTGGTGACGCCGGATACTCGGGCATTGCCGCGTCCGCGCGTCTGGCCCGCAACGCGATGCGGGCGCAGAGAACGGCCAGCAGCCCGAGCGCGTAGGAGACCAGTACGACCCACAGCAAGTCGGCGCGAAGAAACAGCGCGAGGACGACGATGGGTGCGGCGACGGCCACGGCCAGTGATATCCATCTGATCAGTCCCCGGCGGGTGAGAAACCAGTACAGCGCCGCCACCGCGATCACGACGCCACCGGTTCCCGCGGCGAGCAACGCCGCGGTGCCGAGCACACCCGCGACGAGAATCGGCGCTGCCGCGGCGCCGAGTGCGAACACGAACGCAGCACGCGCCCACCAGCGCCGGGCACGGGCGCTGGCGTCGAGCGTGGTCGGTTTGTTCACATGAGCACCCCTCCCCGTAAGGCAGTTCACTCCCGTGGACCGAGTTCCATCGTAAGGCCGACGCAGGGCCGTACGAGCACATTCGTGGCGGGGGGAATTCACGACGACGCCAAGTCACCCTCGAGGGATGATGTGTGATCGATCGACGGGCGGCAGAGTCGAGTTTTCCACAGCTGCCGGACGGGTGCGTTCATGACTGCTGCAACGAAATCCAGTTCGTCGCTGGTCCTGACGGTGTTGGCGGCGGGTCAGTTCGTGATGACTCTGGACAGTTCGGTGATGAACGTGTCCATGGCGTCGGTCGCTGCCGATCTGGACACGACGATCACAGGCATTCAGACGGCTATCACGCTGTACACACTGGTCATGGCGACTCTGATGATCACCGGTGGCAAGATCGGCACCATCATGGGGCGTCGACGGGCGTTCGGTCTCGGACTCGTGATCTACGGGATCGGATCGTTCACCACCGGGCTGGCGCCGAACCTGGCGGTGCTGTTGATCGGATGGTCGTTGCTGGAGGGAGTGGGCGCGGCACTGATCATGCCGGCGATCGTCGCCCTCGTCGCGGCGAATTTTCCGTCCGAACGACGCGCTGCCGCATACGGTCTCGTTGCAGCTGCAGGAGCGATGGCGGTGGCGGCAGGTCCACTGATAGGCGGGGCAGTGACGACGTTCGCCTCGTGGCGGTACGTATTCTTCGGTGAGGTCGTCATCGTCGTGATGATTCTGCTCGTGCTTCGACGTGTCAACGATGTCCCACCGGCCACGGCGAGGCTCGATCTGGTGGGCTCGGGATTGTCCGTGGTGAGCCTCGGCCTCATCGTTTTCGGCGTTCTGCGCTCGGGTGAATGGGGATGGGTCCAGCCGAAACCCGGTGCAACCGAGATCGCTGGGCTCTCGCCGGTGATCTGGCTGATCATGGGCGGTTCGGTGCTGCTGTACGGATTTCTGCGCTGGCAGACGCATCTCGCCGCGACCGGTGGTGATCCGCTCGTGGATCCAGGCCTCCTGCGCAACCGGCAACTCACCGGTGGTCTCACGATGTTCTTCGCGCAGTTCACCGTTCAGGCCGGAGTCTTCTTCACGGTGCCGCTGTTTCTGTCCGTGGTACTCGAGCTGAGCGCTCTGCAGACCGGACTTCGGTTGGTGCCGTTGTCGATTGCCCTGCTCGTCGCCGCCGCGGGAATACCGAAGGTGTGGCCGCGCGCCAACCCTCGGCGCGTGGTGCGGGTGGGATGGACAGCGATGATTCTGGGGATCCTGGTGCTCGTGGCGGGAATGGATCCGGGTGCGAACGCTGCGATCGTCGCGGTGCCGATGCTGCTGATGGGCATCGGACTCGGCGCACTGGCGTCACAACTCGGCGCCGTGACAGTCTCGGCAGTGCCGGATTCGCAGAGCGCCGAAGTAGGCGGGTTGCAGAACACTGCGACCAATCTCGGTGCGTCACTGGGTACGGCGTTGATCGGGTCGGTACTGATCGCGACGTTGAGCACATCGATAGTCGCGGGGATCCAGGCGAACCCCGATGTTCCCGCAGCAGTGAAAGAACAGGCGACGACGGAACTGTCTGCCGGCGTGCCGTTCCTGTCCGACACCCAGCTGCGCGCCGCGGCAACCGATGCCTCGCTGGACGAATCGACCGTCGAGAACATTGTCGAACTCAATTCGGACGCGCGTCTGGATGGACTGCGGGCCGCGCTGTCGATCGCCGCACTGCTCGGCATCGCGGCTCTGTTCTTCACCGGCAGCGTTCCGCGGGAGCCACCGGCGGGCAAGACCTGAATCGGCGATGCGCGGACACCGACGCTGATTCTTGCTCGCTACCCGAGACCGGGTCGACGTGGTCCGACTTCTGGAGAGTCACCAGATGATATACCGAATCCCATCGATGTCATTCGGACGAATGTGCATTTGTCAATAGCGATTTGTTGCGCAACGAGTCGATTTCAGTAACACTCACCACATCAGTCACACGAGTAACACGACCCGGTGAGGACTTGTATGCGCACACGACGTCGACAGATCGCAGTGGGTGCGGTCCTCACTCTGGTGGCCAGTGGGCTCGGAGCACTCACCGGGACACCTGTGGCATCGGCGGAACCGTGTGGGGGTATCGGCGGGCCTGGGTCGTCGCCTCTGTTCGGCTCCTCGGGAAGCGGCGACGGCAAGAACCCGAGGGGCCCGCAGGGGCCGCTGCCGGTCATCTCGGGCGGAAACACGCAGTCGATCGCGTGGGTTACCGGGCCGGAGAGTTCGAACAGCACGTACGACCGACTCGGCATCTCCGGAACGGATCTGGGCATCAGCTGGGACAACGGCAAGGGCCAGACATTGATGGCCTTCGGCGACACGTTCGGCAACTGCTCGGTGAACGGCCAACAGTGGCGTAGCAATGTCCTGTTGCGCTCGGACGACACGAACCTCGCCGACGGCATCTCGTTCGGTCCCGCGATTCCCGGTGACTCGAACTCGGGTGCCGTGGTGCAGGCGGCCACACCCCGATTCGCGAGCGAAGTGATCCCGAGCCTCGGTCTGCCGAAGGTCGAGGACACCACGATCCCGACCGCGGCCATCGCCATCGACGGTGTCCAGTACATGAATTACATGTCGGTGCGTGAATGGGGTGCGCCGGGGCGCTGGGTCACCAACTTCTCCGCGATCGCTGTGTCGAACGACAACGGGCAGACCTGGGCGACGTCACCGTCGACCATCCGCGTCAACGCAGGTGTGACGATCCCCGGTGTCGCGCAGGTCGAGGAAAGCAACGGCAAGTATCAGATGAACGCCTACGCTCGCGGCAACGACGGTTACATCTACCAGTTCGGTACGCCGAACGGCCGATTCGGTGCGGCTTTCGTCTCCCGCGTGCTTCCCGAGAACATCCTCGATCTGACGAAATACGAGTACTCGACACAGGACGCTGCCACGCCGTGGTCGACGAATGTCGCCGACTCCGTATCGGTGGTCAAGGAACCCGTCAGTGAGTTGTCGGTGTCGTGGAACGAGTACCTGCAGCGCTATGTCATGTTGTACGGCAACGAGGTCGACAGAACCATCCTCGCCAGGACCGCCGACAAACCGGAAGGTCCGTGGAGCGCGCCGACGACCCTGCTCGACGCACGGCAGTCCTCGGGTGGAATCTACGCGCCCTACATCCACCCGATCACCTCCGGAAAAGACCTGTACTTCACGGCATCCCGGTGGTCGGACTACAACGTGCTGCTACTGAAGACGAATCTCGATGTTCTGAAGCGTTAGCGACCGGCGAACTTGGTGATTCGCGTGACGGCGTCTTCCGATGTGCTGACCTTCGCGATGGTCAGTGCTTCGTCGTCGAGATGATCGGCATACGAACGGGTTCCCGACGCCCGGAGCAGCCGTCGCGTCTGCCCGATCGCGGGGAAGGTGCCGCGGGCGAGCCTGGCTGCGATGTCGTCGGCGCGTGGGTTGATCTCGTCGTCGTCGACGACGTCGGTGATCAGGTCCCAATCGAGGGCCTCGTCGGCGGTCAATACCTTGCCGTCGAGCAGTATGCGCGCAGCGCGGCGCATTCCGACCACCCGAGGCAGCAGTTCGGAGACACCGCAGTCCGGTGACAGTCCGACGGCCGAATATGCAGCGGTGAACGTGCTCGAGGTCCCTGCGACCACGAAGTCGGCAGCCAGGACCAGGCCGAGGCCTGCGCCCGCCGCCGAACCTTGAACCGCCGCGACGACGGGCACGGGAAGCGAGTCGAGCATCACGAGCGCGCGATGGACCGTGCCCGCGAGATCGGTCAGGAACGCGGGCATGTCGGAGGCAGCTGCCATCTGCCGCACGTCACCCCCGGCACAGAAGTTCTTGCCTCCACCGGACAAAACGAGGACTCGTGTCGAGGTGTCTGCCGCTACCTCGGCGACGGCGGCCTCGAAGCCCGCGGCCAGTTCGGGGTCGAGGGCGTTCGACGCCCTCGGTCGGTCGAGGTGAATCCGCGCGATTCCGTCGGAGACGCTGTAGTGCACCGTGGTGTCGATCGACATGTGTGTTCTCTTCCTGATTCGCCTGAGTGGACACGTTCGTCACCGTTCGGACGAGCCGAACAGTGACGTTCCGTTACGCTGAACATATGTCGGTCGCGACCAGCTCGAACAGCCCGGGGGTACATATCGGCGCACGCGTGCGCGAGATCAGGATGTCGACCGGGGTGTCTTTGCGTGAACTTGCACGGCGCCTTGCACTCAGCCCCGCGACCATCACGGCGCTCGAGAAGGGTCGTACGACGATGAGCGTCGATCGGCTGCACGAGATCGCCACCGCACTGGGTGTCTCGCCCGCCGACCTGTTCGCGACCGGATCTGCTGTCTCGCCGTCGCCGCGAGGTACGGGCGACGACCTCGCCGACGGCAACTGGCGCGAGTTCGCGGACATCGAGATGGACGTCGCGCTGCGCGCTGCCCTTGCCTGCATCGTCCGAAAGGGGTACCACGGCTGCTCCATTCGCGACATCGCCGAGGAAGCGAACTCCAGTGTCTCCGCCCTCTATCACTACTATCCGAGCAAGCAGGCCATGTTGGTCGCGTTGTTCGAACTGACGATGACGGATCTGCTTCACCGTGCGAAAGCAGCTCGCGACGAATGCGATCCGAGCGATCATGTCGCGAGGTTTTCGCGCCTGGTGGAGAGTTTGACGCTCTACCACAGCTACCGCAAGGAACTGGCGTTCGTGGGAACGAGCGAGATGCGCAGCCTCGAGGGCAGCAGTCATTCCGATATCGCGTCCAAACGAATTTCGCTGCAGCGCATGGTCGACCTCGAAGTACAGACGGGAGTCGACCTCGGGTTGTTCGCAACCGATCGCCCGCACGACGCCGCACGGGCGGTGGTGAACATGTGCGTCTCCGTTGCACAGTGGTACAACCCGTCCGGCGACGAGCAGCCCGAGGAGATCGCGGCCGCGTACGTCCGCTTCGCCCTCGATCTGGTCGCCCATCGAGCCTGAGGACTTTCAGCGCGGGTCGACGAAGATGTCGTAGTCGAGCGGCGGGGTGCCGCCGTAACTGCTCAGATCCGTCGCTCCGGTTTCGCGCAACACGTCGACGTCGATGAGTGTGCTGCCGGTGCGACGAGCCGGAGTGTGCGACAGAACCGCGGCGGCCGCGTCGGCCATGATCTGCGGGCTACGCGCGTGATCGGTTCCGTCCTCGCCGCCGAGAAGGTTCCGCACCGCGGCGGTCGCTATGGTCGTCTCCGGCCACAGGCAGTTCGCGGAGATGTCGAACTCTGCGAACTCGGCGGCGAAACCCAGTGTGAGTAGCGTCATTCCGTACTTTCCCAGCATGTATCCGGGGTGTTTGCCCAACCATTCGGCGGACATGTTCAGCGGCGGCGACAGCGTCAGTACGTGTGCCGACGACGACTTCTTCAGGTGCGGAAGGCACGCCTGGGTCAATGCGAAGGTCCCGCGAACGTTGACCTGCTGGATGAGGTCGAAACGCTTCAACGGCAGGTCCTCGGTGCTCGAGAGGTCGAGCACGCTCGCGTTGTTGATGCAGAAGTCGATGCCGCCGAATTCGTCTGCGGCCGTGCGCGCCGCACGCGCGACATCGTCGTCGCTGCGGACATCTCCGACGACGCCGACGGCACGTCCACCTGCACTCTCGATCTGCTCGACAGCGGTGTGGACGGTGCCCGGTAGCCGTGGATCGGGAACACCCGTCTTGGCCAACAGAACGAGATTCGCACCGCCGCGGGCCAGCTCGGTGGCGATGGCGAGGCCGATGCCTCGGCTTCCGCCGGACATGACCGCGGTGATCCCGGCGAAACGTGTGTTGCTCATTGGAGATTCCCCCTACAGTCGTTCGATGATGGTGGCGTTGGCCATGCCGCCGCCCTCGCACATGGTCTGCAAGCCGTACCGGCCACCGGTGGCTTCGAGATAGGTCAGCATGGAGGCCAGCAGTCGTCCACCCGATGCCCCGAGAGGGTGGCCGAGGGCGATCGCGCCGCCGGCCGGATTCAATCGGGCCGGGTCGGTGTCGAAGTGGCTCTGCCACATCAGCGGTACGGAAGCGAATGCCTCGTTGACCTCGTAGGTGTCTATCTCGTCGAGCGTCAGCCCGCTGCGCGCGAGTATCTTCTCCGTCGCCGGGATCGGCCCGGTCAGCATCAGTAGCGGGTCGCTGCCCGATACTGCGAAGCTGTGAAAACGTGCGCGCGGTGTCAGACCCAGTGCCGCGGCCTTCTCCTCGCTCATGATCAGAGCTGCGGAGGCACCGTCGGTGAGCGGCGAGGAATTTCCGGCGGTGATGGACCACGTTATCTCCGGAAAGCGCTCCGACAGAGCCGAATTCTGGAACACCGGCTTCAGGCCGGACAGCGAGGTGGCAGTGGTCGACGACCGGACCGTCTCGTCGATCACTGCGTCTGACACCGGGACGATCTGATCGTGCTGCACGCGATCTGCCGATTGCGCGGCGAGACGGTGCGATCGTGCGGCGTACTCGTCCAGTTGTTCGCGATCGAACTTCCACCGCGCGGCGATGAGTTCGGCTCCGATTCCCTGGGAGACCAGGCCGTCGGGGTATCGCGCGGACAGCGGTCCGACGGTAGGGTCCTTGTCACCGACGTTCGAGAACATCGGCGCCCGGCTCATCGATTCGACGCCTGCCGCGATGACGATGTCGTATACACCTGCGGAAACGCCCTGTGCCGCAAAGGTCGCAGCCTGCTGGCTCGAACCGCACTGACGGTCGATCGTCGTGGCGGGGACCGATTCCGGGAAGCCGGCAGCCAGCACGGCGGTGCGCCCGATGTTGACCGCCTGTTCACCGGCCTGCGTGACGCAGCCGGTGATGACGTCGTCGATCAGCGCGGGATCGAGGTCGTGCTTGGCGACGAGCGTGCGTAACAGGTCGGCGAGCAAGGTGGCCGGGTGGACGCCGGACAGCGAGCCGCCCGGCTTGCCCTTGCCCGACGGTGTTCGGATGACGTCGACGATGACTGCGGTACTCATCCAGCGCTCCCTGTTCGTACGATCGTTCGGTTTAAAGCGACCTTGCCAGATGGTAGTACCGCTAGTCAACGGGGGTATCGCCGAGCAGCTGTTCAGTCATGTTGAACACTACAAGTGTGCCAAACGCCCGGCCTCGTCGAGTGCAGCGCGGTAGATGTCGCCGATGCCTGCTTCGAGGTCCTTCTCCAGCGCTGCCGGGTTCTCACCCGCCGCGGTGAATTCCGCATCCCACGAGACCACGGAACCCGATGCTGCGGCGTCGACCCTGATCGTCGAGACGTACTTCGCCAACGGAAGCGGCCCGTCGATGTATTCGTATGTGTACGTGCGGTTGTCGTCGTTGTGAGCGACAATGCGCTCGCGGGCAGGATTGCCGTCGGTGAACACGACGTGACGGACGTCGTCCTCGAGACGCGACGACGCGAGCGACGGGATCCACTGGGCTGCAGTGGCAGGATCGCCGACGACCGCCCAGACGGCGTCGGGGGACTGGGGGTATTCCTGTCGGAGCGAGACGATTGCCATTTCTCTAGACCCTTCCCAGCTCGGCGTTGTACTTCTGTGTCATATGGTCGACTGCCTTGCGATGCTCGTCGGCCTGGCCTCCGCGCACAGCCTCGGCGTGGGCCGCCGCGTCGAGCATCGGCTGCGCCTGTCCTTGGAAGTACGGCATGACGTCCTGCGCGAACAGCTCGTAGGAACGTTTGGTGGCCTGCGGGTTCGCCCAGTCGTGACCTTGGATCAGCAGTGTGCCGAATCCGCCGGACTGGTCGACGAGGCGTTGCACCTGCGCGCGTGCCTGTTCCGCGGTGCCGATGACGCCGATGCCGGAGGTGTTGATGAAGTCGATCATCTCCTTCTTGTTCTCGCCGCGAACGTCCATCTGCGGGAACGCTGCAACGTGCTGCAGATAGTTGAACCAGTACTCGATGCCGTGCTCGACGTCCTCGTACGCCTGCTCGACGGTCTCGGCGATATGGAACGGCCCGACGAGGCGCCACGCCGCACGGTCCACCTCGTCGGAACGGCCGGCCTGTGCGGCGAACTCTTCGAGCATGCCCCAATGGTGTTGCAGCGCACTGAATCCGTCGGCAGTCAACGTCGCGGCGATGGACAGCAGGCCGATGCCCAGTTTGCCTGCCAGACGTGCGCCGGTCGGTGACGCGATCGCTGCGACGACGACATCGAACAGCGGGTCGGAGTACGGCGCCATCTGGATCTTTGCGTCGAACAGCTCGTGCGTGCGGGTCTTGGCGGTGACGGTCTCACCGCGCAGCAGACGCATGATGATGTCGGCGTTCTCGGCCAACAACTCTCGGGTGTCGATCTGCGAGAGGCCGAGCATCGCGGCGTCGGTGGGCAGCGAGCCGGGGCCGAGGCCGAACAGGACACGGCCGTGCGTCAGGTGATCGAGCAGGACCATACGCTCGGCTGCCCACAGTGGGTTGTGGTAACTGACCGAGGTGACGCCGGTGCCGAGCTTGATGCGGCTTGTGCGCTCACCGGCCGCGGCGATCATGATCTCGGGGGAGGCGTAGATCTCGGCGCCTGCCGAGTGGTGTTCGCCGAACCACGCCTCGTCGAAGCCCAGCTTCTCGACGTACTCGACGAGTTCGAGATCGCGCTGAAGCAGCAGTGTCGGGTTCTGTCCTGGGGTGTGGATAGGGGCGAGAAACGTACCGAACTTCAGACGCGTCATCGAGTCTCCAAAAGTGCCGAGTGGATTGGTCTCGGTGACTGTATGACCTACGCCACAGTGGCCGACAGTCCTCGAAAGTGGACAGTGCGGATCGTATCGATCGATCGGTGGGCCGTTGGGCACCCGGCAGCCCGTGAATACTTGTCGGCGTACATTTGAGACGTCGGCCGCAGGGTCGACGACCGAACAACTGTTCGGACAGACTGAACAATATCGGTCTTGACCGAACAGTATCGGTCTTGTCAGCACGGTGCAGGGCGCCTACACGCCATTGTCCCAAGACATGATTCGGGAGAGAGAAATGACGAAACTACTCGAGGGCAAAGTGGCCGTCGTGACGGGCGGTACGAGCGGAATCGGGCGGGGAATCGTCGAGCGGTTCGTTGCCGAAGGCGCGAAGGTCGTCATTGCCGACATCCGTGACGAAGGGGCAGCGATCGCGCGAGATCTTGGGGATGCAGCGGCGTACACCCACACGGACGTGACGGACGAGGGATCGGTGCGAGACTCGATCTCCTTCGCCGTGAAGCAATTCGGTCGACTGGACGTGATGGTCAACAACGCAGGCGCGCAGGGGGACCCGTCGTCGATTCTGGAGGCTGACGCCGACGGATTCGACAGAACTGTTGCACTGCTGGCGCGTTCGGTGCTTCTCGGTCACAAATACAGTGCAGCGCAGTTCATCGAGCAGGGGTCGAAGGGGTCGATTGTGTCGACCGGCAGCGCAGCGTCGTTGCAAGGTGGTTGGAGCACAGTCGGTTACACGGCGGCAAAACATGCCGTGGTGGGGCTCGTGCGTCAAGCTGCAGCGGAACTCGGCCCGCACGGCATCAGATCGAATGCAATTGCCCCAGGAATCATCATGACCCCCATCATGTCCAGAACCTTCGGAGTCGAGGACGCCAGGAGCGAGGAGTTCATCGAGTTCTTGGCCGCACGTCTCGGCCCGTCGCAGCCGTCCCTTCGTGTCGGGTATCCCGCGGATGTGGCCGCGGTTGCTGCATTCCTTGCCAGTGACCTGTCGGAATACGTCAGCGGGGCCGTGATTCCCGTCGACGGTGGTGCAACCAGCGTGACCTTGGGAACCTTCGCCAGCGATGTCGTTGCCGCAGCAGGAGAATTCTCGGCAGGCTGAATCACAACGCAGACATGACCACAACGCAGCGCATGGACTCGATGTCCGAGGTTACCGAGTCCATGCGCTCCCACGCAGCAACGTTGACGATGGTTCCTCGTGCTCGCGTCGACTCGATCGCCGAGAAACTTCTCTCGGCGACTCTGACCTGCGCCACAGCATCCGACGGTCCTCGAAAGTGGACAGTCAGATGGCCGAGCCCTGTCGGCGCAGTATCGAGGCGGTGAGTGCTGCCCGGTTGCGAAGGCCGGTGGTCTCGAAGATCCGGCTGACGTACTTCTTGACGGTCATCTCGGTCAGTGTGAGCGCGGATGCGATCTCGGCGTTGGTGAGACCGTCGGTGATCAGTTCGGCCACCTCGATCTGACGAGGTGTGAGCCCGGAGAGTGCATCGACCGACTCCACATCCGCACCGATGACGACGGAACGGCTGGTCACCCGAAGATGCGAGGCGAGAAGCCGCATCGCGGTGATATCGACCTGATCCCAGTGGCGTTCGCGATCGAACATGCCTACGAGTGCTTCGCCGTCGGCGAAGCGCAGGTGGATCGCCGACGCGGTGCCCATGCCATGGGGTGCGAGGTAGTCCTCGACGTAGGACTTCTGCGGCACCGGCAGCCGGGCGAGATCGTCGAGGGTGGCAAAGCCGTCGTCCGTCAGCGCTCGCCGGGCCTGAGGGAGTGCGAATACGTCCTTCTCTCGCCACCGCTCCTGATACACGTCGAGCAAGGGTTCGGCGGCGCCGGTCAGAAGAGGTGCCGGATCGGCGAACAGCGTCGGGAACGTGGTTCCGAAGAAGAACGTGACGTCACGGACGTCGAATATCGTCGCGACAGCGTCTACCAGGTTCTCCTTGAAGCGTGTGCCGTTCCCGGACGTGCGGCAGACGTCGAGAACTTCGAGTATTCGACGGAGGTGCTCGGGGGACAGTGTGTCCCGCCACGACCGCGTGGGCTCGGGCACCGATGAGAGCATTGAGCCATGATATCCAACTCGATTCGGGGACCGGGTCGAATCGGGTGATGCGACCGTATCGCCCCGGTTTTCGTTGGACGTCCTATAGCCTGTCGGCATGGGCTCGCGGACGAACACCATCGACGGCGTCCTGCGGCGGTCGGCCGCGAGATACCCCGAGCGAACGGCCATCACCTTCGATGGTCGCAGCCACAACTACCGACACTTGGACGACGTCGTCAGCAGTGCAGCTCGACGACTGCTCTCGCTCGGGCTGTCGACGGGAGATCGTGTCGCCGCGTACGGAGTCAACTCCGACTCGTACGTCGTGGGATTCTTGGCATGCGTGCGAGCCGGCCTCGTACACGTGCCGGTGAACTACGCCCTCGTAGGGGAAGAACTGAAATACATTGTGGAGCAATCGGGCTCCCGTGTGGTGCTCGTCGATCCGGATCTCGAGCCGACGTTGGACTCGGTGCGCGGCGATCTCCACATCGACCACGTGTTGCTGTTGCCAGTACTGCTCGACACCGGCGACGACGCTGGTGAATTCGAGTCCGTTGCAGCGTCCGGTGACCTCGCTCAGCTGCTGTACACCTCGGGTACGACGTCGAAGCCCAAGGGCGCCATGATGTCCCACGGTGCGCTGGTGGCCGAGTACGTGTCCTCGGTGATTTCGCTCGGTCTCGACAAGGACGACAATCCCCTCGTCGCGATGCCGCTGTACCACTCTGCAGGCATGCACGTGTTCACGTTGCCCTACTTGTCGGTCGGGGCGACGGTGCATCTGATGAAGCGGCCCGACGTGTCCGAGATCCTGCGCCGCATCGAGGAAGACAAGATCGGATCGCTGTTTCTTGCGCCGACGGTATGGGTTCCGCTCGCGAACCATCCGGATCTGGCGACACGGGACCTATCCTCGCTCACCAAGGCGCAGTACGGTGCGTCCATCATGCCCGTCACCGTGCTGAACAGGCTGCGAGCGCGGTATCCGGAGCTGGGCTTCTACAACTGTTTCGGGCAGTCCGAGATCGGACCGCTGGCAACCGTCTTGCAGCCTGACGAGCACGAAGACCGCCCCGCATCGTGTGGGCGCGCGGTGTTCTTCGTGGAAACGAGGGTGGTCGATGCCGACGGTGGCGACGTACCCGACGGCGAACCGGGTGAAGTGCTCTACCGCTCACCGCAACTGTGTGATGGATACTGGAACAACCCCGAGTCCACCGAAGAAGCGTTCCAGGACGGGTGGTTTCATTCGGGTGATCTCGTGACACGTGACTCCGAGGGATTCATCACCGTCGTCGATCGCATCAAGGACGTCATCAACACCGGAGGGATTCTGGTCGCCTCGCGTGAGGTCGAGGATGCGATCTACACACATCCCTCGGTCGCGGAGGTAGCTGTCATCGGGACGCCCGACGAGAAGTGGATCGAGGCAGTCACTGCGGTCGTCGTACTCAAGGATGGATCCCGCACTGTCACGGAGGCAGCCCTGATCGAGCACGTCAAGGGTCTGATCGCACCGTTCAAGGTGCCGAAGTCGGTCGTCTTCGTCGATGAACTTCCGCGCAATCAGAGTGGGAAGTTGCTCAAGCGTGCGCTCCGCGACCGTCCGTGAGGAGTCACCGTCCGCGGTCAGTGTGCACGTGCGGGCGCCGGAGGCACGTCAGAGGATCGTGTAACCGCCGTCGACGAGGATGTCGGCACCGTTGATCATCGCCGCGCCGGCCGAAGCCAGGAAGATGGCAACCGAGGTGACGTCCTGGGTTTCGGCGAAGCGGCCCACCGGAATACGGGCGCGCAGCGCGTCACCCTTCGGGTTGGACCAAGCCTCGCGGCCGAGTGGGGTCATGACGACAGTGGGGGAGATGGTGTTGACCGTGACGCCGCGGCCCGCCCATTCCGCTGCGAGCACCTTGGTCAGCCCGAGCACACCGAATTTCGAGGCGCAGTACGCTGCGTGCTCCTCGATTGCGACGGTGGCGGCCTGCGAGGCGATGTTGACGATGCGCCCGCTGCCACGCCCCAGCATGATGCGACCGAACTCCTGGCACATCAGGAATGTTCCGGTCAGGTTGACGTTCATCGTGAGGTTCCAGAACTCGTCCGACAGTTCCTCGGCGGGAGCCAGGCGAGCGACACCGGCCGAGTTGACCAGTACGTCCACGTGTCCGAGCTCGGCGACGACGGAAGAGGCTGCGGCGCGGACGGATTCGCGGTCGGCGACATCGCAGGCGAGGCTACGGGCACCGATGTCCGACGCGGTTTTCGCCGCTGCGTCGCCATCGCGATCGACGAGGACGACGTCGGCGCCCTGTGCGACGTACGCGGCGCCGATGGCTGCACCGATTCCTGAGGCGCCGCCGGACACGACGGCCACCATGCCGTCGAACGACAGATCGACGGGAGCAGGGACGGTCGTCATGTCAGGACACACCTTTCGTTTCGAGCTGAGAGGTTCGAGCTGTGATGTTCAGAGCGGTGATGTTCAGAGCGGTGGTATTCGAGGTGGGGCGGGTGTGGGGGACAGCGCCGCCCCACCTCGAAGCCGGTAGCGGTCTACTGACCGGGGATGCCCTCGTTGGCGATGTCGCCGGACTCGAGGTTCTGATCGGTCAGTTCGACCAGGCCGTCGAGGAAGGCCTGACGCTCGGTCACGACGTGCTCGATGGCGACGTCGACGTTCTCCGGGGTGATGGCAGGCATGATGTACACCGGTGCGGTGTCGCCGTCCTCGCCCTTGGCGATACGGTTCGCTACAGCCAAACCTGCGGAGAGCTCGACAGTGCCGTTCTGCAGTGACGTGCCGATGAATTCACCGCTCTTGACGGCATTGAGCCCGTCCTCGATGCCGTCGATGCCCACGATCGGAACATCGGTGCGGCCGGCTTCCTTGAGAGCCTGCAGTGCGCCGAGGCCCATGTCGTCGTTCTGGGAGACGACGCCGTCGATCTGGTCGCCGAAGCTGGAGAGCCAGTTCTTGGTCTTGTTGACGGCCTCGTCGCGCTTCCAGTTGGCGGTGTCCTTGGCGAGCACCTTGATGTCCGGGTACTTCGCGAGAACCTGGTCGATGCCTGCGCCACGGTTGATTTCACCGGATCCGCCGAGCGGGCCCTGCAGGATGACGATGTTGCCGCGGCCACCGAGCTTGTCGGCCATCATCTGCATTTCCTGCGCGCCTGCCGCGACGTCGTCGGGCTGGACGTTGCCGGAGATCTGATCGGTCTCGAGTTCCGCATTGACCGCGATGACGGGAATGTCCTTGTCCTTGGCGGACTGCACCTGCGGAGCGAGCGAATCTGCCTGCACCGGAACAATGATGATCGCATCGACGCCCTGGTTGATCAGGGAGTCGACCTGGCTCGCCTGCGTCGAGACATCGTTGCCTGCGGAGTTCCACAGCAACTCGATGTCATTGGCCGCGGCGTAGGTCTCCATGCCTTCCTTGCCTGCGGTGATGAACGAGCTCATGTCGTAGACGGTGACGCCGATGCGCGTCTTTCCGTCCTGGGCACTGGTATCGCCCGCGCCGCAGGCGGTGACACCGACGGCGAGGAGGCCGGTGGCCGCCACGGTCAGCATCTTGGAAGTAAACTTCATTGTCATCTCCAGATCGGTGAATGTTGTGACGAGAGTTGAGAAGGTCGGTCAGGTTCTTCGTTTGGACGACCACACGTCGACCGAGACGGCAGCGACGATGAGGACGCCCTTGATGACGTCCTGCCAGTAGGCAGGTACCACGAGGAGATCGAGGCCGTTGTTGAGCGTCTGAATCATGAACAGCCCGAGCGCGGTTCCCCAGATGGTGCCGCGTCCGCCCATGAGGCTCGCACCGCCGATGACGACGGCGGCGATCGCGTCCAGTTCGTATCCCTGGCCGAGGTTGGGCGGACCGGAGATGACGCGGGATGCGAGCATGACACCCGACAGGCCGGCAAGCACGCCGGACAGTGCATAGACACTGAACAGGACGTTCTTGGCATTGATGCCGGCGATCTCGGCTGCCGTGCGGTTACCGCCGACGGCGTATACGCGCATACCGTATGCGGTTCGCTTCATCACCACGGCCAGCACGACGATGCCGATGATCATCACCAGAACCGGGATCTGCAGTCCGAAGATCTTGGTGTTGGCGATCTGGCCGAACTCGGCGGGAAGCCCGTTGATGGGTGCGCCACCGCCGATGACATACGCGAAACCTGAACCTGCGGTGAGCATACCGAGTGTCGCGATGAATGGAGGCACATTGATGCGCGAAACCAGATATCCGTTGATCGAGCCCGCGATCAGGCCGACGGCCATCGCGACGAGCACGGTCATCCAGATCTGGCCCGGGTTGGCCTTCGCCACTGCCGCGGATGCCATCGCGGACACGGCGATGACGCTGCCGACCGACAGGTCGATACCGCCGGTGAGGATGACCAGTGTCTGCCCCAGGGCGATCAGAGCGAACGGTGCAGCCGCGACGAGGATCGTCTGCAGGTTGTCGACGGTGCCGAATCGTGCACTGCGATACGAGAAGTACGCGATGACGAGCAGCATGACGATGACCATGGAGTAACGCAGAGCCAGAGCTCCAGCCCAGGCACCGGAGAACCGGCGTACCGGTTCGCCTGTGGTGGCCGATACGGACGTCTTGTCGTCCGTTTCAGCGACGGGTGTTGTCACTGTTGTGCCTCCTCGAGTGACGGCCGCTGTTCGGCCGCGGGTGTTTCGCTTCGTGAGTCCAGGGCGGTGGCCAGACGGAAGACCGAGTCCTGAACTTCGGGATGATCGAGCGCCTGTCGATCGAGTTCGCCGACGAAGGCGCCCTCACGCATGACGAACGCGCGGTGCGAGAGACCGACGATCTCGGGCATGTCCGACGACGCCATGACGACTGCCATTCCGCGGCTGGCGAATTCGGTGATGATCCGATAGATCTCGGAGCGAGCTCCGACGTCGACACCGCGGGTGGGTTCGTCGAGAAGCAGTACGTTGACGGTACCGGTCAACCAGCGAGCGAGCACTACTTTCTGCTGATTTCCACCGGACAGGGTGCCGACGCTCTGGCTCAGTCCGCGGCTGCGCAGTCGTACCGACTCCATGGCGCCGGCCACGGCGGTGGATCGGGACTTGTTGCGCAACCATCCGGCGATGCTGAAGGACGCCAGCCTGGGAAGAGATCCGTTGTCCAGCACGCTCATCGACAATACGACGCCGTTGACCTTGCGGTCCTCGGGCACCATGGCCATGCCCGCGGTGATGGCCGCAGCCGGTCGACCCTTGGTGATCAGCTTGCCGTCGACCTTGATCGTTCCCGATATCACCGAACGCATACCGAACAGCGCCTCGAGCAACTCGGTGCGGCCTGCGCCGACGAGGCCGGCCAACCCGACGATCTCACCGCGCCTGACGGTGAGGTTCACCGGCTCGGAAGCGCCTGCGACGAGCAGGTTCTCGACTTCGAGGACCACATCGCCGGTGTCCTTGCCGACAGCGGGGAACAGATGCTCCAGTTCGCGGCCGATCATCGCGGTGACGATCTCGTCGTCGGTGATGTCGGCGAGGGATTCGTCGGTGATGAGCTTTCCGTCTCGCAGTACGACGACTCGGTCCGCGATGGCACGGATTTCGGCCATCTTGTGCGTCGTGTACACCATCGCCACGCCGCGGTCGCGCAGTTGCTTCATCACTTTGTAGAGGCCTTCGACCTCACGTTCGGAGATGGCGGAGGTCGGCTCGTCGAGCATGACGACCTGGGCGCCGGTGCGGGCGGCCTTGACGATCTCGATGATCTGCCGAAGTCCGACGGGCAGGCTCCCCATGCGCGCGGTCGGCGAGATGGACACGTCGAACACCGCAAGGGCTTCGGCGGCTTCCTTGATCATGGCCCGGCGGTCGAGAAGGATTCCGCGGCGCTTCTCGCGACCGACGAACATGTTCTCGTACACCGTCATGTCGTCGATCGAGGCGAGCTCCTGCGGCACGATGACAACACCGTGGCGGACCGCATCCCGCGGATCGCCTGCCGACAGCGTGTGTTCTCCGATGGTGACGGTACCGGTGTCGGCGCGAAGCTGCCCGGTCGCGATCTTCATCAAAGTCGACTTGCCCGCGCCGTTCTCACCGGCGAGTGCGGTGACGGTGCCAGGGTGCAGTTCGAGCGAGATTCCTTTCAGCACAGGAACTCCGCCGAAACTCTTGGTCACCTCCTGGCAGTCGAGCAGCCGGGTCATGGTCGGTCACCGACGGTGATCAGGACTTTCACGTGCTCGGGATCGGTCGATGCGGCGAAGGCCTCCGCTGCGCGATCGAGCGGGAATTCGGCGGTGACGAACTCGTCGATCGGTACGACACCCTCGGTCAGCATGTCGATGGCCTCCTGAACGTCCTCGCGGACGTACATCAGGCAGCCCGCGACGACGAGCTCACGGTCCTGGATCAGATCGAGGAGAACCGGGGTGGCGCCCGCCGCGACACCGACGACGAGGATGGCCCCGCCCTTGTCCACGAGGTCGACGGCCTGAGCCATCGACGACTCCCGCGAGACGCAATCGATGACGACGTCCGCCGGTCCGCCGAGGATGTCCTTGGCGGTGGTGACGGCGCCTTCTGCGGTCGGGTCGAAGCTGCCGATCGCACCCAGTCGCTGTGCGCGGGTGCGCTTGGATTCGAGCAGATCGGCGACGACGACGATGGCACCGGCCCGCCGGGCGGCCAGCAGCACGAACAGGCCGATGGGGCCTGCGCCGAGCACGGCGACACGCTTGCCGTCGAGTCCGTCGACGAGCTTGCCTGCCCGGCGAACCGCGTGCACCGGGGTCGCAAGCGGCTCGATGAGCGCGGCGTGCCGGTCGTCGAGTGCGTCGTCCAGCGGGATGACTCGGTCGGCGGCGATGGTGAACGCATCGGTCAGACCGCCCGGTGTCTGGCACCCGAAGACGGCGAGCTCGGCGCAGATGTTGTATCGGCCGGCCAGGCACTGCGTACAGTGGCCGCACGCGAGATTCGGTTCGACGACGACCCTCGTGCCGACGAGCGAGGCGTCGGTACCCTCACCGACAGCGTCGACGACACCGACGACCTCGTGACCCGGCCGGAACGGCAGGTCGATGAACGGGTGCCGTCCGTGCGCGGCGTGGATGTCGGATCCGCAGATTCCGACGACGGTGCTGCGGACTCGGACCTCACCTGGTCCTGCCTCCGGCGTCGGGGTGGTCTCGACGCTGATGTCGTCGATTCCTTCGACGAGAATCCGCCGAACGGTCGATATTTCCGTGCTCACCATGCTGTGTAGCCTCCGTCCGCGACGAGTACCGATCCGGTGATGAAGCTGGCGGCGTCGCTGGCGAGGAAGACGACGCTCGGTGCGATCTCCTCGGGCATCGCGTAACGCTGCAGTGGGGCGTCGTCGATCCAGTAGCGCTTGAGATCGGGACGGTCGACCGGTGCCATTTCGGTCTTGCAGTAACCGGGTGCTACTGCGTTGACGCGGATGCCGAGCGGGCCCCATTCGGCGGCAAGGGATTTGGTCAGGTGGTGAACCGCTGCCTTCGACGCGTTGTAGGCGGGCTGCATCTGCGGCCGGTTGACGATGATGCCGGACATCGAACCGATGTTGACGATCGAGCCCTTGCCGCGCTCACGCATGTGCGCACCGACGGCGATGCTGCACTCCCACAGGGCTTTCACGTTGAGATCGAAGACGTTGTCCCATTCGTTCTCGGTGACGTCCCACGAGTCGTTGTGGTAGCAGGTACCGGCGTTGTTGACGAGAATGTCGACGTGGCCGAGCTTGTCGATCGCCTCGGCGGTCATACGCTCGATGTCGGCGTGCTGTGTGATGTCGGCGGTGATGGCCGCGAAATCGTATCCCTCGGACGCGGCTGCCGCGACGACCTGGTCGTTGCGCTCGGCGCTTCGACCGGCGATGGCGACGCGTGCGCCCGCTGCGGCGAGTCCGAACGCGAACGCGCGTCCGAGCCCCTGGTTGCCGCCGGTGACGATGGCGGTACGTCCGGTCAGATCAAAAGGATTGTTACTCATGCAGGCACCACTATCGACTTGAGGCTGGCAGGGTCGGTGTCACTCTCGAGCGCGTCGGCGACGTGTTCGAGGTCGTAGCGTCCGGTGACGAGACGATCGAGATCGACCAGTCCCGAGGACACGAGATGGATTGCAGCGGGCCAGGTGTCGGTGTAACGGAACACCCCGGTGACCGTGATCTCCAAGTTCTGGATATGGCTGATGGGGAGCGGGTAGTTGTCCGCGCCCATGCCGACGAGAACGACACGTCCGGCCGGCCCGACGGCGCGGATGCCGCTCTGCACGGCAGGAACGGCGCCACTGGCGTCGACGAACGCGTCGACCTGAGGGGTCAGGGCGGCGACGTCGTCGACCATCGGGTCGATCACTTCGGTGGCGCCGAAGGTCAGTGCGCGCTCACGACGTGATGCCACCGGATCGGAGACCACGATGCGCGCGGCGCCGAAGGCACGTGCGGCTTGCGCGGTGATGATGCCGATGGGCCCGGCGCCCGCGATGAGGATCGACGAGCCGGGGACGATCCCGGCCTTGCGCATCGTGGTGACGGCCACCGACAGTGGCTCCAGCAGTGCCGCAGCCTCGTCGGACATCGAATCCGGCACGGGGTGAGCGAAATCCGAGTCGATGGTGACGTAGCGGCAGAATGCGCCGTCGACCGGGGGAGTGGCGTAGAACTTCATGTCGGGACACAGGTTGTAGCGGCCCGCCATGCACTGCTTGCATCGGCGGCACGGATGCTGCGGCTCCACGGCGACGCGCTGGCCGATCCGGGACTCGTCGACGCCGTCACCGACCGCAGCGATACGGCCCGACAGCTCGTGGCCGAGGATCATCGGATCGTCGACGACGAAGTCGCCGATACGGCCTTCGCGGTAGTAGTGAACGTCCGATCCGCATACACCGACGGCAGCGACCTCGATCAGCACCTCGTTCGGTGCCGGTGTGGGAACCGGTCGGTCCTCGATCTCGAGCGTGCGCACGCCGGTCATCACGCTCGCCCGCATCGACGACGCGGGAGGTGTTGGTGTGGCGGTGGTCATGATTGTCCTTCCGGCAGTGTGGAATCGGTCAGCAGTATGGAATTGGTCAGTAGGGCGCGTCCGACGACCATCGTCGTGGCGCCTGCGGTGTGGCACGAGGACATCAGTTCCTCGGTGACCCCGCCGTCGACGGTCACCGCGGTGCGGCCGGCGAACGCGGCGGCGATCCGCAGTCGGTCCGGGTCGGCGGCTCCCGAGGTTCCAGGCTCGAGAAGCATGACGAGTACGCCGTCGTAACCATCCAGGTCGACGGTCGGCGCGGAGTACTCGTCGGCCTCGTCCCAGATCGCTGCCCACAGCCGTATGGACTGCGAGGCACGGGTTCCGATCGGCACGTACAGATCTCCCGCATGTGGAACGGCGGGCAGCATCGCCTCGACTGCCTCGGAACTTCCGATGAGGTGGATGCCGAGCTTGTCCTGCGGAACGACCGCGGCGAGTTCGTCCAACTCGTCGACGGTGATCCCGACCGGCAGTCCTTCGTTCGGTGCCATGACATCGATGTGCACCGAGATGCCCGCGTCGACGAGGGCGCGAGCAGCGTCTACGCGGAGTTCGGGTGCGACCGCGTAAATGCTTCCCGTCAAACGGCTTTCGTGGCCGATGTGCCACGGAGCGAGGGCGACGGTCATGTGGTCTCCCGCCGATCGAGGGCGTCGACGGCTGCCGCGTCGGCCCAGCGGGCACGGACAGTGCTGATGTCGCGTCCGGTGTCGCGCGGGAGCACCGTGGTGCGAGCCGACGGCGTCCACCGGCGAGCGAGATCGACCATGCCGGCTTCGTCGACACCTGCGGCCACGGCCGCGGCCTGTACGCAGGCCCCGCGGGCTGTCGCCTCGTCGGCGTCCGGCACGGTGACGGTGTCACCGGACAGGTCGGCCAGCAGTTGCAACGTTGCACGCGACCGAGCGCCACCGCCGACGACGGTCAGAGGCCCGTCGCATGCGATTCCGAAGGACCGCAACGCATCCCGTCCGGCGAGCAGCGAGAGAAGTGGGCCTTCGAGGAACGCGCGGGCCATCTCCTCGCGCGTCGTCGCAGAGGTCAGGTCCGAGATCAGGCCTCGGGCGTACGGCCGATTCGGTGTGCGTTCGCCGTCGAGGAACGGCACGAGCGTCGGTCCGACGGTGGGTTCGGCAGCGAGTGCGAGCTCCGCAAGCCCCGCATGGTCGGTGCCGAGGATCCGCGCAGCGGTGTCGCCCACCCGTGCGGCGTTGAGGGTGCAGACAAGAGGCAGGTAGCCCCCGGTGGTGTCGGCGACGCCGTTGACGATGCCTGCCTCGTCGAACACCGCGGTGCGCGTCGAGGTGGCGAAGACTCCCGAGGTTCCCAGCCCGATGTACTGGTCGCCGTCGCTCAGTCCGAGGCCGAGGTACGCGGCATGCTGATCACCCGCGCCCGCTCCGATCTGTACCGGTCCGGTGAGTCCGAGTTCGGCTGCTGCCTGTTCGGTCAGCGGGCCCGCTGGTTCGGCGCCGCCGAGCACGACCGGGAGCATCGGGAGCCAGTCGCGCGGGCCGGCTGCGGCGTCGAGGAATTCCGGCAACCAGGTGGACGTCGTCGCGTCGAAATATCCGGTTCCCGACGCGTCCGAGCGGTCGGTGACGGCGCGTCCGGTGAGTCGGAATGTCAGATAGTCGTGCGGGAGCAGGATGCGATGGGTCCTGTCGAGCACTGCGGGCTCGTGCTCGGCGACCCACGCCAGCTTGGCGATGGTGAACGCGGCTGTCGGCAGCGAGCCGATGCGGCGCACCCACTGCGGTCCACCGATCGTCTCGACGAGTGCCGCCAGTTGGTCGGCACCGGTGGTGTCGTTCCAGAGTTTCGCCGGACGCAATGGTTCGCCGTCGGAATCGAGCAGCACGAGGCCGTGACACTGGGCCGCGACGGCCATCGCGGTGACCTGCACGTCACCGGCGTCGGCGAGTGCGGTACGTACCGCGAGAACCAAAGCGTCCCACCACGACCGGGGATCCTGTTCACTGCACGGCGGGAATGCTGGGGTATGGGGAGCCGAGCCCGAGGCGAGCAGCTCGCCGCTCTGGGCGTCGCGCACCTCGGCCTTGCAGGACTGAGTCGACGAGTCGATCCCGACGACGACTTCTCTGGTCACAGTCCGACCACCGGCTTGTCGGTGTCGGACATGACGTCCTCGCGGGTGCCGACGCCACCTGCCGGGTGGGAGTTGACGACGTCGTGCATCGTGTGGCCGCTCAAGGCCATCGCGACGACGCTGACGGCGTCACCCCACGCGCCGACTGCGAGCGTGCTCGTCATCGCGATCATGTTTCCGGGGTCGGAATCGGCAGCGGTAGCGGGGAGTTCGGCCACCTCGGTTGCGGCGTTGCCGAACGGAGATCCCGCGTCCTCGGTGACTGCGATGACGTGGACGCCACGGTCGACGAGGCGGGTGACCAGCTGGGTGAGTTCGGTGGAGCGTCCCGTCTTGGAGACGGCGAGAACGAGGTCGGTGGTGCCGATGGCGCCCATACCGCCGTGCAGTGCGTCCATGGCGGGTAGGTAGAGGGCGGGCGCGCCGCATACCGAGAGGAGGTGGGCCAGGCGCTCGGCCATGATGCCGGAGGTGCCGGAACCGGTGGTGATGACCTTGCCGGTCGTCTCCACGACCGCGCGGGCGACTCGAACGACGCTGGGCTCGACGGTGTCAGCCAAGTTGGTCAGGCCTGCGGCCTCCCGGACCAACACGGTGTGCGCGAGACGCCGAAGTTCGGCGTCGTCGAGCTTGCTCATATGGTGTACCTCACTGCTCACGTGATTAGTGAACAGGATCATGCACCCTCGGGTGCTCACATGTCAACGAGCTTGCTCATGTGAGCATCTACGGTCATGATGGTCGCAGTGACACGAAAGGTGGGGGGATGCCGCAGGAACCCGAAGTCCGCAGGGCCGGACCCGAGGAGCTCAGTCAGCGAGGGCTCATCGCACGCAGGTACTACCTCGACGGACGGACGCGGGTTCAGATCGCCGACGAGTTCGGCCTCTCGCGCTTCAAGGTCGCGCGGATACTCGAGGACGCGGTTGCGTCCGGGATGGTCGAGATCACCGTGCATGCGCCGGAGTCGATCGACATCGACCTGTCCCGGGCGCTCAAGGACGAGTTCGGTTTGCGCATGGCCTTCGCTGTGCGCACCGCCAGTGACGGCCAGGACGAGCTGTGGGATGCCGTAGGGCGCGTCACCGCCGATCTCCTGAGTGAAATCGTCACGCCCGCAGACGTACTCGGCGTCGATTGCGGGCGCACGCTATCGCGGATGACCACCCACCTCGACGCCGTCGCCGAATGTGACGTGGTGCAGTTGACCGGCATGGCGGGTGCCGTCGGTGCCACGTCGGCCGAGCTGGTGCGTCGGATCACCGAACTCGGTGGGGGACAAGCGTGGTCGATGTACGCGCCGCTGGTGGTCGCGGACTCGCGGACCTGCGCTGCGCTGCGCAGCAGCAGAGGGATACAGGAGACACTGAGACACCACGCCTCGGTGACGAAAGCCGTTGTGTCCATCGGGGCTTGGCAGCCAGGGCTGTCGCAGGTCTACGACCTTCTCACCCCGTCGGAAGCCAGTAGCTGGACCGACAAAGGCGTGGTGGCCGAGTCCTGCGCCCTGTTGCTGGACGCGGACGGACATCGGGTCAGCGGCCTGGACGACCGGCGGATGGGAGTCTCGGAGGATGCCCTCCGCGGAATCCCGGACGTCATCGCCATCGCAGCCGGTGAGGCCAAACTCGCGGCGGTCCGTTCGGTTCTGAAATCGGGTCTGGTGTCGTCGTTGATCATCGATGCCAGGACGGCGGCAGGGCTGGTGCGGCTACACCACTAACTCTGCCGGTACGCCTCGGCCAGCAGATCGTTCGCCAGATCCTGGTTGTGGTGCCGCGCATGCGATGACCCGTCTCGGCTGAGCAGACGCACGTTGAGGGCGTAGGCGAGATCGTCGAACGTGTCGTCGTCGATACTGAGCTCGACGTCGACGTCCTCCTCCAGCAGCGCACCGAGGTCGATCGACCACGACCACACACGCTCGTTCTCGTAACCACCGACGCCTGCGATCACCGAATCGTTGGAGACCTCCAGCTCCGCATCGGACCTCTGGGCCGGGATGGCGGTGTTGATGGCGAGGTCGAGCTCGATGGTGTCGTCGTCGTGGGTGATCTCGGTGATGTACAGCGTCTCGAGGTCGCCGCAGTACAGCGTCAGCAGTCGTCGGCGATCCTCGGCTCCATCGGTGGCAGGCAGTGCCACGACGTTCCACAGATACTTCTGCGTGTTGACCGGATCCGGGATCGTGGAGTTGATGTAATCGGCCACGATGCTGCGGATCTCCTGGTACGCGAGGTGGTCGGAGAGTTCCCAGAACTTCGACCTGCGGTCGCCGACCTCGCCGGAGGTGACAGTGATCCGCTTGCCGCGTTCGAGCGGAAAGACGTCCCTGCTCGACGCCGCCGCGGCAGGCACGTCCTGCCCACGCGTGCGGAGTTGCGCGGTCTGCGCGGTGATCGCGCTGAGCCGGGTTGCGCCCGCCACCAGCTCGTCCGCGGGCCACGATACGAACTCGACGGCGTCGATGTCGTCCCATTCGGCACGGTCGGCGAGGAACTGGGCCGCGACGTCCGCGGCCTGCCCGGTGTAGGCCTGGCCGTCACCGAAGTGCAGGACGTACAGTCCGGCGGCGTACGCCTTTGCGGTAAAAATCGCAGTGATCGAACCGATTTCGGCGACGTCGAAGCGTTCGAGGGCGAAGTGATCGGGTGTCGACATGCCTACGATCTAACTACATGCGCCGACGCGCCCGTGCGGAGGCGGCCGCACCGCCTGGATGGGTGCGGCCGCACCGCGTGCGATGGGTGCGGCCGCGCCGCGGGTACAGTTCGGCGTCGGTATCAGGCCGGTGCGGGGGCGCGAAACTCGCTGCCGTGGATCGATCTGGACCGCTCACCCGAAACGCCAACGGGTACATCGCCTTCGACGGTGGTTCGGTGCAGCACACGCACGACGTCGAGATGATCGAGGTCGGTGGGGGCCTGGTGGATCGTGGCCCGGTTGTCCCAGATGCCGAGGCTGTCCGGAGTCCACCGAATACGGACGGTGTACGCCGGATCGGTGATCTCCTCGAACAGCAGATCGAGAATCTTGTCGCTCTGACGCGGGCTGACCCCGATGATGCGGCTGGTGAAGCCTGGATTGACGTAGATCAGGCGTTGACCGGTCACAGGATGTACACGGACGACGGGGTGCTCGGAGACTATTCGGGTTTCCTGAGTCAGCGATTCCGACTCCGAACCGCCCGCCCAGCGAGGTGTGCGCCCACCGAAGCGATTCTCCGCATACAGACCTTCGAGGAACCGTTGCAGCGAGGCCGGCAGGTTGTCGTAGGCGGCACCGAGATCGGCCCACGTGGTGTCCCCGCCGACCTCGGGCACCAGCTCGCCGCGCAGAACGGTGACCGCGGGCGGGTTGATCAATGCGGTGACGTCCTGATGCCAGAAACTCGCATAGCTGTACTTGCTCGAACCGGATCGCTTGGCGTAGATCCTGCTGTCGACCTCGAGAATCTCCGGGAAGCCGGCAGGCGACTTGTCGGTGTATCCGAGCGGATGGGCAGGTGTTACCGGTCCGAAGTAGCCGGTGAAGCGGATTTGCTCCGCGTGTCCGATCTTCTGGTCGCGGAGGAACAGGACCTTGTACTCGTACAGCGCATCGCGCAGTGCCGCTTGGACATCCACGGAGAGTTCGTGCTCCAGCGAGATACCGGACACCTCCGCTCCGATGTAGCCCGCGATCGGCGCTATCACCAGCGAGTCGGTGGACGGGGCCGAAGAGTCGTTCAACACAGCGGTCATGGTTTCGCTCCTTGGGTGATCGGGTTGCCGTTCTCGTCCGCGTCGGGCTCGAAGCGGCCGTTGGCGTATGGGTTGTATTCGTTGGTGTACAACGTCGCGACGTCGAGGTCCGCCGGAAGTTCACCGAGCCGCACGGCCTCGTCCACCCACAGGGTGAACTCGTCGTCGGCAATGACGGCTCCCGGTGCTGGGACACCTGCGCTCTTCCAATGCTGCACGTAGTCGGTGTTCTCGCTCCGGCCGCGGCCGGAGATGATGTCGGTGAACCTGCCGATGACCTCTTCGCGAGGGCGCAGTTGCGCCCATCGGATCGCCCGCGCCACACCCTGGACGAAGTCGGCCGTGGCGTCGGGGTTCTTCTCGATGAAGTCGTCTCTCAGTACTGCAGTGGAAATACTGAAACTGCCGATCAGATCGGTGTCGCGAAAGATCTCGTGCAGCCCACCTGCCTCGAGCGCGACATCCTTGATGATGCCTCCGAGGTTGCCGACGTCGATCTGGCGCTGCCGCAGCGATTGGTCGGTGTTGATCGGGGGTACGACGAGGAACTCGACCTGGCCGATCTCGTCCTCGGTCAAGCCTTCGCGGTGAAGCCATTCCTTGATCGCGTATTCGTGATACGCACCGAGCGTGTTGATCCCGACCTTCTTGCCGATGAGGTCGCGGGCCGAGTCGATTCCGCTTCCCTCGAGGGAGTAGTAGCCCTGGAACGTCTCGTCGTCCGAGCCTGTCGAGGACACGACGGCCGTGATCGCCGAACCTGCCTCCTGCAATTTGGCGACCGAACCGTTGAACGCCTCACCGATCTCGGTTTGGCCTGTGGCCACGGATTGAATGTCCTGCGGTCCGGATGTGGTGTCGCCGACCCACTCGAGCTCGACGTTCTCGAAGTAGCCCAGCGACTCCGCCAGCTCTGGCCACCGGACGGCACTCGGCGAACCCTGGTATCGCAGTACTGTCTTGCCGTCGGCATTCGGCTGGCTGGACGAATCCCCACACGCGACGACGCTCACCGCCAGTACCGTCGCCGCAATCGTCACGACCAAGGAGCGCATAGCTTTTCGCCGGATCATGTCACGATCCGAAGAACTGATCACCGGAGATCGACGTGGACGGGACCCCGTCGATGCCGACCGGAATGTCTCCTTCGAGGGTCGTGCGGTAGAGCACTCGCGTGACATCGAGGTGGTTCACATCGGTGGGTGCGAGGTGTGCCGTTGCTCGGTTGTCCCAGAATGCCACCGATCCTTTCTCCCAACGGAAACGGACGGTATGCGCGGAATTCTCGATCTCGTCGAACAGCAATTCGAGAACTGCGTCGCTCTGCCGCGGCGTCAGGCCGACGATACGAACGGTGAATCCCGGGTTGACGAACAGGATCCTCTCACCGGTCACCGGGTGGACACGTACCACGGGGTGTTCGGTGATCAGCGGCGCTGCGGCGACCTTCTTGCCGTAGTCGCTGTCGGTGCTCCATACCGGTGCGCGGCCTCCGAACCGGTGCTCGGCCCGAAGACCGTCGACGAACTCCTTCAGCGCGTCCGGGAGGTTGGCGTAGGCGGCGGCGAGGTTGGTCCAACTGGTGTCGCCACCCCGGTCCGGAGCGATGTCCGCCCGCAGAATGGACGCCGCAGGGGGATTGATCAACGCCGAGATGTCGGTGTGCCATGCACTGGTGTAACCGGCGGCCTTCCTGCCGAACCGCTTCTCGTAGAGCCGGTTGTCCACCGCGAGAATCTCCGGAGCCTCGGTCGGCGCATCGTCGTCGTACGGGTGCGACGCCGTGACGCGGCCGAAATTCCTGGAGAACGCAATGTGCTCGGTGTGCCCTATGTTCTGGTTCCGAAAGAACAGAACCTTGTAACGGTGAAGCGCGGTGGTGATCGACTCGACCAGATCGGGTGTCAACTCCTGCCCGATGTCGATACCGTGCACGTCGGCTCCGATATGGCCTGCGACTGGCGCGAATGTGACTGACTGCTGGTGTGTGTCGTTGTCGATGACGGTCATGACGATGAAGTATCGAGATCCGTTGCGGGGCCTGCAACAACACTTCCGCATTGTGGAAT
The DNA here is from genome assembly GCF_001895005.1 of Rhodococcus yunnanensis NBRC 103083. Lineage (GTDB taxonomy): Bacteria > Actinomycetota > Actinomycetes > Mycobacteriales > Mycobacteriaceae > Rhodococcoides > Rhodococcoides yunnanense. The sequence continues at coordinate 201,389 of NZ_BCXH01000007.1, read as the reverse complement.
GACCCGACATATGTTCACGGCGCGCCTAATGCTTCCCTCCCGCGCACGAGTACGGAAGGGTCTCGGGTGTGAAGTGCGAACGCGCCACCGGAGGGGATTCTGTGCCGAAAACGTCACCGGCACAGTCACGTACCGGATCGCAGGCCGTCGAGCGGGCGATCTCGGTGCTGTACGCGTTCTCCTCCGAGAATCCGGCGCTCACGGTCAGCCAGCTCGCCGAGCGAGTGGGGTTGCCGGTGAGCACGACGCATCGAATTGCGTCGGCACTCGTACGCGGCCGGTTACTGACTCGGGATTCGAGTGATCTCTACAGCATCGGCTCCGGTTTGACCGACCTGGCAGGGTCCGTCATCAGACCCATCGAGCTCGACAACGTTGCGCCGCACCTACATTTGCTGTCGTCGAGAATCGCGATCACCGCGAGTTTGAGCACGCGCGCCGACGACGCGGCGGTCACGGTCTACTCCGCGCGGCCGCCGGTGAGGTTCTGCGATCACCAACTCCCGACGAGCGGTCAGCAGTTGCACCTGAGTGCGATGGGCCGGGTATTGCTCGCGTTCGGGAACGAACCGGCCGCAGTCCGGCTCACACCGGGTTCGGTCGACCTTGCTGCCGTACGACGGCGAGGCTACGCGGTGATGCAGGCGGGGGAGTACCGGGAGATCACGGCGATCGCGGTCCCGGTCTTCGACAGCGCAGGCCGGGTGCAGGCGTCGCTGGGGGTGCAAGCCATGAGCGTCAGACTCGATCTCGGGTTGATCGCCCGGGTGATTCCGGAACTACGTTCCACCGCAGTCGCACTCGGTGTCACGCTGTGACGGGATCGAGCGCGTCGGTCAATCCACTTCGGTCGCTCGGATCCACGGTGTACGTCCCGGCCGCCATCTACGGAATCGGCACCGGCGCTGCCGCTCCCGTGCTCACTCTGCGTGCGCTCGAGCTCGGCGCCTCGGTGGCATTGGCAGGCCTTACGGTTGCGCTGGTCGGACTGGGGCAGGTCGTCGGTGATCTCCGAGCAGGCCAGGTGGTCGCACGTCTGGGCGAACGCCGATCCGTTATCCTCGCCAGTTCGATCGCAACCGCCGGGGCGCTCCTGTGCATCGTCGCGTCCACCGTCCTGTGGCTGTGCGGGGGAATCCTGTTGGTCGGGCTCGCGAATTCGGTGTGGGGGCTCGCCCGGCAGAACTATCTGTCACTCGCGGTGCCGTTCGAATGGCGCGCGCGGGCGATGTCGCTGTTCGGTGGCACGATGCGGTTGGGCTTCTTCGTCGGACCGTTGCTCGGTGCGGCGGCGATCTGGTTCCTGGGTGTTCGCGGAGGCTTCGTCGTCCAGCTGATCGCTGTCGTCGTGGCCGGAATCCTCATGGCCCGATTGCCTGACCCACCGGGTTCGGGAGCGCAGCCGCAGCCACATTCGCTGTCGACCGTGTTCGGTGAGCATGTGCGGCTGCTGGCCACGCTGGGCACAGGATCACTGCTGCTCGGTGTTGCGCGGTCGTCCAGGGAAGCGGTGCTGCCGCTGTGGGCGCATCATCTCGGTGCCTCCGCGGGTACGGCGAGTCTCATCTTCGGTGTCGGTGCGGCGCTCGACGTGGTGTGTTCCTATCCGGCCGGTCATCTGATGGATCGGTTCGGAAGAACCTTCGTCGCGATCCCGTCGATTCTGGTACTCGCCCTGTCCTACCTGCTGATTCCGTTGACGACGTCGATCCTCGCCTTCACCGTCGTCGCGATCGCGATGGGGGTCGGCAACGGCTTCGGCAACGGCGTGATCATGACATTGGGTGCCGACGTGGCTCCTCCGTCGGGTCGGGCGGAATTCCTCGCCGCGTGGAGGCTCACCCATGACGCAGGATTTCTGCTCGGACCGCTGTCCATCGCGTTCGTGGTCGCGATCGCTCCGTTGTCGGCCGGAATCTTCGTGGTATCCGGAATGTCCGCCGCCGGAGCTGGATTGCTCGCCCGGTACATACCGCGATACACCCGAGAGATCAGTTCGACGCCGTGATCGGTGCGGGCACCGAATCCAGGCCGTAGTGCCCGCGCAGGGTGGTCTCGGTGTACTCGGTGCGAAAGAGGCCGCGCTGCTGCAGAATCGGGACTACCTCGTCGACGAACAGGTCCAGACTTCCTGGTAGGTACGGCGGCATGATGTTGAAGCCGTCCGCAGCTCCGCCGTCGAACCACAGCTCGATGTCGTCGGCCAGTTGTTCGGGTGTTCCGGCGAAGGTCCTGTGGCCGCGGCCGCCGCCGAGTAGTCCGATCAGCTGGCGCACCGTCAGGTCTCCCGATTCGGCCAGGTTCTTCACCAGCTGATAGCGGCTCTTGTTGCCTCGAATCTTGTCGATGGGCGGCAGTTCCGGCAGCGGTGAGTCGAGCGAGTGCGTGGACAGGTCGGTCCCGAGCATCCAGGAGAGCTGTCGTAGCGAGTATTCCGGAGAAATCAGGTCGGTGAACTCTGCCTCGAGCGCAATCGCCTCGGCCTCGGTCGATGCCAGGTAGGGCACGATGCCGGGCAAGACCTTGAGATGCTCCGGGCGACGTCCGAACCGCGCCAGACGGGAGGTGAGGTCTCGGTAGAACTGCTGGCCCTCGGCCAGCGTGCGCTGCGCAGTGAACACTGCTTCGGCGTATTTCGCGGCGAAGTCCTTTCCGCTTTCGGAGGACCCGGCTTGGACCAGCAGTGGCCGTCCCTGCACCGAGCGCGGTGAGTTGAGTGGTCCACGCACCGCGAAGCGCGGGCCCTTGTGGTCGATAGGTCGCACCTTGTCGCTGTCGGCGAAAACCCCGCTCTCCGCATCGAGAACGAGCGCGTTCTCCTCCCACGAGTTCCACAGCGCGAGAGCAACATCGACGAATTCGGCGGCACGGTCGTACCGTCCGGCATGATCGGGCACTTCGTCGTAGCCGAAGTTCGCTGCTTCGTCGACACCGCCCGAGGTGACGATGTTCCACCCCGCCCGTCCTCCGCTGATGTGATCGAGCGAGGTGAACTTCCGGGCCAGATTGAACGGTTCGTTGTAGCCGGTGGATGCGGTCGCGATCAGCCCGACGTGCGTGGTCACTGCGGCCATGGCGGTGAGCAGCGTGATCGGTTCGAAGATCGCCGGGGCGTTGTTGCGTACGCGAGGCCCGGTCGCGAGGTTGTCGGCGAAGAACACCGAGTCCAACTTGCCGCGTTCGGCGGTGCGCGCCAGTTCCTGGAAGTGTTTGACGTCGAGTACGCGCCTGGCCTCGGTTCTGGGGTGTCGCCACGCTGCCTCGTGGTGGCCGACGCCCATGAGAAAAGCGTTGAGATGGAGTTGTCGGTCGGTCATGAAGCCCTCAGCTTTCGGGACGCCAGCGCGAGAAGCGTCGTTCGATCGTGACGATTACGCCGTTGAACGCCAGTCCGACGAGCGAAATGGCGATGATGCCGGCGTACATGTTGGGAATCTGAAAGTTGAGCTGGGACGCGGTGATCAGGTATCCCAATCCTGCTTTGGCTCCGACCATCTCGGCGGCGATCAACACGAGGATCGACGACGCGGCCGCCATCCTGATACCGGTGAAGATCGTGGGTACTGCAGCGGGCAGTATCACCTTCTGGAACAGTCTCACCGCTGGTAGGCCGAGGGACCGTGCCGATTTGACGAGCAGTGGATCGACGGTGCGGACACCGGAGATGGTGTTGAGCAGGATCGGAAAGGTGCTGGCGTACAACACCAGTGCGATCTTGGACGTTTCTCCGATGCCGAGGATCAGGATGAAGACCGGCAGCAGGGCCAGTGCGGCGGTGTTGCGGAACAACTCGAGGATGGGCCCCAGGAATTCGGCGACCGGTTTGTACCACGCGATGGCGACACCGAGCGGAATCGCGATGACGATGGCGATGGCGAATCCGGTGAGCGCGCGAGAGAGGCTGGCGGACAAGTGTTCCCACAGCTGCCCGTTCGTCACCAGTTCCACGAAGGCGTCGGCGACGACCGAAAATGGGGGCAGGAACACCTCGTCGACGAGGCCGAGCCGCGGCGCGGCCTCCCAGATGCCGAGGAACACCGCAATCGCTATCAGCGGTTTGGTGTATCGCCAGCCCACGGCCGACCAACGCCGACCACGCGAGAGGGCGGGTACCGCGACCGCGCGAGAGGTGGTGGAACCGGGTGATGCTGCTACGTCGACCATGTCACGCTCCCGCTGCTTCGAGTTCGGTGGACTGTGCACGCTCGACCTCACCGTGCAGCAGAGTCCACACGTGGTGGCGGAGTGATCTGAACTTGGCGTCGGATCGGACGTCGGGTACGTCTCGGTCGATGTCCACGTCGACGATGGTCTTGATACGCCCCGGTCGCGAGGTCAGGACTGCGACGCGTTGGCCGAGGTAGATTGCCTCGTCGATGCCGTGGGTGATGAAGACGATGGTCTTGCCGGTCGTCTTCCAGATGCGAAGCAACTCGTCCTGCAGAGATTCGCGCGTCTGCGCATCCAGTGCGGCGAACGGCTCGTCCATCAGCAAGACCTCCGGGTCGAAGGCCAGGCTGCGTGCAATGGCCACACGCTGTTTCATGCCACCGGACAGCTCGTGGGGAAATCGGTCGGCGAACGATTCGAGCCCGACCAGCTCGAGATACTTCTGCGCGATCTCCCGGCGTTCCTTCTTCGGTAGACCCTTGGCTTCGAGCCCGAACTCGATGTTGTGTCGGGCCGTCCGCCAGGGGAGAAGCGCGTACTGCTGGAACACGATGCCGCGGTCGAGTCCGGGACCGTGGATGGGTGTGCCGTCGAGAAGGATGCGGCCGGACGTGGCGTCGGTGAGCCCACCGAGGAGATCGAGCAGCGTCGACTTCCCGCATCCGCTCGGACCGACGAGAACGAGGAATTCACCTGCCGCGACTTCGAGATCGATGCCGTCGACCGCGGTGAAGATCTCGTGCGCGCCGCGCGCGGCGAACTGCTTGGTCACGCCTTCGAGTACGAGCTTCGGTTCCGTCGTTGTCATTTGGATGTCCCCAATGCTTGGCCGTTTGCATCGCTGTTCTCCGGGTAGGTGCCGTTCGAGTACGGATTGAATTCGTTGGTGTAGATGTCGCCGGCTTCGATGTCGTCGCCGAGATCCTCGTTGCGTCGGAGCCAATCGATCCAGATCTGAATCTCTTCGTCGGCGATCACTCCGCCTGGTGCGACGCCCGAGCTCTTCCAGTAGCCGACCAGGTCGGGATTTTCGTTGCGACCACGCTGGGCGATGATTTCTCGGTACTTGCCGATGACCACCTCCCGTGGAACTGTCTGGGTCCAGCGGATCGCTCTGGCCACGCCTTGAACGAAGTCGCCCACCGCATCCTTGTTGGCCTCGATGAAGTCCTTGCGGAGCACGTAGCTGCCGTAGGAGAAGGTTCCGTAGAGCGATTCGTCGGTGAACAACTCTCGCAGCCCGCCGCGTTCGGTGGCCGTCTCGCGGAACACCGACCCGAGGGTGCCCACGTCGATCTGACCCTGCCTGAGTGCCTGCTCGGTGTTCACGGGCGGCACAACGGTCAATTCGACCTGTGAGATCTCGTCCTTGGACAGCCCTTGCTGCGAGAGCCACTCGCGGATCACGAATTCAGCGTGGGCGCCGAGTGTGTTCATCGCGACCTTCTTGCCGATCAGATCGCGCGCCGATCGGATGGGGCTGTCCTGAAGAACGTAGAAGCCGTTGAAGGTCTCCTTGTCCGCGCCGTAGTAGGAGACGACGGATTCGACCGGTGACTTGGCCGCGGCGAGCTTGACGATGGCCCCGTTGAACGCGCCGCCGAAATCGGTGTCCCCGGTGGCAGCGGATTGAATGTCCTGTGGTCCGCTCGTGGTGTCGCCGACCCAGTCGAGCGAGACCTTGTCGAAGTAGCCGAGCCCTTCGGCCAGTTCGGGGAAGGTGACCTGGCTGGCCGAGCCTTGATACCGCAACACCGTCTTGCCGTCCCCGGTGGTCGTCGCTTCCGAGGAGGAGCTGCCACAGCCCGTCACGAGTGCTGCGGCCGCGACGGCTGCCGTGGCCAGAGTGACTGTACGAAGAATTCTTCGGTGTATTGGTCTGTGACGCATCGGATTCGAGTTCCCCCAACAGAGATTGCATTTCGAGTGGCCGTGGTGAACGGCATTCGCCAGGAAACCTAACGGGGGTGTTGCCGAAGGAGAACAGTTGCAATCATCCTGATCTAATCGGAGAATCTATAGTCAAAAGTACAACCACATCCAGGGTAGTAGCTACTACCGAATGGGTGCCTACTGCTACATTGCAGACATGGGTCTACGGGAAGTGCACGCCGCGCAGACGCGCGAGTTGATTCTCGACGCTGCGTTCTCGCTGTTCCTCGACCGCGGTTACGACCGGACCACGATGGAGGAGATCGCTGCAACGGCAGAGGTCGGCACCACCACGCTCTACCGCTACTACCCGAGCAAGGATCTGCTGGTTCTCGGTCCTCTCGAACTCAACGGTCAGATGGCAGGCGAGTTGCGCGCGCGTCCGGGGGACGAGCCGTTGGAGATCGGGCTGGGGCATGCTGTCCGCGCGCTTCTCGTGGCCCCGCGCGCAGGCGCCGACCGGATGGCGCAGATCTACCGAGTGCTCGACGAGACCCCGTCATTGGGTACGAGACTGCTGATGGCGTTCATCAACGAGCGGACGCTGCTGGAGCAGGCGGTCGCCGAGCGGCTCGGGCTACCGTCGGACGACGTGTACTGCAAGGCAACCGCGCGTATGGCGACGATGGTGCTCGAACTCGTCACCGAGATGGGGCCGACGCGTTCCCTCCAAGGGGGCGACGAGGCCAGAAGCCGCGCCGACGAAGACTTGAGAACGATCCTGGCGCTGCTGGAGGCGAATCCGCCTCCGCTCCCGCGGCTGTGACGCTCAATTCCGCTTCCAGCGAATTCTGATGGGCCCCTTCGCCGTCGACGGGTCGACGACGGTTCCCTTCTGCGTGATCTCGACTTCGCCTGCGTCGACCATGCGGCGCGCGGCGCGGCGGACCGGTTCCATCAGCTCGCGCCACCCGTCGTCGGACATCGCCCGAGCGACGTCCGACGGGCAGATCGTCGAGTCACGTGACCGGGAGTCGAGCAGCTCGCGGATCTTGTCCTCGAGTTCGTGATCCGAGGATGTCACCTTGTTCCTTCTGCACCTGTCGCTGCAGTACTCGATGTCATCCCAGTTTCGCTCCCATTTCTTGCGCCACTCGATACGCCGACCACACGAGGTACACGTTTTGTCCGGTGGGGTCGAACGATCGGGTCGGCGGGTGTGGGCCACTCTGTCCACAGTAGCCACGTTCGTTCGTATCAGGCCCTGGCGGTCAGCCACTCGATGATGTCCGAGGTGACCTCGTCGCGGTTGGTTTCGTTGAGAATCTCGTGACGCGCACCGGGGTAGATCGTCACGGTGACGTCGCTCGATCCGGCCTCGCGATAGCGTGATCCGAGAAGTTCGACGAGCTGACCGCCGCCGGCGAGTGGGTCGTCGGAACCCGATGTGATCAGCAGTGGGAGATCGGAACGAACCTCGCTCAGCTTGCGGGGATCGGCCAACTTGTCGGCCTCGGTGAACAGGGCGGGAACAGCCGAGGCAGGTAGGTCGAATCCGCACAGTGCGTCGGCGACGTATGCGTCGACCTCGGCTTCGTCGCGTGAGAGCCACTCGTATCCGGTGCGGTGCTCGAACGCGTCGTTGAAGACGCTGAGGTCACCGGCCGGGGCGTCGGCGAGATTGCCGGCGAGAACGTCGACGGCCGACGATCCCGACAGGACGACACCCGCGTAGAGGTCCGAGCGTTCGATCAGTACATGTTGAGCGGCAAAGGAACCCATGGAGTGGCCGAACAGAAACAGAGGCAGGTCCGGGTATTCGTTCAACAGCGCTTCGCCGAGCTGTTCGATGTCGGCCCACAGCGCCTGGAAGCCGAGTGGCCCGAGGTCTCCCGGTGTACCCGCGATCGTGGATCCGTGACCGCGGTGATCGGAGGCGACGACGTGGAATCCGGCGTCGTTCAACGCGGAAGCGAAACGGGCGTATCGGCTGCCGTGCTCGGCCAGGCCGTGCGCGATTTGGACAACCCCGCGAACCGGTACTGCCGACGTGGGCCACGTGTAGGTGCTGATCTTCAGATCGTCCTGCTTCGAGATGTACGAAGACGCCTGTGCCACTGAATTCTCGTTCGTCACTGAATTCTCCTTCGCCGCTGGGGTAGTGGGCTTCGCTGCCCGTGACATCCTAGGAATATCACGGGCAGCGAAATACCAGGGGCAGCGTAGCCGTAGTCAGCCTACGTTCAGGGCCAATTCGTCTCCGGCGACGTCGACGGCCACCGAGCCGCCCTCGGTGAGGATGTCGTCGAGCAGCAGGTCGGCGATTCGGTCGTCGAGTGCCCGCTGAATGGACCGACGCAACGGCCGTGCCCCGAACTCGGGCTGGTGGCCGTTCGATGCCAGCCAGTCGACGGCGGAGTCGCTGAAGGAGATGTCGATACCTTTCGCCGACAACCGCTCCCGGCTCTCCTGGAGCATCAGATCCGTGATGCGGTACAGCTGCTCGGTGTCGAGCTTGCGGAACACCACGATCTCGTCGATCCGGTTGAGGAACTCCGGCCGCATCGCCTCACGTAGCCTGCCCATCACTCGTGCGCGCAGCGGCTTCTCGTCCAGGGCGCCGGTGTTGAATCCGGTTCCGCCGGACTTGCTCGAAATGATGTCGGAACCGAGGTTGCTCGTCATGATCACCACGGTGTTGCGGAAGTTGACCGTGCGTCCCTGTCCGTCGGTGAGTCTGCCGTCGTCGAGCACCTGCAGGAGCGTGTCGAAGACGTCGGGATGGGCCTTCTCGATCTCGTCGAGCAACACCACCGAGTACGGGTTGCGGCGAACCTGCTCGGTCAGCTGACCCGCTTCGCCGTAGCCGACGTAGCCGGGAGGTGCACCGACCAGGCGGCTGACGGTGTGCCGCTCACCGAACTCGCTCATGTCGAGGCGGAGCATCTTCTTCTCGTCACCGAAAAGCGATGCAGCCAAGGCCTTCGCGAGCTCGGTCTTGCCGACACCCGTCGGGCCGAGGAACAGGAAGCTGCCGACGGGACGGTCAGGGTCACTCATTCCGGTCCGGCTGCGGCGAATGGCGCGGGCGATCGCCTGGACGGCCTCGTCCTGTCCTACGACGCGCTGGTGCAGTTCGGATTCCAGTCGGCGTAGGCGTTCCTTCTCCTCCTGCGTCATCTGGCTCGCGGGGATGCCGGTGGCACGAGAGACGATGTCCGCGATGTCCTCGGCGGTCACCTGGGGAGTGTCCTCGTCGGAGATGCCGTTCATCCGGTTCCGAAGAGTCGAGATGTCGTCACGCAGTGTCGATGCGCGCTCGTAGTCCTCCTCCGCGATGGCCGATTCCTTCTCGGTGACGAGTGCGGCAAGCTGCTCCTCGACGGCCGCGACGTCGACGCTCGGACGGCTCAGTTGCGCGCGAGCGCCTGCTTGATCGATCAGATCGATCGCCTTGTCGGGCAGGAAACGGTCACCGATGTAGCGATCGGACAGCTCGACGGCAGCGCTGATCGCCTCGTCGGTGTACTTCACGCCGTGATGCTCTTCGTATCGGCTGCGCAGTCCCGAGAGAATGGCGACGGCGTCGTCGACACTCGGTTCGGGCACCGTGACCGGTTGGAAACGACGCTCCAGAGCCGGGTCCTTCTCGATGTTCGTGCGGTACTCGTCGAGAGTGGTGGCGCCGACGATGTGCAGCTCACCACGAGCGAGCTTGGGCTTGAGTATGTTTCCGGCGTCCATGGCACCTTCGGCGCCGCCGCCCGCACCGGCGATGGTGTGAACTTCGTCGATGAACACGATGAGCTGATCCTTGTGCGCGACGATCTCGTCGATCACCGTGGTCAGCCGCTCCTCGAAATCACCGCGGTAACGGGTGCCCGCGACCATCGACGCCAGATCGAGTTGCACGATGCGCTTGCCCAGCAGACGGTCGGGGACGTCGCCCGCGTTGATGCGCTGCGCCAGGCCTTCGACGACGGCTGTCTTGCCGACGCCCGCTTCACCGACCAGAACAGGATTGTTCTTGGTGCGCCGAGACAGGATCTCGATGGTCTGCTGAATCTCGTCGGCGCGGCCGATGACGGGGTCGACGCCGCCCTCGCGAGCTCGCTGGGTGAGGTCGACGCCGTACTTGTCGAGCGTCGGGGTCTCGGAGTCCGACGACGGCTCGACGGACCCGCCCTTGAGGGCGGTCTGCAGGCCGTCGGGAGTGATGCCCTCGGACGCCAGCAGCCGTCCGGCGATGTGCTCTTGATCGGCCGCGAACGCCACGAAAAGGTGTTCGGGATCGATGTACGTGGACCCCAATGACTGAGCGATGTGATGCGCTTCGAGAATCGCCGTCTTGAGTGTGCTGCTCAGCGCACTGGCGATGGTCGAGGACTCGCCGTGGGACTGCGGGAGCCTGAGCTCGACGGCGTCGACGACGGCAGCAGCCTGCGCTCCAGCGCGCTGCATGAGACCACGCGTCGGGTCCTGTTGAGCCATGACAGCCAGAACGTGCAGTGCATCGAGCTCGGCGTCACCGCGTCCGGATGCGAATGTGGCCGCGTCGCCGATGAGCGACTGGGTCGACCTGCTCATCAGACGACTGATATCGATGCGACGGGCGCCATCTGGTCCCAAGAATGCCGGCATTGAAGATCCTCCTACAGAGATTGAGCGTCGTAGACTCAAGTAACGTGCTCGCGAAGGTATCAATTCCCTCCGACACGAAAATATTTCCTCGTGCCGTCTTCCTGCTGCCCACCTCGTGCCGGCACCCCCAACCCCGCCCACCACCCCACCCGCCCCCAACCCCACCGCGCAAATGCATATGCATTTGCGTCCGAATGCGACGTTCCCTCTGCATCCCACGCAAATGCATATGCATTTGCGGACTTGGCCGGACCCGGCGTGGTCGACCCCCACTCCCTACACAAACGCACGTGCGTTTGCGGACCCGGCGTGGGCTCGGCGTGGTCGACCCCCATTCCCTACACAAACGCACGTGCGTTTGCGTAAGAAGGCCCGGCGCGGTCTAAGGCCCGGCGCGGTCTAAGGGCCAGCACGGACCCGGCGCGGACGGAAGACCACGGTGCAGCTCGTGTGAGAATGACGCGGTTGTGGGAGCACTGATAGAGCAGAGGTGGGGGACGTGGCGCGAAACAGAGTCGCTGTGGTCGGAGGCGGAATCATCGGGCTCGCTGTCGCGCGGCAGCTGCTGGCGTCGAATGCAGATGTCACTGTCTTCGAGAAGGAACCCACGGTCGGCGCGCACCAGACCGGGCACAACAGCGGTGTCGTCCACGCCGGTCTGTATTACGTTCCAGGGAGCTTGAAGGCGACGTTGTGTCGGAGAGGCGTCACGCTGCTGGAGGAGTTCGTCGAGGCGCATTCGATTCCGTACGAGCAGTGCGGAAAGCTCGTGATCGCCCAGAACGAGGTCGAAAAGGATCGGCTCGATGGGATTCATCAGCGCGCACTGGCCAACGGCGTTCCGGGTGTACGGATGATCGGCAGAGACGAGATCGGTGACATCGAGCCGCATGCCAGGGGAGTACGGGCACTGCATTCGCCCGCGACGGCGATCGTCGACTATCCCGCGATGACGCGAGCTCTCGCAACCGACATCGAGAGGCGCGGCGGCAGAATTCGGTTGGGGTCGGCGGTCACCGGGGTGTCGGAGCGATCGGCGGACGTGCTCGTCGACTCCGACAGCGGTACCGAATCGTTCGACCGCGTCATCGCGTGCGCGGGACTCCAGTCCGACCGTGTGGCAGTCGATTCCGGTGAGGACGCGTACCCGAAGATCGTTCCGTTCTTCGGTGATTACTTCCTGCTCGCAGTCGAGAAGTCCGGGTTGGTGAACGGGCTGATCTATCCGGTGCCCGACCCGAAGTACCCGTTCCTCGGTGTGCACGTGAGTAGGACGGTGCACGGGGATGTAACGTTGGGTCCCAATGCTTTTCTGTCACTCGGCCGCGAATCCTACGACCGCAGGCAGGTATCGCTGAAGGACACGCTCGACGCCGTCGGCTTCCCTGGTTTCTGGAAGTTCGCAGCACACAACATGTCTGCAGCCGTGCGGGAGACCAGGACTGCGCTGAGCACGCGAGCCTTCGTCGAGCAGGCGAGACAGTACGTCCCGGGCATCGAGCTGAAGGACGTGCGACGCGGACCGCGCGGAATCAGAGCCCAGGCGATGAACCGCGACGGCAGCCTGGAAGACGACTTCGTCATCACCGGTTCCTCTCGCGTTCTGCACGTGCGCAATGCGCCGTCACCCGGTGCTACGTCCTCGTTGGCCATCGCCGAACATATCGTGCAGGAGGCGAACCGACGGTCCGCGTAGTCGAGTTGGGCATGGTGTTGCACTCGGGTGCACCCGCAGCGGGGATCGATTCAACCCCAGGTGGAACACCATGCCCACCGATCAGCCCTTCTTCTTCGTTCCTGGCAGAATTCCGGCGTCGATGACCGCCTTGACGTAGGGACGAACGCCGACGATCAGGTCCTCGGCATCAGGAACGTCGTCCCAGATCGAGGATGCGAGCGCATCGGTGCGGGCTTCGATGTGTGCGTCGAGTTCGACGCCCTGATCGGTGAGGGCCTCGCCCTTCTCCGTGTGCGTCACCAATCCGCGAGAGGCGAGCCGTTCGGCTGCGGCGCCCCACTCCTCGTCCGACCACTGACGAGTCAGCTGAGTGATCCGTTTGCCGAGTACGCGGCGGGCTTTCGGGTCGGGATGCACGGCCTCGTGGAACACGACGGCTTCCGTGGGATCGAGTTGTGCGTCGACGAGCGCGGCGATATGACCGTCGCCGCGCCATTCGCGGATGACGGCGATTGAATGCCACAGTGCAAGGTGAGGTGTGTCCGGGCGCTCGGACGAGTGCCATGCGGAGGACAACGTGCGCCCGGCGAAGACCGCGGTGTCACCGATGTCGCGCAGCCTGCCCGCGACCTTCACCAGCTCAGGATCTTTGGCCAATGGCCCCAGTGCGTCGCCGAGAACGCTGTCGAACAACGCCCAGCGTCGATCGGCGATCTTGTCGAGCCCTGCAGCGACCGCCTGCGGCCATACCCGCTCGATCAGCGCGGGGTTGAAGTTGTAGAACGCTGCCGCCACGACGCTTGCAGCCGTCTCACCCAGTGGTGCGGCCCGCGATCCCACGTACCAGGCGTGCCCGTCGAGCCCGGTGTCCTGACCTGCCGACTTCAGCTGCGGGTTGAAATATGCAGTGATGTGGAACGGCTCGAAGGTCGTGTAGGCAGCGCGGGCGATGGCGTTGGAGGTGTCACGGCTCATGGTGTTCGAACCTACCCGTAAGTAAGCTAGCGGCCCAGACTCTTCGCCAAATAGACGCCGGTATGCGTATCGGTCTGTATCAGATCGTCGACCATGCCGGTGAAGACGACGTCGCCACCGTTGTGGCCGCCGTCCGGGCCGAGGTCGATGACCCAGTCCGCCGCTGCGACAACGTCGAGGTTGTGCTCGATCACGATGACGCTGCGACCCTCGTCGACCATTCCGGACAACAGCGAAATGAGATTCGCGACGTCCGACGGGTGCAGACCGGTCGTCGGTTCGTCGAGAACGAGAATCGGCGACGAACCCACCAACTCGGTCGCGAGCTTCAGGCGCTGGCGTTCGCCACCGGACAGCGACGAAAGATTCTGTCCGAGAGACAGATACCCGAGTCCGACGTCGGAGCATCGATGCAGAATGTCTCGGATCTTCTTCACCTCGAAGAAGTCCTGAGCGTCCTCGACGGACATCTCGAAGATGTCGGCGATACTGATGTCGTCGACTGTGTGCCGGATGGCTCCCGGACGAAAACGCCTGCCCTGGCACGTTTCACACGTGCTCGATACCGGGTCGGTGAAGCCCAGGTCGGTGAAGATGATTCCGCTGCCCTGGCACTCGGGGCATGCGCCGTCGGAGTTGGGTGAGAACAACGACGCCGGTTGGCCGGTCTTCTTCGCGAAGTATGCGCGAATCGGATCGAGGAGACCCGAATATGTTGCAGGGGAGGAGCGGCGCGAGCCTCGGATCGGCGATTGGTCGATGATGACGGCATCCGGCGCGACCGAACGCAGGTGCCCGTGGATCAGGCTCGACTTTCCGGATCCCGCGACGCCCGTGACTGCGGTCAGAACACCGAGCGGAATGTCCGCGCTGACGTTGCGCAGGTTGTGTGTGTTCGCACCTACGATGTGCAGGAAGCCCGTCGGGGTTCGCGGAATACGCGGCGCGGCACCGTTGCGTCGCAACGCCGTGCCGGTCCTCGTGTCGGCGGCGCGCAACTGCTCGTATGTACCCTCGAACACCACGGTGCCACCGGCCTTGCCTGCGGCAGGACCGATTTCGACGATGCGATCCGCGATCGCCATGACCTCGGGATCATGTTCGACGACGAGAACCGTATTCCCCTTGTCGCGCAATGCAAGCAGCATGTCGTTCAGGCGATGCACGTCGCGGGGATGAAGTCCGGTGGTGGGCTCGTCGAAGACGTAGAGCATGTCGTTGAGCGTCGCGCCGAGATGCCGGACCATCTTGATGCGTTGGGACTCGCCACCGGACAGCGACGACGTAGCCCGGTCGAGGCTCAGGTAACCGAGCCCGAGGTCGACGAGTCTGCGCAACTGGGTGACGATTTCGGAACGGGGCCCGTCGAGATTCTTCAGCTGCCATCCGTCGAGACGTTCGGCGAGGTCGGAGACCTGCATGGCGAAGGCGTCGGGCAGCGAGAGTCCTTCGAGTCTTGCCCCTCGGATCAAGTCGTTGTACCGTGTGCCGCCGCAGGATTCGCACGTGCCACGAGTCACGATGCGATCGAACGCGGCCTTCGCCTTGCCCTTCAGTGCATCCGCATCCTTCGACAGGTAGCTACGGCGGAAGCGGGAGACGATGCCTTCGTAACTCTTCATGACGGCATCGGGATTGGTCACCGTCACCTCGCCGGGTTTGGCGTCGAAGAACAGGTGGCGCTCGCGTGCCGAGTACTGCTCCACGGGTACGTCGAGATCGAAGAATCCGGAGTCGGCGAACACTCTGTACGGCCACTTGCCCGGCTCGAAGTCCGGATGCTTGAACGGTCCCTCTCGCAACGACTTCGACTCGTCGACCAGCTCCGAGAGGTCGATGACCTTCGCCTCGCCGAGGCCGTCGCATTCGGGGCACATGCCGGCGGGATCGTTGAACGAGAAGGCGTTGGCGTAGCCGATCGACGGCGTCACTCCGCGTGACCACAGCATGCGCAGCCAGTCGCCGATGTCGGTGATGGTGCCGACGGTCGATCTTGGACTACCGAAGAGCCGCTTCTGATCGACGATGACGACGGCCGAGAGATTGGCGATCAGGTCGGCGTCGGGACGCCCGTACGACGGCAGGAATGTCTGCGCGAACGCGGTGAACGTCGAGTTGATCTGGCGTTGTGCCTCGGCCGCGACGGTGTCGAACACGAGCGAGGACTTCCCGGAACCGGAAACTCCGGCGAACACGATGAGCTGACGCTTGGGTAGGTCCAGGTCGACGTCGTGGAGATTGTTCTCACGGGCGCCGCGTACGACGATCGTGTTCAGTGCTTCGGCCGTGGTCATCTGGGGCAGTCACCTCTCGGGCGGCAGGTGCGTCCAAGCGGACGCCAGAGCATCCTACCGTACGGTGTACGAAATTGCAGAGCGCCTGGTGAAGCGCGCTTCACATACCCGCGACATCGACGACGAGGCGTATCACCAGCTCCCCTATCCGCGAACCGGTCTCGTCGTCCGGCCCGCATGGGGGTCACGCCGTCTCCCGAACTGTGCGACGACTGACGAACAGCAATACCACGGCCGCCACTGCGAGGACTGCGCCGATGGCGGGAAGTATCGACACGTTGCCTCCACCGGACAGCGCGATCGATCCGATCCACGCGCCTGCGGCGTTCGCGAGTTGGAAGCCGGCGATGTTCACCGTCGCGGCCAAGTGCGGTGCTTCGCTCGCGGCGCCGATGAGTTTCGACGCGAGCGGGGGGATGATCGAGAAGCCGGTGGCACCGAGGACGAACATCCAGGCGAACGCGAACCACGGGGTGTTGCCGAACACGAAGAGTACGGCGAGTGCAAGTGCGAGTGCCGTCAGCGCGACGTAGAGGGTGCGGTCCAGGGCTTTGTCGGCGAAGTATCCGCCGAGTTGGTTGCCGACAACGGATCCGATCCCGAACACGAAGAGAACGATGGTGACCGTCGACGCGGAGATGCCCGCATGGTCCGTCAGGTACGGCGCGATGTAGGTGAACACCACGAACAGCGCTGCCTGGCTGAGTGCGGTCAGGCCGATGGCCCACAATACGGGTCCACGGGTGAAGACTCCCAGTTCCGATGTGACGCTGCCGGTCTGGTGCGACGGTGCCGCTCGGCGGGTCGAGGCGATGAGTCCGGCCGTGACCACCAGCTGGAAGACGGCGATGATGGCGAAGGACCAGCGCCAACCGAGCTGAGTTCCGATCAACGTTCCGAGCGGGACACCGAGCACGGTGGCGAGGTTCAATCCGAGGGTGACGCGGGCAATCACGCGACCTTGGAATTCCGGCGCCACCAGCGATGTCGCCAACACGAGGCAGAGTGCGAAGAATGTGGCGTGCGGAAGGGCGGTGATGACTCGGAAGATCACCAGTGTTGCGAAGTTCGATGCCAGCGCGGTTCCTATGTTGCCGACGATGAACAGCGTCATCAGGCCCACGACGAGCGGTGTCCGGGGTACGCGGGTCGTCGCGATGGTGAGCAACGGACCGCCGACGACGACGGTGACGGCGTATATCGTGACGAGGAGTCCGGCTGTCGAGTTACCGACTCCGACGTCGGACGAGATGTCCGGGAGTACTCCTGCAACAAGATATTCGACGGTTCCCACTCCGAACACCGCGAGCAACATCCACAGGATCGCGGTGTTCGCGTTGATCGAACCGGCCTTCGATCCGGAAGCGGACGGTGTGCTGAGCCGAGTTTCGGTCACCATGGTCTATCCCTGACCCAGCTTGAATGATGCGGCACTTCGCATATCGATCCCCCTGGCTGTGTGGCGAACTCTCGATCGGTGTTCGGTCATACGCGTTGCTTCGGTGAACGAAATGGGCTTCCCGGAATCACAGTAGGCCATTCGCGTAGTGATCGCTACAGGAGTAGACTGCTTCACACAGCGATCATCGCTGTGGGCGAAAGCGAGGAACTATGGCGGGCGTGCCGGGGCAAGGGCGGAAGTTCGACGTGGACGCAGCGCTCGACCAGGCGATGTATGCCTTCTGGGAGCATGGGTACGAGGGCACGTCGGTGGCGACGTTGACGTCGGCGATGAAGATCAATCCGCCGAGCCTCTACAGTGCTTTCGGGGGCAAAGAGGGTGTGTTCTTCGCGGCTATCGACCGGTACAACGCCACCCGCGGGGACTTCATGGACCGTGCGTTCGCGGAGGAGGTGCGTGCATCCGAGCTGATTCGTCGGCTACTCTACGACGCGGCCTCGCACTATGCCGACGAATCGTGTCCGGGTGGCTGTCTTGTCATCAGTTCCGCCGTGAGCGTCACCGACGCCAACAGGCACGTGGCAGATCGACTGCGCGATATGCGAAATGCCAACGTCGATCTGCTCACCGAACGTATCACCGCCGACGTCGTCGACGGAGTTCTCCCTGCCGACTGCGAGCCGGCGGAGTTGGCCGAGTTCATCGGCGTGATCATTCAGGGAATGTCCCAGCGCGCTCGCGACGGAGCGAATCGGAGTCAACTCGAGCGGGTCGCCGACAGATCCTTTCGGGCCCTGCGGCTGACCGCCGAGTCGACTTCGTAGATCAGAACGGGTTGTAGACGTACACCGGACGCAGGCCTGCAGCAGATCCGGACTGCGGCGTGAGTGGTGTCAGATCGTGCTTGGCGCCCCAGGGATCGTTCTGGGTGCACCAGGTGGATCCGTGAAATGAACTGCACTCGATGGTCTGGCTGGTGCCGAACGGGCTGATGATGATGGACCGATCGCTTTCGCTTCCGTATGCGGCGGGGTCGAAGGCGCTGACGAATTTGTCGGTGTAATCCCACGGACCGAACGGATTGTCGTTGGTGGGCTGTGCTCCGGCCGTCGGCGCCAGCATGATCAGGCTCGCGGCGGTCACGCCGACGATCGACAGGGTCTTCTTCAGCATTGCGTTTTCCGTTCGTAGACGAGCGCTGGTGGTGCCTTTTCATCGATCGAGCCGTCAACCGTGTTACTGCTCGCGCGCCCGGTGCGAGCTGGTGAACTGCGCATCTCGAACGGTATGTCATTCGAACGAATTAATCTGCGCGCCTTCTGGTGTCGGCGAATTGACGACGGTACGCGGTCGGCGAGGTTGCGAAAGCGGCGCCGAAGTTCTGCCGAAATGTCACGCCACTGCCGAAACCGCAGGCAGCAGCAATCTTTTCGATAGTCCAGGTCGAGGTTTCCAGAAGCACACGTGCCGCGTCGAGGCGTTGCTCGAGCACCCACTTCGCTGGAGTTGCCCCGGTTGCGGCCTCGAACTGACGCACGAAACTGCGCCGGCTCATGCGCGCTCGTTCGGCGAGGCGATCGATGGGCAGCGGCTCGTGCAGTCGGCCGAGCGCCCATTCGACGACGTCGGACATGGTGGTGTCCTCGGCGGCCCGAGTGACCGGGCGCTGAATGTACTGCGCCTGGCCGCCGTCTCGGTGCGGAGCGACGACGAGGCTGCGCGCCACCCGGGTTGCTGCTGCCGATCCGAGGTGCTTACGCACGAGGTGCAGGCACGCATCGATCGAGGACGCGGTGCCCGCGGAGGTCATCACGTCGCCGTGGTCGATGTAGAGCACGGATGCGTCGAGCTCGATCTGGGCGTTGCGTTCGCGCAGCGCGGGCATCTCCTGCCAATGTGTGACCGCAGCGCGGCCCGCGAGCAACCCCGTATCGACGACGGCGAACGCGCCGAGGCACAGGCCGGCGATCTCGGCGCCGCGCAGGTGCGCGTCGCGTAACCGGGTGCTCAACGCGTCGTCGATGGGCGGTAGCGCCGACGGCCACGAGGGAATGATCACGATATCGGCGCCATCGATGACGGACGGTCCGTTGATGTCGCCCAACGAATAGCCTTCCACGGTCCGGATCGACCCTGGGGTGTCGGACCACACGTGCGTTTCCCAATCGGATGCCAGGCCGAGTCGCGCGAGTTCGCCGAACACCATCAACGGCGCGGCGAGATGAAACATCGTGATGTCGTCGAACGCGTACAGCGCGATGCGCATGCAATCTCCCAGGTTGGCACAAAGTCATCGAAAGTATGCATCCGTGCCACTCGCGGAGGCAACACATCAGCCGAAGAATGGACGACGTTGATCGAACCCCGACCTTCAGGAGTGAATCGAACATGACCGCACCGCGCCGCGCACTCGTCGTCGTCGATGTTCAGCAGGAGTATTTCGACGGCCTGCTGCAGATTCAGTACCCACCTCGTGAACAATCGTTGGCGAACGTCGTCACCGCGCTGGAAGTGGCTGCGGCTGCGGATCTTCCGGTGGTGATCGTGCAGCACGAAACGCCCGAGGGTGCGCCTGTTTTCGCTCGAGGCTCCGCGACGTGGGAGCTGCATCCCGAGATCGAGCAGCGTATCGACCCGTCGTGGAAACGGGTGACCAAGCAGTACGGCAGCGTTTTCGCCGGCACCGACGTCGCCGAGTACTTGAAGTCCGAGGACGTCGACACCATCTCCGTCGTCGGCTTCATGACGAACAACTGCGACCTCGCGACCGCCGTCGACGCCGAATCCCTCGGCCTCTCGACCGAGATCATCTCCGACGCCACCGGCGCGATCAATCTCGCGAACGAGGCAGGGCAGGTGTCCGCGGAGGTGCTGCACAACGCGCTGATGGTGTTGTTCCAGTCGAACCTCGCGGCAGTCGTGACGACGGCGCAGTGGTCCGAGGCAGTCAAAGCGGGCGACTCCCTCGCCGGCAGCAACCTGGTCGTCTCCGCAGCTCAGGGCAATGAGGCTGCCTCTGCCTGACGAGCGAGGGCCGCGCCTACATCAGGCGCGGCCCTCGCTTCGTCGTGTCTTACTTCTTGGACACTCGAACGAGCTTCTTGTTCACGAACTCGTCCATGCCCCACGGTCCGAGTTCACGGCCGACGCCGGAGCGCTTGACGCCGCCGAACGGCAGGCCGGGCAGGGTGGTGCCGTGCTCGTTGACGAATGCCATGCCGACATCGAGTTGTTCGGCGACCGAGCGCGCGGTGTCGAGATCCGAGCTCCACACCGAACCGCTGAGACCGAACGGCGAGGAGTTGGCCAATTCGATTGCCTCCTCGGCATTCTTGACCTTGTAGACGACACCGGCCGGACCGAAGAGCTCCTCTTCGTAGGCGCGCATGTCCGGGGTGACGTCGGCGAGCAGCGTCGGCTCGACGTACGCGCCAGGGCCGTCGATCTTCTTGCCGCCGGTCAGCAGCGTGGCGCCCTTGGCGACGGCGTCGTCGATCTGCTCGATGAGGGTGTCCGCCGCGGTCTGTGACGACAGAGGTCCGAGTCGGGTCTTCTCGTCCAGCGGGTCACCGGTCTTGGTGGCGGCGAACGATGCGGTGAGTTTGGTGACGAACTCGTCGTAGTAGTCCTCGGTGACGAGGATGCGCTTGGCCGCGTTGCAGGCCTGACCTGCGTTGGACAGGCGGGCGCGGGTCGCGGACTTGACGGTGGCGTCGATGTCGTCGGAGTCGAGGAGGATGAAGACGTCGGATCCGCCGAGTTCGAGGACGACCTTCTTGAGGTTGCGGCCTGCGGTTTCGGCAACGGAGGTTCCGGCGCGCTCACTGCCGGTGAGGGAAACGCCCTGCACGCGGGGATCGGCGATCATGTCGGCGATCTGCTCGTTGCTGGCGAAGATGTTGATGTATGCGTCCTCGGGCAGGCCGGCCTGGTGGAAGATCTCCTCCATCAGCAGTGCCGACTGCGGACAGTTCGGTGCGTGCTTGAGCAGAATCGTGTTGCCCACCATCAGGTTCGGCGCGGCGAAGCGTGCCACCTGGTAGTAAGGGAAGTTCCACGGCATGACCCCGACGAGTGCGCCCACCGGCTTGCGTTGGACCACCGACTCTTCGGCTCCCGGGACGTCGAGGGTCTCGTCTTCGAGGAACTTCGGCCCGTTGTCGGCGTAGTACTGGTAGATCGCCGCGGACAGTTGGACCTCGCCCTTGGCCTCCCTGACGGGTTTGCCCATCTCCAGGGAGATGCTGCGCGCCAGTTCGTCGGCCCGCTCGGTGTAGAGGGCGGCGACCTTGCCCAGGGTCTCGGCTCGGTGCTGCGGCGACGTCAGACGCCACGTCAGGAAGCCCGAGTGCGCCGAGGACAACGCGTGCTCGACGCCGGCCGAATCGAGCGTGTCGAACTCCTTCACGGTTGCGCCGTTGGCAGGATTGACAGTTTTGTAGGTTGTCA
This sequence comes from Rhodococcus yunnanensis NBRC 103083, assembly GCF_001895005.1. Taxonomy (GTDB): domain Bacteria; phylum Actinomycetota; class Actinomycetes; order Mycobacteriales; family Mycobacteriaceae; genus Rhodococcoides; species Rhodococcoides yunnanense. The sequence goes on along the minus strand of NZ_BCXH01000007.1, from coordinate 179,908 downwards.
TACCTCATTCAACGGCCGAGGGCGGCGATGTGGTTCCAATTCCGGCAGATTGGATACTTCCGATGGTGATCGGCCTGTTCAGCGCGTCGTGCGTTGATCGAAAGTGGCGGCAACCGCATTGCTACTGGCCAGTAGGTGTGCGATAGGGCTACTGCTCCGCACAGGATCGCGTCGGAAGTTTAAAGTTGGGAGCGGACGTATCCAAAAGACGACGTTGAAACTGAGGCAAAGGCAAATATGACAGCGAAACAGCCGACCATCATCTATACCCTGACCGACGAGGCGCCGATGCTTGCGACGCACGCGTTTCTGCCGGTCATACGTGCCTTTGCCAGTGCGGCTGAGATCAACGTCGAGTCGAGTGACATCTCCGTCGCCAGTCGAATCCTCGCCGAGTTCCCCGATTACCTGACCGAAGATCAGCGCGTGACGGACAACTTGGCCGAGCTGGGGAAGCTGACGCAGCTCCCCGAGACCAACATCATCAAGTTGCCGAACATCAGCGCCTCGGTCCCGCAGCTGCTCGCAGCTGTGAAGGAACTGCAGGGCAAGGGCTACGCGATCCCCGACTTCCCGGGGAACCCGAAGACCGACGAGGAGCGCAAGATCCGCGATCGCTACACCAAGTGTCTCGGTAGCGCGGTCAACCCTGTTCTCCGCGAGGGTAACTCGGACCGTCGCGCGCCCAAGGCCGTCAAAGAGTTCGCCCGCAAGCATCCGCACAGCATGACCGAGTGGTCGCCCGCGTCACGCACCCACGTCGCGCACATGCGCGAGGGTGACTTCTACCACGGTGAGAAGTCGACGACGGTCCAGGGTGACCGCGAGATCAAGATGGAACTGCTACCCGAGGGCGGCGAGGCGATCGTCCTCAAGTCCAAGGTCGCGCTGACCGACGGCGACGTCATCGACTCGATGTTCATGAGCAAGAAGGCATTGCTCGATTTCTACGAGAAGGAGATGCAGGACGCCTACGAGACGGGCGTCATGTTCTCGCTTCACGTCAAGGCAACCATGATGCGGGTCTCGCACCCCATCGTGTTCGGACACGCGGTACGGGTCTACTACAAGGACGCGTTCGCCAAGCACAACGAGCTGTTCGAAGAGCTCGGTGTCAACGTCAACAACGGCCTGTCGGATCTGTACAGCAAGATCGAGACGCTTCCCGCGTCCAAGCGCGACGAGATCATCGAGGACCTGCACAAGTGCCACGAGACCCGTCCGGAGCTCGCGATGGTCGACTCTGCACGCGGCATCTCGAACTTTCACTCGCCCAGTGACGTCATCGTCGACGCATCCATGCCTGCGATGATCCGCGCAGGCGGCAAGATGTGGGGTGCAGACGGCCGTCCCAAGGACACCAAGGCAGTCAACCCCGAGTCCACCTTCTCCCGGATCTACCAGGAGATGGTCAATTTCTGCAAGACCAACGGCGCGTTCGATCCGACGACCATGGGCACCGTCCCCAACGTCGGCCTGATGGCACAGAAGGCCGAGGAATACGGCTCGCACGACAAGACCTTCGAGGTGCCGAAGGCAGGCATCGTCAACATCACCGATCTGGCCACCGGCGAGGTTCTACTGACCCAGACCGTCGAAGAGGGCGACATCTGGCGTCTGTGCATCGTCAAGGATGCGCCGATTCAGGACTGGGTCGCGCTGGCCGTTCGACGCGCTCGTGAGTCGGGAATGCCCGTCGTCTTCTGGCTCGACCCGTACCGCCCGCACGAGAACGAGCTGATCGGCAAGGTGCGCAAGTACCTGTTGGATCACGACACCGAGGGCCTCGACATTCAGATCATGTCGCAGGTTCGTGCGATCCGCTACACGATGGAACGTCTGGTTCGCGGGCTCGACACCATTTCCGCGACCGGCAACATTCTGCGCGACTACCTCACCGACCTGTTCCCGATTCTCGAATTGGGAACCAGCGCAAAGATGCTCTCGATCGTGCCTCTCATGGCAGGTGGCGGACTGTACGAGACGGGTGCCGGTGGTTCGGCGCCCAAGCACGTCAAGCAGCTGCTGGAGGAGAACCACCTGCGGTGGGATTCGCTCGGCGAGTTCCTCGCTCTTGCAGTCAGTTTGGAAGATCTCGGCCGTAAGACCGGGAGCACCAAGACGACGCTGCTGGCCCAGGCGCTCGACTCGGCGACCGGCAAGTTGCTCGAGAACAGCAAGGGCCCGTCGCGCACGACCGGCGAACTCGACAACCGCGGCAGCCAGTTCTACCTCGCGCTGTACTGGGCGCAGGAACTCGCTGCGCAGACCGAGGACACCGCCCTCGCCGAACACTTCGCGGCACTGGCGAAGACGTTGTCCGACAACGAGAGCGCCATCGTCAAGGAGTTCAACGACGCACAGGGTGAGCCCGTCGAAATCGGTGGATACTATCTTCCCGATCCCGTGGCCACCGCTGCTGTCATGCGTCCGTCCAAGACGTTCAACGACGCGTTGGCGTCGGCGGAGTAGGTTTTTTTCCGTAGGAACCATCGCTTGAATGGTGCTTTCATACGTTCAGATCGTATGAAAGCACCATTCAAGCGTGCGGGGGAGCGGCGCCGCCAGAGAACCCGACTAGACGACCGGTCTACTAGCGTGTACTGTTACCGGCATGCCAGAGATCGAAACGACCGATACGCGAGAGGCCATCATCGCCTGCTCTCAGGGCCTGATGGCTCGAAAAGGTTACACTGCAGTCGGTTTGAGCGAGATTCTGGCATCGGTCGGTGTTCCGAAAGGTTCGTTCTACTACCATTTCAAGTCGAAGGACGCGCTCGGCGAGGCGATGCTGAAGTCCTATTTCACGGACTATCTGGCGGACTTCGACGCGATCCTTGCGCGCACGGATCGCACGTGGGCGCAGCGGATCCTGGATTACTTCGCATCCTGGATCGAATCGCAGAGCAGTTTCGACTGCCAGGGCAAATGCCTTGCGGTCAAACTGGGCGCCGAGGTCGCGGACCTGTCCGAATCGATGCGCGTCGCGCTCAAGGACGGGATTGCCGCGATCATCGCGAGAATCGAGACTGCTATCCGAGCTGGAATCGACGAGAAGTCGGTGATTCCGGTGGGGGATACGCAATCGATCGCGGCGTCGTTGTACGACCTGTGGTTGGGTGCGAGCGTCACCGCCAAGGTGAGCCGAACCACCGACTCGATGGACAACGCCTTGGTTCTCACCCGCCGGATCCTGGGTATCTGACCCGCATCATGTTTCGCGACGGCACGTCCGTGTCCGTCGCTAGTCGACCGGTCTACTGGTCTGCGAGAGAAGGAAAAAAGATGAAGGTTCTGATGGTATTGACCTCCCATGACACATTGGGCAGCACCGGACGCAAGACCGGCTTCTGGCTGGAGGAGCTTGCGGCGCCGTACTTCAGATTCAAGGACTCGGGCGCGGACATCGTGCTGGCCTCACCTCTCGGCGGCCGGCCGCCGCTCGATCCCAAGAGCAACGAACCCGACTTCCAGACGGCGGATACGCATCGTTTCGAAGCAGACGAGGCCGCCAACGCGCAGCTCGCGAACACCGTCGTGCTGAGCTCGGTCGACGTCACCGAATTCGATGCAGTCTTCTACCCGGGCGGCCATGGGCCCCTGTGGGATCTGGCCGAGGATCGCACGTCGAAGGCGCTCATCGAACATGCTCTGCGGCAACAGATCCCGGTCGCTCTGGTGTGCCACGCGCCCGGCGTTTTGCGTCACGTCACCAATTCGGACGGTCGCCCGCTCGTGGAAGGCCGGAAGGTAACGGGATTCACCAACACCGAGGAAGAGGGCGTCGGCCTGACCGATGTGGTGCCGTTCCTGGTCGAGGACGAGCTCGTTCGACTGGGCGGTGACTACAGCAAGGGCGTCGATTGGGATTCCTACGTGGTCAAGGACGGAATCCTGATCACCGGCCAGAATCCGAATTCGTCGGCGGCCGCCGCGACCGAGCTGATCGAACTGGTCGAGGAACGGGCCAAGGCCTGACGCCGGCTGCGATCACGCGGAAGTGTGTGCAGCCGAGGGGTGAGCTGGTAGCTCGACCGGATACAGCTGGTGGCTACCGCTCATACCCTTGAGTGCGACTTCGCGGGGTGCGCCGAGCTCGAAATCGCCGGTGGGGACGATCGCATCCCGAATCGGTTCGCTGACAAGGATTTCCCCGCCTTCGGCGTGACCGGCGACCCGCGCGGCCATCGCGACGTTGAGCCCGAAGAGATCGTCGCCTCGTCGCACCGAACTTCCCACGTGAATGCCCATGCGCACCCGGATCCGGTTCCAGCGATCCGGGTTCTCGCGCAGAGCCTCCTGCACCCGAAGCCCACAGCGCACGGCCTGGGCGGGGTCGGAGAATGCGATCATGAAACCGTCGCCCTGATTCTTGACGACGTGGCCACCGTGGTCGTCGACCTGCTTGGTGACGAGTCGGTTGTGTCGTTCGAGAAGCTTCAACCACCCTCGATCGCCCAGTTCCTCGTTGCGCGCGGTCGATCCTTCGATGTCCGAGAAGACCACCACGACATCGCCGTCGGCGGTCATTCGTGCAAGGTCGGGGCGCTCGACCTTGGCCCAACCCGCCAGATCCTCGACCGAGTTGCGCACGGTCGCACCGAATCCCTTGTTGATCAGCGAATCTGCAGCGTTGAAGGCCGTCCTGATCGCGAGTGGGCCGATTCCCCGTCGGCGACGCGGGCGCTCGGAGTCACGCTTGGCACGTTCGAGCGCCTCGCGGGTTCCCGCCAACTTTCGGTTCGACACGACCAGCAGAACACCGAGCGCAACGATGACGGCAAGCTCGACTCCGGCTGCAATTATCCACAGGATCACCAGCCCATCTTGGACTATCGGCTACCGAGAGTTGCACACATCCGTCCGCTCCGGTTCGCGATCTCCAGTGGAAGGGGGAATCAGGGCTCTACGACGACGACGTCGCGCTGCAGCAGTCGGTCCTTGAGCGTGGTATCGGAGTACGACGACCGAAGCAGCCCACGCTTCTGCAGTACGGGGACGACGAGCTCGACGAAGTCGTCGAGTCCTTCGGGAAGCTGGTCGAACATCAGGACGAAGCCATCGGCGCCGCCGCCGTCGACCCAGGCCTGTAGGTCGTCTGCGACCTCTTCGGGGCTACCGATCAGGCTCCGGTGGCCGAGTCCGATCACGTGGCTCAGTTGCCGGAGCGTCCGACTCCGGTCTCGGAGCAGACCGATGGTGGCGTCGACGAACCCTTGTTGGGGCAGGTTGATCGTCAACGACGAAATCAAGTCTTGCGGGAAAGCAGCGTCGAGGTCGAAACCGGACAGGTCAAGCCCGAGGACTCGGCCGAGTCTGCGGAGGTGCTCGTCCTCGGCGCCCAGCAATTCGTCGAGCGCTGCACGCTTTGCCCAGGCCCGCTGCGATGTCTCGGCCGTGACCACGACGACCCCTGGCAGGATCTTGACCGAATCGGCCGATCTGCCGAATGCAGTCGCTTGTGCTCGGATGTCGTCTCTGTAGACCTTGGCGCCGTCCAGCAGCTGGTGTGCGGCGAAGACTCCGTCGGCATACTTGGCAGCCAGTGTGCGTCCGGCGTCGGAACCACCCGCTTGGAACACCGCGGGGCGTCGCTGGGGTGAGGATGGAATTTGGAGTGGGCCTGCGACAGTGAAGAATTCACCGGTGTGGTCGACCGGACGGATCTTGGTGGTGTCGGCGAAAATACCGGAACGACGGTCGGCAGGGAGGGCGTCCTCGTCCCAGCTCTCCCATAGTTTGTCGACGACCTGGACGAACTCGTCGGCTGCGCGGTAGCGATCGGATTTGTCCGGGAGCGCGTCGAGTCCGTAGTTTCGTGCTGCTCGGTCGTCCCAGCTGGTGACGACGTTCCATCCCGCACGTCCACGGCTCGCGTGGTCGAGCGAAGAAATGGCTCGCGCCACGAAGTAGGGCGCGGCCAGCGTCGTACTCATGGTTGCAACCAGCCCGATATGGTCGGTGGCCGCCGCGATGGCGGACATGACGACAGTAGGGTCGAGCGTCCAACTCGGCGTCTCCGCTATCGCTCCGTGGATCGACGAGTGGTCGGCCAGGAACACGGCGTCGAAGAGGCCCGATTCGGCAGTGCGTGCAATCTCGACGAAGTACTCGGGTCGAAGGAATTCGCGTGGATCGACCGCCGAGGTACGCCACCCTGCGTTGTGTGAGCCGTAGCTCTGCATGTTGACGATCAAGCTGATTTCGCCCGATGTGTCCGCAACTCCCTTCGGAATTTCGGTCGACGACCGAGAATCGGGTCCGGTGTGCGCGGCGGTCACGAGCTGACTCCTGTGGGTCGGAGGGTCCGGCTTCCTGGGACGGCACCCAGAAGTTCGAGTGTGTAGTCCTGTTGTGGATTCCCGAAGATGGCTTCTGCTCTTCCGTATTCGACTACGCGTCCGGACTTCATCACCAGCACGGTGTCGGCGACGCGTTTCACCACCGCCAGATCATGGGAGATGAAGAGGTAGGTCAAGGCAAGTTCGTCCTGAAGACCGACGAGGAGGTCGAGAATCTGAGCCTGGACGGTGACGTCGAGCGCCGAAACCGGCTCGTCGAGCACGAGGATGCTGGGGGACAGTGCGAGTGCACGGGCGATCGCGACGCGTTGTTGTTGTCCGCCGGACAACTCTCGTGGTGTGCGGGTATGCAGAGACGTCGGCAGTCCGACGAGTTCGAGCAGTTCGTTGCGGCGTGTTGTGCGGGAACGGCGATTTCCGATGTGGAACGCGTCGAGGGGTTCGGCGATGATGGATCCGATGGACCGCCTCGGGCTCAGTGAGGATCGCGGATTCTGGTACACGAACTGCACGTGGCGTCTGAAATCTCGTTCGTCGGCGGTGCTGAGTGATGTGCCGTCGGAAGCTCGGACGTCGATGTTTCCCGATGTGGCAGTGACGAATCGGGCCAGCGTCCTGGCCGTCGTGGTCTTGCCCGAACCGGATTCGCCTACCACGGCCAAGGTTTCGCCCGTCGCAATCTCGAAGGAGATATCGTCGACAGCCACCACGGGATGTTCCTCACCCGAGGCGTATTCGACTCGTAGTTCGGTTGCGCTCACCGACAGCAGGCGTTCCCGTGGCGTTCGCGCCGACCCGAGCCGAGCGTCGGCGAGGGTGGGAACGTCGGAGACGAGGCGCTGGGTGTACGGATGAGTCGGCGTCCGAAGTACTGTCGCGGACTCGCCTTCTTCCACAACCGCCCCCTTGTCCAGCACGAGGACGCGGTTCGAACGGTCTACGGCGACACCGATGTCGTGTGTGATCAGCACGACGGCCATGTTGTGTTGCTCACCGAGCCGGCTCAGCAGGTCGAGAATCGTGCGCTGGACGGTGACATCGAGAGCGGAGGTGGGTTCGTCGGCGATGAGCAGACGCGGCGACAGAGCCACTGCCATCGCGATGAGAATACGTTGTCGCATCCCGCCCGAGAGCTCGTGCGGGTAGCGCTTACGGATGACATCGGGATTGTCGAAACCGACCTCCTGCAGCACTGTGGTCACGGCGTCGTCGACATCCGCCACCGGGAACAGCCGCCGGTGAGTGGTGAACACTTCTGCGATCTGTGCACCGACTCGCACGATCGGATCGAGTGACGATCCAGGATCCTGTGGTATGAAAGCGATCTCGGAGCCACGCAACCGTCGAAGAGCACGTTCTTTCAGAGTCAGGATGTCGTCGTCGCCGAACATTATGCGACCACCTGTGATGCGTGCGGATTCTGTGGAGGATCCCACGATCGCGTTCGCGATGGTGCTCTTGCCCGAGCCGGACTCGCCCACGATCGCGAGTGTTTGTCCGCGGTGGACGTCGAAGCTGACGGAATCGACGACGGGTGTGTTGCGGCCCCTGGTCCGATAGGCGATCGAGAGGTTCTCGACCCGCAGTGTCGGAACTTCGGTGGTGGAACCGTTGGACAGTGTTGTTGTCACAATTGTCTCCGTGCGTAGGCGCTGAGTCGACCGGCTGCGAGAACCATCGCGACGATGACGAGGCCGGGAAGGACTGTCAACCACCATGCGAAGGCCATGTAGTCCCGGCCGTCGGAGACGAGCAGTCCCCATTCCGGGGTCGGCGGTGGGGTACCGAACCCGAGGAAGCCGAGTGTGGCGATGGCGAGGATCGCGGCACCGAATTGCAGTGCGGCCAAAGCGAGAACCGGCACGAGGCAGTTGGGAAGGACATGTTTGACGGCAACCGCGAGCGGACGCGTCCCCACTGCGCGGGCGGCCTCGACGTAGTCACGGCCTCGAATCGCCAGAACCTCTCCGCGCATCAACCGGGTAAACGTCGCGATCGAGGTGACACCGACGGCAATGGCTGCATTGGTAGTGCCGAAGCCGAATGCGACGACGATGGCCATCGACAACAGCAGCGCCGGCGTTGCCAGCAGGGTGTCGACGACGCGCATGACGATCGATTCGGTCCACGCTCCGGCATATCCCGCCCACAACCCCAGGAGCACTCCCACGATCAGGCCCACTGCAACGGCCAGTGCGGCGCCGGTCAAGGAGTGGACCGAACCGTACACGACGCGGCTGTATTGATCGCGACCCAGGAGGTCCGTGCCGAACCAATGTTCGCTGCTCGGCGGCAGGAGCCGTTGCGCGGGGTCGCTAGCTATCGGGTCCCGGTCGGTGAATACCCCCGGCGCCACCGCCCACAGCACACCGATGAGTAGGACAACGGCGGAGACTGCCGGGCCGATTGCTCCGCGCAGTCCGAGCGGACGCCGGGCGGCCCTGACACGAGTGCCATCGGGCGGCGGTGACGCATTGCCGACGGTTGCCGATGCGGTCATGCCGATACCTTTCGTGTGGACGCCGTGAGTCGGCGCTGTCGCAGGCGAGGGTCGAGTTTCGGGTATACGAGGTCGACGACCAGATTGACCACCACGAATACGAGCGCGGCGAACAGGACGATGCCTTGAACGACGGGTAGGTCCTGGGTAGTGACTGCGTTCTCGGTCAACTGGCCGAGCCCGTTTCGCGCGAATATGGTCTCGGTGACCACCGCTCCGGCAATGAGCTCACCCAGCGTGATGCCGGCAATGGTCACCGCGGGCAGTGCTGCGTTGCGCAGGAGGTGGCGGTAGAAGATGGCATAGCGCGAGAGTCCTTTTGCCGCCAGGACTGCTACGAAGGCCTCCCTGCTCATCGAACGCACATTCGAGTTCAGTACTTGCGCTATCGGTGCCGAGATCGGTACTGCCAGCGCGAGCGATGCGAATATCAGCGAGGACACCGGCTGTGCATCCACAGCGGAGAAAAGATTCAGCTTGAACGAGAAGAACTGAATGATCAGCAATCCCAGCCAGAACATCGGAACGGCGACGAAGAGGTTCGGGAGATTGTCCAGAGATTCGGCGAACCAGCGGCGGCGGGTGAGGTTTGCTGCGCCCACTATCGCGAGTGCCAGCACGATCGCCAGAAGCAGACCGAGTGCGGTCAACTGCAATGTCGACGGCAGAACCGAGAGAATGCGATCGGTCACCTGGTCGCCGCTGGTGATCGAGAATCCCAGATCGCCGTGGAACAGATTGACGAGCCGATCGAAATATTGTTCGGGAAGAGGCTTGTCGAGTCCGTAGTACGAGTAGAGCGCCTCCGCGTCTTCCGGGGAGATCGCGCTGTTCGGATCTGCCAGACGTAATGCGATGGGATCCGACGGCACGATGTTCAGGAGCAGGAACGAGCCCGTGTAGGTGAGAAACAGGACGACGACCGCGCGTCCGATTCGCGCTGCTGTATACCGTGCCATCGGTTCCATCCCTTACTTGTCGAGCCAGGTGTCGACGTAGGTCGGTCGTCCTTGAGCCTCGCGAGTCACACCCTTGACGTAGTCGGCGTTGCCGTACACGAGTACGTCGTCGTACAGCGGGATTGCCAACCCGTTGTCGATGATGAATTTCTGTGCGCCCGCGGCGCTTTCCTTGCGTGCAGCAGGATCGACATCGGTGTTCTGTTGGCGAACGAGTGAATCGAGTTCCGGGAAAGCGTGATTGACGACGTTCTGTTGGCTGCTGTCCCACGTGGTACGCAGTTGGTCCGAGTCGAGCCGTGTCGGCGTGGTCTGGTTGAACGCGTTCACAGAGGGATCGGTGATCACCTTGGCCCAGGTGGCCAGGTTGCCTTCGGTCAGTCGAAGGTCGACGCCGACCCGCTTGAATTGCTCTGCCAGTACCTCCATGGCCGATTTTGCGGTGATGTGGTGGGGAGAGATTGCTGCGGGAATCGTCAGTCGAACCCCGTCCTTGGTGCGGATGCCGTCGGGGCCGGGGACCCAACCGGCATCGTCGAGCAGCTGCTTTGCGCGGTCCGGATCGTAGGCAAGCTCGGCCGACAGGTCTTCGTAGCCCGGGTTGTTGGGGCCGAGAACCGAGGAGGCGATCGTGTAACTGCTGCTCAGAACTGACGACTTGATCTCGTCGGTGTCGGTGGCGGAGATGAGCGCCTGGCGGACTCGCACGTCCTCCAGGTTCGGTGTGTCGGGATTGATCGTCAGGATGTTCGGCTGCCCGACGTCGAGTGCCTGGATGGAGAACCCAGGATTCTGTGTGACGAGTGCTTCGTCGGTCGGGAGGATTCCGCGGGCCGAGTCTGCCTGTCCGGCGAGCAGTGATCCGAGCCGGACGCTTCCTTCTTTCACGATGGAGTATTCGATGGAGTCGAGATACGCCGGGCCTTCGTGGCCGAGACCCGCCGGGTTCCAGTCGTAGTCCTCGCGGCGCTCGAGTACTGTCTTCTTGCCCTTCTCCTCGGACTCGAACACGAAGGGGCCACTTCCTACGACCTGCGAGCCCTGGCAGCGATCTTCGTTCTTCAGAGTAAGTGATGCTTCGGAGATGATTCCTTGATTGAACGCCGAAGTCGCTTGGAGGAATCCGACGCTCGGTGCGGTGAAGTAGAACTTGACGGTGCTGTCGTCGACGACTTCGCTTCGGTCGTAGTTGGGGATCCAGGTGCTCTTGGTGATGCCCAGATCCGGCTGGCCTTTGCCGAGCTGGTCGTAATTGCCTGCTACCACACGGGCGGTCAAGGGCGAGCCGTCGCTGAACGTGACCCCGGGTCGGAGCTTGAACGTGTATTCGGTTGCTGCACTGTTGCTTTCCCACGATTCGGCGAGCCACGGGGAGATCTCGGCCGTCTCGGGGTCCTGGTATGTGAGGCGGTCGTAGAGTTGGTTGGAGATGACGCTGTCCTTGTAGGCATTGCTGCCTGCGGGGGAGAGGCATGTCGACTCGAGGTAATCGAGGACACGAAGTGTGCCTCCCGATTTCGGCGTACCGCCACCGCTGTCGGAGATGTCTGCAGGGCCGCTGCTGCATGCCGCGAGAAGAAGTAGCGTAGCTCCGCCGACGAGCATGCGGCTCGCCAGGTGTGCCGGTGTGTACCGACTGGTCATGAGTGGTGCTCTTTCTGAGATGAGGGTGGTCAAAAGAATCCGCCGGTGGGGAGATCGGTGCCGTTCAATGCATGATCGCCGATGATTCGGGCCTTGTATGCGGTCGGATTGTGTGAGGCGAGGGTTCGGGCGTTGCGCCAGTGTCGGTCCAGGTCTTTCGTGCGCGACGTGGCCGAGGCGCCACCGACGTCGAACAACGCGGTGGACACCCGTGTGGCGATGTCGTCGATGACCACCTTGGCCTTCGACGCATTCAACGATGCGGCAACAGCACGCTGCCTGCGCTCGACGTCGGATTCGGCAGCGTAGATGTCATCGATAGTGCGAGCGACGTCGACGACGATTGCCGATGCCGCGTACGCCTGGCTGACAAGTTCGCCGATCGTGTTCTGCAGCAGGGGATCCTGAAGCAGATTCTCGGTCGGTGCATGGTAGAACGTTCGTGTTCGGTTCTTGGCCAGTGTCACGGCATCGTCGGCGACGGCGGAGGTGATTCCAGCAAGAATCGCGGTCAGGTAGAGCTGGGGCAACGCGGCGTTGTTGAATTCTTCGCCGTGGCCCGATCCGGTGAAAACGACCTCGTCGGGATGCACGGTGACGTCATCGAACGTGACTGTGCCGCTGCCGCTCTGTCTTTGACCGAAGCCTTCCCAGTCATCGGTGACCGTGACGCCGTTACGCAGTACATCGACGAAGGCGAAGATGGTCTTGTCATCGTCGGTTCGACGTGCTCGTACGAGTATCCAGTCCGCGAACGTGCTGCCCGTCGAGTAGTACTTGGTTCCGGTGATTCGGTGCGGCACCACCGAGGTATCGAGGTCGGTAGTGACGCGGCCACCGCCGACCGGTGCGCCGGAGCCGTCATCCTTGTCGGTCATGCCGGTGCTGAAGAGTGCACCCCCAGCAGCGAGTTCGAGCCATCGCCTGACATTGGCCCCCGCTGTGTCCGCTGCAACGAGCTTTTCGACGACGGCGAAGTGATTGCGATAGATATGTGCGACGCTCGGGTCGGCTGCTCCCAGGGCGATGACCTTGCGGAAGACTTCGGGCAGTGACAGGCCGGCGCCGCCGAAGCGCGCCGGTACACGCAGTGCGCCGAACCCAGCGTTCTTCAGCGCCGCGACTGCTGTGTCCGGTCGGACGAGGTCCCGGTCGTGGTGTACCGCGTCGGAGGCGATCGCAGCAAGTATCTTGTCGAGACCGTCTGTTCGCGGGTGTCGCTGTGTCACTGGGAGACGACCTCGTCGAACGCCTGGAACCGCACGAGCCCGTCGCGGTCGAGTTGGTCGACGATCTGGTCGCCCCATGCGACGTACGCGGCGAGGTCGGTTGCACGCTCTTCCGGGGTGCGAGGACGTGGTAGTTCTTCACCGACCTGCAGCGGTTGCTGATCGGTGTCGTCGCGAGTCTCGAAGCCGGCGGCTTGCCATGCTGCCGTGCCCCCGGCCAGCACAACGGAGTCGCGGGCGATCTCCGCCGCTGCGATTGCGGCGATTCGGCCGTCCCCGGATGTCAGGACGATTCGCTTCGACGCATGGACGTTCGCGATCGTGGCGGACAGGGTCGACCGTCGTGCGACACGCGATTCGGGAATGTAGCGACGATTCTGGAAAGCCGGACGATGCGGCTCCAGGTCGATGATCACCACATCACCCGCGTCGGCAGCGTTCTTGGCTTCCGCCGGTTCGATCGTGGCGACATCACCGAGAGCATCCGAATCGGACCTCTCGGCGACGAGTGTGGTCGACTCCGGTACCCCGTACACGAACACATTCGCCAGGCCCTGCTGGAGAAGCCACGATGCAGTCACGGTGGCGCGAACGGCATCAGGGCCGTCGACGAGAACTATGCGTCCCTTTCGGCTTCCGACGAACTCGTCGGTTGCCTGTACCAGCTGCCCACCTGCTCCCCAGAGGCTGCCTTCGAGGTGTCCGGCCGCGTACTCCTCGGCAGTGCGAACGTCGTACAGATAGAGGGTGTGCTCGTCAGCGGTGGCTCGAAACTTCGCGAGCGTGTCGGTGTCGATATGTGTGATGCCGAATCGCGCAGTGAGGCGTTCGCGGGATTCCGCTGCCTGTGCTCGGCCCGAATCGGTCGGTTCGGGCGCTCGTGCAGTTGCACCCCGCGCGGGCTCGTATCCCGCCAGTTCCCAAGCCCACGTGCCGTTCTCCAGCGACACGACCGGGTTGGGGAATCCGCCGTTGATGAGGGCTTGTGCGCCGATGATCGCGCGGGTTCGACCCGCGCAGTTGACCACTACTGTCGTGTTGGGGCTCGACACCGAATCGAATGCGCGATACAGCAACTCGGCTCCTGGTGCCCCGATGCCCGACGGGATCGAGATGTGGCGGTACTCCGGCTCCGGTCGGGTATCGAGCACCACGATGTCCTCGCCGGAATCGATACGACTCTTGAGCTGGTCGACAGTGATACGCGGGGTTTCGTAGCGGCGCTCGACGAACTCGCCGAGCGCTTTGCTCAGTGCATTCGGACCGGTCAGGAGCTCGTATCCCGCATCGGCCCACGCCGCGGTGCCGCCGTCGAGCACAGACACGGCCGTGTAGCCCAGTCGCTGCGCAGCGCGCGCAGCGAAGATCGCATCGTGACCGTCGTCGGACGAGGTGAAGACAACGGTCGCCGAGAGTCGCGGGAGAACACGGGGGAGCAACACCTCGGTCTCGCTTGCGCGAATCGGCGACGCAACAGAGATGTGTCCGTCCTCGAAGACAGTGCCCTCGCTGGCATCCACCACCGCTACTTCGCTCGGTCCCTCGAGAAGGCCTCGAAGGGCGGCCACAGAGGTAGTGGCGACTGTGGGGTAGTCGGTTGAATGCACCTGGTGAATGACCGATGACATGGAAGTACCTTTCGAACTCGAACCGAGATGGCGATGAGCGCCTACGTGTTGATACCGATGGTGGGTGGCCGAACGACGGAGGCGTAACGCACCCACCCTTGAAACTTGACAGTAGTTCGACATGTGAGTGCGGGCCATAGTTCAAATCATCGTGCGCGGAACTTGCAGTCGCGGTTTGACATCGCACCGGCCGCGCGAGTACTCCAAAGGTTATGAGCGAGAACGTGACAAGTCCGACGCGGTCCATCGATCGTGCGATGGCGGTGTGGCATGCGGTGAGCGACTCGCCCGATGGAATCGGGGTCAAGCAGTTGGCAGAGGCGGTCGAATTGAACGAGACCACAACGTATCGCATTGCACAGGCGTTGGTTCGTGGGGGACTGCTCGGTCGTGACACGGACACGTTGCGATACCGGACAGTGACGGAAAGCATTGGAAGCAAGAGTGATACGCCACCTTTGCCGATCGATGTGCTTGCGCCGCATCTGTATGCAGCCGCGTCGGTTCTGGGAATCACTGTGAGTTGCGTTGTACCGCGGAATCAGACGATCGAAGCGGTCATTGTCGCGCGACCCATCGAGAGGTTCTGCGAGGATCAACTACCCGAAATGCGTGTACATCGCGAATCATCGCCTGCGGCAGCACTGTTCGGGCCGGGTGGGTCCACGCGAAAGCCTGGATACGAAGTCACGGCTGGAACGTTGGGACGTCGGATTCGCGGGATTGCCGTCCCGGTCTTCTCGGAGTGCAACGTCGTCGCGGCGGTGTGCGTGCAGGGCTACGAGTGGTGCATCCCGCCGCAGCGACAACGCGAGATCATCGTAGCGCTGAAGGAGTTGGCCGACACGCTGCGAACCGTCCTGGATGCACACAGCGGGGTCTGTCGATAGTGCCTTCGGTGTGAGGATGTGGGTGCGGAGAAGTCACCCTGGAGACGATACGAAATCGGGAAACTGTGAAGCCAGCGCCTACTTCACACAGTGAACCCGCGCGGTGTGACGTGTGTAACCACGGCTCTACGACGAGCCCGCCGACCGAGTGAGTTGCGGAGACGGTGGAAGCTCCCGGTTGGCAGGGGAAGCCCGAAACGCGTCGATCATCAGGGCCGCCAGTCGACGGGCAGCCTTGATCCGGTCGTGCGCCGGTGTGGACGCGAGTCCGCGGTTCGCGGTCAGGAAGAGAATCAAGTCGTCGACGACGAAGTCCGCTCGCAGTTCACCCTGCGCTCGTGCCCGCCGCGCGAGGTCGGTGAACGCACGGAGGGTCTCGGTTCGGTGCGCCACGAGATCGACCGTTTCCGGATACTCGGCGATGAAGGCTTCGGTGAAACCCTGGTTCTGTGCGTTCAGTTCGCTGAGCTGTTCGATCACCGAGCAGAAGCCGCGCCATGCGTCGGGATCGTGGAACCCGTCGCGGACGATGCTGCGGCACGTGTGGAACTCGTCCAGGAATGCCTCGAGAACGAGGTCTTTCTTCGTCGGAAAGCGGCGGTACAGCGTCGCTGGTCCGACATCGGCGCGGCGCGCCACTTCGCGCATGGAGACGCCGAGACCGTCCGAGGCGAACACTTCCCGCGCCACCTCCAGGATGCGGTCGCGATTCTGCTTGGCGTCGGTGCGCAGGATCTGAGTCAAACCTTCGGGCATGCATCTCACTTTACGTAAACGGACGGTGGCGTCCACTACCGTCGTCCGCAGTGGCCTGACCAGACGGTCGGGCCCGAGACGTCTTCGGAGGTATGCGGTGAAATCGGTGTCGATTCAGACGTTCGGCAGTCCCGAGGGAATGCGTGTGACGGATATTCCAGTGCCGAGTCCGCAGCCCGGCGAGGTCCTCGTCCGCACCGAGGCCATCGGAGTGGGCGGAGTCGACGCCGTCGTCCGCCGCGGCACGTTGGGCAGCTACGGGTTCACCGAGGGGTTCGTGCCCGGCAGCGAGGTGGCGGGTGTGGTGACACAGGTCGGCGACGGCGTCGAGCAGGCGTGGGTGGGTCGTCGGGTGTGGGCATTCACCGGTGTCGGCGGCGGGTACGTCGAGCAGGCGATCGCGAAGGTAGGCGACGTCGTCGCACTTCCCGACGACCTGTCGAGCATCGATTCCGTCACTCTCGGAAGTGCAGCTCCCGTGGCGCACTTTGCACTCGAGCACGCCCGATTCTCCGCGGGGGAGTCCGTGCTGGTGCGCGGCGCGGCGGGCAGCATCGGCATCGCCGTCGTGGAACTCGCAGCGACCGCTGGAGCCGGATCGATCACTGTCACCACGTCATCGCCTGCGCGCGGTGCGAGGCTTCGGGGGTTCGGCGCAACTCATGTGCTCGACCGCGGTGGGAACGGAGACGGGCCGACGGAATTCGATGTGATCATCGACGTCATAGCCGGAGCGTCGCTGCCGTCGTTCGTCGAGCGCTTGACGCCGAACGGCAGGATCGTTCTGGTCGGCGTTGTCGGCGGACCGCCGCCCGCCGACTTCGGAATGGTTCTGATGGGTGCATTCAGAAAATCGTTGTCGCTGAGTACTTTCAGCCTCGACACCGTTCCGACAGCTGATCGCGATCGCACGCGTGCCGAGTACTTCGATGCCGCCGTTCGCGGCGAGATTCATCCAGTGGTCGAGGATGTCCTCCCGTTGAGCCGTGCCGCGGAAGCGCATCAGCGAATGGACGACGGACAGGTGTTCGGGCGAATTGTCCTGACTCCGTAGCGGTTCGGCGTGGCCTTCACGCCTAGGGGATTGTTACCTGGCGGAGTCGGCTCGGCAGGACCGGCCGGTAGTCATGTTGTGGGTCGCGCCGTCGATGACGGAGTCGAGCCGATTTCGGGTGCCGATGAGGTCGGCGATGTGCCGGTCGATGCGGTTGCGCTCGTCGGCGAGGCGACCGAGCAGCTCCGGAGTTGCGTTGCCGTGCACCACGCACGGGACGAGGTCGACGATGGTCTTGCTGGACAATCCGGCAGCGTAGAGCTCTTGGATCAGATCGACCTGGTCGACGGCAGCGTCCGGGTAGCTCCGGTGGCCGGACGGCGCGCGGTCGGATGCCAGCAGGCCCTGTTCCTCGTAGTACCGCAGCGATCTGACGCTCGCGCCTGTCCGAGCGGAAAGCTCTCCGATGCGCACGCACTCCTCCTCGGTGATCCCGGTCACTCGGGCTTGAATCTCACATTGATGTCAGATTGTAGCGTGACGTAGGTAGAGCAAGCCACTGACGCGCAAGGAGCGAATCATGTCCACTCGGCAGGCCGTGCATCCGATCATCCCCGTGCCCGACGCCACCGCGGTCGTCTCGGTCAAGCCCGTCGGCGTTGGTGGGCCGGATCGCGGACTACAGGTCCGGGTATCGGCACCCATGACGGGTCGGGATCTGCCGGTCATCGTGTTCGCGCACGGTTTCGGCTCGTCGCTCGAAGGGTACGGTCCGCTCACCGACTACTGGGCGGCTCACGGGTTCGTCGTCGTTCAGCCGACGTTCCTCGATTCGAGGACCGTCGAGATGGACCCGAATGATCCTCGTAGGACCACCATCTGGCGACAGAGAGTCGCAGACATGATACAGATTCTCGACGGCCTCGACGTCGTCGGAGACGCTGTTCCGGGTCTTGCCGGACGCGTGGATCGTGACCGTATCGCCGTCGCGGGCCACTCGTTCGGTGGTCAGACCGCAGGGAACCTGCTGGGGCTGCGGGTGCGTGATCCGTCGACCGGCGTCGAGCAGGATCTCTCGGATCCCCGCGTGGCCGCAGGAATTCTGTTGGCGACAGCAGGAAAGGGCGGATCCGACTTGACTCCCGCTGCTGCCGAACAGCTTCCGTTCCTCGATGCGCACTTCGAGCACATGGCAACTCCAGCCCTGGTCGTGGTCGGTGACCGCGACGATTCACCGTTGAGTGTGCGTGGCCCGGAGTGGATGGCCGATCCATACGAGCTGAGCCCGGGGGACAAGAGCCTGCTCACCCTGGTCGATGCCGAGCACTCTCTCGGCGGCATCCCTGGCTACGACGCGAAGGAGACCACCGACGACAACCCGGCCACGGTCGGTCTCCTGCAGCAGGTCACCTGGGCGTATCTCCGTCATGCACTCGGTCTCGGCAGCTCGAATTGGCATCTGGCACAGAAGGTTCTGGCGGCCGGATCGCACCCTCGTGCGCGTCTCGAGGTGCGGTCCGCGCCGACCATCAGAACTCGAGCAGATTCTCCCGAAATGTCGAGTTCCCGTACTCGGTTCTGATCACGTCCAGCTTGCGGAGCGCAGGTACCAGTTCGTCGACGAGCCTGGCGATGTAACCCGGCCGGAGAAAGCCGCCGAACAGGTAACCGTCGCCGCCGACTTCGTCCATGACGTCCTTCATTCGACTTGCTACTTCGTCGACGGTGCCGATGAACGGGTAGCCCATGACGCCCGGAGAGGTCTTGGTCGCCAGCACTTCTCGAAGGGTGGCACCCGGCGCAGCCGTGCTGAGGAACTCCGCGAGCGAGCTCTGCGATCCGTTCGTCCGCAGTTCGGTGAGCGGTTCGTCCAGATCGACCGTGGAGAAGTCGATACCGGTGATGTTGGACAACCCGGCTAGCTTGGACGCGGTATTAGATTGCCCCGCAGCGCGAATGGCCTCGGCCTTGTCCACTGCATCCTGGTGGGTGTCGCCGAGGATCACACCGGTTGCGAACAAGACCTTGACCGAACTCGGATCCCGTCCGTTGTTCACCGCATGCTTCTTCACGTCGACGTAGTAGCTCTTCATGTCCTCGACGGAGGTGCAGCTCGCGATCACCGCCTCGGCGTTCTTGCCTGCGAATGCACGGCCGCGTGGCGACCCACCTGCCTGGAAGAGCACCGGGGAACCTTGCGGACCTGCCGGTGCATTCAGCGGTCCGCGGGAGCTGAAGAACTCGCCTTCGAAATGAATCGGCTTGACGTTCTCGGCGCTGAACGCAACACCGCGTTCCACATCGAGGACTTGCGCGCTCGCCGGGAACGAGCGCCACAGCTGTGTCGCGACCTCGACGAACTCGTCGGCGAGGTCGTAACGCCGGTCGTGCTCGGGTTGCTCCAGACCGTAGTTCGCCCACGCCAGCTTTGTCGTCGCGGTCACGATGTTCCACCCGATGCGGCCCTGCGTCAGATGATCGAGCGTCGTCATCAGACGCGCCAGCAACCACGGGTGGTAGAAGCCGGTGGTCAGGGTCGGCACGATCCCGATGTGCTCGGTGACGCTCGCAAGATAGGGAACCAGCGGAACAGGGTCCAACTTGGGTGCCATGACGCCACGTTCGAGGTAGTAGTCCGGGCTTCCGCCATAGGCGTCGGGAACCATCGAAGAATCTTCGAGGACCAGGAAGTCGAAACCACCTCGTTCGAGTTCGCGAATGGAGGTCTGGAACAAGTCGGGCCGCCAGGGGTCGGGCCGATGCACGTACTCCGGTGATCCCCAGCCCTGAAGACCGAAGCCGGCGCCGTTGAACCATCCGAGATGAAACCGTGTCATGAGAACGTGCTCTTGAACAGTGCGTTCGCCCAGGACGTGTAGTCACCGTACTCGTCGAACGTCGGCGGAGGATTGATGGTGATGTCGGCGAGTGCGGGTTGCCCGGGAACGGCCGGAGCTCCCGGCATGAGACCGGGTTGGCCTTGATCTGCGATCAGCTTCTGTGCCTCGGGTGTCAGCCACCAGTCGACCAGTAGGTTCGACGCGAGGGCATTCGGTGCGTTCGTGAGGGTTCCGCGGTAGAACACCCCGGTGCTGACTCCATCCTCGAAGTCGGCGACGAACTTGACCGGTAGATCATCCTTCGCGAGGAAGGCGTCCCCTCGGATGTAGTTGCCGAGGCCGAGTTCGATCTGACCGGTGGACACCGCTGTGAAAAGGTCGCGTTCGGAGGGGAAGACGACGGGAGATGTCTCCTTGAACTTCTCGAGCCACTTCTCGTCGATCTTCCCGGCTTTGATTGCGGCGGAGACGAAACCGGTGTTTCCCAGCGTTGGATCGGAGATTCCGATCTTTCCGGCCCACTGGGGATCGAGCAGGTCATCGAATGATTTGGGCGCATCCGGCTCGTCGACCAGTTCACTGTTGTAGCCGACCGTGTACAGGTACTCGTTGCCACCGAACAACCTGTCGCCTGCGGGTTTGAACTGCTCGTCCAATTGCGAGGCCAGCGGGATCTGCTGGTCGGCGACGAATCCCTTGTCGGCTACGAACACCGCGTCACTGCCGCTGACGCTCACCTGATCCGCGACGTACTGCTTGGTGGCTTGTTCGCCCGCGATGCGGGATTGCAACTCGGCGCCGAAGATCGAGACGTGGTTGACCGCAATGTCGGGGTAGCGTTTGCTGAACGCCTCGTACAGCGACGCCGATGACGTAGCGGTGACGCCGTACACGGTGATGGTCTTCTGGCCTGCCGCCACGGCCTGGGAGTACAGGTCGTCGAGATGCGCTGCGTTGTCGGCCCCGCCGAGAAGTTCGGCGGTGTCCGCAGCCGCGGCAGGCGTCGAGTTATCCGTCTCGGCGTCGGCCGAATCACTCCCGCACGCGGAGAGTGCAAGTGCGGCAACGGTGAGTGCGGCGGCGAGGATGCGGCGCCGTGTGATCGATCGGGTTGTCATCGAATGAGTGCTTTCTTCTGTAGCGGATGTTCTGATTCGACGATCGGTGTGCTCGAGGCCACCTCGTCGTCCGATATGGTGCCGATGTCCGTGAAGGTGAGAAGTGCTGCGGGGGAGATGTGCAGCGATACGTCCGTCGTGGGTGCCAGTGGAGGGGTTCCGTCGAAGCCGACTCGGGCGAGCACGTCCGAATCTCCGACGCGGATGCGGTACTGAATGTCTTCTCCGAGGAACGTACTGCGAACGACTCTGCCGCTCAGTGTGTTCGATCGGTCCAGGTCGTCGTTGCCGGCGATCGTCACCGAGGCTGCTCGAAACACCGCCGTCACCGAGTCGCCGGCACGGTGGGCCGCGTTGCCGCGGTCCGCCTGCAGGCGAATGCCGAGGTGGGGGACGTCGAGTACCACTGTGTCCGAGACGCTATCGACTACAGTGGCTCGGGCGATGTTCTCGAAACCCAAGAATCGTGCGACGTCGAGACTCGCGGGATGCGAGACCACTCGGTCCGGTCGATCGAGTTGCACAATTCTGCCGTTCAGCATGATGGCGACGCGATCGGACAATGCGAATGCCTCGGACTGATCGTGCGTCACGTACACCGACGTGGTGTTCTGGCTGGACCGTACCCGATGAATCTCCTCTCGGAGTGAAATGCGGAGCTGCGCATCCAGATTGGAGAGGGGTTCGTCGAACAGGAGGACATTCGGTTCTGCGACGATGGCACGGGCCAGGGCAACGCGCTGCTGTTGACCGCCCGAGAGCTCCGTGGCCGACCGTCTGGCCGTGTGCGCGAGGCCGACCAGGTGCAGAACCTCCGTGACTCGTGCGAGCACCACCGCCGATGCCAGCCGCTTACGCCGGAGCGGGTAGGCAACGTTGTCGAACACCGACAGGTGTGGCCAGATCGCATAACTCTGAAAGACCATGCCGAGATTCCGGCGATGCGGCGGAACCATCGTGCCCGACTCGGTGGCGGTGACTGTTGTTGCACCGATGTCGATTCGGCCGGAATCGGGCATCTCGAGACCTGCGATGGCACGCAGTGTCGTGGTCTTGCCGCATCCGCTCGGGCCGAGCAACGTCACGAACTCGCCCTCGCCGATCGATAGATACAACTCGTCGACGACGGTGTTGCGGCCATACCGCTTGGTCAGTCCCTCGATGGTGATGCTCGACATGTCAGAGGCCTTTCGACAACACGGCGGGTTCGGCAGCTTTCGGGCGACGCGCTCGCAGGCCCGCAGCGATCAACGCACGGACTGCCCACGTGGCCGCGAACAGAACCACGATCGAGACCAACAAGACACAGAAGGCTGCGGCAGCAACAGGACTGGCGCTGTCGCTGTAGTACTTGTACGCCAGGCCCGAGAGGGTCGTGACGTTGGTCGAACCCAACAGCAACGGGATCTCCAGATTGCCTGCGATGGCCAAACCGGTGACGAACCAACCGGAGATGAAGCTCGGTCCGATCAACGGGAGAACAATCGTCACGAAGCTCACCGAAGTGCTCGCCCCGCCGATCTTCGCCGCCTCGATCAGTTGGCGGTCGAGCTGAAGAATCGAGTTCTCGGTGAATCGGATGGCAACTGGTATCGACGCGATGACCAAGGCGGCGAACATCAGCCATGTCGAGCCGTACAACGGGTGCAGAGCGGGAATTACCAATACCGTGCCCAGGATCGCGAGGGCGCCGACCAGGCCTGGAGTTGCCCAGGGAATCCACGTCGGCAGCTCCAGAGCTCTCTTCCATTTCGTGGGACGCGCACGGAGCGCATAGGTCACCACCGTCCCGAGGAACACGGTGACGAATCCGCCGATCGTCATGAACAGCAGCGTGTTCAACACCGCGCTCGACGCTCCGGGGGCGTCGAACAGCTTCTGGTAGTTGCGCAGCGACAGGCTGTCGTAGCGGCCGAATACCTTGTTGAACGAGCTGAGTACCAGCTGCAACGTCGGCAGGATGAACGACACCAGCCCGAAGAGCACGACGGCGGCATCGAAGAAGTAGTTGCCTCGTGGAAAGTTCCATGGCATACCGGGTCGGGACTTGCCCCCGACGGTGGTGAATTTTCGACTTCGCAGGAGGCGGAACTGCACCGCGACCAGGACGCCGAGCAAGGCGATGAAGGCCAAGGACACAGTGGCTGCGCCGGCGTAGTCCGCCGGGTACGTGGACACCAGACGGTAGATCTCGGTGGACAGCACATGGATGCCCGCCTGCGTTCCGATGATCTGGGGAGTGTCGAACGCCTGCATGCCCGCGATGAAACCGATGACCAACGACCCCGTGATGGAGGGGCTCAGCAGTGCGAAGTAGATCCTGAAATAGGCGCCTACCCGGCCTGACCCGGACAACTCCGCGGCCTCTTCGAGTGAGCGATCCAACTTGAGCGACGGCCCGAGCAGCAGGAAATACGCGAGCGAGCTCAGTTTGATGGCCATCACGAAAATCAGTCCGGGCCATGAATTGATCGAAAATATCGAGGTTCCGACCTCGCCCGTGATCCACCCGAACGTCTTGTTGATCAGTCCCACCCGATCCGCACCCAGCATTCCCCAGCTGAGGGCGAAGAACAGCACCGGTGTCGCGAAGATCAACGTCATCATCGGTGTCACAGCTCTGCGGAAGCGAACCGATGTCCGGGTGACCACGAAGACGAAGAACAATGCGATGGCCGTCCCGATCACCGAACTGGATACGGCGAAGATCAAGGATGCACGTAGCGGTGTCAACAACTCGGAGTTCGATATCGCCGCGGTGAACCCGGCGGTGGACCACTGCCCTGGAAGTCCAGGCAGGTCCGTGCGAAAAGCCATCGCTATCAACATGATCAGCGGCACTACGAACGCTGCGACGATGAAGATCGACAGCGCGATCCACGGCAGGGTGCGAGCAGACCGAGCGCCGAGCATCCGCACTTGACATCCCGTTCCACATGTCGCGGGCCGCTGCTGCCCTCGTCCTAAGTCTTGATGTGCGAGGTAACTGTAGGCAGGGGATCGGCGAACGCAGATAGTTTGACGCAGGCTGATTTTGAACCAGCTGCCCGTTGAGTCACGGACTTAGGAACGTGCGCCGGCCGACGATCTCGGGGTCGACGACGATGCAGTGCGGAGCCGACGAGAATGGACGCCGAATCACTCGAGGTGAGCTGGCCGGCCGTTCGGCATGTGTGCACTGTTCAGAACAGGGTCGGTTCGGCGTGCAGGCCCTCTCGTGCTTCGCGGACCCTGGCGCTCCAGCGCTGCACGAGCCACATTTCGACGAGCTCGGGGCTGGTGCCGATATCGGTTGCCCAACCGGTGAGCAGTTCGACGTACCGGTCGTATCGGCGACGGGTGAAGCCGGTGACCGCAGGATCCTCCAGCCAGCCCTCGTGGATGAGGGTGGACACACCGAACTGGTCGATCAGCTGGCCCCGGCCCCCTCGCACGGATCCCTTCGTCGCCCACAGGAACGACGCCATCAACGACACGCCGACGCCGGGGGCGTCGGGCCAGCCGGACCAGGACCCGTTCTGCAGGTCCGGGAGTCTGCGGTCACGGACACAGCTGTCGAGCACGGCGAGGGTCTTGGCGACCGGGCTCTCGTTGGGGCGCATCAGGTGCGGGTTGTTGATGTCGGGGAAACGCCGGACCGCTTTTCGGTATCGGTGGCTGCCCTGCCAGGCTGCGCAGAGAAAGAGCAGGCCCAGGGAGGCATGTTCGGCGTCGGCCAGCTCGGTGCCGATACGGAGGTCGTTGCGCTGGATCGTTGCCAAGCCGTCGGAGACGACCTGGCCGTCGAGATTGCGCCCACGCAGTCGAATGTCGTGTCCGGCGCGATCGAGGTGGTCGTTCCACCAGCCGAGATCCACTTCGACACCGTCGTCGAGGACGTGCAGGTCATAGGAACGAAGCTGGCACCACTGCACACATGCCGCCGGTGGGGCGAATCCCTCGTCGAGTCGTGACATGCCGCAATCCTGACATGAGGTACCGACACCGAAGCGTGATGCAACGGAGGGTGTTGATCACGTTCCGATCTGCACCCGTCGTCGCCTCCGACGGTTTGTACCGATCGGTAACACTCGATGCTCGTTTCGGTCCGTAGCCCGCTGCGCAGGAGAACACTCGAGTGCATCGTCAATCGTCCGGGAGGAGCCGAAGATGATGTCCACTCAGAAGTTGGATGTAACGGAGGAACAGTCGCGAGCACTCGTAGAGGAGTCGAGAGCGGAGGGGTGGGACAAGCCGTCGTTCTGCAAGGAGTTGTTTCTCGGGAGGTTCCAGCTCGATCTGGTACATCCCTATCCGAAACCGACAGCCGAGAGCTCCGAGAAAGCCGATCGCTTTCTGGAGGAGTTGGCCGCGTACTGCGCCACGGTCGATGGCTCGGTGATCGAGCGGGAGGAACGCATTCCCGATGATTACGTCAAGGGGTTCGCAGAGCTGGGGTGCTTCGGTCTGAAGATCCCCGAGGAGTACGGCGGACGCGGACTCTCTCAAGTTGCGTACAACAAGGCGATGATGCTGATCAGTTCGGTGCACGCATCCCTCGGAGCACTCATGTCCGCCCACCAATCGATCGGTGTGCCCGAGCCGCTCAAGCTGGCCGGTACGCCGGCGCAGAAGGCGAAATTCTTGCCGCGATGCGCGAAAGGTGCGATTTCGGCATTCCTGCTCACCGAACCGGACGTCGGATCCGATCCCGCTCGAATGGCGAGTTCTGCGGTCCCGACGGCCGACGGCGCAGCCTACGAACTCGACGGTGTGAAGTTGTGGACGACCAACGGCGTCGTTGCGGAATTGTTGGTGGTGATGGCACGAGTGCCCAGGAGCGAGGGACATCGCGGTGGGATTTCTGCGTTCGTCGTCGAGGCCGATTCGCCCGGGATCACCGTCGAGCGGCGCAACAGGTTCATGGGATTGCGGGGTATCGAAAACGGACTCACTCGAATGCACAAGGTTCGCGTGCCGAAGGAGAACTTGATCGGGCGTGAAGGTGATGGTCTCAAGATCGCCCTGACCACGTTGAACGCCGGACGGCTCGCGATACCTGCCATGTGTTCTGCCGCAGGCAAATTGAGCCAGAAGATCGCACGGGAATGGTCCGCGGAGCGTGTGCAGTGGGGTCGTCCGGTGGGCGAGCATGCGGCGGTCGCCAGCAAACTGTCGTTCATCGCGGCCACCAACTATGCGCTCGAGGCTGTCCTCGACCTGTCCGGTCAGATGTCCGACGAAGGTCGTAACGACATCCGGATCGAGGCGGCGCTGGCGAAGCTGTGGGCCAGTGAGATGTCGTGGCTCGTCGTCGACGAGTTGGTTCAGATCCGCGGCGGACGTGGGTACGAGACTGCCGACTCGCTCAAAGCGCGCGGCGAGCGCGCAGTCCCCGCCGAGCAGTTGCTGCGGGACATACGGATCAACCGCATTTTCGAAGGTTCGAGCGAGATCATGCGGCTACTGGTCGCGCGTGAGGCGTCCGATGCGCACCTCGTTGCGGCGGGCGATCTGGTGAACCCGAAGGCGGACCTGAGTGCAAAGGCGAAATCAGCGGTCAAGGCAGGGAACTTCTACGCCAGGTGGATGCCGCAACTCGTCGCGGGCAAGGGACAGCTGCCGACGTCCTACAGTGAGTTCGGTGCGCTGGCAACACATCTGCGCTTCATCGAGCGCAGTTCTCGCAAACTTGCCCGCTCGATGCTGTACGGGATGGCGCGTTGGCAGGCCAAGCTGGAGTATCGGCAGGGTTTCCTCGGCCGGATCGTGGACATCGGAGCCGAGCTGTTCGCCATGTCGGCAACCATCGTTCGCGCGGAAAGCCAGCGAACCGAGGACGCCGTGCACGGCGGCGCGTCCTACCAGTTGGCCGACGCATTCTGTGAGCAGGCAACACTGCGCGTGGAAAGACTGTTCGGCGCTCTGTGGGAGAACACGGACGACACCGACGGCCGTGTTGCTGCCGACTTGCTCGACGGTCGATACACCTGGATGGAGGACGGCGTCCTCGACCAGAGCGAGGGCACCGGACCCTGGATCTCGCACTGGGATCCCGGAGCTTCGACAGAGGAGAATGTCTCGAAACCGTTCTCGGTCTAGATCTCGGTCGGTAACTGGAAATATGTTCTAGGACCAGCTGTAGCTGAACGGCCCACGATGGCCGAACCACATCGTAAAGGTGCACAGTTGCTCTGCGTCCGAGACTGATGCATTGGCCGACGAATTTGCGGCGCAGTGGTTTCGGCGACGAACCTGCTGACAGGTGCAGGACTGTTTCAGCTGCGTGGACGCCGACCGGGATTGCGGCTTGGCAGCTCATCCGGACGGGGGATCGGCTGATCACTGCGGCATCACCGGCGCCGACAATGGTCGGGCTGCTCCAGCTGACGAGAGAATCGTGGAGTTCGAGTGCACCGCGTGCGTCGACCTCGCGGTGTGATCCGTGCGCCCACCTACAGAAGTTGTCGGAGCCGTGTGTCATGATCGAACTGCAGAACGAAGTCAAGTTCTGCCGTTCCCGGCGGTGTAGTTCCCGCCACCCTCCCTCCCGACGAGCCCCGATCGGCGCGTCGACGAAAGGTGCCTGACATGGCCAAGAGAATCCTGTACATCGATCTCGACAACACGCTGGTGAACTTCCAGTCCGGTATCGACCGGGCCGATCCAGCAGACCTCGTCACATATCAGGGCGACCTCGACGAGGTGCCGCACATCTTCTCCAGGATGGATCCCATCGAGGGTGCACTCGACGCATACCGCACGCTCGCAGCGGTTTTCGACACCTACATTCTGTCCACGGCGCCGTGGAAGAATCCGAGTGCGTGGCACGACAAGGTGTTGTGGGTTCAGAAGCATCTGGGGCTGGAGGATGGGTCGGTCGCCTACAAGCGTCTCATTCTCTCGCATCACAAGAACCTGAACCGCGGGGATTTTCTGGTCGACGACCGAGACAAGAACGGCGCCAGCGAGTTCGAGGGTGAGTGGCTTCGATACGGCGAGCAGCCCTACGAAACTTGGGACGAGGTGACGGCCTATCTACTCGACCGCGCCTGATTCAGGCCTGCACGACGCCGACCACCGGAGCGTATTCGCATGGTGGTAATGCTCTGCTCGTATCGTCGAGAACGCTACCGAACACGACGAAAACGATTGTGCCGTGGCCGGTTGCGATGGTGTTGGACAGTGTCACGATGTAGTCGGCCGGCCGCTCCTGGAACATCGGTGCTCGCCCGGACTGCAGGGTGTTCAGGTTCAGCCACGCCACCTCCAGGTTGTCCGCTTGGTTCGGCGAGGACATCGCGGTGTTCATGGCACTGAAGAACACATTGACCGTGCCCGGTGGGATCACCGGCACCGGCAGGCTCTGGTCGACGGCGGGGCCGGCGATGGCCTGGGCGATGCCGACGGAATAGTCGTCGGATCCGAATCCGCTCGGCAAGCAGTCGGCTGCGGCGGTGTCGTACAGGAACGGCTGCGTCACGCCTTCGGTCAGAAGAATGGAACGAGGGAAGTAGTTGTACCGCGGCGCTCCTTCGACGATCTTGCCGATCGCGATGGCCGCCGACTCGGCAGTCTTCGCACCGATGGGCATTGCTGCGGGCCGCAATGCGGCTTCCACTGCGACGAGGGCATCCACCGGCGCAGGGGCCGCCTGAGCCGGAGTCGCGCTCACTGCCAGAAGGCACGCTGCGGAGACGGTCGCAAGCAGTCCCCGCAGGGCCAGGAGGGTCGTATTGGGCATACCCGGAGGTTCGTTTCGGCCCGGCCGAACGTTACGACCTCCGTTTCTTGTCGGTACCTCTCGGTATGGTTCGGCCATCATCTTCACCGCGCCTATTCGACGCATTTCTTCAGGAGGTTCTTTTGACCAATCCACAGCTGTCTCTCGTTGCTGCTCTGCTCGACCGCTCGGGGTCGATGCATTCCATTGCCGACGACACCCGCGGCGGGTTCGATTCGTTCATCGCCAAGGAGCGCGAGCAGGACGGGGAGTCTGTCGTGACCCTGGCGCAGTTCGACGAGCGGTACGAGCTGGTCTACAGCTCGCAGCCGATCCGAACGGTGCCGCCGCTCGTTCTGCAGCCCCGCGGCTCGACTGCGCTGTACGACGCCATCGGCCGGCTCATCACCGACGTCGGTTCCGAGCTCGCTGCCCTGCCCGAGGACGAGCGTCCAGGATCGGTCACCGTTCTGGTCATGACGGACGGTCATGAGAACTCGAGCAAGGAGTGGACCAATACCGCTGTGCGCGAGCTGATTGCGCAGCAGGAGCGGGACTATCAGTGGGATTTCGTGTTTCTCGGGTCCAATATCGATGCAGTCGAGGTCGGTACCAACCTCGGCTTCGCGCGGGACAAATCGATGACCTACGTCTCGACGACGGTCGGCGTCACCGCGGCCTTCGCCTCTGTGGCGAACTACCAGGATCGCAAGCGTGCTCAGGTTCTTGGTTCCCCGCCGGCTCCGGGGTTCTCCGACGCTGACCGCCGCCGTGCCCGCGGCGAGTGAGCAAAAGAAGCGACAACGGTGCAGTGGAAGGGGTTGCCAGGAGTGGAGCCTGCGGAATGACCACGTAGGTCGAGGTGATCTTCTTCCTCCGCATTGTTGTCGCGGTTGTATGTCGGATGTTCAGCTGACGGGGCCGTTGTATGAGCGAGGCTGCCTAGTAGTCCTAGACAATGGTGGGGAACCAATTGGTTCTGAGCTGCGTCCAACTTGATAGAAGTGCAGTGCCCTTGGTTCTCTTCCACACGGGCGAGAGCGACGTCGAGACCTACCGAGGAGGAGCATGCTCGAATCTGGATCGGCAACTGCGATCCGTTTTCGCGCCCCAACTGAACTTGTAGGTGCATTTTGACGGTGGGGATCGCCGACATCGACCGATGGGATGGAGTGTGGCGAACCCGCCCCGAATCGATATCGTCGAGCGGTCGAGATGATGGATAGGAACCCGAGACGATTTGGGTCATTGTGGTTGTCGTCCGCGCTGTGGGCGATTCCGATTGCGTTTGCGATCTGTTCGATCGGTTTCGGTTCGGCGTTGATTCTTGGCCTGGTGACCGACAGTGAGCAACACACGATCGGCGACTACATTCAGGCCGTGCTCGTGGGTTTCTTCTTATGGGGCGCATTGTTTTTCGTAGCCACGAGCTGGTTTGTGATACCGGCATTGGCTACAGTTGTCGCCGCAGCGCGTTATTCGGTACTCCGCTGGATACGGCCCGCCAAATGACACATTCCACGTCGCTGTTGCCCACACGTCAGACCGTCTTCACCGACACCTGACCGACGTCTGCGACCACCGCCGGGTACCGATTGCCGCCGACATTCGAGGTGAATCGCAAACCCGGGCCAGACACAGATTCATCGGTCTGAGTGAGGGAATTGCTCTGAGAATCAGCCAAAGTGAGCTCCTTCGTCGAATTCGGTGCCTTCTCGGAGTGCCGCGGCCAGATCGTCGAGCCGTTTGGTGAGTCGAGTGAATCCTTCCGAATCAAGCCCGAGCGCATCACCGTGGCGCAGTGCTGCGTCCTGGAAGATGGGCACCAACGGTCCGTACTTCTCGCGTAGTCGATTTCGCTTCACTGGATCTGCGAGGGCACTCAGGCTGCCGGCGTTGTCGATGAAGTCCGAGACTTTCACCAAATAGACCCGAGGATTGTCGATCACGGCAGTCACATGCTCGACGTAGGCCGCGTTCTTCAGCTCGATCGTGAGACCCGATGGCCGCGGCGGGTTGGTGACAGCCCACACGGTATCCGATACGGTGCCTTCGAAATAGGCGGAGAGCAGTCGCCGTGCCTCGTCTCGCGGAGCTGCAGTCCGGTCGCCCTGCAGCAGTTCGACAAGCCGTTCGGGCTGATCTTCCACCGTGTCGTGCAACGCCGTTGCGGCGAGGGCTTCCGGGTCGCGGCTGCTGAGCCGTATGAGACGCAGCGTGTTTCGAAGTGGATGGTTGATGTATGGCTCGGGAGTGCCGCTGCTCCCCGGTCGGGTTTGGTCTCGGTGCGCGAGCGATGCGAGGCCCACTGCAGTCCGCACCAGCGGTTGGTCGCCGAGCTCGTAGTCGATCGACAGTGTGAGCATCGCGCCGTCCATGTCGTGTAGTCGCAGGTTGCGGAATCCGTCGCCGAGGACGTCGAGGGGGTTAGATTTAGTCATAGGTGTCCTTCGAGAATTGGTGCTGGGAATGTGGGCGGCCTGGTGGCTCGGCCCGATAACTTCACTGTAGCGGAGGGGTCCGACAGCCATGCGTCGGCTCGACCGCATCTAGGGTCGCGCATCTGGCGATGTTGGTCTGATTCAGCTGTCGGGATCGACTGGGTCGGTTGAGGCTGCGATGCGTTCGAGCCAACGGACGACGTCGTCGGCCTCGGAGCGGCGTGCAGCGTCGAGGGGACTGAGTCCGTCGTAGCCGATCCAGTTGATGCCTGCGCCGTGATCGAGCAATACCGATGCGGTGCCGATCTGGCCACCGTGGCACGCACCCCAGAAGCTACTGGTGATGTCCTCGGGCGTCGGATGTTCCGACGCGAGTGCATGTTCGACGGCATCCACCTGCCCGAGGCAGGACGCGTCGAACAGGGTTGTGGTTGCTCCGCGTTCGAGGAGGCGACGTGCGGCGTTCCACTGGCCGAATGCGGTGGCGTCGGATATCGGGGTTCCGCCGCCGATGACGCCGCCGCGCGCCTCGATGTCGGCTCCGGCGTCGAGGAGTGCGTCGATGGCAGCGACGTCATCGCAGCTCGCGGCCCAGTGCAGCGGCGTTTCGCTGTGTGCGCCGAGGAATGGACTGTCGGGATCCGCGCCCGAGGCAATCAACAACGCAATCGATTCCGCGACGCGGGGGAAGTGGCCGGGCCAGTCGGTGGCTATGTGCAGCAACGTTCGACTGCCGCGGCCGGGTAGCCGCATGGCCGCGAGGTCGGGGTGTCCGGCGAGTAGCTGCTGCAGGGTTTCGGGGTCACCGTCGTGGACTGCGCTGGCTGCGGCTTGATGGACTTCGGCAGTTGTTGGTTCGTCCAGGATGCAGATGTCGGAGATCAGATTCTCGCGGATAGTGAGCCGAACCCGCATGGCCGGAGGAGAGTCGTTCGGTTCCGAGGTGTTGACGTCGATACGCAACATGATCCGGCGCTCCGGCTCGGGTGTGGCGGTCTCCTCGACGTCGGTGATGCGGAGCCTGATGCCGTCGGCGAGCAACGTTGCGTAATGATTGCCGGCCTGCTCACGCGTGGTGCATTCGTGAGCCGATCCCCAGCGGACGTCTTCGGTGAGTAGCGCAGTGAACGACTCCTTGGTGCCGGTCGCGAGTGCTATGCGGAGCTTGTCGATCAGACGGTCGACCGTGCTTCGATTCTCGTCTGCAGCCATGATGTCTGTCCTCGTGCGGGAGCGAAGTTTACTGGTCCTCGGCTGCTGACTGTAATCCAAGGTCAGCCTTCACAAGATTGCTGTGGAACCGTTCAGTCGCCTCGGACGTCCAATTCCGATGTCCAATCAAGAGCGAAAGGAATGAACTTGCGACTTTTCTCGACAGGAGACGACGTGAGTGCATCCGGTGCGAGTGGGTCGACGAACGCTCGCTTGCGCGGCAACTTTGGTTGATGTCGGCATTGTGGGCGATTCCGGTCTCGTTCATGCTGTGTGTAGTCGGGGTAGGTCTTGCCCTCACTGTCGGCTTGGCAACCGACGATTTCGAGCACTCTGCTTCCGGATTCGTGAATGCAGCATTCCTTGCACCTCTTGTCTGGGGAGCGATGGTGTTCATCGGCAGCTGCTACATCGTCGTTCCGCTGGTTGCGACGGCTGTTGCGATTGTCAAATACTTCCGGACGGGATCCCGCATCCACCGAGAGTCCGCCTAACGTCGACACAGAATGGTGCACCGAACATGATCAACAAACGGCTCGAGCACTTTCTGTTACTTGAAATGTCCGACGATTGGATGCCGGTTGGCTCGTTCGCGTCCCTCATACGTCGGATAACACCCGCTTCGTACACGAGGGCGAGAATCCTCGAGGTGATCGCAGAGATCGCAGCCAGAGGATATCTGCGCTTCGGTGGATGGGCGATGGAATCCACCCGAACTTGGGAACCGTGGGAGGTTTCCAACGACATCGCAATCAGTCGAATAGCCAACGGGTTCGAAGGCAGTCTTGGCGTATTGAACGCAACCGACAACGAGCTGGCCGATAGCGAAGTTTTCCGTGCGGATATTACTGACGCCGGCCTCGCGCGCTTGGCCGAACTCGGTAATCCGTACGAGGTCTACGGGGATCCGTGGGAAGGGAATCGACTGATGGCGGCTGAGGGAAATTTCCCTCCGTGGGTGCCTTGACTTCGACGAAGTCTGATCGCGCGAGGATGCTGCTGACCATTTGTTTTTTCCACCACGGTGGTACATCTGTGGACGTGCTGCGCGATCCGTGAACGCGGTAGCTGCGGGGTGGCGCTAGCGGGCGTCGTCGCGGCGTGCGGATCCACTGACGAACCGTCGGTGACGGGTGAAGCGTCGACAATCACCTCGACAATTGCGGATGCATCCACGACGATGCCGACAGCAACGGTGCCTCCGGTCGCGCCCGCACCGGAACCGGCCGTGGTACCGCCAGTTGCCGTCACTCCAGAAGCTGTAGCTGCGGCTGTCTTGTGCCGCCAGTGGTGTGTATGAACCTCCAGGTCGCCCAGAACTTGATTCAGGATGCGGGAGTGTTCTTCTCGCGTAGCGAAGACGCCACCGGTGCTCGTCGCAGCCAGCTCAACGATTCGAACTGCACCGTCGTCGATCAGACTCCAGGCGTCGGTGCCCCGATCGAAGAGGGTGATGCCGTGCTCTCTGTCGTCAAGATCGGCGAGCCAACAACTGCTGACGTGCGTTCCCACGAGAGATACCCGAAGACTTCCCGAACAGGTACTTGACTGCCCTCGTTATTAATCATTGAGCCCTCCCGCGTGGAACCGATCGTCGGTGGCGCGCGTCTAAAGACATGGGGTGGTCTACGTGGACGCTGAGGGGGACTCGATGGCGGACGAGGTTGGGAGTGAGTTCGTCCCGTTGGAGGCAGATCCGGCAAGTCTTCGCTCAGTGGCAGAAGACCTGCGGATCGATGCTGATGCATTTTCAGTCGCAGCCTCGAACGTGCAGTTCGACGTGGAGTGTGTGTCAGGTTCCGCTATTGCAGCAGTGCTGGCCCAGATTCGTCCCATCATTTCGGCAAGTATCGAATCGGCCTCGACGCGGCTTCTGGAGTTCGCCGACAACGTCGAGCAGAGCGCGCAGGGATACCAGCAAGTCGACGCCGAATTCGCTCAGGCGCTGAAGCAAGCAGCTGCGTACGGAGACCCTCGTGGGCAGGCGAGTTGAAAGTCGCCTTTACGAAAAGCGTCGTTGCCGGCTGGGCACCCGAACGGGGACTTGCGGATGCCGACAAGCTGAACGAACTGTCGGAGTTTGTGTCGGAAAGAGGTTCGCGAGCTCCACGGGCTCTGATGAGGCTTCGCGATTCCTGCGCGTGGACCGGACCGGCGCAGTCTGCTGCATCCGATTGGTCGTCTGCAGAATTTCGTCGAACAGAGGACCTGTCACAGGCGACAAAGTCAATGGCGTCTGTGCTCACGTCCGAGCTTCAGGCAGTGGCGATTGCAGAATCGCACTCCTCCGAGCCATTGCGACGGCCGAGGAAGAGGGTTTGACAGTCGACGAGCAGTGGTCGGTGCTAGGCGGTGGCGACAATGACGATGCGCTTCAACAGCACAAACGTGAGGTCGGGCGCTGCTTGACCGAGTTGATCCGGGCAGATGTAACTGCAGCGCTGGCTTTAGAACGATGCCTGAAGGAGTTCAAGGCAGAAGGTGGCATGCGGGGCTTCGTTCCCGTTGTAATTGGACTCGCATTTCTGATCGATGCGGCAGTATCGGCTCTGATTGCGACCGGAGTCGTGTCGGCAGGGGCGATCCTGTTCGCGTTGGTCGATGAGTTCGGAATCGACGCCTGGGGCATTATCGAAAATGCTGTTCCGAGTTCGTTCTTCGAAAACACGGGGCCGGTCGACGAGGCTGGCGTGAAGGATCAGATCCAGGAAGCAACGGTACCGGGCAGGAATTCAAGGGTCCGACAGGTCGATTCAGAGGCTGAGATCCGCGAACTGTGGGATTCGTTGACCGCGGAAGGACGAGCTGTCGATCAGGGAAGCTACCCTGGAAGGGTCGTAGAACTACCTGACGGCACAGAGATCCGGATGCGCGAGAGCAGCCATCCGGGAGGTGCCACGCTGGACATCAACTATTCAGGCGGCGTACGAGTGAAGGTGCACATCGCATGATCGACAAGACGCTTGAACATTTCCTGCTTTACGATATGTCCGACGACTGGATGCCGGCGGGCGAGTTCGCCTCGTACATACGTCAAATCACCCCGGGGGACTATTCACGAGCTGCGGTACTCGAGGTGATCGCCGAACTCGCAACGAAGGGCTACCTCGAGTACGGCGGGTGGTCGAGGGACACCGGAACGTGGAAGCCGTGGAAAGTTGCCGGTGATGTTGCATTGGAACGGATCGCGAACGGCTTCGACGGTGAGCCTGGCGTTCTGGATGGGACCGACCGCCAATTGGCACTTACCGAGGTGTTCCGGGCCGGCATCACTCCTGCAGGAGAGCGGTTGGTCCAAGAACTCGGTAATCCTTTCGAGCTCTACGGGGATCCTTGGGAAGCGAATCCCTTGGTGCGGGCTGAGGGTGAGTTTCCTCCTTGGCAGCCTTGAGCAGTTGATGAGCTGTCGTGCGGAACCTTCGCAGTAGACATGCGATGTAGGGAGCGGAGAAGCTGGTGAACGTGATCGACAAGAGGCTCGAGCACTTCCTGTTGTACGACATGTCGGGCGATTGGATGCCGGTGGGTGCGTTCGCTTCGTTGATACGACGGATCACACCTTCGTCCTACTCGAGACATCGCCTTCTCGAGGTGATCTCAGAAAAGGCAGTGGCAGGTCCCCGATAGTCGGACCACCGCGTTCTAGAGCCACGGTGTGATTGGTTTCAGTCGATCTCGCAACCCTCGACCGGTCGATGGTTGTGGGTGCACTGGGCAGCGTACTCGGCCGGCGTGAGGTAGCCGAGCGAAGAGTGGCGATGCCGGTTGTTGTGGTCGTCCTTGAAGTCCTCGATCACAACCCGAGCTTCGAGCAAGCTCGTCCAATAGTTGCGGTTCAGGCACTCCTTCCGAAGACGGTTGTTGATCCCCCAGAGGGAGGTGCCCCCAGACTCGATGTGCCCGTTGTTCCACGGCGTCCCCGGCGGGATGTACGAAATACCAACTCGGTCACGGCAGAACTGTTGCAGCACATGCGAAATGAACTCCGGACCGTTGTCCATCCGCAACACCAACGGCGGTCCACCCCTTGGGCGCGAACACCTTATCCAGCTCGTCGGTCAACCTCTGCGCAGTGATCGACCTCTCGACGATGTTCAACAGCGACTCACGAGTGTGCTCGTCGATCACCGACGCGATCTTGATCGCCTTCCCGTCGATCGTGGAGTCGAACTGAAAATCCATAGCCCACACCACCTTCGGAGCATCGGCTTCGATCTGCGGGCAGGAACTGATTCCCGCGCGTTTGCGTGGGTGGTAGATCCGCACCTGTAGGCCTTCCTCTTTCCAGAGGCGGTGGATTTTCTTCTTGTTCACCTGCATGCCTTTGTCATGCCTCATGTGCGCCCAGGCCCGCCGGAAGCCGTGCAGCGGGTTCATACGTGCGTACTCACGCAGAAGCGTTCTCAGGGCCGCGTCCGGGTCGGCAGGGGTCTGCGCGATAGGGATGCGGGAGTAGGTTGAGCGGGCAAGCCCAACTGCTGTGCACGCGAGCCGTTTCGACATGTTCATCGTCGTGACGAGCATGTCCACAGCAGCGCGTTTGGCGGCTGGGCCTAAAATTTTCCCTTCGCCACCTCCCGCAACGCATCCTTCTCCAGCTCGGCTTCGGCGAGCAACCGCTTGAGTTTGCTGTTCTGCTCGCGCAGTTCCTTGAGCTCTTTCGCCGCGTCGGTGTCCATCCCGCTGTATTGGCGGCGCCAGTTGTACAGCGTCGCCGACGACACCTCGAGCTCAGCGGCGACCTCGTCCTGAGTCTTGCCCATCGCAGTGAGCTCGTCTGCACGCTGCAGCTTGCGGACGATGTCCTCTGCGGAATTCCGCTTCCGTCCAGCCATGTTCCTCAGTGTCCTATCTGCCCTGTTCACGGGCAACAAGACTCTAAAACGCCCTGGCCTCGTTCACCGGGGACACGCGACAGCGGCCCTGATGTTTCAGTTAACATTTCCATCGTCCCAGGTGTGCAGGGCAGTAAACGACTCCCTGGTGCCGGTCGCGAGTGCCATGCGGAGCTTGTCGATCAGATGTTCGACGGTGCTTCGATTCTCGTCTGCAGCCATGACGTCTGTCCTGGTGCCAGGTGAACGTTGCTGGACCTCGGGCCCCGACTGTAATCGGTCTACGGCAAGGACAACGGGTCGTTCTTCCTCGGTGTGCAGCGCCGACGAGGCTGCAGTGGAACCGATCGGTCGGCTCCGACGTCCAATCGAGAGGGCCAGGAATCAACCCGTGCGATAGTTCGAGACAGGAGACGACGTGTTTGCATCTGGGGCGAGTAGACCGAGGAACGCTCGGACGCGCGGCAGCTTTGGGCGGCTCTGGCGGATGTCGGCGTTGTGGTCGATTCCGGTCTCGTTCGTGCTCTGGGTAGTCGGCGTCGGTCTTGCCCTCACTGTCGGCTTGGCAACCGACGATTTCGAGCACGCCGCTTCCGAATTCGTCTCTGCAGCACTCCTCGCTCCTCTTGCCTGGGGAACGGTGGTGTTCATAAGCACCTGCTACATCGTCGTTCCGCTGGTTGCGATGGCTGTTGCGATTGTCTGGAACGTCCGGACGGGATCGCGCACCCGCCGAGAGTCCAAGATGGAGAGGGTGCGCATCGCATGAATGACGAGCGGCTGGAACATTTCCTGCTTTTCGAGATGGAAGATGACTGGATGTCGCTGGGGGAGTTCGACTACTACATCCGTAGCATCTCTCCGGACGAGTACAGCCGCGGCATGATCCTCGAGGTGATCTCCCGACTTGCAGCGGTTGGCTACCTTCGGTTCGGTGGTTGGTCGGTGGAATCCGGGACTTGGAAGCCGTGGGATGTCAGCAACGACGTCGCCATGGAGAGGATTGCTCACGGATACCTCGGCGAACCCGGCGCACTGAGTTCAACGGACGGTGAGCTGTCGCTTACCGAGGTCTTTCGTGCCGATATAACCGCAGCAGGAATTGTGCGTGTTGCGGAGCTGGGAGACCCGTACGAGATTTATGGAAATCCCTGGTGGTCAGACCCTTCGAAGCAGGGGAGTGGCAACTACCCTCCTTGGAATCCTTGACTGTGCGCCCTCATCCGCAAGGCCGACGGTGACTCCACAGCAGTGACAGGCACCTTCCTTTGCAGTCGGGCATAGATTTGTATACAGATCGACGGAAAGGCCAGGGTGCACATCGCATGATCGACGAACGACTCGAGCATTTTCTGTTGTTCGAGATGTCGGACGACTGGATGCCGGTAGGCTCCTTCGCGTCCCTCATACGTCGGATAACACCCGCTTCGTACACGAGGGCGAGAATCCTCGAGGTGATCGCAGAGATCGCAGCCAGAGGATATCTGCGGTTCGGCGGATGGGCAATGGAATCCACCCGAACTTGGGCACCGTGGGAGGTTTCCGACGACATCGCAATCAGTCGAATAGCCAACGGGTTCGAAGGCAGTCTTGGCGTACTGAACGCAACCGACGACGAGTTGGCCGATAGCGAAGTTTTCCGTGCGGACATCACCGACGCCGGCCTCGCGCGCGTGGCCGAACTTGGTAATCCGTACGAGGTCTACGGGGATCCGTGGGAAGGGGATCGACTGATGGCGGCTGAGGGAGATTTTCCTCCGTGGGTGCCTTGACTTCGACGAAGTCCGATCGCGCGAGGATGCTGCTGACCATTTGTTTTTCCCGCCACGGTTGGTACATCTGTGGACGTGCGCGATCCGTGAGCGCGGTAGCTGCGGGAGGTGCGACATGGCACGTTCCTTCGACGAGCTGGTAGCCGCGGACGTCGAGAATGCGGTGGGTCGATACCGTGACGCGCGCGGCTGACGCGCTCTACGACGGATCCGACGGCCCGATCCACTCGGGATACTGCAGGTGGTTGTCGGGGACCGTCGGGAAGACATACCCGTCGGGTGGGTACAGGTACGGTGACGCATCCTTGTGAATGAAGGTGGGGAACTGCGCCGCCCACCAGTCGTGGCACGGCGCCGCGATCGACTCGTCGTCGGTGTAGGCCGCATGCACCATCCCGTCGATCGTCCAGTCGCCGAATACGTTCCAGCTCGGGAGAAAGTGAGCGCGAGGGTCGTGCGACGACGCGTCGGCGTCGCGAGTCCCCGGAAGTCCGGCGCTGTCCGCGGTAGTCGAGAGCTGCACGTGGATCGCATCCTTGATGGGCGAGAGGTTGAAATTCTCGGTCGAATCGATGCCGAGCCCGTAGCCGCATACCGTCGCATCTACCGTCTTGCCATCCGAATCGACTTGCGTCAGATTGTAGTACTGCGCCCATACAGC
Source organism: Rhodococcus yunnanensis NBRC 103083 (assembly GCF_001895005.1). Classification (GTDB taxonomy): domain Bacteria; phylum Actinomycetota; class Actinomycetes; order Mycobacteriales; family Mycobacteriaceae; genus Rhodococcoides; species Rhodococcoides yunnanense. The sequence continues at coordinate 140,425 of NZ_BCXH01000007.1, read as the reverse complement.
GGCATCGGGCTTCTTCGTGCTGCGCGCATAGTAGTACGGCGAGTATCGGCCATCACCGTCGTATGGCGCCCCGATTGCCTCCAGATACCCGGGAAAAGGCGGGTAGTGCGCGAACTTGCCGATGCCGAAACCAATTGCATAGTCGCCCGCCTCGACGGCAGCTCGCACGAGCTCACCCGACCTGTCGAACAAGTCGGTGCCGGCGGGCGCGGTCCACTCTGTCGTGTACTGCACCGGTGGATCGAGATTCGATGTCGCACGGGCCGCATCGGGTGGGGAGCCCTGTCCGCCGCAGCCGACCAGCATCACCGCTATCGATGCGAGCACCGCTGACCGTGTTGCTCTAGCCATCTTTCAAGATCACCCGTCCGTATGCGTCCGCTATTCTGTGCGAATTACCGTCGGAAGCATTGCCCAACCGATTGAACATCGTTTCCAGTGCCGTCTGCTGCCGAGTGTCCAGTCCGCGCGAATCTGCCGGATCGTACGGAAGCAGCGTGCCGTCTTCGTCGAACATGTCCTCGAACTTTCTGGTGACGTCCGGCGGAAGATCCGGTCGTGCGGAGAGGATGTTGTAGAAGTCGTGGAACGGATCGTATCCGGCCAGCGTTGCTTCGTGCGGCCCGTCCGGCTCGACACCGACGAGACTGTCCTTCAACGGATCTCCCACCAGATCGATCATCGTGTTGACGTAACCACCGCCGGGGAGTTCGCCGATTCCGGCCGTCCCGAGTGTGGACAGCGCGTCGAAGGCAGCAGACTTTCGGTCGTAGGCAGCTTGGGCCAATTCTGCCTTGTCCGAATATTCGTCTTGCAATCCGGTGGTGATGCCCTCGTCGACCAATCCGTGCAAAATCCCGACCGTCATCAGTTGTCGACCGGCATACGCATCACGGGGATCTTCTGCGTACCTTCCCTCTGAGGCAAGGATTTCGGCCTGAGCATGTTCGGTGAAGTAGGTGCCGGCGTCGTGGTCGGTGTTCATCAGCGCGAATACCTGGGTTGCGCCGGCGTACTTACCTGTGTGCGAGGGATCGACCCAGCTGTTGTCGAAACCAGGCCGATCGTCCGATGGCAACCCGGCCAGATCGGCGATGTACGGACTCATGCTGTGTGACAACGTGTTCAGCAGCTTGGGATTGAGTTGTCCGACCGACTGCCGGTCCGTTTCGGCCACGTCGCTCAGATGGCTCCACTCGTCGGTGGCGATGGCTTTGCCCACCGCCGACATGATGCCGCCGGTGCGTTCGGCCGTGGCGACGTCTTCTGCATTGTTTGGATCCGCGACCACGGAATCTGCAGGGTCGAAGTCGAACAGAGACGAGACCGCGTGACCGTCGTCGGACCAGTGGTGCGTCAGCGTGTCACGAATGAAATCCTGGCCGCGATCGGCGTCGGTGACCGCGTCGTGCACCGCGATCTTGTCCGATCCCACCGCCGCGAAGATGTCCTCGGTGATCCGCGTGTCCTTGGTTCCGTATCCGTCGAGGGTGAAGAACTCGGTTGTGTGGTCCGGGTTCTGCTCGTGCCGGACCTGCGCGTCGAGGTACTGCCGACCCACATCGAGCAGGTGCGAGTCGAGGCTGCTGCCGTTCTTGTACTCATCGCTGCCGGCGTCGACGATGGACGCGATGGCCTGGTTGTCGGCCACCCCGTTCAAGGCAATGCTCGGCAAGACCGTGTATCCCACTCGCTCGTACCCCTCGACCACCAGATCGTCGCGGGTCAACGACGCCCGTATCGACTCGGGCAGTCGGTCGAACCCGCCGTGCGTCGGCACATCCGAGTCTCCGACGACGGTGGCCGTGACCTTGTCATTGGACAGGATCTGAAGTGCGTCGGCGACGCCACCCCGGGCGTCCTCGGGCAGCCGTCCGACGATGTCCGCGATCTCCTGGGGGCTCTTGCCGTCCATCGCGCGAGCGAGTTGCTCCAAGTACTCCATCTGCGACGCCGGGATCGTGGCCGTCTCGCCCGTACGCAGCGCGTCGAGCTGCTCCGGGGTCAGCCGGCCGGCCTCGACGAGTCGGTGCTGTTGCTCGGGTGTGAGCGCCGATGGGTCGCTCACCAGGGCGGAGGCGTCGGACTTTCCTTGCTCACCGCCGAGAGTCGCGGCCGAGGTGAAGAAGAGTCGTAGGCCCTCCCTCGCGGAGGCCAGTGCGTCGCGCACGGTCTTGTCGGCGGATTCGGTCGCGCTCGCGGCGTCATCGATTTCACTCTGCCACAATGTGATTCGCGCGGTTCGTTCTTCGTCGGCCAGGATGAATCCACCGCCGACGGTGAGGGCATCGCTGACCGTCAGGCATTCCGTTTCGGCGCCGAGGATGGCAGCGCGGACGCGTTGGAGTGGGCCGTCGATCTCGTAGAAGCCTCGGCGTGCACGGTCGGCGATGGCCTGCACATGATCGACCACCTCGACTGCGGCTTTGCGGTCCGACGACGCACGTGTTTGTGCGGCTTCGGCGGTGCCGCCTTCCCAGTAGTCGGCGCCGGACTTGGTGACGGCGTCGACGTAACGGTCGAACAGCGACTCGACCGAGCTGCCGAGTGTGGTCCAGGCGTTCGCGATGTCGGTGAGGGTCGAGGGGTTCCAGGCCTGGATCTGAGTGCGGGTGAGGCTCACTGCGGAGTCCAGTCGCCGGTGGCGTCGGTGAATGCGGCCCCGACTGCCGCCGCGGATGCGTCGTCGGTGGTGCGGTACTGGCGGGCCACGTCGACCATGATCTCGCCGGTCTCGCTCAGCCGTTCGACGATGGCGTCGATCAGAGCCGAGTCGATGAGGTCACCGGAGATGCTCGACGCCTCGAGCACCGACGTCGGCATTCCGCCGAGGACCGACGAGTAAGGGCCTGCGGCCGGACCCGTTCGCAGGGCGGCGGCCTCACGTGCCAAAGAACCGAGCCTCGCGCCCAGCTGCTCGAGCCGATCGAGATCTGCCTTCAGTTCCCCCATGATGGCCCCCCAGCCCTCATCCATCTGCAATGAAAGGTCAGTCTAAACAGGCGCGCCGCACTCCGGAGTCCAGCGGGGTGCCGTATGGAACTGTGGAGTCCGGAAGGCAAACCGTTCGACGTGACAGGGGAGTGCCGGTGACGGGATCCGATGAGGCTGTGCGCGGGAACCCGGCCGTCGGGCGCGTAGTAGAAGAATGATCGCCCCACGAGATCTCGGGATGCTCCCCGGCGCGGGTGCGAGTTCGAGGACGCCGTCCGAGGTCCGTGATTCTGCCAGGATCTGCTGGATCGACATGGTCCCAGTATCAGTCCGTAGTGCTTGTCGAGGGTCGTTCTGGCCGTGTAACAACGGTGACTTCTGGAGCACCGTGGTCGCGAAACCACTGCTGCAGTTCCTCACCGTCGATGACGTGTGGTTCGTCGAGTCCGACGTCGACGGATTCGTCGACGACGCCGCGCATGCCCGACACATTCGCGTGTCCCAGTCGCGCTTCATGAATGCACGCGTTGTATCGCGTATCGCCCCAGAAGCTGTCGGCGAGGTTCGCTCCGCGCAGGTCGATCCCGGGCATGAACGCCTGCGACAAATCGGTGTCGTGTAGGTCTGCGTCGCGGAAATCCGAGCCGGACAGGTCTGCCCTGTGCAGCTGTGTTCCGACGAGTATCGCGCCTCGGGCGTTGCAACCGCGCAGTAGCGCCTTCCGCAGGACTGATCCGGTGAAGTCTGTTTCGGTCAGATTGGCATCGAGTATCCATGCGTAACCCAGGTAGCAAGACCTCAGCTTGACACCGGACAGAGTGGCCGAAACCCAGTCGGCATCACCGATATCGAGCCCGGAAAGATCGGCTCCCGAGAAGTCCAGTTCACCGGCCGCGAGAGTCGGGTGTACAGCCGGGGAAGCGTCGAGCTTGATGAACCATTCCTCCAACGCTCGCCTGGCACGCGGATCGGTCGGCCACGTGACCACGTCCTCGCGCGAACGTTTGTAGTCGACAGTCACTTGGGTTAACTTTCGGTCTAGGTCTACGGTGCTCGTGATCGTTTGCGACCTTGGCATGAACACCGGTTCACCGCACCTGATTTTCGGCTCCGACTGCCGCCGAAACTTTTCTGGTGACGCCTTTGATTCAGTGCAGAGTCGTCACGTGGTGACTCGGCCATCTCCACCTCTGTTTCGCCAGACCAGCCGCTGCAGGTCGAAGACTAGGAGCAGATCGTAGCCGCCGAAACTGTCGAGAGCGACGGAGATGCCCAGTGCGGTGCGGGCTTCGGATGTCGAGTCGCGGCCGAGATCGCGCACCGTTACGAGGACGGGATAGTCCTCGAATCGAAGATCCCGATCTACCTCGTAGGAATGACCTATCTCCAGCTCGATTACCGTGCTCGCGGTGACACCACGGTAGGAGTCGAAGGCATCGAGCGGCGCCACCCTGTCCAGGGCGCGGATTCCGGCGGCACGGGACAAGTCCGTGATGATCTCGGAGGGCCCCTTGGTGGTCCTCGCGAACAATTGGTGGTGCGCGCTCAACTCGCCTCCTTATTCATGGTGTGTCGACACCCGCACGTGTGGAGCGCCGTGATTGTCGAACCATTGCTGAAGTCTCGCGCCCCGGAGAATTTCGGGTTCGTGGAGTCCGACGTCGACTGCGTCGGTTACGTCACCAGTCATGCCAGATAGGTTGGCACCGACTAACTTAGCCTCGTCGATGATGGCATTCGATGGCGCGAGGCCCCAACTGCTGGAGCGCAGGTCAGCGCCGCGCAAGTCGATGCCCGGCATGAAGGCTTGGTCGAGTGCTGTGCTGTGCAGGTCGACTTCGCGAAAGTCTCCGTCGGATATGTCAGTCTTGTTGAGCTGAGCACCAACTAGAGTGGCACCCCGACAGTCGCACCTTCGCAGGCGCGCACGCCTCAAATTGGCTCCCGAGAGATCGGCTCGCTCGAGCTTGGCATCCAGGATCCACGCATTGACCAGACAGGTGCCGTGGAGTGTCGTGTCGGACAAAAGCGCCGAATTCAGCGCTGCTGCGGCCAAGTCGAGTCCCGACAGATCGGCGCCGGTGAAATCGAGGCCGTCGCCGGCAAGGATCGGCAGCGTATCGGAACCGGCATCGACACTGTCGAAAAAATGCTCGAGAGCGCGTTTGGCCTCATCGTCAAGCGGCCATCGCCGGACGTCGCTGCGCGCTGTGCTGTACTCGATGACGAGGACCACCTTACTGCCGGAGTCGCTTGACGTTTGGGATGCTTACGACGTGCGATCGAGGACAACGACTTCCGGTGCGCCGTTGTCTGCGAACCATTGCTGAAGCGCCCGTCCTTCGAGAATGTTTGGTTCTTCGGCGCCGATGTCGATTGGATACGTGACGTCACCCCGCATACCCTTGACAGTCGCGCCGTTGAGACGGGCATGGCTCAAGTCTGCGTTCCACGGTTGGGTCGCCAATGAACACCCGGCCAGGTTGGCGCCGCGGAGGTCGATGTGAAACATGAAGGCTTGATCCAATGCAGTGTTGTGGAGATCTGCGCCGCGAAAATCGGAGTCCGACATATCCGTCTTGTTCAGTTGTGCACCAACCAGAATGGAGTCACGCGCGCTGCAACCTCTGAACTGTGCTTTGCGTAGGTTCGATCCGGTGAAGTCAGTGCCGATCAGTCTGGCGCCCAGAAACCACGCATCGACAAGTGAACTGGACTTCATCTCGACGCCGCTCAGATCCGCCGACGTCCAGTCGACGCCTGCAAGCTGGAGACCTGAGAGGTCTGCGCCCCTGAAGTCGAGTCCGCGTCCGACGAGTTCGGGCACAAAGTTGTCGTGAGCTGCCAACTCGACGAAGAACGATCGCAAAGCGTGTCGAGCAGCAGCATCCGTGGGCCAGCTTCGAACGTCGCTCTCGGACTTGCTGTATTCATTTACGATCACTTTGTCTCGACTCACTCCGGGAATCGACCGATAAGTTCTGCCGGGTGAAGGCAACGCGCTGTTGGCGGCACGTGTGCTTCATTCGCGCAATTCCTACTTCCCTGTTGATTTGCCGCCACCTGAGGTCGACGGCCGTTCTTGGCGTGTTCACAACGTGCGATCGAGGACAACGACTTCCGGTGCGCCGGCGTCGATGAACCACCGCTGCAATTCACTTCCAACAAGGATTCGAGGTTCGCTGATTCCGACGTCGACTGCATGGGTCACATCTCCCGTCACATTTTCCACATCTGCGCCACCTATTTTGGCGCCAGCTAGGTTGGCGTTCCCTGGATACGCACCCAACGACGATCCGTGCAGATCTGCTCCGCGCAGATCGGTTGAGTGAAAGAAGGCTTGATTCAAGTTCGTATCGTGAAGATCCGCGCCGCGGAGGTTGGCGTCGGACAGATCGGTCCGGTTCAGTTGCGCTCCAACGAAGATGGATTCGCGAGCGTCGCACCCACGCATCTCAGCTTTCCTCAGATTGGCCGCACTGAAGTCTGAACCCCGCAGGCTCGCATCGATCAGCCACGCTCGGGTGAGGTACGTTCCCCGCAACCGCGTGCGGTCGAGTATCGCGGATATCCACTCTGCGCCGGCGAAATCCAAACCGGAGAGGTCTGCATCGGAGAAGTCCAGTCCTCCGCCCGCGAGGATAGGAATATTGCCAGGTGTCACCTCGTCGAAAAACGTCTCCAGGGCGCGGACGGCGTGAACGTCAATCGGCCACACGGTGACATCTGTACGGCTCGTTCGGTATTCGATCACGATGCAGTTCTCATACTTTCGTGTCGGACTGTAGATCGAAACCGCGTGAGTGTTCCAAGCCATCGAGGCGAATCTGACGACGGCCGGCCGTCTGAGCTGTCACGCGCCGTTATCCGGCTGTACAGCTACCCGTACATCCGGTGCGCCGTTGTCTGCGAACCATTGTTGCAGTTCACTGCCACCGAGCGGCATCGGTGAGTCGATGCCGACGTCCACGATGTCGCTGACGTCACCGGTCATCGCCGCAACCTTCGCGCCGCCAAGTCTGGCGTTGGTCAGAACAGCGTTACGCGGAATGCTGCCCCAGCTCGACTCTCGAAGGTCTGCTCCGCGCAAATCGGTACCGTGCAGGAAGGCGTCGTCCAGCTTCGTCCCGTGCACATCAGCGCCGCGGAGATCTGATGCGGTGAAATCTGTGTCCGACAGTGTCGCGCCGGTCAAGACCGAGTGTTGTGCGTTGCAGTGGGTGATCAAGGCCTTCCGAAGGTCTGCACCAGAGAGATCAACTCGTTGGAGGTCAGCTTGCAGAATCCATGCGCTGTACAAGCTGGTTCCACGCATGCGAACACCGACGAGTCGGGCGGAACTCAACTCGGCACCGGCCAGCTCCAAGCAGGAAAGGTCGGCGCCTGTGAAATCGAGCCCGCCACCGTTCAGAGTCGGGATGTAATGGCCGTTGGGATCGATTTCGTCGAAGAACTGGTTCAGTGAGGCTTGTGCGTCCCGATTGTTCGGCCATTGCGTCACGTCTGATCGAGACTTGCTGAACCCCATCATGAAGACCTCCTTACTTTCCAGCCCATTTGGGGGTGAAGGTCGCGGAAACGAGACCGGCACCCTGAGCGACGAGTCGGCCGAACACATCCCAATCGGTGAGACAAGGTTCAGGCGCTTCGCCAGACGGCCCGTTGCAGGTCGAAAACGACCATCAACTGGTAGCAGCCGAGCACTTCGAGACCTGCCGCAATGGTGAGAGGACAGTGCTGTTCGGCGTACGGGTCGTTGTCCAGATCTGGCACCGTTACGAGCACGGGGAAGTCTTCGAATCGGAGGTCGCGAACCGTCGTCGCGGCACAACTGCCACGCTTCGCGGTAAGCGTTCGCCGACGTACCGCTCCACGCGACGGCGTCCACATCTTGGTCGACTGAGTCGAGTGCTCCGCGCAGTGTCTGTTCGAGTTGTCCAGCCGCGGCCCCCACCGCGACAATCCGATCTGGAATTGCTGACAACACCCCGCCAGGGGTCCCCCCGTCGCCCATGCAGCGAAGTTACACCATGAGCCAGACAGATGAGCACATTAGGAATCAGACTCCGCCACAGTAGAACTCGGAAGTTACCAATTGTGAGAACTACGCCGCCGGAGGGAACCGAATGGAGTCGAGATGCGTCTAAGAACCAGTGAAGGGGCGACCGGTGCAGAACTGAAGGGTTCTCGACGCTTCGGAGGCCTCGGCGGCGAAGGCGGTTACACGCGGCGGCGTCTGCTAGCTGGCCGATGAACCATCGGTCGTGAACTGGGGATGACGCCGACGTGGAATCAGACAATCGTGCGGCTGTTCATTCGTGGCATTCAGGTCGTCTGAGCGAGCAACAGTCGTTGTGCATCAATGCGCTGGCTCCCAGGCGTGCGCATTGGAACTGACATGAGGTGGAAGTCTGCGTCCTCCAGGATCCGAAGGGCTCCACCGCGTCGTACGTAATAACCTCAGATCCAGGCGCGTCCGGAAAGCTGCTGCGTTCGCACCCCCTTGTTGCGAGAGTTGAGGCATGGGACCCGAGTCGAGTTCATTCGGCTGAATGAACTTCGGGGGCCGCGACGATGTGCGGCCATGATTCTGAGTAACTGCACGAAGCAAGAAGGCGCAGTTCGAAGCACCTTCTGGGGATAAATGTCGGCGAGCGGCGACCCTTCGGAGGGCGCCGCGGTGGTAGTTCGTTGTTGTAACAATTGACATCCTTCCTCGATCTACAACGCGTTAATGCCGCTGCGATCACGCGCGGACATCAGAAGGGTGCCGAAATGACCAAGAACAGCCAGCTCGCGAGCGTTGCAACATCCCGCAGGGGAGGCAGAGTGATGCGGTCCGTCATCGTGGCGGCTGCGGGGATGGCACTCGTGGGAACGGCTGCAGCATGCAGTTCGAGCGAGGAGTCGACGGCGGTCGCCGAGTCCTCCACCACGTCGTCGACCACGACGGTAGTCGCACCTGCGACGACAACGACCGCATCGGTGACGCCTGCGCCCGCTGCTCCGGCGGCAATTCCCGCGCCTGCTGTCGTTCCGCCGGCGGTTGTGACTCCTGAAGCTGTGGCGGCTCCCGTGCTCATGCCACCGGTCGTGTGTATGAACCTTCAGGCAGCACAGAATTTGATCCAAGATGCCGGAGTCTTCTTCTCCCGTAGCGAAGACGCGACGGGTGCCGGGCGTTCGCAGATCAATGACTCGAATTGGATTGTCGTGGATCAGACTCCCGGAGTCGGAGTTCCCATCGGGGAAGGTGACGCGGTGTTGTCCGTCGTCAAGCTCGACGAGCCCAACAACTGCTGATCGGTCGGAATCTCGTCGCCTGTCGTCGAACTTCCTGCAGTTTCGCGAGAGTGTCGCGCGCGGAAATCGGCAGCCGATACTCATCGATTTCATTTCGGTCATTCCGGTCGCGAAGACGTTCATCCAGCACCAGAGCGTCGACCTCATAAAAGAGGAGGTCGACCGAGCGGAATACCCGCGGGTCCAGTAGTCCCGGGTAGTTTTCGACCAACCGAAGGTAGCGGGTATCGAAGTCGGAGGCGGAGATTCGGTGATCGACGAAGTCTCGCATCAGCGGGATATGGGCAGCGCACTGCGCATCAACTCCGTCCGTATGAACATCGGATCTCCTCCTGCGTCGCTGTCCATGTCAAGCCTTCTACCGGTTGGACGCAGAGAGGGCTGGTGGTGGTTCCACCAAGAAGGTCGATATGATTGTCGATGCGAAATGCCAACGTGAAGCAACGTTGTCGGGCTGTTGCATGTAGGTCTCCTTGTCCTTTGGTGAGCGTTGCGTCTAAGCAGTGGATCCGAGATCGACTGCCAGAGCGTGCAACTCCTCCACCGGGCGGCGACGCCCGTCTGGATTCAGACCGTGGGTGTTCTCGTGTCGGTCGGCTGCGGCGGCGAAGGCGGGCGCGAGGCACCCGCGGCGGGTTCGATTCCTTCATCGCCAAGGAGCGTGAGTCGGACGGCGAAACGAACGTCACGCTCGCCCACTTCGCCGACCGATACGAGTTCGTCTACAGTTCCAAGCCGATCGTCGACGTTTCGGCGCTCGTTCTGGAGCCTCGCGGGAACGGGACTGTACGACGCCGTCGGTCGGCTTGTCACCGAGGTCGGCGCCGAGCTGGCAGCCTTGGCCGAGGAGGATCGCCCCGGTTCCGTCACCGTGCTCAAGATGACCGACAGACACGAGAACGCAAGCAAGGAGTGGACCAATACCGCGGTGCGCGAGCTGATCGCGAAGCAGGAGCACAACTATCAGTGGGACTTCGTGTTCCTCGGATCCAACATCGATGCCGTAGAGGTCGGTGCTGACCTCGGGTTCGCGAGGGACAAATCTTCTTCGTCTGCATTGTTGTCGCAGTCGTGGGTTGTGTGTTCAGCTGAGGTCGACACCAAGGCAAGCTGCCGTTGAGCCCTGCGAACATGAAGTCCTAGTCACTTGTGTTGTTGTTCAGCTGCTGTGATCCCCGAAGCATTTGAGTGTTGTCGTCTGCTGGGTCGGCATCGATGAGCCCAACGACTAGCGGAGATGGCCGAAGAGTCGCTCGACTTCACGAATCCCGGCTTCCACGGACGGCGTTGTGCCTTCGGCCAGGATGGCCCTGGCCTGTTGCAAGATCGGTGCACTCCCGCATCCTTGTAGTTCGTGGAGCTTGGTGGCCATGCTGTAGGTGTCGGGGTCGTCGATTCGCTCACCGAAATCTCTCAGCACCGCCAGTATCGCAGACCGTTCACCTTGGGTGACCAGCGATTCAGTCGCAGATACTTGCACGGCGATGTTAACGTCGTGCAGCATCTCGATCAGTCGCTGTTCGATGTCGGGGTGTGGCAGCCAAGCGGCTAGCAAGAACGCTGCTCGGTCTCGGGTGTCCCAATCCTCCGAATGCGATGCTGTGAACAATGATTCGACGGAGTCGTCGATATCGGCCGCCTCTCCGACGCGTATCAGCGACCTCAATGCGTGCTTCGCGCACATCCACAATGTCGCCTCGTCGATCTGGTCTGGGTCGTCTGGGTCGCTCAATCGTTCGTCGAGGACGAGTGCGTCGACCTCGCAGAACAAGTAGTTGACCGCCTTGGACACCCGCGCATCCAGCTTGCCGGGATATTCCCTTACAAGTCGGAAGTATCGCGTTTCGAAGTCCTGCGCGGAGACCCGCTTCTCGACGAAGTCTTGGACCAACGGGATGAACACCGCACTCTGTGAGCGTGCGGAGTTCGCGCTACTTGTCCTCGACAGCCCCGGACTATGCCGTCGTAACCGAATTGCCGGAAGCTGCAGCGCCTCCCAGATTGTTTTCGGCCACATTGTCATCCCCCCCAAAGTGTCCGTTTGTTCCTGTCAAGGAGTTTGACGCACCGGATGACTGGTTGGTTCCCGAGGAGGAATAGATCCAGAGCGACGTTGCGTCGATCGAAGACGGCGAGCCGAGGACAGATCCCCCCGCAGCGACGGTCATCGTCCTTGCAGGCGTCTGGCAGCTGCTCGGCGTCGTTCCGCGGTCAGTGGACTCGCCAAGCTGGACCGAGTCTCGCGGTGCTCGGCGAGGGGGAGTTGGATCGGTTGTCCACCAGCATCGAGGCCGGGTGAGTACACCTCTGCCTAGCCGTCGATCGCATCGACGCAGACCTTCGGCGTCCCGCGGATGAGCCTGGGGTGCGAGAGGTGATACGAGCGGCAACAGTTCCGAGTCGAAATTCCAACGTTCGGCAGGTCGACACGGACCAGCAGATTCGTGACCTCTGGGACTCGCTGACAGAGGAAGGGCGGGTGGTGGAGCAACCCAACTATCCAGGTAGGGTCGTCGGACTCCCTGACGGGACGAAGATTCGGATGCGCGGGACTAGACAGTCGGGTGGGGCCACGCTGGACATCAGATATCCAGGTGGCGGAAGGGTGAAGGTGCATACTGCATGATCGACAAAAGACTCGAACACTTCTTGCTGTATGACCTTTCAGATGACTGGATGCCGGTTGGTGCGTTCGTGTTCTTCATGCGGCAGATCACTCCGAGTGGATACTCCTCCACGGCGGTACTCGACGTAATCGCCGAACTCGCAACGAAGGGCTATCTCGAGTACGGCGGCTGGTCGAGGGACACTGGAACTTGGGAGCCTTGGAAGGTAAGCAACGAGGTTGCGTTGGACCGGATCGCGAACGGTTTCGACGGTGAGCCTGGCCTACTGGCCGGAACTGACAGGCAACTCGTCGACACCGAAGTCTTTCAGGCTGGCATTACTGCCGCTGGCAGGAGACGAATTGCCGAACTGGGCAACCCTTTTGAAGTCTACGGCGATCCCTGGGAGACGGACCCCTCTCTCCGGGCAGAGGGTAAATTTCCACGTTGGAACCCCTGACCGGTTCGTGAGTTTTCGTGTCGAGCCTACGTAGTGAAACATCCGATGAAGAGCCAGAGAAATGGACATGTTCGACGACCGCGGTTGATCCGGGAGGCTTGATTCGTCCAGATCACGCGGTGCCTGAGTTCGATCTCAGTAGACTCTCACAGCTGCCGCCGACGCGAGAATCTCGGCACGCATCCGGTCTGCGGCGTCCGGCCGGTAGAACTTGTTGTGATGCAGGGCAATCGGAAAACTGCGGTTGAGATCGGTGCCGTCGCAGTCGGGTGGCAGATTGTCGCCCGGAACTCGGACGTCGCGGCGGTTCTTGCGCCACAGCGCATCGTCGGGTGTTGTCCCCAGGATGCTGAAGTCACGGCCGTCCGGGTTGACCAACGGCAGCAGAATCAGTTCGAACTTGTCGAAAATCCCGGCGACCTCGGCTGCCGAAATTCGTTAGTTCGGGTCACTGTAGGTCACTCCTGCGCTGGTGAAGGCGGGACAGACGATGTCCACGCCGGAGGTGCGTGCGATCAGCAATTTCTCGGCGAGCTCCATCAGTGCGTTCGGTGGTGGCCGCTCGCGAGCGTGGACTCCGCCGGTCACCAACAACGGAATACGTTCCTGCTTATTGGGATCGGTGAGAGTCAGTGCTTCGATCTTGGAGTTATCCGGCGAATCGGTCGGCGAAATTCTCGTGCAGGGCAGGGGGTGGGCAGCAGCGAGCGACGCGGCCGGCGCGCTCTAGGACGGATTCGACGGCCCGATCCACTCGGGATACTGCAGGTGGTTGTCGGGGACCGTCGGAAAGACATACCCGTCGGGTGGGTACAGGTACGGTGACGCATCCTTGTGAACGAAGGTGGGGAACTGCGCCGCCCACCAGTCGTGACACGGCGCCGCGATCGACTCGTCGTCGGTGTAGGCCGCATGCACCATCTCATCGATCTTCCAATCACCGAACACGTTCCAACTCGGGAGAAAATGTGCGCGACGGTCGTGTGACATTGCGTCGGTGTCGGGAATCCCAGGAAGTTCGGCGTTGTCCGCGGTAGTCGACAGTTGCACGTGGATTGCATCCTTGATGGGCGAAAGGTTGTAATTCTCGGTCGAATCGATGCCGAGCCCGTAGCCGCATACCGTCGCATCTACCGTCTTGCCATCCGAACCGAGCTGCGCCAGATGGTAGTACTGGGCCCACGTGGTGGATTCCGGCTCCTTCGGGCTGCGCGCGTAGTAGTACGGCGTGTAGTGACTGTCGCCGTCGTATGGCGCCCCGATTGCCTCCAGGTACCCGGGAAGGCGGGTAATCCGCGAACTTGCCGACGCCGAAACCTATCGCGTAGTCGCCCGCCTCGACGGCTGCTCGCACGAGCTCACCCGACCGGTCGAACAGATCGATGCCGGTGGGCGCGGTCCACTCCGTCGTGTACTGCACCGGTGGATCGAGATTCGGTGTCGCCGGGGCCGCGTCTGGTGGGGGTCGTGCCCGCCGCAGCCGACCAGCACCACAGCTACCGCTGCGAGCGCCGCTGACCGTGTTGCTCTAGCCATCTTTCAGGATCACCCGTCCGTATGCGTCTGCGATTCTGTGCGAGTTGCCGTCGGCGGGGTTCCCCAACCTATTGAACATCGTCTCCAACGCAGTCTGTTGTCTCGTAGAGTGGCCGAAACCCAGTCGGCATCACCGATATCGAGCCCGGAAAGATCGGCTCCCGAGAAGTCCAGTTCACCGGCCGCGAGAGTCGGGTGTACAGCCGGGGAAGCGTCGAGCTTGTTGAACCATTCCTCCAAGGCTCGCCTGGCACGCGGATCGGTCGGCCAGGTGACCACGTCGTCGCGCGAACGTTGGTAGTCGACAGTCACTTGGGTTCACTTTCGGTCGAGTTCCTCGGTAGGCGTGATCGTTTGAGACAATGGCATGTACATTGCTTGGCCGCACCTAAATTTCTGGGACCGGTAGGTTCTGAACTCATCTGCAACAGCCTCTTCGTCTCTCATTTCCGCTGCAGTGTCAACAGAGAGTGCTTGATGCGCACAGATTGGAAGCTGCTGCCCGTCGAGACGTTTGCATCGCGTCGGGAGTCGTCCTTCACGACGAATCGATTCCCGGCTCTGACCTTGTTGGTGGGCAGGAAACAATTCACGCTGCGGTGAACTGCCCGCGCCCTGGGATGTGCGGCATGGTTGTGGTGATGTTCAGGCTCACTCGGCCAGCGCCGGGTTCGATTGACGCGAACGTCGGAGCGCTCGGACCGTCCCAGCCGCTGACCGCCCATTGTCTGCTTCCCGACTCGCCGGTGTCGAGGTTGCGCCACTCGATCGTTCCGCTGACGGAGCAGGCCTGAGCGATGCCGATGAAATGCGTTGTGAATCGGACGTAGTTGGGCGGATAGGGGGCGGGGTAGTCGGACGCGGCTTGAACGTCGATGTATCCGATGCACGGCGCGATCTGATCGGAGGACAGGCCGTGGCCCAGCGTGACGATGGGCGTGAGATTAGCAGTACTGGCGTCAGCGACGGTCGTCGACGCCAGCATTGTTCCGACGGCCGCGAGTCCCACTACGGCGGCGCGACATGCATTCTTTAGCGGAGAAGATGCGAGCGTGGACATTGAGGTCCTTCCTTCGGCCGGTGATGGTCGATCGATCGCTGTCGCAATGTTGCTCGTTACACCCAGGGGTGAGTCGGTCAAGACACCGTCGGAGTTTCGGGGACTGGGTCTTCGGCGGTGCAGACGCTGGTGTGGTTGCCTCGGGCGTTGGTGCCACGGAGCCAGCCGCGCAGTTCGAGACGGAATCTGGGACCTGGTCACCACCGACCCGGCGGCATCAACGGTGCTGAACTCGCGGAGTGGGCTGCAGACGAATACGTACATCTCGGCAGAGACTTCCGGGAGCCCTACGAGTGAGGAGCACCCTCGGCAAGAGTGTGATCCTCGGTTGGGCACCGGAAGCGGTCGCAGTCGAGGCCGGCGAACTTCGCGAGCAGGCTGATGTTCTGGACAAACGCGGAACCGGTCCGCGGACGGCGCTCGAGTCGCTCCATGAGTCCGGCGGGTGGAGGGGTGATGCACAATCTTCTGCCCTGAGCTGCGCCGATGCCGAATCCAAGCGAATTGAGCAGACCGCGGGTGCAACGCGATCGTTGCAGTCGGTCGTACTCCGCGAGATCCAGAGGTTGACGGCCAAGCGCGACGAACTGGCGCAAGCTGTCATGCTTGCAGAGGCGGATGGATGTGTGGTCGACGAGAGCTGGTCGATCTCAGGAGATGCTGTAACTCCAGTACTACTAGACCGCCATCGTCGCGAAGTCGAGCACCGCGTGGTCGAGTTGAACCGGTGCGATGTCGAGGCTGCCCGCTCGGTAGCGCGGGCTTTGGAAGGCTTCGAGTCAGGGCAGGACACGCGGGCATTCCTCCCGCTAGCGATCGGGTTGGCTCTCGTCGTCGATGCCGCAGTCTCAGCGCTTATCGCTGCAGGCGTCGTGTCGATAGGTGCGATTCTGTTTGCGCTCGTCGACGAGTTCGGCGTCGACGCGTGGGACACGATCGACAGTGCTATCCCGCGTTCGTTCTTCGAAGACGCTGGACCGGTCGACGAAAACAGTGTCAAGGACTGCATCGGGGATTCGACGTCACCTGGTCGAAATCCCCCGATTCGGCAGGTCGAGAACGAGCAACAGCTCAGAGACCTGTGGGATACCTTGACGGCAGAGGGGCGGGTTGTGGAGGACGCCAGATACCCCGGTCAGGTGGTTGAGCTTCCCGACGGCACTCAGGTCAGATTGCGCGAGAGCAGCAGGTCGGGCGGACCGACGATGGACATAAACTACCCAAGCGGAGACAAGGAAAAGGTGCACACA
Organism: Rhodococcus yunnanensis NBRC 103083; assembly: GCF_001895005.1. Taxonomy (GTDB): domain Bacteria; phylum Actinomycetota; class Actinomycetes; order Mycobacteriales; family Mycobacteriaceae; genus Rhodococcoides; species Rhodococcoides yunnanense. The sequence continues at coordinate 124,276 of NZ_BCXH01000007.1, read as the reverse complement.
GCATGAGCGACAAGCGACTGGACCACTTTCTGCTCTCCGCGATGGCCGACGACTGGATGTCGGTGGGGGAGTTCGCGTACTTTATTCGCAGCATCTCGCCTACCGAATTTCTGCGAGACACGGTTCTCGATGTCATCTCGGGTCTGGCCGAGCACGGGTACCTCCGATTCGGTGGATGGTCGATGACAACCAAGACTTGGGAGCCGTGGGACGTCGGCGACGACGTAGCCATGGAGAGGATTGCTCACGGGTACCTTGGCGAACCCGGCGTCCTGAACGCGACGGACAGAGAGCTTTCGCTCACGGAGGTCTTTCGTGCAGATATCACCGCGGCGGGACTTGCCCATCTCGCATTGTTGGGCAATCCCTATGACTTGTACGGGAATCCATGGGAGTCGGACCCATTGAAACAGGGAAGTGGCAATTACCCTCCGTGGAAAACCTGAGTGCACATCAACTTGTGGGTTGATGGACGTAGGCCTTCTTGTCCCTCGGTGAGCGTTGCGCCCAATCAGTGGATCCGAGATCGTCTGCGAGGGTGCGTAACTCCGCCACCAGGCGGTGATGTCCGTCCGCGGTCAGGCGGCGGGTGTTTAGTGTCGATCGGCTGCGGCGGCGAAGGCGGGCACGAGGGGCACGTATTTGCCTCGCAGCCGGTTACGCTTGTCGGCGTCGCGCAGATCACCGAGGCTGCCGGCGTTGTCGAGGAAGTCCGACACCTTCGCCAGAAACACCCCTGGATCGGTGATCGTTGCGGTCCCGTGCGCGGCGTAGCGCTTGTTCTTCTCCGCCGGGCTGAGGTTCGCGGGCTTCGGTGGGTTGCTCACTGCGTCGACGATCTACGCGACGGCCCCTCCGAAATGACTCGCGAATTGCCGTAGCGCCTCGTCGCGGACAGGTGCCGATGTGTCTCCTCCGAGGAGCGCTACGAGTTGTTCGGGTTGGTCTTCGACCGTGTCATGCAGAGCAGTCGCAGCCAGTACCGTGGTATCCGAGCAGCCGAAGCCGACCAGCCGCAGCGTGTTTCGAAGCGGATGCGTGATGTATGGATCGAGGGTGCCGTTTCGGCCCGGTCTGGTCTGGTGTCGGTGGGCCAGTGCTGCAAGCGACAGTGCGTCGTGCAACTTCTGGTCGACGCCGGTCGTCTGCTCCACGGCGAGTGCCAGGCTAGCGGCGTCCAGGTCGCGTAGTTCCGCGTTCCGGAATCCGTTGCCGATGATCGTGCTCGTGTCGGAAATAGTCATGGGTGTCCTCCTGAAGATCGAGGGGGAGTGGGCGGCCTGGTGGCTCGGCACGATACAACTGACTGTAGCGGATGGGAGTGGGACTTCGTGTTCCTCGGATCCGGTAGAGGTCGGTGCTGACCTCGGGTTCGCGAGGGACAACTCGATGACCTACCTGTCGACGACGGTCGGCGTCACGGCCGCCTTCGATTCGGTGGCGAGCTACCAGGGTCGTACGTGGGCGCAGATTTTCGGAGCGCCTCCGGCCCGTGGCTTGTCCGAGGCAGATCGCCGCCGGACGCGAGGGGAGTGAGCTAGGCGGTGGCTGTGTTGTTCGATACCGAACAAAGCTGAAAATGTTTCTTCAATGTCATCTACTTCGGTCGCGGGTGGCCAGGTGATTGGCCCGCAGAACTCATGTCCGGCCACACCCGTCGCCCAAGCGAACAACCTGTCAGAGGCTTCGGCTAAGTTTTCCGGAAAGACGGCAACCGGGGGGTAGCACTTGATGGAAAGTCGGATCAAACACGACTACGTACGAACACTTGCACGCTTGCACGAGGAGAATGCTGGCATTCTAGGGCGTCCCGCCGTCGACCCGACCACAGTGGTATCGTCTGCAGCCGCGAACATTCTCAGTTCGAGAACAGTCGTCCGGGGAGAGTGCAGGAATGTGTACGAGGCTGGTCGAGGGTACCGGTTCACGCTCTGCACCGACCAACACACAGGCACCGGCGCGGTCGAGGCCCGAATACACCCCAAGCAGGCCAGGCGCATCTCCAACTATCTCGAAAATCAGTGTGCCAGTTCTTTGGAAACCCACATTTCGATAGGGCATGAAGTGACCGTCGAAGGGTCACTTCGCCTGGACCCGCTGTCCGGAAAGCTATTTCTCGACGTCAACCGAGTGGGCCCGAAATTCGCGAAAGTTGGCAATCTCTCGCGCGCCGACGAGGCACGGCGGGAGGAGCTTGCGCGCATGGGCGCAAGCCGACATCGAATGTCGAGCAACCTCGAGCATCACGTGAGATATTCAGCCATCGACATTCCGTGGCCGGACACCCTTTCGAAGATCGTCGTCATCGCCTCGCGGGGATCGTTCGGCGCAGACGACCTTCTTCGTCAACTCGATACCTGCCGTGACTTCAGCTATGTCGAGGACAACGATGTGCGTGTCGAGGGAAGGGGCGCTGCTGAATCGTTGGTGAAGGCCATCGCGAGACATGCGAATTCGGATGCTGACCTCATAGTGGTCGCGCGAGGTGGGGGTAGGTTGACGGCATTGTCACCGTTCCACGACCTGGTGCTTGCAACGGCGATTCTTCGGTCTCCAGTGCCGGTCTTCACCGCGATTGGGCATGCAAAAGACATGACTCTGGCAGACCGTGCTGCAGCCGCATCATTTGTTACTCCGACCGGCGCCGGCAATGTCCTGTGCGCACGACCCGCGGCCCTCAGAAAGAAGCATGAACAGAGCAAGCGAGCGTCGAAGGAGTCTCCGGCACTGCACGCGAAGAAACGTGACGTGGTGGACGGTGACATCCATCGTCGGGTGTTGAAGGAATTCGAAGTGATGAGTGCAGCTCACGTTCGTTTGCAGGCCGACTACAACCGGTGTGTTCAGTTGCATCGAACACAGCTTCATCTCAGTGGGTTTCAACGAATACAACTGCGTAGCAGAATGGTTGCGGCGATCCTCGTCGCCACAATCATATGCGGGTTTGTGGGGTTGGCGTGGGACGTGGGTGTATCCGCGTATTGGGGAGCGCTGATGCTGGGTTGCGCGGCCGGCGCAGTCTATGTACTCAGGGGTCCGCGTCGAGCTCTCGAACGCCCAACCCGAGCGCTCAGTCTGACTGCTGAGGAGTGGTACGCGGCCGCCGAGAATGTGGCGACGCCACGCAGCTTCCGTGCTCTCTGGCCCGGATGGCCGAAACCGTTGGGAGGTAAGCCAGTTTCGTGGCCGCAACAAGCGCCGAGACCGTGATGACATGTCGCACGCGATCTGCTTAATCTCGCAGGTGCACATCTCTCAAGGTTTGAATCCAAACCTACGAGGTGGTCGATCCCGATGACGCCGGCTTCCATGGATGGCGGTGCGACCGCTGCGAGAATTTGGCCGGTCTGCTCGCGGATTGGTGACCGTCGCAGGGCGGGCTCATGTGTCGCGACCGAATAGCTGCTCCAATCCGGCGAGGCCATCGCTCACCGACTTGTCGGCACCTTCGGCCACTATCGCCCGGCCTTGTGGAAGAATTGGCATGTCCCGCAGGCCTTGGAATTCCTGCAGAAGGTACGCGATGTAGTCGGAATCGGGGTCTTCCGCGCGTTCGCCGAGATCGCGTAGCACCGCCTCCAGTCCGTGTCCACCCCCACGAGTGACCAGCACTTCTGCCGCCGCCGATTGAACTGCGAGGTTGTCGTCGCGCAGCATTTCCACAAGACGCAGTTCGATTGTGGCATTGGGCAGCAGATCACCCACCGCCGTGCAGGCTTGTTCTCGCGTAGCCCAGTCTGCTGACCGCGTTTCTGTGAGTAGGGATTCCAGAGTCCCATCGGTCATGGGATCTCCTCCGGTGTTGCAGGTCGCACCTGACGTGTCAGTAGGCGCGGCGCAGTCGTTCCTGGCTTGTGTCGGTGAGTCGGTCAATCGCGACTTCCAGGTCTTCCATACGATCCCTTTGCAACGTCGAAGTAGGCCTCAACTGCTTGGACGCAGTAGATGACGGTTCTGTTCCGTCCGTGTCGATCTTTGCCGATCGCATACCAAACACAAGAAGGTGAGCCAGTGGTGCCGTGACCGTTGCCGCACCCCTCTCGTTCATGGCGGTGGCAGCAGGCGATCGGGCATGCTCAGCTGGATCCTGAGAAACCGTGACTTCGTCTTCGAATCGAAATCGTCCGAAATGACGATGGATCAGTCATCGTGATGCCCGCTATTCCGGACTGACTCGCATTAGTCCCTGTTCCATGCCGCCATGCGAGCGTTCTCGTCCATCGTTCTCAACGCTTTCTCGATGGCACGATCAGTGTCGCCTTCCGCCGAGCTGAATTCGGTGGGTCCGAGCTCCTTTTCGAGCATGAAGTCCATCAGTAGAGCCACTGTGCGCTGACCGACTCTCAGGGTCTCCAGCTTGGATGACTTGGGATCGCTGTACACGGCAAGCCGGTTGATGCGCGCCGACAGTTGCGACTCCAACTCGGTGATGCTGTACCAGAGGCCTTTGTCGTACGGTAGATCGAGCGACTTGCGTGCGTATTCCGCGGCCACTCTGAGTACCAGCGCGTTGGAGTCGGCCACAGGCTCGACCGGCCCTCCACTCAAGGTGGCAGCGGAGGTCGTCACTGCCGCACCGGTACCTGCCAATCCGCCCAGCATCGCCAACCCGCCCACCATCCCGCCTGGCCCGAGCGCCGCGAGTCCGCCAGTCAACGCTGCCGCGCCGAATACTCCGACTGGCGCTGCCAATGCAAGTCCGACAGGTCCTGCTGCGATGATGGCGACGCCTGCCGCAGCGGTGAGCACACGACCCCACGGCACGCCGCTCTTCCGGCCGATGTGGGTTTGTACCTCTTCGATCGAGTTGCCGATCTTCGTACCGGTAGATCGCTGGAAACCGAGTTCGACGGCGATGTCCGGCAACGCCTCTCTGGGCGCGCGCTCGACCTCGATCTCGTAGGGTTCGACCAGATTGGTGAGTGCTAGAACGACGAGTTCGCCTACGGCATCGTGCATCTTCCACCGATGAGGAAGCCGCGGCAGATTGTCACCGGCGAGTTGTGCAATCTCCTGGGCGACGCCGGTGCCGCGAATGGCTGCGTCCCTCTCGGCCTGGGCTACTATCTCGTCCTGCTGGGCGGTCAATGCGCCCGTGTAGCGTACCGCTGCATCCTTGTCCTTGATGTGACGCTGGACTGCGTGAGCGAAGTGCAGGGACAACAGAACCGTGGCCTCGTTGTCGGTCAAGCGCACAGTAAGGTCTCCGCCACGCAACGCAACGGAGTTGGTCGGATACAGGGTCTGAGCAATGAGTTTCGCGATCGAGGTGTGGCCCAGGTATAGCTTGGAGTCGTGCTTGTGTCCGATGTCGACGGTGAAGTCCTGAGCGCCCTGGAAGGTGGACGCGAGTCCGCGTCCTGCGGTCACCGGATCGCCCGTGTCGAGGAAGTTCGACCAATCGTCTACCCGTCCGTACGGAAAGCGCTTCAAGAGGCGGTCGCTATTGACATGGAGTGCTTTCGCACTGGCCGGACTGCCGATGGTTACGAACCGTCGGACGTGCAAGCCGGGGTGGAGATTGTCCAGAAGATCGATCGCCACGACACTGCCGAGACTGTGCGCGATAAGGATGATCTCGCCGGTGGCAGGAAGGTGGTCCAGGACATATTTCAGTATTGCGCCGCGCAGACCCTCGTCCAGCATGTACCGCTTGACATGCGGGAGATCAAGTAGGGGTACAGAATTGATGACGGCATTCTGGACGAAGGTGACGGGCGCGTCGGGAACCCGGGCATAGCCGAACGTTCCAACCCCTGCCTCGTATCCCAGAAACCTCTGAACTGCGGCTTGGCGACGCTCGAAGGCGAGGCGCGCATCGGAATCGTCTTTGGGCTTGTATGTGACCGGAGGGACCTTCGCCGAAATCCCAGCCGTCTCGAAATGAGAGCGATATCGAGGGGCGATTACGCTGTCCCGATCGATCGAGGGAAAGCCGGCCGATGTCAGTCCACTGTTGAGGCCGTCCAGCCAGCCGAGTTCGGGATCCCCGTCGCCGAGACCATGTAAAAAGACAACCCTCATTCGTTCGGCGCTCCTCTGCGGCGATGGATTCGGCGCGGAACGCCTCGGTGTTCACTATGCCCGAGACTTTTCTACGGTCCAGTGCTCAGTACAGCTGGCTGTCTCATCTTCCTAGGTGAAGTCCTTGTTGAACTCCGGAATTCATTCATGCGAATGAAATATCGGGCTGGGTCCGAAGGCCCCTTGTTTCCGTCCCGCATCACGTCTGGATTGCACGAAGTTCCATCGACATGATCCCCCTTGCCCTGGCCGGGTCGTATCCGGCCTACGATGGTGGACGAGGTCGAAGGCCCGACTCTCGGTCCGGGTTCACCAGGACAGAAGCTGATGACGCTTCAGGCGGTCAATGTACAACGACCGGAGTTGAACCTCCCGGGGATCAGGTTGCAGCGATTCGAATCCAGTGGACTGCCAGTATCTTCGGGTGGAGACGAACTATCCAACAACGTCGATCACATTCGCAGTTAAAACTGGTGCGGTCTCGTTGGCGCCGAGTGTTGTTTTATAGGTGGTCGTTCCGCTGACCTCGACATATAGTGCGACTATGTCTTTCGCAATGACGTTTGCGCCGATTTTCGGATCGAAGTTCACGATTGTGTTGAGATCGAAGTCGTACCAGTTCGAACCTGGCGTCGCTGCTGTATCTGCGCGAAAGGTGGATGAGCCGGTAATCGAATCGAATTGTGTGACATACCCATACACGACAATCTTCTGCCCCTTTGAAGCTGATGGATTCCTGGCAAGCAATCCGTAGTCACGCTCGTTGAGGATCGCGTAGGTACTGCGATCGAACTTTGCGGCTTGTGCATCGGCCGCCGCCTGCTGAGCCTCCATTGCTCGTCGGTTCTGGTCCAACGCCACTTCAGCGGCCCTGGCCCGGGCCGCGGCAGTAGCTTGCGTCTGGGAAGCCGCTGCAGCCGCCGCGGATGCACTTGCTGCCTCGAGCTCGGCTGGACTCAACGAAGCTGTGGTGACCGGCGTGCTGTGGCGCGTCGTCGACGGAAGGGATTGTGCCGGTTCTGGAGTGTTGGGAGTGAATACGACACCGATCACGATGCCTATCGCGAGCACACATGCGGCGACGGCGACGGCGGCCGCGATCAGCCGGGGCTTGGTCGCCAGTGATGTGACGCCGGTCGCTATTTCGAGATTGACAATCTGCTTCCAATTCTGGCCGTCCCAGTAGCAATCGGAGGCCTCGTACCGACCCGTCTCGGGGTTGATTTCATGCGACCCTGGAGGCGGTGTCACATTCATCCCCGGCATGGAGCGAAGTTGTTTCGCCGACGGCCTTGTACTTTGCTTGGTCGTTTCAGGAGGTACTACTATGCTTTTCCACGTTTCGCCATCCCAGTAGCAGCCATTCGCTTCGTATCTGCCAGTTTCAGGGTTCACGGAGCTGGATCCAGGGGGTGGCTTCATTGCGCTCTTCCTGATGTGCCGAAACTGACCGTCTCAGACTACTTGTGGGAGGGGTCGTCAGCGCGGCAGTTGAGTCGTGAGGCCGACAGCTCCTGGACTGGAAAATCGACTGAAAGTCTCGATGATCGTTGACCCCGAACAGTCCAAGCTCTTGTATTGACCTTCCAGGATCGAGGTCACAACCGGGGCAGGGGCAAGGCATTGCATGGTCCACACATGATCGGTGTAACTGCAGATGACCTGCGGATTTCCAGTCGTTCGAGATACTCGCTGTGATGTAAGGCGATGGGCTGGGTTATCGGGGCCGGAGGGGTGAGGCAGAGGAGCAGTTCAACGGCAAGGCCCGGCTGGCTCGCGCCACTGTTCATTCGAACGAATGAACTTTGACGGACTTGTGGGTGTCAAGTCTGTGATCTGAGCTGTTGATACCCGAGAAATTCGCAGATAGAGGCTGTTTCGTCCCACAATCCGACTCTGTGCAATCTCGCGCTGCCGAATCGCCATCGGACCGTGTCACCCAACCCCTATAGGTTGAGGGCTGTTCAGGTGAGTTCGAGATGTGAGGATCCGGTGGCGGCAGTGGATGACGGCGAGTTGCGTGGACGCGTACGTCGTCTGCTCGAGTTTCTTCGCGAGACTGTGGGCGCTCAGTCCAAGCCGATTCGCCAGTACGGCGGCGAGGCCCGCGTGGAGTGGCTGTTCGACGACGCCAGGTCCCTCGACGTCAACACCGACGTCGCCCCCGGGGATGTGGCGGTTCGTATCCCGCGCACGAGCATCGAACAGCCGCCTGGTCTTCCGGCGGTGCTCGAGATCTGGGTCGACGAGACCGTCACCCCACCCGCGCTGAGGCAGCAGGCCCCCGCGGGCGCCAGGACCCAGTTCGAGGCGTGGCTACCCACCTGGACCGAATGGTCCCTGGAGGACCGTGAACGCCGTCCGTTCGCAGAGCTCTTCCGCTCCGTCGACCTCATGCTCCACGACCTCGGCACCCAACCCGAGTCCCTCGAACTCGTCATCGCATCCGGCTACCTCGACGCCACGGTCGGCGGCCAGCGGATCGCTACGCACCTCATCACTCAGCAGGCGAGTATCAGCCGAGAGGACTCGACCGGCGATCTGATCGTCACCGTCGCGCCCGCCAGCAGCCCGCGTCTCGAAGACGTGCAGGTCCTTCTCGACCTCGAAGGCTTCGACCGCGCGGGGTCGAAAGCCCTCCATCGCAGCCTTGCCGAGCTCGTCACGTCGTCGCTGTCCGCGGACATCCCGGGACTGCTCGGGCAGTGGGCCAGCTCGGCGCTGAAGCAGCCACTGACCGTCATCGCCGATCATGACAAACCCGTCGGCTCCTCCGCCGACACTCTCCGCATGTCCCCGGCTCTCGTGCTGCGCAAGCGAGGCGCGTTCGCACTCGCGTCGTACTACGAGGCCATGCTCGCGGCGCTGGACGCCGGTGCACCTGTGCCGGTCGGGCTCGCACAGCTCGTCGAGACTCACGACGACAACACCCGCCGCGACTGGCTCGAATCCCACGTCAGCGACACTCCCAGCGCCGAGCCGCTCTTCCCGCTCCCCGCCAATCGCGCCCAGGCCGGCATCTACAACCGCGTCATGAACGACACAGGCGTCGTCGTCGAAGGCCCTCCCGGCACCGGCAAGACCCACACCATCGCAAACCTGATGTCCGCGTTGATGGCTCAGGGCCAGCGCATCCTCGTCACCAGCGAGAAGGCCCAGGCGCTGCGCGTTCTGAAGGACAAACTGCCCGCCGAACTCCAGGACCTCTGCGTATCGGTGACCGACATGGCACGCGGGGGATCGGCCGAGCTCGACGAGAGCGTCTCCACCATCGCCACCCGCAAAGCCGCGTTCGACGCCACCGAGTCCACCCGCACCATCCGCACCCTCGCAGCCAAGCGGATGGGCACCAAAGAGCGCCGCTACAAACTGAAACTGCAGATGCAACTCGCTCGGTCCTCGGAAGCCGAGACCCACACCCTCTCCCCTCAGTACTCCGGAACCCTTGCGGCGATCGTCACCACGCTCAACTCGCAGCAGAGCCAACTCGGCTGGATCCCTGGACCTCTCCACACCGAGGCCCCGCCATTGGACGACGCCGCCTTCGCCTCGCTGTTCACCGACGCCGCTCCCGGATCGAGCCTCCCCACAGCCGAGGAGGTCCGATCGCTGTGCGCTCGCGCGGGGGCCGCGTCGGGCACGATCTTCGACGACATCGATCCCGCTCAGCTCCACTACATCCTGCCGTCGGCGCAGACGCTGACAGACCGGGCTCGCGCTATCGAATCGTTCGGCCCGCACTACACCTCCCTGGCCGACGGCATTCTCTCCGGCGCGCTCGGGACGTTGTGGTCGCGCGCGCAGACGGTGTCGGCCATGTTGTCGGTCGCCATCAGCGCCGATGCCGCGGTCGGCTCGCACCAGGTGAGCACGCAGGTCTCGAGCCGACAGGCGCTCAACGCGTTCGACGCTCTGGCCAAGCTCTACGAGAGCGGCCCGTTCGACACCATGCGCTGGCTCCGCACGCCCCACGAGCACGGCGTCGTCGACAAGCTCGATGCACGGGCAACCGTCGACGGCACCGACGCGACCCAGGCCGCCGAACTCCGACTCGTCACCAACCACATCCGCGCCCTCGTCGCGGTCGACGACGCCGCACACCTGTTGCGCGGCATCGGCATCGAACTGCCCATCGATCCCGCCGACAGTCGCGAACAGCAGGTCAACACCCTCCACATCGTGTGGAACCAGGTGCTCGCCACGGGCAGTATCGCGACTGCGCGCGACGAGCTCGTCGCCTCCCTCGGCGCGTTCATCCCGTCCCTGCCTCAGGTGTCGACGCTCGCCGACGCAGTAACTCTCGCCGATGACATCTCGGCGCTCACCGACCGCTCCGACGCCTCTACCGCGCGTGACGAGCTGGGCGACCTCGTAACGCGACTGTCTTCCGACACGACGCTGCCCGACGGTCTCGCCGACGCCGTCAGAGCCGGCGACATCGACAGCTACGAGCGCCTCGTCGCCTACGCCGAGCCCGGAAACAACAACACTGCTCTGCTCGACGCGTTGGCCGAGCATGCGCCCTCCCTTGCACGCAGCCTGTCCGAGGACACGACCACCGACTGGTCCACTCTTGCAGGCACATTCGCTCGGGCGTGGGCGTGGCGCTGGACCAGGCAGTCGATCGAGGCCGCGCAGCAGCCCGACCAGAACGATGATCTCGACGCCGAACTCGACGCCCTCGACGACGAAATCTCCTCCCTGACGGCGCAGCTCGCGGCCGAGCAGGCGTGGCAGCAATGCCTGCAGCGCATGACGAGTCGCGAGGTCACCGCACTGCGGGCGTATCAGGAGAACATGTCCAACGCAGGCCTCGGCACCAGCAGCCTCGCGCAGCGGTACCGCGTCGCGGCGCGGGCAGCGATGAAGGATGCCCAGACGGTGGTACCGGCGTGGGTGATGCCGATTGCGCAGGTGCTGTCGTCGATTCCGCCGCAGCAGAACGCATTCGACGTCGTTATCGTCGACGAGGCCAGCCAGGCCGAGATCACCAGCATGTTTCTGATGTGGTTGGCGCCGCGCGTCATCGTCGTCGGCGACGACAAGCAATGTGCCCCGGCGTCGATCCAGAACTACACCCTCGAATCCGTCATCGACCGCCTCGACTACTTCCTCCCGGACGTGCCGATCACGACGCGCATGACGCTCACCCCGAGGTCGAGTCTGTTCTCGATGCTGCGCACTCGATTCGGCGACGCCGTGCGACTGCGTGAGCACTACCGATCCATGCCGGAGATCATCCAATGGTCGTCGACCCAGTTCTACGGTGACCAACCGCTCGTTCCGGTGCGGCAGTTCGGAGCGGATCGGCTTGCGCCGCTGCGCAGTACGTTCGTAGAAGACGCGGTCACCTCCGGTTCGAGCACGCGCCTGAGCAACACCGCCGAGGCGAACGCACTCGTCGACCAGCTCGCTCTGTGCCTCGCCGAGCCGGACTACGAGGACAAGACCTTCGGCGTCGTCGTCCTCCAGGGGGCGGCGCAGGCGGATCTGATCCGGTCGCTGATTTTCGAGCGTGTGCCGTCCGAGCAGATCGACGAGCGACGCATCCGCGTCGGCACTCCGCCGGACTTCCAAGGCGACGAGCGCGACGTGATGTTCCTGTCGATGGTCATTGCGCCGGGGTCGTCGTCGAAGGCGTTGACGACGGACATGTTCAAGCGACGCTTCAATGTCGCGGCCACTCGTGCACGAGATCAGCTGTGGCTGTTCCACTCCGTGGCAGCGGACAGCCTGTCGGCCACCGATCTACGATGCTCGCTCCTGTCCTACGTCGAGGCCGCGCCGACGGTCCCGGTTCCCGCGATGCCCGATCCAGTCTCTCCGACGGCACCGCATCCGGACTTCGGATCGCTGTTCGAACAGCAGGTCTTCCTCGCGCTGCAGGAGCGCGGCTACCACGTCAACCCGCGCGTCGACGTCAACGAGATGACCATCGACCTGGTCGTCACCGGTGCCGCCGTCCGCGTTGCGATCGAATGCGATGACGACAGCGCCGTCGATGCATACGAGCTGCTGGACCGCATGGAACGCGAGTTCGAGCTCAGGCGCTGCGGATGGCTGTTCCACCGGATTCGGGCGTCGGACTTCGCGCTCGACCGGGATCGGGTCCTCGACACCGTCACCGAATTGCTGGATTCGGTCGGCATCCTGCAGGGCGAGGTCGAGGTGGCCGTCGAAGGATCGGGCAACTCGACGTGGACGCCGATCGCGCTGGTGCGTGACCCCGAAGGCGCCGAAGCCGACGAGGAAGCAGTCGAACTCGTCACCGTCGAAGCGCCCGCACCCTCGCAGATCGTCGAAGTCGAGCTCGCGCCGCTGCCGGAGGTCATCGAGACCGCCGAGGAGCAGGTCGACGACGAACCCCATGAAGACGCCGATGGTGAGCTCGACGACGTCGATGATGCAGTCGAGCTCCTACCGGAGCCGGTTCGGGCGATGCCGCGTGAGGATCTCATTGCGGCCATTCGCTATTCGCAGAAGCGGAACAAGTTCTCCGTCGCGAAGACCGTAGAGGACTGCGAGGTCACGCCGGAGGCCGTCCAGGAAGCGCTCGCGGAGATCAAATCCCGCGACGAAGCGCTGAGAGCGTCGAAGAAGAGACCGCCTGCTCCGACGCCGGATGCGATGCCGCGAAAGCGTCGTACATCGGGTGTTGTCGTTGAGCCGGCGGGTGTGTCCGGAAGTCGTTCACTGCAAGCCGAATTGGATGCACTTCCGGTGGCGTCGTGGGCGGGTGCGCGAGAGATCGCGATTGCCGCGGCGCGCCCGAATGCGCCGTTGACGTTGGAGCGGTGTCAGCGGGTGACGGGATTGTCGGGGACAAAGGCGGATCAGTTGTTGGCTGACTTGGTTGTGACTCGAAAGCTGGTCAGACGTAAACGCGATGGTGTGGAGGAATGGGTGCGGCCGCAGGGGTTGACGTTATGACGCAGGTGGCGACGCGGTCCGAGGGGCTGCGGGAGTGGCAGAGGGAAGCCTTCGATGCATGGGTGTCGAACGGGTATCGGGCGATCGTCGAGGCGGTCACCGGCACCGGGAAGACACATGTGGGTTTGGCGGCGACGCTGGATTCGGTGAGTCGTGGTCGTCAGGTGTTGGTGGTGGTGCCGAGTATCGATCTGCTCGAGCAGTGGTACACGGCGATGGTGAAGGCGTTGCCGAGTGTGCGGATCGGGCGACGCGGGAACGGGCACAACGACACGTTCCGGCAGTACGACGTGTTGATCACGACGATTCAGTCGGCGATCCGTCCTGGTGCGCCGATGCCGCGTACGGGTGCGCTGTTGGTGGCGGACGAGGTGCATCGTTACGGGGCGGGTTCGTTCGCGAAGGTGTTGATCAATCGGTTCGAGGAGCGGCTCGGGTTGACGGCGACGTTGGAGCGTCAGGACGACGGGGTCGACACGCATCTGATGCCGTACTTCGAGAACCTGGTCAAGGGGTGCGACGCAGCGCGGGGGAGACGTGACGGGATACTCGCCCCGGTGCGGGTGATGACGGTCGCGGTGCCGTTCTCCGCGGAGGAGGCGTCGAAGTTCCAGGATCTGGACGAGAAGGCGAAGTCGCTGCGTAACACGTTGATCGACGACTATGGCTGTGCTGCTGAGCCGTTCGGTGAGTTCATGAAGAACGCAGTAGACCTGAGCAAGGAGCGGCATCTGCCGGCGAGTCGGGTGGCAAGCAGGTATCTGTCGGCGTTCAGTAAGAGGCGGGCGTTGCTGGCGGACTGTGAGGGCAAGCTGCAGGCGTTGGCTGCGATCACGCCGGGGTTGGCGAAGTCGGAACGGTCGATCGTGTTCTCGGAGACGAAGGAGTCTGCGGCGAAGGGTGCTGAGGTGCTCAAGGCTGGTGGGGTTGCGGCGCATCAGTATTCGAGTCATCTGGATCGGGTGGGTCGGACGCGGATTCTGAAGCAGTTCCGGGCTGGTGAGCTGAGGAGCTTGGTGGCGCCGCGGGTGCTGGATGAGGGTATCGATGTGCCGGCGGTGGATGTCGGGGTGATCATCGCGTCGAGTTCGTCTAAGCGGCAGATGATTCAGCGGATGGGTCGGATTCTGCGGCTGAAGCCTGATGGTCGGCCTGCGGCGTTCGTGATCATGTATGTGGCGGGGACGAACGAGGATCCGTCTCTGGGGGCGCATGAGGCGTTTTTGGATGAGTTGACGGGTGTGGCCGCGGGGGTCGTGGACGTCGATCTGGCTGATGCGGGTGCGGTGTTGGCGAGTTGGTTGGATCAGTCGGCGCCGATTCTGCCGAAGCCTCCGGTGGAACCGACGCCGATCGATCCGATCGTGATTCCACAGTCCAAGATGGTGCCGACGACGGCATCCGCGGCGAGGACTCGGACGGTCAAAGAGATTCTGTCGGAGGCGCAGTACGGGACGCCGGATCAGCTCGACGGCATTCTGCGCTGCATAGCTGCCATCGATGTGCGAGAGGCATCGGTGTTGATCCGGCGGTACGGGATCGACGGGGCGAAGCCGCGGACGGTGTCGCAGGTGGCGGCGGAGATGAACCTCAAGCGCATGGTCATCGAGAGTCTTGAAAAGCGGGGGTTGAAATCGTTGGAGCGGGAAGCTGCTAGAACTCTTGCTTATATTGTTGAATGAACGCCGGCGGACTTACGGGGATTCAAGGTTCGGTTCAAAATTGAACGGTTAGTTAGGGCCGAACTTGAAGAGCGGTGATGTAGTGTCGACCGAACTTACGAGCTATGAAGGAGTGCAATGATTGCGAAGAAGCCCGGGTCGAGTTGGCGGAGTGCATTCGACGTGATTCGAGCCGACTACAACCTTAGCGACGACTCGATCGGCGTTTTTGCTCTTAACCTCCGCTTCGGGCTGGATGATCTGCTTACCGTTGCAACTGAGTCAATCACCGGGGGAGGGGATGACAAAAAATGCGATGTTCTATATGTCGATAAAGAACGTGAAATCGCGGTATTAGGCCAATGTTATCTGTCATCGAAGATGCGGGCATCCGCTCCGGCCAACAAGGCCTCAGACCTCAACGCCGCACTCTCGTGGTTGCTGACGGAGGATCTCGATCGACTTCCCGAAGGATTGAAGGGACGCGCAGACGAACTCCGATCAGCAGTCGAGGCCGGTTCGATTCGGCAATTTCACATATGGTACGTCCACAACCTACCTTCATCCAAAAATGTGCGCGACGAGCTCGATGTAGTAGAAAAAACCGCTCGTAATGCGTTCTCCAGTTACAAGGGTGGAAGCGAAATAAACATCTTCGCGGAGGAGATTGGCGACAGCGAGTTGGAGAAGCTTTACGCTCAGGCTGCGCGCACCGTTATCGTTACTGACCAATTTCAAACAACAATTCCAGACGCTGTTGAGCTAATTCAAGAAGACTGGAAATCCATAGTCACCACTGTTCGAGGTGATTGGCTCCATTCTCTCTACAGCGAGCACGGTACCAACCTTTTCTCCGCTAATCTACGCGGATACTTAGGATCTCGAGAGAGTGATTCAAACATAAATAACGGAATAAAACGCACGGCGCAAGAATCCCCGAGTGACTTTTATGTTTTCAACAATGGGATCACGGCCTTGGTTCTGGACTATGAAGTAGGGCGACGTGCACGTGGCAAAAGATCATTGAAGATTACTGGAATATCGATCGTAAATGGCGCGCAAACCACCGGGTCGATCGGAAGTCTGAAAGATGCGCCAAACCCTGATTTGCAGGTTCCAATTCGGTTTGTTAAATCGGATCGCGAATCTTTAATTGAAGGCGTAGTGCGGTACAATAATTCGCAGAATCGAATTCAAGCGGCAGATTTCAGGAGTACTGATCAGATCCAAGAGCGCTTAAGAATTGAATTTCAGGCTATCCCGGATGCAGAGTATGAGGGTGGCCGACGAGGTGGGTCTAGTGATGCAATTAAGCGCAGCAAATTTACTCTTCCGTCTTACACGGTGGGTCAATCTCTTGCCGCTTTTCATGGTGATCCGGTTACCGCCTACGACAAAAAGTCGGATCTCTGGACCAATGAAAAGAGCTATCGTCTGATTTTCACCGATCGAACGTCTGCCAGGCATATTGTATTTTGCTATTCCTTGCTGAATGAAATCAACGAACGGAAGCTATCGCTGGAAGCAAAGAGGAAAAACGTTGAGGCTCCCCAGACATCCGCTGAAGAAAAAAGTCTTGAATTTTTGAACAAAAAAGGTTCAAATTACCTGTTGGTGCATGTTATCGCGCAAAGCATGGAAACGATCTTGGGGAAGCCAATTCCCAATAAAGTAGATCTAAAATTTACTGATAACATATCTCCGGCGGCCGGCGGTGTAATATGGCGACCAATAATTGACATGATGCTTTCCCTATCGCAGCAGTTAGATACTTCATTCTCAAGAAGCAGAATTTCGAATGACAGTGTTGCTCGATCGGTGCCACTATTTATTGGGCTGATCAATTCTCTGTCAACGCTCCATCGGCCTACGTTCGAGGGCTTCGCCAAAGATGTCTCGATCGATTAACTATACGTGGCTCTTGTTGTCCGGCGATAGTTGTGCTTCCTGTAATAGGTGTGGCGATATGTTCGGATTGATATGGCGAGGGTAAATTCTGAGTACGAACCGTAGTCGCAGCAACAGGACTCCAGCAACGTTTGATTCTGCACGAGTGCGCTCGTCGAGCGGTCCCGAGGACGTTGCAGCATGCGCGGCAGCTGCAATGGCGGCCAGGTTAGCCTCGATCTTTCTTCCTGGTGATGTGCTGGCCTGAGCGGGTCGAGATGGTGCTTCGAGTTCGTCGGTGCACGACGATGCGGCCGATGTCGATCGGCGGCGCTTGGGTCCACAGCCTGAGGTGGGGGGGTTCTTTCGGGGTCGTCGGGTCGGGTGAAGTGCGGTCAGTCGGGCGCGGGTAGCGCCGCCAGCCGGGTCAATGCGGTGACGACGAGGGTCGACCATGTCGCGGTCTTCGACAACTTCAGGACGACGCGGCGCGCGTGGTTCGTGATGCGTCCGGCGATCGAGAACAGGCGTAGTCGAGCACGTTTCGGTTCCCACTTGCGTGCTTCGTGGTCGGTGAAGCCGAGCATCTGAGTCCACGCCATCAAATCCAGGGCGAGCTGCACGATCGCTAACCAGATGCGGTTCTGATCGAATCCATGCAGCGGGAGATTGGTCAGCCCGCTGTCCTTCGCGGAGCGGATACGGTCCTCGCAGCGGGCGCGGCGACGGTGCCGCAGTTCGAGATCCTGCACCTGGCCGCGCATTGTGTTGGTGGCGAACGCCGTCAATCGAAGACCGTCGGAGTCGGTGAACCGCAACTGGGCGCCGGGGTGCGGGCGCTCTTTTCTGATGATGACGCGCATTCCGGTCGGCCACGTCGTGAGGTCGAGGATGCCGGTGGCGTCGATGACCCAGGCGCCGTCACGGACTTTTTCGGCGGCGTCGACAGCGACTGACCATGCACTGTCGGGAACGCCGGCCAGGGCGGTGACCATCGCCTCGGTGAGCCCGAACCCGATCGAATACGACACTCCTCGCTTGTGCAGCCAGGTCAGGTACTTGTGGCTGGCTCCGGCGCCGTCGGTGCGGACGAGGACCTTCTTCCCTGGTCGGGCGATGTGTACGTTCGGCGACTGCGCCAATGCTTTCCGAGTGACTGCGATGTGATCGTCCGCAGTATTGGCCCCGGCGTTGCCAGGTCGCAGCAACGCTGCGACGGGTTCACCGGTCCCGTCGATTCCGTGGTCCACGAACGCCAACAGTGGGTGAAATCCGAATCCGCGTTTGTAGGTCGGAGCCGCAGATTCCTTCTCGGAGTGCGCGGCGACGAGGGTGGCGTCGAGGTCGATGACAATCGGATGCTGTGCGGTGATGTCGTGATCGGGCGCGCGTTCACCAGCGTGCCCCCACGCCGTAGCGCGGGCGGATGCTCGGGCGGTGTCGATGGCAGTGAGCACGGAGGGTGCATCAGCGGCCAACACGGCCATCAGCCGCGACACGGTCGGGTCGGAGGGCACCTTCCCGAACACGGCGGTGTGCTCACGCAGAGTCGCGATGTCGGCGAGGCAGTCCCCACCGAGAGTCACGGACACCGCGAGGTCGGTGATGATCTTACCGGGATCGAACTGCGCCAACGGTTTCCGCCACGATGACAAAGACTCCGATAACGCTGTGGTGAGTCCGGTGACTTCGGCGGTGCGGAGCAGCGTCACCGCTCCGGCATGCGACACGACCCCGGCTCCGGTGGCATCGACGGACAGAGTGGGGTACGACGACGTAGACTTGCTCACCAGAATGGTGCTCCTCGAACTGGACGAACTTCAACTGTGGTAAGTCGAATTCTTCCAGCTCAGAGCACCATTCTTCTTATCCGACGCGCAGCACCTACCTGCGTGAAAGCCCGAGGCTAGAGGCAATGGAGGCAGCAACACATGTCGAGCGTCTACGAGGATGGCCTGACCGGTGTGGAACTTCGAGCGGAAAGGGTTGCACTGGTTGCTGCGACGATTTCGACCGTACTGGTCGCCGTCGGTAGCTTTGGTCCTTGGGCGGTCGTTCGCATTTATTCTAGGAATGGCATAGAGGGGGATGGCCGGTTTACGCTTGCTGCTGCGGTTGTTGCGGGAGTCGCCGTTCTAACGAGGTATATCCACAGGCGGCGGTGGTATTTCGATTTGGCTTCTGCCGCAGGTGGAGTCACGGTCGTAGTCGCAGTTGTCGCCATAATCAGGGTAGTAAATGGGTCAGTTGAACTCTCTCGTGGAATTTTCAACGCGGACATAGGCTGGGGTCTTTGGTTGGTGTTCGTTGGCGGTCTTCTCTTGGTCGCGTCGTCCCTTCTCGGATTCATGATGACACGCAACAGTGATTCGTAAAGGATTGCAAGTTTCATTTGCAGCGTTCTTCGTATCAGCGCTGCAGAATGTATTGTGCTGGGGCCGTGTAGGCGACCGCCTGCCTGTTCGCCACGGCGCGAAGAACGCGGCCGCACTGCCTCACGGCAGCGCTACGCCGTCAACACGTTGCACTTGAACGCTATTCGCAGGCCAGCGTGATGCTGCACGCGTTCATTGGGGATCGAACAGCCTGCCTAGCCCTGGGTGAGGGTGCATTCCAGGCCTTATAGTACGGAGCCGGACTTGGACGCAGCGAGGTAACGTTCACAACCCGCTGATAAAAACAATGTCCAGACCTCGGGCACGCTGTCCGGTATAGATGGGGAGGTGGAGACAGAACTGTTTCGCCGACTATGCAGCGCCGTTGGCCGCGCGAAGGCTGGGAATCTGCTCGCCCACGTGACAGTCGTCGTTCCTAGCCGTGGCGCGATGCGGGACGTTCTGCAGTGTCTGGCCAGACACGGTGGTGTCGCGAATACCCAGGTCCTCACGCTTGATCTGGTCGTCGACAAGCTTGCCGGTCCTGCTCTGGCACCCCGCCTTCCACTGCCGTTCCCGTACATCGACGCGTCGGTGCAGAAGGTGCTCGCCAACGAACCGGGAGTCTTCGCGAACGTCGCGGATCAACCGACCACCGCCGAAGCATTGGCTGCCGCGTCGCGCACTCTCGGCAGTGTCGCGAGCCCGTCGATGCCGAATGCCACGCCACTCGTCCAAGACGTGCTGCGCATCCATGCCGAAGCGACGCGGGCACACTCGAACACGCACTACCTGCTCCACGAGGCCTATGCAGCCGCAACAGAACGGATCAACGAGCTCGGAAAGGTGGTGGTGTTCCTGCCTACCGCCACGGATCCCGGCGCTGCCAAGTTTCTGGGTGCCCTGTCGGAGCGCGGTGACGTCATCGAATCCACCGTCGAGCCATTCGGGACCCTGGTCATTCATGCATCCGACGCAGACGACGAAGTCCGATCAATCGCCCGCGTGGTCCGCAAGCACCTGGCGGCGGGCACGCCCGGTCACCGCATCGGGGTGTTTTACGCGGGCACCGATCCGTACCTGCGGCTGATTCACGAACACTTCACAAGCAGCAGAATCCAAATCGCAGGTCAGCAATGCCACACACTGAGGCATCGACCGGTTGCTCGGTCGCTACTACGACTTCTCAACCTCGACACCGCCACGATGCCCCGACGCGAACTCCTGTCGATTCTGTCCGAACGTGCTGTTCGGTGGTCCGACGACCATGGGACGTCGTTGCCATTGCGGCGCGTCGAGACATTGACCCGAGCCAAGATCAAGATCGTCGGCGGTGCGGATTGGGACCGCCTGGCCACGGTGGATGAGGCCCGCCGCGATGCCGTCGTTGCACAGTCGTTGTTCGCGTTGGTAACTGCACTTCGCGGCGATCTGAAGGCAGTTGCCGATGCCGACTCGTGGGCTGACGCGTCGTCGCATCTCGTTGCGCTGCTGGAGCGCTACTTCACTGCCCGATCGAAACGCGCCGACGACCCGATGACCACAGACGTGGCTGCACTGACGGCAATCTGCCGCGACGTCGGTGAAATGGATGCGCTTGCGCCGCCGCCCACCCCGTCGCGCATTGTCAATGCGATCGTGGTTCGGATCGAGGCGCTGTCGGAGACTGTCGGCACCTCCACTGCCGCGGTGACGGTCGGCCCGATCGCGTCGGGTGTCGGGCGTGACTTCGATGTCTGCGTGATCATGGGTGCTGCAGAAGGAGTCCTGCCGGCGCCGAGACGTGAAGACCCACTCCTGCCCAGTGACTTGACCGGCCGGACACTGGCCGATGAGCTCAAGCACCAGCATGCGCAGTTTCGAGGAGCTCTCGCGTCGGGACAGAATCATCGTGTTGTGTCCTTCCCCCGAGGAAGTATGCGCGGCGGAGCGGAGAAAGTGCCGTCGCGCTGGCTCATGCCAACTCTGGACGCGCTGACGGGCCGGAAGGTCGGCGTCGTCGACTGGCAGAAACAGACGGCCGATGTGGATTCGGTCGTCACCGTTGAGTCGTTCGACGTCTCGACGCAGACAGCGGATCATCGCATCGGAGCCGGCGCCGGGTCGGCGACCGAGTGGCGACTTCGAGCGTTGGCCGAAGTCGCTGCACGTGAGCGTCGTGCCGTTCTCGACGACCCGGTTGTGGCTGCGGGAATGGAACTGCGCAGCGACAGACTGAATGGCCGCTTCACGCGCTTCAACGGCAACGTGTCCGGGATCGAGAATGCGGTGTCGTTCTTCGACGCCCCTGTATCGACGAGCCGGCTCGAAGAGTGGGTGGCCAGCCCGTACCGATTCTTCGTCAAGACGGTGCTCGGTGTCGATGTGCTCGAAGATCCTGATGACGCAGCACAACTCGATCCTCTGACGCGAGGCAACCTGATTCACCTGTCGTTGGAACGCTACGTACAAGCGACGATCGACGGGACCGACGCCACGCTCGACCACCTGATTGCAGTCTCCGAGGAGGTCCTCGCCGACGCGCGCGTCGGCGCTCCCGGTTGGCTACCGCAACTGTGGGAGAAGGACAGCGCCACCATTCGACGCGAGCTCGCCGAGTGGTTCGATCTCGACGTCGCGGACCGCGCAGCAGGATGGTCGCCGCTTCACGTCGAACGGGACTTCGGCGTCGAACCCGACGTAGTGCTCCTCGATCTGGGCGGTGAGGAGGTCGCGTTCGCCGGCCAGATCGACCGGATCGATCGACACACCGACGGTCGAATCAGGGTCACCGACTACAAGTCCGGCCAAGCGACGAACTACAAGAAGCTCTCCGAGTCCGAGCCGACGGACGGCGGCACCAAGTTTCAGCTCCCCGTGTACGGGCTGCTGGCGTTGACGATGGGCGACAACGTCGAGACGCGGTACTGGTTCGTCAACCACAAGGCGAAGTACGAAACGATCGGCTACCCGCTGACCGAAGCGGCCGTCGAGGTATTGAAAGCAGATATTGCGCGCGTACACAGGATGATTCGAGCCGGGTACTTTCCACCGCGACCACCCGGCAGTACCTGGTCGAACCCGCTGATCGATCTCATCGGCGCTGCCGGGCTGGAACGAGCGTGGTCGAGCCTGCGGGATGTGCCCGAGCTGGCCGACTACCGCGCGAAGTACGGAGACTGAGTGGCAACCGTGGAGAACTCGCTCGTCGACCATGTCGATCGGCATCGCATCGAAATCGACACATCGGCAACGCTTTTCGTCGAAGCCGGCGCGGGAAGCGGCAAGACCCACTCGCTCGTTCGGCGTATCTGCCACCTCGTGCTCGACGGCGGGATCGAGCTCGACCGGATCGCCGCGATCACGTTCACGGAGAAGGCCGCTGCCGAACTTCGGGAACGAGTGCGCACGCACCTGTCGTCGTTCGAAGGCGATGTCGCAGACCGGGCGATGCGGCAGATCGACACAGCTGCGATCGGGACCCTGCACTCGTTCGCCGCTCGCATCGTCAGTGAGCATCCGTTGGAAGCGGGTGTGCCGCCGAGGGTTGCGGTCGTCGACGCGATGGGTTCGCAGCTGTCGTTCGAACGTCGCTGGCGTCGAATGCGGGCTGCGCTTTTCGCCGACGAGAGCGCATCGCCGAGCGGGCTGGCGGATGCCATGCGCATCATCCTGGGCGCCGGCGCATCACTCGACCAAGTACGAACCCTCGCCGACGCCTTGGACCGCAGCTGGGATCGATTGACCGTCGCCGACACTGCGCCGACGATGGTCGTCGCGGACATCGAGACCCTCCTGCGTGCTGCGGATGAGGTGGTCGACTTGGCGACGGATTGCAGCGACCCGTCCGACGGATTGGCAGTGTGGTTGTCGGCGGTCGCGCAGTGGCGATTGGACATGGCCGGCGCCAAATCGACGACTGCCTGGATCGCGCTGGCGAGCGACGATGGTTTCCCGAAACCAGGTAACTCCAGGGGTAGGGGCGCGAACTGGGTCGGTGGTACAGCGCGCGTGAACGAGATTCGCGCCGCAGTCAAAGAGCTGAAAGAGTCTGTCCTTGCCGAGAGGACGCGGTATGTAGCGTCGGCGCTTGCGATCGTTGTTCATCATCTGTCGCGGGTCATCGTCGACGAAGCAGCCGAGCGGAAACGCCGCGGTGAGCTCGAGTTTCACGATCTGCTCGTTCATGCGCGCAATGTGTTGCGAAACAAGGATGTTCGACAACGTGTTCACGATTCGTACCAGCGCATCATGCTCGACGAGTTCCAAGACACAGACCCGCTGCAGCTCGAGATCGCTCGGTTGATCGTCGACGGCCCCGATACGGTAGGCCGTTTGTTCACGGTGGGGGACCCGAAGCAGTCGATCTATCGCTTCAGGCGTGCTGACATCGCGTCGTACATGGCCGCGCGTGACACGACCGATGCTGACGATGTCGTTCGGTTGACGACGAACTTCCGATCGACGAAACCTGTTCTCGATTGGGTCAATTCGGTATTCGGTATGCTGGTCGCCGCTGACGGATACATCCAGCCCGAGTACACCCCACTCGATCCTGCACCCGGCCGCCCGGAGTGGTCAGTTGAGAGAGGTCTGGGCCCAGCGCCGTTCGTGTTCGAGGATAGTGGCGACGAGGTCGAGGACGAACACCTGTTGAGTCCCGCCCAGGTGTTGCGGGCGCACGAGTCACGCGACGTTGCCCGGGTCATCGCGACCGCGCTCGACCAGGGTTGGCAGAAGGAGGTCGGGCGGTCCGGTGAGTATGCGCACCAGCCGATCGCGCTGAGTGATATTTGCATTCTGATCCCGTCCCGTGCGGTGCTGCCGTTCCTGGAGCGGTCACTCGACAAGGCTGGCATTGAATTTCGTTCCGAAGCCTCGTCGTTGGTGTATTCGACGCAGGAAGTGCACGACCTGCTGGCCACATGTCGAGCCCTTGCCGACACTGCAAACGAGGCGGCGGTGGTGGCGTCGCTGAGGACGCCACTGTTCGGATGTGGTGACGACGACCTGCTGCGATGGAAAGCAGCTGGTGGCCGTTGGGAGTGGTGGTCGGACAAGCCAGTAGGGCTCGATGATTCACCGGTCGCTGCTGGACTGGCGTACTTGAAGTCGGTGTGGTCCGAGTTGGCGCTGTTCAGTCCTGGGGCGTTGCTGAGCCGACTCGCTGCGGATCGGCGGGTGTTCGAGGTATCGATGGATTCACCGCGACATCGGGATGTGTGGCGTCGGCTGCGGTTCGTCATCGATCAGGCGCATGCGTGGTTTGGCGAGGACGGTGGGGATCTGAGGGACTACCTGGACTGGGCGCAGACACAGCAGGATGAGAATGCGCGCGTCACCGAGGCTGTGTTGCCCGAAGTGGGGGTCAATGCGGTGCGGATCATGACGATGCACGCGGCGAAGGGCTTGCAGTTTCCGATGGTCATCGTCGCGGGGATGAGTGGTAACTTCCGGCCGATGTCGGAGCCTGTCGTGTGGGATGACGACGGGGCGATGCATCTCAACGTGTCTGCGGGTGTGCAGTCGGTGGACTACAAGGCAGTGGCGGGGATCGAGAGGGCGCACACGGAGGCCGAGCGTGTGCGTCTGCTGTATGTGGCTTGCACTCGGGCCGAGAGTTTTCTTGCGGTGTCGGGATATGTCGGCGCGTCGCAGAGTTGGGGGAAGACGCTGGCCGTCGGACTGGTCGGTGTTCCCAACGTGGTTCCAGACCTGATAGATCCGGTTCGCGTCGAAGATGGCGCACATTCAGGTGCGAGCACGTTGGAGAGTTGGGACGAGTGGCAGGCTGAGACATATCACGTGGCGGCAACCTCGTCGTTGCCGTCGACGGTGTCGGCGACGCAGATCGCGCACGGGACGTTGCCTGTGCACGAGCAGGTTCTGGAGGAGTACCGGTCGGCTGGGCTGTTGTTCGCGAAGGTATCGGATGAAGTGGTGGGACCGGCTGTCGGTTCAACGGAGAGTGGGACCGGCCTCGGGATCGCATTGCACGCTGTGGTGGAGATGGTGCCGCTAGATACTGCTTTGGATTCTGCGTTCGATGAGAAGGCACGAGCTGCAGGTGGTTTGGCGGGTCTAGTCGATCTGGACCGGTTCGTGTTGCTGGCTAGATCGGTGTTCAGTTCCGAGCCAGTCGT
The DNA here is from genome assembly GCF_001895005.1 of Rhodococcus yunnanensis NBRC 103083. Lineage (GTDB taxonomy): Bacteria > Actinomycetota > Actinomycetes > Mycobacteriales > Mycobacteriaceae > Rhodococcoides > Rhodococcoides yunnanense. The sequence goes on along the minus strand of NZ_BCXH01000007.1, from coordinate 99,277 downwards.
GCGCGCGTCGGCGCGTGAGCACTGGCAGGAGATGCAGTTGGCCGGAGTGTCGCCCAGCGGGGACGTCGTGGTCGAGGGCATCGCCGACCTCGTGTACCGCGAGGACGACGGGTCACTGGTGATCGTGGACTACAAGACGGACGTCGCGGTGACGTCGGAGACGTTGGAGGCTTACTGGGCGCAGTTGTCGGTGTATGCCGACCTGCTCACCCGGGCAACGGGGGAGCAGGTAAGTGGGGTTGTGTTGGTGTTCGCGAGACCGGGTGAGGCTCGGGTCGTGGGGCGGTCTTCTTCGTGACCTATCGAGGTTGAGAAGTTCAATTCAGGTGCTTCGGTTGAAGCTCTAACTGGGCGTTGTACTGAATGGCAGTTTGGAAGAGTTCTGACGTAAGAACTAACTCACGCTTAATTTCTTGCTCGATCGCACCGCATCGGCGAGTGTGGGTTGCACAAGGAGCTGGTCGAGTAGGCACCACACCCGTCCTGACGCGTAAGTACCGGCCGTACTCACCGTTGGCACCGGTATGTCATCGCCCAATGTGTACACGATATGCGGTTCTCCGTCGGCTGTATCCGAGATCTCTGGCCATCTATCGCTTAATCGCGGCACTATCTCTGTCCGGACAACTCGGTTGACCTGCTGTACTTTGCCGTCCCAACGAAAACATAGAAAATTCGGAGGGAGCTTGGGCCAGCCATTGTTTCCACCGTAAGGGTGGAAGTAGACACGATCCTGCGAGACGTACTCCCGGAAAGTCCGCGCGCCGAGCTGTTGATTGGAGACGACGACACAAAACACGTACTGGTCGTCGAAGCGTCGTACGGAGGTTGCGTGTCCCATATAGTCCTCCAGTTCCTCAAGCCACCAACGTTGCTTACCATGCACAGAATGCTTGCAGTCCCGGATGATTCGCCGCAACTCATCCCAGGGAATGTGCTGAATTGGTACTTCCCCGAGGCAGACGGGAAGTTGATCATCTGCCCAGGCGTTCGACGAGTCTGACAGACTGACGAGAAGTGTGCTGTCAAATCCGTTGAATCTGTCCGCATACTTCGAGAGCTGAGCCTCACCGGGGACCAGCCACCCCTGTTTCGCTTCAATGATTATTTTTGTTGTGCCGGTAGTCAGTTCGATGTCTGTCCGGCCATCTACACCGACTACTTCGAGCGCGACGCTCGCATCCAGCGTTTCCAATGGACACCCTAGATGTTCCGCCAGTGCACCGAGGAAGACCGGCGATCTGGACAGGACCCAACCCAGCGCAGCGGTCAAGTTCACTTCGTCGTGACCTAGAAGATCGAAGACAGTGGCGGCCTCGCGACCAAATTTAGTCAACATCGAATCCTCCAAAGCCGTGAATAAAGCTAACAATAGCGGAGGCAGGAGCACAGTCGGTCGCGTTGAGTACCTAATCGAGACTGGAAGGCCTCTGTGTGGGTGAACACGAAGCAGCGGATGGACCCGCGCCGCTAGGCGTAGTGACAGGTCTCCGATAGTCGGACCACCGCGTCCTAGAGCCACGGTGTGATTGATTTCAGTCAATCGTGCAACCCTCGACCTGTTGGTGGTTGCGGGTACGTTGCGCGGGATACGCCCCCGGAGGTGTCGACTGAGTCTCAGACGTGGGTCAAGAATGTCGGGGCAACTCGTCGGCGAATCGGTACGAACAGCCGATATTATCGGTGGTGGCGATGTCACCACTGATGCGGAACCACGCGATGCATGTTCGTGCGACCAGACGAATGTCCTGGGTGAACAGGTATCCGTCGGTGCAGTCGTCGAAGTGGCCGTCGTGTTGCCACTCGTCGAGTCGCAGGCCCGTGGATGAATAGTCCGCGAGGAGCAGATGGCCGAGTTCCGATCGTGACCGCCTGAGCATCATCACACCGTCACTGAGAACGATCACCTGCGCGTGGAGGTCTGTGACGTCTACGAATCTGTTGCGTTCGTCGTCGATGTTGTAGTGCCACTCCGGGGTCTGTTGCGTAATAACATGACTGCGATTCACCTCGTGAGTCGACACTTCGGCGCGGTAGACATCGGACCGGACCGATCGAATCCGAGTGATCGTCCGATACTTGCCTATCGCGTACGCGGGCTTTGCCGTCGACATAGCGGCGCTGGCGGCGCCGAAGTGCTTCTCGACGATCATCTGCGGCCGGCCGCTGGCTGACCGACTCGATCTGGCGTCGCGATGATTATGGTTGACGCGTGCCAAGTCGCTGTCTCGGAGTCGGGGAGGGATCTCACCCTCGGGCTCGACCTCGACTATCACTGTGGAGTGTCGACGTGGATCGTTCTGCCTGCTTCACTCGGGCAGGTTGCCGAGTCCGTCGGGCTCGTGGTCGAAGAACGGTTCGTCGAGCCACACATCGGCCCGGCATATTTCGATTCCGATGGTCGGACACACCTTGGCGACTAGACCCTCCACACGAAGGGCGAGCTGCCCGGCGTCCCACCATTGGCAGTGTGCAGATCGGAAGACGATGCGGGTGTTCCCGAGTACCGACTCATCCAGGTGCGCGCCAGGTGTTGTACGCCCAGTAGCCCAAGACCACTACCAGGACCGTGGCTGAAACAGCGCTGAAGATCGCTATGACGACCCGAGTTCTTGCTCGATTGGTCCCGAACACCTTTGCCGACTCCGCGACCAACGGTAAGGGTGGCGAACTGCCGGAGCTCTCGACGTCCTCGGCGCAACGTCTCGACCGAGCTGCAAGAGTCAGACGCGTCGGCCGGCGGAATCGGCCGACCGATCTGGCGTCGAGCCTGGGGGAGGAGAAGTTCGAGTGTCTCGGGAGACGGAACTTGTTCGACGGCGTAGTGAACGGTGGAGCTTCTGTGAACGGCGTCGAGTGAGGCAGCTGATCGTGCTGCGACCGAAAGGAAGTCGTCGTCGGTGGCGTGGGCGTCGATGATTCCAGCGATGGACCACGGGTTCTCGGCGCTGATGGAGATCGACCGCGCGGCTCGTTCGAATTGCTGCAGGGCACTGGTGATCTCGGGAACCGACACCGACGGATTCGCGACGAACGTTGCGGGGATGGTGGCAGAGGGGCCGTCGCCGAGTCCGAGAATGGTGTCGTACGCGGACCACAGCGAATGGTCGACGCCGTTCGTCTCGTGAATCTTGGTCGGGTAGTCCTCGAGCGGAACGTGGTGTGAGCGAACATCGGCGCGCTTGGCTGCCCATGACCGGTTGTTGTAGCTGGTCGAGTGCTCGATCGCGCGCTTGAGCTGATCGCGGATGGCGTTGGCGCTCTGATTCTTACCGTGCAGATCGAGCGTGAACTTGGTCAGCCCCACTTTGTCGAGACGCTTCTTGACGACGTCGAGCGCGGCTTGCTTCTCGGCGACGAACAGCACCGTTCTGCCCTGCGCGAGGGTGTGCGCGATCAGGTTGGTGATCGTCTGGGACTTGCCGGTTCCGGGTGGTCCTTCCAGCACGAAGGTGTGGCCGTCGGCTGCCAACGCGACGGCGCGGAGCTGGGAGCCGTCGGCGGGAATGGGAACGGCGACGTCGAGTTCGTGGACCGGTACGGATTCGATGTCGGAACCGTCCGGTCGTCGGGAATCGCGGAAGGATTCACCTGCACTGTGTGTCAGGTGGCGCACGATGGGGCTCGGTTCGAGGATGTCCCAGTGGTCGGTGAGGTCCTTCCACATTCCGACGGCGGGCAACTGCCGATCACGGCGACTCTGACGTCATCGGACCCGATTTCGGGGACGTTCACCTTTCGGTCGGACGAGTTCGTTTGCCCGGTCGAAGTGACCGAAACGAGCCGAACTTTCGTCTCCATCTTCGTGGACACTGCAAACGCCGCTGGTCCAAGTTCGGAATGCGTCCAAACCGGGGAATGGCAGCTCTCGTCCAGTGGCAATACCTTGACGGGGACCCTGCAGTGGTCGAGTTCTCCATGGCTCGAGGGCATGTCGCTGTCCATTCACAAGAAGTAGAGGACTACGGCCGTCTTTCATCCGAACGCACGACTATCAGACTCGCTGGACGAGAAGTAAATTCCCGCTATGCGCAAAGGCTGGCCGTTCCGGTGACGACTCCACCGCCCCCACCCCCTCCTCTGCCACCCGCCCAAGGCCCAGGTCAGCAGTATTGGGCGGGCGGCCAGCCATACGGTTATCAGCGACCGCCGTCGACCAATGGGATGGCTATCGCCGCGCTCGTCGGCGCACTCTTCATTGCGCCGCTGGGAATCATTCTCGGACACATTTCGCTGTCTCAAATCAAGCGGAGTGGTGAGCAGGGACGCGGCCTGGCGCTCGCCGGAGCAATCATCGGGTACCTCGGGACTGCGATCTGGGTGTTCTGGATCGTGTGGTTGATCGTGCTCGCGAATTCCTTCGCAAACGCGCTTGATGGCTACGATTCGGACAGCTACTCCTCCGATCTGTACACAACCCCGTCGTACTCCAGCTACGCCACGAGCGCGTCGCCGTCGTACAACTCGGCGAGTACCGCCGATGTCATCGATGCCGCCTCTGTGGGGGACTGCATTCAGCGGACACTCGGCACCGAGAACGGAGATGGCACCAGCTCGGTCACGGTCAGCTCGGTGTCGTGCAGCTCCAGCAGCGCGACCCATCGAGTGACGAGTAGGGGCACCAGCACGTCGTCATGCTCGTACGACTGGGTACAGACAGACAACCCCGTCGTGGTGTTGTGCCTCGCGGAGCAGTGACTTCGATTCCTCTCATCGACAGAACGAGTACGAGCTGATGACACTGCCTCCCCCTCCACCTCCGCCGCCCCCCTGGGCCACCACCCCCGCCGACGTCGCAGCCGTCGTATCCGAGCGCACAGGCGCCGTTGTCTTGTGGGCATAGGCGCGGGTGGATCGTCGGGGGAGTGGCACTCGCTGTCGTAGTCGCTCTGGTGGCCGGCGGTATCACCGCATTCACCGTGCTGCGATCGTCCGACGACAACAGGCCGGTGGCAGGTCAGCTGACCAATACGTATCCCACTCAGCCGCAACAGGGTTGGGCGTTGTCGGTCGACGACGTCCTCCCCGGCGGGATCTTCATGTGGCCTGATTCGTTGCCGGCCGGCTACGGCAGTGCGCAGTTCATCGAACTCGGGTCGACGCTTGTCACCACAGTGGGGCCTCTCCGCGGGCAGCAGGAGGAGATCGTCGCGGCAGATGCCAGTACCGGTTCGGTCAAATGGCAGGCGGATGTGGACGGGTCGGTTACGTGCGCCACGGCGTCGATCGATTCCACTTTGCCCTGCGTCATCCGGCCTCGAGAGACGTCGACTACGGCACAGGTTCGATTCTTCGACCTCGACACAGGCGAGGTTCGGTCCAGCATCGACCGTTCGACGGCCTGGATGGTGGAGGTGTACGACGGGTCGGTGTTCACGCTCGACGGCGGCAACGAAAGCAACACATTCAACAGAGGGACACCGAACGATCTCGAAGCACGATGGTCGACCGCCGTGCCCTGGAATACGAGTTGTCCCGGGTCCGGAGATTCACATTCGTTCGAGATCGTCGACGGGCTGGTGACGTACACAGGTGTCGGCTCGACCGTGCTGGACACGAACGACGGTCGAGTTCTTTCCCACCCGGACCTCGGCGGCGGCACCTCGCTACCGGGCCAGGGATTCGCAGGCGTTCAATGCCGTCTCCCGTTTCCTACGGACGGGTACGAGTCCATCGTGTCGGCACCCGACGGTTCCGAGAAGTTTCGGATCAGCGGCGACGATCCGGCGAAGCCATGGCTGGTGTCCGCATCGAGCATCCGTCCCTACATCGGCGCTCATGGCGCCTACGACATCGAGACCGGAGATCAGATCTGGTCGGTCGCGCCAGATGATGACTTCCGCCTGAACGGAATCATCGGTGACATCGTCCTCGGAAGCGACATGGATACCGTGTCCGCGTACCGAATCGACAACGGTGAAAAACTGTGGTCGTCGGTCATCGGTGAATCACTGAAGTTCGTGGAATCCGACGGCAAACGACTCATGGCGAGTGTGGACAACGGGGGGCTCGTAGCGATCGACCTGTCCGACGGGTCGATCAGCTGGGGAATGAACGCCGACGACACCCACCGATGGTCATGGGGCAAGGCGAACGACGGTCTCGCGTCGATCACCAATGACACTCTCACCTACTACCCGCCGACGGGCGGGCCTGCCGGCGCACCCGGCAGGATCTCCACCGCTGGCGCCAACGAGGATGAATTCGTCACCAAATGTGGTTCGACGCCGACGCTGACGCCCGTCGAATACCGAACCGAGACTGAAGGTTTAGTCGTTCGAATGGAGATGAAGGCGTCGTGCCCGAGCGGCGACATCGCCTCGACCAACGCGCTGCGCGTCTCGATCTCGGACAGCGGTTCGAGCGTCGCCTCGGCGGTCTTCGACTTCTCCGACGAGCCGATCTATCTGCCGCGAACCGACCGAGAAAGCTCGACGAACTCGATCGAGCGGGAATTCCTCTACGAGCTCGATAGCTTCTGGCGTCTGCCGAATAGCCTGGGGTCGTCGTCGAGCCTCACGAATGCGACGGCGTCGGGCACCCAGCTCGTCGAATGCAGCGACGAAGGTACCAGCGATACCAGCTTGACCAGTGGGTCGCCGTCGCAGACACGGACCAACACGCCGATCAAGCCGGTCCGCGCAGCTGCGCCGACGAAGGACGTCGAAACGACGAGTCTTGACGCACTGCGTGCGCAAGCCAATGCTGATTTGCCCTTCGTGACAAACGATCTCGCGGACCGATGGGTTGCGCAGATCTCCGCGAAGCGGGTCGGGTTGGATGCGGCCGACATCAACGGAGCACCCGTCCATTGGTCCGCGGAGCAGATTCTCCGGCAACACCTGCAGCTGCGACTGACTTATCCGGAGGTCCGGCTGCTGTGGAGCGACGAATGGCGCACGTTCGACCTGCGAGGGTGGTGGATCACCGTCGCGGGCCTCACGTTCGCCGATGCCGACGCGGCCAACGGATGGTGCGATTCTAAGCAGATCGCACTCGACCAGTGCTACGCCAAGATCGTCAGCAACAACCGCGAATCCTCGGGAACGACGAAGTACCGACGGTAGGCCCGAAACTTAGATCGTTCGAACGACTGGTGATCGTGCCTGATCAGGCGCATTATTCAGCACACTGTCCACACCTTCTCGAGGAGCTCGGCGCGTGCCCGGAGAAACCCCTTATCAGTACGGAACACCGGCTTCGAATGGTGCACCGGGTCCCGTCGGCAGCTTCCCGGCGCCTCCCGGATACGTGCCAGCACCGCCCCCGCCCGGCCAGGCAAAGCCCTACGAGCCGAAACCGTCACCGTTCACCGACATTCCGGTGAGCGATTACGTCCGCGACGGTGTGGCGGCCATTCTCCTGTTCGTTTCGTTCTTTCTGCCCTGGACGACGGCGTTCGGTATCGCTCGCGGCGGATCCGGCGGCATCATCGCACTGGTCGTACTCGTGACGATCCTGTCGCTCGCATCGCTGGGGTTGCCCTACCTCGCTCGTCTCGGAATGCTCGGCCAGAACTGGCAAGTGGGACAGGTGCGAGTCCTGCGTCTGGTTGCCAACGGTCCATTCCTCGTGACAGTCATCGCCTTCCTTGGGTACGACGTCATTCGTGGGCTCTTCCGATTCAGCGAGACCAGCAGTGTCTTCAGCGGCGACGGCATCGGATCGGCTGCGTGGATCGGGCTCGCCGGTGCCTTGCTGGCCGCGCAGCCACGTGCCGCGGAACTTCGGATCGACCCGCGCAGTGCCCCACGTTGGCTGGGTTGGATCAAGCCGCTGATGTTCGTTGCGACGGGTTTCGCCGTCCTGTCCGGCTTGCTCGGGCTGATCTTCGTCCTCGTGACGTTGAACCGCTACGGCTACACGGACGGTGCCGCAACGCTCCAAAGTCTCGTCGTCGTGCTCGTCTCGTCGGCGGTGCCCGTTGCGGTGCTGGGCACGGTCTCGGCCGGGCTTGCACGACGCTTCGGTTCGTGGCGCCTGACAGTTGCAGGGTTCGGTGTGGCACTGCTCGTCGCGGGCTTTTTCCTGTCGTTCGATGATCTCGCAAGTGTCGAGCTGTTCCTTACCGTCACCGTCTATCCGTACTACTCGGTGACGTTCTGGGTGGCTGCCGCAGCGATAGCGTTCCTGCCCTTTGGAGTTCCGGCTGCAGCTGACGCGTCGCACGGGGGATACGTGTGGCTCGAAGCCGCCCGCAACGGACTCCGCATCATCGCCGTCTGGAGTTTCGGCACCGCGCTGACGCAGATTGCCCTCGCCGCCACGGACTTCGGGATCGTGTCGGTCGGCGAATCCATCGCGCTCGCCGCATTCTCCGTGCTGATCGGTGTGCTGGCCGTCGTCGGAACCAAGGCGTTGGGACTTCGCTACTCGTCGGAGGATCCGCGACCGTCGCGTGAAGTCACGATCGGTATCTGCCTGGGTCTGCTCGTACTGATGATCGCTCGGATGGTGACACAGTCGATCATGTACGACTACGGGTACCCCAGCGTGTGGACATTCGATCTGGCCGCAGCCGCCGCGACGATCTTCATCGCCCTGTCGGTCGCAGTAGCTCCAGCGATCCGCGATCTCTACAGCGGAGTCCCGCTGTTCGCGTCGGTGACTGCAGGTCCGAGCCCGGCTGCGGGCTATGGTCCTGGCGCTGCGGGCTATGGTCCTGGCGCTGCGGCGTCGGATCCGCGCACACCGGCCGCAACCCTGTTCGAGATCGCGACCACGACACCCGAACTTCGTCCTGCGGTCGCTGCCAACCCGTCGACGTACGACGAGTTGCTCGACTGGCTCGGCAAGCTGAACGATCCCGCAGTCGACGCTGCATTGGCCCGTCGGGCAGCTGGTCAGTTCGGACTTCCCGCGGAAACCGTAACGGCGCCGGTAGCGTCGGCTCCCATCGCGCCCGTCGTACCGCAGCCTGTGGTGCAGACTCCCGCGGTTCCCACTCCCGCAGCGCCAACTCCCGCCGCACAGCCGTGGTCCGATCCCGCTGTGCAGGCGTCGGATCCGCAGACTCCTGCGGCCCGACTGTTCGAGATCGCGAGCACGACTCCGGAACTCCGTCCCGCCGTCGCCGCCAATCCGTCGACCTATCGGGATTTGGTCGACTGGCTGGGCAAGTTGAACGACCCTGCAGTCGACGCCGCGTTGGCCCGACGGGCTGCAGGTCAATTCGGACTGCCCGACGAGGCGCCGAACACGGTGAATGCCACCAAGGATCCTGTAGCCACCGAGCCTGCATCTCAGCTCTCGTCGGTGGCAGTGTCAGAGCCAGCATCGGCGGAAGTGCCGCCGGCGGAGACCACGACGGCGGAGCCTCGAGTCGAGCCAACTCGCGAACCCGCAGTCGAGATTCAGTCGGAGCCCGCCGCCGAGGCCGCTGCGCCTGCTCGGGCCGCGACCTCCGATACTCAAACCGAGACAATCGAAGTGGTCGACCCGGACGCGCAGGCCGTCGCAGACCCGTCGTGCTCGGCTGCGGTTCTGTTCCGACTGGCAGAGCACCGACCTGACCTGCGAGTCATGGTTGCGACGCATCCCAACGCATACCCCGGACTCCTCGAGTGGCTGGGAACTCTGGGCGACCCCGCCGTCGACCAGGCCTTGAAGGACCGCAGATGACCCAGGCACCTCCTCCGCCGCCTCCGCCCCCTCCGCCCCCGCCACCTACCCCGCCGCCGCCTCCGACGATTCCCGCAGCGGCTCAGGGCTATTCGGCCCCTGCGCCGGCAGCGCTGTCGTACCTACCGGGCACCATCCGCGTCCCGAAGCCGAAAGCGCCTGCACCGTCGATCATCTCGATCCTCGTACTGATCGTTGCGATCGTGTTGGGCCTGGTGCTGCCTTGGATGCTCTCTGTCGACGGTAATGGCGGCGTAATCCGCATCATCTCGCCCGCGATCGCAGCCATCGGCTTCATAGCATTCATCTGGATGCAGCGGGTCAGTATGACACGCCGTGTGGTCGCCACCGTCCTGACGGTGTTGGCCTTGCCCTTGCTCTTCCTGCTGGCAACGAGTGTCCTGAGTGCGGCTTTCTTGGTGGTTGCCTGGATACTCTTACGTCGGCGATCGCTGGTTCCCTTGGTGGTGACGCCATTTGCAGCGGTGGCCACGGTTGCGTTGGCCACTTTCTTTCAGAACCGTATGTACGTCAGCCTGGACTACTTCGAGGTGCACAAGTGGTCCGGAATCGTATGGTTGTCGTGCATCGTGCTGGTTGGGTGTCTCTTCGCCTGGATCGCAGCCGGCATCGACGCCCTGATCAAGAACCCGATGATGAACGCGCCCTATCAACATGCCCACCCCACGGTGGTGCACGTGGGCCACACGCCCACGGGAGAGCTGCTGTACGGCTACGCAACCACTACGCCGTACGGATATGCTCCGCGCTCACAATCGACGAACACGATGGCAATCCTTTCCCTCGTCTTCGGGCTACTGGGTTCCGGAATCGTCGCTGTGGTGTGTGGACACGTCGCTCAAGGGCAGATCCGCAGGACAGGAGAACAAGGTTCGGGACTCGCCGTCGCCGGTTTGATCCTCGGGTACATCGGCACCGTGGTGTACATCGGGCTCATCGTCTTCTATGCGGTAGCGTTACAAGGCTTGTTCGGCTGAGGTCGGCGGAAGCACCAGCAGCAGGAGGTATCACGTGGGCGCTATGAGCCCGTTTCATGTCTTGATCATTCTCGTCGTCGTGGCGGTACCCGTGATTGTCGTCGGCGCGATCGTATACGCGGTGGTGAGTTCGAGCCGGAGATCAGCCAATCAGCTTGTGGCGCAGCCATTTGTGGCTCCCGGTTGGTATGCGGATCCGCAGAACCCGGGTCAGCGGCGCTGGTTCGACGGTGCTCAATGGACTGATTCGACGACGCCGTAGCGGCAGTCTGGTTCATTCGAACATCAGATAGCCGAAATGTGCTGTCCGTGTGAAGCTTCGAAGAACCCATTTGTCGAGCATCGGACACATCATGACGTACGAACAACCTTGGGACCACGGCGTACAACCAGGCACACCTACGCCGCCTCCTCCTCCACCACCTCCAGGTCCGATGAACGACGGTCTCTGGCAGACACAGCAATTCGTACCACCGCACGATGTTTCTCCTGTCCAGCCACCCCACTACCATCCGAGTCCAGCACCAGGTGGCCATTACACCCTTGACGGTAAGCGGCTGGCAACGACCGGGGTGCGCGTCGCCGCACGGGCTATCGACTTCGTACTCCTGACGATCGTGTCGTTCGTCGGTAGTCTGATCGCGTCCGCCGCCTTGGGAAGCACTTTCGACTATGACGCGTACCGGGTGGCCTCCAGTGTGATCAGCCTGGTGATCTCACTGGGAGCGATCGTGTATTTCGTATACGGTGAGTGTGTTTTCGGCACAACAGTCGGAAAACTTATCCTGGGTGTCACCGTCCGCTCAGCGGCGGGTGGTAATCCCACCCTCGCGCAATCGTTCAAACGGAACGCGTTCGTGCTGCCGATGTATCTGGGTTCTGCGATCTCGGCGATGATTCTGCTCGGTAGTAGCGAGGACATCGTCGGTGCGATGTCGTCGATGTTGTACGGCGGGACGGTGGGATTCCTCGGAACCATTGCCACTGTGGGTCTTTCGATTGCCTTGATCATCTCGATCAGCAACTCGCCGAACGTGCAAGGGTTTCACGACAAGATGGCCGAGTCTGCGGTTGTCTCCAACCGATAGCGAAATTCGCCGGCCCCTCATAAGGCCGCCGAATGCTGTCTGTCGGTAGCCCGGACGGGGTTCGAACCCTGGATCCGGCAGTTCTGGCGGAGCCTTCTGCGCGGGTTCCGACTCCTGAGGTGCCTGTTGTGCGGGCGCCTGTTCGACTGGTGCCTGCTGAATCCGAGCTTGCTCGGATGCGGTGGCCGGAGCCGTGTATTCGGCGACCGGTGGCGCGATCTCCTCGGGTACCGGCAACGGAGTCGGCTCGACGGGGACTTCGGTGACGGGAGCGGTCGTGGTCTCGTGGTACGACGTCGTCGTCGAGATCGACGTGGTCGACGGTGATGTGGTCTCGTCATCTCCGCAACGTCAGCCCAACCAAGGTTCCATCCGTTCCTGTCGTGGTGTCGCTGCCACCTGGAGCCCAAACCTGCCCGGCCGCTGCCGGACCAGTGAACGCATACGCGTCGTCGGTGGTCGGTACTACGATCACCTCCTGCCCGTTCGCCGAAGTCGTCCGTTCATGTCTACTGAGAGAAAGTTGCGGGTTCTGGGTGTGACGAGCTTGTGTGTAGGAATCCTCTCGCTGGCTTCCAGCACGGTACCGACTCGCGACGTTGAAGGTAGCGCTCGTCCGCAACTATCGACCGTACTGGTCACGGCGCCAGAATATCCAGAGCGAGTGGAGGAAGCGCCGGCTCCGCCCAGTACCGCAATGTTGTTGCGCGATGAATTCGAGTCGGTTGCGGCGCAATTCGATGGGGCACTGGGTATGGCCTACATGCCTGTCGGTGGCGGGCAGGTTCACGCACTCGGAGACTGGTCGACAGGAGTCTCATGGTCGACGATCAAAGTGCCACTCGCGATTGCAGCGCTACGCAATGATGGATCTGGCGCATCGGCTGCTGCCGCAGCCGCGATCATGAACTCGGACAACGGTGCTGCAGATGCGTTGTGGCAGAGCCTGGGCGGCTCGGCGAGCGCGGCGGCCGCCGTCGAACAAATTCTGCTCGAGGGCGGTGACGACGGCACCGTCGTGCAACCCGAGAAGACGAGAGAGGGCTTTTCGGCCTTCGGGCAATCCTAATGGACCATTACGCGACAGGCACAGTTCACGTCGGAACTCCCTGCCTCGAGATGGGCCCGAGGTCGTCGCTTTGATGAATGAGGTGACGTCGGAGCAGCAGTGGGGACGGGGTGTTTCGATGGCGCCCTGTTCAAGGGAGGATGGGGGCCCGACGAGCGAGGGGCTATCTCGTTCGACAACTCGGAATCATCGAAGTGTCAGAGGGATTTTCGGCAGTGGCCGTTGCTGCGAAGCCGACGTCTGGATCATTCCAGGACGGTATCGCGATGGTGGATGCGGTCGCGACGACGTTGGCCGCCCACCCAGAACTTCTCCCGTTCGGCCAGTGCACGTGAACCGCGAGGAGAGCCGCCGGTGCAAGCGGTGGCCAGTAGTCACGGGTGTCGCGGTTGCTGTGTGCCACCAGGTAGTCCTGTTTGAAATGCATTTCAGCGCGCTGCGGCCGACATCGGACGGCGGAGACGACATGGTCGTCGACGATTGGGCTGCCCAAGCCGGTCAGGTGGTCGCTGCCGTAGATGCCACTGCAGCGGATTTGTGGCAGTCGAAGTCCCAGGCATCAGAGAGCTTGTGGTTCACGCAGCCCCAGAGGCCCCATTTGACGTCGGCTCCGGTGAAATCCTCCATCACCAGCACAGCGGAGTCGGCGTCGGAGATGAAGATCTTCGGGCCGATCCCAGCGGCACCAGCGGCCGTGGCGGCAGAGAACGTCGCACCGAAGTCGACGTAGTCCCGCGCCTGCGACTCCATGACCTCGGCGAACGCGGCCGACCCCACGGTGTGGCGGACCGACCACCACTGTGGCCGGCAGCCAGGCAGTGGAGCTACAGGAGGAACTGGGGCTGCTCGATAGCTGAATTGGGGAACCGATCGTCCTCGGTGTGCGTCTGATCCTGTAGGCGGTCTTGACGGGCTGCTCGATCGAGGAGGCAGCATCGATGATTCCGAAGAACTTCCCACCAGTCGTCTATGCACCGTGCATCGAGGAGACGGAGTCTTCATCGAACGCGCGAGTGAGGTTGCGGATCACTCGCGATGGGCGGTCGGCGCTGCTCGGGTACTCGGCGCTGGACCGTCTGCATACGTGCGTTGGGCCGGACGAACCGTGGATGGTCCTGCCCACAGCGCAGCTCCACTCATTGTGGGAATCAGCACCGTTCGATCTGATTCCCTCGATGTTGTTGTGCCCGATCATGAACGGACCGCCAGCCGGTGAGCCTCTTCGTCGACCAAGACACGTTACGTCGTGAGGCCCGAAAGCTCGCCGAAGCGTCGGTTCCAGTGGACGAACTCGCGGCGACGCTCCCCGTGGACGTCGACGTAGGTGTCGGAACTGCCGCCATACTGGGGATGCTCTCGATCTTCGCGGAGTCGAGAGTTGGCGTCGGCTCTGGCTGGTCTCGGCAACGTTCTCACGGAGTGCGTCGACCGATACTCCGAGCAGGACCTCGCGGCGGCCGATACGATCAATTCGGCGTCGTGGACCGAGTGACCGATGTCAATCGACACTGGAATCGACGGAGACCCGGAAGCGGTGCGAGCCGTCGCGTCGTGGCTACGAAACTCTCTCGCGGCGGAGATCGAAGGCGCAAGCGAGAGCTTGTATTCCGCACGCAACAACTCCGATGCGGCATGGGACGGACCGACATCGGAAGCAGCCGTCGCGAAGATGACCAAGCAGGCCGACTTCTTGATGCGCGAGTCCGGCCGATGCCTGGAACTCGCCCGATCGGCATCGCCCGGTACGTCGGCGGCTCGGATCTATCGGGATTTCGATTGGTCGCGGACCCTCGCCCGAAACGCAGACGACGTGTCAGAGCTAGCCAAGAACGTCGATGGCAAGGCAGGTCGAATCACGGGTCGTCTCGGGGGAGGGCTTGCAATCGCCGGTATTGCCTACGACATCTACACCGGTGAACCGGTCGACCAGGCTATCGTCTCGGGCGGACTCGGCTTCGGCGCGGCGGTCGCTGCCGGTGCGTTGATCGGGACTGCCATCCCGATACCGATAGTCGGCACCGCCGTCGGCGCACTTGGTGGGGCGGTGGTCGGGATCTTCACCTCGGGCGCCGTAGATACTCTCTACAGTGAAGGATTGGGTAGCGTGGACGATGCAATCGGCGACGGCGCCGCAGCAATTGCTGACACAGGTTCCGCGATCGGCGAATTGGTAACGGGGGCTTGGGATGCAATTTTCTGATCACCGCGCTGACGAGCTTCCCGGTTTCCCTGTCCCGCGGGTGCAGTTGGTTCTGGGCAGTATGTTCGCAGGCGTTCTTGTGCTGATTGCCCTGATAGTGGCTGGATCCAGTGTCATCACCGGTCAAGTAGCGTCCGCTCTCGCCACGGGGTTCTTCGCGGTGTTCATCACGGCCACTGCAGCTTTCGCGTGGAGCAATCAACCGTCGCGCAACGTGGGTGAGGCCGTGCGTCCGTCGGTCACGGCGTCGAGCCTGCGTTACGACTCTCGTGGCTTGCCGCTGCTCGCCGCGGTGGTCGGGTCGCTGGTGGTCGTCCTGATCGCATTTGGCTTCGCCGCTGGTGGTGCGATGCTGATGATCTGCGGCGTGATGGGCGCGTTTCTTGCGACTTTCTTCGTTCCTCTGATTACTCGTTCGATACGCAACGGAACGATCGAACTCACCGCGGAGGGGATTCGTCGACGCGGCTGGTCGTACGAGTCCGAGGTGACATGGGACGCCGTCGTCGACGTGTCCTTTGCCGCCAGGACGTACGCCGCCATCGCCATTCGTGTCGATCCGGCAACTTCCCTCACCCGGCGGAACACGACACCGTTGTGGAGGATCGAAAAGCTGCCGACCGAACCTCTCATCGAGCTCGACTGCCGACGGGTAGATATCCACCCAATGGTGCTGGCCAGATGGATCCGCTTCTACAACGACAACCCCGCTGCACGTATCGAACTCGGAACGCGCGCAGCAGAAGACAGACTCGTGGCCGAACGCTGACTGTCAAACTGGAGGTCCACGCCGAGATGGACACGCTGAGCTATGTCCCAGTGGATCTTGGTGATGAACCAGAAGACAAAGGCTACAGCCAGCGTACCGGTAAGAAGGACGGCGAACAGCTGGATCAGTGAGTCGACGAGGGCGTCCACCGGGTACACCCAGTGACCGGTGGGGCTTAATTCATGGTCTACCTCAAACACCTCGACCAGATGTTTCTATGGGGGACCGGGAATGGGCCGGACCAGCGAATTGCCATTCTCGTCGGTTCCGTCGGAGGGTTCCAGATCGCTATGTTCGGCATCGCCCCAGGGCATTTGGAGGTAATCGTTCATGTTCACTGCCTGGACCAGGTAGTGGTCGCCGAGTGTTTCGAGGATCGTAACCGGATCGCCCCGCCGGATGCCAAGAGAAACCAGGTTGTCAGTGACCACCCGGGCCAGGTCGAAATCTTCGAATCTTCCGTTCTTCATTACTCGACCCATCCGGTGAAAGGGGTTGTCAGTTTGATTGTTCGGTCCTCCAGCGGTATCCAGCGACGCGAGCCGCAACTACAGCGGTCCGAGCCGAGATTCCTGCGGCCGATAGGTCGAGCGAGAGTCTTCACTGCACTCCGGCAGGATAGCCTAGCGCTCGCCACTTGACATCTGTAGGAGCGTCGTTTCGGAATCAATCGAGCAAGAACTCTGGTTCGCGTGGTGAACGAATTTCGACGGACCCCCAATCACCCTCGACCGAGTACAGGCCAGGCTCGAAATTCAGCGAGTCGATGTTCCCCAGGTCGACGTCACCTGTTACATCTGTGTATTGCTGTTCGGACCGGGTCACCCACTTGACGGCGGTAACGTCCTCAAATATCAATGTGCCACGTGCGTAGCAATATTGTTCGTCAGGTTTCGGTGGTTGGTATTGCGGGTTCGCAGGGGTGAGCACTGCATCGAGCGCAAATGCGATCTCGTTGGGGGCTTCCGATATGGACAGGACGAAACTGTCCTCCAAATAGATGTCCGCCAGCCCCTTGATGTGGGAGTAATCGTTCTTCAAGGCAAGTCCCAATCGATCGGTGTGTGGTTTGCAGGGGCTTCTTCGAGTCACTTCGTTACCGAAGGGATCGATCCGCTGCCCATCGGCGTTTCTTATTTCAGCGTGATGTCCATCCCTCCGATCGGGCACAGTTCTCCAGCTCGGAGGCCTTCGGTTTGCTTCCATTCGCAAACAGCTCGTCGATGTTTCGTTTGGGGGGTACGACGAGCCGCGTCGACATCCCTCTTGCCGATCGATCTGAGGCGCAACAATACTCGCTGCACCACGCCAGATCTGCGCCGATGCGAAACGCCTCGGCCGATGTTCTTCGAGATGGCCAGGGCTGCAATCCCGTCGCGAATCAGCGATCCAAACCTCTATATGGACTGTGCGGATTTGGCCGTGTCGACGACAGCTGAAGCGCCGAAGCTGACAAACGCTGCGGCGATCGATGTCGCCGCCGTGATCGCGAGCTCTGCTGGTTGACCACCCCGGTTACCGCTATCGCGAAGTGCCGAGCATCAGACTGGACCCCCGGTCTCGACTTGTCCAGCAATGTACACTCTTCTTCGCAGTTACATCCTCCGGCCGCCGGGGACCGAGTGAAGGACGTTCGTGCACGCCCAGAACGCTACGAACCAACCCGGTACGTCTCGTTGATCTTGATCAACCGCCCCCTGTGAACTCCCAGATCGATGACCGCCTCCAACCGCACCCGCGTCGGACCGGTCAGACGTTTCTGGTTGAACGTCTGCAACGTCTGACGCAGCAGACTGTCGTAGTCAGGCTGACCACTTCGTGCGCAGACCGTCATCATCGCGTTGATGATCTCCTCCGGCGCAACTTCGGACAAGGGACGCGTCAGGTCGGTCTGAGTCTTACGGAAACCTCGCCACGTCGTGCGATCGAGTTCCTTCGGCCACACGAAGCTACCCAGCTCCTCCGACCGCTCGATCAACTCCTCCGGCACGGACTGAAGAACGAAGCCGCGTCGGGCTGCGGCGACACGGTCGAACCCGAAGCGTCGAGCCACATTCCGAGCCAACCGATCGAGTGAAATCGGGCCCTCGATCGCGACCGTCTCCTGAACCGCCCGCATGATCGTGTTCTTGACCGCTGGTGAATGCACTCGATCGAGGTCGTCGCGCACGCCCAGCATTGAAGTCGGTGCTTCGATGTACGCGATGCCACGTCCATGCCAGTCGCGTGGCTCCTCGAACGACAGCGAGGGTTCCTCGACCGCCACGCGTGAGACCAGTACCGACTCGACAGGTTCTGGAACGCTCGCATCCTCCGGATCGGGCTTGGTCCATCGGTCGGAATCGGGCGCGAAGTCGTCAGGCAAGTCCAGCGTCTCCTCCACAGCGGATGCAGCCGAAGCTATGGCCGCAGCTTGTGCTTCGGCCGCGGCATCGATCTCGGCCTGCCGCGCCGCCATCCGAGCCTTCGATAGGGCCACGGCGTCGCCTACCTGGGCGATCACGGCCGCCGGGTTGTCGATCCAGTCGGGTAGCCACACCCGCACCGATGACCCCCAATGCATCATCGACTCCAGCAGTTGCGGCGTCAGGTCACGGTCCGCCACTGTGGGTCGCTTCGCCCACTGCGGACCGTCCAGCAAGATCGCCACCTGCCATTGCTCCGAACCTGGTTCACGCACAACCACATCCAGCACGAAGTCGGAGAGCCCGTAGTTCGCCTCGACCTCATAGCCATGGTCGCGCAGCGACCGGACCAACCCTGTTTGTATCTCGTCCGACGCTGCTCGTGAGTGGGTGGGGCGGTCGTCATCCGTACGCGAAGCCTGAGCCGCCTGCTCCAGATATCCCCGTAGGTGCGCGATGCCGACCGACCGCGTGCGCGCCAGATCGATGTCCGTCGGCTCGAACGAGGTATAGATGATCACCTTGCGCCGCGCACGAGTAATCGCCACATTCAGACGCTTCTCGCCGCCGGTCCGAGTCAGTGGACCGAAATTCAGCGGCAGCTTCGGATCGTCCGGCTTCTTCGAAAACGCCGCACTGAACAGGATGACGTCGCGCTCGTCGCCCTGGACGTTCTCCAGGTTCTTGACGAAGATCCCGTCGTCACGGTCCTCGCGGAGCTGATCGAGGATCAGCGGATCACCCGACCCCTCCAGCAAGTCGCGCACCAATGTCTGCTGCTGCGCGTTGAAGGTGACGACACCGATGCTCTGCGACGCGAGATGAGCATTCGACAGTCGGCTGCGAATCTCGGCGACGATCGCCTCGGCCTCAACGATATTGGTGCGAACACGGTCCTTGGTCTCGCGGTTGAAGTGCCCGTCGACGCGACGCCACTCCACACCCGCGGTGTCGTCGCCACCCGGCGACGGGAGGCTCGCGAGACGTCCCTCGTAATACTTCTCGTTCGAGAACGCGATGAGCGACTCGTCCTGGCTCCGGTAGTGCCACGACAGCCACAGCCGGGGGACGCCGGATTCCACCGCTTCGGTGAGGATGCTGTCGAGATCCTCGGGGATGACCTCGTCGTCCTCGGTGTAGTCGTCGCCGTCGTTGGTGCTGACCACCCCGATGGACGTCGGCGGCATCTGCTGGGAGTCTCCGACGATGACAGCCGACCGTCCACGTCCCAACGCGCCGATGGCCTGCGGGACCGTCACCTGCGAGGCCTCGTCGAACACAACGAGATCGAACGTCACCGAGCCGGGTGGTACGAACTGCGCAAGCGAGGTGGGACTGACGAAGAAACACGGCGTCGCTTCGAGAATGTAGTTGGAGTAGCGATTCATCAACTGCCGGAATGTGGTTCCGCCGCGCTTGGCGTCGAGTGCGCGTCGGAGATGGCCGACGTCGCCCGTCAGCGAGCCCGCTTGGAACGAGCGCCGTTCGAGGAGCGCCGCTGGCAGCGCACTGACTTGTTCGGACCTACTCGCAGCCGATGCATTCGCGAAGTCGTCGATCTGGCCGTCCTTGATCGCCCGATCGAAGTGCGTCAGGCCATGTTTGCGACGTCGCTCGCTGAGGGATGTTTGGGCCACTCCGCGCATGAATGCGATTTCGGCTTGATTCGCGGGGATGGCACCGGTCAGGAGTTCATGGACCAGATCGTTCAGCCCGGCCGTCCGCAGCGGATTGAGAAATGCTGTCATCGTGGACCACTGGCGGATCGGCGCGCTGCCATCGGTGTGGACGGCGCCCAGCCACAACTGTGAATCCCGCTGCCATGCGGTGAACCAGTGAGAGTTGTTGCGCCATCGGTCGAT
Source organism: Rhodococcus yunnanensis NBRC 103083 (assembly GCF_001895005.1). Taxonomy (GTDB): domain Bacteria; phylum Actinomycetota; class Actinomycetes; order Mycobacteriales; family Mycobacteriaceae; genus Rhodococcoides; species Rhodococcoides yunnanense. The sequence goes on along the minus strand of NZ_BCXH01000007.1, from coordinate 79,265 downwards.
GTCGTCGTCGCTCGTACCGAGGATCTGACGCCAGGTGCGCCACGCGTGCGCAACGCCGTCGAGCGTATCGATGTCCTGCGGGGACAGCGGTCCAGTCGTGCAGAGTAGTTGCCACAACTGCGGTTGCGTGCGGACGAAGTTCGAGGTCTGCTCGACATACTCGAACGACGGCTGAAGTTGATGTGCTGCATCGCTACCGAGCGGATTCCACGTCGCCGGCGCGAACTGCGTCAACAGGAGATGCATGTGCTGCACCGTCTGCGCGGTGAGCTCACGAGCACCGGGAACCGACCTGAGAAGTGGAAGCGCAGCCTCAGAATCGAGCTGTACTCCGGGCAACAAGGCAGGCGCCAGCTCGCGCGCGAACTGCTCGGCGCGCTTCTTCTTGCCGAACATGCCCTTACCGGCTTCCTCGGCGGCGAGGGCCAGCGTGTCGGCGTCGCCACGTTCGATGAAGCTGGGTGTGAAGACCGACGTGAGGGGGCCGCACTGCTGCTGCAGAAGCGAGATCTCTGCGAACAAGGCCTGCTTGGACGCGGCCCATTGACTGGATTGGGTGGTGGTCAACGCGTCGGCCGGCGGAATCGACCGACCGATCTGGCGTCGAGCCTGGGGGAGGAGAAGTTCGAGTGTCTCGGGAGACGGAACTTGTTCGACGGCGTAGTGAACGGTGGAGCTTCTGAGAACGGCGTCGAGTGAGGCAGCTGATCGTGCTGCGACCGAAAGGAAGTCGTCGTCGGTGGCGTGGGCGTCGATGATTCCTGCAATGGACCACGGATTCTCGGCGCTGATGGAGATCGACCGCGCGGCTCGTTCGAATTGCTGCAGGGCACTGGTGATCTCGGGAACCGACACCGACGGATTCGCGACGAACGTTGCGGGGATGGTGGCGGAGGGGCCGTCGCCGAGTCCGAGAGTGGTGTCGTACGCGGACCACAGCGAATGGTCGACGCCGTTCGTCTCGTGAATCTTGGTCGGGTAGTCCTCGAGTGGAACGTGGTGTGAGCGAACATCGGCGCGCTTGGCTGCCGATGACCGGTTGTTGTAGCTGGTCGAGTGCTCGATCGCGCGCTTGAGCTGATCGCGGATGGCGTTGGCGCTCTGATTCTTACCGTGCAGATCGAGCGTGAACTTGGTCAGCCCCACTTTGTCGAGGCGCTTCTTGACGACGTCGAGCGCGGCTTGCTTCTCGGCGACGAACAGCACCGTTCTGCCCTGCGCGAGGGTGTGCGCGATCAGGTTGGTGATCGTCTGGGACTTGCCGGTTCCGGGTGGTCCTTCCAGCACGAAGGTGTGGCCGTCGGCTGCCAACGCGACGGCGCGGAGCTGGGAGCCGTCGGCGGGAATGGGAACGGGGACGTCGAGTTCGTGGACCGGTACGGATTCGATGTCGGAACCGTCCGGTCGTCGGGAATCGCGGAAGGATTCACCTGCACTGTGTGTCAGGTGGCGCACGATGGGGCTCTGTTCGAGGATGTCCCAGTGGTCGGTGAGGTCCTTCCACATTCCGAACGTGCCGAACTGGCAGATGGCAACCGATGCAGTTTCGTCGATGCGGAAGTCGAGGTTGTGTTCGACCAACGCGGACCGAATGCCTTTGAGTGCTTCGTCGATGTCTATCCCGTGCGCGTCGAGCGGTGGATTCTCGAGGGCGGGGATCGACGCAGTGTGTTTGATCCGAAGCCATTCGACGAGGCAGTAGTTGGGCGTCGAGACTCCTGCTGTGTCCACGGTCAGTTTGAACTGGCTGCGTCCCGAACCGCCCACTATCTTCACCGGAAGCAGGAACAGGGGAGCTCGGGCATCCTTCCCGCTGCTGGTGGTGTGGATCAGGCCGCCGAACGTCAGGAACAGATTGGCGTTGCCGGTCTCCTCGAACATCGTGTGTGCGGTGCGCTGGAGGTGCTTGAGCCGCGCGGCGTAGGTGTCCTGGGTGACGACAGCGTGGATGCGCTTGCGGTCGCGCAGATAGTCGAGGATGGTGGCGTCGTCGACGTCTTGTGCCCGGCGGGCGCCTTGGAGCTCGTGGATGGAACTGAGTTCGTCGTGGGCGATCAGTTCGATGTCGGTGCCGGCGTGGACCAGGTCGTCGAGCAAAGCCAGACCGGAAGTGGGCACGTGGAGGTCGATGACCTCGCGCATCGGCTTGAGGTTGAGGAGCCGATTCCGGGTGCTCAGGTCGAGGAGGGATCGCTTCCATTTCTGGACGCGTGGGGGAGCGGTGTCCGTGCTGTCGAGCACGAGGTCCGTTGTGTCGTGGGCGTCGAGCAGATCGACCGGGAGTCCCAGATCGACCGCAACGGGTACCGGCGACGACGTCTCGGCCTTGGCGACGGCGATCTCGTCGAGACTCGGCAAGGGCCGGATACCGTCCTTGCGTGCCGACGAGATTGCGATGACACCACGGAGTGCGCTGTGATCGGCGAAGTGCCGACGCGCATCCGCCACAGCCTGTCTGAACGTGCCGGCCTCGGTGGGATCGTAGTATTTCGCTTCGACGGGGATCACACGACCGGATTCGACGAGGTTGATCAGTGCGTTCGGCTCGGTGATGGTCGAATGGGCGAGCTGGCTCTCGTCGCGCATGAATCCGGCGAAGGCGTGACCGTTGATCAGCCAGACGACCGGGCGAATGCCGACGGCCTCCAGGCATGCTGCGTAGGTGACGGCGAGGTCGATGCAGGTGCCGAAGCGCTCGTCGAGCACCTGTGCGGTGGTGCGGATCTTCTGTCCGGTGTGCTCGAAGGAGGCGGGTGGATCGATGTAGCGGATTTGTTGATGACGAAGAGCTTCGTAGATGCCGGCTGCGATCTGGGCGGCTCGTTCGGGGCCTTTCTGGTAGCCGCCGAGCGACGGATCGCCCGTTCCGGTGCCCAGAAGGTTCGACGCAGCGTCGAGGACGGAATTGACTGCCTTGGTGTTGGGCTGGACGAACGCGGCGAGGGAGTCGAAGAAGACCGGCGCGTTGAACCATTCGTTGTGTGCCAGTACGCGGATAGGGGCGTTCAGGTGGATGTCGTCGCCCCACAGCCGGGACACGGTGACGGCGATCGTCGCCGGATGGCTCTCGTTGAGCTCGCGTAGATGTGGGATCGGCGGAACGATGGCCGAATAGTTGGACCACACGATGTTCTCGCCGATGCGAAGGGTGCCGTCGTGAACGTCGACTCGTTGCGGCGACAGTTGCTCGCCGGCGCCGAACAGCTGCACCGAGACCTTTGCGTCGACGATGTCGGCGTCGGAGAGGTTCACGACCTCGACACTGGTGATCAGCGGGACGCCGTTGTGGACGAGCGCAAGATTGACCGCGGGGTGAGCATGGACCTCTACCGATACACCGTCGACCACCGTGTGAAACGGGTTGTGCTCCTGGCCGAGATCCTGCATGTGTCCTCCGAGCTCCGTCGTTCATCGTCTCGTCGATGGTCGCGGCGGTGCCGCCAACCTTCATACGCTAGACGGGCCTACCGACAAGGTGCCTTGGCAACGGTATCGGACACGAGTTCAGTGTACTTACCGCTGCTAAAGGTGTCGTGGGCAGTTCATTCGGATGGATGACACCAACGATCTGGGCTGCGAGGTCGATACGGTCGCCTGGTGGCGACCCTGTACTCAGTCGACAACGGGCTGGGAGGATTGAGACCGCTCGACCTTCAGATCACCGCTGGCAGTGTTGATGTGAAGCGAGCCTCAGTGGTTGGCTACTGTGGCTGTGTCAGCGGTGGTAGATTGCACACCCGGTGCCGCGTGGTTGCGCGAGGCATCAGATCGCAGAGCCGGTGGCATTACGACCTGGAGGCATGATTCTTGGAACCGATGTCAGCGGCCGCACTGAAGAGCCTCAACATCAAGGTTGCTTTTCAGGAGGAAGCCTTAGCTACACGCAATCTGCTCCCATCTGAACCCCTGTGGGACGTGGTAGGGGAAAACTCCCTTGATTTAACACGATATTTATCGAATCTCTTAAGGGCTGGGTTTCAACCGACGCCTGAAATCGAAGTCTCAGTTCGAAAGCCAGCACACGGATCGCGGCCAGTGCCGTTCTGGGGGATGTTGGAACGAGTTGCCTACCGGGCAATTACTTCCGCAGTACTTTCAAACGAAAGTGTGCTCGATCGGTCTGTGGAGGCGTATCTCAAGTTCGTTACTGCTCCTGTCTTGTACGCGTTGAATAATCCGGAACCTCAAAAGCGAAGGAGGCGCGGTCGAACTGGTAGTATTTCCGCCCAACAGCTATTCGTTCGCTCCGAAGTCAAATATGTTGTGAAATCCGATATTACGGCCTTTTACCAGTTCATCGATCATGCCGTGCTTGCGAAGGAGCTGCTCCTTCGGGGCTCTGACTTCGAATTGATCGAAGCTTTGACATCTTTATTGGAAGAGGTTCAAGGAAGAAAATACGGACTTCCGCAGCTCCTGGACTCCTCTGATCGTCTTTCGGACGTTTATGCAGATATCATTGAGCGGGAGCTATTGCGATCTGGTCTGGCGGTCTGGCGCTTTAATGACGACTTTCGGATCGCAAGCAGGTCCTACGAAAGCGCGATTAACGCTATAGAGTCGCTGGATGCTTCGGTACGTCGTGCTGGGCTTGTGATCGCTGAGCATAAGACTGTTACGGTGGGTTTGTTGCGGTATCTAGTAGACAATCTCGGTCAGTCCGCTCTCAAGGATGGAGTTACGATCTCGACGGACGATTTTGAGGCATTGGTAGGCGACTATGCTGACGAATTTGGCGAAGGTGACGCGGACGCTGCGCTGTCCATAATTCGTGGGGCCCAAGCGTTGCCCTGGGAGGGGCAAGAATCTGGGGCGGAGAGCGGTTCAGCCGATGTTGCCAAGGCTGTTGATGAAAGCCGTAGCGGCGAGTCGGAGTCAACGGAAAGTCGGCCTTCGATCGATCTGCGAAACCTGCGCAGTGACGACATTCGACTGCTTCGTCGCGCTTTGAATGGATTAGCAGCAAACGTGGATAGCAGGGCAATACCGGATGTAATTCGGTTCGCGGCTTTTGTTCCCGCTTTGATGCCGAACCTAATGCGGTATTTGTCCAAAGTGGCGGACGTGGCATCAGGGCAAGTGGTTGATACTGTTGGCAATCTCGTGGGCGGCCTATCTCTAAATGCGTGGCAGCGAATCTGGCTTGTTGACACTATGCGTGAACTGCAAGCAGTGGACGTGGATCGTGCTTCAGCGTGGCAGGGCTGGTTGTTTGAGCAGAGGATGCAAATTGCAAGTCCGCCACTGCGTGCGTACGCGACCCGTGCGCTAGCAGCTGGTGGGCACATTGATTTATCGGAAATAATCGACGAATCGGATCAAAGTCCTCAAGCGCTTTTGCATATCTACATCGCTGCTGCCGTAGACTACTGTAACCAATTAAGGACCGAAGAGCGTGCAGGAGCCGAGGGCTTGATCAAGGCTTGGGCAAAGTCATCCGTGCTGCACCAAAAAATGCTGCAAGGGGCTGTGCAATGAGGGTGCCCCCGCTCGCGGTTACAGAAGAGGCTCTCCGTCTTTTGTATGCGACCAGAGCAGATTTTGGTCGGCTTCCGGCACTGCGGCCCATCGGGCGAATTTCCTATAGCGGCATGGCCTCGTATCTCGGCTCGTACAATTTTGATCAAGTGCGAGCGCAGAGCGAATTTTTACGGATTGTAAGTATAATAGAGGCGTTCATCGATATTTGCAGCGACCATCAGTTTGATTTGCAGTCAGTTGGTCGCGATCGCTTTGCTCTGTCTTTGATTGATGCCGCCAAGGGTGAGGTTAGTGAATCGTGGCAAAATCGGGAGTTTGCGTTCAAGAAATTTCACGGATTCTCGTTGGGGCAATGTGCAAAGTGGAGCGACATTAAGGCTGCTCGCGAAATTCGAAACTCGATTGCCCATGGACTAGGGAGGCTCACGCCACGCCAGCGGAATTCGAAAACGCGTGGAGTAGTAACAAGTGTGGGAGTTCTGCTTCGGGGGGATTCACTTCATCTAAATGAGGCATCTTTAAAAAGATGTGTTTCTTCATGCGCAGATTTCGTGTCAGACGTTGATCGTCGACTACTAATTAGATGAAGTCGCTCAAACGTGCTCTTCGACTTCAACCGGGCAACTCAGCAGGAAGTCTGAAGTTTGGCCCGCGCGGTGTGGGTTGTATGAACCGTATCCTACGAGCAGAGTTTTCGACGTTCCGGAATCCACATGCGGATCGTTTCACCTGTTTGACCATGCGGTTGTATCCGATCCGATCCGCCGCGCTGCTGACCAAGGTCGTCGCGTCGGCTGTCGCCGACGGCGTGCAGGCACTTGCCGGGCAGAACACGAGCACGGATGCAAAGCCCGAGGTCGGGGCGGGCGAGCCGCTCGCAGAGTGGGAGCTCGAGCAGCTCGCACAGGTATCGCCGAGTGCGGAGACAACTACGTCGCCTATCGCAGATAGTGCGAACGAGGTGGCTTCTGTTGATGGTCCTGCTGATGTGTCGCTGCCGCATCACAATCGCATGTTAGGTATTTCGTGGCCGGGACCGGTCGATGAACGAATCGGTGCCAGCACCCGGCAGCTTCGTGAAGCAGCGCTTGGGCTTACCTTCGACGGTGATGCGCCAGTTGCTGTTCATCAACCCACCGGTCACGGGGAGTAGGTGATGTTCAGCCCTTCCTCGCTCGGTGACAGCAGCGAGAGCTTTCTCGACCTGACGCTCGGGCTCGGTGCGGGCAGATCCGACTGCAATTTCGTTCATGGTCACCTCAGATGTTCCGTACTCGATCGTCGAAATGCGGGTCACGTAAACCAGCGCGCGCCAGCAGGAACTGCCAATCGGAGAACTTCGAATACTTGTGCGTTCCGGGCTTGACTGCATCGCAATACGATCCGATAAGCGCCCAGCGCAGCGAGTCCGCAATTCCGTAGATCCGCGGCCGATCGATCAGCGCACTGTCGAACGGCCCGTACGCCATCTCGAAGACCTCGCGCGCATCCGAGTCGAATGGGCGGATCTCCGCCAATAACGCACCGATGTCCTGTACCCGTCAGCGCCGCGACATCCCAGTCGACGAGGCGCATGCTGCCGTCGTCGAGCATCAGCACGTTGGAGACGTTGCGTCACCATGGCAGGGGACGGCGTCGAAACCGGTGGATTCGATGCGAGCCTTGTCCGGGGCAAGCGTTCGGAGCATCCACTGGAAGTCGGCCGGTAAGGCCCCGCCGACCTTAGCGATCAACCCACGCACGACAGCGGGGTCTTCGAACACCGATGCCCGACGCGTCACCCCGGCCAGCCGATACACGGACTTCCGCAACGCGACCAGCTTCTCGACGTTCGCGTCCTCGTCGAACAGATCCAGGGTGGCGGTGGACGAGACGCCGGTGAAGTCCTCCTTCATCAGCATGCCGGAGTCGGCGTCGGAGATGAAGACCTTCGGGCCGATGCCGGCGTCACCAGCAGCGGTAGCGGCAGAGAACGTCGCACCGAAGTAGACGTAGTCCCGCGCCTGCGATTCCATGTCTTTGACGAACGCGGCCGGGCTCGCCGCAGGGTGGGGAATGGTGCCGTGATGTCGGATCGGGTGGAGCCGGTTGCGGAAGCAATCGCGGTCGGTTTTTCGGTCCGCCCTCTGGCCGTATGAGCTGCAAAATTGACGGCTTGGCGACCGGTCGGCGGCATGGTAGGAAGGTCCCGGGGGTGGGACTGTGGGAGAAATTTCTGGCATTGAGCCGATGCGTGTGGTTCCGGACGAGCTGCACAAATTGTGTGAGTCGGTCCGCAGCGCGGTAAATGAGCTTGTCGATGCGTTCGGGTCGCTCCAACCGCATGTGGTGCGGGTCGAAGATGGCTGGGTCGGAGCCGCGGGAACCGAATTACAGCGAAAATGGACCGATGTGCGTGGATGCTCCAAGGCCGTCGTCGATGATCTCGGTCGCATTGGCGCGAACATCGAAGACGCTCGACGCGGTTACGTCGACGTCGACGAATCGCTGGCTGAACTCACAAACGTCCTCAACCTTGACTGAATCAGCCGGTAGGTTTGTCGTCGAATTGACCGAGCTCGACAACTTAGCGCAACGGCTCGGCGACGCAATCGAAACGATTGACCGCATCGTGGGCGGGCTCGGGGAGCACGCCTCTGCCGCGCGATTGCATTGGACTGGGCCGGCTGCGGATGCCTACGTAGCCGTTCACAGCAAATGGACTGGTTCGGCACTGGATCTCATCGCACTGCTGGTGGAGATGCGCACCATGGCGCAAAATGCGCAGTCAAGTTACTGCGATACGGTTGCGGCCAACTTGAAGATGTTGGGGCGAATCTGAATGCCTCCAACCAGTCTCGATATTGATCCTGACACCTACTACGCTGCGGCGAACGTCTGTTTTCGGGTTGCGTCGGCGCTCTGCGAGAGCGCGCGTTCGGCGGGAGATGCGCTTGGCGAGTGCGGCGGAATGGCCGGGACGTACGAGCAAGGTGCGGCGTGGGCGAGTGGCTACGACGAGTACGTCGCCGACTTCTTTTCCGGTGTAAACGCTTTGGTCGAAGCGCTGGAAAACTACGGCGATGTGTTGGTTCAGGCCGGCTACAACTACGCGCTGGCGGAACACGTCGCCAGCCAATCCGGCATCGAACCGGCAATGCCCGCCGTTCCCGATTACATCGAGACCTCTGTGCTTGTGCCTCCGCCAGCGGCTGGGGGCCCGGGTGAGGGACTGCTCGACGATGGCATCGGTCTGGTCGGTGAGATCGGCATCCCAGTTCCTGACGGTGATACCGCAAAGTTGGATGTCGCTGGGGGAGTATGGCGGGTTTTGGCCACAGGAAACGGAATGACTAATCTTTCCCGGGACGTCGAAGCCGCCGCGTCGCTGTTTGCGGACACGGTGGGTCCCGACGTCGACTTCGTGGACGAAGACTTGCGCGAATTGTCTGCGGCACTTTTCGATGTGGTGATCGCAGCGGATGAACTGTGCACTGCGTGCACCGAGTACAAATGTGCCCTTGGGGATCTGCGGGACGAACTCGAGCAGCTACTGGTTTCACTCGCACAGGAGCTCGCAGTGACCGCTGCAATCTCGATCGCAGCGTCATTCATCACCTTTGGCGCCGGCGCGGTGGCAGGTGTTGCAGCAACAGCACGATCGATTACGAAATACGGGGGAATCGTCCGAGATGCCATCCTCATGTGGCGGTCAGCCAGAGGTATTGGGGCGAAGCTGACTTTCGGCAAGGACCTGAAGCGATTGCAATCGGGCCTACAGCGAATCAGAGACCTTGGTCGCGGAAAGAGGCCAGCGCTAACTGGCTCACCGTCGAGCGTCCCTGCAGGCTGGACCAGTACACCCGCCAAGAATGGCCGAGGTGAGGTGTGGCAGAAGCCAGGTTCGACGGGCAATAACGACTCCATGCGGATCATGGATCCGAGCGCGAGGTATCCGAACGGGTATGTTCGCTTCTACAACGAGCACGGACAACCGATCGATCTGAACGGAAAGCCGGGCCCTCAGTCGTCGACTCACATTCCGATCGAGCCCGACGGTTCGTTCGCAGTTCCGAAGGGTTGGTAGCGTGCACATTCCTCTGGTCAACCAGACTGTTGTCACGGTCGACTTCGGCTTTTCGTTCCTGTTGGTTACCTCGGGCGGATTCGAGATTCGGATCGAATCGACTTTCCAAGTGGATGATTCGCAGGCCGGCAGGTTTGAAGGAGCCCCCGACGAAGAGTTGTCGTTCAACCCTGCGTTCAAAGACCTGATTGGCAAAGTCATCGAAGAGGCGCAAGCAACGGTCGACAGTACGCTGACGCTTCTACTGAGTGGGCACACGACCCTGACGGTGCCCGCTGACCCTGACTTCGAAGCGTGGACCGTGGCTGGTCCCGGGGGAATGAAGATCGTCAGCGAAGCAGGCGGGGGACTGGCAACGTGGAACATCGGTCCGTCAGAAACATAGCCGCACCGTTGCGGTGGGAGGATAGGCGTGATGAGAGTTACTGCCAGCGCTCAGCTGCGCGGCAGCGATGCGCACAACTGCGGCAACGGGTTCGTTGACGCTGTGCGGAAGCCCATGTCGAGCAAGACGCCGATGTTGCGCCTCACTGGCGACGGCCCGCATGGATGTCGGCGCTGCCCTCATACGGCAGGTCCAGGTGTCGCGCGGATCCGGTTATGAGACGACGCGGGCCTGCGTCGCTCCCATGTCAGGGCATTTCTAACACCCTTCTCTCATATTTGAACCCGCTATCAAGGACTCGTGTGCATGTCGGACCCGCCGGATACGGTTGTGCCACTGATATTCCGACGACGGGGAGTAAGGAATGGTTGGGCCGGGTTTAATCGAGAAGCTTCTGCTGGTTTTGGGTTCCGTGATGACGCCCTCGGCACTATTCGGTGCGTGGAAGTACCTATTCAGAGACACGAAGTTGTCCGTGATCGACGGGGCATTCAGCAAGAGGGACTCAGCGCTCCGGTAGGCCGTACGCTTGCGAGACGACGGCTACGTCAGCGTGGCGCAGGAGCGCGAGATGGATGCGTTCCTTGAGGTAGCCAGAGTGTTCGCACGGTTTTCGTTTTATCGGCGCTACCAGGGTGTGGTCCTGGTCGAACTTCTTTACTGGTTCACCTTGGCGGTTGTCGCAGTAACAGCGGGGCTCGCGATCATCGGTGTACCGGGCGCTGTTTGGTTAGCTGGGGCGGTTTGCCTGCTGACCCCGTTCGTGCTACTAGCGTATTTTGGACCGTGCGGTGGTCAACGAGAACCATATCGAAGATGGCGCGGATCAGTGCTCGAGTCGCACTTGACCTCCACCGTGCCCGCAATGATGCATGCGGTCCACACGCAGCTGTCTGATTTGACAGACAGCAAACTGCCGGGTCGACCGCATCTCGTTGGACAAGGCTGATGGAGGTGGTCATACCCCTGCGGGTCCAACAGTCGAGTACACGGAGGTGGGATCTTCTGCCCCACGTGAATGGACGGCTCAGTATGTCGCCGTAGAACATTCCACCGGCGGAACTCGCGACATAAAGACTCCAGAAGGCAGACTGGACGCCAAACGGTTTTTCGAAGAAGTGATCAGCGTCGAGTCGCCAGTTCACGCGGACATCTTGTACGAACGATTTCGGAGCGCGTGGGGTGTCGCGCGACTCGGTGCGGCGATCAAACCGGAGGTCGATCGCGCAATGAATCGGGCCAGCCCGTACGGCGCAGACGAACGAGGCTTCTATCGCAGCGGGTCGATCAACGACGGCGTTGTTCGAGTACCAGCTCAGGGACAGGGGATTCGCAAATTGACCCACGTGTCCACTGAAGAGCTCTCACTTGCTGTCTGCCGAACTGTTCAGGAATCCGTCACAGTGGATGACAAGAACCTAATTTCACAGGTAGTAGAGGTTTTCGGTGGGCAACGCGTGTCCGCGGAATCGAAGACACTGATGAGTGAAATCATCGACTCGCTCATCAACGAGGGTCTGATTGCCCGCGATTCGCTGGGACCTCACCATTGTGATGGACGACTGAACTACTCGGGGTTATTCAAACGAGGTGAACACCGACCTCCGCAGCAGCTTCCTCGACCGCAGCGATCACGACGTGGAGGAAGGTACTGGGGTCGGTGCTGGCGAGATCTTCCGGCACGGTGACGTTCTTGCCGAAGATGCTGTCGGAAATGTGCTGTGCACGTTTACCTGTCGAGCCGTTGCCGCTGTAGGCGTAGCTGATCTGCCAATCCGAACGCGGCACCTCGGAAAGCCGTTCGCGAATCGGTTGTTCCAATCGTTTTGCGATCGCATTCGAGAACTGGTCGATGACCACTGTCTGGTCTTCCATACTCTCGGGTGGGTTGCCGATCCACTTTCCCGGTCGCTCCAAGGCCTTGTAAATATCGTCCTTCAGTAACTCCCGCAGCTCTGCGTTCGGCCTCAGGGTGTCGTACTGATCGGCGATTCCCTCAGCGAACCGCTTGGTCAGTGCCTTGATGCGGCTCCAGTGCTCTTTCTCTACGTCCTCGGCCTCGGCAGTCCCCAACAGACCACCCCAGCGATGATGAAACTGCCGTGTTCCGGTCTCGATCGCGGCGGACAACGAAGCCTTGTCGTAGACCGGCTTCGCAGGCCCGAGATCCGGTCTCTCAGCGCTTCGCTCGATGATGGCCAGCAGTCTCTGAAACTGACTGATCGACCATTTGCCGTTGTCGGTGGACTTCCTGAGCGGCTGATCGATGCTCGAGAGCAACACTCGATTGTTGTCCAAGCGATCTCGCACAGATTGCTCGGCGCGTGGTCCGAAATCCTGCCGGATGGTGCTCAACACGTTGTCGACACTCGCTAATACATGGTGCGCCCGGTCGCGGATGCTCGTGAGGTTATCGCCCTGCACCTCTTCGAAATGAGTGAAGCAGAATACGAGTTTCTCGACATTGCCAGATGTCAGTATCGACCGGATCGCTGCAGCTGGAGCCGCTTGCATGGGCTGTTGAGCGTTGTCCACCAACAGGACGGCATCGACTTCGTTGATGGTGGTCGCGACTTCTGTGGGTAGTGCTGCGGACGATCTCGCAGTGTGTCCAAGGCCTTCACCGTCGATCAAGACCAACTTCGGTAGCTCACCGTCCGCCCATTCCGGAAGGAACGGGCCTGCCACCCGGATGCCATCGACCAACGGCGTGAGCAGATGCCCGAAGAGTGGCGCGTAGTTCGACGTGAAGCGATTGACTGCCTGTAGGAACGCCGATCGATCAGCACTCGCGAACTGCCATGTTTGGGGCCAACCAACATCGTTCTTTTCGAAGACGCCTATTCGTTGAGCAGTGAATCGCTTTTCGATGTCTTCCAGCAAGCTGTCGATGATGGAATGGAACATGTCGTCGTCGCGCAGCGCGGTGTCGAGTTCCTCGTCCTCGACGTACTCTGATTCCTCCGCTCCGCCGTGGCGTGCAACGAGGAACTTCAGCGCCGAGATTGCAGAGTCGATCAGCCGTGAGCTCTCGTCGAGATCAACGCCGTCCAGGTGAGTTGGCTCGGCGTCGAATCGTGTGGGTTTCGGTGTTGTGGCAGATGGTAATTCGAACTCGTCGAATTCATCGAAGTCGAGCTTCGCTGCGGGAGGGGGCTTGGGCTTCTGCTTCCGACCGAGAATGTAGCTGAAGCGGAATCGCTGGTTCTCGTGATCGAGGAGGGCCGACCGTACGTCGTGCTCGGCAGCGCCGCGTCTGATCGAGAGCGCTGCTTTGACTCCGCATTCGATGAGGTGATCGGTGACCTCTTCGCTGGAGAAAAACGTCACGACAGCGGAGTACGGACCGTCGGCAACGATGATTTCCGTATCTGCGACGGTGGTTTTCGCCGTCGAAGTAGAGGGGAAGCGGTCTCGGTCAGGGTCGGTTCCCAAAATCTGACGGATGACGGTCGTCTTGCCGGCGCCGGTGGTCCCGATCATCAACACCCGGCGATAGTCGTCGGCTTCGAGAGTCGGCAGCGGCAGATGGGCCTCGCGAAGCGCTTTCGACGCACCCGGCGCGGGCGGTTCCGTACCGTCGTAGAAGGCCGAGATCACATTCGCATCGAAAGTGCCCTCCGCAAACTCCCGCGCAGAAGGATGCAACCAGCCGTCGTCGGCGAGCAGCTCGTTCAACTGCTCCTCCATACGCTCGGCACGGTGCGAGTCGGTTGTTCCGAGCGACCGCCTCACCCGTCGTCCAGGTAGTCCGGTAGACGGATCCAAGCGGGCGGGATGACGAAAGGACGCCGAGAATTGTTCTCTTGCGCTGTTTCTGGAGATCGTTGCGGTGTAGATGCTCATGTTGCCTTTGCCCAGGGAAGTGCTGCTCGCGCATTACTATCGCTTGACCACGTGTGCACGTCAATTCGCGGGTAGGTTCAGGCGCTCTTCCATCGCAGGCGACCGTCAGAGGCGGTACCGCAGACCATCGCTGTGCCCGACTTGGTCACGCCGGGCGCGCCGGGCACATCGCAGTATGACCCGGGATGCACGACGCCGGGTACCGACTCGGGCAAGTCCACACGAGGGGGTGTGTAAGCGGGCGGTGGTGTGTAAGCGGGCGGTGGCGTGTAGGTCGTGATCGGCGCTGGCGGGACATAGACCTGAGGAGGCGTCGTGACGATCGGTGCTGGTGTGGGTACCGCAGTGGTCGTCGTGGCTGCTGGCGACGTCGTTGTGGAAGACGGCGCCGAACGAGTGGATGTATCGACCTGGGGGAGGGATGGGACCGTGACCTGAACAGGGTCCCCAGTCTCGCCCCCTGGGTCATCCGACGAGCAACCGACGGCCAGGACTGCGAAAGTCGCCAATACCGACGCAGTTATGGTGAATCGAGATCGTGCGAGCCTGACGGAGTGGATCGCTGCGAGCATCATGGAATCCCCAGCTTCGAGTTATCCGGGACGGAAATGCCCCCATTCACACTGCGTTTCGCAGTGGCATCGGGCAACGTTACAAGTCGCAAAGGGCTGAAAACGTAGTGTGACTACGGCACGATGTGCATTCGCACAGTTGATCACTCGAACAGGATGAAGATGCTCCCACCGCTTTCGCCCAGCCTGAAGGAAAAAGACGGCACCAAGTGGATGGCCGCTCTGAGCGGAGCGCTGGCCGATGGTGAACAGGTCCACTCGCTTGCCCGGATCAGTAGCCTTCGGCCGCTCACAGACGCAATCGCCATCACCGATCGCAGGGTCGTGGCGTTCTTCAGCGGGAGCGTGGGGACGAAGGGGCCGCTGATCGATATCCCTGTCTTCGAGATTCAGCGCGGTGAGATCAAGTCGCGGGGAGCAGGCCGCACCCTCGTGGTTGTCGATGGCGCCGGGCAGTCGCAGAACCTAGGCACCTTGAAGCCAGTCGACGTCGACTTCGTGATTCAGCAGATCAACGCTGTGGCCAGGGCGGAGCCTCCTCGTGCGCCGACAGTGGATGTGTACGACCCGTTCACGAAGCCTTGGACGGAATCGAAACCAGCGAGCGAGGAGCCCGATATATTTGCCGCGCCACTGGATCCTGCGGCGGGTTTGCGGCCCGTGGACGGTGAATTGCAGCCGATGGCGAAGGTCGGTGTTGCCCGCGCGGCAAAGGCGGATAGGCAGCGACTGGTTCCGCTTTGGAAGTCACTGCCCGCGATCGTAGTGGCGGTCTTCTTCGGAATCTGCACGGTGGCTGCTGTATTCGACCCAGAGGCAGGATTGTCGACTGCGATGTTCTTCGGCCTCCTGGTGCTGGTGTCGTTGCTCGCGTTGAGCCGCGCTCGCCGCACAGCCATGCAGCGGCGGGCGGTGGCTGCAGGTACGACGCCCGTCTACGGTGTGTTTGCTCGAAATTGGCTGCCGGTTGGAATTCCCCTCGCAGTTGTGCTTTTCATTGGGTTCGTCGCGCTGGCGTGAGGTCATTCAACTGAACGACTTGACGGTATTCGTACAGACTCAGGCCCTTTGGTCTGCTAAAAGTAGAGAGTTGTAGGTGTACGCGCGGGAACGGAAATGATCGATCTCGGATCGACGGAGGAGTCGGATCATGAGTGTGACGCTGGCCAAGGGCGCGAATGTCTCTCTGAGCAAGGAGGCGCCGAAACTCACTGCAGTGACCATCGGTTTGGGCTGGGATGTGAGGACGACCAGTGGCGGTGACTACGACCTGGACGCGAGTGCGATCGCGCTGGGGAGCAACAAGAAAGTAGTCAACGAGCTTTTCTTCGTCTTCTACAACAATCTGAGGTCGCCTGACGGCGCAATCGAGCACACCGGTGACAACCGGACAGGCGAAGGCGAGGGCGACGACGAGAGCATCGACATCGACCTGACTGCGCTGTCGCCGGAGATCGAGTCGATCGTGTTCCCGGTGTCGATTCATGCTGCCGACGAGCTCGGCCAGAACTTCGGCCAGGTCGTCAACGCCTTCATCCGAGTCGTCGACAAGTCCGACAACCGAGAATTGGCTCGCTTCGACCTGAGCGAGGATGCCTCCACCGAAACCGCGATGGTGTTCGGTGAGCTGTACCGCCGCGGGGACGAGTGGAAATTCCGAGCGATCGGGCAGGGTTATGCTTCTGGTCTGGCGGGTATAGCCAGGGACTTCGGTATCAACGTCTGACCGGCCTTGTCGAATGCCACTCAGCCGTAACGGTACTGATGAGGCAGCCGATTTCCCACGGATGGTTCGTGCAGCGTCGGCGGCTTCGAGTCGGCGCCATTTCCGAGAACCTATGCCTTTCTGAGGGGAACACGCTGTGGCATCATCACCGGATCCGTTCGGCTATGGCAACGACAGGGGATTCGGTTCACCTCCGCCGTCACCTCGCGCGTTGGACTCGCAGCCGACCTCGTCGTTGTCGGTGGCGGGTCCGCCAACCCTCTATCTGATCGCCTCCGGCGTACTGGCGTTCATCGGGCTGATCGTGGGTGCCGTTCTCGGCGCTTCCGGACCTGTTGCGGTTGTCGGCTGGGTGCTGGCAGGGCCAGTGGCCATCGGGGTCCTGTCGGCATTCACTCTGCTCGACACCAACCGGCGAGCCCGGCCTGTCTACACCGAGCCGACGTGGATGAAGCCTGCCTACTGGGCGGTACTCGTCATTGCTGCGACAGGAATTATCGTCTGCGCCTTGCGTATCGCTGACTGGATTGGCCGACTGTGAACAAGGCAAAAGCCTCAGCCCTACTGACGACGACGTTGCTGGGTGCCTGCGCCGCAATGACAGTCGTATTCGCACCGACGGCGTCTGCGGCCCCCGGCGGCGCCGCGGTGTCGGACTTCGGTGCCTGTCTCGCATCCCAGCGGAGCGGCGATCTACTGTTGATGATCGACGAATCCTCGAGCCTGCAGACATCCGACCCCGACGGCGCACGGATCACCTCGGCGACGTATCTCCTGGACCAACTGGCCAAGTACAAGGACTCATCGGGCATCGAGTTGGACGTCGCTGTCGCAGGCTTCGCCGACGAGTACTCCGTCGAATCCGACTGGACGTCACTCGATTCTGCAAGTGTGCCCGCGGTGAAAGGGGCTGTCGAGAGCTTCCGCGATCGCACCGACGGAATCGACACCGACTACCGGTTGGCATTGGATGGAGCTCGCACGTCGCTCACCGAGCACACTCAACCGGTCGACGGCGTCGATCCATGTCAGGCGGTTGCCTGGTTCTCGGACGGCAAGATCGACTTCACACCGCGAGGTGATACTCGTAAACCGTACGCACCGGATCTTCCACTCGATACCCCCGAGGATGTCACGCGTGTCGTCGGCGCCGCTACCGAGTCCATCTGCCGACCTGGCGGTGTTGCCGACCAGCTCAGATCCTCTGGCATAGTGGTGTTCGGTATCGGGTTGGCTGCAGGCACGGCATCACCGGCTGATTTCGACGTCATGCGATCGGTGGCGACGGGCGAGCCGTCCGGCTCGACTACGTGCGGAAACGTTTCGAGCCCGGCTCCCGGTGACTTCTATCTTGCACAGAACATCGACGATTTGCTGTTTGCGTTCGATGCATTCTCGACACCCGGCCAAGCACCGCTGACTCGCGAGGCCGGCGTGTGTGTCGTAACGGTCTGTGAAGAGGGCAAACACCGATTCGTGCTGGATAATTCGATCGATTCTGTCGGTGTACTTGCCTCGGCCGACGTGCCAGGTCTGGTTCCGACCCTGGTGGCACCCGACGGAACACAGCTTCCACTACCGGCGTCGGAGTCCGACATAACGACTGAAGTCTCGGGCGTCGATGTCGCTTATCGCTGGCAGTCGCCTCGTACTCTCTCGTTCGACATGACCAACCCCGGTACCCCGAACTGGCAAGGCGTCTGGGCTCTCGTCTTCGTCGACCCGACCGGAGACTCCGCAGAGGCCCGATCGAGGTCCAACATTCACATCTCCGGGAACCTGTATCCCGAGTGGAAGGGCCAGCGCACTACTGCAATTCACAGCGGCGAAACAGAGGTTCCCGTAGACCTCGGAATCGTGGACGCCAACCGCGTCGAAGTCGATCCGGAATCACTTCTCGGAACTGCGACCCTGGCTGTGACGCTCATCGAAAGCGACGGCCGGCAGACAGTCGTCGGAAGCGATATCTCGAAGGACCGGATTTCCGATCCCTTGCGTTTGAATCTGGCCGACGTTGCCCCGGGTCAGGCCACGGTTCGCCTCACTCTCGACGTGACCACTGCCGACGCGACGACACCCAGCGGCGAGGTCGAGCCTGGTACCGCGCTTGCTCCGCAGTCGGTAGACGTCCCGCTCTCGATCGCGCCGCCGATCGGGTATCCGGCTCTTCCCCGCACCATCGATTTCGGAACGATCGAAGGTGCAGGCGAGTTCACCGCTGATCTGCCGGTGACCGGTCCGGGGTGTGCGTGGTTGCCACAGGGCTCCCAGACATCCGTCGTTGCATCTCCCGACGGAGTGGGTACGGTCGGGTTGTCGACGGCGGGGGCAGCGACAGTCGATGCGTGTCAGGAGCTGAGCGACGGAGAGGAAGGGACGTTACCTATCTCCTTGCAGGTGGAGAACGCAGCGAATGGCGCCGTGAACGGCACTGTCGAGGTGATGGTCGCGCCGAACGGTGAAGCCGATCGCGCTCTTCCGATAGATGTCGAGTTCCGCGCCGAGCTCGAAAAGCCGCTCGACACCGGAAATGCCCTCCTGGCATTGATCGTCGCCCTGCTGCTGGGACCCGGCATTCCGCTCTTGTTGCTCTACGGCGGGAAGTGGTTCACGGCGAGGATTCCCGCCAGAACGCTCAAAGCTCAGCAGTTCCCGGTGACCATCGCAGGCAGCTCGGTGCTGCGCAACGGTGTGCCTTTCGGGTTGAACGACCGTGATCTGATCGAGGTCGTCCGAGGTTTGGATACGCCGGCGCGGTCCTTGGACGTTGCAGGGGTCCGACTCCGTACTCACGTCGGATGGTCCCCTGTCGGTGCTGGTTTCGTCACGGCGTCGTCGCCGGGCCGGGTCGGAGCGTCATCGGTACTGCCTGCAACGCATGGCAACAGCAACGAGGCACGTTTGCCGCTGGCGGTCCACAACACTTGGTTCGTTCTCCACGACCCACAAGGCCCGGCCGATGTCGCCACCGTCGTTCTGCTCATCGGTGACGACGCAGGCCCGACAGTTCGCCGGTCCGTCGTCGACGACATGACCAACCGCCTGCCGAATGTGCTTGCGACACTGCGATCGTCGACGAAACCGGGCTCGGGCTCCCCGACGCCCCCGGTTCCGGCGTCGGCGACGTCCGGCTTCGATCCCTTCGGAGGCGGAAGCAGCGGCCCGTCCAGTGCAGGAAGCTACGACCCATTCGGCGGCGGCCCGGGTTCGCAGCCGCCGTCGCGTGGCCAGGACCCTTTCGGCGGCCCTCCCCGAGGCCAGGCACCGGGCCCGGGCCCTTCGGGTCCGTCCAACAAGCCGTTCGACCCGTTCGGTGACGGTCGATGAGACCACCGTTCACAGCTCTGAATTTGCGACAATCAGCTACAGGAGAGGTAGACGAATGAGGCGCTTTCTCGTCGTCGGATGCGGCGGCTCCGGTGGAGCCACGTTGGCATACATGATGGATCAACTCCGCTCCGACCTCGCCTCACACGGCATCGACGGCATTCCAGCCGGATGGCAGTTCATCCACCTCGATGTTCCGACGGCGCCGTCTCCCGGGCCCGACGGAATGGGCCATGTTCGCGACCAGGGTGGTACCTACGTCGGGACAGGTCCTCAGAGCGACAGTTACAGCGTGCTCGACAACGCCATGAGTCAGCAGTTCATCGGTAAGCAGCGCCTCGACGCCATTGCCACCTGGGCGCCGCGAGATCCGTCTGCGGTGCACACCCCGCTCAGTACCGGTGCTGGACAGTTTCGTGCCCTGGGACGGATGATTACCCTCAGCCGCGCCGGTTCGGTACGCGAACGGCTCGAAACTGCCTGGGGCAAGCTCAATCTGGTCGAGACCGACACTGCCATGCGTGGTTTGGACATTCCCGGTGCGGGCAAGTACGACCCGGGCGAGCGGCCGGTCGTGCTGGTCGTGTCCTCGATGGCCGGTGGCGCGGGTGCATCGATGGCTCTCGACATCTGCCGGTTGCTGACCTTGATCACCGGTGTCGATCCGCGTCTGATGGGCGTGTTCATGGTCGCGCCGGATATCTTCGACGGGCTCGACGCGTCCGCGACGACCGGTGTTCGTGCGAATGCCCTTGCGATGCTGGGTGAGATCGTTGCCAGCCAGACTGGTTCCGCGCGTGATCACGATGTCGCGATTCTGCGTGCACTCGGACAGCAGAACGGCGAAGGCGAGCTCATTCCGTTCGCGCGTGTCTTCCCGGTCGGTCGATATGTCGGCGCCGAGCAGACATTGTTCGGAGACGGCACTCCCAACGCCATCTACCGCGGCCTCGGGCGAGGTCTGTCCGCACTGATGATGAGCCAGTCCGCCACCCAGCAGTTCGTCGAGTGGGACTTGACCAACGGTGGCGGAATCGCCGGTAGCCGTGAATTCCTTGGGTGGGGAAACCAGACCTGGAACACCCTGCCGTGGGGCTCGTTCGGCTTCTCGAGCTTGAGTATGGGCCGAGATCGATACGCCGAGTACTCCTCTCAGCGCCTGGCGCGCGCCAGCGCCGACAAGCTCCTCCGGGGGCACGTGCAGTTGGGGAACCGCGCATCCGAGGATGAGCAGGCCGCAGCGGTTCTCGACAATCAATGGGGCAACATCTGTGCAGCGCTCGGGCTGCCCGCTGGACACACCGATGCCAATGCGCTTCCGCAGGACATCGGCGTCTGGATCACGACCACGGTGCTCCCACGGTCGGAAGTATCGACGTTGGCAGCGCACGTCGTCGACTCCACGCTCCGGGACTACATACCGTCGGGCAACGGGCTGAACGCATCGGCATGGGTGCCCGAGGTCTATCGCAACCTCAACGGCCGTCGCTCGGCACTTCTTACCGATGCCCAGAATGCGGCATATTCGACGGCGTTCCGCTGGCACCTCGATTTCGCAGACAGACTCGAACATGTTGTCGGCACCGCCGTCGCCGATCTCGGGCTTCCCTACGCGACGGCCTTGGTCAAGCGAGTTTCGAAGTACATGCAGAACGTGGTGCTCCCGACGGCACAGGATCTTGCGAAACAGGCACCGGGCGATATCGCCGCGCCGCCGGAGGATGTGGCCGCAACACTCGCAGCACTCAAGGGCACTCTGACGAACGCACAGGAAGTGGTTGTGAGCGTGCTCGACGGCATCCGCCGTACTGTCGAGCGCCAGATCTACGCCACGCTTTCCACGCATCTGAGCGCAGCGTCCGGTGCGATGGTTGCCGAAGTGTTCGACCCATTGGTGGCCGCGCTCAACGAATCTCACACGCTTCTTCGTCAAGCATCGGTAGAACAGCCGCGCGATCTCGGCTTGGCGCGACTGCAGACCGATCAGTACGCGGCGTGGCCTTCCGACTCGGACGAGAAGGTCCCGTCCCGGTTCGCCGAGGCCAACAACGAGGTGATGCTGACCAGTTCGAACGACTTCAAGCTGAGGTACGAGCTCGATCTGCCCGCCGCCACCGGCAGCAGTGCAACGGATCGACGGGCGTTCGGCGACTCCGTCGCTCGGGCTGCAGCACAGGTGATCACCGGCCTGTGGCCGACCATCGACGGTAGCCGCGCACCCGGTGAGACCGTTCGACTCGTCGAACGCACCGCATCGTGGCGATCCCGTGTCTTTCCCACGAACCCGGCCACCGGCGAGTCCATCATTTCCTCACCCGCGGCGTACAACGTGCACACTCGGCCGCACGAACTGCTCGCACGAGCCCGAAAGTTCGTGAGCCGCACCGGAGAATCGTTCGACAAGTTCTGCTCGGTATCGCTACACGATTTCGTCACCGGGGGAGGGGCCGCTGAGTCCGAACTCGCTGGCCGGCGTCGTGATCTGGTATCGAAGTTCGGCGAAGCCATCGCTCTCGCCAGGCCCCTCGCCAGTGTCAACGAGACTGCGATGCAAGCGATTCACAACGATCAGCAGATGAAGTACCGCTTCAAGTTCTCTGCGATCCCGTTCGACGGGCAGAGCATCGCCGACGACCTCTCCGCTGAACTCGAGCGCAGCGTGCGAATCGACCAGACCACCAAGGACGTTCTGGTCAACGCACTGACCGACGAGAAACAGATCAAGCGCATCGACATCTTCGGCTCGTACCCCAACTACTCGCCACTCGCCTACAACTCGGTCATCGGTCCGGCCTCGAGGCAGTGGCTGGAATCGTCGCCATCTCAGCGTAAAGCGTTCTGGCACTTACGCCGTGCGCGCCCGTTGGCAGCTTCTCTCCCGATGCACAAGGCCGAGCGTCAGGCGAT
The DNA here is from genome assembly GCF_001895005.1 of Rhodococcus yunnanensis NBRC 103083. Classification (GTDB taxonomy): domain Bacteria; phylum Actinomycetota; class Actinomycetes; order Mycobacteriales; family Mycobacteriaceae; genus Rhodococcoides; species Rhodococcoides yunnanense. Next base: position 56,955 of record NZ_BCXH01000007.1, on the reverse strand, counting down.
GGTCGGCGGTTGGTTGCTCGGTCAGATCCTCGGGCGAATCTTCCTGCCCAAATCGCCGTTCATCGAGCCCGCGCAGATCTGGGACGGTGAAGCCGGGAGATGGCTCAACTTCCCGAATCCATTGCTGACACCGCCGTCGGAATTCGCGGCCGACTACGACTGGCTGCCGGCAGTGATCGAGTCGGTACTACTGGCAATAGCGCAGTCGCACGAGCCGCCGGTGATGTCGTCGATGCAGCCGTACCGCGCGCTCAGGCGTCTGTACGACTCGTCCACTGAGGACGAGGTCAGCGGCATCTTCGCGCTGGCAGCGGCAGCAAATCTGACCGACTGGCTCCGAAGTGGAAACACCGGAACCGGATTGGCTTCGGCAGTTGCCGATACCGGTGACACCGTGACGCCGCAGGATCGCGCTGCCAGAACGAAAGCGTGGTTGGAGGAGGAGCGCGACTTCGTAGGCAAGCACTACATGCCTCCTGGCTCCGGCGGTGCCGTCGGCGAGGCAGGCGCGGTCGGCGGTGGAGTGTTCTCCAACATCACCGTTCGGGCGCAAGCAACGAAGACACCGATCTACAGAGACCTGGCTCCTGACGTGTTCTGGGGAACCGGCAAGTTGATATCACTGATCGACGAGTGCCTCACCGCAGCCCTGGAACCGGCACGAAGCACCGACACACCACCTCCGGCACCTCCCGTCGGATCGTGGGCGACCAGTGCGGACTCGTTCGAGATCCCACAGCGAGGAACGAACTGATGGCCGAACTCACCGTCTTTCTCGCGCCCCACGGTGTTGCCGGCGGGATCAAGGACGTACTGAAGGATCTCTCGGCCGTCGGGTTGGTCCGCCCGTTCCTGTGGGTGGACGGTTCGGAGGCGGATCGTTCGCCTGTTGTTGCAACGAGAATCGAGCACGGCCGCGAGTTCGACACGACGATTCAGGAAGTCGTTGCATCGCAGCGGATTCTGACCCTTCGGCTATGCGTGTTCGTGCCTCTCACCGGTCATGCGCCGGCGTTGAGCATCGACACCGAGAGGCGGCTCGCCGAGTTGTTGGCCTCCACATCCGGTGGTGCCCGCATCGTTCGGCTGCGGTTGCTCCTCGGGCGACCTGGAGGAGTACCGCCCACGAACTCGGTGTTGGCGCTCGATGGGTGGCACAACATCCTGATCGCTCCAGAAGACGCGCGCGGACCCGGAATGGGGCACATCGCCCTGTCGGTCGAGGACAACAGCCTCGAGATCGGACGGCATGCCGCACCGGTGACGGCGGCTGTCGCAGGGCTGTGGGCAGACGTCGAGCACGCTCCCTTCGACGACAAACCCGTGCTTCCCGGCAATCTCGTCAGCCTCACGAGGTCGTTCTATCGACGATTGGATACGTCCGAAGTCGAGAACTCGCTACGCAGACAGATCTTCGAACAGGACGGTCAATTGCCGCTGCCCAGAGAAGGCGGCGCGCCGGTGAGCTACGTCGACGACGTACAGCTCGCGACGCACACGATGGCTCGAAATCTTTGGGACAAGCACCGAGCGGTACTCGAGGGTGATCGAGTGCCCTATGCGGTCGAGCAGACTCAGACGATCGGGTTCTGGGCAGCACTGAAGATGTTCTTCTCGTTCCTTGGAGCCGCGCTCCGCAATGCGCCTGCGGCTTGGTACGCACGCGTCGTCGACAGCGTGTCGTCGTCGGTGGCGGGCGCTGTGCACTCGACGGTGTTCGGTGACAATCCCTCGGCCTACGAAGTTGTGGCCAACGGCCGAACGTCGCAGGGGCGGTCGGCGAGTTGGTCTCAGGTCGGTTCGGCCACGCACCAGCTCCGCAGCTCTATCGAGTCTGTGGACGACGAGCGACACCACGCTGCGCGCGCGGACCTTTCCGACCTCTGGCAGGACTACTCACGTGCTGCGATGACGCTCGCTGACGGCGGCGCGCGGTCGGCAGAGTTGCCGCCCGTACAGATCGGGGCGAGTCGCGGTGTGCTTCGTCGGGCGTCGGATGTGGTGCCAGGTCCGGCAGAACAATTCGACCGTATCCCTGGTGTGGTGGCAGCGACAGTCGAGATCGACAGTGTCGATGCGACCGACGTGATCGGCGCTGTCCAACTGCGAAGCCGGTTGAGTGAATTCGACCAGGATGCGTCGTTGGGAATCGAAGCGCGGCGGACAAGTTCAGCGCTCGACGAATGGCGCGCACGTACCGGCAACAGTTTCGCCGTTGCCGTCGGCAATACACTCGCGCGGAACTTCGACGATCGCCATCGCGAGGTCAAGGACTTGTTGGCCAGGCTACGGGCCCACGCAGACAGGCCGGCGCCCGCCGAGAGCAAGGGTCATAATCGACTCGCACGATGGATCCAGATCACGTCGGTGATTCTCCTGCTGGTGATCGCCGTATCGGCCGTCGGCATTGCGCAAGCCTGGTTCGACTGGTGGATAGGTGCACTCGTCATCGTTGGTTCGATCGTCTTGTGGATCGTCGCACTCGTGACGGTGTTCTTGAGAGGGCAACGCGATCTGTTCCAAGAACTGAACAAGCGTAAAACCGCGGCCGCCAACGAGCAGGCAGACGAGGCGAACCTTCGAACAGCTCTACGCGACCTGGATCGTCTCGGCGATGCCTACTCGCAGTACCTCTCCTGGAGCCGGGCGCTCGGTGCGTTCCTCGCCGAGCCATTGGGGCCGAACACATTCCAACGCTCGCACGAGGGGCGCATCGCGTGGGGTCTGCCGAAGAACACCGGAATCGGTTACGCGAACCCGCATCCCGATCAGCTTGCGAGCACCGCGGAGTACTTACGCCAGGATCTGTTCGGGCTCGGCTGGCTCAGCACACCGTGGGAACGAGCAATGGTCAACGCCGGAGACTCGTTGGGTAGCGACGGGCGAGATATCAAAGCCGATCCCACTCTCTTGTGGCGAGCTCCGGGCAGTGGATCTGCCTCCTCGTTGGACCGCTGGTCGAGGGACTTCTTCCGCGGATCGTTCTCCTCCACCGGTGCTGCTTTGATGTGGGACAAGGCCAGAACGAATCTCCTGGGTCCGAAATCGGAACTCGTGCAGTCACTCACCGGGCAGATCGAAGTCCTCATCGACGGAACCAAGACCTTCGTACCGTTGGTCGACTTCATGGCGGGGATAGCCGACGCTCCGGGACAGGGACGGGTCGATCATTTCGATCGCGGGATGGTCACCGATCTTGCAACGACACAAGGCCTGACTGCGGTCAAAGACGATATTCGCCAGCGTGGCTGGGCCGGAATCGGCACAGTCAGCGTCGCGACGCAGATCAGCGACGGGTTGTCCGCAGACCAGCTGACAATCGGAGCGATCAGCTCACCCGCCGAGGCACAGGAATGGACCGTGCCGGAGATGCCGGATCGCCGTGGAAGCACCGACGTGCAACCTGCGCTGCCGCCCGACAGTTACGACCCTCCTCAGAACAGAGAGTTCAGATTCTGACATGGCGACCGACAAGCAGGCTCGGCGCTCGACAGCGTTGACTCAGTGGGCCGCAGCGGCCGAAGGCGTGGGATTTCGAGTCCCGACCGCCCGCGACATTCAGACGATTTCGAGTGACCCCGACGGGTGGTCGAAATCCGGTGTGTCGGCGGCTGCCGCAGACTGGGCCGACACGATCACGCATATCAATCACCAGATCAAGTTCGGGATGGATCCTTCCGAGGTGCTCAGGCACTTGCCGGAGGAGCTTCGTACTCCACGCAGCGGTCCAGCCAAGCCCCGGACCGAAAAGCCGCGCACCGACACACCGCCGTCGTCCACAGCTGAAGGCGAGACAGCAGAGCGGAAACCTATCGACGCCTTGTTGGCCTGGCGGGCGGAGAGGATCGCGGCGGGAGACACCGCTGCTGCGTCGATCAAGGACATCACATTCCACAACCTGATCAAATACGGTCACACCTCGGCAACGCAGATCCGCAAGCAACTGCGTGGGCCGTCGGTGTCGTTGGCAGGCAGCATCGCCGAGGTTTTCTCCAACATCGGCGGCAAAGACGCGGAATCGGAGACCGCGGCGGCCGCTGTCAGCCCGGTAGTCGAGGAGCCACAAGTCGATCGAACTGGCGACGCAGACGGTCGGCAGACGCCAGCGCGACACGAGAAGAAAGCGGAGCCACGACCGTCGACGCCCACTCCCGCCCCGAGAGACACCTCCGACTTCGACGGCCTCGAATCCTCGGACTTCTGTGAGTACAACTTCGAGAGCACATTTCAGCCGGCGCCGTTGAAAGTCGCGAAGGCAAGCGAGGGACACCGGCTTTCGTGGGCTCCGCACCCGGATGCCGATGGCTCGGTCGCCTTGTACCGCGTCATCTCGGGCGAGATCACCGCACCGTACAAGCCCGAAGCCGGCGAACTTCTGGGTGTCACCTCGTTGACGACGTGGGTCGACGAACGACCGTCGACGTCTGCAGTGCGCAACTATCAGGTCTGGTGCCACCTCGGCCACGACGCGGCGGACGCGACGATGCAACAACCGGACAAGATCGCGCACGGTGAAGCGGTGAGTCCTGTGACAGGCTTCGAGCTCACCGAGGACGAAGGCCGGGTTATCGGTCGATGGTCGGCCTTTCAAGGGACCAGAGCTGTGCGGATCTATCGGATACCGCTGGACGGCATGTCCGCTGTATCGAACGATCCTCGGTACCAGATCGAGCCACACTCCGCCAACCTCACCGGGTTCGTCGACGAAGATGTCTCGCGTGGCCAAAGATATCTGTATCGGGCCATTTCCGAGGTCACCGTTGCAGATGGAGTTCGGCAATCGGCAACGTCGCAGGGTGAGATTCTGGTGTCGGTCGTGCTCGAGCCGGTCGAGGACCTGACGGTTCATCCGGACCCTGATCCGAACAAGCCCTCGTTCGAACTGTCCTGGACGGCTCCAGATTCCGGTCATGTAGTGGTGTTCCGGACCGAAACCGCACCCGACGCTGGTCTACGTTTCGCAGCGCTTCCGGAAGGAGCCATCGAAGTCGAGGGCCTCTCACGGCAAACTCAACTCGCCCAGCCCATCGAGGCAGGGGAGGGGGGCACGTCGAGGATGCGTAGGATTCCTTGGCCTGTTGGGTGGGACCGCGCATACCTGACCCCGGTCACTCTTCTCAACGGGTCGGCGCGCGTAGGCAAGACGACGGTGCAGACCCGTCCGATTGCCCCGGTGACCGACGCGCGGATCGTGGAGCGTTGCACGAACCAGCTGGTGACCTTCGGTTGGCCGAAGGCCGCAGCAAGTGTGTACGCATATTACGGGCCGAGGAATCATGTGCCCGAAGAGCTGTTGGAAAGCCAACCGAATCAGGAGATTTCGGCAACTCAGTACAAGCGTGACGGGGGATTGTTCTTCAAGCGACTGCCGCCAGGAGGTTGTTCGGTACACCTCGTCCCGATCGCATACTCGCGCGGTGAACGAGTATCCGGCACAGTCACCACTTTGGACTACAAAGGTCTCGCGAGTATGTGGTATCTACTCAACAAGATCGTCACTCCGAATGGCGGAACTCGGCTGGAGATCACGATGGGCGCCGACGGCGAATTGGAGCCTCCGGCTCCGTTCACGTTGGTCTACAATCACGAACGGCTGCCCCTCAGTGCGCGGGACGGTGAGGCGTTGCTGTTGAGCGACCAGAACGACCATGCAGGTCGCCAGATGAGGCAGTTTCTACCCCCGCGCTTGGGCCCACAATGGACACCCACCGGCTGGAGTGCGGACGTTTCCGACCGTCGCGGCTATGTCAGACTGTTCTTGGACATAGACTCCGTACGTGCAAAGTCGTATGCACTGTTGGATCCTCCTGTTGCACAGCTGATCCTGGGCCCCGACGCGGGACCGGACCGGTGACATCGCTTGGTTCTGCGCGTTTCGCGCACTTGATCTACACGTCGTTCGACGACGGATCTGGTAGCGGGGGTGGATGGCAAGTCAAGGACATGTCCGGTGATCTGGATCCGAGCGAGCGCGACACACTCACCGCGCGGGTGTCGACTCGATTCGACCTGCAACCTGCGTTGGAACGGTATCCGACACCGGAGGCAATCGAAGGTCGCCAGCGTCGGTTGATGTATGCGGAGGTGCCGGGCGGTGCGGCCTATTGGCATACCGTCGAAGCGGGCACCGACGGATCCGGTCGACCGGGGAATGTGTTTGCGCACGTCGTGCTCGACCGCGCTGTCGGTGATTCGATACCGGCCTTCCGGCCTGTTCAACTGTGGATGTCGCCGTCGTGGTCGATGCCCTACGGGCCCGCCGCCACGAGAGCCGCAACTGTGTCGTCGACGGCTCTTCCAGAACTTGGAACAGCCGTTACCCGAGACGAGGTACTGGCCTTCCTGACAGATGTCAGCGTCTTTCGCCTCGGGGTGCTGCAGGTACTCCTCGATGCAGTGGCACATGCATGGGAAGGTGGGCCACCGGTAGTCCTGTTGACCGACAGTTCTGTTTCCGCCACATTCTGGATCGGCGCGGTCAGCTTCTTCATGTCTCCTGCGACGAGCAGGCGGTTCAGTTGGAGTACGCACGATCGGGCGAGTGCCGTCGCCGACAACATTCGGCGAAAGATTCATCTGACCGTCGCCCCTGATTCCGAGAAGGAGGCCCTCGAAGCTCTTGGGGGAGTAATTGTCCTCGACTCGAAGGACGATCCGATTCTGGGAGAGCTCGATGACGTCCCCCATCGGACGCACAACGGAGTCTCGATCGAGGTGACGCCGTGGTCGATGTTGGCACAGGCGGCGTTGAGCGACTACGCCACTGCTCAGTCCGTCGTCGAACTTCAGGACGCGATTGCGGTGGAAGCCGGAGATGACGGGTTGTCGCCGATGTGGCCGCTGGCGATCGCCGTGTTGTCGATTCCAAGCATCGAGGATGTCAGGCGAGAAGCGTCGAGGGTGGTCTCCGAACAGCGACCGCCCGGGATTCATCCCGACTCACGACTCGCCGAGCTGTCCGACCGGATCGATGCCGAGTTCGCTCCGCAGTCAGCGGACGAGGCGAAGACTGCGCTCGTTCGTGCACAGTCGCAATCTCGCGATACCACAGTCGCTCTCAGTGACCTGATCAGGCTTGCGCTTCGCGATGACGAATGGATGAGCCGTCATCCCGCCGGTGAGATCGGTGCAGAGTTCGCGGGCCCGGCGCCGAGTGCTCTTTCCTCGGATATCGACGCTCTTCTCGGCGAACTCGCACATCTGGGCAGTGATCGACTCGTCAAGAAGGTCGATCTGGCGGTGCGCATTCTGCGGGTCGCCGAAATCCTCGTAACGACCAACACCCAGGCAGCAGTAAATTTCGATCTCGTCGAGCAGCTGTGCCAGGTGTTCGAAGTCGTGGCTGCTGAATTGATGGATCCACTGGCCGGACCGAGAATCGTCGCAGCGGTGGGCCGACGCCTCGACGAGCGCACGGCGGAGGTCGTCGTACGTCGGGCACTTGCGACAATGCCGCAATCGAGAGAGGTTCGGTTCGGTCACCGATTCGCAGAGGCAGTGATCCGATGGCTCGTTCCATCGAAGCTGGAAGTACCAGAGCTGTGGCGAATACCTGATCTGACGGACGGTCTCGATAATTCTTACGATGTCGCGATGTTCTCCGAGTGCGTGTACAGCGCGTTGATGCGCGACTGGGCATCGCCGGCCGAGCGGGCGCACGTGAGAGCGCATGCAGGCCTGGCAGTGTGGGGAGTTCTCGATGACCAACGGCAACGCGCCGACCCGGGCGACCGATCCGAAGATCTCCGAGAATTATGCAGGCTGAACACGTTGTCTCTCGCCGACGTCGCCACACTGTTCAAGGTATTCGGCAACCTCGTGCCACTCGAGGCAGCTCGACACTCGGTTGTGCACGAGGAGGCATCGGCGTCACTCGGCATTGTCTTGGCGTATCTGACCGGCGCGCGCTACCAGCCGAGCAATGCAAGCGGCGGTGGAGACGCCGACGAGGTCACCCTGGCGTGGGGCGCGTTGCGAGGACTCGCGGATTGGAGTGATCTGACGCGTCAGGATGTCGTAGATTTCATCGACACCTACTTCGCTCCGATCATGAATGACTACGATGGATTCTTCGGCCGCAACAGCGAGGCAAAGGAACTGGCGCAAGACCTTTCGCGAAAGTTGGGACTCCTCTTCTCTGTGGCGCGTTCGCTCGGACGGGATGTCTCGGTCTACAGCGTCGAATGCTGCTCGTACCTCGAGGCGACAGCAGAGTCGCAACCGGTTCAGCTTCGAGGCCTCATGACGCGCGGCATCGTCGACGTCTCGCGACTGGCGGGCAAGTCGTTCGTCGATTTCGTAGGACAGCGTCATTCACGGGCTCAGGGACAGTACTCGGGTGAGGACAACTTCATATCCGATCTGGTGCGCAAGCGCCTCTATACGGGTCCATCGGACGCGGAGTCACTGCGTGATGCGATGTGGCCGCTTGTACGCGAGATGCCCGCGCGTGATGCCGAGATGATCTTCGATGCTTACCCGCGGTACGTGAGGGAGTGGCTGGAGTTGCGAGGTATTCGTCAGCCGGTTTCGGACACCGGGTCAGGCGGAGAACGCGGGTCGCAGTGGTAGACAATGCAACAATGCAGGATCGTCGAAAGGACACCATCTGATGGTCACCTATGTACTGGATGGTAAGAGCAGAGCCCACCTGCCGAAACGACCACTGATGGTGTCGATGTCAGTGGTCGGTGTCGCAGGAGCTGTCTCGCTCGATGTCCGTCGCGGCGGCACCTCGGACCCCACCGTCATCACTCATGGTCCGGGGATGTTGATCCTCCCGAGGGTGGAGCACGAAATGCTCCTTGTCGCCGTTCCCGCACAAGGAAATTCGACATTTCCGAGCGGAACCACGATTCATGTGTCCGTCGCTGTGGACAGTGCGCACGAGCCGGATCCTGATCGCGCGCAGCTCACCCCCAGGGATGTGTCGGGTCTGAGCTACCTCGAACTCGCCACGATCGGACCGGACGGTGACCGCATTGCAGTGGTGACTCGGTTGGAGGAGCCGGAGATCGAGCTGGGACCGTTGGCTTCGTCGGCGCGGGCTGCTGCCCGATCGGTTCTCCGCGTCGACCAATTGTCGGACAGTCAGCAGACAATGCTCGATATTCGGGTCGATACAAGCGCTTCCATGCTGCCTGCTGTCGCGGATGGCAGTGTGCGCGCGATCATGGAGATCCTCGCAGGAGTGTCGACGGTAATTTCGTACGATCGCAATCCCGAGGTCACGATAGTGGGGAACACGTCGACCAACCTGCCGTTCGGTGGGCCGGGGGATTTGGGACAGACCGTCCACGCGCATCTCCAGACAGCGCAGCCAGGCATCGGCTTCGGGACCGGCGAGCAATTCGGCGCGGTGCGACCGGACACCATGGTCGTGCTCGTCACCGACTCTGCATCGGATTCGGTGGCGAGTACCCACGAGGTAGCCGACTCACGATATGCCACCGTGGTCGCGTCGTCGTCGCGCGCCGCGCTGAGGGTGAACGCGTTTGCCGGCGCGGTGGTTTCCCCTGCACCCGATGGTTCCGACACTGGCGACTATCTCGTCTCCCAACCAGCTGTGGTCGAAGAAGTCGTACGGTCGTTTCTACGTCGACTGAACGATCGCATCACGAACGACGTACGAGGATCTTCGCTATGACCAAGTGCCCCAGGTGCTTCAATCACCTGTCGCCCGAGTGGTTCGCCTGGACTGCCGAAACACCAACGGAGACAGAGCAGAACAAGCGCGCGTCTGCGTACAGTGGCGTACCCGTTGTGACAGGCAGGACAATCGAGCTCAGAAAGCCAGAGAACGGGCCTCCCGACTGGACGCCGACCCCGAACTACGCGGAGGAACAACTCGGGGCACCAGCAGTCGATCTGTGCCCGATCTGCCATTTCAAGCTGCCAGCGTACTGGCGTTGGGGAAACGCCACGTGCATCACGATGGCCGGTGCACGCGCCACCGGTAAGACCGTGTACATCGCGGTGATGATCAAACAACTTCAGCGACTGGTGGAGCGGCATGGGCAATCGGTCGATCCAGCCAATCAGGAGACCGAGCGCAACTACAGGGAGTTCTACGAGCGTCCGCTCTACGAGGAGCGCGGATTGCTGAAGCCGACCCCGACTGTCAACACGGCGAGTTCGTATCAGCGTGATCCGCTGATCTTCAGCCTGGGAATCTGGCAGGGCGTCAAGCAGTACTTGGTGATTCGCGATGTCGCCGGTGAGGACCTGGAGAACGCGAACACCGAAGGGCATCACTGGCATTTCTTCGGCCTGTCCGACGCAGTGCTGTTCTTGTTCGACCCTTTGCGGGTCGAGGAGATCGCCCACCAACTGATGGATCTCATCCCGATGCAGGGGGCGCGAGGTGGCGATCCCAGGGTGGTATTCCGCACGGTCACCGACCTGATCGACCGGCAAACTCCGCGCGTAGCAATGATTCTGTCGAAGTTCGACGCATTGCAGGCTCTGCAGAACGTCAACGGCAGTCAGTGGAGTGAGATCATGTCCAACCCGGGTGCGGCTTTCTCACGCGACCCGAGCATGGATGGACCGACTTACAACGAAGATGACGGCAGACTCCTGCAGGAGGAAGTCCGCAGCTTGCTGCAGAGGCTCGACGCCGGACCCGTGATCAGGTCGGTGACGAACACGCAGACGGGGCAGGCATATCCTCACCGCTTCTTCGCGGTATCTGCGCTCGGAGCTTCGCCCGAAGGAAGTCGACTGCACGACAACGGCATCTCACCCTTCCGGTGCCTCGACCCGGTCCGTTGGGTCCTGTCCGCGAACGGCGTGCTCTAGGACGGAGGAGTGGCTTCATGACGCAGAACGGTGACCCGTGGTTCAACGGACATACTCCTTCCGGACCACAGCCGATCAATGACCCTTTCGGTCGCGGGGGACCGCCCGCGTCGCCGGACCCTTTCGCTCTCGGCACGCCGCAGGGCCACAGCGCGCCGCTGGTGGCGAGGCCGCTGTCGATGCACGTCGCGTTCGGTGCGTTGGTGTTGGCTGCTGCGCTCTCGGTGCTGGCCGCACTGCTGGGCGTACTGACGATCCTGGATCTGCAGGGGCGGGTGCAGAACCTGGTCGGTATGGAACCCTCAGGGGCTGCGATCTCGTACACCGACGACCACATCGGGGGAGCGACCATCGCTATGGTCTTCACTATGGTGACAGTTGCTGCGGCCTTCGCATTCGGGTACGGGTTGTTTGCGCGGGCGGTTCATCAGGGGAAGCACTGGCCCCGGACCTGGGCATCGGGACTCGCGGTGCTCTCGTTGTTCGGGTTGCTCGGTGGGCCCTTGGTGGTGACCATCGTGGTCCTCGGCCTCCTCTCCGTCGGGTTGCTCTGGCTACCAGTGTCCCGGCGATATTGCGATTACGCGTCGACGCGTCTCTAGCTCCGGTGCGTGAGTAGTGCTCCCAACTTGGCTGACGTTTGATCGAGATATAACTCCCATGCCCGACTGGATCTCACGTCGTCCCGGCTCGGGATCGCTGAGCTAGGGTCATGCAGGTGACGGAGTCTGACAACCCTGCGCTGTTGACGTTGAAAGTTTCGCTGGACGACGTGGTGCCTGCGGTGTGGCGGCGGATCGCGGTGCCGTCGAATATCCTTCTGCCGGAGTTGCACAACGTGATTCAGGATGCCATGGGCTGGGAAGACCGGCATCTTCATGCTTTCTATACCGGCGACGGTTCGTACGAGGACGGTCGCCGATTCGAGATGAGGTTGACGCTCGAGGAAGATGACGACGGTACCGGAATCTGTGAGGACGATGTTCCGGTCGACAGATTGTTGTCGCAGGTGGGCGACAACCTCGGCTATCAGTACGATTTCGGCGACAACTGGGAACACCGGATCGTCCTGGAGGCAATCGGTCCGGTAGGTGACGACGGAGTTCGCTGCCTCGACGGCGAAGGCGCATGTCCGCCCGAGGATTGTGGCGGTGTGCACGGTTACGCGGACTTTCTGGCAGTGCTCGCAGACCCGCGGCGCGAGGAGCACGAGCACTATCGCGAGTGGGCGGGTTCCTTCGAGGTGGGCCGATTCGAGGTCGCCGAGGCCAACGCGAGGATCGCCTCGCGGCGTGAGCTCGACGACCTGAGCGGGCGAGTGCTCCGAGCGGCACCGCTGCTGGGTACGACGATCCGACGTGCGCCGCTCGAACACCACACGCTGTTGACACCGATTCTTCGGCGAATCGATTTCGACGACACCGATGTCGATTCGGTCGTCGCGGGTGTGGCGATGGAAAAGCTGTCGTGGATGCTTGCGCGCATCGGCGACGAGGGGTTGCAGCTGACTGCTGCGGGCTACTTGCGTCCTGTCGACGTCACCGCATTGCGTGACGAATTGGACTGGGGGAGAGACTGGATCAGTAACTCTTCGCGCGAGATCGACAACCATGAGGTGCATTGGATGCGTGCGGCAGTGAAGGACTTCGGGCTCGCCCGAGTCCTCAAAGGGCGACTCGTTCTGACGAAGGACGGGCGGAGACTTGCAGAAGATCCCGTCGGCCTGTGGCATCGAGCGGCGGCGCGCCTACCGGTCGGCAACACCGACCTGGAACTCGACGCCGGCGTTCTACTTCTCGTGACCGTGGCGGCCGGCTGTGACAGCGACGAACGCAACGCGGCGATTTTCGATTCACTGTCGGCGACGGGTTGGCGGGTGCCGGATTCGAAGCGCCCGTACACGCAGTATCTCGCGCGGCCGACGCTGGACGTGCTCACGCTCGTCGGAGCTGTGGGGTCGGACATTGGACGAGGAGATGCAGGGCGGCCTGGGTGGAGCCGGTCGCTCGCGCGGCAGTGCCTCGGTGGGACTCCGGCGGCGCTCTAGCGTCGGTGTATCGCCACATCAGTGCGGCGGCGCGGGGATCGCCTCGATCAGGTCCAGCCCGGGCGATGGGACCACGACGCACCGTTTCGGCGCACATGAAAGCAATGGCGTTGAACTCCATCGCGTGCTCGTTGGGGGAGCCCGGACGTACCGACCATCCATGATGTCCACGTCCATCTCCGTGAGCTCCGAGTGCGAACTGAATGCGATCGACTGTCACTGTGGAACCGAACCCGACTCCTCTGCGTCTAACCTATCGACTGGTTCAGAGGAGGGGTCGCGTGCTGAAGTGGATGGTGGTCGGGTGCGCTCTAGTGGCGCTAGTTGGCGGCTGCAGTCGCCACGTGGACGCCGTTGCGAAAGCCGAGCCTACGCGATGGGATCCGTGCAGCCTTACGCCTGAGTCGATCGCAGCGACGGGACTGGACCCTTCGTACAGAGATGTTGGATGGGGTGAGGGAATTGTCGTAGACGACTGGGCGCGATGTTCGTTCAAACCCCCGGGCGTCGGCGCTCCCTACTTTCTGAGCGTGCAGTCGTCCCTTGTCCACAGCTTCACGGAGATACAGCAGGACACGCGCAACATCGAGGGGCGTGCCATCGAGATCGGGGACCGTGATGCGTTTCAGTACAGGAGGGTGATCGGGAGGTCGGCGGTTGCATGCAGTGTCGGCATCGACATGCAAGTTGGCGTTGTGATCTTCTCGGTCAACTATTTGGAGTACGTGGAAGGTGAAACAGATCCGTGCGCAATCGTTGTCGAACATACAACCGATCTAGAGTCCGCGCTTCCGGCAGCCGCCAGGTAGGAGCCCGACGATGAGCGAAGATGGAAGTTCGCTTTGGCAATCGCTTGGTGTTGCAGCTGATCGAGGACAGTTAACCCTCAACGCCGAGGCTGCAGGCGCCTGCAGCCGTGCCTGCACAACGTTCATCGACAAGCTGAAGGAGCACCAGGCCAAAGCGGCGGATTTAGCGAACGTCGAAGGGCTTGGCAGCTTCGAATCAGGCAAGGACCTCAGGCGAATATTCTCGGAGAAAGCGGTGGGTGGTCCGAACAATCTGTTCGACGTGTTGCAAAGCCACATCGACGTAGTGGAAAGAATGAAGGCCGTGTTCGACAAACTTTTCGCCGCGACCACGGAGCAGGATGAAATGAATGCTGTGGACCTCGGGCAGCGGGAGCCGAGATAGGGACGCTGCTCCGATCGATGCCCGGCGCTCCTGACGGGATGACCGTCGTGATCGAGGGGGTTCGGTGAGAAAATGGGTGGTGGCGTTGATTGCCGGGGCAGTCGTGCTTGAAGGGTGCGGCGGCGGCGTCGAGGGGAGTCCCATTGCTGTTGAGCGATGGGATCCGTGCAGCATCACGCCGGAAGCACTGGCGGCAACGGGATTGGACCCCGAGTACCGCATGGAGGGATGGGGTGAGGGCATCGACGTTCCGGACTGGGGAAGCTGTGTGTTCCACGCGCCTGGCGGGGTCGACTCGGCGTATGGATTGAGCGTGATGTCGTCCACCGACCACACGATCGCGGAAGCTCGTGCGAAACAATCCAACCGTGAGGGACGTGACTCGAAAATCGGTGGGCGCGATGCGTATACGTACAGGACGGAGTTCGGTGTCGCAATCAGGGACTGTCAGATCGCCCTCGAGGTTCCCGGTGGCGTTGTCGTGTTCACCGCCCTGTACCGGATAGACGATGGGGTTGACGCCTGCCAAGTGGTCCTCGACCACGTGACCGATCTGGAATCTGCGGTTCCTGCCGCGCCGAAATAGGAGACGATTGATGACGAAACATGCACTTGGATTCGACGCGGCCCGTATCCCCGGAGCGGATTGACTGCGAAGGACTCAGCGCGACCTTGCTCCTCCGTCGAGGAGTAGCCGCATACGGGATTTGCCTGGAAACAATTGTGCGGCTACCAGCAACCGTCTTCCACGAACGGTCTGGTGATCGCGGAGTTGATTGGCACGATCCCTCTGGCGCCGCTCGGCATGATCATGAGGCACGTTTCACTGTCGCAAATCAAACGGACGAGGGAGTGACGCCGTGGTCGTACCTGCTTGGTCTGTGGCGCCGCAATCGAACGGAACCACACGAGTGCGTGGCGCGTCTAACGTGTTGAACACCGTGATCAAGGGGGTTGAGTGCGGAAACGGGCGGCTGCGTTGATCGGAGTCTTTGTCCTGCTCGCCGGATGTGGGGGCAGCACCGCGGGGTCCGCCGTAGCAGGCGAGCGCTGGGATCCGTGCAGCATTACGCCAGACGTAATAGCGGCGACCGACTTGAATCCCGACTATCGAGACGAGGGGTGGGGCGAAGGAATTCATGTGGACGACTGGGCACGCTGTTCCTTCAGACCGGACGGCGTCGATGTCCCGTACACACTCAGCGTGAAGTCGTCGTTCCAGCATACTGTCGATGAAGAACGCAGCGACGTCTCCAATATCGACGGTCGCAATCTGAATATCGACGGCCGTGACTCCTTTCTTTACAAAACCGACGTCGCACAGTCGATCGAAGACTGCAACATTGCAATCGACGTCCCACCCGGAGTTGTTGTCTTTTCGGTCATCTACAGAAACCGCGAGGATGGCATCGATCCGTGTGTTGTCGTGCAGGAGCACGTGTCAGAACTGGAACAGTACCTACCGCCTACGCGGAAATAGGCGACTTCGACTCCGGCAAGCAACTGCAAAGGATCTATTCACAGAAGGCCGCCGGTGGCGCGAACAACATGGTCGAGGTGTTACAGAGCCACATCGACGTCGTCGAACAAATGAAGGTGGTATTCGGTAAGTTCTTCACCGCAATTCGGGCCGTCGCCGTTGAGGGTTCACGCCTTCGGAGCCACGGATGCGGCTCGTCGGAAGTCGACGATTTCGTGCATGTGCGCTTCTGCCCACGCCCGCACCAACGCCAGCGATTCCTCGAGGGATCGTCCCAATTCGGTGAGCCGGTAGTGCACTGCCGGCGGGACCGTCGGCTCGACCTCCCTTTCGACCAAACCATCTGCAGCCAGCTTCTGCAGGGTCTGCGACAGCATCTTCTGGCTGATGCCCGTCGCACCGCGCAGCAACTCGGAGAAGCGCGCACCTTCGGGCCCGCGCTCGGCCAGCAGTTTGACCAGCATGGATGTCCACTTGTCGCCGATGCGGTCGAGGAGTTGGCGCGTGGGGCAGTCAGGGGAGAAGAGATCACCGGTGGTAGTCACCGCGGACTCACCACCTTTCTTGGAAGTGCGTTCTTGTGCAACGCACGGCTTCGGACGAACCTGGTCGGTAACCAACAGTAACTATAGGAGGATATGTGACCACGGGCTTCGATCGAACAGAAACCTTCACCCTTACGCGCATCACCACGAACGGTGTGGTGCTCAACGTTGCGCTCGCCGGACCGGTCGACGGGACACCCGCCCTGCTCATCCATGGCTGGCCGCACACGTGGGAGGTGTGGAGAACCGTGGGCACCTTGCTGGCCGATCGCGGCTACCGCGTCATCGCACCGGACATGCGTGGTGTCGGTGCAAGCGAACGACCCGAAATTCCATTCGATGTCGCCACCACCACCGCTGATGTGGTGGGCATCCTCGACGCCCTGGATCTTCCCGACGCAATTGTGGTTGCGCTCGATGCCGGCGTGCCCACCGCTGTGTATGCGGCGCTGACTCGGCCGTCCCGGGTGCACCGACTGGTCGTGATGGAGGGAGTCTTGCCCAATGTGCCTGGGGCGGAGAAGTTCTTGGCGGCCGGTCCGCCGTGGTGGTTCGGTTTTCATGCGACATCGGGCTTGGCCGAGCACGTTCTGGCAGGACACGAGGCCGAGTACCTCGACTACTTCCTGACCGGACCGAGTGTCCAGCAGGACATCGGTGCCGATGTCCGTGCCGCGTTCATCGATGCATACACAGGCGTCGATGCGCTACGAGCCGGCTTTCGTTACTACCGCTGGGCCGAGCGCAACTCCGCGCTGTTCCGCGGCGGGCTCGCGGCTGCGCGACTGACGATGCCTGTGACGTCCGTCGAGGGCGGGGTAGTGCGCGACGCTTTGTCTCATCAAATGGCGCATCTCGCCGACAATTTGACGCGTGTACCGATCGCAGATTGCGGGCACATCGTTCCGCTGGAACAGCCGCAGGCTCTGACCGACGCAATCGTCGGCTAGTGGCACCGTCGATGAAAAGTCGACGGCCGTGAAGTAATGGACGTGATCAGGGAGCTCTCGCACACCGACGTCGCCGGGGGGAGTACAGATAACCACGGTGTACACGATCGAAGCCGAAGGATCGGACAAGCCCGTGATGGTCGCCGAGTCGGTTCTGCGGGTGTTGGCGTGGAAGGGGCTACGACGCTCTCCGGTGGTCCAAACCTGCTCGCCTCCTCCGAGCCTCTGCGCTGGGCCGTCGATTTCGCCACCTGTGCGACAGTCGAATCTTGTTGCGAATAAGGAGGAATCGCTGCTGCGGTGGCGGCGGTTCCATGCCTGCCGATGCTTTCCGCTGCAGATTGGAACCGTTCTTTCGTTCGTTGCGTCTGAATCTGTAGGACCGGTTCTTACACCGGAGCAGGGGAGGGTCAACGCGTGATGATTCCATCAGATTTTCCACCGGTGCTGTATGTGCCGTGTCATGAGCGAGTGTCGGACCCGTCGGATGCGCGTGTGTTACTCGGCAGCACGCGTGACGGCAGGTCGTCGCTCCTGGCCTACTCGGCCCTGGACCGCTTGCGCACGTGCATGGGTGGCAACCAGCCGTGGATCGTGATTCCCACCAGCTACCTGTCCTCGCTGAAGGTTGTGGCACCCTTCGAACTCGTGTTGCTCGACGTCGTCGTGCCGGAAAGGGCGCGCGCATCATGAGCATCGTCGTGGATCACGAGGAAATACGAATGCAGGCGGGATATTTGAACGACGCCGCGATCCGGGTCGACGAAATTGCGCCCTCGGTACCTACAGAGGTCGACGGAGGAGTAGGGACCGCCGCGATATTCGGCATCCTGAGTAATCTCGTGACCTCCGCGGGTCAGCTGGTGATCGGCCTTGCCGGAATGAGTGACATGTTGAACGAGTGCGCCACTCGATACGCCGAGCAGGACATCGTCGCAGCCGACGAGATCAATGTCGCGGCGTGGGCGGAGTAGGTCATGAGCATCGATACTCACATCGGCGGTGATCCTGAATCCGTCCGCCAGGTTGCCCGTTGGCTACGCGCCGGGCTCGCTCTCGCCGTGGAGGATTCAGCAGACACGGTGTTCGCCGTGCGAAACAGAATCGACGGAGCCTGGGACGGGCCTGCTTCCAACGTAGCGATCCCGAAGGTGACCGCAGGCGCAGAGGGTGCAGTGAAGGTGTCTGCGGCCGCTCGAGATCACGCTCGAAAGGTCGACGACTTCGCGGACGGGCTACAGAGGGCATTGGACATGATGGCAGGTGCGCGAGAAGAGGCGACCGCGGCTGGGTTGTTCGTCGTCGGCGATGTCATCGAAGAACCATCATCGGGCGATCGGGCGCTCGCCTACGGATCCGCCCTCGACGCCGCGTCCGCGGCACGGACTGTCGAACGTGAATCGGCCGAGGCATTGGCGGGAGTCTGGACGAACCCGATCGTCGATTGGTTCTTCGTTGCAACCGAAATCATCGATGCCACTGCGAATTCGGCCATCGACCTTAAGGTGTGGGCGTTGAACGACAAGTCGGCATGGCTGGTTTCGCAATCGCGTAGATACATCGATCTCGCCATGAACGCCCCTGAGGGGACAACGGCCTCCGTGGTCTATCGCGAATTGGACTACGCAAGCACCAGCGCGGCCAGAGCGGTCGATGTCGCCGAGACTGCACAGGACCTGGCCTCGAAGGCGGAACGCGTATCGGCACGTGTTGGAGGCGGTTTGGCGGTCGCCGGCGTCGCGTGGGATATCTACAACGGAAAACCAGCTGGTCAGGCCATCGTCTCCGGCGGGGCGAGCTTTGCTGCCTCTGTCGCTGCCGGAGCGGCAATCGGAACCCTGATCCCTGCACCGGTTCTCGGTACGGTCGTCGGCGCGGTGGGTGGGGCGGCTGTCGGCGTATTCACCTCCGGTGCAGTCGACACGCTCTACGAGGAAGGCATTGGTAGTGCGGGTGATGCCGTCGTCGACGGTTGGGACGCGGTGTACGACACCGGGGCATCGATCGGTGACCTCGCGACGGGAGCGTGGGATGTCCTCTTCTGAGTCGACTGCCGAACCCTTTGTTGCGCTACGTAAATCGCACGTCGGGTTGGTGGCGGGCAGTGGCGTCGGAGTCGTGATCGCTGCGGGCCTCGTCTACATCGCACTCCCGATGCTGTTCGAGAACAGGTGGAGGGAAGCTGGGATGGCCTTGTCGATGGCCCTCTGCGCCGTCACGTTGGCAATCAATCCGTGGTTCAATCAGGTCTCGTCGAGATCCGGACCTGCTGTACTCGACCGAGTCCGTGACTCCACCGTTCGCTACGAGCGGTGGGGACTCCTGTGGTTGAGCGTCATCGTGGCGTCGTTCACCGTCTTCTCCGGATTCGTCTTTGTCATCTCGGTCCCACTGTTGCTCACGTTCTACGTGTCGTTGGCGTTGCGTTCGGTCCGTAACGGCGTGGTTGAACTCGATGCCGACGGAGTTCGTCACCGCGGTTGGTCTTTCGAAAAGGCAGCGAGGTGGGAGACTATCCACAGCGTGGAGATCGAGGACCGCGAGTTCAAGAATCGGTTCAATTACTGGCGTCCGGTCGTGTACCAATGCGTGGTGTTGAAACCGCAGATCGTCCTCTCGGGGCATGGAAGGAACACAACACGCTTCTGGCGAATCGAGAAGATGCCGACCTTCACGATCGACCTCGACTGTCGACGTTTCGACGTCCACCCCGTCGTCTTGCAATCGTGGATCGCGTTCTACCTGCACAATCCGAAAATGCGGTTCGAACTCGGAACAGAATCTGCCGCTGAGCGTTTGGCCTCGATCAGCACGGCGGTCTGACAACGCGCGCACACGCAGACAGAGCCCGGCGGGGCAAAGGTGCTACCGGTCGGTATGGATACTGTGGGACTCGAGGAGTTGCGGCAGCAGCGCGGAGCTATAGCCAAGGTAGTGCCCTGCTCGCGAGCCGCCCAGATGTGCTGCCGATTTGTACCAAGTTGAATGTCGCGTAGGAACGCCGTGCCCGCTCCACGGTCTGCCTGACTGTCGGTTCGCCGCGCATTGGATCGGTGGTCGTAGTCATCCGAACGAACGACTGCCGTAACCGCCTCCATCGCCGTACATTTCCGACATGTGCAATGGACGGACTTCGCGGTGAGCATTCCGCCGCCGCCCCCTCCCGCTCCGCCACCCCCACAGCAACCGCCGCCGGGACAGCCGTACTGGAACGGGCAGCAGACATACGGGTACCAGCAGCCACCGGCCACCAACGGTCTTGCGATCGCCGCGTTGATCGGTGCGATCGTGCTGGCCCCGCTCGGCATCATTCTGGGGCACATCTCGCTGTCGCGGATCAAACGGACCGGGGAGCAGGGGCGCGGTCTTGCTCTGGCCGGCTGCATCATCGGTTACATCTTCACCTCCATTTGGGTGCTGTCGATTGTGTGGCTTCTCGCGTTGGCCGGTGCGGTTGCCAGTGCGTTCGACGGCTACGACTCCGACGACTACTCATCGGATTACTACTCATCGCAGTCGTATTCGACGTACGCGACTACGACCACTGCGTACTACAACGCGTCGACCACAGCCGAGGTCATCGAGAATGCATCGGTAGGGGACTGCATCACGCGAGTACTGGGCGCGACCAACGGCGACGGGACGAGTTCGGTAACCGTCGGTGAAGCGTCCTGCGGATCCAGCAGCGCAACGCACCGAGTGACAAGTCGCACCACCAGCACATCGTCGTGTTCCTACGACTGGGTGAGCACCAGCAATCCCACCGTCGTCCTGTGTCTCACCGAAGAATGAACGTGGTCTCTCGAACCGACAGAACGAGCTCTTGATCATGAGTCTGCCGCCACCGCCGCCCCCGCCACCGCCGCCCCCGCCGCCGCCATACAACCAGCCGCCGCCTCCTGGCACGTCCGCACCCGGGACGGGGTCTGGTCGTCGTGCATGGATCGTCGCGGCGGTGTCGGTAGCAGTTGTCGGCGCTCTGGTCGCCGGCGGACTGACCGCCGTGGACCTTCTGAGATCCTCCGATGAGGACGTGCCGGTCGCCGGGCAACTGGCAAACACGTATCCCACTCAGCCGCAACAAGGGTGGACGCTTGTTGCCGAAGACATACTGCCTGGCGGCATCTTCATGTGGCCGGACTCATTGGCCGCGAGCTACGGCACGGCAGCATTCACCGATCTCGGCTCTACCTTGATGACGACGATCGGTACCGGCCCGGGGCAGCAGACCGAGGTAGTGGCCGTCGATGCGGTGACCGGTGCCGTGAAGTGGGCTACTCCGGTCGACGGCACCATCTCCTGTGCGACGCAGGCAATCGACGGAACACTTCCGTGTGTGGTGAGACAGCGCAACACCACCGAGTCCACCGCGAGAGTTCAATTCTTCGATCTCGATACAGGGGAGATCGAATGGGAGATCGACCGACCGACTGCCTCGATGGTGGAAGTCTCCGATGGATCGGTCTTCACGGTCGACGGACTGCAGCGGGGCGGGTACACATTCAGCCGAGGTAACTCAAGGGATCTCGAGGCTCAATGGTCGACGGACGAATTGTGGGACAGCGAGTGCGTGGGGTCCGGTGACTCCCACATCTTCGAGGTGGTGGACGGAATCGTTCACTTCCAGAGTGCTCGAGACTACGTACTGAGCGCTTCCGATGGCCGATTGTTGTCGGGACCTGATCTGGGAAACTTCGTCGCGCTTCCGGGTCAGGGATTCGCAGGTTCGCACTGTGCGATACCGCAGCCCAGTGGTGGATACACGACGATCGTCGCCGACACAAGAGGCAATGAAAAGTTCCGTGTGGAGCAGGATTTGCCCGCAGAACCGTGGCTGGTCTCCGAGTCGGACAATCGCCCGTACATCGGCTCGAACGGGGCGTACGACATCGAGAACGGCACCCAGTTGTGGTCTGTCGAGGGTGGACAGTCCTTCTCGCTCCAGAAGGTCATCGGCGACGTCGTCCTCGGCGTCGAGACCGATACGCTCTCTGCTTATCGCCTCGACAACGGAGAGCAACTTTGGTCCACTGACGTCGGAGACTACTTCTCCTTCGCCGGATCGGATGGCGAGAAGGTGATGCTCGTATCGGAATCCGAACTCGTCGCGGTCGATCTCACCGATGGATCGACGAGTTGGTCGCTGACCTCGGACAGCAGCAGGTGGTCGTGGGGCACAGCCAACGTCGGACTCGCGAACATCACCAACGATGCGCTGACTTACTACCCGCCGACCGGGGGTCCTGCCGGTGCACCAGGCAGGTTGTCTGCCGCGAACGAGAACGACGACGGCGACAATTTCGTCACCAAGTGCGGAAAGGCACCGACACTTACGCCCGTCGAATATCGCACCGAGGCAGCCGGTCTCGTCGTGAAGATGGAGATGAAGGCGTCGTGCCCCGGCGGTGACATCGTCTCGACCGACGCGATGCGTGTGTCCATTACCGACAGCGGAGCAAGCGTGGCTTCGGCTGTCTTCGACTTCTCGGACGACCCGGTCTACCTTCCGCGGACAGATCGAACGAATTCAAACGGTTCGGCGAATCTGACGAACACGATCGAACGCGAATTTCTCTACGAACTCGACAGTTTCTGGCGCCTGCCCAACAGTCTCGGATCGTCGTCGAGTCTGACGGACTCCACAGCGTCGGGCACCCAGCTCGTCGAATGTGATGACGAGGGGACGAGCGACGAAAGTTTGACGTCCGGCGCTCCGTCGGAGAGCCGCACCAATTCTCCGATCAAGGCGGTGCGCAGTGCGGCGCCGACGACGGCCGATGTGGAAACCACAAGTCTCGACGCATTGCGCGCGCAAGCCAACGCGGATTTCCCATTCGTGACAGGCGATCTCGCCGACCGGTGGGTCGCACAGATTTCGTCGAAGCGGGTAGGTTTGGATGCCGCCGACATCAACGGCGCGCCCGTGCACTGGACTGCGGAACAGATTCTCAGACAGCACTTGCAACTGCGGCTGATGTACCCGGAAGTGAGATTGCTGTGGAGCGATGAATGGCGGACATTCGATTTGCGCGGTTGGTGGATCACCGTCGCGGGTCTCACTTTCGCCGACGCCGATGCCGCCAACGGATGGTGCGACTCCAGGCAGATCGCAGTCGATCAGTGTTACGCCAAGATCGTGAGCAACAGCCGAGGATCGTCCGGCACTACCAAGTATCGACGCTGACGGGACACCTATCGGCGGTTGTTCGAACGACTGTTCAGCGCGCCATCGCTACCGGATAATTCAGCCCACTGTCCACATCCTCGCGAGGAGTTCGGCGCGTGCCCGGAGAAACCCCTATCAGTACGGTCAACCGACGTCGAACGGTGCGCCTCAGCCAGCAGCTTTCTATCCGCCACCTGGCAACCCCGTCGCTCCGCCGATACCGCCGCAGTCGATTCGGCCGACGACGCGATCGGCCTTCACCGACATTCCTGTCGGAGACTATGTGCGCGACGGCGTCGCCGGGATTCTGCTCTTCGTCTCGTTCTTTCTTCCCTGGACAACTGAGTTCGGTATCGCACGGGGTGGTTCGGGCGGAATCATTGCGCTGGTCGTACTGCTGACACTGCTGTCGCTGTCTATCCCCAACATCTCGGCACCACAGGGAATTCCGCGAGGGTGGTACCCGGATCCGCAGAACCCGAACATGTTTCGATGGTTCGAAGGATTTGTATGGACCGATTCAACCTCGCCCCGTGGGTAATCACTGGTCCCGCAGAGATCATTCGAACAGCAGATGGCGTACGGGCGATCGGCATGTGAGGCTTCGATGACGCTTGTCCGCGACCATCGGAGCAGTCATGACATTCGACCAACCCCCCAATTACGGCAAACCGGCCGGGCCGCCTCCTCCACCTCCATCTCCTCCTGCCCCACCGGTGGTCGATTCAACGCTGGCAATCCCGATGTACGGGGCCCCACCTGTGCGTCAGCCTCAGTACTACGTGTCGCCACAGCCGCAGCACCATCACACTCTCGACGGAGTTCGCCTCGCAACGACGGGTGTCCGGGTGGCCGCTCGGTTGATCGACTTCGTCCTCCTTTCCCTTGTGTCGTTCATCGGTGGGCTGGTCTCTTCGGCGGCGCTCGGTAGTGAGTTCGATTACGACGCTTATCGAACGACGTCAGGAGCAATCGGTCTGGTGGTCGCCCTGGGCTCCATCGCGTACTTCCTCTACGGTGAAGTAGTTTTCGGGACCACGGTCGGCAAAATCATTCTGGGACTGAAGGTTCGGTCATTCACCGGAGGTCGGTTGGATCTCGCGCGAGCACTGAAGCGCAATGCGTTCGTACTTCCGATGTACCTCGGATCGGTAGTCTCGTCGATGATCGTGCTCGGGAGTGATCAGGACATCGTCGGTGCGCTGACATCACTCACGTACGGCGGAACGGTCGGAATACTCGGAAGCATTGCAACCGTGGGGCTGTCGATTGCACTGATCGTGTCGATCAGCAATTCACCGAACCTCCAGGGTTACCACGACAAGATGGCGAACGCCGCTGTGGTGACCACCAGGTAGATCCCCGCCCAACGGCGCGACCCGCGGTCTGAGCCGAGAGAGGGTCGTGCCGTTCCGAGAAACTGGACGTCAGTAGCCAGGACGAGGTTCGAAACCAGGGTCGGGAAGTTGCGGGGGTGCCTGCTGGGCGGGCTCCGGCTCCTGCTCTACCTGCTGCTGCTCGATGGGCTCTTGTTCGACCGGCGCTTGTTGTACTGGTGCCTGCGGCACAGGAGCCGGAGCGGTGTACTCGGCCGCTGTGGGAGTGACCTCTGCGGGTGCGGGTGCGATGGATGGTTCGGCAGTCGGAGGCTCCGTCGTCGGAACTGTCGTGGACGACGTGACAGTCTGCAGCACCGATGTCGTCGTCGGAGTCGCGGGTGCGGCTTCCTCGTCTCCGCATCCGGTGAGCAGAAGTGACAATCCGGCTGCAGCGACAACCGATATGCCTCTCAGGTAAAGGGCCATGAACGTGTACTCCTGTCGATATCGAAACTGTCGCGTCGAGATGGAGGTGAACCTAGCATCCTGTGAGAGGTGTGGATTCGGTGTCCGTCGTTCGAATGAACAAGTCGTGGAGCAGGCTTCGAGATGCCCGAATAGTCCTTGAAGCGTCTAAAGTAACTTCGACTTCAGTTCGGTGAACAGAAAGTTCGACGCCTCGATGAGAATTGCACGTATTCGATCCTTGCTTGCCTGTGCTCTGGCAATCACCGGGTCTGCTCTGCTCCTGACCGCTCCTACTGCAGGTGCGGCACCCACCGGCGGTGCGACGCTGGTGACGATGGGTGATTCGTTCACCGCGACGGCACCTATCCTTGGAGATCGCGGTGACGGGTGCGTGCGTCCTCCGACATCGTGGCCCGCCCAGCTCGCTGACCAATCGGCGCTCGGTGGCACCGACCGGTTCGTCGACGTGTCGTGCAACGGCGGCACCATCGACACCGGTGACGGCTACACCTTGGTCCAGCAGGCGCGCAAGGCGGCAGCTGTTGGTGCTTTCGGACCGGAAACCAGAGCGGTCACCATCCAGGCCGGATGGAACGACACATGGGGGGCGTCGCCGGGACGGGCGTTCCCCTCGGTGGATTGCTTGCTCGATCTGGTTCGCGGCTGCGGTCTCGATGCTGCCGACCAGGGACGGCTTCCGGATTATCGAGCCGTGAGCGGCCAGGCCTTCGCGGATCGGGTTCGTACCGTCGTGGAGTACGTGCGCTACTACGCACCGAACGCCAGGGTTGTACTGGTCGGATACCCCGAGGTGTTCGCCGGTGGGCAGAGCACGGCTTGCATTCAGGTCGGAGGGGGTACTGCAGTGCAGCCCAACGCATCCGGGTACATCACGTATCTGTCGGCACTCGATACCGCTCAGCGAGAAGCTGCACGGATCCTCGGAATCGAGTACTTCGATTCTCTCGCCGTGACGGCTGGGCACGGTAGCTGCACCAGTGACCCGTGGATCGGTGGATTCACCGGTGTGGACTCGCTGTACGTCGGAGCTCCGATTCACCCGACTCCGCATGGGAATGCGGTCGTCGCGTCCGCGCTGCGCAGCCAACTCGCGATCTGAGCGGACGATGGTGTCGAATCCCGAATCGGGAGTGGTGAAGCGACGGAATCTGCCTTCGCTCACCGGTGCTCGATGGTGGGCTGCGTTCGCAGTATTCGTTCTTCACGCCCTGGTCTTCCTGCCGGTGTACCCGTTCCAGAAGTCGTCGACCTTCGAGACCATTCACCGATTCGTCCCCATGCAGCTCGGTGCCGCAGGCGTGACCTTCTTCTTCGTTCTGTCCGGTTTCGTCATCTACTGGGCGTTTCGTCCGGGATCGTCCATCCCGCAGTTCTATTGGCGGCGCGCGCTCAAGATCTACCCGACACACATCGTTGCTGCCGTGGTGTTCGTGATAGCGGCCTCGGTGCCGTTGTCGCGCACGGTGGTGTGGGTTCCCAATCTTCTGCTGGTGCATACCTGGGTGCCGAAGTGGACCATGGTCGGTGGGCTGAACGTTCCATCGTGGTCGCTGTGCGCCGAAATCCTGTTCTACGCCTGCTTTCCGCTGTCGATGCCGCTGATCAGCAGGATCAAGTCCAACCAACTCTGGTGGGCATTCGGGGTGTTGGTCCTGGTCATCGCAACTATTCACGTGTCGTATTTCCTCCTCGTCGACGGCCCGCGCGGAATCGGTAACATCTTCGCCCCGAGGCTCCTTCCAGGAGATGTGTCGCCGATGTTCGAGATCCATGCCTCGCCGGCCTGGTTCGCGCAGGACGACATCCCGGTATCGCCGTCCTACTGGCTCAGCTACACCTTCCCGCTGTCCCGACTACCCGAGTTCTTCGTCGGGGTTCTTGCCGCACGAATGGTCCTGGAAGGCTACTGGCGGAATATCCGGTTGGCACCGCCCTTGACTGGGCTGGCTGTGGCCTTCGCGGCGACCTGGGTCGTGCCCATCAACTTCAAGATGTCTGCTCTGTTGGTCGTTCCAGTCGCCGCTGTGGTCGCCACGCTCGCGGCCAGAGATCTCGCCGGTATCGAGGGGGTGAACTCATCCCGTCCGATGGTGTGGCTGGGTGACATCTCGTATGCGTTCTACATGATTCAGTTTCCTGTGATGGTCGTTGTCACAAGGCTGTTCATCGGCGGCAATGCATACGACTTCGCTGGATGGCTCTTCTGGGCAGCGGTCAGTCTGGTGCTGTCGGTCGCCGCGGCGCATCTGATCTACATCGCGGTGGACCAACCGCTGATGAAGCGGTTCGCGCGTCGACCGATTCCGTCGTCGAGGCATGGCCGATCGCGTCATTCGTCGACACGCGACGTCGCCGGGAACACAGCAGGAGTCCGTCAGTGAGCGGGAACGACGACCGCGGCGGGGTGCCGATCCCGCCCCCACCTCCGCCTCACCCGCGTCGTTCACATCAGGCAGCTCCGCGGTCTGCACCCCCGAGAGCTCCGCAGCCCATCTCCCGGCAGCCCAACCCGCTGCCGTCCGCACTGCAGGTTCCCGCTCCGCCTCCGGCACCCGGCAGTCGGCCACCACGCAAGCGGTCGGCTCCGGTGATCGCGTTGGTAACACTGCTGGCTCTGATCGTGTTGGCAGGAAGTGCGGCCGGGGTGTGGTATCTCTTCGGACCCTGGGCGGAGCGCGATGCCGTGACAGCCGTAGATGCGTCGCAGTCTGCTTCGGATGGCTCGGACGAGTTGTCCCGCGAGTCGGAGGCTCCACCACGCAACATCACTTCACCTGTCGGAGCGAGTCCCTGGGCCGTAGCGCTCGACCCGGCGACCGACACTGCGTACGTCACCAACTCCGACAACGGGACCATGTCGGTGGTGGACACACGAAGCGGTGTGACTCGAGCGAGCGTGCCGATCGGGAGCAAACCCGCAGGCGTCGCATTCAATGCACAGAACGACTCGGTGTATGTGAGCGATGCCAACGGTCGCTCCGTTACTGTCGTCGACGGTCTGTCCGACGCGGTCGTGGCCGTGGTTGCAGTGGGCAACGGTCCCTATGCGATTGCCGTCGACGATGCCACGAATACAGTTTTCGTCTCCAATTTCGACGAGAGCTCGGTCTCGGTCATCGACGGCCGGTCAAACCAGGTGACAGCAACTGTACGAGTGGGCGCCAAGCCGTATGGCATTGCGACCGACCCGAACACGAGCTCGATCTATGTCACCAACGCAGGCGATCGTTCGGTATCGGTAATCGACGCTGCACGCCACTCGGTGGTCGCGACGGTGCCGGTCGGTGGAGAACCATGGGGTGTTGCCGTCGATCCGCAGGCGAACAGGGCGTACGTTACGAACCACGCCGACAATTCGCTGTCAGTGATCGACACGGTGTCGAAGTCGGTGGTGTCGACAATCCCGGCCGGTGTGTCGCCGGTCGGGGTGGCAGTCGATCCGACAACGTCCTCCGTCTACATCGCAGATCACGGATCCAACACGGTCACAGTGGTCGACGGACGTTCCAACACAGTGGTTTCGAGCATCCCGGTCGGAACCAACCCGCATGGGATTGCCGTGGATCCCGCCGCGGCGACGTTGTTCGTCACCAACTTCAAGGACGCCACGTTCTCGGCAATCGGATACTGAGCGATGCCGACATTCGAAGCATCCAATGCGCGGCGAGGAACGGCTCTTGTCGCGGTAACTCTTCTCTTGGTGAGCTGTGCGGGTTCGGCCGGTGCCGACTACGCCGCCTCTGGTCCAGGGACGCCGACTGCGACCACATCGTCGACGGTTGCGCAGGCCACAGACCTGACTGCCATCGTCGACCCTGTCGTGCAGACGACCATGAGTCAGCTTGCCGTGCCAGGGGCGGTGGTCTATGTGCGTACCCCGGGCGCGACCTGGCAGAACGCGTATGGAACGCGGACCGTCGGTAGAGAAGACCTCGTCACGGTAGAAGATCACTTCAGGGTCGGATCGATCACCAAGACGATGGTGGGTACGGTCGTGCTGCAATTGGTCGAATCGGGTGCGCTGTCATTGACCGACGTGGTGTCGAAGTATCGCTCGGACGTTCCGAATGGCGACGCCATCACCATTGCGGACCTGCTCGACATGCGGAGCGGCCTCTACAGTTACACCGAGGACAGCTACTTCAACACGGTCTTGGACACGAATCCCAGTCGAGTGTGGGATCCGGAGGAACTACTCGCCATCGGATTGGCGGGGACGCCGTATTCGCCACCCGATCAGGAGTTTCGCTACACCAACACCAACACGGTCCTGCTCGGCACCATCGTCGAATCGATTCTCGGTGACGACATCGGAACAGTGTTGACGCAGAAAATCTTCGAACCGCTCGGACTGCATCACACAAGTTTTCCCGAGCCCGGCGACGCGTCGCTGCCCGAGCCGTCGCCGCACGGCTACCTGTTCGGCACCAACTCGTCGGCCCGAGTCTCGGTCAAACTGTCTTCGTCCGATGTCGAAAGTGCAAGGAAAGGAACACTTCTGCCCAACGACGTGACAGATCTCGATCCGTCGTGGATCTGGGCGGCCGGGGGAGCGATCTCGACTGCGGCGGACATTGCGACCTACGGTCGGGCTCTGGTTCGTGGCGAGGGACTTCTGGGCCTGGACAGTCAATCCCGCCGTCGTGCAAGCGTTACGGTGGAATCCGCCGATCCCAGTCCCGGTGACTACGGTCTCGCCTGGCAGGCCTACGGCCCGTTGATCGGTCACGACGGTGCGATACCAGGATTCCAGTCCTTCATGGGCCACGACCCGATCAGCGACACCACCATCGTTGTACTGTGCACGCTGCGTGACGGTCCCGCCGGAGGTCGGCCCGCGAACGAAATTGCTATGGGCATCCTGCAGCAGCTGATTCGCGGCGACTGACAAGGGTTCCGGCCGGTCCTAGTGGTCGAGAACGAACGTCCTGGTGGCATGGAGCGTCGGACCTCGCTCCATCTCGATGTCCACCACCACGGTGTAGGTCCCCGCTTTGTTCAGTTCCAGGCTGCTCGCGAAGTTCCCCCCGCCGTGGCATGCGTTGAAATCAGTGTCGTCGTGTTGCACCAGTACGACCCCAGCACTGTCGAGCACTGTGACATGGCCACGGCAGTACCCGAGGTCACTTCCCTTGGGTCGGGTGATGGTCCACCTGTAGTTGGTATCCGCGTAGTGCACACCGTCGCGCTCGAAGCGTTCGGACACTCGGAAGTGATCCGGGCCCACGGTCACGCCTGCCCCGTTAGTGGTGATCACTGTCTCCAGATTCACGACGGCCGGAGCAGCGTCGCCGACCGCGGTTTCGGCAACCGGCAGCCCGGTCGGTGGTGGCGAGATCTGTGGAGTCACAGCTGCCGGACTCGGCACCAGAGGAACCACGGGTCGATCCGGTGTGGGCGACAGCGTCGGGGCGTCGCCGGGCTCCAGCTGCGCAGCGGCAGGCGCTGGCAGCGTGGGTAGCGGTGGTGCGGACACAGCGGCGTGCGGTGGCGCGGTGGGGGTGGAAGTGGTCGCTGCTCGTGATGCGTTCTGGGATTTGGTGTCCGGGGTGGCGACGGACTCCTGCTGCTCGACCGGCGCGGCGGCTTTCGCTGGTGTGTCGTCGGCGCTCTGCGTCACTGGAACCGAGGGCAGGTTCATACCGCGGGGATCGGGGAGTGGGGTCGAAGGTCGTTCGAGTGCCGATGTGTCGATGGTCTTTCCTACCGACCTGAGGAGGGGCTTCAGGGACTCGAGATCGACCAATGTGAACTCGTCGACCTTTGCGTTGTTGGGAGTGTCGGGCACAGGCTCACCCGTCTCGGGCTGTGTCGCGTACTCCACAGCGACCACGTCCTGTTCGGTGTACGACGGCCACCGCTCGCCGGTTGCCTGGTAGGCGGACAATGGTTCGCTTGCCGGTGGTCCGAGAGGGTTTCCACAATTGCACCGGATACGCGGGACACCGGCTGCGTCGACCAACACAGCTGTGCCGGCTTGAAGGACGGACTGGAACGGAATTGCAGCCTCACCGTCGAAGCTGTAGTTCGTCACGCGCATATCCGTGGTCAGAACGACGGGAGTCAACGTGTCGAGGAAGAAGGGAATTGCCTGGGTGGAAATCCCGAAGGTAGACGCCCACGCTTCGGATGCCGCTCGGTTCTGGCCGAGATAGTTGGCCAGCG
The DNA here is from genome assembly GCF_001895005.1 of Rhodococcus yunnanensis NBRC 103083. Lineage (GTDB taxonomy): Bacteria > Actinomycetota > Actinomycetes > Mycobacteriales > Mycobacteriaceae > Rhodococcoides > Rhodococcoides yunnanense. Next base: position 25,800 of record NZ_BCXH01000007.1, on the reverse strand, counting down.
CTGCGGCGTCGCAGGAACTCTCGTTGTCGGTGCCGCCGTACAGACCAGGGGTCGTACCGGCGATGGAGGACATTCCGGACGAACTCGTGGAGATGGAGCCCGCGAGTTGAGCGAGGACATCGTCGCTGGAGAGATCCGACAGCGCGCGGCTGGACAGAGCGACCGATGGAGTGAACGGACCGGGACCGATCGAATCCGCGGACTGGAGTGCAACTTCAGCAGTCGACGCGGCAGACCCGCCCGTGACCAGCAATGTCACCGCGAGAGCGCTCAGGACAGTGACCGACAATGCGGCTGCGGTTGCACCGAGAACGGTGCGGGAGTTGTCTCGCGTCCCGGCCTGTGGATTGGGATCCTGCCAGGTCGAGGATTCGGATCCGGTGGTCACGTTGTGCTCCAAGTCGTTTCAGTCGGGTCGGTTCATGATTCGTGCGCAGTCAGTCTTGAGAAGTGACAGTTCCCTGGTACCGCGCCATGCTTTGCCTGATTGTGTCGAATCTCGGGTCGGACGTGTTGTCGAACTGTCGGCCGATCGATTCGTAACTCGCTTGATTCCCGTGAATATCGCCCGGGTCGTGACCCTCACCTACTCCGAGAAAGTGTTCGGTCGACCCACGATTGGCATCGAGTACTCCTGCCGCAGCGTCGAACAAGGTATTGCCGGCGATGCGAGCAGGATCGGCTGCGACTGCATCCGTACGGGGAACTGGATCGAAGAGTGCTTCGAGTTGGAGCACGTTCACCCCCCGTGAGGCGGGGTCCGCATTCGGCACCTTCGGTGAGCCGAAGGTTACGACGTCCGTGACGTTGAACCGTCCGGAAGCAGCGATGTTCTGCGCGTCGATACCGCCTTGGCTGTATCCGACCAACATCACCTCGGCACCCGATGGGATCTTCGACATACGCTCAGTGATGTACGGATCATTGATTCCAAATATCTTGTAGGCATTGCTGTACGAGCTCAGACGATTCCGAACGTCCCACATGTCGCCTGCGCCTCCGGTCCCATCGAGGTACACCACGTATCGGTCCACGCCATCCGGCCCGACGACCTTGTCGACAGTCATTCCGTCGTTGTTCTTGTCTGCATCGGTCCGGATGCGTGTGTACATGCTGCTTGTACTGACACGTGATTCGGTGCAGACAAGAGAGCTGCCTGTGGCTGCGGCGCTGGTGCTCTCTTGCTCGGATGCGTTGCGACGCAGAATGTCGGCAGCCGCGGTGATGGCATTGCTCGTCGATCTGAGACGAGCGGTGCCCGTGGTGTTCCAGTGCGATCGGAACCGATCGGCGTCGGGACCGCGCCACGCCGAGGAATTGGAGATCCGAGCCGACAAGGAGCGGATGGATTCCTCCAGGGTGCCGGCGATGTCGGAGAACTGCTTCGCGAGCGTGCGAAGTTCTTGGACATCCGCCCCGTATTCGGCCATTGTCTCATCCTTGTCGGTATCGAGGATCTACGAGCTGCTGCTGGTCTGCTGCTGTTGCTGTGCGTTGCGACTCGCTGTCTGTGACGCCTGCTGGAGTGCATTGACGACAGCCTTGAGCTGCGCGGTGTGTGTGCCCTGCCATTCGGAACGGAATCGGTCGGCGTCCGGGCCCTTCCACTGAACGCCGTTGAGCTGACTGGTCAGTCGCGTCAGCACGCCCTGAATTTCGTTTGCCTTGTTGTTCAGTTCACGGGAAAGCTGCTGAACCTGCTCGATGTCTTGTCCCCAGAATGCCACCTGTATCTCCGTTCAAGTGTGGTGTGTCGTGCGTATCAGTGCTGCCGAGCAAGTTGCAATTTCACCGCCTTGCCTTGCGCGACAAGGAATCCTCTGCCAGGCGGTTGGACGCCACGTTGCCGAGATCCCAGCGGCGTGTTGAGCAAGCTTTCCCCGTCGATATCGCTGGGACACAAAAGGATTCCTCGACGGTTGGATCGGAAGGGCCCGCCCAGTGCGTATGAGCTCTGCCAGGTGGAAATTTCCGATTCACCCACGACGAGTCCACCAGCCGCGTCGACCGACTTGATCATGCGCTCGAGGTCGAGTTGAACCATCGAATCGGTGAACTCGCAGAGAGACTCGACGACGACCATTATGCGCGGTGAACCACTCGACTCGCTCTGTTCGATGATCTCGGTGATCAGGGCTGCTACCGATTCGAGACCGACGGCCACCGAGTCCCACACATCTTCGACTTCAGGGCCGCCGGCGCGCGGTGCCAGGTAGAAAGTCCGTACGTCGGGTTCGGCACGCAGTACCGATCGTGCAAGTGTGAGCAACGCCGACGATCGCCCGCTGAACGGCGGGCCGGCGACCATGAACAGTCCGCGCGGATCGAAACCCACGGGATCGAGGTCGGTGTAAGCGATGCCGATCGTAGGCCGATTTGCTACAGTGTCCGGCAGAACAGCGAGATCGATGTCGTCGGAAAGCCGTTCTACTGCCGCCGTGTTGCGAACTCCTGCTGCTCTCGATACGTCGGCAAGTGTGGCAAGGCCACGGAACTGAACTTCCACGTTGGGATCTCCGCCGATGACGGAGATCTGCACTTCTCGATCGTCGAGAATTCCGCGACCGGGAGGTGAGACGCGGTCGAGGACATCCTTGGGTGCTCCCAACAACAGATAGTCGTCGTCCGACGCCATCCGCAGGACCAGTCGCCGTTGAATCGTCGATCCCAACGACGTAGGGATCGCATTGGGACGGTCAGCCGAGACCACGAGGTGTACGCCGAGAGCGCGTCCGTCGGTCGCAATCTGGTTGAGCATCGAGAACCACGGCGACACAGGCGAGGACTCGTACGCTTCTCGAAACGCGCCGATCCCGTCGACCAGCAGTAAGACTCGGGGCTCGTCGAGACGCCTCGTTATCGTGCGGTACTCGACGATGTTGGAGGCGTTGACCTTCGAGTAGTTCTCCGAGCGATCGTCGACGAGCCTGGTGAGTCTGCGCATCAGGCGGCCGAGTATTTCGTCGTCATCGCCGACGATTGCCCCGGTTTCAGGCAACTCATCGAGCATACGAAGACCGCCGGACCCGAAGTCGATTCCGTAGATCTCGATCGGCCCTTGCTCTGCAGCGGATTGGACGGCGGCGATGGCAACGGTGCGCAGGGCCGTCGATTTACCCGACCCGCCGGTACCGAACACGGCGAGGTTTCCGTCCTTGTCCGGATCGAAGTACACCGCGGGTTGACTCTGCGTCGCGGGATCGTCGGATATGCCCAGCGAATATCCGCTGATTGCCGAGGCGGGTTGAATCACTATGTCGTACGTTCGGCGTAGTTCGGGCAGCCAGGGGACCCGGGGAGCCGGAATGCGAGCCTGCTCGGCGGCGCGTGTGATCGAACGAACCACGCGCACCATGTCGGTGTCCTGCGAGTCCGTCGAGATCATCTGTACCGTGGCATCCCACGGTTTCCCGTCACCGAAGTTCATCTCGGTGATATCGATGGGTGTCTGTGTGTCCGCACCGACCGTCCATCCACCGGTGTATGCGGTTTGGAAAGTCGTCAACCGTCCAGGCCCGACCTTCGCCGTCGCGCGTCCGGGCAATCCGGGGGAGAAGTAGGCAGCATCCTTGGATCCGAGGACGTCAACCGAGTCGTCCTCGTCTGCCATCCTCAGAGCCACACGAAGATTGGTGTTGGCTCGAAGGTTGTCCTTGATGACACCGGCCGGACGTTGTGTAGCGAGAATCAGATGCAGTCCGAGCGAACGCCCTCGTTGAGCGATGTCCACCACGCCGTCGACGAATTCGGGTATCTCCTTGGCCAACGCCGCGAACTCGTCCACGATGATCAACAGTGACGGTGGTGTCTCCGGGTCGTGTGAACGCTCGAGCGAGAGAAGATCCTTTTCCCGTTTGCGATTGAGGAGCCGCTCGCGGTAGCCGATCTCGGCCCGAAGCGAGATCAAGGCTCGCCTGACGAGGTGCGGTGAGAGGTCGGTGACGAGTCCGACCGAGTGGGGAAGGTCGACGCAGTCTGCGAACGCCGTTCCTCCCTTGTAGTCGACGAACAGGAAGGAGACGCGGTCGGGACTGTGTTCAGCGGCCATCCCGAGAATCCATGCCTGGAGGAACTCACTCTTGCCGGAACCTGTCGTACCACCGACCAGAGCGTGCGGTCCATGCTCGCGCAGATCGAGGTGAAACGGCTCGATGCCCCGTGACCCGACGAGTGCACGTAACGAATTGTCGGAAGTGCGCCGTGGTGGTGGAGGTCCCGAGCGCTTCAGGATGGAGTTGTTTCGCTCCCAACGCTGGATCAGCACGTCGTGGTCGGTCGCGATCGATGGGTCGTCCAGATCGAGGAACGAGACCGATCGCGGCAGGTCGGTCTCGTCCTCGACGGACACTCCGACGTCGATGACAGGCGCGAGCAGAAGTGCAATCTGTCGAGCGTCCGGCACGTCGACGGTTTCGCTGGCGACGGGGAAAGTGTGCTTTCCGACGCGCACTTCACCGGCCGTCGAGCCTGACGTGTTCGTCTCGACGAGGAGGAACGATCTGCAGGCAGCGGGCACGCTTGTCAACTGCGTTGCTACCCATATGAGATGGACGTTGGCATCAGGGCCGCGCTCGGCAAGCCGAGTGAGTCGTGATCGGTCGACGGGTGCGTCGTCCTCGACCACCACCACCACGACGGGCAGGATCGGGTCGGTCTTGTTCAACGTGGGTCTTCCGTCTTGCTCTGTGTCCAAGGACTTTCGGAGGCCGGTACGGACTTCCGACGCGTCCAGTCGGTCGCGAACAAGATCTTCCAGTCGAGCTACCAACGAGATACCGCCGTCGGCGGAGTCGGCGAACAAATCACCCGACAGGGGACTGTAGGTCGGTCCGCTGTGGGGCAGCCACTCGAGCCAGCTCCACGAGGGTCGCGTCGCGGACGACGCGACAGCGGCGATCGTCAGTTCTGCAGGCGAATGCAGTCCCACCAACTGGATGACGATGCCACGAGCCACACCGTCGACGACCCCTCTCGGCCCGCACACTCCCAACGAGCCGCTGGAACGAAGATCGGCGACGATCGGGACATCGGTGATGGTGGCGAACTCGTCGCGCATGGTCTCGAGCTGCTGCCAATATTCCGGTAGCGACTCGGCTCGGCTGGGCAGATCGAGCGCACTGCGCGATGGGGCATCTCCCAATCCCATACGAACAGTGAGAAACCCGGCGTGTTCGGGCCGGTGGGTCCAGAGCAACGTGCCGAGCAGGTGTACGGCTTCGACGGCGTCGGAGACAGATGGTGTCTCGCCGAGGCGAACGGCCCGTTCGATGGTTTGTGCCGACTGCATGTCGGCTGCCGTGGCCCGCAATCCTGTTGCGAACTGTTCGATGGCGTCGCGGTGCTTGCGCTTGTTCTGCAATGCGGTGTCGATGTACATGCCAAGCATCAGCAACGGGCTCAGGGCGATGAAAACCACGGTCAGCGTATTGCGTGTAACCGCGAAGAGCACGAGACCCAGAAACAGCGGTGCCAACATCGAGACGATCGGGAATCGATTGGGGTCGACACGCTTCGGCGGTTGCGGAGCCTCGAATGTGCGGCCGTCGAAACGCCGGATCACCCGCGGTGAGCGATTGAATTCCATCGCCGGGCTGTCGATCGAATCGGTTCGCGCGCGCACTGTGTGGAAAACCGCGATAGTCGTGTCGCCAAGCCCGACGACGTCGGATCCAGCAACGAAAGTTCTCTCGATCCATTTGCCGCCCATGTGGATGCCGGCACCCGTTGCAGTGTGGTCGACGATCTCGATGCTCTCGCCGACGTGAATGCGAGCATGCGAACCCAGCACGTTGCCGTCGCTCAGCGAGATGTCCGACTCGGCAGACGAGCCGATGGTGCTTGCTCCCTCCGGTAGGAGGAACTCGCGTCCGGCGTCGGGGCCCGACAGCACCCGTAGCATGGCGATCGCTCGCCCGCGGCGGCTCACACTGGCGCTGCGGCTGTATTTTCCGATGGTGACTGTCGAACCCGACCGGACTCCGGAATCGACGAGGTTTACTCCTGGGTCCAGCTGTCGTCCGTCCACGGCAGATTCGAACGCCGACTGTTCGACGGTCAGTGTGAGGTCAGGGTTGGACGCGATGGAACTTCTCGGGTCGCCGTCGGCGAGTGCGCGCGCGACGTCCCCGACGGACGCGGTGGCGTCGGCCACCATCGACAGGTCGACGGTCTGGCCCGACGGTCGCCGTAGAATCAGCTTCAGGTGCATGTCATGAACTCATTGCGTCAGTGCCCGATGGTGGGGGCGGAGGCGGTGGGAGGGCAGAAGACGGCGGCACATGGCCTACGGGAACCGGGGAAGCCACGGCGAGTACACCACGGTCGGGCTTGCGGAATGCCGTCGTCACGATCTGGGGGCCGATCGGGTTCGCGCCCTTGACCACGTCGATGACTACGGTGCGCGCAACGCGGTCGTGCCAACCTCTGCGGAGCCCGGAAGAGTCGAAGAACGTGCTCAGCGCCGACAGTCCCGGGAGACTCAGGAACACCAGGCTTCGAGCGATGGAACGTCCAACGCCGACGGGTCTGAACGTAGCTGAATCGGCGAGGCGCAAGCCAAGCGCCGCCTTGCCGAACGACAGACCACGAACCCCATTCCACACCACGAGCCAGATCCAGACACACACAGCGGAAAGCGGGCCGACGATCACCGCAACAGCACTGTTGGACAGCGCGAGCCCGAGCATGGTGAACGCGAAGGGACCGAACGCGACTGCGCCGAAATCGATTACCGTGGCTACTGGACGAAGTCCTCGTGACGCTGGAAGAAGCTGTGCGTCCAGAACGATCGAATCGTTCGATGGAGGCGGTGGAACGAGCGACGCCCGCTCGGCCTCGGTAGGCGGTGCCACCGCGCGGTTGGACACTGTCCCACCACACACCCCACAGAACGGTGCGCCAAGGGCGAGCCGAGAACCGCACCGCACACAGACTTCGGAGTTCGTCACCTCGAGGCCTTTCGAACGGAAACGACACGGCGGACTGCCATGAAATCCGTATCGTACGAAGCTTCCGCCCCTAGCGCAGTCCCTCGAACGAATGACAATAGAAATACGGGCCGGAGTTCATTCGATCGGTGGACGTCGAACATCGCACTGACCCTGAATGATCTGTGTCGAGCAGTTGCGGATGCCTGACATCAAGATGAAAGATTGGAGTGCGCATGAGGAGACCGTTTTGGATTCGCGGGGCATTACTGACGGCAGTCACTGCCGCATTGACAGTCGTATCCGCGTCGCCTGCGGCAGCGGAGTTGACACCGATCGATTTCATAGAAATCACCACGGGGAGTTATGAGGAGATAGCGCCGGAAATCTATGAGGGAAATCTCCTGAAGCCGACGGAGTTCTGGCTGGACGTGCAACCGTGGTCGCAGGGTGAGAAACTTCTTGGAATCGGCTGCAAAACCGAAATCACGATTCGGGGATATTTTGGATTCATCGAGATCCACGAGTCCAATGGGCGGTGCAACACCACGAACCCGGGAGCTTTGGTCAAGGTGCCCTTCGACGGCAAGTATCTGATCACTGCAACAGTTACTCGTTCAGCGGGATCCTTTTTCACTGCGACGAAGGAAATTCTGGTTGGACCAGCTTCTTTCGTCCCTGCGGCGATCGACACCGGATCAGCTCTGATCGGAGGCCCGACAGGTTCGTCGACCACAGGCTCGGCCGGATAACGATGGGTGACCAAGGAGGGTCTGGACGTAAGCGCGCCCACCCCTCCATCCGTCGTTCGATGGCATCGTTGGCCTCATGAATCAGCAGAGTAATGCGGCCTCGCGTGCAACGAATGTCCCTGCCATTTCAGGAGAATGCCAACAAATGTCGCAATTCGAGTCAGGCCAGGCCGGCTACGAACAGCCCGTTGCCAACGGGCTCGCCATGAAGCGTCGAAACCCTCTCGGAGTGTGGATCGGCCTGCCACTCATCACTCTCGGCATCTACCACTTTGTGTGGTATTACAAGATCCATCGTGAGCTACGCGACTTCGATCAGCGAAGAACCGTGCCGGTCGCGGGGTCGTTGCTGGTGCTGCTTCTGCTCGGCTGGACGGTCATCGGCCCACTCATCAGCTACCACAACACCGGTCGATTCGTCCGAGAGGCGCAGATCAAGGCAGGTCTGCCGCCCACGTGCTCACCGGCTCTGTCCTGGTTGTTGGCTTTTGTCTTCGGCCTGAACTCGCTGTACCTTCAAATCGAGCTGAACAAAGTGGTGGATCGGTACAACGGCGCGTCAGAAGGGTCCCCGGTTCCTTTGTATGCGTGAGTGGCTGCCGGCTTGAATTGACATGCTTTGGCCGAGAGCGCCCATGGGAGTTGCATCGGGCCGCGCCGCCGATGTCTCTGGTTCTACCGCCCGGGCACGTCTCGCAATGCCTGCCCGAGTCCAGCGCGAGACTTCACACCGAGCTTGGGGAAGATTCGATACAGATGAGCCCCCACTGTCCGCGGTGACAGAAAGAGCTCACTGGCAATTTCCTTGTTGGACAGGCCCATGGAAGCGAGTTCGGCGACCTTGCGCTCCTGCGCCGTCAGGGCATCCGAGTGTTTCACTCCACCTCCGGCAGCACGCAGCTCTGTCCGCGCGCGGTCAGCCCATGGCGGTGCACCCAAGTCGTCGAAGCCTTCGGCCGCCAATGCCAACACCTCTCGGGCCTCTGCGGTGTGTCGTCGACGCCGCAACCACATCCCGTACGACAGCTGAATCCTGTTGCGGTCGAACGGGAAATCCTGTAGACCGGGATGGTCCACAGCTTTGACGTACAACGCCCCTGCCTCCGAGTCGGGGGCCGACATCGCATCGACAGCGGTCACCACAGCCTCGAGCCGTGGAGAAATGTCGCGGAGTTTCAACCGCTCGGCCTCGGCAACGTGGGCCCGCGCCCAATCATGTCGATGCACATGTACAGCGGCTACGCCGAAGTCCAACAGAACATCGATCGCCGCATGCGAGTACGGCCGGAACTCGCCGGCCGACGTGATGCGGAGTGCGGCGACGTAGGCCTCCTCGTAGTCACCCTCGGCGAGCGCAACGAGAACTGCACTGCGGCGCACGAAGCCGAGCAGCATGCCGAGTCGCCGCGGCCCCGCCCATGCGTCGACCTCGGCCGCACACCGCCGAGCATGAACCGCATCCCCGGCACACGCGGCGCGGAAGCCGTCGTATGCGATGAACTGGTAGCGGAACAGCTCGTTCCGGTGGGTAGTCGCCAGCTCGACCCCGATGTGTACCGACCGCTGCGCCGCGGCCCAGTCCCCGGACCCGATCTGGTCGAGGGCCAGCAGATGCAGCATCGTCATCGCGTTCGTGACTGCGCCTCGGTCGTGGTCCCGTTCGAACAAGTGCTGGACCGTCGCTCGAAAGTCGGCGAGGCGGTCGACGAAATACGCGCTGACGCTCACGTGCACTACGTCCCAGGGTTCGCGAGAGGTCTGCCCGTCGCGATACGCGGAGAGGCGCGCACCGACCGTATGTCCCCGTCGTGCAACATCTCCCAACGCGTCGCGATAGAGCAGCGCGTCGACATCGAGCCGGTCGGACAGACGGTCGACGATCTCGTCCGTCAGGACCCACAATGCGGCGTCCCCGCTGTACAGCGAGATGGCCAGCAGCAACTTGACCAAGCGCACCAGCGTGGCGTCGTCGAGAGTGCCGGCGTCACGCAGGGCACGAAGTACGCGCCGATGCGTCCCGATCACGTCGCCGTCCCGATAGAGCGCGAGGTAGGCGTCGGTGAGGACAGCTGCCACCGATTCGTCGTTGTCGGTCAACGTTTGTGCGTCGTCGAATCGGCTCGCCTGCGACGCGACGAATGCGGCCTCCGCGCGCAACGCATCACGCCGAGACGGGTCGGTACACAGCTGGGAGGCCCGGCGGAGCCAATCGACAGCGACAGTCGCGCCCCCTCGCCGGATCGACAGTTGTGCAGCTTGTTCCAACAGGTCGGCCACGGACTGGTCAGGGAGCGTCGACGCCGCACCGAGATGAGTCGCCCGGCGCACCAGCGAGTCGGCGTACAGCTCGGCCAGGTGGGCGTGCGCCGCCCGTCGCTCGGCTGCACTGGCTCGATGAATGACTGCCGCACGTACCAGTGGATGCCGAAAGACGATGTCACCCAGCGGACTCACGGTCAACAGGTCCTGCTCGACGGCCTGCTCGACATCGGTCATCGTGTACCGCGATCCCACCTCGGCGGACATGTCTGCCCGGGTGCCGTCGAGAGCCGCGCGGAGCAGCTCGGTGCGGACCCGCGCATCGAGTAGACCGAAGCGGCCACCGAACACCGTCACGAGCCGGTCGGTCAGGGGCAATGACACCGTCCACGTGTCGATTTGATCGGCGTAGCGTGGCAACTCTTCGAGAGCCAACGGGTTGCCCGCGGCGAAGTCCAGAATAGTCCTCCGGGTGGAGACGCTGAGCGACAACGCTATTCGATCGACGATGTGCCGTGCGTCTGCCGACCTCAGCGGACCCAGATCGAGCTCGATCCAGCCGGCGGTCGAGAACTCGACACCGTACTGTGGACGAAACGCGGCAATGATCCTCACCCGCGGGTCGCAGGCGCGCCTGCCGGCTACACAGAGAACGGTGGCGCTCAGCTCGTCGAGCCAGTGCACATCGTCGATCACCAACAGCACCGGCCGCGCATGCGACGCGGCCTCGAGTAGAGCCAGCAGCGACGTTGCCAGCGACACCGGCGACGGCGCCTGGACCGGATCGGCTCCGAAGACCGGCGCCAACACATCCTGATCGTGCCGGTCGAGCCCGGACCACTCCTGCCGCAGCCCGACAACCATCTGATTCAGGCCGCCGAGAGTGAACGGTCTTTCGCTCTCGACGCCGATCGCGCGCAGCACCCGCCAGTCCTCGCGCCGAGCTCGGTCGACAATATCGTTGATCAAGGCGGTCTTTCCGACGCCCGCGTCACCGCGGATGGCCAGAGCACCCTGGCCGGGCGCATGCAGAAACCGGCTCAGCTCGACCAGCTCTTCGTCTCGACCGACCAGGCCGATTCCCGCCCGCACTCATAAGTTGTACAGCACTCAGGGCTCCGGCGTTGGTACAGCAATGCAGTCGTTTGACCGATGTCCGTCGCATGACCGTCGGCGCACGCTCTTCCCATGGATTTGAACCTCACCGGCAAGATCGTTGTCGTCACCGGAGCGAGCAAGGGAATCGGCCTCGCGATCACCGAGGCGTTCGTCGAAGCAGGAGCGTTCGTTGTCGCCGGCGCCCGGCGCAGCACTCCGGAACTGCAGGCTCTCGAAGCGGCGGGGTCCGTCGCCTTCGTCTCTGCCGACTTGTCGACGCCCGACGGTCCGGCTGCTCTGGTGGCCGCCGCGGCCGGGCGGGGAGGCATCGACGTCTTGGTCAACAACGCCGGGGCGGTGAAGGCCCGGTTCGACGGGATCCTGTCGGTCACCGACGAGCAGTGGGAGTCTGCGCTGGCACTGAACTTCCTGTCCGCAGTACGGACGACGCGGGCGGCGATCCCGCACATTCTGGCGCGCGGTGGAGGCTCGATCGTCATGACCGGATCCGTCAATGCCGTGTTGCCCGAATGGAACATCGTCGACTACAGCGCCGGCAAAGCCGCGTTGGCCAGCTACGCGCTGAGTCTGTCCAAAGAGTTCGGCCCGCAGGGAATTCGGGTGAACTCGATCGCGCCCGGCCCCGTGTCCACCAGTCTGTGGCTGGGTGACGACGGCATCGCCGCGCAGGTTGCGTCGGCCAATGGCATCAGCCCGGACGACGCCGTCGCATCGGCGGCGTCCGGCGCGTCGACAGGCAGGTTCACGACGCCGCAACAGGTCGCCGACCTCGTCGTCTTTCTGGCCAGCGACCGCTCGGGCAACACGACCGGGTCCACCGTCCGCATCGACGGCGGATACGTACCCACCATCTGATATCACCCCACCGAAGGAGAATAAAGACAATGACCTCACCGACCGCCAAGACCAATCCGGTGATCTTCATCCACGGCCTGTGGATCCACTCCAGCGCGTGGCAGCCTTGGGAAGATCTCTTCGTGGAGCGTGGGTACGTGACGTCGGCACCAGGCTGGCCGGGCGATGGCGGTACGGTCGCCGCCACGCGGGACAACCCTGACGCTCTCGACAACGTCGGCATCGCCCAGATCGTCGAACACTACGCGGACCTCATCACCGCGGTCGACGGCGACAAGCCGGTGATCGTCGGCCACTCGTTCGGCGGACTGATCGCGCAAGAGCTCCTGGCGACCGGTCACGCTGCCGCGGCAGTGGCGATCGACCCCGCTCCCATCAAGGGTGTGAAGGCACTGCCGTTCTCGCAGCTGCGATCGGGCTTCCCGGTCCTCGGTAACCCCGCCAACCGGCACCGCACGGTGTCGTTGACCGATACGCAGTTCAAGTATTCGTTCGGCAACACCCTGACCGAGGAGGAGTCGAACGATCTACACGCCCGCTGGACCATCCCCGGCCCCGGACTGCCACTGTTCGAAGACGCCGCAGCCAACTTCTCGAAGCACTCACCCGCGAAGGTGGACACCCACCTCGCCGACCGCGGACCGCTGCTCCTGACCTCCGGCACCGAGGATCACACCGTTCCGCTGAAGGTCACCAAGGAGGTGTTCGGGCTCTATGCCAAGGGTGAGTCGGACACCGAGTTCCACGAGTTCGAGGGGCGTGGGCACTCGTTGACCATCGACAGCGGGTGGCGCGACGTCGCCGAGGTGGCGCTGACGTGGCTGGGCAAAAAGGGGTTCTGAGGGAACGTGAACACCGTTTTATGCCAGCTCGATCACAATCCTTGCACCCAGTAGGCCCACCGCGGATCGCCCATCTTGATTCTCGCCCGCGACAGCTTCCACGACCCGTATTTGTGGTAGTCGAAGTCCCAGGCATCGGATAGCTTGTGGTTCACGCACCCCCACAAACCCCATTTGACGTCTGCGAGGAAGCTGCAGACCTGGACGCGGGAGATCATGGGCCACTCGGCTTTACCGAAAAACTCCTCGATCAGCTCCATGATCTGCGGCTCGCCGTAGAACATTTCGGTGACCAGGACGGCGAGCTCGTAGGCGCGGTCGTTGTTGGAGGCGAACTCGTAGTCCACCAACTTCATCGGCAACCCCTCGCCGATGAGGATGTTGCCGGGCATCGGATCGTTATGGCACGCAACCAGATCCAGGCCAGCTGCCAACATCGCTGCCTTGACCTGGCGGTACTCGGTCAGGATCACCTCCGCATCGCGCGGTAGCCGCACACCCAATTCAGCGACCTGTTCGAGGTGTTCGTCGATCATGTCGAAGATCGTCTTCGTGACGCTCAGTGTGCTGCCCGAATGCAGGGTCCGATACACATCGATCATCCCCAGCGGAATTTCCGGACGCTTCAGATCACCGTTGGTGCAGGCCCGGTAGCCCTCCAGGAATTCGATCACCTCGACCCCGGTTATTGGATCGAACAACACCACCTCCGGCCCGATCCCCAGTGCGCCTGCACGTCGGGCGGCCTCGTTGGCGAGCGTTCGGTCGATGAAGGCGTCGGTGCCGCTGCCGGGGAGCTTCATGAAGTAGCGCTTGGACTTGCCTTCGACGGTGATGCGCCAGTTGCTGTTCATCAGGCCGCCGGGCACCGGGGAGTAGGTGAGCTGCAGCCCTTCCCACTCTGGAACAGCAGCGAGCGCCTTTTCGACTTGCCGCTCGGCTTCGGTGCGGGCGGATCCGATCGCGATGTCGTTCATGGTCACCTCAGATGTTTCGGATGCGGTCGTCGAAATGTGGGTCACGCAATCCTGCTCGCGCGCGCAGGAATTGCCAGTCGGAGAACTTCGAATACTCGTGCGTACCCGGCTTCACGGCATCGGCATACGACCCGATGAGCGCCCAGCGCAGGGAGTCGGCGATGCCGTAGATTCGGGCGCGGTCGAACAGCGCGGTGTCGAACGTCCCCCAGGCCATCTCGAAGACTTCACGTGCGTCGGAGTCGAACGGGCGGATCTCCGCCAACAGTGCGCCGATGTCCTGCAGCGGGTCCATCAGGGCTGCGACGTCCCAGTCGACGAGGCGCATGCTGCCGTCGTCGAGCATGAGGACGTTGGAGACGTTGCCATCACCGTGGCAGGGGACCGCGTCGAAGCCGGAGCTCTCGATTGCGGCCTGAGCTGGGGCGAGGGTGCGCAGCATCCAGTCGAAGTCGGCAGGCAGCGCCCCGCCGACCGTGGCGATCAGGCCGCGCACCAGAGCCAAGTCCTCGAACACCGATGCCCGACGCGTCACCCCGGTCATCCCGTGCACGGACGTCCGCAGTGCGACGAGCTTCTCGACGTTCGCGTCCTCGTCGAACAGATCCAGAGTGGCGGTCGAGCTGATTCCGGTGAAGTCCTCCATCACCAGGACGCCAGTCTCGGCGTCGGAGATGAAGATCTTCGGGCCGATGCCGGCCTCACCGGCGGCAGTGGCAGCTGAGAATGCTGCTCCGACGTCGACGTAGTCCCGCGCATGCGGTTCCATCACCTTGACGAACGCCGCGGAACCGGCGGAGGCGTCGGGGATGGTCGACCTGGCCGAGTAGCGCTCGGAGTCTGCGCCCCACCAGCTCGGACTCGCCATGGTGGTGGCGGGGTCCAATGTAAGTTCGGCACTGGCCCACACACCCAACTCGCTCAGTGCTTCTCGTACCGTCATCCGAGTACTCCGATCTTCTCTGCCGCAACTTCCGTCGGCCAGTTCATGTCGAACTCGCGTGCGCTTTCGAGCCACTTCGTCAAACGCAGGACTGCCTGATCCGCGAACCGCGGCCCGGCGACCTGTATCCCCACGGGCATGTGCTCGGCGAATCCGAAGCACAACGCCGATGCCGGCTGTGCGCTCTGGTTGAACCACGCAGTGAAGCTGCAGTGCCCCAACGGTTGTGCAGGATTCAGGCCGACCTCTTCGGCACCGAACCCGACCGTCGGAATCACCGGACTGATCACGAAATCGAACTCGGCCGTCCTCGCCCGCACGATCTCCTGCGACCGCATGACCGCATCGGTGTCCCGAGAGAATTGCGCGGCAGTGTAATTCGACGCCGGCACGGCCCAGTCGGCGACGGCAGGTAATACTTCCGATCGTCGAGATTCCGGAATCGACTCCCACTCCGTCCGAGCCCGTACCTGGAACAGTCGGTCGAGAGCCGGGTACGGGTCCTCGCCGAAGATCGGGGGCATCTCGGTGACAACGGCACCCGCTGCTCGCAGGTGGCTCGCTGCAGAGTGGACCACGTGGAGTACGTCGTCGGAAATGGGTGGGCCGTAGCCCATGTCGAGCATGACGCCGATGCGGAGCCCGGCAGGAGTGAGAGGCGCGTGGATGTCCTCGGTGTCCTCGTGTGGCAGGGCCCAGGTGTCCCGCGCATCAGGGCGGGTGATGATGCGGTACAGGTCGATGAGGTCGTCGACTGTGCGTGCCATCGGTCCGGCAGAACGCATCGTCGACGGCGCCAGATGCGGGATGCGTCCCTGCGTCGGTTTCAGAGCGACGAGCCCGCAGTGCCCGGCAGGGAGCCTTACGGAACCGGCGATATCCGAACCGACAGAGCCGAACCCGATTCCCGACGCCAGAGACGCTCCCGCACCCGAGCTCGACCCGCCGGTGTTGCGCGTGAGATCCCATGGGTTGCGGGTGATTCCGTACAGGGAGCTGACGCCGGCGGCCATCATGCCCATGTCGGGCATCGTGGTCTTGCCGAGAATGACGGCGCCTGCTTCCTTCAACCGCGCGGCCGGGGGAGCGTCGACAGTCGACATCGGCAGATCCTTGTTCGCCAATACCCCATGTCGCCAGGGCATTCCGACGGCATTGATGCTGTCCTTGATCGTGACGGGAATGCCATCGAGATCCGACAACGCTCGGCCGGTGCGGAGTCTGTCCGTCGCTCCCTGCGCGGCTCGGCGTGCACCTGCCTCGTCGACGAAGGCGATTGCATTGATCACCGGGTTGGTCGTCTCGATATGGGCCAGTGTCGCGTCGAGGACGTCGTTCGGCGTCGATTCACCACTGGCGAAGCTTGCACGGAGCTCCGCAGTGGTCTTAGTCAGCAGGGGATTGGTCAAGGGATGATCCTTCTACGAACTGGATTCGAGATCGCCGCGAACCAGGCGAGCGACGGTTTCGGTGAGCATCGTGACGCCGTGGAGCAAGTCGTCGTCGTGCGTCAGCTCTTTCTCACTGTGCGAGATGCCGTCGACACTGGGGACGAAGAGCATGACCGTCGGGACGATGTCCTTGAGGTTCACCGAGTCGTGTCCTGCCATGGTGAGCATCCGGCGATACGACAGTCCTAGGTCGGTGGCAGCCTTCTCGGCGAGTTCGACACCTTCGATCTGGTAGCTGGTCGATGGCCGGAGCGCGGAGGTGTCGATGCTGATGCGTACCTCGGTCTCCTTGTCGATGGCTGCCATGAGCATCTCGTGGGCTTGTTCGAGGACATCGGGATCCGAGGACCGGATATCGATTGCCATGGTGACCTTGGACGGCACGACGATAGGAGAGTTCGGCTCGACGTCGAACTGCCCGACAGAGGCCAGCAGCAAACCCTCGGGGAACTGCTGGGTGAGTTCTCTGGCGGCGACGACGATCTTGCTTGCGCCGACCAACGCGTCGTGGCGCAGGGCCATATGGGTTGCGCCGGTGTGCGATTGCTCGCCGTGCACGGTGATCGAATACTTCCGCGCTGCCCAATTGGCAGTCACGATACCGATCGTCGTGCCTTCTTGCTCGAGGATCGGCCCTTGCTCGATGTGGATCTCGGCGTAGGAGACGGCTTCGGGCTGTCGATCATTGCCGTGGAAGCCGATATCGGACAGGGCATCTCGAACGGAGATGCCGACGCGGTCGGTGACCTTCAGAATCTCGTCGGCGTCGAACTTGCCGATGAAGACTCCGCTTCCCATGAGGGAAGGGGAGAAGCGGGACCCTTCTTCGTTGAACCAGTTGACCGCAGCGATGTTGAACTGCGGTATCAGCGAACCACGTTCCACCATCTCCACGATGCCGCGCACGGCATGAGCGGCGGCGAGGACACCGTAGGCGCCGTCGTACTTTCCGGCCGTCGGCTGGCTGTCGAGATGCGAGCCGACGAGCACGTAGGGCGCACCGGGGACGAATTCGATGCTGCCGTACATGTTTCCGACAGCGTCGACGGTGGTGGTGAGGCCGTGCCGGTCGAACCAGTCGGCGAGAAACCGCCTGGTTCGACCGTCGTCGGCTGTCGCCGCCTCCCGGTCGACGCCGCCAGCTGCGGTGGCGCCGAACGAGGACATCGTCGCGAAATCGTCCAAGAATGCCGCAGGAGTGGAGCCTGCGGAATGACCAGATGTCACGTCAGATCTTTTCCGGAGCGGGGGTGGCGGCCATCTCGTCGATCTGGCCTTCGAAGGACAGATCGGCGGGAGCGGTACGGACGGGACGCTTACCGGCTTCGAACATGTCGTCGACGCGTGCCTTCTCCTCGGCCGTGGTACCGGTCACCTTGGAGACGATGAGGAAGACGGCCAGGTTGACGGCCATGCCGACGACGCCGCCGGTGAGGCTGCCGAGCCCGGCGATGTCGTCCGGATAGACCGCGGTGAGTACGAGGGCGACGGCGAAGCCGGAGATCATGCCCGAGACCGCGCCCTTGCCGTTGCCGCCGCGCCAGAAGATGCCGAGGAACAGCGGGATGGCGAGCTGCACGACGCCCTGGTAGGAGATCTGAGCGAGGAGCTGCAGACGCGTCATGTTGAACGTGGCGTAGGCGACGACGGCTGCGGCTGCCATGAACCCGAGCATGCTGATCTTGGCGACTTTGGTGAGCTGGCTGTCGGTGAGCTTGCGCTTGTCGGAGTTGACGAGGTCGTTGGCGATCTGCAGGCCGCAGACCTGCACGCTGCCGTCGATGTGGCCCATGGATGCTGCGAACACCATGGTGGCGGCGAGTCCGAGGAGCCATGTTCCGCCGTAGCTTTCTGCGATGGTGAACCAGCCGGTCTGGGGTGAATCGGCGACGTCGGTCATGACCGTGCCGGCGATGCCGACGAGCATGAGCAGGGAGTAGAAGACGCCGGAGATCAGGACAGTGCGGATGGTGCCGGACTTGACCGCACGCACGCTCGACGCGGTGTAGATGCGCTGGAAGCTCGTCGGCCAGCAGAGCGATCCGACGACGCCGGTGAAGATGAGGGCGAACAGGTAGAACGGGCCGTAGGCATCGCCGTCGCCGGGGACTTTCAGGTACTCGTCGGCGACATCTCCGAGGGTGGCGAAGCTGATCGGGCCGCCGGCAACTCCGGAGAGCAGGACCAGGCACAGACCCGCGGAGAAGACGTAGGCGACGATGCCCTGGAACATGTCGGTCATGATCAGACCGCGCATGCCCATCTTCACGGTCCAGAACTGGCGAACGACGATGACGGCCAGGCCGACGAACAGGCATGTGGTGACGGACCATGCCCCGGCACTGGCGATCTGAAAGACCTCACCCAGCGCCTGCATGCCGAGGACGACCCACGGGAACAGCGAGACGATGCCGATGACGCTGGCGACGATCTTGGTGCCACGTGAGTTGAAGCGCAGGCCCAGGAGGTCGGGCTGCGAGCGGAGGTTGTATTTCGCTCCCCAGCGCCAGGCGCGGGTGGCCATGAAGTACATCATCGCGACTCCGAGGCTCGAGTACGCGAGGCCGTAGAGGCCGAACACGCCTGCGCCGCTGGCGAGTCCGAAGAACGCGATGAACACCGATCCCGGCCACCACGAGTTGACGTAGCTCATCGCGACGTACCAGGGGCCGTAGGAGCGGCCGCCGACGGAGTACTCGTCGAACGATGGACTGGTCTTCTGCTGTGTGGTGTAGAGGATGAAGATGACGATGGCGTAGAAGACCGCCAGCATTCCCAGCATGATCAACATGTCATTCTCCAGTGAGGGGTGCGGTAGCGGGGAGGAGGTCCTCGTCGAGTTCGCCGCGGATGTCCTCGACGATGTAGAGGCCCCAGAGGGTCAGGCCGAGAACGACGCCGTTGATCAGCCAGTACATGATGGCGAACGGAATGCCGAGGATCTCGAATCGAATGCCGCTGCCCCACATGTAGAGCGGAGGGAACAGCGCGAAGAGCAGAGCGAGAGCGTAGATACTGCCGAAGAACGTCATGATGCTCTTCCGGCTCAGGCCGCGAATGTACTCTTTCATGTGCGTCATCCTTGGTTGACTATTTTGAGAACCGAGTCGTGTACGGCGCCATTGGAGGCGATGCCGTTGCCGCCGTTGATCTCTCGCACTCCGTCGAGCGAGGTGAACATGCCGCCGGCCTCTTCGATGATGACCGGCATGGGGGCGAGATCGTATGCCTGCGTGGTGTAGTCGACGATCGCCTCGGCTTGGCCGCTGGCGACCATCATGTAGCCGTATGCGTCGCCCCAGGTTCTGATCACGGCGCCCGCGGACTGGAGGTCGACGATGGAGTCGGGATGCCAGTCTTCGAGCCAGGTGGCCATGACGTAGGCGCCGTCGAGTTCCGTTTTGTCCGAAACATGAACTTGCTTACCATTTTTCCAGCATCCCTTGCCGCGTTCGGCGTGCATGAGCACCTCGGCGCTGGGGAGGTTGATGACACCGGCGACGATGGTGCCGTCCTCCTCGAGCGCGATCAGGTTGGCGTAGAGCGGAACACCGTGGACGAAGGACTTGGTGCCGTCGATCGGGTCGACGATCCAGCGATACTTCGACGTTCCGGTGGTTTCGCCGAACTCTTCGCCGAGGAAGCTGTCATCGGGGTAATGCTGGGCGACCTCTGCTCTGATGAACTGCTCGATCTCGCGATCCGCCTGCGTAACAGGGGAACCGTCCTGTTTCGACTCGACCGCGAGGGCCGAGGTGTCGAACCAGCGACGGGCGATCTCTCCCGCCGAGCGGGCGAGCTCCACGCCGAGTGCGGCGCGAGCCGACCGGGAATCCTCCACAGTGGTGCACCTTTCGATGAGTGGACTTCTCTTGACAGGTAGAACGATGGGCGTAGACCATTTCTGGTTTTGTTCGCCGTGTGTGAACTGCATGTAACGCATGGCCGGGGTGAAATGACATAGGACACCAGCGGTGTTAATCATGGGTAAATCAGCAGGTGGACGGTGGTTCGACGGCGCCACGGCACGTTAGATTGAGCTGACAAAGAGAGCAGGAGGTGGGCCGGTGCTGATGATGGAGCAGACCCACGGCGCGTTGGTGCGCCTCGTCGAGGAGCTCGAGCAGCGCTCGGTGCCTCGTCTTCCGCCCGAGCGCGAATTGGCGGAGCGGTTGGGTACGTCGCGTACCACGGTCCGCAAGGCCATGGACCTGCTGGAACGCGACGGAGTGATTCGCCGTCTCAAAGGGCGTGCGGGTGGTGCCTACCTGACTGCGGTGTCTCCCGGTTCGCCGTCGCCCGAGAGTGCGCTGTCGGTGTGTCAGAGTCGGCGGCTGTTGCGAAGTTTGAACACCGTCAAAGGTGTGCCACAGATGTTGCACGAACAGGGTTTCCGCGACGGCACGAAAGTGATTTCCGCGCGGATGACCAGTCCTTCTGCGGACGCGGCTCGGGTTTTGGGCGACGGGCCGGTCGTGTCGTTGTTGCGCTTGAGGTTTGCCGATGGCGATACGTTGTCGCTGGAGCAGATGTACCTCAGCGGAAGCATCTGCGGACGGGTGCTGGAGACGCCGCTGAACTCCGTCTACGAAGCGCTCCGGACTTTGCTGGGTATTTCGGTGTGCATGGCGGACGAGTCGATCGAGCTGGCCACCGTGACCGCACCGGTCGGTGCGTTGCTCGGGCAGCCGGAGGGCACGCCGATCTTGAAGCTCGAGCGCATCGGTTACGACCAGCAGGAACGACCCGTCGAGTACTCGGTGGACCTGTTCCGGGCGGACCGGACGCGGTTGAACGTGCGAACCTCATCGTTCGTGGGGGCTTCGCCCATGTGAACGAAAGTGCTTAGCCCACTATGTATTTCCACTCGTAGGTGCCGAGCACGCCGACGAAGCTGCTATCCACTCGGGCTACTTGACCTAGCCGATGAGCTGTCCTCGATTGGGGCGGGCAAGAGTGGGAAAGGTTTCCGCTTGGAAGAGTCGGGGAGCCGCGTGGGCCATGGCATCCGGATTGGCGTGCCATGGACTCGAATGACGAGGAACCACGTCAAGTGCGGGGTCGGCGAACTCTCAGGATCGTGGACGTCGGTCGCCCAGGCTGTGGCGACCGGCTCCGCAGCAGCGATCAGTCGCAGCAGTGCCCACCGACCTTCGGAGTCTCAGGCGCCAGATCGAGCATCGGATTGCCGTCGAAGAAGCCGGTCGGCTTGAGGTGCAGACTGACATGGCTGACCGGCATGACCGGCCAGTCCTCTGGACGCACGACGTGATGGGCGGCGATGGTCGGCCAGATGACCAGGTCGGCGCCGTCGAGAGACCGGTCCTGCGCCGTGTAGGCGACGAGTCCGTCGTGTCCGGGGTTCTGCGCCACGTACTCACCGGCTGCGTAGCGCTCGCGCTCGGCGTACGGCGTCGCCCACATGTGCTTGGTTGCGAAGCCGCCGCGGCGCACCTGCTGCGAACCCGGCTGCGCGAGAGGCAAAGCCACCGCACCCGACGGTTCGATCTTGTAGCCGATGTGTCCGCCGAGCTTGTTCTTCTTGTCGGCGTTGGCGATCAGCCATGTCCGAGCCTTGAGCGGGTCGGCGACGCGCTGTGCCTCCGATTCGCTCGTCAGTTGCCGCTTGGTCTGACGCCACGCGTTGCCGTGCGGATTCTCCGGTCCGACGGGCACGGCCTCGGCTTCGAGCTCGTACAGGTTGTTGCGTTCGCCGTCGACCTTCATGTCCAGCCGGACGCTGAAGAAATGCTGGTGATGCGGCCCGTACAAGCCAGGGGCGACGAGGGTGCCGAACTCGGGAATCTGTCCCTGCTCGATGGCGCCGGTGGAGATGATGCCGGTCAGCTTGATCTCGAATTCGATCGACCCGTCGAGGTAGAGGTGCCAGTAGAAGCCGTAGTCGTAGTTGCCGACCGTCGCGAAGAGCGAGACGATGAGGCGGCGGTTGCGCCGCACCTGACCTAGATTGTCGCGGAAGTCCGTGTGCTTCCACCCGATGCTGTAGTCCTCCTCGTGCATGCAGATCGCGTTCGGAAGCTCGATGGGCTGCCCGTCCTGGTCGTTGACGTACGCGTCGAAGTAGTGGATTTCGCCGAGGCAATCGCAGCCCAGCTGCAGGGAATTCGCCAGCACGCCGAGTCCGTATTCTCCCTCGTCGAAAACGTTCTTGTTCCACTGACTGTCGCCGGGATCGCCATAGGGGACGTACATCTCGGACAGGGATGCGCGGTGGATGACGGGACGAACCGTACCGCGGTCGACATAGTTGACGTCGTGCAGCACCAGACCTTCGCGCGGTGTGAACCCCACGCGCAGGCGCCAATTCGCCCATTCGACGTAGTGGCCGTCGACGTTGAACGACGGCCCGTCGGGCTGGGTGATGTCGATCTTCTTCATCGGTGCGCGTTGCTCGGTGAATTCGGGTACGTTGCCGGGGCGTTCGTAGAAGCCGGGTAGGTAGTTGCCGGGCGTCCGGGGGATAGGTACGACTCCGGTGTCGGCGACGTCGACGACCTCCATCGTGTCCATGTCGACGGTCACGACGAGGTTCTCTACGGGCCGGGCGTAGCCGTTCTCCTGGGCTTCGCTGCGCACAAAGGTGAGTGGGCGCGCAAGGCGCCTGCCGCCGGGGTTGTCGTCGTCCGTGGTGTGTCCGCTGGCCCACTTGTCGACCATGGCGAGGCTGAAGTCGGTGACTCCGCGCTTGATCATCGCCTCCTGCCAGCGGGGATCGGCTTTGATGACGTCCTCGCACTGCAGGAACTCTTCGAGCGTGATGGGCGGCTGGGCGTCCGGGATCTGCTCGTAGGAGACGACCTCGTCGGTGGTCAGGGACACGACGGCCTCGAATGTTGCGTGCTCATCGCGGTCACGCAGGACGATGAATGCACGACGGTCCGTAAGTCCCTGCTTCAGTTGCTCTTTCGACGGTTCGTTCAGTTCGATGTAGACGAAGCGGGCCGAGGCGGTGAGGTTCTGTTCGCGAATCACGATCGCCGACGCCTGCGAAATCTCCTGCGGGTTCAGCGGTTCCAGCGGGTGGGTGGTGACGGGTGCGAACGTGTCGGTCATCGGAGCTCCTGCAATCGGTAGGGACGAAATTCAGGCGGAATGCGGCGGGTGCGGAAGAAGACGACGGATCCGGCGAGTACGAGTTCCGCGGCGGCGACAACCGACGCCATCGTCATACTCGAGGTCTGGTCGGCTGCGTGATGATGATGCGCGGGGAACGAGGCGTGGGCGAGCAACATACCTGCGCTGGTGACCGCAACCATCAACCAGGCGCGGTTGCCTGCCGAGCGGACCAGGTCCACAGCGCAGTACACGCACAGCAGAGCCATCGCCGTAACAAAGGCTCCGGCGATGTCGCTCACGCCCATCCGCAAGTGCAGAACGGCCGACACCAGGGCCAGTGCTGCGGCGATTCGGTTGATCCACACCCTCGTCTACTCCCGTCCGTCGTCTGTCCTGTCGACGGTATGGGTAGACCATTACTGGTTCTCGTAGTGCGTGTGAGGGGTGTGTTACGCGGGGCGCGTATCAGAGTCGGTCCAGATCGTCGTCAGAGCTACCGCGTGTCCGGGTTCGATAGCGATTACGGGCGTGTCGGGGCTGCCCTGTCGGAACGTCGAGCGAGCTGGCGGGCCGTGTCTCGGATATCAAGTCCGCGTCCGTTGCGGATGCTGTACCGATCATCCCGGTTGTCTCTTCGCATCGCGTGATTGTTGGCAACCGCGTCTCCGCGAAGGCGCTTCCGATGCTGGAGAGGCGCTTTGTGTAGGTGATCGATATCGGTCATCCGTCCGCGCGTTACGGTTCCATACCAGACGATATGCGCCTAAGGTTTGGTATGGTTCATCGGTGGCCAATGATCGGAACAGTGGCCTGGCCGCCGTCGAGTACGAAGATCGGCCATGGCAATCGTCTTCTGCCGCTGCCTCCAGGACGCAACGCAGGCTGCATGCAGGCGGCGTCTACCGGGCTGCGGTGCCTCCGCGGATCGCCGATCTGGAACTCCGACTCACCGATGACGTCTCGGCCGAATCCGAGGATGCGCTACGCGAAATCGTTCGATTCGACGAGTACGCATCGCAGCGCCTCGGCTCGTCGACCGAGTTGGCGCCGATGAGTTCGATTTTGCTGAGGTCCGAGAGCGCTGCTTCGTCGCAAATCGAGAACCTCACGGTCGGCGCACGCTCCCTCGCGCTGGCCGAGCTGGGTTCACCTACGAGCCGCAACGCGTCTATCGTCGGCGGCAACGTGCGCGCGATGGAGGCCGCCCTGGCAGTAGGTTCGACGGTGTCTGCCGAGTCGGTGCTGGCCATGCATCAAGCACTGATGGAGCCCGCAGGCGATCCCGACGCAGGACGATGGCGAACTCAGCAGGTCTGGATCGGTGGCTCTGATTTCGGACCCCACCAAGCCGCATTCGTTCCGCCGCATCATGAGCGGCTCGAGGCTTACTTGGGTGATCTCTTCACGTTTGCGTCGCGGACCGATCTTCCTGTTCTCCCTCAAGTGGCCGTCGCGCACTCGCAGTTCGAGACGATCCACCCGTTCACCGACGGGAACGGCCGTACCGGCAGGTCGTTGATACACACGATGCTTCGTACGGCAGGAGTGGTCGAACGCGTCACGGTGCCATTGTCCGCGGGTCTGCTAGCCGACACTGCGGCGTATTTTGCGAGCCTCGACGAGTACCGACAGGGCGATGTCGAACCCATCATTCGCCGTCTGAATGCCGCGGCGTTCGCCGCTGTATCCAACGGCAGGATGCTTGTCGACGAATTGGCCGACGTGAGAGAGCGTTTCGTCGCAAGCGTCGTAGCGCGTCGTGAATCCGTGGTGTGGAGTCTCCTCGACGCTCTGATTGCACAACCGGTGATCGACAACCCTTTCGCGCAAAGGACATTCGGTGTCAGCGACATAGCTGCTCAGCGGGCGATCGATCGACTGGTCGACGCAGGGATTCTTTATCAGACCTCGAAGGGGCGACGGAACCGCGTCTGGCAGGCAGACGAAATCATCGACGCACTCGACCGTTTCGCCGAGCGCACGCGTCGAGGACGGAGATAGTCGAGGATTGTCGGTCGGGTGCGCTACGAGCGGATGGTGAGGACGACTCCAGACATGAACCTCGTTGTCTGCGCTCGATGTCAACGTCACGACAGTCGGCATGGTGACTCCAGGAGGGGAATCGACGGCCAGTACCTGGCCGCGTGGAACCGACGCGTCCACGGCCCGGACGACTTCCACGACCGCGCCGAGTTGCTCCAGCATCGTTGTCGCTGAACGCTCGTCGGATCCGAGGGTGGACTCCGGGGTTTGGTGCGGGTATAGAGACTGTCTGTTCGATCGGGTCGGAGACCGTGTCCGATGTGGACAGCTTCTGCGTCAGTACGAGGCCGACGGGTCCGGGTGCGGGCTTCTCCACGAACAAAGTTCGCACAGATCCGAGACCGGCGTCGGCAGTAGATCCGATGAGTCGAACTCGACGACACTGTCGGGGGTCTTGTGGGAGGAACCAACAGATATGTCAGTGAACTACCGATGAGGAAGCCCGACCACCAGGGCAGGCCATCGTAGTGCGACGAGGATCCTCCAGAACCGGCCCGTCTTGCTGTCGGTGCCGGCGGACGAGCCGAGCGGATCGACTGTATCGGAACGCGCCACA
>NZ_BCXH01000006.1 GCF_001895005.1 Rhodococcus yunnanensis NBRC 103083 | reverse complement strand
CCTGTAGTTCTCGGGGTGTTGTCGACGGTCATGGATGCCTACCTTGTCGAAGTTGCGGGAGCGTCGGCATGCTCGGTGGGCGCGACGCGGAGATTGGCGAGATGCTCGGGGCTCAGCAGTCGATCCAGCTCGTCGCGGGCGAGCAGTTTCTTCTCGAGCACGAGGTCGACGACGTTGCGGCCGGTCAGAAGGGCTTCCTTCGCGATCGCCGTGGACTCGACGTAGCCGAGATACGGACTCAGCGCGGTGACGAGGCCGATGGAATTCTCGACGCGATCACGCAGCAGGTCGACATTGGCGGTGATGCCGTCCACGCACCGACTCGCGACGGTTCGGCAGGCGGCACCGAGGTGGGCCATGCCCTCGGACAACGATTTGACGATGATCGGCTCGAATGCGTTGAGCTGCAACTGACCTGCCTCGGCGGCCATCGTGATGGTGACGTCGTGACCGATGACCTCGTACGCGACCTGGTTCAGCACTTCGGGGATCACCGGGTTGACCTTGCCCGGCATGATCGACGAACCTGCTTGCATGGGAGGAAGATTAATCTCGTTCAGTCCCGCACGCGGCCCCGAGGACAGCAGGCGAAGGTCGTTGCAGATCTTCGACAGCTTCACTGCAACACGCTTGAGCACCCCCGACAAGTGGACGAACTGACCGACGTCCTGTGTCGCCTCGATCAGATCGGTCGCAGTGACGAGCGGCAGGCCGGTCTTGCGCCGTAGATGCTCGACGGCCGACGCCGTGTACCCGACGGGAGCATTGAGCCCCGTCCCGATTGCCGTTGCGCCGAGGTTGATCTCGTGCACCAGCAGCGCCGCCTCGTCGAGCCGAGAGCAGTCCTCGTCGATCATGATCGCGTACGTTCCGAACTCCTGACCGAGCGTCATCGGCACCGCGTCCTGCAGTTGCGTACGACCCATCTTCACGACGGTGGCGAACTCGGTTGCCTTGCGGCCGAACGCGTCGCGCAGGAATTTCAGGCAGTCGATCAATTCATGGATGGCGAAGATCGTGGCGATGTTGACGGCCGTCGGGTAGACGTCGTTGGTCGACTGACTGGCGTTGACATGCTCGTTCGGATGCACGTGGCTGTAGTCGCCGCGGCCGTGGCCGAGGATCTCGAGCGCACGGTTGGCGATCACCTCGTTGGCGTTCATGTTGGTCGAGGTGCCCGCGCCGCCCTGGATGACGTCGACGACGAATTGGTCGTGCCACTCCCCGTCGAGAATCTCCTGGCACGCCTGACGGATGGCCTCGCCGCGCGTGGCGTCGAGGATGCCGAGTTCTTCGTTGGCCGCCGCCGCCGCCCACTTGACGGCGGCGAGACCCCGGATGAGGTGGCCGTTCGTGGAGATGGGGCGGCCGGTGATCGGGAAGTTCTCCAGTGCACGCAGGGTGTGGATGCCCCAGTAGACGTTGCCTGGGATCTCGCGTTCGCCGAGGAGGTCCTTCTCGACACGGGTGACGACCACTGCATGCTCCTTATATATCCGGCTGTCCGGCTGTCTGACAGGTTTGAGTGTGAAGCAAGACACGTCGACCGTCAAGCCTCACTATCCGGTCATTCCGCAGGCTCCACTCCTGCCCACCCGGTCATTCCGCGGGCTCCACTCCCGCCCACCCGGTCATTCCGCAGACTCCACTCCCGCCCACCCGGTCATTCCGCAGACTCCACTCCCGCCCACCCGGTCATTCCGCAGGCTCCACTCCTGCCGCTTGACTGTCGAACCAGCGGAAGAGGACGATCCAGACATGAACCTGTCGGACAGCTGGGCGGTCAGTCAGCCGACCGCCATGAGAATGAGCGCCGCCGAAGCGGTCTTCGCCGATCTGCGCGACGCGATCGTCTCCGGTCAACTGGCAATCGGCTCGAAGCTCCCCGCGGAGGCCGCCCTTGCCACACGGCACGGAGTGTCGCGATCGGTCATCCGTGAAGCGCTGCGCTCGTGCACCGCGCTTGGTCTGACCGAAACCAAAACGGGCCGAGGAACATTCGTCGTCCGAGATCGTGTCACCGGCGACCTGGACATCGGCAACTACGACGCCCGCGAGCTCCAGGAGGCGCGCCCGCACGTCGAAATACCGTCGGCCGGGTGGGCGGCGGAACGCCGGACCGAGGAGGACCTCCAGATCCTCGAGGGCCTCACCGACGAGATGCGCCTCGAAGACGACCACCTGGCCTGGGTCGCTCTCGACGGCCAATTCCACACCGCCATCGCTCGCGCCAGCAAGAACCGCGTCTTCGAGGCGATCATCGTCGACATCCGGGGCGCGCTGACCCGCCAGTCCGAAACCCTCAACCTCGTAGCCCGACGCCAGCAGAAGTCCAACGACGAGCACGACCTCATCGTCGCGGGCATTCGTTCTGGGCAGTACCAACAGGCCGCCGACGCCATGGCCGCGCACCTCGATGCCGTCCGCGGAGCCGTCAAATCACTCAGCAGCTAGTCCCACTCAGCCTCTAGTCTCACTCAGTAGCTAGCCGCAGCCTTCAGTCCTCGGGTTCGCTGAGGCCCTCCCTCTCATCTCGTTCGGCCCACTCGAGCAGTGGGTCGAGCGAGAACACGGCGTCGTCGATGCCCGCGTGCAGATCCCCCAGCTTTTCGAATCGCTTCGGAACGGTGAAGATCGTGAACTCGTGCGGATCCACGTTCGCCACCTCGTCCCAGGAAATCGGCGTCGACACGGTTGCTTCCTGATTGCCGCGCACGGAATAGGCGCTGGCGATGGTGTGGTCTCGTGCGTTCTGGTTGTAATCGACGAACAGTTTCTTAGGGTCGCGGTCCTTGCGCCACCACGTCGTCGTCACGTCCTCGGGTGCACGACGCTCCACTTCCCGTGCGAAAGCGAGTGCGGCCCTTCGCACATCCTTGAATCCGTACGCCGGTTCGATGCGCACGTAGATGTGAAGTCCGTGTCCACCCGAGGTTTTCGGCCACCCCACTGCACCGATGTCGTCGAGGACCTCGTGCACGACTCCTGCGACGCGCCGCACCCGGTCGAACGGGCAGTCCGGCATGGGATCGAGGTCGATACGCCACTCGTCGGGACTCTCGACGTCGGCGCGCCGGGAGTTCCAGGGATGGAACTCGACGGTCGACATCTGCACCGCCCACGCGACGTGCGCAAGCTCGGTGACACACAGTTCGTCGGCGGTTCGGTTGTAGCGCGGGAACGTCACGCGGACGGTATCGAGCCACGGCGGCGCCCCGTTCGGCACGCGCTTCTGGTGCACCTTGTCGCCGGCAAGCCCCTTCGGAAAGCGGTGCATCATGCACGGCCGCTCCCGCAGCGCGCGGACGATGCCGTCGCCGACGCTCACGTAGTAGTTGACCAGATCGAGCTTCGTCGCACCACTTTCGGGGAAGTACACCCGATCGGGGTTGGAGATGCGCACCGTGCGCCCGCCCACCTCGAGTTCGATTGCCGGAGTCGCTGCACGGGCTGCCATACCGCCTGAGCGTAGCGGGAGTCTCGGAAGTAGCCACTCGTTCCGCGCACCCTCCAGCCAACGCGCACCTTGCAACCTGCGCAGCCGCTGAAACCCTCGCAGGGGAACGTCCGCACCCATTCCGCGCACCCTCCAGCCAACGCGCACCTTGCAACCTGCGCAGCCGCAGAAACCCGCGCGAGGGAACGTCCGCACCCATTCCGCGCACCCCCCAGCCAACGCACACCTTGCAACCTGCGCAGCCGCTGAAACCCGCGCGAGGGGAACGTCCGCACCCATTCCGCGCACCCCCCAGCCAACGCACACCTTGCAACCTGCACAGCCACTGAAACCCGCGCGAGGGGAACGTCCGCACCCATTCCGCGCACCCTCCAGCCAACGCACACCTTGCAACCTGCGCAACCGCTGAAACCCGCGCGGGGGAACGTCCGCACCCGTTCCGCGCACCCTCCAGCCAACGCACACCTTGCAACCTGCGCAGCCGCTGAAACCTGCGCGGGGGAACGTCCGCGTGACCGAATGAGTCATTCGATCACCACCGCGCGCGATCACCACCGCGCGCGATCACCACCGGGCGCGATCACCACCCCACACATACGATTCGAGGCACGAAAAAGCCCGACCCCACGGAAGTGGAGCCGGGCCTCTGCAGCTAGGGGAACGGACTCAGAAGTCCATGCCGCCCATGCCACCGGTCGGATCGCCAGCGGGCGCTCCGGCCTTCTCGGGCTTGTCGGCGACGACGGCCTCGGTGGTCAGGAACAGAGCCGCAATGGACGCTGCGTTCTGCAGTGCCGAGCGGGTGACCTTGACCGGGTCGTTGATGCCTGCAGCGAGCAGGTCCTCGTACTCGTTGGTCGCGGCGTTGAGGCCGTGGCCGGACGGGAGGTTGCGGACCTTCTCTGCGACGACGCCGGGCTCGAGGCCCGCGTTGAACGCGATCTGCTTGAGCGGTGCTTCGAGGGCGACGCGAACGATGTTCACGCCGGTTGCCTCGTCGCCGTCCAGCTTGAGCGAGTCGAGTGCGGGCGAAGCCTGCAGCAGCGCGACGCCACCACCGGCAACGATGCCCTCTTCGACGGCAGCCTTGGCGTTACGCACTGCATCTTCGATGCGGTGCTTGCGCTCCTTGAGCTCGACCTCGGTCGCTGCTCCGGCCTTGATGACTGCGACGCCACCGGCCAGCTTGGCCAGGCGCTCCTGCAGCTTCTCGCGGTCGTAATCGGAATCGGAGTTCTCGATCTCGGCGCGGATCTGGCTGACGCGTCCGGCGATGGCGTCGGAGTCGCCCGAGCCCTCGACGATGGTGGTCTCGTCCTTGGTGATGACGACCTTGCGTGCCTGGCCGAGCAGCTCGAGTCCGGCGGTCTCCAAGGAGAGGCCGACCTCTTCGCTGATGACCTCGCCGCCCGTGAGGATGGCGATGTCGGCGAGCTGAGCCTTGCGACGGTCACCGAATCCGGGAGCCTTGACGGCGACGGACTTGAAGGTGCCACGGATCTTGTTCACCACGAGGGTGGAGAGAGCTTCGCCCTCGACGTCCTCGGCGATGATCAGGAGCGGCTTGCCGGACTGGATGACCTTCTCCAGCAGGGGCAGCAGGTCCTTGACGGTGCTGATCTTCGAGCTGACGAGCAGGATGTACGCGTCTTCGAGGACGGCTTCCTGACGCTCTGCATCGGTGGCGAAGTACGCCGAGATGTAGCCCTTGTCGAAGCGCATGCCCTCGGTGAGCTCGAGCTGCAGGCCGAAGGTGTTGGACTCCTCGACCGTGATGACGCCTTCCTTGCCGACCTTGTCCATTGCCTCGGCGATGAGCTCGCCGATGGACGCGTCGCCTGCGGAGATGCCAGCGGTAGCAGCGATCTGCTCCTTGGTGTCGATCTCCTTGGCGGAAGCCAGCAGCGACTCGGTGACGGCTGCAACAGCCTTCTCGATGCCGCGCTTGAGGCCGAGCGGGTTTGCGCCGGCTGCGACGTTGCGCAGGCCTTCACGAACCAGTGCCTGGGCGAGAACGGTAGCGGTGGTGGTGCCGTCGCCTGCGACGTCGTCGGTCTTCTTGGCGACCTCCTTGACGAGCTCGGCACCGATCTTCTCGTAGGGATCTTCGAGCTCGATCTCCTTGGCGATGGAAACACCATCGTTGGTGATCGTGGGAGCTCCCCACTTCTTCTCGAGCACGACGTTGCGACCCTTGGGGCCCAACGTCACCTTTACTGCGTCGGCGAGGGCGTTGAGGCCTCGCTCGAGGCCACGGCGTGCCTCTTCGTCGAACGCGATGATCTTGGCCATTGCGAAGTGATCCTCCGGATTGGGGGTGACACGGTGCTGGCCGAGCTCGGTGCCCGCGACGGACGACCAGGGGTGTCGTTGATTCCCAGCCTCACCGTTTCCCGACCTGGCACTCACGTATCGCGAGTGCCAACTGCATTTCTAGCACTCGACCATGGCGAGTGCAAGGTCGAGCGCTCGTGCGGGGACGTCCGTCACGTCTTCGGCGGACGCATCAGGGGCGATCAGGTCGGTATCGAAACCTGAGGCTCGTCGTTCGCGGACGAGCGGGCAAGCGCAACCGTGGCGGCGATCATCGCGATCGTCGCGACGACGAGTACTACGCCGACGTCGCGATCCGCATCGAGATACTCCCCCAACACGAGGAATCCGAGCGCCGACGCCACGACCGGTTCCATCACCGTCGTCGCGGGAAGCGAGGCTTGCAGTGCACCTGCTTGGAAGGCCGATTGTTGCAACGAAATCGCACACACGGCGACGGCGATGAGCGCGTACAACTCGACCGACGTCAGCAGCGGAACCACCCCGCGCGAGACCAGATGAACGACGCCCTTGGTCAGCACTGCGGCCACACCGAACAGGGCGCCACCGGCCATTCCGAGCAACAGTGCTTTCCTGGTTCCGCTGCTTCGCCTCGCGGCCAGGACGCATACCGCGACGAAGGGAATGCCGATCAGGCAGATCACCGCCCAGTGCCGCGCTTCGGCCCGTTCGATTCCGGGTTTCGGATCCCCGACGACGACAAGAATCGCCACCGACGCCGTCAGCGCAGCGGCCCATATCCATTCGGCCGTCGAGATCGCACGGTGGGAGAAGCGTGCGCCGAGCGGAAGCGCGAACAACAGGGACAGAACGAGCAGCGGCTGAACCAGCAACAGCGAACCGAGCCCGAGCGCCGCGGCCTGCAGTGCGTACCCGCCGATTCCGACGACCGTTCCGATCCACCACACCGGCTGCTTCACGAGAGTGGTGATGGGACCGAGGGCCCCTATCTGTTCTTCCGGAACCTGGGCTGCGGTGCGCTGGCGGATCACCGTTCCGATCGCGATACACAGAGCGGCACCCAGCGCCAGGACCACCACGACGAAAGTTTGCGGCACGAACCAAAACTGTAATGGCCGGACACCTGCTGGGCGAGTCGTAGCTCGCGCACCGGTTCGCGTGCCCTGCGACGGTCGGTTAGGGTGTTTACCGACACTTGACCAAATTTATGGAAACGCACGAGAAACCGAGAGTGGTCGGTCCAGCACGGTAGCGACCGGCATCGGCGGCCGTCCACGATTCGTATACGAAATTTGTGAGGACGGAAGCTCTCAGTGAATCCCGACAAGAAGCCCAACCCCGTGAAAGAAGCGTGGGACGGGCTTCGCAAACCTGTCTTCATCCCCGCATCCATCGTCATCTTCGTGATGATCGCGTTCTCGGTGATCTACTCCTCGACCGCAGCCGACGCATTCACCTCGCTCAACACCGCGATCACCGATGGTGTCGGCTGGTGGTACATCCTCGCCACCACGGGATTCGTCGTGTTCGCCGTCTATTGCGGGGTCAGCCGCGTCGGCAACATCAGACTCGGCCGCGACGACGAGAAGCCCGAATTCGGCGTCCTGTCGTGGTTCGCCATGCTGTTCAGCGCCGGGATGGGCATCGGCCTCGTGTTCTACGGCGTCGCAGAACCTCTGTCGCACTATGTGATTCCACCCGAGGCGGGCGGTGTCGCCGGGTCGACGGATGCCGCGGCGAACCAGGCGATGGAACTGACGCTCTTCCACTGGGGACTGCATGCGTGGGCGATCTACGTGGTGGTCGGCCTCGGTCTCGCCTACATGACGTACCGCAAGGGTCGACCGTTGTCCGTCCGGTGGTTACTCGAACCGTTGCTCGGCCGCAAACGCATCGAAGGTGGCATCGGCCACACGATCGACGCCGTCGCCATCATCGGCACTCTGTTCGGCGTCGCGACGTCACTCGGCTTCGGCGTCCAACAGATCTCGGCCGGACTGTCCTACCTGGGTTGGGTGGAGACGAACAACTGGCTCACCGTTCTTCTGATCGCAGGGATCACCGGCCTCGCGACGTATTCCGTCGTCTCCGGCGTCTCCAAGGGCCTCAAGTGGCTCTCCAACATCAACATGGCCCTGGCTGCCGGGCTCGCGGTGTTCGTGCTCGTCGCAGGCCCGACGTTGTTCCTCATGCAGTCGTGGGTGCAGAACCTCGGCGGCTACATCCAGGCGATGCCCGAGTTGATGCTCCGCACTTCACCTTTCGCCGACGACGGTTGGGCGGGGTCGTGGACCATCTTCTACTGGGGATGGTGGATGAGTTGGGCTCCGTTCGTCGGCATGTTCATCGCTCGCATCTCTCGCGGCCGCACGATCCGCGAGTTCGTCTTCGGCGTGCTGTTGGCACCGACGATCATCGGATCGTTGTGGTTCACCATCTTCGGTGACGCAGGCATCCTTCGCCAACGCGAGCAGGGCGACCTGCTCGTCGACGGCGCCGTCGACACCAACACGAGCCTGTTCCAGCTGCTCGACGGCCTTCCGCTCGCCACGATCAGTAGTGTTCTCGCGATCTTCGTCATCGTCTTCTTCTTCGTCACGTCCTCGGACTCGGGCTCGCTCGTCATCGACATCCTCTCCACCGGCGGTGATCTGGAACCTCCGAAGATCACCCGCGTGTACTGGTCGATCCTGGAAGGCACGGCCGCAACGGTGCTGCTCCTCGTCGGCGGCACCGGTTCATTGACTGCGTTACAGACGATGTCGATCGCGACGGCTGTCCCGTTCTCGATAATCCTTGTGCTGGCGTGCATCTCGATGCTCAAAGCGTTCCGCTACGACGTCGCCACGACACCGCGATACGTCCGAGTCACGCACACCCCCACGGCCGCAGGGGAGCCGGGACAGGCCCCGAGACGCCGCCGCGGTGCGGGTATCTCGTCTACGTTCTCGGGGCTGGGCCCGTCACAGGTCGGCCTGGCGACCCCGACCGAAGGCGCCGTCGTCCTCGCTGTGCACGAGGTCGGGGCCGAGTCGATCGAGGTCGACCCGGAGACCGGCGCAGTCGAATACTCCGAAGGTGAAGGGCTTGTCGACCCGCTGGGCGGCGAAGTCTTCGACACGCAGGAGTTCGCGGATTCCCACGAGGGTCAGGCGCAGGCCAACTCGTAACACAGAAAGCTCGTAACAGACAGAAGTGAAGGGGCCCGTCTCGCGGACGGGCCCCTTTTTCGTGCCTGGTACCTCGCTTGTCGTTCCCGGCACCTCGCTTGTCGTTCCCGGCACCTGGCTGACGCCGACAGCTACTCGGCGCACTCGCTCGGCGGGAGATTGGCCTCGGCCCAGATCGTCAATTCGTTGAGTGCGGGAAGCAACGCCTGGCCCGACGCCGTGAGCCGGTACTCGACCGAAATCGGCGGGCCGTTGTCGACGTTGCGGTCGATCAACCCTGCCCGCCCCAGCTCGCTCAGACGCTCGGACAACACCGAGTCACTGATGCCGGTCACCGCGCGTCGGAGGTCGGAGAAACCAGCCGGGCCGTTCAGCAGTGTCGCGAGGATGATGCCGTTCCAGCGTTTGCCGAGAAAGCCGAACGCACGAGCGAGCGCACCGTCGCAGGCCCGCTGATCGTGTACCTCACCACTGGTCATTCCACCATCGTACCGATGGTGCTACTGTCCACCTTGCTACTTCGTTTTTACTAGCTGCTTCAGAAAAGGAGAATACAGTGACTGCTGCACTGCCCCGACTCGACGAGACCGCGCTCGCGACGCTGTTCACCGGCGCCCGCACGGCCAACTCGTTCTCGTCGACACCCGTCACCGACGCGGAGCTCGCCTCCATCTGGGATCTCGCGAAATGGCCTCCCACCGCGGCGAACACCCAGCCACTGCGCGTCGTCTTCGTGCGCACCGAGGAAGGGCGAGCTCGCCTGCTTAGCCACATGGGCGAGGGGAACGTCGCCAAGACCGAAACGGCGCCGGTGACGGCAATCCTCGCCGTCGACACCCAGTTCCAGAAACACATCCCCACGCTGCTGCCGTTCAGGCCCGAACTGAAGGACGCACTCGACGGCAATGCCGAATTGCACGACTCCATAACCTCGTTCAACGGTCCACTGCAGGCGGGCTACTTCCTGCTTGCCGCGCGCGCCGTCGGACTGGCCACCGGTCCGATGGCAGGCTTCGACAAGGACACGCTGGACGCCGACTTCTTCCCCGACGGCGCATGGAAGTCCATTCTCGTGGTCAACATCGGCCACCCTGGTGAGAATCCATGGTTCGATCGTCTTCCGCGACTGAATTCCGACAACACACTGGATTGGGCCTGAACACGATGTTCATTGCAACACTGATCGTTTCGATCTTCCTGGCAGTAGCACTGTCAGTGTCCGCGTTCGGCAAACTGTCGAAGAATCCCCAGATCGTCTCCACCATCGAGGGTGTCGGTGTTCCCACCGACAGGATTCCGTGGCTCGCGTACGCCGAGATTCTCGGTGCTGTCGGGCTCGTGGTCGGCCTGTTCGTCTGGCCCGTCGGCGTCGCCGCCGCCATCGGCGTGATCCTCTACTTCGTGGGCGCCGTCATCGCCCACCTCCGCGTCGACGACGCCAAGGGAACCGGCCCCTCCGCCTTCCTCACCCTCGTCGCGGTGGCAGCCCTGGTCCTCCGGTTGCTCAGCATCTGATCGCTCGCCGCGATCAGCTACCCGCCGAGGACACGATGACCGGGACCATCACCGCGGCCATCACCGCCGCATTGACGTCCTGAACCGCCTTGCGCACCGCCTCGCTCGCCCAGTCGCCTTCGGCGATCTCCTTGGCACGCTTCTTCGCTGCCTTCTTGTCGGCACCGGGAAGCACCTTCGGCACGGCGTCCACGGCCGAGATCAACGAGATGAGAGCCGAGATCTGCGGCGTCGGCGTCGTGCCGTCGACAACTGCGCTACCGATCCATTGACGAGCCCAGTTTCTGCGGGTCGGATCGCTGGTCGGCCAGGTGGTCGAAGGGAACAACCCGAGAACCTTGTCGCGCCTCTCGGTGACGAATCCTTGGCGAGTGAGGCGGGCGCCGATCTCCCTGTTCAGACCCTTCTGCAGTTTCTCGATGACCTTCTGCGGCTTCGGCGGATTCTTTTCCCCACCGACGAATGCGTACACCCTCGCCAGCAGCGGATCGGGCGGCGGTGGGCCTGCCACCACCACCCGTCCGTCCTTCACCTGTTCCCCTGCGGCAGTGATCCGGACGGACCCGATCATGGCCAGTTCCAGTACCAACGCCCCCGCGAGAACGCGGGGGAACTTCGTGCTGTCGACGACGGGTTTACCCGTTGCGTCGTCGAGGAGCAGCAGAAACACATCCTCCGCGATGAGAGTCATACACCGAGGGTACCCACGACGTACGGGTAGGACACCTCGATCATGTTCTCCAGCACGGCCGAATCGACGTCGGCGAGCGTGTTCACGTACAGGCAGCCCGCCCCCCTCTTGTGCTTGCCCAGCGCGTCGAGCAGCAACGTCGACTCCGGCGCGTAGGTCAGGCCGTACAACGCGAGCGAGGACTTTCTCGGCGAGAATCCGACGGCCAAGGCGTCACCCTCGCGGCCGCTGTCGTAGCGATAGTGGTACTCGCCGAACCCGACCATCGACGGACCCCACATGACGGCCGGACGGCCGGTGATCCGAGACATCATCTCGTGCAACGTGAGTCCGTCGGCACGCCGAACCGGATGCTCCACGGCCTCCAACCATCCACGGACGTCCACATCGGTCGGCCCGGTCTTGTTCTCGCTCATGTCAATTGAGATATTTCTGCCAGTTCGACGGCACCAGATCGGCCGGGCCAGGCGTCGATTGATCCAGTGGATGATGTTGCGGCGGAGCCAGTTCCGGGCCGTCGTACATCTGTTCGTCGGCGTAACTGTAGTACCACGTCTCACCGGGTTCGAAGCTCCTGATGAACTGGTGGCCGGTACTCTCGGCATGCTTACTCGCGTGTTGCGACGGCGACGAGTCGCAGCACCCGATGTGTCCGCACTGCGCGCAGCGCCTGAGGTGGAACCACCAACCCTTGCTCGTCGCACACTCCGAACATCCCGGCCCCGACGGCGCGACCTCGGTGTCGATTCCTGGAATCGGCTCGGTCATAGATCCTCCTGTGTGTCTTCGATTGCCTGGTCCGGCTCTACCGGCAGCCGGACGATGAAGCGCGTGTTTCCCGGCTCGGATTCGACGTTCAAGTCACCCTGATGCTTCCTGACGACGATCCGCCACGAAATGTCGAGACCGAGGCCTGTCCCCTCCCCCACCGGCTTGGTGGTGAAGAACGGCTCGAAGATGCGCGAGACGATCGCGTCGGGAACACCGGGGCCGGTATCGCCGATCTCGATCTGCACCTGGTCGTGGTCGAGAAGCGTACGGACCGTCAATGTTCCGACACCGCCCATGGCCTGCACCGCATTGTCGATCAGGTTGGTCCACACCTGATTCAACTCGGCGGCGTACGCGGGAATCAGCGGAACGGCTGCGTCGTAGTCCTTGACGACCTCGATGTCGTCGCCGATCTTGCGCGCCAACATCACCAACGTGCTGTCGAGAAGTTCCCTGACGTCGACGGTCTGATATGGCGCACGGTCCATCTGCGAATACTGTTTGGCCGCACCGACAAGAGTCGACACCCTGGTCGTCGAGTCCGCGATCTCGTTCATCAGCAACTCTGTCTCGACGGTGTAGTTGAGCCAGCGGATGGCGCCTTCGAGAGTGCCCGCGTCGTCGACCGTCGCGACGACCTTCTCCAGCCACGGCACGTCGAGTCCGGCCTGCACGAAGGTCGGTGCCAGATCCCACCCGCCCCCGATGTCGTGGTCGTCGAACCAGTCACCGAGCTCGTCCTCGCGGTCCGACGCCTCGAGTGGCGTCAGTTTCGGCGCTTTCGCAACGAGCTCGACAGCCTCTTCCTGTAATCCGACGAGCGAGGTGAGCGACGTGCGATCCAACGAACCGTTGGCGATCATCTTCAATTTCTGACGCATGTGCGCGACGCGATCCCGCAGAGCCGACGTCGCCCGAACCGCCGCTGCTGCAGGGTTGTTCAGCTCGTGCGTCAAACCCGCCGACAGCGATCCGAGTGCCAGCAGGCGCTCCCGCTGTTCCACGATCTGCTTGGTGCTGCGGTTGCCGAAGAACAGACCTTCCAACAGATGCAGTGCCATCGGGAACCACTCGGCGATGATGTCCGCGAAACAATCCGCGTCGAGCACGAAGAACCGCGACGTCTCGCTGACACGCATCGAACTCGGGTACACCTGCGGCACACGATCACGTAGATATGCCTGCCACGCGCCTGCGTAGACGCCGCGCTGAGACGTACGGCTGATCACGAGATCCTCGCCGCCGGAGAGTTTGGACAATACGAGAGAACCCTCGATGAGAACGTAGAAACACGTCGCGGGCTCACCTTCGGCGAAGACCGGCCCCGGCTCGAGTATTTCGACATGGCCCTCGTGGCACAGCTTCT
This sequence comes from Rhodococcus yunnanensis NBRC 103083, assembly GCF_001895005.1. GTDB lineage: Bacteria > Actinomycetota > Actinomycetes > Mycobacteriales > Mycobacteriaceae > Rhodococcoides > Rhodococcoides yunnanense. The sequence goes on along the minus strand of NZ_BCXH01000006.1, from coordinate 293,144 downwards.
CGAGCTGATCGTCGGTGAGCTGCTCGAACAGGAAGAGCGTCTTCAACTCCTCCGGGCTGCATCGTGTGCTCAGCGGCTCGGTCATGGGTTGGCCAGATATCTGTGCACGAGCATCACTGCCATCGCTCCCTCTCCTACCGCCGATGCGACGCGTTTCGCCGAATCGGATCGCACGTCCCCGGCCGCGAACACACCGGGCACGCTCGTCTCCAGGTGGTGCGGCAGCCTGTCGCGATCCCACCCCGAGGGCCCTTTGCCATCCACCACCAGGTCGGGGCCGGTGACGACAAATCCATGTTCGTCGCGGACGACGAAGCCGTCGAGCCAGTCGGTCCGAGGCGCCGCCCCGATGAACAGGAAGAGGTACTGCGCGGGAACCGTTTCGTCGGTGTCGGTCACTCGGTTGTGCAGCGTGATCGATTCGAGGTGATCATCGCCGTCGACCCCGACCACTTCGGTGCACGCGCGCACGGTGATCCGCGGATGCTCCTCGATCTGCTTGATCAGGTAGAACGACATCGACGCCTCCAGCGACTTCGCCCTGATCAGGATGGTCACCGACTTCGCGCCGCGCGCCAGATGCACCGCAGCCTGACCGGCCGAGTTGGCTCCGCCGACGATGTAGACGTCCTGCTCCGCGCACCGGGCGGCCTCGGTCATCGCCGAACCGTAGAACACCCCGCGTCCGGTGAAGTTCTCGATACCGGGCGTCGCCAACTGCCGATAGGCGACACCAGTCGACAAGATCACCGTCTGCGCATCGATGCTGCGGCCGTCGGCGAAGCGAACCGTGCGAGCCGAACCGTTGGCCTCGAGACCCACGACATCCTGAGTGGTCACCACTTCGGCGCCGAACTTCAACGCTTGGCGCCGCGCACGCTCGGCCAACTGCGCACCGGAGACGCCGTCGGGAAATCCGAGGTAGTTCTCGATGCGCGAGCTCTGTCCCGCCTGGCCTCCCGTCGCGGTGCGCTCGATCAGCGTGGTGCGGAGTCCTTCCGATGCGCCGTACAGCGCGGCACCGAGACCGGCAGGTCCGCCGCCGATGACGACGAGGTCGTAGAACTCGCCCGACGGAGTCGTCGTCAGACCGAGATGGTCACCGAGTTCGGAATCCGTCGGCGCGCACAACGCCTTGCCCTCGGAGGTCACGATGACCGGACACTCCGTGTCGTCGACGCCCGCCGACGTCAGCAGCCTCGCGCCCTCGGGTTCGTCGGCCATGTACCAGCGATACGGCAGCTGATTGCGAGCCAGGAATTCACGGACCTCGGACGACCGTGCCGACCAGCGATGGCCGATGACCTTGGTCTCCTCGACCGGCCGGTGATCCGAGGCCATCCAGGCTTCGAGTTGGGCGTCGAGCACGGGGTAGAGCTTTTCCTCGGGCGGATCCCATGGCTTGAGGAGGTAGTAGTCGAGATCGATGACGTTGATGGCGTCGATCGCGGCATCGGTGTCGGCGTACGCGGTGAGGAGTACGCGTCGCGCATGCGGGTACAGATCCATCGCGTGCTCGAGAAATTCCATGCCGCTCATCTGCGGCATGCGGTAATCGGCCAGCAGGATCGCGACCGGCTGCCCGCGTAGCTTGAGTTCTTTGAGCGCATCGAGTGCCTGTGCACCGGACTCGGCTCGGATGATGCGATATTTCTCGCCGTAGTGACGGCGAAGGTCGCGCGCAACGGATCGGGATACACTCGGGTCGTCGTCGACGCTGAGAATTGCAGGCTTCATGACCCTCCAGAACGGGCAGTGAGTTACCTGACGATTATGCCGTTCTTCGCGGGCCTTCGCGCGAGTCTCAGATCTGACCGCGCCTGATCATGTCGATTTCACCGGGGGTCAGCAGCCGCTCGAGTTTTTCGCTCGGCCACTTACGGGGGCTTCCGCTCATGCGCGCGGTCTCCAACAACGGGACGCCCGAGCTGGGGCGACGCAAGATCGAATGGATGTTCACGATCGATCACTCCGAACAACTGTGTTTTGGCCTGATTTCTCGTTCGTTGTATCGACCAGTGTTCGCCTCTCGTTACCGTAATGCTCGTAGGCGCGCGGGGCGTGTTTCTCGCCGCGCGGATCCGGGTAGTACTTCCGCCCACACATACCGAATCGGGGGCAACGAGTGAATTCGACGACCGGCAATGCAGTCGAGAGTGTCCAGAACAACGGTGCTTTCGAGAAAGCAGCGCGCGCAGGCCACTTCGTCAGCGGGCTGCTGCACATTCTCATCGGCTACATCGCAATCCGACTCGCGTTCGGACAGGGAGGCAATGCCGACCAGTCGGGCGCGCTGGCCGAGCTCGGTAGCAAACCCGGCGGTTCGATCGCGCTGTGGATCGCCGTCGTCGCCTTCGCGGCGCTCGCGCTGTGGAGGCTCGTCGAAGCGATCGTCGGCAAGAAGTCCGATTCCGGCGCGGGCAGCGCACTGGACCGTCTGAAGGCCGGATCGCTTGCCGTCGTCTACGTCGCGTTCGCATGGTCGACATTCGGCTTCGCCAAGGGATCGGGCAAGTCGAGCAGCGAGCAGAACGCGGGCATGACGGCCAAGCTGATGGAGAACGGCTTCGGCAAGTTCGTGCTCATCGTCGTCGGCCTCGTCATCATCGGCGTCGGCGGTTACCACGTCTACAAGGGCGTGTCGAAGAACTTCCTCGACGATCTTCAAGGGCATACCGGCAAGGCCGTTCAACGGCTCGGCATCGCCGGATACGCCGCAAAGGGAATCGCGCTGATCGGTGCAGGTGGCCTCGTGATCGTCGCGGTGTTCACCTCGGACCCGAGCAAGGCCACCGGAATAGACGGAGCGGTCAAGACCCTCGGTGAGCAACCGTTCGGGCAGGTCCTGCTCGTCCTCGCCGGCATCGGAATCGCGTTGTACGGGGTGTACGCCTTCGTGCTCGCCAGGTACGCCCGCATGTGAAGTCGGCGCGAATGGGCACGGTCCGGCTTTTGTGTGTTAATTTCAGTCACATTCACCCGCAACGGAGGTAGATGTGAGTAGGACTCTCGAAGCCAGCGTCGACATCGATGCGACCCCCGAGCAGGTGTGGCAGGTCGTCTCCGACCTCGAGCGCATGGGTCGGTGGAGTCCCCAGTGCGTGAAGATGAAGGTGTTCGGAGGCGAAGTCCGCAAGGGCACCACCACGCTCAACGTCAACCGCAAAGGCTTCCTCGTCTGGCCGACCACCGCGAAGGTCACCCGGTTCGAACCCAACAGGGAGATCGCTTTCCGGATCACCGAGAACCACACCACCTGGTCGTACACCCTGACGCCGACCGATGCGGGCACCACCGTCGTCGAACGACGTGAGGCACCGACGGGGACCACGGCGATCTCGGGTTTCCTCGTGAAGAACGTGCTCGGCGGAACCGACGAGTTCGATGTCGAGCTCGTCGACGGGATGAACCAGACCCTGCAGCGCATCAAATTGGAGAGCGAAACGCACTGAAGGTTTCGGACGCCCGATACACGGGAACCTATAGCTGTCAGTTCGAACGGCAGATAGAGGGGCGTACCACCATGTGGCAATTCATCGTGTACATCATCCTGGGCGGCCTGGCCGGCTGGATTGCAAGCAAGATCATGAAAACCGATGCGTCAATGGGCATCATCTTGAATATCGTTGTCGGCATCATCGGCGGACTGATTGGCGGATGGATCCTGCGACTGTTCAACTACAACACTGAGGGCTCGGGATCGATAGTCACGTTCCTGACGTGCCTGCTCGGAGCGGTCATCCTGCTGTTCATCGTCAAAGCAGTCACGGGTCGGTCCCGGGTCTGACCCACGGAGCACATTCTTTACTGCCGGGGCTTCTCACGTACTCTGTGAGGCCCCGGCAGTGGTCTGTTCACCGGGCCTCTTTCGTCGAAGATCATGAGGAGTGAAGTGGCACGCCGTCCCACCCCGATCGGTCAACCTCCCCGCACCGGCGCAGCACACTTCGTCGACCTCGTCCGGGAGACCGTTCCACCGCTGCATCCAGCGGGTCTGCCATTCGTCGCAGGTCCGCTCGCAGTCGCCGTACTCGGACGTAGGCACAAGTGGATCCGCCGCGCAGGCTTGACCGCTGCGGGTGCGTGCGCCGCATTCTTCCGCCATCCGAGCCGAGTCCCCCCGAACCGTCCCGGCGTCGTGGTCGCGCCGGCAGACGGACTGGTCACGCTCGTGGACACCGCGGTCCCTCCTGCCGAACTCGATCTCGGTACGACGCCGGTGCCACGGGTCAGCATTTTTCTGTCGGTGCTCGACGTCCATGTGCAGCGTGTACCGATCGGCGGTGAGGTGATCGCGGTCGTACATCGCAGCGGTCAGTTCAAGTCGGCCGATCTCGCCGAGGCCAGCGACGTGAACGAGCGCAACAGCATGCACATCCGTACCCCGTCCGGGCAGGACGTCGGCGTCGTGCAGATCGCCGGTCTGATCGCTCGCCGGATCGTCAACAACGCCACGGTCGGCGAGACCCTGACCATCGGCGACACCTACGGTCTGATCCGGTTCGGGTCACGCGTGGACACGTACTTCCCGGTCGGCACGACGCTGCTGGTCGAGCGTGGCCAGCGTGCCGTCGGAGCCGAGACAGTGCTCGCCGAGCTTCCGCAGTAAGGTAGCCGCCCGATGATCACCAGACGAGCCCGACCGCCTGCTGCCGTCCGTTTGTTGCCGTCGGTGGTGACGATTCTGGCGCTGTGCGCAGGCCTGTCGGCGGTGAAGTTCGCGCTCGACGGTGAGCTCGGAGTATCGCTGGCGATGATCGGTGCCGCCGCCATCCTCGACGCCTTGGACGGGCGCATCGCCAGGCTTCTCGATGCGACCAGCAAGATCGGCGCCGAGTTGGATTCGCTGGCCGACTCGATCTCGTTCGGCGTCGCTCCCGCCCTCGTGCTGTACGTGACGCTGCTCGAAGGCAGTAGCGGCGGATGGATCATCGTTCTGATCTATGCGGTGAGCATGGTGCTGCGTCTCGCGCGCTTCAACACCCTGCTCGACGACGACGACACTCCGACCTACGCGCGGGAGTACTTCACCGGCGTTCCTGCTCCGGCAGGTGCGCTCATCGTGTTGGCTCCGATCGCGGCGTTCGAAGAGTGGGGCGACGGCTGGTGGGCATCGTTCTACGTGGTCGTCGGGTGGACGTTGTTCACCGCCGCACTTGCTGTCAGTCGTGTTCCGACGCTGGCACTGAAGACGGTGTCGGTGCCGCCTCGCATGGCTGCCGCACTTCTGATCCTGGTCGCGCTCGCCGCCGCCGCACTCATCACCTATCCCCTGGTGCTGTTGATGGTCCTCGTCGCTGTGTACCTGGTGCACATACCGTTTGCGGTTCGCTCACAGCGGTGGGTTGCCGCCCGCCCGTACACGTGGGATGCCAAACCGTCCGAGCGCCGTGCGGAACGTCGCGCCATCCGCCGCAAACCGAACTCGAACCCGCGGTCGGCAGCGCGACTCGGTCTTCGCCGTCCTCGCCGCTGAGCAAAGGTACCGGGCAACGAAGCTACTCTGGGTGGCGTGAGCACGCCTGAACTCGTTTTGACTGCCCGCCTCAACACCTCCGCAGCCGACGCCAGACGCGGTGTCGTGCGCCTGCATCCAGAAGTGCTTGCCGCGCTGGGGATTCGCGAGTGGGATGCGATTGCCCTCATCGGTTCGCGCCGCACCGCCGCCGTCGTGGGCCGCGCGCCCGCGAACACCCCACAGGGGACCGCTCTCCTCGACGACGTGACGCTGTCGAACGCAGGTATCAAGGAAGACGGCTCGATCGCGGTCACGCCCGTCACGGTGTACGGCGCTCGCACGGTGACGGTCAGCGGTTCGGCGCTTGCGACTAACTCGATATCGGAGGCGACACTGCGCCAAGCGCTGCTCGGCAAGGTCCTGACCGTCGGCGACGCGGTCTCGCTGCTTCCCAGAGATCTCGGCCCCGGCACGAGCACAACGGCTGCCACGCAGGCCCTCTCACGAACATTCGGGGTCACGTGGACGACCGAACTTCTGACGGTGTCCTCGGCCGATCCGTCTGGCGATCCGGTGAGTGTTCAACCCAATTCGGCGGTGAGTTGGGGTGGCAGCGGGCCTGCTGTCCCCGCGATCACCAGGCACGCGACACCTCCGATTCCGGTCACCGAGTTGGTCGGGGTGCCGGTGCAGCAGGCGAAACTGTCGGAGTGGCTTCGCCTTGCGCTCGACGAATCGGAGTTGCTCGCTCGTCTCGGCGCCTCGCCTCATCTCGGCGTGCTGATCACCGGACCCGCGGGCGTCGGAAAGTCCACGCTCGCCCGAGCCGTCCTCGCCGGACGGACTGTCGCCGAGCTCGACGGGCCCTCGATCGGCGCGCTCGATGGAGCTGCGCGTGTCGACGCCGTCAGTACGGCCGTCGACTCCCTCATCGGTGGTAGTGGCGGCGGCGCTGGTGGTGTTCTTCTGATCACCGACGTCGACGCAGTGCTTCCCGCCACGACCGAACCCGCCTCGGCGCTCGTGCTCGATCAGCTTCGACGTGCGGTCGACACACCCGGCCTCGCTTTCGTGGCCACCACCGCGCATCCCGAGGCGACCGACACCAGGCTGCGGGCGCAGGACCTGTGCGACCGCGAACTGACTCTGTCTCTTCCCGATGCGGCCGGCCGGACCGCCCTGCTGGAGCATCTGCTCCGCGCGGCCCCGACCGAGGGACTCTCACTGAGCGAGATCGCTTCGAGAACACCGGGATTCGTCGTCGCCGACCTTGCAGCACTCGTGCGGGAGGCAGCACTGCGTGCGGCGTCACGAGCCAGTTCGACGAAGACCGATCCGCTGCTCACACAACCGGATCTGGTGGGCGCACTCGATGTCATCCGGCCACTGTCCCGCTCGGGGTCGGAGGAACTCGCGATCGGCAGCATCTCGCTCGACGACGTCGGGGACATGGTCGAAACCAAACAAGCACTGACCGAGGCGGTGCTGTGGCCACTGCGGCATCCGGACTCGTTCTCGCGCTTGGGCATCGAACCGCCACGCGGTGTACTCCTCTACGGTCCACCAGGATGCGGAAAGACGTTCCTCGTGCGCGCACTCGCAAGTTCCGGGCAGCTCAGCGTGCACGCCGTCAAAGGCGCCGAGCTGATGGACAAGTGGGTCGGTTCCTCGGAAAAGGCTGTGCGCGAACTGTTTCAACGAGCGCGCGACTCCGCTCCATCACTGATCTTCCTCGACGAGATCGACGCGTTGGCGCCGCGCCGTGGCCAGAGTTCCGACTCCGGGGTCGGCGATCGTGTCGTCGCAGCGCTGCTGACCGAACTCGACGGCGTCGAGCCGCTGCGTGACGTCGTCGTACTGGGGGCAACCAACCGACCCGATCTGATCGACCCAGCGCTGCTGCGCCCGGGCCGGCTCGAACGGCTGGTCTTCGTACCACCACCGGATGCGGAGGCGCGCAAGGACATTCTGCGCGCGTCGGGCAAATCGGTTCCGCTCGCAGACGACGTCGACCTCGACCTGCTCGCTGCCGATCTCGACGGTTATTCCGCCGCCGACTGTTCCGCGCTGTTACGTGAGGCGGCCCTGACGGCGATGCGCCGGTCCATGGACGCGACCGACGTCACCGCCGAGGACGTCGAGGCTGCCCGCAAGACGGTGCGCCCCTCGCTCGATGCCGAGCAAGTGGCGCACCTGGAGGCCTACAGCACGTCTCGCTGATTCACTTCCAGCGAGCGAGCACCTTGTTCGCTTCGGCCGCGAGAGCGATCTGGAACAGCGGACCGAAACTGATGCGGCCGACGCCGAGTGATGCGAAGTGCGACAGATCGCCGTCCGCCGGGTTGGCGATGGCGTTGATCGGCAACGGGAGCTCCTCTGCCAGACGCTTGTAGTCGGCGTCGTTGTGGAAACCGACCGGGTAGAGCGAGTCGGCACCGGCCGCGGCCGCGAGCTTCAGACGCGCGATGGCGCGGTCGACTCGGTCGCTCTCGTCGCCGACCTGCTTGACGAACAGGTCTGTGCGAGCGTTGATCACGACGTGAACGTCGGTCGCGTCGGATGCAGCGCGCAACGCACCGACGAAGTCCGCGTGCTCCTGCGCCTCACGCAGGCGTCCACCCTCGCTGTGCACGGTGTCCTCGATGTTGAGGCCGACGGCACCCGCAGCGAGCAACCCGTCGATGAGACGCTTCGGGTCCTCCCCGTAGCCGGATTCGATGTCCACCGACAGTGGCACGTCGACGGCCGCGCTGATCTGGGAAATACGCGCCAGAAGCTCGTCGAAGGTGATGCCCTCGTTGTCGGGCTTACCGATCGAGTCGGACACCGGATGGCTTCCGACGGTGAGGGCAACGAAGCCTGCATCGACGGCAAGCTTGGCGGACCAGGCATCCCATACCGTGGGTAGAACGACGGGGTTACCCGGCTTGTGGAGTTCGAGAAGGGTTGCTGCCTTCTGGGACAAGGTCGTCATTGAAACTCCTGAAACATCGAAGGTGAGAGAACGTACGTTCTCCTGCCAACACGGTACCGACGCGATTCATTCCGCTCAATCGATCAGATCGAGTTCCCGCATTCGATCGAAGACCATCAACGACCCGGGCGCCACGTCCGGCATCGCCGCGTATTCGTCCCGGGTGAAATATCGGATCTCGGCGATCTCACTGGTCGGCACCGGTTCCGACGCCAAATCGGCCAGGAAACAATGGATCTCGAGCGGGGTTCCCGACGGATGCCCCCACGCTTCACACGCGAACACACCCAGAAACTCGATGTCGGTGACGGCCGCGTCCAACTCCTCACGGATCTCCCGATGCAGCGCCTGCTCGGGCGTCTCACCGGGATCGATCTTGCCGCCAGCCATGTAGAACGCCGACTTCCCGGCAGATCTGGCCTGAATCATTCGTCGATCCTTCACGTACGCCAGACCCGCCGTCCTGATCATGTCACTCGTCACGCCCCGAATCTGCCACGCGTCTCGTGCGGGATCAACGGCGTGTCCGCACGTACCTTCAGTTGCTGCACACCCCACGTGTTGCCGTCGGGATCGGCGAAACCGAAGAACGTTCCGCCGTCGCGCTCGTCGAACACCGTGATCTCGCTCGCGTCGACGCCGCGGCCGAGCAGTTCCTCGCGAGCCGCGTACGCGTCGGCCACGACGAGCTGCAACCCCTTCAGTGATCCGGGTGTCATCTCCTGCTGCGACGGCAGCGTGCCGATGACGATCGAGCATCCCGAACCCCGTGGCGTCAGCTGCGCGACCGTCATGTGCTCGTTGACGGTGTGGTGATCGAGCTCGAACCCGATCCTGTCACGGTAGAACTCGATGGACCTGTCGATGTCCGACACGGGTACCACCACGACTTCGAGAGTCCAGTCCATCTCACTCAGCCCTTCACGATGACATCGAGCCGCTCGTATCCCTCGGTGACGCCCTTCTCCATGCCGCTCTGAGCCATGCCGTCACGAGCGTCCACGGATGGGTAGGTGCTGTGGATGTCGAGTCGGGTCCGGCCGTCGCCGAGGTCGACGAACGTCAACGATTCGACACTGACGACATCGGGATATCCCTCGAATTCGAAGGTCTGGATCGCGAACTCGTTCTCACGCACGACGTGGAAGACACCGTTGAACGCGAACTGCGACCCCTCCGGGTTGGTGTGCACGTATCGATAGCCGCCGCCGGTGCTGAAGTCGTAGCGCTCGATCTCCATGTCGTACCCATTGGGGCCGAGCCACTGCTTGATCAGCTCCGGTTCCTTGTGTGCACGGAACACTGCCTCGACGGGGGCGTCGAACTCGCGCGAGATGGTGATGAACGGGACACCTTCGGGCACGGTGATGGTGACGGAATTACTCATCGTTCTCCTCCTTCAGTGTGGTCAGCAGTGCGTCGAGCTTCCTGAACTGCTGTTCGTGGATGATGCGGTACTTGTCTATCCAGGCAGTGAGTTCCTCGAGCCTCGCCGAGTCGAGATGGACCGGGCGACGTTGCGCGTCACGTGATCGGGTCACCAGTCCTGCTTCCTCCAGGACGTGTATGTGCCTGGAGACGGCCTGTTTGCTGATGTCGAACGGTTCTGCCAGATCGTTGACGGTCCGTGGGCCGCGGCTGAGGCTGGCGACGATGGCGCGTCGAACCGGATCGGCAAGGGCCATGAACGCCCCGTCGAGCCGATCGGCATCGGCATCGGCATCTGCGTCGTCCGATGCCATAATCAACCAACTCCTTTATCAATCGATCTGTTGATTAGACTAGAACGCCCCACCGCCTCGGTCAAGAGCCGCGTCCAATTTGTACCGAATGGCAGGGCTGCGACCTCGCAAAGTAGGATGAGAAGAACTTGTACTCGCCGGCCGAGCAACGGCTCGTGAGCATATTTTTCGATTGTTCGACTACTCGACGCCGCCCAACGACCACCGCGAGACCCCGCAGCGGGTGACGCGACCCGAGACGACGGAGTTCTTTTTTGCTCGCTATCTTGCTGGCGCACACGGTTGCAGCCGTGTTCGCTCCCTTGCTGGTCCGCTGGTGGGGCCGAAATGCTTTCTTTCCGCTTGCGCTGGTACCGCTCGTCAGCCTCGTCTGGGTCGTGGCGAACTGGAATACCGAGCAGTCGCTGAGCATCGAGTGGGTTCCGGGCCTGTCGATGAACATCGACATGCGCTTCGATTCCCTCGCCGCGATCATGTCCCTGCTGGTGCTCGGCATCGGCGCGTTGATCCTGGTCTACTGCGGCCGATACTTCGAGGACGACGAACCACGCCTCGGGCTCTTCGCCGCCGAGATGGTCGCCTTCTCCGGAGCCATGTTCGGCCTCATCACCAGCGACAACATGTTGGTGCTGTACATCTTCTGGGAAATCACCACGGTTCTGTCGTTCCTGCTCGTCGGCCACTACGCCGAGCGCGCATCCTCACGTCGCGCCGCCACGCAGGCGTTGCTCGTCACCACCGCGGGTGGATTGGCGATGCTCGTGGGCATCATCATCCTGGGGCAGGTCGCCGGCAGCTACAACCTGTCCGACGTCATCGCCGACGCCCCGTCCGGCTGGCTGCCCGGTGTCGCCGTCGTCCTCATTCTCATCGGAGCACTGTCGAAGTCGGCGATCGTCCCGATGCACTTCTGGTTGCCCGGCGCGATGGCCGCACCGACACCGGTCAGCGGCTACCTGCACGCCGCCGCGATGGTGAAAGCAGGCATCTACCTCGTCGCCCGGATGGCGCCCGGTTTCGCGGACTCGGGACCGTGGCGTGCGACGATCATCTCGCTCGGATTGCTGTCGATGATCCTCGCCGGCTGGCGAGCACTACGTGCGTTCGACCTGAAGTTGATCCTCGCGTTCGGAACCGTCAGCCAGTTGGGTTTCCTGATGGTGCTCGTCGGGATAGGCACCGAGAAGGCCATGCTGGCTGGACTGACCATGGTCATCGCGCACGCGATGTTCAAGGCGACACTGTTCATGGTGGTCGGCGTCATCGATCACACGACGGGCACGCGCGACATCCGTAAGCTCGCTCACCTCGGCAAGAAAGTGCCGATACTCGGCGGCATCGCTGCACTCGCCGCAGCGAGCATGGCCGGTCTACCGCCGTTCCTCGGATTCGTCGGCAAGGAAGCCGCACTGTCCGCGGTGATCGGAACCCCGGCACTGAACCCCGTCGTCGCTGCGCTCGTCACCACCGGGTTGGTCGTCGGCTCGATCCTGACGGTGACCTACAGCATCCGGTTCGTGTGGGGCGCCTTCGGCCGCAAGCAACTCAAGCGCCCGAGTCCGGCGGTCAAGAACATGCATGCCCCGACCGCTCTGTTCATGGCAGCGCCCGCGTTCCTCGCCGTTCTCGGACTCGTGGCCGGCATCTTCTCCCCCGTCGTCGACACCATCGTCAGCCCGTACGCGCGGACGGTCGACGACTACGGCCAGGCGTCGTATCACCTGTCGCTGTGGCACGGCTTCAACCTGCCGCTCGGTCTCACCGTCGTCGTGGTGACCGGTGGTGTCGCGCTGTTCATCGCGCACCGCATGGTCAATCGACTCAAATTCGAACACCCGCCGCTCGGCAACGCCGACCGCGTGTACGACGCCGTCCTCAAGGGCATGGACACCATCTCCATCCGGTTGACCGGCACGACGCAGCGAGGATCTCTGCCGCTCACCCAGGGCACGATCCTTCTGACGCTCGTGCTGCTGCCGACGGTGGTGCTCGCGGTCGGCGCCGAGCCCGACCTCGACTTCGTGCTGTTCGACACCCCGCTGCAACTGGTCGTCTCGCTCATCATGATCACCGGCGCTCTCGGCGCGACGGTCATGCGCAACCGCCTCGCCAGCGTCATTCTCGTCGGCCTGACCGGGTACGGCTGCGGTGTCATCTTCGCAGTACACGGTGCTCCCGATCTTGCGTTGACGCAGTTCCTCGTCGAGACACTCACCCTCGTCGTGTTCGTGCTGGTGCTGCGCAAGTTGCCCGCCGAGGTCGACGACCGAGGCTCCGCGGGATCGCGGATCCCTCGCGCAGTGCTGGCCGTTGCCGTCGGAGCAACAGTGACCACTCTGGGAGCCTTCGCGATGAATGCGCGCAACACGGCGCCCATCTCGCTGCAGCTCCCCGATGCCGCCTACCTCCTCGGCGACGGCAAGAACATCGTCAACGTCCTGCTCGTCGACATCCGTGCGTGGGACACCCTCGGCGAGATCTCGGTGCTGCTGGTCGCGGCCACCGGCGTCGCGAGCCTGGTGTTCCGCAACCGTCGCTTCGGCAGCGCACCGCGTGTGTCCGACGCCCCGGCCAGCAGTTCGGACGGCGGCGTCGGTTCGGATACGACGTGGCTGCTCGGCGGAGACCTGATCGACCCGCGGCATCGTTCGCTGGTCCTCGAGGTGACGACACGTCTGATCTTCCCGACGATCATGGTGTTGTCGGTCTACTTCTTCTTCTCCGGTCACAACGCCCCCGGCGGCGGATTCGCCGGTGGCCTCACAGCCGGACTCGCCCTGGTGCTCCGGTACCTGGCCGGTGGCCGCTACGAACTCGGCGAGGCCGTCCCGATCGACGCAGGCAAGATCCTCGGCCTCGGTCTGATCCTCGCGGCCGGCACCGCGATCTCGTCGTTGTTCCTCGGCGCACCTGCGCTGTCCTCAGCGACGCTGGAGTTGACGTTGCCCGTGCTCGGCGACATCAAGATCGTCACCGCGCTGTTCTTCGACCTCGGTGTGTACCTCATCGTCGTCGGTCTCGTACTCGACGTTCTCCGAAGCCTCGGCGCCCGTCTCGACGCACAGGTGGAAATGCAGAGCCAGGTGAACGCCCGATGACCGCGAATCTCGGAATGCTGATCGTGGTGGGCATCCTCGTCGCATCCGGTGTCTACCTGCTGCTGGAACGGTCGATCACCAAGATGCTGCTCGGGCTGCTGCTGTTCGGCAACGGCGTCAACATCCTGATACTCACCGTCGGTGGACCCGCAGGTAACCCGCCGATCGTCGGGCGCACTACCTCGATTCACGACGCCATGGCCGATCCTCTCGCGCAGGCGATGATCCTGACAGCGATCGTCATCACGATGGGCATCGCGGCGTTCGTGCTCGCGCTCGCCTATCGCTCGTTCACGCTCAACACCAAGGACGACGTCGAGAACGACCCGGAGGACACGAAGGTCTCCAAGCGTCGCTCGATGGCCGACGCACCGGACCGCGACCGTTCGGACGACCCGGTCACCGGCGAGCCGAGCTTCAGCGGCGACGCGTTCGACTCACGAGGAAACCCGATCCCGATCGAGGAATTGAAGAACATCGAAGATCTCGAATGCTACGAGGACCTGCACGAGGGCGATTTCGACGATGACGACGAACCCGACATGAAAGGCCTCGACGGTATCGACAGCGCCGAAGAGGACAGCGCCGAAGAGGACAAGACATCGATGAAGGGAGACAACGTATGACGGTCTCCTCGGGCGCAATCGACGTCCTCACTCCACTTCCCGTCCTGATACCTCTGTTCGCCGCGGCATTGACGCTCGTCGCCGGGCGTCGGCCTCGCGCACAACGATTCATCACGGTCGTCGCGCTGACCGCGGTGGTCGCGGTGTCCGGGATGTTGCTGTTCCTGGCCGATCGCGACGGCACACACGCACTGCAGGTGGGTGGCTGGGATTCGCCGATCGGTATCTCGCTCGTCGTCGACCGTTTGTCGGCGATGATGCTGGTGGTCAGCACCATCGTGTTGCTCGCCGTCATGGTGTATTCCATCGGTCAGGGCATCCGCGACGGCAACGAGAACCAGCCGGTATCGATCTTCCTTCCCACCTATCTGGCGCTGACTGCGGGCATCTGCAACGCCTTTCTCGCCGGTGACCTGTTCAACCTGTACGTCGGATTCGAAGTTCTGCTCGCGGCGTCGTTCGTGTTGCTGACGCTCGGCGCCAGTGCCGATCGGGTACGTGCAGGCGTCTCCTACGTGATGGTGTCGATGGTGTCCTCGCTGATCTTCCTGATCGGCATCGCCCTCGTCTACGCCGCCACCGGCACGCTCAACCTCGCACACATGGCCACGCGCCTGGACGACATTCCGACGGGCACCCGGACGGCGATCTTCGCCGTGCTGCTCGTGGCGTTCGGCATCAAGGCCGCGGTGTTCCCACTGTCGACGTGGCTCCCCGACTCCTACCCCACCGCGCCTGCGCCCGTCACCGCGGTGTTCGCCGGTTTGCTGACCAAGGTCGGTGTGTACGCGATCATCCGCGCGCATTCACTGCTGTTCCCCGACGGCAGCCTGGACAACGTCCTGATGGTGTGTGGCCTGCTGACGATGCTCGTCGGCATCTTCGGCTCGATCGCCCAGAGCGACATCAAACGTCTGCTGTCGTTCACCCTGGTCAGCCACATCGGTTACATGATCTTCGGCGTCGCACTGTCGACGCAATCGGGGCTCTCGGGCGCTATCTACTACGTGGCCCACCACATCATCGTGCAGACCACACTGTTCCTCGTCGTGGGTCTGATCGAGCGGCAAGCAGGATCGTCCTCGCTACGACGGCTCGGTGGCCTCGCGGCAGCGAGTCCGGTGCTCGCGATCGTGTTCCTCGTTCCCGCGCTGAACCTCGGTGGCATTCCGCCGTTCTCGGGTTTCATCGGCAAGGTCGCACTGCTGCAGGCAGGTAGTGCACAGGGCAGCGTGCTGGCATGGATCCTCGTCGCGGGCGGCACGGTGACCAGTCTCCTGACGCTCTACGTGGTGGCGCGCGTGTGGACCAAGGCGTTCTGGCGTGCACGCGCGGATGCGCCCGAGGGCGACCTGGCAGACAACAGCCCGTCCGCTCTTCTCGACGATTCGTCCGACATCGCGTTCGGTGACCGCGAGGACGTCGGACGGATGCCTGCGTTCATGCTCATCCCGACGGTCGGGTTGGTGATCGTCGGTCTTGCTCTGACGGTCTTCGCGGGCAGAATCATCGACATCAGCGATCGTGCTGCTGCCGATCTGCGCGACAGGTCGGTGTACATCGACGCGGTCCGCGGGGCCGAGTTCGTGGGCGATAAGACGATGGAGCAGGTTGCCGGAGAAGAGGCGGGCAAATGAAATATCTGAACCGCTTTCTGCTGCTTCGTCTGTGGACGCTGGGATGGCTCACCGCGGTGTGGGTGTTGTTGTGGGGCAATGTGAGCCCCGCCAACGTCCTCGGCGGAATTGCCGTCGGCACAGGAATCATGGTCCTGCTTCCGCTTCCGAAGGTCCCCGTCGAGGGACGTATTCATTTCTTCTCGTTGCTGAAGCTCATCGGGGTATTCCTCTACTACGCAGCCGAATCCAGTGTCAGCGTCGCGTGGCTCGCGGTACGTCCGCAGGCACCGCCGGTTACCGGGGTTCTGCGGTGCAGGATTGCGATCAAATCCGATCTGGTGCTCACCTTGTGCGTCGATGCGCTCAATCTGATTCCAGGGACGATGGTGCTCGAGATCGATCAGACCCGCCGTCTCGTCTACGTGCACGTGCTCGACATGGGCAGCCAGAAAGCCGTCGACGCGTTCTATCGGTCGGTTCGTCGGCTCGAGAAACTGTTCATCGCCGCGTTCGAGCGTGACAGCGACTGGAAACCGAGTCCGCTGCACTTCCAGGAGTACGAGCGGTATCACGGTGTACTCGGCGACGACGTCGCTACCCCGCACGAGGGCCGTGACGACAAGAAGATCGACGACGAGAGAAAGGGGAACTGGAAGTGACGATCGTCCTCTCGATCGCAGGCATTCTTCTGGTGGCCGCAGCCGTCATCACGACATTCCGGTTGCTCGACGGCCCGAGCACACTCGATCGTCTCGTCGCGATGGACACCATCCTCGCGGTGTCGATGTGTGGATTGGCGGTGTGGTCGGTCTACAGCCTCGACACCACGATCGTTCCGTCGATCGTCGCACTGTCTCTGGTGAGCTTCGTCGGATCCGTCAGCGTCGCACGATTCCGGGTGAGGGACGAATGAACACTGTTCTCGAAGTGATCGCGGCGATCTTCATACTGCTGGGCGCGGTGCTCGCATTCACCGCCGCAGTAGGGATCGTCCGGTTCCCGGACACGCTCTCGCGTATGCACGCAGCGACCAAGCCGCAGGTGGTCGGACTCGTTCTGGTACTCACCGGTGCTGTCATCGAACTACGCGGAAATGTCGACATCTGGATGCTCGTGCTCGTCGGGGTGTTCACTCTCGTCACGGCACCCGTCATCGCACACACCGTCGGACGTGTCGCCTACCGTGAACAGCGTGGTCGCGACGGACTGCTGATCGTCAACGAGATGGAGCCGGACGAGTCGGAGTGACCTGTCCACCCCACGTGGCCATCGCGGTGCCCGGCGCAGCGAAGAAGGTTGCGTAGAACATCGCGACCACCGAACCCATGAGTATCAGGATCAGCGGACCGAACAGTTCCGGATAGGTCCCGAACGGCACGGCGAGGTAGCGGTAGCTCAGCAGCAGGAACGCCATGACCGTCGAGCCGTACGCAACCAGACGAATCCGGGCTGCGTCCCAACCCCGCTCGGGGTCACGCAGAGTCGACTCGAGTGTCAGGCACAGAACAACGCCCGCAACCAGGTCGACGCCGTAGTGGTACCCGAAGCCGAGCGTGGCGGCCACTGTGCACACCAACCATGCTGTCCCGCCGAGACGCAGCCACCACGGACCGCGACGCGAATGAATGAACAGGCTCAACGCCCATGCCGTGTGCAGACTCGGCATGCAGTTACGCGGGGTCACGGCGTCGAAGTCGATTCCCGACGGCGACAGATCGAACGGCACGTGCGTCGGCCAGAAGTTCCCGACCTGAAACCCTTGGCCGTCCGGCCCGAATGCGAACATCGGCCCGACGACCGGAAACAGAATGTAGAAGATGGGCCCGACCAGACCGATCAGCAGGAACGTGCGGACCAGATAGTGCGTCGGCCACGCTCGTCCCGTCGTGAGCCCTCGGAGTTGGTAGATCGCGATGGCGATCGCCGCCACCGGGAGTTGAATGTAGACCCAGTGCAGGACCGCGGGCACGATCGGACCGAGCGCGGCGAGTCCGGAGCCGACGATCCAGGAGGGATTGCCGAGAGCATGATCGGCGACCTGTGCGTATTCGTCGAGAACGGACGGGCGGACGAGGGTCGTGATGTGCAGCCATGCGTCGCCTGCCTTGGTGGCGAGAATGAGCAGGGCGCCGAGGCACACCGCCTTCAGGCCGCCGGCGTCGCGCAGGTAGAGGGTGTAGGCACCGAGCCCCACCAGCACGATGATCGCGCCGTTACCGATCGAGAAGGAGTGTCCGGCTTCGAGTCGGATCAGCGCACAGACAACATCGATCACGACGGCAGCGGACAACGCCACCACTCGTACACGGGCGTTGACTCCCACCAACGCCAGTGCAAGTCCGCCCCACGGAATCGCCATGGATTTCGGGGTGCCGAAGAAGTCGTTCCACAGACTCGGCAGTGGACCGGGAAATCCCTTGTACGAGGCCACCATCTGCAGCGAGCCGAGAAAGAGCGCGACGACCGCTGCACCGATGCCGAAGCTCGTCAGAGTTCTGGGTTTTTCGGCTTCCTCACGCGACGACCGTTCATCCCACTGCAGCACGCCGTTCATAGTAAACGGAAAGTGAACGAACGATTACATCGACAAGGTCATGCCCGAAGGTCGGATACCAAGGATTCGACGACCGCGCGAAGATCCCCGCCCGTGTCGGCCGCGACACGTCGCTGACGCTGGTACGACGCCCCGCGGCGCGGAATGTCGGCCACCGAGGCGAGTTCGTCGGCGCACCCGAGCCGAACGGCCGTCGGCATCAGCTTCTCGAGCAGATCGAACAGGTCGTCGGTGACCAGGCGCTCGTTGCTGTCGGAGTCGAGGATGATCTCTGCGTCGAGACCGTAGCGCGCGGCGCGCCACTTGTTTTCCTGAACGTGCCACGGCGGCATGCTCGGAAGGCTCTCGCCTGCTTCCAGACGGTCGTCGAGATTCACGATGAGGCAATGCGTCAGTGCAACGAGCGCTGCCAGCTCGCGTTTGGTGGATGCGCCGTCGCACACGCGAACCTCGATGGTCCCCCACTTGGGTGCTGGACGAATGTCCCAGTGCATTCCGCCCAACTGCTCGATGACACCCGTCTTCATCTGGTCGCGCACGAAACCTTCGAACTGGGCCCAGTCCTCGAACTGGAACGGCAATCCGGCCGTCGGCAACTGCTGGAACATCAAGGCCCGGTTGCTGGCGTATCCGGTGTCCGAGCCCGCCCAGATCGGCGACGACGCCGACAACGCCAACAGGTGCGGGTACTGCAGCAGCAGCGAGTTGAGAATGGGAAAGACCTTGTCCGGGGACGAGACTCCCACATGGACGTGCACACCCCAGATCAACATCTGCCGTCCCCACCACTGAGTACGCGCGATCAGCTCGTCGTAGCTCGGGGATCTGGTCAGAACCTGGGTGGACCACTCGGCGAAAGGATGCGTGCCTGCCGAGAACAGGTCGATACCGAGCGGATCCGCAGCTCGGCGAACCAGATCGAGCGATTCACCGAGATCGTCCATGGCCTCGCCGACGTTCTCGCAGACACCGGTGACCAATTCGACGGTGTTACGCAGCAGTTCTTTCGTCACGCGCGGAGGCTGCGCGCCCGACAACTCGGTGACGCCGTCCATGACGTCGGCAGCCGAGTTGACGAGATCGAGAGATTCCTTGTCCACCAACGCGATCTCCCACTCGACGCCCAGCGTCGGGCGCGGGGAACTCTCGAAGTGAATTCGCGGAACGTCCACCTACTGCAATACCGCGCATGCGACGCGACTACCGGCGTCGCCGGTCATCAGAGTGGTCGTGTCGGGTACCGCGGCACCGTCGGGAAGCGTGTAGCGGGTCGGGATGTTGGCGAAGTTGTCCGGTCCCGAGTGCACGACGACGGCACGTCCGCCGTCGGCGCGCAGGTCGTCGAGGGTGACGGCGTCGGTCGTCGTGACAAGACTTGCCGTCCCGTCCTCCTTCACCTGCAGCGACGTCAGATCCCCGCTCGCCGGGTGCTCGGTGCGTCCGTCGACCTGAAGGTGACCACCTGCGGACAGGAAGTCTCCCGGCTCACCGCCGGTCGGGGCGACGGAATTGGCCTCGCACTTGCCGACCGAATGAATGTGCAGACCGTGGAATCCTGGCGTCAGGCCCTCTGCCTCGACGGTGACGACCAGGTGATCGCCCTCCTCGACGAAGGAGACCGTTCCGACGGACGTTCCCGCTGCGTTCTCGAACTCGGCCTCGACAGTGCCCTCGGGCGCATCGGCTGCCACGCCGTGTCCGCTCGGATCTTCCTTGCCGGTCCACACGGGAGGCGTCGTGCCGGCCACGTCGGACGGCGTCTCGGGTGCCGTGCACGCAACCAGACCGAAGGCCGCCAGCGCTATCACCGGAGTCGCGAGGCGCCAGGACCGGATCGCTGTTCGGGCTGAACTGGTCGGTGCCATGGGAAATGCTCCTTCTGAGGCTTGTGCGTAAGTTGCGTCGATCATAACTATGCCCGGTAGTACCAGCGCGTCACAGGGCTGCGGACGAGAAACTCACTCGGTGACCATGACGATCACGCCGTCCCCGAACTCGGACAACGTGGCGGGCCGCGACTCCGCGGTGGCACCGATCTGCTGGGCGATCTCACGCGCCGCCGCCTGCGCGCCCGAAGCCGATCCGAAGTACACCGTCGTCGACGGGACCTGGCTTGCGCTGTAGTTGCCCGTCTCCGTTATCGTCCAACCCTCGCTCGTGAGGGTCGCCGCGGTGTCGGCGGCAAGTCCCGACACGTTGCTGTTGTTGAGCACACGCACGTCGACATCCCCGGCGGCGCCCGACGTCGTAGGCGCAGCGGAACTGGGTGCGGACGTCGCGGCACTCGCCGGTGGCGGTGCCTGCGCGGCAGTCGACGATGCCGGAGCGGCCTCGACCTCGCTCGTCGTCTGCTCGGACGCTGCATCGTCGGTGTCGTCCGAACCGGTCAAAGACAGTGCACCGATCGCCGCGAACAAGATCGCAAGCGAGATCAAGACCATTGCCAGAGCGCGGAGCGGAGGGCCGGACGATTCCGGATTTGGACTGCTCACAGTCGAAGACACTAGTTGATCGGCGCCGGGCTCCTAGACCTCGAAGCCGAGCCTGCGAGCCGCCCGTGCCTTCTGCCTGCTGGCCCGCAACCTGCGAAGGCGTTTGACCAGCATCGGATCTGCCGCCAAGGATTCGGGCCTATCCACGAGCGCATTGAGAACTTGGTAGTAGCGAGTAGCCGACATGGAGAAGAGTTCCTTGATCGCCTCTTCCTTCGCGCCTGCGTACTTCCACCACTGACGTTCGAAGGACAGGATGTCGTGCTCACGACGAGTCAGGCCGTCGGCCCCGACCTCGTTGACGTTCTCGGAACTCCCCGACTGCTGAGACTGGTTCGAGTCACGCGCTGCTGCGCCGTCCATCTCACTCCTCGACTTCTCGGACCCGCGTTGGCGGGTCCCACTCTTTTGCCTTGCTGGCGCCGTACTGTGCTTTCCGCCTGTATGCCTGAATGTCGCTCAGCCGGCCCCCCTCGACCCCGATTCGACGCACCCGCAGGCGGGCAGGTTCGACGCGAATTACACACGTGTTCTTCGATCCCCATTCAACCATGGTGAGCACGGCTTCCGAGCGGCTCGCGGTGGTTGCGGCGAGTCGCGTCGGTCACCGAGTGTCGAGGCCGTACGCAGCCGCCACTATTCTCGAGGCCATGGCAATTCTTCCGATCCGGATCGTCGGCGACCCGGTGCTGCACACCCCGACCGAACCCGTCACACAATCGCCCGCCGAGATCGCAGACCTTATCGCGGATATGTACGAAACACTCGACGTGGCGAACGGCGTAGGACTCGCCGCCAATCAGGTCGGCGTGTCGCTTCGCCTGTTCGTCTACGACTGCCCGGCCCAGGGACCCGACGGAAAGATCGTCCGCCGCACGGGCGTCGTCGTCAACCCCGTACTCGAGACGTCGGCCATCCCCGAGACGATGCCCGATCCCGAGGACGACGACGAGGGCTGCCTCTCCGTACCCGGCGAGCAGTATCCGACGGGCCGTGCCGACTGGGCGCGTGTGACCGGAACCGACGCCGACGGAGAACCCGTCGACATCGAGGGCACGGGCTTCTTCGCGCGCATGCTTCAACACGAGGTCGGGCACCTCGACGGATTTCTGTACGTCGACGTGCTGATCGGCCGCAACGCCAGAGCAGCCAAGAAGGCCATCAAACGTGCAGGCTGGGGCACACCCGGCCTGTCCTGGATCCCCGGAACCGTCGAGGATCCGTTCGGCCACGAGGTCGACTAGATCGTGAGCATCGCCGTCGGAACTCGCGTCACGATGCGCTACCGGCTACCACCCGGTCACTCGCATCCGATGACAGACGTGATCGGGGAGCTGATCGAGAGCGGCGATTCGGTCGTCGCCGTGCGAGCGACCGACGGCCGCGTCGTGCGGGTGTATCCGGATCGGGTCGTCGCGCTCAAAGCGTTGGGTCCGCGGCCGATCCGGACGTCCGAGATCAGAGCACTCGAACGCGCCGCCGTCGATGGCTGGCCGGGTATCGAACTCGCGGAGATCGACGGTTGGCTACTGCGCGCCGGACACGGCTTCACGGGCCGAGCCAATTCAGCGGTACCGGTGGCCCCGCATGCATCCGAAGCATCTCTGGCTGCCGTCGCCGAGTGGTTGGACGCGCGGGGCCTGCCTGCAGTACTTCTGCTGCCGGATCGGCTGGGCTCGGTACCTCCTGGTTGGGTGACGCGCGACGAAACCCTCGTGATGGCCGCCGACATCGCACGCCTGGAATTGCCTGCCGAGTCGGTGTCGGTGATCTCCGATGCCCCCGACGAGGACTGGCTCGGGCTCTATCGCTACCGCGGCCGCTCAGTGCCCGACGACGCCGTGGAGGTCATCTCCTCGGTGCGCGACGGTGTACTCGGATTCGCTCGGATCGGCAGCTCGGCGTCGGAGATTCTCGCGATCGGCCGCGGCGCGGTGACGTCGTCGCCGGACGGTCGACGCTGGGTCGGCCTGACCGCGATCGAGGTGTCACAGGCCCACCGCCGCAACGGACTCGGGACACGAGTCTGCGGAGAACTCGTCGCGTGGGGCCGTGAGCAGGGCGCGAGCCACGCGTACCTGCAGGTGTCGGCGACGAACACCGGAGCCATCGAGATGTATCGGGGTCTCGGATTCCTCGAGCACCATCGCTATCGGTACGCGGAGCCTGTCGGAGCACTCGAGTAAGGTGATCGCCGTGCGATTGGCTACCTGGAATGTGAACTCCGTCCGCTCTCGTCAGGATCGGATCGTCGACTGGCTCGGCCGGTCCGACGTCGATGTGCTGGCGATGCAGGAGACGAAGTGCAAGGACGCACAGTTTCCGTACGAGCGGTTCACCGAGATCGGCTACGAGGTCGCCCACGTCGGGTTGAGTCAGTGGAACGGCGTGGCCATAGCCTCACGCATCGGTCTGGAGGACGTGCAGATCGGCTTCGAGGACCAGCCGGGCTTCAGCAAGGACCCCGAGGTCGAGGCCGTCAGCGAGGCTCGGGCCATCGGGGCGACGTGCGGTGGCGTCAGAGTGTGGAGCCTGTACGTCCCCAACGGCCGCGAGCTCGCCGACCCGCATTACACCTACAAGCTCGAGTGGTTGGCCAAGCTACGCGCCGACGCACAGGCATGGGTCTCGTCCGATCCGCAAGCCCAGATCGCACTCGTCGGCGACTGGAACATCGCGCCGACCGACGACGACGTCTGGGATCCCGCACTGTTCGAGGGCAAGACGCACACATCCCAGCCCGAGCGCGATGCGTTCGAATCGTTCACCGAGGCTGGCTTCACCGAGGTGACCCGTCAGTTCACACCCGAGCCGCGCACCTTCACGTACTGGGATTACACGCAGCTCCGATTCCCGAAGAAGCAGGGCCTGCGCATCGACATGGCGCTGGCGTCACCGGCACTCGCCGCTCGCGTCACGGGCGCGTCGATCGACCGCGACGAGCGTAAGGGCAAGGGCGCCAGCGATCACGCTCCCGTCGTCGTCGAGATTTCCTGACGGGTTCTGCCCGGCTGCAGCGCCAGTGCGACGGCTCCGACGAGAATGAGCAGTCCGTGCGCGATCCGCAGCCACGGCGGAGCGAAGAACTGCGGCAGGAACAGCACGAATCCCGCCGCGAACAGAGCCGACTGCCAGCTGCCGACCCTTCTGGCGAACAACACTGCCCCGGCCGCGACAAGAATCAATCCGGCGCCGAACATCACTATTTGGGTCGGTCCGAAACGAATGGGATCGGCCAGATCGATCAGCGAGTAGTTTCCGGTGCTCTGCGCTTCGGATCCCAGTGCGTTGAGTGCGAACGTCTCGGCGCCGTAGTACGGCAACACCAACGCAGCTCCGAGCCCCAGCACTACCGCCGCGAACTCGTCTGCCTTCCTGACCGCCACTACGAGGGCCACGAACCCGAACATCGCACACACATGGGCCACCACCCACAACGGTGACGCGAACGCGTCTGCGCCTGCGACCCCTGTCTCGACCGAATACGGCCGCAGCGCCGCGTAGAGCACGAACAGAATTCCTGTGATCACGAACATGGTCCACCCTCCACGTACGGAGAGCGGCGCTCTCCTGTGTGAGCAGTATTCACCAATGCAGCGGTCAACCGCAAGAGCAGTGCTCTCCCCCGCCCCGCCCCACCCCGCCCCCACCCCACACCCCTCACGCAAACGCACATGCATTTGCGCGCAACGGGAGGGCGCGGGAGTGCCAACCAGGGAAAACCCACACCCCTCACGCAAACGCACGTGCATTTGCGTGAAACGAGGAGGGCGGGAGAAACGGGGAGGGTGGGCGATCAGTCGGCGACGAGGTCGAGAAACTCAGGGTTTCTCGCGAGGTAACGGCGCACGTAGGTGCAGATGGGAACGATCCGCCATTCACGATCGCGCGCGGTGTTCAACGCGCCCCGGACCAATACGCCGGCCCATCCGCGGTCGCCGTATTCCTCTTTGACGACCGTGTGCATGAAGGCGATGGCCCCGTCGTCGGCGTCGCGATATCCGAGGATGCCGACAAGCTCGTCGCCGAGAAAGAGGTCGAACCGGCTGTGTGCGCAGTTGTCCTCGATGTGCACCGAAGAGGTGATGTCCACCTGCGACAGGGGCTCTGTACGAATGTGATCCATGTCACCATAAGAGCAGCCGAGCTGCCGTCACGTCGATGGAACGGCAGAGTCGGATAGCAATTCGACGCAGCCCCGAGCTGCAATCGTTACTTGTCCAGAGGAACGACGACGTCGGAGTACTCGGGGTTCGCGGCGAGGAAGCGCTGAACGTACGTACAGACCGGCTTCACCTTCCACCCGTACGACCGCGCGCTGTCGAGAGCTCGCCGAACGAGGATCGCCGCGAGTCCTTGATGACCGAAGTCTTCGGTGACGACGGTGTGCATGAACGAGACGACATGCGTCCGTGAACCACGTTTGGTTTGACCTTCGAACTCGTAGAAGCCGACGATTCCAACCAGATCGCCGTTGAGTCTCAACTCGAAGCGGTTCTGGTCTTTGTTGATGGAGACATCAGCACTGGGACTACTGGCAAGCATCCGTCACCTCCTTTACCGAAATACCCGATGGAGTGAATCCACCGTGACTTACATGTGACCTACACCACTATTAAACAGTGGGGCGGGGTAGTTGTCACCCGTTTGTAGCAACAAACCTTCGGTTCCGTAGGTCCACAACCCCGGTGCGCCACAAAGACTGGTACCCCTCATAGTCGAACCCCACCCCTGTTGTGATGCAACAACATTCACACCGGTGCCCGCATCTGTCGCGGGGTGCTCCACCTCAGCCGGTACTGTCACCTTTCGTGAAGTTCCTACCGCTGACACCCAACGGGTCGACCCCTGTCCGTGCGCTCACCATCGCCGGAACCGACTCGGGAGGAGGCGCTGGAATCCAAGCCGACAGTCGAACGATGGCCATGTGCGGCGTCCACGCGTGTGTCGCCGTCGCTGCCGTCACCGTGCAGAACACTGTCGGCGTGAGCGGCTTCCACGAGATTCCACCGTCCGTCGTCGCCGACCAGATCAAGACCGTGGTCGGCGACATCGGCATCGGTGCGGCGAAGACGGGCATGCTGGCGTCGACGGCCATCATCGAGGCGGTGACGGCCGCGTGTACCGAGGTCGGGATAGGCAGGAACGGCTCGATCCCGCTCGTCGTCGACCCGGTGTGCGCGTCGATGCACGGCGATCCCCTCCTGCACGAGGAAGCGCTCGACGCGATCCGCACCACACTGTTTCCGATCGCCACGATCGTCACCCCGAACCTCGACGAGGTGAAGCTGATCACCGGCATCGACGTCGTCGACGACGCATCGGCCCGCCGGGCTGCCGAGGCGCTGCATGCCCTCGGTGCCCAGTACTCACTCGTCAAGGGCGGCCACCTGCGCACGTCCGAGAAGAGCACCGACATCCTGTTCGACGGTGACACCTTCCAGGAGTTCAGCAGCCCACGCATCGACACCGGAAACGATCATGGCGGCGGGGACACGCTCGCCGCGGCCATGGCCAGTGCCCTCGCCAACGGCTACTCCGTTCCCGACGCCGTTGCGTTCGCGAAGGAATGGGTGACCCGGTGCCTGGCCGCGTCGTACGACCTGGGCGCCGGACACGGCCCTGTGTCACCGCTGTGGAGACTCCACGAGCCGCAGGATACGTAGATCCTCGGGGACCCCGTTGAGCTTCGGGGCGAAGAAGCCCCTTCGATACGGCCGTGCGGACAGACCGATTTCCTCGAGAGTGCCGGGCGGCATTCGCTCCAGCGAGGATTGCGAGATCATCAGATTGCCGTTTCCGCCGGTCTCCATGACCCGGGCGGCGACGGTGACATCGACGCCGAGCCAGTCCGAACCGATCTGCCTCGGGCTTCCGGTGTGTATTCCGACGCGCATCCTCGGTGTGTAGCCGTCGATGTCCACCTCCGCCAGCGCGACGCGCGCCGCCCGGACGGCGCGCAGAGCATTCTCCGGCCGATGGAAGACGGCCATCACGCCGTCGCCGAGACGCTTGACCACGTGCCCGCCGTGGACGTCGATGCCGGGTTCGACCGCTCGCGACACCCGCCGAAGGAGCGTCAGCGTGTCTGCGTCGCCTGCGAGAAGCGACCACGTCGAGAAGCCGACGAGGTCGGTGAAGACGATGGTGACATCGCGTTCACCGCGGCCGCGGCCGGTGCTTTCGAGCACCGCCTGCCACAGTTGCAGTGCTCCGAGACCGATCTCGCGTGATGCGCCCGACTCGTCGTCGAGGAACCGATCGGCGACGCGAGCGACTGCGAGAGCAGAGCCGGGACCTGCCATCGACAAGGGATCACCGAACGACGGATCACCCGGTAGCACTCGCCGAACCTTGCGCACGGCAGCGACGAATGCGGGGCTTCGGTTCACACTCCGCACCCAATCGATCGCCGACGTCACGTACGAGTTCACGGATTCAAGGGTAACCGACGGTCACACATACCTCATTCTCCCGAACGAGCCTCCGTTCGTGCGGCGCCCACCGGGACTCCGTCCTGGCCTTCGACGGACTGCGCGTACGTGCCGATTCCGTATGCGACGGCGGATGCGTTCTCGGCCAGTGCCGCTCGGTCGACGTTGGCAAGCGTGTCCTCGGCAGTGTGATAGTTCTGATCGAACGTCTCGTCCGCGGTGCCGCCCCATTTCGTGGCCTGCTCCGGGGTCTTGGTCTCGTCGGCTCCGCTGAACACACCGCCCGCCGGGATCCCGACCTCGATGAAGGGGCCGTA
The DNA here is from genome assembly GCF_001895005.1 of Rhodococcus yunnanensis NBRC 103083. GTDB lineage: Bacteria > Actinomycetota > Actinomycetes > Mycobacteriales > Mycobacteriaceae > Rhodococcoides > Rhodococcoides yunnanense. The sequence goes on along the minus strand of NZ_BCXH01000006.1, from coordinate 265,830 downwards.
GTCGGATCGACCGTCGAAATCGGTCCCCTCCGCAGCGATGCCCTCCTGCTGCAGTCGCTGGACGAAGACGCGCTCGATCGCATCCGATCCGGGCGGACCTGCGGGCTCCCCGACCTTGTCCGAGTCGTCGCCGTCGTAGGCGAGATAACCGGCGTTGTGCGAGCCGATCATGTCGAAGTTGAGATACAACGCGATGTTCGCCTTGTCCGTCTCGCTCAGCCCCTCGACGTACTTGGTGGATCCGACGAGTCCGAGCTCCTCGGCACCCCAGAACGTGAAGCGCACCGCGTTGGTGACGTCGGGTTCGCTACCCATCCGCAGTGCCGTCTCCAGCACTGCGGCCGTGCCGCTGCCGTTGTCGTTGATTCCAGGACCTTCAGGGACACTGTCGAGATGCGCGCCTGCGACGACGACGTTCTCCGCGTTTCCCGTCTTGGTCTGCGCGATGACGTTGCGGCTCTTGGTCGTGGTCGTTTCGGTGTCGAGCGTCAAGGTCAGTTCGGGTGCTGCTGCGACGGCGGGTCCGTCCTCCTGACTGACGCCACCGGAGGGTATACGTGCGACGTCCGCTCCGCCGAGAGTTCCACTGTCGAGCGGGCCGGGTTCGTTGTTGACCACGAGGACGGCCGCGGCACCGAGATCTGCTGCGACGGTTTGCTTCTGGCCGAACGGGCACACACCACGATCGACGACGACGACTGCACCGGCGAGGTCGAGCCCGGTGTAATCGGTTGCCTCGCAACCGGGTGAGTCGTCCTTGGGCGCGGGCACGACTCTTCCGGTGAGGCCGTCGCCCGGCGTGGACGGGGAGTACGTCAGCGCATTCACCTGGAACTGTCGGTCCGGCGCCGAGAGCGATTGGGTGTCGGCGGTGAACTGATCGAATTCGAATTCCGGTGTCTCGACTTCGAACCCGGCAGATTCGAGTTCGTCGACGACGTAGTCGACGCTGGCGTCGTACCCGGAGGTACCCGCGGCCCGATTTCCGTTGTTGTCGATTGCAATTCGTTCGAGTTGTTCGAGGTGTCCGACCACCGCGGCCTCGGTCACCGCATCGGCGAGGCCAGGCCCGTCGGGCGTCGCAACCGGCGTGGGTGCAGAACTGGCCGGTTGCTCGTCATCCGAAGACGACGAACAACCGGCCAGTACGAGTGCGCCGACTGCGAAGCTTGCAAGTAGGGTCATCCGTCGCATGCATGCATGCTAGCGGCTACCTGGTCAGGCGTCTCGGCGATTGACCACCAACAGTGCGGCACCGAACACGATCGCGGTGAAGACGATGAAGTAGATCAGACTGCCGATCGGTCCCCAGTGGAAATCGATCCCGCCGTCCGAGCCGAGGAAGTGGCTGGCGTTGGCGAAGGGAAGGAACGGCTGGACGGCACGGCCGAACGAGCCGAACAGCCCGAAGAGACTTTCGATGACCAACGGCCACAGCAACAGTAGCGCGATGGCACCGGCGGACTGCCTGAGCAATGCGCCGACTCCGACTGCGATCACTACCTGAAGGAACGCGAGGATGGCAGTTCCGTAGATGACGCGCCACGTGCCGTCGACGTCGAAACTCAGCAGCTTTCCGGCGTCACCGCCGGCGAACGTCTTCGCGAGATAGAAGGCTCCGAGACCGAGGACGAAGCTCAGAACGAGTCCGAAGACTCCGATGATGGCGGCCTTCGCGACCAGCACCGCGCTGCGATTGGGAATTGCCTGGAACGTGGTCCTGATGACGCCGAAGCGGTACTCGCTGGTGACGGTGAGCGCTGCGAGAATCATCAGCACCATCACACCGAATCCGCCGACACCACTTCCGACGGCGTCGTAGACCGACGGCAGGTACGGATCGTAATCGGGCGTCTTGCCCTGTGCCAGTTGATCGTTGTAGGAGTTGAGACCGATCTTCGAGGTGATTCCGACGATCGCGCCGAGCCCGAGCCCGAGGACGACGATCGCGACGGTGCACCACCACGGCGACTTGGTCGAGGTGATCTTGATGCGTTCTGCTGCCAAGACACTCATTACAGTGCACCTCCCATGACCTCGGCGCCTGCACCGTGGTACTGAACATCGTCTCCGGTGAGCTTCATGAACGCCTCTTCCAAAGATCCTCGCTGCGAGGACAATTCATGCAGAACGATTCCGGCGCGCCCGGCGATGTCGCCGATCGCCTCCGTCGTCGAGTCGACCACGACGAGCGCGGGTTGCAACTCGTCGGCTCCGGTGGGTTCACGCACCGTCAGACCTGCCGATGTCAATGCACTGCGCAGAGCGTCGAGCTGCGGGCTCCGCACCCGGACCGATGCCTCGGATGCGTGATCGATGAATTCCTGCACCGACGAATCGGAAATCAGCTTGCCGCGTCCGATCACGACGAGATGTTCCGCCGTCTGCGCCATCTCGGAGAGCAGGTGGCTCGATACGAGAACGGTCCTGCCTTCGGCAGCGAGACGCTGCATGAATTTGCGGATCCAGACGATGCCCTCGGGGTCGAGGCCGTTGACCGGCTCGTCGAACAGCAGGACCTTCGGATCACCGAGGAGGGCGCCTGCCAAACCGAGCCGCTGCGACATTCCCAGCGAGAATCCGCCCGCGTTCTTCTTGGCGACGTCGGTGAGTCCGACGAGCCGGAGTACCTCGTCGACGCGCGACTTGGGAATTCCGTTGGATGCGGCCATCCATTCCAGGTGTGCACGTGCCGAGCGGTTGGGGTGCACCCACTTGGCGTCGAGCAAGGCGCCGACGGTGCGCAGTGGCTGCTTGAGTTGGTTGTACGGCTTGCCCTCGATCAGTGCCGTGCCGCTGGTGGGGCGGTCGAGGCCGAGGATCATCCGCATGGTCGTCGACTTGCCGGCCCCGTTCGGTCCGAGGAAGCCGGTCACGATGCCCGGTTTCACCGTGAAGGTCAGATCCTCGACCGCCTTGGTGCTACCGAACTGCTTGGTCAGTCCCGTTACTTCGATCATGGGACTCACTGTCCACGACGAAGGGGCCCCTGCACATCGTCCGCGAGTCGCGACCTCCGTCATCCTTTCGGATGACCCACACCCCTACGGCCCCCTAGGTGGGCGAGCTCGCCTGCGCCCAGAACCGCTTCGGTATCCGCCCGGCGCGGCGTGCCTGATATCCAGCGGTGACGGCAGAGCGCATCGCCGACGCCATCAGCGCCGGGTCCTTCGCCCGGGTGACGGCCGTCGCGAGAAGAACTGCGTCGCAGCCCAATTCCATCGCCAATGCTGCATCGCTCGCAGTCCCTATGCCCGCGTCGAGGATGACCGGGACGCCTGCGGCCTCGACGATCATCTCGATGTTGTGGGGATTGGAGATGCCGAGTCCCGTTCCGATCGGAGCACCGAGCGGCATGACGGCGACGCAGCCGATGTCCTCGAGCCTGCGCGCGAGGACAGGATCGTCGGTGGTGTACGGGAGCACGTGGAAACCGTCGTCGACCAGTTGTTCGGCGGCCTTGACCAGTTCGATGGCGTCGGGCAGCAGGGTTCGCTCGTCGGCGATCACTTCGAGCTTGACCCAGTCGGTTTCGAGCGCTTCACGACCGAGTTGCGCAGTGAGAACCGCTTCGGCGGCGCCGCGACAGCCCGCGGTGTTCGGCAGGGGCGCGATGTTCAACCGGCGCAGCAAGTCGAGGACTCCGGTCCCACCGGCGGCGTCGACGCGGCGCATCGCGACAGTGGTCAGTTCGGTGCCCGATGCGATCAGTGCCTCTTCCAGCACCGTCAGATTCGCCGCTCCCCCGGTGCCCATGATGAGCCTGGAATCGAACGCCTTGTCCGCGATCTTCAACACTTCGCTCACTCTAACCACCCTGCACTGCGGTGAGAACGTCGATGGTCCAGCCTTTTTCGACGGTCGTCGTGTCCCATCGACTCTTGGGAAGGACCATGCCGTCGACGGCCACGGCGATTCCCTTCTCGGGCATGGACAGCTGGACGAGCAGTTGCCGCATCGTCAGCTGTTCGGAGAGAACGTGGTCTTCACCGTTGACGGTAATCACTTGTTCCTGACTTTCTCGAGTGGTGCCGGCTCGAATCGGGCTGGATCTGCAGCCTTCGCTTCGGGAAGTGTGTCGCCGGCGAGGAGCGCCGAGACAGCGTCCGCGGTGATGGGCGTCAACAGGATTCCGTTGCGTCCGTGCCCCGACGCGACGATGACGCGTTCGGAGATTCTTCCGATGAGGGGCAGGCCGTCCGGGCTCATGGGGCGCAGTCCTGCTGCGGTCTCGTGCAGTTCGTACTCACCGATGCTGGGCATGAGCCGTTCGGCGTCGGCGATGAGATCGCGCACGCCGGCGACGGTCACCTGTGTGTCCTGACCCGACTCGTACTGTGTTGCGCCGACGACCAGTCCGTCGCCGCGCGGCACCAGGTAGACGGCGCGTCCGTGGACGCTGCCGCGGATGGTGCGAGTGGGCGACGGGGAGGCACTCGGGCGTCGTCGCAGCCGGAGGATCTCGCCCTTCACCGCCCGTACCTGGACGCCGGCCAGCACTGCGGCGGAGTGTGCTCCCGCGGCGAGCACGATCTGGTCCGCCTTCAGCGAACCGAGGTCGTCGACGGCCTCGGGCACGAATTCGACGTCGGCGGCGGCTTCCCGAAGCGCACCGACCAGCGCCCGATTGTCGACGGCGAGTTCGGTGGGTGCGAGCAGCCCGAGGCGGATGTTCTGGGCCAGCGACGGCTCGATCTCGCGTACCTGCGCGCGGCCGAGGATCTCGAGGTCGTGGCCCTGCTCACCGACCCATTCGGCGATCGTCTTCAGATCTGCTGCATCGGCGGCGTCCAGTGCGACGGTCAGGGACCCGGTCGCGGAGAACACCGAGGGCCCGGGAAGTGCCGCGGCGAATTCCGGCCATCTGGCCAACGAGTGCGCGCCGAACGCGAGCAACTCGTGCTCACCCGGCCACCCCTCGGACAGCGGCGCGAGCATGCCACCTGCCACCCACGACGCACCCGATCCGATCGACGGGTCGTACAGGCGCACCGACCAGCCCTCACGTGATGCCCGCGCGGCGACGGCCAACCCGATGACACCGCCGCCCACCACAGCCAGGGTTTCGGGCATTTGTCTACCACCTCACTCCCTGCGCCGGCATGATCCGGTTCAGGTATTGACGGTAAGGACGGGCGTGTCCACTCTCAGCCCCGCGAACCCCAGGACTCCCGTGTATCTACGAATATCGACAGACTACCGTTTGCTGTGTGCATCCCACCCAGAGCTCCCGAAACGAGACTGCGCGCGAGCGTGTGAACTCCGCCCGCCTGTACTTGTGCACCGATGCCAGGCGCGAAATCGGCGATCTCGCTCAGTTCGCCGAAGCCGCGTTGTCCGGCGGCGTCGACATCATCCAGCTTCGTGACAAGAACTCGGCAGGCGAGCGTGAGTTCGGGCCGTTGGAGGCCAAGGACGAGCTCGCTGCGCTGGCCGTTCTGTCGGCAGCAACCAAGCGCCACGGGGCTCTGCTCGCGGTCAACGACCGTGCCGACCTCGCGTTGGCGTCGGGAGCGGACGTTCTCCATCTCGGTCAGGGAGACCTGCCGGTGCATTACGCCCGTCAGATCCTCGGTGACGACGTCGTCATCGGCCGATCGACGCAAAACCGCAATCAGGCGAGCCTGGCGGCGATCGAGGACGGCGTCGACTACTTCGCGACGGGCCCGGTTTGGGCGACTCCGACAAAACCGAACCGCACAGCAGCGGGCCTCGACCTGCTGCGCAGCACGGCCGAAGCGGCTCCGGCGCGTCCGTGGTTCGCGATCGGCGGCGTCGACGTGAGCAACGTAGACGAGGTGCTGGCGACGGGCTGCACACGCATCGTCGTCGTCCGCGCGATCACCCAGGCACGAGATCCGCAGGCCGCAGCGCGCGAGCTGTCGCTGAAGCTACGAGGCTGATCGGTCGAGCCAGGAGAGCACGGTCGACGGCGCGAGCACGTGAACCGACTCCGGTAGCCGCTGCTGCAGACCACGATCGGCGGTGACGAGAGCGGTGAGGCTGACGGCGGCTTCGGCGCGGCGCGCGAGTTCGTCGTCGCCGCTGCCCGGCGCGTGGATGACCGGTACGCGTGCGTCGTCGAAGACAGCTGCTCGCGCCTCACCTTCGAGCACTGCCTCGATGCAGGTGAGCCATCCGAAATCGCCGCCGGGCAGTTCGACGGTGCGAGGCAGAGCTTCGGCGAGCGAGGCAAGCAATTCACCGGTGGCACCGCTGCGATCACGCCACCACCCGTTCGGCCGCGACCCCAGCACATTGGCCGTGTCGAGCAGAATCCGCAGTGGAGTGGTGCGCAGGGCAGGCCAACTGGCCGCGAACCCCGGATGCAGCGGAAGCTCGTCGACCATCTCCTCGGGGACCCAGCGCAGCTCGGTGCTCTCGCCGTTCGGCGTGGTCACCAGGCGGCTCTCCGCGTCGGCGACGACCGTGGTGTAGGACCAGCCGCTCTCGACGCGTGCGGTGACCTTCTCGCCCCTGATGTGCAGGCGGTCGGAGCCGATCCCCGCTTCTTCGTCCGCCTCACGTACCGCCGCGTGCACATTGCTCTCGTGGCTGTCCTTCGCGCCGCCCGGTAGCGCCCACGTCCCGCCCTGGTGCGACCACAACGCGCGATGCTGCAGCAGAACCGTCGGCGTGCCGTCCGGGGACGGAGCGCGCAGCAGCAGGCCCGCGGCTCCGTGTTTGCCCCAGTGCCGCGTGCCGTTCTCTCCGACTACCCACCCGTCACCGTCGCCGCGCATACGCAACACCTTAGGTGACCGGGTGAACCGCGTGTTCACCGTCCGCGTACGAACCGGTGCCACTGCTTATATGCTCGGTGGTGTGACTGTGGTCGGCGCTACACCCTCTGCTGCCGTACCTCCCACGACGGCAGCCCCCGCCGCGGACAGCGATTCGCGTCGCGAACTGCAGCGGTTGGTGCGTTCGACGCCTGTGCGCATGATCGCCCTCGTCGTGATGCTCGTGATCGCATTCGTCACCACCGGCCTGGTGACGTCGGTGGCGGTGTCCGATCGGGCCCAGACGCTCGACGCACTGCTGATCCGCACCGAGCCGCTCGCCAATTCCGCTCAGAATCTGTACGGCGCACTGTCGGTCGCCGACGCCGCCGCATCGACGGCATTTCTCGCCGGAGGCCTGGAGCCTCAGGAGGTGCGAGATCGATACAGCCAGGCTGTCGGCGACGCAGGCGCCGAGATCGTGCGGGCCTCGAACGGCCTCGGTGATTCGGACGACGAGGCTCGCACCGCGCTGATGGAGATCGCCGCTGGACTTCCGGTGTACACCGGCCTCGTCGAGACCGCACGGTCGAACAACCGCATCGGAAATCCCGTCGGCGCCGCGTACCTCGGTGAGGCATCGACGCAGATGCAGACGATGTTGCTCCCTCGCGCCGAGCGTCTCTACACCGAACAGGCAGCGCGTGTCTCGACCGATCAGGAACGTTTCGTCCGGCCGCCGCTGTTCGCGATCGCGCTGATCGTGGTGTGTTCGGCACTGATCGTGCTCGCTCAGCTGTATCTGTCGCGTCGCACTCATCGGACGCTCAACTGGGGGTTCATCGCGGCGACCGCGATGATGGCGGTGCTTCTCGGCTGGATGCTCGTCGGTGGCCTGGTCTCGTCGACGGCCACGCACAGGGCTCTCGACCGAGGCGTTGCTCCTCTGCAGACCCTGACTTCCGGTTTCATTCTTGCCCAGCAGGCACGGGCAGACGAGACTCTCGACTTGGTCCGACGCGGCAGCACCCGGGCATACGATGCCGAATTCACCACCAACACAGACAAATTGACCACGATGTTCGCCGACGACGAGCAGATCACCGCCACGTTGTCGGCCTGGAAGTCCTCCCACGAACGGATCTCCGACGCGTTGGCCACGGGAGACTTCAACGGCGCCGTCACCATCACCACCGGCAGTGGCGTGCAGGATTCTTCGGCTCAGTTCCGTGCACTCGACGAGCAGTTGGTCGACGGCATCGAGCAGGCCCGAAAAGAGTTGCGCGGCAACATCGTCAGGGCAAAATCCGCGCTGGCCGGGCTTGCTGCGGGCGCCGTCGTTCTGACGATAGCCGCTGCGGCAGCGGTGGGTGTCGGCATCGTACCGAGGTTGCGTGAGTACCTGTGAAGACTCGTATGGCCTGTGTCGTTCTGTGCCTCGTCGGGCTTCTGACGAGCGGTTGTGTGACCCAGGATGTGTTGCCTCCCGAATCGGACGTCAGTTACTCCGAGCCGCCGCTTCCCGACGGTGCGGGCCCCGCGACCGGGGTACAGGAAGCAGGCTCGCTCGACTCTCAGTGTGCACGGCCGACGGCCAGCCTGCGCCCGACTCCCGCCGGAGTGGTTCCGGCTCCACCTGCGCCGACCGTCGATGCCATTCGGGCTCGGGGCAGGCTCATCGTCGGACTCGACACCGGCAGCAACCTGTTCTCCTTCCGCGATCCGATGACCGGTACGTTGGTCGGATTCGACGTCGACATCGCGCGCGAGATCTCCCGTGATCTGTTCGGCGACCCCGATCGGGTGGATTTCCGGATTCTCACCTCGGCCGAACGCGTGGAGGCACTGCAGAATTCGACCGTGGACGTCGTCGTCAAGACGATGACCATCACCTGTGCGCGAAAAGAAGAGGTCTCCTTCTCCACCGTCTACTTCCAGGCACAGCATCGCGTTCTCGCAGTCCGCGGATCCGGAATCACCGGGGTCGCCGATCTCGCGAACAAACGAGTGTGCGCGGTGGACGGAACCACGTCGCTACGCAGGTTGCAGCGCATCGTGCCGACAGCGCAGATCGTGACGGCGGCGATGTGGTCGGATTGCCTTGTCGTACTGCAGCAACGGCAGGTGGACGCGATCAGCACCGACGACGCGATCCTGGCCGGTCTCGCGGCACAGGATCCGTATCTGGAACTCGTCGGGGCTTCGCTGAGCCCGGAGCCGTACGGTGTCGGAATCAAGAAGGAGAGCCAGGATTTGGTCAGGTTCGTCAACGGCACGCTCGAAAGGATCCGCGCCGACGGCACATGGAATCGCCTCTACACCCGCTGGCTCACCGTGATGGGCACTTCCCCCGGTCCACCGTCCCCCGCGTACGTGGACTGAGCGGGCCACATGAGCATCGACGATCCGGAAACACCGACCGGGCCGGCAACAGCACCGGCGGACATCTCCGACAGGACCCAGGCAGTAGATCGGACCCAAGCAGTCGATCGGACACAAGCAGTCGATCGGACCCAGGCGGTAGATCGGACACAGGCAGTGTCTGCTGTTCGGTCGTCGAGGACTTCGGGGCGCACTCGATCGGGTCGCACGCACGGCACCGGCATTCGCAGGCGTCTCGGCGCCGGCCTCGTCGACGTACCTCGTGTCGATCCGGTGGATCCGGCCACGGCCGTCATGAAGGATCCGAGCGTTCCGCTGAAGAAGCGGTTCTGCTGGAAGTGCAACGCTCCCGTCAGCCGAGGTGACAAGACTGGCGCCGGCGGAACGGCTGATAGTAATGGCGAGAGTGGGGTTTCTTCCGAGGCTGGGACGTGTGCGCATTGCGGTGCGCACTACGACTTCTCGCCGCTGCTGGAGCCGGGTGATCTGGTCGTCGGACAGTACGAGGTGCAGGGGTGCATCGCGCACGGCGGGCTTGGTTGGATCTATCTCGCCATCGACCGCAATGTCAGCGATCGGTGGGTGGTGCTGAAGGGTCTGCTGCATTTCGGTGACGACGAGGCGCATGCCGTTGCCGTCGCCGAGCGCCAGTTCCTGGCGGAGGTGGCACATCCCGGAGTGGTGAAGATCTACAACTTCGTGGAGCAGCCTCGCGGTGACGGCACCAATGTCGGGTTCATCGTGATGGAGTACGTCGGCGGGCGTTCGCTCCGTGACATTCTCTCTGCGCGTGGGGATCACGAGCGGATGCCGGTCGAGCAGGCGATCGCGTACATTCTCGAGGTGCTGCCCGCGCTGGCGTATCTGCATTCGATCGGTCTGGTGTACAACGACCTCAAGCCCGAGAACATCATGGTGACCGATGATCAGATCAAACTGATCGACCTCGGCGCCGTTGCGGCCATCGAGGATTACGGTTACCTGTACGGAACGGCCGGGTACCAGGCACCGGAGATCGTGGAGACAGGTCCGACCATCGCTTCGGATATCTACACGGCGGGAAGGACTCTCGCGGTTCTGACGCTGGAGATGCCGTCGACGGCAGGCAAGTACGATCCGGGCATTCCGTCACCGGACGATCACGAGTTGCTGCGGCGGTACCCGTCGTTCCATCGTCTCCTGCAGCGTGCCACCAATCCTGATCCGAAACAGCGGTTCGCGACGGCGGATGTGCTGGCGAGTCAGGCCACCGGCGTGCTGAGGGAGATTCTGGCATTGCAGACGGGCACCGAGCGCCCCGGTTTGTCGACGGCGTTCAGTCCACCGCGCACGACGTTCGGCACCGAGGAGTCCGTCGGCCGCACCGATACCTATGTCGACGGCAAGGTTCGCGGAGACAAGATCAGTGCGCGCGAGGTCGTCTCGGCGCTGCCCGTTCCTCTCGTCGACCCGGCCGACCCCAGCGCACCGCTGCTCGCGGCTGCCGTGCACAGCGAACCGCAGCAGACGCTCGACTCCCTTGCGCACGCTCGCCGCAACGGTATCGAGCGATTCGCCGACGGCTCCCCCGGCGGCCTGGAGATCACTCTCGCCGAGGTGAAGGCACACATCGATCTGGGCGATGTCGGTACCGCGGCTTCGGTTGTCGCACAGGTGAAAACCGACAGTGACGACCCGTGGCGTGTCGAATGGTACGTCGGTCTCATCTGCTTGCTGCGTGGCAAGTTCACCGACGCGTCGACGCATTTCGAGAAGGTGCTCGACGCGATGCCGGGTGAACTGGCCCCGAAGATCGCCCTCGCTGCCAGCGCCGAGCTGATCATGGAAGCGCAGTCCGAACTCGACGCCGACGAACGTGAGCAGTGGCGCACGTGCGCCGAAACCTACTACCGCGCAGTGTGGCGCACCAATCGGGCCGTCGTGAGTTCCGCATTCGGGCTCGCCCGCCAGCTGACGTACCGCGGTGAGCCCGAGGCTGCGGTCGCGGCGCTCGATCAGGTCCCGGTCAGCTCGCGGCACTACGCTGTCGCGCGCATGACGGGCATTCTGACGTTGATGATGGACCGGCCGTCGCGTGATCTGCAGGAGGCCGACTTCCGTGAGGCCGCCCGGCGCGTCGCGATGCTTCCGCGAGGTGAGAGCCGGGCGCTGCAGATGCGAACGCTCGTGTTGGCGATGGCGATGGACTGGGTTCGCTCCGGGCACGCGGCCGAAGCCGAACGTGAACCGATCCTCGGGGTGCATTTCACCGAAGCAGGTCTGCGCAAGGGCACCGAAGCGGGTCTGCGCTCACTTGCGAGAAATGCCTCGGATCGGGCTCATCGATTCACGCTGGTGGATCTCGCGAACGCGATCAGGCCCCGATCGCTGTTCTGACCACAGTGTCTGTCGCACGGGCGATGGCGAGCTCTTCGTTGGTGGGCACCACCAGCACCGTGACCTTCGATGCGTCCGTCGAGATGACCCGCGCGCTCCTGGACCGCTCGGCGTTCCGTTCCTGATCGATCTCGATTCCGAACCCGGTCAGTCCGGCCAGCGCATCGGCGCGCACGCTCGCGGCGTTCTCCCCGACTCCGGCAGTGAACGTGATGGCGTCGAGCCTCCCCAGCTCCAGCATGTAAGCCCCGATGTACTTGCGCAGCCGGTGAATGTAGACGTCGTACGCGAGCGCTGCGTCCGCGTCCCCCTCGTCGATGCGTTGCTGTAGAACTCTGAAGTCGTTGACTCCTGCCAGACCCTTCAACCCGGATTCACGATTGAGCAGTCGGTCGATGTCGTCGACATCCATGTCGGCACTACGACGCAGGTGCATGACGACGCCAGGATCGATGTCACCGCTGCGCGTGCCCATCACCAGCCCTTCGAGCGGCGTCAGCCCCATGGACGTGTCGATCGGAACACCTGCCCGAATTGCCGAGGCGGAGGCACCGTTTCCCAGGTGCAGAACGATCTGGTTCAGCTCCGGTTCGCCGAGTATCTCCTGGGTGCGGCGCGAGACGTACTCGTGCGAGGTGCCGTGGAAGCCGTACCGTCGAATACCGTGGCTGCGCGCTATGTCTCGGTCGATGGCGTACGTCGCTGCCGCCGCCGGAAGAAAGTGGAAGAACGCGGTGTCGAAGACCGCGACGTGCGGCACGCTCGGCAGCTGCGCTCGGGCCACCTCGATGCCCAGGATGTTCGGCGGATTGTGCAGCGGCGCAAGCTTGCTCAGATCGGAAATCTGCGCGAGCACCGCGTCGTCGATGAGAGTCGGCCGGTAGAAGACCTCGCCGCCGTGCACGACGCGGTGCCCGACCGCCGTGACGTCCGATCCGAGTTCGACGCCCGCGCGCTCCAACATCTCGAACGCGACTGCGAGACCGACGCCGTGATCGGCTATCTCCCCGCGCCTTTCGATCACCTCACCGCGATACTCGAGCTGCACTCGGCCGTCGGGTTCGCCGATCTGCTCGACGAGTCCCGACGCGATCGCCTCGCCGGGACCTGTAGGGGCTGCGGCGCGAGTGGAGGCTGCCGAGTGCGCCTGATCCGAACTGCCGGGATCGACCAGCTGGAATTTCACCGACGAGGACCCGGAGTTGACGACGAGAACACTCATGTGGACAGCCCCTGCGCTTGGATGGCGGTGATGGCGACGGTGTTGACGATGTCCTCGACGAGCGCGCCGCGTGACAGGTCGTTGACGGGCTTGCGCAGACCCTGCAGGACCGGCCCGACGGCGACGGCTCCGGCACTGCGTTGCACTGCCTTGTAGGTGTTGTTGCCGGTGTTGAGGTCCGGGAAGATGAACACGGTTGCGCGTCCTGCCACCTCGGAGTCGGGGAGCTTCGATTTCGCGACCGACGGTTCGATGGCCGCGTCGTACTGGATCGGTCCTTCCACGAGCAGTTCGGGGCTGCGATCACGCACCAGCCGGGTCGCTTCCCGCACTTTGTCGACGTCTGCGCCGCTGCCCGAGTCACCGGTCGAGTAGGACAGCATCGCGATGCGCGGCTCGATACCGAACTGCGCCGACGTCTGCGCGGAGGAGACGGCGATGTCGGCCAGTTGCTCTGCCGTCGGATCGGGAACGATGGCGCAGTCGCCGTACGCGAGCACACGATCGGACAGGCACATCAGAAAGATGGACGACACCGTGTTCACGCCGTCGGCGGTCTTGATGATCTCGAACGACGGCCTGATCGTGTGGGCCGTCGTGTGCGCCGCGCCCGAGACCATGCCGTCGGCGATTCCCTTGTGCACCATCATGGTTCCGAAGTACGAGATATCGGACATGATCTCGCGGGCCCGCTCGATGGTCATGCCCTTGTGTTTGCGTAGTTCGGTGTACTCGGCGGCGAATTCCTCGGCGAGGTCCGAGGTCTTCGGATTGAGCACCTGGGCGTCGCCCAGTTGGACGCCGAGTTCTGCTGCGCGCCTACGGATCGGGCCTTCCTCACCGAGGATGGTCAGCTGCGCGACCTGGCGTTGCAGCAGCCTGCCCGCCGCGCGCAGTATCCGGTCGTCGCCGCCTTCGGGGAGCACGATGTGTTTACGATCGGCGCGCGCACGATGAATGAGCTGGTACTCGAACATCTGCGGCGTGGTGATCGACGGAATGGAGAGCTCGAGACTGTCGAGCAGGACACGCGCATCGACGCGCTGCTCCATGAGGCTGAGCGCGGTGTCGACCTTGCGCTGCGACCCCACCGCCACTCGGCCACGCACCTTGGCTGCGGCGGACGCGGTATCGAAGGTCCCGAGGTCGGTCGTCAGGATCGGAAGCCGTGGGCCGAGGCCTGCGACCAGCCGTGCGATCGCGGGATGCGGTTCGATCCCCCCGTTCATGATGATTCCTGCCAACGACGGAAAGCCTTGCGCCTCATGTGCATTGACCAGAGCGAGTAGAACGTCCGAGCGGTCGGCAGGCGCGATGACGACAACGCCCTCGGTCAGCCGCTCGAGGATGTGCTCGGCCGTCATACCTCCGACCATGACGCGCAGGGCTTCACGCTGCATCAATTCAGCGTCACCACTGTACATTTCGCCGCCGACGGCAACGAGCAGCTCGGACATCGTGGGTGCGACGAGCAGCGGAATCTCCGGCAGGCTCCACGCAGGCACACCGAGGGGCTCGAGTGCCGTCGTGATCTCGTCGAGCCGCTCGGGATCACAGCGATTGGCGACGATCGCGACCAGGTGCGCATGATTGTGGCGCAGTTCCGCCTGGCACAGCTGGCCGAGCTGAACGATCTCCTCCGTCGAGCGCTCGGATCCCCGGAGCGACAACAACACCGGCGCACCGAGATTCGCCGCGACACGCGCGTTGAAACCGAGCTCGCTCGGACTGCCGACGTCCGTGTAGTCGCTGCCGACGATCACCACCGCATCGCACTGCGCAGCGACGTCGTGGAACCGCGCGACGATCTCACCGAGGGCCGCGTCGGGATCGGCATGTACCTGCTCGTAGCTGACCCCGAGAGACTGCTCGTACGACAGATCCGCCGTCGTGTGATCGATGAGAAGCTCGAGAATGTAGTCGGTCTCGGTCGTCGACCGTGCGATCGGCCGAAAGACTCCGACGCGGGCTGCAGATGCGCACAGCATCTGCAGCACTCCCAGTGCGATGGTCGACTTACCGGTGTCACCCTCGGGAGAGGCGATGTAGATACTCGACGCGGGTTCGGCCATGCCAGCCAGAGTAGCGCCGTTCGCGATGTTGACACACGGGCCCCGCCGGGGTCAGATCGAGTATGGCCGAATCCCCGTTTCCCGACGTCCGCTGGGGCAGCGAAAACAGCATCATCAGGAAACCCGCCGTTGCATTCGCAGCGACGAAACCTGGCTCCTGGGTCATTCGCAGCCTCGCAGGCGTCGACCGCAGGTTGCTCGAGCGAACCAACGGCCGCTTCACCATCCTCGGGCCGATCGCCGCACCAGTGGTACTGCTCACCACCACCGGCTGCAGATCCGGCAAACTACGCACCAGTCCTCTGCTGTACTACCGCGAAGGTGAACAGTTGTTCGTCGTCGGCAGCAACTTCGGGCAGGACCATCACCCTGCCTGGACGGCCAATCTGCTCGCCGAACCCCGCGCCACCGTCACCATCGGCGGCATGAAGATTCCCATCACCGCCACCCCCGTCACCGGGACGGAGAAGGCCAGGATCTACGCGGCGTTCAACGACATGGTCCGGGTGTACGGCGAGTACCAGACGCGCACCGATCGGGACATGCGGCTGTTTGCGCTCACCGCCGACCCCACCGCTTGAACGGTTCATTCATACGATCAGATAGCTTCGTCGGCACATTCATGCGGGCTCGGCTCGCGATCCCCCACCGCTTGAATGGTTCATTCATACGATCAGATGTGTTGAATGGACCATTCAAGCGATCAGGGGCGGCGGGCGAACAGCGATGAGGGCGGCGGGCGGACGAACAGCGATCAGAGCGGGGGGCGGACTAGCCCAACTTGCGCAGGCGCGGGGCCAGATCGCGGTCGAACAGTTCGAGGAATCGCTTCTGGTCGTGCCCGGGCGCGTGGAAGACCAGGTGGTTGAGGCCCGCGTCGGTGTACTGCTTGACCTTCTCGACCGCCTCGTCGGGATCGGAGGCCACGATCCACCGCTTCGCGACCTGCTCGATCGGCAGTTCGTCGGCGGCCTTCTCCATCTCGATCGGATCCTCGATGGAATGCTTCTGCTCCGGTGTCAGTGACAGCGGCGCCCAGAATCGGGTGTTCTCCAACGCGAGATCGGGGTCGGTGTCGTAGCTGATCTTGATTTCGATCATCTTGTCGATCTCGTCGACGTTGCGCTCGGCCTTGGCTGCGCCTTCTTCGACGGCCGGGAGCAGCTTGTCGGTGTAGAGCTCCATGCCCTTGCCCGAGGTACAGATGAAGCCGTCGCCCGCACGCCCTGCATACCGTGCGACGACGGGTCCGCCTGCCGCGATGTAGACCGGAATGCCGCCGTCGGGAACGTCGTAGATCGAGGCGCCCTTGGTGGTGTAGTACTCACCGTCGAAGTCGACGCGGTCACCGAGCCACAGCTCACGCATCAACCGCACCGACTCACGCAGCCGCGCGAAGCGTTCCTTGAAGTCGGGCCATTCGCCCTTGTATCCGGTGGCGATTTCGTTCAGTGCCTCACCACTGCCGACGCCGAGCATGATCCGGCCCGGGTACAGGCAGCCCATCGTCGCGAAGGCCTGAGCGATCACCGACGGGTTGTACCGGAACGTCGGGGTCAACACCGAGGTCCCCAACTGGATCGTCTTGGTGCGTTCGCCGACGGCGGTCATCCAGGCAAGTGAGAACGGTGCGTGCCCGCCCTCGTGACGCCAGGGCTGGAAGTGATCGCTGACAGTAGCGGAGTCCATTCCGTGCTCCTCGGCCAACACACCGAGTTCGACGAGCTCGCGCGGACCGAACTGCTCCGCCGACGCCTTGTATCCGAGCTTCAAAGCCTGTGCCACTCTGTACTCCCTCGTCTGTTGCTACTTGTAGTTCGATTGTGCCCTCGTGCCCGAAGCGCGGGCACACTGGAGCACTTATTCGGTTCCCAGCACGGTCACCACCGCGGCCAACACTGCGATCGCCCCGATCCCGACCGCGAAAATCCACAGTTCCTTGGCCTCGGGCATGGGCGCACCGCGTTCCAATGCGTGCCGGACCTGCAACCATCGCCGTAGGCCGATCACGGCAGCAGCCCCGGCCATGAGTATCAGGATCAGTCCGAGTGCGGTACGCACCCATCCCGTGCTGAAGCCCGGGACCAGGTGCACGATGGCGATCCCTCCGGCCAGCAACCCGAGCGCCGTGCGCATCCATGCCAGGAAGGTGCGCTCGCTGGCCAGGGTGAATCTCTCGTCGGGACGGCTGATCGGGTCGTCGGTCACAGGTCCCATGATGCCCCTCCCGCGATTAACGATCTGCGAGATTCCAACCATGGTGGTGACGACTCCCACGATTCAGACTCGTATCAGCAGGTATTTCCCCTCCCAGACGAAAGAGACGCCCATGGCCGACTCGCAGCGCACCCAGATCGATATCGGAGTCGGAATTCTCGTCGGGCTGTGTGGGTACTCCCGCGAAGAGGCGTTCGCCGAGCTCACCGCGTTCTCGCACCGCCACAAGGTCGGGCTCATCTCGACGACGCGGGCACTGACGCTACTGGCGCAGTCGGCTCCCGCGTCGGCAGGGAAGGAGAGCGCGGCCACCGAAGCGGCTCGCCTGCGCTGGCACTCCATCCTTCGGCACCCGGAGCCCCAGATCGCACAGGCCGCATAAACCACATTTCGAGATCTGGCCCGACGCCGATGCGTCGGGCCAGTTCGCTGTCAGTCTCCCTTCGTTCCCCAGGATTCGTGGAACTGTTTCGGGCGGCGGCCGTTGACCAGGTAGTCGCCGATGACGTGTGGCTTGTAGATCACCGGGTTGTGCGAGGACAGCGTGCGGGCGTTCCTCCAGTGCCTGTCGAAGTTCGCGACCTCCCGCACGGTCGACGACCCACCCGCGTCGAACAGTCGGGTCGCTGATGCGCCGACAGCGTCGATGGTGGCGATCTGCGCCTCGGAGGTCGCGATGTACGCCGCGGTGAAGAGGTCTTCGGATCGGTCTCCCGCCTCGAAGAGGTCGTCGGCGTGCTGTAGTTCGGCGACTGCCGAGTGCAGCAGTGACTCTGCCACGCGTGCATGGACTTTGATCTGCCCGACGACGCCCAGCACGGCGGCGTCCTCGGTCGCGTGCTCGGAGAGTGCGTGCAGGCTGGTGCGCTGACGAGAGCGAACGAGTGTGACGGCGTCGGAGACGATGTTGCGGGCGATGCCGGTGAGATTGGCCTGGTGTACCAGCTGTGTGAAGGCCGACTGGAATCCACCGGCGATTCCGCCGGTGGCGAAGGTACCGTGCGGTTCGACGGGGACCGCATCGAATTCCGTTGTCCCGCTGCCGGTCAGACGTTGCCCGATGCCGTCCCAGTCGTCGAGGTGGTGGACACCGGGGTGCCGAGCGTCGACCACCGCGAATGTTCGACGCCCATCCGGTTCCGCCGCGGCCACCCGAATGAAGTCGGCATAGATACTGCCGGTGCTGTAGTCTTTTCTTCCCGACACCGTCTGCGCGCCGATGTCACCCGTGAGTGTCGTCGACAACACGAAACCCGCGGCCGACGCCGGTTCGGATTGCGCGTTGCCGAAGACCGCCCCTGCGGCGATCTTCTCCAGCCAGTACCGACGCTCCGGTGAATCGGCAAGGTGCCGCAGTATTTCCACGGTCGTGAAGTGCCCGCGAAGTACCTGGGGGAGGTTGGAATCCGCTTCACCGAGGGCGGCGAGTTGGTCGAACAGTGCCTTCAGCGACACATCGGGCCCACCGAACTCGGCTGGAACACGCAGTCTGCCGAACCCGGCCTCGTTCAGCGCTCGCACCGCATCGAACGGATGGTCCCGCGTCCGTTCACGTTCGGCGGCACCGGACGCGATCTCGGCGAACAGGTCATCGAAGCGGGTCGCTGGATCGGCAACGCTGGTCATGGACGGCTCCCAAACAGTCGGTGGTGCAGAAGATTTCGGTGCCCTTGAAGAACACCGAATCTCTCCTGATCACGCAAGGGTTCGACGCAGTACGATCGAAACCTCTACAGAGTGTTCATCGACGTCCACGCCCGGAACATCGAGGCGTATCGACCTTCCGACGCCACCAGCGCCTCGTGCGTGCCCTGCTCGGCGAGCTTTCCGTCCTCGAACAGCAGGATTCGGTCGGCGTTCTCGGCGGTGATCATGCGATGGGCAATGGTCACCGTCGTCCTGCCCTTCGTCAACCGAAGCAGTGCTCGCTGCACCCTGACGTCGGTGGCCGGATCGACTCCACTCGTCGCTTCGTCGAGAACCAGCAGATCGGGGTCGACCAGCGCGGTGCGCGCCAACGCTACGAGCTGACGCTCTCCCGCCGACAACGCCTCACCGTGCGCGCCGACCTGGGTGTCGAGCCCTGCGGGCAGAGTTCGCACCCAGTCTTCGAGCCCCAGATCGCGCATGATGTCCATGACGTCGGAGTCCCCGGCGCCCGGCCGGGCGATCGCGACGTTCTCGGCGATGCTGCGGTCGAACAGAAACGCATCCTGGGGAACGATCGCGACCCGCCGTGCCAACGACGCCGGTGCGACACTGGACAGGTTCACCGAGGCGAGCGAGACGACGCCCTCGGTCGGACTCAATTGCCGCGTCAACAGTTTCGCGAAAGTCGACTTCCCCGACCCGGTATGGCCGACGACCGCGACGTGCTCGTGCGAGTCGATGTACAACTCCGGGATCGACAGCGCCGTCGATCCTTCGTCGTAGCCGAACCGTACGTCGGACAATTCAAGTGCGATACCCCCGTCGGGCAGCGTGACCCCGTCCTCGTCCGACACGGTCTCGACCGGCTGTGCCAGCAGTTCTTCGACGCGGCGCCACCCGGCGACCGCACTCTGCGCCTCACCGAGCATGGATACCGTGAACTGCATCGGCCGAACGAAGAACGTGATCAGAAACAGGAACGCGACGAGCTGGCCCGCGGTGAGATCTATCCACCCGACGTACCCTGCGCCCGCCGCAGCACCGACGAGAACCACTGCGCTGGTGATGATTCCACTGGCGGCTTCGCCGAGTGATGCGTTGATGTTCAGCGGCAGCTGGGTGTTCATCTGTGCGTGCCTGGTGCGTTCGACGAGATCGCCCACTCGCGTCCGATAGCGATCGCTGGCACCGAATGCGCGGATCATCTCCGCGCCGTTCACCAGATCCGACACCCCGTCGTACAGAGCAGCCACTTCCACTCGGACGACGGCGAAACGCCGCGCGACCACCCGCTGGATCAAACGCATGCACACCACGGCCGCCGCCGTCACCGCCATCACCAGCAGCGCGAGCGGCCAGCTGAAGACGAACATGACGGTCGCGGCGACGATCATCTGAGACACGTTGATCACCAACGTGATTCCGCCTGCGCGAGTGAACTGAGAGACCGTGTCGATGTCGCCGGTGAGCCGCGCGACGAGTGTTCCGGTTCCGATCTGCGCCACCGACGCCGGCGACAGCCTGAAGATGTGCTCGAAGGCCCTCTCGCGTACCGACGCCAGTGCGGTCTCGACCGTCGAGACCAAGCGCCGGTTGAGCAGGCAGGACGACGTCCCGGCGATAGCAATCGCAATAGCGCCGACGACCACCGAGTCGACGAGTACACGTGTGCGGTCCGGTGCAGACTCGTCGAGAAGGGCATGATCGAGTGCGTACTGCACCGTCAACGGCACGACGATACGTCCGCTCGCGGCCACGACCGCAAGTATCGCGGTGATCCACCAACCCTGAAAAAGTCCCCTGTTCCCCAGCACACTCTTCACAGTGGATCCACATAGGCGTCGACGATGTCGCGGTACCGCTCGCTGCGCGCGCTCAGTTCCTCGTGCGTGCCGATGTCGGCAATTCTTCCCTCGTCCAGCAGCACGACGAGCTCGGCCAACGCGACAGTGGTCTTCCTGGACGCACTCATCACCAGTGTCGACGCACGCTCACCAGGATGACCGGCCAGCAATTCCCGTCGAATGTTCTCGAGAACCGCAGCTTCGACGGTCGGATCGAGCGCACTGGTGGCGTCGTCGAGCACGATCAACGACGGCCGACCGACGAGGGCCCGCGCCAACGCGATGCGCTGACGCTGTCCGCCGCTGAGACTTCGGCCGTTGCGGCCCACCTGCGCGTCGAGACCGAGCCGGCCGGCCCTCACGAAATCGTCTGCGGCGCAGAGCTCGAGGGCCCACCAGATACGGTCGTCGTCGATGTCGCGGCCCATCGTGATGTTCTCACGCACGCTGGCGTCGAACAGAAACGCTGTCTGCTGAGCCACCGCGACTCGCGCAACCGTCTCCGATCCGTGGAGGTCACGGATGTCCGCACCGTCGTAATGCACGAGCCCGTCGTCCAATTCGGCCAGCCGGGCAACTATCTTCAGCAATGTCGTCTTGCCCGATCCTGTCGCGCCGACCACCGCGACAACGTGGCCTGCCGAGAATTCGACGTCGACCGGGCCGAGTGTCGGCCTGCCGCGTTCCTTCTCGTACGAGAATGATCCCTCGCGGATGCCGACGGGAATCGGCCCCTCGATCGCCAACCTCGACTCGCCCTGTGCCGGATACTCGGTGGCCTCGAGAACGCTGGTCACGCGTGAGTGCCCGACGACGCCGAGCGGCAACAGGCCGAGGAATCGACCGATCAAGCTCAGCGGCAGTGCCATCGTCAGAAACAGGTAGATGACCTCCACGAGCACGCCTACGGTCAGCGAACCCGATTCGACGCGCGCTGCGCCGACGATGAGTACGACCAGAACCGTTGCCGTCGGGGCCAGTTCGATAACGGGATCGAACACCGCGTTGACATTGGCCATGCGCACGTTGCTGCGCCGCAGGACGGTCGACGAGCGCCGGAACCTGTCTGCTTCGGCTCGGGCGATACCCAGGGTGCGAATGACCTGTTCACCTTGGACACCCTCGTCGGCGACCGAACTCACCTCGGCTCGCGCCCGCTGTGCGTCACGGGCGCGAGGACCGACGAACCTCTGGAAGAGCACGTTGGCCGCGACGACGAACAGCATCAAGCCGATTGCTGCGGCCACGAGGTACAGATCCGAACGAGCGATGTTGATCAGTGCGAAGACCAACATCGACACGGACCCGAGCGAGAACGCGAAGAACTGCATCGGCTGCCACAGGGCGTCGACGTCGGAGACCGCGTTGGACAACAACTGCCCGGTGGAATGGCTTCGGTGCCACGGGACTCCGAGTGCGGTGTACTGGCGCACGAGTTCACGCCGGGTGCTCGCCTGATTGCCGAACTGAACAACGGCGGCCGCGTAGGAGCGCACGATGATCGTCGCCACCCGCATCAGCGACACACCGGCAACGAAACCGATCGCCGACGCCCACACACCGGGTGACGGCGAGTTCCCGGAGAATGCCGGGAGGATCAGGTGGTCGGTGGCCCAGCCGATGGCCACCGCACTGAGCACCATGGTCAAACCGTTGACCACGCCCGCCAGAATCGACACGGGCGTGGCCAGTGGGTAGCCGCGGCTGCCACGAATCATGGCCGACATTCCGGTCCTGAAGATCCGTGGATTGTCCGCACCATCGAGGTCGAGTCCTCCGACGGGAGGGGCAGTGAACCTCACACTCATACGTTTTCGAGCCTCTATCTCTTCGGCCGCAGAACCGTTCCGTGAATTCCGTACTCGTCGATGCGAGTCAGTTCGTCCTCGGTCAGGTCTGGGAATTCGGTCGCTGCAAGGTTGTGCTCGAGCTGCGCTGTCGAGCTGGCGCCGATGAGTGCTGTCGTCACTTCTGGTCGTCGCAGCACCCACTGAACCGCCAACTGCGCCAACGACTGCCCACGGGACTCGGCGATCTTGTTCAGAAAGCCTGCACGAGAGATGTATTCGTCGGAGATGTCGTCGGCCGAGAGGAATGTGCTCGACGCGGCACGCGAATCGGCAGGAACTTCACCCTGGAGGTACTTGTCGGTGAGCAATCCCTGTGCGAGAGGCGAGAACGCGACAACTCCGGTTCCGTCCTGCGCCGCGGTGTCCAGGTGTCCACCCAGTTCGACGGTGCGGTCGAAGATCGAATATCTCGACTGATGCACGAGCAGGGGCGTTCCGAGCCTGTCGGCGATGACGGCCGCATCGTGCGCCCGTTCGGCGGTGTAGTTGGAGATGCCGATGTAGAGCGCCTTGCCCTGCTGCACCGCCGACGACAGCGCACCGATCGTCTCCTCGAGCGGAGTCTCGAGGTCCGGGCTGTGCGAATAGAAGATGTCGACGTGGTCGACGCCGAGATCGGTCAGGCTGATGTCCAACGAGTCGAGCAGTGTCTTGCGCGATCCACCTGCCAGATACGGACTCGCGCCGATGGGATTGCCCGCCTTCGACGCGATCAGGATCTCGTCGCGATACCGGCCGAGGTCGGCACCGAGAATGCGTCCGAACGCCTTTTCCGCTGCACGGAAGGGTGGGCCGTAACGGTTGGCGAGATCGAAGTGGGTGATCCCCAGATCGAATGCCCGCAAGACGATCTCACGCTGCGTCTCGAAGTTTCGGTTGTCGCCGAAGTTCTGCCACAGTCCGAGCGAGAACTCGGGAAGCTTCAGTCCACTCCGCCCACTGCGCCGAAAACGTGCGTTGTCGTATCGGGTGTCTGCTGCCGAGTAGGTCATGACGCTTTCTCCTGTGCTGCGGTGTCGTCGTCGAGTCCCAGGTGGCCGCGAAGTGTCGTGCTCGTGTACTCGGTTCGATACACGCCTCGTTCCTGCAGTGCCGGAACGAGTTTGTCCACGAGATCGCCGATGGAATCACGCAGATGGTAGGGGTTGATGTTGAATCCGTCGACCACCCGGTTCCGGACCAGGTCCGCCCAACGGTCCGCGACCTCTCCCGGTGTGCCCGAATGGAAACGCGACGCAGGCGAGACCTCGAGAACCAGTTCACGGATGGACAAGCCCTTGTCCGCGGCGAGCGCGCGCCACTGCGCGATCTGCTCGAGCTTGCCGGACCTGGCCGCGATGGAGATCGTGCCGCGCGAGGGGTCCAACTCCTCCTCGGTCGGCTCGATGTCGGGAAGTGGGCCTTCCGGATCGTACGAGGACAGGTCCTTGCCCCAGTAGTGTTCGAGGTACGCGATGGCACGAACTCCGTTGTGCGCGTTGCTACGAAGCCACTGCACCTTCTCCTCGGCTTCCGCCGGGGTGTCCCCGAGTACCACGGTGACCCCGGGAAGAATCTTCACCGCGTCCGCAGCACGACCGAACGATGCCGAACGTGCGCGCAGATCACGGGCGTACGCGACGGCGTCGTCGTAGGCATGGTTCGCCGAGAACACGACGTCCGCATGGGCGGCAGCAAGATTGCGTCCTCCCGAGGAGTCACCTGCCTGGAAGAGGACCGGGCGCCCCTGTGCACTCGACCGAACAGTCGGGCGTGCAACAGCTTTCAGCAGATCGGTGTCCTTCTCGACGGTCTTGCCCGCCCAGTACTCCTTGGCGAGTTCGACGACCTGCGTCGCACGCTCGTAGCGTCGTTCGTGTTCGAGCCACCCACCGCGCCTGAAATTCGCACCGGTCCACGCATTGTCGGTGGTCACGATGTTCCATCCGGCGCGCCCGTCCGACAGCACGTCGAGACTCGCGAGCCGACGCGCCAGTTCCACCGGAAGGCTGTAGGTCGTGTTCTGGGTGGCCACGAGCCCGATGCGTTCGGTCACCCCCGCCAGAGCCGACAACTGCGTGATGGCGTCGGGCCTGCCTGCGATGTCCGTGGACAGGATCGCACCGCGGTTCTCCCGCACACGCTGGCCGTCACCGAGGAAGAACGCGTCGAACAGGCCGCGCTCGAGGGTGCGAGCCACCTCGACGAAGGTGTCGGTCGCCACCTGATCCGGTGCGCCCTCGTCCTCCCACACCGTCTGCGCGCCGATGCCGGGGTAGAAGACACCGAGGTGGATCTGCGCGTTCTCGTCGTACGGCGCGCCCGTATCGGGACGTCGGTCGTTCGTCGCCATTACTTGTTCTCCTGATTCTGCCCCGCGGCAGCGTACCGGCTGGCGGGTCGGTCGAGACCGAGGTTCGCTCGCAACGTCTTTCCTGCGGCAGGCCGACGGAGCACCCCGGCCTCGTCCAGCGCGGGAAGGATCCGTTCGACGAATGTCGTGGCGTCCTCGGCAGTGGCCGCACGTACTCGCACACCGTCCACGACTCCCGCGAGCGAGGCGATGTCGGTCGTCGCATCGACGTCGGCGAACACGAGAGGCGCGCCGGCGGCCCGTGCCGAGCCCGTCTGCGTACTGTCCTGAACCAGGACGATGTCGAGGAGATCGGTGACGCCCAGATCCGCGTCGCCGATCACCACGATCTGGCCCTGCGGAGATCGCGGCGTGATCAGCGGACCGACGACGTCGAAGAACTCACCCTCGAATCGAACGTGATGCACCTTGTCCGGGTCGAGATATCTGCCCGACGACGCGTCGCGAATCACCGCGTCGTCCTCCCAGGAATCCCACAGCTTGCGCGCCAACTCGATGACGTCGCGAATCTCCCTGGTGATCGAATCGGCCTCGCGTACTACCGAACCAACGGCATCGTGCGACGCCCGCGTGTTGTCCGCGCCGACGACCCAGGCTCCACGTCCATGCGACGCGTGGTCGAGGCTCGCGAGTTGGGTTGCGAGGAAGAACGGTTCGGTGGTCAGGGTGTGCACCGTCGGCGCAAGCCCGACAGTGGTGGTGCTGCTCGAGACGAACGCGGCACGTGTCCCCGCGTCCAGGCGGTCCTGCGTCTCGACCGAAGAAGCGATCGCGTCACCGAACGTGACGATGGTGGCACCAGCCTTTTCGGCCGCCACCACCGTCCGCCTCAACTGTCCGGGTGACTCGTCCCAACCATCGAGCTCCACCGCCAGGAACAGTCCCTTTTCATTGCTTGACAAGGTAGATCAGCCTTTCTGGGGTCGTTCACTGCTGCCCGGGGGTGACCGAATGTCACATCCGCTCCCCGCGGGGTGACCGAATGTGACATTCGCTCCCCGCCGGTGAGCGAGGGCGACATCCACACACTCAGAGTTACCCAATGTGACATTCGCTCCCCGCGGAGTTACCGAATGTGACATTCGCGCCCCGCAAAGTGAGCGAGGGCGACATCCACACACTCAGAGTTACCGAATGTGACATTCGCTCCCCGCCGGTGAGCGAGGGCGACATCCGCACACTCAGAGTTACCGAATGTGACATTCGCTCCCCGCGGAGTGAGCGGAAATCAGGAAACGGTGGGCAACCCCTGCTCTTTCCAGGCTGGGTATCCGCCCTCGATGTGGGAGACGTTGGTGTAGCCGAGTTCGGTCAGCTCGTCGACGACGGGGCCCGAGCCCTTCACGGATCCACAGAACACGACGATCGGCTCGCTGCGGTCACGGTCTTCCGCGCCGAACTGGGCCTGCACGTCTGTCTTGTCGACGACGATCGCCGAGGCGATGGTGCCGAATTCGATCCGCGACTTCTCACTCCGCACATCTATCAGTGTCGCCTTGGCCTGCGCGGCTTCGGCTGGACTGATCAACGAGGCCTCGTTCGAGCTCATGAAGGTTTTCCTGCTTTCCGTATCCCGAGGAACTTGCCTGAACCAAGCAACCATCTTTCCCTACGCATTCGGTAGGGAAAAGGGATCGGATCACGCTGAGTCGAAGGGAATTATCTGGCGGGGGTGCGCACGAGTGTCATTTCGGACGTCCGACGCAGTTCGAATCCGATCGACAGGTACAACCGAATGGCGTTCTCGTTGGACGCCGAAGCATGGAGGAACGGCTGCTCACCGCGTTCGCGGATTCCGTGGCCTACGGCACGGACGAGCTCGGTCGCCAGCCCCCTTCCCCGGTACGCGGGGTCGGTGCACACGGCGCTGATCTCGGTCCACCCTCGGGGGTGCATGCGTTCACCGGCCATCGCGATGAGGGCGTTGTCCTTCGACGCATCGCGGATGCCCAGGTAGGTCCCCAACTCGAAGGTGCGGGGCAGGAACGGACCCGGTTTCGTACGGTCGACGAGGTCGAGCATGTCCGGCACGTCGTCGGCGCCGAGAACCAGCGCGTCGGGATGGGGGCGGGTCTCGAGGTTCGTTCCGACGAGCTGAACGGCACCGAAGTGGTCGATCACGTCCCAGCCTTCGGGAGGTCGATGCCCGACGCCACCCAGCGACACGATCTCCCCAGGTCCGAACAGGGTGATGATGTCGTCCCAGTCCGCGTCCTCGAGCACCGAGGGATGCCCGAGGAACGGTGCGACCTCGGGGTCGAACCTGGAACTGCGGCCCGAGGTTCGGGCGAACCGCGCGTGGGCTCCGATCAGAGAGCCGCCGATCGGATCGTCCAGCGGATGAACGTCGGTCTCGTCGATGTACTGCGTGGTCACCGTGTGCCCTTTCCGATGTGCGGCTCCGCCGCCCGTGAATGTATGGTTGGTCGCCTGGTCACTGCGCGCGCACGGGCGGCAACGCCGCCAGCACCTGCCGGACGAGGTCGTCGATATCGGCACCCGTGGTGTCGATGGTCAGATCCGGGTTCGTCGGCGGCTCGTACGGTGCATCGACTCCGGTCAGGCCCTTCAGCTCACCGGCGCGGGCACGTGCGTAGAGGCCCTTCGGGTCGCGCCGCTCGCATTCTGCCAGGGGTGTACTGACGGCTACCTCGACGAACGTCAGCCCTGCGGCATCGTTCAACGCGCGTGCGATTGCACGATCCGATTCGAGCGGCGATACCAGCGACGCGATGGCGATGACTCCTGCATCGGCCAGCAGCCGCGTCAGATGTCCGACGCGTCGGATGTTCTCGGCTCGGTCACCTGGGGTGAAGCCGAGGTCGTCGGACAGTCCGTGACGCACGTTGTCGCCGTCGAGAAGATATGCGGCACGGCCGGATTCGACGAGCGCGCGCTCCAACGCCACGGCGACGGTCGATTTGCCCGACGCGGGTAGTCCGGTGAACCACACCGTGGCACCGCTCTGGCCGGTGGAACTCCACCGGTGCGCGCGGTCGAGAGCTGACGGATGCCATTTGATGTCGTTGCGGGTCTGCTCACCGGCCTTGACTTCGCGTGCCGTCCCGATCGTCCCAGCGCCGACGGTGTCGTTGGACGTCTCGTCGATCAGGATGAACGCGCCTGCGTCACGGTTGCCGAGGTAGGGGTCGGCGAGAATCACCGACGACGTGCGCAGGGTGACGGTCCCGATGTCGTTGAGCGTCAACTCGACCGGCGAATCCTGTTCGTCGAGAGTCTCGGGATCGAGCCGAGAGTGCAGCGACTGCACGGTCGCGCGCACGGTCGAGGCGGTGTGTTTGAGCGCGACGCGGTCCCCTGCACGCAGCGGCGTCTCGCCGAACCAGCAGACCGTCGCGTCGATCTCACGAGCCAACACCGGGAGGTGTGCACTGTCGTTTCCGCTGACGATGACGTCGCCGCGACCGATGTCGATGTCGTCCGCGAGCGACACCGAAACCGACAGTGGCGCAACGGCCACGGTCCGCTCGTCGTCGAGTGTGTCGAGTGCGGTGACGGTACTGCGTGAGCCCGACGGCAGCGACACCACCGAGTCTCCGACTGTCAAGGTTCCAGCGGACAGTCGACCCGTGTAGCGCCTGCGCTCACCTGCACTCGGCCGCGAGACCCACTGAATCGGTAGGCGCACTTCTTCGGGAACTGCTGCGGGCGCGGACAACTCGATGGACTCGAGGTGTTCGAGCAACGTCGGCCCGCCGTACCACGATGTGTTCTCCGACCGGTGGACGACGTTGTCCCCGTCCTTCGCGGCCAACGGAATCACGGTCAGGTCGACGCCGCCGAGCCGGTGAGCGAGCTTCTGCAGCTCTGCCTCGACCTCACGGAAACGCGCTTCGTCGTACCCGACGAGGTCGATCTTGTTGACTGCGGCCACCAGATGTTCGACGCCGAGCAATGTGGAGATCCGGGCGTGACGCCGCGTCTGGCGCAGCACCCCCGCTCGGGCGTCGACCAGGAGTACCGCGACGTCCGCGGTGGACGCCCCGGTGAACATGTTGCGGGTGTACCGCTCGTGGCCAGGGGTGTCGGCGAGGATGTAGCTGCGCGTGTCGGTGGAGAAGAATCGGTACGCGACATCGATGGTGATGCCCTGTTCCTGCTCGGCGCGTAGGCCGTCGGACAGCGCGGCGAGGTCCGGTACTCCGTCCTCGCGTGTCACGGCCTCCAGGTGATCGAGCGGAAGGCTGTCGGTGTCGAACATGAGGCGCCCGATGAGGGTGCTCTTGCCGTCGTCGACCGAACCCGCGGTGGCGAGTCGGAGAAGTTGCCGAGTCATCAGAAGTACCCCTCGCGTTTGCGGTCTTCCATCGCGGCCACCGAGGTCCGGTCGTCGGCGCGCGTTTCTCCTCTTTCCGACACGGTGGCGGCGGAGATTTCCCCGATCACCCCGGTGATGTCGGTTGCCCGCGATCGCACGGCACCGGTGATGGTCAGATCCCCCACGGTGCGGTACCGAACCCATTCCGTCGCAGCCTGTTCCGCTTCCGAAGGTGCGGTGAACTCGGACGTGGCGAGCAGTATGCCGTCCCGTTCGAACACCTCGCGTTCGTGCGCGAAGTAGATCGGTGGCAGCTCGAGCTGTTCGAGTTCGATGTAGCGCCAGATGTCGAGCTCGGTCCAGTTGCTGAGCGGAAACACCCGCACTTGTTCACCACGGCGTATCCGCCCGTTGTAGAGCGACCACGGTTCGGGTCGCTGCGCACGCGGGTCCCATTGTCCGAACGCGTCTCGAAAACTGAGCACACGTTCTTTCGCGCGAGCGCGTTCCTCGTCTCGGCGTGCCCCGCCGAAGGCCGCGTCGAAGCGGCCGGCCTCCAGTGCGTCGAGCAACGTACGTGTCTGCAGCCGATTGCGTGAGGCGTTGGGGCCGCCGATCTCGCTGGCTCGTCCCGCGTCGATCGACTCCTGCACCGACGCGACGATCAGCCGATGCCCCGCCGAGTCGAGGCGGCGGTCGCGAAACTCGATCACCTCGGGGAAATTGTGGCCGGTGTCGACGTGCATCACCGGAAACGGCAGCGGCGACGGCCGAAATGCTTTCTCGGCCAGTCTGAGCAGAACAATCGAGTCCTTGCCTGCCGAGAACAGCAGTACCGGACGCTCCAACTCGGCGACGACCTCGCGGATGATGTGCACGGCTTCCGCTTCGAGAATTCTCAGCTCGTCGACATGGGTGACATCGGTCGTCATACCGCAACCCTTTCTGCGCGATACCGCTCGACCCAGTCGTTCGACCGGTCGTTGCCTTGACGAGACAGTGCGGGTGGAGGGGCCAGTGCCGGGTCCAATCCCAGCGCGTCGAGGACGCGTGCGACCTCACCCGTGGTGTCCGCCGCGAGCCGGTGATAATCCACTTCCAGCGGTGTGACACCGGCGTCCGCGAACCAGCGCTGCCACTGCAGTTCCTGGTCCTCGAGGATCGCGTACAGGTGGGCGATACCGTCGGCGTGGTACTCGGCGCGGGCGTCGACCTCGGGAGGCGCCTGCCCGCGCCAGATCTGAGTCTGCACGGCGCGCCACATCGACACGGCCTGCGCGACCCGATCCCGGCGTGAGACGTGCACGAACAGCACGTCCTTGCCGAGAAGGTCGTGAATCGCGGACAGCAGATCGGTACCCGATCGGTCCGGTAGCCCGTCTGCGTGCTCGATCAACAGCGGCGTCTGATTCCACATCAGCTTGCCTCCCCAGACACCGTTGTCCGTGCGCCCGGCGCTGCGAATCCGCGCGCGCCACTGCTCGCTCGTCTCGGTCGACGGTGTGCCCGCTTCAAGCGGTGCAAGCAGCCGCAGCACGCTGTCGTCGGTGACGCCGTCGAACCACTGCCGAGGCTGCGGGGCCAGCGACGTGCTCGGCAGGTACTGGAAGAACTCCTCGGGTTCGCCTGCTCGACCGGTTGCGCGGAGCGACTCCACGAGCAATGTGCTCCCACTGCGCTGCGACGCCAGCACCAAATACGACCCGGGTCGACCACTCGGTTGATCGCTCATGTTCGGAATCCTAGACACAGGCCAATGGCTCTGCACAACACCCATTTTCACTCTGGCTGCGTCGAACTATTGCCATTGGCCCCTCGATGTGCAGCCTCAGACTTCGCGATGCTGATGCATCTGCCCACGACCGTCGAGTTCGATGATCGTATTGACACCGACCCGCTCGAGAAACACAGCGTCGTGACTGACGATCAGCAGCGCGCCGCGATAGGCATCGAGAGCTTCGGCGAGTTGCTCGACGCTCACGATGTCGAGGTTGTTCGTCGGTTCGTCGAGGACCAACAGCTGAGCCGGGGGCGCGGCCAGGAGGAGGCACGCCAGAGAGACCCGGAAACGTTCCCCACCGGACAACGTATGGACCGGGCGGTCGACGCTGTCACCGCGAAGTAGTAGTCGCGCAAGCTGGTTCCGAACAGTGCCCGGAGGTGTCCGTGGCGCCGCCGCCTGCACGTTGACCAATGCGCTTGCGTCGTCGTCGAGTCCGTCCAACCGCTGGGAGAGATACCCGACGCGTTCGGTGAGAAGCCTGCCGTGGGGATGTCCAGGAGTCTGTGGCCCACCCACGACCAGCTGCTCGAGCAACGTCGATTTCCCGACGCCGTTCGGTCCGACGAGAGCCACTCGCTCAGGCCCCTGGATCACGACGGTTCGGTGCTCGTCTACGAGCTCGACAAGTCGGCGACCTCCTGGGACGTCCGGATCCGGGAGTACCAGTCGAATGTGTTCCTCCTCGCGGACGCGTGCACCCGCCGTGTCCAGAACGGCCCGTGCGGCGTCGACCTTGTGATCGAGCGTCGAGCGCAACGTACCCGCCGACGCCCGAGCCCTACTGGCCCGATTTCCTGCCAAGATCTTCGGGATTCCGCCATCACGCTGTGTCTTCTTCGCGGTTCTCTCCCGACGTGCGAGCTTCGTCTCGGCTTCGATGCGTTGCTTCTTCTCGACGTCCAGCGAGTGTTGAGCCGAGCGGGCCGCCTGCGCCGCAGCTGCCTGCTCCTGTTCCAGGTGGAGCTTCCAGGCGCTGTAGGGTCCTCCGAAAGTGTCGAGGGCACCGTCGTACAGCTCGGCGGTGTTGTCCATGTGCTCCAACAGTTCCCGGTCGTGGCTTACCACGACAAGTGTCCCCGGCCATTGGTCGATGAATTCCGCCAGCCTGGCACGCGTACCACGGTCGAGGTTGTTGGTGGGCTCGTCCAACAACGTTATCGACGTGCGACGGATACGTAGGCCGGTTATCGCGATGAGCATGCTCTCACCTCCAGAGACCTCGACCACGCGCCGGCCGAGGTCGGCGGCTGCGAACCCGATCTGATGCAGAGCCTCGTCCGCACGAGATTCGATGTCCCAGTCGTCGCCGATCGTGTCGAAGTGCCGTTGATCCACATCTCCGGATTCGATGGCCTTCATCGCATCGAGAATCTGGTCGATACCGAGCAGTTCGGCGATGGTTGTGCTGCGGGCTGACGAAAGTGTCTGCGCCAGATAGCCCACATCTCCAGTGGTTTCGACCTGACCGGCGGTCGGCCGCAGTCGACCGGCGATGAGACGGAGCAGGGTCGACTTTCCGACGCCATTGCGGCCGACCAAACCGGTTCGGCCGACACCGAAGGCACCGTCGACGCCGGCAAGTGCAACGGATCCGTCCGGCCATTCGAACGTCAGATTCCGGAGGACAATCGACGATTTCGTGGACATGTGCAGCATTCCTTTTCCGTTCCCGCCGATCGCTCGCGGCGTCGACGGGTTCAGCTTCTGTGTGGATGGCCCGAAAGGCCGACATGACGAGACACTCGACAGACGGTCGAGGTCACAATCGCGCAGTCGTGCATTCAGCGCCGAGATCGGTGCGATGCGAACATGCCGGTGTGGCCCCTGAGCGGAGACCATGCTCCGGCAGACGGACCCACGCACACAGTGCAGTCAAACGCAGTGCAGCGAAACGCAGTGCAGCGAAACGCAGTGCGGAAGAGGAGTGTTCACTGGCGTGGGAATTGCCCACACGAGTGAAGAGCCACCGGCTGTTCGGTGGCTAGGCTGTGTCTATCTCGATCAGTCCCACGCTCGGAACTGTAGCAGCCACGCTCAGAGATCGCGGTCGACCTCGATACCGCGGTCCGCGCTGAGAGGGGAACGCGAGGTCGGTTTCAATCCGTGCACCACGATGTAGTCGTGGGTGTAGCGATCGGAGATGCGGGAGCCGACGAAGTCGGATGGAATCACATCACCCGTCTCCTCGCGCCAGGTGTGCAGGCGAAGCGCCAGGTCCTCCGCGATCGCGCGATATTCTGCGTCCTCGACCAGGTTGACGGTCTCACCTGGGTCGATCCTCAGGTCGTACAGCTCGTACCTGTCCCGAGGCCCACGGACGTCGTCCGCGACGGCTTGTCCCGACGGGCTCTCCTCGATGTCCCATGGCAGGTCCAGGCGGGGCCGATCGGCATAGTTCTCGATGTAGCTGAAGTCCTTGGTTCGCACGGCACGGATCGGATCGAACGAGTCGTGATAGGTCTTGGAGGTGAACACCTCGTCGCGGGCCGGGGTGTGCCCGCCCGAGATCTGTGTGGCATGCGAGAGTCCTTCGACCTCGTCGGGAACCGGTACTCCGAGCAGGTCCAGCAGCGTCGGCACCAGGTCGACGCCGCTGAAGAGGTCCTCGTACACCTGCGGCACGTACCCCGACCCTGTCGGCGGGCGGACGATCAACGCTATGCCCGTCCCCGGCTCGTAGAGTGTCGACTTCGCGCGCGGGAACGCAGGCCCGTGATCGGTCATGAACACCACCCACGTGGTCCGGTCCAGGCCCGTCTCGGCGAGCGTGTCGAGCAATTCGCCGACGGCGGCGTCGGCAACCGTGATCGACCCGTGGAACTCGGCGAGATCTTCGCGGACCTCCGGAGTATCGGGGAGATAATCGGGAATCTCGATCGACGACGCGTCGTCGGGCGTGTATCGGTCGGCCGGATACGGCCGGTGTGTCTCGAAGAACCCCGCGGTGAGAAAAAAGGGTTCGCTGCGGTCCTCGCGCAGCCACGCATTCGCTTTCGCGGTCACGTACTCGCAGAAGGAGTTCGATACGTCGAACGTCTCGAAACCGAGCCTCGATGGAAACGAGGTCTCGTGCTGCATGCCGAACAGTGTTGTCTGCCAGCCGGATTGCGACAGTATCGACGGCAGGGTCTGCACGTCGGGACGGTATTCCCAACCGTGGTGCGCAAGCCCGACGAGTCCGTTGCTGTGCGGGTAGCGACCGGAGAACAGCGAGCCGCGGGACGGCGAACACAACGGAGCCGTCGCGTGCGCGTGCGTGAAGAGAATGCTCTCCGCTGCCAGCGCATCCACCCGCGGACTCGTCACCGATCGGTGGCCGTAGGCGCCGAGGTGGCGACCCAGGTCGTGCCAATGGACCACAAGGACGTTCTCTTTGGTCATTGCTATTGCCTAGCACATCGGCGTCGGTGGCAGCATGGGTTCATGGCCGCCGCATGTTGCACACCCGATCGGGACGGATCCGCGCAACCCACCTCGACCTGGCATGCGGGTCGTCCCCGCCCTGCACTGGTCCCTGACTCTGCACTGATCCCTGTCCGCGGGGGGATGTTCCTGATGGGGTCGCAGGACCACCTCGCATACCCGCTCGACCTCGAAGGTCCGGTCCGGGAAGTCCATGTCGCGGATTTCTCCATCTCCGCTGCGACGGTCACCGTCGCCGAGTGGGCCGAGTTCGTCGGCAGCGGGAACTACGTCACCGATGCGGAGCGCTACGGCGATTCCCTGGTGTTCGCCGGCTCACTCCCCGCCTCCGATGCTTCTCCGGTCGTACCGGCGACGCCGTGGTGGCGGGTCGTCGCGGGTGCCACGTGGCGCCGACCGGCCGGACCCGACTCAGCCGTCGACGCCGTCCGCGATCTGTCCGATCATCCGGTGACCCACGTGTCCAGGCGCGACGCGAAGGCCTACTGCCGGTGGAGGTCGGTCGCGCTTCCCAGCGAGGAGCAGTGGGAGTACGCATCCCGCGGCGGTCTGGTCCAGAAGCCGTTCCCGTGGGGTGAGACCGAGGACCTCGACCGAATGAACACCTGGCGAGGCGAATTCCCCGGTGCCCGCAGCGACGCGGTACTCACCTCGCCCGCCCGGTCATACGCTCCGAACGCCTTCGGCCTGTACAACTGCACCGGCAACGTATGGGAGTGGACAACAGGAACGTTCGACGCCTCGCGCCGAGACTTCCGAGCGGTGACCCGCGGCGGTTCGCACCTGTGCCACGAGAGTTACTGCCGCAGATACCGAAACTCCGCGCGCTCGGGAGCATCCGAGGACACATCGAGCAGTCACACCGGCTTTCGGGTCTGCAGCCGGCCCGATCTGCCGTAGCCGCTCGACGAGCGTACGCAGAATTGTCTATGCTCGCTTCGGGCAACTGGCGATAGGTGGGTCACCACCAGGGAGCCCTACCGCGAAGCGTCGTCCGCCTGGGTGCTTCACCGAACCAGGTGGAGGACTGCGCCCATGCTCGACATCCGACCAGCAACACCCGACGACGCCGCAGCAATTCTCGCGCTGCGGCACACAGCCGAGGATTGGCTCGCCGACCGGGGTATCGACCAGTGGCGGCCACGGGAAGTACCACTGTCGGTCATCGAAAGTCAGGTTGCTGCCGGGGAATTCGTCGTTGCGCGGCTGCGACCGACGGACACCCCGCTCGTGGCGGCGATGCGACTGATCTGGTCCGACGAACCGATTTGGCTCGAAGAGAACGCCTTCGCGGGATACGTCCACCACCTCGTCGTCGACCGGTCCCACTCGGGCCGCGGAATCGGGCGGGAATTGCTCGACTGGGCAGAACGTACAACCCACGACGCAGGCGCAAGCGTGCTCCGGTTGGACTGCGTCGAAACGAACCCGCAGTTGCGCGCCTACTACGCGCGCCTCGGATTCCGGGAAGTCGGGCGACGAGAGTTCCGTGCGGACCGGTGGTTGGCCGTCACCCTGTTCGAGCGCGATGTGCTGCGGCGTGAAGAGTGTCGGGGCACCGGTGTACACCAATTGCGTTGACGTTGAAACGCTCGGAGACAGAACCGACGACCGTCCCCGTCGTCACGGCGTCTCCTTCCTCGAGCCTGGCGGATCGACCGCTGGCACTGAGATCAAGCCCCGAGCGGCTACCTCGACACGAACTGCCGGCAGCACTTCCGCCGCGAGGAGTTTCTGTTGCGCAGTGGTTTGCGGGCCCAGCAGAAGCATCGTGAATCCTGCCTCGACGATCTCGACGAGCTGCTCGATCACCCGCGGGACGCTGCCAGTGATCAAACCGGGACTCGAGGTCGCGGACCGGTCGATTCTGGTGGTCGCGTTGGTGGCGCAGGTGATCGAATCGGGATCCCTACCGGCGGCCAACGCAGCCGCGCGGACCTTGGCGCGCATGTCGGATGCTTGACGGAGATCGATTCGCCCCAGCGACGGCAACCACCCGTCTGCAACTTGGCCAGTGAGCTCGAGGGCTCGGGGGCCGTACGAGCCGAGCCAGATAGGGATTCGGTGTGACGGTTGTGGCGTGATGCGAGCACCAACCACCGAGTATTGCTCCCCTGCAACGGTGGTGGTGGGATCGGTCCACAAGGACCGAAGAATCTCGATCGCTTCTCGCTGTGCGACGATCTTCTCCCCGGGAGTTCTCACCACCAAGCCGAATGCGTCGAATTCGTGGTCGTACCCTCCGGCACCGAGCCCAAGGACCAACCTGCCATTCGAGACGCGGTCGAGTGTCTCGGCGGACTTTGCCAACACCGCGGGTGCTCGATACGGCAGCCCGAGGACGTTGGTACCCAGTTCGATTCGACGAGTTTTGCCGGCGAGCCAACTCAAGGCGGTCCACGGATCGAATGTGAAGCGATCGCCGTGCAGGTGGTCGCTCAAGGTGAAGATATCGAAACCCAATTCGTCAGCGCTCTGCGCGAGGTCCAGCAGCTCGGTCGTGTCTTCGACACGAACGACGCCGCCCGCGCCGAAACCTAGGTGTTGCTCGACAATGTTGCTCATGTGTCAGTTCCTTTCATACCGTCGTCGTGTCTCGGTCTTTGTCAATCCTTGCGATGTATTCGGTCGGGTAGCAGACGCAGCAGCACCCGATCCCCCACACCGGGGCGCACGGCCGGCCTACCGGTCCACTTCGTGAAGGTCGTGCGCGCGACGTCGAGCGCCGCTTCACCGATCTCGATCGCGACCACTCGGCCCCGGACCTCGATGTAGCGGCGACTGTTCGATCGATCGAGCAAGAGAATGGTCGCGCGCGGATCGCGGGCGATATTGCGGTACTTCTGCCGTCCCGTGCTCGTGGTTACCAGCACATGATGCCGGTCTGCGTGCGGCCACACGATGCTCGCTTGCGGCTCACCGCCGGGCATCAGGGTGGTGAAGATTGCTTGATTCGCCTCGGTCGCCAGGGCATGGACGTCGTCGTCAAGCATCGGTACGCACCCGCGCAGTCGCTGCCAGCTTCTTCGCCTGCGGGAGAACTGCTGTCGCAATCAGTTCGACGGTGGATTCGACAGTGGAGTGCGGAATCCCGCCGATGTCGACGGCCAGCAAGTGCAGGTCGTGGCCCCACAGTTGTCGAAGGTTGCCGAGTTTGTCCAGTACCTCGGCCGGGCTTCCGCACAATGCCGGGCCGGACGGTCCGATGTGCGCATCGAAATCCACTGGTCCACCGTTCGGCCGTGCGCTGAGGTAGCTCCCGATGTAGGACGCCCACTGTGATCGGGCCTCCTGTGATGTCCTCGCGACGAAGGTGTGGCTCGCTGCCGCCTGCCGACCAGGCGCATCGGAGTACTTCTTTTGCCAGAGGTCGCGGTACGCGGCGAAAGCGTCGACGTACGTCGACGGAGCATGTGCCGTGGTTCCGAAGGCGATCGGCAGTCGATGCTCGACAGCAAGGGCGACCGAGTCCACATCGGTGCCGGCGCTCGCCCACAACGGCGGCTGTGTTTGGAGGGGTCTGGGTTGCACGGTGATCCCGTTCAGCGGTGGACGAAACTTCCCGCTCCAGGTGACCGACTTCTGTGTCCACAGCTTGATCAGCAGGTCCAGGTTTTCGCGTTTACGTGCAGCCTTGCTGCCGGGGTCTTGACCGAATACGACGTAGGGCTCAGGAAAGAAGGATCCGCCGGCGACGAGCTCGAGGCGACCCTCGGACAGGATATCGAGCAGCGCGTAATCCTCGGCGAGCAGCACCGGATCACGATTGGCCACCAGAGTCGTCGCAGTGGCGAGCCGAATACTCGACGTCCTCTCGGCGATAGCGGCCAGCACCAGTGTTGGGTTCGGGATGACGTCCCGGTCGCGGAAGTGGTGTTCACCGACCGCATACCACGCGTAGCCCAGACGTTCGGCCCGCACTGCGGTATCCACTACCTCCTGTACTCGCTGGCGCTGTGTAACAGTCGTTCCCGTGTGTGGATCAGCGAGAAGGGTGCCGAAGGTGATCAGCCCTAGGTCCATGGTGTCGTCTCCTTGTGAGTTGTGACGAGTGCGGAGTACTCACGTGCACCAGGAACTGCAGCCAGCAACTCCTGGGTGTACGTGTGCCCCGGTGATGTGAATACCTGTTCGGCAGGTCCGGATTCGACGATCGTGCCGCGCTGCAACACAGCGACGTCGTCGCTGACATATCGGATTACGCCGAGGTCGTGGGAGATGAACAGGTAGGACAGCTGCCGTGATTGCTGCAGCGAGAGCAACAGATCGAGGATTTGGCGCTGCACCGTCACGTCGAGTGCAGAGACCGGCTCGTCGCACACCAGTAATTCGGGATCGACCGTCAGGGCGCGCGCGATCGCGACGCGTTGTCGCTGACCGCCGGACAACTCCGATATCTTCCGCTGCGCTGTCGCTGCAGACAGAGCCACGCTGTCCAGAGACGTCCGTACCGTCTCGGCCCGACGTTGCTTGTCTCCGATACCGAAATTGCGGAGGGGCTCGATGAGCAACTCTTCGACGCTGAACCGCGGATTGAGAGAGGCGTACGGATTCTGGTAGACCAGCTGGATCCGTCTGCGCAGCTGCCGCAGTTTCGCGCCTCGCAAGGCCGTCACGTCCTGTCCGGATATGTGAACGAAGCCGGAACCAGGGCGTTCCAGTCCCAGAACGAGCCGCGCAATCGTCGTCTTTCCGGATCCGGACTCGCCGACGAGACCGAGGGTCCGACCACAGGGTATCACGAATGACACGTCGTCGACCGCAGTGCGCACGGGTCTGCGCACGATGCCTGCACCTCGAATCTGGAACTTCTTCACCAGTGCGCCTACTTCGACGAGTGGAATTGCTCTGTCCTCGGCTGGATTGCTCGGCTCACCGCCCCCGACCGACCTTGCCCGTCTGTCGGTGATGGATATTGTCGAGTCTCTGATCAGTTGCTGTGTATACGAATCGGTGGGATTGCCGAGAACTTCGGCCGTCGGGCCCGATTCGACGACTCGGCCATTCGACATGACCACTACGTTGTCCGAGCGTTCGGCGGCAACTGCCAGGTCGTGCGTGATCAGCACGATGCCGACACCGGTGGACGACACCACACGCTGCAGGTGGTCCAGAATGCGGCGTTGGACTGTGACGTCGAGTGCCGATGTCGGTTCGTCGGCGACCAACAGTCGGGGCCTACCTGCCATGGCCATTGCGATGAGAACGCGTTGGCGCATCCCGCCGGACAGCTCGTGGGGGTACTGACGGGCCCGAATGTCTGGTTCGGGCAGACCAGCCTCGGCGAGAAGTTCGATCGCTTGGACGCGCGCCTGCTTTCCGTGCGCCAGACCGTGAATACGCAAGACCTCGGCGACAAGCGCCCCGACGGGTTGTACCGGGTCCAGGGACACGGTCGGGTCCTGCGGGATCAATCCGATCTGGCGTCCTCTGATCTCGTGCCAATCCTTCTCCGGCAGAGCTGTGAGATCTGCGCCCTGAAACTCGACCCGTCCGGAGTCGATCCGAGCTTCTCCCGGCAACAGACCCATGATCGCAAGGGCCAGTGTGCTTTTACCCGAACCTGATTCGCCGACGACGGCGGTGATGCGGCCCGGTGCGACCTCGAGGTCGACTCCGTTCACAGCGTGCACGACAGCATTCGCGGTGCGGTAGGCGATGTGGAGATCGGAGATCCGTATTACCGGTTTTGTTCGCTCGACCAATGCTGTCATCGGATGTTCCTCCGGGATTCCAGTGCGCGTGCGAGTCTCGTCGTCGAGAGGACGACGACGGCGACGGTGAGTCCGGGTAGCGCGGTGAGCCACCACGCCGTCGCCATGTAGTTACGCCCTCCCGCGACGAGCGCGCCCCATTCCGGCGCGGGGGGTGGTTCACCGAACCCGAGGAAGCTGAGCGAGGACACTGCGAGGACAACCAACCCGAAGTCGAGCGCGGCAAGTGCAAGAACGGGCCCGACGGCCGAGGGCAGCACGTAGCGAAGGAGGATCCGTGTCCACCGAGCTCCGCAGACGATTGCGCCTTCGACGTGCACTGCCGTGCGCACCCGCAGTACCTCGGCTCGCATCAGGCGAGTGACTGCGGCGACGGACGACAACGCCACTGCAATACCGACATTGAGGGTGCCGAATCCGAGTGCGCTGATGATCACCAACGACATGAGCATGGGGGGAATCGACAACAACATTTCGACGATCCGCATCGTCACCGCGTCGAGAACCCGCCGAAGAACCCGGCGACGAGGCCGAACACGGTCCCGGTCACGAATGCGAGCACGATGGCGATCGTGGCTGCACGCAGGGACAACGATGCCCCGTGCACCACCCGCGCATACAGGTCCCGCCCCAGTTCGTCGGTACCGAACAGATGGTGCCAACCTGGGCTCTGAAAACGTTCCATCGCAACACCTTCGATGGGGCTCTGGCCGGAGAACACCTCGGGTAGCACGGCCCACCCGATCACGAGGACGAGTACGGCGCACGCGAGCACCAGACCGGGTTGTGAGCCGAAGTGGCGCGCACCCCGAGTTGCCGGCGCAGCCGCGCTGGTTCGATCGAACTCTGTCGTGCTCATCGAGCCGCCACCGAACGCGAGGTCGACCGCATTCTCGGATCGAGAACGGGATAGAGCAGATCGACCGCGAGGTTCACCGTGACGAACGCCAACGACGCGACGATCACGACGCCCTGGACTACCGGGAGATCCTGATTGGTCACCGCGAATCCGATGTCACGGCCCATGCCGGGACGCGAGAAGACGGTCTCGACCACTACCGCACCGCCGATGAGATTTCCGACGAGCAGACCGATCACAGTGACCGCCGGAATTGCCGCGTTGCGCAGACCGTGACCGACGAGCACACGCAAGGGGCCTGCACCTGCTGCTCGTATCGTGTCGACGTACGGCTCCTGCAATGTGCTGTGCAGACTCTTTCCGAGCACCTGGGCGATCAGTGCAATGCCGGGTAATGCCAGTGTCACCGCAGGAAGAATCACACCGCTCACGCCAGTTGCGTTCAGTGACGGAAAGATTCGCCAATGAAGGGCGA
The DNA here is from genome assembly GCF_001895005.1 of Rhodococcus yunnanensis NBRC 103083. Classification (GTDB taxonomy): domain Bacteria; phylum Actinomycetota; class Actinomycetes; order Mycobacteriales; family Mycobacteriaceae; genus Rhodococcoides; species Rhodococcoides yunnanense. The sequence goes on along the minus strand of NZ_BCXH01000006.1, from coordinate 224,609 downwards.
AGAGCTGAATCAGGAGCAACCCCACCCAGAACGAGGGCAGTGAGATGATCATCGACGGCACCGACCGCAGTACCTGCCGTCGCAATGCTGACGGACCCAGGTTCGCCGCGACAGCGAGCGCGAGACCACCGACAAGCGAGAGGACCAACGCCACCATCCCGAGGTCCATTGTCTTGGGCAGCGACACCGCGATGGTGGAGCTCACCGTCCGGCCGGACTGGATCGAGCGTCCGAGATCACCGTGAAGCAGATCCCCCAGCGCTGAGAAGTACTGGACGACGGCCGGCCGGTCGAATCCCAAATCTGCACGGATAGTGGCGATTTCCTGCGGCGTGGGCGCTCCCCCGGTGCTCCGGTTGCTCAGCATGAGGGCAACCGGATCTCCGGGGAGCAACCTGAGCGCGAAGAACGTCACGGTGAATGCAGCCCAGACGACGAACACTGCCTGCGCGATCCGTCGGCCCACATACGCTGTCATCGGTGCTTCACCCCAGCTTCGCCGAGTGCAGATTCAGCCGTGCCGAGGCATCGGTGGTCAGATCTGCGACCTGATCCGACACTCCGTGCACCTGCGCGTTCTCGTACAGAGGCACGGTGTCGGCGTGGTCGAGCAACCAATCGACCGCGTTGGTGACGGCCTCCTGTCTGGCCGCGTCGTCGGTCGCCGCAGCCTGGCCGTCCAGATATCGATCCAACTCGCTGGGCGGTAGGTGCCACAGGTTCTGACCAGTGCTGGAAAACAGGTTGCGCAGCACATCCGGGTCCGCTCGTGTCACCCCGACTGCCGTGAGGTCGAAATTTCCGGCGTTCTGCTGCTCGACGTATGTAGGAGGAGGAACGATGTCGAGCACGATGTCGATACCGATCTTGGCGAACTGCTGCTGGATGTATTGCTTTTCAGGCGAGGCGGGTGCAGGGATCAGCCATTTCAGACTCAGCCTGCGTCCGTCCGAGACTCGGATTCCGTCCGGCCCCGGAACCCACCCGGCATCGGTGAGGAGTTGTTTCGCGTTGTCGGGATCGAAGGTCAGCTTGTCCGTCTCGACATAGAACGGCGTCGAACTGGCCAGAACGCTCGTCGCAGGTGCGGCCTGCGGACCGATGATCGCGTCGACCAGTTCACGTCTGTCGATACCGACCAACAGCGCCTCCCGTACGCGCTGATCCGCGAGAATCCCTACGTGATTGAGAGACAACGGTGCCACTGCGCCAGGCAAACGATTGCTGAGCAGGCTGAAGCCGTTGCCGTCGAACTGCTGCCGGTCCGTGGACTGAATGTTCTCGGCAACCTGTACCTGACCGGACGCCAGTGCACTCGTTCGAGCGCCCTCCTCGGGAACGAAGAGGTAGTGCACCTCGTCGAGTACCGCGGCGCCGGGATTGGACGAGCTCGACGCCGGCCACGCATAATCCGCCCGCCGCTTGATCACCACATCCTGATTCGGTGTGTACCTGTCCAGTACGAACGGCCCCGAACCGACGAACGCACCGCGGCACCTGTCCGCCAGGGGAATCTCCGCCGTCGCGGGCGACAGAATGCCCAGACCCGTGAGCGAGGTTGCCTGAAGGAACTGGGCATTCGGAGCATTGAAACCGATCGAGAAGTGCAATGGATCGACGACGGTAGTCCCGGTATAACCGCGAACGTAGGCCGGAGCGCCGGTGGCGGGGAGGGTGACCAACTTGTCGAACGTCGCTTTGACGGCTGCTGCGTCGACAGGGGTTCCATCGCTGAAAGTCACACCCGATCGCAAGGTGAAGTCGAAGGTCTTGGCGTCATCCTCGATCTCGAATGATTCGGCCAGCCAGGGCACGATTTCGCCGGTTTCGGGGTCCTGCTCGGTCAGGGAGTCGACCAATGAACGAGAAACGTCCGTCGCGGCCAGTTGTCCGGTCTGTTGCGGATCGAGGCACGTGGGATCAGCGGGCATGGCGATGGTGAGTGTTTCTGTCCCACTGCCTGATTCAGCGTTCGCAGAACATCCCGCCAGCGCACACAGGGCGGCCACGACCGCGATCGTCGAACCCACGAGCTGGAACCTATATCTGGTTACTGGCACGACTACTCTTCTCGATCGTGAGGGATGGTCAGCGAACACGCGTCGATGCGACTTCAGGTAAATTACAACGTGTATTTTACCTAGGTCAATCATTTGGCGACATCAGATTGGAGTGGATTTAACCCTTGACGAATCACACAACGCCGTCGCAAGAGACCGCCGAGGCGCCTGCACGTAGGTACACGGGCAAGAGGCTGGCCATCATGGAGGCCGCTCGACATGCGTTCGGACGTGTCGGTTACGTCCAGGCGAGCATCGAGACGATCGCCGCCGACGCGGGGGTGTCCACCCGCACGATCTACAACCACTTCGACAACAAGGAACAACTGTTCTCAGCGGTTCTCCTCGAGAGTTCGACCGAAGTGGCCAAGGCGCGCGAGATTCTGATCGACCGACACCTCGGCGTCATCACCGATCTCGAAGTCGACCTGACGAACCTGGCGAGGGAATGGATACGACCTCGAGCTGAATTCGCGGATCACTTCGCGATCGTGCGGCGCCTGAGAGCCGAGTCGGAGCGGTTCCCGGAAGACCTACGACAAGCATGGCGGACGGCGGGAAGAGACCGCGCCCGCCATGCCCTCGCGACCAGGTTTGCAGACCTCTCGCGCACGGGTGTGTTGGTCGTGGCCGATCACCAGAACGCTGCCAACCACTTCATCGCACTCATCGCGTCGACGACGATCGATGATTCCTATTATTCTGCAATGGAATTGGAGGAGGATATCGATGCTGTGGCCAGTTCGGGAGTACACACGTTTCTCCATGGCTACCTTCCTCGCTGATCCCGATATCCGACGACGTGACGGCGTTCGTCCACCTCGATGGGCGGCAGCTTGATGGGTACTAGCTTGATGGACGGTGCCGGCGCTGCTGCTCCCCGGTCGTCGTTTCGACGGTTTCTGACCGCTGCGGCAATCAGTTCGGCAGGCTCGGCGGTGACGGCGGTTGCTATGCCGGTATTGGTGGTCCAGCTTCTCGGTGCGACGCCGCTGGAAGTCGGTGTCGTGAACGCCGCTCAGTTCATGCCGTACGCGGTGTTGGGACTGTTCGCGGGTGTGTATGTCGATCGGTGGCGACGCAAGCCCATCCTCGTCTGGGCGAGCGTCGGGCGCGCACTGGCCCTGAGCGCCGTCCCGATTCTGTGGCTTCTGGGGATACTGCAGATCTGGATGCTGGTCGTCGTGTTGCTGTGTTTCGGCGCGTTCTCGGTGTTCGGGTACGCAGCCACCCAGTCGCTGCTTCCTCGGTTGGTTCCTCGCGCTCGGCTGGTCTCCGCCAATGCTCGCCTGGATCAGGCCGACGCTGCCGCCACGACACTCGGGCCTGCGGTCGGTGGCGGCCTCGTCGGGCTACTCGGTGCCCCTGTCGTGATTGCCGTCGACGCCGTCAGTTACATCGTCGACGCGGTTCTCAACGCGGGCATCGAGGTGGACGAACCGCGGGCCGAGGCCCGTGCACGCAATCTTCGCAGCGAGATACGCGACGGCCTGCAGTTCACCTACCGCCACCGCACTCTCCGTCCCTTGGCCGTGTCGACGCATGTGTGGTTCCTTGCCAATGGCGCTGCATTGACCGTGCTGTCGATCCTGGCCTTGCGGTCCCTCGGATTCAGTGCCTACGCTTTCGGACTGCTGTTGACCGTCACCGGTGTCACCAGCTTGCTCGGTGCGTCGATCGCACACCTGGCGGGTTCTCGCATCGGTTCGGGACGTGTGGTCATCCTCGCGCGCGTCGCCTATCCGATCACGTGGCTGCTCGTAGCTCTCGCTCCTGCAACCGGCGTCGGCCACGGTCTCCTCTTCGCCGCTCTCGGCCTGCAAGGACTCGCCGCAGGAGTCGAGAACTCGAACGAGATGGGGTACTGGCAATCGCTCACTCCCGATGCACTTCTGGGCCGAGTGAACGCCACCAGACGCTCGATCAACCGAACCATGACCGCCGCAGGTGCCCTCGTCGCCGGCCTGTCCATCGGGCTGATCGGTGACCGTGCCACCCTCGTCGGCGTAGTCATCGTCTTCACGGTGGCCGCATCGATCACCGCACTGTCCCCGCTGCGAGAGACGGACGGCAACTGCTGAGCGCAACCTCCCCACGCCCAGCAGTACGCCCGGATATCACGGCAACGATCAGCGCACGGCCTGGGTGAAGGCCTCGGCAAACCTGTTCGCACCCGTGACCAAATTGTCGACGGTCTGGTTGCTGAAGCCGAGTCGGGCGCTACCGAGGTATCCGACGGGACCGGTCGGGTCGAAGTAGCGACCGAGTGAGAAGTCGACGCCCAACCCCCGCGCTCGCGTCTGGACGTCGGGCAGGTCGACCGACGGGTCGGAAGCTCTCAGCCACAAGAAGATTCCGCCTTCGGGGCGGACGATGTGCAGCTGCCCGGGCAGTGCTGATTCCAACTCGTCGACGAGGACGGTCGAACGCTGGCGATACAGCTCGCGGCCGCCGTCGACGATCCGATCGAATGCCCCCTCGGAGCGAAGCAACCGGGCGACAGCACTCTGCGTCACCAGTGAACTGTGCTGATCCTGTGTGCTTCTGATGCGTGACAATGCCGGAATCAGCCACTGCGGGGCTGCGATCCATCCCAGACGCAATCCAGGGCCGAGTGTCTTGGAGAACGTGTTGGCGCGCAGGACGTTGTCGCTGCTCAGGTCGAAGTCGTCGACGGCTGTTCCCGCAAAACGCAGTTCCTTGTAGGGGTTGTCGGAGACGATGAGGAACCCGTACTGCTCGGCAAGACCTACGAGCCTGGTGCGAGCTTCCGCCGACAGCGTGCTGCCGGTCGGGTTCTGGAAGTCCGGGATGACGTAGAAGATCTTCGGACGGGCACCGCCGCGCAGTTGCTCCTCGAACCCGTCGAGATCGAGACCGGTGTCGGACGTCGGCACAGGCAGGAACGATGCGCCGTAGTAGCTGGCTTCGCGCAGCGCGAGCGGGAACGTCGGGCTTTCGACAGCCACCACATCACCTGGTTCGAGGACCGCGTCGAAGATCAGGTTGAGCGCGTGGAGCGCGCCGTTGGTGACGAGAATACGGTCGGGGTCGACGCCTTCGCGTTCGCCGATCCAGGAACGAAGAGGTTCGATTCCGGGGAGAACCGAGTAGCGCAGCGTTGCCGGATCGGACAGCACAGCCGAAAACGCCGCCGCCAGCTCGGCCGTCGGAAGTGCCTCGTCGGCCGGTACTCCGCCGAGGAGCCTGATGGTGTCGGCAGCCAATCCGGCAGGCGGCGGCCCGAAACCACCGGCGAGCTGTCGATCCGTGCCACGAGCAGACAGCAGAGACAGAAGATCCGTGCCTCGGGGGGATTCGATGGTCTGTGTCATGTTTTCTTCCTTTCGTTGTGCGGCTGCCATGCCCGCGTGTGTGATGCCCGCGTATGTGATGCCCGCGTGTGTGATGCCCGCGTATGTATGGTCGGGACGGAAAGCGCGCTACACACGCACAGGTGTGAGGCGCGGGTCCCGATCGAGGTCCAGAGCAGCTCCCGGAACCGAACTCAGTAGGACTTCGGTGTACTCGTGTTGCGGATTCGCATAGACCTCCTCGGTCGCGCCCTGCTCGACGATCGAACCGTGCCGTAGGACAACGACGTCGTCACACAGAAAGCGAACGACTGCGAGGTCGTGCGAGATCAACACCAGCGTCAGTCCCCGCTCGGCGCGGAGCTTCTGCAGCAGGCGAAGAATGCGTGCCTGCACCGACAGGTCGAGCGCAGACACCGGCTCGTCGGCGACGATCAGAGTCGGTTCGTTGGCCAACGCGCGTGCGATACCCACGCGCTGACGCTGACCGCCGGAGAGCTCGTGCGGTCGCCTGCTCCGAAACGATGTGGGCAACTCGACCTCGTCGAGCAGCGAACCGACGCGTGCGCTCACCGACACCCCGCGCAGATCGACGTCGTTGTACCGCAACGGTTCCGAGATCGATTGCTCGACGGTGAGTCTCGGGTTCAGCGAGCCGTACGGATCCTGGAAGACATACTGGACCTCGCGGCGCCACCGAGCCCTGTCACTGGTGGTGAGAGCACGCAGATCATTGCCCTCGAACGAGATCGAACCGGAATCCGGGCTGTCCAGACCCACGATCTGCCGGGCGAGTGTCGTTTTACCCGAACCGGATTCGCCGACGACACCCAACGACTGACCGCGATGTACGTTCAGGGTGACGCCGTCCAAGGCGACGTGCGGCACGCGTCGTATCCTGCCCGGTTCGGCGACGGCGAATGCCCTGCGGACTTCGTGGACCGCGACGATCGGTTCCTCGGGTTCGATGTCGTCACGTTCGGCATGGACGGGCCGCACGAGTCGACTCGGCGTGGCCGCCAACAACGTCCGCGTGTACGGCTGCGTCGGCGCGGAGAGCACCTCGCCGGTTGCTCCGGCCTCGACGATGACACCGTCGCTCATGACGTTGACTCGTTGGGTCCTGTCCGCGATGACACCGATGTCGTGGCTCACGAGCAGGACACCGAGACCGAACTCGACCTTGAGCCGGTCGATCAGATCCAGGACCTGTGCCTGCACGCTCACATCGAGAGCGGTCGTCGGCTCGTCTGCGACGAGCAGTTTGGGAGATCTCGCCAAGGCCAACGCAATGACGACACGCTGGTTGAGTCCGCCGGACAACTCGTGCGGGAACGCCGACAACGCCTTTCCGACGTTCGGAATCCCGACGGCGTCGAGAAGTTCAGCGGCCCGGGCACGACGATGCCGTCTCGACCCGGCGCCACGCGGCAACGCTTCGACGACCTGCGTGGAGATCGTCAGCCGTGGATTGAGCGATGCCGTCGGATTCTGGAACACGACACCGACGTCGGCGCTCGTCACACGGCGTCGGGTCCGCGCGTCGAGTGCCGTTACATCGCTGCCCGCCAACACGATCCGTCCCGAATCGATCCTCGCGCCACGAGGAAGAAGATCGACCAGGCCGAGGGCAGTCATGGTCTTCCCCGACCCCGATTCGCCGACAAGCCCGACGGTCTCGCCCGCGAACACGGTCAACGACACACCGCGGACCACGGTGCTCCTGTCCTCGGCGTCGCCGACGGAGACGTGAAGGTCCTCGATCGCCAGCACTGGTGTATCGGTCATGTCTTCGCTCCGAACCTGTCCGCCAGGGCATCGCCGATGAGTTGGAAGCTCACTACCGCCAGAATGAGCACGACGCCGGGGAACAGCGCCACCCATGGGGCACTGTCCAACCGAGCCTGTCCCCCTGCCACCATCGCACCCCAGTCGGCGGTGGGCGGTTGCACACCGAGACCGAGGAATCCGAGGGAGGACTCCAACAGCAGGATCGCCGACGCGTTCAACGTGAAGGCCACCACGAACAGTGGAAGGACGCTGGGCAGCAGATGACGCACGGCGATCTGCCACTTGCCGAGCCCGCTGAGCCGAGCGGCCTCGATGTACGGCTGGTTGACGACCGACTGCGCGTGCCCGCGAATCACTCTGAACGTCAACACCCACGAACCCGCGACGAGAACCACCACGAGCGGTCCGATCGAATTGCCGACGAACGACAGGATCACCAGCGCGAGCACGATGGTCGGAATGGCAAGTTGCACATCGGCCAATCGGCCTGCGATGACGTCGGGCCAACCGCGAAACAACGCGCCGACGAGTCCGAGGACAACACCGATGAGCGCCGCGAGGATGCTGGCGAGCAACGTCACCGACAATGCGGTTCGCCCGCCGTAGAGAACGCGGCTGAGCAGGTCACGGCCGAGCTCGTCGGTGCCGAACCAGTGCGATCCGCTCGGGGCCTGCAGCACTGCGCCGAGGTCCTGCTCGAGTGGCGAATGCGCGACCAGCACCGGCGCCAGCACGGACGCGACGATCAAAATTCCCAGAATGGCTGCACCGAGCCACCCGGTCACCGACGACCTGGTGCGTGTCCGGGTGGTTCTCGGATCTGCCGATCCAGAACCACTGGGGAGTTCGAGGTCCAGCGCGGAAGCAGTCATGAGGAAATCCTCGGATCGAAGATGACCGACAACACGTCGACCACGAGATTGATGATCACGAACCCGATGGCGATGACCAGCACACAGGCGATGACGAGGGGGTAGTCGCGATTCTGGACCGCGTTGATGGACAGTTGCCCCACACCGGGCCACGAGAAGATCGACTCGGTGATGACGGCACCTCCGAGCAGCACACCTGCCTGGATGCCCAGCACGTTGAACGTCGAGCCGAGCGAGTTGCCCACGATGTGACGCAACGTCAACGTCAACGAACCGATGCCCTTCGATCGCGCAGTTCTGACATGGTCGGATTCGAGTACCTCGACGACGGCAGTTCGGAAGACTCGGGCGATGGTGGGCACGAAGTAGATTCCGAGTGTCACCGCGGGCAGCACCAGGTGCGCGAGTGATCCGGATCCCCTCGGCGGCAACACACTCCACGTCACCGAGAACAACAGAACGAGTAGCAACGCGAGGAAGAAACCGGGAATGGCGTCCAGGGCGGTGGCGATGCTGATCGGTAGCTTGCGCAGCAGAGGCGACCTGCTCGTCGCCGACAGGTATCCGATCGCACCGCCGATCAGCACGCCGAACACCAATGCGGTCGCACCGAGCGTGATGCTCGGCGCCAACCGCGACAACACGATGGACAACGGGTCGCTCTGGTAGCGAATCGACTCGGGGAAGTTCCCGGTGAGGACGGCACCGAAGAATCGCACGTACTGCTCGTAGATCGGCCGATCGAATCCGTACAGTCTGGTGACGCGTTCGAGTTCGCCTGCCGGTGCATCGGGCGCGATCAGCATGACGGCGGGGTTACCCGTCGAGTACAGCGCGAAGAAGACCAGTGTGATCGCACCCCACACCGCAACGAGGCCGGTGATCAACCGGCGCACTACGTACCGTCCGTCGACGGGCACACGCACCACCCGACGCGACAGCGACCGAGACTTCTGCACTTCGGCGACGGCTGTCATCGTCGCCCGTCCGTCCATTTCTTGCCTGCGATGTTGCCGCGGAGTGTGGTGTCGGCGTACTCGGTCCGAAACACTCCACGCCGCTGCAGTTCCGGAACAACGGCGCGAGCGAAGTCGTCGAATGCACCGGGAAAATGCGTCGGCGACAGGACGTATCCGTCCACGGCTTCGGCCTCGAAGAGATGGATCAGCTGATCTGCCACCTCGGTGGGAGAACCCACGATCTGAGGTGTGAACTCGCTGGCCGAGAAGGTCTTCGACACCTCTCCCAGCGTCAGACCGCCGTCCAGCGTCTCACCGGTTGCGGCGGCGAGCCCGCGGAGGTTCTCCAGCAGGCGAACCCCCGCATTCTCGTCCGTACTGCGTTGAGCGACAGCATCGGTGAATCGCACGTCCGGTGACAAGCCCGTGAAGTCGGTACGGACGAAGTGACTCAGGAACGTGATCGCGGCATCAGTGTCCAGCAGCGTCGGCAGGAACTTCTGACGTGCCCGCGCGATCTCCGTCGTCTCCCCGACGATCGGTTGGACCGCGGCGATCAGCTTGATGCTGTCCGGATCACGGCCGGCTTCGGCAGCCAGACGACGCAGGTCCTCGCGCTTGGCCCGCAGATCGTCCTCGTTGTTCTCGATCGCGAACACCAGCTCCGCCCATTTGCCACCGAATCGTCGCCCGCGCGGCGAATCGCCCGCCTGGATCAGAACGGGTGAGCCCTGCGGCGACGGCGGCAGCGTGAGTGGGCCTCGCACCTGGACGTACTTACCCTGGTAGTCGGGTGTCGTGACCTTGTCCGGGTCGATGAAGACACCGGACTGCTTATCGACGACGAGGGCGTCGTTGCGCCATGACTCCCACAGCGCGACAGTGGCTTCCACGACCTCGTCACCGCGATCGTAGAGTTCTTCGCGTTCGAGCTCTTCGACGTGCGGAAAGTTGGCGTAGGTGGGCGCGCCGCGACTCATGATGATGTTCCACGCCACCCGCCCACCGCTGAACTGGTCGAGGCTTCCGAGTGTGCGAGCGAGGTGATAGGGCGGTGTGAACGACGCCGACAACGTCACCCCGATACCGAGATGCCGGGTCACCCCCGCGATGACCGACGCCAACTGCGTCGGGTCGTGTTTGATGGCGTTGCTCAGCCCGTGTCGCGCGAAGGCTGGATTGAACGCGAGTGTCTCCGGAATGAACGCCATGTCGAATTTCGCGCGCTCCAGCGTCCGAGCTGCGTCTTCGAAGAGGCTGCGGTCGTTGAAGTCTCGCTCCGAGTACGGATGCCGCCACGCACCGGCGAAGTGGTTGCCGGGAAACAGAATGTACCCCGCGAGGAAGATCTGCCTGTCCGTGCTCACTTCTGCGTCACCTGCTGCGCGTAGAGATAGCGAGAGGTACGGCTTGGCCACTCGAGATCCTTGGCGACGACGGAGGTGAAGGTACCCGGCCACAGGAACACGGTGTGCGCGCGATCGTGATAGATCTGCGTCGCCTCGGCGGCGAGCGCCTTCGCCGATTCGGAATCGGTCGCCGCTTGCAGCCGATTCACGACGTCGTCGAACTCGGGATCGGTGATGTTGCTCTGCTTGTACCTGGACTTGCTGGTGAACGGGTCGAAGACAGCCCACGAGTCCTTGTACTGCCCACCCCAGCCGATGTAGACGAGGTCGGCCGCGGCAGCACTGTCCTGGTTCTGGCGGGAAAGCCACGCGGGGAACGGGGTTTCGGTGATGTTGATCGTGATGCCCACGTCCGCGGCCTGCTGCGCCACCGCCTGTCCGATCGCCGCGCCCGCCGCATACGTCCCCGCGGGGACGTCCAGATCGAGTACGACGCCGGTGGCATACCCCGCGTCGGCGAGCAGTTGTTTCGCCTTCTCGGGGTCGTACGGGTATTCCTGGACCGCCGGGTTGGGCTCGTAGAACGGCGGGGCGATGACCTGCCCCTGCGACGGCTCGACGGCACCGCCGAGCAGACCGTCGATGATGGACTGCTTGTCGACCGCGTAGTTGAGTGCCTGACGTACCCGCACGTCCGCGAGAGGGCCGCCCTTGTTCTCGTTGATCGAAATGACCTGCACCCACGAGGAATCGGACAGGGTGGTGTCGTAGTCCGGGTTCGAGGAGAACTGATCGATGCTGAGCGGATCGAGGTTCAGTGCGATGTCGACCTCGCCTGCCTGCACCGCGGACACACGTGCCGATTCGGCGGCGAGCACCTTGTACTCGGCCTTCTCGAATGCGGGCTGCTCACCCCAGTAATCGGGATTGGCCGTCAACTTCGCACCGTTCTCGAGGTCGATGGACGCCAGCGTGTACGGGCCGGTACCCACGGCCTCGGTGTTCAGGTTGCCGGTCTCCCAGAACTTCTGGGTCGTCAGGTACACGTTCCACAGCCGCGACGGCAGGTCGATCGCAGGCGACTTCAGATCGAACGTGACGACACCCGGGGTGTCCGTACTCACCGCGGCGACGTAGATCTTCAGCTGTGCACCCAGCTGGCTCTTCGTCTGCGGATCGAGCAATTCCTGGAAGTTCCACACCACGTCCTCGGCGGTCAGGGGCGTACCGTCCGAGAAGCTCACTCCGTCGCGGATGTCGAACTTCCATTGCAGCGGGCCGGTGCTCTCCCATTTCTCGGCCAACCGCGGATGTACCGAGCCGTCGGGGTCGAGGTAGGTCAGAGCCTCGTAGACGGTGCCCTTGACCGAGCCGTCGCTGTCCGGTGATCCGCCGTTGTGCGGGTTGAGACCGGTCAGTTGCCGCGACAGCGCAAGGGTCAATGTGCGATCGCCGTCCCCACCGCCCGAGCCAGTGTCCTCTCCCCCGAGTGCGGAGCCGCACGAGCTGAGCGTGACTGCGGCGACCACCGCCATCGCTGGGATCGCGAGCCGACGTAGTGTGCGTTTCATCGAGTGTCTTTCCGTTCTGTCACCGCCCCGTCCATGGGGGACTCAACAAACATCGTGACCGCACGACACCGCATTGTGAACACTTGAAATCAGCTCGAGTCGATGAAATACGCTTAGCTACAACAATGATGAAGCTCTGCTCAACTTCGAGTCGATCGCGTCGAACGGGATGTGCGGCAGTTCGAGCCCGAAGTTGTCCCGCAGCGTCGTTCCGTCGTACTCCTCACGAAAGAGCCCGCGCCGCTGCAGAATCGGAACGACCTGCTCGACGAAGTCCTCGGTCCCCCTCGGATGCAGCGGCACCAGCACGTTGAAGCCGTCGGCTGCTCCGGCTCGGAACCATGCTTCGAGTTCGTCGGCCACCTGTTCGCCGGTACCCGCGGTCGTCCAATGTACGACGCCCAGGCCCTTCTCCACTTTCGTCGCGAGCTGCGCGACGGTCAGATTCTCCTGCTCGACCCATGTCCGCAGCCGGTTGATACGGCTTTGACCACCCTTGTGCGTGGCGAAGCTGGGAAATGCCTCGTCCGGAAACGGGCTGTCCGGGTCGTACACCGACAGGTCCGTACCCAACTCGGTACTCAGTTGCGCGATGACGTCGATGTTCTTGGTCGCCAACGCTTCGAGCTCTTCTTCGAGCGCGCGTGCCTCGGCTTCGGTATCGGCGATGTACGGGACAAGACCGGGAAGGATCTTTACGTCCGCGCGTGTGCGGCCGAAACCGACGGCTCGGTTCTTGACGTCCTCGTAGAACTCGATTCCGTTCGCGATGGTCGAGGAACCGGTGTACACCGCTTCGGCGCGCAATGCCGCCATGTCGCGACCGCGGTTCGACGCGCCCGCCTGCACGAGGACCGGATGCCCCTGCGGTGACGCGGGAATCGGCAGTGTGCCGTGCACGTCGAAGAACTGCCCCGAGTGATCGACAGGCCGGCCACTCCACAGCTTCAACACGACGTCGACGAATTCGCTTGCACGCTCGTAGCGTCGATCGAAGTCGGGGTGGCTGTCGTATCCGAAGTTGTGGGCGAGCACGTCGCCGGAGGACGTCACGAAGTTCATTCCCGCACGGCCACCGGACAACTGGTCGAGCGATGCGAACCGCGCCGCGATCTCGTAGGGGTCGTTGTACGTGGTCGAGACCGTCCCGATCAATCCGATGTTGGTGGTACGTGCCGCCAACGCGCCGAGCAGCGTGAGCGGCTCCAGTGACATCGCCAACGGTTCGCGGTCGCTGAACAGCCGCGGGCTGTCGGCGAAGAAGACGGCATCGAACTTGCCGCGCTCGACGGTCGAGACGATATCGGCGAAGTAGTCGAGTTCGGTGACGCGTTCCGGCGTCGCACTCGGGTGCCGCCAGCCTGCCCGGTGGAAGCCGACTCCGCGCAGGTTGAGGTTGAGTGCCATGTGCGCGCTCACAGTATTGCTCCTACCCGGGTTCCGTACCCGATCCGTTCCTTCAAAGTCGATTCCGAGTACTCGGTGGAGAAGCGGCCGGACGATTGCAATTGCGGCACAACGGTATCGACGATCCTCCTGGTCACCTCGATCGATGCGTGAAGCACGAAGCCGGCGACACCGTCTCGGGCTACCTCCTCGATCAGACTCGCGGCGAGTGAATCGACCTCGCCGTCGGACACCACGCGTTCGCGGAGCGACGGGATCGAGGTGACCGGGGCCGCGCCGGCAGTCAACACGGCGACATCGGCGTGCCGTACCGCGTACTGCGCGGACGCCTCCGATCCGACCGATGCGAACAGCGGCGGATGCCACTGCGGGCTTCGCGGCAGATTGAACGGCCCTGCGACGGCAAAATGCTTGCCGTGGTGATCGATCCCGTGAATCGACGCGCGGCGCACGTACAGTCCGCTCGACCTGTCGGCGACGACGGCGTCATCGTCCCAGCTGTCCCACAGCGCCGTCAGCACCTCGGTGAACTCGCCTGCTCGCTCGTAGCGGTCCACGTCCGACGGCGAGTTCGACGATCCGTGCAGATCCGGTGCTGTGTCCTGTTCGGGGAGAGTCAGATTCCAGCCGGCTCTGCCCTTCGAGATATGGTCGAGAGTGCTGATGTAGCGGGCTTGATTGAACGGCGCGGTGTACTGCGGGGACACCGCCGCGACGACGCCGATGTGCCGGGTCGAGGCTGCCACCGTCGCCAGCACGGTCGACGGCTCCAACCCCGAGCGCGGGTTCGGTGTGGCGAAGACGGCGTCGAAAAGCCCCCGCTCGGCGAGTGTTGCCTGCTCGACGACCTGGGCCGGTCCCCCAGCAGCCGGGTCGAGCGCGAGTGAGAGGTGAATGTCAGGAGGCATGTCGAATCTTCCTGTGATCGTCGATCGAGTCGGGTTGGGTCAGTAGGTGGGTGCCGAGCGCATCACGCACGGTGTCGTCGGCAGGCGGGTTGTGCAGCGCGGCTCTGATATCGCGGTAGTAGCGCTGGAAGGGTGAGGAACGCTGGAGCGAGGCTGCACCGATGAGCCGACCGGCATGGTCCACCGCAGCCGAGCTGTACCCGTGCACGAGCAGCTTCACCGACGACGCCAGAGCAGGAGCGAACGACGGATCGTTCTCGTCGACGCGCCGAGTGGCGTCGGCCAGCACCGCACGCGCCGGGATGAGCTCGAGTTCGATCCGGGCAGCGCGGTCCCGAACTCGGTCGGTGTCGGCCAGTATCCCCTCGGTGCCGTCGTTGCGCGGCCCCGAGGTGAAAGCGAATGCGTCGTCACGTGCAGCTTCCCCGATGCCGAGATGCATCGACGCCAGCAACAGCGGCCACCACAGGGAGTGCGCGCTACCGGGCCCAGGACGCTCGTATCCGCCGAGAACGGCGTCGCCGGGCAGCAGGACGTCCTGGAATTCGACGTCGTCGCTGGCCGAACCTCGCAGGCCTAGGGTGTCCCACGTGTGGTGGATGGAGATCCCTGCACCGCGCAGCGGCACCAGGATCCGCCCCTGAGTGCCGCCGAGACCCGAGACACCCGAGTCGTCGACGATGTTGACCACTGCGACCGCGTAGTCGAGAACCGCGCTTCCCGTCGCGTACGTCTTGCGTCCGTTCAGCAGCCACCGGCCGTCGGGTTGTCGCACGGCGGTGCTGTCGATCCGTCCGCCGCGGCTCGGCGGCCCGCTGCGCTGCTCACTCGCGGTCACACTGATCAGAGCATGTGTCCGCACGAGGTCCTCGGCCAGCGTGCGGACCACCGGAGACAGCTCGGTGGGTTGAAACAGGGACGCGGTATGGATGTAGTGCATCGCGAGAATCAGCGCCGTCGACGCATCACCGCGCGCCACCTCGGTGACGACGCGCGACGCCGTCGTGATCCCTTCTCCCCCACCGCCGAACACGCGCGGCACCGTCAACGACGGAAGTCCGCTCGCTCGCAGATCGGCGATGTTGTCCGGAAGTAGACCGTGCTCCCAGTCCTGCTGCGCCCTCCGGCCGAGTTCGGACGCGAGTGCACGTGCCTTCTCCACTGCGGTCATACGGCCACCTCCGTCGAGACCGCGGCGCCCCTGCCGGGCACAGCGTCGATGAGCGCCTTGGTGTACTCCTGCTCCGGCGAGCCGAAGACTCTGTCCGTTGAGCCGATCTCGACGAGCTTGCCTGCCCGCAGCACTCCCACCTCGTGCGAGATCTGCCGGACGACGGCGAAGTCGTGCGAGATGAACAGGTAGGCAACACCGAGCCGGTCCTGCAGGTCGACGAGCAGCCGCAGGATCTGATCCTGCACCGACACATCGAGGGCGGACACCGGTTCGTCGAGCACCACCAGTTCTGGGGCCAGTGCCAGCGCTCGCGCGATGGCGACCCGCTGCCGTTGTCCACCGGACAGTTCGGCTGCTTTGCGATCGAGCGTCGACGCCGGAAGCGCCACCTGCTCCAGCAGCTCGCCTGCCTTGACGCGGCGCTCCGAACCGGAGCCGATACCGAACGCGCGCAACGGCTCCGACACCACATCGGCGACGGAGAATCGCGGATCGAGCGAGGAGAACGGGTTCTGATAGACGAGTTGAATTCGCTTGCGCACCTGCCGCAGTTCTTCACCGCGCAGTGTCGAGAGGTCGACACCGTCGAAGTCGATGCGTCCGGAGGTGATCTGTTCCAGGCGCACCACGCTCCGCGCCACCGTGGACTTTCCCGATCCCGATTCGCCGATCAGACTGAAGGTTCGACCGCGCGGGATCTCGAAGCTGACATCGTCGACGGCCAAGAACGGCGTGGACGTGCCGGGCAGGGCGAATTCCTTGGTGACGTTCGACAGTGTCAACACCGGTCCGGTCGTCGTCGGCGAGGAGTCGACGAGGGGAACCCCGGCGAGACTCGGCGCCGCCTGCAGCAGCTTCCTGGTGTACGTCTGCGCCGGGCTGCCGAGAATCGCTGCTGTCGGGCCCTGTTCGACGATCTCGCCGTGCCGCATGACGACGATGCGGTCGGCGCGGTCCGCGGCGACCCCGAGATCATGGGTGATCAACAGGACTGCGGTACCCGAGCTCGATGTCAGCTCCTGAAGGTGGTCCAGGATGCGCCGCTGCACGGTCACGTCGAGGGCACTGGTCGGCTCGTCGGCGATGACGAGCTTGGGCCTGCATGCAAGCGCGATTCCGATGAGGACGCGCTGTTTCATTCCGCCGGACAGCTCGTGCGGGTACTGCTGTGCGCGCGCCTCCGGGTGCGACAGACCTGCGCGCGCAAGAATCTCGATTGCCTGCTCCTTGGCCTCCGAGCGACCGGCGAGCCCGTGGACCCACAGCGCTTCGGCGACCTGGATGCCGATCTTCTTCACCGGGTTCAACGCGATGGCAGGGTCCTGCGGCACGAACCCGATCTCGGCTCCGCGAATCTCCCGTAGTTTCTTGGCTTTCAGACCGGTGATGTCCCGGCCGCCGAACAAGATCCGGCCACCGGTCACCCGTCCGTTGCCGGGAAGCAGACCGATCACCGAGTGCGCTGTGGTGGATTTGCCCGAGCCGGATTCACCGACGAGCGCGACGACCTCGCCGGGCTGGACCGTCAGCGATACCGAACGAACGGCGTCCACATCTGCTGTCGCGGTGCGATATCCGATGTCGAGAGCATCGAGTTCGAGTACTGGATCGCTCATATCAGGCGGTCCTTTCCGTCGTCGAGGGCACGGCTGATGCGATTGGTCGCCAACACCGTTGCTGCAATGACGAGTCCGGGCAGCGTGGTGAGCCACCACGCCGTCGCAAGGTAGTTGCGTCCCTCGGCGACGAGTGATCCCCACTCGGGTGCAGGAGGCGGCGCACCGAAGCCGAGGAAGCTCAGCGCCGACACCGCGAGTATCGCGGTACCGAATTCCAGCGCGGCAAGGACGAGAACCGATCCCACCGAGTGCGGAAGCACATGGCGTAGAAGCACACTCGTTCGCTTCACCCCGGACACGGTCGCCGCCTCGACGAAAACTCGTGTCCGAGTGCGCAGGACGTCGGAGCGCATGATCCGGGCGAAACTCGCCACCGAGGCGACTCCGACCGCGATCGCGACATTGACGGTTCCGAAGCCGAGCACCGAGACGACCGCGAGGGACAGCAGCAGACCGGGGATGGACAGCAACACGTCGACGAGGCGCATGACGACGTCGTCGAACCTGCCGCCGACGAACCCGGACAGCAGGCCGATCGCGGAGCCGACGAACAGCCCAACCACCACGGCGATGAGAGTGGCCTGCATCGACAGCCCGGTTCCGTAGACGGTGCGAGTGTAGAGGTCGCGCCCCAGATGGTCGGTGCCGAACCAGTACTGCGTGCTCGGCGGCTGCAGCTTGTCCTTCGGCACACCGACGTACGGATCGTGCGAGGTGAAGACCTCGGGGAACAGCGCCCACCCGATCATCAGCAGGAGCAACACGACCGAGAGCACCAACGCCGGCTTGCGTAGCAACGCCAGCCCTGGGACAGCTCGCGCAGTGCGTGGGCGGATGCGAGGATCGGCGGCGTCCGGTTCCACGACCTCGGGAGCGTCCCTGTCGAGAACGGTGTCGGCAAGAGTCATGATGCGTCCTGCAAGTGCACGGGCCGAACTCGCGCCAGGCGCGGATCGACGATCGGATAGATCAGGTCGACGACGAGATTGACCACGACGAAGATGGCCGCGGCGAGAACGACCAGACCCAGAATCATCGGAATGTCCTGCGCGGACACCGCTTCCTCGGTGAGCCTGCCGATTCCTCGACGAGAGAAGACCGTTTCGACGACGACCGCTCCCGCAAGAAGATTTCCGACGATGATGCCGATCATCGTCAGGACCGGAATCGCTGCGTTTCGCAACGCGTGGCTGAGCTGAATCTTTCCTCGCGACACGCCTTTGGCAGCAGCGGTGTCGATGTACGGCTGCGACCACGTCGTGCGCAGATTCTTGGCGAGCAACTGCGCCACGATCGCCCCCGTCGGAATCGCAAGGGTGACCGCGGGAAGTACGAGCGAGGAGAATCCCGCGTTACCGGTGGACGGAAGCAGCCCGGTCCGGAACGAGAACACCTGCAGCAGGATCAGTCCGATCCAGAAGGTCGGCACCGAGACCCCCACCGGCGGCAGCGACAGCAGCAGCTGACGCAGCCACGGGAGTGTGGTGTAGGTCGCCGCCAACGCCAATGCTCCACCGAAGATGACGGCGATGACGAACGCCAGCGCGGTCAACGCGATCGTGTCCGGCAAGGCGTCGGCAATGAGCGTCGTGACCGGCTCGTTGGTCGGGATGGACCGTCCGAAATCGCCGCGAACGACGTCCCACAGCGCATACAGGTACTGCAGCAGTGGGGACGAGTCGAGGTGGTACTCCGCGCGCAGAGCCGATACGACGGCCGGATCCATGCCGACGGCGTCGCCTCCCGAGTTCAGCATGATCTCGACCGGATCGCTCGGGAGCAGGTACAGGATCACGAACGTGATCGTGAACGCTGCCCACAGCACGAACAGTCCCTGCCCCAGGCGGCTGAGAACCCGGCGACTCGTCGCAGGAGCGGAGCTTTCGGAGCCTGCGGAGCGACCAATACTCACAGGAGCGGAGCCTGCGGAGCGACCTATGTTCACAGGAGCGGAGCCTGCGGAGCGGCCAGTACTCACTGCTCGCCGACCTTCCAGGCGTCGTAGAGGACGGTGCCGCCGTAGGGGTCGATTTCCACGCCCTGGATGTCGGCGCTGACGCCGACTGCGCGGGTCTGTTCGCGGACCGGGATCCAGTAGGCGCCGTCGACGAGCAGGTTCTGCAGTGCCGCGGCGGCGTTCTCACGTTCGGTGTCGGTCGCCGCGAGGTTGAGGGCGTTCGCTGCGCTCTCGAGTTCGGGCTGATCGGCGGGAGCGAGGGCCGGGTTGGTCTTCAGGAAGAGCCCGGCCAGGAAGTCGACGTCCTTGGCAGGCCCGCTGCCGGTCAGGAAGTCGTACGGCGCTGCGGCCTTGTCTTTCATGAACGCCGAGGATTCCGCCGGGGTGATCGGCGAGAGCTGGACCTTGATGCCGATTCGACCGAGTTGTTGCTGAATCAGTTCGAGTTCCTGCTGCGTTGCGCCCTGGCTGGAACCGGGGGTGTAGGTGATACGCGGGGCGAGTTGTTTGCCGTCCTTGGCCCAGATGCCGTCGCCGTCCTTGGCCCAGCCTGCGTCGGCGAGGATCTTCTCCGAGCGGTCGGGATCGTAGACGAGCCCGTCGGATTGATCGGCCCACAGCGGCGTGTTCGACGCGATCGCGCTCGTCGGCAGGCTGTATCGGTCCGAGTAGAGGGTGTCGCGGATCTCCTCGCGGTCGATGCCGCTCTGAATTGCCTGGCGTACAGCGAGATCGGAGCCGAGTGGGCTCAGCGGGTTCTGCCGAAGCCCTGGGACGAGATTGGGAACGAGCCCGGTGATGATCTGGTCACCTTGCGCGGTCACGACGTCCTGATCGAGTACCGGCACGTCGTCGACGATGTCGAACTCGCCGGACTGCAGTCCGCCGACACGAACGCCGGACTCGGGGATCAGCTCGAACGAGACGGAGTCGATGTAGCCCGCCCCGGTGTGCTTGGTGACGCCTTCCGGTGCCCAGTCGTAGTCGTCGCGGCGCTGCAGTTCGAGTTTCTGGCCCTGCACCACGTCGGTGATGACGAACGGGCCGGTACCGACCAATGTGGTTCCAGCGCAGCGATCCTCGTACGAGGATGTGACCGTCGACGGCGCGTAGATGCCGAAGTACGGGTCGCTCAGGTTACGGAGGAATCCGAGTTCGGGTGCGCCGAAGTCGAAGCGAACGTTCTTGTCGTCGACGACGGTGGTTCCGACGTAGGTGTTCAGTGCGCTGATCAGCGGGGTGTCTCCGCGGCCGGCGTCGGCGATGGCCTTCAGTCCGTCGATGTTGGTCTTGACCACCTCGGCGGTCAGGGGTGTGCCGTCGGAGAACGTGACCCCGTCTCGCAGCGTCAGAGTGAAGCTCTTCGCATCCGGGGTGACCTCCCAGGACTGGGCGAGCCTCGGTATCACCTCACCCGTCGTTCGATCCTGATCGGTGAGCGTTTCGACGTACTGCTGCGAGGCACTCAGCCCGCGCGCCTGGAGCGCCGGGTCGACGCACTTCGGCCAGGCCGACACCGCGTATCGCAGTGAACCACCGGACACGGGGTCACCCACCTCGGCATTCGACGCGGAGGATCCTCCCCCACAGGCTGTGGTGAGCGTCAGAACGGCAGCGGTGGCGGTGAGGGTGAATGCTCTGAAGGTCTTCATCGGTCTTTCGATTCTCGAGGTGGTTCGGTGTCAGGCGTAGACGGAGTTGACCAACGCGACGTGCGCCGGATCGAGCAAGGTACGTGAGCTGTAGCCGAGGCTCCGGCCGAGTTCGGTGGATCGCTTGAGCTCGTCGTGGCTGCCCGCCGGGTTGAAGGTGACCTGCACCGGCCCCGGCAGTCCGGCTGCACGGGCCGCGACGACGAGCCTGGCGCGTGAGAACGCCAACCCCTCGTCGGTGGCGGTTCCGAGGTCGGCCTTGAGGTCGCCCTCGCCGAGACCGATGGACTCGACGAGATGTGTGGCCACGGCCAACTCGTCGACTGCGGTGACGCCGACGGCGGTCTCGATCATCACCTGGAGCGGGATGACCCGGGTGATGCCGGCAACCGCACGGCGCGCGTCCAATGCTCGGGCGATGGCGCGCACCTCGGCAGCGCTCTCGGACTTGGGGATTCGAAGAGCAGTGAGTCCGGGTCCGACGACGGCGTCGAGATCACGCTCGTACCAGCCTGTCGGGTACCCGTTGACGCGCACCAGGACCGGCTTGGGCTGCTCGGTTGCGATCACCTCGGCGACGAGTGCGCGCCCGGCGTCCTTCTGGTCGTCGGGAGTGAGGTGCTCGAGATCGAACACGACTGCGTCGGCGTCGTTGTCGAATGCGGCTGCGACGAGGTCCTCGCGGTAGGCCGGGACGTAGAAGTACGAACGGATGGAATCGAATACGGAAGACATGGTCCCTCTCAGAAGAAGCCGGTGATCGGCGGTTCGATGTCGGCGAGCAGATATGCGCCGACGACGGATGCCTTGTAGGCACGTGGATTGTGGTTGGCAACCGTCCTGGCATTGCGCCAGTGCCGGTCGAAATTGTGGGTGCGCTGCGCGGTGGAAGCGCCGCCGACATCGAACAACAGCTCGGAGGTCTTCAGCGCCGCCTCGATCGCGAAGAACTGTGCCTGCGACACTTCGAGACTGGCGGCGAGGACGGCTGCGTCCTCGACCTGGCCGTGTGGTTCGTGTCCGTCGGTGCGGTCGATCGCGGCGGCAGCGCGGAGAACACCGGCCTCGGCCGCGTAGGTGCGCGACGCCATTTCACCGACCGCGTGTTGCACGTACGGATCGTCGACCGAGCGTGCGACTCCCGCATGCTTGATGGGTCGCGCTTTGCCCCGAGCGTAGGCAATGGCATCCGCCAACGCGTTCTTCGCGATTCCGACCTCGACGGCAGCGAGGAACAGCTGAAAGAACGGAGACTGCCTCGGCCGTGCGCCCTCGACGTCGCGTTGGACGAGGAAGTCCGAGTCGTCGACTCGCACACTCTCGAAAATCGTTGTGCCACTGGCAGTCAATCGCTGGCCGATACCGTCCCAGTCGTCGACCCGTTCGATACCCGCCCGGTCCGACGGCAGGACGAACGACCTGGGCTTGTCGTCCGGATCCACCGCGCGCACGACGATCCAGTCGGCGAACAACGTGCCGGTGCTGTAGAACTTGGTGCCGTCGACGACCCAGCCGTCTTCCGACGCCGTGAGTCTCGTCGACACGACACCGTGGACACCACCCGTTTCACCGCTCGCGAGCCCGAAGACATCGCCTGCGAGAACGCGGGCGAACCACCGCTGCTTCTGCTCCGAGTCCGGTGAGCGCCGTAGGGTCTCGACGAACGCGAAGTGCGATCGGAGAGCCTGCGCGATGTTGGCATCCGCGGCGGCGAGTTCGACGACGAATTCGAAGAATGTCGCCAATGTCGCGTCCGGTCCGCCGTATTCGGCAGGCACCCGCCACGTTCCGAGCCCTGCGCCGATGATCGACGCGATCTCCTTCTGCGGCATGATGCGCTTCGACTCACGCTCGGCCGCACCGTCCGCGATCGAGGCGAGGATGCGCGGAGCCCGCCGAGACAAGGCGTCGACATCACGCTCGTCGTCGCTTGTCTGGGTTCCGGTTTGTTCGATCGTTGTTGTCACTTCCTGGGCTTTCTGGTTGTCAGTTGTTCTGCGTGGTGGTCAGCTGGTAGGTGTGCGAGACCCACGCATCGCTGCCTCGGGTCAGTTCCATGACGTGCTCCGGGAGCGATCCGCCGACCAGATCGGCCAACGTCGTCTTCTCGAGCACCGACCTCAATGCGACGCGCGTTGCGATCCACAAGTTCTGCAGTGCACCGACCGGCTCTGCGTACTCGACGTCCTCGGGACATTCACCTCGAATGGTGAACAGGGGCCCGTTGACGGCGCGCAGCACGTCCGCGATCACGATGGTCGACGGATCACGACGCAGACGGTGTCCGCCGCCGTGGCCTCGCTGACTGCTGATGAACTGCGTCCGGCGAAGCTCCGCCAGAATGGCCTCGAGAAACTTGTGCGGGATGTCCTGCTGCTGCGCGATCTGCTCGGAACTCTGCGGATTCTCCCAGTCGATCGCCAACTGCGCCAAAGCCTTCACTGCGTATTCGGTTTTCGCGGAGATCCGCACAGCTTCTCTTTTCTGTCAGAGAACGATCGAGTGGAACTGATTGTCGAGAAGGGTCTACGGACCCGTGTGGAACGCTCGCGGACGGTGACCTCGGCTCTGCTCCGCGACGAGAGCCTTGAAACCTCCGCGAACCTGACGCACCGAGGTGTATCCGAGCGCTTCGAGACGAAGCGCGACCGGGCGAGATCCCAGTGCACCGTTGCAGAACACCAGAATTGGTTCGCTCGGATCGAATCGCGCACTCAGCCGACCGTCCGACTCCTGCCCGAATCGATCTTCGATATCGGATTTCGGTACTACCATCGCACCGTCCACGAAACCCGAATCCGGATCCTGCGCATTGGATCTGACATCGAGCAGCAGTGCGCCGCTCCGATACAGAGTCAACGCACGCTGCGCCGAGACGCTCCTGGTCCAATCCTGGTCGTCCGACGCCGCGGCGGCAGGTGCGTCCAATGCCGACTCGAACGAGTCGATCACCGAGTCCACGGCGAACTCGGCCTCGGGCGCCAAGGACACGTCGCACGGATGGAACACGACATCGCGATCGAGTACGTAGGCACCCGAGACTATCTGCCGTGCACCGAGATTCCGGAGAACCGGCACGAGGGCGTATTCCAGGGCACTGACATGGAAATTGCTGCCACCGGTTGCCAGCGGCACCAGGGCCTTTTCGGCGAACGCGTCGGCCGGAAGAACGTCGAGCAGCGCCTTCAGTACGCCGGAGTACGAGTTGGTCTGAATCGGAGTCGTGATCACCACTCCGTCGGATGCCTCGATCAAACCGACCATCTCGACGACGTCGGGATCGGACGAGTCTCCCCCGATCAGCGAGGACGCCGCGATGGTCGACGCGTCGAGCATCACGACAGTGTGTCCTGTCCCCTCCAGCTTGCTCTGCACGTAGGACCCGAGACCTGCGGCGACCGACGAGCCGACCGGTGAACCGACAAGTACCGATACAAGCGCCATCGATGAGTCCTCTCGTTTCTCGATGCCACGACGGGTGGCAACGTCCTCGGGCAATCTTTCTCTACAGAGTTGATAGAGAAAACGGATTCGATCAGCCTGATTTTTTGGGTATCGCCGGCGGCACGCGTCGTCCATGATCTTCCAGATACGTTTCGGCACCCGTGCCGTCGTCCCCTTGCGGCGTTCCCGCCACTTACGGCAATTCGGCTCACCGTGAACACTTTTCTCGACCACCCCATCACAAAGGACTCTTGAACCATGTCTCGAAGATCGGCCAGACTCCCACGTTCGAAGGCATGGATCGGTGTCCTGCTCGCCGCCGCGACCATCGCGACGGCGTGCGGAAGCAACGGCGGCGACGACGTCGCATCGGCAGATTCCGGCGACAGACGCGGAGGCGACTTCGTCTACCTCGACGCCGAGGTTCCCGTGTCCTTCCAGTTGCAGACCGGCGGTAGCTTCTGGCAGACGTCGGCGATCGTCAACAACCTCGTCGACCGCCTCGTCTACCTGAATCTCGAGACGAAGGAAGTCGAGCCGTGGATCGCCGAGAGCTGGACGATCGACCCGACGGGCAAGCAGTACACGTTCAAGATTCGTGACGGCGTCACCTACAGCGACGGCTCCGCGCTCGATCTGGAGAACGTTCGACGCAATCTCACGCTCAACGCGTTCGGCGACGAGGCGAAGGGAATCACTCGGTCGAGTTACTTCCCCAAAGTCGACTCGGTCACCGCGGACCCCGCCACCAACAGCGTCACCATCTCGCTCGCCGAGACACGGCCGTACTTCCTGCAGGTGTTGTCCGAGCAGAACCTGGGATTCGTCTCGAACAAGACCCTCGACCTGTCCAGGGAGGACCAGTCGAGCGTGCTCAATCTGATCGGCAGCGGCCCCTTCGTCGCTACCAAGGAAGAGGCAGGCAAGGAGATCGTTCTCGAACGCCGCGACGGATACGACTGGGCGCCGCCGTCGTTCGAGAATCAAGGCGAGGCGTACCTGGACTCGATCTCGTTCATCCCGGTGCTCGAGGACAGCGTCCGACTCGGTTCGCTTCGTTCCGGTCAGGGCGATGCACTCCGCTACGTCCAGCCGAGTGAGGAGGCAGCACTCGATGCAGCCGGTTTCAATATCATCGAGGTGGCGACGGGGACCAGCGGCTTCGGAGTTCGGGTGCAGGCCAACCCTGCGCTCGGCGATCCACGCGTCCGCCAAGCACTCCAGGTCGGTGTCGACCGCCAGGGGCTCGTCGACGATCTGCTGACCGACCGCTGGCGTCCGGCCCGCAGTGTCGTCGCGGACAACCAACCGTGGTTCGTCGACGAGTCGTCGAAGCTCGAGTTCGACGAGGGCAAGGCCAACGCGCTTCTCGACGACG
Source organism: Rhodococcus yunnanensis NBRC 103083 (assembly GCF_001895005.1). GTDB lineage: Bacteria > Actinomycetota > Actinomycetes > Mycobacteriales > Mycobacteriaceae > Rhodococcoides > Rhodococcoides yunnanense. Next base: position 199,154 of record NZ_BCXH01000006.1, on the reverse strand, counting down.
CCGGCTGGTCCACCAAGAACTCGGACGGGATCCGCACCAAGGACGGACAACCTCTCGCACTGCCGGTCTACATCGACGTCTACACCAACATCGCCAAGCCACTCTTCGAGCTCATCCAGAATCAGTACAAGAACATCGGAATCGATCTCCAGCTGAAGGAGACCGACTACTCGAAGTACCCGACGGCCGTCAAGGACGAGACTCTCGGCCTGCTGTCCCAGGGCTCCAACTTCGTCGACCCGTTCAATCTGACCAACTCGTTCGGCAGCAAGTACGCGGATTCGTTGCAGCTCAAAGGCAGTGACCCGAAGCTCGACGAACTGCTCCAGGCGCAACTGAACACCACCGACTCCGCGCAGTCCGACAAGATCCTCGCCGACATCCAGGCCTACCTGATCGATCAGGGCTACTTCATTCCCACGATCGACAACTCACAGATCTACGTCACCCAGTCCTACGTCCATGGCCTCACGCACAATGCCACGGCACGTCCCAACTTCCAGGGAGTGTGGCTGTCGGAGAAATGAACACAGTTGCCGTGATCAAACGCGTCGCCCAGTCGTTGCTCGTCGTCGTGCTCAGTTACACGTTCGTCTTCTACGCGCTGTTCCTGCTGCCGGGCGACCCCATCCAGAATCAGATCGACAACCCGCAGAATCCGCTTCCCGAGGACATCGGTCAGTCGCTGCTCGCGTACTACAACCTGGACAAGTCCGGAATCGAGCAGTACTTCATCTCGTTGTCGCGCGCGGTCACCGGTGATTTCGGGTTCTCGATCACCACCGGGCGAGACGTCGTCGATGTGTTGCTGGATGCGATTCCCGAGACACTGCGGCTGGCGTCGATGGGGTTGGTGTTCGCGATCGGGTTCGCGCTGATCATGTCGCTGATCGCGGTGTACGCACCGTGGTCGCGGCTGCGGACGATCGCAACGCTGATCCCGGCACTGCTGCAGTCGACACCAAGCTTTCTCGTCGGACTGATTCTGCTGCAGATCTTCTCGTTCCAACTGGGCTGGGTATCGTCGATACGCGACGAGGGATTCCGTTCACTGCTGTTGCCTGCGCTGACGTTGGGACTCGCGGTATCGCCGCCCATCGCGCAGGTCCTGATTCAGGGTCTACGCAAGTCCTCGCAGGAGCAGTTCGTCACGGTCCTGCGATCGACCGGCGTGTCCGAGCGGACGATACTGGCGCGGCACATCCTGAAGAACGCGTCGATCCCGGTCATCACGCTGCTGGGCATCACCGCGGGTGAACTGCTGGCCGGTTCGGTGGTCACCGAGACCATCTTCAATCGATCGGGCATCGGTTTCGTCACCCGCGAGGCACTGCGCGATCAGGACAGCCCGGTCATCCTCGCGGTGGTCACGTTCGTGTCGTTGGTGTTCGTGACGGTCAGCCTCGTCACCGATCTCGTGTACCCCAAGATCGACCCGCGCATCGCTCACCAGAGTCCCGCCACGACCTCACGGAAGGACACAGTCGATGTCTGATACGACCGAGGTTCGGCCCTCCCGCACGTTCGCGTTGCGACCGGCCGACTGGTTCGCGCTGACCGTCGTACTCGTGCTCGTTCTGTTCATCGTGGTGCCCGGTCTGATCGCCTCGCACGACCCACTTCTGCCCGACTCCGACTCGATCCTGCAGGGGCCGAGCGCTGCTCACCTGTTCGGCACCGATTACCTGGGACGGGACATGTTCAGCCGCGTCGTGCATGGAACCGGCCGAACCCTGCTCGGATCCCTGATCGCCGTCGTGATCGGCCTCGGGATCGGCTCGGCTCTCGGGCTCGTCGCGGCCTATGCCGGCGGGTGGGTCGACGCGGTGGTCAGCAGGATCGTCGACGTCCTGCTCTCGATCCCCGGCTTGCTGCTCTCGATGGTACTGGTCACCGCGCTCGGGTTCGGTCGACTCAACGCCGCTGTGGCAGTGGGCATCGCGTCGGTCGCCGTCTTCACTCGGCTGATGCGGTCCGAGGTCCTGACGGTGCGCAACCTGCCGTTCGTCGAATCGTCCCGACACATCGGTGCCGACACCAAGCGGCTTCTACTGCGCCACGTACTCCCGAACGCGTATTCGGCGGTGCTGTCGCTGACCGCACTGCAGTTCGGCGCGTCGATCATCTGGATCGCGTCGCTGAGCTTCCTCGGATTCGGTGCACCCCCGCCCCAGCCGGAATGGGGACTGCTCGTTGCCGAAGGCCGGGAATACATCGTCTCCTCACCGTGGCTCGTCCTCTTCCCCGCGCTCGTCATCGTCGTGTCAGTGGTGTCGATCAGCCACCTTGCCAACATCATTCGCACCAACGCAGCGAGGTAGACCCATGACTTCACCGAACACTCCGGTCCTGGAGGTCGAAGGTTTGAGCGTCGGTTACGCGACCGGCAAACACATCACGGCGACGGTCAAGGACATCTCGTTCCGGCTGGCACCCGGCGACACCCTCGCTCTCGTCGGGCAATCCGGGTCGGGAAAGACCACGGTTGCCCGCGCGGTCAGCGGCCTGCTGCCGTCGAACGGGCACATCATCGGCGGTAGCGCGCGTGTCGCCGGTACCGACGTCGTGTCACTGAGTAGGCGGCGGTGGCGCGAACTGCACGGCAGTGTGGTGGGATACGTGCCGCAGGATCCGCTCGGATCGCTCGACCCGTTGCAGAGGGTCGGCCACCAACTCACGCGAGTCCTGCTGCGCGCTGGTGCCGGATCGAAATCCGAAGCACGACGCCGCGCAGTCGAACTGCTCGATCGCGTCGGAATCCGCGGAGCCGCCGAGCGCGCCAGGGCATACCCGCACGAGTTGTCCGGTGGCCAGCTCCAACGGGTGCTCATCGCGATCTCGATAGCTCAGAATCCGCGTCTGCTCATCGCGGACGAACCGACCTCTGCCCTGGATGTGACCGTCCAGAAGACCATCCTCGATCTTCTGGGCGATCTGAAACAGGACCTCGGCCTGGCAATCCTGTTCATCACCCACGACCTTGCACTCGCCAGCGACCGCAGCGACTCGGTTCTCGTACTCAACGACGGCGTCGAGGCCGAATACGGCTCGGCCCGTGACGTTCTCGGTACACCGCAACATGCATACACAGCACGCCTCGTCGCCGATGCGCCCGCTCTGTCACCCGACCGGTACGCCGACCGCGCACACGCTGCGAACGACACCGACGCTCCTGCCATCACCGTCTCCGGTCTCACCAAGACCTTCGGTTCCAAGATCGGCGGCCAGGGACGAACCACGGCGCTCGACGACGTCGGCTTCGATGTCCTGCCCGGTGAGATCCATGCCATCGTCGGCGAATCCGGGTCAGGGAAGACCACGGCAGCCCGCATCATCGCCGGGCTCACACCGTTCGACTCCGGTACCGTCACCGTCGCCGGTCACCCCGTGTCCTCCGCTGCGCGGCAGGATGTCTCACATGCCACGACCCTGCAACTGATCTACCAGAATCCGCTGTCCGCACTCGATCCGCGCTTCGATGTCGAATCACTGCTGGACGAGCCCCTCGTCATCCACCACGAGCTGGACCGCGCCGCACGCCGCACGCGAATCGACGCCATTCTCGACGACCTCGCACTCGCGAAGTCCCTGCTCGGTCGCCTGGCCGTCGAGCTGTCCGGTGGGCAGCGCCAACGCGTCGCACTCGCCCGCGCGTTGATGCTCGATCCTCGAATCCTGGTTCTCGACGAGCCGACCTCCGCACTCGACGTGTCGGTACAGGCTCAGATCATCGACCTGCTGATCGATCTGCGTGCGCGCAAGGATCTGACGTACGTCTTCATCTCGCATGACCTGAGTCTCGTTCGGCAGATCGCCGACCGCGTGACGGTCCTCGAGGCCGGACGCGTCGTCGAATCGCGGGCGACGCGTCCCCTGTTCGCCGAACCTGCCACCGAGTACACCCGTAAGCTCATCGACGCCATCCCCGGCCGCGGTGCAGTTACTCCGCCCCACTCCCCCGCAAACGCACGTGCACTTGCGTAGGTAGGCGGGCCGCACCCCTGCTCCCCCGCAAACGCACGTGCACTTGCGTAGGTAGTCGGGCCGCACCCCCCGAAACCCGCAAACGCACGTGCGTTTGCGGGGACGGGTGGGATGGCGTCAGGCCGACACCGTACGACGGAGCGCGGGATTGGCGATCGCATCACCGATGATGCCGGTGTCGCGCTCGTTGAACACCGTCCCCGGTGGGACGATGTCGTCGATCCGGTCGAGGATGTCCGACGACAGCTCGACGTCCGCGGCTCCCAGTTGACTGTCCAGATGCTCGATCGTTCGTGGGCCGATGATCGCCGAGGACACATCGGGGTGGCTCAGCACGAACCCGAGCGCCAGGTGGATCAGGCTGAGCCCACTCTCCTCGGCGAGGACGGCAAGCGCGTCGGCGGCCCGCAGTTTGCCTTCGTTGTGGGGAGAATCGACGTCGAATCGACCGGGAATGAGATCGGCGCGCTGCGACACCGGCTGTTCGGCCCCGAGTCGGTAGTTACCGGACAACCAGCCTGCAGCCAGAGGCCCGTAGGTCAGCACCCCGAGGCCATGGGCGCGAGCGATCGGCAACGTCTCGCGTTCGATACCGCGAATCAGAATCGAGTACGGAACCTGTTCGCTGACAGGCCGTTCCAGCTTCCTCTTCTCTGCCGACCACTGCGCTTCGATCAACTCACCCGGGGAGAAGACCGACGTACCGTAGTACCGAATCTTCCCCTGGTGCACCAGGTCGTCGAGTGCACCGACGGTCTCGTCGATGTCGGTCTGCGCCTCCGGGCGGTGTACCTGGTACAGATCCAGGTGATCGGTGTTCAGTCTGCGCAGACTGTCCTCGACTGCCCGGGTGATCCACCACCGCGAGTTGCCCTGGTGAACAGGGTTTCCGTCGACAATGCCGTGGAACTTGCTGGCAAGGATCACGTCGTCGCGGCGGCCCGCGAGCGCTTTCCCGACGATCTCCTCGGACTCACCTGCGGAGTACACGTCCGCGGTGTCGACGACGTTGATACCGGCATCGAGCGCGCGGTGAATGATTCGAACGCTGTCCTCGTGCGAGGAATTGCCGCGCACACCGAAGTTCAGCGTGCCGAGAGTGAACGGGCTGACCTTCAGACCGGTGCGGCCGAAGAGACGAAGATCGGTGAGAGACATCAGTTCTTCCTGGGGATTCGTCGGGTGGAAGCATCGGTGAGCGACGGCGGCAGGTAGCCCTCGTCGGCCGGGCTGATCGTCAGTCCTGGTGCGACGATCTCGTCGATGCGGTCGAGAATGTCACTGCTCAGCGTCACATCGACAGCGCCGAGTTGACCTTCGAGGTGTTCCAGCGTGCGCGGACCGATGATGACCGAGCTGACGGCCGGATGCTGCAGTACGAACGCGAGCGAGAGGTGCACGAGAGACAGGCCTGCATCGTCGGCGAGTTTCACCAGCTCTTCGGCGGCCGCACGCTTGATCTTGTTGGCTTCCAACGCCGGATCGTGTCGGTGTGCCTGACGTTCGATGCGCGAGGACACCGCGCCCTCCGCCTCGCCCGCCCGGTAGCGACCGGACAGCCATCCGCCCGCAAGAGGACTCCAGGTCAGCACGCCGAGCCCGTACTTCTGCGCGATCGGAAGAGTCGATCGCTCGGCGCCGCGCGCGAGGATCGAATACGGCGGCTGCTCGGACACCGGTCGCTGCAGGCCGCGACGCTCCGCGGTCCACTGCGCTTCGACCAACTGATGCGGTTCGAACGTCGTGGTGCCGAAGTAGCGAATCTTGCCGTGGCGCACCAGATCTGTCAGCGCACCGAGCGTCTCGTCGATGTCGGTGTTCGGGTCGGGGCGATGCACCTGGTACAGGTCGAGGTGATCGGTCCCGAGTCGGCGCAGACTGTTCTCCACGGCCCGGGTGATCCAGCGTCGCGAGTTGCCACTTCTATTCGGACCGAGCCCGACCTGAGCATGGAACTTGCTTGCCAGGAACACTTCGTCGCGACGGCCGGCGAGGGCCTTCCCGACGATTTCCTCGTTCTCGCCCTGCGAGTAGACGTCGGCAGTGTCGACGACGTTGATGCCTGCATCGAGCGCACGATGAATGATGCGTGTTGCATCGTCGTGGTCCTGGTTCGCCCAGGCCCCGAAGTTCATCGCGCCGAGCGTCAGCGGACTGACCTGCACTCCGGTGCGGCCGAGATAACGGTAGGTCACAGATCTTCTCTTTCTATCGTTGGGCGAACATGTTGGCCGGCTCGGCTAGTCCCAGGTGCCCACGCAGCGTGTCGGTCGCATACTCGGTGCGAAACAGACTGCGTCGCTGCAATACCGGGATCACCTCGTCGACGAAGTCCTCGAGTGATGTCGGCAGGACGGCCGGCACGACGGTGAAGCCGTCGACCGTGCCCGAGAGCGACCAGCTCTCGATGTGATCGGCAATGCTCTCGGGGGTTCCGGTGACCACACGGTGCCCGCCGAGGAACTGTGCCAACAGTTCTCGGACGGTGGCTCCGGTGTGTGCTCCGTATTCGGTGAGGGTGGTGAAGAAGCCCTGCGGTCCTACCCGTTCCGCGGGCAATTCTCGATGCCTGTCGCTCAGCGGCGCATCGATATCGAGGTCGTCAGGAGCGAATCCGAGCCAGCGCGCAAACGAGGTGAACGCGTCACTGTCCGGGTGCAGCCGCCCTTGCAGTTCGTCGAACTTGCCGCGGGCTTCGCGTTCGGTGGAACCGACGACGGGCACCAGGCCAGGCAGAATCTTGATGTCCGAACGATGCCTACCCGCCGATTCCGCTCCCCGCGACACCGCGTCGGAGAACGCCTGCGCACCCGCAAGGCCGAACTGCGTTCCATAGATCACCTCGGCGTGCCGGGCCGCGAACTCGACGCCCTGCGGAGACGAACCTGCTTGCACGAGAACAGGTCTGCCCTGCGGTGATCGCGTGGCGGTCAATGGGCCTTGGACGGAGTAGAACTCACCGTCGTGAGCCACCGCATGTACCTTGCTACGGTCGGCGAATCGGCCGCCGGCCTGATCACCGACGAGCGCACCGTCCTCCCAGCTGTCCCACAGCCCGACGGTGACCTCGACGAATTCTGCTGCCCTTCGATATCTCTCGTCGCGGTCGGGCAGTACTTCGATCCCGAAGTTGCGAGCTGCGCGCTCCTCGAACGTCGTCACCGCGTTCCACCCTGCCCTGCCGCCGCTGACATGATCGAGGGTCAGAATGCGGCGGGCGAGGTTGTACGGCCTGTTCAGACTGGTCGACGCCGTAGGAATCAATCCGATTTTCGACGTCGACACCGCGATGGCACTCGTCAGCAACGTCGGGTCGAGAGTCGCGGCAGGTGCCCGTGCGATGCCGGGTTGCTGCACCGGAATGTCCGGGAACAGCAGGCCGTCGAGCAAGCCTCTCTCGGCGACCGAGGCCGCACGCACGAAATGATCGAGATCGATGAAGGCGTCCGGTGCTGTATCGGGCCCCAACCACGCCGCGGGGTGATACCCGGCTCCCCCGATGTTGACCAGGAAATGCAGACTCACGACGCCACCCTCCGCGCGTCACGGCCGAACACCGGAACCCTCAATCCGAGATTCTCACGGAGTGTCGTGCCTGTGTACTCGGTTCGAAACCTCCCGCGCCGCTGCAGTTCCGGCACCACGTGATCGGCGAAATCGTCGAACCCGCTCGGCAGAACGTCCGGCATCAGATTGAATCCGTCGGCAACTCCGGCATCGACCCATTCGACGATCGAATCGGCGATCTGCTCGGGAGTTCCTGTGACGATGCGATGACCGGCACCACCACCCAACCGTCGTAACAACTGCCGCACCGTCAGGGACTCGCGGCGCGCGAGACCGAGCGCAATTCGGTAGAACGTCTGCGACCCACCTGCATCGTCGGGATCCGCCAACAGAGACCACGGAAGCTGTCCGTCCAGCTCCAGAGCCTCCGCCGGAACTCCCAACTGGCCGGCGAGACGATCGATCGCGTACTGCGGCGGTACGAGCTCGTCGAGCAACTCCCGCCTCTCCTTCGCCTCCTTCTCGGTGCTCCCGACCACTGTCGACAGTCCGGGCAGAATTACCACCTGCGACGGATCACGGCCGAGAGCAGCTGCCCGGCCCTTGACGTCCTGGTAGTACTCCCGGGCTTCCTCGACCGTCTGCGCCGCAGTGAAGATCACCTCGCCGACCTTCGCTGCCAACGCTCGCCCATCCTTCGACGCACCGGCCTGCACCAACACCGGCTCCCCCTGCGGCGACCGGGGAACATTCAATGCGCCTGCGACCGAGAAGAACTCACCGACGAACTCCGCATCGTGAATCCTGGTCGTGTCGACGAACCGATGCGCCGACTTGTCGCCGACCAGAGCGTCTGCCTCCCAACTGTTCCACAGCGTCCGAACGACCTCGACGAACTCCGCGGCCCGCCGATACCGTCGACCGTGCTCGGGTTCCTCGGTGAGCCCGAAATTGCGCGCCGCGGCCACACCCGCCGTGGTGACGACGTTGAAGCCGGATCGGCCCTTGCTCAACACATCGAGAGTGGCGAGCCGGCGGGCAACGTCGTACGGGTCGTTGTACGACGACGACAGCGTCCCGATCAACCCGATACGACTGGTCGACGCGGCAATCGCCGCCAGCACGACCGTCGGCTCCAGACTGTTGAACGGCCGATGCCGGACATCGTCGCCCACCACCGGGCCATCGGCGAGGAACACCGCATCCAGTCCGGCGGCCTCGGCCTTGCGCGCGATGTTCACGTAATGCGAAATACCGAACGCAGCGAACGGATCGGTGCCAGGGAACCTCCAGCTTCCCCCGAACACCCCGGAGTTCAGGATGTTCACATTCAAATGCACCTGCCTGGTCATCCTGCTCCCCCTGGTCGCTCCGCAGGCTCCGCTCCTGCTCTCCCTGGTCGCTCCGCAGGCTCCGCTCCTGCCCTCCCTGGTCGCTCCGCAGGCTCCGCTCCTGCCCTCCCTGGTCGCTCCGCAGGCTCCGCTCCTGCCCTCCCTGGTCGCTCCGCAGGCTCCGCTCCTGCCCTCCCTGGTCGCTCCGCAGGCTCCGCTCCTGCCCTCCCTGGTCGCTCCGCAGGCTCCGCTCCTGCCGCAAGAGCGGAACGGCCCAGCGCCGCGACCACGAAATCGCTCTGCGGGAAATGGACTCGCCCCACCATCGCGTTCCGGTGATGCCGTTCGAGCGGATTCGACCGCGACAACCCAGGATTTCCGGTCAGGTCGAGAGCGGATTCGGTGATGCGAATGGCCGTCGTCGTCGCGACGTGCTTCGCCAGGCCCGGCAACGAGGTGTCCCCGTTGCCCAGGGCGGTGACCGCGTGTCGCAGCAATGCCCGCGACGTCTGCAACGACGCTTCGATCTCCCCGACGCGGTCGTGGAAACGCGGGACGGTGGCCAGCGAAGCACCGAGCGCGGTGGGCACCCGTGTGTGCAGGTATCGCACGAGCCAATCCCTCGTGGCGATGGACACACCGTTGTAGTTGGCGGCGAGCAACAACGGAAGCGCGAGCCGACCGGTATTGCGGAGCTTGGCAGTGCCGTCACGAGGATCGCGAATGTCCACGAGGCGGCTGCCGGGAACGCGAGTGCCCTCGAACAGAACTCCCTGCGTGTCCGACGCACGCAGACCGAGGTGATCCCACGTCGGAAGTACCGTCCACCCCGGGGTGTCGTTGTCGAGCAGGAACGTTGCGACGCGTGGTTCCGGCTCGGTGGTGCTGGCGGTGACCGTGATCCACCGCAGCCCGGAAATACCTGTCCCGTATGCCTTTTCACCGGTGATGATCCACGATCCGTCATCCTGGAGCTCGGCGGTGGTGGCCGGAATTCCTCCACGCGACAGGCTACCCAGCTCGCGTTCGACGGCGAGGCCGTTGATCAGCGCGCCCTCCGACACGGCTGTCCGAAACACTGCCTCGATCAAATCGGCCGGCCACGGACTGTCCTGACGCTGCAACGTCAGATGGTTCGTGTAGTTCCACTGCAGGATCAATCCGACGGAAGGGTCGGCGGCACCTACTCTTTCGATTACCTCGACCGCGTCGGCAACACCTCCACCGAGGCCGCCGAACCGGGTGGGTACCGTCAGCGCCTGGGCTCCGATGGTGTGCAGGCGCGCGAAGGCTTCGTGCGGGAACTCGGCCGTGCGGTCGTGCAGTTCGGCGCGCGAGGCGATGAAGCTCAACACCTCGGCGAACCGATCCTCGTCGAGCAACGTCGGCGAGGCGCGACGTTCCTCCGTCTCGATGCTCAATTGGTTCTCCTTCACGTCGTAGGTCGAGTCGAGTGGCATCAGGAAGCCAGGCCGACCGGCTGCACGCGTTGTCGAAATGCGCGGATGGCCGCGGCAACGGCGGGGCGTTCGATCGATGCCTGCCGGTAGGTGACGCCGAGTCGGCGTGCACCGTCGACGATGGGTGCGGCAATCAGATGGCGGTACCGATCCGGTACGGAGATCTGTGGCACGATCGTGGCCCCGAAACCACCATCGACCATCTCCGACATCATCGCGAAACTACTGCTGCGGTGCACTATTCGCGGGGTGAACCCTGCCTGCCTGCAGCTGAACATGACCGACGAGATCGACGGCGCCCCGTCCTGCGCCGCGATCCAGTCCGCGTCGGCGAGTGCCGCGAGCCCACCGACGGTCACTCGTTCCCGCCACGCGGACGGTGCCAGCAGCACCAGCGGGTCGCTGAACAGGTAGTCGGTGGTCATGCCGCTCGGGAGATCCGCAGCACCGAACGAGTAGGTGTACGTGATCGCCAGGTCGACCTCCTGCTGACGCACGGCGGGCACCGAATCCACCGGCATCGCTTCGACGAGTCGTACCCGAAGATCGGGGTGTTCGTTCCCGAGCTTCGCCGCTACCGGCAACGCCAGTTCGGACATCGCCGTCTGGAAGCATGCGATGGTCAGTACCCCGGCGATGGTGTCCGCCGTTGCAGCGACGGCACTTTCGGCCTCTTCGAGGGCCGCCAGGATCCTCGCGGTGTGATCGACGAGCACCCGGCCTGCACCGGTGAGCCGAAGAACTCGGCCATCACGTCTGGTCAATGCCGCGCCGACCTCTTCCTCGAGGATCCGAAGCTGTTGCGACACCGCGGATGTGGTGATGCCGTGCTGCTCCGACACCGCCGTCATCGTCCCGCGCTCGGCAAGGTCGCGAAGCAATACCAGCCTTCGCACGTCGTACACGTCAGGACACCGCCGCACCAGCGGTCGCACCAGCAACAGCTTCGAGGAGCCTGCGGGTGTAGGAATCGCTCGGGTCGTCGAACACGTCCGCCACCGCGCCCGTTTCGATCACCCGACCCGACTTCATCACCGTCACGTCGTCGGCGACGAGGCGAACGACGCTGAGATCATGTGTGACGAAGAGGTACGCCAACCCGAGTTCTGCCTGCAGATCCACGAGCAACTGCAGGATCTGCGCTTGTACGGACACATCCAACGCCGATACTGCCTCGTCGAGGACCAGAAGCCGCGGATCGGCGGCAAGGGCACGGGCGATGGCGACGCGTTGACGTTGCCCCCCGGAGAGTTCGACCGCCTTACGTTGCAGATAGGACCCGTCGAGTGCCACCGATTCGAGCAGTTCCTTCACCCGCGCCCGCCGCTTCGAGCGGTCGGAGAGGATTCCGAACGCGATCAACGGTTCGGCGATGATCTGCTCGACGGTGAACTTCGGGTCGAGTGAGGAGAACGGATTCTGGTAGACGAGCTGAATCTCCCTGCGGTACGGGCGAAGCGCCCGGTGACGCAACCCGCTGAGCACTCCGTCGACATCGCGGCCGTGGAACGTCACCGTGCCCGCATCCGGTCCGGTCAGTCCCACCGCGATTCTGGCCAGCGTCGACTTTCCTGCGCCGGACTCGCCGACGATCGCATGGGTAGTCCCTCCTCGCACCACCAGTGATGCGGCGTCGACTGCGGTGAACGGCAGGTGTCCTCGGCCGGCGGAGAACGTCTTGGTGACCCGCTCGATGCCGAGGACCGTAGCGCTCCGATCCACGTCGAGTGCTGTCCGCGTCGGCTCCAACCGGGCGGTCCTGAACGAGGGAGCCGCAGCGAACAGTCGCCGGGTGTACGCGTTGTTCGGTGCGCTCAGCACCGTGGACGTGGAGCCGTGCTCGACGATCGCTCCGTCCTTCATGACGACGACACGATCGGCGCGATCCGCCGCGACACCCAGATCGTGTGTCACCAGCAGGATTCCCAGGCCCAGTGTGTCTCGTAGGTGCGCGAGGTGATCGAGAATCACTTTCTGCACGGTCACATCGAGCGCCGATGTCGGCTCGTCGGCGATGAGGAGCTTGGGGTCGCTCGCGAGCGCGACCGCGATGAGAACCCGCTGCTTCATTCCACCGGACAACTCGTGCGGGTACTGTTCGTAGACCCGCTCGACATCCTTCAGTCCTGCGAGCCGCAGTTTCTCGTGGACGAGTTCCCGTGACTGCGCCGACTGCACCGTCCGGTGCAGCCGAATCGCCTCGAGGACCTGCACACCGACCCGCTTGACGGGATTGAGCGATGTGCCGGGGTCCTGGGGTACGAATCCGACGAACGGACCGCGCAGGTGGGCCAGGCGCCGATCCCGCCACCCGGTGGTATCGAGTCCGCCGAGCCGGATGCTGCCCGATTCGATGCGCGCCGACGACGGCAGCAACCGCAGTGCAGCGTGCACCGTCGTGCTCTTTCCCGACCCCGATTCGCCGACGACGGCCACGAATTCACCCTGATGAACGGTCAGATCGAGCCCGCGCACCGCCTGCTTGCTTCGACGACCCGTGTACTCGACCTTCAGTCCCTCGATCTCGAGCAGCGGCGCCGAGGGATCGACTGCCACGTGCTTACGACGTACAGCCATCACTCGCCCCATGTTCTGCTGATGCGGTTGGTGGCCAGCACCACGGCGGCGATGACGATTCCGGGCAATATCGCGATCCACGGGTACGTGGCCAGGAAGTCACGCCCCTCGGACACCGCGAGACCCCATTCGGGCTGCGGAGGCGGCGCTCCGTACCCGAGGAACCCGAGTGCCGCGACGGCCAGGATTGCCGAGCCGCATTCGAGGGCAGCGAGCGAGAACACCGCGGCACGCGAGTTGGGCAGCACATGCCGGAACACGACGCGCCCGAAGCCTGCGCCCGATCCGTATGCCGCTTCGACATATTCGCTGCGTGCGACCTTCAGAACCTCCGATCGCATCACCCGAGCGAATGCCGCGATGGCGGTGATTCCGACGGCGAAGGCCACCTCCAGCGTTCCGTATCCGAGCGCCGTCACCACGGTCATGGCGAGCAACAGCCCTGGAATGGCAAGCAGCACATCGACGAAACGCATGACGATCGAGTCGGTCCTGCCACCGATGAAACCGCTGAGCAACCCAATCACCGAACCGACGATCAATCCGACCAGCACTGCGAGCAGTGTGGCGGACAGCGTCGTCGACGTTCCGTAGATGACCCGCGCGAGGAGGTCGCGGCCGAGACGGTCGGCGCCGAACGGGTGGGCAAGACTCGGCGGGGCGAAGCTGGCGTCGATGTCGCTGTCGTACGGGCTCTTCGAAGTGAACAGCCCCGGGACGAATGCCCAGGCGATGACCGTCACCACGACGATCCAGGACAGCAACAACCCCGGTGCGGCGACAGCGCGGCGAAGCAGCGAATCCTTCGATTGCTCCAGGACCTCCGGTGCCGCGTCGGGCTCCGGTAGCGTCGCCTGGTCGAGCGCACGTACATCGAGTGTCGTCACAGCAGTACCTCCTGCTCGGTACGGTCGGTCGTCGATTCCGCGACGTCACTGCGCTTCTCGGACGGCCTCGGGCCGATGCCGGCCTGCGCCTTCAGCCGTGGGTCTAGCAAGGGGTAGACGATGTCGACGACGAAATTGATCACCACGAACACCAGTGCCGCGAAGACGACGATCGCTTGCACCAGAGGCACGTCCTGTGTGCGGACCGCGCTCTCGGCCAGCCTGCCCAGACCGGATCTGGAGAAGATCGTCTCGACGATCACCGCGCCTGCGAGCAGGTTGCCGACGACGACACCCGCGATGGTCAGCGCAGGCAGACTGGCGTTCTTGAGCACCTCACGGGTGAGCAGCCAGAACTTGGTGCCTCCCTTGGCCGCGGACACCGTCACGTACGGCGCCTGCAGACCGAGAGTGATGTTCTTGAGCAGCAACTGCGCGATCGGCGCCGATACCGGTATCGCCAGCGTGACGGCCGGCAGGATCAACGAGGTGACCCCGGTGTTCCCCATCGGGGGAAACCACCTCAACTGGAACGAGAAGATCTGCAGCAGAACCAATCCGACGAGGAACACCGGAACGGACACTCCCGCAGCGGGGATGACCGAGATGAAGTTGGCCAACCAGCGATGCCGGGTGTACGACGCGGTCAACGCCACGGCGAAAGCGATCGCCACGGCGATGACCAGTGCGGCGCCCGCGAGAATCAGCGTCTGGGGCAGCACCGTCATGATCATCGACCATGCGCTCTCCCCGGTGCGCACGGATTGACCGAAGTCACCGTGCACCGCGGCGAGCAGACGGTCGAAGTACTGCACCACGAGCGAATTGTCGAGCCCGAGCGACTGCCGCACCGCGTCCTGCTGCTCCACCGACACCGATGCGGTGTCGTTGGGATCGAACATCAAATCGACGGTGTCGTACGGCAATACCCACAGCAGGACGAACGTGATCGAGTATGCGGCCCAGATGACGAAGATCGACTGCCCGAGCTTGGAGAGAACGTATCGCGTCATGTCAGCCTCACTTCGGATCCAGCCAGGTGTCGTAGAAGACGTTGCGAGACTGCGCCTCGTACCCGACGTTGTGCACGGACGGGCTCGCCGCCGTGACCTGCGCTGGGTTGTAGACAGGAACGCTGAGCACGTACTTGTTCAACAGGAAGTCCTGCGCAGCTTCGGCGGCGGCAGCTCGCTTCTGCGGATCGAGCGTTGCGCTGACCGCAGCGAGCGTGTCGATGGATTCCTGATAGATCGGGTTGTCCTTGGCGATGCGAGATGTGTTGGTGTACAGCGGCGAGTACAGCTGTTCGAGCACCGAGACATCACCGCGACTGGTGTTCGCCGCCGTGATGTTCCACGTGTTCTGCTGCTTGGTCGCGGCGGTGTAATCCGGGATCGGCAGCACGCTCAGCTGCAGATCCACACCGATCTCCTTCAGATTCTGCTGAATCAGCTCGTAGGCAGGCTTGTTGATGACGAGGTTGTTGATGCCGAGGAGTTTGACGGTGAGCTTCTGGCCGTCCTTTTCCCTGACTCCGTCGGAGCCTTCCTTCCAGCCTGCGTCGTCGAGAATCTTCTTCGCCTTGTCCTGATCCTCGGTCAGGTCGGAACTGAAGTCCTTCCAGCCCGGAACCCGCTCGGACAACACCGAAGTCGATACCGTGTAGCTGTCGGTCAGCACAGTTTTGGCGAGCGCGTCACGGCTCCACCCGAGCTTGATCGCCTCCCGCACCGCCTGGTCGTTGGTCGGGAACTGGTCGGTCTTGAAGTCGAAGGCGATGTCGCGACCGGGAATCAATTGCGGCACGATCGAGAAACCGGCTGCACTGAGCGGCTGCTCGTCGGTGGAATTGACGTCGAGAATGGCGTCGACATCGCCCGACTGCAGTGCACCGGTACGGACGCTCGCCTCGGGGATGACGTCGATCTCGACGGTGTCGAGGTAGGCGTCACCGTTGTGCTTGCGGCTCTCGGGTGCCCAGTTGTACCCGGCGCGCTTGGTCAGCACCGTCTTCTGCTGATAGACGTGCTCGGTCACCGTGAAGGGACCGGTCGTGACGATGTTCTGCGGCAACGCACGATCCGCTTTGTTGAGCTGCAGCGTCGAATGTCCGACAATGCCGGAGAAATAGTGCGAAAGTGCCTGCAGAAAACCAGCACTCGGTCGATCGAACGTCACCTGCGCCGTGTACGGATCGAGCGCCACGGTGTTCTGGTATCCGACCCAGTACGCGGTCACGGCAGGGATGTTCAGCGCCTCGTTGCCGCGCCCGAGAATGTCGAAGTTCTCGACCACGGAATTGGCGTCGAACTTGGTTCCGTCGTTGAACGTGACGTCGTCGCGAAGATGGAACGTGAATTGCGTCAGGTCGTCGTTGATTTCCCAGGATTTCGCGAGCCAGGGCTCGATCGCTCCGGTCTCCGGGTTCTGGTACGTCAGCTTGTCGGCGGTGTTGCTGGTGATCAGGGACTCGGGATACGAGCCACCCGAATGCGGATCCAGGTTCGCCGGCGCGTCGAGAATCGCGAAGCGAAGAGTCCCGCCGGAGACGGGTTCACCTGCATCGGCGTCGTTCGCCGGGCTGGCGACCGTGGACGCGGCGCAGCCGGTCAGTAACAGCGACGCGGCCGCGACCACTGCGAACAGCGCATGCGTGCGTCGGGGCTTCGATGTTGCCAGGGTGGACGATGAATTCAGGGTAGACAGGGACGAGCGAAAGCGCCGAAGCGTCATTGCGGTGGTACTCCTCGGGGGAAACAGGGATCGACCTGACCGGCCTCGACAGGGAGGCGATCGGAAAGAGTTGCGAATTCAGCGAACTCGACATCGACAGCGAGTGCATTCGGTGGGGACCACGACGTCCGCGTTCACGAGCACTCCTTTCGACTGTCGACGGCGACAACGACAGGTGCGCTTCACGATTCGTTCAGATTTTCTGAAGGCTCGTCGAGTTCTTGTCATTGTTCGCTTCATGCTGATGCCCGAGTCTGCGCTGTGCGCCGGGGTTAGACCACCTTTCGAATCACGATGATTTTTCGATTCGGTTTCGAAACGTGTCGGAACGGAGAAACATCGTGTGGAAGACGCACACGGAACGCCGACAGGAAAGAGATGACATGAGTGACAACATCTACCGCGTGACCGAGATCGTCGGAACGTCGACGGAGAGCTCGGACGACGCAGTACGGAAGGCGATCGCCCGTGCGAACACGACGTTGAAGAACCTCGACTGGTTCGAGGTCGTCGAGACACGAGGTCACGTCGAGGACGGTGCGATCGCCCACTTCCAGGTGACCGTCAAGATCGGTTTCAAGCTGGAGTGACGAGCTTCTCGGCTCTGGAGGTCTCCGAGGGTTCCGCGCAGCGGAGTGGTGCAACTCTCGGAGCCCTCCAGGTACGAATCCTCAGGCGAAGACCTTCTCGAAGCAATTGGAGAACGGCATCGCCTCGTAGGGCGAAAAAATGGGGATACGGGTGTACCCGCTCTTCTCGTACAGCCGGACGGCGTCGGGCTGCCGATCCCCCGTCTGCAGAATCAACCGCGGCAGGCTCTGCTCGCGTGCAGCGTTCTCGACGGCGTCCAGCAGCGCCGACGACACCCCCGATCCACGATGCTCGGCGTGAACGAACATCCGCTTCAGTTCGAGATCTGCCCCATTCCACCGCACGGCCGCGTGTCCGACCGGCTGTGCGCCCCGATAGGTGACGAACGTACGGAAGACGGTCTCGGGAGCGACGGCGTTGGCCTTGGTGCGCTCGATACCCGCTGCCCTGTCCGCGTATCGAGGGCCGACCTCCGCTGCCATCGCAGCGCGCAGTAGTTCGGCATCGGGATGATCCCAGTCCACGACGACCGTGGTCAGCTCGGAGGATGGCGCCTCAGGGGATGTCAGTTCGGGGGATGTCACTTCGGTCAAGGGTTCCAGCGCTTTCCGTGTTCGGCGTGCGTCCGCAGATACGCGCCGGGGGCGAAATGGGTGTCGTAGAAATCCAGGTCGATGTTCTGCGCCTGCAGATACATCAGCACGTGCACGGTAGGTACCGTGCCGGGGAGCTTTCCGAAGGAATCGTAGATGTACTGCGCTTGCAGTGTCACGAGCTCCTGCACCGCAGAGGCGGGAAGAGCAGACGACCGGACCGCGCGGGTGTCGGACCACGGCCCCGGGGTGTCCGGGTGAAACGGTCCACCCGGGCCGTACTTGCGTTCGATGTACTTGTCGACGCCGTCGGCGACGGTCGCCACGTGCGGTGGCGAGAGAGTCTCGAAGACTCCGTCGAGCCCGGTCGCGTTCGGGAACGGCCACCGAGGATCGGAGTCGGCCCTGAATCCGAGGCCGGGGGCACGCGGATCGCCGGATCCACCGAGAACCGACAGACGATCCAACCCGTCGAACATCCAGCCACCGAGACCGAGCGCCTGCAGCAGAAGAACACCGTTGTGGGTGGCCGTGGCGAGTTCGGCGCTTGCCTCGGTCAACGTGTACTGCTCGACGAACGACAGTGGCACCGGGTCGTCGAAGTGCGCCAGGTGCGAGAACGCGTCGATACCGGGGATCGGGCGATCGTGGACGTCGTCGAAGACGACGTACCCGTTGGCGGCGAAGAACGACAGATTCGCGACGAGGTGCTCGGCGAGGTCTGCGACCGGAAAGGCGAGAAGGCTGCCGGGATGGTTCGCGATCCACGTGTTGTGGCCCTCCATGTACGGCTCTTCGCGGGGAAGTTCGAGCCGTGTTTCGGACAGCCGAACGTAGTGATCCGCGGTGTGATCGAGCCAGTCCTCCAGACCGAAATCGCCTTCGAGGGGAGCTAGATCCCTGGTCGGCAGCAGGTAGGTGCCCGAGTCGTCGGTGAAGAACAGCTGGCTCGTGTGAAAGCCGGCCGCGGACGGGAAGGTGCGCCCGACGGCACTGCCCGAATAGTTGGGAAACTTCGGCGCATACCCGCCGTGCCGGGTGATGCCGTAATGCCACCCGGTGACGCCCCCGACCACCGACAGCAACAGGGCCCGTTCCACCTCCGTCAGCGGAGTGACCGGATGGGAGCTCTCGAACGCCAGCGGACCGTCGGGGATCTTTCCGCCGAGAGGAAATCGCCGCGACCGGCGGCCCGCTATGGCGTCGAGAAGCGGAAACGACGCTGCCTCGGCGAGGGCCGAGCGCTGCGCGTCGGTGATGGTCAACCGAGCCATGAACGTTCCTCCTCGAACCGATCGTGATCTGCGAGCTCGGCGCATTCGAGAACGAAGTTCGCGATCCGCGCGGCGGTGCTGCGATGGCTCGCTTCGTTGAGGACGTCGTGCCGAGCGCCTCCGACCTCGCGTAGTTCGAGGCCGGGTAACCGTCCCACCCACCGGCGCACTCCCTCGATGGGCGAGATCCTGTCGAGCTCACCGTGCACGGCCAGCACCGGCAAACGCAGCGTTGCCAGATCGGCGTCGAATCGCGACCATGCACGAGGAAGCTCGCGGCCGAGGAGTTCACCGAAATCACTGCTGACGAATGCCAGCCCGTCGTTGACGAGTGCGTCCAGATAGAACGGATCGGTCGACAGCTCGCTCGGGTCCAGATCGAACTGCTCGGCGTCCGGGTCCATCCACGGCACCGGGGACAGCGGCGCACCCGAAATCACTGCACCCGCATAGCTGCTGGGTGAATTCAGCGCAGCGAGCGTGGCGACGACCGACCCCAGGGAGTGACCGGCGACGACCACCGGCAATCCGGGCGCGGACACTCGCGCCAGGCCGGCCAGGGTCGACGCGTCGGCACCGAGGTGTCGAAGCGAACCGAAATTCCCTCGCTCACCGGTGGAGAGTCCGTGACCGATGTGATCGAGGGCCCAGACGTCGGCGCCGTCGGCGCTCAACGAGTTCGCGAAGCGGTGGTAGAGCCCCGAATGTTCGCCGTATCCGTGCAGGAACACCACGTTCACCCGAGGCACCTCGGCTGCCCAGTGGCGGTAGTAGATCGGCCCCGATACGCCGTCGAAGAATGGCATCGTTCGAGTTCATCACCACTGCACCCAGCCGTCAACGGTTCGAGTCAGCGAGCGGTAAAGGCGCCGGAATAACAATCACGGTGATCCGAAGTCTTCTCGAGTGGCCTTGTTCGGTGTTCGATACGACAGAGTCCAGAGGTAGAACGTGCGGAGAGGGAGACATGGGTATCTGTACGAGGCGATAGGTCCCTTCGCCGACACCCACCTCCAACCCGGGAGACATCGCCATGCCCATCGAACCAACGGTCGTCCTGCACATCTCGGACTCGGGTACCGGCTCGCTCGAAGGACTCGACCGAGACCAGCTGCATCAATTGGCCGAAACTCTTCGACAGGTGACCCGCTCGTACGCCGCCGATGCCCGCATCCTGACGCGTTTCGACGTCCGAATCAACGACGCGGATGCACATCTCGTCGTCGACCTCCCCGCTCGCGACGTCGTGCTCGCCGGTGCGAGTATCGGACTGAGCCACACCGAGTTCGAGATCTTCGCGCAGCTCGTCCAGAACCCACGTGTGGTGATCGGTCGCGGCGAGTTCGCTGTCACCGGCAGCGGCCGCAGCGTCGATGTTCACCTCTCCCGCGTGCGCACCAAACTGGGTAGGTTCGGCTCTCTCATCACCACGGTGCGCGGCACCGGCTACCGTTTCGACCCTTCGACGTCGATCCGCGTCATCACCGAGCCCGTTCGACTTCGTACCGCCTGAACAGAGCGCCTGTCGCCTTCTACACCCTCTTCGTGGAACTATGGATCACGCCCCTCGAAGACGAAGTAGGAGGTAGCGATGGCATCGACAGTCAGCCGTTCCGATTCGGGTCGGATCACCGCCGCGAACGGCACAATCTCGATCGAACCGAACCCACGACGCATCCGCGCGTATTTCGCCGGTGAAGTCATCGTGGACACCACCGACGCGGTCTATCTGTTCGAGGACGGCCATCTACCTGCGTACTACATCCCCTGGACGGATGTACGCAGCAAATTCCTCGTGCCGTCCGACACCTCGACGGTCTGTCCGCGCAAAGGAGTGGCCGAGTACCGAACCATCGCTGTCGGTGACGCCCGATCGGTGGATGCGCTGTGGACGTACCCGGAGCCGCTGGCGGACTCGGTGGACCTCAGCGACTATGTCTCGTTCTACTGGGACCGCGTGGACTCGTGGTTCGAGGAGGACGAGCAGGTCTTCGTCCATGCGCGTGATCCGTACGTACGGGTCGACGTGCTCCCGTCGTCACGTCACATCGAGGTCTACATCGGCGACGTTCTGGTGGCCGACACACACCGCCCGAAGGTCGTCTTCGAGACCGGCCTTCCGCCCCGGTACTACATTCCGCGGCTCGACGTGAAGGACTGGCTGTTCACCGACTCGTCCACGACGACGTCCTGCCCGTACAAGGGCACGGCGTCGTACGTGTCCGTTCCTGACGGGCCGTCGGACGTCGCCTGGTTCTATCCCCAGACGACGCCCGCGGCATCCGGCATCGAGAACCACCTGTCCTTCTACGTGGACCGGGGCGCTCGCGTCGTGGTCGACGGCGTGGTGTTCACCAGCTGAGCACTCACAGGGAACCGAGGTGGTATTCGCCGTAGACGGTGAGCCCGGCGAACACGGCCTTGGCCGATCGGACGAGTACCGACCTGGTGACTCTTCGGACGTCAGACAGTGACTTCGGCATTGCGCTCGGCCTCCTTCGAAATGGTGTCGGCGGACTCGTTCTCACGATCGGCCAGGTACGCCCGCAGGGAGAACGCGAAGCACCCGGCCCAGGCGACGACGATCGTCACGTAGGCCGCCGCCTGCAGCCCGCCGCTCAACTCGAACCACCCGCTGCGGAACAAACTGCGTGTGTTGGTCAGCACGATGATGCCGCCGACGGACGCACCGAGCAGGCGGGGCGGAACATGACGGACGAGCCACGCGGCAAGTGGTGCCGCGAGGACGCCGCCTGCAAGGATCGCCAGAACCCATCCCACATTGATCCCCTGCGAACCCAAGCTGAACAGGAATCCGAGGCTCGCCGCGAGTGCGATGACGAACTCGCTGGTGTCGATCGAGCCGATCACCTTCCGCGGTTCCAACCGCCCGCTCGCCAGGATCGCGGGTGTACCGACCGGGCCCCACCCGCCGCCGCCCGTCGCGTCGACGAAGCCTGCGATCAGACCGAGAGGAGCAAGGAATCGACTGCGAAGCGGCTTGCCGAGATTGCCGCGCGGAATGCCCTGAACAGTGAATCTGATCAGAATGTACAAACCGAGGGCCAGCAGAATGATCGCCATGATCGGCGCAGCACTCTCGGTGGACAGATTGGACAACACGGTCGCCCCGGCGAACGCACCGACCGCACCGGGTAGGGCGATACGGCGCACGACCTTCCAGTCGACGTTGCCGAACTTCCAGTGCGACAGGCCGGAGATGAACGTGGTGCCTATTTCGGCGAGGTGTACCGTCGCCGAAGCGGTGGCCGGATTGGTGCCGATGGCGAGGAGTAGCGTCGTCGTCGTGACGCCGTACGCCATGCCGAGCGCACCGTCGACCAGCTGGGCTGCGAACCCGACGATGCCGATGAGTACGAGTGTCTTCACTGAGGTCTCCGCGGAGTGAGGGTCGATTTTCGAAGGTCAGGTCAGATCGATCTCCGACAGCCTCGGCACGTTGTGTACACCCGCTCAATGGAAGACAACGGTGGTAGATCCGTCAAGGGTTGAAATCAACTGATTTGCAGACGAATTCATTCGGAAGCCGAAGTAGACTCTTTCGGCTGGGTCGGGTTCGCCGAAGCACGTGTCGGAGCCGGTCTCGTTGCCGTCACCGGCGCAAAGCAGCGTAGCCTCTCGGGCCATGACACGTTCACGAATCATCGTTCTCGGTGCGGGCGGACGAGCCGGGTCGGCAATAGTCGACGAGCTACGGCTGCGTGGGCGCGACGTTGTCGCCGTCGTCCGAGACACCAGGAAACATGCCCGTCTCGCACAGCGCGGGGTCGAACTCCGCGAAGGTGACGCTGCCGATTCCCGGTCGCTCGAGGGTGCGACAGCGGTGATCGATGCGGTGTCGCCGTTCTCGGCACCGCCTCCGAACTTCGACGACTTCGACGGTGCGTTCTACGAGAAAATCGTCGACGCGGTCGCCGCCTCGGCGGACGGGCGAGAAATCAGGTTCGTGGCCGTCGGGCTCGCAGCAACCCTCCCGTTCGACGACGGCAACAGCCCAATCGCCGACGACACACTGTTTCCCGCCCAGTTGCGACCGTTCGCGCAGGCACATGTTCACCGGCTCGAACGGCTGTCCGCGGTAGCCCGCATCGACTGGGTCGTCGTGACCCCGCCCGCACGACTGTCGATCGACGGGCCGGCCGGCGACTACACTGTTGCCGAATTACCGGTTGCTCCAGCCTCGTTCGACTTTCGGTTGTCGTACCGTCAGCTGGCGCGTGCAGTCGTCGACCAGGTCCTCGAACCCACCGTCACCGGGCGGCAGGTCCTGGTACACGACCGGTCAGCCTGAAATCTGGTCGTTCGCGGCCTCCTGTGCCTTCTTCAGCGCATCCGGGATGTCGCCCGCACGGCCGGCGAAGATCTCTTTCCATGCCGAGTCCAGATCGGCGGTCGCGGCCTGCGCTCCCGGCACGGGGTCGTTCTTGAGCACACCGTCCTGAACACCCTCGGGGAAGAGCGTGGCGTCGACGCCCTTGGTCTGCCAGTAGTCGAAGTAGGGCTGCTGAGCGTCCGTCACCGCGGGGATCAACGATCCGTGTGCGCCGAGCGGCTTGCTCCCTTCCCCGCTTCCGATCCATTCGAGCACTTTCTGAGTGGCCTCGGGATGCTCGGATGCCGAATTTCCGGCCGCGATAATGCTGTTGGTCAACGGGATTCGACCCTCGGGGCCTGCCGGTATCGGCGCGAGACCCCAGTCGAAGTTCGCACCCTCCGAGATGCTCGCCAAGTTGTACGCACCCGATTCCAGAACTGCGAGCTTGCCCTGCAGGAACTGATCTCGCGAGAAGTCCGAGTTGTCGTTCGTGTCGGCCGACGACGGCGCCACATGCGAATCGTTGACGAGCCCGACGACGTACTCGATTGCGGCGACGGCATTTGCGTTGTCGGCGAAGACGTACTTACCGTCCTCCTGGTAGAGCCCTCCGTTGGAGGCGATGAAGTTCCCGAGGATCGCGTCGAAGTCGTACGCGGCGTTGAAGCCGTACTGCGACACCGCGGACGCGTCGAAACCCGGTTGGTCGGCGGTACGACCCGACGAGTCGACGGTCAACTTCTTCAACGCGGGCAGGAACGTGTCGGCTTGGACGTTACTGGGGTCCCACGTCAGATTCGTCAGATCGATTCCGGCGTCGGCGACGAGCTTCTTGTTGTAGTACAGCACCTTTCCGCCGTCGATGAGCTGCGGAACTCCCCACAGCGAACCGTCGCGCGTGTATTTTTCCACCGCCGACGGCTCCCACCCGGACACGGCGTCGGGAAGGGCCTCGGAGATGTTCACCAGGCTGCCGTTGTCGGCGTAATCGGAGAAGTTGGGTGCGTTGACCCAGAAGATGTCGTCACCGCCACCTCCGGAGAGGTCGGCGCGCAGTTTGTCGAAGTAGTTTTTCCACGGCACCTGGTTGACCTGGACGTCGATGTCCGGGTTCTGTTCCTCGAACGCCGCGAACGACTCCTCGTAGGCCGAGGCCACGGCGTCGTCGCTCCAGATTCTGAACGTGACAGTGCTCTTGCCCTCGTCCTCCGAACTACTGCACGCCGCCAGTCCGAACGTGAGGCTCGTGACGGCGAGCAGTGCCGCGGTACGGCCGAGCTTCCGATATGTCATGGTGTGCAGACCCTTTCAGTTGAAGCCCTTGATCGACAGCGAGGACACGATGTTCTTGTGGAAGAGGACGAAGAGTGCAAGGAGTGGCACGATCGCGATGGTCGTCGCCGCCATGACGAGCGTCCAGTTGTTCTGGTACTCCGATTGAAGATTGGCCGTCGCCACGGTGATCACCTGCCACTGGCTCCCGCTGGTGATGATGAGCGGCCACATGAAGCTGTTCCAGTGCGACACCACGGTGATGACGGTCAATGTCGCGATCACCGGCCTGCTGAGCGGCACTACGACGTGCCACAGAATCCGGAGGTGACCCGCCCCATCCAACCGGGCGGCGCTGGTCAGGTCCGATGGGATGCTCAGAAAGTGCTGGCGCAGCAGGAATATGGCGTATGGCGATCCAAACACGAACGGCAGAACCAACGCCCAGAACGTATTCCGCAGTCCTGCCTGGGTGAGCAGAAGGTACAGCGGAATCATCGTCACCACACCGGGAACCATCAGCGTCGACAGATACACCCAGAACAATGCGTTCCGACCCGGAAAGTCAAGCCGCGCAAATGCGTACGCCGCGAAGACGGAGAACCCGACCTGGCCGACAACCACGACTACGGTCACCAGCGCGGTGACCAGGATGGACCTGCCGAATCCGTACTGGCCCTGGAACAGAGCAGCGTACGACTCCCCCGTGACGGGCGAGGGTAGCGACGTCGGCGGCTGAGATGCGAACTGACCGGGTGACTTCAGCGAGGTTGTCACGCTGAGCAGGAACGGCACGACGATCGTCAGCGCCGAGACGGTCAGGACGAGGTAGGTCACGATGTCGAGGACTGCGCTGCGACGCCTGACTTTCCGGGCGGGCGGGGTGACCGTGTCGGTCACAGTCGGGTCGACGAGTGTCGTCATGGCGGGATCAGACCGTCTCGTAGGTGGTGCGATTGCGGAAATAACGCTGCTGGACGAGTGTGAACGTCACGAGAATCACGAACAGCACAATCGCCATGACCGCGGCGCGGCCGAATTCGAAAGACCTGAAAGCCTCGTAGTAGATCCGACCTGTGACGACGTCCGCGGCACGGTCCGGCCCTCCGTTCGGTGCGAGTGCGTATGCGGTGTCGAAGATCTGGAACGACGAGATCAACCCCGTGACGAGTACGAAGAACATCGTCGGGCGCAGCAGCGGAAGGCTGATGTAGCGGAATCGGTGCCACCGACCTGCGCCGTCGATGCGACTGGCGTCGATCACGTCCGTCGGGATCGCGCGTAGACCCGCGGCGAAGAACAGCGAGACGTAACCGACATTGGTCCACACACTCACCGCGATGATCGACGGCAGCACGAGCGAGGGCTCCGCGAGCCACTCGACGCGGTGGCCGATGAGTGCATTGAGCAATCCGTCGGTGGGCGCGAAGATCCACTTCCAGACGACACCGATGGCAAGCGGAGCCGAAACCCACGGCAGGAGAAGCAGAACACGGAAGAGCCCCGACCCCGCCACTCGGCGTTCGAGGAACATGCCCAAGACCAGACCGATCACCGTCTGCAGAGGTAACGAGACCGCGACGAACACGACGGTCACGAGCAGCGAGTTCAGAAACCTGCCGTCGGTCAGGACGGACTCGAAGTTGTCCAACCCCACGAACTTGGCGGGCGCGATGAGGTTCCAGCGTTGGAAGCTGAGCCACACCACGGTGACGATCGGCACAGCCAGAAACACGGTGATGCCGAGCAAACTCGGGAGTAGAAATGCGTAGCCGGACAGAACTTCTCTGCGTCGACGTGTCAACCGAACGACAGCAGACAAACTCGGGACCTCCTGTTCGGCAATCTATGACCAAAGAAAACTACCGGCACACCGAACGCCGCGATACGGATGAAATCACCGAGAAGTCATCGGTTGACAACTGGCCCACGTTGCCCGCATCACCCCAGGAACCACCCCCACCCTGCCCACCCCTCCCCCACCCTGCCCACCACCCCACACAAACGCACACGCACTTGCGCCCGGCCAGGGGTACCGCCCACCACCCCACGCAAACGCACACGCATTTGCGCCCGGCCAGGGGTACCGCCCACCACCCCACACAAACGCACACGCGTTTGCGGCGGCGTGGGGCTGCGGGGCGGGGACTGAAAGCGTATCGCGCGACTCGGCGTAAGTCATTGCACTGCAATGCTTTTACTTGACGGATTTTCTGAACGAACATATACTCGAACAAACATTCGAATCGGCCACCGGGGGGCGGCGAGATGACAAGAACCAGGGGCGCGTTTGCGTCGTACGCGGGGATTCAGAAGAAGCCTGTCATCGATCGCCGCCTGTTGCGTGAAATCGGGGATGCAGCCAAAGCCGAAAATCAGGCATGTGCCAGGAAAGTTGCTCTGGCTGCTGCGATTTGGGACTCGTGCGTCCAACAGACAATTCAAGTCGGTGAGCACATCACGGACGCAGGAAGCTACGCGTCCTCCGAGATCGCAGGAGTGCTCGGTTGCTCGAAGAGCATGGCCGACAAATACTCCGAGATCGGCATGGACCTACGTCTACGATTTCCGACCATCAGGATGGCATTCGAAGCCGGTGAGCTCGACTTTCTCCGAGTACGCGCAATCTATCGCGTTACCGGTCCCTACACTGTCACTGCCGCCCAAAGCGCCGAATCCGAGATCCTCGACGCAGCCAGACGGCTGTCTCCCGGGCCCCTCGCCACCGAAGTCGACGCCATCCTGCACCGCATCGCACCCGAGGAAGCTGCCGAACTCCGCAAGGACCTCGCCAGATTGACCGGAGTGAACTACCGGGACAAAGACATGATCGCGACCATCGAAGCCAACCTGGAAGCAGCCGATGCTGCAGCATGCTGGCAACTGATCAACGAGATGGCCGCAACCGCCTGCCCCAGAGATCCCCGCACACGAGCGCAGCGTCGCGCCGCGGCCTACACCGCATTGCTGCATCGCGAAGATCACCTGGCCTGCACCTGCGAGCCCGACGAAGACGTACCCTGCACGGCGACGCCGAATCTCCCCGACCGACGCGCCCCGCTGACCAGCGTCACCATCGACATCCGCACCCTCCTCGGACTCGCCGACCTCCCCGCGTATCTCGCCGGCCACGGCGACATCGACGCCGAGTACGCACGTGAGCTCGCTGAAAACAGTGACCTTCAGATTCTTCTGACCGAGGCAGTGGACCTCGCCCGGGAACTCGGGCACCTCACGGGCGATGCTGCGGGCAGCGCCGCTGAAACCGAAGCACCTGGTGAAACTACAGAGCCCGTCGGCACGTCAGTCAGACCCGGCGACTCACGCACTGGCACGGGTGTCGAGAAGCAAGCTGACACGGGTGCTGAAAAGCCAGCTGCCACGGTACGCCCGAGCGCGCACCTGTCGTTCCATCCGCTGGGCCGTGGTCGGCGTCGCCGCGGCATGAGATTGCCGAAACCGTCACCCACCGTCGCACGTACGACGGCCACGCCTCCAACTGGACCGCACGAGGGGCGGTACACCCTGATTGCCGCACTCGAGCGGGCCATTGCCGCTGATCCGGCGCTTGCCGTCCCGCTGTACCCGGACGGACACGGCGGGTTCGACGACCCACCGCCCGGTGCGCTGCGCTATCGACCCTGCACACAACTGGCCGAGCTCGTTCGTCACCGCGACCGCACCTGCCGTCATCCGGGGTGCGACCTTCCGGCCGCCAACTGCGAAATCGACCACGTCGTACCTTATCTTCACCACGATCCTCGGAGAGGCGGCTGGACAGTGCTCACCAACGTGCACTGCCTCTGCAAATACCACCACTCACTGAAGACCATGGGAGCCTGGACGCCGACAATGCTCGCCGGGGCCGTCGACTACTGGGTGTCGAATTCCGGTACCACTGCAATTACGTTGCCCGGCAGCACGGTCGGCGGATCGAACATGCCGGGATCGGACCTGCTCCCGTACATCCCGCGCAAACGACGAACGGTCTGCACCACCCAGCAGACCACAACCACCGATCAGACCACAGCCACCGAGACCGCAGCCACCCAGCAGACCACAGCCACCGAGACCGCAGCCACCCAGCAGACCATAGCCACCGAGACCAAGCCTGCCACTGATACCGACGAGGCGGTAACGGCAACCGGGCCGGCTTCTGTGTCTGTGCCTGTATCTGGACCCGAAACCGAAGCCGAGGCCACCGACACCGAGATCGCCGACGACGTCCCCACCGATGCCGATGACCCGGCGCCGTTCTGATCACAGGATGCGTCGAGATCCAGTGAGACGCGAGAAACTATTGAACCGGCGCGGCAGCGAGGACCTTGCGGTACCGGCGGGGGCCGACGCCGTAGTCGTCGATTGCGTAGTGCCAGGTCGCCAGGTTGTTCCACAGCACGAAATCGCCTGCATTCCAGCCGAATCGGATGGTGTAGTTCGGCGAGGACGCGTGGTCGAGAAGGAACGGCAGGATCGCTTTGCCTTCGCGATCGGACAGACCTTCCAGTCGCAGCGCCCCGGTGCTGATGAACAAGCCCTTACGTCCGTTGCGGTCCACTCGCACGACCGGATGCGTGACGGTCTGCTTGATCTCACCCCGATCGGCGCCCTGCGCGTAGTGAACGGCATTCGAGTCGTACACGGCGCCGACGCCCTCGAGCAGAACCTTCACCGGGTCGGACAGGTCGTCGTACGCGGCCTGGAGGTCTGCCCACAGGGTGTGACCACCGAGTTCCGACACTTCCTCGTACACAAGCGATTCGATGGAGAACGGCGGGGTACGCCACACACCGCCGATATGCCAGCTGCTCGCTTTACCGGTGCTCTGCACGTTGTACGGGTACACCAGCGGATGGTCCTCGTGGCGGACGGCCGTCGGGTGGTCGAACGGCTCGTCGAAGATACGAACGGCCTCGACCTGCTGCGCAGGCGTCAGATCAGCACCCCTGAAAACCAGAACCTTGTGTTCGTCGAATTCACGGCGGAGCGACGCTCGTGTGTCCTCGTCGATCGGGGCCGTCAGGTCGATATCGAAGATCTCTGCGCCGAACAATGGGCCGGCACGATGGACTCGGTAACTCAATGTGGCTGTCATGCTTCGACGTTAGAGCCGAGCCAACGCGCGAACGAGAGTTGAAATCAGTGTGGTTGCAATACGCGCGCGATACGGTCAGCCGTGAACGGACAGATCGACCGCCGCATGAGCACAGTCGAGTCCGCGCGCAGAATGATCATCGAACCACCGCACGTCGAAGAAACGCTTCAGCCAGGACATAGAGGCCAACTTAGACCCGGACGAGCCGCAGCGGCACCCTTCCGATCATGTTGATTCGAAGGGTGCCGCGACATCAGCCGAGCCAGGTGTCGAAGAACTGCAACCGAGCGGACGCCTCGAACTTCAGGTCGTGCACGTTCGGACCCGCGCCGATGGCCTGGGAAAGCTCGATCGTCGGGATCAAGAGGCCGTTGGCCAGCACTTGACGTTGCGCGTCGCCGAGAATGGTCTTGCGTTCTTCGGAGTCGGTCGTCGCAAGTTGATCTGCCAAAGCCAGGTCGAGCTCCGGGATCGGCCCACGATGATTGTTGTTGCGGCCGTCGAGGGCGAACGAGGTTCGCAGTATGTCGCCGTCGGCACGTGTGGCATTGCCGTACAGCGAATCGAAGTCACCACTGACCTGCCGAGCCAGGGCTTCGGGTGTCGACACGAGGTCGAGCACCAGTTCGACACCGACGTCGGCGAGCTGCTGCTGCGCCAATTCGAGAATCGCCTGGTTACCGGCGAACACGGCACTGAATGTCACCGAGAACAACAACCGCTGGCCGTTCTTCTCGCGAATCCCGTCCGGACCGGGAATCCACCCGGCCGCATCGAGGATCGACCGTGCGGCATCCGGGTCGTAGGTGACATCGTCCAGCTTCAGGTACTGGGGCGTCTTGCTCGCCAAGGTCCCGGTCGCAGGCAGAAAGTTCGGCCCGAGCACGGTGTCGACGAGTTCCTGACGGTTCAGAGCAGGAACGAGAGCCCGTCGCACCTCGGGATCGGAGAGTACGGGCCGCGTCACGTTCGGTGTGAAACCGAACGGGGTGCCAGGGTTCGGCGTCGTGAGCACCGCGCCACCTGCGGCCTCGATCTGCGGGGCGTCCTGGGGCAATGCGTCGCTGATCGCATCGAGTTGATCGGAGGCAAGGCTGCCGGTCCGAACCCCGGATTCCGGCACGATGGTGAACTCGATAGCGTCGAGGTACGCCTCACCGTCGTGACCGAAGACATCCGAGCCCCACGCGTATCCGGCCCTCTTGTTCAGAGTGATCGCACGATCCTGCTGATACGAGCTGTAGACGAAGGGTCCACTTCCGACGTTACTGCCGAGGCACCGCTGCTCCGCCGGTGCGTCCGTTGTCACCTTGGCCTGCAACCCGAGTTGCGGCGTCGACGTGGCCTGTAGGAACTGAGCGTTCGGCGTAGCGAAATCCACCCGTGCCGTGAGCGGATCGACGACGGTGGTGCCGGTGTATCCCGCGAGATAACTGGAACCCAGTTGCGCTTTCGCTGCACCGAGGGTGTTCACGATGGCGTCGAAGTTGTTCTTGACGGCCTCGGCGTCCACCGGCGACCCGTCGCTGAACGTGACGCCGTCCTTCAGATGGAACGTGAACGACGTTGCATCACCGCCGATCTCCCAGCTGTCCGCAAGCCAGGGCGTCAGCTCGCCGGTCTTGGGGTCTTGATCGGTCAGCGAGTCGACGACCTGCCGAGCGACGTAGATCGTCTGATTGGTCCCCGACTGCGCCGGATCGGAACACGTCGGCGACTGCGACAAGGCATACCGCAGCGTGCCGCCTGCCTGCGGTGCCCCCGCATTCGTCTCGGATTTCTCCGAGTCACCGCACGCGGACAGCAATGCCAGCGTGACCGCGGCGAGCGCCACCGGTACAGACCTGTTCATCGTTTCATTCCCCCATGTCGTAAGAAACTCGGTCGGCTCTATCTCCGCAGCGGCAGTTCGAGGTTCTCCCTGAATGTGTCACCGAGATAGTCGTTCCCGACGACGCCGCGACGCCGCAGCTCGGGCAGTAGCCCGTTCAGTGCGAAATCACGTGTACGTTCGTCGGCGAGCCCGCCGATCGAGATCACATCGAGAACACCTGCGTCGTAACGATATTGAATGGAATCGGCGAGCTGCTCGGGAGTGCCGGCCAGGGCCCAGTGCCCGGTGTCCTTCGATGCGACGATCAACTCGCGCAACGTCTTACCGTCGGCAGCGAGCTTTCCGAAGATCTCCACTCGACCTCGGCGACGATTGACGGTCTTGGGGTCGGGCAGAAGTTCGACGGGAATCGGTTTGTCGAGCGGCAACTCCGACAGGTCGATGTTGCCACCGAGCATGTCCTCGAGCTGCGCTCGCCCCGCCACGAAGTCGGTCGATTCCGCGCGCTCTCTCACGAGCGCGTCGACTTCGGCCTCGCTCGAACCGTAAGTGGCGTGGAAGGAGCTGAAGATCAAGGGCAACTCGTCACCACGTCCGAGTTCCGCTGCGCGCGAGCGAATCGTCTTGGTGTAGGTGACCGCGTCCTCGAACGTCGCCAGTGAGGTGAACACGACCTCGGCGAATCTGGCACCCAGCTCGATACCACCTGCGGATTGACCTGCTTGAAACTGCACCGGTCGGCCCTGTGGAAGCGACGGGATGTTCAGCGGCCCCTTCACGGTGAAATAGTCACCGCGGTAGTCGATGGGCTGGACGAGCGAAGGATCGAGCACCGCACCGTCTGCTCCCGGCGTCAGCGCACCTGGCTTCCAGCTGTCGAACAGTGCGCCCACCACTTCGAGTGATTCCGCGGCGCGCGCGTATCGCTCCTCGGGGCTCGGTAGATCGGTGTCGCCGTAGTTCTCCTCGCCCAGCGAGGACGTGACCGCGTTCCATGCGGCGCGGCCGTTGCTGACGTGGTCGAGCGTCCCGAACAAGCGGGCCAGGTTGTACGGGTGGTGAAATGTCGTCGTCACCGTGGCGATCAGACCGACGTGCGTCGTCACGGCGCTGAGAGCAGCGAGATAGATCAGCGGCTCCTGGGCGCCGATCGCACCCTGTGCGCCGAAACTCAGCAGGTCGGCCGCGAACAGTGCATCGAACTTGTTGTCCTCGGCGATCTTCGCGATCTCGATCGACGACGCGAGAGTGGATCGGCTCGGGTCGACGGCCGCGTCGTAGATGTCGGTTCCACCGCTCACGCCGGTGACGGTCTTGAGTGTTCTGCGACGCTCACTCATACCGCGATCACTGCCGAGACGGCCTCCAGAAACCCGTCGAGATCATCGATGTGCACGACGTGACCTGCCCCTGCGACTGTCGAGACCGCGAAGCCTGCCTCTCTCAGTTCCGTTGCGCGCTCGGGTGGTACCAGGTTGCTCGGGTCCGCGAGTACGACGGTCGACGGCACCACCGGCGTACTGGAGTCCGCGGGTGTGAAGGATCCCAGGTCGTCGAGGATAGTGACGTCCCACTTCTGCAGCGCGACCAGTTTGCGCTCGAGACTGCCTGCATCCCACTTCGGGAAATTCGCTGCGACGTCGTCGAGTGTCCAGGTCTTCTGCGAACGGAAGAAGTTGATCACGGCAGCGTCGGGCGTGATGCGCCACGCCGGGTCGACGTACACCGCGTGCGCCGGCTTCAACGTGGCCACCGCGTGCGCCAGGACCAACCCACCGAGCGAATGCCCGACGGCCAACGCAGGCTCACCGGGAACCGCCCCCTGCACGGCGTCGGCCAGCGCTTCGACCGAGTAACGCTCCAGCGGCGCACTGTCGCCGTGTCCCGGCAAGTCGACCGCATGGACGTGGTAACCACGATCCGCCAGGGCCGGCCCGACATCGAACCACGACCCCGACGAGTTGCCGAGTCCATGAATCAAGACCGCATGGCGGTCGCCCGAACCCCATTCCTGCACAGTGATGTCGTTCGCCATTCTCACGCCTCTCCGGTGTCGGATGTATCCGTGACGTAGAACCACGATTCGAGGTCGAAATCTTCCCTGATCTTGCCTTGATCGACCAAGAACTGCTTGGTGCCGGTCAGCAGGTCCACGGCCGCCGGGGGAAATGCTTCTTCCGCAATGGAGTCGGCGACGGCCGCTCCGCGGACGATGTCAGGGGAGAAGTTGGACTGGCCGATCTCGTAGGCGAGGTAGTCCTCCCAGTTGTTCTTGGCGAATTTCGCCGACGAGACCAACAACTGCTGCCAGGCCAGACCGAAGTCCGGGTTCGCCTCGAGGAACTCGTCGCTGCTCACCGACGCGCTGGTACCTGCGAGATCGGGATGATCGTCGTACACCGAGTCGACCTGATGAAAGCCCTTGGCGAGGAAAGCATGCAACGACGCCGACGGGTTGACGTCGGGTAGCGCCGCCGCGTCGATCTCACCCGAGTTCAGTGGCGCTTCCTGATCGGCCGGGTACAGATGGATGAGTTCCGCAGTGACCCCCTCCTCCTGCAAGGCGCCCTGCAGGTACCTGTCGATGTAGGAACCCGACGGCACTCCGATCTTCTTGCCTTGCAGATCCTTCAGCGACGTGATGGACGGATCCTTGGCGACGACGCCAGCATTGTTGTCGAATGCGGTCACTGCCAGCAACCGGGTCTGCAGGCCGCTACCTTTCGCCACGAGAGCAGGCGTATCGCCGTAGTTGGCGACGTCGAGTTCACCGGCGACAAGGGCCTGGTTCAGATCGGGTCCGTTGGGGAAGCTGAAGATCTCGATGTTCTCGACGCCGAGATCGGCGAGCGCGGGCACCAACTTCTCGCGCTGGTTGGCGAACCCCAGCGGACCCGACAGGGTGTTTCCCGAGCCGATGGTGCCGATGCGGAGGGTCTTGATCTCGGTTCTCGACGCCGAACCCGAGCCGTCGGAACTGCACCCACCCACGGCAAGGGCCGCGGCGGCAAGCAGCGCCACAGCGATTGTATGGAACTTCACGGTCTCGATTTCTCTTTCGTCGTCAGTCTCGGCGGCAGATCTCCATGTGGCAGAGGCGGACCCACCGCGGTAAGCGTGCCCGCTGCCCTGCCCTTACCCCATCCGAGTTTTTCTCGATAACGTCCGATGTGATCCTCGGGCACCGCGTAATCCGAGGACCGCGGGGTTGCCTGCGGGTCGACGTACAGGGCGTCGACCGGGCAGTATGCCTCGCACATGAAGCACGTCTGGCAATCGGATTGCCGTGCGATGACGGGTATTCCCGAGGCCGTCCTGTCGAACACGTTGGTCGGGCACGCATCGATGCACTTGTCACACCCGATGCAGGTCTCGGCGAGAACGAGTTCGATCACGATGCTGCTCGAACACCGTCGCGGACGGTCGATTTCAACGGGCCGATTCCGGTCCAGATTCGATCCACACCGCCCGTCAGAATGTGGTGCCGCTGAGCCTCGTCCAGGTCGGGGAAGTCAGCCCGCTTGCTCATACCGCGGGATTCGGTGCGCGCAAGGGTGGAGTGATACATCCACCGACCCACCGCGGTGATCGCGGCAGCCTGCCTCGATCGCAGCCGGGTCTCGCCGTCGTCGCCGCGCAGTCCTGACACGTTGTCGTACCACAGTGTTTCGAGAGCACCGAGAGCGTCGCGTACTCGCTCGCCGTCGCGTAGGAAGTTCTTCTCGTACGGAACCAGCTCCGCCTGCGCAGCGGCGAGAACTTCGGTGTGGTCCATCGCCGCCGGTCTGGACGGACGCAACCCTGCATCACCTATCGCCCGCAGATCTGCAAGTGGCGCAATACTTTCTGCACGTGCGAACCGCGCCGCGGCGGCGCCGGACCAGCTACCGGACGACATCGCCCATGCCGAATTGTGGCTACCTCCACCGGTGAAGCCGCCGCAGATTCGCTCCCGAGTGGCGGCGTCGCCTGCCGCGAACAGGCCCGGGACCGTCGTCGCACATGTATCGTCTACGACCTCGATTCCGCCTGTTCCCCGCACGGTTCCCTCGGCCAACAGCGTGATCGGGAACCGATCGGTGAACGGGTCGATTCCGCGACGGTCGAACTGCAGGAAGAAGTTGGGCTGCCCGAGCCTCATCTGACGCTGAACCTTCTCGTCGGCGCGGTCGAGCTGGGCGAACACTCGCTCGTTCACCAACGTCTCCGCGATGACCGACCGTCCCTTCGTCGAACCAGCGCCCTCGATGACCGTCCCGTCGCCGCGGAAGAACGTCGCATAACCGTAGTAGGCGGTCTTGGTGACGGTCGAATTCTCCGGGACGATGGCGTACGCGTTCGAGAATTCCATTCCGGAGAATTCCGCGCCTGCCTCCGCCGCCATCAGCGCGCCGTCCCCGGTGTCGACGTTGGTGCCGAGTGCCTTCGAGAGAAAGGCACACCCACCACTGGCGATGACCACCGCGCCCGCCGAGACTCGATAGTCTCGACTCTCCTGGCGCTGGAAGCCTGCCGCTCCGCGCACCTGACCATCGGTATCGACGAGCAGTTCCAGCGCGGGCGAATGATCGAGAATCCGAACGCCCCGACGTCTGATCCAGGCACGCATCCGGCGCATGTACTCGGGACCTTGCAGCCCTGTGCGAATCTGACGTCCGGTGCCCGAGTCGACAGGGAACGGGTAACGCCCTTCGGTGGCAAGCAGATCCATGTTCTCGTACGTCTGGTCCAGGACGCGGTCCATCCACCGATGATCGGCGAGGTGGCCCCCGAGGGATTCACGGCTCGCCTTCGCCTTCTCGCGCTCGGCGCGAGACGGGTCGACGTACCAGACCCCCGTTCCCGACGGGGCCGTCGCGCCGCTGGTGCCGCAGTATCCCTTGTCGACGAGCAGGACGTCCGCACCGTGCTGTGCGGCGCGCAACGCTGCCCACGTCCCTGCAGGCCCTCCCCCGATGATCAGAACGTCAGCGGTGAGGTCGAGAACATCTGTCACAGTGAACTCCTCGTCGGTGTGCCGAGCCCCGTCGGTGCGTCGGCGTCGACGCCCAGACCTGTCAGTAATCTCTTGCGCAATGCCGCGTGCTCGGGAGTGAGCACCGAACGCGGCCTCGGTGCATCGACGATCACTTCCTCGGCGATCCGCCCGTCGCGCAACAACAATGCTCGATCGGCCAGCAACAGAGCCTCCTCGACGTCGTGGGTCACCAGGAGCACCGACGGTCGATGTTGTTGCCACAGTTGGGCGACGAGCGCCTGCGCCTTCAACCGTGTGAGCGCGTCGAGTGCGCCGAACGGCTCGTCGAGCAGCAGGACATCCGGGGTACGCACCAGCGCTCTCGCCAACGCGACCCGCTGTGATTCACCGCCGGAGAGGGTCGACGGCCACACATCGGCCTTGGTCTCGAGGCCGACCTCGGCGAGCGCGTCGAGTGCTCGCTCGCGCAGACCCGAACCTTTCACGCCGAGAACCACATTGCGCCACACGTTCAGCCATGGCATCAGCCGGTGCTCCTGGAACACGATTGCCCTCGATGCGGCGACGTCGAGAGTTCCGGTGAAGCCTGTGTCCAATCCCCCGATCGCACGCAACAGCGTGCTCTTGCCGGACCCACTGGCCCCGAGAAGAGCGACGAATTCGCCGGGCTCGATGTCGAGGTCGACGCCGTCGAGCACGGTCTTGCCGTCGAACGCCCGGCCCGCTCCCGCCACGTGGACGCCGAGGTGCTCACGAATCACCGATGTCGTCACTGGCCCTCGAATCCGGTGCGCCACGCCAGAAACCTGTGTTCGAGCAGACGCACGAACACGTCGGTGAGCAGGCCGAGAATCGCATAGATGACCAACACGAGGAAGATCTGATCGGTACGGAGGAATTCCTTGGCGTCGTTCATCAGGAAACCGAGCCCGACCGGCGTGGTCTGCATCTCGGCGACGACGAGAGCAAGCCACCCGATCCCCAGTGCCTGACGCAGACCGACGAATATCTGTGGCAACGCCGCAGGCAGAATGATGCGGCGAACCAGTTCGATCCGCCCGAGTCCGAGCGACTGTGCCGCCTCGACGAGTCTGCGGTCCACACCGCGAATGCCGGCGAGGACGTTGAGGTAGATCGGAAAGATCGGTGCGACGATGATGAGCGCGATCTTGAACGAGTCGCCGATGCCGAACCAGATGATGAACACAGGCACCAGCGCCAGCGCAGGCATCATGCGCAGCACCTGAATCGGGGCGTTGACGATGTCCTCGGCCACACGCAGCAGACCTGCGGCCGCGCCGAGTACGAGCCCGATCGCGATGCCGATGGTCAACCCGATGGCGACGCGCCTCGTCGACGCGAGCAAGTGCCGCCAGAGCTCGCCGGTTTCGATCAGGTCCCAGCCTGCATCGAGTACCTCGGAGGGTGCAGGTGTCGTCGTACCGAGCCAGCCGCGGGCACCGAGTTGCCACAGCACGAGAATGACGACGAGTCCCGAGGACTGCCGTGCCAGACGAATCAGACGAGACGACACCGCACCGCCCGTCGAACGGGATGCCGCGTCCGGTCGGGGGGTCGTCGAACTGTCTTTCTCGGTTCTGTCGAGCTGCAGTGTCATACGTGAGGTACCTCGGCCGGAACGCACGGAAAATGGGCGGCACCGCGGCGTGGGCTGTACGCACGGCGGTGCACGAGTCCTTGAAGCGTACGAAGTCCCCGACCAGCGCGATAGAAATAGAATCACCGTGATTCTGCGTTGGACCCTGTGTCGCAGTGCGTCGTGGTGGCGGTTATTGTCAGCTCGACCATCCAGAGCGGCCGAGACTGCGGCCTCGGTCGTTCCGCGGGTTTCACTCCGGGCCTGCTCTGTGACGCAGCAGCAAACCCCGAGAACAACACGGTACGAGTGCTACCGCCAGGGCCGATGGAGGCACGTAGGAATGAGCAGTACACAGAGGCACCGCATCGCGATCGTCGGTGCGGGACCACGCGGCACCGGCGTCCTCGAAAGACTGCTCGCCCATCTCGGTGGCCGCGAGGCCGCCGACACCGTCGAGATTCACGTCTTCGATCCGTTCCCTGCAGGTGCAGGGCGGATCTGGCGCGGAAGCCAGCCGCCTCTGCTGTGGATGAACTCCGTTGCCGCCGATGTCACGATGTTCACCGACGACTCCACGGTCGTCGACGGACCTGTCGATCCGGGTCCGACGCTCGACGAGTGGGTTCTCGGCAACATCGAGACGCTGCGCCTCGATCCGGAGTTGACCGCCGAACTCGAGACGTTCACCAGCTCCTCGTTCGCCTCACGCACGCTTCAGAGCCGCTATCTCGAATGGGTCTTCGCGCGCACCGTCACCGATGCGCCCATCGACGTCGAGGTGCACCGCAGCGCGGTCGTCGACATCGAGGATTCACAGCAGGGCACACAGCAGCAGGGCACACAGCAGCAGGGCACACAGCAGCTGACTCTTCAGGACGGTTCGACGCTCGAGGTCGATGTGGTTCTGCTCGCGCAGGGCCATCCGGATGCACTGCCCTCCGCCGCCGAGAGTTACCTGCACAAATTCGCCGACTCGCACGAGCTGACGTACGTCGGCCCCGGCTACACCGCGGACCTCGATCCCGACGTCGTGCCGGAGGCCGAGCCGATACTGGTGGCTGGCCTCGGCCTCGCGTTCGTCGACTGGATGGTTCTGCTCGCCGAAAGCCGCGGCGGTGTGTTCTCGCGCAATTCCGACGGCGATCTGACCTACACACCTTCGGGCCGCGAGCCGCTCATCTACGCCGGTTCGCGACGCGGAGTGCCGTATCACTCGAAGATCGGCTACGACATCGCCGCTGCCCGGCCCCCACTGCCGAAGTACTTCACCGCCGACGCGTTCCCCGGCGACGCCCTCCTCGATTTCCGGCGGGACATATGGCCGCTGGCGGCGAAAGAGGTTGCGGGCGCTCATTTCCACGAGCTGTTCGCCTCGCACTCCGACCGGACCAACGGGTCGTGGGAGGACTTCGACTCCCGCTTCGCCGAGGTACCGTGGGGCTCTGCGGCATCGGCCGCGCTGGTCGAGGAGTTCGTGCCCAAGGACGACGACCGGATCGACCTCGAACAGATCGATCGTCCGCTGGCCGGCGAGCACTACGAGGGCATCGACGACGCCACGGCCCGCATCATCGGTTACATCGACGCCGATCTCGCCAGACGCGCCGATCCTCGGTACAGCAGCGACGCAGCAGTGTTCAATGCTCTGCTGTCGGTGTACATGACGACCGGAGAGCTGCTGCGGCGCGGCCGAATTCCCGCGGAGTCCGTCGCGACGGACATCGAGGGGTGGCTGCACTCGTTCTTCAGTTTCATCGCCAGTGGCCCGCCGCCGCAGCGTCTGGAGCAACTCAGGGCGTTGGCCTCCTGCGGCATCATCAGGTTCCTCGGCCCCGACACGACGTTCAGTGCGGACACGACGATGGGTGTCTTCTCGGCGCAGAGTGCCGCACACGAGGAGACCGTCACGGCGCGAACGCTCGTCGATGCGCGACTTCCGGTCGCCTCGATTCGTGCGAGCGGAGACGCACTGCTGCGGAGCCTGCACGAGCGCGGCGAGATCGTGGAGATTCGCGCCAACGAGAGAAGCGCCGCAAAGATCTCGGTGGACGGCCGATCTCGGATTCTGCGCTCCGACGGAACATCTCACGACAGGCGGTACGCCGTGGGTCCCTGGGTCGCGGGCCACAACTGGTCCTCGGCATTTCCCCGGCCCCGCATCAACGCAGGCTTCTTCCGGCACAACGACGCGTTGGCGATCGAACTACTCCCGTAGCCGGTCGCCTGTAGGGGTAATTCAGCGCTGGGGGAATTCGAATCACGGATACCCAAACTGTTGTGGCTCGGGCTCGTTCTGCGGTCTCCTGGATGTATGCGTTCACAGTCCCGCGCATTCGAAGGAGCACCAGGGTGAGCAGATCTCTGCATTTCAACGCATTTCTCATGACGACCGGGCACCACGAGTCGTCGTGGCGACTACCGGGATCGAATCCACGGGCCGGCACGGACATCGCTCACTATCAGCAGTTGGCGCAGATCGCCGAACGAGGAAAGTTCGACTCGATCTTCTTCGCCGACAGCCCACAACTCGTCGCCGACGTCGGGCGCAGACCGTCGGGCTATCTGGAGCCGTTGCAGATCCTCACTGCCGTCTCCACGGTCACCGAGAAGATCGGTTTGGTTGCCACGGCCACGACGAGCTACAACGAACCTTTCAATCTTGCGCGAGCATTCGCGTCGCTCGATCACATCTCGGGCGGACGAGCCGGCTGGAACATCGTCACGACGGCGGGTCTCGACGCGGCCCAGAATTTCAACCTGGACACGCTTCCGGCTCACGGCGACCGGTACGCCCGCGCAGCCGAATTCGTCGATGTCGCGCAGAAGCTCTGGGACAGTTGGGACGACGACGCAGTCGTCGCCGACAAGGAATCAGGCGTGTGGGGAGACAACACCCGGGTTCGCACCATCGACCATCGGGGGCACTACTTCAGTGTTCGCGGGCCGCTGAACGTACCTCGGCCGATACAGGGCTATCCGCTTCTGGTCCAGGCCGGTTCGTCGGAGGATGGCAAGGAGCTGGCCTCTCGCTACGCCGAGGCCGTGTTCACGGCGCAACAGACCATCGAGGATGCACGCGAGTTCTACCTCGACCTCAAACGCCGCACTGCAGCGGCCGGACGCAACCCGGACCACATCAAGATCCTGCCGGGCATCGTGCCCGTCATCGGGTCCACCGAGGCGCAGGCGCGCGAACTCGAGGAGGAACTCGACCGCCTCATCGTGCCCGAGTACGCGCTGACGCAACTGGCCAAGACGCTCAAGGTCGATCCGTCCGAGCTGGCACTGGACAAGCAGCTACCGGCCGAGCTGCTCGCCGAGGACGACATCGAGGAGGCCAAGAGTCGTTACACACTCATCGTCGAACTCGCGCGCAGGGAATCGCTGACGGTGCGCCAACTCATCGGCCGACTCGGCGGCGGGCGTGGGCACCGCACCTTCACCGGCACTCCCCCTCAGGTCGCCGACGCGATCGAGGAATGGTTCACCGGCGACGCCGCGGACGGCTTCAACATCATGCCGCCCGCGCTGCCGTCGGGACTCGAGATCTTCGTCGACGAGGTGGTGCCGATCCTGCAGGCCCGCGGCCTGTTCCGCACCGAGTACACCGGATCCACACTGCGGGAGCACTACGGGTTGCCGCGTCCGGCACATCGGTTCGCTGCGGTGTGAGGCAGCTACTCTGCGGAGGCCTCCCGCCAGCTGTCGAATGTGAAAGTCCTGCTCGACGGGCCACCGGGGTCGTCCGAGCGACGGTTGCCACGGCTCGCGACTCGATGAGCAATACGCCACCCTGCCTCGGTGCGCACCAACGTGTCCTGATAATCGCCGCTACCCACGGTTCCGTCGGTGCGCACGATGAAGAACTTGCTCCACGCTCGCACGGTCCCGTCGGGGCGCGCCGTCAGAATGGTGTTCGACGTGTGATGCGGGTGGTACGGCTGCACCGATTCGACCATCCGACGCACCTCCGCGACGCCGGAGAAAGCCGACGGCCCACTGCCGAACACCACGTCCGGGGTGAAGACGGTGTGTGCATCATCCCAGTCCCTGTTGTCGATGACCTGGGCGTAGCGTGCAAGGACGTCGAGGATCTCGGCTGCCGCTGCCGCGTCGACGCGGCCCTCGGGTGCGCTCATCGCCCACCTGTCCAGCTGGAGAACGACTCCTGCCTGCCCTGGCTACCTTCGGGCCGGTTGCGAGTACTGATACGCCGCTTGGCGATTCGAAGGCCATCGGGGGTATCGGCGATCTCGTCGACGTAGTCACCCGTCAACGAGGTCGCGTCGAACTCCACGACCAGGAATCGACTCCACGCATGCAGCTCACCGTGCGGGCCGGTCCTGACGATGGTGTTCAAGGTGTGATGCGACCGAAGGGGGTCGAACCCCTCGACAAACCCACGAATCTCCGAAAGCCCGGTGACCGTGCGGATCTCACCGTCGGCGAACTCCGCGTCGAGTTCGGCGTCGACGGTGAACACCGACGCCAGCTCGTCCCACTCCTTGTTGTCCACGACGTGTGCGTAGCGGGCGAGCAACTCGTGCACTGCCCAGTTGGTTTCGCTCACGGGATCAACACGAACTTGCCGCGGGGATGCTCGGCCTTCAACTCCGCGTGCGCCGTCCCAGCATCGGCCAGTGGGAAGGTCTTCGCGATCGGCACGGAGAAGTCCCCTGCCGCAGCGGACGCCACGAGCGCGAGCCGCGCGTTCTTCCGGCGCTCGGCGCTCTGTGGGTTGCCGCCACCGACCGACTGGAAACCTTCGTCGGCGGCGCGACCGAACGCTGCGATGGTCACGATGCGCGAGGTGTCCGACACCAGAGCAAGCGACACATCGACCGCCTCGTCGGTACCGACCGTGTCGATCGCGGCGTCGATGCCGCCGGGCGCCAGCGCCTTCACTCGCTCCAACAGGCCGTCTCCGTATTCCACCGGCTCGGCTCCGTACGCGCGGAGAGCGTCGTGATTGACCGCTCTGGCAGTGCCGATGACGCGCGCTCCGCGTGCTTTCGCCTGCTGAACGACGATGGATCCGACGCCTCCCGCAGCTCCGTGCACGAGAACGGTCTCGCCTTCGCCGACATGGGTCACCTCGAGCGTGTCGTACGACGTGCCCGCGACGACCAGTAGGCCTGCTGCGGTCTCCCAGTCGAGCTCGGCTGGTTTGGGCAGCACGGCGTCGGCCGGCACCAGGAGCTTCTCGGCGTATGCGCCCTTGGCCCCGGTGACGATGACCTCGTCGCCGGCGGCGATCGGTCCGGCAGGACCTGTCGCGCTGTTTCCCACGGCAAGAACGACACCACTTGCTTCGCTACCGAGATGCAGCGGGAGAGTGGAGGAATCCGAACCGAAAGCCCCACTGTAGAGCTTGTAGTCGATGGGGTTCACCCCGATCGCCTTGACCTCCACGAGGACCTGCCCCGCGGCCGGCTGGGCCAACGCCTCGTCCACGATGCGTACTACCTCCGGGCCACCGAATGCTGTTGCAACCGCTACTCGAGTCATGTCGTCCTTCAACTCCCCTTCGTCTCGAATTCTTCCTCACCGACCGCGTCGGTCAGGAGACCACGCGAGCACATCACCGCCACCACTGCATACCCGATGAGACCCACCAGTGCAACGATGACGAACGGGAGTGCCCGCCACACCGTTTCGGTCGCGTCGAGCGCCCTGCCCACGATCGCGCCCACAGCAAGCGAGGCAACGGCGGATACCAGATAGAACCACCCGTAGTAAGTGCCCGACAGGCGTTCCTCACCTACGACGCCGAGCAACTCCATGATGTACGGATTGGCCAGTGCGATACCGATACCGAACACCGCGGTGGTCACCACCACCGGCGCCAACACCAGTATCCACCCCACGACCGGCCTGGGAGTGGAGGCGCTCTCGATCAGCGGAGCACTCACCGCGAGTGGCACGAAGGCCGCACCCATCGAACCGATGCCTATCGCGGCGGCTCTCCCCGGTGACAAGGTACGACGGGCCCACGCTGTCACCGGCATCTGCAGTCCGATTCCCACGAGCGTCGACACGACGAACACCACGCTCACCGCCTGCGCACTACCGGTGACACGTTCGGCTTCGATCGGCAGCGCGAGGTAGAGCTGGTTGTACAGCGCAAAGTACGCACACCCACCGAGGGTGAAGAGCATGAACGGCCGGTTCTTCAACACGGTTCCCCAGCTGCCCACCACCGAATCGCGGTGAAGCAGCCGC
Source organism: Rhodococcus yunnanensis NBRC 103083 (assembly GCF_001895005.1). Lineage (GTDB taxonomy): Bacteria > Actinomycetota > Actinomycetes > Mycobacteriales > Mycobacteriaceae > Rhodococcoides > Rhodococcoides yunnanense. The sequence continues at coordinate 154,880 of NZ_BCXH01000006.1, read as the reverse complement.
GGCTGCGCAGGTAACGCGATCAGTTGGGCGAGCGTGAGAAGCGCGAACACGACGGCCGCGACAGCTGCGACCAGTTGGAAATCGACGCCCAGCAAGACGGCGCCGAGCAGCGGCCCCACCAGTGCACCTACGTTGCCGAACACGTTGTACACCGAGAAGACCTCGGCCCGACCGGTTTCGGATTCGCGCATCAGATAGGTCCGCACGGCAGGGCTGAACACCGCTCCCGCGACCCCGATGGCGATCGTCGCCGTCACGACACCGACGGCGCTGGATGTGCTCGCGTAGAGGCCGAAGGCGATCACCCGCAGCGCACATCCGGTGATGATCGTTGCCCGCGGACCCCACCGGTCCGCCAGCGTTCCACCGACGAGAAAAAGACCTTGCTGACTGAACGTTCGAAGTCCCAGGACGATACCGACGAACGCGACACTGAACCCCAGATCGCCGCGAAGGTAGGTCGCCAGGAACGGAAGCACCATGTAGAACCCGAGGCTGATCCCGAACTGGTTGACCATCAACAACTTCGATGCAGGAGGAAGACCGCCGTAGGCTGTCCGGAGCGTCCCCGCTCTACCTACACCCGCAGCCGTGGCAGTCCCCATTCCTTTCCGAGCAGTTCGTACGACCTGAGCCGATCCGCATGATCGTGCGTGACACTCGTGACGACGAGTTCCTTTGCGCCGGTTGCTCGCTGCAGTCCGTCCAGCTTCTCGGCGACCGCTGCTGCCGACCCCACGAACTGCGTGGTGACGCGGTCCTGCACGATCTCCGACTGCTCGTCGGTCAACGGTGCAACCGTCTTCGGATCCGGGTACGGGATGGCGCCGTGCCCGCTCCGAATGCTGTGCACCCACTGCGGGAACGACGACGCCAGATCCGTTGCCTCGTCATCCGATTCCGCGACGACGGCGTCCGCGGACACGACGACGTACGGCTCGTGCAGAATCTTCGACGGCACGAACGCGGCGCGGTACGCCTCGACTGCATCGAGCGTGGTTCCCGGGCTGACGTGGTAGTTCGCGACGAACGGCAACCCGCGGGCTCCCGCCACCTGCGCGCTCTGGCCGCCACTGCTGCCGAACAACCACAGTTCGACGTCGGCGCCTGCACCAGGCGTCGCGGTGAGTTCCACGCCGGTCGATGTCGCGAAGTCGCCGCGAAGGAACCCGATGATGTCGTCGAGCTGAACCTCGAAGTCCGGCGCTTCGGCGTTCGGTTGCACCAGCACGGTTCCGGACGCCACCAGCCGATCCAGAAGTATGAGTTTGCTCATCTGGAATGGCTTCGGGAACAGCGTTCCCTCGATGACCTTGGCTTCGTGCTCCGGCTCGGGTCGGTCCTTGCCTGCCAGAGCTTCTGCCCGGCGTTGACCGGAGCGCCCGATTCCGAGATCGATACGCCCCGGATAGACGGCGTCGATGGTGCCGAAGGACTCGACCACCGATGCCGCGGTGTGATGGCCGATCTGCACCGCTGCAGAGCCGACCCGAATTCGGTTGGTAGCTGCGGCGATCAAACCGATCAGGACTGCCGGCGAAGAACTGGCCGCAGCCACGAAGTGGTGCTCGGCCACCCAGTACCGCTCGTAACCCCACTCTTCGACCTGCCGCGCCAGATCGAGGGTGTTGCGCAGCGCCTGCTGCGCCGTCGACCCCTCGCTGATGGGCGAGAGGTCGAGAACCGAGAGAGGTACCCGCGTCACAGCGCCTTCTCGAATCCTGGAATCTTCTCGCCTGCCTCGACGGCGACGGTCAGCTTGTTCTCGGCGGGCGCGACCGGGCACGTCGCGTAGTCGGTGAACGCGCACGGCAGGTTGGACGCCCGATTGAAATCGAGTACGACACGTGCGTCGGTCGCCGGATCCGCGACGGCGAGGGTGCGCGCGGCCCGGTAGGTCGTCACGCCGCTCGTGGCGTCGGTGAACAGAATCTGCAGCCCGCCGGCCTTGCCACCGAACGCAAGGAATTGCTGAGGTGCGCCTGCCAGTTCGAAGTCGATGACGCCGACGGCGGTGTGATGGTGTTCCAGGCCTTCGACGACGGCACCGGTGGTGACGATCTTCGACTCCGCGAAAGCGGTGAACGTTCCTTCCACCGACCACTTCTCGGACGGGGTGAACGCCGGGATTCCGGTGAACCGAGCGAGGTCGGGCGACTTGGGATCGTGCACTCGCAACGCGACGGAACCGGTCCGACGGATCACCTCGATGCGGCGATCGCCGTCCTCGACGAGCAGTCCGGGTGCACCTTCCACCGGCTCCAGCCTGTCCACGGACAGCCCTTCGATGTACACGGCCTTCTCGTCTGCTCTCCAACGGCCGGGAAGATCGGCGACGGTCTCGAACTCGTCGGTGAGCCAATACAATCCGGTCAGAGCCACCCAGCCGAGCGGGTCGCGGTAGTACCCTTCACGCTCGGCATGCCACTGGTTCCACGATGCTTCGAACGTATCGGTGGTGATGGTGCTGGTCATGATGCACGCACTCCTTCTCGCTTGTCGTACGGATGGGTGAGTCCGAGATGGTCACGAAGCGTCGTTCCGGTGTACTCGGTGCGGAAGCTCCCGAGCTCCTGAAGCTCCGGCACCACCTTGTCGACGAACTCGTCCAACCCGGCCGGGGTGATGTGTGGGACGAGGATGAATCCGTCGCATGCCTCGTTCTGCACGTAACTGTCGATCTCGGCGGCCACCTGCGTCGGTGTGCCGATGAACTGCTGACGTGCGGTGACGTCGATGATGAGCTCACGGATACTGAGGTTCCCGGCTTCTGCCCGCGCCCGCCAGTCGCGGGCGACGGTTGCGGGGTCGCCGTGCCGAACTCGGCCGCGGGTGATGTTGACGTCCACCTCAGGGTCCTCCTTCGGCAGCGGTCCGTCGGGATCGTACTCGGACAGGTCCTTACCCCAGACCTGCTCGAGGAACGAGATAGCGGTCTGGGGTCCGACCTGCTGATGACGAATGATGTTCGCTCGCTCGCTCGCCTCCGCTTCGGTATCGCCCAACACGAACGTCGCGGCGGGAAGCACCTTGAGGTCGGCGTGCTCGCGGCCGTACTTCGCGAGCCTGCCCTTGACGTCGGAGTAGAACTTCTGGCCTGCCTCCAGTGTGCCGTGCACGGTGAAAATCGCGTCGGCCTTGGCGGCACCGAACTCGCGCCCCTCGTCGGAGTCGCCCGCCTGCAGGAGAACCGGATGACCCTGGGGACTGCGCGGAACGCCGAACGCGGCGTCGATGTCGAACTGCGGTCCCTGGTGGCGGACCTGGTTGATCGATTCGCGTCGAGCGAAGACACCGTTGTCACGGTCGAGGACAACGGCGTCGGGGCTCCAGCTGTCCCACAGCTCACGGGAGGTGTCGACGATCTCGCGTGCCCGCACGTACCGGTCGTTCCGGTCGAGATAACCGCCGCGGCGGAAGTTCTCACCGGTGAACGCATCCGACGACGTCACCATGTTCCATGCCGCGCGGCCGCCGGACAGATGATCGAGCGAGGCGAACTGCTTGGCCAGTTCGAACGGCTCGTTGAAGGTGGTGTTGATCGTGCCGGCAAGACCGAGGCGATCGGTGACCGCGGCCAGCGCATTGAGCACGATCAGCGTGTCAGGCCTGCCCACGACGTCGAGGTCGTGGATACGCCCCTGGTGTTCGCGCAACCTCAGTCCTTCGGCGAGGAAGAAGAAGTCGAACAGTCCACGCTCGGCGGTCTGCGCGAGATGGACGAACGAATCGAATTCGATCTGGCTCTTCGACGCCGGGTCGGCCCAGACGGTGGTGTTGTTGACCCCGGGAAAGTGTGCGCCGAGGTGGATCTGCTTCTTCTGCTGTGCCATTACTGCGCTTCCTTTGCGTAACGATTCACCGGGCGTTTCAGGCCGAGCCGCGCGCGCAGGGATCCTGCGCGCGAAACGGGAGACCACGACAGCTGCGGCAGGACGTGAGTAGCAATCTCGGGCAGGGTCGAGGCCAGCGCGAGGGGACGCAGCGTGACGCCGTCGACTGCACCGGATTCGGCGATCTGCTCGAGCAACGACCGCAGTCCGTCTGCGTCGCCGTGGTAGGTCACCGATTCCGGCGAGTGCGGGGCCCAGTTCTCGAGCTGAGCGAGATCGTCTGTGGCCGACCCGGAGACGAGGACTTCGAGGTCGAGTACGACGTGGACGTCGAGCGGGTCACGACCTGCAGCAACGACGGCCCTGCGCACTGCCGCAGCGATGGTCGCGGCGTCCTCCACCGTCGGAGCCGAGATGCGGACGATGTCGGCGCGTGCTCCAGCGAGAGACAGGAGCGGAGCCTGCGGAGTGGAAGGCTCGGCACTTGCACGGATGACGACAATCGGCTGACCCTGTGGTGATCGCGGGGTGATCGAGGGCCCTTTGACCGAGAAGTTCTCACCTTCGAAGTCGATGTAGTGCAACTTGTCTCGGTCGATGAAGCGCCCGGTGGCCGCGTCGCGAATTTCGGCGTCGTCCTCCCAGCTGTCCCACAGCCTGGTGACGACCTCGATGGCCTCGTCGGCTTCGCGCCAGAGGCTGTCGGTGCTCTGTTCGGGCTTGCGGCCGAATGCTCGCGCTTGATCGGGGCCCTCCGACACTGCGACTTCCCAGCCTGCGCGGCCGTTCGATGCGTAGTCGATGCTCGCGATCTGCTTGGACACGTGGAACGGCTCGGTGTGAGTGACGGTGACGGTGGGAACGAGCCCGATCGACTGCGTACCCGCCGAGGCCCGCGCCGCGATGGAGGCGGCGTCGAGTCTGCCGAGCTCCGAACCGGCGCTGGATTGCAGCGCGAACGAATCATCGATGAATGCGACATCGATGCCCGCACGGTCGGCGATCTCCAGGTGATCCGTCCAGTAGTCCGCGGTGAACAGTTCTTCCGCCCGCGAGTCCTCCCGGCGCCACGCCTGCGGGTGAATGCCGGTGCCGTGCAGTTCGACGGCAATCACAAAGGTACGGTCAGGCATGAGCGGTCTCCTTGTCGAGCGAACCACCGGGAATGGCCGCCAGAAGTTCACGGGTGTAGGCGCGTTGTGGTGTATCGAATATCTGTGCCGTCGGCCCGTATTCGACGATGTTGCCGGACTGCATGACCGCGACGGTGTCGCTGATCTGGCGAACCACGGCCAGGTCGTGCGAGATGAACAGGTAGCTCAGGTGGAGTTCGGACTGCAGGTCGTCGAGCAGGGACAGTATCTGCGACTGCACCGACACGTCGAGGGCGGACACCGGTTCGTCGAGCACCACCAGATCCGGTCGTAGTGCCAGCGCTCGGGCGATGGCAACACGTTGACGCTGTCCGCCGGACAGCTCCGCAGGCCGGCGCCTGGCGTAATCCTTCGACAGCGCAACCTGATCGAGCAATTCGGCAACCCGAGCGGATCGCTCGGCGGACGTGCCGACCTTGAACGCCTCGAGGGGCTCACCGATGATCTGATCGACGTGCAGTTTCGGGTTCAGCGAGGCGTACGGGTTCTGGTAGACGATCTGGACCCGTCGACGCAGTGCGCGCAGTGCCGAGCCACGCAGCGAGGTGACCTCGGTGCCGTCGAACTCGACCGATCCGCTCGTCGGGGTCTCCAGCCCGATTGCGATACGCGCGAGAGTCGACTTGCCCGAACCTGATTCACCGACGAGAGACAGAGTGTGTCCACGCTCGACGGTGATGGATGCGTTCTTCACGGCATCGAGCGTGACGCCGCGTCCGATTCGGAAGGTCTTGGACAGATCTTTCACCGTCAGAATCGGGTTTCCCGACGACGGTCGCGGCGGGCGAAGTGCCGAGTTCAGGCTCGGCGCTGCCGCGAGCAGAGACCTGGTGTACTCGTGCTTCGGGTCGGCGAGAACCTCGGCAGTCGGACCGGTTTCGACGATCACACCCTTGCTCATGACGACCAACCGATCGGCCCGATCGGCTGCAACGCCCAGATCGTGGGTGATCAGCAGCACCGCTGCGCCCGTCTCGGCGATGCGCGCGTCGAGGTGATCGAGGATCCGCCGCTGTACCGTCACGTCGAGCGCACTGGTCGGCTCGTCTGCGATGACCAGTTCGGGTTTGCACGCCAACGCAATTCCGATGAGGACTCGCTGGCGCTGGCCACCGGAGAGATCCTGTGGGTACTGACGTGCGCGGAGTTCCGGGTTGTCTATCCCGGCTTCGGTGAGTATCCGGATCGCTTCGATCTTCGCAGAGCGCTTGGTGGCCAGGCCGTGCACGCGAAGCACCTCGGCCACCTGTTCACCGATCCGAATGACGGGATTGAGCGAGGTCGTCGGATCCTGCGGTACGAGGCCGATGTGGGCTCCGCGCAACCGGTCCAGTGCCTTCTCCGACGCGTTGTCGATGCGATCACCGTCGAAGTGCACCGTGCCACCGGTGACGTGGCCGGTGCCCGACAGCAGCCCGATGAGGGCGTGTGCGGTCGTGGATTTACCGGAACCGGATTCTCCGACGATGGCGACGACCTCGCCCTTGTCCACGCTCAGGCTGATCCCTCGGACGGCAGGAGTGTCGCCGTAGGACACTTCCAGATTGTCGACCTTCAGTACCGGACTCATCGCTTGCCTCCTTCGAGAGCGTGACCGACTCGGTGCGCGGACAACACGACGGCCACGATCACCAGGCCGGGCAGAGTTGTCATCCACCAGGCGGTGGCGAGGAAGTTACGGCCTTCGGAGATCAACGAACCCCATTCCGGAGTCGGCGGCACCGCGCCGAATCCGAGGAAGCTCAGCGCGGACACCGCGAGCACCGCCATGCCGAATTCGACTGCGGCGAGCGCGATGACCGGCGCGTACGAGTTACGCAGGATATGACGGCGAAACACGTCGTACCACCGAACCCCGGACGCGTATGCCGCCTCGACGTAGAGCGAGCGACGCACTCGCAGTACCTCCGAACGCATGACGCGCGCGAAGTTGGCGACGAGGGACACACCGACGGCGATGGCGACGTTGCGGGTTCCGAAACCCAGTGCCGTCACCAAGGCCAAGGACAGCAGCAGTGCCGGAATCGACAGGAGCACATCGACGAAGCGCATCAGCACTGCATCGAGAACACCGCCGACGGCTCCCGACAGCAGCCCGATCAGAGTGCCGACGACGAGCGCGATGGCGACGGCCATCAGGGTCGCCGTCAACGACAGTCCCGCGCCGTGCACGACGCGCGTGTACAGATCGCGGCCGATGTTGTCGGTTCCGAACCAGTGTGTCGCGCTCGGTCCCTGCAGCTTGTCCGCCGGAACACCCTGGAGTGGGTCACCGCTGGCGAACGCCGACGGGAACAGGGCGAATCCGACGGCGAGGAGCAGGACCACGATCGAGATGGCCAGCCACACGTTCTTCAGCGCCCACCGGAGCGAGAGTCGCCTGCGCTTCGTCGGGGCCGCCGGGGCCAGCACCTCCGGTTCCGGGGTATCGACGCCCAGTTCGCGAGTCAGGATGTCAGACATGCGCTTTCTCCTCTTGCTCCTGCGCGACCTCGCCCGTGGCAGCGGATTTCGGCGCGGACTTGGCGTACTCGCTGGCGATGCGCGGGTCGATCAACGGGTACAGAAGGTCGACGGCGAGATTGACGAGCACGAACACCAGTGAGGTCAGCACCACGATGCCCTGCACCACCGGGATGTCCTGTGCCATGACCGACGTCTGGGTCAATCGGCCGACTCCGGCGCGAGAGAACACCGTTTCGACGACGACCGAGCCTGCCAGCAGATTGCCCACCAGAACTCCCGCGATGGTGAAGGCGGGAATGGAGGACAGCCGCGCCACATGCTTGGTCTGCACCCGCAGGCGCGAGACTCCCTTGGCGCGAGCGGATTCGACGAACGGTTGCTTCCACGTCGTCGTCATCGACGTGGCGAGCACCTGAGCGATGACAGCGCCGGTGGGCAGTGCCAGTGTGATCGCCGGAAGTACCAGCGAGGACGCACCCTGATCACCGAACGCGGGGAAGAGCCGAAGCTGGAACGAGAACACCTGCAGCAGCAGCAGACCCACCCAGAAGGTCGGGACCGCGACGCCGAGCGGCGGGATCGAGAACAGCAGGTTCTTGAACCAACCGGCCTTGGTGTAGGTGGCGAGGAAGGCAAGGGTGCCGCCGAACAGCAGCGCCAGTACCAGTGCGGTCGACGCCAACGCCACCGTGCTCGGCAGCGCGTCGAAGATGGCCGTCGTCACCGACTGACCGGTGGAGATCGAGTAACCGAAGTCACCACGCACAGCGCCACTGAGCGAGTGCCAGTACTGAACCCAGACGGGCTGGTCGAGGCCGTACCGCGCCTGCAGTTCAGCGATGGCTGCTGCGTCGACCGGAGTACCCGAACCCGCGGAATCCGCAGCAAGGGACACCGGATCGGACGGGAGCAGGAACAACACTCCGAACGAGATCGTGAACGCAGCCCACAGAACCAGAACGGCTTGCAGTACGCGCTGTGCGAGGTAACGAATCATGGTTACTGTCCGCTCAGCCAGGTGTCGAAGAACTGCAGACGAGCCGATGCCTCGAACTTCAGGTCCTGCACGTTCGGGCCGGCGCCGATCGCCTGGGACAACTCAATGGTCGGAATCCACAGGCCGTTGTCGAGAACCTGCTGCTGCGCCTGCTCGATGATCTCGTTGCGCTCGGTGGTGTCCGTGGTGGCCAGCTCCTGTGTGAGCAAGGCGTCGAGCTCCGGGATCGGACCGCGTGCATTGAGGTTTCGGCCGTCGACAGCAAATGTCGTGCGCAGGATGTCGCCGTCGGCGCGCGTGCTGTTGTAGTACGTGGAGTCGTAGTCCTTGGTGCCCTGACGCGCAGTCGCCTCCGAGTTGGAGACCAGCTCCAGCTGCAGGTCGACACCGACGTCGCGTAGCTGCTGCTGCGTCAGTTCGAGAATCGCCTGGTTTCCTGCGAACACCGCGCTGAAGAGAACCTTGAAGCTGAGCTTCTGGCCATCCTTCTCACGGATGCCGTCGGCTCCTGGAACCCACCCTGCGGCATCGAGGATCGACTTGGCCTTCTCGGGGTCGTAGGTCACATCGGCCAGTTCGGTGTACCCGGGTGTCTTGCTCGCCAGCGTGCTCGTGGCGGGCTTGAAGTCGGAACCGAGCACGGTGTCGACGAGTTCCTGACGGTTGATCGCCGGCACGAGCGCCTTACGGACCTCGGGATCCTGCAGTACTCCGCGAGTGACGTTGGGCTGGAAGCCGAACGGAATGCCCGGATTCGAGGTCGTCAGGATCTGTCCGCCAGTGGCCTCGATCTGCGGCGCATCCTGCGGCAACGCGTCGCTGACCGCGTCGAGCTGATCCGAGGAGAGGCTGCCGGTACGTACGCCCGATTCGGGGACGACGGTGAACTCGATCTTGTCCAGGTACGCCTCACCCTCGTGGCCGAACGCTGCCGAACCCCAGCTGTAGCCCGCCCGCTTGGCCAGCGTGACCGACTTGTCCTGCTGGTAGTCGGCGTACGTGAACGGGCCACTGCCGATGTTGGTGCCCAGGCACCGCGCTTCGGCAGGCTGCGCCACGGTCTCGGGTGACTGGATACCCAGCTGTGCCGTCGAGGTCGCCTGCAGGAACTGCGCATTGGGGCCGCTGAAGTCCACGCGAGCCGTCAGCGGGTCGACGACTGTGGTGCCCGTGTAACCCGACAGATAGCTTGCCGCGAGTGCCGCTTTGGCGCCGCCCAACACGTTGACGATCGAATCGAAGTTGGCCTTGACCGCCTCGGCGTCGACCGGAGTTCCGTCGCTGAACGTCGCGCCGTCCTTCAGCGTGAAGGTGAAGGACGAGGCGTCCGGGGAGACCTCCCAGCTGTCGGCGAGCCACGGGGTGATCTCACCGGTCTCGGGATCCTGGTCGGTGAGCGAATCGACGATCTGCCGCACGACGTAGATGGTCTGGTTGGTACCGGACTGCGCCGGATCCGAGCAAGTCGGTGCTCCTGACAGCCCGTAGCGCAGCGTGCCGCCGGACGTGGGATCACCGGCATCGGCAGAGGTGGATGTGGAACTTCCGCCACAGGCGGTCAGAACGACGCTGAGGGCAGCGAGCGCACCGACGCCTACGCGTACGGATCGTGAGGACACCGAGTTACTCCGGATCTTTCGGGGACGGCCGAACACACAGCTGCCACGACGTCGGGGCGCGCTGCAGTGAGGACGACAAAGGGGTGAACAACGGGGGGGTGAACAACAGAGGGGTGGAACGAAAAAATGCCCGACCGAGAAGACTCAGTCGAGACAGATGCAACCCGTCACACGGCACAGGTCGACGTGTATGCGGCCCCACGAGTCGACGAAGCCCGCACCGAGTGCCCGGCTCTGCGAACAAGCACGGCCCTGTGAATAAGCACGGCCCTGTGAACGAGCACGGTCGGTGGTGCGCATCGATCCTCCATCGTTCCCGGCGGTAGCACCCGCTCCCGAAGCATCGTGTCGTGTGTGACCGGTGCCCTCGGGGGGTTGCTGCGACGTCGTAGAGCCAGGTCTCTCGGTCGCTCTGGATGGTGTTACGTGCTCGAGTGTACGAGCTGTTACCCCGTCGACGCCAATTGGGGTCTTTTCCTAGCTGGTAACCGGGGAATTCGCATGCTGAAAGCGCGGGATCACGCCTTCCCCGAAGTGGACGGCCTCTTCCAGGTGCGGGTAACCCGAGAAGATGAACTCCTCGATCCCTGCGTCGCGGTACTCGGAGATACGTTCGGCCACCTCGTCGTGGCTGCCCACCAGGGCCGTTCCCGCTCCGCCCCGGACGAGCCCGAATCCGGCCCACAGGTTCGGTGACACGACCAACTTCTCGCGATCACCGCCGTGCAGGTCCAACATTCGACGCTGGCCTTCCGAGCCGATACCCCGCAGCGCCTCCTGGCGCCGGGCGATCAGGTCGTCGTCCAGCCCGGAGATCAGGTTCTCCGCCGCTGCCCACGCCTCGTCGGACGTCTCCCGTGTGATGACGTGCAACCGGATCCCGCCGCGGATCTCACGGCCACGCCTACGCGCCGCATCCTTGACGACGGCCACCTTCTCGGCAACCTGGGCAGGCGGCTCACCCCAGGTCAGGAACACATCCGCCTGGGCGGCCGCGACGTCGATCGCGCCGTCCGAAGACCCGCCGAGATACACATCCGGCATGGGCACCGGTGCGTAGCCGCTGAATCCGGCTCCGCTCGGGCGGTCGACCGTGTAGTACTCGTCGTCGACGGCCACGGGTCGGCCATCACCCACTGCGCGGGCGATCTCGAGGAACCGCTCGGCCCGACGGTATCGCTCGTCCTTGCCCAGTGTGTCGCCGTAGGCACGCTGCTCGGCGTCGTCACCACCGACGACGACGTTGAGCAGTGCCCTGCCACCCGACAATCGCTGGAACGTGCTGACCATCTGTGCCGACAACACCGGCGCCACGGCGCCCGGCCGAAAAGCGACGAGGAACTTGAGGTCGCGGGTTGCGGCGATGAGTGCGGAGGTGACGAGCCAGGCGTCCTCGCAGTGACCGCCGGTCGGGGTCAGGACGGCATGAAAGCCGAGGCGGTCGACGGTCTGCGCGAGTTCGGTCAGGTACGCAAGGGAGGCGTCCCGATGGCCGGTGTCGCTGACCGACTGCGAGCTACCACCGATCGCGACGCCGTGCGAGCTGCCGCCGAGACGCTCGTCGTCACCTCCGGTCGGAAGAAACCACGAAAACTTCATACCCGCCTCCTTCGTCCGTCCACTACCGCACATACGAGAGATGCCACGAGCATCAGGCCGCACACCCCGAGTCCGCCGCCGACTGCCCGGCCGAAATCCTCGGAGTCTGCGGCGAGTATGCCGAGGTAGATGCCGGACACCGCAGCCAACGATATCGTCGCCGACAATCGCTGGGACAGTTGCAGAAATCCTGCGGCGACGCCGTTGGCCCCGGCGGGTGCGTATTCGAGCGTCATGCCGCGGTTGGGTGCGTCGACGAATCCGCTTGCGATGCCGGAGAATACGGCCAGGACCGCGAACGAGAGGACCGTGTACTCGCGGGGCACCACGTTGACCACCCCGACATAGCCTGCGACCACGAGCAACTCGAGCACGACGGCTCCGACCACTGCGGTTCTACCGAGCCGTGCAACGATCCGCCACCCGAACGCCGACGTCACCGCCATCAGCAGCGAACTGCCCGCCATGATGAGCGCCGCCTGCAGCGCGGGGTATCCCAACCCTTCGATCAGGTAGAGGCTCAGTACCGCGTTGAGAGCGAGCACAGCGCCGAACCAGAACATCGCCACCAGCGTTCCCAGCGTGTATCCGCGCGAGGCCAGCAGCGCTGGGAGCAGCACGGGAGTTCCGCCGCCTGCAGCGAAATGCCGTTCCCAGAACCAGAATCCGCACAGTGTCGCGGCGGAGCCGAGAACCGACACGGTGGCGAAGATCGGCCCGAGCGAGGACACCATCGGCAGCAGCAGAAGCAGCGTCGCCACCGCGAGTGCGATCAGTCCGACGATGTCGATGCTCGCACCGCTCCGGCGTGCCTCGTCGCGTCGGAGCCACAGCGCGGCAGCGATCAACGTGATGACGGCGAACGGGACGTTGAGAACCAACAGCAGTCGCCAGCCCACGTCCGGGCTCGCGACACCGAGGAGCGCTCCGCCGAGTACAGGTCCGATCAGGCCCGCGAGCCCGCCCGCAGTGCTGTACGCCCCGAGCGCTTGTGCGCGCTCCTTGCCCTTGTAGCGATCGGTGATGATCCCCAGCACCTGCGAGCTGACGGTTCCCGCACCGATCCCCTGACCCAGCCGGGCCGCGACGATCATCCACGGCTCCGCCGCGACTGCGCCGAGCAGACCCATCACCGCGAACAACGACAGACCGAACAGGAAGAGTCGACGACGACCGATGACGTCGCCCAATCTGCCCGCGGGTACGAGCGCAAGGCCGAACGTCAGCGAATAACTTGCCAGGATCCATTGCACCTCCGCGGTACCGGCGTCGAGGGAGCCCCGTATCGCCGGGATTCCGATACCGAGTACCGCGGAGTCGAGCAGGGTGGTGAAACCGGCTGCTGCGCAGACGAAGACATCTCTGCGCGAACTGGCAGCGGTCTGTTCCCGAGCGTCAGCCTGCAGCGCTGATATCGGTCTCACCGGACTTTCTACGCGTCAGCGGCTCGCGGAGCCCGAGGTGACCGCGCAGGGTGTCGGAGGTGTACTCCGTGCGGTATGCACCGCGCTCCTGCAGTTCCGGCACCAACCACTCGACGATCTCGTCCAACCCACCGGGAACGATGTACGGCGAGATGTTGAACCCGTCGGTCGCTCCCTCACGGACCCACTTGGTGAGCTCGTCGGCTACCTGGCCCGGTGTGCCCGCGAAACCCGAGCGCTGCGACGTCTCGATGGCGACCTCGCGGAGCGAGAGATTCTTGGCCTCGGCCAGTGCCCGCCATTCTCGTGCCAGCTGGATCGGATCCTTGCCGTCGCGGAACGCACCGCGTGTCACCGAGATCGGTGCGGGGACGGGGTCGTCGGCCGGCAACGGTCCGTCGGGGTCGAGATCGGACAGGTCGCGGCCCCACACCAATCCGACGAGGGAGAGTGCCGTCTGGCCGGTGAACTGGCCCTCGCGGACCCAGCGTTCCTTCTCCTCGACCTCGGCGGCGTTCTCCGCCAACACGATCTGAGTGCCCGGCAGAATCTTGATGTCGTCGTCCGGCCGACCGGCGGCCCGGAGCCGCGCGCGGATGTCGTTGGCGAACGTCAACGCCTCCTCGAAATGCGTTCCGTGACGCGAGAAGATGACGTCGGCGTTGGCCGCCGCGAAATCACGGCCCGTCGGCGAGTCCCCGGCCTGGAAGATCACCGGATGCCCCTGTGCACTGCGCGGCAGAGTCGAATCGATATCGACGTCGAACTGCGAACTCGAACGCGAGAGGTGCTGTACTGCATCGTCGGTGGACCAGGATGCTGCGCCGGAGCTGGTTGCCAGAGCGTCGTCGGACCAGCCATCCCAGATCGCACGCGCGGTACGAATGAACTGCCCTGCACGCTCGTAACGCAGCTCGTGGTCGAGGAACCCGCCGCGGCGGAAGTTCTCCCCGGTCCACGCATTGTCGGTGGTGACGGCGTTCCAGCCGGCCCGGCCACCGGACAGGATGTCGAGCCCGGCCAGCCTTCTTGCCAGATCGCCCGGCTCGTTGTACGTCGTGTTCTGCGTTGCGACGAGCCCGATGTGCGAGGTGATGCCTGCCAGCGCGGACAGCTGGGCGATCGCGTCGGGTCGACCGGCGATGTCGAGGTCGAGGATCTTGCCCTGCTGCTCACGAAGTCGCAGACCTTCACCGAGGAAGAAGGCGTCGAACAGGCCCTTCTCGGCGGTGGAGATCATGTGGCGGAAGGTCTCGAAGTCGATCTGTGACCCACTCGCGGGGTCCGACCAGACGGTGGTGTGATTGACGCCTTGGAAGAACACACCGAAGTGGACGTGTGCGTTCGGACGGGGAACAGACATGGCCGATCAGACCCTCTCGTAACGATTTGCCGGGCGCGTGAGTCCGAAGTTGCCACGCAGTGTCGAACCGGGCACCGGACGATGGGCGACACCGGATTTGAACAGCACGGGAAGCACGAGGCGGCCGAGAGCCGGGAGATCTTCGTCGATGACGGTGGGGAAGAGCCGAACTCCGTCGGCCGTGGCTGCGATGTCGGTGAGCAGCTCGGCGAGACCCGTTGCGCTGCCCGAGTACTCGAGCCGAGGCGACGGCGTGCGTGCCGAGTGCGCATCGAGTGCCGCCAGCCGATCGGCAGCGGAGATCTCGCGGGTATCGAGCGTGACATCGATTTCGACGACGGTCAGTCCTTCACCTCGCTCGGTCGGCGGGCGCTGAACCAGAACGACGTCGACCTGGTCGCGGTCCGCCTCGGTACCGAAGACCACCAACTGCCCCTGCGGTGGCCTCGGCACGATGGCGGGACCTTTCACGGTGAACGATTCGCCTTCGAAGTCGACGTAGTGCAGTTTGTCCCGATCGAGGAACCGACCGCTCGCATAGTCGCGGACGACCGCGTCGTCTTCCCAGGAATCCCACAGCGAGCGCACGACCGTGATCGAATCACGTTGCTCACGATCACGATCGGCGGCATCGGTGACCTCCGGTCGTCCCCACGCCCGAGCTGCAGCAGGGTCGTCGACGCGGACCGGGATCCAACCGCCGCGTCCGCGCGAGGAGTAATCGAGTGTCGCCAACTGCGAGGAAGTATGGAACGGCTCGGCATAGGTGGTTCCCACGACCGGCACCAACCCGAGGGTGGACGTCGTCGCCGCGACGTACGAGGCACGATTGACCGCGTCGACGCGCGCCCGGATGTCCCCCGACGGAGGGACGATCGAGTCGTCGAACGTGGCGTAGGTGAATCCGGCGTTCTCCGCCGCCGCGACTCGCTGCTTCAGAACACGTCCGGTGAGAGACTCGTTCGGTGCGTGGCCTGCGCGGCGCCACGCGGCCGGATGGTTTCCCTCCCCGTCCAACTCGATGCCCAGGGCGAAAACACTCATACCAGAACCTCTTTCAGGGTGGAACGTTGGGATGCGAGCGGTCTGCTGGAAATCCGCTCGCGCAGAACGGGTGCAACCGCCGATTGGAACAATTCGAGACTGCGACGTTGCTGCTGGGGCGTCACACCGTCGGCATCGGCACTGAGGTGGATGACCTCGTGCCCGAACTGCTCGTGATAGCGACCGACCTTGTCGATCACCTGCTGTGGGCTGCCGATCAACGCCGAACCACGCTCGACCAGATCCTCGACCGAATCGAAGACGACGGGAAAACCTGCACTCCGCTGCGCAGCCAGACGCGCCTCGAACGTGAATCGATATGCAGCGACGGCTTCCTGCGACGTCTCCGCGATGTGGAATCCGGCAGTCCCCGCGCCGACGAGCGCATCCTCGGGGCGATGTCCGTAGAACTCCCACTGCTGCCGATAGTGCCGAATCAGTTCGGCGTACGGCTCGATCGGGTTGGTGACATTGGCCGAGAAGATCGGATCGCCGTACCGCGCAGCCAGGTCGACGGAACTCTTGCTCGTCGCGCTACCGTGCCACACACGGATACGCGATTGCAGAGGCCTCGGCAACGCCTTGGCCTCGACGAGTGACGGCCTGAATCGACCGGACCACGTGACGCTGTCGCTCTCCCACAGGGCCCGAAACAGTTCGTAACCTTCGCGATTGCGGTCCCATTGGTCGTCGGGCGTCACATGGAACAACTCGGCCTGCGCTGCGCCGTTGCCCTTTCCGATGATCAATTCCAGACGCCCACCGGACAGGTTGTCCAGTGTGGAGTAATCCTCGAAGGCGCGCACCGGATCCAGCAAGCTCAAGGTCGTAACAGCCGTGAACAACGAAATCGTCGACGTACGCGCGGCGATATTGCTCAGCACGACGGGCGGTGAGGACGAGATGAACGGATCCTCGTGTCGCTCGCCGACGGCAAAACCGTCGAAACCCAGTTCTTCGGCGAGCACAGCTGTCTCGACGACGTCCCGCAGTCGCTCGGCCGGCGTCTTCTTCTCCTGCGAGATCGGGTCCGGCTGATGCGAGATCAGCGTCATCAGCAGAAACTTCATGATGCACCCACACAGTCGAGGAACTTCTCGAACGCGTGTGCGCCGACTTCCTCGGAGGGAAGGTTCGGATCGTAGAGCGCGGTGTACCCGGTGGCCAGGTACAGAGCCACGGCCTCCGGCTGACGCCACCCCGTGGTCAGGTAGATCCGCGAGTAACCTCGCTCGCCTGCAATCCGTTCCAGCTCGGCGACCACCAACTTGCCGTACCCCCGCTTGCGATGACTCGACGCGGTCCAGATGCGCTTGAGCTCTGCGGTCGAGGAATCGAACTGCCTGAACGCTCCGCCTGCAACGGGAACGCCGTCCGAAATCGCGACGATCAGCGCGCCCCGCGGGGGTTCGAACTCTTCTGCCGGATACGCCTTCAGTTCGCTGTACTGCTCCCCCGGCGTACGGCCGTACCGAGTTGCATATTCGAGGGCAAGTTCCTCGATCAGAGGCGCAGCAAGCGGATCGGTCTGGTGCACTGCCACGAACTGAAGGGTTGGTGTATCGGTAGGCGTACTCACTCGTATTTCTCCTCCATCGGTCCTGGCGGGAGCACCCGCACGCGCGCGCGTGATGGTTGCTGCGACGTCGTCGAGCCAAGGTCTCTCGGTCGCTCTGGATGGGTATGCAGTTGTCAGGGCCGGCCAGTTGTACGAACCGGCGTCGACGCCGATCCATTCCCGATCGCCGGAAAGTTTTTTTCCTGGCCTAGACGGTCGGGGACGTTCGCGGACCGAATCGGAACAGACTCGTCGAGGGTGCACGGCCGTCGACCAGATCGGCGACCAGTTCACCGACCGCCGGTGCGAATTTGAACCCATGCCCGGAGAAGCCGGCTGCGATCGTCAGATCTCCGCTTCTGTCGACGACGAAGTTGGAGTCGGGAGTGGTCGTGTAGAGGCACGTCAGCGGGTCCGCGGAGTCGACATCGACGCCGGGCAGCCATGCACGCGCATAGTCCTTCAACCGCTCCACGCCATCGGGAATCGGTACGAAGTCTCGCGTATCCGGCTCGATGATCGGACCGGTGCCGTGCTCACCGATCTTCACCCCGTCCTCGGACGACAGACCGTAGATTCCCTCGGTCTGCAGTTCTGCACCCGGGTGGTGGACGAAACTCGGCCACGCTGCGTCGATGGTCGGGAGGAAGTGTGCAGGTTGTTCCTGCGTGGTCACCAACCGGGGCAGCGGCACGTGGGCGGAGACCAACGACGACGTCCATGCACCTCCGGCGACGACGATGTGATCGGCGGAGAACGTGGCGGAGTCGGTGGAGACCTCGGTGTTGCGAATCTCACGCACGGCACTGCCGTATTCGATTCGGGCGCCCAGCTTTTCGGCTGCCGCGGCGAAGGCCGCGACGCTCCGGTCGGCGTGCAGCCGACCAGCGTCGGGGTGATGGAGCACCGTGGTGTCGAACTTCATTCCCGGCCAGCGCCGCTGCGCCTCGGCCGGGTCGAGCACCTCACCGGCCAAGCCGAACCGTGCCAACGCGTCGATTCGCGGTTGCACGATATCGGCCGGGCCGTGGTCGACCGCACCGGTGATGGTGAGAAGGTCTGTACCGGTGTCGGTTTCGAGCTCGCGCCACAGCGTATATGCGCGGGCGGCGAGGCTGACGTAGTAGTCGTCGGCATAGGCGTGACGGAAAATCCGCGACGACCCGTGCGACGCACCGTTCTTGTGGCCGGGCTGGAACTGCTCGATCAGGGTGACATCGTGGCCACGCTTGGCGAGATTCCACGCCGATGCCGCTCCGATGACGCCGCCGCCGACGACTACTACGTTCATGACTACTTTCCTACTGCATTTTCTTACTGCATTCGATCGAACGAGGGCGGAGATTTACGGAGCCTTGCGGGGCAAGCCGGGAGGGTTGATGACCGACTCGGTGACGGCCTCGGACTGCAGGCCCCACTTGTCGAGCACCTCCTGGTAGCTACCGTCCTCGATGACGTGGTTGAGGGCTTCCTGAATGGGCTCGATGAGTCCGTTGTCCTTCTTGACGAGCACTGCGATTTCACCCTGCAGGTTCTCTCCTGCACCGGAGAAGGTGCCGATCACTTCGGTCTCACCCGTGCTCGACGAATGGTAGACCGCGGACGGGTTGGGGCCGAAGTAACCGTCGATACGTCCCGAGCCGAGTGCGAGGTAGTAGTCGGATGCGTTCTGGTAGTAGGCGATCTCGGTAGGAGCGAGGCCTTCGGCGACGTTCTGCGCGTTCCAGTCGACGAGCAGCTGTTCCTGGTTGGTGCCGGAACCGACGCCGATCTTCTTGCCCGCGACATCCTTACGGCCTTCGACGGTCCAACCACTGTCCTTCGGTGCCTCGAACGCGAGGTTGTCGAGACGGTACGTCGCGAAGTCGTACTTGTCCTTACGCTCTTCGGTCACGGTGACATTGGAGATGAACGCGTCGTTCTCACCCGAGTCGATCTTGACGAAGTTCTGTGCCCAGTCGGCGGTATTGCCCTCGTACTGCAGGCCGAGAGTGTCGGCGATCAAGTACGCGATGTCGATCTCGGATCCGACGGTGGTCTTGTCGTCGGTTGCGTAGAAACTGAGCGGCGGAGTCGATCCGACCGAGCCCGTCACGATCAGAGTTCCGCGGTCGCGGATTGCCTGGGGCACCTTCGCGGCGATCTCGTCGACCTTGTCGACATGGATGCGGCCGGACTGCTCGGGTGATACGTCGTACGTGACGCCGTCGGAGGCGGTGACGCTGCTCTCGGCCTCGGGCTCACTGCAGGCGGACGCAGTCAGTGCAACGGCGACGGCCGCCGAGGCGAGTACCGCGAGACGTCTGGTGGATCTGGACATGATTGTTCCTTGTTTTCTGTGAAAGTGACGCTGGATTCAGAGGACGTGCGCGAGGAACGCCTTGGTGCGCTCCTCGGTAGGACTGTCGAGAAGCTGTGTGGGCGTGCCCTGTTCGACGATCAGGCCGTCGTCCATGAAGACGATGGTATCGGCGATCTCGCGGGCGAATCCGACCTCGTGGGTCACGATGACCAGGGTTGCCCCGTCTCGTGCGAGGCCGCGGATGACTTCGAGGACTTCACCGACCAGTTCCGGGTCGAGCGCAGAGGTGGGCTCGTCGAAGAGGATCACCTTCGGCCGCAGCGCGAGTGCACGCGCAATGGCGACACGCTGCTGTTGGCCACCGGAGAGTCTGCGCGGATAGTCGTGTGCTTTGTCGGCCAGACCGACGCGCTCGAGAAGTTCCTTCGCTTCGATTTCCACCTCGGCCCGATCGCGCTTCTGCGCCGAGATCGGAGCTTCGATGATGTTCTCGAGCGCCGTCAGGTGCGGGAACAGATTGAAGTTCTGGAACACGAAGCCGATCTGCGAGCGCTGGCGGAGAATCTCCTTGTTGCTCAGCTCGTGCAGCTTGTCGCCCTTGCGCCGATATCCGACCAGGTCTCCGTCGACACGGACGGTGCCCTTGTCCACCTTCTCCAGGTGATTGAGGCTGCGGAGCAATGTGGACTTGCCCGATCCCGACGGCCCGATGATGACGGTGACCTCACCAGGGCGTACCACCAGGTCGACGCCTTTGAGTACTTCGTTCGCGCCGAACGATTTGTGAACCCCGCGTACCTCGACGGCGAACTCGGACTTCTCCGGAAGCGCGGTCATCGCGTCGCTCCTCGTGGTGCGAGCGTGATCTCGGCGAGTTTCTTTCGCAGCTTCTGGATCGGCGTCAGCGGAATGTTGCGCACCGCGCCCTTGGCGTAGTGCCGCTCGACGTAGAACTGCACGACCGACAGGATCGACGTCAGCACTATGTACCAGACGGTTGCGACCATCAGCAGGGGCACGACACGACCGTTGCGTCCGTACACCACCTGTACCTGGTAGAACAGCTCCGCGATGGCCATGACGGACACGATGGACGTGCCCTTGAAGAGGCTGATGACCTCGTTGGCAGCATTGGGCAGAATGCCGCGCATCGCCTGCGGCAGAACGATCTTGAAGAACTCGCGCCGCTTCGGGATGCCGAGAGCAGCAGATGCCTCCAGTTGGCCCTGATCCACCGAGATGATGCCGGCGCGAACGATCTCGGCCGAGTACGCAGCCTGGTGCAATGCCAGACCGATAATGGCCGCAGTCGACCCGCTGATCACGCTGTTGACGTTGAACTCGAAGAAGGCCGGGCCGAACGGAATTCCCAGCGACAGCGTCTGATACAGGTACGCGAGGTTGAACCAGAACAACAGCTGCACGATCAACGGAATGGATCGGAACGCCCAGATGTAGAACCAGGAGATGACCTGAAGAACGGGGTTGTTCGACAACCTCGCGATCGCCAGCGCGATGCCGATCACGAAGCCGAAGAGAGTGCCCCAGAACGTCAGCTGAATGGTCAACCACAGGGCCGACAGGATCGATGGCGCCGTGAAATAATCCGCGAAAGTCCCCCAATCCCAGCCGGGGTTGGTGGCGAAGCCGTGAAGGAACTGGGCAACGACGACGAGGACTGCAATACTGATCACCCATCGCCATGGATGCCATTTGCGGGCGACGACCAGGTCTTCGTCGCCGATCACCGTCTCGACCGGCGTCGGCCGGGCTTCCAACTGAGTCACCGGGACCACCGGAGGGGTGCATGCATGATGAATGAAGCCTTCGCGTCGAAGTAAGTGTGTGGGGAGAGCCGTGCAGTGAGAGCTGTGCAGTGAGAATCAAGCGTCAGTACAGGTACAGGTACCTATACGACACAGATCGACGTGAAGACGTCGCCATGTAGCGCTACACATGTTTCCTCCATCGGTCCTGGCGGTAGCACCCACACCTTCCGTGAGGAAGGGGGTTGCTGCGACGTCGTAGAGCCAAGGTCTCTCGGTCGCTCTGGATGGTGAGGTGAATGTATGCGCCCACTAGTGCAACCGTCAAGTATCCGCAATCGGTTTTTGTTGGGGCGCTGTCACTTCGGCTTGAAATCATGATGATTTCAAACCTTGCGCCAGATCTTCACCTCCGTGTCCGGCGGATGTTCGAAAAACACACCGTCCGGCGCTGCCCGCCGCAGGAGCGCCCTGAGGTCATGCTCGAAGTCACCCACTCGGTCCCCGAACAGGTGCGGCGCGGTACTCGATTGCGAGAACACCCAGGCAACGACGTCGTCGACATCCCGGCGAACCACGCCGCCCGCAGGAACCACGATCCTGTCGACCCCGGGGAAGCCCGCGCTCCGAAATATCGAGTCCTCGCCGCTCGGTGTGCCTGCGACCAGCACACCCTGCCCTGCCCTCCGCAGCGGGCCCAGATACTCGACCGCCAGATCGTGCATCGCAGAGAACGGTGGCGCCGACTCGCCCGCCCGGCCCGCGTCCTTCGAATCGCTGATGTGGACGAGGGCACCACCCGGCTCCAGCATCGAGCGCACGATCGCGGCCACCCGGTGTCGGTCCGTCCAGTGGAAGGATTGCGCAAAGGTCACGACGTCGAATCTCCCGAGATCACCGGGAAGGTCCTCTGCGCGTCCGGAAACCCACTGCACGCCGGTCACCGACCGAGCGGCAGCTTCTCGTTCCGCCTCGGCGAGCATCCCGTCGTCGGGATCGAGGCCGACGACGACGTCGAAGTGCGAGGCGAGAGCGAGCGCAACGGTGCCGGGCCCGCAGCCGACGTCCAGAAGTCGACCTCTGCCGTCGAGTGACAGGGCGCGGGCAACGGTGTCCGCAAGAGCCGGCGAGTAGGGCAGCCTACCGCGCGAGTAGTAGGGAGCACTGCCGGCGAAAAGCGATTCGTCCCAGCGCCATTCGTCCCACGCCATTCGCCGGCCACCACCGCGTCGGTGCTAGAGCGCCTGTGCGCTGTGACGCGAACCGGTCTCACGAAGTGCGCGCAGCGCCACCGCGGTCAATGCACGCACGCCGGTTGCGATCGCGATCTCGGGATCCGGTGCGTACCACGGGCTGTGCCCATTCGGTGCAGGCACTCTGTCGGCGACTTCCTCGGCCAGACCGGTGCCGAAGAACCAGTACACCGACGGCACACCGAAACTCGTGCCGAACTCACCGAAATCCTCCGAGCCCGTCACCGGGTCGACAACGGTGAAGCTCTCCGCGTCGAACTCGTCCTCGAGCGCCGACCGGACGACAGCGTAGGTGGCGGCGTCGTTGACGTTGAGCGGAAACCGGACGATGTGTTCGAACTCCGGTTCCTCCTGTAAGCCACTGGCCTGCGCCTCGGCGACGACGATACGTTTGACCGCACGCTCGATGAGCGCTCGCACGTCCTCGGTGAAGGATCGCGCGTTGACCGTGAACGTCAACTCGTCGGGAAGGATGTTGCTGACCGTGCCCGCGTGAATCGTTCCCACCGACACCACGGCCGTCTCGTTCGGCGGCACCTCCCTGGAGACGATCGTCTGCAGGCGCAGCACGATCGCGGCGGCGAGCACGATCAGGTCCATGGTCTTGTGCGGGCCTGCCGCGTGGCCACCGTCTCCGCGCAATGTCACCTGCCACGTATCGGCGGCGGCCTGCAACACCGCAGGCCTCGACCCGACCGTTCCCGGTGGCAGTGCCCCACTCGCGTGCTGGCCGAGCACCACGTCCGGTGCAGGGTGATCGGCGAATATCCCCGACGCGATCTGCGCCCGAGCGCCCGAGCCGACTTCCTCGGCCGGCTGGAAGATCGCCACCACGGTCCCCGACCAGGTTGCCCGCTCGGCGAGCAACCTGTCGATCGTGCCGATCAACGACGTGATGTGCACGTCGTGACCACACGCATGCATTGCCGCGGTTTCACTGGTGTACCGCACCCCCGTCTGTTCCGAAATCGGCAACGCATCGATGTCGGCGCGGAGCGCGACGACAGGCCCCTTGCCGTTGGCCAGCGTCGCGACGACACCGGTGACCGTCTCCGACGTCGTCACCTCCAGTCCCCGCTCGCGCAATAGATCGGCGATGACGGCCGTTGTGCGATGCTCGGCGAACGCGACCTCGGGGTGACGATGGAAGTCCTCGTACAGTGCACGCAGCGGCGACGTCCGGACAGCGGTGAGTGTGGTCATCTTCGTTTCCTTCGGATGGGATCGAACCGGACTGTGGACGCGAGAATCAGCCGACCCACACGTCGTAGAGATACGGAACCGACGTGCCGGTGACCCGAACGCCGTGCACGTCGGTCTTGTACGCGAACGTCCGCTGGTTCGCATACAGCGGGAGCGAGAATCCCTGGTCGATGACCTCGTGCTGGATCTTCTCGTAGATGTCCTGACGCTCGGGACCATCGGGTGTGCGCGAGCCCCGCTGCAGAAGGTCCTCCAGCACCGGATCCTGCGGACGTGCGAACGTGTAACCGTTCGGGGGCTCGAATGCAGTCGAGTACACCGTCCGTGCGATGTCCGGATCTGCTCGGAAATAGGAGTGCACATGAAGGTCGTACTCGTTGGCATTGATCTTGGTGTTCCACGTGGTGCGGTCGAAACTCTGCACGTCGAGATCGATCCCGACCTTGCGCACCTCCTGCTGAATCGATGCGAGAAGGGACAGCAGATCCTGTGCCGGGTCGGGGAAGGTGAACAGAACGGGCTTCAGTGGACGTCCGTCCTTGACTCGAATCCCGTCGGCGTTCTTCTCGGACCAGCCCGCCTCGTCCAGCAGGCGGTTCGCCTTGTCGGGATCGTAACCGTAGCTGCCGGCGACCGTGTCGTCGAAGTACTTCGACGTCGTCGACACCGGCCCGCGAGCCGGTTCCACCTGCCCGAACAGGGCCGAGGACACCAGGGTGTCCACGTCGACGGCACTCTGGAATGCCTGGCGCACAGCAAGATCGGAGAAGATCGGCGACGTCGCGTTGATGGCGATCGCGTTCGCGATGCCAGGCGCGGTGTAGTCGAGTACCTCCAACTGCGAGTTCGCCTTGACCGCTGCCAACTGCGACGTCGCGATCGAATTGACGAGATCGTACTGCCCGGAGCTCAATCCGCCGACACGTACCGAACCCTCACTGACAACGTTGTAGGTGACCGAGTCCAGGTACGCGTTGCCTTCGTGCTCGGCCCCGTCGAACGGCCAGTCGTATCCGTCGCGGCGGGTCAGAGTGTAGCTCTGCCCCTTGACCGCCTGATCCAGCACGAACGGGCCCGAACCGACGATCGATCCGCACGTATCCGATCCCTGCGCCTCCAGATACGTCGGCGACTGAATACCCAAGTACGCCAACGACAGTCCCTGCAGCAACGCCGTCACCGGCGTCTTCAGCACGAGCCGGAACGTCAACGGCCCTTCCACGACGCCCTCGGCGTATTCACCGATCACCGACGCGGCATAACTGGATCCGGTCTCCGGGTTCTTGATTCGATCGAAGTTGTACTTGACCGCGGCGGCATCGAGCGGTGTACCGTCGCTGAACGTCACACCGTCCCGAAGCTCGAAGGTGTACTGAGTTCCGTCCTCCGACACATCCCACGACGACGCGAGCCACGGTTGAATGTTGCCGTCGACGTCTTGGTAGACAAGCGAATCCACGATGTTGCCGACGACGATCGAGTTTCCCGGCGACTTCGCAGGATCGAGGCAGTCGATGTCGGCGCCCAGCGCGTAGGTCAATGTTCCGCCGGTCACCGGGTCACCGGCCGACGACGCGTCCGAATCTCCCCCGCCCGAGCAACTCGCCACCAGGACGATGGCAGTGGCCGTCGACACCGCGATTCGCAGTGTTCTCGCCACCGGGAAATACTGCCTTTTCATCGTTCTCCTTGCGCACGTGAGGATTCGGGTAGGCGCCGAGACTCGGCGGCCGAAAGTCTGGGGACAGCGTCGAGAAGAGTTCTCGTGTACGGGTGTGTCGGATTTCGGTAGACGGACCCGACCTCACCGGTTTCGACGACTCGGCCCTCGCTGAGCACGACGACTCGGTCCGACACATGATGGACCACGCCGAGATCGTGCGAGACGAACAACACCGACGTGCCGTGCCTGGCCTGCAACTCGGCGATCAGGTCCAGAACCTGCGCCTGAACCGAGACGTCGAGCGCGGATACCGGTTCGTCGCACACCAGGACCGCAGGTGCAGGAGCCAACGCTCTGGCGATGGCAACACGTTGTCGCTGACCACCCGACAACTGCAACGGGCGACGCGCAACGAACGTTTCGTCGAGACCGACCGACTCGAGCAACTCCACCACCCGCCGATCACGGCTCTTGCCCGTCACCCCTGCAGCGGCCACACCGTCGGCCACCAATCTGCCCACGGTGTAGCGGGGATCGAACGAGCCGAGAGGATCCTGGGAGACCAACTGAAGCCGCGACCGCCTCGAACGTCTGGCCCGCTCCGCCGACGGGCTCCAACTCTCGCCGTCGAGAAGGACCGTCCCCTCGTCCGGGGTGATCAACCCGAGCGCGATCCGCATGAGTGTGGTCTTGCCCGATCCGGACTCCCCGACCACGCCCACGGTCTCCCCTGCGTGCAGACGCAGATCGACGGCATCGACGGCTCGTCTGGTGAATCCACCTTTGCCCGAGTACGTTTTCGATACCGATCGCACGTCCAGCACGACCCGATCGCTGTCGATCTTTCTCTCCGGCAACGGAATACGGCGAGTGGATTCGCTCAGCCGGAATCCTTTCGCCGCTGCCGTCGGCACTGCCGCGAGCAGCGATCTGGTGTACGGGTCCTGCGGATCGAAGAACACCTCCGCCGGTGTGCCCTGCTCGACGGCGCGACCGTTCTGCATGACGGTGATGTCGTCGGCGATCTCGGCGACGAGCGAGAGATCGTGACTGATCAGAATGAGCGCAGCACCCCGCTCGAGCCTCGACCGCAGCAATTCGATGATCTGTTTCTGCACGGTCGTGTCGAGTGCGGTCGTCGGTTCGTCCGCGATGATGACGTCGGGGGTCCGAGCAACAGCGGTCGCGATGAGCGCACGCTGGCGTAACCCACCCGACAGCTCGTGCGAGTACTGATCGAGGCGTCGTTCTGGGTCGGGAATCCCCACGTCGGAGAGCAGTTCGACGGCGCGGTCTCGGAGCTCCGACGACCGTGACCTGCGTCGTCGAGGTTCGATGGCTTCGGCAACCTCGCGGCCGATCGTCTGCAGCGGATCGAGCGAGACCAAGGCATCCTGCAGTACCAGGCCGATCCTGCTGCCGCGCAGGTCCCGCCAACCTCGGTCGGTCGTGGACAGCAGATCCTGGCCGTCGAACCGAAGGGTATCCGCGCGGACGGTCGCCGATTCGGGATTGAGTCCGACGAGGGATCGAGCGGTGACCGTCTTACCGGAGCCGGACTCGCCGACCAGAGCGTGGCATCGGCCTGCCTCCACGCGGAAGGAGACGCCGTCCACCGCCCGCGTCACGACACCGCCCCGTGTGAAGTCGACGGTCAGATTCTCGACCTCGATCAGAGACGTCGCAGCAACTGTGTGCTCGGTGACGCGATCGAATCCGAGCGATGTCATGGCAGCCGCCCTTCGAAGCGGCGTTGCGCACGTCTGCCGATCAGGGTGACGACGGCAACCGTCGTCAGGACTGCCAGTCCGGGGAAAACCGCGAGCCACCAACCCAATTGGACGTAGTCACGGCTTTCCGACAGCATCGAGCCCCATTCCGGGATCGGCGGTTGCGGCCCCAATCGCAGGAAACTCAGGCCGGCCGCAGCGATCATCGCCGTTCCCGTTCCGATGGTTCCGAGCACCACGACCGGACCGAGCACATTCGGCACGATGTGTTTGAACACGCGCCTCGGATACGACATGCCCTGCGTTGTCGCAATTTCGACCCACCCCGAGTGGCGGAGAACGAACACCTGGGCACGCACGACCCGAGCGAATCTCGGGATCGAGGCGACACCGATCGCCACCAGAACGTTGATCGGTCCCGGCCCGACGACGGCGATGACGACCAATGCCAGCAGCACCTCGGGGAACGCGTTGACGACGTCGAGAAATCGCGTGACCGCCTCGTCGACCACCCGCGGCGCCAGACCGGACAGCGTCCCGATCAGCAGGCCGACCACGGCGGCGAGAACGATTGCGCCCACGCCGATCGACAGCGAGTACTGCGCACCGTGTACGACTCGCGCGAGCTGATCGCGCCCGATCTGATCGGTGCCGAACGGGTGCTCCCACGACGGTGGCAGCAGTACCGTGCGCGGGTTCGACTCCAGCGGTGAGGTGGAGGTCAGGATGCTCGGCGCCACCGCAGCCACCAGGATCAGAAGTGCAGGCACCCCCAGCACGACGGCCCGGAGGACACCACTGCGTGTCGGAGTGGAGACGGGCCTGTCGGTGATGCGATCGATCACTGCCATGGCGCACTCCGGTCCACGGGACTTCCCTTCATCGGATCCTCGGATCCAGTCGTTCGTGCACGATGTCGAGCACGGTGTTGACCACCACGTAGACCAGCGACGAGATCAGCACGACCGCCATGACGACCGGCATGTCCCGATTGATCACTCCCTGCAACGCGATCTGCCCCAGGCCGGGCCGCCCGAACACAGCCTCGGTGAGCACCGCACCGCCGAGCAGCCCGCCGACGAACCAGCCCGCCACATTGAGGGCAGGCCCTGCGGCATGCTTGATCACGTGGCCGAACTTCACCCGGGTCTCGGTGACGCCGCGGGCTCGTACCGACATGACGAACGGCTGCTCCAACGCCCTGTCGATTCCTTCGCGTAGGACCTGAGCGAGGACGGCGGCCAAGGGAAGCGCCAGGGCGACCGCTGGTAGCACGAGCGAGGACAGTCCTTGATCACCCGAGACCGGAAACCAGCCGAGCTGAAACGAGAACACCGTCAGCAGGACGATGCCCAGCCAGAACGTCGGGGTCGACACCAACAGCAGTTCGATCGACTGAACCACCGGACCGATCCTGCGGTTGCGGGAGGTGACGAGGACGCCGCTGACCACCGCGAGCAGGATCGCGAGAAGCGCAGCCGCGAAGGCCAATTCGATCGTGGACATGATCTGGCCGCCGATCACCGTCGAGACGGGGCGTCGGAGCTGGTACGACTGACCGAGATCACCGGCGAGCAGGCCCTGCAGATAATGCAGGTATTGCAGATACAGGGGCTCGTCGAGACCGAGCTGACGGGTCACGGCGGCCCGGATCTCTTCGGTGGACACCGCTTCGCCGCCGCCGAGCATGTTTGCGACCGGATCTCCTCCGGCAAGCTTCAACACCACGAACGTGGACGTCGCCGCGAGCCACAGCACCACTGCGGCGCCGAGCACACGGCGAAGAGCCGTCGCGGACACACCCTTCAGCGAAGACGTGCGAGATAGTTGGTCGGTACTCATCGATCCTCGTCGTGCACTCGGTCGAACGGGCTCGTCATGGAGTCGCACGGACGGAACTCCCGGTGCGACTGCGACACACGATAGGACGGGGTGGGCGCGCGTGGGTCTGCAACTCGACTGCCCGAACATCGATCACGACGCCCTGATCGACTGTGCACCAGCATGTTCGGTGAACTCCGGTCACAATCGAATCAGGCTGATTCAATTGTCGACAGCCGCTCACGCCAGCTGGAGAACACGCCTGTCCCCGCGGCTTCCCTCGCGGGCGAGCACGCCCTGAAAGTTCACCGAACCATTAGACGCTGGATGATTCGAAACCTTCCCACCAGCCTTTTCGACCGACATCATCGCTGTATGGCACCCACAACAGCAGCGTGGCAGTGGCAGCTCGACGCGGTCTGCCGCGGCAGCAGTTCCGACATCTTCTTCTCCCCCTCGGGCGAAGGTCGGACGGCTCGGCGGCAACGCGAGGATCAGGCAAAAGTCCTGTGTGGACAATGCCCGGTCATCTCGCAGTGCCGACGGTTCGCCCTTGCCGCCAACGAACCCTTCGGAGTCTGGGGCGGAATGACCGCCCGCGAACGCGCTCTACGGCGTACCGCAGAGCGGAAGGCGGGGTAGCGCAGGGCCCAGCGCATGTAGCGCAGATGGCCCGTAGCGCACAATGGGTGAGGTGAGCTCACCTGATGCACCGCAGCGTTGGACCTATCTGATGGATATGGACGGCGTGCTCGTCCACGAGGATCACCTCATACCGGGCGCCGACGCGTTCGTCGCGGAGCTGCAGGCCAACGAGATTCCGTTCATCGTGCTGACCAACAATTCGATCCGGACACCCCGCGACCTGCGGGCACGGCTCGAACGAACAGGACTGGACATCCCGGAGAGCACGATCTGGACTTCGGCACTCGCCACCGCCGACTTCCTCGGCAACCAACGTCCAGGGGGCAGTGCGTACGTCGTCGGCGAGTCGGGGCTGACGACGGCCCTGCACGACATCGGGTACGTCCTGACCGATTCCAATCCCGATTACGTCGTGCTCGGCGAGACTCGCACGTACTCGTTCGAGGCGATCACCACCGCGATCCGGCTCGTCGAGAAGGGTGCCCGGTTCATCGCGACCAACCCCGATGCCACCGGACCGTCCCGCGAGGGTTCGTTGCCCGCCACCGGGTCCGTCGCCGCACTGATCACCAAGGCCACCGGCCGCGAGCCGTACTACGTCGGTAAACCGAACGCGCTGATGATGCGCTCGGCTCTGCGCGCGATCGGTGGACACTCCGAGAGCACACTGATGATCGGCGACCGCATGGACACCGATGTGCTGTCGGGACTCGAAGCCGGATTGCAGACCATCCTCGTCCTCACCGGTATCTCGACGACGGCGTCGGTGGAAAACTATCCGTACCGGCCGACGAAGGTGATCAACTCGGTCGCCGACCTCGTCGGGCGCACACAGTCTCCGTTCTGATGCCGACGTCACCTTTCGTTCTGTCCCGTCGCGGTTACAACGTCGAGGCCGGCGGAGTCCAACGCACCTTCTCGTCTCTGACCGACGCCGTCGCCGCAGTACGATCCGGGAGCACCGTCGTCGGGGCACTACCGTTCGACGTCACCGATCCCGTGGCCCTCGTCGAACCGACGTCGCTCGTCAGGACCGACGGCCCCTGGAGGGCCGAAGAGAGAACCCAGCTTCCCGAAGTGCATATCGGAGAACAGGTCCCGGCGTCGGACATGCACGTCGAACGGGTTCGAGCGCTCGTCGACTCGCTCCGCCGCGGAACCGCACAGAAAGTGGTGCTGGCCCGCTCGCTCCGGTTGCAGGCAGATGCCGCGATCGCGCCGCTGGCGCTCCTCGACGCATTGGTCGGCGCCGACCCGCTCGGCAACGGTTACGCCGTGGATCTGTCGGCGGCAGGCGGCGAGCACACGGGCAGATATCTCGTGGGCTCCAGCCCCGAGCTGTTGGTGCGTCGTCATGGCTCGATCGTGAGCTGCCATCCGTTTGCCGGGACGGCCGCGCGCAGCGCCGACCCGGCTATCGACGCGGTCATCGCCGAGCAGCTCGCTGCGAGTGCGAAGGATCAAGCCGAACACAGATTTGTCGTCGACGAGATCAAAGCCGCGCTCGAACCGCTGTGCACCGACATCGAGGTGCCGGCCACGCCTCAGCTCAGCAGCACACCTCAACTGTGGCATCTGAGCTCACCGATCACCGGTGTGCTTCGGGACCCGGGAACCACCGCGCTCGACCTCGCGCTCGCGTTGCACCCCACGGCCGCCGTCGCGGGCGTTCCGCGGATGGCTGCAATGGCGGCGATCTCACGGATCGAAGGACCGCGCGGCTTCTACGCCGGTGCCGTCGGGTGGACGGACGGCTCCGGCGACGGCGAATGGATGGTCGCCATCAGATGCCTCGTGCTCGCCGCCGACGGCCGCTCGGCCCTGGCGACAGCGGGCGGAGGCATCGTCGAAGCGTCCGATCCCGATGCGGAACTCGCCGAAACGACGGCGAAGTTCCGCACGGTTCTCGCCGCACTCGGGCTCGCGTAGATCAGCTCAGTGCTTGGTCGAGATCGGCGATCAGATCGGCAGTGTCCTCCAGACCGATCGAAATACGCACAACACCGTCGGTGATGCCGACCGCTGCGCGACCCTCCGGGCCCATGGCACGGTGCGTCGTCGTCGCCGGATGCGTGACGAGCGATTTGGCGTCGCCGAGATTGTTCGAGATGTCGACGACCTTCAGAGCGTCGAGCAGCTCGAACGCGCGCTTCTTGCCCTCACCGCCGGGTGCATCCAACTCGAACGTCACGACGGTCCCGCCGCCGCTCATCTGCTTCTTGGCCAACTCGTGCTGCGGGTGCGACTCGAGGTACGGGTACTTGACCCACGACACCGCCTTGTGACCCTCGAGGAACCTCGCGATCTCGAGCGCAGACTGCGTGGAGTGGCGCACGCGCACCGGCATCGTCTCGAGACCCTTGAGCAGCGTCCACGCGTTGAACGGGCTCAGCGCAGGCCCGGTGTGCCGCATCAACGTCTGCACCGGTCCGTCGATGTACTCCTTGCTGCCCAGAATGGCGCCGCCGAGCACACGGCCCTGCCCGTCGATGTGCTTGGTCCCGGAGTACACGACGACGTCGGCCCCGAGCTCGAGGCTTCGCTGCAGCAGTGGCGTCGCGAAAACATTGTCCAGCACCACGGTTGCGCCTGCAGCATGCGCCAATTCGGACACTCGCTCGACGTCGACGAGCGACTGCATCGGATTCGACGGTGTCTCGAAGAACACCGCCGTCGTCGGAACCGACAGTGCTTCCTCCCACTGCGCGTTGTCCTCGCCGTCGACGAACACCGTCTCCACGCCCCACCGCGGCAGAATCTCGTTGCACACGACGAAGCACGAGCCGAACAGGCTGCGCGCCGCCACCAGTCGGTCACCGGCCTTCAGCAGCGCACCGAGCGCCGTGAACACCGCCGACATACCGCTCGACGTGCCGAAGCACGCCTCGGCACCCTCGATCAGGCGCAGACGCTCCTCGAACATCTTCACCGTCGGATTGCCGTAACGGGAGTAGACGAAATGATCGATCTCACCGGTGAACGCCTGCTCGGCGGCCCCGGCACTCTCGTAGACGAACCCGGAGGACAGATAGAGCGCCTCGGCGTTCTCGTCGAAGCCGGACCGCATCAGTCCGCCCCGAACTCCGAGCGTGCCTTGGCCCACACCAGCCGGCAGCGGCTTCGAAAATCCCCCACCCTTCGGCACCCGATTCCCCGAGTCGCTTCGCTCCTGCCCGCCGGAGCCATTCCCCGACTCGCTCATCCCTGCCTCCACGGAAGTCCGACCGCGCGCCAGCCCACAGCGCCGCGATGGCCTTCGGCGTCCGTCGCACCTTCGAATCCGTCCAGCACGTTGTACGACGGGCCGATGCCCGCCGCCGTCGCAGCCTCGGCCGCGCCGATCGAACGCTGGCCGGACCGGCACAGGAACACCACCGGGCGTCGACCGTCGACGCCTGCGTCCTTCAACTGATCGACGAAATTCTCGTTGCGCGCGCCGTTCGGATAGCTGACCCACTCGATGAGATGAGCGGGCCGATCGATCGACGACAGATCCGGCACACCCACGTACTGCCATTCGGCGTGCGTGCGCACGTCCACCAGGACCGCGTCGGGGTCGTCACGTAGCAGCTCCCACGCTGCCTGCGGGGTTATATCGCCTGCGTAGCTCACGGGTTCAGCCTTCCACAGAGAGGTTTCGACTCAAACATTGCACACCAACCAGTTGCCGTCGACACGAACGAACTTCCACTCGTCGTTCGACGTCGAACCGGACTTCTCCTGCTTGATCGGCACGGTCGCGACGCCGCGGTCACCGTTGACCTCGTAACCGGTCGGGGCACCGTCGACGACGGTTTTGCCGTTGTCGGCGACGTCGGCGGCTCTCGCCTGCCGGTACTGCTCGTCGCTTCCGGTCACGATCTGCGCGAGCTGGTCCTGACACGTCGTCGCGCGTAGCGCCGTGACATCGCCGGCGTTCTGCGCATCGACGAACTCGGTGATGGCGTCGGTCATCAACTGCGCCTGAGTGATGTTCTTCTCCGCGGGCGCGAACTGCGCCGCGAGGAAGATCCCGCCCAGAATCACCACGACGATGCCGACCGCGAGCAGGAACGGCCATGCACTCGCCGGACGTCGCTCACCCGTCTCGGCAGCCACCCTCGAAGCATTGTTCGCGGCTTCCTCACGGCTCTCGACCCACAACTGTCTACGTTCACGCCACGACGCCATACCTGCAATCTTCCTCGCAGGACCTTCGCTTACGGCTGCCGGGGTCCGACCGGAATATCCCCACGCAGCGTGATCCTGTGCATGACGCGATGCTCGGTGCCGTAATCACGGTTCGCGTAGTGCGAGGTGCTCCGGTTGTCCCACAGCACCAGGTCGCCCAGGCGCCACCGGTGCCGCACGACATGCTCCGGCTTCGTCAGGTGCGCGTAGAGGAAGTCGAGGATGCCGCGGCTCTCCGCCTCCGACACCCCGGCGATGTGCGAGGTGAAACCGGGGTTGACGAAGATCCCCTTGCGTCCGGTCTCGGGATGGACCCGAACCACCGGATGTTCGACGGGTACCAGCGCGGTCACCTCCTTGCCGTCCCACACGTTGCCCTTGCCGCCGCGCTTGCTCGCGAGGTAGTACCCGAACTCGCGGTTGCCGTCGTGTACGGCGGTGAGCTGGTCGATCATCTGCCGAACCGGAGCCGACAGCGACTCGTACGCGAGCTGACTGTCGGCCCAGTTGGTGTCGCCGCCGTGCGGAGGCAGGACGACGGGTCGCAGGATCGAACCCATCGGCGGACGCTCCATGAACGTCACGTCGGTGTGCCAGATGTCGGCGAAGCCGTTGTCCTGACTGTCGAGGGCGTACACCTCGGCAGCCACATGACCACTGTCGTGCACGGGATGCCCTGCGGTCAGCTCGCCGAGGCGCCGACCGAAGTCGATCTGCCCCTCGTCGTCGAGCGACTGCCCGCGGAGCACGAGAACCTTGTGCTCGACGAGCGCCTCACGAATCGCGAGCACCTCGGCATCGGACGCCGACGCGACGTCGAGTCCGATCACCTCGGCGCCGAACCTCGGCCCGAACTTGTCGAGCGTCAAGGACACTGCGGTTTCGACAGTGGTCATGTTCTCCTCCTTCTATGCAGCTGCTGCGGTTTTGACCGCGTGTCCGACTTCGGCACGCAGCGCGGCGAATTCCGGTGAGCCTCTGAGCTCGTCTGCGTCGACACCGCTTCGTGGGAGATCGACCGGAATGTCGAGAGCGACCTGCCCAGGGCGGGTGGTCAGGACGACGATCCTCGAACCGAGAAAGGCCGCTTCGTCGGCACTGTGCGTCACGAACACGCTCGTGCGGCCGGACTCGGCACTGACCTGACGCAAGTCTTCCTGAAGCCTCTCACGAGTAAGTGCGTCCAGCGCGGCGAACGGCTCGTCGAGCAGGAGCAACGACGTATCCGCCGCCAATGCCCGCGCGATCGCCACACGTTGCTGCTGGCCGCCGGAGATCTCCCAGATCTTGCGATCCGCCGTCCCTTCCAGTCCTACACGGGCCAGCAGTTGGTCACGGCGAGCGACTCTCGCCCCCTTGCTGATTCCCGCGTACTTCAATGCGAGATCGACGTTTCCGCCGACGGTCTTCCACGGGAACAGACGCGGCTGCTGGAAGACCACACCGGACGTCAGCCCTGGCGTCGGCGTTGTACCCGAGACCTGAACCGACCCTTCCGTGGCACTCTCGAAGCCGGCGATCAGCCGTAGGAGCGTGCTCTTGCCGCAACCCGAAGCACCGACGAGCACGAGGAACTCCCCCGGCGGGACGGTCAGGTCGACGGGACCGAGCGCGGTGACTCGATCGGTTCCCTTGCCGTAGATGTGCGAGACGTTGTCGATGCGGATCGACCCGTCCAGAGTCCGGTCACCGGCGTTCGGAGCGCCGATGCGGGACGTGTCAGTCTGTGAGGACACCGGGAAGCCCCTTCACGTAGATCGCGTCCTGGAACGTCGACAGCGGCGCCGCAGCGTCGATCTGATTCTGCGCAGCCAGGAACTCCGATGCACTCTGCAGGTTCACGGCGATGTTGCCGACCGAGCCTTCGGTTCCGAGCCACTCGGACGACGTCAGTTCCTCCGGCGTCAGGAAGACGCCCTGACTCAGCTGGTTCGCGGCCTCGTCCTGCGTGATTCCGATCTCTGCCGCAACGGCTTTCGCAGCTGCATCGGGGTCGTCGGCGATGGTGTTGAGTGCGCGGGTCTCGACCTGGCGCCACGCGTCGACGGCCTCCGAATGCTCGTCGGCGAACGATGTCGAGACGACACCGAGATCCAGCGTCGGCTTTCCTGCGGTGGCGAGCTCACGACTGGCGACGAGTGTCTTGCCGGTCTTGCGCAGCTCGTCCAGCGTCGGCAGCCAGGTGTAGACGGCGTCGACGTCTCCGCGTTCCCACGCAGCGAGCGAGGCCTGCGGCTGCAGATCGATGAGATCGACATCCGACGCGCTCAGCCCGGCCTGCTCGAGGGCGGCGAGCAAACTGTAGTGGGCTGTCGATGCGAATGCCGTCCCGACGCGTTTGCCGCGCAGATCGGCGACCGACTCGATTCCGGTGTCGTTGCGCGCGACCAATGCCTCGTTGTCACCGGCGACGTCGAGAACGAACGCCACCTGGTACGGAATGTTCAGCGGCGCAGACAATCCACGCGCCACCGGGCTGGAGCCGATGGCACCGAAATCGAGTTCACCCGCGATGAACGCCGTGTTGATGTCTGCGCCAGAGTCGAACTTGGTCCACTTGATGTTGTAGTCCGGCAACGCTTCTTCGAGCCAGCCGTTGTTCTTGACGACGAGGTCGCCACTGGGAAACGACTGGTACGCGATACGGATGGTGGGCTTGCTGTCGTCGTTGTCGGAGTTGTCGACGGCGCAGCCGGTGAGTGCGAGCGCCCCTACGGCAAGCGCGACAACAGCTTTGGTGAGTTTCATGTCTTCCTCAGATCTTTCCACGCCACGGAACGACACGGCGTTCCAGTGATCGCAACAGGCCGTCGATGATCAAACCCGAGATGCCGATGGCAAAGATGCCGACGAGCACGACCGGGGTGTTGTTGTAGTTGCTGGCATCCTTGACTGCGCCGCCGATGCCGGGAAGACCGTTGAACAGCTCGGCAGCGACGACCGAAGAATACGCGATTCCTACCGAAAGCCTTATGCCGGTGAATGTTTCGGGAAGTGCCGATGGGATGACGACGTCGCGAATGACATCTCGCCGCTTCGCGCCGAGCGCACGAGCGGCCTCGACGAGGCCGACCGGAGCCGCAAGGACTGCTGCCGTCGTCGCAACCGCGGCCGGTGGCAGCGCCGCAAGCGCGAGCAACGTGACCTTCGGTGCCTCGTCGATTCCGAGCCAGATGACGAGAAGGAAGAAGTAGGCCAGCGGCGGCAATGCACGCAGGAACGTCAACCACGGTTCGAGCACGGCCCGCACCCAGGAGATGGTGCCCATGGCAAGACCGAGCGCGACACCGAGCGCGATTCCGATGATCACGCCCGCGAATACCCGTCGCAGCGTCATGTAGAGGTGCTCCCAGAGCAGGTAGCCCTGGTAGCCGCGCACACCGTCGTGCGTTGTCGAGAAGTCCACGAATGCCGACCACACCGTGCTCGGGTACGGAACGAACGTCTCGTTCCATATACCGCTCGATGCGGCGAGCTGCCACAGCCCGACGAAGACGACGAGGGAGAGAATCGGGAGACCGATGGTGGTCAGGTAGCCACGACCGCGACGGGTTCTGTCCCGTACCGGAGCCGCTGCCGAGGATCGGACGGGATCGTCCGGAGGTATCTCGACGGATGTCGACATGAGGTCACTTTCGTGCCGAAGTAAGCAGCCATGCGCACAGCGCAGCAGGGCTGAAGAGAGGGGGTGCTGTAGAGCGGACCGAAGAGAGAGGGAGAGATGCAGAGCTGCACAGAGGAGAGAAGAAGATCAGGCCCTGGCGTCGGGTGTGGTCACCGACAACACATGGTCGTGCAGGTACGACAGAAGTCGACGGCAAGCCGCCGGACCAGGAATGTCGTCTGCATGATGCAATTCCTACCTGAAACAGGGAAATAGCTCAAGTCCGGAGTCTGTGGAGACTGCAGATCGTGCCAAGTAGCCTGGAGGGCGGACCAGCAGCCCAGATCAGGTAATGCTTAATTTATGCTGGGTTGTCCGTACTTCCGTCGACGAAGGTAGTTCGCTGCACATGACTGATCAGACTCGTCCACTCCGCGTCGCCATCGTCGGCGCAGGCCCCGCCGGTATCTATGCCGCCGACGCGCTCATGAAGTCCGATACAGATGTGAGCATCGACCTGTACGAGCGCATGCCCGCACCCTTCGGACTGATTCGCTACGGCGTCGCACCCGACCACCCCCGCATCAAGGGCATCATCACCGCCCTGCACAAGGTGCTGGACAAGCCGCAGGTCAGACTCCTCGGCAACATCGACTACGGCACCGACATCACCCTCGACGATCTGCGCCGCTTCTACGACGCCGTCATCTTCTCCACCGGCGCCAACGCCGACCGCGATCTGAAGATCCCCGGCATCGACCTCGAGGGCAGCTACGGCGCCGCGGACTTCGTCTCCTGGTACGACGGCCACCCCGACGTCCCCCGCACCTGGCCCCTCGACGCCGAGAAGGTCGCCGTCCTCGGCGTCGGCAACGTTGCACTCGACGTCGCACGCGTTCTCGCCAAGACCGGCGACGAACTGCTCCCCACCGAGATCCCCGCCAACGTCTACGAGGGCCTCAAGGCCAACAAGGCCGTCGAAGTCCACGTCTTCGGACGCCGCGGACCGGCCCAGGCCAAGTTCACGCCCCTCGAACTCCGCGAACTCGACCACTCGCCGACCATCGAGGTCATCGTCGCCCCCGAGGACATCGACTACGACGAAGGCTCCGAAACCGCCCGCCGGTCCTCCAAGCAGGTCGACATGGTCGCCAACACACTCCAGGACTGGGCCATCCGCGACGTCGGCAACCGGCCGCACAAGCTGTTCCTGCACTTCTTCGAATCGCCCACCGAAATCCTCGGCGAAGACGGCAAGGTCGTCGGCCTGCGCACCGAGCGCACCGAGCTCGACGGCACCGGCAACGTCCGCGGCACCGGCAAGTACAACGACTGGGATGTCAGCGCCATCTACCGCGCCGTCGGCTACCTCTCGCAGAACATCAGCCAGCTGCCGTTCGACGACCAGGCAGGCACCATCCCCAACGAAGCAGGCCGCGTGGTCGAAGGACCCTCGTCGACGACGACCGTCCCCGCCACCTACGTCACCGGCTGGATCAAGCGCGGACCCGTCGGCCTCATCGGCCACACCAAGGGCGACGCCAACGAGACAGTGGCGTGCCTGCTCGAAGACGCACCGAACTTCACCGGCGCCACCGAACCCGACCTCGACGCCGTCACCAAGTTCCTCGAAGACAAGAA
This sequence comes from Rhodococcus yunnanensis NBRC 103083, assembly GCF_001895005.1. Taxonomy (GTDB): domain Bacteria; phylum Actinomycetota; class Actinomycetes; order Mycobacteriales; family Mycobacteriaceae; genus Rhodococcoides; species Rhodococcoides yunnanense. Next base: position 116,025 of record NZ_BCXH01000006.1, on the reverse strand, counting down.
GGTCCCTTTCACCACCTGGGACGGCTGGTACCGCCTCGACGCCCACGAGCGCTCCCTCGGCGAACCCGAAGGCCGCGAACGCGTCAAGGTCGTCGAGCGTCACGACATGCTCAAAGCCTCCGAGCCCGACAAAGCCTGAGCGGCTCCGCAGGCTCCACTCCTGCACCGAACGGGTCGTTCCGCAGGCTCCACTCCTGCACCGAACGGGTCGTTCCGCAGGCTCCACTCCTGCATCAAATGGGCGCAGTGACGTCGTCACTGCGCCCACAGGGGGATCAGGGCAGCGTCACTGCCAGCAGCTTTCCTTCCGTCTCGACCTTGCGCTGGTGCTCGTTGAAGTCGGGCGCCGCACACACGAACAGCGTCCGCCCGTCGTCCCCGCCGAGCCCGCAGGCGAACACGCCCGTGTCGAACTCGAGTTGCTCGACGATGCCTTTGCCCTCCACGATGTGCACGATCCTCTGGCCGAGTGCATCGGCCGCCCACAACGAACCGTCGGTGTCGATGCAGCACCCGTCGGCCGCGACGACCAGTTGCCCCAGCGCAGTCGTCATATCGCTCATGTCGGGCAGTTCGGCGAACTTCGCCCAGTCGCGGCGCTCACCGAGGGTCCCGTCGGGATGCACCGCGAACACGCTCACCCGATTGCCGACGGTTTCGTCGACGAGGAGTTCGCCGTTCGGCGTCAGCGCCATGCCGTTCGGGAAGTAGAGATCCTTCGCCACGACGTGTGCTGACCCGTCGGGATCGACTCGAATGAGATCCGCCGTGTCGGGCGTCGCGAGGTTCATCAGATCGAACCCGAAGTTGCCGACGTAGGCACGGCCCCGGTCGTCGACGAGCATGTCGTTGAGGTTCGCATCGACATACGACGACAAATCGGCATGCACGACGAGCGATCCGTCGTCTTCCCGGCGCAGGATCGTGTGATCGCGCATCGACACCACGAGCAGACGGCCGTCCGGTAGCCAGCCGAGCCCCGACGGCTGCTGCGGTACCTCTGCTTCCACCCGCACGTCGGAGCCGTCCGCGTTGGCCGACAGCACTCGATGACTGTAGAAGTCCGAGACCCATATACGACCGCCGTGCCAGCGTGGACACTCGAAGTAGGTGTAGCCGTCGAGGACGACTGTGAAGTCGGGTTTCATGGATCGCATTCAAGCACCGGTCCGGGTCTCGTCGAGTGGAAATGACGGAGCTGGCATGCTGTTGGGGTGTTCGACGCCCACCGCTACATCCTCGATCCTCGGTTTCCGCTGGTCGAGAATCAGGGGTACCAACCGGAGCCGTACACGATCGCCGAGTACGACAAGGACACCGACGGGCTCGGCATCACGGGCGGCGCGGTGATCAGTGCGTCGTTCCACGGCACCGATCAGAGTTTCCTCGTCTCGTCGCTGGACACTCTGGGACACGGCTGGGTGGGTGTGACACAGCTCGATCCGGAGGCCACGGACGAGGACATCGTCGAGCTCGACACAGCGGGCGTTCGAGCGATCCGCCTCAACCTCAAGCGCGGCGCGACGGACGTGCAGACGCTGACCGCGCAGGCACGGCAGGCGAACGAGCTCGTCGGCTGGCACGCGGAGCTCTACGTGGAAGCGGCGATGCTGCTCTCGCTCGAACCGATCCTGTCGAAACTGCCCGCCGTGAGCATCGACCACCTCGGGATGTCGTCCCAGGGTCTGCCCTACCTACTCGACCTCGTCGACCGCGGCGCCCGTGTGAAAGCATCCGGTTTCGGCCGCACCGACATGGACATCGTCGACACGATGAGGCAGATCCACGCGGTCAATCCGGCGGCGCTGATGTTCGGCACCGACCTTCCTGGCACGAGGGGACCACGACGATTCGACGAGTCCGACATCGACCTCATCGCCGAGGCCGTCGGCGGTGATCTGCCCGCCGTGCTCGGCGGCAATGCGCGTGCCTGGTATCGCGTCACGTGAACAGGCGCGGGATGTGAACAGGCGCGTCAGGTGAACAAGCACGTCACGTGAATAGGACTGCCGCGAGCCAGACCCCGCTGGCGAGCAACGCGCCGAGCAGTTCGACGAGGATCGACAGCCCCGCAGCTTTGGTCGCGTGCACCGTCGATCTCCATGCCGCAGAATGACTGTCGCGCATTCTGGTCGATCCCCCGACCACGCTCCTGTGCCGTGGTAGCTCCGCGAGGTAGGTACCGAGGACAAAACCGATGAAGAGCCCGACGATCGGGATCACGAAAAACCCGACTATTCCGACGAGCCCACCGACGACGAGCGATCGAGTCGGTATCCCCGCGTCCTTCATCCGTCGCCCCGGCCACGTGTACTTGACCACCCCACTGGTGACGAGCAGGAACGTCGCCACGGCGAACGTCGTCCACGCCACCGACCCCCCGGAAGCGATGGCCCACACCGTGATTGCGGCGAAGATCAGGATCGTGCCGGGCAGTATCGGCACCACGATCCCGACGAGCCCGACGGCAATTGCGAGAGCGACCAGAACCTCCCCACCCGCGTTCACGTGACGGGACGAACCTTGCCCGCAGCGTCGGTCGCTCGTGCACGCGCGGTGGCGATGTCCCCCGCCGTCGAGACCGCGACGCCCATGCGTCGTCGCACGAAGCTTTCCGGCTTGCCGAACAGCCGGATGTCGGTCTCGGGCACGGACAATGCGTCGGCGACGCCGTCGAATGCGATTCCCTTCGCGTCGACACCGCCGTAGATCACCGCCGATGCTCCGGGCGAGACGAGCGTGACGTCGACGGGCAGACCGAGGATGGCGCGGGCGTGCAGTTCGAATTCCGAGAACCGTTGTGTCCGTAGCGTGACGAGCCCGGTGTCGTGCGGCCGTGGGCTGACTTCGGAGAAGTAGACGTCATCACCCTTGACGAACAATTCGACACCGAACAGGCCGCGGCCCCCGAGCGCGTCGGTGATCTTGGCAGCGACATCCCGTGCGGCCGCGATGGCGGTATCCGACATCGGCTGCGGCTGCCATGACTCGATGTAGTCACCCGATTCCTGCAGGTGCCCGATCGGCTCGCAGAAGTCCGTGCCGGACTCCGACCGGACGGTGAGAAGCGTTATCTCGTAATCGAAATCGACGAATCCCTCGACGATGACTCGGCCCAGGTCCACACGGCCACCTGCCAACGCGTACTCCCACGCCGCGCTCACGTCCTCCGGCCCGCGCACCACCGACTGCCCCTTGCCCGAAGACGACATGACGGGCTTGACGACGGCGGGAAAGCCGATGGTCGCCAGTGCCTTCTCGACCTCGGCGAGGGATCCGGCGAACGCGTACGGCGAGGTCGGCAGACCCAACTCCTCGGCTGCCAGTCTGCGGATTCCTTCGCGGTTCATCGTCAGTTGTGTCGCACGGGCGGTCGGGATCACAACGCTGCGACCGCGCTTCTCCACCTCGGCGAGTGCGTCGGTGGCGATGGCCTCGATCTCGGGGACGACAAAATCGGGTTGCTCGGCGTCGATGAGCTTGACCAACTCGACCGGATCGCTCATGTCGATCGTGTAGGCGTGATGAGCGACCTGATGCCCTGGCGCGTTCTCGTAGCGGTCGACGGCAACAACTTCGACACCGAGACGCTGGAACGCGATGATCACTTCCTTGCCGAGCTCCCCTGCGCCCAACAGCATCACTCTCGTGGCTCCTGGCGTCAGCGGGGTACCGATTCGGGCAGCATCTTCTCGCGGGCTCACCCGCCCATTATCCACACCCCGACCACTTCGGCACCCGCACATAAGTTAGCCTCGGTTCACCCTGCTACCCCTCCACTGGAACGAGGATGCGTGTCGGAACAAGATTCATCGAAAATGGGTCCGCTCGCCGGACTTCGTGTAGTCGAACTCGCAGGCCTCGGCCCGGGTCCGCACGCGGCACTTCTGCTGGCGGATCTCGGTGCCGACGTCATCCGAGTCCAACGCGCAGGTCAGATCTCCGAGCACGATCAACAGCTTCGAAGCCGAACTCTCGTCGAGGCCAACCTCAAGGATCCAGCCGACGTCGAGCGTGTCCTCGGCCTGATCGAACGCGCGGACGTTCTCATCGAGGGATTTCGTCCCGGCGTCACCGAGCGGCTCGGACTCGGACCGGAGGACGCGCACGCCCGCAACCCGCGCCTGATCTACGGCCGTATGACGGGGTGGGGTCAGGAAGGCCCATGGGCGTCCGCGGCGGGTCACGACATCAACTACATCTCGATCACCGGCGTCCTGCATGCCATCGGTCGTACGGGCGAGCGGCCGGTGCCGCCGCTGAACATGGTCGGCGACTTCGGCGGCGGATCGATGTATCTCGTGTTCGGGATTCTGGCTGCCTTGTTCGAGCGTCAGACGTCGGGTCAGGGTCAGGTCGTCGACGCCGCGATGGTCGACGGCACCTCGTCCCTCGCGCATATGATTTGGGCTATGCGCGGAGTCGGAGCCTGGTCCGACGAGCGTGGAGTCAACATGCTCGACACCGGTTGGCCGTACTACGACACCTACGAGACCTCCGACGGAAAGTACATGGCCGTCGGCGCGCTGGAGCCGCAGTTCTTCGCCGAACTCCTCCGACTGCTCGAACTCGACCCCACTACGACGCCGGGGCAGGGCGACCGCGACCGGTGGCCCGAGATGCGTGAGATCCTCACCGCGAAGTTCGAGTCCAAGACGCGCGACGAGTGGGCCGCGATCTTCGACGGCACCGACGCATGTGTCTCACCGGTTCTGACGTTCGGCGAAGCGCCCGAGCAGCCGCATCTGCAGGCCCGCGGCACGCTCATCGAGGTCGACGGTGTCACTCAACACCGTCCGGCGCCGCGCTTCTCCCGCACCCCCAATGGAATACCCACGCCGCCACCGTCTTCCGCGGTGGACGCCGACACCATATGGCGCTGACCGCGTCGGGCTAGAAAACCAGGACCGGCTCACGCGTCGCAGCATTGGGCGCCAGAGCACGATAGGCGGCAGCGGTGGCTGCAACCGCTGCCGCGAGCTCGGCCGGCTCGCGGGTGTACGGCAGCCTGAGAAAACGTTCGAACGCACCCTCGACACCGAATCTCGGCCCTGCTGCCAGCACCGCACCGAACGACGGCGCGGTCGCGGCCAGAGCACTCGACACCGGAGTCGGCAGTTCCAGCCACAGGGACATCCCACCCGTCGAACGCCGGTAGCTCCAGTCCGGAAGATGTTCGGCGAGTGCAGCTTCCAGCACAGCCCTTCGCTCCCGAAGTTGCCTGCGCCTGGCGCCCAGGATGCTGTCTGCATCCTCGAGCAGAAACCCTGCGGCGAGTTGATCCATGACGGACGTGCCGAGGTCGTGCGCGGCCCGTGATCCGGCGAGTCGGCTGATCAACGACGGATTGGCGCGAATCCAGCCGATCCGCAGACCGCCCCAATACGATTTCGATGCCGAGCCGATGGTGACGATGTCGGTTCCCGATACTCGCCCGAACGAGGCCACGGGCGGCGGCGGGGGCGCATCGAGCCACAGATCGACCATGGTCTCGTCGACGATCAGTGTCATCGACGTATCGCGTGCGATACGGGCCAGTTCCGCACGGCCTTCCGCGTGCAGACATCGCCCGGTCGGATTGTGGAAATCCGGGATCATGTAGGCGACTTTCGACGCCGTCTGGCGCGCCGCGCCCGCAATTGCCTCCAGATCCCAGCCCGAGTCGTCGGGTCCGATCGGAACCGGAACCGGGCGTGCCCCCACGCGCCGGATCGCCTCCAGCGCATTCGGGTAGGTGGGGTGATCGATCAGAATACGGTCCCCCGGTGAGGTCAACGTACCCAGCAGCAGCCGAACCGCTTGCTGCGCACCGGATGTCACCATGATCTGATCGGGCGTCGTGGGTAGCCCACGTTCGACGAACCGTCGAGCGATGGCCTCACGCAGCACCGCGAGCCCTATGGGTTCCATCCCGTGCGTCGACAGATACGACGGGAGTGCCTGCAGCGCAGACGTGTACGCCGACATCATGGACTCCGTCGGCGCCGCCATCGCGGCATGGCTGAGATCGATGACGGGGCCTGCCGCATCTCGCGTCTGCACCAGCAACCCATTCGGCCGTGCCATGTCGGGAAGTGCGACGGTACTGCGGGCGCCCTGTTTACTGATCAGATACCCCTCCTCGCGCAGAACGGCGTACGAGGAGGTGATGGTCGTGCGACTGAGGTCCAGTGCCGCCGACAGGTCGCGCTCACTCGGAAGACCTGCTCCGAGCGGGATCCGCCCGTCGTGAATGAGCAGCCGCACCCCGTCGGCCAGCGCGCGGTAGGTGGGACGCGAGGTGCGTCGACGTCCAGGTGCCCCGTCCGCATCGGTGCGCCATCGGCCCAGATCGCGAGCCAGTGACGTTGCGTTGAGCACTCGGGTGGCCATGGCTCCCAGTATTCGCCCACTGGACTGCTGGATCAAATCCAATTTTCATCGAGTGGACTGTTGGTCGTACCACGGGTTCATACTGACCGCGTGCCCTACGTACTGTTCGACACCGCCATCGGCCACTGCGGCCTCGCGTGGACAGACGCTGGCGTCCTCGCAGTCGGACTTCCCGAGCCCGACGACGCACTGGCGGACTATCTGCAGGGCTTCGAGGCAGAACTCGGAGTTCCCGACGCTGTGGCCGCCTCGGCCATCGACAAGATCACCGCACTGCTCGACGGCAAGCAAGCTGATCTGACGACGGTGCCCGTCGTCCTCGACGTCTCCGACTTCGACGCATCGGTCTACGCCCTCACCCGATCCATCCCGGCGGGATCGACGAAGACGTACGGCGAGATCGCCGCGCGCCTCGGCCACCCCGGCGCAGCGCAGGCCGTCGGTGGGGCGCTCGGCCGGAACCCCGTGCCGGTGATCATCCCGTGCCATCGTGTGCTCGGCGCAGGCCGCGAAGTCGGCGGCTTCTCGGCCCCCGGTGGCGCGAGCACGAAGGAGAAGATCCTCGCGATCGAGGGTGTCGCCGGTTTCGGAGAGCCGACGCTGTTCTGAGCCCGCCCGCCATTCACACAAACGCACACGCATTTGCGCACACAGCAGGATCAACGCCCAGCAACCACGCAAACGCACACGCATTTGCTCAGCCAGCGGGCCTTCGGACCGCCGGTTCGTGTGCACACTTCGGATCCTCGACCTATTATCGCCTCGGATTAAACGGCAACTCTGGGGGGATTGAGAAAGTGGTTGAAAATGTGTCCACATCATTGTGGCTCGAAGGGCGCAATGCGGTTGTCGCGGCGGCAGATCCGGGGGATTGGCGAGGCGGGACGCCAGACTACGCGCTGACGGATGAGGTGGTTCCGAAGCAGAGAACGACCAGTTTCGAGGAGGGCTCCCTGGAGCTGGTCGTCGAGAACTTGGTTCGAGTCTTCGAGATGGAGGTCTCACACAAGCACGACCCCGCAACGTGGGTTTCGGTCGTGGCCGATCGATTTCGCACGCGGGTGAACGGCGGTCCGTGGGCGGACGGCGCCGATATCGTCGAACGCGGCAGCTATAACGTGCTCGTCGGCGAATCGGTGTTCTACGACAGCACCAAGGAGAGTTTCGACTCCTCCCACGATGTCTTCCACGCCGCGCTTCCGAATGGATTCTTCTGGGAAGTGCTCGAAATTCTTTCGCCTCCACCAGTTGTAGCGTTCAAATGGCGCCACTGGGGTGCGTTCGAAGGTGAATACAAAGGCAACGCGCCTACCGGCGAGACCATCGAGATGTTCGGTGTCAGCATCGCGCGGTTGAGCGATGATCTGAAGCTTGCCGAGGTCGAACACTTCTACGACAGCGACGAGTTGCTCTCACCGCTCGCCGGTGGATGCCCGATTCGCGGCACAACCGGCTAGCACTTCAGCAGTAGTTCGTTTCTGATCGTTGGTATCGGCCTGTGTGCACTGATCGGGGCGGCCAGCGCGTGATCATTTTGGGTGTGAAGACAACATCGACTGCGCGCTGGCCACCGGACACGGGATGGATCCGAATGGGATGGTCGAGTACAAGCGCGCAGCTGGAATTCTGAACGAGCGCTCAATTCGTCAGCATCACTAAATGTTTCGCCATTCCACGGCATCGTAATTGTCGATCATGCACGCGGTAAAAGAATTGCACCTCAATTGAAATAGCAACAGAAAGACAGAAACCGAAGAGTTCGATTCATCGGAACCGAACACCTCGGCTACTGCTCGACCTGTACCTCAGGCCGATATCAACTTCAGACCGACATCAACTTCAGACCGACATCGACCTCAGGCCGACATCCTGGTCTGCGGCTCGGAGATGACCGAGACGACGTCGACCTCCTCGACGCTCTCGTCGGTCACCGCGGTCGAGGACCCACCGATCGGGAAGGCGCCGCTCTCCGGCAACCAACCGACGGCACCGTTCTCGAACAGGTTGTAGCGCCCGTACCCCGTGGGAGTCGGCTTCTCGTCACAGATCGGATAACCAAGGGGGCCATACGGTCCCCCGTGCGCGTTGTACCACTCCAAAATGGCACCGTGCACCTCGTGTGCTCCCCCCTCGGGCAACGCGAACACAGTGGCATTGGTGTACTCGAGTACACCTCCGCCCGCTGGGCCGAGCATGAACTCCCCGATTTGCTCACCGATCCACGGATGTTCGTAAGCAAAGCGATCGAATTGATATCCGAATACATCCAAACCGTTGTACGACGCGGACATAGGCTTTTCCTCCCCAAGCGATTCTGAAGCCTATTATCCGCCTTTTTCCGCATTTGGTAACAGCAAAACGACACTCCACTTTTTCGAGGTGGAGTGCCGTCCGGAAAAGGCTGTCGTATTCGAACTCGGGGTCTTTTTCAGGCCAGAATATCCCGACGCACAATAGTCTGATCGCGCCCTGGACCCACTCCGATGTACGAAATGTGCGAGCCCGATAGCTCCTCGAGACGCAGCACGTAGTTCTGTGCGTTCTTCGGGAGGTCCTCGAACGTGCGCGCGGCGGAGATGTCCTCCCACCAACCGGGCAGTTCCTCGTAGATCGGCTTGGCGTGATGGAAGCCGGTCTGCGTCATCGGCATCTCGTCGTGACGTACACCGTCGACGTCGTATGCGACGCAGATCGGCACCGTGTCGAGACTGGACAGAACGTCGAGCTTGGTCAGGAAGTAGTCGGTGATGCCGTTGACGCGTGTCGCGTAACGGGCGATGACCGCGTCGAACCATCCGGTACGCCGTGCGCGACCCGTCGTCACACCGACCTCGCCGCCCTGCTTGGCGAGGTACTCACCGTGATTGTCGAACAGCTCGGTCGGGAAAGGGCCAGAACCGACACGCGTGGTGTACGCCTTCAGGATCCCGAGGACGGTGTTGATCTTGTTCGGTCCGATGCCGGAGCCGACGGCCGCGCCGCCCGCCGTCGGGTTCGAGGACGTCACGTACGGGTAGGTGCCGTGATCGACGTCGAGGAGCGTGCCCTGCGAGCCCTCGAGCAGAATGGTTTCGCCGCGCTCGAGTGCACGGTTGAGCTCCAAGCGTGTGTCGGAGATGCGGTGCTTGAAGCCCTCTGCTTGTCCGAGCACCTCGTCGACGACCTGTTGCGGGTCGAGCGCGCGGCGGTTGTAGATCTTCGACAGAACCTGGTTCTTGAACTCCAGGGCCGCCTCGACCTTCTGCGTCAGGATCTTCTCGTCGAGCACATCGGCGGCACGCACACCGACACGTGCCAGTTTGTCCTGGTAACAGGGTCCGATGCCACGGCCCGTCGTACCGATCTTCTTAGCGCCGAGGAAGCGCTCGGTGACCTTGTCGATGGCCACGTGGTACGGCATGATCAGGTGCGCATCGGCACTGAGCAGCAGGCCGGTCGTATCGACGGCACGCTCTTCGAGGCCTGCCAGTTCGGTCAGCAGTACGCCTGGATCGACGACGACGCCGTTGCCGATGATGTTCTTCACGCCCGGCGTGAGGATTCCCGACGGAATCAGGTGAAGGGCGAACTTGTCGCCGTTCGGGAGTACAACCGTATGGCCGGCATTGTTGCCACCTTGATAGCGAACGACCCACTGAAGGCGTTCTCCGAACAGATCGGTCGCTTTGCCTTTGCCCTCGTCGCCCCATTGGGCGCCGATCAGGACTATCGCCGGCATGTGCTCTCCTGGTGTCTCTCGCGTGCAATGACGTATCGCGCAGGTTGCTGCCAGGTATCGAGGCAGGCCGGGAGGTCAGTCTAGCCGAGACCTTGTTCTGCCCGGCTCGGCACCAGCCCCGCGCGGACTTGACGCTACGGTGGACTCGAAAACCGCGGCCGATACAGGGAGCACTGTGAGACATACGCGCGCACGTTCTCGGCCGACAGGCCGAGCACTGTGACACCTTTCGTCCTGCACTGCGGAAATCCGCCGTTGCCGATTTCGCTGACCGATGTTCCGCTCACCGCGGCGTCCCCCGTTCCGACGAACGAGGAGTGCGAGAAATTGTTCGGGGCGGTCGGCAACGCACCCGACCCCCGAGTCATCGTCCTGGGCGACGACTCGTCCCTCGCGGCTGTGCTGACGCGCCTCATGCGGACCGAGCGGCTGCACTTCGAGCTCGCGTTCGTACCGGAAGCCGTGACGGCGGCAGGACATATCTATCGACTCGGCACCGGCTCACGCGCAGCCAAGGTCGCCATGACGGGGAAGGCCACGCCGACCCCGCTCATTCGTGACGACGCGGGCAAAGCCGTCGTGGGCCGAGCGGTGGTTCGGGGATCGTCGGGAAGCGAGCTCGAAGGTGAGGCCTACGTCGACGACACCCAGCTGTTCTCCGGCCGGGCCCCCGGTGTCGAGGTCGTCCCGACACCCGAGATGCCGGGCCTCAAGGCTCGTGTCACCGGACGCAGGTTGTTGCTCGGACGCCGGTGGGCCGTCGGTCGTGCCATGCAGCTCGGTGCGACGGCAGCCCAGCTGACCCGCGACGGAATTCTCGGCGACCGAGAGGTCAAGCGGTCGACGTTCTACCGGCACGACCAGGAGTGGTTGCTGGTCCGGTGAATCGAACTCCGGTCAGACGCAGCCCGGTGCGGCCGAGCCCGGTGTTTCTCGGGGTCGTCGCGGCCACGGTGGCTGGTGGGGTGATCGCGTGGACGGCCGAGCCGTCGTCCGTCGCCGCTCGCGTCGGAGTGTTCGTGTTGGTACTGGCCGGATGGATCGTGACGGTCTGCCTGCACGAGTTCGGCCATGCATACACGGCCTACCGCGCGGGAGACCGTGAAGTGGAGCTTCGCGGCTATTTGACCCTGAATCCGCTCCGCTACAGCCACGTCCTGCTGTCGGTCGTGCTGCCGGTCGTCTTCATCGCCATCGGCGGAATCGGACTACCCGGCGGTGCGGTGTATCTCCGGCCCGGAATGTTCGAACCGAAGGTGCAGCGCCGCATCGCTCTGGCCGGGCCGACCGCCAATGCGATCACTGCCGTGATTCTGCTGATCGTCATCCGCGTGTTCGGGATGGGCGGCGATCATCTCGTGTTCTGGTGGGGGCTGAGCTTTCTCGCTTTTCTGCAGGTCATGGCTACCGTGCTGAACCTGCTTCCGGTCCCCGGCCTGGACGGCTACGCCGCGATCGAGCCGTACCTGTCCTACGACACTCGGCGCGCGCTCGCCAACTTCAAGTCGTACGGAATTCTGATCCTCGTCGCGTTCCTGTTCGTCCCGGCGATCAACGTCGCATTCTTCGACGCGATCTACTGGGTGTTCGAACTCTCGGGCGTTCCGGAGATATATGCCCAGTACGGCAACTACCTCATGCGTTTCTGGCTCTGACCTCGAGATTCTCGGCAGAGCGCACCCGACCGTCCTGACCGACGACATCGACTCGCGCGGGCTCTCGGTCGGCCGTGACGCGCAGCGGGCCACCGTCGTCCTGCAGGTACTTGTCCCCCCACTGCATCAGTCCGAGCACGATCGGGAGGAGGTCGTTTCCCATCTCGGTGAGCAGATACTCGTATCGGGTGCGCTGGCCCGGCTCGCGATAGGGCGATTTCTCGAACACCCCGGCGGCGGTCAGGTCCTTCAGTCTCGCGGCGGCGACGGCCTCGGTGATGCCGACGCGCTCGGCGAAGTCGTCGAACCGTGTAGTGCCGTAGAACGCCTCACGAAGGATGAGGACCGCGGACCGCGTGCCGATGACACCCATCGCCCGATCGATCGAGCACCTGGTCGCCTTCCACGCGGATCTGTCCGCGAGAACACCCTTCAATCTCATCGCTACCACGCAGTAAACCCTACGCTGACTTTTTACAGCGCAAGTCAGATGTTGAGCCGTACCATGTCCTGCGCAAGCCTGCACAGGGATCGACGTAGCGAGAGGGGCTCGATCACTTCCACACCGGCACCGAGCGATGTGAGTTGGCCGAGTGCAACACTCTCGGACTCGAGCCGTAGATGGCACAGGGTCCAGCCGTCGCCCTCGGGCGCGGGCATCGGATCGGGGGTGGCCTCGCGGCCGATCACTGCGCTGAGCATGCGCACGGCGGCAGGTGCGAGGCGGACATCGCAGTCGAACCTCAGCAGCGCGCGATCGAACTCGGCCGCGGCGTTCGACCACCATGACGCCAGGTCGAAACCGTCGGGCCTGACTGCGGGCTCCGCCGACAACTCGACCCCGGTCACCCGGTCCACACGGTAGGACAACACCGTGTCCGCACGCGCCGCCACGAGGTACCAGACCGAGGCCTTCGCGACGAGACCGAGCGGATTCACCGTCCGGACGGTTCCGCGGTACTCGAGCGCCAGTTGCCGCGCGGACAGTACTGCCGCGCTGATCACCGAAAGATGTTCGTTCGACGCGGGAGCGGCGAACCATCCGGGCGCATCGACGTAGAGGCGTTCGCGCCACAACCGCGCACCGTCCCGCAGCGGCACCGGCAGTGCGCCGAGGAGTTTGTGCTCGGCGGCCGCGGCGGCGTCGGCCAGGCCAAGATCGGCTGCGATCGACGGCACGCCCAGCAGCATCAGAGCGGAGGTCTCGACGTCGGTCATGCCGGTGAGCTTGGACTGCCACCCGTCGAGCAATCGCACACCTCCACCGGGACCCGATTCGGTCCACAGCGGAACTCCGGCCGCGCCGAGCGCGGCGATGTCGCGATAGATCGTGCGGACCGACACCCCCGTTGCGTCGGCGAGCGCCCGAGCCGTCGTGGACCGCCCATGCTGCAGCATCAGCATCAGTTCGAGTAGCCGCGACGATCGCACGCGAGAATCCTACGAAAATTCACTGACACACGGTGTCAGTGATCGATGCGGATACTGACTTCCATGGCGACCTGGACAGAATTCGAGAAGGCGGCACCGACACTCGCGGCGGCCGTATCCGCACGCTTGACCGCGCACCGACACCACGTACTCGCGACGCTTCGACGCGACGGCTCACCGCGGGTCAGCGGCACCGAGGTGGAGTTCCCGAGCAGTGGAACGTTGAGACTCGGATCGATGCCCGGTGCGCTCAAAGTGCTGGATCTGCAACGCGATCCCCGGTTCGCCATCCACAGCAATCCCGGTCATCACTCGATGGACGGCGGTGACGCGAAGATCGCAGGTACCGCGATCGAGATCGTCGACCCGGCCGCGTTGAAAGAAATCTTCGACGACGCGCCACCGGAACTGGTGCCGTACAACGTATTCGACCTCGACATCACCGAAGTGGTGCTGACGTCGATCGTGGACGAGCGGATGAAGATTCAATTGTGGCGACCCGGCACCGACGTGCGAACCTTCACCAGGTGAGTTCGTCCTTGCACGTCGAACCGTGCGATCGAGGCTCGACCTGGACGGTTGCGTGATCGAGCCCGTACGTACCGAGGACGGCTTTCGCACGTTGGAGCAGCACCGAACCCGAGCCGTCGCATTCGAGATGCACGGTCGCGACGTCCATGCCGGTGGTCAGTGTCCACACGTGAAGATCGTGCACGCCGACGACACCCGGCAGCGCGGCAAGGTCCGCTTCCACGGCCTCGACATCGACGTGGCCCGGGCTGGTCTGGGTGAGTATCCGCAATGCTGAGCCCGCCAGCTTCAGCGCGCGCGGGATGACCCACAACGAGATCGCGACGCCGACGACGATGTCCGCCCACGTCCATCCGAACACCAACAGCAGCAATCCGGCGACGAGCACGCCCACGCTGCCGACGGCGTCGGCCAGCACTTCCATGTACGCGCCGCGTACGGCGATGCTGTCCTTGGCGTCGCCGCGGATCAACAGCATGACGACGAGATTTGCCGCGAGACCCGCCGTTGCCGTCAGCACCATCGCCAGCCCCGGGATGTCGGGGGCGTCACCGATTCGGTCGATGGCCTCGTACATGATGAACGCCGCGACGCCGAGCAGCAGCACGGCATTCGCGATGGCCGTCAGTACCTCGGCGCGATGCCATCCGAAGGTTCGTGCCGCGACCGCACTGCCTTTTCTGGCGAGCAGTAGCGCGACGAGGCCCATCGACATCCCCAGGACGTCGGTCAACATGTGGCCTGCGTCGGCGAGCAGGCCGAGAGAATCGATGAGTAGCGCGACGGTGGCTTCCAGCACGAGGAAGGCGACGAGGATGACCAGGGCGATCACCATGTTGCGGATGCGCTTGCTCGACGGTGCGCCACTCTTGCCGCCGGAGGCCCCGCCGCCCGTCATGCCGTGACTGTGCCCGTGCCCCGCGCCCATGTCTCCCCCTCGGTCGGTTGATGCCGAACTCACCATATGCGTACATGCGCATATGTGCAATGGCCTCGGAGGCCGACACGATCAGAGCGGATCCGGCGTCACATCCGGCTTCTCGACGGTCGGCGGGAGCGTGGCAAGAGCGGATATTCGCTTCAATCCGGCAACCTGCAGCAGGTCGACGACGATCGAGCGCAATTGTGCGAGCACCACCGTCGCGGACAGTCCCGCATTCGATATCAACTCCGGCTTCGCGCCCGCAGCCACCGTCCGGAGAACGCGCGCTGCCTCGGCGGCATCGGGCTGCTCTCCTGGATCGGCGAGAATCATCCTGCGCAACACCTCGACCGCCTGACCCAGCTTCTCGACCTCGTCGACGAGACGCGGATCGAGGATCTCGTCGTCGCGGACCAAGGTCAGTGAACGACGAGCCAGCACGCGAATGTTGCGGATCGCGTTGTCGATGGGGTCGGCGGTCTTGGCCAGACCCGCGAGGCGAGTGCGGTGCCCCCAGTACAACGGCGAGATCCTGGCGATCTCGTGGCCACCCTTGAGATTGGTCCGCATCGCGTCGATGTCGGATTGTGTCGCGCGCGCCTTCTTCAGCGCATCCTCGATCGGTTTCGGGTCGTTGGCGACGAGTCCGTCCGCAACTTTCTGCAGAACATCCGACGCCGTCCCGAGCACCTTCGCGGCATCCTTACGCGCGCGCCACACCGGGTGCGTCGGAATGAGCGCCACGATCGCGATCCCGACCAGGCCACCGGTCAACGCGTCGACCATCCGGTCGATGCCGCCGGAATCCCCCGGCGGTATGAGGGTCGCGACGAGCACCGCAGAGGAACCCGCCTGCATCGCGATGATCGGGCCACCGTCGAGAAATACCGCGGTGGACATCGCGAGAACGACGACGAGCGCGATCTGCCATGGTCCGCTGCCGATGGCGGAGATGATCAGATCTCCGACGCCTATTCCGACGGTCACCCCGGCCACGAGCTCGGCCGATCGACGCAACCGCGCACCGAGCGACACACCGAGCGATACGACGGCCGCTATCGGTGCGAAGAACGGATGCGTGTGACCGACGATGTCCGTTGCGACGAACCATGCGACGCCTGCTGCCAGCGCGCACTGAATGATCGGAAGCAGCGACAGCTGCAGCCGCTTGCGCCCCGCGCGGATACGAGCTCCGCCCCGGCGGGCCGTCGGACGCATCCGCCGAATCGACGGCAGGCCGTCAGCCGAGGCCGAGCGCTTCCGCTGCCTTGGGGTCGCTGTCTTCGAGGAGGTCGAGGCATCGCGCGTACTCGTCGTTCTCGCCGATGTCGCGCGCGGCCTTGGCGAGGACGGCGACGCAGCGGAGGAATCCTCGGTTGGGCTCATGGCTGTACGGGACCGGCCCGAATCCCTTCCATCCATTACGACGCAGCTGATCGAGTCCACGGTGGTACCCGGTTCGTGCGTACGCATACGCGGTGATGGTCTGGCCACCGTCGAGAGCAGCCTCGGCCAGGTATGCCCAGGCTATCGACGCCGTCGGGTTGGCGGCGGCCACCGTCGCCGGGTCCTCGTGGTTGAGCAACGCGGACTCTGCTTCGTCGTCCCCGGGAAGCAGTGTCGGTTGCGGTCCGAGCAAGTCACCGAATGAAGTCATGTGCCCATTGTGCCCCGACACTGCGAGCGGTTGCGTTCGGCCACCCGGACTGCCTATTAGGCTCTTGCGTGCAGTGTGCAAGTTCCAGGTAGTGGGGAGTCGGCGTGTCGGACGATCAGAGCAAGAAGAGCTCTCGGGCGGAGGAACCCGCCACCGAGGCGATTCCGAAGCAACAGCCCGGTCCCGTCGGGCCTCGACGCATCGAGCCCCGGATCGAGCCGGGCACAGGGCGAGCCGACACCACGCGGCAGGCGGTCACGCAGGCGAAGCCGCAGCGTATCGGGGCGCACCCCGAACCACAGCGCACCCGACGACGGGGCGGCCGGTGGATAGCTGCCTTGGCGACTGCCCTCGTCGTCATCGCGGCCGTCGGAATCGCCGGGTTCGTGTATCTCTCGCGCGAGGGGGCGGGCACATCGGCGGAGAACCGGATCAGAGAATCGATCGGTGGGTTCACCCAGGCGTTGACCACAGGCGACCTGGGGACTCTGCGCACCTCGTCGTGCGGCGATCTGGCGACGTTCTACCGCGACATCCCCGACACCGAGTTCGCCGACGTACACCGCGTCGCCGTCGAGCAGGGCAACATTCCCGTGGTCGAGAACATCGACGCGGTCCAGATCACCGGGGACACCGCGATCGCCCAGGTGATCGCCTACACGGCAGCGAACCCGAACGATCGGTCACCGCGCACGTTCGACCTGCGTCTCGACGAGGACGAATGGAAGGTCTGCAGCCCGGCGTGAGCGGCACGACCGAGTGTCCTCGGCCGTGCCGCTTCGGGCGGCCGAACTATCCGGCCGAGACGCTCCGGCCTGCGGACTTCAGGTCGTTGCAGGCTTCGATGACGCGAGCCGTCATACCCGCCTCCGCCTTCTTGAGGTAACTGCGCGGGTCGTATGCCTTCTTGTTGCCGACCTCGCCGTCGACCTTGAGGACGCCGTCGTAGTTGGAGAAGAAGTGCCCGGCGATCGGACGACTGAACGCGTACTGGGTATCGGTGTCGACGTTCATCTTGACGGTTCCGTAGTCGAGCGCCTCTTCGATCTCGCTCTTCGCCGAACCCGAACCGCCGTGGAAGACGAAGTCGAACGGCTTGGAACCCGACGCGAGACCCAGCTTCTCCGCGGCCACGCGCTGCCCGTCGGCGAGAACCGAAGGCTTGAGCTTGACGTTGCCCGGCTTGTAGACGCCGTGCACATTTCCGAACGTCGCCGCCAGCAGGTAACGCGAACCCGCATCGCCTGCACCGAGCGCCTCGACGGTCTTGAGGAAGTCCTCGTTGGAGGTGTAGAGCTTGTCGTTGATCTCGGCCTCGACGCCGTCTTCTTCACCACCGACGACACCGATCTCGATTTCGAGGATGATGCGTGCCGCAGCGGCCTTCGCGAGCAGATCCTTGGCGATCTCGAGGTTCTCGTCGATCGGGACTGCCGATCCGTCCCACATGTGCGACTGGAAGAGCGGGTTACGTCCTGCATCGACGCGCTCCTGAGAGATCGCGATGAGGGGGCGGACGTAGGTGTCGAGCTTGTCCTTGGGGCAGTGATCGGTGTGCAGAGCGATGGTGACGTCGTACCTCGCGGCGATGACGTGCGCGAACTCGGCTAGCGCCACCGCGCCGGTGACCATGTCCTTGACTCCGAGACCGGAGGCGAACTCGGCACCGCCGGTCGAGAACTGGATGATGCCGTCGCTTCCTGCGTCGGCGAAGCCTTTGATAGCAGCATTGATGGACTCGGAACCCACGCAGTTGATTGCCGGAAATGCGAATTGGTGTTCCTTGGCCCGGCCAAGCATCTCGGCGTAGACCTCGGGAGTTGCGATCGGCACGGCGTCATTCCTCCATGTGAAGAGATTCAGTGGGACGTGGCGCTTGTCGCGGCACGCACCGGGGTGTCCAGTGCAGTATGGCAAGCCGCGAGCCGTGTGTCGCCGGTACCCACCCGGCACCGCACCACTCAATCGTGACGAATCGGACATCGTCTTCGCGGGAAATCGACACCTGTTGTTCAGGTTGTCCCAGGTTCGGCCGGTAGTGTGGGCGCGGTGAGTCTTCTTGCTGCCTCGGAATCCGTGACGACGAACCTGGCTTTGTTGCCCGGCTTTCTCGATCCAGTCAACCTGCTCAACTCGTTCGGCACGTGGGTGCTCGTCGGGTTGCTCCTCGTGGTCTTCATCGAATCGGGGTTGCTGTTTCCACTGCTTCCCGGTGATTCGCTGCTGTTCACGGCCGGATTGATCGCCGCGTCGAAATCCACGGACATCGAGCCGTTCGCGCCGATCTGGCTGCTGCTGATCCTGATCCCCATCGCCGCAATCCTCGGCGACCAGGTCGGATTCTTCATCGGCACCAAGGGCGGCGCGGCACTGTTCAAGTCGAACGACGCACGCTTCTTCAAGAAGAAGTACATCGACGAATCCCATGCGTTCTTCGAAAAGCACGGTCCGGTCACGATCATCCTCGCGCGCTTCGTTCCGATCGTCCGCACGTTCGCACCCGTCGTCGCAGGTGCGTCGAAGATGCGCTATTCCCTGTTCCTGACCTACAACGTCGTCGGCGGCATCGTGTGGGGTGCGGGCGTGACGATGCTCGGCTACCTGCTCGGCCAAATCGATTTCATCCGCGAACACGTCGACATCATCTTCGTCATCATCGTCCTGGTCTCGGTTCTTCCGATCGTCATCGAAGTCGGCAAGCGCATGATCAAGGCCCGTAAGACCCCGCTGGCCGAGGCGACCGACGCCATCGAATCGCAGCGGGACCCCTCCTCCTAGATCGTGCCGCCGTCACAATGATTCAGTCGATGGGCCAGTTCGGCCCCCTGCAGACAGCCGGACCTCTCGTGGTCTGGATCGTGGTCGTGGCATTCGTCTTCATCGAGTGCGCGGTCATCATCGGACTCTTTCTGCCCGGCGACTCGATGCTCATCACCGCGGGCATCGTGATGGCCACGCACGCCTCGGGCACCGGCCACATCTGGGCTCTGTCCGGCGGCGCCATGGTCGCGGCCATCGCCGGAAATCAGGTCGGGTACGTCATCGGCCATCGCACCGGATCGACACTCGTCGCGCGCAAGAACGGCAAATATCTCAACACGAAGAACCTGCACAAGGTCAACGTATTGCTCGAGAAGCACGGATTCTGGGCTGTGTTGGTCGCCCGCTGGATTCCCTGGGTACGCACCCTGTGCCCCATGGTGGCGGGCGCAGCGAAGATGAATCACCGCCGGTACACCATCGCGAGCACTCTCGGAGCGATCATCTGGGCTCCGGTACTTCTCCTCGTCGGCTTCTACTTCGGGAGCTTCCTCGAAAAAGTTCCGTGGCTGCTGCCCGCAGTTCTCATCGCGATGGTCGTACTCCTCGTCGTGGGAACCGGGCTGGGCATCTGGCAGTACCGCAAGGAGATGGCACGGCCCGAGGAGACCGTGGAAGTCGAGGAAGTACTCGAGTAACTCAGCTCTTACGCGCGACGACGAAGATTCGCCGGAACGGAAACAGCGTCCCCTCCGGGGTCGACGGGTATGCCGCACGCAACTTCGCCGCGTACTGCTCCTCGAATCGACCCCGCTGTTCGTCGTCCAAGGCGTCGAGCACCGGCCGCAGACCGGTACCGCGAACCCAGTTCAACACCGGATCGACGCCAGGCAGCACATGGATGTAGGTCGTTTCCCACGCGTCGACCGTCAGACCAGCAGCGATCATCTCCGACGCGTACTGCTGCGCGGTGTCCACGCTGTCCCCGCCGCGGAGAACTCCCGCCAGGAACGGCGAGAATTCCGCCGAATCGGCCATCTCCCGCATCAGCACGTGCGACGGCGCGTCGAAATTGCCGGGCACCTGCCACGCGAGCGTCGACCCGACGTCGATCTGCTCCGCCCACCGACGCACCAGATCGCGATGGACCGGCACCCACTGCAGGGCCGCATTGGAAATCACGACATCGATGCCCGACGCGTCGAACTCGGCGATATCTCCCTGTACGACGGAGACGTTCGACGGGAGATCTTTCGGCTGCTTGTCGACCATGTCGGCCGAGGAATCGATTCCGGTGATCTGCGCGTCCGGCCACCGTTCGGCGAGCGTCGCGGTCTGCACACCGGTCCCACAGCCGAGGTCTACGATGCGCGCGGGCGCCTCGTGCCGGACACGCTGCACGAGTTCGAAGAACGGACGCGACCGCTCGATCGCATACCGCTGATACACGCCAGGATTCCACGAAGTCCCCATGCCGGACACCCTAGCCAACGACGGTGACAGCGACGCCTGTGCCGTCAGAGCACGTACCCGGCGGCAGCGACCGTGTACGCGGCCTCCATCAACATCCACGCGCTGAGCTGAACCGCCAGATCGCGCTCCGGCACCGAGGACGAGCGCACCGTTCCACCGCTGAACGACGCGACCGTGCGTCCGGGGCCGGGCAAGCGAGCCTGCGACTCCCAGTCGGCGCCGAACAGAGGATGATCCTCGACCTCGAGCCGGTTCTCCCACGCGGCGTCGGCGGACGCCAGCACGATCGCGGCCGCGAGCTCGCGTGCATCCTCGTCCTCGGCGGTGTCCCCCGGCAGCGTCGTCGCGACCAACGCCAGATACCGCGTCAGAATCCCGTCGAACAATCCGCCGTCTCCCCCGCCACCTCCGACGACGACGCGATCGCGACACAGATGCGTATCGACCGCGGCAACCAGCGCGTGCACACGCTCACGATGCCGAGGAGCACCCAGCCGCACCGCCAACTCGGTCTCGACGCCGAGCACGACGCCCTGGCAGTAGCTGTAGACCGCACGATCGAGAACGCCGGCTCCAGTTCTGTCTGCCTGGGTGGTTCCGCCCGTCCGGATGCCGTCGAATATCAAACCAGTATCGGGGTCGCGCAAGGTGGCATCGATCCAGTCCGCCATGGCCTGCGCACGCCAGAGCCTTCCCCCGCGCGCCAACAGGATCGACGCAGGCCCGTTGGCCGGAGCGTTGAAGAAGTTGTCCCCTTTGCGCCACGGAATTCCGCCACCGGAATCGGGAGCCCATGCATCGAACAGTTCCATTTCGAGTGCCTGGATGCCGTTTCGATTGTCGACGGCATGCAGTCGCTGCGCGCGTTCGAGAGAAAGCCCCAACCACGCCATGTCGTCGTAGTAGTCGTTGGTCCACCCGGTGAGGTTTCGAAGACGATGTGCCCGTGCGATCTTGGTCAGTCGGCGACGGCGTTTGGCCGTCGGCTCACGGGAGGCAGCATCGACTGCGCAGTCGAGAAAGTGCGCCTGCCACCAGTAATGCCAGCGAAAGAACAGCCGTTCACGACGGACCGGCGGCCAGGCGACGACGGCGAGCGCGGTGCCGGGCAAACCCCACAACCGGCGTGCGTGCCGTGCGACGACGGCCCCCTCCGCAGCATCTGCTCGCTGCGACCATAGCTCCTGCATGGGCTAGATCCTGCCATTACCTCTCACGGCACCGACGACGGTGTCACGTCCACGCCCGCGACAGGTCCGCGTGCTCTCTTATCCACGAGTGCATCGCAATTCCGGCAGCGACACCTGCGTTGATGCTGCGGGTCGATCCGAACTGCGCGATCGAGACGGTCATCGACGCGCCGTCGCGCGCTTCCTCGGTGACCCCGGGCCCTTCCTGGCCGAACAACAGCAGGCACTCGGCGGGCAGTACCGCGGTCTCGATCGGCACCGAACCCGGTGTGTTGTCGACGGCGACGACCGTCAACCCTTGTGCACGAGCGAATTCGAGAAGATCCGCGACGGTCGCGTGATGGTGGATGTGCTGGTACCTGTCGGTGACCATCGCACCGCGCCGATTCCACCGGCGTCGGCCCACGATGTGAACAGCCTGCGCCGCAAAGGCATTCGCGGTACGCACGACCGTTCCTATGTTGGCGTCGTTCGTGAAGTTCTCGATCGCCACGTGCAACGAGTGACGACGTCCATCGATGTCGGCGACTATCGCCTCGCGCTTCCAGTAGCGATATGCGTCGACGACATTACGACGGTCACCTGCATCGAGCAGGTCGCGGTCGTAGCGAGCATCAACCGGGCGGGGACCGTCGTGCTCGTCCTCCCACGGTCCGACGCCGTTGGGGTTCTCACCCCACTCGGTTGGTCCGACGTCGGCGCTCACCTCGTCGGCCGAATCCTTGTCGCTCAAAAGGTTTCGTTGCTGTCGGGGGCGATACGGAAGCCGTGCCCGGTCGCGTCGTTGACGCAGGAGATGCCGTCGGCAGCGGAGGTGCACGTGTACCCGTCGGCGGCGATGGACCGACCGATCTCCAACGGTGGATCGATGGTCTCCCCGCCCGAGGTGTACACCGCTCCGCCCGCGCACATGAACGACGCCTCACCTTCATTTGTGACCCGAATTCCGTTGCCCCAGCTGATCATGCAATCCTCGGGGCGAGGCGGTACCGGGTCCGTCGTTCCCTGGCACCCGGCCTCGGTTCGAGAGGCGAGCGGAACGATCCCGCACTGGAACTGCCCGTCCGGGGAACTGAAGTAGTACGCCCCGCCGATCGCGGCGTACGTGGTCTGCGGCGTCGGGATCGGGGCGGGTTCGGTGGTGGGGGCCGGCGGCACTTCGGTCGTCGTGATCGGAGCAGGAGCCACCGTGGTCGTCGGGGCCGCTGTGGTGGTGATCACCGCAGGCGGCGCCGAACTGGTGGCGGCCACCTCCGCACCGGACTCACTTCCACAGCCTGCAAGTACCGCAGCCACTGCGAACAGTCCTGCCACCGCACGTCGCGTGTTCACCATCTTCGAACCCGACCCCACTTTCGCTCGACCCCCGCTCGCCCGAGCGACCTTACCGGCGATCGGGGCACGCCGCCGTCGGGGTGCGGGGTTTCGCGAACCGAACCGCCCTAGGTGTGACTGAGCCGACGATTGACCTCACGTGTCAGCCACGCAGGCGAGAAACGCGAACCGAGCGACAATGCCTTGGACTGGATTCCGACGGGGAAATGCACCTTGTGCAGCACACGCCTCGACGGTCGCGTGGCCTTGAAGATGCCTTCGGAAACATCGTTCGGGGTGAGTTTGATGCCGAGGGAGTTGGTGGTACCGGTCGAGACTCCCTTGGTCATCGCGGTGTCGACGAACAGCGGCCACATCGCCTTGACCGAGATGTCGTGTTCGGCCCACTCGAGATCGAGAGCTTCGGTGATGCCGCGGACCGCGAACTTGGATGCACCGTAGGTGACGAGCTCGGGCTGGCCGTAGATCGCCGACGCCGAGCACAGGTTGACCACCTGAGCTCCAGGAGTCGCCTTCAGATAGGGGAACGCAGCGAGGGTGCCGTACAGGACCCCGTTGACGTTGATGTCGATCTGGCGCTTGTGCACCTCGAGAGGCATTTCTTCGAAACGTCCCGCGACGAGAATGCCCGCATTGTTGATCAGGATGTCCAGACGCCCGCCGGATTCGGCGTCGAACTCCTTCAATCGCTCCTCCCACTGCTGGGGGTTCGTCACGTCCAGCACTCCGGTCACCACGCGCCCACCTGCGGCGACGACTTCTTTGCTCAGGGAGGCGAGGCCGGTTTCGTCGATGTCGTACGCGCCGACGAGATATCCCGATCGGGCGAATTTCAGGGCTGTGGAACGTCCGATTCCGGCAGCGGCGCCGGTGATGAACACGGTTTGAGTGGGCACTCCGACAGGATAGGCGTTACTCGGATTATCGGTAAGTCACTCGGAGGATTTCGGGACTACGATCGAAATGTCGTCGAGGAGATTTGGGTGAATCACGAACGGATTCTGCGTGCGGTCGCTTTCGTGGCGGCCGGGTACGTACTCGTGTTGGTGGTGTGGGCTACCTGGCTCCGACCGCACACCGAGCCCGGAACGTTGCCCTATCAGCTGACCGCTCTCGTCGCAGGGTTCGCAGTGGCACTCGGCGTGGCGATGATGGTGGCCAACCGCCGCACGGCGGAAGAGCGCGCCCTGGCCAAGAAGGGCATAGAAGGGTGGGCCCGGGTGGAAGCCGCCCGCAAGATCGACGACACATCCACCGAACTCCATCTCGAATTCACCGTGCCGGGAGCCGACTCGTTCGCCGGACGCATCGTGTACCGAATTCCCCCGGACGAGGCGACACGCTTCGAGCCAGGTCAAACCCTACCGATCATGGTCGATCCGTCGGACCACCACCGAGTGCTACTGCTCCCCGGACAGCCCCTCGACCAGGAGTAACTGTGCAAGTGCATAGGTGGCGAGGATGACACCCTCCGAGATGCGTCTGGCCTTCTCTCCGTCGAGTGCGAGCCTGCGAAAGACGATCACCGCATCGGACACCGTGAACAGGATTCCTCCTGCGGCGAGCCAGGTCCGGCGGTCGTCGACGGTCGGCAGCACGAGAGACGCGCGCACCGATGCGCCGGGCGCAAGAGCGGGGTCGGCTGCGAGAGTGGACATCGTGGCCAACGACAGCCCGTAGGCCGCCAGACCAGGCGCGACGCCGGGAGACCGCGTGGCCAACGAGGCCGCCGCGATCGACCATCCTGCAAACCGAGGGACCGCGGCTGCCGCCGTGATTCGGGCACCTCGCGAGGTCAGCATCGCTGTGTAGCACGCCTGCATGACCGCGAAAGCACCTGCGCCGCGCAGTATGCGCGAGTCGTCGTCGGGATCGATCAGCAGCACATCGCCCACCGTCGCGGCAGCCAGGGCCACTCCCATCAGCGGCGACGGACGGCGCACGCTCGCCGCGAGGGCAGGCATCATCGCCGGTTTGGCCACCGCGTGCAACCGCGGGTTCCCCGTCACGGCCCCCACCACGGTCGCAACCGTGGCCGAGGCGAAGACTGCCCTCGCTACCGTGGATCGATCGATCACCCGAACTCCTCCATGCTTCGCACAACTAATAAAAGTGTGATGCTGGCCCCTATCGCTTGATCGGAACCGCGCAGCTTGTCATCGTTGAAAGGTAAACACGTGACACGAGACGTTGGGACGACTATGCGCCGGAAACATTCAGAGCACGCTCGTTCCACCGGCGTCGAGTACCTCGCGTCGCACAATCCTTTGCTTCGACGATCCGACCGCGTTCAGGCGACCGCGAAGAACGTCGTCGTCACCCTGCTCATTCTGATGCTGCCGATCGCGGTCTGGCTCGGCATGGCCTCCCTGTCGGCGCAGCAGAGTCGGGTTGCCGACCAGCAGGTCTCCGTTCAACCGGCAACCGCAACGACAACGGCCGAGGCAATCGCAGCACCGGTCGCGTCGAGCGAGTTCGCGTCGACGCCCACTTCGAATGTCGAAGCAACCTGGTCCTTCGACGGCGCCGAGCACAGCGGCACCGTGTCGGTCACCGCCGGAACGCCCGAGGGCACGCAGACCAGGATCTGGGTCGATCGCAACGGCGATCGGACCACACAGCCGATCACGAATGCCGATGCAGTCGCCGCAGCCCTGTTCACCGGAATCGGCAGCCTGTTCGCGGTCGCACTGGTGCTGTTCGGGTTCTATTCGGCCCTGAAATTTCGACTCGACATGGGCCGCAACGCCGACTGGGACAAGGCGATCACGAAATTCCTGGACGAACACAACGCGTCCTGACGCACTCGTTCGTCGCGCCAATTGCCGCCCGAGGCGAAATACATAATTAGCTTATGTAACATAATGTGCATGCCCGACACCGACGCCTCGATGCGCGACCTCCTGGTCGAACTGGTCACCACCTCGTCGAGATTCGCCCGCCTCGCCGCCCGGCTCGGCAGCGACGAGCATCCCAGGGCATGGATGCGAGCCCTCTCGCTCCTCGAGGAGTATCAGCCGCTGCGCATCAGCGAGTTCGCCGTCATCGACCGATGCTCACAGCCCTCGGCGACCGCGCTGCTGAAGAAGCTGGTCGACCAGGGGCTCGTCGAACGCACGTCCGACCCGTCGGATTCGCGCGCCGTTCTCGTCGAGACGACGGACAAGGGCGCGGCCTGGTTGGCCGACGGACGCGCCTTCATCGGCGACGGGCTTGTCCCCTACCTCTCCGATCTCGACCCGGAGCAATTGAAGAAGCTGACCGACGGATTGGGCGAACTGCGCACCATGCTCAAGACGTCGATCTCCGATCAGTAGCGACATATTCGCAAAAAGAAATAGCAGTGAACACAACGTCGGACAGCCTGCTGAAGCAGCCGAAAGCCGTCTGGGCGGTGGCATTCGCCAGCGTCATCGCCTTCATGGGCATCGGTCTCGTCGACCCGATCCTCAAACCGATCGGCGAGCAGCTCGACGCGTCGCCCTCCCAGGTCTCGTTGCTGTTCACCAGCTACATGCTGGTCACCGGCGTCGCGATGCTGATCACCGGCGTCGTGTCCAGTCGTTTCGGTCCGAAGCGCACGCTGCTGGCGGGACTGGCGATCATCGTGGTGTTCGCCGCGCTCGCCGGCCTGTCCGGTTCGGTCGGTGAAATCATCGGCTTCCGCGCCGGATGGGGATTGGGCAACGCACTCTTCATCGCGACTGCCCTGTCGACGATCGTCGGCGCCGCCTCCGGTGGCGTCGCGCGCGCGATCATTCTGTACGAGGCCGCGCTCGGCATCGGCATCGCGACGGGCCCGCTTGTCGGCGGCGTGCTCGGTGGATTCTCATGGCGCGGACCCTTCTTTGTGTGTCGCCGTGTTCCCCACCGCTCGCGGGCATCGACACCGACCGTGTGATGGTCGACTTCGACGACTCCATCATCGAAGTCCACGGCCACAGCAAACAAGGATCCGGCTACGGCTACTCGGCATCCTAGGCCTGAACTCGCTGATCACCACGGTCACCACCGACACCGCGGCGCCGGCACCAGGGCCAGGGCCAGGGCCAACTATTCGACGTGTGGCGCTTCCACTCATTTTTCACCACCACCGACCCCGACGAGGTCGACACCGTGACCGCCGATCAGATCCACCGCCGCCACACGATCATCGAACAAGTCCACGCCGATCAAGAACTCCGCCCACGCCCATCTACCCTCGGCGCACTTCTGCGCCAACGCAGCTTGGCTGGTCTGTGCGGTCATGGCATTCAACCTCACCCGCGCCGCCGCGACACTCACCGGTGACCGGAAATTGGTCAAAGCGACGACCGGGACGATCCGGCGAACCCTGATCACCGTCCCGACCCTGATCACCGTCCCGACCCGGATCGCCTACTCCGCACGAAAAATCACCATGCATCTACCGCAGAAGTGGCCATGAGAGAAAGCCTGGATCGCACTGTTCGGCAACATCTTCCGCCAGAATGCTCGATCTCGCACCTAACCAGACGAACCCAGCCCGCCCACAACGCGAAAGGCTCAGTGGAACAACCCGATACATGAGATCGGGCACGCAGCCATGCCCATGACCGCGCCGAGACCCCACAGCATGATTCACGGCCACCGGCTCAACCCATCGGTACATTCAAGCTAAGTACCGTTCATTGGACGGTCTAAGAAAAATAATGCATGCAATGGCGCTGACGATCAGCGCTGCGACAATCGCATACGCACTTGATTGGAGGGCTTTCCAATAATCGCTGGTAGCGGCCGTACCGAAGAACACCGCGCTCAGAGAGGCGACACCGATAGCAGCGCCGAACTGCTGACTGGTGGTCCATATGCCTGATGCTGAGCCTGCATAGCGCGCCGGGACAGTCGAGAGGAACATTGTTGTCAGCGGCGGCATGACGAGGTTCATCCCGACTCCAATAGCGAACAGGCCGGGGGCAAGGAGCCATGGATCGACATCTATGGTCGCTGTGCCGGCGGCCGCGAGGACCGCGAGTGTTCCCGCTGCACCGATGAGGGTGCCTGCAACCACCGTGTATCGGCCGAATCGGAGTGTGAGACGACCGACGAATACTGCCATGGCAAGTCCGCCGACTGAAAACGCGATGGTGACTACGCCGGCGCGCAGAGGGGTGTAGTCCTGGCCGTCCTGCAGCCACACGATAAATACCAGAAGAAAGCCGCTGAATGCTGCGAAGGCAATGAGCTGTACCACCATGGCAACGCCGCTGATTCGTTCCTTGAGAAGGCCAAGGGGAAGTAGTGCGCCAGCGCGGAGCGCAGCATTTCGGTGTTCACCGAACGCCACCGATACAACCGCGACTATCCCACCCAGCATGACACCCCACGTCCATGGCGCCCAATTGTGAGCGCGCCCCTCCAAGAGCGGAAAGATGATTGCGATCAAGCCAGCTGTGAGCACAGTGGCAGGAAGCCATCGGGGCCGGAAGGCATCTGGAGCGCGGTTCTCCGGAATCAGCCAAGCGCCGAGCGCGAGAAGGATTGCAGCGGCCGGAACGCTGACCCAGAAGACTGTTCGCCAACCCAGGCCCGCGATGTCGGCCGAGATGAGAATGCCGCCGAGTAGTAGCCCTCCTGCCTGGGCAAGACCCGCGGCAAGGCCGAACAATCCGAATACCGTTGCGCGTTCTTTTCCGGTGAACAGGGTGTACAGAGTGCTCATAACCTGTGGTGCCAGTATTGCGGCTGCAACGCCTTGGCCTGCCCGAGCTGCGATCAGCTCGCCTGAACTCTGTGCAAGTGCTGACCAGATGCCAGTGACCGCGAACGCTGTGAGACCGACCAGAAAAACCCGCTTGCGGCCCCATAGATCACCGAGTTTGGCAGCGGTGATGAGAGTGACCGCAAAGGCGAGCAGGTACGACGTGGCGATCCAACCAATTTGGGAGGGCGTGCCCGAGAGATCTATCTGAATGACGGGGAGTGCGACGTTGACGATGGTCACGTTCAAGAGATCAAGCATGAACCCCAGGACCAATACGACCATGGCTGCCCAGCGGTACGGGTGCTGTGGTGCGTCCGTGTCATCAGGGGAGGTTGTGGATGCCGTCATCTCCGAGGCTCCTTCTCCGGCGAGTAACATCGCTTTTCGCGATATAGTCGCTCAACTAGGTTTATCGCTTATGCAAGTATCTCGTCTGCGCGAGATACTATGACGGGAGGTTGACGATGGCAACTGCAAGTCCTGACAGGTCTGCCAATGCGGTGGACATTGATGCCGCGATGCGGCGGTACGCGGCGGCGTCGGCACGCATTCAGCAGATTTCTGCCGACGATGCAGGGCTGACCTTGAGTACGTGTGAAGCGAACTTCTTCAACCTTTTGCAGTTGCACGGCCCGCTCAGTCCAGGGTTGCTCGGGCAGCTCACCGATGTCACATCGTCCGGCACAACTACAGGAGTCATCGACCGACTCGAAAAGGCCGGGTACGTCGAGCGGACACGTTCAACCGAGGATCGTCGGAAGGTGATCGTGTCGTTGAATGCCGAGCACGTCCACCCGAACGATGGCGCACGCCTGGAGCGACTGGCGGGTGTCCTGGGCCGGTTCGACGATGCGCAATTGTCTGTAATCGCCGAATTCTTAGGTGATTTGGCAGATGCGGAGTCGGCGGCCGCTACGCCGCCAGACTTTCTCGCGGCGCAGTCCGCTTAGTGGAACTGCGCCAGGGCCTCTTCCAGTTCGCCCCTGTCACTGACCTGGATTTGTAACCCATGAATTCGACCGTTGCTGCCATCAAGTGTCCGAGCATGGGTGAGCGCATTCAGATCGTCGATATGAACGATCAACGGCCGCCCGCCGAATGAGCCTGGGTCCTTTACGCGCGCCGTTGCAGACTCCAATGTCGTGGTGACAGAATCGAACGCCGCTGGGACGACTAACTCGCTCGGCAGAGCACTGAAGATGTCGTCAACAGCGAACAGTGACAGGGTCGGTCTACCGCGTGTCGGAACCGACAGCGGGCCGGCCACCTCGTACACGCCACGGTGGTTGCTTGAACGTATGCGGTCAGGATCAATGTATCTTCCGCTAGTTCGGTCACTGACTACAGCATCGAATGAGTAGTCATTCCAGAGTGTCCGTGCAATCGCCCCGGTATCGATGGTCGCGGCGACGCTGGTGTCGACCGATTGTGAAAGTCCCCGAGCGTCCCAGGCGCTCATTCCTGGCTCGCCGGATCCAGCGGTGTGGTCCACTGGCCCGAGGAGTAGACCGCTGCCAGCCAATGCGAAGGTCTGCAGGCTTGCTACCGCACGCGCCAGGTTCCATGGGTGCTCGCGTTGGTTGGCGGCGGCGATTGCGATCCGAGTCTTCGTGATCCTCTGCGAGAGAATCGATGCAACTGCGGTCGGGTCGAGGTGATCGCCATTAGCTGGGTGCGGCGTCAACCGGTCGATCCCGAAAATTACTGTGTCGAATCCGGCGTCGTCGATTCGGTCGGCGAGTTCTCCATCGGAATGGAGAACATTGACTAGTCGGTCGGTGATTGCAAGGAGCCACCGTGTGCTGCGAGTCACGCTGGCACCTCAATTCCGAGCCCGCTTGCGTCCCGGAAGTGGCCGGCCAGGGTCGACGATGCGTATTCATGCTTGTACAGTCCTCGCCGTTGTAGGAGGGGAACGACCTCGTCGACCAGGATGGGCAATGTGTCGACTGTGAGGTCGGGCGCGATGACGAAACCATCTGCGGCGCGGCCACGGAACCAAATTTCGAGTCGATCCGCCAGTTGATCAGGGGCCCCAACAAAAGTGGAGTGTCCTCCGCTCACATAGCGGGTGAGACGCAGCTGTTCGTGCACGGGCAATGTCGCCTGCTCGCCCAACAATTTCAGGGTCGATGCACGTACCGCGTCACGATCATCGATGGCTGATGTTAACGCAGCGGTCAGCACCGATGCGGGAATAGGTCGCTCGGAATCGAGCGTCTCGATGTCGGTGCCGATCAGCGAGCCGAACCAGGCGCGATGCTCGCTGCTGGTCAACGGATCGTTCAAGAACAATTCGTCGACTCTACCGCGGGCTTCACTTTCGGTGCTCCCCAACACGATTCGAATTCCGGGAAGGTATGCGAGTTCGGCTGGTGAACGGCCCGCATATACGGCGTCGGATTTCACTCGCCGATACCCTTCCTGCCCGCCTGCCAGTGTCAGGGCAGAGTCGAACACACCGGTTGCCAGCCTACCTGCAAGAGCGCGGCCTTCGGCTGATGAACTGGCTCGAATGATCGGTGGTCGGCCTTGTCTCGATCGTGGGAGCGGTAACTGGCCCAATACGGTGAAGTTCGTGTTGCGAATCTCGACGGAAGGTCCGCTGCCAGCTGAGTCCCACAGGCGGACCACGACATCCGCGAACTCGTCGGCGCGGCGGTATCGCTGCTTGCGGTCCGGATGGGTTGCCAAGCCAAAGTTGGCTGCTGAGTCTGGAGCGAAGGTGGTGATGAGATTCCAGCTGACCCTCCCGCCAGAGAGGTGATCCAACGACAACAGTCGCTCGGCGAGTCGGTAGGGGTCGTTGTAGGTGGTGGAGGCAGTGACGATGATTCCGATATTATCGGTGTTCGGAATGACGGACGCCCATGCGATAAACCTGTCCAGCCCGTCGACGTCGATCCGATTGGCTCCGAGAAACTGCGATGAGTCACCGGCGAAGACAGCGTCGAACAAGCCACGTTCAGCTTCGCGCGCTACGTCCGACCAGTAGTCGGCTGTGAACAACGCGTGCCCGGACGAATTGCCAGTCAGCCACGCCCGAGGTGATACCCCATAGCTGCGGAGGTTATAGGCCAGTAGGATCTTTCGTCCGTCTGTCATCGAGGGCCTCCTACCGATTCGATCGTTCCAGCGGGCTGCTCGAGTTGGAAATGCTCACGTAGCGTGGATCCGGTGTAGTCGGTGCGGAAGAGACCTCGCGCCTGAAGGATCGGGATGACACGGTCGGCGAAAGCGCGCGCCCCTGAAATACCTTGTGCAGGAGAGAGCGCGAATCCGTCGGCGGCGTTGGTCTCGGTCCAGAGCTCGATGTGGTTGGCTATCTGTTCAGGAGTGCCAAATATCCGGCCGTGGCCGTGTGCAGTGCCGAGTGCGTGCAGGAGCTGTCGAAGCGTCGTTCCGTCCTGTGCGGCGAGATTCAGGAGAATTTGAGGACGCCCCTGCTGTCGGGTGAGGGTGGACGCATTCGGCCAGCGCTCCGCCGGAACCTGCTCGTCCAAGCCGATGTCGGACAAGTCGATGCCGCCGAGCAGTTCCTGAAGGTTCACTCGGGTTCGGTCGTAGTCGATCCGCCGGTGAAACTCGTCCGAGAGTTGCAGTGCGTCAGTCTCGGTTTCGGCGATCGTGAAGACCAAGCCGGGTAGAACACTGACCCGAGTCTCGTCTCTCCCCTGCTGCTTGATCCTGGACTTCACATCTGCATAGAACGTTCGAGCATTGAAAACCTCCCGTTGTGCGGTGAACACTATTTCAGCGTGTCGGGCTGCGAAGTCCTTGCCCGCCTCGGAATCTCCTGCTTGGACAAACACAGGCCGCCCCTGCGGTGGGCGCGCGATATTGAGTGGTCCAGCGACTTGAAAGTGCTTGCCTCGATGGTCGATCGGGTTGATCTTGGATGGGTCGAAGAAGGTTCCGCTGGAGCGGTCGATCTGCACTGCGTCCCCGTCCCAGCTCGCCCACAGCCTGCTGACTACGTCGATGAACTCGTCAGCACGCTCGTAGCGTTCAGCGTGGCTGGGAATGCGGTCGTAACCATAATTCTCCTCTCCGCCTGTCGATGTGACGATGTTCCACCCCACTCTGCCATTGCTCAGATGGTCGATCGTCGCCAGCGTTCGTGCGAGATCGTACGGTTCGGAGAATGTCGTCGATGCTGTTCCGATGAGGCCGATTCTGTCGGTTCGCGCGGCGAGCGCCGCCAACAGTGGCAAGATCTCGAGCGATCCAGCGTATGCCTGCGTCGCGCTTGGTATCGGCGCACCAAATCCGTCGCCACGTATCAGCGCGTCGAATTTGGCCGCTTCAGCAATCTGAGCCAGCTCTACATACGGTGCCAGGGAGTTCAACTCCTCAGCTCGACTGGCTGGATTGCGCCAATCTGTGCTGTCGAGAAAGGTGAGCCAGAGGCCGAGATGGATCTGGCGATCTTCGCGGTCGGTCATGGATTCGCGTACTCCCTTGTCGTAGTGATATTTTCGCAGTGCTTAGTTGTCGACCCACGCGTCGGAGACGATGAGGTTGGACAAGCTGTCCAGACGCAGTCCGTGTACGCGGGGGCCAGCCGCGACGTACCCTGACTCGTTTTCGATGAGCGGGATGCAGATCGCGTCCTCGATCAGAATCTCCTGGGCTTCGGCCAGCAGAGCAGTGCGCGCGGACTGGTCCGGTTCCGTTGCCTGGAGTTGCAGCACCTCTTCCAACCGACCACCGTGGGTGCTGACATCCGAGCTGTTCGTGTAGAGCCACGGCTGGGCCTGCTTGCCTTCGTTCTGGTAGATCTTGCGCAGAATATCCGCATCAGGACTCTTGTTGCCCTGGAACAGATAGTCTGCCCCGGACTCCCACCACGTCGGCCCCGCATTATCGGTGAACTGCAACGTGATCTCGATGCCGACTTCTCTGGCCTGTTCCTTGATCAGAACCAGTGAGTCACGGATTACCGTGTCGTTCGATTTTCCAATTACCTTCAGTTCCAGTCGTTCACCGTTCTTTGCACGGATCCCATCGCTACTGGGATTCCATCCAGCGTCGTCGAGAATGCTGCGAGCTTCGTCGGGGTCGTGTCCGAGCAGGTTATCGAAGCTCTGATGCCCAGTCAGAGTGCTGGTGATCACACTATCGGCCGGAGGCGCGGTCACACCGGTGACCGAGTCGGAGATCTCTTGGCGGTCGATCGCACGTTGGAGGGCACGTCGCACTGCCAGATCCTGAACCAGGGGCTTGGTGAAGTTGGCTTCCAGGTAGTACGGGAGGCCGACCTGTCCCCTCCAGTGGAGTGAGTTTCCGGCCCTTTCCAATGCGATCGCGCCAGGGACTGTGGGTGATTCCGCGATGTCGATCTGACCGCTGGTCAGCGCACCTTCCCGGACGCCTTCTTCTGCCACGAAACGGACATCGATTGTATCGATGCTGGCCGGTCCCTGATGTTCGGCAAGGCCAGACGCCCAGTTGTAGTCCGGCCGCCGCTTGAGCACCAGACTTTCATCAGGAACGTAGCTGTCTATGACGAACGGACCACTTGCGGCGAAGTCAGTTCGGCGCACGATGAGGTCGGTATCAAACGATCGCGGCGAGAGCAATGCCAATTGGCTGGTAGCTACCGTGGTCAGAAACGGTGGATTAGGTTGGGAAAACTTCACAACGGCTGTGTCCGAGTCGATTACATCAGTTCCGACGTAGTGGTCGAACAATCCTCGTAAGTACCACCCGCCCCCGGCAGCGAGGTCAGCAAGCACGCCGTCAAAATTTGCTTGCACCGCGTGTGCATCGATCGGGGCTCCGTCGGAGAAAGTTGCGCCTTCTCGAAGGTGGAACGTGAACTCGGTTGCGGATTCGTTCTCTTCCCACGATGTGGCCAGCCACGGTACGTATTCACCAGTGTCGGGGTCGCGGTCGATGAGAGAATCGCTGAGGGCACGGTTGATCCAGCCATAGTATTGACGCGGGTCGAATGCCGGTGTCGGTTCCGAATATACGGTCAGGGTGCCGTCGTCTGCGCGGTCAGTGGCTGCCTGTGTCGGACCCTCCGAGCCAACGCACGCGGTGAGCGTAAGCACGGCAGCCAACCCAAGAGCGAGTGCGATCGAATGTCGCGCCCTAGGGGCTCGTGTGGAACGTATCATCATGTCTGCGAACCCATTCTGCTGTGTCGTGTCAGTTGCTCGGGAATTCCCGCCAAACTCGGAATCGAATCGATGAGAAGTCGGGTGTAGTCGTGCCTCGGATTTGAGAAGACGTCGTCTACATGGGCCTCCTCTATGAGAGCGCCATGGTGTAGAACTCCGACGCGATCCGCTACGAGCCGGATCACCCCGAGGTCGTGGGAGATGAACAGGTATGTCAGCCCGAACGCGGACTGCAAATCGACCAGGAGCTGTAGGACCTGCGCTTGGACCGAGACATCCAGAGCCGACACCGGCTCGTCGAGAACGATCATCTCCGGACGGAGCGCGACTGCACGCGCGATCGCGACTCGCTGACGTTGCCCACCGGAGAGTTCGGTCGGCTTGCGTCCTAGGTATTCACGCTCAAGTCCCACAGCAGCCAATGCCTCACGAACGCGATCGCTGCGCTCCTGCTTGGAGCCGATTCTGAACCCTTCGAGCGGTTCGGCAACGATATCGGAGACCTTCATCTTCGGGTCCAGCGAGGAGTACGGGTTCTGAAAGATGTATTGCACGGATCGACTGAACTCACGCCTACCGGATCTGCTCGTAGTCAATGCATCACGTCCACGATACGTAAGTGATCCGCTGTCCGGCCGATCGATTCCAGCGATGATCCGAGCCACGGTCGACTTGCCTGACCCCGACTCACCGACCAGTCCGTAGGTGCTGTGCTCCGGGATTGAGAAAGAGATATCCCGGACCGCGCGAGTGACCGTCGTTCCTGCACGTGCGCTGCGTGTGGCGTATGCCTTACTCAAGTTCTCTACTGCGATCAGCTGCGGCTGCAGTCGATCCGCGACTTCGATTCTCGAACTTTCAAGGCGACCGTTGGAGGTAGCGAGGAGCCTACGAGAGGAACGAGAGGGCACCACATCGAACAGCCGGCGGGTGTACGGGTCCCTAGGGCTGCGGACAACTGCGTGTGTTGGCCCATTTTCAACCACATCACCACGGTGAAGCACGACGATGGAATCGGTTCGCTCACTTGCCACCGCAAGATCGTGCGTAATCAACAGCACCGACAGTGACCGTGAACGGACGACATCGTCCAGCAAATCGAGAACGAGTTTCTGAACGGTCACGTCTAAACCTGAGGTCGGCTCGTCGGCGATGATGATCTCGGGTTCCCCTGCGAGCGCAATCGCGATCAGAGCGCGTTGACGCTGGCCACCACTGAGTTGATGCGGAAACGCGTCGTGTATCCGAGCAGGGTCAGTGAGTCCAACCTGCTCGAACAACGCGATCGACCTTCTCCTCAACTCATCTCGATCACGAACTCCCCCATGGAGCCTCAGTGTCTCATCGATCTGGCTTCCCATTCGTTTCACAGGGTTCAGAGCAATGTCCGGATCCTGGGGAACATACGCGATGGAACCACCCCGAATTCTGTTCCACGCCTTTTCGGTGCGGCGCGCAAATAAATCGACATCGCGGAAACTCCCTGTCCCGGAGTCGACCGTCGCATGTGCAGGTAACAACCCAAGCAGCGCATTCGCGATCGTGGACTTTCCAGAACCCGACTGACCAATCAAGGAGAGTCGTTCACCACGATGTAAGCGAAAGGACACATCTGTCACCGCGCGAATCCGTTCCGTTGCGGGCGGGCCGCTCTGAATTCGGCCTCCTCTAGGGTGGTACGAGACGCTCAGATGCTGGACAGCAAGAAGAAGGTTCGAAGAGGTTTCCGTCTCGGTCATCGGACACTCTCCACGAACTTGCTGATTCGGTTCGTTGCGAGTACCACCAGAACAACGGCGAGCCCGGGCAATGTGGTAAGCCACCACGCGTATGCGAGATACGTTCGGCCGTCCGACACCAACGCACCCCATTCCGGTGTCGGCGGTTGCGCGCCGAAGCCTAGAAAGCTCAAGGCAGAGATAGCAAGTAGGGCACCCCCGAACTCCAGCGCTGAGAGAGCGACCACCGGGCCTAGGGCATGAGGAAGAACATGCCGCCGGAGAATTCGGTACCACCTGACCCCTGAATGCGTTGCAGCTGTTACGAAATCCGATGTGCGCACGCGAAGAACTTCGGCACGCAGAACGCGGGTGAGTGACGCGATGGAACTGACGCCGACTGCGATAGCGATATTGACGATCCCGAAGCCCAAGCCTGTCACGAGCATGAGTGCGACAAGCAGTCCGGGCACCGCCAAGAACACATCGATCAGACGTCCGACAATCTCGTCCACGAGACCTCTGAAATAACCTGCAAGCAGGCCGATCGCGATGCTGACGGATACGCCGATTGTCAGCGCGAGCAGTGCTGCGACCAGAGTCGTTCTGGTCCCGAACACGAATCGTGTGAACAGATCACGTCCGAGACTGTCCGTGCCGAATGGATGCGCAAAGGATGGCTCGGCCAGAATATTGGTCAAGTCTCTGGCGTATGGATTGTAGGCGGTCAAGATCGAAGGAAACGCCGCGAAAAGTACGACGACCAGCAAGACGAGAACGGACAAGACGAGAGTCGGCTGCACTTTTCGAGGGTGGACAGCGCGTGCCAGGTTCCGCCGAGACCACCTCGGCTCGCGGTCACCGACCTGCCTGTCCATCGCCGAGGACATTGATGCGTGAACGGTGGAGTCCAGGGAGTCGAGCAATGTTCTGTCAGACATTTCGATTCAGCCAATCGTGATTCTGGGGTCGATCTTGGGGTAGACCATGTCGACGATCAGGTTGGCCACCGCGTAGATCACGGCAGAGAAGATGACGACACCTTGTACGACTGGAATATCCTGCTGCATAACCGATGTCTGCAGAAGACGGCCCAAGCCCTGACGCGAAAAGACGGTCTCGACCACAACTGTGCCGGCGAGAATTCCCCCGACTGACAAGCCGAGCAGAGTGGTGGCGGGGATAATGGCAGTTCGTAGCGCGTGTCTGATCACCATGCGCAGATGTGGGACACCTCGTGCTCGTAGATAGTCTCCGTAGGGCGAACGAATGCCTGCATGGAGGCTCGTCGCAGTCACTTGCGCTATCCCGGCGCTCGTTGGAATAGCCAGAGTGAGCGCAGGCAATACGAGTTGACTGGTGCTGCCACTTCCGATGGGGGGCAACCAACCGAGCCGGAACGCAAAGAACTGGATCAGAAGTAGCCCTACGAAGAACGTCGGTAGAGAGGAAAACAGGGGAGGAACAGCGAACAGAGCGTTCCGAAGAAAAGGTCTACGAACCAGATTTGCAGCAACTGCGATAGCCAGTCCCAAGGCAGTACCCAACACCAGGCCAGCCGCTCCGAGTTGCAATGTACTGGGGACGGCTTGTCCGACCACTGTGGTGACTGGGAGGCCGGTGTCGACCGACGTTCCTAGATCTCCTCGCAGCGCCCGTAGCAGAAGCGTCAAATACTGCTCCAACGGTGGACGATCGAGTCCATATTTCTGTTCGAGTGCTGCTATCGCAGCGGGGTCTGCGGCCGAGCTGCCGCCACTGATGTTGCGAAGCATGATTTCGGCGGCGTTGCTGGGCAGAAGGAAAAGCAGCAGCCAGCTCAACGTATATGCAGCCCAGATCACGAACGCCGCATAGCCGAGT
Source organism: Rhodococcus yunnanensis NBRC 103083 (assembly GCF_001895005.1). GTDB lineage: Bacteria > Actinomycetota > Actinomycetes > Mycobacteriales > Mycobacteriaceae > Rhodococcoides > Rhodococcoides yunnanense. The sequence continues at coordinate 77,550 of NZ_BCXH01000006.1, read as the reverse complement.
CGTCGCGCAACGTACGTGTTCCTCCGACCAAGTCCGATCCTTCGGCCGTGCCCGGAGTCTCTTCTCTGGACGGCGGTTGCCACCTCGATGCTCACTACGTCACAAACCTCTCACCAAGACATTAATATCGTCAATGCGAGATACTGGACCATGCGACTATATTGTGCACGAGATATACTCACCGTGACGTTAAGTATGCCCTGGATCCACACGGCCCTGTAGGACTCCAAGAGGAATGGTTCGAACGTTCGTACGCAACAAGACGGGGAGTCGAATGCTTCAACAGAACACCACTAAGCGCATCGGATTCTGGTTCCTGCACCTACATCAGCAGTTCGAGGAGGGGACAGCGGAAGCGCTGCAGAGTGAAGACCTCAGCAGGAGGAGTGGCAGATTCTTCATGCGTTGCCGATAGGCGTCGACACCGTTTCAGGCTTGGATGACGCTTTTGACGAGGCTCAGCTAAGCATGCAACAGCCGTTCGGGAGGATTCGGTCGGCACTGCGGAATAGATGCAGGCTGTCGTGGTCTTCGCTGGACAATGCGATGCGGATGCCGTCGGCGCGGAGCTTCGCGGTCGCGAGAAATGCTTGTTCGGCGTGTTCGTCGCGGGCTGCGATGTAGTGCATGGTCATCGTCGGGGTGGCATAGCCGGCATAGCGTTGGAGCACGTGAACCGGTAAACCGAGTTCAGCCAGGCGGGTGAGCCGGGTCTGACGAAACCGGTGAGTGTGACTCAGTTGTACCGGTGGCCGCGCGAATCTCTGATCTGAATCACAGAACTGAGCGTGCGCAATACCCAGTTATACGTGCCGGATGGAACGTTTTGTCGCCGCGACGGTTGCCGCTACGTTGGACGAACAAGAAGCGGTGATCAACATTCGGGCAGTGAGTGTGCAGCCAATCTCGTTGTTCAGCAATAATTTCAGCTACTTCACGGTCGACGAGAATGGTGTCCGGTGCGACGTCGATCTTGCTCTGAGCGTAGCGGAACCTCGACAAAGTTCCGTTGGCGTCGGCGCTGTGATCGGAGGCGGCGGAAAGACAGTCGTAATCGCACGTTCGGATCTCGCTCGAACGTCGGCCGTGAGGACTTGGAGCAGGATCATGCGCATGGCTTGCAGATCGTCGAGCCCGTCGACAGTTATGTCGGATCCGTCCCCGCGTGTGAGGGTGAGCTGTTGATCGCGGGGCAACCCGATCAACGGCAGCGCTGCGGTGATCTGGCTGAGCCCATGGTCGTCTATGTAGTGGGTGTCGCTGAACCCGCGATGGTGTGGAATTCGGGTCACTCGGCCGAACCAGCTGTCCGCGTGGGTGGTGGTCACGTGCTGCCAAGGGCCAGGCACAGAACGGAATGCGACTCGGCGGGGTTGGCCGCGACGAATTCGAAGAGACCGGCGACGGCACGCAGGTCGTCGCTCACGGCGCGGATCGGCACGGGTCTCCACCGGCCGAAGGTCCTCGCCCACGTGGACGATCACGACCCGGCACCGCACAGCGTGGACGAGGCACAGGCGGTGACGGTCGGAGACTAGTGACACCGCGGGAGTCACTTGTTTCACTTCAGTCCCATACGTAACACTTCGATAACCTATCCTCCGGTAAAGCTTCACAAACCCTTCGGTCCGTTACGGTCCTTGGAGCACTAGTACGTGTGCCTCACTAAAGACATTTCCGGATCGGGACGGGAGTGTTGGCGGCCTCGGCTGCCACGACCGAAGGGCTAGAAGATCCATGTCGCACAAGTCGATCACTCGATCACGGAAGACCCGCCTCGCCGCAGCCGGCGCTGCAGTTGCACTGTCGTTCGCCCTCGCAGGACCGGGTATCGCCAGCGCACAGCCGGAAACGCCTGCCGAGACACCCGCCGTCGACGCTCCGACAGAGGTGGAGACCGGAGAAACGTCGGCACCGGCAACCAGCCCTGAGGCGACGACACCCGAGAGCACCGACACCGCAACCGGCGAGCTACAGCCGCCTGCCCAGGTTCCCACCGCCGGAACCGGCGACGCCTCCGTTGCGGCCGTCCCTCCGCCCGCCGCGCCGTCCACCGAGCGACCCTTTCCTCAGATCACCGGCGGAGTGGTGTTCAACGCGGACGGAACTGCGACGATCAACCTCGATATCGTCCCGCAGCTGTCCGACGCCGAGAAGCAAGCGCTCGTCGACGCCGAAGCGAAGAGCAAGGCGGCAGTCGAAGCCTCTACCGCCGCGCAGGTACGACTCGACGCGGCCACTACCGCCGACGCTGCTGCCAGCACCGCGGTGACCAAGGCCGAGCTCGCTGCCGCAGACGCTGCGGCCAAGGCCACGCAGGCGGACACCGTCGCCGCAGCTGCGGAGCTGGACAGGATCGCGGCGGTCGCAGCGGTCAACAAGGCCAAGTCCGACACCGCCGATCTGCAGGCCGCTTCCGATGCCGCAGCGCAGGCGAAGACCGACGCCGATGCCGAAGCAGCTGCTGCGGCGGCATTGGCAGACGAGCTCGAAGCGACCGCGAAGGCAGCCGGTACCCCGGCCGACGTCGCGGCCGCCACTGCTGCGAGAGCCGACGCGGATGCCAAGGCCGAACTTGCTGCAACGGCGTCAGCCGATGCCGAGGCGTCGGCGAAGGCGTTGCAGGATTCGCTGACAGCAGTGCAGGATTCGTTCAAGACACTCAACATCGCGAAGGTCAGTGCGGCGATACGGGCCGCTGCAGCCAGGGCAGCGGAATCCCTGTCGGCAGCGATCGAAGCACGAACTGCACTCGACGTGGCCACCGCTGCCGAGGCGAGAGCCAAAGAGCTCGAAGCCACCGCCGCCGCCTCCACCGAGGCTGCAGTAGAAGCCAACAAGGCTGCCGACGACGCGCGCGCTGCCGCCACGGCAGCTCAGGCCGCCGCCGCAGCCGCAGCCGAAGCTGCCACCGCAGCCGAAGCCGACCTCGCCGCAGCACCGTCGGACGCGGACATCGCCACCCTCGAAGCTGCAGTCACATCCGCGCAGCAGGCAGTGGACGACGCCAACGCCGCCGCAGCCGCTGCCGAAGCCGAGGTCACCGAAGCCGACGCTGCAGTGACAGCGGCCCAGGCGGACGCCGACGCGAAGGCAGGCGAGTTGACGGCCGCGCAGACGGCGGCAACGGACGCGAAGACAGCTGCCGATGCAGCGACGAAGGCGGAAGCCGATCTGGTGGCAAAGGCAGCCGAAGTGGCCGCCAGTGGACCGAAGTTCAGCTGGACGATCAACCTGGGCACCACCGTCAAGGAGGACGTCCCGGTCACGCAGGTCAGTGATACGTCGGTCGTCGTCGACGAGACCGGTGTCGAATTGATCGGCGTGTCCAACGAGGACGGCTCGTTCACCGTCGCGGACTACTTCACCACCAACGACGACGGCGTCACCGTTGTCGCCGGCGAGCTGCCCGCGGTGGACCTCGCTCTCGGGGATTCCTCGGACGCGGCGTCGGGTGGCTCCGACAGCTCGTCCGCCACCCCGGCGATCCTGGCCGGAGTCGGCATCGTCGCGATCGCGGCCGTCGGCGGCGGCATCTACCTGCGTCGTCGCAACTCGACAGATGCGTCTTCGTAGACTCGCAGTCGCACTGGGGCTGGCACTTCTCGTATCGGGTTGCGCCGCAGAGGAACCGGCAGTGGTTCCTCCGGACCGGTCAGCGGTGGAGTCACGGATCTCCGTGGCTCCACCCGCCCCGGTTGCACCTGCCCAGCCCGACTGGATAGAACTGAGATCGGCCGATTCGGTGACGTACATGAGCAGTCCGGTGGACCCCGAAGGCCTGTTCCGCAACAGCGACCAAGTGTTGAACCCGGTCGACGAACTACCTGCGTGGTGGGCCGAGAGCGGACTGCCGGGAACCGACACCCAGGAGACGGTAGTGGTTGTGGGACACAACTACTCCAAGCGCGATGCTCCGTTCAAGGCCTTGGGAGTGGCGCAGCCGGGAGACGAAATAGTGCTGCGAACATCGAGCGGGGTCCTGCGGTACTCCGTCGACACCGTCGGACCCTTACCCAAGGGTTCGCTGTTGAGCGACAACGACTTACGCGCCCAAGTACCGGGCCGCCTGATCCTCGCCAACTGCGACGTGCGAAACGGCGAACCCACGAACGACAATTACATCGTCGTCGCGCACGTCACGTGAGGCAGCTTCGTCCTACAGGCCCAGGTCTCCCAGACCCAGAAGCGAGCGGTACTCGAGGCCCTCGGCCGCGATGACGTCGTCGGCGCCGGTGGCCCGGTCGACGACGGTAGCAACTCCGACGACCGTTGCGCCCGCGTCACGCAGTGCCTTGACGGCGGTGAGCGGGGAGTTCCCCGTGGTCGTGGTGTCCTCGACGACCAGAACTCGCTTGCCGACGATGTCCGGCCCCTCGATCTGTCGCTGCATCCCGTGCGCTTTTGCGGCCTTGCGAACCACGAACGCGTCGATGGGTCGGCCCTGCGCGTGCATGATCGCCAGCGCGACGGGGTCTGCACCCATGGTCAGGCCGCCCACGGCGTCGAACTCCCAATCGGCGACCAGTTCGCGCATCTGCGATCCGATCAGCGCACCGGCGCGGTGATGCAGCGTCGCGCGACGAAGATCGACGTAGTAGTCGGCTTCCTTGCCCGACGACAGCGTCACCTTGCCGTGCACGACGGCCAGGTCGCGCACGAGCCCGGCCAATTCTGCACGCTCGGCCAAGTCTGCCCGCTCGGCGCTGTGAGTCCTGCCGGCACTGTCGGCCATGAGAGATTCCCTTCGGGTCGATTCCGCAGACGAATCTACCGACCGTGCTCGGCGCAGGATCTGCCGACCTACGCGACGACGTCCTCGGGCTGTGCGTCGCCGACGGGATCGACGTGTTCGACGAACGGTTCGGGGCTGGTGACCTTCAGCATCGCGGCGACGACTTTCGACGGAAACGACGCCCGGATCAGCGAGAGTGCGTACGCGTTGTCGTTGTAGACGCGGACGGCACCGACGATCCGCTTCTCGGTGGTCTCGAGGTCTCCGGCCGGACCCTGAAAGGCCCAGTTGGCCTTCAGCTTCGGATGCTGGTGCGATTCGGCGAGCACTGCGTGGACGGCCGCCGACAGCGCGTTCTCCGCCGCTGCCTGTGCACCGAGACCGAGCCCGCGGTCACGCACTGCCTTCGACCACGACCGCGCCCCCACGAGCTGGCGGACCTTCTCCTGGTCCATTCCCGAGGAATCGACAGCGGCGATGAACGGCTCCAGCTGGACGTACCTGCGCTCGAGTTCGACGGTGACCAGCGCTCTGCTGGCTGCGGTGTGGGATCTGTAGCGTCGCACCCGCCGTTCGACGCTTGCCGCGTAGGCAAGGACCACCAGAACGAGGATCGCCAGGATCACGAAAACAGTCACAAGGTACGAATTTATCGGTGTTCGCCACGACACGCCCGCAGGCACGCCCGGACGCGCGGAACTATGTTCGCCCGCGACCACGTCCGACGACGTTCGTCAGCTTCCGCACTGCGGATTTCGGTATTTTCGTGCCGACCGCGGTGAGCAGCTTGTATTGCGCACCCGGGACGCTGATGACCTTCCCCTTGCTCAGATCGCTCATCGACGCATGCACCACCTGCTCGACGTTCAGCCACATGAACCGAGGAATGGTCGACATCTCGATGCCTGCCCGCTCGTGGAACTCGGTTCTGATGAACCCGGGGCACAGCGCTTGCACCTGGACTCCCGTACCTGCCAGACCGCCCGAGAGCCCCTCGGAGAACGAGACGACGTACGCCTTCGACGCCGAGTACGTCGAGCCGCGTCCTGCCAACAGTCCAGCGACACTGGCAACGTTGACGACGGTGCCCTTGGCGGCAGCCACCATCGACGGAAGCGCTGCGCGGGTCAACTGCATCACAGCGGTCACGTTGACGTCGAGCTGCGCCTGCAGCAGTTCCGTCGGTGCCGTCCAGAATTCACCCGACGTGCCGAATCCCGCATTGTTGACCAGGAATTCGACTCCGCGCCCCAGACGGTCGATCACCAGATCCCGTCCCTGCTGCGTGGCCAGGTCGGCAGCGATGATCTCCGAGTCCGCACCGAATCCCAGCCGTAGGTCGTCGGCCAGCGAACGCAGTTTCAGCTCGTTCCTCGCCACGAGTACCAGGTCGTAGCCGCGCGCCGCGAGATGCCGCGCATACCCGGCGCCCAACCCCGATGTCGGACCGGTGACGAGCGCCACTGGACGAAGCTTCCGGGGGGACACGGGTTCGATCGGCTCAGCGGTCATGCGAAGAAGGTTATAGCTTTCTCACGAATCAGTAGCCATGTGTCGCAAGCTCGATCACGAGTCGGTGGGTCGGCGGTCCGAGTCCCGAGTGATCGGTGTCGGCCGAGCCTGCCCTTGCGGTCGTCTCGGCGGCTCGACGCGGGGCGCCTGCGCGGGCCCCTGCACAGGCCGCGGCCCGCGAGCATCACGGTCGCCCGACTGACGGATCGGCGGACGCGGGGAATCGGAACGTTCCGGTTCCGGCCGACGACGCGACTGGGTTGGCTGAATCGACTTGGGCTGTTGCGGTTGGGGCTGTTGCGGTTGGGGCTGTTGCGGTTGGGGCTGTTGCGATCGGGGCTGGGGCTGGGGCGACCGAGGCGGCGCCGAACGGGGATTCGCTCCGGGGCGTCGCGAGACCGGCGGCAGTACGTGCAGCATTCCGGAGAGCCGCGCGACGGCATCGATGGCCGCATCCCAGTCACGTCCGCTCGATCCGAGCGGCAACGACCCGAGCGTCCATTCGTTCTCGCTCCACAGCAACGACACATGCGAGGGCACTGTCTCGGTGAACGCCGCCATCCTCTGGTCGCATACGCGGCGGGCGATCTCGATATCGGTGGCGAACACGACGCGTGGCCCGATCGATCCGAGCAACTCCATGTCGCGGTCTCGCGGCGGCGGAGTCGACTTCAGCCGAAGATCGATGTCGACGGCGGACCCGACGGGCCGCTGCACCGCGACGATGGTCGTCTCTTCTTCGACGTCGAACAGTACGAACTTCTCGCCGCGCCGCACGCCCCGCACGACGTCGAGAGCGGCGGTGTGCTCCGGCTTGGCGAGTGCTGCACGCCGGAACAATCCGATGATGTCCTCGTCGACTGCCGAGTAGGTGTACCCCTGCGCCTTCGCCCACAACTGGCGCACACGTCCGAGCTGGTCACGCCGCGACCGATCGATATAGAGGAGTGCGACCGCGCCAACCAGGGCGATCGCTGCAAGTCCGAACCACATAGCCGTCATCGCGAATCAGCTTATAGCCTGGCTGCATCGAAGCGGGTCGCCGTGTCGATGCGAGTAGGCGCGGCCGTCAGAAGCCGGCGGCCCCCTACGGTGTCTCGATGATGATGTCGGCGGTGATGGACCCGCCCTCGGCCGGGCTGCCGTTCACGACGATGTTCGACCCGACCTTCAACGCAGAGATATCGAAACCCGACAACGACAGCACCTGCGTCTGAGGCGTCGTCAACACCGTCACCGGCGCACCGTCGAAGCCTTGCAGCGAAATCGTCGATCCGTCGATCGCGGTGATCCTTCCGATCGCGGCTCCCGAATTTCCGAGAATCTCCGGAATGCCACCGGGTAGCAGACCGGTCGACGGCGACGCAGGCGTACTCGGCTGTGTGCTCGGAGTCGGCGCAACCGTTGTGGGCAGCTGGCGCGTGGTGCCCGGCGACGCCGCGGTGTTCGAATCCGACGGCTGGTTGGTCACGAAGAGAATGCCGGCGAGCACGACGACGGCCAGCGCCGCCAACGCCAGCAGCGCAAGAAGCCACTTCTTCGACGAGCCGCCGCCAGGTGTCGACTCCCCGGTGACGTACGGCGTTCCCCCGGTGTGAACCGGCGGCTGTCCCGAGTTCTCCGGTGGCTGGTTCAGCGGTGGCCCGTACTGCTGTGTGTACTGCTGGTTGGCCGCGTACTGCTGATTCGGATCGTACGGCGGAAGCGCCTGCGTCGGATTCGGCTGCTGGGGTGTCTGCTGCGGATAGCCGTACTGCTGGGTCGGCTGGTCCGGATACGGCGGCGAATCCGGATATTGCTGATACTGCTGGCCCGGCGGGTACTGCTGATATTGCTGCGTGGGGTACTGCTGCGTGGGGTACTGCTGCGCGGGGTACTGCTGGTACTGCTGCGCTGGATACTGCGGCTGATCCGGGTACTGCTGTTGATCCGGGTACTGCTGTTGATCCGGATATTGCTGCCATGCCTCGGTGGGCTGATCGCGATCGGGCGGCTCGGGCGGTGGGTTCCCCGTCCCGTCCTCCCATGGCCGGTCGCGCGGATCATCCGGATGTGTCATGTCATCGAGGGTACGACGACAACAAGGCCCACCGGGAGTACCGGTGAGCCTTGTCGAGCCCTGCGCGACCTGCCAGGCCGGGATCCTCTATCCCAGGATCAACGTGTCACCGTCGGGTGACACCTCGACCAGGACGGTGTCCCCGTCGCGGACCTTGCCCGCCAGCAACAGCTTCGCGAGCTGATCGCCGATGGACTGCTGGATCAACCTGCGCAACGGGCGAGCACCGTAAAGCGGGTCGTATCCGCGAACCGCCAGCCACATCTTCGCTGCCGGTGTGACATCGAGTGTGAGCCTGCGCGTTGCGAGCCGCTTGGACAGCTGCCCGAGCTGGATGTCGACGATCGACTCCAGCTGGTCTTCCGACAACGCGTCGAACACGACGACGTCGTCGAGGCGGTTGACGAACTCGGGCTTGAACGCGCGCCGTACCGCCTCCATCACCTGGTCCTTGGTACCGCCCGCGCCGAGGTTCGACGTCAGGATCAGGATGGTGTTGCGGAAGTCGACGGTGCGGCCCTGACCGTCGGTCAACCTGCCTTCGTCGAGCACGGCGAGCAGGATGTCGAAGACGTCCGGGTGTGCCTTCTCGACCTCGTCGAACAGGATCACGCTGTACGGGCGCCTGCGGACGGCCTCGGTGAGCTGACCGCCTGCTTCGTATCCGACGTAGCCCGGAGGAGCACCGACCAGCCGCGCGACCGCGTGCTTCTCGCTGTACTCGCTCATGTCGATGCGGACCATCGCCCGCTCGTCGTCGAACAGGAAGTCCGCGAGTGCCTTGGCCAGCTCGGTCTTACCGACGCCGGTCGGCCCGAGGAACAGGAACGAGCCCGTCGGACGGTTGGGATCGGCGACGCCTGCGCGAGCTCGCCTCACTGCGTCGGACACCGCCTGCACGGCGTCCTTCTGTCCGACGACGCGCCTGCCGATCTCGTCTTCCATGCGCAGCAGCTTCGCGGTCTCGCCCTCGAGCATGCGTCCCGCCGGGATACCCGTCCACGCTGCGACGACGTCGGCGACATCGTCCGGCCCGACCTCCTCCTTCAGCATGACGTCCTCCTGTGTCGGAGTTGCGTCGGTCTTCTCGGCGAGCTCCTTCTCCAGGGTCGGAATGCGGCCGTACCTCAGTTCGGCGGCCTTGCCGAGATCACCGTCGCGCTCCGCCCGTTCCGACTCGCCGCGAAGGTTCTCCAGCTCCTCCTTGAGCACGCGGACCGAGTCGATGGCGTTCTTCTCGTTCTGCCAGCGGGTGCTCAGTTGGTTGAGCTTCTCGCGGCCGTCGGCCAGTTCAGCGCGCAGCTTCTCGAGCCGAGCCTTCGACGCGTCGTCGGTCTCCTTTTCGAGTGCCATCTCCTCGATCTCGAGGCGACGGACAGCACGCTCGACCTCGTCGATCTCGACGGGACGCGAGTCGATCTCCATGCGCAGGCGCGACGCAGCCTCGTCGACCAGGTCGATGGCCTTGTCCGGCAGGAAGCGCGCGGTGATGTACCGATCGCTCAAGGTGGCAGCGGCGACGAGCGCCGAGTCGGTGATGCGAACGCCGTGGTGCACCTCGTAGCGCTCCTTGAGTCCACGCAGGATTCCGACGGTGTCCTCGACCGACGGCTCGCCGACATAGACCTGTTGGAAGCGTCGTTCGAGGGCGGCGTCCTTCTCGATGTACTTGCGGTACTCCTCGAGCGTCGTCGCGCCGACGAGCCGGAGCTCACCCCGGGCGAGCATCGGCTTGATCATGTTGCCCGCGTCCATCGCGGACTCGCCCGTGGCGCCTGCACCGACGATGGTGTGCAGCTCGTCGATGAAGGTGATGACCTGCCCCGCGGAGTTCTTGATGTCGTCGAGCACGGCCTTGAGCCGTTCCTCGAACTCGCCGCGGTACTTGGCACCGGCGACCATGGATCCGAGGTCGAGCGAGACGACGGTCTTGCCGCGCAGGCTCTCCGGCACGTCGCCGGCGATGATGCGCTGAGCGAGACCTTCGACGATGGCCGTTTTACCGACGCCGGGCTCGCCGATGAGGACCGGGTTGTTCTTGGTGCGCCTCGACAGCACCTGCACCACACGCCGAATCTCGGTGTCGCGGCCGATGACCGGATCCAGATCACCTGCGCGAGCACGCGCGGTGAGGTCGGTGCTGTACTTCTCCAGCGCCTGATAGGTACTTTCCGGATCTGCGCTGGTGACGCGCGCGCTGCCGCGCACCGTCTGGAAGGCGTCGCGCAGCTCGTCGGGACCGGCACCGAGGCCGGTGAGCAGCTTGGCGACGTCGGAGTCACCCGTCGCGAGACCGACCGTCAAGTGCTCGGTGGAGACGTACTCGTCGTCGAGTTCGGTGGCGAGATTCTGCGCCGTAGTGATGGCGGCGAGCGCCTCGCGGCCGAGCTGCGGGGTCGTGGTGGACCCTGTTGCAGAGGGAAGCCGATCGACCAGTGCTCGCGCTTCACCGCGTACCGTCGCTGGATCGACGCCGACGGCCTTCAACAGGGGGGAGGCGATGCCGTCGGTCTGATCGAGCAACGCCACCAACAAATGTGCCGGACGGATATCCGGGTTTCCTGCCGCCGAAGCGGCTTGCAATGCAGCACTGAGGGCTGCCTGCGTTTTCGTGGTGGGGGTGAAACTGTCCACCGGTCACCTACTTTCTGCTGGGAAAGAACTGATGTCGGTGACTACAACGATACAAAGGTTGAGTCTGTTCCGCTCAACTTCAAGTTTTTCGGTTTATTTCAAGGCACGTTGTTTCAAGGCAAGCCAGCCCTCCGGCGATCCGCCTCACTCCACTCTGTAGCCGACGAGCAAAAATCGGGCTACCCTCGAGCGGTCTACTTCGGAACCGTCTAGCTATGGCGGAGGTTGATTGATGCTCGACGCGCGAACGATCTCCCTGGTTCGTGCCGGTTTCAAGTCCGTCCTGGCCGCCGAGAACGGTCCTGAGAAACTCGCGCGATCTTTCTACGCACAGCTGTTCGTCGAACATCCCGAGTTCCGTTTCTTCTTCCCCGCGTCGATGGACCAGCAGCGTGACCACTTCGTCAGGGCTCTGGCGTACGTGTTCGACAACCTCGACAAGGACGAACGAGTAGTTCCCTTTCTCGAGCAACTCGGGCGCGACCATCGAAAGCACGGCATCGACGGGTCGCACTTCCGCGCCGGTGGTTCTGCGCTGATCGCCGCCTTCAGAAATTTCGTCGGAAACGAAGTGTGGACGGACGAGGTGGAGTCCGCGTGGAACGACACCCTCGATCTGGTCTGCGGCAGCATGGCCGACGCCGCGGACTCCGACGAGTTGCCGCCGTACTGGGGCGGGACCGTCGTCGAGCATCAACGCGTTCTCGACGATCTGGCTATCGTTCGGCTACAGCTCGACGCGAGCATTCCGTACTTCCCCGGCCAGTACGTCAGCGTGCAGATCCCGCAGCGTCCCAAACTGTGGCGTTACCTCTCCCCCGCGATTCCGAGCAACCCGCAGGGCGAGATCGAGTTCCATGTGCGACGCGTATCCGGCGGTTGGGTCTCTCCGGCGATGGTGGGAGAGACGGTCGTCGGCGATCGCTGGGCCGTCAGCCCTCCGCTCGGCGGCCTCGCTGTCGATCGCGCGATCCCCGAGGACGTGCTGATGATCGCCGGCGGGACCGGGCTCGCACCGCTGCGCGCACAGATCATGGACATGGCTCACAGGAGCCGCAATCCACGCGTCCACCTGTTCATGAGCGGGGTCTATCCGCGCGATCTGTACGACGCGGTGACACTGTGGCAGCTCTCGCTGTCCAACCCGTGGCTGACGGTCGTCCCCGTCACCGAGCAGTACGAGAACCCGTGGTGGCACTCCAGTCCCGCCATCGAGCTGCCGTCGGGAATGCATCATCGGCTGCAAGGGCAGATCGGAAGAGTCGTCACGCAGTTCGGCTCGTGGGCCGACCGGCAGATTCAGATCTGCGGATCTCCGTCGATGGTCAGGACGACGCTCTACGCCCTACGCAGAGTGGGTACGCCCATGGAGCACGTACAGCACGATCCATTGTAGGAACCGCCGTCGGATGTTCGCGAGAACCGCCGTCAGATGTTCGCGCGGCCCTGCCAGTACGGGTCACGGAGTCTGCGCTTGTACAGCTTTCCGTTCGGGTCACGGGGTAGCTCGACGACGTAGTCGACGGACTTCGGCAACTTGAACTTCGCGAGACGCTCCCGCGCGAAGTTCATGATGTCCTCGGTCAGCTCGTCACTGGGATCGATCCCCGCCTCCGGCTGCACGACGGCCTTGATCTCCTCACCCCAATCGGCATGTGGCACACCGAAAACAGCAACATCGGCGACTTTCGGATGCGTGACGATCTCCCCTTCTATCTCGGCCGGGTAGATGTTGACGCCGCCGGAGATGATCATGTCGGACTTGCGATCGCACAGGAACAGATAGCCGTCCTCGTCCAGAAAGCCGATGTCGCCCAACGTGAACAGGTCGCCGACGCGGGATTCGAGGGTCTTCTTCCTGTCGTGATGGTAGTCGAAACTCGACTGGCCCATTCTCATGTAGATCTCCCCTGTTTCGCCCGCCGGGAGTTCGTGTCCGTCGTCGCCGAGGACCTTGACCACGGAGTTGGGCCACGCGGTGCCGACCGATCCTGGCTTGCGAAGCCACTCCGTACCCGAGATCACGGTCCCGCCGCCCTCGGTGGCGGCGTAGTACTCGGTGACGACAGGGCCCCACCACGCCAACATCTTTCGCTTCACCTCCTGCGGGCACGGAGCAGCGCCGTGAATCATCACCCGCAGGGACGTCAGGTCGTATTTCTCGCGGGTCGACTCGGGCAACGCCAGCAGGCGGCGAAATTGCGTCGGGACCATGTGGCTGTGGGTGACGCGATGCCGTTCGATGAGCACGAGCATCTCCTCGGGATCCCACCGATCCATCAGAACAACCTTGTGGCCCAGCTGTATCGAAATCGAAGCGCAGTTCAACACTGCGGTGTGATAGAGCGGTGAACTGCACATGTGCACATGGCCGTCGAACGGTTCGATACCGAAGATTCCGAAGAATCCAGTCGCAACACGCGGTACCTCCTCCGGGTCGTCACCGGTCAGTGGCCGCCTGACCCCTTTGGGCCTACCCGTCGTTCCCGACGTGTACAGCATCGGCCCACCCGCAGTGCGAATTTCGGGTTTCTCATCGGAATCGCCGAGATCACGAAGGGGCGTGAAACCGTCGATGTCGCCGACCGAGAATCTACCGCCCACGCCCGACTCGTCGGCTGCCTGACGGGCGGCGTCGGCGAAACGACTGGACGCCACAAAGGCTTTCGCTTCACTGTCCTTCAGGATGTACGCGACTTCCGGCCCCGTGAGATGCCAGTTGACGGCCACGATGTAGAGACCGGTCTGGAACGCCGCGAAATAGAAGGCGAGGAGATCGGCGCTGTTGTTCAGCATCATCACGACGCTGTCGCCCGGCCGCAAACCCATGGCTTGAAGTCCGCGTCCGTATCGGTTCGCATCGGAGACCAAATCTCGGTAACTGTACGACTCCCCTGCCGGATCGACGAGGGCGATGCGATCCGGTTCCTCTGCCGCGATCTTCCACAGCCCACACGTACGAGTTTTCGACTTTCCTTCGACCGTCATGACCTTCAATCTAGAACGTGTTCTACCCCTTGAGCAAGGCCCCGAGCTCACCGACCTCCGACGCGTTCGACGCAGTGAGCAGAAGCATCGTCACGCCCGCGTCCTCCCACCGCTTCACTTCCTCACGCACGTGGTCGGCGTCCCCCACGATCATGGTCTCCGCGACCATGTCGTCCGGCACCGCCGCGGCCGCCTCGGTCTTGCGGCCCGACAGGAACAATCGGCCGATCTCGGCGACCTCGCTGTCGTACCCCATTCGCCGGTAGACCTGAGCGTGGAAGTTCGACTCGGGCGCACCCATACCGCCGACATACAGGGCAATGGTGGGTTTGAGCCGTTCCAGAGCCGCCGCCCGGTCGTCGGTGACGATCACCTGACACGTCGCCGCGACCTCGAAGTCCTCCCTGCTCCGGCGAGCACCGGGCCGCGCGAATCCCTCGTCGAGCCACTCGTCGTACATCGGTGCCAAGCGCGGTGAGTAGTAGATCGCGAGCCAGCCGTCGGCGATCTCGGCCGTCAGCGCTACGTTCTTGGGCCCTTCGGCGCCGAGCCAGATGGGCAGATCCGCGCGAAGCGGATGGGTGATCGGCTTGAGCGCCTTACCGAGACCCGTGCCCGTCTCGGGTAGCCGATAGTGCGGCCCGGCGCTGGTCACCGGGGCTTCGCGTGCGAGAACCTGCCGCACGATGTCCACGTACTCGCGTGTACGCGCCAGCGGCTTGCGAAACGGCTGGCCGTACCACCCCTCCACCACCTGCGGTCCGGACACACCGAGCCCCAGGATCGCGCGCCCGCCGCTGAGATGGTCGAGCGTCAGCGCATGCATGGCACAGCTGGTGGGAGTACGCGCAGAGAGCTGCGCGACCGAGGTGCCCAGCTGCACGTTCGACGTCCTCGACCCCCACCACGCCAGTGGCGTGAACGCGTCGGATCCCCACGACTCCGCCGCGAAGACCGCGTCGAACCCGGCCGCCTCTGCCGCGTCGACGAGCTCACCCGTCCCCGACGGGGGCTGCGCGCCCCAGTAGCCGAGCTGCAATCCAAGCTTCATCTTCCATGCCTTCCGTCCGATGCTTGCCTCCATAATAAGAACCTGTTCTACTGAAAAATGTGACTTCGGTGAACGCACCACTCAGCGCACCTCTGAACAACGCTTTCGACTACACCCGCTCGGTCGGGCCGACAATCGGAGCGTTTCTGACTTCTCTGCGCCGCGGACGAATAACCGGGGGGCGCGGAAGCGACGGACGAGTGTACGTGCCGCCTCCCGAATACGACTCCGCCACAAAAGAACCCATCACCGAGTTCGTCGACGTCGAGTCCGTCGGCACCGTGGTGTCATGGTCGTGGGTGCCGAGGCCCTACGACGGCCAGCCGCTCGACCGCCCGTTCGCCTATGCACTCATCCGACTCGACGGCGCCGACACCTCGTTGCTTCATGCCGTCGACGCCGGTTCCCCTGGCGCGATGTCGACGGGAATGCGGGTGCATGCGCGGTGGGCTCCCGAACCGGTAGGCGATATCCACGACATCGTGTGCTTCGAGCCGGGAGAGGGTGATGGTGCTGGTGCCGGTGCCGGTGCTGGTGCTGCTGTGAGTGCGGGTGCGGCAGACGCGGAAGCCGAGCCCGTCGAGATGATCACCACCCCGGTGCGCCTCGAGTATCTCCATTCGGCCTCCGCGGAGGAGAGTTATTTCCTGAGGGGCTTGGCGGAGGGCCGAATTCTCGGTGGCCGTGCGGACGCCCGAGCCAAGGTGTACGTCCCGCCCCGCGGCGCGAGCCCCACCGACGGACGCCCGACGACCGAGCAGGTCGAGCTCCCCGACTACGGGACCGTGACGACGTACTGCATCGTCAATGTCCCGTTCCTCGGCCAGAAGATCACGCCTCCGTACATCGCGGCGTACGTGCTTCTCGACGGCGCCGATATCGCTTTTCTGCATCTCATTCTGGAATGCGACCCCGCCGAAGTTCGGATGGGCATGCGCGTCGTGGCGAAGTGGAAACCGCAGCAGGAGTGGGGTCACACGCTCGAGAACATCGAGTACTTCCGACCGACGGGTGAGCCCGACGCCCCGTACGACACCTACAGCCATCACCTCTAAGGGCGGACATGACAGAAATCGCAGTGGTGGGCTTCGCGCAGGCACCGAACGTCGCCGAGACTGCAGGCACCACCAACGGCGTCGAGATGCTGGTGCCGTGTTTTCGGCAGTTGTACGCGGAGCTGGGAATCGGTAAGTCCGACATCGGGTTCTGGTGTTCCGGGTCCTCGGATTACCTCGCCGGTCGCGCATTTTCCTTCATCTCGGCGATCGACGCGATCGGGGCTGTGCCACCGATCAACGAATCGCACGTCGAGATGGACGCCGCGTGGGCACTGTACGAGGCATGGATCAAGCTGATGACGGGTGAGGTCGACACGGCGCTGGTCTACGGTTTCGGCAAGTCGTCGGCAGGGGTGCTCCCGAAGATTCTCGCGATGCAGCTCGATCCGTACCTGGTCGGGCCGCTGTGGCCGGACTCGTTGTCGCTGGCCGGAATACAGGCGCGACTCGGCATCGACGCAGGCAAGTGGGACGAGCGTGCGATGGCAGAGGTCGCCGTGCGCAACCGTGCTCACGCGCATCCGCTCGCGCAGTTGTCCGCCGGCGAACTCGATGTCGAATCGCTCCTGCAGTCCGAGTACATCGCCGATCCGCTGCGAGCCCATGACTGCGCACCTGTCACCGACGGCGCGTCGGCGATCGTGCTCGCATCGGGAGATCGTGCGCGGTCGCTGCGTGAGAACCCGGCATGGATTGCGGGAATCGAGCATCTCGTGGACTCTCCCAACATCGGTGCCCGAGACTTGACTACTGCGCCGTCGGCGTACAACGCGGCATTGAAGGCGTCGGGCGGCGACCTGTCGAGCATCACTGCTGCGGAACTGCACGCGCCGTTCACGCACCAGGAATTGATTCTCTCGGAATGGCTCCCCCGCGATGTCGCGCTGAATCCGTCGGGCGGGACCCTCGTCGGAAATGCGATGTTCTCGGCGGGTCTCGAGCGAATCGGCCACGCCGCCAACCGCATCTTCGACGGCACCGACGACCGAGTCCTCGCCCATGCCACCAGCGGTCCACTGCTCCAACAGAATCTGGTCGCAGTCATGGAAGGAAGATAAGTGAGCAAGCAACCCGCTGCGGTGATCGGCACCGGACAGACGCATTACGTCGCCAAGCGGCACGACGTCTCGATGTCGGGCATGCTTCGAGAAGCCATCGACCGCGCGATGATCGACGCCGAGGTCGGTTGGGACGACATCGATGCCGTTGTCGTCGGGAAGGCTCCTGATTTCTTCGAGGGCGTCATGATGCCCGAGCTGTTCATGGCCGATGCCATCGGCGCGACCGGAAAACCGCTGCTGCGCGTCCACACCGCAGGGTCGGTGGGCGGCTCGACCGCGGTGGTGGCGTCGTCGCTCGTGCACTCCGGGGTCCACCGACGGGTGCTCGCAGTGGCATGGGAGAAGCAGTCGGAAAGCAATGCCATGTGGGCGTTGTCGATTCCGGTTCCGTTCACCATGCCCGTCGGCGCAGGCGCGGGCGGATACTTCGCCCCACACGTGCGCTCGTACATCCGCCGCTCGCATGCACCGGAACACATCGGAGCGATGGTCGCCGTCAAGGATCGACTCAACGGAAGCAAGAACCCGTACGCACATCTGCGGCAGCCGGACATCACACTCGAATCGGTGCAGGCGTCGCAGATGCTGTGGGATCCGATCCGCTACGACGAGACGTGCCCGTCGTCCGACGGTGCGTGCGCCATCGTCATCGGGGACGAGAGCACCGCGCGCGCACGGGAAGACGACGGCAGAAAGGTGGCCTGGATCCACGCGACGGCCATGCGCACCGAGCCGACGACGTATGCGGGCCGTGATCAAGTGAACCCGCAGGCAGGCAAGGACGCAGCGGCATCGCTGTGGAAGTCGGCCGGCATCACCGATCCGTTGAACGAGATCGACGCTGCCGAGATCTACGTGCCGTTCTCGTGGTTCGAACCCATGTGGCTCGAGAACCTGGGATTCGTGCCCGAGGGCGAGGGTTGGAAGCTCACCGAAGCCGGGGACACGGCACTCGGTGGCCGGTTGCCGATCAACTGTTCCGGCGGTGTGCTGTCGTCGAACCCCATCGGGGCGTCGGGAATGATTCGTTTCGCCGAGGCCGCGATGCAGGTGATGCACCGGGCGGGCGATCACCAGGTGGACGGCGCCCGAAAAGCGTTGGGGCACGCGTACGGCGGCGGATCACAGTACTTTTCGATGTGGGTCGTAGGAAACGAGCAGCCATGAAGTACACCGTCGGAATTGCCATGACACCACTGCACGAGCTGACCGCGTTGGCCAGAACCGCCGAGGAGTGCGGATTCAGCTCCATCGCACTGCCGGATTCGTTGTTCTACATGCAGACTCAGTCGGCCGACTACCCGTACACCCCGGACGGCTCACGCATGTGGACCGAGGAGACACCCTGGGTGGATCCGTTGATCGCCGCTGCGGCGATGGGTGCGGTGACTTCGAGGATCGAGTTCTACACCCAGGTACTCAAACTGGGGTCACGCAACCCGGTCCTGCTGGCTCGTCAAGTCGGATCGGTCGCAGCGTTGACCGACAACAGGTTCGGCTTCGGCGTCGGAATCGGCTGGGCTCCGGAAGAATTCGAGTGGTGCGGGGTCCCTTATGACAAGCGCGGCAGACGCGTCGACGAAATGATCGACGTCATCAAGCTGATTCTCGGCGGCGGTATGGTCGAACATCACGGGGAGTTCTACGATTTCGACAAGCTGCAGATGAGCCCGGCACCGACCGCGCCCGTCCCGTTCTACGTCGGCGGCCACACCGACGTCGCCCTGCGGCGCGCAGCCCGCGTCGGCGACGGCTGGACCTCGGCAATGATCAAGTTCGACGATCTGGTCTCGGTCATCGAGCGCCTTCGCGAACTGAGGAACGAGTACGGAAAGTCCGAGGAGCCGTACGAGATCCAGACCGTGTGCATCGACCGTTTCGGCAAGGACGGCTTCGCGGAGCTGGAGGCCGCGGGCGTCACCGACATCATCACGGTCCCCTGGGTATTCGACGGCGTCGGCTTCGACGGCCCGCTGGAGGCGAAGCAGGATTCGCTCCGGAAGTTCGCCGATACCCACATACACTGACATCCACATACACTGACCCGCCGGTGAGTGGGGAGTTACCTCGGGAGGTAACTCCCTGCTCACCGGCCGCGCGGTCGAACCAGCCGCACTACCTCGGGCAACCACCTTGGTAATCGACCCGAAACTCCTTGACTCCGTTGAGCCAACCGGACCGGAGGCGCCTCGGGTCTCCCAGCTTGCTGATATCGGGGATGTGATCGGCGATCGCGTTGAACATCAGATTGATCTCCATTCGCGCCAAGTTGGCCCCGATGCAGTAGTGCGCACCGTGGCCGCCGAATCCGACGTGCGGATTGGGATCGCGGGTGATGTCGAACCGATACGGATCCTCGAACACGTCCTCGTCGAAATTGGCCGAGCTGTAGAACATCGCAACCCGGTCTCCTGCCTTGATCGTCGTCCCGTCGAGGTCGAAATCCTCCATTGCCGTGCGCTGAAAAGCGACGATGGGACTCGCGTAACGGACGACCTCGTCGGCGGTGGTCTCCGGCCTCTTCTCCTTGTACAGCTCCCACTGGTCAGGATTGGCCATGAACGCCGCCATACCGTGGGTGATCGCGTTACGCGTCGTCTCGTTCCCGGCAACCGCCAAGATGATGACGAAGAAACCGAACTCCTCGGGCGCCATGTGATCACCGTCGATGTCGGCGTTGATGAGCGTGGTGATGATGTCGTCCTTCGGACACTTCCGGCGCTCGTCGGCCATCTGATAGGCGTAGCCGAGGATCTGGGTGGAGGCCTCGATGGGATCGATGTCGAATTCGGGGTCGTCGTACGAGGTCATCTCGTTGGACCAGTCGAAGATCTTCCGTCGATCCTCCTGCGGTATCCCGATCAGATCGGCAATTGCCTGCAACGGGAGCTCCGACGCGATCTCGGTGACGAAGTCGCCTTCTCGGTTCTCGGCCGCCTTCTTCACGATCTCGTTGGCGCGACGCTCCAGCTCCTCGCGCAGTCCGTTGATCGATTTGGGCGTGAACCCCTTGGAGACGAGCTTGCGTGTCTTGGTGTGCTGCGGCGCATCCTGATTCAGCATCACGAACCGTTGAAGCTCGATCTGTTCACGAGTGATGTCGTCGTTGAACCTGGGCAATGCGGTGTTCTCGCGGCTGGAGAACACGTCACTGCGCTTGGAGATCTCCTTGACGTCGGCATGCTTGGTGACGACCCAGTAGCCGTCGTCGTGAAATCCTCCCACCGTCGGCAACTGCGGACACCACCAGATGGGCGCGGTCTTCCGCAGCTCGGCGAACTCTTTCACCGGTACGTGGCTTTCGTAGATGCCGGGATCGGTGGGGTCGAAACCCTCCGGCAGATCCGGACGCGTGAGGTCCGGGCGCACATCTGTCACTGGTTCTCCTGACGGTTGTATCCGGTCAGTCCGCAGGCTGCGCCGCAAAGATGCTTCCCCTTGTCAGAAGCCGGCCACGATCCATTGGAACACGTTCTAGCTTTATTGAAACACAAGGCCTTGTAGGACGGAAGAAGATACGGTCAACCGCCCTTGCGGCGCTGGTGGAACATGTTCTACTTTCGAGTCGGAAGAGAAAGGAGCCCACCGTGGGCAATCCCGTGATCGTCGAGGCCGTCCGCACACCCATCGGGAAGCGAGGTGGGTGGCTGTCGAGCCTGCACGCAGCCGAACTGCTCGGAGTTGCACAGCGCGGCGCCATCGACCGGCTCGGCATCGCGGCGGAGTCCGTACAGCAGGTCATCGGTGGCTGTGTGACCCAGGCAGGCGAACAATCGAACAACATCACCAGAACCGCCTGGCTGCACGCCGGGTTGCCGTGGCAGAGCGGCTGCACGACCATCGACGCGCAGTGCGGCTCCGCGCAGCAAGCGAATCATCTGATCGCGGGGTTGATCGCCGTCGATGCGATCGATGTCGGAATGGCATGTGGAGTCGAGGCCATGAGCCGAGTACCACTGGGCGCCAACGTCGGAGAGAATGCAGGACCGAGGCGACCGCAGACCTGGGACATCGACCTGCCCAACCAGTTCGAGGCCGCCGAGCGCATTGCCCGACGACGAGGCTTCACCCGAGCCGATCTCGACGCACTCGGCGTGCGATCGCAGGCGTTCGCGAAGCGCGCGTGGGACGAGGGGCGATTCGATCGTGAGGTCGTACCGGTGCAGGTCGGCGACGACACCATCACGCGGGATCAGGGCCTACGAGAGACCTCGGCGGACACTCTGGCAAAACTGAAGCCGGTCGTCGACGACGGACTGCACACCGCCGGGACGTCGTCGCAGATCTCCGACGGCGCATCCGCAGTGATCCTGATGGACTCCGACCGCGCCGAGCAGCTGGGATTTCGGCCGCGCGCCCGCATCGTCTCGCAGTGTCTGGTGGGCGCCGAGACCGAGTTCCACCTCGACGGACCTGTCCAGGCCACCTCTCGCGTACTCGAGCTGAGCGGAATGAAGATCGGAGATCTCGATCTCTTCGAGGTGAACGAGGCTTTCGCATCGGTGCCACTGTCCTGGGCGTCGGTGCACCGTCCGGATATGGACACGGTGAACGTCAACGGAGGCGCACTCGCGATCGGGCATCCGGTCGGCAGCACCGGCTCGCGCCTGATCACCACCGCCCTGCACGAACTGGAGCGACGGGACGGGTCGACTGCGCTCATCACGATGTGCGCGGGCGGTGCACTCTCCACGGGCACGATCATCGAACGAATCTAGCGCGACGCCCGTCAGCTAACTTCAGGCAACCGCGCCCGAGCTCGGGCGTTCGCCCTTGTCGGGGCATGTCGGTCGTTCGATCGACGAGCCCGATCCGGACCAGGCGGTATGCAACCCCACCTCCGCACATGCGTCGTCGCCCGACGCCAGGGTTTGCCGCTGATTGCGCGAATCCGTCCGGCCATCCGCCCCATTCCGCTATTCACCCGTTATTCTGGTTGTGCCGCGCAGAAGAATTTGCGCGGTCACAGAACCGAAGGGTGAGAGAAGATCCCGATGCCCGGAGACTTCGCGGCACGCCTGAACACACTGTTCAACACGGTGCATCCACCAGGACGCAAACCGCACACCAACGCCGAAGTTGCCGACGCGTTGGCCGAACACGGCCATCAGATCTCCAAGCCCTACATTTCCCAGCTGCGGTCCGGACAACGCACCAATCCATCCGACGACACAGTCGCCGCCCTCGCTCGGTTCTTCAAGGTCAAGTCCGATTACTTCTTCAACGACATATACGCCGCCAAGATCGATCACGACCTGGAGCTGCTCACCCAACTACAGGGCTACGGCTTACGCCGGCTCTCCGCTCGGGCGTTCGATCTGTCGGAGGAATCGCAGAATCTGCTCAGTTCGATGGCCGAGAAACTCCGAGCCAGCGAAGGTCTCCCCGAAATTCCCCCGGACAGCACTCGCTGACGAACCGGCTCCGCAGACCCCGCGGAGCAGGGCCGCGCATAGCGGCGCCAGAACCTCTCAGGCTCCGGATTTGGCAGCGATCCTGGCCTGTACCTCGGGCCTGCGGAGCGGCGGGACCGTCGGTGGTGGTTGGCGACGCTCGGGCAAAGCGTCCAGCAGACGATGCGTCGTCGCGGTCACCTCGGCGACAGCGAGCTCGAACGCATCGCGCGTCGCGTCCGACGTCTTCTGAACACCGCTGACCTTGCGGACGTACTGCCGGGCCGCAGCCTCGATCTCCTCGTCCGTCGCATGTGGTTCGAGCCCACGCAAAGTGGTGATGTTTCGGCACATGAGAGCCACGATAGCCGCGCGCTAGATCTTCAGCAGGCCTTCGAGAGCCCGCATACACAGAGCCTTCACCTCGGCCTCGGTGATGGTCCTTCGATCGATCCAATCGATGCACACGGCCCTGACGAACGAGACCCACCCGCGTAGCGCCGTCCGCGTCACCTCGTCATCACGTACCTCGGCGGGGAGCGCAGCCAAGATCCGCTGCTGCTGCGCCTCCAGTTCGGCACCCAGGATCGACTGAATCTCGTTGTCACCCAACATCGATCCCCGGTTGATCGCACGAACACCGTGCTCGTGCTCGACGACGTATCGAATGTAGGAATCCAACCCCGCCGCGACCTGCTCGCTGACGGGAAGCGACGTGTCAGGGGCAGTGATCTCGAGCAGGCGTGCCGACTCGACCCGCACGATCTCCGCGAAAAAATCTCGCTTCGACGAAAAATAGTGATACATGAGCCCGCGAGAGACACCCGCCAGATCGGCAACCTCCTCGATCCAGACGTCGTCGTACGGCCTTTCGGCGAACAGACGGGAACCGATGTCCAGCAACTGCGCTCGCCGCTGATCAGGCGACAGTCTTCTACGGGTGGTCGTCATGGCCCTAGCGATGCTACTTCCTGCGCCGGTCGTAGGTGCTTGACATGCTCCCAGCAGCGAGTACGTTCGTTGTTGTATCCCAGTTCAATAGTGAGCGGAGAGGTACTCATGTCCACCGACGTCGTTGTTCGTGCACCAGAACTGCCACACCCACCCAAGCGCGTGCCGATCATCGGTGACGTCCTCGGAGCCCACGTGTCCACCCCTGTTCAGGACTCGATCGCGTTGGCACGCCAACTCGGGCCGATCTTCGAACGCGTCGTTCTCGGTCGACGCTTCGTCATCGTCTCCGGCGCGGACCACGTGGGCGACCTGTGCGACGAGGGCGCATTCGTCAAACACCTCGCCCCCGCGGTCCAGGGGTTGCGATCCATCGGCGGAGACGCATTGTTCACCGCCTACTCGGACGAACCGAACTGGCGCAAAGCGCACGACCTGCTGCGCCCTGCGTTCACTCAGCCCGCGATGCGGAGCTATCACGACATCATGGTCGACGTGGCCTCCGACCTGACGAGACGGTGGCGTGAGCACCCCGTCGTCGACGTCTCGTCCGACATGACAAAACTGACCCTGGACACCATCGGCCGCACCGGATTCAGCTACACGTTCGACTCCTTCACCAGCGACCGCACCCACCCGTTCGTCGACGCCATGGTCCGGACCCTCACCTACAATCAGCGACGCGAAGTCATCCGGCTTCCGGTTGTCAGCGACCTGTGGTTCCGCCGCGGTGACCGGCAGAACGAGATCGACAAGCAGTACATGGCAGACCTTCTCGACGACATCATCAGAACCCGCCGCGACTCCCCCGAGGCCGCGGGCTCCACTGCCGGTGGCGCCGGCCATGACCTCTTGGACATCATGCTCGACGCCGCACGTGAAGCCGACAATCCGAATGCGCTCAGCGAGATCAACATCCGGCAGCAGATCCTCACATTCCTGATCGCTGGACACGAGACAACCTCCGGCGCACTGTCGTTCGCTCTGTACTATCTGTCGCGGAATCCGGGGATACTGGCCGCTGCCCGCGCCGAGGTCGACGAGGTATGGGGATCGGACACACCTGCGTTCGAGCAGGTACCGAAACTCAGACTCGTTCGGCGGATCCTCGACGAGACGCTCCGCCTGTGGCCGACGGCCCCGGCGTTCGCGAGGCAAGCGCGCGAGGACACCGTCGTCGGCGGGACGTATCCGATGAAGAAGGGCGACTGGGCACTGGTCCTGATCCCCGGCCTCCACCGAGATCCCGTATGGGGCCCCGATCCCGAGGTTTTCGATCCCGACCGGTTTCTGTCCCAGAACGTGCGAGCACGGCCCGGGCACGTGTACAAGCCGTTCGGCACCGGCGAACGCGCGTGCATCGGCCGTCAATTCGCCATTCACGAAGCCGTCCTCGTTCTCGGAACAATACTGCAGCAGTTCGACATTCACGCCGATCCCACCTACCGGTTGCGCATCGAGGAGCGCCTGACGCTCATGCCGAAGGGCTTCGAGCTCGCAGTGTCAGTCCGGAAGTAGTGGTCAGTCCGGAAGTAGTGGCACCGACATCCCCGAGTCCCGCCCCAGGAGCACTCCCCTCGTCAGCGCCTTCTTTCCGAACTTGGTGTGTACACCGTCGAGCGCCAGATCGAGCGCCGAGGCACTCGGGGCGTCACGGGGCTTGTCGAACTGCAATTCGAGCTGCTCGGCTCCGCTTCGATCGATGTTGGAGACCGTGACACCGACGAGGGTGATACCGCGGTCGGCGATGAGCGAGCCCGCATCACGCAACAGCGTCAGCGACGCGTCGAGGATGTCCTGTGTGTCCGCCGTCGCACGGCCCAGAGTGTGCGACCTGGTCACCCGGGTGAAGTCCCCGAATCGCAGACGCAGCACCACCGTTCGGCCCGTGCGCTCGGCGGCCCGCATCCTCTGCGTCACCCGATCGACGAGCGAGATGAGCGACGCCTCCAGGTCCTGCCGCGACGTGGGACCACGGCCGAGCGCATGTTGAGCGCCGATGGAGCTGCGGCCGCGATACGTCTGCACCCGCCGAGGATCCCGATTGTTGGCCAGCGAATGCAGGTGATGGCCTGCTCCCTTGCCGAGTATCGACACGATCGACGCCTCACTGTGTGACGCGAGGTCGCCGATGGTGTCGATGTCGAACGCGTGGAGCTTCTCCGCGGTGACCTTGCCTACTCCCCACAGCCTTTCGATCTTCAGCGGATGAAGAAATTCCAGTTCGCGCCCGGGCTCGACGAGTAGGAGCCCGTCCGGCTTGCCCACCGCGCTGGCGACCTTCGCGAGGAACTTGGTGCAGGCGATTCCCACGGTGATCGGTAGACCGACCTGTTCCTTGACCTCACGGCGCAGGCCCGTGGCGATCTGCACGGGTGTACCGCTGATCTTGCCGAGACCTCCGACTTCGAGGAATGCCTCGTCGACGGAGATGCCCTCCACGAGCGGGGTGGTGCTGCGGAATATCTCGAAGACCGCTTTGCTCGCCTCGATGTACGCGTCCATTCGCGGCGGCACCACGATGGCATGCGGGCACAGTGCGCGGGCCTGTGCCCCGTTCATCGGCGTCCGCACGCCGTAGGCCTTGGCCTCGTAGCTGGCCGCCAACACGACACCGCCACCGACGAGCACCGGCCTGCCACGCAGCCGAGGATCGTCGCGTTGCTCGACCGAGGCGTAGAACGAATCGAGGTCGGCATGCATGATGCTGGCCTCTGGTTTCGCGAAATCGGTCACGAACATATGTTCGCACGAACGTCCGACACGAGTGCGAGATCAGGCGGTCAGCGAAATCAGGAGGTCAGCGAGATCAGGCGGTCAGATGGTGTACGTAGCACCATCGCCAATTCTCCCCGGGCTCGGCCGACTGCATGACGGCGTGAGTCGTGTCGTGGAAGTGCGCGGTCGCGTGTTGGTTCGGCGAGGAATCGCAGCATGCGACGTGCCCACATTCGAGGCACTGACGCAGGGCAACCCATTCCGTACCGTCGCGGATGCATTCGTGGCACGTCCCGTCCGAGTGGGTCACCGTCTCCGGATAGCGCGCTAGTTCCGCGCACGTCTTCCCGGATCGGCCGCGCAGTCCCTCCGAGGCCCGAATATCGGCGCGGGCTTCGGTTGCGACGTCGATCATCGATTCCTCGACGTCGAGCATCGCCAGAACCTCGCCGACGACGTCCGACGGCACCCGCCCCGAGCTGCGGATCTCGAGGACTCGGGCTCGCTCGGCCTCGATCATCGTCATCCGAATCCGTGCATAGAGCTCGCTCGGCGTCTCCTGATCGGCAGTCGTACCCAGCCGCTCCCATGCGGAGAAGTTGCGCTGGTCGACTCGTTGGCGCACGAGCTCCTCGACACCGTGCGGGTCCTCGTACTCGAGCTCGTCGAGCGCGGCGTAACCCGCCTTCGATGCCTGCTGCAGCAGAGTCGCCCGCGCCAAGGCGTCGTCCATCGGGTCAGGCGAGGGCACCTTCAGACGCCGAGCGAGCAGGGGCAACGACAGACCCTGGACGAACAATGTCCCCGCGACGACGGTGAATGCGATCAGCAGCAGAATCTCGCGGTACTCGGTGCCCACCGGAATGATGAACGCCGCTGCGAGGGTGACCACACCGCGCATCCCCGCCCAGCCGATGAGCACGGTGTATCGCCAGGACGGAACCGTGGCCGTCGACGGGTCGGCAACGGGGCGGATCAGCGCGTAGCGGGCGAGAAACACCCACAGCATCCGCACGGCGATCACCCCGACGAGCGTCGCCGCGCATACCGCCACGATCGTCATCGCCGACAGCGAACTCGTTCCGACGTCCCGCAGCAGCCACGACGCCTGCAGCCCGATGAGCAGGAACACCGCGTTCTCGAGAATGTACGCGATGGTTCGCCAGTTGATGCGCTCGGCGATCCGGGACTGCGCGGACTGCAGAATCGGGGCCTTGTGGCCGAGGAGCAGTCCGGCAATGACGACGGCCAGCACTCCCGACGCGTGAATCTCCTCGGCGAGCAGATACGCACCGAACGGGACGACGAACGAGATGGCCGTGTCGAGAACCGGATTGGTCAGTCGGCGTCTGAGCCTGGCGACGAGCACGAACGTCACGAGCCCGATTCCGATGCCGCCGCCGGCCGCGAGGAGGAAGTCGAGGCCGACCCGCCACGCGTGCACGGAGTGACCGAGGGCGAAGATCGCCGTACTCAGGGCGACGAGTGCGGTCGCGTCGTTGAGCAGCGACTCCCCTTCGAGGATCGTCACGACACGACGCGGCAGCCCGATTCTCCGGCCTATCGCCGTGGCGGCAACGGCGTCCGGGGGTGCGACGACGGCACCGATCGCGAGCGCCGCAGGCCACGAAATTCCAGGCAGGATCGCGTGCACGATGACGCCGACGACGAACGTCGTCACGGCGACGAGAACCACCGAGAGCAGCAGAATCGATCGACGGTTGGCATTGAAGTCCACGAGCGAGGATTGAATGGCCGTCGCATACAGCAGCGGTGGGAGCAATCCGAGCAACACGATCTCTGGTTCGAGATGGACTTCCGGGATTCCAGGAACGTACGACACCGCGACGCCGACGACGATCAGCAACAGCGGCGGCGGTACGTCCAATCGTTCGGCCAGAGCAGCGACGGCGAGTACACCGATCGCGAGCGCAACCAGAAACACTGCGATCTCCATCGGCCCGATTCTCCACGCTCAGGTCACCTCGAGCACAGCTGGGCACACTCGCCGGGCCCAATATGCGATCCACCGCCGCCCAGCCGGTAAAATTTGCCCCTCGTCGCTCGCTTTGCTGACACAATCGCTGTGCTGACACTGGGGGGTGTAAGTGGACACGGAATCGGATACGAGCCCGGCGGCACTGAGATCGGCGGCGCAGAGATTCGGGGGACTCGGCGCAGTGGCGGACGAAGACATCCGCTGGACCTACCGGGACCTGCACAGCCACGTCGTCGCAGTCACCCGCGCGCTGATCGCGCGCAACGTCGAACCGGGCGACCGCGTTGCGATCTGGGCGCCCAACAGTCACCGCCGGGTCGCTGCCGCACTTGCCGTGCACTACGCGGGGGCGGCGATCGTTCAGATCGACACCCGGTGCACAGGGGCCGACGCTGCTGACATTCTGACGCAGAGCCGTGCTGTTGCACTGTGCGTGGCGGGTGAGTTCCTCGGTGCGGACAGGTTCGCCGAACTCAAGGTTGCCGGACTCCCCGTCTCGCTGCTGACCGTCGTTCGACTCGGCGGGCCGGTGCCTCGGAACGACACAGCCGTCCCGTGGGCCGATCTCCGCTTTCTCGGTGCCGCGGTCGGTGAGGACATCGCCGAGCAGCGTGCGGACGGGGTCAGCGGCGACGGCATCGCCGACATCCGGTTCACCCCGCAGACCCCGGACCCGAGTAGCGGTGAGTCGAGCACGCATCGCGACATCGCCGGTATCGCACGCGCCTGGGCAGGCGCGACATCGAACTCCGACGACCGTTGCCTGATCGTCGACCCCTTCTCGCGCACTGCCGAACACCAGGCCGGAATTCTGGTGGCCCTGTCGACGGGTGCGACGATGGTGCCGCAGGTGGGAAACGACGCCGAGGCCGCGATGGACTCGATCGAACGAGAACGAATCACCGTCGTCCCTGGAGCTCCCTCGTTGTTCTCGACGATTCTCGATCATCCGTCACGGCCGAACTACGACCTGTCGAGCTGGCGAGTAGCCCTCACCGCTGCAGCGGGATTTCCAAACGCCCTCGCCGAACGCATGCGAACCGAGCTCGACGTCGTGCTGACCTGACCCGACCTGTCCCGACCCCGACCCCGACCCCGACCCCGACCCCGACCGACAGGAGACCCGGGACACGCACTCACTCCCCGCCCGGTACCAACCAGATCGACTCTGCAGCAACATATCCGAGATTGAGCGAAGCCTGTTCCTCCACCCTGACGGTGACGGTTCCGAGGACGGGTGCGTTGTCACACACCGTCACCGACTTACCGAGACCTATGCCGACCGCGTCGAAGTAGCGCAGCAGCTCCGCGCTCGATTCCGACACCCGCGCAATCGTCCCGCTTGCGCCGGGCTGCAGCGACGAGAGCACCGATATCTGCGGACCGGCCCCCTCGCCCTCCAGACGTGGAATGGGGTCGCCGTGAGGATCTCGTGTCGGATAACCCAACACGGCGTCGATGGAGTCGATCATCTTGTCCGATGCAGAGGATTCCAAGCATGCGGCCTCCTCGGCTACTTCATCCCACCCGTAACCGAGTTGCTCCACGAGAAAGAGCTCCAGGAGACGTTGGCGTCGCACGATGTAGGTTGCCGCCACTCGCCCGGCCTCGGTGAGTCCGATGGCGCCGTAGGGCCGATGGTGCACGAGCCCCATGGCAGCCAGTTTCCGGATGGTCTCCGACACTGTCGACGCCGTCACCGACAGACTGGACGCCAGTAGTTTCGTCGACATACGCGTCGGGCGCCACTCCTGCGACATCCAGATCACTTTGAGATACGTCCTCGCAACCGTCGTCAGATTCACGAATTCGACGGGCAGCGGCGGTGCGTCGTCGGACATCGGACTTCTCACCGAACTCGTCAATGCGACAACCTCACCGATTCGATCTGTGAACGCAGACTGTTCTTCTTGACCTTGCCCGTGGGAGTCCGCGGCAGCGGTTCCACACTGATATACCACCGCGTGGGTACTTTGAAGTGCGCCAGTCGATCTCGACACCACTGGTCGAGCGATTCCTGACTGGTCTGCCCTGCCTCCTGCACCACTACCACCGCACAGACCGCATCACCGGTCACGACGTCGTCGATAGCGAATACCGCTACTTCGGAGACGGCGGGGTGGGCGTCGAGGACGTACTCGACTTCGGTGGGAGAGACATTCTCGGCGTTGACCAATATGAGATCCCGTGCCCGCGCGTCGATGTAGAGATATCCGCCCTCGACGCGCGCAATGTCTCCCATCGCGAGCCAACCGTCTTCCTTGAGGACCTCTGCCGACGCGAGCGGGTCGTTCCAGTATCCCGACATCGTGTACGGGCTGCGCACATGAACCTCACCGTATTCGCCTTCGCCCATCGGACGGCCGTCGAACGGATCACGTATCTCGATGTCGACCGTGACGTTGGGGCGCCCGGTCGACAACGGCCGCGACACGTACTCGACGCCGTTGATCGTCGCCACCACGACTCCTGCCTCGGTACTGCTGTACCCCATACCGAGAGTGAACGCACTCGGGAACGCATCCCGAAGCCGCTGTTGCACCGTAGGACTGACGGGCGCGCCCCCGACACCGAGAACGATGATGCTTGTCGTGTCGTACTTCCCCAGAGCCGGCGACATCGCGGTGCGCGATGCGGCACTACCGAGCGCCGACCACGTGGTGACCCGTTCGTTCTCGATGGTTCGTAGAACACGTTCGGGATCGAAACGCCCGCGGAGCAGGACGATGGCTCCACCCTTCACGAAGGACGAGAGCACGAAACCCTGCAACATCGACACGTGGAACAGCGGCGACGTGATCAACGAGACCTCGGGCGAGGCAATCAGCGGATCGTCCTTCTTCGGAATCGGCATGCCGAAGGCCACTCCGCCTGCAACACCGGCGAACTGGTTCAGCTGAGCGAATCCGATCATCGATCGATGGGAAAGCGTCACCGCTTTGGCCCGGCCGGTGGTGCCACTGGTGAACAGGATCAACCCCGGGTCGTCCTCCTCGATCCTCGGAAGCATCGGAACAGCACCCTCGTAGCGGCGGATGGTCGCGCCGAAGTGGCTGTCGAGATCGAGTGTGGCGAACGAGCCTCGATACCCGGCCACTCGCCCCAGTCGCACCGCATCGCCGATCACCAGCACGGGTTCGATGAGGTCGACGGCATGCGCGAACTCCGCTACCGTCCACCACCCGTTCATCGCACACGGAATAGCTCCGATACTCGCCGCGGCCCAGAAGGAGACGATCCATTCCCACCGGTTGGCAGCAAAGATGGCCACCCGCTGGCCAGGTTCGACCGAGTATTCGTTCTGGAGAGCCGAAGCAAAGGCATCGACATACTGTAAATGTGTTGCATAGGTGAGTCTGTCGTCGCCATCGATGATGAAGATTCGTTCGTCGAACGCTCGCGCGGACTCCAGAACCTCGCGCAGCGACTTCGCACGATGACGGAAGACCGGAAGTACATGTCCGCGCGCCTTCTCCTCGTGCACTTCGTATTTGGCACCTGCCGCGGTGAGCTGAGATATGATGTCTGCTTCCTGGGAAACCATGAAATCTCCTCGTAGATCCTAGTGGCCGAATGGAACTCGCGCGTGTCGGTCGATGGAAGACCGCGGACGTACAGCAGGTCGTCAGCCCACCTTGCCCGACCATTCGAGCGAGGCCCGAATCACTTCCCGAAAGGACCTCTGAGTATCGAACGACGGCTCACGTGGCAGGCCGAGGACTCGCTCCCCGATGCTGTTGCGTTGAACCTCGTTCGTACCGCCCGCAATCGACATGAAGCGGCTGTTGAGTAGATCGAGTGCAACCTGGGGTGCGGTCTCGGGATCGGACCAGGTTGTCGCTGCTCCTTCGGCGATGTCCAGAGCCATGTTCGCGCGAAGAGGGTCCAAGACCCCGGAGGCCAACTTGCTGTACGACGCATATGCACTGGCGCGCAGGGGATCCGACTTCATCAGCGCACCCACGCGGAGATCGAGCTGATGCTTGGCGAACGCATCGACGTGCGCGCGAACTATCAGGTCCTGGACTCGACTGTCCCCCAGCTTGCCACTGCGATCGGCGAGTTCGATCAGGTCTGCAGGAAGGCGACGCACATCCGCGGCGTCGTCCTCGACTGCCGCCGTTGCACTGCCGCCGCGTTCGAAGAACAGCATCGTCTGGGCCACCGACCAACCATCGTTCACCGATCCGATGACGTCGTCTCCACGCAGTTCGACGTCGTCGAAGAACTCCTGACAGAACTCGGCGTCGCCGGTGATCTGCTTGATCCGCCGAACCGTCACACCGTCCGAGTCGATCGGGACCGCGAACCAGGTCAGACCTCGATGTTTCGGGACGTCCCAATCCGTACGCGCCAGGCACATGCCGTAGTCGGCATAGTATGCCCCGCTACTCCAGATCTTCGATCCGTTCAGAATCCAGTTGTCGCCGGCACGGTCTGCTCGCGTTCGGACGCCGGCGAGATCCGATCCGGCCTCGGGGTCCGAGAAGAACTGGACGAACAATCGCTCCCCGGCCAAGATCTTCGGGACATGACGCTCCAGAAACTCGGGCGACGCGTGCGCCAGCATCGTCCTTGCACAGACACCGAAGGTCGTTCCACCGGCGATACCGAAATCCGGCGTGGCGAAGCTCGCCGCCTCGTCGTCGAACGCGCGCTCGTAGGACTCGGGAAGTCCCTGTCCGCCGTACGCCGTGGGCCACGAGATTCCGGCGTAACCCGCGTCGAAGATCTTGCGCTGAATCGCCCGTTGCTCGGCGAGTCGCTCCTCGGTGATCTCGTTCGAGAAGCCGAACCTGCCGGTGGCCTCTTCCCTTCGGTCGAGATTGGCCTCCAGCCAGGTCCGAACGCCGTGGCGGTAGTCCTCCAGCGCAGGGAGGTTTTCAGACATCGATGCTCCGATTCTCGTGGGATGCATGGTGCGACTGCGCCCAGACGGTTCGGCTGTGCCATGTGGGCGATCCGAACAGATACGCGTCGGACGCCAAGCGCCGCATGAAGAGGTGGTGATCGTGCTCCCAGGTATAGCCGATTCCTCCGAATACCTGGAAACAGTTGTGCGCCAGCTCGATCGACTTCTCGCTCACGAACATTCTGGCCATGCTGGCCATCGCGAGGGCGTCGTCGGAGTCGTTGCCGACCGACTCGGCGGCGGCCGTCGTCGAGCTCTTCGCCATCTCGAGCATCAGACCGGTGTTGGCGAGCAGGTGCTTGACAGCTTGGAAGGACCCGATGGGGCGCCCGAACGCGATGCGGCTCTTCGCATACTCGACTGCGAGGCCGAAGTCCGTGTCCATGGCTCCGATCGACTCGGCCGCGCTCAGCACCGCTGCCACCGCCAGCTGACGCTCGAACAGCGCGCGTCCCGCAGCACCGTCGGCGAGTACCGCATCCATGGGCAACAGCACGTCGGACAGGTGGACGTCGAAGAAGCGTCTGGTGATATCGAGGCTGCCACGGCGCTGCAACTCGATTCTCTTGTCGGACAACGGTACGAGGATCTGAGTGATGCCCCCGTCCGTCGGTGTACTCAGCAGCATCACTGCACACTCGTCGGCATCCTGTACCGCTTCGATCACCCCGCCGAGGACCACGTGACCGGAATCGACCGAGACGACAGCACCCGCCGTTCCGCCGGTGAGCCCGTCCGGTGCCCACGTCGCGGCGGCGGCGCCGGAGATCAGCGAATTCAACGTCACCCGGTGCGCCGCGGCGCCCACCCGAGAGAGCGTGTGCGCAGTGATGCTCGACCCAACGAACGGACCCGGTTGCAGGCTCGCCCCACGCTCTGCCGCAACGAGTGCGGCATCGACGACACTGTTGATCGAGAGGCCACCGCCTCCGTGAGCCTCGTCGACGAGAAGGCCGAAGCAGCCGACGTCGGCAAGTGTTCGCCTGAGTTCGGGACTGCTCGGCTCCGACTTCTCCGATGCCGCACGCACGACATCCAACGGAGAAATAGTGTCGAAGACCCGGCTGACCACGTCCAGCATCATCCGTTGCTCGTCGGTCGTCGAAGGAAACAGATCGGTGCTCATATGTTTGCTGACTCCTGATCGCTGGAACTGGCGTACGGCCTCTCCTGGCGCTCCGCCGAGCGGGATGCTCGGCTCCGCGCGCTGAACAGATTCATCGCACTGCTACACACCGGTGAACACAGGATCCCGGCGTCCCAGAAACGCGGCGATACCTTCCCGCATGTCGTGGGTGGTGAACGCTATCTGCTGGCTGCGGGCTTCGTCCTCGAGCGACTGATCGAAATTCGTGTGCGGTCCGTTGTCGATCAGACGCTTGATCAAACTGACCGCGGTGGTGGGAGACGAAGCAAGTCGCCGTGCCCAGCGATCCCCCTCGGTCTGCAACTCGTCGGCCCGCACAATTTCGTTCACAAGCCCCCAGGACAGGGCTGTTTCGGCATCGACCATGTCTCCGAAGAACGCCATCTGCTTGGCTCGCCGAACTCCGATCGCCCGAGGCAGCGACCACGAGGTGCCGCCGTCCAGAGCCAGGCCGCGCTTGACGAACACCTCCGAGAAACGAGCACGATCACTGGCCAGAATCAGATCGCACGCCAGTGCCAGACCGAGAGCGACACCCATCGCCACGCCGTCGACGACGGCCATCGTAGGTTTCGGCAACCGCTGCAGCCGGCTGATGATGTCGTTGACGATCCGCATCTCGTGCAGAATGGATTGCTGTTCTCTGCCGGTCAGCCCTGGCCGCTTTCCGTTCGTCTCACTGTCGAGGCCACCGGCAAGGTCGGCACCGGCGGAGAAACACCCACCGGCCCCCGTCAGAACAAGCGCCCGGTCCGCCGGGTTCTTGGCGACTTCGTCGATGACTCGGTCGAGATCGAGCCAGTTCTCCGCAGTCAATGCGTTCTTCTTGTCGGGACGATTGAACGTCACTTTCACTACACCGTCGAAGCGCTCGATCAGGGTGTCACTCATGATGGTCTTTTCTTCGCTGGTCGCGACAGTAGGCGGATGGATGGACGGGGGCACGACGTCCGCAGAGGCGTTGGTTGTTCAGCACGGTGGCAGGCGAGACAAGAGTGTCTCGCCTGCCACTTCGACGTGCGGTCAGTGCGGAAGCTGCAGCAAGTCCAACGCGTTGGTGCGCATGATCTGGTCGGTCTCCGCCTCGTTGATCCCCTCGAGCTCCTTGCGGAACGAGAGCGGACTTTCCAGACCCTCACCGTGCGGCCAATCCGAGCCGAACAGCACACGGTCGGACCCGACGAGGTCCACCAGCTTGCGGATGTCCTCCTCGTAGTACGGCGTGACCCATACGTGCTTGCGAATCGTGTCCAGCGGATCACCGTCGAATATCCACGGAGTCTGATTTGCCTGCTTCCGCAGCCTCTTGACCAGCAGCGGAACCCATTCAGCGCCGTTCTCGATGCTAGCTACCCGCAGCTTGGGATGGCGAGCGAAGACACCGTCGACGACCAAACTCGCCATCGTGTCGTGAATTGCTCTGTCCGACACCACGATCGATGCCAGTGGGTTGAAGCTACGGAAGGGCACGAAACGATCGGGTGCGCCCCACGCCGAGGCGATCAGACCGTTGTACCCGCTGTCGGAGAGGTGGAAGATCACTGCGATGCCCGCGTCGGCCAGCGTGGCCCACACCTGATCGTAGATCGGATTACCCAGAGAGTTCGATCGGTTGTTTCCTGCCGGCACAGGCGCCGGCCGCACGGAGACACTGCGCACGTCACGCTCGATCAGTCTGTGTATTTCCTTGACTGCTTCATCCGGGTCGGCGAGAGAGAGCATCGGCGCGGCGAAGATTCTTCCCTTGTACGAGTAACCCCAGTCCTCGTCGAGCCACCGATTGAATGCCGACAGACTTGCCATCGTGGCTGGAATGTCTTCCTTCAGCGCCTCTTCCACACCGCATCCCAGCGTCGGGAGAAGTAGGACGCCGGACAGTTTCTGCTTGTCCATCTCGGCGAGACGAAGATCGCGGTCCTGGTACGCAGGATTCAGTGGTTCGACCTGAGTGAGTGTTCGCGGATCGACATCCTCGGGAATCTGTCCGCGGAACAACAGGTCGAGACATCCCGGGGTGATGACGGGGTCGAACGTGGGATTCGGTACGAACTCGAACAGACGACCGTTGGCCAACAGTTCGGTGTGCGTGCCGCGCTTGACGACCTGGATGCCACGGTTCCGGAACTTCTTGTCGAGGTGCCGTGTGAATGCATCGATCTTCTCGTAGTAGTGATGGTCGCTATCGAAAGGCTGCGAGTACAGAGTCGCATCGTCGAGCTTCTGGTCCGAAACAGCAGTCATCTCACTCATCTCCATCGAAGAAGAAACGCGATGCGTTTCCATACAGGTAGTTGTCGAGTACTTCGTCTCCGAGGTCCAAATTCGCTGCCTCCGAGATGGTTCGGGTTATCGACAGAACGGGCGAGTCCGAGGCGAACATGATCTTGTTCTTGCCCCGGGTTCGCATGAAATGCAACAACGACTCGGGCAGTCGCTTGGGCGACCATGCCGACGTCATCAAATGCAGGTTCTTGTACTTGATCATCAGCCTGATCGCGACGTCCCACCATGGATCTGCACCATGAATCATGCAGAGTTTCAATTCGGGAAAACGCACACAGACCCGATCGAGGTGAATCGGATTCTGCACATCCCCTGGGATGGGCGGGCCGGGAAGGCCGGTGTTCAGACAGACCGGCAATCCCATTTCCGCCGCCTTGGCGTACAGCGGATAGTAGACGGCATCGCTCGGCGGATAGGCGCCGTCACCCCAGAAGCTCGGCCCCACAGTCACATACGAGACAGGGACAGTGGCGGCAATCTCGGTGAGCGAGCGCAGACTCGGCACAGGACGTAACAGATCGAATCCGCCGACTCCGACCGAGAATCGATCAGGAGCTTTCTCGGCGAACTGCCGGGCACGCGAGGTGCCGCCGAGCGCGACGTTCTCCATGAGGATGGCCCTACGAACACCGTGTTCGTCCATCTCGTCGATCAGCTGACCGAAGTCTGCGTTCCGAAAGAACGACTCCCCACCTTTGAAGTAATCCTCCTTCACCCGAACCATCCAATCGGGCACTCCTTGGTCGGCCATACTGACGTTCACCAGGCCATCGATGGCGCGGTTCACGGTCGTCATAACACCCCTTTCTGCCTGCAGGACCTCACAACCCAGTCGAGGGGAGTACGTGATCCGGGTTACATTTCCTTCGACGAATGAGACACTAGAACACAACCTGTTCATATGTCTAGTATTGATCTGGAAATCTACGAGCAGCGAATTTCCGGACCGGCCAGATCGACACACAGGAGGCACAAATGCACGCTCAGCAGGTTCCCGGGCCCGAAGTCCGCACACCGACCACCGGCGTAGCAGCCATTCAATGGCCGACACTGGATCGACTCACCATCCGCGTCGACCGCCGGGAGGACTCGCCCTTCAGCACGATCAGCGAACCGAGTCGACATCAGATTTCGGACGGACAGCAGATTTCGGACGGACAGCAGATTTCGGACGGACAGCAGACTTCCGGGGGTGCGCCCGACGCGGCCTCGCCGTATCAGCCCTGGCGCGAAGACGGTGTGGGCCTGCAGTTTCTCTCGCCCGGCTCACCCGACGGTCTCGTCGGCAGATCTCCCGAGCACAGCGGAACTGCAGCCGACCACATCACCTTCACAGTCCCCTCCCTCGACGACGCCATGAAAGACCTGGAGCGCCTGAACTTCTCGCCTGTCCCCGATCCACGCGGCCACACCGATTCAGGCAGGCACACCGATTCAGACAGGCACACCCATTCAGGAGAGGTGTTCCTGCATCCGAAGGACACCTCCATCGGCACGTTCGTGCAACTCGTGCAGGCCGAGGCGTACCAATCGATCCGCAGCTCGCACCACTCGGGCGCGGCAGCGAGTGCATCGGAAAGCGCTCCATCACAGCCTATTTCGATGATCGGGCTGACCTCGGACGACCTCGGACGCGCGCACGATCTACTCGGCCGCGCTCTGCTCGGTGACGTGATCGAGGACGGAGACGGTTGGTTCTTCGTCACGTGGGGGCGAGGTCGTTCCATGCTCGTGCGCCGTCCGGACACACATCCCATCGATGTCGATTTGTGGACCGACACGGTCGGATGCGGCGTCTCGTTCCTGATGCTCGGCCCATCCGATCTGACAGCAACGTCCTTGGCCACCTCGGCGCGGCCAGTGCGCAAGGCGCCGCGACACGCCACTACCGAACTCCCCGTCTGGCTCGTCTGACCTTCGGTCCGGCCGGTTCGGGCGCCGACGAACCGGACCGGACCCCCACTCCGCCCGCCGGCCTACCTAGACTGTTCCAGCAGAGGCATACGGCCATATCGGACGGAACAGGGAGACCGGAATGACTGATACATCCGACGGGAGCCCGTCCGGAACTGCATCGATCCCGTCGGGCGAGCCCAACTCCTTGGACAGCGCCACCGAGACGAAACTACTCGAGGCCGGTGCCGCCGTGCTCAAACAGTTCGGTGCAGAGCGCTTGAACATGTCCGACGTCGCCCGCAGGGCAGGAGTCGCACGAGGAACCCTCTACCGCTACTTCGACACCCGAGAGACATTGTTGGGGGCCCTGAATCGACAGGTCAGCAATGTGTTCTTCGCCGAGGTTTCCCGTGCAATGGACACGAAGTCGTCATTGTCGGAGCAACTGGGCACATTTTCCGAGATGTTGATCTCGTCGATTCATCCGGAAGCAGGCGGCGTCGTCACCGATCCGTCCGCCCTGGCGCACATGCTGGCCTACCAGAGTGTCCACGCGCTGCAGCGAACCGCCGAGGAGCTGCGGCCCTACATCGAGGCCGCCCGTGCGCGGGGCGAAGCTCGCGCAGACCTCGACGTTGCGGATGCCAGCGAATGGCTGGCTCGTATCCTGCTGTCGTTCACCATCTTTCAGGCATCGATCGCGCACGAAGGAGACGACCCGGCCGCGGTACGAGACTTCGTCCAGCGGTACGCGATCCGCGGACTCACCTGACCGGAGTTCGGCCGGGCACCGGTGTGTCCGCGGCGCGTGCACGGTTCACACGCCGTTGGCGATTGCCGCACCGCGCTCGGCGACTATCGACGTCATGTCGAGTTGCAGCGCTGCATTGACCACTGCACACACCGACGCACTGCCGAATATGCCGACCTCGTCGTAGATCATGGTGGTTCCCATGGCCACACCGTCGGCGCTCGCGTGATTCTGCGCTTCCAGGCCGATGAACTGCCCCTGGGGCAGACGAGCCAATTGCACCGTCAGATCGGCGTTGACGAAACCGATACCCTTGCTGCCCCAGTTCGTCAACATACTCGTCACC
The DNA here is from genome assembly GCF_001895005.1 of Rhodococcus yunnanensis NBRC 103083. GTDB lineage: Bacteria > Actinomycetota > Actinomycetes > Mycobacteriales > Mycobacteriaceae > Rhodococcoides > Rhodococcoides yunnanense. The sequence continues at coordinate 38,056 of NZ_BCXH01000006.1, read as the reverse complement.
TCTGCGGCCGTGACGAGACGAACAAAAGGTGACGACGCCTCGCCCTCCACGAGCGACGCCTGTTGGACCCATACGCGTTTGCGACCGGAGTTCTGATGATCGATCATGCTGTTGGTCCACTGACGCTCACTCGACCAATACCAGCCCTCGCTGTTCGACTCACCGCCATTCGACGCACCGCCATTCGACTCACCGCCGTTCAACGCAGTGCCATTCGACGCACTGCCGAGCGGCGGTCTGGCGTCGTCGGCGAGCGCCGGAGCCCAGATCTCTCCCGGTGGATCCTCGGACAGACGAGCGAAAACCGCGCTGGCGCGGGCGACGACTCTGTCGTCCTGCACGAGAGAGGAATCGACGACCTTGATGCGTCGACCGTCGCGAACGATCTTCGTCTCGGTCGTCACCGGTGCCATTCTGACCGGCCGAAACATATCGACCGTCACACGAGCGGGCCGCCACATCTGGTCCGCTATCTCTCGTTCGAGACTTCGCGCCAGCACTCCACAGACGGCAGGTCCGGAGATGGTCCCCTCGGTCCACGCACCGGCGGCAACGGGGAGCGGGTGCAGTTGCTCACCGACCGCGAAGAAGAACGATGGAAATTTCAATGGTGCCCTCTTCGATCGAAGTGAATGTGCCTTCGACCAACTCATATCACGTCGAACAACCGTCGCGGAGTCCTATCTCCGTCGAATCCGAAATCCGAGTGTCGAGTCCTGAAGGGCAATCGGTGCCGTACTCACAACCAGGTATCGGCCGACGTCGCCGTCAGGAACGCCTCCAGATCGTCGCGCCAGGGCGCAGGGACGGTCTTGTCCGGCTCGATGCCGGTGTACTGCCCCCGGTAGAACAGCAGTGGGCGCTCGCCGGTGATCTCGCCGAGCGAGTGAACCCTTCCTATGACGACGACGTGATCGCCTCCGTCGTGCACACTCTCGACCGTGCAGTCGACATGCGCGAGCGATCCCGCCAGGATCGGCGAGCCCAGCTTCGACGGCTCCCAACCGATTCCGGCGAACTTGTCCGCCTCGCGGGATCCGAAGCGCGCGCACGTCTGCTGTTGCTCCTCACCGAGTACGTTGACGGCGAAGACGCCCGAGTGTTCGATGGCCGCCCACGACCTGGAGCCCTTGCTCGGACAGAACAGCACCAGCGGCGGGTCGAGGGACAGCGCAGCGAAGGACTGGCAGGCGAAACCGATCGGTTTTCCGTCGAGAACCGTCGTCACGATCGTGATCCCGGTGCAGAATTGCCCGAGGACAGTCCTGAACACGCGAGGATCGAGCGTCACTACTTCGTTCCCACCGTGAAGTCGTGCCCCCACAGACTGACTGCGGTACTCTCGCGCGCCACCCAGTTGTCGTCCTCGACCTGCCTTCCCTCGCAGCCGAACTCGATATCGAAGCCGCCCGGTGTCTTCATGTAGAACGAGAGCATCAGATCGTTGACGTGTCGGCCGAGGGTCGCCGACATCGGCACCTTCCTGCGCAGCGCACGGTCGAGTCCCAAGCCGACGTCGTCGGAGTTCTCCACCTCGATCATCAAGTGGACGATGCCGGTCGGCGTCGGCATCGGCAGGAACGCCAGACTGTGATGGCGCGGATTGCACCCGAAGAACCGCAGCCATGCGGGCGGGCCGTCGGCCGGTCTGCCCATCATCTGCGGTGGCAGACGCATCGAGTCGCGGAGTTTGAAACCGAGAACGTCGCGATAGAACTGCAGTGATGCCTGGTCGTCGTCGGTGGAGAGCACCACATGTCCGAGCCCCTGCTCACCGGTGACGAACCGGTGCCCGTACGGACTGACGACGCGCCGGTGTTCCAGTGCCGCACCGTGAAACGCCTCGAGCGTGTTGCCCGACGGGTCCTCGAACACGATCATTTCATCCACGCGGCGGTCCTGCACCTGCTCGGCGGTGCCTTCCTTGTACGGCACACCTGCGTTGTCCAACGCTGTTCGGATCTCCTGCAACTCTGCAGCGTTCGCCGTCTCCCAGCCCGAGACCAGCAGCCTGTCCTTCTCCCCCGGCACGATGACGAGGCGTGCGGGGAAATCGTCCATCCGTAGGTACAGCGCCCCCGGCGTTGCGCCTTTTCCCTCGACCATGCCGAGCACTTTCAGGCCGTATTCGCGCCACGCACCCATGTCGGTTGCTTCGACGCGCATGTACGCGAGTGATCTGATTCCCATGATTCAGCTCCCCTCGGTCAGGAATGCGGCGGTCAGACGATTGAACTCGTCGGCTTTCTCGACCTGAGCCCAGTGCCCGCACTGCCCGAAGACGTGCAACTGCGCACGCGGGATGGTCTTGAGCGCCACCAACGCGCCGTCGATCGGATTGACGCGGTCCTCACGACCCCAGATCAACAGCACACGTTGACGGAGCCTGTACGCCTCGCGCCACAGCATTCCCTTCTCGAAATCGGCGCCGGCGAAGGACTTTCCCATCGCCTTCATCGCCGCAACGGACTCCGGCGTCGACGCCTGCTCGTACCGTTGATCGAGCAGCTCCTCGGTGATGATCGACTGGTCGTAGACCATCACCTTCAGGAAAGCCGCCAACTTCTCCTTCGACGGGCCCGGTGGTGCCGCGAAGTTACCGAGGTTCTTGACGCCCTCGGTCGGGTCGGGCGCAAACAGGTTGATGCTCAACCCTCCGGGACCCATGAGCACCAACCTGTTTGCCCTCTTCGGATAGTCGAGCGCAAAACGCACGGCCGTGCCGCCGCCGAGCGAGTTGCCGAGTAGATGCACCTTCTCGATACCGAGATGGTCGAGTAGATCGTTCAATGCCGAGCTGCTGTGCACGAAGTACTGCGGATGCCGGGTCGGCTTGTCGGACTTCCCGAACCCCGGCTGATCCACACACAGAACGTGAAACCGCTGTGCCAGAACGGGAATGTTCGCCGCGAAGTTGGACCAACCGGATGCCCCTGGGCCACCTCCGTGCAACAACACGATCGTCGTGTCGTTGCCGACGCCCGCCTCGTGATAATGCAACGTCAGGTCTTCGCGAACGCGAGCGAACTTCGACGTGGACTCGTACGTGATCTCCTGCGCCACCGCGGTCATACCATCGTGTCCTTCAACGGGAGACCGAACTCTCCGCCGCCGAACATCTGATAGGCGCGCTCGGGATCGTTGGCAGCATGAACCCGTCCGGCATGCGCATCGCGCCAGAAGCGTTGCAGCGGAGTCTCGTTCTGCAATGCCGTCGCACCTGCACTCTCGAACAACAGATCGATGGAGGCGACGGATCTTCCCGTCGCACGCACTTGATCGCGTCGGGCACGCAGTCGCAGTTCTATCGGAACTTCCTCGCCCGCCTTCAACAGTGCGTACTCGTCGGCGACATTGCCCGAGAGCTGCCGCCACGCCGCATCGATATCGCTGCTCGCCTCCGCGATGCGGACCTTGGCAAACGGGTCGTCCTTGCCCGTCTCCCCGACGAACGCCTTACGCACACGCTTGCCCTGATGTTCCACGTGCGCGGCGTACGCGCCCTCGGCCATACCGACGATCGGCGCCGATATGGTCGTGGGATGAATTGTGCCCCAGGGCATCCTGTACACGGGAGCGGTATTGCGCTCCAGCCCTTCGGCGGTGTGATCGTTCATCTTCTTGAAGCTCAGGACATGGTGCGTCGGAACGAACTTGTCCTCGACCACCACGGTGTTGCTGCCGGTCCCCCTCAGCCCGACGACATTCCACACGTCGTCGATGCGGTAGTCCTCCCGCGGCACGAGGAACGTCACGAAATCGACCGGGCGTCCGTCCTTGATCACGGGCCCGCCCAGCATCGCCCAACTCGCATGATCGCATCCCGACGACCACTGCCATGCCCCGGAGAGGCGATACCCGCCGTCGACGACGGTTCCCGCGCCCATCGGCGCGTACGAGGACGAGATTCGGACGTCGGTGTCCTGCCCCCAGACGTCCTCCTGAGCCTGCTGCGGAAAGAGCGCCAGATGCCAGTTGTGCACCCCGATGATCGAGCTGACCCACCCGGTCGAGCCGCAGGCGCTCGCGATCTTCTTCACCGCGGAGTAGAACAGCACCGGATCTTCCTCGTAGCCGCCCCACTGCGCGGGCTGCAGCAGCCGGAAGAATCCGAGTTCCTGGAGCGACTTGACCGTCTCGTCGGGCAGCCGCCTGAGGTCCTCGGTTTCCTGCGCGCGCTCCCGCAGCGTGGGTAGTAAGGCGTCGAGCCTGTGCATAACCTCGTGAGTCACTTCGTCTGCCCCTGCCTTCCGTGGTTGCCCAGTCAGACTAGAACACGTTACCGCTAGCTGTCGAGAACTCGTTCCACCGCTGTCACTAGCGAATAGCCACCCAATTCTATAACGTGTTCTACTAGTAGCGACGAGATACGTAAGGGGTGCACATGGCCAGAATCCGTGACATCGACGTGGGTGTGACACCGACCCGCTATGCCCGCGGCTGGCACTGTCTCGGACTGACCGAGACCTACACGGACGGCGAACCGCACGCAGTACACGCCTTCGGAACCAAGCTCGTGGTCTTCGCCGATTCCTCGGGCACGATCGTCGTGCTCGACGGGTACTGCCGCCACATGGGCGGGGATCTGACCCAGGGCACGGTCAAGGGCGATTCCATCGCGTGCCCGTTCCACGATTGGCGATGGGGATCGAACGGCAAGTGCACCGAGATTCCCTATGCCCGACGCGTACCGCCGTTGGCTCGTACCCGCACGTGGACGACCCTGGACCGCAACGGGCAGTTGTTCGTCTGGAACGACGCCGAAGGCAACCCGCCACCGGAGAACGTCACGATTCCGCGCATCGACGGGGCCTACAGCGACGACTGGACCGACTGGACGTGGAATTCGATGGTCATCGAGGGTGCGAATTGCCGCGAGATCATCGACAACGTCGTCGACATGGCCCATTTCTTCTACATCCACTATGCGTTCCCGACGTATTTCAAGAACGTCTTCGAGGGGCACATCGCCTCGCAGTACCTCAACACCAAGGGCAGACCGGACATCGGCATGGCCTCGCAGTACGGCGGTGACACGCTGCTGAGGTCCGAGGCGTCGTACTTCGGTCCCTCGTACATGATCAACCCGTTGATCAACATCTACGGTGGCTACGAGGTGCAGAGCGTCCTGATCAACTGCCATTACCCGATCGACCAGAATTCGTTCGTGCTGCAGTGGGGCATCACCGTCAAGAAGCCCGAGGGTATCGACGACAAGACCGCGACGAGACTGGCCGAGAAGTTCACCGAGGGAATCAGTGTCGGATTCCTGCAGGACGTGGAGATCTGGAAGAACAAGACCAAGATCGACAATCCCCTCCTGTGCGAGGAGGACGGGCCGGTGTATCAGCTGCGACGGTGGTACGACCAGTTCTACGTCGACGTCGCCGACGTCACCGAGAAGATGACGGACCGCTTCGAATTCGAGGTCGACACGACCAAGGCCAACGAGGCCTGGCAGCACGAAGTGGAGGAGAACCTGGCCAAACAGGCAGCCGAGAAGACCACCGCGAAAGCCGACGCATGACCCTGCAGTGGGCGAAGGCTCCCGATTTCGCGGACGACCCGGGCCGCGCCCTGGAAATCCACGCCCAGACCGTCAGGGACAAGGACAACTACCTGGATTCACGCCTCGCCCCCGTCGAATGCCGGGCCTGCGGAACCTGTGTGCTGGTGCGCAAGAACAGCTTCAAGCAGACTTCCGTCCAGTGGACCACGCGCCCGGCAGAGACGTGTCCGGTCTTTCGCGAGGCAGGAAGTTCTGCGACGCGTGAGTCCTGCCCGCGTATGCAGGACTCCATCGAGCACGCGGTTCTGGAAGGAATTCTGACAGTCCCCGAATAGCGCTCAGCCCTGAGTGAACGCGGCATCCCGCGTCAGGACGGAGACCATTCGGGCAAGCTCCTCGGTCGCCGCGATCAGGTCGAACGACGAGTCCGTCGTCCATTCGACGAGCAGGCCGTCGATGGCTCCGCCGATGACGATCGCCACTGCCCGTGGGTCGAACTTTCCCAGCACTCCGTTTCTCTGGCCTTCGGCGAGCATGTCCGCCACCGACTGCCAACGCCGCGTAGCGGGTTGGTCACCGGGCGGGCCGACCAGTTCGCCGCTGCCGATCACCTCGCCCATCACCCGTATGTGCCCAGGATTGTCGAAGAAGTACCGGTTCATCGCTCGGATGTACGCCTGGATCTTCGGCAGGCCTTCGGGCTCACCTTCGAGGCGGGCACCGACGTAGTGGGCGAGGTCGCCGTACATCCACCCCATCGTCATCGCTATCAACGTGGGCTTGTTCCCGAAGAGGCCGACGACCGTGGCCTCGGGAACGTCTGCACGCTCGGCGACGGTCGTCAGCGACGCCGACGCGTACCCTGTCTCCGCGATGACGGCCACTGCAGCCGCCACGATCGATGCGTGCGTGTCTTCGTCGTTCGTCACAGTGCTACTCCGCCTTGTACGTACCCAACCCGCATTCGACCCTACAGGCGGCGCACGTTCGCGAGCTCACATCGTGTCTGCGTCGACAGCGTGCCGTGTCCCTCTCGCTGCGTGGGTACCGGCTCGGCGGCCCGAGAAGATGCAGTCCGCAAGCGACAACCCGCTGACGTACGAGTTCGAGCACAGCCCGACCGCCGTGCGTCCTGCCGCGAACAGACCCGCAATGATCTGGCCCGCTGCATCTTTCACTCCGCCGGTCTCCTCGTCCACGACGAGACCTCCGAGCGTGATCATCGGGCACGGATTCATCATCTTCGCGAGCCCGCTGCCTGCCGGAATCCCGGCGTCGTACATCGTGAACGGTGCCCGCACGATCGGTCGTCGAAAATCGTCGTGTTTGCCGAACGGGTCAGCGATTCCCGACGCGATGGCCGCATTGTGTCGCTCGACCGTCTCCCGAAGCTCCCCCGGATCGACTCCCGCGGCCCGTGCGACGTCCTCGACAGTGTTGCCGTGTACCGCAGTTCGCACCAGACCCGCATTCTGGATGCGCTGGAACCACATCGCCTGGTGCGGGAGTTGCTTTCTGGCGTCGCGGGCGAGATCGACGTCGGCGAGCAACCACCCCCGCCCGCCTCCCTTCTCCACGATCGCATGTCCGAGTGCTGCGCCGTACCTGGACTCGTCGACCATCCGCTTTCCTGCGCTGTTCACCAGGAGCGCACCGAGGAACGGCACGGGCGGGACGATGAATCGCCAGGCGGAGATGTTGCCCAGCTTCGCCGTCGCCGCACCGACATCGGTGCCGAGAGTGATACCGCTGCCGTCGTCGCCCGCGGTTCCGAGTGCGATTCCGCCGGTGTACTCGGGCGCGTGCTCGGCCATCATGACGCGATCGGCGACGAATCCGCCTGCACTGAGCACGACGCCTCGCCTGGCTTCGATGCGCACGGTCCGGCTGTACTTCTTCTCGATACGCGCGAGTCTTCGCTCGAGCATGTACCGAAATCGAGGGGCGTAGACACCCGGCTTGGCGGACAGCAGGCCCAGCCGACGATGCCGGCGCCTGACGTGCGCCGGTGCGTTCATCAGACTATGGCATTCGACACCGCGCACCCGGCCGCCCTCCACCACGAGCGAGTACGCCCGTGTCTGCGAAAGCACATGCACGCCTGCGTTCTTCGCCGACGCAGCGAGCGGACCGTAGAGCATCTTGCCCGAGGTGCCCTTCCCCTTCGCCCGGTGCCCCCGCGGCGCAGGCCTGGCGACGTCGCGAAATGCCCCTGCGGCCTCGCTGCCCGAGTAGTAGAGGTAATGACGATTGCTCGGATACGACGTCTTGTACGGGCACAGGCTCGCCTCGAACGGCACCCCGTGCGCCGAGAGCCAGTCGATCATTGCGGCGGCGCCCTCACAGAACCGTCGCAACGTCTCGGCGGAGACGGCGTCGCCGACCTCCTCGCTCAAGTAGCCGTACATGTCGTCGACCGAGTCCACGACGCCCGCCTCCCGCTGTACCGACGTGCCCCCTCCCGCGTACACGACTCCGCCCGACATGACGCTTGCCCCACCACCGGAGTACCGGTCGAGCGCTATCACCTGTGCGCCGGCTTCGGCGGCCTCGATCGCCGCGGCCGCTCCGGCCGCCCCGAACCCGACGACCACGACGTCGGCATGCAGATCCCAGGTCACTGGCATTCCTCCCGAACAAAAATGGAACGTGTTTTGGTTATTCGATGACTTCTCGTCGATTCTTCCTGGCAGAAAGCATGGACTGACGGCCATATCATTCTATAACGTGTTCTACATGAGCGAGCAGGATTACGACATCGTCGTCGTCGGCAGCGGTGCAGGCGGCATGACGGCCGCACTCACCGCGGCACACCGAGGACTGAGCGTCGTCGTACTGGAAAAGGCACCCCACTACGGTGGTTCGACGGCACGTTCCGGCGGTGGAGTGTGGATCCCAGGCAACGAGGCACTGGAGTCCGACGGCGTCGACGACACCCCGGAGGCCGCACGAGAGTATCTACACTCGATCATCGGCGACGTCGTCACGAAGGAACGAATCGACACCTACCTCGAACGTGGGCCGGAGATGCTGAGTTTCGTTCTGCGACACTCGCCGTTGAAGATGCAGTGGGTGCCCGGATATTCGGATTACTACCCCGAGGCGCCTGGCGGCAGGGTCGGCGGACGCTCGGTCGAACCGACCCCGTTCGACGCGTCGTGCCTGGGCCCGGAGATCGACAATCTGGAACCCGATTACGGCAAGGCGCCACTGAACGTCGTGCTGACGCAGGCGGACTACCGCACCATCAATTTGCTGCGGCGCCACCCGAGCGGTCTTGCGCGGGTGCTGCGCGTCGGAATGCGCTGGATGGCAGCAAAACTCACCGGAAAACACCTGCTGGGACGCGGTCAGGCCCTCGCCGCGGCACTGCGCGCGGGGCTGCTCGACGCAGGAGTGCCCGTCCTGCTCGATACACCGATGGTCGACCTCCTGATCGAGGACGGAAGGGTTCGAGGCGTACACACCGACCGCGGAATCTTTCGAGCCGAACTCGGTGTCGTGGTCGCCTCCGGCGGATTCGAACACAACGAGGAGATGCGCAAGAAGTACCAGCGCGAACCGATCGGGACGGGCTGGACTGTCGGTGCGAAGGCCAACACCGGCGACGGGATCCTTGCTGGCCAGAAGCTCGGCGCCGCAGTGGATCTGATGGACGATGCCTGGTGGGGTCCCTCCATCCCACTGACCGGTGGCCCATGGTTCTGCATAGCCGAGCGCACACTGCCCGGCGGAATCATGGTCAACGCGTCGGGCAGGCGGTTTCTCAACGAGGCAGCGCCGTATGTCGAAGCGGTGCACCGAATGTACGGCGGCGAATACGGAATCGGCGACGGCCCCGGGGAGAACATTCCGACGTGGATGATCATCGACCAGCGCTACCGCGACCGTTACATCTTCGCCGGGCTGCAACCCAAGAAGCCGTTCCCGTCGCGCTGGATGAAAGCTGGAGTGGTCGTCAAGGCCGAGACCATCTCCGAACTGGCCGAGAAGACCGGCCTCCCCGTCGCCGAGCTGACCGCAACCGTGCAGCGGTTCAACGGTTTTGCGCGCAGCGGAGTCGACGAGGACTTCGGCCGCGGCAACAGTGGGTACGACAAGTACTACGGCGATCCGACCAACAAGCCCAACCCGAGCCTCGGTGTACTGGACAAGCCGCCCTACTACGCGGTCAAGATGGTGCCCGGCGATCTCGGAACCAAGGGCGGGCTCGTCACCGACGCCGATGCCCGCGTACTGCGGCAGGACGGAAGCGTCGTCGACGGGTTGTACGCCGTCGGCAACGCCAGCGCCCCGGTGATGGGCCACACGTACGCGGGCCCCGGAGCGACCATCGGTCCGGCCATGACGTTCGGATACCTCGCAGTCCTCGACATGGCGAGCAGGGCACTGCGGTGATAGATCCGTCGGCTGCGATCGGCGCCGAGCTCGCCGCGCAGGAGTTCGAGTGGACCCCGCGCGACGTCCAGACCTACAACCTGGCACTCGGCGCGGGCGGTGAGCCGAGCAATCCCCGGGAACTGCGCTACCTCGACGACACCGAGCCCGTCGTGCTTCCGACGTTCGCGACCGTCGCGCCCACGTTTCACGCGACCGAGGCCCCGCGAGTGCAGTTCCCCGGCGTCGACATCGACCTGGCGAAGGTGGTGCACGGCACCCAGCAGGTCACGGTGTCGAGCCCGATACCCCCCGCGGGACGGGCTCGCACGATCACGTGGATCACCGACGTCTGGGACAAGGGCAACGCCGCGGTCATCGTCCAGGAGTCGAGAACGACCGCACCGGACGGTACCGAACTGTGGCGGACTCGGTCGTCGATGTTCGCGCGCGGCGAAGGCGGATTCGGCGGCGAACGCGGACAAACGACGAGAGTTCCACTGCCCGAACGGCCGGCCGACGCCGAGACGACCATCGCTCTTCTGCCGCAGCAGGCCCTGCTGTACCGCATGTGCGGAGACCGCAATCCGTTGCATTCGGACCCCGAGTTCGCAACCTCTGCAGGGTTTTCCGCACCGATTCAGCACGGGTTGTGCACCTATGGGATGGTCTGCAAGGCCGTCACCGACACTATGTTGGACGGCGACGTCGAGTCCGTTCGGAGCTTCGAAGCCCGGTTCGCCGGAGTCGTCTATCCGGGTGAGAGTTTGCTCTGCCGCATCTGGGCCGAGGACGACCGACTCGTCGTCGGTGTCTTCGTCCGCGACCGACACGACGCCCCCGCACTTGCCGACGTAGTACTGACCACCCGTTGAATCGACCGATCGGACCGACAAACCATGCCCGAGCTCAATCGTCGTCAGTTCATCGCCGCAGGCGCAGGCGCACTGGCAGTCACCTCGGTGCTGCGCCCGGTGCCTGCGGGCGCTGCGCCGTTCGGCAGTTCCGACACCACGATCCCGGCACCACCGAACTTCCCCGCCGGCATCCCGCTGTATCAGCAGCGGTATCAGAATTGGTCGAAGGAGATCATCCTCGACGCCATCTGGACGTGCTCACCGGTGACACCCGATGACGTCGTCCGGCTGGCGAACTGGGCACACGAGAACTCGTATCGCATCCGTCCCCGCGGCGCGATGCACGGGTGGACGCCGTTGACGATCGTCAACGGCGAGAACATCGACCGTGTCGTACTCGTCGACACCATGGTCCACCTGAACGGCATCAGCGTGGATCCGTCGACCTCTACCGTCACGGCAGGCGCAGGCGCAACCATCGAAGCGATGCTTGCGCAACTCGAGGACAACGGACTCGGCTGGGTCAGTGTTCCTGCCCCTGGAGTGTTGTCCGTCGCGGGCGCACTCGCCGTGGACGCCCACGGCGCCGCGATTCCCGCTGCGGGCGAAACACCGGTTGCAGGAACGACATACGGATCACTGAGCAATCTCGTCACGTCGTTGACCGCGGTGGTGTGGAACGGGAGCGCCTACGCTCTGCGGACGTTCGACCGATCCGAACCCGAGATCACCCCACTGCTCACCCATCTCGGCCGCGCCTTCCTCACCTCGGTGACGATGCAGGCGGGCGCGAACAGCCGCATGCGCTGTCAGAGCTACACCGACATCGGTTGGCGTGAGATGTTCGGCGCCACAGGAGCACCCGGCCGCACCTTCGAGAGCTACCTCGGCCGCACCGGCCGCGTCGAGGCGATCTGGTATCCGTTCACCGAGAACCCGTGGCTCAAGGTCTGGTCGATCTGCCCCGACAAACCTGTGACGGCCAGAGAGGTCACCGGTCCGTACAACTACGCGTTCTCCGACAACCTGCCGGAGGTCGCGTCCGATCTCATCGGGCAGCTGACCGCTGGAAACACCTTCATCGCACCGGCATTCGGGCAGGTCTTCTACGGCACGACGGTTGCGGGCCTGGCCGCGACGGCCTCATCCGATCTGTGGGGATGGGCCAAGGACCTCCAGTTCTACATCAAGCCGAGCACCCTGCTGCTCACCGAAGGCGGTGGGGCAGTGATCACGAACCGCGCCGACGTCGCCCAGGTGATCCACGACTTCACCCAATGGTTCTCCGAGCGTGTGGCGTACTACCAGTCGATCGGCCAGTTTCCCATCAACGGCCCCGTCGAGATCCGATGCTGCGGAATGGACGCCGCGGCCGACGTTCTGGTCGATTCGGCCGGACCTCCGACGATATCGGCGATGCGTCCACGTCCCGACCATCCGGAATGGGACACGGCGGTGTGGCTCAATGTTCTCGGTGTACCGGGGACACCCGGGATGTTCGCGTTCTATCGCGAGATGGAGCAGTGGATGCGCTCGCACTACACCGGCACCACGGCCACCTTTCGTCCGGAATGGTCCAAGGGCTGGGCGTTCAGCACCGAACTGCCGTACAAGGACGCCGCGGTCATCGAGGACACTCTCCCGAATACCTACCGCGAGGGCGTCCCGGCGTCGGAGAACTGGGACACAGCGCGCGCCACGTTCGATTCCCTCGATCCGCACCGGATCTACAGCAACACGTTCATCGACCGTCTTCTGCCGTGAGCGAGGGTGGGCCGAATCGCCGTCGCGCAATGAAAGTGACCTGCAGTATCAAGTGTGGAAGGTTGGGTGAGTACCGAGTACCGACAGCACGTGGACGGAAGGATGCACCCGGTGAAATGGTGGCTGTATCCGACGTTCGGTGCGCTTGCCTGCACCGTGTACTTCTTCGCTCCGGCCGGCGTGGTGTCGGAATCGATCTTCGTCGCCATCGGCGCATCCTCCCTGGTCGCGATGGCCATCGGGATCCGGGCGAACCGGCCTGCGTCGGCGCAGGCGTGGTGGCTCATCGCGGCGGGCTCCGGCCTGTGGGTGCTCGGTGACGCCGCATTCCTCTGGATCGGCCACACGACCGGGGTCGTTCCGTTGCCCTCGGCAGCAGATGGCATCTATCTCCTCGGCTACCCCGTCATGGCAGCCGGGCTGTACCTGCTCGTACACAGAGGATGGCGACGCGGCGAGCTGGGCCACGTAGCCAACAGCGCGATCGTCATGATCGCGTTCGGTCTGCTGATGTGGGTGTTCGTCGTCGACGTCGAGGCCGTGAACATCTCGACGACGGCGGGAATCCTCGGCGTGGTCTACGCGGCCATGGACCTGTATCTACTCGGATTGCTCGTGCACTTCGTCGGTGCCGTCCAATGGCAGAGCGCGTCGTTCCGGCTGCTGACCGCTGCCACGGTGGCTGTCCTGGTGGCCGATACCGCATCGAACGTCGCCGTGACGTCGCTGTCGGAGACCTCGCGCACCGCGCTCGACCTCGGCTACATCGCGTACTACGTTCTCGCCGGCACCGCCGCACTCCACCCGTCCATGCGGGCTCTTGCTCGCCCGGCGCCCAGGAGCGGCAGCGCCATCCATCTGGTGGCGTCGTTCAGCACCCCGACGGTCATCGTGTTGACGTTGGCGACGCTGACCGCACCTGCAGTCATGGGAATCCTCCTCGTCCGCGGTGCGCCCGTGCACCAGTGGGGGTGGGGTGTCGTGGTGTGCGCAACCGTGCTGGTGTGTCTGGTGTTCGTGCGAGTCGCCGAGCTGCTGCGACTGCTGCACGACCAGACCGAATCGCTGCGGACAGTCGCCACGACCGACACCCTGACCGGCAAGTACAACCGACACGGACTGCAGTCGTGGATGGAGTCGCCGAGTGCCCCTGCACTGCCACTGGCCCTGCTTCTGCTCGATATCGACCGATTCCAGGAGATCAACGACACGTTCGGTCGCGAGATCGGTGACGAGGTTCTGTGCGTCGTGGCCGACCGACTCGGCGCCGTGATCGGACGCCGAGGAGCAGTGGGACGCATCGGCGCGGACGAATTCGCCGTCGCGCTCCGGGCAGAGATGACGGACGCGATGACCGTCGCGCACGAGATGCACGCCACGCTGCGAAGACCCATCACCGTCCGTAAATCCACACTGCTCGTCGAAGCCAGCGTGGGAGTGGCGTGCGCGCAGAGCCTCGACGACCGATCCGACGTTCTGATTCGACATGCCGGGCTCGCCGTGCATTCGGCCAAGGCGGTGCAACCTCGCATCGCCCTGTACGACGCGTCGATGGACCGAGACAACAGCCGCCAACTCCTGCTGTTGAGCGAGCTCACCACGGCAATCGACACACACCAGCTCGAGGTGTACTACCAACTTCAGGTCGACCTGGCCACCATGGAGGCGACGAGCGTCGAGGCCCTCCTTCGGTGGAACCACCCGGACAGAGGAACGATCGAACCCGACCTCTTCCTTCCGATGGCAGAACGCACCGGTCTGATCCGACCTCTCACCGACTTCGTGCTGACCGAGGCACTGGCTCAACGACAGTTGTGGAGCCGCGATGGTCTCGAACTCGCCATGTCCGTCAACGTCTCGACACGAAATCTGATCGACACCACCATCGTCGGACAAATCAGGCGTTCACTGGCCGCCGTCGGAGCCCACCCGGAGATACTCACACTCGAGATCACCGAGACGGCAGCGATCGCAAATCCACTCGTTGCGATCGAATCGATGCGCCAACTCCGCGAACTCGGCATCACTCTGGCGGTCGACGACTACGGGACCGGATACAGCTCGTTGTCCTACCTGCAGCGATTACCGGTCCAGCAGCTGAAGATCGACAAGACGTTCGTGGCTCACATGCTCACCACACAGACGCACCGGGTCATCGTGCAGTCGACCATCGACCTGGCTCGGACCCTCGGCCTCACCGTCACGGCAGAAGGCGTCGAGGACATCGAGACTCTGCTCGAGCTGCGCAGGCTGTCCTGCACCACCGCGCAGGGTTACTATCTCGGACGTCCCGTTCCCGGTCACCGAATCCCTGCCTCCGTGGCCGCCCTGAACTCCGAGCTGAAGGACGTCGCTACCCGCCGATGATCGACAACCAGAAGATGTCCCTGTACGCCGCGATCGAGTCACGGCGAGACGTTCGCGCAGAATTCAGCGGCGAATGCGTCGATGATGCTGTGCTGCAGCGCATTCTGACCGCAGCACACCACGCGCCGAGTGTCGGAAACACACAGCCGTGGGATTTTGTCGTCGTCCGATCTCCCGAGACCCTCGGCGCGTTCGCGCGGCACGTCGAGCAGCAGCGAGAAGCCTTCGCCGATTCACTGCCCTCGGATCGAAAGGACACCTTCGACCCGATCCGCATCGAAGGCATCGAGACCAGCGGCACCGGAGTGGTCGTGACGTACGACCCGGCGCGCGGCGGAGAGCACATCCTCGGACGTGCGACCGTCGACGACACCGGCCTCTTCTCCGCCGTTCTGGCGATCGAAAATCTGTGGCTCGCAGCGGTCACCGAATCGATCGGAGTCGGGTGGGTGTCGTTCTACGACGAGGCCTACCTCACCGATCTGCTCGACATCCCCTGGCCCGTCCGGCCTATCGCATGGCTGTGCATCGGGCCCGTCACCGAATTCCAGCGCACCCCCGACCTCGAGCGGTTCGGCTGGAGAAGCCGACGAGACCTGTCCGAGGCCATTCACCACGAAAAGTTCGGTCGGCGCGACTGACTCACCACCCCCAGCTACCGGGAACGCCCTTGAACGGCCCGACTACATCGCTGGTGATCCAGCCCTCGTAGAACCCGCCCTCCTGCGGAGTCACCGGTTCGCCGTCGACCTCGCATTCGAGGCGGCTCGGCGAGAAGGCAAGATGCCCGGTGATCGGCAGGAACGCTGCGGTGGGATCCTCGTAGCTCCACGCGGCGCCCGCGCTCACCTCGCCCTCACCGTGCACGTCCCAGTACGTGGCCGCGCCCTTCCACTCGCAATGCGTAGCGGCAGCGGCCGAAGGTGACAGTGCACTCGGTGCGACATCGTCCCGCGGGACGTACCAGGTCGGCGGATGACTGGTCTCCAGTACCCGCCATGCATCACGCGTCTCGGCGACGAGTGCGCCGCGAAAACGTACCGTGATCAGGCGATTCGAATGTTCGAGCCGGGGTGGCCTCGGATAGTCCCACACCGATTCCTGCCCCGGCCCCGGAACCTCGGGGCTCACCGTACTCATCACTCGATAGTGCCACTCTCGGCGCCGGAGCGCCGTGGTCCCGGCGCGACAGCCGCGGACAGGGCCGAGCCGTCAGGGAGCATCGACGGGGTACAGATCGTCGGCTCGATCCTCGTCGAGAATCCAGCGGTCCACGTCTTCGAGCGGTTCGGCGACCGGCTCGGCGTGCCCGACAGTCGGTACATACGCCTGCGCCTTCGGGGTCACCGGAGCGGCTGCAGCAGCGGCGGTGTCGATCGATCGGAAGTGGTTCCAGGACAACGGCTCCACGTCGGTCTGCTCCGATGCCGACGGTTGTTCCCCTGATATCGGCTGTCCCCCTGTTATCGGCTGTTCCAGTGGTACCGGGTCGGGCGCGGAGTCCGCCGTCCGGGCCGGTATTCGCACCAGGATTCCCAGGCCGTGCGTTGCAGCAAGCAGACTCACCGGAGCAACCGTCGCGATCGCGGCGGACAACGCCGGGTGCAGGGTACCGGTATGAGAGATGAAGGCGTGCATCGCATTTGCTCCGATACTCACCAACGCGGCGATGACGAGCACCCACCAGAAGAAGCGCCTACCGCTGCGCTGGTCCTCGAAACCGGCAAGCGCGATGACCGAGATGGTGGCCTGCAAGATGGTGCCGTCGACGATGACGGGCCACAACCACGACAGATTCCTCGGGACGCCCGCCATGGTCGCCAGATCCCACAGCGCTGCGAAACTCAGCACGAACGATGCGATACCGATGACCGTGGTGATGACGACCGCGCTGACGAGCGTCGCACGTAGGACCTTGTTCATGAGACGACATCATGCAGGACCCCACCGACAGGTACGGATGCCGCGAAGAATCAGGCCGGTCGGGATGCGCCGCGGTAGTAGTCGGCGCGGTCGTGTGCCGACATGCCGCCCCAGACGCCGTACGGCTCGTTCACCGACAGGGCATGCGATCGACACTGCGCCAGAACCGGACACCTGCCGCACACGTCCTTGGCCTTCTGCTCCCGCATGGATCGGGCGCGTCCTCGCTCACCCTCGGGATGGAAGAACACCGAGGAGTCGTATCCGCGGCACAGACCGTCGAGTTGCCAGTCCCACACATCGGCATACGGGACTGGAAGTTCGACCGGCCGCGAGGGCGCACCCCTCACCATGGACTGTCACTTCGTTCGTGAACCGGCGCATGCACCGGTCGGCGCCACAGCGTCATTCGTCGAGCTTTCGCTCCAGTTCGGCGATGATTCTCGCCGCGATCTCGGCAGGCGGCGGACCGACGTCGACGACGATCGATTGCTCGTCGGGTTCGATCGGCTCCAGCGTCGTGATCTGAGTGTCGAGCAACGTACTCGGCATGAAGTGGTCCATGCGCACATTGAGACGGTCGCTGATCTGATTCCTGGTACCGGCGAGGTGTACGAAGACCACCTTGCCTTCCGAGCCTTTCGCAAGAACGTCACGGTAACTCCGCTTGAGGGCAGAGCAGGTCACGATTCCGGGTTCGCCGCTGCGGGTGTGCGCCCGAATCCACTCCGCGATGGTCTCCAACCACGGCCACCGATCCTCGTCGGTCAACGGATGCCCGGACGCCATCTTCGCGACGTTCGACGCCGGATGCAGGTCGTCGCCCTCCTGCAGATCCCACTTCAGTGCACCCGCCAGCATCCCCGCCACGGTCGACTTCCCCGATCCCGAAACGCCCATTATGACCAGAACCGGCTGCGCACTCTGCAATTCGGTCACGTCAGATCACCACTCCATGTCTTCGAGTTACGCACCAGGTCTTCGAGGTACGCACCAGGTCTTCGAGGTACGCACCAGGTCTTCGAGGTACGCACCAGCTGCGTACCCGGATGTTCCGTCACCATATGTCCGCGTCGGTGACCCGGCTCACTATCTCCAATAATCATACAAATTGCAAATTATTCTGCATTTCGTATGATAAATGCGAGCCGGGGTGCATGCACGGTCCGCGCGACTCAGGCGCGCGCGGGTGCTACACGCTGGAGAAACTCGACCTGATCGCCGACGACCCGCTCGAACGGCTCGCCGACGTAGATACCGAAATGACCGTCCGGGTAGACCACCACCTCACCGCGAGGGGCACGCTTGGCATGCCGGATGGTCGCCTTGGCGGGCGCAACGGTGTCCGACGCGCAGACGGAGAACATGATCGGGCAGGTCACCTTCGACGCGTACGCGCCCGGCCGGTGTATCGGAATGTGCAAGCCGACGCGTGCGAACACCTCGTTCCTGAACGGGGCACCCTCGGGAACGAGCGCCAGATACCCGGGCATCGCGTCCGGCGCGGACATCAACGCGGTCGATCCGGGCGGACCCGCGAGCGCGATCATGACCGGTTCACGGCCGAGCAGCGAGGAGAGACGGTCGGCGGCAGCCCGTGCCGTCACCCGCACTGCCGTCGACGGCCGCGTCGCCCAGGAGGAAGCTGGGCCGTCGGTGAACGGACACTGCGAGACCACCGCGGTGATGTCGCCGTCCCTGGCCGCCGCGATGATCACGTGGCCGCCGCCGAACGAGGTTCCCCACAGCACCACGCGGCCGGACCCGAGGGTGCGCGCAAACCCGATCGCGGCGGCCCAGTCGTCGAGCTGCTCTCCGATGTCGAGGAGCTGACGGGGTTCGCCTCCGCTGTCACCGAAGTGCCGATAGTCGAACACGAGGCAGGAATACCCCGCCGCGACGAATCGCTCGGCATACGCGGCCAGGCGCATCGACCGGACTCCGCCGAGACCGTGCGCCATCACGACGACCGGCGCACCCTCACGCCCCCGATAGTGCCACGCCGCGCACTCTGCCCCGCCTGATTCGAACCGTAGGTCGTCGCGATCGGTCATGGTCGCCCCCTGTACTGGTCTCTCTGGTACTGGTCTCCCCTGTACGCCGACGTTTCCTGCGCACCGCCCCTGCATTCGACAGTAGCGACAACAGAACCGTCTGGATACACGGCAAGCTGTCGAGATGCACGGGTGATCGAATCGCATGGCACGATCGAGCAGTGGTGGCCGAAGCGAACGTCGAGTTCCTGCAATTACACGATTCCGTACTCGAAAAACTGGGTCTGGGCATCGTGGGCGGCGCTGTGCCTGCGGGCACCCGCATTTCCGCCGATGACGTTGCGACGCGTTTCGAGGTTTCGCGCACGGTCGTCCGCGAGGTGGTTCGAGTGCTCGAATCCCTCGGCCTGCTGACCGTGCGCAGACGCGTCGGGATCACCGTTCTCGATTCCGAGCACTGGAATTCGCTCGACCCCCTCGTCATCAGGTGGCAACTCGCCGGCCCACGGCGCGCCGAGCAGCTACTGGTTCTCAGCGAATTACGTTCGGGGATAGAACCTTTGGCGGCTCGGCTCGCTGCTGCTCGCGCGACCCCTGCGCAGTGCGGAAAGCTGACCGCTGCCGTGATCGGAATGTCGGCCACCTCGCGGTCCGCGGACTCCGACGCCTATCTCGCCCACGATTCGGACTTCCACCGCACGCTGCTGGCCGCGTCGGGAAATCCGATGTTGCGCTCGATGTCCGACATCGTCGTCGAAGTGCTCGCCGGTCGAACCCGTCACGCGCTCATGCCGCATCAAGCCGATCCCGAGGCGATCCGCTTGCACGGCGCTGTCGCGTCTGCCGTTCAGGCAGGGGATGCCGCCGCGGCGGAGCAGGCGATGCTCGAGATCGTGAGCGAATCGACCGGCGCGATGCTCGCTACCGAGAACTCGACAGAATCAAGCCCGACGTAGGCACTCCCGTACCCGCGGTCACCAGCACGTTCTCCACGTCTTCGACCTGGTTGACCGACGTGCCGCGGATCTGACGTACACCCTCGGCGATGCCGTTCATCCCGTGGATGTAGGCCTCACCCAACTGGCCGCCGTGTGTGTTCAACGGGAGTCGTCCACCGAGTTCTATCGCGCCCCCCGAGATGAAATCCCTGGCCTCGCCGCGACCACAGAATCCGAGCTCCTCCAATTGCATCAACACGAACGGGGTGAAGTGGTCGTACAGAACAGCGGTCTGTATGTCCGACGGCCCGAGCCCGGCCTGGGCCCACAACTGATCTCCGACGAGCCCCATCTCCGGCAGCCCCGTCATCGCGTCGCGGTAGTAGCTGGTCATGATGTATTGATCGGCGCCGCTGCCCTGGGCTGCCGCGGTGACGACAGCGGCCGGATTCGGCAGATCCTTCGCCCGTTCGACGGACGTCACCACGATGGCGATGCCACCGTCGGATTCCTGACAGCAGTCGAGCAGATGCAGCGGTTCGGCGATCCATCGCGAATTCTGGTGGTCCTCCAGCGTGATCGGCTTGCCGTGGAAGAAGGCAGCGGGATTGGTCGCGGCATGCTTTCGATCGGCGACGGCGACGCGTCCGAAGTCCTCGCTCGTGGCGCCGTAGACGTGCATGTATCGGCGCGCGACCATCGCCACGAACGACGCGGGGGTTCCGAGCCCGTGCGGGTAGGACCACCCGGCGTCGATGCCCGACGACGTCGGCGCCTGCGCGAGATGTGATGCGACCTGTCCGAATCTGGCGCCCGAGCGCTCGTTGAATGCTCGATACGCGACGACGACGTCGGCTACTCCTGTCGCGACGGCCATCGCCGCTTGCTGAATCGTCGCGCACGCGGCCCCGCCGCCGTAGTGAATTCGACTGAAGAACTTGAGATTCGGGATACCGACTGCCCGCGCCACGGCGGTTTCGGTATTGGTGTCCATCGTGAACGAGGTGAGTCCGTCGACGTCCGCGGGTGCCAGGCCTGCGTCGTCGAGCGCTGCGGTGACCGCCTCGGCCGCGAGCCTCAGCTCGCTTCGACCGGAGTTCTTGGAAAAGTCCGTGGCACCGATCCCGACGATCGCGGCGCGACCGGACAATCCTGCCGACTGCCTACTCATGTCATCCTCACCCTCACGCCATCCTCACCCTCACGCCATCCTCACCCTCACGCCATCCTCACCCTCACGCCATCCTCACCGTCGCGATGATGTGGGCACCGAGCGAGTCGGTTCCGCGGACGTCCACGGTGATCTCGTCACCGTCGACGGCCGATACGGTCCCGCTCAATGTCAACGTGTCGTACGCGTACCACGGGACACCGAGTTTCAGTGCAATCGAACGCAATACGACGCTCGGCCCCGCCCAGTCGGTGACGAACCGCTGGACCAGTCCTGTGTCGGTGAGGATGTTGACGAAGATGTCCGTGGACCCGCGCTCGACCGCCTTGTCCCTGTCGTGGTGCACATCCTGAAAGTCCCTGGTGGCCAATGCCGTCGATACCACGAACGTCGGATCGGCGGTGATCTGCAACTCCGGCAGCAGGTCGCCGACTGCGGCGATCATCGGACCGGCTTCCATGCCGGGAGTGTCAGATCGTCGTCGATACGCAGATACTCGACCTCGACGTCGAGACCGACCTCCACCTCCGCGGGGTCGATGCCGCGCAGTTCCCCGAGCATGCGTACCCCTTCCTCCAACTCGACGAGCGCCACCACGAACGGCACGCTGCGGCCCGGCACCTTCGGTGCGTGGTGCACCACGTAGCTGAAGACCGTCCCCCGCCCGCTCGCGACGACGTAGTCGATCGGTTCCTCCTTGTCCTGCCAGATCGCCGGAATCGGCGGATGCCGCAGCGAACCGTCCCGCGTTCGTTGAATTCTCAGCTCCCCGGCCTGTGTTCCGTCCCAGAAGAATTCGGTCTCCTGTGAGACGACCGGCCGAATCTGTTCCTGCACCGATGATTCGGCAGCGGGTGCGAATTTCAGAACACGAAACAGCATCTCGGCAACGGGCTCGTCACCGACGTACCACGTGTTGCGCGTCGTGACGAACCACCCGAGCCCCAGTCCTGTCTTCTTCGGTCCGACAACGCCGTCGAGCCTCGTCGTGAACGTGAGTTCCTCTCCCAGCTGGAGGTAGCGGTGGTAGGTCTGTTCGCAGTTCGTCGCGACGATCGACGTGAATCCCGCGTCGTCGAGAATCCCCATCATGAGCCCGAGCGGATCGTCGGCGGTGCGACGGCCGTGCAGCCCTCCCATCGTCCAGACCTGCGCCATCGCCGGAGGTGCGACGACGCCTTTGTGCCCGGCGGCCTGTGCCGCGGCCGCATCGACGTAGATGGGATTGGCGTCACCGATCGCCTCGACCCAGTTGTTGATCATCGGCTGGTTGATCGGGTCCCGCCCCGCTCGAGGCGCGCATTCACCCGCTGCCTCGATGCGTTCCGCTGCCCGTTGGATCTCGTGCACGCTCATCGGATCACCCGCGGCAATCCGAGTCCCGACGTCGCGATCATCTCGCGCATCACCTCGTTGACCCCGCCGCCGAAGGTGATGACGAGATTGCGTTTGACCTGCTTGTCGAGCCACTCCGCCAGAGCGGCTGTGTCGGGGTCGGCAGGGTTGCCGTGCCGCCCGACCAGCTCCTCCGCGAGTCGGCCGACGCGTTGTATTCGCTCGGTGGCGAACACCTTCGTCGCGGAGGCGTCGGCAATGTCGACCGATTCGGCGGTACTCGATGCCACCTGCCAGTTGAGCAATTCGTTGACACGGAACGTCGCGTGAATCTCACCGAGAATGCGTCGGACATCGGGCTCGCCGAGCAGATCGTGGCTCTGTGCCCACGCGCGCAGTCGCTCGAACAGTCCGGCGATTCGACCCGCAGGACCCAGCATCACGCGTTCGTGGTTCAGCTGCGTCGTGATCAGAGCCCACCCGGCGTTCTCGTCCCCGACCCGCATGTCCACCGGCACTCGCACGTCGTTGTAGTAGGTGGCGTTGACGTGGTGTGCACCGTCGCACGTGATGATCGGAGTCCACGAGTATCCGGGATCGGTGGTGTCGACGATGAGCATCGAGATTCCTCGATGACGCGAATCGGCGGGTCCGGTACGGACGGCAAGCCAGATGTAGTCGGCGTCGTGACCGCCGGTGGTGAAGATCTTCTGCCCGTTCACGACGTATTCGTCCCCGCGGCGCACCGCCGTCGTACGCAACGACGCAAGATCGGTTCCGGCCTCCGGTTCGGTGTATCCGATCGCGAAATGAACGTCGCCGGCCAGGATCGCGCGCAAGAATTTCTTCTTCTGCACGTCGGTCCCGTACTTCTGCAGCGTCGGACCGACGGTCTGCAACGTGACCGCCGGCAGCGGAACATCGGCTCGCGCAGCCTCGTTCACGAATATCGACTGCTCCACGTCACCGAATCCGCGTCCGCCGAACTCTGACGGCCATCCGACCCCCAGCCACCCGTCGACTCCCATTCTCTTGACGATCCTGCGGTACGTCGGCCCGTGCCGCTCGGTCATCATGGTCTCGGCGTCGACTTCGCTGACGAGATCTGCGAAGTAGTGCCGAAGCTCTGCTTGCAACTTTCGCTGCTCCTCGGTGAGTTCGACGAACATCTACACCTCCACCAGATCGAGTCGCAGGGACGCACCGCCCACGAGTCGGGCGAGATCCTTTGCAGCCGAGTAGTACCGGTGCATCGGATAGGTGATGTCGACGCCGATGCCGCCGTGCAGGTGATGGCACACCTGCATCGCCGCAGGAAGTTCGGCTGCGATCCAGTAGGCGAGCACGTTTCCGTCGTCCTCGGAGCTTGTCGTGTGCGCCTGCCACGCTGCCGAGACTGCCGCGACGTGGATCGTCCGCGCGGTGACATAGACGTCGGCGATCTCACCCGCGACCGCCTGAAACGTCGCGAGAGGTTTGCCGAACTGGTGGCGGCCGGCCAGATGCGCGGCCGTCAGTTCGGCTGCGCCCGCGGCGAGGCCGTCGGCGACGGCACCGATCGAGGCAATCGCGAGCCGATGAAGTCCGCCGATGTCCTCGGTGACGAATTCACCTGCGGCTCGGTTCATCTCGACGATGTACTCGGGTTCGCCGCTGGAGGTAGGCGCCGGGGTCAGCCGAATCCCGTCGGCGTGCGGATCGACGAGAAAGACACCCGCCGATGTCGGTACCAGGATTCGGTGGGCCTGTTCGGCGTAGGCCACGGCAATTTTCGTACCGGTCACCCGGACGTCTCGACCATCGGAGACGGCTTCCGTCGCAGGCACCGCCGGAAACGGTGATCCCGGTTCCATCAGTGCCGCGGTCAGAACGGCTCCTGGCCGAACAACTCGCTGCACGAGCGCAGGATCGGCGAGTTCGACGAGCGGGATGATGCCGAAACCGATCGTGGCGAGCGCAGGACCGACCGCCGCGGCCCTGGCAAGTTCGGTGAGCACGACGGTCGCCTCCATCACGCCGAGTCCGTCGCCGCCGATCGCCGCAGGGAGCAGCATCGAGAACAAGCCTGCGTCGGACATCGCCGCGTGGAGGTCCTCGGGTTCCTTGGCGAGAAGACCGGTGACCATCTCGGCCACGGTCGTCTGAGTCGAATCTCTGGTGAAGTCCATACCTGCCCACCGTCGAAGGAAAGTTAGTAGAACGTGTTCTATTTTTAACACCTGGCAAAGGGATGCACCAGCCCCATGCGCGGAGAGTCCGTCGCGCATTCACCGCGGCAGACCGAGAATCCTCTCGGCGGCGACGGTGAGCAGGATCTGCGACGTGCCCCCGGCGATCGACAGGCACCGAGTCAGAAGCATCTCCTTCGCAAGCGGCCCCTCGACCGCGCCGGACGGACCCGCAGCCTCGAGCGCGAACTCGGCGAGATCCTGTCGGTGCCGCACGCCGACCAGCTTTCGGACGCTCGACTCGGCGCCGGGGTCCTGCCCGCCCAGCCGTCGGAGAGCCCCTCGCAGTTCGAGCAGCGAACCGACTTGCCCGTCGGCGACAAGAGCCCCCAGACGCTCCCCCATGACCCGGTCCCGGCTGCCCGCCGTCGCGGTGAGCACGTCCTCGAGCGCCGAGCCGAGCGCCGAGCCGTTGCTCATCGCCACCCGCTCGTTGGCGAGGGTCGTGCGCGCGAGCCGCCAGCCGCCACCCCGCTCGCCCACCATGCAGTCGTCGGGAACGAAGACGTCGTCGAGGAACACCTCGTTGAAGACCGAGTCTCCGGTGATCTCGCGCAGCGGTTCGACACGGATCCCCGGCGAGCGCATGTCGACGAGAAAATACGTGATGCCCTGATATTTGGAAGCCTTGTCGTGCTTGGAACGCTTGCCGTCAGCACTATCACGTTTCGGCACGTCATGGCCGGTGCGGGCGAGGCAGATGGCCCAGTCCGCTTCACGCGCCAGTGACGTCCAGACCTTGTGGCCGCGCAGTGTCCACCCACCGTCGACCTCGCGTGCCGTCGTCCGCAGCGAGGCGAGATCCGACCCCGCCTCGGGCTCGCTGAAGAGCTGACACCAGACGATCTCGCCGCGCAGAGTCGGACCGGCAAATCTGTCGATCTGAGCCGCCGTCCCGTGTTCGAGGATGGTCGGCACCGCCCACCAGCCGACGACCAGATCCGGGCTTTCCAGTCCCGCGGCAGCGAGTTCCTCGGCGTAGAGCAGCTGCTCGGCTGCTGTTGCATCCCGGCCGTAGGGCGCGGGCCAGTGCGGTGCGGCAAGACCCGAGGCAGCAAGAGCAACGGCGGGATTCTCGGCGGCGGCGATCTCACGAACCTCCGCTCGGACGGCTGCGCGCATCCTTTCGGCCACGCCGAGATCGACCCCGAGATGCCGTCGACACCCCGCCCGCGTCAGCTCGATCACCCGCTGCCGCCATCGAGCCGAACCTCCCGACAATTGCCTCGACGCCACTGCCCGACGGAGGTAGAGATGCGCGTCGTGCTCCCACGTGAAACCGATGCCGCCGAGCACCTGAATGCAGTCCTTCGCCGTGTCGACGGCTGCGTCGAGCGCGATCGTCGCAGCCACGGCCGCCGCCAGCGGCAATTCGTCCGGCGCCGAGTCGGCGGCGACGGCAGCATCCCACGCTGCTGCACCGGTCTTCTCGACGCGGCACAGCATCTCGGCGCACAGGTGTTTGATCGCCTGGAAGCTGCCGATCGGCGCGCCGAACTGCTCACGAACGGTGGCGTACTCGACTGCGGTCTTCAGACACCACCCCGCGATCCCCGACGCCTCGGCGGCGTGCAATGTCGCAGCGAGATCGCCCACGAACGAGAATTCGATGCCTCGGATGAGCGAATCTGCGGACACCTCGGCGCCTGCCACGGTCAGCCGACCCATCGGCACGGTCCGGTCGACACCCGGGAGCGCTTCGACCTTCAGCCCCGGTGCGGCGGCGGGGACGAGACACCACATCTGTTCGTCGTCGAGGTCGATCGGCAGCAACACCGAAACGCCGTCCGCCAACCCGGAGACGATGTCGACCTCGCCGTCGAGCAGCACGGATTCGCCGCGCCTCCTCGCCGCCACCGACGCGGGAGGTAACACCAGCGCGCACGGCTCGGACCCGTCGAGAAGCGGTTCGGCGTGGCCGCCGCCGCGCGCGAGCACCAGGGCTGCGACGGCAGTGGAGACCACCGGTCCGCCGACGAGTCCGGCTGCGGTCGCCTCGATCATCGCCGCGAGATCCGCGACGGTCCCCCCGGCGCCGCCGGCCGATTCTTCGACCGCGACGGAGAACAGTCCGAACTCGGCGAGCGCCGGCCAGAGCGTGCGCCACCCGGTCAGCTCGTCAGCGCGTAAAGTTTCAGTCGGCCGGGCAGAGGATACCCACGAACCGATGGACTTCTGGATGTCGCGTTGCTCCTCGGTCGTGGCAATCGTCACAGTGACTCCCCTGGTTCTCGAGATGACTTTTCCATCTAGAACGTGTTCTAATACGCTAGCTGGACAAGAGTCAAGGTGCGAAGGAAAACCAACGATGACCTCATCATCTCGGCCGGGTGCTCCAAGCCCCGCCGACAACAACGGTGTCCCCGCACCGACACCGACTGCTACTCCACTGAGGCCAGTGGGTGTGCTCACGGACGAGGATCTGAGCTCGAACGCGCAACGCGAACGACGAAAGCGAATCCTCGATTCGACTCTCGCCCTCGCATCCAAGGGTGGATACGAAGCCGTTCAGATGCGTGCCGTTGCAGAGCGCGCCGATGTCGCCGTCGGGACTCTGTACCGCTACTTTCCGTCGAAGGTGCACCTGCTGGTGTCGGCACTCGCACGAGAATTCGAGAAGATCGACTCCCGTCGCAAACTCCCACCCGGTCAGACCCCGCAGGAGCGGATGCACCTGATCCTGGGACAGATCACACGGGCGATGCAACGTGACCCACTGCTCACCGAAGCGATGACGCGCGCCTTCATGTTCGCCGACGCCTCGGCCGCCGCCGAGGTGGATCAGGTCGGCCGTCTGATGGATCGTTTGTTCGCCAAGGCGATGAGCGACGGCGAGCCAACGGAATTGCAACTCAGTATCGCTCGCGTCATCAGTGATGTGTGGCTGTCGAATCTCGTCGCGTGGCTGACCCGGCGATCCTCGGCCACCGACGTCGCCGCGCGCCTCGAACTCACCGTCGACCTTCTGCTCGGAGAGTCCAAAGCTCTCGACTGACACCTCGGCCCGGACCTCGGCCGGGCCGGTGTCCGGGTGAGCCGGATCGTCCGCCATCGAATAGATTCGAACCGTGACTGCTCTGGATCTGCCGCTCGAACTTCGCCGCGCCCTCATCGGGGTGGCCCGAACCCCCCGACTGCTCGTCACCTCCGACTACGACGGAACGATGGCACCCATCGTCTCCGATCCGGACAAGGCGTTTCCGCACGCGGAGTCGGTCAGCGCCATGCGCGGCTTGGCGACGCTCGCAGCCACCAATGCCGCCGTCATCTCCGGCCGCGCACTACGTGACCTGGCCACTCTGTCCAGACTGCCCGCAGAGGTCCAGCTCGTCGGAAGTCACGGCAGCGAGTTCGACGTCGGCTTCATCCACGCCATCGACGACACCGCCAAGCACCTGCTCTCGACCGTCTCGGACGAGATGAAGTCGATTGCCGCCCGATTCCCCGGCGTGACCGTCGAAACCAAGCCTGCCAGCGCAGCACTGCACGTCCGCAATGCCGATCCAGCCGACGCCGAGCGTGCTCTCGTCGCCGTCAGGGAAGGCGTCGCCATCCTCGAGGGCGTCCAGGTGACGGAAGGAAAGTCGGTCATCGAACTGGCCGTCATCGTCACCGACAAGGGCATCGCCCTCGATATTCTGCGTCATCAGGAAGGTGCCACCGCCGCGGTCTTCTTCGGCGACGACGTCACCGACGAGAAGGCGTTCGCGCGCCTGCACGGCCCGGACATCGGTGTCAAGGTCGGGACGGGCGACACCGCAGCGGAGTTCCGCATCGAGAGCACCGAACAGGTGTCGCTGGCCCTGGCGTTCCTTCTCCAGGAGCGTCGCCAGTGGCTCTCCGGTGCCGATGCACCCCGCATCGAGCGGCTGACGATGCTCGCCAGTCCCAACGCGGTCGCACTCGTCACGCCGGACGCGAAGATGACGTGGCTGTGCCATCCCGAACCCGATTCGGCGGCGATCTTCGCGCACCTGCTCGGCGGCGACGGCGCCGGCCACTTCAGCGTCGGACCGACACGGGCCGCACTCCCGCTGAGCCAGCAATACGTCGACGGAACCATGACGGTGCAGACCAAGTGGTCGAGCCTCCAGGTCACCGACTATCTGCCGCACGACGTCCTGAGCGGGCAGACCTCGCTCACCCGCGTCATCTCCGGCAAGGCCACGGCCGTGGTGTCGTTCGCGCCGCGCCCCGAGTTCGGCAAGGTGTGGGTCCGACTCGAACCCGAGGCGGACGGCCTGCGGATCTACGGCACCGCGGACCCGATGGTGCTGCGCAGCCCCGGCGTCAAGTGGAACATCGTCTCCGACGGCACCCAGCAGACCGCGCATGCAGAAGTCGACCCGTCGCATGGCCCGATCGTTCTCGAATTGCGGCTGGGCACCGAGGATCTGGGCCCGTCGGCACGCGAGGAGTCCGAGCGCCGCGCCGAGTCCGAGAGCTACTGGAAGGACTGGGTCGACGGGCTGTCGCTTCCACCGCTCAAGCGTGACCTGATGAAGCGTTCGGCGTTGACGCTGCGCGGGTTGGTGCACTCCGAATCCGGTTCGATCATGGCGGCAGCCACCACCTCGCTTCCCGAGGAAATCGGCGGCGTCCGCAACTGGGACTACCGCTACTGCTGGCTGCGCGACGCTGCCCTGACAGCATCCGCACTGGTCAGCCTCGGTTCGACGACAGAGGCCGAGAACTACCTGTCCTGGATCCACGGCGTTCTGCAGTCGGTTCCCGGACCGGAACGCCTGCATCCGCTGTACACGATCTGGGGTCTCGGACTCCCTCCCGAGGCCGTCATCGACGAGCTGCCCGGCTATGCCGGTTCACGACCCGTACGTGTCGGGAACGCTGCGAACCAGCAGGTGCAGCTCGATGTCTTCGGGCCGATCGTCGACCTGATCTCCTCGCTCGCCCACGCGCGCCAGGCCACGGGCCTCGACGGCAAAGAGGCGCTCTCCGAGGATGATTGGTCGCTCGTCCGGTCCATGGTCGAGGCCGTCGAACGTCGATGGTCCGAACCTGACCACGGCATCTGGGAGATCCGCGGCAACCCTCGCCACCACGTGTACTCGAAGGTGATGGGCTGGCTGACCATCGACCGCGCGCTCACTCTCGCGACGGCGTTCGACCGCGAGACCGAGCCGAACTGGTCCGCGCTGCGCGAGGAGATCCACGCCGAGGTGCTCGATCAGGGATGGAACGACGAGGTCCAATCGTTCACCGCCGCATACGACGGCACCGACCTCGACGCCGCCACTCTCCACATCGGACTCTCCGGGCTGATCGACCCGTCCGACCCCCGGTTCGCGGCGACCGTCACCGCCACCGAAGCCGAACTGCGCAGCGGTTCGACGGTGTACCGCTACCACCACGACGACGGGCTCCCCGGCGGGGAGGGCGGCTTCCACCTGTGCGCCGCCTGGCTCGTCGAGGCATACCTGCTCATCGGCCAGCGATCCGAAGCCGAGGCGCTGTTCACCCAGCTCGTCAGCGCAGCAGGTCCGACCGGTCTGCTCAGCGAGGAGTACGACCCCGTCGCCGAACGCTCTCTCGGCAACCACCCGCAGGCCTACAGTCACCTCGGATTGTTGCGCTGTGCGTCGTTGCTGAGCGCCTGAGCGCGGATCGCCGCCCCCGGATCGCCGGACTGCCGGATCGCCCGCCCCCGGATCGCTTGAATGGTCCTTTCATACGATCTGAGCGTATGAAA
Organism: Rhodococcus yunnanensis NBRC 103083; assembly: GCF_001895005.1. Taxonomy (GTDB): domain Bacteria; phylum Actinomycetota; class Actinomycetes; order Mycobacteriales; family Mycobacteriaceae; genus Rhodococcoides; species Rhodococcoides yunnanense. The sequence goes on along the minus strand of NZ_BCXH01000006.1, from coordinate 7,883 downwards.
GGACCATTCAAGCGGTCATTCAGGAGACTCGAGCGTTCAGGGGACCCGAGCGTTCAGGAGACCCGAGCCGGCGGCGGTCCCGCAGTCCGACCCTTGACGAGTTCGGTCGGCAGGATTTCCGCCGCCATGATTCCCGAGTGCGACGTCGAGAGCAGTAGCGTGCCGGCGCGTCGACCCTTCTCTTCGGCGTCCTGCCGCACCGTGGTGACGTTCTCGCGGATGGCATCCTCGACGCCGTCGAATCCGGTGACAGTGAGCTGACGCGGCACGTCGATACCCGTCACCCTGGCGAAGTTCAGCGCACCGAGTGCTAGGACGTCGGTGGTGCACAGCAGGGCGGTCGTGTCGCGATTGGCCTGTAGCGCCTGCGCCGCCGCAGAATGCCCGGAGCGAGTGGTGTGCTCGAACCGCTCGACGACGGTCAGCGTCTCCGGATCGAGACCTGCCTCCGCCATCGCATCCTTGACGCCTGCGATGCGTTCACGCTGTACGTGGAAGTGACTGCTCGCGAGCCGGCCCGGCGGTACGACGCCATCTCGGCGGTCGCGTCCTAGCCGCATGCACAGCACGGCGATGTGCTCGTGGCCCAGTGCGACGACCTGGTCTGCGAGCATCTTCATCGCCGCTCGATCGTCGATGGCGACGAGTGCCGCCTCGGGCACACCACGCGGTTGGTCGCAGATGACGATCGGGAGGTGACGCTCCCGCACCGCGCGAAGGTACGGGTCGTCGTCGGCGACGGAGTAGACGACGAATCCGTCGACGCCTGCCTGTTGGACGACGGCTGCGGCCGCGGTGTCGTCGCGGTCGGGACCGGCGGGGATGAGCAGCAGCCCTTGACCTGCGGCCTCGCACGACTCAGCGAGGCCTGCGAGAAACGACATCGCGGCTGGATCGCGGAACGAGTAGCTCAGCGCCTCGGTCAGCAGTAGCCCGACGGCGCCTGCTTTGCGGGTACGCAGTGATCGAGCGACGGGATCGGGACCGGCGTACCCGCGACGCTTGGCGGCCATCAACACGCGTTCTCGCAGCTCAGGCGACAGCTGGTCGGGTCGGTTGTACGCGTTCGACACCGTGGTGCGGGACACCTTCAACTCGGCGGCGATGGACGCCAACGTAGCCGGGCGACGCGGCTCCCTCGACCTGGACATATGGGGACGTTAGCCGCAAAGGTCGCCGGAGTGAAAGTTGACCGATTCGATCGGCGGTCGAACAGTCGCTAGAGTACAACGGTAACGGTTTCCAATTGCATCTATTCGTCAGCTCCAAGGAGTTCCCCGTGCGACCCCTCAATCGAAATGTCACCGCCATGATCGGGCTGACCTGCGCCGCAGCACTCGCCCTCAGCGCATGCAGCTCCGACTCCGATGCTCCCGCGGGCTCGGCAGCGGCGACTGCCGTCGACGGGCCGATCACGATCGTCGCGTCGACCAACGTCTGGGGCAGCGTCGCCGAGGCGGTGGCAGGAGATCTGGCCACGGTCGACTCGATCATCGCCGACCCCTCCGCCGACCCGCACTCCTACGAGGCATCCGCAGGCGATGCGGCGAAGGTGGCCGAGGCGTCGCTCGTCGTCTACAACGGCGGCGGTTACGACGAGTTCATCGAGGACATCCTCGGTACCGAGGGCAAGAATGTGCCGTCGGTCAACGCATACGACCTGCTCGGCTCCGACCATGCACATGACGACGCAGCAGCACACGAAGACACAGCAGCCCACGAAGACACAGCCGGCACCGACGATACGGCCGGCACCGACGATACGGCCGGAACCGACGATACGGCCGGAACCGACGAGCCATCGGCCGACAGCCACAGCCACGGCACCGACAACGAGCACGTCTGGTACGACGCCGAAGTTGCCGCCGCGACAGCAGAATCCATCGCCGACACGCTCGGGCAGCTCGATCCCGAGAACGCCGCGCAGTACACCGCCAACGCCGAAGTATTCCACGATCAGGTTCACGCCATCACCGACGTCACCGCCACGATCGCCGCCGATCACGCTGCGGCGCCCGTCGCCCAGACCGAGCCCATCGCGCATTACCTGGTCCAGGAAGCCGGACTCGACGACAAGACTCCCGAGGATTTCGCGAACGCCATCGAGGAGGGCAACGATCCGTCACCCGCCTCGATCGCACAGACCCGCGATCTGTTCACCTCGAAGTCCGTTCAGGTCCTCGTCTACAACATCCAGACCGTCGACTCGGTCACCGAGGACATCCGGTCGACCGCCGAGGCCGCAGGCATCCCCGTCGTCGAGGTCACCGAGACTCTCCCCGAGGGCATGACGTACATCCAGTGGCAGACGAAGGCAGCGGAAGATCTTCAGGCCGCACTCTCGGCATCCTGAGTGGGTACCGCCCGAAGTGTGCTGGAAAGCTGTACGACATGTCTGCTGTAGAACTGCGTGATGCCGGCCTGGCATTCGGTGAACGCACGCTGTGGCAGAACCTCGACCTCACCGTGACGAGCGGTGAATTCGTGGCGATCCTCGGCCCCAACGGCTCGGGCAAGACCTCGCTGCTCAAGGTCCTGCTCGGCCAGAACCATCTGACCCACGGCACTGCCACCATCGCGGGTGAGCCGGTTCGACGAGGTCAATCCGGCGTCGGCTACGTCCCCCAGCAACGAAGCATCGACGACGGTCTGCCCCTGCGCGGCCGCGATCTCGTCGGCCTCGGCTGGGACGGTCACCAGTGGGGCATGGGCATCCGCGGGATGCGCGAGCGCAAGCGCATCGTGCAGAGCGCCATCGATCAGGTCGACGCCAACTCGTTCGCGGGTGCGCCCGTCGGGACCATGTCCGGCGGCGAGCAACAGCGGTTGCGCATCGCGCAGGCACTCGTCGGCGATCCGACTGTTCTGCTGTGCGACGAGCCGCTGCTCAGTCTCGACCTCGCCAACCAGCGACTCGTCTCAGGACTGATCGATCGACGACGACGTGAGCACGACACCGCGGTTCTCTTCGTCACCCACGAGATCAATCCGATCCTCCCGCTCGTCGATCGCATCGTCTACATAGTCGACGGCAAGTTCCGGATCGGGACGCCGTCGGAAGTGATGACCACCGAGGTGCTGTCGGAGCTGTACGGCACCAATGTCGAAGTCCTGAAGGTTCGAGGCCGACTCGTCGTCGTCGGCACCGGAGACTCGATCGACGCACTCGGCACGGCAGGTGCCCACCACCCCCCGATCGAGGATCCGGCATGAACGACAAGGTCATCGACGCCTTCTCCAAGATGTTCGACTTCAGCACCACCGCCAATCTGCTGAGCTACGACTTCGTTCAGCAAGCTCTGATCGCCGCTGCGATCCTCGGCCTACTGGCAGGCGCTCTCGGCCCGTTGATCGTCAGTAGGCAGTGGGCGTTCGCCGTGCACGGATCTTCCGAGCTGTCGTTGACCGGTGCGTCTGCGGCGCTTCTCGTCGGCGTCACCGTCGGGCTCGGTGCGATCATCGGCTCGGTCGTCGCGGCGGTCATGTTCGCATTGCTCGGCGCCAAGGCCAGGGACCGCGACTCCGTCATCGGCGTCATCATGTCCTTCGGCCTCGGACTCTCGGTCCTGTTCATCTGGCTGTATCCAGGCCGAACGGGAACCAGCTTCTCGCTGCTGATCGGCCAGATCGTCGGCGTCGGACAGAGCGGGCTGCAGCTGCTGTTGATCTGTGCGGTCGTCGTGCTGATCGTGCTGGCCGTCGTCTATCGGCCCCTCTTGTTCGCCAGCACCGACCCGGAGGTCGCCCTCGCCCGCGGCGTCCCGGTTCGCGGCTTGGCCGTCGTGTTCGCCGTGCTCGTCGGCGTTGCATGCGCTCTCGGTGTGCAGATCGTCGGCGCACTGCTGGTGCTGTCCTTGCTCATCACTCCTGCCGCTGCTGCCGCTCGGGTCACTGCAAGCCCCTTGAAGGCGACCGTGCTGTCGATCGTTTTCGCCGAAATCGCAGCAGTCGGCGGCATCCTGCTTTCCCTCGCCCCAGGCGTCCCGGTGTCGACTTTCGTCACCACCATCTCGTTCGTCATCTACCTGATCTGCCGCTTCATCGGATCTCGGCGCAAGGCGAACTCGGGACGGGTTCTGGCTACCTGAACTTCGCCTTCTGCTGCGGAATCGGCGTTGCTGCCGGGCGCGAGCTTTCGATCGTGCCCGGCCCGGCTGCAGGGCGCCTAAACTCGGGGCAATGCCTTCCATCGATATGAACTCGGACCTCGGCGAGAGCTTCGGAACCTGGAAGCTCGGTGACGACGACGCCATGCTGGCCATCGTCACCAGTGCGAACGTCGCATGCGGATTTCACGCCGGCGACCCGCGCACCATCCTCGACACATGCCGTGCGGCGGCCGAGAACGCCGTCCGCATCGGCGCACAGGTCGGCTACCGAGATCTCGCCGGTTTCGGCCGACGGTTCATCGACATGGAGCCGGCTGATCTGATCGCCGACGTCCTGTATCAAATGGGTGCACTCGACGGCCTCGCGCAGGCGTCGGGATCGGCAATCGCCTACGTCAAACCGCACGGCGCGCTGTACAACGCGATCGTGACGCACCGCGAGCAGGCACGAGCCGTCGTCGACGCAGTCCGAACCTACGATCCGACCCTGCCGGTCCTCGGGCTCCCTGGGTCTGCGTTCCTCGACGAAGCGCACAAGGCCGGACTCCGCACCGTCGCCGAAGCATTCGCCGACCGCGCCTACACGCCGTCGGGAGAGCTCGTGTCTCGCCGCGTGGACGGTGCCGTGCTGTCCGACCCCGCCGACGTCGCCCAGCGGGTACTCAGACTCGTTCGGGACGGCGTCGTGCAGGCGATCGACGGATCCACGGTCGCCGTCCGAGCCGAATCTGTATGCGTCCACGGCGATTCACCCGGCGCTGTCGAGATGGCACTGGCGATCCAGAAGATTTTGTCCGACAACGATATCGACATTTCTGCGTTCGTCTGATGATCTTTCACGATTGCGGAGATCGCGCACTGCTGATCGAATTCGCCGACCTCGCCGAGACGATGGCCTACTACCGCACCCTGCACGAGAACCAGCTCGACGACATCGAAGACCTCGTTCCCGCGGCTCGAACGATCCTGGTGCGCCACGGCGGCGATCGCGACCGCATACGTGCCTGGGCCGAGTCGACGAAGCCGTCCGACAACGCAATTCTGGCCGATTCGAAACCCGTTGTGGTCGAAGTGAAGTACGACGGAGACGATCTCGACGACGTTGCGCAGTTGACCGGCAAGTCGGTGGCCGAGGTGATATCGGCTCACACAGAGCAGATCTGGACCGTTGCGTTCGGCGGGTTCGCACCCGGGTTCGGATACCTCGTCGGCACCGACGACCGCCTGCATGTTCCACGTAGAACAACACCGCGTACGACGGTTCCCGCCGGTTCTGTCGGGCTCGCAGGCGAGTTCTCTGGAATCTATCCCCGCAGTTCGCCCGGCGGTTGGCAGCTCATAGGTAGCACCGACGCGGTGCTGTGGGACCCGGACCGCGACCCGCCCGCCCTGCTGCGGCCAGGAGTGTCCATACGGTTCGAGCAGCGATGAGCTCACTCGAGATCATCTCCCCAGGCCCACTGTGCACGGTGCAGGACCGGGGCCGCGTCGGATATTCGTCCATCGGCGTCGGGCGGTCCGGTGCCGCGGATGTTCGCTCGCACGACACCGCAAATCGGTTGGTGGGAAACCACATCGACGCCGCAACACTCGAAGCGACGATGGGTGGGTTGCGCATCCGTGCACGCGGGACCGTCGTCCTCGCGGTGACGGGCGCCGACGGTGAGATCTCGGTGAACGGCACTCCGAACGCAACGTACAACACTCTCCACCTTGTCGACGGTGACGAATTGACAGTGGGTACACCCACTTCGGCACTTCGGACTTACATTGCGGTGCGCGGCGGCATCGACGTCGAACCGGTTCTGGGCAGCAGGTCGACGGACACGATGTCCGGCCTTGGGCCCACCCAGCTGTCCCCCGGCGATCTCGTGCCCATCGGAGAGGATGTAGCCGAATGGCCTGCAGCGGACTTCGCGCCGCCGCCGATACATGCTGACCCGTTCGTTCACGTTGTACTCGGCCCGCGCGCCGACTGGTTCACCGATCCGACCGCTCTGCTGAATCGGAGTTGGTCGGTGACAGCTGATTCCAATCGCGTCGGCATCAGGCTGGACGGCGATACCACATTGACCCGGTCTGTCGCAGACGAATTACCCAGCGAGGGAATGGTTCCCGGAGCACTGCAGGTACCACCCGACGGCAAGCCAGTCGCGTTTCTGGCCGACCATCCGGTGACCGGCGGCTACCCGGTCATCGGTGTAGTGGTCACCGCGGACCTGCCGATCCTCGGCCAACTGCGCCCCGGTGACACCGTGCTCTTCCGTCTCTGACCCGCTCGGCGCTGACACAAGAATAGATTTGGACCCAGCGCACGACTGTAGGCGGCACATGTGATGCTCTGTGCCGCTCCTGGCGTCTCAGGCCCCCTGCGCGGAGCCCCACCCGCGGGGCGCAAGGGACGACAAGCCCCCTACGCCCCGCGGTCAGGCAGGCGGTGGTACGCCCGGCTCCGACCCGCAGGTCCCAGGCCCATCAGACTTGTCCGATCCTGCACTGCCCGATCCTGCGCTGTCGGAAGCTGTGATGTTCGATCCTGCGCTGTTCGATCCTGCGCTGTTCGATCCTGCGCCGTTCCATCCTGCGCTGTCCGATCCTGCGCTGTTCGATCCTGCGCTGTTCGATCCTGGGTTGTTCGATCGTGCGCCGTTCGATCCTGCGTTGTCGGAAGCTGTGTTGTTAGGTCCTGTCCCGCCCCAGAATCCACTGTCCCGCGCTTGCCCGCCCTGCGCCTGCCTGCCCTGCGCCTGCCTGCCCTGCGCCTGCCTGCCCTGCGCCGCTGCGTCCTGCGCTGCCCGGTCTTTCGGCACCTGCACCGACCCCGCCCCGGACTGCGCAGAATAGATGTACTCGTTCGGATGATGAAAATGATTGACCCGACCCCGACGAGAAGGATCCACCGACACCGGAGCATGCCACAACGTACGACCCGGATACTCATGACCCGGACCCGCCTTCGTCGTCGCCCACTGACCATCACCCGAACCCACCCACCCATGATGCTCATCGCACCCGAACGTCAACGAATCGATATCAGTATTCCCACCCCCCACCCACTCATCGATGTGATGCACCTGCGACCACGACGCCGGCCGAGAACACCCCGGAAAACTGCACCCCCGATCCGAAGCAATCAACACCAACCGCTGATCCGCCGACGCAATCCGCTTCGACCGCCCCAAATACAACGGCCGACCATCATCATCGAAAATCACCAAATAATGATGCGCATGCGAGGCCATCCGAATCGCATCCCGCATCCGCACCAACGACCCCGTCGCCGTCACCGCATGCCCCGACGCCGACTCCAACTCCCTCAACGTCATCGACACCACCGCCGTCACCGGCAACCCCCGATGCTGCCCCAACCGACCCGACGCCAACATCGCCCGCACAATCACCTTCAACGCATCATGCTGACGCCGCCCCTGCCCCCGCCGATCCCGCCCCGCCCGCACCACAGCATCATCATCACCGCCACCAGGCGAACCATCCGAACTGCCACCGCCGGGACCGTCGCTGCCAGAACCCCCGCCGTCTGGGTCGGGACTGTCGCCGGGCTCGTCTGGGTTGTCGGGGTCGTCGAACAAGGTCGGCCCACCCCGACCGCCGCTACCGCTACTACTGGTGTCGCTACTACTGCTACTACTACTGTCGCTGCTGTCGGTATCGGTGTCGCTGCTGTCGGTGTCGGTGTCGGGTTCGTCGACGACCGGCGACGCATCCGCCGGATTACACATCCCAGGCTTGGCGAACTTCGCGAACGCCGCATCC
>NZ_BCXH01000005.1 GCF_001895005.1 Rhodococcus yunnanensis NBRC 103083 | reverse complement strand
TGTGACACCGAGCCCCGAATCCGACCGATCACCCCGCAAATCCCCAGGTCGCGTTCGTCACAAAACCCCAGGTGAACGACCATGGACGAAACCGACTCATTCCTGAAACGAGCGGTCCCTACCAGGACAAATAAAAAAGCCCCTGACCATTTTTCCTGGTCAGAGGCTTTCGATGAGCCCCCTAACGGGATTGAACCGTTGACCGCTCGCTTACAAGGCGAGTGCTCTACCGCTGAGCTAAGGAGGCATCGTGCGGGGGCAAGCATATCCGTTCACCGGACCCACAGTCCAAACAGGTACCTTGTCGGAGGATCACCCCAGCTACGTAAAGACGGACATGACCTTCCTGCAAGACGTGACGGCCTCGCTGAGCCGTCTCACCGGCGAGCGTCGCGCCACCATCGATACACCCACGGCAGCGCCGTCGCCGCTGCAGCCGATCGACCTCACCGACGATGCTGTTGTCGCCGAGGTGCTGGATCTGGCGGTGCGCGTCGGGGAAGTTCTTCTCGCGTCGGGGACGTCGGCGATGGACACGACGACCCAGGTCCAGTTCATCGCCGCCACCTATGGTCTGGCTCGTTGCGATGTCGATGTCACGTACAACTCGATCACCATCAGCGCCCACCGCGGCCCGACGCGTCCGCCGTCGACGACGATGCGCATCGTTCATTACCGCTCGATGGATTTCACCCGTCTCGCGGCGGTGGATCGTCTGATCCGCGGTGTGCGCATGAAGATGATTCCGCCGCCGATCGCGCGGGAGACGTTGGACAGCATCACCACGGCGCCGCACCCGTACAACCGCTGGATCGCCACGTTCGCGTGGGCCGGTATGGCTGCGTCGATCGGCGTCCTGCTCGGCGGCGGTGTGTTGGTTGCTGTGGTGAGCTTCTTGACGACCATGGTCATCGACCGCATCGGCCGCGTGCTCAACCGCGTGGGTTTGCCGTTCTTCTTCCAGCAGGTCGTCGGCGGCTTCGTTGCGGCGACGCCTGCGATCACGCTGTACAACTTTCAGGACCAGTTGGGCATCGACATCTCCCCGTCGCAGGTCATCGCCGCCGGTGTGACGGTGTTGCTGTCGGGATTGTCGCTGGTCGGTTCGGTGCAGGACGCCATCACAGGGGCACCGATCACGGCGTCGGCCAGATTCTTCGAAGTGCTGATGATGACGGGCGGCATCATTGCCGGTGTCGCGACGTCACTGAAGTTGGCAGCGATCATCGGTAGCGATCTGCCGCTCATCAGCAACACACCCCCACCGGACATCACCCAGGTCCCCACGAAGGTCCTCGCCGGCGCCGCAGCATCGCTGTTCTATGCCCTGGCGTGTTACGCCGAGCGTCGTGCGCTGACCGCTGCGTTCCTGGGCGGTTTCGCCGGCGCACTCGTCTACCTGATGGTCCAGACGCTCGCCACCGGCCCGATCATCGCCTCGGCGTTCGCAGCCACGGTCGTCGGTTTCGCCGGTGGTCTGATGGCACGTCGCGCGCTGATTCCGCCGCTGATCGTGGCCGTCGCGGGGATCACTCCGCTGCTTCCCGGTCTGTCGCTGTACCGAGGTCTGTACGCGATGCTCAACGATCAGCTGCTGATCGGCTTCAGCTCGCTCCTGGCGGCCTTCGGCATCGGATGTGGTCTGGCGGCAGGCGTGACACTCGGCGAGTGGGGCGCTCGTACCCTGCGTCGTCCGCGCATCCTGGCGCGTACCGAAGAGCTACTGCGACCGACATTGCGCCGTAAAGAGGTGACGCAGCGACGCAGAGAAGAACCGCGCCGCCCGACGGTTCGTCGGCGACGCGGTCCTGTAGAAAAAGTTGCTCCGACGGAGCGCAGCACTTAAGCCTCGGGAGTTCCCTCTGCGGACTGACGTGCAGCTGCGTCGGCCTCCATTGCCTCACGGAGGCTGCGCGGACGCATGTCGGTCCAGTTCTTCTCTACGTATTCCAGGCATGCTGCGCGGCTGTCTTCGCCGAAGACGACTCGCCATCCCTGTGGAACGTCGGAGAACGTCGGCCACAGCGAGTGCTGGTCTTCGTCGTTGACCAGCACGAAGAAGCGTCCGTCTTCGTCATCGAATGGATTGGTGCTCATCTCGCCTCACTCGTCACAAACGTCTTGTTTATCGGCAGTCTTCATGTGAAGTGCCCCCCGACCCTAGCAACGCACAGTATCTCACCGGTGTGTCAGCTTCTGCGGTCAGCTTCGCAGAAACTCCAACACTGCGTCGTTGATCGCCTCGGGTCGCTCCAGATAACCGTAATGACCGACGTCGGGAATCTCCACGTACTGGGCGTCGGGTATGGCTTTGGCCAGCTCGGCGCTCAGGTACGCCGGGATCATTCGGTCGTGCGCAAAACCGACCGACAGGCACGGCACGGTGATCTTGCCGTATGCGGCGCCGCGGTCGAAACTCTCGTCCATGCCGAGCTGGGCACGCACGCCCGGCGTCGTCGCTGCGGTCGAGAATTCGAACAAGTCCAGCCAATCCCGCGCACCGCGCGAGTCCGCCAGCGTCGTCGGTGAGAGATTCATGACAGCGGTGATGGCAGCGGCATATTTCGGGGGCAGCACGGTCTTCGCGTCGGCCAGCGCCCGCTCACCCTCCCCCAAGGTCTTCTGGAACTCGTCGAGACGAGCGTGACCGGCCAGAAACACTGCCTTGCGCACCAGGTCAGGACGCTTCAGAGCAAGTTCTTGCGCGACGCGCGAGCCCATCGACGTACCGACGACATACGCCTTCTCCTGGCCAGTGCGCACCAATTCGATGAGCCCTGCGGTGTCGGCGACGAGGTCGTCGATGGTCATCCCGTCGGCGCTCTCGGACGACGGCGCGATGCCGCGATTGTCGAAGTGACAGACGCGATAGCCCGCCTGGACCAGCGCCGGAACCTGATGTAGCTCCCACACACGGCCGGGGCTACCAGTGCCCATGATGAGAACGACCAACTCACCAGTGCCCTTGACCTGGTAGTTCAGTGAAATCCCGTTCACGGTCGCGATCGGCATGAAACTCCTTTTTGTCGCAGTTGCTCGCGCCGAGTTTACGGCTGGTTTCCACGCTCGCCCATCGGGTAGTCCAGCGGGCGAGCACGTCCACGCCCGCCCACGAACACGCAAGGAGTAGCCCACATGAGTGACGACAGAGCATCCGAGCAGGCCCGCAAGAGTCTGTTCGACGCGGTCAAGGGCAAGGCGAAGGAGGTCGCGGGCGCGGTGACGGGGAACGACTCGCTCACCACCGAAGGGCAGTTGCAGAGCGCCCAGGCTCGCGAACGCAAGGAAGCGAAGGCGACCGAACTCGCAGCCGAGGCGCAGTCGCAGGACGCTGCCGAGGATCTCGCGTCGGTCAAGAACAGCGCCGAGACCCAACGTGAGTCCGCGAGCGAGAGCGCCGACGCAGCCGAGGAGAACGCCCGCCTCGTGCAGCAAGCCCAGCATGTTGCCGCCGAGCAGGAAAAGCGCCAGGCCGTCGCCGACGAGGTGACAGCGGCAGAGGTCGACGCCCGAGCCGAACAGATCGAAGCCGTAGCGGAAGGCCAGTCCGACGCAGCCGCGGCCACCGCGGACGAGATCGCCGCCATCCGTGAGCACACCGAAGAAATCTCCGACGCCGACGCGTTGCGAGCCGAAGCCGACCGCGCACGCCGCAACCCCTGACACCCCGCCTCGAACAGGAGTCCTTCGATGAACGCACTGGCCATCCCGCTGTCCATTCTCAGATTTCAATACCGAATCATTCGAATTCCGTTGCAGCTCTTCGAAACCAACGTCGTGCAGAGGCGAAGTGCCGAAGATCCGGCACGCTTGGCGTACGAGCACACCTTCGGCTCGCTCGACCGAGCGATCGGCGGGGTCCTCGGAGACCCCGAGGTGCGACAGCGCGGCGAAGCACTCGTCGACCGGACCGAGAACCTCGCTCGCGCCGGCAAGCTCGAAGCCGAAGCTGATGCAGTCGAGGCCGAGGCCGACCAGAAGCTCGACGCCTCACGCGACGCTGCGGAACAGGAACGTGCTGCAGCCGCAGATGCAGCCGACGACGCCGCTCGCGAGGCCCGCGAGCAGGCCGAGCAGCGCAAGCAACAGGCAGCGCGCGACGCCGAGCAGAAGGCGGCCGCCGAGAAGAAGAAGGCCGACCAGCTCGCCGCGACCCGCGCGGCCGAGGCGCGCAGCGCGGAGAAGAAGCAGCACGAGCAGATCGACAAGGTCGAGAAAGTCGCTGCAGCGCCCGCCGAATCCGAACTCGCCGACGCCGCCCAGCACCAGGAGGAGGCCGAGGACAAGAAAGCCGAAGCCGACCGAATCGAAAAGCTGTTCCTGGCCGAGAAGGACACCGACAGCTGATCCCGCGAACGGGACCACTGGGTCAGCCGACCACCCGGAAGGTCGAGCGATAGGCGCTCGGTGAGACCCCGATGTCGGCCATCAACTGTTGGCGCATCGACGTTGCGGTCCCGAAGCCGGCTTCCTCGGCGACGCGGTCGATGGTGTGGTCGGTGTTCTCGAGGAGTTCACGCGCACGGTGAAGCCGTTGCTGAACAATCCATTTTGCCGGTGACATCCCGACTTCCGCGGTGAAGCGCCGTGTGAAGGTACGCACGCTCATCGATTGCCGAGCGGCGAGCGCGTCGATGGACAGGGTCTCGCGGAGGTTGGCGATCGCCCATTCCTGGGCATGGGCGGTCGAGCTGGAGGTGGACCTGGGGACGGGCGTATCGATGTACTGCGCCTGCCCTCCGCTTCGATGAGGCGGTACGACGGTTCCGCGGGCGACCCGGTTGGCGACCATCGCGCCGAAGTCGCTGCGAATCATGTAGAGACACAAATCGATTCCCGACGCTTCGCCCGCGGCCGTCAGTATGTTCCCGTCGTGGGTGTAGAGGACGTTCGGTTCGAGATGAACAGCTGGATACAGCGCTCGGAACCGATCGGCGGACTTCCAATGCGTCGTGGCGCGGCGGCCGTCGAGGAGCCCGGCCGCGGCGAGGACGAACGACCCGGTACAGATCGAGGCGATGCGGGCGCCGGCGGGAAGCCGGTCGAATATCCCGGCATCGGGCAGTGAGCCGTCGTAATCGAGATCCGACGCAGGCACCACGACGGTGTCTGCATCGTCGAGGGTGTCGACCCCTCGTTCGACGTGGATGAACACATCCGAGTCCGTGCGGACCGGTCCAGGGGTTATCGTGCAGGTCACGACGTCGTACAGGGGTGTGCCGTCGTCCGCCCTTGCCTGCCCGAAGAGTCTGTGCACCGAGCCGAACTCCATCGCGAGCAACCCGTCACGAACGAAGACGACAACCTTGTGCATGGCCGAATTCTTTCACATGTCGACCGATCGGCCACTGTTTCCGACCGATACGTGGTGACAGGGTCGAGGTATGAACATCTTGTGGGTCTTCGCCCATCCCGACCACCGTTCACTCAACGGCTCCCTCCGCGACGCGGCAGTGAAATCCCTGGTCGACCGGGGCCACACCGTCGAGCAATCCGACCTCTACCGAATGAACTGGAATCCTGTCGTCTCCGCCGCCGACTACGGACACGACACCGCGGACCGTCTGCATGTGGCGACGGCGTCGAGCAACGCGCTTCGGGACGGAGCCCTCGCCGAGGACATCGCCGACGAACAGGCGAAACTCGACTGGGCGGACGCCGTCGTACTGCAGTTTCCGCTGTGGTGGTTCTCGATGCCTGCGATCCTCAAAGGGTGGGTGGACCGCGTCTTCATCGAGGGCTTCGGGTACGGCATCCGCAGAGATTCCGGTGGCACCCGGCGTTACGGCGACGGCCTGATGGCGGGCACACGCGCGATGATCGTCACCAGCATGGGCGGCAGTGAACACACCGTGGCACCGCGAGGAATCAACGGCTCGCTCGACGAGCTTCTGTTCCCGATTCAGCACGGATTCTTCTGGTACACAGGCATGTCCGTACTTCCACCGGTTCTGATCCCGAGCGCCGACCGGATGACCGACGGGACGTACGACGCGGCGGAACGCGAACTGACACAACGGCTGTCGACTCTGTTCACCGACGAGCCGATCCCCTATCACGCTCAGAACAGCGGCGCGTACGACGAGAAGTTCGTCCTGCGCCCCGAGCATTCCGAGGGAGATTCGGGCGTGCGGGTACATACCCGCGCGTGAGAAGTCACGTTCGGCAGTGACTCGCCGCACGGGTCACCGCAAGGACCACGCGGCCCAGAGTTCCGCGTAACGCCCACCGGCAGCGACCAATTCCTCGTGCGGCCCCTGTTCCAGGATGCGGCCGTGTTCGAGGACGACAACACGATCGGCGGCTGCAGCCTGGGTGAGCCGGTGCGCGACGACGAGGGTACTTCGCCCGCGGGTAGCGGCTTCGGCCGAGGCTTCGAGGTCGCGGGCGCCTGCGCTTCCGGCTTCGGCCGTGGCCTCGTCGAGCACGGCGACAGCGGGATCCGCGAGCACGAGCCTGGCCAGCGCCAACTGCTGGGACTGCGCGGACGTCAGTTCGTGCCCACCCTCGCCGACGACGGTGTCGAGGCCATCGGCCAGTGCGTCGACCCAGTCCTGCGCTCCGACGGTGGCCAGTGCGGCACGGACATCGTCGCGACCGGCCGTGGGCGCGGCGAGCAACAGGTCGTCGATCAACGGGCCCGCGAACACGTGCACCTCCTGGCTGACGATCGCGATGTGCCTGCGCAATCCGTCGGCGCCGAGATCGGCGAGTGTCGCACCACCGATCCGGACCGTTCCCGACGTCGAATCGATCGAGCCCGCCGCGATCGCCGCGATGGTCGATTTGCCCGCACCCGTCGATCCCACGAGTGCAACGGTCTCTCCCGCAGCCACTTTCAGGTCGATACCGTGCAGCACTTCGTGTCCGGTGTCGTACGAGTGCCGGAGCCCCCGAACCTCGAGCGAACCGTCGGTCGGGATGGCGCCGGTTCCGGGCGACCGCTCGTCGGGAATGTCGATGACGCCGACCAGACGCGCGAGGCTCGCACCGGCGGACTGCACGTCGTCGAACGAGAACATCAGCATGCCGATGGGATTGAACAGGCGATGGAACAGCAGTGCGGCAGCAGTGGTTTGACCGACGGTGATGTAGTCACCCTGTACCAGAAGAAAACCCGCGGCGAGGATCACCGACAGCCCGACGCATTCCGCGCGGTTGCTCCGGGATCCGAAGCGCGTGAACAGCCGGAACACGTCGATGCCGATGTCCCTGGCTTTGCCCGACGCGGCGTCGATCTCGGCCAGATGCGCTTGCTCGAGCCCGTAGGCGCGCACCGTCCGTGCGCCCTGCATGCTGCTGATCAACGCCTGCGAACGCTCGCCCATCGCAACTCGCTCGGCCGCGTACATCGGCGCGGATTTCGGCAGATACCAGCGCAATGCCATGGCATACATGGGAATTGCGACCATCCCCGCAAGCCCGAGCCGCCAGTCCAGACTCAGCATCGCCACGACGCTCAGCGTCACGAGCATCAGCGCGGAGACGATGTTGGGAATGACGTCGCCGACGGATTTGGCCATGACCGCGACGTCGTCGCCGACGCGGGAGAGCAGATCTCCCTTCCCGACGCGTTCGAGTGTGCTGACCGGTAGATGCAGTGCGCGCGAGAGCACCCGCTCACGCAGCGATGCGAGTACGGCCTCACCCAGCTTGCTGATCGTGTACGAGCTCAGTGCGGTGAACACCCCTCCTGCGATCGCAGCCACCGTGATGATCACCACGACCGAGACGATCGTCGACGTCGGAGCGCCGTCGGTGACTCGATCGACGAGGACACCGAACACGTAGATCGGAATCAGCGACATCGCCGCAGCGACAGCACTGATCGCTATGGTCAACGCCGAAATACCACGCCGAGAGCGCAGTTCGCCTGCCAGGAAGGCCCACGAGCGCTTGCCCGTCGCGACGGGAAGCAATTCCGGCGCCGTCATCGGTTTCGGTGTCATCGCAGGACCGTCTCCTTGTAGCGCTCGTCGTCGACGGCGAGATCGTGGTGGCTGCCCTCGGCGACGACGCGGCCGCCGTCGACGACGAGGACGCGATGGGTCACCGCCAGCAGCGCGGGACTCGTCGTGATGAGAACCGTCGTCTGCCCGTCTTCGACGCCGTGTCGCAGTTCTCGTATTCCGGCCGCGATGGCATGTTCGGTGACGGCGTCGACGGCGGTCGTCGGGTCGTGCAGCACCAGAACCGGTGCCGATACCGACAGTGCGCGGGCCAGCGCGACCCGTTGACGCTGCCCACCGGAGAGCGACGCGCCGCGGTCGGTGACGGCGTGGTCGAGGCCGTTCTCGTGCATTTCCACCACGTCGGTGGCGGCCGAGGCGGCGAGGATGCGATCGAAGTCCTCGCTTCCCCCTCGTGCCGCGATGTTGGTCCGGAGGGTGCCGGCGAACAGGTCGGTGTTGTGCGGCTCGACGAGTACCGTTCGGCGGACCTCCGCGAGGCCGAGTTCGTCGATCGCGACGCCGCCGATGGTGACCGACCCCAGGTAGTCGTCGGACCCGATCTGACCGGACAGCACCGCGGCGAGCGCCTCACCGTCCTGTGCACGCAACGACACCACGCCGAGGAGTTCGCCGGGTGCCGCGGTGAGGTCGAGGCCGTCGAGCGAGCGGTAGGTGATGCCTTTCACAGTGATGTCGGTCGCAGTGGGTACCTGCGAACCGCCCTCGGCCAGAACGTGATCGGCACCGAGCACGAGCGCCAACCGATCGGCCGAGCCGCGCACGACGGCAGCGACACCGGGCAGCCGCGACATGGTCGTCAGCGGTTCGATGATGAACTGCGACAGCCCGACGACGGTGATGAGCTCGCCCACCGAGATCCGCCCCTGCAGCGCGAACAGACCTGCCGCACCGGCGATGCCGACCGACAGCAGAGCACTGACCGTCGTCGAGAAGCCGAGGTAGACGCTGTTGGCCTTGGCCATCTTCATCGTCGCGGTCAGTGCGGTGCGACTGGAGGCGAAGAACCGTGCCGCCGCCGCATCCTCCGCACCGATGCCGCGCAGCGGCCGAACTCCGCTGACGAGGTCGGTCGCCATCCCGGAGACCCGTGCGACCGTGGACTGCTGCTCGGTGGCCGCGCGCGTCAGCAACGGCGCCGCCCGCTGCAGCAGATACATGATCACGGGTGTGCCGACGAGCACCGCCAACCCGAGAGGAATGTCGATGACCAGGAGGGCGACGGCGCACACCACGACTGCGGTCGTCGCGGCGACGGTACGGGCGACGACGTCGAGAATCCACGACGTCTTCTCCGCGTCGGATGTGGAGACCGACAGCAACTCGCCCGAGACGAGGTCGGTGCGCACCCCACGCGGATGCAGCACCCGGCCTGCGACCTCGACGCGCATCAGGTGCGCCTCACGCTCGATGGCGACGACGATGATGCGCGCGCCGAAGCGGTAGGCATACGACAACACCACGAACAGTGCGGCCAGCCCGACCAGCGACACGATCATCGCGGTGCCATCCCCGGTGTCGATCGCGCGGCCGACGATCAAGCCGATGGCCACCGGCACCATCGTTTCGCAGAACTGGTGCACGCAGAAGAACAGGGACGAAATGATCATCCGCGCCTTCTGCCGCTGGAGACTCCTTCGAAGAATCGAGCCCCCGGTCAACGGGCCTTCGGGCGACACCGACATCACGCGGCCTCGGGAGAAAAGTGCATCAGGTAACCCTAATCTATCCAGTCCTGCCATCGTTCCGACAGCGAAAGTGGCGAGAGTGCGCCGAATTCTCATAGAGTCGTGGCCGACGAGCCGAGCGCCGAACTCGTCGAAGGACCATCTGTAGCAGTACCAGCAACGAAGACGGAGATCATCATGGCCGCCAAGACGACCACCGACAACGACATCGCCGACGACGACATCGAGCCCTTGGCCGACGAGACGGCAAGCCAGGCACAGCGCGTCGTCGCCGCATATGCGACCGATGCCGACGAGTGCCGCATGCTTCTGGCGATGCTGGGTATACAGCCCACCGCCAAGGTCGACTGAACCCTCCCGGGATCTCCTTCGCGCCTGGACCGAACCGAACCGATAGGACAGTAGTGGCTGACGCCTCGCAAGGCTCGGATTTCGTCGTCGTAGCCAACCGGCTACCCGTGGACCTCGAGACGCTTCCCGACGGCAGCACCCGGTGGAAGCGCAGTCCGGGCGGGCTCGTCACGGCGCTCGAGCCCATCCTTCGGGCGAACAAGGGTGCGTGGGTCGGTTGGCCGGGCGTTCCCGACGCCCATGTCGAGCCGTTCTTCGAGGACGGCCTCGAGCTGTGCCCGGTGGCGCTCAGCGAGCAGGAGGTCGCCGACTACTACGAAGGATTCTCCAACGCGACGCTGTGGCCGCTGTATCACGACGTCATCGTCAAGCCGGTGTACGACCGCTCGTGGTGGAACGAATACGTCGAGGTCAACAGGCGATTCGCCGAGACCACCTCGGCGGCGGCGGCCGAAGGCGCGACGGTCTGGATTCAGGACTATCAACTTCAGCTCGTTCCGAAGATGCTCCGGATGCTGCGCCCCGATCTGACCATCGGATTCTTCCTGCACATCCCGTTCCCCCCGGTCGAGCTGTTCATGCAGATGCCGTGGCGAACCGAGATCGTCGAGGGACTGCTCGGTGCCGATCTCATCGGCTTTCACCTGCCGGGCGGCGCGCAGAATTTTCTCTACCTTGCCCGGCGGTTGGCGGGGCAGGTCACCTCGCGTGGATCTGTCGGGGTGCGATCGAAGCTCGGATCGGTGCAGGTCGGATTCCGCACGGTCCGCGTCGGTGCATTCCCGATCTCCATCGACTCGGGGGATCTCGACGAGAAGTCGCGCACCAAGACCGTCCGGGATCGTGCAAAACAGATCCGCAAGGAGCTGGGCAACCCCAAACGCATCATGCTCGGCGTCGACCGACTCGACTACACCAAGGGCATCGACGTACGGCTCAACGCGTTCCGCGAGCTACTGGAGGAAGATCGCGTCGATCCGGCCGAGAACATCATCGTTCAACTCGCCACCCCCAGCCGCGAACGGGTCGAGAGTTACAAGGCGATGCGCGGTGAGATCGAACAGCAGGTCGGCCGCATCAACGGCGAGTACGGCCAGGTCGGGCACCCTGTTGTGCACTACCTGCACCGCCCCATTCCCCGCGACGAGCTCATCGCGTTCTTCGTCGCAGCCGACGTCATGCTCGTCACCCCGCTGCGCGACGGCATGAACCTGGTGGCCAAGGAGTACGTGGCATGCCGCAGCGATCTCGGCGGCGCGCTCGTACTGAGCGAATTCACCGGAGCTGCAGCAGAATTGCGCCAGTCGTATCTCTGCAATCCACACGACCTCGACAGCGTCAAGGACGCCATCGTCGCCGCTCTCGAACAACAGCCCGAGGACGGACGCCGTCACATGCGAGCAATGCGCCGCCAGGTGCTTGCCCACGACGTCGACCGATGGGCACGCTCGTTCCTGAGCGCACTTGCCGATCCGCCGCAGGACATGCAGAGCAACGGCGCCCGCTAGATCGGCTCCAATGCGCTGGTCAGCCATCGTCCGTCGACCTTCTCCATGCTCATCCGTACCCGGCTGCCGCTGCTCGCGGCGTCGGGTGCGTCCGAGCTGGTGGTGATCTGATTCAGGAACAGCAGGACCGTCGCCGTGTCCGGTGCTGCATCGACGACGGCAGTGCCCTGGACCGTCACCTGCACGGTCAGCGACTTCTCCTTGGCTCCCGGCGCGATGACATCGGCGACGAGTGTGGAGTACTCGTCCTTGAAATCACCGGTCAAACCATCTGCAGCAGAAGCCAACTGCTGATCGACGCCGTTGTAGTCGTAGGCCAGCATCGCCGCCGCCTGCGCACTCGCCGCAGCCACCGCGTCGGTCCGCGCCTGCTCCGTCTGCTCGTCCTGCCGATACCGGTAGTGCAGGAACCCCACCCCGACCGCGAGGGCGACCAGCACTGCAATCGCCGATACGCGCAACAGAATTCGCGATCTACTCATGGCACGAACTCCACTCTCGACGCGGTCATGACGCCATCGGAGTCGACGACGGTGACACGCAACCTGAAGTCCCTCGGCTCCGCCTGCGCGGCATCGGAGTTCTGCACCATCGCCCGCGCCGCGACCAGCACATCCGCGGATCGATCACCGCTGCTTTCGATTCCGGCCTCGATGATCTCTCCGTTCGAATCGACCTGCGCCTGCTTCACCACATCGACGAACGGGCCCTCGCGACCTTCGAATTCCGCCTTGAAGTCACCGCTCGCTCCGGCGAGCAGACGGTCGACGTCCTCCTGCGCCGAATCCGGATGAATGGTCGTCAGATTCAGCACCGTCTGACGTGCCGTCTGCACGTATCGCTGATTCTGCGCATCCTCGGCACTCGTCGCTCGGAGACCGACGATCAGATAGGTGCCCGCGGCCACCAGCGCCAGCAGAACGATCAGAAACAACGCAGGCAGCACGATCCGACGTCGGCGCCGAGGCTCGGCGGTGGGTTCTGACGCGGTGGGTTCTGACGCGGTGGGTTCTGACGCGGTGGGTTCTTCGGCGACCGGCGCTTTCTCGACAACCGGTGCTTTCTCGACAACCGGCGGAGTCGCATCCGACACCGGACCTGCCGGGCGGACTGCTCGGCGGCGTGGACGCCGCTTTGCCGTGCCCTCGTCGGTTTCCATGACGCCCTTCCTCGAGATCCCCCACCTAGGAGCCATGCTAACTAGAACCCGTTTTCCGGGTGGGCCAATCACGATAGTGCATGCCACACGGTCACGATTCTGCCGGAACTGGAACTCGTTCTGGAGCCTGATAGCCTCGGTCTTTCCGGTAGGGCTGCTTCCCGGTTGGGCTGCGAGAGGATCTCGAAAAAGATGGCGCACACGCTCACGTGGCACGACGATGTCAGTCACCAAGCTCGAATCCTGTCCTACGCGGCACGGTTGACACTCAAACCGGCGTTCGCGATGTGGCCTCTGACCGACGGCGGCATCAGAGCCATCGGCCGGCTGGACCGCGCCGTCGACCGACTTCCGAGGCCGCGGCGCGTCACCATCGAACACGTGCCCCTCGGCGGCGTGCCGTGCGAGAAGACGACGCATCCGCGCACCGCCACCGGATCGTTGGCGGGCGCCACCGTGCTGTATTTCCACGGCGGCGGATTCGTGTTCTGCGGCTTGGCAACTCACCGCAGCGCATGCGCCACCATGGCGGCGCGCGCCGGAATCCCGGTCTACTCGGTCGAGTACCGCCAGATCCCGATCGGCGGCATCGGAACCTCCATCGCCGACGCCATGAACTCCTACCGCGCATTGCTCGATACCGCGGCAGACCCGTCGAAGATCATCGTCGCGGGCGACTCTGCCGGCGGCTACCTTGCGATGAAGGTCGCCGAGCTCGCGGTCCTGGAGGGCCTCACGCCTCCTGCCGCCGTCCTCGGGTTCTCCCCGTTGCTCAATCTCGATTTGAAGAGTCACCCGAAGAAGTTCATGAAGAAGGATGCGTATCTGCCGATGAAGCAGGTACTGGCCCTCGAGGAAAGGTGGATGAACGGTCCCGACGCCATCCCTGGTGCGTCGTCGCCCATCGACGTCGACCCGTCGGTGTTTCCGCCGATCTTTCTCTCCACCGCCGAGTACGAGCTCATGCGCCCCGACGTCGAAGCCATGACCAGGAAGCTCGCCGTGGCGGGTAGAACCGTCGAGACGCACGTGTGGCGCGGGCAGGTCCATGCGTTCCCGGTCATGGCCGGTGCGCTGCCGGAGGGCCGCACGGTACTGGATCTGGCCGTCGCCTTCGCGGCCCGCAACATCTGACACTCAGCCGACTCCCTGCTGAGCCGTCATGAGGCCCTGCAGATCTGCGACGCCTCCGAGTGTGGGTTGCGTGTAGGCGGTGCCGTCGGGTGCGACGTACATGCCGGTCTGCGGGTCGTACGGTCTCGCCGCGGAGGCAGGAGTGGAGCCTGCGGAATGACCAGAGGAAGCAGGAGTGGAGCCTGCGGAATGACCAGAGGAAGCAGGAGTGAGACTGCTCTGGCCGCTGGGGATTTCGGTGTACGACGGCTGGTCCTGCTCGATCGGGCCCCAGGGCGGGTTGTTGCCCAGTGGCACGTAACCTTCGTCGCTGCGGCAGATTTCGGGTGTCGGGGCGCGTCGACCCGACACTTCCATGCACGGCAGATTGCGTGAGCCGCGCACTGCGGTGCTGTCGTTCTGGGCGACCTTGCAGAAGAGGTCGGGCGGAGTGTCGGGGGTGGACACCTCATTGGGGTCGCGGCGCTGGTCGGGCGGCAGGAATCCGGTTGTGCAGGCGGGTGGATCGTTGACTTCGAGCTGAAAGTCGACGATCGCGCCTTCGTCGGGTGGTCCGCTGCCTGCCGCGGTCATCAGTGCGGCCGTGATCGGCGGATAGAGGACGAGAATCTGTTCGATGCCCGCGTGATAGATGACCCCGACCTGGCCGACGCTGACGAGGTTCGCCACCAGAATGGGCAGTGTCGGTTCGAGGTTCTGAAACAGCGTGTTCGCTTCCTGCGCCGCCGACGGCCCCTTCTCGATCACTGCCCGCAGGTTGGGGTCGCTGGCCCGGAGCTGATCGGTGAACGTCGCGAGATCGCGTGTCCACGAGCGTATCGCGTCACTGCTGGCGACTTGGCCGTCGAGCAATGGGCCTGCTTGATCGAGCAGAATCTTGGTCTGCTCGGAGTTGGCGTTGGCTTCCTGGACGAACAATCGGGTCGAATCGATGAACTTCTGCAGATCGGGGCCGGTTCCGTTGAACGCCTTGAACGACTCGTCGACCACGGTCTGCAGCCGCGTGTCCGAGATGCTTTTCAGCAGCACGTCTGCCTGGTCGAGCATCGGGCCGACGTCCTGCGGTACCGACGTGTGGTCCACGGGTATGACGTCACCGTCTTCGAGGTCCAGGCCGTCTGCACTGCGAGGGATGAGATCGACATACTGCTCCCCGACGGCCGAAACGCTCTTGACCTGCGCGTCCACATCTTCCGGGATCGAATATCCGCTCTCGATGGACAAATTCGCGTCGACGCCGTCCGGGGTCAATGCAACCGTCGTCACCTCGCCGACCGTCGTACCTCGGTAGGTCACGTTCGCGTGCGGGTACAGGCCTCCCGTCGTCGGCAATTGCACTGTGACGCCGTATCGCCCGATCCCGACGAGCGCAGGAAGCCCCACGTATCGAGTGGCCATGACGACGAGACCGATGACGGTGAGAATCGAGAAGATGATCAGCTGGATCCGGACGAACCTGGAGAGCATCACGGGGCAGGCACCCCCACTCCGGGGATGGTCGGCACCGGTATCGGCGGCAGGCCAGGGATCTGAATGCTGGGCGGTGCGAGCGGACCTCGCAACGGATCTCCAGCGGCAGCGGCCGTCGGCGCGGCCTGTGTGCCGAGTGCGCCCTCGAGTCCACCGAGTCTGCCTGCCAGCGGAGTTCCGGTGAGGAAGTTGGCGTCCAGACGCGGCAGTGACAGGTCGATGGTCATGGCGAGGTTGGCGTAGTCGCCTCGAATCGCGTTGTCGATGCCTTCCTGTGGGAACGGGTATGTCAGCAGGACGGACAGAACGTCGGTGAGCGCGCTCCCCGAATCCGCCAGCGCCGCAAGCACCGGCGTCAGGCTCGCGATGTTGGTGTGCAGATCTGCCCCCGACGTCTCGATCAACCTGGACACGACGTCGCTGAGCTGCCCGAGCGAGGTGAACGCGGCAGTGATGTCGGGGCGCTGCGCGGTGAGCACGTCGAGTGCAGGGGGGATCTCGGTCAACGCCTCGGTCAGCGTGGCGTTCTGGTTCTGCACGTTCACCGACAACCGATCGATTCCTTCCATCGCCGCGATGATGTCGCCGCGCTGGTTGTCGAGACTGGTCACCAACTCGTCGAGCCGGGGCAGCAGGTCACGGACCGAATCCTCACGACCACCGATGGCATTGTTCAGTTCCGTCGTGATGTCCTGGATCTGGGCGAGGCCACCACCGTTGAGCACGACCGACAGCGAGGACAGGGTCTGTTCCGTCGTCGGGTACGCACCGGCGCGATCGAGCGGAACGACGTCACCCTGCTCGAGCCGCCCCTCCGGATCCACCGGCGGTACCAGGGCAAGATGCTGCGACCCGAGGAGCGAGGTCTGGCCGATCTTCGCCGTCACGTTCTCCGGCAGTTCGACGCCGTCGTTCAGCGAGACCGTGACGAGTGCGTGCCAGTTCTGCACCTCGATGGTGTCCACACTGCCGACCGTCACGTCGTCCACCATGACCGGCGAATTCTGGCTCAGCGTGGTGACATTGGGCATCTGGATCTGCACCTGGTACGAGTTCTCGCCTCGCCCCTGCGTTCCCGGCAGCGGAAGCGAGTTCAGCCCGTCCCACTGACATCCGGTCAAGCAGGCGACCAGTGCGACGAGCACCACCACCACCCGCGCAAACGCACGCGCGTTTGCGGGTCGGCCAGGAGAACGCCCCACCACCCGCGCATACGCACGTGCGTTTGCGCGGCACGGGGGGCGGGGGGTGCTGCGCGACGTTCGGCTGCTCATCGCCCACCTCCCAACAGGTCGCCGAGGCTCGGCACCTGGACGGTCGGCATCTGTGACACCGGGGCGGGTGCTGGGGCTGGTTCGAGCCCTGGCTCGGTGTAGATGATCTGATCCGGGAACGCATCGACGCCCATGATCGGATTTGCCAGCAGCGCTGGATAATTGAAGACGAGTGTGCTGAGCACGGGCCCGAGATACTGCTTGCACAGATCGGCGCTGCGCTCGGACGTCGCATTCTCGATGCCTGCGACGGCGCCGCAGATGAAGTTGATCGGGTTGCCGAAGTTGTTGGCCGCGATGGCGCCGGTCAGCGTGCCCTGCGCCGGCTGATAGATGTTGTTGAAGTTGGCGAGCGCGGTGGGTCCGGTGTGCAGGATCCGCTCGATCTCCGGACGTTTGGTGGTGAGCACTTGGGTCGCGTCGGCGAGACGTGCGACGCCTTCGACGAGCCCGGCCTGATTGTCGGTGACGAAGCGCTGCACTTCTCCGACTGCGACGTCGAGATCGGCCATGGCCGTGGAGAATTCGTCGGAACTCTGAGCCAGCATCTGCGATACGGATGCGAGCCGGCCGCCGAACTGAACGATCTGCTCGTTACTGTTCGACAGAGCACTGACGAAGGTCTGCAGGTTCCTGATGGTCGAGAACAGATCGGTCCGCCCGTCGGAGAGCACCCGCATGGTGTCGGACAGTTCGGTCAGGGCCGCTTTGAGCGACTCCCCGTTTCCGTCGAGATTGTCTGCAGCCGTGTCGATGAATCGCCCGGCAGGCCCTTGCTCGTCGACGCCCTGCGGTCCGAGTGCGGTGGAAAGCTTGGTCAGCTCGGTCTTGATCTCGTCCCATTCCACCGGTACCGCGGTGCGTTCCATCGGAATGGTTGCGCCGTCGTCCATGACCGGCCCGTCCGAGTAGACCGGTGTCAATTGAACGAAACGTGCCGATACGAGGCTCTGCGCGATGATGACCGCCTGTGCGTCGGCGGGGATCTCGACGTTCGACTCGACTTTCATCGTCACCGTCGCGTGCTCGCCCTCCGGATCGATCGACGCGACCTTGCCGACGTTCACTCCCAGTACCCGGACGTCGTCTCCCGCATACAACCCGGTCGTCGAAGAGAAGTGCGCGACAACGGTATTCCTCGTGAGATCCTGATAGACGAAGTAACCGGCCGCGACGAGTGCGAGCACCACGACGACGGCACCGGCATACAGAACTGGTCTCCTCATGTCACGCCCTGGTCTCCTCATGTCACTGCCCCGGTGGCTTCAGTATGGGAGGTGCGTTCTTGGGCAGGAGATCCTGCAGTGTCTGCGGCAGCTGATCGGGCGCGACGACGCTGTCCACGACGGTCTTCCACCATGAACTGGGCAGGATGTTCTGGATGTAGGCGTTGAAGAACGGGCCGCTGGCCACGGACTCTCCGAGTGCGCTGATGTAGGGGCCGAGGCCGTCGAGGGCCGCGGCGATGTTGTCGTTGTTCTTCTGCAGCACAGCCACGACCGAGTTGAGTTTCTCCAGCGTCGGACCGAGCTGAGCATCGTTCTCCTGCACGAACGCGCTGAGCTGCCTGGACACCGCGGAGATGTTGGTGATGAGTTGGCTGATCGCGGTGCGCCTGCGGTCGAGCTCGCCGAACAGCTCGTTGCCGTCGAGCACCAGTTGGTTGATCTGTCCGCTGCGGTCGGCGAGGATGCCGGTAACACTGGTGGCGCGTTCGAGAAGCTGCTGAAGGGTCTCGTCTCGGGAGTTGATGCTCTCGGACAATCGTGTGATGCCGGCCAGAGCCGTCGCCAGTTCCGGTGGAGTGTCGGCGAACGTATCGGACACGACGTTCATCGCATCGCCCAGTTGGGCGGTGTCCAGGTCCGAGACGGTGGTACTGAGGTCTCCGAGTGCGTCGGTGAGCGAGTACGGGGAGTTGGTGCGACTCGACGGAACGGTGTCGTGTACGTCGATGGCTCCGGAACCATCGGGCATGACCTTCAACGACTTTCGCCCGAGGATCGTATTGGTCTTGATGTCGACCCCGGTTGCGTCGCCGAGCACGATGTTCTCCGCCACCGTGAATTCGACGCGTACCTCCTGGTCGGCGAGCGCGATATCCTCGACTTTCCCGACGGTCACGCCCGATACCGTCACGTCGTCGCCGACCATCAGCCCGCCCGCATCCAGGAAGAACGCCGAGTAGTTGGTTCCGCCGGACAGAAACGGAAGGCGGTCGTACTGCAGTGTCGCGAGTACGACGCACACGGCGAGCACGATGCCGATGATGCCGACGTGAACCAGGTTTCTACTTCGATCCCCTGTTGCGGATGTCATCGTATGCTCGCACACCTTCCCGTGTCCTGCTTCGCGGTCGGGACGAGCAGGGTGCGCCCGTCGGGTCCGCTGAGCTTGAAGGTGTTCGAACAGAGGTAGAACTGGAAGAAGCTGCCGTAGGAACCGACTCGGATGAGTTTCTTGTAATCGCTCGGCAACCTGGTGAGGACCGCGTCGATGTTGTCCTTGCCCAGATCGAGTTGCGTCGCAGTGCGATCGGCCTGCGCGATCATCGCCTGAATATCCGGCCGTGTCGCCTGCAGCAATGCAGCCAGATCCCCGGTAGCCCCATCGATCCGGGGGATGGCGTCGCCGATCGGGTTTCTGTCCTGCGCCAGCCCACTGATCAGCTGCTGCAGCGAGTCGATCGTCGTCTCGAACTGCTGACCCTGTCGATCGATGGTGCCGAGGGTGGTGTTGAGGTTGGTGATGACGTCCCCGATGAGCTGGTCACGATCGGCGAGGGTGTTGGTGAACGAGCTCGTGCTACCGAGCAGTGACACCAACGTTCCCCCTTGCCCTTGGAGTACGTGGAGCAGAGCTGCGGACAAGTCGTTGATCTGTTGCGGATCGAGGCCACGCAGAAGCGGTTTGAAGCCGCCGAGCAGGAGGTCCAGGTCCAATGCAGGCGAGGTCTGTTCGACGCCGATGGTGCCGCCTCCCGCAAGTTCCTCGGTACCGCCCGCCCCTTCGAGCAGCTCCAGATAGCGATCCCCGACCAGGTTTTCGTACCGCACCGTCGCGGTGGTGCTCGTGAGCAGCCGATACTTCGAATCGACGTCGAAGTCGATCTCGGCGAGATTGCCGTCACCGACGGCAACCCCGTGCACCGACCCGACGGGGACGCCCGCAATGCGCACCTTGTCTCCCGACTTCAACCCGGACGCATCGCTGAACACCGCATGATAGGTCTCGGCGCTGCCGAATCTGTACTGGCTGAACACGAGCGCCAGCGCCGCGAATATCAACGCCATGACGAGCGCGAAGATCGAGAGCTTGACCGTATTGCCTCTCATGGCCACGCACCTGCGAAAAGGAACTGGAAGATGGTGGGAACATTGACCGCTGGTTGCGTCGCCGGTACGTAGGGCCGATCTCCGGTGTCCGCGACGACGAACGGCGCAGGACCCTGCTTCGGATCGAAATCGGGTAGCCCGTAGCAGTTCGGGCCGCCGGTCGCCGCGACCTTGGGCAGATCCTTCTCGACGGTGTAGGCCGGGTCACCGAGCAGGAAGCTCGAACTCAGCGAGATGGCGGCCTTGTCCCCGGCACCTGCCAGCGGCCCGAATGCCAAGCGTCCCTTGTTCAGACCGACGAGGAAACACGCAAGTTCGGGTGAATACTCGTCGAGCAGAGTCGTGGTGTCGGTCAACGTGCTCAGCGCCGTCTCGACCGGCTTCTCGTTCTGGGTGAGAACCCGGTTCGCGGTGTCGGCGAGGCCGGTGACGTTCATGAGCAACAGGTCGAGGTTGGCCTGCTCCGCGACGATGGTCTGGCTCGTCGCCGTCGCGTTGTCCAGCACGCGCATGAGGTCGGGGGTCGCATCCGCGTAGACGTTGGTGACCACCGCGGCGGCGGACAGATCACGTTGCAGCGCGGGGAGGCTGGGATTCATGGTCGTCAGGTAGGCATCGGTGTCGGCGAGCAGTTCGCCGAGTTCGTTGCCGCGCCCACGCAACGCCGAGGACACCGCTCCGAGCGTCGCGTTGAGTTTCTCGGGCTCGAGCTTCTGCAACACCTCCGACAGATGTTGGAACAACGTGTTGAACTCGACGGTGACACTGTCGGCGGACAGCACCGCGCCCGGCTGAAGGCTCTCGCTGGAAGGCTGTGGTGGGACAACGAAATTGACGTACTTCGAGCCGAACACCGTCGTCGACTTGATCTCGACGGCAGCGTTGGCCGGAATCATCGACAGAGCGGACGGATTCATGTCGAGCGCCAGATGAGCCATGCCGTCCTGCTGCGATATCGACGCCACCCGGCCCACCTCGACCCCGCGGAGCTTGACCTTCGCCTGCGGGTCCATCACCAGCCCCGCACGCTCGGAGACCACGGTGACCGGAACCGTCGGGGTGAAACGGCCCGCGAACGTCATCAACGCGAATGCAACGATGGCGACGAGGCCGAGTACGAGGCCCGCGGCGGCAAGTTTTTTCATCGCGGCTATCCCGACAGGTTGAAGTTGCCGGAGCTGCCGTAGATGGCAAGCGAGATCAACAGGGTGACAGTGACCACGGCGATCAACGACGCACGGACTGCGTTGCCCACGGCGACACCGACTCCGACCGGTCCCCCACTGGCGTTGTACCCGTAGTAGGTGTGAATGAGCATGACCGCCAGCGCCATCACGATCGCCTGCGCGAACGACCACAGAATATCGGTCGGTATCAGAAACGTGTCGAAGTAGTGGTCGTACACACCGGGCGACTGACCGTAGATCACCACTGTCGCAAAGCGACTCGCGATGAACGATGCAATCACCGCCAGCGAGTACAGCGGAACGATGGCCACCATACCCGCCAACACTCGGGTACTGACCAGATACGGAATCGACGGTATCGCCATGGATTCGAGCGCGTCGATCTCCTCGGAGACGCGCATCGCACCCAGCTGTGCGGTGGAACCTGCGCCGATGGTTGCCGCGAGACCGATTCCCGCGATGACGGGCGCCGCGATACGCACGTTGATGAACGCCGCGAAGAAACCCGTCAGCGCCTCGACTCCGATATTCCCCAGAGACGAAAATCCCTGGACTGCAATGGTTCCACCTGCGAACAGCGTCAGAAATCCGACGATGACGACTGTTCCGCCTATCACGGCGAGCGCGCCGGATCCCATGCTGATCTCGGCGACCAGGCGGAGGGTTTCCTTCTTGTAGTGCACCGCTGCACGCGGCACCGAGGCGAGTGCCCGCAGGTAGAAGATCGCCTGCTCCCCCAACCGGTCGACCGAGCGCGACGCGCCTGCGATGCGCCTGCGCGTGAGCGGGAATCGACCTGTTGCGGCGAGGGCCATTCAGCGCCTCCTCATCCGGCCGTCAGCTTGATGCCGACCGCCGTGACGACGACGTTGACCACGAACAGTGCCATGAACGCAAACACCACCGTCTGATTCACGGCGTCACCGACACTCTTGGCACCACCTTTGACGTTCAGTCCGAGGAAGCACGCGACGAGTCCGGCGATCATGCCGAACAGACCCGCCTTCACCTGGGAGACGATGAGCTCGCCGAACCCGGTCAGCAGGGTGATTCCACTGACGAACGATCCGGGGTTCACTCCCTGCAGGTACACCGAGAACACGAATCCACCGAGGATGCCGATGGTGCACACCAGTCCGTTGAGCAGCAGAGCAATGACTGTCGACGCCAGTACTCGCGGCACGACGAGACGGTGGATCGGGTTGATGCCGAGTACTCGCATCGCATCGATTTCCTCGCGGATGGTGCGGGCGGCGAGGTCGGCACAAATGGCGGTGGCACCTGCGCCCGCGACGATGAGAACGGTGACGATCGGCCCGACCTGAGTGACGGCTCCGAGCGCCGCGCCCGCGCCGCTGAGATCCGCCGCTCCGATCTCGCGCAGGAGAATGTTGATCGTGAAACTGACCAGCACGGTGAACGGGACCGCCACGAGGACGGTCGGCACCATGGACACCCGTGCGATGAACCACGCTTGATCGACGAACTCCCGGCGTTGGAACGGCCGCGAGAACACTGCCCGCAACGTGTACCAGGACATGTCGAAGAACGCACCGACCGCGCGAAGCGGTACTACGAGAAGGTCGTTCATCAACCCTCCCTCGGGATGCGACATCGTGTGATCCAGATCATATTAACTAGAACACGTTCACTAGTCAAAAACGGTGCCATATCTCGGCTCCAGTCTGAGTGTCGACACTTAAATAGTTGACACACAATGTATTACACGCTCGGTAGCAATGCGCACGATCCAGTTCTGTCGACATAAACTGAAACACGTATCTGTTGACTTGACTCCGCACAGCAACACCCCGGCCACCTTCATCTTCGTACGTCCCGCGCGACGACGGGCCGGAATGGTCAAAGCGGAGAACGTACCGTGACCTGCGGGGCATCGAGTTCGAGAGCATCGAGTTTCAGGGCTTCGGTCGCGGAAAAAGTACGGGACGGATCACGGACCGAGAAGTAGTTGCCGAGTTCCTCACCGAGCGCTTCCGGCGTCCAGGCGCAGCCCGATGCGTCGAACCGCCGTTCGACGACGGGCGCGGACATGAGTGCCACCATCGCGCCGTACACGATGAACACCTGTCCGTTCACCTCGTGCGACGCGGGAGAAGCCAGGAAACGGACGAGAGTTGCGACGTGCTCCGGCGAGAGCGGATCGATCCCGTCGGGCGGCGCGTCACCGAAGACACTGTCGGTCATCGCGGTCCGCGCTCGCGGGCAGATTGCGTTGGCGCGCACACCGTATCGGGACAGTACGCGGGACGCGGACAGTGTCAACGCGGTGATTCCCGCCTTCGCCGCACCGTAGTTCGCCTGCCCTTCCGGGCCGAGCAGTCCGGCCTCGGAGGAGGTGTTGACGATCCGCCCGTACACCGGCGCGCCGATCTTCTTCGACTCCGCCCGCCAATATGCCCCGGCGTTGCGGGTCAGCAGGAAGTGGCCGCGAAGATGTACCCGGATGACGGCATCCCAGTCCTCGTCGGACATGTTGAACAGCATGCGATCTCGGACGATTCCGGCATTGTTGACGACGATGTCGACGCGGCCGAACTTTCTCTCGGCGGCGGCGAATATCGCATCCGCCGTCGACCGGTCTCCCACATCACCGGGAACGAACACGGCATCGACGCCCGTCTGCTTGACGAGATCGAGGGTGTCGTCGGCCGAGGACAGGTCACCCAGGACGAGGTTCGCCCCTGACTGCGCGAGCCCGATGGCTTCTGCCCGACCGAGCCCCGATGCAGCGCCGGTGACGAGTGCTACTCGTCCGTCCAGTCCTACTTGCTCTTCGCTCACGCCGTAAATCTAGAACGTGTTCCTATTCTAGGCAAGCACGCTACTGCCGCCAGTGCAGCGCTGCCCTGGGGCAGCCTGCGATCGCCTCCTCGATTGCATCCTTGTTCTCGGGTAGTTCCGCGGCCGTCGAGATCGACAGTTCGTCGTTGTCGTCGAGGTCGAAGACGTCAGGCGCAAGCCCGACACACACGCCGTTTGCTTCACACAGATCGAAATCCACCTCGACCATCGCTGATTCCCCGCTTCCTGTGAATGGAGCCCGCTCACGGGTGGCCATGTCGCAACACTAGAACCTGTTACACCACGTGTGCAATGATTCGAATGACCTGAAACGTGTTGCAGAAATGAGGCGCGCACAGTGCGAATCACCTACACCGAGGACCAAGCCGCGCTCCGCGCCGAACTGCGCGCATACTTCGCGGGCCTGATCACCCCCGAACGCCGCGAAGCCCTCGCCTCGACCTCGGGCGAATACGGCGAAGGCACCGTGTACCGCGATGTCGTGGAGCAGATGGGAGCGGACGGGTGGCTCGCGCTCGGGTGGCCCGAGGAGTTCGGCGGGCAGGCCCGTTCGGCGATGGAGCAGCTCATCTTCACCGACGAGGCCGCGATCGCAGGCGCACCGGTGCCGTTCCTGACCATCAACAGCGTCGCCCCCACGATCATGGCCTTCGGCACGGACGAGCAGAAGTCGTACTTCCTCCCACGCATCGCCGCAGGCAAACTGCACTTCTCGATCGGCTACTCCGAACCCGGCGCAGGCACCGACCTCGCATCTCTTCGCACGACGGCGGTGCACGACGGCGACGAGTTCGTCATCAACGGCCAGAAGATGTGGACCTCGCTGATCCAGTACGCCGATTACGTCTGGCTCGCGTGCAGAACGTCGACGGCGGCCCCGAAGCACCGCGGAATCAGCATGCTCATCGTGCCGACCGACGCCGACGGCTTCTCCTGGACACCCGTACACACGATGGCAGGGCCCGACACGAGCGCCACCTACTACCAGGACGTGCGTGTGCCCGCGAGCGCACTCGTCGGCGAGGAGAATCGGGGCTGGTCGCTCATCACCAACCAGCTGAACCACGAACGCGTCGCACTCACTTCTGCGGGCCCGCTCGTCAAATCGCTGCGCGACACACGCGAGTGGGCGCAGAACACAAAAGGTCCAGTCGGCGCGCGCGTCATCGATCAGGAATGGGTGCAGATGGCCCTGGCACGGGTACATGCCAAGGTCTCCTACCTCGAACTACTCAATTGGGAGATCGCCTCGGCCGAGGATCACACCCCGGGACCTGCGGACGCGTCGGCCAACAAGGTCTACGGCACCGAACTGGCGACCGAGGCCTACCGCACACTGATGGAGATCCTCGGACCGTCGGCGACGCTCCGGCAGGGCTCGCCCGGTGCGCAGCTGCACGGCCGCCTCGAACGCCTGCATCGGTCCTCCCTGATCCTCACGTTCGGCGGCGGCACCAACGAAGTACAGCGCGACATCATCGCCATGACGGCCCTCGGCCTGCCCGCGTCGGCCCGCTGAGACGGAGGAACAGATGGATTTCACGACGACCGAAGCGCAGCGCGACCTCGCCGGTCTCACCCGAGACCTCGTCGCCCGGTACAGCACCGACGATGTTCAGAAGACTCTGGACTCGCATCCGGGAGAGATCGACCGAACCCTGTGGAACGCACTGGAAGCCGCCGGCATTCCTGCCGCCGTCACCGCTGAATCCATGGGCGGCGACGGTTACGGCATCGCCGAAGCGTGCTCGATCGCCATCGAATTGGGGCGCGGTCTCGCCGCGGTTCCGTTCGTGGTCACCACGACGGCCGCTGCTGCCGTCGCCGAGTTCGGATCCGGCAAACTGCAGCAACAGTGGGCCGGAATCACCACGCTCGCAGTGGAAGAGGAACACGGGGAGAATCCGTGTGATCCGCTGACGCGAGCGGATCGCACGGACACCGGGTGGGCGCTGACGGGCGTCAAGACAGCCGTCGACAGCGCGCCCGTCGCCGACGCGTTCCTCGTCTGCACCACCGACGGCGTGTTCTGGGTCGGTGCCGCCGATCCCGGCGTGACGGTGCTGGCCCAGCACGGTGTCGACAATCGCAGTCTCGGACTGGTGGAATTCGACTCTGCCGCAGTCCATGTGAGCCGCAGGCTCGCTGACCCCGATGCGACGCGATGGCTACTGGCCCGCGCCACCGTACTGACGTGCGCGTACCAGGTCGGTGTCCTGGAGGAATCGCTACGGCTCACCGCGGACTACGCCCGCGAACGCGTTCAGTTCGGCAAACCCATCGGCAGCTTTCAAGCCGTCGCCCAACGCCTCGCCGACGCCTACATCGACGTCAAAGGTGCACGGCTGACGCTGTGGAAGGCCGCATGGGCGCTGTCGGCGGGGCTCGACGCGGACGAGGACGTGGCCGTCGCGAAGTTCTGGACAGCGGATGCAGGCCATCGCGTCGCGCACACGCTGGTTCATGTCCACGGCGGTGTCGGATTGGACCGAGACCATCGCGTGCACCGGTACTTCCTGGCCGCCAAGCGTGCGGAGTTCGCGTACGGCAGTGCGACACAACAACTCCGGCGCCTGGGCGCCTCGTTGGCCGACACCCCTGCCTGATGCCGACCGTCGCCGAACTACTGCTCGCCCGGCGGGGCGATACCGAGACCGCACTGCTGTTCGAGGATGTCCGCATCTCATGGGCTGAGCACGTGCAGACGTCGGCGAAGTGGGCAGCACACCTCGAAAGCATGCTCGACGACGGCATCCCGCCGCATGTCGGTGTGCTCCTCGACAACGTTCCCGAGTTCTCGTACGTGCTCGGTGCGGCGGCGCTCGGCGGTCTGGTCGCGGTCGGTCTCAACTCGACGCGCCCCGGACCTGCCATCGTCGACGACGCCCGCCGAACGGACTGCCGCATCGTGCTGACCGATTCCGCGCATCGCCATCTCGTGGACGGCGCTGTCGGTATCGAGGTCGTCGACGTCGAGTCCGCGCAGTGGCGCGATCGCGTGGCGGAGGCTGCGCCGGACCTTCCCCACGTGCTGCCCGACGCGTCCGAGCTGCTGATGCTGGTCTTCACCTCCGGCACCGGCGGTGAACCGAAGGCCGTACGCTGCACACAGAGCAAGGTTGCGGTCCCCGGTGCAATGTTGGCGGACCGGTTTCGACTCGGCCGCACCGACACGGTGTACGTCTCGATGCCGTTGTTCCACTCCAACGCGATCATGGCGGGGTGGGCTGTGGCCGTTGCGGCCGGGTCGAATCTCACACTGCGACGTACCTTCTCGGCTTCGGGGTTTCTCGGCGACATTCGAAAGTTCGGCGCGACGTACGCGAACTACGTCGGCACTCCGTTGACCTACGTCCTCGCCACCCCGCAACGCCCGGACGACGCCGACAACCCACTGCGTATCGCCTACGGCAACGAGGCAACCCCCGGTGCCGCAGAACAGTTCTCGGCGCGATTCGGCGTGCACGTCGTCGACGGTTTCGGGTCCTCCGAGGGCGGCATCTCGATCGCACGTACACCCGATACCCCCGCCGCGGCACTCGGACCGCTACCGTCGGGTGTGCGGATTCTCGACGATCGAGGAACCGTATGCCCCGCAGCAGTGTTCGACTCCAGCGGTGTCGTACTGAACGCGAAGGACGCCGTCGGAGAACTGGTCAGCGTCGACGGGCCTGGCATGTTCTGCGGCTACTACCGCAATGCCGAGGCCGACGCGGACCGCATGCGGGAGGGCATGTACTTCAGCGGCGACCTCGCGTACGCCGACGCGGACGGTTACGCGTACTTCGCCGGCCGTTCCTCGGGATGGATGCGCATCGCAGGCGAGAACCTGGGAACCGCACCGATCGATCGGATCCTCATGCGTCATAAGGATATTCGTTCGGCGTGCGTGTTCGGAGTTCCGTGCGACGGCCCGGGAGAGCAGATCATGGCGGCGATCGTCGCGCCGGAGTCGGTCATGAACGAGTTCGACGAGTTCCTCGACGCTCAGGTCGATCTCGGTGTGCGCGCGTACCCCACGCTGGTCCGTGTGTGCACCGAACTGCCGCACACCGCCACCCACAAGATCCTCGCCCGTGAGCTGCAACGTCAGCGATGGAACACCTCCGATCCGGTGTGGTGGTCACCGTCGCCGGGGGCGCCGTTCTGCAGGCTCCGCGAACGCGACCGGCAGCAGCTCGAAGATTCGGTCGGCGCGGAGCACGTGCGTCGATAGCTACCCCGCCGGAACTTCTGTTCGTCAGTCGAACAACGTCGGCGACTCGTGTTCGTCGGCCACGTGCTCGGAGCCCTCGGTCAGCGAGGCCTTGCGCACGACGGACAGCGTCGTCGTACGAACCGACAACCGATGCCCGTCGTGATGCTCGAGCAGGGCGCGTCCCTGACGGATCTCGAGCACCTTCCACGGGCCTGCATGTCCGCCTGCCTGCACCAGGTCGCCTACTGCGATCTCGGAAGCCACTGCTCGTCTCCATTCGGGTTGTCACGTCTCGTCGTGGTCAACCCTAGTCGGGCGTATCCACGGCGGCGGGAGCAACCGGACCATCACCTGATCTCGTCGAGCCTGTCGACGGCGGCGTCGAATCCGCCGACCAGTTCCGCGATCACCTCGGCCACCGGCGTGATCGCGTTCATCCGCCCGACGATCTGTCCCACCGGCATGGCCACCACCTCGGGATCCCCTGCAGTGTTGATCCGTTGGTGCGCCTCGCTGACCAGGATGTTCTGCAGCGGCATCGGAAGCGGGTCGGGCGCGTCGGGCTTGTTCCACGCATCGGTCCACTTGGTCTTGAGCAGCCGAGCAGGCTTGCCCGAGTAGATCCGAGTGCGCACGGTGTCGCTCGAGGTGGCAGCCAACAACGCTTCCTGCATCGCCGACGGTTTGCCCTCCTCCCGAGCGCCCAGGCGATATTCGGCCGTCGTCAGCCACGTCGACCCCATCCACACCCCCTGCGCACCGAGAGCGAGCGCGGCGGCGACCTGACGCCCGCTGCCGATACCGCCTGCCGCCAACACCGCTGCGGAGCCGTCCACTGCGTCGACGATCTCGGGCAGCAGCACCATCGACGCGATCTCACCGGTATGACCCCCAGCTTCATACCCCTGAGCGATGACGATGTCGACGCCGTTCTCGACGTGCCTGCGCGCGTGTTCCGCTTTTCCCGCCAGCGCTGCGACCGGAACCCCGTGCTCGTGTGCCTGCGCGATGACGTCGTTCGGCGGCGAGCCGAGCGCATTGGCGATCAGCTTGATCGGGTGACGCAACGCGACGTCGACGTGCGACCTCGCCACCGAATGCAACCATCCCAGCACACCTTCGTTGCGGGCCGAATCCTCCGCGAGCGGCGGCACTCCGAGCTGATCGAGTGTGCGATCGATGAACGCCCGATGCTCGGCCGGAATCAACTCGTTCAAGTCGGTGGATGCACCCTCGGTGGGAATCTTCGCCGGCATCACGATATCCACGCCGTACGGCTTGCCGTCGGTGTTGGCGTCCATCCAGTCCAGGACGGCGTCGAGTTCGTCCGGATCATTGAAGCGGACACACCCCAGCACCCCGAGTCCGCCCGCCCTGCTGATCGCGGCGGCGACGTGCTCGGACGGTGTGAACCCGAATATCGGGTGGTCGATTCCGAACTTCTCGCAGAGATCGGTCCGCATCAGCGAACCTTGTCCGACAGGTGCGCGGCGTTGACTTCGTCGGCAGGTCTCGACTCGGTCTGGCGCACAGCCCATCGGTAGTCGGGTTTGCCTGCAGGCGACCTCTTGATCTCGTCGACGAACCAGACTGCGCGCGGAACCTTGTATCCCGCAATCTCTCTGCGGGCGCATGCGTCCAGATCGGCGAGCGCCGGGCGATCCGCGCTTCGCGCCTGCACGACGGCAGCCACGGTGTGACCCAGCCGCTCGTCGGGAACCCCGACGACGATGGCGTCGAACACCTGCGGGTGCGATTTGAGCGCCCCCTCGACTTCCTCCGGGAACACCTTCTCACCGCCGGTGTTGATCGAGACCGAGCCGCGGCCGAGCATCGTCACCGTGCCGTCGGCCTCGACCTGTGCGTAGTCACCGGGGATCGAGTACCGGACGCCGTGAATTTCCTTGAACGTCTGCGCGGTCTTGGCTTCGTCCTTGTAGTAGCCGAGCGGTATGTGCCCGCGGCGAGCAAGCAAACCCGTTCTGCCCGAACCCGGTTCGACGGGATAGCCGTCCGCACCGAGAACCGAGGTGGACGCATCGATCTTCACGCGCGGGCCGCCGGTGTGCTCGGTCCCCTTCGTCACGACGCTGAGACCGCCGAAGCCGGTTTCCGAGGAACCGATCGAATCGGTCAACATCCGGTTGGGCAACAGTTCCAGAAACTTCTCCTTGATGCTCGGGGAGAACAGAGCAGCGCTACTGGCCATGAGGAAGAGCGTCGAGAGGTCGTACGGTGTGCCGTCCGGCCTGCCTTCGATGAGTGCGTCGAGCATCGGCCGCGCCATCGCGTCGCCGGTGATGAAGATCAGATTCACGCCGTGCTCGTCGATGAGCCGCCAGATCGCATGACCGTCGAAATCCGGGTGCAGCACCGTCTTTCCGCCACCGAACAGGCTCTGGAAAGTGGCCCACTGCGCGCCGCCGTGGATCATCGGGGGGATCGGCATGCGCGTCATGACGGGATTCTCGGCTCCCATCTTGGCGAGATCCCACTCGCCGTCGAGATACTCGCCCGTCATGAAGTTGATGCCGCCGCCGAGCACCCGCCAGACGTCCTCCTGACGCCACATCACGCCCTTGGGGCTGCCGGTAGTGCCGCCGGTGTAGAGCATGTAGATGTCGTCGGGACTGCGTTCGCCGAAGTCTCGCTCCGGGGAGGATCGGCCCAGTGCGTCGCGGTACGAGACCCCCTCGCCCTCGCCGTCACCGTCGATGACGACGGTGGTGGTCAGCAGCGGGCAGGTGGGCAGGACCGCTGCCACCTTGTCGCTGTAGCGGGCCTCGTGAATCAGCGCCACCATGTCCGAATTCTGGAAGATGTACTGTAACTCGTTCTCGATGTATCGATAGTTGACGTTGACCACGACGGCGCGGATCTTGAACACCGCGATCATCGACTCGATCGTCTCGATGCCGTTTCGGCTGTAGACCCCCACCTTGTCGCCCGGCTTCACACCTTGTTTCTGCAGGTAATGAGCGAGTCTGTTGGTTCGGTCCTCCATCTGCGCGTAGGTGATCTCACGATCTCCACACACCAGCGCGACCCGGTCGGGTACCAGGTCGATTGCATGCTCCACGAGGTCTGCGATATTTAGGGCCACGGGTCAAAAGTAGAACGTGTTATCGTTTCTTGCAATAGGCAATCGAGACCCAGATCACATGAAGTGGAGATCAACAGTGTCGTCCAGCGCGCCGGAGATCGGATCGGAATCAGCACACGCACTCGTCGAGAAGAAGGGCCATGTCCTCGTCGTGACGATGAATCGGCCCGAGGCACGCAACGCGCTGTCCGGCGAGATGATGGCGATCATGCGCGACGCATGGGACCGCGTCGATTCCGATCCCGACATCCGCGTCGCGATCCTCACCGGTGCGGGCGGCGCGTTCTGCGCGGGAGCCGACCTCAAGGCAATGACGTCCAGGCACCCCGGGGACGATTTCAGCGGTGGCGGCTGGGATCTGTCGAAGATCGAGGCACTGCTCAAGGGCCGCAGGTTGACCAAGCCGTTGATCGCCGCCGTCGAAGGCCCCGCCATCGCGGGCGGCACCGAAATCCTCCAGGGCACCGATATTCGAGTTGCCGGCGAGAGCGCGAAATTCGGTGTCTCCGAGGCAAAATGGGGACTCTATCCACTGGGCGGCTCGGCGGTGCGTCTCGTTCGACAGATCCCGTACACCGTCGCTGCCGACATTCTGTTGACGGGCAGGCACATTCGCGCACGTGAGGCGCTGCAGATCGGATTGATCGGCCACGTCGTGCCCGACGGCCAGGCGTTGACCACGGCGCTGGAGCTCGCCGAACTCATCGCCGCCAACGGCCCCCTTGCGGTGCAGGCCATTCTGCGCACCATCCGAGACACCGAAGGCCTGCACGAGGAAGAGGCGTTCAAAATCGACGCCGAACTGGGCGTCGCCGTCTTCGGGAGCCAGGACGCCAAGGAAGGTCCGCGGGCCTTCAGCGAGAAACGAAGCCCGCTGTTCGAGGGGCGGTGACAGCCGGAATACCTCAGCGCAGAATTGCCTCGGACGGTGTCCCGTTGGCGAGGAGTGCTGCAACCGTCGCCGCTTCCATGCCGGGAGATCCGCACACGAGTACCTGCTTGTCGACGAACGGCTCCTGCACGCTCACGACGTCGGCAAGACTTCCCTCCCAGCAATGCTCGGCCTCGAACATCGGTGCAGAGCCGGCTATTTCGGCCCGGATGCCGTCGTTGTATCGGTCCGGCGCCCACGGATCCTTCAGCTGATCGACAACGGGCACGACCGTCAACCACGGCAGCTGGGACACCAGTATCCACAGCAGATCCGACGCGTAGAGATCACGCGGCGAGCGGCCACCGACGTAGAGCGTCACCTGCGGAGGAGACTCGCGGCGAGCGAGGTCCAGAATGATCGATCGCATCGGCGCCAGCCCCGTACCCCCGGCGATCATGACCACGTCCCGTCCTGAATCATCAACCCGCAGAACACCTCCGGGATTTCCGATACGCCAGACGTCACCCGGCCTGGTTTCGTTGACGATCGACCCACTGACCCATCCAGCGGGCACCGCGCGCACATGGAATTCGAGTTTGCCGTCCAGCGAGGGCGGCAACGCAGGCGAGTACCGACGCGTCAGACGCGGATTCTGCGGAACGACGACGTCGACGGACTGCCCGGCTTCGAACGGAACGGCATCTCCGACGAGTCGAACCACGGCCAGGTCGTTGCGAAGTCGGTGGTACTGGACCACCTCGGCATTCCACGTCTGCATGGACCAAGCCTAAGCCGTGAGCGTTACGACGGGACGGGCGGCGGAGCCGATTTCACCACGGATCGTGGTGAACGAACGACAGATCCACCCCTGCCGCCTGCAGGCGAAACTTGGTGGTGTTGATCATCGACGGCGAACCGACGATCTGAATGTCGCGACCCGACCATGTTCCGAACTCGGCGACGACTTTTCCGATCTGCCCGACGATCGGCGCCGGCCCAGCCAGCGGCCCGTGGTCCTGATACCACCACGGATCCTCTTCGTCCTCGACGACACCGACGACGCTCAACCAGGGATTGGTGGACGCGATGAGCTGCAGAGTGGGCAGATCGTAGAGGTCGCACGGATACTTTCCGCCGACGAAGAGATGAACCCGGGCATTGACCGAGCGTGACGCCATTTCCATCAACTGCGCACGAAGAGGCGCAACCCCCGTGCCCGACGCGATCAGCAGTCGGTCACGGTCCTCGGCGGTGTGCCGCGTCATGCTGCCCAGCGGCGAACCCATGGTCCACCGGTCACCGACCACGGTGTTGGAAACGACGGCCGGGCTCACCCAACCACCGGATACGCGTCGTACATGGAATTCGATCTGGCCTTCGGCATTGGCCGGAATGGCAGGCGACAGGTAGCGCCACATCCTCGGCCTACTCGGAATGGAGACACTGACGTACTGTCCGGCACTGTAATCCATGGGCTGGTCCAGCTGCAGCCGGACGATGGACACGTCCTCGAGCGCACGAATGTGGTCGACGACGGTGCCCTGCCACACCGGCGGGCCGTCGTCGGCGTTCGCGGCGTCCATCATGGCCCCGGCGATGACGGCGATCGCGTCACGCCATGCAGCGTCGACCTCCTCGGTCCACAGCTCGGCTCCGGCGAACTGCTCGAGCGCCGTGATGAGTGCGTCGCCGACGGCGGCGTAGTGCGCATCGACCACGCCGTACTTACGATGGTCACGCCCCAGCTGGGCAAGAAACGTCAGCACTCGATCGAGATCTTCGAGCTGGTCGACGATGTGAGCGATAGCGGCGACCAATTTGTCGCGCTGCACATCCATCGCGGCCGGGAAGAAATCACGAACCTGTGGGTTGCGGGCAAACAGAATCGCGTAGAACGAACTGGTCAGTTTCTCGGGCCCGCCTTCGACGGCAGCGACCGCTTTGAACGTGGTTCTGACAAGCGAGATCGCTCGAGCATCCATCTCTCGAAGCCCCCATTCCGCGCCCGGGCGCGGGCAGGTCGCAAGTGGATCACCGTCGCGTATGCAGTGACCGACGTCGATTTTCCCGAGAGTCTAGCTCAGGGAACCGATTCGCACGTATCGGAGAGATTCCTTCGACCCGTTAAGAAGTTTCTTTCCGATCGTTCACCCCGAAATGCCCGCCACAACCGACCGGACGACCGAATTACGTTGCGCCTCATTATTTTCGAGGCCTTTGCACGATTCGGTCGAGGCCCTAGGATTCGCCAAGTCGATCAAGATCGAACTGTTCTTACCGAGCACACGGGGGGTTGGCGCATCGTGACTGTCGCTGTCGGGTCGGACGTGAAAGTACCGTTACGAGATCGGAACGACCGGAGGACGCGGCACGACGACCCGGACCTCGCGCGCCGGCTACGCGAATGCGGCGAATTCTTCGACTCCGCGGAACTGACGCACCTGCCGCCCGAACGCAAGAGTGAAGCGCTCGCCGAGATGGCCGAGACCGGCACCTACGTGCACACAGCGGAGGAGATCCTCGTCGGCGCCAAACTCGCCTGGCGAAACCACGCACGATGCGTCGGACGCAAACACTGGCGGACTCTCAAACTGATCGACGCCCGCAGCGCGACCACCGCCCAGGAGATCGCGGACGCCTGCTTCGAACATCTGCGCGTCGCGACCAACGGAGGCGCACTGCAGTCCATCGTCACCGTCGGCCCGACGCCATTGCCGGACGGGCGTGAGTACCGGATCGTCAGTCCTCAACTCATCCGGTACGCCGGATATCGCGGCGACGACGGAAAGGTCGTCGGCGATCCGTCTCATGTGGAGCTCACCGAGCTGGCCACCAAACTCGGGTGGAAGGGCGAAGGAACCGCCTTCGACGTACTTCCGTTGATGATTTCCACACCGGAAGAACCGCTCCGGTGGTTCGACGTGCCGCGCGATGTGATCCTCGAAGTGCCCTTCGAACATCCGAACTACCGGTGGTTCGCCGGGCTCGGCCTGAAGTGGCATGCCGTGCCCGCCGTGTCCAACATGGACCTCGAGATCGGCGGAGTCCGGTACCCCTGCGCGCCGTTCAACGGGTGGTACGTCAACACCGAGGTCGGCGCGCGCAACTTCAGCGACACCGACCGCTACGACATGCTCCCGACCATCGCGAAGAAACTGAGGCTCGATACGAGCTCGGATCGGACGCTGTGGAAGGATCGCGCACTCGTCGAGCTGAACCGAGCGGTCATCCACAGTTTCCGCGAGTCGGGTGCATACATGGTCGATCATCACACCGTCGCGAAGCAGTTCGTCG
Organism: Rhodococcus yunnanensis NBRC 103083; assembly: GCF_001895005.1. Lineage (GTDB taxonomy): Bacteria > Actinomycetota > Actinomycetes > Mycobacteriales > Mycobacteriaceae > Rhodococcoides > Rhodococcoides yunnanense. Next base: position 331,505 of record NZ_BCXH01000005.1, on the reverse strand, counting down.
ACCATGTGGACCGGGAAGCGAAAGCGGGAAGATCGTGCCCGACGGACTGGACGTGGATCAATCCGCCGATGTCCTCCGGGATCACTCCGACGTTCCATCGCCTCTACGACCCACCGGACATGGACATCCGCCCGAACTTCGTCTCCCGCGGTGCGGCGGGCTGCCCGTTCTCCTGAGCTGCCCCGAACCCCGCAAACGCACGTGCGTTTGCGTGCGGCCGGGGGTGATCGCCTCCAAATCCCGCAAATGCATATGCATTTGCGTGGGACCAGGGGCGACACAGCACGAACCCCGCAAATGCATATGCATTTGCGGGGTGTGGGTGGGGTGTGGTGGGTGGGGTGCGGGCGAGCTCAGCGCTGGTTGCGGGGCTTCCAGACGACGAGGGCGTTGCGCTGGACCGGCACGAGGTCGCGCCGATAACCGGCGTGGACGTTGGCCAGCTCCTGAGCGAGTTCGGACACCCTGGCCTGCAGGGCTTCGACCTGATTGGTCAGTTCGATGATCCGCTTGATGCCTGCAAGGTTGACGCCCTCGTCCTGTGACAGACGCTGCACCTCGCGGAGCAGTGCCACGTCACGCGGCGAGTAGCGCCGTCCGCCGCCGGTGGTGCGGTGCGGCGTGACCAGGCCCAGCCGGTCGTACGTGCGCAATGTCTGCGCATGCATACCTGCCAGCTGCGCCGCGACGGAGATGACGAACACCTGAGCGTCGGGGTCTGCGTGGGCGGCACCCGGACCGATGGGTACCTCCATCACGCGCCGGCCCACCCGGCCCGCGGATCGAATCCGCTTGCCTTCTCCGCTTCGAGATACGTCTGCAACGCCTCGGTGGCAGGGTCGTCGAGCTTCTGCGGGACCGCGACCTTGACGGTGACCATCAGATCTCCCGCCGTGCCTGTCTTCTTCGGCACTCCGCGGCCACGGACTCGTAGCACTCGTCCGTCCACTGTTCCGGGCGGAACCTTGACGCCGACCCGACCGTCGAGTGTTGGAACGGACAGCGTCGTACCCAGTACCAGTTCGCCGTAGCTGACCGGGATGGTGACAGTGAGGTCGTCGCCGGTGCGTCCGAAGACCTTGTCGGGGCGGACTCGCACCGTGACGTACAGATCTCCCGACGGCGCGCCGCGCAGTCCTGCTTCGCCCTGGCCCGCGAGTCGAATCTTCTGGCCGTCGGACACCCCTGACGGGACCCGCACGGTGATGGTGCGTGTGCGGTTCTGCACGCCGGTTCCGCGGCAGTCCTGGCATGGATCGTCGATGATCGATCCGGTTCCGCGGCAGTCGTCGCACGGCTCGCTGAAGCCGAATGCGCCCTGGTTTCGGTTCACGACGCCTGCGCCGTTGCACCTGGGGCAGACGCGCGGACTGGTTCCCGGCTTCGCGCCACTGCCATGACACGTCGTACACGACGACGGGCTGGTCAGGCGAAGGGGAACCGTGACCCCCTGCGTGGCCTCGCGGAAACCGAGGGTCGTCTCGGTTTCGACATCGCTGCCGCGCCTGGGCCGATTGGTCGTCGTACGCTGCTGTGTTCCGCCGCGGTTGAACAGGCCACCGAACAGGTCGCCTATACCGCCGTCGCCACCGCCGCCGCCTTGTCCGAAGATGTCGCCGACGTCGAACGTCTGGCCGCCGCCGCCGAAACCGCCTGCGTTGGGGTTGAACCCACCGCCGCCGCGACCGAAGCCGCCGGAGGCGAACAGTTGCCGCGCCTCGTCGTATTCCTTGCGCTTGGCCGGGTCGGTGAGCACCGATTTGGCTTCGCTGATGGCCTTGAACCGCTGCTCGGCTTCGGCGTTACCGGGATTGGCGTCGGGGTGGTTGTCCCTCGCCAACTTGCGGTAGGCCTTGGTTATCTCTTCATTGGTGGCGCTGGAGGAAACGCCCAGCTCCTTGTAGAAGTCCTTCTCGATCCACTCCCGCTGGCTCACCGGGCGTTTCCTCCTTCCACTGTTCTCTTCTTATTGCTCGTCGGGCGCTGGAGCGTCCGATTCTTCTACAGCATCCACGACACCGACCATTGCGGTACGCAGGACACGATCACCGAGCTTGTAGCCCGGTCGCATCAGAGTCCCGACGACGGAATTGCTTCCGTCGCCTTCGTGCGAGACCGCCTCGTGGATCGAGGGATCGAACGCGTCGCCGGTGGCTCCGAAGGTGGACAGACCGATGGTGGTGAACACCCCGGCCAGCTTGTCCGCCACCGAGCGCAAGGGACCGGTTTCGAGGTCGCCGTGCTGACGAGCACGCTCCAGATCGTCGAGAACAGGCAGCAGCTGGGACACGACGGACGCTTTCGCGTTGTCGATGACCGACTGCTTGTCACGATCGGTCCGGCGTCGATAGTTGGCGTACTCGGCCTGCAGACGCTGCAGGTCGGCGGTCAACTCCGCGACCTCGTCCTTCTCGGGCTCGATTACTTCCGCGACATCGTCTTCCACCGAGTCGGGCTGGGGCGCAGCCCCGGTGCCCGCGAGGGGCTCCGGAACTGCGTCACCTTCCCGTACTTCACCGGTCGTCGGGTCGATCTTTCGCTTGTCCACGAAAGTGACCGGCTCTTGCTCGGTGTTACCTGATGTCACTTCTTGTCCGTGTCGACGGGCTCGTCCACGACCTCGGCGTCGACGACGCCGTCATCCTCGGCCTGAGCCTGTCCGTCCGCGCCGCCTTCCTTGGCCTGAGCCTCGTAGATGGCGGTTCCGAGTGCCTGCGACTCGGTCGAGAGCTTCTCCACGGCGGTCTTCACTGCCGAGATGTCGCTGCCCTGCAGAGCCGTCTTGGCCTCTTCGATGGCCGTCTCGACGCGTCCCTTGAGCTCGGCGTCGACCTTGTCCTCGTTGTCCTTGACGAATTTCTCCGTCTGGTGGACGAGCGACTCGGCCTGGTTGCGGACCTCGGCCTCTTCGCGACGAGCCTTGTCCTCGTCGGCGTGAGCTTCCGCGTCGGCGACCATGCGGTCGATCTCTTCCTTGGACAAGCCGGAGCCGTCCTGGATCTTGATCGTGTTTTCCTTGCCGGTGCCCTTGTCCTTGGCCGTGACGTGCACGATGCCGTTGGCGTCGATGTCGAAGGTGACCTCGATCTGCGGGACGCCGCGAGGGGCAGGCGGCAGCTCGGTCAGCTCGAAGGAGCCGAGGAGCTTGTTGTGCGAGGCGATCTCACGCTCACCCTGGAAGACCTGGATCTGCACCGAAGGCTGATTGTCGTCAGCGGTGGTGAAGGTCTCGGACCTCTTGGTCGGGATGGTGGTGTTGCGCTCGATGAGCTTGGTCATCACGCCACCCTTGGTCTCGATGCCGAGGGACAGCGGCGTGACGTCGAGGAGCAGAACGTCCTTGACCTCGCCCTTGAGCACGCCTGCCTGCAGTGCAGCGCCGACGGCCACGACCTCGTCCGGGTTGACGCCCTTGTTGGGCTCACGTCCACCGGAGAGTTCCTTGACCAGCTCGGAGACCGCAGGCATACGCGTCGAACCACCGACGAGCACGACGTGGTCGATGTCCTTGACGGCGATGCCGGAGTCCTTGACCACTGCCTGGAACGGCGCACGAGTGCGGTCGAGCAGGTCGGAGGTGATCTTCTGGAACTCGGAGCGGCTGAGCTGCTCGTCGAGAAACAGCGGGTTCTTGTCCGCGTCGACCGTGATGTACGGAAGGTTGATCGAGGTGCTCTGCCCGGAGGAGAGTTCGATCTTGGCCTTCTCGGCAGCCTCACGCAGGCGCTGCAGAGCCATCTTGTCCTTGGTCAGATCGATACCGTTCTGAGCCTTGAACTTGTCGACGAGCCAGGTCACGATGCGCTCGTCCCAGTCGTCGCCACCGAGGTGGTTGTCGCCGGACGTGGCACGGACCTCGACGACGCCGTCGCCGATTTCCAGCAGGGAGACGTCGAACGTGCCGCCGCCGAGGTCGAAGACCAGAATGGTCTGCTCGCTGTCGCCCTTGTCCAGGCCGTATGCGAGAGCAGCCGCGGTGGGCTCGTTGACGATGCGCAGGACGTTGAGGCCGGCGATCTGGCCGGCTTCCTTCGTCGCCTGACGCTGTGCGTCCTCGAAGTAGGCAGGCACGGTGATGACCGCGTCGGTGATTTCCTCACCCAGGTATGCCTCGGCGTCGCGCTTCAGCTTCTGCAGCGTGCGCGCGCTGATCTCCTGCGAGGTGTATTTCTTGTCGTCGATCGACGTCGTCCAGTCCGTGCCGATGTGGCGCTTGACCGAACGAATCGTGCGGTCGACGTTGGTGACCGCCTGGTTCTTCGCGGGCTGGCCGACCAGCACTTCGCCGTTCTTGGCGAAAGCGACGACCGACGGAGTGGTGCGTGATCCCTCGGAGTTGGCGACCACAACCGGCTCGCCGCCCTCGAGGACGGACACGACCGAGTTGGTGGTCCCGAGGTCGATACCGACCGCACGAGCCATAGTAATTCCTCCTGTTTGTTGCTGTGTTGGTTCACAAGCTTGGGTGATGTCCTAGCTGAGCGAACTGCGCTCAAGTCTGCTCGACAATTTCGCTATCTGTCAACTCGGACTTGAGCCTCATCCACTCAAGGCTGTCGAAGGGCTCAACGGAAGGCTTTCCAGATTTGTTCCCAGCCACCTGAAACACACAGCCACCTGGACACAGCACTGCGCCGCGACGGCAGATGCTCGTCGCGGCGCAGTGGACGGAAAGGAACGTCGGGAGTTATTCGCCCTCGGGCACGTCGATGGGCGAGCAGTCCACGCTCAGAAGGCCGAAGGCGATGTTGTCGGGGTAGTTGCCGTCGAGCTGCGGCGAGAACACCGCAGCGCCGCCCGGACGCGACTGCCACACCTCGTCTGCGCTGGGAATCGTGTACTCGACGCCTTCGCCTGCCTTGATGAGCTTTTCGCCGAAGACGCCGGGCGCCTCGGGAAGCACAGCGAAGTTGGTGGTCACATCTCGTGCGTCGCCGGACCCCGTGTTCTCGATGTTGATTCGCAGCGCGGCAACATCGCCGCCGAGGTCTCCGTCACGCGGATCGCACACAGCGGCGATCTCCACGACGAGATCGGGCGAGGTCGGCTGCGAGGAGCCGAAGGGCGCAGGCGCGGGTGCGGTATCCGGTTCGGCAGATGCGAGGGGCGCGAAGGCGACCGCACCGACGGTGGCTGCGATCGCGGCCGTCGAGGCCAAGACGGTGGTGCGGGCGAAGCGACGCATATGTGACTCCTGTGACTGAAGGGGTTGGTGTTGCGTTCAACTATGTCCTACGTGAACCGGACATTCCATACCAGCCAGTCTCGATCCGGATACATTCCGGCCAGTTTCGGTCACGGCTTACACCGGTGTGATTCAGCGAGGCGGCGGCCGACCCGGCGCAGGTTTCGACGCTCGGCCCTCCGGGGATACGGAACACTGCGGCGCGGCCGTTCCGTACGTAGGGTTTGTAAAAAAAGTGAGGCTACGGAGGCACATGGATCCCGAAGTGCAGCACGAACCGAGCGAGATCACCTACGACGAAAAGTTCTACCCGGCCAGACCACGCCCCTTGCGTCCCTCGGTTCGCCGTGCCGACCGCAACGGCTCGGCCGCGCAGGACGGCAACCCGTCCGCCGACAATGCCGAGTACGTCGAGTGGCTCACCGAACAATCGATGTTGCGAGATGCCAAGCTGATCGCCGAACAGCTCTCCGGCAAGGGCAGTATGTGGCAGAACCCGTATGCCGACCCGAATCCGCGAGGAGCCGTCGAACGCGCTCCCGTGTGGTTCACGGCCTATCCGATCTCGGTGATCAACGCGCCGCGGACCAGTTTCCTGAGCACACTCGGCGACGAGAACCTGTGGCAAGCGTTCTCCGAAATCGGTATCACCGCAGTACATACCGGGCCGGTCAAGGTTGCAGGCGGCATACACGGCTGGCGCCCGACGCCGTCCGTCGACGGCCACTTCGACCGGATCGGAATGCAGATCGATCCTGCCTTCGGTTCGGAAGAGGAGTTCCGACGGCTGTGTGTGGTGGCATCGGCGTACGAGGGCATCGTCATCGACGACATCGTCCCCGGCCACACCGGTAAGGGCGCAGATTTCCGACTCGCCGAAATGGCCGTCGCCGATTATCCCGGCATCTACCACATGGTCGAGATCGAGCCCGAGGACTGGCATCTGCTCCCCCGAGTACGCGCGGGAGCGGATTCGCAGAACATCGACGCCGAAGCCGAAGCCAATCTCGCGCGCGCCGGTTACATCATCGGCCAGCTGCAACGTGTGATCTTCTACGAACTCGGCGTCAAGGAAACCAATTGGAGCGCAACGGCTCCCGTCGTCGGGATCGACGGTGTCGAACGCCGCTGGGTGTATCTGCACTACTTCAAGGCGGGTCAACCGTCGATCAACTGGCTCGACCCCTCTTTCGCGGGAATGCGATTGGTGATCGGGGATGCCTGTCACTCCATCGCCGATCTCGGCGCCGGCGCACTTCGCCTCGACGCCAACGGATTTCTCGGCGTCGAACGCCGGGCCGAGGGTCCGGGCTGGTCCGAGGGTCATCCCCTGTCGGAGGCCGCGAATCACCTGATCGCCAGTGTGGTTCGAAAGATGGGCGGCTTCACCTTCCAGGAACTCAACCTCACGATCGACGACATCAAGGCGATGGGCACCAACGGGGCCGACCTGTCGTACGACTTCATCAATCGACCTGCCTATCAGCACGCACTCGTCATGGGCAACACCGAGTTCCTTCGCCTGACGATGTCGCTGTCGCGGGATCACGGCGTCGACCCCGCGTCACTGGTACATGCCCTGCAGAATCACGACGAGCTGACCTTCGAGCTCATCCATTTCGCGACGTTGCACGCGGAGGACGAGTTCAACTACTGCGGCGAGGTCGTCAAGGGTTCCGATCTCGGCGACCAGATCCGTTCCGAGTTGACCGACCGACTCACCGGCCGATGGGCGCCGTACAACAGGACCTTCACGACCAACGGAATCGCCTGCACCACAGCAAGTGTCATCACGGCGTCGTTGGGAATCAGAGATCTCGATCGCATGGACGAGACCGACATCGAAACCGTCAGGACAGCGCACCTGATGCTCGCGATGTTCAACGCACTGCAACCGGGTGTCTTCGCGCTGTCGGGCTGGGATCTACTCGGAATTCTCCCGATCGATGCCGAGGACGTCGCGGATCTGATCCGCGAGGGTGACACTCGATGGATCAACCGCGGTGCACACGACCTGATGGACAGCTTCCCGGACGCAGTGCGGTCCGAGTCCGGAATTCCGCGTGGCCGAAGCCTGTACGGTTCGCTACCCGAACAGCTGAAGGATCCGAATTCGTTCGCACGTCGACTCGCTCGAATCATCGAACTCCGCAACAGGTTCGGGATTGCGACCGCGCAGCAACTCGATGTGCCCACCGTCTCGCACAAGGGACTGCTTGTACTGGTCCACGAACTCGGCCAGGGCACGATTCAAGCCACCGTCATCAACTTCTCCTCCGACGAGGTCACCGCGACGATCCAGTCCAAACACCTCACGGCAGGCGCCGCCGTCTTCGACATGTTCGACGATTCCGAGGTGGGTACCGTGGACGAGTTGAACAGCTTCCCGATGACATTGGGTCCCTACCAGGGTGTCCCGGTGATCCTGAGATAGCCCGATAGAGTCCTACCCCGTGAACGAATCCGGAAGCCATCGCCGACCCGAGCAGGAACTGCGCCAGCAGCCGGCCCGGCCCGAGATCGTCGTCGCACCGCTGCGACCGAGGCAGGAGCCGACGGGTCCGAGTGTCGCATCTCGGATCGCGACGTGGGCATGGGCAGGCGTTGCCGTGGTGATCGTCGGTCTTGCGGTCGTCGTCGCGCTGGAGTACTCGCAGGTTCGAACGACGCTGGAGGCCTCGGTCGCCACAAACAGTTCGGGCGCGACGTCGTCGGAGATCGCCGAGACGGTCACCGTCACACTCCTCGCCAGCGGTGCCGTCGCAGTGCTGCTTCTCGTTCTCGCGGGCCTGGGCCTGTCGCTGGCCCGCACGCGCCGGGTTGCTTCCGGGACCCTGCTGCTCGTCGCCGGAGTGGCGACGATCGGTGCGTCGATCCTGTTCTTCTCGTTCATGTCCGACGCGAGTGAGGTCGCCGGCGGCGTGCTGCACTGGGGTCCGCTGGCCGGTGCCGGTGTCGCTGCGGTTGCAACGATCGCCGCGGCGATCGGCCTGTCGCGGCGGTGATTTTCGCCGCAGAATGCACGCGAAGTACATTAGGGTTGCTTTACTTGAGCCATGAACTTTGCTCTACCGAGACGGACACTGGCGCTGACCAGCGGCATCGCCATCTCCTTACTTGTCATTTCATGTAGTTCCACCGAGGCGCCCCAGGACTCGGGCTCAGACTCGGGCTCGGATACCCACCAGGTGACCACCTCGCTCGGAACCATCGACGTACCGGACTCCGTCGAGTCGGTTGTCATCATCGACGGCAGGCGGGACCTCGACATCGCCGTCGCATTCGGTCTGCCGATCGTCGGGATGCCCGTGGAGGTCGAGGCACCGCCGGAGATACCAGGACCACTCACCGATGCCACGAGCACACTTCTCGCCGACGGTGTCCCTGAGCTATTTCCGCGGAATACCGTCGATGTGGAGTCCATCGCCCGGGTCGCCCCGGACCTCATCATCGGCCGCGACGAAGTCGTCGAAGACATCTACGACCAGCTCAGCGCGATCGCGCCGGTCCTTCCCGTCGGATCGACCGGATCCGGTGTGGCCTGGCAGGACGACGTCGAGGCCGTCGGCGCGGCGTTGAACCTGCAGGACAAGGCCGACGAGATCATCGCCGAGTACGACACACGCGTGGCAGAAGTCAAGAGAGACAACGCCGATGCGATCGCCGGGACCGTTGTCCTCCCGATCAGCACCTCCGACGAGGGCGGTATCTCGGTCGGCCGCGATCGATCCCCGTCCATCGCATTGATCGATATCGGCGCACGATTCGGCAGCGCTTGGGAGGCCGCAACTCCCGAGGTCGAATATGGGCCCGAGACGATCACAGCAGCCGCCGACGCAGCAGCGATCATCGCCGCGATCACGTCCGAGGAGGATCTGCGCACCATGAATGCCAATGCGCTGTGGACTTCACTACCCGCCGTGGCGAACAACCGCATCGTCCGCACGGACAAGTTCACCAACGACGGTGGCCCGCTGACTGCACTGTGGTCGCTCGACCTGGTCGAGCAGCTGTACGCCTAGAGCACTCGGATTACGCACGCACGGGTGGGGCCGCGGCGATCCCTTCCGCGCTGCGCGCCGCCACGGCGCACGCCCGCGAGGTGAACTGATCGAGCAGCGGATGCTCGGACAGCCTGCGCCACTTCTGCACCGACACCAGTGCCGATTCCCGACGCTCCGCGGGCCCGGCGTCCGGCTGGAGCCCAAGCCGGGCCGCCGCATCGATGCCGTACCCGCCGATCAATCGCTGCAGCTCCGCCAGGTCACCCTCGGGTAGTTTCGGCGCCGTGGATCGCAGCCTGCCCAGCAGCCGCAATTCCTGAAAGCCGTGTACATCGGCCAACATTCGACCGGCCTGGGCACGAAACGCCGCCGACTGCCCGATGGGGCGCGCCTCGAGAATGCGCTGCAGCGCGACGAGGGCGGAGTGCAGTTTGAGTTGATCGGCGCGTTGCCCGAACTGAACGTCGATCACCGACCGCAGCTCGTTCAGTCCGCTCCGCTCGACCAATTCCGCTGCGAGAGTCGGTGAATCACGAACACCGAGCTTGACGAGTGTGACCGCCATTCGAATACCGAACAGTCCGAAGCGATCGACGATCGACGCGCGCAGCGCCGGGTCGACCGGCAGCAGACCTGGCCGGGAGAACCGATCCGCCGACAGCATGGCGAGCTGCAAGTCCTGATCGGGAACCTGGGCGAGCGTGGAGAACGCATCGAACTCGTTCTGCCGCAGCGTCTCCGCCGCCAGCGCAAGCAGCCCTGCCACGGGTACGACGGCCTGGCACAGACCGGTGGCCTCCAGCTCCGACGCGAACCGAGCAGCGACGTCCTTCGCCGACATCATCGCATCCATCCGGCCCGCGCCCACCTCGTCGGCGCGCGATACGACCCCCACGACGCCGAGCGGTCCGGATTCGCCGCCGACATGTGCACCGATCTGACCGAGAAACGACACGTCGGTCGCGTTGAGTGTTCTGAGCAGGTAAACGACCGCGTCGGCACCCGAGGACGAATTCTCCGGAGTCAACATCGACGGCGTCCGCGCCGACACATCACGCGACAACGACGACGTCCCGGGGGTATCGATGATGGTCGTGTGCGTCAGAGTCCGTGCAGGCCACTCCACTTCGAGTCGATCCACCTGCGACGCCGTCAGATCACCGAGATCGAACGTCAACCGGCCGTCGCGACGTTGGACCGGCACGTGCGCCGCGCGGTCGCCGTCGTACCACGCGGTCACACTGGGGGTGGCTCCGCTTCGGTACCACGTGACGACCTTGGTGCACTCCGTCGCATCGGTCGGCGCGATGTCCTGTCCCACCAGCGAATTGAGCAGCGTCGATTTACCTGCCTTCAACGAGCCGGCGAGCGCGACGCGGAGAGGCTGGTCCAGACGGTCCAGTACCTCGGTCAACGACGCGGCCGCGTAGGTGTCAATGGAATACGCGCTACGCGCCGTCGTGATCAAGGCACGCGCTTCGGCAAGGGCGGTCACTGGGGAACATCGCCTGCGGGAACGAGTGCGACTGCACGTTCGTTGAGCTCGGCGACAACCTTCATGTCCCGATCCAGCTGCGCAGTGCGGGTCGATCTTTCGGCGGTCTCCACGTTCGCGGCCTCCTGCGCTGCACGCAGCGAGTCGTTGAGTGAGCGAAGCGTCTGCTCGGCAATCGAGGTGAAATGGTCCCGAAGCACACGCTGGATCTGGCGGAGCCGGTCCTTCGACTCCTTACCGACCTGGAAGCTGACGTCGTCGGTGAAGCGGCGGATGGCCATCTTCGCCTCGGCGCGCTTGGTCTTGATGCGATTTTCCTTGTCTTCCTTGTATGCCTTGGTGCCCAACAACACTCCTGCGCCGATGGAGATCGGGTTGAGCAGACTGAGGCCGACGAATGTGGTGATCAGACCGAACATCAGTACACCACCGTAGGATCCACGCATACCGACGAGCACTTTCTGCGTGATCCCGACCTTGCCGGACTCGAGGTCCGCGAGGGACGCGACCGGGTCGAGTACGTTCTCGAGATCACCGATGTCCAGATCGGGGAGAGCGACCGCGCCTGCAGCGGCGAAATGTTCGGCGACGAGTTCGGACAGCCACAACGCCCGCTCGTGCGCCCACACGAAGTTGTCGCCGACCGACGCCGCGATCTGCTCCTCCAGCCAGTCCCCCAGCTCGGACCAGTCGGAACTCGGATCCCCCTCGTCGACGGTTTCCTCGGCCTCGCGCGTCACCCGGCGCAGGCGGTCACGGAGATCGTGATCGATATCGGACGCGAGGTCGGCGATGCCGTCGCCCAATGTCTGCTGCCACTGCGAGGTCTTCTTGTGGAGCTCCTCGGCGGCGGCTTTCGCGCGCTGCAGCCCCGCGACCGCCGCTGCGGCACGCTCCGGATCACGCAGTGCCGCAAGCTCACTGCCCATCGCGAGCGTGAGATGTTCGGTGACGGATCTGATGTCGAGCGAGACGGCGGCCCGGGTGGTGGCGTCGGCCTTCGACACGACGTTGTCACGGAGAAATGCGTAGAGCTCCGGGAAGCCGGATTCGACGTTCAGTTCCTCGTCGTTCAGTCGCAGTGCGTGCGAACGCAGCAACGACGACAACGCGATCATCGGGACGTCGAGGTTCTCCCGCTGCAGATGCCCCTTGTTCGCTTCGACGATCTGTCGCCAGTGCGGGTACAGGTCCGTCTTGGTGACGAGCACGGCGACGGACGGGCACAACCCGAGCACTTGACGCAGAAACGAGATCTCGGGCTCGGTGAACTCGCGGCTCGCATCGGAGACCACGAGCACCGCGTCGGCGGATGGTATCAGACCGAGAGTGCTTGCGGCATGGGGATTTCCGTGTCCACCGACTCCCGGGGTGTCGACGAGGACGAGACCGTCGGCCAGCAGCGGGCTCGGGACGTTGACCTCGAGTCGCAGCACTTCGCGCCCCTGTGCGCGTGGGCTGTCCGGTGCGATCGTCTGCAACTCGTCGAGCGGAACATCGACGCGGATCGGATCGTTGCCAGGGTCGGCGAGTACGAGTTCGGCGTAGGACCGCTCGGAGTTCTGCACGATCGTCGCAATAGCGGTCGTCTCGTCGTCGCCCACCGAGCAGACATCGAGATTCAACAGCGAGTTCACGAACTGGCTTTTTCCCTGTTTCAGGGGGCCTACCACGACTATTCGCCGTCTCGGGTCGAGCACTCGATCCTGTGCAAGCTCGACTCGTGACACCAGATCGGACCGACCCACCGACCGCGCCACTGCCGCGGTTCGATCGAGCAGATCGGCCAGCTGTTTCGCTTGCCCGTCCATAGCCTTCTTTCGGATACACGTTCGAGGGACGACAACCGTTATGAACTCTAACGACGAAGAGGCCCTGCGCGCATCGAACCCGCGCAGAGCCTCTTCGTCTTCGTCACTCGAAGATCACGGGTTCAGCAGGTCGGTGTGGTGATCGACCGTCGTGATGTCCGCGATCGAATGCGCCGTGCTGTCGACGTCGCCGTGCAGGCTGCTCTCGGACTCGAGCGCGGAATCGGCATGTGCACTGCCGAAGACGTCCGAGTCCACCGAAGACCATGCGCTGCTCGACGCGGATCCGTCGAACGATCCTGCGAGCGAGCCGGATGCGTTGCCTGCCGCGTCGGCGAATCCGCCGAGTCCGCTCGTGATGCCGCCGACAGCATCTGCGCCACCGGCCAAGCCACCGGCAACCTGACCCGCGACGTCGGCACCGGCCGAGGCACCCGCATCAAGGCCAGCGTCGAGGCCACCGGCAACCTGACCCGCGACGTCGGCACCAGCCGAGGCACCTGCGTCGATACCCGAGTCGAGTCCTGCTCCGAGCCCTGCGCCGAGGCCGGCTCCCAGACCGGCACCGAGATCAGCCGCACCCTGAACCGAACCGGCAAGGTCCGCGCCGGCGGAGGCCGCCGCGTCGACCCCTGCGCCGACAGCTCCGGCCACAGTTCCGTCGACCGCTCCGTCGACCGCTCCGTCGACCGCTCCGGCCAGCCCGCCGCCGATCCCTGCGACGCCGCCGAGTCCTGCTGTGAGACCGCCGCCCAGGCCACCGACTGCGCCGAGGCCGAGGTCACCGGCACCGACGAGGTCACCGGCACCTGCGACGCCACCGGCAGCGCCTGCTGCCGCATCGAGTGCGCCGGTGAGTGCGCCGCCCAGTTCGGCGCCGCCGCCGAGGGCCGCGCCGAGGTCGAGGGCACCGCTGGTGTCGAGGACGGTGTCGAGTGCTGCGCCGAGGCCCGCGCCTGCTTCGCCACCGACACCGAATGCCGCGCCGAGTACACCTTCGAGATTGGTCGCGGCCGAGATGTCGACGCCGACCGAGGCGTCGATTGCGGTGCCGAGAGCCGCGGTGAGGCTGCCGACGGCGCTGGTGTCGAGGTCGAGTGCGGTGCCGAGGGCGCCGGAGACGATCCCACCGAGATCCACACCGGTCACTCCGGTGAGGTCGAGATCGGTGAGTGCGCCTGCGTCGAGTACTGCACCGAGCGAGGATCCGATGGTCGACGCGAGGCCACCTTCGGCTGCGAACACGCCTTCCAGAGCGCCGCCGAGGCCCGACGCGATGTCGAGGTCGACGCCGCCTGCCAGGTCACCTGCTGCGCCGAGGGCAGCGTCGAGTGCGCCGGTCAGTGCACCGCCGAGTGCGGCGCCTCCACCGAGAGCTGCGCCGAGATCGAGGGCGCCGGTGGTGTCGATGACGGTGTCGAGGACAGCCCCGAGTCCGGCTCCGGCTGCTCCGCCGACACCGAATGCTCCGCCGAGTAGTCCTTCGAGGTTGGCAGTGGCGCCGAGTCCACCGGCGAGCGCACCGTCGATGGCGGTTCCGAGGGATCCGGTCAGGTCGGCGATGACGCCGCCGTCGAGATCGAGTGCCGTTCCGAGGGTTCCGCCGATGATCGCACCGAGGTCGGCGCCGACGAGTCCGCCGAGATCCAGGTCGGCGAGTGCACCGGCGTCGAGAACTGCTCCGAGCGAGGATCCGAGTGCTGCCGACAGACCGGTCTGCAGTGCGAAGACGCTCTCCAGTCCGCCGCCCAGTCCGCCTGCAAGTCCGCCGCCCGCACCGATCGCAGCGGTCAGGGCCGCGCCGAGATCGCCGGTCAAGTCGATTCCACCTGCGCCGATCACCGCGTCGAACACGTTTCCGAGAGCTGCACCGAGGTCAGCGCCGATCGTTCCGCCGACACCGAATGCTGCACCGAGGGCGCCGCTGAGCGCTCCGTCGACACCGGCAAGGGCGCCGAGGTCGATTCCGCCGACTGCCCCGAGTGCCGCGTCGAGCGCGCCGGTCAGTCCTGCCGTGACGTCGCCGCCGAGGTCGAGCCCACCGCCGATGAGACCGGTGAGTGCTCCGCCGAGATCTGCCGCGCCGCCGAGGTCGATGGATCCACCGGCGCCGATGACAGCGTCGAGTGCAGCACCGAATGCGGCTCCGAGTTCCACGCCGATCTGTCCACCCGCGGCGAGGGCCGCGCTCAGGGCTGCGCCGATCGAGACTGCGATGTCGCTTGCCAGGTCGAGGTCACCGCCGAATCCGCCGCCGATGCCGCCACCGATGATTCCGCCGCCTGCAAGCCCGCCTCCGACGACCGCGCCTGCCGTCAGCCCGAGTCCGGTCGACAGTCCGCCACCGATTCCCGCGCCCCCGGCAAGCCCGCCTTCGATGCTGCCCGCGGCACCGGCTCCTGCACCGAGGATCGCGGAGAGCTGTGATCCGGCGCCGGCGAACAATCCGGACTCGGACACGAGCGGGGCAACCGCGACGATGTCTGCGTGGCACACGTCGCCGAGCCCGGCGGCGGCCAGTGCGGCTTCGGGGTTGGCGCAGTACGCGGCTGCTGCTTCGTCGTTGCGAAGAAGACTGAGGATGAAGTCGAGAACTGCGTTGGTGGCCATGGCGTGGCTCCTTCGGTAGTCAGTAGTTCGTGGTTGATCACAAAGCTATGGGTCGATTCCTGTCTGCCCAACGGGTTCCATCCCCCTATTCGATTCGGGTATCCCAGGGGTGAGGCACTAGGGGATATAAGGGCGATAGGGGATTTGCCCGCGAACCTTCTGCGACCTGCTGTGAGACGTAACGAAAACTGCCATGCTTCCGACATCAACCACAGCGTCGTCAGGCGCTGGCACCACTACGAAGTCGGAGATGACGATGAGCGCAGGGCTCGGCATTCGGATCGGCACGGTCGCTTCGGTGGCGGCCCTCGATACTTCGCACGATCCTTACGCCCCCCGCGACTACTCGACCGACGAGGCGATGCGCACCGTCACCAAGAGGTCGGCCCTCGATCTGCGACCCGGTGCCGCGCCGAGCCTGGCTGATCTGTGGGACCGCGCCGGACGTCACCTACTGAGCGGCTTCGCCGATCGCGTCGGCGACCCGGTCCCGCTGATCGACGAGGAGGGCCGTTCCCATCAGGCCGAGGATCTCTTCGCGACCGCGACCCGCGCACTGGTCGCCGAGGTGTGCGCAGGCGAGGACTGCGACCCGGCCGTGGTCATCACTCATCCCGATCGCTGGTCCTCGTACACGACGGACGTACTGCGCGACGCGTTGGAGCGGGCAGGCGTTCCCGATGTGACGCTCGTGCCGGACTCGGCAGCCTCCATGCGGTGGCTCGAAGCGTCGCGGGGTGCGTCGAGCGACGGACTGACCGTGATCTACGACCTCGGTGCTACATCGCTGGACATCACGCTGATGCGAACCGGCCGGCAACAAGCATCCATCGGTCCGGGAGTCCACTCGGAGGATCTGGGCGGCGCCCAGTTCGATCATCTGATCACCCAGCACGTTCTCGAGACGGTATCGAGCAGTCAGTCGTTCGAGTTCGATCCGTTCGACCCCGACACCGTCGGGGCACTCGTCGAACTGCGCGCCCGATGCGGTGAGGCCAAGGAGAAGCTCTCCTACGAGACCGCGACGACGCTCAGCATCGAGCTACCCGGAATGCGTTCGGAGACAAGGCTGGTTCGCGACGAGGTCGAGGACCTCCTGCGGCAACCGATACTCGGTTCCATCGAGCTCGTACGCGAAACGCTGCACACGGCAGGCCTCGACGTCTCCGACGTGACCCAGGTTCTACTCATCGGCGGAAGTGCAGGCATCCCTCTCGTCGCCGAATTGGTGTCCTCGGAGCTGCGGGTACCGGTGATCACCGGTCCTCATCCCGATCGCATTCCCGCTGTCGGCGCGGCGCTGCTCGGAAACGAGATCGCCGCCACGACGGTTGCCGATGTTCCCGTCGCGGCGGCTGTTGCGGTCACTCGTCCCGCGCCCCGTCCCGCGCCGGTCTCGTCCGCCGCGGAGCCCACCACGATGTCCGGACGCAAACGCGCCGGGATCGTCGTCGCTTCCGTTGCGGCACTTGCCATCATCGCCGGCGGCGGATTGTCCGTCGGCACGGCCCTGACCTCGAAGGACGAGCCGACCCCCGCGGTATCCGAGAACACCGCAGGCACTACCGCGTCGGCGACGCCGGGTCCGACCGCGGAAACCGTCGCCGACGCCGACTCCACGGCCACCACCTCGAACGGTCTTCCCGCTCCGACCGTGGCGGCCGACGGCACCCTTGTCCCTGCGGCAGGCACCGTCATCGCCTCCGACGGAACGATCGTCGCGGATCCGGCAGTTCCCGCCCCTGGAGTCCCTGCCGCAGGTGCGCCCGCAGCCGCAGCACCGGTCGTCGTCGCACCGGCCCCGAATGCCCCCGCGCCGAGCGCTCCCACCTATACCCCACCGACCTACACCCCGCCGGCGTACAACGGTCCGACTCTCGGCGATGTCGGTACCGGCGTCGGCGGCGCGGTCGACGATCTGGGAACGGGTGTCGGCGGCGTCGCAGGCGGTGTGGTCGGGGGCCTGGGCAACGTGGTCGGTGGCATCACCGGGCCACTCCTCGGAAACTGACACGTGGTTTCCGCGCTGACGAAGGCAGACATCGCAGGTGTTGCCGTCGACCGTGGCCGCCCGATCTCCGTAGCTCTCGCCGGGACGATCGCTACGCTTACCGGTGGTTGTAGCTGCACGGTCGAGCTTGCCATCGACGCTGCGCGACGGGCTGATTCGGACGAGTCCGTCACGCGGATCGTCACCGACGCGGTCCGGACGCATCAGACTGCCCGGCTCCGCTCGATGAGTTCGGCGGAACAGGACGTCCTGGCGCTCGCACATTTCGGTGTCGGACGCGACATCGAGGTTCTGAACGATCTCACCGATGCATCCGACTCGGCCGCCGCCATCGATGCGGGGTTGGAATCCGGCCTGCTCTCCGCTGCACCGCTCCCCGGATTCGAACTCGCGCTGCGAGAAGCGCTCGGATCGAGACGGTTAGGGACGATCCTGACCCGATTGCTCGAGTTCCGCCTCGGAACCGACACTCTCGATACGGCGACCGCAACGGCGTTGGCACGCAACGGCGTTACGAATCCACAGCTCGCGGATTTCCTGACGGCTGCCGGTGACGCCGCCGATCCCGATACCGCCGCCTCGCTGTACTCGCTCGCCGTCGACGCCGGGGGTGACGCGTTGCATGTGGCTGCGCGCCGGGCCGAGGCGTCGGTCACCCGCGGCGATCTCGATGTCGCAGAACAATTCTGCGACACCGTACTGGAACAGTCGGATCGAGTCGATCTCGGCGAACTACGCAGAGCAGTAAGGGTATCCGCGGCCATCGCGGCCGAACGCGGAATGAGCAGCCGCGGACACCAACTCTACGAATGGCTGGGCCGCGACCGAGCCGGAGCCGATGCCGACCTCGCTCGAACAGTGTCGATCGTCGCCGGTGTGGCTCCCATCGAGGCGCCCACGGCGTCGTCTGCGGCGCCGCCCACGTCCGCCAGCGCAGCAGCGGCGTTGATGGCGACGGGACTGAGCCAGTCGATCTCGCCGGATCCAGCGGCAGCGACCAATTCGCTCATGCGTTCGGTTGTACTGTCCGGCAACACCATCGGACGGGTGTCTCCGGAAGACCCTGCCGCTGTCGCCATGCTCTTCGCACTGCACAACGGCGACCTGGCCAGAGCCGAATCGATCGCGGCGCAGGCATCGGCGGCGCTCCCACCTCGACACCCGGCCTCCATCCGCATCGCACTACTGCAGGTCTGGACAACGATGCTCGCCGGCGATGTCGCCGCCGCGACCTCGGCGCTCGAATCCATTCGTGTTCCGGCGTCGCACATTCGAAATCAGCTGTTCCTGCACGCTCTCCGAGTCGGACTTGCACGCCGCACCGGCGACGCCGGATCGTTGCTCAAAGCATGGGACGACGCCCACTACGTCATCGACACGTATTCGGTCGACCTCCTGTCGTTCCTGCCGGTGGGTGAGCTGTGGCTGGCCGCAGTCCGTGTCGGTGCACCCGAGCGGATGTCACACCTGCTGGCACAGGCGAACTCGGTCGTCGACGCGCTGAACGAACCGCACGCCTGGGCGTCCGCGCTGCACTGGTACGGCGTACAGGCCGCAATTCTGGCCGAGCGGCCACCCGATCTGGTACCCCACGCCCGAGCGCTCGCCGTCGCCGCCGAGACCAACCGCTACAGCGCAGCACTCGCCGGAGCAGGCCGCGCATGGCTTGCTGTCCTGCAGGGCAACCCTGACGTCGCCGATGTCGAGTCGGCCGCCCGGTCGCTGGCGCGTTTCGGCC
The DNA here is from genome assembly GCF_001895005.1 of Rhodococcus yunnanensis NBRC 103083. Classification (GTDB taxonomy): domain Bacteria; phylum Actinomycetota; class Actinomycetes; order Mycobacteriales; family Mycobacteriaceae; genus Rhodococcoides; species Rhodococcoides yunnanense. The sequence goes on along the minus strand of NZ_BCXH01000005.1, from coordinate 312,651 downwards.
TTTCGTGGGACGGAGCCCGCCTCGCCAGCGAAGCCGCCCTCCGCGTCGCCGACACCAAGGCCGCCACCGCATTGCTGCAGATCGCACGCTCGCTGCGGGGGCCGGTCCCGGTTCCGTCCACCGCGACCGAGGACGTCAAGGGTTCACTGAGTGCGCGTGAGTCCGAGGTCGCAGAACTGCTCGTACTCGGCGTCACCTACCGCGAGGCAGGCGCCAGGCTGTACATCTCCGCGAAAACCGTCGAGCATCACGTTGCTCGTATACGACGCCGCATCGGTGCGGGCTCGCGTTCGGAACTGCTGTCGATGCTTCGGGCGATGGGATACGGAGCAACCTCGGCCGAGGTGTAACTTCCGCCCCGTCTCGGGCGACATCACAGGCAGTGAGGTGCGCCGTCCGGTTCGCCCGGGTCAGATCACGAGGAAAGCAACACATGTTCAACCGGTACGCCCAGCCCGAGCGGACCTCTGCCGCGGATAGCGCTCTCCCCGACGTAGGACTGTACGTCGACGACGATCGATCCATCGCGGCCGTGTCACACCCACTGCGCTCGAACCCGTCGCTGCACGTCGCGTCGCTGCATGCCACCGTTCTGTTCGTTCATGCCGACGGATCTGCATCTCTCGGGGGCACCGACGACCGGAACGCGGCCGAGTTCACCGACTTCCTCGGCGACGTCGGCAACGAGCCCGATGTCGGGTACAGCGCCGCCGATCTGACCGCGATGACGTTGCTGTGTCTGCTGAGCGAGGTCGCCACCTCCACCGGGAACAGCTACGACGCGTTGGCCGCTGCCGCCACCTACCCGTCGCGATGGACAGCGGAGCAAGTCGCGGCTGTCCGTGAATCGATGAACCATCACGGCCTCGGTCATGTCGCGTTGGTCGCGGAAGCCGAAGCGCTGCAGGTGTGGTCCGAGACCACACTCGCAACCTGGGCGGGCGCCGATTCGGGAATTGCCGCCGCCCGCGGAGCCGCCGCGATGGCGGGCCACTACCCCGTCGACGCGGTGACCGAGGTGATTCCGCTGGCGTCGACGCCGCGCTCGTCGTCGCGGACACCGATACTCGTCGCCGCCGGATTCGCCGCTCTGCTCACGCTCGGCGCCGGGGTGACGGCGTTGATGTTGCGGAGCACCGACACGACCACGATCCCCACCATCGACAGTGTCGACCTGGCCGCCCCGACCACGACGCCATCGACACCGAGCGTGCAGATCCCGTTCCCGACGGTGGTGCCGATCGCCGAGCCGCAGCAATCCGTCGTCGTCGCTACACCGATGGAGTCCCCCTCCGCGACGAGCGAGGCACCACCGACAACGAGAACCGGCGAGACGGACACCACCGACGAGCTACCCGCGACGAGACCGGCCGGGGACCTGTCGGAGCCCGATACCAGCACCCCCGACCCGACGGACAGCTCACCGCAGGTACCCGGCCCCTCCCCGAAACCACCAGGGGACGACGACGGCACAGGCGGCGGCGACGACGGCAGCAGTGACGACGCCGGCAGCGACGACGGCAGCGGCGACGGCAGCGACGACGGCAGCGGCGGCACCTCCGAGTCTGTGACCGTAACTCCGTAGTTCCCCCTTTCTTCACAGTCACCCTTTCTTCACAGTCACCTCTCGACGCGACCGGTACGCCGGGACGAGCGATGACCTGCATGTCTGTCGATAGCCCGTGCGCATGCCCTAAGGTGGGGCGCTGACACCGACGGACCCGATGAAGGGATTTCATGCGTAACACGGGGGCACTGCGTGCCGCAGTGATCGGATCTACGGCGTTGTTGCTCTTCGCTACCTTCTCTACCCAAGCTTCAGCGGCCCCCGATGTTGTCGTCGCACAGGGTTCGGTCGACCAGCTTCCGCACGAACTGGCCGAAGCGGTGATTCGCGATCTGAAGATCTCACCGCAGGAATATCTCGATCGGGCAGCACGTGCGCAGGAACTGTCGACGTACGCGTCCGACTTCCGCGCCTCGCGCCCAGGAGACTTCGCAGGTGCCTGGATCGGTGACGACGGCAAAGCCGTCGTAGCGGTCACGTCACAGGATGCGGCTCGCGCTGTCGCCAAGGACGGTTTCGACACTGCGCAGCGTCCGGTGTCCGCCGACGGGCTGGAGAAGTCCCTCGGTGATCTGAACAAGTGGATCTCGACGCTGCCGCGCGAGGTGGCGAGCCAGGTCAACGGAACGTCCATCGACATTCTGGACAACCGAATCATCCTCGACGTCGCCAACAGCCCGGTGGGACGCGCACTCAACCTGCCGACCCTGCTGGCGAATCTGAAGGTCATCCTGTCCCCCGGTGCGCAGCAGCCGGTCGACCCGTCCCCGATGGGCGGCGACACGTACATCACCACGCGCGGGCCTATCGCCGACGCACCTACGACGGACATCAGCATCTGCTCGTTCGGCTTCAACGCCGTCGACGGCGCGGGCAACCCGATCAATCTCAGTGCAGGGCACTGTAATCCGAACGCAGAGACCGGCGGCGGTGGCGCTCCGGTGTACCTGCCCAACCCGGCCGACGTGCACAGCAGTACACAGATCGGAACGTTCCAGGGGTCGAGCCTCGGAGCCGAGAAAGCACTCGACTGGTCGGTCATCTCGTTGAACGACAAGGCAATCGCGTCGGGCCTCGATCGCCCCACTGTTCGCGGCGCCAACGGCAGCACCGTCACCATCACCGGAACCGCCGATCCCGTCGTCGGGGCCCCGGTGTGCAAGTCGGGTCAGTCGTCCTCGTTCACGTGCGGAGTCGTTGCAGCCGATCGAGTCGAGACCCAACTGTTCATGGACGACGGCACCAGCCGGACCGTCCGCGGATTCGCCAGCACCGCATGCACTCTCGCCGGTGACAGCGGAGGCGCAATCGTGACCGGAACTCTCGCCCTCGGCATCACCAGCGGATCCAACAGCGGCGGCGCACCCGACTGCACCGAAGCGAACCTTGCGCTCGCCCACTTCGGCGGCACCGCAAGCCTCGGAATCCCCATCGACCAAATCGCCGCGGAAACCGGTACGACCGTGCGGACGGCACCGGTCGACTGACACGTCGAACCCTCGAATCAGGGGCCGCTGCAACCGATGTTGCGCGGCCCCTTTTTCATGCGCACAGGCTCTCGGTTCAGCGGTGGACACCGAACGACGCGCTTGTTCGCCAATCGCACCAGAGCGTCGGAATCACCGAATGTGTTTCGCAGCCGTATAATTCGTTTCGATCACTACAAGTTAGTTCTCCCCCTTGATCCCTGCGACTCCTCGTCGCCGACAGATACGGACTGAACATGCTGGGATTGCTCTCCGTCGGACTCGACCTGATCGGCTACGTCGTCGTGATCGTGGTCGAAGGAATCAACCTGACTTCTCCGGGAATCTTCAACTAGCCCGACGCACGAACAAAAGTAGGCCCGCACCTCGAGAGGTGCGGGCCTACTTGCGTCGTACTGCAAACCGTTACTTTGCGTAGACGGTGCTTCCGGGAACTGCGGTCAGGGTGTTGATCAGGTCGATTCCAGCGATCAGGAGAGTCGGCCCACCAACGACGATCGTGCCGATGACTCCGCCGATTCCTGCACCGATCGGTACCGTCGCGACTACTCCGGCGATTGTCGGCGCACCGATGATTGCGCCTGCGATGGCTCCGATGATCGTGCCGGTCAAGCCACCCACTGCGGTAGCGATTCCGAGCTGCGACGCGAAGTTCTGCTGCGCCTTCAGGTTCTCGTCCGGAGACGCGACCTGGGTGACTCCGAGGCTGCTCGACTTGGCGGACGCCTTGGTAAGGTCCAGCTGCGGGACGAGACGGAGGGTCTTGCCGTCGTTGTCGACGTTCTGCTCGTACGGGAAGTTGAGTCCGCCGAGGTTGAAGGTCAGGGGCAGAGTCACGACGACCTTGTCGGCCTGGTCGAGGATGTCGACCGTCTTGCCGTCGTCGGCGACCTTGAAGACACCGGCATCGATCGTCGTGACGATCGTGCGGTCTTCCTGGTTCACCGAGTAGTTGATGTCTTCCGACGCCGCGGGCGCGTCCGAGGCCGGGTCTGCATAGGCAGTGCCGCTGGCGAGACCCATCGCGGTGGCCACGAAGGCCGCCGTAACGACCAGTTTGCTGAGTTTCATGTGGAGATTGTTCCGTTTCTATGCAATCGAGCCCGGCAATACCGAACAGGGGTAGCCCGTCAGACGCAGAAACACCCAGACCGTATCCGCGAGATTGTCGGTGCTGCAGCAGCATAACGTACAAGTCGGACCATGCGTTATTGTCCCGACACCAAAATGTTCTCCGATATCGAAGCAACGTTTCAGTCGGGTAAAAGTGCCAGCGTACGAGGGTTTGCTCGAAGTCTCCCACCAGCACCGGCGGCAAGATCCTTGCCGCCTCGTGAACTCAATGAACGCAACTTAGGTCTGCCTTCCGTCAGGGACTGTCGGGCCGTACGCATAACGTGACGTTCAGGACGCAACCTACCGACCGGTTCAGCCCACCGCGACGCAGGCCGATCCGATGACCCACCAGCACCGACCAACACGGACGGTGCTAAGTTACTCACCAGTACGCAATACTTGTTACTGGCGGGTAACTTGAATAGGCTTAGGCTGATCGGGCTGACCCGAGGTAGCTCCCCCTGCTGCCGATGAACGAAAGGCCGCTTACATGAACGCCCTGACGATTACGTTGGGCACGGTCGGGTTCCTCCTTAGCCTCGTGTGCTGGGGTTACTTCTTCCGTGGCATCTACAAGATGGTCGCGGCCATCGCCCAAGGTCAGCCGGACAAGACGCGCCTTCGCCCGTTCATCCCGCGCTTCAAGCAGATGATGATCGAGTTCATCGCCCACACCCGCATGACCAAGTTCAGAACGGTCGGCTGGGCGCACTGGCTGGTGATGGTCGGGTTCCTTGGCGGCTTCCTGCTGTGGTTCGAGGCCTACGGACAGACGTTCGACCCCGAGTTCCACTGGCCTATATTCGGCAATACCTTCGCGTGGCACCTGTGGGACGAGCTGCTGGGCATCGGAACGGTCGTCGGCATCACCACCCTGATCGTGATTCGCCAGCTCAACCACCCACGCAAGCCCGAACGCCTCTCGCGCTTCAGCGGTTCTCGCATGAAGGTCGCCTACGTCATCGAGGGCATCGTGCTCCTCGAGGGCCTCGGCATGATCCTCGTCAAGGCCGGCAAGATCGCCACCTACGGTCACGCGAACGTCTACTCGGACTTCTTCACCATGCAGGTCGCCAAGCTTCTGCCTGCCAGCCCCGAGTTGGTCTCGGTCTTCGCGTTCGTCAAGCTGATGACGGGCATGATCTGGCTGCTCATCGTCGGACGCAACATCAACTGGGGCGTCGCCTGGCACCGCTTCACTGCCTTCCCGAACATCTACTTCAAGCGTGAGGCCGACGGCGGCGTCGCCCTCGGTGCAGCGAAGCCGATGATGTCCGGCGGCAAGGTCCTCGTCATGGAGGACGCCGACCCCGACGTCGACGCGTTCGGCGCAGGCAAGATCGAGGACTTCAGCTGGAAAGGCTGGCTCGATTTCACCACCTGCACCGAATGTGGACGCTGTCAGTCGCAGTGCCCGGCGTGGAACACGGGTAAGCCGCTGTCCCCAAAGCTGCTGATCATGTCGCTACGTGACCACGGCAACCAGAAGGCGCCGTACCTGCTCGCAGGCGGTAAAAAGGACATGGCAGGCGACGAGGTCGGACTCGTCGATGCCGACGGCAAGCCGGACCAGGCCAAACTCGACAAGATCCCGCAGGCTGCCCGAGACGAGGCCGATCGCAAGCTCGTCGCCGACGCCATCGAGGGCGGCATCATCGACCCCGAGGTCCTGTGGAGCTGCACCACCTGCGGCGCGTGCGTCGAACAGTGCCCCGTGGACATCGAGCACGTCGACCACATCATCGACATGCGTCGCTACCAGGTACTGATCGAGTCCGAGTTCCCGTCCGAGCTCGCCGGCCTGTTCAAGAACCTCGAGAACAAGGGCAACCCCTGGGGCCAGAACTCGAAGGATCGCCTCAACTGGATCAACGAGATGGACTTCGACATCCCCGTCTTCGGACAGGACGCCGATTCCTTCCAGGACTACGAGTACCTGTTCTGGGTCGGTTGCGCCGGTGCATACGAGGATCGCGCGAAGAAGACGACCAAGGCCGTCGCGGAACTGCTCGCCACTGCAGGCGTCAAGTTCATGGTCCTCGGCGCCGACGAGACCTGCACCGGAGACTCCGCTCGCCGCGCAGGCAACGAATTCCTGTTCCAGCAGCTCGCCCTGCAGAACATCGAGACGCTCAACAGCGTGTTCGACGGCATCGAGCAGAAGAAGCGCAAGATCGTCGTCACGTGTGCGCACTGCTTCAACGCACTCGGCAACGAGTACCCCCAGGTCGGCGGCGAGTACGAGGTCGTGCACCACACTCAGCTGCTCAACCGGCTGGTGCGCCAGAAGAAGCTGATCCCGGTGGCCTCGGTCAGCCAGGACATCACTTACCACGACCCCTGCTACCTGGGCCGTCACAACAAGGTCTACGACGCTCCCCGCGAGCTGATGGCTGCGTCGGGCTCCAACCTCAAGGAGATGCCTCGTCACGGTGAGCGGTCCATGTGCTGCGGTGCCGGTGGCGCTCGCATGTGGATGGAAGAGAACATCGGCAAGCGCATCAACATCGACCGGGTCGACGAAGCGCTGTCGACCAACCCCAAGAAGATTGCGACGGGTTGCCCGTTCTGCCGGGTCATGCTGACCGATGGCGTCACCGCACGTCAGGAAGGCGGCGCACACGAAGGCGTCGAGGTCGTCGATGTCGCGCAGCTGATGCTCGACTCGATCACTCGTGTCGAGTCGTCGGTGCTCGCCGAGAACATCAAGGTCATCCCTCGCCAGCCGACCCCCGAAGAGGAGCTTGCTACCGAGGACGCTGCGGAGGTCGAAGAAGCCGAGCGCATCGAGCCCGTCGAAGAGCCCGCGGAGTCGAAGGCTGCACCTGCAGCGCCGGCGCCCAAGGCAGGCGGACTCAAGATGAAGGGCCTCGCGAAGGCACCGGGAGCAAAAGCACCGGGTGGTGCGAAGCCTGCTGAAGCGTCGGCATCCGAAGAGGCGTCGGCAGCCAAGCCCAAGGGTCTCGGATTGGCCGGTGGCGCAAAAGCACCGGGCAAGGGTCTTCAGGTGAAGGGCAGGGCCCCTGGCGCCAAGCCTGCAGCCGACAAACCCGCCGACGACAAGCCCGTAGCCGAAGAGCCCGCCGCAGAGGCGACGTCGGAAGCAACGGAAACCAAGCCCACCGTCAAGCCCAAGGGGCTGGCTGTGAAGTCCGGTTTCAAGAAGCCGGGCGCCAAGGCACCGGGCAAGCCGGCTGAACCAGCTGCGGAGGCGTCAGCCGAAGCCGCGGCGGAGACGACTGCGACGTCCGAGGCTGCAACCGAATCGAAGCCGACGGTCAAGCCGAAGGGCCTGGCCATGAAGTCCGGCTTCAAGAAGCCAGGCGCCAAGGCGCCGGGCAAGGCGGCAGAACCAGTTCCAGCCGAGTCCGAGGCACCCGCTGAAGAGGCACCTCAGGCAGCGCCTGCACCTCAGACAGCGACACCTCAGACAGCGACCGCGACGCAGGAATCGAAGCCGACCGTCAAGGCAAAGGGTCTGGCCGTCAAGTCCGGATACAAGAAGCCAGGCGCCAAGGCACCGGGCAAGCCGGCTGCGGCACCGACTGACGAACCGGTCGAGGCCGAGGCCCCCGCAGTAGAAGCGCCGGCTGAAGAGGCGACTGCGGAGGCAACGCCTGCACCTCAGGCAGCGACACCTCAGACCGCGACCGCTGCGCAGGAGTCCAAGCCGACCGTCAAGGCAAAGGGTCTGGCCGTCAAGTCCGGATACAAGAAGCCAGGCGCCAAGGCACCGGGCAAGCCGGCAGAACCAGCTGCTGTCGAGCCAGAGCCTGAAGTCGCTGCACCTGAGGCCGCTGCACCCGAAGTCGCTGCGTCGTCGAACGGCGACACCCCGGCGCCGCCTGCTGCGAAGGCGGGTGGACTCGGATTCCGTGCGGGCGCGAAGGCTCCCGGCCGAAAGAAGTAACCGGCGCCGTTTTCACCGAGAACGCACCCTTGCTCTCCACTGAGCAGGGGTGCGTTCGTCGATCTGCCCCCATTCCGTGAGAAGCGTCCCCGCGGGGACGTTTTCGGCGCCGAGGATCTGAATCTTGTCGGTGGCTGCGGCTAGGTTGCATCGCACGGATGTTCGACCGGAAGGGGGCTGGTGATGCTGGTTGCGGTAGGCGGGGATACGGGTGAGCTCTGCGAGGAGAAGCCGGAGCGCCCGATCGAGGAGGTGGAGACCGAGATCTGCGCGCTCTCAGGACAAATCGCAGCTGCGACGGCGAGATATCTGATGCTGGTCGCCGACTTCGATGCCCGTCGCGGATGGGCAAGCTGGCAACTGCGCTCCTGCTCGCATTGGTTGTCGTGGAAGGCCGGGGTGAGTCTGCATACCGCGCGTGAGCATGTTCGAGTTGCGCGCGCCTTGGTGGACTTGCCGCTGATCGCCGAAGCGTTTGCGAAAGGCACAGTGTCGTATTCCAAGGTCCGCGCAATCACGAGGGTCGCCGACGACAAGAACGAGTCGACGATGCTGCGGTTGGCCCTCGAGGCTCCGGCGGCGCACATCGACAGGCTGTGCCGTGGGTTGACGAAGGCGATGCGGCCCACGAAGAAGAACGGGCTCGACGAGCACAGCTACCGGGGACGGTGGTTCTGGGACGAGGACGACGGGTCGTTGGTGATCAACGCTCGCCTACGCCCCGAGGACGGCGCTCGGCTGCTGGCAGCGCTGACGCGGTCGGAGTACGAGCGAACGCGCGTCGACCCCGAGCTCGATGCGGACAAGGCCGCTCCGGCTCCGCGCAATATCGTGCCTGCGTTGACGGCGATGGCAGAGATGGTCTGCGCAGGGCTCGACTCTCCGGTGTCCTCGCCGTCCGCGGAGGTGATCGTCCATGTCGAGGCCGCCGGCGAAGACGGCTGCGCGCACGCTCATCTCGACGACGGCCCAGGATTGGAAGCGGAATCGTTGGCGCAGGTGATGTGCGAAGCGACAATGCGCACGGTCCGTCACGGGTCGATGGGCACGACCATCAGCTGGAGCACGACCGCGCGCACGCCTTCCCGTCTGCAAGTGCGAGCGCTGTTGATGCGGGATCGGTGCTGCGCTGTTCCAGGCTGCGGGCGAGTGAGATTCCTGAACGCGCACCACGTGCAGTACTACTCCCGACAAGGCCCGACGACACTCGAGAACATGGTGATGCTGTGCAGCGAACATCACCGGGCGTTGCACGACGGCTATTTCTCCATCACCTCCAGCGGGGACGAACACTTCACCTTCCGACACGCCGACGGCCGAGAGGTGCTGTACGCCCCTGCGATGCAGGGGGATTCAGCACAATTCGGGGAACAGTACAGTTCGATAGCCAGCGATGCGATCATCCCTGACTGGCAGGGCGAAAGCCTCGACCTCAGCTTCGCGACGGATGTGCTCATCCGAAACTGGGAACGGGCCGCATGAGGTGGGGACCCGTGGGTTCAGGGCCTCCAGAGTTCCAGCTTCGGGATCCCGGGCGGCGTGAACCCGAGAACCTGCCCGTAGAACGACAGCTCGGATTCACGGGCATTCACCTGGGTCTCGAGCTTGCGAAATCCGTGGGACTCACCCTCGTACGCAAGGTAAGCATGTGGAATTCCCTTTCTCACCATGGCATCACGGAAGCGCTCCGCTTGCGACGGCGGCACGATCGGATCGGAAAGGCCCTGCAGAAGCAGCACCGGGCAGGACAACCCGTCGACGTTGTTGACCGGCGCCCTGGTGCGATACAGGTCGAGCGCTTCCGGAAGAGGCCCGATCAGCCCGTCGATGTATCGCGATTCGAAGTCATGTGTCTCGGCGACGAACAGCTCGAGCTCGGCGACACCGTAATACGAAGCGCCACAAGCAAACACATCCGAGGAGGTCAATGCCGCCAACACCGTCCAACCGCCGGCGGAGCCGCCCTCGATCGCCAGACGCGCGGGGTCGGCGAGACCGGCATCGGCAAGCCCCGTCACGGCGGCAACGGTGTCTTCGACGTCGACCACTCCCCACTGCCCCCGCAGCCGGTTTCGGTACTCACGGCCGTACCCGCTCGAACCGCCGTAGTTGACATCGATCACTCCGATTCCACGGCTGGTGAAATAGGCGAAGGCAAGGTTCAACGCGGGCGCAACGTGTGCAGTGGGCCCGCCGTGTACGAAGGCGACATACGGCGGCAATTCTCCGTCGAGACCGTCGAACTCGGGATTCCGCGGCGCATAGGCGATGGCATGCACCTCACGGTCGGCGCCCTGGAACGTCCTGAGTTCGCCGTGCGGGAGGTAACCCGCGTCCGGGACGGTCTCGAGTCCGGACCGGATGTCGACCAGTTCACCGGTGCCCAGGTCGAGGCGGCGCAGGCCACTGGGACTGTGCGCGCCACCGGCTTTGAGCAGTACTGTCGAGCCGCTCCGACCACCGAGCGAGACCGAGGTGAGAGCTCCGAGATCGATATCGGCGATCGAACCCGTACTCGGATCGAGGACGCCGAGCGTGTCGGTGCCGAATGTTCGTACGGTGAGCAGCTTTCCGTCGTCGAGCACCGAGTACCACCGTGCACCCAACTGCCACAGCGGCGCACCGAAGTCCGCTTCGGCGGCGTGGACCGGTTCGACGAATCCGTCGACCGACGTGCGGTAGATGTTCCACCAGCCGGTGCGGTCACTGATGACGTACAGCGAGTCGTCGTCGATCCACTCGGGCTGCAGCACCGATTCCTCGGTCGATCCGAGTACTGTCTTCCACTGTCCGGTCTCCAGATCCGCAACGCGCAGTTCTGTTCCGTTCCATGGCATCTGTGGGTGATTCCAGGCGATCCAGGCGAGCTTGGATGCGTCGGGCGACAGCCGCGGATAGGCCAGGAACTGAGAACCGGATACCAGCGAACGCACCCCTGTGCCGTCGAGCCCGATCGCGCAGATGTCGCGCGTGATCTCCCCGCCCTCGTGTGTCTCACGGACGGCGAGTACCTCGTCGCCGAAAATCGAGAGTTCGGCGTAGCGAACGGACGCCGCGATCTCGGGTTTGTCGGTCAAGGGCACAGGCGTCTCACCGGGCCGGGTGACATACACCCGCTGGTCCGAGAACTCGGCGAACACGATTCGCCCGTCAGCGGTGGCCGTCCATGCGCCGCCGCCGTATTCGTGGACACGGGTGCGCGCGTTGTACGGCTCCGACAGCAGGGACTGCACCTCACCGTCGACGGTGCGACAGACCGTGGTGCGCCCGCCCTCGGTGGGCCTCATCTCCGACCACCAGATCTCCTCACCCACGAACCGGCCGCCCTCCACCGGGTGTCCGCTCGCGGACAGATCCGCGGCGGAGATCGGAGACGGCCAGGATCCGAAGGGCAGCTTGGTTCGAGTCACGACGACCAGAGTAGGTGAGGCACCGTCGTAACGCGGCGTTCATCGTCGGGACAAATCCGTAGTCGATCATGGAAGGCGGACAGAACGAAACACAAGGGGAAGCCATGCGAGAAACCGCTCCACACAGCCTCGACGCGGCGATACTGACGTTCGCGCGGTCCTGGTACGGCTACGGAGGTGGCAGCGCCGAGGACATCTACGTCGAGTTCGGGCTCCCCGCACGTACGTACTTCGAGCGCCTGCGACAGATCCTCGACTCACCTACCGCCGCGAACGTGGACGAGGAGACCCGCGACGCCATGCGGTCGGTATGCGTTCGCAGGCTGCACTGACCCTGCACAGTCACTAGCGCTGCACGTCACTGACCCACCGGCGTCAGCAACTCCGGACCGTTGTTCCTGACGCTGTTGACGGCGGTGCTCACCTCGTACGGAATGAGGTGCGGCTCCGGAATCGCAGCGAGCATCTCCTGAACCGAGTCGATGCTCGTCACCGTCGGGTCCAACCAATCGGACCGGAGATGGTCCGGCACGATCACCGGGGAGCGGTCGTGGATGTGCCCGAGAGCATCGGCGGCCGGCGACGTCAGCACTGTCACCGACCACACCCACCGGTCCTCGTCGTCCTCGGACTTGGTGGGGTCTCGCCACAGCTCGTACAGACCCGCCATCGCCAGAATCGGCTCGTCCGAGTGCAGGAAATACGGGACCTTCGCCCCGTCGCGCTTCTCCCACTCGAAATAACCGTCGGCCGGAACGATGCAGCGTCGACGCGCGGCGGCCTTCTTGAACGACGGCTTCTCGGTGATGGTCTCCGACCTGGCATTGATCATGCGACTGCCGATCTTGGCGTCCTTGGCCCACGACGGGATCAGGCCCCATCGCACCGACCGGAGCTGACGGACGGCGTCGGCCTCGGGTTGGTCCTTCGGTGCTCGCTCGAGAATTGTCCGCACCGTCTGCGTGGGCGCGACGTTGTACGTGGGTGGGATCTCGTCGCCGACCGTCTCGGCGATGTCGAACACGGCCCGAAGATCGCTGTCTGTCTGGGTACTGGCATACCGTCCGCACATGCCTCGATTGTTGCACCGAGGACCGACAGAGGCCGGACGACCGAATATGCCTGGCCCCGCCGACAGCGCACCTGGCACGATAGGGGCGTGAGCCATCCGCAGACGATCCACCAGAGCCGTCAACACCGCCCGCTGCAGCAGTCGACCAAACTGCAGAACGTGCTCTACGAGATCCGCGGACCGGTACACGCGCATGCGGCGCGGCTGGAGGCCGAAGGCCATCGCATTCTCAAGCTCAACATCGGCAATCCCGCGCCGTTCGGTTTCGAGGCACCGGACGTCATCGTGCGGGACATGATCGCCGCACTCCCCTACGCGCAGGGGTACTCGGAGTCGAAGGGCATCCTGTCGGCCAGGCGTGCCATCGTCACCCGCTACGAACTCGAGCCCGGCTTCCCCGAACTCGACGTCGACGACGTCTATCTCGGCAACGGTGTCTCCGAGCTCATCACCATGACGATGCAAGCTCTGCTCGACGACGGTGACGAGGTGCTGATTCCCGCGCCCGACTATCCGCTGTGGACGGCGATGACGACGCTGTCCGGCGGCAAGGCCGTGCACTACCTGTGCGACGAGGAGAACGAGTGGAATCCTGATCTCGCCGACATCGAATCGAAGATCACCCCGCGCACCAAGGCGTTGCTCGTGATCAACCCGAACAACCCGACCGGTGCGGTCTACTCGACCGAGGTGCTGCAGGGCATCGTCGATCTTGCTCGCAAGCACCAACTGCTGCTTCTCGCCGACGAGATCTACGACCGCATCCTGTACGACGACGCCAAGCACACCTCTGTTGCCAGCCTGGCCCCCGATCTGTTGTGCCTGACGTACAACGGGTTGTCCAAGGCCTACCGCGTGGCCGGCTATCGGTCGGGGTGGCTCGCGATCACCGGACCGAAGGACCATGCAGCCGGATTCATCGAGGGCATCGATCTTCTCGCGTCGACGCGCTTGTGCCCCAATGTCCCTGCACAGCACGCCATCCAGGTTGCGCTCGGTGGCCATCAGAGCATCGAGGATCTGATCCTCCCCGGTGGCCGCCTGCGTGAGCAACGGGACGTCGCATGGGAGAAGCTCAACGAGATTCCGGGCGTTTCCTGCGTCAAGCCGAAAGGTGCGCTGTATGCGTTCCCTCGGCTGGATCCGGAGGTGCACGAGATCTACGACGACGAACGCCTCGTCCAGGATCTGTTGCTGCAGGAGAAGATTCTCGTCGTGCAGGGCACCGGGTTCAACTGGCCCGGCCACGACCATCTACGCATCGTCACTCTTCCCTGGGCGCGTGATCTGTCGGTGGCGATAGAACGCTTCGGCAATTTCCTGGCGTCGTACACGCAGTAGCGTTCCGGCGGCTGTAACCGACCGGAAAGTAAGGAAAGTAATTGAAAGTGACGCAAAAAACATACTTTTATTGTTACGAAAACGGCGAGAAGTCTGTAGATTAGCCTTCGGCACCTTGTTGTGCCCGAGCACTGGTCGTATCCCATCCCCCCGGGACGATCAGGAAGGTGGCGGGGGACGCCCCCCCTGCTCCCCGCCACCGAGCTCCTCCCAAGACCACCTACCCTTGCACGGTGGAGTCACACGGTCATGGTCACGGACACAGCACTACGCCGGCCCCGCTCAGCCCCCTTGCCGCCCGAATAGTCGTAGGACTTCTCGTCGCGATCGGAATCGCGGTGATCGGAGGCGCGATCGCGCTGTGGCCGAGTCAGCAGCATGCCGAGATCCCGCTTCCGTTTCAGACGTCCGGCGGAGGTGCGGTTCAGTCCGAAGCAGGAACGGTGATCTCGCAGGACATCGGCGCGTGCGGCAGTGCGTCGGCCGGACGGGTCTTCACCGGTAACCCGACGCCACCGGTCTCGGCCGGGTACGAATGCCAGCGCAGCATCGTCACCATCGATTCCGGCCCGAATGCAGGCACCAAGACCCTCATCGAAATCGTCCCTGGCCCAGGGCAGCCCGATTTACGTACCGGCGAGAGTGTCCGGCTGGTCCGCCAGACCGATCCCACCGGGACGACGCAGTACTCGTTCAACGACTATTCGCGCGGACTGCCGCTCGCCGTCATCGTGGGAGTGTTCGCGGTGGTGATCTGCATAGTCGCGCGGTGGCGAGGCTTCCGCGCGCTCATCGGCCTGGTCGTCGCGTTCGCGGTGCTCGTCGGGTTCATGCTGCCTGCACTACTCGACGGCGCACCCGCCATTCCCGTCGCACTCGTCGCCGGTTCGATCATCCTCTACACCGTGCTCTATCTGGCACACGGCGTGAACCTGCGGACCAGTTCGGCACTACTCGGAACGCTCACCTCGATGCTGCTCGCGGCGGTGCTGTCCTACATCGCAATTCGAATGACGCACTTGACGGGTCTGTCGGAGGAGCAGAACACCGACGTCCAGGCCTACATCCAGCATGTCAGCATCACCGGTCTACTGCTGGCCGGATTCATCATCGGATCGCTCGGTGTGCTGAACGACGTCACGATCACGCAGGCGTCGGCGGCGTTCGAGATCGCGTCGGCCGATACACACACCACGCGCCGCCAGATCTTCTCGTCGGCGATGAGGGTCGGCCGCGATCACATTGCGAGCACGGTCTACACACTCGTGCTCGCCTACGCGGGCGGTGCCCTCCCGCTGCTGCTGCTGTTCAGCGTTGCGGGCCGCTCGATTCAGGACGTGCTGACCGGCGACGCCGTCGCCATCGAGATCGTCAGGTCCTCGGTGGGCGGTATCGCGTTGGCACTGGCGGTGCCGTTGACCACCGCGATCGCGGCGATGCTGGCGCGGCCCGGTGGAAGAGAACCGGCTACCGCGACAGCCCCGCCGTCGCCCAGGAAATCCGGAAGGCACTCGCGGTAGCACCCTGACTACGCGCGCACGGCCAGACCGTCATGGACGCTCAGGCCGTTCCGCAGACCTGCATCGGCCGCGACCGCAGCCTCCCAACCCTTGTCCGCGAGCGCGAGCACGTACGGCAGCGTCGCGTTGGTCAGCCCGTAGGTGGAGGTGCGCGGAACCGCGCCCGGCATGTTCGCCACGCAGTAGAACACCGACTCGTGGACGCGGAAGGTCGGGTCGGCATGAGTGGTGGGGTGCGAATCCTCGAAGCAACCGCCCTGATCGATGGCGATGTCGACGAGCACCGAGCCGGGCTTCATACGCTGAACGAGACTGTTGGACACCAACTTCGGAGCCTTCGCGCCCGGAACGAGGACTGCGCCGATCACCATGTCCGCAGCGAGGACAGCTTGCTCGAGCTCGAATGCGTTCGAGACGACGGTCTTGACCGAACCCTGGTAGAGGTCGTCGATCGCGCGCAGAGCCCTGACGTCGAGATCGAGGACCGTGACGTCGGCGCGCATTCCGCGGGCGATGGCGACGGCGTTCCTGCCGGACACCCCCGCACCGATCACGACGACGTTCGCCGGGCGAACCCCGGGAGCTCCGCCCATCAACACGCCGCGTCCGCCGCCGCTCGCCATCATGTGATAGGCGCCCACCTGCGGTGCGAGCCGACCTGCGACCTCACTCATCGGCGCCAGGAGGGGCAACGATCCGTCGGGTGCGGTGACGGTCTCGTACGCGATCGCGGTGGTACCGGACGCCAGCAGCGCGTCGGTGCATTCCTTCGATGCCGCGAGGTGCAGGTAGGTGAACAGCACCTGGCCCTTGCGCAGTCGCGAGTACTCCGCGGCGATCGGCTCCTTGACCTTGAGAAGAAGGTCGGCCGCTGCCCAGACAGCGTTCGCATCGGTGAGAATCTGTGCGCCAGCGGCCTTGAAATCGGCATCGGAGAACGAGGAGCCCACGCCCGCCTCGGTTTCGATGATCACTTCGTGTCCACGCGAGACCAGTTCGTGCACGCCTGCCGGAGTGATCGCCACCCGGTACTCGTGGTTCTTGATCTCGCGTGGAATTCCGATTTTCATTGTTTCCTCCTGAGCTGGGGTTCGACGGATTGTCCCAACTATGAATTATCGGAAGAAATATCAGCAACAGATGTGAACAAGATTCTGTAGATTACAAATATGAGCACAGAAAATTCATTTACGGGTGCGCGAGGCCCCCGGACATCGAATGATGTTCGACGCCCGATGCTCGACGAAATCGACCACATTCTGATCGACGAGCTCCGCCGCGACGCCCGTACGCCCAACAACGCGCTCGCCGCCGCGGCCGGTATCGCGCCGTCCACTGCTCTCGGACGAGTGCGTTCGCTCGTCGAGCGAGGAGTGATTCTCGGATTCCACGCCGAAATCGATCCCGAAGCGCTCGGCCAGGGCATCCAGGCGATGATCTCGGTGCGCCTTCAAGCCGATGCCCGACGCCGGATCAGCGATTTCGGCGAGCAGATCGCCGCGTTGAAGGAGACGTCGAACATCTACTTCATCGCTGGCGCCGACGACTTCCTGATCCACGTCTCGACGGTGGATACGGCGGCGTTGCGTGATTTCGTCGTCGACAACCTCAGCGCGCATCCCGCTGTCGCTGCCACCGAGACGATCCTGATCTTCGAACATGTGCGGCCGCGGAGCAGCGCAGCACGGCCCTGATCGGAGTCAGGGCGCAGGCGGGAACAGCGGTGGCAACGTCGGCAGCGTGAAGTCCGGCAAACCGGGGATCAACGGTGCAGGAGCGGGAGGCGGCGGAGGAGCCGGCGCCGGGGCCGGCGGCTGAACCACGGGCGCCTGCTGCGTCGGCACTTCCTGAGTCTCGGGTTCCGGCTGCGGCACGACGACCTCGGGCACGGGAGCAGGCGCCTCGGTGGTGGTGACGACGGCAGGCGGCGGTACGACGGGCACAACGGGTGCGGCCGGTGCGGCAGGAGGCGGCGTCGTCGCTGCAGCAACACTGGGAGTGGTCGCGGGCGCCTGAGTCTGGGTCTGTGTCTCGGTCACCGATGCCGGTGCGACGTCGGAGCCGCCCTGAGTGAACAAGAAGCCGGCAGCCGCGACGACGGCAGCTGCGGCAACGCCGACCACCGACCAGGTACGAACGAGCCGGCGCTTGCGCTCGTCGTCGTTTTCGCCGTCTTCGTCCTCGTAGTCGGCGTCGAGCCAGTAGACGTTGGACAACGCGAAGTGCGTCGGCGACTCATCGGTCTTCGGCTCGGGCTCTGGCGGCGGCTGGACTGCCGGCGGCGGCGAAGCACGCGGCAGATCCTCCCGCGCGATCGAGATGGTCGGCGTTGCATCCGTCGGCCTCGGCGGCGCTTGCTTCACAGCAGGAGCCTGAGTCACAGGAGCTTGGGCCGACAGTGCGCTCGCGAAGGCGGGCACGGGGTAGCGGTCCACTACCCGCGCCGACAGCGCCGCTCCGCGCGCCGCGACCGACTCCGGCTCATTGGGCGTCAACGCAGGCAGGTCGAGCGAATTTCCGACACGCGAGCGGACGAGTGGAATGCGCGAACCACCGCCGATGAGCACAACCGCGTCGATCGGCACATGGGCGCCGATGAGAACGTTGCGCGCGAACTCGATCGACCCGTCGACCGCATCGGTGATGAGAGATTCGAAACTGTCCCTCGACAGCAGGATCATCCCGCTCGCGTCGGGAAGGCAGACCGCGTCGTTGGTCGAGAGCCGCTCCTTCGCGACGCGGCAGCGACGCTCGAACAGCTCGATGTCCGAGTCGTCCGCGGGCTTGCCGAGACGGGCGAGCTGATTGTCGCGCAGGACGTCGTCGAACAAGTCGCCGCTGAACTCGGTGCTCCGGCTCGATGTGATGACCCGACGCGCTTCGAGATCGACGACACTGACGTTCAGACCGGAGCTGCCGAGGTCGTAGAGCGCAACCGTGGAGTGCCCGGCGGCCTCACCACTGGCGATCAGATATTCGATGACGGCTTCGACCTCGTGGACGAGGTGGTAGTTCTGCAGATGCTGGTGGTCCAACGCCCGTTGCAGGGTGTCGGCCTGGCGTGCGTCCCGGTAGGCGACACCGGTTGCCATCGACGGCTCCGACTCGGCGGCGACTGCGCTGATCGATTCGGCGGCCAGGTACTCGACCTCGTCGTCGACGGTATCGATGACCTGATTCTTGAAGAACAGCGGCTGCGGGGGATCCGAAGGTACGACGCGTGCGAAGGGCGCACCGTTGCGCGGCAGAGCCATACGCACGGCGTGGGCGCCCATGGACACCCCCAGCAAGACAGTCATCGACAGACCTTCGGGTTCGAGTGCGGCGGAGCCAGTAGCGATGCTCCGATTGCGCTCACGCTACCCGGACACGCCTTCGGTTGCGCGTCTCACCTACCGAACTCGGCGCTCAATATGCTCCCTCGCTGGTCGTCACCGCACGGATGGTTCGCGCGATGATCAACAGATCCTGACTCATCGACCAATTCTCGACGTAGGACAGATCCAACCGGACCGATTCTTCCCACGACAGATCCGACCGGCCGCTGACCTGCCACAATCCGGTGATGCCCGGCTTCACGAGCAGCCGTCGGCGCACGTCGGTGTCGTAGGTGTCGACCTCGCGCCGAAGCGGAGGGCGTGGGCCGACGACACTCATCTGCCGCTTGAGAACGTTCAGGAACTGAGGCAGCTCGTCGAGGCTCAGCCGCCTGATGATCTTGCCGACCGTCGTCACGCGGGGATCGTCGCGCATCTTGAACAACACGCCACCGTCGGAGTCGTTCTGGCTGAGCAATGCTTCGAGGTGAACCTCGGCGTCGACGACCATGCTGCGGAACTTGATCATCTCGAACGGCACGCCGTCGAGACCGACGCGTTCGGAGCGGTGAAACACCGGCCCCTTGCTGGTGCACTTCACCGCAACTGCGATGACAGCGATCACCGGCGCCATCAGCAGCAGGGCGCCGAGGGCGAAGACGACGTCGAAGGCGGACTTGGCGAATTTGGACGCGCCGTCGTATTGCGGCTTCTCGACCGTGATGAGGGGAAGATCGGCGGCGGGACGCAGCACGAGGCGCGATGCGGCGGTGTCGACGACGCCAGGTGCAACGACGAGATCCACATCGTGCGGTTCGAGCGCCCACAGCAGTTTCCGAAGTCCGACCGGACCCAGATGCTCGGTTGCGGTGACGGCGACGGTGTCCGCTCCGGAGATGTGGACGGCGTCGAGCACCGAGTTCTCGTCACCGAGTATCGGCACTGATCGCCCGCTCACCGTCACGAAATCGTCTGTGCCGGAAGCATCGTGGGTACAAATTCCGACGACGTGGTAGCCGGCACGCCGGTCGCGCTCGAGCGATCCGATCAAGCCGACGGCGGCATCGGTCGATCCGACGACCAGTACCGACGTGACGGACCGACCTCGGCGACGCTCGCGCACCAGGTGTTTACGCCATGCTCGCCGGGTCACGAGCAGCCCGATGGTGCCCAGCGGGAACGCGATTGCGAGATACCCGCGCGCAACCGGCATTTGAAGCAGCAGACTCCCGAATGCGAGCAATCCGAACAACCGGAACGACGCCGAGAGCACCAGGCGATACTCCTCGGGTCCTGCCCCGACGACACGAGGCGAACGACTACGGAAGACGACGAGCGCGCCGAGCCATCCGAGAACGAGCGCTGCGGTGACCGGCAGATACCCGGTGTCGGCGGTGGCACCGAAACGGATGAAGTGAGCTGCGAGCAGAGACGCCGTCACCACGAGTGTGTCGCTGACGGCAAGACGACGGGAATAGTGGTTCTGCCACGCCGTCCGGGAGCGTCCACGGAGACTTCCGGGAACCGACGGGGCTCTGAGCTCCCTGTCGATGCTGGTCAAGGGCTTGGCCTTCCATCGAGAGCGACTGAGACAAGCGAGGACCGCCGTGTGCCCGGGGCCCCGCCGACCGCCCCCGACGCGGCCGCTGCAGCGCTTGCGGCGTTGCACAGCGACAATAGCAGAAAATACATACTTGTAGATTGTTTAGAGTAACTGTCTCGAGTTCTGCGTCGGTTTCAAGTACTCTGGCGTCCGTTCGACGGACCGGATATCCCCGATTTCGCACAAAACAGACCACTCGACTATATTGATGGTCGGTAGCAGGCAATGGTACGACAGTCCGGGGCTGTCCTCTGTACACGGTCGCTCACACGGTTCGGCGCAATCGACTCGGCACACATCGAGTCCACGTGAAGGAAGCACTGCATGGATCTGACACACCCGGAAACCGCCTCGGTCGTGGGCGAGAACAGCACCACGCTCTGCCGACTGTGCGGCAACACCGAACTACTGAGCGTTCTCGATCTCGGTGCAACCCCTCCGTGCGAGAAGTTCCTCTCGGCCACCGAACTCGACGACGCCGAACAGACCTACCCTCTGCACCTGCGGCTGTGCGAGAACTGCCTCCTTCTCCAGATTCCAGGGCTGATCACTCCCGAGGAGACATTCGTCGAGTACGCCTACTTCTCGTCGTACTCGACCAGCTGGGTCGAGCACGCACGACGCTTCGTCGACGAGACCTCGGACCGGCTGTCGCTCGATTCGTCGTCGTTCGTCGTCGAAGTCGCAAGCAACGACGGGTACCTGCTCCAACACGCCGTTGCGCGGGGAATCCCATGCCTGGGCATCGAGCCGTCGGTCAACGTCGGCCGTGCAGCCGTCGAACGTGGCGTGCCCACCTTGACTGCGTTTCTCACGGAGTCCTCGGCACGCGAAGTCCGTGCCGAGCACGGACCGGCAGATCTGGTCGTCGCGAACAACGTGTACGCCCATATCCCCGATCTGCTCGGATTCACCAGGGCACTGCGAGTTCTCCTGAGTGATCACGGCACGCTGAGCATCGAGGTCCATCACGCGATGGAACTGGTCACGCACGCTCAGTTCGACACCATCTACCACGAGCACTTCCAGTACTACACCGTTCTCGCCGCACGAAATGCGTTGGCCACTGCA
Source organism: Rhodococcus yunnanensis NBRC 103083 (assembly GCF_001895005.1). Taxonomy (GTDB): domain Bacteria; phylum Actinomycetota; class Actinomycetes; order Mycobacteriales; family Mycobacteriaceae; genus Rhodococcoides; species Rhodococcoides yunnanense. The sequence goes on along the minus strand of NZ_BCXH01000005.1, from coordinate 291,237 downwards.
GGTTTACAGCTGACCGATGTCGAACTTCTCGGAACTCACGGCGGTTCGATCCGATTGTGGGCACGTCCGATCGAGGCAGGCGCGACACCCACTGCCGCCGTCGAGGAGATCATCGCGGCCGAACGTGCTGCGGGACTGCACGAGCCGGCCGGCTACCTCGATCTGCAGTCTCGCTCGGAGACCGTACGTCAGAATCTGCTGTCGTTCCTGCTGGACTGCAAGAAGGACGGGAAGACCGTCGTCGGCTACGGCGCGCCGGGCAAGGGCAACACACTGCTGAACTTCTGCGGAATTCGACCCGATCTTCTCGCGTACACGGTCGACCGCAATCCGTACAAGCACGGAAAGTTCACTCCAGGAACGCGAATCCCCATTCATCACCCGGACAGGATCGCCGCGGATCGTCCCGACGTGATCCTGGTTCTGCCGTGGAACCTCGAAACCGAGATCACCGCTCAATTGGATTACGTCCACGAATGGGGCGGCCAGATCGTCTATCCCCTTCCCACCCTGCACACGTCGACACCGACCCAGGAGCACTGACATGAAGGTTGTACTTTTCTGCGGCGGATACGGGATGCGTATGCGCAACGACGGCGGGGACACTCTGCCCAAACCGATGCAGCTGGTCGGCCCACGGCCGCTGCTCTGGCACGTCATGCGCTACTACGCGCACTACGGGCACAAGGAGTTCATCCTGTGCCTCGGCTACGGCGGCGAGCAGATCAAGCAGTACTTCCTCGATTACAAGGAAACCGAGTCCAACGACTTCGTGTTGCGCGGTGATTCGGTCGAGCTTCTCGACTCCGACATCGCGGACTGGACCATCACCTTCGTCGACACCGGGCTCGAGTCGCCGATCGGCGAGCGCCTGCGTCGTGTCCGCAAGTACCTCGGCGGCGACAAGTACTTCCTCGCCAACTACGCCGACACACTCACCGACGCGCCGATCGACGACATGATCGCTCGCACGATCGATTCCGGTTCTGCTGCTTCACTTCTGGCGGTTCCGCCGCAGTCGTCCTTCCACTGCATCGACGTCGCGGCCAACGGCGAGGTCAAGCAGATCACGCCGGTCAGCGAGTTCCCCATCTGGGAGAACGGCGGATACTTCACACTCTCGCAGGAAGTCTTCGACCTCATCCCGCCGAACGGCGATCTCGTCGAGGATGCCTGCGGCACACTTGCAGGCCAGGGTCGCCTCCTCGGATACCAGCACGAGGGATTCTGGAAGCCCGCCGACACGTTCAAGGAACGCGCCGAGCTCGATGCCAACTATTACAAGGGCATCCGCCCATGGATGGTGTGGGACAAGCACCCCGAGTCCGAGTCCGAGCCGTCCGGCCTGGTTCCGGTTCCGTGAAGCCACTCGGTCCAGGCCGCGTCGAGCAGATCGCCCTTCTGGCAGCGCACTGCGACGACATCGCCATCGGGGCAGGCGGCACACTGCTGACCCTCGCCAGGGCGAACCCCGGACTGACGGTGCACGCGCTCGTTCTCACCGGAAGCGGAAGTGAACGTGAAGTCGAGGAGAAGGCCGCACTGGCGGCGTTCCTGCCCGGCGCCGACGTGCACCTGACCGTCACCGACATCCCCGACGGCCGCTCGCCCGGGTACTGGGCCGAAGCCAAGGACACGTTGGCCGCGTTCCGTCGAACGTGTGAACCCGACATCGTCTTCGCGCCCCAACGACACGACGCTCACCAGGACCACCGCCAACTGGCGAGCCTGGCTCCGTCCGAGTTCAGAGATCACTCGATACTCGGATACGAGATCCTCAAGTGGGAGTCCGATCTGCCGACACCCACTTTCTACCACCCACTCTCGGCAACGGTGGCACAGGAGAAGGTCGACTTGCTGCACGCGTCGTACCCGTCTCAGGTCGACAAGGATTGGTTCGACGCCGACGCATTTCTCGGCCTCAGCCGCGTCCGCGGAGTCCAATGCAAGTCGCGGTATGCCGAGGCATTCGTCGTCGAGAAAACCGTCATCGATTTCGTAGGAGTTTGACTGATGCGAGTACTGGTCACCGGACATCAAGGCTACCTGGGCACCGTGATGGTCCCCGCCCTCGTCCAAGCAGGTCATTCCGTCGCAGGTCTGGATTCGGGCCTGTTCGCGGACTGCGTTCTCGGACAACCTGTCCACGACCCCGAAACACTGGCGGTCGATCTTCGCGACGTCACCGTCGAGCACTTGACCGGCTTCGACGCCGTCGTACATCTCGCGGCCCTGTCCAACGATCCTCTCGGCGCTCTGGCTCCTGAGATCACCTACGACATCAATCATTTCGCCTCGGTTCGGCTGGCACGCCTGGCGAAGGAGGCAGGCGTCGCCCGCTTCCTCTACGCGTCGACGTGCTCGGTGTACGGTTCGGCAGGCGAGGACCTCGTCACCGAGGACGCACCGCTGCGTCCCCTGACGCCGTACGCCGAGAGCAAGGTCCGTGTCGAGGACGACGTCGCCGCGATGGCCGACGACCATTTCAGCCCCGTATTCCTGCGCAACGCAACAGCGTTCGGATTCTCCCCTCGCCTGCGCGCCGACATCGTGCTGAACAACCTCGTAGGGCACGCGGTTCTGTCGGGTGAGGTCCTCGTGCTCTCCGACGGCACGCCGTGGCGTCCGCTCGTGCATGCGCAGGACATCGCGTCGGCGTTCGTCGAATCGCTTGCCGCGCCGGTCGAGCGCATCCACACCCGCGCATTCAACGTCGGAATCGAGTCCAACAACGTCACCGTCGCCGAGGTCGCCGACGCCGTGGTGCAGACCGTTCCCGACTCGACGCTGCGCATCACCGGTGAGCACGGCGCGGACCCTCGCTCGTACCGCGTCGACTTCTCGGCGATACGCGCAGCGCTACCGGGTTTCGAGGCACGCTGGAGCATTCTCGACGGTGCCCGCGAGTTGTATCGCGAGTACACCGCCGCCGGACTGACGCGTGACGCTTTCACCGGGCAGTTCACGCGCCTGAACAAGTTGAAGGAACTGCAGGAGTCGGGTCGCATCGACGCCGCGATGCGGTTCGTCGACGCGAAGGTCTGATCACCGATGTTCGGCGTGTCAGAACCGCTGCACGGCGTCCTTCCACGTCCCGGCGTTGCGATCACGCGAACTCACGGCCGTCGGCTCGAGCGGCCACTCGATCGCGAGCGTCGGGTCGTCGTATGCGACACCGATGTCCTCGGTCGGATCGTGCGGTCGGTCGATTCGATAGCACACGTCGGCGGTGTCGGTCAGAGCCTGGAAGCCGTGCAGAAGCCCCGGCGGGATGAACAGATGCGTGAATGCGGTGTCGTCCAGCGTGAACGTACGCACCTCGCCGAACGTCGGCGACGTGGGTCGCGTATCCACGACGACGTCGAGTACCGCGCCGTGCGCACACCGGACGAGTTTCGCTTCGCCGCGGCCGAGTCGGCCGTGCATTCCGCGAATCGTTCCGCGAATCGAGCGCGACTGCGAATCCTGGGTGAAGCTCGAGGACGACACGTCGGATCCCTGCACCGCGCGATCGAAGATCTCGGTGTCGAACGTTCTGGTGAAAAAGCCACGTTCGTCTCGGAACGGTTCGGGTACGAAGAGCAGAACGCCCTCGATGTCACTGGTGTCGACTCGCATTCCTCGATCATGTCCGATTTCTCGGTCCGCGTCACGTCGTCCGTGAGATCGTCGTGACCGCGGGCCGGTGCCGCGGCTGCGGGGCGAGCGCACTCGTGACCGTGTTGGATCTGGGATCGGTCCCAGCGGCAGATCACTTTCCGATCCACGACCCAACGAACACGGACCCCGACGCGCGTCATCGCCTCGCGATGTCGCTGTGCACCGAATGCGCGCTGGCGCAACTGTCGGACGACGACACCGTCGCCGACGAGCCGCGCGGAATCGAACCGAAAGCGTTGACCGATCAGGCCGCGGATGCCGTCGACACCGTCGCGCGTGCCGGATGGTTGCGCGGGCGTACCGTCCGTGAGTTCGGCAGCCCCCACGGCGGTACATGGGTTCCGCTCCTGTCCGATCGAGGCTTCCGTGAACTCGACAGCGAGCCTGCCGATGTGGTGCTCGACTGTTTCGGCATCATGCACGACCCTGATCAGAAGGCAGCGTTCGCCGCCCGCGCCGCCGCGTTGACTGCCGACGGTGTGCTGCTGATCCAGTTCCACTCGTTGACCGCCATCGTGGGTGAAGGTCAGTGGAACGCGCTGCGCCACGGACACTTTGCCTACTATTCCCTGACGTCGCTGACGGCGTTGTTGCGCGGCGCCGGGCTGGTGCCGCGGTCGGCATGGACCTTCGAGCTCTACGGCGGAACGATTCTGGTGGCCGCCACACGATCCGGCTCGCCGGACTCCTCGGTCACGACCATCCTCGACCACGAGCGCTCACTCGGCATCGACGACGCGGCGGCGGTGGGCACGTTGCACTCCGCAGCGGACGACGACAGGACGATGCTGCGTGGTTCCCTTGCCGACCTCCGGGACGCGGGAAAGACGGTGTACGCCTATGGCGCTGCGTCGCGGGCGGTGGCACTGCTCGCATTGGCAGGGATCACGCGGTCGCTGCTCGGCGGTGTTGCCGACGCATCCCCGTCCAAACAAGGCAGACGAATGCCGGGCACCGACATTCCGATCATCTCCCCCGCCGCACTGACCGCGGCGAACCCAGACGTCGTACTCCTGACGCTCCCTGATCTGCTGGACGAACTCGACAGGTCGATGCCCGAGCTACACGGCCGATGGTGGCTGCACGGCACGGACATTCGGGAAGGAACTCGATGAGGGGCACCCAGGCACCTTCCCTCGACGGCCATCGCGGATTCGCGAAGTCCATCGAAGCGCAAGCACGGCTCCACGACGTCATCCCCGGCGGCGCCCACACCTATGCCCGCGGCTCGGACCAGTACCCGGACGGCATGGCACCGGTACTCGACGCAGGCGAGGCAGCCCACGTGTGGGATGTCGACGGCAACTGTTACGTCGAGTACGGGATGGGTCTACGTTCGGTGACATTGGGCCACGCGTTCGCCCCCGTCGTCGACGCCGTCGCCGACGCGGCCCGGCGCGGCCACAACTTCAGCAGGCCGACGTTGCTCGAAGCAGAGGTCGCCGAGTCCTTTCTCGACCTCGTCCCGACCGCAGAGATGGTCAAGTTCGGCAAGAACGGCTCGGACGCGACGTCGGCTGCGGTGAAACTCGCCCGAGCGGTGACCGGCAGAGATCTCGTCGCGGTGTGCAGGCAGCCGTTCTTCTCCACCGACGACTGGTTCATCGGCACCACCGAGATGAACGCGGGCATTCCCGCGGCGTATCGCGATCTGACAGTGTCCTTCTCGTACAACGATCTGGATTCGCTGCGCGCTGTTTTCGAGTCGAATCACGGCCGGATCGCGTGTGTGGTGATGGAAGCGGCGACCGGAACCGCGGAGCCGGAACCGGGATTCCTCGAAGGCGTACGTGCCCTGTGCGACAGCGCCGGAACTCTGCTCGTCTTCGACGAGATCATCACCGGATTCCGCTGGGCCGCCGGGGGCGCGCAATCGGTGTACGGGGTCACCCCCGACCTGTCGTCGTGGGGGAAGGCAATGGGCAACGGATTCGCGGTGTCCGCGTTGGCCGGCCGTCGGGAATACATGGAACGCGGCGGTCTACGCACCGATCTCCCGCGCACGTTCCTGATGTCGACGACGTACGGCCCCGAGACCACCTCCCTTGCCGCGATGAAAGCAGTCTTCGCCACCTACCGTACGCAGGATCCTGTCGCCGTCATGGAATCGCGAGGGCAAGCGCTCGCCGACGGCGTGAACGACGCTTCCCGACGCGCAGGCCTGTCCGACTTCGTGACGGTGGTGGGCAGGCCGTCGTGCGAGGTGTTCGTCACTCGCGACGCCGACGGCGTTCCGTCGCAGGCATTTCGGACGCTGTTCCTGCAGGAATTGCTGACGCGTGGTGTCCTCGGACAGTCCTTCGTGATCTCGGCGGCACATACCGAAGCGGACGTGGAGCACACCATCGCTGCGTGCGAGGCGGCGATGATCGTCTACCGCAAAGCGATCGAGGCGGGCACCACCGACGGTCTGCTCAGAGGACGCCCTGTGGCTCCCGCACTGCGGTCGACTGCTCATCCTCGTCGCGAACCGTGATGGACTGCGAGACAGCATCCTCGCGGTCCTCGGACCGGACGATGTAGAACGCCGAGCCCGCGAGCGCGACGAGAATCCACATCAGCAACCAGATCTGCGCAAAGCCGGACACGTCGAGAATCAACGCGATCACGGCTGTGGCGGCAAGAGCACCCGCGATACCTCGTGTCAGCTCGAACATGCCGATGTCACTGCGGCTGTCGGATGCGCGGCGCGCGCGTTCGGAGAATCGCCGCGACGCCACGACTGCGAATCCCAGCGCGGTCGCCAGAAGCAATACGAAGGTCAGCAGGCCGAACACACCCGTCTCCATCAGCCGGCCCAGATACTGATTGTCCAACACCGGATTTCCGCGAGCCGAATACGTCGCGGTGCCCTCGCCGAACCACAGGTGATCGGCGAAGTGTTCCACCACGTAGTCGCGACCGTTGTCGCGAGACTGCAGCGACGAGTCGGTACCGCTCGTGGCGAACACCTGAATGAAGGCGTTGAGCAGCTTCGAGTCGGTGACGTAGGCAACGATCAACGGCACGGCGACGACGGCAACGAGCGTCAGCACCCGGCGCACCGGCCACTTCCACGCCATGAACAACACTGCGACACCGAGTCCCACGACTGCCGAGCGCGACAGGGTCAACGCCGCACCACCGACGAGAATCACCGCGACGAGTGTCCAGTGCCACGACCGACGCCCACGCGCCCGAGCGGAGTACACGACCCCGAGCGCAACGGGGACCAGAACTGTCAGCACGGCGCTCAGCTCGAGTGGATGGCCCGCACTCCCCTGCGGACGCGCGAATCCTTCACGCATGAGGGCTTCGCTCAGCACCGATCCGTGATCCTTGAGCAGGGGCGGCTTGAGCATCGCGGCGACGTCGATACCGGTGCCGTACTGAACGATGGCGAACATCGCACTGATGGCGCCGCCGATGATCAGGGCCTTGGCGACCCATTCGAGGGCCGTGCGCGTTCGAACGACGGTGACGACGAAGAAGAAGGCGGCGACCAACGCGAACTCGGTGATCAGGTTGGTCTGCGAACTCGCCACGATCGCGGAGTCGGTGGGCCGCGACGACAACGAACCGAACGACACCAGACTGGCGGTGGCGTAGAGAACCACTGCGGCCGACAGCAATCCGAGATCGGCGCGAGATCGCTGACCGACGATTCGGGTGAGCACCCACAAAAGGCCGCATCCGAAGAGGATCAACGACGCCGGGCTCAACCCGAGCGCCCCTGGAACGGTGAACGATTGACGCATACCGAGCAGAAGGACAACCGCGACGAGAAGAACCACCGTCCCGAAGGAGACGGCGCGCGGATCGAGATCGAAACGCCGTCCCAGGAACACCACGGTCACCTGCGTGGTCCTCCACCGGTGACAGCCGACCGAGGATAATCGTGATGCTGGGGGCGCATGGGCACATGTACCCGCTCTTCGACGCCGTAGTAGTCGTCGATATCCTGCTCGATCTCGCGCGCAGGCGCGGTGCCGTGCGCACTGCGCGGTGCATGCTCCACCGGGCGGGGGTCCTTCGGCGGTGCCACGTTGAACGGATCGAAACTCTCGCGCTTCGACGAATCCGGCGGCTTCGGCGCGCTGGCCGAATGAATCCGCTCCGGCGGCCGGACCAGCACGCGATCACGCTGCGTCGTAGCCTCCTTCGCCTCAGGCTCTTCAGGCGCAAGCTCTTCAGGCTCAGGCTCTTCAGGGGCAGGCTCTTCAGGGGCAGGGAAGTCTGCGAACTCCGGAATGGTCCAGTGGGTCTGCTCAGCAGCTTCGGGTTCTGCAGTGTCGGGCTCTGCTGTTTCGGGCTCTTTGTGCTCGATCACAGACGGTCGAGCGGCAGACTCAGTCGGTTCGACGCTCTCCACAGGTGTCTCGGCGGGCGTCTGCGCCTTCTGCTCGGCATCGGGAGCCACCGACGTACGCTCACGCCGCCTGTCGAGAAGTGTTCCGAAGATCACGATCCCGAGCAGCCCGACCACCAGCACGGCGAGGCCGTAGGAACCGGCTGCTCGCAGCGGGCTGGTGGGCACGAGGCTGCCCGGTCCGGGCATCACCGCGGCAGTGATGGATGCTTCGGTGTTGGGTCGCACACCCGTCTGAACCTGAAGCTCGGCGAGCGCGACGGACGAGTAGTCGAGCAAGGCCTGTGCCCCCGCCTGCGCGGCCTCGGGAGTGGGCCCGTTGGTGGTGATCAGCAGCTGCGGCGACAGCCGAAGAGCGGACGCCGTATCGCCGAGCGTCGAGGTCACGGTGTACTCGGGCGACGCTCCTGCTTCCTCCACAAGCGCTGCAGCAGCGGATGATTGGAGCATCGTCGCAGTCACGGCAGCGAGCTGGCTCATGTTGTCGTTCAAGTTGACGAACGGGTTGAGCTTGGCGTCGATGTCGCCTGCGCCCGGCGGATAGACCACTGCGACGGCCGAGGACTCGTACGACTCCGTCGACGACATGGCTCCGTACGCGCCTGCGGCCAGAGCACACAGCACTACGACGAGGCATGCCACCCTTCGCCGCAGTGTTGCTTTCACCAATTCGTCGACGTTCACATTTCTGCTTTCGGATCGAGATTGTGGAATGTTACATACTCATTGATACCAGTCCGTGACTGTATTTGCCCCACGATCGGGATACGCAGTAGGCCACTGTGGCTGTATTCTGTCGTCATGACCGTTAACCACGTCCAAAACAAACCTTTGGTCGGGATTAGACAGTCGGGGATCCACGAACACATCGCAGAAGCAGAGGCCTTCCATCCAGATTTCACTACCCGCACCTTCGGTACCAGCAGATTCACCATCCGCGTCCCCCGTTTCGGAGACTTCGAACAGTGGCGCGCAACGCGCCTTCTGCACGGCAGTTTTCTTGCACCTGCCTTCGGTGAAGCGGCTCGGACGTGGCACGAGCTCAACACTCCGTCTGCGTGGATCGAGAAGTATCTGAACGACCGACGCCTGTCCAAGCGCGGTCTTTCCTACCCCCATCTGCTGTTCGAAGCGTCACACTCCGGCACCACGGTTGCCGGCGAGGTGAACATTTCGCGCGTCGACGGGTTGTCCAACGCCGGCGAACTGAGCATCTGGTGCACGCCGAGCATTCACCGATCCGAGGTGACCGGCTGGGCCGGTCATGTCGTCGCACTCAGAGCCTTCACCCGGACCGTCCCACTGCGGTGGGTCATCGCTCCGGTGTCCGTCGACAACCCTCGCCCCGCCAAGGGGCTCGCACTCGCCGGATTCGAACGAACCGCCACTCTCCGCCGCCAGCGGGATTACGCAGGGCAGCCCACCGACCACCACCTGTGGGTCTGCGAGAACACCCATCGCAACCGCATCCGCCTCCAAGAACTGATTGGGACCCCATGAGCATCGACCGCCACAACGACCGTGAACCGCTCACGGCCACGCGCATGGTCACCAACGGCACCCCCGTGGAGCTGTGCACTTTCGAGGACGTGTTGGACGCGGTGTTGCGCCGGCTGTCCGAGCCCGGCCATGCACCTCTCGCATTGGGCTCGGTCAACCTCGATCACATCCACCACTTCCGCGGCGGTGTCGACGCGAAGAACCACATCGACACCGACCGTGTCGATCTGCACTGGGCCTTCCTCGCCGACGGTGCTCCGATCGTCAACCAGGCGGAGAAGCTGACGGGCCGATCGTGGGAACGCGTGACCGGGTCCGATCTGCTGCCGAGCATCATCGACGTGGCAGCGGCCAACGGCCACACCGTCGGCTTCCTCGGCGGAACTTCGCGCATGCACGAGCGTCTGCGGTTCGTGTTGCGGCGCAGCCACCCGGATCTCGAGGTGGCGGGCTTCTGGTCACCCGACGCCGCCGAGCTCGCCGATCCCGTGCAGTCCTCGTGGATCGCTGCTCAGATTTCCGCCTCGTCGGTCGACGTGTTGGTGGTCGGTCTCGGCAAGCCGCGGCAGGAGCTGTGGATCGAGAACTACGGGGCCGCGACCGGAGCCCGTGTGCTGCTCGCATTCGGCGCCGCAGCGGACTTCCTCGCAGGCGAATCGCAACGCGCGCCTGACTTCTTCCAGCAGAACGGGCTGGAATGGTTCTACCGGTTGCTCACCGAGCCGAGACGTTTGTCACGTCGGTACCTTCTCGAAGGCCCCCGTGCTTTGATGCAGCTTCAGAAAGCTCACATCGAACCATCCGTGAATTCGCCCCTGCTCGGCCGGCCCGAGATCGCTACACCGACCGAACAATCTGCGCTAGGTGGCTTGCCATGACGCTCGACGTGAACTGCGATCGCACCCGCGCCGCCGCGGCATGACCCATCGCCGCGGCTCGTTCCGGATCGGTGAGCAGGGCTGCGATGGCATCTGCCAGCGCGTCTGCGTCACCGCCGGGCACGAGAACGCCGGTCACTCCGTCCTCGACGTAGTCGGCCATGCCGGGGTTGTCGGTCACCACGACCGGTCTTCCGCTCGCCATGGCCTCGAGAACGACAGTGAGACCCGAGCCGGAGATCGTCGGCCGAAGCGCGAGAGCGACGACACTCGCGCGCTGATAGAGACATCGCATTCGCCCGTCGAGACGCTCGGTGTGTACCGTGCCGAGATCGGCCGGGACGTCGACGGGAAGCCCCGTCGCGAGTTCGAGGTGCGCCTCGGGTACGGAACGCCGAACTGCGGCGACGGCGTCGACGAGGAGATCGTGGTCGCGGAAGCGATCCTCGCCCGCACTCATGATGCGGCCGGGGACAGGCGCCTCGGTCTGCAGAGTGTAGAAGTCCGTGTCGATCCCGAGAGGAACGAAGTGGAGTCTGGAACGCTCGATTCCCCACTCGCGGTGAAGCGTGTCCAGGACCGGGCGACACTGCGACCAGAGCGCAGGAGTCTTCGACAGAGCATGCGCGAACAGCCGGTCCCATTTCGGGTAGGGGGCGGATCTGTGTGTGATCCAACCGATACCGGATACGACGGGTGCGTAGCTGCGCGACGTTTCGGCGAGCAACGCGGCGGGAATGCCGGTGCGTTCGTCGTAACAGAGCACGGCGTCGGTGTTCGCCGTCGTGAACGCCTTACGTTCCCCCAGCGCCTCCACGAGTTCGAGACCGTCCACCCGATACCGGACGGACGCGCCGATTCTGGACTGAACCCGTCCGAGATCGGCTGTACCGAACGTGGTCTCGACACCGCTCTCGGCGAGTTTGTGCAACCCGTACGGCGTCGCGTCAGGAACTTCTCCAGCGTCGTACCGTCGTCGCCACTGCGTCGCCGACAGCATCCCCGCCAGCGGAACATGAGCCCGCATGCTCGAAACGTCCTCTCCCCGATATCGGACTCGATCGAACACCGCAACGCCGGAAGCCTACCTTCCGCTGCGGGGCGATCGACTCTGGAACGGGTGGCGACATGAAGCTCGCCTACCACCTGCCGGAAGCCACGGTACGTCGTGACCCCACGGCGCGTGCGCAGGAAATGGCCGCACGAGAGGCATTCTGGCAGTTCCCGGAACAATCCACCATACGATTCGATCGAATAGTCGACAGACCTCTCGTCGACCGAACACCGCCGCCTCACCCCGACAACACCACCGCCGACACCACCGACAACAGCAGCGACAACGGCAGCGGCAGCGGTGACAGTGACGAGGTTTCCACCGGCAGAATCGTCAAGGCGTTCAGCACACAGCTGATCTTCCGTGTACTCGGAATGTTGGCCTCGGTCTTCACCGTCGCCATCACCACGCGTCACCTGGGCCCTACGTCGTACGGGCACTTGACCACTGCGATCGTGTTCGTCGGTCTGTGGACGAGCTTCACCGAGCTCGGCATCGGTTCGGTCATCGTCCGACGCGTCACGTCGGGCACCGCCGATCTCGAACGTCTCATCCGGGTCAACACCGGATTGTCGCTGGTCTACTGTGTACCACTGTCTTTGATCACCATGGCCTCGGGACTCCTGATCTATCAGGGAGAACCGGAGGTCAAATCGATGCTCATCATCCTGTCGACGTCACTGACGGTCTCGACGGTATTGACCTGCGTACAACCGATCTTCGTCACCAAGGTCGACTTCACGGCAGTGGCGGTCTCCGATCTCGTCGGTAGGATGGCGTCGCTCGGCGCCACATTGGTGATGATCCAGATCGACGCACCCCTGGTCTGGTTCGCCATCGCACAGGTCGTTCCACTCGTGGTGCAACTGCTGGTGCAGTTCTGGGCGGCAGGCCGGATGATTCCGTTCTGGCCCATCTTCTCGTGGCGCGAGAGCCTGAGCCTTGTCGTGGAAAGCCTTCCACAAACCGGTGTTCTGATAATCGGCGTTCTGTACTGGCGCGCCGACGCGGTGCTGCTCAGCTTGTTGAGCTCACCGGAGCAAGTCGGTGTGTACGGCCTCGCCTACACCGTTGCCTTCACGACGTCGGTGATCTCGCAGTTCTTCCTGTCCTCGACACTGTCGTCGATGACGCGTCGATTTGCCGTCGACAAGAAGGGTTTTGCCGAATTCGTCGAGAAGAGCGTCGAAACACTCTCGCTCGTCGCACTTCCGATCGGTCTCGTCGGCGTCATGCTCGCCGGTCCGATCGTCGCAACGATGGGCTCCGACGAGTTCGTCTCGGACGGAAAGCCCGCCCTGGCTCTGCTGTTCGTCGCAGTGACGGTCACATTCATGAACGGTGTGCTCAGTCAGGCCCTGTTCGCCGCACACGACCAGGTGTTCCTGCTGCGACTCAACGTCGTCAATCTGGCGGTGAACATCGCACTGAACATCGTGCTGATTCCGAGCTTCGGCGCGGTCGGAGCAAGCGCCGCACTGCTGTTCGCCGAATTCAGCGGGCTTGTCGTCGTCACGTGGCGACTGCATCGTAAGAGCCCGTACAGAACGCCGTATCGCTACATGGTCAAGGCACTCGTCCCCCTCACCGCCACCGGGGTTGCCGTCTACTTCGCGCACGACCTGCCGCTGGTGATCTCCGGAGTGATCGCAGTCGTCGTGTACGCGGTGGCCAATCTCGTCTTCGGCCCGGCGAAGATCTCGACGCTCAAGACGATGTTGGACTCGGGCGACGAGCCGGAAGAGCCGGACGAACCGGCAGAACCATTGCCTCAGGCGACCGACCATGGAAGGACCACGCAGTGACCCGGCCGAATTCCGAGACGACTACGACCCAGCCCCGATCGGTGAGTGTGCTGATCGTCGCCTACCGAAGCCCGGAACAGCTCGCCACGTGTCTCGACTCGGTCGAGAAGATCCTGTCCGACATGCAGGTTCTGGTCTGGGACAACTCAGGACCCGACTACCCCGGTATGGACGAGGTGCGCCGAGCTCACCCCGAAACCCGGTGGTTCGGAGACGGTTCCAACAAGGGGTTCGCAGCGGCGGTCAATGCGCTGGCCTCCGAAGCGCCGGAGGATCACCTGTTGTTGCTCAACCCCGATGCGGAACTGTTCGCTCCGCTGGACCGCACACTCGCCCTGTTGAGCGAAGACGGTGTGGCTGCCGCAGCGCCGATGGTCGTCCCCAACGGTGACAGGTTTCACTCCGAGCGCACCGGTCGTCACCGCACCTGGGATGTGGCACATCGTAGTTCCGGTGTCGTGCGGTCGTTGGTGTCCAAGGCCGGTTATTCCGAGGCGCTGCGCGGGACACCGCTGTCCGATCTGTACGCATCCGCACCGGACGAGGTGGACGGTTATCTGACCGGGGCGTGCCTGGCGATCCACCGGGACGCCTGGAACTCGGTCGGTCCGTTCGACGAGGAGTTCTTCCTGTACGGCGAGGAATTCGACTGGCAGCAGCGCGCGCGGTCGGCCGGTTGGACCGTGCGCCTCGCCGACGAGACGAGCATCGCGCATTCGGGAGCGGGCACCGTCGCGGGCGACGATTCCGGCACCTCACGGTCGGCAGAGTTGTTGCGAGCCAACGTCGCTCTGGGGCTCGAGCACCGACGCACCGTGCACAGCGCCGACCTGTACCTGGCGGGCACGTCGATCCTCGATCGGGTGCAACGCTCGCGGCGGGCAGCTCGGCGACGCACCAGGAGCTCGACGAAACCCTCGATAGTCTTCACCATCAATCGTCTGGTCTACGGCGGAGCCGAACGACATCACGTACTGCTCGCAACCGAACTGCAGAGACGCGGGTACGACGTGACGATCGCCGCGATGCAACGCTTCGGCCCGCTGGTGGCCGAGATACCTCATTCCGTTCGCGTGGTGCGCCAGCCGTGGTGGGCACCGATGATCGACACCGCCCACGAGAACGCGATCGTCGTCAGCGGTGACACCAACACCGAAGTCGGCTTCTCGACGCTGTGGCGTGCGGCAGGATCGCACCGAAAGTGGTTGGTGGCAGCGCATATTCCGCCGGAGCCCGCGGCTGCCACGTACTCACGCCCGCTGGCCCGAGCCATGACGCGAGCCGACGGCTTCATCGCCCTCTCCCCCAGCCACTGGGCCGAAGCGACGGCACATCAGCACCTCGGCGACACGATGTTCGTCGCCCCCAACGGTGTCGTGTCGGGACGCACGCTCCCCGACGCGCAACCCCGGCGCCCGATATCGGACGTACCGCATCTGGTCATGCTCTCGCGCATTCTCGAGCACAAGAATCCACACCTGCTCGTCGAGGCTCTCGACGGCCTACGCCATCTTCCGTGGGAGTTGTCGATCTACGGCGACGGACCGGACCGTGCGCGCCTGGAAGCACTCACCCCGAGCGATCTCGCAGGCCGAATCAAATGGCGCGGTTGGTCTCCCGGCCCCGATCAGGCATTGGCGGACTGCGATCTGCTGTGCGTCCCCAGCCGTTCGGAGGCCTTCCCCATGGTCATCCTCGAGGCGATGGCGCGGCGTATTCCGGTCGTCGCCTCGGCAGTGTGCGCGGTGCCCGACATGCTCGATCACGGCAATTCGGGACGGCTCGTCGAACCGATCACCGTGGACGCGTGGCGCAACACACTGGCCGAACTCCTCGGCGACCCCTCGACGTGGCCGAATCTCGGTCTCGCGGGTTACGACCGTATGCGCACCGAGTACACCATCGAATCCATGGCCGATGCGTACGAGCACTCGTTCGATTCGGTGATGCCCCAGGGCACGCGATGAAGGTGCTCTGGCTGTCGCCGTGGATGCGCCCACTCGCCCGTATCCACGTCGAGGCTCTGCGCGCGCAGGGTGACGATGTCATGTTGGTGACAACGGACCAACACCCGGAGTCCGACGCGCCGCGCGACTACGAAGTCGTCCTCGATGCTCGATTCAAGCAGGCGCGCAGCTGGATTCCGTTCGTGAAGGCGCTGCGCGCGGCACGGGAGTTCGCCCCCGACGTCGTCGTCGGTGAACTCGTGCGCGATCCGAGATGGTTGGCGTTCGGCGCTCTCGCGCCGCGTGTGCATCTGGTTCACGACGACCGTCCGCACGACGCATCCGAGAATCGGCCGGCCTGGGAGCGTGCCATATTCGACCGATGGGGACGATCAGCGGATGCGACGGTGACGTTCAGCGAGTACGTCGCCGATGCGGTGCGACGCGGCACGGTTCCCGGCGCGCGCACACCGGTGTATTCGATTCCCTTGACCAGTGACGTCGACGACGAGCGAATATCAGCTGTGGTTCCCGCGAGCGCACGTCGCGACCTGGTGTTGGTGGGCCGCATCAACTCGTACAAGAACCTCGATGTCGTACTGAGCGCGTGGCGTCGACATGTGGACGGATCCGGTTGGCGCGGAGATGATCTGGTCATCATCGGCAAGGGATCGATCGAGGGCCCGCTGCCACCGCACACCGTCCACCGCAACTCCCCGTTTCGTTACGACGACGAACTCGGCGTCATGGCACGGGCGAAAGCGTCGCTCGTGCATTACCGTCGGGCGTCGCAGAGCGGGGTTCAGGTGCTGTCGATGCAACTGGGAGTGGCGGCGATCGTCAGCGACCGCGGTGCGCTCCCCGAATTTCGAACGCCAGGTGACCCTGCGATCGGCGTCGACGACGTGGATTCGTTGGTCGCGGAACTCGATCGACTGGCCGACCCGGACACCGCATTTCGACGCGGGCTTGCCGCACGGACTCATTACGCCGACACGTTCGCTGCCGATGTCGTCGGCACGCGGCTGCATTCGCTACTCGCGGCGGTTGCCGGCCTCGCGCCAGATTCCGTCCAGTCGCGAATACCACGCGTCGATGTCGAACTCCGCGGCCTTGACGCGGGCGGCAGCCGAGATCCGGCGTCGTGAATCACCGTCCTCGACTAGATTTCGAAGGGCCTCGGTGAGTGCTGGCACATCACCGGGCCGGACCAGCACACCGTCGACGCCGTCCGTGATGGCCTCACCGATACTGCCGACCGGGGTGCACACCGGCGCAAGGCCGTGCGACATGGCCTCCAGCAGTGCCATCGGTAGGCCCTCACTGTAGCTCGGCAATGCGAATATCTGTGCACGAGAAAGAATGTCGGCGCACTCCTGCGGTGACGTCCATCCCGCGACCGTGATCACCTTCTCCAGACCCTCGGACCGCACGGCCGCCCGGGCTTCGTCGACATCTCCGTCTCCGCACATGGTCACCGTCACCCGATCTCGCACGCCTTCCGGCAGTGCCGCGACGGCCCGAATGAGGTCGAAGGACCCTTTCCTCTGCCCGAGGCGCCCGAGCGTGACGATGCGAACGGTACCGTTGTCTTGTTGGGGTGCAGCGACTTCGGGAAGGCGGACCGGGTTGTACAGCACGGTCACATCTCGTCGATCGAGCCCGAGCCGATCTGCGTATTCCGCGGCAAGTCCGGTACCGAGCACGAGCCAATGATCCGCCGCGAGAGCATGACGAACGAATCCTCGCGCAGGCCGCGGTAACCGGCCGTACCACCCTGCGAAATCGTAGCTGTGCGCATGGACGACGACGGGTATTCCCATGCGCCTCGCCACCGCCATGGGTACCGCTTTTCGAACTACGCTGCCGCCGTGCGCAAGATGGACGTGCAGTACGTCGACGCGGCGCCGCCCGATCAACCACGACGCGTGCAGCATTCCCGTCACGCCGACCCACAGCTTGCGGATCCGAGTGGAATCGACATACGTGGCAACGTTATCCGTCCGAACGTCAGCGGACGGATTGGCCAGCATCAGCGACACCACCGTCGCCATCCCTCCGCGGCTGTCGGCGGCGGATGCCGCGGGACCGACTACGAGAACGCGAAGCGGTTTGTGCACTGTTATAGTCTAGCTGGTTTGCTTTCCCCCTTTTCCGCCCAGCTCGAGAGTCGGTTCATGCCTGCATCTGCACGAGGATCACTCGAGCTCGGTTTCGGGATGATCCAGGTGGGTGTGCGACTCGCCAAGGCGCAACTGCGCCGGATCCGCCGTCCCACCGTCCAGTTCGGATCGGTGGAGGCAACCGCAATCACCACCGACGGTGTGATCGAACTGATCAGGGTTGCGCCCGAGCGTCACAACTCGGGCCGCGGTCACGTGGGGCCGCAGTATCGATTCGCCGTCGAAGTCGAACACGAGCGCGCGGGATTCGTCACCGCACTGCTCGATCACGGCACCGCGTCGGCTGTCGTCCTTCTTGCCGTCGACGGCGTCGATTCCGATGTCGTGCGGTCGGAGGCCGTGAGCGCAGCGTTGAACTCGCTGGAGAAGAGCAATCCGTGGCTGCGTCGCGCGTCGATTGCGCTGCACCCCGAGGACACCGTTCTCTCTCGCTCACTTCGCTTGCGTGGGTTCGATTGCGAGGGTGAGGTACCCGGTTATCTCGAGGACGAGCCGGGGACCCGGCGGCAGCTATGGACCATCATGCTCGGGTGAGTGAGCCGTCACGGAATCTCGACAGTCGTCAGCGCGTAACTGCCGTCCAGTCCTCGCCCGTTCTGCGCGAGGCTCATCGGCTCGTAGTTCACGGTCGTCGTTGCGCCCGCCTTGTGCTCGTTCCAGACCACGGCTGCAGAGACCGTGTAGTAACCGGACGACAGACCGGCGCGGTCGAATTCGACGGTTTCCTGGGCCGTCGCGGGCACCGGAACCGTGCCGTTGTCGAGGTACGACTGTTCCGAGCTCATCGACCGTAGATCTATCACCGAGGGTGCGGTCTGCACGACGGTGCCGCTCGAATCGACGAGGCGATATTCCACCTGCCAGTCCTCGTGCGTCGGAGCCACCCCCTTGTTCGTCCATCGCACGGCTGCGGACACCGTGTCGCCGGAGCTCGACGCGTCGGCCGTGGCGTCGCCCACGTAGCGGTAGCCTGCGACCACGTTCGCGCGAGACCACAGCGAATACGCCGTCGGGTCCATCGTCTCGCCGTTGAACTGGTCGGGGAAGCCGCTGCTCGCCGTCATCGACACGTGGTGGTCCACGACGTCGGCAAGGCCACGTTCGTAGTATTCGGCCGATGTGACGTCGTCCGGTTTCTGACACCACTCGGTCAGCACCGGCGCAGTCGAATAACGCGCGAGGAGAACGTCGATGATCGGGTCGTCTCGTTCCACGTACTTCGAATACTTGTTGTCGGCCCAGGTGGGGACCGGGGAGAACGTACCGAGGCAATCTGCGCGCAGCCCGACGGGCTTGGTGGTGGCCGTCAGCTCGCCGCTGTCGCGGAGGAGCTGTTTGACGATTTCCGTATTGCCGGTGGCAGTGACGAGCTGAGTGTTCGGGAACGCCCGGAGGTTCGCATCGACCAATCTGACGACGTTGTCCTTGGTGATGTATTGATCCTCGTACTGGCTGTAGTAGCCGAGTTCCGCTTCGCTCGCCTGCTCGTCCGGACCCGGCGTGCCGAGCTGGTCGCGCATGAACGCGACATGGTTCTCGCTGAAGTCGCCGTACCCCGACATCTCGAAGATCGACAGCCGCTCGTCGCGGTCGTATCGGCGCCCCAGTGCGGCGAGCAGTGCCTCGAAGTTGCCGACGTAGCTGTTGTCGTTCCAATTGGGAATCACCTGCGCGATTCCGTCGTAGTCGACGCTGGTCGTCGCTCCGGGTACGGTCGTCAGCCAGTCGGGGACGCCGATGTTGACGTTGCCCGCGGGAGCGGTCTCGCAGCAGGAGTCGTAGGAGGACACCCGCAGTCCGACGCGTATCCCCCTGGCTCCGTACGACTCCAGTGCCTCGTCGATCGCCGAGAAGTCGTACTTCTGGGTTTCCGGGGCGTCGGGCGGCAACGTACGCGGATCGACCGGCTGCAGCGAGCGCCAGTTCACTCTGATGGCAGCGTCCTTGGTGCCCGGCCAATCCGGGTAATGCTGTTGACCGATGTTCGACTGCGGGAACAGGCCGGTGTCGATGTTGTCGAACTGGCCGCGCATCGGATTGACGACGTCGGGTCCGTCCAGCTCACGAAACACGGGATGATCGGTGACGGGCTCGTGCGCCACGGTGCCGATCAATGCGGTGGCCACTGCCAGTATCGGCGCGAGTATCAGCCAACGAAGCGCCATTCTGCGGTCAGACAACGGTGAGTGAAGGGGTGTCGTGGGCACACGAACCTGCGAGAAGGCTCGCTGGACACACTCCGTGCTCGATATGCGCGTCGCCGCTCATGAAACCCTTCTACCTGGCAGAAAACCGTACTTGCCGATTGTAACGACGCATTCCGAAGACCAATAGTACAAGAATCATCGGTAAATTAGGCTGTGTGATCGAATTCGTTGCTGCCGCCCGATGCTGACCCCACCGCGAACAGCTGCCCGGGTG
Source organism: Rhodococcus yunnanensis NBRC 103083 (assembly GCF_001895005.1). GTDB lineage: Bacteria > Actinomycetota > Actinomycetes > Mycobacteriales > Mycobacteriaceae > Rhodococcoides > Rhodococcoides yunnanense. The sequence continues at coordinate 271,442 of NZ_BCXH01000005.1, read as the reverse complement.
ACCCTGTTTTCGCTGGTCGCCGCCGTCGTCGTTGCTATCATCGCGGCCCTGGGCCATCCCGTCTACGTGGATCCCGTCGTCGATCAGCCGAAGCACGCCGACGCGATAGTGGTTCTCGGCGGTTCGGCGGACGACCGGAACAGCCTGGGGTTGGAACTGGCGGAGGAGGGCTACGCGTCCACCTTGGTGTACTCCGACCCGTACGGATCGGCCAGCACTCTCACCGACATCTGTACGCACGGGTCACCGGACTTCACCGTCGAATGCTTCGATCCCGACCCGGGAACGACGCGCGGCGAAGGACGCGAGATCCGTGACCTCGCTCGCCGCGAAGGGTGGTCGTCGATCATCGTCGTCACCTCGACCCCGCACATCTCTCGGGCCAGATACATCATCGACAAGTGCTGGAGCGGAGACATGGCGTTCGTTGCCAGCACGACCGATCGGAACGTCTTCGAGTGGGCGTGGGAGTACGTCTATCAATCCGCAGGCTATGCGCGCGCGGTGTTCGAGGACTGCTGAGCGAGCGACGACGCCTCGCCGGGGTTCAGCAACCTCTCGATGCTCGCGAGGTAGTCGGTGCGGGTGTTCGACCTCGCGATGGCCCGCACCCGCGCCCTCTCCCGCTCGCGACTGTCGGGATCGTTCAGCAGGCGCTCGACGGCAGATCGGAGTTGCTCGACGTCACCGGCAGGCACGACCTCGGCCGCGAGATGCTTGTAACCGTCCAGACCGCGGACGTCGGTGACCACCACCGGTGTCTCGAATGTGGCAGCGCCCATGATGCGAACGTGGCCTGCACTGACCGGACGGTCCTCGAGCGTGATCACGTAGACGCGCGCTGCAGCGAGCAGGTCCGCGTGCTCGTCCTCGGAGATCTCGGTTCTGATGACGATGTCGGTTCCCGCGGCGGATTTCACGACGTCGTCGTGGTCCTCGGCGGAGCAGACGATGGTCAGATTCCAGGACCTGCCGCGCGCTGCAGCGATCAGCAGATCCCAGTCGCAGGAACTGCGCCCGCTGGCGAACACGCCCGTGCGCGCCGAATCGGGTGTGAGCTGCCGGTGCGACGAGTCGTCGTAGAAGTAGAAGGGCACGTGAGTGACGGATGCGGGGTCGAGGTCGTATTCCTCGATGTAGAGCGCACGCTCCCACGACGTCATCACCTGAATGGACAGGCATGCGCGGCGAAGCAGCCGCCGATAGAAGAACCTGACCGCGCTGCCCGCACGTCCGGTCTTGAGTCCTGGCAGGAACTCCAGAATGACGAGGCCTCGGCGTCGTCGAACCGCGTAGGCGAGTGCGAGGGCGATGATGCCGATCGGCCGGGCCGCACCCTCGGACGTCACCACGACGCCGTTCCTGCCGGCGGCCGACAGCAGCCGGACGGCGGATACGACGGCACTGACGTAGCCGCCCGACGGTCGATCGAACAGTTCTGCCCCGAGGGGCTCCCCGTACCAGACATTGCTGACTACCCGCCGGTCGGGCGCACTGCGCAACTCCACGTCTTTCGTCCTTCGATTCAGGCGTGCAGCACGGCAATGAACACTGCATACGCTTCCATCAGCGAGTATGACCGATGTACAGCATGAACAGAGTTCTGCTGTGACGCAGACGACGTGTCCCGCCCGTCGAATTGGAGACGCGAAACTAGAACCTGGGCAGCTCGAACACCGGCGGCGGAGGCAGTTGGATCTGCGGCAACTGGATCTGCGGCAGACCAGGAATGAGCGGAGGAGGCGCTGGCGCCGGAGCCGGTGCAGGCGCCGGTTCTTCGTATCGCGGAGCCTCGTAGGTCTCGACGGGCGCCGCCGGGGCAGGCGCTTCGGTCGTTGCCGGTGGCGCAGGTGCAACCGTGGTGGTCGGTGCAGGTCGTGTCGTCGTCGGCACGGTAGCCGTCGAGGTCGATACCGTGTCGGCCGGCGCGCTGGCAGGTTCCTCGGATCCGCCGTACCCGAGCGTCAATCCGAGCGCGGCGATTGCGCCGAGCCCCACTGCCACCAACGCGGCACCTCGGATCTTGCGCTTGGACGTGCCGGGGCGGTCGACGGGCTCGGGGCTGAGCCAGTCCGGGGCCCCACTCAGTGGCATCGCAGGCAGTGGCGTCGCAGGAGGCGGAGGAAGGGCAGGAGTCTCGACGGGGGTCGCGAGCAGAGCCGCACCCTTCGCGGCCACGGCCTCGGGATCGCGCGGGGTGACGACGTGCAATCCGGTCCACGAGCGCAGGATCGCTTCGACCAGCGGGATTCGCGCGCCTCCGCCGACGAGGAATACCGCGTCGACGTACTGCGGCGATCGAGCGACGATGTCTCGAACCAGCCGGGCCGAGTATTCGATCGGCACGGTCACGAGCGCTTCGAAGGATTCCCGCGAGATCAGGATGACGCCGCTGTCACCGGGAAGGCAGACGGCACCACTGGTCGAGAGTTGTTCCTTGGCGATGCGGCACCGGCTGGTGAATTCTTGTACTCCGAGTGTGTTCTGGAGTTCCATCCCCTGCTTGGCCAGCTGATTGTCACAGATCAGACGATCGAAATCGTCGCCGCTGATGTCCGTGGTGCGCTCGGCGAGCAACACCTCACCCGTCCGGCGATCGAGGACACTGATCGTCAAGCCGGAGCTACCGAGGTCGTACAGGCAGATGGTCCCGAAGTCGCCGATCTCGCCGGACGCCTCCAGGTAGGCCAGCGTGGCCCGCGCCTCGGGCACCAGACGGTAGTTGTACAACCGCTGCCTGGCCATCGCCTGCTGGATCTCACCGAACTGTTGTTGGTCTCGGTACGCCACACCGGTCGCTTCGACCTGGTTTCCACCGTTCTGCGCCAGCACGACGCCGATCGATTCCGCAGCCAACTCCTCGGCGCGATCCCAGTACGCGTCGACGGTGTCGCTGCGGAAGTCCAGTTCTTGCTCGCCGGAGGTGTGCAGGCGAAGGTCGGGGCGCGCCATCCGGACGGCGCTCGACCCCACCGATACACCGAGAACCTCAGTCATGACCTGCCTCACTCGAGAACGCGTGGGTGGACTCGCCGACAGGATATGTAACGATCCAATCTCGAAGCCCCCCGTTCGGGCCTCACTGTAGCGTGACCCCGGTCCGAATGCGATTGCCGAATGTTCCAGCCGAGCACGACGCATTAACCTTGCCCGGTGCACGCTCTCTTCGTCTGTACCGGAAACATCTGCAGATCTCCGACCGCCGAACGACTCGCGCTCGCCTACGCCGCCGAGTCGGGGGTGGACTTGACCGCCTCCAGCGCAGGTACCCATGGCCTGACGGGACATCCCATGGATGCCACCGCGGCCGTCGTGCTCACACAGTTGGGTGGGAAGCCCGACGGCTTCTCGGCACGTCGCATCTCCCCGCGCATCGCGGAGGAGGCCGATCTGATTCTGACGATGACGAGCCGTCACCGCGACGACGTCCTCACGATCGCACCCAGGAAACTCCGCCGCACCTTCACTCTCCTCGAAGCGTCGGCACTCGTCGCGATGTCCGGTGCCGGCACTCTCGACGAACTCGCCGACGCACGGGCCCGTCACACCGTCGAGACGGTCGACATCGCGGATCCGTACACGAAAGCCCACGAGGTGTACGAGAGCGTGGGTCAGCAGATAGCCGATGCTCTACCCGCAATCGTGCGTCTCTTCTGACGGAAAGTCCGTTTGTAGATCGATCGAATGACAGCTCAACGTGTACGGAGCGGGTTACAAGCCCGACGCCGGTCCGCATTTTTCCAAGCCGCGAATTTCACGCGTCGATGATGCATGATGTGCCTCATGCCGATGTATCAGCTTCGAATCGACGACGTGGTGCTTGCCGAGGCCGAACTGCCGTCCGACGGCAAAGCAATGACCTGGGCGGTGCGGACGACGACCGAACTTCGCAAAATTCTGCGCGGACGTCGATGGCAGGGACACCGGTTGGTCGGCGATGTCTGGGAGCATCGCTTCGGCGGTGGGCGCGGAATCGCGAGCACCGACGAGGCCGTCGCCAGCTGAGCGCACCGCAGCCCACTGAGGTAACGTTCCGGTATCAGTGCCGTAGGCAAGTACTCGGCAACCGGCGTTAGGGTTCAGTGACGATGCGTGACAAGGCCATCGCAGTGTCGGCGGTCGCGATCGCCGGAACCGCCGTAGTCGTGGGATTGGGAATCGGTGCTGTGGGCGGCGCTTTCGACGACGACACACAACGCGTCCAACCGCCTGCGTTGCGCTCGGACCTGAGTACCGCGGTGAGCGCGGTGAACTCGTCCGCCATCACCGTTCCACCCTCACCGACATGGCAGGTGGCAGTTCCGACGTTGCCTCGCACGACGACGCCCGAGGTCACGGCGACGACCACACCCGAGGTTCCCGAGACCACCACCCGTGCCCCGCGGAACCGAAGCACCACCACCGACAAGCCCGACGAAGAGTCGAACTCGGAGACGACGACTACTCGGTAACCGGCACACACCGATCACTCGGCTGCAGCGGTGGCACCGACCTCGCTCACGGTCGATTGAAATCCACTGTCGGTCGCGGCGAGCTCGGCGATCCAGACCAGAATCGATCGCACGCCGGACTCACTGTCCACCGGTATGTGCGTCGTACCGGGCTGGAGAGTTGCGCTGCCGAGCAGCCGGGTCGAGTCGAGTTCTCGATCCTCGCCGGGCGGTGTTCGAATCTCGACGGCGGTTCCGGAATCCGAGGATGCGATCCACACGTCGTCGATGTCGACCGCACGGCCGAAGTCGACGATCAACCCGATCCCGTCCGCCGACGAGCCGAAGGCGCTCCGGTACGAATCGGTCGACCACCGCGTCGCCGGGTTCGCGTCGATCGCGCGTTGAGCATCGTCGGCGTTGTCGGGATAGCGCACAGCCGACCACACCTCGGCGTCCGATGGCGCGAGAGTCTTCGGTTTCGGTGTCTCGGTCTCCTGCCGCGACGACAGCGACGGGACCGAGACGTTCTGGACGCCACCGCCGAACATCGTCGTCGAGATCACCCATCCTGCCGAGCCGAAGAACGCGAGCGCGACCACTGCGGCGAGCACCCAGAGAGACCGTGCCGTGCCGCTCATACCGTCGCCGTCGAGTTCACCCGAACGCGGCACGATCGGAGCGACGCCGGTGCGCGTCGGTCGGGCCAGGAGAAGCACCCGCGGGGGATCCATGATCACTCGTGGCCGTGCACCGGAGGCCGAGGCGAATCGTTCGGTTGCATCGGTCCGCGGATCTTTCGACCGAAGCTCCTCGACGCCCACGACCGCGAGCCCGATCTCGCGACCCGTCGTGAGATCTCGCGCGAGCCACGACGTGGAGACATGCTCGGCCGGCCGTGGCTCGAGCAGTCGATACCGATCGGCCAGCACACTGCCCGGCATGAACGCGTCAGCCATCGCGCCTCCCCACCCCTCGGCGACGCGCCCGACGCGCCGCCGTCACGGGCCATGTCGTACTGACCCAGTGGGGAGATTGTGCTACTTCACAAGAGCGGCTGTCCGAGGATTGAGATAACTACCTAGACCGGTTCGCGCGCATCCCAGACCAGTCGAACGACCGTTCCGTCGTGATCGGAGGTCACCGCCGTCGAATCGGCGAGTGCATGCATCAGCGGAACACCGCGACCGCGTGTGGAATCCGGGGCGTGCACGTACCACTCACCGCGATCGCACACGGTGACCTCGACCCAGCCGGTATCCGGACTGCACTGCGCATGCAGGTCGAGGGTCCCTGGCTTGTCCCGGGCGTATGCGTGCTCGACCGCGTTGGCCAGCGCCTCGTAGGTTGCCAGCACCACGTCGTACACACGCTCGGGAGCGATGCGAAGACCCGTCAGCCACTCGCTCAACGCGATCCGGAGTGCGGACGCTCGATCGGCTACGGCAGCTTCGCCGTCGAAGTCCAGGTGCATGATGTCCTCGAGACGTGGGCGGACTATTGGGCCGGTCGCAGCAACAACCGGCGCTTCGTCTCCACCGAAGGCTATGACCATCATGAGTTCCTCATACCCGAAAGTTCAGGACTTACCCGTCTCCACTGCGGCAAGGGCTTCGTCGACGGATCCGAAGATGCCGAACAACTGATCGAGGCCGACGAGCGCCAGCGGACGTCCGGTGGACGGACCGTCGGCGACAACCGCGAAAACTGCACCCTCGCCGAGCTGCTGATGGGTCGAGGCCAGCAGCGACATGCCTGCCGACGCGAGAAATCCGACACTGGACAGATCGATCACGACGCCGGTGGGGCCCTTCTCCAGAACGAGACCCAACGACTCGGACAGCTGGGGAGCCGTCGCCAGATCGAGTTCACCGGATACCGACACGACAACGGTGCTGCCACGCCAATCCACGGCTACATCGAAATGCTGGGGCCCTGAGCCCGACTCTTCCACGGTCACAATTGCCCAACATACCGGAGTGGAGGGCAATGTCCCCCACGTGTGATTCCTGTCCACCCGTCCGTCCGTCCCCGCCGAATCGCACTAGGCTCGCACGAGTGAGAACCGATCGTCTGCCGGACACAGCGGCGGTGGCATTCGGTGGCGCCCTCGGTGCGGTCGTTCGATTCGGGATCTGGCACTTTCGGGACACTCAACGATGGCTGATGCTGAGCACGTTCACTATCAACGTGGCCGGGTGCCTGCTCCTCGGCGCAGCCCTCGGATACCTGTCGGGTCGACGCTCGCCGGTACTGCGGTCGGGTGTCCTCGGGCTGGCCTGCGGCTTCACCACGTTCGGGTTCTACGCACTCCAGGGCGTCACGTACGACGCCGCGTGGCGCTCCGTTCTCTACATCGTGGGCACGCCCCTCGCCTCGGTCGTCGCCCTCGCGATAGGCGCGTTGATCACCCGCCCTGCAGTGGGTGTCCGATGATTCTGGTTCTGTTGGTCGCGGTCGGCGGCGCCGCGGCAGCGCTTCTGCATGTCCGGCTCACCGCGGCAGTCACCGATCGCCGACGCGTTCTGCTTCTCACGGTCAGCACGTGCGGCGTACTCGGATTCGTCGTCGCCGCAGCGCCACCGCAGTGGTTCGTCGCGCTCGCGTGCTTCGGGTTCCTCGGAGTGCTCGCGCCGATGTCGTCGGTGGCGCTGATGACGGTCACACAGATCAGGGAAGGCAGATACCGCGACGGCCTGGCGTTCCTCGCCGCCAACGTGATCGGCGGGGTCGCGTGTGCCATGTTCGGGATCCTGTTGCTGAAATCCGGTGTGACGCTGTATCACAAGTTCTGACAGTCGCCCTGTATGCCGGCCTTGGCGAAGCCCGCGATCTGGTACAGGTAGGTGTACTCCCAGAACACGAGCGAGAAGTTGTACTTACGAGGTACGGCCACCATGCTGACGTCGCCGTCGAAGCACTGGCCGAAGATGTACCGTGCACGCGGCAAGTGGTATCGCCAACTCACGACTACTACGTGCTTCCAACCATGCTCCCGCGCAAGCTCTTCGGTGAAGATCGCTTCGCCGCGCGTCGTACTCGGTTCGGGCCGGACACACAGCACCGAATACGTGTCGGTATCGGCTCCGCAGTACTTCTTCATCACCCGATCGGACTTACCGTACGGGTCGGACAACACAACCGTGTCCGCGACCCCTTGTTCGGCCAGGGAAATCCCGTACGCCTCACGCCCGTCGTGTTCGCCGCCGAGAACGATGATGGCGTCGGCGTGCGAGACCGGATCGATGTGCGCCTTGGTGAAGGTCACGTAGCCGCCGAATCCGATCAGCGATACCAGAATCACCGGGAGCGCGATGGCCGCCACGACCAACCGGTTTCCGCGCATCACCCGTCCAGAGTATGCAGAGCCCGGTGGTCGTGTCGCGACCAGCGATGAAACTCACGTCGCCGAGACGGGCTCGACTACTCGCTCGGCTGCGGCAGGTTGCAGTCGGTGACCTTCGGGTTAACACCCGCGTAGTTCAGCGGGCCCGCGACGACGGTGAGGGCGATGGTCCCGACCCCGGCGCAGTTCTCGGGTGCGCTCGAGACATAACCGCGTTGAAACACGGCGATGGCTCCGATGACGAGCCAGACGATGACGATCAGAGTGACGAACCGCATTTCCATCCCCTCCCGTAGCCGAGTGTCGGCTACCGCGAAACGGGCGAATACCCCGTTCGCGTCGGCCGAAACGTCTACGACTTCCGTCATCGAACACAGACGCCGACGACCCGGTCATTCAACCGAATGACCGGGATCGACGGCCACTCGATCTGGTGGCGCGCTGCCGATTCGGCATTTGTAGTGTTACCTCCGAAGAAGGGAACAACACTCTCGATGAGCACCAGACGATCTCTCGATTCCTACGACGCATACGGCGGATGGACCGACGATTCGCGTCGCCGAAATCGGAGCAGACGACGACGCCACGCCGAGGCTCGTCGCAAGCGTCACCGAACGCGTTCGGGCGTACTCCTCGGGGTCGGATTCGTCGCTGTCGCACTGGTGGCGCTGCTCGGCTGGTTCGGTTACACGGCGAAGTCCGCGTACTCCGATCTGAACGCAGCCAAGAGCCATGCGAGCGCAGCCAAGGCCGCACTGCTCGCAGGAAACATCGACCGCGCACGGGAACAGTCGGCTGCGGCCGTCACCGCCTCGCACGATGCCGCGAGCGCGACGGCCTCGCCGATCTGGAAAATGGCGTCGGCGATCCCGTACGTGGGAAGCCCGATGAATGTCGTGACCGAGATCGCCGGTGCGGTGGACGATCTCGCCTCCGAGGTACTCGTGCCCACTGTCGATGTCGGATCCACGCTCGACCCGGCGCACCTGCGCTCGCCCGACGGCCGGATCGACATCACCACTCTCCGTGACGCGGCGCCGATCCTGGCCCGCACCGCACTTGCCGCGTCCGAGCTCGATGTACGCACCGCGGCGATAGCGGCTCCGTCGTTTCTGCACCAGGTCGACGACGCGCGGGTGCAACTGCAGGACCAGGTCCACGAGTTGTCGACGCTGCTGACCAATACCAGTATTGCCGCCGAGGTGCTCCCGCCGATGATCGGCGGTGACGGTCCGCGCAACTATTTCATGGCGTTCCAGACCAATGCCGAGTCGCGGGGCACGGGCGGGCTCATCGGCGGTTTCGGAATCGTGTCGGCGGTGGACGGGCGCGTACATGTGGACGATCTCGCGAGCAACTACGAGTTGAGTCGGCAGTACGACCCGATCGACCTCGGGCCCGAGTTCGACGCTGCGTACGAGCAGAAGTTCCAGTCCACGCAGAATTGGCAGAACAGCAATGCGAGTCCACATTTTCCGTACGCCGGGCAGATCTGGCGTTCGATGTGGCAGCAGGAGACCGGGCAGGTCGTCGATGGGGCGCTCGCGACGGATCCGGTGGCACTGAGCTACGTTCTCGACGCGATCGGACCTGTCACGATGCCGGACGGTGAGGTGATCGATGCCGACAACGTCGTACGAATCACCCAGTCGGACGCATACTTTCGATTCCAGGACGATCAGCGAGCGAGGAAGAACTATCTGCAGGACATCGCATCTCGTGTGGTGACCGAGATGCAGGGCGACATCGGGTCGCCGACAGCACTGCTGGGCGCTCTCGGTCGCGCGGCGAGCGAAGGCCACATCTCGGTGTGGAGTGCCGATCCTGCGGTGCAGAGCATTCTCGGGCCGACGAAGATCGGACACGAGGTGCCCGACACGACGGCGCCGTACGCAGCGTTGGTGGCCGCCAACGGTGCGGGAGGAAAGCTCGACTACTACCTCGCGCGCAACCTCACCTACACGGGCGGTTCGTGCGATGGCCCGACCCGACAGACCACGGTGGTTGCCGAGATCACGAACAACGCTCCCGCGCAGAATTATCCGGTGTACATCGCCGGGCGGCAGAACGAATCCACGCGTTACGACGGCCCGCCCGGCACCAACAGGACCATCGTCTCGCTCTACGCCACCAAAGGTGCGACGCTGAAGAACGTCACCGTGAACGGCTCGCCGGTGTTCGCCCTCACCGGGGCCGATCGTGGGCATCCGGTCTTCTACATGCCGATCGTGACCGAGCCGGGCCGAACGAACGTCATCGAGTACGACCTCGTCGAGCCCACTGCGCCCGGTGTACCGCAGGCGCCCGTTCAGCCACAGGTTCAACCTGCGTCGTCGACGGTGGATCTACCAACCTGCAGCTGAAGTCAACGCAGGGGTTTGAGGACCCTGCTCGGCACCCAGTGCGTCACCGTCTCACTGCGATCCTTGGACATCAGCTCGTAGGTGACCCGTCCGATCCAGTCACCGTCGACGGTCATGGACCATTCGGTCAGGTCACCTGGAACGACCTTGCGCACGTCGAACCCCTCCGCCGTGTACTTCCCGGCGTGGTGGGGCGGCTGCGGATAGAGAACGGCGAGATCCACCAACACCTTGACCGACGGCGTGAGGACCTTGAACGGCCGTCGGCGAGGATCGCCTCCACTACTCGATCCACGGACATTCACTGTTCGATCATATGTTCGATTCCCGAACAATTCAAATGCCGATGCCGCGGCGGTATCCGTTCAGCCGCTGGTCGACAGCCCGAACGCCACCGTCGACGCACTCGAGCGATGGTGAAAGATCCTGATAGTTTCCAGTGAAATCTTCCAAGATCGGGGACCCGGCTCGACATCGGGTCACCCGAACTGTGAGTGTTGAGGCGAATCGTCGCCGAAAAGTTTGGAGTAGTACCCGTATGAAATTCACGTCCCGCCCGGTCCTGTGTATCGCTGCAGCGTTGACTGTGGGGTTGGTCGGCTGCGGGTCCGACGATGCGTCCGACGCGTCCGCCGACGACAGTGCCGCAGCGAGCAGTGCCGACGCAGGGGCCACAGGAGAGGGCACCACCGAGGTGTGTGCTGGACTTCAGGACATCTCGGACTTCGAGATGTCCTCGATGAACACTCTCGCCAGCGCTGACCCCGCCGATTGGCCTGCACTGCAGGCTGCGCTGGTCGGGTATTCCACCGGCCTGGCCGAGCACTACGACCCCGCGATCGCATCCGCCGACGAGGAGATCTCCTCGGACCTGACCAAGCTCAGGGACGCGAGCTCCGCAGCGACCAGCAGTGCCGCGGATGCGCCGTCGTACGAGGCGTTCAACGAGCAGTCGACCACCTCGATCGACGCCGATACCGCGCAGGCTGCGATCGATGCCAGTACACGCGTCGATCAGTACGCCCAGAACACGTGCGGATTCTCGATCAATCAGCAGCAGGACGCGCCGCAGCAGGCGCCTGCGCCCGCACCCGCCGGCTGATCGGTAGCTGCACTCAGGGAACGAACGGCGGCGCGTCGCGCCTGAATCCCCAGCGCCACACTTGGCCGAGACGTGCCAAGCGGGCACGTCGGGGAGCCGGCGCGGCGCCTGCGAACACTCCGAGGAACGTCACGGCGGCGAGTTCGATTCGCTGGGCATAGCTGGTCGATCTGCTGCAGTGGTACGACGTCAGACGGATGGCGGCGTCGGCGCGTGCGCGCTCCAGCTCCCGCCCGTGATCACGCTGCGCGCAGACGTGTTCGATTTCCGCTCGTCGTGCCACGAGCAGAACCACACCCTTGGCGGCCGCTCGACGAGACAGGTCCGCGTCCTCGTCGTGACGGAACCTGAGGTCGAACGGGCCGAGCTCACCGAGCAGCTTACGGTCTGCGAACAGCGCACTACCACACACCTTTTCGACGACGACGACATCTTCGTCGACCTCGGCGAGCGAGCGTGCGAACCGAGCACGCCGCCGCGAGCGGGACATCGAGAAATCCCACTGCATGTACGCGTCGGACTGCACGTCGCCGTCTCGCTGCAGCCATCCGCCGATCAACGAGTTGCGGTGGTGGTCCGCCGCATCCAGAAACCGAGCGAGCCCGTCGGGCGCGAGCGTCGCGCCCGGATCGAGTACCAGGATCGAGTCCGACGTCGACTCGGCGACCGCAAGGTTGACGGCGGATCCGAATCCGACAACGGAATCCGTCCGCAGCACCAGCACGCCCGACGCATCGGTCGCGTCCACGGTGACCCCGGAACCGACGTTGTCCACCAGGACGATCGAACCCTCGACGTCGGACGCGGCGTAGGACGCACGCACCGAGTCGATGCACTGTCGGAGGAGACTCGGATCGGCGTCCGAACACACGACGACCACATCCACGCTCACGTCGTGTGTCATTGTCTCTCGCTCGAATCTTGCTGTATCACTGCAACACTCCCCGACGAAGTTTGCCGATTCCGACCGCGGGACTTGCATGCCGCCTTCGCGTGAGCCGAACAGGCTCCGATGCTCGGCGGCCGTACGTCCCGACCCTTTTCTATTCACAGGAATGACACACCGGAAACAGATCGTTGTCAAACCGAGATAAACAATTCAACGACCCGGCATTCGAATTACTTCACGTGAGAACTACAAATACGAGTAATACCCACGTTTTCGAACGCTCGACGAACCGAAAACAATTCGATCACCCGAAATGCCGGTGGTAATTCGGCGTCACCGGCCCCTGGATGATGCGAAATCAGTGCGCGCCCATGCTTTCTGCGTAGTAGCCGCGGATGTGCGCGGCGATACGCTCCTGCGCGAGAGCGGGCTCTCCCGATTCAATGGCGTCGACGATGCCCCGATGTTCATGCCGTAATCGACTGCATGTCGAGTCCCAGGTGTGAATCGGCGCGCCTGCGAGAACATAACTTTCGATCGACTCACGCAGTCCGGTCATCATCGCGGCAATGACGTTGTTGCCTGCCGCGTCGGCGAGCGCCACGTGGAATTGCGCGTCCAGAACCAGAAATTCGGGAGCATCGAGACTCGGTGCGTCCATGGCGTCGAGAAGCTCTTCCGCGTCCGACAGATCCGGTGTCGGTGTTCGTGTCGCGAGCGCCTCCATGACCTGGCTTTCGAGCAGCAACCGGGTCTGCACGATGTCGGAGACGGGAAAGTTCTTGGCCGCGACCTGCAGTCGCATCAGCATCGACATGCCGCCGGTCGGGCGGGAGACGATCATGGCTCCCGACGTCGGACCCGATCCTGTTTTCGAGGACAGCAGCCCGAGGGCTTCGAGCACGCGGAGGGCTTCGCGCACCGATGACCGCCCGACGTTCAGCTCGGCAGCAAGGGCACGTTCGCCGGGTAGCCGCTGGCCGGGAGCCACTTCTCCCGATACGAGCAGCTTCTCCAAATGCCCGAGAACGATTTCCCAGGCGCGGGGCTCGGCAGTCGGTGGCATGCCATGAGCCTATGCAACCGGTGCGCGTGACCGGTCTTGCGGGAGACTCACACCACAGGTTAGTGTGGTCAGACCACAGAGGCCGGGTGTCCACGGAGCCCGTTCGGAATCCACCACGAGGACGTTCTTTCGATGACGAAACGCCAGATCCCCAAGGTCCGCGACCTCGCGCCCCTCATGCAGTTCAAGAAGCCGAGCCTGGACTTCAAGAAGAACCGCCTCGCGAAGGCGCAGACGGTCTACGACCTGCGCCGCATCGCGCAACGGCGCACCCCGAAGGCCCCCTTCGACTACACCGAAGGCGCCGCGGAAGCCGAGATCTCCCTCGGCCGCGCACGTCAGGCATTCGAGGACATCGAGTTCTCGCCGTCGATCCTGCGTGACGTGTCGAAGGTGTCGACCGGATGGGACGTCCTCGGCGCACCCGTCGCGCAGCCGTTCGGAATCGCCCCGACCGGCTTCACCCGCATGATGCACACCGAGGGCGAGATCGCAGGCGCACACGCTGCAGCCAGGCACGGCATTCCGTTCTCGCTGTCGACGATGGGCACGACGTCCATCGAGGACGTCAAGGCCGCGAACCCGTTGGGCCGTAACTGGTTCCAGCTGTACATGTGGAAGGATCGCGATCGTTCGATGGCGCTGGTCGAGCGGGCGGCCGCGGCCGGGTTCGACACACTGCTCGTCACGGTCGACGTTCCGGTCGCCGGAGCGCGCTTGCGCGACAAGCGAAACGGCTTCTCCATTCCCCCGCAGCTGACCCTGAGCACCATCGCCAACGCGCTGCCACGGCCGTGGTGGTGGTACGACTTCCTGACCACGGAGCCGCTGTCGTTCGCGTCGCTCGACCGATGGTCCGGGACCGTCGGTGAGTTGCTCGATTCGATGTTCGACCCGACCGTCGACTTCGCCGACCTTCGTTGGATCCGCGACCAGTGGCCCGGCAAGGTGGTCGTCAAGGGCATCCAGAGCGTCGACGACGCCAAGAAGGTGGCCGAGATAGGCGTCGACGGCATCGTCTTGTCGAATCATGGTGGTAGGCAGCTCGATCGAGCGCCCATTCCATTCCACCTGCTGCCAGAGGTCGTCCGCGAGGTCGGCAGCGAGTACGAGATCCACCTCGACACCGGCATCATGTCGGGCGCCGACGTCGTCGCCGCGGTAGCGTTGGGAGCGCGGTTCACGTTGCTCGGACGCGCGTACCTCTACGGCCTGATGGCGGGCGGCGAGGACGGCGTCGATCGGATGATCGAGATCGTCAGCGGGCAGGTCGCGCGCACCATGCGTCTGCTCGGTGTCAATTCCCTCGAAGAGCTGGAGCCTCGACACGTCACGCAGTTGACGCGGTTGGCTCCTCGCTGAGTGCGGTTACGCCGCCGCTCGCTGGTACGCCGACCCGAGTGCGGCGAGCACCAGGGCCAACACGGCACAGGGAGGGTTTCCCAGTAGCGACAGAAGTGTCGGCGACGACGACGTGAACGCAGTCCACAGACTCACCACCGACGAGGCGAACATCAGTCCCGCGACCGACCACGCAACCACAGGTACAGGACGCGCGGCGGGAAGCAGACACAACACCACCGGCACAGCGAGTACCACCATCGCCGCACTGCCGAAATGCTCACCTATCGGCTTGGAGCACTCGGACACCGGTAGCGACAGGCCGAGTTCGCAATCGGTGATCTGGTAGAGCGGCCAGGCTGCGACGAAAGAACCGAGGACACCGGTTGCCAGTGCCAGCACCAGCCATGCCACTCGAATCACCGTCATCGCCTGATCTTGCCACGAACAACACCTGTAACAAGACGGACCAACCAGACAAAGGGTGCACAGACCGCCGATGGGTCCACCGCGTCGGCACCGGGGGGGTGGCCACGCGAGAAATGCTGGGTCCTAGCGGGAGCTGGGATTTCGGTAGGGCATGTTCCACAACTCCACGGTCTGCACCACCCAGAACAACGCGAACTCGATCAGCAGTGCGAATTCGGCGACCAGCACGTACAACGTCCATCGGACCGTCACGGACAGAACGAACACTGCGATCAACGTGACCAGCATGGCGACGCCGACTGCTCGGTATGCCGCCACGTACCGGCTCGACGTCCCTGGATCGACCTTCGCATGAAATGCGTTGACCCACACCGCGAGAATGATGTATCCGAACATCGCTGCCGCAGCCCAATCGTGGCCGTGACGTTCGAACCATGAGGACGCGAACACGAACTGCGCGGCAAGCGCCACGGTGAACACGCCTCCGACGACGCGCGCGATGGTGCCGAGAAACGTCCATGTGCTCCCATATCTCCCTGGAGCGAGCAGCACCGACATCAAGAGCACGAGCAGCACTCCGACGAAGACGACCGACACGTTGTTGCCTATCGCCTGGCCCGCGTTGTAGACCAAGGGCAGACCCGGACCACCGCAGACGCCTCTGGCCCGCTGCACTCCGTCGGGTTCGAGGTTGGTGGGCCAGCCGGTGGGAACCATTGCTACGACGAATGCCCAGATTCCCGCGAAGTCGTACAGCACGTTCTCGGTGTCGGTACTTCCCTTGTAGACGATGAGGAGGGCGCCCGCTGCGCACAGAACCGCGATGAACACCGCGTGCACATCCGTGAAGTAGTAGGCGCTGATCGACGACTGCAAGCACCACCCGGATGATCCGGCCTGGATGAATATCGACACGAACAGCATCAGAACCAGGATCACCATGCCGATTCGGAGACTGCGATACGTGCTGAGGACGTTGGAATCTCCGAATGCACCGGCGGGCGGCGGCCCGCCACCGTCCTCGCCCACCTCCGGTCCGTTCATGCAGGTCCCCCATCCCGCCGGCTTCTGAGACGACTGATGATTGAACTCCACGCCTGCACCGGATGGGTGCGATTGGAAAAATTCAGTGCGTAAAAGTTCGGATCGGTAATGAACTAGTGTCACGAACAGATAACTCAGCAGACACACGACAACCACGCACACCACAACGGGTGTCACGGAGGGCCCATGCCGCAACGTTCGGATCGTTCCATCACGCGCCTGCCGCGTCGGTGGCGTCGGGCTGCCGCTGTGCTGCTGGTCGCGGGATCCGTGCTGATAGTGCTCGTCGGCTGCTCCGCGAGCGCCGAGGACATCTCGGTACCGACCTCTGCGGCACAGGAATCCACGGCACAGGAATCCACGGCACAGGATTCGACGACGCCCGGCAGCACGACGACGCCTCCGTCCGGCACATCGACGATGCCGCCGTCACCTGCGTTGGTGCCACCGAGTGTCATTGCCTCCGTTGAATCGACGACACTCCCTGCCGAGAACCTCTCGGCCGCACCACTCCCGGCGCCGGAAATCGACGCGCCGGGAACATGCGTCGAGTGCGGCGCACCGATCGTGCCGGCCGATCCGGTCCTTCCGCCCCCGAGTCCCATCGATTCGCGCGGTTTTCCGCTGGGGACCAATTGTGGAACGGTGTCCTGCACCTCGCCCGACGGCTTGATCTTCGTCAATCCCGACGCTGTTCCCAACCTCAGGGCGCAGCCGTTCGATCTACTGTGCGGGCAGATCTCGTGTGCTCCACCGGGACTTCAACTCAGCCCCGAGGTACTCCCGTCGACCGGAAGCGCGGGCTGAGGAACCCCAAGGCCAACCGGTAGTAGGGTTTTCATTCGATATCGACCGAATAACTTGTTTCCGTTCCGCTTGCCAACCCTATGGCCGATACCGCACCATGAACCAGTGAAAATACGGGATCGTTCTCCTCGCCCGCCCGGCGCTGCGGGCCCACTACAGCTGACAGCCGTTATCGGACTGCTGGTACTCGTTGCCGCTGCGATCGCCCTGGCAGGGGCTACCGGACGGTTGTGACCGGTGCGACAATCGAGCCCGTGAACACTTTCCAGCAGCTTGCAGGCGTGGCGAATGTCGTCATGCGCCCGCTGATCAGCGCACCCGTCGTCGGCCGATTGCTGTCCAAGGCCATTACGGACATCACGTACGTGGGAAGGAAATCGGGTCGCACGTTCAGCATTCCCGTCGGATACAAGCGACGAGGCGACCAGGTGACCATCGGTGTCGCCGTACCCGATCGGAAGGGTTGGTGGCGTAATTTCTACCCCGACGGCGGTCCGATCTCGATTCGCCTCGACGGCGTCGATCGCCCCGGGCACGCGGTCGCGCACCGGAAGGGCGGCAGCGTCCACGTCAGCGTGCAGCTCGATCCCGCCGGCTGACACTTACCCGCGAATTGTGCTCAGCCGAACGTCGCCGTCAGGGCAGCATCGAGGTCGGCAACCAGATCGTCCGGGTCCTCGAGGCCGATGGAGAATCGCAGGTGTCCCCACCGCCGGAACTCCTCGGGGTACTGGCGAACCCGCGGCCCGTCGGTCCCGACGTGGACTATCAGCGATTCGTCGTGCCCCAGCGACACCGCGGAGGTGATGACTCGCAGGTTCGAGACGAATCGATTGTGTGTGTCGGAGTCGCCGTCGACGCCGAACGCCATCATCGCCCCGAAGCCCCGGCCCTCGAACTGCCTCGTCGCCAACGCATGCTGTGGATGCGACGGCAATCCCGGATAGGCCACGTAGGTCACTCTCGGGTGACCGTCGAGGAATTCGGCGACGCGCTGCGCGGTGTCGAGATGCCGTGCGAGCCGCAGCGGCAGCGTGATCGAGCCTCGGGTGATGAGCCAGGCGTTGAACGGCGAGATGATTCCGCCGACGTCGACCATGGCGTCGGACTTGATGCGGGCTATCAGCTCGCGTGAACCGACAACAGCTCCGCCCATCGCATCCCCGTGCCCGTTGATGTACTTGGTGAGCGAATGGATCACCAGATCGGCGCCATGGTCCAACGGCCGAAACAGTGGCGGCGGGGTGAATGTGGAGTCGACGGTGACCAGCGCCCCCGCCTCGTGCGCGACGTCGGCCACGGCGCGAATATCGGTGACCTTCGTGGTGGGGTTCGCCACGACCTCCACGTGCACCAGCTTCGTGTCGGGACGTAGTGCAGCACGGATGTTCTCCGGGTCGGAGGCGTCGACGAACGTGGCCTCGATGCCGTACTTCGACGGCAGCAGTTCGGTGAACAGACGCCACGTCGCCTCGTACGTGACGTCCGCAACGACGACATGGTCGCCGGAGTTCAGGAAGGTGAAGAACACCGAGTGAAGCGCAGCCACGCCGGAAGCCAACACGACAGCGTCCTCGCCGTGCTCGAGCACCGCCAGCTTCTGCTGCAATGCAAGCTGATTCGCTCCCGAGTTTCGCGTGTACAGCGGGACCTCGGTGCCCGACCAGTCGAGCCCGGACGGATCCTCCGGCAACGCGTAGGAGTTGGCCAGAACCAACGGGGTTCTGATCGCACCGGATCCGGGATCGATGCTGTTGCCCGCGTGCACCGCCTGAGTGAGGAAAGACAGTGTGCTGGGGTCGTGCTTGTCGGGTCGGGTCGTCACCTCGTCAAGGGTAGAAGACGCACGCCGGGAACACCTGCGCGACGCTCGATCAGTTCACCAAACCCTCGCTCTGGAGCCACTGGTAAGCGACGTCGGAGGGGTCCTCGCCGTCGATGTCGACCCGACCGTTGAGTTCCTGCATGAGGTCGTCGGTGAGGCGCTCGGAGATGACGGCCATCAGGTCGGCGATCTCCGGGTGCTGTTCGAGGACCGCGCCGCGGACCACGGCGGTGCCGCTGTAGGGCAGGAAGAACTTCCGGTCGTCGTCGAGCACGGTGAGATTCAGGTTCTTGACTCGACCGTCGGTGGTGTAGACCATGCCGAAGTTGCACGGCGCGCTCTGCGCGGTGGAGGTGTAGACGACACCGGCGTCCATGCGTGTGACGTTGCCCGACGGTACGCCGTCCGCCCCGTTGAGCGGGATGCCGTACGTCTCGAGCATCGGCACGAATCCATCTGCACGGCTGAAGAATTCATCGTCCACGCAGAAGGTTCGGTCGGCGACGGGGAGTTTCGCGACGTCGGACAGCGTTGTCACGCCCAGCTTCTCGGCCGTTCCGGCGGATGCCGCGAACGCGTAGGTGTCGTTGAAGTTGGCCGGCGGCAGCCATTCGAGATCGTAATCCTGCTTCTCGACGTCGTGGACACGTTGCCAGAGCTCACCGGGATCGGCGATCGTCTCGGTCTCGTTGTGATAGTTGACCCAGCCGGTGCCGGTGTATTCCCACAGTATGTCGGCGTCGCCGTTGAGTTGCGCTTGACGTGACGACGCCGACCCGGGTGCACCTGTCAGATCGGTGACGTTCGCGCCTGCGGCGGCGAGATACGTTGCGGTGATCTTGCCGAGGAGGACACCTTCGGTGAAACTCTTCGACGTCACCACCAGCGATGATCCGTCGAGCGGAGTGGCGCCGTCCGTGAGCGTCGTGTTCTCGAAAGTGCCTGCCGAGCTGACCAATCCGCAACCTGTCAGCGCAGTGGCGAGCAGGGCCACTCCGGCAAGTCCGAGACGCCGAATCATGCCACTCCTCGCGGGGTTGCGACGAGCTCGACGAGTCGTCCGAGCCAATCGATGATCAGTGCCAACAACCCGACGAGGATGGCACCGGAGATGAGTAGTTTCGGCAGGAACAGCGTCACGCCCGTGGTGATGAGTGTGCCGAGACTCGTTGCGCCGATGAAGGTACTGAGCGTCGCGGTGCCGACCAGGATCACCAGCGCCGTGCGTACACCGTTGAGAATGACCGGCACGGCGAGGGGCAACTCGACCTGCGCGAGCGTCCGCAGTCCGGAGAATCCGATACCGCGTGCTGCTTCGATGGTGCGTTTGTCGACCTGGTCGATACCGATGATGGTGTTCTGCAGGATCGGCAGGATCGCGTAGACGACGAGTCCGACCACGGCAGTGCGGAATCCGGTGCCCAGCCACATGGTCAGCAGCACGATGAGACCGACGGCAGGGGCGGCCTGACCGACGTTGGCGAAGTTGATCACGAACGGCTTGTACGGCCTGGCCTTGTCCCGGGTGAGCAGGATGCCGAGCGGAATGGCGATGACGACCACGATGACGGTCGCGGTCAAGGTCAGTTTGATGTGATCGAGGATGGTGACCTGCAGGTTCGCCCAGCCGAGTGACGCCTCCTCCGTCGGAGTGAGCGTCGTCGACTGGTACCACAGGATGTAGCCGACGCCGAGGATCACGATCAGCAGCGGCTCGAACCATACGTCGATCGGTGTTCGCCGTAGTCGATTCATGCTTGTCGATCCTCGGTGTGCGCGGAGTAGGAGACGTGCCCGTCGCCTGCACGCGCGTCGGACAACTGACTGCGAATGACCGCCATGACAGTGGCGATGGTGAGCGACCCGGTGACCGCGCCGCGGCCGTCGGTGACGAGGACACCGCCCTGGCTCGCGGCGAGCATGCTGTCGAGAGCGTCGTTGAGTGTCGACGACGGTGCGACGGTGGGCAGTCGCGTGTCCACGTACCCGGAAACTCGGTCCTTGGTGGCCACCTCGTCGAGGGACGGCCACGACTGTGGGCGTCCGTCGTCGTCGACGACGACGATCCAGGTGACCCCGGCAGCAGAGGCCCGCCCGATCACTTCCTGGGAGGATTCGCCGACGCGTGCGGTGACGACCGAATCGTGTTCTACGTCTTTGACTCTCGACAGCGTCAGATGCGCGAGCGTGGCGCCGGAGCCGATGAACTCCTCCACGAACGGGGTCGCGGGCCTGGCCAGAATCTCCTCGGGCGTCGCGTACTGTTCGATCTTGCCGCCCTCGGACAGGATCAACACCTTGTCGCCGAGTTTGGTCGCTTCCTCGAAGTCGTGGGTGACGATCACGATGGTCTTCGCGACCTCGTGCTGGATCGCGATCAGACTGTCCTGCAAGCGGACTCGGGTGATCGGATCGACGGCACTGAACGGCTCGTCCATCAGGAGCACCGGCGGATCCGCGGCCAGTGCACGGGCGACGCCCACGCGCTGCTGCTGTCCACCGGACATGTCCTTGGGGAGCCGATCACGGAAGGTGTTCGCGTCGAGTCCGACGAGGTCGAGCAGATATTCGGTGCGCTCGGCGATCCGCTTGGAGTCCCAGCCGAGAACGCGCGGGATGGCGCCGATGTTCTTCGACACCGACCAGTGCGGGAACAGTCCGCCTGCCTGGATCACGTATCCGATGGACTGCCGGAGCTTGTCCGGGTCCTCACCGGTGACGTCGCGGTCACCGATGAACAGACGGCCCTCGGTCGGTTCGATGAGCCGGTTGATCATCTTCAGCGTCGTCGTCTTACCGCACCCGGACGGCCCGACGAAGGCGACGATGTGCCCGGCTTCGATCTCGAGGTCGATCTTCCGTACGGCGGGCTCGGTCTGCCCGCGGTACTGCTTGACGACGCCGTCGAGCCGAATCGATGCACCGGTGACGGTGCGTTCGGTGTCGGTCATGACAATCCCTTCGAGATGGTGAGGCGCCCGAGTAGGACGAGCAGAGCGTCGAACACCAGCGCGATGACGACGATGAGAATTGTTCCGGTGAAGGCCATTTCGACGGAATTGGTGCCGCCGAGGCGGGACAGTCCGTTGAAGATCAGCGAGCCGAGTCCGGGGCCGAGCACGTAGGCGACGATGGCGGCGACTCCGACGACCATCTGCGTCGACACCCGAATTCCGGTGAGGATCACCGGCCAGGCCATCGGTAGCGATACGGAGAACAGGATGCGGGTGCGCGAGAGCCCGATTCCTTTCGCCGACTCGATCACCGTGTCCGGCACACCGCGGAGGCCGACGATGGCATTGCCGATCACCGGCATCGCCGCGAAGAACGCGAGCATGATGAACGACGGCACCACGCCGAGTCCGAACGGGACGATGAGCAACGCCAGCAGCGCAAGTGACGGGATGGTCAGTGCGACTCGGCTGGTCGTCAACGTCAGGGCCGAGAACAGCGGAAGGCGATGCACCGCGATGGCAATGGCTACGGCGACGAGAGATCCCACGAGGACCGTCTGAAATGCAAGGGATGCATGCTGATAGGTCAGAAACGAGAGAAACTCACCTCGCCCCTGAAGGTAATTCCAGAGATTCACGAAACTCCTTCTTGCGGCATGCTTTAGAAGACACAACGGTTCCCGGTGACACCCCCGTGTGTCAGGTGGCGACGATACCGGCACAGCGGCAATTACGCCGGATTTCAGGGAAATGCCCGAGCGTGCGCACACGGACCGAATTCGCGGCCCGGGCCGTCTACCAGCACCTACTTGAAATTCGCAGGATGTCCGACGTCGCTTGTCAAGAATTCAAATCAGCTCGAGTAAATAGATTGTGGTGCCAGTTCCCCGTCCGGAACTCGGGTGTTACTGCGCTGCGCGTTCGACTCACGCTGATCTCATCCATTCCTCCGCTGAAGTCGATGCGCGAAAATTCTTCGAAGCCCAACGAGGACAGGACACGACACCATGACGACGGCCATCGAGCGCATCGCCCCACCGGCTCTCGACTCGGAAGAACTCCAGTCGATCATCGACGACATAGCTGCGGACGCCAAGCGGCGCCGCGAGGGTGAGGACGCGCCGCCGCTCGCGGCGATAGAGCTCATCCGCACACATCGCCTCGGCGCAGTGCGGCTGCCGGTCGACGAAGGGGGCGCCGGGTATTCGCTGCACGAGCTCTTCACCCTGCTGATCCGGCTCGCCGAAGCAGATCCGGATGTCCCCCACATCATCCGCATTCATCTGGGCTTCGTCGAGGAACGTCGGCGGACCCCCGATCGAGAATCGGGTCGATTCTGGCTCGACAAGGTACGGGAAGGACTGCTCATCGGGGGTGCGAGCAGCGAGCTGACCTCACGCGCTGTCGGTGTCTACACCTACGATTCGACATTGCTTCCCGACGGCGACGGTTTCCGTCTGAACGGCACCAAGTTCTACAGCACCGGCAGTTTGTTCTCCGACTACATCCGAGTCTCCGCGAACGACGCCGACGGCAAGCAGATCTCGGCAGTGGTACCGGCCCACCGGGAAGGCGTCGTACACGTCGACGATTGGGACGGCATCGGCCAGCGGCACACCGGAAGTGGGACGACGCGTTTCGACAACGTCCGGGTGGAGAAGTCCGAGCTCCTGCCGTTCCAGTGGTCCGAGCACACCGTCCGCCCCCGTCAGGCGTTCCCGCAGCTTCTGCTGCATGCAGTCGCGGCAGGAATCCTTCGCTCGATCGTGACGGACGCGTCGGACCTGGTTCGAGGCAGGGCGAGGTCGTACACCTTCGCGAGTGCCGAGGAACCGCGGCACGATCCTCAGTTGCTCCAGATCATCGGGGCGCTGTCGGCGGCGGCGTACGCCGTGGAGGCCGTCGTTCTCACCGCCGCGCAGGCGCAGGACCTCGCCACCGACGCAGCGCTGTCGTCGGGGCAGCCCGATGAGAAGCTCGAGCACGACGCTGCCCTCGCAGCCGCCAAGGCGAAGATCTCGGTGGAGGGTTTGGCGCTGAACTCGGCAACCGATCTGTTCGCCGTCGGTGGTGCTTCGGCGACTCGGCAGAGCGCACACCTCGACCGGCATTGGCGGAACCTTCGGACCTTGTTCTCCCACAACCCGACCGTCTACAAGGCCCGTGCCGTGGGGGACTTCGTCGTCAACGACACCGCGTTGCCGTCGGTGGGCTTCTTCTGATGCGACTGCGCCGCAGGACAGAACTCCGATGCTGAACTTTCGGCGGTTGATGTTGCTGCGCGATCTGGCCGAGCTCGGCACGGTCACCGCCGTCGCCGAGCGACGCAACATCACCAGTTCTGCGGTGTCCTCTCAACTTCGAGTGTTGGAGGACGAGGTGTCCGCGGTGCTGTTCCGGCGCGACGGCCGTAATCTACGCCTCACCGAGAGCGGCGAGACCCTCGTCTCGCACGCGCGCGAGATTCTCCGTGTCGTCGACGAGGCGACGAGCGCGGTCGCCAGGACACGGGATCGCAACGGCGGGCGCATCGCGCTCTCCGGATTCGAGACGTCCATACCCGGTCTCGCCGCTCCGCTGTTGCATCGACTCCGACGAGACAAACCCGAGCTGACCGTCCGTGTCGTTCAGGCGCCGACGCCGGTCTCGCTTCGGTCGCTTCGGCACGGTGACACCGATGTCGCGCTCACCTCTCGACTCGACTTCCGCGCCGCCGATCCGTTGAGCGGCCTGCACAGCCACGCGCTGCTGCGTGACCCCCTCGTGCTGCTGGCACCGGCTGCTGTCGCACTTCGTGTTCGGACGGTAGGCCTTCGGTCGTTGGCCGACGAGGCGTGGATCACCGGGCCACAGGACACCGGGCTCGCCGAGGCACTCACGCTGCTCGGCGAGCGGCACGGGTTCACGCCCAAGATCGAACATCGGGTGGTCGGGGCGCCGAACATGTGCCAGCTCGCCGCTATCGGAGGTGCGGTGGCACTCGTGCCTCGAATGTCGGTGCCGCCGACCCTCGAATCGATGATCGTCGACGGCTTCGATGTCGGCAGCCGCACCATCGACGTGGTGCATCGCGAGGGTGCGCTCGAGAATCCCGCAGTGTCCGTCGTCGTGCAGACACTGCGGGACATCGCGCATCAGCGCGTGGCCGCGGCCACCACCGCATCCTGATCCGATACCTCCGCCAGACCGGGCGCCTCCCCCACCGACGGCACGTTGACGGGCTCGGTCCCGTTGAGTACGAAGTCCCCGATGGCCCTCTCTCGGTAGATGACGGGGTTGTGCGAGGACAGGGTCCGCACGTTTCGCCAGTGCCGATCCAGGTGCAGGCTCTCGTCGAGTGCCGACGCTCCACCGACCTCGAAGATCTCCGCCGTCGCTCGCAGCGCGAGGTCGATGACCGATGACTGCGCACGGTAGGAGCCCAGCTCGGCCGTCAGCTCCGCCTCACGCACCGCCGCCTCGGCGTCCTCGGTGCGTGCGGCAGGTTCGGCGACACGCAGCGCGTAGCGCGCGTCGACAGCGGAGTCCAGTTCGTCCGCAGCACCGAGCACGATCTGCTTCAACGCGTGCGCGACGGCGTCGACCCGCCCGATGACCTGCTGTACCTGCGGATCCTCACGGGGCAGGTCGGCGCTGGCCTGACTGTAGGAGCGGCGCCGACGCCGGACGAAGCCCGCCGTCTCGTCGACCGCGGCCCGTACGATGCCTGCGATGGTCGCCAGATGCGTCAGCTGCAGCCCCGCCAGCTGCCCTGCGAGTACCTGTTCCTGCCTGATGATGTCCTCGGGCGATACGACGACATCGGTGAGGACCGTCGTGCCGCTGCCGCTGGTCCGCTGCCCGAATCCGGTGTAGTCGTCGAGCAATTGGACGCCGGGCGCGTCGCTGCGGACGACGGCGGTGACGCGCTCGCCCTCGTCGGTGACCACGGCGACGGAGACGTAGTCGGCATACAGTCCACCGGTGCTGTAGTACTTGGTTCCGTTGAGCAGGAACGTATCCCCGTCGGCGCGCAGCGTCGTGTTGGTGCGCCCGCGGATGTTGCCTTCGCGCTCACTGCTCGCGTTGCCGACGATGGCGCCCTCGGCGATTCGCTGCAGCCACAGCTGTCCGCGTTCGGTGTCCCGCTCGCGCAATCGGTCCTCGGTGAACCGGAAATGGACTCGAAGTGCCTGCACGAGATTCGATTCAGCCGCCCCCAGTTCGACGAACAAGCCGAAGAGCTGCCGCAACGACACCCCGAAGCCACCGAGCTCACGGGGTACGCGCAGCGCACCGAAACCGAGTTCACCGAGCCATCGCGCCTCCTCGATCGGAACACGGCGTACGGTCTCGCGGTCGAGCGCGCCCTCGGCGATACGGTCGAATGTCGACCGAAAGCGTTCCAGCAACTGAGCATCGGTCAATGCCGTCTCGATGTGTAGAGCTGTCGATGTGGTCATGAGTAGTCCTTACCGGTAGAAGTGGTCACGCTGGGACGGTGTCGCGTGCGCCGGACTCGGCCCACCCGGGTACCGATTCGATCAGGTCACGCGTGTAATCCTGGGTCGGTGCGGCGAACACATCTCGCGCCGAACCGGATTCGACGACGATGCCGTGACGCAGCACCGTGATGTCGTCGGCGATCTGCCGCACGACGCCGAGATCGTGCGAGATGAGCAGATAGGTCGACCCGAGCTCGTGTTGCAGGGCCACGAGCAGCTCGAGAATCTGCGCCTGGACCGTGACATCCAGCGCGCTGGTGGGTTCGTCGAGCACAAGGACCTCGGGTTCGAGTGCGAGCGCCCGAGCGATCGCGACGCGCTGGCGCTGTCCGCCGCTGAGTCGTTTGGGTAGAGAATCGTGCGCGGCTGCCGGAAGCCCGACGAGTGTGAGCAGTTCCCTGGCCTTCGCAGCGCGCGAGGCCCTGGTGCCTATTCGGTACCGCAGCAGCGGCTCGGCCACCGACTGCGCCGCGGTGTACGTGGGATCGAGTGAGACGAAGGGATTCTGATAGACCAGCTGCAGCCGTCGTCGCGCATCATGTAGGGACTCCGGCTTCGAATGATCGAGCTGCGCTCCGTCGATGAACACCTCACCCGATGTCGGATGATCGAGCCCGAGGATCAAGCGCGCGAGCGTCGTTTTACCGGAACCGGATTCGCCGACGATCGCGTGGGTCGTTCCGCGGCCGACGTTCAGATTCACACCGTCGAGCGCCAGTACACCCCCGCGCGCGAACCTCTTGCTCACATCGACGATGCGAACCGCACTGCCGGATTGCTGCACCGGAGCTGCGGTCAGTTTGCCGAACTTGTCCGCGTTGAGAGCAGGTACATCGGCCAGCAGGCTGCGCGTGTAGTCGCTCGTCGGATTCTCGAACACCACTGCGGCACTGCCGGTCTCCTGAACTCTGCCCGCCTCGAGGACCACCAGATCATCGCAGCGCTCCTTGGCGAGCGCGAGGTCGTGAGTGATCAACAACAACGAGGAGCCGAGCTCGCCGCGCAGATGATCGAGCAGGTCGAGTACACGGCGCTGCACGGTGACATCGAGCGCGGACGTCGGCTCGTCGGCGATCAGCAGCGTCGGCCGCGCTGCGATGGCCGATGCGATGAGAACACGCTGCAACATACCGCCCGAGAGTTGGTGCGGGTACCTCGTCGCGACCTCGGCGGGACGCGGAATCCCCACCTCGGTCAGCAGTTCGACGACGGTCGCACTGCCGTCATGCGCGGATCCGGTCACCGCGAGCGTTTCGAGCAACTGGCTCTCGATCGTACGCACCGGGTTGAGCGAGTTCGCCGGATCCTGCGGGACATAGGCGATGTCGTTTCCGCGCAACGCCCGCAGCCGTGCAGTGGACGCCGTCGACAGCGACTCACCGTTGTAGGTCACCTCACCCGCCTCGATGACGGCATTCGGCGCAGCGAGCCGCAGCACCACATTGGCCAGTGTCGACTTCCCCGAGCCCGATTCACCGACGAGCGCCACCGCGCCGCCCTTCGGCACGGCGAACGACACCTCGTGTACCGTGCGATGGACCTTCCCGCGGGTCCGGTATCCCACCGTCAGTCCGTCCACATCCAGCACGATCTCACTCATCGTTGGTCAACTCCTTCACGACGACGGAAAGACGATTGAAGGCAAGTACCGTCAGGACGATCGCGATCGACGGAACTGCGACCATCCACGGGGCGGAGAACACGTAGTTCTTTCCCTCGGCCACCTGCACTCCCCATTCGGGCGAGGGCGGTGAATCACCGTAGCCGAGGAATGCCAGTGACGCGATCGCCAGAATGGCCGCACCGAACTGCAGCACCGACAGCGCGAGCACACTGGAGCGAGCGTTGGGCAGCACGTGGGACAGAATCGACGCACGCCCTCGTGCGCCGACCAGTTCGGCGGCTTCGAGATACGGGAGTGATCGGATACGAAGGACTTCCGATCGCATCAGTCGAGCGAACGTCGCCACCGACGAGACACCCACTGCGATAGCGGCATTGATCGTCGAGAACCCCAGTGCTACGACGATGGCCATCGACAACAGCAGCGCCGGGATCGCGATGAGGGTGTCCACCAACCTCATCAACACACTCTCCACGGGGCCGCCTGCGTAGTAACCGGCGATCAGACCGATCGCCGAACCCACCACGAGACCGATCACGACGGCCAGCAGTGCACTGACCACCGACATTCCCGTGCCTTCGATGAGCCGCGAGTAGATGTCGCGTCCGAGGTAGTCGGTACCGAGGAAGTACGTACCCGACGGCGCGAGCAGCACCTCGTTCGAGTGTTCCTGGAACGGATCGTGCGTGCGGAGCAGTCCCGGGACGATCGCGGCGATCAGGATGATCGCGACGACGATCGAGGACAGGATCGTCAACGGGGACAGATGTCTTCGCAGTCCCGACCAATCCCTCGACCGGCGAGGCGGGGTGACCGCCGCGTCCGGCTTCTCGGCAGTGAGTGTCATCGAAGTGCCTCCACACTGGTCGGGGTGACGGTCGCCGCGGCTTCGGTCGGTGCACCCTTGAGTCGCGGGTCGAGCAGTGGATAGAGCAGGTCGACGCCGAGGTTGACCACGACGACCACTCCGGCGGCGAGGAGAATGACGCCCAGTAGCACCGGTGAATCCTGGCTCGACACTGCGGATTCGATGACCGAACCGATTCCGTGCCTGTTGAAGATCGCCTCGACGATGACCGAGCCCGTGATCAGTTCGGCTGCGGCGAGACCGAGCATGGTGACTCCCGGCAGTGACGACGGACGCGCGATGTGCGCGAACAGCAGTCGCGGCGTACTCATACCCTTGGATTTGGCGAACGTGACGAACGGTTCGGTCTGCACTTCACGCGCATTCTCGATCAGTACCCTCGCGAACGGCGCCGAAATGGGGAGCGCCAGTACCGCTGCGGCGGGAAGTGCGCCGACCCATCCGTCGGTCTTCAGGGTGCTGAACAGACCGAGATTGTAGGAGAACACCTGGAGCACCAGCAGACCGAACACGAACGTCGGCACCGACAGCAGACCCGCGGGAACCGACGCCGCGAACCGGCGTACCGGCAACGCCGGTGCGACCGTGGCGATCACGGTCAGCACCAACGCGATGAGCACCGAGAACACGAGCGTGATCACCGACAGCTGAATCGTCGACGGCAATGCCTGCA
This sequence comes from Rhodococcus yunnanensis NBRC 103083, assembly GCF_001895005.1. Lineage (GTDB taxonomy): Bacteria > Actinomycetota > Actinomycetes > Mycobacteriales > Mycobacteriaceae > Rhodococcoides > Rhodococcoides yunnanense. The sequence goes on along the minus strand of NZ_BCXH01000005.1, from coordinate 242,197 downwards.
GTATCCTCTCACCGACCGGCTCCACCGTGGTCAACGAGTATCCGAGATCGCCCTGGAACAGCCGAGACACGGCCCGCCACAACTGCACCGTCAGGGGCTGATCCATCCCGTAGTAGGCGAGCAACTGATCGATCTGCTCGGGCGAATAGCTCGAATCGGGGTCGTTGAGCCTGGCGCTGATCGGATCACCCGGCAGCACGAAGAGGAGCAGGAACACCGTCAGATAGGACAGGGCAAGCACGATCAGCCCGTGCCCGACCCGCACCAGCGAGTACTTTCGGTAGGAATCGATCGGTGCAGCCATGTCAGTCGTCCAACCAGGCGTCGTAGAGGTAGGAGCGGCCGAGCGTCTCCGCTTTGAAGCCGTACAGGTTCGGTGCCGTCGCGAAGGACTGCTGGGTCTCCTCCAGCGGAATCACAATGGCGTCGTCGAGCAACTTCCGCTGCGCCTTGTCGACGGCCTCGGTCCGCTCGTCACCGACGGGAATGGTGGCGATGGCACCGACGAGTGAATCGAATTCGGCGTTGTCGTACCCGCCTGCACCGCCGTCGCGGTACCTGGTCCACAGCTGGCTGACGTCGGCGCCTGTCTGGTGATTCCAGTAGAAGACGTTGTCCGGCGCCGTGGTCACGGTCGTGTACGTCGTGCGATCGACCTTGCTGACGTCGATCTTGATCCCGATGCGTTCGAGCTGGATGGCGATGAGCTCGGCGTCCTGCACTGCGGCGACCCAGTTGAGCTCGGGGTAGAGCGTGAACTCCAACCGCTGTCCGTCCTTGGTCCTGATGTTGTCGCTGTCGCGGGTGGTCCAGCCTGCTTCGTCGAGCAACGCCTCGGCCCCAGCAGCGTCGTACGGGTAATCGCTGACCGCCTCGCTGTAACCGGGTGTGGTGGCCTGAATCAGGCCGGTGGCCTTGATCCAGTTGTCGTTGTAGATCGCACCGAGAATTTCGTCGACGTCGATCCCCTTCTGAATGGCGCGTCGAACACGGACGTCGGCCACGGCCGCGTTGGCGGACGGGTTGATCGACAGTTCCCGCACGGCACCGAACGGCCGCGAGGCGATGTAGTGGAAGCCTTTGCCCTGCAGCTGCTTTTCGTCGGTGATGAGAATGTCCCGTGCGATCTGCGCCTGGTTCGACAGCAGCAGTCCTGTCCTCGACGAACCTTCGCTCGAGACGATGTACGTCACCGAATCGAGGTACGCCTCACCGGTGTGGTCGGCCGATCCCGGGCCCCAGTCGTATCCGTCACGCTTGACGATCTTGATCTCGGTGCTGCCTTCGACCGAGTCGACGACGAACGGCCCGCTGCCGACGGCCTGGCTCACGTCGGCGACTTCCTCGTACGGGAGGTCGAGTGCGGCCTGACCGAAGATCGAATGCCGAAGATCGCTCAGACCGTTGAGGAATCCGGTGTCGGTCTTCTTCAGAAAGATCCTGACCTGGTTCTCGCTTGCCTTCTCGGCGTGGTCGTAGTTGTTGAACTGCGGTTTCGACGGCGAGTAGCCCCGCGCGGTGTCGCCGTACCCGAACCGATCGAGATTGGCGACGACGACCTCGGGGGTCAGCGGGCTGCCGTCGCTGAAGGTGACGCCGTCGCGCAGGGTCAGCAGGAACTCGGTGTAGTCGTCGTTGATCTCCCACGACGCCGCGAGCCACGGTTCGAGTGTCCCGGTCTCCGGATCGAGGTAGACCAGCTGATCGAACAGATTCACCGAGACCGACGAGTTCTGCCACAGGCGCAGGTCCTGCTGCGCGAAACTCGTGAACTCGCCGCTCTCGAGGAAGATGACGTCGCCGCCCTGCTGTGGTTCACCGCCACCGCTGCTGTCGGGGCTTGCACCCGCCCCACCGCAGGCAGCAACGAGCACTGCCACGACGGAGACTGCGAGACCGGCGGCCGATCGCCGGAATCGGATGGATGTGGTCATGATCGTGTGTTCTCCAGATGTTCTCGGGGTGTGGGCGGATCAGTCGTCGAGCCAGGCGTCGTAGAAGTACGACCGTCCCAGCGTTTCGGGTTCGAATCCGTTGAGTTGAGGTGCCGTGACGAAGGATTGCTGCGTCTCCTGCAGCGGCACGATGATGGCGTTGTCGAGCAGGTACTTCTGCACCTGGGCGACGGCTTCGGTGCGTGCCTCGCCGATCGGGGTGGTCTTGATGACGTCGAGCAACGCGTCGAACGCGGGATCGTTCAGACCACCGACGCCGCCCGAGCGATACCGGTTCCACAGCTGGTTGACGTCGGTTGCAGTGGCGTGGCCCCACGAGAACGGATTGTCCGGCTTGGCGACCTGTGCGTTGTAGGTGGATCGGTCGACCTTGACGATCTCGAATTCTATTCCGACACGTGCCAATTGAATTGCGATGAGCTCGGCGTCGGGGATCGGGACGACCCACTGCGACTCCGGGTAGATCGTGAACGTCAGACGCTGGCCGTCCTTCGTCCGAATGCCGTCTGCGCCCTTCACGGTCCACCCGGCCTGATCGAGCAGCTCGTTGGCCTGTTCGGCGTCGAAGCCGTACTCGTCGCCGATGTCGACGTATCCGGGGGTGTTGGACTGCACCAAACCTGTTGCCGTGGTCCAGTTGTCGTTGTACACGGTGTCGATCAACTCGTCACGGTCGATCGCGTGCAGGATTGCCTTGCGCACGTTCGGATCCGCGATGATCGGGTTCGCGGACGGGTTGATCTCGAGGTCCCGCACGCCACCGAACGGCCTGGCGCCGTAGTAGTGGAATCCCTGGTCCTGCAACTGCTTCTCGTCGGTGATGAGGACGTCACGTGCCGCCTGAGCTTGTCCCGACAACAACAGTCCTGTGCGTGATGCACCTTCGCTGGAGATGATGTAGGTGATCGAGTCCAGGTACGCCTCACCGGTGTGCGCTGCGGAGGCAGGCGGCCAGTCGTACCCGTCGCGCTTCACGATCTTGATCTCACTGCCCGGCTTCTGTGAGTCGAACACGAACGAGCCGGTGCCGATGGCGTTCTCGAGCTTCGACGCGTCCTCGTAGCCCAGGTCCAGGGTCGACTGCGCGACGATGGAGTGCCGCAGGTCGGCCAGATTGTTGAGGAAGCCGGTATCCGGCTGCGACAGGGTGATGACGACCTTGTCGTTGCCCACCGCCGTCGAGCTCGCGTATCGCGCGAACTGAGGACGCGACGGGGTGATGCCGTTGTCGGGGTCGCCCGTGCCGAATCGGTCGAGGTTCGCGACGATCACCTCGGGGGTGAGCGGGGTGCCGTCGCTGAAGGTGACGTCGGTGCGCAGGGTCAGTTCGATCTCGGTGGCATCGGCATCGACGGTCCAGGACGTGGCCAGCCACGGCTCCAGTTCACCGGTCTTCGGGTCGAGGTAGACGAGCCGGTCGAACAGATTGACCGCGACGGAGGACGTCTGCCACGTCCGCAGGTCCTGCTGCGCGAAGCCGGTGAACTCACCGTTCTCGAGGAAGATGATGTCGCCGCCCTGTTGTGGCTCGCCGCCTGCGGAGGCTCCGGGTGTTCCGCCACCCGAGCAGGCCACGAGCGCGGCGGCCAGCACGGCAGCGGCGAACACGGTCGAAAGCTTCTTCATCTGATTCCGTCGATTCTGCGTGCGGTGTGAATGGGTTCGCGCCAGCCGGCGGCCTCGCGTGGGTGATGCCCCAGATCGATCAGTTCGTCTCGGTGGACGGTCACACGATCGAGCCGTACCGACCACGCACCACCCTGTGGTTCCCACTCGACGCGGTCCCGGTGAGTGGGAAGCGCAACGAGCGTTCCGTCGACCGAGACCAGGATGTAGTCGTACAAACCGGGGTATTCGTCGACCGACACCTCACCGTCGACAGCTGCGATCGGATTCGCCTCGCCCGGTGCCCGGCCCTCGCGCCACTGCCACCGTCGTACATCGGTCGCGAGGGTGAGTACGTCACCGCGGGCGATGTCACCCAACACCGCGTTTCGGGCCCTCGACGGTCCATGCGCTTCGAGAACGGCGATGAGTGCCACGTGCCAGCGCAGGACATCCGCCAGCTCGGGATCGATGGCAGCGAGGTCACGCAGGAACGCGTCGGTCTCGTCCTCGGTTCGCCCGCGCACATCGGACGTGCGCACCGACGTGAGGTGGTCGACTGCCTCACGGAGCGCGGCGCCCCTCGCGCCGCCGGGGCCCGCGGCGGCGGTGCCGACGGGAAGGGCGGGCTCGGCGAGGATCTCGCTCAGCACGAGTGCCGAGTCGGGGTCGAGAATCTTCGATGACATGGCTGTTCAGTTTCTCCAGTACGGGTAGGCGCGCTGTGCGCGCTGCGGAATGCCGAACGTCGCGCGGTGGGTGACGTCGAAGAACGCGTTGATGCCGTTGCGGCGGCGAGCACCGACGCTGCGGTGATAGTCGGTTCCGTCGGCTGCGTTCATGATCGCGCGAGTGTTGTTGAAATCGCGGAGCTCTCGCTGCAGTGAGACGAAGTGTGTGCCGGGCTTGCCGCCCTCGATCGTCGCGAAATCCCTGCGGTTGATGATGGGTACGTTGTTCACTCGCGCCCGCGCCGCTGCCTGCGCGTGGCCGACGATGCCGTGCTCTTTCACGGTGCTCTCGTACGCGTGGTAGTCGCTCGGCGCGTCGTCGACGAACGCCTCGGCCTCCTTGGCGGTGACGGTCGGCGCATACAACAGTGCCGCCTGCTGATCGCGGTCGCGGGCGTGCCAGCGCTCGACGTCGAGCTCGATACGAGATACGTGCGCGGTGGTTCCACCCTGCAACGGACCGTCGGCGATCGTGATGGACTCCTCGGTCGCTTGATTGCCGCGGTGAATCGAATGAAACCCGAACAGCAACGGCGAATTCTCGGGTATACCGAGCTCGGGAAGCGCGTTCGTCGGCAGTCCGGCACCGACGAATCCGCGTCGAACTTCCTGCACTCGAAGGTATTCCCCCTGAGCACCCTCGCCGATTCCGAACAGTTCGTCGAACGCAGCCTCGAGAATGTCCTCGTGGTCGCTCGCCAGATGAAACAGTGCGTGCGGAGTGTCGATCACCGGATCCTCCCACCGCGACATGCGCGCGGGGACGTTGACCAACCCTCGGTGCTCGGTGTGGCCGTCGAACCACGACGGCCCCCACCCGACAGTGGACAGGATGCCGTCGGGGCCGTGGACGAATCGGTTCTCGATCGCGCCGAGCGTCGACTCGAGATGTGCCACTGCGGCATCCGACTTCGGCGTCACCACATCGACGAGCGTCAGCAGCTGGTATTTCGGTGGGGTCGGCCGCCCGAGGTGATCGTGGCCGAACGTCGACTCCCATTCGTGCTGCCCGCGAGGCCGACTCATCGCTGCCCCACCAGTGCTTCGACATCGCGATCGAGGTTTTCGAACTGCGCCACCAGGGCTGTGCGCGGCACGTCGGGGATGGCCAGGTTGTACACCGCGGCGGTACGCCCTGCCGCAGCGTGCGGGTTCTCGATGGCGGTCAACACTGCATCGGCGACGCTCTCGGCACTGACCAGCCCGTCGGCGTTGCGGTCGCCGGTCAGTCGCGTCTGGTAGGCGGGGTCGTGAATGGTGGAGAACCACGTCGGCCGCAGGATGGTCCACGGATTGTCGCCGCCGCGCAGATGCGCCTCCAACGCGCGAAGCCCCCATGTGCTCGGCTTCGAGTTCTTGTGCGTTGCACCGTGTCCGACGAGGAAATGCGAGACGAGCACGATGTGCAGGTCGGGGCGCTGCGAGCTGAGAACGTCGAGCAGCCGGTGCCCGATCAGGCGGCCCGCTTCCTCCCCGTCGGTCGGCTGCCACATCCCGGTCGGCGCGGCGACGGTCGGGGCGAGCACGAGAGCATCTGCAGTGGAGAGCAATTCGGTCGCCGCCGCCTGCGATACTCCGCCCTGCTCCGGGCTGCTGTAGGTGTGCCCACGCTCGGCCGCCTGCCGTTCGGCGTGCTCGCGTGCGTTCCAGATTCCCTGCACGTGATGGAACGAGCTGTTGGTGGCCTCGGCGAACACCGGGCTGAATTCGACGATTCGTGTCATGATCTTTCCTCGCTGTCTTGGGGTGTTTTCACCAGGTCGGGATCGGCAGGCCCATGTGCTCGCGCAACGTTCGGCCTCGGTACTGCTTTCGGAACAATCCGCGCTCCTGCAGAATGGGAACAACTTCGTCGACGAACGGATCGAACGTCTCGTCGATCACATCGAACATGAGGTTGAAGCCGTCCACCGTGCCCGTCGAGAACCATTCCTCGATCAGGTCGGCGACCTTCTTCGGCCCACCGATGACCGACAGATGCCCGACGCCTCTGCGGATGACGTCCCTGGCCGTCGCGCCCTCGTCTGCCTGAGACTTGAGTGACCGCAGGAAACCCTCGGACGTCTCACCACGCTGTCCCTCGAAAATACTGTCGTTCAACACTATCGGTGCGTCCAGGTCGATCTCGGCGGCGGGAACACCGAGGCGCTGCGAGAGCATCTGCAACGCTTCGTCGTCGGCTCCGGCGTCGGACAGCTCGTCGCGGCGACGTTCGGCTTCCTCGTCGGTCGATCCGAGCGTGACCGTAAGGCCGGGCAGGGCAAGCACACCCGGCCTACCGGGCGTCCGATGAGCCGCCGACGCACGGTCGAGAGACTGCCGGTACTCCCGTGCGACGTCGAGCGACACCGCGGACACGAACGTCGCATCGGCGTGCGTCGCCGCAAGCTCCAGCCCGCCGGCCGAGGCCCCGGCCTGGAAGATCACCGGAAGTCCCTGCTCGGACGGCGGAATCAATCCGCCGCCGTGCACCGAGTAGAACTCACCGTCGTGATCGATCGGTCGCACCCTGTCCGCGGTGGCGTACAGACCGGATTGCTTGTTCGCCACGATCGCATCGGGCGCCCACGTCCTCCACAACCCGTCGACGACCTCGAGGAACTCGCTCGCCCGCGCATACCGCTGCTCCTTCGGCGGGAGACCGTCGAGGCCGTAAGTCGGTGCGACCAGCGGGTTGTAGCTCGTCACGACGTTCCACCCTGCCCGGCCGTGCGAGATACGATCCAGAGTCGAGATCGATCTCGCCAAGTTGAACGGGTGATTGACCGTCGACGACGCCGTCACCACCAAACCCACGAACTCGGTCTCGCGTGCCGCGATCGAGAGGGCGAGAAAAGGATCGAGAGTCATCCGCTGCGGTTGGTGCTCCCACGTCGGCGTCAACGCCGGAACATCCGCGGTGAAGACGGCGTCGAACAAGCCCCGCTCGGCTGTCCGCGCAATCCGAACGTAGAAATCCGGGTCGGCGGTACCGAGTGGATCGATGCCAGGTCGTCGCCACGCATGTCGATACGAACCGTGCCCTGGGCAATTGATACCCAGATGCAAACCGGGCCCGCTCTCAGTGGTCATCTTCTCGCCCCTCTCGGCGGAGATCAGGCGCCGGCGAGAACTGCGGTCGGGCGGTAGGGGCGCACCCGTCGTCGACCTTCCTTGTCGCTGGTCAGCCACGTCGGGATCCACCCCTCGTCGGCCCGGTTGATCGTGATGCCGGGGGGCACGACCTCGTCGATAGCGTCGAGGACCGACTCGTCGAGCACGATCTCCGGGACCGACAGCAGGCTGTCGAGGTGTTCACGCGTGCGAGGTCCGACCAGAACGCTCGATACGGCCGGGTGGTTGAGCACGAATGCCACCGCGAGCTCGGGAAGCGTCAACCCTGCATCGCGTGCGATGTCGCCGAGCCGGATGGCCAGTTCACGCTTGGTCCGGTTGATCGGCAACTCGGGATCGTGGCGCGCCGGGATGCGCGCGGCCCGTGCCGACGGCGGCGCTTCGCTGCCTTCGACGTGCCTGCCGGAGAGCCATCCGCCTGCCAGCGGGCTCCAGGTGAGAATACCGAGGTCGAACTTCTGCGCGACAGGGAACACTGCACGCTCGGCGCCGCGCGCCAGAATCGAGTACGGAGCCTGCTCGGTCGCGGGCTTGCTCCGACCGTCGCGGGACGCCGCCCACTGCGCCTCGACCAGCAGATGAGCCTCGTTGGTGGTGGTGCCGTAGTACCGAATCTTGCCCTGACGCACCAGATCGTCCAGCGCGCCGACGGTTTCACTGATATCGACCTCGGGGTCCGGCTTGTGCTGCTGGTACAGATCGATGTAGTCGGTACCCAGTCGGCGGAGCGAGTTCTCGACCTCCTGGAAGATCCACCGGCGTGAACTGCCGCGGGTGTTGACGCCGTCGCTCCACTGACTGTGGAACTTGGTCGCGACGATGATGTCGTCGCGACGTCCTTTGATCGCCTTTCCGACGATTTCCTCGCTCTCGCCCTGCGAGTACGAGTCTGCGGTGTCGACGATGTTGATTCCGGAATCGAACGCGTGATGAATGATCGAGACGGCCTCGTCGTGATCACTCAGCGCGCCCGAGCGGGATCCGAAATTCATTGCGCCCAATGTCAATTGACTGACCTTGACACCGGTCTTGCCCAGGGTGCGATAACTCATGCTTGTTGTCCAATCCATCCGACACTACTGGCATTCGAACACATTTCGTGTGTGATACCAGTCTGGCGCAACAGGATTGAATGAACAAGCAAGTTCCACTACGTCAATCGGCAATAGAATCAGGATGATTCGATCTCCGAGCGCAGCGTCGATGTGAGTCCCAGATTCCCCCGGTACGTCGTCGACGGATACTCCGCATGGAACAGACCACGCGCAACAAGAAGCGGAACAACATGTTTCGCGAAGAGCTCGTAGTCGGTGTGCACATCGGCCGGCATGACGGTGAATCCGTCGGCCGCACCTGCTGCGAACCATTCCTCGATCGTGTCCGCGATCTGCTCCGGACTTCCGACGGCGAGCCGATGCCCAGCGCCGGAGGCGCTTCGGTCTATCAACTGGCGGGCCGTCACCTGCTCCTGCGCGACCAGCGAGCGAATGCTGGACAGGAACCCTGCCGGACCACCGGCATCACTGGTCGACGGATCCGCGATCCGGCCCAGTTCGACGACACGATCGAGTTCCAGCGATCCGGGCTCGGCACCCAGTTTGGCTTCCAGTCCTCGCAGCGCCGAGGCGTAGTCGATGGTGTCACGAAGCTGCAGCTCTCGCTGCAGTGCATGCGATTCCGTTTCCCCGACGATGACGACGAGTCCCTGCGAGATCTTGACGTCGTCCGGACTGCGGCCGAATCCTTCTGCGCGCGCACGAATATCGTCGCGGAAGGCAACGGCGTGCCCGATGGTCTGAGCCGCGGCGAACACGACGTCGGCGTACTTCGATCCGAGCGCCTTCCCGCCCTCGGACGCGCCTGCCTGGACGATGACGGGCCGTCCCTGCGGCGAACGGGGAAGAGGAAGAGCACCTTTCACGGCGAAATGCGCGCCGCGATGATCGACGTCGTGGATCCGTGAACGGTCCGCGAACTGCCCGCTCTCCGCGTCACCGACGATCGCGTCGGATTCCCAACTGTCCCACAGCCGCACCACGAGTCCGACGAACTCGTCGGCGCGTGCATAGCGCGCCGCCTTGGCCAACGGCTCCAGACCGAAGTTTCCGGCAGCGTCGGCACTGTAGGACGTGACGGCGTTGAAGGCCGAGCGCCCGCCCGTCAGGTGATCCATCGTCAGATAGCGTCGCGCAAGTTCGTACGGATTGCTGTATGTCGTCGTCGATGTCGCCAGCAGACCGATGTGCGTGCTCGACGCCGCGGCGTGCGTCATCATCAGCAGTGGGTCCAGAGCATTTCCCGGCGCGGACGCGATATCGCCTGGCAATGCCGGTGAGTCGCCGATGAACACCGCATCGATCTTGGCGTCCTCGGCGATCTTCACCAGGCGCGTGAAATGCAGCGGGTCGACGAACGCACGCGGATCGATACCCGGTTGCCTCCAGGCGGATCGGAGGTGCCCCGGCGTGGACAACGCGATGTTCAAGTGGAGAGTGCTCACGCGGGACAATCTTTCTCTACAGAGTTGATAGAGAAAATGGATTGCCTCACGCTGATTTTATGCGCTCCACCGGGTAGCCGAACCCGAACTTGTCGCGCAGTGTGCCAGGGACGTATCCCGGCCTGCGGACTCCTGCGCGCACCAGCAACGGGATCACCTCGTCGACGAACAGCTGCAGGTCGTCGGGCAGAACGGGGAACTGCAGAGTGAACCCGTCGACGGTCCCCGATTTCCACCACTCGGTGATGTCGGCGGCAATGTCCTCCGGTGTGCCCACCACCAGCCGATGTCCGCCTTCGGCTGTGCGGGCCAGTTCACGCAGCGTCGTCGGCGCGGCCGCAGCGACGTCGCGGAAGGACCGCGCGAATCCGATCGGACCTCGTTGTCCTGGAACGGGATCGAGCCGCTCGGGCGGCACGATGTCATGTGCGGACAGCCCGTCGAGGGCAGGGGCGAGACGTTTCACCACCGCCGCCACGAGGGATGCCTCACCGTCGTGCCCGTTGAGGCGTTCGTGCTTGCGGCGTGCCTCCGCACGGGTGGCGGCGATGATCGGGACGAGCCCTGGAACGAACTTCACCTCGCCTGCGCTCCGACCGTGCGCGAGCGCCTGTGCCCGCACCTCCGCCGTGAAGGTCCGAGCCGCAGGAATGGACAGCAGCGGGGCGTAGACGAGATCGGCATGGCGGCCCGCGAGGTCGATTCCCTGAACCGAACCTCCTGCCTGCGCGACGAGCGGGTAGCCCTGAGGCCCGATAGGAACGTTGAGTGGGCCCTGCACCGAGAAGAACTCACCGCGGTGATCGATGCGACGTGCCGTGGTGTCGTCCCACAGCGTCCCGGCGTCCGGGAATCCTTCTGCGTCCGCATCCCAACTGCGCCACAGCTTCTTGACGACGTCGATGAACTCCGTCCCGCGTCGGTAGCGTTCCTCACGCTCGGGGAGCGGATCGGATCCGAAGTTGCTGGCGACGTCGGGGTTGAAACTCGTCACCGCATTCCAGACGACGCGGCCGCCGCTGATGTGGTCGAGGCTCGCGAGCCGACGGGCAAGGTTGTACGGAGAGTTGTACGACGTGGACGCGGTGAGGAAGAAGCCGATGTCCGGAACGGCGGCAGCCAGCGACGCGAACAGCACGATCGGGTCGAACGTGTGAATTGGTCTGGAGGTGTTGTCACGCTGCAATGCAGGATGGTCCGAGAGGAAGAGCGCGTCGAGTCCGCCGTCGTGTGCGATCTCCGCGGCGTTCCGGTAATGCGAATAGTCGAGAAAACGGTTCCACGACCGCCCGGGCGAGTTCCACGATCCTGCGCTGTAGCCCGTACTGTTGATACCCGCGCTCAGTATCAACGGTGGTAGGTCCGGTATCGATGATGTCAACGCTGCCTCGTCGTCTCGGATTCACTGATCTTCAGGATTCACTGATGGTGGGGATGAGTGCCCCGGCTCAGTATCGATCGGGCGAGACGGATCCGACACGGTTGGAATCAGGCGGATTTCTTTCGTCTCAAGCGAAGGTAGTGAGTCCCGAAGTTCCGAACATTCTGCAAAATCCGCGCCGATCGGTTTTAATCTTTGTTATGAGTACCGGTGCGCGAACGCACGGACGGGTCGTCCGATGAACCCCCTGCACGACCCAGCGACGTTACCTGCCATCGACACGGCGCACTCCGTCGCGGCGGTGCTGCTGTCCGCGTTCGGTGAGACCGACGGTTGGGAGACCGAGGTGTTCGAGGCTTTGTGCCGAACGCCGTCGCAGACGCACCTGCATTTCGTGCTGCCGCCGGCGACCGACCTGCTCGTCCAACTGTGCACGTCGCTGTCCGGGGCCTTCGGCCCGATCGTGGGTGACGTTCCCAAATACTCGACCAAGGAGCGCGTGGTGCAGAGCCTGGCGGACCAGCTCGCCGACAGCAGGCGCAGCTGGTCGTGGTCGGAGAGCCCGTCCGTTCTCACCAGATCTCGCGCGGTGAAGAGCAAGCGTCGTTACCTCGTCGGAGCGTCGCGGCGGCCTCTGTATGCCGCCACTCTTCGAGCCCACGGGTACGTCTCCGCCTGATCCGATCAGACGCGCGCACCGTGCTGCGCGGTGATCCGTGACGCCACGACCTCTGCTTGCGTGCGAATCTCGGTGATGTTGAAACTCTCCCAGTTCGAACCACGCCGAACCGATCCGATCGCCCACAGCCGATCGACGAGCGGACCGAGTACACGGCCCTCCAGGTCGGTGCCGAGGCCGATGTTCGTCCGTCCAGGACTGGCGTAGCCGCGATCGAGCAGGTGGTCGACGAGCGGTTCGCCCATCTTCCGGGCGAATCGGGACGGGCCGGTGCAGCAGATCACGAGATCTGCCCGCACTGCCCACTCGTTCTCGAATCGCCGCACCAGCACCGAACCGTCGCGGTAGCCGTGGACCCGGCCGGACACCAGGGTCAGGGAACCGTCGTCGATCAGGCGCGTCAGAACGTCCGCCGTCTCGGGCGGCATGCGATTGCGGTGCTGCTCCCAGATCAGCAGAACGCGTCGGAACAATTTCTCGCGCTCGGCGTCCGATACCTGAGGCCACACATCGGGGATGACGTGCCGTAGCCCGTCGACCACCCGGCGCCAGTCGAGATCCCGGTGTCGGCGGAACAGCAGCCGCGCGGCGTGGATGATCTCCGCGGCCGTCGTGGCACCGATGAGGTGCTCGACCTGCTCGTACAGCAACGGAGGTTCGGGCTGCGCCAACTGCGCCTCGGGGAATCGCCCGCGCTGCGAGATGGCGGTGATGTCGCGGCATCCGTACGTGTCGAGTTCTGCGACGACGTCGGCGGCGCTCAGCCCGGTTCCGACGACCACGATCGGCCTGCCGTATGCGTCGTGTTCGGCGACCACCGCGCGCAGATCCGCCGTCCATGGATGCGTGACGACGCCAGGACCTGCGGGAACCGGAACCGAGAACGAGCCGTGCCCGACGGCCAGGATCACGTGGTCGGCGACGATGGATGCCCCTGAACCGAGTCGCACGTCCAGTGCACCATCTTGTGCACCGACTTGGGCACCATCCACCGATATCACTGCGTCGTGCCACTGCACGAAGTCGGCTGCGGACCCGGCGACGGCGACGGCGAGCGAGTGCCGAAGGTACTGCCCGTACACCTGCCTCGGTGCGTAGGTGAACGTCGAGCCGAGGCCTTCCGATTCGAGGTACCGAACGAAGTGGTCGGGAAAGTCGGGGCGCGCGCTCATTCGGTTCGCAGGCACGTTCACCCGATGTACCGGGACGGTGGTCGAGTAGGCGACGCCTTCGCCGATGCTCTCCGATCGCTCGATCAGATGTATGCGATCTCCGGTGCGCGCGCGGTGCAGCAGAGTCAGCGCCGCGATCACTCCGCCGGCGCCACCTCCGACGATGACGGTATCCACGCGGCTCACCTTAGGTGGATACGCCGCCGTAGTGGCTCTGGACGCAATTGGATTCACGGTGATTATTAATGTAGCCACGTGTATCCACAGTTCGTAATGTACTGACAATGTATTTCTCCACCGACGAATCCGTTGCCTTGCTGTCGAGGTTGATCACCAACGGTTGCGTCAACGACGGCACACCCGACTCGGGGCAGGAAGTCCGCAACGCCGACACCATCGAGGAGTTTCTCGACGGGACCGGGGCGGCGGTCACCCGCGTCGAGCCGCATCCAGGACGCGTCAGCGCGATCTTCACGGTCAAGGGTCACGACGCCGATGCACCGCCGCTCACGCTTCTCGGTCACACCGACGTCGTACCGGCAGACCCGACTCGGTGGTCACGCGATCCGTTCTCCGGCGAGGTCGCGGACGGCGTCGTGTGGGGCCGCGGTGCCATCGACATGCTCAATCTGACGTCGGCGATGGCCGTGGTGACCAAACGCATCGCGCAGCTACCGCGCCCGCTCGCAGGCGACCTCGTGTTCGCGGCGGTCGCCGACGAGGAAGCAGGCAGCCGGTTCGGCGCCGGATGGATCTCGCAGCACCGTCCCGAACTGCTTCCCTGGGAGAACGCTCTGACCGAGAGCGGGGGCGCCCACATCCCGCACGGCCGGCTGCCGTCGGACGGTCCCGTGGTGACCGTCACGGTCGGCGAGAAGGGCGGAGCGCCGCACCGCATCGTGGCGCGCACCTCCAGCGGACACGCCTCGATGCCCTACGGGGTCGACAATGCCGCGGTCCTGATCGCCGCGGCCGTCGTCCGCATCGCACGTCACCGCACCCCGACCCAACTCGACGACAGTTGGCGCACGTTCGTTCGCGCACACGGGTTCGACGCCGACATCGAGCAGGCTCTGCTCGACGCCCGCACCATCGACGATCACCTGCACGTCTTCGGCACCGCCACGCGTTTCGCGCACGCGGTGTCGCACCTGACGATCACTCCGACCATCCTGCGATCCGGATCGAAGTCGAACGTCATCCCCGGTGAGGGCCGACTCGATCTCGACATCCGAATTCTGGCCGGGCAGACCGCCGACGACGTCGCGGACGAGCTGCGTCATGCACTCGGCGACATCGCCGACCAGTTCGAGATCGTGCACCTCGGTACCGGGAACCCCTCTCGCTCGTCCACCGACACCCGGCTCTATCGCACGCTGCAGAGCGCAGTGACCACCGAATTTCCCGGTGCGACGACGGTTCCGGTCCTCACCGGTGGCGGCACCGACGCACGTTGGGTTCGTGGCCGCGGCGGCAATGCGTACGGGTTCGCGCTGTTCGAACCCGACTGGGACATCGGCCGCTACCGAACGTTGTTCCACGGCGAGGACGAGCACATCGACATCGCGAGTCTGATGCGAACCACACGCGCACTCGGACACGTCGTCGACGAGTTCCTCGCACCCCACTCCGCTTACCCACACCCACTGGAACGGACTTCCGCATGAGCGCACCTACAGACGAACAACCCTGGCAGTGGCCGGAATCGACGTGGCGTCCCATCGTGGAGCACGTGCGCGCCGGCCGGAGCCTGACGCCGCAGGCATGGCCGGACGACGCCTCGGTCGCGGTGGCCATCTCGTTCGACTCCGATCACGAGACGCCTGCGCTCCGCGACTCCGCGGTGACCCCTGGCGTGTTGTCCGGCGGACAGTACGGCGCCCGGGTCGCTCTGCCTCGCATCAGGAAACTGCTTGCACGTCAGCGTGTTCCGGCATCGTTCTTCGTCCCCGCCGTCTCGGCGCTGCTGTACCCCGAACAGATCGATGCCGCCGTGGAGGACGGTCATGAAATCGGCGTGCACGGGTGGATCCACGAGCGGAACACATTGCTCGAGCGTGCCGACGAACGCGATCTCACACTCCGCAGTCTCGATACGCTCGAGAAGCTGTCCGGCAGGCGACCGGTCGGAATTCGCACTCCCTCCTGGGATTTCTCCCCCAACACGCTCGACATCATCCGCGAGCTCGGCTTCCTGTACGACTCGTCGCTGATGGCCGACGACGACCCGTACGAACTGGTCGCCGCGGGAGAGCCCACCGGAATCGTCGAGCTTCCGGTGGAGTGGATTCGCGACGATGCACCGTACTTCGGGATGGCCCGATTCGCCGGTATACGCCCCTACACCGCACCGTCGGCCGTGCTCGAGATCTGGAAGCGTGAATTCGACGGCGCACGAGCCGACCGTGGCGTCTTCCAGTTGACGATGCATCCCTCGATCATCGGCCACCGGTCTCGTCTGTGGATTCTCGACGAACTACTGACCTACATTCGCGAATCGGGTGACGTGTGGTTCGCGACGCACGAACAGCTCGCAACATACGTTGCAGGAAAGGACAATTCATGACTCGACATGCCGTCGTCACAGGTGCTGCATCCGGCATCGGGCTGGCCATCGCCGCACGGCTCGCCGCGGACGGGTGGGCACTGACCCTCGTCGACGTGCGCGAGTCCACGCTGCTGGGTGCAGCGCAGCAGCTCGCACAGACCTCGGCCGAGCGGGTCGACACCATCGTCGGCGACCTCGGCGACGCCGTCTTCGCGACCGAATTCATAGGCAGAGCATGGGATCTCGCACCGATCGACGGGCTCGTCAACGCCGCGGGCATCTATCCCGCGATCCCGTTTCTCGACGTCGACGCGGCGGCATGGAATCGCGTCCAAGCCGTCAACGTCGTCGCACCCCTGCTCGCCACGCAGGAACTCGCGCGCCGCGCCATCGCCGCGTCGAGAACGCCGTCGGTGGTCAACATCGCCTCCGGTGCCGCCACCCGCGCACGGCCGGGCACCGCGCACTATTCGACGTCGAAGGCCGCGCTCGTCATGCTCACCAAGGCATCGGCTATCGAACTGGGGCAGCACGGCATTCGTGTCAACGCGGTCTCACCTGGATTCTTCGCGGTCGACAGCGACGTCAATCCCGTCACCGACGAATACGCGGAACTGCTGTCCACGACAGTGCTTCCCGGACCGGCCAGAACCGAGTACGTCGCCGACGCAGTGCAGTTCCTGCTGACCGACGACGCTCGGTGGATCTCCGGCGCGAACGTACCCGTCGACGGCGGCAGCTCGGCCGGTACCCGCTCACTGCCGCAGCACTGGGCCGACAGCACCGAATGGCAAACCCCCACGAACACCGCAGGAGTCGGCGCATGACCTCACCACTACGTTCCTACACATTCGTCGGCGCGGGCGCGATCGGCGGCACCGTCGCGCACGCGCTGGCCGCAGCAGGTCACGAGATCACCCTCGTCGACACCGACGAGCAGCACATCGACGCCATCCGAGCGGACGGACTTCGGATCCGCGGAGTCGACGGCACCGACGACGTCGTTCGCGTCGCGCATGCCTACACACCGGCGAACTATCCGGCCGATGCGCCGAAGATCGAGCGCGTCGTGATCTCCACCAAGTCCCAGCACACCCGTGACGCGGCGCAGTGGGCCGCGCCCCGGCTCGCCGAGTTCGGTTACGTCGTGTCGCTGCAGAACGGCCACAACGAGCCGGTCATCGCCGCCGAGGTGGGGGCAGACCGGGTCATCGGCGCTTTCGTCAACATCTTCACCGACTACCTCGAGCCCGGCGTCGTATCCTTCGGCGGTGCAGGCGCTCTCGCGGTCGGGCTGCCCGACGGCGGTGCACCCGACTCGCGGGCGCTCGAAGTTGCCGCCGACTTCCGCCGCTACGGACCGGTCGAATCCACCGCTAACGTTGCCGGCTACCGTTTCGCCAAGCGCGGCTTCGGCGGGATCCTCGGCCTCACCACGCTCGTCGACGCACCGATGGCCGAGATCGTCGACGCCAATCGCGATCTCGCGGCTGCAGTGGCCGTCGAGAGCACCGAGGTGGCGATCCGCTCCGGACTCGTACTGGAGAGCTTCGACGGATACGAGCCGTACGCCTTCCGCGCCGACGCACCGGCCGATGTCCGTGACGCAGCCCTCGACCGTATCGTGGCCTTCCTCGCCGGCCAGCCCAAGGATCGAAGCGGGGTCTTCCGCGACATCGCCGTCCGCAAGCGTCCGACCGAACGCGGACTGCTCGACGACGGGTATGCCGCGCTCGCCGAAAAGCACGGTGTCGACACCTCGTTCACCACTGCGGTCCTGGCCATCCTTCGGGACATCTCGGCGGGCGAGGCGGACTTCTCGCCAACCCATCTGGACACACTCCGTACCCTTCTGAACACGAAATGAGAAAGTCGATGAGTACATCTCCCCAGCGATCGGGCCGCCGCGGCGCCCGGATCGCCGCGGTTTCCTTTGCAGCGTCGTCGGCACTGTTGCTGGCGGCATGCTCGGGCGGATCGAGCAGCGACGCGTCATCACAGTCCGGAACTGCCCGTGAGGGCGGCGACCTGAAGATCGCGATCGACTCCGATCCCATCTGCATCGACCCGAGCCAGACCAACTTGATCGCCAGTGCGGTGATCGGGCGTCAGGTCGTCGATTCACTGGTGGAGCAGAACTCCGAAACCGGTGAATTCGAGCCGTGGCTCGCCACCGAGTGGTCGGCGAATGCCGATGGAACGAGCTACGACTTCACACTGAAGGACGGAGTGAGCTTCTCGGACGGCACGCCGCTCGACAGCACTGCCGTCAAGAACTTCTTCGATCAGCTTGTTGCGAGCCCGGGCAAGACTGCCACCGCCGCAGGCTATCTCGCGGGATACACCGGCACGACCGTCGTCGATCCGACGCATTTCACCGTGGCATTCTCGGCACCCAACGCGCCGTTCCTGATGGGTGCATCCAGTGCCTCACTCGGAATCCTGGGCGAGACGACGCTGAAGACGTCCTTCGAGGATCGTTGCCGCGGAATCGGAATCGTCGGTTCCGGCCCCTTCGTGCTCGACGACTACACCGCCGGTGAAAGCGCCAAGATCACCGCACGCGAGGGCTACGACTGGGCACCGGCAGGCGCGGCCCACACCGGGCGCGCTCACCTCGATTCGGTGACGTACCTCGTCAGCACCGAGCCGAGCGTCCGCAGCGGCGGGCTGAAGTCCGGTCAAGTCGATGTCGCCACCACCATTCAGTCGCAGGACGAGCAGGCGTTGACCGGCGGCGGGTTCTCGATTCTCTCGCGAACCAATCCGGGAGTTCTCATCGGTGCGGCCCCCGACCTCTCGCATTCGGTGATCCTGCAGGACCCTCAGGTCCGCAAGGCTCTGCAACTCGCGATCGACCAGCAGGACATCGCCGACACCGTCCTGACACCCACCTACGGCACCGCACGCAGCGTTCTCGGTGACACCACACCGGGATTCGCCGACGAGTCCGCCGAGCTGACTCCGAACAAGGAGGAGGCGGGCACGCTCCTCGACGACGCCGGGTGGAAGCTCGGCTCCGACGGAATCCGCGAGAAGGACGGCAAGAAGCTCTCGCTGAGCATCCTGTACTTCTACCAGGTCAACGTCTACGAATACCTGCAGCAGCAGCTGCGCGCGGTCGGTATCGACCTGCAGCTCAACCAGGTGACCTCCAGTGAGTTCACCCCTGCGTTCAACACCCATGAGTACGACCTTCGCTCCTTCTCGTTCTCGCGTCCCGATCCGGACATCCTGCGTACCGTGTTCGGCCAGGCCAATTTGAACTCCGCCGGTCTCGATCCCGCCGATCCGGCCACGGTCGAATTCGAGGGCCTGCTGGCCGCGCAGCGCGAGACGACCGACCAGTCGCAGCGGAACGAGGTCGCCTCCGATATCCAGAGCACACTGTTGGAGAACAACTGGGCGTACCCACTGAGCCAGCTCGTCCAGGTGATCGGTGTGTCCGACAACGTGACCGGCCTGCGGTTCGACTCGTTCTCCCGCTTCCTGGTCTACGACGCAGGATTCAGCGAGTAAAGCCATGTCACGATACATCTTTCGCCGTACGCGGCATGCAATCCTGGTGCTGTGGGCAGCCTTCACGGTGGCATTCGCCGTGCTGTTCGTCGTCCCGGGTGATCCGGTGACCATGGGACTGGGCACCGAGCAGTTGCAATCGCTGACGCCCGAGCAGGTCGACGAGCTCCGAGCCCAGGCCGGTACCGATCGTCCGTTCGTGGTCCAGTACTTCAGTCAGTTGTGGAATGCACTCCACGGCGATCTGGGCCACTCGTATCGCAACGGTGTATCCGTGACGCAAACACTCGCGGACGCGGCGCCGTCCACACTCCAACTCGCCGCGTCCGCACTGATTCTCGGTATCGTCCTCGGTATCGCGTTGGCCGTCTTCGCAACACTCACCCGCTCGGATTGGCTGCGCGAGATCCTCGTGGCGCTGCCGCCGCTCGGTGTGTCGGTGCCGTCGTTCTGGATCGGACTCGTGCTGCTGCAGGTGTTCTCGTTCCAGCTCGGGTGGTTCCCGGCATTCGGCGAGCGCGGCCTGTCCGGACTGGTGTTGCCTGCCGTCACCCTGTCGATCCCGGTGGCGGCCATCACCTCCCAGGTGCTGATCAAGAGCCTGAGAACCACGATCGCCGAGCCGTACGCCGATGTGTTGCGCGCCAAGGGCGTCGGACGCTTCCGGCTGTTCTTTCGACATGCTCTGCGTAACGCGTCACTGCCTGCGTTGACGACCGTCGGCGTCACGGTTGCCACGTTGCTCGGTGGTTCGGTGCTGACCGAGACGGTGTTCTCTCGCAACGGCCTCGGTCAGATCGCCGCGACTGCTGTCGGGCAGAAGGACATTCCCGTCGTGATGGGTGTCGTCCTGATCTCCGCCGTCGTGTTCGTCGTCGTCAGCCTGATCATCGACCTGCTGTATTCGGTGCTCGATCCACGGGTTCGAATCGAAGGAGCCACAGCATGAGCACCGCACTCGAGACAGTCGTCGGGCAGTCCGTGTCCGGCTCCGCGCCGCCGCGGCGGCGCACCGGCAAGGCCGGCCGGATCTTCAGTCGTACGGTACTGGTCGTCTCGGCGGCCGTACTGGTACTCGTCGTACTGTGGGCTCTGTTCCCGTCGGTGTTCACCGATCAGGATCCGCTCCTCGGCGTCGGCGCCGACAAGCTTCAGCCTCCGAGCGGCGCCCACTGGTTCGGCACCGACCAGGTCGGCCGAGATCTGTTCAGCCGCATCGTGCACGGGGCGTCACTGTCGCTGACCGGCGCGGTGATCGCGGTCGCGCTCGCGGTGGTGCTCGGCTCACTGCTGGGACTGCTCGCCGGCTTCGTCGGCGGCCGCGTCGACGACATCATCATGCGCGGAGCCGATGTCATGCTGTCGATTCCCAGCATCCTGCTCTCGATGGCCATCATCACCGTCCTGGGGCGAGGTGTCGTGGTCGTCGCAGTGTCGGTCGGTATCGCAAGCATCGCCAGCGTGGCTCGCACGATGCGAAGCGAGGTACTGAAGGTACGTATCGCGGACTACACCGACGCTGCACGGGCCGCCGGTGTCCGGTGGTGGACCATCATGTTCACCCACGTCCTGCCCAATGCGCGCGGACCCGTCGTCGTGCTGGCCACCATCGAGTTCGGCACCGCACTGCTCGCGATCGCGGGCCTGAGCTTCCTCGGATACGGCGAGCCTGCGCCTGCCCCCGAGTGGGGCGCGTTGATCTCGACCGGACGCGACTACATGGCCACCTCGTGGTGGCTCATCACGATTCCCGGTCTGGTCATCGTCGCAGTCGTGTTGTCGCTCAATCGCGTCTCGCACGCGTTGTCCGATCGTAAGGATTTCACGTGGCGCGGAAGGAAGAGGAAATGACACAGACGCCTCTGCTGTCGGTCAGTGGACTGTCGGTCCGATACGGCTCGAACGCCCGAGCACTCGACGATGTCACCTTCGACGTCGAACGCGGTTCGATGGTTGCCGTCGTCGGCGAATCGGGGTCGGGTAAGAGCACAACGGCACTGTCGATCATCGGGCTGCTCGGACGTTCCGCACACGTGGAGTCGGGCAGTATTCGCTACGACGGCACCGAACTCACCAGCCTCGACGATCGAGCGCTTCGCAGATTACGCGGCAACGCAATCGGATTCGTGCCACAGGACCCGACGGTCTCGCTCGATCCGACGCAGCGGATCGGCGCTCAGATCGCGGAGGTTCTCGAAATTCACGGGCGTGCGCGACGCACCGAGGCGGCTGCGCGTGCCGTGGAGATCCTCCGAGCTGTCGGGCTGACCGAACCCGAACGACGTGCCCGCCAGTACCCACATGAGCTGTCCGGGGGAATGCGTCAACGTGTCCTCATCGGAATGGCCTGGGCATGCGAGCCCCAGTTGATCATCGCCGACGAGCCGACGAGTGCTCTCGACGTCACCGTGCAACGCCAGGTACTCGACCGACTCGATACGCTTCGACTCGATCGGGGCACGGCAATTCTGCTCGTCACCCACGATCTCGCCGTCGCCGCCGACCGCGCGGATCACCTCGTGGTCATGTCCGAGGGTCGCGTCGTCGAACAGGGCCCGACCGATGCGGTACTCGGCGATCCGCAACACGAGTACACGAAGAAGCTGCTGTCGACGGTCCCCAGCGAGAAGGCCGCGTTCGCACTCGGATCCGCTCGGAGCGCAACCAACGCCGACCCCATCGTCGTGGCCGAGAGCCTCGTCAAGAAGTTCGACGCGGTCGACCCCGCGGGCGGGCGAACCCGTGTCACCGCGGTGGACGACGTCAGTTTCTCCATCGGCCGCGGTCGAACCTTCGCGCTCGTCGGCGAATCCGGCTCGGGCAAGTCGACGACGGCTCGGTTGATCACGAATCTGGACTCCCCGACTTCGGGCACCGTCACGTTCGACGGCACCGACACCGGCGCGTTGGGAGCAGGTGAACTCCGGTTGCTGCGCAGACGGTTCCAGTTGATCCAGCAGAATCCCTACAGCTCGCTGAGCCCACGCTGGTCGTTGGCCAAGATCATCGAGGAGCCACTACGCGCGTTCGGGGTCGGCTCGCGCACCGAACGCGCAGCGCGGTCACGCGAACTACTCGACCAGGTGGGGCTGCCGTCGTCGTTCGCCTCGCGCCGCGCGGGCGAGCTGTCCGGTGGCCAGCGCCAACGCGTGGCCATCGCGAGGGCGCTGGCGCTTCGCCCCGATCTCATCGTGTGCGACGAGCCCATTTCCGCGCTCGACGTGTCGGTGCAGGCGCAGATTCTGGACCTGCTCGCCGAACTGCAACGCGAACTGGAGGTGAGCTACCTGTTCATCTCGCACGATCTGTCGGTGGTGCGGTTGATCGCCGACGACGTCGCCGTCATGCAGGCAGGCCGGATCGTCGAGCACGGTCCCGTCGCGGACGTTTTCGACTCCCCCGCACACGAGTACACCGCCGCACTGATCGACGCCATCCCTGGCAGACGTACGTCTACGGGAACCGTCCATGGGTCAACGTTCCGTGGGTAAATATGATGTGCCAATGCCATCCACCCGCCCGGGCCCGAGCAGTGCGTCCGAACCGGAGCGCCCTGCCGCGACCGACTCCGCATCGTTGCAGTACGCGCGACTGCGGGCCGAGCTCGTCGACCACGTCTTCCCTCCCGGCACCGTGCTTCTCGAGACGATGCTCAGCGCGCGCTACGGAGTATCGCGGACGCCGATCAGGGATGCACTCACCCGTCTCGAACACGACGGACTGCTCGAACGCGTCGTGCGTGGCTACCGCATTCGGGTGGCCACCGCCGAGGACATCATGGAGTTGTACGAGGCCCGCATCGCGTTGGAGTCGGCAGCGGCCGCCGCGGCTGCGCTACGGCGAACCGAGCTGGATCTCGCCCGCCTCCAACATCTTGCCGAGCTGCTGGGCGAGGCCACCGAGATCGAGGAGATCACCTCGGTCAACGCCGATTGGCATCGGGCGCTCTGGACCGCGGCCCACAACAGCGTCCTCACCGGACTGTTGGACCGTGTCATCACCCAGATGAGGCTGTTCGACGACTCACCGGTGGGCGCTCCGCCGAGTCTGGAGAAGACCGTCGCCGAACACGATGCAATTCTGCTGGCGCTCAGGGCGAACGACGCCGAAACAGCACGTACCGAGGTGATCGCGCACCTCAGCCGTACCCGCGACATCCGCCTCGCGGCGTTGGCGCAGGTACGGCCGTAAGCGTTCGGTCAGAGAGGAATTCCGCCCGGAACGACGGGGAGCGAGAACTCGCCGTCGTCCAAGGACCGTCCGTCGGCCACTCTGCTCAGTCCGCGTCGCAGGAACTCCCCGGTTGCCTTGTCCACCTTGGCACTCTGTCGGACCACCGCCCGGTGCGTCGCCACCCGCGCCGCGTCGGTCAATCGGCCCGACGCGAGTGTGTGCAGCACGGCGCGCGCGACCGTGAACCGAGCCGGACGCGAATCCGCCTCCCGCAGCAGCGTTCCGACGACCGACCCGATCGACGGCACCGCCGAGTCGGCCGCGTGTTGATCCTCGATCCTGTTGAGCCGCTCCGCGGACAACACTTCGGTCGCGACGAGGGACGCGGCGGCCTCGATGTAGGCGGCCGGATCGAACGGTGCGCCCGCACGGCTGCCGAGCTGGGCTGCTGATCGTTCGTACCCGATCGACGGCGGTGTCACCCTGTCCGTCAACGCCTGATCGAACCCGATGACATCCTTCGACAACAATGCCGACACCTGACGCAGCGCGCGACGTTGCAGCTCGGACGGTGCAGCACTCACCCTGTCCGCCCCGCCCCTGCCCTGGCCGTACGAATAGTCGACGCCGCCGAGATACCGAACGACGGCCTGCACCTGGAAACGGTGCAGGAAGTACACCGAACCCAACCTCGCCTCCACCTCCCCCAGCGGCGAATCCAGCGGCGCCGCGCCCACCCCGAAGTCCGCCAACGCGTGTCTGCGCACCCTGAGGATGTGCTCGAGCGCGTCGAATGCATCGGTGACACCCGCCGAATGACGTACCGTCCACGGCACCGCACGCCAACTGCTGGCACGAGGTGAATGTCCGTCGGGATCATTGAGATACGGCAGATGCGCCGTCGATGCGCGCAGCTCCTCGAGGTCCGCGTCCCCATAAGCATGTGCGACGAGGAAATGATCCCACGGGCCCAGTTCGTTCGGATAGGCGTTGCTCAGCGAGAGTGCGCCGTCCGGTGTGATGTCGATGGTTGCGTGCGGGTAGTCCATCACCGACGGAATCGGGTGCCCGTTCGACGCGAAGTTGTGCTGGAATCCCAGCGCGTGACCGACCTCGTGCGCGGCGAGCTGCCGGATCCGAGCAACGATCGCCTGCTCGATGTCCGCCAAGCGCGCAGCCTCGTCGTCCCGGCCGTACGGGCTCAACAGCGCCTCGAACAGAATGCGCAACTGCGTCACCCGCTGCGACCCGAGGCGGACGCTACCGCGAAGAATCTCGCCGGTGAACGGATCTGCGACCGAATGGCCGATGGACCAGCCGCGGCCGGACCGGTGCACCCACCAGATCGGATTGGTGCCGATCTCCCACGGATCACGCTCGGCGGGAAGCAGTTCCACGGAATAGGCGTCGGGCTTGCCGATCGCGGCGAATGCCTGCTGCCACCAGGAGGCGCCGTCGAGTACCGCGGTGCGATACGGATCCGGGATGCCCGGGTCGACGGAGAACACGATCGGGCCGTCGGCGATACGGAAGCGAGGCTGGAAGGAGACGTCGATGCTCGGCGCGCCGACCAGTGCCGGATCCTCGTAGCGATTGCGCCACCCGCCGGAGCCCGGGTGGTACCTGCGCGGGGAGAATCCGCTGGGCAGTGGGACGAGCGAGAGCCGCTGGGTGAATGTAAGAAACCGGGGATCGGGAACCACGCGGGCCAGAGCTGCGGGAGGGGTGTCCGTCGCCTCGAACGTCACCGCGCCGATCAGTTCGGTGTTGCCCGAGAACGATCGGGCACGGTCGGTGAGCGCGAACGACCTGTCGGGGAGCGGGCGGTACCGCACCGAACCTTCCGGTGCGCCCACGGGAAACACACCCGGGTAGATCGCGGCCGCGAAGTTGTGGATGTCCGAGGTCAGGAAGTCGGTGATGTCGACGTACGCCTGCGCGTGCGGGAGGTCACCCTCGATCGAACTCGACAGTGTGTCGAGGTCGACCGCGGGCCCGGAGAACACGATCGACCGGGCGAAGGAATCGTCGACGGGCCGCTGTGTCGCGTCCGCACTGGGCCGACCGCCTGCGAACGAAGCCGTGAGGTACTCCAGCACGACCGAGGGCCCGAGCGCGACGAATCTCGCGAGCCGCACCGGACCGGGAAAGCCGCGGTCGAGGGGAATCTCGCTTGCGCCCACCCCCGTCTCCAGTCCCCCGGACAGCAGGAAGGCGGTGTCGAAGTTGCGGATTCCCAGATAGACCCGACCTGCGCCGTGATCGGCGACGACCGGAAACAAGCCTTCGAAAACACTCGGTGATGCGACAGTCATGGGTACGACGCTATTGCCCCGACATGGGCATGTCGAGGTTTTGCATCACTGTGGATTTTAATGTGCGCACGCGGATACACGGCACGATCCGGACAAAATACTACAAGGCGTCGTAGAAGAAGGACGCCACCTTCGGACCGTGACTCCCATCGAAGCGGACGGTTACCTTCCATTCGCCGGGGGCCGGAACGATGAGCGCTTCACTGCGCCACACCACCGACCCGTTCTCTCGGGCCGGCTCGGACAACTCCACCGGCAATCGGGCGACATTCGCGGCCGCCGAGGACAGATCGACACTGACCGAGGCGGAGCCTTCGGAGGGATATTCGATGCTCAGCTGCTGCGGTCCGCGGCGGATCGAATCGATGCCGATGTTCACCACTTCCGAGGAGCCGAAATCCAGAGTGGTCGCAATGTCGGTGGTGTACACGTCCTTCGCCGGAGCCAGCGTCGACAACACCGACGTCGCCGCCAGTACCACCGCCGCTACCGCCGACTCGAGCGCGAGCGTTCCACGGCCGACGCGTCGGTAGGTCAGATATCCCAGACCCACGACGACCGCAACGCCGAACACCTTGGCCAACAGAACGAGTCCGTACGAGG
Source organism: Rhodococcus yunnanensis NBRC 103083 (assembly GCF_001895005.1). Classification (GTDB taxonomy): domain Bacteria; phylum Actinomycetota; class Actinomycetes; order Mycobacteriales; family Mycobacteriaceae; genus Rhodococcoides; species Rhodococcoides yunnanense. Next base: position 215,902 of record NZ_BCXH01000005.1, on the reverse strand, counting down.
TGTCCGCGAGAGCTGCGATCGGACGTACCTGCAGCACGGACAGCACCACACCGGCGAACACGACCAAACCGACGTGGGCCGCCGCCACGACATGCCAGCGCTGCACGTCGAATGTTCCACGGAGAACCAGGAGGATCACCGCGAGTCCGCCCAGCCACACCGTGATTCCGTAGACGTGCAGCACGGTGGCGAAGAAAGCCAGCGGCCACCCTTGCGCCGAGCCTCCGTGACCTCCCAGCGTCACGGCCGCGATCGCGGCTGCGGCCTGCACGAGACCGACCACGATCGAGCCTGCCGCTCGACCAGGCGGAACCACTACGGTGATCAGCGACAGGACAACCGCAGCAACGATCGCGCCACCGTACGGCGTCGTCAGTACCGTGCGGGCGCCCGCCGACGAGATCTCACCCACCCCGCCGGATTGTTGCGCGATGAGAACCAGCAGACGCCCGAGCAATCCGGCCACGAGAAGACCCGCACCGATCCGGTACACCGGCCGGAACCGCGTGGTGGTCGTCGCCGATCGCATGGCCCACATCGAGGCGAGCAGCAGTCCGGCAGACAGGACAAGACCGAGATACGTCGCGGTCTTGCTCGGGTAATTCAAATACTGTTCGATGCCGTGGCCTGCGTCGCTGGCGAATTCGCCTTGCGCGGTGACCGATCCGACGGTGAACTGAATGGACAGCGACACCACGTGCGTGTCCGCGGACACCACCCGTGCGGTGGCCAGGTAGGCACCGTCCGGTACCGCATCGGCGGGAACGAGCACGATCCGCCGCGCCCCGTCGTCCAATCGCACGTCCGAGAATTCGAATCGTGTTCCGTCACCGTCGATCAGCTGTGCGGAGCCGTCGATCAAGGTCACCGGTTCGTTCAGTTGCAGAACCAACTCGCTCGGTGCCTCGTCGACGTGTGATCCGTTGGCCGGCGCTGTGGAGATCAGGCTCGCATGCGCCGACGCCACCCCGGCACCGGCGAACAGTCCAGTGACAACGATCAAGAGCAGCAAGCAGAGTTTACGAGCCTGCGCCACGACCCCGCCGCAACACCACTCCGACTCCGGCCACGGCCGCGACTGCGAGCACCAGGCTCACCACGGATACCGTCGGCCATACCCAGCTCGAATCGGAGGTGTCCACATCCTCGTGATGGTCGTCTGCGTGTGCGGCGGACTCCGCTGCGTCCGTTCCGTGTCCGTCACCGTGGCCGTGCGCCTCTGCGGCAGCGAGTACCACTTCGGGTGCCGGGTGTTCGGGTTCACTTGCGTCGTCGACCGCTACCTCGTTCCACGCCACGACCGAACCATCCGAGTACTGCTGATCCGACGCCAACGCGACGGATTCGACATCCTCGGGCCACGGTCCTGCAGAGAATGCGAACTCGCGGTATTCCGCGACACCGTATCCGGCTGCCGGATCGGTTGCCTTCCATACGATCTTCGCCACGCGTTCGGCGCCGGCGGATTGCTCTCGCTCGACGGTTGCCGTCCATCCCGGTATCGGCAGCGTTCGCGCGGAGGTGAGGTCGACGCCGTCGGGCAGGGTGACCGTCAGACCGACGGTCGAGACGCCCTCCACTTCACCCGGCACGATCAATCGCACGATCCCGTATCCGCCTTGCGGAACGGGGTTTCCATCGGTTCGGACGTGCGCGGACGCCGGGGCGGCGAACGCGAGGACTGCCACCGTCGCCGCCACGACGACGGAGCAGCTCCGCCGCATCGAGAGTTTCATGATTGTCTTTCTTCTCGGATCGAGTGCTGGTCAGTTTGTTGCGGTGGCAGTCACTGGGATGTTCGCGCCGTGATACTTCGTCTTCAGATACTCCGCTGCCTCCGGGCTTTCGAGGGCGTGAGTCAGTTCGAGTACTCGCTCGTCACCTGCCAGTCGCGACGGTGCGACGAGTACGTGAGCGTACGGGTTCTCCGGGCCGGGTTCGAGTGCGAGCGCGTCCTTTTCCGGGTCGAGGCCGATGGATTCGGCTTGTGTCGGGTTGAGCACCACGGCGTCGTAGTTGGCGTACAGCCCGTCGATGAACTCGCCGTATTCGAGCGGCAGCAACGACAGGTGCCGCAGCGAGTCGACGACGTTCGCTTCGGTGATCGTCAGATCCTGCACCGTTGTGCCGCCGAACGGCCGGTCGAGCTGGGTCAGCCCTGCGCTCTGCAAAAGGTAGAGTCCGCGTGCGAATCCGGTCGGTGTGTTCGGCAGAACTACTTTCGAGCCGTGCGGCAGGCTGCTTCCGGTCACCTGATCCTCGATGAGGTCCACGTTCAACCAGTCCGCGGTGTCGGCCAGGTCCTTCCACTTCGACGAATACAGGCCGTAGGGAACGACGTTGACCTTCGAGACGATACTCAGAGTGTCCAATCCGTTCTGTTCCTTGTCCGCCTCGAATGCCGGAATATGTTGGTAGTAGGACAGATCGCCGTCCCCTGCCGCGATCTTCGCATTGGAATCGGAGTCTGCATCTATCAATTCGACCGTGGTCGTCTCGGGCAGAAGAGTGTCGACGGCGTACTGCAGTATGTCCCGATCCTCACCGGCACCGACGTACACCTTCAGAACGTCGGTGCCGGAGGACTCGTCGCCGGCCCGCACCTCCGATCCGCACGCAACCAGCGCGGGAATCAGAAGTGCGGCGACGACAAGGGTGGCGAATCTCATTTGCTCGTCAGCCCTCGCTGCCATCCGGTGACGCGCCACTCCACCGCAGTCATGACACCGTTGACGAGAATGCCGATCAAACCGAGCGTCAGGATGCCCGCATACATCTGCGGAGTCTGGTACCGAAGCGCGGCGTTGTTGATGTAGATGCCGATACCTTGTGCACCACCGACGAGTTCGGCCGCGACGAGCGCGGTGAACGCGTTGGCCGCTGCCAGCCGGATGCCGGGGAAGATCCCGGGTATCGCGGCAGGCAGCACGACGCGGGTGAAGATGTACACCCGGCCCGCCCCCAACGTGCGGGCAGCGTTCAGCAGAATGCGTTCGACGTTCGACACCGCTCCCACTGCGGTGACGAAGATCGGCCAGAAGCACGCCCAGAAGACGATCGCGATCTTCGACTCCTCGCCGATACCGAGGAACACCACGAACACCGGCAGCAGAGCCAGCAACGAGAGGTTGCGGAAGAAGAGCAACACCGGTTCGGTCAACTTCTGGAAGATGCGGACCGAGCCGACCAGGATCCCGAGAGCGATACCCGCCACCAACGCCGACGCGAAACCGACCAACGCGCGCTGCACGCTCGGCCAGATCTCCGATGTCAATGTGCCGTCGGCGATTCCATCGATGAAGGCGTTGAGTACGTCGAGCGGCTTCGACAGGTACAGGTCGCTCACGTACCCGAATTGGACGACCGCCCACCACACGGCGATGAATCCGGCGAGTCCGATCAACCCGTAGAGGTAGCGGTCGTATTTGGCGAGCCACGGGTTGGGGGCTTTGGGAGGGGTGATGACCTCCGTTGCCTCATCGAGCGTCGCTACCATAGTTCACCTCCTCCTCGAGCACACGTGCCACGCGTGAACGAACGTGGACGAAGTCCTCGGAGCTGCGTAGCTCGTTGGTTCGATGACGGGGCAGATCGACGTCGATCAACGCCTTCACCGAACCGGGAGACCGCGTCATGACTGCGATACGGTCGGACAGGAAGACTGCCTCGTCGATCGAGTGGGTGACGAACAGTACCGTCTTCTTGTTCTCCCCGGACTCCCAGATGCGGAGAAGCTCGCCTTGGAGAAATTCACGCGTCTGCGCATCCAACGCGGCGAACGGCTCGTCGAAGACCAGGATCTCGGGCTCGTACGCGAGAACACGTGCGATGGCGACACGCTGACGCATGCCACCGGACAGCTGATGTGGCAGCCTGTCCGCTGCTGCCGTCAACCCGACGGTCTCGAGCACCTCGGCAGCCCTGGCGCGGCGATCCGCTCGGGGAACTCCGCGAATCTTGAGGCCCACCTCGACGTTCTTCTGCGCGGTGAGCCACGGGAACAGCGCGTACCCCTGGAACACCACACCGACGTTCTTGTCGACGCCGTCGACCCGCTTGCCGTCGATGAGGACGGTGCCGCCGTTGTAGGTCTCCAGGCCGGCGAGAATGTTCAGGAACGTCGACTTGCCGCATCCACTGGGGCCGAGGAGCGACAGGAACTCCCCGCTCTCGATGCGCAGGTCGAAACCGTCGAGGACAGCGGTCGTCTCACGTTTGGAACCGGGCTTCGGATACAGCTTCGCGACTCGCTTGGCCTCGATCTTCGCGTGCGACCGAGGGCCGTCCGGCGCCGAGCCGCCGGTGACGGACTCCTCCAGGAGCTGTTGACTCATGTCCATTCCCTCTCTGCGAGTGCGGATATCACTTCTCTAGCCCTTCGATGTCGACGAGATGGGTCTTGAATATCCCGTCGTTCTGTTCCTCGGTGACGATCGTCGTATTGAAGTCCTGGGACTCGATGAGGTCCGCGGATGTCGCGTACGGGTTGAAGGCGTTGGTCGCGATGTCCTCGGGCTTGAGGTTCTCCGAACCGGGGAGCGGATTGCCCACTTCTTCCACCAGGTCCCACCACAGCTGAAGGGACGCCTTGTCCAGCAGCGCGTTGGGGGCGTAGTGCCAGTTGGTCGTCTGCTCGACGGGGTATCCGGTTGTCTTGCCTGCGATCTCGGCGGACTCCTTCGGGTGGGCGTTGGCCCAGTTGGCCGTTCGGGCGATGACGCCGACGAACTCGCGGGCTTCCTTCGGATGCGCCTGCAGCCACGCGTTGCTCGCGACGTACGGCGCCTGCCCACCGAGGGGACCCCAGTCCTCGTACGAGGTGAATGCCTGGGTGAACTTGTCCGGCTGGCTGAGCAGCACACCGATCAGCGGCGGGTGGAACACGCCGAGATCGACTTCGCCTCGCTCGATGGCGGGCGCGACGAGCTCGTTCTTCAGCTCGAGGAACTTGACCTTGTCCAGGTCGACGCCGTTGTTCTGCAGGTAGCGCTTGAGCACGAGGTCGGTGCAGCTGTTGAAGCCCGACAGTCCGACGGTCTTGCCTTCGATGGCCTTCAGGTTGTCCTTGGTGATGTCCGATCCTGCACGGGTGAAGTAGGACATGTGCGGTTCTTCCGGCAGATCCAACATGCTCGACGCGATCGCGGTGAACTTGAATCCCTTGACCTTGCCGTCGATGTCGTTGTTGAACATGCCGGTGGCGATGTCGACGGCACCTTGGTCGAGCAGCTGGACTGCGGGTACGGCAGTCGCGGGTCCTACGTATTCGGGCTTGACGCCCGCGTCGTCCCAGTAGCCGAGCTCGTCGGCGATACGCACCAGCGACAGGGCCGTCGGCGAGTTCGCGAAGCGGAAGGTGACTGCGCCGTCGTCATCGGAACTACTGCATCCGGCCAGTACGAGTGGTGCTGCCACGAGTGCCGCCGCGGCGATGGTCAGCTTCTTGGTCAGGCGCCTGTTGATGAAGATGCTCATGCGTGCGCCCGCCGATGTGTTGTAGTGCCGCTCACGGCAATTCCTCTCTGGCTTAGGGTTCGACAAGATTCAGCTTTCTCGATGGCCGCACAGTTGCCGCCCGGAGAGCATTCCAAGAACGATAAACGTGCCCACGATGGTTCTCCATAAATAGATTCATCGTGATCCAAGCTCGAAACCATGATGAATTCCGTTGCCGAAGCGAAAGGTCAGGCGCTACTTCACCGTGTCGACAGCTCTTCTACACCGAACCGTTCGAACCTTCGGAGTTGAAGTAAATCTTGAGGTCGAAATGAAATCTCTGCGATATTAATTGTCAATTCTCGTTCGCCCCGGCAATAGATTCGATGCACACACGAATTCACCCGTCAGGAGCCAAGGAGATTTCATGACGAGCACTGCACCTGCTGTCGCGGCGGTCACGTCGTCGGACCCTCGGTCGCATCCCGCGTACGTCGAGTTCGCCCGCCTCGTCGAGGAGGTGATCGCACCCCGCGCGGTGGAGGTCGACCGCACCGAGGTGCCGCGCTCGCACATCGAGGCACTACGTGACGTCGGGTACTACCGCTGGTCCGTCCCGGAGGAGTTCGGGGGCCTCGACATTCCGCCGGCCGTACGTAATGCCGCCGACGATCTCCTCTTCGGGGCCGACCCGTCGACAGCAACGGTCGTCACCCAGCACGGCGCTCCCGTCGTACCTGCGATCAAGGCGGGTACCCCCGGAACATTGGCGTTGCTACCGAAATTGGCCTCCGGAGAACTGATCGGCGGCGCAGGAATGGGACACGTTCGGTCCTGGCCGCAGAAACGCGGAACCGTCGCCCGACGCGTACCGGGCGGCTATCGGATCGACGGCGTCATCGGTTGGCACTCCGGCTGGGGTCTGACCGACGTCATCTGGCTGGGCGCCGTCGACGAGGAACGCGAGGACTACGTGTTCGGCATCGCGAGCCTGCACCAGCCGGGCATCACCGGTGAGGTGCTCAGGCTGACCGCCGTGTTCGGCTCCCGCACGGCCACCGTCACCTTGAACGATGTCTTCCTACCCGACGAGTACGTCACCGAGGTCGTTCCCGTCGCCGAGTGGAAAGCACGGGACGGTTTTCTGCGTCCGGAACTGCGGTGGGCTCTGCAACTCGACCCCGACGTCGATCCCGACGACGTTCCCCATCTTCCTCCGGTCGGCCCGTACGGTCTGGCACGCGCAGCACTGAACGACGCACTCGTCCTGCACCCGGACGAGCCGTCGTTGCTGGCGATCGCCGACGAGCTGGAAGCGGCGGTGTCGACGCCGTTGCCCGATCCGCTGTGGCGCGTCACTCTCGACGAGATCGCGGTCCGCGCGACCACTGCTGGTGTCGTCGCGCGCGGTGGCGTCGGCCTGCTCGACGACGAGATCACCTCCGTGCGAGCCAGGGCCGCGACGTTCCTCCAGGTGCGCGGACTCGCCCCGGTCGTGCGGACAGCGCATTTCGAGCGTTACGTGCGCTGACGTACTCCACGTGTATTGCTACAGCACAACAGAACTGAGGATGTATCACTGTGGGATTTTCGATGAACAGGCGTGACTTCTTGTTGTTCGGCTCGGGCGCCGTGAGCGTCGCCCTCCTGGCTGCCTGCGGCGGACGAAGTTCGTCGGGCACTGCCGGGGCGGTGTCGGCACCATCCGGTGATCCGGTGCGCGGTGGGACGCTGATCTTCTCCGACACCGAATCCGTTCCGTCGTGGCAGAACCAGCGGCTCGGTACCTACAGCGCGGGCAATCTCTCGTTCAGCGTCCTTGCCTATCTGCTGTATTTCGATCCGCTCTCGCGCACACTCGTACCGTGGATCGCCTCGGAGTTCTCCCACAACACCGAGAACACCGAGTTCACGTTCAAGATCAGACCGGGCGTCACCTTCAGCGACGGCACCCCCCTCGATGCCGAGATCGTCCGCCGCAACCTCGACCGCTTCGGCCTCGGCGACGCCGCGAAGAACATCAACCCGAATCCGTATCTGCGGCCGGGATACGACCACGCGGAGCTGGTGTCCGAGGACACCGTGAAAGTGATTCTGAACAGCCCCAATCAGGACTTCCTCCTCCGCACCACGCAGAACCAGAACGGCCTGGTGGCCGCGTCCACCCTCGAGCTCGACGGCACCGAAGCAGGAAAGCCCGAGAACGTCGTCTCCGCAGGCCCGTTCGTCTTCGAATCGCAGATTCCGGAACAGGAGGTAGTTCTGGTGCGCCGCGAGGACTACCAGTGGGCACCCGAGTCCTCGTCGAATCAAGGCCCTGCCTACCTCGACAAGATCGTGTGGCGAGTGCTACCCGAGATCGGTCTGCGTACCGGAGCACTGCAATCCGGCCAGGTCGACGTCGCCCGCGGTATCCAACCGTTGGACGAGGCCGTGATCACCGCCGCGGGCTTTCAGGTACTGGCAACGAGACCCGTTCTGGGAACTTCGAACTGGGCCTCGTTCCGTATCGACAACCCGCTCGTGTCCGACGAGCGAGTTCGACGGGCGCTGCTGATCGGCATCGACCGCGACGAGATGGTCGCGACCACCCTGTCACCGAGCTTCCCACCGGCCAAATCCATCCTCAACGTCGAGCATCCTGCCTTCGTAGATCTGTCCAGTGAGTTCGCGTTCGATCCCGACCGTGCTCGTGCACTGTTGGAGGAGGCCGGCTGGGTTGCCGGTTCCGACGGCGTTCGAACCAAGGACGGCACGCGACTGGAGCTCGAGATCCCCCAGTCCGCACAGCAAGCGGCACTCGGTGGTGCCTGGGAGTACATAGCCCAGCAATGGCGTCAGGAGTTGGGCGTCGTGCTCAACGTGCGCAACGACGCCTCCTTCGCCGCGGCGGCTGCCACCGACTCGAACGTTCCGCTCAATCTGAGCCGAATCTCCATCGTCTCTCTCGCTCAGCAGTTCGGTGCCAAGGGAAACACGGCCCTCGTCGCGGAGGAGCCGACGCTCGTCGAGTTTCGCAAGCGCGAACTCGCCGCCGCCGACAACGCCGCCTTGGCCGACATCCAGCGCGAAGAGCAGCGCTACCTCATCGAGAAGGCCTACGTCATACCGACGTTCGAGGAGGCTCAGGTGTTCGGCGCATCCCCCCAGGTGAATCTCGAGTTCAACGCCACCACCTATCCGCTGTTCCATACCGCATGGAAAGCCGGCTGAGTCCGCGATGCTGTCCTATGTCGGTAGGCGACTGGTCCACGCCCTCGTGGTGCTCTGGTTGGCCTACACGTTCATTTTCGTCGGTGTGAGTCTGTTGCCGTCCGATCCGGTGACGATGTTGGTGAACCAGATCAGCGACGGCGCAGGCATCGACGATTCGGTCGTGGACTCGATGAAGACCTACTACGGCTACGATTCGTCGTTCGTCGGTAGGTATTTCGGCCAGCTGTTCGAGTTGCTCACCGGCAACTTCGGCTACTCGATCGCCACCGGCCAGACCGTGCTGCACCGCATCGGTTCGGTCCTGCCGTCGACCCTGGTGCTGGCGGGGCTCGCATTCGTCGCGGCAGGCGTCATCACCGCGCTGGTGGTGGCGTCGGTGTACTTGTTCTTTCCTGGCCGTATCGGTTCGATCGCGCGGGCCGTGCCGCCACTGTTCTCCGCGGCGCCTCCGTTCTGGATCGGAATCATCGCCCTGCAGGTTCTCTCGTTCCAATTGGGTTGGCTTTCGGTCTTTCCCGACGGTTCCCTGCTGTCCGACGTCGTGCCCGCCGTCGTCCTCGGCTTGCCGCTGTCGGCGGCCCTCTCGCAGGTTCTACTCAAGAGCATCGACACGACGCTGGAGCAGGACTTCATCGAGGTCGCCCGAGCCAAGGGCGCCGGCGAGCACTGGATCTTCTTCAGGCACGTGCTCAAGAATGCGGGCGGTCCCACGATCACCGTGGCCGCCAACACACTCGGGGTTCTCGTCGGCGGCGCCGTCGTGACCGAGACCGTGTTCTCCAGGGCAGGCGTCGGATCGGTACTGGAAGAAGCTGTCTCGTCCCAGGACCTTGCACTCGTCCAGGGTTTCGTTCTGCTCATCGCCGCGGTGTTCGTCGTGGTCAACCTCGCCGTCGATCTGGTCTATCCACTTCTGGACCCTCGAATCGTCGGCAACTCCACGGCAGGAGCACAGCGATGACGCAGCAACTCGATTCACCCGTCCGCGAGCCGTTCGGTCGACGATTCTTCGGCTCTCCCCACGTGGACGCGACGCTGATCGCGGCGCTCGTCGTGATTGCAGTCGTCGCCCTGTGGATCGCCGTGCCAGGACTGTTCAGCTCGTACGATCCGCTGGTCGGAATACCCGGTGACGCCTTCGTTCCCCCCGGCGCCGAGCATTGGTTCGGCACCGATCGGATCGGCCGAGACCTCTACTCTCGCGTCGTGCACGGCACACGATTGACCATCTACGGCGCATTCGTCGCAGTCGTGATCGGTCTCATCGTCGGGTCGATTCTGGGTCTGATCGCAGCGCTGGCGAGAGGCGCGATCGAGTCCGCGATCATGCGGGTCGTCGACGTACTGCTGGCCGTTCCCGGTTTCCTGCTCGCGCTGATCGTGGTGACGGCACTCGGACCCGGCACCGTGCAGATCGCGTTCGGCGTCGGTATCGCGGCCATCGCACCGTTCGCTCGGTTGATCCGGTCCGAGGCATTGCGAGTGACAGAACTGCAGTACGTCCACGCCGCACGCATCTCGGGGACTCGCGCGCCCGCAGTGTTGTTCCGCCATGTCCTCCCCAACTCCATCGGCCCGGTGCTCGCGCTGGTGGCGGTCGAGCTCGGGTCGACCGTATTGTCCATCGCTGCACTCGGTTTCCTCGGTTACGGAGCACCTCCCCCGACGCCGGAATGGGGGACGCTGATTGCCGAAGGACGAAGCTTTCTGGCCAACGCGTGGTGGTTGACCACCCTTCCCGGTGTGGTGGTCGTCGTGGCGGTTCTGGCCTTCGCGCGCATCAGCCACTGGATCCAAGCCCTCTACCGAATCTGAGGTCACGATGTCGACAATCAACGCCCCACACACCCCGTACACAGTTCCGTCGCCCGTCGTCGAGATCGAGGATCTGTCCGTCGAGTACCGCTCCTCCAGACACTCGGCGACCCCGACCCTGCACGGTGTGAGCCTGCACATCGACCCCGGTGAGATCGTCGCCGTGGTCGGTGAATCCGGCTCCGGGAAAACAACTCTCAGCCGAGCCGTCATCGGACTCCTACCCAAGACGGGCAGGGTGACCGGTGGCAGCATTCGGCTCGCCGGACGCGAACTGACCACCTTGTCGAAGAGAGAGCTCGCCGACGTCCTTGGCCGCGAGATCGCACTGGTCCCGCAAGACCCCGCCACCGCACTCAATCCCGTCCTGACCATCGGAAAGCAAGTATCGGAGGTCTTTCGGCTGCACCGCCGCGCACTCGGTATCGATGCCGCCGAGATCCGTAGGCGGTCGCTCGACTTGCTCGAACTCGTCGGCATCGACCGACCGTCGGTCAGATTCGACCAGTACCCGCACGAGCTGTCCGGTGGTATGCGCCAGCGCGTGTTGATCGCGATCGCATTCGGTCTCCGCCCGTCGCTACTGATCGCAGACGAGCCAACGTCCGCATTGGACGTCACCGTGCAACGGCAGGTCCTCGACGTTCTCGACGACCTCGCCCGCGAGTTCTCGGTGGCCGTGCTGTTCGTGACGCACAACCTGGCCGTCGCCACCGACCGCGCGAGCAGAGTCGTCGTCATGCGAGGCGGCCACATCGTGGAACAGGGCGATGTAGCCGACATCGCGCGCGCACCACAGGACCCGTACACCGCTGAGCTGCTTCGAGAAGCTTTCGCATTCAGCGTTCTCGGCGGCGGACGGTCACGCTCGGAGCAGCGAGCCGGTTCCTCGGCGACGCCCGCCATCACCGTCCGCGGTGTACGAAAGACGTTCCAGACGCCCACCGGAAAGGGCAAGGCGATCCTCGCGGTCGACGACGTGTCGTTCACCGTCGCGGCCGGGTCGACGTTTGCGCTCGTCGGCGAGTCAGGTTCGGGGAAGTCCACCACGGCAGGTCTGATCATGGGCTTGCAGTCCGCGAACGACGGAAGCATCTCGGTGCTCGGCCACGAGGTGGTCGGCGCCACGTCACGGCGGCGGCGAGAGCTCTGGCGGAATATCCAACTCGTGTACCAGAACCCGCGCGCAGCCCTCGATCCGCGGTGGTCGATTCGCGAGATCGTCGGCGAGCCGTTGCGCTCCTACGGGATCGCTGATCGTGCTCGTCGGCCGGCGCGAATCGCCGACGTCCTCGATCGGGTCGGACTGCCCACCTCGGTGCTGACCAGGCGGCCAGGCGAGTTGTCGGGTGGGCAACAGCAGCGTGTGGCGATCGCGCGGGCACTGGTCGTCGACCCCGAGATCATCGTGCTCGACGAGGCGCTCTCCGCTCTCGACGTGGTGACTCAGGCGCAGGTCCTCGCCCTCCTCGAACGGTTGCAGCACGAGCAGGGACTCACCTACCTGTTCATCTCCCACGATCTCGCTGTGGTGCGCGCGATCTCCGACTCCGTTGCCGTCATGCGAGCGGGAAAGATAGTCGAGCAGGGCACGGTCGAGGATGTCTTCGACGACCCCCAGCACTCCTATACCCAGAATCTGATCGAGTCGGTACCGGGGAATCGGTTCGCCCAGCTCCCCGTGACGGTCAGGAATTGGTGAGCAACGATTCCTCGAATCGACGCCCGGGGATGGCGTCGATCAGAGTGCGGGTGTACTCGGATGCCGGATCGGCGAATACCGATCCGGTGTCACCTACCTCGACGAGCCGACCAGCGCGAAGGACGGCCACCCGATGCGAGATCTGCCGCACCACAGCCAGGTCGTGGGAGATGAAGAGGTAGGTCAGACCCCGCTCGGCCTGTAGATCGACCAGCAGCGAGATCACCTGCTCCTGAGTGATGACGTCGAGCGCTGACAACGGTTCGTCGAGAAGTACGACCTCGGGTCGCACGATGAGTGCTCGGGCGATCGCCACGCGCTGCCGCTGCCCGCCGGAGAGTTCGGCCGCGTACTTGTCGAGTGCCGTGCGAGGCAGGTTGACGTCGTCGAGCACGTCGTCGATGAGCTTCGGGCGCTCGCTCTTGGCACCGATGTCGAACGCGCTCAACGGTTCTTCGAGGATATCGCGGACGCTCCACCGGGGATCGAGTGCCGAGTCCGGATTCTGATAGACGAACTGGATGTTCTTCCAGTGCTGACGGCGGTCTCGGTGCTTCACATGCGCGATGTCCGACCCCAGCACCTCGACCGCGCCTCCGCTGGGCTTCGTCAGCCCGATGATGGTCTTCGCGATCGTCGACTTACCCGAACCTGATTCGCCGACGAGCGCAAGTGTCTCCCCTCGTCGCACGGTGAACCCGACGCCGTCGACAGCGCGGTGCTTTCGACGTCCGTCGATCCGGTACTCCTTCACCAGGTCGGTGACTCGAACGACCACCTCGAGATCGGCGTCGATCACCGCACCCGGCGGCCGTCGGCCCGAGGGCGCACCGTCGCGCAACCGTCCGAGGAGCGTCTTCGTGTACTCCGACTGCGGATGTCGAACGATCGATTCCACATCGTTCTCCTCCACGATACGTCCGTGACGCATGACGACGATTCGCGACGCGTGATCGGTGGCGACGCCGATGTCATGGGTCACGAACAGCACGGTGGTTCCGTGCTCGGCGACCAGTCGATCGAGCACACCCAACACCTGTGCCTGCACTGTCACATCCAGTGCCGATGTCGGTTCGTCGGCCACCAGCAGCGTCGGATCGAGGCCGAATGCGATCGCGATGAGCACCCGCTGGCGCATTCCGCCGGACAGCTCGAACGGATACTGCTTCAACCGCCGTGCGGGATCGTCGATCTCGACTTGCTCGAGCAACTCGATGCACCGGCGTCGAATTTCTCTGCGCCCCAGCTTCGATCCCTTCAGTTCGAAGACCTCGGCGAGCTGCGAGCCGATGGTACGGACCGGATTGAGCGAGGCTCCCGGGTCCTGTGGAACGAGTCCGACGGCCCTGCCTCGAACGCCGCTCCACTGTTTCTCGCTCAGCCCGCGGAGGTCCTGACCTCCGAGTGTGAGCGCACCGGCCTGCACGTGGGCCGATTCCGGGAGCAACCCCACCACGGCATTGGCCAAAGTGGTTTTCCCTGAGCCGGATTCGCCGACGACGGCGACGAACTCACCCACCGACAGTGCAAGCCCGACGCCTGCCAGCGCGGTGTGCGATGTGTCGCCGGATCCGTAGGTGACGACGAGATCATCGATTTCGAGAAGTATTTCGGACACGTTGCGCTCTTTCGTCAGATGCGGTTGGAGGCCAGCACACGTCGACTGACGACGCCCAGAGCGATGATCACCAGCAGAATCACGACCCCGGGAAGTGTGGTGAGCCACCAGGCGGTGGCAATGTAGTTACGTCCGTCCGCAACGAGGAGTCCCCATTCCGGGGTGGGCGGCGGTGCGCTGTACCCGAGGTAACCCAGTGCCGCGATCGCGAGAATCGCAGCACTGAGATCGATCACTGCCAACGCGATCACGGCTCCGACCGCATTCGGCAGGATGTGTCCCCGGATGACCGACCATCTGCTTGCACCGGACAGGAACGACGCCTCGACGTAGTCGAGCGAACGTACGCGCAGAACCTCGGATCGAAATACGCGGGCGAAGATCGCAATCGAGCCGATACCGACGCCGATTCCGACGGACAGTCGTCCCGAGCCGTATGCGGTGACGATCCAGATCGACACCAGAAAGCTCGGAAGCGCAAGCAACACATCGCTGGCCCGCATACCGACCGCGTCGACCACGGGCCCCGAGACACCGGCCAGCACACCGATGATGCTCCCGACGACCAGACCCACGGCGACCGCGAGACCGGCCGTCAGGACCGTCTGCGAGGTTCCGTGAATGACTCGGGCGAGTACATCTCGGCCGAGATGGTCGGTGCCGAACCAGTGGGTCAGGTTCGGCGGAAGGAACTTCTCCCAGTGATCACCGGACAGTGGGTCGTAGCCGGTGAAGACGCTCGGAAACAACGTCCAGAGCACGGTCACGATCAGAAGCGCACCCGACAGCAGCACCGAGACCGGAGTGCCGCGCAGCCGCGACACCACGGCACCGAGGCGGTTCTTGCGCGTCCCGGCCTCGACCGTCGTTGTGTTCTCACTCAATTGAACCTACCTAGGCGGGTGTTGAATCCTTTGATCTGAGTTCTCGTCACTCGCGGATCGAGTATCGGATACACGAGGTCGACGGCGAGGTTCACCGCAACGATGACGACGGTCGTCAACAGGACCAGACCCTGGATGAGTGAAATATCCTGGTTGGCAACGCCGTCCATGAGGACCGAGCCGAGTCCTGATCTCGAGAACACCGTCTCGGTGATGACCGAGCCGCCGAGCAGAGCGCCGACAGTAGTGGCGGTCACGGTGAGCGCCGGTCCTGCCGCATTCTTCAGTACGTGCTTGCGAAACACCCATCCCGGCGTGCCACCTTTCGCTCGCGCGGTGTTCACGTGCGGCAGCCCGAGAGTGCTTTCCGCGTTCTTCAGCAACACTTGCGCAATGGGCGCCGAGATCGGAACCGCAAGGACGAGAGCAGGTATGACGAACGACAGGACGGAACCGTCGGGGAACAACGAGAACAAACCGAGTTGCACCGAGAATATCTGCAGGATGACCAGACCGAGCCAGAACGTCGGCACGGCACTGAACAGCGGTGGGATGTTTCGAACCGCATTCCTCAACCTGACGGACTTGCCCGCCGTCGCCACCACCACGATCGCGACGGAGAAGATCAGCGCGAAAACAGTGGCCGCCGAGGCGAGTTTCAACGTCTCCCCCACCACGTCGCCGATTCGTTCGATCACGGTCTGCCCACTCGACAGCGAGAATCCGAAGTTGCCGGTCACGAGCTGTCCCAACTGGCCGAAATATTGCACGAGCACGGGCTTGTCGTATCCGTAGAACTGCTTGACCTGCTCGACGACCTCGGGGTTGTAGTACGCCTCACCCTTGGAGACGAAGATCTCGGCCGGATCGGACGGGAGCAATGTGACACCCCAGAATACGACCGTGTATGCCAGAAGCAGCACAAGGAGCGACTGTCCTATACGAGTCACCGTGTAGCGCAACACTATCGACCCCTCCCGTTCATCGTCCGCCTGCGCCCTACGAGGTCTTCCATGCGCTCTGGAAGAGCGGCTCTGTCAGTGTGTCGAACTCGACGTGCACCTCGGGTGTGGCCGAATGGACCTGAACCTCGTCCCACAGAACCAACGCCAGATGCTTGTCGATGACCTGCTTCTGGATCTCGCCGAGAACCTGTGCCTGGTCGGCTTCGTCCGTTGCGCTGAGTTCTTGCTTGGACAACTCCTGCAGCTCGGGATCCGCCGCGAACGTCAGTGTGTTCTTGTCCCGGCCGAACAGCAAAGCAAGACCGACGTTGTACCCGGTCCGTGTGCCGATGAGCGGTTTGGTGGGGTCGGAGACAGCGATGTTGTACGCCGTGGTGTCGCCTGCGTTGTTGACGAGGCCGACGCCGAGATCACGCCACTGCGACTCGATGAACTCGAACGCCGGTCTGATCACGACGCTCTGCACGGACGCAGAGATGCTCAGTTCCAGCTTCTTGCCGTCCTTCTCGCGCACGCCGTCGGCGCCCTCGACCCAACCGGCTTCGTCGAGAAGCGCGGCTGCTTCCTCGGGGTCGTACCCGATTTCACCACTGAGATCGGTGAAGGCCGGATCGTCGTGGTTGAGCACGGACTCCGCCGGCCGATAGCTGTCCGACAACACCGTCTCGACGAGAGCCTGGCGATCGATACCGAGCTGGAGTGCTCGGCGCACCCGCACGTCCGACAACTCCTCGTTGCCGATGCGGACCGCCGCGATGTTGGTGGTCAGTAGTGGCGCGGGGACGGAGATGACCTGGTTGCCCGACGCGGCAAGAGATGCTTCGTCCGTCGGCTGGATCCCGCGTGCCACGTCGACTTGACCCGATTGCACCGCTCCGGCTCGAAGACCTGGTTCGCCGATGGCGCGCAGCTCCAGCTTGTCCAGGTATGCCGGTCCCTGATTCGGGGACACCGCGGGCGGCCACGCATAGTCGTCCCGACGCGTCAGCTCGACCTTCTGATCCGGCACGTGCGATGCGTAGACGAATGCGCCCGAGCCGATGACGTTCTCGATCTTGGACTGCCCTTCGTAGTCGCGAGCCAGTGTGGCCTCACCGCGAATACCGGACCTGTGACCCGCGAGAACGCGGTACAGGTTGGCGTTGGGCTGATTCAGGAACACCGTTACCGTGTTACCCGATACCTCGGATCTGTCGTACCCGACGAACTCGCTGAAGACCGGGATCTTCTTGTCGGGATCGCCCTTCGCGATCTGTTCGAGGTTCGCCTTGACGACATCCGCGGTGAGCGCCGACCCATCGCTGAAGGTGACGCCGTCGCGAATGGTGAAGGTGTACTGCGTTGCGTCGTCGTTGCGCGAGAAGGCCTCTGCCAGCCAAGGGGTCACTTCTCCGTTCGAGGGGTCGATGTAGACCAGCCGGTCGACCAGCTGCAGCGACAGGTTGCCCGTCGAGTAGAACCCACTCAACGCGTCGGTGACATACATGACGTCGGAGTAGACGACCGTTCCGCCTTTCTGGGGCTCTCCCGATGGCCCGGTGGCGTCGGATGCGGACTGGCTTGCGCCCTGCGAACAACCGGCGAGCAGACCCACCGCGAGAAACACGGCGGACAGCTTTCGTATCTTCTTCATGAGTTCCTCACTCTGTCAGTGACATTCGAGAGACTTCTGTCGACGTCCTCGTACGACTCGCGGTAGATTCCTCTGTCCTGCAGAATCGGTACGACGTGATCGACGAAGTCGGTCAATCCGGTCGGTGTTATTGCGGGGTTGATGTTGAATCCGTCGGCGGCCCCGCTGACGAACCATTCCTCGATCCGATCGGCGACATGCTCGGCAGTTCCGACCACCCGCAGGTGGCTGTTACCGGAGTCGGTGATGCGCAGCACCTGGCGCAGTGTGACGCCCCGGTGTGTGACATCCGGCCCCGATACGAACCGCCGGATCGCTTCGTGGGAGCTGATGCTCCCCTCCACCTCGGACAGTGCAGGAAGGCGCTCGATCGGAAAGGGGTCGTCCAATGCTGCGCCGCGCAGATCCACCGAAAGCCGTTGTTCCAACGAGGCGATTCCGCGCTCGGGAGGGTTGAGCGCACTGATTTCCTCGTGTAGATCCTCGGCCTCGCGTTGGGTGCGACCGATGATCGGGATCAGCCCTGGAAGCACTTTCACCGGCGGCCTCGGCGTCCCGAATCGTGCCTGCAACTCGTGCAGGGACCGTCTGAACTCCCGAGACTGGTCGATCTCCTGCTGGACGGTGTAGACAGCGTCGGCGTATTTGGCTGCGAGTCTCCTACCCGCATCGGACGATCCGGACTGGTACAGCAGCGGCCGGTCCTGCGGTGAGCGCGGCGTGTCGAGCGGTCCTCTGACCGAGAAGTGTCGCCCACGGTGATCGATGGCCGAGACGGCGTTCGGTCGTACCTGCACGCCTGCGATCTTGTCGAGCACGATGGCGTCGGGCGCCCAACTGTCCCACAGCTTCAGGAGAACTTCGATGTACTCGTCGGCGCGCTCGTACCGGTCGGCGTGCGGCGGCAACTCGTCGAACCCGAAGTTCTGCCCGGCAGATTCGGATCCGGTGGTCACGATGTTGACGCCTGCTCTGCCGCTGCTCAAATGGTCGACCGTCGCGATCTGCCGAGCGATGTTGTACGGGTGCGTGAACGAAGACGACACGGTTGCAATGAGTTTGATGTGTGTGGTCAAGGGCGCCAGTGCGGACAGTAGAGCGACCGGCTCCAGAGGCGAGAACAGGTACGACCACTCGTTGTCGTGGAGAGCCGGCGTGTTGGCGATGAACAGCCCGTCGAACAGCCCCCGCTCCGAGATCTCGGCGTAGCTGCGGTAGAAGTCGAGATCGAGGGCTCCGTCGGCACGCGACGACGAATGTCTCCATGCCCCTTGGGTGAACCCGATTGCGCGGATCACGGAGTTCAGCACCAACGTCGACATTTGCGAACGCACTACTTTCGTTCAGGACGGAAGAAAGCAGGACCGACCGGCCCGTGGAAGGCCACACTAGGTTGTCCCGAGCCTTCGGCGAAGGGTTGCGATCACGGTGACGCGAACGGTGTCGACAACGCGAGCAAGTGAGCACGCCGAACCTTCAAGAAAAACTTACGCGTGAGTTCAGAAATTCAGTCTGATCGCAATCATTGTCAATACCGATGCACAAGAACATAGTTCATCGATACCCACTCGGAAAGGCCATCCATGACTCTCGATCTTGCCGGCAAGCGTGCACTCGTGACCGGCGGAGGAACAGGTATCGGATACGCGATCGCACTCGAGCTCGCCCGCAACGGGGTGTCGGTGGCGATCACCTCGCGCCGCACCGAGGTGATCGAGTCCGCGGCCGAGCGGATCACCGCCGAGACCGGTACCAAGACACTCGCAGTCACCGCCGATACCGGTGACGATGCGTCGGTGCAGAAGCTCGTCGAGACGGTGGTGAATTCGCTCGGTGGAATCGACATTCTTGTCAACAACGCCGCGGAACAGCCCGCTCAGCACGGCTCCAGTTACATCGACGCAGACGACGAGTGGTTCCAGCGCCAGATCAACGTCAAGGTCATCGGTTATCTGCGTACCATTCGCGCGGTCGCGCCGCATCTGATCGAGAACAAGTGGGGCCGCATCATCAATATCAGCGGAACCGGTGCGCGCCAAACCGTCTCCGTCATCGGATCGGTACGCAATGCGTCGGTCACCGCACTCACCAAGAACATCGCCGACGAACTGGGTCCGCACGGAATCAACGTCACGGTCGTGCACCCCGGTCCCACACGAACCGAACGCTATCTGTCGCTCAGACAGGACCACGCAGACAACGACCAGGACATCCCGGTCGACAACGTCATCGGCCGCATCGTCGAACCCGAAGAAGTCGCGTGGGTCGTCGCATTCCTCGCATCTCCGCGCAGCGTGGCCATCACCGGAGACGGCATCCTCGCCGGCGGCGGAGTGCCGGGCTTCATCTACTACTGACCACTTTTCGACCGAAGTACTCCAGGAGGAAACCCATGACCAGCACCCTTAGCTCAACCATCGACGCAGCCGCCCTCCACACACTCCTGACGAGCGCCGAGGAGTACGCGCTGATCGACGTCCGAGAACCCCGCATCACCGCTGAGCACGGATCCATCCTGCTCGGCGTCTCGCTGCCCGCCAGCGCGCTGGAACTGCGGGTCGATGCCCTCATTCCTCGGCGATCCACCGCGGTGGTCGTCTACGACGGAGGTGACGACGAACTGGCGGACCGCAGCGCTCGTCGTCTTCGCGAACTGGGGTACACCAACGTACGGGTTCTGACAGGTGGACTGCGCGCATGGTCCGAGGCGGGCTTCAAAGTCCAAACAGGCGGTGAACATGTGATCGGGCAGGCGTTCGGTGAGTGGATCGAGGAGATCTACCAGACCCCGCACATCAGCGTTCCCGAGTTCTTGAAGAAGGTCGACGCGGGCGAGGACGTGGTCCTTCTCGACAGCCGCCCCATCGGTGAGTTCGAGAATCACAGCCTTCCAGGCGGCACGTCCATCCCCGGTGCCGAGTTGGTCTATCGCGCAGGCGAAGTGGTCACGTCGCCGGACACCTTGGTCGTCGTCAACTGCGCGGGGAGAACTCGAAGCATTCTCGGTGCGCAGGTCTTGATCAACGCCGGGCTGCAGAACCGCGTCGTCTCTCTCGAAGGCGGCACGCAGTCCTGGGTTCTCGAGGGCCATCAGCTCGTGCACGATACGAGCTCGGCTGCGCCGCTTCCCACGGGCTCGTCGCTCGAATCGGCCAAGGCGGCTGCCGCGCGCATCGCGGAACGTTTCGGTGTGCGCACGATTGACAGCGCCACCCTTCGATCGTTCGAGGAGAACCGCGACGAGCGGTCCCTCTACCTGCTCGACGTGCGCACGCCCGAGGAGTTCGAGTCAGGTCACCTTCCCGGCTCGCTCTCGGCCCCCAGCTGGGATGTTGCACCATGGGTGTTCCGTTACATCGCGGTTCACAATTCACGCATCGTGCTCATCGACAACGACCTGGTACGCGCAACCGTCGCCGCCTCGTGGATCGTGCAGTTCGGATGGGGTGAAGTCTTCGTGCTCGAGGACGCCCTGTCCGATGCCGACTTGAACACAGGTCCGGTGGCGCGCACGGTGCTCGGCGTCGTCGACGACGGCTACTCGTCGATCGACCCGACGGCGCTGAACACCGAGCTGGGCACAGCCGAGGTGACCGTCATCGACCTACAGCCGAGCCCGAGTTACGTGGCCGGTCACATACCGGGGTCGGTCTTTGCCATCCGCTCTCGCCTCGCACAGTCGGTGAGCGAGATTTCCGGTGCCGGTGCGATCACCTTGACCAGCACCGACGGTGTGCTCGCACGCTTGGCTGCCACCGAGCTGTCCGCGGTCACCTCCAGGCCGATTCGCGTGCTCGACGGCGGCACCGATGCATGGACGAAGGCCGGGTTCGCTCTCGACACCGAGAACGCGTCGTGGCTCCATGCCGGCGACGACGTCGTCAGGTCCGGTTGGCGCGAGACCGATCCGGAAGAGCGCAAGGCAGGCTTCCGGCGCTACCTGTCCTGGGAGCTGGGCCTCGTCGCCGAGCTGAGCGAGGACGACACCGTTCCGTTCAAGTCCTTCAACTGATGTCGGAGATTCGCCGGAACTGGACGGGAGCCAGCGCATGACGGCTACACCCACCGATGTACGCCCCACGACCGAGACGACCATCGAACGAGGCGCCGCAACCTCGACGCCGCTCGTGGACCTGAGTCCGAAGTCCGGTCGGCACGTCTCGCGCGGAGTGTTCCGTACGTGGCGAGGCCGAGCACTCCGGGTTCTCGTACCGCTCGCGCTCGTCGCACTCTGGCAGCTGTCGTCGGCCCTGGGATGGACGACGGAGTTCACGCTTCCGCCCCCGAGCGCGATTCTCGAGGCCTACAGAGAACTCTGGTCTGCGGGTGACCTGAATGCAGCGCTGCCGATCTCCTTGCAGCGGGCGGGAATTGGACTGCTCGCCGGGGTGAGCATCGGACTGGTACTCGGCCTCACTGCCGGGCTGTGGAAGATCGGTGAAGAGATCTTCGATGCACCGCTGCAGATGCTGAGAACCATCCCGTTCATCGCGGTCCTTCCACTGTTCATCACCTGGTTCGGTATCGGCGAACAACCGAAGCTGATATTGATCGCTGCCGCAACCGTGTTCCCGGTGTATCTGAACACCTATCACGGTGTGCGTGGCGTCGACAAGAAACTGGTGGAGGCCGGGCAGACTTTCGGCCTGTCGGGGTGGCGGCTGGCCACGAGAGTTATTCTGCCCACTGCTCTTCCCTCCGCGCTGACCGGAATCCGATACGCATCCGGCGTCGCACTGCTCGCCTTGGTACTCGCCGAGCAGATCAACGCCCGTGAGGGCATCGGTTATCTGTTGAACAACGCGAACCAGAATCAGCGCCCCGACATCGTGATCGCCGGAATTCTCGTCTACGCAATCCTGGGAATCCTCGTCGACGTCGTCATGCGCTTGATCGAACGATACGCACTCCCGTGGAGGCCACATGTCACCATCGGCTGACATCCCTGATGCCGTCGTCGACATCAGGAATGTACGACGAGCATTCGGTGATCGCCCGGTTCTCGATGGAATCGATCTGCAGTTGAGGTCCGGTGAATTCGTTGCGCTGCTCGGACCGTCGGGAACCGGCAAGACAACCCTCCTTCGAATACTGGCCGGCCTCGACTCCGCGGACAGCGGTCGAGTGGTCGTACCGCGAGCACGCTCTGTCGTGTTCCAGGAGCCACGGTTGGTCCCATCCCGTCGAGTGTGGCGCAACGTGGTTCTCGGTGGACACAGCCCTCGAAAATTGCGGTCACGAGCGGATGCCGCGCTGAGCGAAGTCGGTCTGTCGAACCACGGGAGTGCGTGGCCGGTCACATTATCGGGTGGTGAGGCTCAGCGTGTCGCGTTGGCGCGCGCACTGGTCACCGAGCCTGGTCTACTCCTTCTCGACGAGCCGTTCGCAGCGCTCGACGCGCTGACCCGGATCAAGATGCAGGATCTCGTCGCCGAGCTCGTGGAACTGCACCGTCCAGCCGTGGTTCTCGTCACGCACGATGTCGACGAAGCCATTCTTCTTGCAGATCGAATCCTGGTGTTGAACAACGGCTCTGTCGAGCTCGATGTACCGGTGGACATCGACAAGCCACGTCCGCGCACCGACCCCCGATTTCTCGAACTCCGCGCACTGTTGCTCGACCAACTCGGAGTGGTCGACTCGGTGACGAACCCTCACTGAAAACCGATTCGTCCGGAATCACTCGTCGAAAATTAGGAGCGCTGCCATCGTGTCCCGGTTCGCACAACCGAGGCCGGCCAAGTCACGCCGGTCTCTTGCCGTCATCGCATTGGTCCTCGCAGGCGGGCTCGTCGCCGCATGCGCCGGTTCGAACGCGAGCAGCGAGGAAAATTCTTCTTCGTTCGGTACCGCATCCGCAGATACTCCGACGCTGACCTTCGGTGTCCAGACCGCCGACTACCCAGCACTGTTCGAGAAGTCCGGGCTGTTCGAGGATCTGCCCTACAAGCTCGACGTGCCCGTCATCAGCGGGCCCGCAGCGCAGATTTCGGCGCTGCACTCCAAGGCCATCGACGTCGGGCTGACCGGTGCGGGCACCGCCGCAGTCGAGGCGGCCAACCAGAAGGACGACCCCAACGTGACCGGGCAGGCTGCGATCGAGGCCATCGCCATCTACAACCAGATCGATTCGCCGTACCCATCGCCGTCATTGTTCGTGCAGAAGTCCGCCGGGATCGATACTCTTGCCGATCTGCGGGGCAAGAAGATCGCCTACAACGTCGGTGGCAACATCTACGCCGCCTACGTGATCGCATTGTTCCAAGCCGGATTGACACCGGCGGACGTTCAGCCGGTCGCTCTTGCGGACAATCAAGCCGCGGCCGCCGCGTTCGTCGCAGGCGAAGTCGACGCGGTACTGACAACGTACGGTTCCGTGCAGCGTCTCCTGTCGACCGGAGACGCTGTTGCACTCCCGACGAATCCGGAGCTGTACACCATCGTCGGTGGTGGAAGCCACATCACCCGCCCTGATGTCCTCGACGATCCCGCCAAAGTCGACGCCCTTCGAGACTTCTTCGGCAGGTACGACACTTTCTGGACCGAGTGGTATCCGGCGCACAAGGACGAGGTCATCGAGGTCTACAGGAACGAATTGAAGCAGACCGAGGAGATCGCGAACATCAACTTCGATGCGTCGGCAACGACCAGATTGCTGAAGCTGGGTGATCCCGAACTGATCGCCAAGCAGCAACTCACGGTCGATCAGGCCTTCAAGGCCGGTGGTGTGAAGAACCAGCGGGACATCGCGATCGCCTACAACCCGATCTTCGATCCACAGTTCACCCAGTGACCGTCTCGAGGCACCACACGCGCACACTGCACCTCAACGTCAATGTCACCGGCAGCGGCCGACATCCAGGGGCGTGGCAGCTGCAGGACGATCCGAATCTGTTCGTGGACGTCGACTTCTACACGAACATCGCACGGATCGCGGAGCGAGGAACTTTCGACGCAGTGTTCCTCGCCGACCTCTCCGCGGTCCCCGCGGAACCGCCGGTCGACACTTACCAAGCACTCGACAACAGCGTGCTGCTCGGAGCTCTTGCAGTGGCAACCGAGCGCATCGGTCTGGTCGGTACCGCCTCGACCACGTTCAACGATCCGTTCGGCCTCGCCAGGCGTTACGCCACTCTCGACCACGTCAGTCGGGGCCGAGCTGCAGTCAATCTGGTCACCACCTATTCGCCGACCGCCGCGCTGAACTTCGGCCTGTCCGCGCTACCCGATCACCGGATGCGCTATCGACGGGCGGAGGAGTTCGTCGATGTACTCGGCAAGCTATGGGACAGTTGGGAAGACGGCGCCATTGTCGGCGACCGACTGTCGAAGGTGTTCGCGGACGGCTCCAAAATTCACACCATCGACCATGTGGGCGAGTTCTTTTCGGTACGAGGTCCTGCTGTCTCGCCTCGATCACCGCAGGGCCGCCCGTTGATCGTGCAGGCAGGCTCGTCGGAACCGGGCCGAGCATTCGGTGCCAGGGCCGCCGATGCCATCTTCACCACGCAGACCACGCTGCACGGCGCTCAGGAGTTCTACCGAGACATCAAATCTCGTGCATCCGCACACGGACGTGACCCCGAGCAATTGTTCGTGCTTCCTGGATTCTTCCCGGTGGTCGGGTCCACGGAGGCAGAGGCAACGGCGCGAAAGGCCCGGCTGAACGAACTGTTCGACTTCGACCGCGAGATTCCACGACTGGCAGCGACATTGGGTCTTGACCCTGCAGAGCTGAAGCTCGATCGCGAGATTCCGTACGAGAAGGTTTCGTCGACGGAGAACTTCGCCGGGTCACACGGCATGCTGGCGGCCACCGCAGACCTGGCGTTCTCGGAGCGATTCACCGTCCGGCAGTTGATCCAACACAGCGCCGGATTCCATCGCCAGGTAGTGGGCACACCGGAGCAGGTCGCCGATCACATGGAAGAGTGGTTCCTGACGCGCGGCGCAGATGGATTCAACCTCAATTTCGACGTCTTTCCGGCGAGCTTGGAGATTTTCGTCGATCATGTCGTCCCGGAGCTACGCAGGCGCGGGCTGTTCAGGTCCGAGTATTCCGGCACGACCCTGCGAGAGCACTTCGGCATTCCGGTCCCACCGAGCCGCTACGCACTCACCGTGGTCCCGACATGAGCCCCGAGCGTGACGCTGTCGTCGCCGACATCCGTTACGCCACCTGACCGACCTACACGCCTCGCCGGACCTCACGGAAAGCCACCATGACCGAACGTAAACTTCACCTCAATGTCAACGTGACGAGTAGCGGCAGACACGCGGCCTCGTGGCGCGTGCAGGAGGATCCACTCGGATTTCTCGATCTTGATTACTTCGAGAAGATCGGCCGAACAGCCGAGCGCGGACTGCTCGATGCCGTGTTCTTCTCAGACGGTTACGACTATGCAGGCGCCGTACGTCCGTGGCAGTCGTTGGACCCCATCATTCCGCTCACCGCCATCGCGCGGGTGACCGAGCATGTGGGATTGGTAGCGACGGTGTCGTCGAGTTTCGATCATCCGTACAACATCGCTCGCAAGATCGCCTCGCTCGACTATGCGTCCGGTGGCAGGGTCGCCTGGAACGTCGTCGGCACTCGATCCGACTCCGCGGCTCAGTTGTTCGGCCAGGACGGCGTCGCATCTCACGACGAACGCTACGGCCGCGCGGAGGAGTCGGTTCGCGTCGTCAAGGCACTGTGGAATTCCTGGGAGCGCGGAGCACTCGTAGCCGATCAGGCGTCGGGCAAGTTCGCCGATCTCTCCCGAATTCACCCGATAGATTTCGAGGGGAAGTACTTTCGAGTGCGCGGTGCACTCAACGTTCCTCGCTCACCGCAGGGCAATCCGGTACTGCTGCAGGCCGGCGGTTCCCCACAGGGCATCGACCTGGCCGCACGACATGCGGACGCCGTGTTCACCGTGAACCACACATTGCCCGCGGCGCAGGAGTTCTATCGAACGATCAAATCGCGCGCATCCACCTACGGCCGTGAACCGGAATCGATACTCGTGCTGCCCGGCTTGCTTCCGATCATCGGGAGCACCGAGAACGAGGCGAAGAGACGCAAGGATTGGCTCGACGAGGTGGCAGGCTTCGATACCGAGATCGAATCTCTGTCCCGCACTCTCGGTCTGGATCCGGGACACCTCGAACTCGACCGACGCCTGCCGTGGGACCGAATCGACGCCGCGGCTGCTCGCTCGACGTCCAGCCAGGGCTTCACCTCCGCGATCCTCACCCTCGCGCGCGAGGAGGACCTGACGGTCAGGGAGCTGCTGCGCCGGAACCCCAACGGCCACCGAGTCGTCGTCGGAACACCGGAGCAGATCGCGGACACGATCGAGGAGTGGTTTCGCGCCGGTGCGGCAGACGGATTCAACCTCAATGCCGACTTCTTCAATTCGGGACTCGAACTGACGGTGGATCACCTGATCCCCGAACTACAACGGCGCGGCCTGTTCCGGAGGGACTACGAATCGACCACGCTGCGCGGGAACTTGGGCCTCCGTTCGCCGTTCTGACCCGCGAAAGATTTATGGTGCACCGACAATCACAATGCCCCGGCTCTGGCACGGCCGGGGCATTGTTTCGTGATTCGCCTTGCTGGTCGGTCTACTGGTTACCGGCTTCGATCTGCGCGGAGTAACGATCGTCGACGAGAGATCGCACGTCGACTACTCTCGGCAGGAAGCCCGACTTGACGAGAAGATCGGTCAGATCGACCTCCACCTTGGTGCCCGGGTCATCCTGCCCGACAGGAAGCACGGTCGATGCGGTGGTCTTCGCCGCAAGCAATGCTTGCTCGTCGGTCAGCTGCTGGGCCTTGACGAACGCGTCGGCCACGTCGTCGGGATTGGCTGCCGACCACTTGTGGAACTTGGTGGCGCGCCCGACGAAGTCACCGATCGCCGCGTCGATCTTCGCGTCCGCGAGCGCGCCGGAACGCGCCACGATGGATACGTATCCGGGGAACCCCACCTCAGCGGCGGTCGCCACTCGCTCGACGGCACCGGCATCCAGCGCAGCGGCAAGGGCACTGGTCGAGCTCGATCCCGCCTGCACGGCTCCGGTGGTGATAGCCGAGGCTATGGAATCGCTCTGCAAGAGTTGGACATTGACGTCATCGCGTGTCAGACCTGCCTTGTACAGGGCCAACACCGCTGCTGCGTGCGCATTTCCACCTTCGTTGAAGGTGTAGGACTTTCCGCGAAGATCTTCGAGAGAAGAGATTCCCGCGTCCTTGTTCGCAGCGATGATTCCCGACGGATAGTTCTCCGGATCGAACGGCTTCAGCAAGGCCACGATCTTCAGCCGCGCGTTTTCTGCCGTCCAGTCTTCTTTGGCCTCTGCCGCCGCTTTCGGAACGGCGGTGTCACTGAGCCCCCAACTGATATCGATTGCGTCACCGCCCAGCGCCTGCACCGTGGGACCCGCTCCATTGAGTCGCACCCATTCGATGTTGTACGGAGTATCGTCGAAGAACTCCGTGTTCTCGGTTTGGACACGTGTGACATCTTGAAAAATGCCGACACGCAACGTCGTACCTGAGACATCGACGCCGTTCACGATCGACGAAACCGACGAGCTCACAGAGTCCGACTCTGTTGATTCGCTACCACTGCAGCCACTGACGACCATGGCCAATCCGAGTGCCAGTGCACCGACTGCGCTCATGTGACGAGGTATACGCATTGTGTTGATACTCCTGAGTTTTCGATTGCCGTGTCTTGGGGCGGTTCGAGCGCGTGTACTAGATCTGGACTGCGATCTCGGTCTCGACTCCCAACTCCCGAAAGAGCCTGATTCTGATTGCTGCCAGCTCGGCCGTGTCGGGTGCAGCGTCTCCGGGAATTTCGACGTCGAGGGACAACTGCGCGTCCTTCAATACGAGCACGCGGTCGGCGAGTCGGATTGCCTCGTCCACGTCGTGGGTGACCAACAGCACGCCGGGTTCGTGCTTGCGGCACAACCGGCGCACGAGGTCCTGCATCCTCAGCCGTGTCAAGGCATCGAGTGCGGCGAACGGTTCGTCGAGCAGCAACAGACGAGGTTCCCTGATCAATGCCCTCGCCAGGGCGACCCTCTGCGCCTCACCGCCGGAAAGCGTTGCAGGCCAGACGTCGACGTGTCGGTCGAGACTGACCTCGCCCAATGCCTCGACGGCTCGCTCCTTGCTCCGATCCGCACGTGCGACCCCGAGGTTGACGTTGCGCCATACCTTCTGCGAGGGGACGAGCCTCGGCTCCTGGAACACCACCGAACGTGGCACCGACACCGATCCGTCGCCGCTGTCGATCTTTTCCAAACCGAGCAGGACCCGAAGCAGCGTCGTCTTCCCCGATCCCGATGCACCCAGCAAGGCCACGAACTCACCTTTACGAATGCTCAGGTCGATTCCGTCGAAGATCTTGCGCGTCCCATACGATTTGGTGATGTTCTTCAGGACGACCGAGTACCCGTCGGTGGTCATTGCCCGCCTGCTTTCTGAACGAGAGTGCGATGCCACGGCAAGGCCAGCCGCGTGATGACACGCACCAGCAGATCGACGCCGAGGCCCAATACCGCGTACACGACGACGATGGCCAGCACGATGTCGGTTCGCAGAGCCGCTCGTGGAGAGAGCGCAAGGTAGCCGATGCCCGAATTCGCGTTGACCTGCTCGGCCGCAACGAGAGCGAGAAGCGCAACACCCATGGCGTAGCGAATTCCGACGAGGATCGTCGGCAGCGCCAGCGGGAGAACGATGCGAGTGGCTACCGCGAACCTGGACAGTCCGAACACTGTGGCTGCTTCGACGACCTTCGGATCGACGTTGCGTACTCCGGCGAAGGTGTTGAGGTAGATCGGGAAGATGCACGCAACTGCAATGAGGGTGATCTTGGGTTGCTCGCCGACCCCGAACCAAATGACGAAGAGCGGAATCAGTGCAAGGAAGGGCACTGTGCGCAGCATCTGCAACAGGGCGTCGAACGCTCGTTCACCGAATTCCGACAGACCTGCCACGACACCCAACACCAATGCGACGACGGCGCCGAATGCAAAGCCGAGTCCAGCGCGGTGCAGAGACACCGCGAGGCTTTCCTGAAGGGTGCCCGATTCGATCAGATCTGCCAAGGCCGAAGCGATGGTGGTCGGCGAATCGAGTTTGGTCGGCGGCACGACGCCGCCGCGGCACAGTAACTCCCACACGACCACGAGTGCGATCGGCAACGCGATGCGCGCGAGGGTCTTTCCACCCCTGGGGAGTGAAAAACGGCGCGGCGCGCCCGAAGCCTCCAGTGTCACTATGTGCTTGTCTAGCTGTTCAGCAGGGCGAGAAGGTGCCTCCACCGGCCCGCGATTCGGCGCCGTCGCCGGCCCTGAAGCCGTGGTCGAGTCACTGTCGATGGTCATACCGGCGCTCCCTCTCCGGCGTCGACGTTCGGCAACCCGAGGTTGTCGCGCAGCGTGGATTCGGTGTACTCGTGCCGGAAGATGCCTCGCCGACGGAGTTCTGGAACAACGTGGTCCGCGAACCGTTGTAGACCATCGGGATACACGTCGAAGTTGAGGTTGAATCCATCTGCGGCACGGCTGCGAAACCACAGCTCGATGTCGTCGGCGATCTGTTCCGGGGTGCCGACGCCCATGCGGTGGGCTCCGCCGTTGCGATCGATCGATTCGCGCACGGTGATTCCAGTTTCCACCGCATAACGAACTGTGGTCCGAGCAAATCCGTGCGTGGTAACGATGTTCCACGCCGCCCGACCGCCACTGAGAATGTCGAGTGTCGCGAACTTTCGGGCGACGTCGTAGGGCTGTCCGAACGAGGTCGATACCGTCCCGATCAGACCGACGTGCTCCGTTGCGGATGCGACAGCGGTGCGTACCAAAGCCGGATCGAGGGCTTGCCAAGGTTTCGACGGCGGTTTCTCCGCCAGCGCAGGCCAATCGGAGAGAAAGACCGCATCGAATGTCGCACCCTCGGCGATTCGACCGATATCCATGAAGTATCCGATGTCGAGGAACGACAGCGGATCCTGTTGCTTTCTCCATGCCGCAGCATGTTTGCCCGCTTCGGTGATGTTGGCATTGAGGTGAAGTTGCCTGCCGTCGCGGACATCCGCGGCGGTCGATGTGAGAACGATGAGTGCTCCTGTGGTTTCGACTTCGCCGACAGAACGGCCCGAAGCGCTGGAAGTGAAGCTGAGGCCGAAAATCGACTGGACTCTTCTGTACCTACATACTGTGCGAATCGACGAGCGCGCGGCATAGTTTTGCGCACCATGACGTAAAGCATTGCCCCGAGTCATATTCGAGACATACGTTCGAAAGACGCAGGCGAACGCGTACGGGCGCAGAATCTTCCGCTTCGGTGTCGGCGCCGATTCGATCGTCAGGCATTGCCACATCGATCCTCGACCAGAAAGCTCACATTCCTATGGCTGATGCATTCGTTCACACCCAGACTCGGCTCGGCCGCCTGTACGAAGGCGATCCACTTCCCGTCGTCGAGGAGGCCACTACCTACTATCCAGCCGGAACGGTCACCTTCGGTGTCGAGGGACGGGCGTTGTTCGAGGGTGGGTCCGATACGCCGTGGGCGGGAGGGCCGACTCTGCACGTCTTCGAGACCGCCACCGGCCTCGAGCACCTACGCTTCGACGCCTTTCCCGGCGAGGAGCATTATCACTATCTGACTCCGGGAGTTCGGAACCACTGGATCGGATTCGATACGACCGCGGACGGGGAATTCCTCGACTGGATCGTCGATCGTGTTCGACATCGTCTGGGCGCGTTGCTGGTCGAGGCCGGCGCGGCCGACCTGGCCGCACAGTTGGACAACGGGACAATCGAAACGGTACTCGTCGAGGTCGAGCGGCACCTCCGGGATCGAGATCTGCTGCTGTCAGGAACTACGTCGGCGGCGGCTCGATGAGCACGTTGGCGTCGACCGATGTCGACCTCGGTGCGTTGTTCGACGAACTTGCGCTCGGCGCCGCAGAGCGCGACGCGAGCGTCGGTCTACCGCACGATCAGGTGGCCGACCTGAAGCGGGCTCGAATCGGTGCGCTTCGACTCCCCAGATCTTCAGGTGGACAAGAAATCTCGTTGGTCGAACTGTTCGACGTCGTGCGCCGACTCGGCGAGGCAGACCCCAGTGTTGCGCACGCACTTCGCAACCACTTCGGATTCGTCGAACAGACACTGAGAACTCCGCCGAACAGCCACCGGCGACGCTGGCTGCAGAACGTCGCCGACGGCGAACTGATCGGTGGATCGTTCAGTGAGGCACAGACACCGAAGGCCGGTACCACCGACTTCACGACGATCCTCACTCGGCAAGATGGCGAGTACAGGTTGTCCGGAGTCAAGATCTACAGCACCGGCAACATCTACGTCGACCACCTGTTCGTGAAAGCCGTCGACGCCGACGGTTCACCGGTGACGGTGGCGATTCCGTCGTCCAGAGCCGGCGTCGATCTCACCGATGACTGGGATGGCATCGGACAGCGCCTGACCGGTAGCGGGACCACCCGCTACAACGACGTCGTCGTTCACGACAGCGAGCTGATTCCACCGAGCGACTTCGAGCACGAATCCGACTCGTACTCGGCAACTTTCCCTCAGCTGTATCTCACCACCGTGATCGCGGGCATCGTGTCGAACGTTCTGTCCGACGCACAGGCATTGGTCCGTGGCCGGGCCCGCAACTACTACCACGGCACAGCGGAGGAACCACGACACGAGGAGGCCGTCCAGGGCACCGTCGGTCGAATTTCGACCAACAGCTTTGCCATAACCTCGGCAGTTCGATCAGCGGCAGCATCGCTGGAGGCCGCATGGGCGCAACCTCCCGGTCAAGGTCGCGAGGAAGCCCTCCTCGCGGCGTCGCTCGATTCGGCACGCGCAAAGGTGTTCGTCGACGAACTCGCCGCACAGACAGCGTGGCTGATTTTCGAACTGGGTGGTGGCTCGACGCCGAGTCGGAGCAAGAACCTCGACCGACATTGGCGCAATATCCGCACGCTGTCCTCGCACAACCCGGGGTCGTACAAGCTACGGATTCTCGGTGATTACGAACTCAACGGAACGACGCCCCCGAAAAGCAGCTTTTTCTGAAGTCGCTACGCCTACCGCGCGCAGTGACGTCCACTCTCACTGCGCCCGGTTGGCGCGTCAGCGCAGCAACGGCAGGAGCTGATCCCCGATGCGCACGATCTCACGCGCGTACGGGGTATCCGAGAGCACGAAGTGGCTGACGCCGAGTTCCGCGTATCGCTCGAGAGATGCGGCGACCTCTGCCGCCGTGCCGACCAGCCAGGTGGTCCCGGCTCCTCCGCCGCCGTGACGGCCCGGTGCGGTGTAGAGGTTGGTGTCGAGAACATCGCCGCGGTCGGCCAGGTCCAGTAACCGCTGCTGACCGGTGGCGGCACGAGGATTTGCCGGCCGCAGCGGGTCTACCTGCGAGGCCATCTGCGCGACCTTCGCTTCCGCGTCCCGCCATGCTTCCTCGGCCGTGTCGCGGATCAACGTGGTGACACGCAAGCCGAACTCTAGTGGCGCGTGCTCGCGACCGACTTTGTCGCTCAGCACTTTCAACCGATCGACCCGTTCTGCTATCCCCTCGAGTGGCTCGCCCCAGAACAGCTGGACGTCCGCTTCTGCGGCGGCGACCTCCTCGGCGGCCGCGGAGGCACCTCCGAAGTACAGTCGCGGCCTTCCGCCGTCGGGGAGCCGGGGTACGACGGTCGAATTCTCGACCTTCCAGAACTCGCCCTCGATGCTGACGTTCTCTTCTGCCCAGAGCTTGCGAACGATCCGAAGGAACTCACGCGTACGGTCGTAGCGGCGTGATTTGTCGAATTCTCCGTCACCGTATGCATCCAGATTGTCGGTGCCGCTGACGATATTGACGAACACCCGCCCACGAGAGAGCTGATACAGCGTCGCTGCCGCGCTCGCGAAGTGTGCGGGCTGCCAGTAGCCGGGCCGTATTGCGATCAGCGGGGTGAAGGTCTCGGTGCGGGCAGCGAGTGCCGTGGCGACGGTGAAGGTATCGGGCCTGCCCCATCCGGTGCCGATCAGCGCCCCGCCCCAACCGTGCTTCTCGGCCAGCACGGCTTGTTCGACGGAGAAGTCCAGCGTGCCCCAGCCCTCGACGGTGTCGTCACCGCGGTGGCCGGGCTCGACCGAATTGGGTATGTACCAGAGGAATTCGCGGCTCATGCTGTGCTCCGTTCGTGTTCGGTCATACAGCCACGTCGAGTGGCTCGTGCATACTGTCCGCGACGATGGCGTGCATCTCGCGGAGGACGAGTGTGATGTTGGGATCCCGCTGACGCCCCTCCCGAACCACCGCCGAAATGGCACGTGCACCGACGTCGAGTCCGTCGACGACGAAGTGCTCGAGATGCTGTGGCACAGCCATTTTCGGAACAACTGCAGCCGCAGCTTCGGTGGCGGCGAGCATGCAGATGTTCTGTGCCCCGATCACACGGTGCTTGATCTTGGGAGTGAAGGCGTCGGAATCGGCACGGTGCTGCAGCACGGAACTCAACCCGGTGCCTGCCAATCCCGTCACCCAGGGGAGGTCGGCGAGTGTCGCCGAACCGTGCGCGCGGACCCCCGCGTGCCTGTTCGGCGGCGCCAGCAGAACCAGGGGCTCGTCCATCAGCGCGATCTCGCTCAGTGCCGACGACGAGGACTGCGACTCGAACTCGTACCTGCACGTGATCGCGATATCGAGTTCGCCTCGTCGAAGCATCCGAAGCGCGCTCTCGGCACTGCCCTGCTGTATTTCGATGTGCAGATCCGGTACCCGAGTGGCCAAACGCGACACCACGGGCGCCGCCAGCATCGAGATCCCCATGTTGAACGACGCAATCGTCACCTGCCCTGCAGTCCCTGCGCGGGTGGCCGCGACGGCACTGGCAGCTTCGTCGACGGCAGCAATGATGACACGCACATGCTCGACGAGGACCTCACCGGCCCGCGTCAGGCCGAGCGTCCTGCCGTCCCGATGGAAGAGCGTTGCGTCGGCCTCGTGTTCCAGCACGCGGAGTTGTTGCGACACAGCTGAACTACTGATGTCGCGGCGCTTGGCGACCGCGGATACCGACCCGAGATCGGCCAGATCGCACAGCAGCATCATGCGTCGGATATCGAGCATCAGAGTGCACCTGCGAGCGGCAACCGTTCGACAAGCGGCGAATCCTGGAAGTACGGCGAATCCTGCACCAACATTGGGATCTCATTCACGAAGAAGCGCCGCACTTCCGATTCGAAGCAGAAGTGCCGGCGGCGGGTGGGCGACGACGAAAGGCCGACTCGGACGAATGCAGAAGTCAGCTACGACACGCAGCGCACGTGGCACGCATGAGGTCCACGTGGCGCCGAGCCACGAGTTCGAATGATGCCACCCACCGAAACTACCGCCGGTTCCCTCTATTTCCTATCTACTTGTAGGTGATCTGGCTCACTTGGCCGATTCCGGCGCCTCCGTGCCGAGGTTCTGCGGCTGAACGGACCGGTGGCCGGCCACCTGGTCGGCCAGCTTGCCCAGTCGATCTGCCTGGTCGGAGGACAGCTCGACCGTCAGTGCGCCTGCGTTCTCACGTACGTACTCGGCATGCCGAGTACCGGGGATCGGTACGACGTCGTCGCCACGTCCCAGCACCCAGGCAAGCGCCACCTGCGAGGGTCGCACCTCCAGTTCCGCTGCCACGGCCACGACCTCGTCGGCCAGGGCTCGGTTGGTCTCGAAGTTCTCCTCCGCGAAACGCGGATGTTGCGCGAGCTGCTTCTTGATGTCCGAGCGCGTCCGTACCGCTCCGGTCAGCCATGCCCGGCCGAGCGGCGAATACGGAACGATCGCGATGCCCAGCTCACGGGTGACCGGAACCGTCGAGAGTTCGATGTCGCGGCTGAACAGCGACCATTCGCTCTGCACAGCTGCGATCGGATGCACGGCGTGTGCCCTGCGGATCGTCTTCGGGCCCGCCTCGGACAACCCGATGTGGCGCACTTTCCCTGCCTCGACGAGCTCCTTCAGGGCTCCGACGGTGTCCTCGATCGGGACCGTGGGGTCCACGCGGTGCAGGTAGTACAGGTCGACATGGTCCACATCGAGCCGACGCAGCGATGCATCGATAGCCGCCCTGACGTACTCGGGACTACCGTTGATCCGGGCGTTCGGGTTGGTGCCGCGGTCCAGAGCGTTACCGAACTTCGTGGCGATGGTGGCCTCGTCGCGACGCCCCTTCAGTGCACGGCCGAGGAGGATCTCGCTGTGCTCGGGTCCGTAGACGTCTGCGGTGTCGAAGAACGAGATTCCAGACCCGAGGGCTGCGTCGACGACGTCGCGCGCGGCCTTCTCGTCGTCGGGACCTGCCCCGGTCCGAAAGCTCATGAATCCGACGCCGATCGGCGATACCGACGGCCCTGTGCTGCCGAGCTTTCGCTTCGATGTATCAGTCACTGTTCTCCTTCGTGTAAGAGCTGCTCAGCCTTGATGCTGAGCAAAGTTGTCACGCAACGTCGTTCCGGTGTACTCACGCCGATGTACGCCACGTTCCCACAGAATCGGCACGATGTGCTCGGCGAACTGCGGCAGCGACTCGACGAACACCGTGAAGCCGTCGGCCGCACCGCGATCGACCCAGCCGATCAGTTCGTCGGCGATGGACTGCGGCGTCCCGAATATCCGCCGGTGTCCGCCGCCGCCGAGCACGATGAACCTGCGCAACGTGAGATCGGCGTTCCTGCGGGCCAGTTCGACGCCGCCTTGCGCGAATCCGATCGACCGACTGCTGTCGGTGACCGCGACCTCCGCGGGCACGGGCCCGTCCAGATCGAGCGTGTCCGGATCGAGGTCGAACCTGGAGGCGAAGCGGTGCAGCACCGCGGTGCCGTCGATGGCCTGCTCCGCCTCGTGCAGCAGCCGCGCCACCTCGTCGGTCGTACTACCGACGGTCAGGAAGATCCCCGGCAGAACCAGCGCGCTCGCCGACTCTCCGCGACGATTGCGCACCTCCTTGTTCAGCCGCTCCCGGTAGTCACGCGAGGTCTCCTCTTCCAGGCCGACCGAGAAGACGGCGTCGGCGAAACGCGCAGCGGTGTCGATTCCCTGATCCGACCCGCCCGCCTGGAAGACAACGGGTCTTCCCTGGCGCGACCGCGGTAGCTGCAGAGGACCTGCGACAGAGAAGAATTCACCGCGATGATCGATAGCAGCGCGGTTCAACGCATCGAGATCCCACGTCTGGTCGACGTCGTCCTGCCACGACTGCCACAGCTTGTCGACGACTTCGGCGAACTCGCCTGCCCGGCGGTACCTGTCCTCCCGAGACGGCGGGGAGCTCAGCCCGAAGTTCCGCGCGACCGACGGTTCCATCGTGGTGATGATGTTCCATCCCGCGCGTCCGTGCGAGATGTGGTCGAGCGACAGAATCGACCGAGCCAACGCGTACGGCGTTCCGTAGGTCGTCGACGCCGTGGCCACGAGGCCCACGTGTTCGGTTTCCCGTGCCAGAGCAGGTAACACCACCAACGGATCGAGATAGGAGAACCCGCGCCCGTCCGGCGGGATCCCCTGCGAATCCGCGAAGAACACCGCGTCGAGCCTCGCCCGCTCGGCGAGCTGCGCCGAGCGGACGAAGTCCTCGATGTCGATGAACGGGTGTGAACCGTCTTCCCGCTGCAGAGCACCGGGAATCAGATTCACCGTGAAGCGAAGGTACTTGCTCATGCGCCGTAGAAGGGCTCACCGGAAACCGACTCGGACTCACGGCCGTCGACGCCCTTCGGCACATCACCCTCGAGTGTGACGCGGTAGAGCACACGATCGTGGTCGAGGTGGCCTGCGTCGGCGATCGCGAGGTGCGCGGTGGCACGGTTGTCCCAGAACGCGACGCTGCCCGGCTTCCACTGGAATCGGACCGTGTATTCGGTCTTCGTCGCCTCGGACCACAGCAACTTCAGCAGCGCCTCACTCTGATCCGGGCTGAAGCCGCGGATCTCACGCGCACCGCGGGTGAAACCGGGGCTGACGAACAACGCGCGCTCGCCGGTGAGCGGGTGTACCCGCACCGCGGGGTGGTACGAAACGAGGTTGGCTTCCTTGACCTTTCGGTCACGCTGGCTGCCTTCGGCCGCACGAGTCTGGAACTGGTGCTTGATGTAGAGCGTGTCGACGAAGTCACGCAGTTCCTTGGGCAGGTTCTGGTACGCGACAACCAGATTGGTCCATGCGGTGTCCCCGCCGTACGGCGGGAGAATGTCCGATCGCAGGATCGACGCCGCAGGCGGATTGATCAACGCGGTGACGTCGGTGTGCCAGCTGTGATCGTAGGATGTGCGCTTGCGGCCGAGATTCTTGTCGTACCGACGGCTGTCGATCGGCAGGATCTCGGGGAAACCTTCCGGCGGGTTCTCCTCGTGCGGGTGCGCGGGCGTCACCTTGCCGAAGCGCCGCGCGAAGGCCACCTGCTCGGCGTGGCCGATCTCCTGGTCGCGGAAGAACACCACCTTGTACTCGTTCAACGCCCTCTGGATCTCGGCGACGGTGGCGTCGTCCAGGTTCTCCCGGAGGTCGACGCCGGTGATCTGGGCACCGATGTACCCCGCGACGGGAACAACATCCACACCTACTGCTGTGTCGGGTGAAGCGGTCATGAGATGACTTCCTTTCGGCTGTTGCTTCGAACGTGGCCGGACGGTCCACGCGTTGATCCGGTGGAGGCTTTCGGAATGGATTCGACGAGTCTTCGGGTGTACTCGCTCGTCGGATTCGAGAAGACGTCCTCGGTGGCGCCCTGCTCCTGCACCTCACCCCGCCGCAGGACGGTGACGGTGTCGGCCAGTTGCCGGACGACGCTGAGGTCGTGCGAGATGAACAGGTAGCTGACACCCAACTTCACCTGCAGGTCGACCAGCACCTGCAGGATCTGCGCCTGGACGGTGACGTCGAGCGCCGACGTCGGTTCGTCGAGCACCAAGACCTGGGGACTCAGGCTCAGTGCCCGAGCAATCGCCACTCGTTGGCGTTGCCCACCGGACAGCTGACGGATACCGCGAGCGAGAAATGTCTCGTCGAGGCCGACCAGGTCGAGGACTTCGATGGCTCGGGTGCGGCGTTCGGCTCGCGATCCCAGTTTGTATCGAACCAACGGCTCTGCCACGAGCTGTTCGACGGAGAACGTCGGGTCCAGCGAGTGGAAGGGGTTCTGGTACACCAACTGCAGGTGCCGCCGCGCGTCACGCAGCTCACGCTTTCGCAGGTGCGCGATGTCCTGCCCGGCGACGAGCACACGGCCGTCGTCGGGTTCTTCGAGCCGCAACACGATGCGCGCGAGAGTCGACTTGCCGGAACCGGATTCGCCCACCAGCGCATGGGTTCGGCCGGACGGAATGGCAAAGGACACACCGCCTAGTGCGGTGGTTCGGTGCTTGCCGACCTCGAAGACCTTGTGGACGTCCTCCACGGCCAGTGCCGGCTCGTTGTCCGGTTGGGCTCGCTCGGCCCTCGATGCCGCGAAGCGATCGGGGTCGATGCTGGGTATGTCGGAAATCAGCGCCTTCGCATACGCCGATTGCGGGCGGCGAAGCACGTCGGCAGAGGTACCGGAC
This sequence comes from Rhodococcus yunnanensis NBRC 103083, assembly GCF_001895005.1. Taxonomy (GTDB): domain Bacteria; phylum Actinomycetota; class Actinomycetes; order Mycobacteriales; family Mycobacteriaceae; genus Rhodococcoides; species Rhodococcoides yunnanense. The sequence continues at coordinate 177,024 of NZ_BCXH01000005.1, read as the reverse complement.
TCCTCCACCCGACCGGAATTGAGCACGACGACGGTGTCGGCCCGCTCGGCCGCCAGTGACAGATCATGGGTGATCAGCAGCACCGCGAGACCACGGTCGGCCTTCAACCGGTCGATGAGATCCAGAATGGTCTTCTGGATCGTCACATCGAGCGCCGATGTCGGCTCGTCGGCGACGATCAGCGCGGGCCGCTGCGATATCGCGATGCCGATGAGTACGCGCTGCAACTGGCCGCCGGACAGCTGATGTGGATACGACTGCAGTGCACGTTCGGGCGCGGCGATGCCGACGGAGTCGAGTAGTTCGATCGCCTGCTCGTGGAACCGTTTCGGCTTCGCGTACTCCGGCAGACCCGACGAGGTGAATGCTTCGAATATCTGGCGGTCGATGCGTCGAACCGGGTTGAGCGACGCCGTCGGATCCTGTGGAACGAATCCGATGTGCCGCCCTCTGATTCGCCTGAAGTCGCGCTCACGCAGACCGAGTACGTCGCGCTCACGGAACTTCGCGGTCCCACCGACCGCGACGCGATCTCCGAGCAGGCGGAGCACAGCGTTCACCACGGTCGATTTACCCGACCCCGATTCGCCGACTATCGCCACCGTCGTACCGGCATGCACGTCGAACGAAACATCGGCGACCGTCGGTTCTTTCAGGTTTCCGCTGTAGGACACTGCGAGATCGCGGACGGAGAGCAGCGCCGGCGCGCTCGTGCTCTCGTCGATGTCGACCTGCAGATCGGAGAGTGCTGTCATGCTCGGTTCCTGCCGATCGATTTGCTCAGCTGGTTCAGTGCCAGCACCGAGAGCACCATGACGATGCCCGGTGCGTAGACGAACCACGGATAGCGATAGAAGAAGTCCTTGCCCTCGGCGACGAGAAGCCCCCAATCCGGGCTCGGCGGCGGGTTTCCGTAGCCGAGGAACGCCAACGCCGAGACGTTGATGATGGCGAGCCCGAACTGCAGGACCGCAAGCGCCAGAACCGATCTGTAGACGTTCGGCAGGACGTGCCGGAACAGCACCACCACCTTGCCACCCCCGATCAGCTGCGAGGACTCGATGAAGGCCCGATTCTTCACGCGTAGCGTCTCCGAGCGAATCAGTCTGGCGAACACCGCGATCGACGAAATTCCCACCGCGATGGCCGCATTGACGCTTGCGAAACCGAGGGACACCACGACGATGACGGCCAGGAGAAAACCCGGTATGGCGAGCAGAGTGTCGATGACGCGTCCGAGAACCGCGTCGACGCCCTTGCCGAAGAATCCGGCCACGAGCCCGACGACACTGCCTGCCAGCAACCCGATCGCAACGGCCAACAACGCGGTCAGTACCGCCGACCTGGTGCCGTGGATGACCCGCGTCAAGATGTCCCGGCCCAGTTGATCGGTCCCGAACAGATGCTGCCACGACGGCGATTGAAAGTTGTTCGCGGTGATTCCCACGAACGGGTCCTGGCTGGTGAACACGCCAGGGGCGAGTGCCCACGCCGCGATGACGGCGACGAACAACGCCGCCAGCACCGTGTAGAGATTGCGGAACTCGCCGGTCAGCGGCCGCAGCCGCGCGAACGGTGGCGCGTAGGCCGCTACCATGCTCTTCTCCCATCGGTGTAGTTCATGCCGCCGCCGTCCGTCGCAGACGGGGATCGAGCACCGGATAGACCAGATCCACCACGAGATTGATGACGAGGAACAGCGCTGCGGCGAGTACCACGGCGGCCTGCAACACCGGCACGTCCTGTTCGCTGACCGCCTTCTGCACCACCGATCCCACGCCCGTCCTGCCGAAGATGGCCTCGGTGATGATCGATCCGCCGAGCAGGTCACCGACGATGATCGCGGTGATGGTGAGAGTCGGCAGAGCCGCGTTGGGCAGCAGATGCTTTCGCAGCAGATCGAACCGACCGATGCCCTTGGAGATCGCCACCGTCGCGTACTGCTCGGCACGCGCACTGTCGAGCGCACTGATGAACACCTGCGCTATGGGGGCCGACGCCGGAATCGCGAGTGTGACAGCCGGATAGATCAAGGAATCGGCACTCCTGAAGTCGCTCAACACGAACAGACCCAGCTGGAAGGAGAACACGTTGATGATGACGAGCCCGATCAGGAAGTTCGGCAGCGACAGAAACAACGACGGAAATGCTCGCAGTATCCCGCCGCCGTACCTGGAAGGCAGGAAGAACGCTCCGACCGCGATCGCGACAGCGAGGACCACCGCGAAGACGAAGGCCGTTCCTGCGAGCTGCAGGGTAGACGGAATCCCCGACCACAGTAGCGTCGAGACCGGGATGTTGGAGGCATAGGACAGGCCGAGGTCGCCGTGCGCGAGCCGTTCCAGCGCGATCCACAGTTGTTGCCACGCAGGCTGGTCGAGCTTGAAGTAGACGAGCATCTCGCTGATCTCGTCCGGGGTGTACCCGTACTCCGGGTTGCTGAGACGGCCCGAGACCGGGTCGCCCGGCAGGAGTGTGACGATGACGAACACGACGATGTAGACGAGCACGATGGTCACGATCGCCTGACCGATCCGCGAGATCACGTTTCTTGCTGTATGTGACACTTCGATTCCCCTACTGCTTCGTTTCGGCATCGTCGAGCCACGCGTCGTAGAAGCTGATCAGACCGAGACCGTCGACGCCGAGTCCGCGTAGACGGTCCGCCGCACCCCACGTTTGACGGAACTCGTGCACCGGGATGTAGTACGCGTTGTCGATGACGTATTCCTGGACATCCTTCGATGCCGCAATGCGTTCGGCGTCGGACTTGCCCTGCGCCAGCGTGTCCAACAGCGCGTCGAGTTCCGCGCCCGGTTCCTTGAACTGGTTGGCCTGCGTGCTGTGCCACCAACGCCACATCTCGGTCTGACTGCCTGCGAGCCAATGGTTCTCGTACAGTGGAACGCTCTTCTGCGCGGTCACGGTGTTGTAGTTGGAGAAGTCGGTTCCCTTGATCTCGAGGCGGACACCGATCCGACGCCACTGCTGGGCGATCAACTGCAGATCGGCCTCGGAGGTGGTGATGTACACCGAGGGATAGACCAGGAAGCTGAGCTGTTCGCCGTCCTTCACTCGGTAGCCGTCGTCGTCGCGCTCGGTGTACCCCGCGTCGTCGAGCAGGCTGTTCGCGAGATCCCGGTCGTAGGCGAATCTCTCGCGCAGATCGAGCGTGCCGGGCACGATGGCGTTGAGGGTCGATTTCGCTTCCGTCCACGCGCCGCTCGGGTAGTTGGTTTCGATGATGTCGGCTCGGTCGATACCGTGAGTGAGGGCTTTGCGGACTCGGACGTCGTCCAGATGGGCTGCGGTCAAACGCAGTTGCAGCCCCCAGACGCTGCCGAAGAACGTCGGCGCGATCAACGAGAAGCCGTCGGAGAGGAACGGCTCTTCCGCCGGCTGCACGTAGTGGATGATGTCGACCTGCCCGGATCGCAACGACCCGGCGCGCAGCGACGGCTCGATGACCTGTTGCACGGTCACGCGCTCGAGGTACGCCGGGCCCGTGTGCGCGGTGTCCGCGCGCGGCCACGCGTAGTCCTCACGGCGCCGGAGCACCACTTCTTTGCTGGGCAGCCAGGATTCGACCACGAACGGCCCTGTTCCATGGATCTTGCTCAGATCCGACTGATCGGTCAGACCCGCCTCGATCGTTGCCGGTGCCAGGATCCCCACGGTCGTCCATGCGCCCAGTTTCTGGATGAAGTCTCCGAACGGCTCCTTCAACCGGACGGCCACGTCGTAGTCCCCCACCGCGACGGCCTCGTCGTAACTCGTCGGGAAGTAGGCCGAGCGAGGAACGCCGCGCTCCTTGTCACCTCTGCCGAGCAGATTCAGATTCGCAGCCACCGCACTGGCGTCGAGCCGTTCTCCGTTGGAGAACGTCACACCCGGCCGGATGGCCAGGGTGAACTCGGTGCGATCGTCGTTCTGGGTGAATCCGGTTGCCAAGTGCGGGACGAACTTTCCGTCGGCGTCGTAGTAGAAGAGCCTCTCGACGACCTGATTCCACACCTGCGCCACGTGCCAGGAGCCGGTGCTCTGCTGCTGGTAACCGTCGATCAGCTTCTCGTTGAGGTAGGTGATCTCACCGCCGACGACCGGTGACGAGCCGGCGCGAGACGACGCCACCGTCGTCGTCCCGTCGCCGCAGGCGGCCAGGAATCCGGCGCCTACGAATGCGGCGCTCAGGCCTAGAAAGCGTCGCCGCGCGAGTTCGTGTGTCATACGATCCGGTCCAGGGCCTTTCAGGAAGATTCGGGTACCACGCAGCACGGACGCGCCCGTGAGGCAGGCATTCGGGGCGGCGTACGGCCGAAAAGGGAAGGTGACGGAATTCGGTTGCAGCAGAGCCGAACAGCAGGCACCACCGGCAGGTCCGTGTCCGAGACGGGCTAGGTCAGAGACAACAAGGACAGCATCGGTGCGTGGGCACGGTTCCGGTCACGAAGAACAGTCTGGCCGCTCGGCGCGCGCGAACCAACGCAGTTTTGCTACCGAATAGGTCAACGAGAACTTGGGTGTGGCCGGAGCCTCTCACTACCCACGCGTTGACCAGTGGTGGAACGTCCCCGGCCGACTCCGCAATGGATGCAATCATGGCGATCGTTACATCGGCGCCACGGATCCGCCGGCCGAAAGGCTTTCCGGCGGTGCATACTACGCAGACGCTACGGCGCTGTCACCGGTTGTGCTCTCGATGATCGAAACCCATGTTCGGCGCGTCGGCAGAGGTCGGAGACCATTTTTGGACCAAATCCAGAAAAGGCTCGCGTAATCGCCCGATCCCACCTAATGTGGTCGCCATGACCTCCGGACCAGGCAACGCCGAGCGGCTGCGCGCCGTCGGCCTTCGCGTGACACAGCCACGCGTCGCCGTCATGGACGCCGTCCGGGCCAACCCCCATGCGGACACCGAGACCATCGCGGGCGCGGTTCGCGCCGGGCTCCCCACCGTCTCGCGGCAGACCATCTACGACGTGCTCGACGCATTGTCGCGGGTGGGCCTGCTGCGTCGCATCCAGCCTGCGGGCCACCTCGTCCGGTACGAGTCGCGTACCGGAGACAATCACCATCACATCATCTGCCGCACATGCGGTCTCATCGCCGACGCCGATTGCGCGGTCGGCGAGGCACCGTGTCTGACTGCGTCGCATGATCATGGTTTCGAGCTCGACGAAGCCGAGGTCATCTTCTGGGGCACCTGCCCGGAGTGCGCCGCGTCCACCAAGACTCGATCACCGTTGTGATCGTCGATGTTCGACCAGCCCACCGTCGAAAGGAATGCAGTGACCTCCGATAGCCGTCCGCCGAATCCAGACTCCGGCACACACAGCAACAGCGAAAGCGAAAACCCGGTCATCGAATCGCCGAAGCCCAAGGGCAACGCGCCGCTGACCAACAAGGACTGGTGGCCGGAGCAGATCGACCTGTCGATCCTGCATGCACATACCGCCAAGTCCACTCCGCTCGGCGAATCCTTCGACTACAAGGCAGAATTCGCCAAGCTCGATGTGAACGAGCTCAAGGCCGACGTCACCGCCGTCCTCACCGATTCCAAGGATTGGTGGCCTGCGGACTACGGCAACTACGGCGGCCTGTTCATCCGTCTGAGCTGGCACGCTGCCGGCACCTACCGCGTGTACGACGGTCGCGGCGGCGGCGGTCAGGGCGCGCAGCGCTTCGCACCGCTCAACAGCTGGCCCGACAACGCCAACCTGGACAAGGCTCGTCGCCTGCTGTGGCCGGTCAAGCAGAAGCACGGCAGCAAGATCTCCTGGGCCGACCTGCTGGTCTTCGCCGGTAACGTCGCGCTGGATTCCATGGGATTCCAGACGTTCGGTTTCGCGTTCGGACGCGAGGACATCTGGGAGCCCGAGGAAGTGTTCTTCGGCCCCGAGGACACCTGGCTCGGCACCGACAAGCGGTACACGGGTGAGCGCGAGCTGGCCAAGCCGCTCGGCGCAACCACCATGGGTCTGATCTACGTCAATCCCGAAGGGCCCGAAGGCAAGCCGGACCCGATCGCCGCCGCACACGACATCCGCGAGACGTTCGCCCGGATGGCGATGAACGACGAGGAGACCGCCGCACTCATCATCGGTGGCCACAGCTTCGGCAAGACCCACGGTGCGCGGCCAGCGGACAAGGTCGGACCCGAGCCGGAAGGCGCGCCGGTCGAGCAGCAGGGCCTCGGATGGAAGAGCGGCTACGGCACCGGCAAGGGCGAGGACCAGGTCACCAGTGGTCTCGAGGTCGTCTGGACCAAGACACCGACGCAGTGGGGTAACGGGTTCCTCGAGAACCTCTACGGCTACGAGTGGGAGCTCGTCAAGAGCCCGGCAGGCGCATGGCAGTTCACCGCCAAGGACGGCGCAGGCGCGGGCACCATCCCGGATCCGTTCGGCGGCCCCGGACGCGCACCGACGATGCTCGTCACCGACGTCTCGCTTCGCGAGGATCCGATCTACGCGAAGATCACCCGCCGGTGGCTCGATCACCCGGAGGAGCTCGCCGACGCGTTCGCCAAGGCCTGGTACAAGCTGCTTCACCGTGACCTCGGCCCTGTCTCGCGTTACCTCGGACCGTGGGTTCCCGAAGCGCAGCTGTGGCAGGACCCGGTTCCGGCTGCCCCGTCGGAGCTGATCGACGATGCAGACATCGCATCGCTGAAGTCCAAGATTCTCGATTCGGGCCTGTCGGTGCAGCAGCTCGTCGGTACCGCGTGGGGATCGGCAAGCAGCTACCGCAAGACGGACTTCCGCGGCGGCGCCAACGGTGCGCGCATCCGTCTCGAGCCGCAGAAGGGCTGGGACGCCAACGAGCCTGCCGTTCTCGCCGAGGTACTGGGCGTGCTCGAGCAGATTCAGAAGAATTTCAACGGCAGCGGCGGCAAGCAGGTCTCGCTTGCCGACATCATCGTCCTCGCCGGTGCCGCAGCCGTCGAGAAGGCCGCGAAGGACGCGGGCCACGACGTGACGGTGCCGTTCACACCGGGCCGCACGGATGCCTCGCAGGAAGACACCGACGTCGAGTCCTTCGAGGTACTCGAACCCCGCGCCGACGGTTTCCGCAACTTCGTCAAGGCAGGCGAGGAGACGCCGTCACAGGTGCTGTTCCTCGATCGTGCATACCTGCTGGACCTGACCGCGCCTCAGGCTGCGGTTCTGGTCGGTGGCCTGCGCGCGCTGGGCGCAAACCACGGCGACACCAAGCACGGCGTCTTCACCGACCGCCCCGGCACGTTGACCAACGACTTCTTCGTCAACCTGCTGGACTCGGACACCGAGTGGACCAAGTCCGGCGACGACGAGTACGTCGGCAAGACGCGGGCAACGGGCGAGCAGCGTTGGACTGCAACGGGACTCGACCTCACCTTCGGTTCGCACTCGCAGTTGCGTGCCATCTCCGAGGTGTACGCCCAGGCGGACAACGAGCGCAAGTTCGTCGACGATTTCGTCTCCGCGTGGGTCAAGGTCGCGAACAACGATCGCTTCGACCTGAGCTGATCGGGGCCTGATCCGGTCTGATCTGATCCGATCTGACACACAACGCTGCACCCCACGTCGTCAGGCGTGGGGTGCAGCGTCGTTTCGGGCCTCGACCCCACCTGCGCCGGTGAAGAATTCGACAAGTGCGTACGGTGCGCGATCACCCAGGATCAGGTCTTGAATCTCCTTGGAGTCGACGGCGGCCGATTCGCTTCGCAGAAACATGGGCTCCTCGTACGTGCGCAGTGCCGCCTCGACGCTGTTGGGGTTCGCGGCGATGGCCTTACCGAGTTCGGCGCCGTCGAACATCGCCAGGTTCGCGCCGTCGCCGGCAGGCGGCATCAGGTGCGCGGCGTCACCGATGAGAGTGACCCCCGGCACGCGGTCCCAGCGGAACCCCTCCGGGAGGGTGTGGATCGGCCGTTTCACCGGTGCGGATTCACCGTCGGTGATCAGCGCCGTGAGCTCGGGCGCCCACCCGGCGAACTCCTCCGCGATACGGGCTGCGGCGGCAGGAGCGTCGGTGAAGTCGATCGCGTCGAACCACTCCTCGGGCCTATGCAGGGCGACATAGGTGTGCAGCACAGCACCCGCTTCGCGGTGCGCCTGGATCGCTTTGCCCGGTGCGGCCGCATACATCGCGCCCTCGCCCACCACCTGCGCCGTTGCGGAGTGCCGCTCGTCGGCGTCGTACAGGTAAGTCTCGACCAGGGTCGTGCCCGCGTACCTCGGGGTCGCGCTCGACAGCAACGGGCGCACCCTCGACCATGCGCCATCGGCTCCGACGAGGAGGCTCGTGCGCACGGCCGAGCCGTCGTCGAATATCACCTCGTGCGCCCCGCCCCCGAGGGAGACGACGCCGGTGACCTTCTTGCCCCACTGGATCGTGCCGTCGGGCAGGGAGTCGAGCAGCATTCGGCGCAGGTCGCCGCGGAGCACCTCCGGGCGACGCCCCGAACCTTCGTCGGGCTCGTCGAGCAGGACAGTGCCGTGTAGATCGAGGATGCGTGCGGCCTCGCCGCCTGGACGAATGATCGCGTGAAACTCCGGTGTGAGCCCGGCTGCGTCGAGTGCGGCTTGGCCGTCGTGTTCGTGGATGTCGAGTTGTCCGCCCTGCGTTCGCGCGTCGGCAGACGGCTCTGCCTCGTAGATCGTGGATGCGATGCCGTGGACGTGGAGAACGCGAGCGAGCGTCAGCCCGCCGAGTCCTGCGCCGATGATCGTGATCGGTGTGGTCATGACGATGTCCTTTCGGAAACGGGCATTGGAACGTCGTTCCATAACTCCCATATTGGAACAACGTTCCAACTCTGTCAAGATGGATGTCATGGCGACCGAGTCACAGCGAACGGAACGACGCACCGATGCCCTGTCGAAGGCTCGGATCGTCGAGGCAGCGATCGAGATCCTCGACGCCGAGGGTGAGAGCGCGCTGACCTTCCGTGCCCTGTCGGCGCGCCTGTCCACCGGCGCAGGCGCCATCTACTGGCACGTCGCCAACAAGAACGAGCTTCTGACGACGGCAACCGAGGGCGTCATCGCCGTCGTCATGGCCGGTATCGCCGACGACGAAGATCCGCGAGAGTCGATCAGAACGATCGCGCTCGGGGTGTTCGACGCGATCGACGCGCATCCGTGGGTCGGCACGCAGCTCACCGCCGAGCCGTGGCAGTCAGCGGTTCTGCACATCTTCGAAGCGTTCGGCAGCCGGATCGGGGCACTCTCGGTTCCCGAGCGAGCGCAGTTCGACTCGACCTCCGCGCTGGTCAGCTACGTGCTGGGGTTGGCGGCGCAATACGCTGCGGGCGCGCGAGCGATCTCGCGGCAGACCGATCGAACGGACTTCCTCACCGCCGTCGCGGCGCAGTGGACGCAGCAGGATCCCGCGAAGTTTCCGTTCGTACACCAGGTTGCCGCACAGCTTCCCGATCACGACGATCGCGAGCAATTCATGGCAGGCATCGACCTGTTTCTCGCCGGGATCGCGTCGATCGAGTAGCCGATGAGTTTCGGTCGTCGGAGAAGTCGAAACGAGCGAGTATCGACAACAGACACATGGAGGCTCTCATGACTACTCGACTCAATCCGTACCTCAGCTTTCGCGGCGAAGCGCGCGAAGCATTGGAGTTCTACCACGGTGTGTTCGGCGGTGAACTCACCCTCGGCACGTTCGCCGAGTTCGGCTCGACCGACAACCCGGCCGAGCAGGATCAGATCATGCACGGCCAACTCGAATCACCGAGCGGCCTGACGTTGATGGCCGCGGACACACCCTCCAGCATGAATCTGACTGTGGGCGACAATATTTCGGTCTCGCTCAGCGGCGAGGACGACGCCGAGCTCAGAGGCTACTGGGACAAACTCGCCGTCGACGCGAAGGACACGATGGGCTTGAACAAAGCGCCGTGGGGCGACACGTTCGGCATGCTCACCGACAAGTTCGGGATCAACTGGTTGGTGAACATTTCCGGTTAGTGCGCCGCCCCTGTAGTTCGCCGCCCCTGTAGTTCGCCGCTCTTGGCACATTGCGTCGTATCCGTGGTTCCATGGATGGCATGAAGTTCGGAATCTCGACATTCGTGACCGATGAAGGAATCCGGCCCGACGTTCTCGGGCGTGCACTCGAGGAGCGTGGGTTCGACTCGCTGTTTCTCGCCGAGCACTCTCATATCCCGGTGTCCAGGACGTCGCCGTATCCGGGCGGTGGCGATCTGCCGCACATCTACTACCGAACCCTCGATCCGTTTCTCGCGCTCACGGCAGCCGCCTCGGCCACCGAGAACTTGATACTCGGAACGGGTATCGCGCTCCTTCCGCAACGCGATCTGATCCACACGGCAAAGGAAGTCGCGACACTGGACTACCTTTCGGGAGGTCGGGTCGCGTTCGGTGTCGGCGTCGGATGGAATCGGGAAGAGATGGCCAATCACGGCACCGACCCAACGAAGCGCGGCGCACAGATCAACGAACAACTTGCTGCGCTGAAAGAGATCTGGACACACGACGAGGCCGAGTTCCACGGGCAGCACGTCGACTTCGATCCCATCTACTCGTGGCCCAAACCGGTGCAGAAGCCGCATCCGCCGATCTACATCGGCGGGGAGAGCCCCGCAGCTCTCGACCGGCTGGTCGAGTTCGGCGACGCGTGGCTTCCGCGCGCTCACACGTCGGCCGCCGAACTCGGCCGCGTGCGTGGGGTTCTCGCCGACCGCGGACGCCCGGACATCACCTTCACCGTCTTCGGTGCGGGCCGCGGCGCCGAGGAACTCGACGGTTATGTCGAAGCAGGTGTCGAACGCGCCGCGATCATTCTCTCCACGCTCGACGAGTCCGCGACCTTCGCCAAGCTCGACCAGATCGCCGCTGCCATCGAGCGTTACCGCTGAATCCCCCCTTCGCCCCTACGGGGTGACGATCGGGAAGATCGGATCAGGGGCGTCGAGGAATCCGAGGAGCCGGGTGAGTACCCCGACGTCACCGGTGCTGTCGAGGCCGTCGAATCCGCCGCCTGCCAGCAGCCCGAGCAGATCGGCCTTGGTGAGTGTCACGGTGAGGTCGACTTTCGGTTGTGTGCGCGGGTCGACGGTGCGGATGAGTGCGCCGTTGGACAGGCTCAGCCGGACGGTCTGCCCCGAGTCGGTGAACTTCCAGTCGATACGGAACTTCTCGTGTGCTGCGCGTGGGCCGTCGACGCGTATGGCGACGGTGTCGAACAGCTGCTCGACGGACAGCGCCGCGGCCATCCCGGCTCCCGTGCTGATCGGGGCCGGGTCGATGCCGTGTCGCAGCTCGTGCGCCCCGGTGAGGTAGAAGCCGCGCCACGTGGCGTTTTCGGCGCCGTAACCCAGCCTGGTGTACACCTCGGCGAGGGCGTTCCTGGCGTCGATGTTGTCCGGGTCGGCGAACACTGCTTGTCCCAGCAGTTCGGCCGCAAAGCGCAGATCGCCCTTGTCGGCGTACTCGGAGCCCTTGGCGATCACCACATCCACACCGCCGAACGCCTCGACGTATCGCGTGGCCTGGGCCTGCGGCGGATGTTGCCACAGCGAGGAGGGCCTGCCGTCGAACCAGCCGAGGTAACGCTGGTAGATCGCCTTGACGTTGTGGCTGACCGAACCGTAGTACCCGCGCGCGGACCAGGCGTCGTTCAGGCCCGGCGACAGCTCGATCTCCTCGGCGATCTCGGTCCCGGTCAGACCCTGATTGAGTAGGCGAAGAGTCTGATCGTGCAGGTATTGATAGAGGTCACGCTGGACGGTCAGGAAGTCGAGAATGTTCTCCCTGCCCCAGGTCGGCCAGTGGTGCGAGGCGAAGGCGACGTCGGCGTCGTCGAGAAACAACTCGATGGCCTCATCGATGTAGTGCGACCAGGCTCGTGCGTCGCGGATCTGCGCGCCGCGGAGCGTAAGCAGATTGTGCTGGTTGTGCGTGGCGTTCTCGGCGAGGCACAGCACTCGATGACGAGGGAAGTGGAAGTTCATCTCGGCAGGCGCCTCGGTTCCCGGCGTCACCTGGAACACGATGGGCACCCCGTCGAGCGTTTCCTGCTGGCCGGTGTGGGTGATGTCGACCGTCGGCGGGATCAGGCTGATCGTGCCCGACGACCCGCGTATGCCGAGCCCCGTGCTCACCTGGCCCTCCGCCGAGATCGGTAGCCCGTAGCCGTACATGTAGGTCGCCCGCCTGTTCATCGCGGTACCGGCGTACACGTTCTCCGAGACAGCCTCGGCCATGAACCCCTCGGGTGCCAGGATCGGCACGTCGCCGGGGCCGTCGGGCAACACACCGGCAGCACCGCCGAAGTGATCCGCGTGCGAGTGGGTGTAGATCAGCGCGGTGACCGGGCGCTGTCCGCGGTGCTCCCGGTACAGCGCCAGCCCGGCCGCCGCGCACTCGGCGGAGATGAGCGGATCGATGACGATGACTCCGGTGTCGCCCTCGACCAACGTCATGTTGGACAGGTCGAAGCCGCGGATCTGATAGATGCCCTCGGCGACCTCGTAGAGACCGTTCTTGACCACGAGCTGAGCCTGACGGAACAGACTGGGGTCGACGGTGTCCGGGCATGGTTCGGCGAGGTAGCCGTAGCCGCTCAGATCGAACACCGGCTCGCCCTCGGCGTTGCGGATCACCATCGGGTCGATCGTTGCGATGAACCCACGGTCGGCGTTGTCGAAGTCGGTGCGGTCGTCGAAGTTCAGCGGCATCGGTGGTCAGCTCCTCGGTAGGGACGCATCCGGCCCTTCCGATCCTTGGCTCCCCTGCGCCGACCCGCTTCACCCGGACCGGATGAACGACGCCGTACTCACCCCAAGGCGAAGGCGACGAGGAACCCGGCTGCCGTCGCCATCCCGACCCACCATCCGCCGTCGCGGTAGGCCTCGGGCATCAACGAATCGGCCAGAACAGCCAGCGTCGCTCCGCCGGCGAATGCCTGCACGGTCGAGATCCCGGTGTCGGGGATGGCGTCGGACAGTAGATATCCGACGACGGTGACCACGACGAGCACAACTGCGGTGGCCGTCCACAATCCCAGTGCCCGGCGGCGGTCGAAGTTGTGTTGGTCACGCATCAACGCGGCCCCGCCCACTGCTTCCGGCACGTTGCCGACCGCGACGGCGACCAGGAGCACCAGTCCGCCGCCACTGGTCAACGAGACCCCGAGCGCGGTGTTCTCCGGGATTCCGTCGAGGATGGTCCCGAGCATCAGGGCCCACCCGATCGCGGCAGGGCCCAGCTTGTTCTCGATCAGATGATTCGCGACGACGTACACCCCGGCACCGGCGAACAAGGCAACCCCGGCGATCACGATCCCCGCTTGCGCGAATGCCGGTGCGAACAGTTCCGAGGACACCGCCGCGATCATGGTGCCTGCACCGAAGGCCATCATCGCCGCCAGCACGGGCTTGGGTAGCCGCCACCGCAATCCGATCGCGGCGCCGACGACGAGGGGCACGGCTGTGCCCAGGCCGTAGAGCGCCGCGCCGAACGCGGTCATGTCGGGGCACCGTCGCGACGCAGGCCTGCACCGGCAGACACAGGTTCGGCAAGCTCTGAATCGGCAAGCATGGGGTCGGCGGGCACGGACTGTGAATGGCCGAGGGCCGAGGTGCTCAAACCACTCGCATCACACTGCCGCAGCAGCTTTCGGCCGACGCTCTCGGTGGGCGCTTCGCAGTGCGTTCACCACAGGTGGGCCGACAGCCCACGCACCGCGAAGTTGGTGTATAAAATCTCTTGCTGGTTCGGCCGCTGTCGCCGACCACCGCGTCCAGCAGCGGCGCACCTTCGTGGTTCCATCGCGGAAAGGATAGGTCTGCATGTCGTACGCACCGGAAGAAGACGAAGTTCGGGCGACGGACGTGCCCGCACTGCTCGCCGATTTTGCACGTTCACTGCGCGATGCGCGGCACTCGGCGTCGCGGACTCTGGACGAGATTCTGCGCACCGCAATCGAGCTGATCGAGGGCGCTGTCAGCGGCTGCATCACGACGCTGACGAACGGCGAGCGGACGGTGGTCGCATCCACCGACGAGTTGGCCGAGACGCTCTGCCGCCGCCAGTACGAGTTGGGCGAGGGTCCCATCCCGACAGAAGTGCGTCACTTCGACGTGGTGGTCGCGGAGGACCTCGGTGTGGAAAAGCGCTGGCCTCAATTTGCATCCAAGGCAGTGGACCAGGGATTTCGGTCTCTCGCCGCCTTCAAACTGTTCACCAACGGCGACGACGTCGGTGCATTGGTGCTCTACAGCAGCAACGCGGGAGCGTTCGACGTCGAGGCCTTGGCGACCGGTGAAGCCTTGGCCGCGCATGCGGCGGTCGCGCTTCTCGGACTGCGCGACGGCAACCAGTTCCGTGCCGGGTTGGCAAGTCGAGACATCATCGGCCAGGCCAAAGGCATGATCATGGAACGATACAAGATCGATTCGGCGCAAGCATTCGACTTGCTGACCAAGTTGTCGCAGGAACAGAATCTGCCTCTGCGCCGAATCGCACAGGACTTGGTCGAAGCGAGCCACCCGGCCGGCTAGAGGCGCCTCATATAGCGGTCGCGGTGGACCTGAGCCATCCCACCTGCGGCCGGTGTGTTTTTCACACAGCCACAGCCGGTCCCGGCGAGGCATCAGGTTTCGCGAGCTTCCGCCGGTGGAATGCATGCTCGTGAACTCATCGGGTTGTGGCATGTCGTGCTGAGCATTCTTGGCCTCGTCCTGGCCGGTACGGCTCTGATAGTGGCAGCTCAGGTGGTCTCCGCCAAGACCGCGATACCCGCTGCGGTGTTGCTGACGCTGGCGGGGCTTGCCGTATCCGCGTCCTCGCTGCCCGACATCGTGCTCGACCCGGACGCGGTACTGACGCTCGTCATTCCGCCGCTGCTCTACAGCGCCGCGTTGAAGTCCTCGCTCCTCGCGATCCGCAAGAACGTGTGGACGATCCTCAGTCTGTCGGTTGCGTTGGTGGGCGCGACGGCTACCGTCGTCGGGGTCGGGATGGCGCTGTGGGTTCCCGGAGTCACGTTGGCGGCAGGCTTGGCTCTCGGTGCGGCGGTCGCGCCGCCGGATCCTGTCGCGGCGCTGGCCGTCGGGCGCACTGCAGGCATCCCACCGAAGTTGGTCACCTTGATCGAGGGTGAGGGTCTGCTCAACGACGCGACAGCCCTGACGATGCTGACGGTCGCGACCACCGCCATTGCCGCGGAGGACATGACGTTTCCACATGCGGGTGGACTGTTCGTCCTCGCCGCAGTGGGCGGGACCGTCGTCGGGTTGGTCGTTGCCCTGCTCATTCGGGTGGCGCAGAAGTTCGTACACGACGCGCTTCTGCTGAACGTGATTTCGCTCGCCACACCGTTCGTCGCCTACGTCGCCGCCGAGGAGGTACACGCATCGGGCGTGCTGGCCGTGGTGGTCGCTGCCCTCGTCATCGGTCACGACACTCGCCACACCGTCTCCGGCGCCAGCAGGTTGCAGACCAGCGCGGTGTGGCGGTTGATCGATCTGCTTCTCGAAGGGTTCGTGTTTCTCCTCATCGGGGAGCAGCTACCGACGGTCGTGCAGGGCCTGTCGGCCTACTCGGTGTCCACGGTGGCGACGGCCCTCGTCGTCACTCTGGCCGGTGTGCTGCTGCTCAGGCCGCTGTGGCTCGTTCTCACCGAGTCGATCCCGCGCAGATTCGGACCGTCCCGAACTGGCTCGACTCCGTTGAACGGCAGGGAGATCCTTGTGATGAGCTGGGCAGGGACGCGCGGTGTCATCACCGTCGCCGCCGTGTTCTCGCTCCCGCTCACCATCGACTCGGGGGCGGAGTTCGAGGCTCGGAATCTGTTGCTGTTCTGCGCTTTCGTCGTTGTTCTCGTCACCGTGATCGGCCAGGGCACGACGTTCGCGCCTCTCGTCCGAGCGCTGAAGGTACATGCCGATCCCGCGGCGGAAGCTCGGACGTGGAACGAGGCGAGGAAGGGTTCCGCCGAAGCTGCTCTGCAGCAGCTGGATCGGATCGCCGACGAGGAGAACATGGACGACGAGGCCAGGGATGTCATGCGTGCCGAGTTCGAGCGCCGCATCGACCGTTACGATCGCCGACTCGACCACCTCGCCGAGTCCGGCGACGGGACATCCGTCGTCTCACCCGAGCAGGAGGCCGCGACGAGTGTTCGACGGCGTCTGCTCGGCGCGCAACGCGACGAATTGCTGCGGTGGCGCGATGCGGGCCGGCTGGCGGACGCGGGCATGCGGGCTCTAGAGCACGAACTCGATCACGAAGAGCATTCGTTCCATCCACACCAGGAGGGGGACGATCAGCCCTCGGCTTCGTCTTGATTGCTGCGACGCCTACGCGACATCAGCCGCAGATACTTGATCAGCAACGCCGCCAACACGATCAGCCAGCCGACCGCGGCAACACTGACACCCCATATCGCGGCGCGCGCAAGATTCTTGTCGGAGTAGACGTACCCCACAAGCCCCCACAACGCCCCGATGACAACGAACATCCCCATGACCGCCGACGCCGACCGCGTCGTTTTGTTCACCACCGGAGTTCTTTACCCAGCGCGGCGCCTGCTTATGCGTGATCAGCCGATCGGTTTCAGCTCCGGCAACTGCCAGGTGCCGTCGATGGCCTCGCGGTGCGGCCGGTACAGCCGAACCAGAAAGTTCCAACCGTGTGGAACCGGGATCGTGTTGGGCTGATCGACCGACCCGTCGGTGACGAAGCGGACGGTGATCGAGCCGTCCGAATCCGCGACGCCGGTCACGCTGTTGACGGTGTACCGGTCATGTTCGTTCGGCTCGAAGAACCCACGCGCGTTGTAGACCGACACCGACCAGAAGGCGTCGACCGGGACGTCGCGCATGGTCAGCGTTTGCACCGGATCGGTCGTCGACGGATTGACCCCGATGTACGACGCCTCGGCGGTGGGCAGGCCGCCCCACCCGGCTGCGGTTCCGATCAGGTGGCGGACGGGATCGATCTGGCTGCGGGCGCCGAAGGTGTGGTCGAAGTCGTGAATGCCCTTGGCCAGTGACAGCAGGGCGTTGCGGGTGGCGTCCATGCCTGCCCCGTCGTACTCCGGGTAGACGAAGGTGTTGCTCGATGCCGCGTCGACGGCGAGGGCGTCCTGGAGCCGGGCGACTTCGGCGATGTCGGCGGGATCGGTGGGGTCGACGAGGATGCGCACGCCGACCAGTACGTAGGGAGTCGCGAACCGGTCCGGGGTGAGTCGGTACGAGCCGACGTCGTGGAAGATCTCGTCGATCAGGTGATCCTGGTCGACGACCATCGCGGACAGGTATCGATCACCGGAGTCCGGGAGTTGCAGCGTCGCGCCCTCGGTGATGTCGACGATCGCGAAGCTGTAGAGGGTGTCGCGGTTCATCCGGATGACGGTCTGCTGATCGACCGGCGCGGGTTCGCGGTTGTGGCGGAAGGTGTTGATGCCCCCGGCTGCACGCTGAATGTCCGCGAACATTCGGTCGGTCTCTGCACGAACGAAATTGTCGACGTTCACCTGCATCGTCCGAGTATCCCTCGATCGGCCGCGGCCCGGACCGAAACCGGGTGAGTCGTTCGACTGATGCCCGTGACTCTCGGAGCAGCCGACACTGGCTCGGTACCGGCTACCCGGTACCTGGCAACACCTGCCAGCAGCGGCGACATCATCCGAGGTGTGGACGACAGTGGATGATGCACCACTTCCGAGCTACTGCTCCCTCACCCCTATGGAGTCCGCCATGACCACCATCGTTCTCATCCACGGTGCCTTCGCCGACGCGGCCAGCTGGGCGCCGGTCACACGGAGACTGCTCGACAAGGGCCACACCGTGCTGGTGCCATCGGTACCCAACCGCAGTCTCGTCGGCGATTCCGCCTACATCCGATCCTTCGTCGAGAAGATCGAGGGCCCGGTTCTGCTGGCCGGACACTCCTACGGCGGCGCGGTCATCACCGTCGCCGGTGTGGCCGAGAACGTCGTCGGGCTGGTCTACGTCTCCGGTTACGCACTGGAAGAGGGCGAGAGCCTGGGCGAGCTGCAGGGCCGGTTCCCCGACTCCGAGCTGGCCGCCAACCTCGTCTACACACCGTTCCCGATCGAGGGCGCCGAGGACGGCACCGACGTCTCGGTCGACATCGACGCGTTCCCGGCAGTGTTCGCAGGCGGAATCGACGTTGCGGAAGCAGAGGTCCTCGCGGTCTCCCAGCGCCCGCTGACCGGTCTCGCGTTCGGTGAGGCCGCTCCCGTCGCAGCGTGGAAGACCAAGCCCGGTTGGGGAATCGTCAGCAGCGCCGATCACACCATCAACCCGGACGTGGAGCGATTCGGCTACGAGCGGGCCGGACTGCGCAAGGTCGTCGAACTCGATGCCCCGCACCTGGTGATGCTGGCCAAGCCCGACGAGGTCGTCGCCGTCATCGAAGAAGCACTCGACGCCACCCGCTGATCACCGGCTCGGAAGGAGGCGCGCATGACCACGCCGCAGATCTCTGCCTGGGCACCGCTGCGTGGGCGCGTCTATCGCACCCTGTTCGTTGCGCAGTTGGTATCGAACATCGGTCTGTGGATGCAGACCGTGGGTTCCCAGTGGTTTCTCGTGGAACACGACAGCAGCGCCACGATCGTCGCACTGGTGCAGACCGCGAGCCTCCTTCCGACGCTGTTCCTCGCACTGCCCGCAGGCGGCCTCGCCGACCTTCTCGACCGCAGGAAGTTGTTGATCGTCGTAGGTGTCTACACGGCCGTCGTGGCGGCGCTGACCACGTTTCTCGCGTGGACGGATGCACTGACCCCGGTCATGTTGCTGGCGATGACGTTCCTGCTCGGGTGCGGTTCGGCGTTGTCGGCACCGGCGTGGCAGGCGATTCAACCGGAATTGGTTCCACCGGACCAGATTCCGGCTGCCTCCGCGCTGGGCGGGGTGACGGTCAACGGCGCTCGGGCGATCGGACCCGCCATCGGCGGTGTGATCGTCGCCGCGGCAGGCCCCGCCGCCGTCTTCGCCATCAACGCGCTGACCTTCGTCGTCATCGTGGTCGCTCTGATCTGGTGGCGACGACCGCAGAACGATCGGGGTATCGAACGCGAGCGGCTCGGCCGCTCGATGGTGGCCGGCGTGCACTACATGCGGTCGGCGCCCATCGTGCGGCGAATCCTGCTGCGTTCGGCGCTGTTCGCGTTCCCTGCCTCTGCGTTGTGGGCTCTGCTGCCGATCGCGTCCTCGGACCATCTGCACTTCGGTGCGTCGGGGTACGGACTCGTTCTCGGGATACTCGGCGTGGGCGCCGTCGCCGGTGTCGCCCTGTATCCGCGGCTACGAAAGAACATGCCGCCCAACAGGTTGCTGGCAGCGTCCGCGTTCTCGTACGCACTCGGTGTCGTTGCCGTCGCATACTTGCCGCTGTGGGCAGTGCTCCCGCTGCTGATGGTCTCGGGTGCGGCGTGGATCGCGACACTCACCACACTGAACGCCGCGGTTCAGCTGTCGCTGGCGCACTGGGTGCGCGCCCGCGGCATGTCGATCTACCTGTTGGTGTTCATGGGCTCCCAGGCCCTCGGATCCTTCCTGTGGGGGCTGGTCGCGTCGCACATGGGTTTTGCTGCTGCGCTGTCGATCTCGGCCGTTCTACTGGTGGCGACAGGCCTGAGCGTCGCCGTGGTGCCGCTACATCCGGACACCGGAACCCTGCCACGCGGCGTGTCGACGGCCTGGCCGACGCCGACCGTGGTCTTCGGACCCGAACCCGACGACGGTCCCGTCGTCATCACCGTCACCTACCGTGTGCTGCCCGGTGAGTTGGACGCTTTCGACCGGGCGATGATGGCCGTCGGCACGGCTCGTCGTCGAACCGGGGGTTACTCGTGGGGCCTGTACCGCGACAGTATGGACACCGACCTTCGCATCGAGCAGTTCACGGCCCCGTCATGGGGAGATTTCCAGCGTCAACGACGGGACAGGTGGACCGACTCCGATCACCGGTTGATCACCGAAGCCCTCGAGCACACGGCAACCCACGCGACCGGGCACGAGCAACACATCTTCGCCGTCGGCAGGCCTGCCGCAGTCCGTTGACGCAGTTCAGCGCGCATCCGATCGCCGTTATGATCTTGTGATTATTCGGTGACTTCTCCGTGACCGTTCGGGTTCCAGTGCGGTGATCTTGTCCTGACACAGTTGTGCCAGAACCGCAGATCGGCACTCGATGCGAAGGATGGAAGCGATGACACCGACCGATATTTCCCGTCTCATGCTCGAGGATCCCACGCTCGACGCGTCGGAAGACGCTCCGCGCTACGCATTCGAGGTGGAGTCGTACTCGCCCACCTACGCCGTTCTGCGGGCGTCGGGAGACCTCGACATGACCTCGCGCACCGAGCTGATCCACATGCTCGACCAACTCACCGCCGCAGGCTCTCACGTCACGGTGGACCTCTCTGCGGTGTCGTTCATGTACTCGGGTGCGGCGAGCGCCCTCATCGACGCGGCATCGATGGCGGACGGCCGTATCCGACTGTTCGGGCCGACTCGTCCGGTGCGGATGATCGTCGAAGCACTCGGCGGCACCGACCTGCTCGACACTCGGCTGTCGTTCGGAGTCACTCACTGAGGGAGGGAAGTTCGATGACACACCCAGAACACGACGACGCCGACGCTGGCTCGGACGCCCCCGAGTCCCGTCCGGCCAGCTTCCTTCAGATGTTCATCGAATCCGGTCAGCGAGACGACCCCGACCACCGGAACGTCTGACTGCGCCGAGGGCTGCGTCGATCAGCAGGAATGCAAGCAGGCTGATACCGAGTAGCGGTACGAACCACCCGACGACGAGTACCACTGCGGCGAGCCCCGCGGCCGCGATCGGCGAGATCGTACGCACGCCCCCTCGCAGCGGTGGTCGCCCGGCGGCGAATCCTGTTGCTGTGGTGGGGCGTCGCTTCCACCACATCATGTACCCGCGGACCACGACGGACGCCAAGGCAACAGCAAGGGCAAGCAGTGCCAGCTGGTTGACGACGCCGAACAGCGTGCCCATGTGGAGTTGAATTCCCCACGCGGACAGCTTGGCTGCCAGTGGCCAGTCGGAGAACCAGAGGATGTCGACCACATCGCCGGTCGCGCCGTCGACCGAGATGGAATTGCTGGACATCACCCACGGCTGACGCGTCTGCGCGACGACGAAGGCGGTGTCCGATGCCGCTGGGATCGACACTTCGACCTTGCCGGTGATTCCGTTGTCGCGGGCGGTGGCGAGTACCGAATCGATCTGTCCGACAGTATGATCCGCCACACCGTCGTCGGTGACGGCATGTCCGCCGTGGCCTGCGTGATCGCTCGGGGTCGCGGCGCCTGCGGACCCGATGGTCTTCGTGATCGCCGGAGTCGTCCAACTCAGCGAGGACCGCAGGGCGCTGACGTTCTCTCCCGCGTACGTGGACCACGTCAGGCCGGTGGCCGAGAGAAAGATCAGACCGACCGCTATCCAGATCCCCGCCACTCCATGCCAGTTCAGCGCTCTCGTGCGGCCTTTCGCGCTGCGGTCGAAGGTCAGCAGTCTCGTCTTGCCGGGACCGCGGCGGTAGCGTTCGATCCACAGGTACAGCCCGCCGAGCGCGATGACCCACAGCCAGGATGCGGCCAGTTCACTGTAGAGACGGCCGGGTTCGCCGAGGTGGAGGTGGCGATGCAGGCCACTGATCCAGGTTCGCATCGGAAGTGCACTCGACGACCCGTAGACCACGCTCTCGCCGACCGATGTTGCCGTGACCGGATCGATGAAGACCGCGAGCCGTTCGGATTCACCGAGGCCGGGGTCGGTGAAGATGACCCGCGTCGTCTCCCCCTGGTCGAGGGCAGGGCGCACCGCGGCGACGGTGAGGTCGGGTCGTTCCGCCTGGGCGGCTCGAATCTGTTGTGACACTTCCACCGCTGGGCCGGTGCTGTCGACGTGCAGGTAGTCGCGGTAGACGAGTTGTTCGATGGAGGGTGCGACCGCGTAGAGACCACCACTGATGGTGGCCACGAGGATGAACGGCGCGATCAGAATGCCCGCATAGAAGTGCAGTCGCAGAATCAGCGGCCGCCAACTGCGTGGCGATATCTGCGGAGACGGCTCGACGGGGGCAGCGTCGAGTTCCTTTTCGGGTGTGGACATGCGGACTCGTTTCATGAAGGCAGGAGGTGTGGGCGCAGGCGATCGCCGCACCGGACGGGCGCGGTCGGCTGCGAACAGAGTGGGGCACAACGGAGTTACCGAGAGGCCTGCGGCGAGGTACGCCCGGCAGATGCCAGTCGGGATGAGGTGAGATCAGGCGAGAATCGCCGGCGGACCGCGGTTTCCGGCGCCGGACAGATCCAGAATCCGCGAAGGTCCCGGCACCCGATACACGGGAAGCGGTGGAGCTATGCGCCATTCGTGGACCACGAGCGATGCCAACATCGGCAGAATCCTGCGAACGGACGACACGGCGCGACGAATTCCACGTTCGGCGCCGTAGATCGCTACCGCGCCTGCCACGACGGCGGCAGCGTGAGCCACGAGCATCTGATTGCTCAGTACCGGCCCGTGGTGGTGACCGTCGACGACCGTCAGCACTACGTGCCCGGCGAACTGGGCCACCGCGAGAGTGAGCATCAACTGGATACGCGCCAGCGCGAACACCGGCAGCACACTGGCCGCGCACCCGATTCCCGCGCACACCACGCACAGCAGAACCATCGCCGCTTCGGACGGGAACATCCCGCCGCCGAAGGTATGCGCAGCCGCTGTGACCAGCGCAGACAATGCGCCCACGGATGCTCCGCGCACGGGCGCAGTCACATCGGTGGTCGCTGACATGGAGGCAGCATACTAGCTGCGGCGAAAAGTGGGTGTCGAGCACACACTCCTACACGTGAGACCCACTCGCGCGGACGAGCTGGACGTTCGGTCGACAGAATCCGAGTGGGAGCGCCACCCCACCACGTCCTGGTCGGTGTACTTATCGGCTCAACAGCCAGTCAACGGATGTGAAAGGTGACGGACTCTGACGGACCTCACTATTGAGACGTTCACGGTTCGACGATGCTGAAGCGAGCAGAGTTTCGCACCCCCAAGCGAGCAACGACCCGACTACCGATTCGGTGATCGAGTAGCCTTTCGCTCAGTGCGAGGCGCTGTGCGGGCCGGCCTCGGTAGTGAAAGTACACACCGATGCGGCCGGCGGTCGCCGGAATCTCGACGTCGTTGTCTCCCCAGTGCAACTCATGGCCGCGCCCGTCGACTTCGAGGCCCGGCTTGGTGAACAGCACATGGAACCAGGAGTTCACCCATGCCGGCTTCACCGAGACTGTTGCAGTGATTGTGTCTTCGGGAGAAGTCATGTGAGTCGGTCACCTTCCGGTATGAATTCGATGTCCTGCAAGGTTTGCATATGTTCGCCGAGGTCGGTGGCCCCGTATCCAGGTACGCGAATACTCTGCCGCGCGGCCCTTCTCGACCTTCACGTACACGGTTGACTACCATCACCGCGCAACCTCCGGCCCTGACATACTCTCCACATGATCGTCGAACACGCCCTCCTGCACGTGACACCCGCTCGCGCGGACGAATTCGAGTCCGCGTTCGCACGCGCGAGGACGATCATCGCGTCGATGCCGGGGTTTCTGAGCGTCACACTCTCCCGCGGTATCGAACGACCGAGCGTCTACCTACTCCTCGTCGAATGGGAGTCGCTCGAGGATCACACTGAGGGCTTCCGCCGATCGGAGGAGTACCAGGAGTGGAAGCAGCTACTGCATCACTTCTACGATCCGTTTCCGGTCGTCGAGCACTACGCCCCGGTTGGCTCACTCCCCCTCCAGCCGACCGAGTAGGTCCACCGCCGCTCGCGCGTATTCGCCGATCCACCGGTCCGAGATTCGCTTGATCGGCAGGGGTGCGAGGGCGAGGTGCCGTTCGCGTCCGACCTTGCGACCGGTCACCAG
This sequence comes from Rhodococcus yunnanensis NBRC 103083, assembly GCF_001895005.1. Classification (GTDB taxonomy): domain Bacteria; phylum Actinomycetota; class Actinomycetes; order Mycobacteriales; family Mycobacteriaceae; genus Rhodococcoides; species Rhodococcoides yunnanense. The sequence goes on along the minus strand of NZ_BCXH01000005.1, from coordinate 153,080 downwards.
TTCGGCGGCTTCCAGCACACGCAGGTGCTGCAGCGCGGTGGTGCGATCCACTTCGGGGAGCAGGGAGCACAGCTCGCCCGTGGTGCGGGGCGCCTCCTTGAGGATGTCGAGCATACGACGACGGATCGGCGCGGCGAGGGCTTTGAACACCCGATCGTCGTCCTCGGTCTTGTGCTCGGCGTCTGTCATGTTGTAAAAATACAACATGACAGAGAATCTGAAGGAACTCTCGTTCACCGTGTCGGGGCGGATCTCACGCCCGATCGCCGACGTCTACGAAGCAGTCGCCGACCCTGCCCAGCTGTCGAAGTACTTCACCACCGGCGGCGCGCGTGGCCGACTCGAAGCGGGCGCCGACGTGTCGTGGGACTTCCACGACTTTCCCGGGGCGTTTCCGGTGCAGGTCGTCGACGCCGAGCCACCGAACCGTATCGCAATCCGCTGGGCAAGCGATGCATCGACATCCGAGGACGGTTACACCACAACCACGTTCGAGTTCGAGTCGATCGACGATGACACGCGCACTCTGGTGACGATCACCGAATCATCGTGGACCGCAACATCTACCGGAGCCAAGAACGCATTCGGAAACTGCCAGGGATGGACCGGAATGCTCGCGGCGCTCAAAGTGTGGGTGGAGCACGGCATCAACCTGCGTGAGGGTTTCTACGCTTGAGTGGATGTGACGAAAGGGGGGACTCGGCAGGAGAGGTCACGATCTTTCCGACGCGTCGAATTCACGGACGTCCGCGCCGATGATCGCGGCCTGCTGACCGGCATCGGGGCCGGATCCGCGGAACGCGTGCAGATCCTGCACACTCGCCCAGCGTTCGAAAACGCTGATGCGCGAGGGGTCGACGAGGTCCGCCCCGAGTGCGAAGTCCAGGCACCCAGCAGATGCACGTGCGAGTCGGACCACCTCAGCGCAGCCGCCCAGGTAACTCTCCCGCTCGGCCGGGTTCACGGTCAGGTATCCAGCGACGATGATCATGCGGGTGTAGACCTCGGCCATCCATGAAAGTCATCGATCGATCCCGATCCGGCTCCGATAGGCTGACCCGATGGAGTGGTTCGTATCGGCTTGGAACAGTGACACAGGTCGGAGCGTCGTACGCGTCGGCGATGCACCGGATCGCGAGGCGGCCATCGTCGAGGCCGTTCGAGTCGGACGCAGTCTCACCCACGCCGACGACGGTTCGCCGGTGGGCTCAGCGAGGAACTTCCGCTTCGGCGAGGGTGACGTGGTGTCGATCGCCGACGTCGGATCCGATGACGCCGAGGCACGTGTCCACCGTGAGCTCGCGTACGCCTCACAGTTGACCGACCCAGCACCTGCCTCGGGATCTGTTGCCGAGCAATGGAATCGCATCGCGACATGGTTGGGGAAGAATCTGACGGACGTGCGTATAGCCGGCGCCGACGACGACGCGATCACCGCAGCAGCCGTCGCAACAGCAGCGAACTGGCACGACGACCTGAGGAGCTTCTACGGTCTGATCAACGGCTTCCCGCACGACCACTGGGTGTCACTGCTGCCGATGCACGAGTTGTTCGACCTGGACCGCCTACTCGACGAGCGACAGCTCGAACTCGAGGTGTGGGGCGAAATCGACGAGGAGATGGGCGAGGAACCATCGCGGACGACGCCCGCTGGAGTCTCGGTCGGCACTTTTCTTCCCGAATTCGTTCCGTTCGCCGGCATGGACGGCTACCTGCTCTTCGTCGACATGCGCGGTGGTCCGTCGTACGGGTGCGTCACTGCGTTCGACAAAGTCGACGCCGACCAGGGCGGACCCAAGTGGCCTTCGCTAGGCGCCATGCTCGCCGACCTCGCGGACAGCCTCGAGACCGGTGGGGAGTTCGATGAACAGTGGACACCGCACGTCGTCGACGGGAAGTTGTCCTGGGACCTGAACGCGCACGGCGTCTGACAGCCCGCACGACGTCGTTCTCGGTAGGCTAGAGCCGTGACGTCAGCCGTCCCCGATATGCCGGTACCGGAGGTAGTGCGGTCGTTCGCCGAAGCAGGCGAGCCCGTGGAACCGGTGTGGCGCAACGGCGCCGGCGGGGTGACGTACCGCCTTGGTTCTCGCTTCGTCAAGTGGCAGCCGCACCACCCGGAAATTTCGCTCGAGCGTGAAGCCACGAAGTTGCGTTGGGTGAACTCGTACACACCGTCGCCCCAGGTGCTGGGGCTCGGCCGAACCAATGGCGCTTCATGGCTTATGACACACGCCGTTCCAGGCAGTAGCGCGGTGTCCTCGCGCTGGCTCGCCGACCCCCGGGCTGCGGTACATGCCGTCGGGCATGGGCTCCGGGAACTACACGAACGGCTACCGGTCGATCAGTGTCCCTGGCGGTGGGATCCGGAGACTCGCGCCGACAACGCTGTGCGACGGGGAATCCACGTCGGCTCGACACTGCGCGACACACCGGAGATCGACCGACTCGTCGTATGTCACGGAGATGCGTGCTGCCCCAACACGATACTGGCCGACGACGGTCAGGTCTCCGGTCATGTCGACTTCGGATCTCTCGGTGTTGCGGACCGTTGGGCCGACATCGCAGTCGCAGCGATGAGCACACGGTGGAACTACGGGCCAGGTTGGGAACACGAGCTCGTCGCGGCCTACGGACTTGCCGTCGACGACGTACGAATGAGCTACTACCAGGCCCTGTGGAACGCCACGTGATCTAGGATGTACGCACACGACTGGCGCAGGTAGGGAACTACCAGGGAGTGAAACCGAGAACGTCGTCCGCCTGGGCGTTCTCCGCACCGAGCGGAGAACCCGATGACAGCACGTTTGCTCGACGGCGTCGCACTTGCTGCAACCACACTGGAGGCTGTCGCCGACGGCGTAGCCGAGTACACAGCGTCGAACGGCCGTCGCCCATGCCTTGCGACGGTATTGGTCGGCGACGACCCGTCTTCGCACGTCTACGTTCGAATGAAGGTGAATCGGTCACGGAAGGTCGGCATCGAATCGCGCCGATTCGATCTGCCGGAGTCCACCACCACCGACGAACTTCTGTCCGTCCTGGGCCGGCTGTCGGCCGACCCGACTGTCGACGGCATCCTCCTCCAGCATCCGGTACCCGCGCACATCGACGAACGCGCCGCATTCGAGGCCATCGATCCACGCAAGGATGTCGACGGGGTGACACGAACCTCGTTCGCGCAGATGGCTTTCGGCGAGCCCGGATTCAGATCGGCCACACCGGGAGGCATCATGCGTCTGCTCGACGCATTCGACGTTCCACTTGCCGGTGCATCGGCCGTCGTCGTCGGGCGTAGCCCGATCCTCGGCAGGCCCGTCGGGATGCTACTTCTCGCGGCCGACGCCACCGTTACGTTGTGCCACTCCAAGACTCGCGCTCTGGCCGACGAGGTTCGGCGCGCCGACATCGTCATCGCCGCCGTCGGCCGTGCCGAATTCATCCGTGGGGCGTGGATCAAACCGGGCGCCGTCGTCATCGACGCAGGGTACAACGAGGGCAACGTCGGCGATGTGGAATTCGACGCCGCGGCCGAGCGCGCGAGCCTCATCACTCCCGTTCCAGGAGGGGTGGGTCCGATGACGATCGCCGTTCTCCTCGATCAGACGTTGCATGCAGCCAGGCATTCGGCTGGCCTCGACGGCTGATCGGTCCAACTTCGCTGTGCAGCAATCGAAGTGGACGGTTACGACCTGGGCGGCATCGAATGATCGATTACCCGAGACATTCTGCGGACAGTGAGGCAGAATTGGAGGTGGACCGCAGCGAGGGCGGGGTGCTGCTCGTGCGATCCGCACGTACCGGTCAGGTCGGGCCAGGGTCGAACCGGCGGTGACCTGGGAACACACCTGAAGCGACCCGAGCGTAATCGATGCACGGGAGGGACCATGGAATCCCCCATCCACGGGAACGAGGCTATTGACGAGTCCGGAGTAGTCGGGCAGGTCGAGGAGTGCGATGTCTGCATCATCGGCGTCGGCATCGCTGGACTGAACGCCGCGGCAGTCGCGTCGCAGTATCTGTCGAACGAGCAGAAGATCATTCTGATAGATCGCCGGGGTCGACCGGGCGGCATGTGGGTCGATACGTATCCGTATGTTCGGTTGCATCAACCTCATCCACTGTTCACTGCAGGGAACATCGAATGGACGTCGGGCAAAGCACGATCGCATCTGGCGACCAAGCCCGAGGTCCTCGATCACTTCACACACTGTCTCGACGTCATCGGGCAGCGGGTTCGTCTGGTCGAATACTACGGCTGGTCGGTGGACGGCCATGTCGAGTCGGAGTCCGGAAACGTGTTGACCGCGAAATCGACAGCTGGACAGACTCTTACGATATCAGCGCGCAAGGTGATCAAGGCCAACGGTTTCGGAATCGAACCGATGGAACCGTTCTCGGTGTCCAGTCAACAGATTCGTTCCGTTTCTCCGAACGTCCTCGACATCGGAAGCAAGGAGATGCGTGAGAGCAACACACCGGTCTGGATAGTCGGTGGCGGTAAAACGGCAATGGACACCGCATATGCGGTACTGACCGAGTACCCGGGTAGAGAGGTGAACGTCATCGCGGGACCAGGCACGTATTTCATCGACCGTGAGAAGTTCCTCGCACCGGGCATGAGCCGTCTGTGGAAGGGGCGGCTTCCGACCCGCACGTTCAACGACGCTGCGCTTCGTTTCGACGGGTCCAACGAGGACGACGTCAGAGACTGGTTTCGGTCGACGCACGGGATCCAACCGATCGTGCCGTCACGCCAGTTACTCAACGGTCTGCTCTCCAAGTCCGAGGCAACAACGATCTCATCCGGAGTCCGTACCGTCGAGATGGAATACCTCATCGATGCCGTCGATCGATCTGATGCTCCTGAACTCGTCTATCGCAGTGGAAGAACACGGCCAGTGCAGCCGGGCAGCTGGCTGGTGAACTGCACCGGATACATCTTCCGAGGTGGCGTTCCGTACGAGCCGTACGTTTCTCCTCTCGGCACAACTCTGTCGATCAATACTCGTTCAGCGACATTCGGTTTCACCTCGTTCGCGGGATATTTCTTGACTCATCTGCTGTTCCTGAGCAAAGTACGTGAAGTTCCGCTCTACGAGCTCGACGGGGAGGACCTCAGCCGCAAATCCAAGGAGTCGCTGGCCTGGACCGGGTTCGCGCTCAATCAGTACAACATCAGCCTTGTCTTCGACGCTGTCCCGCGGAAGATATTCCAGGAGTGTGGGGTGGACTTCGATCGTTGGTATCCGGCGGCGCGCCGCATGATCGGTAGCTTCCAATTCGTGCGAACGCACCGGAAGGACCGCGAACACCACCGAAGGACACTCGATGCCGTCCGCGATCGGTTCGACGTACGATGCGGACCACTGCAGCATGTGTCGGTAGGTTGATCCGGCGCTGGTGAGTCAGGCGCGGAGGACTCGGTTGACGGAGTGGCTGAGTACAGTCCATCCCGGGCATCCGTGGTTGGATCGGATAGCCGACGAGTCATAGGAGTGCCGTGCGATTCACGCTGAACGCGTTGTCGGTCGAGATTCCCGCAGACCACATCGATCAAGCCCGCAGCTTTTACAGTCAACGGACACCCGGCCGCGGGCCGAGCAATCTTTCGGAACTGCGGGCCGTGCGGGTGCAGAGATCGAACCCTCCCCCATCGGACCCGCCCGCGGTCGTCGAGAACATCGGTGTTCCGGTGCGGATCTTCGCTCCCGCCGATGTTCCGGCACGAGGTGTCTACCTCGATATCCACGGCGGCGGGTTCTACATGGATTCCGCCGCACGACACGACACACGCAATCGGAAGCGCGCCGACGCCCTCGGCGCCGTCGTGGTCAGTGTCGACTATCGGCTCGCGCCCGAGCACCCGTGGCCTGCCGCACCCGACGACTGCGAAGTCGCTGCACGGTGGCTGCTCGAGAACATGGAGCGACGCTTCGGGACCTCGCGCCTGGCGATCGGCGGAGCCTCGGCGGGGGCGACGTTGGCAATGGTCACCGCGCTTCGGCTCAGGGAACACGAGTTCGTCGGCGCTGCTCTGGAATTCGGCACCTACGATCTCAGCGCACACACACCGGCAGGTCGCCGCATCGCGGACGAGTATTTTCTCGACGCCTATGCCGGCCATGCGAAAGACCGAACACATCCTGATATCTCACCTGTCTACGCCGACCTGCGCGGACTTCCGCCGGTCCTGATGGTCGTGGGCAGCGATGACATCGTGTTGGAGGACAACCTCGCGATGGCTGGGCGACTGTCCGCAGCCGGCAACGACGTCGAACTACGGATCTATCCCGAGTCTCCCCACGGATTCACCGGCCATGCCACCGAGATCGCCGCGGCGGCGGTCAGCGACATCGAGTCGTGGCTGCGAGATCGGTTCACCATCCGATAGGTTTCGACCATGGACACCCTCGACCTTGTTCTCGCATCGCCGCGTGGTCGCTTCTTCAGCGCGAACGTCGCGTACCTGTGCAGTGCAGACGAGCGCGCTGACTACTCGTACCGCCCGCGTACGCCGGAGGACGTACTCGAGGTGATCGAGGGCATCGATGTTCGTTCCGTCGCAGATCTTTCCGAGCTCGATCTGCTCGGAGCTCTGTCCTTCGCGGTCGATTGGGCGCGGTACTGGCAGCCGCCCGACGAGGAGGACGAAATGTTCGCGCGGGCGGATGTCGTTGCCGCGCTTCGACCGGTGGCTCGCGCCGTCCTGGCCAGTGCGAATACTCGGTGGTGGTCGGACCCGCTCGACTTCGTGCATCAGCACTTCGTCGTGCATCCGTATTCGAGCGACGGATGGCCGGATTCGACTGCCCGCCTTCTCTCTGCGCCCGTCGGACTCGACCAGTGGCGAACCCATGCACTGGAGATGGAAGCGCAGTTCCGCGGCTATCGAGAGGAACGACGTGACAGACGGATCGGCGGTGAGTGGTGGTCGATTCCGTCACCCAGCGGCGCTCTCGCGACCAGCCGGTCCAGACCGAATCTCGGTTCCGTGGAGTTGCTCTTGGAGGAGGACTCGTCGGGATGCGGCGTTGCGCGCGTGTGGCCGGTTCGTGTCCTCGATACGCCCCGGGTGTACGAGATCACCGGTCCTGCAGATTGGGCGAACCTGGTCGATTCGTATCCCCTGGCTGTGCCGGAGTCCAGGCGCTCCGTCTGGTTCGATACCACCGGGGAGTACCGCGACTGGTTCATCCCGGACTGGTCGGCCGTGGCGCGCGATCACGACGCCGTCCACCTGAGTCTGATCGGGTATCTGACCACACCGGGAATTGCTATCCCGTTGTCCAGCAACGCAGGAGCGACCGTCCTCGCCGGGTGGGACCCGGACGCAACCTGGTGGCTGAGCAAAGTCTTCACGACCATCGACGACGAATATGCAACCTGGCGGCGGGGCGACGACCTCTGGCTGCGGGATTGAATCGCTGGGCTCGCTCGCTCCGACCGGAGCGCTTCCCCCGCCGCGCGACAGTGACCTAATGGTGGAACTGACGCACACCGTGCTGGAGCAGACCGATTCCGAGTTCGGCGCATGCTGCTGCGATGTCGGGCTTCGCAGCGAACCGCCCGGTTCGACGATGTAGCGGGTTCCGACGCGGCTCGCATGGTCGACGTTGTCACGAAAGGGCAGGAATCCGTCCGATGCCATGGTGACGTCGTCGAGTTGCTGTATCCAGTCGCGTCGTTGCTGTCGGGTCAGCTCGGGTGGACCTTCGTCGAAACGTTCTGTGTAGAGCTCGTTTTCCGCAGGTGTCATGTCGTCCTCGATCAGCCGCATCTGCCAGTTCACCCTGTCCTGCCGCGTCATTCCAGCCGGTCGCGGCAGTGCCCGGACCACCGGGTGCCGACGCATCCACCACGTCGCAGTCTTTCCCGCTGCCAGACGCGTGCAATCGACGCGACTCTGTTGACCCGCCCCGATGCCCAGTGTCTTGCCGCCGCGGACGAAGGCGATCGAATTCGATTGTGTGAAGCGCACAGTGATCATCGCGAGCATTGCATCGTCGATCGCCTGCTGCGAGCCATCGAAGATCGTCGGGTCGACGGAGATAGGTGAGAGATCCCGGTCCTGTTCCATACCCAGCCCGAATATCTCGCGTCGTTCGTAGGCGGAGGGCTCGAAGGTCGGATCAGCCTCCAGGACCAGAAAACTTCCACGTTTCTTGCGGGCCAACGCGGCGACCATACCCGGGTCGTACGCCGGGGCGATGATGCCGTCGGACACGATGTGCGACAGGAAATTCGCCAGCTCGGCGTCGACGGTCTCCGAGACCGCGATCATGTCGCCGAACGACGATCGGGGATCGCCATCTCGGGCGCGGATGTACGCCGAGGCCACCCCGGCCGTATCGAGACCGCCGATTCCCCATGTGTCCAAGATGGTTTCGTCCAGGGCTCCCGCCACTGCCACTCCGGCCGGCGAGAGGTGTTTGAACGACGCGGCCACCGGTTTCCCGATCGCAGTGCGCGCCTGAAGGACGAGCTGCCACGCATTCACGGCGTCGAGGACATTGACGTACGACGGCTGGCCGCTGATCACCTTGAACGGGGATCTCTCGGACAGCGCGACGACGCTTCCAGACTGGTGCGGATTCATTCCATAGCGCAGTTTCACAGTGCTCCTGAGCCCGAAAACCGAGGAGCACCCAGGCGGACGATGCTCCAACTACACGCTTCCCGGTGGAGTTCCACCCGACGCCAGTCGCGTTCGATGGTGAATGTACCAAGAATTCGAGCCGTGCTGAATCCCCACGTGGCGCCTGCATCGTCTACCTTCTTCGTGTGGGCGGGCAGGAGTACGACAAATCCATCGGTGCGAAAGTCCTTCGCCGATGGTTCCGAGGTGACTGCCACGTTCATTCGGTGCACTCCGACGGAGCGCTGACGGTGCAGCAAATTTCCGTGCAGGCTCGCTCACTCGGGTTGGATTTTCTCGCTACCACCGACCACAACACAGCCGCAGCCCACCAGCCCTGGCTGGACCACGCTGACGACAGCGAGCTGCTGGTCATTCTGGGTGAGGAAGTCACGACCCAGGACGGCCACTGGCTGGCGCTGGGCATCGCGAACGGGCAAGTGATCGACTGGCGATACGAAGCCGCCGACGATGTGATCGACCGACATCTCGATCATGTCCACCAGTCGGGTGGGATCTGCATCGTTGCTCACCCCCATGCGCCCTACCAGTCCGGCACGTTCCGCTATCCATACGACGGATTCGACGCTGTCGAAGTATGGAACGGCGCGTGGACTTCGACCATGCCGTGGCAGGCGGACAACGAAGCGGCGCTGTTGCACTGGGTGGGCAGGCTGAACGCTGTTGTCCCCGGTGGTCGTTGGCAACCGATGATCGGCAACAGCGATACCCATCTGGACGGTCAGATCGGCGCTCCTCACACGGTCGTCGCCTCCGAGCGGCTCGACGTCGAGGCGATCATGACCGGGATCAGGACGGGCCGATGTTGGATCGCTGCCGAACCCACGGTCGACATCTCGTTCACTGCATCCACGCGGGGGCGTTCCGCGGGCATCGGCGATCGCCTGGACACCGGCGACAGTCCGTTCCTCGTCAGCGCGAAGGTTGCAGGTGTGCCGTCCGGATTTGTCCGTCTCTACACCGAACAGGGCGAAACGCGCTCTGCGACAATGCCCAGCAGCGGTGTGGGCCAGCTGGAGTGGACTGTTTCGGAACCCGCGGCCTTCGTTCGTTTGGAAGTACGCACCTTCGGCGGCGACATGGCCGCACTGACCAACCCGATATTCCTGGCGTGACCAACCTCTGGGCCGGCCCGAAACCACCGAAAGTACGAGATGAGCACAATTGTCATCACCGGAGGTACCGACGGCATCGGCCGGTACCTTACGAATTTCTACATCGCCCGAGGTGACCGGGTCGTCGTGATCGGACGCAACCCCACACAAGGCGAAGCGATAGAGAATGCCGGCGGCACTTTTCTTCGGGTCGATCTGGACTCGATCGAGGAGAACTACGCGGCGATAGACAAGATCAATACCTCGTACCCAGCCATCGACGCCCTCGTGTTCTGTGCCCGCTTCTACCGCTCCGATCGCACCGAGACCGTCGACGGGATCGAATCGACGTTCGCTCACTTCTATCTCAGTCGCTACCTGTTCGGACACCACCTCGCCGAAACGCTCGAGCGGTCAACCTCACCCGTGATCGTCAACGTCGCGGGGCCAGGAGCGCCGTTGGAAGCAGCGAACTTCGACGACCTCCAATTGGTCGGGAACTACAGTGGCGGCGCTGCACTCGGACAGGGCGGCAAGCTCAACGATCTGCTCGGCGTGTCGTTCGCCGAACGGCACCCAGGCAGCGCGATCCGATACGCCCTGGTTCACCCTGGCGTCACGGCGACGGCGCAGAGAGGTCAGTACGACGCTGCCACTTCGATCATGGTCGAGCAGATGCGTCGCTCGGCCAAACCGATCGCGCTCGCCGCCGATCCGATCATCGAGCTGATCGGGAACCCTCCCGCCGAAGCATTAAGCGCCTTCGTCGAAGGCCGCCGAGTCGGCGTCGGCGACCGGGGATTCGACCCCGGCGCGGCGCGAGCCCTCGACGCCTACACACAGAACCTACTCGATCACAATCGAACTCGCCCTGCACGAGTGGCCGACGAGAAGTAAGTGGGTGCGACGAGTCGTCGACCGCGCTACTGTCCGAGCTGTGATCAGCACAGTCCTGTTCGACCTCGATGGTGTCATCCGGCACTTCGACGTCGATGATGTCGCCGATATCGAACGCCGCCATGGTCTGGCCCTCGGAGTGCTCGAGGGTTCCGCCTTTTCGCAGCCACTTCTCACCGAGGTCACGACGGGCCGGATCACGCGAGACGAGTGGGTTCGCAGGATCGGTGAGCGGGTTCGCAGCACCGAAGCAGCCGAGGAGTGGTCGAGCCGGCTGCCTACCGTCGATGCCGAAATGCTTGATCTGGCAGATGAATTGCGCGCACTCGGACTGAGGGTAGCGGTGTTGACGAACGGCACCGACACCATTGCGAGCGAGGTCGCCGAGTCCGGCATCGACGGTCATTACGACGCGATCTTCAATTCTGCCGATATCGGTTTCGTCAAACCCGACGTCCGCGCCTTCGAGCATGTGCTGCACGCTCTGGACTGCGACGGCCCGCAGGTATTCTTCGCCGACGATTCGGAGTCCAAACTCTCCGGTGCCCGCACTCTGGGGCTGACCACCCACCTGTTCACTGGAATTCGAACGTTACGAGCTGATCTCGCCCGAGCCGGAGTCGCGGTCGATCCCGCGCGGATATGACGATGCGGCACACGTGAGTTTCTGGAACTACCCGTGACGTCAAGCGATTCGCGCGTGTAGGTGAACGTCGTGCCATCCGTCCGCATGCAGCATGTATCGCCGGAGCGTGCCTTCGTGTTCGAATTGTGCGCGTTCGGCGACCGCGCACGACGCGCGATTGTGCACCGAATGTGTCAGCCACAACCGTTGCAGTCCCGCGACGTCGAGGGCCCAGGCGGTCACGAGCTCGACTCCTCGGGCTGCAAGACCGCGCCCGCGCATACCGGGTAGGACCCAGTAGGAGATCTGACCACTCGACGACGGCGCATGGACCCCGCGTAGTGACACTGCCCCGGCGACCGTGCCGTCAGGCAGAGTGATCGCCCAGCCAGCATCGCTGTCGACCGACCATCGTGTCCGCCACGACTTGATCCACGCCAGTGCCTCGTCGGCGTCGTCCATCGAGCGCATGTTCCACCGCTGCACGTCGGGGTCGGTGTACGCCTCCACCACAGCGTCGGCGTCCCGCTCGATCCAGGGGCGCACCACGATGCCGGGTCCGGGCAGAACGGGTTGGTCCCGGCAGCTCAGCACATTCGGCGCTGACGCGGGTCCGACGAGGGCAGGCATGATGGACATCATCGCACTCCCGGATCACCTCGAGCAGAAGTCGGAGACGATCCCGCGACTACCACCAGATGCGTCGACGCCGTATGTTCGTTGCCGTGGATGAGAACCTCTGGGCGGTGTACGACGCGATGGGCGCCAGTTTCGTCGACCACGCCGCCGACGGAGCGTACAACGCGCATTACGACCGTCCTGCTGTGCTCGCCGCAATCGGCGCTGTCGAAGGTCTGGACGTTCTCGATGCCGCGTGCGGCCCGGGCTTCTACCTACAGAAACTGGTCGACGCCGGGGCACGGGTCCGGGGATTCGACGCTAGCGAAGAGATGGTCCGCCTGGCCAAGGAACGAGTCGGCGGCGAGGTGGACATCCGTCGCGCGGATCTCGACTCCACGTTGCCCTACGACGACGAATCGTTCGATCTGATCGTGTGCGCGTTGGCAATTCACTATTCGTCCGATCGCTCCGCCACGTTCGGGGAGTTCTTCCGGCTCCTACGTCCCGGTGGGCGGTGCGTGGTGTCCACCGGACATCCGGCCTCGGACTTTGCACGTAAGGCAGGCTCGTATTTCGATGTCGTCATGGAGTCGGACACCTGGAACATCTCCGACACCGAGTCGTACGAGGTTCGATTCTGGCGCGAGCCGCTGAGTTCGTTGACGGCCGCTGCAACCGATTCCGGGTTCGTGATCCGCTCACTCATCGAGCCTCGTCCCACGGAGTCGATGTTGGAGCGGTGGCCTGAGGACCACGCGGAACTCTCACGCGCACCGGCCTTTCTGGTGCTGGACCTGCTGCGTCTCGCGTGAACCGGCGCGCACTCAGCTCGGTATCACGACGTCGACGATCAAGCCGTGGTGGTCCGAGCCTTCGATCTCGATGCGTTCCAGCGACGTCGCCTGGGCGCCCTTGGTGAGCACATGATCGATGCCGACGATTGCCGGATACGGTTTGTCCGCGGGATACGTCGGCACGATTCCCATCCCCAATCGGTCTGCCGCATCGGTGTAGCCGGCCGCGAGTAGTTCTCGGAACTGCTTGTGCAGGTAGGTGGTATTGAAGTCGCCACTGACGACGACGTTGCCATCGGTGCCGGCGAGGGCGTCGCGCAGGTTTTTCAGCTCGGTCGTCCACACGTCGGGAGGGGTGACGTAGGCAGGCCCGGGGTGCACGGCGAGGAGTGTGAACGGGGTCGAGAATCCGACCGTCGCGGCGAGGTTGGTGGGTCCGTATCCGTTCAGTTCGCGGGTGTCCGAGAGTGGGTATCGACTGTAGATCCCGGCGCCTCCGCCGCCGCTTTCGTCGGGAATCGCGTAGCTGTACGGCAGCGTCTCGTCCAGCCCCTGGTCGCGGAGTGCGCTTGCCAGGGTCACGGTGAGTTCCTGGACGGTCAGTACGTCCACATTCCTCGTGCGTACCTCCTCGACCAGGCTTGCCGGATCCGCCGCGCCGAAAAGCAGGTTGGCCTGCATCACGCGGAGCGAGGGACCGTCGACATCCTGGCCGTTCGCGACGTACAGCGGGCTGACGACCGAGGCGGCCAGGCCGATCAGCACGGCAGAGACCGCCAGCAGGATCCAGCGCCGAAATACGAGACAGATCACTGCCGTGACCACCGTGACGACAAGGAGGAGGGGCACGAAGGACGCTGCTGCGATCAGCGGGTTGATCGGTGAATCGGTGAACATTGCAGCGACGGCAACGGCACCCACTGCGATGCCTGCCAGACCGACAGCCTGTGCAACACGGCGGGCAAGAATGTTGTTCGTCGTGAAACCCATACGAAACCGTAACTTCCCCCTTCACCATAACGCGTGACCGGGGGCTTGCGGCAAGGGCCAGGTGATGCTGCAGACTGCAGTGCTGCGCGCCGCAATCGAAGGAGTTTTCGTATGAGTGATGTCATCGTCGTCGGTGCTGGACCCACCGGATTGATGCTGGCCGCTGAGCTCGGCCAACGCGGTGTCGACGTCGTCGTGGTGGACCGCGACGAGGCCCCGACTCCGTTCGTCCGCGCCCTCGGTATCCATGTGCGGACGATCGAGATCATGGAGCAACGCGGTCTGCTGGACCGCTTCCTCGCGCGTGGCACGAAGTATCCGTTGAACGGTTTCTTCGCGGGCATCTCGAAGCCTGCGCCCTCGTATCTGGACACCGAGCACGGTTACGTGTTGGGCATCCCGCAGCCCGAGATCGACCGGATCCTCGCCGACCATGCCGCCGAGGTCGGCGCGGACATTCGTCGCGGGAAGCGTGTCGACACGATCGAACAGCACGACGACGGTGTGACTGCCGAATTATCGGACGGCACAACGCTTCACGCCCGCTACCTCGTCGGCTGCGACGGCGGCCGCAGCACGGTGCGCAAGCTGATCGGCGTCGCGTTTCCCGGGGAGCCGTCGACAGCCGACACGTTGATCGGCGAGGTGGACGTCACCATGCCCGCGGACGAGATGGCCGCCACGGTCGCCGAAGTCCGTGTGACACAGAAGCGATTCGGGATCGGGCCGGCAGGCAACGGGTCGTACCGCGTCGTCGTGCCTGCAGCCGATGTCGCCGACGGCCGCACACCGCCGCCCACTCTCGACGACGTCAAGCGACAGCTCGTGGCCGTCGCAGGCACGGATTTCGGGGTGCATTCACCGCGGTGGCTCTCGCGTTTCGGTGACGCAACCCGGTTGGCCGAGTATTACCGTCGTGGCCGGGTCTTTCTGGCAGGCGACGCCGCGCACATCCACCCGCCGATGGGAGGCCAGGGCCTCAACCTCGGGGTTCAGGACGCGTTCAACCTCGGCTGGAAGCTCGCCGCCGCCATCGGCGGCTGGGCGCCGGAGGGCCTCCTCGACAGTTACGAATCCGAACGACGGCCGGTCGCCGCCGATGTTCTCGACAACACGCGGGCGCAGGCGGAGCTGATCTCCACCACCCCGAAAGCGCAGGCGGTCCGGCGCCTGTTCGCCGAGCTGATGGATTTCGACGACGTCAATCGCTATCTCGTCGAGAAGATCACCGCGATCTCGGTGCGTTACGACTTCGGCAACGGCGACGATCTGGTCGGCCGCCGGCTGCGGAACATCACCTTGTCCCGCGGCACTCTGTACAGCCTGATGCACGACGGGCGGGGCCTGCTGCTCGACCAGTCGGGCGCGCTGTCGGTCGATCGGTGGGGCGACCGCGTCGACCACGTTGTCGACACGAGTGCCGACGTGGGTTTCCCGGCCGTGCTGTTGCGTCCGGACGGGCATGTCGCGTGGGCCGGAGATACGCAGGCGGAGTTGGACATCCACCTCGCCCGGTGGTTCGGAGATCCGAGAGTGTGAGGACCGACCGGTTCACGGTCTGCCGGTGGAGATCGAAAAGCGACTACTCGTTCGCGCGTAACCGAAAGCAGAACGCGACGACCCCGCACAGGGCCGAGAAGACGAGCAACCCGCCCGCGAGCTGCAACAGCAACGAATCCTGCGATATCAACACGAGCGTTCCCGCCGCGGCAAGAGCAGCGCTGACCAGTAGTCGGCCGGCGTGCGATGATTCCCGACGCGTCGGCCGGGGTGGCCCGTCGTTCCACCAACCTGCCGCGCAGATAGCCAGAAGCGCGACCCACAACACCTGAATCCAGTCGGTGTTCACGACCCCGTCGATCAGCAGGAACGCGGCCGACACCGCCACGACCACCATCAAGACCATCCCCCAGCGAGAGTGCCTGACGGACTGGTACCGCAGATCGACGCCCATGCCCGACGACGATAGCCGGTGGGCCTCGTCAGGAAGCTGTTCTGATCAACTCCGCGAGTGCAGAGGCTTGGATCTCGGTGGTGAAACGCGCTTCGACGGTCTTTCTGGCACGCAAGCCCATCTCGTCGCCCATCGCGGGATCACGGAGTAGCTTCTCGATCGCCGCGGTCATGGCATCGACGTCACCGGCAGGTACGAGGAATCCGGTGACCCCGTCTTCGATGTACTCCCGGATGCCGGGGTTGTCGGTGATGACGACGGGCCGTGCGCACGCCATGGCTTCGAGTAGTGCGGTGACGCCGGAGACGTGCACGTTGGGATGCAATGCCAGCGCGACGACGCGTGCCGCGCGGTATCTGTCACGCAGGTCGGCATGCGAGAGATGAGGGATGACGTCGACCCGGCCGGGATCGCCGACGTCGAGCCTGGTGGCCAGTTCCACGTGGGCGCCGAGGCTCGGCGCGAGTCGGTTCACGGCTGCGCAGAACGTCGCGTGGTCTCGGTGCTTGTCGTTGCCGACTCCGAGAACGGAGGCTCCGGTGGTCTGTGGTTGCGGGGTGAAGAAATCGGCATCGATCCCCATGGGGACGTACACCGGATTCGCGACACCTATCCCGCGCAGAGCAGGCAGCTGCGCCGTCGAGCACGCCCAGACGGCCGCGGCTTTCGGAAGCGCGAACGCCGCCAGACGGTACGGATCGTCGTTGACCCAGATGGCACCCGTGATGACCGGACGGCGTGTGGTGAGCACAGCCGGAATGCCTGCCCGCTCGTCCCAACTGAGCAGTGGGCCGCCGCGGGCAAAAGTGGAACCGTGTCGCCAGCTGTGGCTGAGCCGTCTCTCGAGGCGGCCCGGTATCCCCTCGAGCGGGTCGGGCGACCTGCGCGCGACGACGTCGACGCCGTAATTCGCTACCCGATCGAGCCCGTAGGGGTACCGATCGGGTACCTCACCCTCGGCGTGACGTTGAGCCCACTGATCCACATCGGTGCGCGCGTCGTAGAGAATCTCGACGGACTCGGCCTTGGACATGATCGTCATCATGCACTACCAGTGGCCTCGGCGCCGATTCGTCGACGGCCGCGCACCTCTGTTGTCCTACTTGGGATTTCCGCTTTCGGGCGATGTGAACGAATTGTCCGGATCGGCGACGAGAGCACGTTCGACCTCCAGAGAGAGTCGAGTGCCGCTCGACCACCACTCGAAACACTCGGGCACATGACCGAACACACCACTGTGAGCCCCATGTCGTTGATGACCATCGCCGCAGGCTTTCGCCGGGCACGCCTGCTGGCCGTGGCAGTCGAGCTGGGGACGTTCGACGCGCTGGACCGCGCACCGTCGGGGACGACTGTGCGGAACTTCGCCGCCGCGACGAACCTGCCTGTGCGAACCGCGCAACTCCTGCTCGACGGTTGCGTCGGCCTAGGCATCATCACGAGAAAGGATCTCGGCACAGGCGAGACGCTCTTCTCCAACAGCACTGTTGCGGCAGAGTTCCTAGTCCGCGGCACCCGGTATTTCTTCGGTGACTACCTACTGTTGAACGACTTTCGTGGATATCAAGGGTGGATGACGCTGGCGGACGCCATCCGAACCGATACACCGACGTCGTGGCCCAATCAGCAGCCGCTCAGCGCCCACCGGGACCCAGCGGCTGCTCACGCGATGAGTCGAGGCGCCCTCGACCCTGGAACACGATGGACCGCGTCGGTGATTGCCCGCTCGTTCGACTTCAGCGAGTCCCGGTCCGTTCTGGACCTGGGGGGTGGCATCGGGGCGTACTGCCTCGAACTCGCCGAGCACTACCCATCTCTACGGTTCACACTGTTCGACCAGCCGAACAAGATCGACATCGCGGCGGAGAACCTTTCGACCAGATCGAACGGCGAGCCCCGGTTCGAGCTGGTCGCCGGCGACTTCTGGCGCGACCCGATACCGACGGGCCACGGCATCGTTCTGCTCTCGAATATCCTGGCCGACTGGTCCGACGAGGACGTCGTCACGCTGACCGCCCGGTGCAGAGCAGCCGTCGAACCCGGTGGTGCCATCGTGGTCGCGGAGACGTTCTTCGACGACGCCACGAAGTCGACACCCGAAACAGCAGTGATGCACGGTATCCACATGATTCTCGAAACACATTCGGGCCGAAACAGAACCCGCGAGGAGTACTGCACGTTGCTCTCCGAAGCAGGATTTCGTCACGTCGACACGCACGACCTGCTCGAGACAGCTCCCGGAGCCAATGGGCTGTTGATCGCCAGGCCATGACGCCTGCACATCGGATGCGTAGCACAGGGCCCACGCCGGCGATACTATTGCGCCGCTCACCTCGCAGTCCTGCACGGAACGTCACCGATCGATACGGAACCTTCCAGGGATGAGAACAGCCGAGATCGCCGCGACGAGAGCAAATCCGACGATGAGCCAGTAGACGTCGCCGTACGCCGATGCCGGACTGTCTTGCGCATCACCGAGCCTGTTCTCCAGAAGCACTGCAACCGACGCAATTCCGATGGCACCACCGAGCTGGTTGAAAATGAACAACGCACTCGTCGCCCGCGCAGCGCGCTCTTCCCCGACGACCTTGTACATGTGGGCCATGGTCCCCGGCGCGGTCAGGCCGATTCCGTATCCCGTGATTCCCACGGCCGCCAGAACAAGAATCTGGCTGGTCGTGGCGCTGACGCCCACCAGTCCTGCCGCACCGGCCGCGGTGATGAGCATGCCGACGCTCGATGTGGTCCGTGCGGTGAACCTGTCGGCGAGCTTGCCGGACGAGATCGCACCGGCCGCGCCGAGAACGCCGGACGGAATCAGTAGCACGCCCGCGTGGAAGGCGTCGAACTCTCGAGATTGCTGCAGGTAGAGCGGGGTGAGCAACAGGATCGAGTTCGCCACAGCGCCCACCAAGAACATCGTGACCACCGCAAAGGCGAACCCGCGGTTACGAAACATCGTGACGTCGATCAACGGCGTCGTCGCGGTCGTGACTGCGTGCACGACGTAACCGACAAGAAGCACCAGTCCCAGAGCAAAGGCAACCACAACTCGGGCGTCGCCGAAACTCCCACCACTTCCTGCAGTGGTCAATCCGTAGATGATCAGCGCGAATCCTGGTGACACCAACAACAATCCGATGATGTCCAGGGAAGCGCCTGCTGCGTGCTGCTTCTCGTCAGGGGGCAGTTTCAGCACCCCGAGAACCAACGCGATGACCCCGATCGGAACGTTGATCCAGAACATCCACCGCCAACTTGCCGCGTCGATCAGCACTCCACCGATGATCGGTCCGAGGATGGGACCGAGCGTCAACGGAATCGAAATCAGGCCCATCGCCTTGGCGACTCGGGCTTCACCCGCGGCTCTCGCCAACACCGTCTGCACGACCGGGATGATCATGCCGCCGCCGAGACCTTGTACGACGCGGAACACGATCAGAGACTGGGCAGAGAAGGCGAGACCGCAGAGCAGTGAACCGACCAGGAATACCGCTACGGCGACCAACCACATTCTTCGCCCGCCGAACCGGTCGATCGCCCACCCCGCGACCGGCGTCGCAACAGCAACCGCGAGTATGTAGCCCGCCGTCACCCACTGAATCGTCGCGAGCGCCGCTCCGAATTCGGTGGTCAGAGAATTCACTCCGACGTTGACTATGGTCTCGTCGAGCAACGCCATCAGCATCGCCAGCAACAGGACCAACGCCATCTGCAGGAATGCCGGGTCCAGGCTCGATTCTTGACTCTTCACCTGCTGCTCGCCGCCATTGCTCATGAGCGATCCTCCCCATTTCGATGCATGCGCATGCATTTAGTTGAGCGTATGGACAGCGGAAATGCAAGCAGTTATGCTCGTCTCGTACGAAAAACATCAATAAGTAGATGCACATGCAATGAGCAAGCATGCATCTGCCGGGCCGACAGCTCACTCAGATCGCGCAGGTACCTTCATGCCGACCACCCGGTCGCCGCAGGACACGACAGAGCTGGATCAGTGGCGCGCGCTGACGGTCCTGTCGGGCCGCATAACGCAGGAAGTCAATCGCGTGATCGCGCGGCATCACGAGCTCACGATGCACGAGGTGTTCGTTCTGTCCGAGCTCACCACGGGCAACCCGAAGGGCTTGCGAATCCAGGACCTTGCGGACGCCACCGGCGTCGACCAGTCCTCGATGTCTCGCACCGTCAAACGCCTGGAGAGCCGCGGGCTGACCCAGAAGGTGACCTGCGATTTCGACAAACGTGGCGTCTACTGCCAGCTCACTGCCGACGGCAGTGCACTGGCAGAACAGGCCGCCAAGACCTGTCGTGAGGCATTGAAGGACGCGCTGGACACCGCGTCGTTCGACACCCGGACAGCGGCGGTGGTTGCACGCCTGCGGTTCGAGCTACCCAATTCACCTGCCTGACAACAGAAATAGCTGCCCTCGTGACCTGACACCGGAAGGTGCACACCCCGATGAAGCTTTCCATACTCGATCAGTCCGTCGTACCCAGCGGAACGCCCCCGGATCAGGCGATACGCAATACCGTCGAACTGGCACGGGCTGCCGAATCCTTTGGCTTTCATCGCTTCTGGCTTGCCGAGCATCATGCGACCGGCTCGTTCGCCAGTCCCGCGCCGGAGATTCTGATCTCCCACATCACCGCTGTCACCTCGACCATTCGAGTCGGCTCGGGAGGAGTACTACTCCCCAACTACCGCCCGATGAAGGTGGCCGAGACGTTCAGAGTGCTGTCCTCGCTCGATCCAGGGAGAATCGACCTGGGAATCGGCCGGGGCGGGGGAGGATCGGACGCGACTGCCGCACAAGCACTTCGCGCAGGAGCTTCCAACGCCGAGGCCGACGGCGAGTTCGCGACTCTGTTGAGCGAGCTACTCGCCTTCCTTTCGTTGGCACGTTTTCCGAACGGTCATCCGTACTCACGCATCGCGCTGCAGCCGCACGGCACTCTGCCACCCGAGGTCTGGCTGCTCGGTGCAAGCCTCGACAGCGCTCGACTCGCGGGTCGATTCGGTCTGCCGTACACGTTCGCGCACTTCGGCCAACCTCAGCTGACGCGCAGCGCACTGGCCGAGTATCGCTCCAGTTTCAGATCTCTCGACGGCCGACCTCCGCGCGTACAGATCGGTGTATCGGTGTTCTGCGCACCGACGGAAGAGGAAGCACGGTACATCTTTTCGAGCCAGCGATTGTTCCGGGCACGCATGCGTGTCGGTGACCTACGCCCGCTCCCTGCCCCGGATGACGCCGTCGTGGGACTACGCACGTTGCCCGACCCGCTCGAATTCGAAGATGCCGAATGGCCCCGATGCATCGTCGGAACACCAGCTCAGGTGCGAGAGACTATAGCGTCGATACAGGACGAGTTGAATCCTGATGAATTGATCGTACTTTCATCGATCCACGACCCGGTGGCGAAGCTAAACTCCTATCGCTCACTCGCCGAGATATTCGAGACGACATCGAACGTTTCTCAAAGTTCGTCTGTTCCTGCGTAATCCGGTTCACGCAACTGGATTACGGCGGTCTCGTAGATAAGATCAGCGGTATTCGAACTCTTGAAGTGATATTTCTTGTCATCTACTGTTCCAATATCTCTGGCTGACTCGTCGACAACAGTGAGCAGTCCTGATCCTCACGACGCGAAGGCTTCTCATGAAATCGAAGAGTTCGACGGTGCGAATCCCGGCACTGTCCGGCATAGCGCTGGTCACCGCATTCGCACTACTCACCGGTTGCACGTCCGACGGCGATCCGGGAAACGGCGCCGCCGAATCGGCAGAGCCGGCTCCCGGCGGTTCCGCGTCCATTGGAATAAGTTACGTACCAACTACATTGGATCCGCAGCTCGTCGTATCCTACGCACTGGACCTGGGTGTGGTGGAAACGCTGGTCCGGCAGGACAAACAGAACGGAACACTCACCGAAGGCCTCGCCTCGTCCTGGTCTGCATCGGAGGACGCCCGGTCCTTCACATTCACACTCAGACCCGGAATCACGTTCAGCGACGGATCGGCCCTCGATGCATCGGTCGTCGCCGAGAACTTCGACAGCATTCAAGCACTCGGTCCTGCGGCTCCCGCGTCCCGAGGTCCGCTGACCGGATACGTCGGCACCGAGGTGATCGACGATCTGACCGTCCGCGTCGACTTCGACGCACCGAGGGCGGGATTCCTCGCCGCAGCGGCCTCGCCCGCGTTGGGGATCATCTCGGCCGAATCGCTGACCCGACCGCTCGACAGTCGTCGCGCAGGAGAGATCTCCGGCACCGGCCCCTACATCATCGAATCGACCACCCCGAACGAATCCGTCGTCCTGCACAAGCGGCCCGACTACGATTGGGCACCTGGTGACGCCGCGCACACAGGAGCCGCGTATCTGGACACCGTGACCTGGAACTACCTGCCCGAGGCGGCAACTCGACTCGGTGCATTGGTCTCGGGGCAGGTCGACCTGATCACCGAAGTCGAAGCCGACACCGAGGTACAGGTCCCCGAGGACGGATTCTGGCTCGACTCGGCGTCGCAGCCCGGACTCGTCAACGGACTCGTTCTCAATCCCAGGAGCCCGATCCTCCAGGACGAGACCGTTCGCACGGCCATACAGAGCGGCATCGATCGTGACGAGGTCATCGCCGCACTCACCCCGAACTACCTGCCTGCAACGTCGGCCCTGTCGTCGACCACCTTGGGTTACGCGGATCAGTCGTCGCTGCTCGCACACGAACCCGACACCGCTGCAGCAGAACTGGAGGACGCCGGTTGGCTCCTCGGTGAAGACGGAGTCCGCGTCAAGGACGGAACTCGACTCTCACTCGACGTGGTGTACGGCAACATCAGAAACTTGGAACTGCTGAAGCAGCAGTTGTCCGATATCGGCGTCGAACTCGTTCTTCGGTCCGTCGACCCGGCGCAGATCTCGGAGATTCTCAAATCCGGGCGTTTCGACCTGTTCCTACGCCAGGCCGGAACCAATGATCCCGACGTTCTGCGTTCGATCTTCGCAACGGATTCCGTCGGTTCGTCCAATATCAGCGAGCTTGCTCCCGAACTCGTGCCGATCCTCGACTCGATCAAATCGACAACGGACACCGATACACGGCAGGCGGCGGCGGCGCACGCGCAGCAACTCCTTATCGAGAAAGGACTGTTCTTTCCCGACTACGAGGCCCCTAACGTCTATGCAGGTGCCGACGGGCTCGACGGCTTCCACTCGCGACAGGGGTTCGTCTACGACCTGTGGAAAGCCCAGTCGTGACGTGGCAACCGGCCGCACGCCTCGCACACGTCGTTCTTGTCGTGTGGGGGGCGTTCACGCTCACCTTCGTCACGCTGTTTCTACTCCCCAGCGATGCCGTCGCCATCATGTATGTCGCGACGGGCACAGCCACCGACGTCGACCCCGCGGAGTTGGATCGGCTTCGATCCGAACTCGGACTCGACCGAAGCCCGATCGTGCAATATCTGGACCATCTCGTTCGATATCTTCAGGGCGATTTCGGGAACTCCGTCCGTACCGGTGACCCTGTCACGAGCCTGGTATTCGACGCAGTGTCGAACACTGCGACACTGGCATCGATTGCGTTGATCGGTGGGTTATCGGTGGGATTCGTCTTCGCCCTCTTGGTCACCCGGTTACCCGAAGGGTTGGTCCGCAGCACCGTGGCCTCGTTGCCGACGCTCGGGCTCTCCATTGCAAGTTTCATCGTTGCACTCACATTGCTGCAGATCTTCTCGTTTCAGCTGCGACTGCTTCCTGCCTTCGGATCCACCGGAGCCGCAACGGTGGTGCTGCCGAGCATCACATTGGCGATCCCCATTGCCGCAGCGTTCGCGCAGTTGCTCATCAGGGGGCTCGAAACTGCGCTCGACTCCGACTACGCACTGGCAGCGCGAACTGCCGGTGAAAGGGAGACACGCATACAGATCTTCCATGCTCTCCCAAATGCGTTGCCCGCAAGCATTGCTCAAATCGGGATCCTGATGGCGGGACTGTTCGGCGGGACCGTCATCGTCGAAACCATCTATGGCCGTAGCGGGCTGGGCCGCCTGCTCGCCGACGCCGTCACCAATCGAGATCTTCCGGTCATCCTCGGAGTGACCGTGCTTGCCGCCATTGTTTTTTCCATCACCGGGATGCTGACCGACATCGTCAACAGTGCCCTCGACCCGCGTCTGAAGAATCGACGACGCGTGAAAGTACCAACGTGACAGCAGCCCGATCATCCGCGCGGTCGGTACACCCGATCGCGATTCGCCCGACGTTGCTACTGAGCATCGTCGTCGTCGGCGCACTCGCATGCTGGATCGTCGCACCGGGTTTCTTCACCTCGTACGATCCGATTCGTGGAGAGATCGTGGACAAGCTCCTACCCCCGAGTCGTGATCACCTGTTCGGAACCGACTCGCTCGGGCGCGATCTGTTCAGTCGAGTGGTGCACGGCACCCGCGTATCGGTTGCTGCCGCAGCAGTGGCAGTGGTCGTCGGTGCAAGCCTCGCGACGGTGGTCGGCGGTATTGCCGGGTACTTCGGCGGCGTGGTCGACTCCGTCTCGATGCGCCTCGTGGACATCTTTCTCGCAGTCCCCGGTCTGCTGATCGCGTTCATCGCGATCAGCGTCCTCGGACAGGGCACCGTCGACATCGCAGTCGCGGTCGGCATCGCCAGCGCAGCCAGTCTCGCTCGAATCACCCGATCGGAGATACGGAGAGTGGGGCTTGCTCCGTACGTGCAGCATTCACGAGACATGGGTGCGGGACACTGGCGCGTCCTCACCTCGCACGTGATTCCCAACTCGACCACGCCGGTCGCCACACTGCTGTTGCCCGAGTTCGCCGGTGCCGTTCTCGCTGTATCGGCACTGAGTTACCTCGGGTTCGGGGCGCAACCCCCGACGCCGGAGTGGGGGTCGCTCGTAGCGGAGGGTCGAGCCCACTTGTCGAATGCATGGTGGCTCGTATCCCTCCCCAGCGCCACCATCGTCGCCTGCGTCCTGGCCCTGTTCGTCATCGGCCGCACCCTCCGCCACAGACAAGGACGTGCCGCATGACCATCGACGGCCCTGACCTGCTCGACGTCCGCAAACTGACCGTGGTCACCGCACGAGAAAAGATTCCCCTGGTTCAGTCGGTGTCGTTCGCCGTCGCCCGAGGATCAGTCCATGCACTGGTCGGACAATCGGGATCAGGGAAGTCCACCATCCTCAGGGCCATCGACGGAGTACTTCCACGGGGGCTTGTCCTCGAATCAGGGTCGGTGGCCATCGACGGGGTCGACACGGCCAGCTTGTCCCCGCGAGACTATCGACTGCTTCGCGGAAGAACGGTGGGGTTCGTTCCGCAGGATCCCGCTCAATCACTCAATCCCACAATGACGGTGGGAGCAACGATTCGGCACGCGCTGCGCAGCCACCACAAGCTCGATCGCACCGCTCTGCGCCGGCGCACCATCGAGTTGCTGGGGGCAGCACAGCTTCCCCGCGCTGCGTCTCGACTGTCGAGCTACCCTCACGAACTTTCCGGCGGGCTGAAACAACGGGTTCTCATCGCCGTCGCGCTGGCCGGGCAACCATCGCTCATACTGGCAGATGAGCCGACCAGTGCCCTCGACACCACCGTGCAGAAGCGCATTCTCGACACGCTCGACCAGCTGGCGTCCGACCACGGCCTCGGCCTTCTCTTGGTCACGCACGACCTGGCAATAGCGGCCGACCGAGCCGAGCAGGTGACGGTGCTGCTCGGTGGCCACGTGGCCGAGTCGGGTGCCACTGCGGCGGTACTCGACGGTGCGACGCATCCTTTCACCCGAGAGTTGCTGCGCGCCAGTAGTTATGCTGTCACGCAGCGCAGTGTCGAACCAGACTGGTCCAGTGGACCACGTGCGGTGGTGTGCAGCGCACACGAGGTGAGCAAGTCATACGACCGCAGTCTCGACGCGTCGGACACACAGTGGGCCCTGCGCGAGTGCTCTCTGGATATCGAAGCAGGAGAAACGGTAGGTCTGATCGGTGAATCCGGCTCGGGTAAATCGACTCTCGGCAAGATCATCTCCGGAACCCTCGAGCCCTCGCGAGGAACTTTGTCCGTAGGACACGTGGCGTACATTCCACAGAATCCAGACGCGACACTCGACCCTCGGTGGACTATCGCGCGATCGGTCGCCGAGCCGCTCCGGTTGAACAAGACACCGTCAACACTGATTCCCGACCTGGTGGACTCGGTACTGAACCGAGTCGGGCTCGACGCCGAAGCAGTGTCCGGCGTGCGCCCGCACCAACTCAGTGGTGGACAACGCCAGAGGGTGGCAGTGGCCAGGGCATTGGTGACCTCCCCTGCCCTGATCGTCTGTGACGAAATACTGTCGGCATTGGATGCCGGTTCACGCAGCACCATCCTGGATCTGCTGGTAGATCTCCGCAACGACACCGGTGTTGCGTATCTGTTCATAACTCACGATCTATCGATCGCACGCGCATTCTGCACGAGACTCGCTGTGATGCACGATGGTTCGATCGTCGACAACGACGCCACAGCCGCGATATTCGAGTCGGTGCGGTCGCCGCACACGCGAGAGCTGGTCGAGGCGATCCCCGGGTTCGCCAATGCGGAGGCATGATGACGTCCGATGTACGTTTCACCATTCTCGGTCCCTTGACCGCACGGTTACGCGAGGGCGCGTTGGACCTGTCCGCACCCAAACAGAGAACCCTGCTTGCATCGCTGTTGCTGAAGTCGAACAACGCCGTCTCGGTCGACGAACTCGCCCGGCGACTCTGGGATGATGCTCCACCAGCCCGCTACCGAAATGCGCTACAAGTGCATGTCACTCGCCTGCGAGCTGCGTTGGGCGAATTCGAACACACATCGGATTCGACCGTGCCCATCGACCGCATCCACGACGGCTATCGATTGCGTATTCCTCCCGAGTCACTCGATTTCAATCGGTTCACGACGTTGGTATCGGACTCCCGGAGGTTTCGCGGCCAAGATCCACACAGGGAGCGAAGGCTATTGAACTCCGCCCTGCAGGAGTGGGACGGAGAACCGTTCGAGTCGGTGCAGTCGCGCTCGTTGCGCCGTGACGTGGTGCCTTACCTGACGTTCGCGAAGGTTCGAGCGGTCGAGCGTCTGGTCGAGGTCGAGCTGCAGATGGGTTTACATACCGATCTGCTTCCACGACTCCACGAACTGGTGCTCGAATTTCCGATCAACGAGCGGATACGGCACGCGCTCGTCGACACCCTTCACCGTGTCGGGGAGCTTCCATCCGCGATCGAGGCCTACCTCGCATACGAAGCAGAACTCGAACGTGAAATGGGAGTAGTTCCGGGAGAGGAGATCAGCGACCTGTATCAGCGGATAGTGGCAGAACGGAGTTTCCCACGCGCACGACCATCGGCGCCGGACATACCTACAGGCTCCAGCTGGCAGGCCCAACACCAACTGCCGACCGATATCGACAATCTGGTCGGCCGCACTCACGAGGTCGACGCCATCCTCGACTATCTGATGCCGAGCGAGCGCCGAGCGGGCGTGCCCGTTGTGACACTTGTCGGCGCTCCGGGAGTGGGGAAGACGGCACTCGCTGTGCGTGCTGCTCATCGACTGGGGGAAGTGTATTCCGATGGTCAGTGGTATCTGTCGCTGGCTTCACCCGACGGTAGTCCGAGGCCACTGCACGAGACACTCTCCGAGCTACTGCAGGCCAGCGGACTCGAACCGGCAGAGATTCGTGGCGCCCCGGACTATCTCTCGAAGCTGCTGAGGACCCGGCTCGCGCAACGCCGCGTACTGATCGTTCTCGACGACATCGTCGAAGACGGTCAGGCGATACCGCTGATTCCTGGGTCGTCGACATGCGCTGTGATCACGGTCAGCCGTGAGTCACGGCCAGAGTTGCGGATCACTCACGCGTCCAGAACAATTCACGTCGGCGTCCTGCCGACGAGTGAGGCCGTCGACCTTCTTACCGCCCTACTGGAGGGCGAACGATCCGACCACAATTTCGAAGCTCTCCGCGAGATCGCCGAGTTGTGCGGCAGACTTCCGCTGGCCTTGAGAATTGCCGGAGGGTATCTGTCGAGTCGAACGTGGGTCGGTCTGGAGGACTACACCGCCCGCCTACGCGGGCATGATGCGCTCTCGGCACTCCAACTCGGCAGCACCCCGCAGACTGCTGTTCGTGTTGCATTCGACGTCTCGTATCGACACCTCGCTGCGCTGCCGCGTCGATTCTTCGCGAGTCTCGGTCAGATTCCGACATTGCGTTTCAACGCGGCCAACAGCTCCCGTCTCGCAGGCGTCAGTATCGACGTAGCGTCACAGCTTCTGGCTAACCTGGCCGATGCCAGTCTGCTCGAACACCAGGCCGATGGGGAATTCGAGTTCCACGACCTCATCGGCAACTACTCCCGCGAGGTCAGCCGGACGGATCTCGATCCGTCGGACTCGAATACGAACCTCGATGGTCTGTACGGGTGGTATGTGCACACCGCCAGACGAGCCACGGCACCGATTTCACCGTTCCCGGACGACCGGGTGGAATCCGATTGGACCTGCGACCCCGTGGTCCCACTGAACTGGATACGCCGCGAGGCGGCGAACCTCCGCACCGCGGCAGAAGAAGGAAACCGACGTGGGCGATATACGCAGGTGATCGCTATCGCCGACGCGATGGTGGGGTACTTCATATCCGAGCGCGACTACCCCGAATGGCTCGCCGTCGCCCAATCTGGATTGCTTGCTGCCGAGAAACTGGGTGATGGAAAGGCGATAGCACTCATGAAGGTCAGTCTTGCGCTGGCACTGCAAGGCTTGCACGACGTCGACGGAGCGGCACACCAACTCGGCGACTCCAGGAGAATTCTCGACGATCTTTGCATTACCGACTACGACATGTTTCACCTGCATTCGCTTGCCCGGAACCAACTTCAAGGACCACACAAGATTCTGCCGGTATCCATCGCATTCCTTCGACGAGGACTGCAACTCAGTGTGCTGAAGCGAAATGGATTCATGGAGGCGGCCTTTCACTCCGACCTGGCGATGGCACTACAGGCGGACGGTGCGCCTGCACGTGCTCATCACCACTACACCGAAGCGCTGGGGATCTACATCGAGCACAACATCGTGGACTCGATACCTGCCGCCAGAGCCAGGTTGGGTATCTCGTGCGTGTCCCTTCGGCGACTCGACGAAGCCGAGATGCACCTCGCTGCCGCCGAGAGTGCAGGGCGCGAGAAGTCGGCCGACTTCTCGCTCGCACTCGCACTTCACGGGACGACCCTGCTGTTCCTCCAGCGTGGCTGGTACCCGCAGGCACAACGCGCCTGCACCGAAGCACTTGCCATAGCCCGCACACGCCGGTTCGCGGCGATAGAGGTCAATCTCGGCAATGCACAGGCGCGTATTTTCGCGGCCCAGCATCGGAACCACGCCGCTCGACAACACTTCGAGGACACCGCCGAACTCGCCCGGTCGATCGGTCACCCGCAGGCCGAATGCGAGGCGCTGATCGAACTCGCTCGGCTGCAAAGTCCGCAGGCCGTGCACGGTTCCCGCGCCGAGTTGTTCGATGATGCTCTGCGATTCGCGGATCGGACGGGCCTCTCGGCGTGGGCGCGAGCGGTCATTCGAGCCGGCGAGGAATCGTCCATGACGGCGGAAGCGTGATCCTTCGCACAACACCGTGGGATGTATGCGTGCGTTAAGCGATCGGTAAGCGGGGTCTATCACGATCCCCTTCGAGAGCATCACCGGCGCTCGCGAACAGGAAGGAACGATCGTGAATTTTCACATCCTCGGTCCACTGCAGGTCTCCGATTTCGGGCAGACCAACTGTGCGCCCAGAGCACCGAAACAACGACAGTTGCTTTCTCTCTTTCTCGCGCACGCCGATCTCGTCGTCACCGTGGACCGGTGCATCGACGAACTGTGGGTCGATCGTCCGCCGGCAAGCGCTCAATCGACGCTGCACACCTATGTCATGCAGATCCGAAGGCTGCTTGGCCACAGCGACCTCGCGGAGACACCGGACGGGCGAGTTCGGCTCGTGACCACCGAACGCGGGTACATCTTCCACACGTCCGAGGGCGAACTCGACCTCACGTCGATGCGTGCGACCGCAGAACGCGCGACCAGAGCGGAGGATCGCGGCGACCTGCGCTCGGCATCACGGCACGCTGCAGCTGCGCTCGCGTTCTGGCACGGTCAGACTCTTGCCGACGTGAGATGCGGTCCCGAGTTGCGGGCTTTCCTCAGTGGAGTGGAAGAGGAACAGGTGGGTCTGCACGAGCTCTACTTCGACGCCTCTATCGCGATCGGCGAGAGTCGAAAAGTGATGAGCGCGCTCCGGTTGGCCACACACCAGCACCCACTGAACGAGACCTTTCATCTTCAACTCATGACCGCACTTCGTGATCAAGGAAGACCGGTGCAGGCGCTGGAAGCATACTCATCGCTTCGACGTCGACTCAACAGCGAACTGGGGCTCGATCCGACTGCCAAGGCTCAACGACTACAGCGAGACATCCTCGCGTCCAGTCCCCCGCGCACCGGCGCACGGTCGGTCCGGACCGCGTGAGACGCGAGGTCCGGACGCAATGGGACCGCAAGGTGAAGTTTCGAGTACTCGGCAACTTTCAGATCGGCCATGCGATCGCGGCACCCAAACAACGCCAACTGCTGGCATTGCTGTTACTCAATGCCAACACGCCGGTGTCGCCCTCGACATGTTTTCGCGAACTGTGGTCGGAGCATCCGCCCTCGAGCGCTGCGACCACCGTGCAGACCTACATCATGAATCTTCGCCGAGCTCTGGTCGATTCGACGGACAACCGGCAACGGGTGATACTCGATCCCGGTGGGTACCGCCTCGCGGTCGATGCAGGCGAACTCGATCTCGACGTGTTCGATGCGACGGTCGAGCAGTCGCACACAATAGGCGACGGAATCCGTGCACTCGACAAGCTCGACTGTGCGCTGAGCCTGTGGCCTGGGGCGATGCTCTCCGATGTCGCCCAAGGACCGGTCCTCAGCACACTCGTTGCCCGGCATGAGCGTCGGCGCAGCGAGATCGTGTACCAGCGGTTCGACATGATGCTCGAACTCGATCGAGCGAGACCAGCACTTCCTGAACTCAAACGAGCGGTCGAACAGCGTCCGGCAGACGAGCGTTTGAGGCGGCAGCTGATGCTGGCTCTCGCCTCGACCGGTCGACGCGCAGAGTCCATTCTCCAGTTCCTCGCGCTCACGGACTATCTGTGGTTGGAACTGAAGACTGAACCTGAAACGGCAACAATCGATTTGGCTCACGCGCTACGACAATCCTGACGGTGTCCGGCCCGTCGCCCGGCAGGATGGAGAGCCGAACCTTAATGGCCGCTGCACTTTTGGGCATACAGTAGGAGTGTCGGCCGGTGGAGACGGCCGCACATTTCGCGTTCCACCGACATCGCTCTGATTGCCTCAGCGACAGCAGTTCGGATCGAGCACGACGCGCAGGGCATCCAGGGCGTCGGCGCGGGCGGTGTAGTAGACGTTCATACCCCGCCTGACCGAGACGACCATGCCTGCCTTCTTGAGTTGCCCCAGGTGGTGACTGACCGTCGACTCGGCGAGCCCGACGGCAGTGGCGAGATCGCACGTGCAGATCTCCCCCGCGGCGTCGGTCAGCAGCACCGAGATGAGCTTGATGCGCGCCGGATCGGCGAGAGCCTTGAGACGCACGGCGACTTCGAGGGCTGCGTCGTCGGACATCGGCGCTGCCGAGACGGGCGCGCAGCAGACAGGTGCGGTGGCGTCGATCAGCGGGAGCGTTTTGGGCACGTCGCCGATGATACACCTTCTTGACTTATATCGAATTAGTGGCACAGTGGGCCATGTAAGCAATTCGACATAAGTCACACAGGTGGAGGTCTCCCATGTCACGCGCCCAACTTGCCCTCAATGTGGACAACATCGATCAGGCAATCACGTTCTACTCCAAGCTCTTCGGCACCACACCCGCGAAGGTGAAGCCCGGCTACGCGAACTTCGCGATCACCGAGCCACCCCTCAAACTCGTCCTGATCGAGAACCCAGGCCAGGGAGGAACTGTCAACCACCTGGGCGTCGAGGTCGAATCCTCGGCGAAGGTCCACGAGGAGATCGCACGGCTGTCCGGCGAAGGACTGTTCACCGACGAGGAGATCGGCACCACCTGTTGCTTCGCCACTCAGGACAAGGTCTGGGTCAGTGGACCGTCCGGCGAAAAATGGGAGGTCTACACCGTTCTCGCCGACTCCGACACCTTCGGCTCCAGCCCGACACTGCAGCAGGCAGACGCGACATGCTGCCGCCCCGACGCCGCATCGGCCGACGAGAAAGCCTGTTGCTGAGACGATTCGGTGCCGTCTAGTCGGTCAGCACATCGGCTAGCCGCCGAACACGCCGAGCGATGTCGTCGCGCACGAGCCGCATCCGTTCGATGCCCTCGATACCGCGCGACGACGGCTCGTCGGTGTCCCAGTTCTCGAATATCGGCCCGTCGACCTGCTCGACTGTCGCCTCGCTGCCTAGCGTGACGACATAATCCATGCGCGCCAACAGGTTCGGATCGATCGGCTTCGGCTGCTCCCCGGTCAGGTCTACACCCACCTCGAGCAACGCCTGGGCGGATTGCGCATTCACCGAACCGCCGGGTTTCGTTCCGGCGGAATGTACTTCGACGGCATCCCCGACGACGGCACGCATCAACCCGGCGGCCATCTGCGACTTACCGCCGTTCTTGACGCATACGAACAGCACACTGGGCTTGCTCACGATATAACCTCCGAGAATCTTGTGCGCAGTGCGAGTGAGACATACACCAGTCCTACGAGAACGGGGACTTCGATCAGCGGGCCGACCACACCGGCGAGCGCCTGCCCCGACGTCGCACCGTAGGTGGCGATGGCAACTGCGATGGCGAGTTCGAAGTTGTTGCCTGCGGCCGTGAATGCCAACGTCGTGGTGCGCTCGTATCCCAAGCCGAGGGCGACGCCGAGCAGGTACCCACCGCCCCACATCACTGCGAAATACACCAGCAACGGGATTGCGATGCGAACGACGTCGAGCGGCTGTGACGTGATCCGATCACCCTGAAGCGCAAAGAGAATCACGATGGTGAACAGCAGGCCGTACAGCGCCCACGGGCCGATCCGGGGAAGGAAGGTGGACTCGTACCATCCGCGTCCCTTGGCCCGTTCCCCGATGAATCTCGACAGAAATCCAGCGACGAGCGGGAGTCCGAGGAATATCAGTACCGATTTCGCGATCTGCCAGGGCGACGCCTCGATGGTGGTCTGCTCCAGTCCGAGCCAGCCGGGCAGCACCGAGAGGTAGAACCATCCGAGCACCGCGAACATGACGACCTGGAACACCGAATTGATCGCCACCAGTACCGCCGCGGCTTCGCGGTCACCGCAGGCGAGGTCGTTCCAGATGATGACCATCGCGATGCACCGCGCGAGGCCGACGATGATCAGGCCGGTGCGGTATTCGGGGAGCTCGGGCAGGAAGATCCAGGCCAGCGCGAACATCAACGCAGGCCCGAGCATCCAGTTGAGCACCAGCGAGCCGACGAGGAGTTTCTTGTCTCCGGTGACGGTGTCGAGTCGGTCGTAGCGCACCTTCGCGAGCACCGGATACATCATGACCAGCAGGCCGATCGCGATCGGCAACGAGACCCCGTCGACCGAGATCGCCGACAGCCCCTCGTCCAGGCCCGGTATCGATCTGCCCAGCAGCAACCCGGCGACCATGGCGACGCCGATCCAGACGGGCAGGAATCGATCGAGGGTGGACAGCTTCCCGACGACGGTAGGCGAGCTCACACCGCCACCGGCGCCAGCTCGTCGGACAGAAGCGTCGAAAGTTGTTGCAGTGCAGCCGGAACGATCCAGTAGTGCACCCAGGTTCCGCGGCGTTCGCAATCGAGAAGCCCGGCCTCGCGCAGCACCTTGAGGTGATGCGAGATCGTCGGCTGCGACAGGTCGAAGGCCGGTGAGATGTCGCAGACGCACGCCGACCCGCCGTCGTGACCGGCGACAAGGCTCAGCATCCGTAGGCGTACGGGGTCGCCGAGAGCTTTGAACATGCGCGCCATCTCGGCCGCCCGGTCCGCAGGCAACGGTTCCCGGACCAGCGACGAACCACACCCGTCCACCAGAGGCAGTTCCTGTTTCGACATCCGTCTATATTGATGCATATCGAATCAGCCGTCAAACCCCGTCCCAGGCCCCACCCCGCCCCACCCCCCACACAAACGCACGTGCATTTGCGCACAGGACCAGCAAAACCCCAGGCCCCACCCCACCCCTCACGCAAACGCACGTGCATTTGCGCACAGGACGAGCAAAACCCCAGGCCTCACCCCACCCCCTACGCAAACGCACGTGCATTTGCGCACAGGACCAGCGAAACCCCAGGCCCCACCCCACCCCCTACGCAAACGCACGTGCGTTTGCGCAGGAAATGGGAGTGGGGTCGATCGCGTGCCTGCGGTTACACCTGCCTCAGCCCACCGGCAGAGGCGTCGGCGTGAGCTCGTTCCCCGGCCCGACGACCGCGCAGTTGTCGGTCGGCGCAACGCCGTTGAAGCGGTCGGTGAGGAACTGCGCGGCCTGTGCCTGGAACGGTACGAACGCCTTGCTGTGGTTCTGCCCGGTGTACTGGGCGTAGGTGACGGCGACGCCGCGGTCGCAGTAGTCCCGTGCGAGGCCTTCGACGTCGGCAGTGACCATCACCGAATCACCGGTGCCGTCCGAATCGCCGACGCCCAGAAGCAGCGGCACAACCGGGGTGCCCACCGAGCCCATGATGTTGTCGTCGATCGCGGCCACGACCTCCGGCACCTGGAGCAACGAGGTGTACGGCGGTGCGAGCATCTCGGTGTCGGTCAGCCCGGGGTACTTCGAGGCGAACGCGTTGATGCAGTTCGATTCGACGTCGCCCACGATCTGCTTGCCCTTGTCCGACAGGAACGCGTCGGTGTCGATGCCGTACGCCCGCTGGTAGGCGACGATCAACGCCGGAATGACGCCTGCCCAATCCGTCGACCCACTGACGTACGGAAGGTTGTGAGCCAGGTCGACCGGCAGACCACCCGCAGCCGCGCCGACGATGTTCAATTCCGGCGCATAGACCGGCGCCAGTTCCGCACCCCATTGCGTCGGGACCGAACCACCCGAGTATCCGATCAACCCGACGGGCGTCGACGACGGCAGCGCCAGCACGGCTTCGGCCGCTCGGATGCCGTCGAGTGCGGCGTACGCGGATTGGCGCCCGATGGTCCATTCGAGGCTTTCACCCTCGTAGTCGGGGACGACGACGGTGTAACCGGCCGCCATGTAACCGGTGATGACGGCTTGCTCGATCGCCGCGGTGTTGCTGTTTCCATGCCCGCTGAGGGTGTACGACGGATCGCATTCCGCGCCGAGGCCGTCGTACGCGGTGTGGAACGAGATCAGCTTCGTCGGCCCGGGGATCAGTGGCCGCAGCACGGTCGCGACCGTGGTCACGGCCTCGTCCTGCTGATCGGTGGTGCGATAGAGAACCTGAGTGCTGGTGATCGGCGTCTGAAGGTTCGGGCTGCCGTACGCCATGGGCCTGGTCCGCAGAACCGCGCCGGGTGCGCTGCCGTCGAGCGAGTCGGTGTAGTCGTAGAACGGATCGGCCGAGGGCACGGGGATGTCCGCGGCAGGCTGGGCGACCGCGCTGCCCGCCCCGATGAACACGCCCGTGAGGGCGATCGAGACGATCGTCGCCCATCGGGTGGAAGAACTGAGTAGACCTGTCATGGCGTTCGGTGCCTTGCTCGGTAAGGGGATCAGTTGGTCGGCAGGATGCCGTTGGTCGGGTGCGGATCCGTCGGAAGAATACCGTCCGTCGGGTGCAGTGTGGGCGTAAGTATTCCGTCGGTCGGGTGCAGAGTCGGCGGCGGCGATGTCGGCGGCACCGTTGTCGGTGGGACGGTCGTCGGCGGAACGATCGAGGGCAGCGTCGTCACGACCCCACCACCACCCGAACCACCCGAACCACCGGAACCGCCTGCCCCGGAGCCGTCGGATGCCTCCGAGGTGGATACGGCTGCAGTCGTGGTCGACGTAGTAGCGGGGGTCTCGTCGACAACCGTCTCCGTGCACGCGGTCAGTCCGAGCAGTGCTGCTGCCGACGCAGCCACGACGAGTGCTCGTGCGAGGTTCACCGGCCGACCTCCTGAGCGACAGGATGGTCGGCTGCAACCGCTTGGGTTCGCTTGACGGCCCACACGATCAGGGCGATCGGGATGATCCAGTTCAACACGAGGTTGCCCGGGTGGGCCCCGGAAAGGTCTGCCTCGGAGGCCAATACGCCGGCAACGAGGTGGCAGATC
Organism: Rhodococcus yunnanensis NBRC 103083; assembly: GCF_001895005.1. Classification (GTDB taxonomy): domain Bacteria; phylum Actinomycetota; class Actinomycetes; order Mycobacteriales; family Mycobacteriaceae; genus Rhodococcoides; species Rhodococcoides yunnanense. Next base: position 117,047 of record NZ_BCXH01000005.1, on the reverse strand, counting down.
GCCATCACGAAGACGACTCCTGCCCACAGACCGCTGAGCGTCTTGTTCTTGGCACGGAAGACCGGGCTGCCCCAGTATCTGGGGTCGACGCTGTCTCGGGCGTACTGCTCGGTGAACGGGATGGTCACCACGGAGATCGCCATGACGGCAGCGAGCACGAACGTCGCACCTCCGCGCCCGAAGTCTGCCAGGGCGTCGTCGACGCCTTGGCCTCCGACGAATGCGACCGCAGCGATGATTCCGAAGGTGGCGACGCCTGCGACGTCGATGATCTTGAGTCCGCCCTTGCTTCGCGCAGCGGTGACAGCCAGCGCGAGCGAGCCTGCACATGCCACCAGCGCGGCCACGCCGACAGCTCCGGCACCGAGCCTTTCGGTGAGCACGGAGAACAGCGCCCACGGCGCCAATCCGAGCAACATCATCTTCGCGTTCATCTGCTGAGCCCTTTCTAGTGGTCTGCTTGTCGAGTTCCACTATCGAAGTTTCAGCGCGCAACAACATCGGTGTGACGACGTATGTTTTCCTGCCACGGCCGCCTGTCCATCACTGCCGGTTCCGCCTCGGGTGCGCACATTCACCGGTTGGGCAGAAAAATCTGCGTGTCATTACCGATGTTTCGACGCGGGTCCGGGCGCAAGATCATCCAGGAACACCGGATACCTCACCTACCGAACGGAGAACGTCCATGTACAAGACAGTTGCACGCGTCCTGGTGACCGGAGCCTTCGCAGCGACCGCGCTGATCGGGTCGACCGCCATCGCGTCCGCCGACCCGGTGGACAACCAGAAGCCAAGCGGGCCGCCGTGGAGTGAGAGCCGCGACGGCCTCACCTTCTGTTTCGAAGGGTTCTGCGATAACTGGGACAAGCTCGACAACTACGTGTGTACCACCGGCGCTCCGACCGCGCTGATCTGCGACGCCATCATGGTCGGTGTGCGCGTGCTGCCGCCGCTCAACATCGGTGATCTGGTTCCCCACAACATCATTCGCTGAATCACCCCCTCAGAAGGAAGAAACTTTCGTGTCCGAGACCGCTGCAAAGAATCTCAACCCGTTGGCGATCTTCACCGGCTTCATCCCGTGGATCGCGTTCACCCTCGTCGCTCAGCGAACGGCTGCCGACGGCGTCGCGTGGAGCGCACTCCTGGCCGCGTTCATCGGACTCGTCTTCGTGATCCGAGGTCGACGAACGGGCAGCCCCACCCAGATGGACATCTACTCGTTGGTCCTGTTCACGCTGATCGCGGTCGTCGGCTTCATCGGCGATCAAGGCGTCGACCAGTGGTTGTTCGACTGGGGTCGCCCGCTCGTCGGCGTCGTACTCGGTCTTGTTCTGCTCGCGACCGCATCCGTGCGCCCGTTCACAGCCGAGTACGCAAAACGATCCACCCCCGAGGAGTACTGGTCGTCCCCGTTGTTCCGGCGGATCAATTTCGTTCTGTCGGCATCGTGGGGCGTCGCCATCACTGTCATGGGAGTGTCGGCGGTGCTCGTGACTGCTCTCGACGCGCACGCCTCCGGCACCGACAGCCCGTATCTGCTCGATTTCTTCCTCAACTGGGCCGTCCCGATCCTGTTGATTGCGGCCATGATTCACCTCACCAACACTTATCCTGACAGGGCGAGCCGCGACGCCGTCCAGAACTCGAGGGAGAGCGCATGACCGTGACGACCGATCCACACCGTCCCCAACCCGTCGATCTCTCGCGCAACCCGCACCTGACGGGGGTGTACGCCCCGCAGCGCGACGAGGTCGACGTCGCAGATCTCGAGGTCACCGGCGAGATTCCCGACGACCTGGCAGGCAGTTATCTGCGCAACGGTCCCAACCCGCGTTTCGATCCCATCGGTTCGTTCGTCTATCCCCTCGACGGCGACGGGATGCTGCACCGCATCACCCTTGCAGGCGGCCGCGCGTCGTACAGCAATCGCTTCGTCCGAACTCCGATGGTGGAGCTGGAAGAGCAACGCGGCGAGGTCATCTGGTCCGGTCTGACCGATGGATACACCCCGCCTGCATCGGTCGTCGGCGACACGCTTGCCAATACGACGCGGGCGCTCCCCGACATCAACATCGTCGAGCATGCGGGTCGGCTGATGGCGATGCAGGAGTCCGACAAGCCGTACCGCATCGACCCGATTTCGCTGGCGACGCTCGGCACCGAGGACTGCGACGGGGCGATGCTCGTCGGCAGTACCGCTCACCCGAAGACCGACCCGCGTACCGGTGAACTGGTGCTGTTCACCTATTCACTCGAGGCGCCGTATCTGACGTGGTCCGTCGTCGGCGCCGTCGGCACGGCACTGCGCACGCCGACGCCGGTGACCGGGCTCGATGCTCCGCTGATGATTCACGACATGGCGTTGACCAAGAAGTACGTGGTGCTCTTCGCGAATCCGCTGGTCTTCGATTTCGCTGCGGTCATGCGAGGCGGATCGCTGCTGTCGTGGGAACCCGAGCGAGGCACACGCATCGCGCTGATTCCGCGCGACGGATCCGCGGTGCGCTGGATCGACACCGAGCCCTTCTGGGTGTGGCACTTCGCCAACGCATTCGACAACCCCGACGGGACGGTCACCGTCGATTACGTCGAACATGTCTATCCGGGCGGGTTCGCGCACTCGGCGACGCCGAATACTTCGGCATTGACAAGGGCCACATGCAATCCGGTCTCCGGTGCGATCACGCGTACTCGGATCGGGGAACGTTCCGGCCTCGAGTTCCCCCGCGTCGACGACCGGTTGCTGACCGAGCAACACGACCGGATCGCGACCGTCGGCAAAGCCGAATCCGACTCGGGGGATCTGGACAGCCTGTGGTTCCACGACCTGCGCGCAGGCACGGATGTCGCGTGGACACCGGGCGTCGCGATCGGCGAACCGATCTACATCCCCGGCGCCGAGCACGACTACTGGGGAGCAATCGGGACCGATCCGGTCGACCTCCGCTCGCGGTTCTACCTCCTCGACGCCGACAATCCCGCGGACGGCCCCCTCGCCACCGTCGAACTGCCCATCCGCGTACCCGCCGGCCTGCACGGGTCGTGGCTCGGAGCCCCCTAACCCCGCCTCCTCTCCCGCCCCCGCCCCCTTACGCAAACGCACGTGCATTTGCGGGAACACCCAGGCCCAAGCCCCACCACCCACACAAACGCACGTGCATTTGCGGGAACACCCAGGCAAACCCCCACCACCTATACAAACGCACGTGCATTTGCGTACACGGCCAGGTCCAGCCCCACCACCCACACAAACGCACATGCATTTGCGGGAACACCCAGCCCAAACCCCCACCACCCACGCAAACGCACGTGCGTTTGCGGGAACACCCAGTCCAGAACAGGAGCTGTCCATGGCCAGCCGAACACCGGCGCACGCGCCCGCCCACGACCGGCCCTGGAGCCGCCCAGGTGCGGCCGCCTATGCCCTCACCCGCCTGCGCGGTATCGCCCGCCCGCCGGTCGAGGTGTTCGAGCCCGCACCGGGATCGATCGTCATCGAGAACGACGCCGAGATCGTCACCCGCGACGGAACCGTGTTGCGAGCGAACGTGTACCGGCCAACAGGCGACGGCCCGTTCCCTGTGCTGCTGTGTGCGCACCCGTACGGCAAGGACAATCTCCCGGCACGTAAGCGTTCCGGACGCGGATATGCACTTCCGTTCCAGTACAAGGTTCTTCGCCAGAGCGGACCGATCCGGTTCTCGTCGCTCACCGGATGGGAGGCTCCGGACCCCGCATTCTGGACCGCCGAGGGTTACGTCGTCGTCAACGCGGATCTTCGTGGATGCGGGACGTCGGAGGGCGTCGGCTCCCCGTTCGCCGATCAGGAAGGCGAGGACGTCCACGACCTCATCGAGTGGGCCGCCCAACAGCCCTGGAGCACAGGCGCGGTCGGTATGATCGGCGTCTCGTATCTCGCGATCTCACAGTGGAAGGCCGCCGCTCTGAAGCCGCCGCACCTGGGGGCGATCGTCCCGTGGGAGGGCTTCACCGACGCGTACCGAGAACTGTTCCGTCCCGGCGGAATTCAGGAAACGGGATTCGTGAAGATGTGGTCGAAGGGCGTCAAGAACAACCGACTCGCCTTCGACATCGGCACCAAGAACACCGAACACCCCCTGCGCGACGACTTCTGGCAGTCTCTGGTCCCCGATCTGAAGGCCATCGATGTGCCAGCCCTCATCTGCGGCAGCTTCTCCGACAACAACCTGCACAGTCGCGGGTCGTTTCGTGCCTTCGAATCCATCACCTCGTCCGAACCGCATGTCTATACGCACCGCGGCGGAAAGTGGGCGACCTTCTACTCTGCCGAGGCGCAACGATCCCAAACATCTTTTCTTGCACGGCATCTGAAGAACGACGCATCCCAACCTGTGTTGCCGACAGTGCGTTTGGAGGTTCGCGAAAGCCGCGACCGGATCGTCGAGGTTCGCGACGAGTCGCAGTGGCCGCCGGCGAACACCATCTGGACCTCCCTCTTTCTCACCGACGACGGGCTGTCGACGCTACCTGCGTCGTCATCGGGCTCGATCACGTTCGATCCGAAGAAGGACGGCGTCAAACTCGGCTACACCTTCGACGAGGACACCGAGCTGACCGGCCCGACAGCGCTGCGGCTGTTCGTCTCGGTCGAGGACGCGGACGACGTCGACTTGTTCGTCGGAGTCGAGAAGTGGCAGGGCTCGCGGTACGTGCCGTTCGAGGGGTCGTACGGCTTCGGCCGTGACCGAGTCGCGACGGGCTGGATGCGCGCGTCGGTGCGTCACCTCGACGAGGGTGCATCGACGCTCTTCGCACCGGTCCCGACCTACGATCGGCGTGAGCCGCTGACTGCGGGCGAGATCGTGCAGGTCGACATTCCGCTCGGGCCGTCGGCGACGTTGTTCCGGGCCGGGGAGCAGCTGCGTCTCGTCGTCGCAGGTCGTTGGATGTGGCCGACCAACCCGCTGACCGGCGCGATGCCGGCCAAGTACGCGGCCCGCCGGAGCGGACGATGCACCCTGCACTGGGGCGACGCACATCGCTCTCGCCTACTGGTACCCGTCATCGGGCGCTGAGATGCGCACAAAGATCACCCTGATCTTGTGAGCAATTCGTGGGCATCCTCGACTGAACTACATGAGCACACCGTCGACACTTGAAGCGAGGCATTGATGTCCAGTCCCGACACACGCTCACCGACCCGGAAGAGTTGGCTGACGCTCATCGCCATGACCGGCAGCCTGTCCATGATCATGCTCGACCAGACCGTTGTGACCGTGGCTCTGCCGACGATGACCCGGGACCTTCCGCTGTCGGCGTCGGGACAGCAGTGGGTCGTCAACGCCTATGTCCTCGCCATGGCGGCGATGGTCGCTCTCGGCGGGAAGCTGGGTGCCAAGATCGGTCCGGTCACCGCGTTCCGCGTCGGCGTCGTCATCTTTTTCATTGCCTCTGCGCTGTGCGGTTTTGCACCATCGGGGTCCATCGGCCAGGAATGGATCATCGCGGCGAGGTCTGTTCAGGGCATCGGTGCGGCGTTGATGATGCCGGTCAGCGCGACGGTCGTCATGGCTGCATTTCCGCTGTCGGTGCGGGGCAAGGCGATGGGAATCTACGTCGGGGTCAGCCAGATATTCCTCGCCGTCGGCCCGCTGCTCGGCGGAGCGCTCACCGAATGGGTCAGCTGGCGGGCGGTGTTCTGGCTGAACGTGCCGGTCGGTCTGGCAGCGCTGGCACTGGTCGCGTTCGCACGGCCCGACAACACCCGCCAGAAATCCATCACCATTCGGCCGATCTCGGCGGTGCTCATGATCGTCGGCATCGCACTGACGGTGTACGCGGTGCAGCAGTCGAGTCAGTGGACGTGGGGCTCGGCCAAAACTCTCGGACTCCTTGCCGCCGGGATCGCGATCACCACCGTGTTCGTCATCAGCCAGGTTCGTTCCTCCGATCCCCTCGTCGACGTGAAACTGTTCTTGCAGCGGGCGTTCAGCGGAAACATCGTCGTGTTGTTCGCGAGCCAGTTCGGGCTTCTCGCGATCGTGCTGTACTCGACCCTCTACGTTCAGGACCTGTTGAATTACAGCCCGATGCAAGCAGGTATCGCCGCATTGCCGTTGATTCTCCCCATCGCGGCCGGGGCGCAGATCGCCGGACGCTGGTACGACCGAGCCGGCGTTCGAGGGCCCGTTCTGGCGGGGCTGCTCATCTCCACCGTTGGTGTTGCGGTGTGGGCGACGACGCTGCACGCACTGTCCTACCCACAGCAGATCCCCGGCATGATCATCACCGGCTTCGGCCTCGGATTGGTCTTCTCCCCGGTCAACACCGATGCTCTCGGCAGGGTCGACGCGTCGGCGCGAGCGCAGGCCTCGGGCATAGTCCAGACCGTCCGTCAGCTGGGCGGCACACTCGGAGTCGCGATCATCGGCGCGATCGTACTCTCGCGTGAACACCACGGAACGACCGCCGCTCATGCGGCCCAGAACCCTGCCCAGCAGGTGATCGACAGCGCGGCCGACGCCATCGCCGTCGGATTCTATGCTGCTGCAATCGCATTCGCCTGCGCACTCGTCGCCGCATACTTCATGCTGTCCAAGGATCGCGTCACCGAGGACGACGAGTCGGCCGACCCGGTGCCCGTGTAGGAGCCGCCCAGGAAAAACCCCACCCCTCCCACAAACGCACGTGCATTTGCGTAGTAGCCCACGAAAAACCCCACCACCCACGCAAACGCACGTGCATTTGCGCAACCGGGGGCACGGGCGTCGAAGCCACCCAGGAAAACCCCACCACCCACGCAAACGCACGTGCATTTGCGTAACCGGGGGCACGGGCGTCGAAGCCGCCCAGGAAAACCCCACCCTTCCCGCAAACGCACGTGCATTTGCGTAACGGGGGGGCACGGGCATCGGAGCCGCCCGAGGCCTACCATGGAACTACGGCGCAGCGGCGTTGGCCCGCGCCGCATCCGCGCCGGTCGTGCCGCCGGGACCGACGTGGGGAACTACACGCCGACGGAGTGAGCAGCCGTCCGATGTGTCCAGACGATCCACGTGACACGCAACGATGTCCGTCACCAGCGGCCGAGTTGGAGGGTCTCGGCTTCGCCAGTGCTGAGGAGATAGGCCACGGCGGGTTCGGTGTGGTGTATCGGTGCGTCCAGGAAGAGCTTTCTCGTACCGTCGCGGTCAAGATTCTGACCGTCGAACTCGACGAGGAGAACCGGGCCCGCTTCTTCCGGGAGCAGCGGGCGATGGGTCGGCTGACCGGCCACCCGAACATCGTCAGCATTCTGCAGGTCGGCGAGACGGGAACCGGTCGCCCGTTCATCGTGATGCCGTATCACCAGAAGGATTCGGTCGATACGCTGATCCGCCGCGACGGTCCGCTGCCTTTCGACGAGGCGCTACGGATCGGGGTGAAGATCGCGGGTGCGGTCGAGACGTCGCACCGACTCGGCATCCTTCATCGAGACATCAAGCCCGCCAACATCCTGCTCACCGATTACGGCGAGCCGGAGTTGGCGGATTTCGGCATCGCGCACATCACCGGCGGCTTCCAGACAACCAGCGGCGCTGTCACCGGCTCGCCCGCGTACACCGCGCCCGAGGTGCTCGCCGGCAACCCGCCGACCCCGGTGTCCGACGTCTACAGCCTCGGCGCAACCGTGTTCAGCGCCCTCACCGGGCACGCTGCGTTCGAGCGGCGCAGCGGGGAACAAGTCGTCGCCCAGTTCCTTCGTATCACTCAGCAATCAGTGCCCGACTTACGTATTCACGGAATTCCCGACGACGCATCGGCCGTGATTTCGCGTGCGATGTCGCGGGAACCGGAGGACCGTCCGAGCACTGCCGCAGAATTCGGTGACGAGCTACGGCAGCTACAACAGGACCATGGCCTGACCGGCGACGACATGTCCCTGCGTGTGGAGGCCGGCGACGACGCGGCGGACGACCGGACTACGTTCGGGCACCCGACGTTTCGGAGCAGGCGGTTGGCGTCCGTATCCGGACTCGGTGTCGCCACCGGAAACCTTCCGCTCGAGATGACGAGTTTCGTCGGCCGTCGGCAGGAACTCACTGCGGCGAAGAACATGCTGTCGAGTTCGCGGATGGTGACGTTGACCGGGATCGGCGGCGTCGGCAAGACGCGTCTGGCGGTGCGGGTCGCGACGGCGGTGCAGCGTGAGTACACGGGCGGTGCGCGACTGGTCGAGTTGGCGGAGCTGCGAGACACGTCGTCGTTGATCGACGCGGTCAGCGCTGCCGTCGGGTTGCGGGATCAGTCGCTGCGGCCGCTGCGAGAGGTACTGATCGAGTTCCTCGCCCCGAGGGAGCTGCTGCTCGTCCTCGACAATTGCGAACACGTGGTGACCAGCGTCGCGAAGCTGAGCGAGACGCTGCTGCGGGTCTGTCCGGGGCTGCGAATACTGGCCACCAGCCGTGAAGCTCTCGCCATCGCCGGTGAGGCCGTGCTCCGCGTCCCGCCGTTGACGGTTCCCGATCCGGAGATTCGGCAGTCGCTGCGATCGGTGCCCAAGTACGACGCGGTGACGCTGTTCATCGAGCGTGCTGCCGCTGCGGCTCCCGGGTTCACCCTGACGGAGGAGAACTCCGATGCGGTGACCGGGATCTGCAACCGGCTCGACGGTTTGCCGCTGCCGATCGAGTTGGCGGCGGCTCGGCTGCGGGTGATGTCGCCGGAGCAGATCCTCGCCCGGCTCACCGACCGGTACGCACTCCTGACGCGTGGCAGCCGGGATGCGCCGAGCCGGCAACAAACGCTGCGCTTGTGTATCGACTGGAGCTACGAGCTGTGCACTCCCCCGGAGCAATCGGTGTGGGGTCGACTGTCGGTGTTCGCCGCGACGTTCGAGCTCGACGCTGCCGAGGAGGTGTGCGGCATCGGCCTGACCCGCGACGAGTTACTGGACACCCTCACCTCCCTCGCCGAGAAGTCGATCCTGATCCGGGAGCGGACGGGTTCGGTGGTGCGGTTCCGGATGCTCGAAACCATCCGTCAGTACGGTTTCGAAAAATTGGACGAGGCGGGCGAAACCGCGCTCATACGTCGCAGCCACCGGGACTGGTACGAGAAACTCGCACACGAAGCGGAGGAAGACTGGATCGGCCCACGCCAACTGGACTGGATCGTCCGGCTGAAGCGGGAACGACCGAACTTTCGCGAGGCGCTCGCGTTCTGCATCGCCGAGGGTGATCTTGCGTGTGGCATGCGCATCGTGACGGATCTGTACTGGTTCGGGCTCTCACAAGGTCTGTACACCGATGCTCGGCATTGGCTGTCGCGACTGCTCGTCCACAAGAGCGGCCCGCCTTCCCTCGAGTGGGTCACCGCACTGTGCTGCGCCGCTGCCATGGCCAACGTCCAGGGCGATCACCTCGCCGGCGTCGCCCTCGTCGAGGAAGCGCATGCCCTGACGGCGGATTCCGACGACCCGATGATGCATGCCTTGATCGCCAACGCCGACGGCACGGTTGCACTGCACAGCGGTGACATCGCGAAGGCGCCCGAGTACTTCGAGTCCGCGATCACGGAGTTCAGAGCGCAAGGGAAAAGAGCATTCGAGACGAGTGCGATGCATTTGCAGGGATTGGCCCATGGATTGAACGGCCGGCTGGACAAGGCGATCGAATGTCACGAGCGCGTCCTCGCACTCACCGAGAAGTACGACGAAAAGATGTATCGCTCGCGGTCACTGTGGGCGATGTCGATCGATGTCTGGCGGCAGGGAAATTCCGAACGCGCGGTCGGGCTCCTCGAACAGGCGCTGGAACTGACGCGACAGTTGGGCAATCCCCGCGTCGCGACATCGAGCCTTGCTGCGCTGGCGTGGATCGTCGTCGAACAGGAGACATCGCGTGCGGCAGTGCTGTTGGGAGCGGCGGACGGGGTAGCGCGCTCCTTCGGCAGTTCCCCGGTCATTCATCCCAGGCTGAGCCACTTTCAGGACGAGTGCGAGCAGGCCGCAAAGGAAGATCTCGGCACCAAAGCGTTCGACGCGTCCTACCGCCGAGGTCAGCAATTCGACATGGACGCGGCCATCTCCTACGCACTGCGCGAGAGTGCGTCCGACACGCCGAACCGCGAGCCGCACGGGTCGGCGCGTCTGACCAAGCGTGAGCGGCAAGTCGCGGACCTGATCACCGAGGGTCTGACCAATCAGGCGATCGCCGAACGGCTCGTCATTTCACCCCGTACCGCGCAGGGGCACGTGGAACATATCCTGGCGAAACTCGGATTCACCTCGCGGACACAGGTTGCGGCCTGGTTGGCGGACCATGCGAGTGAGTAGCGCGCCACCCACGCACCGTCCACCCCAACCACCGCTTGAATGCGCCATTCATACGATCAGATAGCTACGGTGCGCCATTCAAGCGGACACCAGCGGACAGCATCAGCGCGCCACCCACGCACCGTCCACACCACCACCGCTTGAATGCGCCATTCATACGATCAGATAGCTACGGTGCGCCATTCAAGCGGACACCAGCGGACAGCAGCGGACACCAGCACGCCGACACCCACGCACCGCCCACCCCAGCCACCGCTTGAATGCGCCATTCATACGATCAGATAGCTACGGTGGGCCATTCAAGCGGACACCGGTGCGCCATTCAAGCGGACACCAGGTCGCCGCCCACACCGACAAACCAACGCTCAGGCCCGCGACTTACGCGGACGCAGGGACGGCTGCCAGGCGGCGATGATGTCGCGGCACAGGTCGGATTTGATGCGGTGGTATCGGTGCGGCTCGGTGGACCGGGGCTGCATCGCGGCCTGCAGCATGTGCAGGAATCTGTTGCGCTGGACGCCGAATTTGACGAAGACGCTTTCGGCGTCGGCGCCGCCGTAGGGTGCCCATTCGATCGCGAAGGCGACCACCATCTGGTCGGGCCCGCTGAGTGAGTTCTCGCGGGAGAGCAGATCACACCACCCGAGTGCTCGGCGGACCCAGTCCAGATCGGGGGCGCGCGTGCTCCTACCGATCGGTACGGGTGATTTCTGGGCGACCACGGGTGTGGGCAGCGGCGGAACGAGTGTCAGGTGCATGGGGTGCCTCGGAGGGATGGTTCGAATCGGGGGGTGATTTCATGCTCATGCATCCGCCCCTGATCCGTAACCGTCCATTCGGCGGGGTCGGGTACCTGTTCTCGAGGCGGGGGTATATGGGCGAATTTCGATACGGGTAGCCGTGTAGGTATTTCGGCGGATGTGCGTATGCATGGCACTCGGCGATGGTGAGTACAACACCAGGGGAACTGTGAAAAAAGAGGGGGTCCGAGGAAGTAGGCACACCATGACCGCACGCAGCGACAGAAGTCGAAGTATGAAACTCCTGACCAGTGTGTCCAGGGCTTTCGGCACCGTCGCCTATACCGCAGCGATCATCTGCCTCGCCGTCCTTGCGATGTGGCGCTTTCCGATCCCCGGCATCTGAACGTCCCGGCATCTGAACCATCCCGGCACCTGAACCTTCCCGGCCCCTGGGCACCTCACCGCGCGAGTCACGTCACCGAAGAACACGTCATAGAGAAACACGGCAAACATCCCGCTTTCGCACCGACTGGCGCGGTCTCTACATATCCACTGATCAGCCTCGGGCCGGTTCGAGACTGACATCGCCGCCGATCTCTCCACCCTGACGCGCCGACTGGTCGGAAACGGAGCCACTCCCCTTGCCGGCAAGGCCTAGCGAGACAGAGACGAGAAGGCCGTCGATTCGCGAGTGGCTGATCAGCTGGGACGGCCGATCGCGCGAGCGTGATGTCCGACGCGTAAGGCCGTGGTCACCCGGCGAGCAACCGCGCCTGCTCGCCGCTGATCGGCCCGAGGGGCAGGTAGCCGTCGGCGAGGATTCTTCGGCAGCCGTCGAGCTCGACCATCACCTGGACCGGCTCCCAGTCGATCGTGTCGAGCCCGGTCACGGAGGTGGCCACGACTGCACTGGCGGATTCGGTGCAGTCACCGGCAGGCGCCGAGGTGCGCAACAGATCGGTGAGCAGGTCCAGCCGGCCGGGGTCGTAGCCGCGGATACCGTCGAACATCGGCACCGGCCCGCTGACGTCGAAGCGGCACAGCCCGCCGCCCGAGAGCACGTCGGTGTCGACGAGTGCAGCGCCGGGGGTCGGAAGCGAGAGAACCGGTGAGCACCCGTAGTACACGGAGATCGTGTCGTCGGTGAGTTCGACGCGATGCTCGACGGTCTCGACCTCCGGCAAGGATCGAACGGTGTACAGCCCCAGCGTGTTCTGGTATCCGCAGCCGTGCAGCGGGTACGACGGCTGCACCGCGCGGCCGTCGGCGTCGAGCAGCCACATGTCCTCCACGACCGCCAGGTCGTAGACACCGCACTGCCCCGGCAGCAGCGGCCGCCGTCCCGAGCCTGCGTTGAGCTGCTCGAGCGCGTCGGAGAAGTCGCCTGCGTAGTGGTGCTCGCTGTACGTGGCGGTCTTGTCCGCGTCGACTCGATCTCCCGTGAACGAGTCGCAGACAACGGCTTTCACCGGCACGAAGTCCTCGGGCACGGTACCGGGGGCCGGTCGCGGGATGGACGCCGAAGCAGGAGCCAAGTCATGAACCCCTGACGGCGGCTGGCAGGCGAACGCGTCGGCCGACCCGATCGTTGCCACCCCGCGAGACGCGGGCGCACTCCACCACAGATATCCGCCCACCACGGCCGCAGCTACGACTGCGGCCGCGACCAACTTCACGACCCGATGGGCCGGAACCCAGCTCCAGGGCCACCGCGGGCGTTGAGTCGGTCGAGCGAGTCGGCTGCCGAGGCGTACACCGTCGGGCTCAGAACAGGAATCGAATCGGCATGGCTGGCGATGCCGACGAGCGTGGTACCGCTGACGAGCGCGCCGCCGGAATCTGCCCACACCGTAGGCGTCGTGGTCACGATGTCGGTGTCGCCCCGGACGTCGAGTACGGTTCCGCAGGTGACGCCCGAGGCCACGCCGACCTTGCAGACCGGCTGACCCGGAACTGCCCGGCCGATGCCGGTGATGGTGACTCCCCCGCCGGAGGCCACCGGGACGACTTTCGCGGGATCGAGTTCGATGACGCCGTAGTCCGGTCCCCAGTGCCCCACCGTGGTGGTCCCGACGGGCCCGGCTCCCAGGTTTCCGATGGAGGTGACCGGGAGGCCGGGGGCGAGAACACAATGCCCTGCGGTCAATCCGATCAACCGGCCCGCCGCGTCGTACCCGACGGCCGCGAAGGAACAGGCCGTCAGGTCCTCGAGCCCTCCGGTGGTGATGAAGCCCGTTCCTGGACCCACCACGACGCCGGGGGCCGCGGCCGCGGGAGCGGCGAATCCGACCGCGATGGCCGCGACGATCCCGCCTATCCCGCCGACTACCCCGGCCGTCCTCATTCCTTGTATCTCCGCGACGACGAGGTGACCTCGGCCCGCGGATATTCGGTCGGCGCCGGAGCCGCCGCCGAGACGCCTACGGTGCCGTTCGACGACGGCGGCGTGACGTCCTTCGGCGGTGCCGCGACGGTTCCAGGCGTGACCGGATTGGGTGTCTGACGCGGGATCGACTTGTCGGTCTCGTAGTAGTACGAGTAGTTGTCGCCGCCCTTACGGCCGACCGGCATCATCGTGAACACGGCGCCGAGTACGTGCGCGCCGATGGTCTCGAGGTTGCCGACTGCGCGGGTGACCTCGTTCTCGCTGGTGTGTCCGAACCGCGCGACGATCAACGCGCCGTCACTGTGCGTGGTGAGCAGCGCGGAGTCCGTGACCGGGAGCAGCGGGGCGCCGTCGATGATGACGTAGTCGAAGCGGCTGCGCAGCTCGTCGATGATGCGCCGCGACGCCGCGGATCCGAGGAGCTCGGACGGGTTGGGCGGCAGCGGACCGGATGCGAGTACTTCGAGTCCTTCGAACTTGGTCGGCTGCAGGACATCCGACAGGTCCGCCTGCGCGGCGAGCACCGTCGACAGACCGACCGAGCCGATGAGCCCGAGGTACTTCGACACGCGCGGGCGTCGTAGATCGCCTTCGACGAGGACGACGTGATGGCCTGCTTCGGCAAGTGCGAGTGCGAGGTTGACCGCGACGGTGGTCTTGCCTTCGGCGGGCACCGCGCTGGTGACGACGATGACGCGCGGCGGATGGTCGACCTCGAGGAACTGCAGGTTGGTACGCAGCTCGCGGAAACTCTCGGCACTGGACGAGTGCGTCGCGTCGAACGAGACGATCGAGGTGTCCTTGATCGTCTTGTCGAACGGAATGCTGCCCACGAGCGGGGTCTTGGCGGCCGCTTCGAGCTTCTTGCGGGTCTTGATGGTGTTGTCGAGACGGTCGCGCAGCACCGCGAGCGCGATACCGAGGAGCAGACCGACGGCTGCACCGAGTGCGAGGTTGCGCGTGGTCTTGGGGCTGATCGGGGTTGCCGACTCCTGTGCTTCCTCGACCAGACGCACGCCTGCAGCGGGTGAGCCACCGTCCTCGGGGGTTTCGAGCTCGCGCACCAGCACGGTGAGCTGCGTCGCGAGGGAGTTCGCGATGTCACGCGCCAGACCGGGAGAGGTGTCGACGACGCATGTGTCGAGCAGGACGGTATCGGGGGTCGACTTAGCGGTCACCTTCGCCGAGAGTGCGGCGGGGCTGATGTCGAGGCCGAGGTCGGCGATGGTGCGTGCAGCCAACGTGTCACCGGTGACCAGTTCGGAGTACGACGCGACGCGCTGCTGTGAGAACAGGTTGCCCTGGTAGCTCTCGCTCACGGTCGATCCACCCGAGGTGGAGACGAACACTCGACTGCACGACTGGTACGTCGGCGTCGTCAGCAGTGAGGTCGCGAGCGCACCCAGGATGGCAACTGCCACGGTGACGACGATGACCATCCACCGTGTGCGCAGTATCTGGAGGTAGTCCTGGATTTCCACGTGGGCTCCCTAATCTCTTTCGGTACAGCTGCGTTGAATGGTTCCATGCTTGTGATCTTCGAGCGCGCTCAACCAGGCGGGGCCAACCCCAGGCTGAATTGGACCACATCGATCCGACCATCTTCGAAGCGCGACGAACAGCCGGTGAGGTAGTGGATGTACCGGTCGTAGTTCTCCACCGAGGACAACTCGATCGCCTCCTCCCGTGCGGCGACGAGTCGGTCGGTCCACGCGTCGAGAGTGCGTACGTAGTGCGGGCCGAGCGCGTGCTCACGTTCGACGCGGAATCCCGACGCCGTGGCCTTGCTCGCCACCATGTCCGACAGCGCGAGCTGACCGCCGGGAAAGATCTCCCGCATGATGAAGCGCACGAAGTGCGCGTCCTCACGAGTGAAGACCACCCCGCTCGCCATGATCTCGGCCAACGGCCGCATCACGATGGTGTGCAACAACATCCGGCCGTCGTCGGGCAGTACCGATCGACATTTGTCGAAGAACGCGGAGTACCGCTGGCGCCGGAAGTGTTCGAACGCACCGATGCTGACGATCCGGTCGACGGGCTGATCGAAATCCTCCCAGCCCTGCAGACGGATCTCGGCAGTGCGCGTACTCGACAGGTTCTTCACGGCCCTGCCGGCGTGCTCGAACTGGTTCTGGCTCAACGTCAGTCCGATGACGTCGACGTCGTACTTCTCCACTGCCCGCGTGGCCAGTGCGCCCCAACCACATCCGACGTCGAGCAATGTCATGCCGGGGCGTAGGTCCAGCTTGCCGAGCGCCAGATCGATCTTGGCCGTCTGCGCCTGCTCGAGCGTCATGTCCTCGCGCTCGAAGTACGCGCAGCTGTAGGTCATGCTCGGATCGAGAAACAGTTCGAAGAACTCGTCCGACAGATCGTAATGAGCCTGCACGTTGTCCACGTACGGCTCCAGCTTTTTCGCTGTCACTGATTCCATCACGCCACGCCTTCCGCGACAGATGCCATGCCGATCACTCGGCCCAAAGCGTGGGCGCCTGCTTCACCCAACATGTCTTCATGTGCTGCGTCGACGCGGTGGACCGAGATCCGGCCGTCGACGTACTGCTCCCACTGCTGCGCACCGAACGACGGTGACGCGGAAGATCCTCGAGCTGCGAAGTAGACCACATCGCCGTCGAATACTCTCGGTCGGTGCGCTGCAACCCACCCGGACGCCGCGACCACCGGCGCATACATCCTACGCAGATGATCGCCGGTGAGAAAACCGAGTTCGCTTCTCGTGTGCCGCAATTGGCGAACGATCTCCTCGAACGACGATCCGGCCACACCGAGCTGACGCGCCAGATCGTCGACGCCGAACTCCTGCACATCGGCGGGAGCCGACAACTGCGCGTCGACGAGCACGAGCAGGGCGACTTCTTCACCCGAGTTCTGCAACACCGTCGCCGCCGCATGGGCGATCACGCCGCCGAGAGACCATCCGAGCAAGTGGTACGGACCGTGCGGCTGCACGGCACGGATCTCACGTACGTACCGGGCAGCGAAAGCATCGATCGACGACGGCAACTGGTCCCCATCGGCGATGCCGGGAACCTGCAGCCCGTACAGCGGTCGATCGGTGACGCCGAGCAGCGCCAGGTAGCTCCACGCGATCCCGATCGCCGGGTGGATGCAGAACAGCGGCTCACCGTCGCCGTCCGCGCGCAGTGGCAGCAGCACATCGAACACGGCGTCTCCGTCGTCGCCCATCCCGTCGAGCTTCGCGGCGAGCGATGCCGCCGTCGGGTGCATCAGCAGTGCGCTGACGGGCACCGATCGTCCGAGTTCGTCGGCGAGTGCATCGATCACCCGCACCACCGACAACGAGTGACCGCCGAGGTCGAAGAAGTTGTCGTCCACACCGATTCGCTCGGGATCCAGCTCGAGCACCTCGGCGAACGACGCCCGCACACTGTGTTCGAGCGGGGTCGACGGTTCCAGGTGCTGCGTTCTCGGCAGAGTCGGCTCGGGCAGGCGGCTCGCATCGACCTTCCCAGAGATCGACATCGGCAGCGCATCGACGACGGTGACCGTGCCGGGCACCATGTAGGCGGGGATGGTGCGCGTCAGGAACTCGCGGACGGCTCCCGCGTCGCCGTCGCCGACGACGTACGCTGCCAGCGAATTGCCTTGACCCACAACGGATGCCTGTTCGACGGCCGGATGCCGCAGCAGCGCGGCCTCCACCTCCGCCAGTTCGACGCGATGGCCGCGGATCTTGACCTGCGAATCCACACGTCCGAGGTATTCGAGCTCGCGGACACCGCGGTGCGTGGTCCACCGAACCAGATCTCCGGTGCGGTAGAGCCGTGTTCCGTTGCCGGCGAGCAGGTTCGGCACGAAGCGTCCGGCGGTCAGTGCCGGCTGGTCCAGATACCCTTCGGCCAATCCAGAACCGCCGAGGTACAGCTCCCCCACCACGTTGTCCGGCACCGGACGCAGCCGGGTGTCGAGCACCACGGCGTCGAACCCGCGGACCGGCCCGCCGATGGTGACGGTGCTCGAATAACCGAGCGCCGGAGTGGATGTCGCCATGATCGTGGTCTCGGTGGGCCCGTACGCGTTGAACACCGTAGCACCGAGGTTCCAGCGTTGGACCAGTTCGGAGTTCGCGGCCTCACCTGCCATGACGACCACCTGCACCGACGGTGTCGCGGCAGGGTCGGTGATCTGCAGGACGGTCGGCGTCAGGCATACGTGCGTCACACCGCCGCTGCGGATGACCGATTCGAGTTCGCGGCCGGCGTACACGTCCGACGGCACCACGACCAGGCCGGCACCTGCGCCGAGAGCCAACAGCATCTCGAAGACCGACGCGTCGAATCCCGGTGATGCGAACTGCAATACGCGCGAGTCCTCGTCGACACCGAACAGATCACGCTGGCTCTGCACCAGGTCCGCGATCCCGCGGTGCGTCACGCGCACACCTTTGGGAGCACCGGTCGATCCCGAGGTGTAGATGACATAGGCGGTGTCGTCGACGTGTGCGGCGAAAGACCCTGGCTTGTAGGAAGACTCTGGCTCGTAGGAGGATTCCGCGTCGTCGACGAGCACCCAGTTGCCGCCGGGCGGGGCCAGGGACGCGCGGGTGACACCGGTGACGGGTTGTGCGTGCTCGATGATCTCCGCGATGCGCGCGGCCGGGTGCTTCGGATCTATCGGCAGGTATCCCGCCCCGCTTTTCGCCACGGCCCACACGGCGGTCACCAGGTCGATCGAGCGCGGCAACGCGACAGCCACCAGCGTGCCCGGCTGCGCACCCTCGTCGAGAATGTTCTCCAGCACCGCATTCGACCGTCGATCCAACTCGGCGTACGTGATGGAGTCGGCGCCGTCGACGACAGCGGTCGCGTTCGGCCACTGCGCTGCCGCTCGGCGGACGAGGTCGGCGAGGGTGTACGGATCGAGTGCCCCACCACCCCGCGTCACGACGTCGGGGCAGGGGGAAAGGAAGGCGGTGCTGCCGAGTTGGATGGTCGGCTGCGCCGCAACGGAGTTCAGTACCGCGGTGAGCCGATCCGCGAGGGCCTGGCACACCGACCGCTCGAAGCGATCTGCGTTGTAGGCGAGTTGTCCGCTGAGGCCGTCGGCGGTGTGTTCGATGACGACTTCGAGGTCGAACTGTGTTGCGGCGATGGCGATCCGCTCGGGCATGGTGATGCCCGAGCCCAGATCCAGTTCCGGGATCTCGAGTGCTCCGACGGCCAGCAGTACCTGGAACAGTGGGTGCGAGTCGACCACCCGGGTCGGTTCGACGGCGTCGACGACCCAGTCGAACGGCACGGACGAGTGGGCGAAGGCGTCGAGGTCGATGTTGCGGACGTCGGTGACGAACTCCTCGAACGTCTTGTTCGGTGGTACGTCGGTGCGCAGCACGATGGTGCCGACGAACATGCCGACCAGGTCGTCGAGTGCGGGTTCGGTTCTTCCCGATACCGGGGTGCCGATGGCGATGTCCCTGGTTCCGCTCGCTTCGGCGAGTACGGCGGCGAGCGCCGCGTGGATCACCACGAACAGTGTTGCGCCCAGCCGGTTGGCCAATCCGCGCAGTTCGGCGAGCACGGCGGCATCGATCTCGAACGCCACGGCGGTTGCGTCCTCGAACGGGTCGGGTGTGCCGGTGGGCAGTTCCAAATAGTCCGGCAGTCCTGCGAGTGTGCGGCGCCAGTAGCCGAGCTGCTCGGCGGCGACGACGTCGAGAACGTCCTGCTGCCACACCCGGTAGTCGGCGTAATCGACTGTCAGTGGCGTGAATTCGGGCTGCAGTCCGGCTGTCCGCGCGGTCAGTGCGGTATCGACATCTCGTATCAGCGGCGCGAGCGAGAGGCCGTCGACAGCGATGTGATGGGCCACCACCACCAGCTCGAGACGCCCGAAGCGGCGCACCAGATTGAGCCGCACCGGCGCCTCGACGGTCAGGTCGAACCCGGTGACGGCCAGTGCTGCCGCATCGGTGTGTCGGTCGTCGAGCGAGGCGGCCACCACCGAGGCGTCGAGCAGCGTGGTGACGGGGCCGTCGGCGGTGGACTCGTACACCGTGCGCAGCGGAAGGTGCCGCCGCAGCACGTCGATGATCGCGGCGCGCAGTACCTCGAGGTCGGTGCCGGCGGGCAGTGGGAGCGAGAAGGCGATGTTGTAGGCGGGCGAGGTGGGGTCGAACCGGTTCTGCAGCCACATCCGGCGCTCGGCGGGTGAGAGTGCATCATCTGGTGCGCGGTGGGTGAGCGCAGGCGCCGGTACGTAGGCCTCGGACAGCTCGTCGATCGCCGCGGCCAACCCACGCGCGGTCGGCGCCTCGAACAGCGTGCGTACCGGAACGTGTGTGCCGAGCGCAGCACCGATCCGCGACGTCGCACGCGTCGCGCTCAGTGAATCTCCGCCCTGGACGAAGAAATTGGCGTCGGCGGACGAGTCTGCGATACCGAGGGTGTCGGCGAAGATGCCGGCGATGACGTCCTCGGTCAACGTCCGCGACGCCGCCGGATCACCCGTCACTGGCACCGGGGTGACCAGCGCGCCGCGATCGAGCTTGCCGTTGGCGGTGACGGGTAGACGTTCGACCCGCACGACCGAGGCGGGCATCATCGACAGCGGCAGCCGGGTCGACAGCCAGCTCGTGAGAGCGGTGTCTGCCGCACCCGTGACGACCCACGCGAACACCGACCCGTCGCGCACGTCCGCGGCGGCAGCGTCGACGTCGGGGTGGGCCAGTAGAGCTGCTTCGATATCGCCGAGTTCGATTCGGACACCGCGGATCTGAACCTGGGAGTCGACGCGGCCGATGAAGCCGAAGGCACCGGTTCCGTCGGCGCGCACCAGATCACCTGTCCGGTAGAGGCGCCGACCGTGCGGCGCGGCGACGAAGCGCTCGGCGGTCTGCCCGCTGCGTCCGCGGTAGCCGCGGGCGATACCTGCGCCGCCGAGATACAGCTCGCCGATCCCGCCGACCGGCACCGGCTGCAGCCTCGAATCGAGGACGAGCGCATGTACGTGGTCCAACGCGGCGCCGATGGTGACCGGGTCTCCGGGCAAGAGCGGCTCGGTGAGCGTCGCGACGACGGTAGCTTCGGATGGCCCGTACGCGTTGAGCATTCGGCGTCCGGGTGCCCACTGCCGGGCGACGTCGCCGCCGAGGACATCGCCGCCGACCGCGACCGTGGCGACACCGTCGACCGGCGGCACCGTTGCCAGGACGGCCGGGGTCGAGAGGTAGTGCGTGACGGCGTGGGTGTCGAGGAAGCGTGCCATGTCTTCGCCGCCCGACAGGCCCATCGGCGCGATCACCATGGTGGCGCCTGCACCGAACGCGAGCACCAGCTCGAGCACCGCGGCATCGAAGTTGACCGAGTACCCGTGCAGCACCCGCGAGTCCGAAGTGACGTCGTAACGCGGAACCACCTGCTGGGCAAGCGCATACACCCCGGCGTGGGTCACGGTGACGGGTTTCGGTGTGCCGGTGGACCCGGAGGTGTGGACGACGTAGGCCGGATGCTGGGGCAGTAGCGCTGCCGTCCGGTCGGCATCGGTGACGGGCGCATCGCTGAACTCGGCTGCCGCGGACTCGTCCAGCCACTGCACGCCGGGCTCGTCGCCGCCGAAGCCGAGGTAGGTGCCGGTGAGGATCTGCTCGCGTCGCAGCGCGGGAAAGCCAGGATCGACGGGAACGAACGCGGCGCCGGATTTCGCGACGGCCCACAGTGCCACGATGTACTGCGCGGAGCGTTCCAGCGACAGCGCGACGGTGGTCTCGGGTGCGGCGCCGCGGCCGATCAGCAACCGCGCCAGCCTGTTCGATCGCGAATCCAGCTCGCGGTAGGTGACTGCTTCTTCGCCATCGATAGCGAGATTTCCGGCAACGAGGAGATCGAGCAGCGTCCCCGCGGGGACGTCGCCGGGAACGTATGCGGGCTCGGCGAGTTCGATGTCGCCGACCACCACGGCCGGATCCTCGACGACGGCGCGGAGCACGGTGACGAAGGCCGAGGCGAAACGGTCGACGGTGATGTGGTCGAACAGGTCTACGGCGTATTCGATGTCGCCTGCGATACCGTCTGGGGTTTCGGTGAGCACGAGGTTGAGGTCGAACTCGGAGGTGTTGGTGGTGATCGGCAGCACGGTCACCGGCAGGTCCTCGACCGAGCGGTGCGGTGCGTTGTCGAACGCCAGCATCACCTGAAACAGCGGGTGCCGATCCAGCGATCGATCGGTGGCCAGCGCGTCGACGATCCGCTCGAACGGCAGGTCGGAGTGCGCGAAGGCGTCCAGGTCGGCGCGGCGAACGGCGGCGAGGAGATCGGTGAAGCGTGCGCCCGGGTCGATGTCGACCGCGAGTGGGACGGTGCTGACGAACATGCCGACCATGTCGTCGAGCGCGGCGTGCCCGCGGCCTGCCGATGGAGATCCGACGACGGTCCTGGTGTCTCCGCTGAATCGACTGAGTGTCAACGCAAGTGCCGCGTGCACCACCATGAACGAGGTCACGTTCTCGGCCAGCGCCAGGCGGCGTAGCTGGCCGTACAGCTCGGCGCCGAGGTTCAGCGACACCGATCCGGTCTCCATCGACTGCACCGGCGGACGCGGCCGATCGGTCGGCAGTGCGGCGAGACCGTCGCCAGTGAGCGCCGAGGTCCAGTAGGCCAACTGCTCGTCCGCGGCCGCGTCGACGACGGCTCGGTTCCACACCGCGTACTCGCTGTACTGGGCACGCAGGCGGGACCACGTGGGTGCGTGTCCGGCGGCGCGGGCAAGGTAGGCGACGGTGAAGTCGCGGACCAGAGGATCGATCGACCATCCGTCCACCGAGATGTGGTGCAGCACGATGACGACGACGGTGTCACCGGACGAGAGGTTCAACAACGATGCTCGGACGGGTACCTCGGCCGCGACGTCGAACCCGACACTCGACAGCTGCGCGACGACGGTGTCCAGCCGCTCGGCCTGCACTGTGCGCGTGGGGATCTCGGTCAGCACACCGGCGGTGGGGACGACTACTTGCTGCGGCCCGTCGCCGTCGTCGGGGAAGTACGTTCGCAGCGACTCGTGCCGCTCGAGCACATCACGCAACGCGGTGACGACCAGCGCGGGATCGCCGTCTGCGGGCAGCCGAAGCGCGACGGGCATGGTGTACGCGGTCGACTCCGAGTCGAACTGATTGAGGAACCACATCCGCTGCTGGGTGTAGGACAGCGGGACACGATCCGGGACGACGACGGCCAGGAGATCGAGTGAATTGTCCTGCTCGACTCCCGAATCGAGTGCATGCGCGATCGCCGCGACCGTCGGGGTGTCGAACACTACCGACAGCGAGACCGCGGATCCGAGGCGAGCCACCACACGCGTCGCACTGAGCGAGTCGCCGCCGAGTTCGAAAAAACTGTGGCTGCGGCCGACCTCGGCGACACCGAGGACTTCGGCGAAGACGGCCGCGACGGCCCGCTCGGTATCGGTCTGCGGCGGGGTGTATTCGAAGGACTGGTCGGGTGCGGGCAGCGCGCGCCGGTCGAGCTTACCGCTTGTCGTGGTGGGCAATCGGTCGAGTTCGATGATTCGGCCGGGCACCATCCATGCGGGCAGCAGCGCCTTCAGGTGTGCGTCGAGACCCTGGGTTCTACCGACGACGTAGGCGATGAGTCGGTCGCCGCGCACCACGACCGCGACGGCATCGACACCGTCCAACTGCGCTGCAACACTTTCGATTTCGCCGAGTTCGATGCGCCGGCCGTGCAGCTGCACCTGCTGATCGGCGCGGCCGAGGAATTCGAGCGCGGCACCGTCGACGGACCAGCGCACCAGATCTCCGGTGCGATAGAGCCGTTGCCCGGGCGAGGCCGGATCGGCGACGAACCGCGAGGCCGTCACACCGAACTGGCCGTCGTAGCCGCGGGCGAGTCCGTCGCCGCCGAGGTAGAGCTCGCCGAGCCCGCCGTGCGGTACGGGCCGCAGCCGCGCGTCGAGCACCAATGCACGGACGCCGGGCAGCGGCGCCCCGATGCTCACCCGCTCGCCGACGCCCATCGGCGTGGACAGTGTGGCCAGTACCGTCGCCTCGGTGGGACCGTATGCGTTGAGCATCGCCGGCCCCACGGCCGCGAACCGATCGCGCAGTGCCGGGCTGCAGGCTTCGCCGCCGACGTCGAACACGTCGAGGCCCTTGACGTCGAGGGGTTCGAGTGTGGCCAGCACGGCAGGTGCAGTGATCAGGTGGGTGACCCGCTCGGTGTCCAGCAGCTCGGCGAGCGCAGGACCTGCGTGTGCGTCTGCCGGTGCGATGACCAGCGTGGCACCGGCGACGAACGCACTCAGAATCTCCTGCAGGGACGCGTCGAACACCGGGGACGCGAGGTGCAGCACACGCGAGGATTCGGTGATGCCGTATCGCGCGGCAGCCGATACCGCCATCGCGGCGAGTCCGCGATGAGTGACACTGACTGCCTTGGGTTTTCCAGTCGAACCGGAGGTGTGGATGAGGTAGGCCTCATTGTCGATACTGCCGCGAGGCTCGATGAAGGCAGGCGCGTCCGAGTCGAGGAGATCCTCGATCGCCGTCCACTGCACCGCGCCGGGCAACGTGGGAGCCGTCGCGCGGTCGGTGATGCCGTACCGCACTCCGGCAGCGCCCAACAGGGACGCGAGCCGGTCGTGTGGATCATGTGGATCGACCGGCACGAAGGAGCCCCCGGCCAGCGTGACCGACCACAGTGCGAGCACCGAGTGCGGTGACCGGTCGAGTGCGATCGCGATGCGCGTCTCGGGGCCTGCGGGCAGCAGCGCGGCCACATGGTGTGCCTGCGAGAGGAACTCGTCGTAGTCGAGCTCGCCCACCACGGTCCCCGGCCGTAGCAGCGTCGGCAGCAGCGCGGGCGCCGGGCCTGCGGGTGTGGGCTGCACCAAGGATCGTTCTTCGGCCTCGCTCAGCACGGTCAGGTCGGCGAGCAGCACTCCGTCCGGTGCCGCCACGACAGCGCGCAGCAGGCTCAGGAACCGCTCGTGGTGCGCGCCGAGCTCCTCGGTGCTGTAGATCGCCGGGTTGCCCAGGAAGTCGACGCGGGTGCTTGCCCCTGCGACGCCGGGGTAGACGTTGACCATCATGTCGTCGATGGGTCCGCTCGAGAGCACCCGATATTCGCCGATGACGTCACCGAGGCGAATTGTGCTGTCGTACATCATGATGTTGACGGTGGGGCCGAACGCGCCTCGGCCTGCCGAGGTGCTGCCCTCGAAACTCGCGTCGTTCTCGCGCTGCATGTCCTCGACGCGGAAACGCTGGTGGCGAAGCGCGCCGGTGAGTTCGACCTGGATGCGTCGCAGCAGTTCTTCGATGGTGACGTCCGGGTCGACGCCGATGCGCAGCGGCACGATGTTGGACATCATCCCGGAGCTCTCGCGCAGTTTCGTCGTCGCGCGGCCGGAGACCGGGAGGCTGAGCATGACGTCGTCGGTGCCGGTCATCCTGGCGAGATACAGCGCGAAGGTGGCGAGGACGACGGGGACGTCGGAGGAGTTGTAGCGGCGGGCAACCTCGGCCATGGCGTCGGTGAGTTCCGCGTCGAGCACTGCCCCGACGCCGACCGAGACATCGCTGGGGACGGACCCACCGGCGTTACCGGCCAGGCGAGGTGCGTCGTCGTGCCCGTCGAGCCTGCCGACCCAGTACGCGCGGTCGGTGTCGTAGCGACTCGACCCGGGGTACGCGGTCTCGTAGTCGTAGATGGCGCGGACGCCGACAGCACGTGTCTTGGGGATGTCGGTACCCGCCTGCAGCGCGGTGTATGCCGCAGCGGTGCGCTCCTGCACCGAGATTGCGCCGAGCCCGTCCATGACGACGTGGTGTGCGCGGCTGTACCAGAAGTAGTGCGTGTCGCCGACCTGGATGATCTCGGAGGCGATCAGCTGATCGCGGACCAAGTCCACCGGCTTGCGATATTGCTCGTCCATGTACTCGAGCGCATATCCGACGGGGTCGGCGTGATCCCGGAGGTCGCGGTAGATCATGGCGTACGGAACGTTGTCGTCGTACCACTGGTACGGCCGGCCGTCGCTCTCGCCGAGGCGGACGCCGGGTGATTCGAGCTCGCGGCACGCGATGTCGGTGGCGCGGATCAGCGTGGCCGGGTCGATGTCGCCGCGGATCTCGACGTACTGCGCGATGGTGAAGGGAACCTGCGGGGCGAGTTTCTGGGCGAAGTAGATGTTGAGCTGCGCCGCGGACAGTGGGAACCGATCGACTTCGACCGGAACTCCGACTTCTGACGCCACCTGTACTACCCCTCCTCAACGATCACTGCTCGAACGATCACTGCATGAACGATCACTGCTTGGACGGCGAAGCGATTGCCACGCCGAACGCCGCTCAGCAACGTTGATTCTCAGCACCCCTTCTACAAACTAGTGGACCAGCGCTATTTGCTCTACTCGTAATGCCTGATCGCAGACAATACTTTTGCGCGCCCGTCCAGGCCTTTTCGGCTAAATTCCGACGATCTCGTGACAAAAAGTCATTTCGATTGTTTTGGTTCGGATCACTGTTCGATCCACAAAGGCTGGGGCCGATTACAGACCGCCGAGACCGAACACGATCGCCTGCTCGTCGCAGCTTCCGTGGCCTCGCGCACCGCTTCGGCCCACTGCGTTCGGCGGGTGTAACCACCATCACGTTACGATCTCGGACCCGTACTTTCGCTTTCCGACCGAGCGCCCCGACTGAAATGCGATCAATTCATTCGCTCGAATTACATCGGCGTCGTGTGCGCCGACTCGGCTCGGACGCACTAGTGTTCCGTGCAGCGTTTTGATCTCGTCTCTGAATCGTCCTCTTACCACTCTTTCTAGGAGCCCTCGGGACATGACCACTGGCACCGAAACCCGCCCGCCGTCACGCCGGAGCACCAAGCGCCCCATCTTGCTGGGTGTCCTCGTCGTGGCGGTGCTTCTGATCGCCTTCCTCGTCTGGCTGGCGGTCGAGGCGGTGAGCGCCAAGTCCAACCTCGAAACCACACGCGACGCGGCCAACGCGTCGAAGAACGAATTGCTCGACGGCGATGTGGCCGGGGCTCAGTCCGCGGCGAGCGAGGCGATCGACTCGGCCGACAAGGCGCACGACGCCGCGTCGTCGTTGCCGTTCACCGTCGCCGCAGCCATTCCGTTCCTCGGCAGCCCGCTGGCGACCGTCGTCGATATCACCGATGTGGTGCAGGGTCTCGCGGTCGACGTGCTCGAGCCTGCCTCGCGGGCGAGTGCGAGCATCTCGCCCAACAGCATCATCGAGGGCGGTGGCCGGGTGAATCTGCAGGCGCTCACCGACGCCGAGCCGGTACTGCAGTCCACCTCCGCAGCGGCACAGGCCCTTTACGCGCAGGCCCAGGCGATCGACGCGCCTGCGTACCTCGGTGTCGTCGACGACGCCAGGGTCCAGCTCGAGAACCAGACACACGACCTGTCCGGCTTGCTGACCAGCACGTACCAGGCGAGCCGGATCGTGCCTGCCATGATGGGCGCCGACGGCCCGCGCTCGTACTTCCTGGCGTTCCAGACCAACGCCGAGGCCCGCGGCACCGGCGGCTTGCTCGGCGGCTTCGGAATTCTGCGCGCCGACAACGGAACTGCCCGCGTCGACACTCTCGGCAGCAACAGCGATCTGGACTTCGCGAAGCAGCCGATCGACCTGGGACCCGAGTACACCGCACTGTGGGCACCGCGGAACACGACGGTCGACTTCCGCAACTCCAACGCGAGCCCCAACTTTCCGTATGCAGGCCAGATCTGGACATCGATGTGGACCGAGCAGACAGGAGAGCCGCTCGACGGCGCCATCGCGACCGATCCCATTGCGCTGAGCTACATTCTCGACGCCACCGGCCCGGTCACCCTGGCCGACGGCGAGGTCATCTCCGGCGACAACGTGGTCGAGGTGACACTGTCGACGGCCTACTCCCGCTTCGGCGACGACCAGATCGCCCGCAAGGCCTACCTGCAGGAGATCTCGCAGGCCGTCGTCACCAAGATGACCACAGGTAAGGCTCCGACGCGCAAGCTGCTCGACGCCGTGGGCCGCGCGGGCAGCGAGGGGCGCATCTCGGTGTGGAGCGCCGACCCGGCCGCGCAGGAAGTGTTGGCGTCCACCAAGATCGGCCACACACTGCCCGACGACCCGGCGCCGTACGCCAATGTGATCGTCAACAACGCAGGTGGTAACAAGCTCGATTACTACCTCACCCGCGACATCACCTACACCGCCGAGACCTGCGCCGGCCCGACGCGTAAGTCGACCGTGACGGCCACGCTGACCAACACCGTCGATCCCAATGGTTTGACCACCTACGTCGCCAGCACGTTCCAGCCGGGAGTTCCGTACGGCACCAACGAGTCCATCGCATACCTGTACGGAACTCAGGGCGCAAAGATCACGTCGATGACGGTCGACGGTGTCAGCGCCTTCTCGGTGCAGAAGGGCACCGAGCTGGGCCGCCCGGTCCAGGCCGCTTACGTCACCGTTCCGCCCGGTGAATCCTCCACCGTGACATGGGAGCTCGAAGAGCCGTCGGTCCCCGGCGCCGCTGTGGTACCGGCCCAGCCGTTGGTGGACGAGCCGTCCATCACCGTCGACGTACCGGAGTGCTAGTTCAGTTCCTCGTTCACCCGCTCGGCGATCGCGGCGTGTCCGCGGTCGTCGACGTGGATGCCGTCCGGGGCGATCATGTCCTCGGTGACCACGTCGACGGGGTCGATCAGTGAGATGAACTGCGCGCCCACGGCCGCCGAGGCGTCGCGGACCACGCTCTCGTAGGCGGTGATGAACGGCGGAACATCGCCTGCCGCAGAGGGTCCGACGGTGATGATCCGCGCATCGGGAAGTCCGGCGCGGAGCTTGCCGAGTGTTTCGTAGATGGCCTCGACCACAGGGGCGGGGTCGTCCACGAACGCCGTGAAATCGTTGAGCCCTCCGCTGACGACGACGATGCGTGGGTGGAGCGAGATGGCAGTGTCGGCCACACTCTGGTAGTTCGCGCACGGCGTACCACCGCACTCCGCTGCCGCCGTCACGTAACCGGTCGACCCGATGCCGAGGTTCTCCTCGTTCCAGTAGTTGTCGGTGGCCACCAGCGATGTCCACCGCTTGACCGGTTCGCTCGCCCCGGCGCCGGAGGTGTACGAGTCTCCGATGAACACTGCACTCGGCCCGCCGAGTCCCACCGGCGGGGTGTAGACCGATACTGTCTCTGCTGCTGCGGATTCCGTGCGTGTCGAGTCGTAGTACAGGCCAGCGCCGATTGCTCCGGCCACGACGACGGCTCCCAAAACCAGCGACGCGGTCATCACCGCTGATCGATCAGGCATACTGCACCGTCCCGTCGTAGAACGATTCCAGCGCATCGGCGATCGCCGCGGTACCGAAGCGTGCACGCGCAGCACTGCGTCCGCGTGCCCCCATCGACAGCCGCAGCTCCGCATTGCTGAGCAGCAGCCGGACAGCCTCGATCAACTGCACGAGATTGCCTGTCTCGAAGACGATTCCGCACCCCGCCGCGATGACGTCGGGCGCAAGTCCGCAGCTGTCACTGATGATCACCGGCAGGCCGACGGCCATCGCTTCGAGCACCGACATCGGGTACGGCTCGTCCATCGCAGGCAAGACGTAGACCGCCGCGGCCCGCATACGATCGGCGGTCCGATCGGGCGGCAGCGGACCCTCCCAGCGGACCGGGCACTGCGGGTCCGGCGCGGGCGCTCCGCCTTCGTCCGGCCCGACGAGCGTGAAACTCACCGACGGGTACTCCGTGACCATAACCTTCGCCATTGCCGCGAACAGGTCCGCTCGCTTGCGTGGGTGCAGTCGCGCCAGGAACAGCACGTCCAGGCGGCCGTCCTCGACGCGTGCGGCCAGCTCCGGCACTCCGTTGGTGAGCCGCCGCAACCTCAGTGGCCCTCCCACCCCGCGCATCGGCCCTGCCACGCCGCGCAGTTCCGCCTGTTCGCGGTCGGTCAGGTAGAACACGTGCGCCGCCCGCCGAAGTACCGGCCGCGTCAGAGCGGCGTCGAGGGGCCGAGCAAGCACCTTGTCGGTCGCATCGATCATCCCGTGCGTCTGCACCACCACGTCGATGCCGAGCGCCTGGCACAGCCGCGCCGCGGGCAGCGTCACCAGATCCCTGGCCAGATGCACGTGTACGACGTCGAATTCTCTGCCCACCTTGGTAATCCAGCGCAGCATCGACGGCGCCGACAGTCCGGCGAAGCCGCTCCGCGGTATCACCGTCCGCGGACGGAACAACTCGAACCGAACGCTGTCCGACGCCGGGGCACCGCTCACCCCGGCCGCGGCGATGGTCACCTCGTGCCCTCGGGCCGCCAGACCTTCGGCCTGATTGACCGCGACGCGGGTGGGTCCGCCGTAGGCGCCGTCGTCGGAGATGAGGGTGACGATGTGCAGGATGCGCATCAGCGCTCCGCGTGTACGGCCGCAGGCGCCAGCACCGTGGAGCAGGCAGGCACGTCGGACGTCACCAGTGCCGTCGCTCCGATGGTCGCGTCGTCGCCGACGGTGACGCCCCGCAGTACCGTCGCACGCGCCGCGACCCACACGCGGTCGCCGATGACGATGGGTGCGTTGTCGAATTCGAAGGTGGCCGAACGTCGGTCGTGACTACCGGTACACAGCAGCACTGCCTGGGAGATGCACGAATCGGCGCCGATGGTGACGGGTTCGAGGTTCAGTATCCAGGCATCCTCACCGACCCACGAGTTGTCCCCGATGCTCAGCTTCCACGGCCAGTGGATGCGTACTCCGTGACGGATCAGCACTCCGTCGCCGATCTGCGCGCCGAACGCCCGGAGCACGCGGATGCGCAGCGAGTTGGGGCACCACCACCGCCCGAGCACCGACGTCGAGACCGCGAGCCACAGTGCCTGCACCACGAAGGGACGCCCCTTGTCGTACCCGGCGCCGGTGAACCCCGCCAGCGAGCGCACGGTTACTTGACCAATTGCTGCGCGAGTGGGGCCGCCATGATGGCCCCCGGCGGAACATCCTTGACGACCACTGCATTCGCGCCGATGACCGCACCGTCACCGAGGGTGATGGGCCCGGTGACGACGGCGCCGGCCGCGACCGTCACGTCGTTACCGATGGTGGGCCGGCCTTTCGCGTTGTACCCGAGCGAGACGTGCTGGTTGATCCAGAAGTTGCTGCCGACGGTGTGCGCGGACAGGATGGTGCCGGTTCCGTGGTGGACGAAGAGTCCGGGTCCGATGGAATCGGCTTCGAGGGTCAGCGTCGGGTCCGGACGATACAGAACCCGCAGCGCGACGCGCACCGGAAGCGGGGCCGTGCGGAGCCGGTAGTGCATCACGTTGCGAAACTCGCGTAGTGCACCGGCGAGGTAGGCGAACCGTGAATATCCATCCAGCGGAACGAGCGAGTCGTTGCCGATGCAGTCGATCCACCGGTCCACGTCGATACGGACGGTATCCGCGTTGCCCGATGCCGAGATACCCCACCACAGCGGACGCGCCCACACCCGAGCAACGCGAATCAACAACGATTTCTGCTCGGTGTAGGCCATGGGTCCAAATCTATTGGCGAGCAGGGACTGTGTCCACCCGTCATACTGCTTTTCGTGAGATTCCGGCGCACTCGTGTGATGTTCGCTCTGCTTACGATCGCATGCGCCTCGTGCTCGACAAGCACTGTGCCCGAACCGAGTCCGGTAACCGCGCCGGATACCGTTTCGGTCTGGAATTCGGTCGGTCTCGCCGTCAATGCCGCGAGCTCCGACATGCCGGGTGCCGATGCCCGCCGCGACATCGAGGGCATCGCCGACGCCGGATTCGACGCAGTGCGCCTGGTGGTCGAGTGGTCCGAGATCGAACCTGTCGCAGGCGAGCTGGAGTGGAGTGACACGGATTCGGCGGTCGACGCCGCCTCGGCCCGCGGTCTGCCGATTCTCGGAGTGCTGACATGGGCACCCACGTGGGCTGTGCCACCGAATTACGCGCTCACTGCTCATCCGGCACCGGATGGGGCCGAAGGGTTCGCCGGATTCGCCTCCGCAGCCGCAGCACGATACCGAGATCGCATCACCGCGTGGGAGGTGTGGAACGAGCCGAATGTCGCCGCGAGCTTCGGCCCGAGCGCCGATCCGCAGCGTTACTGCGCTCTGCTCTCCGCGGCGTCGCATGCGATCCGCACGGCGTCACCCACCGCGCTGGTGGTGGCCGGGCCCACCTCTCCCGCTGTGGATTCCGTGAACGACGTGTCCCCGGCAACCTTCGTCGACGCTCTGTATCGGTGCGCAGGTCCGGACACCTTCGATGCCGTCGCGATGCATCCGTACAGCACCCCGAACCTACTGAGCCGGCCCGATGCCGCGTGGAGTTCGGCCCACGAGATCGCACGCGTGCGTGCGGTCATGGAACGCCGCGGCGACGACGGCACACGCATCTGGTTCACCGAGTTCGGCGCACCGACATCGGCGGCATCTCCCGGTGTCGACGAGCAACGGCAGTCGGAGATTCTGGTCGACGGCATCACCGCCCTGCACGCATTGCCCTATGCCGGACCGATTTTCGTGTTCGACTTCCGCGATTCGATGACCGGCAGCCCTGTTCCGGATTACAACTACGGACTCGTCAGGTCCGATTTCACCGAGAAGCCCGCGCTGAGATCCGTACTCGATCTGCCCCGGTGAGCACGCACCAACTGCTGCAGCCAGGTTTCGAAACGATCGAGGGCGGCCTCGCGAGACATGGTGTGCCGCACATATCTCTGACCGGCCTCGGCGTACCGCGCGCCGCGATCCGGGTCGGCAGCCAGGTCGATCACGGCCCGCACCAGAGCCGTCGGGTCTGCAGGTTGCACCCGCTCGCCTCCCCCGGCCGTCCGGACCTCGTGGTCGGTGACGCTTCCCGACGCGGTGACCGCGAGTACCGGGCTGCCGCTACCGAAGTACGACGTCAATTTGCTCGGTACCGACATCTCGGCCACCTCGGGCCGCTCGTTGACGATCAAGGCGTCCGCTGCGGCGAGCGCGGCACGAAACTCTTTCTCGGGCAGTGATTTCATGAACGTCAGCGACGAGATCCCCCGACCGAGATCCTCCAGCAGTCCGCGTTGATTTCCGTCACCCATCAGGACGAACTTCACGGGACCGCCGAGTCGGTCCGACTCGCGTGCGGCGTCGACGACGTTGTCGAGTCCCTGCTTCAGGCCCATGTTTCCGGCATGGAGGGCGATGACGTCGGTGCGTGACCATCCGAGGAGATCGCGCGCATGCTCGCGGGTCATCGGCGTCTGCTCCGGCATGTGCGTCCAGTTGGGAATGATGCTGACCTTGCCCTCCGCCACACCGAGGCCCGATACCGCGTGGTCGGCGAAGCGTTGGTGAATGACGGCCACTCCGTCGGCGGCGCGCAGGATTCCGGATTCGAGGTTGGTGGTGGCGGTCGCACTCGGACCCTGCAGTGTGCCGGTCTCGATGACGCCTTTGCTGTAGAGATCCTGCACCCACACTCCCAGGGCGGGCCGCACCGTCTGGGCTTTGAGCCGCGCGAGCACCATGCCGGTCGAGACGAGGGCGGGTGAGACACAGACGACGACGTCAGCGGCCCGTGGGAGCCGGTGCCGTATCGCCCTGGTCCCGAACGACATCTCGAGGTGAGTGCGCTGACCGACGGTCATGCTGTCCGGTACGAAGTGCCGAAGCCTGGTGACCGGGACCCCTTCCACCGTCTCCGAGATGATCGATCCGGCATACCGCGGATCGGGCGCCCATTGCGGGTAGTGCGGAAAGCCGGTGACAACGTGGATGTCGTAGCCGCGGCACAGCAGGCCCTCGGCGACATCTGCTGTGTACGGCGCGATTCCGGTGACTTCGGGCTTGTAGTTCAGCCCCACGAAGGTAACTCGCATCAGCGTCTCCTTTCTCGTATGTCGAATTCCGATCTGCGTTTGTCCCACAGGTCGTCGGTGGTGGTGACCCTCTTCGCCGGGTTTCCGGCCACGACGTCTCCTGGCTCGACCGACTGCGTGACCACCGATCCGGCACCGACGATGGCGTCGTCGCCGATGACGACGCCCGGCATCACGATGACACCGAGGCCGATGAACGCCCGATTCCCGACCGAGACCGGTGCCTGTCGATACAGCTCCTGGTTCGGCGGCAGCGCGCCGCGTGCTTCGGCAACCCGGTCGAGGGAGAAATCGTGGGTGAGAAGCTTGACGGCGTCGGACACCACGCACCGATCGCCGAAGGTGATCGACCCCGGCCCCGAGTTGTCGAGAAACACCGAGGACGAGATCCACAGCGGCCGACCGATGATCCGCACACCCGAGCGCCGCAGGATCGCCAGGGCGACGGTCATGTAGAGGTTCTGGTCGAATCGGTTGAGGATTCGCAATACCGGTAAGAACTTGGCGACGTCGATCATGGTGCCCCCGATCCGACGGGCGCCGGTACCGGCGCGCTGGGTGATTCGATGGACGGTTCGGCCTCCCGCCGACCGACGAGTCGTGGAATCCACGCAATGTCCGGAATGAACTGGCACAGAATCACCGCACATGCCGTCACCAGCACCACACCCGCGGCGCCGTACTCGGATGCGACGCCGATAGCGGCCACCGTCGTCACCGCGGCCATGGCTGCGAGACACCCTGCCTGCCAACGGGCTTCGCTCGGCTTGGTGAGCAGCATGCCCGACGGTAGGTGGAAACACTGGGCGACCAGCAGCACAGCGAAGGCCGCAGCCAACGTGGCGGTCACGTCGATAGTGCCGCCGGAGAGAACCTCGGCCAGCCAGGGGCTGAGCAGCACCAGCGGGATCGAGGCGACGACGGCCAGTGACCCGAAGGTCACTGTGGTCCCCATCCACAGCCGCACGGTCTCGTCGGCGGCGCCTCGTCGTTTGACGAAGATCGGCCAGAAAGCCAAGGCCGCCATGGAGAACACCGACCAGCACAGTCCGTACAGTTGCGCCATCAGGGCGTAGCGGCTCAACTCCAGTGGAGTCGACAAGTGCGAGAGCACTACTCTCTGCACCTGCAGCCCGAACGGGATTCCGACGCTGACGATGAAGAGCCACAGCGAACCTTCGAGCAGTCCGGCAGTGGACACACCCTTCTCCCCACGGTGGAACACCGAGGTTCCGAGACCCGAGACCCGCAGTGCGACGACGGTTCCCACCACGTTGCCCAGCAGCGCGCCTGCGATCGGCGGGACGACGTACCAGATGCCGCGTACCCCGACGCCGTACATCGCCGCGGTCATCACCAGCGCGAACAGTGAGTTGCTGACCATCACCACGACGACGAGTTGGGCGCGGTCCACGCCGATCAGAATCCGCAGCCCGAGACCGGCGGGGATGGTGAACCCGAAGAGCGCCACCGCCACCGTGACCACCAGCCGATCCTCCGGACCGGTCGTGACGCCGAGGAGCGTGCCCCAGCCGTCGAGAACCATGACGACGACGGCCACGAGTGCGACCGCGAGCGATACTCCCGCCAACACCCGGTAGGCGCGCCGGATGACGGCGAGTGCGTAGGCGTCGCTCGCCGGATGTCGGGATCTCGACGACGCGCTGGTCACCACGGCTCCGATTCCGAGATCGGCGAACGGCAGCAGCAAACCCACTGTGGCAACCAGGGCCACCACCCCGTACGTCGACGGCCCGGTGGCACGGATGACTAGCCCGGCGCTGATCAGCCCGGCCACCGCGACGACGGGTGTGCCCGCGATGCGGAAGGCGGTGCTGAGCAGGATCGCCTTGCGTTCGGACGTGTCCAGGCCCTCGCCCGGGTCGCTCTGTTTGCGATGCCGCCCCGTCATCGCGGGGTCCTGCGGCCGCGCTCGCGCACGAGTTGTTTCAACCGCGCCGAGTGCTCGAGCACCCGCGAGTACGCCGAGGCCACACGGCGATTGCCGAACGGGTAGTAGCCCGCGGCATCCCAGGCCCGGCGAACGTCGGCGTAGTGCTCGCTCTGCGGCCGGGTACTTCCCGCTCCCCCTGCATCGAAGTCGCACAGGACGTCGTCGATGATCACGGGCGAGGTCACGGCCGCGGCTTCGAGCATCAGGAGATGGTCGGCGGCGAGACCGAAGTCGGTATCGTACGGTCCCAGCGCATCCAGCAGGTCGACGCCGAACAGGGTGGCCTGATGCGGGATCGGGCGGACGCCGAGCGCGAACTTGCGCAGGTCGAATGGGCCGTAGCCCCAGACCGTTCCGTCACGAGCCGGGTCACCGACGATGCGCACGCGGCCGTGACCCCACCGGCCTCGGACGTCGCCGCCTGTCCCGAGCGCTCGCACACCGGTGGCCGCGGAGGTCGGGTCGGCGAAGGTGTCTCCCGAGTGCATCAACCAGACGACGTCGCCGGTGGCACGGGCGATGCCCTGGTTCATGGCGTCGTAGCGGCCGCCGTCGGGTTGCGATTGCCAGTACGACGGATT
Source organism: Rhodococcus yunnanensis NBRC 103083 (assembly GCF_001895005.1). Classification (GTDB taxonomy): domain Bacteria; phylum Actinomycetota; class Actinomycetes; order Mycobacteriales; family Mycobacteriaceae; genus Rhodococcoides; species Rhodococcoides yunnanense. Next base: position 81,180 of record NZ_BCXH01000005.1, on the reverse strand, counting down.
GGCCCGTGCCAGCAGGTCTGTGACGTCCTGCCCCGAGCCGCCGTCGACGACGATGTGCTCGATCCGGCCGTACGTCTGCTCGGCGACGCTCTCGAGGGTGCGAGCGAGACCGGCGACGTCCTGGTAGCTGATCGTCACGACACTGAGAACGATGTCACTGGGCACAATCTCACCGGGCCCAATCTCACCGGGCCCAATATCACTGGGCACAGTCTCATTCGACACGGGCCACCTCCGCAGCTCCGCCGCCCAGTGCGTTCCGTGCGGCGGTCTTGCCAAATTTGGTTGCCGCATAGAGGATTGCGCCGAGCCCGGGACTGCCTTCGGAGAACCCCACCGACACGGACCTGCCGATGCTGCGGAGCGAGCGCGCGGAGGCGGCAGCAGCGACGGCACTGGTGAGGAAGTAGTCGCCGCGCACACGGCCGGTTTCGGTGTGCAGGTGCTCGCGCCCCCAGGCGATGTATTTCTCGGACATGTCGAGCGGACGGCGAGACACCGAGTTCGCACCGATGTTGTAGATCGAAAAGCAATCGGGCACATGACGAAACACGAAGTCCGGCAGACGGTCTTGGAGGGCCATCAACCACCCCGGCTCGTCGTGGATGGAGTCGGGCACGAAATTGAGCGGCACCTCCAGTGCCAGCGATCGCGGGAAGCACAGTGTGCTGCTCTGCAGCATCCCGCCGCCCATGCGCAGCCCGTGCAGTCGAAACAGGTACTCGGCCACCGGTTGGCGGGCGCCGATGGTCCTGCGCGGCCAGATGCGTTCTCTTCGCCCCGCTTCGCGTACGGCGCATTTGCAGGAGACGACCCAGTGCGTGCTCTCGATGGCGGCCACCTCGTCGAGTTGGCGCTCGAGCTTGAACGGATGCCACAGGTCGTCGTCGTCGAGCAGCGCGATGATCTCCCCCGAGGCGGCGACGATGCCGGCTTGCCTGGCATTCGAGGACCCGGAGCCGGGCCCGGTACGCACGACGCGGATGCGCTCGTCCTCCGGAAGCGCGAGTTCCGAGGTGGTATCGGCGACCACGACCACTTCGAGTACGGCGACCGACTGCACCAGGGCGGAGCTGACGGCCGCGTACAGGCTGTCCCGGCCGATCGTGGGGATGATGACGCTGACCGACGGATACGTGTTCACCGATTCCCCCTCGCTGCGTGTTGTCGTGTCATTCGGTGACGTCCCGGCGTCCTGAGCGAGATACAGCTGCATGCGATGACGGCGAATACCGCTGGCAGGTTGTAGGACCACGGCGAGAACAGGATGTCCCAGGTGGCTTGCATCCCGAGAAACATCAGTAGCGGTGTCCACGGCCCGGCAGCATCGGCGACGAAGATCAGCCGATAACACGCCCACAGCAACCACAGCGGAAGCAAGGCGGCCAGGATGCCGGCCTCGGCCCAGGACACGAGCAGGATCGAGTGCAGCGAGATCGTCCCATCGGGCAGCTTCCAGGCGTATGCGAAGGGGAAGGACCGCGCGAACCCTAGGTTCATCGCGATGTCCTGCGCTTGGAGGTAGACCTGGTGGGAGATGTTGTTCGCGTCGCCCCAGCCCAGCCACGGCCGGTGGAGTATTGCGGTGATGGACAGCGGTGGTTCGGTCCGGCCGGCGAGCAGCATGGGCACCGAGCCACTGGACTGCATCAACACCTTGTCCCGGAGCGACTCCCCCAGCAGTCCGTCCCTCGCCGCATAGCTCAGCAGCCACGAGAACCCGAGCCCGAATGCAGCCAGCGTCACCAGACGCGTGACGATCGACAAGGTGCCGTCGAAGAGCTTGGACAGCACCAGCAGCAGCGCGACGGCCAGGCACACCAGGGCGTGCGAGCGGAAGTTGAGGATCAGGCTCATCGCGGCGAGGACGGTGAGTATCACCACGATTCCCTGCCACCGGACGCGGCACATCGCGGCCAGGTAGAGCACCGCCACCGTTGCGGCCGGGGCGATGCCGTATTTCCACAGGTCGCCGACCGATCCCGTGGATGTCAGGAACGTGCCGATGAGAACGAAGAACACCGTCGAACCGAAAGCGATGCCGATCAGGACGGTCGCAATACGTTGAATGTCTCTCGCCAACACGGTGATTCCGCAGAAGTAGAGGCCGAACGACGCGAACGCGAAGACGTTCGGGGCCATGAAGCTCGTCTCGTTGACCCACGCCGAGGCGAGATAGGCGCAGCTGCCGAGCGCCGCCAGCAGCAACGGAACGCTGTTCCTGCGCCGCGAGGACGGCAGGAAATAGGCGAAGGCGACGGCCACGCACACGAAGGAGAACCCGGTGACCGTGAAGTTCATCAACGGGAGGGAGGATGCGGCGCCCAACCCGAACAGCCACACACGTTCGGGCAGACCGAGAGCCGCACTGCCGGTATGGTCCGCGGATCCCGGAGCTGCAGGCAACAGCTCGCCGGCGGGTACCGCCGATGCCGTTCTGGCCATGGACTTCACGGGCTACACTCGCGCCGCACGCGCAGCCGAGGCTTCGCCTGCAGCGATGGAACGCTTGTACGACGCAGGCACACCGGCATAGAGGGAGTTCGGCTCGCAGTCCTTGGTGACGACGCTTCCCGACGCCACGACGCAGCCTTCGCCGATGGTCACCCCCGGCATCACCATCACCCGCGAGCCGACCCAGCAGCCGTCCTCGATGACGATGGGTGCGTTGTCGGGTGCTCCGATGCGATTCCATTCGGGTCCGATGTGGTGGCCGCAGGTGATCAGCATGGTTTCGTATCCGATTCCGGAGTATCTGCCCAGCGTGATCTCGGCACCGAGGTCGAGAAAACACCCGTAGTTGACGAACGAGCGTTCCTTCAACGTCAGTCCACTCCAGGCACCGAGAAACGCACCTGGGTTGATCAGCGCGGTGGGATGTACATCGTGTCCGAGCTTGCGCATGAGGGGATTTCGGAGCCTGCGCGGCAATGCCCCACTGGCGACGATGCGATTGAGTACGACGTCGCGGACCACTTGGTCCACTTCCTGCAGAAGAACGTCGCTACGACGACTCATCGCTCTCGCACCGAATCGATGTTCTCGCGGTACCACGCGACGGTCGACGCGATACCCTCACGCAACCCGATGGTCGGCTTCCATCCCGACGCCTGCAGCGTGCCGACATCGAGCAATTTGCGTGGTGTGCCATCGGGTTTGGACGCATCCCACTCGATGCGGCCTCGGTAACCGACTTCCTCGGCCACCATCCCGGCGATCTCTTCGATGGTCTGATCTTCCCCGGTCCCGACGTTGACCTGCTGCGGTCCGTCGAAATGGTCCAGCAGGTGCAGACAGGCGGCGGCCATGTCGTCGACGTGCAGGAATTCCCGACGCGGTGAGCCGGTGCCCCAGTTGGTCACCACATCGACGTCGTCGAGCCTGGCCCCTTCGAACCGCCGGATGAGCGCAGGCAACACGTGCGCGCCCTGCGGCGAGAAGTTGTCACCTGGCCCGTAGAGGTTGGTGGGCATCGCCGAGATCCACGGCAGGCCGTATTGCTTTCGGACGGACTGAATCTGGAGAATGCCGGCGATCTTCGCGATGGCATATGCGTCGTTCGTCGGTTCCAGTGGCCCGGTGAGGAGGTACTCCTCCTTGATCGGCTGCGGGGCGAGCTTCGGGTAGATGCACGACGACCCCAGGAACAGCAGGCGTTCGACGCCGTGTTCCAGCGCCGCATCCAACACGTTGACCTGGATCTGAAGATTGGTCGAGATGAAGTCCACCGGGTAGGTGCTGTTGGCCATGATCCCGCCGACCTTCGCGGCAGCCAGGACCAGATTGGTGGGCGTGTGCTCGGCGAAGAAGTCGAACACTGCGCCGCGGTCGCGCAGATCCAGTTGCGACGACGTCCGCCCGATGACGCGGGTGAACCCGGCTGCGCCGAGTGCACGCCAGATGGCGGATCCCACCAGGCCCTTGTGTCCGGCGACGTAGATCGGTGCGTCGCGGTCGATCGGGGTGGACCAGGCCACCGATCCGGGTGAGCTGGCCACCGCTGTCATGCCCACTCCGCCAGTACCGGCTTGTCGATCCACGGGCGGCCTTCGCACGCGAGGGCGTCGATGTCGGCATCGACCATGATGCGTGCCAGCTCGGGCGTGTGGACCGACGCCTTCCATCCGAGGTCGTTCTCGGCCCTGCCTGCATCACCGACCAACGCGTCCACTTCGGTGGGCCTGAGGTAGCGGTCGTCGAAGCGAACGTACTCCTGCCAGTCCAGGCCCGCGTGCTCGAACGCGACGGTCAGGAAGTCGCGGACCGTGTACTGGCCACCGGTGGCGAGTACATAGTCCTGGGGCTGATCGACCTGGAGCATGCGCCACATGCCTTCGACGTATTCCGGCGCATATCCCCAGTCGCGAATTGCATCGAGATTGCCCATGTAGAGGCTGTCCTCCACGCCGGCTTTGATGCGAGCGACGGCCCGGGTGATCTTTCGGGTCACGAAGGTCTCTCCGCGCCTTGGTGATTCATGGTTGAACAAGATGCCGTTGACCGCGAAGATGCCGTACGCCTCGCGGTAGTTCCGGGTGACCCAGTACGAGTAGACCTTCGCTGCGCCGTACGGGGACCGCGGGTAGAACAGTGTGTCCTCGTTCTGCGGGGGCGGGCTGGCACCGAACATCTCCGAGCTCGACGCCTGATAGAACCGGCACTGAACGCCGGTCAGGCGTACTGCTTCGAGCAGCCGAATCGAACCCATTCCCGTCGTGTCTCCGGTGTGCTCGGGCTCGTCGAAACTGACCCTGACGTGCGATTGTGCAGCGAGGTTGTATACCTCGTCCGGTCGGATCTCGGCCAGCAAGGTGACCAAGCGTGCGCCGTCGCTGAGATCTCCGTAGTGCAGAAACAGCTTGGCGTCCACCTCGTGCGGGTCGACGTACAGGTGTTCCACCCGTGCGGTATTGAACGTGGATGCGCGTCGGATCAGTCCATGAACCTCGTACCCCTTGGACAGAAGTAGTTCGGCTAGGTAAGAACCATCTTGGCCCGTAATCCCCGTTATCAGAGCTCTTTTCACCGTTGCTCCGTTTCTCACCACGCAGATAAGTTGCCCTACAGTACGCACGAATTCCGAGCGGTGCACACCTTATGGCGACGGAAATACAAGCGCCGCAACAGAACAACGGCCCGCAATTCGGTGCACCCATAGAGCAGAGACCCGGTTACTCGGCATCAGGTGTGGATCGATGGCCCTTCCATGTTCCGAAACACCGCAATACACAGTAGAAATCGGAGAATAGATTTGTTCGCTTGACCTCTGTGGCCTGGTGGACATCGAGACCACTTACCGGATTCCGTGAACATTCAGGCCACAGCACGCCCCGCGATTGGGTCGGCCCGACGCCGCCGCGTGTGTCTGCGTTCCCGGAGGCTTCCCGATGGCTCGACCTGCACGCCTGCGATAATGCACCCAGCAGTTCACACGAGCATCGAAGGAAGGTTGTCATGCCAGGGACACACGAAGAAGGTAGCCACGTCGACTGGCGACACAACGGGGTCAAGGTCGTTCCATCGAGCGACACCGACGCCAACACCCCTCAGACCGAGGGCATGAAGCGGGCAGCAGCAATCGGCGCCCGAGTGGGTGCCCGCCAGATCTGGGCGGGAACGGTCGATATCCTCCCGAACGCCAAGACAGGCGCTCATCACCACGGCGACCTCGAGAGCATCATCTACGTCGTCCGCGGACGCGCACGGATGCGGTGGGGGAACAACCTGGAGTTCGTCGCCGAAGCCGGGCCCGGCGACTTCATCTTCGTGCCCCCGTTCGTGCCGCATCAGGAAATCAACGCCAGCACCGACGAGACACTCGAATGCGTCTTGGTCCGCTCGGGTCAGGACCCGGTCGTGGTCAACCTCGACATCGATGCCGTCGAGCAACCCGAGGGTGTCCTGTGGTCGGACGGGATGCACGAACACTGACGACATCTCCAGAATTTGGCGACGTCGCGCCGGATACAGGCTTACGGCGCCACCTCGATCTCAGCCTTGCTGCCTGTAGAGGAGGCTAACTGCGAGGTCACTGCGACGGCGTGGGTTGATGTATGGACCGCGCAGACTGCACCTCCGCGGATACTACGGGTAGCGTCAGAGCGCTCTCGAACAAGTTCCGTAAGGAGTCTAGGCCTTTGCTTCAGCTCGCGGAAGCAGTTGACTAAACCTAAGGACTGCTGGCAAACCCTACCTAAGCCTGGATACACCGATCCGTCATCGGATCGGTGTATCCAGGCTTAGCTGCACCAATTTCCTACCAAACCTAGAACACCAACTTTCAATTGATCGAAATACGAGGTATAGCCTCGTCGAGCGTTGGGCCCAGGGATCGGGAATACGTAGCCGTCAGATGTGTCCGATCTCGATAAACCATCACGCCGCCAATCACGGGAAGACACGGATCACCGGGGCAGATTGCTGACGTCACATCGAGAAGGGTCACAGGGGCACTTCTAGCCGCGCTCAACTGAGCCAGTCCACGAGTGCCGAACGCCTCATCACGTGGCGTTGCGCAGATCTGCGGATTGTCGAGATGACCAACCAAGCAATCGGGTGGATCGAACTTCGAGACCGGAGTATCTCGCAGAACAAACACGCGTGCACCCGCGCTGGCAATGTCCGTCCACGACCGGGCCATTGCGTCCGAAAGATCAGACTGATTATCTGACGAGCCAACAATCTGGTAGTCAATATTCGAAACAAACACCGCGGCAGGCTGAATCTTCACCAACTCCGCCTTCACATTGTCATTCCATTCTGCGCAATGCTGCGCTGGAGCACCAGAATTCACAACCGTCGCGTCGACAAGCGCGCAGGAGGACTTCGTATAACTCAATAGCCTCCAACCTCGCGTCTCCGCAACATACGCCAGCGCGTCCACCCAATGCGCAGCATGTGAATCTCCAACAAGAGCGACGGTAACATCGGCATCCGGGGAACCAAACTCGCAGGCTACTGGCTTGCTTGAAGAAAATGGCTGCTGACAACCGCGTGCATAAACCGGCGGATTGTCGTCAGCGGCGACAAGCGGATTCGGGGAGATCGATTGACCCGCCACAAGCAGACTATTCGCGGATGCACCAATCAGGGCTGCCCCAAAGTCAATAGTCGACGAATGACTGTTAACGAGTGCGTCAGGCGCATTTCGCGACTCCCGTAGACCCGCTCCCGCAAGACCCGCTCCGGCGACGAGAGCAACCGCAATACCAATTGCCCCGATAGCCAATGAATTACGGGTAGATCTGCGAAACAGTTCAAGGTCACGAAATGGCTTCTCCACAAGCTGATAGCACAAAACTGCTGGCACCATTGACAACAAGACGAGAAAGAGACCCTCCCAAGCCGATAACGTTCTAACGCCAGACGTAACTACATAGCCACCGACAACGAGAACCGGCCAATGCCAGAGATAGAATGAATAGGACAACCGGCCCACAAGCTGGGTCGGGCCATTATTAAGTACGACAGCACAGGTAGCTCGGCCGCCGCGATGGCCCATTGCGATTACTATTGCTGTACCGACTGTCGGGAGAAGCGCTGCAGCACCGGGGAATGGAGTAGATGTCGAAAAAATCAAAGCCGAGGCAAATATCGCACCGAAGCCGAACCAACCGAGGAGGGTAGCCAATAACAGCGGCACCCTCCTATACCAATCCAGCGTTAGCGCCAAAAAACCGCCTAACGCGAGTTCCCAGATTCGTGTGGTAGTAACAAAATATGCTACGCCGGGATCGCTGCTGGTCTCTATTATCGAAAATGCCAGAGAACCGAAGAACGCGCACACAAGAATCATCAACATAAAAGAATGGGCGCTTATCCTCGACCGCCTCAGTATCCACGCCGCAACAACGAGAATTACTGGCCAAGCAATATAGTATTGCTCCTCGACTGAAAGGGACCAAAAATGTTGAACTGGACTTGATGCCGCGTCCTGAGCAAGATAATCAACGGACGTTGCGGCTAACAGCCAATTCAGCACATAAGCGCCGGCCGATCCGATGTCTAAACCCGTCGACCACCACCTCGTTGCGGGGAGAATTGCCCAGGACGAGACGGCAGCGACGACCAGCACGACGGTACTAGCAGGAACAAGCCTCCTTGCACGGCGAGCGTAAAACTTCGAAACCGAAACCCTCCCCCGCTCAACGAACTCACGGTGAAGAATCCCAGTCATCAAGAATCCAGAAATAACAAAGAATACGTCTACACCGACGAAGCCACCTGGCAGCAGAGGTATACCTGCATGCCATAGCAGTACCAGCATCACCGCTATCGCGCGTAGTCCCTCGATGTCAGGTCGAAACCGTTTAACTACAGGCTCAACGCTACTTGCCGGCGCCACCACACCGACGCCCGAGGGTGGCCCCGCTCCCTCACTGCCAGTAGGCCCTCTCATTGATGTATCCGCAACGACCATTGTTGAACAATTCGCTCCTCGAACACAGGGCCGCATATACGCCGGAGCCTCCGCAGCTGCGCAGTTTCAAGCCGAAATCCGTACTTTGCACTATGCATATCTCTCATCACACCGTCCGAATCAACGAAGCTCACGGATCCTGGATGCTGGGACTCCCGCATACAGCCCATCTGGCTCACAACTGCGCACCACCACGGCGCCAGACGCCACTACGCATCCTGTGCCAATACGAACGCCCGGTTGTACAATGACACCTGCGCCTAACCAGCAACCGTCCTCAATTGTGACTCCAGAGAACACAGTCGGGGTCGCCGCGCGCTTACTACGGGGACCAATTGGGTGCGTGCCCGTGATGATCACGCAGCGCGGCCCCACAGCCACATTCGATCCGATATCAATACCACCTGTTGGGTGCAGGGAAAAGCCAACGTTCAAGAATGAATTGTCACCGATTTTGAGCTTACGAATATCACCCGAGATATTGCCTGAGTGCAGAAGTCGGGCGCTACCCAATTCGGCGCCCAAAAGCGATAGAAGAAACTTTCTAAGCCTAGGCGGCATAAGCGAACTTCCTGCCACACCATTCATTAACCAAGCGTTCACAACCACTGCCCTTCAAATCCGAAAATATCTTGCACACCATGATATGGCTGGAAACAAACACGTTTACGTTCCGTCGCCGACTCAATAAGCCGCAACGAAAATGTCGTTGAGGAGCAAGTTCCCTTCCCAGACTTCACAATGCGTCAACCGTCGGCCGAGTAGTAAGAAAGTGCACAGAGACAATGACACCCAGCAACATCCAAAGCGCCACAGGAAAACCACGATTCGTGAAGACTGGGACCGTAAAGGAAGCGACGGTTGACCCGACAATAAGCATCAACCCTGGAAGTTTATATCGATGTTCGACCATCCGTACTCGGTAAGCGAAATAGTAGATGGTGGCCACGAGGACCATCGCTAACGACACTGCACCAATGATTCCGTACGATATTGCCGAACCAAACCATTGAGACTCCGGAGAATGCCAAACTAATATTCGCGGTCTGTCGCGACCTGAGTAGAGATTGGACCCCCATCCGGTCAGAAGACGTTCTTGAATTACGGGAATCGTCTGCTCTGTCCAGATCCTCCAACGATAAGCAAGCGTGTTTGGAACCCAAGATGGAAGATACTCGAGTCGTGCTGCCGTCTGCTGATCAATACGATCTTCGAAGTACTCTCCGAACTTGAGATATGCAATTACAGTGACCGCACCCACCGACCATAGCGTGCTAACCTTCAGACCGCGAACCGCAAGTAGCCCTAGAATAATCAGTATCGCCGTCGTTAGAACAGACAAGGTCAAAGAGGATAATGCCCCTAGGAACGCGAAGACAATCGCACCCTTCAGTATCCAAGGTATTCGACCCGTGGGTGCCAGGAGGAGAGTCGCCATGCAAGCTGCTGCCAAACACGCACAGAAATAGAATCCAAGCCCAGTCCAATGGCCGACGAATCCAGTAGCTCGGATCAACCGACCGTCCTCGATTCGTGCCTCCAGTCCAGGACCAGGCGCGATCGCAAGCACCGCTCTCGAGACCTCTGCAGAACCGAGTTGACCAAGCGAAACAACTGACATAGGAATACTTACCGCCGCAAAGGCGCCGAGAAATACTCCCGCTGACACACGCGACTCGATCGTAATCCGAGCAGCATAATAACCTATTAAGTAATACAACGGTGACAACACTGTTCCAACATCAATTGGGTACTCTAACTCGGATGCGTTGTAGATCTCCGCCAAGATGCAGACTGCAGCGTAGCCCAGCAGAGACAGATCCAGCCAACTAAGTCGCAAGATCCCGGGAGAATTTTTCGAGGCACCGACTGCGACAAACAGTGCGGCGATGGCCAATATGTGCCAAGGGCGTAGTCCAACAGACGGTATTACAGACGGCACGCCAACTACCGATGCAGACAGACCACTGAGGGCTCCCACTAGCAACCACGAACCACGGGGAGGACTGATGATTTCTCCGGACGAATCTAGCCATAGGCGCGTTCGATAGCCCATAGGTCTCGTTCTGGCGGCAGTTTCCGTACTCGGCAATACCATTCGCTACTCCTTATAACCTGAAACTGCAGCTCGGCCTATCACTGTAGCCACCCTGGCTTCCCAGGAGTGCTCTTTCACCACAGACTTTCGAATAGCGGAAATATTCGATTCACTCTGCCGGGGAGCCTGAATCAAACTTGATAGCTGCTCACGAACGCTTGCGCCACCTGCGTGAATTCTCATTTCTACGCCACACTCCTTAAGGGAAGAGGCATCACTCGAATCAGTACATAGTATTCCAAGGCCCAAGGCGGCATACTCATAAAGCTTGAGAGGACTATGATACATAGCGGAACTTGACGACTTCCTATGGCCTGCGAATCCAAAGTTCCACGTAGCCATTCTTTCATAAGTGCTAGCCTGGTCAAGTTTTCCAAGCATTGTCACAACTCCAGACAATTCATCACTAACGACTTTCGCCTTCAAAGCACCCAACTCGGGGCCGTCGCCAACCACCTCTAGACGGATTGGCTGAAGCCCTGAGCCGACTCGTTCGAGGTTCACCCATTTCACAGCATCGAATAGCTCATCGAGATGGTGCCAAGCAACCACCGAGCCAGCAAATCCGATAGTCACACCGTCAGATGAAGATCGTTTGATCGCACCAAGCTTTGACGAAACACCATTTGGCACGACCAGAATAGCCGAGGGGTGCAAGCCACTATATTCAATCAATTCTGTCTTGAGCGCATCGCTGACGGCGACGACAAGATCGGCCCTGCGCAAAACCCTCTGCTCCAACCATGTTGCCAACCGAATTGACTTCAATACCTTGCGGTCCAGTGCGGTCTCACGTGCGAGTATTCCATTCGCTTCCACGACCCGAAACGCACGCCGTTTTCGTGCATGAAACGAAGACAGCGACTGGAGTACGGCAACACGCTCATATATGATGTCCGGTGAACCGCTACAAAGAGTTCGCAGAAATACGTTTCCGCCACACCAAATCGCGGCAGCGATGCGCACGATATCGGCAATCCAGACCCGTATTGCACTAGACCCCTGGTAATCCGACTGCGAGACTTTCGAGAATCGCGCCATCAAAGGGAATTCAGAAACCAGAAACCTCCGAACCAGATGCCCTTCCTGGCGGGCGCCCTCGATGAAGCTCAGAATATGATTTCTCGGACCTGGGGTGTTTGACCCGTCACGAACTGAAATTCGGAACCCGCCAACCAAATAATGCATATGTTTCTTAGCCATAATTCTTCACCTTTTGATCCAGTGATCTGACAAGGTCTTCCGCAGCCAATGCTGCGATATCGCACGCCCGCTTTACCTTCAACCCACCCCGGATCTCATCCGCGATCCGCGACGGCTCCCAGCCTGTCACATCCGCGCTGATGAACGGAAAGCTAGTCGTAGCAAAGTTTCGCTCAACTTTGCTAGTCGAATGCTCCATCAATCCTACTGGCACACAGCCCTCGTTCACTGCAATTATCAAGGCATGAAGACGATCACTCACGACCAGGCTGGACTCTCGATATGCGTCGCGAACACGCCGTTCTTGCGTCAGATGGTCTTGGGTGGTCCATCCAACAAAATCACAGTTCAAACGTTGCGCGAGATCCCGCAGTGCCGTTTGATCACGCTCGACCTGAACCACGACAACTAGCTTCCGACCGAGGTCTTTGGCAACGTCCCGCAAGGCGATCACCATCGAATCGGAGATCACCGAACCGTCACCACGAAACGACACCGCGATGCGTGACCGCGGTGCACTCTGCTCGTCCGAAGGAGGTTCTGTGGCGGACGCGGGCATCGCACTAAACGCCCAGTCTGGCGCAACCGAACCAGTTCGAAACCACTTCAGTGTCTCAGCATCACGCCAGATGTTCTCCTTGCACAATGCCGCGGTAGCAAAGATGAATATCCCCCACCGCGATTTCTTTGGCTGTAGGCCCACCCCGATACGAACCGCCCTGAAACCATGTATCAAAGAAAGCAAAAGCATTGGTATAAGCGCAGCGTGCATCAAACTCTGTCTACGATTGCACGTCACTTCACCGGGATTAAATGCAAACATCCAATTTCGCCGTAAGCTCGACAAAGAAGCACGGGCTACAAATCCTACAAAATTTCGATAGATTACGTCATTCGGCCGCAAGCCAAGCGCTTTCACAAAACCAGCTGATGCTGATCCTACGTAGACAGTGCACGCGCCCCTCGACTGAAGAGATCTGAGCATCCTCCTACGCAACACGACATCGCCGAGATTGTCATCTTGCCCGGCGCACCAGTAGAAGATCATTAGCACTCTGGCCTTTCATTTCCGGGATTGAGCTACGAACCTAAGTCTGCTGTCGCATCAGTGGAATCGAGCGATGCCCTCCAAAGGCCGTCTCGATGAACGCGCTCTCTTCGCACCTTCATCTGCGTACCCTATTGCGATCATCACGATGATGTCTTCGACCGCCGGGATATTTCCTTCCTCCCTCAGTGCGCGGCTTCGATCGGCATTGACGGACCAATTCAACATACAACTGGAGAGGCCCAGTGCGTGAAGACCCCATACCAGGCTCATCGCAAAGAGACCACCATCTACCCATCGTTGATTTCTCTCTTCAATGCCCGAGAACAGCCTCCTGTCGACCGTCACTACGGCAACGCACGGAACTTCATCGCGAAACGCAGAATTTCCATTCTGAAGCTTCAACACGTTCAGTACGTCCACGGGATCTGTGTACAAATGTGCCCGCCAGCTCTGCCTGTTGCAGACAGAAGGTGAGTTAGCGGCTAACGCTATCGCATTGTTTAAGATTTCAGCTGGTATCTCACGTGTCCGATCAAAGCTGCGCACGCTTGATCGAGACCCGAAGAATCTTGAAACGTTGTCAACGTCATGGCCGCTCCGAGGAGTGGCAAGCTCGAAATCAAGTCTAGAGTCGCGCTCACCTTCGCGATTCCATAGATTTAATGCTTCAAGTGCCTCTACCGAATATCTAACAAATTCACGACCACCTTCGTCAGTGCTTTCGATTCCATCGAAAGCGAGAAGATTATGCTGAATTCTGTTTGCCACTGCTTCACCGAAGGGGCGTTTGGGAACCCGAAGAGATATGCCCTTTTCGATCCGGTGGTAGTCTTTGGTTAATGTACATTCAAGGTGCACAGGATCCGTGACACCAAATGCGATCCTCTCACTTGGTGCGGCGTCCTTCATGTACTGATACCCGTCAGATGCAAATTCGGAGACTGCTTTTAATTTGCTCGCGAACGCTCGCAGCTTCTTCACTGATGGTGATCTCTTGAGTCTCTTCGATAGCTTCTTAGCCACCATTTGCACGGTCCAATCTTGCATCAGAACTCTGCGGAGCCCTTCCGGGGAAATTCTTATACGCCAGCAATCTTGCCCTCGATCCGTTATCGGCTATTTCGGCCCGTATCGATGGCTCTGCCGAGAAAAACGTCTGCAACGCGTGCTCCAGTCCAGACTCAAGATCTCCTTCACTTGAGACCGTCAGATCCTGGATTTTGAACATCTGCGCCAATCCCTCGACCTTTCCCTGAGTTGCGACTGTAATTGCCGGCGTATCAACTGATAATGCAATGACACTCAGATGCATCCGCCCACTGACGACTAGGTGGCACCTGTCGGCGAGTTGTCTTACTTCCGACGGCCTCAAGAGCTCACTAACCAAATAGAGGTCTTCGATGCGTAGTGCCGCCTGAATCGACCGACATTCGACCAAATCGCTTCCGCCAGGCCGAATCACATGGGGTAAGAGCACCACGAATAGATCGCGGGATTGGAGCGATGAAATAAGGCGTGAGTACGCTTGAACCTGGCTTCCACTGCGTCCCACCAGGCCGCTAGCGTTGACGAGCGCAAAAGATTTTCCAAATGGTATCCGATCAAGTATGTTTAGGACCCTGTCCGATACCATTACACGACTGTCTGCGAAGACGGTATCAGCAACAAGCGATAGATTCTCGACACCCAGACTCTCTAGCCGATTGTAAGAGACTGGATCGCGAGCGAGAATCTTTACACCACTATGCCCACATTCGATCATTGCGGCCCTAGCGCGGCTCGTTGGTTCGCTATTCCAACTAAATCCAAGGATTCTCGAGTCCAACCCCGCCCGTATAGCCACACTTAGCGTTCGATATCGGTTGATCGACGCCAATTCATTGTATGCACCATCCATAATGTCTGCACCGATTACAGAGTACGATGTGCATGTATCGGCGATCTTGTGAAATTTACGCAGATCAATGAGCTGCCTGAACCAACGCCCGTATATCAGATTTGGCATTGCGACGATTGTGAGCCGACTCGAATCATTGGCATCAAATACGAAAGAATCTGAAGCCTTTACGATTACAACAACGTCGCCTTCGACATTCTCAAGAAATGCCTCGACCATTGCTTGGTCACCAATGTTCCCTCGTCCGGGTGGTGGCAACAGTAGGTGTCGGGTAGGCTTTGGCGTGCCAGTGAATGGGCGATTGTCGCGCCATAGATGCTCCAAGACCGAGCTAACTCTGGCAGATCCGTAGGATTCATCCAGAAATTGCCTAGCTCGCCTTAGTGCAGTTCGAAGTAATGTTTTCACTGTTGTCGCCATGTGCCTAATTCCATTTCAACATAAACCGTAGCCAGGCTTGAGGCTTTCACTTTACTGCTCTCTTCCGTATTATTCTCACGATATCTATTACGTCGCGAATATCCGAACGATAAGATTTTGATACAGCGACGGTGAGTGCGAGGCTTGCGAGCATCACGAGGAAACCAACTGAAAGCTCCAATCCGCGTTCTAGAGTGAGCGCCTGTGTAGTCACTGCCCCTACTCCTGCACTAACTCCATATATCACTAGGGTTCGAGCGCCATTCGTCAGCATCTTGTATGCGGGTGCGTCCGTGACGAAATGTATCCACAACAGTCCCAACGGCCAGATCACGGCTAAGCCAGCCGCATATGCTACCGCGACTCCAGTTGCCCCCCAAGGAATTCCTGCGAACAGTATCGCGACTGTTATCACTCGAGAAATAATCGCGTACCGGAAGAGTGCTGCGGTCTTTCCTTTGGACACAAATACCCAGTATGTTGCGTAGCTCGCTGCCTGAAATGTCGCGCCCAATGCCAGAATTCCAAGGAAAGTGGCGCTTTCGGACCAGTTTGCGCCAAGCAACGTTTCAACCACGGCGTTCGAGTGCGCCGCAATGAACATGAATATGGCAACGATGGCCGACATGAGACATAACTGTCCACGTATTATGAATCGATCGTAGCGTATTTTGTCTTCTGAAATACGTGACAGCACTGGGATAGCCACAGAAGATGCAGGCACATTGATCTGATTCAAAGGACTCGTAACCAATTGTGACGCTCGATTGTAGAAGCCTAGCGGTTCGGCGCCGAATTGTCGGCCAATGAGAACTGAGTCCATATTCTTGCTTGCATACTGAAGCAGTTGCGCCCCCATCAAGTTCCAGCCAAACGAGGTTAGGGCTCTCATTCCGTCGCATCGCCGGGGCAACGATGGAAGCCATCGCGAAAATGTAGCGCATAGTAGGAGAATAGCTGCCGACTGAACTACCTGCTGGACAACCATTGACCAATACCCGGCGCCGTTCAGGGCACATGCGATCGCTACGGCAAGCCCAATTGCCTGCGCAGCCACGTCTGCAATTGCTAGTTTTTTGAATTTCATTCCGCGAGCCAGCCCGGCACGAAATTGCGTCGTAATTCCGCTGAGAAGGAACGTAATCGCCAACACCTGTGCTATCGGTTGGATCCTGTGTTCGTCGAAGAAGGTGGCGAGCAGTGGCGCAGCGGCGAAGCACCCGATAGCCAGAAGCGCCCCGATTGTCGTGTTGATCCAAAATAGATTTGACTTCTGCTGTGCGGTGAGATTTTTTGCTTGAATAGCTGCGGACGATAGCCCAAAGTCGCGTAGAACCTCACCAACTCCGACAATAGACACAACCATTGCTACCAGTCCAAAATCTGTTGGGTCCAACAGCCTTGCTAGCAGGACAATGCCACCGAACTGTAGGAAGAATTTCAGACCTTGTCCTGCCAGAGTGACGGCAGCGCCCTTAGCAGCAGAGGCTCCAAGGCTCCGATCCTTCGGTTCTGTGTCGTTAAAGCCCGAGGTAGTCACGTTAAAATGCCTGCCGCTTACCGCGCGCCGCAATGTAGGCTAGATAGTGCTTCTCTTTCACATTGTCCCAGTCTCGCGCTGCTAGATCTGGCTCTGCCGTTCGACCTACAGACCGCACGCTTTGCAGCGCGTTCGAGAGATGATTTTTGGTCAGAGTACCAGAATAAGTTAGTATCCAGTCTCCGCCAACTTCTTTTCTTATCTCCTCGTTGGAGGTGGACTCTGGCACCAGAACGGGTGTCCCTAAGGACAATGCCAACAACAAAGACCCAGAATTGTGCATCTCACGATATGGTAGAACTACGAGCTCAGCACCGCTGATCTCTCTCGCCAATTGTTTGTCAGCCACGAAAGACAACTGTGTACTTATCCGATCGTCGGCGCCCGCCAACTCGGAGACCTGACTTCCCATTTCTTCTGATGCCGGTTTCCCAACAATTTTTAGTCGTGCATCCTCGTCGCAAAGATCACGAAATGCGTTAATCAGTCCGGGCACACCTTTATATTCACGTATAAGACCGAAGTACAAGATGGTTCCACGCCTGCGTCGTGTGTCGACTTGGAAAGTAGTTCGGTCTTTGTAATGCCCATGCAAAATAGTTACTGACTTCTTGGGCCGCGGGATTTCTGTCGTTGTATTCAGCTTGATATATAGGTCAACGGCCCTGTCAGCGCGTTCAAGCAAGCGATTCTCCAGAGCACGACCTGGTTCATGGGGTTGGACATTATGTACGGTCCGCACGATTGTGGTCGACGTCAATTTCCATCGAAGAGTTAAAATCAGGAACAGAACGGATTTGACGAATGATTGAATACGGCCAGATCCCCGGAGGAGATTTTCTGGCCAGTGAATGTGAAAAACGTCGTAGCGAGTCAGTATTGCTCGTCGCCATGAGAATGTTTTGGCAGTCAGTTCGCGAGGTCCAGGATGCAACATGTGGTCCACGTATCGAGTTTTACCGTCAGGTGCCGCTAGCGAATGCACAACCACCAATGGTGCCCGGTGGACTGCCACTTCAGATGGGCGGCTACGGCCTTCGTCAGGACTTGGCATGTATGTCTTCTTTCGCGCTAACTGCTGTGATTGCCCAAAGCTTTTCGGTAGTCTGATTTGGAGTTATACGGAGGACAAATCAGCAGAAGTAATCTTCGTCGTGTACGCCTGGTCAACTGTATATCGATCCGGGTTCTCTAAGTCGAGTTCGAATGCGAGACCTCGTCTGATCAGTTCGGTCGCAATCTGTTGCTGATGCCCGTCTACGTGTTCACTATGATTGGGATCGCGCACTACTATTACTGGTGCGATATTGAGGTCAAGCATTTCCATAACGGTTCCGACGCCTGCGTGAGTGATTACAACATCGGCCTCTGTGGCATTCCGCAAGAACTCCGCTGGCGTGATCTGATCACGTATCTCGCCTGGTAAATCTGTCCGCTTGGTAGCGCCCAACTGCCAAACGACCTCATCGTCAGCCGCGAGAATTTTCAAGACGGCGTCGATTGCTCGGTCAAATCTATATGGTCGAATGCTGCCCACTGTGACAAAGATCTTGCGCGGCCTGCCCAAAATCGGGTTCGGGTTCGACACCCAAGAATCAAGAATCGAACCCTTGTATTTCCAGTTTGAGTCCGACCATGCCTCGTGCTGGGTATATGTTTCGATCCCTGGTATTTTTCCGATGATCGCCCCACTCAGAGACGGCCCGTGCACGCGCGTCACGCTTTCTACGTATACGGTGCGGTAGCGGCAGAGTCTTGCCATTGGTAGTATCGCCGGTGCAATCGCCGCACCAGTGCTAACACAAACGTCAAACATTCCGCGTCGAAGATTTCGCAGCGCCCACAAAGCGGCTTTTGAGGCTGTTACACCGTCCCGCGGAGCAATATAGTCAACATAGTGCACATTCTGTCCGTCCAAGATTTGCTTGGTCTGTGGCGTGTTGAAAGTCAGCCACTTAGAATCGGTGTGTGCCTCGACGGACTTTGCAATTCGATTCAATTGCGCGAAGTGCCCGCCCGAAGATGCGACCCAGAGCACTCTGGATCCCCTCGGGATAATGGACGCCAACGGGTGCGGTTGCAGACTTGACATTAGCAATCCTTCAAAGATCTGGAACGAATCATTAGTAGGCACCGTCACTACCCGCAACGGCTTTTACAGTCTTAGCAATAATCAATAGGTCCCCGACCATCGACCAGTTCTCGACGTACGAGAGATCAAGTCGCACGGTCTCTTCCCATGAAAGGTCGCTGCGCCCACTGACCTGCCAGAGTCCGGTGATGCCAGGCTTCACCAGGAGGCGGCGGCGGACATCTCCGTCGTAGGTCTCCACCTCGCGGCGCAGCGGCGGCCTCGGGCCGACAACACTCATCTCGCGGCGGAGAACGTTCAAGAACTGAGGCAGCTCATCGACACTGAATCGCCGCATGAACTTGCCGACCTTCGTGATCCGAGGATCCTCGCGCATCTTGAACAGCACACCGCCCTCGCTCTCGTTCTGAGCGAGAAGCGCAGAGACCTGCTTGTCCGCATCCTGGACCATGCTGCGGAACTTGATCATGGGGAACGGCTTACCGTCGATCCCCATGCGCTCCGACTTGTAGAACACCGGGCCTCGGCTCGTCAGCTTGATGACGGCTGCCACCACCAGTAGCAGAGGGGAGATCAGCAACAGCACCGCAGACGCGAAGACCATGTCGAAGGCAGTTTTGCTGAAACGTGTCGCACCGTTGTACTGCGGCTTCTCCACGTGAATCAGCGGGAAGCCGGCAACCGGGCGCATCACCAGACGTGGCCCTGCCACATCCACGACACCGGGCGCCACGACCAAGTCGACGTTCTTCTTCTCCAGGTCCCACACCATCTTGCGGATGCCCTTCGCACCCAAGTGCTCGGTAGCGGTCACTGCCACGGTGTCAGCGCCGGATGCCTCGATGGCATCGACAACACTGTGTTCGTCGCCCAGCACTGGTATCTCGAACCCGTCTACAGTTACAGCGCCGTCGCGCTTGACCTCATATCCGGGCAGGCACATACCAACGACGCTGTAGCCGGCGCCAGGGGAACGCTCGAACTGCTTGGCCATCGCCACGGCGGCTTTGCGGCTGCCAACGATGAGCACCGAGGTCTGGTACTGCCCCTTGCTCCTCTTGGCTGCGACACTCTTGCGCCACAGCCAGCGAGTGAGAAGGAGCCCCAGCAAGCCGATGGGCAACGCGATCGCGAGATAGAGGCGTGCGAGCTCGACTCGGAACAGAAGCGAAAGGATGGCGATCACACCGAAGAGCCGGAACGTCGCCGACACGATACGGCGGTACTCCTCGGCACCGCTTCCGATCAC
The DNA here is from genome assembly GCF_001895005.1 of Rhodococcus yunnanensis NBRC 103083. Taxonomy (GTDB): domain Bacteria; phylum Actinomycetota; class Actinomycetes; order Mycobacteriales; family Mycobacteriaceae; genus Rhodococcoides; species Rhodococcoides yunnanense. The sequence goes on along the minus strand of NZ_BCXH01000005.1, from coordinate 61,211 downwards.
TCGCGGCGAGCGGGTGCGGAAGATGGCGAGGAAGGCGATCCACAGCGCAGCCAGCCCGACCGAGACTCCGGAGTACGCGAGGAACGCAGATACCCCGTCGTTCTGAATCTCACCGAAGCGAATGAACTGCGCGACCGTCAGCGCCCCCACAACAACGAGCACATCGGTGACTCTGAGCCTGTCGATGTATTGGCTTTCCCACACGCGCCGAGACGTGAGTCGCCGTACACGCCAGGCTTGCTTGGCCGGAGATTCCTCCCGCGAAGTCTGCTGCACTGATTCCAGTGACGTCACTGACTCCCCCCTCCTCACGATGCTCCGACAGCTTGTGGTCGAAGTTTTGTAGGTTCATTGCGAACCTTCTCCACTCACATCTGCGCTGACGTGAAGAATCGGTCCCCGTGTGCCGTTGACGCCTTTGAATTTTCTCACGATGCCCGCGGTGCCACTAATCAAGTGGGTCACATCACAGCGAGATCACGTAACCCATTCAGGTTTATCACAACGATCACGCGAATAACAGACAGGTTGGAAAAACACCAAACACAATGTCTATCCCCAGCCACTTACCCGCCGTTACACCCGAGCCTGAGCTGGCCAGACGATCGAGCATCACTGTGTCGCAGCATTTTCCTAATGTTCCACCGCTGGCCCCGACGTCGCTGTCCGGGCCGTTAACACCGTAGAAACTATTGATCACGTGCACATCCGTTTAGCACCAAGATTAGTATTGCGCAAAACAATCTTTTGGCCGAAATTTCAATGGCTAACCAACTTTACAACGAAAAATCTCGACCTTGCCACTTGGACTGCGAACAGAATCATTCACGTGAATGACAGTAGTTTTTTCAATCACCGACGCGTGAGGCGAGTGCTGTACCGGCGAATCTAGGGCGGTGCGACTTTTATGGACGTCCAAGCCCGCGGTAGGTCCAGCCAGCAGCACGCCATTGCACCGGATCGAGGCAGTTTCGGCCGTCGATCAAGGTTTTTGCCCGTACCACACCGTCCAGATCCGACGGCACCAGTGCCTTGAACTCTTTCCACTCCGTAAGCACCAACACCACGTCAGCGCCTTCACAGGCCTCCAACGTGGATCCGGCATAGCCGAGTGTTGGGAAAAGAGCTCGCGAATTGTCCATCGCCTTCGGGTCGTACACATTGACCGCGGCGCCCTGCAACTGAATCTGACCTGCGACGTTGAGGGCAGGAGAGTCCCGCACGTCGTCGGAATCCGGCTTGAACGCCGCACCCAGCACTGCAACTCTCGCACCGAGAAGCGACCCGCATGCCTCACGCGCCAGCTCGACCATCCGAGTGCGCCGTCGCATGTTGATGTTGTCGACCTCGCGGAGGAACGTCAGCGCCTGGTCAGCACCGAGCTCACCGGCTCGAGCCATGAACGCACGGATGTCCTTGGGCAGACACCCGCCGCCGAAACCGATACCAGCGTTAAGAAACTTGCGTCCGATGCGCTCGTCGTGACCGATGGCGTCGGCCAGTATCTTGACGTCTGCTCCAGAGGCCTCACAGACCTCGGCGATGGCGTTAATGAACGAGATCTTGGTTGCGAGAAATGCATTGGCCGATGCTTTGACCAGCTCGGCAGTTGCGAGATCGGTGACGACAAACGGAATCTGCTCTTCGAGCAGCTGCGCGTACACCTCACGAGCCACTGCCTCGGCGCGCCCTGGCCTATCACGGTCGACACCGAGCACTAGACGATCCGGATGCAAAGTGTCCTTCACGGCGAAGCCTTCTCGAAGAAACTCAGGATTCCACGCGACCTCGACGTCCGCGCCCGCAGGAGCGAGCTCCCGAGCCAGCGCGCCCAGCCGAGCCGCAGTCCCGACCGGAACCGTCGACTTACCGAAGATGACCGCAGGGGTAGTGAGCAGCGGCGCAAGTGTCTCGACGACGGCGTCGACGTACTTCATGTCCGCGGCGAACTCGCCCTTCTTCTGCGGCGTTCCAACACCGAGAAAGTGCACGTCAGCGAACTCGGCAGCTTCCTCATAGGATGCCGTGAACCGCAGCCGGCCCGCGGCGATGTTGCGCTGCAGAACCTCTTCCAAACCCGGCTCGTAGAACGGGACCTCACCGGCCTCGAGCTTGGCGAGCTTGGCAGGATCTACGTCGACTCCCAGTACCTCGTGGCCCAACTCGGCCATACACGCGGCATGGGTGGCACCGAGGTACCCCGTACCGAACACTGTGATTCGCATGATGTGCCTTTATCCCCCGACTGGAATTTGACCCATTGATGAAAAATTAAAGTTCCAACGAATTAGATACTAGAGCCAATCGCAGACAGCGGCTCACTGCTGAGTGACCTTTCATGCCAACAGAACCGGGAGTTCACCACTACTCGTCATTTAAATGAATGACGATCAACCAACAACTAGCTGGAAGCAAGCCCAATACCCAATCTTAACTTCCGAGTATGACGTAAGACACACGCTCAGCTCGAGCTCGCTCGAGCGCCAGAAGTCCACCGCAACTTCTGCTGATCGGCGCACCGCGCCAGTTACCTTCCAGCTTTGGCGAGACTAAGGGTGCGGCGCACGATGGCAATAAGGACGTTGCAACGTCTGTCCAGAATCGAACTAGGCTGCGCCGACAACGCGTTGAGCGAGAGCCTGGCGGACAGCTGCGCTGACGGGCGTCGCTTCTTCGCGTGTACACCCGATTCGGACGCTTCAGACATTCAGCCAATTGTCGTAACAAGTACCACAAAACATGCGAATATATTATTTGTGTTGAAAAAACGGGGTGTCCGGTGCTATCTCGGTTCCCATCGATGGGTCTCTACCGACGTTCGGACTATCCATTGGCTGCATCAGGGCGAAGTGCTCGACGCCCAGATCCGGTATCGAAGCTGCAGAACCTGTGGACAACTTCAACGCCAAGACTTCTGGTCGGGCCGCTACCTTGACATCGATACGCCACATCAGTTCGAGCCGAATCCAGGCTTTCCGCCCGACCTCGAATAGCTGGTCACTGCCGAAATACTGCCCGCCAGCGGTGCTGAGCCAGAGACCTCACCCGGAATTGGTCAACATCGACGCGACGGAATGGGTCGTCTCTGTGAGCGAATCGCGGTCGCGTCGCGCTCCGTCGAGCTTGACAGCCCTGGTCAAACCTGCTTGATTCCGGTTTCACCGTCGAGATATCATCTGACTGTCAGAGAACAGATGTCGCTGCGGATGCCGCCGCGTTCTCTTTCGTTCCTGGTACGGCGACGGCCAGAGCGGTACGGCATGATGCACCAAGTGACCACTCTCCGCCACCTCCGCTCCAACCGCTGGGTGCAACTGGGGCTCATCTGCCTGGCGCTCCTGCTCATCGTGGTCGGAGCTGGAGGAGCCTATTGGTATCTCGAAAGTCGCGAGCCACCGCGCGACGAAGCAATCGGGGGCATCCCACTTCAGTTCGCCGGTCCTCTGCAGGTACTGCGCGCACCAGACGGACAGCCCACAACGGTCACGTTCATCGGTGACTCGATCTCGAACGGCTGGGCCGCAACCACTTACGAGGACAGCTACATTCCCAAGACCATCGCAACATGGAATTCAGGTGGTCCGACAGTCGCGAAGGTCGACGCGGTCTCGGGTAAGAAACTGTGGGAAGTCGGCAAGTACGCCGCCATCGACCCTGCCTCCCAGCTCGTCGTGATTGAACTGGGAACCAATGACGTCCGATTCGGCGACGAGACTGAGCCTTCCGAGTTCCGCCGCCAGTACGGTGCGCTCGTCCGACGCGTGAAGTCGGAGGCCCCCGACGCAGCGATCGTGTGCCTAGGAACTTGGCGCCCCAGCAGCAAGGCGCGTGAATACGACGGACAGATCGCAGCGGCCTGCGACGCAGACAAGTCGCGGTTTCTTAAGCTCACGGACATTTACGAGAACACGAACTCGCGTGGTCCGTCAGGTCGACCGGTGTTCCTGAGCAACGACGGTACAGGGGACAATTTTCACCCAAACGATCTCGGGTACACCGCCATAATGCAACGCATCACAGACAGCGTCGTGTTCAAACCTCACAGCAATGCCGGGTGAAAGGCGACCCACTCGCTTATTCGACGCAAGAATCGGTGCTTGCTCAGCAGTACACAAGTTCCGGATCGAGAATCACCGGGCCAAGCGACTAGGGCGAAAATGGAGCTGTCGTCATCGATATGCTGCACGCTGTGGCTTGCCCTGTTCAGGAGTGGCTGCTGCCGATCAGGACTTCGTACAGGTCGACCTCCGGTCGGCTCGCGTCGACGACACGCAAGGGATCATATGGATGTATCGCGGCGGACGCTGCAGTGTCGGCAGTACCGTCCATGTGCGGACGCTTGGTGCAGTCCCATTAGCGACGAGGCAAATTCATCGGGTCGTGAAAGGCAGCTACCGCGCTCACAGCCGAGTGGTCCGCGGCCTCGACTGCGTTAGCGAGGTGCTGGACAACGGGTCACTTCGCCGTAGACGTCTGATAGCCGCCTGCTAGAAGGTCAGCACACTCGCCTCGACGATGAAGCTGGCGCGTTGGGAGGCAACTGCGAAGATTAGGCACAACAACGGCGCGGACTCCGCCGTTGACCGAGCGAGCGGGATGATCTGGCCTACGTCGATCGATCTATCGAACTGTGCGTGCTGGGAGGATATGCTATGCGCCTTCGACGGCTGACAGACGAAAAATGTTTCGGCCCTGGCCCTTTCGAGTGCTAGTCGAGAAGGCGCCAATACGTTCCGTCGAAGACGAGAGTGCGCGTCTGACGATGTGTGAGAATCGCGCCACCACCCGCCCATTGCGTGCCCTTGCTGGACGAGTTTTCGACTGTCAGTGTTCGAGCGGGAAAGGATGTGTTCTGGTAGTAGATCGACAACTGCTGTCCAAGGTGATTGCCCGGATCAAGAATTCCGAACAGGAGGTCGATGTCAGTTGCGGCCGCGATCCGGACAAAGATGGAGTCGTCCATCAATGACGTCAACGGGTATCGGCTGGCGGCGTCAGAGTGCGTACGGCTGATGTACTTCGACCTCGCCCTTCCGTCGAACCGTGACCAGCTGTAGGCCAGGTCGGAGTAGACGCCACCGAACGGGCTCGTCGATGACAGGTATGTGTCGGCGACGAGGGATCGCACGTGACACACTGGAGATCCGACTCCGTTGACCACCGTAAGCAGTCGCGTGTCCACGTCGGAAGTATCGCGAAACCGAAGAACCTCGCTCTGAAAGGTGGAGGTCCCGTCGTTGATTTGAACTGCCCTCAGGGATACCCCAGCAGTGTTCTCGCGGTAATCAAGCGTCCCATCCATCGTGACGACTGCATTACTGAGTTCGATGGGGGCGGACCCGTCTGGCACGGTGGATGGCAGCACTATGTGTGGGTTGCCCACTACCCGCACTGTCGCGTTGATCGCGTGGAGAAACTTCGCAGCGCCCTGGCACCTACCCCCGTCGATCGTGGCTATGAGCTTGTTGGTACGCACTCCCACCATCGGGTCGGTCGCGCCGGTGTGGTTGGAGATGGTGATAGCCGCCGCCCCAGTGTCTGCATCCTTCTCGATCGTTGGGTTGATGATGCTGATTCCGAAAGTCTGACCGCCTTGAGTGTCTGTGATGAGACGAAAGTCGCGAGGGTTGTTACGCGATACACAGTCGATGAATTGATGATTGCGCCCGCGGATCCCGAACCCTGACGACCGCCCACCTTGAGCAACTACGTTCCTGAAGATGTGCCCTTCACCGCACTGGTGGGGAGAGATTGCGTCGGAGGATGAACCGACCACGACCATGCCGTCTATCATCGCGCGGTACGAGCGCCCGTAGCTCTCGGGACCGCCAGCGCCTGCCTTGATACGAGGGCCGATGTCCGTCCATCCGTGGCGCACGTTCTGAACGTAGCCAGCACCGATGTATCCCATCTCCGATGCGTTGTCAGCGAATGCGTAACCGAGCTGGTCGGTGGCCGGGTTGTCGACAAGGTTGCACACCTCGTAGTCGTCGATCTTGTGGTTCAGGCATGATTTGATCTGGACGCCCATCGAGGAACCGCGCACGATGGTGAAGCCACGCAGTCGGGGACTGATCAGGGAGTCGAGCTTTATGAGCGTGTTCTTCCACTTCTCTGTGAATGCGGCCTCGACGGTGTCGATGGTGAAGCGTCCTGTTACCTCTATAGGCAAATCGGCAAGAACTGCGATACGCACGTTGGAGGTGTACGAATCGCGTAGTCGCTGAGTCAGCGTTACGGAGGTGGACGTAACGGAGTCGATGACCGCGAACTGTCCGTTCCGGTCTTCGGTGACATCGTCCGTCAATCGCCGCTCGGGGATGGTGTCGTCCGCGAAGACAAACACCCGGTCACCGGGCTTGAAGCATGTCGATGCTGCGGAGACAGACAATACGTGCGCGGCGACGGGTTCACCTGAGGATGCCTGGTTAAACGTGGTATTTGTGACCGCCGAGACCGTACGAGTGGAGCCCCATGCACCGAGCATGCAGATGACCGGGGCGGCCATGGTCTGGACGAGAAGCGGGTTGTCACAAACGACCCGGAACGACTTACCTGCATTGCGAAGGCATGGGTCGTTGTAGGTTCCGGGCGGAATAAAGAGTGTGCCGCCCCGTGCGGGCAACGCGTTCACGGCAGCTTCGAACGCTGCTCGCTCGCTGACAACCCCAAGACCGGTAGCTCCGTAATCGCGCACATTCACCATCAGCTCACCCTTGCCTACGGCACTGATGACTGTGCACGCAGTAGGGGTCCCCAACATTCAAGACTTCCTCTGCCAACTGTGGTCGCATCAGTCAAGCCAACGACGGTGAAGATTCTGCCACCAACGGTGATGGTTCACAGGGTCTTCGGTGGCGTCGAACTGTTGACGCGTGGTTCGGCTGATGTTTGGACGGCAGGCTTGTCGTTCGGAGGAGTCCCGTCTGCCTGTTGTATACGCAGTCGATGCCCGGCAAACGCGGAGATAACTCGCGTTATGCGCCCGATTGGATCGCCACAAGGAGAGACAAGAGGGCGGCTGCGAGTGAAGTAACCAGCGTGACCCCTGGGGCCAGATATCCGACCACGCTGGGCTTCATCGCGGAGAGGACTGTCCGCTCGTTGTACGTGCCCGGCGCGACTGGGTTTGGGCTGTCGAACGAATCACGGTTGCCGTCGATTGCAAAATCCTGTCGTTCCAGCGCACCGATCTGATTTCTGGATTGACGAAGTTCCACAAGGGTGTAACCCCCCGACAGTGCCGCCAAGACGGTAAGAACGAAGATCGCGATATTCATTCCTCGCAAGCTACGGGGAGCCCCGCAGTCGTAGCAGTCATTCGACTGGATGAACGGGTCGGCAACAAGATCATCCGTCAGGCACAATGCTGCGCATGGCTAAACGACGATGGGGGACGAAGACACAGGCAATCGTTGGACGGTGATCGCGGCAGTCACGGTCGTCGCGGTCGCAGGAGGATTGCTCGACGCCCACAACCGCACCGCGAACGCTGCCAGCGACAGCCCCTCGGCGTACGTCATCCCCAAAACTGCGGCCTCGAACTACCTCCCGGTGTCGATCCTCGGCGACTCGTACTCGGTCGGCGTGGGTGCGGACAATCTCATCGGCTGATCGAAGACCATCACCCGCCAACTCTGCTGGCGCACCAACGTCGTCGGCGAATCAGGAACCGTGTATGTCAACGACGGACCGGAGGGATCGCACTCGTTCACCGACGAGACCCGGACCAAGGCAGCCACCGCCACGAAACCGAATCTGATCATCGTGCAAGGCCAGCACGAACGACGCTGGTCAACCTGGCATCGGCGAGGCAGCCGCAGCGACGTTCGCCGAGCTGCAGGCGCAGGCACCGCAGGCGCGGATCGTGGCGGTCGGGCCGATCTACGCGCCGAAGGTCGACCCGACCGCACCGACCGTGCGCGAGACGACGTGCGCGGAGCTGCCGAGCGTGCAGGCGTGACGTTCATCGACCCACTGTCCGAAGGCTGGCTTTCGGACCCCGACCCTGTACACCTCGGACGGTATCCATCCGAACCGAGAGGGCCCAGTTGCCGATGACATTCGGGAGATCACGCAGCGGGTCGAATCCGTCGAGGCGGGATTCACCGCCGAAGTCGCGCATGTACCCCATGTCAGACCACCGTTCGGATGATGATGTCGTCGATCTCGCCGTTGGCGTCGAAGACTATGTCCGCGGCCTTCGTTGTGATGGGTTGGTCCGTGGTATCGATCACCCGAGCGGCCAGGGAAACGGGTGCATAATGTGTGTCGAGTTCTCATCGCGAGTTCGCTCGCCACAGGCGACAGGACCGCCGAGGGTGGATCTCAATGCGGGAAGCAAGTTTCCTCGGTAGGCACCTCTCGTCGTCAGTTGCGAGACCGCGACGAAGCAATCAGTGGCCTGCGGCGCCTTCTTGCCGTGAGCGCAGGGGTCATGCCCTGCAGAAATAAGGCCGTCGTCAGCGGCCACCGTCATAGTGCTCGCGATTGGCGTGAACGGCGTCCATATTGTCTTGTGCCCAGGTTCTGAGAAGGCGGGCGGTTCGATGGAGCGACAGGCCGAGTTCGGTGAGCGCGTAGTCCACCGTGACCGGCACGGTCGGTGTGACAGCCCGCGTGATCAATCCATCTCTTTCCAAGGATCGAAGGGTCTGGGTAAGCATCTTTTCGCTCACGCCCGCGATGATGCGCGATAGCTCCGAATAGCGAAGGGTAGTCGGCTCTCCCGTACCGTCCGGGCCATCACCACCCAAAGCGCACAAGACCAGCACAACCCACTTGTCGGAGATCCGATCCAACAGTTGACGGCTCGGACACGCCGCCAGCAGCGCGTTGTAGGAGTTCTTGCGTTCATCTCGTCTCTGGGCAGCGGTGGACGTGGCCACAACGAATTCCTTTCGATCAGGGGGGTAACGCACTCTCGAGTGCGTACTTCCCACTGGAGAGTTGCTCTCCCATGCTTGTACAAGCCGAGCTGAAACACCACCCGGCAGTCAGACAAGGAAGGCAAACTCGATGACCAAGAACCTGACCTCACTTCCCGGCGGCACCCGGAACCTGGGCAACCGCGACGTCGCCCGTTTCGGGTACGGGGCCATGCAGCTCTCCGGGCCCTGGGTCATGGGCCCTCCGAACGATCACGACGGTGCAATCGCAGTCTTGCGCGAGGCAGTCGAGCTCGGCATCACCCACATCGACACCAGCGGTGCATATGGCCCCCACCTGACCAATCAACTCATCCGTGAAGCCCTGCACCCCTATGCGGACTCGTTGTTGATCGCGACCAAGGTCGGCGCTGACCGCGACAGCGCGGGCGGCTGGCCCACGGCTCGCACTCCCGACGATCTCCGCAGGCAGGTGTACGAGAACCTCGATACGCTGGGTGTGGAGCGTCTGGATCTGGTGAACATGCGTATGGGGGATGCCACTGGGCCGCAACCCGGTTCGATCATCGAGGCCATGGAAACTCTCGCCGAACTCCAGCAACGCGGATTGATCGATCAGCTCGGAGTCAGCAATGTCACCGCCGATCAAGTCACCGAAGCCCGCACGGTCGCACCCATTGCGTGCGTGCAGAACATGTACAACCTCGCCAACCGATGGGACGACCAACTGATCGACCACCTCGCCACCGACGGCATCGCCTACGTACCGTTCTTCCCTCTGGGTGGATTCACACCTCTGCAAGCAGACGCGCTCTCCTCTGTCGCAACGAGACTCGACGCGACGCCGATGGCCATCGCTCTTGCCTGGTTACTACGGCGATCGGACAACATTCTTCTCATCCCGGGCACGTCCAAGATCGAGCACCTGCGAGAGAACATCACAGGGGCGACAGTTGCACTGTCCGTGCACGACATCGAGGAACTCGACAGCATCGGCCGCTGACCTCGTCAGCCCAACCTCCGGCCAATCCACCACCAGTGCGCGACCACGCCCACCGAGCCGACGCGCCTCAGGGCGTGGATGACCGAGCCTCTCGGCCGCCGCTGCGGCGGCTCTCCCACAGAACGCATCCGAGCGTCGGGACCAGAATCACCAGAGCTGCCCACGGCAGCGACCGAGGGCCGGAATGGCTCAGCAGCACACCGCCGACCACGCCGCCGACCGCCATTGCCGCATTCCACAGCGTCACCAACAGTGCTTGGGCTTGGTCGGCGGACGACCCGCCCGCGATACCGGCGGCAGTCTGCAGCAACGTCGGAGCCCCGCCCCACGCCATTCCCCACAGGATCAGCGCGGCATACAGCACGATCGGCGAGCGCCCCGCAATCGCCAACGCCGTCGCCGCCACTGCGAACAAGACGGTCGACGCGATCATGAGCACGCAGAGGCGTCGATCGATCGTGGACCCGACCAGCCAGATACTGCCCAGGCACGCGACGCCGAACACCAACAACGCCACGTCCACATGTCCTCCGAACCCGACGCTGTCGAGGAACGGCGCAATGTAGGTATAGAAGATCGTGTGCGCCAGCACGTACGCGAATGTCACGAACAGCACCGCACCGACGCCGGGGATCGCGAGTGTGCGCACCACCGCCGCACGTGCCCTGACGTCGCTGCCGGGGAAGTCCGGCACCAACAGCGCAACCCAGCCGATGAGAACGACGGCAACAGCCGTCATCACCCAGAATGCGACGCGCCAACCGAATTCGTTGCCGACGTACGTGCCCGCGGGCACCCCGAGCGCCAGCGCGACGGGAATTCCCGCCATGGCCACCGCGATGGCCCGCCCCTGAAGATGCACGGGCACAAGGCGTCGCGCATATCCCGCCAGCAGTGCCCACGCCACACCGGCGGCCATCCCTGCCACGAAACGCGCTGCCATCGTCACCTCGTATATCGATGACACCGCGGTCACCGAGTTCGCGGCGGCGAAACCGATGATGGACATCTGCAGCAACACCTTTCGGCGCCACCGTACGGTGGCTGCAGTGAGCGGAATGGTCGTCAGGGCAGTTCCGATGGCGTACACGGTGATCGTCTGGCCAGCAGCAGACTCGCCGACGCCCAGCGATGCGCTCATCTTCGGCAGCAGGCCGGCGGGGAGAGTCTCGGTCAGACTCGTGACGAACACCGCGGTGGCGAGCGCGAGGAGCGCGAGCATCGGCAGCCGGTCGGTGCGGGGTTCCAATTCCGAAAGGCGATTCATGCACCTATGCTCAAACCCTGACACTAATGTGAGGGTCAAGCACTCGGCCGATACGGCCGTAGCGGCCCAGGTCGGGAGGGGTTCGATGCGCATCGGGGAACTGGCACACGCGTCGGGAACATCGGTGCGCCTGCTGCGGTACTACGAGGAACGCGAGCTGATCGCGTCGACCAGAAGAGCCAACGGCTACCGCGAGTACGACGACAGATTCGTCGATCGGGTGATCCAGATCCGCGGCCTCCTCGATGCGGGGCTGCCTACGCGCATCATCAAGCAGATCCTGCCGTGCCTCGACAAGCCTCGCATCATTCACTTCAGTGATGCGACGCCGGACATGATCGCGACGCTGGAGCACGAGCGTGATCGCATGGACGAGCGCGCCAGGAACATCATCCGCAACCGCGACGCGATTGCGTCGTACCTCGACGAAGTCCTGGCCATCGCTCGGAGCGGCCCACCCACTTCCGAGGCGTAGGGGCTACTTCCCTCCCCGGAACCGGACCGAAAGTCCATGAACCAGAGCCGGTTCGAGCGCTGCGATTTTTACTGTTGACGACAAGAAACAACAAACTCGCCACCCGGTTGTGAAATGTCATCAATTCGCAAGATCCACTTCTGACATTTCGTTCGCTCACCTAACGTCTCCCTCGGGTGCCGATCGCTCGACAGGAATCGGCTACCCACCTCGGACACGGACGTTCGATCGATGCCGCTCAACCGTGCAACAACTCGACCGTCCTCCACCACAACGAATTTCGGAGGAGCACGCATGAGACTGCGCAACAAGATGACCGTGACGATGACGGCTCTGGCGTCGAGCGTCGCGCTCGCAACCATGATCGCAACGCCGGCCAACGCAGCCGACACGTTGGGCATCACGTTCCAGGCCGATACGACGACCGTCATCGCCAAGACGGGACAGCCGGTGGTGTTCCCGACGACCGATCTGTCCACCGACGTCGATCTGGCCGGCGGGTCCGTGAGCGGGTCGCTGGTGCTGCCGCAGGCGTCGGCCGACCTGAAACTCGGGCCGGTGACGCTGGCCAACTTCGACATCTCGATCGTCGACCCGACGCCCGTCTCGGGCAGCATCGCCCTGGGCGGCACCGACGAGGTTCCGACCCTCGATCTCGATGTGCAACAGAGTTTCAGAATTCGAATCGACTCCGTCAAGCCGCTCGGAATCGACACGGGCTCGGCCGGGTCGTCGGCGATCGATCTGATCCCCGTGGGCAGCAACTGCATCACCGAACCCACCACAGCCGATCTCAGTGGTTCGATCGACGCCATCGAACTGATCGGCAACAACGCCGCCGACGCCCACGTCACCGGCAGCTACACCATTCCGCAGTTCCAGAACTGCGGCGCTTTCACCCCGGTGCTCAACGCCATCATCGCGGGCCCGAACAACACCCTTGACGTGCACCTGACCAACCCCGTCTTCGACATCGGCGATCAGGCCGAGCTCTCCGCCACGCTCGCGAAATAGGCCCGACCGCGGGTGATGCCGCTGTGTTCGTCTCCGCCGCAGCAGTACTGGCGCCGACGAACACAGCTGTATCGGCTGTCAAGAAATACTTCGGGCCGGAACGCATTCCCACGGCTGCGCCCACCGATCGGATACGTTGAATTCATGGTTATGTCGTGGGCGCAGATCCGAGGCTCGAACTACAGCACTATCGGCCGCACCATCCGCGCCGTCGTCTTCGGCCCCGGTGATTCCGTCCAACGCGTTCGTCATGCACCTCCGTCGAGGTGGCGGATAGACGATGCGGACGGCAACCCGGTGTTCATCGAGAACGCCACCGACACGTACCGCCGCGCCGACGACGGCGTGATGCTGCATACCGCCAAGTCTCCGCATGACCTCGTAGCGCGAATCGGATTCCCTTCCACCCTGCTGCACGCCTACGAATCGTGGCCGCCCATCACCGCAGGCGGGTTCCCGTCGCAGCGCATGGTCGATCCCAGCGAGCCGCAACCCGTCCAGGTCCGCGGCCGCGACGGATGGGAAGTATCGTTCCGCGAGCAACATTCGACCGAGCGCACTACCTACGTGTTCGACGCGCAGTACGGCGTCGCCTTGTCGTGGCAGGTCGGAGAGTACTGGATGGAACTCGAGGACCCAGTCCTCGACGAGAATTTCGACCACGAGGTCTTCACCTGGACCGGCCCGTCGCGAGAGCAGAAGGCGGAGCCTTCGAATCAGGCGCAGCTGGACCACGAGCGAAAGCAACAGGTGATCGGCGAGATCCCCCGGGCATTACCGTCGTGGTTACCGACCGTCATCGGTTCCCATCCGCAGGACGGCGATCCGCGCACCGGCGCACTGGATCTCACTGTCTACAGCCAGCAGACCCACCTGATGCTGCGGCGGTGGGTCACCGCGATCGGCGAACCCGAGCTCGAATGGCCGTCGACCCTCACGCCCGCTCGGCACCGTCAGGTGGCCGGGGTGTGGACGTACGAAATTCGCAGCAACGATGAGCTCGACGCGGCCGACTGCACCCGCATCGTCGAATCGATCGTCCCGGTCGACCCACCCGGTCGTCGCCCGGACGAGATCGCAGCCGAACTGGACGCCGAACGCGCCGCGGCACGCGAAGCGGAGATCCTGGAGACCCTCGGCACCGGACGCATTCTCGACGATCACCTCGGCGGCGGCGAATCAGTGTTCATACGTACCGATTTCACCGACGATGCCGCATGGCGTGAGGTTGCGCTTGCTGCGATGGCGCCGGTTCAGTCCGGTGGTGACACCGACTTCGAGGCGTACCTGACGTGCATCGACAACCCCGCATACGACGGCCTCACCGCCGAGCGGCTACTGGAGCTCATCGGTGATCTACCGACGTCGTACGCGTTCCTCGTCGACAACGTCACCGTCACCCACCGCGAACACCCCATCGTTGTCCTGGACTCGAACACGGCCGTCCCGGATCACCTGCCGGGCAGAACCTTTCGTGTGATTCCGGCCGAGATGTGGAATATCGAGAACAACCTGTCCATCGCGAACATGGATTTCGAGACCTTCGCCGACGGGGTCGACCCGGACGGCATCTTCCGCGGCTTCCCCGAGCCGGTCGCTCATCTGACCTCGGCCGACCTGGTCCAGATTGCGTCGTCCAATACCTCCACCGACGCGCTCGTACAGTTTCACGAGGCGATGCAGGAGTGGGAGTACCCGTACGCCATCGACGTGTACCAACGCGGCGTCGCGCAGCTGCAGCAGAACGCCGAAGAGCTCGAGGCCGCCCCGGGCGCCACGCTGATCGGGTACGAAGAGTTCCTCGACGCCATCTCCACAGGCGATCCCGTTCTGTCCACGGTCGTCCCCCTTGAGCAGGGCGGATGGTGGACGGTCGTCCTCGACCAGGACCGGAGACTGCTCGCAGCGATGCTGTTCTCCCAGGTATCGGGTACTCATACCTGATCTGCTGAGGCTTTTCTAAGTAGGGTTACGCGAGTCCGTTCGCCTCCGCGAAGGGATCCCACTCCGACTCGGTGTGGACTTCCAATTCCGCGGCCGCGATCATGCGCTCGGCCAACTCGGATCCGAAGAGCGTCGTGACAAGTGCTGTGGCCATGTCCATTCCGGCTGCAACGCCCGAGGAAGTCCAGCGGTCACGGTCTTCGACCCAGCGGGCTTTGGCGATCCATTCGACCGACGTGCCATGGGACGTCGCCCATTCCCAGGCACGCTTGTTCGACGTCGCGCGATAGCCGTCGAGCAGGCCCGCCGCCGCGAGAACGGCCGACCCCGTGCACACCGACGTCACCAATTGCGCGTCGCTGGCCCATGCGGCGATCCAGGTCAGGAACGCGTCGTCGTGTACGAGCGCGCGAGATCCACGGCCCCCGGGGAGCAGAACGATGTCAGGGGATTCGGCGTCGTCGTAACCCGCTGTTGCGACCACCTCGGTGCCCAGACTGCTGCGCACCGGGCCGGCCGACGGGCCCACCATCTCGACGGCGATGGCGTCGGGAATCATCGAGAAAAGCCCGACCGGCCCGAACACATCGAGCAGCTCGAACCCGTCGAACAGCACTACCGACACACGTCTCCGCGGCTCATCCACGCTCCGAGTATGCCAGCTGAAACTCAATGGCCACAGGGTCGCAGGGCGTGATGTAGTGAGGGGGTGGCACGATCCCACTGATCGGTGGCTGCGGCTACTACTGGACCGGTTTGTCGATCTGCTCGCGCAGGATGTCGCTGTGTCCTGCATGCCTGGCGAACTCCTGGATCATCAGTAGAAGAGTCCGCCGCATGCTGACGGTTCCTTCGCGCGGAATCTCTATCGTGTCGTCCAGATCGAAGCGGGACGCGATCTCACGTGACCGTCGACTGGCACGCTCGAACTCGGCGATGACTCCTGCCAGCGTCTCATCGTCTGTCACAGCGAAGGTTCCTTCGTCCCGTCGTGAGTACCCGTCGCATTCCGATTCCTCCAGACCTGCCCAGAACCGTTGAAACCAAATGCGTTCAGCGGCAGCTGCGTGCTTGATCAGCGAAATCGGCGTTGTCAACGACGCAACGAGTCGCCTGCGAGCGTCGTCCTCGGATAGCCCTCTCACGGTCTCGATGAGGGCTTCGCGGTTGCCGTCGAGGATGCTCTCGACGGCCTCTCGCTCAGAGCTATTTCCTATTGCTTTGATGCTCATGTGCTTTCACTCCATAGTGAAGTTCTTGGAAGGTGAACTACCCGGGGATTGAGGCAGAAGCTGGGCGTCGACACCAGTGCCTCGAACATGATCGGATCACATGCAGCATAGGACGGATACGGCTCAGGCGGTACCGGTTCGCGGGTTTTCCCTCAGTCTTCGAACTGGACCACGGACGCATTCCATCGGACACCGAAGTGCTCGGGGATCTCGCCGGACCGAAAGTACGTCACCGGCCCGCTGGGCGTGACGCTGAACATCCCCGCATGCGCAGTCGGTGCAAGGTCTTCCCGTACAGCAAGGTGCCCTCGCCTCTCGACCAGGCGCAGCCGGCCCTGCAGGCGAGTCCTGTATTCCATCCAGAGGTAGCGGTCCCACACCAGGCATCCCCGCAGTGTCACGTCACCGACCAGGTCGTCGTGATCTACGACGACGATGGTGGTGAACCCGTGACCGAGATGCGCGATGCGCTCTGTGCGACCACCCACCGAAACCTCTTCGATGCGTGCCGGGATTTCGGTGCACACCTCAGGCGGTAGCTCCATCACGTCGGGAAACGCCCAGAACGTCGTCGGCTCGAAGGTCATCCCCTGCTCCGGGGTATCAGGCCACGGTTCCTGGTCCTCGAGCATCCAGAGTTCACCCACCCGCCCAGTATCGCAGGCATTGGCCGCCGGCGAGTTCGACTGACATATTCGACGGCCGTGGCAACCGAACCGAGTGCCATTGCGTCGCGAATCGGGCAGTAGCATAAGGCAAATGGGGGCAAGAAATTGGTTCGTCGTCGGCGCAGTCGGGTGGTGCTGCGCATTCGCCGCACTTCACGTGTTCTGGGCTTTGGGAGGTTCGACAGGCTTGGCGTCGTCGGCAGGAACGGAGCTGGCGGCCAGTCGGCCGACTTCGTTCGTGGTGTTCGGTTTGTGGGGCGTAGCAGCAGCCCTGATCGTTGCCGCGGTCCTGGTTCGTGCGGCGTCGAATCCTTCTTACTCACAACGACTTCGCCGAATCTTGGGCTGGCTGCTCGGTGCTGCGGGTCTGGCGATGTTGGTGCGCGGAGTCCTGATCCAGATCGTCCTCCTCACCGATGCAGGTGATGTCCGATCAGCGGTCGGCCCGGAGCAGACACGGATGAGCCTCATCCTGTGGAATCCGTGGTTCATAGTCGGTGGAGTTCTGTTCCTCTCGGTGAGCTACCAGGTCGTACGGAAACAGCGATCCTCGATTGCCTCTCCTGCGGCGCACCCTCCGGGCCTATAGATCGACTGCGCCGGTCGCCAGGTAGTCAGCGCCTCCGACGTAAAACGTCTGGCCGGGTTCGACGGGAGCCGTCGACGCCTCGGCCACGACGCGCGCGAACTCGTCGATCGTCGGAAGTGCGCCGCGCTCTCGGCGAGAGGACACAGCGTCCGGGTCTCGTCGTTCGAGTAAACGCACGATGATGGTTCCGTCGATCATGTCGCCGGACACGACCGTGAGGTCCACACCTTGTTCATTCAGCTGGGGAATGAGCGCACGGAGAGCATCTTCGCCTGCCCGCTTACTCCGCGCGATCGGCTCGTAATCCTTCGGCACTGGTTGCTGGCCGAAGAAGTGGGATTGATGGCTGGTGACGAACACTATCCGGCCACCGACTCGCAAGATCGGTCGGACGAGCTCGGTCAGCCTCAGCTGGGAGTCGCGATTCAACTTCATCGCATAGCCCGGTGCGGCATCCAACTCCAAACCGCCCGAGGCGTTCAACACCAACAAATCGAGTTGCCCGAAAGTATCAGTGATGCCGGAAACCAGTGCAGTCACGCTCATTTCGTCGGACAAGTCCGCTCCGAGAGCCACAGCTCGACCACCCGAACGTTCGATCTCATCCACCACCTTGTCCGCGCGAACCCGCTTCTCGCGATAGTTGACGATGACCAGGAAGCCCATCTCTGCCAGTTGGCGCGCAACCTCCGCCCCTATCCCCCGCGAAGCACCGGTCACCAATGCAGTTCGTCCGATGGGATCAGTCGACATACCGTGCCCTCTCCGCCAGCCAAACACTTCTGATTCAGAAGCAAGTATCGTGCTTCTGAATGAGAAGCGCAAGTGATCCAACTCCCCCTCGGCCTGACGATGAGCCGGCAACGGCCGCTGCGCATCAGGCGATGGACCTCCTGGGACAGCGGTGGAGCCTGCGAATTCTGTGGGAGCTCGAAGCCGGTCAGATGGGATTTCTCGAGCTGCGGCGACGCATGAACAACTGCTCATCGAGCATGCTGGCGGAGCGACTCCGCCAACTCCAGGATGCAGGCGTCGTCGAAAAGAACCCGAACCGCTCCTACGAACTGAGCTTCGCCGGCATCCGGCTGAGCCAAGCGCTGGAACCACTTTGGGAGTGGTCACAAATATGGGCCTCCGGCGAACGATTCAACCCGTTCCCTCCCGGCGCGAAGAGCTGACCGACACCACACTGCCGAACAGCATCGCAGCAGCCAGATCGGTGCGTTCCGGCTGCCCTGTCGAAAAACGATCGATAAGCAAGCCCCTGAATCCAGCTCCGAGGATCGTCGCCTCGAGCCAACTCTCGTCAGGAGCATGTCCACACCGCGTGTAGGCATTCGCCAGCGCCTCCGTCAGCGCGAGGACAGTCGAGCGAGCGTACTCCGCAAAGATCCCACCCTTGATCGTTGCGATGCCCAGAACCTGCATGAGAATGCGGGAACTGACTTCGTCTGGACCTACCGTCATGTTGCGCCACAGTAGGTTCAGTCGCGTTTCGAGCCCGGACAGGTTCTCGACGCCGTCGAACATATCGGCGAAGGCAGGGCGCTGGCTCGCCAGAGCTTGCACGATCAGATTCTCGCGCGAGTCGAAGTAGTAGATCAGCATCCGCGAGCTCGTGCCCAACGCGGCTGCCAGTGGCCGCAGCGTCAGGTCGTCCAGACCGTGAACCCCGATGTAGCGGCATACCTCCTGCAGGAGTTCAGCTCTCTTGCCGTGGTCGAGTGGGCGCGCCATGCACTTGACTGTACCGGTCGCTACATGTACTCATGAAAACATGAGTGAAACAGTCGCTACACAAACCCCTGTGCGATCCGCCGTCATCACCGGATACGCCGCAACAACCGCACTCTCGGATGGCGCCGACTCGACGTGGGACCTGTTGCTGGATGGCCGCAGTGGAATCCGCTCACTTACACAGAGCTTCGTATCCGAATACGATCTGCCCGTCCGCATCGGAGGAGTCCTGCAATTCGATGTGCCGGAATCGCTGAGTCGGGTCGAGCGACGCAGACTCTCCTTCGTCGAACAACTTGCTCTGGTTCTGGCACGCCGACTGTGGTCGAACGCCGGACTCGCATGCATGGAATCCGAACGACTTGCCGTTGCGGTGGGTACGGGGTTGGGCGGTGGTGATGCGCTGATCGGTGCAGTCGATGCGATGCGCGCCGGGGGAATTCGCAAGGTATCGCCGATGTCGGTTCCGATGATCATGCCCAACGGCCCCGCAGCTCACATCGGGTTGGAGGTGGGCGCCAAGGGAGGGGTCTTCACCCCGGTATCGGCATGCTCTTCCGGTTCGGAAGCAATTGCACACGCCTGGCGGCTGATCGCGACCAATGAAGCCGACGTCGTCATCGCAGGCGGCGTCGAAGGACACATCGACGCTGTGCCGATTGCCAGCTTCTCGATGATGCGCGCCATGAGCACACGCAACGACGAACCAACAAGGGCATCACGCTCATTCGACCGAGATCGCGACGGTTTCGTGTTCGGCGAAGCAGGAGCGCTCATGATCGTCGAATCAGAGGACCACGCGCGTGCGCGCGGCGCACTCATCCACGGACGACTGCTCGGCGCCGGGATTACGTCCGACGGTTATCACATTGTCGCACCGGCCCCAGAAGGCGACGGCATCCGCCGAGCTATGAACAAGGCACTCCGCACCGCAGGGCTCAGCAGCTCCGACATCGGCCACGTCAACGCCCATGCCACGGCAACACCCCTCGGTGATCTCGCTGAGGCGCGAGCGATCGCAACGGTCGCCGGTCACGCATCCGTCTACGCACCCAAGTCAGCGTTGGGTCATTCGATCGGAGCGGTCGGCGCACTCGAGGCGATTCTGACGATGCTGACAATTCGAGAGTCAGTTGTGCCACCCACGCTCAACCTGGACAACCGCGACGTCGCAATCGATCTCGACATCGTGACCGAGAAGCGGGCACAGAACTGCGACTACGCCCTGACCACCTCTATCGGGTTCGGTGGTCACAACGTGGCCCTTGCGCTCGGCGCGGTGTGATTTCTCGAGGCCGGGTACATAATGGTGGTCGAGCCGATGCGCACTACCGCTATGCGTCGACCTGCACGAGGACCCGCTCCGCCGCGGTTCGATACCCCAGCCGACGGTTCACCGCCATCATCGGATGGTTGTCCACGTTGACTGTCGTCGAGACCGTCTCGAGCCCAGCCTGCTCACAGAGAAGCATGGCCTGACGATGTTTGATCGCATACCCGAGCCCCACACCGCGGTGTGCAGGCAGGACCGCGGTGTCATGCTGCGACGCCCGCGTCGGGCTTTGCTCGTCGAGGGTGCACACGGTGGCACCCACCACCTCGCCACTGCCTTCGGCCACCGCGGCGGTCACCATGAGTCTCTGCCGCCCCACAGTCGACTCACGCTCCCACGTCCTCACTTTTGCTACATCCCAGCTGCTCTCGGCGATCTGCAGATCGGCACCGGGTGCGTCCCGGACACTGTTGAGTACCTCGGCGAAAGACTCGACCAAGCTCGCTGGACCCTCGTTGTCCCACTGAGTAATTCGATAGCCGGGAACATCGGGCACCGGTGGTGGATCCGCCGCGAGGCGTGTCAGATCCTGTTGCTGATTCGACAGCCGCAGCAGTATCCGATGACCTGCAACCGTGATGAGGAACTGTTCTGCGGCGCTCCCGACTACCAACGTCGTTCGCATACTGCCCAATTGAAGAGCAGACGCCTCAGCGCGAACCACCTCGCTGAGCATTCTCCCTACCCCGCGGCGCTGAGCGCGGGGCGTCACGTACAAGCGCAACTCGGCGAAATCAGCATCAGGCCAAGGCCGTCGAACTTGAGCGACGCCTACCGCTTCACCTGTTCGATGAGCCCGCGCAACCCACCGCCACACAGCACGATCACTGCTTTCCCGCTCCATCATGGAAGCCAACGCCGATACCGACGGTGCCGAACCCGACACGGAGGCCATGCCTTCGACGACGATCCGACACCAGGCATCCAAATCGGTCGCCGGCACCCCACGCGGGTCGAAGGCCTCTACGCGAAACGGGGACACCGCCTGCACGCTACGCCCAGCGCTCGCAATCGAGAAGAACATCGACTGTCCGTCCATCCGCCCGGACCACATGGGCAAGCGCATTGACCTTGAAGTCAGCGGCGGCAGTGGCCAATTCCGCTAGGGAAGGGAGAATCTCGGGGTCCTGGGGACCGCCTCCCCGACCATGAGTCAGACCTTCGCGCGCGTGACCCACATAGATCAGCCGACCGCCTGGAGTCAGCCATTC
The DNA here is from genome assembly GCF_001895005.1 of Rhodococcus yunnanensis NBRC 103083. Classification (GTDB taxonomy): domain Bacteria; phylum Actinomycetota; class Actinomycetes; order Mycobacteriales; family Mycobacteriaceae; genus Rhodococcoides; species Rhodococcoides yunnanense. Next base: position 39,850 of record NZ_BCXH01000005.1, on the reverse strand, counting down.
ACCAGCCTCGACGAGTAACGCCACGAGCTCGGCGACGGGAAGCTGAAGGTAGCCCGCCAGCACGAGATCCACCCCTCCGACGGGGGACCACTGTCTGACATCGGCAACCTCGTAACGGATGTCTTCCGTAGTTCCAAATGCCCGAGCTTCTGCAATCGCAACAGACGAGAAGTCGCATGCCTGCACCTTCCAACCCTGCTGCGCTAGCCAACGGGCATGTCTGCCAGAACCGCAGGCGAGATCGACCGCGTTTCCCGGACGAAGGGTTGCGACGCGTGATGTGAAGATGGGCAAAGGTGTCAGTACTGGAACATGGCCGGGACTGGAGTAGCGATCGTTCCAGTAGTTCGCGTTTTCCACCGGATGCAGCGCTGCACTTGATTGGGCATTGCCAGCCGTCTTCGTATTGCTCCGGATCGAAGCCTCGGGATCTTGGGAGTCCATGTCTGGCATACTAAGCATTTGTAAACTAGTTGACAAATAGTGGAGGTCGCCTTGGATTCTCTTCGAACCCGCACTGAGCGAGCGTGGACCGATGCGCGCCCTGACCTGGATACGACGCCGATGCTCGTGGTCGGTCAGATAAATCGGATCGCGGCGGCCCTGGAGGTGGCAGTCGAACCGATCTACGCTGCCGCGGGTGTATCGGCAACGGAGGTGCAACTTCTGGTTCCGCTGCGTCACTCTGACAACCTCAGCGCCATCCGGTTGGCGGAGCAGTTGGGGATGACACGAGCCGGAGTCTCCAAGGCACTTGGCGCGCTCGAAACCCGCCGCCTCATAGCGCGTCGCCCCAATCCCGCAGACAGACGCAGTGCCCTCGTCGAGCTGACCGACACCGGGCGCGCCCTCATCGATGACGTATTTCCAAAAGAGTTGCACGCTCATGCTGAGCTACTGGCTCAGCTGCCGGAAGACCGCCGCCGGATTGTGGATTCACTACGAACCCTCGCGACTGCCGTCGAAACAGTCCGATCTGCCCCTTGACGGTTGAACAGTGACCCACCTTCAGAAGGCGCTCACACTCTGACACCGTGGGAAGCAGCAGGCCGAACACCGCTGAGCAAGAGCCCGCCGATGATTCAGCCGGCGGCCATGGCGACGTTCCACAAGGTCACCAGCATTGCTTGGGCCTCGCCATCTCATGATTGCCCGCGATGGCGTGGATGAGACCGCCCTCGATCCTGAGGGTGATGCGAGTTCCCGCGGTGCCCGAACCCAGCGCGAGCCGATCGCCGAGCAGAGTGACCAGTCCATCGCGGGTGGCGGTACGATCGACCTCGATCGGCGCCGCAGCGCCCGAGCGGGCACCCGGGTCGAACGCGGGCAGTGCCGGCGCAGGTGCCCTGCCCGCGCGTCGTCAACCGGTCGGGGTCGGAGCCCGTCGGCCGGGAGGCAACCGTATTGACCACCACACCGTCGATCACGGCGTGGACGGTGGCGAGGTCGACCCACTGGGTGACCGTGCGTCCGGCGAACCCCTTCCCGATCCACACTTGCTGCGCACCGACCAGATCGACGACTCCGGCCGCCGGTATGGGTAGGTCGATCTCGTAACCGCCGACAATCCCTGTTCGCACCGACAGTGTTTACGCATCAGCGGATTCAGGGGCTGACAAGGTGAACGTGTCGGGGGCGGCCGGCGTCGCACCTGGTCCGGAGCGGAACAGCGTCACCGGGGTGGCCATGTCCAGTGACTGATGTGGGCGTTGAGTGTTGTGACTGTGCACCCACTCGTCGACGGCGAGTTGCGCTGCCTCAATTGTGGCAAAGGGCCCTACTTCGTCGAGCAGTTCTCGTCGCAGTGTTCGGTGGAACCGTTCGATCTTGCCAGTAGTCGTCGGTGACCGCCGTTTGGTCAGTCGGGCACAGATCCCGTACTCGCGGCACGTGCGCTGCGAAGAGCACCTCGGCGGGCATCGGGCGGGGAACCTGCCCGTGAACTGTTTTCCGTTGTCGGTGAGGACTTCGGAGGGAACACCCATCGCTGCATCGCGGCGACGAACGCGGCGCACACGGCCGCACCGGACGGCTTGTCGAGCACCGCGGCCACGACGATGAATCGGGAGTGGTCGTCGATCCCGGTGAGGATCTTGCATTCGCGGCCGCCGACGAAATTAATCCTTCCCACCAAATCGAGCTGCCACAGGTGCATCGGCGCTCTGCGCTGCCACCGTTTGTATGTTTGTTTATGTTGCTGCTCTTGAGGATTGATCAGTCCATTCCGAGTGAAGGCTCGGTGAACTGTGGTACGGGACGGGGCGCTGTTGCCTAGCTCGGCACGCAGTTCGTGGGGATGCGGCGTGCTCCCCACCGGCAATTCCGGCGGCGCATCTCGCAACCGATATGCAATCCAGCTAAATCTCAAGTCGCATCATCAAGCACCACTCACCGCAATGTTGACGGCGAATGCACCGAGAACTGTTCCAGCTACGATCCGCTGCGCTTGCATCGCACGTGGATGGGTTTGAAGATAGCTGGACACCGATGCAGCAGCTATCACAATCGACGCGTTTACAGACACCGCCACTACGATTTGAACGAGGCCTAGTTGAAGAAATTGCAGGAGACTGTTGCCACGATCGGGGTGAACAAACTGAGGGATCAAAGCGGCGTACATCAGGGCGATCTTGGGATTAAGGATATTGGTCAATAAACCCATCGTGAACAAACGCAGGGGTGAGTGCGCGTCGAGTTCCCGCGCCTCGAAGGGAGACCGTCCACCAGGTCGCAACATGCCCCACGCGAGGTAGATCAGGTAAGCAGCTCCAACAAGCTTGACAGCGGTGTACGCGGAAGGAACTGCGGCAAAAAGCGCAGAAAGGCCGGCGGCCGATGCGCATAAATAGAAGACGAAGCCAAGTGCGACGCCGCATAACGAGATCAGACCTGCTCCTCGGCCCTGTGAAATGGATCTTGATGCGAGGTACACCATGTTCGGCCCAGGGGTTAGGACCATACCCAGGGCGATGACAGCTATACCAAGAATGGACGCGCGAGCAAGGCAAGCCGCGCTTCCAGTCCTTCATCGCCAAGAACCGTACGGCCAGGTAAATACGTCATGAGAAGCGATGGATAGTCGCAATACAGCGCGGTTGAATCGACGGCAACCAGCCCAGGCACAGGCAATCCAGTTCCCTCGAGCCCTATGAGAGCGCCGGCTTCCCTGTTCAGCCAATCCTCGGCATGCGGAAGTGCGGACGAATCGGTGTAGCTCCGCAACACCAGGTAACGAGCGTTTCTACCTGGCGCACTGATGGTCAGCTTCCGCATCTCTGCCGTGACCCCGCCGCGTAACACCTCCACCCCGACGATCCGTTCACCGACCTCGAGATTCCGGTTGACCCACCCCAGGGTCAGCGGTCGCACGGTCGACACTCCATCACGCTTGGCCACCGTGCCACCTCATCAAGCGACTTCAGCTCGCACAACACGATTGGGCGCTCATACGCGCACCGCCACAGGGAATTCGGAGGATTTGTTGCGGGCTCAGCAGAGGCCCAGCCCTCGTTCGATCATCGGGCCGATATCGACTTTGACGCCAGGAAAGGACGAGTCCTTCCAGATGGATGCAACATCTTCGAATCCACCGGCAGTAGTTGCCGATCCGTTGAGTGCATATATCGTCCGGCCACTTGTGAAAGTCACCCGCTGCGGTCGGGCGCACATCAGTACGCCCTCCGAGACAGTGAAGGGCCACTCCCCTGTCCACCCGGTCTCTGAGACGAACCCTGCAGGCACGTTGGCGGCTGTTGCGGCCGGAGGTTGGGCGGGCGCTGCGCTCGCGGGAGTTTCCAATCGCAGCGTTGCGCGTGTGTCGGTCGGTACGACGACGGTGCTGTGGGTCTTGTCCACCGCTGGCGTCGCCTCCTGTTCGTCGGCGCAACCAGCCAACATCAGGGCCAGAACGGCAGTACCGACGATCCAAGAATTGCGCATCGTGCCCCCGTTGCTCTATCGCTCGATCGTGACGCGAAACCTGTTTCTTCGTGCGTTCGGACGGTGAGCGGACGCTCTCCCGCCTATTCGTGTGCGGCACGGTGAAGGTACTCGACAAGGAGGATGAGTGCACGTGATTTCACATGGACAGCAGGTCGGCCACATCCGATGGGATCGACCGATAACGCGGGTCGCGACGTCGGTGCACGCAGGTGCGATCGCACACTGCGCCGCAACCAGCACCAGGCGCCGACTGTCCGCCACAGTCAACCGAGTACCTGACTGTTCCACAAACCCTTCGGGCGACGCCGTCGACCTGCACACCTGTGGGCATTGAGGCCGGACCGCCCGACCGGCGTCGTTGGCGACCAGCCACAACCCTGCCGGCTGAGGCCCGATGCTCGCGCTGCTCACCATGGTGTCTCCGCCTTCGAACTGCTCTCGCTTCGGTTGGCCTCCTTCGATGAGTTCTGCCCGTCGGCCCCATCGGATCGGTCGACACCGGCCATATCAACAGCTCCCAAACACGAACTGACACAATGCACTGGTGCGTAGATTGATTGCGGTAGGAGCCGCCGCGTTCCTGGTCGGCGGTCTTGTCTGCGTCGTGTTCGTGCTGTGGTGGCTGGGGCAACCGACTCAATGCGTCTCCAATCAGCCGTTGACGTCTCTCATCAATGACCCCGATGGCCCGGTGACACGCGCACTCTGCCCTGGGGTGGACGTCAGTCCCATGCCGTACCTCGTTGCTGGACCTCTTGTCGGCGCCTCGGTGGGGGCGATCGTGGGAATTCTTGCCTGGTACAGCGGATTTAGACTGACCCGCAGCCCGCGGTCATCATCTATGTAAGGCAGGTGTCAGCCGGCAGTCCACCGCAACTCGGGCAACAACGCCAAGACCGTCAGCTCGTCGATCGACAGCGGGACGGTCTCGGTCGTCCGGAGCTGGGCATCCTGGTTCGACGCCGACGCGGTGACATGAGTTCCGTCGGGCCAATAGACTCTCACCACCCGCGTAGTGGTCCGAACCCCATCGTATTCACTCCACGTCTCCTGAACGTCGACAACCGTTCCGTCCGAATGCACTTCACGCGAATCGACCAGGTCGGCACGGCACTCGACCGGACCGGGTTCGGCACGCGCCACGTTCACGGCAACCACTCCCTCGCCACCGTTCCGCGCCACCACGCCATCGGCCGTCGTGCCCGGATCGATGTCGAGCGCCGGATCGATCCGCGGAATGGGCTCGAATTCGAACGGGTCACCGCTGATGGATCCACCTGCGCTCGCATCGGACGTGACGACGCCACCGGGCAGCGCCCGACGCAGCGAGTCCGACATCGCCCGAGCCTTCGGCGCGTCGAGCCACGTGTTCGCAGGATCGTCGTACACGAGCTCACCCACCGCCACCTCGTAGGCGTACGCACGCTCCTCCTCGGGGGGCTCCACCGTCGCACATCCGGGAATTCGAACCGGATATTCGACGGGTTCGGCGACGTAGCCCGAGCCGACCGGTGTGGCGTCTGGACCTGGATCGTTTGTTGCCGCGGCAATCACCACGCCCACAGCGACAATCGCGAACACCACCGCCACATCGAGCCACACACCACTACTACGCACGCGTCGACGATATCGGGCCGACACAATCATTGGCCGTGGAGCTGACCGCCTTGTTCGAGTAGATTCGACCGATGTTGATTCTCGGCTCGACGGTGATCGGTGCCCGTGACATCCCTAGAGCGACTCGGTTCTGGTGTGCAGCCCTCGGCCTGACTGCAGGCGAACCCAAAGCAGGCGGCGGATTCACCAACCTGTTCGACGCCAAGGGAAAGCTGCAGCTCTCCATCCAGAACAGCAGCCAACCCGCAGAACACACCCCTCGCCTGCACCTCGACCTGTACGCACCGGACGCTGCAGGGCAGAAAGCCGAAGTGGCGCGACTTCTATCCCTGGGTGCACAGACAGTCGACTGGGACTATCCGGAGGGAGCCGATTTCGTCGTCCTCGCCGACACCGAAGACAACCGCTTCTGCGTCGTCGACAACACCGGTGCACCCGACGGTTTCCGCCTCGACTTCCCCGATATCGACTGACGGGCTCTCCAGCCAAGGGGTGCTTCGCCGAGGACACGATCCGATCAATTCGAACCCATCGGCCGCAGCCACGCGTCACAATGCTTGAAGTGTGAACGTGATGCAGAGGATCGGAGACCGATGAAGCGTCTGAGCAAGGCAGCCTCGACGATCGTGGCAGCAATCATTGCCATACTCGTCGGATTCAGCGCCGGCTCGGTAGCGCATGCCAACCCTCCCGTCGACCCCGTTGCTGCTCTGACCTCGGTCGGCGTACCTGCCGAGGTCGCCGCCCTGGCCGCCCACGCTGTCCCAGTCGTAGGCGGCGTCGACACCGTCAACCTGGCCAACCCCAGGGGCGGATTCCCCGGATCACAGGTCGATGCCATCATCGACCACCCCGCTCGAAACGTGACGGTGGTGCAGCGCTGGCTCGAGTACGAACCGTCGCGCCTCCAGGTCGGTTGGGTGAACCTCGGTACGGGTCGGGCAGGAATCACCGATCTGCCGGGCTCGGCGCCGGGAACCATCGACGGGCTCTACCCCACCATCGACCGGACCGGCGTGTTGCCCACGGGCACGGGGCCGGTCGTGGTCGTCGTATACGGACAGATTCCCGGCTGGTCCGGCCTGATCCCGCTGGCTCCGGAGTACTTCGGCTACCTGACTCCGGCGGTCGCCCTGTTACAGGTCTAGTAATTCTCCTGCGGTTCTACCGAACCGCAGTGAACCGCTCGCGCAGTGCGACGAGTTGCGACTCACTGAGCTTGAGTCCGTTCAGTGCGTAGTCCTCGACTGTGCCGAAGTGTGTATGCATCTCGTCGAGGGCGGCGTCGAAGTAACTGTCACGGACTCCCAGGAGCGGACGGATCAGCCCCGCGTCGACGCCCTTGCTCGAGACGAATTCGAGGATCGGTTCCGTCATCGGTGTCAGATCGGTGTTCGTCTGCAGGTAGTCGGCGCGTACATCGGCTTCGTCGGCGCCGAGAAGGAGCAGGAAGGACGTTGCTGCCCACCCTGTGCGGTCCTTTCCGGTGGTGCAGTGAAAAAGTGCTGCGCCGGTACGCTTTACATCGATCAGATCGGTATAGAACGCGCGGTATGCGTCGAGTGCCGAGGGCAGGCTGACGAAGTTGCGGTTCGCTTCCTCCATCTGTGCAATCCCGCGTCCGCCTCCGATACTTTCGGCGTACGTCACCGGATCGGTCATCAGTAGCCCAGTGGCCGCGGCGTTCTGGGCATTGTCGGCAAGGACGTCGAGCCAGAGCATCCGCACCGAATCCGGGAGATTGTCGGGGGCGCCGTCGCGCTCGGCGGCGGTCCTCAGGTCGTAGACGGTTCGGATGTCCAAACCGGCGACTGTGTCGACATCGTCGCCACCGAGTTTCGCGAGCGTCGCCGAGCGGTAGAGCGCACCTGGACGGACGATGCCACCGGCAACGGCAATCCCACCGAGGTCACGGAAGTTCGGGGCGGTGCTGAGGAGAACGCGACGATCTATCGGATGACTTGACATGGCTGACTCCTTTGAGCGGGCTCACAGCGAACAACGTGTCGGGCACAGATCCTCACCGACGAATCACCATCATGCCTTCTGCACACTGCGCACGAGCTTTTCGGCACTACGCCGTTTCAGCCACTTGTCGATCACCAGGGCCATGAAGATCCACCCTCCCAAAGCGGTGATCACCCACACGATGATCGGGGCGAGGATCCAGGAGCCGACGCCGTCGATCTGAATGCCGTCGGGCACCAACGATGCAATCCACAGTGCCAGCAGCGTGGCGACCAAGCCGACGCCGCCCGCCAGCGGTGCCGCATAGTGCAGCGCCACGCTGAGTACGAATGGGCCGAGAATCATGTGAGCGAGCGTGAATACACCGATCGCGGCCAGGAAACCGTTCACGCTCAGGTCGACCCCGGGTAGAGCGAAGTGCACGACGATCAACGCAATCGCGCCGAGTACGCATTGCGAAACGAGCTGAAACAGCAACCTCACGGTGTGTGCCTCCTGAGCAAGTCGAGTAACCGGATGTTTTCAGAACCGATGGCCGCTACAGCGCTTCGGGACGCGGCGGTGTCCAGGTGCCGTCGAGCACGGCGGGACGCGGACGATACAGGCGCAGCACGTAGTTCCATCCCGGCATGATGGGCAACGCATTCGCAATGCCGTCGAGATGGGTTCCCAGGCGGATGGTGGTGCTGCCGTCGGCGTCGGGAGTGACTGTGAGGCTGTTGATGCTGTTGACCCCCAGCGCGTTGTCCTCGAAGTATCCTGCCTCGTTGTAGAGCGAGATCGACCAGAATGCGTCCACCGGAACATCGTTCAATCGGAGGCGGTACTCACCGACGGGCAGGCGTCCGTCGAAGTTGACGTAGGTCGCCTCGTATTCAGGAAGGCCACCCCAACCCGAGGCCGTGCCGAGCAGATGCATGATCGGATCGACCTCCGCGACGGTGCCGAACGACCGGTCGTACTTGGTGACTCCGCGGGCGAGTGCGAGGATCGCGTCGCGGGTCTCGGTCTGCGTACGCTCGTCGTAGTCGGGCAACGGGAACTCCCCGGTTCCACCACCGTCGATCACGAGGGCATCCTGCAGCCGATTCACCTCGGCCCCATCTTCGGGGCTGTTCGGATCGACCAGGATGCGCACGATGACGGCGGCGTAGTCCGTCCCTACCAGTTCACGCGTGAGCAGGTGCTGTCCGGGATCGCGCAGGATGACGGGACCATAGTGATCCTGACTGATCACCCACGCCGAGATGTACCGCGTGTCGGTATCCGGCACGGAAATTGTGACATCCTCGCGCACGTCGATGATGACGCTGCTGTACAGGGTGTCGCGGTTCTGGCGAATGATCGGCTGGTCGTCGAGCGGTCCGAGCTCGCGGGTGTGGTTCCACGTGCCCAGGCCGACTCCTGCGGCAAGGCGAGCAAACATCAGATCCGACTCGGCCCGAGTGAAGTTCAGGACGTTGACGAGTATCGCAGACTTATCCGGTTCGCTCACGAGAGGACTTTGAGCTTGAGCGCGGCGTACTCGTCTGCGGTGATCGCCCCGGCGTCGAGGAGTGCTGCCGCCGTGGCGATCTCCTCGCTGGGGCCCTTCCCCGCAACCTCACGGATGTACGATTCAGCCGCACTTTCTGCCTCGCGTGCAGCCTTTCTGCTGCGTTCGGTCATCCCTTCGGCACGGGCAACGAGGTAGACCAGCGCGGTGACGATGGGCAGGAACAGCAGAAAGAACACCCAGATTGCCTTCAACCATCCGTTCAACTTGTGGTCGCGGAACAGATCGGTGATTATCGCGAACAGCGCGAACAGATAGCCGATGAACACTGTCGCCGACAGCATCCAGCCGAGAGTTTCCCAGAAGGTCATGTGTGATTGTCCGTTTCTCTTCGAGCGCGGGGGTGCGGCCTACGAACAGAAATTCTCACTGGTTCCGCAGGCTGCCGATCGCGGTCTCATCCTCAGGGGATGAGATCGACGCTCGACTGTCTCGATATCTTCGATAGATGATCGAAGCCGTGCGTCATGCACTTGCCTCCGGCAAGCCGGAACAGGCCCGAGGAGTTCTACGGAAGAACTGGCTTCGTCTGATTCTCGAATCTCACACCACCGAATTGGAGCAACTCTGCCTGAAATATCCCGATCCACACGATTCGCATATTCTGCTGATCCGGGCGTGCTGCCGCGACCTCAGTGGCGACCCCTACGGAGCGGAGTTTCTCCGAGGACAGGGATTGCGTGTTGCGTCGGACGATTTCGTCGCCTGCTTCACCGACCTGCTGCTCGCGCCGGACACCTCGACGAAAGCGGCCATCGCCGATCGTGCGCGCCACGCGCTCGCCCAGTGCGACCCGGAGGACGACTACCCATCCGCGCTATTCCTCCTCGGGTGGACCGAGGTCAGGCTTCGTCGAGATCTCGCACGTGCCATCGCACTGCTTCGCTCCGCCAGCGATGAGGCGAAATTGCAGTCCCGTACCGAGACATTTCGACTCGCGCAATCCAATTTGGCCTTTGCGCTCACCCACGCGGGAGTATTCACCGAAGCCGAACGAATCCTCGACAAGCTACCCACCAGGGAAGCGGTGTCCGACTGGGAGCGGTTCGAAGGCGGCCTCCCACAGTCGAATCGAGGGTGCATCGCCTACTGGCGCGGCGACTTCGAGGAGGCGATTGCTCAGTTCGACTCGATCATCACAGAGGGGAGCCCCGGAACCGATTTCGAGGCGTTCGCACGCCTGTATCTGGTGATGTGCCTTGTCGCCGTCCATCGAGAGGACCGGTACCACAACGCCTCTCGTCTACTACGTGGAGTCAGCACCACAGACAAACACGGCGTCCCCTGGGATACGTTGCGGCGCGTCACCACCGCTTGCCTTGCCCACGCGCAGGGCCAGGACGAACAAGCACGCCGCATCGCATTTCCCGCGCTTACCCGAGCAGGCGCTGCGGTCGCTCACGCGCTTCTCGCGGAGCTCTATCGCGTCATGGACGAACCGGAACTCTCAGCCCAGGCGCTTCGCCTCGCGACGTCCGCCGCGCTGCCACGATACGCGTTGGTCAGTACACTTCTCACCTCGTCCGCGCTGAGTTCCATTGCAGGACAGGGCATACTCGCGCACGAGCAGTTGGATCGTGCGCTTGCCGAGGCAGCCCCAGAGCGGATTCTTGCCCCGTTCCTCAGTGACGATCCGATCATTGCCGATCTCCTGAACGCACACGCGGTAGCTGGTTCCAGACATGACGAGTTCCTGTACGCGGTCCTCGAAAGACGGAACCAGCTGTCCGCCAGGCTCGCCGGAGTTCTGACAGAACGAGAGAAAGAGATACTCGCGTATCTGCGTACCACGAAGACCGCAGACGAGATTGCTGCGCACCTCGGCATCGCCTACCCCACCGTGAAGACCCACATTCGCTCGATCTACCGCAAGCTGGGAGTGAGCACACGGCGTGCGGCGGTTCACTCCGCCGCAGCACCGAGTTGAGGATCACCGACGACCGACGTCCGCATTCCGGCGGTCGAGCAGAGTGCAAATGCCCGACAGCGCCACCCCACCACCGAGGTAACCCAGGAATACCGGTGAGAAGATCTCGGGCTCGTCGGCGTGAACGATCCCCCACACCAGCCCGAAGACCCCGCAGACCAGCCCCACGACCGTGACGACGACCGTGAGCTTTGCGCTCAGCCGAGACATCGGACCGGATATCAACGCTGCCAGCCCGGCGAATATGCAGACGAAGACGCCGGATACGAACAGCTCTTCGAGGTCCAACACTCTAGAGGCGGCGATCAGGACCACGCCGACGACGAGGATGCCCAACTCTGCAGCAGGCTTTCGCGTCACTACTTTGTCCGATCAGAGGTCGACGGTTTCTCTCTCCCCAACCTTACCGAGCACCCGGCTCAGCTTCGGGCGAGGATGACCTTGCCGCTGTCGTCCACCGGAGCAGAGGTGTGTTCGTGGGTGACGAGCCATCGGCCCTCTCGTCGCACGAGCACCCAGGTCAACCGATTCTGCAGTTGCCGCAGCCTCTCACCGGACGCCGATACCGCCGCATAGGTCGCGAAGGCGCTCACCGAGGCGAGGTCACCTCCGACCGTCACCTCGACCTCGGCGAACTCGACCACCACCCGGTCCTCCCCGAGGGACGAGAACCACTGACCGACGGATTCCGCCCACGCCGGTAGTCCGACGTATTCCCACGTGGACCACAGGTCGAAGATCCGGACGCCCTGGTCGAAGAGCGTCAAGAACCGATCTGTGTCCTTCGCGTACGCGGATTCGGTGTACACGTCGAGCAGAGCCCGCACGTCGTCTTCATCAGCCATGGTGCCGTCCCTTCAGTCCTGAGCGCCTCCCGGAAGGTAGCGGCGACCGAGCGGCCCGTCAACCATTTCACTCAGCCAAGATGGCGAGCGAAGAAGCGGTTCGCCTCCTTTCCCGCGAATTCCGGAACACCGGTGTGGCCGCCCATGTTGGCGTGCAGCGTCTTCTCCGCGGACCCGAAGGCGTCGAACAGATCCAGTGCCACCTGCCGGTCGTTGTTCTCGTCGTCCCATTGCAGCAGCACGTGCAGCGGAATGGCTACCTGCCGGGCGTCGTCGAATGTCGCTCGGGGAACGAAACTTCCAGCGAACAGAGCAGCGGCGCTCACGCGCGGTTCGACGACGGCCAATCGTGTGCCGACGGCTATCAGCCCGCCGGAATATCCGACGGGACCGCAGATCTCGGGCAGTGCGAGGAGCGCGTCCAGAGCGGCTCGCACTTCCGGGACCGCCTGGTCGACCAGCGGGAGGACGAGCCGGTCGATGATCTCGTCGGGTACCGGCTCGCCCGCCCCCAGCGTGCGGCGCAGGTCGGCACGGGCACGATCGGCGGTGGGCAGACGGGGCCGCTCGCCGCTACCGGGGTTCTCGATGGTGGCCGACGCGAAGCCCTCTGCCGCGGCGGATCGGGCGCGGGCGGCCAGCCGCGGGTACATCGCGTCGAGTCCGCCGGGATGGCCCAACAGGATCAGCGGGGCCGGTGAGGATGTCGGCGTCCACAGGATGCCGGGGATTCCGTCGAGGGTGAATGCGCGCTCGCGCACGCCGTCTTCAATGGATCGTTCGGAAGTGAAATGCATGGTCGAACCTTTCGGGAGGGCGGTGACGGCGCTCCCGGGCGACCTATCGCCCGACCATGACTCCAGAAGGGAGCACCCACGTCGATACTGCGTTCACGGGTACCACCTCCTCGTTGTCCTGCACGGCGTCAGAAAACTAGCATCGACGGCGGGCGTCCGCCACTGGTTTTCGCTGCCGGTCACCCGTGGCGCCGGCGGTACTCCTGTTCGGCGCCGGGATGAAGAGGAATAGTGCCCGTCATGATGAGCGAGCGGGCGTCGAGGAACTGACTGCCGATGGCCTGCCCGGGAACCAGCGCCGACGACCGATCGAGCAGCAGGCCCACCAGATCCGCAACAGTCCCATCGGGCACTCCGGGATGCACCAGCAGCAGGTTCGGGATTCCGACCGTGGTCACCGCCGGATGTTCGCCGTACACGTTCGCGGGCACCGGCACACCCTCGTACGCGGTACCGAACTCGCGCCTCAGATCCGCCACCAGCGCACCCAGATCGAGCAACCGGATCGCCGTCGGTGGATCGGCGAAGGCCGGTGTCGGCAGCCCGCCTGCCCACATCACGGCGTCGACCTCCTTGTCGGACAACGCATCTGCCGCCGAACTCATCGACAGCTGCACTTCGCGTACGGCACCGGGCTCGGCCACGCCTGCAGCGTCGAGGATGCGCTGCGACACCAATGTCGCACCCGATCCGGGGGCGCCGATACTGATCGCTCTCCCCCGAAGATCGTCGACGGTCTCGATTGCCGAATCTGCACGCACAGCGACCTGGAAGTAGTTCTCGTACACGCAGCCCACCGCCGTCAGATCCTGACTCGGATGGTCGTAGGCGGCGTCGATGAGTGTCATCGCCAGCTCGGCCTGTCCGGAGGCCAGTGCTTCCAGGTTGTCGACGGAACCGGCTGTGGTGAGTGGAACCACCTGTGCGGCAGCAGCTTCGGTGGCCACCTCGGCGAGCAGGCCGGCGAACTCCCAGAAGAAGCCGCCCACTTCGCCTGCTGCGAGACGCAACTGCGGCGGCGGGCCGGAAGCGCAGGAACCCAGTGCGGTCGCCCCGAACGCCACCACACCGGCCCGCAGCGCCGCTCTCCGGGAGAACGACGCTGCGGGCTCAGGCATGGGGCTCACTCTAGTTACCGAACGCGCGGCCCTGCTCGCGGTCGAGGACGGTCTCGGATTTGTTGCGGAGAACGAAGATGTAGACCAGGAGCGATACCGCGATCACGACCGTCACGTAGAAGATGAACCACGGCACGTGACCGCTGTTCTTCGCAGCCTGGTAGATCAGCGGTGCGGTACCGCCGAACGCGGAGTTCGCGAGCGCATAACCCAGGCCGACGCCGAGGGCACGCACATGCGAGGGGAACAACTCGGCTTTGACGATCGCATTGATCGAGGTGTAGCCGGTCAGGATGATGTAACCCACGCACACCAAGGCGAGCGACTCGACCACCGATGTCGCCGTCGGCAGATACGTGATCAACACGTAGGTGTACAGCACGCCGCCGATTCCGAAGAAGACCAGCAACGGCTTGCGGCCCACCTTGTCGCTGATCAGTCCGCCGATGGGCTGGAGCAGCATGAGGAAGATCAGGCTGAAGAGGTTGATCCACGTTCCGGTCATTCCGCGGTCTTCGTAGGCGGTCTTGATCATCGAGGGAGCGTTGACGCTGTAGGTGTAGAACGCGATGGTGCCGCCTGCCGTCACCAGGAAGCAGATCACCAATGCGCGCCAATGGTTGATCACCAGTTCCTTCAGCGAGCCGGAGGATCGATCGGCTCCGGTGCGGACGGCGTCGAGCTGATCCTTGGTCAGCGATTCGTCCATGCTGCGACGGAGCCAGAAGACCACCACTGCTGCGACGCCACCGATGAAGAACGCGATGCGCCAACCGAAGTCCTCGATCTGCTCGCGGTCCAGGAACGTCTGCATCAGCAACAGGGTCACCTGCGCGAGAACGTGCCCGCCGATGAGCGTGACGTACTGGAACGACGAGAAGAATCCGCGACGCTCACGAGTGGCGGCCTCGGACATGTAGGTCGCCGACGCGCCGTACTCACCGCCGGTGGCGAAGCCCTGGACCAGACGGCTCAGGACGAGGATGACCGCCGCCCACACACCGATGCTCTCCCGCCCTGGGGTGAGTGCGATGACCAGCGAGCACGCCGCCATCATCGAGACACTGAACGTGAGAGCAGCGCGTCGGCCGTTCCGGTCCGCGTAGCGACCGAAGAACCACGAACCGACCGGTCGCATCAGGAAGGTGACCGCGAAGATCGCGTACACGTAGACCGTCGAATTCTTGTCCGCCGAATCGAAGAACTGATTCTCGAAATACGTTGCGAAGACGGTGTAGACGTAGACGTCGTACCACTCGACGAGATTGCCCGACGACCCCCGCAGCGTGTTGAGCACTGCTCGACGGGTGGCGGCGGGGGACGAGACGGGCGGCGTCGGCCGCGACGCTGCGGTCGATGTGGCCTCGTTGGCCATGGGTTGGTCCTTCCAGATGCTGGTCACCGGTAGCGGGCTGGTGCTGATTACCCCTACTGTGACCGCTGGCACAGCCCAGAACCAAGCTGTTTCCGATTTCCTAACACTCCCTTAGGAAAGTCAGCTCGATCTTCAGCCCTGACGGTTCGGCTGCACTCACTGCCAGGCTTCCGCCTGCTCGCTCGGCCAGTGCGTGGACGATCGCCAGACCGAGCCCGGTCCCCTCACCGTCGGCGCTCGACGCCCGGAAGAATCGGTCGGCGAGCATCGGGAGCTCACCACCGGGCACACCCGGCCCGGTGTCGGACACCCACATCGTGATGTGGTCGTGGTCCTCGCGGAAGCCGATCTCGACAACCGCCCCGGCGCCTGCATATTTCGTCGCGTTGCTCAGCAGGGCGTCGAGGATGCGGATCAGGTCGTCTTCCGGAAGTGCAACGAGACAGGCGCTGTCGGGCGCGACGATCGTGGAGGTCATCCCGGCCACTGCCATTGTGCTCGACCAGAATTCGGCGCGGCTGACGATCGTCGCACGGATGTCGCACCCGGCCGACGCCGTGTGGGCCGGCGTCTCGGCAGCAGCGAGAACGAGCAGATCTTCGACGACGGTGGACAGCCGGTCCACTTCCCGCGTCGTCTTCCGGTGTGCTTCGGTCGCCGAATCGGGCACCCGCATTCCCAGGATGTCGAGCCGGATTCGCAACGCCGCCAACGGGTTGCGGAGTGTATGAGCGGTATCTGCGACGAGCCGTCGTTGCGCGGTCGTTGCCGTCTCGACGTCGTCGGCCATCGCGTCGAACGCGCTGGAGAGCTCCCTGACCTCCGGCGGCCCGACGTACTCCGCTGTGGGCCGCCGGGCCGGTTCGGTCGGTAGCTGATCGTGAAACTTGTCGCCGAACGAATGAACCCGCGAGGACAGCGCAGTCAGTGGCCGAACCACCCAGCGCGACAATGCAGCAGCGATCACCGCGACGGTCACCAGAATCAGAAAAGCTCCCAGCGCGACGACCAACCAGGCCACCAGGACGTCTCGGCGTGCGGTGTCGGTGGACGCGGCGATGACCACGGCGCCGTCGACCTGGGTTCCGCCGCCGACCGGCGCCGCTATCAGCACCGAGGATTGCGACCACGGCGTCAAACTCGAAGGGACGCGGCCACGTTGATTTCGCAACGCGCCTGCGATCGCCTGCTGTACGTCGGCCCGCTCGAACTCGAGACCCGACAGCGCACGCGGCTGACCGGTGCGATCGACGACGACTATCCCCTCGTCGTAGAGGCTGGCGTACCGCTCCACCGACTCGCGAAGACCCGTGAGCGGAGCCTGCGGAGCGAGCCCGGATGGACTCGGCACACCCGATGCGTCCTCCCGCGAGCTGAGTTCTGCGAAGAAAGTTGCTGCCGCGGCGCGGTTTTCGCCGAATCGCAGGACGCGTTCGCGGCCGACCGACAGCGCCAACGGCACCGCAAGTGCGAGGACGACCACGGTGGAATAGATCATCAGCACCACCAGGACACGGCGTCGCACGTCAGGTGTCCCAGCGGTAACCGAAGCCGCGGATGGTGACGATGGTGCCCGAACGTCCGAGTTTGGCACGCAACGCCGTCATGTGGACGTCGAGCGTGCGGGAGATCGCGACGTAGGCGTCGCCCCAGATGGCATCCATCAACTGCTCACGGCTGACTGCTTCACCGCGCCGGGTCGCGAGATGAGCCAGGAGGTCGAACTCCTTGGTCGTCAGCGCAGCATCGCGGCCGTCGACCTCGACGCTTCGGCCGACGAGATCGACCACGATGTCGCCGAGGACCAGCCTGTCGGCGGCGGGATCGCTCGATGCGCTTCGACGCCTCGCCGCCACCTCGAGGCGCGCGTGAAGCTCCCCCAACCGGGCGGGTTTGACGACGTAGTCGTCCGCGCCGCCGCGCAGCGCACGCACCACCGACCGCTCGTCGTCGCGGGCGGTGAGCACCACTACCGGCACCTGGCTGAGGGTTCGTAGCTTGCGGAGGACCTCGAGGCCGTCCATGTCGGGAAGCCCGAGGTCGAGCAGCACGACATCCATGTCGTGGTAGCCGAGCAGTACGTCGGCGCCGCGGCGCATACGGGCGGGCGCATGTCCCACCTCGGTCAGGGCGTCGACCAGCGCGTCACCGAGTCCGTCGTCGTCTTCCACCACCGCGATACGCATCCACATCAACATAGGCCAGCGCAGCGGCGCTCTCGTAGTTCCCGGCTACGAACGTGAGGGGCTGCCCCTCAGGATGTGGCTTCGGCAGCGAGTCTGCCGAGGGTGTCCTCGAGCTGAGCTTCGGTGACCAGCGGGAACCTCAGCTGTTCGAGCAGCTTCTTGTCGGTCACCTTCGACCAGTCGTAGGTGTGGCGAACCAGCGTCTCCTTCGGTCCCTGGGACTCCAACTCCCACAACCATTCCCACCCGGGAGGTTCCGTTCCTGCGGGCGCCGTCTTCCAGGCCAGCAGCTTGTCCTTGGCGTAACCGGTCACATGGTTGTCGGTCTTGTACTCGCCGCCGACGTGGTCGCCCTCCATGTTCATCGTGAACACCTCGCCCACCTTCTGAATGCGATCGGCGTGGTCCACACTGCGAATGAACCCCGACCCGTCGAGCTTCTGATGCTGCTCAGGATTGGAGAGGATGCCGAAAACCGTATCGACAGGTGCCTCGATCGTGCGTTCGACAGTTACCTTCGTTGTCTCGCTCATCCCTCCACACTGCACGTACTTGGCCGACTCGGCAACGTCGGCTCCTCCGAAGCCGGTTGTCCGGTACGAGAAATACCAACCTGTCCGACGGTTTGCCGTGTGCGCGCCACCCGCCCCAGCACATGTCCCGATCATCGGGAATCGAGGCTGTGAACTGTCGGCGACAACGCGCAAGGTGCCTGTGTCAGTCATCACAGCGGTGTGCTGAAATAACCACGAGGTGAACCATGGGCCGCGATCGAGTCGCAACCGAAGATCTACCGATTTCGCAGAGAACAGTCCGCAAGGTCATGTTCCGCTTCATGCCCGTGATCGGGCTGGCATACATCGTTCTGTACCTGGACCGACTGAACATCGGTGTGGCCGCTCTGACCATGAACAAGGAACTCGGAATCTCCGCGTCCATGTTCGGATTTGCTGCCGGAATCTACTTCTGGAGCTACACGATCTGCGAGCCGCCCAGCAACTACATCCTCACCAAGGTCGGCGCTCGACGCTGGATCACTCGGATCATGATCACGTGGGGAATCGTGACCATCGGAACCGCCTTCGTCCAGGGTGCGACCGGTCTTGTTGCTGCACGATTTCTACTCGGTATCGCCGAAGCCGGCTTCTCCCCCGGCATGTTGTTCTTCGTCTCCAAGTGGTTCCCCAATCGGGACCGAGGCAAAGCGATGGCGTGGATCGTCACGTTCATCTGCATCTCGGGCCTCGGCACACCGCTCACGACACACCTGATGGAAATCGATGGCTTCCTCGGCCTCTCGGGATGGCGCTGGGTCTTCATCCTCACAGGTGTGCCTGCGCTGGTCATGGCCTTCGTCATCTACCGTGTTCTTCGAGACAAGCCGTCCGAAGCGGAGTTCCTCACCGTCGATGAACGCAGTTGGCTGTCGGACACGCTCGCTGCCGAAGCGCAGGAACGCGAAGCTGTCACGGGCAAGCACAACTTCCTCCAAGGACTTGTCCATCCACGCGTCCTGGTGCTGATCGCGGTGTTCATCTGTTTCACATTCAGCCTGAACGGTTTTCAGATCTGGATGCCACAGATCTACGCACAGTTCGGCTTCACCACCACTCAGATCGGTTGGGTCGCTGCCCTACCCGCGTTGATCGCGATCGGCCCCATGATCTGGTGGACTCGTCATTCGGACCGTGCCGGAGAAC
The DNA here is from genome assembly GCF_001895005.1 of Rhodococcus yunnanensis NBRC 103083. Taxonomy (GTDB): domain Bacteria; phylum Actinomycetota; class Actinomycetes; order Mycobacteriales; family Mycobacteriaceae; genus Rhodococcoides; species Rhodococcoides yunnanense. The sequence goes on along the minus strand of NZ_BCXH01000005.1, from coordinate 20,820 downwards.
GCCCGGTTCACTTCGCGATCGCTGCATCCGTCGCAGCAATCGGATTTGCCATCGCTGCCTTGTTCTTCACCACCCCCGTGGTGGCCATCGTCGGCTTCTGCATCGCGGGGATCGGCCTCTACAGCTCGATGAGCATCTTCATCACCATGCCCTCCAGCTTTCTCACCGGTGCAGCACTGGCGGCCGGCTTCGGCGTGATCAACGGAATGGGCAATCTCGGAGGCTACTTCGGTCCACAGGTGACCGGATGGATCAAAGATGCGACCAACAGCTTCACACCCGCCATCGGCGTGTACTCCGGCGTGCTCGCACTGGCTGCGCTCATAGTGCTGAGTCTCAAAGTAGTCACCAGAAACTCCGACAAGAAGAACGCTCAGCTCACCCTCGACTATCGGCTCGAGCGCGACGCGGACAATCTGCTGACCCCCGACCAGGGCTGACACGTCTCAGCAGCTCGACCCATTCCCGATCATCGGGACATCCACCTACTCAGCGCCCGCCGATGACGACATCATTCGAGACATCGAATTGGGATCCATCGACGCCGGGTCCGCTGCCAACCACACGCGAGGACACCTTGAGCACACACTTCGGCCCCCTACGGCAATTGGGATATGTAGTCGACGACATCGATGCCGCGATGAAGTACTGGATCGACACCGTGGGCGTCGGACCGTTCTTCTTCGTCGACGATCAACCGCTGAACGACTTCGTCTTTCGAGGCCGACCGAGCCGACCCCGATTCAGCGTCGCTCTCGCGCAGAGCGGGAACGCACAGATCGAGCTGATCCAGCAGCACAACGATCAACCTTCCGCATTCCGAGAGTTCACCGATCGAGGGCTCCTCGGCCTCCAGCACGTCGCGTACTGGACCACCGAATTCGACCGCGTACTGGCCGAATCCACCGAACGTGGCCTCACCGAACTGCAGAGCGGACGGTCCGGCAGCGGAGCACCGGACGAACGCTTCGTGTACTTCGAGGAAGGCCCGTACCCCGGCACTGTCATCGAGGTGTCCGAGATCAGCGGCCGCAAGGGTGATCTGTTTCGCGCGATCGATGCGGCATCGCAGGGATGGGACGGAACCGACCCCGTTCGCGACATGCGAAAGGTGCTGTGACCGTGAGTTCCCCCAACGTTGCTGTCGTCACGGGCGGCGCTTCCGGAATCGGACTTGCTACCTGCGTTCGCTTTGTCGAACAAGGGTGGAACGTGGTGTCCGTCGATCGGTCGCACGTGCACGCTCATGCCCAGAACGGCGAAACGCTCGCAGTCAAGGCCGATGTGACCGACGAGGTCGATCTGGACCGGCTTCGCACGATCACCCATGACACGTACGGACGAGTGGATGCGGTGGTGACCTGCGCAGGTACCGCGGACAACGCTCCCATCAGGCAGACAACACCCGAACGTTTCAGGCGAACCCTCGAGCTCAACCTGGTGGCCACGTTCACCATCGTCCGACAGTTCGTGGACCTGCTCGCGGCAGACGGAGGTGGATCGGTCGTCACGATCTCCTCCGTCTCCGGCATCCGCGGCAGCGTCGATCGTGCGTCGTACTCCGCATCCAAGGGCGGAGTGGTCGCGCTGACCACTCAGCTTGCCGTCGAACTTGCAGGAGAGGGCATTCGGGTCAACTGCGTAGCGCCTGGATCCACCTCGACACCGCTGGCCGCCGCCGCACAGAGCCCGCGGATGCAGCAGGCAATTCTGCAGTCCATTCCGTTGCAGCGCTATGCGAATCCCGACGAAATCGCGGAAGTGGTGACGTTTCTCGCCGGGCCCGCCGCAGGCTTCGTCACCGGCCAGACCTGGACCGTCGACGGCGGGCAATCCATCACCGCGGGCTGGCGTCTACCGAAGGACCCTCATGACAACTGAGACACGAACAAGCGTCGCCGACAAGCCGGTCGTGATCGGCGTGCAGGTGAACGAAAACACCATGCGCACACCCAATCCTCATATCCCCTGGACCCCAGAGGAAATAGGCGACATTGCACAGGCCAGCCAGGATGCCGGAGCATCGCTGATCCACTTCCATGGACGCACAGCGGACGGAGGCGCCGACCATTCGGCCGAAACGTACGGCGCGATCATCGAACGAATCCGGGCTGTATCCGAGCTTCTGCTCGCGCCCTCACTGGCCAACGTACCCGGACATACCGTCGAACAGCGATTGTCGAACCTACTTCCCCATCATCAGGACCCGAACACGAGATCCGATTTCCTTGTCATCGACATGGGCTGCGCAGCAATGGATCTCATCGACTCCGCCAGCGGCCGATACGTCACGGACAGCAAGACTTATCTCAACGACACCCGCACTCAAACCGAGTTGCTCGACCGTGCTGCCGAGTTGGAACTGACGCCCTACATGGCGTCGTTCAACGTGAGTTGGACTCGCGCCATCGTCAATCACGCCCGGTCGCGAGGCCTCGCGCTTCCGCTGGTGGTGGCCTTCGTCCTCGGCGGGGACGAGTTTCCCGCTGCGCACCCGGCCAGCGCCGCAGGGCTGCGTGCGCAGTTGGACCTGTTGCCGCCCGATCTACCCATCGAACCGATCGTGTCGGCCTATCGCGGCAATGTCCTCGAGGCCGCCGAGGAGTCGATCAAGAGAGGCGGGCATGTGGCAATCGGGGCTGGTGATCACCACTACGCAGAACTCGGCTACCCGTCGACCCCCGAGCTGGTGCGCCGTGTCGCCGACATAGCTCGCCGGTACGGCCGCGCACCAGCAACGCCCGAGCAGGCTCGCCGAATTCTGGGGGTGAAGGCTCATGCGCGTAGTCGATAGCGAAAGCACCGAACCGACGCTGGTGCACTCCAGGAACGGGCAACGAGTGTGGGTCATGGACTCCATCGCATTCGCCTCCGCCGCCCAGTCCGGCGATGTGATCGTCACCGGGTCGCACGGCGGCACCAGCGCCGGCGAGTATGCGGTCCAGTTCGGCGTTCGCGTGGTGGTGTGCAACGACGCCGGAATCGGTAAGAACGCCGCCGGTGTCGCCGGCCTCCGCGCGATCGACGCGCACGGCATCGCCGGTATCGCCGTCGGACACGACAGTGCTCGGATCGGTGACGGAGAGGACATATGGGAGAACGGAACGATCACCTACGTCAACAGAACGGCAGCCGAAGCGGGAATCCGAGTCGGCGCAGCACTTTCCGAAGAAATTCTGGCCATGGTCGAGGGAAGGACACGCTGATGTTCCGACAGGTCGTCGAGGTACAACACGGTCGCGACATCGTGGTGATGGACAGCATGTCTCAGATCGAACTGTCGGACCGCGATCAGATCGTCGTCGCGGCATCGAATGGAGGCCAGGAATCGGGCCGACTGGCCATCGCCACCGGTTGCGCGCTCGCCGTGATGAACGACGCAGGGGTGGGCAAAGACGAGGCCGGCATCATCGGAATCGTTCGGATGGGTGAGGCAGGACTTCCCGGGATCGGGGTCGACCACGACTCCGCCGAGATCAGCAATGGAATCGACATGTGGCGCAACGGGATCGTCTCCTATGTCAACGGCCCCGCACAGGAAGCGGGGATCCGAGTCGGCGACGACGTTCGATCCAGCGTCGCCGGCTTCACCGAACGCTTTCCACTGGTCCGCACGAGAGAAACCGAGAGTCGGTCATGAGCAGCCACGTCATCAACAGGCCCGAGGACGTCGTACAGGAGGCGTTGGAAGGCATCGCGATTCTTCATCCCGACATCATTTCGTATCACCGAGACCCGCGTTTCGTGACCCGATCGGTTGCACGCGCAGACAAAGTGGCGTTGATCTCGGGAGGAGGCGCAGGCCACGAACCTCTGCACACCGGATTCGTCGGTACTGGAATGCTCGACGCGGCGGTCCCTGGGGCTGTGTTCGCCAGCCCTACCGCACTGCAGATACGGGCTGCGGTCGAAGCCGTCGAGACCGGTCGCGGAGCTCTGCTCATCGTGAAGAACTACACCGGCGACAAGCTGAACTTCTCGATTGCTGCGGAGCTGCTCGCTCCTGAGCGAGAAGTCGACATCGTCATCGTCGACGACGACCTCTCGACCACGACCACGGACGACGGAGGGCCAGGACGCCGTGGGACCGCCGCCGTACTCGCCGTCGAAAAGATCTGCGGCGCAGCGGCAGAGCGAGGTCGGTCGTTGGCAGACATCGCCGACCTCGGGCGGCGAGTGGTATCGACGTCGGCCACCTTGAGCGTCGCCTTCCGTTCGTGCACGCCGCCGGGACGAAGTGAGCCGTCGTTCCAACTGAACGCGGGCGAGATGGAATTCGGAGTCGGGATTCACGGCGAACGTGGCCGCGACACTCGCGCCGCCGTGACGGCCGCCGAGCTCGTCCCGCGGCTGGCCGAGCCTGTCGTCACCGACATCCACGCCGCCGAGGGCGACGGCGTCATCGCAATCGTCAACGGTCTCGGCGCGACGCACGGCCTCGAATTGGCCATTGCCACAGCAGAGCTCAGGTCCTACCTCACCTCGAAGGGGATACGCCTCGACCGCGTGATCGCCGGGTCGTTCGTCACCGCTCTGGACATGCACGGACTCTCGATAACTCTGCTTCGTTCGACAGACGAACTCCTCGACCTGTGGGATGCACCGGTGCGCACGGCTGCGCTCACGTGGTAACCGCAGGTCCCTACCGAAAGAGCATTCCCATGACAACACTCGACGTCGAGGACACCCAGGCGTGGATCACTCGGTTCGCGGCCGAGGGAGAGGATCGATTCGATTCCCTCACCGAGCTCGACAGACTCGTCGGAGACGGCGACTTCGGCATGAACCTCCGTTCCGGACTCCGGGGTGCGGTAGATCGACTGGCGGCCACCCCGCCGACCACACCCGGCGACGTGTTCGCTCGCCTCTCCGACGCATTCCTCGACATAGGAGGAACCAGCGGACCGTTGCTGGGCCTGTGGTTCGGCCGGATCGCGCACGTCACCGGGGACACCGTCACCGTCCAGGACCTTGCGTCGGCGTTGACCGATGCCACCGGCGCGGTTCAGCGTCTCGGCGGAGCTCAGGTGGGCCACAAGACGATGGTCGACGCCATGGTCCCTGCCTCGGACGCTCTGGCACACGCTGCCGCCGGCGGCGCACCCCTGCCGGTTGCGTTGAAGGAAGCGGCCGATGCCGCGCAGCGGGGCGTCGATTCGACCCGCGCACTGCTGGCCAGTCGCGGACGGGCGACGTATGTGGGAGAACATGCCCGCGGTGTGGAAGACCCTGGCGCGGTGGCGATTGCGGTCTTCTTCGCCGCAGCCCTCGGCGTGGGTGAGCCCCGGTGAGCAGCCACGACGGCAAGGTCATCGTCACGGTCGCACCCACGGGCGGATTTCTGACGAAGACGGACACTCCCCATATCCCGACCCAGCCGGAAGAGATCGCAGCGGACGTCGAGCGATGTCACGGCGCGGGTGCGAGTGTCGCGGCGCTCCACGCACGTCGATCGGACGATCAAGCCACATGCGACTCGGCCATCTATCGCACGATGAATACGCTTGTGCGCGAACGCTGCGACATCATCGTCAACAACTCGACCGGCGGTGGTGTGAACGGGGACATGGTCCGCGTCCGCGACGACGGCAGCCGAGTAGTGGACTGGGATGCGCGTCTGCAGGGTTTGTACGGTGGCGCGGACACGTGCACTCTCGACGCAATCACCGCGTACGTGCGATCTCCTCTCGGCGAGGTGTTGATGGATACTTCACCGAGCAGGTCCGCGGAATTGCACTCGGCCATGCGAGATCTCGGTATCAAGCCCGAGTGGGAGGCGTTCAGCTCCACACACCTGGTTCAGGAGATCCGTGAACTGACCACGGGTGAGCCCGGGCCGCATCTCGTGAACCTTGTTCTCGGCCTGGACAAGACGTTCCAGAACGCACTGCCGTATTCGCCGACGATCCTGCAGGACATGGTTACCCATCTCCCCGACAACTCGGTGTTCTCGGTGAGCATCAGCGGTAGCGACCAGTTACGTGGACTCACCCACGCGCTGCTGCTCGGGGGACACGTCCGGGTCGGGATCGAGGACTATGCGTTCCTCGAGACGGGCGAGCCCGCCGAGAACGTTCGATTGGTCGAGAACATCGTCCACATCATCGAACGACTCGGCATGCAGCCTGCGACTCCCGACGAAGCACGAGCGATTCTCGGATTGGAGAACTCCCATGAGCACTAGGCTCCGGTCGCAGGATTGGTTCGGTGGCAACGATCTCAATGCGTTCATCCACCGATCGTGGATGAAGAACCAGGGGATTCCGGACCGCATGTTCGACGGCAGACCCGTCATCGGCATCTGCAACACGCATTCCGAACTCACCCCATGTAACGCGCATTTCAACGACCTGGCCGAGCAGGTTCGCCTGGGCGTCGTCGAAGCCGGGGGTTTCCCGGTCGTGTTTCCGGTCATGTCACTGGGAGAAACGATCATTCGCCCGACGACCATGCTGTATCGCAACCTCGTCAGCATGGATGTGGAGGAATCCATTCGAGCGAATCCGATCGACGGGGTCGTACTTCTCTGCGGGTGCGACAAGACGACTCCCGCTCTGGTCATGGGCGCGGCCAGCTGCGATCTTCCGACGATCGTCGTATCCGGCGGTCCCATGCTCAATGGTAGGCACCAAGGGCGGACAATCGGTTCCGGGACATCGGCGTTCGAGATGAGTGAGGCGGTCAGAGCCGGCTGCATGAGCGAATGCGAGTTCCGGTCCGCCGAATCCGCGACGTCACGCTCGCCCGGACACTGCAACACGATGGGGACTGCATCGACGATGGCGTCGATCGTCGAAGCACTCGGCCTGACGCTCCCCTGCAATGCCGCCATCCCCGCAGTCGATTCGCGACGACGAGTACTCGCGCGAGACAGCGGGGTTCGGATCGTCGAGATGGTAGCCGAGAATCTCACGATGTCCTCGGTGGTGGATCGCAGATCGCTGGAGAACGCAATCCGGGTCAACACCGCGATCGGTGGATCCACCAACGCTGTCGTACACCTGCTCGCCATCGCGGGACGGTTGGAAATACCACTCGAGCTCGCCGACTTCGGCGAACAGAGCCGGGACGTCCCGTTGCTGGTGAACCTCATGCCCTCAGGGACTTTCTTGATGGAGGACTTCTTCTACGCCGGAGGACTTCCTGCAGTAATTGCCGAACTCGGTGACACACTTCATCAGGATGCCAGGACCGTCACGGGAAAGAGTCTGGGCGAGAACAATTCGGGCGAAGTGGTGTGGAATCAGGACGTCATCCGCAGCAAGGAATCGCCGCTCCGAAGCAACGCCGGAATCGCGGTACTGAAAGGCAATCTCGCGCCGAACGGCGCAGTGATCAAACCGTCCGCGGCGGCACCCGAACTGCTCCAGCACACGGGAAGAGCGGTTGTCTTCCACGGAATCGACGATTTCACGGCTCGGATCGACTCCCCGGATCTCGACATCGAGGCCGACGACGTCATCGTTCTCACCGACGTCGGGCCCAAGGGGTTTCCTGGCATGCCCGAGGTGGGCAACCTTCCCCTCCCCCGACGCCTTCTGGAGCAAGGGGTCCGCGACATGGTCAGGATCTCCGACGCGCGGATGAGCGGAACAGCATTCGGGGCCGTCGTGCTGCATGTTGCGCCGGAGTCCGCCGTGGGTGGCCCGCTCGCTGCGGTGGAAGACGGCGATCTGATCGAGCTGGACGTGCCCCGCGGCGTGCTGCGGATTCTGATCGACGACGACGTACTTCAGCGGCGACTGTCGAGGCTCGATCTCCCGACGAGGTCGAATACCAGTGGATATCAACGGTTGTTCGTCGATCACGTCATGCAGGCCGACCAGGGAGTCGATTTCGACTTCCTGGTGGGAAAACGAGGAACGGAGGTTCACGGTGACAATCACTGACAGAGCGGCGCAGGTCGTTGTGGTGACGGGTGCCGGCTCCGGGCTCGGACGTGCGATGTCCACCGCGCTCCTGGTCGCCGGGCACCGAGTCGTCGTGGTCGGACGCGACCGCAACAAGCTCGAGGCCACCGCCGACGGGTACGACAACGCCGTCGTCTCGCCCGCTGACGTGTCCTCGCCCGACTCGGTGCGCGCGCTGTTCGCCTCGGTGGCAGAACGATTCGGCAGGCTCGACGTTCTCGTCAACAATGCAGGAACGTTCGGCCCATCGGGGAGTGTCGATTCCATCGAACCCGAGGCGTGGAACGAGACGGTCGCCGCCAATCTGACCGGCGTCTTCCTGTGCTCACGCGAGGCCGTCCGCATGATGAAGGCGCAGGAGCCACGCGGCGGAAGAATCATCAACAACGGCTCGTTGTCTGCGCACACACCGAGGCCACAGAGCGCCGCGTACACAGCAACCAAGCACGGTGTCTCCGGATTGACCAAATCGATCTCTCTCGACGGCCGAGACTTCGACATCTGTTGCTGTCAAATCGATATCGGCAATGCAGCTACGGATATGACAGCGGAGACGGGTCGCTCTGCGGTACAGCCCGACGGTACGAGAAGACCTGAGCCGACGTTCGATCCACGGCATGTCGCCGACGCCGTCGTCCACCTGATCGGTCTCCCGTTGGACGTCAACATTCCGACGCTGACCATCATGGCCAATCGCATGCCCTACATGGGACGCGGATGACGAGATCAGTGTCGCTGCAGCACCGGTCGCACCACCGAGTGTGCGCTGGACAGATCACGTGAGATCGAGATGGCGGTAGTCCGTACCGCAGCGTCGATCCGAGTGAGGTTGATTCGTCCGGCCATGCCGGAGATCGATATGGCACCGAGGACTTCCTCGTCGGGACCGAAGATGGGCGCTGCGGCACCGGCGATTCGGAGGAACGCCTCCTGTCGATCGAATGCGACACCACTCTTGCGGACGCGTTCCAGCTCCCGAATCAGGAGTTCGGGATCGGTGATGGTGTTCTCGGTGTGCGCCTTCATGGCGAACTCGAGCTGCGCGACCTGTGCCGGTGGAGTGAACGCCAAGATCGCTTTGCCGGAACAGCTTGCGTATGCAGGCCAGCGCCCACCCATATGGTGAGGGAGGCGTGGTCCGTCTTCGCCTCGAAAGACCTCCAGGTACACCACATCCGATCCATCCAGCACGGCAAGACCGACATTGTGCCCGGTTGCCTCACGCAGCGCGGAGAGGTGCCTCCGGGCGGCCTCGCGAAGGCTGCGCTGGCGGGGCACCGATTCCCCGATCTCGAACAACAGCAGACCCAGCCGATAGTCGGTTCCGTGCCGTTCGAGCAAGCCCACACGGGCGAGGTCCTCGACCATTCGGTACACCGTGGTCTTCGCCATCCCGGTTCGGCGTACCAGCGCCGCCGGACTCAACGTTCCCGAACTGCCCAGAAACGCTTTGAGAATCTCGGTGGAACGTCCGATTGCGGAGATCTCGCCCTCGGCCCGATGAATGGGACTCATAGGGGGAAATCTGCCACTTCGAAGCTCTGTGTGTCCAGTCGATCGGACGCGGAGGACGAGACCGGGAACTCGATTCGGTCGTGACAGCTGGGTACCAGCAACATCGACCGCCTCGTCGGCGCACAGAGCGCGCTTCCGGTGCCCAGGACGGACCCGAGCCTGTCCTCGGTGCACGGTGCACGGTGCGCGGCGCGCGGTGGCGGCATCTGCAGCACCGCGCTCGCCGTGTGAAGCAGGCGCCTCGACAATCCAAAACTTGTCGGAGGGCCGGTGTACCTTCCCCGCCATGCACGATCTGGGGGAACCACACAACGCGGCGACGCTCTCCGATCAGGAGATCATCACCGGTATCGAGCGGTTGGTCGACGCCGAGAACAAGTCGGCCGCATACAAATACAGCCTTCTTGCGCAGTTCTCCCGGCGCGGCCTCAATCTGAAGCTTCACTATTCGAGCCCGTCGCACTGGCTCGCCTCCGGCACCCGGATCGCCCACGGTAACGCTCAACGCCAATTCGACACTGCAGACTGGCTCGCCATGTGGCCCACCGTCCTGCACGCCCTCTCCAACGGCGATATCCACGACGCCCACGCCAAAGCAATCCACGAAGGCTACGACGCCATACGCAAGTCGGACCCCACACTTTCCCAGGAAAGCCTCGACACAGCCATTGCCGACCTCCTCGCCACCGCACTCGACGGCACGGCAGGTCAAGTGAAACAACGAGCGCAGGTACTCGGCCATTCTGCCGCAGCCGATGCCCGTGCCCGCTACGACCAAGCAGTACGCGCACGGGAGGAACGCGAACGCGCCCAACGTGAAGCCGAGAGAAAGGGCCACCCTTCACCCGAACCCGAACCCGATGCCGATTCGGGCGACAAGGGTGACGAGGACGATGAACTTCTGAAGACACCACCACCACAGTTGGTGTCGGAAAACTCGGCACTGAACACCCTCGACCTCTACCTACAAGCCAACGGACGCACCAGCATCAGAGGCGACGTCGACAAAGTGCTCGCCGACAAACTACGAGCATCACTGTCGCCGTTGTCCAGACCTCGACCCGCACCCGACGGCACCCGCGACCCCAGAAGCGCCTCCAAGCGGCAAGCCGATGCATTGTCGCAACTACTCGACCAGCGCAGCAGCACAGGACACCCTCGTGGAGAGGGCATCCCGCCCGCGACAGTCAATGTCACCGTCAATCTACGAGATCTCCTCGCAGACAGATCTTCCAGAACTGCCGGCTCCGATCCGGATTCTGATTCTGATTCTGCAACAACAGAAGCCGAGAGCCGACGCGATCCTGCGCCATCGATGAACGATCCGGACTGGCCATTCGACCTCGAATGGACCGGGCCGATCAGCCACAGCCTCGCACGCCTACTCACATGCGACGCCAACCTCAGACCACTGGTGCTCGACAACAACGACGTCCCACTGTCCATGGGTAGCGAAGTCCGACTCGCCACACCCGAACAACGCGCCGCCGTCGCCGTCCGCGACAAATGCTGCATCAGATGTGGCATGCCCGCACAGTGGTGCCAGGTGCACCACATCGTCTTCTGGGAACACGGCGGCCCCACCGACCTGACCAACCTCGTCCTACTCTGCGGCGACTGCCACCGACTCGTCCACCACCATGGATGGGAGGTGAAATTCGGCGACGACGGCCACCCACACATCATCCCACCCGCCACCATCGACCCCGAACGAAAACCCATACCCAGCTTCCACCGACAACGACGCCCCGCCGCATAAAACGGGAGCAACAATCGAGGCCGACCACACACAACGGGCGTCGGGGACACAGCGTTTCGCAGCGGAGACACGAACCGTCACACACTCGTTTCCGTTGGAGACAAGCTGTTCGCTGCTGCCCGGCCGATCACCGCACACAACGACTTCCAGGAGGGCGATCGGTCCGCGACTGAGATACGCGACTGAGGTATGCAACCACGAATGCCGTTCCGCCCTGCGGGACCGGTGAACCCTGCGGGACCGGTGAGCACGGTGTTCGAAAGCGACTACGTCCCAGCAGAATCGACGGTCTCCGAGCTGGGCAGCGGCGGTCCGGTCAGACTGCGTCAGGCCCGCCAGGCAACACCAGTTTTGCCTGGCCTCCCAGCATTAGGCCCGCCAGACGAGATCTTTTCCAGCCTCGCAGCGTCGGATCCGGTCAGGCAGCGTCATACCCGCCAGGCCCCCAGCAACAGGCCCGCCAGGCACGTTCTCTCCCGGCAGGCAGCGACATGCCCGCCAGGCCCCCAGCAACAGGCCCGCCAGGCACGTTCGCTCCCGGCAGGCGACACCAGTCCGGTCATACCTCGTCGACCTGACGGATCAGTCCTCGAAACAGCCCCTCGCGGTCCTGCTCTACCTCGCGGTCTGTGCTCCTTCGCGAGAGCGCCCAAGTGGGGTCTCGTACTGCCCGTACAACCTGCGGCGATCACTACTCCGCCCGTTGCCCTCCGCGGCGCTGGGATCGCACGCGCAGACCGGATGACATTCGTGAGGAGTCAGTTCCGCCGTTCGGTCAGATGAATCGTCACCTCGTCGCCGTCGGACTTCCCGATCGCCTTCCGGATCGCTGCAGTGACGGGGAGTTTGTGCGTCCCGTCACCGAGAGCCATGAACGCACCCTGAAACGGGTGTCCGTCCACGGTCCCGGTGACCTTGACGAGACCACGAGTGCCGAAGATCGCCGCCGAATCCGGCATCTTCACGCACGTCCAGGTATCTCCCTCCTGCACCTTCCCCAGTGTGGCGGTGAAGCGAATGTCCAACGGTCCGGCCATGTCCGTGCTCCTGTCCTGCGATGATGCTCGTGCAGGTACAGACACAGCTCGCCCGCCGAAGTCACCGCCCCCACTCCCAGGACGGCTCAGTACTCTTGCCCGTACACGACGCTACGGAGGACCAGGTGACTACAACTGATCGCGCGGCACAGGTCGTGGTGGTGACCGGCGCAGGATCGGGCCTCGGGCGCGCGATGTCGACGGCGCTGCTCGACGCCGGGCACCATGTCGTGTTGGCCGGGCGCAACCGGGGCACCCTCGAAGAATCGGCCGCGGGCCACGAGAACGCCGTCATCCACACCGCCGATGTGTCGTCTCCCGACTCGGTTCGGTCCCTGTTCGAGACGGTGTCCGCCAGGTTCGGGCGGCTCGACGTCCTCATCAACAACGCAGGCACCTTCGGGCCGTCGGGGAGCGTCGACACCATCGAACCCGATGCATGGGCCGCCACCGTGGCAGTCAACCTCACCGGCGTCTTCCTGTGCTCGGCCGAAGCCATGCGCATCATGAAAGCCCAGGACCCGAGGGGCGGAAGAATCATCAACAACGGTTCCATCTCCGCCCACACACCCCGGCCACAGAGTGCGGCGTACACCGCGACCAAGCACGGGGTATCCGGCCTGACGAAGTCGATCTCACTCGACGGCCGCGACTTCGACATCTGTTGCACCCAGATCGATATAGGAAACGCAGCCACCGACATGACCACCGGGATAGGTCATTCGGCGCTGCAACCCGACGGTACGAGAAAAGCTGAACCGACATTCGATCCCCGGTACGTCGCCGAAGCCATCGTCCACCTCGTCGGCCTGCCACTGGATGTGACCGTTCCGACGCTGACCATCATGGCCAACCGGATGCCGTACGTCGGCCGCGGATGAGTGACCCTGCGGTCGCCGGAAGCCCACCGCTAAATCCCACACACCGACAACCACCCGCCATCCCAGCTTGGCCGCAGCCGAGTGACCCATGTCGTCGCCGGAAGCCCACCGCTAAATCCCACACACCGACAACCACCCGCCATCCCAGCTTGGCCGCAGCCGAGTGACCCATGCGGTCGCCAGCAGCCCGCCGCTCTACATATCTCTCGCACACCGACGGCCACCCGCCGATCCCTGATGTCGACTGCGGCCGAATGGTCGGTTATCCGACGGTGACCTGCCCTCGCCCGCGGATGTCGTCGGCTGTGACGTCGTGCAGGGCGTCGAGGTAGGCGACCGCGAAAGACCCTGGTGACGTGGTCTTCTCGGCTGCGATCTCGGACGCCACGGCCACGTGGACGTGCGCTGCGGCGAGCGCAGTCAAACCGTTGGGGGTGACGGCGGCATAGGCGGCAACCAGTGCGCCGAGAGAGCATCCGGTGCCGGTGACCTTGGTCAGCAGTGCACTGCCACCTCCGATCCGCACGAGCACATCGGTTCCCGAGCCCACCAGGTGATCGACGGCGCCCGAGGCGGATACCGCGTCGGCGGATTCGAGCAGCCCGCGCGCCGAGTCGACGGCTGCGGCAGGATCGGCCGAACTGTCGACGCCTCGTCCGCCGCCACCGAGACCGTGCAGGCCTATCACCTCGGAAGCGTTGCCGCGCACAGCAGTCGGCCGGAAGGCGAGCAGCTCACGGGCGAGATCTCCGCGCCACGGCAACCCGCCCGCACCGATCGGATCGAGGACCCACGGCGTGCCGTTCTTCTGCGCGGATTCCGCCGCGCCCACATACGAGTCGCGCAGCGCGTTCTGCGGTGTACCGAGATTGATCAGGACCGCGTCGGCGACACCGGCGAACAGCCCGGCTTCCTCCACGTTGTCGATCATCGCCGGGCTCGCACCGGCGGCGAGGAGGACGTTCGCGGTGAATCCAGCCGCGACGTAGTTGGTGAGCGCATGGACAAGCGGCGTCCGAGCGCGGAGCTCGGTGAGGGCGTCGACGACTGTGTCGATGGTGGGCACAGCAGAAGTGTCAGTCATTGACTTGTCCGTTCTCGATCGGTGACTCGATTGTGTCAGTGATTACCATCGGCCTGGTCGCGTCGTCCACCCACTCGGTGAGCGAACCGTCGTACACGGCGACATCGGCGACGCCGACGGATTCCAGCGCGAGGGCGTACGCCGCTGCGGTGATTCCGCTCCCGCAATAGGTGACCACCCGGACGTCGCCGGGGAGTCGATCATCGGCCGCACTGGGTTCAGCGATGGTGTCGGTGCCCGCGAGCAGCGCCGAGTAAGGGCGGTTGACGCTTCCAGGGATGTGGCCGGGAACACCGTACGGCGCCTCGACGCCGGAGAACACCTCGGGACGGAGAACGTTCACCAGAATCGACTCCTGCCCGGTGCCGTCCACGATCTGCACCACATCGGCTGTGTCGACGAACCTGCCCGGTCGCGCGGCCAAAGTCGGTGCGACGACGGACTCACCACCGCCGTCCCCGAGGACGATCTCCCGGCCGCTGTCCACCCACGCCTGCACGCCGCCGACAAGCACCGCCGCCGAGGTCAGGCCGTACGACCTCAGCATCCACACCAGGCGACCCGCCCACACTCCGTTCGTCCTGTCGTAGACCACCACCGACGCCCCCTGCCCGACGCCCAGCCGCCCCAGAGCTGCCGCGAAATCCGACGCGTCCGGCCGTGGAAACCGTGGCCGTCCAGCTCCCGCGTGTTCGTCGGGACCGGACAGTGCGAAGACGAGGTCTGCGTGCCGCGCTCCCGGAATGTGCCCGAGCGAGCCGAAGTCGCCTGCGCCGGAGCGATAGCTACTCGAACCGTCGTCGTGCCGGTCCCGCTGCACCGAGGCATCGAGTACGACGACGTCAGCAATGTTCTCGGCCAACCACGACACGTCCACGTACGGCGTGTGGGTGAGGTCGCATGCGCTCATCTCGCGGGAGCCATACCGAAGCAATCCATGTGTATACAGTTACATCCAGTTAGATTTAACTGCACGCATTTGGATCACGATGATTTTTTGGGTGTTCGAACAGCGACGGAAAGGGCACAGTTCCTTCCCGCGGCCACGTACCGGCCTGCCCTCTCGCGAAGAAAGAACTCCCCCCATGAGCATCAAAGCCCTTCGGCTGCACCCCGCCGCGGTGCCGCGTTCCATTCGAACCGCCGTGGCCGGTCTCGCTGCCGTAGCGATCGTCACCGCCGGCTGCACGTCGACCACCACCGACGCCGCCACCACGGGCAGCGGCAACACCGACGCTGCGCAGGCGCTGGTGGACAAGTACGCCGACGCAGATATCGACTGGGCCGGACCCACCGAGTCCGTGCCGTTCGCCAAGGACAAGAAGTTGGCCGTCGTCGCCCTGACGATGACCTCGGTGTCCAACCAGCGCGTCGCCGCAGGCATCGAAGAAGCCGCCGCGCTCGGCGGGTGGGACGTGACGGTCTTCGACGGCGCAGGCCTGCAGGACAAGTACGCGGCCGGCATCGACTCCGCGATCACCCAGCAGTTCGACGGCATCGCGCTGCTCGGCACCCAGTTCGTGCCCGAGGCCCTCGATCGCGCCCACGCCGCGGGTATCCCCATCGTCGCCGCCATCGACACCACCGAGAACCCGCTCGTCGAGAAGGACGCCTACACCCACCTCGTCTGGGAACACGGTGACGAAATCGGTTCGGCAGCAGCGGCACAACTCGTCGTAGATCAGGGCGCCGACGCGCCCGTCATCACGGTCGGCGCCGACGGCGACCCACTCGGCGACCTCCTGATCGGCGGCGCCACAGACGTCTTCACCGAAGCAGGCAACCCGATCGCCGCACACGTCGCACTCGACTTCGCCGAGCTCGGCACCGGTTCGATCGGCCAGAAATCCGTCGCAGCAGCGCAGGCCCACCCCGACGCCAAGGCGTTCTGGGTGGCATGGGACGCCCCCGCCGCGGAGATCGTCACGGCGCTCCAGAGCGCAGGCATCACGGTACCGGTCTACTCCACCTACGCCGACCCGCAGAACCTCGAGTTCCTCCGCAGCGGCGCAGGCCAGCTCGCCGATGTCGCCGTCGCACTCGAATGGGACGGCTGGGCCGTCGTCGACAACTTCAACCGCATCTTCGCCGGTACCCCGGTCGAGAAGACATCGGACGACGGAGTCCCGATCCGCCTCGTCACCCCCGACAACATCGACACCTACCTGCCGGGCGACGCCACCGCATGGGAAGGCGAGTACGACTTCCGCACCGAGTACAAGTCGCTGTGGGGCGTGAACTAGCTTGTCCGCCAATCCAGCTCCGGGAATCGCGCTCGACAACTGGAGTGTCCGCTTCGGGGCCACCACCGCACTCGACCAGGTGAGCACCGAATTTCCCGGCGGCACAGTCACAGCGCTGCTGGGCGAGAACGGGTCGGGCAAATCGACCCTGATCAAGGTGCTGTCGGGGCTGTACACCCCCAGCCGAGGAGCAACGCTCACCGTGACCGGGGCTGCGCACGCGCTGCCGACGACGGGTGAGCGCATCGCCTCCGCCGGCATCCGATTCCTGCACCAAGACCTGGGACTGGTCGGGTCGATGACCGTCGCGGAGAACATCGCACTCGGCAACCGTTACGGCACAGCGGTACTCGGGCGAATCCGCCCGAGTACCGTGGTGCGCCGAGCACGCGAAGCCATGAGCATCATCGGAGTCGACCTCGATCCGGACGCGTCGATCGATTCGTTGCACCCGAGCCAACGGACGCTGTGTGCGCTCGCACGCGCGTACGGCCAACCGCTCGCCGACGGCGAGGCTGTGCACGCACTGATTCTCGACGAACCGAGCGCAACCCTCGACCCCGTCGACACCCACGTCCTCCACCGAGTGGTGCGGCGCGCGGCGGCGTCCGGCACCGCAGTGGTCGTGGTGACACACCGGCTCGACGAGGTGGTCTCACTCGCCGACCGGATCGTCGTCCTGCGGCACGGCCGCCTGGTCGAGGACGCACCGCTCGGCAACCGTTCGGTCTCCGATCTAGCCGCCGTCGTACTCGGTGCTGCTGCCGCAGCCCGGCGCCCGAATCCGACACCGTTGTCGCACAGCGAAGTTCGGCTTCGGCTCACCGGCGTGGTCACCGACTCCCTCGCCGGACTCGACCTCGACGTACGCGCGGGCGAGGTGGTCGGGGTCGCGGGCCTGCTCGGCGACGGAACCGAGGACCTGTCGGCCGTGCTCGCCGGCAGAACCATCCGATCCGGCTCGATCCTGGTCGAGGACAAGCCCGCCAAGAGCCTCGTCCACGCGGGCGTGGTGACCGTACCTGCCGACCGACGACGAGCAGGCGTCGTACCCGCCTTGTCCGTGGCGGAGAACATCGCATTGGCATCGCACCGCAAACTCGGCCTGCTGCGCCGGATCGATCCACGCGTCGACGACCGTGAAGCCAGAACATGGATCGCCGCACTCGACATTCGCCCAGCCGACCCGTCGGCACCCGTCGCCAGTCTCAGCGGCGGAAATCAGCAGAAGGTGTCGCTGGCAAAGGCTTTGGCGTCGTCGCCTCGCGTTCTCGTACTCAACGAACCGACCCAGGGCGTCGACGTCGGTGCACGCCGCGACATCTCCGACGCCATCGACGCCGCCACCGGCGACGGTCTCGCCGTCGTACTGATCACCAGCGACCACGAGGAACTGCTGGAGCTGAGCGATCGAATCCTCGTCCTGCACCGAGGTGTCGTCGGGGCGAGCTTCGCACGCGGTGAACTGACCGGCGCGAGCCTGCTCGAAGCATTGTCCGACCCCACCCTGTCGAAAGAAGGCACCCGGTGAGTATCACCGCGACACCGTTGACTCGCACCGTATCTCGACCTCGATCCGTGTTGGCACGCACGTCCCTACCCATCGTGTTGATCGTGCTGATCGCCGTGTTCAGCGCCATCCGTCCCGGGCAGTTTCCGTCGTCGACGAACGTTGCGGCGATCGTCACCCAGCAGGGCATCGCGATGCTCGTCGCGCTCGCGGTGACGGTCACGCTGGCGGCGGGTGAATTCGACATGTCCGTCGGCGCCAACGTCGGCATCACGGCGGTGGTCGGTGCGTGGGCGTTCGGTCACGGTTGGCCGACGCCGTTGGTGATCGTTGCAGCACTCGCCGTCGCCGTTCTGGTCGGATTGCTCAATGTGCTGCTCGTCGTCGTGTTCGGGCTCACCTCGTTCATCGCGACGCTCGGGGTCGGTTTCCTGCTCGCCGGTCTCGCCCTCATGGTCACCGGCGGAACTCCCCTCTACGAGGGCATCACCAGCGGATTCAAATCCGTGACGTCGACGTCGATTCTCGGTTTGCCATCGTTGGCGTGGATCATCCTGGCCGTGGTCCTGGTTCTCTGGTACGTCCTCGAACAGACACCCGCCGGGCGCTTCATCCGCGTCACAGGAACCGGGCGCGACGCCGCCAAGCTCATGGGAATTTCCACCGAACGCTATGTGGCAGCGGCGTTTCTGATCGCGGCGGTCATCGCAGGAATCGGCGGAATTCTGCTGGTGTCCAACAACGGCGCCGTCCCTCCTACCGCGGGCGCGAGTTACACCTTGCCCGCGTACGCGGCCGCGTTCCTCGGCGCCACCGCACTGCGACCGGTCCGGTACAACATACTGGGAACAGTGGTGGGCGTGCTGGTGCTCTCGGTCGGCGTGTCGGGTCTGACCATGATCGGAGCCCCATTCTGGGTTCCACAGGTGTTCAACGGAATTGCACTGCTCGTGGCACTGCTCGTTGCTCGATCGTTCGACAAGAAAGGACAGTAGCCATGGCTCTGCGCACGCTCTGGTATCTCACTACCGCCAACGGAGACTACCCGTGGAGCCCGGGCGGGCTGTATCCACCGGACTTCGATCACTACCGCACCCTCGCCCAAGCCATCGACGACGGCGGCTTCTACGGCGCGCTCGTCGCGACGTGGCCGAACGACCCGTTCACGTCGGCATCCTTCGCCGCTGCACACACTTCTCGGATGAGATTCCTCGTCGCGACGTACTCGGGTGTGATTCCGGCCCGCGCGTTCGCCGAGAAAGCACTCACCTTCGACCGATTCGGCGGCGGACGGCTCGACATCAACGTCATCAACGGCGTCGACAACCGCGTCAGCCCGTACGGGGTATCCGCAGGCCACGACGACCGCTACGCGATGAGCATCCAATACTGGAACGAGGTCCTGGAGCACTACAGATCCGGAACGGACAGCAACTTCCACAACTCACCGGTCCGCATCGATCCCACCCAGGGGCGGTTGAACCTGTGGGGCACCGGTGATTCCGACGCCGGACTCGCCCACGCGGGCAGCATCATTCATCACTATCTGACGATGCTCCGGCCGCGGCACGAGCTGAAGCCACGCTACGACAACGCCAGAGCAGCAGCGAAATCCCGAGGTCGAGAATTCGATTCGACCGGTGCGCTCGGTGGCGTCATCGTGCGTCCGACCGCCGAGGAAGCGTTCGACCGCTTCTACACCGTCTTCACCGATCCCGGCGTCGAGGCGATCAGAGACACGTTGAACACCGCGGTGCAGCTGCGTACCGGGCAGGACATCACCACCTACACCGCACCGGACGCGCAGCGTCAGGGATGGGTCGACGCGATCAACGCGGGCCGCTTCCCCACCATCGAGGAACTGCAGGTCGACGACGGGCTGTACGCGGGCGTCACCGCGTGGTCGCCGCTCGACATCTTCGGGTCACGATCGTCGGCGGTGTACTTCGTCGGAGACCCCGACTCCATCACCGGAACCGTCCGCGGACTGCAGGAGTCGGTGCGATTGTCGTCGCTCATCCTCGGCGCGTGGCCGCTGGAGTTGGAGGCCGCCCACGTCGCCGAGCATCTACTGCCTCGGTTCGCCGAGCTCTGACCCACGTGACGATAGTGTGGCCACACCACGCCGGACGGCGCCGACCCAGGAGAATCGACTGCACATGATCGGACCCAGCACCGTCTACTCGCGGCTGCGGGAGAACCTCCTGGCCGGTGTGTACGCGCCGGACCAGCCGCTGATCCCGATCACCCTGAGCGAGGAGTTCGGTGTGTCGCGCACTCCGGTCCGTGAAGCCCTCGCGCTCCTCGCCCAGGACGGGCTGCTCGAGCCCGTACGACGCGGATTCCTCATCCGCCGCCGAACCGACGACGAGATCTTCGAGATCTTCGAAGCCCAGGCCGCGATAGACAGCGCCGTCGCCTCCTCGGCTGCGGCACGCAAAACCGCTCTCGACATCGCCAAGCTCGAAGAGGCCCACGAGCGGGCGGCGTCGGCCACAACCCCCGAGGACATCCGCTCACATCTGCGCGGATGGCATGCCGCGTTGCGCACCGCCGCCCACAACGAGACGATGTCGACGCTGCTGACTCAACTCGACGCGCAGATCAAGCTCGGGGCACCGTGGCGACCGGCAGCACCCGACAAGCCCTTCCAAGCTCCGATCGACGAACACAGACGGATACTCGACGCAGTCGAGGACGGCGACGGTGAGCTCGCGCGCACCCTCATGCTCGAGCATCACGCCCGTGATCGCGACGAGCGGATCGCCCACCTCGCTGCCGGGCGTTAGTGGCACCGTCGCCGCAGGACCCGTCGGCGCAAGACCCGTCCCCGCAGGACCTGTCGCGGCAGGACCCGCCCCTGCAAGACCCGGCGACGCAA
>NZ_BCXH01000004.1 GCF_001895005.1 Rhodococcus yunnanensis NBRC 103083 | reverse complement strand
CAACCGGACGCGCACGATCGGACGGCAAATCCAACTGCTCCGGCAACCCCGCCAACGCCGACCGCCAAAACGCCACCTGCTCCGACAACAACGAACCCGACTCAGACTCCGACCCCAACACCCCACGCTGCCACAACGCAAAATCCGCATACTGCACCGGCAACGGAGCCCACCCCGGCTCCCCACCCCCAGCCCGAGCCACATACGCACCCATCACATCCCGCGTCAACGGCCCCATCGAAAAACCATCAGCCGCAATATGATGCACCACGAACACCACCACGAACTCAGAACCAACACCCACAACCTCGAACAACCGAGCCCGAAACGGCACCTCCGCCGTCACATCGAAACCAACAGACACGAACTCGACCACGCGCGCGAGAACATCCGACTCCGACACCGGCTCCGCCGTCAGCGTGGGCGCCACGGCATCCACGTCGAGCACCAATTGGGATCCCACACCGTCGATTTCGGGGTACATCGTGCGCACCGACTCGTGACGGGCCAGGACGTCGCGGATGGCCGACTCGAGCGCGGGCACGTCCAGCTCACCCGTCAACCGGATCGCCACCGGAATATTGTTCACCGCAGACGCCGTATCGAACCGGTTCAAGAACCACATCCGCTGCTGCGCCAACGACAACGGAACAATCTCCGGACGCTCCTGTGGGACAAGAGGTGCCAATCCACCGGCGCCGACGTCGATCGCGTCGTCGACGATCACCGCGAGACCCGCTACCGTCGGCGCATCGAAGAAGTCGCGAACATCGACACGGATGGCGAATCGCGCATTGATGCGCGAGATCACGCGTGTGGCGATCAGCGAGTTGCCGCCGATTGCGAAGAAGTCGTCGTCGACACCGATGGTGTCGGACCCGAGGACCTCCTGGAACACCTCTGCTATCGCACGCTCCGAGTCGGTGGACGGCTCGCGGTATTCGCTCGCAAGCGACGAGAAGTCCGGCGCGGGCAGGGCTTTGCGGTCCAGCTTTCCACTGGAACCGAGCGGAAATTCGTCGACAGCGACGAACAGCCCTGGGATCATGTATTCGGGTAGACGCGATCCCACCGCGTCGGCCAGATCCTGCTGCTCGATCGTCGCGCCGAGTGCGGGGACGACATAGGCGACAAGGACGTCACCGAGCGTGTCGTCGGAATGCACCAGTGCCACGGCCTGCGAGACCGACGTGTGCTCCAGCACGGCCGTCTCGATCTCACCGAGCTCGATGCGCAATCCGCGTAGCTTGACCTGGAAGTCGGTGCGCCCCACGTATTCCAACATCTCGACGTCGCCGCGCTGCACCCACCGGACGAGATCGCCCGTACGGTACATCTGCCGGCCTGCGTCGAACGGATCGGCCACGAAACGATCGGCTGTCAAGTCAGGTCGCGCCACGTACCCGCGGGCAAGTTGGATACCCGCGAGATACAGCTCTCCCTCGACTCCGACAGGCACGGTCCGTAGGGCGTCGTCCAACACGTACAACTGTGTGTCGGCCACAGCCCGACCGATCGGAACCGAACCGGTTTCCGCGGCCTCGGTCGCGTAGTAAGTGACGTCGACGGCGGCCTCGGTGGGGCCGTACAGGTTGTGGAGTTCGGCCGAGCTGATGGTGTGAAACCGAGTGGTGGTCTGGGCGGGAAGCGCTTCGCCCGAGGCGAAGACGTACCGCAAGGTCGTGATATCGCGGACCGAGGGTTCGGCTACGAACACCGCAAGCATCGACGGCACGAAGTGCGCGACGGTCACCTCGCGCTCGGTCATGACGCGGGCGAGGTAAGCGGGGTCGCGGTGACCGTCGTGTGCGGCGATGACGAGGCGCGCACCGACCTGCAACGGCCAGAAGAATTCCCACACCGACACGTCGAAGGTGAACGGCGTCTTCTGCAGCACCACATCGTCCGTCGTCAGCGCGTACTCGTCCTGACGCCACTGCACGTTGCTGACGATTGCTCGGTGCGACACCGCAACGCCCTTGGGACGTCCGGTGGATCCGGAGGTGAAGATCACGTAGGCCACGGCATCGTCGGTCAGCGACCGCACCCGGTCTTCGTCGGACAAGGCCGTCGCGTCGACATCGTCGAGGTCGAGCGTGTCGATCTCGACGACGCCGGTTCCTGCCGGCAGGTCGAGAGGTTCCGTGGACAGGGCGAGTACGGCGGCCGGTTGTGCAACGTCGAGAACGTAGGCGAGCCGGTCCGCAGGGTGATCGGGGTCGAGCGGAACGTAGGCCGCACCAGTTTTGACGATCGCGTACATTCCGACGAGAAGATCGAGCGACCGACGGATACCGAGCCCGACGAGGGACTCCGGGCCGACTCCCCTGCCCACGAGGTGACGGGCGAGCCGATTGGCTCGGGCATCGAATTCTGCGTAGGTCAGAGCTGTGCCCTCGAACTCGATCGCGGTCGCGTCGGGGGTGCGTGCGACCTGGTCCTCGAAGCGGGAGACCAGCGTCGGAGAACCGGCGGGTGCCACGTCCCCCAACAGCTCGGACGCGTCGGCGGCGATCGAGTCGACGATGGCCGCGAGTCCGCCGGATTCGAGTGCACCGGGAAGCAGGTTGGACAGCACGACGGTGACGAGCGCCTCGGTCCCCAGCGCGCCGCCCATGGCTGCCTCCAGAGCAGCCAGTTCGGTGGACAACGTCGTGTAACTCACCGCAGTCTCACCGTGAGTCAACGCGATGCGATCGGGCGCAGCTGCGACGACGGCAGCTATCACTGAAGGAAGTTCGTCCACGGCAACGCTGCCGGCAGCGCTCTGGCTCCGAGTGTTCGGCCGACCATTCGACATCTGACTGTTCCTCCTACTAACCGCCGCTGCGCGCGTCACGATGCCCTACGTATGCGAGACGCACGCGTACACGAGACACCCTACGAAACGATGCGACACAAACCGGCTTCGACTCCAAGTTCACGATCGGACGCATGTCGGTCACTGCATGGGGGCACCGGCTCCTCCCGGCGGAGCAGCCAGGTCCTGGGCGTCGCGAATCAAGGTGGCAACCGTTGCCGCAAAGCCGTCCGCGCCGAGAGCGGGCAGAATCCCCGGGAGAAGACCTGTCAGTGCCACCGACAACACCGCTTCTGGTTTCAGTGCACCGCCGGTCGATCTGGAGACCGCCGACAGTTTCTCGTCGAGTTCTCCGAACGTGACGCTCGTGCCGTCGTGCGACAACGCAACGGAGGATCCAGCAACCGTCGCTGCGGCCGCCACCAACTCGGGCAGGTCGTCGATCGTCTTCGGCTTGGCTGCAGGCACCACTCGCTCGGACTCGGAACGCATGTCCACGGCACGAACGATGCTGTCGGGATCGGACGTCAGGAGATCGAGAAGGCGGACGAAGCGCTGCGCGAACAGGTCGACCGTCGCCGGCTCGAACAACGACGTCGCGTAGTTGAACACGGCGTCGATTCCGACGAGCTCGCCGGAATCGTCGAAGCGCTCGACAGCGGTCAGCTGTAGATCCACCTTTGCCTGCTCGAGGCCGCTGTCGAGAGCCGACACTTCCAATTCGGGCAACGCGAAGGTGCCGGAGGCGAGATTCTGGAATGTCAGCATGACCTGGAACAGCGGGCTGAAGGCCGCCGAACGCTTGTGTCCGACCACCTCGACGACCCGCTCGAACGGGACGTCGGCGTTGCCGAACGCGGCCAGATCCTTCTCTCTTACTCCGGCCAACAGGTCGGCGAACGTTGCACTCGGCGGAACCGATGTTCTCAGTACCAGCGTGTTGACGAACATGCCGACGAGATCGTCGAGGGCTGCATCACCACGGCCGGCAACCGGAGTACCGATGGTGATGTCCTGCTCACCGCTCAACTTGGACAGCAAGACCGCCAGGGCACTGTGCACCACCATGAAGACCGTCGCGCTGTGCTCGCGTGCAGTCTTCTGCACACGCGCGGCGATGTCGGATGCGACCGTGAACTCCATCCGGCCACCGCGCATCGACGCTCTGGCCGGCCGAGGAAAGTCCGTCGGCAACCCGATCTGCTCGGGTGCACCGGAGAGCGTGTCCGACCAGAACGCGATCTGCTTGGCCAGCACGCTGTCCGGGTCGCTCTCGGATCCGAGTACTTCCCTCTGCCACAGCGAGTAATCGGCGTACTGCACGGGCAATTCGGCCCACGAGGGCGCATCGCCGGCCGTGCGCGCGACATAAGCGGTCATGACATCTCTGATCAGCGGACGCATGGAGAATCCGTCGGCGCTGATGTGATGGGCAACCAGGACCAGGACGAACTCGGAATCGCCGGACTCGGTGATGCGGTACAGCTCCGCGCGGACCGGGACCTGCGCCGCAACGTCGAAGCCTTCGGTCACGACGTCCCCGACTGCAGCCAGTACGTCCGCCGCCGAGATGTCACGCAACTCGAGAGGCGGCTGCGCCTCCTCGAGCGGCACAACCGACTGGACGGGGCCGTCCGCGGTATCGGGGTACCGAGTCCGCAGAATCTCGTGCCGCCGGAACAGGTCGCCCACCGCCGCTCGCAGCGCGGCGACGTCCAACGACCCGGTCAGCCTGATGGCCACCGGAATGTTGTAGGCATCGGACGTGCTGTCGAACTGGTTGAGCGTCCACATCCTCTGCTGCGCCAACGACAGCGGTACGACGTCCGGTCGGGGCCGCGCCACGAGCGGCGCGCGGGCACCCTGTCCCACGTTCGATTCCACACGGGCGGCGAGGGCACCGACCGTCGGCGCCTCGAACACCGCACGGACCGAGATCGGCGCATTCAGTGCAGCACCGAGACGAGCGACGAGCTGAGTCGCGACCAGCGAATTGCCGCCAAGGGCGAAGAAGTCGTCGTCCAGACCGACCCGAGGTACGCCGAGAAGCTCGGAAAACACGCGCGCCACGATTTCTTCGATCGGATCGGTCGGAGCTCGGAATTCCGTCGATTCGAAGACCGGGGCGGGCAGCGCGGCACGATCGAGCTTGCCGTTGGCGTTGAGCGGCAGCGACGACAGTACGACGAAGTGGGACGGCACCATGTACGACGGCAGGGCCGAGTTCAATGCTGTTCGCACCGCATCGATGTCGACCGACGCGGATTCGGCGGAAACCAGATAGCCCACGAGCCGATCACCGGTGTGTGGGTCCGAATACGACAGCACGGCAGCGTCGCCGAGCTCATCCATCGCCCGCAACGCTGCCTCGATCTCACCGAGCTCGATCCGGAAACCTCGGATCTTGACCTGGAAGTCGGACCGGCCCGCGAAGACCAGTTCTCCGTCTGCGGTCCAGGACGCGAGGTCGCCGGAGCGATACAGCCGTCCGCCGTCGGAGTCGAAGGGGTCTGCGACGAAGCGCTCGGCAGTCAGATCCGAGCGACCGAGGTAGCCGCGGGCCAACTGATCTCCGGCCAGATAGAGCTCACCCGTGGTTCCGACCGGGACCGGGTGCATCCGCGAATCGAGCACGTAGACCCGGGTGTTCCACTCCGGCCTGCCGATCGGAACACGTGCGCCCTCGTCGGGCAGGACCAGGTGCGAGGTCACCGACACCGCTGCCTCGGTCGGACCGTACAGGTTGAACAGAGCGATCTGGTTGTGCTCGACGAAACGCCGTGCGACATCGCCGGGGAGTTCCTCACCGATGGCGAGCACCCGCTTCAACGACGGCGGCAGTGTGTTGTCCGTGACCGTCATCAGTGCGCTCAGCATCGACGGCACGACGTGGAGCGTGGTGATCGACTCGCCCGCGATGATGTCCACCAGCCTCGCAGGATCGCGGTGCTCGTCCGGTCCAGCGATGACGAGAGTTGCACCCGACGTCGGAGCAGACCAGAACTCCCACACCGACAAGTCGAACGTCGCCGCAGTCTTGAGCAGCACGGAATCGTCTCGTCCGAGGTCGAACTCGGTGCTCTTCCAGGTCAGCTGGTTGACGATCGCGGCGTGGCTCACGGCGATGCCCTTGGGCCTACCTGTCGATCCCGAGGTGAAGATGACGTAGGCACAGTTGGCGGCACCGAGCGAGGACAACCGCTCGACGTCGGTGATCGGCGAGTCCTCATACGAGGACAGATCGAGATCGTCGACGTACGTCGTCGGAAGATCCGGGACCGGGTGCTCCGAGAATCCGGAGCCGTCGTTCGACGTCGTCAGCAGCAGTACCGACCTGGCGGTCCCCAGGATGTAGTCGATCCTCTCCCGTGGCTGATCGGGATCGAGCGGCACGTAGGCGCCACCCGCTTTCGCGACCGCGAACATCGCGACGACCAGATCGGCGCTACGACGAATCGCCAGCGCCACCAGAGTTTCCGGTCCGACATCGCGGGAGATCAGGTAACGCGCCAATCGGTTTATCCGCGAATCGAATTCAAGGAACGTGAGGCGGTCGGCGCCGTCGACCAACGCAGTCGCGTCGGGCTGGGCGGTGACTCGAGCGTCGAACAGCGAGACCAACGTGGCCTCACGGTTCACCGGGTGAGCCGTCTGGTTCCACGATTCGACGACGAGTGTCTGCTCGACCGTGTCGAGTACGTCGACATCGCCGATCGGCACGTCGGGTCGATCGACGACGAATTCGAGCAACCGCACGAAACGCTGGGCGATCGAGCCGACGGTTGCGTGGTCGAACAGGTCCTTCGCGTACGTGAACTCCGCAGCCATGCCTGCGGGTGACCCGCTCTCGTCGTAGCGATCCACCACGATCAGGTGCAGATCGAACTGCGCGACACCGGATTCGACCTCCACCGCAGCGATGTCGAGACCGGGAAGTGCCAGATCGGTGACACCGTGGTTCTGGAACGAGAATCCGACTTGGAACAACGGATGCCGAGCTGTCGAGCGAACGGGGTTGATGACCTCCACCAGTCGCTCGAACGGCACGTCCGCGTTCGCAAAGGCGGCGAAATCTGTCTCGCGGGCACGGTCGACGAGAGCGGTGAAGGGCATCGATCCGTCCACCTGGGTGCGCAGCACGAGAGTGTTGACGAACATTCCGATCAAGTCGTCCAATGCGCGGTCACCGCGACCGGCGATCGGCGTACCCACGACGATGTCTTCCGTTCCGGACATCCGCGAGAGCAGTCCCGCGAACGCCGCGTGCACAGCCATGAACAGCGTGCCACCCTGCGCCCGCGCCAGATCGCGCAGACGTCGGTGCAGTTCCGGATCGATGTCGAACTCGACGCTCGCCCCGGCGAACGACTGTGCCGCCGGCCGCGGACGGTCGGAGGGAAGCGCGAGCTCGTCCGGGAGACCCGCCAATGTCTCGGTCCAGAAACCGATTTGGCGCGCTGCCGTCGAATCCTCGTCGGACTCGGATCCGAGCATGTCCCGCTGCCAGAGACTGAAGTCCGCGTACTGCACAGGTAGCGGAACCCAACCCGGATCGGCACCCGCAGTCCGCGCGGCGTAGGCAGTCATCAGATCGCGCGCCAAGGGCCCGACCGACACACCGTCGACGCTGATGTGATGCGCAACCATGGCGAGCACGTGCTCCGTGGCATCGGTCCGGTAGAGCTCGATTCGAATCGGAACGTCCGTCGTGACATCGAACTGTGTGGCTGCGAGCGACGCGATCTGTTCGGCAACAGCGTCCGGCGCGACCTCGGTGACCGTCAGTTCGGGAACAGCCTGCGAAGGATGCAGAATGACCTGCACCGGCCCGTTCTCGGTCTCCGGATACACCGTCCGCAGCGACTCGTGACGCGACATCAGATCGGCCACCGCCGCCCCGAGTGCCGAGACGTCCAAGTCTCCGGACAGGCGGAGCGCAATCGGCACGAGGTACGCCGTCGATGTGGGATCGAACCGGTTCAGGAACCACATTCGCCGCTGCGACAGCGACAACGGAATCTCCGTCGGCCGCTCCCGTGCAACAAGAGCTACGCGACCGGCACCACCGGAGCGTTCGACCTCGACGGCCAGCTTCGCGACAGTGCGCGCCTCGAACAAGGCCCGCACGGGAACCACGGCGTCGGCCGCTGCACCGATACGCGACACCACACGAGTCGCGATCAACGAGTTACCGCCGAGTTCGAAGAAGTCGTCGTCGACACCGATCCGTTCGACGCCGAGCAGGTCGGCGAAGACCTCCGCGACGATCTCCTCGAACGGGGTGGTCGGTGCACGGAACTCTCGAATCTCGAAGACCGGTTCGGGCAATGCGCGACGGTCCAGCTTTCCGTTCACCGTCAACGGAATCTGCGGCACGACGACGAACGCCGACGGGACCATGTAGTCAGGTAGCAGGGCGGCAACTCCGGCCCGAATATCCGACAGATCCGCAGTGGCGCCCGAGGCAGGCACGACGTAGGCCACCAGCTGATGCGCGTCATGGCGGTCGGCCCGGACCACCACTGCGACCTGACCGACCGAATTCTGTTCCAATACGGCAGTTTCGATCTCGCCGAGCTCGATCCGGAAGCCCCGGATCTTCACCTGATCGTCGGCACGACCGACGAATTCGAGATCGCCGTCTGCGGTTCGACGCGCGACGTCACCGGTGCGGTACATCAGCGAACCGCCGCGATGCGCATGCGTACCCGAGAACGGGTTCGCGACGAAACGAGTGGCCGTCAACTCCGTACGTCCGAGATATCCACGAGCCAACGTGCCACCGGCGACGTACATCTCACCGGCGACCCCGACCGGTACCGGCTCGAGGCGTGAGTCGAGCACGTAGACGCGCAGACCAGGGATCGCGCCGCCCACTACGGAACCCGTCGCGCTCGCGACCAACTCGCTGTCTATCCGACGGTGCGATACGTGCACCGTCGTCTCGGTGATCCCGTACATGTTCACCAGCTCGGGACCACGGTCACCGTGACGCGAGAACCAATCCGACAGCCGACGCAGTTCGAGAGCTTCACCGCCGAAGACGACGTAGCGCAGTTCCAGCTCCGCATCGCCTACAGGCGCAACCCGATCCACTTCGGCGAGTTGATAGAACGCCGAGGGAGTCTGGTTGAGAACCGTGACCTTCTCCCGAATCAGCAGTTCGCGGAACGACTCCGGCGACCGCGACGTGAAGTAGTCGACCACCACGAGCGTGCCGCCGTGCAGTAGCGGTCCCCACAGCTCCCACACCGAGAAGTCGAATGCGTACGAGTGGAACAGTGTCCACACGTCGCCGGAGTCGAACTCGAACAGACCGTCGGTGTTCGCCATCAGACGCGCCACGGCTACGTGCGGGACCACGACACCCTTCGGTCGTCCCGTCGACCCCGAGGTGTAGATGACGTAGGCAGCGTCCTCGGGACGAAGCCGACGAATGCGCTCGGCATCGCCGATTGTCGCCGAGTCGACGTCCCCGAGATCGACAGCGTCGACTTCGACGCACGTCAGGCCATCCGCTACCGAGAACTCGCGACCCTTCCAGGTCACCAGGGCAGCAGGCGCCGCGTCCTCCAGGACGTACGCGATTCGATCCGCCGGATTGGTCGGGTCGACCGGGACGTACCCACCGCCGGACTTGATCACAGCCAACAGTGCGACGACGAGCTCGACCGATCGTGGCAGCGCGACGGCAACCAACGACTCGGGTCCGACACCGATCGAGATCAAGTATCGCGCAAGCCGATTGGCTCGCCCGTCGAGTTCGAGGTAGCTCACGCGCTCGGCACCGAACACCACCGCAGTCGAGTGTGGCGCCTGTTCGACCTGTCGGTCCAGCAGGTCCACCAGCGTTCGAGTGGATGCATCGATACCGTCGACACCCGCCCAGGTCGACGTCACCAGGACTCGTTCGTCGGCGCCGAGCAGATCGATGTCGCCGACGACGACACGAGGGTTGTCGACGACAGCGTCGAACACTCGATTCAGTCGTGCACCGAACTCCTCCACCGTGCGTCGATCGTAGAGATCCGTCGAGTAGGTCCAGAAGACCTCCAGTCCGTCGGGAGCACCGTCCTCCGCGATGGACTCGGTGACCGTCAACTGCAGATCAGCCCGCGCCGTCGCCGAATGCACGTCGACCGATGCCACTGTCAGGCCGGGCAATTCGAACTCGGTCCGCCGAATGTTCTGGAACGCGAGCAGTACCTGGACCAAGGGATGGCGGCTTCTGGAGCGCTCGGGGTCGAGAACCTCCACCACTCGCTCGAACGGAATGTCCGAGTGCGCGAATGCAGCCAGATCGGCCTCGCGAGACCTCGCCAGCAACTCGCCGAACGTTGCCGAAGCCTGCACGTCGGTCCGCAGGACCAGCGTGTTGACGAACATGCCGATCACGTCGTCGAGGGCCGCGTCGCCACGGCCTGCTATCGGTGTT
This sequence comes from Rhodococcus yunnanensis NBRC 103083, assembly GCF_001895005.1. Lineage (GTDB taxonomy): Bacteria > Actinomycetota > Actinomycetes > Mycobacteriales > Mycobacteriaceae > Rhodococcoides > Rhodococcoides yunnanense. The sequence continues at coordinate 399,422 of NZ_BCXH01000004.1, read as the reverse complement.
CCGACAACGATGTCCTCCGTCGCCGACATACGCGCCAGCATCAGAGCCACCGCACTGTGGACGACCATGAACAGCGATGCGTTGCCCTCGCGCGCGAGTTCCGACAAGCGTCGGTGGACATCGGAGCTCACGGCGAAGGAGACGACGTCGCCGCGCCCCGACGCCGTGTCGCCACGTGGTCGATCCGACGGCAGCGTGACCTCGTCCGGAAGGTCGGCCAAGTTCTGACGCCAATAGATTTCCTGCTGAGCGAGAAGCGAGCCCGGGTCGGACTCGGATCCCAGTACGTCGCGCTGCCAGATGGCGAAGTCGGCGTACTGGACCTCGAGCATCGTCCAGGTCGGATCCTGACCTTCCGCCCGCGCCACGTACGCGGTCATCACATCGCGCGCCAACGGTGTCATCGAAAATCCGTCGGCCGCGATGTGGTGGGCGACGAACATCAACACGTATTCGTCGTCGCCGACGCGGAACAGTCGCGTTCGGAACGGCACGCTGCTGGTGACGTCGAACCCGGTTGCTGCCATGTCGTACATGGCCGTGGCCAGCTCGTCGGCTGTGACATCTCTCGGCACCACATCGAGCGTGACGTCACCGGAGGCCAGGATTTTCTGGAAGCCGGAACCGCCGTGATCCGGATAAACGGTACGCAATGATTCGTGACGGCTCACGAGATCGCTCACCGCTGCGGTGAGCGCTGCGACGTCGAGCTGTCCGGTAAGCCTGATCGCCGCGGGAATATTGTTGACGGCGGACTCCGGGTCGAAGCGGTTGAGGAACCACATGCGTTGCTGCGCAAGGGACAACGGGATCAGAGACGGACGATCCTGCGGGCCGAGCGCTGTGCGCCCACCGGTCCCGGACTTGCGTTCGACGCTTGTCGCCAATGCACCGACGGTCGAGCTCTCGAACAGTTCACGCACGGCGACGCGCGTGTCCAGCGCAGCCCCGAGTCGCGAGACCAGCTGCATCGCGACCAATGAGTTCCCACCGAGCTCGAAGAAGTCGTCGTCGAGACCCACCCGTTCGGCGCCCAGCACGTCACCGAAGATCTGAGCAACGATCTCCTCGATCGGCGTCACAGGTGCGCGGAACAGCGCGACGTCCATGCTGGGGACCGGCAGAGCGCGACGGTCGAGCTTCCCACTGGCGTTGAGCGGCAAGGCATCGAGAGTGACGAACGACGACGGCACCATGTACGACGGCAGGGACGCCTTCATGGCGGAACGAAGAGCTGCCGAGTCGATCGCGTGGCCGACACGCGGCACGACGTAGGCAACGAGCCGGTCTCCTGCGCGTTCGTCCGAATGGACGACGACCACCGCGTCGTCGACGTTCTCGCCGGCGGATCGGAGACTGGACTCGATCTCTCCGAGCTCTATCCGCTGGCCCCGGAGCTTGACCTGGAAGTCGCTCCGTCCGACGTATTCCAGCTCGTCGCTGTCGTTCCATCGCACCAGGTCGCCGGTACGATAGAGACGAGCCCCGTTGTCCCCGTAGGGATCCGCCACGAAGCGCTCGGCGGTCAGATCGGCCCGGCTCGCGTATCCACGGGCCAGCTGCACGCCACCGACGTAGAGTTCTCCGAGGACACCCGCTGGCACGGGGTGCAGCCGCTCGTCCAGAACGTAGACCTGCGTGTTCCACAACGGCACGCCGATCGGCACCGCCTCGATGTCGGTGCCGGACGCCGAATGGTGGGTGACGTAGACAGTGGTTTCGGCAGGTCCGTACAGGTTGTGCAGTCGCACGTTCGGAAGGACCCGAAGAACCCGAATCACGGTAGGCAGGGGAAGCATCTCACCGGCAACGAACAGCATTCGCAGCGAACGGCATGCTTCGTTCTCGGTGTCGGCGACGTACACCGACAGCACCGAGGGAACGAAGTGTGCAAGCGTCACCTGTTCCCGCTCGATGATGCGGGTGATCCGACTGGGGTCACGATGCGCGTCAGGGGGTGCAATAACCAGTGATGCGCCGTTCCCCAACCCCCAGAAGAACTCCCACACCGAGACGTCGAAGGTTGCAGGGGTCTGCTGAATCAAGACGTCGTCTTCGGTCGGGCGATAGCGATCCCGTCCCCACAGCATCTGGTTCACGATTGCGCGATGGCTGACCGACACACCCTTGGGTCTGCCGGTGGACCCCGACGTGAAGATCAGGTAGGCCGGGTTGTCCGGTCGGAGCGCAGCGGTGCGATCGGCATCGGTGATCGGAGTGCTCGAGACTTCGCTCAGATCGAGCTGGTCGAACACACAGATCGGAGCGTCCGCCGTGATCGAATCGGCCACGTCCTGCGTCGCCAGGATCAGCAGCGGCAGTGCGGTCGCGAGGACGTGCTCGTTGCGCGCGGCAGGTTGATCGGGGTCGATGGGCACATAGGCGGCACCGGTTTTGACGATCGCATACATTCCGACGAGCAGCTCGAACGAGCGACGCGCCACCAACGCGACCGTGGACTCGGGTCCGACCCCGCGGCCCGCCAAGTAGCGGGCGAGGGCGTTCGCTCGGGCATCGAATTCCGCGTAGGTGAGTACCTGAGGGGGCTCGTCGGTCTCCGATGCGAGTACGAGAGCAGTCGAATCCGGAGTGCGAGCGACCTGTTCGTCGAACAGCGACACCAGTGTGTGCGCACCGTCGACTGCCTGCGCGGTGTCGTTGACACCGTGCACGAGCTGATCGCGTTCGTCGGCATCCTGAAAGTCGATGTCGCCGATCACAACTGCCGAGTCGGCACTGACTGCGCGCAGGACCCGTACGAACCGTGCCGCGAGCGTCTCTACTGTCGACTCGTCGAACAGGTCGGTGGCGTAGGTGAACAAGCAGGACAGACCTGCGTCGGCACCGTGTTCGTCGACCGTCTGACTCATGGTCAGCTGCAGGTCGAACTTGGAACCCTTCGTCTCGAAATCCACCATCGAGACCGACAGTCCCGGCAGTTCCAGGCTGGTCCGCTCCATGTTCTGGAACGAGAGCATGACCTGGAACAGCGGATGGCGTGCCTGCGAACGAGCAGGATTGAGTACTTCGACCAGTCGTTCGAACGGTACGTCCGCGTGTGCGAAAGCCTGTAGATCGATGGATCTGTTGCGTGCGAGGAACTTGTCGAAACGAGAGTGCCCGTCGACGGGGGTCCTGAGTACGAGCGTGTTGACGAACATGCCGATCAGATTGTCGAGCGCCGACTCGCCGCGCCCGGCGACAGGAGTGCCGATCACGATGTCGTCGCTTCCCGACAAGCGCGAGAGAAGGACGGCGAACGCCGAATGCATCACCATGAACAGCGAGGACCCGTTGCGGTGCGCCAGATCCGTCAGATCGCCCACCGTTGCCTGATCGATGAAGAACGGCACAGCTGCGCCGCGATTCGATGCGACCGCAGGTCTCGCGTGGTCCGTCGGCAGATCCAGTTGTGCGGGAATCGATTCCAGAGCGGACTTCCAGTAGTCCTGTTGCTTGGCGAGCAGAGAGTCCGAATCGCTCTCGTGTCCCAGCATGTCCCGCTGCCACAGGCTGTAGTCCGCGTACTGCACCGGAAGAGCTGTCCAGTTCGGTTCGGCACCTTCGGACCGTGCGACATAGGCGGTCATCACGTCCCGCGTGAGCGGACCCATGGAGTAACCGTCGGTCGAGATGTGATGAACGACCAACACCAGGATGTGCTCGGTCGGGCTGATCTCGAACAGGCGTGCGCGCAGCGGCAACTCGACAGTGACGTCGAAGCCCGCCGTCGCCACGTCTTCGAGAACAGTGAAGATGTCGTCGCCGGAAATCTCGATCGGCGAAAGATCCGGGATCACTTCGCTGGTCGGAAGAACCACCTGGTGCCCGGATCCGTCGATCTCGGGGTACACGGTGCGAAGGGATTCGTGCCGATCCAGCACGTCCGCTACGGCGATGTTGAGCGCCTGCCGATCCAGCAACCCGGACAGGCGGACCGCGACGGGAATGTTGTTGACACCGGATGCCGTGTCGAACCGGTTGAGGAACCACATTCGCTGCTGGGCGAGCGAGAGCGGAACGACGTCGGGACGAACTTGCGGCACCAACGGCTTGCGTCGTCCGGCACCTGCTCGTTCCGTGAGAGCCTGCGCCAGAGCACCGACCGAAGGGTTTTCGAACAGCGAACGAACGCCGATCTCGGCGTCGAGGGCAGCGCCGAGCCGCGTCACGACACGGGTTGCGATCAGTGAGTTTCCACCGAGTTCGAAGAAATCGTCGTCGAGGCCGATCGCATCCGCGTCGAGTACCTCGCCGAACACGCGCGCTACCGTCTGCTCGGTCGGTGTGACCGGTTCGCGGTACTCGCGCTGCACGTGCACGGGGTCGGGAAGGGCGCGGCGATCCAGCTTTCCTGTTGCACCGAGCGGGAACCGGTCCATCGGCACGAACACCGACGGGACCATGTACTCGGCCAGCCTCTGCGCCAACATGTTTCGTATCGGGCGTAGATCGGTGTCGGGTGCAGTGACCACGTAGGCGACCAACTGCTCGCCGCGCACCGCCACCGATGCCTGTGCGATGTCGGCGTTCTCGAGCAGCACGGCTTCGATCTCGCCGAGTTCGATGCGAAGGCCTCGGAGCTTGACCTGAGAGTCGCTGCGCCCGATGTACTCGAGTTCCCCTGCACGGTTCCACCGCACGACGTCACCCGTGCGGTACATACGACTTCCGGACTGCGCGAACGGATCTGCGACGAACCGATCGGCGGACAGGTCAGGACGGCCTACGTAGCCACGTGCCAGTTGATCGCCCGCAAGATAGAGCTCTCCCGCAACGCCGATCGGCACCGGCAGCAGACGTGCGTCGAGCACGAACACCGAGGTGTTCCACACGGGCACACCGATGGGCATCACCACGGTGTCGACATCGCTCACGGGGTGGTACGTCACGTCTACTGCAGCTTCGGTGGGACCGTAGAGATTGTGCAATGCCACTCTGGGCAGCGCGCGGCGCAACGATTGTGCCGTCGTCGGAGCCAGAGCCTCACCCGAAGCGAATACCAACCGCAGCGAGCTACCTGCATCTCGCCGTACCTCGACCTCGGGAACGAACACCGACAACATCGACGGCACGAAGTGCGCCACCGACACCCGTCGACGCTGGATCAGCTCCAGAAGGTACGCCGCATCCCGGTGACCGTCCGGAATCGCAATGGTTATCGAGGCTCCGTTCTGCAGGGCCCAGAAGAATTCCCACACCGACACATCGAATGTCGAGGGGGTCTTCTGCAGCACCACGTCGTCGGCACCGATCGGGTACTCGTGCTGCATCCACAGCAACCGGTTGACGATCGCGGCGTGCGAGACCGAGACACCCTTGGGTCGGCCTGTCGAACCCGAAGTGAAGATGACGTACGCGGTGTTCTGCGCACGCAGCGGAGACACCCTGTGCTGTTGCGTCACAGGGTCGCTCGAGTATCCGCCGAGGTCGAGTGAATCCACATCGAGGACGTCGACCGTCGCCAAATTCGGGTGATCGCGCGTCGTGGACAACACGCACACCGGAGATGCGGTGAAGACGATGTATTCGTTGCGCTCGGCCGGCTGCGTGGGATCGATCGGCACGTAACCGGCGCCCGCTTTGACGATGGCGTACATTCCGACGAGCAGTTCCATGCTTCGCCCGATAGCAAGTCCTACCAACGTATCGGGGCCGATACCGATCGAGATGAGATGTCGAGCAAGGCGATTCGCTCGTGCATCGAACTCGGAGTAGGTCAGAACCTCGCCCTCGTACACCAGCGCCGTCGCGTCCGGTGTGCGCGCGACCTGTCGATCGAACAGGTCCACGAGGGTGACATCGGATGCGATCTCCCGACTCGTACCGTTCCAGGTGGACACCACCCGCTCGCGTTCCCCCGTGTGCAGCAGGTCGATGTCGCCTACCGCGACCGAAGAATCGGCGACGACCGCTTCCAGTACTCGAACGAACCGGAAGGCGAAACTCTGCGCCGTTTCCGCATCGAACAGATCGATCGCGTAGGTGAACTCGGCCGACATGCCCTGTCCGCGGCCGTCCGGTCCGATCGACTCGGTGACGTTGAGCTGTAGATCGAACTTGGCGACCTCGGTGTCGAGAGCGACGCTGTCGACCGAGAGCCCGGGAAGTTCGACGTGTGTCCGCGCGAGATTCTCGAACGACAACATGACCTGGAACAGCGGATGCCTGGCCTGTGAACGTGCTGGATTGAGCACCTCGACAAGACGCTCGAACGGCAGATCCGCATGGGAGAACGCACCGAGTGCAACTTCCCTGGCTCGGCCGATCTGCTCCGTGAAGGACAGCGACGTGTCGACTTCGGTCCGCAGCACGAGTGTATTGACGAACATCCCGACCAGATCGTCGAGCGCGGCATCACCGCGACCGGCGACCGGCGTTCCGACTGCGATGTCGCTCGTCCCGGACAACCGTGCGAGCAGCACCGCCAGAGCGCCGTGCACCACCATGAACAAGGACGCGTTGTTCGCGTGGGCGAGCATCGACAACTGACGGTGAAGGTCGGCCGAGACCTCGAAGCGGACCGACGAACCCTTGTAGGACTGCCGGCTCGGCCGCGAACGATCGGTCGGCAGATCAAGTTGGTCGGGCAACCCGGCGAGTACGTCCGCCCAGTAGTCGACCTGGCTGGAAATGAGCGACGCGGGATCGTCTTCCGATCCGAGAATCGACCGCTGCCACACACTGTAATCCGCGTACTGCACCGCCAACGGAGACCAGGCAGGCGGCTCCCATGCGGTCCTGGCCGCGTACGCGATCATGATGTCGCGGGCGAGCGGACTCAACGACCAACCGTCGGCGGAGATGTGGTGAACGACGATCGTCAGCACGTGCTCGGTCGGGCTGATCTCGAACAGGCGAGCCCGGACGGGCACGTCGGCGGTGACGTCGAACCCGGTCGACGCCAGATGCGCTATGGCACGCTGCAACTCGGCGACGGTGGTGTCGATCGGCATCAGGTTCGGCACGATCTGCGCGGCGTCCTGCACCACCTGGTGTGGGCCGTCCGCCGAGTCCGGGAACAGCGTCCGCAGTGACTCGTGTCGATCGATGACGTCGAGAATGGCCACCTGCAGAGCGGGCACGTCGAGTGCGCCGGACAGCCGGAGTGCGATCGGCAGATTGTAGGTGGCGGACTCGGTGTCGAACCGGTTCAGGAACCACATCCGCTGCTGCGCGAGCGAGAGCGGAATGCGCTCCGGCCGCACGCTTCGGCCGAGTGCGACACGTGCGCCACGGCCTGCTTCCTGCTCGACTCGAATCGCGAGCTGGGCCACGGTGGGCGACTCGAAAATCGCCCGGACCGGAACCTGTGCGTCGAGCGCCGCACCGAGCCTCGCCACGACCTGTGTCGCGATGAGCGAGTTACCGCCGAGCTCGAAGAAGTCGTCGTCCAGCCCCACCACCGGTGCGCCGAGGACGTCGGAGAACACCGTCGCGACGGTCTCCTCGATCGGCGTGGTCGGAGCACGGAACTGCCGGAAGCTGATGCCCACCTCCGGCGCGGGCAGCGCACGTCGATCCAGCTTGCCGATCGGTGTCAGCGGTACCTCGTCGAGGACCATGAGCACCGACGGCACCATGTAGCTCGGCAAGAGTGCGGACACGTGCCGCAGCAGTTCGTCCTTGTCGATCTCGGCGGACCCGTGCACGTAGGACACCAGAGCCGTGTGGCCGGACTGCATTTCGTGCCCGAGCGTCGCAGCGAACCCGACGGCGGGGAACGATTCGAGGGCGGCGTCGATCTCACCGAGTTCGATGCGGAATCCGCGCACCTTGACCTGGAAGTCCGAACGACCGACGTACTCGATCGCGAACTCCTTGGTCCACCTGACCACGTCACCTGTTCGGTACATACGCGATCCGGGTGCACCGAACGGATCGGCCACGAAGCGCTCCGACGTGAGGCCGTGTCGACGGTAGTATCCGCGAGCGGTCGCCTCGCCCGACAGGTAGAGCTCACCTGCGACACCGACAGGAACGGGCTGCAGACGCGTATCGAGTATCACGGCGCCGACTCCGGGAACAGGGCCTCCGACGGTGATGACCTCACCTGCGAACAGCTCACCACGTGTCGAGACGATGGTCGTCTCGGTGGGTCCGTACGCGTTGAAGAAGCGACGCCCGCGTGCCCACCTGGATACCAGATCCGGCGCCGACGCCTCGCCTCCGACGGACAACAGCTCCAGGGCGTCGAGCCCTGCCGGATCCATCGATCCGAGAACTGCCGGGGTGATGATCGCGTGCGTGACGCCCGCGTCCGCGAACAGCCGATGCAGTTCCGGGCCACCGATGATCGCCGGCGGGACGACGACGAGCGTGGCACCCGCCGACGCCGTCAGCGCCCATTCGAGTACCGACGGGTCGAAACTGGGCGAGATGACATGCAGGAAGCGCGATTCCACGGTGACGCGATACAGCTCACGCGACTGGTCCACAAGACCGGACAGGCCGCGGTGGGTGACGCTGACGCCCTTGGGCAGTCCTGTCGATCCTGAGGTGTAGATGACGTATGCGGCGTTGTCGAGACGGATCGGCGCACGCCGATCTGCATCGGTGATCGGTTCACCCGAGGATCCTTCGACCGAGCTCTCGAAGGCGTGGTCGTCGATGGCCCACCACTCACAGGTATCGGGAAGCTCGTCGACGCGTGCCGAGGACGTGACTCCGACGAGAGCTCCCGAGTCGGACAACATGTGGCGGACTCGATCGACCGGGTATTCCGGATCCACGGGCACCCAGGCTGCGCCGGTCTTCGCGACCGCCCACATCGAGACGACCATCTCGACCGACCGCGGGAAGGCCAGTGCCACCACGGTTTCCGGTCCGACACCGCGACCGATCAGATATCGGGCGTACCGATTGGTGATGTCGTCGATGTCGCGATAGGTGAGCTCGTCACCGTTCGCGTACACCGCGACGCCGTCGGGATTGGCCGCCACACCCGCTGCGAGAAACTCCGGAAGTGTGCGCGGCGACGACACCGGACCACCGTGCACGGTGGTCAGCTGCGCCAACTCGTCAGGAGTCAGAATGTCGATCGCACCGAGCGGCACGGAAGCGTCGGTGACGATGGCATCGAGGATCTTCAGGAAGCGGTCGGCGAATCCTTCGACGGTGGCTGCGTCGAAGAGGTCCGTCGCATACTCGAACGTCGCCTCGATGCGGTCGGGCGCACCCGACTCGTCGTGATGCTCCGTCAGCCAGAGCTGGAGATCGAACTTCGCGATCGGAACGTCGAGTTCGTCTGCGGTGGCACGCAACCCGGCGAAACTGAGATCGCTGTGCCGTGCCTTCTCCAGCGACAGCGCAACCTGGAACAGCGGGTGACGCGCCGTCGAGCGAGGCGGGTTCAGCACCTCGACGAGCCGTTCGAAAGGGATGTCGGCGTGTGCGAACGCCGAGAGGTTGGTGTTGCGGACCTGATCGAGCAGCTCGTCGAACGAATCACCTGGCTCGACCTTGGCGCGGAGCACGAGAGTGTTGACGAACATACCGATGATGTCGTCGAGTTCCTCGTGCGCCCTGCCTGCGATCGGCGCGCCGATCGCGATGTCGGTGGTCCCGCTCAGACGCGAGAGCAGCACCGCGTAGGCGGCTTGCACGACCATGAACAGCGACGCCTGATGTGATCGTGCGACGTCGCTGAGCCCACGGTGGACGCGCGGAGCGATGACGAAGCGACTCTTGGCACCTCCGTTGGTGGCCACGGCCGGTCGCGGGCGATCCGACGGCAGATCGAGCTGGTCGGGAAGTTCGTCGAGCGCGCGCAGCCAGAAGTCGATCTGTTGCGCCGACAGCGACGCCGAATCGGTCTCCACTCCCAGCATCCGGCGCTGCCACAGCGCGTAGTCGGCGTACTGGATGCGCAGTGGGGCCCATCCCGGTGCCCGGCCGTTCGAGCGGGCCTCGTACGCGACCATGATGTCGCGAGCCAGCGGGCCGAAGGACGATCCGTCCGCCGCGATGTGATGAAGAACCATTGCCAGCACGTATTCGGTGCCGGACAGCTCGAACAGTTCGATACGGAACGGTGGCGCCGCCGATACGTCGAAACCCTCTCGGGCCAGCTCGACGAGCTTCCTCGTCAGCGACCCCTCGTCGACGCCGACGGCGGTGAGCCCGGTGAATGCGTCGTCCGGCGACAGGATGACCTGTCGAGGGGCGTCGTCGACCTGTGGGTAGACGGTTCGCAGGCTCTCGTGCCGTGTCACCACATCGGCGAAGGCCCGCGACAGGGCGTGCACGTCGACACGTCCGGTCAACCGCACCATGAACGGCAGGTTGTAGGCGGCGGTGTCCGGGTCGAACCGGTTCAGGAACCACATACGCTGTTGCGCGAGCGAGAGCGGCAGAACCTCCGGTCGCACTCCCGCAACCAGTTCCGGTCCCGAGGATCCGTGTTCGATCGCGATCTCGGCACGCGCAGCCAACGCGCCGACGGTCGGCGCCTCGAACAGCTCACGGACGCCGAGCCTGATGCCCAGCGCCGAGCCCACACGGGTGACGAGTTGTGTTGCGATGAGCGAGTTTCCACCGAGTTCGAAGAAGTCTTCGTCGAGCCCCACCCTCGTGGCACCCAGTACATCCTCGAACACTCCCGCCACGACGTACTCGGCGCGAGAATGCGGTGCCCGATACTCTCGGGCGCTGGTGAAAACCGGCTCGGGCAGCGCGCTGCGGTCGAGTTTCCCGCTCGTGTTCAGTGGCAGCGCATCGAGAACCATGACGGCCGCGGGAACCATGTACGACGGCAGTGCGTGCGACGCGAATTCCGTTGTGTCGGAGGGATCGACGGCTCGGCCGGGCGCGGCGACGACATAGGACACCAATTGGTCGCCCGTTGCCGTTGCAACGACGAGTGTGACTGCCTGCGAAATATTTTCGTGCGCGAGCAGCACCGTCTCGATCTCGCCGAGTTCGATGCGCTGACCGCGGAACTTGACCTGGAAGTCGGTGCGCCCGATGTAGTCGATGTTGCCGTCCGCGCGCCACTTCACGAGATCGCCGGTGCGGTACATGCGCTCACCCGACGCGGAGAACGGGTTGGCCACGAAGCGGTCGGAGGTCAGGTCGGGTCGCCCGACGTAACCGCGCGCGAGCTGTACGCCCGCCAGATAGAGCTCTCCCGCCTGACCGATCGGAGCCGGCCGAAGGGTGCCGTCGAGCACGAATGCCTTGGTGTTCCACTCGGGTACGCCGATCGGGACCGTGCGGACGTCCGCGGGGCCGCTCGGGTAGTACGTCACCGACACCGCGGCCTCGGTCGGGCCGTACAGATTGTGCAGTCCGGCGTCGCCGAGAACCCGGAATGCAGCGGCGGTTTCGGCGGGAAGTGCTTCGCCGATGACGAACACGTGCCGCAGGGAATCACAGGATCCGGCGGGGGCATTGGCCACGAACACGGTGAGCATCGACGGCACGAAATCGGTGACGGTCACTCGATGTTCGGCGATCTTGTCGGCTACGTAGACCGGGTCCCGATGGCCGTCCGGAGTTGCCAGCACCATGGTGGCGCCGACCTGCAGGGGCAGGAAGAAGCCCCACAGCGACACGTCGAACGTCGTCGCCGTCTTCTGCAGGTAGACGTCGGAGGCGTCGAGCGCGTACTCGGCGGCCATCCATTGCAGCTGGTTGTCGATCGCCTCGTGCGTGACCGCGACCCCCTTGGGTCGACCGGTCGAACCGGAGGTGTAGATGACGTAGGCCGTGTTGTCGAGCCGAAGCGCACCGAGGCGGTCGGCGTCGGACACCCGCGCCGAATCCAGCGCGTCGTAGTCGAGTCGATCGACCTCGAGCACGTCGGTTCCGTCGGGTAGGTCGACGGCGTCGTGCGAGGACACCAGGACACACAGCGGTGACGCCGAATCGAGAATGTACGCGGTGCGTTCGGCGGGGTGATCGGGATCGATCGGGACCCAGGCGCCGCCGGCTTCGACGATGGCGTACATCGCCACGATCAGATCGATGGATCGCCGAATCGACAGTCCGACAAGAGTTTCGGTTCCTACACCCTTGGCGATGAGCTGGCGGGCGAGGCCGCTGACTCGATTGCCGAGCTCGCCGTACGTGAGAGCTGTCCCCTCGTACACGAGCGCTACGGAATCGGGATCGACGTCGACGCGCGCATGGAAGTCGGTCAGCAGAGTGCGCTGCTCGACCGGATGATCGGTGGCATTGAACGTCCCCAGCACCGCCGCCCGCTCGGCGCGCGTAGAGACATCGAGATCCCATACGCGCGAGCCGGGTTCGGCCGCGACGAACGTGTCGAGGAACTCCACGAAGCGGTCGTGATTGCGTGCCGATTCGTCCGAGGAGTACAGGTTCGGGTTCGACTCGAAGTCGATGTGAGTCTTGCTACCGCCGACGCTCTGGTACAGGTTGAGTCCGAAGTCCTCGATGAGTCCGGTCGACAGAATGTTGATGCCGCCCACCATCTCGCCGAGTCGCACCTCGGAGAAGAACAGCATGATGTTGACCCACGGCCCGAAGAACGACGCCTGGCCGCTGGTTCCACCTGCGTCGCGTCGGATGTCCTCGTGGCGGTAACGCTGATGCCGTAGGGCTCCGGATACCTCGGTGGTGACCTTGGTCAGAAGCTGTTCGATGGTCGTGTCCGCGGCCACCGTGAGCCGCAGCGGTACGACGTTGGACACCATGCCACCGGATCGCCGCAGCACTGCCGTGGTCCGCGCCGTGACCGGCAGGCTCAACACGACGTCCTCACGACCGGTCATCTGCGCCATGTAGCTGGCGAAGGCGGCGATCACGACGGTCGCCATGGTGCTCTCGGTTGCCGTGGTCAGCTCGTCGAAGCCCGCGACGGTGCCCTCACCGAGCGCCACACTGTCGATCTGACTGATCGGTGCAGGCGCCGCCGAACGGCCGGCGAGACTCGTGGTCTCCTCGATACCGGCGATCCGCTCGCTCCAGTACTGCTTGTCGGTGACGAATCGCGACGATTCGCGGTACGCGACATCGATCTCGTAGACCTTCGACAGGTCCGAGGACTGGTTCGGCTTCGGCTCGATCTTCTCGACCGCCGCGGTGTAGAGCTCGGCGACCCGGTTCATGAACGTCACGGCGCCGAAACCGTCGAGCACCACGTGGTGGACCCGGTTGAACCAGAAGTAGCGGTCCTCGTCGAGGTGCAGAACCGTGGCCGCGATCAGTCGATCACGGAGGATGTCGATCGGTGCGCTGTAGGCGGCGCGCATCCACTCGTGCGCGGCGCGGTCCGGATCGGCCTCTCCGCGGAGGTCGACGTAACCCAGCGGGTCGTCGAGGGAGGAGTCGACGAACTGACGTGGTTCGGCGTCGACCTCGACGATTCGAACGAACCCGGACTGCATCTCCATCGCAGCGGTCGAGGACGTTCGACGCAGGAGATCGGTATCGAGATCACCGCGGAGTTCGACGTACTGAGCGATGTTCGCGGGCACAGAAGGATCGACATGTTGCGCGAACCACATGCCGAGCTGTGCGGGAGAAAGCGGGAACGACGACTCGGGTACCCCGGGACCTGCTGATTCACTATCGGCTGATCCATCAAAACCTAGCGGGTCCAATCGAATCCTCTCTTTCCCACAATCACGCGCCCCCATCGATCGCCAGCTGCACCGACTGTTCGGTGGGCACCGAATACATCAATTCGAAAAATTCCCGTATCCACGAAACCGCAGACCACGGGCCGATAGAAGTTACCCATCGGTACATCTACATGACGGGCCATTGTCGTTACATCTGAAGTAGGTCGTCTCCCGTCGCCTGGCACTACCGACTCGTCGGACGCGTGTCATGAACACGAGTGCCCCCAGTCCCCGAACCTGAATCAGCACCGGTCCAATCTACAGGTCACCCGGCAGCGTTGACCAAAACGAACGAGCGACATCGGCTCCGCGTTTTCGAAAGCCCCAGCGCACCGCAGACCACGGTTCACGAGGTCATGTCGAGAGAAGCGATCACCTTGGTCGGGCGAATACGGACGACGAGTTCACCCGGAACTCCGTTACGCGCGCCGAACTCCTCCGCTCGATCGCCACCCATGTATCGACCACCGATCGCGGTTGCGGTCCGGAGCAGGTCGAGCGGCTCTTCCGAGGTCTCCACCACACCTTGAATCTGAACGAACCCGTACGGCGGCTCCTCCAGGTCGACCGTCAACACCACGCGTGGGTCACGGGCAATGGCGCGACCCTTCGCTGTGTCGGCCCCGGTGTTGAATACGACGGCATCGCCCTCGAGCACGAACCAGACGGGAGCTACGAGTGGCCGACCATCGGCGGCGACGTAACCCAATTTGCCCGTTCGTGTCCCGAAACCGAGGAACTCAACAACATCGGGGTCGGTGAGAGTGGCCATAAAGCGATGTTACCTGTTCGTGATTGTTCACAGGTTTCAGTACTACCGCACGGCACCGACAATTCTTCTCGAGATATCGAGATACACGGTGGCGAGTTCGCCGACGGCGAGCGGCCCGTCCGGGCGGTACCAACCAGCCACCCCCACACACATCGTGGTGACCGCTCGCGACGCGTCGGCCGGGTACGGGGCCTCGAAGTCACCCGAGGCGATCCCGTCGAGCACGATCCGATCGAGCATCCTTTGTTGTTCGTCCCGAAGCCGCACGTAGTGTGTGCGATTCGCCGGTTCCAGGCTGCGGATCTCCGTCGATCCGACGAACGCCAGATTGCTCCGGTGCATGTGGAACAGCAGAAGCGACTCGACGACGGCATCGAATCTCTCCGCCGCGCGTGGCCCGGCCTCGGCCTCCGCACGCGTGGAGCGTTCGAGTAGCTCCTCCATCGCGGCGGTCATCAGACCGACGAGCAGCGCCTGCTTCGACGGGTAGTGGTGGTACAGCCCAGGCACCGACAACCCGGCCCGACCTGCGATTTCGCGCACCGACGTCCCGTGATACCCCTGTTCGACGAATGCGCTGAGCGCGGCGGTGAGCGGCGCCGACAAGGTCGAGCCGGCGTACTCGCGCCAGGTGCCCAGATCGTGTTCGGTCATGACGATCCCACCGCATCGAACGTGCGTCGGCCTGCACGCACCGTGGCGCGGACCGGCACTTCGCGTAGCTCGGCGTTGCCCAACGTGGCCGGGTGTTCGGCGAGAAGCACCAGGTCGGCAGGCGATCCGACGTCGATCACCGAACGTCCACCGCAGGCAGCGGCGAGCGCCACGTCGAGTGGAAGGGCTTCGGCGAACTGCCACGGCTCCCGGTCGTCGTCGGTCCGCCAGACGGCGTCGGCGACCGCGTCCAGCGGTGACGGCGGGCTCACGGGCGCGTCGGAACCGAACAGCAGCCGCGCACCTGCCCGGTGCAAGGACATGTAGGGGTAGGCGATCGACGCGCGGCCGCTCCACAGCTCGTCGGCGACCTCTCGATCGCTCATCGCGTGCTGAGGCTGGACCGACGCCGTGACTCCGTACGCGGCGAACCGCGCTACGTCCGCCGGACGCAATTGCTGCGCGTGTTCGATCCGCCCACCTCCGCCGACCACCTCGAACGCGTCGAGCACCAGGGAGTTCGCGCGGTCACCGATCGCATGGATCGCAGGCCGTATTCCACCGTCCGACGCACTGCGCATCAGAGAGATCAGATCTTCCTGCGTCTCCAGCAGAAGTCCATGCGATCCACCGCCCGGATACGGATCGTGGCAGCACGCAGTTCTCGTGTTGAGCGAACCGTCGAACATGACCTTCAACGGTCCGAGGGAGACACCGGAGTGATCATCGATCACGTCACCGGTCGCAGCGCCGCGAATCAGTTCGTGTTCGAGCCATTCGGGCCACACCGCGAACTGCACGTCGACGGCCGACGTTCCACCGCCGCAGCGGCGCGTCCACACGGCGCGATTGTCCGCGTACTCGAAGTCGGTGACGCCGGTGACGCCCCGTCTGGCCAGCTCGTCGGTGGCAGCGAGCGTGTCGCGGTCACTGTCGTCGACGTCGGCCAATCGGTCGAGGGCATTGAGACCTTCCATGCACTCGATGTCCCGCAGCACACCTGTCGGATGATCGATGTCGAGCTCGGCCAGCAGGGCCGGGCTGAGCCACAGGGTGTGCAGATCCATGCTGGTGATCGCGGCACGCCGTCCTGGCAACGCGTTCTGCAGAATGTCCTTGTGCGGCGTGTCGGGCCACAACGCGTCACGAAATCCCTGCGCACGCAGGATCGACGTGCCGTGCCGCTCGTTCGAACGCGCGAGAATGTCGACGAGATCGACCGCCGAATCCGCGCCCGTCACGTCGATCCGGGTCAAGGAGGCGGCCCACTGCGTCAGATGAACATGGTTGTCGACGAACGACGGCAGCAAGGCCCCGCCGCGACCGTCGAGAACGTCCCCCTCGATCGGGCGTGTCGCTGCACTGGCCGGGTGCACCTCGGCGACCGCGCCGCCGACGGTCTGAACGTCGACAGCGGGAGTGCCCGGGGTGAGGACAACACTTCTGATCAGCACACCCGGACTCTAGAACACCTGGCGACTCGACAGCACGCACCCGTGAAAGAGCGGTGACATGAGAACGTGGACCGGTGACTGACCAGAACCCCATCGGCTACCACGCACGAGTCACCGTCCGGTGGTCCGACATGGACGCCTTCGCCCACATCAACCACGCTCGCATGGTCACCCTGTTGGAGGAGGCGCGGATCGAGTGGCTCTTGTCGAGCGGAGTGGAGCCTGCGGAACGACCATCGAATTCGGGTGATGCCAACGAGAGTTTGATCAAGAGTGCGTTGATCGCCAATGTGAACATCTCCTACAAGAAGCCGCTGCGCCATTCGGACAGTCCGCTCGACATCACCTTGTGGTTCGAGCGGGTGCGGTCGGTGGACTTCACCATCGGCTACGAGGTCCGCGCGGCGGGCGCGGCCGCCGATTCTCCGCCTGCGGTGCTCGCGTCGACTCAGATGGCGATGGTGGACGTCGGCTCGGAGACACTGCGGCGTATCACCCCCGACGAGAAGGAATATCTTGCGAGGTGGACTCGTCAGCGCCCGTGATCGCGACCTTGTTCGATGTACCAGTCCACGAGTTCCGGTGCATCGACGGCCCGACGATCGAGGGTGCGTGCCACATCGCCGCCCTGAAAGATCCGTTTGATCGGCACTTCCATCTTCTTGCCGGTCCTGGTGTGCGGAACCCCTGGGGCGGCGATGATCTCGTCGGGCACGTGGCGTGGTGATGCGTGCTCGCGAATCGCAGCGTTAATTTTCGACCTCAGTGCATCGTCCAGTTCGATGCCGTCGGCCAGCACGACGAACAGCGGCATCCAGTAGCTGCCGTTGTCGGATTCGACGCCGAGGACGAGTGATTCGACTATCTCGGGAAGGGCCTCGACGGCCTGATAGATGTCGGCGCTTCCCATCCGAATTCCGTTGCGATTCAAGGTCGAATCGGACCTGCCGTGTACCACCACACTGCCGTGCTGCGTTCGGGTGATCCAATCGCCGTGACGCCATACGCCTGGATAGGCGTCGAAATAGGCGTCGCGGTATCGAGATCCGTCGTCGTCGTTCCAGAATCGCACGGGCATCGACGGCATCGGCTTCGTGACGACCAACTCGCCCACCTCACCGATCACGGACTTACCGTCGATGTCGAAGGCGTCGAGCGCCACGCCCAGGCACGGCGCGGACAGCTCGCCCGGCCATACCGGCACCGTTCGTACCCCACCGGCGAATGCCGACACCACATCGGTTCCGCCGGAGATCGAGAACACCGGAACCGCGTGGCCGACGTTGTCCGCGAGCCACAGTGACGACGATGCAGGCATGGCGGAGCCGGTGATTCCGATCGCCCGAAGCGCCGACAGATCGTGATCGCGCGCAGGATGCGAATCCGCCTTGATGCA
Organism: Rhodococcus yunnanensis NBRC 103083; assembly: GCF_001895005.1. Taxonomy (GTDB): domain Bacteria; phylum Actinomycetota; class Actinomycetes; order Mycobacteriales; family Mycobacteriaceae; genus Rhodococcoides; species Rhodococcoides yunnanense. The sequence goes on along the minus strand of NZ_BCXH01000004.1, from coordinate 381,557 downwards.
CGCGAGAACGTAACCGGGGCTGGTACCGAGAAACGTGACCTTCTCGCGTGCGGCGACAGCCCACAACGCGTCGGGCGTCGGGAATGCCGGGCTTCCGTCGGCGCAGACGATTGTCGCACCCACCAGCAATCCTGCGACCTGGAAGTTCCACATCATCCAACTCGGACTGGTGTACCAGAAGAACGTGTCCTCGGAACCGATGTCCGATTGCAGTGCAACCGCCTTCAGATGCTCGAGGAGTACACCGCCGTGTCCGTGCACGATTCCCTTGGGCAGCCCCGTGGTGCCGGAGGAAAACACCACCCACAGGGGGTGGTCGAAATTCACCGGTACCGAGGACCATTCGTACTCGCCTGCAGTGGCGGATTCCCAGCCGACCGTCTCGCCTGCGTCGTGTTCGCCCACCTGCACCACCAGCGTCACCGTCGGGAGTCCAGCACGCAGGGTCGCGACGTCGGATCGCTTGTCGTGGTGCTTTCCGCCGTAGGAATAGCCACTCGCCGCGACCAGCACTGCCGGATCCAACTGGCCCAGACGATCGAGCGCCGCCGACGCGGAGTAGTCCTGTCCGCACGCGGACCAGACTGCGCCGACACTCGCTGCGGCGAGGAAGGCCACCACGGCCTCGGGAATGTTGGGCAGATAGCCGACCACCCTGTCCCCCGGTTCGACGCCCGCCTCACGAAAGGTGTTCGCCAGCGCTGCTGTCTGCCTGCTCAATTCCGCCCAGGACAACCGGGTGGTCGTGCCGTCCTCACGCGCATGAACGATCGCCGTGCCGTGGCCCTGTGCGTGCCGCCGGACCTGATCGACGTAGTTCAACCGAACACCCGGAAACCATTCCGCGCCCGGCATGTCCGAATTCGAGAGCACATCGGTGGGTTCGGTCTCCGCCGAGATGTCGAAGTAGGTCCACACCGACTGCCAGAACTTCTCGATATTCTGGGTCGACCACTGCCACAGAGCGTCGTAATCGGGCAGCGATACCTGGTGTTCCTGCTCCACACGTCGGGCGAAGTCCGTGATGCGGGCACCCTCGATATCCTCGGGCGACGGCGTCCACTGCGGTTCGGTCATGGGGTCAGTATTCCTCGAGCTCGGGTTCGTACCACCGAAATCCTCAGCTACAACGCCACCATCGGTTGCACACGAGCAGCAGTGTTGTAGGAACGAACCAGAAGCCCTAACCCAGCAAGTCCATCGACCGCTCCCGCATCTCGATCTTGCGGACCTTGCCCGTCACGGTCATCGGAAACTCGTCGACGATGTGGACGTAGCGCGGGATCTTGTAGTGCGCCAGCTTGCCCTCACAGAACGCCCTGACCGACGCGGCATCCAGGGGCGCGGAGCCGTCCTTCATCCGGATCCACACCATCAACTCCTCGCCGTACTTGGCGTCGGGGACACCGATGACCTGAGCATCGAGGATGTCCGGGTGTGTGTAGAGGAACTCCTCGATCTCCCGGGGGTAGACGTTCTCGCCTCCACGGATGACCATGTCCTTGATGCGCCCGGTGATGGAGACGTAGCCGAGGTCGTCCATGACGCCGATGTCGCCGGTATGCATCCACCCTGCGACATCGATGGCCTCGGCAGTCTTCTCCTGCTGCTCCCAGTACCCGAGCATGACGGAGTATCCGCGGGTACACAGTTCGCCTGCATCGCCGCGCGGCACTGTCAGCCCGGTGACGGGATCGACGATCTTGACCTCGAGATGCGGCCCGACCGCGCCGACGGTCGAAACACGTTGGTCGATGGTGTCGTCGCTGCGTGTCTGCAGGGACACCGGAGAGGTCTCGGTCATGCCGTAGCAGATCGACACCTCCGACATACCCATGCGCTCGATGACCTGCTTCATGACTTCGGTCGGGCACGGTGACCCTGCCATGATCCCGGTGCGCAGGCTGGACAGGTCGTACGAATCGAACTCCGCCAGTGCGAGTTCCGCGATGAACATCGTCGGCACTCCGTAGAGCGATGTGCACGCTTCCTTCTCGACGGCAGCGAGCGCCGCGGCTGGATCGAACGAGGCCCCCGGTATGACGATGGCAGCACCGTGACTGGTACAGGCGAGGTTCCCCATCACCATCCCGAAGCAGTGATAGAACGGCACAGGTATGCACACGCGGTCCGCTTCGGTGTAGTGACACAGTTCGCCGACGAAGTAGCCGTTGTTCAGAATGTTGTGGTGACTCAGTGTCGCACCCTTGGGGAATCCGGTTGTGCCCGAAGTGTACTGGATGTTGATCGGGTCGTCGGCGCTCAGCGACCGCTGTGCGGAGGCGATCATGTCGGGGTTCTCGGCAAGGGCACGGTGCCCTCTGTCCGTCATCAGTTCCCACCCGAAACTGCCGATGAACACGACCTCACGCACGCCGGTGGCGTCGAGGCGCGCGTGTTCGATCATGGCGGAATAGTCCGAGCCCTTGAACTCCTGGGCGGACAAGAGCACGCTGACACCGGCTTGCTTCAGCACGAACCCGAGCTCGTGGGTTCGGTAGGCCGGGTTGATGTTGACCAGAATCGCACCGATCTTGGCCGTTGCGTACTGAGCGAGTACCCATTCGGGGCAGTTCGGCGCCCAGATCCCGACGCGATCGCCCTTCTTCACGCCCTTCACCACGAGCCCGGCCGCCAGCAACTCGACGTCGGCCGAGAACTCGGAGTACGTCCACCGACGACCCGACGGTACGTCGACCAGTGCGTCGCGGCCGGCGTACAGAGCGGCGTTTCGATCCAGATCGGCCCCGATGGTGTGCCCGAGCATCGGTTTCGACGACACTCCGGAGGAATAGCTGTCGGTGTCCATCTCAGTCACGATAGTGAGCCGCGTCACTCTCTACTACCCCCGGACGGGGCTATCCTTCGATCGTCGATTTCTCGGTCGCCTCCAACACATCCGCGCGGGAGGTGTCCTTCAACGCAACACCCGATCGCCCCAGTCTTCTCGCCCCGCCGACCAGCCCCGCGACGATCTTGGCCGACTGCGCGTACCCGAGACCCTCGGGTGGATGGATGTTGGAGATGCAGTTCCGGTCGGCGTCCGACTTGCCCGGCGCAGGAAGATGCGTCAGATAGATTCCGAGACTGTCCGCCACCGACAATCCCGGCCGCTCACCGATCAACACGACGACGGTACGCACCCCCATCGCCTCAGCGATGTGGTCCCCCAACGCCACCCGCGCCTCCGTAGCGATGACCGGTGGCGCAATGGAATACGACTCGGACAGCTCGGTCACGAGCGCGTCGAGCATCGCCGCACCGTGATCCATCAGCGCTCGCGGTGACAACCCGTCACCGAGGACGAAACCGACATCGAAGTCGCCTGTCGAAATCGGTCCCAGATCCTTCGGTAGTCGGCCGAGGTCGGGCCTGCGCAGATACTCCGCGCGCGATGTCGCCCTCGACGTGACGACGGCGGGGGCCCCGATACCGACCTTCTCGACGTCGGCGGAGAAGGTCTCGACCTCGAGTGGCATGTGTACGGCATCTCGTGCGGCGGCATGAGCGGAACGAAACTCGAGTACACGACGTGTAGGCAGAGAATCTCCTGTGCGTCCCAACCCGATTCGAGCCTGAGTACTCAGGCGCAGATCTTTCCAGAATGCGTCGACCTCGAGCTCGCTCATCGCGCTCCTGTCAGTGCACGAAGCGGCGAACCGGCCGCATCGATGTCGAGAATGCGACCGTTTCCGTCCATCATTCCGAGCCGCTCCAGCCACGCCGCGAACTCCGGTGCGGGCCCGAGCCCCAGTACCTGTCGGACGTAGAGGACATCGTGGAAGCTCAGGCTCTGGTATCCGAGCATCACGTCGTCGGCTCCGGGAACCGCGATGACGAACGCCACGCCGGCTGCTCCCAGCAGCGTCAGCAACGTGTCCATGTCGTCCTGGTCCGCTTCGGCGTGGTTGGTGTAGCAGACGTCGACACCCATCGGGAGTCCGAGTAGCTTGCCGCAGAAGTGATCTTCCAGCCCGGCTCGGATGATCTGCTTGCCGTCGTACAGGTATTCGGGACCGATGAATCCGACGACGGTGTTGACCAGAAGCGGCTCGAGGTCCCGGCACACCGCGTAGGCACGTGCCTCCAGTGTCTGCTGATCGACGGGCCGCCCGCCGGTGCCCAGATGTGCACCGGCGCTCAGTGCCGAGCCCTGCCCCGTTTCGAGATACATGACGTTGTTCCCGACGGTTCCGCGATGCAGCGACCGGCCCGCCTCGTTCGCCTCACGCAGAAGCGAGACGTGTACGCCGAAGCCGGAATTGGCGCCCTCGGTACCTGCGACCGACTGGAACACCAGGTCGACGGGTACGCCCTTCTCGATGAGTTCCATCGTCGTGGTGACGTGAGAGAGCACGCAGGATTGCGTGGGGATCTCGAATCGCTGCCTGATCTCGTCGAGCAGATGCAGTAGATCCGACGTCGCGTGCGGCGAGTCGGTGGCCGGGTTGATTCCGATGACGGCATCACCGGATCCGAGCAGTAGTCCGTCGAGCGTCGCTGCGGCGATTCCTCGGGGGTCGTCCGTCGGGTGGTTCGGTTGCAGGCGAGTGCTCAGTGTTCCCGGCAGTCCGACGGTAGTGCGGAACGCCGAGGTCACCTCCGCAGCGCGTGCGACGGCGATCAGATCCTGGTTACGCATGATCTTGCTGACCGCCGCAACCATCTCCGGGGTGAGCCCGGCCGCGACGGACCGCAGCGTCGTAGCCGCGTTGTTCGACGCTGCCGTTTCCAGCAGCCAGTCTCGGAGTCCGCCCACGGTCAGATGCGAGACAGCGGAGAAAGCCGTCCTGTCGTGCGCGTCGATGATCAGCCGGGTGACCTCGTCGCTCTCGTAGGGGACGAGCATCTCGTGCAGAAAGACGTCGAGAGAGACCTCCGACAACGCCCACTGTGCTGCGGCTCGTTCGGCGTCGGATTGTGCTGCACAACCGGCGAGTTCGTCGCCGGAGCGCAGTGGTGTGGCCTTTGCCATCAGTTCGACGAGTCCGTCGAACTGATAGGTGGTTCCCGAGATGTGTTGCGTGTACGTGCTCATTCGAGTTCGGCTTCCGCCTTCGCCAGCGCCGCGAACTCCTCGTCGGGAGAGTTCGCCACGAGGTGGTGTCGGCTGTAGATACCGAAGTACAGCATGAAGGCGGCGAAGACGCCGAGGCACCACAGTGCGGCGGTGCTGTCGACGACGAATGTCGCGACCACGGCGAGCGCTGCCACCACGAGTGCGAAGCCGGTGGTGACGATGCCACCGGGAGTGCGGTACGGCCGTTCCATGTCCGGTTCCTTGCGGCGCAGGACGATGTGGCTGACCATCATCAGCACGTAACTCAACGCGGCACCGAAGACCGCCATGTTCAGCAACATGGCGCCCTGTCCCGTGAGCGAGAGAAGGAAACCGATGATGCCGGGGACGATCAGTGCCAGCGTGGGCGCTTTACGGGAGTTGGTGACGGACAACGCCTTCGGAAGGTATCCGGCGCGTGAGAGCGCGAAGAGCTGCCGCGAGTACGCGTACATGATCGAGAAGAAACTCGCGACCAGACCCGCGAGGCCGATGTAGTTGACGATCTTGGCGGGGGTTCCGTCTCCGAGAGCCTCGACGAGCGGGTTGCCCGAGGACTGCATCGCGTCCGCGCCGCCCGCGCCGGTGACGAGGAACAGCACACCCGCACCCGTCACGAGCAGTATGGCCATCGCCGCAATGATGCCGCGAGGGACGTTCTTGGTCGGATCCTTTGCCTCCTCGGCTGCGAGCGGAACACCTTCCACCGCGAGGAAGAACCAGATCGCGAACGGCACGGCCGCCCAGATGCCGAGGTATCCGAACGGCAGGAAGCTCGACGCACCCGCGGCGTCGGTCGGGGCGATGTCGGTCAGGTTGGACGCGTCGAACTGTCCGAGTGCGGAGACCGCGAAGATCACCAAGCCGACCAGTGCGATCGCAGTGATGACGAACATGATCTTGAGCGCTTCTCCCGCACCTGCCAGGTGGATACCGATGAAGATCGCGTAGACCGCGAGGTACACCCACCACCCGTCGGTGATGCCGAACAGACCGAGCGATTCGACGTACGCACCGATGAAGGTGGCGATCGCCGCGGGCGCTATCGCGTATTCGATGAGAATTGCTGTGCCCGTGGCGAACCCACCCCAGGGACCGAGGGCGCGTCGCGCGAACGTGTAACCGCCACCGGCAGCGGGCAATGCCGAGGACATCTCGGCCATGCCGAGGACCATCGCCAGGTACATACCGGCGATGACGATTCCGGCGATGAGCAGACCGCCGAAACCGCCCTGTTCGAGGCCGAAGTTCCATCCGGAGTAGTCACCGGAGATGACGTAGCTGACGCCGAGTCCGGCGAGCAGCACCCAGCCCGCGGTGCCCTTCTTCAGCTGGCGTCGTGCCAGATAGTCGCTGCCTTCGACGTGTGATTGTGTGCTGTCGTGATGGGTGCCTGTTGGCTCGGCAACGGACATGGTCGGCCTCTCGGGTACAGGGTTCGCGCGCCGGCGGTACGCGAAGCTTCGAAGTTAAACCCGCGGTGTGAGCGGGGCGTCACCGCCTCGTGACGAGCAAATTACGTCACCTCGACACGACGCCGGCGTCGCCGATATCGTTCTCGTCCGGCTCGGCGACCGTCAGAACGGCATCGACTACGGCAGTGTTGGTTTCCAGTTCGCGCTCCAATCGCCGGAGTGTGTGCGCGATCGAGGACTCGACGGAATCGCCGACCAGGTCGACACTTGCGACGAGAAAGATCTGCTTCGGTCCGACGAATTCGATGCGAACGAATCGAACGGATGCCACTTCCGGTAGCCGCTCGATACGCTCGACGACTGCATTCCATAATGCGCGCGAACCCGGTTCGCCGGTGAGGAATCGTCGATTTCGATCGATCAATACCACTGCTACCACGCCGAGAAGGACACCGACCAGTATCGAGCCGAGCGAGTCCCACACAGCCGAGCCCGTGATCTGATGCAGCCCGATCCCGACGGCGGCGATCACGAGACCGATCAACGCCGCACTGTCCTCGGCGAACACGGCACGCAGTGTGGGATCGGAGGTTTCCAGCGCGTAGTCGAGGAAGTCCTTGTCGTACGCGTCGGCCTCACCTCGAATCTGCCTGACGGACTGCAGGAACGAGATTCCTTCGAGCACGAACGCCACCGCGAGCACGATGTAGTTGATCGTGTAGTTCTCGGCCGACGACTCGCCTGCGAGCAGCGAGGTCACACCGTGCCAGATCGACACCGCGGCCCCTGCCACGAACAGACCGATCGCGGCGAGCAAGGACCACACGTACGCCTCACGGCCGTACCCCAGTGGCCTCGTCTCGTCCGGTCCCCGCGAACCCCGCTTGTTCGCCACGAGGAGGAATATCTCGTTGCCCGTATCCGCCCACGAGTGCGCGGCCTCGGCCACCATCGATGCCGATCCCGTTGCGATCGCCGCAGCGGTCTTGGCCACGGCCACTCCGAGGTTGGCACCGAACGCGATGACGACGGTGCGGGGGCTCTCGCTTCCGGCACCGCCGTCGTTTTTCGTCGAACTGGTCATCTGTGTCACTCTGGCACGTTCGACGACCCGATGTGTTCCGGTGGCACGGTCGAGTACCAAGGGGTGCACTCGACCGTGCCGCTTCACACGCAGGGTCTCAGCCCTGCAGCATTCCGGGAACCGGACATGCGTCCACAGCCTCCGCCACGACGAGGACGTCGTCGGGAACCGGTGGTCTTCGACCCTCTTCCCAGTCCACTCCGACGAACGGGGTGAGCTGTTGCAGGTCGTCGTACTCCTCGGTCGTGAATGCTCGTCCACGACTGAGGAAGCGAAGTCCCTCCGGCGTCTCCAGCGAGAAACCGGAACCACGTCCCGGAACCACGTCGAGCACCATCTGCGTGTGCTTCCACGCCTGGAACTGAGATCCGGAGATCCAGACCGGGACCGCGTCGTTGCCCTCGGGAAGATCGTGTGGAATCTCCCCTACGCCGAGGCGAAGATCGAGCAGACCGAGAAGCACGTCTCGGTCCCCGACGATGAATTCACCTGCGGGATAACACATCGGCGACGAGCCGTCGCAGCATCCGCCGGACTGATGCATCATCAGTGCGCCGTGGGTACCACCGAGACGACGGAGAAGCTCCATCGCCCCGGCGGTTGCTCTGAGACGCGCTGGAGGTCGCGCGTCGGCCATCAGAAGAAGCCCTGAGCCTTCTGGGCGTAGCTGACCAGGAGGTTCTTCGTCTGCTGGTAGTGATCGAGCATCATCTTGTGGTTCTCACGTCCGATGCCCGACTGCTTGTAACCGCCGAAGGCCGCGTGCGCGGGGTACTGGTGGTAGGTGTTGGTCCACACGCGCCCTGCCTTGATATCGCGGCCCGCGCGGTAGGCGACACCGCCGTCACGTGACCAGACACCGGCGCCGAGGCCGTAGAGAGTGTCGTTGGCGATCGAAATGGCTTCGTCGTAGTCCTTGAACGACGTCACCGATACGACCGGTCCGAAGATCTCCTCCTGGAAGATACGCATGTCGTTCTTACCGGTGAAGATCGTCGGCTGAACGTAGTAGCCGCCGTTGAGATCTCCGCCGAGCTGTGCACGTTCGCCACCGGTGACGACCTGAGCGCCTTCGCCCTTGCCGATCTCGATGTACGACAGGATCTTCTCGAGCTGATCGTTGGACGCCTGTGCACCGATCATGGTCTCGGTGTCGAGCGGATTGCCCTGTCGCACAGCCTTCGTGCGGATCGCGGCAAGCGCGAGGAACTCGTCGTAGATGTCCGCCTGGATGAGCGAGCGCGACGGGCAGGTGCAGACCTCGCCCTGATTGAGCGCGAACATCGTGAAGCCTTCGAGCGCCTTGTCCTGGTAGTCGTCGTTGGACGAGAGGACGTCGGAGAAGAAGACGTTGGGGCTCTTGCCGCCGAGTTCCAGGGTCACCGGAATCAGGTTCTGCGACGCGTACTGCATGATGAGGCGTCCGGTGGTGGTCTCACCGGTGAACGCGATCTTGGCGATTCGTGGGCTCGATGCCAGCGGCTTACCGGCCTCGGTGCCGAATCCGTTGACGACGTTGACGACTCCGGCGGGAAGCAGGTCGCCGATGATCGAGATGAGATGCAGGATCGACGCAGGCGTCTGCTCGGCCGGCTTGAGTACGACGGCGTTGCCTGCGGCCAGTGCGGGCGCGAGCTTCCACACGGCCATGAGGATCGGGAAGTTCCACGGAATGATCTGGCCGACGACGCCGAGCGGCTCGTGGAAGTGGTACGCCACCGTGTCGCTGTCGATTTCGGAAAGCGAGCCTTCCTGCGCACGAATGCATCCGGCGAAGTACCGGAAGTGATCGACTGCGAGCGGGATGTCGGCGTTGAGGGTCTCGCGGATCGGCTTGCCGTTGTCCCAGGACTCGGCGAGCGCGATGGATTCGAGGTTCTCGGCGATGCGGTCGGCGATCTTGTTGAGGATCACTGCGCGTTCGGCGGCAGAGGTCTTGCCCCACGCGGGAGCGGCGGCGTGTGCGGCATCGAGGGCGAGCTCGATGTCCTCGGATGTCGAGCGAGCGACCTCGCAGAAGTTCTCACCGGTGACGGGAGTCGGGTTCTCGAAGTACTGACCCTTGACCGGTGGCACCCACTCGCCACCGATCCAGTTGTCGTAACGAGGCTGGAACGACATCACGGAATCGGCGGTACCTGGACGGGCGTAGACGGACATCTAGTGACTCCTTCTGATCAACAGAACTGATGTGATTCAGAACACTAGGGTGCGCAACGTTGCAACTACGTTGCTGCACTGCATGCCAAAAGAAACTCAGACGCCCAACTGGCGGTCGAGAAGATCGATACGCGCGTTGACCTGGCCGTAGAGCGCAGAATCCCGGCTCAACGTCGCCCGATACGCCTCCCACGCGATGACGTCCGTGCGCCCGTGGATCGACGACGTCCACTGCGCGAGCAGAACCGGATCGCCGACGCGCAACAGTGCCGCCTGTACGCGTGAGCGCAATTCTTCGCGGATCTCCTCGATCCCTGGGGCGGACGACCCCGGAAGCACCGGGCCCGAGTAGATACGCAGAGCTGCCTCGACGTCACCGCGGTCGAGCGCGCGCCTGATGTCGCGTACGTCCGAGGACAGTTCTCCCACCAACCGGTACGGGCGCGATGCCAATCCCGCGGCACCGAAGGTCTTCCGCAACCGCGACATCTCCGCTCGGATCGTGACCGAGTCGAGCTCGTGTTCGTCGAGAAGTACCGCGAGATGGTCCGAGCTCAGACCCTCCGGATGGTCGGCGAGCAGGAGCAGAATTTCGGCGTGACGTTGCGACAACGCCTGTCTGCCGCTGCTTCGCACCAGGCCCGGACGGCCCGAACCGAGCACCTCCAACCTAGGTGCAGTGTCCCCCAACGACTTCGGTGAATTCATCAGATGCACGCGCAGCTCGGATTCGGCGGCGGCAACGGTGGCCCTGATGAGAGAGAGCACTTCCGGAACCGCCACGCGGGGTCCGCCGGTGATGTCGATCGCGCCGAGGATGTGACCGCTCGTCGGATGATGCACGGGCGCCGCCGAACAGCTCCACTCGTGGACGGTCCGCGAGAAGTGTTCGGCTGCGAAGATCTGCACGCAGTGGTCGATCGCGAGCGCTGTGCCCGGGGCGTTGGTTCCCTTGCTCTCTTCGCTCCAGTCCGCTCCCTCGGCGAAATTCATCGACAGCGCGCGGTCTTTTGCTGCCGTGTCGCCCTCGACCCACAGAAGTCTGCCTTCGGCATCGGAGATCGCCACGAGCAAACCGGTGTCGGCCGCATCCTCGACCAACAGCTTTCGGATCACGGGTCGGATGATCGACATCGGGTGGCCGTCGCGGTAACGCTCCAGATCCGTACCGGTAAGTACGAGAGAATCGTTGCCGCCGTCGGGGTTGACACCCTTGGTTCGGCTTCGCATCCAGGAATCGAGCACGACGGATCGGACCGAGTCACTCGTCGACGGTTCGTGTTCGACGAAGGATCGGTGCGCTGTCGACACACGACGCGCGAGGAGATCGATGTCGTCACCTGGACGGACGGCTACCCAGGGGTTGCCTTGACCGGGCGATCTACCTGTCATCGCGTAGTTCCTCTTCCCACGTGTTCACACTACTGTAACGCAGCTCACAGAAGCGACGGCTGCCTGCGTCGCGCCAGGTTCTCACGTCAGACCGGGTCGCAGAAGTACGGACGCGCGTTCTGCGAGCATTATGGCCGTTGCGTGAGGTCCGCGCGTGGGTACGACCGGCATCGCCGAGGTGTCCACGACGGCAAGACCGTCCACACCCTGCACCCGGCACGAGTCGTCGAGAACGAAACCGTCCCCACCCATCGCACAACTTCCCGACAGGTGCAGCGCCGTTCCGAGGCGATCGAGTAGACGATCCCCCGACACGGCCGCCGCGTCGGCGACCCGCGCCAGCGGCGGACTCGACAGCAACGCCTCGACGATGTCGAGGCCGGACTGGAGTGCACGACGATCGGCTTCCGATTCGAGATACCGATATCGCACTCGGGGTGCGTCGAGCACGTCGGTCGAGGTGAGTGTGATGTCCCCCCGGCTGTCCGCTCGCATCAGCCCGACCCCGATCATCGGGTCGCAGACGCCGACGCCTGGGATCATGCGATCGAAGGACGAGGTGTACGGACGAATCTCGAGATCACCCACGTGCAGTACCGCCTCGATCGGCGAGGCCGGACGGTACGGGAGCGAAGTGCGGTAGTACACACCGACTTCGGGATGATCGGAGAATCCGCGTCCGACGCGTGGTTGATCGAGCCGGACGCGAACGCCGAGGTCTTTCAGGTGATCTGCCGGACCGATTCCGGACAGCATCAGCAGTTGCGGCGTACGCACCGCGCCCGCGCACAGAATCACCGTCCGCGCATTCAGAATCGCCTGCGTGCCGTCGTGAACGATCCTGACTCCGGATGCTCTCGACCCGTCCAGCTCCACGCCGAGGACCACGGATCCGCCCATCACACGGAGATTCTTGCGCGTGATGTTCGGAAGTAGGTATGCCGCAGCGGCATTCATGCGGACGCCGTGGGACACGTTGAGCGGAACAGGCCCGACACCGCCGCCGGGTTCCGGGTCGTTCTTGTCCGGATCCTCGCCGAATCCGATGTGCGTGGCTGCGTCGACGAATGCGCCGGTGATATCGCTCGCGGACTCGATCGGAGTTCTCCACACCGGCATCGGCCCGTCCGCACCGTGTGTGTCTCCGCGAAAATCCTGATCGGTTTCCGATACGCGGAAGTACGGCAGCACGTTCTCGTACGACCAGGTAGAGGGCCACTCGGCAAAGTCCGCGGGACGCGCCCGGGTGAAGTAGGCACCGTTGACCGCGCCCGACCCACCGAGAATTCGGCCCCGAGCGATCTCACGCTCGATCCCTGCGGTGAGTTCGGCGGGGTAGCGATCCGTCCATGCGCTACCCGGTCCGACGGGCAGAACGTGCGCATCCCGTACCTCGGGCGCATAATCCTGCACCCGTTCGACGCCGGGGCCTGCCTCGACGAGGATCACCCTGCAGTCAGGATCTTCGCTGAGACGAGATGCAACGACCGAACCGCACGAACCTCCGCCCACCACGATCACATCTGCGTCGAATGCGTTGTGGCTGCTCACGTATCCATGCGCGGAGTCAGCGCCTTCAGCGAGCGCGAGTCCACGGCGCCGCGCCACAGACCCGCTCCGTAGGCCACGTCGTCCATCCTCTTGAAGAACGCGTACCTGACCGGGTCGAGACCACCGAGCTCACGATGCTTGTACCAATCGGAGACTGCCTCGGCGACTGCCAACCCGAGAGCGATCTTTCTGATTCGACGCGACAGCAACACCGCGAGGAGTGTGATCGGCCAATAGTGTCGACAGAGCGCGGACGCCAGCTGCCAGAGTCCGGCGACGAATCCCTCCGCAGCCAGGATCGCGGCGATACGCGTCGGTTGGTCGAGTCCCACGAACATCTTCCGCAGCCGACCTATCGTCACTGCGAGTGTTGCGAGGGCCCCGAGCAATCCGATCCTGGTGAAGCTCGCCGCCAACAGGCAGGCAACGAGAGTCCATGGCGACATGGCGATCGGTGGAACCATGCCGGGGTGCCGATCCGCGAGAGGACTGGCACCGGTTCCGTAGAACAACTTACGACCGAACCAGCGACCGAACGTCACCCTGTGATCGTGCGCCACGTGGGCAACGGGCTCGTACCGCAGCCGCCATCCCGCCTCCTGAAGCCTCCAGCAGAGGTCGACGTCCTCGGCGACGTGCATCGATTCGTCGAAACCGTTGCATTCCTCGGCGACGCGTCGTCTGATCAACATGGCCGCACTCGGTACGTAGGAAACCGAACTCCCTGCTTGCACGGCGGCCTCTCGTCGGCCGAGGTCCAGAGACGACCTGGCGTGCTCGTACCGAGCGAGAGCGTTGCCTTCGGGCTCGAGCGCGACGATCCGCGGAGCCACCAACGCCACGGCCGGGTCCGAGAAGTGACCGAGCATGACCTCGAGCCATCCCTTGCGCGGCACGACGTCCGAGTCGAGGAAAGCCACGAAGTCGGTTGTAGCGCTGCGCAACCCCGTGTTGCGCGCGGCCGCAGGACCGCGCGATCTCTCGTGACGGAGAACCGTCACACTGCCGACACTCCACTCCATGACAGGCGGCTTGACCGGCGTGTCGGATCCGTCGTCGACGACGATCACAGTGAGCCCGTGCAGCGCGGGCAGCAGACGTCCGAGGCCGACAGCATTGTTCTTCAGCGGTACCACGACCGTGACGTCGCGGGGGGACGGTATGGAGACGGGCCGCGGATTGGCCACCCCCGAGTCGAGAAGTTTGCGTGCCACCAGAGCCGACTGCGAGTCGGTCACTTCGAGAAATCCGTCCCCGATCATCGCAGCGGCAGTCGGTGCCAACTTCAGCATTCTCGTGGGCGAACCCCCGATGAGAACCCGGCCGTCGGAGTATTTGCGTACACGCGGATCGACTCGTACCCCGAAGCCATCAGGCAACCGACCTTGACCCATCAGGTGATCGTAAGCGGACACGCCACGAAAGTGTCATCCACGGCCCGAAAAAGTCACTAACATACCGTAAGCCCGTTTTCGTCCTGGGATTTCGTGCTGTTCTCTCACGTCAACATGCCGTTCGACGACGGTGCCCAGCGGCTCACTGCGGCCGTGGTTCGCCGCACCATCTCGTCGAGAAGCGCGCGCCCCTCCTCTGCCGTCGACAGTGTCGGATCACCGAGCACACCATTGGGCGAGACTGCACGTGTTCCTCCTTCCCGCAGACGCGGAAGCAGTTCGGAGATGCTGTCGGTGTTGCCGATCTCGGCGCGAGCCATGTCGACCAGTCGCGGCGAAAGACAGAGCAGCAGCGAGGTTTCGGTTCGACCGGCGTGCGCATCGGCGCCAGGAACGGCGCACGGGGTCCAGGCGACGTCGCGGCCCTCGTAGCGGAGCAGAGTCGTCGCCTCCGCCACGGTGGCCACGTTGCCGCCGTGTCCGTTGACGAACAGCAGACGCGTCGCCCAGCGACACGCCGAACGTCCGTACTCGACCAGCACACCGCGCAGAGCGTCGGAGCCGATCGACACCGTGCCGGGGAAACCCTCGTGTTCGCCGCTCGATCCGTACGCGATGGCGGGAGCGACCACGGCGTCGGGCAGTCGCGTCGACACCGCCTCCGCGATTCGGGTGTCCGTGTCGAGCGGAAGATGTGGGCCGTGTTGTTCGAACGCACCGACCGGCACGACGACGAGTCGGTCCGGCTCGATCCGCTGCCACCCCGTGTCCCCGAGACGGGTCGATCGGGACTCGGACGGTGATGTCATCCGACCGATGCTAACGCACGAAAATCTTCACACGTACGAAACAAAGTGCAACTAGCGTCGCCGTGCAGAGGCAGGAAGGAGTATTCATGCCACCCAGGCGGAGATCGGTCTTGTTTGCCCAACTCAGTATCGCCGCCCCCGGCGGTGGCCAGACGAGCATTCTCGACGAACTCAAGCGAGTCATTCTTTCCGGTGATGCGCCTCCCAATACACCGATTCCGCCGAACGACGTCGCCGAAGTATTCGGTGTCAGCGCAATTCCGGTGAGGGAATCATTGAAGACACTCATCGGCGAAGGTCTCGTCGACCACCGTCCCAATCTCGGTTATACCGTCGCACAATTGACATCCGCGGAACTGCGCGAGATGTACATCGTGCGAGAGGTACTGGAAACAGCGGCACTCGCTACCGCGGTCGAACTGGCGACCGACGAGGATCACCGCCGAGCAATACTCGCGAACGACCTTCTGGAACAGAGCATTACCGCGAACGACTCGCGGGCGTACCACCGTCACTCCCGCGAGTTCCATATGTCGCTCACCCGTCCGTCTCGCATGAAACGCCTCGTACACATGTTGGAGGCGGCATGGAACATCACCGAACCCGTGCAGCCCATGGTGCACGTAGCCGGCTCCGATCGAGAAACTCTCCATTCCGACCATCGCCATATGCTGGAGGCATTTCTCGATCGCGATGCGACGGCATTGTTGGACATTGCGCAATATCATCACGGCCGTCTCAACACGGTCATTTCCTCCATTTCCTCCGACACCGGACTGCTCGCCGAACCTCGGCATCCCACTGCCGACTGACCCCGGAGAGAAGATATATTCCTGTCGTCACGCAGGTGCAACACTTGCTCGCTACCTTTTGTCTCGCCGGTCCACTCCAGTCCTCGGAGCGGGCCGATCGGCAGCACTTCGCCCATCAGGAGCATCGATGACAGATACAGCGCACGGATCAGGCCCCACGTCGATCGGTGACGTGGTCGAGGCCGCAGGCCATCCGGTCGGCGGCGGACTGATCAAGGACAGCTACGACCCACGCCTCACCAACGAGGACCTCGCGCCGCTGAAGAAGCAGTCCTGGACCTCGTACAATCTGTTCGCCTTCTGGATGTCCGACGTGCACTCCGTCGGTGGATACGTCACCGCCGGAAGCCTCTTCGCGCTGGGACTGGCGAGCTGGCAGGTGCTGATCTCCCTTCTCGTCGGTATCACGATCGTCTACTTCTTCTGCAACCTCGTCGCCAAACCGAGCCAGGCCACCGGTGTTCCGTATCCGGTCATCTGCCGGGCATCCTTCGGTGTCCTCGGCGCCAACATCCCCGCGATCATTCGCGGTCTCATCGCCGTCGCCTGGTACGGCATCCAAACGTTTCTGGCGTCGGCCGCTCTCGACATCGTCTTGATCAAACTGTTCCCGGACCTGGCGCCGTATGCGGTGACCGCCGACTACGGTTTCGCCGGACTGTCCGCACTCGGATGGGCCAGCTTCCTGTTCCTGTGGGTCGTCCAAGCCGCCGTCTTCTGGCGAGGAATGGAATCGATTCGCAAGTTCATCGACTTCTGCGGCCCCGCGGTCTACGTGGTCATGTTCGCACTGTGCGGCTACCTCATCTGGAAAGCAGGCTGGGGCGCAATCGATCTCAACCTCGGCGAGGTCGAGTACACCGGATTCGGTGCCGTACCCGTCATGCTCGGCGCCATCGCACTCGTCGTGTCCTATTTCTCCGGACCGATGCTCAACTTCGGCGACTTCTCCCGCTACGGAAAGTCCTACACCGCCGTCAAGAAGGGCAACTTCCTCGGCCTTCCCGTCAACTTCCTCGTCTTCTCCATTCTCGTCGTCGTCACCGCATCACTGACGCTTCCCGTCTTCGGTGAGCTGATCACCGACCCCGTCGAGACCGTGGCGCGCATCGACAGCACGTTCGCCATCGTCCTCGGCGCGCTGACCTTCACCATCGCCACGATCGGCATCAACATCGTCGCCAACTTCATCTCCCCGGCATTCGATTTCTCCAACGTCAGCCCACAGCGCATCAGTTGGCGTGCGGGCGGCATGATCGCGGCCGTCGGCTCCGTACTCATCACTCCGTGGAATCTGTACAACAACCCGGACGTCATTCACCTCACGCTGGAGACTCTCGGCGCGTTCATCGGACCGCTGTTCGGCGTCCTCATCGCCGACTACTACCTGGTGCGCAAGCAGAAGGTAGTAGTCGACGAGCTGTTCACGATGTCGTCCACCGGAAAGTACTGGTACTCCAAGGGATACAACCCCGCCGCGGTGTACGCCACGGTCGTCGGAGCAGTACTGGCGATGTTCACGGTGCTGTTCAACGGCGCCATCGACGGTATGGAGATCGCCGGAATGTCCACGGCGTCGAAGTACAGCTGGTTCATCGGATGCGGCGTCGGGTTCGCGCTGTACTACGTTCTCGCCACCAAGACCAAGCTCGCCGTCACCGACCATCTCGACGAACCGGCACGGGCATAGGATCGGTATCCATGCTCATCAAGGTCATCAATCCGAACACAACGGCGTCGATGACCGCCAAGATCGGCGAGTGCGCCCGGGCCGTTGCAGGCCCGGGCACACTCGTCGAGGCGGTCAACCCGACGATGGGGCCCGCCTCCATCGAAAGCCATGTGGACGAAGCACTCAGTGTTCCAGGCATTCTCGAACAGATCGCACTCGGCGAGAGCAAGGGCGTCGACGGGTACGTGATCGCCTGCTTCGGTGATCCAGGCATGGATGCCGCGCGGGAAGCCGCCACCGGGCCTGTCGTCGGAATCGCCGAGGCAGCGATGCACGCGGCGAGTTTCCTCGGACGCGGATTCTCCGTCGTCACCACACTCGGCCGGACCACCGGCCGGGCCTGGGACCTCGCGTCGCACTACGGAATGTCCGGTCGGTGCCGAGGCGTCCATGCCTGCGAGATACCGGTCCTCGAACTCGAGACCGATCCCGACGCCCGCACGATCATCACCGAGGCGTGCCGGGAAGCTGCTCGGCACGACGGCAGTGACGCGATAGTGCTCGGGTGTGCCGGGATGGCCGACCTGTGTGATCACATCTCGTCGGACATCGGCCTGCCGGTGGTCGACGGTGTGGCCGCTGCAACGCTTTTCGTGCAATCACTCGTCACGATGGGTCTACGCACCGGTAAGTCGGGTGAGTTCGCTGCGCCGCTGCCCAAGAGATATTCGGGATTGTTGGCGGGGTTCGGGACGCCGGCTTCGCCGCCCGCGAGCGGGTAGGGCCTATCGTCGAAAACATGAACGAGTTGATTGCGCGGGCGAAGGAGCTCGCGGCCGGACCCGGACGTAGCATTCTGGGGATCGTGGGTGCGCCGGGAGCAGGGAAGTCGACGCTCGCGACGGTGCTCGCCGACGAGCTCGGCCCCGACCTCGCAGCAGTTGTGCCGATGGACGGATTCCACCTTGCCGACGAAGCGCTCGATCGTCTCGGCCGCCGCGACCGCAAGGGTGCACCCGACACCTTCGACGTAGCCGGTTACGCGAATCTGCTCGCGCGGCTGCGCGATCAGCGCACGGGGATCGTCTATGCACCACGATTCGACCGCACTCTCGAAGAACCTGTCGCCGGCGCTATCTCCGTCACAGCCGACGTGCCGCTCGTCATCACCGAGGGCAACTATCTGCTGCTGGACGACGGCGACTGGCCTCTCGCGCGCGCATCGATGGACGAAGTCTGGTACATCGAGATCGACGACGACGTTCGACGCAGCCGACTTGTTCGGCGCCACGAGATGTTCGGCAAGACAACCGTACAAGCACGGATGTGGACCGACGGAAGCGACGAGCACAACGCTGTCCTCGTCGCGTCGACTGCATCGCGCGCGGATCTGCGCGTCCGACTCCCCTCCGCCGACTGATCGCCTGTTCGGGTCAGTACCCGGCTGCCCGTTCGAAATCGGGCGGGATCACGAGGTCGGATCGGGTCAGCTCACCCACCGACGAACGACCGAGTCCGAGCACCGCGGAATCGAGGCCACCGCGCAGTATGTCGAGAACGTTCTCGACCCCGGCTTGACCGCCTGCCGCAAGACCCCACAGGTACGCGCGGCCGATCAGAACAGCGCGGGCACCGAGTGCCAGAGCTTTCGCGACATCACTACCGCGACGGATCCCGCCGTCGAGGGTGATCTCGATCCGATCGCCCACCGCGTCCACGACGGCAGCAAGCAGCCGGATGGACGCAGGCGTTCCGTCGAGGTTGTTGCCGCCGTGATTGGACACCGACACCGCGGTGACTCCTGCGTCGACGGCCTTCCTGGCGTCGTCGATACGCGAGATTCCTTTCAGCATGAACTCCCCGCCCCACTGCTCACGCAGCCAGGCGATGTCCTCCCAGCTCGGCAACGGCGTTGCCATCCACTCGCGGTACGCACCGAAGAATGTCGGAGCGCGGCCCCCGGCGGGCGCCAGATTCGGTGCTGTCAGATCGGGGATCGAGCCGGACCCCGCGAACTGCCACAACCACTTCAGTCTGGTCAGCGCCTCGGGCGCGAACCGAACCATGGTTCGCAGATCGACTGTCTCCGGAATCGCCGGACTTCCCCAGTCACGACCTTCCGAGAACGACCAGTCCATCGTCAGTATCAGCCCGACCGCCCCTCCGCCGCGGGCACGGGCCAGCAGATCCAGCATGACCTCGCGGGAACCGACCCAGTGCAGCTGAAAGAACGTTTGTGGATTGGCGGCGACGACCTCCTCGATGGGCTTGCTCGCGAACAGCGAGAGACCCATCGAGATGCCGCGCGCGGCCGCGGCCCGTGCCACGGCGACCTCGCCGTCCGGGTGCACGGCCTGCACACCGGTCGGCGAGATCATCACCGGAAACGACAGCGGTTGCCCCATCAGCGTTGTCGCCAGATCACGCTTGTCCGACAATCCGGCGACGTGCGGAGCGAAACCGAGTTCACCGAACGCCGCCGTGTTGTCGTCGACGGTGATGCCGCGTTCCGAGCCCGCGAGCAATGCGGCGTACACGGACCGCGGCAACCGCTTCTTCGCCCGCCGCTGGGCTTCTGCGACGGTCTCGAACCACCCGTTCTCGTTCAGACGCCGAGTTTCCGATCGAATCCCAGCGGCATGACGACATCCGACGGCGACAGATCGTGCACCGACGTGTGGCCGAGACCGAGGACCGCGGAGTCGACCCCGCCGCGCAGAATGTCGAGGACGTTCTCGACCCCGGCCTGGCCGTTGGCCGAAAGACCCCACAGGTACGCACGGCCGATCAGGACGGCACGTGCACCGAGAGCGAGTGCCTTGACGACATCGCTACCGCGACGGACACCGCCGTCGAGGGTGATCTCGATCTGGTCGCCGACGGCTTCGGCAATGGCGGGAAGCGCACGGATCGGTGCCGGGGTGCCGTCGAGGTTGTTGCCGCCGTGATTGGACACCGAAATCGCGGTGACACCGGCGTCGACAGCCTTCTTGGCGTCGTCGACGCGCATGACGCCCTTGAGCATGAACGGACCGCCCCACTGCTCGCGCAGCCACGCAACGTCCTCCCACGTCGGGAGCGGAGTGCCCATCCATTCGCCGTAGGCACCGAAGAACGTCGGCGCGACGCCGCCCGGTGCGGTGAGGTTCGGTGTGGACAGATCGGGCAACTTGCCGGATTTGGCGAACTCCCACAACCATTTCGGGCGAGTGATGCCCTCGGGAGCGAACTGGGCCATCGCCTTGAGATCCAGCTTCTCCGGGATGGACGGGCTGCCCCAATCTCGTCCGTTGGAGAAGGACCAGTCGAGCGTCATGATGAGCCCGACGGCACCTGCGGCGCGAGCACGTTCCATGCGCTGCAGCAGTACCTCCCGCGAACCCACCCAGTACATCTGGAAGAAGGTCTGCGGATTGACGGCCGCTACCTCCTCGATGGATTTGCTGGCGAACGAGGACAACCCGACGGGAATTCCTCGCGCCGCCGCGGCTCTGGCCACCGCGACCTCGCCGTCCGGGTGCACGGCCTGCACACCCGTCGGCGAGATCATGACCGGGAACGAGAGTGGTTGTCCCATGACCGTTGTCGACAGATCACGCTTGTCCGACAGTCCGGCGACGTGTGGGGCGAAGCCTAGTTCGCCGAATGCCGCCATGTTGTCATCGACGGTGATGCCACGCTCCGAACCGGCCACCAGCGCGGCGTACACGGACTTCGGTAGGCGCTTCTTGGCACGCCGCTGCGCTTCGGCAACGGTCTCGAACCACGCACTCTTGGCCATAGCTGATTTGCTTCCTATTCCATTCCTGCGAGCGGGTTCTCGTCGCAGATCTTCGCCGGCGGACGCATCATCAATGTGAGCGGAACCGACTTTCTGGGTGTCTTGCGCTGCCCGGTACGAGAATGGTCGACGCTCGACTTGGGGATCTCCCCCGCCGCAGCCAACGCCAATTCACCGTTACCGATGACGCATTCGGGATCCGGACCGTCCATGGGGAGGCCGGTGAAGAACTTGGCTGCCATGCAGCCGCCGCGGCACGCATCGAAGTGCGAGCACTTGGTGCACGCGCCCGAGGTCTGCGGCGAGCGCAGTTCCTGGAACAACTCCGATGTCTGCCAGACGCTCTGGAATCCGCCCATGCCGTCTTTTGCATCCCTGACGATGTTGCCTGCCAGGAACTGCTCGTGGATGGCGAAGGGGCACGCGTAGACGTCGCCGATGGGGTCGATCAGGCAGACGACGCGGCCGGCGCCGCACAGGTTCAGCCCCGGGAGGGCGTCACCGAATGCGGACAGATGGAAGAAGGAGTCGCCGGTCAGGACGCCTTCGCCGTTGGCGACGAGCCAGTTGTAGAGCTCACGCTGCTGACCAGCAGTGGGATGCAGGTCGTCCCACACGTCGGCGCCGCGGCCGGACGGGCGAAGACGGGTGATCCGAAGCGTCGCACCGTATGTGTCGGCGAGAGCCTTGAACTCGTCGAGCTGGCTGACATTGTGCCGGGTGACGACGACGGAGATCTTCGCATCCTTGAACCCCGCGTCGCGCAGGTTCTCGAGCGCGCGGACCGCCATGTCGAACGAGCCCGGACCGCGTACCGCGTCGTTGACCTCGGCCGTTGCTCCGTCGATGGAGATCTGCACGTCGACGTAGTCGGACGCAGCCAGACGGGCAGCGACCTTCTTGTCGATCTTCACACCGTTGGTGGAGAACTTGACGCCGACCTGGTGAGCAGTCGCGTAGTCCACGAGCTCCCAGAAGTCCGAGCGCACCGTCGGCTCACCGCCACCGATGTTGACGTAGAACACCTGCATCTTCTGCAGTTCGTCGATGATCGACTTGCACTGCTCGGTGCTCAGCTCACGCGGGTCACGTCTGCCCGAAGAGGAGAGGCAGTGCACGCACGAGAGATTGCATGCGTAGGTCAATTCCCAGGTCAGGCAGATCGGGGCGTCGAGTCCGAGTTCGAACTGATCGACCAGCTTGCCGACCGCGGGCGGTGGTGCTGGCCTTTCGAGCATGGAGGTCATGGGCTTTCGTCCTCTTCACAGGTCGAGGTGACGGCCGACGGGGCTGCGTCGGGTGCGTCGGGTGTGTCGAAAAGAAGTCAGAGTCGGTGAATCATGCGTGAGTCGGCGAGCGTGGCCAGGGCTTTCACGTACAGGGCCATGCCGGATTCGTCGATGCCTGCTGCAGCGATGGCCGAGCGCATGTCGGGATGCTCGGGAAAGGACTCGATGATCGCTACGATCGTTCGGTTCTTGAGGAAGGAGAGCTTACGTGTCCCGAAGTGGTAGAGCAGCGCCCCGAAAGACTCGGGACGCAGCGCCACCTGCGGGTGAAGAGCCCACCGAGCATCGAGATCGAGCACAGTGTCTTGCTTCACGGGTGCGGACATGACGTCAGTAGACGCCGCACATGCCGTCGATGGAAACCTCTTCCACCAGGGACTCTTCGACCAGGTCGGACTCGACTACTGCCGCATTGACGACATCGGTCTTGGGGTTCTGGGACATGGGGCTACCTCCATCGGAAAGAATCATTCGGTCCGTCACGATCAGGGGCGACAGTGACTTGGTTCACCACAATAATGGCATCGAGTGCACAATGACAGAGATTCGGGGAGAAATTTATGGGCCGCGGAGCGAAACCGTCCAGCCGGGTAGGTCGTCGCCCGTCCACGACGAGGGGCCAGATCAGTGACATCGGCATCGAACTCTTCGCGCGGCAGGGTTTCGACGCGACCAGTGTCGACGAGATCGCCGAAGCGGCCGGCATAGCTCGCCGAACGTTCTTTCGGTACTTCCCCTCGAAGAATGCGGTGCCATGGGGCGACTTCGACGAGCAGCTCACCGCGTTGCGCGCGCTACTGTCCGGACTCCCTGCCGACATCTCACTCGCCGATGGAATTCGGTCGGCGTTGTTGCAGTTCAACACTTTCCCGGAGGACGAGAAGCCGGTACACCGTCAACGGATGGCCTTGATTCTCCACAATCCCGCGCTGCAGGGCTACTCGATGTTGATGTACGAGGGCTGGCGCGGCGTGATCGCCGAATACGTAGCCACTCGGACGGATTCGACCCCGGACGACCATTTCCCGCGTACCGTTGGCTGGATGGTGCTCGGTGTGGCAATGTCTGCCTACGAGCAGTGGCTCACCGACGAGAACCTCGACCTCGCCGAACTGCTGTCCGAGGGCACCATCGCACTCTATTCCGGAGTCGACCGCTTCGGACTGCAGCAGGAGTGCAGCCTGCCGAAATGACCCGATTCGAAAGAAACTCGAGAGAAACGACATGACCGAACTCGATGCACTCGCGCCCGCTGCTACCGGACGGTGGACCCATGAGAACACGACGGTCGTACGCTCCGACTCGATGGAATTCGGTGCGGTGGACATCGAGCGTTCCGGCGGCGACCTAGTGGTTCGCCACGGCTTGACGTCGTCGCACATCGGTGAGCGGCTGGTCGCGCAGATCACCGACTTCGCGCTGTCCCAACGGGAATTCGAACTCGTCATGGTCGGCCTGGTTCGATCCACTGTCGACGAGCCCATCGAAGCCTGGGCTACGTACTACCGCAACTCGCTCGACGAACTGCTGAGCGGCCGCGCCGATTTCGCGGCCGTTCACCAACGCGCCGAGTCGCTCGTGGAAGGCTCTGTTCTCGACCTCGGATCGTGTTTCGGCTTCTTTCCTCTCCGCCTTGCCTCGCGGGGATACGACGTGACCGCGACGGACCTGTCGGCGGGCACCATGCGATTGCTCGGCACCGTTGCACCTCGCCTCGGCGTGAGTCTCGGCGTCATCACCTGTGACGCCGCTGGAGTTCCCGTCGCCGACAACAGCGTCGACACCGTCACCGCGCTGCATCTGCTCGAGCACGTCGACCAGGAGGTCGGTGATCGCATTCTCGGAGAGGCACTTCGGATCGCGCGCAGACGGGTGGTCGTCGCCGTACCGTTCGAAACCGAAGCCACGTCGTGCCACGGGCACATCAGGACATTCGACATCGCTGCACTGCGTAGCATGGGCGAGCAGATCGGCGTGCCGTACGAGGTCGACGAGTTTCACGGCGGCTGGCTCGTCCTGGACACGAGCGACGTACTCAGCGCCGTCTGAAGACAGTGCCCCCGAGTCCGAAGACAGCGGCCCCGAGTCCGAAGACAGCGGCCCCGACTAGATGAGCCCTTGTTTGCTGGCTGCGTAGACCGCTTCCGCGCGGCGGCTCACTCCGAGCTTGCGCATGATGTTGCTGACATGGAATTTGACCGTCGTCGCCGAGATGAACAGCTTGGTTCCGATCTTGTTGTTGGACAACCCTGTTGCCAGGAGGCGAAGGACCTCCAACTCGCGGTCGGTGAGGCGCTCTATGGTCGAACCCTGTCCGTTGAGCGAACGAATCACCGCCGACGCGCTGCGGGAGTCGAACGCGCTCTCACCTCGCGACACCGCTCTGATCGCGCGGACCAGTTCGGTAGTGTCCACGTCCTTGACCACGTAGCCTCGCGCTCCCGCGTGGACCGCTTCGACGACGAGTCGATCGTCGAGAAACGTTGTCAACACCAGCAATCCGATCCCCGGGTGCGCACCGGAGAGCTGCGCGCACAGGGCCAACCCCTCGTAATCGGAACTGGCGGAAAGCTTCAGGTCCATCAGCACGATATCGGGCTTGACCCGCTCGACCACCTCTAGCCCTTCCCCGCGAGACGATGCCTCACCCACGACCGTCAGATCGGACTCACGCTCGAGCACCGATTTCAATCCGTCTCTGAGGATCGCGTGATCGTCGACGAGGACGATACGAACCACTGCCGTGGTCACGGTCATGACTGCTCACTTTCCTGGGCGGGGATGCGCACCGAGATGCGCACTCCGCCGATTCTGGCTTTCCGGATCACGAGCGAGCCACCGTGCTCGCGGGCACGAGCCGCCATGTTGGCGAGCCCTCGATGTCTACCGTCGACATCGCCGGTCTCCGCCATCTTCCACATCAACCGAAGATGGGACGGATCGCCGGTTCCGTCGTCCGCGATGGACAGCTGCACGTAGCGTTGGTGGTACGCGAGCCGCAGGATCGCCCGCTTGGCGCTCGCATGAACTGCCGTGTTGAACAATGCTTCTCCGGCGATACGCAGCAGGTCGTGTTCGCATTTGCTGCTCAGCTCCACCGGTGTCCCTTCGATCCGAAGCGAGACCTTCAGCTCGTCCGGCATGTGCACCACCGACAGCTGTTCCAACATCTCCGGCAGTGACGTGCGGTCGGCATCCTGGGCATGGTTGAGTGCGTAGATCGCCGACCTCAGTTGCTCGACGGCCCGGCGCGTCAGTTCCTTGGCGAGATGCAGACGTTCACGCCGTTCTTCGGTGGGAACCTCGCCCAGGCACACCTCGATCTGCATTCCCGCCGACAGCACGGCCTGCGTGACACTGTCGTGCAGCTCTCGTGCGATTCGGTGACGTTCGTCGTCGAGAACTTGGTGACGGTGCGCGGCGCCGAGTTGACGCTGCGTCGCTTCGAGCTCGGCGTTGCGGACTGCAAGGTCGGCAGCTGTGCGGTGCGCTTCCGCATACGCATTCTCGGTGCGCTCGAGCAACATCCGCCTACTCTGGTAGAGCGCCGAGTTCTGCAGCGCCACCGCCGTCTGGCTCGCCAGAATACTGAGCACGGCAGAGTCGGTGCCGTCGAGTACCCGGTGTTTCGGCGTCCAGGCAGCGAACGCGCCGACAACACCGCCGTCGAGTGCGATGGGCACGAACGCGTGATGCGTCGCGATGACCGGGGCGCGGCCGTCGCCGATAGTCGCGAGACGAATCGATTCGAGACACTCCACGACGTCGTCGGGTAACGGCGGCCCCTCGACGTTGTCGACCAGAAACGGTGTTGCGTCGGGTCCGAGCACGAGGCGGCGGGGTCCGGCGTCGGGCAGTGCGCCGTCGGCCAGAGCGAAGACCACCCATTGGGCGCTCAGATGCGCGCGGGCGGCCTCTGCCACCGCGCAGATCAGTGTCTCCGGACCGTCGACGGTACGGACCAGCGCGCGCGAAATCAGTTCCAGCGCATGCACGACGCGTTCGAGACGCTCGGCGGCGCCGCGATACTGCGGGTAGAACGACCCTTTCCCGGACCGCAGTCCGGTGAGCAGTGACAGGTCCGGCTGCGAGGCGGTCACAGCGCGATCCTGAACAGGTCGACCATCTCGCGATGCGTCGCCGGGCGTGGGTTGGTGGACATGCACGCGTCACGCAATGCGTTGGTGGCGAGTACGTCGATGTCGGTGGCACTGACGCCGATCTCACGTAGTCCCTTGGGAACTCCGACCTGACGCGCAAGCTGTTCCACGCGTTCGGCGACTGCGGCTGCGGCCTCGTCGGCGGACGCGCGGCCCTCCGGCAGACCGAGGCTCGTCGCGATCGCCACGTAGGGCAGCGGGTCAGCGGCAGCGTTGAATCGAATGACGTGCGGCAGCAGCACACCGTTGATGACGCCGTGCGGTAGATCCAGCAGGCCGCCGACCTGGTGGCTCATGGCATGTGTGGCACCGAGAATGGCGTTGGTGAATGCGAGCCCGGCTTCCAGGCTGGCCTGCGCCATCGACGTCCTGGCCCGCATGTCCGACGGCACGTCCATGGTGTGAGCGAGATGCGAGGTCACCATGGTCACTGCACGAAGCGCGTGATGGTCGGTGAGTTGATTGTGACCGAGGGAGACGAAAGCCTCGATCCCGTGCGTCAGTGCATCCAGACCTGTTGCGGCATTGAGCCAGTCGGGCATCGTGGTGAGCAGGCGTGGGTCGATGACCGTGATGTCGGGAACGAGCGCTCGACCCAGAATGGTGACCTTGATCGACCGTGCGGTGTCGGTGACGATACAGAACTGCGAGACGTCGGCACCGGTGCCGGAGGTGGTCGGAACCATGACGAGCGGCGGGATGGGACGGGTCGCCCGGTCCACTCCCTCGTAGTCGAGTATCGATCCGCCGTTTCCCGCGAGGATGGCGATCCCCTTGGCTGCGTCCATGACCGAGCCGCCGCCGATCGCCACGAGCACGTCGCACGCGGAGTCCTGGTACACGGCGTGGCCTGCTTCGATCTCGAAGTCCTTGGGGTTGGGGGTCAGCTCGTTCCATACCGTGGGCGCCAGTCCCTGCTCCTCCAGCAGCAATGCCAGCTGAGCCACCCAGCCTGCTTCGATGAGCCCGCCGTCGGTGACCACCATGGGTCGCTGCGCGCCGAGGCGCAGGGCCGCATGCGCGACTTCGCCGAGCGAATCCTGACCGAACACGATCTCGGGAGCGTGGAACTTGAGTACGCGCGGTGCCTCGACCGAGCTGCGGTGCGCGTGCAGGTCGTGCATCGCCTGACCGGTCGCAGCCGTTTCGATCATGTCTTCTCGCCTCTGCAATGCCTAGGTCTCTCCGTGCACACAGCTCGTGTGATTCACGTTACAACCATAACCGGCTCACCGCACCGAGGCCCACCAGCAGCAGGAGGGGCCGAGACCTGCCCGATCGGATAGGTCCATACGCCACGCGCCTGCGACGTGGGCACACGGTCGACAGATTCCAGGGACTGTGCCTAAACTAGAACACGTTACAGTTTTGGTGGAAAGGACCATGCCCGATGACGACAGTCGACGTGCCCCACAGCACGCGCTCCGTGCTGCTCACGGTCGCCGAGGTCGTCGAGGAAACTGCCGACGCCCGGTCCATCGTGTTCGACTCGCCCGCCGGTTTCCACTACCGGCCCGGTCAATTCCTGACGTTGCGAATTCCGAGCGAACGCACCGGTTCGATTGCCCGCTGCTATTCGCTCGCGAGCTCGCCGCACCGAGGTGAGTTGCCCAAGGTCACCGTCAAGCGAACCTCGGACGGGTACGGCTCGAACTGGGTATGTGACAACGTCCAGGTAGGCGACACCATCGAAGTCCTCCCGCCGTCGGGGACGTTCACCCCACGCGACCTCGACGACGACTTCATGCTCTTCGCCGCCGGTTCCGGCATCACTCCCGTCGTCTCGATTCTGAAGTCCGCATTGAGCGAGGGCATCGGCAAGATCGTTCTCCTCTACGCCAACCGCGACGAGAACTCGGTGATCTTCACCGACGAACTACGGGCGTTGGCCGCGGAGTATCCGCGCAGGCTGACCGTCACACACTGGCTCGAATCGCTGCAGTCGATTCCGACCGTGGACCAACTGCGCACTCTCGCACTGCCGTTCCGCGACCGCGCCGCGTTCGTCTGCGGACCGGGTGCATTCATGGAGGTCGTCCACTCGGCACTCACCTCGATCGGTGTCCCACGTGAACGAGTCCACAGCGAGGTCTTCGCATCCCTGGCCGGAGACCCGTTCACCGATGCGCCGGATACCGAGATCACCGACGAGGACACCGCAACCGCCGCAGCCGCCGTCGTCGAACTCGACGGGCAGACACATACGTTCGGCTGGCCGCGAAAGCAGACTCTCGTCGAGGTCATGGTGGCGAAGGGAATCGCCGTCCCCTACTCCTGCAGGGAAGGAGAATGCGGGTCGTGCGCGTGCACGATTCGGCGCGGCCGGGTCGAGATGGAGAATGCCGAGATCCTGGACGAGGAGGATATCGCCGACGGAATGATCCTGGGGTGCCAGGCACGTCCCGTCTCCGACGAGGTGGAGATCGAGTTCTGACAGAACCTCAGGTCTGCCGAGGCCAGGACCGCACGGTCACCACGGGTTGACGAACACCGTGATCGGCTGCGTGTGCGACGCGACGGTCGCCGCAGTCAGCGAGGTACGGGTCACCGTGGTGTCGGGGTCGTGCGCATAGGGACCGGAGACGACGACGGTGGTGAATCCCGCATTCTCGAGAACGTCCACCGCCGCAGGTGCGGAGTAACCGATGACGTCAGGGACCGAGATCGTCTCGGCGGTGGCCGCGTTGGCGAGCGACGCTGCTCCGACCGATACCGCACCGACCGAGGCGACGACGGCGACAGCCTTCTTGAACGAGTTACGCATGTGGGGACTCCTGTGTCGAGAGAGGATGTTCTGACCTCTTCAGGTTGCTCCCGAACTCTGATTTTCAGCGCCGGAGACGCTGTGAGTTCGCTGCGCACCGAGCACGCTCACGCGGGCGCAGAGAGCATCCAGCAGTTCGGTGTCGTGGCTGATCATCAGAACACCCATTCCTGCCTCACGCGCCTCGTCCTGAACCAGTCTCATGATGGACGCCGTCGTCGCAGCGTCGAGCATGGCCGTGGCCTCGTCGCACACGAGGTATTTCGGCTGCTGTGCGAGTGCCCGTGCGATGCATGCTCGCTGCAACTGACCGTCGCTGACCTGATGCGGGCGACGCCCGAGCAGATCAGGAGTGAGACCGACCCGCTCGGCGAGTTCCTCGACGACGATCGGACGACGGACGATGTCCGCGGGTTGGCCGATGATCGCCCGCAACGTCATACGTGGATCGGTGGCGGCCCGCGGCGACTGGAACAGCATCGCGATCTGCCGTCGAACAGACGACGGCACAGCGTATCCCGTCCCGACGACGACGGTGCCGTCGATCGTCACCTCGCCGGCGCGAGGTGCGAGAAGCAGTGCGAGTACCCGGGCCATCGTCGACTTGCCGGAACCGGACGGCCCTGCCAGTCCGACGAGACCGCCGGCGGGAATGGACAGCGAACTTTCCGTCAGCACATCCGACGTGCCGCGATAGCCCGCAGTGACGGCGACTGCATCGAGGCTCATGCGCGCTTCCTCGTTCTGTAGCTCCGCTCGCCGACCGTGACCAGCTCCGTTGGTCCGCCCGACTGCAGCGAACCGGGTCGGCGACGGTGGTAGACGCATTCGTCGGGTAGATCGGTCAGTTCGGGCGGAGTACCGGGAATCGGGTTCAGGCCACGAGAGGGCAATGCGTTCAACAGATCCCGTGTGTAATCGTGCAACGGGTCATCGAGCACCGATGCTGCCGGGCCGGTCTCCATGATGCGAGAGGCGTACATGACCGCGATCCGGTCGGCGACGGCCGTGCGCATCAGCGAGGACAGATCGTGTGTGATGAGCAGGACTGCCGCACCGGCCTGCGCAGACCGGCGCAGCAACTCGAGGATTCGATCGGTCAGCTCCCGGTCCAGATTCGCCGTCGGCTCGTCGGCGACGATGACGGCCGGACTCCCGACGAGCGCCGCGGCGATCGCGACACGCTGGGCCATACCGCCGGACAATTGATGTGGGTAACAATCCAGGTCGACCGGATCCAACCCCACGATTCGAGCGAGCTCGTCGGGGCGGCGACGCGATCGCAGTACCCGGGCGGTCTCGTCCAGCTGCGACCGTGCGGTTCGGACCGGCGTCAGGTGCGACGACGCCGACTGCGGGATCAACGCCACATCGTGTCCGCGAAATCCGCGATCCGTGAACACGTCCACGGTCCTGCCTCCGGCGCGGACCGTGACAGACCCCGAGACCTGCGCGCCCGCAGGCAGCATGGCCATGACCGCCGACGCGAGAATCGATTTACCGCAACCGGATTCACCCACCAACGCGGTGACGGTGCCCGCTTCGACGGCCAAGCTCACCTCGCTCGCCGCGTGGACGAGCGACCCGTCGGCCAGCGGGATTCGGACGGTCACGTCCTCGATCGACAATGCAGTCAGGGGCAATGCCGTCACGGACGATGCAGTAAGGGACGATGCAGTAAGGGACGATGCAGTCTGGGCTGATGCGGTCACAGTCGTAGCTCCGAGGGTATCGGGGGCGAGATCGTCTGTCGCAGCGCGGAACCTGCCACGGCAACCGAGACCGTTGCCGTGACGAGAATTCCGGCCGGGAACACCAAGGTCCACCATCCGCCGAGCAGAAGCGAGCTGCGTGCCTCCGACAGCAGAGTTCCGAGACTCGGTTCGTGTGGGGGCAATCCGAACCCGAGGAAGGACAACGTCGACTCGTGCCAGATGGCATGAGGAAGAAGGAGAACCACCGCGATGAGTGCCTGCGGTGCGACCGCAGGTAACACGTGCCGTCTGATGACATGTGCTCGATCCGCACCTGCGAGAACCGCCGCATCGATGTAGGGGCGCTGACGGAGAACCAGTATCTCCGAGCGGACGATCCGCGCCACTTGGGTCCAGTGCGTCAATGCGATCGACAGCACGATCGCCGCGACGCTACCTCGGAACATCGCGACGATGACAATCCCCAACAGCAGATGAGGCAGCGCGTTGATCGCGTCGGTGCTGCGCATGACAACTCGGTCGACCCATCCTCCCCACAGTCCTGCGACGGCACCGACCAGACTCCCGATGACAGTGGCCAACGCCGCGCACGCAGCCGCGATCACCAGCGATGTTCGGATGGCTGCGGCACTGCGCACGAGAAGATCCCGGCCTGCGGAGTCGGTTCCGAACCAGTGCGAGACGGACGGGCCCTGCCGCGCCGAGGCGAAATCGGTGATGCGGTCGTCGACACCCGACACCCACGGCACCGCGATCGCATACAGCGCGACCGCGCCGAGGACCGAACCCGCGACGATCAGCCGCCTATCCATCGGTTGCCGCCCGTGGATCCACAAGCACCACGCCGACGTCGGCCATCAGCGACCCGACCATGACGGCAAGCGTCGTACCCACGGTGAGGAATGCGAGGAGCGCCATGTCGAGATCGCGCGCGGACACCACGATCGCACCGGCGATTCCGGGCCACGAGAACACCTCCTCGACGAGCACTGCTCCGACGACGAGCTCGGGGAGCCGCACTCCCAGCACGTTGACGAACGGCGCCAGCGACGCCGGCAGGATGTGCTTGCGGGTGATCGTCGACGCCGGAATCCCTCGTGCGACGGCTCCTGCCACGAAATCGGCACCGCGTGAGGTCGATACGGACTCGCGCACTGCGAGCAGAAGCCATGGCACCTGCGACAGCGCCAGAACCGCGACGGGCAGTACGAGGTGCTCGGCGACGCCGGTGAAGCTGGGGTCGGCTCCCCCGTCGCTCAGTCCTGCGACGGGCAGCCATCCGAGTCCGAGAGCGAACACCGAGATCGCACCGAGAGACAGCACGAAGGGAGGTAGTCCTTGAATCATGATGCACACGGCGGTGATCCCGCGATCGAGAAGGCCGCCGGCGAACACCCCGGCAAGGACACCGAGCAGCAACGCGAGTGAGGCGGCCAGCGCGAGACCGATTCCTGCCAACAACAGAGTCCACGGCACACGCTCGACGAGGACGTCCGCCACCGGTTGACCGAACGACCGCGACATGCCGAGATCCCCGGTGGCGATGCTCTGCAACCACCGCCAGTACGTCGTGTACCAGGACTCGTCGAAACCCAGCTGCTGCGTGATCACCTGCTTGTCGGCATCACTCGTCGTCGTGTATCGGTCGCCGAGATATGCCACGAGAGGATCGAACGGCGAGACCGCCGCCGCGGCGAACAGACCGACAGATACCGCTGCACATACCGGGATCACGAACAGCACGCGCCTGCCGATCATGCGGAGTACGTCGCGTCGCCTCCCGTGGCGATCGTGTGCGACCGTCGAGACCACCTCTCGCCGAGCGATCGTCGCAGTCACGACTGCCTCGTCCACGTCTGCAGCGACCACCACGGTCCCCAGGTGACCCCGTGCGAGTGCGGCTCGAGAATCGGACCGGATGTGGTCCACTCCGAGTCCTTCGACACATAGGTGTGGTCGAGGAACACCAGGTACACGTATCCGGGATCGTCGACGTACGCGCGCTGCATGTCGCGATAGGCCGCATCACGCTCGGCAGTGTCGAGGCTGCGCCGTCCCGTCTCCAGGGCTGCATCCACGGCAGGATTGGAGTAATCGCTCGCGTTGTCGTAGATACCACCGGTCCCGGGCGTCACGAATACCGAGTCGAGTGCGTTGTACGCCTGGGTATCCGGATCGTAGGGTTCGGATCCGCCCCCGAGCAGGGTCGAATCGAACGAGATTCTGGGGTCGATGCGGTCCCAGGACAGTGCTTCCAGATTTACCTCGACGCCTATTGCCAGCGCGTCGGATGCGAAGGCCTGGGCCAGATCCCGTCGCACGGTGTCACTCGAGTTGTACATCACGGTGAACTCGGCACGGATACCGTCCTTGCTGCGGATGCCGTCGGCGCCTGCCGCCCAGCCTGCATCGGTCAACAGCCGCTCGGCGTCCGCGGGGTCGTGACGAAAGACCGCCGCAGGATCGTATGCGTCGCCGTAGATCTCGGGAATCGGCGTTGACGCTTGCCGTCCGTATCCACCGAGTACGTCCTCGACCATCGACTGCCGATTCACGGCCAGATTGAGAGCCATTCGTACCGCTCTGTCACCCGTGACAGGGTTGTTCGACGGCAGCGACACACCGCGCCAGTCGGCAGAAGTGTTCGCCGTCGACGACATTCCATCGCGCCCGTCGAGTGTCTTCGCGAGCAGCGGCGGAAGGTTGGTGCCGTCGATCTCCCCCGCAGCCATTCGCTGCGCGCGTGTGTTGTCGTCCGGCACGTACAGCAACGTCAGCTTCTTCACCTCGGGTGCGCCGCCGAAGTAGTCCTCGTTGGCCTCGAACACAGCGCGATCGGGCGACAGATCGACGAGGGTGTACGGACCGGTCCCGATCGGTGCGGTATTCAGACTCGACTCGGCAGCCGGTCCTTCGGTCGCGACTGCCTCGGACGGCACGATCCCGATCAGGAGTTTCGTCGGCAGTGCCGAATACGGGTATGCGAGACGGAATTCGACGGTTCGGTCGTCGAGAGCGATCACGTCGGTGATCATGTCGAACGACGACCGCACCTGCGACGCGGACGCCGGGGCGAGGATGGCCTCGTACGTGGCGACGACGTCCGCGGCGTCGAAGCCGCTGCCGTCGGAGAACGTGACGCCGTCGCGAATCGGTACGGTCCACACCGTGGCATCCGCGTTCGCCGTCGGTAGTTCGGTCGCCAGCGAGGGCTCGAAACCGGGCAGCCCCTCGGCACCGTCGAGCCGGAGCAGGCCGTCGTACATCTTCGCCTCCCCTGCGGCGCCGTAACCGGCCACGGGGTTGTAACCGCCGAGCTCGTATCCGTCGGCGAGGACCAGGCCGTCCTCGTTCGCTGTGCCGGTCGAGCTCGTCGGCGCACTGCACGACGCGAGTGCCACAGCACAGACGGTGGCTGCCGCGGCACCGACGATCGGCGCGGTCCGAATCATCGATCCTCCCATTCATCTGATTATCTGTTCAGATGAACGAATGGTGCCACAGCGGACCCCCGACGGCACAGGATCGATCGACTACCGCCCGTTCGTCGCGGTGCGAACTCCCCGATCGGGTAGGCCTGCGGACTCCCTGCGGGATGCCAGCGCAAACCCGACAGCGGACACCAACGCCAGGACGATGACGAACGCGCCGTAGACGAGCGCTGTCGATTCGAGCCCGAACGCGTGGACCGACACTCCCCCGATCACCGCGGGCACACTGAACGCCAGGTAGCTGATGACGAACGTCGTGGCGAACATGCTGCCGCGTTCGGCTGCGGGAACGAGAGCTCCCAGGGTGCGCATTGCGCCGAGGAAGGTACTTCCCCATCCCGCGCCCGCGACGACGGCGCCGAGGAAGTACAGCCACACCGATCCGACTGCAATGGACGTCAACGACAACGCGACCCCGACGGACAGCACGACAGCGCCGTAGATCATCGACGCGCGTGCAGGCCTGCTGCGCACGACCGCCGCGGCGACCGCACCGGAGAAGAACAATGCGAAGATCTCGAATCCGCCGACGATGTGGTTGTCGATCCCGAACAGGGAGCCGACGATCGACGGGCCGAGGGAGAGATGAAATCCGCCGAGTGACCAGGTTGCGATGAGCGCGGGAACGATCAGCAGAAACGGTGTGCGCACTGCCTCCGGAATGGACATACGTGGAAGCAGCAGATGCGCGAGATGCCGTCGCGATTCGACGCCTCGCATGGCCGAGGTCTCCGGAACGAACGCCACCACCGACACCAGCAGCACTGTGGCACCGATCAAGAGCGCGAACACGAGCACCGTCGGCGCAGGCGCGAGCTGAACCAGGAGTCCGGCACCGAGTGCTCCAGTTGCCAATCCGACGGACGGCGCAAGACTGTTCACCAGGGGCCCTGCCGATTCCGACGGTTGCAGATCGATCACTGCCGCACTGAGCGCCCCCGTCGCCGTGCCTGCGGCCAGACCTTGCACGATGCGTGCGGCGATCAGCCCTGACACTCCGTCCGCGGCGATGAACAGGATCAGACTGATCAGCAGCAGCACGAGTGCGCCGATCAGGATCGGCTTGCGGCCGACGTGGTCGGACAGACTTCCTACCGTCAGGAGCGCGAGCAGAAGCGCCACCGCGTAGACAGCGAAGATCACCGTCAGGATCGTCGACGAAAAACCCCACGCCTGCTGAAACACCGGGTACAGCGGGGACGGCGCTGCTGAGGACGCCATGATGACGAGATAGGTCAGTCCGACCGCCCAGAACGCGATCTGCGGCGGCAGCCGTCTTGCTCGTGCACTACCGACATGTGGCACTACCGTCTCGACCATCGAACCTCCCAGAACGACTAACGCAAATACAATTGCTTTAGGCCACGGTAGACCCATCTCGCCGCTAACGCCAATTTCTTTGCAATAATGGACACATGCCCGCCGTCGATCGACACAATCCCCGCCCGGGTGGCAGAAGTGCACGAGTGCGCGCCGACGTCCACCGAGCGGTCACGGAACTGCTCGGCGAGGAAGCCGAATCGCTCTCCATTCCTCTCGTTGCCGAGCGCGCAGGCGTCGCCGCCACCACCGTCTACCGACGATGGGGAGACCTCGACTCGCTCCGAACCGAAGTGGCCATGGAGGTTCTGACGGCCGACGGCCCTGTGCCCGACACCGGCGACACCCATCGAGACCTGGCCATCTGGTGCGAGTTCCTCGTCACCGACATCGCACGCCCCGAACGGACGTCCTTCCTCCGCACCGTCGTGGGCTCGACCAAGGACGAGACCGGAAAGAGCCACTGCCTCGACAAGCGCGAAATTCAGATCGACACCATCCTCCGGCACGCGCGAGAGCGGCACGAGAATCCGCCCGCCCACGCCGACGTGATGGACCACGTCGTCGCGCCGCTGTACTTCCGGATTTTGTTCGGACTGGGCGGTGCTGACGTCGAGTACGCGCGTCTACTGGTGGATCGACTGTTCCGCGGTGACACCGGCCAATAGGCGGCCTTCGTGATGCGCGAGAGCACTGGCGGGCAACACACCGTCGCGACCGCTGAGCGATACCGTCACCGCACCCGACCCCGACGCCGGACGCCCGAGCTGGTCGATCCGGCGAAGAGTCTGGCGCGCAACAGCTTCGGCGCTGTCGAACAAGCGCGTCCCGGCCGGTAGCGCCGCCGCGATCTCGGCTGCGACCAACGGGTAGTGCGTGCACCCGAGCACCACGGATTCCACATCGGCCGGTGTGGCTGCCGCGGCCGCACGGATGGCCGCCGAAACAGCTTCCGCGTCACCGCGATCGATCGAGTCCGCCAGACCGTGGCATGCGATCGGCGACACCGTCCTCCCCGCTGCGAACTGTTCGATCAACCGAGCCTGGTACACACTTGCCGTCGTCGCCGCCGTAGCCCAGACGGCGATGCGATCACTCACTGCTGCAGCGGGTTTGACGGCAGGCACCGTACCGATGACGGGAACACCCGAACCGAGATGTGCACGCACGTGGCTCAGGGCAGTCACGCTCGCCGTATTGCACGGCAGCACCACTACCTCCGCGCCCGCGGACACTGCACGATCGGCGGCGTCGAGCACGCGTGCGATCACCCAGTCGTCGGGCTTGGGCCCCCACGGCGCGTTGTCCGGATCCATCAGCAGGATCAGATCGAGCTCGGGACGCAGTTGTCTCAGCCACGCCGACGTGGGCAGCATCCCCAACCCCGAGTCGATCAATCCGACGATCATCGCTCAGCGACCCAGTGCCTGCTCGACGTCTCCGACCAGGTCGGCACCGTCCTCGATGCCCACGGACAACCGAACGAGATCGTCCGGCACCTCGAGCAGCGAACCGGCCGTCGACGCGTGCGTCATCGCGCCGGGATGCTCGATGAGCGACTCGACACCACCGAGAGACTCGGCAAGT
This sequence comes from Rhodococcus yunnanensis NBRC 103083, assembly GCF_001895005.1. Classification (GTDB taxonomy): domain Bacteria; phylum Actinomycetota; class Actinomycetes; order Mycobacteriales; family Mycobacteriaceae; genus Rhodococcoides; species Rhodococcoides yunnanense. Next base: position 344,102 of record NZ_BCXH01000004.1, on the reverse strand, counting down.
GTGAAGATCTCGGTCCGTGCGCAGAAGTCCAGTGCCGCTTGCTTTCCGCCGGCGAGCCGCACCGAGATCATGCCGCCGAACCGTCGCATCTGCTTTGCGGCCACCGCATGCGAGGGATGCGAAGCCAGCCCCGGGTAGATGACCTGTGAGATCGCGGAGTGGCCGTCGAGCAACTCGACGAGCTGCTCGGCGTTGTCGCTGTGCCGCTCCATGCGCAGGGCGAGCGTCTTGATTCCGCGGAGGGTGAGGAACGCGTCGAACGGCCCAGGCACGCCCCCCGCTCCGTTCTGCAGAAACGCGATGGCGGCGTCGAGCTCTTCGTCGTCGGTGATCAATGCGCCGCCGACGACGTCGGAGTGGCCGCCGATGTACTTGGTCGTCGAGTGCAGGACCACGTCGGCGCCGAGCGGAATCGGCTGCTGAAGGTACGGCGAGGCGAAGGTGTTGTCGACGACGAGCTTGGTGTTCTTCTCGTGCGCCAGCTCCGCGAGCGCTGCGATGTCACCGACGTTCAACAGTGGGTTGGTCGGAGTCTCGACCCAGACGAGCTTCGTATTGGGACGGATCGCGTCGCGGACTGCGTCGACGTCCGATACGGGGGCGACGGAGTACTCGATGCCCCACTGGGTGAAGACCTTGTCGATGAGACGGAAGGTGCCGCCGTAGGCGTCGTTGGGGATGACGAGGTGATCGCCCGGGCGCAGCGTCGCGCGCAGAAGCGCATCGGTGGCCGCCATGCCCGAGGAGAACGCGCGGCCGTACGTTCCGGACTCGATCGCGGCGAGATTCGCTTCGAGCGGCCGACGCGTCGGATTGCCGGTGCGGGCGTATTCGAAGCCACTACGCATGCCGCCGACGCCGTCCTGAGCGAACGTGGAGCTCGCATAGATCGGGACGTTGACCGCACCGGTCAACGGGTCCGGCTCGTACCCGGCATGGACCGCCTTCGTCGAAAACCCCTGCCACGAGGTGTTGTCTGCCTTGCTCCGCTGCTCACTCATGGCATCCAGCCTAATGGGCGAGAGTTCTGGGTAGCCTGCGGGAGAGACACCACTAGCGAAGAGAGGCTGTACACCGTGGCTGATTCACAGACCGTCGACGAGCTGTTCTCCATCGACTCCCTGCTCGACACCGAAGAGAAGGAGATTCGCGACACCGTCCGACGGTTCGGTAGAGAGCGCATAAGACCTCACCTCGCGGACTGGTTCGAGGACGGCACGGTGCCGGCGCGCGAGTTGGCGAAGGAACTGGGCGCCCTCGGTCTGCTCGGCATGCACCTCGAGGGCTACGGCTGCGCCGGCACCTCGGCGACGGCCTATGGTCTCGCATGCCTCGAGCTGGAGGCCATGGACTCGGGTATCCGCAGCCTCGTGTCGGTGCAGGGTTCGCTCGCCATGTTCGCGATCTGGAAGTACGGCTCCGAGGAGCAGAAGCAGCACTGGCTGCCGGGCATGGCCGAGGGCAACCTCATCGGCTGTTTCGGATTGACCGAGGCGGATTTCGGCTCGAACCCCGGAGGTATGCGGACGCGTGCCAAGAAGGACGGCACCGACTGGATCCTGAACGGGTCCAAGATGTGGATCACCAACGGGCCCGTCGCCGACGTCGCCGTCGTCTGGGCACAGACCGAGGACAAGGTACGCGGCTTCGTCGTCCCCACGGACACGCCGGGGTTCACGGCCAACACCATCAAGAAGAAGCTCTCGCTCCGCGCGTCGATCACCGGAGAGCTCGTACTCGAGGACGTCCGGCTCCCCGAGGATGCAGTGCTGCCGGAGGCACGTGGGCTCAGCGGACCGCTGAGCTGTCTGAACGAAGCACGCTTCGGCATCATCTTCGGAGCCATGGGAGCGGCGCGCGATTGCATCGAATCGGCGATCGAGTACTCGAAGACGCGCGAGGTGTTCGACAAGCCGCTCGGCGCATACCAGCTGACGCAAGCGAAGCTCGCGAACATGGCTCTCGAACTCGGCAAAGGACAACTACTCGCTCTTCACCTCGGCCGCATCAAGGACAAGGGTGAACTCCGCGGCGAGCAGGTGTCGGTCGGCAAGCTCAACAACGTGCGCGAGGCGATCAAGATCGCACGCGAGTGCCGAACCATCCTGGGCGCCAACGGAATCACGCTCGAGTACCCGGTACTGCGGCACGCGAACAACCTCGAATCGGTGCTGACCTACGAGGGCACGTCCGAGGTTCATCAGCTCGTCGTCGGGCAGGCTCTCACCGGCTCCAGCGCGGTGCGCTAGCCCCGCCTGGGCGCTATGCCCCCTTGCTCAGGAATCCGAGAAGGTCGTGGCGGGTGATCACACCGACGGGCTTGCCCTCCTCGACGACCATGAGCGCGTCGGTCTCCCCCAGCGCCTTCGTGGCGTCGGAGACGTTCTCGCCCGCGCCGATCAGCGGGAACGGCGCGCTCATGTGCTTGGCGACCGGGTCGGCGAGTGCCGCGCGGCCCTCGAACACCGCACTGAGGAGTTCACGCTCGGTGACACTGCCCGCGACCTCGCCCGCCATGACGGGAGGCTCCGCGCCGACGACGGGCATCTGCGAGACGCCGTATTCACGCAGGATCTCGATGGCATCGCGCACGGTTTCCGACGGATGCGTGTGGACCAGATCCGGCAGCGCGCCGGACTTGCCACGCAGCACGTCGCCGACCGATGGCTCGTCGGTCTTGCCGTCGAGACGCGAACGCAGGAAACCGTAGGACGACATCCAGTCGTCGTTGAATATCTTCGCGAGATATCCGCGGCCGCCGTCGGGCAGCAGCACGACGACGAGAGCATCGGGGCCTTCGCGCTCGGCGACCTTGATCGCGGCGACGGCAGCCATGCCGCACGATCCGCCGACCAGCAGTCCTTCTTCGCGGGCGAGGCGGCGAGTCATGTCGAACGAGTCGGCGTCGGACACGGCGATGATCTCGTCGGGAATCGAGGGGTCGTAGGCGGTCGGCCAGAAATCCTCACCGACGCCTTCGACGAGGTACGGGCGGCCGGTGCCACCGGAGTACACCGAGCCCTCGGGGTCGACGCCGACGACCTTGACCGTGCCGCCGGAGACCTCCTTGAGGTATTTGCCGGTGCCGGAGATGGTGCCGCCGGTTCCGACACCCGCGACGAAGTGGGTGATCTTTCCGTCGGTGTCGGCCCAGATCTCGGGGCCCGTGGTCTCGTAGTGGCTTTGCGGGCCCGCCGGGTTGGCGTACTGGTTGGGCTTCCACGCGCCGTCGATCTCACGCACGAGGCGGTCGGAGACGCTGTAGTAACTGTTGGGATCCTCCGGTGCGACGGCAGTCGGGCACACCACGACCTCGGCTCCGTATGCGCGCAGCACGTTGCGCTTGTCCTCGCCGACCTTGTCGGGGCACACGAACACACACTTGTATCCGCGCTGTTGCGCGACGAGGGCCAGACCGACCCCGGTGTTGCCGGACGTCGGTTCGACGATGGTGCCGCCCGGCTTCAGCTCGCCGGACGCCTCGGCGGCGTCGATCATCTTCACCGCGATGCGGTCCTTGGACGATCCGCCCGGGTTGAGGTATTCGATCTTGGCAGCAACCGTCCCCGCGTTGTCGCCGACAACGGAGGAAAGCTTGACCAACGGAGTGTTGCCGATGAGTTCGGTGACGTGCTGAGCAATGCGCATGTCCCCATCTTCCCAGACGCCGCGAACTCCGCTGCTCGGTACCGTCGAGACGAGCGCTCTCCGGTGCATACGATGGACGTGTGGCGCACACCGAAGGAGACGACCAGTGCCCGTGAGTCGATGGCGTACGGCCGCCAAGGCAGGCGTGGCGACGGTTCTGGCAGGCTCCTCAGCTGGGACTGCGTCGTGGGCGGCGTATCGGCACCTGATGTCGCAGGCGTCGTCGGCGCGGGGTGTCATCGGCCGCAGCACCGCGAAGCCTCCCGAGGCCGACGGGGTGTACGGGCCGGGTGATCGCCGCCCGCAGCCGTGGCGCAGCGGAAGTTCAGCAGATATTCACCTGATGATCTTCGGCGACTCCACCGCGGCGGGTGTCGGATGCGTGGTTGCCGACGAAGTGCCGGGCGTCCGTCTGGCCCGCGGACTGGCTGACGAGACCGGCAAGCGAATCCGCCTGAGCACCAAAGCGATCGGCGGCGCCACCTCGAAGGGCCTGGAGGGCCAGGTCGACGCGATGTTCGTGGCGGGCCCACCGCCGGATGCGGCCGTCATCCTCATCGGCGCCAACGACGTCACCAAGAAATTCGCGATCTCGGCGTCGGCAACTCGCCTCGGCGACGCAGTGCAGCGATTGACCGACGCGGGAACCGTCGTCGTCGTGGGAACGTGCCCCGACCTCGGGGTGGTGACGGCGATTCCGCAGCCACTGCGCACGATCGTCCGCAACTGGGGGCATCGCCTCGCTCGTGCACAGAGCGCGCACACGCTGTCGGCGGGCGGCCACCCCGTCGCCCTCGCCGACCTGCTGGCGCCGGAGTTCCTCGCCGCCCCCGACACGATGTTCTCCGCCGACCGGTTCCACCCGTCGGCCGCAGGCTACGAACTGGCCGCGCGGCAACTGCTTCCCGTCCTCGCCGCAGCACTCGGCGAGTGGAGGGGTGGCCCGTTGCCCGACCTTCCCCAGATCTCGGCCGTCGCGGAATCACGACGGTTCGCCCCTCGTGCGGCAGCCTCGATCGACAGGTTCATCCGCCGACGAGGAGCCGAAATTTCGGAGGCGAACGCGCCGCGATAAGTTCGACACATACTCACGTACTCGGCGGTAACTTGCCGGGTGCGTAGTCCCCCAACAAAGGAGAGTTCATGCCAGAGGCAGTGATCGTCAGTACCGCTCGCTCACCGATCGGCCGTGCGATGAAAGGTTCGCTCAAAGACATCCGCCCCGACGACCTGACCGTGCAGATGGTCGCCGCCGCGCTGGCGAAGGTACCCGAGCTGGATCCGACCGACATCGACGACCTCCTCCTCGGCTGCGGTCTTCCGGGCGGCATGCAGGGCAACAACCTGGCACGCATCGTCGCAGTGCTCCTCGGGTACGACTCGCTCCCGGGCACCACCATCACCCGCTACTGTTCGTCCTCGCTGCAGACCACCCGCATGGCATTGCACGCCATCAAGGCAGGCGAAGGCGACGTCTTCATTTCCGCAGGCGTCGAGAGCGTCTCCAACTTCATCCACGGCAGCTCCGACTCACTTCCCCAGAGCCACAACCCGGTCTTCGCAGCCGCCGAAGCCCGCACCAAGAAGGCACAGGAAGAAGGCGCCGACAGCTGGACCGACCCTCGCGAGAACGGCGACCTCCCCGACGCCTACATCGCCATGGGCCAGACCGCCGAGAATGTCTCACTGCTCACCGGCATCGGCCGCGAGGAGCAGGACCACTGGGCCGTACGCAGCCAGAACCGTGCCGAAGAGGCGATCAACTCCGGCTTCTTCGCACGCGAGATCACCCCGGTCACCCTGCCCGACGGCACCGTCGTATCCACCGATGACGGCCCACGCGCCGGCACCACCTACGAGAAGATCAGCGGACTCAAGCCCGTCTTCCGGCCGAACGGCACCGTCACCGCAGGCAACGCGTGCCCGCTCAACGACGGCGCAGCCGCGCTGGTCATCATGAGCGACACCAAGGCGAAGGCACTCGGGCTCACCCCGCTGGCCCGGATCGTCTCGACCGGCGTCACCGGCACCTCCCCGGAGATCATGGGCCTCGGCCCCATCGAAGCGACCCGTCGCGCACTGTCGATCGCGAACCTCTCGATCTCCGACATCGACCTGTTCGAGATCAACGAAGCCTTCGCCGTCCAGGTACTCGGCTCGGCGCGCGACCTCGGTATCGACCACGACAAGCTCAACATCTCCGGCGGTGCCATCGCCGTCGGACACCCCTTCGGTATGACGGGTGCGCGTATCACCACGACGCTGCTGAACAACCTGAAGACGCAGGACAAGACGTTCGGCGTCGAGACCATGTGCGTCGGCGGCGGCATGGGAATGGCCATGGTGCTCGAGCGCCTCAGCTGATGTACGTCGTCATTGCCCGATAGTCGTGATCGACCCCGGGTACGAGAAAGGCCCCGCACTCGTCACGAGTGCGGGGCCTTCGTCGAAAGCTAGTCGTTGTTGAAGTAGCTGAGCAGACGCAGGATCTCGACGTACAACCACACCAGGGTGATCGTCAGACCGAGTGCGACGCCCCACGCTGCCTTCTCCGGAGCCTGAGCGCGGATCAGCTGGTCTGCCTGGTCGAAGTCCAGCAGGAAGCTGAAGGCTGCGATACCGATGCAGACGAGGCTGAAGATGATCGCGATGGCGCCGCCGTCGCGGAGGCCGAGGCCACCGTCCACGAAGAAGCTCGCGACGAGGTTTCCGAGTGCGAGGACCACGACACCGATGAGCGCGCCGATGATCATCCGAGTCAGGCGGGGTGTGACGCGAATGGCGCCGGTCTTGTAGACCACCAGCATGCCGAAGAACACACCGAACGTGCCGAGTACGGCCTGTCCGATCATTGCAGTTCCGCCGACGCCGCCGAACTCCACACCGGTGAACATTCGTGACAACGCACCGAGGAACAAGCCTTCGGCAACTGCATAGGCGAGAACGATGGCTGGGTTGTCCATCTTGCGACCGAACGTCGCGAAGAGAACCAAACCGAGACCGACGAGACCGCCACCGACGACGAAAGCCGTTGCCAGGGATGCGTTGTTCGTCGACAGGACGTAGGAGATGATCGCTGTGACCGTCAGAACACCGAGCGTGATGCCGGTCTTGGTGACGACGTCATCGATCGTCATCGCACGGGACGTGGGCCCGGTCTGGTAGGGATCCGGCAGCGTTCCCGGCTGCCCGAACTGTTGTGCGGCCTGCGAGGCGCCAGCCGTCGCAGAGCCGAAAGTGGCGTATCCGCCGCCCTCCTGCTTGGGCAGGTTGCGGAACACCGGGTTGCTGGAGGTGCGCACCGTGTTACATCCCTTCTAAGAGCGCAAGCCCTTACGTAGTGTCAGGCCCGACGCCGGGGCATTTCCCGGCAGTTGCATGTAAAACGTGCCACATACGGACAAAAGTTCCCAGTCGGACGAGGGAACTTCAGACAATTCGGACTCTACCGTGTCATCGGGCCGGCTGCGGAACCTGCGCCCTGTTTCCGGAAAAGCACTTACGGGCATGATCGAACAATGAGCATCGAAGACGGAACCGACCAGACACTCGACCAGAGTGAGAGCCTCGACTCCGACGAGGTACGCAACGACGACGGAGACACCGTGGTCGATGCGCCCGACCATTGGAGCGAGGCGGACAAGTTCGGTACCACCGCGCAAGAGGCACGCGAGGGCGAGAGCCTGGACGAGAAGCTGAGCGAGGAAGAGCCCGACACCCCGCTGGAGGACGAGGAGCGCTCGGTGTCGGAGACCCCGGACGACGAGCTGACCGAAGAGCTCGTCGACCACGAGATTCTCGACTCCGACGAGGACCCGGACATCGATTACGCCGACGGACAGCGTCAGGCCGAGATCGTCGAGGGCACCTTGGTGGAGGACCGCGGCCGCGACCGCGGCCAGATCGACGGCACACCGGAGGACGGCGGACCGGTCGAGTAGCTCAGGCCAAGGCCGACCGAGTCACCGTGAATTTGGCGTTCTTGCCCATGGTCTCGGTCGGCCCCACCGCCGCTCGGAGCGTGCCGCGGTAATTCAGATGCGAGTTGTACACCGTCCACATCTCGCCGCCCGGACGGAGAACTCGTTGGCCTGCGGCGAAGAGTTTCTCGGCGCTTCCGGTGTGCAGTGATGCCCCTTCGTGGAACGGCGGGTTGCACACGATCAGATCCACGGAGTCGTCGCCCAGAGTGGACATCGCGTCGTCGCGCAGCACGGTGATGTCGAGTCCGTTCGCCTCGGCTGTGGCCGACGCCGATGCAACCGCTGCTGCCGACCTGTCGGTTGCGATCACGTGGCCGCGATCGTTGGATCTCGCCAGTAGGCACGCGAGAATCCCTGTCCCGCAACCGAGGTCGACGATCTCCGCCGCGCCCGGCCGCATCGTGCCGATGAATGACGCCAGAAACCGAGTTCCGACGTCGAGCTTCGCGCCCGCGAACACGGCCCCGTACGCAACGACGGACAGGTCGATGGTGTCGATCCGTTCGGTCACCGGGTAGGTCCGGCTCGTCGGAGAAATCGCGGTGGCCGCGGTCAACACCCGAGCCTTCTGACGTCCGCGACCGGCACGGACGGTCTCGAAGCAGGCACCCAGAACGCCGTTCATCGCCGGCGTCATGTGTTTGTCGCGGCCACCGGCGAAAACCTGGACCCCAGGCGCTGCGAACGCGGCGATCGTCTCCGCGATCTCGGTCAACTCGGCGAGACTGCGCGGCAGTTGCATCAGTACGACCTTCGCACCCGCCAGCAGCGTCTCGTCGAGCGGACAACTGACACAAGCGTCGATACCCAACTCGGCGGCGTTGCGCCTCAGCGCTATTTCACCGGTCACCGAATCCTGATGAACCCGCAGGCCGGTGAGACCGTGCGCCGCGGCCGCACCGAGTGTCAGGGCGCCGTATCGGTCACCGATCACGACGACGTCGGAGCCGCGGGCGGCGGCGAGCACGTCGGAGGCGGTATCGAGAATCAGACGATCCGCCGCGTCCGAGGCGAACAGATTGGGAGCTTCGGCGTCGGGGTAGCGCCGCAGGCCGGCGAGGACGGTATCGAGGTCACGCATGCCATCAGTGTTTCACCCTGGAAGAGGTGTGCCAAACACGTTGCCCGTCAATATTTTCGACGGGCTCTCCGCGCGTCCGAGTGGCATTTTCCCCGGATCGAGAGCATGCTCGACCGATGGAATCACCCAAGAAGATCGAAGCGTTGTTCAGCCACATGGATTCCGCCTCCGACGATTCGCCGGCCGAGAACAAGGAGCCCGCCGTCTACACAGCCCTGTTCAGCGGCGAAGGCACATCAGGACAGATAGCGTAGATAGTCCAGCGACTTGTCCGCGTGGACGTTGGAGCGCTCACTCGCGACCACCAACCGCACCACCCGATTCCGATCGATGACGAACGTAGTTCGCTTCACCGAGAGCAACTGACGTATCGGACCGCGTTTCACGGCATGTGATTTACCTCTCTCGATTTCCTTTCTGCGCCGACGTCTCGTCAGCCAGCCTCCACGGCGGACGCCGAACTGCTCGGCGACCGAACCGTCCGAATCCGCGAGCAGCGGATAGTCGAACGACCGCTGCAGCGCGAAATGCGACTGCTTGTCTCTGGTATCGGTGCTGATGCCGACACGCTGGGCGCCCAGTGCTTCGAAAGCGCGCCCCAGATCACGGAAGTGACAGGCCTCGGCCGTACAGATCGGGCTGGAAGCAGCAGGGTAGAAGAACAGCACCACAGGGCCACTGTCCAGCAGTTCGCTCAAGCTCCGGATGCTTCCCGTGTGATCGGGCAGCCGAAAGTCCGGCGCGGTATCGCCAGTGCGCATGTTGGTCAGGGTACGTGCATGAGGTCAATCGGCATCGCGAAGCAACGCAGCACGCAGCGTGTCGATGTCCCCGGCGGTGACCCCGAGCGCATCGACATAGGCCTCGAACGACCCGTATTTCTGCGCCACGACGTCGAGACCGCTGCGGTAGTAGTCCTCCGTGACCCCCAGAACGTCGTCGGAGGGCTCGATCGGCCCAGCGACCAATGGCGCGTAAACGGCCTGGAGATGAGCTTTCAAGGGGGCTGCGGCGGCATTGCTCGCAAGGAAGTCCGACAGAACGTCCTCGTCCCGGACACCGACGGCTCGTAGCACCGTGGCGACCGTCCAGCCTGCGCGGTCTTTACCTGCCGCGCAGTGCACCAGAAGAGGCGCCTCGCCGCGCCCGAGCTCGGTGATCACGGCACGAATCGCAGCGTGAGCACCCTCTAGCGTCGGGAACGACGTGTAGGCCAGCGACATCATGGTGCTTTGCGCATCGGCGGCTTCTGCCGCCGTCTCGTGCGGGGCCCGTTCGCCCTTGTCGTTGTGGAAGGGAATGTTGACGACCGTGACGCCGTCCGGCACTCGATCGGCGCCACTTCGTTCGATTTCCGCATCGGCGCGAAGATCGAACACCCGGCGAATACCGAGTCGTGTCACCTCTTCCCGGCCTGCATCGTCCAACCGACTCAGCTCCGAGGATCGGAAGAACACCCCGGATCGAACGACTCGTCCGTCGTCCGTGCGTGCTCCCCCGACGTCACGGAAGTTCCACGCACCCGACAACTGGAACTGATCACCTATGCGTGTCTCTGCCATGGGTAGACAGTAACCAGCGTGTCCTCGTTGTACACACCGAGTCCAGCGAACCCAGCGCCAGTAGAGTCGAGCCGGTGAACGAGCCACCCGAGAAATTCGACGTCATCGTGGTCGGAGGGGGTATCGGAGGGGTTTCTCTCGGATACGAGCTCTCCCACGATCGATCGGTGTGCTTGCTCGAGCAGGAATCGACGTTGGCCTATCACACCACCGGCCGGTCGGCTGCACTGTTTCTGGAGACGTACGGCAATGCTGCGATCCGGGCATTGACGACCGCGAGCAGGAGCTTCCTTCTAGGCCCACCCGAGCACTTCGACACCGAGCTGCTCACTCGGCGAACACTGCTCCAGTTCGCTGCCCGCGGTCGAGGCGAGGCACTGGAGGCGATGTTCGAGCAGGTCCGCACCCTCACACCCGACGCGCGACTGGTCACCGAGGACGAGGCGCGCACGTTGTTCCCCTTGTTACGCGAGGGCGTTGTCGATCTCGCACTCCATGAACCCGGCTCCATGGAGGTCGATGTTCATGCGCTGCACCAGGGATTCGTACGCGGCCTGCGCCGACGCGGAGGCGTCGTGGCGACCCGCAGTGGCGTCGTGGCGCTCGAGCGGACTGCGGGAGCGTGGACGGTGACATCGGCGGACGGAACGCGGCGCCGCGCACCGGTCGTCGTCGACGCGGCAGGCGCATGGGCAGATTCGGTCGCCGCACTCGCCGGAGCATCGCCCGTCGGTCTCCGGCCTCTGCGCCGAACGATATTCGTACTCGACACTCCGGACGACGTGGACACTCGACAGTTGCCCACTCTCAGCGATATCGACGAATCGTTCTACCTCAAACCCGAGGGCGACCGAATGCTGTGTTCCCCCGCCGACGAGACCTCCACCGAGCCGACCGATGCGCGCCCGGACGAGACGGAGATCGCTCGCGCGCTCGATGCGATTCACGAGGCAACGACGCTCGAAGCCCGTCACGTGCGGTCGTCGTGGGCAGGACTGCGAAGCTTCGTCCACGATCGAACGCCCGTTGTGGGTTTCGACCCGAACGTCGACGGATTCTTCTGGTGTGCGGGCCAAGGCGGATACGGCATCCAGACGTGCGCTGCGCTCGCTCGTGTCGGCGCCGCCCTCGTCCGCGGCGAGGGGCTGCCCGTCGACGTCGCGGCACGTGGCCTCGACGTCGCCGACCTCGATCCGGCGAGGTGTGCAGCTCCGCCGCATATCGTGGACGCATGACGGATCTGGACCGAACCGACGCCCGACTTCTCCTCGCCCTGTGCGACAGGCCCCGCGCCACCGGTGTCGAGCTCGCCACGAACCTCGGATTGTCGCGTAATACCGTGCAGGCGAGGCTGACTCGCTGGGAGGAGAAGGACACCCTCACCCCTATCGACCACCGGGTGCGACCGCGAAGTCTCGGCTATGCGCTCCAGGCCTTCGTGACGACCCGCGTGGATCAGCACAAGCTCGCCGAGGTCACCGCGCATCTGAGAACCATCCCCGAGGTACTGGAGGTGTTCGGATTGTCCGGCGCCTCGGACATGCACATTCGCATCGCTGCCGTCGATGCCGACGACCTGTACCGCGTCGCAGGTCTGATCCTGAAGATTCCCGGCGTCGAGCGAACCAACATGTCGATCGCGATGAGCGAGTTGATCCAGTACCGCACCAAGCCGCTGCTGCATCGAGCGGCGGGGACCGAGCACGATCGAGCACTGGACTGACCGCGGTGAAAACGGGTTCGGCGCCGCCCCCGACGCGGCGCCGACCCGTTCCGACCGTAGCGCATGTGGACACTTTTCAGATCAATCGTCCAACCGCAACGGAGAAATCTCGTCGAACACGTCGCCAGGGCCTGGGTTCTCCGATGCGGACGCACCGCCGAGATGATGCACGACGCCCCACACGGCGTTCAGTGCCGTCTGAACGGCACCTTCGGCCCACCCCGCTGTCCACGAGATGTCGTCTCCGGCCAGAAAGATACCGCGGTGTCTCGCCGCGAGATCCTTCTGCACGAAATGTCCGAAAAGCCGCTCCTGGTATCGGTAGTGGCCCGGCAGGTTCGCCTTGAACGCGCCCATGAAATCACGCTCGGCCTCCCACGACAGCGTCACCGGATGGCCGATCACATGGCTTCTGAAGTCGACACCGGGATAGATCCCCTCCAGCGAGCGCAGCACGATGTTCATACGCTCGGCGGGGGTCAGTGCGAGAAGCTTGAGCGAGTCGTCCGACCACGTGTAGGACAGGCAGATCAGCCCGGGACGGTCGTCGCCCTGGTCGAGTAGATACGTTCCACGGCTCATCCGGTCCGTGAGCGTCATGCTCACCACGTCACGTCCGGTGACCGGGTCCTTGTCCTTCCAGAACGGGCGATCGACGAGCACGAAAACCTTGGTAGAACCCATGTAGTGGGTCCTCTCGATCGCCGTCCAGTGGTCTATCGGGAACAGATCGTCGTCGCAGTGAATGCTGCTGAGCAGCATCCAACTCTGTGCGGTGACCACAACGGCCGGATAGGTGTGAACGCCTCCGTAGCTGTCGTGGACGACGGTGCCCGCCTCCGAACGCCGCAACTCGGTCACCCGTGGATGCGGCGCTCCCCCGTTCAGGCCGGCGACCGATGTACCCTGCGGCCAGTGTGCGGCAGGGGCGATGCGATTCCACAGCCCGAGCGGCAATTGCTGTGCACCGCCGACTATTCCACGGTGATGGTCGTCGGCCGCGGTCACCACGACACGGAGAATCTCGAGGATCGAGTTGGGATAGTCGGTGTCCCATCCTCCTGTTCCGAATCCGACCTGCCCGAACACTTCTCGACGCGTGAACGACCGAAAGTGTTCGGAAGCAGCGAGAAATCCCCAGAAACTCTGATCGTCGAGCCTCACGACGAGGTCGTTCCATATCCGCTTGATCTCGGCGACGTCCCGTTTCCGTATCGCACGTTGCAACGGAACGAGTTCGGCGTACTGCTCGAGCGACCGTTGCCACGCGTCGGCGACCTCGGCGAAGATCGGAGGCAGGTCTTCGAGGCTCTGTGCGTAGTGGCTGGTCCCCTTCAGGTCGATGACCGTACTCGGGGTGACCTCGGCGAGAGGATTCGGAAACGGTTCGGTCTCGAGCCCGACCAGATCGAGGTAGTGGAACAACGCGGTCGACGACGGCGGAAATCGCATGGCGCCCATTTCCGCGACCACGCCGGGGTAGCCGTCGAACGGCACCGAGCGCATTCGCCCGCCTATCTGATCCGATTCGTACACAACCGGTTTCAAGCCGAGTTTCATCAACTCGTACGCGGCCACCATTCCCGCAAGCCCACCCCCGACGACCGCGACCTCGGTGCCGTACGCGGCCCCGGGGACCTGACCGAGCCCGGCTGGATGCGCGAGATAGTCGTCGTAGGCGAACGGAAAGTCCGGGCCGAACATGGTCAACGGTGGTTCCTGCTGATCCCACGTCGTGCTGTCGGGGCTCACGGGTGTGGTCATCGGCCGCCTATCCGGTTCGCGGGGTGTACAGGTCGCGTCTGCGGTCGTCGAGATGAGTGTTGATCGCCCGTGACGAATCGAGAGCAGCGGGGTCGATGTCGACGGTGAGTGTTGCCTCGCCACGTCCGGCTCGGCCGAGTTCGGTTCCGTCGGGGGCGATCGCGCACGTCGACCCGCAGTACTGCAGATCGCGCTCACGCCCACACCGGTTGACGTAGGTGACGAACACTTGGCTCTCGTATGCCCGCGCAGGGACGATGTGCGTCGCGACGATGTCGAACGGAACCATCAGACCCGTGGGTACGACGAGCCACTGCGTTCCCGCATCGGCATGTGCGCGAACAGTTTCCGGAAATTCGACGTCGTAGCACGTGAGTAAGCCGCAGACGATTCCGCCGAGTTCGAACTGCACGACGAGTTCCTCGCCCGGCAGGAAACGGCCGCGATCGAGATCACCGAACAGGTGCGTCTTGCGGTATCGCGCAATCGAAGTCCCCGATGCGTCCACGACCTGCACGGAGTTGTAGACCCTGCCGCCTGCACGTTCGGGATATCCGTAGACCACGGCCACCCCTACTCTGCGCGCGATTTCCGACACCGCCAGGAAGATCGGCCCGTCGGACGATTCGGCACGCTCGTGCACGAGGTCTCCGATGTCGTATCCGGTGGCCGACATCTCCGGCGTGACGAGGACCGCCGAGCCCGCCTCCGCAGAGCGGGTCGCCGCGTGCTCGATCGCGTCGAGATTGCATGCGACGTCGCCGGACATTTCGGGGCCCTGGAACAGCGACGCCCTGACACGAGTGCTCATCGGTTGCCTCCACGAGTATTCGCTCGAGTGTCGGGCGTCGCTGCGAGTCCGTCAACACGAGGCCGGTCGGTCTCCGGAAGAGCAGGTGTCTCCGGAAGAGCGGGGCTCAGCACCCACACCACGCGGGTCGGTCCGGACACCGCGCGAAAATTGTGGCTGCGCCGCGGCGAGAAGGTGAATGCGTCTCCCGCATCGAGTGTGACCTCTGCCGGATTCGCGTCCTCATCGGATGCGAAGGCGATGCGCAACGATCCCTCGAGCACGTACACGAAGTCGACATCGACCGGGAGGGTATAGGGTTCGTCACCACTTCCGCCGCCGTCGTCGATGTCTCCGAGCAGAACCTGCAGTCGCCGTTCACGTGTCGGTGTCAGCAGATACTCCGACATTCCGTGACCGCCGAACGCAACACGCGGCCTCGACTTCGCGCGGACCACTTCCCCGACGGATGCGTCGTCGAACAGCGAGCCGACCGCGAGATCGAGAGCGTCGCAGATTCGGACGAGAGTGGCCACCGACGGCGCAAGAAGGTCGCGTTCGAGTTTCGACAGATACCCCTTCGTCACCCCACAGGATGCGGCAAGACCGTCGAGCGTGAGCCGCTTCGCGTGACGCGCCTCCTTCAATTGCCGTCCGATCGTCGGACTCGCACCCGCGAGGCTCATCTGTTTCCTCCCACTGTCTCCTTCGAGTATCTACATAGGAAACATGTGTTGACAAGAGTGTCGTTGCGGGAGACGCTACCTTCACGACGACGAAGGAGCCGCCGATGAACACCACCGACTCGCCCATCGGCCCCATCGGCCCGGTCGGCCCCGTCGACGCGACGAAGGTGCCTCGTTACGCCGAACCGACCACCTTCGCGAGGCTTCCCCGGCTCGACGAGGTCTCCCGCGCGGACGTGACGATTCTCGGTGTCCCGTTCGACTCGGGCGTCAGCTATCGCCCGGGCGCCCGGTTCGGCCCCGCTCACATTCGTGCTGCGTCGAAGTTGTTGCGTCCGTACAACCCTGCGCTCAACGTCGCTCCGTTCGCGAAGCAACAGGTCGCCGATTTCGGGGACATCGGCGTCAATCCCTTCGACATCACCGAAGCCTTGAACACCATCGAATCGTCGATCACCGATCTTCGTGCCGACGGTTCGTCCGTACTGACCCTGGGCGGAGATCACACCATCGCGCTGCCGATTCTGCGCTCCCTCGCGCGCGATCTCGGCCCGATCGCGGTGTTGCACTTCGACGCTCACCTCGACACGTGGGACACCTACTTCGGCGCGCCGTACACACACGGCACTCCTTTCCGGCGGGCCAGTGAAGAGGGGCTCATCGATCTGGAGCGTTCGCAGCACATCGGAATTCGCGGACCGCTGTACAGCGAACAGGACCTGGAGGACGACCGCGTGCTCGGTTTCCAGGTCATCCGCTCCGACGACTACGAGGTCGACGGTATCGCCGGCATCGTCGAGCGCATGCGCAGGCGTCTGGGCGACGGCCCGGTCTACGTCTCGGTCGACATCGACGTCCTGGATCCGGCACACGCACCCGGCACCGGTACGCCGGAGGCGGGTGGAATGACGTCGCGCGAGCTGCTGAACACACTGCGCGGATTGGTCGGGGTCGACGTCGTCGGCGCCGACATCGTCGAGGTGGCGCCGGCATACGACCACGCCGAGATCACCGGAATCGCTGCCGCACACGTGGCATACGAATTGTTGTCGGTACTGGCGTTGAATCGATGACTTTTCGCGTGCTTGTGGCCTAGCGACCTAGGATCGACGCAATGTCATCGGAGCCGGAACCACCCATCGAAGACGCCGTGCACGAGGTTGCGCGCCTCGCTGCACTGGACGCGGGCGGCCTGTCGACGGATCTGCTCGGCGACTTCCTCGAGGTGCTCTCCTCCGCGGTGTCCGCAGGCCGGCCGTTGACCCGGCGCCAGCTCGGCACACTGCGCATCAAGGGTGATGCCGCCGCCCGGCACGGGGTTGCGTTGCGAGCCCTCCTCGACCTGTATCTGTCTTCGGTGTGGCGTCTGTGGCGCACGCTGCCCGCTGTCGTCGACGCCGAACGAAACCCCCAGGCCGTCGTGACCGCAGGCGAGGTGATGCTGCGAGCGTCCGACGACGCGGTCGCCGAACTCACCGAAGGATTTCAGCTCGCCCGCCGCGCTCTTGTCCGTGCAGAGGTCTCGGCCCGACGTGAATTCGTCGACGACCTGCTCTCCGGCGGTGCCGACGTGGCGGGCGTGCTGGGACGAGCCGAGAACTTCGGCCTCGACCTCGCCGGTCCCCACTGCGTCGCAGTGATCACCGCGAGCACACCCTTCACCGATGGTGGCACGGTGATCGGCGATGTCGAGCGCGCAGTCGAAGGCACCAAGGGTGATGCGGGATCGCTCGTCGCGAGTAAGGAAGGCCGACTGGTCGTCGTATTCGCGGCACCCGATCCCAGGGCAGTGACGCACGTGGTCGAACGCGTCAGAACCGCCGTCCGGCAGTCGCACGGTACCGACGGCTGGAGCCACAGCATCGGCGTCGGACGCGCAGGCCCGAGCGCAGCCGGGGTGGCGTCGTCGTATCGCGAAGCGGTGGACGCGCTCGATCTCGCGGCCAAGTTGGGCCTGGACGCGCCGGTGGTCGACGCCCGTGAGCTCCTCGTCTACCGGGTCCTTCTCGACGACAGACCGGCGATCACCGATCTCGTCGAGACGGTTCTCACGCCGCTGCTGTCCGCCCGCGGCGGCGCCGAGCCATTGCTGCACACCCTGTTCGCATTCTTCCAATCCGGAGGCAATGCGGCGATGACCGCCCGATCGTTGCATCTGTCGGTACGAGCGGTCACCTATCGACTCACCCGAATCGCCGAGGTGACCGGGCACGATGTCGCAGATCCCGGTGAACGATTCGCGCTGCAGACCGCCGTCTTCGGGGCCAAGCTTCTCGATTGGCCACGTACTCGAGGCTGAAACCGTCCCTCATTGCCGGATCACGGCAACGAAAACGGGCAAAACATGTCCGAGTTCGAACGGTGCATGCCGCATTCACAACAGGCACACTTGAGGAGTCGCGGCGCAGACAAGCGCCGCCGAGTAATACCGACCGAAGGAGAACCAGCAATCATGGCGTCTCTGACCCAGACAGTGAAGACCTTCGCCCGCAGCCCGCAGGGCAAGAAACTGATCGCACAGGCG
Organism: Rhodococcus yunnanensis NBRC 103083; assembly: GCF_001895005.1. Lineage (GTDB taxonomy): Bacteria > Actinomycetota > Actinomycetes > Mycobacteriales > Mycobacteriaceae > Rhodococcoides > Rhodococcoides yunnanense. The sequence goes on along the minus strand of NZ_BCXH01000004.1, from coordinate 326,341 downwards.
AAGGCCTTCGCCACCAAGCCCGAGAACCAGGCCAAGTTGAAGAGCCTCGGTTCCCGATTCACAGGCAAGGACACCCGCCGATGAACGTTCCCGTATGGGCATGGGCGGCATTCGCTGCCGTCGTCGTCATCATGCTCGCCATCGACCTACTCGCCCACCGCGGCGCTCACATCATCGGATTCAAGGAAGCAGCCTGGTGGAGCGCAGTGTGGGTCGGCGTCTCGCTGATCTTCGCAGTCGTGGTCACCTTCACGCTCGGCGGGAACGCCGGTGTCGAATTCACGACGGCCTGGCTGCTCGAGAAGAGTCTCTCGGTCGACAACCTCTTCGTATTCGCGCTGATCTTCGGCTACTTCAAGGTTCCCCGTGAATATCAGCACCGCGTTCTGTTCTTCGGTGTTGTCGGCGCGCTGATCTTCCGCGGCATCTTCCTCGCCGCCGGTGTGGCGATCGTGTCCAAGTTCACGGTCGTTCTGTTCGTCTTCGCGGCGATCCTGCTCTACAGCGCATGGAAGCTCATGAAGGACGAGGAGGACTCGTACGATCCGAGTACCTCTCTTGCCGTTCGCCTGCTCCGTAAGGTCATTCCCGTCCGCGACGAGTACGACGGCACCAAGTTCTTCGTCATGGAGGCCGGCAAACGAGTCGCAACGCCGTTGCTCGCCGTCGTGGTCGCCATCGAAGCGGCCGACCTGGTGTTCGCGGTCGACAGTGTCCCGGCCGTGCTTGCGGTCAGCGACGACCCGTTCATCGTGTACTCGTCCAACGCGTTCGCGATCCTCGGACTACGTGCGCTGTACTTCCTGCTCTCGGGTCTGCTCGACAAGTTCCACTACCTCTCCAAGGGACTTGCGATCATCCTCGGGTTCATCGGCGTCAAGCTGATTCTGCAGGCAAGCCACAAGGTGATCAGCACGTCGATCCCCGAGATCCCGTCGCTCGTCAGCCTTGCGGTGATCATCACCGTATTGGCCGGGTCGATCATCCTCAGCCTCAAGCGCCCCCCGAAAGAGGCGGTCGAACACGAAGACGAGGACGAGCAACGATCCCGACCCGAGCAACCGAGTCTCGGCAAGGACGACTAGTTCCACAAGCGCCCCGTGTGTTCGCACACGGGGCGCTGTTGTGTGATTCCGGTGTTTCCCGTGTCCCCGACGCGGGTAGACCCCCGTCATGACCAACTCGAACTCGTACACCGTTCCCGGCCTGAGCACCGACGAAGGTTCGCGTGTCGCCGCTGTCCTGCAGAACCGCCTGACGGCATACAACGATCTGCACTTGACGCTCAAGCACATCCACTGGAATGTGGTGGGCCCCAACTTCATCGCTGTCCACGAGATGCTCGATCCCCAGGTCGAGGCAGTCCGCGGATTCGCCGACGATGTGGCCGAGCGCATTGCCACACTCGGATCTGCCGCATTCGGCACTCCGGGGACCATCGTCAAGGACCGCACGTGGGACGACTACTCGATCGGCCGTGCCACCGCCATCGAACACCTCGGCGCTCTCGACCTGGTGTACGTCGGCGTGATCGGAGATACCAGAAAGGCGATCGAGGAGACCGGCAAGATCGACCCGGTCACCGAGGACCTGCTGATCGGCCAGAGCGGTCAGCTGGAGCTGTTCCACTGGTTCGTGCGTGCTCACCTGGAGAACTCGGGCGGCAAGCTCTCGACGAGCGGAGCCTCCAGCGAGACCGAAGCAGCATCCGACGCCGGCTGACAAGCTCGACCCCGGCTGACCGGATCGACCCCGCAAGTCACTCGACCACAGGAATCAACTGCCCACACGTTCGTGCGCGGTCAGCACTACGTGGCTCATCTGCGCGCGTAGGTTCTCGTTGGAACGGTCGACGCACGCCACATCGGCGACGACTCGTTCCGCGAGTGCCCGCAGTTTGAGGTTGTAGGTCTGCGACTGCCATGACAGGACGCCGAATGCGGTGTCCGCGTCGACACCGAACGCAAGCATCAAGACGCCCTTCGCTTGCTCGATGACCGCCCGTGCGGCCACGACGGATTGGAGGGCGTCGTTGACGCCTGCGCTGACGACGTTCTCTGTCGTGCGAGTGACGTCCACTGCGTAGCCGGTGAAGCGATCGACCTCGCCCGACTCGTTCCTCACCCCGCTGCCAACGATCACGATGTGCCGAGTCTCGCCCGCGGGAGTCACGATCCGGTGCGCGTGCACACAACCGACTCCGGTCTCGAGGGTGGTCGCCAGCACCCGTACCACTTGGGCGCGATCGTCCGGATGCGAAGCCTCGACGAGCAGCGCAGTGGTCGGCCGAATCTCGCCGGGCTCGTATCCGTAGATCTGGAACAGAGAGTCCGACCAGTCCAACGCGTCGTTCGCCACGTCGTACTGGAACGTCCCGACAGGGCACGGCGCCGCTCCCGTGGCGGCTTCGTTCTTCGCTTTCGACGTGCTGTTCCGTACGTCCATGAATACAGGCTTACCAGCTCACCGCGGCCACTTCTACTCGTTCGAAGTCATCGATCGGAATCTGGTTTGACCCCTCTCGTAGCGGGGTAGTCGGTCTTGCCGGTGTTCTTCCGATCGGTGCTCGAACCGTTGATCGTCCAGCAGGTGGCGACGCCACGGCGATGACATCTTGTGAGCCGCTCCAATGGCACACGCGAGGTCATATCGTCGTAGCTTCGCGTCGGTGTGTACAGGCGAGGCGACTGTGATAGACACGAAATCCGCACTGCGACTGCAGATTCGATGAATATCGCGGTAGGTTGTTTCATGATTGGCGATCAACGCAGATCAACGAAGACCGCACAGGCGGTCCACTATCGAAAGAGGGAACCACAGTGATCGTCCTAGGAATTATCCTCGCCCTTATCGGCTTCTTGGCGTCGATCCAGATCCTTTGGATCATCGGTATCGTTCTCGTCGTCGTCGGCGCAGTACTGACACTTCTCGGAACCGCAGGCCGCGCGGTCGGTGGACGCAAGACCTGGTATTGATACCAACCGGCACCAACGGACACGGCCTCGGCGCATCACGCGCCGAGGCCGTGTCCGTGTGTGCGGTTACCCAAGCGCCTCGAGGATCCTCGTCACCTGTGGAACCACCTGGTTCCCGACACGTTCGAACGCCAGCTTTGCAAGGGGATCGACCAGTTTCGCCATACCGTTGAACGTGATGTTCGCGATGTAGGTGATCTCGGTCGAGCCGGGACCCGACGCTTCGAACGACAGGTCGTCCACCGACCGCGCAGTCTTGTTCGTACCCTCGAACGTCACCCGATTCGGGGCGTCCTCGACCATTCGATACGTCAACTCGGTACCGATGCCGAAAAGCTTGGACTCGTTGTGCCATTCCGTCCCCACCCCGATCGGTCCCGGTGTCGTTCGTACACACTTCTGTGTTCCCGGATCCCACTGTTCGGCGTGCGCGAAATCCCGCATGTACTGCACCACCACGTCGATGTGTGTGCGGACGACGAACGTTCGTTGAACCTGGACCATCGTGTGCCTTTCCGGAGTGACTGTCCTGCAGACGACGTGGGTACCCTCGCCGCGACACCCTCACACCTGACATGCGACGACGCGCGACCGCTGTGGCATCGTTGGTGCGATGCCCAGTCTCGCGTCCGCCTTGATGCCGTTGGTCGTTCGCGTGCGCGGATCGAAGCGCCGGTACTCCTCGGCAGAACGCACGCAAGCTCACGTGGACAAGATGTCCGCCGAGCCTGCGTCGTATGCACCGCCGACGTCGCTGGGGCGGAAGGTATCCATCGTCCGTGACGATCACGACGAGTGGCCGGTCTTCCGGGTATCGCCGCGTGGGCCCGTCACCGACCGGACCGTCGTGTACTTCCACGGCGGCGCCTACCTGTGGGAAATCACGTCGACGCACTGGAGAACGATCGCCGGACTCGTCGCGCGCACCGGCGTCACGTTCCTCGTGCCGATCTATCCCCTCGCACCGTCGGCGACGGCCGAATCGACGGTGGCCGTCGCGACCGATATCGCAGCGGCGGCGATGGTTCGGTACGGCAGCAACGATGTCGTTCTGATGGGAGACTCCGCGGGCGGCGGACTTGCTCTCGTTGTGGCACAGCAACTCAGAGACACCGGGCACGGAAAGAATCGCCATACGATCCTGATCTCACCATGGCTGGACGTCAGCATGACCGACCCCGAGATCGAACGGATCGCCCCGACCGATCCCTGGCTCGGCATTCCGGGTACCAAGCTCGCAGGCATCCTGTATCGAGGCAGCCTGCCCGAGGACGATCCCAGGGTGAGCCCACTACGGGGCGAGATACGAAACCTGGCTCCGGTGACGATGTTCAGCGGAACCAGAGACATCGCGAACGCCGATGCCCGCGCCCTTGTCCGTCTCGCGGCCGCGGCCGGAACCACGATCGACTATCACGAAGAACGCGGCATGCTGCACGTCTACCCGCTCCTGCCGATTCCCGAGGGAAGGCGCGCACGTCGGCACATCGCCGACATCATCACTCGGCGCTGACCCACCCGAGCGCGGGTCCCAGCTTCGTCGCCATGTCGGTCAAGATCTGTACGTAGTCGTCATGGGCGAAGCTGAACGGTAATGCGAACGCGACTTCGTCCACCTCGGTGAATGCCCGGTTGGCATACAGCTTCTCCGCCAGTTCCTCGGAAGTACCGACCAGGTCAGCGGCGAACATCATCCGTGCCGGCCCCTGAGGTTGCAGGGTTCGGTCGAATCGACTGCGTGCGTACTCCCGATACTTCGCGGCCTGATCGGCCGTTGCGGAGTCCGTGGGAATCACCACGAGCCCCTGCGAGACGCGAGCACGATCACCATCGGGATGGTGCTCACGAAACCGCCTGATGTGCGAGAGCTGGATCTCGTCGAAGTCGGTGGCGTCCTCTGCTCTGACGACGCTGCTGACGAGGAGGTTCATTCCCGACTCGCCTGCCCACTGAGCCGAACGCAGACTGGCCCCGCCGTACCACATTCGGCTTCGCAACCCCGGCGAGTGCGGCTGCACTCGATCGGAGAACTGCTCGATGCCCTCGGTCCCACTCCATTCCGAGACCGGCGTGCCCTCGATTGCGCGCAGGAGACGGTGCACACGCTCGTAGCCGAAATCCTCGACGTCTGCGGTGTCCGGGTAGAGCGCAGATTTGACCCGGTCGTACTGCATGGGAGTTCCGACGCTGACTCCGGGATTCACCCGGCCACCGGAGAGGATGTCGACGGTCGCCAGATCCTCGGCCAGGCGAATCGGGTTCTCCCAACCCATCGGCGTGACCGCCGTCCCGAGGCCGATTCTGCGGGTGCGTTGCGACGCGGCTGCCATGACGGCGATCGGCGACGAAATTCCGAACTGCAGGTGGCGGTGACGCAGCCATGCACTGTCGAAGCCGAGTCGCTCCCCGAGCTCGATGATTTCCAGCGTCGACTCGTGCCCGAGCTCTGGCCGATTCTCGTCGAACAGACCGATCGTCAAGAAACCCATTTTCTGCAGTGGTGCCGAACGCTCGGGCATGGAAGTCCCCTCTGTCTGGCCGGTGATGACGGTTGGAAATGAAATGCTAAATCATGCTGCGCCAACCAACGCGGTGCCCACCCCCCCCGGATCAGGCAGCTCCGACCATCTCGCGAACTCCAGAATGCCTCTTCCACCAACGATGTCCGAGCATCTCCACCGTCGCCTGCTCCATGCTCGGTCGCCTCAGGACACGGGCAGCTCGATGACCTTTCCGGTCTCTGCGGCACGCCGAGCGACGTCGAGGACCTCGAGCGTGTGGATCACGTCGGACCCGGGCACAGGCTGCGGCCCGACACCGTCCACGGCTGCCGCGAACGCGCTGTAGTAGTCCTGATAGCTTCCTTGCTCGGACGAAATCTTCCTGGCGCCCGATCCGGTATGGAGTGTGCCCCAACGCTCTTCGAGCTCGTAACCCCAGCTGTCACGATTCTCGGACGGACGTCGTCCGCCGAAGATCGCCTGCGCCTGCACATCGGTTCCGTCGGAGTAGTAACTTCCGTCGGTACCGTAGACGCGCAGCTGCTTGGCCTGGAAGTGATTGGCCTTCGTAGCCGACACCGTGGAGTGCACGCCTCCGACGTGATCGATGTCGACGACGAACGCGCTGTCGGTCCGTTGGTCGCCTTCCCCGATCCAATCCATGCGCGCGTACACCGCTCTCGCCCGTCCGAACAGCCACAGGACCTGGTCGACGAGATGTGCGCCCAGGTCACGAAGCAGACCACCGGTCGGCCCCAACTCCAGCGTTGCGGGTTCGTCGAGATCGAATCTCGATTCGACGCGCCAGATACGCCCCAGCTCGCCGCTGTCGATCACAGCCCGCAGTGTTCGAATGTCGGCATCCCAGCGGCGGTTCTGGAACACACTCAGCAGCAGGCCCGCGTCCCGAGCCGCTTCGACCAGGTCGAGTCCGCCCTGCGGATCGGGAGCGAACGGCTTGTCGGCGATGACGTGTACGCCACGCGAGAGCGCTTCGAGAACGAGCTCGCGCCGCGTCTCGGGTGGCGTGGTGATCGTGACCGCGTCGACGCCGGCATCGACGAGCTCACCGAGGCTGGCGTAGACGGGTGTCCCGGGGGCATCGCTCTCGACCTGCGCCGCCCGCTCGGGTGAGCGCGTCACGACACCGACGAGCTCGACCCCCTCGGCCGCCTGCACGAACGGCACGTGGAAGTACCGTCCACCGACTCCGTATCCGACAACTCCGATGCGCATGACGTCTCCTTATTTGTTAGGACAACCGCACACATTACACAGGTGACATGTTCCGGCGTGCCGTTTGTCGATTCGATGCAAACCCAGCTCAGAGCCCGGATGGGTGTGTTTCAATCGGGCAGCCGTACGCGATACACAAGGGGCGGATGTAGATGACAAGTGCAGTGGCATCGTCGGAAGAGCACTACGAATGGGGCCTCGATCTGATGTCCTCGCTGGCGGTGACCGGCATCGTCCAGAAGGTCATCGCGCTGGCGACCCTGAGCATGGCGGTCATCGTCACGTTGGAGATGGCGTTCGGGTACGGCGCGAGAACACCGATTCCGACAGCGGTGCAATGGACGTCGATGATCGCCGCGTACGTCATGGGCGCATTCTGGATGTTCGGACGGTGGCCGACTCTCGGGCAGGCTTTCGCCTTCGTCGTGATCGCCGACATCGCTATTGTCTCGGCGACACTCGTAGCGGACTTCCCGCCCGAGATCACCCTCGGCAAGACGGCCTTCCTCATCGAAATCGGCATGTTCGTCGGATTCTTCTTCGAGCGATGGATGCTCGGGTTCCACATCGTGTTCTGCATCGCAGCGACGACGTTCATTGCCGCGTACGTCGTCGTGATCGAGGACGTCGCCGTTCTGATGGCGTTCGTCGTATGGTCACCGGTCGTGGTCTCGATCGGCGGATTCGCCCTGCTACTTCACTTCGCAGCCCGATCCATGCGGCTCGAGTTCGAATAGGCGCCCCGGCACCGTCCTTCCCGCCCTACGCGGCGGCCGGTCACAGCGAGCCGACAAGAGCAGGCAGTCCGATAGCTGCGGTGGTTCTCCAGCGGTGGTCGGCCATGTCGGATATCTCCGTCTCGACCGGATTGATCTCGACGACCCGCGCACCCGTACTGCGCGCCATCGCAGGTAGACCCGCGAACGGGAAGACAACTCCCGACGTCCCGACCACCAACACGAGTTCGGCATTCTCCACTGCGTGGACGGCAGCAAGCCAATGATCCTGCGGGAGTGGCTCACCGAACCACACTGCTCCCGGTCGCATCGGGCCACCGCACTCCGGACAGGACGGCGGAACGACGCGGTCGACATTCTCGTCGACGGGCTCGGCATCCGGCTGCGAGTGGACCCCGCATTCGGAGCATCGTGGGTCGAACAAGCTGCCGTGCACGTGCGAGATCACCGACGAACCCGCTCGCTCGTGGAGATCGTCCACGTTCTGTGTCGCGATATCGAGGTGAATCTTGTTCTGCCACTCGGTCAACGCACGATGACCGGCGTTCGGCTCGGATCGCCGAACCAGCTCTGCACGCCACCGATACCAGCCCCAGACCAGATCCATGTCCCGCGCCCACCCGTCCGGACTCGCCAAGTCCGCCGGGTCGAAACTGGACCACAGCCCGGTCTGTGCGTCGCGGAACGTTGCAATGCCGGACTCAGCGGACATGCCTGCGCCTGTCAGCACCGCCACGCGCGACGCCGAGCGAGCGAGTTCGACTACAGCACTGGGCACCGGGGCAGCAGTCATGCCACGTAGTGTGCCACGGGCCACCGACGGGAGTGATCCGCGCAGCCGAGTCGGGTGATCACGTCTCGAAGCGCCGAGCTGCCTCGTCGAGTCGATCGCGGTAGGCAGCCCAGTACGCCGCTTCTGTGGACGGCAGATTGTGGTTACGCACGGACAGGCCGACCGAGCCGTCGATCGACTCGCGAACGATGTCCGCGTGCCCTGCATGGCGATCCATGTCCGCGATGACGTGCACGATGATGCGATGCAATGTCACGTGCGCCCGGTCCTCGGGCCAGTGCGGAACCAGGCCGGGTGCATCGAGTGGAAGCTCGGCGATGGTGGCGTCGGAGTGCACCGTGATTCGCTCGTACAGTCCGAGGATGTACTCGGAAGATTCGTCCGGGGTTGCCCACATGTCCGAATTCAGCTCCGCGTCGACACCCGCCCACGGGATGTCCTCGTCGAACGGGCGGTCGAAGGTCCACCCGAAGTATCCCAACTCGACGGCAGTCAGGTGCTTGACGAGCCCGAGCAGATTGGTGCCGGTCGACGTCATCGGCCGGCGTATGTCGTACTCCGACAAGCCATCCATTTTCCACAGGATCGCCTCGCGGCCGAGTCGAAGATAGGTCTGGAGATCGTCTTTCATCGAGTCCGTCATCCATCCACCCTCTCAGACCGAATTCCGATTCCTCTTCGGTGGCAATCCCGACACCGCAGTTATCGTTCCGTTACATCCGTTGCGTGTTCGTTACCGCGCGGGATGCGGCGCCGCGATCCTGATCCGACAGGATCGGTTCGGCACACGATCAGGAGGCGAGATGCACCACCGCACGCTCGCGCTGGACGACGACCTCGTCCACGTCGTCGACGACAGATCCTGGATCGCGAATCCTTCCGAAACACTGCACGCTGTCGAACGCGCACGGAGCCGACAGATGATCATCACCGCACGCGACGTCGGCTCCAGACCGGCATCCTTGAGCCTGCTTCCGCTGATCGAGCCCGACCTCATCTTCCTCGCGTCCGAATCGACCGGACGCACATCCGATGCACAGACCGCCCGCATCGCACATGCGCTCGCCGCGCACACCGAACGAACGGGTGCGGTGATCGTCGCGTGCGGAGTCGATTCCGAGCAACACCGCACCACAGCACTCTCGTTGGGCGCGACTTTCGGGACGGGCGCGCTCTTCCCCGGCTCCGAATCTCCTACACCACTCCGTGATTCGAGCGCGAGGACGCACATCTCGTCGACGTGGAGTACACCGACCACGCTGTCGACATCACCGTTCCAGATCGCGGCGTCGACCGGCGCGGTGAAGACGAGTCGCAAGAGCCTTCTGATCGAGATGAGCACGCACATCGAATGGCAAGCAGGCAGTGCGGGCCAGGAGACCATGCTGCTCGGCACATTCCAGCACGCACGCCATTTCGGGGGCCGAGCGAGCGAGCGCTGGAACTCGCTCGCCGAACGAATGGCGTACACCGGAGTGTGCGGAACCGGTATGCCCGCCGGTGTCGACTCACTCATTCACAGCGCACCGCTGGATCCCGAAGATCCGCTGACCACGGAATGGAACGTGGTCGTGTTGGCCCCGCATTTCTGTTGCGTGCTGTCGGCCAAGGACCTGTTCCGCGGCTCCGCCGAGAACAACCGTGAGTTCGACTACGTGGTCTCGCACGACAGAAGCACCGTGGTGCGCTGCGCCAGAACGATTCTGCACCGGTTCGCCGGATAGGGTGCTCTAGACGACGTGGGTGGCCACGGGCCCGGTCGTGCCGCGCACCACGAGCCGAGGTCGCAGAACACTCGACACGGCATCGGTACGTCCGCTGTCCAGCCGTTCCACGGCAGCTCGGATCGCTCTGCTCGCCTGCTCTTTCGGTTCCTGGCTCACCGTGGTCAGATCGATGTGTGCCATCCGTGCGAGCGTACTGTCGTCGTAACCGGTGATCGAGATCTCTCCTGGAACCGAAACCCCTTGCCGCTGCAGCGCATCGAGCAATCCCACTGCGCTGCGATCGTTCGCGGCGACGATCGCGGTCGGCCGATTGCCTGCGTCGGCGAGAAGATCGACGACGGCGCTCGGCGCACACTGCTCGGTGAAGTCGCCCTCCACGACGCGGATGACGTCGTCGAGACCATGGCGGTGCATTGCACGACGGTATCCGGCGTGGCGATCTCTGCCGATGGCGCCCGATCCGCCGGTGAGGTGAGCTATTCGACGATGCCCCAACCCGACGAGGTGGTCTACGGTCACGCTCATACCGCGTGAGTCGTCGGCTCGGACCGCGTCGACGCCCTTGATCCTGCGTCCCACCGCGACGAGGGGAACTCGCGCGCCCCAGGCACCGAGCGCGTCGTCGGATGCTTCGGGTCCGAGCAGAACCACTGCCTCACACCGAAAATCCAACAGAGTTTCGATGACGTCGGCTTCGGCATGTGTCGGAGTGACCGGGCCGAGCACCACCTCGTAGCCGACCTGGGCGGCCTCGGCCACCATGTGCTCGACCATCTCCGCATGAAAAGCATTGCGGATGTCGGTCATCACTCCGATCAGGTGAGTGCGACGCAGCGAGAGCAACGCGGCGGTGCGATTGGGTCGGTAGTCGAGTTCGGCCGCGACGGCAAGCACGCGTTCCTTGGTTTCCGCGCTCGGTCCTGGCACGCCCCGAAAGATCATCGATACGAGGGCCTTGGACACCCCGACCCGATCTGCGATGTCCTGCATCGTCACCGACTTGCCGACCGTCATGGAACTCCTCTCGCGTCGACTCTCATGATGTAGCACCGCGGGCGCAGCCTTGACATTGCGGTGATCGGTGTCTCATAGTAACCGAGTTAGACCGGTCAAATAGACCGAACTAGCAATGGCCGTTCTCGACCTGAAAATCACACGCCCGGAAGAAAGTAGTCACGTTTCATGACACAGAACTCGATCGGCGTCGCCGTCGTCGGAGGCGGAATGGCCGGACGCGCGCATGCCGCCGGGTACCGCACGGCCTCCACCCTCTTCGAGACCGAGCGTCCCCACGTGCGCCTCGTCGCGATCGCCGACACCAACCAGGCCGTCGCAGACGACACCGCCACGCGCTACGGCTATTCCCGGGCCGAGTACAACTGGCAGGCCGTCGCCGAAGCCGACGACATCGACGCAGTCAGTGTCGTCGTAGCCAACCACCTGCACCGCGAGATCGTCGAGGGCCTCCTTGCCGCAGGAAAGCACGTCCTGTGCGAGAAGCCCCTCGCGGGATCGATCGCCGACGCCGAATCCATGGTCGCCGCAGCCTCCGAGGCCACGGGAATCGCGTCCGTGGGGTACACCTACCGCCGCTCCCCCGCGGTGCAGGCCATCGCGAACGAACTCGAAGCAGGACGCCTCGGCGACATCGTCCACTTCGACGGCCGCTATCGTGCCGACTACTCGCTCGACCCCACCGGCCCGATGACGTGGCGCTACCGAGGCGGTCAGGGAACCGGCGCGCTCGCCGACGTCGGCAGCCACCTGATCGATCTCGCCGAGTTCGTAGTCGGCCCGATCACCGAGGTGCGCGGTGCTCAGTTCTCCACCGTCATCACCGAACGCCCGGTACCGGTCGGCGTCACCTACGGTCACACCAGGGCCGAGACCACCGGCGAGACGGCGGCCGTCGAGAACGAGGACATCGCCACCTTCACCGCCACGTTCGCGGGCGGATTCGTTGGCACGTTCTCCGCATCCCGTGTCTCGCACGCCAACCCGGACGGACTGTCCTTCGATGTGTTCGGCACCAAGGGATCGGCATCGTGGGCCCTCGAACGAGCATCCGAGTTCCACATTTCCACGACGGACATCGACGACACCGTCAACGGCCGTCGCCAGGTCGTCATCGGACCGCAGCACCCCTACATCCAAGGCGGACTACCGATGGATGCCGGCGGTGTCGGGCACGGTAAAGCCGAGTTCTTCGCCTACCAGGCGCGGGCGTTCCTCGACCAGATCGCAGGAGTCTCGGGCCTCCCCGAGCTCCCCGACTTCGCCCACGGACTGCGCGGCATGCAGATCGTCGCCGCCATCGCCGAATCCGCGGCAGGCAGCGGTATCGCCGTCAAGATCTGAAACAGCACCGTCGAGATCCAGTAGGACAACCACCGCGTAACTTCGAAACCCATTCAAAGACAGGATCATCCCCATGAAGCTCGGCGTCTACAACGCAATCCTGCACGACACATCCCTGCCCGACGCAGTGGCGACCGTCGCCTCCCTCGGCCTCGAAGGCATCGAGATCAACTCCGGGGGATTCCTTCCTGCGGTACATATTCCGGTCGACGACCTGCTCTCGGGTACGGTCACACCGGCTGAGTACCTGGCCACCTTCGAGGGCACAGGCGTTTCCATCGCGGGCCTGAACTGCAACGGCAACCCTCTCCACCCGGATCCCGAGGTCGGCCCGGAGGACGCCGAGGATCTGCGCAAGTCCATCCGCGTCGCCGGGTTGCTCGGCGTCGACCGCGTCGTCACCATGTCCGGACTGCCCGCCGCGCACGCAGGCGGAACCTGGCCTGCGTGGCACGTCAACACGTGGGACTCGGGCTACCTCGACTCGCAGGACTACCAGTGGCACGAGGTCGCGGTGCCGTTCTGGAAGGAGATCGACGCACTGGCCCGTGAGAACGGCGTCAAGGTAGCCATCGAGATGCATCCGCAGAACCTCGTGTTCAACCCGCCCACGGTGAAACGCCTCGTGGACTTGGGCGGGCTGACATGCGTGGGAGCCGAAATGGACCCGTCGCACCTGTTCTGGCAGGGAATCGATCCGGTCAGGGCCATCGAATGGCTGGGGCCTCTGGTCTTCCACGCGGCCGCAAAGGACACTCGCATCAACAAGAACTGCGAGATCTACGGCGTCCTCGACGACCGTTTCACGCGCATCCCTGCTGATCAGAACCCCACCGGCCTCGGCGGACAGCATGTGGTCAACAAATGGCCCGAGGATTCGGCGTGGGACTTCGTTGCCGTCGGCAACGGCCACGACGTGGCGTTCTGGACGCGTTTCCTCGCCGCGCTAGAGAAGGTCGACCCGAACATGGCTGTCAACATCGAGCACGAGGACACCGCGTACGGCGCGATCGAAGGCCTACAGATCGCGGCAGCGAACCTGAAAGCAGCAGCGGCAAGGCTCTAGCCAGTCACCACGAGGACCGGGTCACCACGACAATCTGGTCACCACGACAGCCAGGGCTCGTGGGTATCGACCGACAGACCCACGTCCGATCGATGGCGACGACGCCTCCCGAACAACGCGTCGATCAACTCCGGCTCGCCGATACCCGTCGGGGTGGACCAACGTGCGGACCGGTGCAGGGCTCGCGACGGGCGCATCACCACCGTCGCATCCGGCTCGTCGAAATCGATCACCACTTCGCCTGCACCGCCTGGACCCAGATCGCCTGCCAGAAGTGCAACAGTGTCCACCGAGAAGATCACACGTCCGGAGACGTCGAGGACGAAGCGGCTGCGTGAGCGGACTGCAGCATCGGGGTATCCCGTGGATATGCGCGAATCCTGCAGTCCGAGTGCGTCGTACAACTCCTTCGAGTGCTCACCGTGGAGCCACACCGCGATGTCACCGTTGCCGAGCAGACTGGCGAGAGTCACCGACAGCGACGCGGCGGTCTGTCCGGCCGTCGACACCAGAGCGATGCAGTCGGGTATCCGATATCGCAATCCGGACGTCCGGGCACGCGGGTCGGTGATCAGCGGCGCCAGGGCCAATGCCTCGGCGTTCTTTCGGTCCGTCCTGCCCTGCACTGCGCGCTCGGCCCAGTCCGGTCCGTCGTGCCAGGCCACCGCCCTCGGCTCGTACGCGAGAACTGCGCCCATCATGAATGCACGATTGGCGAACTCCCAGTCCTCTCCCCCGTACTGCACGAAGGACTCATCGAATCCCCCAGCGGCGTCGAACATTTCGCGGCTGCACGTCAACACGGCACTGAGAACGTACTTGTACCCGTCCCAGCCCGGTTGAAGCAGATTCTCGGTGCGCTCGTAACCCTCGACGAGCCACCGAGGCTCGGTCTCGTCCGACTCCTCCATATACGCGTTGTCCGAGATCCACTGGATCACCGCATCGCTGCCGATGCTCGACAGGTCTGCATGCTTGCGCCGCCCCACCACGACCACATCCGGTGCAACGGATGGCAGCGCCACCGCGCGGCGAATGTAGTCGGGAGTCGGCACGGTGTCCGCGTCGAGGAAACACAGGACCGAGCCGGACGACGCACGGGCACCGAGGTTTCGAGCGGCGGCAGCGCGAAAGCCCACATCTTCCTGGTGGACGACCCGGATCGACAGGACACTCTCGTGGTCTCGGACCACCGGCGGCACGGCCGAACCGTCGTCGGCGACCACCACGTCGAGCCGGTCGAGGGGATAGTTCTGCGCCGCCAGCGCAGCGAGGACGAGCGAGAGTTGACGTGGTTGTTCGTAGTACGGGATGACGACCCCCACCCTCGGAAGCCCTACTGCGGCGTCGATCAGATCCCATCGGTTGTCCGGCAAGGCGATTCGGCCGTCGCCGAGCTGCACCACCCGGGTCATCTCGTCCACCGCGTCAGGTGTTCGTCGTACGCCGCCGCGACGTCGGAGGGCGATGGAACCGGTTCGACCGACGTGTCGATCCAAGTACTCGTCGAATCATCGATGGCCGACGCGATCGCGTGCCGAAGCGAGCCGTCGTCGTCCGCGTGAATGGAGACGACGCCGGGAGAGCGATCGTCCAGTTCCGTGATGTAACCACCTCTCGGCACAAGCGGTTTGCGCCCCTGGGCAATCCACGTGTTGATCGAACCCGACGCCGACAGGTGACGGTGATACGCGACCGGGACGGTGACCTCGTGAATTCTGCGCTCCAGTTCTTCGTCGCCCAGAAACCCGGTGATCTCGATGCGCCTTCCGGTCCGTGCCGCGACGCCGCGAAGTTCGTCGGCGAGATATTCGTGACCCGGAGAGGGCGTCCCCAGCGCCACGAAACCGACGGAGATCGGCAGATCCTCCATCGCACGGAGTGTTTCGATGTGGCCCTTACCTGGATACAGAAATCCGAGAACCCCCACGGTCGGCGCGGTAGGGGTGGACAACCGCCTGCGCGGGGGCCGCGTCCCGATCATGAGCGGAACCATCGCGGGCACGATCGAATCGTCGACCACGTTCTGCAGCAGTGCGGTCTCGTGTTCGCTCGAGACGATCACCCCTGCCGCCACGCGCACCACAGTTCGGTAGAACTCCGCCCGCGCCTGCATCGCTGCGCCGTCCGACGGCTGGGGTAGGTCGTGCAGTGTGACCGACACATCCGTTCCCAGCGCGTCGACCAACGCCGAGAACCTCTCCGTGGCCTCGCCGGGGGTGCGTCCGAACAATCGGTCCGTCACGTGAATGTGCACCAGGGAACAGTCGAGCGGCGGCAGTTCGGCATCCGGCGACTCCAGAAATGCACAACGGTGATCGGTTCCGAAATCCACCCGTCCACCGTGGGCAAGAGCCCCGTGAACAAGCGCATCGTGAACCGATATCGCGTATTCGACGACTCCGTGCTTCCGAGGCCCGACGACGAGGTGGCAGACCGCCGAGGTCACGAGGCAATCCCGAGAATGTCGAGCAGTTCGCCGTACCGGGTGATCGCCGCATCGATGAACTCGGGATGTTCTGCATACCACAGCATCTGGGTGGCGTAGATCTCGCGTTGCGTCAGCGTGTCACCGTCGAGAGTCCATGTCGGTCGTTCGGCTGCGTCGAGCTCCAACGCGTCCACGACGCGGTTTTCCAGAGGCGTCCGAACAGTGCCGAGCAACTCCCGATCGGGTCGCGTCGGCTCGGATCCGCCGACGGCGTCCAGCACGCGCCCGCCGAGCCTCATGAGCACTCCGTTTCCCGGATGGTTGATCGTATGCGCGGCATCGGCACCCTGACTCGACAGAATGTCCGATATCCCGACGTCGCAGTCGCGCGACTCACGCCTGGCGAGTTCGGCGATGCTCCAGATCGCTGCACTGCGGATCTGCTCGGCGGAGACGTCGACATCCCAGTTTTCGAATCGAGTTCGGCCCTGACGCGCCGAGAGTATCGTCCGCAGGTCGTGATACGGGACACCCGTCGGAACCGCGGCAGGCCGGTCGGGATGACGCACGATCACCTGGAACGGGAACAACCCGCCGTAGCGGATCACCGGCCAGACGATCTTTTTCGTCGACGCTCGCGCCATCGCCATGATGTCCGCGGTTCCGATCGGCAATCGGCGGTATGCCGGCCGTACCGGCTGCGACGCCACTACGTCCGCACCATCGAGCAGACGTTCCACATGCGGAATGTCCTCGGCGGTCAGCTCGTGAACCGGAGGCACTCGAACGGTTCGGTACGGTAGATCTCCGGCACTGGCGAGCACGATCCGCAGCGCCTCCGCCTGGCAGTTTCCCCAGACGACGAGGGTGCGGCGATCGTCGCGGTCCTGCACCCGAGTCACTCCGTAGAACTCGCCGTAGTGCAGTGTTCGCCCGTCGGGTGCCGTCACTGCTCCCCGAACGCTCGCCGACGTTCGCTGTAGTATGCGGTGGTCACATCGATACACTCCCTCTCGAGCATCCGGGCCGGGTTCGTCACACACCCCGTATAGCCCGTCTGCAGACAGAGGAACCATCGATTTGATCACTATTGCCTCGGTTCCCACAGCACACCGATACGTAGCTCATCTGGAGACCGGAGAACTCGACACCGGCAACTCCGGTGTGTTCAGGCTGCCCGATCCCGTCCCTTCCGGGGCACGGACCAACGATCCATGGTGGCCACCTCGATGGCTCGACCCCGAATGGCTTCGCGGGCACACCGACCGATTCGATCTGCTGCACCTGCACTTCGGATTCGACGCCCTCCCTGTCGAACAACTGGAGGCGCTCGTGCACGTGTTGCGCGCGGACGAGAAGCCCTTGGTGTTCACGGTGCACGATCTGCACAATCCGCACTTCGCCGACAACACACTGCACGAGCGTCAACTCGATGTACTCGTGCCCGCCGCAGACGAACTCATCACGCTGACCACCGGGGCGGCCGCCGAGATCCGAACGCGGTGGGGAGTCGACGCCACCGTGATCCCGCATCCCCACATGGTTCCTCTCGATCGGGTCGGGAACCGGCGTACACGCTCGTCGGTGTTCGTGGTCGGTGTGCACGCCAAGAATCTGCGTGCCAACCTCGATCCGCTCGCGGTCATGGACACCATCGTGGACGTCGTGAACGAGTTACCGAATTCGATTGTCCGCCTGGACATCGACGACGACGTCGTGGGATCGAACGGTCGCCCGGATGCGGGCGCGACGGGCGCAGCGTTGCGCCGATACAGCGCTCGCGGCGTGGACGTGCGTATTCACCCGAGGTTCGACGACGACGAGTTGTGGCAGTACCTGACCGAGATCGATGCGTCGGTCCTGCCGTATCGATTCGGCACCCATTCGGGATGGCTCGAAGCGTGTCACGATGTGGGCACAGCCGTCGTAGCTCCGAACTGCGGCTACTTCGCCGATCAGAAGCACTGTCACACATACGACTTCGGAGTCGGCCGCTTCGATCCGAGTACGCTGCGACTCGCGCTGCACGATGCCTACTCCTCGCGACCCGCAGCCCCTTCCGTCGATCGTGCCGAACGTGAGACGGAGAGAAGGACGGTCGCCCGAATGCACGAGGCCGTCTACACGCGCGCCATGGCTCGACGCGCCGCAACCGTCGGAGGCATACGGTGACTCGGCCGCTGCGCATCGCGCTGCTCGGGTCGTCGAACTTCCCGATCGCGGAGCCGTTCGCCGGAGGCATGGAGGCGCACATCTGGCTCCTGGCCCGTGCGTTGACCGAACGCGGACATTCGGTGACGCTGTTCGCGGCGGAGGGTTCCAGTGTCGATGTCGCACAGGGGGTCATCGACGTCGCCCGCCTCGAGCTGAGCGAGATTTCCAAGGCGGACATCACCACACCTGCACGCGCCGTCAGCGAGCATCACGCCTATCTGTCGGTCATGCTCGATCTCGCCGGCGAGCTCGGCACCCACTTCGACGTGGTGCACAACCACAGCCTGCACTACTTACCGATCGCGATGTCGCCTGCTCTGCCCATGCCGATGTTGACGACGCTGCACACGCCGCCGTTCGCCTGGTTGGAGTCGGCGGTCGCGATCTCGGGCAGCAGTTCGTGCGAGTTCGCCGCCGTCAGCGAACACGCTGCGCAACAGTGGGATCCGGTGATCAGCGGCGTCAACGTCGTACTCAACGGCATTTCGCTCGAGCGGTGGCCTGTCGGCCCCGGCGGCGATCGTGCAGTGTGGTCCGGTCGTATCGTGCCGGAGAAAGGCACGCATCTCGCGATCGACGCCGCCCGTATCGCCGGTATCGATCTCGTGCTGGCCGGACCGATCTCCGACACAGACTATTTCGACAAGGAAATCGCGCCGCGACTGGGCAGCGATGTGACGTATACGGGCCACCTGAGCCAGGACGAACTGGCCCCGCTGGTCGGCGGATCCAGCGTCGCGATCGTGTCACCGGTGTGGGAGGAGCCCTACGGGCTCGTCGTCGCCGAGGCACTCGCGTGCGGAACGCCGGTTGCGGCATTCTCCCGGGGTGGCATTCCCGAAATCGTCGACCTCTCGTGCGGGCGTCTCGCTCGTCCCGATTCGGCGGAACATCTGGCTGTCGCGATCACCGAAGCCGCAGGGTTGTCACGCCGCGATGCTCGCAGGCGCGCGGAGACGGTCTGTGCCGACAGCCGAATGGTCGAGTCGTATCTCGGCCTCTACGAGAGCATGCTGGCTGGAGTGTCGGCATGATCGGGTACTACGCGCATCATCAGGGGGCGGGGCACGTCACTCGGGCGACGACGATCGCAGCAGCGCTGAACGAACCGGTCGTCGTGCTGTCGTCGCGGCATCGTCCCGCGCACAGCGACATCGACTGGGTCACACTGCCACTCGACGTCGACGACCACCACTCGTACCCCGACTCGGCGGCCGGCGGCATCGCGCACTGGGCACCGCTCGGCGTCAACGGGTTGACCGATCGAATGGCGATGATCGCAGCATGGATCGCGGCCACACGCCCCCGCCTGTTCGTCGTCGACGTATCCGCGGAGATCGCACTGTTCGTACGATTGATGGGGGTGCCCGTCGTTGTCATGGCGATGCCCGGCGAGAGGACCGACGAGCCACACCGGCTTGCATATCGTGCTGCCACACACATTCTCGCGCCGTGGTCGCAGACCGTCTACGATCCGGCGTGGCTGCACGATCATTCCGGCAAGACCGACTATGTCGGTGCGATCAGCAGATTCGACGGGCGTGCACGCCGGTCGTCCGGGGACGCGCCCGATGTTCTGGTGCTCGGCGGTGCGGGTGGAACATCGCTGACCGCAGAACGTATCGCCGACGCCGCCGCGGCAGATGCCCGATACCGCTGGAAGGCAGTGGGTCTCGACGAGGCTTCGTGGGTGGACGACGTGTGGCCGCTGTTGTGCTCCGCAGGCGTCGTGATCACACATGCAGGGCAGAATGCTGTTGCCGATGTCGCGTGCGCCACTGCGCGGGCAGTGGTCGTTCCGCAGCACCGGCCGTACGGTGAACAGGACGCGACGGCACAGTCGCTGGCGAGATCGCGGGTAGCCGTCGTCGTTCCCGAATGGCCCGAGGCACGCCGCTGGCCGGCGCTGGTGCGTGCCGCTCTCGAATCCGATCCGGGGGCATGGAGACAGGTGCGGCAGTCGGGAGCAGCCGCACGTGCGGCGGACGTGCTGACGCGGGTGGCTCGCTCGTGAAGGTGTCGGTGATCACGGTCGTCGCCGGGCGCCACGAACACCTGGCGGCACAGCTGCGCGGGGTGGCGGAATCGTCGGTGCCGCCGTGGCAGCACGTGGTGGTATCCATGGGAGACAACGACATTGCCGATCTCGCAGGTGACGCGGCGACCGTCGTGCAGATCGAGGCACCGACCGGGCAACTTCCGATCGCACGGGCACGCAACGTCGGCGCTCGTATCGCGAGCGAGGCGGGCGCAGAGCTGTTGGTGTTCCTGGATGTGGACTGTATTCCGGACCGGGATCTGCTCCGCAGGTACGAGGCGGCTGCCGATGAGAGAGGTAACCGTCACTCGCTGTTGTGCGGGCCGGTCACCTATTTGCCCCCGCGACCGTCTCCTTGGACACCCGCGGACCTGCGGGCCGCCGTCCAGCCGCATCCGGCTCGGCCGGATCCACCGCCCGGAGTCGTCGAGGTCGGAGCGGACTACGACCTGTTCTGGTCACTGTCGTTCGCCTCCACGCCGTCCACCTGGAACGACATCGGCGGATTTCACGAGGGCTACTCGGGATACGGCGGCGAGGACACCGATTTCGGTGCCACGGCACGGGCCACCGGCGTCGGGTTGCGATGGGTCGGCGGCGCGCACGCCTATCACCAGCATCACCCCGTGTCCTCGCCCCCGGTCGAACATCTGGGTGACATCGTGCGCAATTCCGTCCTCTTCCATCGACGTTGGAATCGGTGGCCGATGCAAGGATGGCTCGACGAGTTCGAGCGGCGCGGGCTGATCTCGCGAAAAGATGACGGTACTATCTCTCGCACCGACCTGAACGACGAGTGAACATCGGACCGGCGGGTATACAGGCCGCCGGACCTACGGAGAACAAAACGAGGATTGCATTCCATGAGCACAGCGCCAGGCAGCCCGAGCACCGACCGACCACCGACCCTGGTCAGGGCATGGGCACCCGACCTCGAGATCGGACAGCTCTATGCCGTCCTGGAACTTCGCGTCGAGGTATTCGTGGTGGAGCAGGCGTACTTCTACCCCGAATTGGATGGTTACGACCTCCTACCCCGCACACGGCACTTCTGGGTCGAACGCGACGGCGACGTGATCGGAACCGTTCGTCTACTGGAAGAGAACACCGAGAACACCAAGGAATACCGTCTGGGCCATCTCTGCACTCGGCGTTCTGCTCGAGGTCAGGGTCACACGACGCGGTTGCTGCAGGCAGCGCTCGCCGACGTCGGGCCTGCTGCATGCCGAATCGACTCGCCCAGCTACCTGGTGGAGATGTACACCCGGCACGGGTTCGAGCGCAGCGGTGACGAAAAGCTCGACAACGGTGTTCCGTTGGTTCCGTTGCTACGGAGCGCACGGCCGTAGCAACGGAAATCGGGCCGCAGAATCGACGCTCGGGGTCAGCTGCCTTCGGTGTCGTCCACGAACGCCCAGTCGCCGTCGTGGTCGACCTCGAGCCGCCACCCCAGCTCGGAATTGTCTGCCTTCTGGTCGATGAACCAGGCATGTGCGTCGTCGGCACTCTCGATGCCCTTGGTTGCGACGACGTCGCCGTGCGGGTTCAGAACTCTGTAATCAGCCATGTGTGTTCGTACCCACGCCGTGGTCGATCCCAAACGTGTTTACCCCACCGGGGCCGGGGTATCGAACCACAATGACCGATGCCGCGTCCCCCATCAGCAAGCCCTATCCCCTCGGAGTGTCGCTGCTACCCAGCGGCGAAGCCGACGTCGCGGTCTATTCCGAGACCGCGGATTCGATCACCGTGGTCGTCGTCGACGACAACGGCGCCGAAGTGTCGTCGACCGTGTTGGCGGAGCGCACCGGTCACGTATTCCACGGGTTCGTGGCCGATCTCGGCCCCGGATCTCGCTACGGCCTACGCGTCGACGGGCCATGGAACCCTGCAGAAGGGCTGCGGCACAACAGGAACAAGCTGCTTCTCGATCCGTACGCGCGAGCCATCGCCGGAGGTGTCGAGTGGAACGAAGCAGTCTTCTCCCATCACCACGAGAAGCCGGACGAGTTCAACGACGCCGACTCTGCGGGCTCGATGCCGTTGTCGGTCGTCACCTCTTCCGATTTCGATTGGGGATCGGACTCCCCTCCCCGCATCCCGCTCGATCGCACCGTCGTCTACGAGGTGCACGTCAAGGGCTTCACTGCCACGCACCCCGATGTCGACGAGAGCATTCGCGGCACGTATGCGGGCCTGGCACATCCTGCCGCCGTCGCAGCACTCGTCGACCTGGGCGTCACCTCGGTGGAGTTGCTGCCCGTCCACCAGTTCGTGCAGGACTCCCATCTACTGGAGGAGAACCGCCGAAACTACTGGGGCTACAACTCGATCGGATTCTTCGCCCCACACAACGAGTACAGCAGTGCAGGCGATGCGGGCGGCCAGGTCGACGAGTTCAAGTCGATGGTCAAGGCACTGCACGCTGCCGGCATCGAGGTTGTCCTCGACGTGGTCTACAACCACACAGCCGAGGGCAACCACCTCGGACCGACGTTGTCGCTCAAGGGAATCGACAACGGTTCGTACTACCGCCTGGTCGACGAGGATCGCAGTTCCTACTTCGACACGACGGGTACGGGCAACAGCCTCAACGTGGGTCACCCGGCCGCGCTGGCACTGATCATGGACTCACTGCGCTACTGGGTCACCGAAATGCATGTCGACGGTTTCCGTTTCGATCTCGCGAGCACGCTGACCCGTCAGGACGCGGATCTCGACAAGCACAGCGCGTTCCTCGATCTGGTACATCAGGACCCCACTCTCGCGTCGGTCAAGCTCATTGCCGAGCCGTGGGACACTCAGGGTTATCAGGTCGGTGGGTTTCCGGCTCGGTGGTCGGAATGGAACGGCAAGTTCCGCGACGACGTCCGCGACTTCTGGCGCGGTGAACCCGGATCGCTCGGCGCGTTCGCGCAGCGAGTGACCGGCAGTCCCGACGTCTACGAGGGAAGCCGCAGGCCGACTCTGGCGTCGGTCAACTTCGTGACCGCGCACGACGGGTTCACCCTTGCCGATCTGAACAGCTACGACGACAAGCACAACGACGACAACGGTGAAGACAACGCCGACGGCGAGTCCGACAACCGCTCGTGGGGGTGCGGCGCCGAGGGCCCGACCGACGACGAGGGCGTGCTGGCGCTGCGTGCTCGCCAGCAGCGCAATCACCTGGCCACGCTGCTGCTGTCGGCCGGCGTGCCGATGATTCTCGGCGGCGACGAGATCGGTCGATCGCAGAACGGAAACAACAACGCCTACTGCCAGGACAACGAACTGTCGTGGTTCGACTGGTCGACTGCCGACGGTCCGCTACGAGAATTCACCGCCGATCTGATCGGTCTGCGGGCGGCGCATCCTGCGCTGAGGCCGGTGTGGTTCCGGCGCGGTAGCGACTCCGACAGCGCCGATACCGTCGACTTCTACCGCGCCGACGGCGAACGGTTCGGCGACGAGGACTGGACCGACGACACCGCGTTGTCGATGCTGATCCGCATGGCTGCGGCCGCGGACGACACGGCATTCGCCTGGATGGTCAATTCGTCGTCGACGCCCGTCGAATTCACTCTGCCCGAGGCTCAGTGGAGCCAACGGCTGTCGAGCGACCCGGATCAGAAGTACGACACAGGTGAGCCGACCATCCTGATTCGCGAGCACTCGTTCACGCTCGTGACGACGCCGACGAGCTGACCTCCCCGCGTCAGAACCAGGCCGGATCCATATCGAGAGTCGTGCGGTCCATCGAGGCCAGCAGGTCCAGCTGCGGCCCTACTTTCGGTAGCTCGTATCGGAAGAAGTATCGAGCTGCCTGACGCTTGCCGTCGTAGAAATCTCCGGTCTTGTCCCCCACTGCGCTGAGCTGCTCCAGCCACATCCACGCGATGACGACGTGTCCCACGGCTTCGAGGTACACCGACGAATTGGCCAGTGCAACAGCCGGTTCACCGGTCGAGAACAGGGCGGCGGTGACCTCGACGACACGATTCCACACGAGCCCCAGGTCTCGGCCGAACGACGCGGCCGCGTCGTCGGCGCCGCGACTCTTGGCGATCGTCTCGTCGATACGTGAACCGAGCAGCAGCAGGCCTGCCCCGCCCTGCATGGTGACTTTTCTTCCGAGAAGGTCCAGTCCCTGAATCCCGTGTGTTCCTTCGTGAATGGGGTTCAGCCGGTTGTCGCGGTAGTACTGCTCGACGTCGTAGTCCCTGGTGTAGCCGTAACCCCCGTGGACCTGGATCGCCAGACTGTTGGCCTCGAGGCACCACTGCGATGGCCAGCTCTTGGCGATGGGTGTCAACACGTCCAGTAGCAGCGTCGACTCCGCTTTCACGGTCGCGTCCTCGGTGGTGTCCTGCTCGTCGACGAGTCGGGAGCAGTACAGACCGAGTGCGAGTGCACCTTCGACGTACGATTTCTGCGCGAGCAGCATGCGTCGCACGTCGGCATGCTCGATCAGTGCAACCGCAGGCGCGGCCGGATCCTTGGCGCCGAGTGGTCGACCCTGCGTTCTGACCTTGGCGTACTCGAGCGACTTCGTGTATCCGACGTACCCCAGTGCGATGGCGAGGAATCCGACACCGATCCTCGCCTCGTTCATCATGTGGAACATGTAGGACAAGCCCCGGTGCTCTTCTCCGACAAGGAATCCGATTGCTCCGGGCCGGGGACCCGTGGAGTGTGTTCCGTCGCCGAAGGCCAGAAGCGTGTTCGTCGTTCCGCGGTTACCCATCTTGTGGTTGAGCCCGACGAGGGTGACGTCGTTTCGGGCGCCGTCGGGCAGGAATTTCGGAACGATGAACAGCGAGATCCCCTTGACGCCGGGCCCTCCGCCCGGAACCTTGGCCAACACGAGATGGACTATGTTCTCGCTCAATTCGTGATCGCCCGCCGAGATCCACATCTTCGTTCCGGTGACCAGATAGCTACCGTCGTCCTGCGGCTCGGCACGGGTCGTGATATCGGCGAGTGACGAACCCGCCTGCGGTTCCGACAGGCACATCGTGCCGAAGTACTTGCCCTCGAGCATCGGCCGGACATACCGGTCGATCTGATCCTCGGTGCCGTAGGTGGCGATCAGATTCGCATTGGCAACGGTGAGGAACGGATACGACGACGTCGACGCGTTCGCGGCCTGGAACCACGCCATCGCGGCGCGGGCCACCGTGGTCGGAAGCTGCATTCCTCCGACACTCTCGTCGAACTGGCTCGCGATGAGCCCGGACGCCGAGTAGATGTCGAGCGCTGCCTTGACCTCGTCGATCATCGCGACGGTGCCGTCGGACCGCATGGTCGGCTCGTTCGCGTCGGCCTTCTTGTTGTGGGGCGCGAAGTGCTTGTGTGCGATGTCGGCCGACAGATCCATCACCGCGTCGAACGTCTCTCGCGAGTGCTCCGAGAAGCGTGCCCGTGGCAGCAACGACTCCACGTCGAGCCATTCGTAGAGCAGGAAGTCGAGGTCGCGGCGGGAGAGCACGTCGGTCATGAGGAGTCCGTTCGAGGTCGGCAGCAACTATGCGATCGCATATTTTCTATACGACTGCATAT
Source organism: Rhodococcus yunnanensis NBRC 103083 (assembly GCF_001895005.1). GTDB lineage: Bacteria > Actinomycetota > Actinomycetes > Mycobacteriales > Mycobacteriaceae > Rhodococcoides > Rhodococcoides yunnanense. The sequence continues at coordinate 300,724 of NZ_BCXH01000004.1, read as the reverse complement.
ACTGGCGTCACTGCTGCACCGTGTCAACCCTTCCGACGAGGAACCCCCATGGCGACTACCGAAGACATGACCGCGACCGAAGAACAGGTAGGCACCTCGAAGGCGGCCGCCCGGATCAGGAACGCGGCCATCGAGATATTCGCGGAGAAGGGTTACGGAGCGACATCGACGCGCGAGATCGCGGCCAGCCTCGACCTGAGTCCCGGCGCTGTGTATCCCCACTACAAGACCAAGGAATCGCTACTGTTCGCGGCAAGTCTCGAGGGGCACCGCATGGCTCTCGGCACCGTGCAGGAGGCCGATTCGATCGGGGGGTCGGCCACCGATCGACTCGTCGCAGTCGTGGCTGCCTACGTCAGGTTTCATGCCAGACATCATGCGCTCGCTCGGGTCGTGCAGTACGAGTTGCGATCACTGACGCCCGAGCACTTCTCGATCATCGCGAGCGTGCGAAGAACCACCTCGAACGTCTTCGTCGACATCATCGAGACAGGCAACTCCACCGGAGAGTTCCAGGCCCTCGACACCGACGCGGCGACGTTGGCGATCACATCACTCGGAATCGACGTGAGCCGGTGGTTCCCCACCGGGGCGTTCGCCGATCCCGACGTCGTAGCCGATCGCTACGTCGAATTGGCCCTGCGCATGGTCGGATCCGCGCGATCCGCGCTCAGGTGACGACGGTCCAGTCGCGGGGTTCGGATGCAGCCAACGCCAGAGCTCGGTCGAGAGCATCGACGCGCGCAACAGCAGGCAGCAGTAGGCGCCACATCTCGGACAACCGCTCATAGAGGTCGACGCGGCCGTGGAGGACCTCGGAGAGCGTCTGCACCCCGGTGAACGCGCCCACGACGAACATCGTCAGGGCCTCGACGTCGACACCGTCCGCGATGTCGCCTTCTGCGGCCGCACGCGACGCGAGCGCTCGGATGCCCGCGATCCAGTCGAGATACGGTTGCTGCACCGACCCCTCGATACTCCCGATCTCCAACGTCAGACGCATGCCACCACGGGCGACCGGCTCGACGACCAACTGGCGCGCCATTTCCTGACTGACGAGGATCAGTGCGTCGAGCGCCGTCGGGACATGCGCGACGACCGCCTCGTACCCATCCATCGCCATTCGGTGCTGCTCGTCGATCACTGCTTTGGCAAGGTCTTCCTTGGAGGAGAAGTGAAAGTACATCGCCCCCTTGGTCACTCCCGCATGAGCCAGAATGGTCGACAGACTGGCGGTGCCGTATCCGAACTTCTCGAAGCTGACCGCTGCACCTACCAATACCGCACGGCGGGTGTGCTCAGCACGTTCCTGCACGAACACCCCCCGTTTCGGGTTCGCATCCGATGACGATCGACCATTCCTGCCTGTAGTGCACAGGTCAACCTTATCGGGTCGAGGGTCGGTTGTTCGAATGACACGGGACGCTTTCAGGACATGGTCAGTGCAAGTGTGGTGTATACGTAGCTGCCGCCGGAAGCTGCGCTGGATCCCCCGCCGGCCACCGCGTAGGTTCGTCGCCGAGCGCGACCAGAAGAGGAACCTGCTCGCTGCACCACGGCGACACGTCGCCGCCCCCGAGCACGAACGTCGAGAAGTCTCTCCACGGGATCCATTCCGCCCGATCGACTTCGTCGAGGTTCGGTTCAGGAGCCGGTCCGTCGTAGAGAACACCGAAGACAGGACACAACTCGTTCTCGACCATGCCGTTGCTCATCTCCGCGCGGTACCGGAATCGGGGCAAGAGCAAAGTAGGTGCAGGAGAATCGATTCCAAGCTCCTGAGCGAGGCGTCGCACGACCCCTGCTCCCAGATCCTCTCCCGGTGCGGGGTGCCCACAGCAGCTGTTGGTGGTCACCCCCGGCCACGTCGGTTTACCGTGCGCGCGCACGGTGACGAGAACCTCGTTGTTCGAGTTGAAGACATAGCACGAGAACGCGAGGTGAAGTGGTGTTCGTGTGGAATGCACAGTCGCTTTGGCGTGCGTTCCGACAGAACGTCCCGCGTCGTCGACCAGGACGACGTCTTCTCTCGGGTGTTGTCCGATAGCGGTCACGTCACCGTGTTCCCTTCGAGGCTGCCTGCCGAAACCTCCAGGATCCGGCGCTGCGCGTGGGTGAACGGGCGCGCGACTCCGTCCACCACGTGCACCAGTGTGAACGATGCGACCGCCGCACGTACGCCATCCTGCTCGATACCGACCTCCACGACGACGGAGCTGCGGCCGACTCTCTTCACCACCACCTCGACGTCCACGGTCCCCACCAGAAGTTCCCGGGAGAAGTCCGATGCGACGTTGACGATCACGACCTCTCGTGCGGTGAAGGCTCCGGCACTGGCGTGGTGGAGCGCGCTCGCCCACGCCTCGGTCGCCAGTTCGAGTGCGAGATAGGCGGGTACGTGCGCGTCGTCGACGATCGTCCCCTCCCGCGTCGGCCGATGGGTCAGCGGCAGGGTGCTCCGATACATAGTGCGCACGCTACCGCGGCCTCCGGGTGTATCCACATTCGACGACAGTGACGTCCTTCCCCGACACACTGTCGATCGCACCCGCAGAACGAGATTCGACTGCGATCGACACCGGTTCCTTGACGACGCCCGTCGGCGGCTTTAGCCTCGTCCGATGCCGAGGCACTGGATCCCGAACCGACGTACAGTCCTGAGCGCTGCAGGCATGGCCATCGCAGTCGCGGTCGTCGGATCGGTACCGCGGAGCACTGCGGCACCGCGGCTGCCGGCGTGCGGCACACGCTATCGCGGCTATCGGACCGAGGACTACTCGCAGCCGTACGCATCGTTCATGACCGAGCACACCACCGAGGCTCCCCAATCCGTCCTCGACGCCTATCACGGCGGACCGATCGACCCGGCTCGTATTCCCCAGTTCGATTCCGTGACAACAGAACTCGCACCTTCCGGGTACGCGGAAGTCGAGACAGGCTACGGCCGGCTTCCCGACGGCGTCGTGTACGCGGCAGTCAGGACCGACATGCCAGGTGTGACGGCGGCGATGTGGGACTGGTGGTTCGGATGGCACTCGACGGAAGCTGCACGATACAAGCTCTGGCATCCCGACGCTCACCTTCATGCGTCACTGCGCCGTGACCTGACGTCGGCGCAGATCCCCGACCGGCAGAAGTACATCGGTAACACCACCTACGTCGACGAGTACGTCGGGCCGAAGCTGCAACAGTTGGCCATCGAGTTCCACGATCCGCTGCTGCACGGTTTCGACGTTCCAGCCGATCACACAGTCGTCTTCGGACGCGTCGGGAGCAGTATCGCTCCGATCGATCTGGGTTGGCTGGCGCATCAGGTTCGACCTACCGCCGATGGTTGCGAAATGCGCAGTCGGTTCTATCTCAATCTTCGGGGACTGCACGTACCGAATCTCGTCGAAGCCGCGTGCGCGATCGCACGTGGCCCATCGGTCGATCCGAGCGACGTGGTGCTGACCGTCGACCTCGCCAAGGACCTGATGCTGCACTGCGGGCAGGAAATGAACCACCTGGCCGGATTCCTGCCCGAGCTGCACCGGACTTTCGCTCACTGACGCGGAAGTCGCGCGCGCCGCAGCTCAACGGTCCTCGTGACCGTCCGGAACACCGTCGTAGACGTCGGGAACACCGTCGTGGTTGTCGTCTCTGGTCTCGATGTCATGGATCTTCTTGTACACGCGGTTGCGGGTGCGCAGGAGGATGGACGCACACAATGCCGCCAGCAGGGAACCACACAGCACGGCGATCTTGACATGGTCGTCGCGCTCGCCGGACCCGAATGCCAGCTCGCCGATCAGCAGCGACACGGTGAAGCCGATTCCCGCGAGCATCGAAATTCCCAGCACGTCGATCCAGCGGACGGCCGCGTCCAGCGACGCGCGGGTGAAGGTCGCGAGCACGTACGTGGTACCGAGGATCCCGACGGTCTTGCCGACGACGAGCCCTGCGATTATGCCGAGTGCCACCGGATCGGTCAGCGCCGCACCGAGCCCGGTCATGCCGCCGACCGTCACACCCGCGGCACAGAACGCGAACAGCGGGACGGCCAGACCCGCCGACAACGGCCGCATTCGGTGTTCGAACTCCTCGGCATGCCCGGATGCCACCGGGACCGCGAACCCGAGCAGCACACCTGCGACAGTGGCGTGAATTCCGGATTCGTGCACCAGGACCCACGTGCACATCGCGATCGGAGTCAGAATCCACCACGATCGAATCCCTCGTCGTACGGCCCAGGTGAACAATGCCAACGGAATCAGTGCGAGGCAGAGCGCGCGCACGTCGACGTCGTCGGTGTAGAAGATGGCGATGACGGTGATCGCCAGCAGGTCGTCGACCACTGCCAGCGTCAGCAGGAACGTGCGGAGCGCGGTCGGAAGGTGGGTGCCGATCACCGCGAGGATCGCTACCGCGAAGGCGATGTCGGTCGCGGTGGGAATCGCCCACCCCTGCAGGGCGCCGTCGCCCGTCCTGGCATTGACTGCGACGAACACGATCGCGGGTACCGCCATACCCCCGACCGCGGCGGCTATCGGCAACACCGCACGTCGTCGATCACGCAGGTCTCCCGCGACGAACTCACGTTTGAGTTCGAGGCCGACCACGAAGAAGAAAATGGCGAGGAGGCCGTCGGCCGCCCACGTGGACACGGTCAGATCCAGATGGAGCCAGGAGGGACCGAATCGGAAATCCATGAGCGCGGCGTACGACGCGGCGAACGGCGAGTTGGCCCAGATCAGAGCCGCGACTGCCGCGATGAGCAGCAGAACCCCGCCGACCGTTTCCTTGCGAAGAACAGCGGCAACCCGATTCGACTCGGGCCAGGATCCGCGGGAGAACAGCGGCGGACGTGGTGCAGATGCGGGCATCGGCGGTGAACCCTTCTCTCGACATGTTCGATTCATGCCGACCAGACTTCCCGGCGCACCTGCCGTCCACCCTAGCGAATGTTCACCATCACCCGAAAATCGAGCTCAGTCTCCCTCGACGCCCGCGTGGTCGAACAGGAGGATTGCTCACGACGTCGTCGAGCAGAGCGTCGACCGTCTGCTCCGCGTCGACCTTGTTGTCACCGATTCCACCGGTTGCACCTCGCTTGGCCCACCCGACCACGTAGCGGCCGGCCACGACCCGACCGTCGTCGTCCACCACGCGGCCCCCGACGTTCCGAACGGTCCCGGTGATCGTGTCGAACGGGAGCCCGGGCGAGGGCGTTCCGCGGTACCCGATGGCACGGAGAACCAGATCGGTCGGCACTGTCGAGGTGCCGGAGTCATCGGCGAGGTCGACCGATTCCACCGCGGTCGTCCCGTTCAGCCGGACCGGCGCTCGACCGAAACCGAACACGATTCGACGACGGTCGGCAGTCGATTCCAGATCCACCACCTCGGCACCGCGCAGCGCGGACGCGGGTGCGGACAACGGAAGCGAGTCGATGGACGCCAGAACCGCTGTAGGCCCAGCCACCACCACGTCGACCCCGGGCCGAGTGACGAGGGCCTGACATTCCGAACGCGTGAAGGCTGCGACATCCGGCCCCCTTCTGGCGGCGAGCACGACTTCGCGCACAGCACTGCGTCGCAGGGCCGCCAATGCGTGGGGTGCGATCTCGGTGTCGACCAGGTCGTCGGGGTCTGCAGTCAGGATTCGAGCGGCATCGAGGGCAACATTGCCGTTGCCGATGATCGTCACCCGTTCGACGCCCGCGAGATCGAACGCGTCGGCCGGAACATCCGGGTGGCCGGTGTACCAACCGACCAATGTTCTGGCACTCACCGAACCGGGCAGATCGATCCCTGGTATGTCGAGCTGTCTGTCGCTGTCTGCGCCCACCGCATACACGACGGCGTCGTGACGCGTGGCCACGGTCTCGTGTGCGATGTCCGATCCGACGTCGACACCCAGCTCCATACGCACCCTGGGGTGCAGGAAGATGCTGCGGAAGTGCTCTCCGATGCGCCTGGTGCCGATATGGTCCGGCGCAACTCCGAAGCGAGCAAGCCCGCCGGGGCTGGCGAGCCTGTCGTAGAACGTCACACGGCTTCCCGGCACTCTGAGCAGTGCCTGCGCGGTGTAGCAGGCGGCGGGGCCGGTGCCGACGATTCCGACGTCGAACGAGGGCATCTCGTTGACGGACGCCGGAGGAAATCGCGGCGCATCCCATGCCGTGTCCACAGGCCGATCCGCGTAGTAATCGGCGTTGATGTCGGCATAGATCGCCTGATCGGGAGTCAACCGGCTCACCCTCGTGATGGCATCGACCGGGCATGCGTCGGCGCAGGCTCCGCAGTCGATGCAACTGCGCGGGTCGATGTAGAGCAGGTCGGTCTTTCCGAAGTCCGGTTCACCTGGCGTCGGGTGAATGCAGTTGACCGGGCACACCGACAGGCACGATGCGTCGTTGCAACAGTTCTGAGTGATGGCGAATGCCATTGTTCGATCTCCGTCGTCGTTTCTCGATCGAGTCTTCAGAGCATGTGCAGTCGGCGGTAGATCGCCTCGGCGGGTTTGGTGACGAGTCCGCAGTCGTGCAGAAACGCCATGAGATGTTCGCTGCTCGTCCGCATCATCATGTGGTGGTGCGCGTTGTTCTTGGCTTCCTTCACCGCGCGTTCGGTGTCGAGACCCGCGGCCGCATACACACCCTTGTTCACCATGTTGGAGACGATGATCCGCGCTGCGATCGCAACCACGAGCGCGCTCGCTTTCCTGCGCGCTGCGCTCTTGCCCTGGATCCGCTCCCGCATCTGCTGGCGCGCGAAGGTCATGTGTCGCGATTCCTCGACCACGTGGATCTTGCTGGTGGTGCGGACGAGAGGCAGTACGTTCTCTCCGCGCATCCAGTCGCGCTGCATGACGTCGAGAACCTCTTCGGCGACGAGAATTCCACCGTAGGCCGCCTCCGCCGTCGCGAGGGCTTTGAAACCGCGCCCGAGTTCGCGGCTGGTGCGACGCGGCAGGTAGGAACGAATACCCATCTTCGTGCATGCACGCGCGAACATGATCGAGTGTCGACATTCGTCGGCGATCTCGGTCAAGGCGAACTGGAAGTCCGAGTCCGAGGAATCCTTGCAGTACTGATCACGCAGAACCATCTGCTGCAGGATCATCTCGAACCAGATGCCGGTACTCATGATGGAACACACCTCGTGCCGGGTCAGCAGAATTCGCTGCTCCTCGGTCATCTCGTTCCACAGTTTCGTCCCGTACAGGGTGCTCCACTGCGGATTGAGACCGTACAAGTTCGGATCGAGATCTTCGTTCCAGTCGACCTCCTGTGCGGGGTCGTACGAGAGCTGAGCCGCCGAATCGAGCAGACGTGCCGAGACATCCTCAGCTCCGGATATGGCGTTCGAAGTCGTGAATGTGCTGGTCATGATCGTGCATCCCTTCGTCGGCACTGTAACCGCAATTACCGTGACTCACTTTATCAGTTACCAGTCGTCACATCTACCGATTCTGCTTGTCGAACCGAACGCCGACAGGCAAAACAAGCTTTACGACGCTTTGATGACGTAACGTAGATCGGGCAGTCGGTTTTCCACGAGCGAGAATTTGCGCCTGCACAGACGCTCATCACCCGGGACCCGCCCCTACGACACCGCCCCAACGACACCGCCCCTACGACACCGCCGAAACGATCGATAGAAACATGCAGACCCCCACTGTCACCGTCGTCTACATGTCCGGCCGGAACACCGGCGGCGTGGACTACCCGGACGCTCCTCTGATCGAGGCACTGTCCACGTTCGTCCACGTTCTGTGGATCGACAGCGCTACCGGCGAGGGCGAACCATCCGGACCGGATCTGCAGCGGATCCGTCACAATCTGACCCGCGTGCGAACCTCGGCCCCTGCGGCCGAGCAGTCGATCGCGTCGGCGCTCGACCGACTCGGCGCCGACGCCGCGGCTGTGATCCTGTCGGATCCGATGGCTCGCTTTCCGCGCGCGCTCACCGGCCATCGACTGTTCTACATGACCGAGGATTGGGTTCTCGGCGCCAAGAAGTACGGGCTCTCACGCCGCGCTGTGCGCCGCGGAATCGAGATCAACTGCGCACGGGCCGATACCATCGCAGCGGTCTCGCACACGCTGGCGGCACGACTACACCTCTATTCGAAGGTGATCGATGCGGTCCGCGTCGTGCCTCCTGGATGCAGCCCCGTGGACAATCTCGACAAGCACGGCGCATATGACGAGCACGGCGGCGATTCGGTGGCTCTCGTCGGACCCCTCGACGAACGACTCGACTTCGACATCCTCGACGCTGTCGCCGACAGCGGCAGGCACATCCTCGCCGAAGGCAGCCGAACGATTCGGACTCCGCAGGCGACGACCGCCCGTCTCGATGCCTTCCTCGCACGTCCCAACGTCCGTTTGGTCGACGCCGCCGCGGCGGAATCACCGATCGCTGCCGCGTCGGTGGGGATCGTGCCCTACGTCCTCGACGCGCTCGATCTCGCACGATTTCCCTCGCAGACACTCGAGTACCTGGCGTTCGGTATTCCTGTTGTCGCAACCGACATCCCCGCCGTTCGCTGGGTCGACTCCGAGCACGTCACGATCGCCAGTTCACCTGCCGAGTTCGCGCGACGCGTAACCGAGATCGGTTCCGCAGTGCAGACTTCGGCGCACCGAGTCGAGCGGCGGTCGATCGCATCGAAGCACACGTGGGCCGCGCGAGCGGAAACGATGCTTCGCCTTGCCGGATTGTCCAGATGTGCACGTGCGGCACAATCGACCGTGCCAGCCACTGAAGCCGAACATCGCCGGTGACGAACTAGTTTGTGACGGTAAATAATTCATCGATCCGCGGCTTCCAGGGCACAGGCGGAGGCCCCGGCAACGGGGGGGTTTCGCCGGGGCCTCCGCGTCCCTCAACAGCCGGGACTCTTGAAGGGGGTGGAAGTCCACGGCGAGGAACATTTCCGACGCTACTCCGCCCCCACCGGCATGAAAACCCTAGATGCGGACCCGATATTCGACGACCGCCTGCGCAATCTCTCGCACGCTCGTGCGGTGTTTGCGCGCGTGTTGCCGCAGTCGTTCGAACGCCAATTCGGTGTCGATGTTGTCCGACGCCGCGAGCACTCCCTTGGCCTGTTCGATGATGATGCGCGATTCGAGCGCATGCTCGAGCTGTTCGGCAACCTCTTTCATCCGGCGCACCTGAACGGAGTTGATCAGCTGCGCACAGGCGAACCTGGCAAGGACCCTCGCGGCATCGAGCTCTGCCGTCGACCATTGTTGCAGCTTGGACGAATAGAGGTCGAGACTGCCCATGACCTCACCCTCACGAAAGAGCGGAAAAGAGGCGACGGCAGCGACTCCCAGCCGCGCTGCGACGTCGGCGAACTTGGGCCATCGCTGTCGCACGAGTGCCACGTCGCCTGCATCGACCGTGCGAGCCTCTCGATACGCATCGCACCCTGGTCCGCGTTGGTACTCGACTTGGCAATCCGCGAGCGACACCACGGCGGGAGTTGTCACCGACACCGCCAATGCCTCTCCTTCGTTGTCCGAGATCAACACGCTTGCACCGGCGAGATCGAATACCTCCGTTACCGCTTCGACGAGATGACCGAAAACAACGTCGTTCTCGGGCAGCGTTTCGGCGAGGCCGACCATCCGATCGACGACCTTCACATAAACCCTTGGGTCGTACACAGCCAGCCTCCGCATCTGCCATCGAGCATGCGAGTCACTCGACACCCCCGATCTGAACGAATTGCCAACAACAGCCGGTGTCATTCAACCGAACGACACCGGCGCCGAGGCGATCCGACCGCTAGATTTTACCGCACTGGCGGACCTGACGCTTTCGTGATTAAACTCCAATACACATACGCTTTCAGCCCCTGCCCCCGGCGGCGTGTGAATTGGCGACACCCCGGAATCCTGGTGTCCGAATCGAGAACCGTTGTGCGAGTCGCGTCTGCCCTATTTGTACGACTTGTACACCGATATCTCGTTTCAGCCACAGGCGATGCACTGCATGTGTTGGATTGTTTTCCGCACGCGCGATGCATCGGTCGGGCACGACGGCGCGGGGCTGCGCGAGGGGTCGAGGGGTCTCCTCGCGCGCCGTGATCTCGGGGAACCTTAGCGACAGCAAAGACTTTCGCTCCCGCGCCGCCCGTGCACAACAACGGACCACGGGGGGTTTTGTGTCGAACGAAGTCGATCGAAACAGCATGACCGACCACGCAGTCGGCTCGGATTCTGCAGCATTGCACCGAGCCGAAATAGCTGCCTTGGCCGAATTGTCGAGTCCTGAGGCTGTCAAAGCATTTGCACTCGTACGGAATCGGTTACGGCCGGGAGAGATCAACCGATTCGACGAACTGCTGGAAACCGTGAACAGACTCAGTGGCCCTGGGTTCGAGGACGCCGCTTCCGCGGAACTTCGGGATGCACTGCACAGCACACGGACCGACGACGACATCCGGGCGCTCGCCCACTCCATCGACGAACCGATCGGGGCTCTTGCTCTGGCTCAGGTTCTCCGAGGACACGGGCAGCCGTCGTAACCGATCCGTGGTCATTTCTTGCCAAAGGAATTACCAGTGGACAGATTTCACTCGACCCAGAGCCGGTTCTCCGGAATTCAAGGACATTCGACGGCAAGTACCGGAGGTAGCCCGATAGTGGGCACCGACGGTGGTCCGACAATGAGCACCGAAGCCATCAAGGCACACCTTGCCAAGATGTTCGAAGAACCGCCCGACCCCGACGCTCCACTCCCTGCCCGGTGGTGAGAGCTGTCGCGGTCGTGTGAGCTGCCGCGGTTTCGGGAGCTGTCGCGATTTCGATGATCAATCGTTGAACTCTCCGACGTCGATTCGTTGCGCGAGCACTTCACGTGCAAGATCCAGGATCGGCCGTCCTTGCTGAAAAGCGTGCGCGCGCAAGCGCACAAAAGCGTCGTCGAGACTGACGCCGAGCTTGGCCGACAGCACACCCGTAGCAATGTTCACGTCCTGATACGAACCGACGGTTCGGATCCATTCCTCTCCAGCATTCTTCGAGAATTCGGCCTGTTCGAGTAGCGCGAACATGATCAGGTCTGCCAACAGGGCTGCGTCGGTGAGTGTCGATGCGGCGAGGGCCCCGGGCCGCCGTCGATACAGCGTCACCGTTCCCAGCTTGATACCGCCGACCCGCAACGGGAAGGCGAACACCGCTGCCGCGCCGATCTCTTGTGCGGCGTCTGCGAAACCCGGCCAACGCTCTTCCGCGTGCCGCAGATCGCTCACCAGAGTGGGGATTCCGTCGCGAAAAGCCTGCACGCCCGGTCCCTCGCCCAGGGTGTACTGCTGCTCGTCGAGACGACCGGCCCACTCACTGCTCGAGCCGAGCATGTCCTGTGCCCGGGGGCTGACGCGCAACGTCATTGCGGCGGCGTCGATGCCATCCAGATTGTCGACGCATGTTCGGCAGACCGCCTCGGCCCACGACGCCTGACCAGGGGAGCCCGCCTGCTCAGCGATCGCGCGCCACAGGAATTCACGCCGCTGCTCGTTCACGATCGCCCCCTTGCCCAGCACCAGCCGCAACCCATACTCTACGAGCGCCGGTTCCCGTTGGCGATAGCTGGAGCCGGGTTCTACCGCGGTTCGTCGAGCAGAGTAGAAAGAGTTCGAACTCGACATTCCCCGATGTGCTACCGAGTAAACGGCCTCCCCCGACGCGCGAGGCCACATGGGCGAACGCCAGAATGGGGAACGCTAGGACTGGGCAGTTTCGGTCTTTCGCCGAAGCAGCTCGCGATGGCCGTAGGTGGCATCGAGGATGTCGTGTCGGTCGGCCACGGTAGATCCGACGGCACCGGCGACCGTGCCCAGTGATGCTGCCAGCCACGCCAACGACAGGTAGTCCCCCGCACCTGCGTCACGGCCGAGCTGCCGCCCGAGAAACTCGGGTGATATCACGATCGCGGACGACATCAGAACCACCGAGAACAGCACGGCGTACATGCACAGAACCCCGCTCACGACGGTTCCGAGCGTGGCGGCGTTGTACATCCATCGGTCCGTCGTCGATGCTCGGAATTCGCGGCGTTCCCACAAGCCGTGCGGGAAGATCAGCCATACGCTCATCGCGGTCACCGCCGCGACGGCGACGGCCGTCAGCCGTTCCACCGTCATCGACGCGGCCATCTGCCAGATGCTGGCGTAGAAGACGCCGAACGCCGATGCGGCACTCGCAGCGCCCAGCGCCCCCGACAGCGTCGGTATCAGGCGCCACGGACGATTACATCGGATCATTCCCAGAATCAGCCGAATTCGGCCGAATGCGCCCGGAGTCAGCAAGATCTGCTCACCGCGCCCCTCTGCATCCGGCCCGGGGGCCCATGTCGACATCGAGCGCCGTAGACGCGGGCGCGCGTCGGTACCGAGCAGATCGTGCACGATCTGCAGAGCCATGGCGACGACCCGACGCTGCACCGCGACAGTCCCGAACGACGGCACGTAGAGCGCGGCGGAGGTGCCTTCGCGCAGTTCTGCGGTCACGGGTTTCGGACCCTGTCTGCGCGGAACCTCCGAGATGCACAGCACGATGTCGTAGTCGTTGGTCTCCTGGATCGCTTCGCACCATTGCGCCAACTGCGCAGATCCCGTCGCCGTAGGGGGAAGAGTCACCTGAGGCCTCGAAGATTCGACGGCGATGGTGTCCCCGCCGATGGAGACCTCTGTCGGTAGCGCCCTGAAGATCGCGTACGCGATCTTCGATGCGAACCCGGCATCGCCGACAACGCCGACCGTGACGGTACGAGAGGGAGAGTCTGTTTCTTTCGAGGCCATCGATCTCGGCTACCCGGCGGATGGTTCCCCGACACCTGGGTCTGTGAACACGCATGAGACCGGCCGCTTCGGGGTACAGCTCCACGGCGAGGTCGAGCCATGAGCCCGCAGTCGCCTGACGAAAGTAGACACACCATGCCTCCCACTCCTCGTTCCGACCAGTCCGCGCCTGCACCTATCGGTCCCACTGGTGTACCCGACACACGTGCACAGGAGGGAGCGTTCCTCACCACAGCGCAGGGTGTGCGGCTACCGGATACGCATCACTCACTCAAAGCGGGCGACCGGGGACCGACACTTCTCGAGGACTTCCATCTGAGAGAAAAGATCACTCACTTCGATCACGAGCGGATTCCGGAGCGGGTCGTGCATGCACGCGGTGCGGCAGCCCATGGGACGTTCCAGTCCTACGGCACAGCGCAATCCGTCACCAAAGCAGGTTTTCTGACGGAGAAGGGCCGGAAAACCGATGTGTTCGTCCGCTTCTCGACAGTTCTGGGCTCCAGAGGGTCGGCGGACACGGTGCGGGACACCCGCGGGTTCGCGGTCAAGTTCTACACCGACGAGGGCACGTTCGACCTGGTCGGAAACAACATGCCCGTCTTCTTCATCCAGGACGGCATCAAATTCCCGGACATCATTCACGCAGGCAAGCCTCAGCCCGATATCGAACTGCCGCAAGCACAGTCGGCGCACGACTCGTTCTGGGACTTCGTGTCGCTTCACACCGAGGCGACGCACCACGTCCTGTGGAACATGAGTGATCGCGGCATTCCCCGGTCGTACCGCACCATGGAAGGCTTCGGAGTACACACCTTCCGGTTGGTGGCTGCCGACGGGACCACCAGCCTCGTCAAGTTCCACTGGAAGCCCGTTGCCGGTGTGCACTCCCTGGTGTGGGAGGAAGCCCAGATCGCAGCAGGCGTCGATCCCGATTACCACCGCCGTGACATGTCCGACGGCATCAAGGCGGGCGCGCCGCTCGAGTACGAGTTCGGAATTCAGGTCATGCCGGACGACGGCACGGACACCTTCGAGGGGATCGATCTGCTCGACCCGACGAAGCTCGTCCCGGAGGAACTCGCCCGAGTGCAGCCGATCGGAAAGCTGACACTGAATGCGAACCCGACCAACTACTTCGCCGAGACCGAGCAGGTCGCATTCCATACCGGGCATCTGGTTCCCGGCATCGAGGTCACCAACGATCCACTGATGCAGGCGCGTCTGTTCTCGTACTTGGACACCCAGATCACTCGTCTCGGTGGACCCAATTTCTCACAGCTGCCGATCAATCGCCCACACGCGCCGGTCAACGACATGCTGCGTGACGGGATGCATCAGAGCGCCGTACACACCGGACTTGCGCCATATCGGGACAACACCGTCGACGACGGTGAGCCCCTCGACGCAGGGGCGCCGGACGGCGGGTACGTCCAGACCGAGCGGCTCATCGAGGGCCGCGCGGTGCGTGCGAATCCGGCGTCGTTCGACGACCATTTCTCTCAGCCCGCAATGTTCTATCGCAGTCTCACACCCATCGAGCAGGACCACGTCGTCGAGGCGTTCACGTTCGAGCTGGGCAAGGTCTTCGAACAGTCGATCAAGGAGCGGCAGCTCACCGTGCTGGCGAACGTCGACACCGATCTGTGCGGCCGAGTGGCGGCGGGGCTCGGACTGCCTGCACCCCAAGGTAATCCGATCCAGGACGTAGTCACCTCGGCGGCGCTGTCGCAGATCGTCGACACACCTGGACCGATCGACGGCCGCAAGATCGGCGTCGTCGCCGACGAGAACTCCGATCTCTCCGGTATCGGCAAGTTGAGAACTGCCGCAGAACGACGCGGCGCTACGGTGCACGTCATTGCGGCCGTCGGCGGATTCCTCGGGAAAGGTGCTCGCCGGCAGGTGGTCGAGCGAACGTTCCTCACCGTGCGATCGATCGAATTCGACGCATTCGTCGTCGCCGGTGGTACTGCGCCGTCGACCGATATCAAGCTGGTTCTTCTGCTGCAGGAAGCATTCCGTCACTGCAAGACGATCGGCGCGTGGGGCGACGGTACAGCGACACTCGAATTCGCCGGAATCGCAACCGCTGAGCCAGGGGTGGTCGTGGGCGAGACTGCGATCAAGAGTTTCAACGACGCTCTGCTCGCGGCGGTCGGACTGCACCGGGCGTGGGATCGAGCGCCTGCCGTCATGGGATCGGACGTGCCGCCCGCTGCTCCGGCGCGCAAGCAACGCACGAAGAAGAAGTAACGAGCTAGCTGTCGCGGGTAGGCTCGATCAGCAGTGCCGCCATGTCGTCGAGTTGGAAGAACTCGGCGACCGACACTGCCGACCGAGCACCCGCGTGCGGGTCAGCCCCTCGGCCGAGTAGAAGACCGACGATCTCGCGCGATCGACGAAACACCGCCGCGCCCAACGCAGTTTGTCCGTTGTCGTTGACGCGCTCCACATCCGCTCCCGCGTCCAGCAGGACCGCGACCGTATCGACACGGCTGTGGTACGCCGCGAGAATCAACAGGGTGTCTCCGCGTTCGTTCGTCAGATTCGCGGGACCACCGACGTCGAGGAACTGCTTGATCTGTGCGGTGTCACCGCTTCGTGCCCACTCGAATGCGCTTCGGAGAACTGCGAGTTCGTCATCGGTCAGGTCCATGCTTCCTCCGTGAGTGTCTGCGTGTCGATACCCCACACTCCCCTGCCGGAAACGAGTTTCCACGCCGGGTGTGCGGGTATGGAACATCGATGACCGAACAAGACTCCGCGGCGCCCGCGCCTGTCGAGGCCGACCCGGACGATCCGAGGAAGGCCGATTCGCCGACCGACCTGACGAAGCCGTCCTGGATCTTCGTGCTGAAGAAGACGGCCCGCGAGTTCTCCCGCGATCAATGCACGGACCTCGCGGCAGCACTGACCTACTACGCCGTGCTGTCGTTGTTCCCGGCAATCCTCGCGGTGGTGTCCCTCCTCGGCGTATTCGGTCAGGGACAAGCCACGGTCGACGCTGTACTTCAGATCGTCGGAGACCTCGGACCGTCCTCGGTGGTGGACACGCTGCGGGCTCCGATCGAGCAGTTGGTCCAAGCCCCAGCAGCAGGTTTCGCCCTCGTCACCGGCATCGCCGGTGCACTGTGGTCGGCATCGGGTTACGTCGGGGCCTTCGGGCGTGCGATGAACCGAATGTACGAGGTCGACGAAGGACGGCCCGTGTGGAAGCTGCGCCCGGTCCTGCTTCTCGTCACTCTGGTGGCGTTGGCGTTGATCGCGTGCGCTGCGGTGATGCTCGCGGTCAGTGGACCCGTCGCGACTGCGGTGGGAGACGCTGTCGGGCTCGGCGACACGGCGCTGACTGTATGGAACATCGCCCGATGGCCCATCGTCGTCGTCATGATCGTTCTCGCCGTTGCCATTTTGTACTACGCCACACCGAACATCCAGCAGCCCAAGTTCCGGTGGATCAGTTCGGGTGCGGCGCTGGCCATCATCGTATGGATCGTCGCGTCCGTAGCGTTCGGCTTCTACGTAGCCAATTTCAGTAGTTACAACAAGACCTACGGGTCTCTCGCCGGTGCGATCGTGTTTCTGTTGTGGCTCTGGATCACGAACTTGGCGCTGTTGTTCGGAGCCGAACTCGACTCCGAACTCGAACGAGGCCGACAACTGCAAGCCGGGATCGTCGCCGAAGAACGACTTCAGCTGCCACCTCGCGACACCAGGGTCTCGGACAAGAACGACCGGAAGGACGCCGAAGCCGTCGAGCAGGGTCGACGGCTTCGGCAGGCACACAACGACGGCCCGGGAGAATCCGCCGCTCGCACACCCACAGGAGAAACGATGATCGAAGAGCCGATTCACAGATCGAACGACCGGACGTCCGCCACCGACTTGTCGACCGTCCAGCTCGTGGAGCGACTCACCGATCAGGTGTCGACCCTCGTTCGCACCGAAATCAGTTCGGGACTGGCGGAAGTCAAGAGCAAGGGAACGCGGATGGGCATCGGTATCGGCATTTCCGGTGCCGGTGCACTCCTACTGTTCTTCGGCCTTGCGACGCTGATCGCCACTGCCGTTCTCGGTCTCGCAACCGCCGTCGCGGCGTGGCTCGCCGCGTTGATCGTCGCGGCTGTGGTGCTGGCCGTCGGTGGAATTCTGGCTGCGGTGGGCGCATCTCGCGCGAAGAAAGCGCTCCCTCCCGTTCCCGCGGACACCGCGGCGAGCGTCAACAAGGACATCACCGCGATCAAGAAGGGAATCCGATGAGCGGTAAGCACGCAGAAACACCGGGACAGACACCTGATCCCGTCGAACTACCAACAGTCGAACCACCAACAATCGAACCACCGCCGGTCGAACAGCAGCGAGCAGATCTCGCGGAGACGGTGGCCGCGCTCGCAGCGAAAGCCGATGTGCCTGCCCGCGTCGCCAACGAGGCGTCGTTCCAAGCCGGTCGCGCAAAAACGGTGGCGCAGAGGAATCCGCAGGTATTGGCGGCAGCCGCAGGCGCCGTGTTGGCAGGGTTGATCGTGACGGTCGTTCTTCGCCGTCGCCGTTCGAGGAGGGTTTTCCGATGAGCGCAGTATCGAAGGCTGCATACAAGCCGCTGGCCCTGGCCACGAGCGTCCTGGGTGGCGTGCTGGCAGGCGTCGTGTTCAAGCAGGTGTGGAAATACTTGGGAGACAACGATGTCGAGGCTCCCGACCCCAAGGACCTCGACCGGTCGGTGCGGGAGGTTCTGATCGCTGCGGCCATCCACGGCGCGGTATTCGGCATCGTCAAAGCCGCCGTCGATCGCGCGGGCGCCACCGGATACCGAGCCCTGGCACACGAGGATCCTCGGTAGCCGGGTCGATCCGTTTCGGCATATCGAAGGCAGGGTAGTACTCGATATGCCGATCACGGATTCGACCGCACCGAGTACCCCTTCGTCGCCATCGCTCGGTCCCGGTGCACGTCTGAATGCGACGGTCGATCACTGTTCGATCACTCCGAGAACGGACTGACATGGCGGACGTGCCCACTTTCGGGGTCGAAGAGGAATTGCTCCTCGTCGACCCGAACACCGGCGTTCCGACGATGCAGAACGACACCGTCGCAGACTATGCGAGGGAGCTCGGCCTGACGCTGCAGCTCGAACTGACACCTTGTCAAATCGAAACTGCCACCGATGTATTGGACACCTCCGCCGAACTCACCGATGCGCTGACCTCGTCTCGGTCCATCGCCGCACACGCCGCACATCTCGCCGGAGCGTCGGTCCTGCCCGCGGGCGTGCCGCCGCTGCTGCCGGAGTTGGGCCCGATCACCGACACCAAGCGTTACCGCCGCATCGCTGCCGAATACGGCATCATCGCCCTCGAACAAGGTGTGTGCGGAGCACACGTGCACATCGCGATCCCCAACCGCGACGCCGCGGTGCAGATCAGCAATCACGTGCGCCCCTGGTTGCCCGTCCTTCTCGCACTGACCGCCAATTCGGCGTTCTACGCCGGACGCGACACCGGTTACGCGAGTTGGCGTTCGGTCCTGTGGTCGAGATGGCCGAGTGCGGGCCCTCCCCCGTTCCTCGACTCCATTACGCACTACGACGAGCTCGTCGCTCAACTGTTCGACGTCGGAGCAATTCTCGACGACGGAATGGTCTACTGGGACATCAGGCCGTCGATGAACTTCCCGACGCTCGAAGTACGGATCAGCGACGTGCCGGTGACCGTGCATGACACTGTTCTTCTCGCAGTCCTCGTCCGCGCACTCGTGATGACCGCGTCGGAGGCTGTGCGCAACAACGGCTCTGCTCCTGCCGTCCCGGAGCACGCGTTGCGCTTGGCCTACTGGCGAGCGGCCCGAGACGGATTGAGCGACCGACTCGTCGATCCGGAAACCGGCCGGCTCGACACCGCGGCTGCAGCGGTGCGAGCTCTCGTCCATCACGTGTCGGATGCCTTGGCAATCACCGAGGAACGATCCCTGGTCGACACAGGAGTTCGGCGGAATCTACTGCACGGCAATGGCGCCGGCCGTCAACGCGCCGCTGTGGCGGAAACCGGATCCATCGCCGCCGCGGTGGTGTCGATGACAGAGAGCGTGGACCGATGCGGATAGTCGTAACCGGTGCGACCGGGAACGTCGGGACAGCGCTACTACGACGGCTCGTCGACGAGGATGTCGATGTCGTCGGGATCGCGCGTCGTCGTCCACCGGATATGCCGCCGTACAACGGTATTCGATGGCACGAGATCGACCTCGCGACCGCCGAGGCGGAGGACCGCATGACACGCGTTCTGCACGATACGGATGCGGTGGTGCACCTCGCGATCGGATTTCAGCCCATGCGTGACCGCGACTACCTTCGTCGAACCAACGTCTCGGGAACCGCTGCGGTCGCGGCCGCAGCGGTGCGCGCGGGAGTGCCGAGGCTGGTACACATGTCGTCGAGTGGGGTGTATTCGCCTGGCGCGTACGACCGTCGCGTCGACGAGACATGGTCACGGGACGGCGTTCCGTCCTCGACCTACAGCGCCGACAAAGCTGCTGCCGAGCACATCCTCGACCGAATCGAGTCGAGCGCAGATCGGATGACGATCGTTCGGTTGCGTCCCGGGCTCATCGGACAGTATGCGTTCGGCAGCGCACTGCTGCGATACGCACTCCCCGACCTCGTGCCGTCGTGGATCGTCGATCACATCCCGGTCCTGCCGATGGACAGGTCCATCTCACTCCCGGCAGTCGCGACCGCCGATGTCGCCGAGGCCATCGTCTCTGCCTTGACCTGCAGACACACAGGCGCGTTCAACCTGTCCGCGCCGACCCCGGTACGGGTCGACGACTTCCGGTCGGTGCTGTCCGCTCGACCTGTCCCGATTCCACGCCGGGTCATGCGTTCGGTGACAGCAGCCACCTTCGCAGCGCACCTGCAGTCCGTTCATCCCGGATGGCTCGACCTGGCATACGAAACCCCGCTGCTCGACACCACGCGAGCGCAGCAACTGCTGGGGTGGACCCCGGAGCTCGACGGTCCCGCGGTGCTGGCCGAGACGGTGCGCGGCATGCGCGATGTCGCGGGCGGAACAAGTCGGCCGTTGCGCAGGCGCGAGGCCTCCGACCGCATCGAATCCGTGCTTCGCCGCGGCCCGATTTCTCGTCGTCGGCATCCGTGATCTGCGTCGAGCGGACTGAACCGAGTATCGAGAGCGACGCACCCGAAAAGTCGAGTGGCCCTCTACTCCATTCGGCACCGACCCCCGGCGTACATGCTGAACAGACGACAAGCACACCGTAGCCCTGCCCATTCGTCGGGAGTGGAGATGACGAACACCAATATTTGTTCGAGCGAACCGCGGACAGTCTCGGGGTCGAGATTTCTCGGTTCGACACGAGACCTCGTCGAAGACCCGCTGCAGTTCGGGTTGCGCAGCTACGAGGAGTGCGGTGATGTCGCCCGCGCCGTCTACGGCCCGCCGGGCTTGCGGCGTGAGATGTTCGTCGTCAACCATCCGGACGGTGCCGCGCAGGCCTTGGACGCGCCGACCAATCGGCACTACCGGAAGGACAATGCGGCGTATCGGGCAATGCGGGAGGTCTTCGGGAACGGAGTGGCCACCAGCCAGGACGAGACCTGGCTGAGGCAACGCCGATTCATCCAACCGCTGTTCACTCCGCGCAATGTCGACGCGTATGTGACGGTCATGTTCGAGGAGATCAACACTCTGGTTGCGCGTTGGCGCAGCGGCTCGGACACGGCCGTCGACTTGCGATCGGAAATGTCTCGGATGACCCTCGCGATCGCGAGTCGCATTCTCTTCGGCCAGGACTCGTCCCGTGTGGTGCCGGTTCTGCGTGCCACTCTGCCGGTACTCGGCCGCACCGCTATTCGGCGAGGTGTGGCGCCGATTCCAATCCCAGCGACGTGGCCGACGCCGTCCAACAGAGCGGCCGCCCGCGCCGAACACGATCTGAACGCCGTCTGCGCGGACATCATCGATGCCCGTAAGTCCGTATCGCCACCGAACATGGATTTGATCGGAGGCTTGATCGACGCGCGGGACGACGACGGTGGCGCACTGTCGGACGACGAGGTACGAGATCAGGTCAAGATCTTTCTTCTCGCCGGACACGACACCACAGCAACAGCATTGACATTCGCGTTGCATCTTCTCGGCCGAGATCACAACGCCCAGAATCGTCTTCGTGAAGAGTCCGCCCGCGTCGCCGGGTCCGAACCGCCGACCGCCGCCGACGTCCATGCGCTGACCTACACGATGATGGTGTTGAAGGAAACTACACGTCTGTTCCCGTCGGCTCCCTACATCGGACGGAAGTCGTCGGACGAAACCGACATGTGCGGGTACCGAATTCCCGCCGGATCGGATCTGTCGATCGCACCATGGGTCATCCATCACCGGAGTGATCTGTGGCCCGACCCCTTCCGCTTCGATCCGGACCGATTCACACCGGAGAACGAGGAGTACCGGCACAAGCTGGCGTGGTTCCCGTTCGGTCACGGCCCGCGCGGGTGCATCGGTCAGCGCTTCGCGATGCTCGAATCGGCACTGACGCTCGCGGTCCTCGCACACAACTTCACCTTCGACACACCGCCAGGCGAGGTCGCCGTCACCACCGATCTGGTCCTGCGCCCGGTGGGTGAGGTCCCATGCCGCATCGAGGCTCGCACCTGAGCAGTCGCACATCAGCGGTCACCGCGATCGGTCACCGCTGATCCAGGATGGCCCCGAGCTCGTCGCGGTTTCGGACGCCGGTCTTGGCTGTGGCCCGGTACAGGTGTCCCTCGACGGTTCGGACCGATAGCGTCAGTCGTTCCGCGATCTCCCTGTTCGACATCCCCACCCGAACGAGCGAAACGATCTCACGCTCACGGGAAGTCAAGGGCAACGGCGTCGACGCCTCGCGCAGCGCAGGAGTGGAGAACGAGCCACACCGTTGAGCAATCGCCTCCCCGCGGGAGGACGACACCAGGGCAGACCCCCTCAGGTCGTGGTGCCGATATGCGATCGCAGCGTGCGCTGCGGCATCGGCCGCGGCGATCGAGTCGCCCATCTTCTCGAACCCGAGCGATGCCTCGTCGAGAGCGGAACCGTCGTCTGCGGCGAACGCGACCGCATATGCGGTGACGGCCGACGCTCGCGGGCCATCGACCGTTGTAGCCAGTTGCGCAAGCCGGTGGACCGTTCCTCGATCACCGAATTGTGTTGCCGTCTGCAAACAGAGAACCTCCTGCGCGAATTGCCGGTTCATGCGCGCGTTGTCGGCGGCGCTTCGAGCCGTTGCCCGCGCTTCGGTCAGCGCACCGTGCGCAGCGGCTACCCATGCCATCACCAGAAGTCGCTCCGGCTCCAGATACGCCCAGCTCGGATGACGGTGAGCTTCGAGCTCGGATAGTGATCTTCTCGCGGCAGCGGTGTCACCCGACAGCGCAAGTGCCCGAGTGCGACCGAGCTGATATCGGTAACCGAAACCGTTCGTCTCACCGGAAGTCGACAACGCGAGTACCGAGAGGTCCAATAACGGCAACGCCGTGCCGACCCGCCCAGCAGCGAGTGCAGCCATACCGGAGATCGCGGTACCGAGAATGTGCGCGGTGCCCGGTAGGTCGGCTGTCACACGCCGTAGGTCGCGCGCGGCATCGGCGGCCTCGCCGATCCGTCCGGACAGCACGAGTGCACCGACATATCCGTCCGTCAGCACGAATCTCGTCTGGCTCGCCTCGAACGAACGCGCTATCAACCTGTTTCCGTCGTCGGCTGCCGACCGTGCCTCCGTCATGCGGCCTGTATCTCCGAACGCGACGACCATGGCCCAGAAGGTCACCGCGGCCACGACGTCGGGAAGCTCCGACAATTCGAGATCTCGGGCCGACTCGATCGCCCGCACCGGTCGGCCCGCCAGTGCCCAGTAGACGACGTGGAACGCAGTCAACGGCATGAGACGAACGGACGGGTGTGTCGTTTCGGCCGACTCGACGAGCGACCATGCATCCACCGGACGTCCGAGTGCCCATACGAGATTGACCGCCCGAACGAATGCGAGCCGTGCGCTGTCGGTTGTGGACAGACTGTCGACCTCAATCTCCGCGAGCACCGAATCTGCCTCTTCCCCCCTGCTCAGCCACGACAGCGCCTGCGCACGAACGAATCTCGCCTCGATGCTTCCGTTCGCCTCGATCGCCGCAGCCGCGAGCCGATCCGCAAGAACCAGGTCGGCCTGCCACAGCGCGCCGTTCGCGGCCCGCGTGTACAGATCCGGGTCGGCCGGCAGATCCGAGTCCAGGCACAGGGACGCGCGACGCACCGTCGCGCGCATGTCCGCGCCTCCGTACCGAGCCAATGCCGTTGCGACCAGGCCGTTCATGGTGCGCAAACGCATCGGTGACACTTTCGCTCGGCGCACCTCACCGTAGAGCGGGTGTGCCACGCGCGCAACTACTTTCGGACCATCACCGACCTTCTCCAGCGCTATCAACCCCCGCGCTTCGGTCTGCTCGACGGCGTCCGCATCAACGATCCGGGTGAGCACGGCCATATCGAGCGGCTCCCCTACGGCAAGGACGTCGACCACTTCCGCCAGCACGGCCGGAAGAACGCCCATACGCGCCTCGATCAACTCGACGAGGCTCGGGGACACGACCGGTTCACCCGACCACCTCCACAGCTCACCGTGCCGAACGAGGCGACCCTCGCACAGCTCTTGCTCGACGATGTTGCGCAGGTACAGAACGTTTCCACGGGTGAGCGCCCACAGCCTGCGCATGTCGCGGGGATCGAGAGGCCCGGACAGGACCGAATGCACGAGGGTCGTCGACGCGGATTCCGTCAGCGGCGGCAGATCGAGTCGTTCGAGGTGCTCGTCTTTCCACAGCGAACGGATGGCGTCGGGAACGGGTTCACCGCGCCGAACCGTCACGATCACGGAAGCCGCGTCGCGGAGTACCAGTTGGTGGACCACGAACGCGGACAGATCGTCGAGCAGATGCGCGTCGTCGACCCCCACCACGACCCGAGCGTCGCCCGATGTTTCGGTCAGGGTGTCGATCACTCCGCGAACCACATTCAGTTGGTCCGCGCCCTGCTCGTCCACCCACTCCGCGAAGGCGCCGAGGGGAAGGGAGCGTGCGGACGACGTGGCGGCCACCCACCGTACGACGCATCCATCGGCTTCGGCGCGGTCCAGCACCTCCTGCGCGAGTCTGCTCTTGCCGACGCCTGCGGGCCCGACGATCACGACCCCGCACGGGCCGTCGGTAGCGGACACGGCCATCCCGGCGCGCTGCACCTCTTCGGCGCGCCCGGTCAACGGCCATGCCCCCGCCCCCGCCACCTCTCGATGATAGGACGGACCGTCGGCCTGCAGAGGGCGATCCTCGGTAACGATGCCGAATACCGCGTGGCGCGGGAACCACCGAGGCGACCTCGCCGCATCGGTCGACGCTGCAGGCAAGACGCAGGTCAACGGCGTCACCGTACGTGCAGTGACTCTGCCGGAAGCGTTGAACAGTAACCTCGTCGTATGACGGAAAGCAGCGCAGGTTCGTTGGGTCAGTTCTTGCGCGCGCACCGCGGGCGCGTCACTCCGGGTGAAGCGGGATTGCCTGCGGTGGGTGCCAGACGCGTCGTCGGGCTGCGTCGCGAGGAGGTGGCGGTGCTCGCCGGAGTGAGTGTGGACTACTACACCCGCCTCGAGCAGGGCCGCGAGAAAACCCCGTCGTCTCAGGTCGTGGATGCACTGTGCCGGACGCTGCGTCTCGAACCCGACGCCCGTGATCATCTCTTCCGACTTGCTCGCCTGTCCCCCAGCGTCAACCGCACCGACGAGGTGGTCAGTCCGGAGCTCGCCGAAATGATGGCGGCATTCCCCCATGCCGCGGCGTACGTGACCAATGCGGCATTCCGCATCCTGGCGGCGAATCCGACCGCGACGGCCCTCGTCGCACCGGTGTGGCACAACGGAAACATACTCGCCAACATGTTTCTCGACCCCGAAGCGAAGGATTATTACCTGAACTGGGACGAGGTCTCACGCGCTGCCATCAGCGCGCTTCGGCTGGCGGACGGATTCGTCCCGCCCCACCCGGAGGTGAGCGCCCTGGTGTCATGGCTCCATCGCGACAGCCAGACGTTCCGCGGACTGTGGGACGACCACAAGGTCGCCGGTCTGACGATGACGCGCAAGAGCATCCACCATCCCGACGTGGGACTGCTGGAACTCAACTACCAGACATTCGATGTGCGCAGTTCACCCGGCCAGCAGCTCACCGTCGCCACTGCCGCCGCCGGATCACCCAGTGCGGACGCGCTCGCACTGCTGGGAACCCTCGATGCCACCCGTCGTACGGTCGGGTGACTCGCTGACGGGAATTTGATGGGTCGGTGCATTGATCGCTGCATCGAGTCGCCGAGAGAATACGACGGTGACGACAGAAATGATCGCAGCGTGTTGGACGTCCGCAGGCGACGTGCGCCCCGACCGCTCGCCCGCCTCCAGCCCGATTCCGATCGAGGACCGGATCGCTGCCGTTGCCGTTGCCGGCTTCGCAGGCATGGGCATCGTTGCCGACGACCTGGCCCACATCAGAGCCGACATCGGCTTCGACCGACTTCGAAAAATGCTCGATCGTGCAGGATTGAAATATGTCGAGATCGAACTGCTCGAGAGGTGGTGGATTCCGCAAGGCCACGACGGACACACCTACGCCACCAGGAACCTTCTGTTCGAGGCCGCAGACGCCCTCGGCCCGACGCACATCAAGATCGGATCGGAGAATGCACCGCCGCGTGAGCTGGAGCAGTATGCCGAATCGCTACTCGAACTGACCCGTGACGCGGTCTCCCACGGCACGCGCATCGCCATCGAACCGATGCCGTTCTCGATTATCTCGACGGTGCCCGCCGGCGCCGATCTCGCGAGGTCGACCGGCCACCCCGGCTGCGGACTCGTCGTCGACGCCTGGCATGTCTTCCGCGCGGGCACCTCACTTGCCGAGCTGCGCGAATCTCTCACTGCGGACATAGTGTTCGGCGTCGAACTCGACGACGCCGATCGGAACGTCGTCGGCGACCTCTTCACCGACACGATGGACAATCGCCGACTGTGTGGCGAGGGGTCTTTCGACCTCACAGGTCTGGTCGAGGTGCTGCGGGAGATCGGCTACGAGGGAACCTGGGGCGTCGAAATTCTCTCGACCGAATTCAGGAAGGCACCACTCGACCGGGCGCTCCCGCTGGCGATCAGTACCGCGCGAAACATCCTCGACGGCAACCGATCTGCCGTGTGAGGGCTAGGCCTGCCACCCGACAGCGGCGAACGGTGCGTTGGTGGTCAACCGGCCGACGATACCGTCGTGCGCGAACTTCTTGGCGGTTGTCACCGCGTCGAGAACCGATGCGCCCTTGGACAATTCGGCTGTGATCGCCGCAGCGAACACGCACCCTGCCCCGGAGACCCGTTCGTTTCCGATCTTCGGCGCGCGCAACACGGTCACCTCGGTGCCGTCGAACATCACGTCGACGGCGTCGTCTCCCGGTAGTCCTGCGCCACCTTTGACCACCACGTATCGCGGCCCGAGGTCCGCGATACGGCGAGCGGCCTCGGACAGATCGTCGACGGTGTCGATCGAGTCCATACCGGCGAGCGTGCGTGCTTCGAAGAGATTGGGAGTGATGACGGTGGCCAGCGGCAAGATGTCGGTGCGCAGCGCGTTGTCCGTATCGAGCGCAGCACCCGGTTCCTGCCCCTTGCAGATGAGAACGGGGTCGACGACGACGTGCCGCCAACTCTGCTGCCGAAGGGACGCGGCGACGGTGGCGACGGTCTCCGGGGTCCCGAGCATGCCGATCTTGACGACGTCGAGATCGTGGGCGGACGTCGCAGCTTCGATTTGATCCGCGATGACCTGGCCTGCAATCGGAACGAACCGGTGGCCCCAGTCCGATTTCGGGTCGAAGGAAACGATGCAGGTGATGGTTCCCACTCCGTAGACACCGAGCTGTTCGAAAGTCTTCAGGTCTGCCTGTAGGCCTGCACCGCCGGTGGCTTCCGAGCCCGCTATGACGTACGAGAGTGTAGACATTCGTTCCGCTCCTCTACTGCCTTCTTCTTTCGAGCGACTTCCCGCCCGCCGCGAATTGCACGCAGCGCTCCATTATCGCAATCCGCACACACGCCGCCTGCAGCGCCTACAACTCTTCGTTCACCATCTCGAAGCGTGTGCACAGCCCCGCGTCGTCGAAGGCGACGGTCCAATGGTTGGCGAAGTCGCCGAGTTCGTCGTAGCGTCCGATTCCGGTGATCACCGCGACGTTGCCGACGATCGACTCGATCTGCCATTCGAACATCCAGCCTCCGCTCTGCCACTCCCATCTGCCCTGCCAGCCTGCGACGACCGCGTCCCGTCCGATCCACGCCGTCGTGTACGGCTTCTCGTGATATTCGGCCGTCTCGGCGAACAGTGCTTCGATGTCGCCGGAATCATTGGTGGTCCACGCGTGGACGTATGCCTCTACCCATTCGGTCACGGTGGTCTCGTCGATTCTATTCGTCATGTACCGAGTCTCGCCCGCGGACCGACCGCCTGGAAGGTTGCACCATCCGGGGTGTGGCACACCCAGGCAGTTAGTTAACGCACAACTAGTTAGTGCGCGACTCAAATACGAGTACGGTGGTCCCATGCCCACCGATACACAGGTCGACGACCCCCTGGCCCTCGATCGCCAGGTCTGTTTCGCGTTGGCCGTGACCAACAGAGCGGTTCTCTCGATCTACCGACCACTGCTCGAGCCCATGGGGCTTACCCACCCTCAGTACCTGGTGATGCTGGCACTGTGGGAGCAGTCCCCTCGCACGGTGAAGGCGGTCGGGAGTGCACTGCAACTGGACTCTCCCACTCTCTCGCCGCTGCTCAAGAGACTGGAGGCCGCGGGTCTGCTGACCCGAACCCGCAGCACGGCGGACGAGCGGGTACTCGATATTCATCTGACGCCAGAAGGGGCAGCGCTGAGAGCGCAGGCCGAGGCAATTCCTGCTGCCGTCGTCGGCAAGCTCGGTGTCGACGTCGAGGAGCTTCAGAAGCTGCACGCGGCGTTGACCCGTATCAACGAAGCCGCAACTGCGGCAGGAGCACTGGACTCATGAGGATAGGAACCTCCGGCATGACGACTTCGCAGAACACGGCACGACCCAATTTCGCCCAATGGTTTCTGTACTCGGTCTTCGGCAAGACACTGCCGAATTCGATGCAGGACTGGGTACGCCGAGACCTGGTCGGCCCACGGGCGGTACCGCGGCACCTGATCCGTGGACTGCTGCCGTTCACTCCGATTTTCGTGGCGTTCCTGGTGCTCTTTCCAGGTCCTCTGTGGCTGCGCGGTGCGATGGTCCTGCTCAGCGTGCTGCTTGCGTTGTTCTACACGCTGGCATTCATGGATCTCAACCGTGCGAGACGACTGGAGCTGCACGGGTTGTCGCCGGATCTCAAGAGCGATCACAAGCAGCTCGAGCTCGACCGAGAACGTGCGAGCTACGAAAGGCGTTTTGCCGCACCGCAGTCGACACAGATCCCGCAGAATCCCAGGAACCAGCTCGGCCGGTAGGACCGCGAGCGACAGCCTCAGTCCAGCAGGCCGGCGCTCCGCAGAGCGGCACGGACGTCCTCGTGATGCCACTGGTCGAGCGGTACCAGTGGCAGCCGGATGCCACCGGGCATCAGACCCATTTCGGCGAGCGCCCACTTCACCGGAATTGGGTTGGGCTCCGCGAACAGTGCACTGTGCAGACCGACAAGAGCGGCGTCGATCTCCGATGCCGACTCGGCGTCGCCGGCCAGCGCGGCCGCACACATGCGCGCCATCTCTCGCGGCGCGACATTGGCGGTCACGGATATGTTTCCGTGGAAACCCGCCAACATGCTGGCACGAGCGGTGCCGTCATCGCCGGAGTAGAGGGCAAAATCCTCCAGTCCCAGCGCCACCAGGTCGCGGACGCGATCGAGGTCGCCTGCTGCTTCCTTCAGTCCCACGATGTTCGGGACCTCTGCCAGGCGGGCGACCGTCGACGGCAGCATGTCGCATCCCGTACGCGAGGGAACGTTGTACAGGTACTGAGGGATGTCCACGGCCTCCGCGACAGCACGGAAGTGCTGGTACAGACCCTCCTGTGGAGGCTTGACGTAGTACGGCGTCACCAGCAGGGCGCCGTTGGCACCCGCCGCGTGCGCGGACTTCGTCAAGTGGATCGCTTCGCTCGTCGAGTTGGCGCCGGTCCCTGCGATGACCGGAACCCGGCCTGCGACCACATCGATCGTGCGACGAATGACGTCGGTGTGTTCGGCCACCGACAGAGTGGACGCCTCCCCGCTGGTCCCGACCGATACGATCGCCGACGTTCCCGCGGACACCTGGCGCTCCACCAGCACTTCGAGCGCCTTGTGGTCGATCTCGCCGGTCTCCGTCATGGGAGTGACAATTGCAACGATGCTGCCGGTGATCACGCTTCTCACGCCTTCCGTCGGGTGTTGGAACTCCGACGGAATCGTATACGCACCGACGACGGCGTTCAGTCGTCGCCGCGCGGTGGGGGCTCGACGTCCACTCCACCCGAGCTGTGCTCCGGGCCTGCGTCGGGGTGCCCGGCGGGGACCCGACTGCGTGATCGCGCTGCCTCACTGTCGACCGGGCTTTCGGTGAACTTGCGCCGCCACGCTTCCTCCGGCCGGTAGGGCCCCGGCTTCGGACGAGCCTTACCTCCGGGGAATGCCAGACGCGCGATGGTGCGGTGCACCATGCCCCACTGTTGCATCAGCGGTCCACTGTTGTACGGCAACTGGTAACGCTCGCAGATGTCCTTGATCTTCGGCGCCACCTCCGAATACCTGGTACTCGGCATGTCCGGATACAGGTGATGTTCCACCTGGTAGCTCAGATTGCCGCTCATCAGGTGGAACAGCGGACCACCGTCGATGTTGGCGGCTCCGACGAGTTGGCGGACGTACCACCCGCCGCGGGTCTCGTTCTCCACCTCCTCCTGACTGAAGGTGTACGCCTGGTCCGGGAAGTGACCGCAGAAGATGATTCCGTGCGACCACACGTTGCGAATGATGTTCGCGGTGAAATTGGCTGCCAGCGTCGCGAGGAAAGTACTCTCGACACCACTGAACCTGTTGTCCAACAACGACTCCACGCGGCCGCTTCCGAACCGGCCCGACCGACGCAGCCTGGAGGCGATCCTCGACCGCTTCGACTCCCGCAGCCTGCCACCCGACCCCAGCTGCGCCAGCGCGAATGCGCCCGCGCTGATGACGGGCCACCCGACGTAGTCCTTGACGAACTGCCGACGCGCTTTTCCTGCAATGCCTTTCAGATCTCGGAGCACTTCCTTGGCAGGCTTCTCACCACGCCGGATCGACTCGATATCCAGATCGTGCAGTGCCACACCCCATTCGAAGAAGGCCATCAGCAGCACGTTGTAGAACGGTTGTGCGAGGTAGATCGGATGCCACTTCTGATTCGGGTCGATTCGCATGATCTCGTATCCGAGATCCTTGTCCTTACCGCGAATGTTGGTGTAGGTGTGATGGACATAGTTGTGTGAGTGCTTCCACGACTGCGCCGTCGACGCCGTGTCCCAGTCCCATACGGAAGAATGGATCTCCGGGTCGTTCATCCAATCCCACTGGCCGTGCATCACGTTGTGCCCGATCTCCATGTTCTCGAGGATCTTCGCAACCCCCAGGCACGCCGTGCCCGCAATCCATGCGGGTTTGCTGGTCGACCCCAACAGCAACACTCGCCCTGCGACGAGCAACTGACGCTGCGCGGCGATCACCGAGGTGATGTACTTGCGATCCTTCGCCCCCAGACTCGCGTACACCTCGTCGTGGATCGCGTCGAACTCCTTGGCGAGTTCGGCGATGGTGTCGTCACTCAGGTGCGCCAGCGGATTGACCGAGTCGCGCCTGGTCGTGTCGTCGACAGTCATGAATACCTCTTTCGATGGAGTCGAGAAACTACAGTTCGATTTCTATGTCGCCCTCTGCGGTGTGCACGCATACCCGCACTGCCTGCCCGGTCGGCTCGGAGACCTCTCCGTTCCGGAGATCGCGGATCCGGCCCGACTTCAACGTTCCTACGCAGGTGTGACAGATGCCGATCCGACACCCGAACGTCAGGTCGAGACCGGCCTGCTCACCCGCAGCCAGAATGGTGGTCCCACCGTCGCATTCCGCAGTGGTCTCGCTGTCGAGGAATGCAATGGTCCCGCCGGCACCGCTGTCGGAATTGCCACCGATGACGGGTTGAAAACTCTCGTGGTGAAATCTCTCCAGGTCGCCCTGCTCCTTCCAGAACGAACGCAGGTCGTCGAGATGCTCGCCCGGGCCGGAGCAGAAAGCATCACGTTCTCGCCAGTCCGGAACCAGCTCCTCCAGTTCCGCGGCTTTCATCCGGCCGTCGTCACTGGTGATACGGAGCTTCAGGGTGAACCCCTCGTGTTTGGCATCCAGTTCGTCGAGTGCGTCCGCGAACATGAGTTGCTCGCGCGCATGCACCGAATGTACGACCACGACGTCGGTGATCCGATCGTGGTGGTCGAGGCTACGAAGCATGCTGATGATGGGTGTGATGCCGCTTCCAGCGCTGATGAAGACCAATTTGCCGGGAAGCGGGTCCGGTAGCACGAACTCCCCCTCCACTTCGCTGAGGCGCACGATATCGCCAGCCCTGATGGTTCCCACCAGATACGGCGACACCGTGCCCTCGGGAACCAATTTCGGGCTGACGCTGACCAGACCGTCGACCGGGTCGGGATCAGAGGTCAGCGAGTACGCCCGCCAGTGATAGCGACCGTCGATGAGCACACCGAGCCGCACGTACTGCCCCGGCTTGTGCCCGCCCCACTCGAACCCCGGTCTGACGTACACCGAGACCGCCTCCGAGCCCTCGGGCGCAACCCGTTCTACCTGGCCTCTGAGCTCCCGCGTCGTCCACAGGGGATTGATCATCGACAGGTAGTCGTCGGGTCGCAGAGGATTGAACAACAGTCGAACCGCACGCAGCATCGTTCGACGAATCAGGGATACCTGGGGCCTGGCCCCTCGCTCAGCCACGACATCCATGTATCCCGAACTCGCCGAAGTGAAACTCGTTGTAGTCGAATTCGTCGCGGGGAAACTCTTCGTACTGAAACTTGGGAACGCCGAACTTGCCCGAGTGGCACCATCAGTTACATACTCTAGCTAATAATTGTAGTGCTACAAGTATTGGACGAAGATGAGCGAACTGACCACACGGCATCGATATCTCGTGTTGGCGATCTGTTGCATGAGCCTGTTCCTCGTGAGCATCGACAACACCATCGTCAATGTCGCACTTCCCTCGATCCGCACCGACCTGAACGCGTCGGTCTCCGGACTTCAGTGGATCATCGACGCCTACACCCTCGTGCTGGCCTCCCTGTTGATGCTCGGCGGATCGAGCGCGGATCGATTCGGCCGAAAGCGTTTCTTCATGATCGGCACCGCCACGTTCGTCGCCGGTTCACTGCTGTGCAGCGTCGCGCCCTCGCTCGGATGGCTCGTCGCGTTCCGCATGGTGCAGGCCGTCGGCGGATCGATGATGAACCCCGTTGCGATGTCGATCATCACCAACACCTTCACGGACCCGAAGGAGCGGGCGGGCGCCATCGGTGTCTGGGGCGGCGTCGTCGGAATCTCGATGGCGGGCGGCCCTTTGATCGGCGGAGCACTCGTGACCTCCGCCGGATGGCAGTCGATCTTCTGGGTGAACGTCCCGCTCGGGCTGGCGGCGCTGTATGCGACGTGGAGATTCGTGCCCGAGTCCAAGGCAGCCCACGCACGCAGATTCGATCCCGTCGGGCAAGTCCTGATGATCGCCTTGCTCGCGAGCGTGGTCTTCACCATCATCGAAGCACCGACCGAGGGATGGTCGTCGCCGACGATCCTTGCATCGGGTTTCGTTGCCGTGGTGTCACTGCTTGCGTTCCTGTTCGTCGAATCGCGACAGACGGAACCTCTCGTGGATCTCGGCTTCTTTCGGTCCGTTCCGTTCTCCGGCGCCACGATCATCGCCGTCTGTTCCTTCGCCTCACTCGGCGGTTTCCTGTTCCTCAATACCTTGTATCTGCAGGACGTACGCGGATATTCACCGCTGCACGCCGGGCTGTACACCCTGCCCATGGCATTGATGACGCTGGTGCTGGCTCCGATCTCGGGACGGCTCACCGGATCTCGTGGACCGCGGACGTCGTTGGTGGTGGCCGGAATCGGTTTCGTCGTGTCCGGGGCGATGCTGACACGACTCGGAGCGGATACCTCGTTCGCATGGCTTGCGTTGCCGTACATCATCTTCGGGATCGGCTTCGGGATGGTGAATGCGCCGATCACGAACACCGCCGTATCCGGTATGCCGCGTAGCCAAGCCGGTGTGGCCTCTGCGGTCGCCTCGACGAGTCGCCAGATCGGCCAGACGCTCGGCGTCGCCGTGGTGGGCTCGATCGTCACCGCAGGCCTGACCGGCAGCTTCGCGGACGGATTCGTCGACGCGGCCCGTCCCGCGTGGTTCGTCATGATGGGCGCCGGCGGCGTGGTGCTGTTGTTGGCGCTGGTGACGACGGGCGAATGGGCGAAGGGCACGGCACGGCGCGTCGCCGACCGTGCGCCGGTGACGGTGTCATGAGCGCCGAGGAACTCTGGCGCGATCTGCGGACCCTGATGTTCGACAGATCCGACCCTCACGGCGCTGTCGTCGCAGCGACCGGAATCAGCTTCTTCCGATGTAAATTGCTCCGCCGTCTGCAATCCGGGCCGATGTCGGCAGGTACCCTCGCGCAGATCATCGGGTCGGATCCGCCGTACGTCTCGATCACCTTGCGCGAGTTGGAGTCTCGCGGGTTACTGATACGGACCGAGGACCCCCTGGATCGCCGGCGACGACTCGTCGAACTGACCGAGCAGGGCCGCGACATTGCCGCTCGTGCCGACCGCGCTCTCGCCACACCGCCGCAGGCATTCCTGAAGCTGTCGCACACCGACCTGGCCGACTTGGAACGCGTACTTGCAACACTGCTGGAATGAGCGGACTCGTCCGCGCGCCGGGGCCTCGCAGCCGGTTCAGGGGCGCGGCGATCCATCCGCGACCAACAGGGCGCACATTCGGTCGACGTACTCGTGCAGGGTCGCATCGTCGGCGTCCACCAACGCGTGCGTGCCGATCTTCTCCCGCATGACCGCCACTCCGATCCCGACGGCTACCAGCAGCTCGGCTCGCAGCGCCGAATCCGGCTCGTCGAGCCTGGCCGAGACGGACTCGGTGAGAGCCTCGATTCTCTGGCGAATGACCGGCCTCAACGCGTCGTTGTGCGCCGACGTCGCCAGCGTCGACAAACTACTGACGCTTCCGTCGTCTGCAGTGGTGGCCTGCAATATCCCCCTCAGCAGTGCGCCCGGTATCTCGCTCGAGTCCACCGCGGCGATGGTGTCGAGCAGTTCGGCACTACCGCTCCCCAGCGCCTCGACGATCAGCTTCTCTCTCGATCCGAAGTATCGGTAGACGAGCGCCTGGTTGACGCCGGCCACCAATGCCACTTCGCGCGTGCTGGTGTTGTCGATGCCGCGGCGGCCTATCAGTGACCGCGCCGCAGTCAGCAGCGCCGCTCGTGTGGCAACCGCGTCGCGACGCCGGGGTTCGCCGGTCGGTAGCACCTTCTCCATGTGGTCGTCGAATCTCCGTTTTCAGC
Organism: Rhodococcus yunnanensis NBRC 103083; assembly: GCF_001895005.1. Taxonomy (GTDB): domain Bacteria; phylum Actinomycetota; class Actinomycetes; order Mycobacteriales; family Mycobacteriaceae; genus Rhodococcoides; species Rhodococcoides yunnanense. Next base: position 266,167 of record NZ_BCXH01000004.1, on the reverse strand, counting down.
GAATACGTCCGGTTTGTCCGCCGAGTCTAACCAATGGACCCGGACTTGCCGGTGGCATCGACATTTACAAGTAGTCAGGCGTTGACATATCTCCGCAAACGCCTAACGTGTAAGTCGTCAACTGATTACAAACGCGCTCATTCGCGCAGCGGCGAACAGACGACAGCAACGAGGAGAAGTCACTTGAGTCAGGATCAAGCACTGAAATATCCCTTGGACTACCAGGGAGCCCTCGACGCACCGGAGGAATGGGAACGGCTGCGGCAGCAGTGCCCCGTGGCCAGGGTGGAACTGCCGAGCGGCGACGAGGCGGTACTTCTCACCAAGCACGAGCACGTGAAGCAGCTGATGTCGGATCCGCGCTTCACCAGACCCGGCGTCGAAGACCATTCGGCCCGGCTCACTGCCGGCGACACCGCGGGCACCATCGCGACCGGCGGGTCGCTGATGTCCATCTCGGGTGAGGGTGAAGGCCACTCGCTGTGGCGTCGTCGCGTAGGAAAATGGTTCACCGCCAAGCGCATGACCGCGCTGCGTCCGTCGATGACGGAAATGGCGGAGAGATTGGTGGATCAGATGATCGAAGGCGGCCAACCGGCCGACCTTGCCGCCTCCCTCGGATTTCCCCTTCCGGTGTTCGTGATCTGCGAGATGCTCGGAGTACCCGCCGAAGATCGACACCGATTCTCGCGCTGGTCCGACGCCATGCTGAGTATCTCGCGATACTCCGCGGAAGAGTCCGAAGCCGCACAGACCGAGTTCTTCGAGTACATGTCCAGCCACGTCGATTCCAAGCGAGCCGAACCGGCCGACGATCTTCTGAGCATGCTGATCGCCGACAGCGAAGCGGACGACGAGGGACTGACCAACGAACAACTCGTCTCCACCGGAGTCGGTCTGCTTCTCGCTGGCCACGAGACCACCGCTCGGATGATCAGCAAGATGGTCGCGATACTCCTCGCGGACCGGTCGCACTGGGAGCAACTGCTGGCGGATCCGGCGCTCGTCAGGACTGCCGTCGAGGAAGCACTCCGACTGGATGTGAACCTCGGATTCGGACTACGGCGCTACGTCAGCGAAGACATCGAACTCGGCAGCACCGTAGTACCCAAGGGCACCACGGTCATCTGCAGTCAGTCTTCGGCCAATCGCGACGGGGACATCTTCGAGAACGCCGACGGCATGAACCTCGGGCGGAGCCCCAATCCCCACCTCGTGTTCGGGGCCGGACCGCACTCCTGCCTCGGTCAGGCATTGGCGCGCACGGAGCTTCAAGTCGTGCTGACCGTGCTACTCGACAAGCTCCCCACCCTGAGGCTGGCAATCGAAACCTCCGATCTCGAACGAGTGGAGGGGCTTCTGGTCGGCGGTCTCCGCGAGCTTCCCGTCGCATGGTGAGCACACGACAGCAGGGCTCCACATCACAGGGCACCACATCACAGGGCACCACACCACAGGGCACCGCACGAGAAAGGACTACCCGATGAAAGTCATCGCCGACGAACACAAATGCTGCGGCGCGGGACAGTGCGTCATGGTCGCACCGGACGTGTTCGACCAACGAGACGAGGACGGCATCGTCGTCGTGCTGGAATCCGAACCCGTCGACTCACAGCACGTTTCGACCCGCGAGGCGGCGAGCATGTGCCCGACCGCGGCCATCACTGTCGTCGACGACGAACCGCGCACGCACTAGCTGCGTCGCGGTGGTGCCGGTCGCACTCACTCCCGAACGGCCGGCACCGCCGATCCCCCGAAACGAGTTGCAGTTTTCATCGCTTCATTCCTTGACGGCCGAGGACGGGCCCGCCTACTGTCGACCCCAGCAATCCCCGATCGGGAATTAAGGCACATCGAAAGGATGCACCGTGGCCACTGTCACCAATGGCGACAAAGTTTCGGGCGACAAGGAACCGGGCGGCAACGAACCCGCAGCCAAGAAGCCTGTCGAGGTCGTCCTCACCAAGGAACGACTGCTCGGCAAGGAAAGCCGGTGGAGGCGATTCGGCGAGCCGGTGCCTGCCGGCGGCTCGCTCAACGAGGACGGCACTCCGGACTACGGTCTGTTCGGGCCCGGAAGTGTGGTGTGGGAGGTCCTGCTCCATCCAGCCACGATCGTTTTCCACAATTCCGTCCAAGCGTTCATGCAGACCAAGTACAAGCCGATTCATGCCGGAATTCGTGACCGCGATCCGATCGTGCGCAAAGGTCGCGCCGGTACGTTGACCTTCTTCGACTCGTTCGAAAGATTGCAGCGAAATGCGGGCATGCATGCTCCGATGTGGCTCGGGGACACAGCAACCGCGAAGTTGATGGCAAAGCATCTGCACAACATTCACAAACGTGTGGCAGGCGATGTCATCGACGTCGGCGAGCCGGAACTCGGTGGTTACGCCGCCAGCGAGCCCAGGGATGCCATGTGGGCGGCGCTCACCGAAATGCATCCGATGTTGAGGGTGTACGAGGCATTCGCTTTCCGCGGCGGCAAGCTGCCACGCCGACTTCCCGCCGAAACTCGGGATCAGTTCATGCTCGAATCGAGTGCGTACGTCCGGCTTCACGGCGTTCCCGTGGACGACGAGATTCCCACGACGATGGCGGAACTCGCCGCGCTGTACGAGAAGTACGACGAATTGTTCGGCGACACCGAGACGATGAACATCTCGCCCGACGCCGGCGACGACTATCAGAAGATGATGGCGAAAGTGATGATCGAGAACTTTCACATCTCACAGGTACGCGCAATCGGGCCACTGATGATTCAAGCAGTGCTCTTTCAACTGCCGACCTCGGGTCTGCTGTCGCGCAAAGTGCGTCAGAGCATCGGCCAGAGCGCACTCAAGCAGAAGATCGCGGTGCTGTCGTCGAAGCTCGTGCTCCCCATCGTTTTCCTGATGCAGCAACCCCCCATCGAGCGTTACTTCATGCGCCTGATGTGGGGTCCGGACGGGGTCCACTTGATCGAGTCCGCTCGCGCACTGCACAAGCAGGCACTTGCCGATCGCTCCGCCGCTACGGCAGCCTGAATTCGAGCAGTAGGCACCGAGTAACAGCAGACACCGGAACTGCTCCGCGGGTCATGTCCGCGAAGCAGTTCCGGTGTTGCTGCAGTTACGCTTCGGCGTCGTCGAGTTCGGCGTTGTCGAGTGTGGATTCGAGCCCGCGGATGAACATCTCTATGCCGAGCTGGAGCTGGCTCGAATCATAGGTATCGATGCCGGCCGACGTCATCCGTGCGAGGTTCGGAAATCGAGCGGAGTCGCTCTCGGCGATGGCAGTACGCACCAGCACGCTTCGGCGACTCTCGGCACGGACCGCCGCGAAATGCACATCCCTCGCGTAGGCCATGCAGATGTTGGTCAGCAGGACCAGATGCCTGAGCGCTGCCTCGTCGTCCAGGCCTGCCCCGAGGAGCTTGGAGACGACGGCCTCCGACGACTCGATGTAGGTCGCCGCGCGTGACTCGTCCAGGCGAAGCCGACCGGCGAGCGGTCCGGCAGCGACGATGCTCTCCACCAGACCTGCGGCATAGGTTCGGCACGCCGATTGCCACGTGGCATCGGCGTCGATACGGACGGTGACGAAATGTTCGAGGAACGCTTCCCGAGCGACCAACGCCAGCAGTGTGTCTCGATCGGTGACGTGATGGTTGACCGATTTTCGGTCCACCCCGAGTCGATCGGCCACTGCTTGCATCGTCAGATCAGCGGGGCTCAACGAACGCGCGGCCTCGATGATCAGGTCGAGGTCGATCCCTGCGCGTCGTCCGCGTGTTCGTGGTGCTGCGGATGGGATGCGCGGTTCGACTGACGGCATGTGTAGCCCTTCTCCGCACCGGCTACCGGTGCGGGCTTGACGATTCACCTTCGGTGAGCTTAACGTCACATCATAATAATTCCCGGTCGGGAATTGATTCAACTAGGGAGTAAGCGATGTGCGCAGCCCCACAAACACTGCGAGACCCGCGTCCGGGCGAAGAGGTCACCAAGGAGCATCTGCTCGGCACCGAGCGGCGCTGGCGGCGCTTCGGGCAACCGGTTCCTGCGGGCGGGTCACTCAAGGAGGACGGAACTCCTGATTACGGGATTTTCGGACCCGGCAGCGTCGTGTGGGATGTCCTGCTGCACCCAGCCATCATCACATTTCACCATGCAGGTCAGGCTCAGATGCAAGACATCTACAAGCCGATCGTCGCGGGTGTGCGGGACTGGGAGCCGATCAGCCGCAAGGGTCGCGCAGGCACGCTCACGATCTTCGACGCGTTCGAGCGAGCATCACGCGGAGCGGGGATGCACCTACCGCTATGGCTCGGCGACACCGCCACAGCCGAGCGCATGGCCAAGCACTTGCACAAGATCCACACGAAGGTCGCCGGTGACATCATCGACGTGGGCCATCCCGAGCTCGGAGGCTACGCGGCCGCGGGACCACGCGAATCCCTGTGGGCTGCCCTGACGGAGATGCACCCGATGCTGAGGGTGTACGAGGCATTCGCTTTCCGCGGCTTCCGTCTGCCGAAACGGCTTCCTCCTGAGACGCGCGATCAGTTCATGGCCGAGACGGCCGCGTACTGCCGGCTGCACGGCGCGGACGAGAACGAGATCCCGAAGACGATGGCGGAACTGTCCGCGCTGTACACCAAATACGAAGACCTCTTCACCCACAGCGACACCATCGCCATCCACCCGGAGACGGGCGAGGACTATCGAAAAGTCAATGGGAAAGCCATCGCAGGCAACACCATTCCCTCGCACAAGCTGCCGCGTAAGCCGCTCATGTTTCTCTACGGAAAACTCGGGGTTGCCGTCACCGGCGCTTTGCCCGCCAAGGCACAGGTGGAGTTGAACAAGACCCCGGAGCAGATCGAGGCGGCGCGGCGCGCACGTACGCGAATTCTTCCGCTCGCCTGGATTCTCCAGCGCGGACCCGTCGAGCGCTACTTCATGAGATTGATGTGGGGACCCGACGGGGTCGACCTGATCACCTCGGCACGAAAGTTGCACAAGAAGGCATTGAAAGAGAAGGCCAGGGCACGCCGCTAGCCGCGTTCAGCGTTCGGTCTCCCGGGCCGCAACGAGCCACAGATCACCGCCCGCACTCACACCGCCCACATCTCACACCGCCCGGATCAGAATTCGAAGGAGAAAGATGTCGATCGACAGCGCCAAAGCTCAACAGGAGCGGATCAGTCCCACGCAACACGCCCAGGCGGTGCGCGAAGCATTCTCGGCTGGTGTGACTCGGCCGTTGGAGTGGCGGCGCGAACAGCTACATGCGCTGGACCGCCTACTCGCCGAGAACGGACCGGCGATCGAGCAGGCCGTGCACGCCGACCTCGGCAAGCCGCTGCTGGAGGCGTTCCTCACCGAAATACGCTCGGTGCGAACCGAAATCGCCGAGACGATCAAGCATCTCTCACGCTGGACGCGACCGCGATCGGTCAAGGTGCCGTTCGCGTTGAAGCCCGGGTCGGGGCAGATCGTCCGGGAGCCGCTGGGAACAGTGCTGGTCATTGCACCGTGGAACTATCCCGTCCACCTTCTCTTCATGCCTGTCGTCGCGGCCATCGCCGCGGGCAATGCTGTGGTGATGAAGCCGAGCGAGGTGGCACCGGCAACTGCCGCCCTGGCCGAAGAGCTCGTGCCGAAATACCTCGACAACCGTGCGATTCGCGTCGTCACCGGCGCGGTCGAGGAGACCACCGAACTGCTCGAATTGCCATGGGATCACATCTTCTACACCGGAAACGGTGCGGTCGGACGGATCGTCATGGCCGCAGCGAGCAAGCACCTGACACCCGTCACGCTCGAACTGGGCGGCAAGTCACCGGTCTGGGTCGACAGCTCCGCTGACGTCGACGCTACCGCGCACTGGCTCGCGTGGGGCAAGTTCCTCAACGCCGGACAGACCTGTGTCGCACCGGACTACGTGCTCACGACCGCAGACGTGGCACCTCGGCTCGTCGAGGCACTTCGCCGCGAGATCGAGGCTCTGTACGGAGCCGATCCGAAGGTCTCCCGCGACTTCGGACGTGTGGTGAACACCCGGCACCTCGATCGCCTCACTGCGCTGTTGCCGCAGTCGGGTACCGCCGCTATCGGTGGTCAGTTCGATCGTGACGATCGATACCTGGCCCCGACCGTGCTCGCCGATGCGAGCCTGTCCGACCCCGTCATGCAGGACGAGATATTCGGGCCCATCCTGCCGATCATCACCGTCAGCGGCCATGACGAGGCCATCCGCATCATCAACGATCGCGACAAGCCGCTCGCCCTCTACATTTTCGCCAAGTCGCGGGACGTGCAGGAGGCGTTCGTCGAGCGCACCTCGTCCGGTGGCGTCGGCATCAATGCCCCGATGCTGCAGCTGGGCGTGTCATCCCTTCCCTTCGGCGGAGTCGGCGGCAGCGGAATGGGCGCCTATCACGGCGAGCACGGTATTCGAACCTTCAGCCACGAACGAGCCGTTCTGGTGAAGAAGGGGCGGTCCAGGCTCATGGTGCTGGGTCAGCCGCCGTTCACGGCCCGCAAGGAACGTCTCCTGCGCGGACGCGCCCCGAAGAAGGACGGCTCGAACTCGTGACCACCACGACAACGGCGGCGATACTGCGCGAGCCCGAGGGCAAATTCTCGATCGAACCCGTCGAACTCGCCGACCTCGGGCCGAAGGAAGTCCTGGTCCGAATCGTCGGCGCAGGCTTCTGCCACACCGACATGATGCCCCGCGGGTTGGCTCAGTGGGTGCTCCCGGCGATTCTCGGACACGAGGGGTCGGGAATCGTCGAGGGGATCGGATCCGAGGTCGACGGTGTGCGCGTGGGTGATTCGGTGGTACTGACGTTCGCATCGTGCGGTGTGTGTCCGCAGTGTGTGACCGCGCATCCTGCGTACTGCGTCGACTTCCTCGGTTTGAACATGAGCGCCAAGAAGCCCGACGGCACCACATCGGCCAACGACGCGCAAGGCGCGCCTGTGGCGAATCGATGGTTCGGCCAGTCGTCGTTCGCTCACCACGCCATCGTCGGCGAACGCGGTGTCGTCGTCGTGGACTCCGACCTGCCTCTCGAGACTCTCGGACCACTGGGCTGCGGCATCATGACGGGCGCAGGAGCAGTACTCAATGTCATGGATGTCAAACCCGGGCAATCGATTGTCGTGTTCGGTGCAGGCGCTGTCGGTCTGGCCGCGGTCATGGCTGCCAAGGTCGCAGGCGCTACCGATATCGTCGCCGTCGACCTGCACGAGAGCAGGCTGGACCTCGCGCGCGAACTCGGTGCGACCCGTGTGGTCTCTGCCGCGCAGGACGATCTCCGCGAGGCCATCGTCGCGGGCGGGATCGGCATGGACCATGCGCTCGACACGACGGGCGTCGCAAGCGTCATGAACCTCGCTGTCACCACCCTCGCCTACGGCGGCGGGCTGATACTCGTCGGCGCCAGCATCGATCAGGTCACCGTGCACCCGACGCAGCTGAGCGGTAGACGGGTGACGTACGTGTTCGAAGGGGACGCCGATCCCAAGACCTTCGTTCCGTACCTGATCACTCTGTGGCGCGACGGCCGCTTCCCGTTCGATCGTCTGGTGAAGACCTACCCCTTCGACCAGATCGATGTCGCCGAAGCCGATTCCAAGTCCGGAATCGCAGTCAAGCCGGTTCTGCTGCTTCCCACGAGCTGAACCCACACTCGCGGCGCCCCGACGTCATCCGTCGATCAGCGACTGCATCGATCGGCCGTAGATCGCGACGATCGATGCAGTCGGCGCCTCGAGCAGTACCTCGTCCTCGATGAGAAACAGAGCAGTCAGCAGCCCGTTGAGCTGAGCGGCCACCAACCGCGCCCGCAGCTGAGCATCTCCGCCGGCGAGCTGTGGAACGAGTCGTGCCACGACCAGTTCCTCGAGTGTTTCGCGGAAGTATTCCTTGACTCTCGGCCGATCCGAGGCCCGAATCAGAGCAGCGAACACGCCACGTCTGCGTGTTCCCGGCTCGTCTCGCATGTAGGTGACCATGAGATCGACCAGGCGCTCACCGAGCCCGTCGACGTCACCACTGAGCGTCTCCAGAACCATCGGCGGCAACGTCATCGCCTTCAGGAACAAACTCTCCTTCGATCCGAAGTAGCGAATCACCAGTGCCGGATCCACCGATGCCGCAGCTGCGATCTCTCGGACACCGGTTGCTGCGAAGCCCTGTTCACTGAACAGTTCGGCCGCCACCCGGAGGACCTCCGCTTTACGTTCCTGCGTGCTCACGCGCATGGATGACGATCCTCCTAGCTCGGACAAATCTCTCGAACCTTCCTTTTCGGACTGTGACGCATCGGACGTCAACACTGTTGACACAATGGTCGTCAACAGCGTTGACTACATTCCTGTATTTAGCAAGCATCAAATTACTCGCGACAGGAAGGCTTGCGATCGTGGCACACGAACACAACACTGGGCAGGATTCGTCCCGCGACAGCAATCACGACGCCGGCAAACACGACACCAGCCAGCAGAACGCCGGCGCCATCGCCGCAGCGCCCGCAGACGACGCCGAGACCCGGGAGCCCGCACCTTCGTCGGAAGCAGCGCACGCTGGTGCCGGCGCCGGGGACACCCCGATACGGGTAGTCGCGCAGGCAATGATCCTGCCGCTGTTCTTCGTCCTCATGTTCTCGCTCTGCTATGTCAGCGCGTTCCACCACCCGATTCCGCGCGATGTCGGCCTGGTCGTCGTCGGTCCCGACGCCGCAACGTCACAGATCGCCGCGGGTATCGAGCAGTCGTCGCCAGGATCCTTCGAGGTCACGACGTCGACTGACCTCGCAGGAGCGCTCGACCAGCTCGCGTCGCAGAAGACAGCGGGCGTTCTCGAACTCGGCCAGGAGCTCACCGTGCACGTGGCGTCGGGCAGCGGCTCACTCGTGGCGCAGACGGTCGAACGTGTTGCGCAGGGGATCGCCGCATCGTCGGGGCTTCCGTTGGCCATCGACGATCTCTCTCCCCTCTCCGCGGGCGACTCGACCGGAACTGCGTTGTTCTACTTCCTGATCATCGCGACCATCGGTGGGTATCTGTCCATCACGGTGCTGTCGCAGGTCGCCCCGAGGATGGCTGTCGGACGCCAGCTGAAGGTACTGGGAGTGATGGGCACGCTGCTGACGTTGGTCTCCTTCGGCATCTCGTCCATCTTCGTCGGCCTGTACAACGCCTCATTGCCCGCTGTACTGATCACGATCGCGGTCGGAATCGCCTACACCATCATCGTCGGCATGGTCTCGATCTTCTTCAACAAGCTCCTGGGCCGGGCAGCGATATTCGTGGTGATGTCGTTCGCGATCTTCGTCAACTTCCCGAGCGCCGGGGGCGCGATACCGGCGTCCTTCCTACCGCCGTTCTGGGAAGCCGTTCACAGCTTCTGGATCGGATCCGGTGCGATGCAGTCGATGCGTTCGGTCATCTACTTCGACGGGCATGGACTCGGCAACGGCTTGATCATTCTCGGAGCATGGCTGGTTCTGGCCGCGGCCGCCCTGTTCGCCATCGCCCGACGCGACAAAGCAGTTCCGGTGGCACCGGCGAACGAGGAGAAGAACGAGGTGCTCACACCAGCCGGTTCGGGCGTGTAATCCTCCACTCCGGCTGGATCGACGAAGTAACCAGTGGGTAAACGTTACCGAGACCCACGAAGAACCGTTGACACCGGCGTCGGCGAAATGCGAAGCTCTTCTCATATCTGAAAGGTGCCTCGTTGCTGACGCCGGTCGGACGGCACGGGCAGACTTCCCCTGACACGTAGGAGAATCATGTCGCAGAACTCGGTAGCACTGGTCGCTGACATCGGCGAGAGCTTCGGCAACTACACGCTCGGAGACGACAACGCCATATTGGACCTGATCACGGCAGCCAACGTCGCGTGCGGATTCCACGCCGGCGATCCTCGCGTGATGGAAAGGACCGTCCGCGCCTGTATCGAGCGCGGGGTCGAGATCGGTGCACATCCCGGATACCCCGACCTCGTAGGGTTCGGAAGGCGCGCCATGGCCTGCACGGAAGACGAGATCCGCACGGACACGCTGTACCAGATCGGCGCGCTGAGCGCCTTCGTCACAGCACAGGGCGGGACGCTCAGCCACGTCAATCCGCACGGACGGATGGGAAACCTGACCGTCACCGACGCCGCACACGCCCGCGGTGTCGCCGAGGCGGTCGCAACGTTCGACCCCTCGCTCGTCGTCGTGACACAGGAGGGGCTGCTGGCCGAGGAAGCGCGAGCTCGTGGACTCGAAGTAGCTCTCGTGTTCCTCGCCGATCGCGGCATGGAAGACGACGGCACTCCCGTGCTCCGCACCGAACCGGGCGCCCTGATTCACGACGTCGATGTCATTGCCGCACGCACGATTCGGATGGCCGTCGACGGCGTCGTGACGTCGGTGCACGGCAAGGACGTTCCGCAGGTGTGCGATCTCGTACTGCTGCACGGTGACAACGCGGGCGCGATCGAGAACGCCCGAACCATCAACAAGGCGCTGCGCGAGTCCGGTACCGAAATAGCCCCGCTTCGGTCGATCCTGTCCGCCCGAAACGCAGTGTCCGCCTGATCCGGCGCCGGCACGGCACAGAAGGACGCTCGTTGATGTCCGACACATCGACCCAGGTCCGGGTCAAACACCAGCAGTACGGTGACTCCGCAATCATGCTGACCATCGCCTCGGACGACAAGAACCTACGCGGATCGGCCACCCGAACGGTGCGTACGCAGGTGATCGCGGCACGGCTCGCCGGAGTCACCGACATCGTCGCAGGTCTCGATTCGGTTCTCGTACAATATGATTGCGCGCAAGTCGATGCCGTCGACGTCGACGCCGCACTACGAGGCGTGGTCGACGCCGCGCTGTCGACGACCGCCGTCGACCGGCCCGGTCGACTATTCGAGATTCCTACCGTCTTCGGTGGCGACTTCGGCCCCGACCTCGATGGTGCCGCAGCGGAACTAGGTATCGGCCCCTCCGAATTGATCGCCCGATTCACGAGCGCCGCGCACGTGGTCGAGCTACTCGGATCGGGCACAGCGCCGATGATGCGAGCACCTCGGCTCGGCGGATCTCTTGCCAGGCGGACCGCCCCTCGCTCGGCCGTCCCGGGTGGTGCCGTGATGGCAGCAGGAGAGAACTCGATCATCGGGCCTGCGCCTGGCCCGAGTGGATGGCGCATCCTCGGACGAACCCCGTTGAGGCTGTTCGATATTCATCGAGACCCAGTGGTTCCGTACGAGCCTGGCGATCGGTTCACCTTCGTCGCACTGCCCGCCGCCGAATGGGACATCCATTGTGGACGCGCACTGGAGCCAAGCGAAGTAACATCATGAACGCGGGTCTGCGCATCCTCGAAGCCGGGTGGCTGACCACCCTGCAGGATCTCGGCCGCAGCGGCGTCGAGGAGTTGGGCATCCCGATCAGCGGTGCCGCCGATCAGTATTCAGCCTCTGCCGCAAACCTTCTGGTCGGCAACGAGCGCGCAGCCACGTGCCTCGAGATCATGGGGACGCGATTTTCGGCGGTCGCAGAAACGGACCTGCTGATCTCGATAACCGGAGCGACGGCAGAGATCCACCTCGACGGACTTGCCGTATCGATGTGGCAACCGGTGTGCATTCGCGCCGGGTCGGTCGTCACGGTGACAGGTGTGCGCGACGGCATTCGCCTCTACCTCGCGATCAACGGAGCGATCGAGACCGAACGGTTCCTCGGGAGTGCGGCCCCCGATGCGCGCATGGGATTCCCCCAGCGCATCCACACCGCCGACATCGTCCGCGTACGAACGAGATACATGGATCTGTTCCACCCGTACTCCGACATCCCGCTGTTCGATCCGCACGTGGTGGTTCCCGAGCTGGGGCGTCGGACATGGACGATCGATGTCACGGACGGGCCCGAGATCGATGCGGCCCCGGGCATGAAGGACCTGATCGAAACGAGCGTCTACACCGTCGGCCCCAATTCCGATCATGTCGGCCTCCGCTTGGACGGACCCGTTCTGCATCCGGTGGGGCTGCCGGAGATCACATCGCACGGAATCCCCATCGGCGCAATCGAAATACCTCACTCGGACGAGTTGATCATTCTCGGCCGCGCCCGCTCACTCACGGCCGGCTACCCCATCGCCGCGATCGCAACCAAGGTCTCACAGTCGCGCCTCGGCCAGGCCGGACCTGGCCGAAGGCTTCGTATCCGTTGGGTCACAATGGACTTTGCAGTGCAGTCCTATCGCGCACAGGAGCGCGATCTGACCGAACTCGAGGCCACCATGGCCTCGCTCTTCGCGTCCATCGGCGTGCCGGCGGGCGTCGGCACCTTCGCCTGATCGACGCGGGGCACTCACCGCGTTCGCCGTCCACGAGACGTAACTCAGTCTTCACACAGGACTATTGACCAAATTCTTCAAAACCTGGAAACTTCTTTCAAACAAGAATATCTTCTCACTTAAGATCTACGTCACACCCTCCGAAGGGAACAGTTCCATGACCTCGACCGCTCCGCTCGTCCGCGTCGCCGAAGAATGGGTGCGCCCGTCGCCCGAGTTGATCGCCCGCTTTGCCCAGTACCCGGTCGCGAACCTGGGCGATGCCATGGATCGACTGGGAATCTGCGACGCAGGCATCGTCCCTGTGTGGAACGGAGCCCGATTCGTCGGCAGCGCACTTCCGATCCTCACCGCCGCCGGAGACAATGCCGCGATCATCGACGCGCTCGAATTCATTCGTCCAGGTGACGTCGTCGTCGTCAACGGTTTCGGTCACCTGCAGCGTGCGGTGATCGGTGACAACCTGACCCAGCGTTTCGCCGCACACGGCGCAGTGGGAGCCGTCGTGGACGGCTGCATCCGCGATCGCGACATCATCACCGAACTTCGATTCCCGATGTTCTCCCGAGGTGTCACCCCCGCCGGCCCGTACAAGAACGGTCCGGGCGTGATCGGATCATCGATCGCAGTCGGCGGAATCGTCTGCAACCCAGGCGATATCGTCGCGGGAGACAGTGACGGCGTCATCATCGTTCCGCCGGCCCGAGCCGAAGAGGTTCTCGCTGGGGCTGCACAGATCGCCGAGCGGGAACTTGCGCTCGATGCCGAGGTCGCAGCGATGTACGCCGCCGCCTCGCACTGACACTCCTTCATTTCGACGCCCCCCTTCATTTCGACGCCCCCTTCATTTCGACGCCCATCGATGCAGCTGGGTATCGGCACCATCTCGGGTGAGCCCGGCCAACCCGCACGACTACAGCGACTTCGAAAGAGAACCAAGCCATGACAGCAACTCAGGATCTACCAACGGCGAACAGCCAGGCCACAGTGGTCAAGAAGGTCACCGTCGCCGGCGCCATCGGATCTTTCGTCGAATGGTACGACTACGGCATCTACGGCCTGCTCGTTCCGACGCTCGCGATCGTGTTCGCCCCGGGCGGTGGATCCTCGGGCGGCATCATGCTCACCTACGTCGGATTCCTCATCAGCTTCCTCGTTCGACCGTTCGGTGGCGTTATCTCGGGATATCTCGGTGACAAGTTCGGGCGCAAAACCCTACTCGCCGTGCTGATTCTCATGATCTCGGGCTCCACTGCCGCGATCGGCCTCATCCCCAGCTTCGCGACCATCGGATGGGCCGCACCGATCCTGCTCATCGCCATGAGAATGATTCAGGGCTTCTCGGCGGGCGGTGAAGCCTCGGGTGCGATGTCCTTCGTCGGCGAGTACTCCGACGACGACAAGCGTGCGCGGACCACATCATGGTTGGCCATGGGATCGTTCACCGCCCTCCTGTTCGGCAGCCTCCTGTCGAGCGCGCTCATCTCGATCATGGGCCAGGACATCCTCGAATCCTGGGCATGGCGAATTCCGTTCCTGTTGGCCGTGCCCATGGGCTTGGTCGGGTTCTACATTCGCAAGCGGCTCGAGGACACACCGCACTTCACTGCGCTCCGTGAGGCCAACACCGTCGAACGGAACCCGCTCAAGGTTGCGCTCACGTCCAAGCGGCACCTCAAGGCGATCGGCATGACCATCGCGCTCCCCGCCCTCAACGGACCCGGCTACTACATTCTCTTCGTCTACATGCCCACGTACCTGAAGAAGGAACAGGGATTCAGCCAGCTCCAGGGACTTGCCGTCACGGCGATCAGCCTCATTGCGATCCTGATCGCGATTCCTTTCGCAGCCCGTCTGTCCGATCGCATCGGCCGCAAGCCGGTACTGCTGTGGTCTGCCGTCGGAATGGCTGTCGCGTCGTACCCCTGCTTCTACCTCATCTCGCAGGGTCAGATGGCCCTCGCCGCCGTTGCGGGTTGCGTTCTTGCAGCACTGTTCGCGGGCCACGCCGCAGTCATCCACGTCCAGCTCGTCGAGCTGTTCCCCACCAATGTCCGCTACAGCGCGTACAGCATCGGATTCAACATAACAACGGTGATCTTCGGCGGCAGTGCGCCGCTGGTGATGAACTGGCTCATCGGCCTCTCGGGCGACAAGAGCATTCCCGCCTATGCCGTCATCCTGACCGCCGTGATCACGGCCGCAGCGACCCTGAAGCTGGTGGAGACCGGCGGAAAGCCGCTGGCCGACCACTAGTTTCACGCACGCAATCCACTACAGCAGGAGACACCGACGATGACATCCACACTCTCGAACAAGGTCGCACTCGTCACCGGCGCCGGCACCGGGATCGGGCGCGCGGTCGCCGAGGACCTCGCTCAGCAGGGGGCAACGGTGGTTCTCGTCGGACGTAGACGCGAGGTGCTCGACGAGGTCGCAGAGGCCATCACGGCTCGCGGCGGCCGAGCGGCGGTCCGCCCCACTCACATCGAGGACGCAGCCGACGTCGCTGCGCTCGTCGAGTGGGTGCGGAAGGAAGTCGGCCCGGTGGACATCCTGGTCAACAACGCAGGCGCCGCGAGCAACATCCTCAACGTGCGGTGGATTCCGGAGGACGAGTGGAACCAGGTACTCGGGGTCAACCTCACCGCCGTGTACCTGCTCACCCAGGCGGTACTTCCCGACATGATCGATCGCGGAGAAGGCACCATCATCACGGTCTCCTCGCTCGCCGCGCTCCGTCCGAACCTGCTCGGGGGCGCTGCATACGGCGCAGCCAAGGCCGGGGTGCGCAACTTCATGACTTACTTGCACAACACTTTTCGTAACGACGGGATACGGGCGACCTGCATCCTGCCCGGAGAAGTCAGCACCCCGATCATGGACAACCGAGCACAACCTCCGAGCCGCGAGGTACGCGAGGCCATGGTCCAGCCCGAGGACGTCGCAAGGGCGGTCGTTCTGTGCGCGACTCTGCCGGCGCGAACCGTCATCGAGGAACTCGTCATCGCACCTACCTACCTTCGGGACACCTCGGGTGATATCGAGGCCAGCCGTTGGAAGGGTTCACCTTCCGAACTTCGGTGATCTTGACCAGCTCCGAGATAAATGAGAAACTTCTCTCATATGAGAGACGATCCCCTCCTCACAATCGACCAGAAGGGTCCGGTGCGCCCGTGATCACGTTCTCCCCATCCGCTGCCGTACGACGCGTCGAAGAAGCGTCGCTGCGCGTGCAGCAGCCGCAATCGACCGGCGACATGGTTTCCCTCGCCATGGGTGAACCCGACTTCGATACCCCCGAAGCCATTCGCACGGCCGCGGCGGACGCGTTGCACTCGGGCTACACGCACTACTCACCACTGCTCGGAGACCCGGAACTGCGTTCCGCCGTCACCGAGACCGTCCTCGCTCGTTCCGCCGCTGCGTCATCGCACAACGAGGTGCTGATCACGCACGGCGGGACGGGCGGCCTTGCTGCATCGATTCTTGCCATCGTCAGCCCGGGCGACAAGGTCGTCATCCCGGACCCTACGTATTCGCTGTACGCAGATCTCGTCAATCTTGCCGGTGGACAGTGCATTTCGGTACCGCTGCAGGACGACCTGCACTGGGATCTGGACGCACTGGCCGACGCGTTGGTCGGCGCCTCGCTGTTCGTGTTCTGCAATCCTTCCAATCCCACCGGAATCGTGCACTCGGCAAAGGAACTGGAAGTACTCGCCGACATCCTGCACAGGAGCGACACGATCGTCATCGCCGACGAGGCATACAGCGAATTGGTCTACGGCTCCGAGGCTTTCGTCTCGGCACTCGACATCCCCGCCCTCGCCGAGCGCACCATCTACTGCCAGACCTTCTCCAAGAGCTACGCCATGACCGGGTGGCGCGTCGGATACCTCACCGGGCCTCGCGAGATCATCGCGGCATGTGCGCGTGTCCACAACACCGCGAACGGCTCGGTCAACAGCGCCGTTCAACGGGCAGCGCTCGTCGCGCTCACCGAGTGCTCCGGCGAGGTCGCAGCCATGCGCGCTATCTACGCACAGCGCCGTGAACTGATGGCAACCGAACTCGCGAAGATCCCCGGACTCGACGTCGGAGTCTCCGACGGAGCGTTCTACTTCTTCCCGAAGTATTCTGTCGACCTTCCATCGGTCCAGGTTGTCGCCGCACTCCGCGACCACGGTGTCGCACTGCGTCCTGGCGGCGAGTTCGGCCTACACGGTGAAGGGCATCTTCGCCTGTCCTATGCTGCAAGTGATTACGCGATCACCGAGGGGGTCGCACGACTCGGACGTGGCCTCGCGGCCCTGCAGTAGTCGAGTACAGCACGACAGGTCCGAACGAAGGGAAGGCCTCCGAGATGCCAGCAGCGAAAAAGCCGATGCGAAGTGACACCGAACGGAATCGTCGCAATCTCATCGCGGCAGCTGTGAGACTCAGCGAGCACGCCGAGGGCTCGGTCAACATGACCGACGTCGCGAAGGCTGCCGAGGTATCCCCTGCCACCGCATATCGGCAATTCGGTTCGGTCGAGGAGATTCTCGCCGAGTATCGATTCGAAGTCGGCTGCCGGATGCGCGATTACGGTCGCACACTGGAGGAGACCGGACTCGAGCGCTTGAAGCTTCTGTGCCAATGCTGGGTCGATCTCGTCGTCGAGCACGGCGAGGCAATGGTGTCCAGCCGTTCGCGGCGTGGATATCTCGATCGCCTCCGCCAACAGACGTACTACCTGACCGTGCAGGCCGAGGCGCTCGAAGGAGCGCTCAGCGATGCAGCAGCGGAACTCGGAATCCCCGACGTCGGAGACGAAGCGCTCTTTCTGTGGAATCTACTGTTCGACCCTCGTGAGATCTTCGATCTCATCGAGACCGTCGGCTTGAGCGCCGAACACACCGCACGCCAACTGTATGCAGCCCTACGCGGAGCACTTGCCGGTTGGTCGTCCGAACGCGGAACAATCGATCTCGAACGATCATGGACTGGAGTACGGGTATGACGGGTCATCCGACCTTCGACATCGCCGGGCGGATCGCCCTGGTGACAGGTTCGAGTCGCGGAATCGGGTACGCGTTGGCGACGGGGCTCGCGGAAGCGGGGGCCGTCGTCGTTCTCAACGGCCGAGATCCGCAGGCGCTGAGCGCTGCTCGGTCGGACATCGCGGACCGAACCGGGGCGGACGTGCGGGCCTACGCTTTCGACGTCACAGACTCCGCCGCGGTCACCGATGCGGCGGCACGCATCGAGTCCGAGGTCGGGCCGGTACACATCGTGGTGAACAACACCGGAGTGCAACATCGTGCGCCGCTCCTGGAGTTCACGGATCAGGACTTTCACCGCGTCATGGACACCAATCTCACGAGTGCATTTCTCGTGGGCCGCGAGTTCGCCCGGGCGATGGTCGAGCGTGGCGCAGGCAAGATAGTCAACATCTGCTCGGTTCAGAGCGAGCTGGGGCGGGCCGGGATCGCACCGTACGCTGCCAGCAAGGGGGCACTCAAGATGCTCACGCGCGGCATGTGCGCCGATTGGGCTCGTTACGGATTGACAGTGAACGCACTGGCCCCAGGCTATTTCGACACCGAGCTCACCTCGGCACTGGTGAACGACACCACGTTCACCGACTGGCTCGTCGATCGCACACCTGCGAGACGGTGGGGCCAACCGGAGGAGCTCGTGGGCACCCTCCTGTTTCTCGTCTCTCCCGCTTCGAATTTCGTCAACGGACAGATCGTGTACGTCGACGGCGGCATGACCGCCGTCGTATGAAAAGAAAGGCTTCAACTGTGCTTGCATGCGTTGTTCATGGAGCGGGCGACGTTCGCGTCGAGGACATTGCGCGACGGTCCCCCGCCGCAGGCGAAGTCTCCGTCTCGGTCGCTTACGGCGGCATCTGCGGATCGGACCTGCATTACGCACACCGAGGCGGAGTCGGAGACTTCCTCGTCGAACAACCCCTCGTGCTCGGCCACGAAGTAGTCGGAACCGTGGAGGAATTGGGTCAGGGCACCACCGGACCAGCCGTCGGTACACCGGTCGCCGTTCATCCCGCAACCCCGTGCGGAGTCTGCCCCGAATGTCTCGACGGCCGACAGAACGTATGCCGTGACACGCGCTACCTCGGCAGCGCCGCCCGAATGCCGCACGTGCAAGGTGGTTTCGCGCAACAGATCGTCGTGCCGGCCGACCAGATTCGCGTGTTGCCTACCGGCCTGTCGCTGGAACTCGCGGTTCTGGCCGAGCCACTGTCGGTTGCACTGCACGCGGTCTCGCGCGCCGGTGACGTCCGCGGTCGACGCGTCCTCGTCACGGGCGCCGGACCGATCGGCTGCCTGACCGTCGCCGCGCTCGCGCATGCGGGTGCAGACGCGATCTTCGTGTCCGATCTCGTGCCCGAGGCGCTCGCCATCGCCGCAGCCGTCGGCGCCACCAGCACTGTCCTGGCCACCGACACCGAGGCACTGCCCACCGACGTGGACATCGCCATCGAGGCGTCCGGCGCACCTCCAGCGTTGGCGACCTGCATCTCCAGCGTCAAGCGCGGGGGACGCGTCGTTCAGCTCGGCCTGCTCCCCCCTGGTTCTGTTCCTCTTCTGGGAAACCTGCTGGTGACGCGGGAAATCGAGCTCGTAGGCGCATTCCGATTCGGAACCGAGATCGATGAAGCACTTCGACTCCTCGCCGACGGACTTCCCGTCGAACCCGTTCTCACGCAGACATTTCCGCTGTCCCGGTCGGTCGAGGCAATTGCACTCGCCGGAGACCGAGTCCGAGCGAGCAAGGTAGTACTGGACCTGCGCTGACCCAGCGCACGACACGAAGGATTTCTCAGCTCATGGCATCGCCCCACATTCATCGCCCGGAAATTCATCTCGGACCGACGCAGCCGCCGCATCTCGTCGATGCGATCGAGCGAGCCGGGGCCACGGTGGTCGACTCACCGAAGGCGGACGCCATCGTCTGGACCGGCTCACCCGATCAGTTCCCGGCGACCGTGCCGGATTCCGTTCGCTGGGTCCAGTTGCCATCGGCGGGTGTCGAGTCGTGGTTCGCATCCGGCACGCTGGTCGGCGGCGGTTCTCGGGTGTGGACGTCGGCGGCAGGCGCATACTCGTCCAGTGTCGCGGAGCACGCTCTCGGACTTCTCATCGCCGCTACGCGCCACTTCCCGGCGCAGTTCGCAGCCGAGAGCTGGGATCAGGCCGGGTTCGGTGCGATCTCGCGTTCGCTGCGCGGCGCAACGGTCGCAATCGTCGGGTGCGGCGGCATCGGTCGAGCCTTGATTCCGATGTTGACCTCCGTCGGAGCCGACACCCTCGCCGTCACGCGTTCGGGCAAGCCCGTGGACGGTGCGATCGAGACCGTCGGAGCCGACAACCTCGCCGAGGTCTGGCCACGAGCAGATCACATCGTCCTCGGCGCACCGGCAACCTCGGACACTCGTTACCTCGTCGGTCGTCCGGAACTCGAAGCCATGAAATCCGACGCTTGGTTGATCAACATCGCCCGCGGCTCCCTGATCGACACCGAAGCGTTGGTCGCGGCACTGCGCGACGGCGAGATCGCAGGCGCCGCTCTCGATGTGACCGAGCCCGAGCCCCTGCCCGACGGCCACCCGCTGTGGACGCTACCGAACGCCATCATCACCCCGCACGTGGCGAACCCCCCGTCGTCGCTCACGCCCGCTTTCGCCTTCCATGTGGGAGAGAACGTTCGTCGATTCGTGGCGGGCGACGAGTTGAACGCGGTCATCGACCTCGACGCCGGATACTGATCCTCTCCCCTGTTCGAGCGGAGGTTCAATTCGTGGATGGAGCGGTCATGCAGGCTCCCGCATGACACCGACGTGCCGCACTGTCCCGGACAGCCCAGGGAGCTCCTTCGGATCGGACCAGGTGTTCAACCCGTCCTTGCTGTCGGAGTAGAGATACTTGCCCTCGGTGTAGGCGTCGAGGTACAGGCGCCAGGTGCCGTCGGGCAACTGGGTCACGGCCGGACCCTCTCTGAACTTGCCCCAGTTTCCCGGAGGCACGTACGTGTAAGGCCCTGTCAGCGATGGGGCCACGGCATGTTCGATGACCTTCTTCGTCTCGTTCTTGGTAATCGCGTGGTAGGTCGAACCCACTTTGACCACGGTGGTGTCGATGTGGTCCGCACCGATCCCGGCGAGCGGAACAGGCAGGCTCCACAACCTGAGCGACGGATCGAGCGCAGTCATCAGGTAAGGCACGAAACCTCCGCCCGTCGACATCGACAGGATGACGTTGACGCTGTTGCCGTCCACGAACCACTCGGGCGCCCAGGCCTTGGTGGTGAACGGCGACAGCGACGGCCCGTCCGCGAACCCTGCCGATCCGGTGGGGCCGAATGGGTTGACCGGGCCCTTGCCATCTCCTGTGCCCGGCAGCAGCGCGCAGCAGAACGGGACCGGCCAGTTACCCATCGGCGTCCACTCGATGCGGTCTCTGCTCCGTGCGAAGCCGACGTTCGCTCCGTTGCCCGTGGTGTAGGTCAAGTAGTACAGGCCGTCCGAGTTCCGGAAGATACTCGGATCGCGCACCAGACCTGACGGCGGCCGATACGCCGACAGGGCTGCGGATTCGAAATCGGTGCCGTTCCACGACTGGTACACGTCCATATCGCGGTCGCTGGCATTGCTGAAGGCCACCATCGTGTATTGCCAGCCGGATGGTGCCGCCCCGCTGACTCCCGGAGTTGCAATCATGAAGCTTGCAACTCCGAGAATCACCATCGAAATGACTGATAATCGAGATCGTCTGGTCCTTGTCACCGGTGAAGTATCCACGAAACAACCGAACCATGCGTTACTTTTGCGCCACTCACGGTCGATTGAAATCGATACCATCAGCGTGCTTGCTGGCAGCCTGTGTCGAATGCCGTGGCCATCTGGACGTCCGTCGAGGTGAACGTGGGTGCCAAGTAGCGCAATTTACCGATGAGAGACTTCGGTAGTGCGTCGAGTGCCATCGGATAGGTCGAGCCGTCGTCCGGACTCTGCGCGTAGATCGCGAAATTCGCCGAACCGTCCGCGTCGAATCCTCCGTACGTCTGCAACGCCTTCGCGACCATCTTCTGGAACGGATTGAGCCCGGCCGCATCGAGGTCGAGACTGGGATCGAGCTGAATCCTGATGCCTTCCGGAACGCCTCCGACAGTCGTGCCGTCCGACCGGGTGGCGGGATAGAGGAAGTCCGCCGAATTGTTCGGAATGGCGAAACGCAGCGCGTGATCGATCACCCCGGCTTTGACGTCTTGCGGAGTGATGGTGCCTGCCACGTAGGACAGGTCACCACCCGAATGCGCAGGACCACTCGCGTGGGCACCCGACCCGGTGTAGGCCGGGTAGGTGGCCTGCGCGACGGCAGTTTTGCGGCCCGCATCGAACGCCTGGAACTCGTACAGGCAGCCGTTGCTCTCGTCGATGATCGACAGGTGCGCGTCCGCATCCGGTGTGGGTCGGTACGACGGCAGATACGGAACGGTGATCGTCTTGTTCGAGTTCGTCACCTGCACCGAGACAGTCGGCGTACCTGCAGGCGCTTTGTAGATACCCGTCGACCACTGTGACGAATTGACGTTGATGGCATTGTTGCGAGAGTCGTTCGCGACCAGATTCCGCCATGCATCACTGTTCGGATGCACGATGGCATTGGACGGAATCGGCTGATTCCAGAAGGAATTCGCTGCGAAGTAATTCCCGTTGTTCGCGCTCGGACTCGTCCCTGTCTGGGTGATCGAGAAATGCTCGTGCCCGTTCTTCGTCGGATTGGACACCGCGACGGAAACAGAATGAACCCCGGCAGTGACATTCGCCGTGGCGTGATACCGGCCCCACGTCTGGTTGGGCCAATAATCGATCACGGTATTGCCGTCGATCTTGGCTTGAATTCCTACGAAACCGGTCTGAGCATTCACGTTGTAAGTACCCGAGACCGGAAAATTGATGGAGCCGGTGTACAGCACCGAGAAATTACCGGCATTCACTCCGGGCGCGGGAGATCTTCCCTCCCAGGTACTTCCGACCGAGTACTCGCATCGACTCGTCACCGGCGTGCCCGTCGCGCTCAGATTGTTGTAATACGTGGCCAGATAGAGATTCACCCCGCATATCCCTGTAGTGGGCGGCGGTGTCGTGGTCGGCGGCGTTGTCGTTGTCGTCGGCAGCGTTGTCGTCGTGGTGACCGGCGGCTTCGTCGTCGTGGTGACCGGCGGCTTCGTCGTCGTGGTGACCGGCGGCTTCGTCGTCGTGGTGACCGGCGGCTTCGTCGTCGTGGTGACCGGCGGCTTCGTCGTCGTGGTGACCGGCGGCTTCGTCGTCGTGGTCACCGGCGGCTTCGTCGTCGTGGTCGGCGCCGCCCCGATCGCGGTCACCGATCCGATGTAGGCATTGCGATCGCATGCGCCGAATCGGAAGTCGTTGGTGAAAGTGAGTGCAATCGAATGCTTTCCGGCGGTCAGCGGCGTCGCGATGGCGTAGTTCGACCAGCCTGCGGACAGGATGAAAGTTCCTGCCGCTTTGCCGTCTACCTGAACCGACACCACGGGTGCTCCGAAGCAGTTGTCTCCGCGCGCACGCACAGTCGTCTTGGAGGAGGCCGAAGTGGTGATCTGAGCGGTCGCTGTCGACTCGGACCACATACCGAGAGCTTGGCCACCCGGTGCGGCACTCTCGGCGAACAACGCTCCGGCAGCCTGGGGCACCAGCGCAAATGAAGGCGCCAACACGGTGGCATCTTGCGCGGAGGCAGTGGGTGGATAGATCAGCACGCTGACGAAAAGGGGCAACAACACAGAAAAGATCAGCGCAGAACGTCTCATTGATTCCGCCTTGGTTAGGTTGCCCCAATAGCACCATGAACCACATTGGTTAACAATAAGCACACGGTTTGTCTTGAAACGACCTGGAAACCAAGAGACCGTCGGAGTTCGAAATACGGGTAAAAAGATTGTAATTGCGGGTCCAACACGGCAGTCACCGTATTTATCGATCGATTGTCGTGCTTTCGGTCGACTGAGGCCCGCGCTCCCACCCGATCGGCCGAGACCGTGAGGCGGTGCCGATCGGGTGAGCGGACCGATCTACCGACTGCGCCGGTGTCAGGCCGTGCGTCGCCCCGCAGTGGCCGGATTCGCGGTGAGTTCGGCGCAATTCGGGTGCAAGGCGGTCGGCAAAGCAGGCCTGGACGCGGCGGCGCCCGAAAGGTATCGCCGACACCGCAATGTCGGTCCTCCCACGGCCCGTGAGGGAGCACACCCGCCGCTCCAGCAGCCTCGATGCCGTCCCACGGCGAACGGTAGTGCTCGTATCCGCTAGCGCACCTGCGGAATGGTCACACCGCCTGCCACCCAGATGGATTCGCCGGTGGTGTATGGCAGCAGACCGGTCGCGAGTGTGGTAACCGTGCGAGCAACGTCCTCGGGTGTCCCCCAACGACGCAGCGGTACCGAATTCGCAACGAGGTCGTCGATACGGGGCGCTGCGGCGGCCGTCATCGGAGTGCGAATGAATCCCGGCCTCACCTCGTGCACATGAATGTCGTCGACGGCGAGACGCGCCGCGAACAGCTGAGTGATCTTGCCTACTGCAGCTTTTCCGATCGCGTACTGCGCGCGATCGTACGAGGCGATATGTGCCGCCATCGAGGCAATACTGACGATGCTTCGATAGTGCGGTGACTGCGCCCCGACCATGTGGCGGGCGACGTTCTGCGACAGGAAGAAGGTGCCCCGAAGGTTCACGTTCAGCGAGCGATCGAAGTCCTCCGGCGCCACATCGAGAATGTCCGTCGGTGGACGCACCGCGATACCGGCGTTGTTGACGAGAGTGTCGATCCGTCCGAAATCGGCGACGATGCGATCGACGACGCTACCGTGATCGTGCACCGCGGCGATGTCGAGCTGGTAGAAACGGAATCCCTCGGGAAGAGGTACGTCGTCGGCACCGGGGGCGATCAGATCGACGCACGCTCCGCGAAAGCCGTTGGTGGACAATTCATCGACGATGGCCCGACCGATACCACGAAGACCACCGGTTACGACGGCGACGGGTCGATCGGTCGACACGACTTCGGCGCTCATCCGACCGACACCGACGGGGCGGCGACGGGAGTGTCGATCGAGTAGGCATCGGGCTCGAAGGTGGCGTTGAGTTCACGGAACGCGTGCATGAAGTCCGGCCAGATGAGCGTCAGGGCTCCGGTGCGCCGATCGACGTACCAGTTGCGGCATCCGCCATCGAGCCAGACCGTGCCCTCACTGCGCTGCCGCACATCGGCGACGTACTCGGCCTCGGCCTCGGACGTCACCTCCAGCACGTGGGCGCCTTCTTCCTCGGCGAACGTCACGGCTCCCAGGATGTAGTCCATCTGCGCCTCCAGGATGTAGATCGCAGAGTTGTGGCCACTACTGGTGTTCGGACCGTTCATGATGAACAGATTCGGAAAGCCGTGCGTGGTGTTCGACGCATAGGCGGTCATGCCCTGACTCCACGACTCTGCGAGCTGCAGTCCGTCACGGCCGTAGACGACGTTGGCGAACACCGGCTCTGCCGCTTCGAAACCGGTCGCGAACACCACGACGTCGACCTCGAAAGAGTTGCCCGCGGCGCTTATCACTCGACTGCCGTCGATCCGCGCGAGCGCGGACGCCTCCAACGTGACGTGATCTTGTTGTAGCGCAGGGTAGTACAGGTCCGAGCCGAGCAGTCGCTTGCACCCGAGTTCGTAGTCGGGAGTGAGCTTCGCTTTCAGCTCGGGATCGCTGACACTGCGGTCGAGGTGACCGAGAGGAATCTTCCGACCCGCCTCCAGATATTTCGGCACCCCTCGGCGGGCTGCGAAGTTGGCCTCCGCGGTCCAGAAGGTCTCGGTGCGAAGTGCACGGAGGGTGTCGGGACTGCGTTCGAACAATCGCTGATCGGCTTCGCTGTACACCGGGTTGGGTGACGGCATGATGTAGGCGGGACTGCGCTGGAACACGACGACCTCGGACCCGACCTTGGCAAGCTCGGGGAGAAGCTGGATCGCGGATGCGCCCGATCCGATCAGGGCGATGCGCTTGCCCTCGAGGGAAACCTCGTGGTTCCACCGTGCGGAATGGAAGTATTCGCCCGCGAACGAGTCGACGCCGGGCAGGTCGGGCAGCTTCTCGTCCGCAAGGTGGCCACACGCGGTGACGAGGAAGCGTGCCGAATAGGTCACGCTCGGTGTCTCGACGATCCAACGGCCCGAATCCTGATCCCACGTGGCGCGGTCCATCGGGGCATCGAAACGCAGGTAGGACAGGAGTCCTTCCTCACGCGCACAGGTACGGAGGTATTCCAGAATCTCCGAACCGGGGGCCCGTACGCGTGACCAGTGCGGATTGGTGCGAAAAGAGTACGAATACACGTGGGAGGGGACGTCGCACGCGACGCCTGGGTACGTATTGTCCCGCCACGCACCGCCCAGATCGGACTCACGTTCGATGATCACGAAGTCGTCGAAGCCGCTGCGTTTGAGCTTGATACCCATTCCCAATCCGGCGAATCCTGCGCCGACGATCACGGTATCGGTTGTGACGGTGAGGTTCTCGTTGTTCGGCATCTGTAATCCTCCAGTTTCGCTACGGCTGCGCCGGAGCGATGACGGCGCCTGCGGGGTGTCGATGGGCCTTGGCTAGAAAGGTTTGCGTGATGCTGAGCAACTCGGCCGGCCGTTCGACGAGGACGGAGTGCCCTGCGGCTATCTCGGTGTAGCGGGCATCCGCGATCGCTCCGAAAAGCGCGAGACTGTGGTGGCGCGGCACCATCAGATCGTGGGTACCTCCCACGATGAGCGTGGTCGATGCGATGTCCGACACTCGGTCGGAGATGTCGACGATGCGGTTGAGCTCCATTTGCAGCGCACCGAAGTTGCTGGGTTTGCCAGGAGGCGCAACCACATCCATCTCGGCGGGAGTGCGCTTGGCAACGTACGGGGCTGCGAACGCGAACAATCGCGAATACGCCTTCATGGCCTCCGGGTCGCCTGCTGCGCGGAGCACTCGGTACAGGTCGTTGCGCAGGATCTGCTGATTGTCGGTCTTGATCCACCCGGCGACGAGCACCAGACTACGTACTCGACCTGGGTGATGGGCTGCGTAGGACGCGGCGACCACGGCGCCCAGTGAATAGCCGAGTACCGCGATGGGCCCGGAAGGCAGGACGGCGTCGACGACTGCGCTCACCTGATTCTCGAGGTGCTCGAGAGCGAGCGCGTTCACATCCGCTGGCTCCGCGAAGTCCAGGGAGATGACCTGCTGTCGTGTCGCGATCATGGGAAACAGCATCGCGAAGTGGGTTGCGGTGGACCCACCGGTGCCGTGTATCAGCACCAGCGGTGGACGCGTGGGGTGCGGTGTACCCGACACGAAGTAGTGAACCTCAGCGCCGTCGACGCTGACCACGCCTTCGTCGACGGAAGTTGTCAGATGCACGGGCATGTCGAAGACTCCTCGATGTATCGGATGTCCATTGAATGGACCAACATATGAGACTGGATTGCTGGAGTACGTCCGCGCGTTTCATGAAATGGCGATCGAGGGGACTCTCAGCAGCAGATTCATCGTGCGTCAGCCGATATCGGGGTGTCAAGCGCATAGTCCATTGTATGGACTATTTTGTCAATTCTCCATGAGTGCAACCAGCCGCCCATCCGCGGTCCCGCGGGACAATTGGTCGAGACCTGCGGGGATGTCGTCGAACGTGATCGTGGTGATCTTCGGATCGAGTTCGCCGGAGGCCAGCAACCCGTACACGGATTCGAGATCTTCCTTCGTCCCTCCCATGGTCGCAACGAGACTGATCTGCTTCATGACCATCAGCCAGATGTTGACCGTCGCTTCCTTCTTCGCCATCCCGGCTTGAACGACGCGACCTCCACGTCGGACTGTTTCGATGGCGGCGGCGGTCGTCGTCCCGAAGCCCGCGAAGTCGACGATGACGTCGAGATGATCGTCTGCGCACTCCGCGATGTCCCTGACCGTCTTGATCGCACCGAATTCCCGTGCCAGCGGCCACGTTTCTTCTTTGATCTCGGCGACGTACACCTCTGCGCCCGCCAGCACGGCGATGCGCGCGCCGATCTGCCCGAGTCCCCCGAATCCGATGATTCCTATTCTGACTCCAGGCCCTGCCTCACCGGACACCATCACCGCGTGATGCGCGGAGGCCCCCGCATCCGCTGCGAGAGCGGCCTGCTCGAAGGCCAAGGAGGCGGGCATGTGAACCAAGGCATCCGCGCGGGCCACGACTTTGCGGGCGAATCCGCCGTCGCGCATGATTCCGGGAACAGCAGACCCCACGTTCGCGATGCCGACCCGATCTCCGATGCTGAAACCCTCGACACCCTCTCCGACGGCGGACACGACCCCGGCCGTCTCGTGACCGAGGGTCACCGGAAGCGGCGCAGGCAATGGGTAGTCGTCCTCCTCGAGGAACCCTACGTCGGAGTGACACAACCCCGCGGCTCTGACATCGAGCACCACTTCACCCGGCACTGCGACGGGATCGGGCAGATCCCTCAGGACGAGCGGAGCGTGAGTTCGAGTGAACTGCCATGCCTTCATAACTAGGATCTCCTTCAAGTATCTACAGACGAGAATCGGCTGTTTCGCCACCGCACCCAAAAAATGAGTGCAAGTATGAGCAACGTCCACACAACGGACCCTTGCTCGGGTCGATTACGGATTGGCGACCAGCTCGATGCCCCATAGTGCACCAAACACAGGCACTCAACACAGTCAACGTTCACTTTTGGCGTGTTTCCGTATCGCCCACTGGATGGACATCGATGAGACCAGCCAGACCAGGTGGTCTGAAACGATCCCTCCCTGGGGATTCTCGGGCGCGGACACTCGTCCCTCTCACGGCATCCGACGCGGTGTCGGATTGCGCCCGTCGATCCCTGCACTTCTGTCGGAGGAGACCCGGCAGCGTCGATGCCTATCCTGGAACTCGCATGAGTGACGGCCATCTCGCACGTGGGACATTGTTGCTGCCGTCACACGTGCGGACACGACACATTCGTGGTTCCGGGTCGCCGGCAAGCCGGAGGGACCGTCACCGGACGGCCTTCGGCCTTCGTCCGACGCACCGTGAACTCCGCTCCACACAGAGCAGTTCGTACACCAATGGAGGTAGATGTGACCGATAGGGACATCGCGCAGCAAGGCGCTGGCACCACGCTCGATTTCGATCCTGCGAAGCTGCGCGCCAAGTATCGCGAGGAGCGCGCCAAGCGCCTACGCGGCGATGGCGCTCAGCAATACTCGAAACTCGAGGGAGACTTCGCCGGCCTCAAAGCTGATCCCTACGTCGAACCAGGATTCACCCGCGAGCCGATTGCCGACACCGTGGACGCCGTCATCATCGGTGGTGGATTCGGCGGGATCTTGACCGGAGCACAGCTGCGCCGCAACGGTGTGGAGAAGATCAGGATCATCGAACGCGGCGGTGACATCGGCGGTACCTGGTACTGGAACCGTTACCCCGGCGCGGCCTGTGACGTCGAAAGTTACATCTACCTACCGCTTCTCGAAGAAATCGGTGGTCTGCCGCCCAGGAAGTACGCCACTGCACCCGAGATCTGGGAACACACGAAGAAGATCGCGCACAGGTTCGACCTGTACGAGCTCGCCTTGTTCCAGACCAGCGTCACCGAGGCGGTCTGGGACTCCGAGAGCGAGACCTACACAGTGCGGACCGATCGCGGCGACGAGATTCGAACTCGGTACCTGATCACCGCCACCGGCTCGCTCTCCGAACCGAAGCTCCCGGGAATCGCAGGCATCGACAAGTTCGAGGGTCACATGATCCACACCAGCCGTTGGGATTACGACTACACCGGCGGTGACCAAGGCGGCTCGCTGAGCAAGTTGGCGGACAAGCGGGTAGCGATCATCGGCACCGGAGCGACTGCCGTGCAGGTGGTTCCGCACCTCGCCGAGAGCAGCAAGCACCTGACCGTCTTTCAGCGAACGCCGTCCTCCATCCACGTGCGTGCCGACCGGCCGACGGACGAAGAATGGTTCCGCAATCTGCCCGAGGGGTGGCAGAGGGCCCGGATGGAAAACTTCACCAAAGCCTTCAGCGGCGTGGACGTCGACGTCGACCTGGTGAACGACAGCTGGACGCAGTCGTACTTCGATGCCGCACGCGCCGCCGCGGAGGGCGACGTGGCGCCGCATCAGCTGGCGAACTACATGAAGATGGAAGACGCTCGCGCCCGAATCGACCAGGTGGTCGAGCGACCCGAGACCGCCGAGATGCTTAAGCCTTGGTACAACTTCTTCTGTAAGCGCCCGTGTTTCCACGACGGTTATCTGGACGTGTTCAACAGAGAAAACACGACTTTGGTGGACACCGACGGACGCGGCGTGGAGAGCATCGACGAGACAGGTCTGTGGTTCGGTGGGGTGCACTACGAGGTCGACTGCATCGTCTTCGCGACCGGTTTCGAGGTCGGGACGAGCTCGGGTTCGCGCACCGGATTCGTACTCCACGGACGTGACGGAGTCACCCTCGGCGAGCATTGGGAGAACGGGTTCCGTTCACTGCACGGGCTCGCCGTCCACAACTTCCCCAACTACTTCATCATCAACAGCTTGTCGCAGGCGGGCTTGACCGCGAATTTCGCGCACATGCTCAGCGTGGAAGCCGAGCAGGTCGGATACATCATCGGCGCCGCCATCGAGGGGTCGGTGAAGACGGTCGAGGTGACTGCGGACGCCGAGGAGGCCTGGGTTCAGGAAATCATCTCGGTCGCCACCGACAACGAGATCGGCGCCCAGAACACCGCGTTCCAGGAAGAGTGCACACCCGGCTACTACAACAACGAGGGCCAGCCCTTCCTCCGCGCAATTCAGAACGGGCCGTACGGCCTCGGCGCAGTGGCATACATACAGGTGCTGGACGACTGGAGAGAAGCCGGCACGCTGGAAGGTCTCTCCCTCACTCCTGCACCCGTCGCTGTCGAAGCGCGCTGAGTCCGGTCCCTCCCACGCGGCTGTCAAAAAAATCGAAGGATTTGTCATGATCGAAAGAAAAGCGTTCTACATCGGTGGCGAATGGGTCCTGCCGAGTGCGGGTGACATCACCGAAGTACGCGATCCAGCAACCGGCGAACTCGTCGGCGTGACGCCGCGAGGGTCGGCGGACGACGTCGATTCCGCGGTCGCTGCCGCCCGCGGGGCATTCGAATCCTGGGCGGCGACGCCACCACGTGACCGCATCGCGGTACTCGACCGGGTTCGGGATGGGCTGCGGGAACGCAATGACGAACTTGCAGATCTCATCAGCTCCGAAATGGGCGCACCACAGGCATTTTCGAGAGTTGCGCACGCAAGAATGGCAGTGAGCAACTTCGATTTCGCAGCGCGCGCAATGGAAGAGATTCTCGACGAGGGTGAAGAAACCATCGGTTCCACCCTCGTCGTTCGAGAGCCGGTCGGAGTAGTCGGCGCCATCACGCCGTGGAACTTTCCGCTGCATCAGATCTCCGCCAAGGTCGCACCGGCCATCGCCGCCGGCTGCACCGTCGTGCTCAAGCCGAGCGAGGTCGCTCCGCTGAGCGCCTACGTGCTCGCCGAGATCTTCGCCGAGGCGGGACTGCCTGCGGGCGTGTTCAACCTCGTCGGCGGCGCAGGCCGGGTGGTCGGCGAACGCATCGTGACGCATCCGGACGTCGACATGATCAGCTTCACCGGATCGACGGAGGCCGGTGTGCGCATCGCCGAGCTGGCGGCTCCGTCGCTGAAGAAGCTGACACTCGAACTGGGCGGCAAGAGCGCCAACGTCCTGCTCGATGATGCCGATCTCGCAGTCGCCGTCCCGGCCGCACTGAAGCAGTGCTTCGCCAACACCGGACAAGCATGTGCCGCGCTGAGCCGCTTGCTCGTCCCCCGCACACTGCTGGCCGAGGTGGAGCGAGTCGCAGCCGAGGCAGCCCTCACGTGGACGGTGGGCTACCAGTCCGATCCGTCGACCAAGCTCGGGCCGGTCGCGTCACTCGATCAGCAGAAAAGCATTCTCGGATACATCGATTCGGGTATCTCGGAGGGAGCCAGGCTCGTCACCGGGGGGTCGACTCCGCCGATCGACACCGGTGCGTTCGTCTCGGCGACCGTGTTCTCGGACGTCACCGGCGACATGACCATCGCACGAGAGGAGATCTTCGGACCCGTTCTGTCGATCATGCCGTACGACACCGAAGACGAGGCCGTCCGAATCGCGAACGCTGTTCCATACGGCCTTTCCGGAGGCGTGTGGTCCGGCGATCGCGATCGCGCCGTGGCATTCGCTCGCCATCTCCGCACAGGACAGGTGGTCATCAACGGTCAGCCGCTGAACCTGCGCGCGCCGTTCGGCGGGTACGGCCGTTCCGGTGTGGGACGCGAGTACGGACGCTACGGCCTCGACGAGTACTTCGAGATCAAATCGCTCCAAGGAGCAGGCGAATAGATGCTGACCGCATGGTTTTCCGGAGCCGGCCGGATCGACGTCCGTGAGGTCGACGATCCCGTGATCGTCGACCCGCTCGACGTCATCGTGGACATCACTTTTGCTGGAATCTGTGGGTCCGACCTGTGGGGCTATCGCGGACTCCTGAATCGGCCCGCAGGTAGCACCGGACACGAATTCATCGGTCGGGTACGCGAGATCGGGCGGGACGTTCGCTCGGTCGTACCAGGGGACAGCGTCATCGCTCCCTTCGTCTACTCGGACGGAACGTGTACCGAGTGCAGGCGGGGACTGCACTCACACTGCGCCAACGTCGGACGGTGGGGGAAGGAGGTCTCGGGCGCCCAGGCGGAGCGGATACGCGTTCCCTATGCGGACGCAACCCTCGTCAAACTCCCTTGGGACTCGTCCGACATCGACGCCGAACTTGCTCGAAAACTGGTCCCTCTCACCGACGTCTTCGCGACCGGCACCCACGGCGCAGTACTCGCCGGCGTCGGCGACGGCGATGTAGTTGCCGTCGTCGGGGACGGCGCCGTCGGGATCTCGGCCGCGATCGCCTCTGCACGAATCGGCGCGGAACGAGTGATCCTGTTCGGCGAACAGATCTCTCGGCTGTCCGTCGCCGCGGAACACGGGATCGAGACCGTACTGATCACCCGCGACGACGATGTGTCCGAACGACTCCGCGCGATCAACGACGACGTACTCGCCGACCGGGTGATCGAGTGTGTGGGTCTGCAGAGCGCTTTCGACGGCGCACTGAGCCTTGTCCGACCCGGCGGGTCGATGGGGTTCGTCGGTGTGCCGCACGGAGTCGACGAGCTTGCGCCCATGCGCATCTTCGACAACGAGACACGGATTGCCGGTGGGGTGGCGCCCGCTCGTCACTACCTCGAACAGTTCGTCGAGGACACAGCCGCAGGCCGGCTGGACGTATCGACCCTCATCGACTCGGTGTTGCCGTTCGAGGAGGTTGCCGCAGGTTACGAAGCGATGAGCAGCGGTAGCGCGCTGAAGGTCGTGGTGTCGATCGCCTCGCGCGAGACACCGACTGGTCGATGATCGCCGTACTCGAACTTCCGATTCGTACAATCGGTGCACCGAATGTCCGAGCGAGCCGAAGGAATACCTATGCCGACCGACTCGTCATCGGACCTCACACGCAGAGTTCTGCAGATTCTCACTACTCTGGCGCAACGCGGTGAGACCGGAATTCGCCTCGTCGACGTTGCACGTTCGACCGAAATACCCCGCGCAACCGTCCACCGCATACTCAAGGATCTGATCGACGCCGGATTCGTCACGAAGGCGGACTCGGGGACGTACGCACTCGGGTATGCAGTGTTCGAACTCGCGCTCAGTGCGCCCGCACCCATCATGGATTTCACCGGGTTGCGGGATATGGCCCGATCGTTGGCCGACCGATGCGGCGACACGGTCTACGTCGCCGTCCGCCAGTTCGACGGCGTCAACTACGTGATTCGAGCCGAGGGTGACTATCCGCTTCAGACGCGAATTCCCGTGGGGACGAACCGTCCGTTGGCACGAAGTTACACCGGCATCGCGCTTCTCCCCTTCGTCGGCGCCGAGCAACGAGCTCGTGCCATCGCAGCACGCGTCGAAGGCCTCGAACCCGACGTGGCCGACTCGATCCGAGCCACCATCGCAGATCTCAACAGCCAGGTAATCACACAGGGCTACTGCGACTGCAGTGCAACAGATTTCGTTCTACCGGGTGTCGCCGGACTGTCCACACCCATTCGGACCGATCGCACCCCGTACGCCGCTGTAGCGATCTCGGCAGTCTCGCCGCGCCTTCCATCCGAGCGAATCGAACCTCTCGCGCGATTACTCCTCGCCACGGAGAAGCAGATGCGGGCCTGCTTCGCCTGACGCGGCACCACACACAACCATGACCAAAGGACACGAGCATGCTCGCAGTAGTACTGAATGGCCGGCACGATGTCGGCCTGCAGGAAGTGCCGAAGCCGGTTATTCAGACCGACACCGACGTCGTTCTCCGCGTGACGGCCAGTGCGATCTGCACGAGCGACGTCCACTACGCCGAGGGGTTCCTGCCCATCGACGAACCGATCCTGCTCGGCCACGAATTCGTCGGAATCGTCGACCAGGTCGGCGACAGAGTGCGTGGCCACCGGGTGGGCGACCGGGTCGTCGCCTCTCCGTATGCCTGGTGCGGCGGTTGCGAGATGTGCCGCAAGGGGCAGGAAAGCTGGTGCCCCAACGGCGCACTGTTCGGTAGCGGAAAGGGATGGGGTGATCTCTCGGGCGGACTCGCCGAGTACGTCCGAGTTCCGAACGCCGAGGACACCTGCATTCGGGTGCCCGACACCATCTCCGACGAACACGCAGTGCTCGCGGGTGACGTATTCGGAACCGGCTTCTTCGCTGTCGAACAATGCGATCTGCAGCCGGGTCAGACCATCGCCGTCTTCGGTGCCGGACCCATCGGACTCAGCGCCGTCCAGTCGGCGGCTCTGCGCAATCCCGCCCGGATCTTTCTCGTCGACGTTCTCGACAGTCGCTTGGAACTGGGCCTAGCCATGGGCGCAACCGACATCATCAACTCCTCCCGCGTGGATCCGGTCGAGGAGATCCGAGCCGCTACCGACGGCGGTCACCCCTTCCTCAGCGGTGTCGACGCAGCCGCCGACTGTGTGGGACTGGAAGCCACCGTCGACCAGGCAGGCAAATCGATCACCAAGGGCGGGACCCTGTCGATCGTGGGAGTACCACGACCCGGCATGTTCGGAATCGACTTGCAATCAGCACAATTCGCCGGACTCACCGTGAAAGTGGGAATGACTCCCCAGCGTTACATGAGGCGCATTCTCGGCCTTCTCGAACGCGGCCAGATCGACGTCGGGCCCCTGACGACACACATCATGGACCTGAAGGATTTCGACAGAGCATTCACGATGTTCGCCAACCATGACGACGGTTGCCTGAAGGTCGTCCTCAAGCCATAGCGAGACGATTCGGGCAGGCGCGGGCCCACTGTCGGTTCGCGTACAACCATGCCCCGAATCAGGTGTGGTGCGGGCAATAGTCGATGGCGAATGTGACCTATGCGACACACTGTCGCACTCGCGCCGCAGAATCCTGGACTGCTGGCCGATATGGACGGCCCGATCCCTTTCGTAGATTGATCGAGCAACGGACGAAGTGCCCGGA
Source organism: Rhodococcus yunnanensis NBRC 103083 (assembly GCF_001895005.1). Lineage (GTDB taxonomy): Bacteria > Actinomycetota > Actinomycetes > Mycobacteriales > Mycobacteriaceae > Rhodococcoides > Rhodococcoides yunnanense. The sequence goes on along the minus strand of NZ_BCXH01000004.1, from coordinate 231,118 downwards.
CCTGCGGATTTCGCCGGCATCGCGGTCACGGAGTGCGACACAGAGAGGCAAACATACGTGAGTATCGACGAATTCAGGACAGATCGAGTCGCGACGCTGGCGCGAACCTCGATCAGCAGGGTCCTGTGGATCCTGTTCGCCCTCGCACTGGGGCTCGTGTTCATCGTCCCCGTCTCGATGATCGTGATCGGTGCATTCCGCGATGGGCTTCCCTCGCAGAACAATCCGTTCACGCTGGACGGCATCAAGGAAGCACTGACCTCCGACGACATTTGGAGCACGCTCCGCGACTCTCTCATCCTGGTCGTCGTGTGCGGTTCCATCGCGACCATCGTGGGCGGATTCTTCGCGTGGGTCAGCGCCAACACCAACGTTCCCCTCCGCAGGCTGCTGACACCGTTGATGATCATCAACCTGTTCGTGCCGCCGCTGTTCCACACGTTCGCCTGGATCATGTTGGGCAACGCGCAGAACGGTTTGATCAACCAGTTCACCCGTAGTCTCGGGCTCGGTGGACCGCTCGATATTCAGTCGTGGTTCGGACTCATCTTCACCATGTCACTCGGCTTCGTTCCCTTCGCCTTTCTGCTCATGCGAGGCGCATTCCTCAACAGGGATCAGTCGCTCGACGAGGCCGCGAGCATCAGTGGAGCCAGCACGGTTCGAACCTTCTTCACCGTGACCGTGCCCTCGATCGCCCCCGCGATCACCGGAGCCGCGATCTTGATCATGGTCCTGATCTTCCAGGCATTCGAAGGCCCACAACTGTTGGGCCGACCGGCCGGGATCTATGTGTTCTCCACCCAGATCTACCACTACATCCGCGACGTGACCCCGAGCAAGTACACCGCCGCGTTCACCTTGTCGCTGGTCGTGGTGCTCCTGGTGGTGATCCTGTTCCTGGTGCAGCATCGACTTCTCAAGGGCCGCACCTTCACCACCCTGACCGGGAAGACGTCCCGGCGTGAGCCCTTGCAGCTCGGACCCGTGCGCTGGGTGTTCAGCGGATTGATCGCGGTGTTCACGGTCGTCAACCTCGCCCTGCCTCTGTTCGCAGTGGTACTCGGATCCCTGCAACCGATTTTCGGGGTCAGCGGCCGACTCAGTTTCGACAACTATTCGCGCATTCTGCACGACCCTTCGCTCAGCTCCAGCCTCTCGCTCACCGCGTGGGTGGCGATCGTGGGAGGGCTGTGCTCGATGACCGTTGCCGTGCTGACCACCTATGTGGTGATGCGGCGCCGCGGATTCGTGCGGGCCTTCACCTCTCTGTCCCTGTGGGTCCCGTGGGCACTGCCCGGAATCGTTCTGGCCCTTGCCTACCTGTTCACCATCCTCACCGTTCCCGGATTGAAAGGGTTGTACGGCACCTCGACCTTCATGATGATCGTGCTGATCATCGCCACCATTCCGCTGTGCACCCGTCTCGCGGAGGGGGCGCTTGCTCAGCTCGCACCCGAACTCGAAGAAGCGGGACGGATTTCGGGATCGAGTTCGATGCGAGTGTTGGTGACCATCGTCCTGCGCCTGGTGATTCCGAGCTTCCTCGCAGGATGGTTCCTCGCGGCACTGTTCATCTCGGGAAATCTCGCCATCCCGACGTTGCTCGCCCCGCCGAAGGTCCAGCCCGTCTCGCAGGTCGCCTTCCAGCTGTTCCTGTCGGGTGACATCTCCACCGCAGCCGCACTGTTCATGATCATCCTCGCCGCGGCCGTCGTCGTCATCGGGCTCGCCGGCATCTCCATCGCAGTCGGCAGGCGGTTGCAGAACCGTCCACCGACACAATCGGAACTCGAACTCGTACAGGGCGTTTCGCTCAGCGGTTAGCCCATCCGCACACGACAAACCTTCAGCTCAGAGGAGTACGAAATGTCCATGAAGTCCACCACCAGGCGACGCATGCTCGCGTTGACAGCAGTTGCCGCCGTCTCGACTTTGGCGCTGAGCGCGTGCTCGTCCGCATCCGATGACGTGGTCTCTGCCGACACCGTCATCGAGGTGCCCGGAGTCGACGCAGAGGCGAACTCGTACATGAACACGCTGTATCAGAACGCGATCAGCTCGGGCAACCGAGACGTCGTCATCTACGGACCCGCGCCGAGCACCGATGCGGGTCTGCATGCGAAGTTCTCCGAACGGTTCCCCGGCATCACCGTGGTCCCGCAGGACGCCCCTGATGCGGAGACGTTCACCAAGCTTCAGGTCGAGGTCGACAGCGGCAACCGAATCGCCGATCTGTACACGGGTGGAACACCGTCCGTACTCCAGGCTGCGCAGACGGACGGCATGTGTCAGCCGGCCGACATCGAGTCGGCAGCGCCGGGCGTCGTCACCCTCGACGCGAACGACCGCGCGATCCTCTACTACTCCATGACGTACTTCGGCATCGTCTACAACACGGACATGGTGTCCGAGGCCGATGTCCCGAAGACGTGGAACGACCTGCTCGATCCGAAGTGGAAGGGAAAGCTCGCCATGGGAGACCCGACGGTTCCCGGTGGTGTGCGCTACGTCTTCGCCACGATGAACTACCCCGAGGTCGCGGACACGTGGGGCAAGGAATACTTCGAGAAGCTCGCCGCCCAGGAGCCCAACATCGCGCAGAGCGAACCGACGGTACCGTCCGATGTCGCGTCGGGCCGCTTCCCCATCGGCGTGGGCGTGTACAGCGGGTTCTACGACGCGCAGAAAGCCAAGGGCGCACCGATCGACATGTCGTTCCCTCTGGAGGACAACGGCAATTACCTTGCGCAGTCGGGGATTTGCTACATGGCCGATGCGCCTGATTCCGACGCCGCGCAGCTGTACGTCAACTGGCTGCTCAGCGCCGACGGCCAGCAAGCGCTCCTCGCCGCTCCAGGGTCCTACGCTCCCGTCCTCGAGGACTCGGGAACCGTGGGGATCCCGTCGCCGGAAGAGATCGGACACCTGCCGCTGCTCAACCCCGACAACGCGTACAACGCGCCGTTCCTGGCCGATCTCGACAGCATCTTCAAGTAGAGATCCTCACGTGAAGAAGGGAGCGAGACCATGACCGGCATCGATGCATCGAGGCTTCTGCCCGCAATCGTTGTGGTCGCCTCTGTCGCTGGACTCGTCGGTTGTGGCAGCACACCCGCACCGGTGGCGTCGGGCACGGTGATCGAGGTACCCGGCGCCACCGCCGAGGGCAACGACTACATGAACACGCTCTACCGCAACGCACTCGATTCCGGGAAGACGGACGCCGTTCTCTACGGCGCCTCGGCGAGCAGTGCAGCGGGGATGTTCGCGAAATTCTCGGAACGCTTTCCCGGCATCTCCATCGTCCCGCAGGACGCCCCTGACTCGCAGATACTCACCAAACTGCAGGTCGAGGCGGAAAGCGGCAATCGCCTGGCCGATCTCTACACCGGCGGTGTGTCGTCGGTGACGGCGGTCGCGCAGGTGCCCGACGTGTGTACACGTGCCGACGTCAGAACAGCACCAGCAGATTTCGCCCTCCCCTATTCGGCGAACGATCTCGTGCTGACGTACAACAAGCGCTTCTTCGGTTTCGTCTACAACACCGACATGGTCTCGGAGGAGGACGCGCCTCGTTCGTGGGGAGATCTGCTCGACCCCCAGTGGAAAGACAAACTGGTGATGGGGGATCCGACGGTGGTCGGAGGACTGCGATACGTGCTCACCTCGCTGCTCGTACCCGAGTCCGCGGACACCTGGGGTGAGACCTACCTGACCGAGCTTGCGGAGCAGAACGTCAATATCGCAGAGAGTGAACCCAGTGTGCCGTCGGACGTCGCGTCGGGTCGCTTCCCCGTGGGCGTCGGAGTATTCAGCGGGTACTACCAAGCGCAGAAGACGAAGGGTGCACCGATCGACATGGTGTTCCCCCTCGACGACGGCGGCAACTTCCTGAGCAGCGCCGGCATCTGTGCGGTCCGGGACGCCCCCGACAACGACGCCGCATCGCTGTACCTCAACTGGTTGTTCACACCGGAAGGTCAGCAGGTACTCGCCGAGGTCGACAACGGTTTCGGGCTGGTTCCGGGATCACCGGGTCCGCTGGGATCGCCTCCACTGTCCGAGATTTCGACGCTCCCCGCGACGAACACCGACCCATCGTTCAACGCTCGCTACTTCGCCACGATCGACCAGCTGTTCACCTGACGCTCTCGAGAAAGATCTGACCCATGACTGATGTCGTCGTCTCCGGACTGATGAAGCAATACAACACCAAGCCGGCGCTGCGCAGCCTCGACTTGTCGATCAAATCGGGCGAGTTCATCACATTGCTCGGACCGAGCGGGTGCGGGAAGACCACCACTCTGCGGTGTCTGGCAGGCCTCGAGCGTCCCACCGCCGGAACCGTTTCTCTCGGTGGTCGTGTCGTTGTCGACACCGAGCGAGGCGTGTTCGTTCCCCCGGACAAGCGGCATGTCGGCATGGTGTTTCAGAGCTACGCACTGTGGCCGCACATGAGCGTCGCGGAAAACGTGGCCTACCCGCTCAAGATCGCGGGGGTCCGCGGCCAGGAGCGCCAGGACCGCATCCGCGACCTACTGGAGGCGGTGGGGCTGGAGAAGTACGAAAAGCGCCAGGTGACTGCACTTTCCGGCGGTCAGCAGCAGCGGGTCGCGCTCGCTCGCGCACTTGCCGCCAGACCGGGCATCATCTTCTACGACGAGCCGCTGTCCAACCTCGACACCAAGCTCCGCTATCAGATGGGCCAGCAGGTTCGTGCGCTGCACAACCGGTTCGAGACCACGTCGGTGTACGTGACCCACGACCAGGAAGAAGCGATCACGCTCTCCGATCGCATCATCGTGATGAACCACGGGGTGATCGAGCAGCAGGGCACGCCCGAGGAGATCTACGATCGGCCGCGATCGGCATACGTAGCCGACTTCATGGGCTTCCAGAACATCACGACCGGCGAGGTAGTCGGGGGCAGTGGCGCGCGGGCGGAAGTGAAACTGAGCGGCAGCGACATCGTGCTGGGCGCCTACGCCGACACGGTCCCTGCCATCGGATCGCCGGTATCTCTCGCCTTCCGGTCCGAGCACATCCGGCTCGCAGACCAAAGGCCGAGCGCCGTCGGTCATTTCACCGGAACCGTCTCGCGCAGCACCTTCGTCGGAAGCGCCTACAACCTGTTGCTCGACGCGGAGGGCACTACCATCAGGGCGCGCATCGGCCGCAGCGAACTCGATGCGCAGAACCTCCCCACGCCCGCCCCAGGCGACGCGCTGTCGTTCGAGGTGAACGCACATCGAGCTCTGCTGGTCGAACCGTTCGACACGGCAGCCGGCTCAGGTCACTGATCGACGCGCCGAAGTCCGATCAGCGTGGCCACGCGAAGTGCCGTGTGCAGCTCGCGGCGCACGAGCCCGTCGGACAGATCGGCGTCGATCACGGCGCGAATTCGATCCAACCGGTAGTAGAGGGTGCTGCGATGGATGAACAACACACGTGCGGTGCGCTGTGCATCGGCGCCGTTGTCGAGATAGGACTCCAGCGTCGATGCCAGGTCGGTGCCGCTCGACGCGGTGAGCAGCTTACGAACCCCGTCCGGCATGTCGTCCATCGACATGTGATCGAGTGGCAGCTGGAGCAGAAGTCGGTCGACGCCGAGCTCCCCCCAGATCGCCGTCGACCCGTACGTTTCCGGGTCGTAGAACGTGGCGCGCAACGCTGTTCGTGCTTCACGCACGGACTCGTGTATGTCGACGAGGTGGCCGCGCGACGAACCGCCGGCTCCCCTCGCGCCGGGAAACGACAGATCACCGATCAGGCTTTCGAGCCGCGCCGGGTTGACCTCGTGGGGAATGATGAGCACCCCCATTCCGCCGATGACGGTGCCGATGGAGGTGCGCGAGGTGATCGAGGAAATCCGGGCGAGAGCGCGTTCGATCACCAGCCGCGGCATGGTCGTGCTGCCGCCGTCCTTGTCGCCCACCACGAACACCATCGCCGCATAGACGTCCGACGTCGAAATCAGCCCGGTCTGCAGCAGCTCGTCCGCCGCCTCGTGGCGTCGCCGGTCGTCGCCGTCGAGAAGTTGTGTGACCAAGCGGAGCACTCGTTCCGCCTCGTCACCCTTTTCCGACTCCTGCGCTGCCAGACTCGCGCCCAGCTCCTCTCGTCCCACGCGTATTTCCGGCGAATCGCGGTGCTCGGCCGTCTCGCCGTCGGCGGGTACGTACGACACGTATCCGGTCAGCCGTCCGCGATACCGCAGTCCGGCCACCACGCGTGGCGGCGAATTGTCCACTACCGGAATGTAAACCGGCCCCTCGACGTGCTCGACGCCGTATTCCTGGATCAGCGATTGCGCACGGCCCGAACCCTTGCGCAACAGGATCATCGACAGCCGTGCTTGGTCGATATCGCCCTCGTGCACGCTGAATGCCACGACATCGAAGCCCGCATCGAACACGATGACCGGCCGCCCGATCCGATCTGCCAACGCCTGCACCCGGTCGTCGAACTTCATCCGGTGATTCCACCTCCACTTTCCGAGCACGGCTGTCGCAGACATCAGAATATCACCACTCCGACACCGTGTCGGAGTGCATCCATTCAGCTTCACGCACTCAACCGATGAACTGGGCAGATGCCGAACCCTAGCCTCGAATACGAGAGGCGTCGGCCACATTCGGGCCGCGCGTGAAACTTCCGTCACACAAGGAGCACCATGGCGTTGCAGACGACGACCGCGCGAGGACTTCAGACCGGAGACAGTTACCGGGAAAGTCTCGACGACGGCCGCGAAGTGTGGGTCGACGGCAAGAGAGTCGCCAACGTGGCGGATCACCCCGCGTTCAAGCCCGCCGTAGATGTTTTCGCGAACCTCTTCGAACGCCGACTTGCCGACCCGGAGTCGCAGGCGGTGAGCACGTTTCGCTCACCCGAGACCGGGAACCTGGTCAGCCGGTCCTATTCGCTGCCCAGCACCCCGGAAGAGCTGCGTGCGAAGTTCAGGGCCTCCGAGTGGTGGATGCGCCAGTCTCTCGGCCAGCTCGGTCGCTCCCCCGACTTCATGGCCAATGTCGTGGTCGGACTGTGGGATTACCACCGCGAGCTCGAAGCGGATCGGGCCGGGTTCGGCGAGAACGCCAAGAATTACCATTCCTATGCGATGGAGAACGACCTGGTTCTCACGCACGCCCTCGGTGATCCCCAGATCGACCGCAGCGCAAGTCCGCTCGACGACCCCGATCTCGCGCTGCGCGTCATCGAGGAGAACGACAAGGGCATCGTCATCAGAGGCGCGAAACAACTCGCGACCCTCGCTCCGTTCTCGCACGAGGTCCTGATCTACCTCAACGGTGTGACCGCGCAGCGCGGCGCAGAACAGTTCGTGATGTGGTTCGCGCTGCCGATGAATGCCCCCGGGCTGACGGTGCTGTGCCGCGGGCCGCTTGCTCGTCCCGACCGTACGAACATCCTCGCGTCGGGTTACGACGAACAGGACGCGATGCTGTTCTTCGACGATGTACTGGTGCCGTGGGATCGAGTCTTCCTGTTGGGCAACGGCTTGCTCGCGGCGAAGGGGCTCACTCGCATCAACGCGTGGAGCATTCAGTCCACGCACATCCGCTTCCACGAACGCCTGAAGCTGTTCGCCTCCGTCGCTGCCATGGTGGCGAACGCGATCGGTGTCGACAGTTTCCGCGGCATCCAGGAGGATCTCGGCGAGATCATCTCCTACACCGAGACATTGCGACTCGCGATCGCAGGCGCCGAGGCACTGGCGACCCCGACGCCGACAGGACTTCTCGCGCCGACGGCAAGCCACGGTCTCGGATTCTGGTCGGCCGAGGTGTCCGGCCGAGTCGTGGAGATCATCCGTCGCATAGGAGCCAGCGGTTTCGTCATGCAGCCGTCCGAAGCCGACCTGGCATCCCTTGAGCTTCGACCGTTGCTGGACAAGTACATGCACGGGCACGACATCGGCGTTGCCGAGAAGTCGCGCTTGTTCCGCCTCGCCACCGAGCTCGTCAACGACGGTTTCGGCCTGCGCCAGGAGATGTACGAGTACCTGCACCGCGGAGATCCCGGCGCGGGTCGCACGCGGCTGCTGCGCGCATACGACCGAAGTGAGACCGATGCCGATGTGCACGAGATCATTTCACGTGTCGCTACCCTCTGACCCATCCATCCCGATTTGGAGAGCACCCCATCATGATCGTTGACGTTCACGGCCACGTATCGGCGCCGAGCGAGTTGTATGCATGGAAAGCGGGCCTCCTCGCTCATCGCGGCTCGCACGGGGTACGGCCACCCACACTGTCCGACGATCAGCTGCGGGCGGCGTACACGGCACCGAATGCTAGTTTCGGCGACGTCTCGCACTTCCACCACCTCGACACCGCGGGCGTCGACATCCAGCTCATCTCCCCGCGCCCGTACCAGATGATGCACAGCGAGAATCCACCACGGATCGTCGAGGCGTTCACCGAGGAAGTGAACAACGTCATCCATCGCAACACCCAGCTGTTTCCCGATCGGTTTCGAGGCATCGCCGGACTGCCCCAGACCATGGACCTCTCGGTCGAGCAGTGGATTCCCGAATTGCGGCGCACCGTAACAGAATTGGGATTCGTCGGAGCGCTCCTCAATCCGGACCCTTACGAGGGAACCAAGGTTCCCCCGCCGCTGGGTGACAAGTTCTGGTACCCGCTCTACGAGGCGCTCGTCGAACTCGACGTGCCCGCCATCGTGCACGCGGCCGGCTGCCGCGCCCCGGCTCGGGAGCCGTACTCGTTGCACTTCATTCAGGAAGAGACAGTAGCCATCTGGAGTTTGCTGTCCTCGGATGTACTGAAGGATTTCCCCGAGCTCAAACTCATCATCACCCACGGAGGCGGCGCCATCCCCTATCAGGTCGGACGTTTCCTGCCCGGTGGCGTGCGCAGCGGGGCGACTCCCTACCTCGACAGGTTGCGCTCGCTCTATTTCGACACCTGCCTCTATACGCAGAATTCGATCGAACTGCTCCTCGACACCGTCGGGGTCGATCGCTGCCTGTTCGGCACGGAGAAGCCGGGTACAGGTTCACAGATCGATCCGGCGACGGGTCGGTGGTTCGACGACATACATCTGTTGGTCGAGGACATCGAGTGGCTCACGGTTGAACAGCGCGACGCGCTTCTGCACGCCAACGCAGAGTCTCTGTTCTCACTCCGACTTCCCGTCACCAGTGAAAGGACAGCGTGAATGGCACACATAGTCGGCGGATTCGGCACATCGCACGGCCCCCAGCTCAAGGTCGCGCCGCCGGACGAATGGTTCGAACGCGGTAAGGCGGATCGCGCGAACACGGCGCTGCGGTACCAGGGCAAGTCGTACGACTACGCGGCTCTCAAAGCCGTGCGAAAAGACTTCTCGCACGAGATCACCGGCGAGAAGATGGCGAGCCGATGGGACTCGGTGCAATCTGCGTTGGACGAACTCGGCCGGTTCGCCGCCGAGCAGGAGTACGACGTCGTGGTGATCGTCTCCAGCGATCACAAGGAGATCTTCGGGGACGAACTGCTACCGCCCTTCGCCGTCTACTGGGGCGAGTCCGTCGACCACGTCCCCTTCGACGACGACCATCTCGCGGCGATGAGTCCGGGGCTCGCCGCAGCGGCACTCGGGGATGTGCCGGACCGTCTCATCGCACGCCCGGTGGATTCCGAACTCGCAGCCCACATCATCGATTCGACCCTGACCCAAGGCTTCGACACAGCGGCGTCCAAGCAGTTGCCTCCCGGTCGCTACCGAAATTCGGGCATCCCCCACGGCTGGGGCTACATCTACCAGCGCATCCTCGGCCAGGAGTCGACAATTCCGTTCGTGCCCGTTTTCGTCAACACCTTCTGGGAGCCGACACCGCCGTCTGCGAAACGCAGTTACGACTTCGGTGTCGCACTTGCCAAGGCCATCGAGAGCTACCCGAAAGACATCCGCGTCGGTGTCGTGGCGTCGGGTGGATTGAGCCACTTCGTCGTCGACGAGGAGCTCGACCGAGACTTCCTCGAAGCGCTCGAAGTGCACGACGCCGACTATCTGCGCTCGATCCCTGCCGACATCATGACCTCGGGCACTTCGGAGCTGCGGAACTGGATCGCCGTCGCCGGAGCAGCCCATACCGCAGGCCTCGACGTCGACACCGTCGTCTACGAGCCCGGTTACCGCACCGAAGCGGGCAGCGGCAACGCCTTCGGTTTCGTCACCTGGGCACCGGCATGACCGGGGATCTTCGGACGCGCCTGTCCGCCCTCGACAGTTGCGCGCTCTCCGACGCGCTCGACACGCTCGGACTTGCGGGTGCAGTGACCGGAATCAGCGGAATCACCCTGCCCGACGCCACCCTGCTCGGCAGGGTGCGCACCGTACGTGCGACCAACCGCCGTGAGGGCGGTCCCGCGGCCCACATCGCCGCCGCCCTCGTCGACGACCTGCAACCGGGTGAAGTCGTCGTCATCGCCAACGACGGACGAACCGACGTCTCGTGCTGGGGCGGCTTGCTCGGCGCGGCTGCAACACGACACGGAGCAGCAGGCGTCGTGGTCGACGGAGCGTTCCGCGACGTTCAGGAGAACGCCGATCTCGGTCTACCCGTCTTCGCGCGCGCCGCGGTGGCAGTCAGCGCTCGCGGGCGCATCGTGCAACAGTCGATGGACGAGCCGATCGTCATCGCCGGTGTTGAGGTGTCTTCGGGCGACTGGGTCGTCGCCGATCGCAGTGGCCTCGCTTTCGTCTCGGCGGCCGATGCCGAGCGCGTCGTCGAATTGGCCGAGCGCATCGCTGCCCGTGAAGTGGACATGTTGGCCGCTGTGCACGGTGACCGGACGGTCGCCGAGCTCATGCACGACTCCCGATTCCCGACTGCCGCCGCGCACCTACCCGAAGGAACACCGTGACCACCACCAAGACAACGGATCGCCTGCTGACCACGTCCACCGCCACACTCGCAGACGCACTGGACAAAATCGGTCGCGACGGCTGCCTGCTCGACATTGTTCCGCTCGCCGACGGGCAGCGAGTGAGCGGGCGCGCCTTCACCGTCCGCTACGTCGCGGCGGGCAACCCTCCGGGAACGGTCGGGGACTACCTCGACGATGTCGAGCCCGGACAGGTGGTCGTGCTCGACAACAACGCGCGGACGGACTGCACCGTCTGGGGCGACATTCTCACTGCCATCGCCGATACCAAGGGCGTCGCAGGCACGGTCATCGACGGGGTCTGCCGAGACGCGTCACGGGCACTCGACCTCGGGTATCCGATCTACAGCCGGGGCCGGTACATGCGCACCGGCAAGGACCGTGTCGAAGTAGCCGCCGTTCAGGAACCGGTGGATATCGCTGGAGTCAAGATCCATCCCGGTGATCTCATCGTCGGCGACGACGACGGCGTCGTGGTGATTCCTCGCGACATCGAGGAGGAAGTGCTGCGCATCGCAGCCGAGATCGACGCCCGCGAGGACCGAATCCTGGCAGCCGTGCTCGACGGCGCATCGCTCGGTGAGGCCCGCGCCCAGCAGGGCTATCACACGTTGCAGCGCAAGGACGGAGCACGATGATCGCGACCGTCGACACCGCACAGTTGCTCGCGTGGGGTTCGGCGACGCTGCACGAATCCTGCCCGGTCCCCAACGCACTGCCGACGTCGCTGCGACCGGCATGGGCAGGAGCAGCCGTCGCAGGACGCGCCTACCCGGTCGAGGTCGGACCAGGAGACAACCTCGCTCTGCACTGGGCCATCCTCGAAGCCGGACCCGGCGACGTGATCGTCGCCCACGCACGTGACGCCGTGCACGGGCACTGGGGAGAGGTGATGGCCGTCGGCGCACTCGCTCGCGGCATCGCCGGGCTCGTCATCGCAGGCGGTGTCCGCGACACGAAGGAACAAGCGGCACTGAACTTTCCGGTGTTCAGTAGTTCCATCTCGGTCCGCGGCACGGCGAAGAGATGGTCGGGTGTTCAGGGACAACCACTCGTGTTCGGCGACGTCACCGTTTCCCGTGGAGACATCGTTGTCGCCGACGCCGACGGCGTGGTGTGCATTCCGCAATCCGCGTACGGTGAGACCGTCGACAGCGCAGCGGAACGCGTCGCGAAGGAGGCCGCGATCCTGTCCGCACTGCGCGCTGGATCGTCCACGCTGGACCAGTATTCACTGCGCGCGATCGACGACCGGTCCGCACCCTCCTCACCGAGCAATCGAGGACAGGTCGATGGAACACGCTGAGATCATGGCTGCATTCGAACACAAGACCGTCGAGGCGGACGGGTTCGTCATCGACTATCTCGAGGGCGGAACGGGGCCGACCCTGGTCATGGTGCACGGGGGAAGCGGGCTGCGCATCGAACTCGACGACGCGCACTTCCTTCTCGCGCAACGTTTTCACGTCGTCGCCTTCGAGATGCCCGGTTGGGGCGACGAACCGAACGTCACGACGATGACGCTCGAGCAGCTGGCCGACACCATGATCGCCGCCATCGACGGAATCGGACTGACCGAGTACCGGTTGCTCGCCACCTCGATCGGTGCGGCAGTGTCTCTGTGGATCGCCGTCAAGCGGCCGAAACAGGTTGTTGCACACGTGCTCGAAGCCCCTGGGGCATTCCGTGAAGGGACGGGCCGAACCGGTCCTCCCGATCCCGAGGACATCAACTGGAACGAGACGAAACGGCGTGATCGCCGGCTCGGTCCTCACCAAGCAGCGCTGATGATGCGGCTGACCGCACAGGATACCGACGAGGATCTGGTGGCCAGGATGTCGGAGTCGGCGTCACCGACGCTCGTTCTCTACGGCACCCGCGACGGACTGTTCGATCCGGCGTACGGGAAGTTCTACACCTCCGGTCTTCCCGACTGCAGGCTCGTGGTGTTCGACAGAGCCGCACACGACATCAAGGGAGACCGACCGGAGGCGGCCGTGGACGTGATCGGCTGTTTTCTGCGCAACCCGGCGGCCCCGGTTCCGGCGTTGGTTCCATGACCCGCGCATGCTCGTCCGTACCCGACACCATGTCGGAACAATACGAGGCAATTTCGGTTACGGCGCACCTGAGTAGTTCACGGTGGTCCAAATAGTGTTGGGCGGCAATGGTCGCCGTGTGACGAGGAGGTCTCGATGAAGTCGGACGACAGCGAAAAGTCCCTGTTCGGTGCCATCCCCACCGAGGAGTGGGGTACGGGTTCGGGCGGGTGGACAGCGATAGTGGACGTGGCCACCGGCGAACAGATCGGCAGCGTCGCGCTCGCGCTCGACTCCGACGTGGAACAGGCCGGGAAGATCGCGGCGGCGGCCCAGCTCACCTGGGCCGCCGCACCGTTCCGCTCTCGCATCGCCGTGATCGAACGCGCCCGGTCCGCGCTCGAAGCGATGCGCGGAGACCTGCAGGCGCTGATGATCAGGGAGACCGGCGCTCTTCGCACCAAAGCCAATCATGAGATCGACAAGACGATCGACGAACTTCGTTCGGCTGCAGGACTTCCCGATCAACCCTATGGCGAGCTGCTCCCCCACGACGAACCGTCGGTGCTCAGTATGGCCCGCCGCGTGCCCGTCGGGGTCATCGGCGTCATCGCCCCGTGGAACGCGCCGCTGATGCTCGCCATGCGGTCCATCGCCCCCGCCATCGCGCTCGGCAACGCGGTCATCCTGAAGCCGGACGTCAAGACTGCGTTGAGCGGCGGCAGCGTCATCGCCCAGATCTTCCGCGAGGCGGGCCTGCCGGACGGCATCTTCCAGGTTGTGGTCGGCGGACCCGACATCGGTGAGGCGCTCGTTCGGTCACCACACACCGACATGATTTCGTTCACCGGATCGTCGGCCGCGGGTCGACGAGTCGGCGAGGTCGCCGGCGGTCTGCTCAAGCGAGTGGTGCTCGAACTCGGCGGAAACAACGCCTTCATCGTCTTCGAGGACGCCGATCTCGACAACGCGCTGATCCACGCCCAACGCGGCACATTCGCGCACCAAGGGCAGATCTGCATGGCGACCGGACGCCACCTGGTGCACGAGTCCATCGCCGACGAGTACGTCCGGCGTCTCACGGCCTACGCGAAATCCTTGAAGATCGGCAACCCCACGAGCACCCGCGTCACGATGGGTCCGCTCATCGACGAGCGGCAGGCACGTCGGGTCCAGGCAGTCGTCGACGACGCCGTGGCGGGCGGTGCCACCATCACGACCGGCGGTCGCTACGAAGGGCCCTTCTATCAGCCGACGGTTCTCGATGGTGTGGACGAGGCCAACGCCGCATTCCAGGCCGAGATCTTCGGCCCGGTCGCACCGATCACCCGGTTCTCGACCGACGAGGAAGCGATCAGGCTCGCGGGTGCGTCGAACTACGGACTGTCCGCTGCGATTCACACCAGGGACGTCAGCCGCGCACTCGCGATCGCAGCTCGCTTGCGAACCGGGATGGTGCACATCAACGGACAGACGATCAACGACTCCGCCCACATCCCCATGGGCGGAATGGGCCAGTCGGGGAACGGGGGTCGATACGGCGGCCACTGGAACCTCGACGAGTTCACGTACTGGCAATGGGTGACGTCTCGCCCGTCACCTCCATCCGCACCGAGAAGCGAGCACTGACATGACCGACAACGCCGTACCCAGGATCATCGACCAGTACCGTCATGCTGCGGGCCGATTCGCATCAGGCGTCACGGTCGTGACCACCCGCAACGGAGACCACGTCTACGGCGTCACCGCGACGTCGTTCGTCTCGCTCTCACTGAACCCCTTGCTGGTGACGGTGTCGATCAATCAGAACAGTGCCATCCTTCCCGATATCGGTGACGGCGGTGTGCTGGCCGTCAACGTCCTCGCCAGTGAGCAGCAGGAAGTGTCGCGGTACTTCTCCACCCGCGGGCGCGGCCGGTCGCACCAATTGTTCGACGGCATCGCCACCCGGGAAGAAGCCACAGGAGCGCCGATCATCGACGGGGCGTTGAGCTGGTTCGACTGCCGCGTCCACGCGACGCTCGAAGGCGGTGACCACGTCATACTCGTCGGCGAGGTGATGGCGGCTGGTGGGACCAGTGGTGAACCGCTGCTGTACTTCTCGGGCGAGTACCACGAACTGGACCGCCGCGGCGATGCCACCGGGAAGCAGATCCCGACTGCAGGCGACATCGAGCAGTTCACCGACGCGTTGTCGGTGCAGCTGCACATGACAGGGATGACGGCCACCGACCTTCTCGACGCTCAACATGCCGTGGAACCGGCTGCCGCCGCACTGGCCGCTCGCCGGTGTGACCCCGAGGGCATCGCCGAGCTTCAGGCCCTCGTCGACGCCGCCGCGCAACACCACGACGACGGTGAGAAATTCGATCCGGTCGCCCTGGAATTCCACTCCCACATCGGTCTGATGAGTGGCAACGCTGCGATCGCCGCCAGCGTACGAGCCCTGTCACGGCCGAGATACGAACTGTATTCCGCCAGGACGAACACCGAACGTGCACAGCGGAGCACCGAGAAGCATCAAGAGATCGTGGACGCGATCAGAGACGGCGACGAGGATCGAGCCCGCAGGCTCATGCTCGATCACCTCGGCACCATCGCACGCGGAATCGGCTGATGCACATGACGATTGCACGAGAGGGAACAGCATGAACTCCATCATGGAGACCGACGTCGTCATCGTGGGCGGCGGGCCGGTCGGCCTGAGCGCAGCCATGGACCTCGACAGCCGTGGCATCACGTCCGTCGTGATCGAGTCGCGGCAGTACTTGGAGGCTCCCAACGTCAAGTGCAACCACGTGGCGTCACGAACGATGGAACGGTTCCGGCAGTTCGGGGTTGCCGACGCGGTGCGTGCTGCAGGGTTGCCTGCAGACTACCCGCAGGACATCGCCTTTCGAACCACAATGGCAGGCATCGAGTTCGGGCGGATTCCGATTCCGTCCGCCGCGGGGCGGCGCGCCGACCCCGTCGGACCGGACGCGCAGTGGGCCACTCCCGAACCGCCGCATCGGGTCAATCAGAAATTCCTCGAGCCGATTCTCATGGCGCACACGGCAAGCCTGCCTCTGGTCACCCTGCTCAACGAGACTCGATATGTCGATGTCGAGCCCGACGAGCGCGGAGTGTCGGTGCGGATCGCAGATCGCGACGGCACCGAGCGGACAGTGCGCGGGAAGTTCCTCATCGGCGCCGACGGTGGCCGATCGGTGATACGCAAGAAGATCGGTTCGAGCTTTCACGGCGATCCGGTACTGCAACGGGTGCAGTCCACGTGCATTCGGGCGCCACACTTGTACGCCGAGATGAAGGGCGAACGGGCCTGGGCGTACTACACATTCAACCCCCGCCGCAACGGACACGTCTATGCCATCGACGGCGTCGAGACGTTTCTGGTTCACAATTATCTCGCCGCCGAGGAAGGTGAGGGCGACGGAGTCGACCGAGACGCCGCGATCCGCACCATCCTGGGGGTCGACGACTCGTTCGACTACGACGTGCTCTCCACCGAGGACTGGGTGGCTCGCCGTTTGGTGGCGGACAGCTTCCGGCAGGGACGCATCTTCATTGCCGGCGACGCTGCGCATCTGTGGGTTCCGTACGCCGGATTCGGAATGAATGCCGGTATCGCGGACGTTCTGAACCTCACGTGGACACTGGGGGCCTACCTCGACGGGTGGGGCGACGAGGGCATTCTGGACACCTACGAAGCGGAACGCTTGCCGATCACCGACCAGGTCTCACGCTTCGCGATGGGTCACCAGCGCAAGATCGCACAAGGTGAGGTGCCCACGGAGATCGAAGATGCCTCGGCCGCAGGAGAAGCCGCCCGGGCTCGTCTCGGTCGGCTCGCCTACGACCTGAACGTTCAGCAGTTCGCGGCGGCAGGCCTGAACTTCGGGTATTCCTACTCCCGTTCTCCCATCATCGAGTACGACGCGGAGAGCGCACCCGACTACACGATGGGGACGTACATCCCGTCGACAGTGCCCGGGTGCCGCGCCCCGCACTTCTGGCTGGCAGACGACGTATCCCTCTACGACATGCTCGGGCGCGGTTACACGATCCTCTCCCTCGGTGACGCGTCCGAACTCGGTGGACTCCTCGACGCGGCAGCTGTTGCCGGGATGCCCCTCACGGTCGTCGACGTCGACCCCTCTCGTGTTCCCGAGACTTACCGGCACCGCTTCGTCATCGTCCGTGACGACCAGCACGTGGCGTGGCGCGGCGATCAGGCGCCGGGAGACCCGAATGCTCTGATCGACCGGCTTCGGGGCCGAATCCCTCTGTCCGCCAGTACTGTACCCGCGAACGAGGTCGGCGCGGCGGTAGGTGAGACGACATAGACGTCTCGGTGAGGCCGGACGAGGAGGTCGCGCTCACTCCGCCGCAACGCTGGCGCGCCTTCGCCGTCTGCATGGTGGTCACGGTCACGACGGTGTTCGATCTGACCAAGGTCAACGTTGCGCTGCCCTCGATTCAAGATGCGCTCGGTGCCAGCTCGACCGAGCTACAGCTGATCGTGTCGGGTTACGTTCTCACGTTCGGTCTCGCGCTGGTGCCGGCGGGACGGATCGGGGACCAGAGATCACGTCGATTGCTGTTCGTGATCGGACTGACGATCTTCGCCACCATGAGCCTGGCCTGCGCACTGGCGCCTACTCCAGACATGCTGTTCGCGGCCAGGCTGGCCCAAGGTATCGGAGCGGGTATTCAGATGCCTCAAGTCCTCGGCCTCGTTCAAACCCTGTTCCAGGGAGACGAGCGCGCGCGGGCTTTCGGAATCTTCGGCGTCACGGTCGGTATGACCATGGCCGTCGGGCCGACGCTCGGCGGACTGGCGATCGCCATCGGCGGGCCGACCGACGGATGGCGCTGGATCTTCTGGATGAACCTGCCACTCGCTCTCCTCGCACTTGCGCTCGCTCGGTGGGCGTTGCCGCCTCCGCCACCGGCTTCCGGGCGCACGCTCGAACTCGATCCCGTGGGACTGGTCTTGTTCACGGTGTCGGTACTCGCCCTGATGGCCCCGTTCCTGTTCACCACGGGCTCGCCCCACGACGACCCCCGCAGATGGTGGATTCTTGCCCTCTTCGCCGCCCTGGCTGGTGCGTTCACCGTGTGGGAGCGTCACTACGAGGCGTCGGGCCGCCGCCCTCTCGTCCCACCCGGTCTTTTCCGGGTTCCGTCGTATCGCAACGGAATAGTCTTGGCCAGTGCATATTTCGCTGCCAATCCGGTGATCCTGTTGATGAGCACCCTCTACCTACAACACGGCATCGGCCTCGCACCGGTGTACGCGGGAATGGTGAGTATCAGCTTCGCAGTGATGAGCGCGGTGGCGGCGTGGATCGGAGGCCGGGTGATCGCCCGAATCGGACGAGCTCTCGTGGTGAGCGGCCTGGTGACCGTGCTTGCAGGAGTAGCCCTACTCGTGCTCGCGACGTTGACGACCCCGACTCTCACCCCCTGGGCCATGGCCGCGGCGATGGCAGTAGGCGGAATCGGAGGCGGACTGGTGATGACACCCAACCAAACTCTCACTCTCGCAGAGGTTCCGGTTGGACAAGCCGGGTTGGCCGGTTCGGTCGGACAGCTGGGCCAGCGCGTCGGCGGCGCAGTCGGCGCGGCGATCGGCCTGTCGCTCTTCTACTCGTCCATCTACCGAGAGACCGGGGCAACCGATACCGTCGACGTGAGCGTCTACCGTCACGCCTACGGGTTCGGCATGCTTTCTGTCGCAGCCTTTCTCGCGATCGCACTGACCGTCGGGATTGTCGATGTCTCCTCGCGCCGAAGACGTGTCAGCTGAACAGAAATGGAGTGTGCCAGCAATTCCCCCACCGTCCTTCACACCGCACGGGTGCCGAATTCCGTTGCCGAACAGTCTGTTCGACCCGCATCGAGTCGGATGAATTCGATGCGGTTTCAACCGCAGATCAGATACGATCTGCACTACGCTAGTCAGCTCGATCGAGGAGAGCGATGACCGACGACAACCGAACCGCACCCGCCGCGGCATCCGGAACGAAACCAGGAAAAATTGTTGCAGTACACCTGAGCTACGCATCTCGTGCCGACCAGCGTGGTCGCCGTCCGGCCGCACCGTCGTACTTCTTCAAGCCGTCCAGTTCACTTGCAGCATCGGGGCAATCGATCGAACGTCCAGCGGGCACCGAGTTGCTGGCGTTCGAGGGAGAGGTCGCTCTGATCATCGGAGCGCCTGCCCGTCGGGTGACTATCGAGCACGCGTGGGATCACGTTGCCGGAGTCACCGCTGCCAACGACTTCGGACTCTACGATCTGCGGGCCAACGACAAGGGGTCCAACGTTCGGTCCAAGGGCGGTGACGGTTTCACCCCATTGGGCCCCGACGTGATCGACGCACGCACGGTGAACCCGACAGAGATCAGAATTCGCACCTGGGTCAACAGTGTTCTCGTACAGGATGATACGACGGCAGGCATGTTCTTCACCCTCCCCCAGCTGATCGCCGACCTGTCACAGCACCTCACGTTGGAGACCGGCGACATCGTACTCACCGGCACTCCGGCAGGGTCCTCGGTCGTCCAACCAGGCGACCGAGTGGAGGTGGAGGTCGATTCTCCTGCAGCGCAGCGATCCCCGACTTCCGGCCGGCTCGTCACCACCGTCGTTCAGGGGACCGTCGATTTCGATCCGGACATCGGTTCGATTCCCGCGGCCGACGACGCCCAACGCATCGACGCCTGGGGTTCGCCCGAGGCGGCCGGTCTGGTGTCCGAGTCGGCGGCGACCCATCGAGCGCGCCTCCTCGACAAGCTCGCCGGCGTACCGGTCGCAGCACTGTCGCAACAGCTGCGCAGGCGCGGGCTGAACAACGTGTCCATCGACGGTGTGCACGCTCTCAGCCCGGGCACGTGCCTGGTCGGAACAGCTCGGACGTTGCGGTTCGTGCCCAACCGTGAAGACCTGTTCGATTCACACGGAGGCGGATACAACGCCCAGAAGCGCACGTTCGACGCGGTCGACGAGGGCGAGGTCATCGTGATCGAGGCCCGCGGCGAACTCGGTTCCGGGACACTGGGAGACATTCTTGCCCTTCGCGCCAGAGCTCGTGGCGCAGCAGGCGTCGTGACCGACGGCGGGGTTCGCGACCACGATGCGCTGGTCGAGATCGGGTTGCCGGTGTTCGCGGCGACAGCTCATCCCGCGGTGCTGGGGCGACGACACGTCCCGTGGGATTCGGATCTGACGATCGCGTGCGGTGGTGCGACGGTTCAGCCGGGGGACTTCATCGTCGGTGACGGCGACGGCGTCATCGTCATTCCCCCTGCGCTGGCCGAGGAGGTCGCGGACGCCGCGTCGGCACAGGAGAAACAAGACCAGTGGATCGCCGAACAAGTCGCTGCCGGGCAGGCCGTCGACGGACTGTTTCCGCCCAACGCCGAGTGGCGAGGCAAATACGACGAGTTCTGCCGAAACGACCGAATCGATCGGTGACACAGAGCAGGCGGCGCACCCACACCGTTCCGCCACGCTCGACGCATACCTGATTCACGAGCATCCAGACGACACTTCCACCCTCCCTGCTTCCTGAACCGCGATATGGAGACATCATGACCGACACCGTGACCGACGCCCCACCTCGACACATCCCTGAGGACCTGCCCACCACGATCCAGCACTACATCGGTGGACGTTTCGTCGATTCCGTCGACGCGGACACGTTCGACGTTCTCGACCCGGTCTCGAACCAGGTCTATCTCACGGCCGCAGCAGGCAAGCAGGCCGACGTCGATCTTGCCGTCGAGGCCGCCACGACGGCTTTCCGCGACGGCCCGTGGCCGCGGTTGCTCCCCCGCGAACGCTCCCGCATCCTGCACCGCGTTGCCGATATCGTCGAGTCGCGCGACGCTCGCCTCGCCGAACTCGAGTCGTTCGACTCCGGTCTGCCCATCACTCAGGCTCTCGGCCAAGCGCGCCGAGCCGCGGAGAATTTCAGGTTCTTCGCCGACCTGATCGTGGCCCAGTCCGACGACACCTACAAGGTGCCGGGACGGCAGATCAACTACGTCAACAGAACTCCGATCGGTGTCGCGGGCCTCATCACGCCGTGGAACACCCCGTTCATGCTCGAATCGTGGAAACTGGCCCCCGCGTTGGCAACCGGCAATACCGTGGTACTCAAGCCAGCCGAGTTCACACCGCTGTCTGCATCGCTGTGGGCGGGGATCTTCGAGGAAGCCGGGCTACCCGACGGAGTGTTCAACCTCGTCAACGGGCTCGGCGAAGAGGCGGGCGACGCCCTGGTCAAACATCCGGGTGTTCCGCTGATCTCGTTCACCGGCGAAAGTAGCACCGGCCAGCTCATCTTCGCCAACGCAGCACCGTTCCTGAAGGGTCTGTCGATGGAACTGGGAGGTAAGAGCCCCGCCGTCGTCTTCGCCGATGCCGACCTCGACGCTGCCATCGACGCGACCATCTTCGGGGTGTTCTCGCTCAACGGCGAACGGTGCACTGCGGGAAGCCGCATTCTGGTCGAGCGGTCGATCTACGACGAATTCGTCGAACGCTATGCAGCACAGGCACAGCGCGTGGTCGTCGGGTATCCGCACGATCCGGCAACCGAGGTCGGCGCACTCGTACACCCCGAGCACTACGACAAAGTGGTGAGCTACATCGAGATCGGTAAGAACGAAGCGCGACTGGTCGCCGGAGGCGGCCGGCCGGAAGGATTCGAGACCGGAAATTTCGTGCAGCCCACCGTATTCGCCGACGTGGTGCCCGATGCCCGTATCTTCCAAGAGGAGATCTTCGGTCCGGTGGTGGCGATCACCCCGTTCGATACCGAGGACGAGGCATTGCGGTTGGCCAATGGCGTCCGGTACGGGCTTGCGGCCTACATCTGGACCAAGGATCTCGAGCGAGCTCACAACTTCTCCCAATCGGTGGAAGCAGGCATGGTGTGGCTCAACTCGAACAACGTGCGTGATCTTCGAACTCCGTTCGGCGGAGTGAAAGCGTCCGGCCTCGGACACGAGGGCGGCTATCGCTCGATCGACTTCTACACCCAGCAGCAGGCTGTCCACATCACCCTCGGCAAAGTACACAATCCGACGTTCGGCAAGTCCGACGCCGCAGCTCACTGACGACTGACCCACTGCCCACTGATCACAAACCACAGACCCACTTATCTTCAGCAAGGATGACGCGATGACCACTACCCCGGTCTCTCACGAGCGCACGGCGAACCGTGTTCCGACCCCCTCCGTCGAACCGCCGGACGTACTGCGGTGCGCCTATATGGAACTCGTGGTCACCGACCTTGCTCGTTCCCGCGCGTTCTACGTCGATGTGCTCGGACTCGTCGTCACCGAAGAAGACGAGAACGCCGTGTACCTGCGTTCGTTCGAGGAGTTCATTCATCACAACCTCGTGCTGCGACGCGGGCCGGTGGCCGGGGTGGCTGCGTTCTCCTACCGAGTCCGTAGCCCCGAGGATCTCGACAAGGCGGTCGACTTCTACACCGCACTCGGATGCCGCGTCGAACGCAACTCCGAAGGCTTCACCACCGGAATCGGCGACTCGGTACGCGTCGAGGACCCGCTGGGCTTTCCGTACGAATTCTTCCACGACGTGGAGCACGTCGAACGTCTCGCATGGCACTACCACCTGTACACGCCCGGCGCGTTGGTGCGGCTCGATCACTTCAATCAGGTCACCCCCGATGTCCCACGCGCGGTGGCGTACATGGAGGACTTGGGATTTCGGGTCACCGAGGACATCCAGGACGACGCGGGCACGACCTACGCGGCGTGGATGCGTCGCAAATCCACTGTCCACGATACTGCGATGACCGGTGGTGACGGGCCGCGAATGCACCACGTAGCCTTCGCAACTCACGAGAAGCACAACATCATCTCGATCTGCGACAAGCTCGGAGCTCTGCGAATGTCCGACCACATCGAGCGCGGACCCGGCCGCCACGGCGTATCCAACGCGTTCTATCTGTACCTGCGCGACCCGGACGGCCACCGCGTCGAGATCTATACGCAGGACTACTACACCGGCGACCCCGACAACCCGGTCGTCACGTGGGATGTGCACGACAACCAGCGGCGAGACTGGTGGGGCACACCGGTCGTTCCGAGCTGGTACACCGACGCGTCCATCGTCCTCGACCTCGACGGAAACCCGCAACCGGTTCTCGCGCGCACCGACGAGTCCGAAATGGCGGTCACCATCGGTGCGGACGGATTCTCGTACACCCGCAAGCAGGACGAGGAGGACCTGCCCTCGTGGAAGAAGGGCGAATTCAAACTCGGCGCACAGTTGTAACCGTCCGGACGCGCAGCCTACGTCGGCTGTCCACACTCTTTCGTTCCAGGAGGATCGATGCTTCCCGCACAGACGATCACCGACATCGCGGACGAGCTCGCAGAAGCCGAGCGCTCCCGGTCGACGATCCCTCGACTGACCGCCAGATATCCGGACATGACCGTCGAGGATTCCTATGCGGTGCAGAACGAATGGAAACGCAGAGGTATCGAGCGCGGACGACGCCTCGTCGGCCGCAAGATCGGGCTCACCAGCAAGGTGATGCAGGTTGCGACCGGAATTACCGAGCCTGATTACGGGGCGATATTCGACGACATGGTCTTCGAGAACGGGTCCGTGATCGAGCACGGCCAGTTCTCGAATGTGCGGATCGAGGTCGAGCTCGCGTTCGTGTTGAGCCGGCCGCTGGAGGGTCCACATGTGAACGTCTTCGACGTCCTTCGCGCCACCGACTACGTCATCCCCGCTCTGGAGATCCTCAGTTCGCGCCTGGACATGGAGGGCCGCACGATCGTCGACACCATCAGTGACAACGCCGCGATGGGCGCAATGGTGTACGGAGGCAACCCGACTCCACCGCGGGACGTCGACCTTCGCTGGGTCAGCGCACTGCTGTACCGCAACGAGACCATCGAAGAGTCCGGGGTCGCGGCGGCTGTTCTGAACCACCCTGCCACCGGCGTTGCGTGGCTTGCGAACAAGCTGGCGCAACACGGTGACCGTCTGGAAGCCGGGGAGATGGTGCTGGCCGGATCGTTCACCCGACCGATGTGGGTCCAGAAGGGCGACACCGTGTTGGCGGACTACGGGCCGATGGGGACCATCTCGTGCCGTTTCGTCTGAACTCCACCTTCCGGGAGGTACTGGCCTCCGCCCGACGACCATTGTTCGGCGGGTGGATCACCACCGGTTCCCCTGTCGCGGCCGAGATAATGGCCGGATCCGGTCTCGACTGGGTCCTCATCGACATGGAGCACGCGCCCAACGGTCTGGAATCGGTTCTTGCACAGCTCTATGCAGTGTCCGGGTACCCGATCACTCCGGTCGTGCGGATACCCGTCGCGGACACCGTGATCATCAAACAGGTTCTCGACCTCGGCGCTCAGAACATCCTGGTTCCGATGATATCCACCGCCCTGGAGGCGCAGCAGGTCGCCGAAGCCGCGCAGTACCCACCGGTGGGCCGCAGGGGTGTCGGTTCGGCCCTCGCGCGGTCGGCACGGTGGAACCGGGTGGACGACTACCTCCGAGACGGCGCCGACCATGTATCGGTGTTCGTACAGATCGAATCCGCGGTCGGTGCGAGCAATGCACGCGGCATCGCCGCAACGTCTGGTATCGACGGCATTTTCGTCGGACCGAGCGACCTCGCGGCGTCGATGGGTCTCCTGGGGCAGCAAACCCACCCCGACGTCGTCGCCTGCGTGAACGGTGTGTTCTCCGATGTCGCTGCCGTGGGCAAGCCTGTCGGTGTCAACGCTTTCGTACCCGAGCAGGCGGATGCGTACGTGGCGGGCGGCGCCGAGTTCGTTCTGGTGGGGGCCGACGCAGCGCTGCTGGCGCGCGGATCCGAGGCCTTGGCGCAGCGATACATCGGCCCCTCACCGGGTGGCACCGCCCGCGCAGGTTACTGAGTCCCGCGCGGGCGCGCAGGTCAGCGGGCGGCGCGGGTCAACTCCGCGGTGACCGCGTTGCCCAGATCGGCGGTGGCCGACGTCCCGCCCATGTCAGGAGTCAGCGTGGAACCCCCTCGAGCCAAGACTGTTTCGACGGCTCGCAGTATCGCGGCGCCTGCGTCTTTCTCGCCGAGGTGTTCCAGCATCATCGACGCGCTCCAGATCTGGCCGATCGGGTTGGCGACACCCTTACCTGCGATGTCCGGGGCGGATCCGTGCACTGGTTCGAACAGCGACGGAAAACGCCGCTCGGGGTTGATGTTTCCGCTCGGCGCGATTCCGATCGTTCCGGTACAGGCAGGCCCGAGGTCGGACAGGATGTCGCCGAACAGATTGCTGGCCACCACCACGTCGAACCAGTCCGGGTGCATCACGAAGTTCGCCGCCAGTATGTCGATGTGATACTTGTCGACGCGCACGTCGTCGTAGCTCGCGGCCATCGCCTCGACGCGTTGGTCCCAGTACGGCATGGTGATGGATATGCCGTTGCTCTTCGTGGCCGACGTGAGATGCTTCGCCTCCCGCGTGCGAGCCAGGTCGAAGGCGTACTTCAGGATTCGGTCGACGCCGGTGCGCGTCATGACCGTCTCCTGCATGACGACCTCGCGGTCGGTGCCCTCGAACATCGTGCCGCCGATGCTCGAGTACTCACCCTCGGTGTTCTCCCGGACCACGTAGAAGTCGACGTCGCCCGGCTGCCGGCCGGCCAGCGGACTACGCACTCCCGGAAGCAGTTTCACCGGTCGCAAGTTGACGTACTGATCGAAGTGGCGGCGGAACTGCAGCAGACTGCCCCACAGCGACACGTGGTCGGGAACCACCTCGGGCCATCCCACCGCGCCGAAGAAGATGGCGTCGAATGTACTGAGCTCGTCGAACCAGCCGTCGGGCAGCATCTGCCCTGTCCTGCTCCAGTACTCCGCGCTGGCGTAGTCGAATTCCTCGATGTCGACTGCGAAGTCGAAGACTGCGGCCGCTGCCTCGAGTACTTTGATGCCTTCCGGCATCACTTCGGTTCCGATTCCATCGCCGGCGATCGCGGCGATGCGATGCGTTATTCCCATGAGAACCACCGTATCCGGCAAGAAGTGTCGGAGAAAGACGCTCGAGAGCAAGATAGACTTGCCTGAAACGACAGAAGACCAGGAGCCGATTCGATGTCCGACGAAATAGGTTTCTTCGATGTTGTCGCCCGATCCGCCAGCTTGACCGAAGTGGGCCGCGAACTCGGCGTCTCCGTGTCGTCGGTGAGCAAACGACTCGCACGTCTGGAGAAGCGACTCGGAGTACGCCTGGTCCAGCGCAGTACACGTCGACTCACGTTGACCGCCGAGGGCGAACGTTATGCCGCGGGCGCCGCCACCATCACGGCGCAACTGGCCGAACTGGAAGAGTCCATCACCGGCAACTACTCCGAACTGCGAGGCCCCATCCGAGTGCACTCGTCCGTCGGCCTCGGGAGGGCTCACATCGGTCCGCTGCTCGCGGAATTCGTCGATCGGAACCCACTCGTGCAGGTCGACGTCGAACTGTCGGCGAAGCCTGTGGTGGTGGCGGGAGCGCCCGTCGACATCGCGATCAAGGTCGGCACCCTTCGGGACTCTCGGCTCGCAGCTAAAACGCTGCACCCGAACCGCCGAGTGGTGTGCGCTTCCCCGGAGTATCTGCGCAACAACGGAACTCCCCGCACCTTCAAGGACCTCGAACAGCACAATTGCATCGTTCTCCGCCAGGACGAGGGAGATTTCGCGTTGTGGCGATTCGGGCGGGAGGGTGACGAGACGTCGGTGCGAGTGTCCGGGAGCTTGATCAGCAACGACGGCGACGTCACCACACAGTGGTGCGTCGACGGCCACGGTCTTCTCATGCGCTCGATGTGGCACGTCGCCCCTCTGATCGAACAGGGACTGTTGACGCACGTCTTCCCGGACGTCGACACGCCGTCCGCCGACATCCACGCGGTCTACTCCGCGACACCCGACCCCACCCGGCGGGTACGGGCCGCCGTGGCCTACCTCCGCGACGGTCTGGCTGCCCGACTCCGGTGACCGCGCGGCTGCCGTCCTCGCCGATCGTCGGCCGCAAGTATGGTCGAGCGATGACGGTGCGAGCGGGTGTAGTGGTGACGGGAACCGAGGTTCTGGCCGGTCGCGTGACCGACAGGAACGGCCCGTGGGTGGCACAGCGGCTGCTGGAGATGGGAGTCGAGGTTGCCCACATCACCATCTGTGGTGACCGCCCCGACGACCTGACCGCACAACTGCGCTTTCTCGCCGATCAACGCGTCGACCTGATCGTCACGACCGGCGGTCTCGGTCCGACCGCCGACGATCTCACCGTGGCGACGGTTGCCGCTCTGTACGGCCGCGAGCTGCACCTCGACGAGAAACTGGAGCAGCGCATCCACGCGATCGTGCAGCGATGGCGAAGCCGGATGACGTCGTCGGCCGACTCCGAGCCGATGCGGGCAGGCATCCGCAAACAAGCGCTGGTTCCGCACGGCGCGCATTCCATCCCACCGACCGGAACCGCCCCCGGTGTCGCGCTGCATCCCAACGATTCCGGGACGCTGCCCGCCGTGCTGATACTGCCCGGCCCGCCTCGCGAACTGCAGGCGATGTGGCCCGGCGCACTCGAGAGCGCACCGGTCGCCGAGGTCTTGACGCGCCGAGCGCACATCCGTCAGAACACCATTCGCGCATACGGGCTGTCCGAAGCCGACCTGGCAGCAACGCTACGGACGGCCGAACGCCGGATCACGGGATTCGGCGATCTCGAGATCACCACGTGCCTACTGCTCGGAGAACTCGAAATGGTGACCCGCTATCGCGAATCCGCGGCCACCACGTACACCGACCTCGCAGGTCTCATCGACGAACAGCATGGCGCGCAGATCTTTTCCACGGACGGATCCACCATCGACGACATCGTGGCACACCGGTTGGCCGGCCACCGTATCGCCACCGCAGAATCGTGCACCGGCGGTTCGATCGCTGCCCGTCTCACCGATCGCGCAGGCTCGTCGGCGTACGTCACCGGCGCGGTCGTGTCCTACGCGAACGAGGTGAAGACGAGCCTTCTGGACGTCTCCGCCGAGACCATCGACGAGCACGGCGCCGTCAGCGAGCCGGTGGCAGCGATGATGGCAGAAGGCGCGCTGAGCAGACTCGGTGCCGACATCGCGATATCCACCAGCGGCGTAGCAGGCCCCGGTGGCGGCACCGACCTCAAACCGGTCGGCACTGTCTGCTTCGCACTCGCCCGCGCCGACCGGCCGACCACCACCCGCACACTTCGGCTTCCCGGCGACCGTGCAATCGTGCGAGCGCTGTCCACCACTGCTGCGATGCACATGCTCGCCGACGCGTTGGCACCTGCCGATCGAACGGAGCGCTCGAACTAGTCGGTCGCGCTGCACACGAATACCGCTTCGAGAGCGATAGTCGGCACTGACGGGGTACATCCGGTTACGATTCGGCAATGTTGCTGCGGTCGGACTCCGGCATTCGACGCACCGTCGTCGCCGAGGTGACCGCTGCAGTGCATGCGGCGGTGACCGGCGTCGGTGAGCGGACCTTGATGCTCACTGCCGGTCCGGGGGCCGGAAAAACGTATCTCCTCAGGCAGATCGCGTACGGGACGGCTGTCGCGACGCGGTGGGCGACCGGGGACGAGCTGTCCTGGCGGCGCCCGTACGGTATGGCCGCCGAGCAGCTCGGCATCGAGCTCCCCGCGACGATTCCACCCCACTTCGATCAGGTACTGCTCGCACGCATCGACGAGTTGTGCGCGCAGGGTCCGTTGCTGTTGGTCGTCGACGATGCTCATCACGCGGACGCCGGAACTCTCGGGCTTCTGAACGTTCTCGCCGGCACCGCCCGGCATCTGCCGTTGGCCCTCGTGGTCGCTTGGCGCAGTGTCCCAGTCAGACAACAACTGATCACGCTCGCTGCCAGACCCGCCGTGCGCGACTGGACTCTGCCTGCAATGGACTCGGCGGACATCGAAATGCTCGCCCACAGCCGACTGGGCGCGTGGCCGAACCCGCGGTTGCTCGAACGACTCGTCACCACCGGCGGGAACCCGATGCACACCACGGCCCTCATGGACCAGCTCGATCGGGCCGGGGCGATCGAGATACTCGGCGACAGTGCCGAGCTCAAGTCGGGTGTCGATTCCTCGCCCGTCGGAACTCTCGAAGAGTCCGTGTCCGAGAGACTCTCGCTTCTCGACGCTCCCGCCCGGACGCTGCTGCAGAAGTTGGCCGTGTGGGGTTCGGCGGCAACCTTGGCAGACTTGGCCGCCATCGACGGGAGCAATCCGGCAGCTCTGCTCGAACCCGTACAGGTCGCCATGGACGGTGGAATCGTCACGCTGTCCGACGACGGGCGACTTGCATTCGCACACGATCTCTACGCCGAAGTCACCTACGAACGCCTGGCGCCCGCACTTCGAACCCTTCTGCACACGGCTATCGCGGAGTGGACCAGTAAGAACGGAGACGCACAATCGGTTGCGCACCACCTCGTTGCCGCGGGCGCGCCGCACGCGCTCGATGCGGTCCGCGCCGCAACCGAGGAGCTCGCCGCTGCCCCGGCAGTGGCAGTGGACCTGCTCGACAACGCCGTCGCGCACACCGTCGGAGGCTCGAATGCGGCCAACGAACTTGCCGTGTCCAGAGCGTGGGCACTCGCTCACTCGGGACAGATGCAGCGCGCGTCGGACGTCGCCGAAGCGGCGCTCGCTGCGACCGACGACGCCGACTCCATCGCCGCTCTCCGTCAGGTGCTGATCTTCTCACTGCTCACGCAAGGACTCACGGACCGAGTACTCGAGATGATCGACAGCACCCAGGCTCTGGAGATCGACGACGCAACGCGAACATCGCTGAACGACTTTCGGTCCTGGGTGCTTCTACTCGACGGTCGACACCCGGTACCCATCACCCCGTCCACGGTGGTGACGAAAGAATCCACGCAGATCGGCCTGCTTGCCGAGTCGGTACGCCAGTTCCTGATCGGCAACGGACCCGCAGGCGTCGAGATCGCCATCTTCGCCACCGCACGAGATGCCGCAGACGTAGCTGAGGAGAACTCGGCCGCCGACCTGATGCCACCCTTCATCGAGACGTATACACGCGGGGCCGAGGCGGCAGCCGAGCTCATGGCCGAGATCGACCAGGAGAACTATATTTCGTCCACTCGGTGGGCAGATCCGTTCCGGCACTTCATCGCCGGCAGCATCGACCTGTACCGAAGCCGACTGGACGACGCAGCGGCACACTACGACACCGGCGCCGACATTCTCGAGGCGTCGGGATTGGCGCGGACATCTCACTACGTCGGGCCACGGACGGTGATCGACATCTACAAGGGCGACCTCACCGCGGCGACGGACCGATTGGCATCGTGGGATGCGAGCAGCATGCCGGATCAGTTCGGGATGGCACTGACACACCATGCGAGAGTTCTGCTTCTCGAAGCACGCGGAAACCTGCCGGCCGCTGCGGAATTCGCACGGAACACGTGGGAACAATTGATCGCTCACCGTCAGGTCACAATGGCTCGACTGCATTCCGCCGACTTCGCGCGAGTAGCGGTGCGAGCAGGCGACACCCGACTGGTGCACGCCATCGACTCGTTCCTGACGACCGAGCAGACACACATCACCCCTGCAGCTGCACCGTCGGTGACTCTTGCATCGGCGTTGACCGGCAACCATCTCGATACCGAAGCCCTCGCTCGAACCGCGGCCGATGCGGCCCTGGCACTCGGCAATCGAATCCTCGTGGCATGTGCATGGGAGGAAGCGGCGTGCGCTGCCGCCACAGGCGGTGACAGGACTGCGGCCCGCGACCATGCCCGCAACGCGCTCGTCACACTCGACGACATCGGCGCTGCCGCCATGGGCCGACGCGTCACGTCGCGGTTGCGGGCCGTGGGAGTGCGGCTCGGCGCTACCGGCGCGCGCAGGCGACCGAGCACCGGTTGGGAGTCTCTGACACCGACCGAACTCCGCGTGACCGAACTGATCGCGTCCGGGCTGTCCGGCACCGAAGTTGCGCGCCAGCTGTATATTTCACCTCGAACCGTTCAAACTCACGTCTCGCACGCAATCAACAAGATCGGCGCAAGGACCAGGGTCGAACTTGCGATGATGGCCAGATCGCGATGAGGCTGCGCGCCCGTCACGAGCGTTCGAGACGGGCGATCGACGCATCGAGATGCGTTCGCATGGCTGCGGCGGCTCCCACCGCATCGCGAGCGCTGATCGCGTCACGTATCCGGCGATGTTCCTCGAGGACTCGGGTGAGGTGAGCGCTGTCCTGCTCGTCCTCTCCCACGTACGGCCGCGTGATGGCTGCCGCACCGAGACTGTCGAGTATCTCGAGCAGGAAGCGGTTGTTCGACGCGCTCGCGACGGCGCGGTGGAACGCGAAATCCGCGGCCACCGCGTCACTGGCTTCGACGCGGACCTCCGACAGCGCGCCCAGAGCCGCATCGAGCGAGACCACGGCGGCTTCGGTGCGACGTGTGGCAGCGAGGGCAGCAGCTTCCACTTCGATCCCTCGGCGGAGCTCGAGCAGATGGACGCGATCGCTCAGACTGTGTACCGAAGCCAACGACCGGCCGAAGTCGCCGGAGGCCGGTTTTGCCAGCACCACCGAACCCCTGCCCTTCTTGGTCTGAACCAGACCTGCGGCACGCAGCCGCGAAATAGCCTCGCGCACCACCGTTCGGCTGACTCCATGAATGGTGGCGAGTTCGTTCTCCGACGGCAGCAGCGATCCCTGAGACCACGTCTCGTCACCGATGGATCGGCGAAGCTCTCCTTCGACACGATCCGTCAAGCCGACGGCATCTTTTTCGAGCACGATCAATCGTACTTTCTCTGCGCAACTGTCCCGGACAGCTTCAGCACTCCGTCGTTCGCGCTCACAGCTGTGGCCATGCGCACCGCACGTTCGGACGACGTGACGCCGAAGTCCGGAATCAACTCCTGCAATGCGTCGGACCATCCGCTCATCCGGTCCGGGAAGCTTCGCGCAAGCACGTCGGCCATGATGGACGCCGACGCCGACGCGCCGGGGGACGCGCCGAGCAGCGCGGCCATACGTCCCTTCCGCGGGGTCACGATCTCGGTGCCGAACCCTGCGATGGTGCCACGACCACCGACGCGCTTGACGACCTGAACGCGTTGTCCGGCCGTCGAGAGCTGCCAGTCCGCGCTGTCGGCAGTCGGCACGAACCGTCGAAGACTGCGAGTCCGCATCTTGTCCGTCATGGCCAGTTGACCGATGAGGTACCGGACCATCTCTTGGTTGTGGATCCCTGCTCCGGCGTACGTCGTCCAATTTCGTGCTGTCACCGACCGCGGAAGATCCAGCAGGGCACCGCGTTTGAGAAACCGCGGTGAGAACGCCGCGAACGGGCCGAACATGAGGTACTCACGTCCGTCGACTATTCGGGTATCGAGATGCGGAACGGAGATGGCGGGCGCTCCAGGTTCGGCATGGCCGTACACCTTCGCGCGATGCTGGGATACCAGATGTGCTGCGTCCGTGCGCAAGAACTGTCCGCTGATCGGAAATCCGCCGTAGTGGCTCACCTCGTCCACGCCTGCCCGCTGCAGCAACGGCAGGGTGGCGCCCCCGGCACCGAGAAAGACGAACGAGCCGTGAACGCCGTACGTCCTGTCCCCCTCCAGATCCCGAACCTGCAGATCCCAGCCGTTGCGTGAGCGGCTCAGCGAGCGCACTTCCTGTCCCGTACGAATCTCGGCACCGTCGCCTTCCAGAGCCGAACAGAGCCGCCGAGTGAGTACGCCGTAATCGACGTCGGTCCCTCCCCCACTGCGGCACAGCGCGACGTCGTCCTCCGGCGATCGGTCGTCGAACATCAGCGGAAGCCATTCGGACATGAGATCCCGGTCCTGGGTCATGGTCATACCCTCGAACAGCGGGTGATGCCGAAGCGCCTCGTACCGCAGACGAAGATGTTCCACTCCGGCAGCGCCGTGAGCGAACCCGAAGTGCGGCACGGTACGAATGAAATCCTCTGGCTCACCGAGCAATCCATCCGCCACGAGCTTCGCCCAGAAGTGCTTCGATACATGAAACTGCTCACCGACCGTCACCGCGCTACCGACGTCGATCGAGCCAGCGCCGTCCAACGGGGTGTAATTGAACTCGCACAGACCGGCATGCCCTGTCCCTGCGTTGTTCCACGCCGAAGAACTCTCTAGCCCGAGCCCGTCCAATCGCTCCAGGACCAGTATCGACCAGTCCGGCGCCACCTTGCGCAACAACATTCCCAAGGTGGCGGTCATGATTCCGCCGCCGACCAACACCACGTCGTAGTCCATTGCAGACGCCTAACTTTTCGAGGGTCAACAGGCGCTCGAAGCAACCTGTCATACATCTATGAAACATGTATAACAGGTTGGTGGAATCGTGTCACTAGGCACCAGGCATGGTCGAACCCGGGATTCGTTACAGCGGTGTCCTCATCGGTCTCTTGCGATCACTCACTTCGATCTCACCGCCAGACCGCCGTCGACCGGCAACAGGACTCCGTTGACGTAGGCGGCTTCGTCCGAGGCCAAGAAGACCGCAGCATGCGCCACATCCCAGGGAGAACCCATGCGCCCGGTCGGACTGGCAGCGTCCCGCGCGGCCAATTCGCGGGCAGCCTGCTGTTGGTCGTCGCTCACGATCTGACGAGCCACGAGCGGGGTGTTGATGAGTCCGGGAAGAATTGCGTTGGCGCGGATTCCCCGCGAGGCGTATTCGAGCGCCACCGACACCGTGAGTTGGTCGACCGCACCCTTGGAGGCCATGTAGCTGGGGTAGTTGTATCCGGTGTAGCGGATGGCGGCCAGCGAGGACACGTTGATGATCGACCCGGTGCCTGCCTTCAGCATCCAGGGAATGGTGTGCTTGCACGCGAGAAACACCCCGGTGAGATTCACCTGGAGGGCCGAATCCCAGTCTGCAAGCTCGAGTTCGGTGATGTCACCGATCCTGGCTGCGCCGACGTTGTTGTGCAGAACGGTCGGCGGGCCGAACGCGGCGGCGACGTCGGCTATCACCGCACGCACCTGATCTTCAT
Organism: Rhodococcus yunnanensis NBRC 103083; assembly: GCF_001895005.1. Taxonomy (GTDB): domain Bacteria; phylum Actinomycetota; class Actinomycetes; order Mycobacteriales; family Mycobacteriaceae; genus Rhodococcoides; species Rhodococcoides yunnanense. Next base: position 197,060 of record NZ_BCXH01000004.1, on the reverse strand, counting down.
CGGTGACGTCGGCGGTGAACGCCTGCGCAATACCGCCTTCTCCGACTATCTCTTCGGCGGTGAGTGCTGCCTCTGCCGCACTTCGATCGATCGCCGCGACGGCGGCACCTTCTCGCGCGAAAGCCAGCGCCGCAGCTCGCCCGTTGCTGAGGGTGGCGCCACTGGAGCCTGCGCCGAACACGACGGCGACCTTGCCTGCAAGTCTGTTACTCATGTGCTTCTCGATCCTCGATGACCAATAGTTCGAACGTGACCGCAACCGGGTTGCGCCCACGTATCAGGAGACCGGCGTGTACGTCGCCGCGGAGGTCGACCAGTATCGCCGAAAGATCACCATGCACAGCACCGTTCGCGTCGGAGGCCATCGATCCCTGAATGGTCACGATCTCCGTTGCCGGGCCGTCGACGAGCTTGTCGGAATCCGCTCGGCGCAAGCAACCACCGACGAGACTGCCGACCCCGGCACGCACCAGCGCACGGGAGAAGCCGTGGGCACGGCATATCTCCTCGGCTGCTTCGACGATGTCCTCGCCAGGAAGAATACGACCGATCACGGCGCGGGCACGGTCACCGTCCGTCTCGACCGCGGGTGACGATGCGGTCGGCGTGAACGCAGGCATCCTGGTCTCGGGATCGTCGTCGCTGATCATGTCGATCCCTGAAAGCGTATGCAGGACCGCATAGACCGGGACCGGCCCCAGACGAGACTCCAGCCAGAGGTGGCCTGCCCGCAGTGCGCCCGATGCGTCGATCCAGGCCGCATGGCAGTGCATGAAACGCTCGCCGTGCCGGTATCCGAACGTGACCGAGGCGGTGAGCAGCTGCGCTGGAACGTCGGACTCGTGCGTCTCGCTGTAGCTGATCGGATTCTCACCCGCACCGCACGCGGGGAAGCAGTACGAGATTCGGTCCAGCGTTCCGCCCATGAGTTCGAACTGGGCCGACGAGGCGCCGTGCCGGTCGGCCACTGCCTCCAGCGCGTCGATAAGCCGAATGTTCGGTTCGAGTGTGGTGTTCACCGACGACGTGTCCGTCAGAATCGTGTGCCGACGATCGGGGTGGCGAGGTCCGGGAAACACGATCACGGGTGCACCTGTGGTCATGGTCATCGCTCGGTCGGACCGATGATGCGAGGGGTGTCCTTCATTGTGTGACTCCTAGCGCGAATAAGCTCCTTCACGCCCAGCGCCTGCTCGGTCGCGTGGGGCCTGTGAAAGGAAGCCGAGTTGTACTTTCGAGTATCGACAGGCAGTGAGCCACGCAACATGGCACAGCGTTGCGAACACGCGCCGATTTATCCACGTTTCGTAGAAAATGCCTGGAAGGATGGGTTGAGTGACCAGTCCGATCATCGCAGGTGCAGGGGTTCGCTCGTTGGTCGACGAACTCGGTGAGTTCCTCGGCCGCTCGGTCGTCATCGACGACCCGGCGGTGCGATTGATCTGCGCCAGCCGCCACTTCGGCGACGAGGACACCGTGCGCATCCGCGCGATGCTCGACCGCGACGCAGGCGACGAAATCGGCCGATTCGTCCTCGGCCAGGGCGCAGCGCGTTGGCACGGACCACACGTTCTCGAAGGCAGTGATGCGCTCGGCCTCAAGTCGCGACTATGCGTGCCGCTGTACGGGCCAGGGATGTTGATCGGGCTCCTGATGGTCATCGACGCCGATCAGTCGTTGACGAGCGCGGAGATCGAGCACATCGCGAAAGTCAGTCGCGACATCGCAGCGCAGATGTACACCGACTCACTCGAATCCGACCCACAGCAAGTAGAGAGACGCAGTGCACTGCGTGACCTGCTGACCAGGGACGCGCAGGCGAGGCAGGGGGCGCTCGCCTACTTCGAGGAGAGCAGGGATCTGCCTGCACTGGACAGCATCGCCGTCACAGTCGTGGCCGCCGACCCGGCAGAGGATTCCCAGACCCCGGTCGACATCGCACTACGGGTAGCGATCGACACGGTGACTCGAATTCACTCGAAGAGCACACGCGTATACATCGCCGAGGACAGCGCCGTTCTCCTGCAGGTCAAAGCTCGGCCGATCGAACGGAGCGAGTTGGCGCGGCAAGCGGGCCAGATCGAATCCGAGCTGCGTCGCCTGCTCGGCGACGCGTCGAGCAGCACCTGCATCGGAATCGGAACGACCACAGGCGGATTGGCCAATGCCTTCGTCGCGAGACACCGCGCCGACATCGCACTCAAAGCGGCCCGACGTGTGTCGTCGATCACCGACACGGTTGTCTTCTGGCACGAACTCGGCGTCGACGCCGTGTTGCTCGACCTTCCGGATACTTCCTTGGTGTGGACAACCGTTCCGCAACCACTGCGGGACCTCATCGACGCCGACGATTCCGGGAAACTCGTGAAGACCCTGCGGGCCTTTCTCGACAACGGAGGTTCGATCGCACGCACCGCCACGACATTGCACATGCACCGAACCTCGCTCTACTACCGGCTGGAGCAAATTCGGGTCGCGTCGGGCATCGACCTCGACTCCGGGAACGACCGGCTTCTGATGCACATGGGACTACACCTGCTGGACATCGTCGAACGCCCCGTCTGACTGTCGCTTCTCTGCGGCGGCAAGCATCGGATCCAGTGCTCTCACCAGCAGTTTTCTACGAAACGTTGAAAAATGAGACGACCTTTGCGACGTTCGACCGTGGTGACCGGTGTCACTGCGGAGCAATAATCGGACGTAAGCCGCATCGCGTCGAACTGCTCCGGCAGCACCGCGCTCACACACGATGGAGGATCGACCCATGAGCACTTTCACCACAAGCGACGGCGCCGTACTGGACGTCCGAGACACCGGACCAGTCGAATCCGGGCGCGTACTTGTCATGCTGCACGGCTGGTCGCAGTCCCGTGCGATGTTCGATCGAGTCATTCCGCTGCTCGCCCCCTCTGCGCGAGTGATCAGTTTCGATCAACGCGGCCATGGTGAGTCGAGCAAACCTGCCACAGGTGCGCGTATCGCCCGACTCGCAGCGGACCTGCACGAACTGCTCGAATACCTCGGTGTGGAGACGGCAACGTTCCTCGGCCACTCCATGGGTGTCTCGGTCCTGTGGAGTTACCTCGATTCGCACGGTTCGTCCAAGTTCGAGAAGTTCGTGATCGTGGATCAGCCGAGCGCCTGCGCAGTGCTGCCCTGGATGACGCCGAAGGATGCACAGGAAGCGGGCGCCATTCTCGATTTCGAAGGGGCAGCACAGTTCGCCTCAGCAGTTGCAGGCCCGGACGGGCCCACCGCCCGCCACGCCTTTCTTGTCTCGATGCTCACTCCGAACATCCCCGCCGACGACCTCGAGTGGATGTACAACGAGAACCTCAAGCTGCCAGCTGCGTGGGGCGCACGTCTGTTGTTCGACCACATCATGCAGGACTGGCGCGACATCCTCCCGACGATCGACGTGCCGACGTTGGTCATCGCGGGCGAAGTCAGTCACGTTGCCCCCGAATCCCAGGTCTGGACCAAGGACCACATCACCGGCGCACAGTTCAGGAAGTTCACCGAAGCCGAGGGCGGCGCTCATTTCCCCTTCTTCGAGAACCCCGCACCTTTTGCCGAGTCGATCATCGGTTTCATCTCCGACCCGAAACTCGCTGCTCCGGAGCAGATCTCGCGACCGAACTCGCTCTCGGTCTGACGCGATCAGGAATGCAGTTCCGTCAAGATCTGCGCTAACCCGCTGGGATTCGACACCATGGCCATGTGCCCGGTGTCGAGTTCTCGGGTCCGACCACCGACCAGAGCTGCGGACCGCTGCTGCAGTTCGTCGGGGTAGCACACATCACGGGTGAGTCGTATGTACGTCCTGTCGACGGGCACCGAAAGACCCGACAGATCGACCTTCTCGACGAGAAGGGACGCAGCATCGTCGACGATTCGGTCCAGAGTCCAGTTGGTCTGGTCGTCGTCCATGTCGTTGCACAGTATCGACTGGGCTGCACCGCGCTCCTGGCTGTAGAGACCGCTCGAAATCGACTCCTCGACAGCGCCTCTCACGCTTTCATCGATCTGATCGAGCACTCGGGTGCCGTCCGGGGGCACCACCGCGGACAGGAACACGACATGCCGGATCACCTCGGAAAGTTCCTCGAGCACCCGAGGTACCGAGACACCTGCGAACGAATGCGCAACGACGACGATATCCGTCATCTGCGCCGCGCGAACATCGGCGATGATCGCGGCTGCGCAGTCGTCGAGCGTCACGGTGCGAAGATCCAGGTCCTGCCGTCGGCCACGACCCGGTAGGTCTACGGCCACAGTCTGCGCGTCGAGTGCCGGGATCAACCGATCCCAACACGACGCACCCATGCCTGCTCCGTGCACCAGTAGGTAGGACATCGTCTGTTTCCGCCAATCTGTTGTCGAGTACAGGATCTCATCGAGGACCGGTGATCCAAGGATCGTGTGTCAGTCGAGGAACAGCTGTTCCCACTGCTGTTGATATCGAGCCAATCCATCGGATGTGAGATTCGTGGTGTCGGGCAGCTCGATATCGCGAGCCGAGGCCACGGAATTCGGGGTCCCTTCCAGCGCGCTTCCGTACCCCGTGGACAGCGCTGCCTGACCGGCGTCGGTCACCATGAAGTCCGCTAGAACCTGTGCCGCGTTGGGGTGCGGCGCTGACCGAAGTACATGCGAGTACCACGGTGTCCCCCAGGCAGGTTCGGGCAGAACCCATCCCACCGGAGCGCCGGCACTTTCCTCGCGGACCAACGGCGGAACCATCGGCGACGCGACGATCTCACCCGACACCAGTGCCTGCACCACGGCCAGAGCACCTGGATACACACGCGGTTCGAGTTCGGCGAGCTTGTCGTTGAAGTTACCGCCTGCCCAGTTCTCGTCGAAGAATTTATACTCGTCGACGACCGCGGCAAATCCCGCCGGATTCACGATGCCGATACGTCCTTTCAACTGTGGGTCCAGCAGGTCGCTCGGCGAGGACAACCCGCCGGGCACCGAGTCGGTGTTCCAGCCGAGGGCGAACACCGCTGCGCTGGTCAGAAAGAACCGATCGGACAGGACGGCGGCCTCACGGTCGTACTCTGCACTGTCGAACGCGGGGCCGACTACTTCGGTCGAATACTGTCCGGACTCGGCAGCCGCCGCCGTCCATGCCGGATCCGAGAGCATGTGCACGTCGGCAATCCCCTTGCCGGTCCTGGCCTCGGTCTCGACTCGCGGATTCAACTCGACGTCACTCCCCCGGGTGAATTCGAGATCGATGTCCGGATAGCGTGTCTCGAATGCAACCTCCAATGCCGCAAGGTTTTCGGGATGCTGAGTGGAATACAGGTGGACGCTGCCCTCGTCGATCGCGGCCGCGACGATGTCGTCCCACGTCCCGTCCACCGGACCCGACGCAGAATCGGACCCGCCGCTACTGCATACTGTGACGGCGAGTCCGACGGCAAGTGTCACCGCGGTCGCGCGAATCCAGGATGAACCCATCGTTGTACTCCGTATCGTCGTCGGTGTGCGCTGTCGAATCACTGCAGATGGAGTCACTGCTGGTTCGAGTCACTGCTGGTTCGAGATGCTCCGGTGTGTGAGTGAAAAAGTTCGATCTCCACGAGCTGCTTGGTCCACGAGCGAGCGTGGCGGCTCGAAGTGCGAGCCGTATTTCGAGGCGAGATCTCGCGCACGGTCGACGAAGCCTTGAAGTCCGCCGTCGTACTGGTCGATGTACCGAACCGCACCACCTGTCCACGACGGAAACCCGATCCCGAGAAGCGATCCGATGTTGGCTTCGGCGACGCTGGTCACGACACCCTCGTCGAAACATCTGACGGTCTCGATGGCTTCGGCGAACAGCATTCGTTCCTGCATGTCCACGAAGGGAATTCGCGTGGTTCCCGATGCAAAGGCGTCGCGCAGACCGGGCCAGATTCCGGTTCTTCTGCCAGCGTCGTCGTAGGAGTAGAAGCCGCCGCCACCTGCACGGCCCGGCCGCGACAACTCGCCGACCATCGTGTCCATCACCGCGTTCGATCCGTGGTGGCGAATATCCTTGCCTTCGGCGATCAGGGCCCGCTGGTTCTCCTTGCGGATCTTCTGCGAGAGAGTCAGAGTGACCTGATCCATCAATCGAAGTGGCGGCGTCGGATATCCTGCTTGCGCGCCCGCTTGCTCGATGAAGATCGGATTCACGCCCTCGCCTACCGCGGCCAGCGCCTCGTCGAGGAAGGCTCCGATGACGCGGGAGGTGAAGAAGCCGCGGCTGTCGTTGACCACGATCGGTGTCTTGCCGATCTGGAACACGAAGTCGATCACTTTGGCTACCACAGCATCCGAGGTCTTCGCGCCGCGGATGATCTCGACCAGCGGCATCTTCTCGGCCGGTGAGAAGAAGTGAATTCCGATGAAATCCTCGGTACGGACAACGCCGTCGGCCAGGATACCGATGGGCAGTTGTGAGGTATTGGATCCGAGCACGGCATCCGGTTCGACGATGTTCTCGATCTCCTGGAACACCTGATGCTTGACCTCGACCGATTCGTAGGCAGCTTCGACGACGAGGTCGACACCGACGAAATCAGCGGCGTCCGCGGTGGCGTGGATGCGCCCGAGGAGGGCTGCCGACCGATCCTCGGTGGTCCGTCCCTGGTTCAGGGCACGCGTCTGCACCTTTTCCGCATACCTCTTGCCGCGCAACGCAGCATCGAGATCGACATCTCGTAGTACGACATCGATTCCTGCCTCGGCGCATACATAGGCGATCGCCGCGCCCATCATGCCCGCCCCGATGATCCCGACCTTCTTGGCGGTGAATTTCTGGTACCCCGTTGGTCTTGACTCGCCTCGCTTGATCGACTCCAGGTCGAAGAACAGCGCTTTGATCATGTTCTGCGCGACCTGTCCGGTGACGAGTGAGACGAAGTAGCGTGTCTCGATCTCGTCCGCCGTGTCGACGTCGACATAGGCGCCCTCGACTGCGGCCGCGACGATGGCGCGCGCCGCGGGCGCTGGGGCTCCACGGTGCTGCTTGCGCAGCAGCCCGGTCGTCACCAACAGGTTCTGCGCAATGGCAGGGTCGGTGGGTGCGCCGCCTGGGATGGAGAAACCCTTCGAATCCCACGGCTGGGCGGCATCGGCGTGTTCGGCGATCCACGCCTTGGCGGCCGGGATCAGCTCCTCGACGCTGTCGACGGTATCGTCTATCAGTCCCAGATCGACTGCCGCAGAGATGGTATGACGCTGCCCCTTCAGAAGCACGGTGGACAGGGCATCGTGCAGACCGAGCATCCGCACCGTCCGCACGGTTCCACCGCCACCCGGCAACAGCCCGAGCGTCGCCTCGGGCAGGCCCACCTGATTTCCGCGCACATCGGCCGCGATCCGATGGTGGGTGTGCAGTGCGATCTCGAACCCACCGCCGAGTGCTGCCCCGTTGAGTGCCGCCACGACCGGCTTGCCGAGTAGTTCGAGTCGGCGCAGTACCTTCTTGATTCCGTTGATTCGGTCCGTCAATCGGGCTGCGATCTCGAGCTTGTCGACGCCGGGGTGCTCGGCGATCATGTCTTTCAGGTCTCCGCCCGCGAAGAACGATTTTTTAGCCGATGTCACGACGACACCGGTGATCGTCTCCTTCTCTGCTTCGAGCCGAGTCACCGTGGCCGCCATGGACGCGATATAGAGGTCGTTCATCGTGTTGGCGCCCTTGCCCGGGTCGTCCATCGTGAGAACCACGACGCCGTCGGCGCCATGATTCCATCGGATCATGTTGTCGGTCATTCTCTTTCGCAACCGTTCTCGAGGATTCGACTTCTGTGGTGTTTCGACGGGTTCCGGTCAGATGCGTTCGATGATGGTGGCCACTCCCATACCGCCACCGATACACAGAGTGATCAGACCGAAGCGGCCCTGCGTTCGTTCGAGTTCGTCCAGTACCGTGCCGACGAGCATCGCGCCGGTAGCCCCGAGGGGATGACCCATCGCGATCGCTCCGCCGTTGACGTTGGTCTTCTCGTTCGGGATGTCGAGATCTTTCATCCACTTGAGCACCACGGAGGCGAAGGCCTCGTTCAGCTCGAACACATCGATGTCCGCTACGGTCAGGCCTGCCTTCTTCAGGACGGCGACCGTCGCGGGCGTAGGTCCGGTGAGCATGATCGTCGGTTCGCTGCCGACCTGGGCGGTGGCGACAACACGCCCGCGTGGGATCAGCCCGCTGCGCTGCCCCGCGGCAGCACTGCCCAGCAGTACCAACGCCGCACCGTCGACGATCCCCGATGAGTTGCCACCGGTATGTACGTGGTCGATTCGCTCGATGTCGACATACTTCTGCAATGCGACGTCGTCGAATCCGGTGGTAGCAGCCATCGCGGCGAATGCAGGCCGTAGTTTTCCGAGACCGTCCACCGTACTGCCGGGTCGGCGGTGCTCGTCGTGATCGAGCAACGTGACGCCGTTGAAGTCCTTGACCGGGACCACCGATTTAGCAAAATAGCCTGCGCTCCAAGCAGCTTCGGCTCGCTCTTGCGACTGCGCGGCATATCGGTCGACGTCACCACGAGAAAAACCTTCGACGGTCGCGATGAGATCCGCCCCGATGCCCTGAGGGGTGATGTAGAGGTCGTAGGTCGTGGCGGGGTCGGTGAACAATGCGCCGCCGTCACCACCCATCGGAACTCGCGACATCGACTCCACACCGCCGGCGATGACCAATTCATCCCATCCGGATGCAATTTTGGCGGCTGCAAGGTTGGTGGCTTCGAGTCCCGACGCACAGAACCGGTTGATCTGGGTACCGGGCACCGACTCGGGTAGGCCGGCTGACAGCGCCGCCGCACGTGCGATCACCGCCCCCTGCTCCCCCAGCGGCGTGACGACTCCGAGGACGACGTCGTCGATGTCTGCCGGATCGAGATCGGGGAACCGCACCCGCAGTTCCCCGATCAGCCCGGTGACCAGATCGACGGGCTTGACACCGTGCAGGGAGCCGTTTCGCTGCTTGCCCCGAGGGGTGCGTATCGCCTCGAAGATCAATGCTTGTTCGCTCACGCCCAGTGATTCCTTTCCGAACAAATCGAAATACGGTCAGTCGAAGTTGATTTCAGGGGTTCTGGCGATGAGCAGTCGTCGAACTTTCCCTTCGTCGCCCAGTTGCGCTGTGGCATTGAACGAGGCCTCGAACGCGTCGTCTCGTGTGGTGCGGCCGAGTACCAGCTCGAGGTTGCCGTCCGATGCACCCGAATCGATGTGGTGAACGAGAGTGCTCTTCTCGCGCTGGGCCAGATAGACGACGAGTCCGTCACGGTCGCCGACGAATTCGGCTGCGGCGCCGTGACCCTTGGAGAACTGCACGGACATCCGGAAGTCCGTGGTGATCATGGTCAGTACGCGGTCCGGGTCGTCGGAATCCATGTATTCGAACCAGCGGGCAAGGGTCGGTGTTGCGCCCGAATCCGTCATACTCGATCTCCTTCGGTGGTGGAATCAGCTGCAACAAGGAAGAATTCGGAGTCGAACGACACCTGATACCGGTCGATCAGCCCTTGTCCGTCCACATGCATCACCCCGACGAAGAATCCGGTGGTGCGGTCGCCTTCGGTCACCGCACCGTGGACGAATTGAAGGTCGCGATCCTCGGCTGCACGAAGGATTCTGTGCTTGCGCCCCACCGGAGGACGGCCGCGCAGATACTCCAACATCGCTGCTCGCCCGGTCTTCTTGTTCGCGCCGGTCGGCAAGATCATGGCGAACTCGACGTCCTCGGCCAACAGGGCAACCGCGTCATCCAAGCGGCCCTCGTCCAGAGTCGCGTAGTACTCAGTGATGTTCAAGGTCATGAATTGAACTTAGTTCAGATTGGCTATGTTTGTCGAGAGTATGACAGGTTACTGTTCAAGACACGAACTGAACTCAACTCAGATGGAGTGACATGGCTATTTCGACAACGACGCCCGAGTCCCCGTGGCCCCGCTCCGAACCGTCGGCGATGACCCCCGGAGACGAGCAAGCCGGATTACGCGACGCGGTGCGGGGCACGCTGGACAAGCACTCGACGATAGAGAAGATCCGAGCCGTGTCCTCGACCGAGGCGGGCTACTCGCCCGAACTGTGGCGACGGCTCGTCGAGGACATGTCCGTGACGACCATCGCCGCACCTGCGGATCGAGGAGGGCTCGGGTACGGGATGGTGGAGATGGGAATCATCCTCGAGGAGTGCGGACGCAGCCTCACACCCGAACCGGTGTATCAATCCGCGATACTCGGAGTCCAGGCACTGATGCACTCGACTACCGATGACTCCCTCCCACTACTCGACTCCGTCCTCGGCGGTGACTCCATCGCCGCGGTCAGCGACTTGTCGGCCGACTCGGATCATCTACAGGCCGGCCGAATCGACTCCGACTGGGTGGTCGACGGCCAGGCGTTGCACGTAGTGGGTGGCAGCGGCGCCGACGTGGTGGTGATCTCGGCCCAGCACGACGGGCAGACCGCTCTCTTCGCAGTCCCGAAGAGCGACGCCGTCTCGAGCATCGATCGGTCCGTTCTCGACCCCACGAGACGTCAGGCCGATCTGACGTTCACCCGGGCCCCCGCAACGATCCTCGCATCGGGCGCCGAGGCGTCCGACGTCGTTTCCCGACTTCGAGACATCGCGACCCTCGCGATCGCGAGCGAGAACACAGGAATCGCCGACGCACTGCTGCAGATGACGCTGGACTACGTGAAGACACGACACCAGTTCGGCCGTCCGATCGGCTCGTTCCAGGCAGTCAAACACCGCCTGGCCGACATGTTGATCGAATTGGAGCGTGCACGATCGGCCGCCCGCTATGCCGCCGCCGTATACGACGAGAACCCCGACGACGCGCGTGTGGCGATCGCCGTCGCAGGGGCCGTGTGCAGCGATGCAGCCGTCCACGCGGCACACGAGGCAGTCCAGCTACACGGCGGTGTCGGCTTCACCTGGGAGCACCCGGCGCACTCCTACTTCCGTCGCGCAATGGGAAACGCAGCGCTACAGGGTGACTCGCGTTCACACCGCCGTCGGATCGCAGATTTGATCGGCGTGTAGCCGGCCGAACGGCCCGCACCGACCCGGGTATTGACGCCGACAGACACGATGATCAATACTGAAGTGAATCCAGTTCAACTTTGTCGCTCCACGAAAGGCACTCCCCATGGTTGACACCGACCACATCCTGTTGGAAAAAGACGGCGACGTCGCCCGCGTCTGGCTCAACCGCCCGCACAAGAAGAACGCCGTCACGGTCGAACTTCTGCACCGTCTCGACGAGATCATCGTCGAGGTCGACAACGATCCGAACCTCAAGGTCCTCGTCCTGCGCGGTGTCCAGAACCAGTTCTGCTCCGGTTTCGACCTCGACGAGCTGCTGTCGGACTTCGTCGGGACCACCAACGCGATGGATGTCGCAGTTCTCTCCGCGAAGGTGTGCGACCGCCTGTATTCGATGAATACACCATCGGTCGCTGTCCTCGAAGGCTACGTCACCGCAGGCGGATTCGAATTGATGATCTCGTGTGACTTCGCTGTCGCCGCAGACACCGCCAAGATCGGCGACTTCCACATCCGCCGTGCATTGTTCGGCGGCGCAGGTCCGATCTACCGTCTGCCCCGCATGATCGGCATCCGTAAGACCAAGGAATTGATGCTCACCGGCAAGCTTCTCAGCGGCCCGGAGGCCGTGGCTTTCGACCTCATCAATGCGAGTGCCCCTGCCGAGGAGCTCGACCAGCTCGTCGCGGACTTCGTTGCACCGCTGGTCGACAAGAGCCCGTTCATGATGAAGCTGACCAAGATGTGCATCGATCGCGGTCTGGACGCAGATATCCAGTCGCTCATGGTGATGGAACATCTTGCTGTCGGCAACGCACTCCAGTCCGAGGACGGAAAGGAAGGCGTCACTGCATTCCTCGAGAAGCGTGAGCCGAAGTGGGTCGGGCGCTGATCCTCGCCCACTCATCGAACTGAACCGACGCATTTTCTCGAAGGGATGGACATGGAGGAGACTTCGGCGCTCACGCTCGAAGGCAGCCGGTGCACGGTGTGTGACACCGTCGCATTCCCGGCGAGCGTGATGTGCAGTAGGTGCGCAACACCCACGGCCGTGGCACTGAGCCTGAGCACCCAGGGAACGTTGTGGGCCTACACGATTCAGCGTTTCGCGCCGAAGTCACCTCCGTATGTTCCACCCGTGGGCGGATTTCGACCGTTCGCGGTCGGATATGTCGAACTGCCCGAGGGAATCAAGATCGAGGCAATCATCGAGTGCGAGCGCTTCGATGAACTGGACGGGGCACCGGTGAGCCTGATCTCTACCTCTCCGGTGCCTCGGTTTGCAGTCGGAACGGCGCACCCCGCCTCGAACGTAGGAGTATCGCAGTGACGGAAACGGTTTCGATCATCGGAGCCGGACTGTCGAAGTTCGGCAGACAGCCGGGAATTTCGGGGCGGCAGATGGCGATCACCGCCATCGGCGGGGCGCTCGCGGATGCAGGATTGTCCTGGCCGGACGTTCAGGTGGCGTTCGGTGGCAGTGACGGATCAGGACTGGCCGACACGCTCGTCGCGGAACTCGGTTTCACCGGCATTCCCTTCACCAACGTCAAGAACGGATGCGCGACGGGTGGGAGCGCGCTGTTCTCCGCCGTCAACGCCGTTCGGTCCGGGTCCGCGGATATCGCTCTCGCAGTAGGCTTCGACAAGCATCCACGCGGTGCCTTCGATCCGCGACCCGAGGAGTGGGGGCTGCCCGCAGGCTACGGCGAGGCCGGACTCATGGTGACCACGCAGTTCTTCGGAGCGAAGATCTCTCGCTATATGCGTGAGCACCAGATTTCTCGCGGCACCCTCGCACTCGTTGCGGAGAAGGCGTATCGCAACGGGGTCCTGAACCCGAACGCGTGGCGCCGCGAGGCAATGGACGCCGACACCATCGCCGGTGCGGACATGGTGAACGACCCGTTGACCCGGTACATGTTCTGTTCCCCCGGAGAAGGAGCGGCGGCGGTCATCGTTGCAGGCGCGGACACCATTCGACGATTGGGCGGGCGTCCGGTGCGCCTTGCCGCCATCTCGCATCGCACCCGCAGATTCGGATCCTTCGAGGTCTTCAGCCCGTCCGTGCAGGGCACCGGCGAGCCGAGCAGCGTGAGCGCGGATGCAGCGAGCGCCGCATTCGCGCACGCAGGACTGAGCCCGAGCGACGTCGACGTCGCACAGCTGCAGGACACCGAAAGCGGTGCCGAGATAATGCACATGGCCGAGTGCGGCTTCTGCGAGCCCGGCGAGCAGGAGGCCATGATCGCTGCGGGCGACACCGAGATCGGTGGACGGCTCCCGATCAACACCGACGGCGGTTGCATCGCAAACGGTGAGCCGATCGGTGCATCCGGGCTGCGCCAAGTCCACGAGATCGTCACGCAGCTCCGCGGCGAAGCGGGTGCACGCCAAGTACCGAACAATCCCAGAGTCGGCTTCACCCATGTCTACGGCGCACCGGGCATCAGTGCCTGCACCGTACTGACGGTCTGAGTCGACACGAGCACCGAGGCGAACCAGTGACATCAGGAACCATGCCCGCCATCGCGGAGTTCACCGAGAACGCGATCCGCTGGCTACACAGCATCGCGCAGCCGCGAACCGAGTCCGAATGGGGCACCGGCTCCGATTCGGTCGCAGTGTTCGAGAACTGGACTGCCGAGCAGGAGCAGGCGCACACCGACGAGATCGCGGCCTACGAGCGGACCAAGTTCGACGCGGGCTGGGGTGCGTTGAACTCACCCGTGGAATTCGGCGGCGCCGGCCTCCCCCTGTCGTACGTACTCGCGTTCCGACGCGCAGAGGATGCCTTCGACGTTCCTCGTCGCACCGAGATGTTCTCGGTGACACAGCAGTTGGTGGCACCGACCATCGCGCACTGGGGGACCGAGTCGCAGAAGGCGCAATTCGTGCGAGCCATGCTGCGCACCGACGTCATTGCATGCCAACTCTTCTCGGAAACCGAAGCGGGGTCCGATCTGGCCGCCGTCCGCACCAAGGCAACTCGGAACGCGGACGGCGACTGGAAGATCGACGGTCACAAGGTCTGGACTTCGGGTGCCCGTGTGGCCCACTACGGTGTCGCGCTGTGCCGCACGGATCCTGCTGCGGCCAAACACGCCGGACTCACGATGTTCCTCGTGCCCATGGATGCACCCGGTGTGACTGTCCGGCCCATCAGGCAGATGACCGGCGGAACCTCCTTCAACGAGGTCTACCTGGACGGTGTCGAACTCAGCGACTCGTTGCGGCTCGGCCCGGTCGGAAAGGGATGGCAGGTGGCGCTGACCGTGCTCGCCGCCGAACGTCTCGACGGCGGCAACCTCGGCCTCGCCAACGCCGACCAGGCAGTCGCGCTTGCCCGAAACCTCGGACGTGCACTCACCGAGATCGAACGTGACGCCGTGGCGGATCTCGTCACCCGCAGCTACGTCCAACGCATCGGCAACATGCGAGTCGCAGGCGCCGTGATCGCAGGCAACGATCCGGGGCCGGAGGCGTCCCTGGGGAAACTGCTGGCAACCGACACGATGGCCAAGACCTCCGACGTGGTGAGGCTGCTGCTCGGCCGCGAGTCGACCTCCGATTCCGGCCGGTGGGGAACTTTCGCCTGGACCGAGCACATTCTCGGCGCTCCCGGTTATCGCATCGCCGGTGGGACCGACGAGATTCAACACAACATCATCGCCGAGCGTGTGCTCGGTCTGCCGCGGGAGCCACGACCATGAGCGACGTATCACTCGAATCTCGCGTGAGCGCCGTATTGCGCGCCGAGCGCGGTGTCACCGTGACCGATTTCGAGCCCCTTCTTGGCGGCCACTCCGGATTGACCTATCGTGCGAACACTTCCGAGGGCGCGATCGTCGTCAAGGCCGTTCCCGAGGGGCAACGGCCGGTGGGCCGCCATGACATGCTGCGGCAAGCGTCGATCCTGGAAGCACTGGCGAGCACCGACGTCCCTGTCCCAGGGATCGTCGCCGTGGACAGGCAGGAGCCTGCATGGTTCGCGATGGATCTGATCGCGGGCGAGTCTCTCGAACCCGTACTCGACGATCCCGCAGTGGATCCCGCTGTCGCCTCGGCCCGCATGCTGCGCGCCGCAGAGGTGCTACCCCTTCTGCACGCCGTCGAACCGAGCAGCATCGACGGCGCAGCCGATCCACTGACACCGGCGGACGAATTGGACCGTTGGGCCAAGACGTTGGCAGCGGTGCCGCCCGAGTTGGTGGCCGGAGGCAGCGAACTACTGGGGCTGCTCCGCGCCGATGTTCCCGACGCCATCGCTCCCACTCTGGTTCACGGCGACTACCGCCTCGGCAACATTCTCTCGCAGGGGACCGAGCCTGCCGCGCTGATCGATTGGGAGATTTGGAGCGCCGGTGATCCGCGCGTCGAGCTGGGCTGGTTCCTGGTTTTCGCCGACGGCTCCAACTTCCCCGGCGTCGGACGCGAGATTCCCTCGCTTCCGAGCTCGGAAGAGTTGATCGCCGCGTATACCGGTGGCGCCCGCACACTGCCGGACATGACGTGGTTCGACGCGCTGGGCAGGCTCAAGATGGCGTCGATCATGGGGCACAACCTGCGGCGCCACCGCGAAGGTCGTCACATCGACCCCGATCAGGAGAAGCTCCCGGCGACGATCGCCAGATTGATCGACACAGGCACGTCCCTACTCCGGCATTGACGCGCACCATCCATTCGACAGGAGCACAGCAGAAGTGGACTTCTCCTATTCCCCGCGTACCGACGAACTCGTCGGCACTCTGGAAACCTTCATGAACGACCATGTCTATCCCGCCGAGAAGATCTACGACGCGCAGATCGCAGCGAACGACAACCCACACGAGCAACCACAGATCATGCGTGATTTGCAGACCAAGGCTCGCGAACTCGGCTTGTGGAATCTGTTCATGACACACGACGGACTCGGCGCAGGGCTGACCAATCTCGAGTACGCGCCGCTCGCGGAGATCGTCGGGCGGTCGATCATCGGAAACGAGACCGTCAACTGCTCGGCCCCGGACACCGGCAACATGGAAATTCTGGCCATGTACGGCACCGAGGAGCAGAAGCAGCAGTGGTTGAAGCCGCTGCTGGACTGCAGCATTCGCTCGGCATTCGCCATGACCGAGCCCGATGTTGCGAGCTCGGACGCCACCAACATCACCTCGACGATCCGCCGTCAGGGCGACGAGTACGTGATCAACGGCCGCAAGTGGTACACCTCGGGAGTCCTGGATCCGGACTGCAAGCTCATGATCTTCATGGGAAAGTCCGACCCCGAAGGTCCGACCTACCGGCAGCAGAGCATGATCCTCGTCCCGTCCGATGCGCCAGGGATCGAGGTCGTTCGCGATCTTCCGATGTTCGGTTTCCAGGATCGACTCGGACACGGGGAAGTGCAGTTCACCGATGTGCGCGTACCCGCGGCGAACATGCTCGGGGCGGAGGGCGATGGATTCGCCATCGCGCAGGGCCGACTCGGACCCGGCCGTATGCACTACGCCATGCGGGCGATCGGGATGGCCGAACGCGCTCTGGAGATGATGTGTCAGCGCTCGCTGGTCCGTCAGGCTTTCGGCGGTCCCCTTGCCGACCGCGGCGTCGTCCGTGAGTGGATCGCACGCAGTCGCATCGAGATCGACCAGATTCGGTTGCTCGTCCTGAAGTCCGCATGGCTGATGGACACCCGCGGAAATGCTTCGGCTCGTTCGGAAGTCGCGGCGATCAAAGTCGCGGCGATGGAAGTGGCGCATCATGTCGTCGATCGTGCGGTGCAGACCCACGGGGCTGCAGGCGTCAGCAACGACACGATTCTCGCGCGGCTGTACGCCATCACTCGCGCCCTGCAGATCGCCGACGGACCCAACGAGGTCCACCTACGAACCATTGCCCGACTCGAGGTGAAGAAGTACAGATGAGTACCCCGAAACTGACCGGAAAGGTAGCGCTGGTGACCGGCGCGAGTCGCGGACTCGGTCTCGCCATCGCCCGCGGTCTGCGCGACGACGGTGCCACGGTCATCGTGTCCAGCCGGAAGCTCGACGCGTGCGAGCAGGCGGTGGCCGCCCTGGGTGACGGCGGGCCGGGCAGTGCACATCCGTATGTGTTGCACGTGGGCCACTGGGACAGCATCGAGCCCGCGGTCGACGACATCATCACGCGATTCGGCAGCCTGGACATCGTCGTCAACAATGCTGGGATCGCACCGCTCGCGGACAATCTCGTCTCGGTCACCGAGAGCCTGTGGGACAAGACGATCGAGGTCAACCTCAAGGGCCCGTTCCGGCTGATGGCCGTTGCAGGCGACCGGATGGCGGCCGCAGGTGGTGGTTCCATCATCAACATCTCCAGCATCGGGGCCGAGCGTCCCAGCCCGCCCGAGGCGATGTATGCCGCGGCGAAGAACGGCCTCAATGCTCTGACCCGAGCGTTCGCGCAGGAATACGCTCCGACCGTACGCGTCAACTGCGTCATGCCCGGCGGATTTGCCACCGACATGTCCGAGAACTGGGACGACGAGTTCATCGGCAAGATCGTCGACCGTCTGCCCGCGGGCAGACTCGGCCGGCCCGAGGAAATCGCCGGCCTGATAACCCATCTCGCGTCCGACGACGCCGGCTACACGACCGGTGCGATCATCCCGGTCGACGGTGGTCGGACCGCCGTCTACTGAAACCGAGCAGGATAGCCATGACGGACAACAACATCGAAGGTGTGCGAGTGCTGACAGACATGTTCGGCCTGACCGGCCGCGTCGCCGTGGTCACCGGGGCGTCGTCGGGACTCGGTCTCGGGTTCGCGCGGACACTCGCCGCGGCAGGGGCCACGGTGTACGCGGCAGGTCGACGCCTCGACCGGTTGATCGCGCTGTCCGGCGAAGTCCCCGGCATCGTTCCGGTTCGGTGCGATGTCACCGATGACGGAGACCGGAAGGCGCTCGTCGATCGAGCCATCTCCGACACCGGCCGGCTCGATGTACTGATCAACAACGCGGGGCGGCCAGGACCACCCAACGCCGAGGACGAGACGCTGGAGGGATTTCACTCGATTCTGGACCTGAACCTCGCGGCCGGGTTCCACCTCGCTACCTACGCAGTGGCGAAGATCCCGGCGGAGAATCACGCGTCCATCATCAACATCTCGTCCGTCGTCGGATTGGTCTCGACCGCTCCGATCGGGGGCGCGAGTTACGCGGCGTCCAAGGCAGGCACACTCGGACTGACCCGCGAGCTGGCGGGCCAGTGGGGCCGCCGGGGAGTCCGGGTCAACTCGATCGTTCCCGGGTGGTTCGATACCGAGATGACCGATGGGCTTTTCTCCAACGACAAGTCGGCCGGATGGGTACGGAGAAACACCATGCTCGGACGCGGCGGGGTCGAGGGCGAGATCGACGGCGCAGTACTGTTCCTGGCTTCGGACGCGTCGTCGTACATGACCGGGCAGACCCTTGTCGTCGACGGCGGATGGACGGCGCGCTGATGCTGGCGTTACATCTGGAAGCGTGGGGCCAAGCACCCGTTTTTCGTGAGGTCGCCGATCCAGAACCGACAGGCAGTCAACTGCTGCTTCGCGTCGACGCGGCGGGACTGTGCAGGTCCGATCTCCACGTCATGGATTCCTCCGCGAGCGCGTTCGACTACGACCTACCGCTGACACTCGGGCACGAGGTCGCCGGAACAGTGGTAGCGGCAGGCCCGACGGCCGAGACGTCCTGGGTCGGAACCGGGGTTGTTGTCCACGGGATCTGGAGCTGCGGCCGGTGCCGAAACTGCCTGCGCGGCAGGGAGAACTATTGCCGCGAGCTCGTGCGACGACCGGACGGCCGCCTGGCCCCGATCGGCAACGGACTCGGGTATCCGGGTGGACTTGCCGAGCTGATGCTCGTGCCGTCGTCGGACGTGCTGGTCCCCATCGGGACGCTGGCCCCGCACAGCGCGGCACCGTTGGCCGACGCCGCACTCACCGCGTACCACGCGATCCGAACCAATTCCGACCTCATCGACTCGCGGAGCGTCGTCGTGGTCATCGGCGTGGGCGGACTCGGTCATCTCGCACTGCAGATTCTGCGCTCGTTCGGTGTCGCCCACATCATCGCCGTCGAGACACGACCGGAGGCGCACGGCCTCGCTGCGTCGTCCGGTGCACACGAGTGCCACGACACCGTCGCGGACGCGCGCGAGCGTGTTGCCGATCTGGGCGGCGCGGATCTCGTGTTGGATTTCGTCGGTGCTCCGGGAACAACCGAGCCTGCGAGCGAGCTGCTCACCTCCGGCGGCCGTGTGGTGGTGATCGGGACTGCCGGTGGCCGACTGGTCGTCGGTAAGGACGTGGGTCTCGTCAACGGGTGGCAGGTCAGCGCGCCGTTCTGGGGGACGCGGGAGGATCTGCGGGCTGTAGTCGCCCTGGCTCGCGACGGCGTACTGCACGCAGAGGTCACCACATTTCCGTTCACCGACGCTCTCGACGCGTACGCGCAGTTGCGGGCGGGCTCGATCACCGGCCGCGCTGTTCTCGACATGACCGTTACGCAAGGACCGACGAAAGAGACACGACAGTGAAGTGGCTTGCAGATGACATGCTGTCCCGCGCCGAGCGGAACCCCGACACGATCGCCGTGATCGACGAGACGGGCAGTCATACCGTCGGCTCGATCATGGCCGCCGCCCGGTCCCTCGCCGACACCATCGCCGATATCGACTCCGCCAGTCCCACCGCGTTGATTCAGGCCGACAACACCTGGCACACGCTCACTGCGGCGCTGGCTGTCGGGCTGCGCGGAGGCGTCGTCGCCGTGTTCAGCCCGCACGCGACAGAGTCCGAGTTCGAGCTGGCGCTCGAGGACATCGCACCGGATCTGATCATCGCGGATCCCGCGGCGCTCGGGCACTGGGGCGTGACCGATGAGGTATTCCCCAGGTCCGCACCTGCTTTCGACGCGCACATCTTGCGTGCGACCGGCACGCCCTTCGCTTCGATCGAGCGGTGGAACGGCGGCGTCGCCATAGCCATGACCTCCGGTTCGACCGGTAGGCCCAAGTGCGTCGTCCAGTCCGAGGACGCGATCCGCTACGCATGCCGCAGCACCATCGACGCGGTCGGACTGCGACCGGGTGAAGCGATCGGCGCATTCGTGCCACTCTCGTCCGTTGCAGCGTTCTGT
Source organism: Rhodococcus yunnanensis NBRC 103083 (assembly GCF_001895005.1). Taxonomy (GTDB): domain Bacteria; phylum Actinomycetota; class Actinomycetes; order Mycobacteriales; family Mycobacteriaceae; genus Rhodococcoides; species Rhodococcoides yunnanense. The sequence continues at coordinate 176,865 of NZ_BCXH01000004.1, read as the reverse complement.
TTCGGGATGTATCTCCCCGCGATGCTGGACGGCACGATGGTCTCGATCGGTCGCTGGTCGCCCACCGGCGCGCTCGTCGCAGCCCGTGAGCACCGGCTCGCCTGGACCATGCTGGTTCCGACCATGGCACTGCAATTGTCGGTGGCGGAGGGGTCCGAGAACGCGCTGTCGGCCATGCGCGCCATGACCGTCGGCGGTGGCCCGATGAATGCGCGTGCCCTCGGTCAAGCAGAACAGTGGCTCGACACCACGTTCCTGCGAGTGTTCGGCATGTCGGAGTGTCTGGGCCACACGACTCCTGCCCTCGACGACTCTCCCGAGATCAGGCTCGGACGAGATGGGCGGCCGTTCCCGGGAACGATCGTTCGTGCCGTGGACTCGCATGGAATCCCGCTGCCCGACGGCGAGGTCGGTGAGGCTCAGGTCAAGGGCCCCTCGCTGTTCGTCGGTTATGCACGCTCGGGCAAGCCCGTTCCTCCCGAACTCACTCCTGACGGTTTTTTTCCCACCGGCGACCTGGTGGACATTGCCGCCGACGGTTCCATCCGTGTCATGGGCCGACAGAAGCAGATCATCATCCGAGGTGGACGGAACATCGACATCAACGAAATGGAATCCGCCATCGCATCCTTGGACGCGGTGGTCCAGGTCTGTGTCGTTCCCGTGCCCGACGACCTGTTGGGCGAGCGCGCCGCTGCGTTGGTCGTGACGGGTGGGCCCGACTTGGCACTCGGCGATGTGACGGCAGGGCTCGCCGAGGCCGGTGTTTCCAAATCCAAGTGGCCCGAATACCTGTTCACCGTCGACGACCTGCCGCAGAATCGCGTCGGGAAGCTCTCCCGCGCGGACGCGACGACGCTCGCGCAGTCGTTGGCCACCCAAACTGATTCGAATTCATCTCAAAATATGTAAGCTCGAGGCTGACCTGAACGTGTACCGCATTGGGGGAAGATCATGACCGTAGGAACCGGCGTTCGACGCGAGAGCCCGCGATCGAAGCGAACGCTGATACTGTCCGCGGCCATCGACCATTTCGGAAAAGTGGGATACGAACACACGAAGTGGGCCTCCATCGCGGACGAGGTCGGTATCGGCCAGACTGCGCTCTATCACTACTTCGAATCCAAAGCACATTGCCTGCTCACGATAATGCGGCTCGAGCTCGCCGACTCCGTAGATCGCTTCACCGCGGCTACCGAGGACATCTCCGATCCGGATGCCGCACTGCGCGCGGCGATTTCCGCATCTCTCGCCGCCTCCCCCACCGATGCTCTTCAGCGCCGAATCCTGCAGAACCACATGGACCTGCTCGCCACCGAGCGCCAGTCGGCCAAGGAGGAGGCCGAGCGCCTTCAGTGCCGAGAGCTGGTGCGCCAGATAGAGATCAACTGGACTTCGCTGATCTCACGCGGGATCAAAGCACGTGAGTTCACGAAATCCGATCCCACGATGTTGGCTCGCCTCGTCCTCGCCTTGGTGATCAGTGTCTGGCGCTGGTATCGCCCCGACGGAGACCTCACGATCGGCGACATCACCGCGCTCATCACCGATGCCGCGATGCGAGTGGTCCGAAAATAGATCCGACTTCGGCGATTCCGCATCGCCGTGTCACTCCCTCTCGAACTGAACAGAATTCAATTAGGAGAACCGGATGTACAACCTCGTACTCGTTGCAGCACGGCCGACCGATTGGTCACACGAGCAGTTCATCACGTGGTGGCGCGGCGAACACGCCGAAGTCACGTACCCACTGCCCGGGCTCCTTCGGTGGCAGCACACCGAACTGCTGGAGGCATTCGGCAGCAAGTCCGAGGGCTGGGACGGACTGTCGGTCCTCAGCTTCGAATCTCGTGACGCGCTGGAAGCTGCTCTGGCAAGCCCGGAATGGAAGGCCGCCGTCGAGCACGTAGGAACGATGGGTGGACGCCGCATGATGTGGTACGGGGACGAGAAGACGATGGTTCCACTCGCCGGCACCGAAGGATGACCACCTCGTGGACCGATGCCGGATGCTTTCCCGTGTCCGACGGTGTCCACCGAATACCCCTGCAGATGCCCCAGGACGGGCTGCGAGCCATCAACGTGTACGCACTGGAGACGCAGGACGGGCTGGCCCTGATCGACGGCGGCTGGCGGCGGGACGCGACACACGACGAGCTGACCGAAGCATTGGTCCACATCGGCCGCACGCCCGACGAGATCCACGACGTCTACGTCACCCATGTGCACCGGGACCACTACACGTTCGCCGTCGAGCTGCGGCGTCGGTACGGTACGCGGGTGCACCTGGGCGCCGCGGAAGCTCCTGGCATCGCCGCAATACAGAACCTGGGCAGCAACGTACCGGAAAGCTCGATCCGTGAGCTGGCCCGAGCCGGTGCGCCCGAGATCGCGGCCATCGCACTCGAGGCAGCGTCGCGCGAGCCGTTCGATGCCTCCGACTGGGGCTCCCCCGACTCCTGGTTGACCGATGGCCCCCTCGAGATATCGGGCCACCGCGTCCACGCCGTGCATACTCCCGGACACACCAAGGGGCACATGGTGTTCCACGACCTCGATCGTGATGTCAGCTATACCGGAGACCACGTACTGCCCAGCATCACTCCGTCGATCGGCTTCGAACTCGGCGAGTGGGACCTGCCCCTGGCGAAGTACCTGGCCTCACTCGAACTCATGCTCGACGATGCCGACCGCATCATGCTTCCGTCCCACGGGGTGCCCGGCACACGCGTACACGAGCGGAGCCGTCAGCTTCTCGCACACCATGATCGCCGCTTGGCCGCCACACGCGACGCGGTCGTCGAGCACGGGTACACGACCGGACTCGACGCCGCGGCCGCCCTCACGTGGACCCGTCACGACCGCTCGTTCGCCTCGCTCGACGACTTCAATCAGATGGTCGCCACCTGCGAGACATTGGCGCACCTCGACGTTCTGGTGCACCGGAACCTACTCTCGGTCACCACGCGAAACGGGGTGGACGGCTTCAGCATCCGCTGACACCGTCCACTCCGATCGGACTTTCTCAGTCGCAGGTCCAGCCACCGTCGACGTACAACTCGGTTCCGGTGACGAACGTACTGTCGTCGCCGGCCAGGAAGGCAACTGCGGCAGCGACTTCCGATGCGGCGCCCAGCCTTCCCATCGGTGTGTGCTCGATCATCGCCCGGTGCCGCTCGGTCCCCTCGTAACGCTCCAGCAGTTGCTTCGTCTCGATGAACCCAGGATGAATCGAGTTGACGCGCACACCCTTCGTCGCCCAGTGCAGGGCCGCGTTCTTGGTCATCGTGCGGACGGCACCCTTGGCTGCCGCGTACGCGAAGCTGTTCCCCAGCCCACCGACGCTGCCGAGGATCGAACAGATGTTGACGATCGATCCCCCGCCGCTCTGTTCGACGTAGGCACCTGCGTGTTTCATTCCGAGCCAGGTTCCGGTCTGGCTCACCTCGATCACTCTGTTGTAGCGGTCGAGGTCTTCGTCGACGACGGTTCCGAGGCTGCCGATGGCACCGTTGTTGACGAGAGCATCGAGCCTGCCGTAACGATCGGTCACCGCGCCGAGCACGTCGCGCCACTGCTGTTCCTGCGTTATGTCGAGGGCAAGCGGCACGTGCGCATGTGGATCGGCCTGCTCGGACACCAACTTCTCACAAGCAGGTCCGCCCACATCGGTCACGACGACCGATGCTCCCTCCGATGCGAGGCGACGCACGATCTCGACGCCGATGCCGCCGGTCGCCCCGGTCACGAGGACGACCTTGTCCTCGAACCGGGACGGAGCCCCCGTCACAGCTTGCTCAAGACGTTGCGGCCACCGACGAGCATGGCGAAGGCGACGCCGATGGTGGTGACGGCCGTCATCAGCAACGCCATCGCGGCCACGAGGGGATACGATCCGTTCTGCCACATGTCGAACAGCAACGTGCCCATGACCTGGGTCGTCGACGCCCGCACCAGAAGCGACGCAGCGAACTCGTGGGTGAGCAGAATGAACATCAGCGCGACCGCACTCAGAATCGTGGGGCGCATGAGAGGCAACATGATTCGCAGTGTCGTCACGAACGGCGACGCGCCGCTCGTGGCCGATGCTTCGGTGTAGGTATTGCCGAGGGAGAGCATCGCGGTCATCTGCATCCTCGTCGCGAACGGCAACATGAGCACGATGTACACGAGAATGATCACCGTCCTCGTTCCGTACAGGATCAGGGGAGGTTCGGTGTAGGTGAGCAGAAATCCGACTCCGAAGATCACGGCCGGAATGCCGAGGGGCAGTGCGGTCATCAGATCGGCGATGAGAGCAAGGATCCGGAATCGTCGTCCACGCACGAGAAGATTGGCCATCAGGTAGCCCAGCGGAATGCAGACGACGACTGCGCCGAGCGAGGTGAGGACACTCGTGAGCACCGACTCGATCACCGCGGTGGTACCGAGTAGTTCACGGAAATTGTCCAGCGTGAACAGACCCCAGGACAGCGACCCCGACCAGTACGGGGTCAGCGACACGATGATCAAGCCCACCAGCGGGATGACGAGTGCGAGCAAGGCGAAGGCCACGATGGTCATCGTCGCCCAGGTGGCCTTGCCCGTCGACGGTGCGAATGCTTTGCCTCCGTGGGTGACGAAGCGTGTCTGGTTGCCCAGCAATGCCTTCTGCGCCAGAACGAGAACCAGACCGAAGATGACGAGCGGTGCTCCGGCAGCAGCTGCCGCGGCGAAGTCGGAAGGAGACTCGGACACGCGTCGATACATCTCGGTCGTGAGAACCTTGACGCCACTGTTCGCACCGAGAAGCAACGGGCCGGTGAACTGCCCCAGTCCGAGAAGCAGCGCGATTCCGCCGCCGTAGATGAGCGACGGGCGCAGGAGCGGGAGAACGATCTTGAAGAAGATGCCCACCGTCGACGACCCACTGACCTGTGCCGCTTCGAGATGTTCGGAGCTGATGTTCTGCATTCCCGAACTCACGAACAGATAGACGAACGACGTCAGTCCGAAACCGGTCAGAACGATGATCCACGGCACGCTGTACACATCGATGGGTCCACTGTCGGTTCCGCTCCACCACGGCAACATTCGAAGAAGAACGTTGATGTATCCCGGCCCCGGTGACAGCAGGAATGCCCACCCGACGACGTTCGCCACCGCAGGCATCACGATCGGTAGGATCGGAATGATCCTGAGCCAGCCGAGCTTTGCCGGCAGCCGAGATGCCGCGAACGCCAGGACGGTGCCCAGAACCATCGCAATCACGAGCGACCCGAGAGCCAATGCAATCGTGGTTCGCAGGGTGACCCCGATATCGAAGCGGCCGTACTGGCTTCGATACCCTGCAGCCCCGTCTTCGAGCGCGAGCATCTGCAGACGAACCATCGGCAGGACAACCAGATACGCGAGAACAGCCAGCAGCGCGAAATAGCCGATCCGCGCCCGCCAGTGCGGCGCGATGGTGAAGGTACGTGTGCCGGTGGATACCGGATTCGGAGCCGTGGGTCGGTCGGTCTCGGTCAGTGTAGCCATCAGGACAGACCACCCGAGGTGCTCGCGACCAGGTCCGGGCGCGATGCCGTGTCGCCGTCCGGATCCGCGTACACCCGCAGGCACGACGGCGAGAAGCTGACGACGACGGGGTCACCGGGTCGACTTCCGCGAAGAGTTGCGCTGTGTTCGGCAGCCCCTGCGCGCACTGCGAGTTGCTCGACACCGGTCTTGACGGTGACGTCGAAATACCGGCCGCCGTACTCGTACGTCACCAATTCCGCGTGCAACGCGATATGGCCGGCCGGAACATCCTCGGTGGATCGGTGCAGAAGAAGATCGTCGGGCCGGAACCGAGCGACGGCCAGATCGCCTTCGTCCGCGCGATCGCGGACGACGGAGGCTCCCAGATCGATGACGTCGGATGCGCTCGTGATCCAGCCATCGTGGCCGCGGCGCAATTCCAACCGGTTCCCCATGCCGATGAAGGCCGCAACATACTCCGACACGGGATTTTCGAAGACGTACTCGGGAGCGTCGTATTGTTCGATCTTGCCTGCCTTCATGATGGCAAGACGGTCACCGAGAGCGAAGGCCTCGGATTGGTCGTGGGTCACGAACACCGCGGTGAATCCCAGTTGTTGATGCAGCTGGTGAATCTGCGAACGCACCTGGTCACGTAGGCGGGCGTCGAGATTGCTCAGCGGCTCGTCGAACAACACCAGATCCGGCTCCGCCACCAGACCTCGCGCAACAGCCACGCGCTGCTGCTGACCGCCGCTGAGCTGGGACGGGTACCGGTCGAGCAGTGCGCCGCAATCGACCATTGCAGCTGCCGCCTCGACCGCACCGTCCGCGATCGCCTTCTTCAACTTGCGCACCTTCAACGGGTAGCGGATGTTCTCCGCCACCGTCATGTGCGGCCACAGCGCATACGACTGGAACACCATGCCGATGTTGCGTTTGTGCGCGGGCACGGACGTCTTCGATGCTGCGTCGAAGACCGGATGTCCGCGGAACGCTATGGATCCTCCCTGGGGTGTCTCCAGTCCCGCGAGACATCGCAGTGTCGTCGTCTTCCCGCACCCGCTCGGACCGAGGAGCACGAGAAACTCGCCGTGCTCGATCTCGAGGTCGAGATTGTCGACGACCACATTCGACCCATAGGTCTTCGTCAGACCGGAGACCGTGAACCGATTTGTCATCCCACACTCACTTTCGAAACTTTCGGTGTACGAACGCCTGCCGCGGTTCCGCCGTCGACCATGATGTCCGCGCCTGTCACATAACTGCTCTTGTCCCCCGCCAGAAATCGAACCACCTCGGCTACCTCGAGCGGGCTACCGCGCCGCTGCATCGGGATGCTTCGAACATAGGCCTCGACGTCGTCGGAATCGAAATCCGCTCCCGCCGTGATGGGCGTGTCGATACTCCCCGGGCAGACGGCGTTCACTCGAATACCGTTGTCCGCCAATTCCAATGCCGCAACTTTTGTCAGCGCCCGAACGCCGAATTTCGACGCCCCGTACGCACCCAGTTCCGCAGTAGCCAACACCCCTCGTAGCGAGGCGATGTTGACGATCGACCCGCCGGACCGCATGACGCCGGACGCGGCCTTGATGCCGAGGAAAGTTCCGATCAGGTTGAGATCCAACATTCGCCGAAACTGATCGAGTGTGGTGTGCGCGAGGGTAGCTTTGATGGCCGCTCCAGCGCTGTTGACGAGAACGTCGAGACCGTCTCCGCGCGAGGAGATCTCGGCTGTGACTTCGGCCCAGTCCAGTTCACTCGTGACATCGAGGTGCCGATAGGACACACGGGTGCCGAGCTCGTCCGCCCGGCGCGTGCCCGCCTCGTCATCGACGTCGGTGAGGTAGACCGTCGCGCCGTCCTCCGCGAACACCTGGGCGCACGCTCCCCCGATGCCACTGGCTCCTCCTGTGATCAGCACTGTGGTGCCCACCATGGATCCCTCGGCTGTTGTCATGTGCACTCCTCCGACCTGTCGCTGGCCGTGTCAGCTCTGGAACAGGGTCTGAAATTCTTGGGAGTACTGCTCGACCTTCTCCGGCGTGAGGTCCTCGACGTTGGGCGAGGCAATGTCCTGTGCGCGCGCGACTGCACCGTCGATATCGGGGAGCGCGGCGGCGTAGCCACCGTTGAGTGCCGTCTGGCCTTTGACCGTGACCATGAAGTTGGCCAGCACCTGCGCCGCGTTGGGGTGTTGAGACGCACTCAGAACCTCTGTGTACCAGGGTGTCCCCCAGGGCTCGGAGGGCAGCGCCCAGTCGACCGGGGCACCTGCGGCCACTTCCGTCACGAGCGGTTGAACCGACGGGCTCACCACTACCTCTCCGGATGTCAGCGCCTGAGCGACGCCGAGCGCGCTCGGGTACACGCGTGGTTGCAATTCTGCGAGCTTGTTCCAGTAGTCCTCACCGAATGTGTCGGCGTAGTAGCGATACATGTCGACGTAGGACGCGATTCCGGTGGGATTGACGATACCGATCTTGCCGCGGTACGCCGGATTCAGAATGTCCTGCGGGGTGTCGAGACCGTCAGGGACGACGTCGGTGTTCCATCCGAGCCCGAATACTGCTGCGCTGGAGAGGAAGAAGCGGTCGTTGATCACGCTCGCCGCGGGATCGAAGTCTGCCGCGTCGAAGTCCGGTCCCGCCAGCTCCGTCGAGAACTTACCCGAGTCGGCGGCGTTCTGGATCCACGACGCGTCGGTCAACATGTGAACGTCCGCAATGCCTTTCCCGGTCCGATTCTCGGTCTCCACCCGTGGGTTGATCTCGGAGTCCGTACCGCGGACGTATTCCATCTTGATCTCGGGGTACTCCGCTTGGAACGCGGTCACCAGAGCGTCGAGATTGGCAGGCTTCTGGCTCGAATACAGCATGACACTGCCCTCGCCATTGGCAGCGGCGACCACGTCGTCCCAAGTTCCATCGACCGGACCTGTCGCAGTGGAGGATCCACTGCCGCAGGCGGTCGAGGCGAACACGGCCGCGGCGGCCACCAGGGCGACCGTTGCCCACTTCGCTGCCTTCGGTTTCGGTGCCCTCATTGGCGTCTTCATTTCTGCGTTCCTTTCGGGCACGTCAGGGAGCCCCGAACCAGCTGTCACTGCTTCCGGGAGCGCGTGGGAGTTCCGTTCGAACGCAATCCAGATCTGCATGTCTTTCCGCATCATCCGGCCGAACTGAACTGAACTGATGTCAGTTTGAAATCTAGCCTCGGTTGCTTGTGATGTCAATCACGGGCTCCTGCGACAAGGGCGGAGGTCAGCGCACCTCGGCCGCCGCGGCCAGCCCGAGTACCAGTGCAGCAGCCAGCCCACCTGCGTACGCCCGATTCCACAGGCCCCCGGTATCGGAACCGGCAGCGAACAGCCCGGGGATCGCTGCGCCGTCGACGCCCAACACGCGGGCGCGGCGGTCGATCGTCACTCCGTGAAACGGGAAGGTGATCGCGGGAACTGTCTCGATGACGTAGTAGGGCGGTTCGGACATCGACGCGCTGTCGAGGGCCCGGCCAGGGGCCTGCCCGATTCCGCGCTCTGCCGCGTCGTTGAACCGTCTGACGGCCGAGGCGATCGCCGCACCGTCGTACCCCCACTCTTCCGGCAGGTACTCGAGGTCCTCGAGCGCGTCGGCCTTGCCCACGCGCCCACCTCGCTTGCCTGCAAGCGCGAACTTGTCGATCGCGACCGCCCCCTCTACGTACGAGGCCGACATCCAATCGCGGTGCACTCTGGAATCGGCGATCAGTAATCCGCGGCCGCCCGGTCGGGACAGCAGAGCCATGGCCGTCAGGTGATCGCCGAGAGTCTCGTCGACGAATCGCTCGTTGTCGGTGTCGAACAGCAGGGCATGCTCGCTGTAATACAGGGACAGGTCGACGAAATCGGCCGGATCGACCAACTCGATTCCGCTGGGAATCAAATGCCCGTAGAAGCCGGCGTCACCGACGCCGGTCGCGGCACCGACGCTCGTCGCCAGCCGATAACCGTCGCCCACGCTGTGCGGATTGGACCGCAGTTGCATCTCCCCCGCCGCAGGATGCACGTGCTCGGCCAGCAATGTCTTGTTGCCTTGAAACCCTCCGGTCGCCAGAAGTGTGCTGCGCGCGTGCACTTCACGCGGGGCGTTCGACCCGGTGCGTATCACCGCACCTCGCACAACACCGTCTTCGAACAGCAAGCTCTCGGTGGTGGCCCGCAGCAGCACGTCGCCACCAGCATCACGGACCATTCGCGTGCACAGGTCGACGTACTGGTTGGTATCGAACTTGTGGCCACGGCCGAAACTCAGAATTCGCTGCGGTTCGCCGACCTCGACGCCGACCGAGCGTATCCACTCGACACCGTCGTCGAAACGCTCGACGAGGAGTCGCTTGAGTTCCGGGTCACCGTGGGGATTCTGTTCGTCGAGCACATCGTGGTCGGGCGCCGTCCACGCGTATCCCGCATAGCGCGCCGAACCCCCTACATCGGAGCCGATTTCGACAACGCACACCGTCTTTCCCGCACGCGCAGCATGCGCTGCAGCGGTCGATCCCGCCATTCCCGCACCGATGACGAGCAGGTCGTAGCTTTCTTCCACATCGACTCCTGTTTCGGTGACGCACCACTGCGTCGGTCGGTTTCTGGTCGTTTTCTAGAGTGAGGACGGGCGGACCAACACTCGAACGCATGGGTCCGCCACGAGATGTGCAGCAACGGCTGCGCGAAGTCGAAGCTCGGGAACGGTCAGCCTGATCGTCTCCTGAGCCTGGTACTCCGACCAGTCCTCGAAGGCGCACAGCTCGACGAACATCTCGGCCGACTGAGCTGACTGAGCTGACTGAGCTGACTGAGCTGACTGAGCTGACTGGGCAATGGACCAGCGGACCGCACCCAAGCGCAACCTGGACGATTTGAGCCCACCCATCTGCGCAAGGAATTCGTCGATTCTTCCGCGATCCACCAGGTAGGTCGTTTCGACGATCACCCTGCGACCGTCGTATGCCTCGGGCAGCGTGGGCGGGCCTTCCACTCCTGATGGGTCAGGAGCTATCGATTCGCTCGGCAGAATGCCGCAACGGATGATTTCCATGGCCGAGATCGCCATGACGAGAGCCGAGAGCAGGACCGCAGCGACGAGCCCGATCGTGTCGGCGAGAAATCCCCACATCAGCGCCCCGACGGCCTGGCTACCTTGAAAGGTCAACAGCACGAATGCGATCACACGCGATTTGATCCACAACGGCATGACGGCGTGAGTAGCAATCATCCAGGTGCTCTGCACCGCCACCCACGCTGCGCCCACGACGACCAGTAGCACGAAGACAACACTCGATAAGGGCACAAGCGCGAGACCGGCCAAGACCACCGCGTATGCCACGGAAGCGACCGCGACGAACGAGTTCCAACTCAACCGAGTACGAAGCGGCATCAGAACGATGGTCCCGGCGACCGCGCCGATACCGATGGCACCGGACAGCATGCCGAACTCGAATGTCGTTGCGTTCAGCTGCTCATGGGCGACGACCGGAAGCAGTGCCCAGAGCGAACTTGCCGGAATTCCGAACATCGTCACCCGCAACAACAATCGGCGCGTCCATCGTGAATGCCGGATGAACCGAAGACTCGTCTTCACTGCGTCGTGAACGGATCCGTTCTTCGGACTCTTTCCCGAGGCGGTCGGCACCTGAGTGGATGCCAGGACCACACACAGAGCAAAGAGAACGGCAACCGTCGCGAATGCTGCGGCTGACCCCCATGACGCAAGAATCGCGCCGCCGACAACGGGTCCGACAGCGCGCGCACCGTTGAAGATCGCGCCGTCGATTGCCGGAACCACCGCCATCATTTCCCGAGATACCAAGTTGGGCAGCAGCGCCTGCCACACGATCGCAACCGACGCCAGACCGCAGCCGGCGACGAACACAGCGGCCATCAGAACCGGGGTGACGGCGAGCCCGAGCTGCTGCAACACTGTCATCGCCACGGACACGACCAGGAGCACAGCGGCCGTTCCCGTCAGCAGCAAGCGATGCCCCGCGAACTCGGCGACCGCGCCGATCGGCAACGCCAGGAGAAAGAACGGCACACTGGCCGCAAATTGCACGGAGGAGACGGTCAGGGCAGACTCTCCGGCCTCCGTCAACGTCCACTGAACAGCAAGAACCAGTATCCACACGCCGACGGCAGCACTGAGTTCGAACCCCAGCATTCGGCGAAGCTTCCGTGTTCGCAACGGCGCGAAGAGGCTCGGGGTCGTCGCTGAGCTCACGATGTGCTGACCTCCTTGACGATCCGGGTTCGCTTGAACCTAGTTCAGTTCTAGAGTTCGCGTGCTATTTTCACACCATCTGGAACTGAATTCATATCAAATGTTGTCCCGGCGCAATCCCCGAGGAGGATTTATCCACATGCACAGTCGACAGATCTGTCTCGCGTCGCGCCCCGCCGCACAACTCGAGCCCCAGAACTTCGAGGTGCGTGAGTCGCCCCTGCCCACTCTGGAGAACGGCGAAGTGCTCGTCCGCAACACCTGGCTCTCCATCGATCCGTCGATCCGGCTGCGACTCGACGACGTCGTGCCATCGGGATATCTACCGCGCTTCGAACTCGGTGAACCACTGGTCGGTCTGGCCTTGGGGGTCGTCGTCGATTCTCGGAGCGACGACTTCGTCCCGGGCGACACGGTCTCGCACATGCTCGGATACCGCGACTATGCCGTCGTCTCCGCCACCGCCGGTGGCCTGGGCGGGGCGGGAACACTGACCACGGTGGAACCAGGCACGTGGCCGCTGCAGTGGTTTCTGGGCCCGCTGGGAAGTTCCGGCCTCACCGCCTACGTCGGACTCTTCGAGATCCTCGGCATCGAACCCACTGACACAGTGTGGATTTCGGCAGCCGCAGGCGCGGTGGGAAGCATCGCAACACAGCTGGCACGACGGCACGGTTGCACTGTCGTCGCATCGGCCGGAACTCGGCAGAAGGTCGACTATCTCGTGGACGCGCTCGGGGCGTCGCGCGCCTTCGACCACCACGACGGAGACGTGGGCGCCCTACTGGCCGACGCAGCACCGGACGGGATCGACGCGTATTTCGACAACGTCGGCGGTGGCCATTTCTCGGCGGCGCTCGACCACTTACGACCACACGGCCGGATCGCGATGTGCGGCGCGGTCTCGACGTACGGGACCACTGCACCGATGCCGTCGAACCTGTTCCAGATCACCGCAAAGAGTCTTCGCATCAACGGTTTTCGAGCCGGCGCCTACAACCACCTCTACGATTCCATGCGTTCGATCGTCGGTCCTGGCCTGCGCGACGGCACGATGCTCTACGAGGAATCAGTCTACGACGGCCTGGGCAGCGCTCCGCTCGCACTCATCGAGATGCTGAACGGCCGCACCAGAGGAAAGACACTCTGCCGGTTGTAGGTCGTCGACCACGCAGAGCACGCACCCGGATCAGAGCGGAGGACATTCATGGATCACCAATTCCCGCACTTGTTTTCACCGTTTCGCATCGGCGGAACGACGATCAAGAACCGACTGGTCGCACTGCCTGCAGGCACCAGCATGGCCGAACACGGCGTGCCCACACACGGGGATACCGACCACTTCGAGCGACTCGCCGCAGGGGGCGTGGGCCTGATCATCGGCGGGGCCACCGTGGTTCACCCCACCACAACCCTCCGCTCACGAAAGCTCGTCGAGGCATACCGTGACGAGTTCATCCCGGCCACCACGGCAAAAGTCGACGTAATCCACGCGCACGGATCTCGATTCATCGGTCAACTCTGTCATCTCGGGCGCGAGTTCATCGGCGGCGAGTCCGATGCGCCGCCATCGGCGCCATCACCCATCAAGACCGTCCGTGACGCGTATCCACCGCACGAGCTGACCATCGCCGAGATCGAGGACATTGTCGAAGGATGGCGCACCTCGACCCTCAACCTGGTGCGAGCGGGCGCCGATGGAGCCGAGGTGCATGCCGCCCACGGTTACCTGCCTGCACAGTTCATGTCGCCGCTGACCAACCAGCGAACCGACAGTTTCGGTGGGTCCTTCGAGAACCGGATGCGATTTCCCCGAATGGTCGTCGAGGCAATGAAATCGGTGATGCCTGCCGGATTCGTGCTCGGTGTTCGCCTCAGCGGAGAAGAAGAGATCCCCGGTGGTATGGATATCGACGACTGCGTCCGGGTAGCGGAAAATCTGGCCGGTCTCGGAATCGACTACTTCAGCATCACTCACGGCACGCGCGGTAAATACGTCAAGGATTCCACCGGTCCCGACGCAGTCGCCATTCCGTCCGCAGCGAAAGTCCGCGCAGCGACGGGCGTACCGACCCTGGTCGGGCAGAGAATTCGTGATGCCGCGACGGCCGATCACGCCATCAAATCCGGACACGTCGACATGGTGGGGATGGCACGCGCGTTGATCGCAGATCCCGACCTACCCATCAAATCGCAGTCCGGTCGCCTGAACGAAATACGCGGATGCCTTGGTATCAATCAGGATTGCCGCGCTTTCGATCCGCATCTGCAGTGCGCCGTCAACGCCGAGATCGGCCGAGGCAGGCACCCAGGAGTTGGCGTCAGGGCGCCCGAGTCGAAAGATGTGGTCGTCATCGGCGGCGGCCCTGCAGGACTGGAAGCTGCGCGGGTGGCCGCGGGACGTGGTCACCGAGTCTCCGTCTTCGAAAGAGACACCGTTCTGGGGGGCGCCGTCCGTGTCGCCGCCGCATCCCCGCATCGGGCCACTCTGATCGACGTCGTCGACTACCTGGAGCGTGAACTCAGACGCCTGAAGGTCGAGGTGAACCTCTCGGCCGGAATCGACATCGATGACGTAGCCGACATACTCGGTATGGCAGATCACATCGTGGTGGCCACCGGGAGTCGGGTTGCCGGTCCACCCCCGGAGCTCGGCGGGCGACCGTCGGCGTCCGTGGACGACGTGTTGCTCGGTCGTCTCCCGAACATCACGAGTCGTCGCGCCGTCGTGTACGACGAGTCCGACGGCTTCTGGCCCGCCTACAGCGCTGCAGAGGCGTTGGCGCTGCAAGGATGGGACGTCACATTCGCGTCGCCGTTGACGGCATTGGCATCGCGGGTGCCCGCAGAGAGCGCCGGACCGCTTCTCGCCAGACTCGGATCCGTCCGCGTCGATCTACGGATGGCAACATCGCTTGTTCTCCCCGTGGACCCGGCAGAACCGCTGATTCTACGACCGGCCTTCGGGATCGGTGACGTTCACGTCGATGACGCACTGACGGTGTGGCATCGACCCCGCGTTCCGGTATCAACACTCGGCCTCACTCCGAGCGACAACGTCACCCTCATCGGCGACGCCGTCTCGCCGCGCAGAATCAGTCACGCCATCGCGGAGGGGTACAGAACGGGCGCCGCGATCTGATTTCTCGGATACGCCTGGGCACAGTACTTTTCGCATCACTACACGCTCGTGTCTCACTTCCTCGACCGCCGATATTTCTCGATTGTGACCGTTGACACACAGGTCCGGATCTATCTAAACTGAAGTCACTTCGGCTGATATCGGTGGTCGATCACGGAGTGAAGACGAGGACGAATACATGTACAACTACCCCATCTCCGAAGCCGCACGCTCGACATTGGCGAGAGAGATCTTCGGGCACGTGATAGACGGACAGGTCGTACCCTCCCTCGACGGACGAACGATGGACATCGTCGACCCCGCACGGGGCGAGTCGGTGGCACGCGCAGCACTGGGCGGCGAAGCAGACGTGGACCGCGCAGTAGCGTCGTCACGCAAGGCATTCGACGACGGCACCTGGCGGCTGCTGGACCCACAGGACAAAGAGCGTCGACTCCGGCGGATGAGCCAGCTACTTCTCGAACGTCGCGATGAGGTCGCCGAGCTCGACGTCATCGATGCAGGATTGCTGAGGTGGTACGTCGACTTCACCGTCGATTTCGCCGCCAACGGCATCGACTACTACTCGGGCTGGCCGACGAAGATCAACGGTTCGATTCCACCGGCACCACCGAACTTTTCGGTGCGACAGGAGAGAATTCCGATCGGAGTCATCGGCCTGATCACGCCGTGGAACGGACCGATCAGTGTATTCGGTTCCGTGGCAGCGGCATTGGCAACCGGAAATTCGGTGATCCTGAAGCCGGCCGAGCAGACACCGATGACGGCAGTACTGATGGCGGAAATTGCCTTCGAGGCAGGAATACCTCCAGGTGCATTCAATGTCCTGCAGGGACCGGGCTCGTCGGTCGGAGCCGCACTGGTGGCCCACCGTGGTGTCGACGCGATCTCGTTCACCGGATCGGTACCCACCGGCAGCGCGATCCAGGCAGCGGCATCGAAGCGCGTCAAGCGAGTGTCGTTGGAACTCGGCGGAAAGAGCGCATTCATCGTGTTCCCCGACGCCGACATCGAGGCCGCTGCCGCCGCGTCGCAAATGGCGGTATGGGGCACATCAGGACAGGTGTGCACGGCCGGATCCCGTGTCCTCGTGCATAGTTCGATCAAGGACCAATTCCTGGCTGCAGTACTGAAGGGCACCGAGGGAATGAACATCGGGTCGGGCTTCGATCCCTCCACGCAGCTCGGGCCGGTGGTGTCTTCCGAACAGCTCGAGCGTGTGAGCTCGTATGTCCAGATCGGGCGAGACGAAGGTGCCACGGTGGCCAGCGGTGGATCTCGTCTGGACATCCCCGGTTACTTCCACGAACCGACGGTCTTCACAGGAGTGACCAACGACATGCGCATAGCACAGGAGGAGATTTTCGGGCCGGTCATGGCGATCCTGGAGTTCGAGGACGAAGCCGAGGCCGTACAAATCGCCAACGACACCGACTACGGTCTCGCGGCAGGGGTATGGACCTCGGATCTGGACACATCCCAGCGGGTGTCGGCCGCACTGCACGCAGGCACGGTGTGGATCAACAGCTACCAGATGGTCTACCCGTCGGTTTCCTATGGCGGAGTCAAACTTTCGGGACACGGACGAAATCTCGGAGCAGCCTCGATCGACGAGCTGACGCAGATCAAGAGTGTATGGACCAAAACCGGAGATGCCCGATGAGCACAGTGGAACAGGACGCGGTGAAGCAGAAAACAGTGAAGCAGAATGCGAAGACCGAGGACAGAACAGCAATCGAAGAGTTGCTGTACAGCTACGCGTCGAGCATCGACTCGGGCCAGATGCACAAGCTCCACGACATCCTTCACCCCGATCTGTGGGCGCAGTACGGCAATGGAGAACCCGTTCAGGGCGCATCGGCCGTCATCGACTGGATGACGGAGTTCACCAAGACGTGTGAATGGCAACATCACATGCTGAGCGTGTACAGCATCGACATACAGGGTGACGCCGCGAAATCGCTTGTCTATCACAACTCCTACGAGAAGTTCGCCGGCGATGACGAAGTCTGCTTCCTCATTGCGCGCTACCACAACGAGCTTGTGCGCCACGAAGGTCGGTGGAAGATCTCGAAGCTTGTCTTCGAGATCGTCTGGGGGGAAAAGCGACCGGCCAACACCGACTACATCGCCGCAGTCGGCGGACGTGGACCAGCAGTGCCTGGATGGCCGTGACTTCAGCCCTTCGATTCTCCGACAACCACCGAAAGAAACAGTGACTCCATGACCATCGAAGAACTGCTCGACATCGAGTCGATCAAACAAGCCCGAACCCTCGGTTCGAAGTACTTGGATGCCGGCCGTCTCGACGAACTCGTCGCCCTCTATCACCCGGACGCCGTCTGCGATTTCGGTCCGTACGGGAGTTGGACGGACCGATCCGAATTCAAGAAGAACTTCGCCGCGGCGGAGGAACCCTTCTACGCGAGCGGATACTTTTCCAATCTCCACGTCGTCGTCAACCACACCGTCGAACTCACCGGCAAGGACTCCGCCACTGGGCTGGTGTACCTCCTCGACTTCGTCACCGGCGATCAGATCCGACCAGGCGGAAACCCGCTGTACTGGCTCGGCGTGTACGAAGAGTCGTACAGCCGGACCGACGAGGGATGGAAGATCCTCCGACAAAGTCTCAACTTCATCTGGCCGGAGCGGATGCTGGGCGACGGCTTTCTCTCACGCCAAGCATCCACGGAACAATGAACTCCCCCAACCCAACTCCAGGAGGACGCATGACCACAGCGACATCGGGCCAGAACATCGTCGCCGACATCGAAGAGATCCGAATGCTCTCTGCCCGATACGCGCTCGGTCTCGACCGCTTCGACATGGACGCTCTCATGGCACCGTACGCACCCGACGCGGTGTTCGACGCCGGACCGATGGGACTCGAGAGCTACTCGGGCACAGAAGCGATACGAGAGTTCTTCTCGCACAACCAAGAAGTCATGGCTGACCAGATGCACCTGTTCAGCAATTTCCTCATCGAATTCGACGGTCCCGACGAAGCCCACGGAAGCAACTACCTCCTCCAAGACGGCCACAACAAGGACGGCGCAACCGTCAAGTGCTTCTGTCTCAACGAAGACACCTACCGTCGCACCGACACCGGATGGCACATAGCGTCCAGACGGATCAGCCCTCTGATGCCCCCACAGCTCGAGGGGTACTGAGTAGCCCGGAAAGCGACTGCTCGACGAACACGGGTTAACCAGCGATAGTGTCGGGATCCCACTGCTCCAGGAATTCCCGGCTGACCGGCCGTCGTTCGAACGGAGGGATGCGCGGAACGGTGAGTCGGTACCGAATCCGCCATCCCTCCGACGTGCGAACGAGTTCGTCGAAGTAGTCGCCGCCGTGGACGGCGCCGTCGGCGACCGTGGCGAGATACCGGCTACGTGCCCGCACCGTCCCGCCGACGTCCCGCCAGATCACCGAGTCGACGGTGTGATGATCGACAGTCCCTACCTGGAAGTTCCGTGTGAACTGCGCGGCCTCGTCGATTCCGTTGTGCACGAAACCGTTTCCGACGGTGTTCTCGAGGACCATGTCGTCGGTGAACACGAGGTGCAGCAGATCGTGCCTACCGTTGTCGAAGACGTGCGAGAACAACGCCAGCGTCCGGCGGATCGCCAGATCGTCTTCGACTGTCAGCGGCTCGGTCATCGCTTCCCCCCAGCATCGGACCGTACGGCCGGAGCCGACCTCCGGTTGGACCACAGTAACGAAGCACCGCTGTCTACGGACCCTCTACCTGTAGGCGAGGCCGTTCAGCCGGCCGATCCCGGTAACTCGATATCACTGTGTCTCGGCGAGAGGCTGCTCTCGCGTCAGGAAGGCGAGCGACGCCTCGGCGATCTCAGGGGCCTTGTCTTCGAAGAACGCGACTGTGCCCCCGTCGACCACAGCCGAGTGCAGCGCCACCGAATTTTCGAGGCCATTGTGCAGCGCCTCCATGTGCGGCATCGCAAAGGTGTCCGCAGAGGCGCCCAAGAGCAGAGTCGGTGCGTTGACCGAACCGATGGTGTCTTCGATCCGGTAACGACCGCACGCCTTGTGCCCCTCGGCCGGGTCGCCCCGGTGGGCCAGCGCATCGTGAACGAAGCGGTCCAACAGCGGAGCAGCCGGGTGCGGATAGTGCGGCAGCCGCAACTGCCACAGTTGCAGCAGATGCTGCCCATCTTCGCTCTGTTCGACCTGGTCGACGCCGCCGGCGCGTGCCCGCGACTTCCGCTGATCCGGCCCGGTGTAGGGGCAGGACGACAAGATCAGATGGTCGACCCGATGCGGCATCCTCGCGGCAAGATCGAGTGCGACCAACGCGCCGGTGTGATGTCCGAGTACATCTGCGGACGCAATGCCGAGACCGTCGAGCAGTTCGAGCGCCGACTGTGCATACAGCTCGATGGTGTGCGGCGCCTCGAGCGCTGCGCTCGCCCCGTAACCAACCATGTCCATGGCGATGACGCGACGGTGTGGCGCCATGAGAGGGAGGAACTCACGAAACTCGTCCCACGATCGGGGCGCCTGATGCAGCAGCAGCAGAACCGGCCCGTGCCCTTGCTCGGTAAAGTGGAGCTGCCCGAAAGACGAATCGACATAGTTCGATCTGCAGGACTGCATGTCGGCCTTTCTCTTTCAGAGTTGCTGATCGAGGAATCCCGAGACGACGGCGTGGTAGTCGTCCGGGCGCTCTTCCTGAAGGTGATGGGACGCGCGATCCATGATGTAGAGCTGGCCCCTCGGGATCATGCGGGCGAGCATCAGCGGATAGTCGGGGGTGAGAAACGCGTCGAACATGCCCCATGCGAAGAGCACAGGTGCCTCGATCTGTCCGAGTTCGACTGTGAGGTCCTGCCAATCGCCACGCGGATTGTCCGACGCAGCAGCCAAAGCCATCTCGTCGGTATCGAGACTCTGCCGATAGCGCATCTCGACGGTCTCGTCCGGTAGCGCGTCACCGTCGAACCATTCGAGGCGGGTGATCAGCTCACGCATCTTCTCTTTCGACGGCCCCGTGCCGCCGTAGTACACATCACGCGCATTGCGCCCCCGCCGACCGTTTTCCGGTAGCGGCGCAAGTGGGCCGTAGAACACGGGCATGCTGCCAGTGACAACCACAGACCGAACACGATCGGGATACTTCGCCGCGAGATTCAGTGCAATCGTTCCGCCCCAGGAGTTGCAGACGAAGTCTGCGCGCTCGATCCCTAGTTCATCGAGCAGCGCAACCGTCTTCGCTGCGTGGAAATCCCACATCGGACCGGTGATGGTCACTTTGTCGGAGAGTCCGTATTGGAGGATATCGACGAGTATCACGCGGCGCTGCGCGGCGAACAGCTCCGCGACGGGGCCGAAGTCGGACCACGCCGTACATCCGGGTCCGCCGCCGTGAAGAAACACGACGGGATCTCCGTCACCGAGCTCGTGGTAGTGATACTTCACGCCATCGGCGGTCGCGTACAAACTTGGGGGTCGTTGTGCCATAGGAACAGTCAATCCACCACCGCCGTTCCAGGAAAGGGAACGGGTCCGCTCTGCGGTCCACAGCACTCACCTGGCGCGTCGAGAAGGCCTTACCGTCGAACTCATGAGATCCGATCTGGACACCGCCGAGTCGAACGCGAAGAAGGTGCTCGGCGAAACGCAGACGCGCTCGCTGGGCCAACTGCGGGCTGCCGAGGCCATCGCGTTCGCTCGTGCCTGCGCCGAGACCGACCCGCGATATCTCGATGCCGACCGAGCCGACTTCACCGTGCACCCGATGTATCTACCGAGCATCCTCCGAGGCCCGGAAGGAGGGCGTGACGACGAGTACCGACCGGACGGCATGTTCGCCGACGAGGTCCCCGGAACGACGGGACTCGACGTACGCCTGATGGCGGGTGGCCAATCCCTCGACTTCGTTGCCGTGCCCACGGCCGGTGATGTCATCACGGTGGAACGCACGATGGCGACGGTCGAGCGAAAAGGCAAGCCAGGGGCGGAATTCCTGCTCCTGGTGATGTCCAAGGTGTACTCGTCATCGACGTCGGGACCACTCGCTCACGTACGAGAAACCTTCATCGTCCGATGAGCGAGATCAGCAACGACATCGACGGCCGAGAGCTCGAACCACTCTCCCTGACAACAGATCCTGTTCGTGTGCTGCGCTTCGGTGCGGTGACACACAATGCGCACCGAATCCACTACGACGACGCCTATCCCAGGACCGAAGGTCTGTCGGGTCCGGTCGTGATGGCACAGCTGCAGGGCGCACTGTTCCATCGGGCTGCGGCGACATTCGCAGGACCGACCGGGCGGGTCATGTCGTTGAGTTGGCAGAACCGAGCCCCCGCATACGTGGGAGCGACACTCGTCGTGACCGGGATGGTCACCGAAAGTACCCACGGCACAGCAATTCTGACGATGAACGAGCATTCCGACGATGGCGCCCTGTGCGCCACGGGCCGGGCAATCGTATCGATCCACTAGCTTCGGACCAGCACTAGCTTCGGACCAGCGGGTTTCGGGGCGAGAAGTCTCGCCCCGAACCCGTTCGGTCACTATGTGTGCTCGGGCACCCAGCCTCGCAACAACACCGTCGACGGATCGACATCAGCAGCGAGAACGCCTTGGGCGGTGAAGAAGTCAACCAAGCTCTGTGCCTGCTCGATGTCGGCATCGGTGAAGTCCCGCCCACCGAAGTCGATCTGGGTCACCTGCGCCTTGGCCGCGGCTTCGTCGATCTGGATCGCAGATGCGGTCGCTGCGGCCGCGCGATCGGGATCTTCGTCCACGATCGCCGATGCCTCGGCGATGACGCCGAACACCTTGCCCGCCAGTTCCTCGTTGGCCGCTAGCCATCCCTCGGATCCGATGATCCACTGCGAGTACTTGGCTCCGAAATCACCCGTCGTGGCTACCACGTTGCCACCCGACGCCTCGGCCTGAGCGACCCACGGGTCGAACGAGATGAAACCCTCGATGTCGCCGCGGGCCAGCAATGCAGGCTGCTCCGGTGGAGACGTCGTCACGAGCGTTGTTTCGGCGGGATCGATCCCGAGACTGCGCAGGTAGAGATCGGTGAAGTACAGCCCGATGCCCGGGAACACGCCCATCGTGGTGATATCGGCCGGAGCGAGCCCCTCACGCAGTACGACCTGGAAGTAGCGGTCGGAATCCTGGAACACACCGAGTGCACGGAGGCCGGGGTTGGCTGCCATCACCGTCAACGCCGTCGAATCGGCGTTCCCGGACAGCTCCGAGGTTCCGGCCACCACGTTCTGCGCGGCGGCCGCACCCCCTTCGGTTTGTATCACCTCGACGTCGAGACCTGCTGCGTCGAACATTCCTTCGCTGTCGGCAAGGAAGATCGGTGCGTACGAGGCATCGACACCGACCGAGATCCTGACTCGTTCCGACGTGGCCGCGTCCTCTGTTGCCGGGCGCGTACACCCTGCGGCCAGTACGGTCACCGACGCGATACCGAGAGCAAGTGCTCGCCCCAGTGTCGGTCGAGTGCGGAGTGAAAACATTCGAATACCTTTCGATAGATATCGCCGTCGGTGCAGATCAGCGACCGGTGAAGTTCGGGGGACGTTTGTCGAGAAACGACTGAAGTCCCTCGGCCGCATCGTCTGTGGTGATCAGGTCGAGCACTGCGTCGAATTCGAGGTCGAGGGCCCGGTCGAGTGGAAGCGAAGCACCGTCGCGGACTGTTCGTTTGAGCAGGCCGATCGCAGCAGTGGGCTTGGAGGCGTAGCTCGCCGCGCGCTCCGCGACAGCGGCATCGAAATCGGAGTCCGGTACCACCAGATCGACCAGTCCGTAGTCGAGGGCGGCGGACGCCGACAACCTCGTTCCTTCCATCATCAGCAGCATCGCACGGTGCGCGCCGATGAGACGAGGTAGTCGCTGACTCCCGCCTGCACCAGGAAAGAGCCCAAGGGAAATCTCAGGGAAGCCGATGGTCGCGGACTCCGCCATGATGCGCAGATCGCAGGCGAGCGACAGTTCGGCTCCACCACCGAGAGCGTGTCCGTTGATCGCAGCTATAACCGGTTTGGGGGCGTCGACCAGGAGGTTCTGGACATCGACCCATGGGCGCATCGCACGTTGGGTCTCCTCCGTCAGTTCCCGCATCACCGAGATATCGGCCCCGGCCATGAAGAACCGGCCGGTCCCCCGCACGACCACGCATCGCACGTCCGGTGAATCGAGCACCGCTGGAAGCGTATCGATGAACTCGGCGATCAACGCAGGATCGAACGCGTTCGCAGGTGGTCTATCGATGACGATCGTCGCGGTAGCGCCGTCAACCGAGACCCGCAGGCGTGATTCGGGCTCCGCGGATGTCGCACTCTGTTCCTTGGTCATAGGCAGCCCCTTTATCTCGTCGAGGATTCAATGATGGCCGACCAGGCGCCGATGGCCACATTCGTCGGGTCCGGCCAGCAAACCCACCGACGTCTCCGACACCCATCGACCCGGCGGGTCTGCTCAGTGAACCGGATCCATTGGGGACCGACCTCCGCCTGCCTCAAGATTCCTCTATTGCGCTTGCCTTTTCGAGAGGACTCCCATGACCAATGTCGACGCGACCGGAACTTCGGCCGCACCACGTGAACTGCAGCGTCCGCGCGCAGCGGGCAGGCAGGACTGGACGGCCTGGCCCGAATACAACGCCGCCAGCAGCGGGTATCGGGGCTACTGGTATCCCGTCAGCTGGTCCAGCCACATCACCGAGGACCCCAAGAGTTTCATGCTCGGCGGGGAAAAGCTGATGCTGATGCGTGACGGAGGAACGATCTACGCCCTCCACGACCGCTGCCCGCACCGCGGCGTCCCGTTGTCCGAGGGCGATCAGCAGTTTCCCGGTACGGTCAGCTGCCCGTATCACGGCTGGACGTTCAAACTCGATACCGGCCTGCTCGCCGCCGTCATCACCGACGGACCGGATTCCAAGATCTGCGGCAAACTGTCGGTGAAGACCTACGCCGTCGAGGAACGTCTCGGATTGACCTGGGTGTACCTGCCCATCGGCGACGAACCTCCCACCTCGATCGACGAGCAGTTGCCGCGGGAACTCGTCGAGAACTCGGGGATCATCGGCGGTCGCATCCAACCGCGTCAGGGCGACTGGCGATTCGCCTGCGAGAACGGGTTCGACGAAGGCCACGCCAAGTATCTGCATAGAACATCGCTGTGGCGGTTGTTCAAACCGATGCCGACATGGAACATCACCCGAATAATCCCCGAAGGCAGGTGGATCTTCCGGGTCCAGGACGAGGTGTACTGGGAGGCCACTTTCCCCGGCGTCGGGACGTGGACCAGCAAGCGGTGGTGGAAGAAGACGCCCGACGAGTCCAAGGTCTCGAACATCGGGAACACGGGAGCGGGCACCGAGATCAATCCAGTGATCGCTGCGCAGAACTTCCCCGGCTTCGCTTCCCTCGCCATGCCGGGCATTCTTCGAATCGCGTACCCGAACTTCGTTCACTACGAGTTCTACGTCCCCGTCGACGACGAGAATCACCGCTATGTCGGTCTGATGGTCAACTTCGTCTCCGGTCTCGGCAAGGCCAAGTTCTACGCCAAGTACCTCGGTGCGATTCGTTGGCTGTTCCACGGCCAGTTCTCCGGCCAGGACGCCTGGATGGTCGAGGTCACCGACGCACCGCCCGAGAAGCTGTATCGCCCCGACGTCTCATTGACGACGTGGCGGAACCTCGCCGAAGAGGAATACACCGCAAAGCTCGCTGCAGCAGCCGAATTCGCACCGAAGCCCGTCGTACGGGCGCCACGAGAACGACGCGCGCCTGCCCAGCGACCGAACGGCTCCGTTGCCGACACCCCCGACCAATGACAAGGAGAACCAGATGCTGAAGCTCGTAGCTGCCGCGACGACAGGAGCTGTCCTCACCGTGGGTGCTCGATACCTCTGGGCGTTCGTGGCCGAACATTCCAATACCCAGATCCACCAGGTCAACCCGTGACCGCTCCGGCAACCGTCGACGCCGACGCTCAGCGCCGGGAGTGGACAACGAAGGCGCAGAACCTGGTCGATCGACATCGACTGCGCGAGATAGTCGTCGGCCTCGTGGACATCGCAAGTCCGACCGGTGACGAGTCGGCGTTGGCCCGTCACCTCACCGAAACGATGACTGCCGCAGGCCTCGACGCGCGCACCATGGAGATCGACGACCGTCAGGCGAACTCCTGGGGCCGGGTCCGCGGGCGCGGCACCGGACCCGACCTGATGCTCTACGCGCCCATCGACACCGTCACCACCGGCAACCACGACGAGGACATTCCCGCCGCCGGAGACCACCTGCGCCCCGACATGCTTGCGTCGGCGCAGGTCGACGGCGACTACGTCATCGGGTTGGGAGCGTCGAACCCCAAGGGGCATGCGGCGTGTGTCCTGGCTGCGGTGGAAGCAATCGCAGCGGCCGATATCCCCCTCACCGGAAGCCTGATCGCGGCATTCGGTGCGGGCGGTATGCCCACCAATGCCCGGCCGGGTGTCGGCAACCCACGGCTGAACACCGGCCAGGGCGTCGGTTGCTCGTTCATGCTCGAACAGGGCGTGTGGGCCGACTTCGCCCTGATCGCGAAACCCGGGTGGTCCGTGTCGTGGGAGGAGGTGGGTCTCGCATGGTTCGACATCACGGTCCACGGAACGCATACCTACGTGGGCTCTCGGCACCGTCTGCCCTATCTCAACCCCGTTGCTGCCGCGGGACAGGTTGCAGTGGCGCTCGAACAGTGGTTCCCCCAGTACAGCGCCGCGCACACCTCGGGGCTGGTGTCCCCGCAGGGCATCGTCGCCAACATCCGCGGTGGTTGGTCACGGACCGCCTCGTTCACCCCCGAGCAGGTCACGATGACCGTCGACCTGCGGTTGAGCCCGCGCACCACTCCGACCGCTGCCAAACGAGAACTCATGTCTGCCGTCGCTGCCATCTCGGAGGACCTCGGCGGACTGCGCATCGACGTCGAACAGATTCTGTCCATCGCAGGCGAGTCCTCCGATCCGGACATGTGGCTCACGCGCAGCGCAATACGTGCATGGGAGTCTCACGAAGGTCGTCCACATGAACCCGGATACGGCATGAGCGGCGCTACCGACGCCAACATCCTGCGCAGTCGCGGAATACCGACCGTCCGCGTCGGGATGCCGAAGGTCGTCGACGCTCCCTTCGAGGTGGACTTCGCGATGGGAATGAACACCGTGGACCTACGACAGGCGCAGATGCTGACGAACTACCTGATCGACGTTGCGATCGACACCACAACTCGTTCACTCGACGAAGTAGGGATCTGAACACAGATGGCCACCATAGTTCTGGGCGTCGGCGCGTCCCACAGCACTCTGATGAACACGCACTGGGAGCAGACGACGCACAAAGCCGAGGCCGAACGCTTCCGCGACGGACTCGCATCCACTCGTGATCGAATTGCAGAGGCTCGGCCCGACGTCGTCATTCTGTTGGGTTCCAACCATTTTCGCGGCTTCTGGCTCGATCTCATTCCCGCCTTCACGATCGGGGTCGGGGAATGCATCTCCAGCGGCGAATCCGGCACACCGAAGGGTCCACAGCGGGTCGACGTCGAGCTTGCCCGCCATCTCGCGGGCGACATCGTCGAGGGCGGCAGGTTCGATCCGGCATTCTCGGCGCGACTGCAGATCGACCATGGCCAGTCTCACGCCATCCAGTACCTTCTCGACGGAATCGATGTTCCGATCGTTCCGATCGTGGTGAATGTCTTCGCGCCGCCACTTCCCACGTTCGCCCGCTGCCGAGATCTTGCTGCGGCACTGAAGGACTCGTTGGAACGTGAGGGCTCGGACAAACGAGTGGTAGTGATTGCGTCCGGCGGATTGTCGCACCGCCTGCCGTGGCCGGATTGGCGCGACCCGCAGGGCGCCGACGAGGACTTCATGGTCCGCGCGTGGCTCGACGGACGCGAGAACTGGGCGGACTACGACGTTCGTCGCCGCGAGATTATCCGTGCGGCGGAGGCTGCGATCACCCCGTCCTTCGACGACTACGTACTTCGGCTCTTCGAGAAGGGCAGTGCCGCCGAGCTCGCCGACTACACGAGCGAGATGATCGACACACAGGCCGGCAACGGCGCCCAGGAACTGCGCACCTGGCTGATGATGTCCGCCATGCTCGATGACATCGACGCCGAACGCATTGCGTACGAAGCAATTCCGGAATGGTTGACGGGCATGGGAATCGTGGTTCTCGACCCTCGGCAATCAACCGCCAATACAGAGAAAGTGGAGACCTCATGAGCATATGGACCGAACTGGCAGGACTGGACTTCACGGTGAAGACCGTCGATGCCGGTGGAATCGCGACTCGTTCACTGCAGACCGGTGCGGGTGACGAAGCCGTGATCTTCCTGCACGGCACCAGCGGACACCTCGAAGCATTCGCTCGCAACCTCGCGGCACACGCCCCGTACTACGAGTGCCATGCCATCGACATGCTCGGACACGGATACACCGGCAAGCCCGACTACCCGTACGAAATCCCGCGCTACGTCGATCATCTCGTCGCATACATGGATGCCGTCGGACTCTCGAAGGCGCACCTGGTCGGAGAGTCGCTCGGCGGTTGGGTCGCGGCGTACCTCGCGACCGAACTTCCGGAACGAGTCCTGAGCCTGCAGTTGCTGGCCGCAGGCGGTACCGTCGCGAATCCCGAGGTCATGGAACGGATCAAGACTTCGACCAGGCGTGCGGTGACGACCGACGACATCGAGCTGACCCGGTCCCGTATGCACCTGCTCATGCACGACCCCGCCAATGCAACCGAGGAGCTGGTCCAGGTGCGCCACCGTATCTACCACCAGCCCGACTTCGTGGCCAACATCGACAATCTCCTCTCCCTTCAGGAGATGGAGACCCGCCAGCGAAACCTCCTCCGCCCCGACCGGCTTGCGAAGATCACGGTCCCGACTCTCGTGGTGTGGGGCCAGCAGAACCCGTTCGGCGACGTGCCCGAGGCCCGCAAGATGGCAGCCGACATCCCCGGAGCCCGCCTCGAACTGTTCGAGGGATGCGGCCACTGGCCGCAGCACGAGCAGTTCGCTCGCTACAACCCTCTGAGCCTCGAGTTTCTGCAGAAGGTTGCAGCTAACTCCTGAGACTTCGCGTTCGTACCCAGTGTGGCCGGCGACACCGATTGTGGTGTCGCCGGCCACACTGGGTTCAGCGGCAAGCGAAAACCCATGCGCGAAAACGATCTTGATCCCACGACATCAGGTGTCGGAACGCCGTCGAAGTGTAATCGCCGACACGCCGCAATGTTGCGTTTTCGGTCTCGATGTTTCAACGATATTTCCGACGGATGCCGAATTGACCTACGTAAGTTGCTGTGGCGTAAGTTCGTTGGGCGGGTCCATACGGTGGACCGAGTTGGTGGGCGCCAGCTCGGAGCGCAACTAGCTTTTCGGCTACAGCCACCGCGTTTGCGGCCAAGAACCTACGAACAGGAAGCGTGCGCCCCATGCCCCCACTATCGACAGTCGGCAGGACGAGTCTTGTCGCAATGGCAGCGATCACAACGCTGTTCGCCGGCGCATGCAGCCGTCCGGCGACCGAAACGGCAGCGGCAGAAAGTTCGTCCGGAAGCATCCGTATCGCCGTCGGCGTCGACGCTTCCTACGCACCATTCTTCCTGGCGGACAAGCAGGGACTCTTCGAGGACGCCGGACTCGACGTCGAGCTGGTGCAGTTCGGCCGTGGCGGTGAGGCCGTCGACGCACTCTCCACCGGTCAGGTGCAGATGGCAGGCAGCTCGGACACCACGACCATCGCCCAACTGCAGCAGAACCCTTCACTGCGGGCGATGTACACCTACGAGTCGTCAGGTGAATACATCAAGGTGGTCCTGCGCAACGGCGTCGACGACGCGAAGGCCGTCAGGAAGATGGGCGTCGTGGCAGGCCTGAGCCAGATCTCCACCGTCAAATACCTCGAAGCGAACGGGGTCTCCCCCGATTCCGTCGAGATGATCACTGCTACCCCGACCGACATGCCCGCGCTGCTCAGCCGCGGGGACATAGACGGCTACGTGCTCTGGGAGCCGTGGCCGGCAGCGGCCATCGACCAGGGCACCGGCAGGGTCGTGGCCACCACGGGCGACTTCGACTGGCTGTACCACCACTGGGCCCTCACCACGCAGTCCTGGCTCGACGGCAACGAGGACACCGCGCGCAAGGTACACGACGTTCTGGAGCAGGCCGCCGAGAACGTCCAGGCCGATCCCGATGCCGCCGCACAGGCAACCATGACAGCGGTGAACTCCGACGAGGAACAAACCTTGACGGCCATCGATCAGATCGACTTCGCTGTAGAAGATCTGACCGCAGCCAGCGTCGCCGACGCTCAATCCATCGTCGATTTCTACACCGAGATCGGCGCAATGAACACCCAACCCGATTTGAACGCAACGATTCTCGTCGGTTGGTCGACGGAAGGATCCTGATGAGTGTTGACACGATAGACGGTGTTCCGATCGAGACGCGCGACGTCGCCATACGATTCGGCGAACTGGAGGTGGTATCCGGGATCGATCTCGACATCCGCCCGGGCGAGTTCGTGTGCCTGCTCGGTCCGAGCGGCTGCGGAAAGTCGACGTTGCTGTCGGCCCTTGCCGGCTTCACCGACGTGGCCTCAGGAGACATCACCTGCGACGGTGCGCCGGTGAAGGGCAACAACACTCACGCGGGCATGGTCTTCCAGAGCTCCGAAGCACTGTTCGAGTGGATGACGGTCAGCCAGAACGTCGCCTACGGTCCGAGGATGCACGGCGCGAGCAAATCCGAACAGGCTGCCCTCGCGGCCGAGTATCTGGCGATGGTCGGATTGCGACATGCGGGAGAGAAGTTTCCGACCCAGCTGTCGGGCGGCATGAAACAGCGCGTACAGATCGCCCGTGTGCTGGCCAATCAACCGCGCCTCGTACTCATGGACGAGCCGTTCGGAGCATTGGACGCACAGACCAGGCAGGTCCTGCAGATAGAGCTGGACGGAATCTGGCGGCGAACAGGGTGCACGGTCGTGTTCGTCACCCACGACATCGACGAGGCCATCACACTGGCCGACCGCGTCATCGTCATGACTGCCGGGCCGAGCGCGCGAATCAAGAGTGTCTATCAGGTCGACGCTCCTCGACCGCGAGACCGCAACCATCCCGCCGTCATCGACCTCTACGAACGGCTGAGGGACGATATTCGTGCGGAAGTGGTTGCATCGCTGCGCAACCAAGGAATCGAGGAGGACCAGCTATGACCGCCGTCATCGCAGGCAGAACTGCACCTTCGTCAGCGACGAAGAACGGACGAAGCGGGAGGGCATTCGACGCCGGTAAATCGGCGATGCGCACCGGCGCATTGTTCGCCACCTCCGCAGCCATCGGATTCGCCATCTGGTCCTTCCTCGCCTGGTGGTACGGGCCCACCACCATGGCGTCGCCGACACAGGTCGTCTCGGCCGCGCGGGAGCTTGCCGACAGCGGGGTTCTGTGGACATCGATCCAGGCCTCCGCACAGCGCATTCTGATCGGCTGGGCGCTCGGCGTCGTCGTCGGAGCACCCGTGGGAATCCTCATGGGGCGCATCAACTTCGTGCGTCAACTGCTCGATCCGTACATTGAATTCTTCCGATTCATCCCGCCCATCGCGTTCGTCACGTTGGCCGTGGTCTGGTTCGGAATCGGCGAGACGTCGAAGGTCGTTCTCATCTTCTACACCTCGGTGTTCATCGTGACCGTGAGCACTATCGCAGCCACCGTGGCGACCAACGAGAACAAGCTCCAAGCAGCAGCAAATCTGGGAGCGAGCAGACTTCAGATCATGAAGACAGTGGTCCTGCCGTCCACCGTGCCTGGAATCGTCACCGGCGCTCGGTTGGCAATGGGCAACAGCTTTCTGACGATCGTATCGGCGGAGATCGTCGCGGCCGACGCCGGAATCGGATCGATGATCTGGCAGGCTCGCAACTACGGCCGTATCGACTGGACGTTCGTCGGCATCATCACCCTCGGCATCATGGGCTTCCTGTTCGATCGCATCCTGCGGATCCTGTCCACGAGATTCCTCGGCCGATACGGCGTGAAGTGATCGCCGACAGAGCAGGCACGATCGCCTGAATGGCACGAAGGCCGGCCCGAGGTGATCGGCGCCGTCGATCCGGAACGGGCCCGTACGACGCATGTCGTACGGGCCCGTTTGTCATCGCCGAAGCAGGGCAGATTCAGTCCACTGACCGGACCGATTTCATATGCCCTGCGCCGCACTGTGTTTAACGTTCAGGTATGACTTCTTCGCTGGACCTGTCGGTCGACATAGTTATCATCGGCGCCGGACCGGCCGGGCTGTACGCCGCCTACTACGCGGGCTTCCGAGGCCTGAGTGTCGCCATCGTCGACGCATTGGACGAGCCCGGCGGGCAGGTCAGTGCGATGTACCCGGAGAAGGCGATCCTGGACATCGCCGGATTCCCCTCCGTCAAGGGACGTGACCTCGTCGATGGACTTCTGACACAAGCCGCCCCTTACCATCCGAACTACATCCTCGGCGCGAGAGCATCGACACTCGACCACAATGCCGATGCAACTGTGACCGTCGGAACGGACAAGGGCCACAGGATTTCTGCCGGCGCGGTGGTCATCACCGGAGGTATCGGAGCATTCACCCCCCGCCCGTTGACCAAGGGAATCGACTTCCTCGGCCGCGGGCTGAGCTACTTCGTTCCGGACCTCTCCGCACACACCGACCGCGAAGTCGTCATCGTCGGCGGCGGAGACAGTGCATTCGACTGGGCACTACACCTCGAACCGATAGCGCGATCGGTCACGCTGGTGCACCGACGCGACAAGTTCCGCGCCCACAAGTCGTCGGTGGACCGAGTGTTCGACAGTTCTGTCCAGGTCCTGGTCAACTCCGACGTGTCCGCCGTCCGCGGCAACGGGTGGATCACCGAGGTCGAGATCACCGACAAGAGCGGTGTGGCCCGAACCCTACCTACCCAGTCCGTGATCGCATCCCTCGGATTCACTGCCGATCTCGGGCCACTCGGCGACTGGGGAATCGCAATCGACAACCGCCACATCGCGGTGAACACCCGCATGGAGACCAACGTCCGGCGCGTGTACGCAGCCGGTGACATCACCGACTACCCGGGCAAAGTTCGCCTCATCGCCGTCGGGTTCGGCGAAGCAGCCACCGCAGTAAACAACGCCGCCGCAGTACTGGACCCGGAAGCGGAGATCTTCCCTGGGCATTCCACCGAACAGGAAGTATGAGTCATGGCATTCGTCATCGGAGAAGCCTGCATCGACTACACAGACCGCTCGTGCATGGAGGAGTGCCCGGTCGACTGCATCTACGAAGGAGACCGCAAGCTCTACATCAATCCAGCGGAGTGCATCGACTGCGGCGCGTGCGAGCTTGCCTGTCCTGTCGAAGCGATCACCGTCGATCGCAAAGCGGACCCCGAGTTCCGCGAGGACAACAAGCGATTCTTTCTCGACATCCTGCCGACACGTACCGAACCGGTGGGTAACCCCGGCGGTGCAGCCAAGATCGGGGCTATCGGAGTCGACACTCACGTGGTGTCCGAGTTCGCACCCCAATGAGTCCGATTGTTAACAACTCGAAACGAGTCCACTGAGCGGACCGGTTCAGCGATGCAACGGGTGAACAAGGGCTTAACGTAAGGGGTAGGGGGCAGAAGGATCCGCATTTCGACGACAGAGGTGAGCGATGTCTTCCGCAGTTCCTGAAGTGACACAGCCCGAAACAACACGGCCTGGGTCGATACCGATCGACTCCGCCAGGTCGCTTCGGCTCGAGACGGTGCCCCGTCCGACGGCGGCCGTATCGGACATGACGTCCGTGTTGGGCAAGGCTCGCCTCATACTCGATACTTTCGACAGCAAGAACACCGACCTGTCGTTGACCGAGCTGACTCGTCGTAGCGGAGTGGCCAAGGCAAGCGTGCATCGACTGGCAGGCGAACTCGTCGAGTGGGGTTTGCTCGAACGCGCGGGGACCAAGTATCGACTCGGGCTCCGTCTCTTCGAGCTGGGTCAGATGGTGCCGCGCCAACGAATACTGCGCGACGCGGCACTCCCCTATATGGAAGACCTACTCCTCGCCACCCAGGAGACCGTTCACTTCGCTGTTCGAGAAGGGCTCGATGTCCTCTACATCGAGAAGATCGTGGGACACCGCGGACTCAACGAGAACTCGAGGGTAGCGGGTCGACTCCCCCTGTACTGCACCGCAACCGGCAAGATCATCATGGCATTCTCGCCGCGGGAGGTCTTCGAAGAGGTTGTGGCCCAGGGCTTCACGGCCCTGACCTCGCGCACGACGATGTCGGTGTCGGTACTCGGCAGCCAACTCGAACGCATGCGCAAGGACCAGTTGGCCGTCGAGGTGGAGGAGACACGTCTCGGATACATGAGTGTTGCCGTTCCGGTGTTCAGCGGCAACGCTGTGCTGGCGGGCGCATTGTCGGTCACTGCACCGACCTCGCGGATGAACGTCAGCCGCGTGACCGGCGCTCTCCGAACCGCGGGGATCGGCATATCACGCACACTTCAAGCAATGAAGTGCCTGCAATCAGCCGGTGCAGGCCGCGAAGATACCTGTCACCCCACCGTGTGTTCGTTCAACGGATGCGGCAACTGATCACGATGCCGACATCTACGTAGTGCGTGTCGGGAGATAGCCGACCAGAACTGCATCCCACGTATCGGCGCCCACACCGGTGGCGGTCAGCTCAGTCTTGCGAACCTTCCCGGTTTCTGTCAGCGGAAGCACGTCGACGACGTCGACATAGCGAGGTAGCGCGAAATACGGCAACTGAGGCTCTCCGAACCGAAGCAGGTCTGCCGGGTCGAGTTCGGATCCCGGTCGCAGGACAACCGCGGCCATCACCTCGTCCTCCGCCAGATCCGATGGCACCGGATACACCGCAACCTGGATGACGTCGGGGTGGCAGCTCAACACGCCCTCCACCTCGGCCGAGGAAATGTTCTCGCCTCTGCGCCGAATGACCTCCTTGATCCGGTCGACGAACCGAAACCAACCGTCGGATTCACGGATCACCCGATCACCGGTTCGCCTCCAGGACCGAGGATCCGGCTCCGCTTCTCCGAGATAGCCTGTCGCGAAGGCGCCCTCGCGACACGAACGCACCTCCAGTTCTCCCGCCGAACCATCCGGCACCGGGGTGTCGCCGTCGACGACTCGAGCGTCGTACCCGGGGCGAACTTTCCCGAGATAGCCCGGTCGCAGTTCCGACAGCGAATTGCCGACGACGAAATTCGTTTCGGTACTACCGAACCCGTCGATCAGCGTAACCCCGAACCTCGTGCCGAACGACGAGTGCAGATGCGCCGGGGTTGCCGGCGACAACGCTCGCCGCACCGAGTGCGCGCGATCCGAGTCCGACACGGGCGCCGCATCGAGCATCGCGACCATCGCCCCGAGCAGGTACATGACGGTCGCACCGGTCTCGGCTGCATCGTGCCAGTGCCTGCGGACCGAGAATCGTGTGCCCACCGACGCCGTGGCGCCTGCGACGAATGCCTGGAACAGTGTGTTGATCGCGTTGGTGTGGAACAACGGCAGACAATTGAACAACACATCGCCCGGTGCCAGCTCCAGCGCTCGGCCGACGCTCTCCCCCCAGAACAGGTTCTGCGCATGCGGGCATCGCACGCCCTTGGGTGGTCCGGTCGTGCCGGAGGTGAACAACACCATCGCCGTATCGAGGGGATCGATGTCCGCCGGAGCAATCGCGTCGCAGATGCCGGGTCGCGGCGCGTCGTCGTTGCCGAGGACCCACAGCCGATCGCGGTAGCCCAACTCCCGCACGCGCTCGGCGTGCGCGCCCTCCGCAATCATATGTCGCACAACGGAATCCCCGAGAACGTGCGTCAGACTGTCCCCACGCAGCTCTGGGTTCAACGGCACTGCGACGGCGCCGATCCATGCGCAACCGAGAAGCACGTCCACCAGTTCAACCCGGTTGCCCATCATCGCCGCCAGCCGATCACCCTGCCGCACCCCACTCGCGTGCAGGGCACCGCCCATCGTCGCTGCTCGCTCCGCCAACTCGGTGTAGGAGTACGACACACCCGACACGATCATCGCCGCTGAGTCCCCGCACTCTGCAGCTCGAGAACGCAGCAGCGCGGGGATTGTCACCGAGGAAGGAAGGCTAGGAACTGGGGATGACGACTGCACGACCACTGACTTTACCCTCGCGCATCGATGTCAGCGCGTCGGCGATGTCGTCGAGTGCAAAGCGCTGCACCGTCAGTACCAGCTCACCCGAGACGAGCAGCTCGATCAGTTTCGGGGCAAGTTCAGCCTGCCGATCTCCTTGACGCATCATGTTCACCGGCAGCAGCCGGACGTCACTGAGCAGCCAATTCGGTAGATCGACAAGCAGTTCCGTCCCCAATGTGTAGCCCACGAGCGCTGCACGACCTCCTGGCACGATCACCTTCAGTAGATGCGGAAGAATATCGCCGCCGAGGGTGTCGATCAGCACATCGGCGATGGGTTCGGTCCCCAACAATTCGGCGAGCGCTTCTCCGCGCCCCACGACGGTACGGACTCCCTTGGGCACCAACGCCACCTGATCCTCGCGAGGAACCACACCGATCACCTCGGATGCACCTGCAAGCAACGCGAGTTGCGCAGCCATCGCACCGACGGCTCCCGATGCACCAGCGATGATCACACGCTCGCCGGCTTGCACCTGAGCGACGTCGTTGACCGCAACGTAGCCGGTGGTGCTCGGCAGGAAGAAGGTCGCGGCGATCGCTGGATCGAGTCCTACGTCGAAGGATCGGAGCGCCGAATCCTTGACCACGACGTATTCCGCCCAGCACCCGTTCTTGAACAGGCCGATTCCACGTCCACGCACGAGCACCTTCGACCCGATCTCGAACGTGTCCGACTCCACCACGATGGCGGCCCCGTCCGTTCCACCGATATGCGGCAGCGTGGGCTTGACACCGAACGTTCCACTGGCGACGGTCATATCGAGATGACCGAGAGCTGCTGCTTCGATCTTGACGAGCGTCTCACCCTCCGCCCGAATCGGTGTGTCGACCTCTTCGACGACCGGACTCTCACCGTAAGCGTGTAGGACTGCAGCGCGCATTGTTTCTCCTCGAGATTGTGTGAATCGATCCATGTCCGACTTCGGTTCTCACCGCAGAATGCCGGCCGCTTCCAGCCCGTCGATGTCGGCCTGCGCATAGCCGAGAACAGAGCGCAGAATCTCGCCCGTGTCGGCGCCGAGAACAGGCGCAGCAGTGCGTACCCCACCCGGGGTGCCCTGCATCCGTACCGGCGTCCCCTCGTGCAGGAAGGCCCCTGCGACAGGATGATGAGCGGCGACGTAGAACGATCGCTCACGCAAGTGAGCATCGAATTCCACCAGATCACGGCCGTCCTGTACTGCGCCGGCGGCGATCTCGGCTCGCTGCAACTGCTCCTGCACCATCGACGCCGGGCGGACACTCGTCCACGCGGTGATCGCCTCGGAAATCTCGAGGTCGCGTAGGCGTCGGGAATCCGGTGATGCGAGCGAAGGGTCGCCGATCCAGTCCTCGCGTCCGACGATGCGGCACAGGGCGTCCCACTCTCGGTTGTCGCGAATCGCTAAGGCACACCATCTGTCCACTCCCAGACAACGGAATACACCGTGCGGGGAGAAACGTCGGTGAGCATTGCCGATAGGCGCTGAAATCTCACCCGCACCGGTGGCGGTGACGACACTCGTACCCATGTGCGACGCCATCGCCTCCAACTGCGAGAGGTCGATGTGCTGGCCGCGGCCGGTGCGCTCCCGATAGTCGAGGGCTGCGAGGATGCCGAGCGCCGCCTGCAGGCCTGCGACGATGTCGCCGTGCCCGTAGATGACACCGATGACGTCCTCGGCCGACCACCCGGTCAGAGCCGTGAGACCGCTACTGGCAGAGACGATATCGGCATACGACACCCAGTCGCGTCGGGGGCCTGTGTGCCCCATCCCGGACATCGAGGTGTAGATGATTCCCGGTCGGATCTTCTCCAGCTCCTCGTAGCCGAGGCCCATCTTGTCCATGACCGACGAGCTGAAATTCTCCACCACCACATCACTCACTGCAACCAGGTCACGGAGTACCGCAAGGCCTTCCGGTGTCTTGGTGTCGAGGGAGATGCTGCGCTTGTTTCGATTGACGTCGTTGAAGTAGCCGCTGGTGTTCGGATCGTCGTGTGCGTCTCGGGACAGATGCATGAACGGAGCGAACCGTGTCGGGTCCGGACGCCCGAGCGACTCGACCTTGATCACCTCGGCCCCGTGGTCGGCGAGGATACGAGTGCAGTACGGACCTGCCAGCACCCACGTGAGGTCCAGGACTCGAATACCGTCGAGCGCCCGCGAATCCGTTGCGGCCCCGCCGACCGGTCGGCGGACCTGTGCGCGCGACTCCGTGAGCAGCCCCTGGTCGGCGCCGAGTTCGGGCGCGATCAGACGTCCTGGTCTGCGGCCCTCGGGAAAAGCGAATCCGAAGCCCAGATCCCTGATGGTTCCGTCCGCGGTTTCCACATCGACGAAGAAGTCACGATCGTTCAGTTGCGGATTGCGCAACGTCTCGTCGGGCCGATCGACGGCAGCCCACGGCAGGCGATGCTGTTGTGCGGCAGCTGCGAACTCTTCCTTCGGCCACTTCGACAGTATTCCAGCCAGGACGTCGAAGATGTGTTCCTGCTCGGCTTTTCGAACACGCGGGTCCATCCAGCGTGGGTCGCCGAGGTCCTCCTGCGCGCCGATCTCCGTCAACCACTTCACCAGCGCATCCCACATGCGAGGGCTACCGCCGAGACCCCCACCGAGACGGCCGTCCGCGGCGTCGAACAGGCCGTGTGGGACCAGAGGATGAACCCGCCCCGGTCGGGGAGGAACCCGGTCCTCGTGCACGTACGCGAGCACGCCCGCTTCCAGACTCGCCGCAACACATTCTTGCGCAGCGATATCGACGAACTGTCCAGCGTGGCCGCCGCGTCGGGCAAGAACACCGAGCACCGCGCCGATCGCCGCGTTGACACCGGTCAACTGCTCCGCTTGCCCTTCCGGTAGCAACAGCGGCGGCCCATCCGGGTCTCCGACCTGCGCCATCATCCCGCCGAGTGCGGCGACCGTCAGATCGGTGCCGACCCAGTCGCGCCGTGGACCGGTCGTTCCGAAGGGGGTTGCTCGCACATACACAACATGTTCGGGCGCCTCGACCGGTGCACTGTTCACCGGTCTGCCGTCGAGGACGACATCGGCGGAGGCGAGCAACGCCGTCAATGCTCGACGGCCCTCGGCGGTGTTCTCGTCGAGGGCCACGGAGGACTTGCCTGCGTGCCAGTGAGCGAAGCCGCGGCCTCCGAGCTCGCGTCGCGTCTCGTCGCCGTCGACCGGCTCGACCAACACGACCTCGTAGCCGATTCCGACCAGCATTCGCCCGGCCGAGCGGACGAATGGGCCCGACAGCTCGATCACCCGAACTGCATCTTCGCTCACGTGAAACTCCGTTTCGTCTGCCGCTGCTGACGCACTCAACGTAACCGCCACCCGCACGTGGAAGGAACAGTCCGGGACCGCTCAGTGAACCAGGTAGGCCGCAGCGAAGCTCTCCATCAGCGCGAACGGCAGGTCGTAGGAACCCACGTGCTGCAGAAGCACTCTGCTGATTCCGGCGTCGGCGGCTGTCTCGATTCCGGCGCTGACCTCCTCTGCAGTTCCGAACAAACAGAACTCCCGCGCGTACTTCAGCGCGTCGGCATCACTGATCCACCGTCCGCACACATCGACAGCAGTGTCCCAGTCCTCGGCGTGGATCAGATCCGGGTATATCCCATCGACGGAGGCGGGCACGGTGACGTGAATATCCGCACGCTCGAGCGAGCGTCTGCCGCCGTGCTGTGCGATACCCGCCACGATGGGTTTGAGTGACCGCGCATCCTTTTCGATGTCGTCGCTGATCGCGCAGAAGGCTGACGCAGTGATCGGTATCGGCCCGCGGCCGACAGAGTCGGCGCCCGACTGCACCAGCTCCACACTGTCCTTCAACGCCGACTCGGACACACCGCTGAGCAAGATCGCACCATCGGCCACTTCGCCTGCGAACCTGAGATTCTTGGGACCGGTTGCCGCGACGAGCACGGGAAAGTCGGTCGGTTCTCTGAGCCGAGACTGCACCGAGCCGAAATCGTACGTCTGTCCCTCGCTCAATGTTCGAATCATCGACATGCCGTCTCGAAGGGTGCTTTGGGTACTCGCGCGCATGCCGATGGGTTCCACCGAACTGTTGCCCGTCCCGATACCGAGCGAGAATCTGCCGACAGCCTGTTCGGCCACGGTCCGTGCGGCAGATGCGACGACACTCGGGTGTCTGGTCACCACGTTGGTGACTGCTGTTCCTATGCCGAGCGTGCTGGTGGCAGCGGCACAGGCACCGGCAACCATGAATGCATCGCGCCACAGCAACTGCGAGTCGGGAATCCACACCTGGTCGAAACCGAGCGATTCGGCGACACGTGCTGCATCTGCCATGTCCGGTACCGGCCGACACGCTGGTAGTCGCACACCGACCTCGATCCTGGTCGTCATGATGTTCTCCTCTCGAACCGAATTCGGACAGATCCGGACTCTTTCCCACCACAGCAACAGTCACAACAGGTGTGGTTCACTGATCAGACCCAAGACGTTGCGTCCACGAATGCACACTGCAACCGTGCATTCAACTGCACTAGCGTCGACGCCGAAGGATGGCCAGAAGTTGAACAGCTCCGTCAACGTTTCCGATTTCGCTCTGAGCAAGGAGATCGTCGAGGCGATCCGCGACGACATCACCGCAATCGAATCCGAGTTGTTCGACATCAGCCACCGGATCCACGCTCGCCCCGAACTTCGATTCACCGAGCACTTCGCGAGCGAACTGTTGGTCGAGGTTCTGCGCCGAGAAGGGTTCGACGTCGAGACCGGAATTGCCGGACTTGCAACGGCATTCGTCGCCGCATACGGATCGGCAACCGACGGACCCACCGTCGCGATCTTCCTCGAGTACGACGCGCTAGAGGAGATCGGGCACGGCTGCGGACACAACGTCATCGCGGCACTCGGCCTCGGCGCCGCACTCGCAGTCAGACGATGGCTCGGCCGCACCGACACCGGACCGGGCAGACTGCTCGTCGTCGGCAGTCCAGGAGAGGAAGGCGGCGGCGGGAAGAATCACCTCATCGACGGCGGAATCATCGACGACATCGACTTCGCCATGATGATGCATCCCGAGGGCGAGAATCTCGCTGCCATGGCGACATTGGGCCGAGTCGCACTCGAATTCGACTTCGAAGGCAAAGCCGCCCACGCAGCAGTAAGCCCCCACCTGGGCCTCAACGCACTCGACGCGACCGTCCTCACACTCAACGCCATCGGCCTACTGCGCCAACAACTACCCACCGACGCCCGAGTACACACCATCGTCACCAACGGCGGCCAGGCAACCAACGTCATACCGGAACACAGCACCATCCGCGCCTACATCCGCGCCGAAGACACCGAATACCTCGTCGACCAACTACAACCCAGAATCGAGAACTGCGCCCGCGGAGCAGCACTCGCCACCGGAACCACCGTCACCATCACCACACAATCACCCACCTACGCCGCCCTCGCACCCAATCCCGTCCTCGCCGACCTGATCGAAGATGGCTTCACCATGGTCGGACGACGATCCGAACCCACTCGTACACATGCATTTCCAGGGTCGACCGACATGGGCAATGTCAGCCAGATAGTGCCGTCGATCCACCCGTGCATCGAGCTCGTGCCAGGACTGGGGATGCACACTCGCGCTGCCGCAGAAGTGGCTGTGGGCCCCGAAGGGGACGCGGCAATCGTGGACGGTGCGTTCATTCTCGCCGGCGCTGCCATCCGGCTCTTTCGATCACCGGACCTCGCGCATGCCGTCACACAGTCTTTCACCCCGGGCATCCGGGTCGGAGTGTGAGTTCGGACGGCCCGAGTCGAACCACACACCCCACCCTGACGTCCGGCAACACGACAGGACGCTCCACCGTTGCACTGGTGCTGATCCTCGGCGCACTGACTGCACTCGGACCGCTGACGGTATCGCTGTATCTTCCGGCGCTACCGACAATCGGTTCGGAGCTGGGCGTGACGGTGGCCTCCGTGCAGTTGACACTGACCGGGATGTTGCTCGGTCTTGCGTTGGGTCAGTTGATCATCGGTCCGTACTCGGATATCCGAGGACGTCGACGGCCGATCATCGTCGGCACGACGATCCACATCGCGGCATCGGTCCTCTGCGTCTTCGCCACGACAGTTCCGTTGCTGACTGCGTTTCGCGTCGTACAGGGCTTCGGCGCAGCGGCGGCGGGCGTCGTCGCGATGGCAGTGGTGCGAGATCTCTATGTCGGTCGATCGGCGGCTGTGATGCTCTCCCGCATCATTCTGGTCATCGGAGTCGCGCCGATCATCGCGCCCTCTGTCGGCGGCCTTCTGCTGACAGTGATGCCGTGGCGCGGCGTCTTCCTGGTCCTGGCGTGCCTCGGACTCGTGGCCGTCCTGATCGCGGTGCTGGCGATGCCGGAAACATTGCCGGTTCACTCGCGTCGGCCGGCCGGCATCCGCGCGGTGTTCGGCAGCTATCGCACGCTACTCGCCGATCGGTCGTTCGCGCTCTACGTTGTTGTCGGCGGCATCGTGCGCATCGTGCAGTGGGGATACATCGCGGGGTCGGCCTTCGTGGTCCAGGTTCAATTCGGCTCCAGCATCGCCGTATTCGGCGCAATATTCGCCCTCGGTGCGGTAGTGATCACCGTGGCATCACAGGTGAATGTGCTACTCCTGGGTCGTTGGGCGCCGCTGCAGGTGACCATCGGCGCGCTCACAGGCGCCGTCGTGTCAGGAGTTGTCTTCGTGACGATGGCGGCGACCGACACCGGCGGACTGTGGGGCTTCGAGATTCCGCTGTTGTTCGTCCTGGCCTGCGTCGGGCTCGCCACGCCCAATGTCCCGGCTCTTGCGTTGACTCGTCACGGCGAGTCCGCGGGAAGTGCTTCTGCCCTGCTGGGATTCGCACAGTTCGCGGCAGCGGCGGTGGCCGCGCCGTTGGTGGGTGTACTCGGTGCCGACAGCGTGGCTGTGTCGACCGTCATGGTGTCGGGGTCCGTTTTGGCTCTCGGTCTACTGGTGGCGGGAGCCAGGAGGTTGCGTTGAACCGACCTGTGCCACGAATGTCGCGATCGCCTCGGCAAACGCTTCAGGGACGTGATCGACCGACGGAACCCCCGTTCCGGCGATGACGGTCTTCTCCGATCGCACCAGCCTGCGCTGAAGCTTGGGGACGTCGGGCAGTGAGAACGAGTCGAATTCACCGCATACCACCAGC
This sequence comes from Rhodococcus yunnanensis NBRC 103083, assembly GCF_001895005.1. GTDB lineage: Bacteria > Actinomycetota > Actinomycetes > Mycobacteriales > Mycobacteriaceae > Rhodococcoides > Rhodococcoides yunnanense. The sequence continues at coordinate 134,491 of NZ_BCXH01000004.1, read as the reverse complement.
GTCGGTGCGGCGACGAGGCCGATACGATCTTCCATCGAGTACGAATTGACCGCCACATGCCCCTCCTCCACTCGATCACCGACACGAAGCGCGTCCGCGACGAGACGCGCGAGCAGATCCGGGCGGTCATTCGGGTAGTACGGTTCACGCTTGCGCCACATCTGAGTGACGGGAGGACTGTCGGCGGAGTGATCGATGGCGTCGATCGGAGGCCTGGAGCGGACCGCGGCCCGACGTTCGGCGTCCACGTACGGCACACCGGACAGTACGAGAAACGCCACCCGCTCGGGTTCAGCTGCCGCTACTTCCATTCCGACGACCCCGCCGGTGTGATGCCCGACGATCCCGAATTGCTCGATGTCGAGGGCATCCGCCAAGGCGAGAACACCCGCCGCGAACAATTCGATCGTCCATGGCTCGGCGGGGCTGTCCGATGCGCCGAACCCCAAGGTATCCATCGCGATGATCCGATTGTGTTGCGCAAGAATCGGTATGACATCGCGATACTCGTCCCACGAGCGTGGTGTTTGATGGAGCAGGAAAATCGGCTCGCCTTCACCTGCATCGACGAAATGGATCTGGCCGAATGTCGTCGACGCGTAGTACCTGCGCAACTCCAGTCCGTACTGCCCTCCGGCGGATGTCACAGTCCCACCTTCACTCCGAGGTCGAACGCGGCACGCACATCGGCGATCAGAGATGGAGTCGAGAACAGCTGCAGGGCCGTCATTGCCATGATCTGGGCACCGTCGCGCACTGCCCGATCGCCGACCGGTCCTCCTGCGAGAGCCGCGGCCTCGCGATTGTGCATTCCCAGTCCCGGTTCGAACTCGATGTTGGGTTGGATCGATGGAACCAGCTGACTGACATTGCCCATGTCCGTCGAGCCTGGAAACACCTCGCCGCGCAATGATTCGACTTCTCGACCTACCCGCCGAAAGTTCGACTCGATCAGGTCGGCGAGGACGGGATTGGGTGCGAGGGCGGCGTAGGTGGGTGATTGTGTGGTGATGGTGACGGTGGTTCCGGTGGCGAGTGCTGCTCCGCGGGCGCAGTTCTCGATTCTGGGTTGTAGTTGGTCGACGAGGTATTCGGTGTCTTCGGCGCGGATGTAGGCGCGGATGGTGCTGTGTTCCGGTATGACGTTGGTTGCCTGGCCGCCGTTGGTGACGATGGTGTGTACTCGGGCGTCGGTGGGTAGTTGTTGGCGCAGTAGGCCGATGGCGTTGAGTGTGAGGACGGTCGCGTCGAGTGCGTTGAGGCCCAGGTGGGGGCTTACTGCTGCGTGGGCGGCTTTGCCTTCGAAGTCGAATTCGAGGGCGACTCGGCCCAATGTCCGCATTCCAGAGATGTTTTCGCCCGACGGATGGATGAGCATCGCGGCGTCGATGTCGTCGATGATTCCGCCGTCGATGAGGTGATTCTTCCCGCCGCCGCCTTCCTCCCCTGGGCTACCGACGACCAGGATCCGTCCGCACGGCGATTTCTGCTCCTCCATCCACTCTTTCGCGATCACGGCAGCACCGAGTCCCATGGCCGCGATGACATTGTGTCCGCAGCCGTGCCCGATCTCCTCGAGCGCGTCGTATTCCAGGAAGAATGCGACAGTCGGGCCATCCGCCGTGGACCCGAACTCACCGACAAAGGCGGTCGGGAGTCCTGCCACGCCGCGATCGACTCGAAAGCCATTGGCCTCCAGCGTATCAGCGAGCAATGCGGATGCAGCGAATTCCTCGAACCGCAATTCCGGCGAGGCATGAATCCGATGGCTGATGTCGACGAGCAGGTCTGCGTGGCGCTCGATACCCGCTCGCACGCTGGCTTCGAGCCGCGCGTCCAGCATGGCAACTGTCGTGTCGACGGTCATCGTTGGACCAATCCTGTCATCGATGGTACGTGGTGCGCCCAAGGCCGAGCGGCCTCGATCTGAGCAGCAGTGGTAATCAGCAGATCGTCCCGCCCGAATGCCGCGACGAGTTGCACGGCCAATGGCTCACCGGCGGGTGTGAACCCGAAGGGAATCGAAATAGCGGGCTGGCCCGTCGAATTGATCGGCGCAGTGTAGGTCAACACATCCACCGTCTTCTCGATACCGCCGGGTTCGGCCCACGGCCATCCCAGCGTCGGCGCGGTGGTAGCGAAGACCGGGGACAGCAACAGATCGAACCCCGATGCCCACCACTGACCCATTCTCGACCGAAGTCCGCCCAACCATCCGAGAGAATCGGCGAGATCGACGCCGGACATCTGACGACCACGGGTGTCCCAAAGTCTGGTCACCACATCCAACTCGTCGTATTCCAAGGTACGGCCGACTTCTCTCTCGATGGCATCGACGGCTTGCACCACCGTGACACTCAAGGAGTCGAAGAATGCTTCGAGATTGCGAGGGTCGAACATGGTTGCCGGATATGACTCCTCGACATCGTGACCCAAGTGCTCGAGCAGGCGAGCAGCGTCCGACACTGCATCTGCGACCTGCTGTTGGATCGGTTCGGCCGAACCTTCCGGCGTGGTGACGTAGCCGATTCTGAGCCGTGTCGGCTCCCGCGACAGCGCGCCGAGAAGTCCGCCCTCGATGGGCGCCGGCCGCCCCTGGTCGCCAGGCTCACCGCCGGCGAGCGCATCGATGATGCCTGCCGTGTCGCGCACCGTTCTGGTCAGTACGGCGGGCACACTGTGGCCCCATCTGTCGGCGGTGGCAGGGCCACTACTGATCAGCCCTCGACTCGGTTTGAGGCCGACCAGATGGCAGAACGCGGCAGGCATCCGAATCGAACCACCCCCGTCGCCGCCGTGCGCCACCGGCACCATCCCCGACGCCACAGCCGACGACGCACCTCCTGACGAGCCACCGGACGTCAGATCGAGACGCCACGGATTTCTGGTGACTCCGTATGCCGCGCTCTCCGTTGTCGACAGGACCCCGAGTTCCGGTGCCGCAGACCGCCCGAGAATGACGAATCCCGCCCTCTTCAGACGTGTGGTGATGACGGCATCGGACGTAGCTGTGGTCCCGAGTGCCTTCAGAACCACGTTGCCACGATCGTTCGGCTCGCCCGCCATCGCCGTGAGCCCTTTGAGCAGCGTCGGCACCCCGGCGAACGGGGCCGACGGATCGACACCGTCCGCCTCCTCGAGCGCCGCCTCGTACCGAGGATTGTTGACGGCGCCGAGCGTCGGATTCAGTCGCTCGATGCGTTCGATCGCATCCTCGACGAGCTCACGCGACGACCGTTCGCCCGTCCGCACCAGATCTGCTTGAGCAGTGGCATCGAGCCATTGCGTGTCCATGCTCTTCCTTTGCTTCAGGACGCGGTCGGTCCGATCGCTGCGCGGCGTCGGTGCCGTGGATCGACCGACGGAACCGCCGCGACGAGCGTTTTGGTGTACGGATGGGATGGATTGTCGAATACCTCAGCAGGAGTGCCGAGTTCGACTATCTCCCCTGCCTTCATTACCGCCACTCGATCGCTGATCGCTCGGACCACCGCAAGGTTGTGTGAAATCAGGATGTAGGTCAGGCCGCGATCACGCTGAATGCGTGCCAGCAACTCGAGAACCTGCGCCTGGACGGTGACGTCGAGAGCCGATGTGGGCTCGTCCAGTAGGACGACCTCCGGCGAGGCCACGATCGCCCGCGCGATGGCAATTCTCTGCTTCTGACCGCCCGAGAACTGGTGTGGAAGCCTGTCGCCGCAGTCCTGAGGCAAACCGACCTCACCTAGAACCTGGCGAACACGAGTGGCGTTGACCTCGGCACCGGTTGCCATCAGCGGCTCGCTGACCGACTTGTCCACCCTCAACCTGGGATTGAGCGATCCGGTCGGATGCTGAAACACCATCTGAACCGCGCTGCGGAATTGCTTGAGCTTGGCGCGCCCCATGCCGGCGTATCCGGTGTCTTCGAACGACACGGAACCCGTTGTCGGAGTCTCCAGCTGAATCAGGATCTTGGCCAATGTGCTCTTGCCGGAACCGGATTCACCTACGATGCCCAGCACTTCACCCCGGTGCACGTCGAGACTGATGTCGCTGAGTGCGTTGACCGTCTCGCGGCCGCTGCCGTACGACCGCGAAAGGTTCTGCACCGAGAACACCGGTTCGCCCTGGGGAGGCGAAGCCGCAGTGGATGTCTCGTCCTCGGCTGCAGTGCGCTCGATCGTCGGCACAGCCCGCAGCAACTCTCGGGTATACGCCGTCCGAGGACGAAGCAGCACGTCTTCTACATCGCCCTGTTCGACGATGGCGCCGTCGAGCATCACCGCAACCCGGTCCGCCGTCTGGGCAATGACGCCGATATCGTGCGAGATCAACAGGATTGCGATCCCGAACTCGTCCCGCACCGAACGGAACAGCTCGAGTATGCCGGCCTGGACAGTGACGTCGAGCGCGGTGGTCGGTTCGTCCGCGAGCAGAAGTTCGGGCTCGCCCGCAAGGGCCAATGCCACCGCTACCCGCTGCCGAAGACCGCCGGACAGCTGATGCGGATACTGTCTGACTCGCGTGCGCGCCTGGGGAATGCCGACCCGCTCGAAGAGATCGATCACGGCATCGGCGCACTCTCGTTTGCCGAGACCACGATGACGCTTGACCACCTCGGCGACCTGCTTGCCCACCCGCGTGCAGGGATCGAGTGCACCCATCGCGTCCTGGAAGACCATGGCAGCGCGTCGTCCACGAAGACTGACCAACTCGCTCTGACCCGCGGTGACCATATCGGTCCCACACACCGAGAAGCGGTCACCGTCAACGCGGGCCGAGCCGTCGAGCAGGCCCAGGCACGCCATTGCGACCGAACTCTTCCCGCTGCCGCTCTCGCCGATCAGGCCGACGATCTCACCAGGCTGGACGACCAGGTCGACACCCTTGACGCTAGGACTGCTGTCACCGTAGGCGATGGTGAGTCCTCGAATGTCCACCACAGGATCGGGCCGCACCTCGATGACCGAACCCGGTTGCTCCTGCGTCTCGGCGTTCATCAGCCGATCCATACATTCTTCGTGAACAGGCGCGCCGCGGCGAGGTCGGCGTCGAAACCGTGCACCCGCTCGCCCCACGCGTCGTACACGATGGGCGATGCATACGGAACCAGCAACAGTGCGTTGTCAGCGACGTACTCGCCGATCTCCTCGTACTTGGCGCGGCGGTCCTCGGTACCCGTGGTGATTCGTGCAGCTTCGTCCATCATCGACCACAGCTTTGGATCGTTCACCTTGGTTCCCGGTGCACCCTCGGCGAACCACAGGTCGAGGTATTGGCTCGGGTCCGCGTTGAGAGCGGAGTTCAGCGTGACGATGTCGGCGTTCCAGTCGCCGCCGGTAATCGCATTGACGACCTGGTTGAACGGAACCGTCTGAATCTCGAGGTTCACACCGATCACGCTGAGTTGCTGCTTCATCAACTCTGCAGTCGACACGGACTTCGGATTGTCCGAGCGAACCAGCATGGTCAGTGTGAGGTTCTCGGCACCCGCTGCGGCGAGAGCCTCCCGCGCGGCATCGGGGTCGTACTTGTAGTAGGGCGATTCGTCGCTGGCTTCGGTGCCGAAAGGATCCGCAGGCGGAATCACGTAACTGAATGTGCCCGTACCCAATGTCGCGACATCGATCATCTGTTCGCGATCGATTCCCATGCTCAACGCCCGCCGGACCTCGACGTCAGCGAGCGGCCCGTCGAGAGTGTCCAGCGCGTACCACGCGGTTCCGATGCCGTACGCCGGTCCGATGTTGACGCCGCGCCCTTCCAGCGAGTCTGCGTTGGTCGATGCCCGGACCTCGATCATGTCCACCGAACCCGAACCGATGGCCTGCACACGCGTCGCCTCGGCGGGGATCAGCCGGTAATCGATGCCATCGAGATACGGCTTGTCGCCTTCCCAGTAGTTGTCGAAGCGCACAGTCTTGATGAGCGCACCTTCGCGAAATTCCGACAGCGTGAACGGTCCCGTACCGTTCTCCGAGGTCTTGATCTCATCGGGTGTGCGACTCGTGAACCACGCCTCACTGACGATTCCCCCGCTCCACGGCTGCGCGAGCAAGGTGAGCAACGACGCCTGCGGCTCGTTTGTCTCGATCTCGATGGTCGAATCATCGACAGCGGTAACCGATTTGAGGTCGTAGAGGCGCTTGTACGGTGAGCTCTGGTTCGGATCGGCGATTCGATTCAAACTGAACACCACGTCCGATGGCTTCACCGCTTCCCCGTCGTGGAATGTGACACCGTCGCGCAACGTGAAGCTGTACTTGGTCTCCGACAGCTGCGTCCACTCACTCGCCAATCCGGGCTGTACTTCGTCGAAACTCGAGTTGATCGACAGCAGCCCCTCGTAGAACTGCGACACGATGCGTTTGGCGTCGAGTGCCTGAGCCAGCATGGGATCGAATCCGCTGACCGGCTGGGTGTCCTCGCCCACCACGAGTGTGCCACCACGTACCGGATCCCCGGTCGCCGCAGTCGCCGTGTCGGTAGTGCTCGCTGCTCCCGAACAGCCTGCGAGCACGATCGACATTACCGTGGCGGCGGCGAAGACCGCCGTCTTGGATCGCCTGGATGGGAACTTCATGAATGACCTTTCGTTACGCCAAAAGCGTTGACTGGAAATGAATGCTGGAGAGTGTGCGTCAGCGCGCAGCTTTGCGTTTCGATCCGAATCCCTCTCCGATGAGGCCCCAAGCGCACGACGTGACGAGCAAGGCAACGAACGGCACAAGCGGTAGCCACGGCGCTTCGACCATGTAGCTCTGGGATTCGGCGATCATCTTTCCCCAGCTCGGTGTCGGTGGCTGCACGCCGAGCCCTAGGTAGCTGAGGCCCGATTCCATCAGAATCACGATGGCGGCCGTGTTCGACAGCTGAACAGTGATGACCATCAGCACGTTCGGTAGCAGGTGCCGCACCGCGATGCGGAACGTGGACACGCCGGACACACGTGCCGACATGATGAATTCGCGTTCTCTCAGTTCGAGACACCTGGATCGCACGACGCGCGCGAAGTTCGGGACCGACACGACGGCGAGCACGATGACAAGAGTCGTGGTCGTGGGAGAAAATATTGCGACGACGCCGAGCGCGACGATGATGGATGGCAGCGACACCAGAAGGTCGATGCCGCCCATGAGTATCGAATCGACCTTGCCGCCTTCGAGCCCCGCGAGCAACCCGATTGCCGAGCCGACAACCATCGCAAGCAAGGCCGCGCACACGGATATGGTCAACGACGTGCGGGCTGCCTCACACACTCGCACGAAGTAGTCGCGTCCGAGTTCATCGGTGCCGAGCCAGTTGATCGAATTCGGTCCGGTGAAGGGGATTCCAGCAACTTCGGTGGCGCTGAACGGCCGAATGATTCCGACGAGAACGGACATCGCGAAGAGCACCAGCAGTATCGACACACCGACCGTCAGACCCGGGCGAGCTTTGACGAAGGCCCACAACGATGTTCGCGACTTGCCTGCGCGGACCGGCGGTGTGCCCGCTTTGTCGACTGTCATGAAGACCTACCTACCTTGGGATCGATCAGCGGATACAGCAGGTCGACTACAAGATTCATCACGACGTACACCGCGCCGAGCAGCAGGATGCACGCTTGGGTCACCGCATAGTCGTTGTTGTTGATTGCCGTGATGGTCAGCTGACCGATCCCGGGAATCGCGAATACGTTCTCCACCAGAATGGATTCGCCGACGATGCCCGCGATTTGCAGTCCGGCGATGGTGACGACCGGCGCAGATGCGTTGCGGAATCCGTGTCGAATTGTCGCCTGCGACCGAGTGCTACCAGTTGCCAACGCGGTTCGCATGAAGTCCTGGTCGTATACCTCGAGCATCGAGGTCCGCATGTAGCGGCAGATCGTGGAACCAAGCGGCAATCCGATTGCGAGACAGGGAAGAACCAAGCTCGCCAGGTTCTGAGACGGGTTCTCGGCAAAGGGCACGAATCCGAGAGTCGGCCAACCGGGGAAGGCCGTCGACGCGAGGAGTACCAACGCGACTCCGAACGCGAAGACCGGGGTTGCCATCCCCAGGAAAGTCGCACCCCGAGTGAACCAATCGAAAGGCTTGCCCTTCTTCATTGCGGCAACGAGGCCGAACGTGACTCCCCACAGGACCGAGACCAGCGTCGCACCGACAGCCAACTGCAGGGTGTTCGGAATTCGCGCCATGATCAACTCCCCGACGGGAAGTCCGTTGACGTAGGAAATTCCGAAGTCACCGCGCAGCGCATTGCCTATCCATGTGACGTACTGCGACAGCAGTGAACCGTCCAGGCCGAGATCTCGCGTGATCTGCGCCCGAGTTTCAGCGTCACTGTATGGACCTGCGAGAGTCTCGGCCGGATCGCCCGGGATCAGGTGCACGACACCGAACGCGAGAACCGACAGCAAGAACAGGACTACGAAGCCTCGTGCGACACGCGCGCACAGAAACCTGACAAGGGGTGGAGCTCGGAACGATTTGGTGACAGTGGTGCGAGCTCCTTTCAACGGTGAGGTCATCCGGAACTCTTCGGTTGAACCCTGAATCGAGCTCATATAGGGCCTCTTCTGCTCGCTGTGCGTCCCTGGGTCGATTGCCATCCTCATCCCCGGGAAGGTGAGCACATAGTGTCGTGGATCACTGGGCGGACCCAGTCGCATTTCAACGTGGACGCAAAACTAACCACTACGACCCCGTTGCTCGGACTGCACTGGTCCGCTCAACGGACCCGTTCAGAGTCGTTACGTGCGGGAAATAACCGCGCGGTCAGGAAATACGCACGTAACCCGTCGGGGCCTCGACCCGAAACGTGCTCCGCGTACGCCGATACGTTCCGGCTCGGCCCCGGCGCACGCCGACAGAGCCCGCATCACAAGAACTGGCTCTTCCTGCGGGTGTCGGCCCGGGGTCTGTACGACTGTCGAATTGCGGCCACGGGCGGCTCGGCGCCTGTACCCCCACAGCCGAGAAGATGCCCCGTCGACACGGGTTGGACACGTGTGCGGGTGCAGACTGGAAGAAGTCCCCGACTTCAGCCCATCGGGCGTATCAAGAAAGTGCTATCGCCTCGTAGCCGGCAGAACACCCCAGAATGGGCAAGACGGGCCGTGGGCAGTGAGGAGAAGCCACGTACGCACCGGATGGTCCTCTGTCGTAATCCACTATGAAGTGGACGGACAGGCTGCCGTCACTGCTCCGGAGGCCGAACTCGGCCTTGAAACTCTCCTCGGGACAGCCCTGTCCTGTGGCCGCGATCAGGTCGGTCCTGCCCCGGGGTTCTCCCGTCAGAAGCACCTGGTTCGGTTGCACCGTCACACAGTCGACATCGAAATTGGCCGACCTGAAAGTAAGAGTCAACCCAAGATCCTGCACACGGGGACTCGTCATGACGTAGAACCTGGAGTACCAGCGTGCCGGTTGCGGTTCTCCCGACGTCGGTGGGCCCGAGGTGGGAGGGCCGGGGATGAGTGAGCCGGACGACCCGGTCCCCCAATCCGGTAGTGATGGCAAAGGTGCGGCCGCCGCGGGAACCGACACGACACCGACGATCGCAGCGAAAACCAACACGAGAAGCCTCGACAACACAGTGCTCGTCGACGGACGCGACACAGGATTCTCAATTCCTCGAAGCCGTACGCTCCGACGCTCGTTCGTCACACCGACGAAAGCGACAATACGCAACGCGCCGGCGTGACGTGCACGCACTATGAAATCTCGCATCCGTTGAGCGGTATGGACCCCGAGCGCCAGTGCCTACGCACCGCCGAACGTCGGCGGAGCACACACATCGCCCGGAGAGTCCACAGTCCGTGCCATCATCGGGTGCGGCGACTATTCCTGGCCTACCGAGGGGACCGAATGTCACCTTCGCTCACGCCGAGGGGACCGAATGTCACATTCACTCACATCGCGGTGACCGAAGGCGCCATTCACCCACTCTGAGTGACCGGCTGTGACATTCGCTCACACCAAGGTGACCGAATGTCACATTCGCTCACGCCGAAGGGACCGAATGTGACATTCGCTCACCCCACACCGCCGGACATCTCACACGAATCGGGCGAGGTGGCGACGCGATTTCTCGCTAGTGTTATTCACTGATCAACGAGTGTCGAAGAGGAGCCATGGAGCAACTGAACGATGTCGGAGTCGTGACCACGGCGCGCGGACCGATCGAGTACGCGGTCCGCGGCACTGGCAAACCGGTAGTGGTGTTGCACGGTTCGCCGGGCGGCATCGACGCCGCTGACGCCATGGCTCGTTTCCTTCCCGCCGACGAGTTCCAAGCAATAATGCTGTCTCGGCCGGGCTACCTCGGAACCGAACTCGGCGATCGCCGCACCCCGCAAGAGCAGGCCGATCTGTACGCGGCGTTGCTCGACGAACTCGGAATCGAGAAGGTGGGCGTCCTTGCATGGTCAGGAGGAGGCCCGTCGGCATTCCGATTCGCCGCCACTCATCCGGAGAGGACGGGTGCGTTGGTGGCGATCGCGTGTCTGAGTGAACAGTGGACGAACCCGACACCCGACCTCTCATCACGCATCTTCCAAACCACCAGGGTGGGTGACTGGTTGATGAAGAAACTCGTGGAGCACCAACCTCTCCAGGTCATCCAGGGCGCCGTGTCCGATGAGAGTTCGCTCAGCGGTGATGAATTCGACGAGCACGTGAAATACATCGACTCGAATCCGGTGAAGAAGCAGTTCGTACTCGACATGGCGCTGACTGCCTCGCAGACCGGCCGCCGCAAAGCGGGATGGGACAACGATCTGATCCAGTTCGCCGAGACCGCCGACCCCGGATGGGCGTCGATCAACGCTCCCACTCTTCTGGTGCAGGGTAGTGCGGATTCCGATGTCCTACCGGAGAACAGTGCACACGCTCACGCCGGCATCACCGGCTCAGAACTGTTGACGTTGGATCGCGGCACACATTTTGCGTTCTACACTCATCCGGATTCCGACGCGGCGCAAGCACGAGCGATCGAGTACTTGCGCAACTGGTGATCCGCGGTGCCGATCACGACTCGACTCCCCGAACACTGGCATCGTCACAGAACCGCGGCGGCTCCACCTTCGTACTCGCCGCGATCATCCCGATAGCTCTGATCGTGGTCGCCTTCGAACGCACTCGCGCAATCGCAGATCAACGCACCGCACCCGCGGACGGCGAGACCGACCCATAGCTCGCACGAGTTCTGCACTTGATTTCGGCCGGCTCAGTGACGCGCGTCCGCGCCGGACCGTCGCACGTTCGTTTTAAGTCCACCCCGCCGTCTCGACGGCTGCACGGTGGGTCTGCCTGAGGAAGTCGAGAATCATGGTCTCGGGATCCGGAGCTTGCCGCACGAGGTGGTACGGCAGTACGTACTCGCCCAGTGCGGCATCCCAGTACGCGGGAGCTTGGACTGCCCGATGTGTGTCGTATCCGTCGGGGTGCGGGTACGCGTACGCGTAGAAAACGCCTTCTTCGGCGCCACCGGGCCAGTAACCAGCGCTCGAAACCTCATCGCTGTACGCCTCGTGCATGACCCAGTCCGGACAGTTCGGTACGCCACCGGGATGCTGGGGTGCAGGTCGCCCCGAGAACCGGGTGACGGCGAGATCGAATGCGCCCCAGAAGAAATGAACAGGTGACGACTTTCCACGAAACTCGCCACGAAACTTCGAGAAGACGCCGTGCGCGCTGACGAGAGAACGCCAGAAGCGAGACACAGCGTCGGCGTCGTACGAGGCATGCACGGTGTCTTCGGCGAACGGGGTCGCATCGGGCAGTTCGACGGGAGTTCCGACAATCGCGATGTCGAATCCCAGATCACGCAGGTGGCCGGCGTACTCGGCGTAGAAGTCGGCGACCGTCCGCGGTTTCAGCTTCATCCGACGGGTGCTGCCGTCGGTGACGAGGAACAGTAGCTCGTGCTCCAGGAAGTCGAAGCGGATCTCCAGTCCGCAGTTGTCGGCGGACATCAGGGACGTGGTGAGACCCCGCGCGTCCACGTACAGCGGAACTCCCCACCAGTGGTTCACTTCCGGCCCGAGTGCCATGCGCGTCTTGCCGACGATCTGAGTCCACAGCTGAACCGTGTCCCTGGTGTCGATCCACGAATCCACCGGCAGTGCGGGCCAAGTGTTGTTGTGCATTTCCATCATCGCCTCCACGAAAGTGCTCCTGGGTAATTTCTCGAAATCGAACGACCGCTAGCGAACACCGCTGAACGCGATTTCCAGAACGGCGTCGATGTCACTGGGTGCGATCGGCATCGAATGAAACAGCCGATACTCGATGACCCCGTACAGCACGTCACGCAGGGTCTGCACGTCTGCGTCGGCGCTCAACTCGCCGCGATCCTGAGCCAGCGAAATACGCGCCCCGAACGCTGCGACATTCGGTTCGATGATCTGGTCGGAAACGGCGCGCAACAGATCACTGTCGGACTGGCCGGCAGCGATCAAGCCTCGATAAGCTTGCCCGAAGCCGGTATTCGTGACCACGTCCATGGTTCTGATCAGTTGGGACCGCAGGTCGGCGACGAGGTTGTCGGTATCGGGAAACGCGACCACCGGATCGAGGCTGTGTGTAGCGGCTTCGAGCACCACCGCGCCCTTGGACGGCCACCATCGGTAGATCGTCTGTTTGCCGACGCATGCTCGCTTGGCAATCGCCTCGATCGAGACGTTGTCGTACCCCACCTCGCTGATCAGAGACATGGACGCATCGAGGATTGCACGACGTGAGCGCTCGTTACGCCGAGTTGGGTCGCTCGAGTTCGCGGGCATGCCAGAAACCCTAGCTGGATACGGCCGTCGGCGATACGGAACGGTTCGTCTTGACGCGAGACGGCCCGGTCCGTACCGTTTCTCATCGAACCGTGCAGCGATCGCAGGTCCGATGGACAGCTGACCTCCTTCATCTCGACCCCGGAATGGAAGTCACTGCTCGACAACGTTTCTCGTTGGTCCGTGCCTGGAAGAGACAGTGAAAAGAGTTGTCACATGGTAGAGGTTTCACGGCTCGAGTTCGGCATCGACAGCTTCGGGGGTCGCTGTACTTCGGCTCGGTCGAGACCGTGGCCACGAAGATCGCCCACGCAATCCGCGTGTTGGATACGGGCCGGTTCGAACTGACCTACTCCGCTGCCGGCGCCCCCTCAGCACATGCGACGCGCAGATAGACGCACGTTGCTGCCATCGACATTCTCGATTCTCCGGAACCGAAAAAGGACAGACCAGATGAACGAACAATTGCTCGACAAGACCGGCGCACCGGTGACGGTCACACTCGACACAGCGGGCCCCATCGGCTACTACGCAGTGAATCTAGCCGATGAAACATTGGCTGGGCAGGCGCAATTCGTCGATACTCACGACGGACCGACGGCGGAGCGAATTTTCTTCCACACCGAGGTGGACCAACACTATGGCGGCCGAGGTCTGGGTCGGCTCTTGGTGCTCGAGGCGCTCGCAGACAGCATGCGCCACAACCTCGTGGTCGTTCCGGTCTGCCCGTTGTTCGCGAGCCATCTGCACGAGCACGGCGATGACTACATCGCCGCTGGAGGCCGCTTCCGCCTACCGCTGCCCGCTGACATCGCACTGGTTCAACGCGCTGGACGGGTCGGGTAAGCACTGGTCCAAGGCGTGCAGGCGACAAACGGTCCTACCCTTACTGCACTGAGAGTGCATGCGGACGTACGGCGACCGACTTCAGATGGGAAGACCGCGAATGAGCAGCTCGACAAAGGGAGCCACAATGCGTCCGTACTTGGACAAAGTCATGCCCGACGCATGGGCAGCCGCCAGCGAATTCTCCTCGGCAATCCGCAAGTCGGCGTTGCAGCGAGGACTGTCGGTCCAGGAGCTCGAGCTCATCAAGCTGCGTACGTCGCAGATCAACGCATGCGCGTTCTGCGTCGAGCTACACTCCCGTGAGGCGAGAAAGGCAGGGATAACGCAGCAGAAGCTGGATCTGCTGCCTGCCTGGCGCGAGACTGATCTGTTCGACGATCGGCACAGGGCCGTGCTCGCGGTGGCCGAGGCTGCCACCGTGTTGCCCATATCTCGTGATTCGGAGTCCGACCTCGAGTCCGCCAGAACGGTTCTCGGCGATGACGCCTTCGTCGCCGCTGAATGGGTCGCAGTCACGATCAATGCATTCAATCGAATATCGATTCTCAGTCGGCACCAGGTCCGTCCTCGCGACAACGAGGGAGCGATTGTCCGATGAACAGGATGCTCGTGTACTAGCCCGCCGACGCATCCTCGGGGCGACGCCGGCGTCGGGGCACTCCCCTTCTTGGCGGACGGCTACTCCGGCGCTTGCTCGTCTTCCTCCGGTTCGAACGACGAGTCGGATGTGTGGCCAACTGCTACGCCGTCGTCGGTGTTCGGAATTGTTCCGTCCTTGCCCAGGCCGTCGTCGTTGGATGACGTACCACCGGCTGGTGTACCGCTTGTGCTCATGGTCGAACTCCTTGCTCTCGGGTACGGCTGCTTACCTCATGAGCGGCTCCTCAAACCTCCGGCTCGCCGGTCGGCGCGTCGTGCTCATCTCCATCGGCACCATCGCCGGTGTCTCGACGCTGCTCTCGGGTTCGATCACGATCGTGTGTGCTTGCGCGGTTCCGACTCACTCGAAACTTCCACTTGTCGATCTCATCGCGGTGGTCGAGAGCGCTCGATATGGAACTCGCGCAGCACTATTGGTCGCCGATGCGAGACGGCCGTCACCGAAGAAATTTCTCGAAAAAAAGTGTGCACGCGTCTTGGCACTGTATGGGTGAGAGTGCTAATTTCTGTATCGCACAGTGATGAAGAGCAGCCCGCCACAGGGGCGGGTGCATCGAAAGTTCAGGAGGTGATTGCTGTGCTTCGCTTCGATCCGTTCCGTGACCTCGACTCGATCACCTCGGCCATGCTGGGCACATCGCTCGGTTCCGATCGTGCACCCCGGTTCATGCCGATGGATCTGTACAAACTCGACGATCATTACGTACTGAGCGCCGACCTGCCCGGTGTCGATCCCGGGTCGATCGATATCGATGTCGATCGTGGGACTCTGACCCTCACCGCCCACCGAACAGCCCCCGATACCGATGGGGTGCAATGGATATCCTCCGAACGCTTCGCCGGCACCTACCGTCGACAGTTGGCTCTCGGAGACGGCATCGACACCGACCGCATCTCCGCGTCGTATGACAACGGCGTGCTGTCGGTGACCATTCCCCTCGCCGAACGCGCCAAACCCCGCAAAATCGACATCGATGCCCGACGCGACACCGGTGAGCAGCGGTCGATCGAAACACACTCGACCTGACCAGCTCATATCTGATCAATCCCCGTGGTCATCGACTACATGCGAGGTGAGTTTCTCGATGAATTTCGACATGACGGACGCGGTGGTATGGCCCGACGCCCCTGAGCGCGAACGTTGGTGGCACACCGTTCTGGGTATCGAGTCCGATGTAAGTAAATGTGCGACATCACATTTCATCGATCAACAGCTCGGGATACCTCGCGGCGACGACGGATACCCATCGATCCTGCGCACCCCCGCCGCGTGACAGAAAGGAACAAGGGGCACAGCTGGGACTGAGGTCCCCCGGGTGCGGTGGTAGCCGAGCATGGCTGCCACCGCACCTGCCTGCGAGAAGAACCATCACCGGTCTCTGCCGGCGATGTTTGCGCGCCCGCCGGCGCTGTTGCGGGCACGCGAACATCCAACGATTGCGCCCCACGATATAGTCCGCAGCAGGCCGGTGAAGCAGTCGCCCGTCAGCCCCGCATGTGAAGACAACACGCCTGCTCATTCTTAGCCAGCTCTCGCTCACCTCGGCGTTTGCATGGTCCACCCGCCCGCTGATCGAGCAGGAGATACACCGATGTCCTCGAACGACGAAATCACCCGCCTCGACGTCACCGTCCACACCGTGGGCACCACCGCCGTGGTCTCTGCCCGCGGCGAAGTAGACATGCTGACGGTCCCGCGTCTCGGTGCGGGAATCGAGCAGGCGTTGGCGTCGACGCAGACCGCGCTGATCGTCGACCTTTCCGACGTCACATTCCTTGCGTCGATCGGGATGGCTGCTCTGGTCACAGCGCACCGCACCGCAGGCGAAACGGTAACAACGCTGGTGGTCGCCGACGGACCGCACACGCGTCGGCCGATGCAGTTGGTCGGGCTCGATTCCATTCTGACCATCTATCCCGACCTGGCGACGGCGCTGGCCACGCTCACGCAGATACCGACCACCGACGAACCGCTCGACCCGGTGGCCTGACCCCGGAACCACTACTTCAGAAGTCTCGGCAATGTTCGCTTGACTTCAAGCGCTTCAGGTCTGGTGTCATGGGGGACATGACACTGTTGACCATCAGCGATGTATCGCGACAGAGCGGGCTCAGCGAGCCGACGTTGCGCTATTACGAAGAGGTCGGGCTCATCGGCCCGATAGACCGAGACGCCAGCAGTGGGCACCGTCGCTACACCGACCGTGACCTCGACGACGCGTACATTCTCGGATGCCTTCGCGGTATGGGCGTCGGGATCGAGGACATGCGCACCTACCGAGCGAATCGAGCCCTCGGCAATGCCGCGGCCGGGGACCAGCGTGATCTGCTGCTGCGGCACGCGACCCGAGTGGAACAGGAGATCGACACGCTGCGCGTTCACCTCGACTACCTGCAGTTCAAAGCAGCGTTGTGGGACGCCCGTGAACGCGGCGACGCGGCGGACGAAGCCGCGGCGAGCCTACGCATCGAAGCGCTCGCACCGAAGCTGCAGCGGGTGCTGAGATGACCAAGGTCCTCGTCACCGGCGCCTCCGGCTATCTCGGCAGTCGCCTCATCGCCGACCTTCTCCGGTCCGGAACCGAGGTACGAGGCACGATGCGCTCACTCGACGGAGAACACGACGAACGTGGACGAGGTACTGGTGCCTGCCCGCGACGGCACACTGCGTCTACTCCGGGCTGCGCGCGACGCATCCGTATCGAGGGTGGTGTTGACCTCGTCGTTCGCCGCGATCGGGTACTCCCCCAAGCCCGTGCGTGACTACGACGAAAGCGACTGGACCGACCCTGCAACCCCCGGGCTTGCGGCGTACCCGTTGTCGAAAGCGGTCGCCGAGCGCGCAGCCTGGGACTTCTCTGGGGTTCACCGAACTGTCGCGTGATGTTGTACTTGACTCTTCCTGTTGGGGTCGGTCAACGGTTCTTTCGGGGTGTAGCTCTGTTGTTATGTCGATCGAGTGACTGAGAACAGGAGCGATTGTGTTCAGAGCGTTCAAGATTCGCATGCCGTCCGGAGCCAGTTACTGGACCGTCATCGACGGTGATTACGTGGCCGAAGCTGTGGCCGACCGCTACCTGCGGGAGCTGAGGTTCGGGAAAGATCGCGCGGAGTCGACGACGAAGGCATACGCGGAGAGCGTCGCACTGTTCTTCAGGTGGTGCACGAAGAGCGGACGTGAATGGCGCTCCGCTGCGGCAGATCTCACAAGCTTCGTTCTATGGCTGCAATACACTCGCGCCGACGGCGGACGAGTGCTGTCGGGGCCGGGAGCCGAACCGGCACGCAGCCCAGGACGGATCAACAAGGTTCTGGTCGCAACGCGCGGTTTCCTGTGGTTCGCAGTACTGGCAGGCGAAGCACCGCGAGACACGCTCGCGCAGATCTACGAGCTGGCCGACAGCCGCGACGTGCCTGTGGCGGCGATGGGGGAGGCCAGTGCGCTGGTTGTGCGTCTGAAGGCGCGTCACAGTCTGCGAGAACCCGAAACCGCAGTCGACCGCGCCAGCGACATGGAACTGCTTGCCTTGTTCAAGGCCTGCCTGTCGGCGCGGGATCGGTTCATCATTCTACTACTTGCGCGCGGCGGGCTGCGGCGAGGTGAACTGGTCGGCGTCCGTCGCAGTGACTTGCACCTGCTGCCGGACAACACCAGCCTTGACTGCCGCGTCCGCGGCGCTCATCTGCATGTCGTCAGGCGCGCCAACCCCAACAGCGCGATGGCGAAGTCCCGACGTCCGAGACTTGTCCCGCTGGACTTCCCGACGGTGATGGCACTTGACCTGTATGTCTACGAGCGCGCGGAACAGCCCGCGGCCGCAGACTGTGACATGTTGCTGGTCAACCTGTTTCGTGCCCCGCTGGGTGCACCGATGAAACTCGGCGCGATCAACGAACTCTTCTACTCGTTGAGCCGGCGAGCGCAGTTACCGCGCAACATCTCCCCGCATCAATGCCGCCACGCGTTCGCGAGCAACCTCGCTGATTCCGGTGCTTTGGCCGACCAGATCCAGGGGCTGCTCGGACACCGGTTCGCGACATCGGCAGACCCGTACCTGCATCCGACCACAGATCGGCTCAGAGGCGCCGTCGAGCGAGTCCCGGCTCCTCGCGAACTGTTCGAGGGTCTGTCATGACCACGCGGTGGCCCGCCAGCACATTCAGCGAGTTCGGGGACGACGACGCGGTGATCACGGAATTGCGGTCGTTGACCACCACGAAGTTTCTTTCCGAGGTGGGATGGTCCGACGAGTTCAAGGTGGTCCTCTTTCCGAAATATCATCCCGTGCTCGGCGGTAAGGAGTGTGTGGTCACCACATGCACGATTCTCATGCACAACAAGCGCATTGGACTGTGTCAGTCGTGCACCGTCCGATGGCGGAAAGCGGGCGAACCGGATCTCGAAGCGTTCGCGGTTATCGAGCGGCCGCCGAGCAGATCCATGGCGTACGTGCTGTGCGTAGTACCCGGATGTGCTCGCCCCCAACACTCCAAGACCCACCGCATCTGCGCCTCCCACCATTACCTACGCACCAAGACCTTGAAAGTGCCACTCGATGACTTCCTCGCCCGCCCGGATCTGAAGCCGCTGGCCTCTCACGGCACGTGCGCGGTAGCGGCATGCACCCGCGACCGGCACAGCTCGGTGAGCCCGTACTGTCCCAATCACCTCATGCTGTGGCGCACTGTCCGAGGAGATCGCCAGACCCACGAAAGGTCCGGTCACGCGAAGACAGTCGAAGCGACGTTCCGCACCAGGACACCGGCGATACCAGTCGGCTACGAAATCAGCCTGCGTGGGCTTCCCGATCGTGTGGTCGCCGAGTTGTAGTTCGGCCTGCAACAACGCACCCTGGCAGGTGCGCGCACTCGCACCTGCCAGTTCAGGCCTTTGGTCGATCATATTGTGCGACAACAATTCTCTACGGTCGAGCAGGTCGACACCTCGGTGCTTCCCCAGGCCGTGAAGATCGTGTGCTCGAACGTCGTCAACGAGATCCGCCGTTCGCGCATCACTCCGGAGACCGAACGGCATAAGGACATCTGGGATGTCAGCGTCTTCGGACTCACCGGGACTATTCGTTTCGACGCGATCTCCCAGCCGTGGCTCCGCGACGCCGTCAAAGTCTGGGCGTACAACGATCTGCCGCGCAGGCGAGGATCGCTACACAGCAAAGACAGCATTCGGTTGGAGATCCGATCGATGGCCGCGCTGTCGGACAGTCTGCGAATTCAGCGCCCGGGCGATCGAGGATTGTCGCCGGGACTGCTGTCGAGAAGCGACATCGCCGGCTTCATGAACCGAATGGCGTTCCAGCACGCCAGCGGCGCAGTAACCACCGGTGCCCGGATCGCGACGCTCGGGTCGGTGCGCCGCGTCTTGACTCGTATGAGGTCCATGGGGCTGACTCGGCCCGGTGGTCCGATGGCAGGTCTGCCCAGTGACTTCGCCCTCAACGAAGAAGACATCCCCACTACAACGCGCGCCGATCCGCTAGGCAGGGACTTACCGGCGGAAGTCATGCGGCATCTCTGCGCGCACCTGCACACACTCGATGAGATGTTCGTTCCCGAAGTGCGGGTCGCGGTCGAGCTGTCGATGGACACAGGTCGGCGACCGGACGAAATCTGCCACCTCAGGTTCGATTGCCTCGAACGCGATGGAAATGGAAAACCGGTGTTGATCTACGACAACATCAAAGCCAACAGGCTGGGGCGGCGCCTCCCCATCACAGAATCGACCGCCGAGGTCATCGTGCGCCAACAACAGCGCGTGCGAAAGCTCTACCCGGATGAGCCGGCCAGCTCGCTGAAACTGCTTCCACGCACGACCAAAAATCCTTTCGGAACGAAATGCGTCAGGGACAACTGGGTCGCACGGTTGCACCGCGTATGGGTATCGACACTGCCCGAGGTCATGTTGCCGACGATCGACGAGATCGGCCGCGTCGAGCCGGCGACGCTGCGGCCCTTCGACATGGCGAAGGTCTTCCTCTACGCCTACCGGCACACCTACTGCCAACGGCACGCCGACGCCGGAGTCGGAATCGATGTCCTCGCCGAACTCATGGACCATCGCAGCACCGGGACCACCCAGGGCTACTACCGAGTCGGCGAGGAACGACGCCGCAACGCAGTCGATCGACTGACGACCATGCACTTCGACCGTCACGGCACCAAGATCTGGCACGAAGCCAAAGCGCTCCTCGATTCCGAACACGTTCGCCGGGCAGTCGGGCAGGTTGCAGTCCCCTACGGAACTTGTAGTGAACCCAGCAACGTCGCCGCCGGCGGCGGTGACTGCCCAATTCGATGCCGCTGCATCGGATGTGCCCACTTCGCCACCGACGTGTCGTACCTGCCCGACCTCGAGGCCTACCTCGCAGACCTTCTACGCAGCCGCGAACGACTCCGAAGCGCCCTCGACGCCGACGACTGGGCGAAAACCGAAGCCACCCCATCCGACCAGGAGATCACGCGTATCCGCCATCTCATCTCACGTATCAACGCCGAAACCGACGCACTGTCCGCTGACGAACAGGCACAGATAGAACAAGCCGTCACCTTGGTCCGCAAAGCCCGCAACAGGGCCGTCGGCCTCGGAATCCCGCGGCTACGATCCGAGGCGCCTCGCTTGGACCGAGGCATCGATGCCTGACGCCACACCGCCGACGGCGGTAGCAGACGGACGTCGATCAGACTCGATGCGGCGCAGAGAGCGTGTCATGAAAGCTCTCCGCGCCGAAACGGCCGCCGGGGCAGAGATCTCCGTGTCGGCGATCGCACGAGCGGCAGGTGTCGACCGCTCATTCCTGTACCGACACGTGGATCTACTCGCGCAGATCCACGCAGCACAACTCGAACCCCCGCCCACGAGTGTCGACGGGGCTGTGCCCGTCACCAGGCAGTCCCTCAAAGCCGACGTCGCCAACGCACGACACACCATCGCCCGGATGACCGCTCACACCGGTCGGCTCGAACGTCGGCTGTCCGAACTGCTTGGTGAACAGGCCTGGCGCGAATCAGGTCTCGGAGCACCGCTGGACATCGACCAGCTGCAACGGCGCGTCGACGAACTCGAACAGTACGTTGGGTCCCTGAAAGACGCACTCGCTGAACGAGATGCCGAACTCCACGCAGCACGGGGAGCCAACCGAGAGCTCTTCGGCCAGATCAACAGGTAGATCGCCTGCAGATATGGGTTTTGACTATTGGTCAGCCGACGTATGCACCGGTGGACGGTGACCAGTAGATGGTTCCGCCCAGGAAGGTGCTGTACTTGCTGCCGTCCGGGTTGGTGACCTCAGGTCCGGCAGGAAAGGACAGCGCGCTGGTGGGCCCACCGAGGCTGACGTAGAGATCACGGATTTCACCGCACACCTTGTGAACCGACGGCCAGAAAGTTTGGCAATCTGCAGCTGCCGGAACTACGGCTGCCGATCCGAACGCGGGTGCGGGTGTGGGTTCAGCTTGTGCTGAACCTAACCCCGTCAGGGCAGCCCCGCCGAGGGTACCCGCGACGACAAGGGTGCGGACTGCGTGGCGAAAAACTGATCTGGGCATGAAACATCCGTTCTACGAGGGGGTTTCACCGTTACGGTTCCGACGCACATAGCGTCCGTGGATATCGAGCTGGATGGCTCAGGGCGGAACGGTATCAGCGCACTGCGCAGGTGTTGCACCCGACCCTCCTGTGACTTGCGACACTTCTAATCTCGAAAAGCGTTGAGTTGCAGTGCTTTACCGCCAATAAACAAGGCGGATCCTGGACTCGTCCAATACAAACCAGAAGGACGGTTTTTAACCTAGCCGCTGTTCTTGCGTTTTGACGGTTTTGGCCGAAATGTGTTTTTGGTTTCTGTTGTGAACCTGTGAGGTTTCAGTGAAGATGCTGTCTGCGGTTCCTGGTTTGGAATCGATCACTTCACTCTGAAGGAAGTTCATGACGATTTCTCTGAAACCTCCTGCGTCGCTGCGTAGGAGACGATTTCGCTCGACATCTCGGTCGCTGGTTACGGTGAGTGCCGTAGCGCTGATGTTGATCTCCGGCACGGCGGGTGCTCTAGCGCAGCCGTCGACAATTCCTGTGCCGACGCCGTCGGGTGTTCCTGATGCGGCGCCCTCCGAACTCGCACCCGCGATGGTTGATCCCTGTGCGGCGGCATCGACCACAGTGCCGACGACTACACCGACTGCTTCACCGACCACAACGGCGCCGATTATTACTGCTGTTGTGCCGCCGACATGCGACACTGTCCCGGCCATGCCGCAAGAAACCACTTCAATTGCAGCACCTGCGCAGACCGCTGAGTCGACCGCTCCGACAGTGGAACAGGCTCCAGCACTAGATAACGTGGAGTCGCCTGCTCTGACCCCTCTGCCGGCGCCAGCCGCGGACGAACCGGTCGCCCCGACTGACGAAGAACTGTCGTCGAAAACCGCAGAACCGGATCCCGACTGGACTCCGACCGAGAATCCTAAGGCCACAATCGTCCCTGGACAGATGCGCTCGGACCGGGAAGAAGTCCCGGCCCCGTTCACCAAGGAAGACGCTGACAAGGCCGAGGTCGCCGAAGCACGCCTCAGGATGTCTCGAAACGCGACGGCCTGCCAGATTTACTGGCCGTCCTGGTACAACGTGTGCGGTGAAATCAAAGCCAAGTACGATTCCCTCGGCGGCCCGGGAAGCTTCTTGTCCTACCCGTCCAGTGGAAACATCGTCAATCCCGGCAATACCGGTGAACGCGTTACGTTCCTCAACGGCCCCATCTACTGGTCCCAGGCAAGCGGCGCACACCCAGTCGTCAACAGCTTCCTTAACCGCTGGGGCAACCACCAGTACGAAGCCGGATGGCTGAAGTACCCCACCACCGACGAAATCGTGCTTCCCGATGGTGGACGCCGACAAGAATTCCAGCAGGGCGCAATCTACGTGGCCTTCCAGAACGCCATCGGCTCCGCCATCCAGAACGGTCCACTACGCGAC
This sequence comes from Rhodococcus yunnanensis NBRC 103083, assembly GCF_001895005.1. Lineage (GTDB taxonomy): Bacteria > Actinomycetota > Actinomycetes > Mycobacteriales > Mycobacteriaceae > Rhodococcoides > Rhodococcoides yunnanense. Next base: position 111,242 of record NZ_BCXH01000004.1, on the reverse strand, counting down.
AAATACAACTCCGTCGGCGGACTCACACCCGGCAGCAGCTTCCTCGGATATATCACCGAAGACCACAAACGATCGCTCCCCAACAGTCAGGGGCAGATGGCACGGTTCCAGAACGGCGTCATCTATTGGCATCCAAGCCACGGTGCCCATCCGGTAACACTGCCCATCCTCGACCTGTGGGCCTCAGAAGGCTACGAGCAGGGAATCCACGGATACCCCACCGGCGATCAAGCCGATACCGGTCCAGGCACGTTCGAGCAAAACTTTCAGAACGGCAAGATCAGTTGGCCACCGCTCGAAGAGGTAGCAGGCCGAACTGAGTACGAAGTTACGATGCAGGAAACTCTCGCAGAGGGTATGCCTACATCGCGAGACCTCATTCCCATCTACGACGATGACAACCCCGGATCACAGGCCAGACGAGCCGACATTCCCGGGCAGCCCTCGGTTTGCATCGAGAGCGGCATGAAGAACATCGAACGCACAATTTCGTGCGCAAACTATGACGGTAAGGTCACTCGCTACGAAACCGTCAACGGTAGGCGCTACGAGACCGGACACGTCCTCTACAAGGCAGCGAATTGGTCTATCTTCACCGCAGCAACCAATTTTGGAAACCAGAACATTCCTTCATGGAAGCTGGGTACGCGCATCGAAGCTACCTACGCCCAAGGCTCCATGCTCGCGAAACCTACGGACTTCATTTTGTCAACGGGATGTGAATCCAGCCAGTTGTGCGAAACCACTGGGGGAGGCAACGGCGACACACATAAACTTCAAGTCGGCGACATCACGGAAGTTACATGGGACCAAAAACTGGTCGATAGCGCTGCGGGCGCACGCGGAGAGGTCTACCAGATGCGTGGGTTGATCGGAGCAAAAATGCTGCACGGTCCTGCTACGCCATGGTCTGCTGAATTCGATGACCTCGAAGGTCGTTGCGACACGATGAATGTCGGCGCCGCTTGCGTCAACAACAAGGCATTTGCCGGCGTTTTGTTCAGCCCATTGACTAATCCCACCATCAAGACGGTTTCAGAACATGTTTTCGATGCCCAGACCGATCTTCCTGGTAACCCCGGCGCATTTCCCAACAGTCCCCTGACGCGCCTTACCGACGAGACTACGATCGACGCGAACCGCAACACCGCCTGCCCTAACCCACCTGGAGCGCCTTTCAGTTGCGACGAATACCCAATGGCTAGCACTTACCAAGGCGCATCGCTTTCGAGCAACTACTCGACACGAACGGTGCTGAAGTCCGCAAATGACAGCCAGGGCGGGAAAATGAGCGCGGCGTACAACATGATGAGGCTGTTGGACGGCGATGCGTTCTTTGTGATGGCGCAGCGTGAAGACGGCACATTCTCCTGGTGAACGGGGAGGTGTGACCCACACCACCGGCTCTGGCCGAGACTCAGGGCCGCGCCATTTGCCTGTAGAAATGATCAACCGGAGAATGTGAGCAGGCGACCTCCATCACCTACCAGTCAGGTAAATTGCTGGCTGAGAGGGAAATGGTGGAGGTCGCCTCCGCCTACTGGAGCATCAACCGTCTGCCCAGCAGATGTCATTCGATGAGCTCTGGATAGAGATCAGGGCAATAGGATTTAATCGCAGCCGCGAAGAAATCTTCCACCTCCGCATCGTTTCCTCCCGGATGGCTGCGGATTTGCTCGCGAATGTCCGGGGCGGAGGCCCCCTCGGATGCCCGCGTACACTGCTCTCGCGCTACTGTGGCCAACTCGTCGATAATGAATGTTTGCCACCGAGTTGAGGTAAGGCGGGACCGGAACTCGCTGTTTTCCAACACGGCATGCAGGTCCGCGGCCCTCGGCGCAGTAGCGCTGCTGGGCGCCTGGATCGTCGGCTGTGCGGGGTTGATGACAACCACCTCCTCCGCTGCGCTGGTACACCCGGACATGGCCAAAGCTACCGCGGAGGTCATTAGACCGGTTGCGAACGCGTACTGTCTACGAATGACCATAGGGACGATAGTTTCACTCCTGAGTGGTTACGCTCAACTTTCAACGTCAAGTTAGGTGTATTGATGTCTCGACAGCTTCCTGCTCCAAATGGGTACGGCACGCTGATGGTTCGGACCTGGTTTGGAGATGATGACGCATGGCGGGCCACGTTAGAAGCAGCGCAGGCACCCTCTGACGTCAGCGGCACGGAGTCTGCTGCAAATCTGCAAGTTGTCGACGACGAAACCTTCTCCGGTCTCACGGTGGAGGAGCTTGCGGAATCAGCCGGGCCTCCGCCTTTTTTCGTTCTGATTGCCGACGAGAGGGCGATCCTTGAGAAGGACTCACTAATTCTAGTGGTCGAAAATAGAATCCTTGATAATCGGAGTAAGTTACGGAGTTTTCGGGTGCCACCGCAGTATCTTGCATCCGTAGAAAATAATCTGTCTCAAGGTAATATGGATTTTTCAGAGTTTTACGAAGAAACTGGTCATGGCGGTGTTTTTCAAGGTTTTGGCAATTATGAGTAGAATTTGGATTGTGATTGCAGTCAAATTCTAGGAATTTGACTGAATGACTCAGTCGCATCGACAGCGGGCTAGGCGGATTTCCATCGCCCGGACTCGCTGACTAGAACGCCGTAGGTAGGAATTCGGATGAGTATGTCGACGACAGTGCGATGGGTTCTCTGTTTGAGCGCTCTTGTTTTGGTTGGAGTTTCGGTGGTCCTGTTATGGCCACGTACAGCGCCATCGCCCTTAAACTCCGAAACCAACCGCTACTCGGATGCAGTTACGTCCGAAAATTACCGGCCCGGACTCGAACCAGTACCGGCCCAACCTGGATCTACTTTAGGCGGTTGCGAAGGGACGGGTGATCAGGCGCCGCAGGAAAGCCAGCTATGTCTGATCATTCCGGGACGTTGACGGTGGTAGTGGCACGGCTTGACCAATTACTATGCGTCAACCTCGGCGGCTCAATATTTTCTGAGCGCCGGGTGACGTACAGGCGAGACTCTTGATGTGGGTCGACGTGGTCACCGGTTGGCGGCACACGTAGGGTCGTTCTTCGCGTCCTGCGCAACTCGGTGATCCGCAGCACGCCATTCGGTTGATCAAGTTCGTTTCAGGTGGACCGGCGCCTCCTGCTTCTTGCTCGCACGTATGTTCGATTTTCGATATGATCGGTTAGCGGGTCGCGGAGGGAAGCCGCGGCCCGCTTTTTCGACGTGTACCTGAAGCCCTCGGTGGATCGCGACAGCTTGCGCCGAATCGCCGCGGCGACATCAGTCGGACGGAACGTGATCGCTCTTCGTGCAACACCTGTTTCACGGCTACAGTCCACCTGGGCAAGACCTGAGCTGCGGAGAAATACGAGATTGAGCACGCGGGAAGGTCGGACCCCAAGAGAAGCCGCCTTCATCGAACACGAAGGATCGGGAACCGAACTCGTCGTCATCAACCCCACGTGGATTGCTGGTCCCACGCTCACCACTGCGGCGCGGTCGTCCCTGGAACTATTCGTGGCCATGCTCGACGGCACGATGGAGTCCGCCCCGAAGCAGCTGTTCGGAATCGCCGACGTCCGTGACGTCGCCGAACTCCACATCACTGCGATGACCACCCCCGAGGCGGCCGGGAAGCGGTACCTCGCACTCGCGGACGGGCCGACGATCTCGTTCCTCGGAGTTGCGAACGTTCTCCGCGAACGCCTCGGTGCTCTCGCCTCTCGCGTCCCGACGCACGAAGTACCCGGCGACGACCCGACGCCGCTGACCATCCACAACGACCGGGCCAAGCGTGAGCTCGGGTGGCGGCCGCGGCCGGTCGAGACGACCATCGTCGAGACTGCGGAGAGTGTGCGCGATCTCGGTATGCTGGCTCGGCAGATCTGAGCTCGAGCGGCGCCGCGAGGGTCAGCTCACGACATCAACGAGTCGAGCCTGCGCGTGGTCGCGGTTGCTCCGATGGCCTGTGCACGGCAACGGATGTCCTCGACTCGGGCCGGGTCGAGGCCTGCGCCTCGGGCGAGTGCGATCTGGAGGCCGAGGAGTTCCGACTCGAGTGCCCACGCGGCAAATCCCCTGTCGCAGTGCATCTGTACCGCGTCGGTGACGTGGTACTCGGCCCGAGCGAGGTCTCCGAAACCCAGTGCGAGATGCGCAAGATGATGATGCACGACGCCGTAGATGCTGGCCCACGTCAACACCGTGCAATCCGCGTGATCGCTCAGCTGTGAGTAGACGAGTCGGCAGAGGTCGGCGTACGACAACTGGGCTGCGGCCCGGCCGATGAGAGTGAGTGTGGACAACCACATCGGATCGATCGGGATCCGGCTCACACGCTCCGGGGTGTACCAATCCAACAGTTCTGCTGCGCCGGCTCGATCTCCGACATCGACGAACGCGACGGCCAGCGCCGGGCGCAGGGCCGAGTTGGCGTCGAAATTGGCTGCCATGGAGTCCGATTGGTTCACGATCTCCTGCAGGTCCCCCCGCAGCGTGCCGAGAGCGGTGACCGCGGGCAGTAGTCGCCCGTAATAGCCGAGGTCGGTGGGAGAAGGCGGAATCGATCGTATTCGCGCCAAATGCGCTTCGCTCCGAATCAGCTGTCCAGCAGCCAGATCCAACCCCATCCGACCGTAGTTCGTCAACCATTCCAGTTCGGGATCACCGTCGATGTGAGCATCGGTGATGGTGTCGAGAGTCGCGCTTGCCCCGGCCAGATCTCCCGCTTCGAGCCGCGCTCGCATCAGCCACACCGTCGTCGTCACATCTCGTAGAACCTCGGCGCGCGCAGTGATCAAGTTGTCGAGATCCTGGAGGGCGACGGACGTGACATCGCTGCTGTGAGGCACCCGCAATCCGATCAGCGCAGCGACACTCACCCGGGCAAGCAAAGGGCCGTCGCCGAGACTTCTGGCAATGTCGGCGGCTCGGGTGATGCGCTGCGCGCTCCTCGCGTAGTCGGCATCCCACGCATGCTCGATACCGATCTGAGACAGCAGGATTGCGTACTCCGCTGTATCTCCTTGCCGCAGTCGAACCATGTCTCCGCAGATGGCTTCGATGATCGCCACCCGCTCTTCATCGGCGGAGTAGTGCTGCACGAACATCATGCCGTGACGTTCACTGGCCAGTACCGCCTCGACTTGCAGCCCACGATCCCCGAGCCTGCCTGCTATGGCCAAAGCCGACAGCGCCGAAGCACGAGCCTCGGGATCCCGTATCGCACGACGAGCACGGCCGAGGCCGATCAACGCCCGACATTGCTGCCAGGCGTTGTCGGGGTCCGCGCTCGGGTCGACGGCGTGGGTGTAATGCACGAGAGCATCCTCGTAGGCCCCGAGGGTGAACGCGCTGTCGCCGGCCAACTGCGCGTACAACCGGGCCCGCGGCTGATCACCCGACAACCCACGACTGAAGTGATAGGCAATGCGCGCAACGGTTTCGGTGTCTCCACTGTCCCGCGGATCGGCATACGCGTCACCGACGATCGAGTGCAGCGCCGATCGCCTGCCGTGCGCGATTCCGGAGTAGACGACTTCCTGAACCAACGGATGCCGCAGCGCGATCGAGTCGTCGTCGAACGACCCTCCTTCGGGGTAGCGATCGTGGGTGACTGCGGGAAGCCGGCCGGAGTCCCCATCCACGCTGACCATGCGAGCATGCACCAATTCGTCCACTGCCTCGAAGAATTCGGCGTCGTCGACTTCCGGTGATGCCCGGCGCAGGACGCGTCGGGAGGTCGAAAGTCCTGTCACCGCGATCAATTGCAGAAGCGATCGCGCGCTCTCACTGAGAGAGTGTTCCACTCGGCGAACGTATTCCAGAATGGATGTGGGCGCGGCTCCGTCGGACATCGACTCTGCCTCTTCGAGGATCGAGGAGACGAACAGCGGGTGACCACCGGTGCGATGGTGTAATGCACCCGGATCGAGCGACGAGTTGTGGATCGCAACCAACTCGCGCACATGTTCGACGTCGAGCTCTCCCAACACAATCCGATGGATGGCACCGAGACGCGTGGCGGTGTTGAGAGTCTTGTTGACCTCCGGATCCAGCAAGGACTGGGCCCGTACGGTGACCACGATGCAGACCGTGCTCGTCACGCCTGCTTGTACGAGGTAGCGAAGGAGTGCGTGCGTGGTGCTCGATGCCCATTGCACATCATCGATCACGATGACCGTGGGCGCCGATCGACTGGGACCGGTCAGCCAGCGGTGGACCGCAGTCACCACCGTCGCTCGGTCGTCACCGGCCGACTCGTCGGGCATCAGGTCCCGAAAGCGGTTCGCCGCACCGGGGACCAGCCGAAGGATATCGGAGCCGTTCTCCTCCAACCACTCTCTGGCCTTCGCGGCGCCCATCACGTCCAGTTCGCGACCGGCGGCTTCAACGAACGGTTCGAAGGCGACCAGTGCATCTTCGCTGCATCGACCGAACAGCACGTCCAGGTTGCGGCCCTGCGCGCGGCGGAGGGCTTCGAGAACGAGGGTTGTCTTACCGGTGCCTGCGTCCCCCGTCACCACGACGAATTGACCCGCCCCATCCGCCGCCGCGGCGAATGCTGTGTCCAGGGCGTCGAGTTGCGGTGCCCTCCCGATCGGCGAGCGTCGGTTTCGGGGGAGTCGACTCTCGGCCACCGACCGACCGAAGTGCGACGGGACCTGGTGACGAAGTGTGTCCAGGAACAGCTCTTCGGTCTCTGCCGACGGATCGATGCCGAGTTCGATGGACAGTACTCGTCGGCAACGTGCGGCGACGTCGAGCGCCTGGGCACGATCGCCCAATCCGATGTAACCGCGCATCGCGTGTCGATAGGCACGTTCGTGCAACGGGTCGAGGCTGATGAGCGCCTCCGCAGAACCGACTGCACGATCGAACGCCTTCAGTTCGATCGAGGCCGCGGCGTCGACGTCGAGTGCTCGGATTCGCAGGGACTCGAACTCGGTCCGGACGTCGTCGGCCCACGCCCCTGTCATACCGCGCAGGACGGTACCGGCGAGTAGGCGGTGTGCGTCGTGCGCCCTGTCCGCCCGAGTTCGAATCGGTTCGATTCCGGGCCGGCATGATTCGCGGACGACGTCGAGATCCACCGTGACCGAACTGGGAAGCACTAACTGCACATACCCACGACGCGACCTGACGCTGTCCCCCGACACGGAGGCTGCCTCCAGCGCCTGCCGCACCTTCGAGATCACGCTCCGCACAGCTGCGTTCCACGACTTCGGCCGATTCTCCGGCCAGATCACGGACGCCAATTCATCCAGCGTCACGTCGCTCCGACGATGAACGACGAGGTACGCAAGCACCTCCGAGCATCGCGGTCCACCGATCGTCCGCGGGTCTACCACCCTCGTTCCACATCGAATTGTCAGGTCCCCGACCAAATGGACAGTTGTACTGGCCGAGACGGTCATGCCATGAATGTAAGCACAGCGGATCGCACAGCGTCGTATCCACAGGCCGTGTGCGAGAAACAAACCAGGAGTTCATTTTTCGACGAGAATTCGGCTTTCGGATCTTGCTCGTCGTCGACCGTCGGCCGGAGTCACGGCAACGGTTCACTCGCTGCTGCCGAATGCTCCTCGAATCGAATCCAGGAAGTCGTCGAAGATGCTTCCGGGTTGATCGCTACCGACCACCGTGGTGACCACCAGGTTGCCACTGAGATAGAAATCGAACCACCGGTCTCCGGTGGTCTGAGTGTTGTCCGTGGTCACGACGTTCAGCGAGAGCTTCTGCCCACCCCGCGCCAAGGTTCCGAAGGCCGGTGACACGAAGTTCGCGATCGTGAAGTCGGCGGAACCACGACCCGGAATGTTTCCCTCCAACACCTGGCCGTCGACGGTATAGAACTGCAGGTACGTGCCGCCCTTGCCGTCACTGTCGTAGACGACCCCGCCCGCTACGTTCCTGAAGCCGGCTGGTGAGCTGTCGTCGAAGTACCCGCCGGCGTTGCACCGACTGCCGTCGCGTCCGAAGGGTTGGTTCTTCACGCAGTGCGCGCCGCCCGCACCTCCGTCGGGGGTCCTGATGTGAATGTTGAAGCGTTGGATGTGTGCCGTGAGCTCCAGTGGCTCGGCCGACGCCGTGGCGGCAGGGACAATCACGCCGGTGGAGAGTGCGGCACCGATCGCTGCTGCGGCGGCAAGTCTTCGGAATCGAGAGATCATCGACATTTCCTTACAGGAGACGACCGCGGTATCGCGGGGACGGACATGGCGCGAGTGCGTCGGCTCAGGGTCGTCCTCGTGTGCAAGGTTTTTGCATAGGGATCGGGTGGCGCCGCGCATGCAAAAACATTGCACTTGCTTTTTAGGCTGCGTATTCACGCGTCGGTGGTCGAGCCACCCTGCCACTGACGTGCGCCCTTTTTCTCTCTGTCGCTGTATCCGAGGAGCCGTTCGTGTCTCGAGCCCGCATCACACGTGCCATGGCATTGGCACTGGTCATAGCCACGTCGGCTTTGTCGGTGACAACTACAGGAACTGCGAGCGCGCAGGAACTCCCTTTTCCGATACCGGGTTTCGAACTGCCGTCGACCGGCTCGTCGGGCACCGGCTCCTCCGACACGGGCTCGTCCGGGACAGGTTCGTCGGATAGTGGCTCGTCGGGACCGGACACCACCGCCCCCAACGGCGGGTTGCAGCTTCTGTCCCCCAACAGGGGTGAATCGGTTCTCGGTATCCCGATCGAGACGCTGTCCGACAACCCTCAGGGCGCCATCGTCGTCAACGGCGTTGCCATGCCCGCTACCACCGACCGCCAGAACCTGCTCATCGCCGTACTCGACGCGAAGACCGGCGGGCTCCTCCAATCGGGCACTCAGCCGAACGACGTCAACGGGCTGAACTCCTTCACCGGAATCGTCGACAACTTCAAGAACAAGAACGACACGATCGTCGTCGTCAGCGGATTCAACGGTGTGCGCAACGCTGGCCGCGAACCCGCGCTCGGCCGTCTCGTTCGGGCACTCGGTGGGACGCCGATGAGCACGAACGACCTGGGCAGGATGGAATTCGGCGCACCGTTCTCGATGATCGGCAAAACTGCCGCAGTCGAAGGCGTCGCCTACACCCGTGTCGCTGTGGAGCCCGGCGATCGGGCAGGCGGCGATATCACCGGACTGCTCAGATGGAACTCGATCGCAGGCGGTTGGTACGACTTCACTCCGCCCGCACCGGTCGAGTACTCCAGCAACAAGAGCAGCGGTTCGACCGTGACGGTAGCGATCGGCGACCGTACCTATCCGACCACCGCGCCAGGATCGGACGGCTTCCGTATCCAGGCGTTCGACAGTCAGACTCTCGAACCCGCCTATTCCGCCAATGTGGTGACCGGCAACCCTGTCGGCGATCAGGAACTGAGCGCGGATCTCGACGCAGTGTCGAAGGAAGTGGACAACGCCGGCCGTCCGTATCTGGTGTTCGTTCAGAGCTTCGGAAAACCCGTTCCCTCGGCACGTTGGCAACAGGGAGCCGACGCCATCCTTCGTATGGGCGGCTCACGCCTGGCCTTCCTCAATCTGAACGGCACCAGCGACTACACCCTCCTCGGCAGCGCCGATCCATCCGCATCTCCGCTGGAGGTCGGCACGCTGCTGGGCAAGCCGGGACCGTCGGTCGGGTTGCTTACGCGCAGTCACGACTTCTCGTATCGGCCGATGGCGTCCGGGGCCCTCGGCGATGTCGATCTCCTGCAGAGCAAGATCATGTATCAGGCGCCTTACCAGGGTGGTTCGACATCTGCTCCGACCTTCCCCGCCATCGACCGCGCCGCAGAACAGTACATCGGCTGGCGAGCAGGTGTCCGAGGTTGCACCACAGCCGATTCCGCGGCGTGCGACGTCCGATTCCAGTATCGCAACGACTTTCTGGGATCCTGGGATCCGATCAACACTGCGCTCACGCAGGTCACGTATCCGTCTGCTGGGCCGGAAAGGACCTTCACCGAGGACCAATTCAACACCGCACTGACCCAGCTACGCCAGGAGATCCGCGGGTTCATCGAAGTCCGAAACTACTACGTCGGTCTGCAGCAAGCCCTGTCCATCGGCGGTACCGATCCCATGTTGAACATCAAGAAGATCGGCGACGACGCCGTGAACACGGTGGCACCCCCGCCCGGGCCCAACGTGGTGGCCGACGGCCTCAAATCCGTGTCCACGGTGATGAATTACGTTACGTTCGCCATTCCTGAGTTGAAGGCTGTGTGGGGGCAGATATCCACGATCTGGGGATTGGTCGCCCCGTTCACCGGGCCCAGCGGAAACTCGGCGCTCGCGAACAAGATCCGTGTACGCGCGGACCAACTCTCGTCCCAACTCTCGGAGTCCTTGCGCGCTGCCACCTACGGTTTCACGTCGGTCGGCTTGGTGATGGTGTCCGACTACGGCAAACTCACAGCGGCGAAGGCGGAAATCGACGCAGGTCGGTGGGCACTGCCGCCCAATCCCGCAGATGTCATCTCACCGCTGTCCGACGGGTTGAAGACGACGTTTCTGAAAACCCTTGTTCCCATTGCTTTTCCCTGGCTGATGCGCGGCACCGGCCCACCGTCCGGCCCGAGCGACGCCAGTGGTCTCACCTGCGCGATCTACGAGGACCTCATCGACGAATACGAACAGCGCAGCCCGTGGAGAGGATTGCCGCAGATCGCCCAGATGCGCTCGGTGTGGAACTTCGACGGTTCAGGCCAGCCGATTGTGTGGAACATGTTCTTCACGAGGGAAAACCCTGACACCTCAGGACTGTCGTCGGACTCCAGCCACATATCCGCCGACCTGGCCGGCACCATGTTCGGTACTGCGCGCGGACAACTCGGGATAAATTTGTACGACTTCATGAGTCCCCGATACTTCGGAACCACGGTTCACCAAGTCGATCACACCGCACGGAAGTGCAACCTGGGCTGACGCAGGTGCGGCGGGTACCCGGTCGCGATCGTGGTATCCTTCGCGTAACTTGCCGACCGAACGGTATGGACTAGGGCTACGAATCGTAGCTTCCAATAAGGGAGACTTTTGTGACTAGGGCAACGAGTGGTCGGATCACACGGGCGACTGCACTTCTTTTCGCGGGAGCTGTCACGGTGGCGATCGCCGTTGCCCCGAACGCATCAGCGGCGCCGGTCACCAGGACTGTGTTCTCCCCCGTAGTGGCTGTAACCGGCACTGGGTCGTCCGGCGAAGACGCCTTCGTGAACGAATCCTTGTCGGCCACCACCGATGCGGAAGTACCAGGGTTCTCTCGCTTCTCGTCCAGCTTGGATTGCTACTGCACACTCTCGTGGACGAACCACAGCACCGGCGCTTCCGGTCAATGGAAGAGCAGTGGAGTTATCGGCGCGCCAGCGACATTCACGGGGTCGGGCAACATCAGCGCTACGGTGGCCGTCACCCCCGGCATTACCTTCCTGCCCGGACGGGGATCCTGGATCGCTCCGTAGCCGGTCGGCGCAGTCCGCTCCCGCATCACCGGATCACGAATGCCAGTGAGTCAAAGCTCGTTGGCACTTAGGCCGATACCGCCGCACTCGCTCCAACCAGCAGACCCCGGACGACAGCCGAATTCCGACCGCTCACGTGCAAGTCCACGAGGTCGCGATCTACTCGTTCGAGAAATTGATCAGCAGTCCCCCGGCCGGCCGTGGAGCTGATTACTACGATCGATTCCCCGGTACCTGCACGCCGTATCTCAGGAAACACGGTTTCACATGTCTTCCACACACCGTCGGGGTCGACGCCGATGACGTCCTGCCACTGTTGCTTTGACAGATCACCGGTCGGTCCTCCCGAGATGAAACCGGCATCCGCCACCGCGATGTCAATGCGGCACAACGCCGAGAGACCGATCCCCTGTGCCTCCACGAGTTGCTCCAGGCTGCCAACATCGGCTTGGTGGGTGAAGATCGAACCTCCGACGTCCTCGACCAGTTTCGCGGTCTCGCGAAGGTTCTCGAGGCGAAAGCCACTACTCAGAACGAACTTTCGGATTCTACTCGAGGCCTGGTTCACGATCCCCCAGCAAGTGCGACCTAGGGTCCCGCGCTAAGTACCGCGTTTGCAGTCCTACCTGGAGGCCGATTGAGGCCGCACGAAGTCTGCGGACCAGCTCACGTTCGCGTGATGCTGTACTCGGACTGTCCCGGCCATTCGTAGCCGCGCTCGCGGTGCTGCAATAGTCAGTGCGAGTCGTTGCATCCCCCGGACGCGCACCGGTACAGCGATTGTGCGAGTGCCGATCTCCCAATCCTCCAAATCGTGCGCATACCCGCATCGTCGAACCGCTCCCCCAGTTCCTGCGCTAGCTGTAATGGCCAGGGACGTTGTGGACGGCGTGTCATCGATAGATGGGTGAGGACCTCCGGTATCGGTGTGGTTACCACAACTGCACCGACAACCGGGAGGTCCTCGCGTCCCACGCTAAAGCCTTGCTCACCCCGAAGGGGAGACTGAAGCTCGCGACATCGATCGTCGACGACGGTTGGTCGATCCGCCGGGCCGCCGAACGATTCCAATGCTCACCCACCACAGCCAAGAAATGGGCCGACCGCTACCGCGCCGGCGGCCTGCAGGCGATGGTCGACCGTTCGAGCAGACCGCACCGCAGTCCGGGCAGGACTCCAACACGCACCGAACGTCGGATCGTCAACCTGCGCTTTCTCCGTCGCTGGGGACCACACCGCATCGCCTACCACCTGCACCTTGCACACAGCACCGTCGGAGCGGTTCTACGCCGCTACCAGATGCCGCTACTGCGTCACCTCGACCAGAACACCGGACTGGCAGTACGCTGACCCGCGGCCCGGCGCTACGAGCACGAACGGCCCGGGGATCTGATTCACATCGACATCAAGAAACTCGGTCGGATCCCCGACGGCGGTGGGCACCGCAAGCTCGGACGCACGATCGGCAACCGCCACAACAACAAACACGGCCGCGGGTACTCGTTCATCCACCACGCCGTCGACGATCACAGCCGGCTGGCGTACTCGCCAGATCCTCGGCGATGAACGCAAAGAGACAGCCTCGGGATTCTTCGAACGCGCCAAGGCGTACTTCGCAGCCCACGGCATCGCCATCAAGCGCGTCCTCACCGACAATGGATCCTGTTACCGTTCAAAGCTATTCGCAGAAACGCTGGGTCCTGATGTCAAGCACAAACGAACCAGACCGTACCGGCCGCAGACCAACAGCAAAGTCGAACGATTCAACCGCACCCTCAACCAGGAATGGGCCTACGCCCACACCTACCTCTCCGACGAAGCCCGCGCTGCGACCTACCAAGACTGGGTCCATCACTACAATCACCACAGACCACACAGGCATCGACGGCAAGTCACCCATCGAGCGACTCACCGTCCATAACCTCCCCGCGAAGAACAACCAGCTGACAGTCATATGGATCGGTTCGACTGGGACCGCGTCATCCGGCATCGCCAGCGACGCTTCTTCGTACCCATCGCAGGAACGGATCCAGTTCTCGTGTTGCTTCCACGCCGAGGTTGGTCAATTGGTAAACCACCGAAGGCGGTGAGGTGGGGATCACGGTCCTCTCGACCAGGCCATCGTCGGCAAACGTCCGCAACGTCTGGGTGAGCATCTTGTCGCTGACACCGTCTATGAGCGCCCTCACTTGGTGGAAGCGTAGCGGACCGTTCTTCAATGACGTGAGGACCTGTATTCCCCACTTGCCGGTGATGTGATCGAGCAGGGTTCGGCCTGCGCAGTCACGGCGGAGCAGTTCCTTCGAGTCATCCGGCATTCCGGTAACTTACCAGAAGTGAGCTGCGCACTAAATTGTGGCTACTTACGAATATTCCGTGAATGTCATATCGTCGTTGCATGGGGCAAACAAGACCACCGTCGTAACGCCATGGCGGACAGCAACTCCGCGAGTAGACGTCGTCATCGGTCTGTGCACCGAGAGCTTCACCCAATCTTCGAACCCAGGGCGCGCCGTGCCGGATCGAGCAGCGCGGACACAATTCGATCGGAGAATTCAGTTGACGGAACCAATGAGCAAGCCGGGCGTTGACTCCGCAGAATCGATACATCCGATCGGGAACGGCAGCAACAGATCCGGTCCGGAGTGGATATTGGTCACGCTCGCGTGCGTCGGACAGTTGATCGTTGTGCTCGACGTATCCATCGTGAACGTGGCGTTGCCGGGTATCCGGGCTTCCCTTGGATTCGGTGAGCAAGATCTACAGTGGGTTGTCACTGCATACACACTGACATTTGCGGGTTTCATGCTCATCGGTGGACGTGCTTCGGATCTGTTCGGCCGCAAACGGATGTTCGTAGTCAGCCTTGCACTGTTCACCCTCGCGAGCTTGGCCGGTGGATTGGCACCGAACGCCACCGCGCTGATCGTCGCTCGCACGATCCAAGGGATTGGCGGGGCCATATTAGCGCCCGCAACGTTGGCCATCATCACTACCACGTTCGACGAGGGACCCAAGCAGACCCAGGCAATCGCGACGTGGACGATGATGGGCGCTGCAGGTGGTGCGATCGGCGCAATACTTGGAGGTGTGTTCACCGAATTACTCTCCTGGCGTTGGGTATTACTGGTCAACGTGCCAGTCGGGCTGTTACTCGCGGTGCTTGCCATCGTTTATCTGCGAAACGACATGGTTTCGCCGGGAGGCGGACTTGATGTATTCGGCAGTGTGACGGCGACCGCGGGGTTCATCGTGTTGGTCTACGGACTGGTGGAGTCCGGTAAGGCAGCGGGGTTCGATGCGAAAGCCATAATTTCGGTCGCGTCTGGTCTCGTGCTACTACTGGTATTCCTGGTCATCGAGTCGAAAGTCACCGCACATTCGCTCTTACCGTTGCATATCCTGCGCCGACGCGCCGTGGCAGTTGCCAACGCGACCATGTTCTTACTCGGCGCAGGATTCTTCTCGGTGTTGTACTTCGTTTCCCTTTACCTCCAAGGCGTCCGTGGGTATTCGCCAGTCGCAGCTGGTTTCGCCTTCGTACCTTTTGCCGCAGCGACTGTGGTCGGTGCGCAGGGCGCGTCGAAACTGCTCCGCCGACGTGTGCCCGCGCGTCGCCTCATTGTCACAGGCGCGTTGATCTCTGCGTGCGGCTTCGCTGGTCTCACGCAACTGACCCCTGAGTCCTCCATCGGTTGGGCGGTCATCATGCCAGGGCTGGCGGTCTTTCTCGGGATCGGTCTCGCCCTTGCGCCTACTGCCGCCACCGCAATCTGGGGGGTGAAACCGAACGAGTCGGGTGTGGTGTCCGGTCTCGCCAACGCAACCCGTCAGCTAGGCGGGTCAGTTGGACTTGCCGCCCTTACTATCGTGGCAGCTGCTCATACGAACTTGGTTGGCGAAGAAACACCGACCGTTAGCGACGTCACACACGGATATGCCATCGCATTCGGAGTCGCGTCCGCCATCCTTCTCGGTGCGGCAATCAGTGCGACCCTCCTCCCTCGACGACCCGAGGCTCAACCCGGCGTCCTCGATCATCCTCAGGGAAGCAAAGTCGACGGTGATATCAATTTCAGTCGGACGTCCAGTTTTCGCAGGGCAGGGAAAAAATAGAACGTCGCACGGCAGTTGCGGTGATCACCGCGCGCACGTTGCGGCGCTCGACGGCGGCGTCGACCCTGCTACCCGTAGCACCCTATCGATGTGGGCCGACACAGGCTCCGCGCTCTGCCAACCCTGGATTGATCGCCCGAATACACAGTTGTTCAGCGAATTACGCACGATCCGAGTTCAACCCGATCGGCGTAGCCGAGCCCGGTTCGAATTCGCGCCAACATGCCCATTCTCGTCTTTGAAAGGCTCGAGTATGTCATTCGAGAATTATCCAGCGATCGCACCGCCGGCTCACGGTCGAACAAGCCGGCTCGCGGTACCGAATACAAACCACCAGAGCAACATCCGTGTTGATGGCACCGACATCGGAAAAAGAGATGCCGAAGTGGCGCCTCAGCGATCGAAGCTGCGATGAAGTACGTAGCTTTTGCCAGCAGCATCTTTACCGCATCTTTGCTGGCCACTCTTGCAACGGGTTGTGCGAGCGATGATTCCTCGGTCGAGAAAGATTCACTCCTCATTGCGACCGCCAATACCGCGGACTGTGTGGATCCGGCACAAAATCTGACAGCCAACAGCAGTCCCTTCGTTCGGCCCCTGGTCGATTCACTGGTCTATCAGAACCCTGTCGATGGTTCACTGAATCCCTGGCTGGCCCAGTCGTGGTCGAGCAACGACACCGCAACCGAATTCAGCTTCGTCCTGCGCACCGATGTCACCTTCAGCGACGGGACGCCGTTGGATGCAGCAGCGGTCAAGCAGACCTGGGACGAAATCGTGGGCCTCGGTGCACAGGCCGCGACTGCGAACAGTCTGCTCAGCGGATACATCGAGTCGACAGTGACGGCGCCGGATACGATCACCACTCGATTTTCATCACCGAAAAGCTCGTTCGTCCAAGCAGCATCGACCACCTCCTTGGCACCCATCTCACCGGTCGCATGGACAGTGAGTCCGCAAGAGCGATGCGCAGGGAAGTTCACCGGCACAGGCCCGTTCACCCTCGAAACAATACAAAGCAAAGAGCGAGTGACCCTGGTTCGCCGCGCCGATTACCACTGGGGCCCCGATTCTTGGACGCCCGGACCCGCCGCACTCTCACGCATCGAATTCGACCTGATCAAAGAACCGGGTGTGCAGTTCGACGCGCTGTCCTCGGGCACAGTCGATGCGGCAACCGGAATCTCTCAACGTCAGATCGACAGCCTGGCACCGAATGCGTTCACCAGGACCCGTATTCAATCCCCGGGCATTGTGTACACCGCAGTGCCCAACACCACTCGCGGTCCACTGGTGGATGAGGCGGTCAGGCGCGCCTTGAATGCGACCACCGATCGTGAACAGCTGATCAGCCTCGCTCTCGGTAGCGCAACGCCGCCCGCGACGAGCATTCTCGCAGCGAACACACCCGGATATCTGGACTCGTCGGGCGACCTTACTTTCGATCGTGACGGTGCCGCCGTCCTGCTCGATCAAGCCGGCTGGTCGATCGGACCCGACGGTGTCCGAGCCAAGGACGGACAACGACTGAGCATTGCGGTCACTTACCCGTCCGTCGACCTGATCAACGGCCCACTTCTGGAATTGTTGCAGCAGCAGTGGGCCCAGGTCGGAATCGAACTCTCACTGCGTGCCCTACCTATTGCCGAATTGTCACCGACCCAGGACGCCGGCGATTACGACCTACTGGTGTTCAACCAGGGGCGGGGTGACCCGGATGTATTGCGCACGGTATTCGCGGCCTCCGCCAAGAACCGAGCACGTCTGAACACCGACGATCCGCTGAACGCAGACCTTGATCTGCAAGCAGGTCAGTCCGATCCTGCGGCGCGAACCGTGACGGTTGGTGCAATCGAGCGGACGATCCTCGCGCGTGGACTGGCGATCCCGCTGTACGAGACCGGTGTGCAGGTGGCGTCCGATTCCCAGTTGACCGGCTACTCGGTCGACGGAAGTTTCCATGACACGAGATGGAATTCATGATGGGCCGATACGTCTTGACGCGGTTGGGCTACGCGGTACTCACGATCTGGGTCGCATTCACTCTTGCCTTCGTGGTATTACGCGTCGTACCAGGCGATCCGGTGAGTATTCAATTGAGTCAGAACGGCGCCGACAACGCCGAAGTGTCGGCGGAACAACTGGCGGCGTTACGCGCGCAACTCGGGGTGGACAAGCCCGCGCTCGCGCAGTACGCGGAGTACGGATTCGGATTGTTGCGCGGTGATCCCGGGTATTCGATCCGATCGAACGAGAATGTCGGCGCAGTGATTTCGGCTGCGTTGCCGGCAACAGCGGAGTTGGCAGGTCTCGCGTTGACAATAGGGGCACCTGTGGGGATTGCCCTGGCGGTGGCGGCGACGCTCACCAGAAGGCACCGATCAGGGGCAGTGTTCAGATCCGCACCTGTCGTAGGGATCTCACTACCGACGTTCTTGATAGGACTGGTGTTGGTGCATTTCGTCGCCTTCGAGTGGCGGTTGTTGCCCGGCATCGGCGGACGCGGTCCCGGATCGGTGGTCTTGCCTGCACTGACCCTGGCCGTTCCCGTTGCTGCGATCATCGGGCAGATTCTGGGACGAAATATGGAGGCCACGTACCGCCAGCCCTTCGTTCGGACGCTGCGCGCGAAGGGCCTCGGGGAAGGGAAGATCGTATTCGGCCACGTCTTGAGGAACGCGTGCCTTCCGGCCCTGACGATGATCGCAATGGTTATCGGCGGTCTCATCTCAGGGTCTGTGGTAGTCGAAACGATATTTTCCCGCCACGGCATGGGCAAGGTCGTGGCCGATGCCATCCTCGACAAGGACACACCTGTCGTCCTCGCAATTACTGTGCTGAGCGCGGCCCTGATCGTGTCGATCAATCTGACGGTCGACATCCTGTACCGCGTTGTCGATCCGCGCCTACGGACCAGCGGAACCTCCGCGACACCACGTTCCGAAGAACGGGCCGAGTATGCGCACCTCTGACCGAACCGGCCGACTCGGGATCTGGCTTGCCGGGGCGGTGATCGTCGTGGTGATCGGCTGGGCAGTGACCCCTGGCCTGTTCACGCGTCGCGACCCGTACGCAGTCGACCCGTCCAACACATTCCGTGCACCGGGGGCCGCTCACTGGTTCGGCACCGACAACCTCGGCCGCGATCTGTTCGCCCGGGTTGTCTACGGAACAGCATCATCGGTTCCAGCGGCGTTGCTCGCGGTGACTGTCGCTCTGATCGTCGGTGGATCCCTCGGACTGTTCGCAGGATATTTCGGCGGCGTCATCGACAGCATCGCAGTCAGAGTCATCGACGTCGTGCTGTCGGTTCCCTCGTTTCTGCTCGCCATCAGTTTGATCACGACACTCGGGTTCGGCACCATCAACGTCGCTCTCGCGATCGGGATAGTGAGCATCGGCACTGTCGCCCGACTGGCTAGATCCGAGGTAGTGCGGATCCGGTCCCGTCCCTATGTGACGGCTGCGCTGGTGTCGGGCCGCAGCCACCTCGAGGTAGTGCTTCTGCACGTACTGCCGAATTCTTCGCGTCCGGTGGCGGCGCTGGCCGCGTTGGAGTTCGCCGCCGCGGTGCTTGGCATCTCGGCGATGTCGTTCCTGGGATTCGGGGCCGCTCCGCCTTCGCCGGAATGGGGCGCATTGATCGCAGCCGGGCGGGGATCGGTGTCCACCGAATGGTGGCTCAGTATCGCTCCCGGTGTCGTCGTCGCAGCGGTCGTCGTCGCGGTGAACGTGCTGTCGTCGTATCTGCAACCGAAGGAGGCAGGTTCGTGACCGGCGCGAGCGCCGTCGGACAAGCGGAGTCGACAACCGAAAGCGTTGCTGTGCACTCGATCGAGACCACGCATGCCCTACTGGTGCGCGGGCTCACCGTGCGCTACGGAGCGCGACCTCCGGTGGTTACCGCGATCGACATCGATGTGTCGGCGGGCGAAGTCGTGGCGCTGCTCGGTGAATCAGGATCCGGCAAATCCAGCATTGTCAATGCCCTGCTCGGGTTGCTTCCGGACGGAGCGCAGGTCACAACGGACGACTTCGTCGTGGGCGGTACACGCGTGAATCTCGCCCACCGGCGGCGGATGCGCGACATCAGGGGCCGCACTGTTGGGCTCGTCCCACAGGACTGCGCAGTAGCGCTCGACCCGGTACTGCGAGTGGGCCCCCAGATACTCGAAGGCATACCTGGCGTAGCTCGGATGCCTCGGCGTGAGCGCATGCAGCGGGTCGCAGAACTGTTACGCAAGGTCGGGTTCGGCGAACCGGAGACGCTCGCCCGCAAGTACCCGCACGAACTGTCCGGTGGGATGGCCCAGCGAGTGATGATCGCAGTTGCGCTCGCGGCCGCTCCAGCGCTTCTCATTGCCGACGAGCCGTCCGCGGCACTCGACACTCTGGCACAAGCACAAGCGATGGACTGGATCACCGAATTGGCGCGGCAGGACGGTATCGGCGTCTTGATGGTGACCCATGATCTCTCGTTGGCGGCGCAGCGCGCCGATCGGGGACTACTGCTCGCGCAGGGGACCATCGTGGCGCGCGGCGACATTCACGCCGTAGCGCCCACACTTCCGCACCCCCTTCGGCGTCTCACCCCGCGTCCGAGCGTCGACGCGACGAACAACGATCACGCTGGAACTGTCGAAGTGGCATCGGCAACCGACGAGAAGCAGAGATCCGCTTCTCGGGGAGGCGCTGCACCCGAAGTTCTACGGTTGAACGCGGTCTCCAGGCTGTACCGAAGCGTCCACGGGCTCACCGGGGTGCAGGATGTCTCACTGACGTTGAACACCGCCGAAGTGGTGGGGCTCGTGGGCGGTTCCGGTGCAGGAAAGACCACGCTCGCACGTGTACTGGCAGGACTGGAACCACCCGGTGACGGCTCAGTGTACTTCCGCGGTGAAGACATACGCGCGCTCGTGGACAAGGACCGCAGGCAGTTCCGCCGCGCTGTCCAACTGATCGCCCAGAACCCGTACTCGTCGATCGATCCACGTTATTCGGCGCGCCGCGCTATCGAAGAACCCCTGCGAGCCTTCGGCATTGGAGACCGCCGCACACGCCGAGCTCGCGTACGCGAGCTCGCCGATCGAGTTGCGTTGCCGGAGTCGATCCTCGACAACTCACCGGACATGCTCTCCGGTGGGCAATGCCAGCGGGTCGCGATCGCCCGTGCTCTCGCCACCGAACCGGAGGTTCTGATCTGCGACGAAGCCGTGTCTGCATTGGACAATTCATCCACACGACGGGTCATGGACCTGCTCGGTGAGTTGCGCGACGATCTGAACCTCGCCATCGTGTTCATCACCCACGATCTCTCTGCCGCAGCCGAGCTCACAGACCGGCTCGTCGTCATGCGCGACGGACGGGTCATCGAATCAGGAACGACAGCGACCGTCCTGACCAACCCACGAGATCCGTATACCCGCGCACTCGTTGCCGCGACACCACCGCCCATCGTCATCCTCGATCACACTCAGGAGAACAACCCATGACCTCCAACATCTCCGACCATCTCGATGCCGCGGCCGTAGCCAGTTGCAACATGCCGGACTCCGCGGCCGGGGTACTCCGGCGCCCGGACGGATCCATATTCCGCCCGCCTGCACGTTTCCAAGGCAGGCTCGGCTCGCCGTCGTTTCCGGCGGAGGCGGATCGCTACCAATTATTCGTCAGCTGGGGTTGCTCGTGGTCCAACCGCGCTGCGATCACTCGTAAACTGAAGGGGCTCGAGAACGTCGTTTCGATCACCTATTCCGACGATGACCCAGACGCACTGCGCGCAGTGTGGGAATTGATGGAACCGGGACACCGCACCGGCGTACCGACTCTGTGGGACAACAAGAATCAAGTCATCGTCAGCAACGATGCCGACGCGATCAGCCGGGACCTGGCCATCCAGTTCGACCGCCTTGCCACCAAGGAAGCCGATCTGTATCCGCAGGATCTGCGGGCAGAGATCGACACGATCAACGAATGGTTGTACGACAACATCCACAGCGTCATCCACATACTCGGCCACGAGGCACAGGAAAACAACCACACGACGTTGGTCGACGATTCCTTGCGCGCACTCGAGACACTGGATAGCCGTCTGGCAGATCGTCCGTATCTCAACGGCGATCGAATCACCGAATCCGATGTTCGATTGTTCGTTTCGCTTGTCCGTTTCGAGTGTGCATACCCAGGAATCTTCGAGGCCAACAGCCGGTACCCCGAAGGCCATCCACGCCTGTGGGCATACGCCCGACATTTATACGCCCTCCCTGAATTTTCCTCTACCACCGACTTTCACGTCATCCGGCGCAACTTCGCAGTCGCGTTCGATTTCCTGCGCGAACAGTCGGTTGTCCCCAATGGGCGACCCTCGCGTTGGACATGACCTCGACCGTTCTTTTCGGGGTCAGCGCGATCTGGCATGTTCCCCAGTGAACGCGTTGCTTCCTCGAATAATTGGCGCATCCTTTCGTGCGAGTGAACGTAGTGCCAATTTTGTGGCATTGGTGGGATCGGTCAGTCGTGCAGGGCGATGCAGGCGTCGAGCAATGCGATCGTGCGGTGGCCGCGTCGCTGAGCGCGTGGCGTCTCGGGCGCGGCGACGAGCCTGGACCGGACGGCATTCATCGATGCGGGAGGCGAACAAGAAGAAGATCCACCGCCTGTGGACGGAGGAAGGCCTGCAGGTCCGGATCCACCATCCACGCAAACGCGCCAGCTCATTCCCTCATACCCATGCAGCGAACGTGCTGTGGGCTAAGGACTTTCAAATCGACTCCACCATCGACGGCACAGCGATCAAAAATCAAGTCCGGGGGCACCTCCCCCTGGGGGATCAACCGCCTTCTGCGGTGATCGTCATCATCGGTTTCCTTCCGTAGCAAGTTGACGCGAGGTGGTGGGGACAGCGAACGAGGATCGATCGCCGGACCATTGAAGTGCCGGCGCCACGTTTTCGATGCGACCCAGAATTTTCTCCGTCAACGGAAAGTCGGCGGCTGCAGCGTTCTCAGCGATGCGGTCTGCCCGCCGGCTTCCTGGGATGGGCACGATGTCGTCGCCTTGGGAGAGGAGCCACGCCAGCGCAAGCTGGCCTGCGGTCATACCGAGCTCCACGGCGAGGGTCTGCAGATGTTGGACCTGAGTGAGATTCTGCACGAGGTTTTGATCGTTGAATCGAGGGTCGTTCTTACGGAATGGGCTCGACCCGATGTCGGCAAGGTTGTGCAAAGTTGCCGTCAACAATCCGCGGCCCAACGGGCTGTAGGGGACAAGGCCCACGCCGAGTCGGCGCGCGTGAGGGACGATGCTCCGCTCGGGCTCGCGCCACATCATGGACCATTCGAACTGCACGGCGGAGATCGGATGGGTTCGAACGGCACGGCTGAGCTGAGCTTCCGTTACCTCCGAAACCCCGAGATATCGAACTTTGCCGGCAGTCACGAGGTCGGCCATTGCCCCGATCGTGTCCTCGATCGGTACTCGTGGGTCGACGCGGTGGAGGTAATAGAGGTCGATCGAATCGACGCCGAGCCGTGTCAACGAGGCATCACAATGCCTACGGACGTGTTCTGGGGCTCCGTCGAGGGCGACACCATCGTCCCCGCGCACGATTCCGAATTTGGTCGCGATCTTCACTTCCGTGTTGTGGCCAGCCAGCGCCCGGCCCAGCAGAGATTCATTGTGACCTTGTCCGTAACTCATTGCCGTGTCGAACATGTCGATCCCGCTGTCGAGGGCAGCGTGGATCGCGTTGGTCGACGCGCCGTCGTCTACTTCCCCGTAGCCCTGCGACAACCCCATGCAACCCATTCCGATGGCCGTACAAACCAGGCCGTGACTGCCTAACGTGCGCTGTTCCATGCTCACAATGTCCACCCCTTTCATACGTAAGTGAAATATCCGTTCTGACTGTCAGTTATAACGAGATACGATGAATCATGGAGCTTCGGCAACTGAGATATTTCGAGGCGGTTGTCCGTCTCGGCGGCTTCACACGGGCCGCAGAACATCTCCACGTCGCCCAACCTGCCGTTTCCGCGCAGATCAGGCTTCTGGAGAAAGAACTTGGCTCAGTCCTGTTGAGACGCACCACCCGTCATCTGTCGCTGACTCATGCAGGTGAGCTTTTCCTCGTCCATGTCCAGCGGGTCCTCGTCGAACTCGATGCTGCATCCGATGTGATGGAAGCGGCTCGATCGGTAAGCAGGGGACGCGTTCGGGTAGGGGCGACCCCGATAACCGGGGCTCTGCGTCTGCCGCAATTGCTTGCGACCTTCAAGGCCCGGCACCCTGGCGTGGCCCTTGTTTTGCGATCCGGACTGATCGGTGACCTACTGTCCGAGCTCGACGCGGGTTCGTTGGACGTCGCGATAGGCCCTTCTCATGGAGAGGACCCGCGCTTTTCCGCCAGCGCTTTGTCCGATGAATCGCTGGTCGCCATCACCTCACGCGACTGCACGCCGTCGGACATCCGGACCCTGTCGGAACTGAGGGAACACCCGTTCGTCTGTCTGCCCAAAGGAAGCGGGCTGCATACGCTGCTCGAGCGCTGGGCGGCATCAGACAATTTCGTCCCACGAATGGAATTCGAAACGTACAGCCCGGCAAGTATCCGCGAACTTGTCTCCGCAGGTCTTGGTGTTGCCGTTGTGGCACGGTCGGCTGCCGCATCGCACGGGCCGCCGGTACGGATCCACTCGTTGGACTCGGCCCCGGCCCATCCACCGATCTGTGTCTTCGTCCCTCGGACCGGGCATGTATCGGCAGCGACTTCGGCTTTCGTGGCACTTCTCCGAAGCGGGCACACGTAGACCGCGGTCGCCGCCTTCTCGCTTGTCTCACCAAACGACTCGACTACGCACGCAGGAGGAGGACGCACTTCGCGGTTACGAACAAGGCATATGGAGTTCCGCTTCCACCGATACCGCATCGTCCGCGAAGAACAGAGAATGCACATCGAACCGAAACGGCACCGACGCATCACCGAGCTCACGAACCCGGTCCATCGGCTCCAGGCTGCGCGTCATCCCGATCTTGACCGTGTTGAAACGGAAAGCCCCCTATATTCGAGATCACGCGCACGTGCCCGCCCGAATGTTCGCAACCCGATAGTCGACGTCATCGAGCGCACGCTGCGCGTCAGCGAGCTTGACCCGCAACCGTTCCGCACCCTCGAGAACCCGCCCGCTTCCAACGCAGCGACGGCGTTGCTTGTAGTGCGCGAGCTCCTTCGATCTTCGCCCGGGCCGCCTGCAGCTCTTGCTGCACCTTGCGTTGCTCGCGCGACCCTTCGCGTCATTCCCGGTCGGCGGCCTTCTCTTCCTGCACCTTCATGTGCACATCCGCTGCCAGCTCCAGCTCACGTAGCCAGAGCCGGTGGTAGCCAGCGGTGACCCGCAAATCGATCATCTGCCCCTGCTTCGCAGTCTGCTCCGCAGCTTTCATCAGACGCTGGCGTGCGGCGCGAATACGGACGAGTTGTACAAGGCCATCGTCGCCGGCGACGAGAACCGGGCACGACTGGAAACCGATTCCCATCTCAACAGCACCGAAGATGCGTTGCGGTGCTGCCGTAGGCGCCCAGCCAGATGATGCGTTCAGGTGCGGCGGCAACCACTGCCCGCGCCTCGGCGAGACGAACTTCTGGCGCGAAAACAGGAACAGCGGACACTCGGCAATCTTTTGTTGCGTCTGCCCCGGTGTCACTGGAGCATCGACGCCCATCCCCCTGTCCTACAGACTCGGGCGCTCACGCTTACTCTCTGGGCTGCTGCCGGACTTCGGTGAGGAACATTGTCACGACCCGGCGCGCCTGCGCGACCCAGCGATCGCCGCCGGGGTCGTTGGCCACCTGCTGGTGAGTCAGACCTGCGCACATCGCGGTGAACAGGTCGACGTCCTCCGCGCGGTCAACGCCGGCCGCCTGCAGCAGCGCCGCACCGCGGTTCAGGAATTCGATGGCAATCGCGTAGGACTCCGGGGATGGTTCGAACCCAGGGATGGTGCGCTGGAACAGCAGCTGGTGACGTTCGACGTCGTCGCTCGAGAATCGAACTACTCGGCCGACGAACTCGGTCAGATCCAGTTCGGGATTGCCAGTCGGCGTCAGGTCTGCGGTGTATGCGAGTAACTGACGGTTGCCGTCCGCGAACATCGCGTCGTAGAGCGCCAGCTTGGAGTCGAAATAGGCGTACAGCGACGGCTGGCGCAGATCTACCCGTTCAGCCAGATCGCGCAACGAGATTCCGGCCAACCCGTCTGCTCGGCTGAGCGCCCAGGCCTCGGAGACGATCGTCGCGATCTTTGCGGCCCGGCGCAAGGCGCGACGGTCGGGCGCGGAGGGCTCGACCCCGGGCTGATCGGCCTCTGACACGTCACCACCCAATCCACGATAGAAAAACTATGAACGATAGAAGATTTTATACGAGCGCGAGTCTCCCTTCGAACGAACATCTTGTTGAACTATCAGCGATAGATATACTATCAGCGATAGTGCGACGGTGCGGTCGCGCAGCGATGTAGACGATTGTCGATCGAAAGGAAATTCAATGCCTGAAACCGGCTCGGACACTCGGACGCAAGATATGCGCGTGCTGCTGCAGCGCTTCATCGAAGAAGTGATCAACGGGCGCGACCTCGACCTGGCGATGAAAGACATTGTCGCCGAAGACTTTGTGGAGCAGATACCGTTTCCCGGGCAGGGTCCGGGCCGGGCCGGGCTCGCCGAGGTACTCGCCGGTCTGTTCGCTGCATTTCCCGACCTGCACTGGACTATCCGCGACACGCTCGCCGAGGACGACCGCATCATGGCGTACTCGACGTGGACAGGAACGCATCGCGGCGAGTTCATGGGTATCCCGGCGACGGGCCACCGGGTCAGCGTCGACGCGTGGACCATCGACCGATACCGCAACGGTCAGATGACCGAAAGTCGGTTGATCATGGACGTCGCCGGTCTTCTCACCCAACTGGGTGTTCTGCCTGCCCCGACGGTCAGCTGAGATGCAGAACTTCGCCCTTGCACTACTGCCTACCGTTTCGACCGCGACAATCAGCTCGCTAAAAGGACAGTCTCCGATGACCTCCAGCACTGGAATGCTCTACTGCGACAAAGATTTCCTGCTCATCACCGCACCTGACGGCGCGTGTGGGCACCGGGAAATAGGCAATCGGCTGTCCCCGAACTCTGCGGCCGAGCTCTCTCTTGCCGTGAGTCGAGCGTGAAGATCGTGACGAACACCAAAAGTCGAGCCGTCTTCGCGATCGCCGCCGTAGCAGTGCTCGCCATGAG
Source organism: Rhodococcus yunnanensis NBRC 103083 (assembly GCF_001895005.1). Classification (GTDB taxonomy): domain Bacteria; phylum Actinomycetota; class Actinomycetes; order Mycobacteriales; family Mycobacteriaceae; genus Rhodococcoides; species Rhodococcoides yunnanense. The sequence goes on along the minus strand of NZ_BCXH01000004.1, from coordinate 84,421 downwards.
CGCATGCACGACGCAGCCGTCGACCGGCTCCGCCGACACATCGACCGGCGCCACCGAAACTCCGACAACGGCGGCCGAACCCGACTATTCGGCCAAGCTGCGTGACGCCATCCCCACAGTCATGACAGACAACGCCATCCCGGGCGTCGTCGTCATGGTGCAATCGCCCTCGAAGGGGGACTGGACTTCGACATTCGGCACGGCTGAGCTCGGCCGAGATGTGCCGATAACAGTCGATGACTACCTGCGCATCGGCAGCAACACCAAGACCATGACCTCGACCGTCATCCTGCAGCTCGTCCAAGAGGGCGTTCTCTCGCTCGACGACCCGATCTCGAAGTTTCGGCCCGATGTGCCGGGCGGGGACGACATCACCATCGCCGATCTTTCCGAGATGCGCAGCGGGCTCTACAGTTACACCTTCGACCCGGCCTTCAATGCCACGCTGGATGCGGAGCCGCAGAAGGCGTGGACGGCGGATGAGCTGCTCGCGATCGCCTTCTCTCATCCGGCCAATGCGGCTCCGGCTCAGGTCTTCGATTACAGCAATACCAACATCGTGCTGCTCGGGGTGGTGATCGAACAGCTCACCGGAATGTCGGCCTCGGAAGCGTTCGACGAGCGCATCTTCTCTCCGCTCGGCCTCACACACACCCACCTGCCGGCGCCGGACGATTCGTCGATCCCCGACACCCACCCGCAGGGCTATCAGTTCGGCACTAACGTCGACACGATCGACTCGTACGCCGTTCCCGCCGCTCAACTGCCCGATGCGCTGAGCGGAACCCTGAAGCCGCTCGACCAAACGGATGCGAACCCATCGTGGGCGTGGACGGCCGGCGGCGCGATCTCCACCCCCACCGACCTCGCTGTGTACGTGAAAGCCCTTGTCGGCGGCGGCTTGCTCGACGACGACACCCAGAAGCTGCGTCTCGACAGTGTGCAGTCGATGAGCTCCGGCTCACCGAAGGGAGTCGGTTATGGCCTCGGGATCGCGCAGTTCGCCCCCGGCATTTTCGGCCACGATGGTCAACTGCCCGGCTTCTCCTCGTTCATGGCCTACAACCTCGACACGGGCGACACCATCATCATCGGCACGAATCTCTCGGCCTCCCCGGTCGACGGACAGAACGCCGCAGTAGTGGTGGGGAAGTCCATCATCGGCACGCTCTACGGAGCATCCGACGTACCCGGCGCCCCGGCCGCCACCGTTCCGACTCCGACCTCGGAAGCGCCCAAGTGACAACGACACTCCGCAGCAACACCGAGGACGGTCCGGGTTCGAGAATGATCGGGCAATTCGCGCGGCGCACAGTGACAGTCGTATTGTTCTGCGTCTCAGCGGTTGTGCTGTGCTCCGTGGATGCGAACGCGGCGCCGGCTGATGTCACGACTGTGTCGGCGGTGTCGGGCAATATCGCCACCGCGACCATCACCAACCGATCGGCAGCTGTGATCGGCTGCAAGCTGTTCGGGTTGCCTTCAGGTTCGGTGGCGGACAGAGAATCGCGGCCGCCGTTCGGCTACGTCAACCCTGTCGATCCGAGTGCCTTGATCCTGCCCGGCACCACGAGAACAGTGACTCTGGAGGTGTTCACAGAGGATGGCCCGAACGGATCCACTGCCCTTCCCGACGGGGTCTACGACCTGTACTGGGGGTGCACCACGGTGCCGAATGTCGACGGCGTCGAACAATGGGGCACTCTCGCCCCTGCCGGCGGCGTGCCGACGGCGGTGACGTCGCGGCTGGTGGTGCCCGGAGACGCGCCGGAGGCTTCGGTGCCTGCACCGCCGGCATTGGTACCCGAATCCTGTTACGACGCCAGTTGTTTGCCTCCTGACCTCGCCGATGTCGTCGACGACCTGTGGAACGAATTGACCTCCCCGTAGCACTGTCAGTCGGGGCTGTCAGTGACGGCCGTGGCCGTGACCTCGGAGTTGCGACCAACGGAACGCGTCGGATGCCGCTGTCGGCAGTACGACAGTTGTGCGTGAGCACCGAGGCGCACTACGCCGACCTGGCCGTACGCTGCCGGGACAGCAGACGACCATTTCAAGTCCCCAGATGTGGGTCCACCTGAACATCGCTGACTAGCGAATTCTGCAACCCAGATACATCGACCGCATCGCTGCCATTATGGTGGGATCGCTTGTGCGACATACAATCGACACCCATCCGGCCCAAGGATTCCTCTACAGGAACACCGCCACTCGGGGGTATGGTCGAGACCTCCGAGGACACTTGTCTCAGCGTTGACGGCGCACCTCACGGATAAGCAGCCACACGAGAAACCCGCCGCCGGCGACCACGGTCACCACACCGACCGGCAACTCGACCGGAAGTAGGTGCTGCGCCGTCACGTCGGCCCCGGCCAGCAAGAACGCACCCGTGAACGCCGCAGGCGCGAGGGTGATCCCCGGGCTGCGAGCCAGACGACGGGCGATCTGGGGCGCCGCGAGCGCGACGAACACGATCGGCCCCGCCGCGGCCGTCACGGTCGCGGTGAGCGCTACACCGACCACGAGCACGACGAGGCGCACACTTTCCACACGCGCACCCGTAGCCTTCGCGGCGTCGTCACCGAGTTCGAGCTGTTTGAGGGCCGGTGAGAATACGGCAAGCACGCCGAAGAGCAGGAGGATGACACCGCTGCCGATCAGGGCTTGACCCCAACTCGTACCGGTAAGCGATCCGGCACCCCACGCGGCGGCACTCATGGCGACCTTGAGTTTTGCGTTCAGCATCAACCATGTGTTGAGGGAGGTCAACATCGCGGACATTGCGATTCCGACGATGATCAGCCGAAAGCCCTGTACCCCACCGCGCCACGCGAGGAGATAAACGATGGCTGCCGTCGCGAGACCACCGACCAGGGCCCCCGCGGCCAACTGCAGATACGAACCGTGGATCACGATGATCACGACCAGCGCGCCCGAGTAGGACCCCGCGCTGAAACCGATGATGTCCGGTGACGCCAGCGGGTTGCGGATCAGCGACTGGAAAGCCGCGCCGGACACCCCCAACGCGGCACCGAACACGACCGCCGCAACTGCCCGCGGCGCCCGCCATTCGACGACGACCGTGCGAGCGAAACCGGCATCGGGATTTCCGGTGACGGCAGCCCACACCTGTCCGAGGCTCAGCGGATAGTCACCAAGGGTCAGAGACCATACCGTCACCGCGAGCGTCGCCACCGCCAGAACGGCGCAGACGAGGACACTCCGTCCGTGCCAGCGCGTGGCCCACCCGCCCTTGCGTACCACGAGCGTGCGGTGTCCGAAATCTACCCGCCGTTCGGACGCACGCGCGACGCCTGCGAAACTCACAGCCCAGTCACCTTCGGTCGGCGGACGAGATAAATGAGCACCGGGGCACCGACGAATGCAGTCACGATGCCGACTGGAAACTCACCCGGCCGGATGACCACGCGTCCGACGATGTCGGCGGCCAGCACCAGCGATGGCGCGAGGACGAGGGTGTAACCGATGATCCAGCGCTGGTCCGGGCCGACGATCCAGCGCGCGACGTGCGGAACCATGAGGCCCACGAATCCGATCGGACCGGCGATCGCCGTCGCGCCGCCGGCCAACAGCGTCACCGCGATGATCACGATCACGCGCGTGCGATTGACGTGCGCGCCGAGTGCACTCGCCAGGTCGTCCCCCAGTGCGATGGTGTTCAGCGCACTGGCCGCGATCGCGGCCAGCACCACCCCGATGATCAGGAACGGAACCACCGGCAACAGAACGTCCCATCCCCGATCGACGAGGCTGCCTGCATACCAACCGCGCATCTGATCGAACGTCTTCGGATCGGTCAGAACCCAACCGGTAACGATGCCGGACAGGACCGCTCCGAACGCGACACCCGCCAGCGTCAGGTGGACCGGGTCTGCGCCACCGCGCCCCATCGAACCGATCACGTAGACGACGACCGTGACGACCAGTGCGCCGAGGAAAGCGAACCAGACGTACCCACTGACGGTGGTCACACCGAACACCGCGATGCCAACGACGACAAAGAATTCGGCGCCGGCGTTGACACCGAGAATGCCGGGATCGGCGAGCGGATTACGCGTCAAAGCCTGAATGAGTGCACCGGACACCCCGAGCGCGACGCCGACGGCGAGACCCACTGCGGTTCGCGGAATGCGCATGTCCCACACGACGTACGCGTCGCCTTTGCCGGTGTTGTGCAGGAGTGAGTCGAACACCACCGACAGCGGGATGTCCTTCGATCCGACGGCGATGCTCAGGAGCACCAAGACGATCAACGAAGCGATCGCGATGAACAATCCCAGCGCGCGCCGTCCCACGCTCGTCGACGCTGTTGCGCGCCGAACACCCTCCGGCGTCTCAGCGGGTGGAGGAGCATGTCCGGTTCGCGTTGTCACTCGATTCGTCTCTCTGGTGGTCGGCGCACATCCAGCCGCCTCGCTCGCTACGAGGCGGCTGGATGAAAAGGCTGAGCTATGCGCCCGTGTTGAGCGTCGATGCCTCGAGCTGCGGAACGACCTGGTCGACCCACCACTTCACGCTCGACGGAGTGGGTGGATTCACCGCGAGCCACTGCGGACCGTAGAGGTAGACGAGCGTCCCGTTCTTCGCGGCGGCAAGCTCGGGAACGCGGGGATCGGCTTCGAACGCCGTCCTGAACGTGTTCTCCGGGTCGGCATACTCATGAGTGACGATGAACACGACGTCAGCGGAGAATTTCTCGATGTTCTCGAGCGAATACTTGGGCGCGTTCGCCGCGACGCTGTCGCCCTCACCTGTCGGCTGCCCGTCTCCGGGAGTCAATCCCAAGGCCTCGATGGGCTCGTTCGCGTACTCGGTGAGCCACAGCTGCTGATCGTCGCCGTCCAGCACTCCCAGCTGGAACGTCTTGCCCTGCAGTTCAGGTAATTTCGCGGCGGCCTCCGACAACGTGGCCTCGTACGTGGCCTCGGTCTCGCCGACGATCTTCTCGTCGTGCCCGGTGAGTGCAGCGAGGGAAGCCAGATTGTCCTGCCAGCTGGTGTCGCCGCCTTCGTCCTGCGTTTCCAGACCGACATAGGTGGGCGCGATGGACGAAAGACGCTCGTAGAGCTGCTCGTCGACGCCCCACACGCTCGTCAGAATCAGGTCGGGATCCAGCGCGGCAATCGCTTCCGGCGAATCCGTACCTTCCGCGGTGAAAAGGTTTGCGTTGAAATCGCCGTCGTACAGACCCTGCAACCACGGGTAGTCATCGAGGTCGGATGCTTCGCCCGACACCGCGATCGGCTTCTCGCCGAGAATGTCCAACAGTCCGATCCAGTCAGTGCCCACAGCGACGATCCGCTCAGGCTTCTCTTCGACGGTGACGTCGCCGTAGGCGGCGTCGATCGTGACCGGGAACGCACCGGTGCTCGACTCACTGCTGCCCGAGGCATCGCTGCTGGCGCCGTCGGACGAGTCGCTCGAGCAACCCGCGAGCACCAGGCCGACACTCACCAGCCCGGCAAGCAGTGCTGTCGCGCGTCTGGGCGCGGTAAGCGGTTTCATCGAGGTTCCTCTCGTGTACATCAGAAGTGCGGGTCGGTCGAACGTTCGCAGACACAGTCACCGGCAGGTTCGGCTCGTGATGCGGACATTTCGCACCGGAGGGTAGCAAGGAAATCGAGTTAAGGCTAGGCTACCTTCAGCCCGCATGTTCGCCTGGATGCGCGATCGCCGAACGCGACATCCAGCAAGACGGTCCTTCCACATCCGGTCCGGCCCGGGGCCGGTTCCCGCACCAGAAGCTCATCCGCCAGTGGACCGCGTCCGACGACTCGGCAGTACTGACGGCAATGGACGCAACGGGCGTCACCGAACTGTCCGGACGACCGGTCGACGGACGAAGTAGCGACGGGGCAGCTACAGCCCGGCTTCTTCGAGCATGTCCTCCCAGCGGTTCTCGGCGTCTGCCTCGTCGACTCCGGCGTCGATCAACTGCTGATACTCGCTGTGAAGCCGGTCTTCGACCGCTTCGTACTTGTGCAGCCACTCTTCAGCGCGAACGCGCCAGTATCCGATGGTTTCGAACTGCGCGTTGCTCAATCCGCGCTCTGTGCGCAGGTACTTGCGCACCGCCCGGCTCGCGGCCGCCTCTCCGGCAAACCACACGTACAAGGGTCCGTCCGGAAGCGGCTCGTCGCGCACGGCGTCAGCCAGCCGCGACGGCCCCTGCCCGTTTCCGCCGATAAGCCACTCGATGCTCAGGTCCGCATTCGTCTCGATCGGAATTTTGTCACCTTCGTCGAGGACTTCGACGATCGCCCGAACCGGGAACCCGTCCGGCAGCTCTTCGATGGCTCGAGACAGAGCCGGAAGCCCGGTCAGGTCTGCGACGAGCAGCTGCCAACGCGTGCCCGTCGGCGGGTCGTACCATCCTCGTGGCCCCCACAGTCCGATGACATCGCCGGGTGCCGCCGTCAGGGCCCACGTCGCCGCGATTCCGCCCTCGTGAGCGACGAAGTCGATCGACATTTCCTTGGCGGTCGCGTCCCAGCTCCGAACCGTATAGTTGCGATGCTCGGGTTCGTCGATGTCGTGATACGCCCAGTCGCCCTCCTTCTCGGTCATCGCCGGCGGCCTGTCTTCGCCGTCACCGGGGAAGTACAGCGAGACGCACTCGTCCGCAGTGCCGTTGGACGTGTAGTCAGGCAATCCATCACCGCTGAATACGACTCGCACAAGCGAGGGCGAGATGCGCGCCGTCCTCACCACCTCGGCATAGAAGAAGCGCTGCACTCTCTTGATCACCACGTGATACCTCATCCCCTCGGTACGAAATTTAGCCTAAGCTAACCAGATGGGCGGTGTCCAGCCGCGCAGTATCGAGCGCCAGCACTGCAATGAGGTCTATCTCTGACGTGACCTGCACTCCAAGTTGGCGTTTGGTGAGATAGTGCGGCGACACCCTCGACCCGAGGTGTACTTGCGTGAATCGGCTGCTGGCTAATGCGCGTCCGCCGGTGTCTTCACCATATGCCGTTTCTTGATTTCCCTCAGCATGCTGTGACAGGTCTTCAGATCCGCGGACTGTGGTGGGTCGGAGTCGTTAAGGATGCGTGCGAGAGTTTGCCACTGCCCCGGCTCGTTGGCGGCCACAGCCCGGCAACCAAGGGGCGTAGATCCTTCAAATTCTTATTGTCATCGTCGGTGATTGACGAATATCGCCTCCACGTTGGGTCAGGTCCGCAATGTCTGAATCGGGGATTTCGAGATGCTGTTCAAGTCGATCTACGATTCGTGCGAGGACCGGTTTTGTTCCGTCAATGGCGTCGTGCACGTCGCCAGCGGCGGTCTTGACCAGCATGCCGTTCTGCACAGCGAGATCGAAGGAATCGGCAGGGAAGCGCCGTCCGACCGTCAGCGGATCGTCCCCATCACCGTAACGGAGCGAGAAACGACGGAGCCTTGCGGACACGCAGCGTTCACCCCTGAGGGCGGTCGTCATCTGCATGAAGTGTCGAATGCACGGTCCCCCATCCAACCGTTTGCCCTGACCAGGGCCTCACGGAAGTGGATTCTGTGACAAGCATTCTCCCGATGATTTGGTTCGGGTTCCGATCATGTTCGCGATGGCCGACCAGCGTCGACCCACTTCTGGTGGTCCTCGATCGCGTAGTCGAACACCTTCACGATCCTGTCGCCGCTCCGCTGCGCCAGCGCCATCTGGAGCATGTCGGCCGGGTTGTGGAAACCGGACTTGTACTGGACGTCGATCGCCTGGAGAGCGCCCGTCTTCGGCGGAGCCTGAGGGACTGCGACCCAGCGCCCCTCCGTCGCGCGGCGAAACGTCTCACCGATGAAGTAGACGAAACGCATCGCGACAGTGAGGTTGTCTCCGGCGAACGCGTCCCGCCAGCCCGGGAACCGTTCCAGCGCAGCGTGTTCTGCGAGGACTATCCCCTCGCGGGTGTACAGGTGCGGTTTCAGCTCCGGCACGTCAGCGACGATGAATTCGAGCTCGATCGCCGCCTCCTGCATCGTCACCCAGGAGGTGAACCGGGGATCGGACTGTGCGTCTCGATACTCCGGCGTCTCCCTGATCGGGCCTCTCGAACCTGCCACCGTCACCCCTCACTGCCGTGAACTGGCAGCTTACTGCTTGACCTGTCGGATCTGCCATGCTCACCGACCGGTGCTCGGCTTCCGACCCGACGCCACCCATTCTTCGTGCTTCCGCACGGCGATGTCGTAGACGAAGGTGATCTCCTTCCCAGTCCGGCGGGTCAGCGCGACGCCGAGGTAGTCCTGCGGGACGTAGAAAGCGGGAGTGAACTCCGCATCGATCGCCGAGGCTGGGCCCCGCTGCGGAGGATCGGGCGGGAGCGCGACCCATCTCCCCTCCGTCGCTCGGCGGAATGTCTCACCGATGAAGTAGACGTACCTCATCGTGATCGTGAGGTGCACGTCGGAGAACGCGGACCTCTTGTCCTGGTGGCGATCGAGGAGGTGGGACTCAGCCCGCACCAACCCTTCCCGAGTGAACTTGTGCTGCGCGAGGTCGGGATCGTCGACAAGGAAAAATTCCAAATCCATCACCGCCTCCTGCATCGCGAGCCAGGACCGGAACGATTGGTTGGCTTGGAGCTCGACATACTCCGGTCGCTCCCGGACAGGGATGAACTTCTTCGCCATCACATCAACTTCCGAGGTAGTTGTACTGGAACGGGTCAGGGTACATTTCGACGAGTCTGTCCAGTCTTTCGAGCTGAGCAGGTTGGCACGAACCGCCAATCTGGGTACCGATTCTGCTCGCGTGTTCGGTGGGCCTGATCGCGACGTTCGACAACATTCGTGGCGCGTGGGCCGCGCGGAAGGGGAACGATCATGCGGCGCGAAAAGCACAGATCGAGAGGGTTGTCTCCGCTGCACGAGCGTCTCGCCACGCACATCGGTGAGCTGACGCCGACTTCACTGGTCTTTCCGAGTCGTAAGGGCGGACATCTTCCCTCGGCGAGTATCGGTGGGCCTTCGACAAGGCAGCGAGCGCGATCGGTATCCCTGACTTGATCCCGCACGAACTCCGCCACACAGCAGCGTCACTCGCGATTCAGGCAGGCCGAACGTCAGAGTCCGTACAGCGGATGCTCGGACACAAGTCCGCAATCCTGACGTTCGATCTCTACGGCCACCTGTGCGCAGATGACCTCGACAGTGTCGCTGTCGCATTCGACAGCGCGGCGAGAGAGTTCATCAAACCTACTGCGGACTCACTGCGGACTGGATCGAGAGAGAACGGTCAAGTAAATGACTTTCAACCGCCTGACCTGGACTTCCATGGTGCCCCCAGTCGGACTCGAACCGACACTGTGCGGATTTTAAGTCCGGAAGGTTGCAATCTAGTGGACTCAGGTGGATCCACTTATCGTTGTCTCACAGCCCTTTTCGTACATCGGCGTTCAGACCGATCCACCCCCGTACGTACCCAGATGTGTCACTCTCGTGTCAACGAGAACAGTTGGCCGGACGACCTTGGACGAGCACGGTCCGTACCGTATCGGCACGGACTGCGAACCCAAACCCGAAACTCAGCTCGGTCATCAACACGAATCCATCGGGGTCAGAATCTGTGTCAACGAACGTCGATTGTTCGTCCCGGGAAAATAACGACGACGCGATCTCTCCACATCGGGGCAACCACTCGCGAGCACGATCTGTCGATCCACCATTTACGTCCCTTCCGAGCGGACGGTAAGCAAAGCGACATTTCCGCACCGTCAAGAAACCCTGACAAATCCCAATCGTGATCGTCACGAGGACGTAAATTCAGTTTATTTCGAGGCGGTCGATGACAGCGGCGGAAGAAGGCCGGCTGCGATTTCAGATGGAGTCGAAGCCTTCCAGCTCGGGTTCGTCTCCGGTGAGCGCGGCGACGTTGATGGTTGCGAGATCGCGAGCGAGTTCGGAGAGTTCGACGGGGTCCGGGGTGTTGGCGGTGAGGCTGACGTGGACGATGCGCTGGGTAGCCCATTGCGTCGGGTTTACGATGTTGAAGCCGGGATAGACCATGATCGTCGCGACGACGCTGTGGCCGCGATAATTGTGCAGGGCGATCTGGGCGCCCTTGTCCTGGGGCGCTTCTCGGCGCCAGCCCCGGCTGGACATAGCCAGCAGTTCTTCGGTGCTGGTTTTCGTGTTGGTGTAGGACGATGTCAACGCTTCAGCTTCTCGAGGAGTGAAGACGCGGCGCGTTAGCTGTGCGAACGGCTGCACCTCGAAGTGTTCTGCGGTTGTTGCACGCCACGGCAGCATCGGGTCTTCGAATTGGGCAGGGTGCGCGATGCTCACGTGAGCGTCGACCGCAACAGCGATCTCGTCATCGGTGCTATCGACCGCGGCACCGAAGTCGGTGAGGCGGAAGGTACGGCCGTCGTCTACCTGCCAGATCACGCCTCGACAGATGATCGACGTCAGTGGGTGGGTCAGCAGGTGCGCTCGCACGTCGGCCAACGGCCAGGACCGGCGTGTGATCATGGCGTCTTCGAACCGCTCGATCAACTCGGCCGCAATCGGGGTGAGTACTTTCCGGAATCGAAGGAAGCGTTGATAGCTGTCCCGGGCTGTCTCGCTGTCGGTGGCAGCGGGGCGCGGCAGAGATCGACGGATCGTGCCGTCCCCGGCGATGATGATCGGCTGCAGGCGAGCGTCGAGCCGGATGGCGAATGTCCTGGTTCCGTAGTCGATGTCCAGTGATCCGTCGGGTGTGAGGTCGAGGTCCGGGACCAGGCGGTCGGCGAGTTCGTCTGGGGTCAATCCCATCTCGTCGGCGATGCGCTCGATGTGGGCTTCGGCCTTCGCTTTCAACGCCGGGAACCGTAAGCCTTGAGCGATCCGCCACAACGCGCTCAGGGCGGTATCGGTTCCGATCGCGGCGAGGACGGTCAGGCCCATGTCGGCGCGGCGGTGAGCGGACTGCAGTGGCCATCGGAGTAGGAGCGGCGTCAGTGTCCGGACGGTCTCGTCGGTGCCGACGATCCCGAGTGCGTCGAGAATCCACCCTTGTTGTTCGGGGTGACCGGCACGTTGCCAGCGCTCGAACAGCCCCAGCACGAACTGTTCGACGGATTCGGAGTCCAGGGCGGTCGCGGCGATCGCGAGGCCTGCGTAGGGATAGTCGATGCGTGAAATCGCCAGCATCGAGCAAAAATTGGCCACCTCGGGTGCCGGAACCGTGTCTGCTGCGGTAGTCAGGATCGGTGGCAACAGGGCTGGTTCGATCCATGTCGGCAGCGTCGGCATCGAGGTCGGCAATTCAAGGAGCGGGTCGGTGTCTAGCAGTGCGGTGATATCCGATTCGGTGTCGGCGCCGCGCTCGCGGGCGGCGGCGAGAATTGTGGTGCGGTGGTCGCTGCGGTCCAGGAAGCGCAGAGCCCGCCGCGCCTGCAGGCGTTCTTGCCCGAGTGGGCCGACAGCGGTAGCGATGAGATCGTCGGCAGCAGTACCGATGTGCCGGTCGAACCATGCGATAGCGGTGCCGCGCAGCGTTTTCGAGGCCAGCCACTTCGACATCGATGCCGCGACGACGGTGCCGTCTATCGGCATCAGAACGTGCGCTGCGTGGGCAGGCTTCGCGGTCGCCACATCGACGACGAACTGGGCTCCCTCGTTGTCGAATCGGCCCAAGATCCTGCGCAAGTCTCGTTCGGGATACCACACCGATCGAGGCATCGGCAGCGACGTGAGCAGCGGCCTGATCAGTTCTTCGGGTGCATAGGCGAGTGTCTCCAAGCCCCAGTAGGTGTCCTGTTTGATTCGATCGACTCTTCCCTGCCATGACTCGGTGTGGCTCATCCACGGCACGTAGGGCTCACCGCTCGTTGCGTAGTCTTCACGTTCGCCCTCTTCCCAACGCACTGTCAGTGGACGCTGGACGGTGTCGCCGACGAGAACCTGTGGGTCACCCGTGACGGTGATCGTTTCCCAGGGCGGGTCGACGAGCACGGTAGGAAGGGTCGCCCGGACGCGTGCCTCTTCGGGCGTCGATGACACCACTGCGCTGGTGTCGTCGACGGCGTGTACGCGCCGGTGTTCCTCGGCCAGGCGGCGAGCGACCACACCTGTGGCCGCCGGGAGCAGTCGCCCTGCCCGGTCCGGCGATGACGCGCAGGCGTGCAGCAGCGCGGGTTCGACATATTTCTTCTCCGACCGAGCCAACAGCGCGGCGAACCCGTCGTCGGTGTCGAACTCGGCGAGCATCATCGCCAAGCGCTTCTTGTGGGCTGCGGTGACGTTACCGTCGAACAACTCACCCACATACTGCTCCACGCCGGGCCCGACGTTGACGCACATGCTCGAAATCAGGTTCATGCGTTGTCCGATGAGCCACACTGCCTTCTCACGCTCGGGCGCTATGGCGAACAGCGATTCCACGTCCGCCGGTGTATCCACACAGGAGAGCAACGCCATCGCATAGTGGATCCCGTAGACGTCGTAGTCCAAAGATGCTGTGTACGCCAGATCGTTCTGCCACCAGTGTTTTTCGGTGGGAAACAGGAAGCTACTGGCAATGTTCGACGCCATGCCCTGTCCACGAAGGCCGCTGACGTCTGCCACGGCTTGTCGATAGTCGTGTGAGTCGAAGGCAGCAAGCAAGGTTCGGATCCGGGAGTGCGGCTCGAAAATCCACACGTTGATCAGATCGTTGACGGCGCGGTGACCCAGCGACCTGCTGGACGGGTACTGATTGCCCCGCGGATCTGGGTGGTAGTCGAACGTCAACGAGGCCGCCGAGACCAGTGCTTGCGCAGCGAACCCGGCGGCGTAGCGCTCGGCCAGCGCCAGCGCGAAAGGCTCTCGCATCGGCAGGTGTGGTTGGTCGGTCATAACGAACCAGGCAGCCCCTGCTGCCAACGCAGACGGTGGGTCACTCGCATCTCGGGCAGTCAAGAAATCGAGGCCGGCTTCACACAGATCTGGTGCCGTCGCGGGATGTTCGAGAACCGTGCGGAAATGGTCAGTCTGGCGAGTCACGAAATCGTCGAAACCCGCCATGTCGACGGCGCCTGCCCGTGACTGTGATGGCTTCGGAGATCGGCCGTGTACAGCCTCCGATCGCCGCCACCACCCTTTCGGCACAGTCCACTTCGCGATGCTTTCGTTCACCTGCAACACAATATGCACCACACGCGACTCGGCTGCGGTCACGCCTGCCAACCGCGAACCGGATGCGACTACACCTCAGATGGTTGGCGCTACTGCGCACCCAAAACGCAGTTACCGCACCGTCAACCGGTGTTGACGGAATTTGGCTCATCCCGTGTCGATGCACCGTGTGTGAGATGCGCCAATGTGGTGTTTGTGCTGATGTCTCTCCCCTGGCCGTCATGCCAGGGCCATGGAAGACGAGGGCGCGTCACTTGAAGTAAATCAGCGGTTCTAAGGAGCGGCGGCGGGGTCACCAGCAGGTGCGCGTACGTATCGAACCGCTATCGATTCAATCTGGGATCTGATCGGCCCACGGATTTCGGACATTGGACTCGCTTAGGATAGGGATCTACTGAAATGAGTCCGACCAGCATGAGCAGATCACGGAGATCGTTCTCGGCGGAGTTCAAAGATGAGCTGTGCAGAGAGGTCATCGAGTCGTCCAAGCCGATCAGCGCAGTCGCCAAGGCCTACCGGGGTCGGTGACGACAGCCTGCGACGCTGGCTTGCCAAGTACCGCGAAACACAGGGCGGTGGTGCCGACGGAGATCTCACGCTCACCGAACGCGCCCGTTTGAACCAGCTCGAACGCGAGAATCGTGAGCTTCGGGCAGAGGCAGCCTTCTTGAAAAAGCGGCCTCGTACTTCGCGCGGGAGCCACGGTAGTGGCGAAGTACGAGTTCATCGACTCCTATGTTCCCGATGACTCCACGCCCGTTTCGATCGTTGACCGCTGCCGGTGGCTCGAGGTGTCGAAATCCGGCTTCTACAACTGGCGGAGCCGACCACAGTCGGCAACGTCGAAGCGTAGAGATGCACTGGCGCAGCATATTCGGGTGTTCTTCGATGCCGCGCACGGAACCTACGGGTATCGGCGGATCCATGTGGATCTGCGCGAAGCCGGCATCGAATGCTCACCCGAGTTCGTCCGGTCGATCATGCGCGAGCACGACCTGGCGCCGTGCCAGCCGAGACCGTTTCGCACGACCACCGAATCCGGTGACGATGCCGGCGTCCCGGACCTGCTCGAACGCGACTTCGCTGCCGACCGTCCGGGCATCAAGTTCGTCGGCGACATCACTTATATCCACACCTGGCAGGGGTTCGTGTATCTGGCGACGGTGATCGACTGCTTCTCCCGCAAGGTCGTGGGCTGGTCAATCGCCGATCACATGCGCACCGAACTCGTCGCCACTGCGCTTCGCAATGCTGCTGCAACCACCCAGATCGAACCAGGAGCGATCCTTCACTCCGACCGTGGCAGCGTCTACACCTCGCGCGCCTACCGCGCTTCGGTTGCCGCGCTGGGGATGCGATCGTCGATGGGACGGACCGGTCAATGCTGGGACAACAGTATGGCCGAAAGTTTCTTCGCCGCACTCAAGAACGAATGCGTCTACCGCACCGTATATGCTACGAAATCCCAAGCGCGACATGATGTTGTTCGCCACATCGAGGGTTTCTACAATCCCCGGCGCCGGCACTCGGCCCACGGCTATCGAGCGCCTAACGACGTCCACTACAGTTACCGGCAGCACCTCGACGCGGCCTGAAAATCAACCACCTTCAGTGTCCGAAATCCACGCGGCAGATCAAAGCAATAACAGAGCCGCAGCGAATTCGCTGTGCGTAAATTCTACTGATACCTGGTGGCGACAGGTGGTAGACGTAGATATCGAGGGTCTCGTTGACCCCAGTAACAAGGACTACGGAACGGAACTGTCAGTGCCGTGTTCTTGATCTGACCGTGAGGGTTGCGGTGGAAGCATCTCGGACTCCAGTCCAAGGTGCTTCCACCGGTACACCTTGCTCGTATTCACAAACGAGTGAGAACGGTAGATAGTAGTCACATGAGCTTCGGACTTTGCAAGGGATCAACTGCTGCAAGCTGGATGATCGAGCAGGGACTCCCCTGGCAACGCCTAGCAGGACGCGGCCCGCTTGGATATCAAAAATATGCGCGGGTGAGATTCATACCTGATCCGAGTCAGCCTGGCCAACGAATAAATGATGTCTCTTTCGAGCAGCAGGAGCTCAGGGAGAATGAGCAAATTGGTGTAGTACTCGATATTCTGTCTAGGTACACACGTACACCAGACGACTGTTACTTCTGCATGTGGGCGGGGTGGGGTTCCATCGCGGTTGACTCGCCACCGAACTTTGCGTTTCCTAACCGTGATTACTGGATGCTCCACGGAACGCTCGCGGACTATGGCGACTGGAACAGTGATAACCCTGCCCGATGGCCTTACGGTGACGCGCCCGATCCCGCATTTATCTGGCCAGCGGACCGCGCTTGGTGCGTGACCAACGATGTCGATCCCCACTTCGCAACCATCGGTGCAGAAAGCGCGGCAATTGAAGAAATCGTGACAGATCAACGAATTGACGCCGTACTCGACAACCCCGAACACGAGCCACCGCACTGGGCATAGTCAGCCAACTGGCCTGTTGTGAGGAAAGCCCGACTCCACAACAGATATCAACGACACTCTCGAACGCCTCGACTCGTACGGTTGCAGTTCTATTGTCACCATACAATGTGGTGTTTGAACTGAGGTACAGATAACCAATGGGCGGCCGTCTACTGGCACGAATGCAGGACCAAGGAATTGAGTTTGAGCCCTCAGGAGCGAACCGTCGGCCATGTTACTTAAGATCACCATGTGACCAGTAAACCTGACCTGCCAGCGCTCGAAGTATGGATCGGGGACTGCATCACGCACTTGCGAGATGCCGAAGGGTTCGACGTCAATCGAGTCCACAAAGAGGAGTTCTTGCTCCTCTATGGCGTCGCCGCCCGCGTTATGGGGTACAGCGACGCCTACCTCCGCCTATCTAGAGCCGGACTCGCAGCAGAATCGGCTGTACTGGCACGCACAGCACTTGAGCACGCCGTCACACTGCAGTGGATCTTTATCGTAAACGGAGGCGTCAACCGGTTCCAGGTCAATGTCGCTCACGACCGTATCGACCACTACACAAACCTAGCTGTCTGGCTCAAGAACGAAGAGCTAGCGAAAGCAGTCGCGTCACTAGATGCGCCGCCGACGGGCAAGCGATTGCCGAAATTTATGAGCATGCTTCGCGATATCGACGAAGAAAAGTTTCTTGAGACTAGCTATCACATTCTCTCACAGCACGTCCACGTCACACACACCGCCGTAGCCGCGTTCCTAGAACAGGGCGACAAGGAACTCCACATCAAGTATAAGCAGGAGTACGTACACCACTACCAGGCGACTTACATCGTGGCGGTCTCCTGCATGCTCGCGCGATGGGTGGTTGCAAAGATCACAAACGACACGGAGTTGATCGAATTGCTCGACAAAAAGTCCGACGATCTTATCCTGCCCATGACTCTCATCGACGGCTTGGAGCTGAGCAAGCGGCGCCCCGGTCTCTGACCCAGCGATTCGGTGAGCGAAATCTGGTGCGTCGCTTAACCGAAAGGTCTTTTTAGCTGTTCGCACCGTTGGACATCGAGACATTCTGTACCTCAATCATAGGCATCCCGCGGAAGTCTCAAATCTGACCGAATCAGTTCTGGGCCTCCTGCCGGCTACACGGCGAGGCCCAACCAGCGGTAGATACTGACCAAGAACGGCGCTGCTACCAACAATACGAACGGATAGACGTACCCGATGAAATAGCGGTTGTCCATCACCGCTCTGAGGCTAGAGCGAATTGAGTGTTGGCTGGATATGCAATCGGGTCGGTCAGCGATCATTTGCGCCCCTGGGGTGTCGAAAGAATGACCACCCCGGCCCACAGCCAGCAGGTTTACAATCACTAGGTTATCAGAAGGACGCGCGAGGGGCCGCAGACGACAGACCATGTCGGTCGAAAAACGGCGTCACGAACCTAGTTGATCAATTTGCCCAGCTATTGCTTCCATCATCAATCATGTGGGTTGTGGAATTGCGCGATTACTGGTGACCTACAACCCGATCGCGGTAACCGCGTTCCCGACGAGGGGCGCGTGTTCGCGGCGGTAGACCTCGACCGAATCGATGCTGGCATGGCCGGTCTGACGTGCGATCGCGGATCCGTCGGCGCCGTTCCGGGTGCCTTGGGTGACGAACCCCGCGCGAAGAGAGTGCCCACCGAGCTTGGCGAGTGCAGTGGGGTCACAGCCGGCGTGCTCGGCGCGACGGCGGATGGTCTGGTGGATCGCTGCCCCGGACAGCGGTGAGGTGCCAAGATTGCCGCTCTTGGCAACGGCCCGGAATAGCGGTGCTCGGGCTGCCGTTCGGGGCACTCCCCTACGGCAGACGTGCGCGCCGAACGGTTCTGCCTTCCGGAGCAGTCGTCGGCCCAGCCTCGGCAGCGCTGACGCGCGGTCGAGACGAGGACTTTGATGTCGTCGACCAGTAGCGGGTCACGCGGGGTGCGAGGCCGGTCCCCCGCGGCGGCGTATTCCCGTCGTATCCCGGACAGCGTGGCGGTCACGAGTTCGCGTGCCGACGGGGACAAATGCCCGGTGGTGCGGTGCTGGTGGTTGATCGCCGCGATCCAGGTGCCGAAGGTGGCGACGGCGTAGGCCCGCTCCCCCGATTCGGTGCGGGTGTCAGCGGCGTCGACGAGGTACGCCGCGACGGTGACTGGGTGGGCCGGCAACGCTGTATGCCCTTCCCGTGCGCAGAACCCTGCGAAGCGTCGCCATCCCGCGGCGTGGGTCCGGCGAGTCCCCTCCGACCGTGACGATTCAATCGCCTTCGCGATCCGCTTGGCCACGGCAGTCGGGATCTCGGACTCTACTGCCACGGACGCGAGCGCGGCAGGGCGATCAGGTGTGCTCACCGCAGGTGTACGGCCGGGTCGACTGTCCATATCGGCAGCCTAGCGCAGGCCACCGACAGATCTGCGGAGCGAAAACTGTGCTGAACTGGCACGTCGGTGGACACGGTGCGGAAAATGCAATTTTCGTCGCCCGGATTATCTAGGCCTTAGGAAGACGTCACCCTTCGGTAGAGAGCGCTCAAGCGCATTCGAATCCGTCAATATCTGTTGTCTTGCAATAGCTTTGAAGAACGACCCTCCGACCGCCGAGCCAGCTTGGTACCGAGACGTGTCAGCCTCGTGTCAACGAACCGTCGAGATCCGCCGGCATCTAGGTTGAAAACACGCGCTGACATGCACGAACACACCATCCGACGTCCGCGTCAGCTTAGGACCATCAGCGTATTTCAGATCCGCTGCCTCACAGTTTCATTGAGAACCGCCACAGTTCACTGTAGTCCACGGCACGCGCCGAAACTCGTTATTCGGACTAAGCTTTCGGGTCCATATGGACTTACGTGCCCCCAGTCGGACTCGAACCGACACTGTGCGGATTTTTAGTCCCTGGAAGTGGATTCACGCGCACTCGCATGGACGATCTTTTTCATTGTATTGCAATGCTTTTCGTTCATCTTCGAACAACTCAGTCCAGGGAAGAATGTACCCACTTGTGACGCCCTCGTGACACCGAACTCCGCACACTGCAAGCGCCTCCGACCGCGCTGAACGAACACAGACCGCGATGGTTTGCTACGGACGAGCGGGGGAACTACAAAGACGAGCGACAGCGGATCCTGTGACACCGACACCCACCATCATTGCCGCTACGCCCGACTCACGACCCCGCAAGCCGTGCGTCTGCAGCGCTCCTCTTGAGAAAAAGTCAATGCGAGGCGCAACTCGCACACGCCGCCCGGCTGGGAGACCACGACGCGAAGATCGCCAAACTAGCCACGTGGGACTACACCTACGAGGCGCTTCCGACCATGATCCGAGAGGGGACAGCTGCGGCCGCGGCAGCTGGGATGAGAATGAACCCGCCGGCGGCCTCTCAGACCAGGATGACTACCGCGTCTTCCCGAAGCCAACGCGGACGACCTTGTCGAACAGCGCCGCGACGCCGGCGTCAAGGTCCGATGGTCGCTTTCCGGACTACGATCATGACGAAGGTCGCATGCGCAAGGTCGTTGCGCCGCACCAAAACTTGCATGCTGTACCTGTCCGACTTCGGGCCGCATCCACGTGCTCCGCAGTTCGGCCAGCCGTTTCATCACGTTGTCGATGCTCACCCCTGATCGAGGACCGGATCGGAGTGCGTGGTGCGACTCCGAGGTAGGCCGCTAGGTTGCCGGCGCCCTCGATCGGTCGATGTCACCGATATCTGTGTCGAAGGCACAGCGCTAAGCATGCGTGGTCGTGTCGGGCCCAGCAGCGGATGCCGCGGAACCCGGCCGTTGCCCACGTCTTGGTCACCCGCTAACTGCCGGTGGTGAATACTTCTGCAGTGAAGCCGAATTGAGCGAGTGCGTTCGACGTCGTCGCGAGGCGCAGTTCGTCGTACGAACAGCTACTACTCAGCAACCATCGCAATTCGGCGGACAGCGCACGCGGGATCATTCGTTCAGATGATGCCACTCTACTGCCTAGCTGTGTGACTATGCAGTGTTGCTGTTTCTCAAGCTTGGAGCGTTGACGTGCGCCGTGTTGTGACCTCTGTCCTGTTGTGTTCGATCCTGGTGGCGGGTTGTTCGTCGGGGAATTCCGCTGACGACCTCAACAATCTGTCCGACGGCGAGGCGCAAAAAGTCCTCGAGAGTATGTCCAGCGATGATGTGGACGACCTCATCGAAGACGCAGCTTCTTCGGGGCGGTGCGAAGACACTGATCTCGACCAGAACATGCCCTGGGAAGACTACAAAGCGGCTTTCGCTTCGGTCGGAGACGAATCATCGGAAGAAACCCGTTCTCCCGAAATCGCCTCACAGATAGCTGAAAGTCTCGATACAAATCTGTCGGAGATCTACGCGCAGACACCTGAGCGTGGGCAAGGCGACTACGCTCGCTCCTCTTGCGAAGCAATGCTGAAAGCGATCTACACCGGGGAGACCGATGTTGTCGTTCCCCAGACCGTCCTTCTGTATGCCGGCTACACAGCCTGTCAGGCTGGTCCCGCGGCCATACAACCGATCGACTCGTTCGATACGAACGCCGCCGCGTCCCCTTTGCCTCAGCTAACAGCAGAAGCCAACCTGCTGGCTGCGAACGTGCTGGAAGCAGAACATGTTTCACTCCCCATGACCGAAAATGCCTTCGAGCACTTGTGCCCTCAAATCGAACACACACCTGTCGAACCCGACCGCGCCGAGAAGATCGCCGAATTCCGCCAGGAGGTAGAGGACGTGGCGGAGGAACTCGGGGTGTGCGGTGAAATCGAGGGGGGAGCCCCGAAACCGCAGCGAGTCTTCGTCCACGAAGGGACGATGGCCTGCGACGATGCTGAGGCTCTTATCACAGCTGGTCTCGACAAGATCCGATCGGAGAGCCTGAAGACCGCGACCATCGACGGTGCGGAATGCAGTGGCGTGACGTTCGGAGACTACGACTCGACCGACTTCGACTTCAGTTTCGCGTGTTACGAACATAACGGAACCGTCATAGGTCTCGCAGCCCAGCCGCAAGAGTAGGTGGACGTACTACGTCAACGCATGCCTGATGCACAAGCTGCGCGTCGTGAACGCCTGGACGAAACCGCGTCGGATTGCCCGGAGGCTGGAGAAATTGGCCTACACAGACGATCTCGACGCCTTGACCTCGGACTTGTCCAACATCCCATACGCGCGTAGCGCAGCTCAACTGCTGGTGGAGCGCGCAAATCCGAGGGTGAGAAGCCTGCTCGGAGCGCTGATGAGCGGCCAGACAACCGCGTCTGCGGCAACAGACATCGGGATCAAACCGGGTACTGCAAGAACCCACCTCTTCAACTTTCGAAAGAACGTCGTCGTCCCGCTCGTCGCCGACGGTCTCCTCGATGCACCCGAGGGCACGATCATCGCCCAGCACATGTCGTTCTATGACGACCTCTTCGATCACCGGAACATCCAGAACGACCTCATGGATGACGACGGCCCCGACGACGATGCGATCGCACCCGGCGATGTATCTGCCGACGTCTTCTCGCCCGAATGGGAGCCTTTCGATGTCTTCTGACCGTAACCGCGGGAACCACCGATGGGCTGCGGCATTCCGCTGGTACTCGCATCCTCTGACTTCCGTGATCGTCGTGGCTGTCTTGAGCATGGGTATCGCAGCGACTTTCGGTCGCGACGGTGGGCTTCTGGCGTTCTTCGCGATGCTCGAATTTCTTCGCGCGTGCGCAAAGGGTGCACAGGAAGAACCAGGCGACGGGTCGTCCGGTCCGGAACTCGACCGAGAGTGACGAACGTGTTCGATCGATTGAGCGGTTCATGGGCGTTCGTACCTGGGAGCATTGCGCTATGACGACGAGACGCATCACGATCGACATCGACTTTCCCAGCACTGAGCCCAACATCGACGACAGGTACTCCGACGCGGCCAGTGCGATATGGATGCTTCTGAAGGCCATGTCCGAGCCCGGCCGGTTCGACTTCTCGGTCGACCACGATGGTGTGCGGCCGAACCTGGGCAAGGAGATGAACGATCGCTGGGACAGCTACGGGAAGAAAGCGAGATGGCACTGATGGGCCGGTTCTTGCGCCAATCGGAAGGAGGTAGCGCGATCGGTGTATCGCGACGGATAGGAGACGGTGCACGTGCACACCGAGGATCAACGCAACGCCATCATCGACTTCTTCCGCCACAGCGACTTAGCCTCGATCCAGCGATGAAATTGGCAGTTACCGCACCGGCAAGGACATCCTGACGACAGCACTGGGATGTGTGGCGTGGTCGGAAGCGTCACCTTCTTCTCGCTACAAACATCTGCCGTCACGCTACCGCCGCCCTTTTGTCGTAGCGCGGCGGTAGCGTGACGGCGCGGCCGCCGCTGGGGCGTCCGTTTGGAGCGGAGGCCGTTTAGGGCGGACTTCAGCTAGGGGTGGTCGAAATGGTCGTTAGCTCGCGATTGAGTGATTCCTTTGGAGGCGGCACCGGTGCACCGGGCGGGCCTCCGTCGGAGAGGCCAGCGTGGTTCAGCTCTGACCGAGATTACGAAGCTTTTCTGAAAACGACCAAGATGGATTTAGGCCCACAATCCATCACTTCGACCAGTATCGAAGTCGACCATCTCGACGAGAACGACCGCAGAACCTTGCTCGGCGGCTATGCACTGCAGAGCACCCTCGAATTTGTCAGCAGGATTTTCGCGCAGCTTGATGACGCTGCCCTAAACTCGCGGACTAATGCCTGGGAAAAGATTCTAGTCAGCATGCTGACCGGGGAGTTCTCGTCCAAGGTCGTCGAATCTGTGGGTAAGGGAAACGTACTGTTACCACCTGCCGCAGTAATTCAACTAATTCGTGAGGCCATTGAATGGTGCTGCATCACCGACGCTGCAACCACGGGAACCGGCAATACAAACCCTATCTTCGGAATCGACGACTTCGTGCTGTTGATGCTGTCGATTAACGGCGATCAGGAACGCCAAGACCTCCCCGACTTCTTTCGGACTTGGCCTCCCACGCAGGACGACCTGGAGCGGTACAACGCAGCGATGGCAGTCGACGATGACATGGTTCGCGACGAGGCTCAGCGGCAAATGCTTTCAGATCTAGCCCGGATGCAAGCGAACGCCACCACAGTGCCAGATGTCCTACTTGGCGACGCCTACGATACCTGGTTCAAAAAGTGGCCAGAGTTGGCCCCACACGACCTGATCGGCGACACCGCTATCGAGGCATTCGAACATGCCACTGGGGTTTCGCTGACCGAATTCATCAAACTCGGGCTCCAGCTTTGGACACGAACCAAGACTGGCGCGGTGACGCTCAACGCCATTGATTTTGCCCAGTCGGCTGATTCGCAGGCTGTAACCCTGATGAAAACTGCAGCATCTCTCACTGTGCAGGAGTATCGAAAACGCCTCAAGGCCGAGCGTAAGAAGGGGTTGCTTGCGCACCGCCGCTATACGTTCGCCGAGCGGCCGCTTATCCGGTTTGGGGACGATGAGTATGTTGCTTTGCGACCTGTTTGGGTGCTTGATCGCCTTTGTGGCTCGCAGCTGTACTGGCAAACCTTCTTTGCTTTCGGCACCGAGAAGGATCCGCGTGGCGAGCAGTTCAGCCTGGCCTCGAACTATGTCTTTGAAGACACCATCGGATACCTGCTTCGTCGAGCGACTCGAAGAGCTCGGCCGACGATCAAATTGATTACCGAGCGGGAGATGCAGCAAGCATGGAAACAAAGGGGCGACAAGCCGTCCGTCTGCGACTGGGTATTGGCTTCCGGCAAGTACTGCCTCTTGGTCGACGCCACTAACCATTGGCTGGACGAGAAAGCAGCGCAGGGCTTCGCTGATGCCGAGGACTACACCGCGGATCTCGAAGACACATTCGTCAGGAGGAAGTTTCTACAGCTGAAGTCAACAATCGAGCTGCTTGCTCAGCGTGGTTGGGAGGGCCGCACCTTCGACGAGCAGACGGTATTCGTACCCATGGTCGTTGTGCCGAACGGAGGTATTCCGCCGAATGTGCTGTCTGATGTTGACCTCAAGCTGCGGTCACACTCCGTCCTCGGGGAGCTCGGCAGGTTCGTGACATCGCCTGGAATCTTGACTTACAGCGAACTTCAAGTTTTCGAGGGAGTGTGCGAACATCGCGGGCCGCAGCTATTCGTCGAAATCCTCGCACGCTGGCGCGTGATGTGCACTGGGGGGATGCCAGTTCGGCCTCAAACCTTCCTCGATATTTCCGAGGTTGATCGACCGATGGGCAAGTACCCGACGATTGCGCGATCGATGCTTATGCAAAGGCTGTAGACACACAGGCAGACGCCATTCTTCTGGCGCCAAACCACTTAGCGGGCTCGAAAAAGCCTGGAACCGCTTCGCAGGTGGCGGGCGTACCCGAAGACGTGGACGTCTTCGAACCGACTCCTGATCTACAGACCGATTTCGTTGACGGCGTTCCCGGACGAGTGGTGCATGTTTGCGACGGTAGTCCTCCACCGGAGTCGAGGCTGGCGTGTCCGGGTTTGGCGGGCGATGGCTGAACCGCCAGCGCCGTTGCGGGTGCCTTGGGCGACGAAACCAGCTCGTAAAGAGTGTCCGCCGAGTTTGGCCAGCGCGGTGTGGTCATAGCCGGCGTGCTCGGCGCGGCCTCGGATGGTTTGGTGGACCGCCGCCCCGCACAGCGCCGTGGCGCCGAGGTTGCCGTTCTTCGCGATCGCCCTCAACAGCGGTGCGCGGGCGGCGGTCCGGGGAATTCCCCATCGCAGACGTGGTCAGTGAACGATGCCGGCTTCCGTAGCAGCCGGGTGATCGAGGGGTGTCCACCGGTGTCGAACGCGGCGAAGATCTGTATACATCCGACACCGGACATACGCGCAGGGGGGCAGGTCTCATAGCAGTCGGTGAACGGCAGCGCCTTGACCGCTCCCCTGCCTTCTTGGTCGGCCTTCGACATTCGTAGCTGAATGTGCAATCCGTCGTGCCGATTCACGGTCACGTCCCCACATGAAAGTTCCGAGAGCTCGCTGCGCCGGAAAGCACCGGCGAACGCCGGTAGCAGAATCGCCGAGTCGCGGCGTTCGAGGACATCGTCGGCATGTAGCGATCCGATGTGAACGAATCGAAGGGCTGGCAAGTCCACGCACGTCGACTCACGTCCATCTGGATGCTCACGAGGCAGTTGTGACAGCGTTGTGACACCGAGCCCGAACACAACAGAGCGTTAAGCCTGAATGCACCGATTCAGTGAGGACTGATCGCACCCAGTAAACACGAAATGCCCTGTAGTGGTGAAGAATAAGACTTCTCACAGAACAAATTCTGACCACTACGAAGGGCATCTCGCAGATGCAACTATCTCACACCCGACCTGTCGCTGCCGCATGCTTCGACGACCCGAATCTGGTGTCCGCGGCGGGGTTGGTGCCGGTGATGGCGCTGGCGCAGAGGTCGGGCCTTCAGAACCTGGCCGATGAGCATCTGACCGTTCCCAACGACACAGGTTCCAACGCCGGCCGCAAGATCGGATCCCTCGTCGCGGGCATGGTCGCCGGCGCGGACAGCATCTCCGACATGGCAATCCTGCGACACGGAGCCATGCACGTGTTGTTCGAGCGGCCCTACGCACCGTCGACACTGGGATCGTTTCTGCGGCAGTTCCGGTTCGGACACGTCCGCCAACTCGACGCCGTCGCGTCCCGGCTGCTGCAGGCTCTCGCCGAACGGACCCCGTTGCTGGCAGGTATCGACACCGACCGGGTGATGATCGATATCGACGACTCCATCATCGAAGTCCACGGCCACGACAAACAGGGCTCCGGCTACGGTTACTCCGGCATCCGAGGCCTGAACTCGTTGATCACCACTGTCACCACCGAGACCGCGGCACCGGTAATCACAGCCCAGCGTCTCCGCAAAGGCGCGTGCGGATCCTCCCGTGGAGCTGCACGGATGATCGCCGACACCCTCACCACCGTCGACCGACTCCGCCAGGTGGTCATCGACACCGGTACCGGCACGCACGTAGCGGTGTCGCCACCGAAACCGTTGTTGCGAGCGGATTCGGCGTATTTCGGGCACCCGAGCATCGGTGCCGCGATCCGGGGCGGGGCGGACGTTTCGATCACCACCGGACTGAACTCGGTGATCAAGACCGCGATCAGCGCGATCTCAGACGATGCGTGGACGCCGATCCGATACACCGATGCCCTCTATGACACCGACACTGAGCGGTGGATTTCGGCCGCCGAGGTCGCCGAGATCCCCTTCACCGCCTTCGCTTCGCAGAAGAAGAGCCATCACGTTCCCGGCCGGCTCGTGGTGCGCCGTATCCCGGATCTGCGGCCGAAGAAAGATCAAGGTCAGGGCGAGTTGTTCGATGTGTGGCGTTTCCATGCGTTTTTCACCACCACCGATCCCGCCGACCTCGATACCGTGACCGCCGATCAGATCCACCGGCGTCACGCGATCATCGAACAAGTCCACGCCGACCTGAAGAACTCCGCCCTCGCCCACATGCCGTCGGGGAAGTTCTGCGCCAATGCAGCCTGGCTGGTGTGCGCAGTGATGGCGTTCAACCTCGCCCGCGCCGCTGCGACACTGACCGGCGACCGATCGCTGATGAAAGCGACGACCGGAACCATCCGGCGAACATTGATCTCGGTGCCCGCCCGAATCGCGTCCTCCGCCCGCAGACTCACCCTGCACCTGCCGCAACGATGGCCCTGGGAAACGAGCTGGAAGGCATTGTTCGACAGCACGTTCGGGCGAGACGCCCACATCCTGGCCTAACCGGGCAGTCCCTGCCCGCCCACAACACGAAAGGCCCAGTGGAACAACCCGATACCCGAGATCGGGCACTCAACCACGCCCAAACACCCGCCAAACCCGCACAATATAATTCACCATCGCGCCCTCAGCCCATCGGTGCATTCAGGTTAAGCTCCTGACCTGCGGAAACAAGATTCTTGGCCTGTGAAATCGCCGAATACCGCGGATTTGAAATCCGCTGCCTCAGTGGTCCACTCAGATCCGGGGTCGGCCGCTGAAGTCCACGATACCACCCGAAAACCGCTGTCCTGGTCCAAGATTCTGGATCCATATGAACTTACGTGCCCCAGTCGGACTCGAACCGACACTGTGCGAATTTTAAGTCCCTAGAAGTGGATTCAGACGTACTCGCATGAACGCGTGGTTCTGTTGCATTGCAACGCTTTTCGTACGTTCTCGGCCAACGCAGTCCAGGGACGAATGTACCCACTTGTGACACCCTGGTGACACCGAACCTCCGTCGCCTCTCCGACGTCGGACAGCCCTGGCCGATTACACACAGCCACGGCATTGGGTGCACGGGGATCAGGAACGCTGTCACGACCCCTGCACGGACTTGTGGCAAGAGGAACGCCTCGCATTCACACTCGACGCGATCGCTACTATCACCGCGCTACATAGATCACCATCGAATTTGGCGCGCTAACACGGCGGATTTAAACCCTGAACATCTAGGCCCTGTCTCGTAGCGCGAACTCTTCCCGCGCGCGCTGCAGCCGGCAATCACACTGAGCATCGCTGGAGATTCGATGGAAGGCGTATCTCTGGCCGTGGCCGCCGTCAGAGAGCCGGAATCCCAGTGCGCTGAGCAGATCCGCTTCAGTGTCGATAGCAGTCAGCAGGATTGAGTCCAGTTCTGAGGCGGCGAGTGCCGTGCGGACGTCCGGGATGTTCTCGTAGAAGGCAATGCGTTTGCCCCAATGTGCCGCGATGTAATCGTTCCAGTTCTGTCTCGAGTGGCTCGACAGAGCTGATAAATCGGGCGTCGGGCTAGAGTTGTATGCGGCGACGTATGCAAGGTGCTTGGTCAGCCAATCTTGCGTTGACATAACGGCGTCGTGAAACTTCTCGACGTCTGAGTTGGCCGGGTCGACCAAGGCATTCATGAGTTCGCAGTTCAGCCAGAACATTGCGTCGTCGGTGTAATCGACGTCTCCGGTCAATGCGACCGGATACGCAAGGTCAGCGAGCGCACGCTCAATCCGAAGTTCATCGATGGCCAGGGCGCCGAGGCACATCAGCTGCCAACGCCACTCGGAGTCAACGAGGTGCTGGCGGCCTCTCAGTCCCTCGCCGCGTTTGCCGAGTTTGACGTGGCCGGCCTCATGGGCCGCGAGCCTCTCCAGGAGGAGGCTGTCACGGTTGCGAAGTTCGGGTGCGTTGAAGACGATGACGTCGCCTGCAGGTGTATGGATCGTCTTTGCAGCGACGATTCCCGCTCCCCTGCCGGCTGAGTAGTCGGGGTTCTCGGTGAGTCGCTGAACGGTGTCGACGAAGTCATCGACGATCGCGACCCGTGCGTCCGGCTCTGACATTGCAGTCAACCCCGCTTCAATCGCGGCCAGTTGATCCTCGCGGAAACCTACACCAGTGACCTCAGCTTGCATTGGCACCCACTCTGTTCACCGGGCCCGAAGCTAACGCTCCAGGGTTCGGTGTTCAGCATAGGTTTGGGCACCGACAAGACCTGCGGCGTTAGTTCCCGCCCGACAGGTCGGGAGGCGAGTAACGAGCCTCCTACTAACACCCGCCTGTTGCAGAGGCATGAGAACAAGACCAGACGGCGAGACCGTTCGTGATTCTCATCAACTGCTTACTGAGGGCGCTAGCAAATCGGTGGGCGGCCGCGGACTACTACTACACCGGCCCGTGACCCCACCAAGATCGAGTTAGTTGCGAGGGTGACGGCGCTCATCGAAATTCCCCACTAGCGTTCACTGAAATTCGCCACCCGTGTGGCACCGCCAACGAGGGCGGGTCTCCCACGAAGCTGATGGTCTCTGACCACGCACCAGCGATCCGAGGTGTCCTTCGTGTCGGTGGCCGTTGGCATAATTCGCGGATACCTACTGGGATGCACCGGCCCGGTGACGGAGATCGGAGAAGCGTGGCGGACGAGACAGCACCTGGCAATACGGGTCAGACACGACGAGATCCATACCTGCTTGCTCAGGTGCGAGAAGCATTCGGGCGCGTGGTTTACAGTCACAAAACCCGAGAGAAGCAGGCTGACATCTGCTTCACGAAGCACCGGCGGCAGCAGGGAGTCCTTGTCGCCCTTACTGCTATTAGCTCAGGAACCTTCCTGGTCGCAGTGGTCGGCCTCTTCGGAAACCCGGTCCTAGCCAGCCTGACGACGTCGTCCATTGCGCTTCTCGTGACCTGGATGAGCCTCGGCGCGAGAACCTTCAAGTTCGCGGACGAGTCCGACGCCCATCGCGTCGTTACCACCCAGCTCTGGGATGTCCGTGAGTCCTACATCTCCTTGATCTCCGACTTGATGTCCGGTGGCATCTCCGATGAGCAAGCAAAGACGCGGCGCGACGAGCTCCAAGAGGCCACGAGCGCCGCCTATGCTGATGCGCCGAGGACGACCGCAAAGGCCTACACGCGCGCTCAAAAGGGGCTCAAGCACACCGAAGAGATGACTTTCACACCCCGGGAGATCGACCTGTTCCTCCCCGAAGCACTTCGCCTCAATCCCGGCGAGGTGCGGCAGTGAAGACGTCCGAGGTCTTCGACGGTCTACTTGCGAACCTCAAGGTCGGCGACACGGCGACCACGGTCGGTTCACGGCGGGACGAGATCACCAAGTCGCTGAACAAAGACTTCCGGTCCAAAGACGGTGACACCGCCCACAAGCTGATGGTGGGCTCCTACGGCCGTCACACCGCCATCAAGGGCGTCTCCGATCTCGACATGATCTACATCCTTCCTCCGAGCATCCGGGGCGACTATGACAGCAAGTCTGGCCCGCGGAGAATGTTGGAACGCGTCCGGAACGACCTTATCGGTGGACGACCTCACGTGTCGGTCTGTGTACGACCTGATGTGTCGGTGTCCGGCAGGTTCATGATGCCGGTGGTTCGACTGGTGTGACAAGTCCTTGCCGGTCTTTGAGTCGGTAGCTGGGGCCGTTGATGGCCAGGACGTCGCAGTGATGCAGGAGTCGGTCGAGGATGGCGGTGGCGAGGACGTCGTCACCGAGGACGGTTCCCCACTCGGTGAAATGCTTGTTGCTCGTGATGGAGCCTTTTTCGTATCTGCGGCTGATCAGCTGAAAGAACATGTTGGCTTCGTCGCGGTCGAGGGCGAGGTACCCGACTTCGTCGATGACCAGCAGTGACGGGCGCATGAGGTTGGCGAGTTGGCGAGGGAGCCGGTTCGCGGCGTCGGCTGCTTTGAGTTTGCGGACGAGGTCGTCGAGGGTGGTGAAGTAGATCGATTTCCCGGCTTGGCAGGCTGCGACTGCCAACCCGATCGCGATGTGGGTCTTGCCTACTCCGGGTGGCCCGAGAATGGCGATGTTGCTTGCGCCGGTGAGGAATTCGAGGGTTGCGAGGTCGCGTACCCGGCGTGGTTCGAGTCCAGGTTGGAAGGTGTAGTCGAAGTCGTCGAGGGTTTTGTGGTGCGGGAGCCCGGAGAGTTTGAGTGCGTTGCGGAACCGCCGTGATTCACGGACGGCGACTTCTTCGGAGAGGAGATGGTCGACGAAGTCGAGGTAGCCCATCTGGGCGGAGTCGGCGCGGGCAGCGGATTCGGTGACCGATTCGGCTGTGTGGCCGAGGCCGAGCCGGAGGGCGTTGTCGATGATCCGTTGGGTGGTCAATGAACTCATGGATGTGTACTTCCCGTTCGCGAAGATGTTGTGATGTTTGGTTTGTGGCCTAGACGGCGTAGGCGGAGAGTGGTCGGTGTTCGACGTGGATGTGACCGACGAGGGAGATGACCTTCGCGGTCAGCGGATCGGATCCGTCGACGCCGCCTGACGCCGGTGCGTCGGTGGTGGCAGGGTCGCTGCGTCCGTCGGTGGTGGCGCGGGTGTGGCCGTCGGGCAGTGATGCCCAGTGCGCCGGGTCGACGATCCAGGCGCCGCGGACGTGCGAGCGTGTGTGCACGGCCAGGACAGTGCCACCGTCGCGGTCGAGGGTCGCGATGGCGATGGCGATGTTGTCGTTGCCGGCGCGGACTTGCACTCGTTGACCTGCCCTGACCCGGTCGGCGGGGACGGAGTAGAGCGAAGCTTCGAAGGAGATCAGTGAGTCGTTGCCGATGCGCCGTAGATGGGCTTCGGGGACCAGATACGGCTCGGCCGGGATCGGACGCAACGCCGCGTGATCGACATCTGCTCGGACGCCGATGACCTCGCGGTGCGTGCGGTGCACCTGGGTCCGGCGGATCGGGACCCAGTCCATGAAGGTGCGATCGGTGTCGGCGAGGTCGGTGAACGTGCGGCCGGCGAGGACATGATCGCGGACTATTTTCACTTGCCGTTCCACGCGGCCTTTGCCGGTGGGCCGGTAGGCGGCGAGGACGTCGATGTCGAAGCCGTAGTGTCCGGAGAATGCGACCGCTGCCGGGTGCAGCGGTACGGCATGTCCGGGCCGGACATGTTTGCGGACAATGGTTTTGGTGCGGTCGTAGACGATCGAACCAGGCACGCCGCCGAAGTGCGCGAAGGCCCGGATGTGGCTGCCCCAGAACGCGGCGGCATCCATCGAGTGGGTGTAGCAGCAGAACGGATCACGTGAGAACGAGAGGGCCATGTGGAAGGAGTAGACCTTGCGGCCGGTGCCGAACAGGTCGCCCTCGTCTCCCCAGTCGACCTGTGCTTGGGCGCCGGGGATCGTTTCGAAGCGGCGGTGCAGGTTACCGAGGACGGATTCTTCGGCGCCGAGTTCATCCCGAATGATCGGATGTGCTGTGCTGCAGTAGATTTTGACGCGTTGGTAGTTGACGTTGACTGATTTTTCGTTGGTGAGGCGTTCGTGGATGACCGAGGCTGCGATGGTGATGTCGGCGCGCAGCATCTCCTCGATCAGTGCGGCGATGTCGTCGGTGATGGCACGTTGCTGGGTTCCTGCTCGCGAGGTCCCCTGCGGTGGATGGGCGGGTGCATCCTCGGCGAGGTAGCGGCGGACGGTGCGCCAATCGCAGCCGCATTCGCGGGCGATGTCGGCGTAGGTCGCGCCGGCCTCGTGCAAGGTTTTGAAACGGCGGATGTTCATCCAGGATTCTCCATCAAGGATCATGGCAAGGGCCACCCTTCGGGTTCGTCGACTTGGCGGTAGACGATTCGAAGGGTGGCCCTTGTCGTGAGCGAGTTACGACAGGACTCGCCGAGCACCTACATATGAGGTTGTACGGGGACCGTCACGTGAGGGTGTACACCGATAGGTGTATTGAGCAGGTTAAACCGGTCGACGCACCAATGTACAAGCGAAGCTATCCGGTGTGCTTTGTGATGAGAACGGTGACATCGTTGGGCCGTTCACGTCGTGGAAGTGCCGAAACAAACTGCGCCGAGCAGACCGACGTTGGGCGAGTTCACGGAGCCCGGAACAGATCGCGAACCGGCTGCCGATCGGCAATCACGACAACGAGTAGATGTGCATTTCTCACGAGGCGATCTACCACTCCGTCTACATCAAAGGCCACGGTGCATTGGAAAAGGATCTGGTCGCGTGCCTGCGAACCGAACGAGCCTTGCGCAAACTGAGGGCGCGAGCGAAGAAGCTACGTCCTGGACTTAT
This sequence comes from Rhodococcus yunnanensis NBRC 103083, assembly GCF_001895005.1. Taxonomy (GTDB): domain Bacteria; phylum Actinomycetota; class Actinomycetes; order Mycobacteriales; family Mycobacteriaceae; genus Rhodococcoides; species Rhodococcoides yunnanense. Next base: position 52,252 of record NZ_BCXH01000004.1, on the reverse strand, counting down.
CGCCGCCGACGTCACCATCGGCTCGCGGCCAGACAAAGTGACAAACCGCGAGACGCTCGGGCATTGGGAAGGAGATCTCATCATTGGGCTGAGCCGGACCGCGGTACGCAGGTCGTGGAAAGAACCAGCAGCTTTACGACCTTCCTACACCTGCCTCGCAAGCACGGGTACCGCGATGCACCCCCGGTCAAGAACGGGCCGGCACTGTCCGGCTACGGATCAGTGTCGGTCCGAGACGCACTCGCCGGTGCACGGCAGGGCTTCCACCGCTCCCCTACCCTCTTGGACGGAGTTCGACTACCGCAGCCGCGCGTGCAGTCCGGCGAGCCGGCTTCATCAACTTGCGTTCGCCGGACTGCATCAACTCGATTGAAACCCTACGAAGACGAGAGTCCCTTCTTGAGGATTGGACACCTTCTGGAACGCGCGTGGTAAGGACCCCGTTTGGTGAGCCACTTGATCCGTGCCCCCGCGAATCCAGCTCAGCTGACCACTATTACCGTCAGCTAAGGATATCGTTCTCGACCTTTTGAGAAAAGAGTTCGTTTGTTGTCTGACCTTATGCTGGAGCTCAACGCTGTCTATTAGATTCCAAACGTCACTTCCATGTGCCTCAGTTACCTTGATCCGTACCGGACTCGTCGGCTCAAGCAAAGTGATTTCTCCCAGGTCAATGTCACCGAAGAACATCAGATTCAATGAGTCTGAACATCTGTACTGCAGATATGTCGGTGTCCTGGGTAGATTTCCTGTATAAACTTCCTGTCAGGCCCAACTCCCGCCGTGAGCGCATCGGTGGGCTCTGGCAGGGTTGCGTCGACGGGAGTCGAGCCCGAGATCCCGGTGGCTGTGCTGAAGCGAATCGCGAAAGCGGTGGAATCGTCACGGTCCGAGGGGACTCGCCGGACCTAAGCCCGTGGGGTGGAGACGCTTCACCGGGTGGTGCGCGCGCGAAGGTCACGTCGCGTTACTGGCGCATCCCGTCACTGTCGCTGCCTATTTCGTCGACGCCGCGGACACTCGCATCGAGGGGGCGGGCGTACACCGTCGCCACCTTCAGTACCTGGATCGCGGCGATCACCGCCACCAGCACCGCACCACGGGACGCCTGTGCTTGTCCGCGCACGAGCTTGTGGACACGACATTGTGCGGAATTCGCCGGGAGTACGGCGGCGCCGGAGACCGACCCCGAACACTTCGAGACCCGTCGCTCGTGGAGGACATCAAGCTTTTGGTGTGAACTGCACGGGGGTGCTGCCAAGGTTGTGCCGACGAAGTAATCGAACGCCGGGATTTTGCAATCCTGCTGCTCGGCGTCGCCGGCGCCTACCGCTGTAGCGAACTCGCCGATCTCGTCTTTGGGGACGTGACCTTCAGCCGGCTCGTGATCTCATCGATCAGTGTCCGATCTCGGGGTTTCCTCTGCTGGGCCAACTGTTGGATACGGGAAAGCGACGGTAGAAGGATTCGATTCATCGAGAGGAACGTCGAGTAAGGACTCCGAATGAGATGAACACCGCGGCGAGCATGAGTGCAGCCACGATCGCGTAGATCGTTGCATTCGCAGATGCTAGATCAGTTCTGGTGAAGCTCTCAGCGTCAGTTCCAGCCCTAGCGGCGAAGACGATCCCGAGAATTGCGGTGCCCAAACCTGCCCCGATGGGGAAGAAACTGTTAACCAGACCGGTTGCCATGCCAACCCTCCCGATCGGCACTGCCGAAGTGGTAACGGCCATGAGCGGGGTGTTAGCGAGGGCAGTGCCAATACCCCAGATGACGGTAGCGGGGAGCAGCAACCGTGGGTCTTGTTCCTGACCAATCTGCCATGCCAGCAATACTGATGCAGCGGTCATCAATGCGAATCCCACGCCAAGAAGAGTCCGAGGATCAAACCTGGACTGCGCGTTGCCGGCCCATAGGGACGCCGCCATGACCGCTATCCCGAGCGGCACTAACAGAAAACCAGTCTGGGATGGGCTGTATCCAAAGCCACTCTGCAGCAAAATAACCAGGTAGACAGTGGCTCCGACTGTGCCGACTCTGTTAAGAAGCGCGAGCAGAGATACGCCGACAAATGTGCGATTCCGCACCAGCGCCAGGTCGAGAATCGGAGCCGACGCCTGGAGTTCGCGAAACCCGAAGGCGATCAGTAACAGGGCTCCGAGCCCGAAGGCCGTCAGAGTGCTGCGGTCGCTCCAGCCACTTTCCTGGGCTTTCGCCAGGCCCAAATTGATACTGAGGAGAGCAAACCCGAGCAAGACCGCGCCGGCGAGATCGAAGGCTGCGACGACAGTGGGATGGAACTTATCGTCCGGCTCTAGCAAGGATCGCACCAGGAAAAATGCGACTATGCCGACGGGGATATTAATCAGAAACATAGATCGCCAACCGACGGCATCGACCAGGAAGCCGCCAAAGACAGGTGCCAGGACGGCGGCAACGCCAAGGACGGCAGACCAGATTCCGATAGCACGGGCCCTGGCGTCCTCCGCGAAAGTGCGCGCGATCAGGGGCATGACGCTGGCAAACATCACTGCAGCACCTACACCTTGGATCGCCCGAGCGATGTTGAGCATGAGCATGGTGGAGGCCAAGCCACAGATGAGCGAGGCAGCCGCAAACCCCGCGATCCCGTACAAGAACATGCGCTTGACTCCGACAGCGTCGGTTAGCGATCCGCCGATCTGGAGCAGGGAGCCGAATGCGACCGTGTAACCGATTATGACCCATTGCAGACCGATAAGAGAACTGCCGGAAAGGTCCTCCCCGATAGCAGGCAGTGCCACGGTGACGATTGTCATATCGATCGTGAACATAGCGGTTGCAGCGAGGACGGCCGTAAGTACAAGAACCTGTCTCCGGTCGAATCGAGTTTGTATGTTTGAAGCTTGTTCGTTAGCGGGGGGCTCGGATGTTTCGCTCATCTCACTCCTCCCTTGTGTGGGAAGCGAACCTGTGAGTCGTTGATCGCCATTGTGAAGTGTCAGTCCGCGTGTTAATCATGCGGCGGAACTGCTCTCCTGCCTCTGCGAGGTCGGTGGGCGTTCCTGATTCGATGACTCGCCCGCCCTCCAATACGACCGCGTAGTCGGCGGTGGCGATCGTGTGTAATCGGTGTGCGACTATCACAACGGTGCATCGTCCGTGAAGGTTGCTCACCCACTTCTGAACGATTCGTTCGGATAGTGGATCGAGAGCAGCGGTGGCTTCATCAAGGATTACGATCGACGGGTTCTGCAGCGCGACACGAGCGATCTGCACTCGCTGACGTTCGCCGCCCGAAAGGTTGTTGCCCCGCGGACCGACCTGGGCATTCCACCCACCCGGTATGCGTGCGATGACTTCGTCGAGACCGGACAGCGTGGCCACACGATCAAGTTCATCCTGGTTTGCGTCAGGCCGGTTAGCGGTGACGTTGTCTCGGATAGTTCGGTCAAGCAACACGACCTCCGGCATGATCACGCCGATACGGGTGTGCAGATCAGCGCTGCTGATGTCGCGTGCGTCGACTCCACCAATCCGTACCGCCCCGGTAGTGGGGTCGGCGAACCGGGGAATCAGTCGCAGCAGTGTGCTCTTGCCAGCGCCAGATGCGCCGACTATCGCCACCGTTGATCCCGGGGGGACGTTGAGGTTAACGTCCGACAGGGCTGGTTCCGAACTCCTGTCATATCGGACGCCGACATCATCGATTTGTATCGACAGCGCTTCTCCCTCCGGCAAGGATTGCGGCTCAACGGGTTCCGGTAGGGATGGGGTGGTCAGGAAGTCGACCGTGCGCGTCACCGTCGCAGAAGAAGTGCGCAGCATCCGAGCGACAGCGGCGACAGTCATGACGGGTTCGGCGAACCGCAACGCGAGCGTTGACAGCGCAATAAGGGTGGCGACATCAGTCGGGTTGTCGAGCAGTCTGATCCCCACCACCAGAACGATCGCAGCAACTGCGATGTTCACGGCGGTGCCAAACCCCGTCCGTGCCGCGATCTCCGACCTGACACCACGCCTAGCTGTCTCGTCGAGGTCGTCGAGCGCACTGGTCAGTAGCGCCATCCCCAGGTTGTTCCGGTCTGCGGACCGCAACGTCGTCTGCGATTCGGCGTACTCGATGATGCGCGCAGTCGCTTCGGTATTAGCCGCATGGTCGACGTGCTCAGCAGCCTCTAAGTGACGTGTGGTGACACGATGCACAAGGTAGAGCAACGGGATTGACATTCCCATGACAACAGCTGCTGTGGGACTGACAATCGCGGCGAAGACGACGACTATCGCGGGAGTGACTATCCCGCGTGCAAGCGCGGCCAGATTCAGCAGAATGTTTCGAGTAGTGCTGATAGCGCCGGGCCACAACAGTGTGAGAACTTCGGCATTACGTGATGGAGTGAACCAATCGAGCGGGAGTGTGCGCAGGTGTTCGATTTCGAGAACCTGGACCGCCGCCATGGCATCAAATGTTGCCCGCGTGCCTTTCTGGACGGTCCACGCGTGCGCGGCGAGAGCCAAGACGGTGGCGATAGCAAGCAAGAGTAGCCATCGTGTGGAGGCTTCGGAATCACCCTCGATGATGGCCGCTAGGGTCGGCAATGTGAGACCTACAGCCAGGCCTTCCAGTACGGCGTACGCCACGCTGCGCCGGATCTGTGCGCGATACCCGCGAACGGTGTCGCGGTCAAGAACCGCAAGCAATTGTCCAATCATGCTGGCTGCCTCCCCGGCTGCGGGGCAGCCTCCCACATTTCTCGGTACACGCCCGGAGTTTCGATCAATTCGGAATGTGTTCCTGTGGCTGTGATGTTGCCGGTTTCGACCACAACAATTCGATCGGCGCCGACGACTGAGTCGAGTTGATGTGCGATGAGTATGACGGTGCGGTCACGGACGATCTCGCCTAGCGCGGCGTGGATTTCAACGGCCGATTCAGGATCGACATGTGCAGTCGGTTCGTCGAGTATCAGAATCCGCGGATTTGACACCAGCGCACGCGCGATCGCAACGCGCTGGCACTCCCCGGAGGACAAAGTGATGTCGTCGCCGACCACAGTGTCATAACCTTGCGGCAGTGCCAGGATACGGTCGTGAATGTTGGCGGTGCGTGCTGCTGCGACGACCACTGCATCGTCGGAGTCCGGGTGTGCGAGTCGGATGTTGTCTCGCACGGTGGTACGTAGCAGTACGGCCTGTTGCGGCAAGAGCGCGACTGTGCGGTTGAGATGTGCAGGGTCGATCTCTCGGACATCGACACCGCCGATGGTCACTTGCCCTTGTGTGACATCGTGGTGACGGCCAATCAGCGAGCAGATGGTGGATTTGCCCGATCCGGATGGTCCGACGATGGCCGTGAACGATCCCTGCTCTATCCCCAACGTGATATCGGAGAGTACCGGGTCCACCCCGTACCCGAAAGTGACTGAGGTGAGCTGAATTTCATCGCCGGTCGGCCGGAGCGGACGATCAGAAACCGAGAGCGGGATGACGGCAAGGATGCCTTCAATGCGGGTAGCTGCCATCGCTGCCGAGACAATACCCCAACGCGCCAGAGTGATCGCAGACGGTGCCGCGGCCACGATGACGGCTGCGACGACGAACGGAACTAGATCTGTTGGCGGTCTCGTCGTGTCCTGTATGAGCCAATACCCTGCAAAGAGCGCGACAAAGAGACCAAAGACCGGGTCTGTGAGAGCCGCAATCTTGGATCCGCGTGACTCCTGTTCCAAGTGCGAGTCAACGATGATCTGGTGGAGCTTCTTCTGCGCGGTAAGTAGTCGGGTGGTACCGGTCGTCGCAGCACTTGTGATTCGCAGGGTGACCGCGTCGCGCATTTCCTCGTTCGCAGCGGACACTAGAGCCGATATCGCAGCGCCTTGTTGAGCTTGGAAAGACTGTGCCCGCAGAATGATTCGTTGCTGAACGATATAGTGGACTCCGGTCGGAATCAGCATGATCAGTGTTAGTCGCCAGTCCACAGTCAGTAACCACGCCACCACAATGACAGGTGCTACGAAAGATTGGATGAGTTCGAGGCGTCCGTGTGCGACCGCTGAGTGCAGGGCCTCGACATCCTCTCCTAACGTCGCGAGCGCCTTTTCGGAAGCGCCGGAATCGAACCAGCCCAACGGGAGTCGTCCGAGGTGATCAGCGACCGACCGGCGCACCGACCGGCGCACCTGCAGATCAGCTGTGTGGGTCGCATAATATGCGCACGAGGTCAGGAGAAACCCCACGATCGCCGCCCCGCACACGAGTCCGATGCCCATATAGATTCGGCCCCTCGCGTCGGTGCCAGCGGAGTGCGCCTCGAACGCCGCATCGGCTATCAGCCAGATCCCGAACAGGGGTACCACCGACAGCGCGGACGCGATGACTTGCAGACCTGTCGCCACACGCGTGTAACTGGCAGCGGGAGCGCTGAGTCGACGCAGGGCGGTCCGGTCCACAATCGGAACCGCGTCGAATCTTCTCAACATGGATATCCGTGGCCGGAGGTTACCTCCGTGGCGAATTTGCTGAGGTATTCGGATGTCTCCTCCAGGGTTTCTAGGTGCGGATGATGTGCGATGCCTGCAAGGATGACGGTCCGAACCGGGCCGCTCACGTGCTGCTGCACCAGATCCACCTGGCGCAATGAACCGAAGCTGTCCACTTCCCCCTGCATAACCAGCACAGGGTCAGTGATCGAGGGCAAAAGTGGGGTCACGTCGAAGCTCCGAAATTGTGGGGAGAGCCAGACGTCAGCCCAATGAGCGAACAACTCTGCCGGGTCGTCGTGGAACGGGGCGAGCGAAGCCGCGATGTTGTCGTCGAATCTCTCTTGGGCAGTGCGAATTCCGTCGAGGGTGCATTCCTCGACCACTACGTGGGGAGCGATCAATATCGCAGCGGTCACGGTGTGCGTAGCGGCGTAGATTGCAGCAATGGTGGCACCGTCGCTGTGTCCGACAAGGACCGGGCTAAGCGAGACCGAGAGCGTGTCCAACACCGAGGGAAGGACTTCAAGGGCTTCGTGGTGAAGATAGTCGACTGAGCGCTCTCGTGTTCCCCCAGACCCTCCGTAGCCATGTCGGGAGTAGACGAGCGTCGGCATTGATGTGAGCTGGGAGAACAATGCCGGGAGTCGTCCCCATTGTGCGATGGAACCGAGACCCTCATGCAGGAACACCGCTGTAGGCAGCGCCTCATTGCCTGGATAGTGCTGATACTCGATGTCACCGTACGGGTGGTCGATGGTGGGCATAGACCTCACCAAGCCTGGGTTCGTACGTCAAGCATGTTGTCTCCCAGTCGGGCCCGCGCTATGTAGTCGAGGCAGGCACTCGGAGTGGCCGGCATGATCGAGCAGAACTGCACTTCGCGGAGCAGTCGCTGCATCGGCGCGGCGAAAGCCATCGACGTCGAACCTGTCACCTGTACGGCATCGCTTGCGAGAGCTTGTGCGCTGGTACCCAAATGATGCTTTGCGGCATAGATCAGGGCGTTCGCATCCTCGGTACGCTCGGCTACCGCTTGTGCTGCCCGATGCGCCAACGATCGAGTCGCTTCGAACGTGACAATCATGGTGCCGAATTGTTGTGTGAGTGCGATGTCGGTGCGCCGCCGGGTATCGCGAGCTAGGTGGTCGGCGACGAAATCGACAATCGCGGTGGCGAGTCCCAGGTAGGCCCCCAGGTATCCTGCTGCCATCCAGTGCGGATCGCGGATTGCCTTGAACAGCGACATTCCCTCGACGCCGAGGTAGAGCCGTTCCTGCGGAACGATGGTTCCATTGAGCAGCATTTGTGCTGTCGAAGTGCCGCGCAACGCACTGCCGCCCCAGTCGGACGTGAACTCCACGCCCGGATCGTCTTTTTTGACGACGAAATGCGATACTTCGAAGTCCGAGTCGGTGTCGGCAGGCCTGGCCGAGACAACGTAGTAGTCAGCAACTCCGGCAAGCGAAACGAACGACTTGTGGCCGTCGATGACGTAGTTGTCCCCCTCTCGCCGGTAGGTCGTAGACAGCCCTCGCAGACGAGCTCCGTTGCCCGGTTCCGAAGATGCGGACGCGAAAAGCGCACCTCGCACTACCTCGCTCACGACCCAGTCGCGGAAGCGTGCGGAGCCGGCAGAGAGACCACCCGCCTCCGAATCGAAGAGATTACCTATCGCGACGTTGTGCATATTGAAGCCCAGCGCGGCGGCCCCGTTGTACCGGGCAAGGTCGGCCAGCAACAGTGTGTAGTCGGCGAAATCAAGCCCGTATCCGCCATCTGCAACGGGTACCAATACAGTCGACAAATCGGTCTCTGCGATCAGTTGGTAGGCTGCCTCGGGATTGGTCTGGCCGCGATCTACAGCGTCCGCGAGTTCGACCAGACGTGGACCTATCCGCCCAACCTGTGCTCGTGCGGCGTGAAGTCCGCTATCGGATTCGACTGATGACTTGCTACGGTCTTCCAAGTCTGTCGGGTTCGGCATATCAGTTCTCCACCGGTAAGGACAGCTCTCGGGCTATGGCAATTCGCAGTAGGTCGTTGCTTCCCGCGTAGATCGACGACGCGAGTGCTCCGGGCAGGTCCACAGCAAAACCTGAGTCGGCTATAACCGAACGGGCACCGAATAATTGGCCGGCGAGGGTCTCGAATTCCATCAAGTCCTGCGCACAAGAGATCTTCACCATCGCTGCCTCGGTGGTGAGCGCACTGGGTCTGGTTCCGGCGTCGAGTCTTGCCGCAATGTTGGTTACCAAAGCTCGCACGCGATGAGCCAACACCGCCATGTCTGCAATGCGCGCCGCGGTGAGCGGACTGGCTCCCATCGGACGGTCGAAGTGCCGTCGTGTCGTCACCCATGCAGTGGCACGGTCGAGGACGTTATGCATAACTCCGATGGCGTAGCTCATCAACAGCGCGCGCTCCCACGTCGTGGTGACAGATAGGAATGCGAGCCCAGCTCCCTCGGCGGTTACCGTCTCCTCCGCACGAACGACCACATCGGTGAAGTCGAGTGCCCCCATCGGCACCGCAGGTAGTGCTCGCTTAGCGAAAGGCTCGCTTCGGACGATGCCGGCGGTATCGGTGGGAATCAGGAACGCGGTGAGCGCGAAAGGGTGCCGGCCTGGACTCGTTCGTGCAAATACGAGGGCTAGGTCAGCGACTGGCGCTGCCGTGACGTAGGCCTTACGGCCTCTGAGTACATACGTATCGTTGGTATGGGGTTCCGCACTGGTGCCCATCGACAGTGGGTCACTGCCCCCTGTTTCTTCGGTCAGGGCATGGCACAGCATGATCGAACCGTCCAGGATTCCGGCGCGTTGGTCATCAGTAAGCGCGCGGAGGTTGCTGAGCGGCCATTGAATGCCGAACAACTGCGATGTCAACGCGTAGCACAGGCCCGGTTCAATTCCCCCGCGGCCGAGCCCTTCGATGACGGCGACGGCGGCGATGATGGATCCTTGGGGGCGCTCAGTTTGCAAGGAGTCACGCATCATCGCAGCGACGGGGGGAAGCGCAACCAGTCGGCGCCAGGCTGCCCGAATGGGCAGCTCGGCGATCTCCGGTGCGAGTTTTGCAGCGAGAGTGGCGGTCTCGCGGGTAAGCGCCGAATGGTCCACGTCAACTGCTGTTCCCCGGGTCATCGTGTGCTCTCCGTCAGTTCATGAGTCAGCGCCGCATGCAGACTCGCAGGAGTCCGGAAGTTTCGTGCCACGGCAAGGCTTTGCGGCAGTTCGCCACCGACCAGCCGCTCCAGTTCCGCAACGATCTTCACCACGGTCAGCGAGTCGAGGAGACCTGTTAGCAACAGTTCGGTATCAGCGTCCACAACTGTCGGCTCCGCTCCCGGTGACCTCACGGCCTGGGCAATTACGGTGCACACTGCGTCGAGGCTCGGAGCGGAGGGGCTGTCGATGTTAGAGCTCATGCGATGGTGTCCTCTCGTTGGGTATCGATATCGTCAGCGAGGGACCGGACCTGGTGTAGGTCGATCTTCCCTCGGGAATTCCGTGGAATCGATGTCATTAGGGTGATTCGATCGGGCAAATGCGGCACGGGTAGCGATCGGTGCAGGGCGGTCCGTACATCGGACAGCACGGTTACCTCTCCGTCACTGGTTGGTTCAACAAACAGCACCACTTGGTTATCGGGTCCGGTGGGAACAGTGACACAAGCGCGCACCCCGTTCACCTCGCCGACCAGCGTGTCGATGCCCGCCAAATCGATTCGATAGCCACGTCTCTTGATTTGGGCGTCCCGTCGGCCGTGCAGGTAGAACCGCCCGTCAGCGCCCCGCGAGGCGATATCGCCCGTACGATAGGAGCGGCGAGTTACCCTGTCCGGGAACGTAATAGAGGTGGTGGGGTCGTGCAGAATCCCATCGATCAGATACCCCCGAAGTAGCGACGGTCCAGCGACAACCAGTTCCCCTTTTCCGTCAGTGGGCGTGAGGTCGTCGTCAACAAGGCAAACGTCCAGACCAGCACAGGGAAGCCCGATCGACAGTCGCTGATCCGGAGCCCAATTCGCAGCAATCAACTCGATCGTGCACACGTTTGTCTCGGTGGGACCGTAGAGGTTGAGCAGTCGTGCGGTGCCGAACAGTGTCAACAGTTCGGCGAGAGAACGCTCCGGGTACGGCTCTCCGGCAAAAGCGATGGTGCGCAACGCTGGTAGCGCCGCATGACCCGCATCGGCCTGCACGCCGCTGGGGCTGGCTATTGCATCGGTGATTGACCGCAGCAGCGTGGGGACCGCATAGATCGTGGTGATCCGCTCGTCCCCGAGCCATTCCACGAGATCCTGAGGAAAGGACTTGAGAAAGTCGGGGACTAGGACGTGAGCAGCACCAGCGGCGGCTACCGAAAAAATATCGAACGTGCTCAGATCGAATGTCAGTGCGGACTGCGCGGCAACTCGATCGACCGAGGTGAGTCCGAAAGCCTCCACGGCGGCTGCTGCGAAATTGGCGACTGCGGCGGTCGATAGCAACACCCCCTTGGGGACGCCTGTGCTCCCGGAGGTGAAAAGTAGATATCCATCCTCAGCATCGGGGGCTGGGGCGTCCGGGTCGACGGCCAACAAGAGTGAACCAACCTTGACCGCGGGCCAGTCGACACCCACATCCCGCAGGGACGGGAGATGGGCAGCATCAGTGACGATGCAGGCGAGGGCCGCGCCAGACACTAGGGTCGCGGTCCGCATGGCCGGATCTCGAACGTCGAGTGGTGCGACGACCGCCTCGACTCGGACTGCGGCGTGAACTACCACGATGGCGTCGATCGATCGCGGCAAGTAGACGCCGACACGGCACCCACGGTCAACTCCGCCAGTGGTGAGGGCACCAGCTACGTCAGTGACGCGCCGGAGTAATTCGGCATAGTTAAGGGAGTGGCCGTCGGCGACGATGGCCGCCCTGGTCGGTGCCGTGCGCGCCGATCTACTGAGGAAGTCCGCTAGCCGGGGCGCGGTCATCGGCTCACGACTGCGGCCGGAGTGTCAGCTTCCAGTAGCCGGCGGACCGCGCCCTTGTCGATCTTGCCGAGTGGGGTGAGCGGCATGGTGTCGACGCGCACCACGCGATCCGGGCTCTTGTACGCCGCCAGCCCAGCTTCGGCGAGGAACACAGAGAGTTCGCGACGGGTTGGCGCAGCCCTGCCGTCGGTGACCACGACTGCCACGGTGCGTTCGCCCAGCGTGTTGTCGGGTAGTCCGATCACAGCGACGGTCTCTATCGTCGGGTGCGCGATTAGGTGGCCCTCGACCTCGGCCGGGGCGATCTTTTCCCCGCCGCGGTTGATTTGTTCCTTGATGCGACCGACAACCGTGAGGTGACCCGAATCGCTCTGTCGGACAAGGTCCCCGGTCCGGTAGAATCCGTCTGGCGTAAACGCGGTGTCATTGAGTTCCGCCGCACCCCAATAGCCTCGCAGGGTATATGGCCCGCGAGTGGTCAATTCACCGGCCTCACCGTTGGGAACCTCGCGGCCGTTCTCGTCGACGACCCGAACCTCGTCGGCCGGTGACACTGGGACTCCCTGTGCGCTGCAGAGGATATCGACGTCATCATCGAGATGGTTGGCACAAAAGAGCCCCTCGGACATTCCGAGGATCTGCTGGAGAGTGCAGTCGAAGTTCGCAACGATCTCTCGGGCCGTGTGGTCGGACAATCGTGCAGAACCAATTTCGAGGATCTTCAGCGATGACAGGTCTCTGTTAGTGAAGCTCTTTTCGGCAAGCCAGGCAGGCGCCAACTGCGGATTGATCGCCGTCATGGTGACCCGTTCACGTTCGATCAGCTCGAAACAGTGCGCGGGATCCGGCGATTGGGATAACACGACCGTGCCGCCTGCGTAGATGGTGCCGAGGATGCCTGGACAGTTCCAGGTGAAGTTGAATGCGATGGGCAGTATGGCGAGGTAGATGCTTGACCGGTCCAGTCCAGACCTTTCACCGGCGGCTCGCGAGTTGTACAGATAGTCGTCGTGCGTGCGCGCGATCAGCTTGGGCATCCCGGTCGTACCCCCCGACAACAGCAGTAGAGCGATATCGGACGAGGACACCGAACCTGTTCCTAGGTGACCTGTAAGGTCTCCGGTCTCATCGCCGTGGGTGACACTGGCAAAAGAGAAAAATCGGGCATCCTCGCTGTATTCGCCGAGGTCGCCCACCACCAGAACGGCTCGAATCGACGGGTAGGAATCCGCAACCCCGGCGGCGAGCGCACGGTGGTCGAATCCGCCGATCAGATCGGTGGTTACATAGGCGACGGCCTCTGTCATTCGTGCTAGATGCGTGATCTCCGCACGCCGATGTCCGGGCTGAGCATGCACCGGGATCGCGCCGAGTCGCTGAAGCGCAAACCACGCGGTGACGAACTCTCCGCAATTTGGCAGCTGAATGATGACACGGTCACCTTGTTCAATGCCGAGTTCGCGCAGCCCGCGCGCGAGCGCACTGGCCTGGCGGTTCAGTTGCGCATAGGTTGTGCGGTTGACGCCGTCGACGATGGCGGTTGTGTCTCCGAAGTTATGCGCTCGTTCACGTAAGAAATCGCTGAAAGTCGTTCCTTGCCAATATCCCTCGGCTCGATATCGCTCAGCGAAATCTTCGGGCCATTTGGCCGCTGCCTCGTTCACTCGATTACCCCTCCGTCGCATGCTTGTGGTCGACGAACACGAAAGTTATTGACCTCGTAGCCGTTGACATGACCGTCCGGTTCGCTCTACGTTGACTGAGCTTAGGCTTTGCTTACCAAGAGTCAAGACCTCCCCTGTGGGTGATCGGCGACGAGTTGCATGACGACCGCCGCACCCACCCCCGTCTACGAGGAGCGATGAGTGTGAGTGTGCCGACTCTGACTGAGCTACGCGAGACTGCTGCGGCAATGCTCGATTTGCCTATGGCCGAAGTTGGGCTCGAGGACAACCTGATCGAGTGTGGTTTGCAGTCGATTCAGATGATCAACTTGGCAGCCGAGTTGCGACGCAATGGCATCGAAGTGGTCTTCGCCGACTTCGCACTCGACCCCACTATCAAGGCGTGGCACGACCTACTGCAGTCGCGGGTTCGCATCACCGACGACACCTCGTCCCGCCCCGACGACTCCGCGACCACGGACGTCGAAAGCTCCCCCGCGGACGACGATCACGAGCGATTCAAGTTGGCGACTATGCAACACGCCTACTGGATCGGGCGACGCGATGACCAGCAGCTCGGCGGGGTCGCAGCTCACCTCTACGCCGAGTTCGACGGCCCGGACGAGGGGTCAGAGCCGGTGGACCCGGATCGCATGCGTACGGCAGTTGCTGCTCTCGTGGAGCGTCATGTGATGCTTCGTTCGGTGTTCGATGACGACGGATACCAACGGGTGCCGACGCAATCAGAGTCCGAGATCTTCACCGTCGTCGACCTTCGCAAGAGAAATGCGGACACAGTTGCCCTGGAACTCGAGTGCCTGCGCGAGAAAAAGACTCACCAGCGAATGCCCGCAGATGTGGGAAAGGTCGCGGACATCACGCTGACATTGTTGCCGGACGGGAAGCATCGGCTACATGTCGATATCGACATGCTTGCTGCCGATGCTCTGAGCTATCGCATCCTGATGGCCGACCTTGCCGAGATCTACCGTGGCAACAAGGAATATTTACCACCCATCGACTACTCGTACCGGCGCTACCTAGCTGACAAACCTGCGCTCACCGGTGCGGTACGTGAACGGGACCGACAGTGGTGGAGTGAACATCTCGACGAGTTGCCCGACCCCCCGACACTCCCCATCGTGCCAGAACACGAACGTGAAAATCCGCATCACACTATCCGCTGCAATCACTGGATCGACGCGGCAGCGAAACAGACGCTGATCGCACGATCACATCGGTACGGGGTAACTCCGGCAGTCGTCTTGGCAGCGGTTTTCGCACACATCGTCAGCGGATGGTCCCGCGATCGAGAGTTTCTACTCAATGTTCCGTTGTTCGACCGCGAACCTACTCACTCCGATGTCGAACTACTCAGCGGTGACTTCTCAAGTTCCATCATGCTCGCAGTGGATGGATCACATCAGAACTTCTTGCAACTGATCCGCGATCTCCAACGTCGGTTGCACACATACGCGTCACATTCGGCATATCCAGGGCTTGATGTGTTGCGGGATCTGGGACGCCACCGCGGGGGGCAACTACTCGCCCCGGTCGTCTACACAAGTGGTCTCGATCTTGGCGAGTTGTTCCGCCCCAGCGTGACCGAGGAGTTTGGCCGGCCGGTATGGATTGTGTCTCAAGGACCGCAGGTCGTCCTCGATGCACAGGTCGTCGAACTCGACGGCGGCCTGCTGACCAATTGGGACGTTCGAGAACAGGCATTCCCTCCGGGCGTTATAGACGCGATGTTCACCCGTCATCGTGACGTGATAGACCGCCTGGTCGGCGATAACGCCGATTGGAACTTCACGCTCAACGAACCGACACCGCCGGAACAGATAGCCGTCAGAGAGCACACGAATGCCGGCCCAGATGACCGGGCGCAGGGCGATCTGGTGATCCACGAGGGATTCTTCCGCAATGCGGACCTGAGCCCCAACGCGATCGCAATTGTCGACGAACACGACGTCGCACACTCTTATGCCGCGGTCGCCGAACAGGCCTTGACCATCAGCTCCGGACTCCGTGAGCGTGGTATCGGTACCGGCGACGTTGTCGCTATCCGACTACCCAAGGGAGCCGATCAGATCGTGGCAGTGCTCGCGATCCTCGCGACAGGGGCTGCCTACCTCCCCATCGGCCACGATCAACCTCCGGCTCGAATCCGTCGGATGTACGACATCGCCGGTGCCGCACTCGAGATTGCCGGGTCCGCCCTGGACGGCGCTGACGTTCCAGCCCGCATGAGCATTGACGAGCTCGAACAGCTCGGCCGGAGCCAGACCCCGGTCACACCAGTTTTCCCCGATCCGGATGCGCTTGCGTACGTGATGTTCACCTCGGGATCAACCGGCGACCCGAAGGGCGTCGAGCTTCCCCACGCGGCGGTGGCCAACACCCTCGCCGCCATGAACCGCATGTTCGATCTCAACGCGACTGACCGCTCAATCGCGCTGTCCGCCCTAGAGTTTGATCTATCTGTACAGGAAACGCTTGGGCTTTTCGCGGTAGGGGGATCCACCGTAGCCGTCACTGAAGACGTTCGCCGCGACGGCCAAGCCGCCGCGGAATTGATCGCCCGACACCAAGTCACACAGTTGTATTGCGTGCCTGCTGTGCTCGATGTCGTTCTGGCCGGTGGAACTCAGCTACCAGGCTGGTCGAAATCGGTTCGAGTGGTCATCCTCGGCGGTGATTGGGTCCGCCCAGAGTTGCTTCGCCGAATGTACGAGGCAGCGCCGCAAGCGCGGCTCGCCGGTCTCGGTGGCGCGACCGAGACAGCGATTCACCACACCGTATGTGAAGTCGACGGCGCAAACATCGACCCCCGATGGCATTCGATTCCGTTCGGAAAGCCCTTTGCCGGGGTTGCGGCGCGGATTGTCAACGATCGAGGGCAGGATTGCCCCGACTGGGTCAGTGGCGAGCTGTGGATTGGCGGCGCGGGCCTTGCTGCTGGATACCGCGGCGATGACGAGCGCACCGCCGAACGATTCGTCGAATACGGCGGCCTTCGTTGGTACCGCACCGGCGACACGGCTCGATACTGGCCGGACGGCACAATCGAGTTTCTCGGACGTCGCGACGATCAGGTGAAGGTTCGCGGTTTCCGCATCGAACTCGGTGAGATCGAGGCCGCGTTGCGGTCTCTCCCCACAATCGACAACGCTGTCGCCACCGTAATCGCGGGGCGACTTGCCGCAACCATCACCGCTGTCGCACTGCATGATGCCACTGTCGCGGACCAGATTCTCGCCAGCCTCGCCGACCGACTGCCGACCTACATGATCCCGACGACCCTCGAAGTGGTCGACGAGTTCCCCCGTACATCGAACGGCAAGATCGATCGTGCGGCAATCGCACGTCAGGTCCACCAGCGACTCTCGAACAACGACTACGTTGCACCTGAGACCGCGCTCGAAAAAGCCGTGGCTTCGATGTTCGGAGATGTCGTCGGAGGCGACCGTGTCGGTGCCTGCGATGAGTTCTTCGATATCGGTGGGGACTCCGTTCTCGCCACCTCTCTTGTCGCGCGGCTCCGAGATGTTCTGCAGTCCGAATCGATCACGGTCTCCGACATCTTCAAGGCAAGGACTCCGCGTGCACTCGCAACGCACTTGGAAGCGACCTCCTCTGATGCCGAACACATCCGCGCGGTCGCCGAAGTGTTCGTGGAAGTGCTCGAAATGTCCGAGGAGGAGCTCGAGCAACTCGATCGAGACTCCGTGTCGACCAACAACGACTCGCAGGTGGCAGCAGAATGACACTCCCCGACAACGGATCCGGCAGTTCGGCCTCCACGATCGATGCGTCCGATCCCACCGGCTGGTCCGCCGCCGACTACGCCACGGTCAATGGCAATCAGGTTCGGTCAGCTCTCGCAGCAATCGCTCTGGCCGAGCAGGACAAGCTGACACAGAACGGGCAATTTGACGCGAGCGGGCTCGCGTTCGCCGACATCGGCTGCGGGGCCGGCGAGATCGCCTACGAAATGGCCAGCCGCGGATATGCTGTTTATGCCTGCGACTACTCGAGATCGATGGTCGAGGAAACAGCCCGACGATGCACCGCCGCCGGTGTCGAAGTGGTCCAGGCGGATGCGAACGAACTAATTCTCTCTCCCCGCGCCTTCGACGTGATTCATTCCTCTTGGGTGTTGCACTGGGTCAGGGAGATCGACATGCTCCTGGACACGCTTGTCGGGGCACTTCGCCCAGGCGGTCACGTGGTGCTGCAGTGGAACGCAGGTCATGCCGCGGACCAACCTGACGGGCAGTTCGCGATTTTGCGCGAAGTGGCGGAGCGGCCGCGGTGGCGCGAGCAGTTGGTTCAGGTCCCCTTCACGATGCGTCGGCATCCTTCGGACCACATCGTGGCTCGATTGCAAGCCGCGGGCTTGGAAATCGTAGACCGGGTGGACGATCTCGCGCATCCACCAGTGCCGGATGCGCCCACAATGACATTGATCGATGTCCGTGAACGCGTCAAACGAACCGGGATGGGTCAGCAAATCGCGGCGCTCGGGGCCGACATTGACGATTTCCTCGACGAGGCGATCGCCCTGATGGTTGAGCGCGGCGATACATCTCTTCGAGACAGCCGGATAATCGCGCGCCGCCCGAATGGACCCGACTGTGGCCTTTGATGAAGCGCGGCGGGCCGCCCTTACTCGCGCACTGGCACAACGGGGTCTGACTGATCGCAGATCCGAGCACAGCGCTGCACTGGCTGAGTTGCCGGTCGGCGACGACGGCGTCGGAGTTGCTCCGTTATCGCCCGAACAACAGCGGATGTACTTTGCGCAATGCCTGAATCCGACGTCCGCGGCCTACAATGTGCCCTTCGTTCTCATCCTCCATGGTGACGTGAACGCCGACCACCTCGCTGACGCCGTGGGTGATGTGGTCGCGCGCCACGATGTACTCCGTACTACGTACACCGCTGACGCAGATGGTGTTGTCCGACAGCATGTTATGCCCACGTTGAAAGCGCGGGTTGGGCATCGTGACGTGGACGCAGATTCGCTCGGAGAACGAGCATTCGTCGACAATGTCGCGCACGCCCAGATGGTCAGCCCCTTCAATCTGCAAACTGACGCTCCGCTGCGTGCGGTCGTCGTCTCGGGATCGACTCTCACTGCACTGGTCATCGTCATCCACCACATTGCGTTCGACGCCGGGTCGCATGCGCAGTTTTTCGGTGATCTGGGGTGCGCCTACCGGATCCGATCCGGTAACGGCGACCAGTTTCCGCCTGCGCTGGCGCCGTACTGGGAGTACGCACTAGCCTCGAATCGGCCGGGCCAGAGCGCCGCAACTCTCGAGTATTGGCGCGGCCTGCTACCTCGAATCGCCGACCGTAGCGTCATTCCCTGGGCCGCCCGCACAGGCGATGCACACGATGATTCTGGCACCCTCGAACTACGTGCCTTGCCTACTGGGCTCAGTCAGGCTCTCGAGAGCATCGCCTCTGCACGGTCCTGCCCGCCGCTGGTGCTGCTCTGGGCTGCCTCGGCACTCGCTTTACGCCACTTCGGTTCCGGTGACCAGTTCGCTCTCGGTATGCCCGTTTCCACCCGACCGGGATCGCGGTTCAAGGACACGATCGGGGTGTTTGTCAACACCATTCCTCTGCCGACGAATCTGAGCACCGACCGCACTCTCGGTGAGCTGATCACAGAACTGACCGAGGAATACCGGGACCACATCGCCCACTCGGATGCCGAGTTCGACGTCCTTGTGCGCGATATCGCCGGTCCCCGTTCGCATCCGCTGCTCGAAGTGATGGTCAATACGACCACGCCAGTTGCGATCGACCTGGGCATTGCCGGTGTGCGCGCGGAATCCGCTCCGCCACTGCACATGTCAGCGCCGTTCCCTCTCACTTTCGGCATCTATCGTACGCAGGACGATCACCTCGGCGTGTCCCTGCTGTTCCGCAACTCTGTCGTGGACAAAACCAGCGCGCGCCGAATTCTGGGAACCGTCATCGGTAATCTGGCTCAACTAGCCTTCCACTCTGACCTGCCGATCCACAGCGTTATCGCATTCGATGAGGCGCCCACCGGCGAGAATGCTCCCACTGTGACCCCCACCCCGGTGACAGTCGATCTCGATGGAATCGACTCTGGTGTCGATCCGCTCGCGAAGGCCCTGGCGGCCGTGGCCGCCACATTTTCGGGCGCAGACTCCCCCGAGTTGCTCGGCTCTCCGCTGGCCGGCGCCGACGACACACGGCTGTGGTGCATGCTGCCCTCGACGGTGGTGGGATCGGAAACCAGCGAGGTTCTCAGGCAGGGCCTGGTCTCTGGTGCCCCCTGGCAGGGGCCGACTTCGATCGCGACCCGTGACTCAGCCCAGTCCGGCGACGCCGCAATCGTAGACGTCGCCGAGGATTGGTTGGATATTTTCGACCTGGCAAAAGAGGTCGCCACCGATATCTCAGCGCAGCCCCGCACTGGTAGCGCTGAGATATCGGCGGATTCTCGGACAGCATTTCTAAGCGCCCTGCACGAACTCGTACTGGGTAGCCTCATGGACGCCGTTGCGACCCACGCGACCGGTACGACCGAGAGTCCGCTGTGGTTCGTACTCGACGAACCGGACCGGGACAGTCCGGATGATTGGATGGTCCTCGCGCCGATGAGGCGGCGCTCTCCCGTCCTCGTGTTCGCCGACGGAAGCATCCCCAGCCTGCCGGCCCCGCGGAGTTACGGCTGGGTTCGTGATCTCAGCCCGCACACAGTCGGCATGCTCGATGATTGTGCTGAGCCCCCTACGGAACTGCATGTATTCGTCGGAACATTCCCGCCAAACCTGTCCTCGCAGACGATCAGTCGATGCGTGGTAAGCCACTCCAACGATCGGTGGCGTATCGACTTCCAGCTCACCGGTTCCCTGGCCCTGGTAGACCCCAACCTATGGGCAGAAGCGTTCGTGCGGCGCGCATCGACACTCCCGAATCACTCTCAGACAATGCAGCCGACACAAGAACCCCTTGTCGCTATTGGCCCCTTCGAGCGGGAACAACTCACAGAGCGCTACGGCCCACTCGACGATGTCTGGCCGTTGACCCCGCTCCAAGAGGGACTGGCTGTTCACCTGTTCACCGCGTCGTCGGGCGGCGCAGACGTCTATGCCACGCAGAATGTCATCGACATCGTCGGCGACCTTGATCCGGTTCGGCTGGAGGATGCCGCAAACAGGGCAATTGCGACGTATCCATCGGTACGTGCCGCTTTCGCCCAGCTAGGAACCGACCTGGTTCAGGTCATCGTGCGGGGCGCGTCCGTACGCGTTGACGTGCACGAAATCGCAGGCGATGGTGCCGCCGCAAACGAAGTGTTCGAAGAGCACCTCCGCCGCCCTTTCGACGCTGGTTCGCCGCCACTCATGCGCATTGCCGCCGTATGCATTGCACGACCAACCGGGCAACTCTGGCGTGTCGCGTTCACTATTCATCACATCTTGCTCGACGGCTGGTCGGGCGGGCTGTTCCTGCGCGCGATCTTGGACGCCTACACAGAACTGGACACCCACACCGATACAAGCGACGCCTCGCCGTCCGCACTGGGCCAGAGCGCTACCGACCAGGTCATACCCGCCGAACCGTTCCCCATGCGGACGTATCACGCATGGCTGGCGAAGCAGGACCGCGCGGGTGCCGCCGACACTTTTGCCGAAGCCTTGCGTGACGTACCGGGTCCGACAACCGTTGCCCCCGGTTACGACACCCGCAACATTGACCCCCTCACCGCCAGCGAGTTCGAGTACCGCCTTGATGCCACCGTCACATCCCAGGTTCACGAACAAGCCCGGCGGCGTTCCGCGTCGGTAAACACCCTGTTCGAGCTGGCGTGGGCAACCACACTCATGCGGGTTCTCGGCGCCGACGACGTGTGCTTTGGCACCGTGATTTCCGGACGCCCCTCCGACCTCGACGGAATCGACCGGGCTGTCGGCCTAGTGTTCAATACGGTGACCACGCGCCTGAGCGGAAGCGGATGGACCACAATCAACGATGCGTGCGCGCACTTACACTCTGATAAGGCAGCGCAACTCCGGCGCCCGTACGTGAGCCTGACCGATCTGGTCGATCGTGGCGTGCCGCCGCAGCTCTTCGACACCCTCTTCGTGTACCAAAACCATCCCAAGATGGCCGCGAACGCCACATTTGGCCTACACGACCACCTGACCGTTGCCGACACCGCGCTGCGCGATGCCACCAACTTCCCGCTCACCGTCGCGCTAGACGATCGAGACGGGACAATCACCGTCCGCGTCATGCATCACCACACCGCACTGTCAGTCGACCGTGCCCGCACGATCATCTCGGAATTCGATACCGTGCTTGTCGCTCTCGCGAGCGGCCACGTCGAAACCCTAGCGGACTTGACTGGTACAAATGCGCTGCTGCCGGACAATGCGCACGGCACGAACCTGACCGGAGAACAGCTGGACGCCACCGTGTGGGACCTGCTCGAACGTCGGGCCGTTCTCGCACGCGACGAGATCGCCGTCGTCGCCGAGAATCGCGCCGTCACCTTTTCCGAGCTACGCGAGATAGCGCTGACGATCGGCGCACTGCTCACCGCGAGAGGTGCCGGTCCGGAGTCCCGGATCGGGATCTTGATGCGTCGAGACGAGCTGACTGTGGCCGCGCTGTTCGGAGTCTTCGCCGTTCACGCCGCCTACGTTCCGGTAGACGAGAAGCACCCACCGGAACGGATCGCCGACATCCTCGACGGAGCTCGCCCAGACATCGTCCTGGTTTCACCGGATCTCAATCACCTGCTGCCAGAAAGGTTCAAATCGATCACCGTCCCCATAGACCGGGCAACCGTGCGCGCCGCGAGGATCGCGCATGCGAACAACACAATGATTGTGCGCAGCCCCAGTGAGCGGCATACCGCTTGGCTCGACCACACCGCGTATGTCATCTTCACCTCAGGCTCGACAGGCCGACCCAAAGGCGTCCAGGTACCTTACCGGGGGCTGACCAGCATGTACTACAACCACGAGCGTGAAATCTTCACCCCGGTCTTGGCCGCTCGGGAAGCGCACCGCGGGCCGCTGACCGTCGCACACACCACTGCCTTGTCCTTCGACGCATCGTGGGAGCAGCTGTTCTGGCTGTTGCACGGGCAACAGGTACACATTGTTGACGATGATCTACGACGCGACCCGCAGCGGCTCATGGCGTACTTCCGTAAGCATGACGTCGACGCGTGTGATCTGACACCGAGCTACGCAACCGTCCTCACAGAGCACGGACTATTCGATCGGAACGAGGCTACGGGATGGCAGGGGTTGTCGTTTCTGTCTCTCGGCGGGGAAGGCGTCCCTGCAGCGCTGTGGTCAACGATTCGCAGCACACCGGGATTGGCCTCGTACAACTTGTACGGTCCGACTGAATACACCATCAATGCAGTGGGCGCTGATCTTGATGAGTTTGCATTGCCGTGCATTGGCCATCCGATCGCCAACACCACTGCCCTCGTCTTGAATTCATCGCTGCACCCGGTTGCCCCGGATGCGGCTGGAGAATTATATCTGGCGGGCGCAGGGATGGTGCGGGGGTACTTCGATCGCCCAGACTTGTCCGCGGAACGATTCGTGGCGGATCCGTTTGGGCCGCCGGGTCGCCGGATGTACCGCACAGGAGATCTTGTGCGATGGAACCAGTCCGGCGGTTTGGACTACCTCGGCAGGACGGACGCCCAGGTCAAGATCCGTGGCAACCGAGTCGAGCCCGGTGAAATCGCCGATATGATTCGGCGGCACCCGCAGGTTCGAGGTGCGGCGGTGATTGCGCGAAACTCTGCACAAGGCGCGATCCAGCTCGTCGGCTATACGATCGTCGACGACGCCGAGGTCGACACCGAGAGCATCCGCGACTTTCTCGCTAACCGATTGCCTGCATACATGGTCCCCGAGGCGCTGGTCGTTGTCGCGGAACTACCGCTGACAGTAAACGGCAAACTCGATGTTGCGGCGCTGCCGGCACCGCAGTTTCAGAGCCGCCGGCGAGGCGGACCACCACAAGGTGAGGCCGAGGCGGCGGTAGCGGAGGTTTTCGCAGACCTACTCGGAGCGGACGCCGATTCCATAGGCCGTGACGACGACTTCTTCGCCCTGGGCGGGCACTCACTACTAGCCGTGCGACTGGCGGCTCGAGCTGCCACAGCCCTGGGAAGACAGATCGATCTTCGCAGCATCTACGGTGGCTCTACCGTCGCAGAGATCGCCAGCACCGGTAGTGCCGCGGTTGATCGAGTACTGGTGGAGATCAACTCGGGGTCGACCACACATCCAACGGTGGTCTGCCTACATCCGGCGGGCGGATCCAGTTGGCCTTTCTTCGGATTGCGGCGACATCTGCCCCAGGCGTGGAACATGTTGGCACTGCAGGATCCTGTATTCAGCGGTGGTCGGCCCGTCACCACCGCAACTGGCTTGGTTGATCAATACACCGACGAACTCGTTGTGTACTGCGCCGCGCGAGATATTCGCGAGGTGACCCTACTCGGTTGGTCCTTCGGCGGGCAGCTCGCCTACTCGATGATCAACGCTCTCTGCAGCCGCGGCGTCAGCGTGTCGGGGTTGGTGCTACTTGATACATACCTCCAGTCGGAGATTGGGGTGCCAGCAGAAACTGATGAGGCCATTCTGGATGCCGCCGCCGAGTTCTTCGGCACAGCCGCCGACTCCAGTGGGCCGCTCAGCACCGCCGACAGCACCATGGCCCAGGCCATGCGGGAGGCATATCTGCGGCACTCCCGAATGATGGAGGAGCCAGTTCCATTGACCGATCCTGTGCCGACTCAGTTGATCGTCGCCAGCGATACACCCGGGATCACAGAAGATCTGCAACTCAAGAACCGCCACTGCTGGCAAAACCGTGTCGGTGACCACCTACACGTGCAGAACACGCCGTTAGCACACAACCACATGACCACCCCTGAGGGCTGGGCTGTCATAGCTCCGCTGCTCCACGATTTCGTCCGTGACACTGCACGACGACCCTCCAATACAGAAGGACAACGATGAACCTCCAGCTTCGATCCCAGCGATTGCGGTCACGACGGTGGCTGCCTCTCACCGCAATCGCCATCTCTGCTGCCGTCTTTTCTGCCGCCTGCGGTTCGACGGCAGCGGACGACAAAACCGATACTCCGACGACCAACTCGTCTGTGACGATCACGCATGCGCGGGGGGAGGTGACCGTCCCCGCGAATCCATCCCGAGTAGTCGTACTCGGGTCAGGAGACGCCCAAATGGCAAGCGCGCTAGGCGCAACGGTCGTTGCCGCAGTCGCAAATCCGTCCAGTGCAGACAAGAACTGGCCCGGGACCCAGCCGCCCCTGAATTCTGACGTTATGACACTCGACTCCGTCAAACCCAATGTGGAGACAATCGCTGCCGCTCGACCTGACATTATCCTGGCGACGACGGCTCAACAGTCCTACGTTGACCTGTACGACCAGCTCACGAACATCGCCCCGACGATCATTTATCCCACTGCCGCATTCGCGGACTCCGGTGAGGATCTATTGCGGCTCATCGGCAAGGCGCTCGGCAAAGAAGATCAAGCCAACACCCTAATCTCAGCCGCAAATAAGGAAGTTACTGACTTCGCTGCGTCGAATCCCAGTCTGAAGAACTCGACCTATGCATTCGGTCAGTACGCTGGCGGAACCTTGTACCTGCTTGCGGCAAAAGAGAACCCATCTACTCGTTTCCTCACGTCGCTCGGTCTGCAGCTGAGTCCCGAAGTGGCTCAGCTGGCTGCCGGGGGCACCGCCAATGGCTTCGTCACTCTGGCCCCTGAACTCTTCTCCAGCCTCGGCACCGCTGATCACATCTTGGTCAGCACTCCGGGCGATCCAGAGGGCACACAGTTCCGTGCGGTGCCGCTCGTTTCAGAACTCGGGGACAACCTCCAAGTCATTTCCACAGATCTGGCAGGGGCACTGCTGACGGCCAACCCCTCATCCGTGAAGTACCTGATCGATCAGCTGCAGCCTGCGCTCGCCTAACAAGACGTAGCCGGGAGTTCGGGAATCACAGCAAGGAGAGTATGGATGAGAACGCCCGGTTTCGATGAAGAATTCCACAGAAGGTTGGCGCTGCGGGGGATCCGGCGCATATCTGCGCCGTCTTCTTCAGAGATGGTCGATGACCCCAGACCACCCTCCGAGGCATTGACCATCGCGGAACACCGCATGTGGACCGTCCATCAGATGAATCCGCAATCTACCGTGCACGCCATCGGGATCGTGTGGTGGTTCGATGGCACTATCGACCCGGAACGGCTCGCGCAGGCGGTCAGTGCAGCGGTGCGTGAATTCTCGGTACTGACTTCCACCATTACAGTGACGGCGGATAACACACCCTGTTGGCAAGCCCAGGCCGATATTCCGCCGATACGCGTGTGGAATGACTCTTCACCCGCTGTGGAACCGGGACATCGCGCCAGCGACTTGGCGTCAACACCATTCGACCTCACCACCGAAGTTCCGTGGCGAGCCGAAGTGATCCCCAGGGCAGGCGGCGCAGCAGCGGTGGCCTTTGTCGTGCACCATATTGCTGTCGATGACAACTCATGGGCCGCGTTACTGCGACGCATCACTGACCACTATCACGATCCAAGGACTCGGCCCTCCCTCTCTACCAATGCCCGCAAGCACTACCGTCCCAGCACTGCCGTCACCGACCGAGCGGTGGCAGCAGCGGCCCGAGTGTGGGCCGATCCTCCGACACCAGTTTTTCCCCGAACGAGCGACGGAAACCCGGATGTTGGAGCGCGCGTGCAACGCGCTGTCGATCGATCGCTTACCGCGAAGGTGGCAACAATTGCCAAACAGTCTGGAGCGTCGATGTTCTCGGCTGTGGTGGCAGCGTGCACAGTCGCAGTGCACGCTGTCACCGGCGCAACCGACCTTGCACTGGTTACACCGGTCGTGAGCCGGCCGGATGATGCCAAGGACCAGGTAGGGTACTTCGGCAATTTAGTACCGCTGCGCATTGCCTTCGCCCCATCCATCCCCCTCGGGTCCCTGCTAACCACAATCACTGCGACCTGCTACGACGCCCTCGAATTCCGGTCCGTCGATCTGGATCTTCTTCGTGCGGGACTGCGCGAACACTCGATCGACTACCGTGCTCCCGAGATTTTGGTAGCGCTTCGTCACAATCCCGGTCGACTCGGGAATCTCAACGGCACGCCCGTGCGCGCGAATTCGGTATCCAATGGCACAAGTCAATTCGCGCTGGGGATCACGATCGAAACTGGTCCGAATTCTGATGACATGACTGTCGAACTCGATCATCGACTCACGCATCTCTCCCCAACCACAGCCAATGCACTTGCCGATCTGGTCGTGGCAACGCTGGGCGCGCTCGCTGGTGCAGTCGATCGAAGTATTGACGATGTGGTCACCTCGTTCGCTGGTGCCCCACGCCCACCCTTCGCGGACGGGGATACTCAAGAGAGCCACGAGGACACGGTGCCGGAAATCATTCGGAGACAGTGCATCAACCACCCAGATGGCACAGCCCTTGTGAATGGAGATATCACCGTCACGTACGGCCAGCTAGGCGACTATGTCAACCGACTCGCGCGGCGGCTACGCAGGACCGAAAGGCCGCACACTCCGATCGCCCTATTATGCGAACCAGGTCTCGCCCAGATCGTCGGTCTACTCGCGACCTGGTCGGCTGGCATTACCTGCATACCGCTCGATCCCGCCTATCCCACAAAATGGACCGATCGCGTACTACACACCGCCGGCGCACGAACGGTCCTAGTCGACCCGACAAACCAGGCTCGCATCGACGCGTTGACCTGGTCCGGGCAACATATCGACCCTATGGACGCAGTGGTTGCCTCGAACGACGGAGAACCCGAGCACTGGTCCATCATCCCGGATACGCACGCCTACATTGGCACCACTTCCGGCAGCACGGGCAGCCCCAAACTGATCGCAATCTCCCATCGCAACGTCGCAGCACGTATGCGCTGGGGTGCGAAATACTGGCCGCTGCGCGCAGGCGAAACTCGGCTAGCGAAGAGTTCGATCAACTTCGTCGACGGAATCACCGAAATCATAGACACCCTGGCTGCTGGAGCCACCCTGCGTGTTCTTACCCGCAGCGACAGATCTGATCCTGCGGTCCTTGGCAAAGCAATCGTCGAATCGGGAATCCAGCACCTGATGGCTGTCCCCACAGTATGGGAATCACTTGCTCACCAAAACCCGACAGCGCTTCGCGGGCTCACCCGAGCGGTGACGACCGGTTCCGCTCCAACGGCAGGGCTTCTCGCGGACCTGCAACGCCTAGTCCCTGGTTCGGTCCACAGTTCCTACGGCTGCGCTGAAGTCGTAGGTGACGTCATGGAGGGGCCCGTCGGACGGGGCGACGCAACAACGGCAATCGGCACCCTGCCCAACGATTGCACTGTCTATGTGCTCGACGCGCGGCTCCGACCGACCCACCCAGGTGTAACGGGAATGGTTTACATCGCAGGTCCCAGTGTGGCGCATGGTTACCTCGGGGACCCGGCAGCAACTGCCAGCTCTTTCGTGGCTGAGCCTTTCCGCGTTGGTGCCCGCATGTTTGCTACCGGTGACCATGCCTGTCGCGCTGTCGACGGCACCGTGACCTACCTCGGCAGAAACGATAACCGCATCAAGATCAACGGAGTACGGATCGAAAGGGACGAAATCGAAAGCGCGCTGTGCGCCGAGCACAGCGTGTCCGCGGCCGCAGTCGCCACAGACACGACCAGTAACGGAACCAGCATTCTCGTCGGATACGTGAGCGGCGACAAAGACATGGATTGTACCGACATCGCCCGAGCGGCAACGCGAGCACTTCCGCCAGGGGTGACCGTCGCGCTCGTTCTCCAACTTCCGTCCTTGCCGACGCTTCCCAGTGGGAAAATCGACTACAACGCACTGCCCAAAGTCACGCCGCCAACCACGCCTGTCAAAGTCTCGAACCCGCTGGAACAAGCCCTCACAGCGATTGTGGCCGAGGTGCTGAACGTGGACACGGTGCACCCGTCCGACGACCTCTTCGCTCTCGGCAGTACGAGCTTGCAAACCGTCGACATTGCACGGCGTGCAATGGATCTCGGCATATCCTGCACCGCAGCAGACTTGTTCGAATACCGCACCGTAGCTGATCTCGTCACGCATTGCGCCAACATCGAACGCCCTCAACCACAAGTCCACCAGTCATTGGCAAGTGACCTTTCGCTCCCCTTGCCTCCCAGCTCTCGCTGGTGGTCAACAGCTAAGGCAAGCGAACCGCTGGTGGTCGTACGCACTTCACCGCACCGCCCGGATACCATTCGCGCCGTAGTTGCCGAACTTGCCGGTGACAACGAAGCGCTGCGCACGCGAATCTTCCGATCGCGTCGAGGCACTATCCGCGCACGATTGACCACAGAACCGCTGGTCGCCGTGACAGATCATGGGAAGGCTTCGAACCTTGCAGACATGGCAAGAGCCGCTGTCACCCAAGATGGCCACCCATGCTCAATCGCGCTGAACAACAACGGTTACATCGCTGTCGCTGCGCTACCTCAACTACTTGACCACGGCTCGATCGTACGGCTGATCGACGCACTCAACACCAACTCCCTGCGAACCGGAACACCTGGCCACCCCAGCCTGTCCGCCTGGCTAGCCGCACCGGAAATCGAAACCAATGGGATCGACCTGGATGTCCTGCTGATAGATCGTCCGCAGCACTTCGATAGCGGTGGCCCACATGAACACACCGCCCGAAGCCGAATCGCCGGATTCCACAACGCGGACCGGGCCCGCTACGCAACAACACTTGCCCAGGCAGTCCAGCTGAAATTCGGGCGCACCGTCGCGGTGGATCTCGAATGGGCGCCATGCGGCTCCGATGTTCCTCTGCTGGGCCCTCTCAGTGATCTCGTGCCCGCCGAGAATTCTGCCATCTCACCTGCGACGGCGTACGCCGGAATCCGGGCCGCCTGGAATGATCGGGCCGGTCGTCGAAAGGTCACCACGGCGCCTCTAGCAGATGTCTGCATTCTCTTTGGTTCTCGTTCGGCCGACGCGTATCCCCACCCGATAGTCGTTACCGTGGACGACGAGGTGACAGTGTCGCTCACCGCCCACGCCCGCGAAAGCATTGAGCCCGCGAGGCTGCTGCAAGCCTGGCGTGATGTAGTCACCTCGAGTACTGATTCAGACATGTCATCGAGGGCGAGTTGCGCATGAACATGCAACAGAACACACCCATGAACATGCAACAGAACACACCACTGGCCGATGCCCTGATCGAGGTCCTCGCAGATTCGGCGCTTAATTTCCACGCCGTTCCGTGGGGTGGGGTCTCCGCTATGGACAGCCCTGTCAGCCAACGGTATCGAGAACTGTTCGGTGACAGAATTTCCGACATCGACGTCTCCATGGCAACACCCGCACTTGACTCGTTCTTTAGACCCCGCGGCCCGCTGCAATCTGCACAGGAACTAGCTGCCGAAGCATTCGGTGTCGATGCCACCCACTTCCTAACTGGGGGAACCACGCTCGCCAACACCATCGCGATCACGGCGACGGTCCCGGTTGCAGGCCGGGTGATGGTAGACCACACGTCGCACCAGTCAGTGCATTTTGCGGCAGAGGCGAGTGGCGCCGTCGTAACTTCCATGCCGCCTGCGCCCGGGAATCGTTGCCCGGACTACGGCAAGGTAGTCGACCTTCTGCGACGAGCAGCAAAGGCCGGGCAGCCCTTCGATGCTGTGGTTGTCACAACATCAACCTACGACGGACACCGCTTACGGTGTGACCAAGTACTTCCGTTGATCGCGGAAGCCTCCCCGACGACCGCTATCGTTCTCGACGATGCCTGGGCCGCCATTCACTGTTTCTCGCCGCAGACCCACTCGATAGCGCCGACCCGAGTTGCGGCCGCCCTCCGTGCACGCCCAGGGCCGGTGTTGATCGTCCACTCTGCACATAAGACGATGAGGGCGATGCGGCAGGGCTCATACTTACATGTCATCGGCGACACCGATGTTCGTACCGCAGTGCAACAGAGCATATTTCGTCACCATACGACGTCGCCATCATGGCCAATCCTCGCTTCACTCGACCTCGCGCGGGCTGACGCCGCCTCAGTCGGTCCCGTCGCAGTTGACCGGTCACTCCAGGCCTCATCAACTCTGACAAAGAGCCTCAATGCCCGCCCCGACGACATTAACCACTTCCGAGTGGTTCCCGCACCACTGCCAGCAGTCGAATATGTGACCGACCTGATGCGATTGCATATTCGAGTTCCGGAAGGACATACCCCTGTTTGGGTGCGAGATTCTCTCTGGCATGAGCATCGCATCCACGTACCTCGCGTGGCTGGTCGGCATCTAGTGGTGTCGATAACCATCGGAATTGACCACGTTGCCGCAGACAAACTGGCCACCGCGCTTACCCTACTGGAGAATTCCACCCCCATGCTTCGACTGCCACCGCAATTTCCGAACATGGTCGATGTCTCTGCAAACGAAGGAAACTTGATCATCGCTTATCCACCAGGCCGGCCTGTTAGCTCGCACCTCGCAGCATGTGAAGCACTATCCAACGGTTCCGAACTTTTCACCGTACCCGCACGAGCGGGTTCAAGCATGAATGTCGGCGAAAAATATCTTCTCCCAACAAATTCCGCGTTCCCGATCGAACCAAAGTAATCGAAGAACGCCATACTGCCACCAATGCAGGAGGTCACCTAGTGAAGAAAAATCTTGACGACTCGAGATCACGGAACGACAGTACGGTCGATCTGATCGGAGTCGGATTCGGACCGTCCAACCTCGGACTGGCAATTGCGATTCGCGAGTACAACGAATCGCAGGAGTCCGGCAACCGGATCACGGCGCGGTTCGTCGAGTCGAAACCAACTTTCGGCTGGCACCCCGGAATGTTGATTCCAGGTACGACGATGCAGATTTCGGTCCTGAAAGACCTTGCTACACAACGCAATGCTACAAGCCGATTCACATTTCTGAACTATCTAGCAGAACACGGCAGATTGAACCATTTCGTGAACTACCAAACGTTCTTCCCCACTCGGATCGAATTTCACAAGTACCTCGAATGGGCGGCCGATCAAGTCGACGCCGACGTCGATTATGGAAGTCGCGCAGTTGAAATCCTATCCGCGGGTGAGCACTTCGAGGTCCGGACCGTTGGCAGCTCAGAGCGCGTGCTTAAAGCGCGCAACATCGTCATGGCAGGAGGTCTGACCGCAGCACTCCCCGATGGCGTGACACCGACTGCGCGACAGTTCCACAGTCACAACCTGCTCTTCGACCTGGCTGAACTGCCACCGATTCGACACAATTCTTTTGTCGTCGTAGGCGCAGGGCAAAGCGCGGCCGAAGTCGCCCGCTATCTTCATTCGACATATCCCGAAGCTGAAGTGCATTCAGTTTTCGGCAAGTACGGATACAGCCCTTCCGATGACAGTCCGTATGCCAACCGGATATTCGATCCCGTCGCAGTCGACGACTTTTACTCGTCGGCACCGCACGTGCGCAAGCAACTGCTGAACTACCATCGCGGCACCAACTATTCCGCGGTCGACCTACCACTCATCGAAGAGTTGTATGCGATCGAATACGCTGAACGCGTACAAGGTCCACGCAGACTTTTCGTCCACGGCGCCTCTGCGATTGTCGACACGCACGAAGACTCCGTCGGCGTGAGCGTCACCGTGGAACACCGCCCTACAGGGCTCACAGAAACCATCCTCAACGATGCCGTCATCTTCGCGACCGGATTCAAGCCGATGGATCTACCCTCAATTCTCGGACCACTTTGCGACAGGGACGATTTCAATTCGAATGGACCCACTGTTACGCGAGACTATCGTTTGGTCACCACAGTGAGCTGCGGCGGTACCGTGTTCCTCCAAGGTGGTACGGAGCACTCACACGGGCTCACGTCATCGTTGCTGTCGAACATCGCAGTGAGGTCGGGCGAGATTTTACAAGCTGTCGCCTCACAGAGCGCCCCATCGTCGTCTATCTAGTCCGTAAAGACCTGTGGAATGTGTTGGGTTTCAGCGACGATGAGGCTTAACCCTCCGTATGAACGCAGGGAAAGGCTACGTCAGCCAGTCAGACGCACCGATATGCTGTTCGCTACTCCAGTCGGGCGGCAGTGGTCAGAGTTTGTTCCAGTCGATGCCTACGCGGGTGAGTCCGCTGATCCATTTCACGATGGGGTCACATCCGCCGTTCGGCCAGTATGGATTTCGTTCGCCGGTTGTCCGCCATCCGAGCTCGGTGAGGAATTGATTGCACGTCCGCTGCCGGGACGCGACCCGACGCCAGTGCGGTGAGACGAGCAGTGCGGCGGTGTTGACGACGTTGGGGTAGCTGGCCGCCAAATATTCGCAGTCGTCGAGGGCGATGAAACGTCTCGCATTCGGTTCGAGGATGCCGAGCCTTTCCTTTATGCCGCTGCACGTGGGGAATAAGACGAGGTTGTTCCACACTCCGCGAGCGACGTTGAA
Source organism: Rhodococcus yunnanensis NBRC 103083 (assembly GCF_001895005.1). Taxonomy (GTDB): domain Bacteria; phylum Actinomycetota; class Actinomycetes; order Mycobacteriales; family Mycobacteriaceae; genus Rhodococcoides; species Rhodococcoides yunnanense. The sequence goes on along the minus strand of NZ_BCXH01000004.1, from coordinate 19,591 downwards.
GGCGTATTGGGTTGGTTGTGGTCCACGTCGTTGCGCCAAGCGCCGATGTCTGGAATGAGCGGCCAAAATTGCGGGCACGCCGCTGATATCGAGCACGCGACCGCGATCGAATCGTCCACCGCTGAACCAGATCCGGTGCTTCGAGCAGACGTGGACATAGGACGGGTAGTAGCGGGTTACCGGGCCACCGCGGTGTCGGTTCGTGCAGGCAGGACAGGCCGGTCTCGGCCAATCCGCGAGGCGGGCAGTGTCGGTGTGCCGGTTCGACAGCTGAGGAAGCGCGCGAGTGAGCTCCTCGCGTGAATAGCCGGTGATCACGACGAGCCTGGCGAGGTTACCGGGGCGGATGCGTAATCCCAGCCGCGTGGGATCGAGCCCGAGGTGACGCTTCAGTGTGTCGTTGCTGATGTGGTTGACGGCGGCGAGTCGGCGTAGGTAGGACTCGATCGTCTCGTTCATCGCGGGCGGGATGGGTATGGGCAGTTGGCGTGCTTGCTCGCTCGGGCGCCGCCGAGATGTCATGCAACGCCACTTCGTTTGGCCGAATCCTTGCTGTGAGCCAACTCCGGCTGAATGTTGGCGGCGCGGTCGAGTCGCTGAGCGTCGAGATGGGCTCGGGTGATCTTTTCGCTGCCGTCGAGGATTGCGTCGATGGCAGCGCCGCGGATGAGGTGGGACAGGCTCCCGAGCATGCCGTTGGTGCGCTGGTAGAGGTATTTGCCCTGACGAGCCAAGGTGCCGTGTTTGTGCCGGTGCAGACGCAGCGCTTGCTCGAGGGTGACGACAAGGGCGCTCCAGTGTTCACGCTGCGCGGTGCTGCCGTAGGCGAACGGGTGAGTGGAGATGGTTGCGAAGCGGCCTGCGATCTGGCGGCCGCGGATACCGGAGAACAGGCCGGCGTGCTCGACGTCGATTCCGGCGTAGACGAACGTCGCCGGGATGCGCTCGGAGAAATATTTCAGTTGATCGGAGACCTCGGCACCCGCTCGGGTGGTCAGCGAAATGTTGTGGATCTCATCGACGAGGACCAGATCGCAACCGACGTCGCAGAGGACCGCGCAGACGGAGTTGGTGATGTCGGTGAGATTGGCACGACCGGTGAGTGGAAGACCGAGGAACCGCGCGAATTCGACCGCGACCATGCGCGCAGTCGCAGCCGGGGGCAAAGTGATGTAGACGACCGGAATCCGTGTTCCCCGAACAGGATTGCGTAACCGCGTTCGAAGCTGGTGCGCCAGCCCCAACTGAGTCAATGCGGTGGTCTTGCCTGTGCCCGCGCCGCCGGTGACGATCAGCCCGCGCCGAGCCGATATCTGGCGGCGATTGAGAATCAACAGTCGCCGAACGGTTTTCGTGATGTCTTGGATGGTCGGGGTGTTCACCACGATCAGTTCGGAGTGGTAGTCCAGCCGGATGTCGTCGTAGTCGGCGCGCTCAGACGGTGCCAGCTCGCACCAATCTCCTCGTAGCTCAGGCGCAGAGCGGTCACGGTCAACCCAGCGATTCCAGCCTTCCTTGGTGGTGAGCGGGGCGTCCGGTGGCGGGTCGAATTCACTCATGCTGGTCACAGCCACCGCTCTGCCTCAGCAGCGGCGTCGAAGACACCGAACGGGATCACCGTGCCCCACTCGCCTTCATCGCCGCTGTCCTCGTCGAAGTCGTCACCACCGTCGAGTACACGCAAATCGACCGGTACGGCAGTGGCCCTTTGAGGTGCCGCAGCCCGGGTTCGGGCTGCTACCTTACGATCGGCCTTGGTCCTGGCCGCCGGCTGCGTGTCCGGACCGGAAGATGCTCGATCCAAAAGGTCCGCCAGCGCTCGCGCGGTCGCGGTCTCCACCGGTTCATCTGTCGGCCCGGCGTCGGCGACGATTTGGCGGGCGTGACGCCAGGTGAAGTCCGCGAACGGAGCCGACACCATCGGCAGATGCGTCCAGGTCGCCCGGATCCAACCACCTTGGTGGTGGTTGCGGACGAACACCTGCGACAGGTCGTACGGGTCGTAGCGGACTTCCCAAGCCCCGTTGTGCGCGGTGACACCGGAATGCTGGCGGCGATAGGGATTGAACGCGCGATCGTCGTACGTGCGCCGGTCGAGGCGCACCCCGTAGTCGTTGATGGTGCGCCATTGCGAGGGCAGTAGCTCGATGTAGTCCTCACCGCTGAGCATCAACGGCAGATAGCCTGCGGCGCTGACCAGCACCGCATACATCTCGTTCGGTGACACCGCCTGACCGCTGTCGGGACTGCGCAGCCCCTCGTGGCGGCGGCGCTGCCAGTGAATCACCCACTCGTCGAACAGATCCTGCAGTTGCGCCAGCGACCACACAGCTTCGTCCTCGACATGGGCGCCGCGGCGGCTGACATCACGGCCGACGTACCCGGCGACGTACTGGCAGAACAGGGTGTTGATCGAGGAGAACGTACGCTCGATCACGCTGTTGTCGGTCGGAGTGCGCGGATGGGACGGCTGAACCGACATGCCCAATGTCTGGCACGACCGCAGGAAGGTTTCGGACAGGTAGACCTTGCCGCGGTCACAGCCGATCGTCTCCGGGACGATCACCGGTTTCGCCGCAGCCTGCTCCATCCGGACGTCGATGTCGGCCAGACTTCGATACGGCAACCGCGACACCGACATCCGCAACACTTCCGCCCAACCCGGGCGCATCGGCTCAGGTACCAGCATCCGCGCCAGCAACAGCGACGCATCCACCGCCTTGGTACCGACCGGGCGCAGCACCCCTGCCGCGATCGTGCGCGTTGCGACATCGACCGCCGCGGTCAACTCGACTCGGCGGGCGATCCCGTCGTCGAAGACCGCCAACACATCCAACGGTGTCGTGTCGATCTGAACGTGTTGCCCCGGCCGCGACGCCCAGGTCGCGGTGAAGGGACCGGTCGGCCGATTTGCTGCGGATCGCCGCGTCTTCGCCGAACCGAACGTGTGCTGTCCCGTCGACAGCGCTGCTACCAGCCGGTTGAATGTCGCCTTCGACGGCATCGCGACAACCCCGTCACCGTGCCGTTGCACCAGAAGCGTTTCTACCTGCCGTCGCAGTCGATCTCGGGTTCCGGTGGACCGTTTCGTTTCCCCGTCCAACGCATCCAGGACCGCTGCCACCACGCGCTCGTCGGTGCGCCGATAAGTCGACGACTGCCGGATCACCCTGCCGTCGACCAGCCCGCGCACTCCGCCGGAACGATAGCGGCTGCGCATCCGCTGAACCGTGATCGCGCTGGTCGGAGTCCCTGCTGCGGTCAATTCGGCGGCCTTGGCTGCCTCGCGCTGGCGAATGGTGGTCCGCGCCGGGTCGTACTCGGGCCGAGGAGTGGCTCCTGGATCCGCTCCGGTCGGCAACCCGGTTTGCACCTCGACCACGTGTCGTTCCCAGTCACGAGCTCGCTCGGCGGCATTAGCAGGAACGTCGGCGAGGCTCTGCCCAGCCAGTCCACCCGACCCGAACCCGGCGTCGGACTGTCCGAGGATCGCGAACCCCGGCGAGTCCACCAGATGCGACACCAGAACCACAGACACGGCCCCATCGGCTGCCTCCAACCTCACCCGCACACCGGACAGTGCCACCACCAGATACTCGTCGTCATCGAAAAACACCCGGTCCCCGACCTTCAGCAGCTTCATCATCTCGCCGCCGCCGACACGATCGACACCGACTCCAACCGCTGTGACAGATCCACGATCAGCTCCTTCGACCACAACAGGTGATGCAACACCGGCAATACAGCCACCGGATCGCCTACCGAACGCGCGCCCTCGATCAATGGCCGAGATTTCGCGAACGCCGCCACCAATGCCGCCGCCGTCGAATCCACTCGGTGACGAGGGTGCCGATACCCTGCCAGCCACTGCACGTTCGTCAACCAGACTCGATCGTGCTCGCTCACTCGCCGATAGATCCAGCCCATCGCGCCGCATGCCCGCTCGGTCGCTGCGAACGCGGCCTCGTCCCGCGGCTTGATCCGCGCCGCAGGTCGACAATCGACCACTACCCCGGTGCCGTCGGCGCGGCGGGCGAAGAAATCCGGTGCATGTGATCGACTCCTCTGCACATCGCGCCAGAACAGCCAGAACGGTTGCGCCGCGAACCCCACTACGTCCGGATCGAAATCCAGCGCCATCGCCTCGTCACGCTCCAACCAGGACTCGAACTCCACATGCGCCACCACCGTCGCCGACCAGTACAAGCCAGGATTGTGCCGCTGGCCCTGATACGACGGAATCGATCGGATCGGCGGAACCCGCTCGAACCGCACCGCCGCCGCGTCGGCCAACGAACACCGAACCTCGACCCCACCCGAGCCCACGAAGCCGACCTCGAATGCGTCCAACCCGACCGACAAATCCGCGCCCCCGTTCGTCCGCAGCAAACCCCATGGGGCAGCGATCATGACACACCGCATCAGATGCCCTGAGTCTGCATCATATTGACGTATCGAAAGATCAGATTCGATGAGTCCGCATCAGGTGCTATGAGCCAGAACAACAGAACTGTGCTGACCTGGCGTTTCGTAGCTGATGGTGCGAAAAACGCAGTTTATGTCGCCAGCATCCGTCAGGCTACTGCTCCCTCTCGTGGCAATAGGACTGGGTCGTTTCGCAGACCAACCCGTGGTGGTCGATCGGTCTGTCCATCGGGCAATTCTCCCCAACAAAAGGCACCTCGGTAGGGTTCTAATCGATTCGTTTCCGCCGAGCTGAGGAGTGTTAATGGAAAACTCGGTTCGCACGGCTGCAATCACGGGCGCCGGTTCGGGGATAGGCAAGCAAATCGCCGTACAGCTTGCCACAAGGGGGTGGAACCTCCACCTCGCAGACTTTGATTGCGACTCACTCCTAGAAACCCGACAGTGCTGCGCAAAGCAAGGATTCGACCTAACAACGACAGTCCTGAACGTCTCGGACAGAGACCAGATGTACGCGTGGGCGTCGTCGACCCTCCCCAAAGCTGACTCCATCTTCAACGTCGCCGGCGTTCTCCACGGAGGCGACGTAGTAGACACGCCGATCAAGGACTTCGAGCGAGTGATGGACATCAACTTTTGGGGCGTCATCCACGGAACCAAGGCCTTCCTGCCGCAGATTCTCGACTCTCCCCGTGGTCAAATCGTCAACGTCTCATCCGCTTTTGGCGTCATGTCTGCGCCTGGCTACAGCGCGTACAACTCGTCGAAGTTCGCCGTCCGCGGGTTCACCGAGGCATTGAGTCAAGAGCTTCTAACCACCAGCAAGACAGCACGTGCTACATGCGTAATCCCTGGTGGCGTAGCCACTTCCATCGCACGCACTGCCCGCGTTGCGCCTGGAGTTGACAAGCAACAGCTAGCCGATTTGTTCGATCGGTACATTGCTCGAACGGACCCACGCGACGCAGCACGCAAGATCATCGCCGGCGCGGAGAAAGGCAAACCGCGCGTTCTGATTGGTCCGGACGCACGGCTCGTGGATTTGACTGTGCGAGCATTCGGTTCGAACTACCAACGCATCTTCCCACTACTCCAGCGGTTGCGCAGGTAGCCTCGGCATACTCAATCCAGAATTCACAACGAGACTCGCGGGGGTCACTCGAACATGTCAAGCAGTTGGCTGTTGATCGAAACATTCGGCGGCGCACAACCATCCGTCATCGGCAGAGGCTCGACACAGAAGTCGTTCGTAGAGCTCGCCAAAGTCATCAGGAGCGCTGCAACTCGCGACGAGGCCGAACGCGCAGTGCTCGAAGTGATGACGACCGGTCGGTCCGTTGACCGGCAATCCGAGGACGGCCGACGACTCGTTCTCGCTGAGCCACTGAAGGTCTTTTCCGAACGTGTTCATGGCGTTTGGCTGTGGATCGGCGACCACGACGAGAAAGTACCCACCCGGGACCCGGCCGGCGCGTGGCTGTTCAACCTCACCACCAGCACAGCGAGCGGCAGCGACGACCTGCTCGACCTGTATGGCGTCCCCGAAGACCAGCGTCCGACTCAACGTGCCATTGCCGGAGCCTTCACACGATTGGTAACCAATCGGGACGAGAGCGAAGCGATGGCCAAGATCGTCAACTCAGTCCCGGGCGACGTCCACCAGGCCGTGTGGACGGTAAGGCGTGACGATGAACAACTCCGTGCAGCACACTTCTCGTGCCGCATGCTGGCGGAGGACGTCGGCGGCAAAACGGAGGTGATCCTACGTGGCATCACACACGACCTCGGACCAGCGGAGGACATCACCATCGCTCCCCCACCGACCATCCTGGAACATCGCATCCTCGAAGCATCGACCAAGGACGGCGAGTACAGGGCACTCGTCAACCTACGAACACTGAACTTGTTGCGGTGGTACAACTCTGACCCTGTACCAAATATCTGCTGGGAAAACGTTGCCGGAGAACCTACTCCGGCCATACACCCGGACAATCTCCCGATTGCCAAGAAGATGTCCAAGGGGCTGGCTCACAAACGGACTACTGGCACAGTTCGATTCAGAACGATGGACGACAAATGGAAACCACTCCACCTGAACGCAAGCTTGGTGTCACTGGATCAGCATACGACTGCGGCATTGGTTGTCATCACCGAAGCATGATCGGGCAAATCGGACGACTTTCTATAATTCGACGGACGCGAATGGCCGGACATGGACCCACGCGCACGAAAGCAAGCACTTCGAGGACAGTTTTATAGTTGCGTACTTTCTTAGCGGCTCTGCGCGCGTGTCGTGCGCGCTTCTTGGGTTCTGACCCACGCTGCTGACACGACCTCGGCAGCCACACCGTAAGCATCAGCGAGCGATGCGACCCGCTCTACACTCTCAGGCTTGCGGCCGCGCTCGATGTCGGCGAGCACAGTCGCTGACACTCCGATGAGCTTCGCCGCGTCGGCCTGCGACAGCGCCGCATGGACCCTCAGGTCGGCTAGTCGCAGCTGGGACTCCGGTATCGGCACCAGGGTCGATACCGACGTGTCCAGCGCTTCGGCAATCAACCCGAGCGTGGCGGGCGGAGGAGTCGACCGGCCTACCTCCCAGGTCGACACAGCCTGACGGCTGGTACCTAGACGCGCCGCCAAGTCGTCGGGCGTCAATCCTGCGCGCACACGAAGGTCCCGCAACCTGTCGGCGCGAAACCCCCGAACCCCGCTACGCGGCACCCTTCCCAACTCTCCCTCGAAGCCATCCGTCCCCGCCATTTTGACGCCTCCTCGGTTCTACGGTTCCACTTGTGCGTTTTATTGTTGCGCGTTATGGTTGCACAACATCCTCAAGATTACGGCCGAGGAGCGAGAGGTGAATCGATTGCCAACCGTCAGTGCCCTGCATTACAGTTCCGGTGCGCGCCCAGAAGGGAATCCTCGGTGCTTGTCGTTCTCGGCACCGCTTGTAGCGCAGGACATCAGGACAGCCATGTCTTCGGCTTCGTCCCCACAATCCTGTCTGGAGTCTGCCGTGCCCCCGCCTTACCTGGACAACGCGTACACACGTTCGACGAACGCAAGGCCGACGGTGTCGAGAACTTTCGCGCTGCAGTCCATCCGGTTTCTATTCCGAGACATACCAGTTGGTTTCCGTAGCAGCGAAATGCGCGATCAAGGGTGCCCCGCAAAGGCGAGTCATGCAATGAATCGGCCTGCTGCACAATCCGTTACAGCGAGTCGCGGATGATGCCCCGAACGGAACAGATCATCGATCACGTTGCGCAGCCGAGTTTTTGCCATGCGATCGGTGTCGACGCCACCCACGGCGACATGCTGCCGTGCTGCCTCGAACCTCGCCATGCCGGTCCTCACGAGTACATCGGCGACGACGGACTTGTTCTCGCCCGCTGGACTTCCTCTCATGCGCAACGCAATCCAGCACTGTCACCCGCCGAGAACAACTGATCCAACGCAGAACCCACTCACAACAGGAGCTGAATCATGCCGACCCCCAAGCACTACCCCTACTCAGGACGACCGGCCACCCTTGCGGCAACAGGATTCGCTGTACCGCTTGCACTCGCCCTTACCTTCACGACCCAGGCGCATGCAGCTCCAAGCCAACCGGGAGTGACTGCGCCAATCGGATCGCAGCCAGGCATCACCTCCGTTCCGGAAACACCCACTCCCCCTGCCGCGCCCGCACCTGCTCCTACCTACGAACGCGACTACCTGCCCGGATACACACCACCTGCGTCCCAGGAGAACGCGCAATGGCGCTCCTACGACAGCTACGACGACGGCGCGTACTCCACCGTCGAACCCGAGACAGCACCGGAGCCCAGTAATGAATCCACGGATGTGGTTCCCGAGAACGACGAACCCCTTCCCGCGTCGCCGGGCCCGATCCAAGCTCCGGACAACAAGATTCGACTCGGATCGATTATCACCGACATCCCTGGGTGGCTGCCACCGCAGACGGCCGAGGAGATCAACAACACCGGTGCTTCCTTGGAGAATCAGGGTGCCGTGTTCTTCAACGATCTCGGAATCCCGACAACACGAGCGGACCGGATCGCAGCGGGCAGCACAGCCGGATTCGTCGTTGGATTCACCGTCGCAGCAGGGGTCACCTACGCGACCGTCGCGCCACTGGCTGCGCTCGGCGGAGGCGTCATCGGCGGGGTCGCAGGCGGACTCGCCGGAACTCCGCTCGGCACTGTGCTGGTACCGATCCCAGGAGTGGGCACTGTATCCGGCACGGTGGCCGGATCAGTCGTCGGCGCTGCAGCCGGTGCCGCTGGCGGCGCAGCTGCAGCACTCCCTGTTGCCGCAGGAGTAGGCACTGTCGTCGGTGCTGTCACGGCATTCCTCGGGGGCGTTGCAGGAAGCGGCGAGGGCGTCGGAGAACTTCCGCCGCCACTGCCCGTCGCACCGGCGCCAGATCCAGCCCAGGCACCGCCCGCGAGTGGCGACCTCGACGCAATCACTCTCAACGTTCAACATGGACTCGATCAGGTGGCGGCACTGCCCGAGGTAGCGCAAGCAGTCGAGTCCGTTCAAGTCGCCGTCCAAGACGCGCCGCTGTGGATCGAACCGGCACGCCACGCAGTCGAGCAGTTCAGCACCACTGTCCTCGAACAGCCAGCAGTCGAAGAGGTGCAGAACGCGGTAGCCCCGGCGGTAGATCAGGCCCGTGCAGCCCTCGACTTGGTGCTCCCGGCTCCGGCACCGGCCTGATTCGGCCCGCATACGAGAGGTGGTCACTGCGATGACCCGGAAGTCGACAGCTAACCCGATCGCCAGCGCAACCGGTCCCGGAGGCGCACCCGAGTCCAAGGTACGGACGACGCATCATTTTCGCCGACATGCCCTCGCGGTAGCAGCTGGACTCGCTTCTCTTGCAGCGGTCTGCATCGTCGCTTTCAGCGATACGGACGACGACGCGTCGGCCCCCGAAAGTACACGCGGTACGGCGGTGACAACCGCACCGCCGACGACATTCGTCGCTACGGGGCCTGATTGTTCGATGCCGCGTGGCAATCAGTCCAGCGCGACGGGCGTGATCGCCGCGTTCGAGCACGCGTACTACGTGCAGCGATCGGGCAGCGCCGCACACGCATTGGTCTCACCCCACGCACCCGCCGGTGCGCCTTTCACTGTCGTCGCCAACCTCGACTCCGGGATAGCGACGGTCGCCGAAAACACCACCTACTGCCTCGACATCGACCCCGTTGACAGCAACGTACACAGGTTGACGCTGACCGAAAGCGGGCCTGACGGACCGGGAGTCCAATACCGCCAGCGCATCACCACGGACGAGGTCGACGGCCACTACGTCATCACGTCGATCGATCAAGCCTGAAAGCTCCGACCCGCAACCACCATCTGGAGGTCGACTGTGACTGACATCGAACCCGATCTCGACTCCGAGGCGTTCGACGACAACCATGTCGCCGACTACGAAGCCGAAGCCGCAGTCAACCTGCGAGCCCAACGATTACGACGGCCGAACGTCGACGACACCGAACCGGAACCGAATGACAGGGAAGCCTCGGCACCAGACCCCTACGGTGTTGGACAGGATGCCCTAGCAGCGGTTGACGACTGGGACGAAAGCGAACGCCCCTATCGAGCACAGCTTTTCGATCACCACGATTCAGACCCCACCACGCAGCCTGCCACGTGGGGGTTGCGAGGACGACTCAACGCCGCGCTCGGCGCACGCCTACGACCGAAAGACCTCTCAACCGAAGCCAGATACCGGACCTCGATCCGCACTGTGCAGCAACCACTTCCGGGGTGCTCGGTGGTATCGGTCATCAATCCGAAAGGTGGATCCGGCAACACCATTACTGCCGCGATGCTCGGGTCAACGTTCGGAAGGCACCGCGGCACCGGCGTCGTGGTATGGGACGCATGTGAGTCGACCGGAAGCCTCGGCGACCGGGCCGCACGCACGACCGATCCAGAGCTCACCGTCTGGGACCTCCTCGCGCACGCCAGTGATCTAGCGTCCTCCGCAGCAGTGTCCGGCGCGCTCAACACCTTCCTCCGCCGACAACCCACGATGGAAGACGTTCTGGCGTCTGACAATTCGATGACAAACGGTCAGAGCATCGGATGGGATGAGTGCGCCGCTGTGATGGCAATCCTTCGCCGCCACCGGGATCTGATCGTCATCGACACGGGCAACAACCCAGTCGCCGACAACTGGCAATGGGCTGTCGCGCACTCCGACGTTCTCGTGGTTCCACTTCCGCTGCGCCTCGACATGGCGAAGCAGGTCTATCAGATGTTGGACAGTCTGATAAGCCGTGGTCTCGAGCATCTGCTGGCCTCGACGATCGTCGTTACCTGCGTTACGCCCGACGCTGCACCGGAATCGACACCGATGATCTTTCAAGATCTCCACCACCTCGGGATACCGAGAGAAAACTTCGTTCAGGCTCCCTACGAGCCGGTTCTGGCACGAGGGGAACGGATCCAGTACTCCGAGCTTCCAGCCGAGACAATCGAGGCGTACACCAATGTGACGGCTCTCGTTGCCGATACCCTCGCCGAAGCACGCCGCGCGACGACTCAGCAGTACTCCGACCCAGTCTCTCCGAAGTCCCTATACCGCAGACCAAGTGACGATCTTCGACGGTTTCCACCCCCGCCACCAGCTCAACCGGTCGCCCTGTCCGGCGGTTACGAACGCGGTGCCACCCCGCTCCGTTCCAGGAGGCGGGCGTGACGCGAGACTTCTCGTTCAGCTTGCTGAAAAGACGCCTGGTCAAAGGGTTGGTCGCTGTCGCGGTCACGACCACAGTCGCCGCTGCACTGGCACCACCCGCCCAGGCCGTCCCGTCACAGACCGGAACGTCTGCCTGCGCGAAGTACGTCGCAATCATGACGCCAGGCACCTGGGAGACCACCGCTACCGCGAATCCGACCGTTCCGGTGGGGATGCTCGAGACGGTCGGCGACGCCCTGAAGGCTAAGTACGGCAATCAGATCGACGTGCTCTACCCTGCCTACTCGGCGTCGGCGTTCGACCAGGGTCGCACCTATGCCGACAGCAAGCAGACTGGCATCGACACGATCAACAACATCCTCACCTCCGCCTGCTCGACGTCGAAGTTTCTCCTCGCCGGCTACTCCCAAGGCGCGGACGCAGCCGGAGATGTCGCGGCCGCGATCGGCAACGGCCGCGGAGTCATTCCTGCCGCCAGGGTCCTTGGCGTCGGACTGGTGGCCGACCCGCACCAAGGAACTGCCGGCGGCACCCTTGTCGGCCCGAAGGTCGACGGCCAAGGAATCGGCGGTGTCCGACCCGAAGGCTTCGGGTCCCTCGCCCCGCTCGTGCGGCAGCTCTGCGCCCCGACCGATCTGTACTGCTCGACCAACGCAGGTAGCGACGGCCTGCTCGCCGGTCTAGGCAAGGTCCTCGCCAACCCTCCTGACGACGCGGTCACAACAGGGACGTCGGCGCCGTTGTCGAACGGCGCGAACGCGCAGGGTGGGGTGACGGCCAGTACGACCGGTGCTGTCGAAAACGCGTCTGCACGCGATTTCGGGTCCTCGCTGGTCTCGGACTTCTCCCGCGTCGATCTCGCGGGTGCAGGCAGCACGGTCCACTCGTTGATCGAGCGGATCGGGGCGCTGCCGGACACCATCGGCGCGAACCGGTCCCAGTCTCAGGTCGCCGGCGTCGAAGCCTCGGCAACCTCGCTGACGAACACCCTGGCCCCGGTCGCCGACATCCAATCGCTGATCTCTACTAACCCCGGCATCCGCTCCTCGCTCGACTCCGCCGCCGACGGCACACCCGAGAAGCAGACCGCTGACGTGCTCAACACACTCGATCGGATCGACATGCCGTCGACCATTCGTACTGCTGGAACGATCGCCAATTCGGCGTCGTCGATCCTCGGCGGCACCGGCACCACCTCCGGACTCGCAGACTCAGCCGCCACTTTGGGCAACCAGATCGCACCATTGCAGACAGTCGAACCGGATGCCCTCGCGTTAGCATCGCGCGTCCTCTCGTTGCTCAAGCCGAAGACCGTCGTCGACCAGATCGTCAATGTCGCAACCGGCTTCTCGACGCCCGACTACCAGGGGATCGTCGACAACCTGATCGTCCTGCCACAGAAAGTTGCCGCCCTCGACGTCCAGTCCGCACATCAGATCGCAGGTGAGCTGAACAATCAGTTTGCGCCGATCGTGAAGATGGCCGCTGGTATTGACCTGCACATGCTGTCCGGGTTGGTCGCGATGATTCCCGACCCGTCGGGAACGGCACAGATCGCTTCGCTCGCCCTCGGCCTACTCGGCAATGTCGATCTCATCCGCCTCGCCAACGACGTCGGCGCCATCCAGGAAGTCGGATGGAAGATCCTCGAGACCGGCAACCTGGCTGCCGCAACCGAACTGCTTCCAGTCGGACTTGATCTCGCCTCCGTCGCTGTCGGTGTGATCTCCGGCCAAGGCGACAAGACCAGCGTCGACCAACTCGGCGTGCCGAGTCAGGCGATCGATCAGTCCGACGCCATCGGCCGCCAGGCTTCGAGCGGCGACTTCGCCGGTCTCGCAGGCTCTCTCGGAGCGTTGGCATCCTCCCCGGGCGCGAGCGACCTGACCCAACTCGTCGGGGCTGGCATCGATGCAGCCTCCTTCTTCGCCTCCGGAGCGCACCAGTCCTACAACGACTACCAAGTCGATTCCACCGGCCGCAGCGCCCTGCAATGGCTCATCGACTTCTTCACCCAAAAGATCGGCGGCTGAACAGCACTCGGCACCCAAACCAGCGTCGATCAACCTCACTCAGGAAGGACAGGCAGCGATGGCAGAACATGGCTCTAGCGGTGGGAAGGCAGCAGGTGCAGTGACCGCTGTGCTTATTGCTGCTCTCACAGCGTTCGCCATGTTCGGTGTTCTGTCCGGCGACCGGAAGCCCGAGGACGACGAAGGCACCTGCCTGCCAAGCACACCCGGTACGGCTCCGCATTCAGGCACGGTTGTGCTGCCGCTGAGTGAAGGCAGCTATCAGGCGACGAGCCCGTTCGGACCCCGAACCCACCCGGTCACCGGCGCGCAGGAAGGCCACCAAGGGCAGGACTACTCGGCCCCGATCGGAACGCCGATCTACGCGGCCACCGATGGCACCGTGGTCAAGGCCGGGCCGGCCGACGGCTTCGGCAACTGGATCATCATCGACAGCGTCGTCGACGGCCAGTCGGTCTCCACCGTGTACGGGCACATGAACGACGACGGCATCGACGTCAGCGAGGGGCAGACCGTCGCTGCTGGGGATCCGATCGGCGTGGTCGGCAACGCAGGTCAATCCACTGGTCCGCACCTCCACTTCGAGGTCTGGCCCGGTACCCGACTCGCATCAGGATCGGACCCTGTCGATCCCGTCGGCTGGCTTGCTGCATCCGGAGCGAATACGCCCTCGGGCGACACCGACACCCTCGCCGCCGGGCCGTCGTCCGCCGAAACCACCACTGCCAAGCGGGCATCGAGCCGCAACGTCCAACTCGCCGCCGCGACCAAGCCCGGCTGCGGTCAACCCGTCGGCGCCACCGGACTACGACCAGGATCAGTGCCGGCGGAGTTCGAACCGTGGATCGTCAAGGGCGGTAGCGTGTGCGCAGAAGTCACCGCCCCTATTGTCGCCGCGCAGCTCGAACAGGAAAGCGGCTTCAACATCCAAGCCAGCAACGCCTCGTCCGGCGCAGACGGGCCAGCTCAGTTCATGCCCGGCACCTGGGCCGCGAAAGCAGTCGACGGCGACGGTGACGGCCACAAGGACACCCGCAGCATCGCCGACGCGGTGATGACCCAAGCCTCCTACGACTGCGAACTCGCCCAGATCGCGAAAGACGGCCTCACGTCGGGAAAGCTGCACGGAGATTTGACCGAGCTGTATCTGTCGATGTACAACTGCGGACCTGGTGCAACGCTTGCTGGGGGCCAGGTGTGCCAGAACGCCGAGACCCTCGACTATGTCGCGAAGATCCCGAAGACGGCGACCGAAAAGTTCGCGCTCGTTATCCCGAACGCCGGACCCGGCCTGGTGCCCGATGGGCCGTTCGGCGCCAATGTCGTCACTGCGGCGATGCGCTGGCTCGGCACCACCTACGCCTGGGGCGGAGGCGATCGAAACGGGCCCACCAAAGGTGTCAGCGACGGCGGCGGGCGCGCCGACATGATCGGCGACTTCGACAGGGTCGGCTTCGACTGCTCCGGACTCGTGCTCCACGCAGTCGCCCAAGCCTCCGGAGGTGCAATCGTTCTCCCACATCAGGATTCGGCACAGATCGCCGACCCCCGCGGCCGCGTCATCGGTACAGCTGCGGACCTGCAGCCCGGCGACATCATCCAACCGCACTCCGGGCACATCTTCATCTGGCTCGGCAACAACCACGTCGTTGAGGCCCCACAGTCCGGCGACGTCGTCAAAGTCTCGGACTGGACCCCGCCCACCAGCGGCCTGACAGCACGGAGGTTCGGATGAACCGCACCCACACCGCCACAGCTGTAGTGCTGCTGGCCGCAACGATTCTCTCCGGATGCACGAACAGTCAGTCACCCGATGAGCACGACTCGTCGAACTTCACAGCGCAGCAATGGAACCCGGGATCGGTCTCACCCGACGTCAGCGACCCAATCCGCACTCCCCCGCGAGCCGCAACCGCTCTACCGAAAGTGGCTGCACCAGTGGATCGCGCAGATCCCGACCTCGTAGCAATCGCCGCCTTGACGATATGGTTCACGTGGAACACTGGTGCTGACGCCGGCCCGAACGACGCGGCCGCCCGCGCCGCTCCGCTACTCACCGTCAACTACGCCCGCGAGATCACCTCGACCACAGCAAAATCCAGCCCGGGCGCGCAGTGGCTGCGCTGGGCAGCAGCGGGCTCGGTGCTCGTCCCGACTATCACGCGCGACGACGAGCCCACTCCGCCTCAGACCGACGAGGTTGCCAATCGCGCATACCGCGTCAGCCAGACCATCGACGACGTGCCTGTCAATCAATCCGTCGTCGCCGTCATCCTCCGCCGCGGTACCGACGGGTGGGAGGTGAGCCGCATTCAGAACAAATGACCTTCACGCATCCGACGCATCACCACAGCACGAAAGGAGCAACGGCCATGACACCCACACAGCAGCGGACCACCAATACACGACGCCGGATACTCGAAACCGGTGTGCTCACCACAGCTATCACCCTTGCAGCGACGGGAGTTGCTCACGCACAAACGATTCCGAATCCACTGGACAACATCAACCCTGATGTCGGACTACTCGGACCCGCCCTCAATTCGACCTGGAAACGCGTCGTCGCCGCGATCTGGGGCGGATGCCTTGTCGTCATTTCGATTTGGGTGATCACCTCAGCCCTCAAGGCCAAGAAGTCACGCGGCCGAGGAGTGTCCTCCGATCTCTCCGAGGCCAGCGAGGACTTCCGGCTTTCACTGATGGCCCTAGGTGCCGTCGCTGGAGCATCCGTCATCATCGGCGCCGTTCTCTTCCTCGTCGGAGGCTGACTCCAAATCTTCTGTCGATCAACGACATCAACGAGCGGCTGAGCCGCCCAATGAAGGAGTCCACATGGGAACCGATTACCGCAACATCGGCGAAGACACCGCCGACCCCGTACTCGTCAGCCATGCGTCGAAAGCCACGGACCGGCGGGACCAGCTGATACGCCGTCTCACCGTTTGCGCCGTCGTGGCCGTCGTACTTCTCTTGACTGCAGGAGTCGCCGTGTGGCTCTTCATGCCCTCACCACGATGAGGAGGGCCCGTTCGCAGCTTCGAAGCGGACTGTCCAAGAAGGAAACTGCGGACCACATCGAAACGATGCAGATGGCCTACGAGGACGCGAGGAATCGCGCAGAAGACCTCTTCCGCCAGATGACCGAGCTGGACATGAACGTGGGCACCGAGGTACCCGATGCCTAGGCAGCAACTCCCACCTCAGATCCGCAAGATCACTGTCCGAGACAGGAAGACGCACCGCGGCCTTACCCGCTACGAGGTGACTGTCGACACGGGCACTCGGACAGACGTCAGGATCGATGAGAACGGGACACCAAAGACAACGACACGTCGTACACAGAGCCGACGGCGGTACTCGACCGAACAGGAAGCACGCGCCGCACTCGCTGCGACGCTGAACTCGGTCAACAACGGGCTGTACATCCATTCCTCCGCCCTGACCGTTGAGAAGACAATCGAGTACTGGCTCGAGTCAAAGCATCGCCTGAAACCGTCGTCGCTGCACGGACACCGAACGAACCTGCAGCCAGTCGTTTCCGAGCTCGGGCAGATCCCAGTCCAGAAACTCACAAAGCCCAATATCGAATCGCTGGTGCGGAACCTGAGGAAGGGTGGGCTGCCGTCGCCCAGTGGCCGGCCCAGGAAGCCCTGGGCGCCTCGGACGGTGAACTACATGCTCAGTCTGCTGACGGCGATTCTGCAGGATCAGATGGCACAGGGAAACGTCGTCCGCAATGTCGGTGCGCTGGTGGAACGGCTTGCTGCCGAGACAACAGAGATGCAGACCCTCTCGAAGCTCGAAGTCGACAAGCTAATGAAACATGTCGCGCGCGAACCGCTATCGCAGGCTTGGCAGTTGGCGATGCACGGCATGCGACGAGGGGAGATCGCGGGACTGCGTTGGCAAGACGTTGATCTGGACAAGGGCAAGCTCAAGGTCAAGAACACGCGAATCGCGGTTGGCAAGACCATCGTCGAGGGTCCGCCGAAGACGAAGAAGTCCCGGCGGACACTGCCGATCTCTAAGCCGTTGGACGCGGCGCTACGTGTGGCGAAGGCACAGCAGGCAAAGGAGAAGCTGCTACTCGGCGAGTACTATGAAGAGACGGCATACGTCGTCCGGCTCCCCAGCGGACAACCGGTCCATCCAAACCTGCTGACGTTTCGCTGGCGGAAGATTTTGGAGTCAGCAGAGCTAAGACACGTTCGCTTGCACGACGCGCGGCACACATGCGCAACTTTGATGCATCTGCAGGGCATTCCAATTGCTGTGATCGCTGCATGGCTAGGGCATGCTTCGGCTGCGTTCACATTGAGCGTCTACACGCACTCACAGGAAGACGCGTTGTTGGAAGCTGCAAGCAGTTTCAAGTAAGGAAGGCACCGCGCAACTCTAGTTGCAAAGGTCAACCGTCACCACAGACTGGCCACCACCAGGGTGCGTCCCGAAAACAGCATTTACAAAAGATCCAAGGCTTCGCCGGCTCAAATTCAGCTCGATACTTTGGACTTCCGCGGCTTTTTAGGCTTGACCTTTGGCGCCCTGGTTACCGAAACATCCGGGATGAAGTGCAGCTCGACTTCGGCGTCCATCAAACGCAGATACTTCACATTTCGCATCAGACTAATTCGCGAGAAGAGAGGCAAATTCCGAGACATACCAGACGGATCCTTTCTCGTGATTATCCCAAATACGACCTTAAATGACTTCCTATTCACAGGGTCTACGAATCCAAGCGCGCGTCCATCTGACTTACCTTCAAGGATCTCAATCAGCTTCTCACGAGCTTTCCCTTCCGAACGAAGTAACTCGACGGAATTTGCACCTTGATTGAACAGGTGACTTAAGCTCGATGAGCGCGTTGATATCTTGATGTGATAAAGGACCGCACGATCACCATCTACCCTAAACAAATCGCAAGGCTCAACCTGCGCCTGTTTTCGTATGGAAATATTTGTCTTATCCAAGCACAGCAGATCCGCGTCTGACTCCGCGGCCATTTCGTTGTACTCGTCCTCCCGATGCTTATCACAATCCGGCAGTGGAGCGCTGGTACAGATCGGGTCGAGGTAGTCACGCAGCTTCTTGAGATAGTCAGCTTCGATACGGTACCAGTCACCCTCCATTAGGTGGTAAGCATATGTGTCACGTGGCAGGCTGGCGTCAAAAAGGATTGTCTTATAGACCGAGAACCTTCCCCAATTACTTCCGCCTTCCTGGTCTACCATGTGAACTGTCTGATGCTTTAAATCAGCCACTACGATTTTGTCTATAGAAAATTTGTTCTCTTGCAAGTACTGAAGATACGATACCAGCGATAGATCGTCATAAACTTTACTTAAACCTACCCCGGTGAAAGAAATATATGTATTGCTCGCATAGTCAATCATCTCCGGGATCGAAAGCTCGATATCGGTAGACTTCGCTCGCATTTGATCGATCAAGACCTTGTCAAGTTTTCCGATTAGAGTTGGATCCTTGATGGGTGCTATATTCTGAATTTCAGGAAAGGACTCTTTGTACTGATCTCCGCAGTACAGCTCGTATACCGACGCGCATAAATCGGGCAAGTCGGGGGGTTTGACCGCCGAACTAATCTTCAAGTTCGCCGAACCCGTCGCGTGCTTGATCAGATCCTTAAGGTCGCTGCGCACCTTTCCGGTCAGAGATTTCAGAATTGTAGCATCGCGGTCGAAATCAAAAAGGGCAATGTCGGAGTCAACGGACAGCTGTGTTCGCTGCCGACGTGCTGAACCTGGCTCTAACACATCGGTGTTTTTGATCTTGTCCGGATCAAGGGCGTTCATCGACGTCCGCAGCCCAAAGTCATACTCATAACTGGCGTCTTCCAGGTTGTGCGCAACATGACCGAAAGTTATTGCAAACACCCGTTCGTCAACCTCTAGAAAGAGAATCGCGCCCTTCAGTGACTGAGTCAGGTCTGCGTCGATCGCGAAATAAGACTTCCACCATGGAGGCCGAGGAGGAGAGTCAAGGACAAACAGTGCCGCGTTCTCGGGCAGAGTCGCCGCGTCGTCGTCGACTTCCTCCAAGACGGTGTCGGGACGCAGCGCATTGCTTGCGTCCCAACCATCTTTCAAGAGGTAGATCGAGAACGGCCGAGACGACACCATTTTGAACTCCCAAATTCGTGACTGCTGCGACTGCGGCGTATCGGGCGAAAACGTGACCGTCCAAGTCCGACTGAATGGACGCTACCCGGCAGGCAACTCGCACAGTGGCGGACATGCCGAGGTGTCGTCTGTTCGGATGAACGCGACGCCCGTAGTAAGACAGCGCTTTTCTGATCGACTTGCGGCAGCAGGGCCCGCCATGAGCCCACCTACCGAGTGCTCCTTGATCCGAAGCATTCGTGTGCACCGGGGGGTAGTTATTTTGACTT
>NZ_BCXH01000003.1 GCF_001895005.1 Rhodococcus yunnanensis NBRC 103083 | reverse complement strand
GCCACCCGCTCCTCGATCCCACACACCGCCCCCAACACATCCACATCCACAATCGGCAACACCGCATGATCACGCACCCTCAAACCCAACTTCTCCACATACGACTCAGACTCACCCGACCCCGACCCCGACCCCGAATCACCAGACCCTGAACCACCCGACCCCGAACCAGAATCATCAGGTGCCGCATCATCAGACACAGCATCCTCAGACGCGGAGCAATCCGACATCCCATCATCAGGCCCAGTATCACCAGGCCCAGCATCATCACCTGACGCCGCAGCATCCGACACGGCATCAGGTGCCGCATCATCCGACACCGAAGCATCGGACCCAGCCAGCACCGACTCGCTCAGCACCGGATCATTCTCCCCTGCAACGCTATCCCCCGAAAGCATGCACCAAGTCTAACCCACGAATCGCCACTTGTCGAACACTAGTTCGAATTGATTCGATTTGAGATTACCCCTCGGATCTGCAGCCAAGCTCGTACTGCGCCGCCACCGAGACCGCACCACCACCAGGCCCCATCGACAAGAAATCGCGCAATCAGCCTGCGCCTCAATGGAACAGCCCAAGCCGATGCCAGGTCGACAACACCCTCACCACAACTACTACGGCGGCGACTACCGAGGTAGCCACCGCCGCAACAGTTTTGGATTCATCTTCTACTTGGACGCCGCCGCGGACAGGGGCGGGACCAACGCGTCTATAGCGTACGGGAGGCTCAGAACGGTTCCCCATGTCATCGCACCGGAGACGATGGGGTCGTCGACGAACACGTCTCGCCCGTCCTTGGCGACGTTCAACGTTTGGTACGTCGGGATGACCTTGATCTGATCGCTGGCGCCTTCGCTGCTGCCGGTATTCCAGACCAGGACGTCTAGGTCGAGCATGCCGAGCTGCTCAGTGCTGATTTCGAAGGCATCGGAATCGCCTGCAAGATCGATGATCTGCTGCGGTATCACGAATCCGAGCGACGTCAGCAACCGCGACCGCCCGTCGTTGGGCGAGCGCACCCAGAAGGTACCCGGATCTCCCGCCTCGACGACTGCTGCCGTCTTGCCCTCGAATTCGGGGTGCGCCGCGCGTTGCTCACGAAGGGCGGAATCGACGCCGTCGATCAGGTCGGTGGCTTTTTCAGTCTCGCCGAGCGTCTCACCGACGAGTCGCACGTTCTCCTGCCACGGCATGCCGAAATCCGGGTAGTCGGGTGACGTGGTCACTGTCGGTGCGATTTCGGTCAGCCGGTCGTACGCATCCTGGCTGACGTCGATGTACTGAGCCATGATCAGGTCGGGCGCGAGCGCGGCGATGCCCTCGAAGTCGATGTTCGCCTCGCCGGTGAACTGGCCCCTGTTGAACACCTCAGGATGGGCGTCACCGAGAGCGTCTTGCGCCCACGGCCACGTCGCGTCCGGATAGTCGCCGTACCAGTCCACGACTCCGACCGGCTTGTCGCCGAACGCCAGCAGCGTGTCCTGGTCCGAGTATCCGATGGTGACGATGCGTTCGGGATCGACCGGCACCCGCGTCGTGCCGAGCTTGTGCTCGATTGAACGAGACTCCGACGGCCCGTCGTCCGTCGTCGAATCGGACGAACAGGCCGCACCGGTGAGAACCAGCCCCAATGAGGCCAGTGCAGCTACGAACCGAGAACCCTTGAACATCGCAATACCAAACCTTTCCTTAGGTTTGGCTAAACTATCAGATTCGACGCCGAGGCTACCTACGCCGCTGACGCGCGATGTCTGCCAGCACGACGCCCGCAGCCACCGAGGCATTGAGGGACTCGACGGGACCTGCCATCGGGATCGACAGGATCGAGTCGCACGTCTCGCGAACCAGACGCGACAGACCCTTGCCCTCGGAGCCGACGACCACGGCGATCGGGCCACTGCCGTCGAACTCGTCGAGAGTGGTGTCGCCGCCCGCGTCGAGGCCGACGATGGTGACGCCCTTGGTCTGCCAATCCTTGAGTGTGCGAGTCAGATTGGTCGCACGCGCGACAGGGAGTCTGGCCGCTGCACCGGCGCTGGTACGCCACGCCACCGCCGACACACTGGCGCTTCGACGCTGCGGAATGACCACACCGTGCCCACCGAATGCTGCCACCGACCGCACGACAGCACCGAGGTTGCGCGGGTCGGTGATGTTGTCGAGTGCGACGAGCAGCGCAGGCTCCTGGTGCGCGCGCGCTGCGCCGATCAGATCGTCCGGGTGCGCGTAGCGGTACGGCGGAACCTGCAGCGCGAGCCCCTGATGCAGACCGTTGGCGCTGAGCTTGTCCAGATCGGACCGCGGTACCTCGAGGATCGAGATGCCCGCATCGGCGGCACGCTGAACGCTTTCCTTCAGTCGTTCGTCGCTGTCGGTACCGACGGCGACCCACAGCGCCGTCGCAGGCACTCCGGCTCGGAGGCATTCGACGACGGGATTGCGCCCGAGCACCACCTCGGGTGCGTCGTCGTTCTTACGGCTGGCGACGCGTGTGCCGGTTCCCCTGCCTCGACTGTCGCCGCGGTTGGCTGCGGACTTCTCCGCCAGCTTCGCGCGTTTGGAAGCGGGATGCTTGGTGCGCTCCACCGCCGGCGGTGTCGCCCCGCGTCCTTCGAGTCCTCGACGCCGATTACCGCCTGATCCTGCGACCTGTCCCTTTTTGGTACCGGTCTTGCGAACCGCGCCGCGCCTACTGGAATTGCCTGCCATCACTGCCCTGCTTCGTCGGTACTGCTGGTTGCCCCGACGGACCATTCGGGTCCGTTGGGGGTGTCTGTCACGTCTATGCCCGCCTTGGCGAGTCGATCTCGGATCGCGTCGGCTGCAGGCCAGTCCTTGTCGACCTTGGCCTGCGCACGCCGTTGCAACTCGGCGTCGACCAGTACACCGAGTGCGCCGAGGACGGCGTCGTTGTCCTCGCCGTCCGACGACCAGTGTGGATCGAGCGGATCCACCCCGAGGATGGACAGCATTGCCCTGACCTTCGACGCGTGTTCGACGGCACCGGACAGATCTCCGCCCTCGAGCGCGCTGTTACCTGCCTTCACCGTCGCGTGTACTGCGGCGAGTGCCTTCGGTACTCCGAGGTCGTCGTCGAGTGCTGCGGCGAAGTCCTCGGTCCAGGTACCGAGCGGAACCTCGCCTGCGCGTTCGACCGTTCGCTTCACGAAGCCTTCGATTCCGCGGTACGTCACTGCCGCTGTCTGCAGCGCGTTGTCCGAGTACTCGAGCATCGAACGGTAGTGCGCACTGCCGAGGTAGTACCGAAGTTCTTGCGGCCGAACACTTTTGAGAACGTTGGGAACCGAGAGCACGTTGCCGAGGGACTTCGACATCTTCTCGCCGCCCATGGTGACCCAGCCGTTGTGCAGCCAGTATCGGCTGAAGCCGTCGCCTGCAGCCTTGCTCTGCGCGCGTTCGTTCTCGTGGTGCGGGAACACCAGGTCCAAGCCGCCGCAATGAATGTCGAAGTCAGCGCCGAGGTACGCCTCGACCATCGCCGAGCATTCGAGATGCCAACCGGGCCGTCCGCGGCCCCACGGGGTCGGCCACGACGGCTCGCCCGGCTTGGCCGCCTTCCACAGAGTGAAGTCGCGGGGATCTCGCTTGCCCGCGCCGACGCTCTCACCCTGATGGACGTCGTCGAGCTTGTGGCCGGACAGCGCGCCGTAGTCGGGAAAGCTGACGACATCGAAGTAGACGTCGCCCTCGGCGGCGTAAGCATGGCCCGATTCGATCAGCCGCGCGATCAACTCCACCATCTGAGTGATGTGCCCGGTAGCGCGTGGTTCAGCGGACGGAGGCAGCACTGCGAGCTTGTCGTACGCCCACGTGAAGGACCGCTCGTACGTCGCGGCCCATTCCCACCAGGGACGGCCCGCGTCGCGCGCCTTGTTCAAGATCTTGTCGTCGATGTCGGTCACATTGCGGATGAACGCCACGTCGTACTCGTGTGCCAGCAGCCAGCGACGAAGAACGTCGAACGCGACTCCCGAACGCACGTGGCCGATGTGCGGCTCACCCTGAACCGTTGCCCCACACAGGTACACCGATGCATGGCCAGGGACCAAGGGGATGAATTCCCGCAGGGCCCTCGTCTCGGTGTCGTATAGGTGAAGGGTCACGACCAGCAATGCTACCGGTGCTTTTACTCCGTCATGACAAGTGCGGTCGCCACTGCCGCGATTCCCTCGCCGCGGCCGGTCAATCCCAAACCGTCCGTGGTGGTCGCCGACACCGAAACGGGCGCACCGAGCACCGCGGACAACGTCTCCTGAGCCTCGACGCGGCGTGGCCCGATCTTGGGTCGATTGCCGATGATCTGCACAGCGGCATTGCCGATGACAAAACCGTTCTCGGTGAGGAGTCTGCGTACCTCGGTGAGCATCGCAGCACCGCTGACGCCGTCCCACTCGGGCCTTCCGGTACCGAACACCGACCCGAGGTCGCCGAGCCCAGCCGCCGACAGGAGAGCGTCGCACAGGGCGTGGGAGGCGACGTCTCCATCGGAGTGCCCATCCAGGCCGTCGCCGTCCTCGAACAGTAGGCCGGCCAGCCAACACGGCCGGCCGATGCTGATCGGGTGGACGTCGGTGCCGATGCCTACTCTCATGCGTTCTCCCGAGTAGGCGCCGCGACTATCGCCTCGGCGAGGAGAAGGTCGTGAGGTGTGGTGATCTTGAACGCGAGCGCATCACCTTCGATGGTGTGCACGGTTTCGCCGAGCCGCTCGACCAGACCTGCATCGTCGGTTGCCGATCCCTCGGCCGCCGCGTAGGCACGGACCAGCAGGTCGGCACGAAAGCCCTGTGGCGTCTGGATCGCACGCAACGAGCTTCGATCGGGAGTACCGATGACGGCACCCATGATGTCGACCGTCTTCACGGTGTCCGTGACCGGCAGGACCGGCACCACGGCTGATCTACCCGCGCGAACCTCGGCGACCACGCGGCCGATCAGTGCGGGTGGAGTCAACGCGCGGGCTGCATCGTGGACCAGCACGATGTCGGCGTCACCCACCACGGACAAGCCGCAGCGAACCGACTCGGTACGTTCGGCGGCGCCTTCGACGACCACCACGTCCGCGCCGAGCAACTCACGGGTGAACTCGACCGACTCCGCGGGAACTATCACCACGATGCGGTCGACGGCGTCGGACGCGATCAAACCGTCTACCGAACGCTGAAGGAGGCTTCTTCCTCCCACTGTCACGAAGGCCTTCGGTTCTCCCCGACGGAGCCGAAGGCCTCGACCCGCCGCCGGAACGAGAGCGACGACGGGGCCTGTGATCGAACGTGCCACCTAGGAAGCTGCCACTTTACGAAGCTGCGGCGAGAACTTCGTCGAGAATCGTGTCGGCCTTGGCCTCGTCCGTGCCCTCGGCGAGCGCGAGCTCACCGACGAGAATCTGACGAGCCTTGGCGAGCATGCGCTTCTCACCTGCGGAGAGGCCACGATCCTGCTCACGACGCCAGAGATCGCGAACGACCTCGGCTACTTTGTTGACATCTCCTGAAGCGAGCTTCTCGAGGTTCGCCTTGTAGCGACGAGACCAGTTCGTCGGCTCCTCCGTGTGTGGCGCACGAAGCACCTGGAACACTTTGTCCAGGCCTTCCTGACCGACCACATCACGCACACCGACGTACTCGGCATTGTCTGCAGGAACTCGAACGGTGAGATCGCCTTGCGCGACTTTGAGAACTAGGTACTCTCTCGGTTCACCCTTGATGGTGCGGGTTTCTATCGCTTCGATCAGCGCCGCTCCGTGATGGGGGTAAACGACGGTGTCTCCGACCTTGAAAATCATGTGTCCCGTGCCCCTTTCGATTTTCCCAGTTTACCACGCGCTCGGTTCAACGGCGCAGGTCAGGGGCACAGTGCCGCGCACGCGGGGGTTGACAGGGTGACCGGAACGTGTATCCGACGCCCTTCCACGGCCCGCGGAAACACGCCCACCGCGTGTGGCCGGAGCTACACGAAACGCCGGTCAACACGCCGATGGATGCCCAGTGCCGCACCATGTTCACGACCATGTTCACGCCCCAGCGATCCGCCTCGGGAGGATGACTACTACTCTGCCTAGTGGACCTGACGTACCGGCTGGCCCGGACCGGCACAACTGGAGGACGACCCGTGACTGCGTTCAACGCTGCGATTGCGCACCGAAAGACCCGCCGATTGGCAACTGTTGTCGCCATCGCGGCCGGTGCCACCCTCACACTGGCGGCCTGTGGCGCCGGTCAGGTATCCCAGACCGCCGATCAGGTCGCCGCGGTCAACGGCAACTTCGCCGACGTCGGCAACATCTCGCTGCGCAACGTTCACGTGGTCTACCCGCAGACCGAGGAATACTCGATCGAGCCAGGCGGCAAGGTCGAACTCGGCTTCATCGCCGTCAACAACAGCCCGGCTAACCCGGACAAGCTGACCCGCATCGCGACGACGGCGGCATCCTCGGTCACCCTCGGTGAAGAGCCGGGTGGCACCGACATCGCACCGTTGACCGCACTCGGAGCAGGCGCACCCGCCGACACCAAACTCGACGATCCCCTGATCCCGCTTCAGCTCATCGTCGTCGAGCTCAACGGCATCGGTGAAGAGGTTCGCCCAGGGTTGACCGTCCCGATCACCTTCACCTTCGAGGAAGCAGGAGACGTCGAGGTCCTCGTCCCCGTCGACGCAGGCCACGTTCTTCCCCGCGACATCTCGGCCAAGTCCCCGGTCGAAGCCGAAGCGCACGGCGAAGCGGAGAGCGCCGAACAGAGTGTCGTCGAAACTCAGGTCGAAGAAGGCTCGCACGGCAACAACTGACAGTTCCTGTCGGTAGCCGTCTCTAGTTTTCTCGTCGTGGCCAAACTCAAGTCCAATTACCGATGTTCGGCCTGCCAGCACACCGTGGCGAAATGGGTCGGCCGTTGCCCGGAGTGCGGCAGCTGGGGGTCGATGGACGAGGCGCCGATTCTCGTGCCGGTGGCGTCCAGGCCAGGCGCATCAGGCCTCGGCGCTGGCAACACGAGGTCGGCGACGGCAGCGATGATTCCAACCTCGCCGGCCACTGCCCTCACCGAAGTCAGCAGCACCACCTCGCAGGCCAATACGACGGGCATCCCGGAGTTCGACCGCGTGCTTGGCGGCGGTCTCGTGCCGGGGTCGGTGGTACTGCTCGCAGGCGAACCAGGGGTCGGCAAATCCACCCTGCTGCTCGAGGTGGTGCACCGCTGGGCACGCACCGGTGAGGATCGACGCGCGCTCTACGTGACCGGCGAGGAATCCGCCGGGCAGGTTCGTCTTCGCGCCGACCGCACCGGCGCCGTCCACGAACGTGTCTTTCTCGCCGCGGAGTCCGACCTCGCAACCGTCTTCGGCCACGTCGAACAGGTCAAGCCGAGCCTCCTCATCGTCGACTCGGTCCAGACGATGCTCGCCGCCGACGTCGACGGAGTCATCGGCGGCGTCACCCAGGTTCGTGCCATCACCAGCGCACTCACCTCCCTCGCCAAGACGACGGGCGTCGCGGTTCTGCTCATCGGACACGTGACCAAGGACGGTGCCGTCGCCGGTCCTCGTTCGCTTGAGCATCTCGTCGACGTCGTACTGCACTTCGAGGGAGACAAGCACTCCACGCTGCGCATGATTCGCGGCGTCAAGAACCGATTCGGAGCGTCCGACGAAGTCGGCTGTTTCGAGCTTCGCGACACCGGAATCGAAGGTATCTCCGATCCGTCCGGACTGTTCCTGCATCGCCGAACCGAGGCCGTCCCCGGCACGGCCGTCACGGTCACGATGGACGGCAAACGCCCGCTCCTCGCCGAGTTGCAGGCTCTCGTCGTCGATACGCAGATGCCGTCACCCCGCCGGGCGGTCAGCGGGCTCGACGGGGCGCGGGTGGCGATGATCCTCGCGGTACTGGAACGACGATGCGGCATCAAGATGGCGAGGAGTGAGGTCTACGCCGCGACGGTCGGCGGCATGCGCACCAGCGAGCCCGCCGCGGATCTAGCACTGGCCGCGGCCGTCGCATCGGCGGTCACCGACACGCCGTTGCCGCCGGGTGTCGTGTACCTGGGCGAGGTAGGGCTGGCGGGCGAAGTGCGGCGCGTGTCCGGGCTCGGTCGGCGCCTGGCCGAGGCCGCGCGGCTCGGATTCACCCATGCCATCACACCGGAACACGATGATTCCGTACCGTCGGGTATGACGGTGCGTACCGCCACGAATCTCGGCGAAGCGCTGAACTACGTAACAATGCGGGCCGGATGACACCAGCGGCGTACCCTCTACCTGCGAGACTGTGACAAACCACGAGGGGATGAACATGGACGATTCCGCACGCGACGCCACGTCATCCCCGGCACTTCGGGACACCATCGCCCGTCTCGCACCTGGAACAGCACTTCGTGACGGCCTCGAACGCATACTCCGAGGCCGAACCGGCGGCCTCATCGTCCTCGGTTACGACGAGGAAGTCGAGCAGATCTGCGACGGCGGTTTCGAACTCGATGTCGAATTCGCGCCGACACGTCTACGTGAGCTGTCGAAAATGGACGGCGCTGTGGTGCTGTCCACCGACGGAAAACGGATCGTTCGATCCAATGTGCAACTTGTTCCCGATCACAAGATCCCGACCGTCGAATCCGGAACCCGCCACCGCGCGGCCGAACGAACGGCTATGCAGACCGGATACCCCGTCGTCTCCGTCAGCCAGTCCATGAGCATCGTGAGCGTCTACGTAGCGGGTGTACGGCACGTCGTCGAAGGGTCTGCCACGATCCTGTCGCGAGCCAACCAGGCCGTCGCGACCCTCGAGCGTTACAAGGCGCGCCTGGACGAGAACACACGTCAACTCTCGGTCGTCGAGATCGAAGATTTCGTGACGCTGCGCGACGCACTGACCGTCGCACAACGACTGGAAATGGTCCGGCGCGTGTCGGTGGAAATCGAGCAGAACGTTCTCGAACTCGGGACCGACGGCAGGCAACTTGCACTGCAGCTCGAAGAGCTTCTCGGCGACAACGACGCAGACCGTCAACTCGTCGTCCGCGACTACCTCGCGGGCCCGGAGCCGTCCGGTACCGCAGCCGTCGAGAAAGCACTGGCATCACTCGACAAGCTCACCGACGTCGACCTCCTCGACCTGACCACTCTCGCCAGGGCCTTCGGGTACCCGGCCACCATCGAGGCCCTCGACACCCCGATGAGCCCGCGCGGATACCGGGTACTCACCCGCGTGCCGCGGCTGCAGTTCAGCCAGATCCACCGGCTGGTCGGTTCGTTCGGAACGCTGCAGGGACTGCTTGCGGCAACAGCTGCCGACCTGCAATCGGTCGACGGCATCGGCGGACTGTGGGCCCGGCACATCCGAGAAGGGCTCTCCCGACTCGCCGAATCCTCCATCGCCGGTCCGTACGACTAGCCCTGCCCTCGGCCTCTTGAACGGCTAGGTGATATTGAACGGCTAGGTGATATTGAAGGGCTCCGGCGAGCTGCGGAGCTCACCGAGCTGAGCGATCACCTTGTACGAGCCCACCCCGACCGGGATGCGCTCGTCGGCGCAACCGGGAACCGAATTCGTGCCGGACCACTTGACGGTGAAGCCTGCCTGCTCGCCCGGCTTGAAAGTGCGCAGATCGGACTGTGCGTCCGGGAAGCAATCGGTGTTGGACCAGATGCGCTGATCGTCGAGGGTGTAGACGAGCGCCTGCTGCAGGCCTGCCCCGACGTCGCGCTGGCATTCGGTCGAACTGATGTTGGTGATGACGACGGTGAACCCTGGCTCCTCGCCGACACGGTACGACGGCTTGTCCGGCGTTGCCTTGACCGCGAGACTCTGATCCGCGCACTGGTTGGACGCTGCAGGCGCGCCGGCTGCGGGAGCTGCTGCCGTCGTCGTAGCAACCGATCCCGAGCCCGATGCTCCGCTCGACGTACCGCCACCACCCGACGTGCCGCCGGATCCGCCGCCCGAGGTCGAGTTACCCGACGAGGGGGTCGCGGACGAACTAGGCGTCGCAGCCGGGCTCGACGTCGAGACGACACCTGCAGGCTCTGCCTGCGGAGGTTCGTCGTTGCCACCACCGAGCGAGGAGATGAACCACACGATCAAACCGAGCACGACGACGGCCGCACCGATGGCGAGTGCGCGACGACGCCAATAGATTTCGGGAGGCAAAGGCCCGGTTGGTTCCAACACAGAACAACCGTAATGGCCAGCAGCTACGTATCCATGAAGCGCTTGCGGCGTGTCGTCGCCGAGGTGGCGACGACGTGAGGAACCAGGCCTTAAGGCTGTTCGCCGATGTTGCCGATGACCTCGCGGAGGATCGCGCTTCCGTCGGACAGGTGGTAGGTCAGGCCCACGATGGCGAGCTCTCCTGCTTCGACCTTCTCCGCGACGACACGAGAGCGCTGAATCAACAACTGACCGGTCTCCTCGACGTGCCGAGCTTCGAAGTCGTCGATACCGGTGTAGCCGTCACGTCGAGCGGACAGCACGGACGGAGTGACGCGCTCGACCAGGTCACGGATGTACCCGCCGGGCAGGTCGCCCGATTCCAGTGCGTCGACCGTCGCTTTGACGGCGCCGCAGCTGTCGTGACCGAGCACCACGATCAGAGGCACCCCGAGAACGCCCACGCCGTACTCGATCGACCCGAGGACCGCGGAGTCGATGACGTGACCGGCCGTGCGGACGACGAACATGTCGCCGAGACCCTGATCGAAGATGATCTCCGCGGCGACACGAGAGTCCGCGCAACCGAACAGCACGGCACTCGGATGCTGGCCGTCGGCGAGGCGCGCGCGGTCCTCGATACCCTGACTCGGGTGCAGTGATTCGCCTGCGACAAACCTCTGGTTACCCTCTTTGAGGGACTTCCACGCTGATACGGGATTCGTTGGCACGCCATTCATTGTGCACCGGCGCGGTGCTACCGGCGAGTCGGGTTCTTCGAAGAGTTCTAGGAGACATGTGCCGATCGACACGGCCGCACTGCTCGGGTGGTTCGACACCGAGGAGAGAGACCTACCCTGGCGTCGACCCGGTGTCAGCGCATGGCAGATCTTGATGAGCGAGATCATGCTGCAGCAGACGCCGGTGTCCCGAGTCGCGCCGATCTGGCAGCAGTGGGTCGAGCGTTGGCCGGTGCCGTCGAAGATGGCTGCGTCCTCCCAGGCCGACGTGCTGCGCGCGTGGGGCAAGCTGGGATATCCGCGTCGGGCGTTGCGGTTGCACGAATGCGCAGGCGTACTCGCCGCCGAGCACGGCGACGTCGTCCCGCGGGATGTCGAGACGCTGCTCGGGCTGCCAGGGATCGGGGCGTACACCGCGCGGGCCGTCGCATGCTTCGCATATGGGCAGAGGGTTCCCGTCGTCGACACCAATGTTCGACGCGTCGTCGCGCGGGCAGTGCACGGCGCCGCCGAGCCCGGCAACCCGTCGACCACACGCGATCTGGCCGACGTCGAGGCCGTGCTTCCGCGCACCCGCGCGCGGGCTGCACGATATTCGGCGGCATTGATGGAGCTCGGTGCGTTGATCTGTACGGCGAAGAATCCGGCGTGCCTGCTGTGTCCGCTGCCGGAGTGCTCCTGGATCGAGGCAGGCAGACCCGCACACACCGGCCCGGCGAAGAAGGTGCAGAAGTTCGCGGGCACCGATCGTCAGGTGCGCGGCAAGCTCATGTCGGTGCTCCGGGACAGCGACGGCCCCGTCGAGCGCGCGACACTGGACACCGTGTGGCTCAGCGATCCAGGCCAGCGCGATCGCGCATTGGATTCGTTGCTCGTCGACGGCCTGATCGAGCAGACTGCTTCGGGCTTGTTCGCCCTCGCCGGGGAGGGATAACGGGCTGGTCAGCGGAGAAAATCGATCAGCACCCGATTCACGACGTCGGGGCGTTCGAGGTAACCG
Organism: Rhodococcus yunnanensis NBRC 103083; assembly: GCF_001895005.1. Taxonomy (GTDB): domain Bacteria; phylum Actinomycetota; class Actinomycetes; order Mycobacteriales; family Mycobacteriaceae; genus Rhodococcoides; species Rhodococcoides yunnanense. The sequence goes on along the minus strand of NZ_BCXH01000003.1, from coordinate 403,731 downwards.
AAGTGCCCGGTATCAGCGATCTCCTCGTATCGAGCGCCTGGAACTGCCTGCGCGACTTCGCGGCTCAGATGCACGGGAATGAGACGGTCGTCGGCGAAACCCACGACGAGCGTCTTCGCGACGATCTTCCGGTACGCGGTGAGGCGGTCGGCACCGGCACGCATCTCCAACCCGATCTGCGCACGCCTCCCCGCGCTACGCTCGCCGCCCGAATACTCCATGACGGCCAACCAGTCACCGATCGCGTTCTCGTCGCGGAGGGTCGCGGGCGAGAAGTTGTTCATGGCGGTGATTGCGGCACGGTAGGTCGGCGGCAACGTGATCCCGGCGTCGTACAGGTCGCGCTCTCCCTTCGACATTGCTTTCTGCATCGTGGACGCGCGACCGTAGGTGGCCATCATGACGGCATGCGAGACCAGATCGGGGCGCGCGAGCGCAAGTTCCTGCGTGACGCGCGCACCCATCGACGTCCCGACGACGCGAGCTCGCATCCCACCGAGGTGTTCGATGAGCGCTGCGGTATCGGCGACGAGGTCGTCGAGAACCATTCCGGCGGCGCCCCCGGACGAGGACCCGATACCGCGATTGTCGAAGGTGACCACCGTGTACCCGGCCTGCACCAGTGCGGGCACCTGATGGGTCTGCCACACTCGGCCGGGACTACCCGTTCCCATCACCAGCACCACGAGCGGGCCGCTGCCTTTGACGTCGTAGTTGATATCGATTCCATCGAGTCTGGCCACCGGCATTCGCGTCACTGTAGTCGGCCGAGGAACTCCTCCACTGCGCGCCGGTAGACCTGCGGCTGCTCGTCGTGCACCAGATGCGCTGCGCCCGAGACCCTGACGTGAGTCGACATGGGGTTCCTGGCGTGCATCTCGGCCATCTGTCCCGGTGGTGTGATGCCGAACTCACCCTCGATCAGCAACGAAGGACATCGCACGCTGTCCCACTCATCCCAGAACGCCCGCGTGCCCCATTCCTGCGAGATCGCCTCGAAGGTCGAGATGTCGCCGTGCAGGTACCACCCGCCGTCCCGGCGCTCGAAGGAATCCAGAAAGTACTGCCCTGCAACATCTCCGAAGAATTCGCGCACAGCATCCTCGTCGGCGAACGGCTGCGGCCACTGCCGAATCATCGCCGCCCAATCGTCGGCCGTCCGGCCACGAAAGTCGGGCGCGATGTCCTCGACGACCAGGCCGGACACCAGATCGGGTCGCTTCGACGCCAGACACAGCCCGTGCAGCGAGCCCATGGAATGGCCGACGACGATCGATGGCCCGAGACGCTCGGCGTGCCGTTCCAGATCGGCGACGAAGGCCTCCGTCGTCGGATCGGCAGGCGGGGGCCTGCGATGACCGGGCGCGTCGTAGCTGTGGACATGGCCGTGCTGTCGTAACCAGGGCACCTGACGACGCCACGTGCACGCGCTGCCCATCAGCCCGTGCAGGAGCAGAATCGACCTACCCGTCCCACCTTCGTCGTACAGCACCGTTCCGACTGTATCGGGTCCGCGCGCAGCGCCACCGTTGATCAGGCGGCCGGGGTAGCCTGTCGGGCATGGCAGTCGTGAAGATCAATGCAATCGAGGTCCCCAGTGGCGCAGGCGCCGAGCTGGAGAAGCGTTTCGCCGCGCGCGCAGGCGCCGTCGAGAACTCCCCCGGTTTCCTCGGATTCCAGCTCCTGCGTCCCGTCAAGGGCGAGGATCGTTATTTCGTGGTCACCCAGTGGGAGACCGAGGAGGCGTTCCAGGAGTGGGCTTCGGGTCCCGCCAAGGCCGCGCATGCCGGAGAGCGCGCCAAGCCGGTGTCCTCGGGAGCATCACTGCTCGAATTCGAGGTCGTACTCGACGTCGCAGCCAAGGGCTGATCGCACTCACCTGTGACCGTGTTCGGTGCGCACCACGTGCGCGCCGAACACCGAGAACCCGGACGCTCCAGTTCTTTTCGCAACATACATCGCCGAGTCCGCTCGGCGTATCAGGTCGTCCGCATCGGCTTCGAAGCGTTCGTCGAGCGCCACGCCGATACTCGCCGACACAGTGATGTCGTATCCGTCGATATCGAACGGGTCGGCGAGTTCGGCGAGTATCCGCCTGGCCAACCCGACCGCATCGGACCCGCGGTGCAGTACGACGAACTCGTCACCGCCGAAGCGGGAGACCGTGTCTCGCGCACCGGCAGCGCCGGCGAGGACATCGGCGACGACTTGAAGCGTGCGGTCACCGACCGAATGCCCGAGGGTGTCGTTGATCATCTTGAAGTTGTCCAGGTCGATCACGAGAAGCGCTATGGGGTACGGGTTCCCGTGAGTCTTCACGTCGTCGATCCGCTGGCGAACGAGCACCCGATTGGGAAGCCCGGTCAGCGGATCGTGCAAGATCCGCCGGCGCAGTTCGTTCTCGAGGTCATGCCGCAGAACCGCTGCCGAGACTACACCGGCGACGGTCTGCAGAAATGCCAGCTCGCCGTCGTCGAAACCCCTTGTCTCGCTGCCGTACACAGCCAGAACACCCCAAGCCTCGCCGATGCCTTCGATCACGACGGCCGCTCCGCTTCGCACATTTCTGGCATGCATGAACTCCGTCGGGAACCGTGTTTCGGTGTCTCGATCGGCGCACACGATCGCTTCCCCTGCCTGGAGCGCGGCCGCCGCATGCGATCTGCGGGCGAGCGAGATCGGGGGCGGCGATCCGTCCGGCCCGGAGTACGCCACGGCGATCAGCTCGGATCTGTCCGGAAACGCCGGTTCGAATATCACGGCACACTTCATTCCCATCAACGACAGCGCCGCGTCCGTCGCCGTCCTCATGACCTCGGATGAGCTCGCGGTCAATGCGATTCGGCTCAGGTCCGCCACTGCGCGCTGCTCCCTGGCGTGCGCGTCCGCCGCGACCGCAACTTCGAACAAGCGGCGCTCGCGGTCGAAACGACCGGAAAGATCACGGCACACGAGAGCCACCATCGCGGTCGCCGCATGCCGTCCCGTGACCACGTACGCCGATACCCAGACCGGTATCGGCTCGTCGTGACGAAGACTCATCAGTTCGACGTCGCCGGTCCACACGCCGCTCGCGACGGCGCGAGAGATCGGCCCGTCCTGCGAGTCGACAGTGCCGAATATCCAGTCGGCAGCGTTGTTCACCGCGCTCACATCGGGTGCCCCGACCATTTCCAGTGCTGCGTCGTTCACATACGAGACACGGCCGTCCGACCCCCGTAGACACATCGCGTCGGGGGATCGGTCGGCTGTGGCGGCGAACTCGGCCACCCACTCCTCGACGAACGGATCCACTGCCCTGCACTCTCGCTCACCAGCACTCGAATCCCCCGATGGATCGTGGTGCACATCGCTTCGTTCCACGTCTGAACGCTTCCGCAGTTATCGCCAGGGGGCTGCCGATCCGAGAATCTCTGTACGCGAGTCGATTTCGATGCGCTCGATGAGTGCTTCCAATTCCTCCGCGGGAACCGGGCGCCCGATGTGAAAGCCTTGAGCCCCGTTGCACCCGAGCACACGAAGCCGATCGAGTGTCTCCTCGTCCTCGACGCCCTCTGCGACGACCGACATTCCGAGACTGCGTCCGAGCTCGATCGTCGAACGCACGATGGCCGCATTGGTCGGCTGGTCGGTCATCGCCGTCACGAAGGACTTGTCGATCTTCAGCGTCTGCACCGGTAGGGATCGCAGGTAGGCCAGCGAACTGTATCCGGTGCCGTAGTCGTCCACCGCGATCGAGGCTCCGATGTCTCGCAGTGCGATCAGCGAATCCACCGATCGTCGCGGATCGGTCATCGCCGAGGTTTCGGTCACTTCGAATTCGACTGCGGAGGACGGAACGTCATGCCGTTGGAGCGCAGCCTCCACCTGCTCTACGAGAGTGGGGTCCACCAGATTGCGCACCGAGAGATTGACGGACACCGAGATCATCACGCCGCGTCGACGCAGGGCGCTGCAGCAGGCGAGGGCATCCTCGAGCACGTAGGCGGTGATCGCCGGGAGCATCCCGGTCTGCTCCGCATCGGGGAGGAACGACGACGGGGCAATCAACCCTTCTCTGGGATGTTGCCATCTCAGCAACGCTTCGACACCCGTCACCCGGCCGGTCCGCAGATCGAGGCAAGGCTGGAAATGGACCCTGAGCTGGCGTTGAAGGACAGCCGTTTCGAGTTCGCCGAGCAAGCGCATCTGCTCGTGTCGATCGCTGTCCATCGACGGCGCGTAGATCGACACACGGGTGTGGCCCGCTTTCGCCGCGGTCAGAGCGACGTGTGCATGTTGCAGCAACGCACCCGCGTCGACCGCTGGAAGCTTCGACGACTGCACGACACCGACGGTCGCTTCCAACGAGACGTTGATGTCGCGGACGAACATGGTCCGGCTCACCGACCGCTGGAAGTGCTCGGCGCATTCGACCGGCGTCAACGGCATCCGCTCGACGGGGATGGCAACGACGAACTGATCGCCGCCGAGACGCCCGACGACGGCGTCCGTGACGGTCGCCGCTACCAGCCTTTCGCCGATCTCGCGGAGCACACTGTCGCCGACCGGATAGCCGAACGTCTCGTTGATGTGCGCGAACCGATCGATGTCCACGATCAGCACAAGAATTCCCTCGTCACCGGATTCGGCGAGCGCTCGGTCCAGCAGCTCGCCGATACGCCGTCGGTTGGCGAGCCCGGTGACGGAATCCGACATCGCCACCGACGTCAGCAACACGGCCTGGCGCCGCATCACCGCCAGGAAGCATGCCATTCTGGCGGCGACGAGGACGACGACGAGCATCGACGCGCACATGACCACCCATCCCCACTCGGACACTGCGACACCGCGCGCGAGTTCGACGCCCATCACGATGGGGGCCATCAGGATCGCCGCGCTCAGCCCGAACAACCGCGTCCGATCGGAGAAGAGCTCTATCCCCTCGCTCGTCTTCGGCGACAGATTGGGAGCCGGGTGCAGCGCCGACGACGCCAGCAGCACGTAACCGCACAGCCACAGAGCGTGGGCGACGACAGAGCGTTCCACTTCGGTTCCGACCACGCCTGCGTACGTGAACCACCCTGCGGTCGCGAACGAACAGAACGCCGCCACCAGCATGATGAACGGCGCAGTCCGATGCCGGTTGGTCAGCCAGACGATCAGGGTCAGAGCGACGAGGAAACCGTCACCGGTGATGTAGAGAACGGCCGTCCAGTTGTGCAGAAACACGCCGGAACCGAGCGAGACGTCGGCGTGGTGGCCGATGACGAATATCCAGGACACGAGTCCGACGCCCGTCGCGACGATCATGGCTTCGAGTGCATCCTCGATGCGGACGATCCGGCCCTTGCCGTCGTGACCGGCGAAAACAGCTGCGATGAACGCAGCATGGCCAAGCAGAAACAGTGCGTCCACGGGCGATACGACGGGACTGGGGTGTCCACCGATCTGACGAATCCCGACCACGACATCGCCGGCGAAGCAGGCGACGAAACCCGCGGCGAGAAGCATCGACGTCACGGCGTTCCGGGGAGAGCGTGCACGGCCACGAGCCAGGTACGCCGCCAGCGATACGCAGGCGACAAGCAGGTACACGACCACCCGGGCCGAGCCGTCGGGCAGCAGTAGATACCCCGCCACGCCGGCGAACCCCACTATCAGGAACCTCGACCAGGCCATTGTTTCGGGTGAGTCCTTCCTGGTCCCCCAACCCTCGCGTCCCCTGCCGAACACAAACCGGTTATTTCTACGGTATTCGTTTCCGTTACCGCACTGGATTGGTTCGATATTCAAGGATTGCAGACTCCAGGAACGAACGGACGCTCAGGTCCCCCTTGTGGACGGTTTTCTCGGGCCGTCGCCTACCGTCGGTCGCCGTCGAGTTCCACGAATCCGCGGTCCAGCAACTGGGCGAAAACCTCGACCTGTTGCGCGCCCGATACCACCATTCGGCGGTCCGCCACGAAGAACGGAACACCGCTGACCTGCACTTCTCGGGCCAAGGCAAGATCGGATCGGACCTCGTCGGCCCCCTCACCGCGGGCCAACGCGTCGGACGCTCCTTTCACGCCTGCGCGCTCGGCCAGCTCGACCAGGACGGAGATGTCGTCGACGACGCGGCCCTGTGTGAAATGCGCCACGAAAAGTGACGACAGGACCTCGTCGCCGAGACCCTGCGCGCTCGCGATGTGCACGAGACGGTGTGCGTCGAAGGTGTTCGCGGCGATGACGGTGTCGAAATCGATGGTCAACCCATCCGCTGCGGCGACGCCTGCGACCCGCTCGAACATGACCGCGACCTGCTCCGCCGGCAAGCCCTTCATACGGACGAGCGCGTCGAGTTCTCGCTCGCCGGATCCGACCGGCGTCTCAGGGGAGAGCTGATACGACCGCCAGGTCACCTCGACTCGATCGCGACGGTCGAACTCGGCCAGCGCTGCCGCGAACCGAGTCTTCCCGATGAAGCACCACGGGCACGCGATGTCGGACCAGATCTCCACCTGCAGGACGGACGAATTCGTAGAAGTCACGAAGCAGTACAACCGATTCCGGGGCCGGGCTGTTCCCCGCTCGCGTGATCATGCACGTCTTGCCGGTGCGCTGTCTTACCGGTGCGCTGTCGATCAGCCGACCGACTGCGATCGCCGCGCGTCGATCGAGTGATACTGCGCGAGCAGCCTTTTTTCCTCGTCGTGTTTGGGGAATGCGAAGAACACCAGGACCGCGCCTACGAGGACCACGAGTATGGCGGCGGCATAGGACTTCTGGTCACCGTCGAGGAAGGCCTGCTTCGCCGCCCCGATGATCTGCTCGGAGTACTGCGGATAGCGCGTGGCCAGGTCGGCGGCCGAGGAGAACGACTTCGTCAGCACCGATTGCGTCTCCGCGCTGATGCTGCTTGCATCGGGTGAGCTCGCGATCTGCGACGTGAACGACGCCGCGTACCCAGCCGTCAACAACGCACCGAGCGTGGACTGCATGATCGCGCCGCCCAGATCCCGTTGCAGATCGGCAGTGCCCGAGGCCATTCCTGCACGATCGACGGGAACTGCACCGGTGAGCGAACGGGATGCAGGTGTGCCCGCCAACCCGACACCGATTCCCAGAAAGACGTAACTGAGGGCGACGACCCAGTACGAGACGTCCTCCTTCCAGGTCAGCCATGCCAGCACCAACCCGACGACGATGAACACGTAGCCGAACAGCAGCGTGAACCTCGACCCACGCGACTCGACGAGCTTGGCCGATTGCGGGGCGACCAGAACCATCGCGATGGCGGCCGGCAGCGTCGAAGCGCCCGCCGCCAGCGTCGAATATCCGAGCACGTTCTGCAGGAACTGCTGGCCGACGAAGATGACGCCCATCAACGATCCGAACACGATGATCCCGGCCAGAGCAGCTACCCAGAACGTACGACGCCGGGCGACGCTCAAGTCGTAGAGCGGGAACCGGGCGCGGCTCTGCCGAAAGACGAACACCGCGCCCGACGCGATCGCGATGGCGCCGAGGCCGATCGCGAGTGTCCCCATCCCGTCCACCGGCGCGAAGTTGATGCCGAGCACCAGGGCTGCGATGAACACGACCGAGACCATGCCGCCGAAGTTGTCCACCGGATCGGTCGTTTCGTTCACGTGCGACGGGACGAGCACGATCGCCAACACCAATGCGAGTACCGCGAGCGGAGAGGTCACGATGAACACCGAGCCCCACGCGAACTTCTCGAGCAACGCACCGGACAACAGCGGCCCGAGGGCGGACAGCGCGCCGCCGAGGGCCGACCACAGCGCAATGGCCTTGGTCCGCGGTGCACCGGCCCACAGCGCAGTGATCAATGCCAACGTCGTCGGATATGCCAGACCGGCCGACAGGCCCCCCACCAACCGTGCGCCGAAGAGCACCTCGAAGTTGGGTGCGAAGCCGGCGACGATGCACGCCGGAATCGACAGCGCCATTCCGAGTACGAGAAGCAACTTGCGCCCGTACCGGTCACCGATTGCACCGAGGTAGAGAACCGAGGCGGCGAGTCCGAGCGAGTACGCGACGGCGATGAGATTGAGTTGGGTCTGGCTGGCGTCGAAATCTCTCCCGATCTCCGGCAGCGCTACGTTGGCCACCGCCAGATTCAAGTTCGCCACGGCAGCAACGAGGATGAGAACGAACAGCACCAGCCCGGCGCGCGCAGGCACCGAACCCTTCTCGACGGTAGTCACAGGCGTCAGTAAATCTCAGCCTGCCGGTATGCGCCTCACCTTTGGCGTGCGAACTGTCGGCCCACCGCGTGCGTGCGAACTGTCGGCCCACCGCTTGAATGCGAACTGTCGGCCCACCGCTTGAATGGTTCATTCATACGATCAGATAGCTTCGGAGCGCCATTCAAGCGGCGCGTGCCCGGAGGCGCTAGCGTGTGCGACCGTGAGAGGCCTTCGCATCGCCGTCCCCTGCGCACTCGTCGTCCTGCTGCTCTCCGGAACTCCTGCACATGCCGACCCGTTGGCCGACTTCTACTCGGCGCCGGTACCGGACCTCCCGACGCACTCCGACGGCGAGATCGTCCGCCGCATCCACGTCGGACCGCCCCTCGGTGAAGGGTTGGGACTCGACATCGAACGAATCCTCTACCGATCCACCGACACACACGGCGATCCCATGGTCGTCTCGGGCTACACCATGACCCCGCAGGCGCCCTGGCCCGGGCCGGGACCGCGTCCGGTGATCGCCTACGCACCCGGTACCTCCGGCATGGCCGACCGATGCGCGGGGTCGGCCGTCCTCGGTACCGTCGGATCCTCACCTGCGGTTCTGCCGTTGCTGCTTGCCGGCTATTCCGTCGCCGCTACCGACTATCGGGGACTCGGCACACCCGGCGGGCACACCTACCTCAACCGCACGGACGCCGGAAACGCTCTGCTCGACGTCGCACGAGCCGGGGTCGGGAGTTCGGCAGCCCCAGTCGTGCTGTTCGGATACTCCGAAGGCGGGCACGCTGCGGGGGCTGCGGCAGAGCTCGCCGCGTCGTACGCGCCTGAGCTCGATATTCGTGGGTCGTACGTCGGGGCGCCGCCCGCCGACCCGTCGCTCAACGTCGACAATCTCGACAACACTCCCCTTGCCGCGGCCCTGCTCTACGCCGCGGGTGGGTTGATCAACGCCTACCCGGAACACGCAGAAGACATTGTCGCGGAGCTGAATCCGTCGGGCCGAGCTCTACTCGATGCATCCCAGAATTGGTGCTCGACCGACCTTGCCGCCACCCGCACAATCCATTCGGCCGAACTCACTGCCGACGGCCGCCCTCTCGGCGACCACCTCCGACAGGAGCCAGCCGCGTCGTTGATCGCCGAGAACACCGTCGGCCACGTCGCGCCGAGTGCACCGGTCATGCTGTCGCAATCGGTGTCCGACGACACGGTGCCGATCCACCAGAGCCGCACTCTTCGAGACAGTTGGACGGCCGCGGGCTTCACCGATCTCACCTACATCGAATACCCGATCCCCACCGTCCCGGTCCCTGGCGCCAACCACGCACCGGGTGGGCTGATCGCCTACACCGACGTGATGCCGTGGATCGCGGGACTGCTCGCGCGCTGACGGCTCGCGCATCCCTTCGCTTGAATGTCGCCTTCAAGCTATCTGAACGTATGAATGGACCATTCAAGCGATCATGTTGCGGCACAACCACACCGTGGGTCGGACACACCGAAGCGGGCCGCACCCTTTCGGATGCGGCCCGCTTCGGTGAAACTTACCGACTACTCGCTGTCGCTGTCGCCTGCGGCCTTTGCCAGGTCGACGGGCAGCTCGTCGGGCACGCTGATCGGCTTCTTCTCGCCGCGGAACGTGAACTTCGCGTCCTCGCCCTGGCCTTCGCCGTCCCAGTTCTCGACGTCGACGAGGATGATCTGTCCGGCTTCGATCTCTCCGAAGAGAATCTTCTCCGACAGCTGATCCTCGATCTCGCGCTGGATGGTGCGACGCAATGGCCGCGCACCCAGGACGGGGTCGAATCCACGCTTGGCCAGCAGAGACTTGGCCTTCTCGGTGACCTCGATCGCCATGTCCTTGTTCTTGAGCGCACCTTCGACTCGGTTGAGCATGAGATCGACCATCTGGATGATCTCGTCTTTGGTGAGCTGGTGGAACACGACGATGTCGTCGATACGGTTGAGGAACTCCGGACGGAAGTGCTTCTTCAGCTCGTCGTTGACCTTGAGCTTCATCCGCTCGTAGTTCGAGCCGGTGCCTTCACCCGAGGAGAAGCCGAGGCCGACTGCCTTCGAGATGTCCGAGGTACCGAGGTTCGAGGTGAAGATCAGCACGGTGTTCTTGAAGTCGACCGTGCGTCCCTGGCCGTCGGTGAGACGACCATCTTCTAGCACCTGCAGGAGCGTGTTGTAGATCTCCTGGTGTGCCTTCTCGATCTCGTCGAACAGCACGACGGAGAACGGCTTGCGACGGACCTTCTCGGTGAGCTGGCCACCCTCTTCGTAGCCGACGTATCCGGGAGGAGCACCGAAGAGCCGCGACGCGGTGAAGCGGTCGTGGAACTCGCCCATGTCGATCTGGATGAGTGCGTCGTCCTCGCCGAACAGGAAGTTCGCCAGCGCCTTCGAGAGCTCGGTCTTACCGACACCGGACGGGCCGGCGAAGATGAACGAACCGGACGGACGCTTCGGATCCTTCAGGCCTGCACGCGTACGACGGATGGCCTTGGACACTGCCTTGACGGCCTCGACCTGTCCGATGATGCGCTTGTGCAGCTCGTCTTCCATACGGAGCAGACGGGTCGTCTCCTCCTCCGTGAGCTTGAAGACGGGGATGCCGGTCCAGTTTCCGAGGACCTCGGCGATCTGCTCGTCGTCGACCTCGGCAATGACGTCGAGGTCACCGGAACGCCACTGCTTCTCCCGCTCGGCGCGCTGCTGAACCAGCTGCTTTTCCTTGTCGCGCAGGTTCGCGGCCTTCTCGAAGTCCTGCGCGTCGATCGCAGATTCCTTCTCCCGGCGTGCGTCGGCGATCTTGTCGTCGAACTCGCGCAGGTCTGGCGGCGCGGTCATCCGGCGGATGCGCATCCGCGCGCCCGCCTCGTCGATGAGGTCGATTGCCTTGTCCGGCAGGAAGCGGTCGTTGATGTACCGGTCGGCCAGCGTGGCAGCGGCCACGAGGGCACCGTCGGTGATCGAGACGCGGTGGTGAGCCTCGTATCGATCGCGCAGACCCTTGAGGATCTCGATGGTGTGCTCGACAGTCGGCTCGCCGACCTGCACGGGCTGGAAACGACGCTCGAGCGCTGCATCCTTCTCGATGTACTTGCGGTACTCGTCGAGGGTGGTGGCACCGATTGTCTGCAGCTCACCACGTGCGAGCTTGGGCTTGAGGATCGAGGCCGCGTCGATAGCGCCCTCGGCCGCGCCCGCACCCACGAGAGTGTGCAGCTCGTCGATGAACAGGATGATGTCGCCGCGAGTATTGATCTCCTTGAGAACCTTCTTCAGGCGCTCTTCGAAGTCACCGCGGTAACGGCTGCCTGCGACCAAGGATCCGAGGTCGAGTGTGTAGAGCTGCTTGTCCTTGAGCGTCTCGGGGACCTCGCCGTTGACGATGGCCTGCGCGAGACCCTCGACGACGGCGGTCTTACCGACACCGGGCTCACCGATGAGAACAGGGTTGTTCTTGGTGCGGCGGCTCAGGACCTGCATGACGCGTTCGATCTCTTTCGCGCGTCCGATGACCGGATCCAGTTTGCCTTCGAGAGCAGCCTGAGTCAGGTTGCGCCCGAACTGGTCGAGAACCAGTGACGTCGACGGAGTGCCCGCCTCGCCGCGGCCACTGCCGGACTCCGACGGCTCCTTGCCCTGATAGCCGGACAACAGCTGGATGACCTGCTGGCGTACACGGTTGAGATCGGCTCCGAGCTTGACCAGAACCTGAGCCGCGACGCCTTCGCCCTCGCGGATCAGACCCAGCAGAATGTGCTCGGTTCCGATGTAGTTGTGGCCGAGCTGCAGCGCTTCACGCAGGCTGAGCTCGAGTACTTTCTTGGCGCGCGGGGTGAAGGGAATATGACCGGACGGAGCCTGCTGGCCCTGACCGATGATCTCCTCGACCTGGCTGCGGACTCCTTCAAGGGAGATACCCAGCGACTCCAGAGACTTGGCTGCAACGCCCTCACCCTCGTGGATGAGGCCGAGCAGGATGTGCTCCGTGCCGATGTAGTTGTGGTTGAGCATCCGGGCTTCTTCTTGAGCCAGGACGACAACACGCCGCGCGCGATCGGTGAACCTCTCGAACATCGCTCTCCCTCACTTCTCGGTGGGTGGTAGCACGCACCCACCAGGTCTTTCCAGCACCACAGTAACTAGCAAATCGGGGTCGCTCGGCTTGAAGGTGTCTCACGCCGACGCCTGTGACGTCTGCGCCTTCAGCTTCACTGTAGTTGGCCGGTGGTTCACTTGCCGACCCTCGGTCCCCGTTATCGCCACCGGTTCTCGGTGCCGCGGGTTCCTTATGTGCCTGCTTACCGTTCATAACGCGGGGCCGGGCGATTTCGTTTCCCATTTTCTGTCCGCTGCTGGCGAACAGGCTCGTCAGCTCGCGCTGCCTTGCTCGGTCACGTATCGGCGAGCTCAGACCTGCGGCTTGACGATGGGGAACAGAATGGTCTCCCGGATACCCAATCCTGTCAGCGCCATGAGGAGTCTGTCGACCCCCATACCGGTTCCAGTGGTCGGCGGCATGCCCTGTTCCATGGCGGCGAGGAAATCCTCGTCGAGCACCATCGCCTCGTCGTCACCTGCGGCAGCTTGACGTGCCTGATCCTCGAACCGCTCGCGTTGGATGACCGGATCGACGAGTTCGGAGTAGCCGGTGGCCAGCTCGAAGCCGCGGATGTACAGATCCCACTTCTCGGTGACGCCTGGCTTGCTGCGGTGCTGACGAGTCAGCGGAGACGTCTCGACCGGGAAGTCACGGACGAACGTCGGTGCGAACAGATCGTTGCCGACCTGGTGTTCCCACAGCTCCTCGACGAGCTTGCCGTGTCCGTAGATCGGCTTGCCGTCCTTCCGCGGTACCTCGAGTCCGACCTTGTCCGCGAGCGCGAGAAGCTCTTCGACGGTCGTGTCCGGGGTGACGGTGACGCCGATGGACTCCGACAGCGACGGGTACATCTCGAGCGTCGTCCATTCTCCGCTCAGGTCGTACGTCTCCCCGTCGGGTAGCAACACGATCTGTGTGCCGAGGGCCGCCTGCGCAACTTCCTGGATGAGCTCGCGAGTCATCCTCGCCGAGTCGTCGTACGTCCCGTAGGCCTCGTATGTCTCCAGCATCGCGAATTCCGGCGAGTGCGAAGAATCCGCGCCTTCGTTGCGGAAGTTGCGGTTGATCTCGAAGACCTTCTCGATGCCGCCCACGACGCAACGCTTGAGGAACAGCTCCGGCGCGATACGGAGAAAGAGGTCCGTGTCCAACGCGTTGGAGTGCGTCACGAACGGGCGGGCCGCGGCGCCGCCGTGCAGGGTCTGCAGCATCGGAGTCTCGACCTCGAGGAATCCGCGACGCTCCAGAGCGTTGCGAAGCTCCCGGACGACGGCAATGCGCTTGCGCGCGACGTCGCGGGCCTCGGGGCGCGTGATCAGGTCGAGGTAACGCTGACGGATCCGCGTCTCCTCGTTGAGCTCCTTGTGCGCGACGGGTAGCGGACGGAGCGCCTTCGACGCGATCTGCCACGAGTCGGCCATGACGCTCAACTCGCCGCGTCGGCTGGAGATGACCTCACCATGCACGAAGACGAAGTCACCGAGGTCGACATCGGACTTCCACGCCGCGAGCGCATCCTCGCCGACGCCCGCGAGGCTGATCATTGCCTGGAGCTGGGTGCCGTCGCCTTCCTGCAGCGTCGCGAAGCACAGCTTGCCGGTGTTACGGACGAAGATGACGCGGCCGGCGACTCCGACCAGCGTGCCGGTTGTCGAATCTGCGTCGAGGCTCGGGAACAGGTCGCGGATCTCACGCAGCGAGTGCGTGCGCGCGACGGAGACCGGATAGGCCTCCTGGCCCTGTTCCAGCAACCGGTCCCGCTTGGCACGACGAATCCGAAGCTGTTCCGGAGTGTCGTCGATGATGGGAGAGGCTGCGTCAGTCACAGGCACACACTTTATCTGCCAGGTCCGTCAATCGAAGAACCGGCAATCGAAGACCCCACAAACGCACACGCATTTGCGTCGGACACTGGACAACACCCCACCAACCCCACAAACGCACACGCATTTGCGTCAGATGCGGGACAACACCCCACCAACCCCACAAATGCACGTGCATTTGCGTCAGATGCGGGGCGACCACCCACCAACCCCACAAATGCACGTGCATTTGCGTGGTCGGTAAAGACGGGGGTCGGTAAAGACGGGGTGGGTAGATCAGTGCGCGGTGACGGCCTCTGCTTCACGGACGCAATGCTTGGCCTTGGTGAGCACGCCCAGCAGTCCTGCTGCCTTGAGCCCCTGATATCCGCCGACGAGATCGGTGGCCTTGGTCAGGCCGAGCTCCTGCAACGACGCGGCGGCGAGGCTAGAGGTGTACCCCTCCGAGCAGATGACGATCCATTCGACGTCATGGTCGACTGCGGCAGCGAGACGCGCGTCGCTCGACGGATCGAGCCGCCATTCGAGAACGTTGCGTTCGATGGCCAACGCGCCGGGAAGCGTGCCCTCGATCGCGCGTTGCGCCTGCGGGCGGATGTCGACGACGATTGCCCCGCGGGACACTGCCTCACGGAGCTCGAAGACCGTGAGTCGATCGATCTTGGTTCGAGCGTTCTCCAGGATCTCGACGATGGTCTTGCGTGGCGGGCGGGCGAGTTCGACGTTGGTCATTTCGAGGGTCCTTCAGGCTCGTCGGTGAGCTCGGTGCGGGTTCTTCGAAGCGTCGAGTGGTCGGTCACCTCGTAGTAGGACATGGCGGTCAGCGGCGGCGAATACGCGTGCACGCTCAGCGTCGGGGCCTGCCCGTCGGCAGCGAGGGCCGGAGTGCTGGCCGCGGGAGCACGCATCACGTCGTGGACCCACCCGAGGGGGAACGAGGCCTGGTCCCCCGCGTCGAGTCGCCGTCGCTTGAGTTCGACACCCGCCCAACGATATTCGACGAGCGATCCGCTGAGTACCGTGAGCGCACCGAGCGAACCTGCATGGTCGTGAAGCTCGGTGGAACGATCCGGAACCCAGCTGATGAGCCACACGTCGAGGTCGTCGTCGGCGTGCAGGCGGGTAGACCAACGCTCGTCCGTCGGCCAGATACCGCCACCGGGAAGCAGGTGGTCGAACCGTCCTTCTAGGACCTCCGACGCGCCTTGATCGGTGATGCGAAGCAGGTCGTGGGGTCGCAACCGAGTCGGCAATGACAACTGGGGTGCAGAGCTGGGCGCGGAAGCACCAGTGAATACAGGTGTGGAAAGCACGGGAAACTACTCCAGGGTCGGCAATTGAACGAGGCAGAGGTCAGCCTCGACAACACTCCTGGGGTCCCATGCACATCATCACGAGGAAGATTCTGACACACGCAGCGCGGATACGCTAGCGCGCCCGTCTTTTCGCCAGGTTGCGCTCGTACACCAGACGCAGCCCTTCGAGGGTGAGGTCGGGCTCGTGATGCTCGATCGACGTGCTCTCCCCCATGATCAACGGCGCGCTGTCACCGGTGCCGATAACCGCGACGTCCTTGCCTGCGAACTCGGGCAACTCATGGCGGACGCGTCCGACGAGGCCGTCGACCAGGCCCGCGAATCCGAACACGGCGCCCGATTGCATGCATTCGACGGTGTTCTTTCCCACGACCGACCGGGGACGGACCAACTCGACCTCACGGAGAGCCGCGGATCTCGACGACATCGCCGCCGTAGAAATCTCCAACCCCGGCGCGATCGCACCGCCGAGGAATTCACCCTTGGCGGACACCACGTCGACACACGTCGTCGTACCGAAGTCGACGACGATGCACGCACTGCCGTAAAGATCGTGCGCCGCAAGCGTATTGACGATCCGGTCGGCCCCGACCTCCTTCGGATTGTCCACCAGCAACGGAACTCCGGTTCGCACGCCGGGTTCGACGACGACATGCGGAACGTGTTCCCAGTACCGAGTGAGCATCGTGCGCATCTCCCGGAGCACCGACGGCACGGTCGACAGCGCGGATACACCGGTGATCCGGTCGACGTCCTCACCGAGCAGACCGCGGAGCATCAACGCCAGCTCGTCCGCGGTGACGCGAGGGTCGGTCCGCATTCGCCAGTCACGCAACAAATTCGAATGACCACCGCTACCGGTGAACAACCCCAACGTCATCGACGTGTTGCGGATGTCGATCGCGAGCAACACGATTACACCGATACGGTGTCGGCGCGCAGCGAGCGCGGCGTGATCAGACCGGAACCCTCGGGCGCGTGCGCCGGATCGGTGCCGAGCTCGACCGGCGCATTCTTGCCGTCCACGAACACCACCCGAGGGGCATAGTCCTTGCATTCCTGCTCGTCCATGACGCCATAGGCGATCAGAATGACGAGATCGCCAGGATTGACGAGATGCGCTGCAGCACCGTTGATTCCGATGACGCCGCTTCCACGTTGACCGGTGATCACGTAGGTTTCGAGCCGCGCACCGTTGTCGATGTCGACGATGGTCACCTGCTCACCTTCGAGCAGATCGGCTGCATCCATCAGATCTTCGTCCACCGTCACCGAACCCACGTAATGCAGATCAGCGTGAGTGACGGTGGCGCGGTGGATCTTCGACTTCATCATCGTGCGAAACATGGTGATTCCCTTCAATTCTTCGGATCATCGGACTGTGTACGACCCACTGGTCCCGCAGGCTCCACTCCGCCCACTTCAAGTCGTTCCGCAGGCTCCACTCCCGCCCCCCTGGGTCGTTCCGCAGGCTCCACTCCCGCCCCCCTGGGTCGTTCCGCAGGCTCCACTCCCGCCCCCCTGGGTCGTTCCGCAGGCTCCACTCCGCCCACTTCAAGTCGTTCCGCAGGCTCCACTCCGGCCTCCAGGAAGCCGGTTCCTACAGCCACTCCGACGTTGTCGATCAACCGTGTCGAACCGATCTTCGCCGCCACCAACAGGCGACCGTCCCCGCGTTCGGGAGCAGGCCCCAGATCCACCCCGCGCAGCTCCAGGTAGTCCACTGCCACCTCGGGGACGGCGTCGAGCACCGCCCGAGCCGTCGCCAGGATCGTCTCGGCACCTCCTGCCGCCGCATGCGCACCCGCCACCAATGCAGCCGAGAGCACCATCGCTGCATCACGTTGGGCGCCGTCGAGGTACCGGTTGCGCGAGGACAGGGCCAGGCCGTCCTGCTCGCGCACCGTCGGCACACCGAGGATCTTGGTCTCGAAGTTCAAGTCCCGCACCATCTGTCGAATCAACGTCAGCTGCTGATAGTCCTTCTCACCGAAGTACGCCCTGTGGGGAGCGGCGATCTGTAGCAGTTTCGCCACCACCGTCAGCATTCCGGCGAAATGCGTAGGGCGCGAGGCACCTTCCAGCTCACTGCCGAGCGGGCCCGGATGCACCGTCGTCCGCGGTCCCGTGGGATACATGTCGGCCGCCGACGGCGCGAAGACGATCTCGACTCCCTCGCCGCGCAGCAGCTCCACATCGGCGTCCAGGGTTCGGGGATACGCGTCGAGATCCTCACCGACCCCGAACTGCAACGGATTGACGAAGATCGAGACGATCACCACCGAACCGGCCAGCCGCGCTTGACGCACCAGGTGGATGTGACCTGCGTGCAGCGCGCCCATCGTCGGCACCAACGCCACCGTCTTGCCGACTGCGCGGAGCGCCTTCGACACCGAGCTCACCACCGCCGGATCATGATGGACGGTCAGCTCCCCCGCCTTGTAGCTACCTGCCAGGGTCATTTCTCGCCTTCCAGAAATTCGATCAGTTCGGCACCGGCGCCTATCTTGAGCGCGGAGCGGAGAGACAGTGCGCGATACCCGGTTGCAATTGCCGGGTCGACGGCATTCAACGCTGCCAGATGGTTCTTCACCGCTGCGACGTCCCCGCGAGCCACCGGACCCGTCAAGGCGGACTGACCCCGTCGCAACGCATTGTCGAGTGCGGCCGTCACCAGCGGGGCCAACACGCGGGCGGCGACGTCCGGATCCTTGTCGATCCCGGGAAAACCCTCCCCGTCCAACGCGACCTGCAACGCGTCGACGGCATCGGATATCACGGTGACGAGGTGATTGGAACCGTGGGCAAGCGCTGCGTGATACAGCACCCGATTGCTCTCGGCCACATGCACCGGCTCACCGCCGAGTTCGAGGACGAGCGCCTGGGCGACGGCGTATCCGATCTCGTCCGCCGCAGTGATTCCGAAACAGGCGGAGGACAGGCGATCGGTGTCCTCCGGGTGCCCGGTGAACGTCATCGCAGGGTGAATTGCCAGCGGAATCGCACCGCACGCAGTCAACGGTGCGAGCACCGAGATGCCGTTCGCTCCCGATGTATGTACGACGAGTTTGCCGGGGGCAATTGCACCAGTTGCCGCCAATCCTGCTGCAATGGAAGCAAGTTCGGTATCCGGAACGGCGAGAATCAGCAGCTCTGCTCTGCGGGCGACCTCGTCGACCGGCAGAATCTCGGTGTCGGGGAGGCGAGTCTCGGCGCGCTCGATCGACTCGGCAGAGACGGCTGCACACGCCACGACGACGTGCCCGACACGTTCCAGCGCTTCACCGATCGCAGTGCCCACTCGTCCCGCGGATACGATTCCTACGGTCAAACGGGCAGGGGCCAGATCGGCAGTGAACTCCGATGAGGTCACCGACAAATTCCTCTCGTTCGTTCCAGTCCCGCACGGCGGGTACCAGACGTCCTGAACGAAGGATAGCGGGCCGCGGGCCCGTCGAACACGGCCGCGGGCGGTGATCTATTTCACCGACGCGTATGCGCGAAACCTTCGACGCGTATGCGCGAATCGCAGCGAGAACGTCAGTCCGCGCGTCTGCGGTGCCTGCGAGCCTGCGGTTCGCCGGAGCCGGACTGCAGACCCGCCATGATCTCCGCAACGGAACGGCCGTTCGAATGAGCGCCGGCAGCAGCGTCGTCCTCGGGCTCTGCTCGACGGCGACGCCTCGGCGCTGCGGGCGGCAGGTCCCACTCGGCGGCGGCCTCGGACTGTGTTTCCGGCTCGGGCCGCGATTCTGGCTCGGGCGTGGGTTCTGGCTCAGGCGTGGGTTCTGGCTCGGGCTCGGGCGTGAACACCCGCGTGGGCTCGGGCGTGAGCACCTGCGAGGGCTCGGGCACAGCTGCGCTGGCCTCGCTCTGCGCCTCGGGATAGGCCGCCGGTTCACCGACACGAGGTCCGGACGGCGGCCGTGGCGGTGTCCGACGAGTGCCGACGGTCGGGCGAGCTTGTCTTTCCGATCGAACGCGTGACGGTGCGGCCGAGGTGTAACCGGCGGCTGCAGGATCCTCGCTACCGATCGGCACGTCCGGATACAGCACCGAGGTCTCGGCGGTGACCGGCTCGTCGTACGGAGTGGCGATACCGGCCACGGGTGAGTTCTGGGGATCGACGCCGGGCTGGGACTGCTGCGGCGCGCCGCCGCGCACGTACAGTCCTGACGCCGCAGGTTGATATCCGTCGTAGCCGCGCCCGCCGAGCTCTTGCATTCTGGTCGCCTCGGCGCGAAGCGCGACCCGTTCGGTGGGGAGATTTCCCTCGAACAGCACCTGCAGGTTGTTTCGCAGCTGCGCCAGCTCAGCGCGTAGGGCAGCCACCTCGCTGGTGTCGAGCTGGACCTCGCTGCGTACCCGGGCTTCGACGCCCAACTCGTATTCGCGTCGGGCAGAGATCTCACGTGCGAGCTGCAGTTCGTACACCGTCTGCAGGTCTTTCGCCCTGGTCTGGTCGGCGACTGCCTCACGGCGATATTTCGTCATCGCGAAGGCGCCGACTATGGCGGCCCACAGAGCAGAGACGAGCCCGACGCGTAACCACTGGATGTTTTCGCTGAACAACAGGAGCATACTGGCCGCGATGCCGAACACCACCAGGGCGGCGATGAACAGCTGGCTCGCACTGCGTCGCGGCCTGCGGCCTGCTTTCGCGCGAGTCGGTTCGGTCATGGCACCAAGGGTAGCCGGGAAATCGACGTGGACAGCCCATGCGGGACTGTGGTTCTGCCCAGGACTTGTAACGATTGGACCTTGTGACGCGTACCGAACGGTGTCAGTGCGCGGGCTCGTCGGGTGAGTCTGTGGGCGTCCGACAGCAGTGTTCGAGCCACAATGCTGCGCCGACGAGAACGACGCCTGCCACGAGTCCCACGATCGCTCCCGATCTGTCGGCCGAGGCGGCCCGCACCGTCGACACCATCGGAACGACGTGCAGCAGGAACCCGATCCACACACCTGCCGCGGCGGCCCCCACCAGCGCCGACGCCTTGGCAAGAGCCAAAGCCCTCGCTGCGGTGATCGGGTGGATCTGCGAGGGCCCGTCGCCGATCTGGTGCCCCTCGATCCGGGATCGGATCACGAATGCCAGCACTACCTCGATGAGGGCGACGGGATAGAGCGACGCGCCCGCGTACACCGGAATCGGCGGCAGCGAGCCGTAGAAGACGCGGACCAACAGCCACGTGGCGACGGCGGCGAGCACGGTCAGCGCGACCAGGTCCCACACCCGGGTCGGCTTCACTCGGCGTGCCTCGGTGTGTGAAGTGTCATGTCTGTTCGCCGAACCCCGGCACGGTCCTCCTCGGTCGTGTCGGCGAGCCAGTGCGAGACGGGTCGCACCAGGCCGTCGACCAGCAGCGTCGCATCAGGGTCGAGCTCGAGCCAGGGCACGAGCACGAATGCACGCTCGTGCGCGCGAGGATGCGGCAACAGCAGTTCGGGGTCGGCGCTCACCGCGTCGTCGCACGTGACGATGTCGACGTCGAGGCTTCGCGGACCCCACCGCTGCAGACGCACGCGCTCGGCCGCGGCCTCGCACTCCCGTGCGAAGGCGAGCCATTCCCACGGTCCGCGCTCGACGTCGTCGACTATCAACACGGCATTGAGAAAGTCCTGCTGTTCGACGCCGCCCCATGGCGCGGTCGCGTACACGGACGAGACGGACACGAGGTGCCCGCCCGACGCGGACACCACCGAACGAAGATGCGCGAGCGAATCGCCGACGTTGCTACCGATCGACAGGACGGCGCGGGTCACCGCCCACTTCCCTTCGTCCGACTGCGGTACGCCACCACGGCGACATCGCCGAAGGTCAAGGGAATCGGAGCCGACGGCTTGTGCAGCACCACCTCTACGGCATCGACCCGCTCGTCGGACAGAACGCCGTCGGCGATCTCGGCGGCGACGGTCTCGATGAGATCCCTCGACGGACCCGCGATGATCTGTGCAGCTGCCTCGGCGAGTTCGCCGTAATGCATCGTCAGAGTCAGATCGTCGGTGGCGGCCGCCGGCCGCAGATCCATCCACACGGTGATGTCGACGACGAAGTCCTGGCCGTCGCGCTTCTCGAAATCGAAGACACCGTGATTCCCGCGCACCACGAGCCCGCGCAGCTCGATCCTGTCGCTCATGCGCCGTGCCCCTTGCCCTGCCCTGGTTCTGACCTGGCCCCTGACTGACCCTGCCAGGCTGCGACGACGGCCACGGCGTCGAGCGAGGATCTGGCGTCGTGCACCCGCACACCCCATGCGCCGCCCGCGACGGCGAGAGCGGTCACGACGGCCGTGGCGACCTCGCGGCCCGCGGGCGGACGAGGTGTTCCGTCTCCGCCTGCGAGCAGCGACCCGAGGAAACGCTTGCGCGACGCCCCGATCAGCACCGGCATTCCGAGTTCGACGAACGTCGGGACCGCGCGCAGAAGAGCCCAGTTGTGCTGGGCGTTCTTGGCGAACCCGAGGCCGGGATCGAGCACGATGTTCGACGGGTCGACCCCGGCGGCGACCGCGACATCCACCTGTTCGAGCAGTTCTCGCCTGACGTCGGCGACGACGTCGTCGTACTGTTCGGCGGCGCCTGCGTGGACGTAATCGGACGCGGATCGCCAGTGCATGAGTACCCAGGGAAGCCCGGATTCGGCGACGACCGATGCCATGTCGGGATCGGCGCGGCCACCCGAGACGTCGTTGACGATCGACACCCCGGCCTCGATGGCAGCTGCAGCAACGGAAGCGCGCATCGTGTCGACGCTGGTGGTGATGCCTTCCGCCGACAATGCGGCGATGACCGGTGCCACACGGTCTGCCTCGACAGCGGGCTCGATGCGTTCGGCGCCAGGACGGGTGGATTCTCCGCCGACGTCGACGATGTCGACGCCTGCGTCACGAAGTCGAACACCGTGCGCGAGCGCGGCATCCGTATCGAGGTAGCGGCCACCGTCGGAGAACGAATCGGCGGTGACGTTGAGAACACCCATGACGACGGGTGCAGCGGGAAGGCTCATTTGCGAAGGATGAGATCCAACGCTTCGGACCGAGACGCGGCGCTCGACTGGAGCAATCCGCGGACCGCCGACGTCGTCGTGCTCGCCCCCGGCTTGCGAATACCGCGCATCGCCATGCACAGGTGCTCGGCCTCGATGACGACGATGGCGCCGCGCGGATCGAGTTTGCGCATCACTGCGTCGGCGATCTGGCTGGTCAGACGTTCCTGAACCTGCGGACGCTTGGCGTAGAGGTCGACGACGCGAGCCAACTTGGACAGCCCGGTGACCTTGCCGCTCTTGCCAGGGATGTAACCGACGTGCGCGACACCGTGGAACGAGACGAGGTGGTGCTCGCACGTGGAGAACATCGGGATGTCGCGGACGAGAACCAGCTCCTGATGTCCCTCGTCGAACGTCGTGTTCAACGCCGAATCCGGATCGGTGTACAGCCCGCCGAAGATCTCGCGATACGCGCGTGCGACGCGAGCGGGCGTATCGACCAGGCCTGGGCGGTCCGGGTCCTCACCGACTGCGATGAGGAGTTCACGGATCGCCGCTTCCGCACGCGGCTGGTCGAACGCCTTGCCGGTTGCGACGGCAACGACATCTCCGGCACCCGTACCGTCGTTGTTGTTGTTGCTGTTGCTGCCTGCAGCCGCTATGCCGTCTTCGTCCATCTGCCTGACTGACACCAAGATCGCACCTCCGTTGACGGGGCAACGATGCCCCGAGCATTGTCCGTCAGCCTATCGCCCGGCGCGAACGCCCGAACGAGCTAGTGCTGCCCGTTCGGACCTTCCCAGCGCTGGGTCCGCGGACCGTCGTCGGAATCCCGGCCAGCCTCGGTGTCCTCGGCGCGCCCGTGCGGGTCGGCCGGCTGTCCACCGAGCGGATCCCACTGCTGAGTGGGAGGCCCGTCCGAGGGTTCGGGATCGGGGTTCCGGTTGCCGGGTGCTTGATACTCGGGCGCCTGATACTCGGGCGCCTGATACTCCGGAGCCCGGTACTCCGGGGGTTGGTATTGCGGCGGGCGATACTGAGGAGGCTGGTACGTGGGTTCGCCCGCACTGTGGCTGGGTCCACCCGCGGAGGTCTCCCGGGGAGGCCAGCCCGGCGCGGACCAGCCTGCAGGTGCGCCGTAGTCGGGTCGGGAGCCCTGCGGCCGCGGCTCGGGAGCGCGATATCCGCCCTGAGCACTGCTGCCCGGTCCACCGCTGTACCCGTTCGACGGCGCCCCGTTTGATGGACCACCGTTGGTGTAACCGCCGTTGTTCTGGCCACCGTTGGTGTAACCGCCGTTGTTCTGGCCACCGTTGGTGTAACCGCCGTTGTTCTGGCCACCGTTGTTCTGGCCACCGTTGGTGTAACCGCCGTTGCGTCCGCCGGTGTAGTTGTCCGGGCCCCCCTTGCTCAGCTGCGGCGAGCCGGCGTAGGTGGGTTGCGGGAACTGCTGCGGCGGGACCACTTTGGGGGCAATGGGCTGCGGAGGCCACGATTCGCCGCGCTCGAGGGCGAGTTCGCGTGGCGTCTTGACGGGGGGCTTGTCCGACGGGACCCGCTCGCCGAAATCGTTGAACGCAGTGATTCTCGGTCGCTTGGTGACGCTGGTGAAGATCTTCTCCAGGTCCTTGCGCGTCAGAGTCTCTCGCTCGAGGAGTTCGGTCGCGAGGATGTCGAGCACGTCCCGGTACTCGTTGAGAATGGCCCACGCTTCGGTGTGCGCCGCCTCGATCAGGTTGCGCACCTCCTCGTCGATCTCGCGTGCCACTTCGTGCGAGAAGTCGGACTGGACGCCCATCGACCGTCCCAGGAACGGGTCACCCTGCTCCTGGCCGTAGCGCACCGCGCCGAGCTTGCTGCTCATGCCGTACTCGGTGACCATCGCACGGGCGATCTTGGTCGCCTGATCGATGTCCGAGGACGCACCGGTGGTCGGCTCGTGGAACACGAGTTCCTCGGCAGCACGGCCACCCATGGCCATGACGAGCCGAGCGATCATCTCGGACCTGGTCATCAGGCCCTTGTCGTCCTCGGGGACCGTCATGGCGTGCCCACCGGTCCGGCCGCGCGCGAGGATGGTGACCTTGTAGACGGGCTCGATGTCCGGCATCGCCCATGCCGCCAGGGTGTGTCCACCCTCGTGGTAGGCGGTGATCTTCTTCTCGTGCTCGCTGATGATCCGGCTCTTGCGACGCGGTCCACCGACGACGCGATCGACAGACTCCTCGAGCGCAGCCTCGGTGATGACCGTGCCGTTCTCACGAGCGGTGAGCAGCGCTGCCTCGTTGATGACGTTGGCCAGGTCGGCGCCGGACATGCCGACGGTTCGCTTGGCCAGACCTTCGAGATCGGCGTCGTGGGCGACGGGCTTACCCGCCGAGTGCACGGCGAGGATGGCGCGACGACCGGCAAGGTCGGGTGCACCGACCGGGATCTGGCGATCGAAGCGGCCGGGACGCAGCAGTGCGGGATCGAGGATGTCCGGCCGGTTGGTGGCAGCGATGAGGATGACTCCGGTGCGCTCACCGAATCCGTCCATCTCGACGAGGAGCTGGTTGAGGGTCTGCTCACGCTCGTCGTGACCGCCGCCCATGCCTGCGCCGCGCTGACGACCGACGGCGTCGATCTCGTCGACGAAGATGATGCACGGGCTGTTCTGCTTGGCTTGTTCGAACAGATCGCGCACACGCGAGGCACCGACGCCGACGAACATCTCGACGAAGTCCGAGCCGGAGATGGTGAAGAACGGAACGCCTGCCTCGCCCGCCACTGCACGAGCGAGAAGCGTCTTACCGGTTCCGGGCGGACCGTACAGCAGGACTCCGCGGGGGATCTTGGCGCCGAGCGACTGGTAGCGGGCCGGGTTCTGCAGGAAGTCCTTGATCTCGTACAGCTCTTCGACAGCCTCGTCGGCACCCGCGACGTCCTGGAACGTCGTCTTGGGCATGTCCTTGCTGAGCTGCTTGGCCTTCGATTTCCCGAAGCCCATGACGCCACCGCGGCCACCGCCCTGCATACGGCTCATGACGAAGACGAAGAGTGCGAGCAGAATGATCATCGGAAGGACGAACAGAAGCAGCGACGAGAACCAGCTCTCCTGGGAGACCACGGTGTTGTAGCTCTGCAGCCCGTCCTCGTTCACCTTGTCGAAGATCGTCTGCGACGCGGAGTCCGGGTACTTGGCCAGGATCTGCGTCTCGCCGTCGGTGTCGTTGCCGTTCTTCAGCGTCAGCCGTACCTGCTGCTCACGGTCGTCGATCTGTGCCGTGTCGACGTTCTTCGAATCGAGCTGCGATATAGCCACCGACGTGTCGACTGTCTTCCAGTCGCGAGTGTCGTTTCCGAAGTAGCTGAAGGCATAGATCACCAGCAGGATGCCGAAAACGATGGCCAGGTTCCGTATAACTGTCTTCCGATTCATACAGCTTCAGCCGAGACGGCCTCGTCCTTTCCAGTCTGCTCCGATGCGCGGATTCCGGCCGCACACCGGATGCTCAAGGCTACCGCGAACGGCAACCACGGGCCTGAAGTGCATCGTGCCCCGCGCTGCATCGATGCGTGCTGCGGCGGCGTGCGCCACGAACGCATCGTGCTTCACCGACTTCAACGTCCCCCCTGCCCCGCTGGTTCCCTGCACCCAGCCCTGCTGGTTCCCTGCACCCAGCTCTGCTGCTTCTATGCACTGCCATAGTGCTTCACCTGCGTTCGATGCACATGACCTCCGCCACATTGTGTCAAATTCGGCGGCATCCGCGAGCGGTGTGCGATGGCTGATTTAGCTGCACGGCGAACCGTGTGCGGGGTTATCGTGGTCAGCGTGCAGCCAGGCTCGGGCAGAGTCACCGCCAATGTCGGCCGCGTCCCAGCCGTTCCGGACGGTCCGTCGACGGTGCATGCTGCCCTCGTCGACTCGATCTCCGACGTCGGGACACCGCTGCGCGAGGCGTGGCGTACGGCTCGGTCCTCGGAGCCCGTCGACCCTCCAGAGCTGGCGTCCTATCTGCCCGATTCGGACGCGACCCGGCGCCGCTGGCTGGTGCAGTTGATCTCCGTCGATCTGCAGGAACGCTGGCTGCACTCCGGTTTGCCCAAGCGGCTGCGCGAGTACTGCGCCGAATTCGACGACCTCGATCGTTCGACGCTTCCCGTCGGGCTGATCTACGAGGAATTCTGTATCCGTAGACAGAGCGGCGACTCGGTGTCGCCGCAGGACTACGTTGCGGAGTATCCGGCCCAGGCGAACGAACTGGCCGATCTGCTCAACACCACTGCCGACGAGAAGACCGAATTTCACGACGCAGCCCCCGGCGTCGATTCGACGCGGGCGAGCCCGGCACCGCTCGAATCGACCGCAACCTTCGCGGCCGATGGGACGGGGACGGCCTCCGCCGACCTCGAGTGGACGAAGCCGGGGTCGAGAGACGAGTTGGAGGATCTCGACGTCGGTGATCGGTTGGACGATTTCGACCTGCTGATGGGGCTCGGGCGTGGTGCGTTCGCGCGGGTGTTCCTGGCCAGGCAGAGGTCCATGCAGCGCATCGTCGCGGTGAAGATCTCCGAGAATCGCGGTAGTGAACCGCAGACGCTGGCGCAACTCGATCACGACTACATCGTTCGAGTGTTCGACCAACGAGTCCTGCCCGCACAGGGACTACGCCTGCTGTACATGCAGTATCTGCCGGGCGGGACGCTGCTCGGTGTGCTCGCTCGATCGAAGCAGATTCCCGCCGCCGAGCGAAGCGGGCGGAGTCTGCTCGACGCCGTCGACGCGTCACTCGAGGACAAGGGCGGGCTGCGGCCGACCGATTCCACTGTCCGACAACATCTTTGCACTCTGAGTTGGCCGGAGACCGTTGCGTGGCTCGGTCGTCGTCTGGCGGAGGCGTTGCACTACGCAGGCGAACGAGGGGTACTGCACCGGGACATCAAACCTGCGAACGTTCTGCTGACGGCCGAGGGTGTGCCGAAACTGGCGGATTTCAACATCAGCTTCAGCGACCACGTCAAAGGCGACAGTCCCGTCGCGTACTTCGGCGGTTCGCTGTCCTACATGTCACCGGAACAACTGGAGGCGTGCCATCCGGGAAAGCCGGGACGCGCAGAGGATCTGGACACCAGAAGTGATCTGTACTCGCTCGGAGTACTGCTGTGGGAACTGCTCACCGGCAGCAAGCCGTTCGAGGACACCGACGTCGGCGCCGAGGCAGGCGATCGCACCACGATCGACGGACTTCTCGGCGCACGTCGAGCAGGCGTCGGCGAGGATGCACTCGCGGCGCTACCCGCCGACTGCCCGGCGACCCTTCGGCGTGTGCTGCTGAAGTGCCTGGCTGCGAGCCCGGAGGACCGATGGTCCACCGGTCAGGAGCTGGCGCAGCAGTTCGATCTCTGCCTCGACGCACGTGCCCGCGATCTCGTCGACCCGCCGCCGACGAGCCCGCGGCTGCGACTGCGCCCGTACACCGTTCCGGTCGCCGCGGCCGCGATCGGCATCCCCAACCTGATCGCCGCCGTCTACAACTACAAGCACAACAAGGCCTTGATCATCAGCGACCTGTTACCGGTGGCTCAGGAGCGGTTCGAAACGGTCAGCACGATCATCAACGGCCTGGTCTGGCCGATCGGGCTGATACTGATCGTCTACTTCTGCCGTCGTGTGCTCACGGTGCCACGGGCATTGCGAGCAGGGCGTGAGGTGCCGGAGAAACAGCTGGCTCACACACGGGCGGACACCTTGCTCGTCGCCGACCGCGCCGTCGCGGTGTGCCTCGGCCTGTGGATCGCCGCCGGGGTGGCTTTTCCGGTATCCCTGCAGATCGCAGCCGGGTCGGTGCCCGCGCAGGCGTACGTGCACTTCATCGCGTCCCTCGTCGTGTGCGGGGCGATGGCGACCGCGTATCCGTTCTTTCTCGTGTCCCTGTTCACGATTCGGAGCATCTATCCGTCGTTCTTGCCCTACGGACGGGCCGACGACGGAGACCGGCGGCGTCTTCTCGCCCTCTACCGCCGGAGTGTCGTGTATCTGACCATCGCTGCGTCGATCCCGCTCGTGGGCGTCGCCGGACTCACTTTCGTTCCGGCCGTGAACATTCCGGACATCATCGACGTCGTACGCGTCGTGTGTGTCGGAGGAATCTTCGCCTTCGTGGCGTCGTACTACATCTTTCGATTGCTCGAAGGAGACCTTCAAGCGCTGCTACGCGTGGTGTCGACGCCGTCCTGAGCGTGCGGTCTCAGCCGCCGTACACCTTCGGGTCGAGTGTGCCGATGTACGGCAGGTCGCGGTACCGCTCGTTGTAGTCGAGTCCGTATCCGACCACGAATTCGTTGGGAATGTCGAAGCCGACATTCGCGACCTCGACGTCGACCTTGATCGCGTCCGGCTTACGCAGCAGCGTCACCACCGACAGCGACGCAGGGTTGCGCGTCGCGAGATTTCGCTTCAGCCACGACAGCGTCAGGCCGGAATCGATGATGTCCTCGACGATCAGTACGTGCCTGCCGTTGATGTCGCGGTCGAGATCCTTGAGAATTCGAACGACGCCCGAGGACGACGTCGACGACCCGTAGGAACTGACAGCCATGAATTCGAGCTGCGCCGGGATCGGCAGTGCACGGGCGAAGTCGGTCATGAACATGATGGCGCCCTTGAGGACACCGACGAGCAGAAGGTCACCTTCGGGGGCGCCGACCGGATAACGCTTCGCGATTTCCTCCGCCAGCTCGGTGGTACGCGCCCTGATCTGCTCCTCGGAGATGAGAATCGACTCGATATCGCCCTCGTACACGGCGCGTCCCTTCATAGGTTCTCGTTGTTCACAGCTCGCTTCACCGACCAGGATCATCGAGGCAGACTCCATTCGAGCTCGGCTCTCAGCCTGCCATGCCGACGCTCGACCACCAACCTCGCACCGGGCGCCCCGCCGCCCACTGCGACTCCGCCCTGCCCTCTCCAGTCGACGACCAGCGCGTCCATCGTCCGTAACTGATTGTCCGACAACGCTTTCGCACCCACACCGTGCAACCACGACCGGAGCGCTCGACGACGCAGGGCGACTGGCGCCGCCGTGAGTGTCGTCACGTCCAGCTCGCTGCCGATCGTCGCCTTCGCGACGAGGGCGCCGGCGAGGTCGTCGAGCACCGCGCCGTCTTCCTTCAGCTGCGCGGCAGTGCGCGCCAACGCCGACGCGACTCCCCCACCGAGTACGTCCTCGAGCAGCGGCAGCACCTCTCGGCGAAGCCGAACCCTGGTGAAGTCGCTGTTGCTGTTGTGCGGATCCTCGAACGGTGTGAGCCCCAACTCGGCACATGCCGCCCTCGTCACTGCGCGTGCGGTGCCGAGTAGCGGCCGACCCCACGGTGGATCCTCCGCCGCCATACCCGCGATCGAGCGGGGGCCCGACCCACGCGCAAGCCCGAGCAGGACCGTCTCGGCCTGGTCGTCGAGCGTGTGGCCGATGAGCACCGTCGCACCGCCTCGCGCGTCGTCGAGGGCGCGGTACCTGGCGCGTCGTGCCGCGGCCTCCATGCCGCCCTCACGGCCGACCGTCACACGCAACACCGTCGCCTCGACGCAGCCGAGCGCCAGCGCGGTCTCCGCTGCGCCGGCCGCGACGTCGCTCGACCCACTCTGCAAGCCGTGGTCGACGACGAGCGCTCGCACCGAGGGTGCTTCGGCGACCGTCGCGGCGGTGAGGGCCAGTGAGTCGGCGCCGCCGGACAGCGCGACAGCCAGAGGCCCGGACCTGTCGACGCGGTGGGCACGCCAGGATCTGACCGCCTGCCTGACCTCGAGGATCGCCCTGCCCTCGGGCAACTCCCCTGCCGTCATCCCAGAACGCGTGCGATCCACCGGTCCGGGTCTTCGATCTCGTCGAGCAGCGGCAGCGTGTCGGCGTCGGTCCAGACGGCGTTGAACTGCGCCATTCCGACCTTGGCGACGACGTGGTCGACGAACGCCTTGCCGCGCACGTACTGGGCCATCTTCGCGTCCATACCGAGGAGCGCGCGGACGAGTCGCTGCAGCGGATTGGCCTTGCGTCTCCGGCGATTGTCGAAGGCGCTGCGAATCTGCACCACCGACGGAACGACGGCAGGGCCCACCGCGTCCATGACGTGGTCCGCGTGGCCTTCGAGAAGAGTTCCCAGCACCAACAGGCGATCGATCGCGTCTCGCTGTTCGGGTGGCTGGGTGGCGCGCAGCAGGCCGACGACACCTGCGTCCTCGGCCTTGTCCGATTGCTTCCGATTCTTCAACGCCGACGTCAACCGGTTCGCGAACTCGCTCATCGGCTCGTCCACCCCGTCCGACAACACCGCCACGGAGCTGCGCATGTACTCCCCCAGCCACGGCGCGGACGAGAACTGAACCCGGTGGGTGACCTCGTGCAGGCACACCCACAGCCGGAAATCGCTCGGAGATACGCGCAATGCACGTTCGACGGCGATCACGTTGGGCGCTACCAGCAGGAGGGTGCCGTGCTCGCCGGTGAACGGATCGTACTGTCCGAGAATTGCGCTGGACAGAAATGCCAGCATCGCCCCTGCCTGGAGTCCTGCCGGCTTTCCTGCGAGCAGCCCGGACGGCTCTGTCTCGGAATCACCGGTCAGATGCTTCATCGACGCCGCAGCCGCGTCGATCCAGCCGGCGCGGTCGACGACACGCGCCTGCGGGACCGGCAACCCGTCGGCAAGCAAGGTGGTGTCGCGGACGGGGCCCTCGGCTCGGACCGATGCCTCGGCGAGTTCGGCCACGACGGCATCGGCGGTGTAGCGAGACGTCGACGGCGCCTTCGGTGCGAGCTTCGCTCCGGTCTTGGCGGCCAACGCCCAGTCCACCGAGGATCCGAACCCCGAGGAATCATCGGTGTCCGTATTCGATTCGGAACTGCCCCGACTCATCGACAACCACACAGTCTCATCGACAACCACACAATCTCATCGACAACCACACAATCTCAGGGTCGACGCAATGGCGTCGAGTGCCGGCCTGCTGATCTCCGGCGGGCGGTCATTGGACATCAATGCGAACGTCAACGTTCTGCCGTCGACGTCGACGACGTATCCGGCGAGCGCACTCGCTGTGGACAGTGTGCCAGTTTTCGCTCTGATCCAGCCTGCACCCACACGATCGGCGCTCGCATATCGATCGGACAACGTGCCCGTCGCGCCTGCGATCGGCAGGTAGTCGAGCATCGGGCGCAACTCGGGTCGACCCGAACCTGCTGCCGAGGTCAGGATCTGATCCAGGAGTCGGGCGGGGATCAGTCCGTCGACGGACAGGCCGCTCGCGTCGTGGAGCTGCATGCCTGCCAGATCGAATCCGGCTGCGAACAACGCTTGCCCGATGGAATCGACGGCACCGGTGAACGACGCCTCCGCGTTGGTCTCGATGGCGATCTCGCGCCCGACTGCCTCGGCGAGAACGTTGTCGGATCGACCCATCATCTGCCCGAGCCGATCTCGCAGCGGCGCCGATTGCACGGCTGCGACTTGATCGGTGCCGGACGCGGCGGTGCCGATCGTCACGGCAGCCTCGTCCACGCCGAGTCCACGTGCCAATGCACGTCCTGCATCGAGGGCAGGCTCCGCACTGCGCGGCGACTCGTCCTCGAGCGGAACGGATCGCCCGCCGTCGATCATGATCGGTTCGATCGGTGTGATGTATCCCGCGGCGACGTCGGGGGCGAACCAGCCCTGAGCCATCGTCGGCCCGCTGTAGATCGAGGTGTCGACGACGATTCGCGTCACCGGCGTTCCGGACCGTGAGATCTGCTCCACCAGGTCGTCGATCCGCGCCGCGCCGGGGTAGAAGCCGGGGCTGCCGACGGGCTGAGCGGTCAGCGTCGGATCGCCGCCCGCCACCAGGACGATCTCGCCGTCGGCGCGGCCCTTGACGACCTTCGTGGTGACACGGTGCTCCGGCGGAAGCGCCAGCATCGCGGCGGCGGCGGTCAGAACCTTGGTCGTCGACGCAGGTGTCATGGGGTTGTCCGGGTTCGACGACCACAGGACCTCGCCGCTCACCGCGTCCGCGACGACACCGGTGAACGCTCCGAGTGCGTCGGAGCCGGTCACGGGTGCCAGTGCTGCCGCCAGTGCGGCCGGAACCGGGACGGGCGCCGTGTCGGGAAGTGGAACGATGTCGGGGACGGGCAGAACCGGGTCCGGTTCGGGTGACGTCGCACGATCGGAGTGAGAATCCGAGGCGTCGGGAACGATGGCCGCTACCGCGGTACCGCCCGCGACGACTGCCACGACTGCCACGACGACGAGAAGGATGCGAGTTCTCCGTCGCCGCCGTCCAGCGGTCGGACCCAGATTTCGCTTGGTCAGGCCCGCCAACATTCCTCCATGGTTCGCTGAGCTGCCGTGGCGGCAGTTCATCCAACAGTATCCATGGGTCCGGTACGCTTGCGCCGCGAAGCATCATGCGTCGCACGAGACGCAAGAGACGAAGAGAAGAGCGAGGGCAGCACGTGCCGTTCGACGTCACCATCGAGATCCCCAAGGGGCAGCGCAACAAGTACGAGGTCGACCACGTCAGTGGCCGTGTACGCCTCGACCGTTACCTGTACACCGCGATGGGTTACCCGGCCGACTACGGCTTCATCGAAGGCACGCTCGGCGAGGACGGCGATCCGCTCGACGCGTTCGTGCTGCTGCCCGAGTCGGTGTTCCCCGGTGTCATCGTCGAAGCCCGTCCGGTAGCGATGTTCAAGATGGTCGACGAAGCAGGCGGCGACGACAAGGTGCTGTGCGTTCCCGCGGGAGACCAGCGCTGGGATCACATCCAGGACCTGTCCGACGTGTCCACTTTCGAATTGGACGCCATCAAGCACTTCTTCGTTCACTACAAGGATCTCGAGCCGAACAAGCATGTCACGGCCGCAGACTGGGTCGGGCGCGCCGAGGCCGAAGCCGAAATCGCTGCATCGTTCAAGCGTTTGGCGGACAATCCGGAACACTGATCAGTTCGAAGCCTTCAATCGAAGCACGTGATGGGGAGAGATATGACCGACAGCAACGCGGGCGACACTTCGGTCGGCGGAGGCGGGGAACGACGCAACGCCGAATCGCGGCCAATTTCCGATCCGGCACAGTTTCCGGACCTGCCGGTCACGGTTGTTCTCGACCGCATTCCGGTACCGATCCTTGCTGTCGATCCGAGCGGCACCATCGTCTTCGCCAACGAGGCCTTCGACGAACTGTTCGGAACGGACCGCTCCGAGCGCTCGGACTTCCACCTGCACGATATCTTTCCCGATCAGGCGCCTCAGGGTGTCAACGTTGCCGAGATGTTCCTGACGACGGTCGCCACGCGTGCCGATTCGCTGTGGCGCATGACCGACAAGACCGGGGACGTCGTGCAGGTGCGTGCGAGTAAGTCGATTCTCCGACGAGCCGAGGACGACCTGGTACTCGTCGCGTTGGAGGATTTCACCGATCAGCTGTGGAACGACCCGAAGAGCGCACTGCGCTGACCACGCCCCGGATCCGTGTGCGCACCGTGCAGGCCGCGCTCACGGATCCGATCGGACCGGCGTCACACTCGGCCGTTGCGCCCGGAATGCAGGTCCGGCTTGACCCGTTCGTAATCGGTCAGAAATCGGTCGAGCAGTTCGACCAGCTGCGCGCGATCCTCGTGCGACCAGTCCTCGAGTACGCGGGCGAGGCTCGCGTTGCGTTGGTCCAGAATTCGCTGCGCGACCTCGCGCCCCAACTCGGTCACCGCCAGCACATATGCACGTCCGTCACTGAGATCCCGCAGCCTCTCGACGTGCCCGCGCTCGACGAGCTGCGCGACCTGACGGCTGACCGTCGACGGATCCGAATTCACCATGGCGGCAAGCTCGCTCGACCGCATCGGGCCGTCTCGCAGTAGACGGAACAGGCACACGAACGCCGCACCGTCGACACCACCGGACTCGGCCGAGAGCTGAGCCAGATTTCGTTCACGGATCCGCTGCATCCGAACCAGGTGGGATCCGATTTCATCGGCGAACTCCACGACGCGTCAGCTCCCGGTGTATTTCGCGGGACGCTTCTCGAACACTGCGGTGATGGCCTCGGTCAGATCGTTCGACGCGAGAAACGCAGCATTCCAGGCAGCGACATAGCGGAGACTGTCGTCGACGGCCGCCGACCGGGAGTGATCGAGCACGGCCTTGACACCCTGCACCACCAGCGGCGGATTGGCAGCGATGTCGGCTGCCGTGGCGCGAGCACCCGCGAGGAGCGCCTCCTGGGTGTCGAACACATCGTTGACGAGGCCGATCTTCTCCGCGCGTGCGGCGTCGATGTCCTTGCCCGTCAGCGCGAGTTCACGCAGATGGCCGTCGCCGATGATCGCGGGCAGTCGCGCGAGCGAGCCCATGTCCGCGACGATGGCCACCTTCACTTCGCGGACACTGAACTTGGCGTCGGCGCTGGCGTAGCGGATGTCCGCAGCGCTGATCAAGTCGAGTCCACCGCCGATGCACCACCCGTGCACGGCCGCGACGACGGGTTTGCGACAGTCGGCCACGGCGTTGCTCGCCAGTTGCATCCGCTTGATCGTGTCGTGGAACGTGGTTCGCGGCGCGGCGAGGGCCTTGTCCGCCAGCAACGGTGCGAATTCTCCGCCCATGGCCGCGAGGTCGAGGCCGAACGTGAAGTGCTTGCCCGACCCGGACAGGACGACGGCACGGACGTCCGGGTCCGCGTCGAGCTGCCCGAACAACTGAGGACATTCACTCCAGAAGTCGGGTCCCATGGCGTTGCCCTTGCCTGGTCCGAGCAGCGTCACCTCCGCCACATGGTCGGAGATCTCGACCGAGAATGCATTCCAGTTGCGTACCGTCATGATGCTGAGCCTAATGGGGCCGACGGGCACTGTGTTACGCCGCGTTACACCTGCGCTAACACCCTGCTCAGCGCTGGAAATCAGATACGTGGACGGATCATCATCGATCCATGATGATGCATCAGGGTCTTGGGTTGGAGACGTTCAACGACCTGCCGCGTCGAAAAGCAGTGCACGCGCTGTACGAGTGCTGCGGTTCGGTCACGTGGGCGTCGAGAGTGGCGGACGGCAGGTCGTACACCTCACATATGGATCTGTTCACCGGAGCCGACGCCGAACTCGGCGAACTGTCGGACGCGGACATCGACGCTCTCGTGTCCACACATCCTCCGACCGGCAAGAAGTGCGCCGGAATGGATCCGGCGACGCAGAGCGTCCTCATCGACGCGTGCCGAATGTACGTCGAGCGGTTCGGATTCGGGTACATCGTGTGTTCGGCCGCACTCGACGGCGGCAGCGCCGACCCTCGAACAGTGCTGATCGATCTGGGTCACCGCCTGGACAACGGTCTCGATACCGAACGCAAGGTGATGCGCGAGGAGCTCGCAAAGATCAATCGACTCCGGCTCGGCCGCCTTCTCGGCCCCGAGGGTGGTTGGCCCCTGTACTGAAATGGCTCTGTATTGAAATGGCCCTGTACTGAGATGGCCCTGTACTGAAACGGCTCTGTACTGAAATCCCTGCACTGAAAACACCGGTCGATCTGCTAGATCAATCCGGCGATGCGGCCGATCAATCCTGCCGCGACGATGACGACGACGATGCCGATGAGTACGAAGAAGACGATCGGCATGGCAAGTGATCGTTGCGGCGGCTCGTGGTTGGGCCCCCCGACACCTGTTTCGGCGGGTGGCGTGTCCCCTGGCGTGACGCCACCGCCGCGTTCGAGCCCTGGTGTGTCGTCCGGTTCGGGATTCTGAGCAGTCATAGTTCATCAGGTACCCGCTGACCGAGGACTCAATCGCTAGTCGTGAGCCGCGCTCGTGTCGATTCTGGCTCGCGACAGTGCTCCTGCGAACAATTCGGTGACCGCATCCCCGATGACCGTCTCATCGATTACCTCGGGATCGACGGAATGTTCGACGGCGAGTCCGGAGATCAACGCGAGCAGCGATGTCGCGACTCGGCGCGCATCGAAGGTGTCCGCTACGCCCCAGGCCGTCGCACGTTCGGCGATGAGAGCCTCGAGTTCGGCGCGCAGGTTCCGACGTTCGCGGCGGTACCCGGCGGCGATGCTCTCGTCCCGGCCTGCCTGTATCCCGAACTCGGTGACCAGAAGCGGCCAGCGCGGCTCGGCGACGATCCAGGACGCGATAGCGTGCCCGCCTCGGCCTGCGGCGTCGCCCGGCGTCAACCCCGATACGTCGTCGATGACACGTGCTGCCAGCTCCATCGATCGCTTGGACAGTAGCTCGGCGAACAGTGCCTGCTTGGACTCGAAGTTGGAGTAGACGGCGCCCTTGGTGAACCCTGCCCTGCGCGCGATGTCCTGGAGTTTCGCTGCGGCGAAGCCACGTTCGGTGAATTCGTCGGCGGCCGCGTCGAGCAGCCGTTCGCGTACGTTCTCACGCCCCGGCCGCGACGCAGGTTCTTGTGTGCCCGACCACTTCGCTTGACCCTCTGCGCTCACGATACCTAGGGTATTCAATACCCGCGGTATCCACAATCGGTTTCTGAAGGAGTTCCCATGCGCAAGGTGGTCTGGCTCGCGTTCGGAGTGCTGATACTCCAACTCGGATTCATCCTCAGCTACGTCGCGGCATTTCATCAGCCGACACCGCGGGAGATCCCCATCGCCGTCGTCGCCGAGCAGGGGCTACCCGCAGGAGTCGACGCCGACACCGCGAACAAACTGAACGCGATCGACGGAACGCCGCTCGACGCGCACACCGCATCCGACACCGGTGATGCGCGAGCGATGTTGCGTGAGCGCGACGTCCTCGGCGTATTCGTCATCAGCCCCACCGGGACCGACACCCTGATCACCGCGAGCGCCGCGGGCAGTTCGATCTCGACGTCGCTCGAAGCGATCTTCACCGAGGTGGAGCACGCCCAGAACCGCACATTCGTGGTCCGTGACGACATACCTGTCGGCGCACACGACAACCGCGGGCTGTCCGGCTTCTACCTCTCCGTCGGCTGGGTCGTCGGCGGCTACCTGCTGGCCGCGGCAGTCGGCCTGCTCGTCGGCGCCCCGAAATCGGTCGCCGACGCTGCGGTGCAACTGGGAATCTTCACCGGATATGCAGTGCTGTCGGGCGCGCTCGGAGCGTTCATCACCACGCACGTGCTCGGCACGTTCGCCGGCCATTGGTTCCCTCTGTGGCTACTCGGCACCGGGGTCGTGCTCGCTACATCGGTATTCACACTCGGCCTGCGCGCAGCGATCGGCGTCGCCGCGGTCCCCATCGCGATCATCGTGTTCGTCATCCTCGGAAACCCCAGTGCGGGAGGAGCATTCGGACCGAACGTGCTTCCCGAGTTCTACGCGGCCGTCGGGCGATGGATCACCCCTGGTATCGGCACCGAAGGGGTGCGGAGCATCGTCTACTTCTCCGGCACCGGGCTCGGCCAACCCGCCGCGGCGCTCGCGATCTACACGGTCGTCGGGGTGGCTCTGCTCTTCGGTTTCACGCGGCGGAAGACGCGTCCGTCGGCCGCACCGAAGGACGAGGACCGCCCAGTATCCTCGGTGGTATGACAGCCTCTCTCCCTCTTCCCTTGCCCGACCTCGCCGTCCGAACCCTGGGCGGCGCCGTCGTGTGGGCGAACGACGAAACGTTCGCGGAGAAGGAGAATCTCGTCAAGCCAGGAAAGGCGAGCTACGAGAGCGCCACCTTCGGCCACAAAGGACAGATCTACGACGGCTGGGAGACGCGTCGCCGCCGCGAATCGGGGTACGACGAGGCGATCGTCCGGTTGGGCGCGGCAGGGGTCGTCGACGCCGTCATCGTCGACACGGCCTGGTTCACCGGCAACTACCCGCCCGAGATCTCCATCGAGGCGACATCGATCGACGGTTTCCCGTCCGCGACCGAGCTATACAGCGGCGCCGAGTGGGAAACCATCGTGCCCAAGAGCGCAGTGAACGGCGACTCGGAGAATCGGTTCGAGGTGTCCTCCGACGAGCGCTGGACACACGTGAAGCTCTCGATCTACCCCGACGGCGGCGTCGCCCGATTGCGCGTTCTCGGCCGCGGACGACCTGATCCCCGGTTCCTCGGCGCCGGGCCGCTGGACCTCGCCGCACTCGAGAACGGCGCCTACGTCACGGCATGCTCCAACATGTTCTACAGCTCGCCCAACAACCTGTTGTTCCCCGGCCCGCCGCGGTCCATGGGCGAGGGATGGGAGACCTCGCGTCGCCGCAACGACGCCAACGACTGGGTGCAGGTCGCGCTCGCCGGTACAGGCACGATCGCCCTCGCCGAACTGGACACCTCGTGCTTCCTCGGCAACGCCCCCGGCGCGGCATCTCTGCACGGCCGCCTCGACGACGGGGAGTGGGTCGAACTCCTCCCCCGCACTCGGCTCCAACCCGACACGCGGCACCGCTTCGTCCTCGACCGCTCCGAGCCGGTTTCCGAAGTGCGCATGGACATCTACCCCGACGGCGGCATGGCTCGGCTTCGATTGTTCGGTGATCTGACGAAATAGTCCGAGTCGCCACTCGGGCTGCGCGTCTATGGCTGCGAACCAGCCGCAGTAGCAATACCCTTTGGTTATGCCCCGGCTTCTTCACCCGAACGCAGCCCACGTCGCAGACATCCTGATCTCGCGCGGGCACCACGGGGTCGTCGTGACATCTCCCGAACCGACGGCATCCGCCGACGCGGTCGCCGAATCACTCGGCGTCGCAGTCGGTGCACTCGTCGAATCGCAGGTGTTTCTGCTCGACGACGACCCGGTGCTGCTGCTGGTCTCGGCTGCGCATCACGTCAACTTGGACGCCACCGGCAAGCGTCTGGACGGAACGTTGACCGAGGCTCCGCTCGATCTGATCGCGCATTGCACCGGACAGCCGATCGACTCGGTCGCGCCCGTAGGCCATCCGACCAATCTACCGACGTTCGTCGACGTGGCGCTCGCCCAGTTTCCGGAACTATGGGCCGCCGCAGGTCATCCGAACGCTCGGTTCAGAACGACCTCCGCCGAACTCCTTCGCATCACCGCAGGCCTGGCCGTAGACGTGACATGACAGGAACATGACCTCACAGGAACATGACCTCACAGCGACATGACCGAGCGTGTCAGGAGGCGAGGACTCGCGTGGTGGGCCTGGTTCCGGTTGCCGCCAGCACTGCCTCCGAGGAGAACACGACTCCGCGGTCCTCCAACCACGACACGACGCCACCCGCGACCTTGTCGAGGCTGCGATGACCCGATTCGAGAGCGATGAGAGTGACCCCGTCGGCCACCTCTGCGGCCTTCACATCGGCGACGAGCCCGGCCAGCCCTGACGGCGTTCCGACGTAACGGATCGAACCGGGGACGGCAGGTACATCCAGGGCAGCGAACTCGCGACGCGCGGTCCTTGCGTCGTCGGCGATGTGGATTTCGACGTCGAGGAACACCGCGACGCTGTCGGCGTCGGTGCCCGATTCGACGGCCTCGGCCCGTAGACGCGACCGCTGCTGCTGCCCGTCACGGAGGTCCTCCGCGTGGATGCGGACGACCGACTGCGTCGACTCGGCGTCGGTGATCTCGGTCCAGGCGGTGATCTCGGTCCAGGCTTCGGACCCTGGGACTGCAGCGGACCCTGGGACTGCAGCGGACCCTGCGACTGCAACGCGGACCGGTGAAAAGTTCGACATGAAGTGTGTCTTTCTCGTGCAAGAAAGGAATCGGCGAATGGGCGCAAGAGCTGATCCTGCGAACGACAGGGCTGATTCAGCCCGAACCCTTACACGAACCGGATGCGGTACGGCAGAGATCGACGTACCTGTCGCACCAACGGCGGTTGCGCCACACGACATTTGCTGTCATGAGTCGATGCTAACCTCTCCGGTCGCGCACGGGGATCCCACACCTGCGCTGCCGTCCGCCAGATCGGGGAACGGGCGGGGGTCCGGCACCGGATTCCACCAACCGTTGTCCTCCTCGTAGGACCACGACGGACCGTCCTGTACAAGCAGTTCGACTGCGCCGACGAGGCGGTCCACATCGGCTTCGGAGCTACCGAGTCCCAGGCTGGCCCGCACGGCGCCGCCTGCATGACCGAGTCGCGCCAGCAACGGGTGAGCACAGAACTTACCGTCGCGCACACCGATTCCGTGCTCTGCGGAGAGGTATGCGGCAACCTCGCCCGGCCCGTATCCGTCGACCGTGAATGTGACAATGCCCACACTGTCCGGGGAGTCGTTCCAGACCTGAAGAAGGTCCACACCCGTGATCGCCTGCAACCCGTGCCGCAGCCGAGCGGAGAGTCGACGCTCGTGCTCGACCGCGCCTGCCGCCTCGTGGGCCGCGACGGCGTCACACGCCGCTGCGAGCGCGGCGACACCGAGCACGTTGGGGGTCCCGGCCTCGTGCCGTGCCGGCGAGAGCGCCCACTCGGTGCGGTCGATCCGCACGCTGCGCACGGCACCGCCACCGGCCAGGTACGGCTCGCCTGCGTCGAGCCAATCCCGCTTCCCGATCAGCACCCCGGCGCCGTGCGGGGCGTAGAGCTTGTGGCCGGAGAAGGCGAGGTAGTCGACGCCGAGCTCGCCGATATCCACCCGACGATGCGGCACCAACTGGGCGCCGTCGACGAGAATGCGTGCACCGTATCGATGCGCCAGATCCGCGAGATCTTCGATGGGCAGCACCTCACCGGTGACGTTGGACGCACCCGTCACGGCCAGAAGCGCGGCGGGCTTGCTCGCCAGTTCCGCCTCGATACGCCGAACGGTCTCGGCCACCGAATCCGCGGCAACCACTACTCGACGACCGTTCCACGGCAACAGATTCGCGTGATGCTCGATATCGAGCACCACCGTCTCCCCTGGAACACATCCGGCGAGCAAATTCAACGAGTCGGTGGTGTTCCTGGTGAACACGACGACGGAGTCGGATTGCGCGCCAACGAAATTCGCTACCGTGACGCGGGCCTTCTCGTACGCTGCGGTACTCACCCGCGAGGCATAGCCGGCGCCGCGGTGAACACTCGAGTAGTACGGCAACAACTCGGCGATCCGGTCGGTCACCGCGTCCAGTGCAGGCGCGCTCGCCGCGTAATCGAAGTTGGCGTACGTGCACGTGGTGCCGTCGACGAGCGGCACCTGCAGATCGGCTCCACTGACAGCAGCAAAAGGCGCACAGGAGTTTTCGAGGACAGCAGTCATGACAATTCACCCTTGTCGATCAAGGGACATCGATAACGTGAAGTAATTTCACAGCAAGTCGAGTCCGCGCTTGCCGCACCGGTTTTCCGGCGTCGGCCTGGTCGTCACCCGGAGCACCCCACCGCGGAGGAGGGTTGCCGACCAGCAAGCCGGGGCTTGATGCTGGTACTCATGACCTGACACAGAGAATGACAAACAGACGCAGAGGTTGTCAACCCGGCAGGTAGGAAACCCCGCCGGCGCCCGCCCGTGACCACCCGCCGCCCCGCCCGTGACCACCCGCCGCCCCGCCCGTGACCACCCGCGGCACCGCGCCTGACCCCCGCGTCGTTCCGCAGCCTCCGCCCGTGCGCCGAGTAGACTTCGCGCAGTGCCGAGCCCGAAGACCGACGTCTGTTCATCTGCTGGCCAACCGAACATGAGATAACGACCGACGACGTTCACTCGCATTTCGGTACCACTCGAGAAGAAGGACACCCGGTTGTCTGTGCAATCACAGTCGGATTCGGCGAACCCGCAGCTGACGGCTACGGTCCCCGCCGAATTTCTCCGCGCGGAGCGCGCTCCACAGGAGCGGACGCTCATCGACATTCTGCGTTCCACCACCTCCACGTTTCCCGACGCCGCGGCGATCGACGACGGCACGACGTCGGTCACCTACCGAGAGCTGCTCGAGGACATCGACGAGGGTGCACAGTGGCTGGCCAGGGCGGGTGTCCGCCGCGGGGATCGCGTCGGGATCAGGATGCCGTCGGGCTCGTTCTCGTTGTACGTCGCGATTCTGTCGATCCTCAACGCCGGGGCCGCGTACGTGCCCGTCGACGCGGACGATCCGGACGAACGAGCGGACCTTGTCTTCGGTGAGGCGAAGGTCACTGCCGTCGTGACGGCCGGCGGCATCGCCGCTGGAACCGCCGAGAAACAGGACATCCCGGCCCCGGTCGCGCTCACCACGCCGTCGCCCGACGACGACGCATGGGTCATCTTCACCTCCGGTTCGACGGGAACACCCAAGGGCGTGGCCGTCAGCCATCGCAACGCCGCGGCGTTCGTCGACGCCGAAGCGCGGATGTTCATGAGAGAGGATCCGCTCGGGCCAGGCGACCGCGTGCTGGCCGGTCTGTCCGTGGCCTTCGACGCGTCGTGCGAGGAGATGTGGCTGGCATGGCGTCACGGTGCATGCCTCGTGCCTGCCCCGCGTTCACTCGTCCGCAGCGGGTTCGATCTCGGCCCGTGGCTGGTCTCACGAGACATCAGCGTCGTCTCGACGGTTCCGACGCTCGCGTCGCTGTGGCCCGCGGTGGCACTGGAGGCCGTGCGGCTGCTCATCTTCGGCGGCGAAGCCTGCCCACCCGAACTGGCCGAACGTCTTGCCGTCGAC
Source organism: Rhodococcus yunnanensis NBRC 103083 (assembly GCF_001895005.1). Taxonomy (GTDB): domain Bacteria; phylum Actinomycetota; class Actinomycetes; order Mycobacteriales; family Mycobacteriaceae; genus Rhodococcoides; species Rhodococcoides yunnanense. Next base: position 360,753 of record NZ_BCXH01000003.1, on the reverse strand, counting down.
GGCCGCGAGGTGTGGAACACCTACGGCCCGACCGAGGCCACCGTCGTCGCGTGCGCGTCGATCATGGACGGCAAGGGGCCGGTCAGGATCGGGCTGCCGCTCGACGGCTGGGATCTGGCGGTGGTCGACGCGTCGGGAAACCCCGTCGCGGTCGGTGAGGTCGGTGAGCTCGTCATCGGCGGCGTCGGCCTCGCCCGTTACCTCGATCCCGCCAAGGATGCCGAGAAGTACGCCCCGATGCCCTCGCTCGGCTGGGATCGCGCGTATCGCAGCGGTGACCTCGTCAGGCTGGAGCTGGAAGGGCTGTTGTTCCAGGGCCGTGCCGACGATCAGGTCAAGCTCGGTGGACGTCGCATCGAACTCGGCGAGATCGACAATGCACTCCAGGCGCTCCCCGGCGTCGGCGGTGCTGCCGCCGCAGTACGCAAGACCGGGGCAGGAAACTCGGTTCTCATCGGTTACCTCGCGAGCACCAACCCCGATTTCGATCTCGACGCCGCGCGCGCGATCCTCGCCGAGCAGCTACCCGCAGCGCTGGTTCCGCGTCTGGCACTCGTCGAGGAGATGCCGACGCGCACCTCGGGCAAGGTCGACAGAAATGCGCTCCCCTGGCCGCTTCCCGGCATGGGCGGAGCCTCCGATCTCGACGGGACTGCCGGATGGGTCGCAGCGCTGTGGACCAACATCCTCGGCGCGCAGGTGAACGACGAGAACGCGGATTTCTTCCAGAACGGCGGCGGCTCGCTGTCCGCGGCCCAACTGGTGACGGCACTGCGCGAACGTTTTCCCGAGATCACCGTCGCGCAGCTCTACGACCATCCTCGGCTCGGTTCGCTCGCACGGTATCTGGACGAGCTGAAGCCGCCCGTCGAGGTCGTTCCGCGCGACGTCGAACCGACTCCCCGCTCGGCCCAGTGGGCACAGATCGCCGCGACCGTTCCGTTGACGACATTGACCGGCCTGCAGTGGGTCACCTGGGTCGGGGTTCTGTTCAACGTGATGTCGTGGTTCGCCGACGTCTCCTGGGCGCCGACGGTGTCCTGGTGGTGGATCCTTCTCGCCTTCGTCCTGTTCATCACCCCGGTGGGGCGGATGGCGATCTCGGTCGTCGGCTCGCGCATCCTGCTGGCCGGGGTGAAACCCGGTGCGTACCGACGCGGCGGAAGTGCCCACATCCGCCTGTGGGCGGCGACGCGTCTGACCGACGCCAGTGGGGCGTCGAACCTCTCGGGTGCACCGTGGATGGTCTATTACGCCCGTGCACTGGGAGCGAAGATCGGCAAGGGCGTCGACCTGCACACACTGCCGCCGGTGACCGGAATGCTCGAGCTGGGCGACGGCTGTTCCGTCGAACCCGAGGTCGATCTCACCGGGCACTGGATCGACGGTGACATCGTCTACATCGGTGGCATCAAGATCGGCGCGGGCGCTGCCGTCGGCGCCAGGTCGACTCTGTTGCCCGGCACCTCCATCGGCAAGAACGCCGTCGTCAGCGCAGGCTCTGCCGTCGTCGGACGTGTGAAAGCAGGTCAGCTGTGGGCGGGTTCGCCCGCGACGAAGGTCGGCAAAGCCGAACATCCGTGGCCCGAGCACGCTCCTCCGCGCGCGACGCGCTGGGTGCTGGCGTACGGCGTCGCGTCGTTGTTCCTCTCCGGGATGGCCATCTTCTCGCTCGGTGTCTCGCTGGTCCTGATGGGATGGTGGCTGCACACTGCGACGACGATGTGGGGCGCACTCGGGCGCGCGGCGATCATGTTGCCGCTGGCGACGCTTGTGTCCTTGGGGGTCTTCGCGCTGATCACGTTGATTGCGGTTCGCATTCTGAGCATCGGACTCACCGAGGGCTACCACCCGGTGCGCAGCAGAATCGGCTGGCAGGTGTGGGCCACCGAGCGACTGATGGACTCGGCGCGCACGTTCCTGTTCCCGCTGTACGCGTCCCTGCTGACCCCGCACTGGTTGCGATTGCTCGGCGCGAAGATCGGCAAGGACGTCGAGGCGTCGACGGTATTGATGATCCCGAAGTTCACGACCGTCGCCGACGGCGCATTCCTCGCCGACGACACGATGGTGGCCAGCTACGAGCTCGGCGGCGGCTGGATGCACCTCGGTGACGCCAAGGTCGGCAAACGCGCGTTCCTCGGCAACTCCGGCATGACAGGGCCCGGTCGGACCGTTCCGAAGAACGGCCTGGTCGCCGTGCTGTCGGCGACGCCGGACAAGGCGAAATCCGGTTCGTCGTGGCTCGGCAGTCCCCCGGTGCGATTACGCCGGGCGGCCGGTCGCGCCGACAGCTCGCGCACGTTCGATCCACCGACGAAGCTCAAGGTGGCTCGATCGTTCGTCGAGACGTGCCGGTTGATACCGGTGATGGTGACGTTCGGGATCGGGCTCGGAGTGCTGTTCGCGTTGACCTGGCTTGCGCACGAGTACGGGTACTGGCTCGCGGCGTTGCTCAGCGGCGTCGTGCTCCTGATCGCAGGCGCGGTCGCCGCGGCAGTGTCCGCGGTGGCCAAGTGGATGTGGGTCGGCCGCATCGACAAGGTCGAGCACCCGCTGTGGAGCTCGTTCGTGTGGCGCAACGAGGTGGCCGACACCTTCGTCGAAACCGTTGCGGCGCCGTGGTTCGCTCGCGCCGCCGAGGGCACGGCCGTGCTGAACATGTGGCTGCGCTGGCTCGGGGCCGACATCGGCCGCGGAGTGTGGTGCGAGACCTACTGGCTTCCCGAGGCCGATCTGGTGACGCTCGCCGACGGCGCAACGGTCAATCGTGGGTGCGTTGTGCAAACACACCTGTTCCATGATCGGATCATGTCCATGGACAGCGTGACACTCGGACGAGGCGCAACACTGGGCCAGCACTGCGTCGCCCTTCCCGCAGCGGGCATCGGCGAAGGCGCGACGGTCGGACCGGCATCGCTGGTGATGCGCGGCGATACCGTGCCCGCGCACACCCGTTGGCAGGGCAACCCGATCGCTCCGTGGGCCAAGGGCGACCCGTTCGCCCGTATCGTGACTGCCGAGGTGAGCGAGTGAAGCCGGTCGGCTCGAAATTGGTGACGCCGGTCTTCGATCTCGACGGAGGCGATGCTCCGCTCGACGAATATCTACCGCAGAACGGAAATCGCGGCTACCGCGTGTCCCGGTACGAGTTGGATCTCGAGTACAAGGTCGAGAGCAATCGGTTGGCGGGCAAAGCGAAGATCACCGCCGTCGCCACCGCGACGATCTCGAAGTTCTCCTTGGACCTCGGGCCTGCACTGCGGGTGTCGAAGGTATCGGTGAACGGCTCGCGCTCGGTCAAGTTCAGCCAGCACCACGCCAAGCTGAAGATCACGCCGGCGAAGCCCATCGCCTCGGGCGCAGCGCTGGTCGTGACGATCCAGTACGGCGGAACACCCAAGCCCATCAACGGTTTCTGGGGCGAAGTCGGTTGGGACGAACTGACCGAGGGTTCCATCGTCGCCAGCCAGCCCAACGGAGCCGCGTCGTGGTTCCCGTGCGACGACCACCCCGTGTCGAAGGCCAGTTACGGCATCACGATCACCACCGATTCCCCGTACTTCGCAGTCGCGAACGGCACACTCGTCCGCAAGCAGACACGCGCGAGTCGAACGACGTGGGTGTACGAGCAGCCAGAGCCGATGGCCACCTACCTTGCGACCGTCCAGATCGGGCCGTACGTCTCGCACACCACCAGCACCGGGCCGGTGCCGATGAAAGTGATTCTGCCGCAACGTCTTCTGCCGAACTTCGAGCACGACTTCGGGCGCCAGACCGAGATGATGAGCACGTTCGAGCGTCTGTACGGCCCCTATCCGTTCGCTGCGTACACCGTCGTGGTCACCGGCGACGATCTCGAAATCCCCATCGAGGCACAGGGATTGTCGATCTTCGGCGCCAACCACTGTTCGGGGAATCGGTACTTCGAGCGGCTCGTCGCGCACGAGCTGGCGCACCAGTGGTTCGGCAACAGCCTGACCCTCGGTAAGTGGAAGGACATCTGGCTGCACGAAGGGTTCGCCTGTTACTCCGAGTGGATCTGGGCCGAGAACTCCGGCGGCTCGTCCGCACAGGACAAGGCCAGGCGCGTGCACACCATGCAACGCGGATTACCGCGCGATCTCGTCCTCGGAGATCCCGGTCCCGCCAAGATGTTCGACGACCGCGTCTACAAGCGCGGCGCCCTAGCACTCCATGCCCTGCGCAGGACCATCGGCGACGACAAGTTCTTCCCGCTGATCCAGGAATGGACGTCGAAGTACCGGTACTCGACCGTCAGCACATCCGACTTCACCGATCTCGCTTCACGTTTCGGCTGCCCGCGCAGCCTGTGGGATGCCTGGCTGGTGGATACGACGCTGCCGGCACTCCCCTAGATCGGTCACGCAAGCCACAGCACCTCAGACAAGCCACAGCACCTCGAGCAAGCCGCAGCGCCTCAGGCAAGCCACAGCGTCCCGACGGACCATACGGTGCCGAGCACGAGTGCGGCGTAGACGAGCAGCGACGCGCAGGCGCCGATCCACACGGCCGGACGCACGGTGGACACCCAGTCGCCGCTCGAATCGACGTCGAGATCGTACGGAAAGTCGCTGACGCACCGTGCTTTCGCTGGATTCTTGGTACTCGCGAGGATCACACCCGACGTGTACGGAAGGCCGCGAACACGGATCGAACCGGCGACGCCGTCCACCGTGTAGGCGACGTCGGTGACGTGGCCGGGCCCGCTGTACCACCGACGTTCGACGGTCCACCCGGTTGCTTGCGCCAGCCGTACGTTGTTGTAGGTGATTCCGCTGAAATACGTTCCGACCGAGACTCTGTCGACTCCTGTCACGACGGCCACCGTGCCCCACTTCAGCACGTGTGACCGGTTACCGATGGCCCGAATCCTGGTCACCGCGATCACCACGAGAAGCCCGACGAACGGGATGGGCAGGGTCTTCGGCACGAAGAGCCACAGCGCGATCGGTGCCGTGAACGTCATGAGAATCGCGAAGGCCTCCCACCACTTCCACGACAGTCCGGCGAGCCGGAAAGCAGCGGGTACCGGCCGCGGCGGATCGGACAGGTACTTGGCGACGACGGGGGCAGGCGGTGTCCCGAACGCGCCGCCGACGCTCCTTGCCATACCGAACTGTCCGAGAATCGATCGGACCTGCTCGGTGTCGCGGCTACCGAGTACCGACGGCCCTCGGTCTCGGGCCGCACGCAGTTCTGCCAGTTCACGCTCGAGGCGTGCGAGACGCTCGTCGACCGTTTCGCCGGATCCCGAGTCGGGCTCTCCTGCTTGGGGCTCTCCTGCTTGGGGCACAGCTGATAGTAGGCTCAGAACCACAGTTGCCCGGAGCTGACGACGCCGCCGAGCACGAGCAGTAGGTACACAGCTGCCGTCGCCGCCGCTCCTGCCCAGAATCGGGGCGGTACCGACGCCGACCATCGGCCGTTCTCGTTGTCGTTCAGATCGAACGGAAACTCGCTCACGCACATGGCCTTCGGGGCCGTCGGGTGCGCGAGAATCACCCCGTCGGTGTAGGGAAGTCCGCGTATCTCCAGGTTTCCTCGCCGGTCCGCGGCGGTGTAGCCCACGCGACTGGTCGTGATGTCTCCGGTGAACCACCCTCGGTGGACGCGCCAGCCCGTCGCATGCGAGAGCGTGACGGTTCCCGCGCCGGTGGTCCACCGCTCGACGGAATCCACCGATGCCACCTCACCGGAACGCAACAACGGCCACCACGAGGCGATCCGGCGAATGCGGATGCCCGCCCCCAGAGCGATCAGCCCGAAGAAGGCACCCGGCAGCAGCACTGGGACATGAATCCACAGCAGGACAGGTACCGCGAACGCCACGAACACGCTGTAGCTCTCGCGCCAATCCCACCGCAGTGCTCCGGTGAGGGGAACAGTGATGGGCACCCACCGCGGGACGTCACGCGGAGAGACCGACATAGTCAGGTGATACTAGACGCTTCCGGAGCGGGGTGCGGGGCCGGAAGGTGAGCACTCGATCGAGTCCTCACGAACACCCAGCACAGGGCTGCCAGTACTGCCCCGGCCGTGAAGATGGCGGGGTAGGTTATCGAGCCGGGCCAAGCTTCGGTGAGCGCGGCGAGTATCGCCGGGATCGCGAACCCGAGGTAGGTGAGCGAGTAGAACACTGCGGTCAGACCGGCCAGATCGTTGGGCCCTGCAATTCGTTGCACCTCTTGCAATCCCGACACGAGCGCCATGCCATAACCGCAACCGAGCACGGCTGCCGCGATCAATGCTGCCGCGATGGTCAGTACCGTCGCCGCCCACGCCGCAAGCAGCATCCCGACGACCAGGATCGACAGCGCGACGAGTGCACCACGCGCCCCATTCGGGGTGTCGATCCTGCGGCCGACGGCCTGGATGCCGAATCCCGATCCGAGTGCGATCACCGACATCAACGCCGACAGCGCGATGGGATGCCCACCGCTGCGATCGGCCATCAACGAGGGAAGGACCGCGTAGGCAACGCTCGCCGCACCGAACACCCACGGCGCCAACGGCACGACCACCATCAGGAATCGACGATGGGCCGCGGCGGGAATCTTCAGGTCCGACGCCAGAGTCCCTCGTTCGCCGCGAGGAACTGCCGCGCGGGTCTCCCGCACCCCGATCATGCCCAGCCCGGCAACGATGCAGATACCCACGTGCACGAGATACGGAAGGTGCGTCGGCCAGGGCGCCCACTGAGCGAGTATCCCGGCGACACCTGCACCCAGGGCGAAACCTGCCGTCAAACTCATCGCGGCGCGGCGGGCGCCTGCACCCGGCGCGGTATTCGGATCGAGTGCGGACAGTTCCTTGATCCACGTACCACCGACCGCCATTCCGATTCCCAGCGCGACCCCGCTCAGCACACGGCCGGAGAACAGGACCACTGCGGTATCGGCGCCGATGGCGATCAGAATCGATCCTGCCGCTGCGACCGACGTCGCCGGAAGCATGACGGGACGCCGTCCGATGCGGTCCGACAGCGGGCCGCAGATCAACAGGGCAGGCACGATCCCGATGACGTACGCGAACAGGAACGTATCGACGGTCACCGCTGAGAAGCCGTGCTCGAGGCGGTACATCACCAGCAGCGGCGTGAACTCGTTGCCACCCCACGCGACCGCGAACATCCCGGCGGCGACGAGCATCCACCGGGCCGTCCTCGTCGTGTTCGATGCCTCGGCCCGTGTCGTGTCGGTCATCGCGTGCCGCTCTCGTTCAATCCGTGCACCCGGCGCATGTGAGCATCGACCGCGGTCTCGAAACCGTCCGCGTCACCTGCCTCGATGAAATCGGCGAGTCGAGTATGGTCCTCGACGATCTGCTCGATCTGGCCCGGGTCACGGGCGAGCGAATGCGTCGTCATCCGCCGCTGACGCTCCCGAAGCCCCGAGTAGAACGCGTCGAGCAGCGGGTTGCCGCCTGCGTGGACGATCAGACGGTGAAAGTCGGCGTCGGCGGCACTGAATTCGGCTGCCGTTGTCTCTTGTCCGGTGTCGCGGGCGAGCAGTCGGTGTTGGCGCACCAGGTTGGTCCGCAGTTCACCGACGAGCTCGGCGCGTACACGAGCGTCCCCGACGAGTGCACGGACACTTCCCGACTCGATGAGCCAACGCGCGGAGACGATGTTCTCGGCCTCGCCAGGGGCCACGGGCACGACGAGCGCGCCGCGTTTGGGGTAGAGCCGCATCCACCCTTCGACCTGGAGTCGGAGGAACGCTTCACGCACCGGCGTACGGCTGACATCCATACGACCGGCGATGTCGCCTTCACTGACCAGTTCGCCGCCGGGCAGTTCACCGGTGACGATCATTTCCTTGACCGTCAGGTAGGCGAGCTCCGAAGCAGATTTCGTGTTGGACACAACATAGATACTAGATCTACCCGTGCGTGAGTGGTGACACAGGGCGGAGTGGCCGCTACGGGACCCAGTACCTCGTGGCCAGCTGATCGATCAGTGGGTCGTTCTCGGATGCCTCGTCGAGCGCGGCCAGGTCGTCACCGATCGCCACCAGACGCGGATCGTCGCCCTCCGCCAGTTCGGCGTCGGTCCCGCCGTCTCCTGCCAATTGTTCGAGCAGCTTGGCGCGAACTCGAGCCTTCAACGAGTCGGTCATTCGTCGTCGCCCTTCTTGAACACGCGGCGCGCGGTCGGAATCAGCACGATCAGCACACCGACCAACACCACGATCGACGCTACTTCGAGCAACATGATTCCACTCCTTATTTCAGGGGGCGAGCCAACTACCTGCGGGAACATTCCTGAGGATCGTGAAAGCGCAGACGACCACCACTGCAGATCCGATCAGAATCGCCGGTGGTCGCCGCACCGTCGTACCCGTCATCCTCGCCCGCATCCACATTCCCCATACGCCGATTCCGGCGATCGCCAGCACAACGGCCAGAAGGTTGGCGGAGATCGCCGACGCCACATCACCGCGAATCAGATCTCCGAACGCTCGCGTCGCGCCGCAACCGGGGCACCACAAGCCCGTGGCCGCATGAATCGGACACGGAAGATACGTCGACGTCCTTGGGTCACGGACCGACAGCACCGCCACCAGCGCGCCTGCAACCCCGGCGGCGAGCAGCGGGGGTCCTGTCGCTCGCGAACGGACAGACGTGTTCATGCCTTCAACCCTATAGCCGCTACCGGCCGCGCGCTGATAGGAGCCGAAATGGGCGACGAGAATCTTATTGTCCGATAAGCAATCCAGTCGACCTTTTTCGCTACGAAACCAACTTTGTTGCATTTTGAACTTTTTGACCACGCCGAGACTGTCGATTATCGTGATGCGACATGCCTCTACCTACTTTGTCAGTGATAGTGCCCGTCTACAACGAAGAAAATTACATCGGGCCCTGCATCGCGGCATTGCTGGAGCAATCGGCAGACATCGACGAAATCATCGTCGTCGACAACGGCTCGACCGATTCGACATTGGACATTCTCGAGAAAATCGGCGCCGGCTCTCCGCAGGTCAGAATCTTGCATGAAACGCGTAGAGGTGTCGCACATGCGAGAAACACCGGTTTCGAGGCAGCATCGGCGGCGATCCTGGGGCGTGTGGACGCCGACACGAGAGTCAGCCCCGGCTGGGCCCGCAGCGTGACCGAATACTTCGGCCGGGACGACACTGCCCAGGTCGGAGCCGTGAGCGGGTTGAACAACTCCTACGATTCACCGTTCCGCTCACTCAAGGGCTGGTTCGTCCGGAAGCAGATTTCGCGCGGAATGTTCGGCGGCGAGCGAAGGATGAAAAATTTGCACGGCGCCAACATGGCGCTGAGGAAGTCCACATGGGCCGAGGTGGCGGATCGTGTCAGTGTGCAGCCCGATATACACGAAGATCTGGATCTGGCCCTGTGCATTGTCGCAAAGGACATCGAAATTGCGCAGTTGACCGAAATGCACGTGAACATTTCTCCGCGCCGCGCACTGACCCCACCGATCGAGTTCTACAAGTACATCGATTCGGGGACCAAGACATTCGAACTGCACGGCAGGATGAACAAAACCATTGCGAGGTGGCTCAGAATTCACTGGGCATTTCATATTCTCCTTTTCGTTCTGCACCGACCGTACGATCCGAGCACCGGAAGATACTCGATCAAATATCTCCTGACCCAGGAACGCGCCCGAGGACTTCCTATCGACGTTGCACGCTAGTCGTCGTCCGGCGTGCCCGTGCCCGCCCCTGCGTGGTCGTAGTAACCGACGACACCACCGGCGCCGTGTAGGGCGAATTCGGCCTGGCCACCGCGCGCAGCACCCTCGGCCGTAACCCTTCGCAGCACGACGTCGACGAGTCGATCGAGGTCGTGCCACCTGGCCGCCGGCTCGGATCCCCCCTCCGCGGCGGGGCCGAACTCGATGCCGACCGACTCGTCGAGTGCCCGGAGCTCGTCGAACACGGCACGGTCCTGCACGTCGATCTCGGCTGAGTTCTCCAGCACGACCCGCACGGCCCAGCGGATGTCGTCGACATGATTGCCGAGCCACGCTCGCCGGCGATGCACCGCGCCGAGCGTCGGCCACCGTTTACGCGCCGCCTGACGCGATCGGCCGGTGACTGCCGCGAGGTCGGCGAGGCTGGCGCCCAACCACATTGCGGTCTCCGCGGCGTGCCCTGTCGCTTCGGCAGCTTCGGCTTCGACACGGACTTCGGTGGCTATCGCCTCTCGTAGCGCGAGCAGAGCGGCGTGCCGACGCCGCCGCTCGTCTCCGACGTCGGTGGGCTTGTCGCCGGGATCGAGGTCTGACAACTTTTGGTTCACACACTTACCGTAGCTTGTGAACTCGAGGTTTACAAGAGTTCATCCGAGTGGGTGATTTCGCCGGAATCGATCGTGGGTCGACGACGGGGTCGCTAGCGTCGACAGTGACCGAACGACGCGCGGACCGAAGGTGTGAGCACTCATGAGGGTCACGAGAAGAACACGTACCGCCATCGCTGCACTGTCGAGCGTGGCACTGGTCGCCGGATCCGTCGGCACAGCACAGGCGGAGCCCGCGCCCGCGAACGTCGGTTACTCGACCACCGTCGACAACGGTTCTGTGCGCACACTTCTCGATGCGGGGACGTTCGCGCTCACATCCGACGGGAGCGCGGTATCGATCCTCGATGCCGCGGGTGCGACCGTAGCGTCGGTCCCGCTCTCGTATTCGGTTGACGAACAAGTCCTTCCGATCGCGAGTGCCATCGGCGACGGCGGTCGATCGCTCACCCTGACACCGAACTCGGCGTCACTGATCCACCCGGTGTACAGCCCCGCCGCCTACCAGAACCTGGTAACGCAGATCCAAATAGGCTGGAACAACGGGGGATCCGTCTCAGCCGGCATCGGAGCGGGCATCGGTGCCGTCGTAGGGTGCGTGCTGTTCATCTTCGTCGGTTGCATTCCCGGCGCAGCGCTCGGGGCGACCATCGGAGTCGTCAACGGAGTCACCAGCGCCAACCCCGCAGCCACCGACGCAGCGTTCGAATTCATCCGCACCCTCCCCTGAAACCGATCCTCAGGGTTGCACGACGACGGTGCCCAGCATGTCGGGGTGCGGAGTGCAGTGGTAGCTGTAGGTTCCCGGTTCGGTGAAAGTGTGCGTGAACGTATCCGAGACCATCAGCGGGCTGCGAAAGGACTTGTCGTCGGCGACGACGTCGTGCGTCATGCCTCCGTCGTCGAACACCCAGGTGACCGTCTCACCTGCGGAGATCGTGATGCTGGACGGCGAGTACGAACGATCGATCACCGTGACCTGGTTCGGAACGGGCGCCGGCTTCTCCTGCGTCGTCTGCGAGGAACATCCGGCGACGACGACCGCAGTCAGCGCAACGGCGATGAGTGCTCGTCGTGTATTCACCGGCTCCACACTACCGACGGGCCATGCCCCCGCTTTTCATGTCACCGCTTTTTACGTCACCGCTGTTCGTGCCGCCGCTGCGGTCCGCTGGGTGTATTTCACCGCGATCACGAGGAGCACGATCGGCACTATCCAGTTGAGCAGCAGGTCGACCGACCTGGTGCCCTCGCCGGGATCGCTCAGCGGCTGTAGTGCGCCCGCCACCAGATGACCGACGCCCATGACGAGCAGCGTCGCACCCCAGAACAGGCTGATCTTCCGGTTGGTCGAGTGGAACTTCGGGCTGTCCCAGTACTCGCGGTCCACCGATTCACGTGCATACTGCTCGGTGAACGGCACGGTCACCACCGACACGAGCATCACTGCAGCGAGCACGAGCGTCGTGCCACCGCGGGCGAAGTCCGCGAGGAAATCGTCGACCGATTCTCCGCCGACGAACCCGACCACCGCAATGGCCGCGAACAGCACCACCGCCGAGGCCTCGATGATCTTGATACCACCGCTGCGCTGGTAGTACGCGATCCCCACAGCAGCTATCGCCGAGATCAACGCCGCGAACGCAACCTGATTGTCGCCGAACCTCTGGGTGAGGATCGCGAACAGAATCCAAGGGACCAACCCGAGTACCATCTGACCGAATTTCATGTGGCATAACAGTCCTCGCCTGCACACGCGAACGCACGCCAACGGAGGAACTTCACCCGAAGTGGGTGGGCCTCTGCGCCCCGATGCCAAGTGGTGAGCTCGGGTAACATCGCCACGAACATTCGACTTGCGAGAGGCTCCGAGATCCATGACGACGCGACGCGCTCGTATCTCCGCTGCACTGATTTCCGCCGTGATCGTCCTCACGGCGGCGTTCCTCGGTACGGGCACCGCTCAAGCCCGATTCGTCCCGGCGGGATCGATCAGCCCGACCGTCGGCTTCGACCCGGCCGCAGTGATCCAGTGGCGACTCGACCAGATATTCGTCAACCAGCCGATCTTCGTTCGCGTCGATCCGGCACTCCCCGGACTCACGGACTTCACGCTGAACAACTGGTGCAACTGCGCCATCAACTGGTTCAACAACTCCACACAGATCGGCGGCGTCGCATTCCCCGGGCCGCTGGACACCGGCCCCATCCGCACCGGATCGGGCGACGTCTCGGCGTGGGTCGAGATCCCCGGCGGACTGACGGTCGTCCGCGGCGCAGGCAACTGGTGGGTTCCCTGATTCGAGCCTTGTTACCAGCGGGCGGCGATGTGCAATCCCCGTAGCCGGTCGTCCGGGGTCCGGCGCGGGCAGCTGGTGCATTTGTCGGCGGCGTCGGTTTCGTACAGCAGGCAACACGAGCAGCGCTCGGTGAATCTTCGGCCCGCGACGTCGACGAAGCGCGGCGCAGGCATCGGCGCCCTCATGTCGTCGATCAGCGAAACCGCGAATTCGCTTCCCAGCGCTCGATTCCCGAGCGCGGCACCGACGTCGAGACACCGGTTCGCGATCGAATCGGTCGCGATCGCCCACAGCGCCTTGACCCGCGCGCCCGAGGCCGCGGACACCGCGTCGACGAGTGCCCCGAACGACTCGACCATCGCCGCTGCCAGCCCCTCGACGTCGAGGGTTGCCTCGCCGATCACACCGCCGAGGGAACCGTCGGGCCGGAGGAAGCACCGTGCATCGTCCAGCCGCGGATCGGCGGCTTCGCCAACTGCGAGAGCGGTCGCGATCGGGACGAACGCCATCGTCGAACTCGCGGCGTACCACCAGAGCGTTCCGTTCACGCGCGCGTCCGAACACCCCCACCGAACGCCGATCTCCCGGACCCGCTCGCGCATCCACTGCGCGTCGAGCATCACCGACGCCGGTAGATCGAACGGCCCGCTCAGGTACTCCCCCAACGCCGGAACCTGCGCGGCGGCCCTGACGAGCGCTGATTCAGGCACGGGTGAACACCTCGCCCATCGTGCGGTTCAAGGTGGCGAGGGATCGAACCGCACTACGCACCGATCCCGGAGTGTTGGTCGAGGTGAGCATGACGTCGAAGGCCGAGGTTTCGGTGAGCTTCTCCGGCGGCTCGACGTGTTCGCCCGCCAGCGCTCGCTTGACGTCGGAGATCGTCGTCTTGGTGACGTCGGCGGCCTCGCGTAGCGCCTTGGCGGTTGCCTCCGACGGGCCGTTGCCCTTCTCGGCGCGCGATGCCCCGACTCCGGCGCGGGCGAGCGCGTGGCCCGAGCGGTTGCTGACGGTCATGATGCGCAGAAGTCGTTTGGCGCCGCGCCTGGTTCTGGTGGTCGGGCCCATCTCGAGCGGTTTGCCCGCGGCGACGAGTTCTTTCAAAGCGTTGTCGAACCTGCGCATGTCGGCGACCAGATCGGTCGTCTGCCCGGGTTCGACGACCGAGGCAATGCTGGTGTCGACGATTCCGGACATCAGGTCGAGGTAGTCGTCGATCTTGGTCGTCATCGTCGATCTGGTTCCGGTGGAGAAGATGAAGTACGCCGACGCGATCCCGACGACGCCCCCAGCGGCGGTCTCGTAGATCCGCAGTTCGAGGACGTCGACGCTGAAGGTGCCGAGCAGGCCGTACAGCATCGCGAGCATCACGGTGATGAAGAACGCGAGCAGTGCATAGGCGACCGTGACGAGGTAGAACGCGAAGAACACGCACACCACCAGCAGCACCAACTGCAACGGCTGGTTGTGGCCGACCAACGCGGAAAGTACCACTCCTGCAAGAACTCCCGCTATCGTCCCGACGACGCGATGGCCCGCCCGAGACAGTATCTCACCGCGCGTCGATGCACCGGTGAACACCAGGAACGCCGTCAGTACCGCCCAGTACCATCGATCCGGCGAGATCAGCTCACCGAGAATCGTTGCAGCACTGGTTGCCACGGCCACCTGGATCGCCGCCTTGGTGCTCGGATTCAGCCCGGCGTCGTCGCTCTGCGTCTCCTCCGCTTTCGGTTTCGGCTCCGATTCGGACCTCAAGGCGTTGCTCGTGATGTGGTGGATGGCGATGTGCGCCTGCACCGCTCGCATCGCGACGGTCGTCGCGATGCCTGCCTGGGTCGACGCGTCGGCCTTGTCGGCTGCCGATGCAGCCAGCCGTCGTGCCGCGCGCAGCTGATCCTCCGAGGGATTGTTCTGCAGACATGACCCGAGCGCCGTCGTTGCCTGTCCGAGGGACGTCGGCCACGACTTGTCCGGGTCGAGCGCCCACAATGCGCTGACCAGTTGCTCCGTCGCGATCTGGGCGTCGAAGATTCGGATGGACAGATCCTCGTTGGTGACGCTGAGAAGCATGGCTGCGTCGTTGCGGTCGAGCCAGTCGTCGATCATGAGGGCGGTGCTGCCGAGCCGGTCGAGCTTCTTGCGCAACAACGTGAGATTGCGATCGCGTCTGTTGGACGCCACCTCCAGCACGTCGATGCAGGCGGCGCGCAGCGCGCGGACGAGCCGCTGCACTTCCACTCGTGGGCGGTCGGGCAGTATCACCGTGCGTACCAGGAGCGAGATCGCAACGCCGACAACGATCGACACCGTCAGGATGGGAATCTGACTCGGTGTGGCACGAAGGAACAGGGAGAAGAAGTAGCAGATGAACGCCACCATGCCGAGCGCCGTTCCTCGTTGGCCGTAGCGCCGCACCCATACGGCCGCGAACAACACGAGAATGAACCCGACGTCCGCTACCTTGCCGAACTGCGACAGCACCGCCGACAACGACACCGCTGCCACAGCCGGGAACACGAGCAGCAGCGTCGTGACGACGCGGCTGCGCTGGTCCCTGTCCTTCACCGCTGCCGAGGATTGCATCGCGACGACCGTCCCGAGCATCGCCACCGTGATGGGCTGTCCGATCAGCTTCGAGGCGGGCAGCAGCACCGCCATCGCAAGCACAACGGTGATCGTCGTCGCGGTGGCAGATCGAAGGCGCAGGCCACCGGGGTCGGAGACGGCGAGGAAGCGGGCCGTTTCTCCGACGAACCGACCTGGGGCGAGCCGAGCGTGCATCCACAGAGTGTGCGCCTACGCTGCCGGTGTGCGCGTGCTCGGTGCAGAATTCGACGGTTCATGCACCGCCCTCGGGTGCATCCCGAGCGCCGCCAGTGCCGATGCGACGCCGATTCCGCTGATCACCCACCAGGCAGTGGTGAATCCGGCCTGCCCGTCGATCGACCCGAGGATCGCGACGAGGGCGCTGATGCCCGCGACGGTACCGATCTGACGGCTCATGTTGACGATCGCGCTTCCGGTGGCACCGACCGCGGCGGGGATGTCGGCCGTGGCGGAGGAGAGGATGGTCGGCAGCGCGAGTCCGACGCCTGCGCCCGCCACCAACCAACCGGGTAGAAACGCGGTCACGTAACCGGGCGTCGTATCGACCGACAGCAGAATCAGCACCGATCCGGCGGCAAGGAGCACGCAGCCGATCGACGCCGTGACACCGGGGCCGACGCGTCGGGCGAGTCGCTGGCCCAGATAGCTGAAGAGCGGCACGACGGCGGGTCCTGGAGCAATCGCGAGTCCCGCGGCCAGCGCGGAGTATCCCCACACCTGCTGCAGCCAGAAGATGTTGGCCAACAGCCCTGCAGCGAAGGCCGCCGAGAACAGCAGTCCGGCCAGGTTTGCCCATGCGAACGTTCGAACGCGGACGAGAGCGGGATCGACGAGCGGCGACGGATGCTTTCGGTTGTTGCGCCAGAATGCGCCGACCGCGAGAGCTGCCACCACGAACGAGGTCACGATGCCTGCGCTGCTCCATCCCCAGTCCGGGCCCTGGACGAGTCCGAGTGCCAAAGTTCCGATTCCCACCGTGAGAGCCAATGCCCCGGCGAGGTCGAGCGTGTCGGCAGGGTCTCCGGCGGCCGAATCCGGCACGAACCGGAGGGCCAGTACGACGAGGACGACGCCGATGGGGATGTTGATGACGAACACCCAACGCCACGACAGTTCGACGAGCAGGCCGCCGACGACGGGTCCGAACGCTGCAGCCAGCGCACCGAGCGCAGCCCAGACTCGAACAGCACCCGCTCGCTTCTCCGCGGGAACCGCGTCGATCAGCAGTCCGAGGCTGGTAGGGGTGAGCAGAGCTGCGCCTGCGGCCTGCAGAACTCGGCCACCGATGAGGATCTCGAGCGTCGGCGCTGCCGCGGCGAGCACGCTGGCGGCGGTGAACAGCGCCAGCCCGAGTACGAATCCGCGTTTGCGGCCCACACGGTCCGACCAGCGCCCGAGCGGAATGAGCAGCGCCGCGAAGACGATCGCGTACACGTTCAGTATCCAGCTCAGCTCCCCCAACGTATGCCCGGGAAATGCCATCCCGATGTCGTCGAACGCGACGTTGACGACGAACAGATCGAGGCTGGCGAGAAAGGGCGCGCCCGCCAGCACCGTGAGTAGGAGCGGCAACGATGCCTGACTTTTGTTTTGCATAGCCAGAACCATACACACACTCGCACCCGGAGCTACGTCCCAACGTAACTCCGCGCGCACAGCCCGGTCAGCGCACGCGTCGCGCCCGGACGGCCGGCGCCGTCGAATGCGGAAGCAGCCTGCTCATGTCCTCGGGAAAGAGAAGTTCGACGGTGGCGGACTCGTCGAACCGATACGGCTGGGTCAACACGATGCCGGACAGATGCTTGCGCAATCGCGACATCTCGGCGCGGACGGTGATGGCCCTGCCGTCGTCGCCGAACAGGTCCGCTGCCATCTGCGCGGCGCTGCGGCCCTCACGGTTGACGGCCAGCAGATAGAGAATCTCGGCGTGACGCGGCGTCGGCTCGTGCGTCCATTCCCCGACCTCGCTTCGAATGCGCACCCTGGTCTGCTGGGGATGACGCAGATCGATGCTGACCGTCGTCGAATTTCCGGTCTGTGACGGGGTTCCGCTCTCGCCCTCCCCCGCGGGTCGGACGAGCCACCCTCCAGGGAGGGGTTCGAAATCGCACACGCCGAGAGTAGGCAACCAGAAGCGGCCGGTGGCAAGATCTTCCGGGAGCAGCACGCGGTTGCGCAGTGCGATGGACTCGACGGCGGCGACCCATCCGTTCGCGTCGACCGCGAGCGCAGGCGCCTGCAGACGGGCGAGCATCGGCGCCGCCACAGAGCGAAGACGATCGAGGTTCTGCCGATGATGTTCGCGCAGTTGCGATTCCGCCAACCTGGCGATGGCGTCCACCAGGGCCAGCGTTGTCGGGTGCACGGTACTCGCCGGCCCGCTGACATCGACGGCTCCGATGACGTGCCCGGTACGCGGATCCTTGATCGGCGCACCGGCGCAGGTCCACGGATGATGGCTGCGCACATAGTGTTCCGCGGAGAAGATCTGCACCGCGCGCCGCGACACCAACGCGGTGCCGATCGCGTTGGTACCGACCGAGTCCTCCGCCCAGCTCGCGCCCTCCACGAAGCCGAGCCCGTCGGCGCGGTCCAACACCGACGTCGAGCCACTACGCCACAACACTCGGCCGTGCCGGTCGGCGACAACGAGAATGTTGTCGCCGTCCTGCACGACGGATTCGAGCCCGCGCGCCAGGTCGTCGAGGACGTCGAACAACCCCGATTCCCGACGGCTCAGCTCCAGGTCCGAGACGTCGATCTGTTGCGCGGCGACGCTGCGCTGTTCGGGGTCGATTCCGAGGGTCTGCAGCCGGCGCCAGGAATCGCCGATCACCTCTCGCGGCCTGGCCGGGGACTTGCCTCCCGCCATCGTGGCGTCGTACACGGCCGTGAGAATCTGCGCGTAGCGGCGTGGGTCTTCACCGGCCGCCAGCGCAGGTTCGGGTCCTGTCGACTGAGTCATCACTGACAATTGTGCTCCAGATCACGTCAGAGGTGCAAAAAGGCAGATCAGCGGACCACCGGACCGCATCGGTGCGATGCGCGGCCGATTCCCTGGCCACCGCCGGTGCCGAGTGCGACGCTCATTCCTGTGCCTCGTTCGTCCTTCCCGCTGCGGGGTCGACGAGAACCTTCATCTTCGTGCCCGCGTGCAGCGCCTCGAAGCCGTCGTCGATGACCGATTCCAGTGCGATCTTGTCCACCCACCCGGTCGTGTCGTACTTGCCCTGCGACATCAGGTCGATGACGGCGTCGTAGTCCGCCGAGGTGTAGCACAGCGATCCCTGGATGCGGGATTCGTTCATCACGATCTTCTGAAGCGGTGTCATCAACGGCTTTTCGTAGATCGCGACGCTGATCAGTGGCTTGCGAGCGCCGATGCATCCCAGCGCCGTTTCGACTGCAGGCTGCACCCCTGCCGCGTCGTAGATGGCGTCGGCGCCGCGGCCGTCGGTGGCGTCGGCGATGAAGGCGGGAACATCGACCGACGTCGGGTCGAGCGTTTTCGCGCCGAGCGCTTCGATCGATGCCCGACGCGTCGGCGACGGCTCGACGACGTAGACGTCCTGCAGTCCCTTGCCGCGCAGCGCGAACCACAGACCGATGCCGATCGGGCCTGCCCCGAACACCATTGCGGTGTCCTCGGGTCTCGGATCGCCGAGAGTTGCCGCATGAAACGCGACGGACATGGGCTCGACGAGCGCTCCCAGTTCGAGCGAGACGTTGCCCGGGAGCTGGTGAATCATGTTCGTCGGCACGACCGTGTATTCGGCCATCCCGCCGTCGGACATCAGGCCGTGGAAACCGATCTGCTGACAGATGTTGTAGTTGCCCGCGCGACACGGTCCGCAGTGGCCGCAGCGGTACAGCGGCTCGATTGCCACGCGGTCGCCGACCTTGGTGCCGGTCACTCCTTTGCCGACCTCGGTGACCGTGCCCGAGAACTCGTGCCCCAGTACCAGGGGTAGCTGCTGATTCGTCAGCGGATGCGGCTCGGTGGGGATGAATATGGGTCCGGCGTAGTACTCGTGCAGGTCGGTTCCGCAGATCCCGTTGTACCCGACCTTCACCTTGACCTGGCCCTCACCGGGGGACGGCTCGGGGACGTCGGCGATCTCCACCTTGTTCGGGCCGTAGTACACAGCTGCGCGCATCGGGTTCTCCTTGGGTCCAGTAGACGATGCACGTATGTCTATGTGACCTGGCGCACAGAAAACAGGGTTGCAGAGCGTTGCAGCCGCCTGCCATCTCATGACCGGGGAGAGGGGGCCTCGGGGTCAGCCGGTGCGATCGAGGCTCGAGACCGACGAGAACCGCTCGCGCAGAGTGGATTCGGCGTACTCACGCCGGAACAGTCCCCGATCACGCAGGATCGGAACGACGTGATCGACGAAGTCCTCCAACCCCGACGGGAACACGTCGGGCATCAGGTTGAATCCGTCGGCCGCGCCGCGCCGAAACCATGTCTCGATGGTGTCCGCAACGTCCTGCGGCGACCCGACGACGATGCGGTGTCCCCCTGCGCTGAATTCACGGACCGCATCGCCCAGCGTGCCGCCGTTCTCCTCGATGGCGCGCACGATCGACTCGCGGAATCCGAGCGACGCAGTGAACGAGTCCGGGTCGACATCGGCGAGCGCCGCCTTCGGGACGGGAGCATCGAGGGCGTGTCCACGGAGGTCGTAACCGAGCACGGTGGACAGTCGATCGAGTGAATAGAACTCGGGGAGAAAGCCTTCCAGATGCTCGAAGCGACGCCGCGCTTCCTCGCGCGTCTTGCCGAGGACGGTGATCAACCCGGGGAGAATGGCGACGTCGTCGACCGAGCGACCCTGCTTCCGCGCATCGCCTTTGACCTGACGGTAATGCTCCCGCCCTGCATCGAACGTCAGCTCGGCGCTGAACACCGCGTTCGCGGATCGTGCGGCGAGTGCGCGCCCCTGGGGAGAGCCGCCTGCCTGCACGATGATCGGATGACCCTGCGGCGAAGGACCGAGCGGAAGCAGGCCGTCGACGTCGAAGAATTGGCTGTGATGCGACACCGGCACGCGGGATCGGGCTGCCTGCCACAGCGCGAGAACGACATCGACGAACTCGGCGGCCCTGCGGTAGCGAACGCTCCGCTCCGGATAATCGGCCAACCCGAAGTTGTTCCCTGCCTGAGGAGAATAGGTGGTGACGACGTTCCACCCCGTGCGTCCGTCGCTGAGATGATCGAGAGTCAGCAGCCGATGCGCCAACTCCACCGGGTCGTTGAACGTCGTCGACAGCGTTCCGATGACCCCGAGGTACTCGGTCTCCGCAGCAACCAACGCCAGAATCGCCGACGGCTCCAGCGCCCGAGACGGCTTGAATCGGGGATCCTCGCGTATCGCAGGGCCGTCCGCCAGGAACAACGCGTCGAGCGTTCCGTGCTCGGCCAACCGAGCCATGTCGGCGAAGTACCCCGGGTCGACGAACGCCGTCGGCGGTAGCCCGGAGTTCTGCCACGCAGCGAGGTGAATTCCGATATCGAGAACGTTGACATTGAGTATCACGTGCTCGGATGACATGAGTGTGCTCCCAGTCTTCGAGTGAACTGCTGTTTCAGGTGAGCTGGTGTTTCAAGTGAGCTGGTGTTTCAGGCGAATGCGGGTCTACGGGTGGAGAGGTCCGGTTCGGCAGGCAACCCGGCGCGCAGGTAGTCCCGCAGCGTCGACCCGGGTAGCCGTCGCCGGACGACACCTCGTTCGACCAGGCGCGGAAGCACGTCGTGCGTCCAGCGATCGATGCTGGAATCGAGTTCGGTGCCGAGGTCGAGTTCGGTGCCGAGGTCGAGGTGGACCACTACGCCTGCTGCGCCTGCGCCCACGATCTCGTCGATCGTGTCGATGTCGTCGATCCCCACCGAGACGACCCCGTGCGGCACGTCGACAGGGATGTCGGAACTACCGGGGCCGAAGACGACCGGTTCGCCTTGCGGCGTCGTCGGGACGGTCAACGGTCCTGCGGTGGAGAAGATTCCGTCGTGATCGGCATGCCTGATCTCGTCGGCGTGGGTGAAGATGTTCGAGGTGAGGTCACCGACCACCGAGGACACAGGCCACGTGCGCCACAACGCACGCACCGCGGTGATGGCGTCGAGAGTGCGATCCTCCGACGACGCGTCGACCCACGAACTTCCAAGGCCGAGACCGAGTTCGGTCTTCGGGTCGTCGTGCAGAACCCACCATCCGGCGCGTCCACGGCTCAGGTGATCGAGGGAGGCGACGCGTCGTGCGATGTTGTACGGGTGGTCGCGTTGCGCTGCCGCTTCCACCACGACACCGATGTTCGTGGTGCGCCGGGCGAGGTAACTCGCGAGCGTGCTCGGTTCGAGACCTGCGATCGACGAGCCGAGTACGACGAAGCCCGTCTCGGATGCGTCGAGCTTCTCGGCCGCGGCTGCCACGTCCCGGACACCGGCGGTCGATGCGCCCAGCAGACGAACACCGACCGGTACCTGCTCGTGTACAGATGGTGACACGGTGATTGCCTTTCTGTCCGCGGTCGCTCGATGCAAGCCTATGGATCGCTTCGGTGTCGGGAAACCGTTTCGATCAGCACGATTCGAGGTTGCACCGACCCGTGCAACCCTCCGCAACCCTGATGCAAACCCTGTGATCCAGCTCATAGTTACGGCGCCACATCTCGCGTAGCCAAGGAGAGCTGATCATGACCGCAACCACTGCCCCTGTGCAGGATCTTTCACCCGCCGAAACCGGGCACAGCCGATGGTTCGCATTCGGCGCAGCGAATCTCGCGGTGGTCGTTCTGATTTCGATCGCAAGCTGGTATCTACTCGCCGACCCGTCGACGAGTCCGTGGAACTTCTATCCGCTGCCGTTCAATGCGGCACTCTTCTGGGCGATTCTGTTCATCGTCTTCATCGGATTCGACTGCGAGTTCGCCGGTTTCGACAAGTGGAGACAACCGTGGCGAGGACTGACCATTCTGGCGTCGACGGGTATCTTCGCCGTAGCGGTCACCTGGCTCCTCGGCAGCGGACTCGGATCACTGTTCCCCGACTTCGCCGGAACCCGCGACGGCGGCCTCGGCTACTTCGCCGGCGCACTGTTCGTGTTGTTCGGATTCGCCACGTGGGTGATGGTCGTCCTCAACTGGCAGCACTGGCCGTGGACCGCACTCGGAATGAAGCAACCGCTGATCGGATTGTGCGAGATCGCCTTCGTCGCCGTCCCGACCCTCGCCCTGTACTTCGTCTTCGGCCTGCCTTCGGTCTCGCTGTCGGCGACCGACCCGCTGATGACGGTCGACACTGTCATGCGTTACAGGGGTCACTGAATCGGGTGGTCGACACGACGGTTTACGCTGGTCACATGCGCGCTGTCATCTACGCCCGAGTCAGTCAGGACCGCGACGGCAAGGGTCGATCCCCTGATGAGCAGATCAACGCGCTTAAACGGGTGGCCGACTCCGAGGGTTGGGAGCATGGCCCGATCATCCGTGACGACGGCATAGGCGCGTCCAGATACTCCGGCAAGGCTCGACCCGGCTACGCCCAACTCACGGACACACTCCGCGCCGACGACGTGCTCATGGTCTGGGAACAGTCGCGCCTGAGTCGCCAGGTCGGCGAGATAGCAGATTTGCTAAAGCTCTGCCGGGAACGCGGCGTCAAACTCTACGACGGAACCTCTGTCATCGACCCCGACAACCCCGAGCACGAATACCAGACGACACTCTCGGCAGCAGCAAGCGCCCTGGAAGCAGGCAGGACATCGAAACGGGTCATCCGCAACGCCAGAGCACGGGCGGAATCCGGGAAACCGCACGGCGACTTGGGTTTCGGGTACCGACGAGTGTTCGACACAGATGGATCGAAACGGTACGCGCTCGACGAGCCGCAGGCAGCGCTCATTCGAAAAGCAGTGTCGGACATACTGACTGCCGGAAAGTCGATCACCCGAATAGTCAAAGAGTGGAACAACTCCGGTGTGGCGAGACCGACCAGAAAGAACCACGCCGACGAGTGGCAGCACATCGTCGTGAAACAGACCCTGCTCCGTCCCGCGCTTGCAGGCATCCGCGTCTACCGAGGCGAACCGACCGACACTCCGGGCGACTGGCCCGCGATCATCACCCACGACGAGCACCTGCAGCTCAAAGCGATTCTGACCGACCCCGAACGCTACGTCGCACACGGTCCGGCCCCGACGCGGTTGCTGACCGGTATCGCCACGTGCGGCAAGGTACTCGAAGGCGGCAACGTGTGCGGGCGCTCGATGAGGTGGGCAAACCAGGGTGTCACCGAGAAGCTCACCGCACCGAGACATCCGCAGTACCGGTGCCCGCTCAACCATGTCTCCCGACGAGCCGACAAGGTCGACGAACGTACCCGAGAAATCATGCGGTACCTGGTGGACAAATGGCGCGCCCGCGAACTGCTCGCTACCCCGGAACCCGACGAGACGGTTGCCCTCGCGCGCATCGAACTCGACCGCTTGAACACCGACCTACTGCAGGCAGCGAAAGAGGAGGGCGCAGGACAGCGCACCAGGGCCGAATATCTGGCATTTCGTGATGGGATCATGCCGAGGATCGAGCGACAGAAAACGATCATCGAGTCCAGCGCCGTCGACCCGATTCTCTATGCGCTCCCGTGGGACGCCACTACGACGATCGCCGACGCCGACATCGACCAGCAGCGCGCGTTCATCCGAGCTGCTCTCCGAGTCGAGATTCTGCCGACAGGGCGCGGTGCCCGCGTATTCGATCCGCGATCGATCCGGTACACCGACATCTCCACACGCGGTCCCGCTACGGTCCTGTTGCTGCGGAATTGAACCACGGGTGCCATAGAAGAACAAGACTGTTTATCCGCTGGTCAGACGCGTAGTGTTCTGGACACATGGCATTCCGGAAAATCTCGAGTAAAGTCTCGGAACGCAGGCAGGGAATACCCCGCAGGGGTACCGAGTTGATGTGATCTACACCACCACGAGAGGCAGGACATCATGACCACCACCGACACGTTCCTGAGCGCCAGCGGCAGCTCTCCACCGGCAGCACGAGCGACCGCACCCACGACCCAACAGATAGACCGCCTCTCCCGTGACGACACCGGGATCGAGGCCGCGCGAATGAAGTATCTCCCCAGGTCTGGCTCCGCTGAACGTAGTCGCCGGTACCGCAGGGCGCACCCAGAGAAGGTCGCCGAGTGGAACCGCCGATACCGGGAACGTCTCGCTCAGGAAGCCGAACAGATGTTCGCCGAAATTCACGCAACCTACGTGTGACACTGAGCCGCTGACCTTCAGCCTGCTTTCACGTCGCCTACGGGCGAATGCTCCACCCCTCACCGCAGATCCGGCACGGTCGCACTTCAGCGCTCCTCTGTCGCCTGCATTCATGAAAGATTCATCATGGCAACACGTTTCAAGATCAAGAATCCGATCGACGTCAATCTCGTATCACGAGAGACCGCCGCAGTGGCCCTGAATTGCTCACTGCCGACCGTGCAGAAGCTCATCGACCGTAACCAGCTCACCGGGTACAGGCTCCCGATGGGAAGGCTCGTGCTGGTCGACCGACGAGAGGTCGAATCCCTTGCGATAGAGCGCCAGTCATCGACCGAGCAGGAGAACTGAAAATGTCCATGTCCAAGCGCACCCAATCACTCGGCGGCAAGCTCGGTGTCTCTCGGCGCGATCAGCCCTACGCCGACCACTCGGTTCTCGAAGCCGAACTCGCCACGTCCAAGATCGAGGACCGCGTACGAGAGATCGTCGCCAGTGCGCCGCCGCTGACTCCCGAACAGCGGGAACGTATCTCGGCGCTGTTGGTGAAATGACGATGACCGCCAACACCACCGCAGCATGGGTCGTCGCCGGGGTAATCTCCCTCGGAGTCGTCGGGTGCACAACCGTCCTGGTCGCCACCTCGGAGCCCTTGCCCGCGTACGTCGTGCCGACCACCACCACGACTGCACCGCCGCCGACCACAACGCCGTTCACGCCGCCACCAGCGCCCGCCACGCCCTACTCCGATGCGCCGCTGCCCGATGTGGTTCCCGATGTCGACGGGCCGAACGTCAACTGCCACAAGCTCCGTTGCCGGGTGAACTGGTGAAAGCGATCGGCCAATGCACCGGCAAGCGCTGGCCCAACTACTGGGACCCGGAACCGTTCGAGCGCGCCGCCGATGAGCAACTCTCCGAAGCCGGAAAACCGTTGTGCGAGCACGCGTTGTGCGACAAAGAGTCACGTTCGCGGGGGATGTGCCAGAACCACTACATGCAATGGCGAAGAAGGGAAGGTAGATCGAAATGAGTTACGGAACGATCATCGAAGGTGAATTCTTCGACGGTTCCAACGTGCTAAAGCTATTACTCAGCGACGAAGGATCACGAGCGGTTCTATGCCTACTCGAATTGCGAGTGTGGTCAACGAACGCGAAAACCGACGGTGCAATTCCTCTACACGCGCTAGGTAAAGCAACGCGCCACCCCGAACCATTGAAGGCAATTGCGCTATTAGTGGAATACGGGTTGGCGATCGAGCTATCGGCCGATGAATGGCAAATCGAATGGGATGCGCAAACTACTTCCGCCGAGAGAGAAGAGCAAAAGGAAGGCTGGAGAATCAAGAAGCGGCACCAACGCGGGAAGCATGAAGAGTGCCCGGAAACCTGGTGGTGCCGCAAGAAGAAGAGCGCCGCCCCGAAGAATGTCCCCTCGGATGTCCCCCCTTCAGCGTCCCTCGAGACGTCCCTAGGGGATTCCCCCGCTTTACCTGACCTGACTTTAGATGACTCAATAAGTCATTCTAAAGAGGAAGGGCAGGAGGGGTCGGCTTCGCCTCCGAACCTCACTGGTGGCGGCGCTGGCGCGCGCCCCGTTCGGTCGGACCCCTCTGCCCAACAGGACATCACCGAGGCGCACGAAGACGACGACGCCGAGGGTGGTCCGCAGCTGCCGTCCGGGATTACGAAGGCGGAATACGACAAAGAATTCGGAGAATTCTAAAATGCAGGACTATCCGAAATACGACGTCAAGTTCCAATTCGAGATCACCGGCTACTACGACGGAGAAGGGAGAGCGATCGTGAACGTACTAATCGACTGGCGCGACAGAGAAAGCGCAATGGAGAAATTCGAACAGCTGAAAGCCGGACATCTTTACGAGATTTGCATTCCTATTATCGAAGGATTAGGCCTCGATTCCACACTACGGCTCAAGAATGTCATCAACGAGCAAGGCGCTTCACACGCCGCGTTTCCTCGGTGGCCGAATTACCGAGCGGTCGAGGAAGGCGCGGTGCCGACGCTGATGGTCTCGTTAGCGGTCGACGGCGGCGGCGCACCCTTGCTCGACGAGATGCGCCGGGTGCGCGAGTTGGCCGTCGATTGCCGCGAACGGTACCGGGCAGCGGTTGCGAACCTCGACTGAGATGCTGATTCCGACCCCCTGGCGTCCACGCGGAGCGATCGGAACGCCTATCCGGTCCACTGGTAGCCGAAAGGCCCCGAATTCGAACACAGGCGAAAGTGCTCGAACCGGGGCCTTGAGGGGGGTCTCTAAGCGACCGGCGGCGCGAGTTTCCAGCGTCGCCCGTTGGCAGAAACAGCGTAGAACTCTCCGTCGACGCACTCGACCGGCAGCAAATGGGGCCGAGCGGACTTCGGACGGTGAACCAGCGCGGATGCCGACATATGAACTACCTCCACAGAATTCGATGATCGGACCAGTGGAGTATACACGAAAATCGTTATCACTAAGGAGTAAATGGCATGCACAACAACATGATTCACGATACAGACCGGCGCATCCGATGACCCGCACCGAGGAATTGCTCTTGCGCGTTCGTACCCACGTCGCAGGCGAAACCTACGCCAGCCTCGAACGTGCCGGGTACTCGCGTAGGGAAGTCGATCGCCAGGTCGCCTACGGGCATCTCAGCGCCAGCAACGGGCGCGTCAGGTACGTCCACACCGATCCAATCGAGGAGACAGCATGACCACCGCGCCGAAGCCGTTCGCTGCCAAGTACTCATCCAAAACCGGGTGCGCGGTCTGTGGCCGACCGATCGTGACGGGAATGCAGGTCATGTTCAAGAATCTCGGTGGTGGTAAGCGTCGACTGGTCTGTGCATCCGGCGAGTGTGCCAAGACAGCGCCCGCGAGATTCTGCTCGACGTGTGGCCAGTCGATCGAGGGTGCCTGACATGGACGCCGAAACGATCACCACGATAAAGATCGCACGAATCACCCAGTACGTGATCGACCGGATGGAACCGAAGCTACGTGCGAGCTTGCCCGACCGACCACCGATCGCCGTCAGGCTCGATCACGATCTCGCGATCGTCCACGCGGGAGATCTCGACATCGTCGGGATTCCGATTCCGTGGTTGGTCGACGGCGACGACTGGGATCTACCGGACATGGGGGCGCATCGTGTTCCGTGATGACCAATGGCGTCAGCAGATCGCACGAGAGGTCCCGACCACGCCGAGGCCACCCCGAGTCAAGGTCACACGGTGCCGGGTCTGCACACGCCGCGTGAGGCAGGCAGAACCGAACGAACTCTGCAAGCGCTGCAGGTAGCTCGGTCCGACCGCGATGGGGTGCCAGGTTCACTGGACTTGGTACCCCTGGGGGGTATCCTGGGGGTCAGGTCGAGAGATCCGGTGCCCCGGACAGTGGGTGTTTCTCGCGGCCGAGCACTAGTCCATCAGCCGCAGGGAGCCTGCCGTTCGGTGATCGAGATGCGTTGAAGGACAAGCACGTCAGGCCGACAAGCGCCGGGCGTATCCTCCGCATGAATCGAATCCTTTTATGAAACAGACACTTTACCGTGCTGCTACCGAGCTGGAGACATCGGCGCAGGGAAGAACAATCCACGGACTGGCCATCCCGTACGGGGTCGAGACCGAGATCCACGAGCGCGGCGGCAGCTACACCGAGTCGTTCGAGCCCGGTGCTTTCGCCCGCAGCATCTCCGAACGCTCCCACAAGATCCGGCTGTTCGTAGGCCACGATCGGCGCAAGCTCGCTATCGGTGTTGCAACCGAACTCACCGAGACCTTGCGCGGGCTCGAAGTGGCCTTTCATGTTCCCGATACCACTGCAGGCAACGACGCACTCGAAGCTGTCAGGTCCGATCTGGTCGATGGATTCTCGGTCGGCTTCGTGCCGATCCGTAACCGCGAAGTCCACCGAGAGAACAAGATCGTTCGGATCGAAGCCTCGCTTCGGGAAGTCTCGCTCACCGATGTTCCTTGCTACCCGACCGCAGCCATAGCAGGGGTTCGGTCTGCCAACACAATCAGCCCCGAGCAGATGGCCATGCGGCTACGACTGCTCGACATACCCCGATAGGAAACAAACACCATGACCACACGACCGAAAAAGACTGTTGCCCAGATGAACATCACGGAGCTGAAGGCGACGATTTCCGAGTCCCGCAGCCAGCTCGAAGACATCGCTACCCGAGGCGAAGAGATCACCGGTGAAGACGCCGACGAATTCGATTCGATCGAGGCGCACGTTCGTGATGCACAGACTCGGCTCGACCAACTCGAATCCCGCAACCGCGCAGTCATCGACTCGATCGCATCCGGCCGGACCACTACGGAACAGCCTCAGGGCACCGAAGACCGAGCAGCAGCCGCGAACCCGCTCAAAGGCGCACTGACACTTACTCGGGGCCAGTCCCTCGCCGACTACAACCGTGCCAACGGCTACACCGACGCCAACGCTCCCGCACCCTCGTTCGACAAGTACGTCCGTGGCCTGGTGACCGGTGACTGGAAGGATGCGACCCTGGAGCGCGCGCTGTCCGAGGGATCTTCCACGGCTGGTGGACATCTCGTGCCGTTGCCGGTTGCTGCCGGGGTGATCGAGCTGGCCCGCAATCAGTCCCGTGTGATCGAAGCGGGCGCAACCACGGTTCCGATGACCTCCAATTCGCTCAAAATCCCCAGAGTGACCGGTGACCCTGGCCCTGCCTGGCGCGCCGAGAACGGTCCGGTCGTGACCAACGATCTTTCGTTCGATGCGGTGACGTTGACGGCGAAATCGCTTTCACGCCTTATCATCCTGTCGCGGGAGCTGTTCTACGACACCGAGGTATCCGACATCATCGCGCAGGCTTTCGCGGCATCGTTCGCGTCCGAGTTGGACCGCGCAGCACTCCGAGGTACCGGTACCGCACCCGAGCCGAGAGGCATCCTCAACACCTCCGGGGTGACCGTCACGAACCACGGAACCAACGGCACCGCAGTAGGGTACGACTTCCTGCTCGATGCAGCCGGTACCGTGGCCGCGTACAACTACACCCCGAACGCGCACATCGTGGCACCGAGAAGCGTTACGGCTCTGTCGAAGGCGAAGGATGACCAGCACAACTACCTGACTCCACCCGCAGGTCTGTTGCCAATCTTGCCGACCAATCAGGTACCGACCAACCTCACCGTCGGCACGAGCAACCTCGCTTCCGAGGTCTACACCGGCCAATGGAACGCGCTGGCGATCGGCATCAGACAAAATTTCGAGATCGAATTTCTCCGGGAGAAGTATGCGGACAACGGGCAGGTTGCGTTCGTCGCACACCTGAGGGCCGACGTGGCCGTCCTGCAGCCGAAGGCGTTCGCGGTCGACCTCGGGATCAACTAATGCCGGGGTTCGGCACCGTCGTCGGGGTTCGAGAGTTCAACATGGCAGCGGCGGAATCCGAGTTCGCCGACGGGATCGATCAGGAACAGCGCGAAGGAATTCCCCTGAATCTCTGGCGCTGTCTGCCTGATTCACCGGACTCGCTGGTGTGGGTCAATGTCTACACCGGGCCCGACACGCCACCCGAGCGCGTGAAGATGCGCAAAGGGGACTACGACGCGCTCCCTCGTGCGTAGCTAGAAGACCTGTCCTGCAGGTGGATCGAACCGTTGGACGCGGACAATCCACCTGCAGGACACCCCATCTTCCCCGAGTTCAATTGCAGGACCGGGGGTCGGGTCCGCGTGATCCGATAGCTCAACAGACCGAATCCGGCTCGGTTCAAACTCTTTCGGGGGCCGGATGTGAACAGGTGTTGGTGCACCGAGTTCACCTGTCGAGCAACACGTCCGGTTCGGTTCCCTTGCGCGGGTCCCATCGAATCGGACCGACTACCCATCGACCCCGTCGAGCGCTCCACGGTCCACCTACTTCAGCCGTGCAGCCGTTCCGAGGTCGGTGGGTAGTTCCAGTCACCAGGGCACCGGTAGTCCGGCAGAATCGAAATGAGAGGCCAGGAACGAACGATGGTCGACCGTGTGCGGCACAGCCGAGCGCTACTACGGAGCCCCGAGATCCTAGGCAGCGGGTGTGACCAGAGACCGAGCCACCTCGAAGCCCTGTGCCACACCGTGCCTGACCCACCGATCGACCAACCTACTCACTGTCTGCAGTTGATGTAGTTCCATGTCGATGCTGATTGGTTGTGGTGCAACGTGTTCATGCTTTGTCTGATTCAAGTAGTCACACAGTCGCAGCACCGCACCGAGTAGCACTCTGCCCACCGCAAGCGCTGCCTGCACTGCACCCATGACCACTGCTACCACCATCACTGCTACGAACTGTGCACTTGCACTTGCTAGTTGAGAAACAACTACTTCACATCGATTTGAATACAAAGCTTTTCGTCCAACACGATCGACCACCACAGCAGCCCGTGCCGCCGATCGACGTAGCGAGACCAGCGCTGGCAGGTTGACCGGAATCGTCGGTGCGAGAACGGACATTAGGATGCGCCCCTTGGTTGTGTGGTGTGCGACGAGATCTGAACCTCTCAACCACACTGTCACACAGCTTATTCCAGCTCGCAACAAAGACTGCTCCAGACGTCTAGGCCGAGTGGGTCGCGTATGTCCATGCAGCACAGCGGATGTGGGTAGCGGGTAGGGGGGGCTTAGGAGTGCCTAACTCGATGAGCCTGGCTGACCCAGCTCTCAGCCTCGGTTCTCTCTCTATCGCAGAATATCCGCGATCGCAAGCCTCTGACCTGCGGAAACGCCTGGGATAGACCTGAAAAGTGTTGTCAGAAATCATTTTTTCGATATTTTGTTCAAAAGTGTACCCCGATTCTCCAAACAGTACACTCGTACGGTTACCCCGTATTGCATGGTCGGTGCATGATTCATTTGACTCACGGTCCGACCAGAACGAGTACCAGCGCACACGAAAGGCCCCGACCTCGGTGATCGATGGCAGCCGAGCCGGGGCCTTTATCGTGCCTGGCGTTCGCCGTTAGCAGCTCGTCCGCGCGGTGTACTCGTTGTAACCCCCAGCGGGGCAATCGAGCCGAACGGTGTACCCCTCGTCGCGAGGATCATTGAATTGATGCGCAATGAATATCCACGGACTCCCGCGCTCATCGACGCCAGGCCCCGACCCGTCATTGACTACCGGGACAACCTGATTGCAGTGCGGGCAACGCTTGGTGCTGGCCACCAGAAGAACCTCCTACGTAGGTGCATTTCTGTCGTGGCGAACAATATCGCGACCGGCATGTGCAAGCCGTATGTCACCCGACCGTCCTGTCATGGCTCACGCGGGCGAGGGGTGCCTGAGGTGTCGCCCTGACCCCGTCGTGTCTGTTCCTCGCCGTACAGCACTCGCCAGCCTGCAGCGTGCCCCAGGCGCTCGGATGCGCGTCGTAGGGCTTCGCTGTCGTCGGCCTCGTATGCGATCCGCAGATCACCGAGCGCCGCCTCTGCCTCGTCGGCGTAGCGCTGCTGTCGAGCAGCAAGCTCGGTCGAGCCGAGATCCGTAAATCTCCTGCAGCTGCTCCCGCGTGACGTACATCTTCACACCTCCGGTAGCTCGGACACCGACAGCATCAATTGTGCGCCTGCCATGGCCACCAGGGCGCGGGAACCGGTCGTCGGATGCGCGGTGTAGATGGCGAGCGCATCGGCGTAGTCGGACACCGACGCCTGTACCTCAAGCAGCGCCGACCACGCGTTCGTGAGTCCTGCCTCGTTGACCTCGACCGGCGCGGTGTGCAGCGGAACGAACGTCGAGCAGGTCGGACAATCGAGCTTGCGCAGCTGTACGGACATCTCGATACTCCCATCGGTACAGGTCAGAGCCCTGGTAGCAGTGACCACTGTTGGATATATCGGTCGACACTGTGCTCGGATGGTTCTATTCGATCGTCGTCGCCGTCATTCTCACCGGTCAGACGCTCGACAACTGGCCGTGGAGGCTGTTCGGCGGAGGCGGCAGGACGGCCATTGCCGCAACCGTCGGGAATGTCGTTGTGGGTACTGCCCTCTACTTCCTGATGGTGCCGCTGGCAAAGCTTCTGATCGGACCCGGTGCGACCGCCGAGCTCGGCAGCGTCATCGATCAGTTCCCAGCGCAGATCGGTGTCTGCTGGGCATTCTGGATGATTTTCTGGGCCAACGGTTTCGGTAATCGATTCAGCCCATCCGTCCGCGCGGCGCTGACGTTCGTGCTGGCACTGGGCACATTCGTCTTCTACTACCGGTTCGCGGCGCAGCACATTCTGCACGAGCCGGAAGTGGCGACCGGGCTCAGCGGCAACGCCCTCGGATTCATCGACTGGCTGGTGCTGTGGACGCTGATCTACGTCGTCGGATTTCAGTCGCTCGGGCTTCGACGGCTAGCGTGACCTCTCGACAACGATTCGGGTTCCTCCCGCCAGCAGCGCAGCGGCCGACAACCCGAACATCGCACGAAACGAATCACTGAAGTGCGACGGTGATGCGAAACCCGCCTCCGCGGACGCCGTCGTCAGGTCGCTGCCGTCGGCCACCGCGGCCCCCACGTGCAGCATTCGAGCCCACAGCCGGTACCGACGGAAGCTGGTACCGGTCTCGGCGGAGAACAGGTGCAGAAAGCGCGACGTCGACAGATTGACGGCAGCGGCCAACTCGGGTGCAGCGATCATCGCACCCGGTTTGGCTCGCAGCCGTTCCATCGCGTCGACGATTCGTTCGTCTACACACCCTGATTCGGGGCCGCTCACGCACGACAGCATCTCGCGGGGATCGGGTTCGTCTGCACCTGTGAGCCGTAGAACGTCGGCTTCGGCGTCGTGCGTCAGACAGATTCCGCCGTGCCGAACCGTCATTCTGTCCACGATCGCCCTCGCCCGCGAAGCTCCGGGATCGAAGTACCCGAACAACATTCGTTCACCGTGCGAATCGATGCGATGCATCGTCCTCGGCCCGACGGTGGCACTGCGCACCGTCCAACGCCCGGATCGTTCGTCCAGCACAGTGAACGGCGCGTCGACGCCGACGGCGAAACACAGGACAGAGCCGGTGTGGAAGTCGAGTTTCAGCGAGGGCCCGAGGTAGACGGCCTGGCCTTCCCACAGCCACAGCACTGGATCGGGGTTGCCCGCGGAATGACCCAGAGGATCGGGAGTGGAGCCTGCGGAATGACCCGGAGGGCTGTCGGGACAGCACGATTCTGGAAGCGCGTGTGCACGCATGCCCGCAATGCTTGCACCAAGCCCTGGTCAGGGGAAGCCTTTCGGGAGGGAAGTGCAGCATGGATATCGAATCGCAGTTGGGCAGTTCGAGGACGGTACCGGTGAACGGTGGTGCCGTGCGGATCTACGAGCGGGGTACCGGTGCGCCGATAGTTTTTGTGCACGGCCTGTTCACCAATGCGGCGGTGTGGCGGAAGGTGGTGCCCGGCCTCGCCGAGAACTATCGCTGCATCACCGCGGACTGGCCGTTCGGTGGTCATCGGGTCGCCATGGATCCTGATGCGGATCTCACGGCGACGGGTCTGGCTGCCATTGTCGCCGAGGTGATCGAGACGCTCGATCTCCGCGATGTGACGCTCGTCGGCAACGACGGCGGTGGGATGCTGACGCAGCTGGTGATCACCCGCCATCCGGAGCGCATCGGCCGCGTCGTACTGACTCCGTGTGATGCGTACGAGAACTTTCCGCCGCCCATGTTCGACTATCTGTCGTGGTTGGCGCGCGTTCCGGCGACGTTCGACGTCCTCGCGGTCTTGATGCGCGTTCCCCTTCTGCGCAGGCTTCTCGGCCGCTCGCCCATCGGGTACGGCTGGCTCAGCCGGAGGCGGATCGACGACGATGTACTCGACCACTACTTCACCCCTGTCCTCGACCGTGGCACCCGACGTGACGCGGTGAAGTTTTTGAAGTCCGTCGACAAGAAGGACACGCTCGACGCGGCTCGCGCGTTTCCACGCGTCGAGCAGCCGGTTCTGGTCGCGTGGGCGTCGGATGACAAGTTCTTTCCGATTCGGCATGCGGAACGCCTGGCCGAGGACTTCCCGGTCTCTCGACTCGAGATCATCGACGACTCCCGCACCTTCCTGCCCGAGGATCAACCGGATCGACTCGCGTCCTCGATCGATCGGTTCGTACGCAGCGGCGCGTGACGGGTGCCGTGTGCAACCCGCTGCAACTCTCGACCGACCGCCGCAGAAGGAGTGTGCTGGGTCACAGCACACGACTACAGCGACAAGGGAGTCACGCATGACCCAGACCATCGAGCCGCCGGTTCTCTCGCAGACCCCCCAGCAACGGGTCGACGCCTGGTTGGGCGACTTCGAGGCGGCCCTCAAAGCCCGTGACCTGGACCGCGTCGCGGGGAAGTTCGCCGTCGACAGCTTCTGGCGCGACCTGGTGACCTTCACGTGGAACCTCAAGACCGTCGAGGGCCGCGACGGCATCAAGGGCATGCTCGCCGAGCGCCTCGAGGACACCGACCCGTCCAATTTTCACACCACGGAGACCCCGGACGAGGCCGACGGGGTCACCTCGGCCTGGATCGAATTCGAGACCGCGACCAGCCGCGGCAAGGGTCACCTGCGCTTGAAGGGAGATGAGGGTTGGACTCTGCTCACGACGATGCAGGAGCTGAAGGGTCACGAGGAGCGTCAGGGCCACACCCGCATCAAGGGCGCCGTCCACGGCTCCAACGCCGATACGAAGAACTGGGCGGAGAAGAAGGAGGTCGAGGAGAAGGAGCTCGGGTACACCGTCCAGCCGTACGCGTTGATCGTCGGCGGCGGGCAGGGCGGCATCGCACTCGGGGCACGGTTCCGCCAGCTCGGTGTGCCTGCCATCGTCGTCGATCGGGCCAACCGGCCGGGAGACCAGTGGCGAGGCCGCTACAAGAGCCTGTGCCTGCACGACCCGGTCTGGTACGACCATCTCCCCTACCTACCGTTCCCGGCGAACTGGCCCGTGTTCGCGCCGAAGGACAAGATCGGCGACTGGCTCGAGATGTACACCAAGGTGATGGAGGTCCCGTACTGGAGCCGCACCACCGCCAAATCCGCCACGTACGACGAGGCGGCCCAGGAATGGACCGTCGTCCTCGATCGTGACGGTGAAGAAGTGATCCTGCACCCGAAACAGCTCGTCATGGCGACCGGAATGTCCGGCAAGAAGAACGTGCCGAACTTCCCCGGGATGGAGGAATTCGAAGGCGAACAGCATCATTCGAGCGAGCACCCCGGTCCCGACGCGTATGCCGGCAAGAAGGTCGTCGTCGTCGGCTCCAACAACTCCGCACACGATATCTGCAAGGCGCTCTACGAGACCGGCGTGGACGTGACGATGCTGCAGCGCAGCTCGACGCACATCGTCAAGTCCGATTCACTGTGTGAAATCGCTTTGGGTGACCTGTATTCCGAGCGTGCGGTCGACGCCGGTATGACGACGGGCAAGGCCGATCTGACGTTCGCGTCGCTGCCGTACCGGATCATGCACGAGTTCCAGATTCCCGTGTACCAGCAGATAGCGGAGAAGGACAAGGACTTCTACGATCGGCTCGAGAAGGCGGGCTTCCAACACGACTTCGGCGACGACGGGTCCGGGCTGTTCATGAAGTACCTGCGCCGCGGTTCGGGGTACTACATCGACGTCGGCGCATCGGAACTCGTCGCGGATGGGAAGATCAAACTGGTTGCGGGACAGGTAGAAAAGATCAGCAAGAACGGCGTGGTCTTGGCGGACGGAAGCGAACTACCGGCCGATGTGATCGTGTACGCCACCGGCTACGGCTCGATGAACGGCTGGGTCGCCGACCTCATCGATCAGGCGACCGCCGACAAGGTGGGCAAGGTCTGGGGCCTCGGCTCGGACACCACAAAAGATCCGGGGCCGTGGGAGGGCGAGCAGCGCAACATGTGGAAGCCGACGCAGCAGGAGAACCTGTGGTTCCACGGCGGCAATCTTCATCAGTCCCGGCACTATTCGCTGTACCTGGCACTGCAGATCAAAGCCCGATACGAGGGCATCGAGACCCCTGTCTACG
Source organism: Rhodococcus yunnanensis NBRC 103083 (assembly GCF_001895005.1). Classification (GTDB taxonomy): domain Bacteria; phylum Actinomycetota; class Actinomycetes; order Mycobacteriales; family Mycobacteriaceae; genus Rhodococcoides; species Rhodococcoides yunnanense. Next base: position 324,241 of record NZ_BCXH01000003.1, on the reverse strand, counting down.
GACTGCAGGAAGTGCACCACCTGAAGTAGTGCGGCTGCAGCGCCCGTGCGTGCTCGGTTACCTTCGCCCGTAACCGAGCACGCACGTAGTTCTATTGGCCCTGCGCCTTCGCGATCAACGCATCCTCAGACCGAACCTGATCGAGGTTCACCACACGGGTGGGCAGAATCGTCGAGTACAGCCAGTCGGTCGCGACGCGGACTCTCGCCGCCGTGGTCGGGAGCGCGTACAGGTGATAGCTGCGAGCGACGAACTTGGCGAGCGGCCCGGTGAGCGGAACCCCCAGAGGCTTGGCCACACCGTCGAAGCCGCCGAGATCTGCCACCAGACCGAGGTCTTTGTGCACGTACGGTTTCGCTTCTCCTACACCGAGACTCGCTGCGACATTCCGCGCGACCCGGACGCCCTGGCGCTGCGCGTGCTGGGCTGTCGGCGGAGTGGGTTTCGACGGGTCGGCGGCCAGATCCGGAACCGCGGCCGCGTCGCCGATGGCCCACACGTTCGGGACGCCCGGCACCGACATGTCCGGTGCGACGACGAGGCGCCCCTTCTCCGTCGGCAGACCGAGCGTCGCGATCAACGGGCTCGGTGCCACGCCCGCACCCCACACCAGAGTTCGCGACGGCACTACCGTTCCGTCGGTCAATGTCACCGACGTCGCTGTCGCGGACGCCACGGTCACTTCGAGCCGCACCTCGACGCCCCGCGCCTTCAGCACACCCAGAGCCTCTTTACCCAGCTGCTCACCCAACTCCGGCAACACGGCGGGGGCCAGGTCGACCAACAGCCATCGGACGTCGTTCGGGTCGATGCTCGCCCATCGCGTGGCGATACCCTTGATCCAATTCTGCATCTGCGCAACGAATTCGGTTCCGGTGTATCCGGCTCCGACAGCGACGACGGTGAGCCGTTCCACCCTTTCGGCCCGCCCGGCCGGGGTGTCGGGCAGCGAATCGGCCGCATCGAGTTGTGCCAGCACGTGGTTGCGGATGAACGTCGCTTCACTGAGGGTCTTGAGCCCGTGCGCGTTCTCGGCGACACCGGGGATGTCGAACTGCCGGGTGACCGATCCCGGCGACAGGATGAGCTTGTCCCACTCGATCTCGGTGGTGCCCTCGTGCCCTTCGACCAGCAGGCGCCGCTCACCGAAGTCGACCGCCGACACATGCCCGAGCACGGTCTTGGTCTTGCGCAGTGTCTGCCGAATCGAGACAGCGATATCGCGCGGATCGAGCACACCCGTCGCGACCTCGGGAAGCAGCGGACTGTAGAGCAGGTAGTCGTTGGGCGCGACGAGCGTCAGTGCCGCCCGTTCCGGTTCGAGGAGCTTCTGCAGCTTTCGCAGGGCATGAAACCCGCCGAAGCCTCCACCGACGACGACCACGCGGGCCGGCGTCGACGGAAGTGGTGCCGAAGTGCGCAGTCGCTGTTGCAATGTGGGCATGCAGGCCACCATAGTGCGCTTGTCGCCCGTGCGCCCAGAGTTACCCGTGCGGTAACCCTGGGCACGGGCGCGGGGCTAGACCAGCCTCGACTCGGGCGACTGCGTCTTGGCCGGGTCCGATTCGATCGATCCCGCCAGCGCTTCGTCGATCTTCTTCAGTACGTCGTCGTCGAGCGTCACCTCGGAGGCCTTGATGTTCTCGGCGATCTGCTCGGGACGGGACGCACCGACCAGTGCCGCGGCGATGTTGTCGTTCGCCAGCACCCACGCGACGGCGAGCTGAGCCATGGTGATGCCGAGGTCGTCGGCGATCGGCTTCAGTTCTTGCACGCGCGTGAGAGTTTCGTCGTTCAGGTAGCGCTCGATCATCTTGTCGCCACCCTTGTCGTCGGTGGCGCGTGAGCCCGCAGGCCGAGGCTGACCCGGTAGGTACTTGCCGGTGAGCACGCCCTGCGCGATCGGCGACCAGACGACCTGCGAGATGCCGAGTTCCTTGGACACCGGGATCACCTCGGATTCGATGACGCGCCACAACGCCGAGTACTGCGGCTGGTTGGAGACGATGGAGAATCCGTTCTCGCGTGCCAGCGACTGTCCGCGGCGCAGCTGGTCGGCCGTCCACTCGGAGACGCCGATGTACAAAGCCTTGCCCTGCCGGACGACGTCGCCGAACGCCGCGATCGTTTCCTCGAGCGGAGTCTCGACGTCATAGCGATGCGCCTGGTAGAGGTCGACGTAGTCGGTGTCGAGTCGCCGCAGCGACGCGTCGATGCCCTCGAAGATGTGTTTGCGGGACAGGCCGGTGTCGTTGGGGCCCTTCGGTCCGACCGGGAAGTAGACCTTGGTGAAGATCTCGAGCGATTCACGCCTGACGCCTTTGAGCGCCTCACCCAACACGGTTTCGGCTGCGCCGTTGGCGTAGACGTCGGCGGTATCGAACGTCGAGATCCCGGCATCGAGCGCCGCGTGGACACACTGCGTCGCGACGTCGTTCTCGACCTGCGAGCCGTGCGTGAGCCAGTTGCCGTAGGTGATCTCCGAGACCTTGAGTCCACTGTTTCCTAGGTATCTGTATGCCATGCGAAAAACGCTACCCTCGCGGCGGTGACAAGTGGTGTCCATGTGCGCTGGGGCCATTCCACGAGAACGCCACGCCGGTGCGGCTACCTTCGATAACGTTCGACTCGTCTCGTGAGAGCGGAGAATCGGCGTGGAACTGATACGTGCGCAGATCGCCCAGTCGTGGCAGCGCGCGCGACTGAGCGGTCTGGATCCGACGGACACCCTGGAGGACTTCAGTGTGTTCGAGGTCGATCGTCGATCGCGGCTGCTCTCGGCCGCCGACCCGATTCTCGGCCGCATGGAAAGCGTGCTGTCCGGAAACGGCTACTGCGTCATCCTGGCCGACCGCGACGCCAAACTCGTCGACATCCGATTCGGCAACGACAAGGCGCGCGAACTCGTGACCGGGACGGGTGCCGTGGTCGGCAGGCCGTTCACCGAAACGACCTCGGGAACCAATTCGATCGCGACCGTCTTCGAGCTCCGCACTCCCGTCGCGGTTCGCGGCGAGGAGCACTACATGGAGTCCATGAAGTGCTTCAGTTGCTACGGCTATCCGATCCTGCACCCGATCACCCGCCGCGTCGAAGGTGTCCTGGACATCACTTTCCTTGCCGCCGAGGACAATCCGCTGCTCGAGCCGATGCTCGTGCACGCGGTGTCGGACATTCAGGGTCGCCTGCTCGAGGAGACACGCTGGAGCGAGCAACTACTGTTCGGCGCGTTTCAACGCGCGTCCGCGCGCAGGCGCGGAGCTCCTGCCATCGCGATCGCGGACGAGATACTGCTCGAGAACACCAGTGCAGGCAACCTCCTCGACGCCGTCGATCATGCCGCACTGCGCGCGCTCGCCGACGATCCGATGCACCGCCAAGGCGTCGTACGGTCGATGACGCTCAGTTCCGGGCTGCAGGCGACGGTCCGGTGGGATCGTCCGGCCTCGGGCGCCGGAATCGTCGTCGAGATCGACCCTCAGGTGGACGCGCCGCGCGTGGCGGTGGCGCCTACTCGGGCGCGGACCAAGGCAACGGTCTGCGTCAACGGCGAGCCGGGCACCGGTCGCACGCGCACCCTGACCGAACTGGCGGGTACGGCCACCTTCTTCGACGCCGTCGACCTGGTCGCGACCGACCCGGCCGTCTGGCTCGCTCGCGTCACCGAGCATCTCGCCGACGCGGGGGCGTCCGTCGTCGTCGAGAACGTGCACCTGCTCGGCCCCGCCGTCGCACGAATTCTGTATTCGAAGCTCACGACGGCGAAGGCGTGGTTCGCGCTGTCCGCCGTCCCTGGTGCGACGACGCCGGAGCACCGCCGGCTGGTCACCGCATGCGCGTCGACGATCGAACTGCTGCCGCTCCGGGCACGCAAGCACGAGATTCCCGACCTGGTTCGCGGTTTTCTCGCGGAGCTGCCAGGCGGGCGTGATCGACGGTTCACTCCGGCGGCGATGTCGAAGTTGATCGGCTACGAATGGCCCGGCAACATCGACGAACTCCGCACCGAGATCACCGAGGTCGCAGCGAAGCGCTCGGTCGGCGACATCACCGACAAGGATCTGATTCGGCCGCGGTCGGCCGTGTCCTCGTCCCTGAACGTTCTCGATGCGGCAACGAAGAAGGCGATCGTCGCCGAACTCGCCCGCAACGGTGGAAACAAGCGCAGCACCGCCGAGGCGCTGCACATGAGCCGCACGACGCTGTACAAGCGGATGAAGGAACTCGACATCCACTGAAATCGTCCAGAATTTGAACACTCTCCCGTAGTGATCCAGGTCACGATGTATGCATGGATACGGATACAGCAATACATGCGGAGTCGCTGTTCATCGGCGGCGAATGGGCTCCCCCGAGTTCGTCGGCCAGGATCGAAGTACGTTCTGCCAGCACCGAGCAGATCATCGGTTCGGTACCGGAAGCGCAGGAAGCGGACGTCGACGCGGCGGTCACCGCAGCCCGGCGCGCGTTCGCCGATCCCGACGGGTGGAGCCAGTGGGAACCGTCCCGGCGCGCGGACGCCCTCGACCGTCTCGCGGACGAACTCGAGGCCCGCGGCGAGGAGATCGCCAAGATCGTCTCCGCGCAGAACGGCATGCCGATCTCGATCGCGCTGCAGCTCGAAGCAGGGTTTCCGGTCGCCGTGGTGCGGTACTACGCATCCCTCGCCCGAACGGCGACCTTCGAGGAGTCACATCCGCACCTGCTCGGCGGCACGACGACGGTTCGCCGGGAGCCCATCGGTGTGGTCGGCGCGATCGCCCCGTGGAACTTTCCGCAGACCCTCGCGGCGTTCAAACATGCGCCTGCTCTGGCCGCCGGATGCACGATCGTCATCAAGCCCTCCCCGGAGACCGTGCTCGACTCCATCCCGTTCGTCGAAGCCGTGATGGCAGCGGGCATTCCGGCAGGAGTGGTCAACATCGTTCCCGGTGGACGCGAGATCGGCGCCTACCTCGTATCTCACCCGGGCATCGACAAGGTCGCGTTCACCGGATCCACCGCAGCAGGGCGCTCGATCGCCGAAACCTGTGGCCGCCTTCTCCGTCCGGTGACGCTGGAACTCGGTGGCAAGTCCGCCGCCATCGTGCTCGACGACGCCGACCTGGATCTGTCGAAGATCGGCGAAGACCTGTTCGGCGCAACGTTCTTGAACAACGGGCAGACGTGCTTCCTCGGCACCCGAGTGCTCGCGCCTCGCAGCCGCTACGACGAGGTGGTGGGCGTGTTCGAGGCGTTCGCGAACTCGCTCACCGTCGGCGACGCACTCGACCCTGCAACGCAGATCGGCCCCATGGCCAGTGAGCGACAACGAGATCGCGTCGAGGGGTATATCGCCAAGGGCAGCGGCGACGGCGCCAGGCTCGTCGCAGGCGGCGGCAGGCCGGCCGATCTCGATCGCGGATGGTTCGTCCAACCTACGGTGTTCGCCGATGTCGACAACAACCAGGCGATCGCACAGGAAGAGATCTTCGGCCCTGTCCTGTCGGTGATTCCGTACGGCGACGAAGCCGAGGCTGTGCGTATCGCCAACGACACCGACTTCGGTCTCGGCGGCACCGTCTGGACCTCCGACGACGAGCGCGGATACGGCGTCGCGAAACAGATTCGCACCGGGACGATCGGCATCAACCGCTACATGGTCGACCCCGGCTCACCGTTCGGTGGCGTCAAGGACAGCGGCATCGGCCGTGAGCTCGGCCCCGATGCCCTACGCAACTTCCAGTCAGTCAAGTCCATCTACCGCTAAGGAGCTCCTTGTGAAGACCAAAGCAGCAGTACTGTTCGAGGCCCACAAGCCCTTCGAGATTCTCGAACTCGAACTCGACGGACCCGGCCCGGGCGAAGTCCTCATCAAGTACACCGCCGCCGGGCTGTGTCATTCCGACCTGCATTTGCTCGACGGCGATCTGCCACCGCGGTTCCCGATCGTCGGCGGACACGAAGGCTCGGGCATCATCGAGGAGATCGGACCCGGAGTCACCAAGGTCAAGCCGGGCGATCACGTCGTCTGCTCGTTCATCCCCAACTGTGGCACGTGTCGCTACTGTTCGACGGGCCGACAGAACCTGTGCGACATGGGCGCAACGATTCTCGAAGGCTGCATGCCCGACGGCACCTTCCGTCGTCGCGACAGCAAGGGAACCGAGTTCGGCGCGATGTGCATGCTGGGAACGTTCGCCGAGCGCGCGACCATCTCGCAGCACTCAGTAGTGAAGGTCGACGACTGGTTGCCTTTGGAGACAGCGGTTCTCGTCGGTTGCGGGGTGCCGTCCGGCTGGGGCACCGCCGTGTACGCGGGCGGGGTGCGCGCCGGTGACTCGGTGATCATCTACGGCATCGGTGGCCTCGGCATCAATGCCGTCCAGGGCGCGGTCCATGCCGGAGCCAAGCACGTTCTCGTCGTCGACCCGCTCGAATTCAAGCGCAACCAGGCGCTGAAATTCGGTGCGACACATGCCTTCGCCGACGCGGCCTCCGCGCAGGAGAAGCTCACCGAACTCACGTGGGGACAGGGCGCCGACCAGGCCTTGATTCTCGTGGGCACCGTCGACGAGGAGGTCGTTCAGGCAGCGACAGCGGCCATCGGCAAGGGCGGAACCGTCGTCATCACCGGCCTCGCCGACCCCGCGAAGCTGACCGTGCACGTCTCGGGCACCGATCTGACCCTGAACCAGAAGACGATCAAGGGCACGCTGTTCGGCTCGGCCAACCCGCAGTACGACATCGTGCGGCTTCTGCGCCTGTGGGATGCAGGTCAGCTGAAGCTCGACGAGCTGATCACCAACACTTACAGCCTCGAGCAGGTCAACGAGGGGTACCAGGACCTCCGCGACGGCAAGAACATGCGAGGGGTGATCCACCTCTGATCCACCTCTGATCCACCTCTGATTTGCCGACGGCCGCTCGATCGACGCGGTATCGGTGTTGCCCACCGATAGTGCGCGAGCTAGTCTGATGCCGATGCCAACATACTGCTCCTCCTGATCACTGCCCTGCAGCAAATAAATACTGCCCTGCAGCAAAGACGGCCACGCCGTCCTGGGATGGCGATTCTGTGCGGAACCGGAATGGGATCTCGCTATGCGAGTCCCATTTCGATTCCGCATGATCCCTCTTCCTTTGGAGCAGACACATGACCGTCTTTCTGATCACCGGCGCAACAGGCAATCTCGGCGGAGCAGCTTTGCGCAGCATTCTCGATCGAACGTCCTCCGCAGATGTGCGGGTTCTGGTGAGAAATCCGTCCGATGCTGCTCGGTTCGTCTCTCAGGGGCTGACCGTTCGCGTTGGAGACTATTCGAATCGAGCGTCACTGGCGGACGCCTTCGTGGGCGTCGATACCGTCGTGTTCGTGTCGAGCTCGGTCCTCGATCCCGTCATCCGGGCAGCCCAGCACCGTGCCGTTGTCGAATCCGCCGCGTTCGCGGGCGTGACCTTCGTCGTCTACACGAGTGGGATGGGAGCCGAGCACGATCCGGGGCATTCCGCGGCAGAACAAGCTCTGGCCGACAGCGGTGTCCCCCACACGATCCTCCGCAATGCGCTCTACACCGAGCCGTTCGTCGCGAAGTCGATAGCAGACGCACGCGATGGAGTGATCAAGTCGGCGAGTGACGGGCAGATGATCGCCACAGCTGCCATATCCGACCTCGGTGAATGTGCAGCGAAGGCAGCCGTCGACCGACCTCGTACTCCGTTGTGGGAGTTGCGAGGACCGGCGTGGACGTACGAAGACATGGCAAAGACGGTGTCTGCGCTGACCGGAACACCGGTCGCACACGAGGAAGTCGCCGACACCGACACCGGACCGTTCGCGGTGCTCTTTCCTCTTGTCCGACGCGGTGTCTTCGCGGCCGAGACGGACCATCTGGCCACTCTGCTCGGCCGGACGCCGATGAGCATCGCGGATGTCGCTGCCCGACTCCTCCGGTAGGGCCGTCACCCGCCGATCGCGTCGAGCTGCGGACGGATTCTCTCGAGCGAGTACTCGACCGACGCCTTGGACGGCAGGTTGAATCCCACCACCGTGGCGTAATCCTGCACTGCCAGTCCACCGTTCGTCACCGCGGGCAGCGTGTTGAATCCCGGCAGAGCCTCCAGGTCGGCCGCGGTGCCGCCGTTCGGCAGCATCACCACCAGATCTGCCGTCAGTTCGTTGACGCGCTCCGGGCTGAACACCAGGCGGCCGCTGCTGGCGTCGGGTGATGCTGCGAGATCGGCCGGGACGCTCATGCCGATGCTGTCGAACACTTGCGCGGCGCCGTCGTCGGGATCGACGACGGCGACGAGCTGTTGCGTCGACACGATGTACTGAGACAGCACAGCTGTCTTGCCGTCGAGACCGGGATAGTCGGCTTCGATACCGTCGGTGTATGCCGTTCCCTCGGCGATGATGGCCTCGGCGTCGTCCTGCCTGCCGAGGATGTCACCGAGCGTGTCGATCTGCCACTGCCAACTGTCGACGGTGGCTGCCTCGGGGAAAACGGTCGGGGCGATCTCGCTCAACGACGCGAACGGCTCGGGGGAAGCAACACCGGCGACCAGGATCAGATCCGGGCTCAGCGCGGCGATCTCCTCGACGGGAGGGGTTGCGTTCATCGTGTCGACCGACGACGAGTCGAGCATGACCGAATCCTGCGCGAGGCCGGTCTGCCACGGGAACAGCTTGCGGTCGTCGCCCTGCGAGCCTGCCGAGATGTAGGCGATCGGGGTGACGTCGAACTCGGCCAACGCGTCGACCCACTGCTGCCCGAGGGCGACGATGCGTTCCGGTGTGCCGTCGATGGTCGTCGAACCGGCAACATGCTCGACTGTCACCGAACGCGAGTCCGCCGACGAGTCCTCTTGCTGTTCTGTATCGCTTCCGCAGGCGACGAGACCCCCGATCACCAGAGCTGCCAGAAGAACGCGCGTGCATGTCCGCTTCATGGGCGTGAAGTTAGCACAGCCTGGCCTCAGTACGGCCGGTCAGGAACGGTCACAGATATTTACGCAGCTCCATCTTCGCGATCGACATCTTGTGCACCTCGTCGGGACCGTCGGCGAGCCGCAGGGTGCGAACGTGCGCGTACATCATGGCCAACGGGAAGTCGTTGGACACCCCACCGCCGCCGTGCACCTGGATCGCACGGTCGATGACCTTCAGCGCCATGATCGGAGCAGCGACCTTGATGGCCGCGATCTCGGTCCTCGCCTCCTTGTTCCCGACGGTGTCCATCAGGTGCGCAGCTTTCAACGTCAGCAGCCTCGTCATCTCGATGTCGATGCGAGATTCGGCGATCCAATCCTGAATGTTCGCACGCGCGGCCACCGGCTTTCCGAACGTCACGCGCGACGACGCCCGGCGGCACATCAGTTCCAGGGCACGTTCGGCGACGCCGATGGTCCGCATGGCGTGATGGATTCGACCGGGCCCGAGGCGCGCCTGACTGATCGCGAAACCTTCACCAGGACCCTTCAACACGTCCTTGGTCGGCACTCGAACGTCCTCGAACAGTATCTCGGCATGACCTTCGCGGTCGACGTATCCGAAGACCGGCAGGTTGCGGACGACCGTCACGCCCGGTGCGTCGATCGGCACGACGAGCATCGACTGTTGCCTGTGTGTCGCGGCGTCGCGGTCGGTCTTGCCCATGACGATCAAGACACGACAGTTCTTGTGCAGTGCGTTGGAGGCGAACCACTTTCGGCCGTTCAGCACGTACTCGTCACCGTCGAGCACCATGCTCATCTCGATGTTGGTGGCGTCCGAGCTGGCCACGTCCGGTTCGGTCATGGCAAATGCCGAGCGAATCGTGCCGTCCAGCAACGGCTTCAGGTACTTCTCTTTGTGCTCGTCGGTGCCGAAGAGCGTGAACACTTCCATGTTGCCGGTGTCGGGCGCGTTGCAGTTGCATGCTTCCGGCGCGAGCAGACTGCGCCCCATGATCTCGGCCAGCGGTGCGTACTCGAGATTGGTCAGCCCCGGACCCCATTCCGGGTGCGGGTGAAAGAGGTTCCACAGTCCGCGGGATCGGGCCTCGACCTTGAGGTCCTCGATGATCTGCGGCTGCGCGTGCGGATCACCTGCCTCCCGCATCTGCTCGTCGTACACCCGCTCCGCCGGATAGATGTGCGAATCCATGAACTCCAGCAGGTCGGACTCGTATTTCTTTGCGCGATCGGTGGTTTCGAAGAACGACACGGGAGGTCTCCTCAGTTGGTGTGGCCGAGCAGGGTGTTCTGATAGCGACGCATCCCGCGCAGCCAGCGGTCGTAGTCGGCGCCCTTGTTGCGATACATGTCGAGAACGTTGGCGTGCGGAAGAATCAGGAACTGCTCGGCGTCCATGGCCTCCAGAACGATCTCGGCCACATCGGCCGGCTCCAGCACCTCGCCCGCCGACAGCACGGCGTTGGTCGCCGCGGCGCCGAGCGCACTTCCCGACTCCTGGCCCTCGTAGAGCAGCTTGGTGTTGACGCCCATCGGGCACAGGCAGCTCACCCGGATGCCGCGGTCGCCGTAGGTGACGTTCAACCACTCGGCGAAGCCGACCGCTGCATGTTTGGTGGTTGCGTATGTCGCAGAACCGATCTGGGTGAGCAGCCCGGCCGCAGACGCGGTACTCACGAAGTACCCTTCGCCGCGCTCGATCCACCGAGGCACCAGCACTTGCGCCGCCCTGATGTGCGCGCGCAGGTTCACCTCGATCGACAGATCCCAGTCCGCCTCGCTCGCCTCCAGACCCGGAGCGCCGCTGACCCCCGCATTCGCGAAATACAGATCCACCGGCCCGAAGGTGTCCTCGGCCAAAGCGACGAGAGCGGTGATGTCCTCGGTTTTCGACGCGTCACCCCCGAGCGAGACCGCCGTACCTGGTTCGAGCCGTTCGACGACCTTCGACGCGGAGACCGGATCCAGGTCCGACACCACCACGCGTGCACCCGCGGCGACCAGCCGTTCGGCGAGGGCTCCCCCGATGCCGCCGCCTCCACCGGTGACGACTGCTACCTTGCCTGTAACCTTCATCACCCAGGTATAGCATGCTCGGAATAGCCGGGACCCGCCGCAACGTTGTCCAACGGTGACCGAAACCGCATCGAACACGTCAGCGCTCTTCACCCCGCTCGAGATCAAATCGTTGAAGTTGCGCAACAGATTCGCGATGGCCCCGATGACCCGGGCGTTCTCACCCGGCGGAGTTCCCGGAACCGACGTCGCCGAGTACTACCGCAGGCGCGCCGCAGGTGGTACCAGCTTGATCATCACCGAGGGCACGCTCATTCCCGACCCCGCCGCCGGACCGAACCCTCGCGTTCCCCACATCTACGGCGAGGACAGCCTCGCGGGCTGGAAAGGCGTCGTCGACGCAGTTCATACCGAGGGCAGTGTGATCATCCCCCAGCTGTGGCACCTCGGAGTCGAGCGCGGCGACGACCCGCAGCTCAATCCCGATGTCACCACCGTCAGCCCGTCGGGCATCGCCCTCGACGGCACCCCGCTCGGTAAGGCATTCACCAGCGCCGACCTCGACGACCTGATCCAGCACTGGGTCGATGCGGCCGCCAACGCCAAGTCCGTGGGGTTCGACGGCGTCGAACTGCACGGCGCACACGGATATCTTCTCGACGAATTCTTCTGGGCCACAACGAACGTACGCGACGACCGTTTCGGCGGATCACTCGAGGCTCGAACCAGGTTTCCCGCGGAGGTCGTCGCCGCGATTCGTTCCGAGGTCGGTGACGACTTCGCGATCGTCTACCGATACTCGCAGTGGAAGTCCGGCAATTACGACGCGCGGATCGCGCACACCCCGCAGGAACTCGAGCGGGTGCTCACCCCGCTGGTCGACGCCGGTGTCGATGTGTTCCACCCGTCGACGCGCCGCCACTGGATCCCCGAGTTCCCCGAACTGGACGGCGTCGAAGGCCAACGCGGACTTGCGGGTTGGACCAAGACCATCACCGGGCTTCCGACGATCACCGTCGGTTCGGTCGGACTCGACAAGGAGTTCGGCAGCGCGTTCGGCGACGACGCCGCGTCCGCGATCACCGGCCTCGATCCCCTGCTGGAGCAGTTCGCCCGAGGCGAGTTCGACATCGTCGCAGTCGGGCGAGCACTGCTGTCCGACCCGGAGTGGGTGGACAAGGTCGAGCACGACCGCCTCGACGAGCGTGTCGCGTTCTCGCGCGATCACCTGGCCGCACTGACCTAGAGAAACGCAGCCCGAATTCGGCCGACGAGTTCTCTCACCGCCACATTGGGCCGGGAGGACCACACAAGGGCAAGCACGGCGTCGACTGCGACGTCGGAGATCGGGATCGATACCAGCCGGTCCGTGAAGTCGACACTCATGGACCGGCTGAGTATCGCCACCCCGAGCCCTCGGACGACGAGGTCGGCCACCGCCGCCGGCGCGCTCGCCGCGAATGCCACATCGGCTTCTGTTCCTGTGCGCGTACATGTTTCGTCGAAGACCGATCTGATTCCGGTGCCCGCGGGAAGGCACACCACCGGGTACGTGCACACCTCGCGCATCGTCACCTCGGACCGCCCGGCGAGTGGATGATCGGGAGGTACCGACGCCGCGAGCCCCTCCCGCACGATCACGAACGATTCCAGGCCTTCCGGAGGATCCGACGCAGTGCCGACAAGCGCGACGTCCAGCGTGCCTGCAAGCACCCGTTCGATCAGATCGTCCGAATTGCCCTCGGCAAGAGAGACTTCGACACCGCCGTATTCGAGATGGAAGCTCGCCAATGCGTCGAAGAGTGGTGTGACCGTGCATGCGGTGACCATGCCTACATCGATTCTTCCCCGAACGAGCAGGTTCACCTCGTCGACGGATCGTCGCAGCGACCGGGCGGCGTCGAGTGCCGCCCGCGCATGTTCCACTGCGGCCTTGCCCGAGGTGGTGAGCGCCGCGACACGGCTGCGGCGGTCGATCAACTCGGCACCCAGTTCACGTTCGAGCGCTCGAATCTGCGCGCTGATTCCCGATTGACTGATGTTCACGCGTTCGGCTGCCCTGGTGAAGTTCGCTTCCTCGGCAACGGCGACGAAGTATTCGAGCTGACGAAGTTCCATAACCAGAAATTCTAGTTCCGAGAAGAACAATCTGTTGGACTTCTGATGATCCCGGCAGCACGCTGGAGCCATGACAACAGAGAAGGCAACGACCCCGGAAGACATCACCCGCTTGTTCGTCGAGCGGTCCAACGCAGGCGACGCCGACGGTGTGGCGGCCCTGTACGACGAGAACGCCGTCATGGCCTACCCGCCCGGCAAGACCACCGTCGGGCGTGCCGCGATACGCGACCTGTGGGCATCGGTCCTGGCCCATGGCCCACACTTCGAGCTGGAAGAAGGGCTGCCGACCCTGGTGTACGGCGACATCGCACTCACCTCGACAGCCCCGAAGGACAACGCAGGCGCGCGGGCCCAGGTAGTCCAGCGCCAGCCGGACGGCTCGTGGCTACGGATCCTCGACCAGCCGGAGTTCGTCGCAACGTCCTGACCATCGGGGCCTCCTGTGACGGTCGCCCCCGCCCTCTGACAGGATGCCAACCGTGAATTCGCAGCGGCTACGCCGGGGAAAATGGCAGCGGCTACGCCGAACGATCGACGCTGTGGCAGAGCGACTGGGCCGAAGCAGCGCCGCGCTGAACGAGCAGGCACAGCAGTTCGGCGCGGCGCATCCCTGGTTCCTGAGCGCCGAGGAACGTGGCAATCCGGACACCCGGATCGCGGCGTGGACCGTGGGCAATCGCGTCACTCCCCTCGTGCACGGCAAGACCTACTTCGCTGCACTGGCCGACGCATTCGCCCGCGCGGGCGCAGGCGACCTCGTGCTGTTCACCGACTGGCGCGGTGATCCGGAGCAACTGTTGACCGACGACGGAGTTACCGTCGAGGACGCTCTCGCCGGGGTCGCGGTCCGCGGCGGAACCGTCAAAGGAATGGTGTGGCGCTCGCACATCGAAACCCTCGGTTTCACCGGGCCGAAGAATCGCAAGCTCGCCGTGCGCCTGGAAGAGGCGGGCGGCGAGGTCATCCTCGATCAGCGAGTGTTGACGCTCGGAAGCCACCACCAGAAGTTCGTCGTCGTCCGATATGCCGCCGAGGACCGCACCGACGTCGCTTTCGTCGGTGGTATCGACCTTGCACGTGCCCGCAGGGACGACAGCAACCACTTCGGTGACCCCGTCAGCAGACCGTTTCCCGCCGAGTACGGGGAAATTCCTGCGTGGCACGACATGCAGGTGCAGCTCGAAGGCCCGACGGTACGCGACGTGGAAGACGTGTTCCGCGAGCGCTGGGAGGACCCTGCTGCGCTCTCTCGATTGCCGTGGCATGCGATCCCCGACATCCTCCGCGGTACGACGCGTGAGCCGTCGGAACTTCCCGAGCCGCGGCCCGTGCCCGCGCCGGCGGGCACATGTGCGGTCCAGCTCCTGCGAACGTATCCCAGGCGTCGGCCCGCGTACCCGTTCGCGACGAAGGGCGAACGAAGCGCTGCCAGGGCGTACGCCAAGGCTTTGCGCCGCGCGCGCAGGTTGATCTACGTCGAGGACCAGTATCTGTGGTCGGTGGACGTCGCGCGCGTGTTCGCAGCCGCGCTCCGCCGCTCACCCGACCTGCGCTTGATCATCGTCGTGCCCAAACACCTCGACGACGACAGCGCCATCACCATCCCATCGGCTCTACTCGGACACTCGGCGGCGCTCGACGTCATCAAGGATGCCGGCGGCGACCGAGTACTCGTGCTCGACCTGGAGAACGATCGCGGCATTCCCGTCTACGTCCACTCGAAGGTGTGCATCGTCGACGACGTGTGGGCTGCGGTCGGTTCCGACAACTTCAATCGGCGTTCCTGGACTCACGATTCCGAATTGACCGCCGCGATCGTCGACGACGAGAAGGACACGCGCGAGCCGACCGATCCGGCCGGACTCGGCGACGGCGCTCGCGTCTTCGCGCGCGAGCTCCGTCTGGAACTGATGCGCGAGCACCTCGACCGTGAGATCGGCGACGAAGCCGACCTCATCGACCCGTCGTCGTGCTTCGATGCCGCCCGGGACTCGGCCGATCGGCTCGACGCCTGGCACCGGGCGCCGTCGATCCGAACCCGCCCGCCCGGACGCCTGCGGCGGCACGACATCGATGTTCCGCCCGTCTGGCAACAGCGTCTCGCCTCGGTGGCCTACCGGCTGTTCGTCGATCCGGACGGTCGCCCGATCGGCATGCGGTTGCGCAAGAAGTTCTGATCCAACGCCGCAAAGATCCGATCCGGGGTGAACGGCAGCGACGTGAACCGCACACCCGTCGCATCGAACAACGCGTTCGACACCGACGGGGCTACCGGGTTGATCGCGCACTCGCCCTGCGACTTCGCGCCGAGCGGGCCGATCGAGTCGTAGGTGTCGGCGAAGAACACCTCGGTTCGCGGGGTATCGGCGAACGCGGGGATCCGGTAGTTGCGGAAGTTGGGGTTGACCATCTTCCCGTCCGCGTCGTGCACCATGTTCTCGGTCAGTGCCCATCCCAGCGCCATTCCGACTGCCCCGTCGATCTGACCTCGACACTGAAGCGGATTGATCAGTCGCCCGATGTCGGCGCCGTGAACGCTGTGCAGTATCCGTATCTCCCCGGTGACCTGGTGGACGGCCAGACGAACCCCATGGACGTTCGACGCGATCGTCCGCGGTGAGAGGTACGCCTTCCGAGTCGCCTCCAGTCTGCGACCGGATTCGGCTCTGGCCGAATACAATTCGGCCAGCTTGACGCGACGACCACGGCACACGACGGCGTCGTTGTCGAGGTCGCAGTCCTGCCGAGGCACCTCGCTGTATTCGCTGGCGTAGTCCAGGATGGCATCACGCAGTGCCAGTGCCGTCAGGTGCACGGCCTTGCCCGCGACGACGGTTCCGGTACTGGCGAACGTGCCGGTGTCGTAGAGCGTCCTGTCGGTATCGGCGTTGACGATGGCGACGTCGGCCGCCCTCGTCCCGAGCACACCTGCCGCAATCTGCCTGTGCGCGTTGGTGATTCCGTTACCCATCTCCGTCGACCCCACTGCGAGGTGATAGGTGCCGTCGGCGAGCAGTTTCAGTTCCGCACCGGACCTGTGTTCGGTCGGCGGGCCGCACTCGAGCAACGCGAGCGCGACACCCGTGCCTTCCAGCCACTGGTCACCCTCGGGCTTGAGCACGCCGTTGCCCGCGGCGAGTGCCGCCTCGACGTGATCGAGGCACTGATCGAGTCCGTAGCTTCCGAAACTCGCATCGCTCGGGTCGTTCCACACCGATTCGACGAGGTCACCCGGGCGCACCATGTTCTTGCGGCGCAGCGCCACGGGATCCATACCCAGTAGATGGGCGAGTTCGTCCATTGCGCACTCGATCGCGAACGTCGTCTGCGACGCGCCGTATCCGCGGAACCCACCCCCTGGAATCATGTTGGTGTACACCGCATATCCCAGCGCCTTCTTGTTCGGGCACCGGTATGCCGCCAGTGGACTACCCAATGCGGCGGCGAGGGTCTCGCTGGCATGGTTCGCGTACGCGCCGGTGTTGGAGACGACATACACATCGAGCGCGGTCAGAGTTCCGTCCCTGCGCGCACCCAACTTGACGCGGGTGGTCATCTGATGACGGGTCGTCGCACCGATGAATTCTTCCTCGCGAGTCCATTCCCACTTGACGGGTCGGCCGAGTCTCATCGTGGCCAGCAACACGAGATCCTCGGAGATCATCTCCTGTTTGCCGCCGAACCCGCCCCCGACACGTTCGGTGAAGACGTGCACGTCGCGTGCCCGAAGTCCGAGCAGGTAACAGAGTTTGGCCTGCACGACGAACGGGCCCTGCGTACTGGTTCGAACATGCCAGCGGCCGTCGTCACCGCGCCACGCGATCGAGCCGTGCGTTTCGAGGTGGGCGTGCTGCACTCTCGACGTCGTGTAGGTCTTCTCGTGCGTCGCCTCTGCGGCATCGAATCCGTCTGCGACACTGCCGACTTCACCGTGAATGTCGACGAAGATGTTGCCGCGCTCCTCGAATCCTTTGTCGTGCAGTACGGGTGCGCCCGGTTCCATCGCGGCGACGGGGTCGAACACGGCCGGCAGAACCTCGTACGTCACCTGCAGCGCCCGGCAGCCCGCTTCGGCCGCGGCCTCGGACTCCGCGACGACCGCGGCGATCCGCTGTCCGACGAAGCGCACCACGTCGTCGAGCACACGGGTGTCGTCGGGATCGACGAGGTGATCCTCGTGCAGCGCGGTGCTGTACAGCCGGTCGGGTGCGTCCTCGTGAGTGAAGACCGCGACGACTCCGGGTACCGCCATCGCAGCCGTGCGATCGATGTCGATCACTCGCGCATGCGCGTGCGGTGACCGAAGTACCTTCAGATGCAACAGGTTCGGCGGAGCTACGTCCATGGTGTATCGGGCTCGGCCGGTCACGATCTCTTCGGTGAACGGATTGGCCAGACTTGCCCCGCACGCACTGCCTGCCACGTCCGGTTCCGCTTCGGTGAGTCCGTGCACCGCATCGGAGATCGATCGATAGCCGGTACATCGGCAGAGATTGCCCTTCAGCGCGCGCGGCAGGTCCTGCTTCTGCTCGTCCGACAACGAGGCCGCCGTCATGATCATTCCCGCTGCGCAGAAACCGCACTGGAACGACTGCGCATCACAGAACGCCTGCTGCACCGGGTGCAGAACACCCTCGTCGGCGAGTCCCGCGATGGTGGTCACCCGCGTGCCGGCGGCACGGAACGCCGGGACCAGGCACGAATGAAAAGGCTTCCCGTCGAGCCACACGGTGCACGCACCACAGTCGCCAGCGTCGCAACCCTTCTTGACGCCGAACGATCCACGCTCACGCAGAAACGTTCGAAGGCACTGTCCTGGTTCGGGATCCGCCGAGAACAAACGGCCGTCGACGTCGAACTCGCTCATGACAACTCCATGCGAATCTGCTCGGAAAAGTAGTACGTCAGATGCTGCTTGTATCGAGCCGACCCGTTGACGTCATGAAAGTAGTCCTCCTCGGACAACCTTCGGGTGATGTCGCCGCGCAGTTCGGCGTGGGTGGGGACGGTGTCGTAGACGAACTGGATCGGCCGCGGGGTCGCAGCCGTCACCGTCAGCCGGAAATCGGATCCATCCTGCCCGCACGTTCCGATGATCAGTGCGGCGGAACGGCCGTGTTTCACGAGCGACTGCTGGCGAAATACGTAGCGCTTGGCCAGCGCGGCGTTCGGAATCGTGATCGAGCGCAGCAACTCTCCCGGCGCAAGCACGTTCGCGTGGTCGCCGGTGACGAAATCCACTGCCGCGACCTCACGAGGTTCGCCCTCCCTCGGCCACAGCGTGTAGACCCCCTCGAGAGCAGTCGTCAATGAGATCATCGCCCCGGCGGGCAGCGACATGCAGATGTTGCCGCCGACGGTGGCTGCGTTCCAGATCTTGAACGACGCCAGCAGCGACCTGGCGCAGTCGCCCTTCAGCGGCAGGGCCGACCACTCCTGCGGCCCGGTGAGATCGTCCAGTTCGGCGATCCGACACGTTGCCGCGATCTCGAGTCCTGCCTCGGTCACCGTCAGTGCGGGCCAACACAATCCATCGAGGTCGATGAGCGTGTCTCGGTCCACCTGCGGTTCGGAGAACAGCCAGGTTCCACCGGCGAGCCAGGCATACCCGTCACGCCAGCCGTCGATCTGATCGAGCGTCCTGGGACGCAACACCTCGCTGATCGTTCCCAGATTCATGAAGGAACCACCTCGACTCTCCGCTCGAAACGTGGATCGGAATTCCCCGATCTCGAAAAATTGGTCATCGGCCACCGAGTGCCAGTGGCCCCGCACCGACCGGCAAGGGAGGTACACCACCGACCTGTGTCGGCACGAGTGTGTCCGCTGTCGGATTCGGTCGCGCCAGGGTGAACTTGCGAACCTCGCCTGCGCCGCCGGACACCAACAGATCCGCTCCCGACGTCGTCGCGGTCGTCGCGACGTCCACCCCGGCCCCACCGGGGAACGGCACGAACGACGACGTCTGCGCGAACGAGACCGCACCGCCGTGATGATTCGGCGATTCGAGGTACATCTCCGGTCCGCCGTCGAGCCGCGATCCAGAGGAGAACGTCCGAACCGTGCCGTCGCCCCCGCTCATGCCGGCCACGATCGATTTCGCGCCACCCTCGACACCGGCTACCCATCCGGTCGAGAGCGCAACACCGTCGCGGTAGTCCTCGTCGAATGCCATGAACTCCGACGTCGTTGTCGGCTCGTCGCCGTGGCCCGCGTGTTCGGACGAGTCGGAGCTCGCCGCACTCGGGGTGAACAGGTCGTACCGGAATGTCTTCACCAGTGGCGAATCCCCCGGCCCCGGCGCCGTCACGATACTCGCACGTCCGGACGACGCATCCACCATGCCGGTGGCGAGCACCACCCCGGCGTCCGAATCCGGGTAGGGCGAGAACGTCCCGAACACCTCGGGGGTAGTACCCGGGTCGGTGGGAAGTTGCGACGCGTACACACTCACCTGGGTCTGCATGCCAGGGCCGGATCCGACGATGATGTTGTCTCGCAGTGCATTGCCGTCGATATCGGCAGTCGCGACGGTGACTCCGCCGTCGAAGTCGTCCGGAAGCGGAGCAAACCTGGTGAGCTCGGAGGTGAAGGGCGTCGTACCGACTGCGTTGTACGCCACCACTTCCGGCGCCGCTCCCGATCCGGTGCCGACAACGAGGTCGAGGACCATGTCTCCGTTCACATCCCCCATCGCCACCGAGGGTGAGCCCTCGAAACCGGGGAACGGTGTGACCGTCTGCACCAGGCGGTCACCGGCGGCGTCGAAAACCTCCACTCGTGCGTCGTGGCCGGGTGATCCCGGTACACCCACCGCGTAGGTCGACACTTCCGGAATGACACTGACCAATGCCATCAAACCGTTGTCCTCGTGGTTGAGTCGGTGGCAGTGGATCACGAACGTACCGGTGTATTCGGTGAACTTCGTCCGCAGGGTGACCGACGCCGGTACCAACGGATTCTCCTGGTCGTCGGTGACCGGGGCCGGTACGTTGACGTTGTCCTGACCCCACGGTTGTACACCGGTGACCGTTCCGGCGACCGGGTCGACGATCTCCATGACCTGAAAGTCGTTGACGTGTATGTGCATCGGATGCTCGTCGTTGTTGAGGTTGGTGATCTTCCATTCTTCCACCGAATTCAGACGCGGCTGTATCAACGGGATGTTCGGAAAGGTGTTGGCAGCGAATTCGTAGGTGAATGCTTTCGGATCACTGTTGCTGGCCTTGTCGTTCGAGAATCCGCCCGATACGACGAGTTCACGTGTCACGTCCACCGGCATCGACGCGGTGTCGACGAACGAGGTGTAGGCATCGAGCTTCTGGCCAGGGGCGAACGGGACCGTGACACCGGTGCCGTCCGCCGGCGTGACCTGCAGGAGCTTTTGTGTGGGGAACGTGAAGAAGCCGTCCGCATAGCTGATCACGGACGGGTCGACGGCCACCGTGCCCAGCGTCGCCGGCGGATCGTCGGTACCGTTGTTGGTGTACAGAATTCCGTCGTTCACAACCTCTTTCGCGTTCTCGAGCGGCGGCATGTCGAGTACCAGATCACCCTCGCTCGGCATCGTGACCGCGATCGCGTACCGCGAGCCCGGCGGAATCACCAGCCGCTCACCGTCACCGTCGACCGGCCGTTGGACCTGACCGAACGGATTTCCGTCCTGGCCGACTATCGCGAACTGCGGATGCGTGCCCGTTGCAGTCTCGGTCAGTCGTAACGGCATGTAGGCGAAATCGCTGACGTTCGCCAGGACCCAGATCTCGGTCTGGCCAGGACTCACCGTCAGCTCGGGCTGGAATCCACCGTTGACGGTGAACTGGACGTCGCGCAGGTTCTCGGGCAACGACGGGTCGGCCGGCACGTCGACGGTGTCGCTGGTGAAACTCTGCAGGTTGCCGGGAATGAATTGATTCTGGCCTCGATGATTGTCCGGCGACAGCGGACCTGTGTACCAGTTGGTCATGTACTGCGAGCCGTCCGTGGTGTCGGCGAAGTTGACCGGCGCCAAGCTCGGGCGGTACGTACCGTCGGCCAGCCCGGCTTCCGTCGGAGCCTGCAGAGTGCTGACGTACTGCGGCCAGTTCGGATCGTTGAGTTGCGCCCCGCTGCCTCCACGGTCGAAGACGAAGTTGTACTGCAACGCCATGTCCCTGACCGGAATGTCGTTCTCGGTGACGATGGGCAGATCGCCGTCGGGGCGGCCGATTTCGAGCAATCCGGCCAAACCGAAGTACGTCTGTTGCGCGGTCAGTGTGTGCAGGTGGCTGTGATACCAGTACATGCCGTTCGGCATGTCCGACGGCACCGCATAGTCGTACACGTTGCCCATGCCTGCCGGAATGTCCAGCAGAACGTTGTCGGCATTGCCGTCGGGACTCACGTGCAGGCCATGGGTGTGCAGATTCAGTGGCGCCTCTTCCAAGCTGGGCGGCGTGATGGGGACTTCGCCGCCGGCGGGCGTGAACGCGGGATCGTAGAAGTCCTCGATCGTCAGGCCCTGCAGGTCGTTGTCGTAGTGGACGATCAGCTGCTCACCCGGATTCACACGCAACGTCGGAGCCGGATAGATGTCCTGGCCGCTCGTCGACCCGTCCGACGCGATACCCCGGATGACCTCGTACCCGTAGAGCAGGAAGTTCTTCACCGGTGCCGACGCGGTGTCCAGCGCGACAGTGCCCTGATGTGCGGAGAGGCGAACCTCGAGCACGCCGTTATCGCTGGACAGTTTCACCGGTTCCGAATAGAGCGACGGCGAACCGTCGGCACCATGGAACACGACCGCATCGTCACCGGTGTCTCGTGCGCACGAGGCAAGCACGAGCACCAGCGCAACTGCCATCACGACGAGTCGTTTCGGCACCACGACCACCATCTGTTCGACCTCGCTCGCTGCTCCCATGACACACCGACGCGGAAGGCGTGAGCGCTGACGAAAGCCTATGACCGGGGGTGATGACTCGGAGGCGGGCCAAGGATGATTTTTGCGGGTGAGATGGTGCGCCCGAGGCCGTGCAGCCGATTCGAACATATGCACTAACAGGGTGTGGATAGATCTGTGGATAACTCGAGGACCAAGGCCTTCACCCTGTGGATGGTCTGTGGATGAAATCGCCGACAATTCCAATTACCGCAGGTCAAGTGCCTCGCGGGCGAATTACATGGCTGTGAGTAACGAGATCGCGCGCCTGGGGAAAACGAGGGCCGGCGCGCTGATCACTTCGGCGTCACCCGGACCGGTATCGACTCCCACGACCTGAGCGTGTTGTTCGGGTGGCGTGTCACCGGTCCGGCGACATCGATCGACTCGACGCGGGCGACCAACGCGGAGAGCAGCGCCTCCGACTCCAGACGCGCCACGTGCTGTCCGACGCACTGATGGATCCCCATGCCGTATCCCACGTGCCCGGACGGATCACGACGCAGATCGAACTCGTCCGGGTTCTCCCACCTTCGCGGGTCTCTGTTCGCCGACCCCAGGAACAGGACGATCTTGCTTCCGTCGGGAATGAGCGTGCCGCCTACTTCGATGTCGCGGGTGGCCGTACGGAAGAAGGTCTGGACAGGCGATTCCCAGCGCACCGCCTCATCGAATGCGCTACGACACAGCGCGACCGGGTCAGCGCGGAGACGATTCCATTGCGCCCGGTGTGACGCCAGGGCATACAGCACCGACGCGAGCCCGTTGACCGTGGTGTCCACTCCCGCGGAGAGCATCGAACGAACGACGAGCGGTGCCTGTTCGTAGGTGATGTCGCCGCGATCGGCGGCCGCCCAGATCTGAGCTCCGAAGCCCGAGTCCGACAGTACGTCTCGCGCACAGTGCGCGTTGACCCATCCGGAGAGTTCTGCAACACGGGGCGCACCTTTCGCCACGAGACTGTTGGACGGCCCGAAGGCATTGAACAGGTGATCGCCGTACGGGAGCAGATTCTCGCGTCCGTTGTCGGGAATGCCGACGGCGTCCGGGAACACACGGAGCGGAAATGCCTCCGCCAGCGCGGTGACCGCATCGAACTCGTGGCCCGACGCGAGCACGTCGTCGACCAGGGCCCGGGCATCGTCCATCCACGCTGCGCGTAGCTTCGTGAGTGCCCGCGGGCCGAGGACCTTGCTGAGCACTGCCCTGGGCGCATCGTGGTGCGGCGGGTCAGCTTCGAGCAGCAGGCTCGGTGGCCGCCACGGCTTCTCGTACCGGAAGTTGCTCAGACCCACGCCCGCTGCAGACTGGAAGGTCTGCCAGTCGGTGAGCGCAGCGTGCACCTCCTGGTACCGGCCGAAAGCAAACACGTCGTACCGGTCGAGGTATACGACCGGGCCCGCGTCGCGCAGCTCTCGCTGGAACGGCAACGGGTTCCCCAACGTATCGGGCCCGAACGGGTCGACATGACTGGTCGGTACGTCGGCGTTGGGGACGACTGTCGTCATCACGAGACTCCTTGCAGCAGTGGGTCGAGAGGGTGAGGTGAATCAGAGGTCGAGAACGAGGCGGTCGGAGCACGCCCGGGAGACACAGATGAACATGGCGTCGCCCGCGGCACGTTCGTCGTCGTCGAGGATGGAGTCTCGATGATCCACCTCACCCGCCAACACCGTCGTCGCACACGTTCCGCATGTCCCTTCGCGGCACGAGGACAGTACGTTCACGCCCGCACCGCGGACCGCGTCGAGCACGCTGCCTTCCGACGTGACCGTGAACACCGTTGCACTGCGTGCGAGTTCGACTTCGAACGGTTCGGTGCGGGCGGGCGCTGCCTGTACCCGCGGAACGAAGCGCTCGGTGCGCAAGTACCCGACCGGCCATCCCGAGCAACAGGATTCGGTTGCGTCCAGCAATGAACCCGGTCCGCATACGTACGCCTTGCTGTCGGTCGTCGCCGCATCCGAGAACCAGGAGGACAGATTCAGCAGCCCGACCTCGTCCTGCGGCGCCACGACTACCCGATCACCGTACGGCTCCAGTTCGTCGAGGAACGCCATCGAACTGCGGGTGCGGCCGCCGTAGAGCAGCGTCCACTCGATTCCCATCGACTCCGCTTGCGCAATCATCGGTAGCAACGGAGTGATCCCGATTCCGCCTGCGACGAACAGGTATTTCGGCGCCGGAACCATCTGAAAGTTATTGCGCGGACCCCCGATACCCACGGTGTCCCCTGCCATCAGCATGTCGTGAACGTATGCGGAGCCACCTCGGCCGTTCGGTTCGCGGAGTACCGCGACGCGATAGGTGAAGGGGTCCCATCGGTCTCCGCACAGCGAGTACTGACGCGTGACTCCGGCGGGCAACACCAGATCGATATGGGCGCCCGGAGCCCAATCGGGCAATCGCCTGCCACTCGGGTGGACCAGAGTCAGTGCAACAACACCATCGGACACGTGCTCCTTGGAGACGAGCCGAAGTGCCGACTGGTCGCGGCCCGCCTCCGGAAAAAGAAGATCTGAGCTGTCGGACATCTGCGGACTCCTCGATTGATCGTCGCTTCAACGATCGCAAGAGGGACCCATACCAACCAAGAGCATTCTCAATAGATGAGAGATATTTCAGTGATGGCTATCACTTTGCACCTTCACAGTGGTTGTCATCACTCGTGAAATCCCCTTCCCCGCCGCCTGCACTACGGGAACCAACGTTCTGGCGTGGTCGTCATTGGGCACGACGAGGCTCACAGCGGCGACCACGACGTCGTCCGCGTCGCGGACAGGCACAGCAATCCCAGCCGTTTCGGGATGGATATGTCCGGCGCACAGTGCGTACCCCTGACGTCGTACCGACGCGAGCATGGACCGCAGTTCCCGTTCGTTTCGCACGGTCTTGTCGGTATAGGCCGTCATCGGCGCACCCAGCACCCGCTCCTGCTGCCGAGTCGACGCGTGAGCCAGTAGAACCAGACCCGACGACGAGGCATGCAGGGGTAATCTGCCCGCGATCCGCGTGTAGTTCACCGCTGCGCCAGGCGCCGACAGCCGTTCGACGAACAGCACCTCGTCACCCTCGAGAACACCCAACTGCGCGTGGTGTCCGACTACCGCGTGCAGATCCTCCATGAACGGCATCGCAGCCTCACGTAGCCCTACCGTCGGTGATGCGCGAGAGGCCACTTCCCACAACCGAACTCCGACACGAATGCGGCGCCCGTCGCGCTCCAGCCATCCGCACGTTACCAATTCTTCGATCAATCGAGACGCGGTGGCGACGTGCAACCCGGCTCGTCGAGCGATCTCCGACACCGAAAGCGCCGAGTCGTCCAGGCCGAAGGCCTCGATGATGCGCACTCCACGCGCGAGCACCGATTCTCCGGTGTGCACCCGTCCCATGAGCTCACCTCATTTGCTTTTCTCACACAATGCCAGCAAACGGGCAGGCAGACGAGGTATCACTCGACCGGATCGCTACGTATCCTCGATCGTCGTTTCCGCTGCGACGGTCGCACGAACACACTTGCGGTGTGACCGAGGACACCGACGGGACAGATGGCAGGCCAGCGAGGACGACCACGCTCTTCGCCGATCCGCGAACGGCAGCAGATCGAACGCAGGCATGGACCGCGCTCATCACTGCGTACTACGACGGGTGCAGCGCCGGCGACGTCGATCTGATGCTTCGCACGCTGCACCCCGAGGTCGTGCACTGGTTCCTCGCTCCGAACACCGGATCACGCGCAGTCGACGGCGCCGAGCATCTGGCGCGGTATTGGCGGAAAGTCACACGCGACATCGACGCTCGATGGGTGGTCGACACCATCTGCGCCACCGACACCGACGCCGTCATCGAATGGACGATGTGGTGGACGCCTGCAGGCAGCTCGGATCGGGTGGCCACCCGCGGTGCCGAGTGGTTCACGTGCGTCGACGGGCTCATCCACGAGATCCGTTCGTACTATCAGATGCACTCCGCCACAACCGAGCTCGACGGATTCCCCTATGCCGATCGGGGCTATTCGGTGCCCGGTGCAGAACACAGTGCCCTCCACCGACCCGGTGTCGTCGACCGCCGCGCTTCCGCCGACGACCCGCAGGAGAACCGATGAACATTCTTCTCGAACGCGACGATGCCGTCGCGACCATCACGTTGAACCGGCCGGACAAGCTGAATGCGCTCGATCGCGGCACTCGCTGGGAACTCATCGACGCCCTTCGTGAGGTTGCCCGCGATGCCAGCGTGCGCGCAGTGGTCGTCACCGGAAGTGGCCGAGCGTTCTGTGTCGGGCAAGATCTCGCGGCCACCGAGGAACTCGTGCACGCCGACGAGACGGTCGCCGGTTCGTACAACCCGATAGCTCAGATCATCTCGGACATGCCCAAGCCCGTCGTCGCAGCCGTCAACGGCCCTGCCGTGGGCGCCGGGCTCGGACTGGCCCTCGTGTGCGATCAGCGGCTTGCCGCCGATTCCGCGTCGTTCTCGTGTGCGTTCGGGAAGGTCGGCCTCGTCCCCGACACCGGTGTTTCGTGGTACCTCGTACGCGAACTCGGATACACACGCGCCTTCCGGCTCGCGGCCACGGGCCGGAAATTCTCTGCCGAGGAGGCATACACGCTCGGGTTGATCGACGAGGTGGTCCCGGCCGACCGGCTCAGCGCGAGGGCGCACGTCCTCGCGCAGGAACTGGCGTCGGCGCCCGCCTATTCGCTGGCGCTGACCAAACGCCAGTTCCGCGCTGTACACGAAACGACCTTCCAGGATTCCCTCGCCACGGAGGCCCGGCATCAAGGCCTGGCAGCAGGGCATCCCGACCATGCCGAAGGCCGCACTGCGTTCGCCGACAAGCGAACTCCCCGGTGGGCATGAGCGAGCTTCTCGCCCGTCGTGCCGGCCCAGTACTCAGATCTTCGCTGCCGAGCCGATTCGACGGCGACCCGGCGGAATGTCCACCGCTGCAGCACCATCGACAAGAGTGTTCTGCGTGTATCCGAGCTGCTCGACCTCGAGCCGAACGACGTCGCCCGACGAGAGCCAGTCGGGGGCGTCGACGCCGCGGGTCCGCTTGATCTCGGCCAGGCAACCGGTTCCGCAGGTACCCGAACCGATCACGTCACCGGATCTGACCTGCGCACCGCGCGAGGCGAACGCGACGAGGTCGCCGAACGACCACGCCATGTTCTTCGAGTTGTCGCCGCCCACCACCGTGCCGTTGAGCGCGACGGACGTGGTCAACGCCAGCCGACCGTCCACGATGCACTCGGCCAGTTCGTCGGCCGTCACGAGCCAGGGGCCGAGCGTGATGGCGCCGTCCTTGGACTTCGACGGGCCCATCGGGAACTTGAACTCGTGGACCTGAAGATCACGGGCCGACCAATCGTTCATGATCGTGTACCCGAAGATGTGCTCACTCGCCTGCGACGGCGTCAGATCGCTACCGGGCCTGCCGACCACAGCGGCAATCTCGAGCTCGTAGTCGTACTGCGTGACCAGGGGCGGTATCGGGACGTCACCGTATGCCGAGACGATCGACCCTGGATTGGAAAAATAGAACAGTGGTTTCTCGTACCACTCGTCCGGTACCGAACCGGCCAACTCGGCCAAGTGCTGCTCGTAGGTGAGAAAGTCACGCACAGAGGGAGGTTCGAGCAACGGTGCCAGTTCGATGTCGGCAATCTCCACCACGTCGGCGGTCCGAACCCGCCGCGCGATCTCCGCCAATGCCTCGTCTCCACCCCTGACGATGTCGAGCACTCTCGTCCCCGGGTCCAGGACTCGCACCCTGTCACCCTCCAAGACACCCACTCGCGACAAGCCGTGAAGCCGAACAGTGGTCAATCGCATGTCATTTCACCGCCACTGGGTTGACCGGTGAACCGACCGCCCTGGTGAAGGGCAAAGGTTGCGCGGCGAGCAGGAACTCGTAGACCCCGTCGGCAGCACAATCGTCGGCCAGCGTGTCGAGATCCCACATCTCACCGAACAGCAGTCCGATATGGGGAAGTGCCACTTGATGCAGCGGCTGCATCGCGTCGGGCCACTCGTTCGGGCGAACTTCCACCCCCCATGTGTCGGTTGCGACAGCCGCGATCTCCGTGCTGTGCAACCATCCTGCCGTACCGAAGGACAGGCCGGGAGCAGGCCCGCCCGCGTAGCTCCCCCAACCCCGACCCGCATCGACCCCGACGCGCACCCGAGCGAGCTGACCGGTCCGAATCAGGACGATGTCACCGCGACCGACGGTAGAGGTGCTGCCCTGCTGCCGAATCGTCTCCTCCAGATCATCCACCGTGATGGACCACCCGTCGGGAAGTTCGCCGTCGGTACCCACCGCGCGGCCGACGTCGAGGAGCACACCTCTACCGACGACCGGGGCTGCCAGCCGTTCGATGCCCGTCGCGAAATCGCCTTCGCTGGTGACGATGTCGGATGCTACCCGGCCGTTCCAGCCGATTCCGTGGTCGAAGACGTGCCCGAGCCCATCCCACTGCGTGCTGCACTGCAGCGGCATGAACACGCAGTCGTCGGCAACCGACAGCCCGTGTGGCAACCCCATCTGTTCCGCCGTGTCCATACCCGTGGACATCATCGTGTGTACGGGATTGACACGCCGTCGCCATCCGACCTGCGGACCGTTCTCGTCGAACGGCAACGAGAGGCTGAAGCTGTCGCCGCGGCGGATCAATGACGCGGCGCGGGTGCGCGCATCGGAGTCGATGAAGTTGACGGTACCCACACCGTCGTCGGGGCCCCATCTCCCCCAATTGCTGTATTTCTTCGCAGATGTGGCGATCGCGGTCTCGGGATCCGGTCCGTGATCGGCAGTGATGTCGATGGTGCGC
Source organism: Rhodococcus yunnanensis NBRC 103083 (assembly GCF_001895005.1). Lineage (GTDB taxonomy): Bacteria > Actinomycetota > Actinomycetes > Mycobacteriales > Mycobacteriaceae > Rhodococcoides > Rhodococcoides yunnanense. Next base: position 295,411 of record NZ_BCXH01000003.1, on the reverse strand, counting down.
ACTACGCCTCCTGACAATCCTGGTTTGTATGTGGTGGGTCGACGTCAGATCGGAGGCGCGAGAAACAGACCCGGATCGACGTCGTTGAAACTCTGCTTGGACACGAGCTCCTCGAATGGATTCGCGGTCCCCCATTGATCCTGATTCTCCGGCAGGGACACGTCGTAGATGCTCGGATGCCAGGTGTCCTCGTCGAGCATCTCGAGTTCGGTCGTGTATTCGATCGTGTTGCCGTGTGGGTCGAGGAAGTAGGCAAAGGTGTTGTCTCCGGCGGCGTGCCGTCCCGGTCCCCACACCAACGGTGTCCCGGCCCGCAGCAAGCGACCGGTCCCGCGCATGTACTCGTCGACGCCACGCATCTCGAACGAGATGTGATGCAGGGAGACGTGCGGCCCCTTCGCGATCGCCATGCTGTGGTGCTGCGGGTTGCAGCGCATGAACTTCATGACATCTCCGACGTGGGGATGGACCAACGTGTCCGACAGCGCGAAATCCAAGTGCTCCTCGTAGAAGGCCTGCGTCCGCGACGGGTCGGGCGAGTTGATGACCACGTGCGACAGCCGTACCGGAATCGATTCGCGCTCTTCGATCTTCCGATGCTTACGGTCGGTCACGTCCGCGGAGATCTCGATGGTTCGGCCGTCCACATCGAAGAATCGGAAGCCGTATCCGCCGCCCGCCGTCGCAAGTGTGTCCGGTTCGGTGGCCAACTGCACCCCTGCCGTGCCGAGTCGCTGCGCCAAGGCATCGACGTCGGCCCGCGAGCCCGCCCCGTAGGCAATCAGATCGAGCCGCTTGTCGGTGTCCTTGCGCAGTCTGACGATGTACTGCTCCGGTGACCCCTCGGCGGCGAGGAAGACGATTCCCTTGTCTTCGGCAACCGGCGTCAGTCCCCACATTTCGGTATAGAACGCACGCTGCTTGTCGAAATCCGGCACCGCGAGGTCGACGTGACGCAGGTGTGTTATCAAACGATCTGTCATGGTTTTCCCTTTCCGGATGAAGTAGCCGAGTCGATCGGCAAGCCGAGCAGTCGAGCGGCGTTTCCACCGCGGATCGCAGCGAAGGTCTCCTGGTCGAATCCGGCAGCCTCCAGCCGATCCACCGGGTCGTCGACACCCATGTCGAAGGGATAGTCGGAACCGAGCGTCACTTGGCCGGTACCCATCGTCGACACCAAGTGCCTCAATTGCTCCGGGGTGTAGACCAACGAGTCGACGTAAGTGCGGCTCAACAGTTCCGACGGACGCAGTTCGGTCGTGTGTGCATCGTCTCGGTGCGCCCAAGCATGATCGGCGCGGACCATGTAACTGGCCAGGTAGCCGCCGCCGTGGGCAGACCATATGCGAAGGTCCCTGTGCCGTTCCAGCAGACCCGAGAACACGATTCGCGAGAGCGCCAGGGCAGTTTCGGCCGGGTTGCCGACACTGTTGAACAGGTAGTAGGCGTCCAGGCGCTCACCAAGCGTGCATCCCCACGGGTGGATCAGCACTGCGGTGCCCAGTTCTTCGGACAACGCCCAGAATTCCGCCAGATCGGGGTGATCGAGTTCGCGACCGGCCCCGGCGGAGGTCGAGATCTGTACGCCTCGCATGCCGAGATCGACTACTGCCGTGCGTAATTGCTGCACAGCGAGATCTGGATGCTGCAGGGAGACGGTACCGATCGGCACCAACCGAGCCGGGGCCTGCGAACAGAAGGCCGCTACACCCTCGTTGCTGACCTCGACGATGCTCGACGCGAGGTCGCGATCCGCCCACGCGTGTGGAAGGGGGACCGCGCTCACTGCCTGGACGTCGACCCGTGCTGTGTCCATGGCCTGCACCCTGAGGTCAAGATCGACCAACCGTGGCCCGATGGCGCCCATCTGCGCCAAGTTCACGGCCAGGGACTCACGCCCCATCGTGGCAGCGTCGATGCCTCGTTGCCGAAGCAGTCCTGGATGCCCCTCGACCAAGGCGTCGACAGCAGGCACCGCGACGTGTGCGTGCACATCGATCGCCTGAGTCACCGGTTCTCCTCGCCGACGTTCTCCTCGTCGACGCAGACGTTGCGCTGTGACCCGAGGCCCGTCACGGTCGAGTCCATGACATCGCCCGCCCGCAGCAGCCTGCCCCGCGCCTTACCGTTACCCGCCGGGCTGCCGGTGAGAACGAGGTCACCCGGGAGCAACGTCGCGATCGACGAGCAATGCGCGATGATGCGGGCCGCGTCGAAGATCATGTCCTTCGTGGATTCGTCCTGCATGACTTCACCGTTGAGTTCGAGTCTGATGCGCAGATCGCCCGGATCCGAAATGGCGTGCGCAGGCACGATGACCGGTCCGGTCGGGAGGAAGGAAGGCGAGTTCTTCGCCGCCAGCCAATCGGCGCCGAGAGCGGGGATGTCCTTCCGAAAGATCTTCTCGCGCAGGGTGACGTCGTTGACGATGGTCCACCCCGCGACGTAACCGAGTGCGTCGTCGGCGCTCACTCGGCGCGCGCGCCGACCGATCACCGCTGCGAGTTCGAGTTCCCAGTCGGGTTCGGTTCCATCGACGGGCAGTACGACGTCGTCGTATGCTCCCGTCACTGCACTCGGCAAACCCTGGAACACGTAGGGCGGATGGTCGAGGCGGCTGTCCATTTCGGCGGCCGCGTCGGCACGAACCTGTTCGATCGTCCGTCCGTCCGAACCGTCGTGGTGGGCGGCGGCGATATCGATGACGTGACTGCGGTAGTTGGCTCCGGCCTGGAATATCTGACGCGGCTCGATCGGGCTCGCCGGCGTGAAATCCCGCAGAGGTAACCAGTTCTCGGTCGAGTGCGCGAGGCGCCCCAACACCGGAAGTACCTCGTCCCACCGATCCAGCAGCTCACGGACCGAGCGCGGAGAGCCCACCTGCTCGAACGCCGAGAGATCGAGAATCCGGTCGTGTCGCAGCAGCGCGGGAAATGGTGAGCCGGTGGCCGCGCTCAACTGGGTGAGCGCCCACTCTCCGGCGTGGTCGATGCGGGTGATCGGCGTGGATTCCATGGTTTTCAGCATGTGCCGACCGAGGTGATAGCGGAAACGAACCTTTCGCATACCGAGGCATTCAACCGGGCTATGACGGCTGTCACATACAGTGGCCGCATGGAATTACCGAGCCTCGATCTCAACCTCGTCGTGGTTCTCCATGCGCTCCTCGAGGAGCGGAACGTCACCCGCGCGGGCGAACGCGTCGGCCTCAGTCAACCGGGTGCCAGCGCCGCACTCGGCCGACTCCGTCGTCACTTCGACGATCCGTTGCTCAAACGGGTGGGCGTCAAGTACGAGCTGACGCCTCTTGCACAAGGGCTGTACGACCAACTCGGCGAGATACTCCACGATTTACAGAAGGTGCTTGCTGCACAATCCCATTTCGACCCCCGCACCACCGAACGCCGCTTCGTCGTGCGCTGCTCCGACGCAGTGCTGTCGGTCCTCGCACCGCTGATCGTCGCGGAGGTAGCCAGATCGGCGCCCCACGCGGTGCTCGACTTCCGAACCATGAGCGCCGCGCTGCTCGACGATCCGATGCAGTCGTTGAGCGAGATCGACGTGTTGATCGCGCCGCGGGGTCTGTTCTCGCTTCCCGACATTCCGCAAGTGGAGCTCTACACGGACCGTTGGCTGTGCGCGACGTGGTCGGGCAACACCACCATCGGCAATTCCATGACCTTTGCGCAGGTCCAACAATGCCGCTGGATCATGCCGTTCCAAGAGGTCTCGATGACCTCGCCGGCCGACGCGGCACTCGCGACGTTGGGAGTCGATCGCCACTGTGCCGTGCGCGTCGAAAGCTTCAGAACTCTGACGGAGCTGGTCACGGGAACGGACCTGTTGGTGCTCACACACGAGCGGCTCATGGCGCGCACCAACAGCGACACGCTGCGGCTCGTATCGCTTCCAGGCGAACTTCCCCCGTTCGCGGAGCTGGCATGGTGGCACCCCACCCGCCAACTCGACGCCGGACACAGGTGGTTCATCAACCTGATCGTGGGCCAGGCAGAACAACTCCCCGCCCACTCGCCCGCTCAGGCTCCCGAGCGAGAACCGTCCCCAGCGCGCAGTAGATAGCGACAGATCATCTCCGACAGTTCGCGGACGAACGCCTCGTCGTCGACGGGTGGGCCCGAGAAACTCGGCCCGTAGCTGGTACGTAGCACAAGCGCGGAGAAGGCCGTCGTGAACGACATACGCGCCGCTGCGGCGGGATCTGCATGATCTATCGCCTGCCCCGCCCGCATCACGACCGCGGTGAACTCGTCTCCGACCGACCGCGCATGGACGCTACCCCGACGGTTGACCTCGGCATGGACGCCCGAGATGAGCACCACCGATCGGAGAAACGCAGCGTGCGTGCGAAAAACTCGAGCCAAACCGTCGACGGCACCCTCGACGAGCTCCGCGGGAGGCAGCCCCTCCCAACGGCCTTCGGCGAACACCCTGTTCTGATCCGCGACGATGGCGACCATCTTGTGTTCGTAGACGGCGAGAAACAACCCGTCCTTAGTGTTGACCCGCTCGTACAACGCCCGCGGCGCAACATCGGCGCGCTCACAGACGGCCGCGATCGTGAACGCCTCGTAACCACCCTCCTCGACGATGGCGACGCCTGCTTCGAGTATCCGCAACCACGCGTCACGGCTGCGTTGCTGGCGCGGCAGGCGGACAACGAGATCGTCCTCTCGGTATGCGTCGTCGGGGTTCACGTGGTCGATTCTCCCGTGTGAGATCCGCGCGGCAATTCGAGGGGTTGACAGAAAGGTGACGTGAAGCACATCATGACCTAACCGTAGTCCGCACTACGGTTTGCTACCTGGTTGGACCAGAGACCAAGCCGACTCTTTCGAACTCTCGGGAGAACTCATGCTGATCGTCATCGATCCGGAGCGAGTCATGAGCGTCGAGATCTGGCGCGACCGCGATGCTCTCGCCGCGCACATGGACCACCCCCTACACCCACGAATCTCTGGCGCCCGTTCCCGATTCGATCGTCGGTGAACCGGAGATGTCGACACACGACGTGCAGTGACCGTTCGATTCCATCACGAGAAAGACGTACCCATGAGCACAGCCCCCAGAGGTCGGGTCGCCGTCATCGGTGCCGGACCGGCAGGAATGGCGACCGCACTCTCTGTCCATCAAGCAGGCCACGACGTCGTCCTGCTGGAGAGATACAAGCAGGCACGACCTGCCGGAAACATCCTCAATCTCTGGCCACCGCCCATCAAGGCACTGGGACTGCTCGGCGTCGATGTCGACGACCTCGGCGCGCCGTGCCGATCGGAGTTCCGTAACGCCCAGGGTCGGCGGCGGGTCGAGATCGACATGCCGCCGGAGATCGTGCGTGACTACGGGGGTGGATTCATCGGACTGCTCAGGCCCGAGTTGTACGAGCGCCTATTGGCGGCCATGCCGCCCGGCGTTCTGCAGGTCGATCGAGGCGTCGACAGCATCGACCAGGATGAATCCGTCGTTCGGTTGCACATGTCCGACGGCACCATCGAAAACGCGGACGTCGTCATCGGTGCAGACGGCATCGACTCGCTCGTCCGCCGGACACTCTGGGGTGATTCCCCCAAGCGTGAGCACAATCTACAGATCTTCGGTGGATTCACCTACGCCGACGATCTCGGCGTGGAGCCCGGGTTGTGCATCATCTCGCACAGTCGCACGGTGCAGGGAGCCTGGACCTCGATTCGACACAAGGGCCGCAGCGGTTTTCAGTGGTGGGTCCTACAAGCCCACCCCGCGACCGAGGAGTACACCGGCAACTTGCATGCCAGCGCAACAGAACTGGGACGAGAGTTCGCCTTTCCTCTCCCCCAACTCATCGCGGCGACAGACCCCGACAATGTGCAACGATGGCCCATCAGAGACCGCAAGCCGTTGAAACAATGGTCCAAGGGCCGGGCCACACTGGTCGGCGACGCAGCCCATCCGACATCACCCTACGCAGCATATGGCGCTGGGATGGCAACGGAAGACGGCTATTTCGTCGGTAGACGTCTGGCGGGTGTCGATCTCTCCGACTACGTCGCGGTACGGGCGGCACTCGACGCGTTCGAGACTCCGCGCAAACCACACACCGCGCGTCAATCGCAGCAGGCATACATGCTGGGACAGATGTTCCACCATGCTCCGAAACCGCTGCGGTACGTGCGAGACCAGATCTTGGACCGAACCCCGTTGCTGCAGAAAGTCGTCGGCGAATCGAGTCCCAAGGAGATTCTGTCGCAGATCGACCTCATCGATCAGGCGGAGAAGGCGTTCACCACGGCCCGTCGTTGAGGTTCCGGCCCATCCCGTGCAGGGTTCGCAGGCCTGCACGGGGTGGCACCGAGGCTCGGCCGTCGTCAGATGATGCCCTCGCTCGCATAGAACTGGGCGGCCGACCGAATGGATTCCTCGACCGGTGTGGGCTTCCAGCCCAATTCTCGTTCTGCCTTGCTGTGATCGAGCGCAGACATCGCCTGCGCTATGCGCATCGCGTCGTAGCCGAGCTTCATGTCGCCGCGAACCAGACGCACGAGCGCATCGGTAGCACGAGTTGCGGACAACACGAACGGCATCGGAAGTGCGCGCGGAGGACGTTTCCCACCTACCTCGGCGGCGATGGTCAGGGGATACAAACTGCTCAGGCACCTGTCCGAGATGATGTAGCGCTCACCTGGTCTGCCCCGTTCCGCGGCGAGAAGCATTGCCCGCGCAGTGTCTTCGATACCCACTATCTCGGCGTCGTAGGCAGGATAGAACGCGAGCTTCCCCGCCGCCGCCTGCGCGATGGTTCTGCCATGCGGCGTCGGCTGCCAGTCGCGAGGTCCGTACGTGGTCGACACGCACATCGCCACAGCGGGCAGCCCCCGCTCGCGGGCGTACTCCAGAACCAAGTCCTCGGCGGCCACTCTGGCCTCGATGTACGGGCCGCCGGTGTCCCAGTTTCGCTCGTCGTCCTCGGTGATCAGCGTGTCGTCACTGATCGCCAATGTGCCTGCGGTACTGGTGAACACGAATTTTCGCAGCCCTGCGTCGAGCGCCACGTTCAGCACGTGGCGCAATCCCTCGACGTTGGTGCGAAACAGGGGCTCCGGATCGCGCAGGAACACTCGTGCGTCGACCACGCAGTAGTAGACGACGTCGCACCCCGCCATCGCCGTGCGAAGAGCGTCGTCGTCGAAGATGTCGCCGAGGACCTTCTCCACGTCGAGATCGTCGATGCCCTTGGTCGAACTGGTACTTCGCACCATCACGCGGGTGGAGATCCCGTCTTCGACCAGCTTTCGCACCACGTGAGACCCGAGAAAGCCGCTGGCACCGATCACCAGGCTCTTCGGGACCACCTGGACCTCGTCGTCCTCAACCACGGAATATCTCGATCACTGGCACAGCCTCCGTATCGAACCAACGTCTACGACGGCTCCGAGCACGCCGTAACCCCAGCGCTCTTTCTACACTGCCGAGCTATAGATTCGAATGATTTTGACGATTATCGAACGGGTAACAGCCAATCTGTGCCGGTGGGCGTATTCTTCGTCCACTGACGAAGGGGGCTTCTCATGGCGCGCGGCACAGAGAAATCGGCCGAGGTCTTCCGGGGCCCACAGGTCGAATACGGCGAACTCCTCCGGGTCGACGACCACACGACCGTCTTACCCGTATCTCGCCGCACCCGATGGGGTGGAGCAGTTCCTGTCGGCATATTCACCGTCACCGAGGGCTCCACCACCTGGACGCCTGCCATAGACGGCGGCCGGGTCGCGTTGATCGGCGTGCTCACCGGGCTGATCGCGGCGACCCTCGGTTCGGCCGCCGTACTCCGGCAGCCACCCTGGCCGAAAATGACCATCGACTCGAAATGAGGCGAGGAGCGCTACACCCGTTGTCGTCTTGTCCGAAGCAGTCATCGGAGTCACCTGCCGACTGGGGCGCTGAACGCGGACATACCCCCGAGGGTTTCGGAAGCGTTGCTCGTCGGGTCGAAGAAGTTGATGCCCAACATCATTCATGTGAATGAATGCCAGCCGCACCACACGGATTCGCTGGACATCCCGCGACATTCACACAACGATGCGGCCATGGCTTCGAGTAACAAAACGCGACCCGGCTGGTTCCAAGACGGGCAGCCCACGGGATTCGAGAGGTACTGGAACGGGTGGAATTGGGAAGGCACCCCGAGGCCGATCCAGCAGAAAGAACTACCCCATCGCCGCGCATGGACGATCGCAGGTGCCGTATTCATCGCCTTGTTCGTGATGTTCAATCTGTCGGCGGGTGAAGCTGCGGCAATCGGCATCATCCTGGTGTCTCTGTCGCCGTTCATTCTTGTGGCAATCGTGTTGTGGTTGCTGTGGCGGGCGGGTAGCCGCAAGACGGTTGTGATGCAGGCGACTACGCCCACCCAGCCGACGGGGCCGATGCCTCCAGGCTGGTACCCGGACATGGGTGATCCGACGTTGCAACGCTGGTTCGACGGACATTCCTGGACTTCCGCGACACTGCCACGACAACCCTGAGTCGAACGGTGGGATGAATGACTCCATGGCAAGGAGACCGACTTGCCATCACCAGGTGGCACCTCTACACGCTATGCGTCATCCGTCCCGTGGACTCACTCTCGGCCCTGATCTCTGACCTATTGGGCCGGCCAACCGGCCGCGTATCGATTCGAGACTTCTTCGTGGTCGCGATAGAGCTGCTTGCGTTTGCGCGTCGAGAGGCGGTCGCCGAAGACGATGCCGTTGATGTGGTCGGTCTCGTGTTGGAAGCAGCGCCCGAGAATGCCACCTGCGGTGATTTCGATCGGGTTGCCGTACTGATCGTGTCCGCGACATATGGAGAACGCGGGTCGTGCGATGTCGGTGTAGGCGCCTGGAAGGGACAGGCATCCTTCGCCGTAGTCGACGAGCTGTCGGTCGCGTCCCCCAGGAATGTCGACGACCGGATTGCAGACGACGCCGGCGCGCTGCACCCCTTCCTCGTCGGTGCAGTCGTATATGAACACCGCAAGATCAACACCGATCTGTTGAGCTGCGAGTCCAGCGCCATCTGCAGCGGCGTTGGTAGCGAACATGTCTGCGAGTAGTTCTTGGAGGTCGCAGTCGAAATCGATCACCGGTCGAGCTGGCGTATGAAGGACAGGGATACCCCAGCGAATGATCGGTTGCGCGGTGCCCAGGCGGATGAGTTCGGAGACTGGCATGAGCTTGATGTTCCACGCTGCGTGGGCCCAGCGCAACGAGACCGCGAATTAGGTCCGACAGCGAAGCATTCCACTTCTGCGCAGTCTTCCATCACGAAGTTGCCTGGTTGGGGGATGCAACACGGTCGATTGGGCGCCGTGCCTTGATCCTCACCGAACAGCGAGCAGACACCTCCGAACCTGACAGCCGAACTCGGCTGGAAAGTCCGGAAGCTATGCGGAGTGGAGTCCGGAGATGGTCCTGAGTGGGCGGGTCCAAGCCGCGTTGATCGTCATCGCGGGTGGGTTGGTCCGACGCCAGGGCGAGGACTCATTTTCGCGGTCGCATTTGTCGGTGTCGTACTGGATCCCTGCGTGCACGATGCTGGTTGCGCTGAGTAGACGGTTGGTGGCGTATCCGATGCCTTGCACTGCTGCGAGTTGTTCCTGGATCCGGCGCGCTCATGACTGGATCTCGGCGATCGTATCGGTGAAATCCGGATCAGCGCTCACAGTAGGTCGGCGAACTCGGCACAGATCTCGGGTTTGCCTCTGAACTTGCGCAGATGATCAAGGGGACTTTTCAAGCCGAAAGTCCCCTTCATGGTTTTCGCTTCTGGGTCTGCGCCGCGCGCCCTCAGGAGGCGGATAGTGCCAACTGGGTCTTTTCCTGCGCCGACGATTGCCCAGTAGAGAGCGGGGTAGCCCTTGTCGGTGACCGCATCTACCCGTGCGCCCGCGTCGAGGAGGAGCGCGATGATGCCCGTGTGTGCCGCACGGGATGCGAACAGCAGGGGCGTCCAGCCCTCCAGATCACGGGGGTCGGGATCGTTGCTGTCGCCCAGAAGTCTCCGTACCTTGTCGATCTCGCCGTCGAGTGCCGCATAATGCAAAGGAACGCGGCCTCCTTTGTCGGTAGCTGTCATTTACTTCATCTCCCGCTGATGGCTTCGGTTTCCGTAATGTTCCTCGACGGCGAACTTGTGGGGATTCGCGTTGTGGAAGATCTTTCAACCACGACTGGTCATCGGATCTGCTTCAGATGCCGCGACTGCGGAGACAAATCAGAGGCCCGGGTGCATGATGCGACCACATGAGCCTCGATCTCCGCGCTTGTACTGACATACCAAAAAGCCCCTCACAGCTTCCTGCTGGCGAGGGGCTTTCGTTCTCTGAGCCGCCTAAGAGAATCGAACTCTTGACCTTTTCATTACGAGTGAAATGCTCTACCGACTGAGCTAAGGCGGCGTGCCTTTCGGCGTTGGTGAGTCTAACGGAGCATCCCGCCGAAACTGAAATCGCCTCTAGCCGGTGATCGCGAGACCCTCCACCGGACCTGCGAGGACGGACTTGAAATACCTGGTCACGTCGTCAGCCAGCACCTCGGTCTCACCCGATTCGACGGCGTCGAGGATGGCGCCCGCCACATCCTTCGGGTCGTTCTTGGGCACATCCAGATCGGCGATCATGTCGGTATCGGTGTAGCCGAGGTGCACACCGGTGACCAGGGTTCCCTGCGGTGCGAGTTCGAGTCGCAGCGAGTTGGTCGCAGACCACAGTGCGGCTTTGGACGCGCCGTACGCCCCTGCCCCACCGACCCACGACAGCACCGAGTGAACGTCGACGAGCGCTCCGCCGCCGTTGCGGCCGAGGGTCGGCGCGAACGCCTGCGCGATGCGCAGTGCTCCGAAGAAGTTGGTCTCGAACACGCCGCGAACGTGCTCGATCGACGCACCGAGCAGCGGACCTGCCCCTGCCGTACCTGCATTGTTGACGACGATGGTCACATCCGTCAGTTCCTCCGCCAGTGCTGCTACAGAATCGGCGTCGGTGACGTCGAGCGACTTCGCCACCACACGCTGGTCGTCCGACGGCTTCGGTGATCGCGCCGTCGCATAGACCTTCGCGGCACCACGCGCCAACAACTCGTCGACGATCGACTTGCCCAATCCACGCTGTCCACCGGTCACCACTACGACTGCGCCCTCGATTGCCACCATCGAACTCACCTCTCGACATAACTGAAATGCTTTTGACTATGTCAGTACTACTTGCTCGCCGCGACATAGTCAAATAGTCTTTGGATATGTCCCCGAGTCCGACGCAGAGGTTTCACCTCGATCCAGCCCCAGACGGCCTGTATCGCGTTCAGGACCTCCTCAACACCCGCTCGATCGAGGTGAAGGGCTTTTCCGACCTCCTGTCCGACGGCGCTGTCGCGTCCGCAACCTTCGGGCTCGATCTGTCCGACGCGGACGCAGCCGCTCTTCGCGAACTACGCACAGCGCTCGAGGCCCTCGTCGACGGCGAAGCCCCCACGATTTCACCCGTTGCCGTGTCATTGAGCGTCGACGACTCCGGGACGGTGCAGCTACATCCGTCCGGGACGGGCTCGGCGCACATTGCGTCGTATGTGTGGTCGGAGGTTCTCCTGGCCCAGCGCGCGGATACCTGGCGACGCCTGAAGCGATGTCGAAACGAGGTCTGCGGCTCGGCTTTCTACGACCGCTCTCGCAACAACAGCGGCGTCTGGCACGATGTCAAGACATGCGGCAACATCGCGAACCTGCGCGCATCACGGGCGCGGCGGAAGTCCGAATAGCGTTGTTGCTCCGCTTGAATGAACGATTCAAGCTATCTGATCGTATGAATGGTCCATTCAAGCGATGAGTAGCCGCGAAATCAGCGCAGCGCTGCACCCAACGACGCCACCATTGCATATACCGCGAACTTCGGCTTCGCATTGAGGGCAAGGGATTCGCGGCACAGCAGGATGGCTTCGATGCTCTGGAGCAATGCTTCGCGTGAGGCGCCCTTGGCCATGCGCTCGATCTGCTCGGCCATGTCTGGATGATTGAGCGTGGCGGTCGATCCGTACGACCGCGCAAGCGCGTCACGATAGAGGCCGGCGAGGTCGATGAGCGCTCGGTCGTAGGAATCGCGCACGTTCCGGGTGCGCCTCGACTTCTGCCGCGCTTCGAGTTCCTTGATGACGCCGGCAGACCCCCGGAGTGCACCGGCGGCACCTTTTCCGGTACCGCCTGCACCCAAAGCTGTTCGCAGCTCCTCCATTTCGACGCCGTCGAGCGCCTCGCTGATCTCTGCCGCCTCGGTTTCGGCGGCCTTGACCATCTCCTCGGCCGCGAGATACGCCTGGTTCGGCCGAGCGGCCGCCGATGCCAGACCCAGCGCCCGCTTGCGTCGTGCGCGAGCGTCCTCGTCCTTGGCGAGCCGCCGAGCGCGACCCACATGTCCACCACTGATCGACGCGGCCCACTCCGCCGTCTCGACGTCGAGTTTGTCGCGAGTCTGCAGCACCCGGGCGATGGCCGAGTTGGTCGGGGTGGTCAACGGAACGTGCCTGCACCGCGAACGAAGAGTCACCGACATGTCCTCGGGGTCGGTCGACGGCGCGCACAGCAGAACGACCGTACGGGCAGGCGGCTCCTCGACGACCTTCAGCAATGCGTTGGCAGCGGCCTCGCTCAGACGATCCGCGTCCTCGATGACGACGATCTGCCACCGACCCGTGCTGGGCCGCCTGGCCGCGATGGAGACGATGTCTCGCATCTCCTTGACGCTGATGCTCAGCCCCTGCGGGATGATGCGTCGAACATCTCCGTGGGTGCCTGCCATCGTCGTCGAACAGGCATGGCACTCGCCGCAACCGGGTGAGCCTTCCGTGGTGCACTGCAGTGCAGCCGCGAAGCACACCGCAGCAATGGAGCGTCCGGACCCCGGCGGCCCGGTGAACAGCCACGCATGTGTCATTGCCGATCCGGTATCACCCGAGCGAGCTCCGATGGCAGCCGCCGTCAACTCTGCTTCGACGTCCTCTTGGCCTATCAGCCGATCGAATACTCCCGCCATGGCTGGCAGCTTAGTCGTCGCCACCGACGCGTCGAGAACCCGCGGTGCGGCACCCTCGTGCTACGGATGCTCGAGAAAGAGCTCGACTGCTACTTCCAGTCTGGAACACGAAGAATCGAACTCGGCGTCGATCATGGTGAATTCCACTGTTCCGCCCTCGACTTCGGCAAACGCGGCGCAGGTATCGCCCGAATAGACGAACACCTTGACGATCCGGCCGCCGACGACGACTTCGCGCAGATCGGTCACACCGGTCGTCGTCGCGATCGAGTCGAGTGGCAGCGGGCCTGCGAGCGAGACCGAGAACCCGATGCCGTCTCCGCTCCAACTGCATGCGCCGATCGCCGGTATCTCGATCTTCGTCGCAGGGTCCACACCGAGGATTTTCAGTTCATCGTCGTCCAACCCGCATGGATCGAACTCGGCCGGCTGGGCAGACGGAGAACTCTCGGACGACGACGGCAACTGGCCCCGCTCCACGCCCTGGCCGCGCCACGCATCCTCGGCGACGGCATTTCCCTCGATCGTGTGGCCGCAACCGCAAAGGGCCACTACACAGACCACACTTCCGACTACCGATTTCACTCCGTACATGCGGATCGCATTTTCGTCGAGACGTCGATGCCGCTTGCAGTCCGGGCGGGCGCCACACTCGTCACCGAAATCACGCCGGCTGCTTCGACAACCGCAATGCCCTGAACGGTACGAGAACAGGCGGCGAGGACGAGCAGTCCGCATGCGATGGCCAGAAATTGCTTCACATAAGTTTCGACGCATCCCGAGGGGAAACGGTTCCACGGCACCGAGTCCGCTGCTTGAATGGTTCATTCATGTTGACAGACAACATGAATGAACCATTCAAGCGATCAGGATTCGGTCGGCGGCACTTTCTTCGCCGCAGCCTTCTTCGCCGCAGCCTTCTTCGCAGGCGCCTTCTTGGCCGGAGTCTTCTTCGCCGCCGTCTTCTTCGCTGCAGCCTTCTTCGCGGGCGCCTTCTTGGTCGCCGTCTTGGTCGCAGTGGCCTTCTTCGTGGCCGCCTTCTTGGTGGCCTTCTTCTTCACCGGGCCACGAGCGCGCCTGTTGGCCAGCAGTTCCGACGCGCGGCCGTCGTCGATGGTGGCGACGTCGTCGTCCTTCTGCAGGCTCGCGTTGGTCTCACCGTCGGTGACGTACGGACCGAATCGTCCGTCCTTGATCACCATCGGCGCTTCACTGACCGGGTCGACACCGAGCTCACGCAACGGCGGCTTGGCCTCGCCCTGACGTCCACGACGCTTCGGTTCGGAGTAGATCTTCAGCGCCTCTTCGAGGGAGACGGTGAACAACTGCTCCTCGTCGGTCAGCGAGCGAGAGTCGGTGCCCTTCTTCAGATACGGCCCGTAGCGGCCGTTCTGTGCGGTGATCTCTTCCTTCGACTCGGGGTCGACGCCGATGACGCGTGGCAGCGACAACAGCTTGAGTGCATCCTCGAGCGTGATGGTGGCAAGGTCCATCGATTTGAGCAGCGAACCGGTACGCGGCTTGGGGCCGGTTGCCTTCTTCGCTGCTTTCTTGGCTGGCGCCTTCTTCGCGGCAGCCTTCTTGACCGCAGTCTTGGTGCCGCCACCGCCGTCGTTGTCGGTGGGAATCGGCACGATGTCCGGCTCGGGTGCCACAGGTTCCGGCGCGGGCTCCGGCAGCAGCTCGGTGACGTACGGCCCGAAACGGCCTTCCTTGGCGACGATCTCGTGACCGGTCAACGGATCGGCGCCGAGCTTGCGTCCCTCCTGCGGGGTCGCGAACAGCTTCTCGGCGAAATCGAGCGTCAACTCGTCCGGCGGCAGATCGTCGGGGAGGTTGGCGCGCTGCGAGATCGGATCCCCATCGGGATCGTCGTCGCTGCGGATCATTCGCTCGAGGTAAGGCCCGTAACGGCCGACCCGGACGTGCACTTCACGGCCCTGGTCGTCGTCGAACAGCCTGATCGAGTTGATCTCGCGTGCGTCGATGTCCTCCAGATTGGTGCCGACCATCTTCTTCAGTCCGCCCGAGCGAGCGACGGACCCCTCGGCACCGGTCTCGCCGCCGAAGTAGAAGCTGGTGAGCCAGTCTCCGCGGCGTTCGCGCCCACCGGCTATGGCGTCGAGATCGTCCTCCATACCTGCCGTGAAGTCGAAGTCCACGAGACGACCGAAGTGCGCCTCCAGCAGTCCGATCACCGAGAACGCCACCCACGACGGGACCAGCGCACTTCCGCGTTTGTAGACGTAACCGCGGTCGAGGATGGTCTTGATGATCGACGCGTACGTCGACGGCCGGCCGATACCCAACTCTTCGAGCGTCTTGATGAGCGACGCCTCGGTGTACCGCGCGGGCGGGTTGGTGGTGTGACCGTCCGGATCGAGCTTGGTGGCCGTGACGGCGTGGCCCGCCTTCAGCGCCGGAAGGCGCGATTCGGCGTCGTCGGACTGGCCGCCTGCCTCGTCGTCGACACTCTCGACGTACGCCTTGAGGAAGCCGGCGAAGGTGATGGTCCGACCGGATGCAGAGAACGTGCACTCCTCGCCGGTGGTCGCCGTGCCGTTGATGCGCAACGTCAGCGTCGTTCCGCGCAGATCGGCCATCTGGGAGGCGACGGTTCGCTGCCAGATGAGCTCGTACAGCCGGTACTCGTCGGTCTGCAACGCAGAATGCAGCTGGCCCGGAGTCTGGAAGACATCGCCCGCGGGTCTGATGGCCTCGTGGGCCTCCTGCGCGTTCTTGACCTTGCGTGTGTACTGCCGCGGCGTCGGATGGACGTACTCGGGGCCGTACAGCTCCGTTGCCTGTGACCGTGCCGCGGCGATGGCCGACTCCGACAGCGTCGTGGAGTCGGTACGCATGTAGGTGATGTAGCCGTTCTCGTACAGACGCTGCGCGACGCGCATGGTCCGCTCCGAGCTGAAGCGCAGCTTGCGGCCCGCTTCCTGCTGCAGCGTCGACGTCATGAACGGCGGGTACGGCTTGCGCGTGTACGGCTTGTCCTCGGCCGACGCAACGGTCAGGTCGACGCCTTCGAGCGACGCGGCAAGGCGACGAGCTCTCGGTTCGTCGAGGACGGTGACGGCGTCGGACTTCAGCTTTCCGTCGGATCCGAAATCACGGCCCGAGGCGACGCGTGCACCGTCGACGTTGACCAGGCGTGCCCCGAAGCTGCGAGGCGTCTGGTCCGCTCCGGCGTCGAGCGTTGCGGAGATGTCCCAGTACTCCGCGGTCCGGAACGCCATCCGGTCGCGCTCACGCTGGACGATGATCCTGGTCGCGACGGACTGCACGCGGCCCGCCGACAACTTCGGCATGACCTTCTTCCACAGCACGGGACTGACCTCGTAGCCGTAGAGGCGGTCGAGGATGCGCCTCGTCTCCTGCGCGTCGACGAGGTCCTTGTCCAACTCGCGTGTGTCCGCGGCGGCAGCAAGGATCGCCGGTTTGGTGATCTCGTGGAAGACCATGCGTCGAACAGGGATCTTGGGGTTCAGGGTCTCGAGGAGATGCCAGGCGATGGCCTCACCCTCGCGGTCGGGGTCGGTGGCGAGGAAGAGTTCGTCGGCGTCCTTGAGCAGGCTCTTGAGCTCGGCGACCTTGCCCTTCTTCTCCGGCGACACGACGTAGAGCGCCTCGAAATCGTGGTCGACGTCGACACCGAGGCGTGCCCACGACTCGCCCTTGTACTTCGCCGGCACGTCGGCAGCGCCGCGAGGGAGGTCGCGGATATGACCGACCGAAGCCTCGACGACATAGTTCTTCCCCAGGTACGGGGCAATCTTCTTCGCCTTGGTCGGGGACTCGACGATGACAAGGCGGCGCGGCTCAGCAGAGCTGCCGGTGGTGGAGTCCCCCGTGCCGTTATTCCGTGCTGCCACCTTGCTGCCGAACCTTCCGTCGTTACGTGCCCAATCGGCACCCTGCGGGTAACTCTTACCCCTTGAAACCGACAATTTCGCCGGTCCGCCTGGTAACAGAGTGGCATACGCCGCCAAAATACTCGCAGATCAGCTATTCATCTTCTTACCTTGCCTGCGGCCAACTGGTACGCGCGTCCCCGTTTCCCGGCGGCATTCCGACGTTCTCCACCAGCCTCGACAGTCGCCTCCGACCAGTGATCCGCAGTCCAGGCGACGCACCGCGTGTACCGATCAGGGTCGGTGCGATTCCTGCACGCATCAGCGCCTGCGCGAGCGGCGCATGGGACTCGGGAGCATGCGGGTCGAGCCCGAGTACGTACCGCTCACCGCCCGCCTCGGGACGGCCGCCGACGAGAACCCATGCCCTCAACTCACGTGGACCAGGCACCCACCCTGGCGGCATCGACTTCACTGCACCCTTCGTCCATTGAGACGCAAGCGCAGACAACTCGGCCACCGCCGCCGTCCGAACGAGCGGACGGTCTTCCTCAGACCGACCGATCTCCGCCACGAGCCCACACTCGGCCATCAGATCCGAGATCGCTTCGGCACGCCACTCGTCGTCGACGACGGCCGAGATGCGTGCACCGGCTGCCGACAGCACCACCTGACCGACCGACGCCAGCAGCCCACTCAAGTCGGTCACCGACGGCGGCAACGACTCGGCCGAGAAAAAGGACAGCTGGTTCACAGAAAGGACGATAGGACATCGATAGGTGCACCGACGCGCGATACGTACGTGTCAGCCGACCGAAGACTCGTGCGACGCCTCGGACGCACACACGAAATCTGCGCATGCGCGCAAGACCACGCAAGCGCATAAGACCCCGCATGCATTGAGACCACGCAGTGAAAGACTTGGACGCTACGAAACAACTCATCCCCCTTTTGCGATCGGGAAAACCCGGACGCAAAAGGGGGATGATGTGTTGTCGATTCGTCTCGCCTTACGGCGAGCGGATCTGATCAGACCGCGCGAACTCCGGTCGCCTGGGGCCCCTTGGTTCCCTGGCCGACCTCGAACTCGACGCGCTGGTTCTCCTCGAGGGTGCGGAAACCGCTGCCCTGAATCTCGGAGTAGTGAACGAAAACGTCAGCGGAGCCGTCTTCTGGTGCGATGAATCCAAAGCCTTTTTCGGCGTTGAACCACTTCACAGTTCCCTGTGCCATGCTTTTCCTTCTCTTTCTAACACCGGATGCGGTGGGCAGCACTTACAGTCCACCGGGCCGGTTCCGACCGTTGTACTTCCTGATTTTCCCCCTCAGCAGAACCTCCGCAAGAACAGAGACCCCCTCAGGAAACGCTCCAAAAGCACAGCGCCCGCAACATCGATCCTGCGAGCGTGAAAACGAACACAGAAGCTGCGACCAGTTCAAGTCAACCACGACTTGACCTTTTGCAACAGTCGAAAAGGGCAGTTTTCGCACAATTTGTTGATCTTGAGCATCGTGACAATGTTCGTTGCATCGTTTAGGCCCTCTCACCAGCACCGATGCATGGCCGCCGGGAGCCGCGCGCCGGCCGAGCGATACGATGAAAACCGCAGGTCGTGGGCCTGGTCGACGCGGCAGGCAGTTTTTCGAGTGAGCATGGTTCGAGTGAACTTGGTTCGAGTGAGCATGGAGAGCATCAGTGACCCAACCGGATCCGACGAACGAGGGTCATTCGAACCAAGTCGTTGCCGGCTCGATCGAACCCAGCTATGGGCAAATGCTTCTCGACCGCGTCCTCGCGGGTACACCCGCAGGCGAACGCCCCCTCACCCACGTCGCCGAGCTGCCCGGCCGGGCGGCCCAATTCGTCGACTGGCCAACGTGGTTGAAGCCGGAAGTAGGCCGTGTCCTTCGCGCTCGCGGCATCCCACAGCCGTGGAGCCATCAGGCGCGTGCGGCCACACTTGCCAACGACGGTGTTCACGTTGTCCTGTCAACTGGCACAGCGTCGGGAAAGTCTCTCGCATACCAGATGCCGATTCTGTCGACACTGCTGGGCGATGCCCGAGCGACCGCCCTCTACCTAGCTCCGACCAAAGCACTCGGCGCGGATCAACTCCGCAGCACCATATCGATGACGGACGAGTTGCGTGCTGATGCAGCGCAACTGGCGGAGGTCTTTCCGAGCGCATACGACGGCGACACCCCGATCGAGATCAGGCAGTGGGCACGAGCCAACGCGCGGTGGATCTTCACCAACCCCGACATGATCCACATCGGCATCCTCGGTGCGCACGAGCGCTGGGCACGCTTTCTGCGCAACTTGCGATACGTCGTCGTCGACGAGTGCCACTACTACCGCGGAGTCTTCGGCTCCAATGTCGCACTGATACTTCGGCGCCTTCGGCGCATCTGCGCGCGCTACGGCGCGGATCCGACATTCGTCCTCGCCAGCGCCACGACGTCGAACCCAGGAATCGCCGCCACGCGACTGGTCGGGGCCCCGTGCGAGGAGGTCACCGAGGACGGGTCCCCGCACGGGCCGCGGACCGTCGCGCTCTGGGAACCGCCGTTGCTGAAGGAGATCATCGGGGAGAACGGCGCACCGGTACGCCGCTCGGCCGGCGCCGAGGCGTCGCGCATCATGGCCGATCTGATGGTCGAGGGCGCTCGCACACTGACTTTCGTCCGGTCGAGACGCGGCGCCGAGGTGACGGCACTCGGCACTCAGCGCTTGCTCGCCGACGTCGACCGTGATCTGCCCGGACGGGTTGCCGCCTATCGCGCCGGTTACCTCGCCGAGGACCGTCGCAAGCTCGAATCCGACCTCTCCGACGGCACACTGCTCGGTGTCGCGACGACCAACGCCCTCGAATTGGGAGTCGACATAGCGGGACTCGACGCCGTCGTCGTGGCCGGCTTCCCCGGCACCGTCGCGTCGTTCTGGCAGCAGGCGGGGCGGTCGGGCAGACGCGGTGAGGGCTCACTCGTCGCACTCGTCGCCAGGGACGACCCACTCGACACCTACCTCGTCCATCATCCCGCTGCGCTGCTCGACAAACCGATCGAGGCGACGGTCACCGATCCGACGAACCCATATCTACTGCGTCCCCAACTGTTGTGTGCTGCAGCCGAACTACCGATCACCGCGGAGGAAGCAGCAGAACTGAGAGCCGAGTCGATACTGGGCGATCTCGCCGCCGAGGGGCTCGTCAGGAAGCGTCCACACGGATGGTTCATCACGCCCGAGGGCCAGAAATTCGCACCTCATGCCGCGGTGAACATCCGCGGCGGCAGCGGAACCCAGATCGCGATCGTCGACGGCGGGTCCGGCCGCATGCTCGGTACCGTCGATGCCGGACGTGCCCCTGCCACAGTCCATCCCGGCGCCGTGCACATACATCAGGGTGAATCGTTCGTCGTCGACGAGTTGAATCTCGACGACGGCCTCGCGCTCGTGCACCCCGAACAACCCGACTGGAACACATCTGCCCGCGAGACCACCGACATCGTCATCACCGAGGTCCATTCCCGACGAACGCTCGGCGAGGTCTCCATTGCGCTCGTTCAGGTCGACGTCACGCACCAGGTAGTCGGATATCTGCGGCGACTTCATTCGGGTGAGGTACTCGATTCCATCGAGCTCGACATGCCCGAACACACGCTCGACACCCGTGCCGTCATGTACACCGTCACCCCGGAGCTACTCATCGAACGAGGCATCCCGCCCGAGCGCTTCCCCGGTTCCCTTCATGCCGCCGAACACGCCGCCATCGGGTTGCTTCCCCTCGTCGCGACGTGCGATCGCTGGGACATCGGCGGCGTGTCGACGGCCCTGCATCCCGACACCGGTCTGCCGACGGTCTTCGTCTACGACGGCTACGACGGCGGCGCGGGATTCGCCGATCGAGGGCACCTCGCCATCGAGAGCTGGCTGGAGGCGACGCGCGATGCAATCGATTCGTGCGAGTGCCCGACCGGATGCCCCTCGTGCGTGCAGTCGCCGAAATGCGGTAACGGAAACGACCCGCTCGACAAGGCCGGGGCGGTTCTCGTGTTGCAGGCGGTACTCGATGCGGTGGCGCGATCGAGCTGAGCGATGCGGCAGCTGTGATGACCGAGCACATCGAATCGGGCGCACAATTGGACATTTGCGAACTCTGAGCGGGACGGCTCGCGGACAGCGACATGTGGTGGTGCACTGAGGCAACCGCGAGACCGAACCGAAGGGGAACGAAGTGTCGACGATATCCGTGAACCCTGCCGACGTCGTCACCAGAACCATCTGGGACATGGTCGGTGCACACCACCTCGTACCGTTCACCTACGAGATCGGTCGCGAGAAGGTCAGGGAATTCGCAAAGGCGGTGCACGATGATCATCCGGCACATTTCGACGACTCCGCCGGCCACGAACTCGGCCATGGGGGCGCTATCGCACCCGTTACGTTCGTCAGCGTGATCGGCACCGCGATCCTTCCCGAACTGTTCGCAAACCTACTGTTGGGCTACGGTATCGGCGACATTCTGCATTCGGATCAACAGATGCACCTGCATCGGCCCATTCGAATCGGCGATGTTCTCCGCAGCGATCTCTGCCTCGAATCCTTCCGACAGTCCTCGGGCAGCGACATCATGGTCACCGCAAACGACATGACCGATGCTGCAGGCGAACTCGTCGCGACGACCAAGACCACATTCGTTGCCCGCACCGGAGGAAATCCCGACGGCGCAGCGCTGGGGTACGCATTGTCGGCGATCATGCGCAGAGCAGGCTGACCGCATCTCACTGGATCGGTCCTGCCCGCGCACGTGCCACCGCCTCACGTACGCCGAACCGGCCGAGCGGCAAGGAGACCTCGACCTCGACCAGTACGTCCCACCCGTCCACGACGCAGTCGACGACCGTGCCGCCCATCCGGTCCACCAGGGTCCTGGCCGTGGCGCACGCATCGACGACGCCTCTGTCCAGCGCACCGGCCGCGGCGAGCGCCGACAGATCGGCTGCGGACTGAGCTGTGTGCCGGCCACTCACCGCAGCTCCGACATGCACGATGGCAATCACCACCACCACCAGGGCAGCAAGCGCGCAGGCGGCGAGCACGGTCGCGCCGCCGTCGTCGCGTCCGGTCATTCTTCGCTCACCGTCTCCAGGGCGGCGACAGCCTCGGCTGCGACCGTCAGCCCGGGAAGGGCGGTGTCCGCCTCCACTCGCGCGGTGACGAATCCGTCTTTCTCCGACACGCTGATCCGCGCGTTCTTCGGTGCGATATCCGTGATCGCGTCATCGCCTCGGGCCACCAACCGTGCCGCCTCGCGCGCAGCGTCCACGCACCGAACATGCACGGAGACAGCCGATACGGCACCGATACATGTCACGACGACTGCGACGATGGAGGCGATGGCGATCGCCGCCTCCACCGTCGCGCCGCCGTCGTCGCGCGCTAGACGGCCGTGTTCAGTGCCCTGTCGATGATTCCGGTCAAGGCGCCGACGATCGAATCGCCGGTCACCACGGTGTAGAGGATTGCACCGAACGCCGCGGCTGCGATGGTTCCGATCGCGTACTCCGCGGTCGACATCCCATCGTCGGCCACGGCAGCCAGCACAACCCTCGTCCGAAGTTCTCGAAATACTCTGTCCATCATCATGTTTCCCCTCCTCGTCATCCGGTACGGCGGCCCCGCCCCGGAACTCCAACACCCCCGTCACAGCAGTCCTCCGCCCAGCACGCTGCCGGCGAGACCTGCTACGACAGGAACGATCCCCAGGCACACGAATGCCGGAAGGAAGCACAGCCCGAGAGGCCCACTGATCAGAACTCCCGCGCGTTCGGCGGCAGCGGCAGCGGCATCTTCGGCGTGCACGCGTTTTTGCCGCGCCAGTTCCGCAATACCGTCGGCCAGGGACGATCCTGACCGTGCGGACCGGCGGGCCATCCGTGCCAGCGGCTCCATTTCCGGGTCTGCTGCGATCGGGGCCCACGCGGTGTGCGCATCGGCTCCGAGCACGAGCAGATCCGACGTCGTCTTCAGCGCCTTCCCGATCGACGGGGGCGCCACGCCTGCGACCGCGGCAGCAGCGATCCCCGCAGGTAGTCCGCCTCGCAGACATGCGGCCAGAAGATCGAGGACCGCAGCGGCCGAGTGATCGTCCGAATCAGGTTCTGGTCCAGTCGAGTTGGTGTCTTCCACGTGGGGGCCCGAGACACGCCCGAGCGAGGACGGAAGTGCAGGCACGATCACCATTGCCCCCGCGACACACGCCAACGCGAGCCAGCTCATCGAGTCACTCGTTCCGTGATGGCGTCTGTCCATGCCAGCCCGGCGCAGACCAGTACCGAGCCGACAACCAGGAGCACCCCGCCGATCCCGCCGCCGAGCAACACCGCGAGAGGATTCGCGCCCATCAGTTGGCCGAGCAGTATCCCGAGAACCGGCAGGCAGGCGAGCACGGTACCGGTTGCACGCGCCCCGGCAAGCGATGCCCGCGTTCGATCCCGAAACTGCCTGCGTGACAGCACGTCCGCGCGTGCCGCCGTGAGCGGTTCGACGAGCCCGAGCCCGTATTCGTCGGAGACCTTCCACGCTGCCGACACCCTCGACAGCTCGGCGGAGACAACCGAATCCGGTAACGCGAGCCCCGCGTGCGCATCGCCGCCCAACCGCGCTCGACCCGCCGCACGCCCGAACGCCACGGCTGCACTACCGCCGCCCTCGGATGCTGCCGTCGCACATGCGAGTGCCGGGTGGGTGCCGACACCGAGTTCGCCGATGACGACATCCAGACCTGCCGTGAGGAACTCGATCTCGGCGTCGTGAGCACGCCCTCGCGACGCCCTGCGGTGACGCGTCCACACCGTCGCGCCGATCACCGCAGCTGCGCACGCGGCATGCACACCTCCGACGACCACTCCGACGCTGCACGCCGTCACCGCACCGACCACGGGAATCACGGCACGCGAGTGCACGGTGAACCGTCCTGGTACCGGCGCCGGGCGTGCCATCGGCACTCGTTCGCGGCTCCCCGGCCACACCAGCAGTGCCGCCGTGCACAGCATCATGCCTATCGCGATCACAGTCCCCTCGCTCTTCGTTCGAGGAGTGCGTCGAGGACGGCGTGTCCCCTGTCGGGTCCACCGTCCACGGTCCAGGCCGAGACGATGTCCACCGTGCCGTGCCGATCAGCAACGACGACGGCGATCTCGCGCAGTCTGCGCACGCCGTCGTGCGAGCGATGCACGTGCAGCACCACCTGGACCGCCGCTCCGAGCTGACTGTGCAGCGCCGCGCGGTCCATCCCGCCGAGCGCTGCCAACGCTTCGAGGCGCGGGGGTACCTCGGCGGGCGAATTGGCGTGGATCGTCCCCGCCCCACCGTCGTGACCCGTGTTGAGCGCGGTCAGCAGATCTACCACCTCTGCTCCGCGAACCTCGCCGACCACCAAGCGGTCCGGCCGCATCCGCAGCGCCTGGCGTACCAATTGCCGGACGGTGACCTCGCCGATCCCCTCGACGTTCGGAGCACGGGCGACCATCCTGACAACGTGTGGGTGCGCGGGGTTCAGCTCGGCCGCATCCTCCACGCAGACGATCCGCTCGGTGGGCGAGACCTCCCCGAGCAGCGCTGCCAGGAGTGTGGTTTTTCCTGCGCCGGTGCCGCCGACGACCAGAAATGCAAGACGTGCGGCGACCACGGCGCGGAGGAGAACCAGAGCGTCGGGAGCGATCGCGCCGCGTTCGGCGAGTGCGTCCAGGCCCTGGGTCGTCGGCCGCAGCACCCGTAGCGACAGGCACGTTCCGCCGCGCGAGATCGGCGCCAGCACTGCATGCAGGCGCACACCGAATGTGCCGTCACCCGCACCCGGCAGTTGCCCGTCGACCCAGGGTTGGGCGTCGTCCAGTCGTCGTCCCGCCGAGAGCGCCAGCCGTTGCGCGAGTCGTCGCACGGCGGCATCGTCGACGAATCGGACGGTGGTGCGTTCGAGCCCCGCACCTCGGTCCACCCACACTTCGTCCGGTGCGGTGACCAGGACGTCGGCGACCCGCGGATCCATCAGAAGAGATTCGAGAGGCCCCGCCCCGGTCAATTCGGTCTGCAGCACTCGGAGCGCGGCGAGCAGATCGGTATCGCTGAGCACTCCCCCTGCTTCGACACGAATAGCGCCTGCCACCAGAGTCGGCGTGGGTTCCTCGGTCGATCGCGCGAGACGCTCGCGGACGCGGTCCAGCAGATCCGCCGTCACCACCGCGGTCATGCTGCCCACTGCCGGTGGCGCGGCCTGCGGCCGAACGTCTCGAGAATTTCCGACGCGGCAGTGTGCAGCGGCGACCGGCGCCGCAGGGTGAGTCCGCCGCGCTCGGATCGCGAGGCAAGCCTCGGTTCGGGACGCATCGACGCCAGCAGCGGAAGTTCGAGCGATCTGGCCACGTCGACGGCCCGGATGCCGCCCGGTGACGGTCCCCGCACGACGACACCGACGTTGGAGTTACGGGAGACGACGTACCTCGCCACTGCATCCGCGCTCGCGACGGCACCGACTTCCGCCGGGACGAGGAGAAGCACCAGGTCGGCACCGTCTACGAGTACTCCGCTTTCGACCCCGGGATGTCGCGGCACATCGCAGACGACGAGATCGCCTGCAGTTCTTCCCGCATCGACGACGGCTTCGCACGCGGTGCGGTCCACATGGGTCGAGCCACGGGCGGTGGACAGGACCGACAGAGCGCCATCGGAGGGGAGCGCCGCATGCAGTGCGTCGGCGGAGACGCGGCCGGCTTCGACCACAAGTCCCGACCACCGAAGTCCCGGCCGATCCTCCCAGCCCAGCATCAGATCCAGGCCTGCGCCGAAACCGTCGCCGTCGACGAGGAGCGTTCGTCGCCCGTCCGCGGCCGACACCGATGCCACCGCGGTCGCAAACGTCGACGCGCCCGCACCGCCGCGGCCCCCGATCACCGCGATGACACCGCCGTCGCCGCCGGGCGACCGTGTGTTCGCGGCGAGTACGCGCACGAGTTCGTGCTCGTTCTCGGGCAGTCCTATTACATGTGCCGCGCCGACGGTCGTTGCAGCACGCCAATGTTCGAGGCCTGGTGTGCCGCGAGCGAGTACCACCACGCCGTCACGCCGCGGCAACCTGCGAGCGAGCACGTCCGAGACGTGTGGGTGGTCCAGCAGGACTGCGTGCGCCTCGTCCCATTCGATGCGCGTCGGTGCGCCGGCTGATTCCGAGTTTCTCTCCAGCAGCACACAATCCGTCGCCGCCACGACCCGAGTGGCGTCCGCGGCCAGCGCCTGATCTGCAGTGAGAAGCAAGACCGTCCTGACGCCGTCGGTCGGCGTCGTATCGAGTTTCATGAGGCACGATCCTGCGCCGCCTGCACGACGACGCCAAGCCCCTGTTCCGCGATTGTGGATGAATCAGGGGGGTGTGGATGAATTGTTGGACGCTCGTACCATTCTGCCGAGACGGAGCTACCGACTGGTAAGTCTCATTACCCGACAACACATTCCGGTCGTCCGGCAGGTATCTCGGCGACTCACGAAGGTCTTCGAAACGGGGCACCCCTGAATAGAGGACGACCCTCGCCAGGGGGGGAGGAGGCGAGGGTCGTCTAGTTCAGCCCCGGGGGGTCGGGCTGAACTCGTCCGAACCGAATCGGACTGCATCGATACTACACCCGGCTAGTGCGCTGTTTGCAAGTTCAACATTCGGGTTTTCTACGGTTCGTTTCGACCGAGACATCACCGGGACATCTGCGCACTCTATTGTGAGGACGTGACCACCAGCGACGGCGTCGACGACGCCGAATCACCTCGGCCCGTCGGAAGAATTGCGGCGTTCTTCGACCTGGACAAGACCATCATCGCCAAGTCCAGCACCCTCGCATTCAGCAGACCGTTCTTCGATCAGGGGTTGATAAACCGGCGATCGGTACTGAAAAGCAGCTACGCCCAGTTTCTTTTCTTGCTCTCCGGTGCCGATCACGACCAGATGGAACGGATGCGTGTCCACATTGCGGGAATGAGCGCGGGGTGGGACGTGGAACAGATTCGGTCCATAGTTGCAGAAACGTTGCACGACATAGTCGATCCGTTGGTGTTCGCCGAGGCCGCCGAGCTGATCGCAGATCACAAACTCAGAGGACACGACGTCGTGGTCGTATCCGCGTCGGGCGAGGAGATCGTGCGTCCCATCGCCGAAGCCCTCGGAGCCGACATCAGCACCGCGACCCGAATGGAGGTCGAGGACGGCCGATACAACGGGAAAGTGGAGTTCTACTGCTACGGCGAGGGAAAGGTGGAGGCGATGAAAGAGCTCGCCGACTCCCAGAACTATGACCTGTCACAGTGTTTCGCATATTCGGACTCCATCACCGACCTGCCGATGCTGCGCGCCGTCGGGCATCCGACAGCCGTCAATCCCGACCGTACACTCCGCAAGGAAGCTGCCGCACTGGGCTGGCCGATCCTGACCTTCTCCAATCCGGTCTCGTTACGGTCGCGCATTCAGACGCCGTCCGGAACTGCCGTTGCCGCAAGTGCCGCAGTAGGTTTCAGCGCTCTGGTCGCTGGAGCGGTGACGTACGGCCTGCTCAGAAGAAATCGGTAACTACCCCTTGATGTGAGCCGCGCTACGGGGTACAAATGACTTACGGAAGAACGGAAGGCCAAGATTGAACCGGAAGAGAAGGTTTCCTCTCCCGACCGCGATTCCCAGCACGGACATCAGGCACCCACGCGGAGCTCGCCGCTGACATGGCAGAAGCGCTGTGGGCCTGCGAGATTCGGGATGTAGCAGCAAGAACCCTGCACCGGTTGCAGGGATGACCTCCTACCTCACCGGACCATCGCCGAGGCCACGCGATCGTGCAGATCGCCACAGCCCACCAATGCACGCTTGGTAACCGGGTAGTCCGTGCTAACGGGCGGCGAAGTCGACTCACATCGGCGGCGCCGCCCTTGTACGTGTCCAGGGTCGTACGTATCCAGCGCCGTACGTATCCAGCGCCAGCCCACCCTCACCCTCCCACGCAAATGCATATGCGTTTGCGTAGATCCAGGGGCCCACCCCACCCTCCCCCGCAAACGCACGTGCGTTTGCGTAGATCCAGCGGCCCGACCCACCCTCCCGCGCAAATGCACGTGCGTTTGCGTGAAGGGGGATGGCGTGAGCGGGATGGCGGGGCGGGGGCGGCGACGGGGATGCTGGGGCGGGGGACGGTGCGCTGGGGCTCAGCCCGCTGCCTCGGCGATCGAGGTGGCTTCCGCCGCGCCTGCTTCCATGGCGCCGCAGCACAAGATGATCCAACTGCCGACTCCGGTGGCTGTGCCCGACGCAAAACCGGTAGCACCGTCTCGATACACGTTGGATCTACGCATCCAACTGACCTCGGGGACACCGAGGTTGTGCGGATCGAGGCCGGAGGCCGTCGCTACCAACCTCGACGCGGCGCGCGCTACGAGCCCATCGGCTGCTCCGAAGGGCTTCAGCGTCAATAGTTCCCCGTGCACGATGGCTGCGACGACGGGGGCGGGAGCGGAGGTTCCACCGGTGACGAGCTGCGCCAGGAGATCGAGCCGTTCACCGACTCCGGCGTCGGACCTGGGACGGCCGAGCAATGCTTCGTCGTCGACGAGGTCGGCGGCGGCGAGAAGGTGCAGCCGCGCGAGCGCTTGCAGCGGTGCACTCTTCCACGTCGAGAGCATGATGCCGAGCGCGTCTCCGTCGAGCGCGGATGCGACGCGTAACGACCCGGCAAGAATCGGATCACCGTCTTCCCCTTCGCGAGGGAAATCCATCGATCCACCCTCGAGCGACGACGAGGAGCGTGCGGCTCGAACTGCTGCTTCGGCTGCGTTCGCCGGCCAGCCTCGCCGATTGGCTTTGTGACGATGCACTGCGCCGAGCGCCTCTCGCGCACGTTCGGCGGCATCGACGACGCCGGGTAGTTCGAGTAGGGGCGCGAGGGGGTCCGTCACGAATCACGACGCTACCCGGACCGCCGGGCACTCCTTGCAACACCACCGCTCGTCCACACCCGAGGTACCGGTTGTGAGCGAACGGTGGTGTTGTAGGAACCTGCTCAGACTCCCAGCTGGACCGAACCGCCGGGGATCGCGGCGAGCAGTCGCTGGGTGTATTCCTGCTTCGGGTCGTCGAACACCTCGTCGGTCTTCGCGGCTTCGACGATTTCACCCGAACGCATGACCAGGACGTCGTCGGCGATCTGCCGAACGACGGCGAGGTCGTGGGTGATGAACAGATACGTCAGTCCCAGCTCGGCCTGCAGGTCGTTGAGCAGCGCGAGGATCTGTGCCTGGACGAGGACGTCCAGGGCGGAGACGGCCTCGTCGCAGATGACCATTTCGGGCTGCAACGCCAGTGCGCGCGCGATCGCCACACGCTGACGCTGACCGCCGGACAGCTCGTTGGGGAATCGTCGCATCACCGAGGACGGCAACGACACCTTGTCGAGAAGGTCTCGTACCCGCGACTCGCGTTCGGACTTGCTTCCGACCCCGTGGGTACGCAGCGGCTCCTCGATGGTCCGGAAGATGGAATACATCGGATCGAGGGACCCGTAGGGGTTCTGGAAGATCGGCTGCACTCGACGACGAAATGCGAAGGCGTCCTTGTTGTTCAGACCCGCGACGTCGCGGCCGTCGAACCGAACCGATCCCTCGGTAGGTTCGAGCAGACCCAGAACCATCTGCGCCACAGTCGACTTGCCGGATCCGGACTCGCCCACGATCGCGGTGGTGGTACCGCGCTCGACGGTGAAGGACACATCCTTGACTGCGGTGAACGTCGTGGACTTGAACGGGCTACCACCGCGCAGCTTGAACTGCTTGGTCAGCTTGTCGACGACGAGCACGGTGTCCTTGGCGGGTTCGAATGCTTCCGCGCCCTCCCGAGCCTCCTCCGCGACAACCTCGACGGCGACCTCCTTGGCATGCGCGACGATCTCCTTGCGCGCAACCGAGGACGTCAACCGCTGCGAGGCCAACGACGGCGCAGCCGAGACCAACTTCTTGGTGTACGGATGCTGCGGGTCCTGCAGAATCTCCAGTGCCGGACCGGATTCGACGATGCGACCCTTGCTCATGACGACGAGATGCTCGGCACGTTCGGCCGCGAGACCGAGATCGTGGGTGATCAGGAGAACGGCCGTACCGAGCTCCTTGGTCAACCCTTCGAGGTGATCGAGAATCTGGCGTTGCACCGTCACGTCGAGAGCCGATGTCGGCTCGTCGGCGATCAGCAGCTTCGGACGCGCGGCCAGACCGATCGCGATCAGCGCACGCTGACGCATACCGCCGGAGAACTCGTGCGGATACTGGTTGACCCGCTTCGCCGAATCGGTCAGACCCGCCTCGTCGAGCAGTTCGATCGCCCGAGCCTTGGCGGCCTTACCCTTGGCGATACCGTTGGCGGCCAACGCCTCTTCGATCTGGAAACCGATCTTCCATACCGGATTGAGGTTGGACATCGGGTCCTGCGGGACGAGACCGATCTGGCTTCCGCGGATGTCGACGAAGTCTTTTTCCTTGGCCTGCGCGAGGTTCTTGCCCTCGAACCAGATCTCTCCTGCCGTCACGGTGCCGGTTCCGGGCAACAGATTGATGATCGAGTGGGCCGTCGTGGACTTTCCCGAGCCCGATTCGCCGACGATCGCGACGGTCTGACCCGGGTAGACGGTCAGGCTGACACCTCGAACTGCCGGCACCGGACCGGAATTCGACTGAAACGACACCTCGAGATTCCTGATGTCGAGCAGCGGTTGTTCGACCTTGTCGGAATCGATGCCCGTTGCATCTTCCCTTGTGGTTTCACTCATCGCTTACGCGCCTTCGGATCGAGGGCGTCGCGCAGCGCGTCACCCATCATGATGAAGCCGAGCACCGTGATCGCCAGTGCCGCAGCGGGATAGAACAGGATGGTCGATCCCTGACGCAGGGTCACCTGCGCGGCACTGATGTCTCCGCCCCATGACACCTCGGTCGGCGGAAGGCCGATACCGAGGAACGACAGTGTCGCTTCGGCGACGATGAACGTGCCGAGCGAGATGGTGGTGATGACGATGATCGGTGCCATCGAATTGGGCAGCACGTGCCGAATCAGAGTGCGAGTCTTCGAAACTCCCAGCGCCCGGGAAGCCATGACGTAGTCGTTGTTCTTCGCCGACAACACCGCACCACGGGTGATGCGAGCCATCTGCGGCCAACCGAACAACGCGAGGACGACGATGACGGTCCAGATGGTCCGGTCGGTGAACAGCTGCATGAGCACGATCGCCGCGAGGATCAGAGGAACGCCGAAGAAGATGTCCGTCAGGCGTGACAGCAGCGAGTCGGCCCAGCCGCCGTAGAAACCGGCGAACGCACCGAACAGCACCCCGATGATCAGCACGAGGAGCGTCACGCCGACGCCGGTGACGACCGATGCGCGGGCGCCGAAGATGACGCGCGAATAGATGTCACATCCTTGCCGGTCGAATCCGAAGATGTGCCCCGATCCAGGCCCCTGCATGCTGAAGGCCAGGTCGCAGTACCTCGGGTCGGTGCTGGTGAACAGGCTCGGCACGGCGGCGACGACTATCACCACGAAGATGATGATCGCCGAGACGATGAAGATCGGCCGTGTCCGAAGACTCTTCCACGCATCGGACCAGATACTGGCAGGTGCTTCGTCGATGTTCACGGCATCTGTCTGGCTCACGTCGATGACCTCGTCGGCCTCGACGAAACGAGCTTGCCGAACCTTGCGTCCGGCACTGGGTGAAATCGGCTCAGGCATAACGGATCCTTGGGTCGAGCGCGGCGTACAGGAGATCGACGACGAGGTTCGCGATGAGGTAGACCACGATCAGGACCGTCACGAAGGACACGACCGTGGGGGCCTCGCCGCGGATGACAGCCTGGTAGATGGTGCCACCGACGCCGTTGATGTTGAAGATTCCCTCGGTGATGATCGCGCCGCCCATCAGGGCAGCGAGGTCGGCACCGAGGAACGTCACAACCGGGATGAGCGAGTTACGCAATACGTGCACACTCACCACTCGGCTGCGAGAGAGCCCCTTGGCCGTCGACGTCCGTACGAAGTCTGCGCTCAGATTCTCGGCGACCGACGTTCTGGTCAACCGCACGACGTACGCGAACGAGACCGCGCCGAGTACGAACGCGGGCAACAGCAGATTCTTGAAGCTGGTGTTGCCACCGACCGTCGGCGGAACTATCCCCCATTTGATGCCGATGAAGAACTGTGCAAGGAAACCGATGACGAAGATCGGTACCGCGATGATGACGAGGCTGACGATCAGAACCGAGCTGTCGAACAGCTTGCCCTTGCGCAGGCCCGCGATCAGACCGAAGCCGATTCCGAAGACCGCTTCGATGACCAAGGCCATTGCGGCGAGCTTGGCGGTGATCGGAAATGCCTGCAGGAGAACTTCACTGACAGGACGGCCCGAGAACGACATTCCGAAATCGAATGTGAAGATGCCCTTGAGATAGAGCAGGTATTGCACGATGAACGGTTGGTCGAGGTTGTAGCGAGCACGCAGCTGGTCGGCGACGGCCGGGCTGATTGCCTTGTCTCCTGCGAGTGCTGCGATCGGATCTCCCGGGAGCAGGAAGACCATGGCGTAGATCAAGAATGTCGCCCCGATGAAAACGGGGATCATCTGAAGTAATCGGCGTCCGATGTACCAGAGCATCGGATCACCTCCTTTGGAGGAAGGTGGACGTCACCGAGAGGTCGGGGCGTCGTAGACAAGACTTAGGGGTAACGCACACGAGCAGGGCGGTAGGTGAAAAGACCTACCGCCCTGCTCGGTCTTACTGAGAAGATGGAGAGAAGATCAGTTCTTCTCGATCTCATTGTAGATCGGGATGCCATCCCAACCGATCTTCACGCCTGTCACGTTCTCCGACCAGCCGCTGGCTGCGTTGCGGTACCAGGTCGGAACCGCGGGCAGGTCGCTCAGCAGGATCTCCTGCGCCTGGTTGACCAGGTCCTGTGCCTTGTCCTTGTCCGTCTCGCCTGCGGACTCGCGGAGCAGACGGTCGAACTCGGGGTTGGAGTACTCACCGTCGTTGGAGCTGCCGCCGGTCTGGTAGTTCTGCGCCAGGAAGCCGTACTGCTGTGGGTAGTCACCCTGCCAGCCCGAGCGGAACGCCGTCGGGATGGTGCGGTTGGTGGCTTCGGTACGCAGCTGCGCGAAGGTCGGGTACGGAGCGCCCTGCGCCTCGATGCCGAGGGTGTTGCGGATGCTGTTGGTGACCGCGTCGACCCACTCCTGATGTCCGCCGTCGGAGTTGTATGCGATGGCGAACGTGCCCGTCCACGGCGCGATGGCGTCGGCCTGAGCCCACAGTGCCTTCGCACCCTCGGGGTCGTACTCGACGTTGGCGACGTCACTGAGATCTCCGGTCCAGCCTTCGATGGCGGGGCTGGTGAAGTCCTTCGCCGGCGTACGGGTCTTGTTGAAGATCTGTTCGGTGATCTGGTCGCGGTTGATCGCCTTCGAGATCGCCTGACGACGCAGAACGCCTTCTTCGCCGCCGAAGTGCGCGAGGCGCCCGGGGATGGTGAAGGTTTCGATGCTGGCGGACGGCTGGTTGACCGTGCGTCCGGGCAGATCGGTCTCGAACGTGGTCACGGCCGAGGACGGCACGTTGTCGAGCACGTCGACGTTGTTGGACAGCAGATCCGTGTACGCGGTGTCGAGGTTGCTGTACAGGATGAAGCTGACGCCGCCGTTGGCCGGCTTACGGTTGCCGTCGTAGTCCGGGTTGGTGATCAGATCGATGCGCACGTTGTGCTGCCATGCACCGTCGGAGGCGAACTTGTACGGTCCGTTGCCGATCGGGTTCTCGCCGAACGCTGCGATGTCGGCGTAGGCGACCTCGGGCAACGGGTAGTACGCGGCGAAGCCGAGACGATCGGGGAATGCTGCCTCGGGCTGCTTGAGCTCGATGGTGAACGTCTTGTCGTCGACGACCTTCAGTCCGGACATGGTCTGGACCGTCGGGTTCTCGGCGGCGACCTCGTCGTAACCCTGAATCGGGTCGAAGAACGAGCCCTGCAGCTGCGCGTTGGTCGACAACGCGCCGTAGTTCCAGGCGTCGACGAAGGAGTTGGACGTGACGGGTGTGCCGTCGGTGAACGTCCAGCCGTCCTTCAAGGTGATCGTGTAGTTCTGGCCGTCGGTGGTGTCGATCGACTCGGCGACCTCGTTCTGCACACCGCCCTCGGGCGTGTAGGACACCAGACCGGCGAAGATCGAGTCGACGACTCGTCCGCCGGTGTTCTCGCTGGTGTTGGTAGGAACAAGCGGATTCTGGGGCTCGCCGCTCCAGGCGTTGATGATCGCGGAGCCGTCTCCG
The DNA here is from genome assembly GCF_001895005.1 of Rhodococcus yunnanensis NBRC 103083. Taxonomy (GTDB): domain Bacteria; phylum Actinomycetota; class Actinomycetes; order Mycobacteriales; family Mycobacteriaceae; genus Rhodococcoides; species Rhodococcoides yunnanense. Next base: position 261,108 of record NZ_BCXH01000003.1, on the reverse strand, counting down.
GATCCTCCGCTCGTGGACGAGTCGCTCGATGAGCACGCTGTGACCAGCGCCGCTCCTACGACAACAGCGATTGCTGCCGTCGTAATGCGTGTTCTACGCAAAACAAATCCTCTCTTCGGTCGATCACGGGTTCGCCGTGATCTATCCCCGCGGGCGTCACGCCCACGGGGTCATGTGGGGCGACCGCCGGCCACGACGGAAGTACGTCGCGACAACGATCTCAATACCGAGGACTTTAGACACACCCTGAAACGAACATGTGAACTCCCCCAGAATCTGCTGACTCACGAGTAACTACGAAACATGGACGAAACGTTTGCGCAACTGATTTTCGGGCGCGGGAGAACCCTCGCGAGATACCTGTCCGACCGAACAGTCTTCGGTACCGCCCAGCGCGCAGAACCTACCGATCACCGCAGATCAGAGGGTTGCAGGCCGCTGCAACGATGCGACGGTAGTCACATGTGACTACCCTCACAAGGGCATTCGGTGCAGAGCGTGATGGTGTGAGAAGCCGCACGAGCGCGAAGTTGGAACACAACGAAAGAGAGCCATTCGAGATGACCACCAGTACCTCCGGTACCCACGACACTGCCGCCGAGGACACGTACCCGCCGACCGCCGAATTCGCCGCTCAGGCCAACGCGAGTGCGGACCTGTACGCCGAGGCGGACAGGGACCGGCTCGCGTTCTGGGCCGAGCAGGCCCGCCGACTGCACTGGCACACCCCGTTCACCGAGGTCCTCGACTGGTCCGACGCCCCCGTCGCCAGGTGGTTCGGCGACGGCAAGCTCAACGTCGCCTACAACTGCGTCGACCGCCACGTCATCGATGGATACGGCGACCAGGTCGCGATCCATTGGGAGGGCGAACCCGGCGACAGCCGCGACGTCACCTACGACGACCTGCTCGCCGAGGTCTCCCAGGCCGCCAACACCCTCACCGACCTCGGTCTCGTCGCAGGCGACCGCGTCGCGATCTACATGCCGATGATCCCCGAGGCCATCGTCTCCATCCTCGCGTGCGCACGCCTCGGCCTGACCCACTCGGTCGTCTTCGCCGGCTTCTCCGCCACCGCACTGCGCTCGCGCATCGACGACGCCGAAGCCAAACTCGTCATCACCACCGACGGCCAGTGGCGTCGCGGCAAGCCCGCCCCGATCAAGGACACCGTCGACACCGCCGTCGACGGGGCCGCCTCGATCCAGAACGTGCTCGTCGTCAAACGCACCGACTCCGAGGTCACCTGGGCCGAAGGACGTGACCTGTGGTGGCACGAGACCGTCGCGCAGGCGTCGACAACTCACGAGGCGCAGCCGTTCGACGCCGAGCACCCACTGTTCATCCTCTACACCTCCGGCACGACGGGTAAGCCCAAGGGCATCATCCACACCTCCGGCGGTTACCTGACGCAGACCTCGTACACCCACCACAACGTCTTCGATCACAAGCCCGGCAAGGACGTCTACTGGTGCACCGCCGACATCGGTTGGGTGACAGGGCATTCCTACATCGTCTACGGACCGCTCTCGAACCGTGCAACACAGGTCGTCTACGAGGGAACCCCCAATTCCCCTGACGAGCACCGGCATTGGAACATCATCGAGAAGTACAAGGTCTCGATCTACTACACCTCCCCCACCCTCGTGCGCACATTCATGAAGTGGGGCAACGAGATTCCCGAGGCACACGACCTGACCTCGATCCGTCTGCTCGGCTCGGTCGGTGAACCGATCAACCCCGAAGCGTGGCGGTGGTTCCGCGACGTCGTCGGCGGCGGTAAGGCTCCGATCGTCGACACCTGGTGGCAGACCGAGACCGGCGCGATCATGGTGTCCCCGTTGCCCGGCGTCACCGCCACCAAGCCAGGATCGGCCCAGCGTGCGCTACCCGGTATCTCGGCGAAGATCGTCGACGACGACGCTCAGCCACTCGGCCCGGGCGGCAACGGCTACCTCGTGCTCGACGAGCCGTGGCCGTCGATGCTCCGCGGCATCTGGGGCGATCAGGAGCGCTACAAGGAGACCTACTGGTCCCGGTACCCCGAACAGGGCTGGTACTTCGCAGGCGACGGCGCCAAGTTCGACGACGACGGTGACCTGTGGGTCCTCGGCCGCGTCGACGACGTCATGAACGTCTCCGGCCACCGCATCTCCACCAGCGAAGTGGAATCGGCACTGGTGAGCCATCACGGTGTCGCCGAAGCCGCCGTCGTCGGAGCAGCCGATGAGACCACCGGACAGGGGATCGTCGCGTTCGTCATCCTGCGTGCGGGAGTGGAGAACACCGGCGACGAGCTCATCAAGGAACTCAAGGCTCAGGTGTCGACGGAAATCTCGCCGATCGCCCGTCCCCGCGAGATCTCGATCGTCCCCGAGCTGCCCAAAACTCGCTCCGGCAAGATCATGCGACGCCTGCTCCGCGACGTCGCCGAAGGCCGCGACCTGGGCGACACCTCGACCCTCGTCGATCCGGCCGTGTTCGAGTCGATCAAGAAGGGTCGCTGACCCCAGGGTTCGCTTCGCGCCCCGTGCGCGCAGAGTTACGTTCGGCTGTAACTGTGCACGCACGGGCGGCGAAGCCGCTCTACACGTTTTCGAGCTGCTGATCCCTGGTTTCTTTCATGACGATCAGCGCGATCAGTGTCAGTACAGCCACGATCGCGAGATACACACCGACCCATCCGACGCCGTAGCTGCTGACGAGCCACGTCGCGATGAACGGAGCGACTGCGGCTCCGAGGATGCTGGAGGTGTTGTACGAGATCCCCGAGCCCGTGTACCGCACGTTGGTCGGAAAGAGTTCGGGCAGAACGGCACTCATCGGCCCGAACGTCAGGCCCATCAAACCGAGACCGACGCACATGAACACCAGCATGCGTCCGGCGGTGGCGGTCTCGGGGGCGGCGAACCAGTTGAACGACAAACCGAACAGCACGATCGCCGCGGTGATGACGATCAGCGTGGGGCGTCGGCCGTACTTGTCGGCGAGCAACCCTGCCACGGGAATCAGCGCCGCGAAGAACAGCACCGCGATCAACTGAAGTTCGAGGAAGTCGGTGTACGCGATGGTGATCTTCGGGCCGTTCACGTCGGAGACCTTGCCGGTTCCGTAGCTGACCACCCACGTCGTCATGATGTAGAAGAGCGTGTACGTCGCGAGCATCACGAACGTGCCGATGATCAACTGCTTCCAGCTGGTCTTGAAGACCTCGGCGAGTGGCGTCTTGACCTTCTGGCCACGTTCGACGGCCAGCTTGAACACCGGCGTCTCCTCCAACTTCAGGCGGACGTACAGGCCGATGATGACCATGATCGCGCTGAGCAGGAACGGGATGCGCCAGCCCCACGTCAGGAAGTCGTGATCGGTCGCGGAGTTCGCCGAGTCGTACCCGGTGATCATGACGATCAACAGGAAAATGCCGTTGGCGAAGAAGAAGCCGATGGGGGCACCGAGCTGCGGGTACATCGCCGCCCATGCACGTTTGCCCGGCTTCGCGGTCTCGGTCGCCAGCAGTGCGGCGCCACTCCACTCGCCCCCGAGGCCGACGCCCTGGGTGAAACGCATCAGCGCGAGCAATGCGGGCGCCCACAGTCCGACGGCGGCGTACGTCGGCAGCAGGCCGATCAGGAACGTCGCGAGACCCATCGTCAGCAACGAGCCGACGAGCGTCGCCTTGCGACCGATCCGGTCGCCGAAATGTCCGAACACGATCGAGCCGATCGGACGTGCGACGAACGCGAGGCCGAATGTCGCGAACGATGCCAGCAGAGCCGTCGTGTCGTTACCTGCGGGGAAGAACAGTTTGGGGAACACGAGGACGGCGGCCGTCGCGTAGATGTAGAAGTCGAAGAATTCGATGGACGTGCCCACCATGGAGGCCACGACGATGCGAGACCGAGGTACCTCCGGGGCTGCCGCTGTGGTGCCGTCACCGGGGACGGCGGAGGTAGTACTCACGGTTGTGCTCCTGCTATTGCGCTCGAACGAGCGGGGTATGTACGAATGCAAATTACCTGATGACAACCTGAAAAAATCGCGGCAATGCCGAAATGCAGCTCGAGAGTTACGGCCGCGAGGCACTGCTGCGCAGTTCGGCACTAGTGTTACGGCAGGAACGGCCGAGACCGCGCCGTCTGCTGCCATGAACGAGAAACATCACCACCAGCAAGTGGAGGGGTCGAGAAGTTGAGCGAGACCAATCGCGGCAATGGAATTGCATACCCGGAGGGCGTACCGAACACGATCTCGTCGATTCCGCTGACGGACGTCGACCATCGCGCGCCCGGTACCGGCAGCATCGGCAACCTCGTCAAGGATGCGACGACGCAGGTGTCCACCCTGGTGCGGGCCGAAGTAGAACTCGCCAAGGCCGAGGTGACCGGTGAGATCAAGAAGGGCCTGCAGGGCAGCCTGTTCTTCATCCTGGCGCTCGCCGTGGCCGTGTTCAGCGCGTTCTTCTTCTTTTTCTTCCTGGCCGAGACTCTGGACATCTGGCTGCCTCGCTGGGCTGCGTTCCTGATCGTGTTCGTCTTCATGCTTCTCGTCGCCGGGTTGCTCGGCTTCCTCGGATATCTACGGGTCAAGAAGCTGCGCAAGCCCGAGAAGACCATCGGCTCTCTCAAGCAGGCGTCGACCGTTCTACCGGGCCAGCACGAATCGGTGCCCGGTATTCCCGGTTACAAGAAGTAGCGGCACCCGCCCGCGGCCTCGCCGATGATTCAGCCTGATCCGTCCACCGTCCGATTCGGTGGGCCGTGGACGCACCGCGACGTGCATGCGAACGGCATTCGATTCCACGTCGTCGAGGCGGCAGGTGCGCCGTCCGACGCGCCGCTCGTGGTGCTGCTGCACGGCTTCGCGGATTTCTGGTGGTCGTGGCGTCACCAGCTGACGGAGCTGACCGAAGCCGGTTACCGTGCGGTGGCCATCGACCTGCGAGGCTACGGCGATTCGGACAAGCCGCCTCGCGGTTACGACGGGTGGACTCTCGCCGGCGACGTCGTCGGCCTGATTCGCGCGCTCGGGTACGCCGAGGCCACACTCGTCGGACATGCCGATGGCGGTCTGGTCTGTTGGGCCACCGCAGCGCTGCATCCGCGGATGGTGCGCTCGATCGGACTCGTCGGGTCGCCGCATCCCATCGCGTTGCGCCGGGCGGTACGACGCAACAGCGCACAACGGCGGGCTCTGCTGCCGTATTTCCTGCGATACCAGGTTCCGATGGTTCCCGAGCGTGCGCTGACCAAGAGTGACGGCGCGGCCGTCGAACAGCTTCTTCGCGAGCGCAGCAGCGACACGTGGCAACGGTCGGAGGAGTTCGCCGACACCGCCGCTCAGATGCGCTCGGCGATCCGCATCGCGGGCGCCGCGCATTGCGCGTTGGAGTACCAGCGCTGGGCGTTCCGCAGTCAGTTCCGCTCCGACGGTCGACGGTTCATGCAGGCGATGAACGTCGAGCTCGGCATTCCTGTGCTGCAGATCCACGGCGAGCTCGACCCGTACGTGCTCGCCCGTACCGTCGGCGCCGACACCGAGTGGGTTCCGCAGCGTCGTCTGCACACCGTCCTCGGCGCGGGTCACTACACGCATCAGGAGGCACCCGGCGAGGTGACCGGACAACTGCTGATGCTCTGCCGCGAGTAGCGCTAGACGATGCAGGCCCCGGTTCCGACGGCGACGGGACTGTTCACACCTCGGGCGAGTTCGTCGGAGATCTCGCCGGCGGTCAGGACGAAACCGGTATCGGGATCGTCGACGGCAGCGCCGAACACCAACCCGAGTACCTGGCCGTCCTCGGCTACGAGCGGACCGCCCGAGTTGCCTTGCCTGACCGAGCCTCGAACGGTGTATACCTGCCGCTCGACGGTCCCGGTCCGATAGATATCGGGTCCCTCGAGGTTCAGCATCTCTCGGATGCGTGCGGGGCTGGCCGTGTACGGACCACCGCCCGGGTAGCCGAGAACGATCGCGCTCTCACCGGAGCGTGCGGGCTGCGCCGAGAGTCCGAGGACGGGCGCGTCGAGTCCGGGCACCCGCAGGATCGCGACGTCTTCCTCCGGGTCGAACAGCACCACTTCGGCGTCGAGGACCGTGCCGAGCGAGTCGACGGTCACCCCTTCGGTCCCGGCGACGACGTGCGCGTTGGTCATCACAGTTTCCGGGGCGACGACGAAACCCGACCCTTCGAGGGCTTTCTGGCAGCTCGGCGCCAGGCCGCTGATCTTGAGCACACTCGACTGGAGCTGACCGACCAGCGGGCTGGCCTGCAGCGCCGGATCAGGTGCGTCGACGTTCGCCACGGGCGTGCGACCGAACGGCCCGAGGACGTCGGGCAGTCCTGAGGTATCGAGGAGCGCGGAGAACTCCTTCGGAATTTCCCGGAGCCACTGCGGCGCAACTTCGTCGACCTTGCCGAGTACCTGCGAACCACGTACGGCCGTGGCGACTTCGGGCTGCGACGACGACGTCAGCGGGATCGCCAGCAACCACGCCGCACCGAGTACCGCGACGGCCTGGAGACCTGCGCCGACGACGCTGTCGACGGAACGGGCACCGCGCGAGTGCATTCCACTGCGCAATGCGCGCCCGAGGACCATGCCGGACACCTCACCGATGATGACCAGCACCACGATCAGCGCGATCCCGACGAAGACCCGTAGCCGCGCGCCGTCCACGTGCAACAGAACATGCGGAGCTATCAGGATTCCGGCGACGGCGCCCAGCACGACGCCCAGAAAAGCGAGCGCCGACGCCACCGCGCCCTGTCGCCATCCCGACGTGGCTGCGAGCAGCGCAACACCGATGACGACGATGTCCACCCAGGTGGAGCCGGTCACCGCTTCCCCCCGGTGGCAGGAGTGGAGCCCGCGGAACGACCAGAAGAGGCAGGAGTGGAGCCCGCGGAATGACCAGAGGTGGCAGGAGTGGAGCCCGCGGAATGACCAGAAGAGGCAGGTAGTTCGAGGGCCGCCAAGCTCGCCTCCAGGTCTCGGATGTCGGATGTGTCCCAGTCGGTTTCCCAGCCGGACACAGCCAGAAGACCCGCAAGGATACCGCCGGTGAAGCCCCATACGAGCATTCCGTCGACGGCGAAGGCCGGGCCTTGATATCCGGCGGGGTGTCGGACTTGGAACCGGTTGTCGGGATCGAGCAGTTCGCGCAGCGGCACGCGCACGACGCGCTCTGCTTCGGCGGTGTCCACGACTCCGACGTGACTCGGTGTCCGCCAGTACGCGAGCACGGGGACTACGTCGAATCTCGACGGCGGTACGTAGATGCCGGGCATGGTGGCCAGTGGTTGGACGCCGGCCGGGTCGAGGCCTGTCTCTTCTTGGGCCTCGCGCAACGCGGTGGCTATCGGTGAGTCGTCACCGGGGTCGGTGGCTCCGCCCGGGAATGCGACCTGGCCGCTGTGTTGGCGAAGGGTCGATGCCCGCTGTGTCAGAAGCACGTCCGCGTCGGCGGGCAGCCCACCGAGCGCAGTGGGATCGGCGTCGGCAGATCCCCCGAACAGCACGAGAACCGATGCGGGCCGGGTCGGTTCGGCACGTGGGGCTTTGCGCTGCAGCACCGGGTTGGTGCCGGTCGAGTCGGCGAGGCCGTGTGCTCCTCCGGCGGCCTCGACGACCGCATCGAGCCAGGGCGGTGTGGTCATCGCGCGATCCCGAGTTCGGCGCGGACAGCGTCGTCGATCTCGTCGACGCTGCGGAAAGGTTGTGGCAACACCTTGGCGACATTGCCATCTGCATCGATGAGAACCGAAACCGGTAGGACACTCGGCGCGCCGACTGCTGCTGCTATGCGTGCCGTTCCGTCCTGGACACCGGGAAGCCGAACGCCGTAATCCGCCAGCTTGGTCAGGCCATTTGCCTCGTTGCGGTCCTGGTGCACGGTCACAACGTTGATCTCGCCTGCGACGCTGTCGGCGTACTCCTGCAGGTGCGGCAATTCTTCGGCGCACGGCCCACACCAGTACGCCCACAGGTTGATCAAGGCGGGTTTGCCGCCGAGCGCCTGACCGAGGTCGACTTCGCTGCCGTCGCCGATGCATTCGAGCACGATCCCAGCCAACGGTCCGGACGCCGTTCCTGCCGCGGGCGTCGGGCACGCATCGAGCGACGCCCGCTCCCGGAGTGGCGCGAGCGCCTCCGCGGTGTCGGCGTCACGTCGATCCTGTTGAACCCCTGTCCCCTGTCCTGCTGTCCCCTGACCCGCTGTCCCCTGACCTGCCGTCGGTTGCCCTGCGTCGTCTCCGCGCGGCCAGATCGCGAATACGAGTGCGACGACGACAAGCAGCGCAGCCAGCGACCACCGTGCAGCAGATCCATTCACGACTCGATCCCCGACACTCCTGTTGCTTCTGCTCGTTCCGCAGGCTCCACTCCTGTCTTTTCCGGTCGTTCCGCAGGCTCCACTCCTGCCTCTTCCGGTCGTTCCGCAGGCTCCACTCCTGCCACCTCCGGTCGTTCCGCAGGCTCCACTCCTGTCTTTTCCGGTCGTTCCGCAGGCTCCACTCCTGCCAACTGGAGGAGGTGTTCGGTTTCCGGCCCCTTCACCAACGCCGCCGCTGCCACCGCGTCGACGGGTCCGAGACCGTACGACGGGCAGTCCTTGGCCAGGATGCAGACGCCACAGGCAGGCTTACGTGCGTGGCAGACGCGCCGACCGTGGAAGATCACGCGATGGGACAGCAAGGTCCATTCCTTGCGCTCGATGAGTGAGCCGACTGCGTGTTCCACCTTGACGGGGTCCTCTTCCTCGGTCCACTGCCAGCGCCGGACGAGTCTGCCGAAGTGCGTGTCGACGGTGATGCCGGGGATGTCGAAGGCGTTGCCGAGCACGACGTTGGCCGTTTTGCGGCCGATACCCGGCAGCGTCACGAGGTCTTTCAGGTTCGCGGGAACTTCGCCGTCGAATTTTTCGAGTAGCGCCGCGCCGAGGCCGATCAACGAGTTCGTCTTGTTCCGATAGAAACCCGTCGTCCGGATGTACTCCTCGAGCTCCGTTCGGTCCGCTTCGGCGTAGTCGCGGGCAGTGCGATATCTCATAAACAATGCGGGCGTCACCATGTTGACGCGCTTGTCGGTGCATTGCGCCGACAGGATGGTCGCGACAGCGAGTTCGAGCGGGTTGGTGAAGTCGAGTTCGCAGTACACGTGCGGGAATGCGCGTGCCAGCTCGCGATTCATCCGCCGAGCGCGTCGTACGAGCCCCAATCGTGTCTCTTCGCGTTTGCGCACGTCGAAGGCTTTCGGGGCTGTCGAATCCACTCCACAACTGTACGGACAAGAATCGGCATCGAATTCACCCTGTGTTCTTTTCGAGACCTTTCGGGTGTTTACTGCTCGGTATGCAAGGACTCGCCGTGGTGCTCTTTCCAGTGCTCCTCATGATGTTCGCGCTCGCCATGGAGCGTGTGGAGTTCAGACTGAGCAAGCTGGGAGTTCACGAACAAGAAGTACAAGAATTCCTCGATCAGGCAAGCACGTCCGAGGTCGCGACTCTCGCGAACGAAGGGTTTCCGCACGCACTGGCTCGCTTCAACAGCCGCAAGCGCCGAGCCCCCGTCGCCTCGACGTCCGAAGATCTGGCCGATCAGCGCGCAAGCTGACGCCCGGACCGCCCTCCCGAAAAGTCGCAATTTCGGCGCATCCGTACTTTCGTTCACATCGTTCACGAGGTTCCGGTGGCGCCGATCACTCGCTTCTGTGTTCGGCGAAGTAGACTTCACCGAGATAATTGTCATGTTTGATTACTGGCATGGATCCGGGCAGTCGCGAGGCCAACGAATCCATGCCGCGTGAAACGTTTTCATCGGCACGGGCGACCGAGCCGACGACATCCCTAAAGGAGCGCAAGTGGACGACGTCCTGGCACGGGCCGGCATCTTCCAAGGAGTCGAACCCTCCGCTGTAGCAGCGCTGACCAAGCAGCTGCAGCCGGTTGATTTCCCCCGAGGACATGTGGTCTTCAACGAAGGAGAGCCCGGTGATCGGCTGTACATCATCGTCTCCGGAAAGATCAAGCTCGGTCGCCGTTCACCGGACGGGCGTGAAAATCTGCTGACCATCATGGGCCCGTCGGACATGTTCGGCGAGCTGTCGATCTTCGACCCCGGCCCCCGCACGTCCACCGCGACGACGGTCACCGAGGTGCGCGCGGTCAGCATGGACCGTGACGCGCTCAAGGCATGGATCGACCAGCGCCCCGAGATCGCCGAGCAGCTGCTCCGCGTGCTGGCGCGGCGACTGCGCCGCACCAACAACAACCTCGCCGACCTGATCTTCACCGACGTCCCCGGACGCGTCGCCAAGGCTCTGTTGCAGCTCGCACAGCGTTTCGGCACCCAGGAAGCCGGCTCGCTCCGCGTCACGCACGACCTGACGCAGGAAGAGATCGCGCAGCTGGTCGGTGCCTCACGCGAGACCGTCAACAAGGCTCTCGCCGACTTCGCGCACCGCGGTTGGTTGCGCCTCGAAGGAAAGAGCGTGCTGATCTCGGACTCGGAGCGACTGGCCCGCAGGGCTCGCTAGCTCTTCCGCACGTACGCCAGTTGGGCTTTCACCGACATTCGGGCGGCAGGCCAGAGTTTCTTGTCGACGTCCGAGTACACGTGCTTGACCACCTGCATCGGCTTTGCATCCTGCCCCAACTCGACGAGAGCGGCCTCGACCTGCGCGAGGCGCTCCAGTCGATGTTTCCGGTAGAAGCGGGCAACCTCTGCGGTGTCGGGAACTTCGGCGCCGTGTCCGGGCAGCGCGACGCGGCCTTCGCCTGCGGCTTCGAGTTTGTCGAGCGAGTCCAAGTAGTCGGCGAGTGTGCCGTCCTTGGGGTCGAGCACCGTCGTCCCCCGGCCCAGAATGGTGTCGCCGGTCAGCACGGCGTCGTCGAGAACGAAGCTGACCGAATCGGCGGTGTGCCCTGGTGTCGCGAGGACCGTGATGGCCAATCCCGCAGCCTCGATCACTTCACCGTCGACCAACGCGGTGCTGGCGCGGACGTATTTCTCCGACAGCGCCCTGATCGGAGCGCCGGTCTTTCGGTGAAACCGCTTCAGGCCGCCGGTGTGATCACCGTGGCGATGCGTCACCAGAGCGAGCACGACGTTCCCTGACGCGGCAACCGCGTCGAGATGGTCGGAATCCTTGGGTCCCGGGTCGACGACGACGATGTCGTCGCTGCCGGGCGCACGCAGGATCCACGTGTTCGTCCCGTCGAGGGTCATCTTTCCTGGATTGTCGGCGAGCAGAACTGCCGCCGTTTCGGTCACTTGCCGAAGCTGACCGTATGCCGGGTGCGCGAGAGTCATAGTCGTACCTTAGGAGCATGAGAATCGGACTGGTAGGCGCAGGCCCCTGGGCGCGTTCGACGCATGCACCCGCGCTCGCCGCGCACCCGGGCGTCGAGTTCGTCGGTGTCTGGGCGCGTCGACCCGAAGCCGCAGCCGAGATGGGCGCCCCGGTGTACGACAGTTACGACCACTTGGTTGCCGACGTCGATGCCGTCGCGTTCGCAGTTCCACCCGAGGTGCAGTCGGTGCTGGCCCTCACGGCAGCGCAGGCAGGTAAGCATCTGCTGTTGGACAAACCGATCGCGGCGACGCTCGACGACGCCGAGCGCCTGGTCGAGGCCGTCGGGCATGCCGGGGTCGGCTCGATCGTGACGTTGACGCGTCGGTTCGCTCCGGAAACGAGGCAATTCCTGGACGAGGCGCGAGGGAAGAATTGGAGCGCGGGCACCGGAACGTGGCTCTCGGGCGCTCTTCTGGGCGGGGAGTACTCGTTGTCCCAGTGGCGGCATCGCGACGGCGCACTGTTCGATGTGGGCCCGCACGTCTTCGACCTACTCGACATCACGCTCGGCCGGATCGCAGGGGTCGCGCTGTCACGTGTCGATACGCGCTCGGATTCCTGGACCATCACTCTCGAACACGAAGGCGGCGCGCTGAGTACGTCGGTGTTGTCGCTGCGGACGCCGGTGCAGCCGTCGTTGTTCCGTATCGAGCTCAGCGGCAGTGATGGAGTGGTGACGCTGGCCGATCGATCCACGCCCGCGACCGCGTGCTTCGCGGTGCTACTGGACGAGTTCCTCGGGTCGATCGAATCGGGAACCGAGCACGAGTGCTCGGTGCACCGCGGACTTCATCTACAGAAGGTCCTGTCGGGCGCCGCGCGCTAGCAAGCACGGCGCCCGGCAGGGTCAGATCTCGACGATCAGCTCGACCTCGACGGGCGCACCGAGCGGCAGCTCGGCGACGCCGACAGCAGAGCGGGCGTGCCTGCCCGCCTCACCGAAGATCTCACCGAGGACGTTCGACGTCCCGTTGACCACGCCTGGCTGCCCGGTGAACCCTGGCGCCGACGCGACGAACCCGACGACCTTGACGACCCGCTTGATCGAGTCGATTCCGACGAGCGAGTCGATCGCGGCCAGAGCGTTGAGTGCACATGTTCTCGCTGCATCGGCGGCGTCCTCGGCCGACACCTCGGCACCGACCTTGCCGGTGTGGGTCAGCTTCCCCGACACCAGCGGCAACTGTCCGGAGGTGTAGACGAGCGAACCCGTCTGGACGGCGGGAATGTATGCCGCGAGCGGCGGCACCACCGAGGGCAGCTCGATGCCCAGTTCAGCGAGTCGCGCGGACCAGTCGGCCATCTCCGATCAGCCCTTCGGACGCTTGAAGTAGGCGACCAACGTGTCGCCGCCGTTCGGCCCCGCCATGATGGTGACGAGCTCCCAGCCCTCGGAGCCGTAATTGTCGAGAATCTGCTTGGTCGCATGAATCAGCACCGGCGCAGTGAAGTACTCCCAGATGATCTTTTCGCTCATACCGGTGAGCCTAACCCGAATGCGTGCTGGGCCGATGGCGCCTCTACTGTCTACCGACATGGGCGGACTAGCGCTGGTGGATGCGTCGTTCTACTACTCGTCCGCGCACGGCGGTCCTCAGGATCAGTACCTGCTCCTCGCGTTCGACTCCGGCGACGGCGGGGCACCTGCATTCGCCGACATCGTCGATCACGTGTCCGAACGAGCACCTCGCATCCCAGCCCTCACACGCCGGCTTCGCGACAGCCCGCTCGGGATCGAGCACCCGGCATGGGTTCCGTCGGACGTCGCGCCGAAAGACCACATCGTCCGGCACGACCTCGCCGGCCGTTCCTGGGCGGAGTTCCAAGAACTGTTCGGCGACATCGTCACCCAACGAGTCGACGCATCGAAGCGCCCATGGATCCTGCACGTCGTCACCGGGGTCGACGGTGTGCCGGGCGTGCGCGGCGACGCGACGATCACGATTCTGCAAATTTCACATGCCGTCACCGATGGCCTCGGCGCATCCCGCTTGATGCGAGCGCTCTTCACGGCCGACGCGGCACACCCCACCGACATCGAAGGCGAACTCCCCGGACATTCGGGCCGCAGGCATCGGCGCGTGGTCTCTGCCGCGATCGCGGGCGCCGCCGCTCCCTACCGGTTGGCGCAATCTCGAATTCTCTCCGTTCTCGCGGTTCGGGCGTACCGACGCCATGTGCGAGACCAACCCGACATCGCGGTGCAGAGATGCCAGCCGGTGTCGCCGACCAGCTTGAACGGCCGTCCGACAGAGGCGCGGTCGGTCTCGATCACTCTCGTACCCGTCGCCGATCTGCGCCGTGACGGGTTCTCGGTCACATCGTCCGCGATGACCGCGATGGGGCTCGCGCTGGGGCGCTACTTTCGCGCGAAAGGCGAAGTGGTCGACCGAATCAGCACTTTCGTGCCGATCGCATTGCCTGCCGCGACGCGGTGGCGCTCCTCCAACCGCACGGTTCTCGGCGCGATCGATCTGCACACGGGCGTGTCCGACACCAGCGAACGAGCCTCGCTGATCGATGACGACCTCCGGGCCGAAAAGCGCCGTGTACACCACGAACGCCTGCTCGACATGCCGAGGGCACACAGCCTCTCGCCCGCACCGATCACCCGATCCATGATCCGCAAGGCCGTGCTCCGCAGGGCCGTTATTCGCAGTGCATTGTCGGCAGGTGCCACGGCGTCGATCGACACCATCCGCGGCCACACCAACATCGTGAGCGTCAACCGAGGCCCTGCCGATCTCGAGCTCTGTGGCAGTCGATCGGTGTTCACCGCCGGAGCTCCTTTCCTCGACAACGGCCGTTGCCTGTCACACGGGTTCTACGGTCTCGGCGAGACCATCGCGGTCTGCTTGGTGGTGTGCCCCGATTCGGTGAGCGACCTCGACACCTATTCCGCGATGCTGCATGATGCTCTCCTCGAAGTGGGATCGACAACACGAGAGGTCGATCCGAGCAACGGGTGATGACTGGTCTCTATATGGTCGTGATGTGGGTACTTCGAGTTTTGACGGTTGGCCGGAGAAGGCAGCCGCTGCACGCTTGCACTTCGTCTCGGGCAAAGGCGGCACCGGGAAGTCGACGGTAGCGGCAGCGCTCGCGTTGGCGCTAGCCTCGGACGGGCGCAAGGTCCTGCTGGTCGAGGTCGAGGGCAGGCAGGGAATCGCGCAACTGTTCGACGTGCCGCCGCTTCCACCGGTCGAGACGCGAGTTGCGTCCGCGGACGGCGGCGGCGAGGTCTTCGCGCTGGCCATCGATATCGAGACCGCGTTCCTCGAATACCTGGACATGTTCTACAACCTCGGTTTCGCGGGCCGAGCCATGCGCAAGATCGGCGCCATCGAGTTCGCGACGACCATTGCCCCCGGCCTGCGCGACGTACTGCTGACCGGCAAGGTCAAGGAATGCGTCGTCCGTACCGACAAGGCGGGCTCGCGGGTATACGACGAGGTCGTGGTCGACTCGCCGCCGACGGGTCGTATCGGAAACTTCCTCGACGTGACCAAGGCAATGGCGGATCTGGCGAAGGGCGGTCCGGTGCGTTCGCAGAGCGAGGGCGTCGTCCGGCTCCTTCATTCCGCCGACACGGTCGTCCATCTCGTCACATTGCTCGAAGCGCTTCCGGTGCAGGAGACGACGGACGCGGTTCGTGAGCTGGAAGCAGCGGACCTACGGCTCGGGACGGTCATCGTCAACCGAACCGAACCGTCGTATCTCCCGGCGGAGGCGCTGCAGGATGCAGCGACGGGGACCGTCGACGCAGCCGCTGTACGCAGGGGGCTGGAGAAGACCGGGATCGCACTGTCGGACAGCGATTTCGCCGGATTGCTGACCGAGACGATCGAACACGCGTCGACACTGTCGGCGCAGGTGGACAGTGCGGCTCAATTGGACGAGCTCGACACCGCTCGCATGCAGCTACCCATGCTCGCCGACGGCGTCGACCTCGGCGGCCTGTACGAATTGGCGGCCGAGCTCACGGAACAGGGTGTGAAATGACGCGACCCAGCGGAGCGACGACCAAGTCGGCGCCGATCCTCGACATCGAGAAGATCCTGCTCGACAAGTCCTCACGCATCGTCGTCGTGTGCGGAGCAGGCGGCGTCGGAAAGACGACGACGGCCGCCTCCATGGCTCTGAGGGCCGCCGAACAGGGCCGCAAGGTCGTCGTGCTCACCATCGATCCCGCGCGTCGGCTCGCGCAGGCACTCGGCGTCGGCGAGTTGGACAATTCTCCTCAACCCGTCGCACTGCCCGAGGGTGCGACGGGTGAGTTGCACGCGATGATGCTGAACATGCGCCGGACGTTCGACGAGATGGTGATCGAGCATTCGACACCGGAGAAGGCGCAGCAGGTGCTGGCCAATCCGTTCTATCAGACTGTTGCGTCGTCGTTCTCGGGCACGCAGGAGTACATGGCGATGGAGAAGCTCGGTCAGCTCGCGGCTGATTCGACGTGGGATCTGATCGTCGTCGACACTCCCCCGTCGCGTAACGCACTCGATTTCCTCGACGCGCCGCAGCGGCTCGGCTCGTTCCTCGACGGCAGGTTCATCCGGCTGTTGATGGCTCCTGGTCGCGGTCTGACCCGCATGGTGACGGGCGCGATGAGTCTTGCGCTGCGCGGTGTCTCGACGGTGATCGGGAGCCAGATGCTCACCGACGCGTCGGCATTCGTGCAATCACTGGATTCGATGTTCGGCGGGTTCCGCGAACGTGCGACGCGCACCTACCAGCTGCTGCGCGAGAGCGGCACGAGTTTCATCGTGGTCGCCGCAGCCGAGCCCGACGCGTTGCGCGAGGCAGCGTTCTTCGTGGACCGCTTGAGCGGTGAGGGCATGCCGCTGGCCGGGTTGGTTCTCAACCGAACTCATCCCACGCTGACAACACTGCCTGCCGATCACGCGGCCACAGCGGCCGATCAGCTCGACGAGGTAGGCGACTCGGCCGCGGCACTGACTGCTGCGGTCCTACGGATCCACGCCGCGCGTGCGGTGACGGCCTCCCGTGAGCTCCGTCTGCTTCGACGGTTCACCTCGGCCCATCCGCGAGTCCCGATCGTCGGCGTTCCGTCGCTGCCGTTCGAGGTCTCGGATCTGCACGCCCTCCGAGCCGTGGCCGATCAACTCACCCGATCGGCCTGAGACGTCAGATAGCGGCCTGCTGCTGACGCTGCGACTCGAAGAATTCCGACCACGAGTCGACCTCGGGGTGCTGTTTGAGCAATGCACGTCGCTGACGCTCGGTCATCCCACCCCAGACGCCGAACTCCACACGATTGTCCAGTGCGTCGGCGCCGCACTGCATCAGTACAGGACAATGCCTGCAGATCGTCGCAGCTTTACGCTGCGCGGCCCCCCTCACGAAAAGCTGGTCAGGATCCATTCCGGAGCACCTGGCCTGTGCCACCCACGCAATTCGAGCCTCTGCTTCTTCTACGTCCAACCGCGTCGGTGCTGCTGTCGTGTGCATTTGCGGATACCCCTTTGCAGTTCGAACGCCCTTGCTGGACGTTCCAGAAGCTCTTAGACCCGTCGACTCCACTGCTCGAAGCACACCGATCTGGGAGCTGCCCCACATTCATATACAAGTGTTATGTGAATCACACCGTGCTCATAATTTAGGTAAA
Source organism: Rhodococcus yunnanensis NBRC 103083 (assembly GCF_001895005.1). GTDB lineage: Bacteria > Actinomycetota > Actinomycetes > Mycobacteriales > Mycobacteriaceae > Rhodococcoides > Rhodococcoides yunnanense. The sequence continues at coordinate 244,122 of NZ_BCXH01000003.1, read as the reverse complement.
GTCAGCGTCGAACGCAAGACGACGGGGGCAAATTTCTGGTACGCGCGTCCCGACCAGGGCTTCCGCGATCCTCCCGGCTCTCCGGTACAGGGCGGCACCTGGGACCGGAGCTCGGACACACGTACGCTGTGCTTCGTGTCAGTTGGAAAAACCGTGGCGAAGCTCGCCGGATGTTCTGCACTCGCGGGTGCGCTGTTGGCCGGAGTCATGTTCCCCCTTGCCGGCGGGTTCGGATTCGCGTCCAATCGCGCCGCCGACACCGTCGACAACGTGTCGGCCGAGTTGGTCGAGGGCGCGGTTCCCGCTGTCTCGACCATGGTCGACTCCGCGGGCAATCCGATTGCGTGGCTGTACGAGCAGCGGCGTTTCGAGGTCCCGAGCGACAAGATCTCCAACGAGATGAAGCTCGCCATCGTCTCGATCGAGGACAAGCGCTTCGCCGAGCATCAGGGTGTGGACTGGCAGGGCACGCTTCGTGCGTTCCTGACCAACACCACGAGCGGTCAGGTCCAGCAGGGTGCGTCGACGCTCGATCAGCAGTACGTCAAGAACTACCAACTGCTCGTGGTGGCCAAGACCGACGCCGAGCGCCGCGCCGCCATCGAGACCACGCCCGCCCGCAAGATCCGCGAGATCCGGATGGCGCTGACGCTGGACAAGGAACTGACCAAGGACGAGATCCTCACTAGGTATCTCAATCTCGTGCCGTTCGGCAACGCCTCCTTCGGAATCCAGGACGCGGCGCAGACCTACTTCGGCATCGACGCCAGCCAGCTCGACGCCAAACAATCGGCGATGCTCGCGGGCATGGTGCAGTCGAGTTCGGCGCTGAACCCGTACACCAACGAGCAGGGTGTCGTCGATCGACGGAACACCGTGCTGGACACGATGATCCAGAACATCCCCGAACGCGCCGACGAGTTCCGTGCCGCCAAGGCCGAGCCGCTCGGGGTGCTCCCGGTGCCCAACACTCTTCCCCGTGGATGCATCGCTGCAGGTGACCGCGGGTTCTTCTGCGACTACGCGCTGCAATACCTCGCCAACGCCGGAATCAGCCGCGAGCAGCTCGACAAGGGCGGATATCTGATTCGCACGACGCTCGATCCCGCCGTGCAGAACTCCACCAAGGCATCGCTCGCCGCCAACACGAGCCCGACGCTCGACGGCGTCGCGACGGTCATGAACGTCATCGCGCCGGGTCAGGACAATCACCGGGTTCTGGCAATGGGCAGCTCTCGCACGTACGGCCTCGACGCCGACGCCGACGAGACCGTTCAGGCTCAGCCCTATTCGCTCGTCGGACACGGCGCAGGCTCGATCTTCAAGGTCTTCACCACCGCTGCGGCGATGGAGCGTGGTCTCGGCACGAGCGCGACGCTGCAGGTGCCACGACGCGCTGAGGTCAAAGGCCTCGGCGACGGTGGTGCCCGCGGGTGCCCCGCCAACACGTACTGCGTCGAGAACGCAGGAAACTATCCGGCGTCGCTGTCGGTCACCGACGCGCTCGCCCAGTCGCCGAACACCGCGTTCGTCAAGCTCATCGAGTCCGTCGGTGTCACGCCGACGGTGGACATGGCGGTGCGGCTCGGGCTGCGCTCGTACGCCGACCCGAATACGTCCGGCTTCGACGAGCAGTCCATGGCGGACTTCCAGAAGTCGCAGAATCTCGGTTCGTTCACGCTCGGACCCACGTGGGTCAATCCGCTCGAACTGTCGAACGTCGCCGCCACGCTTGCATCGAGTGGCAAGTGGTGCCCGCCGACTCCGATCGACTCGGTGTTCGACCGCGAGGGCAAGCAGGTTCCGGTCACTCAGCAGGCATGCGAGCAGGTCGTGGAACCCGGTTTGGCCAATACTCTCGCCAATGCGATGAGCAAGGACGATCAGGCAGGCGGCACCTCGGCAGGTGCGGCAGGGTCGGTCGGCTGGACGTTGCCGATGTCGGGCAAGACGGGAACCACCGAGTCGCACATGTCCTCGGGATTCCTCGGTTTCACCAACCGATACGCCGCCGCGGTCTACACCTACGGTGACTCGCCGACGCCCGGCGAGATCTGCTCGTTCCCGCTTCGTCCGTGTGGCTCCGGCAACCTCTACGGCGGTAACGAGCCTGCCCGTACCTGGTACGGGGCGATCGATCCCGTCGCGAACAACTTCGGTTCGGTCGAGCTTCCGCCGATCGATCAGAAATACGTGCGCGGCTCGGCCAACGGCCAGGTCCCCGACGTCACGGGCCAGAGCCAGAGCTCGGCGACGGCAACGTTGCAGGGCGCGGGCTTCCAGGTGACCACCGCGACGAGCGAGAGCGCCGCTGCCCGTGGCACGGTGACGGCGGTGTCACCGTCGGGATCGGCGGTGCCCGGCTCGACCATCACGATCTACGTCAGCGACGGTTCGGTACGCCAAGCCCCGGTAGCGCCCGCGATTCCGGCGTTGCCGAACATCCCGATACCCGCGCTACCGCCGAACATTCAGATTCCGGCGATACCCGGTATCACCGCGCCTCGGTAGAGGCGGCCGCGGGGCCCGCGCAGCTACGTCGGAACGTGACTGCGCGGGCACGGGCGCCGCAGGCACCTACAGACGATCCTTGACTGCCTTCGAGATGCGTGAGCCATCGGCTTTGCCCGCCGCCAACTCGGTGGCCACCTTCATGACCTGGCCCATCTGACGGATCGCCGGACGCTCGCCCAGCTGCTCGGCGATCTGCGCGATCGCGGTGTCCGCGACATCGGCGAGTTCGGCATCGGTCAGCGGAGTCGGCAGATACTGGTCGATGATCTGCGCTTCCGCATGCTCGGTCGCCGCGAGTTCACCTCGCCCGTTCTGTGTGTAGATCTCGGCAGATTCGCCGCGCTTCTTGGATTCCTTCGCGAGCACCTTGAGCACCTGCTCGTCGGTGAGCTCGTGCGCCTCCTTGCCGGAGACCTCCTCGGTCTGAATCGCGGCGAGGAGCATGCGAATGGTCGCCGTACGGAGTTTGTCCTTTGCCTTCATCGAGGCAGTCAGATCGGATCGGAGCTGGGACTTTAGTTCGGACATGACACAGAACGCTACGCGGGGCGACCCCGACGCCGCACGTCGATTCGGTGTGCTGACGTATCGTTGAATCCGTGTTCGCGAATAACAGAGCTTCGACCTCCACAATCCTCGATGCAGCAACACGCGTTCGTGACGCCGCAGCCGGGGCTCCGGTACGAAGCGCGGCCCTGGCCACAGCGGGCGCCGCGGCGTTGGGTGTTGGGTACGCGACGCTCATCGAGCGCAATGCATTCACACTGCGTGAGACCTCGATGGCCGTCCTCGAACCCGGATCGTCGTCGCTGCGTGTGCTGCACATCAGCGACCTTCACATGATGCCGGGGCAGCGGCTGAAACAGAATTGGCTACGCGAACTCGATCGTCTCGAACCCGATCTGGTGGTCAACACCGGAGACAACCTTTCGCACATGCGGTCGGTACCTGCCGTCGTGCAGTCGCTCGGGCCCCTGCTGTCACGACCGGGCTTGTTCGTCTTCGGAAGCAACGACTATTTCGCGCCGAAGCCGAAGAACCCGCTTCTGTACTTCAAGAAGGAACACAAGCGCATCCTGGGCGAGTCACTGCCGTGGCGTGACCTCCGCGCGGCGTTCACCGAGCGCGGTTGGCTCGATGTGACGCATGTGCGCCGGGAACTGGAGGTTGCGGGCGTCCGGATCGCAGCAGCGGGCGTCGACGATCCGCATCTCCAACGCGACCGCTACGACACCATTGCTGGGCAGCCCAACCCGTTGGCAGATCTGCGGCTCGGTATCACTCACTCGCCAGAGCCTCGTGTGCTCGACAATTTCGCGGGCGACGGATACGACCTCGTGCTCGCGGGCCACACTCACGGCGGACAATTGTGCCTGCCGTTCTACGGCGCACTCGTCACCAATTGTGAGCTCGATCGCTCGCGCGTGAAGGGTCCGTCGAAGTGGGGTGCGCACACTCAGCTGCACGTGTCCGCGGGTATCGGAACGTCGCCGTGGGCGCCCGCACGGTTCTGCTGCCGCCCCGAAGCCACCCTGTTGACGCTCACTCCGGCACCCCGAAAAGGCCCGAAGGAAGGTTCCGACGAGGGCGTTTCGCGTTCCGAGGCAGTCGTAAGCTAGACTTCTGCTCGCGGTACACGGGGTGTGGCGCAGCTTGGTAGCGCGCTTCGTTCGGGACGAAGAGGTCGTGGGTTCGAATCCCGCCACCCCGACAGTTGCACAGAAAAGACCCCGGCCTCGGGACATCGAGGTCGGGGTCTTTTTTTCTGGGTTTTTCTTGGGGCCGAGTGCCGAGTGACGGGTTCTAGGTGACCCTGCGCTCGGGGACGCTCGCGTCGATCCCGAACTCGGGCCATTGACCGACGTAGAAGGACTCGTGGATGCCGTAGCCGATGGCATCGCCGTCGCGGAGCTTCGTTGGACGGTCGCGCACCATTCCGATGTCGGGATGATTGAGGCAGTCCTTCACGTAGTCGCCGTCGACGTGAAGATCACCCTTCCACGATCCGTGGACCGAACCTGCCCATCCGCCGTAGCCTGCAGTGCTGAGATGGAATCCGGAGTGGCCGAGCAGCTCCTCTTCGATGATGCGTACTTCGCCGGACTCCAGCACCAGACGATGTGTGGCGGTGCGTAGTTCACGAGTGCCCGGGTCGAAGGTCGGGGTGACTTCGGTCGATACGATCTTCTCCTGTGTGCCGTCCTCGTAGCCGATGTGTGCCGAATGGAAGGGCTGCACCGGGTTGTTGCTGATGAATTGCATGATCTCGTACTTGGAGCCGTCGGGATTGGTGAAAAGCCATGGCGTCCAATGAAAAGATCCCTTCCTGACGTCGGGTCGGGGGATCGGTTGGAGATCGGATGGCGACACACCGACCTGCTGACGTACTCCCCACGAGTGATCTCGTACCGCAATCCAGTCCGAGATCTCGATCCGCTCACCTTCGAGTGACAGCCAACCGGTGACTCCACCGCCCTGGTGGTATCGGATGACGTCGTTCTCGATCCGGGAGTGGATTCGATGCCGGTTGCGTTCCTCGAAGAACGGCTGGAGTTGTCCCTCGAACACGACGTCGAACGAGATCGGCTGGTGCTCGTTCTCCTCCAGCGTCAACCGGACCTTCTTCAGCGGCTCGAGAACCTCCCACTTGATCGGTCCGACCTCGGTATCGTCTGGGGCAGAGGAGAGTTCGCGACTTGCCCGAACCGTCCACTGCTCGTATCCACGCGACACTCCGCCGAACGCGTCCATCACGTTGCGGTTGGTGTATTTTCCGATGCCGAGATCCATCGACACCGATCCGTCCTTGCTGGCCATCGCGCACCACAGCTTCTCGGTCCACCCGCGGTCGGACTGCTGGACGACGGCGAAGGTATCGACAATCTGGTGGGTCAGCGACTCGTCGGCGGCGGTGAGGTTACCGATATCGTGGATAGCCAATGCGTTGTTCCTTTCGAACTTGTGTCAGTGCTTCAAATACGGCAGTGGTTCAGGTACGGCAGTTGTTCAGGTACGGCAGTGGTTCAGGTACGGCAGTGCTTCAGGTACGGCAGTTGTTCAGACCGACACTGTGAGATGTCCCAGTGCCGCGGCCACCAGCGCGGCCTGCTCTGCGATCTGCGGCGAGTCGAGCGCGGGAATCACGCTGTCTCGTAGGGTCTTCTGCGCTGCGGCCGAGAGCTTCTCCGAGTCGATGGGCGGAATCCCCGGGTCGGTTGCGGGATCGGCTCCGATCAACCGAAGTGCCGATCCCAGCCATAGATTCAGTCCAATCTTGCTGAATGCGAAGCGGAGGTCGTCGGATGCGCCGATGGCGAACAGGTACTGCATTCGGTAGATGATCGACGCGAGTTTGAAATAGTTGAGAACTTCGTACCAGCGCAGGTCGTCGTCTTTCACGTCGATGCCTGTCAGTTCCGAATAGAGTGCGATCACCTCCAGACGCGACAGCCCGGTCTTCATCGGGAACGGGTTCTCGCTTCCACCGATGAAGGTGGTGCAGAGAAAATAGGACAGATCGATCAGCGGGTCGCCGAGGCTCGCCATTTCCCAGTCGTTGAACGAGACGACCTGACCGTCGTCGGCCCACATGAAATTGCCCCACTTCGCATCCCCGTGCAGCAGGCCGATTCGACCGCTCGGTTGCGGCTTGTTCGCGCGCAGCCAGTCGATGATCAAGCCGAAGGCCGGCATCTCCCCCACCCTCGACCCTTCGAAATACGTGACCCATCGGTCGAGCTCCGGGCCGGTCGGGTCTGCTGTGTCTCCGAGGCAGTCGATTCCGCTCGACTTCCAATCGACCTGTGCCACATGGGCGATCATCGTGACTGCTCGACGCGCCATGTCGCGGGCGTCGTCGGGTGCGAAGTTCGCGAAGGCGGAGGGGACTGCTTTCTCGAACGCGGTTCCGTCGAGCTTCTCCATGACGAAGAACGGTCGGCCGAAGATCTCCGTCCCCTCCTCGTACCAGAGAACGGCGGGAACCGGGATCGGGGAATCCTTCAGCGCCCCCATGATCTGGTATTGCTTTCCGATGTCGTAGGGCGCCAACAATCCGTTCTCCCCCGGCGGCGGAAGACGCAGTACGTACTCCTTCTCGTGCCGCGCACCCGCGTCATCGGTCCATCCGACTCCGACTACGAAGGTTTCGTTGGAGAACCCGAACGCAAGTTTCGACACGTCCGACAACAGATCGACCTCACGCGCGCCGATGATGTGCTCAGCAAACCACTCCTTCAATGCTGTGTTGACCATGGACATCTACCCCGGCCCTCCCTGGTGTTCACTCGACGATCTCGGCGAACGTCGACAGTGACGTTCGAGATGAACATCACTCGACGCGAAGATGAACGTCCGGACAGTCAACAGGAGTCCGAACTACCGCAGCGACGCTTCGCACGAAGATCGTGTGGTGCGATCTGCAAGGCAGACTCGCGAAGTACGCAAGCCTGTCGAGCGGTGTCAGAGACCGCGATCGATGAGATCGAGGATTTCCTGACTGGTCGCCGCATGAATCTTGTCGACGGTGTCAGCCGAGCTGTTCCGTGGCCGTCCGAGCTCGGTCAGCAGAGTGGACATCCGTTGCGCGATCGCGGCCCGCGACTCCTCGTCGTCGCCGATCCCGGCCACCGCTGTGCGCAGCCGCTCCAGATCAGCCATCACGACCGACATCGGATCAGGCATCAGTGCGGCACGCAGGAACTCCGCAACCTCACGGGAATTCGGTTGATCGAACACCAATGTCGGCGGCAAACGCAGTCCGGTCGCAGCCCCGAGCTGATTGCGTAAGGCGACCGCAGCGAGCGAATCGAAACCGAGGTCCTTGAATGCCTGATCCGGTTCCACCGAATCCGACCCGTCGTATCCGAGCACGGTCGCAGCACTGGTTCGAACCAGGTCGAGCATCAGATGTCGTTGCTCCGAGATCGACCGATCGGCAAGGCGTTCGGCCCAACTCGACGAACCGCGTTCGCCCTGCACACCGACGAGTCCCGGAACACGGGTGCGTATCTCTCTCATCAAGCCCCGCAGAGGAGCGGGAACGGCCGCGACCGAGCGCTCGAACCGGGAGGCAACCACTACCGCCTCGTTGCTCGCCAACGCCGCGTCGAGCAGCGCCGATCCCTCGGCCGCGGACAACGGAATCATTCCGGTGCGACGCGTTCGAGCAGTGTCGATGTCACCGAGGCCCGATGTCATGGCGCTGAGCGGTGCCCACATTCCCCATTCGATCGACGACGCAGGAAGCCCGAGGCCCCGGCGGTGCCGGGCAAAGGCGTCGAGAAACATGTTGGCTGCGGCGTAGTTGCCTTGACCGGGTGCACCCAGGACACCAGCGAGCGAGGAGAACATCACGAAGGACCTCAGCCCCGACCCCAGCCCCGACGTCAACCGATGAAGGTTCCACACCGCGTCCACCTTGGGCCGCAGTACCGTCTCCAGCCTCTCCTCGGTGAGCGATGCGATGGTGCCGTCATCGATGACCCCTGCGGCATGCACGACGCCGGTCAGCGGATGCTCGGACGGCACGCGGGCCAGCAGTTCGGCGGTTGCCTCTTCGTCGGCGAGGTCGCATGCACCGATGTCGACGCTCGCCCCTGCATTCGTCAGGTCGCGGCGCAGCTCGTCGCATCCGTCCGCTGCCGCGCCTCGCCTGCTCACCAGCAGTAGATGCCGCACGCCGTGCCGGGCGACGAGGTGTCGCGCCACATGTCCGCCGAGCGTTCCGGTTCCGCCCGTGACGAGCACGGTCCCACCGTGTTCGAACGGCGGGATCGCCGTCTCGGGCGCGCCGTCACCGCCTTCGGCCAGCCGGCGCAACCGCGGCGCGAACAATGCATCACCTCTCAGCGCAAGTTGCGGTTCTCCGCTTGCTACCGCCGCGTCGAGCACAGGGTCGAGTGCCGAGCCCTCGTCGATGTCGATCAACACGATGCGACCCGGGTTCTCGTTCTGCGCGGAACCGATCAGTCCCCATGCCGCCGCTGACGCGAGATCCGATGCGGAGCCGCCGTTCACGGCAACCGCGCCCCGTGTCACGATCACGAGCGGGCCATCGGCAAAAGTGTCTTCCTCCAACCATTCCTGCAGCAGGGCCAGCACGCGCGCACATGTGTCGTGCACTGCCTTCGCACCCTCGGTGGCACGTGCTGCGCCCTCGACCTCGACGAGTCGGCGACCGGGCTCCGGCTCCTGTCCCGGCACGTTCACGGCAACCGGGATCCACACGGTGTGATGCAGAGCCCCACTACTACCCGACACCCCGCTCCCCGACACCCCACTGCCCGACACCGAGCCTGACACCACGTCCACCGCGTCCACGGTCAAGACCGGATCACCGTCGGCACCCGTGGCGAGTATCCGTCGTCTGCCGTCGGGGAGGTCGTCCATGCGGATCCCCATCGCGGACGAACCGGCGACGTGCACCTCGATTCCGGTGAAGGTTCGCGGAAGATCGCCGGAGCCCACGATCGGGTCGAGGGCCCTGTGCAGAAGCATCGGATGTATCCCGTACCCACTCGAATCCATCCCCTCGTCCAGCGAGACGGAGAAGTCCTCGATCCTCGTATCACCCTGCAGAACAGTAGGTTCCACTACATCTGCTATTTCCGCGGAGGCGTGCGTCGTCCATGCCCCGACCCCGTCCGCGCCCGCCGTGTTCGACGACACAACGATGCGTCGCACTCCGGCGTCGCCGGGAGGGTGGACGAGCATTCGAACTACCGCGACGCCGCCGGGCGGGAAGACGAGTGGGTCGTACAGGGTGAGTTCCCGAATCCGGGGAAGCCCGATGTAATGCGCAGCGTGCAGTGCCAGCTCGACGAACACCGAAGGCAGCAGCACGCTTTCGTCGACCGGATCGCCCTCGTCGTCGCAGCTCACCGCCAGCCATGGGTCCCGCAGCAGTGACAGTTGCCCGGTGAACAGGATGGCAGAGTCGTCGAGTTCGAGGACGCCGCCGAGAAGCGGATGTTCGGCCGAACTCAGGCCCAGATCGGCGGGCTCACCGGCTTGCGGTCGCGGAGCCGCAGGCCAGAACGATCTGTGCTGAAATACGTAGGTGGGCAGATCCACTCGACGACGCCCGGGATAAACGTGATTCCACTCGATCGACGTGCCGTGCACGTGTGCGGAGGCCAGCGCCCCCATGATGTCGTGAACATCCCGGCCAGGAACTGCGCCATCACGAGAAGGCAGGCAGGGGGTGACGACCGGAAGGGTCTCGGCCGCGAGTGCAGCCAGAACTGCTCCTGGCCCGATCTCGAGAGCACGGCTGACGCCGAGCTCGCTCAGAGACTGCACACCGTCGGCGAATCTGACCGGCATACGCACGTGCCTCGACCAGTAGTCGGGTGCCGTGAAATCGTCTGCAGTGCCAAGTTTTCCGCTGACATTGGACACGATCGGACTGGTCGGCGGCGCGGCATTCGAGCGGGAGACGACGTCGGTGAAACGGCCGAGAACGGGCTCCATCAGCGAGGAATGGAACGCACGCTCGACGCGGAGGTTCGTCGTGCGCAGTCCTGCTGCCTTCAGTTCCGCGTCGAGCGTTCGAATCTCGGATACGCTGCCGGACAGTACAACCGATTCGGCTCCGTTGACCGCGGCGATGTCGACGCGGTCGTCGATCATCCCCCTGATACGTTCCTCGCCGGCCTGGACGGCGATCATCGAACCCGCCTCGGTTTGTTGCATGAGGCGTCCACGCGCAGCGACGAGGGCGGCCGCGTCGGGAAGGCTGAACACGCCTGCGATGTACGCTGCGGTGAGCTCACCGATCGAATGACCGGCGAGGTAGTCCGGGGTGATGCCCCACTCGCGCAGTAGCGCACAGAGCGCGACCTCGATGGCGAACAACGCGGGTTGGGTGTATTCGGTACTGTCGATTCGTCCGTCCGTTTCTCCCCAGAGAACCTCGCGCACAGGGGTTTCGAGATGCTCGTCGAGGGCCGCGCTCACCTCGTCCAGCGCTGCGGCGAACACCGGGAACGCCTCGTACAACCCCCGGGCCATACCGACCCGCTGAGCTCCCTGACCCGTGAACAGAAACGCCGTCCTGCCTCGCACGACGGTTCCAACGACGATGTTCTCACCTGTTCGGCCGTCTGCGATTCGGCCGAGTCCGTCGCGCAAGTCGTCGAGGCTCTCCCCGATCACTGCCGCCCGGTGATCGAATGCGGGCCTGCCCGACGCCAGCGTGTACGCCACGTCGGCCGGTTCGGGCAGGCGGGCGTCGTCGGTGTCGAGGAACTCGGCCAGTCGCTTGGCCTGAGCCCGCAGCGCGGCATCCGTCTTGCCCGAGACCACCCACACCAGAGGATGTCGCGTCGGTACCACCGTGACGGCTTCGCTCGGTGGTTGCTCCAGAATCATGTGCGCGTTCGTGCCGCTGATGCCGAACGACGACACCCCTGCGCGCCGCGGCCTGCCGGTATCGGGCCACTCGACCGCGTCTCCGAGCAGCCGGACGTCTCCGGCGGTCCAATCGACGTGGCGGGTCGGCGCATCTCCGTGCAGGCTCGGCGGCAACACTCCGTGCCGCATCGCCATCACCATCTTGATGACACCGGCGATGCCCGCTGCCGCTTGCGTGTGGCCGATGTTGGATTTGATGGATCCGAGCCACAGCGGACTTCCATCACGACCCTGGCCGTAGGTGGCGAGCAGCGCCTGCGCTTCGATCGGGTCGCCGAGCGTCGTGCCGGTGCCGTGCGCTTCCACTGCGTCGATGTCGGCGGGTTCCAGTGACGCGTCGGCGAGGGCTCGACGGATCACTCGCTCCTGCGACGGCCCGTTCGGCGCAGTCAACCCGTTGGACGCGCCGTCCTGGTTCACCGCCGACCCACGAACCACCGCAAGCACATGGTGCCCATGGCGTCTGGCGTCGCTCAACCGCTCGAGTACCACCATTGCCGAACCCTCGCTCAGCCCTGTCCCGTCGGCGCGATCGGAGAACGGCTTGCACCGCCCGTCCGACGCGAGCCCGCGCTGGCGGCTGAACTCCACCAGCACCCCCGGGGTGGCCATCACCGTCGCGCCTCCCGCGAGGGCGAGCGTGCACTCGCCGTCGCGCAGCGCTCGCGCCGCCAGATGCATCGCCACCAGCGAGGACGAACACGCCGTGTCGACCGTGACGGCAGGCCCGGTGAATCCCAGCGAATACGAGATCCGTCCCGACGCGACGCTGTTGCTGGTACCGGTCATCAGGTAACCTTCGGCGTCGACGTTGCGCTGGCCCATCAGGTGAAATCCGTAGTCGCCGCCCATCATTCCGACGAACACACCGGTATCGGTCAGACCAGGCGCATCCGGCGCGATGCCCGCGTTCTCCAATGCCTCCCATGCCCGTTCGAGCAACAGCCGGTGCTGCGGATCCATCGCAACGGCCTCGCGCGGGCCGATACCGAAGAATGCAGCATCGAATTCGTCGGCATCGTAAAGGAATCCACCCTGCTTCATGTAGGTGGTACCGGCCTTGGACGGATCGGGGTCGTACACCTGCTCGAGATTCCAGCCGCGGTTGCCCGGGTACGGGCCGACGGTGTCCTTGCCATCGAGCGTGAGTCGCCACAGATCCTCCGGATCGGACACGTGCCCTGGATATCGGCACGACATTCCGACGATGACGATCGGGTCCGTCTCCCGTCGCACCCGCACGGTGTCCGAGGACTCGGCAACCCTGTCGGTACCCAGTATCCGCGTCTGCAACTCGCGGGCGAGTGCCTGCGCCGTGGGATGGTCGAACACCACTGTCGCCGCGAGCGCGACGCCCGTCGCGGATGCCAGATCGTTCCGGAGTTGGACCGCGGTGAGTGAATCGAAGCCCAAATTCTTGAACGCACGTTCCGGATCGATGTCGGCTCCCGCGCCGTGTCCCAGGACGGCAGCGATGTGGCTCGTGACGATGTCGAGCACTCTGCTCTCGCGGGCGTCGGAATCGAGGGCACGCAGCTCGTCGGCCAGTCCCGTCGAACCTGCAGGGGCGGCCCGACGACGACGCACGCCCAGCACACGCCTCAGAATCGGCGGCAGTGAGGCGGACTCGGATTCGGCCGGACGCCTGGACAACCGAACGGGCACGACCACCGCGCGGTCGGCGGCGACTGCCGCATCGAACAGTGCGAGTCCGGTCTCCTTGTCGATGGTCTCGATACCGCTGCGCTGCAGTCTGTCCAGATCTGCGACGCTCAGGTGCGATGTCATTCCGCTGGGGATGTCCCACAATCCCCACGCGATCGACGTCGCGGGGAGGTCGCGCACGCGCCGGTGCTGCGCGAGCGCGTCGAGGAACACGTTCGCGGCAGCATAATTGGACTGCCCCGCAGCGCCGAGAACTCCTGCTGCAGAGGAGAACAGGACAAATGCGGTCAGCGACCGTTCCGCCGTCAGCTCGTGCAGATTCCACGCGCCGTCCACTTTCGGACGCAGCACGGTGTCGAGTTGATCCGCTGTCAGTGCGCTCGCGGTGGAGTCGTCGAGCACCCCTGCCGCGTGAATCACCGCGACGAGGTCCGGGATGGTCTCCAGCAGAACGGCGAGTGCCTCGCGGTCGGCGACGTCGCAGGCCGCGAGGCGTACCTGCGCTCCGGTCGCGGCGTATTCCGTCGCCAGTGCTGCTGCCCGATCCGGGTCGACGTCGCGGCGGCCGGTCAGCACGAGCCGCCGCACGCCGTACCTGTCCACGAGGTGACGGGCGACCAACGAGCCGATGGTCCCGGTCCCGCCCGTGATCAGCACCGTCCCCTCAGCACCGAACGGAGGTACATCGCCACCAGGACCACTGCTCTGGACAACAGGGGGCACAGGGGGCACGGTGGCCAGCATCGGTGCCAGCAGCACACCGTCTCGGACCGCGAGCTGAGGCTCGGTGCACGACACCGCGGCCGACAGCACATCCGTCCACGTCGCATCTGTCGACGGCGCTTCGGTCGACGGCGCATCTGTCGACGGCGCATCTGTCGACGGCTGGGCGTCGATGGTGTCGTCGAGGTCGAAATCCAGATCCACCAGCGTGATTCGGTCGGGGTGTTCGTGCTGCACAGCGCTGATCAGTCCCCAGGCCGGTGTTGCCGCGAGATCGTCGATCGGTTCGGTGTCGCGGACGCCGACTGCATATCGAGTGGTGACGACCAGCCGAGCGTCGGAGATTCGGTCGTCGCGAATCCAGGATTGCACCGCGCCGAGCGCAGTAGTCGCTGCGGCGTGCGCGCGTGCAGGCATCGTCGATTCCTCCGCCGGCCGCAGATGCACGTGCACTACCCGATCGCCGATGTCCGCGCCTGCGAGCGCGTCGGCGAGGGAGACGAACTCCTGTGTCGCCGACGTCGACAGACCCACCGGAATCCACTCCACCCGAAAGAGGTTGCGGCCCACGAGGGCGGCGGAATCGGCCGCATCCAGCGGCCGCAAGGTGAGGGCGCCGACGGTCAGCACCGGTGTGCCTGCGGCGTCGTAGGTCGACACCGCGTAACGGCCTGGTCGCTCCTCGGTGACACGGACCCGGACAGCAGTGGCACCCTCGGTGTGCAGTTGCACTCCGCTCCACGCGAACGGCAACTGGATTCCTCGTGACGCGGAATCAGCTGCACCGAGCGAAATCAGGTGCAGTGCAGCGTCCAGCAACGCGGGATGGATCCCATACCCTGCCACGGCCGCGGCGGGATCGTCCGCTTCCAGCCGGACGTCGCCGAACAACTCCCCGTCGCGTCGCCACGCGGACCGCAGACCCCGGAACGTGGGCCCGTACTCGTATCCGGCGTCGTCGAGTACGTCGTAGAGTCCACCGACGTCGATGGATTCGCAGCCCTCCGGTGGCCACTGCGCCGATATCGTCGGGTCCACACTCTCGGCAGCCGTGAGGGTTCCACTCGCGTGTGCCGTCCAGGGCGTGTCCGAGGACCCATCGACAGGACGCGAATGTATCGAGACGGCCGTGCGCCCGGTGGCCGCGTCGTCGAGCACGCTCACCTGCAGGGCCGTCTCACCTTCGGCAGGGATTCTCAGTGGAACGGCAATGGCGAAGTCTTCCAGCCGGTTCGAACCGATTCGATGCCCGGCGTGGAGCGCGAGTTCGACGAACGCTGTCCCTGGCAGAATGACGGTGCCGTCGACCGCGTGGTCGTTCAACCACGGAATCCGCATCGGTGAGAGCACTCCGGTGAAGACGGCTCCTCGTCCGTCACCCAACTCGACCGACGCCGCGAGCATCGGATGACCGGCGGCATCCATCCCGGTGGACGTGAGGTCACCCGGGGCCGCGGCGGGGTCCAGCCAGAATCGACGATGCTGAAACGCGTAGGTGGGCAGTTCGACCCAGCGGTGACGGTCATCGTATCGGCCCCACCCGACGTGCTTCCAATCGACGTCGATTCCATGAACATATGCGTCGGCGAGCGCGGAGGTGAACTGATGCAACGTTCCTCGGTCCCGTCGCAGAGTTCCGAGCGCATGCCCGGCGACGCCCAGCTCGTCGATCGTCTCCTGCAGCGCGCCGGTGAGTATCGGGTGCGGACCAGCTTCGACGAACAGCCGATATCCGTCGGCCACGAGCGCTTCGGTGGCAGCCTCGAACCGAACGGTCCGTCGTAGATTCCGATACCAGTAGTCCGCGTCGAGTTCCGAGCCGTCGAGTAGTCCTCCGGATACCGAGGAGTAGAACGGGATTCGGGATCGGCGGGGCGTGACCGACGCCAGCGCGGCGACCACCGGTTGGTGCAGGATCGACACGTCCGCACAGTGCGATGCGTACTCCACAGCGATCCGGCGCGCCGTGATCCCCGCGTTCTGCCAGTTCAGTACCAGCTCGTCGAGCACGTCGACGGGCCCGGAGATCACCGTCGCGGTCGGTCCGTTGACCGCCGCCACCGAGGCAGCCCCTCCCAGACGTTCAATATCGGATCGCACGTCGGCCGCGGCCATGGTCACCGATGCCATACCGCCGGTTCGGTCGGCGAGCGCTGCGATGACCTTGCTGCGTTCGGCGACGACCATGGCCGCGTCGGGCAGGCTCAGAGCCCCGGCCACGCACGCCGCGGCGATCTCGCCCTGCGAATGACCCACCACCGCAGCAGGTTCCACCCCGTTCGAGCGCCACAGTTCGGCAAGTGCGACCATCACCGCGAACAGCGCAGGCTGCACGACGTCGGCACGGGCCAGCGATGCCGGGTCCGTCTCGTGCAGTACGTCGATCAGGTCGTAGTTCGTGTACGGCGCCAACGCATCTGCGCATTCGCGCAGCCTCTTGGCGAACACGTCGGACTGTTCCATCAATTGCGTTGCCATACCGACCCATTGAGCGCCTTGGCCGGGAAAGACGAACACGGGTCTGTCCCCTGCTTCGAGTGCTCTCCCCTTGATCACCTCGGCGCCCGGCATACCCGAGCCCACTGCATCGAGCCCGGCGAGCAGACCCGAAGTCTCGTTGCCGATCACCGCTGCCCGGTACTCCAGCGCCGCCCGCGAACGGATCAGGGAAGCGGCGACGTCCGGCGGTGCATACTCGGGATGCGCACCCAGATGCTCGATCAAGCGCGCAGCGTTGCCGCGGAGTGCGGCGTCGGAGTGCGCGGAGACGAACCAGGCCAACTCCTCCCGGCCCCTGTCCCTGTCCCCCTCTGTACCGTCGGCCTCGTTGACAGGTGGCTCCTCCACTACCACGTGAGCGTTGGTGCCGCTGATTCCGAACGACGACACCCCGGCTCGACGCGGCCGCCCGTTCTGCGGCCACGCGATCTGCTGCTCCAGCAGCCGCACGCCGCCTGTCGACCAATCGACGTGCGGAGTCGGCTTGTCGACGTGCAGGGTTTTCGGCAGCACGCCGTGCTTCATCGCCATGATCATCTTGATCACGCCTGCCGCCCCCGCGGCGGCCTGAGTGTGCCCCAGGTTGGACTTCACCGAACCCAGCCACAGCGGGCTGTCCTCGCTGCGGCCACGACCGTAGGCCTCCAGCAGCGCCGACGCCTCGATCGGGTCGCCGAGCGTGGTGCCGGTGCCGTGGGCCTCGACCGCGTCCACCTCGTCCGGTTCGAGGCCTGCGGCTGCGAGAGCCTGCGCGATCACCCGCTGCTGTGCATGTTTGTTCGGTGCCGTCAGTCCGTTGCTCGCGCCGTCCTGATTGACCGCGCTGCCGCGCACGACCGCGAGAATCCGCCTGCCCGCACGCTGTGCGTCGGACAACCGCTCCAGCGCCAGCATCGCTGCGCCTTCGCCCCATGCGGTGCCGTCGGCTGCCGCGGAGAACGCCTTGCACCGTCCATCACGTGCGAGTCCCCGCTGGCGACTGAACTCGACGAACACAGCCGGGGTCGACATGACCGTCGCTCCGCCCGCGAGCGCCAGTTCGCATTCCCCCATCCGCAGGGCCTGCGCGGCCAGATGGAGAGACACCAGCGACGACGAGCACGCGGTGTCGACGGTGATCGCAGGGCCGCTGAGCCCGAAGCTGTAGGCGACTCGGCCGGAGGCGACGCTCATCGCGTTTCCGGTGATGAAGTATCCCTCCAGCTCCTCAGGAGGAACTCCGCCTGCTCGGGCGGCGTAATCGATGCCGGACAGACCGGCGAAGACGCCGATTTTCGACCCATGCACCGATCTGGGGTCTATGCCTGCGTGCTCGAACGTCTCCCAACTCGTCTCGAGAAGCAGTCGCTGCTGCGGATCCATCGCGAGTGCCTCACGCGGCGAGATCCCGAAGATCTCCGGGTCGAACCCGGCTGGATCGTCGAGAAAACTGCCCTGCGTGGTGTACGTTTTGCCTGCTTGTTCCGCGGTCGAGTCGTAGATCTCACCGATCGGCCATCCTCGGTCGTCGGGAAACCCCGTCACCGTGTCCGATCCTGATTCGACCAGGGTCCACAGGTCCTCCGGTGATCGGACGCCACCCGGAAAAGTGCAGCCCATTCCGATGACGGCGATCGGTTCACGGTCGACGTTCTCCGCCTGGCGTAGCTTTTCTCGCGCCTCGTACAGGTCGGCGGTAACCCTCTTGAGATAGTCCAGAAGCGTCGCTTGATCAGCCATGATCGAGCCCCTAACCCCGAGCCCCTTAACGGTGTAACCGAGGCATGAAGTCTATCCGCCGAGGGGTGCCACCACGGTTGGAATATGGGAGTAGCCTCGGTTTTCAGGGCAACCGACAGGAATTCTCCCCGCATTGCCGATGCGAAGAGACTTCCTGAGGTAGCTATGATCGAATGCCGGCGTTTCGGCAGGTTACCCCGGCCAGGGCGTGATCATCGCGGCCCCGCCACATCATCGTGACCCGGCCACCGCCTCCAGTATCCGTCGGACGTATACAGCCGATCGGTCGGAGCCGATGGAACCACGCGCCATCTTGTTCATGATGTACGAGATGGTCATCTTCTGCTCGGGCAGCATGATCGTCAGCGACCCGCCCCATCCTCCCCAGAAGCAGATCCGCTCGTCCGGAATGTACGGCAACGTAGCAGGTTCGGGAAGGCCGTAGCCGATACCCCAGCGCAGCGGAACTCCGAGAACCAAGTCGCGCCCGCGGGCCTGTTCCTCGAAGATGTGATCGATCGTTTTCTCGGACAGCAGACTCACGCCGTCCACTGTCCCGCCGCGAGAGATCACCGACATGGTTCGCACCAGAGCGCGCGCATTGCTGTGCCCGTTCAGTGCACCCAGATCGGCACGACGCCACTCGATCGTGTTCGCCGCATTCGCATCCGGTACCGGGCCGGTCATGGTTCTCATCATCGGGGAGTCGACTGGAATCGACGACAGATCGACCGATACCTTTGGCGGCGGGATGATCTCGGCGATTCTGTCGTCGTCTGCTTCGACGGCACCGATCTGCAGATCGACACCGAGCGGGCCGGCAATCTCGTCGGCGACGAACTGCTTCAACTTCTTTCCGGTCACTCGCCGCACGATTTCACCCAGGAGATGGCCTTGATTCTGCCCATGGTAGCCCGAGGCAGTACCCGGTTCCCACCACAGTCCCTGCCGCGCAAGCAGTTCCACGGACTTGTCCCAGTCGTACATGTCGGTCGGCACGAACGGCGGGTCCCAACCGGAGACACCGGAGGTGTGCGACATGATGTGGCGAACTTCGACGGCCTCCTTGCCGTTCTGACCGAATTCCGGCCAATACGTCGCGACCGGGGCATAAAGGTCGACGAGGCCGCGCTCGACCAGGATCAGAATCGCCAGCGCCGTGATCTCTTTGGTCGTCGACCACACGTTGACGATGGTGTCGCGCTCCCACGCCAGCGTGCGCGCAGCGTCACGATACCCTCCCCAGATATCGACCACCAGATCCCCGTCGATGTCGACCGCAATGGCCGCCCCCAGCTCCTCCCCGGTACCCAACTGAGTCGCGAGGTCCTCGCGAAGGCCGTCGAAACGCGTGTCGGTGGTTCCGTGAATCTCGATCGTGGAGGTCATGAATACTCCTCTTGCTCACATGGGTACGGAAGAAAAAGGTGCTCGAATTCAGGCTCGGTCAGGGAACGAGCACAGCCCGCCCGTGTACCTTTCCTGCCTCCAGATCGTCGAAGGCCTGGAGTGCGTCATCGAGGTCGTACCTGGTGAGCTCCACTTCGACGCGCCCGGCCGCAGCGAGCGCGATGACCTGCTGCAGGTCGGTCCTCGTGCCTCCGTACGACCGACGGACGTCGACTCCCCACGGCAGCGTGGTCGTGAGCGAATCCACGGCGTAGCGGAATTCGCCTCCACCCAGTCCGACGAACCGGAGCGCACCGTCCGGTGCCACCACCGACGTCGCCACATCGACAGTGGGGGCGATTCCGACGAAGTCGAAGACCGCGTCGGCGCCGTACCCGTCGGTCAGCTCCAACACCTTCTCCACGCTCGACTCGTCACTGGCGATGGCCACGTCGGCCCCGAGGGACTGTGCGAGTTCGAGTTTCGAACTGTCGGATTCGAGAGCGATGATGCGTACGCCCGTCGTAGCAGACAGAATCTGCAGACCCATGTGTCCGAGTCCGCCGATCCCGATCACCACCGCTGTCGAGCCAGGAGTGAGCCGATGCCGCGCACCGTTGACTGCGTGCATCGGGGTCAGACCAGCATCGGCCAGCGGCGCGGCTGCAACCGGATCGAGCGATCCGATGTGTTCGAGGTACCGCGCGGGTACCTTCATGAACTCGGCCATCCCTCCGGCGTTGACGCCGAGCCCTGGGCATGCTGGCACTCGCGTACGGCCTGCAGCGGTGCAGGCGTTCTCGCGGCCGGAAACGCACGGCCTACACCGGCCGCACGACCACACCAGATACACCAGCACCGCGTCGCCTGCGTCGAAACCCTCGACGCCCGAACCCGTGGACACCACACGGCCTGAGGTCTCGTGACCCAGGACGCTCCCCGGCAACGGCCAATCCGGAATGTGACGCAGGTGTACGTCCGATCCACAGATGCCGGCACCCGATACCTGGATCAGGACCTCTCCGTAGCCGGGTTCCGGTTCGGCGATGTCGTCGATCACCAATCGCCCCTCGCCCATGAGCCGTACTGCGCGCATATCGACCTTCCTTTTCGCCGGTTTTCCTCGTGCTGGTCTTCGTCGTGCTGGTCTTCGTCGTGCTGGTCTTCGTCGTGCTGGTGTCACCGCCGGATCGGGGCGGTGCGATCACCTGACTATCACGTCGTCGAGATCGGGGGCTCGGAGTCTGGTCCAGAAGTCCAGCATCTTGAACGGGCTCGGCAGCGTGACGGCACCCCGCTCGTTGCGGTAGTACGTCGATGCCCGATGCTCCCGTGCCCAGATGCTGTTCTCCAGTGCCGCGTGGACCTCGTCGTCCCAACGCTTCTGTGCTTGCTCACTGACCTCTATCACGCGGGCCTCCTGCTCGAACAGTGCTTGCAGCGACTCGATCACGTAGTGGGTGACAGCTTCGACGGTGAAGTTGTGGCCTCCACCGTGTGCGGCCGACGAGTGTGGTCCGGACGTGATGAACAGGTTGGGGAATCCTGGAACCATGCAACCGTTGTAGGCCACCGGCGCGTCACGCCAGACATCGGCCAGCTCGAGACCGTCCCGACCGACGATGTTCCAGCCGCCGAGGTACTCGAGGGTGAAACCGGTTGCGTAGACGATGATGTCGACCTCGTGCAGTACGCCGTCGCCGTCCACGATTCCGTTCGGCACGACCTCGCTGAGCCCGGAGTCGACGAGTTCGGTGGTGGGTCGCTTGAGTGCCGAGTAGTAACCACCGGGGTCACGCACGGGACGCTTGCCCATCATCGCGTAGTTCGGCGTGAGCTTCGCCTCCAGATCCGGCCGGTCGGAGAACGATGCCTTCAGGTGTCCCAGCGACGGCTGCAATGCCATGTCGTTGAGCCTGCTGATCGACAGTTCGTGGGTGCTTGCCCATTCCTCGTCGTAGCGCACTGCGTCGTAGCCGCCGTCACCCATCAGGGCGAATGTGTTCAGTCGAGCCCACGTGGCATAAGTGGGCACAGTGCCCAGGAACCACAGTTCGGCCTGCGGCAGCGGGTCCACACCGAACGGCGGAGCGATCCAGTGCGGCTGCCGCTGGACCAGCGTGAGCGAGTCTGCCTGCTCGACCAGAGAATCGACGAGTTGTACTGCCGTGCATCCCGTTCCGATGATCGCGAGTCGCTTACCGGTTACGTCGACCGAGTCGTTCCAATCGGCGGAGTGCAACCATTGACCCGTGAAGGATTCGACGCCCGGCACGTCGGGCAGCTTCGGGTTGGTGAGGTACCCGGCTGCGGTCACGACGGCGTTCGCCCTCAGTTCTTTTCGTTCACCGTTCTGCACGTACGTCAGCGTCCACAACTGCGAGTCCTCGGACCACACGGCCTCGGTCACTTCGGTCCCGAATTCGAAGCGGTCGAGCACGCCGTATTCGGCCGCGACGCGATCGAGATAGTCGAGATACTGCTTTCCGTCCGGATACCTGTGTGTCCACGACGGATTAAGTTCGAAGGAGAACGAGTAATAGCGTGCCGGGGTGTCCACACCGACGCCGGGATACTGGTTGCGTGACCAGACACCACCGAGGCCCGAGCTCTTCTCGAGCACGGTGAAGTCGACCCCTGCGTTCTTCGCCGAGATCGCCAGCGAAATTCCCGCCATTCCGGCTCCGACGATGGCAAGTGTGAAGTCCGTCGGCGGCGCCTTGGTGCGCGGCACGGTACGGACGAACCTCGCGAATCCGGATTGCTCTTTGAGGAACGGCACCGAATCGGCACCGACCGGCACCCCGCCCACCACTGTCGCCAGGCGAGCGAAGACCTCGTCGGGAAGGTCGAGCGCGTCGCGGTCGTAGTCGGACAACGAGGTGAGAACCTCCTGCGCCCACTGGTCGAGACGACCCCTGTCGGCCTCGGGAAGCGAGGACACGAAACCACCGCGGGTCGCCTCGTGCGAGAAGTGAGGTTCGAACTCGTCGATCCTCGACCACTCACCCGTTATGCCGACCAGGCTGGCCAACAGCACTGCCGGGTCGGCGCCTGCACGATGTTCGCGGAGCACCTCGGCATCGACGTTCGTTCGGGTTCTTTCCATCATCGAGTGCTCTCCCTGGCGTGCGATCTCGGTAATAAGGTCATCCGGCGAGCTTCTTCGCAATGAAGTCACCCGTCAGCCGTATGGCCTCGGTGGCTTCCGGCAGGGCGTCGATCATCGTCATGAACCCGTGCATGACGCCATCGAATCGGTGCAGCGTCGCATCGACGCCGTCGCCTGCCAACCTGTCGACGAAAAGTTCCATCGAATCCCGCGTCGGGTCGTACTCGGGCGTGATGACCAGTGTGGGGCCGATGCCCTCGAACGACTTCGCGTTCCCGGGGACCGCATACGGGGAATCTCGGTCGGCGCCCTCGGGCAAGTACATGTTCCAGAACCACTCGCAATCCGCCGCACTCAGCATCGGCGGGGTCTCCAGTTCCGGGTTCGAGAGGACCAGTTCGTTGGTTCCGTAATAGCTGACGACCGCGTCGGGCCGGCGAGTACCTTGGTCCCGCGTCTTGAGCGCAAGTGCCAGAGCTACGGTGCCCCCGGCACTTTCACCGATACTCACCATCTTCCCGCTGGTCTCACCGAGCTCCGGCGGCGCGGAAGCCATCCAATCCCACACGGTGACGGCATCGTCGATCTGTGCAGGATACGGATGCTCAGGAGCAAGGCGATAGTCGATCGACACCACGATCAGATCGGCGATGTCGGCAAGGTGACGGCAGAAGTCGTCGACCATCCCCAAGCTGCCGATGGCGAAGCCGCCGCCGTGCATGTAGATCGCGACCGGTAGGTCGGTCGCGGAACTCGGTCGGTAGATACGAACCGGCACCGGAACCGAACCCGTGGACACCGTTACGTCGGCAGTGTGGAAAATCGGAGTTGTGGACGGTGGGATCATCTTCAGTCCCGCACGAATGGTGCTCAGCGGTCGCTGATTCATCTCGGTCGGGTTCCGCTTCGCGGAGAGTGCGAGTAGAGCCTTGGACTCAGCGGTCAAGGTCATGGGAGTTTCCTTTCGAGGACAGCGCTGGAATCGACAACACGGGCGCCCGCCTGCTCTGCGGTGTCCGGACGCGAGATGTTCAGTTCGCGAGCCTGAGTGCCTGGCCCGGGCAGAGATCGGTCGCACGCCGAATGCGATCGACTGCAGAGTTGTCGACCTCTTCTCGCAGTACGACCGCGACACCGTCGTCCTCGCGTTGGTCGAAGTAGTCTTCCGCGGTCATCACGCATTGCCCGCTCGACACACAGCGGTCCTCGTCGAGAACTATTCGCATCTGTGGCATTCTGTCGCCTCCGGTCACGCAGACCTCAGCACGACCGGAAGTTGTGCTGGACCACGAATCTCGGCCTCGTCGGTATATCTCAGCTCGTCTTCTTCGACAGCAAGGCGCAAGTGCGGGAAGTGCCGCAGAATAGCCTTCAGCGACAGGATCAGTTCGAGTCGCGCCAGATGCTGACCCGGGCATTGATGAAGCCCGAATCCGAAGCCAAGATGATTGTTGTCCTGGCGCTCTAGATCCATGTCTTCGGGCTGATCGAACTGTGCAGGATCATGATTCGCTCCTTCGAGTGACACGATGATGCCCTGCCCCT
Source organism: Rhodococcus yunnanensis NBRC 103083 (assembly GCF_001895005.1). GTDB lineage: Bacteria > Actinomycetota > Actinomycetes > Mycobacteriales > Mycobacteriaceae > Rhodococcoides > Rhodococcoides yunnanense. The sequence continues at coordinate 220,541 of NZ_BCXH01000003.1, read as the reverse complement.
CGGCGATCTTGATGCCGCTGGGGAGCTCGATATCTGCAGTCGCCATGCGACCGACACCCAGGTGGGCAGCAGATATGTAGCGCATCATCTCGTTGATCGCCACATATGCCTGTTCGTCCGTTGCCTCGAGAAAATAGGCTCCCTTTTCGGGCGAGCGCAAGAACTCGACGATGGCTGCGCCGATCATATTGTAGGTGGTATCGAACCCGGCGCCGAAAACCGTGGAACCCAATACGATTCCGTCCAGGATCGACATCGATCCGTCCGCGATCGCCGCATTGATCCGCTGCACGGTCTTCGATGCATCCGGATTCTCGGCGATGTGCTGGCCCAACCGCTGCGCGAATTCGTGGGCACCGAGCTGGCCTCGCGTCTTCTCCTGGCCGACCCCGTACTCGATGTCGGAAATCAGGAGCTTGGCAAACACAGGTGCCATCTCCTGCGGCAATCCCCACAGTGTGCACATCACCGCGGACGGAATCTTCTGTGCGAACTCCGTCATCAAATCCACAGGCTCGGAACCGAAGGACTCCAAGTGTGCGATGGCGTCCGCCACGATCTTCTCGACCTCCGGGCGAAATCCGGCAATCGACTTGGGAGCGAGCTCGGGTGCGATGATCCGCCGCAGCGGCCCGTGTACCGGTGGATCCGATTGCACGATAGGGCTCGGCCCGCCGCGGTAGGCACGTTCGCGTACCAGAGATGGGAACTTGGGAACCGAATGCTTGGAACTGACATGGGGACTCGCCAACAGAGCGCGGACGTCGTCGTAGCGGGTCACATAGACCACGTCTTCGTCGAGCCATTCGAGGCGCACGATCGGAGTGCCGACGGCGTCACGTGCCTTCCCGACCCTGTCGGCCTGAGCGAACGGGCACGTTCGAGGAAACGGATAGTCACCGAGATGGGTTGTGTCGGCATCGGCATCCGCAGGTGTAGTTGTCACATCGCTCCTTTTGTCTCGCGACCGCAGTTGCGCAGTGTGTTGGAACCGAACCGACAGCACTCGATGCGCCGATGACTAGACTCGGAGTCTAACATCGATATGATTCAGATCACCATAGAAAATACTGAAACAGTCGGGGCCCGACGTGGGCTCGGCCCCGCGACACCGCCGGCTGTACCCGAGCTCCCCAGCACCTGAACTCCCCAGCACCTGAACTCCCCAGCACTTGAACTCCCCAGCACTTGAACTCCGGGTACATAGACTCCATGGCATGAACTCGGCAGATCGACTTCCGTTGCGGGAACGCAGGAGGACGCAGACCCGCGATCACCTGCTGACCACGGCGAGCCACCTCATCAGCAGAAAAGGCTTCAGCGCTACGTCGATCCAGGACATCGCCGATGCCGCGGGTACGAGCCGAGCCACGTTGTACAGCCATTTCGGGTCCAAAGACGGAATCCTCGCCGAACTCATCCGAAGCATGTGGGGTGACGGCGACGAAATGTATCGCCGATTCGGTGAGCTCGGCGATTGGAGCCGCTCCTCCATCCGCGGCTGGGTCGTCTACGTGGTCACGGTCTGGAATCAGGACGCAGAACGCAATCGATTGATCGCCGAGGTGGCGGGCCGCGATTTGCTCGATGACAGCCGGAAATACCACCGGCTGTACACCGACAGGCTGCTCACCAATTCCGAATTGTGGCACGCCCGTTTTTCTGTCCACGAAGCCGAACGACGCGCTGCCGTACTCGTGGTCCTGCTGGAGTCGTACCTTCAACGGCAACAATCGGACGGCCAGTCCCTCGACGACACGGTGGTCGATACTCTGACCGATGTCTGGATGGACGTCCTGCACGCGTGATGGGCCCGGCAGCTACCGGGCCGTCGTTCACCGGCCGACGCGCAGCCCTCCGTCCACCACGATGGTCTCACCGGTGATGTAGTCCGCCCAGCGGGTGCTGAGGTAGTACACAGCGCCCGCAATGTCCTGGGGCTCGGCGATTCGGTTCAGGGGGAGAAAGGCAGCCTTGGCGGACAGCGGAATTGTCTGTCCCGGTGCTCCGCCACCGGTGAGCGCGTGCTCGCGCCCGTCGATGGTGATGCTCTCGATGCCGATCTCCGGCCCTTCCGTCAACCGCGTGCGCGTGATGCCCGGAGCAACCGCATTGACGTTCACGTTGTACTTTCCCCACTCCATCGCCAGCGTGTTCGTCAGACCGATGATTCCGGCTTTGCCTGCGCCATAGGCAATCTGACTCGGCGCCCCCATGAGTCCGCCGATCGAGGCGACGTTGACGACCTTGCGAGTGACGGGATTTCCGTTCGCAGCAGCGTCCCGGAAGTATTTGCCCGCCGCGCGCAGAATACGAAACGGGGCTGCCACGAGCACATCGAGTACAACATCGAAGTCCTCGTCCGTCGTTTCTTCCGCCGGCGCGTAGGTGGCGTAGCCTGCGTTGTTCACCACGATATCGATTGCCCCGAATGCATCGAGACCGGCTTGTACGAATCGATGCCCGAAATCTCGGTCACTGACACTTCCGACGACGGTGACGACCTCGGCCCCCAGTGCCCTCGCAGCGTCCGCCGCCTCCTGAGCTGGTCCTTCGTCGATGTCGTTGAGCACGATGCGCGCTCCGTCGGCCGCCAGCATCTCGACGACACCTCGGCCGATTCCGCGGCCTCCGCCGGTGATCAACGCGACTTTGCCCTCGATTCCACTATCGTTGCCTGCCATGGCTTTCCATCCTTTCGAACCGCCTACCACAACGGTGTTGTCGTTCGAGATCGGAGTAGCGCGTGGATCGCAGACGCGCAGGCCCCATGCCGCAGGAAACCCCCATGCCGCAGGAAACCCGCATGCCGAAGGGAGCCCGCCGAATACGACGGACTCCCCCGGATACGGGCTCAACTGCGATTCGAGGGCCTCAATACCTCCGAGTAGCGATCACTCTCACGCCAGCGCGCGAGGATTTCATGAAACTCGATAGGGCCACCGCCGAAGTGTTGGCTCACCTTTCGCGGCTTTCCTTCCGCGTTGTAGTAGCCAGGGGTGCACTCGGCACTGAACTCGGAGGCATCGACGCGGCGCTCGACGATCTCCTGAACCCACGCATCCTCGGCATCCTCGGTGGGTTCGACGAGCACACCACCGAGCTTCTCCGCTTGCGCAACCGCAGACGAAATATGCTTGCCTTGTTCTTCCAGAATGTGCGAGAAGTTCACGGAGTGCGCGTTCTGGGTGAAGCCGATGTGAAAGAGATTGGGGAACCCGCGGCTGACCCAGCCGTGAACTGTTCGAAGGCCGTCGCTCCAGTACTCACTCAGAGTGGTGCCCTCTCGCCCGACGATATTCACGTTCGCTCGAGTAGCCGGGTTCGAGTTCTGCTCGTAGCCCGTCGCGAAAATTACTACGTCGACCTTGTACTCGACGCCCAGCACCACGATGCCGTCCTCGGTGAAACGCTCGATCCCTTGACCATCGGAGTCGACGAGAGTGACGTTCTCCCGGTTGAAGGACTGCAGGTACTTGTCACTGAACGCAGGGCGCTTGCACATATGGCGGTACCACGGTTGCAACTTCGCAGCAGTATCGGAATCCTCGACTATCTCGGCGACCCTCGCGCGGAGTTCTTCCATCTTCTCGTAGTCGGCCAACTCGATGGTCAATGCCGGATCGCCCGAGAACCCGTTGGCCGCAAGCTGTCGCATTCCGCGGGCAGGCGCGATGTCTGTCCACTTGTCGCCCACCAGATTCTCGGCGGCGCCGGTTCCATGCACGATCTGGATGAAATTGTCACGCCGCTGCCCTTGCCAGCCAGCTGGTTGCGCCTTCCAGAATTCGGCGTCGAGCGGCTCGTCGTCGCGCGTGTCGATGGCCGACGGCGTGCGCTGAACCACGAACAGCTCCTTGACATCCGGCGCGATCGCCGGCACCAGCTGCACTCCGGTGGCCCCAGTGCCGACGACCGCCACTCTCTTGTCGGCCAGCTTGGGCGCCCCGCCGCTCCCATCGCTTCCGGTGTATTCCTGATCCCACCGACTGGTGTGGAACATGTGCCCCTTGTAGTTCTCGATACCGGGAACTATCGGGAGTTTGGGGCCGAGGAGTAGACCGGCGGAGAGGATCACATAGCGGGAGACGAATTCGTCGCCGCGATCGGTCTTGACCGTCCAGCGCTCGGTCTCGTCGTTCCATTCGGCCGAGTCGACCGCGGTGTGAAACAACGCATCGCGATACAGCTCGAACTTCTTCGCCAGCGCGATCGCGTGCTGGCGAATCTCCTCACCCGAGGCGTACTTCCGTGTCGGAAGAACGTCGACTTCCTCGAGCAACGGGAGGTAGATCAACGATTCCACGTCGCATGCGATGCCGGGATACCGGTTCCAGTACCAGGTTCCGCCCACATCACCGGCAGGATCAGCGAATCGAATCTTCTCGAGGCCTGCCTTTCGTAGATATGCCCCTGCAACCAATCCACCGAAGCCGGTGCCGACAATCGTCACGTCGACGTCGTCATGGACGGTCTCACGCGTCGCAGGTGCGTCGGACCAGGGATCACGGCTGAACGATTCGAATTCGCCCGAATTGGTGAACACGTATTGCCCGAGGCCGTCGGGCCGTAACCGCTTGTCACGCTCGAGGCGGTATCTGGTCCGAACGGCGTCGAGATCCACCGTGGTCTCTTCGGTCGATCGAGTCTGCGTCATCGGTGTACTTCCCATCGATTGAATGATCGACCTCGAGGTCGTCTGCACGAGGCCCTCACGTTGCGGACATTCGAATGCTCAGTTGGACTGCCCTCAGTTGGACTGACTGCTGACCAGACCTTCGCCGAGGTACGCGCGCTCGACCCGCTCGGGATTGGCCAACAGCGTTGCCGCCGAATCCTCGAGAACGATCTCACCGTGCACGATCACTGCGGCCCTGTCCGCTACCCGCAGAGCAACGTGCACATGCTGCTCGACCAGCACGATGGAGGTCCGATCCAGTTCGGCGATCGTTCGCAGTACCGGCAGGATCTCCTCGACGATGACGGGCGCGAGCCCCATGCTCAGTTCGTCGATGAGGAGCACCTTGGGTCGCTGAATGATCGCCCGTCCGATGGCCAACATCTGCTGTTCTCCACCGGAGAGCCTGCCTGCGTCGATCCGCAATCGCTTGCGCAGTGCTGGGAAGTAGTCCAGTACCCGTTCGACGCCGGGGCCACGTTCGGCCCGTTCACGAACCGCGAGCCGAAGATTCTGCTCGACCGACAATTTGCGAAACAGCGCCCGGTCATCTGAGACGAGGACAAGTCCTCCGCGCACGGCTGCACGGGGCTGCCCGTTCTTGATGTCCACGCCGTCCACTCGCAGCCCACCGGAGAATCGCGGAATCAATCCCGCCATCGACAGCAGCAGGGTGGTCTTGCCTGCACCGTTCGGCCCCAACAGGCATACGAGTTCCCCCTCCTCCAGTGTCAAGCTCACACCGCGGACGCATGGGCGCTCGGTGAAGTAGCCGGTGGTCAGTTCTGCGCACTCCAGCCTGGGGGTCACGGGGCTGTCTCCTGTGTTGTCAGTTGCGGTTGGGCTTCGTGTTCGAGATCGATCGGCGTCTCGGCCGCGACGCCGAGATACGCTCGAATCACCTCGGGATGCTGGCGAACGACATCGGGTGTGCCACTGGCGATCACTTTGCCAAGGTCGAGCACGATCACCCGATCACACAGCGTCAGAACCAGATCCATGTCGTGCTCGACGAGCAACAGAGCAGTCCCGTCCCCGCATGCGAGGCGAAGCTTCTGCCCCAACCACTGGCTCTCGTTCGTGTCGAGTCCGGCAGCAGGTTCGTCCAGCAGAGCCACAACCGGGTGCGACGCCATGGCCCGTGCCACGGACACCAGCTGCCGTTGCCCCTGCGACAGGGACGACACTTCGACGTCACCGTGCTCGTCGAGTCCCAGCATCGTGAGCAGCCGTTCGACGCGTGCCGGGTCGCTGTTTCTTCCGGTCGCACCGACCTCGACGTTCTCGGCCGCGGAGAGATCGTCGTAGAGCTCGACGTCCTGGAAGCTGCGACCGAGACCGAGTCGACTTCTGGCGTGCGGCCGCAGGTTCTGCAGAGCCTTGCCGTTCAGTTCGACGGTTCCGACGGAGGGTGCGAATCCACTGATCGCGTCGATGACGGTGGTCTTGCCTGCACCGTTCGGTCCGATCAATCCAACTATCTCCCCTGGATAGACCTCGAAGGACACGTCCTCTGCTGCCTGAACCGCGCCGTACCGGACACCGATTCCCGTCACCTTCAATGCGGGCTGTCCCGCATCGAAATCCAGGTGTGCAGTGGCCTCCGGCACTTCCTCCGACACAGGTACCGGTACTGGTGCCGAGCGACGACGGATTGCCGGCAAACCGATGTGCGGGAGTTTGCCTGCGATTCCGTCCGGGTTGGCCATGATCGTGATGATCAGCAAGACGCCGCTGATGAGAATGTAGTAGTCACCGATGTGCAGGTACCGGTCGAAGACGAGATACAGAACGCCGCCCGGTGCCATGAGTCCGGCCAGTACAGCGCCGCCGACCGACGTGATTCCTGCGATGTACATGAGAGCGAAGATCGTGATTCCGCCGATCACCGAGAACGGGTCCGCGATGGCAAGCGTCTGTTGATACCCGATCAGGGAACCGCAGATGCTGGCCAAGAAGGCCGCGATCCCGAACGCCGCGAGTTTGACCACGGCGACGTTGATACCGGTGGCTGCCGCGGATCGCTCGTTGGCCCGCACCGCCAGCATGGCAAGTCCCAGTTTGCTGCGACGCAACCACGCCACGGCCAACGCGCAGACGACCAGCACTGCAAGACACAGCAATCCGAAGGCAATTCTCGGATACGCCTCTCCCGAACCGATTCCCAGACTCACACCGAACAGTCTCGGTTCGTCGATCGGCGAACCTGCCGATCCGCCGTTGAGGGACGGGTTACGGAACCAGAAGGCGTCGAGGAACACCGCCAGAGCCAGCGTCACCACTGTCAGCGGTAGCCCCCGAACTCGAAGCGACGGTAGACCGATGAGGACGCCGATGGCGGTGGCGAACAGTGCCGCGATAATCGGTGCAAACGGGAACGGTATACCGAGGTGGGTGTTGAGGACGCTGACCGAGAATGCGCCGACTCCTGCAAATGTCAACTGCACCAGGGAGATCTGGCCTGCAAACCCGGTGATCACAACCTGCGACAGTCCCAGGATCCCGAAGATGATGCTGGTGACGATCGCTCCCCGATAGCTTCCGGTCGTGAGCAACAATGCCACTACTGCTACGCCGATACCGATCAGCGCGGGAAAGAAGAAGCGTTCCGGGCGAGGTGAACGACCGAGCGCCTGCTTGAGCACAGCACCACGATCGGGTAGCGGCCGACCTTTCACCACGAGGAAGATCAAGATCAGGATCAGTGGAACGAACTCGGAGACACCGGCCCTCGGTATCCACGAGTACGTCGCCTGCAGGTTCGTCGATTCGGCTTGCAGCGCGCCGATCGCGATCCCTGCCAGGACCGTCAGCCAGATCGAACTGAAGTTGCCGACGAGAGTCGCAGCCAGGGCCGGCACGATGAACAGGGTGTAGGCGACCGGGTTGAGAGTCACCAGCGGCGCGATCAGAATGCCGCCGAGTCCGGCGATCGCGGACGACAGCGCCCAGTTGGTGACAGCGATTCGATCGGGAGACAGACCTGTCAGATATGCACCCTTCTCGGACTCCGCCGCAGCCTCGGTGGCGACGCCGAAACGCGTGTACCGGTAGACCAGCGACGCCACGACGGCAACGGCCACCACAGCGACGGCCAGCCAGATCCGATCTGCGGGTACTGTCGCCCCGCCCATCCGAAACGTCTTGATGGGAAAAATCGGCTTCACGGACAGCGACTCCGTGCCGGCGCGCAGCGCGATCACCGACTGAACGACCAACATCAGGCCGATCGAAGCGACAGCCTTCGCCACCACCGACGCCTTTCGCATCGGCCGGAAGATCAGCGCGTAGAACAGAACTCCGAGCACGGCCCCGATGACGAGCGAGATGATCATGGCCGGAGCCACCCCAAGCGGCCCACCGAGGTCGACCGTCTTGGGGAGGCCCGGAATCGGAATCATCAACTCACCGGTCCGCAGCAAGGCGTACGTGTAGGCGCAGTAGAGCGCTACCGCGCCGGTCGCGAAGTTCACCACCCCGGAACTCTTGAAAGTCATCACCAACGCGAGTCCGATGGCGGCATACACCGCGCCGTTACCCAAGCCGAGAACTAGATAGGTGAGATGCTCACTCATGCCAAGCCTTTCTGAAAAAACTCTTGTACGAGCTACGCGTTACGCAGGTGCGCCGGTGAGCTGGAGGTTCGACGGCACGCCGTCCTCGATCACACCGAAGAGACTCTGCTTCGTGCAGATCGACGGCATCATGGGGAAGGACGAACCGTCGCACGAGAAGGAGATGCCGCCGCCCGCAGGCAACTCGACATTCTTCGACGACCGAAGGGCATCTGCGATCGATGCGGCGTTGACCTCTCCCTGAATTCCGTTGGCAGCACGAACAACTCCGAGCGTTGCCTGGTACGCGGAGGCTGCGAAGCCTGCGGGGCTCAGGTCGGGCGCATAGGTAGCCAAGATGCTCCGGTAGAGCTCGGAGTCGGGGTTGTCGGAGAATGCGTCGACTGTGGTGACTCCGACGTTGCCGTTGACAGCATCAGCGCCGACTGCGTCGATGACACCCTCACCGAGGCATGTCGAGAGCAGGAAGGACTTCGTGTCCGGGCTGGTCGTCTGCAATGCCTTCAGTACCGAGATGCACATCGACTCGTCGCCGAGAACCGAAATCACATCCGGGTTACCAGCGAGCGCTGCCGTGAGCTGTGGTGTCGCGTCGGGAATGCCGATAGCGAGGGGCACGACATTGAGGTTCAGTCCTGCCGCCTCGAAGGTCGGGGCACCGAGGGCCTGGATCACTGCAGGCTGGCCGCCGGTATCACCGACGATGAACGTGACGTTCTTCCAGCCTTGCTTTGCTGCGTACTCGGACGTGCCGAGGAAGAACCCTGGCAACCCTGCCGAGAGGATGAACGAGCCGGGCGACGTCAGTTCGGCAGGCGAGACGCCGTTCACTCCGACGTACGGGATCCCCGCCCCCTCGATGATCGGGAGAATCGTCGCTCCCTGTCCGCTTCCGGGCACGAGCACTGCCGAAACCTTTTCCTCCACCATCTGGTTTGCACAGTTGCGCGCCGAGGTGGGCTCCTCCTGCTGCTTGCAGACCACCAGTTCGACCTTGTGCCCGGCCAGGCCGCCTGCGTTGTTGTTCACGTACTCGATGGTGGCTTCGGCGGCTTCGCGCGATTCCGGCAAGGACACACCAGCGCCGCCTTCGACCGTGATGAAGCCGAGCTTGACGGTGTCCCCCGTGGCCGGGTTGTCCGGCAGCGTCGACGTCGGCGCCGACGTGGCGTCGTTCGAGTCGTCGCTGGAATCGCTACTACACGCGGTGACCGTGGACAATCCAGCGAAAAGCAGGGCAGCTGTTGCCCCAGCCAATCGCATGCGGCGGGACCTGGGACGACTCATTTTTGAACTCCTAAGTTGCGAACGCGCTTCACATGCAGCGATCTACGCCACAGCTGTTTAGACAAGTGATGCACCTCACTCGAAGGTGGGGGTGATCAGAAACTAGCGTTCGCGGAACTACTGTGTCAATCATTAAGAATTTTTCTGTATCTTTGTACTAATCCATGAGCCGCGACCGACCGAAAAACGCGGTCCGACGCACCCCGAGTCGGCCCCGCGGGACAGCAAAATGTCCATAATGTCGCGAATGAAACATATTAGTTGTGCAACGCATCAGCCGGTCGACCCGTCATACATATCGAGGATCCAGGCGAGATCTTCACCGGGACAACAGATCCGGCAGCTCATGCGTCCCCCCGATTCGATACGACGATCAGCACGAGCCGCGGTTCTTTTCGCATGTAAAGATACTTAAGGTTACAAAGTATTAATTATTAACAATCATCATTGAGATTCGACAGGCTATCTGCTAGACATGAAGTGGCTGGGAGTCTGACATCCTGTGCCTCGCGCGTCAGTGACAGTCACCTGCCGGGCCGTGTGTTGCCGAGCCGAGTGTTTCAGCCGATCCTCAGGGGTTCGGCCACAGGCAGACGAGAGTGGCCCCCTCCGGCGGAGGGGGCCACTCTCGTGCGATCGCGGTTTCTACAACCGCAGTTTTTCAAGCACCGCAGTTTCTCAAGCAGAAGCCTTTCTCAACTTCTCCAGCAGCGGCCCTGCGGCCTCGGCCAGGAAGCGTTCCTGTGTCTCGTCGCCGACCTGGACGAGGGCGATGTCGGTGAAGCCCGCTTCCCAGTACGGCGTGACCGCGTCGACGATCGCATCCAGATCGGGTCCGCAGGGAATGGTCTGGGCGACGTCTTCCTTACGGACGAACTGGGTGGCGCCTGCGAACCCTGCCGTTGTCGGGAGATCGGCGTTGACGGCCCATCCTCCGGCGAACCAGCGAAACCTGTCGTGCGCTCGGTCGATCGCCACGTCCTTGTCCGGATCCCAGGAGATCGGAATCTGGCCGATCGCGCGGGATGGCCCCTGGTGGCCGTCCGACCATGCCTTGACGAGGTCGGCGTCCGGCTCGGTCGCGATGAGGTGATTGCCGTAGTCGGCAAAACGAGCGACCGCCTTCTCTCCCCCGACGGCGATACCGATGGGAACTCCGCCCTCGGGCAGATCCCAGATCCGCGCGGAGTCGACACGGAAGTGTTTTCCCTCGTAGGTGACGAGTCCGCCCGCATGGAGCTGCTCGATGATCTCCAACGCTTCGACGAACATGTCCTGACGCTTGTCGATCGACGGCCAGCCTTCACCGACGACGTGCTCGTTGAGGTTCTCACCGCTGCCGAGCCCAAGGGTGAAGCGGCCGTCGGCCAGGATCTGAAGCGTCGCGGCCTTCTGCGCGACGACCGCAGGGTGGTACCGGATGATCGGGCACGTCACGTAGGTCATGAGTTCGACACGTTCGGTTGCCTGTGCGACGGCTCCCAGTGTGGTCCATGCGTACGGGGCATGTCCCATCGAGGACAGCCACGGCGAGTAGTGGTCGCTGGCGACCTCGAAGTCGAATCCGACCTTCTCGGCCTCGACGGCGTAGCTCACGAGCTCCTTCGGGCCGCTCTGTTCGGTCATCAGTGTGTAGCCGAAATTGGTCATATGCGTGTGTCTCCTTACATCGTTGCGACAGAGCCGGAATCGACCCGGTAGTTGGATCCGTTGACGAAGCTGGCTCGGTCCGAGCACAGGAAGGTGATCACCGAGGCCACCTCGTCGGGTTCCCCGCGTCGTCCGAGTTCCATGTACGGACGCTCTTCCTCGAGGAAACTGCGGATTGCGCCGTCTCGATCGGTGCCCTTTTCCTCGGCGCGCTTGTCCATCATCGCGTCGGTCATGGGCGTATGAATGAACGCGGGCGAAACAGTATTGACGAGAAGCCCTTCGGAGGCATAGCTACGCGAGAGCCCTTTGGCGAGTGCCAGCACACCGGCTTTGGCCGAGCAGTACGGCAGCTCGTCGTCGTACGGTTGCACGGCGTCTTCGGAGGTCAGGAGCACGATACGGCCCCAGCCGCCGCGCCTGAGCGCAGGCAGGAAGGCGCGGAGCAATCGGACCGGTCCCATCAGATCGATGTCGAGGGTACTGCGCCACCCCTCTTCGTCGATCTCGTGAAACAGTCCTTGCGCGCCGGTGACGCCGGAGGATTGAACGAGAATGTCTATCTCGCCCACGGCATTCCGAGTCCGCTCGGCCAGCTTCTCCACGGCAGCGGTGTCCGTGACGTCGGCGGCGAAGGCGAACAGCGAGCCCTCGGACGCCTTCAGCTCGGACGCGGCCGCGTCGAGCGAGCCCTGGTCCTTGTCGCTGATCACCACTCGGACACCCTCGGCCAGAAGCATTTTCGCGGTCTGCCAACCGATCCCGGAGTCCGCTCCGGTCACGAGGGCAGATTTTCCTTCGATTCCCAGTTCCATAGGGCCTTCTTTCGATTCAACGTTCAGCGGTCGCATCGTGCGAGCGCCCGATGGTCAGTGCTGCGTTCACCAATGCCAGGTGGCTCAGGCCCTGTGGGAAGTTACCCAGAAACGATCCGTCCGAAGCATCGATCATCTCGCTGTACAGCCCGACGTCGTTGGACATCTCGACCAGCTGGTCCATCAGGGCGGTGGCTTCGGAGTCGCGTCCGACGCACGAGAGTGCGGACACCCGCCAGAACGCACACGCCACAAAGGTGGCTTCCTCCTTCTGGGCGCCCGAGTAGCGGTACAGCAGTGGCCCGGAGCCGAGTTCCTCACCGAGTGCATCGATCGTCGACGACATTCGTTCGCCGCGATCGAAATTCATCTCGGCGGCCAGCAGAACCGAGGCGTCGAGGCCGGTCGAGCCGGGGTAGGACGTGTACGTCTGTCGCTCGTCCGACCAGCATTCGTCTTCGACGTATGCACGGATTCGGTCCTTCTCGGCCCGCCACCTGTCTGCGACACCGGGGATCTGACCGCTGTCGGCAAGATGTACCGCACAGTCGAGCGCTTGCCAGCAGCCGAGTGTGGAACTGGTGTAGTGCTGCTCCTCTTCGAGCTCCCAGATGCCCGCGTCGCGGCGTTGCCACGAGTCGCATGTCTGGTCGGCGATGGTTGCGAGCAGCCGGCCGGTGTCGGCGTCGAGGACATTGCCTGCGTCGACGTACAGGCGAACGATCGAGAAGAGATCGCCGAAGATGCCCAGCTGGAGCTGATCTGCGGCGGCGTTGCCGTTGACGACGGGTCCGATTCCGCGCCAGCCCGGCACATCGGGCTGCTCGGTTCCGCCGGGCAACTCACCGCCGAGGGTGTAGAAGACGTTGACGAGGGGATCGTTGCATCGAATGACCTTCAACAGCCAGGCCACCGCCGCGTGGACTTCCTCGCGGAGACCGAAGCGGATCATCGCTCGAATCGTGTACGCGGTGTCGCGCACCCACGCATAGCGGTAGTCCCAGTTCTTTCCGCCGTCCAGGTTCTCCGGCAACGATGTGGTTGCTGCTGCAGCGATGGCGCCGGATGGGCTGTGCAACAGCAACTTCAGCGCAAGAGCACTGCGTGCAACGTGCTCCGACCACGGCCCGTCGTAGTCGAACTCCTCGGACCACGCTCGCCAGTTTCGCACCGTGCGGTCGACGCCGTCGTCGACGTTGCGCGGATCGGGAAGGTGCAGAGGCTCGTGCTCGGTGCCCACCAACCCGACGAGGTGCCGCGACCCGGCGGCTGTGGTGAATGTTCCACAGATGCTTTGATTCTCGACGGTGACGTCGTCCGCCTCCAGCGTTCGGACACCCATCGTCAATCCGTCCGCGCGAAGTACCGTGCCGTGCTGGGTGTCGTACGCCCACGGCGAAGCGCTCCCCAGCATGGTGCCGGGAGCGACGCACCACGTCATCTCGACGGCACCGTCGATCCCGTCGATCCGCCGAGCCAGTTCGACCCACGGCAGCCGGCCGGCGACACCGGTATTCAACGAATCGGTGACACGAACCGTCCCCGACGCCGTTCGATGAATCGTGGCGAGAACGTTGGTTCCGGAGACGAATTCGCGCTTCGAAGTGAAGTCCTCGACTGGGCGGAGCTGGAAACTTCCGCCGTGTTCCGCATCGAGAAGCGCAGCGAAGGGAGGCGGCGAATCGAGATTCGGCAACGGCAGCCAATCGATTGTTCCGTCGTCGGCGATCAGTGCGACGGTCCGCCCGTCGCCGATGGCCGCGTAGTCTTCCACCGCGCTGTAACCGCGATCACGGGTCATGCGTCGATCAATCTCGCGATCGCGCTGACGTACTTCGTGCTGTCCTGCAGCTTGTCGACGAGGTCGGCCGGATCCTCGTACACGTCCTCGGCACCGGCGGCACGCAGTTCCGCGTCGGGGACGCCGCCGCATCGAACACCGAGGCACACCACACCGGCGCGTCGTGACGCCTTCATGTCCCACACACTGTCGCCCACCATCACCGCGCGCTCGGGCGTGACGGAGGCCCGCGCAAGAGCGATGTCGATGATCTCGGGATCCGGTTTGGCGTCCTCGGCGTCCTCGGCGGAGGTTACGGCGGACAGAACCTCCTCGACGTCGAGGAGGTCACGCAGCATAGCCAGTTCGGACTCGGGTGCCGACGTCGCAAGCACCACCGTCAGGCCGAGTTCTTCGATCCGCTGCAGCAGTTCGCGCGCACCCGGCAGTATCTGTAGGCGCCCGCTGGCCTTGTCGTAGTAGTCGCTGTGAAGGTCCTTGGCCTCCAGTGCGACTGCGCTGTCGGCCGAGCCGACCAGAGCTTCGAGGAGCTTGTCCCCGTCCATCCCTATGCACCGGTGTATCCGCCACGACGGCACCGTCACACCCGCGTCGGCGAACGCGCGAGACCATGTGTCGACGTGCACGTAGTTGGAATCGACGAGCGTGCCGTCGATGTCGAACAGAACTGCGCCGGGGCTTGTGTTCATCGACGGTGCTTACCCTCGAGAAGTCCGGGTGAAACACGAAGAGGACCCCTCGCATCGAGAGGTCCCCTTCGTCGAACGACGGCTCAGTCGACCTGGGCCTGCCACATCCAGTGCAGCTGCTCGAGCCGCGCGGTGATACCGATCAGCAGATCCTGGGTGACCGGATCGGCTGCCTCGGTGTCGGCGATACGTCCTCGAAGTCGATCGACGACGGCGGCGAGATTGTCGACGATGGCAGCGATGACCTGTTCGTCCTTGGTCCAGCCTTCGCCGAATCCCTTGGTGCCCGCGGTCGTCGACACGGTTGCCGATCGGCCGTCGGGACTGACGCCGATCGCAGTTGCGCGTTCGGCCGCGGCGTCGGTGAAATCTCTTGCTGCAGTGACCAGTTCGTCGAGGGCGAGGTGAACGGATCGGAAGTTCTTACCGATGACGTTCCAGTGCGCCTGCTTCGCGATCAGCGAGAGATCGATCAGATCGACGACGGTGCCCTGCAGGGCATCTCCGGCGATCTTCTGCTGACCGGCATCGAGGGTGCTGGTGATGGGATTGGTCATGAAGTCCTCCTTCGTCGAGGATTTACCGGTGGGATCGGTCTTGTCAGACCTTTTCCGCCTCGTCGCCCGGGGTGGTGGGCGACTGGCTCGTGGTGGGTGCCGCGTCGGCCTGCCCTGCTCTGACGCCCTCCTCGACCTTCTTGCCGAGATCGGGGTCGACGTTGGTCCAGTATTCGAAGACGCGCTTCAGTATCGGCTCGGACACACCGTTGAGTGCGTGGCCGACGATGTTGCCTGCCAAGCGTTCACGCGCCGCGTCGTCGAGCACCTCACGAACGAGGATGCCTGCCTGGACGAAGTCGCCGTCCTCGGCATGCTCGATGTACCCGGTGCGCACGAAGCGGGGCTCGAAATCCCATGACCCGTCGCTCCCGAACTTCGCCGAGTCCGCGTGCGGGCCGCCGTACGAGTTGGGTGCGTACACGGGAGTGTCCGCGGAGTTGAACGAGTACCGCATCGCCCCTTCCTTCGAGTACGTGTTGACGGGCGCCTTGGGTGCATTGACCGGCAGCTGCGCGTAATTGGTGCCGATGCGGTATCGGTGCGCGTCGGCGTACGAGAAGACGCGGCCGAGCAGCATCTTGTCGGGGCTGACGCCGATTCCGGGAACGAGGTTCGACGGCTCGAACGAGCTCTGCTCGATCTGAGCGAAGAAGTTTTCCGGGTTGCGGTTCAGCGTGAGCTTTCCGACCTTGATCTTGGGGTAGTCCTTCTGGGACCAGACCTTGGTGAGGTCGAACGGATTGTATTTGTAGTTCTCCGCGTCGTCGTACGGCATGATCTGGATGTAGAAGTCCCAACTCGGGAAGTCGCCCTCGCTGATCGCGCCGAACAGGTCCTGCCGATGATGGTCGGGGGACGTGCCGGCCAGCTCGTCGGCCTTCTGCTGTGTCAGAAAGTCGATGCCCTGGTTGGTTTTGAAGTGGAACTTGACCCAGGACCGCTCACCGGCCTCGTTGATGAACTGGTATGTGTGCGAGCCGAATCCGTCCATGTGCCGGAAGCTCTTCGGGATACCGCGGTCGCCCATGAGCCACGTGACCTGATGCGCCGTTTCCGGTGACAGCGTCCAGAAGTCCCACTGCATGTCGTGGTCACGAAGGCCGGAGGCGGGCAGGCGCTTCTGGCTTCGGATGAAGTCCTGGAACTTGATCGGATCCTTGACGAAGAACACCGGGGTGTTGTTGCCGACGAGATCCCAGTTGCCCTCGGTCGTGTAGAACTTCAGCGCGAAACCGCGAGGGTCACGCCAGGTGTCCGGGCTACCCTGCTCGCCTGCGACCGTCGAGAAACGCGCGAGAGCCTCGGTCTTGACGCCCTTCTGCAGCGCGGCAGCTTTGGTGTACTGCGAGATGTCCTCGGTGATTTCGAGGACGCCGAATGCACCTGCGCCCTTGGCATGTACGACACGCTCGGGCACGCGCTCACGGTTGAACTGCGCCATTTTCTCGATGAGGTAATGATCGTGGAGCAGGATCGGACCCTGCGTTCCGGCGGTCAACGACTGGTCGTCGCTGGCAACCGGGATTCCGGAATTGCTGGTGGTCGGCTCGGTCATGTGCAAAGCCTCCTGAAGTTACTGGGTATGGGAAGAGTTGTTGGTGCTGATAGCCGAATCGACAGCAGTCGAACCCTGACCGGGCTGGGGCAGGCAGTCCTGGCACAATCCCCAGAACACTATTTCGGCTTCCTCGACGACGAATCCATGAGAATCCGACGGATCGAGGCACGGCGCTGCGCCGACGACACAATCGACGTCGAGCACCGTCTGGCAACTACGGCACACCAGGTGGTGATGGTTGTCGCCGATCCGAGTTTCGTACAGCGCAGGAGACCCTGCGGGCTCGATGCGGCGGAGAAGTCCGGCGCTCACGCATGCGCGCAGAACGTCGTACACCGCCTGCGTCGACACCGAACCGACATCGGCTCGGACCAGTGCTGCAACGTCGTCGGCGTCCGAATGCGGTCGGGCTGTGACCGCATTCAGTACCGCCACCCGAGGAGTCGTGACGCGAAGACCCACCGAGCGCAACAGCGCGGCCGGGTCCGAGATCGTCTCTTCCGATGGCATGCGTTCGAGTATGCCCGCTTTCTGGAATTAGTCAAGAAAAGGCAGTCTAACTAGACCTCAGCCCCGCTGACCAGCTTCGATGGGCCAGTGGTCATAGTGCCTGCGACGATCTGCAACCCGAAATGGGTGCCCGAGGACAGCCATCGACTCAACGTGGGGCCCTCTGCGCCGACGGTCACCCGGCACAACCTGGCCTTGCCGGACAACCGCGCACCGGCCAGAAGAACCTCGTCGTCGACCGGTTGAGCAAACCCGAGACCTCCCCGAATCGGGAACCGCGGGCCGATACCCGAGGCGTCGGTGCGCACCTCCCACTCCTCTCCCGCCGCAGACGCCGACGTCAGTACGTCGCCGCCGAATTTCGCCAATACCTTCGGTAGCGACCAGTGAGTGCGGCCACCGTGCACCGACGTCTCCGAGTCGACGGCGATGAACGGGACCGCGATTCTCGGCAGCGCACCTGAGTTCCGCACCGGCCGTCGTAGCACCGGGCTCGCGAGAATTTCCCGGTACGGCCCTACGGGCGAGCTCAGATAGTCGACGACCATCGCCACGGTCACCGGCAGATCCTTCTCGGGAAGAAGCTCGCGGCCGACCGGCGTCGCTCGGTGCCACCAGATGGTCGCGCGAACCTCGGCAGGCCACGGCGGCGGCGGGCTCTCCGGCCAGTCGGTGCGGTCGGACGTCGATTCCTTCACGCTCCACATGTCGAACCTCCCAGAGCAGTCAGCGGCAGTCGCAGCGCGCCCGGAGCCGCAACCGGTACCACGGGCCGTGCGGGATGCGTCGGCACAATTTCGCGGTACTCCGAGCCAAGCGCAGGCCTGGCGTCGAGCTCTCCCTTGTTCGGCCACAACGCCATTGCGCGCTCGGCTTGAGCGGTGATCGTGAGCGACGGATTGACCCCGAGATTGGCGCTGACGGCCGAGCCGTCGACGACGTGGAGCCCCTCGTACCCGTAGACGCGGTGGTACGCGTCCACGACGCCCGTCCGTGCAGAGTCGCCGATGGCGCAGCCACCCAGAAAATGTGCGGTCATCGGAATGTTCACGATCTCGGCGATCGAACCTCCAGGGTCGCCGCCGATCTTGTCGGCCAGCAGCCTGATCGCCTCGTGCCCCTGCGGAATCCACTGAGGCGGCGGATCTCCCGGTCCGGGCCTGCTGGTCAGGTGCCGACCGAAGAGCCCCTTCGTGGATCCGAGTTCGAGCGAGTTGTCGTCGGTCTGCATGACCAGAGCGATGACGGTACGTTCGGACCACCGACGTACCGACAGGCTTCGCAGCGCTGCACCTGGATGCCGGAGTGCGACGCCGACAGTCTTCAGTAGCCGCGGAGTTCGGCCTCCGCCATCGCTCAACACGGTTTGGAGCAGTCCGATCGCGTTGCTGCCCTTGCCGTATCGAACGGGTTCGATGTGCGTGTGGTCGTCGGGGTGGAACGACGATGTGATCGCCACTCCCTGTGTGTAGTCGACGTCGCGCCCCCGCGCGGTCGCGGCGAGCACCGCTTCGGAGTTCGTTCGCACGAGGCTACCGATTCGCTCCGAGAGTGCAGGTAGCCGGCCGGTCTCCTTCATCGCGAGCAGCAACTTCTGTGTACCGTACGTTCCCGCGGCGAACACGACCTGGTCCGCAGTCATCACCGTTTCCGTGCGCCGGAGCTTGCCGCCGGTCCTGCGCGTCACCACCTCGTAGCCGCCTCCCGTGGCGGGCCGGACCGCGGTGACCGTCGTCAGCGGAAATACCTGCGCGCCAGCATGTTCGGCCAGATAGAGATAGTTCTTGACCAGGGTGTTCTTCGCGCCGACGCGGCATCCCGTCATACACGAACCGCACTCGGTGCAGCCGGTACGCGACGGCCCTACGCCGCCGAAGAACGGATCGGGAGACTTCTCCCCTGCGGTTCCGAAGAACACACCGACCGGCGTACTGGTGAAGGTCTCGCCGACACCCATGTCGTCGGCGACTTCCTTCATGACCTTGTCCGACTGCGTGATCGTCGGGTTCTTTTCCACGCCGAGCATACGTTTGGCCTGGTCGTAGTACGGGCCGAGTTCGCGGTGCCAGTCGGTGATGTTGCCCCACTGCGGGTCGTCGAAGAATCGCTTCGGTGGTTGGTACAGCGTGTTGGCGTAGTTCAGCGACCCGCCTCCGACTCCGGCGCCCGCCATGACGAGAACATCGGGCAGCAGGTGGATACGCTGCACGCCATAGCATCCGATTGCAGGGGCCCACAGGTACTTTCGCAGACGCCAACTGGTTTTCGGCAGTTCGTCGTCGGCGAACCGTCGGCCCGATTCGAGTACCCCCACCCGATACCCTTTTTCGGTCGCCCTCAGCGCGGCGACACTACCGCCGAAGCCGGATCCTATGACGAGGACGTCGTAGTCGCTCATAGTTGTGCACTCTTTCCCGCAGGCGTGAGGGCGTAGTCCGAGGTCTCGAACGTTCGCGTCGAGTTTCGAAAGGTGAAGGTGTAGGTCGGCCACATGACCGGATTGCGGCCCTCGGAGTCGAGGTACCAACTCGAGCATCCGCCTGCGTTCCACACGGTGCCGGACAGCGAGTCGTGTATCCACGAGTTGTACTGCTGTTGAGCATGTTCCGATACGTCGACCGCTTCGATTCTCTGTTCGCGCATCTGCCGCAGCGCCGAGACCAGGTAGTTCGCCTGAGATTCGAGCATGTACACGATCGACGAGTGTCCGAGATTGGTGTTGGGGCCGTACATCAGGAACAGATTCGGGAACCCGTGCACCGTCGTTCCCCGGTACGCGTTCGGGCTTCCACCCCACCGCTCCGCCAGCGTGCGGCCGTCGGAACCCTGAATCGCATGAGACACAGGAGGTTCCGTCGGGGTGAATCCGGTCGCGAAGATGATCGTGTCGACCGGGTACGAGTTACCGTGCGCGTCGACCACCGCGTTCTCGGTGATCTCGGTCAAACCACTGTCGACGAGGTCGACGTCATCGCGGTCCAGTGTCTTCAACCAATCGTTGGACAGCAGCATGCGCTTGCACCCCAACATGAAATCCGGCGTCAATGCAGCGCGTGTCACGGGGTTCTTGACCTGTCGGCGCAAGTGGAGCTTCGCGACGTTCGACACGAGCGGCAGCACACCGGGGTGATGTGCCAATGCGCTGACATAGGCCTCTCGGTACCCGTAGATGAATCCGCGCACAGCCTTCTGCGTCGAGGGGAAACGGCGATACATCGCTTTCTCCAGTTTCCCGAGCGTCCGGTCGAGCCGTGGTACCACCCAGGCAGGTGTCCGCTGGAACACGGTGAGACGGGCTGTGCGGTCGACTATTTCGGGCACGAACTGTACCGCGGATGCGCCGGTGCCGATGACGGCCACGCGCTGGTCGGTGAGGTCGTGGTCGTGGTTCCACGTCGCCGAGTGGAACATGGTGCCTGCGAACTTCTCGATCCCTGGGACGTTCGGCAGTTTCGGCGTCGACAGCGCACCGGTTGCTGCGACGAGCACGTGTGCCGTCAGCGAGCCGAGGGACGTTTCGACGGCCCATCTACTGTTCGCCGAATCCCATTTCGCAGAGATCAATTCGCATCCGGTGAAGATTCTGCCCTGCAGCCCCAGTGCGTCGACGACGCCGCGGAGATAACGGTGTATCTCGGGTTGGCGGGCGAACGTGTGTGTCCAGTCCGGGCTCGGCGCGAACGAGAACGAGTAGAGCGAGGTCGGCACGTCGCAGGCGCACCCAGGGTAGGTGTTGTCGCGCCACGTGCCTCCGACGTCGTCCGCTCGTTCGATGACGACGACGTCGGCGTTGGGGTCGTCGTCGAGAATTCTCGATACCGCGCCGATTCCGGCGAAGCCCGCCCCGACGACGAGCACGCGCACCGACTCGGGGAGCACCTTCTGTGAGTGCGTCACTGCATCACCTTCGTTTCCCACGCCGGCAGTAGCCGGGCGCGTAGGGCTGCATCGGACTCGGGGGTGCGCAGCAGCGCCGAGACGGCGAGCCCGCGCGCAAGTTCGACGCTGAGTTCGATCGATTCGGTGGTCATACGGCTTCCCATGACGGCCGTTGCACCGCCCATGATCGCCTCCGAAACCTTTCGCTCCAGCGGGACCATCGCCTCGTGCAGGATCGGATCGGTTCGCGCCGCAACCCACAGTTCGAGTGCTGCGTAGAAGAGCGGACCGGAGAACGCCTCGCTGAGCACTTCGACTCCGCGCTCGGGGTCGGGTTCGCTCGCGAGGATCTCGGCGAGTCTCTTCTCCACGAGATGCCCGACGGCAGCCGTCACCAAGGCTTCCTTGGTGGGAAAGTGGTGCAGTTGTGCGCCGCGAGACACTCCGGCTCGGCGCGCGATCTCCTGAGTGCTCGTCTTGGCGAATCCCAGTTCGACGAGGCACTCGATCGCGGCATCGAGAAGCTTTGCCTGCGTGCCTGCGGTGCGCTGCGCCTGCGTGCGTCGTTCGGGTACTTCAGTGCTCTGGGTCACAGAAGGGACGATAGCGTGAAATCAACAAACAGTCCAGACTGCTTTTAACTCCTCATGCCCACTGCCCTCTGCCCTCTACCCAGATCCTCACTCGACTCTCCAATCCTCATCCCAAGCATGGGCTGAGGATCCAGAATCGGCGTGAGCATCCTCCGCAGAACAAGCAGAACAAGCAGAACCGTCAGCGCACCAGCCGATACCGCAGCATCATCTCGTGATCCTCGTGGTCGAGCATGTGGCAGTGCCACATGTAGCCCTGTAGCTCCGCACCGCCACCATGGTGGCCCGAGGGGGCAGAGAACACAGCGTCCGGATCGAAGCCGAGGTCCTCGGCAGACGGGAATCGCACAAGAATCCTGGTGACGGTCCCGGGATAGGTGTTGACGGTGTCCTTGGCGCCCGCCTCCCACGCTGCGGGTGGTGACAACGGCCCGGTGACGTACCGTTCGACGTCCGGTGCCCACTTGATGCCGACGTCCGGCCTCGGGTTGTCTCGTTGGTACGCAGGGAGATCCACGGGCGCTCGGCCGAGCGTCCGGAAGTGCACGAGGTGCAGATGGATAGGATGCGGTTCGAGTGTGGTGTTCACGATGTTCCACTGCTCGACGGTTCCCTGCGCGGGCATCTCGATGTCCGGGTCGGCGTAGCGAAGGTTGTTCAGCGTCATGAGCGGCGGAGCCAGAGACAACCCGGCCGACGGCTGATTGACGGTCACGGTGCGTTGCACCTGGGCTGCAGGAACAGGCGGCAGTAACGGCGGTTGGCCCTTCCCACCTCGGTACATCGTCATCACGTCACCGACGAAACCGCGTCCGGGTGCAACCCTGAACTGACAGAAGAGCGGCATGGGCACGGCTCCGAGTGAGGCTGCCTGCGCGGGCGGCGGTTCGTCGTTGCGCAGTTCCACCAGTTCACCGGGCTGCAGCGCACCGAAATCGACCAGCACGTCGACGCGTTCGGCGGGCGCGAGTCGGATGCTGTCGGTGTACACGGGAGCGTCGAGCAGTCCCCCGTCGTTGCCGATCACCCAGAACTGCATTCTGTTGCCGAAGAACAGATTCCAGACACTGTACGAGCCCGCGTTCACGATTCGGAGCCGGTACAGGCCGCGGGCAACCTCCATGGTCGGCCAGATCTTGCCGTTGACCACTCCGACGTCGCCGGTGCCTCCGCCTTCCCATTTACCCTGCGGCACCGTGATGGTGGATCTGATGCTCATGCTGCCGTCGGGATTCATGATCTTTTCCTGCAGCAGGAGCGGTAGCTCGAATTCACCGGACGGCAGCCCGAGCGAATTGTCTGCATCTCCCGAATCGAATCGATCGCGAACGAGATTCATTCCGGCGAGCCCGGCGTAGACGTTGATGCGGGTCATCGACATGGCGTGATCGTGGTACCACAACCCCGCTGCCTCGTTGAGCCCCGGAAAGCTGTGCGTCAGAGACTCGCCGGGCCGCACGAGCATCTCCGAATGTCCGTCACTGGCGGGCGGGGTGATACTGCCGTGCATGTGCAGCGACGTCGGCGTCATCTCTCGGTCGTGTTCGGTCATCCCGTGCAGCGAGACGTCGATGTCCGCGGCCAGCGGATTTCCCTGGGTGCCGTTGGTGTACGACAGTGTCCACGGCTGACCCTGCACGCTCTCGATGGTCGGGCCGAGATAGTCGAGTTCCCCGTAGCCGAACGTCGGGCCCGGTGCGAGATCGGCATGGAACGAATGCGCGCTGCTGTGCGCCCCCAACTCGATGGACGTGCCCGTCAGAATCGGCAACCGCGGCAACTCGTCACGGAAGGGCTGCAGCGGTGGCGAATGGAACAGCAGCGGACTGTGTCCACCGAAGATGTCGTCGGCCAGCGCGCGCTTGACCACCGACGACGCCGGCAGCGCCGCGGCAACCACACCGAACGCAGCCAGGCGGAGTGCCGACCTCCGATTCAACCCGTCCATGCCGCCCCCCTACGTGTGATGGCCGACATACTATGTTGAACCGTCGGCACCCGTCGACACCCAACACTCGGATCGTCCGGCACGTTCCTGCCGGTGGAGGGATCTACTTCACGCATGGCATCCATCACGTTCGACCACGCCACCAGGCTTTTTCCAGGCTCCGACGTCCCCGCGGTCGACGCGCTCGACCTCGAGATCGCCGACGGTGAATTTCTCGTACTCGTCGGCCCGTCGGGCTGCGGAAAGTCGACATCGCTTCGGATGCTCGCGGGCCTCGAAGAGGTCGACAGCGGACGCATTCTCATCGGCGGCAAGGACGTCACCGATGCCGAACCGAAGGACAGGGACATCGCAATGGTGTTCCAGAATTACGCGCTGTACCCGCACATGAGCGTCGCCGAGAACATGGGATTTGCGCTCAAGCTGGCGAAGGCCAACAAGGAGGAGATCCGCACTCGCGTCCTGGAAGCGGCGAAACTTCTGGACCTGGAGCAGTACCTCGACCGCAAGCCGAAGGCACTCTCGGGAGGTCAGCGCCAGCGCGTGGCGATGGGGCGGGCCATCGTGCGTCAGCCGCAGGTGTTCCTGATGGACGAGCCGCTGTCGAACCTCGACGCCAAACTGCGTGTCCAGACTCGAACGCAGATCGCGCAGCTGCAGCGCCGACTCGCCACCACCACGGTCTACGTCACCCACGACCAGGTCGAGGCCATGACGATGGGAGACCGCGTCGCAGTTCTCAAGGGCGGCATACTCCAGCAGTGCGCGTCGCCGCGTGAGCTCTACCGAACCCCCACCAACGTCTTCGTCGCAGGTTTCATGGGCTCACCGTCGATGAACCTGTTCCGAGTCCCCGTCACCGACGGCGGCGTCCGGATCGGTGATCAGGTCGTCCCTGTTGCACGCGGCACCCTCGCGGGATCGACGGGCAGCGAGGTCGTGTTCGGAATCCGGCCCGAGCACGTCGAGATCTCCGGATCCGGCCTGAAACTCGAGATCGACGTCGTCGAAGAGCTCGGTTCGGAAGCCTTCGTGTTCGGCCGAGCCGATATCAACGGTTCCACGCAGACGATCGTCGCGCGCGCAGATTGGCGTGACCCGCCGCAGAAGGGCGAGGTCGTTCACATTCGGTTCGACGAGGCACATGCTCACGTCTTCGACGGGTCGGCCGACGGCGCACGGCTCGGCTGAGCGCAAGTCTTCCTACAACAGCACCGCGCGTTCGCTCCCGAAACCTGGGATGTGAACGCGCGGTGCAGTTGTAAGAGTCAGACGAGCAATTCCGCGATCTGGATCGTGTTGAGCGCAGCACCCTTGCGGAGGTTGTCGCCCGAGACGAAGAGTGCCAGTCCGCGGCCCTCGGGAACACCCGGGTCCTGACGGATACGCCCGACCAACGACGCATCCTTGCCCGCGGCCTGCAACGGCGTCGGCACGTCCACCAACTCCACGCCGGGAGCCGACGCGAGGATCTCTCGGGCCCGCGCGGCCGACAGCGGTGACGCGAACTCGGCATTGATCGACAGCGAGTGGCCGGTGAAGACCGGGACGCGCACACACGTGCCACTGACCAGCAGATCCGGGAGTCCGAGGATCTTGCGGGACTCGTTGCGTAGCTTCTGGTCCTCGTCGGTCTCGCCGGATCCGTCATCGACCAGTGCGCCTGCCAGCGGGAGGACGTTGAACGCGATGGGCGCGACGTACTTGTTCGGGGCCGGGAAGTCGACCGAGCTACCGTCGTGCACCAGCTTCTCGACGTCGCCGATGACGGCGCGAGCCTGGGTCGCCAGTTCTTCGACGCCGGCGAGTCCGCTACCGGAGACCGCCTGGTAGCTGGAGACGATCAGACGCTGCAGGCCTGCCTCGTCGTGCAGCACCTTCAGCACCGGCATCGCTGCCATCGTGGTGCAGTTCGGGTTGGCGATGATGCCCTTGGGCGGGTTCTTCGCTTCCTCGGGGTTGACCTCACTGACGACGAGCGGAACCTCGGGGTCCCCCCGGAACGCCGACGAGTTGTCGATGACGACGGCGCCCGCAGCGGCGAATCGCGGTCCCTGCTCGCGCGAGAGCGTCGCACCCGCGGAAAACAGCGCGATGTCGATGCCGGCGAGGTCTGCGGTGCTCGCGTCCTCGACGATGATCTCCTCGCCGCGGAACGGGAGCTTCTTGCCCGCCGAGCGCGCAGACGCGAAGAAACGCACGGTGTCGGCGGGAAAGTTGCGCTCTTCCAACAGGGTTCGCATGACGGCGCCGACCTGTCCGGTGGCACCTACTACTGCAACTGTGGTCATCGTCCCGTACCTCCATGTACGACGGCTTCGTCCTCGCCGCCGAGGTCGAATGCCTCGTGTAGAACACGGACCGCGTCGTCGAGCTGAGAATCGCTGACCAGCACCGAGATACGGATCTCGGAGGTGCTGATCAGATCGATGTTGATGCCTGCGTCCGCGAGCGCTTCACAGAACGTCGCGGTGACGCCGGGGTGGCTCTTCATACCCGCACCGACGAGGGAGACCTTGCCGATGTGGTCGTTGTAGAGCACCTGCGCGAAGCCGATCTCCGACTGCAACTTGGTGAGCTTCTCCACTGCCGTCGGACCGTCGGCCTTGGGGCACGTGAACGTGATGTCCGTCTTGCCGGTGTCGATCTTGGAGACGTTCTGCAGCACCATGTCGATGTTGATCTCGGCATCGGCGACAGCCCGAAAGACCTTGGCGGCGTAGCCGGGGGCGTCGGACAGACCGACGACCGTGACCTTGGCTTCGCTTCGATCGTGTGCGACGCCGGTGAGAATGGCTTCTTCCACTGGAATGTCCTCCATAGATCCGGACACGATGGTTCCGGGTTTCGTGGTGTACGACGACCGAACGTGTACGGGAACGTTGTAACGACGCGCGTATTCCACGCAGCGCAGCATGAGCACCTTCGCCCCGCACGCCGCCATCTCGAGCATCTCCTCGAACGAGACGGTGTCGAGGTGGCGGGCGTTGGAGACGATGCGCGGATCGGCGGTGAAGATGCCGTCGACGTCGGTGTAGATCTCGCAGACGTCCGCGTTCAGCGCGGCGGCGAGTGCGACGGCGGTGGTGTCGGAGCCGCCGCGGCCGAGCGTCGTGACGTCCTTGCTGTCCTGGCTGACACCTTGGAAGCCTGCGACGAGCACGATCGATCCTTCGTCGAGCGCAGCGCGGACGCGTCCCGGAGTGACGTCGATGATCTTGGCGTTGCCGTGCACGCTGGTGGTGACGACGCCCGCCTGTGAGCCGGTGAACGATCTGGCCTCGGCGCCGAGCGAATGAATCGCCATGGCAACGAGCGCGTTGGAGATGCGTTCACCCGAGGTGAGCAGCATGTCCATCTCGCGGGCAGGCGGCGCTGGGCATACCTGCTGGGCCAGGTCGAGGAGTTCGTCGGTGGTATCACCCATGGCGGACACCACGACGACGACGTCGTTGCCCGCCTTCTTGGTCTCGACGATTCGTTCAGCGACGCGTCGGATGCGTTCGGCGGTACCCACCGACGATCCACCGTACTTCTGGACGATGAGAGCCACGCGTGTGTACCTCCGCTGTAATTGCTGGATTCAAGCAGTGATCGAGCAACAGCTTACCGATGCGTGTCGGCAGTGATGGCCCCTACCTGCGGGAAGTAGGAGTGCGGGGCAACCGCGAGCGACCCGGTAGTCCTGATGACCTGGGTCGACGCGGTGGCTCTAGCATCAGTCCACGTGAACGGTCCGACTCCTCCTCCCCCGCCCAGTGCCCGCGCGGTGTTGTTCGGGCTGCCGTCCGCCGGGCGACGGTGGCCGGGTGGAGTTCGTGCTGCGCTCGCTTTCGCAATTCCGGCGTCGATCGCGTGGGTTCTGGGCTTCGAGACTGCCGCCCTGCTGACCGTGTCGGGGAGTTTCGCGGTGATCTACGGAGAGGGAAGGCCGTACCGATCGCGGTGGCGGATCGTATCGATCGCCGGGGTGGCGCTCGTCGCGTCGGTCCTGGCTGGAGCGACGGCGGGCAGCGGGAGTTCGTACGTGGTTCCGGTCCTGGTGCTCGCGGTCGTCGCCGCGATCGCGGTGTACATCGTCGCCGCACTGCGCTTGGGTGCGCCAGGCGCCTTCTTCTTCGTCCTCGTCTGCGCGGTGTCGTCGTACCTTCCGAGCGCACACATATCGCCGACGACGGCAGCTGCATGGGCCGCCGCGGGTGCCGTGTCCGCCGCCCTCGTGTCGATGGCACCGGTGTTGTGGGCGCCGCGAGCCCCCGAGGAGGACGCTGTGTCCGCCGCGAAGAGCACTGTCGAGATGTACCTGTCCGACGCGGGGGCTCGGCGAGCTGCCGGATCGCGATTGCATGCGGCGTGGGCAGCTGTGTACGACGCAGGTCTGCCTACTCGCAATCCGCGTCCTGCCCTGGTACAGGCCCTGTTCAGTGCCCATCTGAGTTTTGCGGCGGCGACGCACGCCCGAAGCTCGCACGCTGTCGATCTCGATCCTGATCCCGACGCGGACGTCGACGCTCCCAGTGACGTACTGCCGTTGGCCAGACCGAGCGTGGCCTACCGGTTGCGCCGCTCGCTTCACCCGCAGTCGCACGCGGTCGCCACCGCGACGAGGGTTTTCGTGGGCGCTCTCGCGTCGGGCGGCATGGCTGTGGCGCTCGGACTGCCGAGACCGGATTGGGCCGTCCTCGGTGCGGTACTGGTGCTCCAGCAGGGCCCCGACCGGGTTCACGGCAGCTATCGCGGAGTGCAGCGGTTGGGTGGCACGGTGCTCGGCGTCGCGTTGTTCGCGCTGGTGCAGGAACTGTCGGTGACGGGTGTGACGATCATCGTCGTTCTGATGGCCCTTCAGTTCCTCATCGAGATATCGGTGGCCCGCAACTACGGTCTCGCGGTCGTGTTCATCACCCCGCTCGCGCTGCTGATGGGGTCGCTGTCGCACCCCGACGCATCCACGGCAGACGTGGTGACGGACCGTGTGATCGAGACCGTTCTCGGAGTGCTCGTTGCGTTCGGTGTCCTGTGGTGTGTGCAACCGCACGCGTTTCGTCGAGCACTGGGCTGGTCCGATCGCCGCGTTCTCGACCTCTCCAGCGAGCTACTGCAGCACGTGTCCACCGCGCACCCCGCGAGCGCACGCGGCCTGGAACTACGACGCGATGTCCAGTTCGAGCTGGTCAACTCCGCTCTCGCCGGCGCGGACGCAGCGCACAACGATCGTCGGTGGACGGTCTCGCAGTGGACGCGTCACGCTGGCGTGGACCGGCTCGGTTACGAGTTGCTCGCGCAGTGCTGGAGCGTCGCAGACGGCCGTGATTTCGGCGAGACCACGCCATGGACTGCACGGATCGAACAACTCTCGACGGCGTACAAACAGCGCACGTGACCGGTTTCCCGACGCCTTTCTCGACACCGGTTCCGGTATCAGGCCCCGATCCGATCTCACCCTGTCGCACATCGGCGCGAAACAAACCTCAGCCGAACACCTTTCAGTTCGAAGACCCGAAAAGCCGCTGGCAGTAATAGTATTGGCGAGTCCACCCACAAGGATCGGACTCCTGTCATCAGAAGACGGGCCTCGGCCGAACGAGTCCCGTGAGCACCGTTCGTCGGGAGGGGGGTTCGTTCGCATGACCACGTTGCCATGCGCGGTGCCGCACCTGCGGTGCCGTGTCCCGGCTCGACCCGGCGCCACCATCAGGCGCGATCGGCTCGTCGAGGCGCTGGGCGAGAGCGCGGCGCAACCGAGTACCGTCACGCTGCTCACGGCTCCTGCAGGCTCCGGCAAGACGACGCTTCTCGTCGACTGGATCTCCGCCACTCACAACCCCCGTAATCACAACCCCGGTAGTCACACAACCAAGCCGGCGGTCGCGTGGTTGACCATCGACGAGTCCGACAATTCGCTCGCATCCCTGCGTGCGTGCATCGCGTCGGCGTTGATGCAGTCCGGATCGGGGGCAGTGGCGGACGCAGTGGTGGGGCTGCCGCTGCCGGGTGAACCCGAGTACGCGAACTACAGCGCGCTGCTGGTCGAAGCGCTGGAGAGCGTCGACGAGCCGATATTGATGGTGCTCGACGATGCACACCTTCTGCACGACCGCGACGTATTGGTGGCACTCGGCAACTTTCTGCACTGGCCTCCGCGCAACGTCAGGACGGTGATCGCGAGCAGGTTCGAACCGCCGTTGGCGTTGCAGAAACTCCGATTGGACGGTCGAGTTCGAGACATCACGACCGATGACATCGCTTTCACCTCGAGCGAGGCGGACACCATGTTCGCGGCGTCCGGAATCACGTTGAGCAGCACTGACTTCGATGCCGTGATCGCCCGAACTCAGGGATGGGCCGCCGGTTTGCGGCTGGCGACCATGACGCTGGCGAACAGCCGAGATCCGGGATCGGTCGTCGACCGGTTCACCGGCTCCCAGCACAACGTCGCCGACTACCTCGTGAGCGAGGTGCTCGCCGGGTTGACATCGGAGGTAAGGCGATTCCTCGTCGAGACGTCCGTTCCTGCGTGGTTCACCGTCGATCTCGCCGAGCAGCTCACCGGCAGCTCGAACGTGCAGCAGACACTCGATTTGCTTCTCGCACGCAACTTTCTGATCGAACAGACTCCAGGACCGGATCTGACCTACCGGTACCACCCACTGATGCGGGGGTATCTACGAGCCGAGATGTATCGCCTCGGTGTCGCTCAGGTCCGCAATCTCGAATCCGTTGCTTCTCAGTGGTTCACCGAGTCTCGGCAGCCACTGCAGGCACTCGAACACAGCACACAGGCCGGGGACAGCAGGGCGACGTCGGCCACGCTGGCTTCCTCGGGCCTCGATCTCGTCATGCAGGGCCACTCGGAGGCGGTGGTTCGCGCGCTCGAACGAAGTCCGCAGAATGTTCGGGAGTCCGCGTACGGCCGATTACTGAGCGCGGCAGCACATTTGACCAACGGAAGTACAGCCCCCGCTGTCTCGACGCTGGCCGCCCTCCGCCGCCATATGCCCACGACGCCGGATTCTGATGCCGCCGGTGCCGCAGAACTCCTCCGGCGCGCATTGGAGGTGCAGGCCGCATTCCAGACAGGCAACATCGGTGCTGCGCTGGCGCACCTGGAGGCGCTGGAGATCGGGCAGGCCGACAGTCCGGCTCTCGACGCGTTCACGCTGTCGACGGCGGGCACCGCCCGGTTGTACCTGGGCAGGACCGGTGAAGCCAGAAGGTTGCTGGCCGATGCCGTAGCGCATGCGCAGGCAGGAGGGCTTCATCGCACTGCGCTGATGTGCATGACCGCCTCGGCTGCGTCGCACCTGCTCGACGGGCAACTCGACGATGCGCTTGTTCGTTCGCGTGACGCCGTCGCGTATGCAGGTACCCATTCGATCACCGAGACCGAGATCGCAGCAGCGGCATGCTCACTGGGAGCACTCGTCGCACATCTGCGTATGGACGCCGTGTCGCATCCCGACACGATGTGGTCCACGATCGGCTCGGCTCCCGTGCCCGCTGTCGCCGACTACGGGCGCAGAGCAGCGTGGGCGCTAGGGACGAGGACGGACTCGCGCGGGGTACACCGTGTCGGCCGCGAGTGGCTCGAGTACGACCGCCCCGTCATCCCCGGTTTCGAGGCGCTACTCGCACCCGTAGTGCAGCAGAGGTACCACTCGGCGGGGGAATCGCTGTGGGCCGCGGAACTCGTCGGTGTGACGGCTCGCAGGATCGGCCGCACGGGCGAAGTATCTCTGCTGACCGCCGACGTGCATCGCCGGTGTGGACGCCTGGACGCCGCCGACGCCGAACTCGCGCCGGTGATCGAGGGAACTCGGACGTGCGCGAGCCCGGTGACCCTCGTCCGAGCACTGTTGGCTGCGTCGTCGATCGCGCACGCCAAGCGCAATCCGACCAAGGCGTACGAGCTGGCGACGCGCGCGCTGACGCTGGCCGAACCGGAGCGCATACTGCGACCGTTCGCCGAATACGGCAGCGACGTCCGCGAGATTCTCAGCCGAAATCATGGCAGGTTCGGACGTCTCGAGTCGTTCGCGGACACCGTGCGAGGCGCCGTACCTCCCCGTGGACGCGACGACGCTCCCAGGCCGACCACGACGCTGACGCCGCGCGAGCTCGAACTGCTCCGGGAGTTGCCGTCGTGGCGGACGGCCGAGCAGATCGCGTCCGACCATTTCGTCTCGGTCAACACGATCAAGACTCACCTGCGGGGTATCTACCGCAAACTCGAAGTTCGTTCCAGGCGTGACGCGATCGCCGCGGCCCACGACCTCGGCCTGCTCTGACCGTCCGCTTTATTCACCAACTCCGGGTGATGCAACCGGCGCCGACGACCGCCACGCTGGTAGTCACAGTCAGACCTGGACCCAAAGGAGCGGCACCCATGGCGCAGCCGGCCGACACCTATTACCGAGGGGTCCGATACGAATTCGTCGTCGAGGGCGACCTGTCCGAACGGGCGAAGGCAGCATTCCCCGATCTCGCTGTCGCCAAGGTTCCGCTGACGTACACCAGGCTGTTCGGACCCATCGACGACGACACCGCACTGCGCGGCATGCTGGCCCGGTTCGATGCGCTCGGGTTGACCGTCGTCGAGTTGCGCAGACTGCCGGACTGAACCGTTATCCAACCCGGGCGTGGGAGTGCCGCACCCGGTAGTACACTCGCAATCATGCAGCGCGCGCTCCTCCTCAGCCGCCGCGACGGGGTCTGATCCAGACTGGCTTCCCGTCGCGGGGTTTCATCGCGCCGGTCGATTCCTTGTTCAGCCAGCAACCTCGGAGATAGAGCTCATGTCACCTGCCGACGCATTCACCTCGGGATCGCGGACCATCACTCCCCCGTCCCGCCCAGCACCGAGCGATCAGCCTGTGTGGAACACGCAGAAGAACTCCTCGATGCCGACCTACCGGTACCGTCCGTTCGCCGAAGAAGTCGAACCGGTCACTCTCTCGGACCGGACGTGGCCCGACAAGATCATCGATCGCACTCCACAGTGGTGCGCGGTGGACCTCCGTGACGGAAACCAGGCGCTCATCGATCCGATGAGCCCGGCACGCAAGCGTCGCATGTTCGACCTGCTGGTCCGTATGGGATACAAGCAGATCGAGGTCGGGTTCCCGTCCGCCAGCCAGACCGATTTCGATTTCGTCCGCGAGATCATCGAGGACGGCGCGATCCCCGACGACGTCACCATCCAGGTGCTCACGCAGTGCCGCCCCGAGCTGATCGAGCGCACCTACCTGGCGTGTGAGGGTGCACGCAACGTCATCGTGCACTTCTACAACTCGACGTCCATCCTGCAGCGCCGCGTGGTGTTCAAGGCGGACCGCGACACCATCAAGAAGATCGCCACCGACGGGGCCCGCAAGTGTCTCGAGGTCGCGGCGAACTACCCGGACACCGACTGGCGTTACGAGTACTCCCCGGAGTCCTACACGGGAACCGAACTGTCGTACGCCAAGGAGGTCTGCGACGCCGTCGTCGAGATCATCGACCCGTCGCCGGCGAAGCCGATCATCTTGAACCTGCCCGCGACGGTCGAGATGGCGACACCGAACGTCTACGCCGACTCGATCGAGTGGATGAGCCGCAACCTGAGCCGCCGCGACAGCATCATCCTGTCGCTGCACCCCCACAATGATCGCGGAACAGGCGTTGCCGCAGCCGAACTCGGCTACCAGGCAGGCGCCGACCGCATCGAGGGCTGCCTGTTCGGTAACGGCGAGCGCACCGGCAATGTCTGCCTGGTGACATTGGGCCTGAACTTGTTCACGCGCGGCGTGGACCCGCAGATCGACTTCTCCAACATCGACGAGATCCGCCGTACCGTCGAGTACTGCAACCAGCTGCCCGTCCACGAGCGCCACCCGTACGGCGGCGATCTGGTCTACACCGCGTTCTCCGGCAGCCACCAGGACGCGATCAACAAGGGCCTTGACGCCATGAAAACCGCTGCAGACGAGCAGGACTCGGACATCGGCGACATCACGTGGCAGGTTCCGTACCTGCCGATCGACCCGAAGGACGTCGGCCGCACCTACGAGGCCGTCATTCGCGTCAACTCGCAGTCCGGTAAGGGCGGCGTGGCGTACATCATGAAGTCCGATCACGGTCTGGCACTGCCACGTCGGCTGCAGATCGAGTTCTCGCAGGCCGTGCAGCGCATCACCGACGGCGAGGGCGGCGAGGTATCGCCCAAGGCGATGTGGGACGTCTTCGCCGAGGAGTACCTGAGCCCGGTTCGCCCGCTCGAGCGCATCAAGCAACGCGTCGTTGCAGCCGAGACCGACGGCGGAACCGATTCCATCGTCGCGACGGTCAAGCTCGAGGGCGTCGAGCAGGACATCAACGGCTCCGGCAACGGTCCGCTTGCCGCGTTCGTCGACGCGCTGTCCACGGTCGGGTACGACGTCAGCGTCCTGGACTACTCCGAGCACGCCATGTCCGCGGGCGACGACGCTCAGGCCGCGGCGTACGTGGAGGCCTCGGTGACGGGTCCGACCGGCACCGCGGTCACGGTATGGGGCGCTGGAATCGCGACGTCGATCACCACTGCGTCGCTGAGGGCGGTCGTCTCGGCCGTCAACCGCGCCCTGAAGTAGACGCACACGCGCCACAGGTTCCAGCAACCACTCGGGCCCCTTCTCGCCGGACGGCGAGGAGGGGCCCGAGTGGTCCACCGCCCCCGGGGATCAGGTTGCCAAGAGCTTGGCTTTCGCGGCCGCGAACTCGTCGGCGTCGAGGATTCCTTGATCACGTAGGTCCGCGAGCTGCTTGATCTTGGCCACGAGGTCGTCTTCTGTCGGAGCTGCCTGTGCTGGAGCTGCTGGAGCTGCCTGCGGTGCCTGTTGCTGATCTCGGTAGGCCTGCGCGTCCTGTTGCTGTTCGTCGCGGGCCTGCCGCCTACGGTTCATCATGTTCGACGTCGCATTGGCGGTGCCTGCGACGACTGCGGTACGGGCCACTGTGCCCAGCAGTCCCGGCCTACCGACTCGTCCGCGTCCGAAAACCATGTGCTGGCCTTTCTCTGGTGACTCTGTTGGTTCCGTTACGACATAGCTGCCGCAAGAGCGATTTCCACTGTCTCGCGCGGAATCTGGACATGCAGTGCGACTTCGCCGCCTGCGTTCCTCGATGCGGCCGAGAGGGTGCGCGCCCACGTCTGCTCGTAGACGAGGATCGCGGCGGAGCTGCCCGGTTCGAGAGTGTCGCGGACGACGTCGAGATCGTCGTCGCTGATCAGCGCTTTCGCTTCGATCGACAGGATCTCGAGCCCCACTTTGTCGAGGCTTTCGTCGACGTCGACCTGGTGGAGCGAGCCGTCCTCGCTCTTGCCGATGAACACCAGATCGAGCAACGAGATCAAGCCCTGCTCGACGACCTGGGCAAGCGCGCCGATCACGCCAGGGTCGGCGCGATCACCGGGGAAGGTCACCACCAGAACGCCGACAGGTCCGACGTCGAACACCGACTCGTTCGCAGCTTCGAGGCTCATTGTCCAGATGTTTCTCCGCGTCCGGGTCGGCTCGCTTCATCCGGCGCGGGTGAATTCGGGGTCCGTGAATTCCGGGTCCGTGGATCCGGGCTCGTCGCGGAGTCGGGACCGGCGATCGCGGGAAGTCGGCTCGTGTCGGATCATTTCACCTGTTTCGGATGATGATCTTGCTCGATGCGCGATGTGGGATTAACCGAAGGGTCTCTCACCAGCGAAATGGAGCACTGAACCGTGGACTCGTTTTGGGATTTTCTGTGGCTGATCATTGTCAGCTTCGCTTTTGTCGCCTACTTGATGGTGCTGTTCTCGATCATCGGCGATCTCTTTCGTGATCACAAGACCTCCGGGTGGGTAAAAGCCATCTGGGTGTTCTTCCTGATCGTTGCTCCGTTCC
Organism: Rhodococcus yunnanensis NBRC 103083; assembly: GCF_001895005.1. GTDB lineage: Bacteria > Actinomycetota > Actinomycetes > Mycobacteriales > Mycobacteriaceae > Rhodococcoides > Rhodococcoides yunnanense. Next base: position 185,107 of record NZ_BCXH01000003.1, on the reverse strand, counting down.
TGACCGCGTTGGTGTACATCATCGCCAAGGGTGGAGACATGACCAAGCGCCAGGTGCGCGCCGCCCAGCACGCCAGGGACGAGCAGGAGCAATACATCAAGCAGGTAGCAGGTCGTACATCTGCCGAGGAGATCGCACACGCGAAGACTCTTCTCGACAACGGGACGATCACCGACGACGAATTCTCCCAGCTCAAAGCAAAAGCCCTGCAGTAATTTCGGCCCTGCAGTAATTTCGACCCTGCAGTAATTTCTGCCCTGCAGTAACTCAGGGCAGCTCCAGGGCTTCCGCCTCGGCTCGGAATGCGTCGGTGACGGCGGCGACGGCAGGAAGCTCGTGCGCACCCGGTCGCGTCGCGAGTTCGTAGATGCGACCGGCACGCACGCCGGAGAGTGGGAGCCTGACGAGATCCGGATGTACCACGGCGTAGCGCGGCATGAGCGCTACGCCGTGTCCGCGTGCGACGAGCTCTTCGGTCACCCGGAAATCGTTGATGCGCTGAACCACTCGTGGTTGAACTCCGGTTACGGCAGCGACCGAGAGCAGCACGTCGTCCACCGGGAATCCACCGCGCACGCTGATCCACCTTTCATCTGCGAGCTGCCTCAGATCCACCGAATCCTGTTGAGCAAGTGGATGATCAGGCGGAAGCACCAGGTCGATGGGTTCACGCATGAGGGCGAACACCTCGATTCGGGGTGCCGCAGTCGCGGGCGCTCGGTCGTCTCGATGTGTCAGTACCACGTCGTAGTCGGCGAGCAGAGTCGGTACAGCGGAAGCCGGAAGGTCCTCGTCGCTCGCGTCGATCTGGGTATCGCTGCCGCGCAAGCGATCCAGCACGCCGGGCAACAGCAGTGCGGCACCGGACGGAAACAGCGCGACGCGTATGCGACCGCGCGGCGATCCGCTGTACGACGCCATTTCCGCGGTTGCCCTGTCGAGGGCGCCGAGGACCTCGTCGGCGCGGAGTACGAGCGCTGCGCCTGCATCGGTGAGCCTGAGCCGTCGGCCGTCGGGTTCGAGCAACGTCACGCCTGCTTCTCGTGCGAGGAGCTTGAGTTGCTGCGATACCGCGGACGGCGTCAACGACAGTGCCGCGGCTGCCCCGCCCACGGTGCCGCGATCCGCCAGTTCGCGGAGAATCCTGAGGCGCTCGACATTCATGTAGAAAATCTTAATTGTTGGTGCGAATATATTCGATTGTCCTGATGCTTCGCGGCGGTCACCATTGATTCCGTGACCAACCGCGACCGCCTGCTCGGACTGACCGTCGCCGTACTGTGGGGGCTCAATTTCCTCGCCATCAGAGTCGGTCTCGACCATTTTCCACAATTCTTCTTCGCCGGGTTCCGGTTCCTCGTCATAGCCGTGCCCGTCGTGTTGTTCGTCCGTCGCCCGGACGTTCCGCTGAAGTGGCTTCTGTTGTACGGCTTCGGTTTCGGCTTCCTCCAGTTCGCGTTCCTCTTCGCTGCCATGAACGCGGGCATGCCGACCGGCCTCGCGTCACTCGTACTTCAATCGTCGGCGCCGTTCACGGTGCTGCTGGGCGCTCTTCTGCTGCGGGAGAAGGTCAGCAGGCGTCAAGTTCTCGGAATCACGGTCGCGGTGGCAGGCATGGCGATCATCGGTTACGACCGCTTCCAGTCGGCAACACTGCTGCCGGTAGTACTCACCCTGCTCGCGGGGCTCGGTTGGGCATTCGGCAACCTGGGCAACAAGCTCGCGCGGTCCACGGAGCCGATGCGGCTGATGCTGTGGATGTGCGTCGTCCCGCCCCTGCCGATGCTGGCGATGTCCGCTGCCGTCGAGGGGCCGACGGCCGGGTGGAGCGCACTGGCAGATTCGTTCAGCGTCGACGGGTGGCCCGCGCTCGTAGGCCTCGCTTACGTCGTTCTTCTGGGCACGATCGCCGGATCCGGACTGTGGACGATTCTGATCAGCAGGCACCCGGCGGGCGTCGTCGCGCCGTTCTCGCTGCTGGTGCCCATCGTCGGAATCGCAGGGTCGTGGCTGTTCCTGCGCGAGACGCCGAGCGTGCTGTCGATTCTCGGTGGCGCCGTCGTCATCGCCGGGTGTCTCGGCGGCATGGCGCGAGCAGGCGCACGCGTTCGCGTCAGGCAGACCGCTGAACCATGTCCGATTCGTTCCAATACGCCCGCATCGACGTGATCTTCCCCTCGTCGTCGAATTCCATGACGTCGATGGGCGCGACCTCGAACGTGTTCTCCCCGAACACGGTGGTCAGGTTGAACTGGAATGCCGCGGAACCAGAGGCGATCCTCACCGTCAGAAGCTCCGCCGTCTGCTGCAGCGGCTCCAGGACGGCGTAGAACTCCCTTATCGACGCCTCGGTGGTTCTGACCTCGGATCCGACCGGATCCTCCACCGTCGCCCCCGCGGCGTACAGCGCCGCGATCTCGTCGACGGTTCCATGGGCGACCGCCTGCACGTAGGCGTCGATGGTCTTTCTGATGTCCTCCACAGCCGGTGCCATTGCATCTCCCAGATCGTTATTGGAACGTGTTTCAGTAGAAGATAGCGTGCAACTGCACGTTCCGAGGAGAGTTGTGCGACGGGTTTGTGCCAGACTCGGCGCATGGTTCGAGCGGGTAGTCGCAGAGCGGCGATAGGTGCGCGGGGCAGGCTGGCGCTACGGGCGGCCGAGGCTGCGACGTGGGCATCACGCAAGGCAGGCCGAGGCAAAGGATCGATGATCGGCGGCCTGGTCGCCCTGAAGATCGACCCGGATATTCTCACCGGCCTCGGCTCCGGTCGTCGTACGGTCGTCATCACGGGTACCAACGGAAAGTCGACGACGACGCGCATGACCGCCGCGGCACTGTCGACGCTGGGCGAAGTCGCAACGCAAGCCGACGGCGCCAACATGGATGCAGGCATCGTCGCGGCGCTGCATGCACACTTCGACGCTCCGCTCGCGGCACTCGAGGTCGACGAACTCCACGTCCCGCACGTGTGCGACGCGGTCTCCCCGGCCGCCGTGGTGCTGCTCAACCTCAGTCGCGACCAGCTGGACCGCGTCGGCGAGATCAACATGATCGAACGCAAGCTCCGCGCCGGGCTGGCCAAGCATCCCGAAACAGTCGTCATAGCCAACTGCGACGACGTCCTCGTCACATCGGCTGCGTTCGACGCCGAGAACGTCGTGTGGGTGGCCGCGGGAGGTGGTTGGGCGGGCGACTCCGTCAGCTGTCCGCGTACCGGCGAGCCGATCCTCTGGGACGGGGACCACTGGTACAGCACTGGCCAACCGGAGTCCGGCAGGACCTTCGAGCGGCCGACGCCGGATTGGTGGCTCGACGACGAGAACCTCTACGGGCCGGACGGCCTGAAGATCCCGATGTCGCTGGCGCTACCCGGTAAGGCCAACCGCGGCAACGCAGCTCAAGCAGTCGCCGCAGCGGTGACGTTGGGAGCAGGCGCATCGGACGCAGTTTCCGCGGCCGCCGGAGTAGACGAGGTAGCCGGTCGATACTCCACCGTTCAGTACGGATCACATTCTGTCCGTATGCTTCTCGCGAAGAACCCGGCCGGATGGCAAGAGGCGCTGTCGATGATCGACCCGACGGTCGACGGGCTCGTCATCGCCGTCAATGGGCAGGTCCCCGACGGGGAGGATCTGTCATGGCTGTGGGACGTCCGCTTCGAGCACTTCGAGAACGTGACCGTCGTCGCCTCCGGTGAGCGCGCGACGGACCTCGGAGTGCGGCTGCTGTATGCGGGTTCACCGCACACGACGGTCGCAGATCCGTTGAAAGCCATCGCATCCTGCCCGCCAGGGCGCGTCGAGGTGCTGGCGAACTACACCGCGTTCCGCGATCTGGGACGCGCACTGTCGCGCGAGGTGAACAATGCCTGAATCCACCGTCCGCATCGGCCTCGTTCTGCCCGACGTCATGGGAACATACGGCGACAACGGCAACGCGTTGATCCTGAAACAACGGCTTCGGATGCGCGACATCGACGCCGAGGTCGTCCAGATCACACTGAGCGACCCAGTGCCCGAGTCGCTCGACATCTACACACTCGGCGGTGCCGAGGACTCGGCGCAACGCCTCGCGACACGGCACCTCGACAGATACCCCGGCCTGCAGCGTGCTGCGGAGCGCGGTGCGCCGGTTCTGGCGATCTGTGCGGCCATTCAAGTGCTCGGACACTGGTACGAGACGTCGTCCGGGGAACGGGTATCGGGAATCTCGCTGTTCGATGTCACCACCGCCCCGCAGGAGACCCGATCGATCGGTGAGGTCATCAGCGAACCGACACTGGAGGGTCTGACCGCGCCGCTCACGGGATTCGAGAATCACCGCGGCGGCACAACTCTCGGCCCAGATGCCAACGCATTCGCGAAAGTCACACACGGGGTCGGAAACGGCGTAGGTGACGGCCGCGAAGGCGTCGTGCAGGGATCGGTGATCGGGACGTACATGCACGGCCCTGTACTGGCCAGGAATCCCGAGCTCGCCGATTATCTACTGGCCAAGGCGATAGGGTCGCCACTTCCGCCGCTGGAGCTACCCGAGGTCACTCAACTCAGGCGGGAACGACTGCGGCACTGACGGATTGCGCTTACAGCCGGGTCAGCACGAACGGCTCGCCGTCGGTGATGGCGATGGTGTGTTCACTGTGCGCGGTACGAGATCCGTCTGCGGAGCGGATGGTCCAGCCGTCGTCGTCGTAGATTATCTTGTCGGTGCCCTGAGCGAACCAGGGCTCCAGCGCAAGGGTGAGGCCGGGTTTCAGCCTGAGACCGCGTCCGGCGCGGCCGGAATTGGAGACGTGCGGATCCTCGTGCATGGTGCGGCCGAGTCCATGTCCACCGAACTCGGTGTTGACCGGGTACCCGTAGTCCGCTGCCACAGCGCCGATCGCTGCCGAGATGTCGCCCAGACGATTTCCGGGCAGTGCGACGGAAATCCCTGCGGCCAAGGCATTTTCGGTGGCCTCGATCAGCCTCAGATCGGCGGGGTCCGCAAGGCCGACGATCACGCTTCGAGCCGAATCCGCGACCCAGCCGTCGATGGAGACCGCGATGTCCATGGTCAGCAGGTCGCCGTCACGCAAGGTGTAATCATGCGGCAGACCGTGCAGCACAGCGTCATTGACCGCAAGGCAGATGACATTTCGGAACGGCCCTCGCCCGAACGAGGGGGCGTAGTCCCAGTAACACGACTCGGCGCCTCGTTCGGCAAGAAGGTGGCGGGCCCGATGTTCCAGGTCGAGCAGATTCACCCCGGGCGCAACTCGGGCCGCGAGGTCGTCGAGCAGTTCGGCGATGAACACGCCGGTCACCCGCATTGCATCCACCTCGCGGGGTGTCTTCAGTTCCAACACAGAGATTTCCTTTCGACCGGCCCGGTGCGCGGTATTAAAATACCAACATAGACGATCGGGGCGGTATTTTCATACCGGGCTCCGGTAGACTGCGGGAATGGTGCGCCTCCCCTTGACTCCCGCTCAGCTCGCAGCCGGCCATCGACTGGGCGCATATCTGCGGCAGGCCCGTGGCGAACGCGCCCTCATCGATGTCGCCCAGGAGGCCGGAATTTCACCGGAGACGCTGCGCAAGATCGAGACCGGCCGGATGCCGACGCCCGCATTCACCACGATCGCCGCTCTGGCAGGCGCCCTGTCCGTCCCCCTGGACGAGCTGGCGCACATCTGCCTCGCTCACACCGACCTCCACAAGAGCGTCCACTGAGCCGAACAGGCCTGAAGTAGCGGGCGCGCTGGTAGGTGGCGGGGCGGTCGGTGACGGGGCGGTCGGTGACGGGGCGGTCGGTGACGGGGCGGTCGGTGGCGGGGCGGTCGGTGGCGGGGAAGCTAGATGGGCGATGGGGACGGTAGGCGCGGGGACGGTAGGTGGCGGGATCGTGGCCGCCATGGCCATCTGCGGTATGCGGTAGCGCGCAGCACTTTTGGGGTTGTGTTCGAATATGTGTTCGAGTACAGTGGTGTGCATGGGGATGCCGGGGGGGCTTCGAAAAGATCAGACGCGATGCAGACTCTGCTGCATCCGAGTCTCTTGCGACCCTGGCGGACCGTAGGCGTCACGAGAACATCTCCGCCGCTGCCACCGTCCACCAGCTGAGCGATCTGGTGGATCTGCGCTTGTCCACCGAAGCAGAGATTTATCAGTACGGTCGGACGCACGGCAACTACGTAGGCAGAGACCAGCGCGGCGCCGCTGACCCTGACGTGTACAAGGCCCGTATCGGTGCCGAATGCGAAGCGGCGGTTGCACTCTCACTTTCACGAACCGTCACCCGTGACATGATCACCACAGGGGAACAACTCACGTCTCGGCTCCCCGCTGTCGATGCAGCCTTCACTGCAGGGGACTTGGACTACCCGCGTGCACGCACCATTGCGTTGACCATGGCGAAAGCCAGCGATACCACTGTCGCCGCTCTCGAAGCCGACATTCTGGCGGCATCGCTGCGATACGGCGTGAGGACTCTCGCCGACACCATCTGGAAGTACTGGACCGCCCACGACCCGGACGAGGCGTCTGCGGCCAGACGAAAGGCAGAGTCCGAGGAGCGCGGGGTGACCATCAGACGCGGCTGCGACGGCACCGCATCTCTGTTCGCCTCCATGACGGTCGTCGAAGCCGCCGAATTCGATGCCGTCCTGAACGAGCTCGTGTCCACGGTGTGCCCCAAAGACCCACGCACCAAGAAGCATCTCCGCGGTGATGCACTCATCGCCCTCGCCCACCACGAAGACATCATCGTGTGCCAATGCCGCACGGAGAATTGCCCAGTCTCGGGAGCGGCCGAACGGCGTGCACCGCGGCGGCCTGCTCTCATCAAGATTCTTGTCGATATCGACACGTTGCTCGGACTCTCCGATACTCCCGCAACGCTCCCCGACGGGACCGTTCTCGACGCCGAGACAGCGCGACTACTGGCCGAGAACGCACAGTGGCAAGGCTTCCTCACCGAGATGCGGGATGCAGCTCGTGCACACCTCTCGAACCTCGGCGCCGACGAGACCGCAAGTGGAACCGACGCGGATCCCGAGGATGAGTCGGGCGAAGACGCGTCAGGCCGAGATGAGTCTGGTCAGGACGAGTCCGGTCAGGACGAGTCCGGTCAGGACGAGTCCGGTCGAGACGAGTCCGGTCGAGACGAGTCCGGTCGAGATGAGTCCGGTCGAGAAGAGTCGGGCCCGTCTGCCGATGAGGGCGATGGCTCCGACCGAGATGACGACGACAGCTCTGACGGCGACAGCTCTGACGGCGAGCATTCTGCATACGACAGTTCTGACGACCAGGACTCTGCCGACGACAGTTCTGACGACGACAGTTCTGACGACAAGGCGTCCGGCGACGAGAGAACTGACGCTGCAGCTAGTGCTGCTGACAGTCCGGACGACCAGGAATCCGTCGACGACAGTTCTGGCAAGAGTTCTGCCGACGAGGACTCTCCTGGCGACAGTGCCGCCGACACCCGCGAGACCTCCGAGACTTCCAAGACCTCCGAGACCTCCGAGACCTCCGAGATTTGCAAGACTTCCGACACTCCGCGCAGCACAGGCCCACGGCAGCGCCCGCCGGGCCCGCGTACGCGAAAGCTTCTGATGCGGGGCCGGATTCGGAAGGGGGCTCCGCTGCCCGCACCGAACGAGGACACAGTGCGAGCGAAGGGCGCACGGTGCTCCAGCATCCTCGGGCAGGGCACAGCTCTGTCCGCAGCCATTGCGGAGTTTCTTGCGGCTGCTCAGGCCGATGTCAGTCTCGCACTGGGACAGTTTCCCGACGGGCACGGCGGGCTGGACTCCCCACCGCCGAGCGCGCTGGTCTACAGACCCTCCGCCGAACTCGTCGCACTCGTCCGCGCGACCTACACCACATGCACCTTCCCGCAGTGCAGCGTGCCCGCATCCCGGTGCGACATCGACCACATCGTTCCGTTCGACCACAACGATCCTCGCAGCGGTGGCTGGACTATCCTCTCGAACCTCCACCCACTGTGCCCTCACCACCATCGCGCCAAGACTCTCGAACTGTGGGCGTGCGCCAAACTCGCCGGCGACGCCATCTACTGGCGCTCCGCCTCTGGCTTGCACCGCATCACGCCGCCCACATTCGGGACAGTGTTGATCCCGGCGACCTTCACCCACAATCATCCACTTCGCCACCCCACAACGGTCTTCGGCGACGGCAGCGAAGAGTTTTGCGTCAGCTACGCTTCGGAGTCAACGGACGGCTCGGAGTCAGCGGCCGAGGCTGCGGATCCACCCGCAGGCGCCCTGCTACGTGAAGCACCCGACGAGTTGTACGAGCCGACCTGGTGGGAGATACATATCTCCGATACCGACACGCACTGGGAGCACCTGTTCAACACGGACCTGAGGACAGTCGTGCCCTCGCTCGGCGACATCGCTCTCCTGACCGATCCCCAAGCCCGAGAAGACGCAACTTATCTCCGTGCCAGGTTCCTCGAACATCGGGCGATCGTCACCGAGCGCGACAAACGACGACCACCGCCGTTCTGACAGCGCCGTTCAGACACAGCTGCTGCAACACAGCCGCTACAACGCAGCTGCGCTTTACAGCAGCCGGTACAAACACAGCCGCGCGTTACAGCAGCCGCCTGCCGGTCAGTGCACGGCCGAGGGTGAGCTCGTCGGCGAACTCGAGGTCTCCGCCCATCGGCAGTCCCGACGCGAGCCTGGTGATGGACAGGCCGGGGAAGTCTCGCATCATGCGGACGAGGTAGGTGGCGGTGGCTTCACCCTCGGTGTTGGGGTCGGTCGCGATGATCACCTCGGAGACGTCGACACCGTCCTCCTGATTTCCTACGCGCACCAGTAACTCTCGGATGCGGAGCTGGTCGGGCCCGACACCGTTCAACGGGTCGAGCGCACCACCGAGAACGTGGTATCGCCCCTTGAACTCGCGCGTGCGTTCCACTGCCTGAACATCTTTGGGTTCCTCGACGACGCAGATGATGCTGCGATCACGACGTGGATCTGCACAGATCCGGCACAGTTCCTTGTCCGACACCGTGCCACACATGGTGCAGAACTGGACACCGTCCCTGACCCGCTGCAGTGCCTTGATCAGCCTTTCGACCTCTGGGGGTTCCACACCCAGGAGGTGAAAAGCTATGCGCTGCGCACTTTTGGGGCCGACACCCGGCATCTTGCCGAGCTCGTCGATCAGATCCTGAACAGGACCTTCGTACACGTCTTCCCGTCCTCAGAAGCCGGGAAGGCCGAGCGAACCGCCACCGAGCCCACCCGCGAGCGGACCGAGCTTCTCTGCGGCGACGGACTGAGCTGCCTTCGACGCGTCAGCGATAGCACCGATGATCAGATCCTGGAGAGTGTCGACATCCTCCGGATCGACGACCTTGGGGTCGATAGACAGCCCGACCACCTCGCCGGTTCCCTTCACCGTCGCAGTCACCAAACCCCCGCCTGCCTGCCCGGTCACCTCGGTCTCGGCGATCTGTGCTTGCGCAGCCATCAATTGCTGCTGCATCTGCTGCGCCTGCTGCATGATCGACGCAATATCTGGCTGCTCACCGGGTTGCACAGTGGTGTCCTCTCGGTTCGGGTACCCCGCCAGCGTAACCGTTCCCTACACACGTCCCGACCAGCAGCACGGCCCGACCAGCAGCACGTCCCGACCAGCAGCACTAGCTCCGTCGGCGGGACCGATCGTTCGACCAGTACCCGAACACCCTGGCGTCGTCGTCCGACAGACCTGCCGCGTCGCAGGCTGCGCGAATGGCGTCCATTCGCCGACGTTCGCCTGCTGCCCACACGGTCGTCCTGGAACTGAGATCGCATCGACGCGCCGCTGTCACCAGAGGGTCGAATCCCATCCCGATGTGAAAACTGACGATGGAGACCTCATCGATCACGGGCAGGTCGGCGACATCGGCGGGATTCGGCGTGTCGATCCAGACCGTACCGCTGATCGTTGCGCCGTCCACCGACGTCGGCCACTGCTGGAGGATGGAACGCACCGCAGGGAGCGACACCTCGTCGGCGAACAGCATTGTGCGACAACCACTCCGAAAATTCGGAAGATGATTTCCCGGTTTGGAGATCCGGTGCCTGGAGCCCACCTTCACGGATTCGAGCCAACGCTGCATGATCGTGTTCTGCGGACCCGGCCTGAAATCGATGTCGACGATGCCCCTGCCTGAATCGAACCGGCGAACGGTGTAGTCGTCCGGAGACACCCCCGGGAATCTGAGCCACGTCGAGATCGTCTGCTCGTCCCAGTTCGACCCGTTCCAGTCACCTTCGCGCGGGTCGCGAGCGAGCACGGACGTCATGCTGAACACACCGGGCCTCGGCCGACTGATGGCAAGCGTGCGCATCGTGGCGTCGGAGGACTGAGGGTCCAGTTCCGGTACCGTCATGCCGCCTCCTCGTGCCCATGCAGACATTACTTGAGTAAGGCTAAACTTTACCGACGTTTTGCGAGGGCCCGGGTAGAGAACTCGGCACACGCGTCTGCACCAGCGCTCTCGGCATTCCCGGTTTCCCCTCGTATGCTCCGTGGATGCACGACGCGAATCGAGCCCTGCCGGGGCGTCCGCGCAGAGTTACATCGACGAACCTGACCGAGGCCGGTATCGAGCTCACTCTGCCCAAGGTGACGGTCAAGTCGGTTGCGGACAAGCTGGGCGTGAGCATCGTGGCCGTCTACAACAACATCGAGAACGTAGAGGCACTGCGAGTTCTGGTCGCCGAGGAGATCCTGGCGCGATGGACAGTACCGACGCCACGCGACGGAGATCCCATCGATCGATCTCTGGCCATCCTCGCCGACGCGCTGAAGGATCTCGTGCATCGGAACCCCGGAATCGCCGGCTACCTGGCAAACAAGACGTCGCTTCCGGGCTTCGAATCGGCCGCACTCACCGCGTCGAAAGTCGTCAAGACGCAGTATGCACAGCTCTACGGGCTCGCCCCCGTTCAGACCGAGTGGGTCGTCGAAACAGTAGCGGAGCATGCAGTCGCACTGGCCGAGCTGGCGCACGTGACAGAAAATTGGGGCCCGGCCGATCGCTGGGCCTTGTCGATGCGGGCCGTGATCGTGGGCGCATTGGCCCTCGTCACAAGCTCACAGTTCACGAGCAGCCAGCCACGAGCCTCCGACTAGCGGACTTCTCGTTCCAGGTTGGCGAGCGTCTGCGCCTGAATCTTCTTCAAGCCGAGCGGCGCGAACGTCTTCTCGAAGAAGCCGCCGATGCCGCCTGCGCCTTTCCATTCGGTCGTCGTCGTGACCTCACTGCCCGAGCCGGACGGCGCGACCGTCCACGTGGTGACGAGCGAGGAATTCGCATCTCGCTCGACGATGGTCGATCCCTCGACGCTCACCGTGGCTTCGACGTTCCGCGACCTCTTCGAAGTGGCCTGCAACGTCCAGCGAGCGACGGTTCCGTCTCCCTGTCCGCCCTGAACGACGGTGTAGTCGAGATACTGCTCCGGCAGGATCCGCGGCCGTACGGTCTCGTAGTCGGTGAGCGCTGCCAACACCTGATCCGGCGCCTGGGCGATGGTGATGGAACTGCTGGCGCTTACCTGTGCCACTGGTGACTCCTTCGTTCGCTGTCGATTTCACTGTCGATGTCGATGTCCGAATCCATCCTGCCTCTATCGGCGTCCGATCGGCCAAGAACGAATGGCGTGATGTGAGATGGTTCACCCCGCAATTTCTTTAGCAGCGCAAAAAAGATGTATAACGCAACCATTTGTCTTGTTTGTCCTGTTATTCACCGCAGATCGAGCAACATTTGCGTGAAGTTTCCCCGCGGGTGCGACATTCTCGGTGGCTCTCGACGACAGGTGGAGATAGCGTCTTCCTGTGGCTTCATCGGGAGGGTTCATGAGACGTGGGTTCACGAGACGAAAGCCCGAACCACGGGAGACCGGATTCGCGGCACATCGTGCGGGGGTCGAGCAGCTACTCGGCAGCTACCGCGCGATCCCGACGGATGCGACGGTCCGGCTGGCGAAGAAGACGTCGAACCTGTTCCGGGCCCGCGCGAAGTCGACGGCCCCCGGTCTCGACGTTTCAGGGCTCACAAAGGTCATCTCGGTCAACCCCCAGGACCGGACCGCAGACGTCGCGGGCATGTGTACGTACGAGGACCTGGTGGACGCCACACTCCCCTACGGACTCGTCCCCCTCGTCGTCCCGCAGCTGAAGACGATCACGCTCGGTGGCGCCGTCACCGGGCTCGGCATCGAGAGCACCTCGTTCCGGAGCGGACTCCCCCACGAATCGGTTCTCGAGATCGACGTACTGACCGGAAACGGCGAGATCGTCACAGCGACACCCGACGGCGCAGACTCCGAACTGTTCTGGGGATTCCCCAACTCCTACGGCACTCTCGGGTACTCCACTCGCCTGAAGATCGCCCTCGAACCGGTACTTCCCTTCGTCGCCCTCCGGCACCTGCGGTTCGACGACCTCGACTCGATGCAGGCCGCGATGGACCGGATCGCGTCGGACCATTCCTACGACGGCATCGCCGTGCAGTATCTCGACGGCGTCGTGTTCTCGGAGAACGAGAGCTACCTGACACTCGGTGTCCAGACGGCCGAAGCAGGTCCCGTCAGCAACTACCACTCCGGGTCCGACATCTACTACCGGTCCATCCAACACACCGGATCGACCCCCAAAGCCGATCGCCTGACCATCCACGACTACCTGTGGCGCTGGGACACCGACTGGTTCTGGTGCTCACGTGCATTCGGCACCCAGAACCCGAAGATTCGACGATTCTGGCCGACGGCATACCGACGCTCCAGCTTCTACTGGAAGCTCATCGGGCTGGATCAGAAGTACGACATCGCCGATCGGCTCGAGGCCCGTAAGGGCAATCCACCCCGCGAACGCGTAGTCCAGGACGTCGAAGTGCCCATCGAGAACACCGCGTCCTTCCTGCGGTGGTTCCTCGACGAAATACCGATCGAACCACTGTGGTTGTGCCCGTTGCGGCTTCGTGAGCCCGCCCTCCCCGGCGCCGACGCAGCCCGTCCGTGGCCGCTGTACCCACTCGAACCGAAGCGGACGTACGTCAACATCGGTTTCTGGTCCTCGGTTCCCATCACCGCAGGCGCGCCCGACGGTGCCGCCAACCGCGCGATCGAGAACAAGGTCAGCGATTTCGACGGTCACAAATCTCTCTACTCGGACGCGTATTACACCGAGGAAGAGTTTGCCGCGCTCTACGGCGGCGCAAAGTTCAAAGAACTGAAGAAAAGGTACGACCCCAATTCACGTCTGTTGGACATGTATTCGAAGGCGGTGCAAAGAAAATGACGACATTCAAGGAGCCCGGGTCGCGTGAAGCCACCCGAGCACACAAGCTCACCATCTCCGAGATCCTCGAGCTGCTCTCCGACGGGAACATCCCGCTTCGATTCACCGCATACGACGGCAGCTCCGCCGGCCCGGTGGACGCGGCGCTCGGACTCGAGCTCAAGAGCCCACGGGGAACGACGTATCTCGCCACGGCGCCCGGCGATCTCGGTATGGCACGCGCCTACATCTCGGGCGACCTCGAAGCCGTCGGCGTCCATCCAGGCGACCCGTACGACATTCTCCGGGTCATGGGCGACGAACTGCACTTTCGGCGACCCAACGCCCTGACGCTGGCCTCCATCACACGCTCGCTCGGCTGGGACCTGTTGCGTCCCATCGCACCTCCCCCGCAGGAGGTGGTACCGCGGTGGCGTCGTATCGCAGAGGGCCTGCGGCACTCGAAGACACGCGACGCCGACTCGATCTCGCACCACTACGACGTCTCGAACACGTTCTACGAGTACGTTCTCGGACCCTCGATGACGTACACGTGCGCCGCGTACACCTCCGAGGACGACAGTCTCGAAGCCGCGCAGGAGAACAAGTATCGCCTCGTCTTCGAGAAGCTGGGACTCAAAGAGGGTGACCGTCTCCTCGACATCGGTTGCGGCTGGGGCGGAATGGTGCGATACGCCGCCCGCCGCGGCGTCAAGACGATCGGCGCGACGCTCTCCAAGGAGCAAGCAGCCTGGGCGCAGAAGGCGATCGCCGAGGAAGGATTGGCCGACCTCGCCGAGGTCCGCTTCTCCGACTACCGCGACATCGTCGAAACCGATTTCGACGCCGTGTCGTCGATCGGCCTCACCGAGCACATCGGTGTGCACAACTACCCGTCGTACTTCGAATCGATCAAGTCCAAGCTTCGCGTCGGTGGCCGAGTCCTCAACCACTCCATCACCCGGCCGGACAACCGAAGTCACGCGCGCGCAGGTGCATTCATCGATCGCTACGTCTTTCCCGACGGCGAACTGACCGGCTCCGGTCGCATCATCACCGAGATGCAGGACGCGGGCCTCGAAGTCCGGCACGAGGAGAACCTCCGCGAGCACTACGCGCTGACGCTGAAGGCCTGGTGCAAGAATCTCGTCGACAACTGGGACGCCTGCGTAGCCGAAGCCGGAATCGGAACGGCCCGTGTATGGGGCCTGTACATGGCAGGCTCACGCCTCGGCTTCGAACGTAACGTCGTTCAGCTGCACCAGGTTCTGGGCGTCAAGCCCGACCCCAAGGGCGACGCTCACGTCCCACTACGCCCCTGGTGGAACGGATAGCGGACCTACCACTACCCGCACGCGGCCACGCACACTCGATGAGTGCGTGGCCGTGCTCGTTCGGCTAGCCGGTGGCCTCGAGGATGACGTCGACAGTCTGCTCGGGCTGATCCCAGTGCGGGAAGTGCCCACACTTGTCGAACCACCGGAGTTCGGCGCCCGGGAATTTCGCCATCGCGACCTTCGCCTCGCTCGGCAGCGTCACCTTGTCCTGCCGACCCCAGCCTATGACCACCTTGCTCGTCGACGAGCTCCCTTCCTGACGCGGACCATGAATGAGCGCTTTCAGCGCATCCGACAGGGACGGCGACGCGTCGTGGTCGAACCCTCGAAGCTCTGTCAGCACGAGTTCCTGCGGCAGCTTCCACGGCGCCGCCGAGAACTGAGCCAGCGCAAGCGTTCTCGTCACCGGGTTGCCCGTGACGAAGGGCAGCAGGGGTTGAATCCTGCTGACCAGCGCCACCGACGCCGTGATCGACGCCCCGAACACCTTGGCTTGGACATCGTTCCAGAATCCGCCAGGATCCAGAGAAACCACAGTCCCGCGGTGACCGCGTCGAGCAAGCTCGAGAACCATGCGCGCACCCATCGAACTTCCGACGACATCGGCGTCGGACAGACCCTCCGCGTCGAGAAACTCGCGGAGAGAATCGGTGAGCGTTGCGATCGTGACGTTCGCACGCGGTGGCGTTCGACCGAACCCGGGCAGGTCGACGGCGATGACCTCCCGCTCCGCGCTCAACGCTGGCACGATCGGATCCCAGTTGCGGTAACTGGACCCGAGCCCGTGGACGAGGACCAGCGGCTTGCCCGAGCCTGTTCTGACGTTGTGCAGGAGAGAGTTGCTCATGCCTCGACAAGTACCCGTTGAACCCTGAACTACACCCGACGCCGAACTACACGTGCGGGCTGTAGTGCTTGGGATCGTTCCGTTCGCTCACGGGCGGCAGATTTCGAGCAGGCGTCTGGGGCAGCGGCGCATCGGACGAACTGCGCCCCAGTGCTCGATCCCACCCTGCCCTCCCGCGGGGATGCATCCGATATCGCCGCGGAACCAGCGTGAACGCCGCTTTCACCGCCTTGCCTGCCAGCCTGTGCAGACGCGCGTCTCGCGCAGTCCACGTGTAGCCCAACAGATCTCGCACCGGCTGGTCGTACATCCCGACCGTGAGCCAGACGAATCCGCGAGCGATCGGAATCCGCAGCACCGACCACAGGGCGTCGGGAATCCACGACGCATACGGCGGCGGGCCGAGCCGCGACAGATCGAGCACCTCGCGGGTCGCCTTGTTGTCCTCGAGAACCTCGCAGCACATGCGCTTCCAGTAGAGCTGGAAGTCCTCCCAGGTCTCCGGCACCGGCTGCATACTCATGCCGTACAGCCGATACCACTGGATGTGCTCGAGAAACAGCTGCCGTTTCTGGGCCTCGGTGACACCGCCCATGAAGTGATCCGCCGTCAGTATCGTGCCCATGAAGAACGTGGCGTGCGCCCAGTAGAACGTGTCGGGGTCCAGCGCGTGATACCGACGGCCACGGGCGTCGACACCCTTGATTCCCTCGTGATAGCCGCGTACCTGCAGCGCCGTCTCCTCGGCCCGATCGCCGTCGAACACCACACCACCGATGGGATAGAGCGACCGATACAGACGCTGCCACCGCTCGTCGAAGAACGTCGAGTGCTGCTCGACGCCTGCGCCGAGGCCGGGATGCATGTTCTGCATCGAACCGGCCCAGACGCCCTGCAGCATGCCCCGCCAGTCCCCGAAGTACTTCCAGGTGAGCGAATCGGGGCCCAGCGGAACGGGCTTGGGCTGACTACGCATGTTGTCAGACTAGAATTTGACAACATGCGTAGTCAACCTTTTTCCGACACGGAATCCGGAGCGCGGTGACCATCGAGGAACGGCGAGCCCACCGTCGCGACACCCTTCTCGCCGTGGGGATCGACATGCTCGGCGCTCCCGACGGTCCCGACGCCAGCGTTCGTGGGGCCTGCCGAGCCGCCGGTCTCACCGAGCGGTACTTCTACGAGAGCTTCACCGACCGCGACGACTACGTCCGCACCGTGTACGCACACGTCGGCGACATGGCCCGCGCAGTCATCGCCGAAGCAGTCAGTGATACCAGCCCGGTCGAGAGGGCCGAGGCGCCGGTTCGCGCGTTCGTCGAACTGGTCCTCGACAATCCGGCCGTCGGGCGCGTGCTGTTGCTAGCGCCGCTGTCGGAGCCTGCGATCCGAGGACGAGGCGCCGCTCTCGTGCCCACCTTCGTCGAACTGGTGCACGCTCAGCTGACCGGACTCGATTCCGAGGAGCGACAGCTGGTCGCCATCGGAGTCGTCGGTGCATTGACGTCGTTGTTCGCGGGATTCCTCGACGGAACCATCACCATCACGCGCGAAAGATTTCTGGCCCATTGCATTCGGTTGGTCTCCCAGGCCGGTATACGTGTCATGATCGTGCAGAAGTAGCACTCAGGTCCCGAACACCGACTGCGGAGGTATCACACATGTCAGATCTCGATCAGTCGTTCCAGCAAGCCCAGGTCGACGTCAAGACCCTCACATCGAAGCCGAGCAACGACGACCTGCTGAGCCTCTACTCGTTGTTCAAACAGGGTTCGAAAGGCGACGCCGAGGGTAAGCGGCCTGGAAGACTGGACATGGTGAACCGCGCCAAATACGACGCATGGGCAAAGCTCGAAGGCACGACCCAGGATTCGGCGAAACAGTCGTACATCGACCTCGTGACTCGCCTCCTGGGGCAGTAGTTTACGAAAGGGACCGCGTTGCACGACCACAGCACATCAGAACTGCAGGATTCAGAACTGCAGGAGCCCGATCTGCGCGTCGAGAAGCCCAAGACTCACGCGGCCGGACCCGTCGCAGTCGCGGTTTCGATGAAGCGAGCCCTCGGCCACATGGGACCGGTTCGGACTGCCAGGACGCTCCTCGAACTCAATCAGGCCGAGGGCTTCGACTGCATGAGCTGCGCCTGGCCCGACCCTGATCCCGGCCACCGACACGTCGCCGAATTCTGCGAGAACGGCGCCAAGGCCGTCGCCGAGGAAGCAACGACCGCCAGAGCCACCCCCGAGTTCTTCGCGAAGCATTCCATCGCCGACCTGGACTCCCGTAGCGAACACTGGCTCGGCCAGCAGGGGCGCATCACCCACCCCATGGTCAAGCTCCCCGGTGGCCGGTACTACGAACCGATCGAGTGGGACGACGCCTTCCGCCTCATCGGCGAGCAGCTACGATCTCTCGCCGATCCGAACGAAGCAATCTTCTATACCTCCGGGCGGGCGTCGAACGAATCCGCATTCGTCTACCAGCTTTTCGCGCGCGCATTCGGGACCAACAACCTTCCCGACTGCTCCAACATGTGCCACGAGTCGACGTCCATCGCGTTGCAGGAGACCATCGGGATCGGCAAAGCAAGCGTCACCCTCGACGATGTGTACGACGCAGAACTGATCATCCTCGCAGGCCAGAATCCTGGGACCAATCATCCCAGGATGCTGTCCGCACTGGAGACAGCGAAGCAGAACGGCGCCAAGATCCTCGCGATCAACCCGTTGCGGGAAGCCGGGCTCGTCAACTTCAAGAACCCACAGACCCCGCGCGGCATGGTCGGTCCTGGCACCGATCTGTCGGATCTGCATCTGCCCGTCAAGGTGAACGGCGACCTCGCCCTGTTCCAGGCCATCGGCTCGCTCCTCGTCGAATGGGACTGCATCGACCATGAATTCGTCGACGCCTACACCACGGGATTCGACAGTTGGAAGGCCCATGTCGCAGCCGTCGATTGGAACGTCGTCACGTCGGCGACCGGTCTGACCCGCGCACAGATCACCGACGCCGCGAAGATGCTGCGCGATTCGAAAGCCACCGTCTTCTGCTGGGCGATGGGCCTGACGCAGCATCGCAACGCCGTCGCCACCATCAAGGAAGTCACCAACCTCGCTCTCGCACAAGGAAACATCGGCAAGCGAGGCGCAGGCCTTCTGCCGGTGCGCGGGCACTCCAACGTCCAGGGCGATCGGACCATGGGAATCTGGGAGCGCGTCCCCGACCACTTCCTCGACTCGATACAGCGCGAGTTCGGCTTCGACCCACCGCGCGAACACGGCCACGACACCGTGGATTCGATCCGAGCGATGCGCGACGGCAACGCACACTTCTTCCTCGGCCTCGGTGGCAACTTCGCTCAGGCGACGCCGGACACCGGAGTGACGTTCGAGGCGTTACGCGGAATGCGAACGACGGTCCAGATCTCCACCAAGATCAACAGGTCCCACCTGGTCTGCGGAGAAACGGCGCTGATCCTGCCTACCCTCGGCCGAACCGAGAAGGACGTTCAATCGTCTGGACCACAGTGGATCTCGGTCGAGGACTCGACCTGCTCGGTGCACTCCTCGCGTGGCCCGTTGACACCGGCAAGCGAACACCTTCGCTCGGAGGTCGCCATCCTCACCGGTATCGCCGAGGCGACCCTGGGTGCCCGGCACGGGATCGACTGGAAGGACATGCGCGAGGACTACCGCAACATCAGAACCCACATCGCACGCGTCGTGCCCGGATGCGGCGGCTACGAGGTCAACGTGCGCAGACCGGGCGGGTTCGTGCTGCCGCACCCACCCCGTGACTCCAGAACCTTCGAAACCGATTCGAAGAGAGGCGTCTTCACGACGTCGCCGATCGAGGTACTGCACGTACCCGACGGCCACGTACTCCTGCAGACGCTCCGAAGCCACGATCAGTTCAACACGACGATCTACGGTCTCAGCGATCGTTACCGCGGCATCGAAGGCGGCAGGCGTGTGGTGTTCGTGCACCGCGACGACATCGCGGCACTCGGCTATCGAAACGGCGAATTCGTCGATCTCGTGACCCGATGGGAAGACGACGACATCGACCGATGCGCACCGAATTTCAGAATAGTCGAGTACGACACCCCTCGCGGATGCGTCGCAGCGTACTACCCGGAGACCAATCCGCTGGTACCGCTGGATTCCACCGCCACCGAGAGCAATTGCCCGACGTCGAAATCAGTTGTGATCACGATGGTCCCGGCCGGTACCGCCTGCACGCCGGACGGGCACGGCCACCAGGACGAGGTCGGTTCGGACTGGTCGCACAAGACGCACCCGCAGCCGCATCATCTGAGCTAGCGCGGCGTTCTCGGACAGGCGCCTCTAGGACCACAGTCCCACTCGTTCGAGGTGGGCGATCAATCGCTCTGCGCCGTCGACGAATTGGCGACGCATCTGCTCGCCGACCGCATCTAGGTCTCGTCGCCCGAACGCCGCGATGAGGACGTCGTGACTGCGCACCGATTCCTCTCCCCACGTCGGATCCGACGCGTACAACCGGGCGGGCGTGTACCGGATGGCACCGAAGAGGAACCACGCCAGCTTCGTCCCGCCTGCGATCTTGTTGATGAACCGGTGGAATTCGAACTCACAGGACTCGATCGCCTCGGGATCGGCTCGTACGACAGCGTCGCGTAGGCAGGAGTTCAAACCCGCGAGATGCTCGATCTGCGTCGACGTGATGATCCTGGCGGCCCGACGCGCGAGTTTGCTCGCGATCGTGCCCTGCAGCCAGAAGATGTCATCGATGTCACCGCGGTCCAGCTCTCCGACCCGGTACCCACGATGGGGAACCTGCTCGACGAGCCCTTCCCCGCGCAACGAGACCAACGCTTCGCGCACGGGCGTTGCGCTGACGCCCAATTCGGCGGCCGTCTCGTCCATGCGGACGAACGAGCCCGGCCGTAGCGCTCCCGACATGATCTGACGTCTGATGTGGCCGGCGACTTCCTCGGACAGTTGCGGCCGTCGTCGCAGAAGAGGTGTTGCCATCAGAGCCCGTACGTCTTACCGATGATGTCACGTTGAATCTCGTTGGTACCACCGTAGATAGACGACACCAGGGTCGTCCGCACGTGCTTCTCCATGTCGAACTCGGTGGCGTACCCGTAACCACCCATCATCTGCATTCCCTCGAGCGCAACCTTCTTGGCCGTCTCGGTCAGCTTGAGTTTTGCCATGGACGCCTCGCGCGGGAACAGCGTGGTCGGGTTCTCGTCGACCAGACGTGCGACGTGGTAGACCAACAGGCGTCCGCACTCGATCTCGGTCGCCAGATCCGCGATCCGGTGCCGCAACGCCTGGAACGTACCCACCGGCCGACCGAACTGCTTTCGCTGCGTGATGAATTCGAGGGTGTCGTCGAACGCCCGCTGCGCAGTGCCGAGCATCATGGCGGCCAGGATCAGCCGTTCGATGTTGAGGCCCGTCATCAACTGCGACCACCCCTGCCCTTCCACCCCGATGACGGAATCCTCGGGGAGGACACAATCGGTGAAGTAGAGATCGTTGACCTCCTTGCCACCCATCGTGCCGATGCCGACGATGGAGAGCCCGTCGACGTCGGCGGGGACGTCGAACATCGTCAGACCTTCGTGTTTGCCTCCGCCGCGGCCCGTCCGTGCGACCAGCAGAATGCGATCCGCGAAATGGGCATTGGAACACCACGTCTTCTGACCGTTGATCACCCACCCGCCGTCGGTCTTCTCGGCGCGGCAACTGAGATTTCCGACGTCGGAGCCGGCCTCGGGTTCCGACATCGAGATCGAATAGCTCCTACCTGCGACGATGCCGCCCAGCACCGATTCCTTCTGTGCCGGACTACCGAACTTCGAGTAGGCGGCTCCGGTGATGAGTGTGGGGCCGATGCCTCCGATCGGCGCCATCGCCTTGGCCGACTGCTCGAGCAGGATGCACATGTCGACGGTGCTGCCGTCGGCGCCGCCGAACTCCTCGGGAACGGTGACTCCGAGCCAGCCGAGCGCGGCCATCTTCTCGTAGAGGGCCTGGTTGTGGGTGTGCGTCCCGTTCTCGGTGAGCGCGTCCCGTTGCTCGCGGGTGCCGGCCTCCTTGCTGCCGAAAGCGGCCACTGCCTGGGCGAACGCCAGCTGTTCCTGGGTGAAATCCGTGCTCATGAAGTACTCCAAGGGTTCGGAGGGATCCGGACGGCGGGGTTGTCTTCGGTCGGATCCGACGCATAGTGTGAGCTGCACAACAGTAAATCACATCAAATATATGTGATGTGATCATTGCAGCACAGCATCGGAGGGGACTGCCCATGACGGACCAGGCCGTAGAGAAGAAAACCGACACGTTCGACAGCCTCGATCCCAGGACGGGCACCATCCTCGCCACCTACCCGATCGCAGGGAAGACCGAGGTCGAGGCAGCCGTCGCACGTGCCAGGTCCGCCGCGCGGTGGTGGGACATACAGGGCTTCACCGGCCGCGCACGCTGGCTGCTCGAGTTCAAGACGGCCATCGCCAAGGATGCACGGAGCCTCGCCGACGTCATCGCCGCCGAGACCGGCAAACCCGACGAGGACTCGCTGCTCGAGGTCATGATGGGCGTCGAACACATCGACTGGGCCGCCCGCAACGCACAGAAGGTGCTGAAGCAGCGCAAGGTCTCCTCGGGGCTGATCAGCGCGAACCAGCAGGCCTACGTCGGGTACCGCCCGTTCGGAGTCGTCGGCGTCATCGGACCCTGGAACTACCCGCTGTACACGCCGATGGGGTCGATCGCGTACTCGCTCGCGGCGGGAAACGCGGTCGTGTTCAAGCCGAGCGAACTCACCCCTGGCGTCGGAAAATGGTTGGCCGACAAGTGGGAATCGCTCGCGCCCGCACATCCGGTGTTCCAGACGATCACCGGCGACGGAAGCACCGGAACGGCGCTCTGCACCTCGAACGTCGACAAGATCGCGTTCACCGGTTCGACCGCGACCGCCAAGAAGGTCATGGCGACGTGCGCGCAATCTCTCACCCCGCTCGTCGCCGAATGCGGCGGCAAGGACGCGATGCTCGTCGACGCCGACGCGAATCTCGATGCCGCAGTGGAGTTCGCAACGTTCGGTGCGATGGGCAACGCAGGTCAGACGTGCGCAGGCGTCGAACGGATCTACGTCGCGGCACCGGCGTACGAAGCGTTCGTCGACAAACTCGCAGCGTCGGTGACAGCATTGAAACCGGGAGGCGCTGCGACGTCGTCGTACGGTCCGATGACGCTGGGCAAGCAGAGCGACATCGTCCGATCACAGATCGAGGACGCCCTCGCCAAGGGTGCTCGCGCAGTGGTCGGCGGTCTCGAAACGCTCCACGGCCCGTACATCGACCCCGTCGTCCTCACCGACGTACCCGAGAACTCCACTGCGATAACGGAAGAGACGTTCGGGCCGACAGTCGTCGTCAACAAGGTACGTGACCTCGACGAGGGCATCGAGCGGGCGAACGCGTCGTCGTACGGTCTGGGTGCCTCGGTGTTCACCAAGGACACCGCTGCGGGTAGGCGGGCCGCCGAGAAGCTCGATTGTGGTGTCGTGACGGTGAACTCGGTCCTGGGCTTCGCCGGAATACCGGCACTACCGTTCGGCGGCACCGGCGACTCGGGCTTCGGTCGCATCCACGGCGCCGACGGGCTTCGTGAGTTCAGCACGGTCAAATCCCTTGCCGTGCAGAGATTCGCAGCACCTCTCAATCTTCTGACCATGCAGCGAAAAGCACGCGACCTCAAGATTTCGGCACTGATGTTGAAACTGCGGCACGGACGGGGATGAGAACATGGAGATCACGCCGAAGCGGGGTCGCTACGGCTGGGTTCGTCGCATCGAGGAGATGGACCCGGTAGCCGACTGCCACGCCATCCACCGGATCACCGCAGGATACGAGTTTCCGTGGGACTACCAGCGGGCACTCGAATTCGCCCTGTTCCGAACCTATTGCGTCCCGAGCATCTCGGAGCTGCTCGAGAAGACGGGTGAATTCGCGAACCGGCCTCAGAAACGGTACGACGACACCTCGCTGCTCATGGCCGAGATGCTCGAGCACGGTTACGATTCCGAACGCGGCCGGGAGTCGCTCCGCCAGGTCAATCGGATGCACGGCCAGTACGCGATCTCCGGCGATGACATGCTCTACGTCCTGAGCACCTTCGTCTACGAGCCGATCGAATGGATCGACACGTACGGATGGCGCAGGCTGCACCCGAAGGAACGTCTCGCGACATTCCATTTCTACCGGCAGGTCGGAATTCGAATGGGAATCAAGAACATTCCCGAGTCGTACACCGAGTTCGCGGAGTTCAAACTCGACTACGAGGAAGACAAGTTCCGCTACACCGACGACAATCACAAGGTCGGGACGTACACGCTCGATCTGTTCTGCTCGTGGTTCCCGGCACCACTGCATCCCGCCGTCCGGCAGGGTGTCTACGCCCTGATGGACGACCGGATGGCACACGCGTTCGGTTTCCCGGCCGGCTCACCGGCGCTACGACGCGTCGCCGTCGCGAGCCTGCGGGCCAAGGCGCGAGCCGAGCGATTCATGCCCAAGCGCACGCAGTCTCGGACCACCGACGACGCACGGAACAAGACGTACCCGGGGTACCCGGGCAACGTCCGACCCAAGGATCTCGGCGCGATCAACTGCCCCTACTCACCCGAGGACACGGTCTCACCCGAAGACACGGTCCGTCCACGCGTCGAGCGCCCCGCGGAACTCTGACGAGAGCGGCAGCGGCACGTAGATGTCGAGGCCGGTTGCGGGCAGAGGTCCGAGCTCACCGAGGGTGTGCGACGCGTTGGCCAACCGCACGTAGTCGACGTCGGCCCCGTCCAGAGTCTCGAACAGGCCGTCGGTCTGCGCGCAGGAGATGTTGAGGTCCTTCGCGGAGCACGTCAGCAGGACGTCGGACCGGACAGCCGAGGCGACAGGGTTCACGGCGTCCGCCTCGGCGAGGAACTTCGCGTTGACGGCGGAGAGTCCGATCGACGTCAACACGGGGTCTTCCGGGTACGGCAGCGCCTGGCCACCACGAAGCGCCGCAACGGTCTCGCTCAGCCGGGCCCGGTTGCCGTCGGCCTCCTCGGCGGTGAGCTGACCGGACTCGATTCCGCGATCGAAACTGGCATTCACTTGCGCTGACAGCAAGTCGAGGTAACGGATGGCCGGGGGTTCGAGCAGGCCGACGGGTCCGGTACTCGCACCCCGTTCGATCAGCGACATTGTCGTCAACGCGCCTTCGCTGTGGCCGAGAACCGCCGGGCCGTCGATGCCGGTGCGCTCCTGCAGCACAGTCAGGGCCGCCTCGGCCGCGTCGACCTGATCCACGAACCCCGGTAGATCTGCGGGATCGAATCCGCCAAGACCGGTGCGTCCGCTGCCCGTCTTGTCGAAGCGGAGCGTCGCGATCCCTGTGTCGGCAAGGGCGTCGGCGATGTACGCGAGGGTGTTGGGTGTGATCCCGCCCGCCTGGTTACCGTTTCGGTCCGTCGGTCCACTGCCCGGCAGCAGCAGTGCAGCGCCGCGTGTGGCGCCGATCGGGCTGCGGAAGCTTCCGTAGAAGGTGGTGCCGCCGGATTCGAACTGGACCTCGGTGTCCTGACGATCGTCCGGAGACCACGGAACGTTGATCGGCGCGGCGTTCGCCGAAGCGCCACCGACGAGCACCAGCACTGCTGCGGACATTCCAGCCAGAACGCGTCGGGTCTGCATCATGTGAGGCATGGTAACAATCTCTGTTGACCAAGGCTTTACCTGCGCAAGCGGTATCGTTCGATTCGACAGCGCACCGAAAATTGGCGCACCGAAAAATTCAGGAGGCCAGTGATGGCGGGTGGACTCGTTGCCCTGCTCGACGATGTTGCCGCTCTCGCACGTCTGGCCGCGGCATCGCTCGACGACGTCGGTGCAGCCACAGGCAAGGCGACAGCGAAGGCGGCGGGCGTCGTCATCGACGACGCGGCCGTGACACCTCAGTACGTTCGCGGCCTCGCCGCCGAGCGCGAGTTGCCGATCATCAAACGCATCGCCATCGGATCGCTGCGCAACAAGCTGCTGATCATTCTTCCGATCGCACTTCTGCTCAGTCAGTTCCTGCCGTGGTTGCTGACGCCGATCCTGATGCTCGGCGGTTGTTACCTCGCATACGAAGCGGTGCACAAGATCTGGGGTGCGCTCTTCGGACACGGCGCCCACCACGACGAGGCTGCAGACGAACCCAAGGACGAGGACAGCGTCGTATCCGGTGCCGTGCGTACCGACCTCATCCTCTCCGCCGAGATCATGGTCATCGCACTGGACACCATCGCCTCGGAAGGCTTCTGGAGCAGGCTGATCATCCTTGCCGTCGTCGCGGTGGTCATCACCGTCGTCGTCTACGGCGTCGTCGGACTGATCGTCAAGATGGACGACATCGGCTTGAAGCTCGCCGAGAACTCGACGGGCTTCGTCGAGAAGTTCGGCCGGGCGCTCGTCAACGCCATGCCCAAGGTCATGTCGGTCCTGGGCGTCGTCGGAACTGCCGCCATGCTCTGGGTCGGCGGACACATCCTGCTCGTCGGTATCGACGAACTCGGCTTCCATCCGCTGTACGAGCTCGTCCACCACGGCAAGGACGCCGTCCACGACATCGCCGGAATCGGACCCGTGCTCGCGTGGATCGTCAACACACTCGCCTCAGCGGTACTCGGCCTGATCGTCGGCCTCGTCATCGTCGCCGCGCAGCTCGGGATCTCGAAGGTCCTCGCCTCCCGCCGGCACGCCCCCGACGCCCCTCATGCCCCCTCCGACCCCAAGTAGCCACAGCCACCCCCACCCGCAACCCCAGCCCCCACACCCGCAACCCACACAAACGCACATGCATTTGCGGACCACCACGCCCGCAACCCCAGCCCCCACACAAACGCACACGCATTTGCGGACCACCACGCCCGCAACCCCAGCCCCCACACAAACGCACACGCATTTGCGGAGTATTACGGGCGCAACCCAGCCTCGTCGCTCCCGAGCATGACCGCCGTCATGGATTGCTGCACGCGTGCGGTGGCCGCACTCGATCGGTCGAAATGCACCGAGCGCCCGACATCGAACACCAGGCCCAGCGCCGCATGGACGAGAAATCGCGACGTGACGACGCCGAGGCCGGGGCGGGCATCGCGGAGCACCTGGGCCCACTCGTCGATGTTGCGACGCTGCACGTTTCGCAGGTTCGTCCGTTGGTCGGCGGGGAGGTTGCCGAGTTCGGCGAAGTAGACGGCCACGAGTTCACCGTGCTCGAACGTCAGTTCCGTGTACAACCGGGCGAGCATGTGCACCGTCTCCACCGACGATCGCGACTGTTCCATCGCTTCGGCGAGGGTCGAGGTCAACCGTTCGTTGGCACGGTGGAACGCGGCGGCGAGTAGTTCGGCCTTACTCGGAAAGTGCCGGTACACACTCGACGCGGTGATGCCTGCCGCCGCCCCGATGTCCTCGATGGAGACGTCGTGATATCCGTGCCGGTAGAACAGCAGAATCGATTGGCGCAGAAGCACTTCGCGGGTGGACAACATTGCCTCTGCCGCCGCAGCGCGGTGCACCGGACCTACCTCGGCCGACGGATCCACCCGCAGAACCGACCATGCTCCGTTCAGCATCAGCTCCTCGATCTGCTTGGACGACAACGCAGATCGGTGCGAAGTAATACTCGCGACCACGCTGATCGCCGCGGTGGCGAGTAGCGCGGCATCCGCAGACGACAGTTCCGGGCGCAGTTCCTGCAGAGGAGTCCTGACGCGGGCATGCAGCTGGTTCATCGAATCGCGCAGCGCGGCCCTGTCGTCACCGACCAGATAGCGACCCTCCCATCGGTACAGCCCACCGGTCCGTCGGTTGTCGATGGTCGTGCGAATGACCGCTCGGATCACTGCATCGAGCCTGGCCTCGGGCTCTCCCGCGTTCTCTTCGGTGACGATGGCACTCGAATCCGTCGCAGCCAGCAGCAGATCCGCCAGCCTCGAGACGGTGTGAACGAACAACGCGTACTTCGTCGGGAAATGCCGATACAGCGCAGGCCCGGAAATCCCGACGGTCGACGCGATGTCATCGATCCCGACGGGGTGATAGCCGCGGTCACTGAACGCCTCCGCTGCCGCCGTCAGGATCTGCGCCTTCCGGTTTCTCGGGCGTCGACGCCGCGCGGTGGTGTCCGCGTCTGCCGCGCCGTCAGCGGTCGTGCCTGTGTCAACCATTGCCTGTGTAAACCATTGCCTGTCCTCGTACCGTGAGCCCAACGACCGAAGGACCGAGCCCCATGATAGCCGCTTCTCGAACTACGACCCACACTATGCCGATATGGATCCACCCTTGACAGCCATTGGATTTGAAGAGTTAAGTTAGCGGCAATTCGCAGAACAGGAGATCGTATGACAACCGGTCTGCACTCGGAGATCGCGGCAGGGATCCTGACGCTGCGTATCGACCGCACCGAACGGATGAACGCCCTCGACAGCCGCACCGCCACCGAACTGATCGACGCACTCACGACGGCGGGGGACGATCCTGCCGTGCGTGTCGTGATCCTCACCGGCACCGGACGTGCGTTCAGCGCCGGCGCCGATATTGCCGACATGGCTGCAGCGCAACCGAATTCGCCGGACGAACTCAGGGAGGGCGCCGAGCAGACGATGCGTGTCGCCGCCGAATTGGTGCGATCCGTGTTCGAGGTACCGGTTCCGGTGATCGCGCAGGTCAACGGCATTGCCGCGGGAATCGGCGTGTCGATCGCCCTGGCCGCCGATCTCGTCTACGCCGCCGAGGACGCATCGTTCCTGCTCGCGTTCACCTCCGTCGGACTCATGCCCGACGGCGGCAGCAGCCTGCTGGTTCCCGCCGCGATCGGACGCGCCAGGGCCAATGAGATGACGTTGCTCGCTCAACCCATGAGCGCGGCCGATGCCGCGGCTTCGGGGTTGATCACTGCCTGCCTTCCGTCGAGTGAACTGGACGCGCACGTCGCCGCAGTCGCCCGTCGACTGTGCCGAGGACCGCGGCGAGCGCTCGAACTGTCCAAACGCGCCGTGACGGCGTCGACCCTCGCGCTTCTCGACGACGCGCTGCAGCGGGAGACCGAGGGACAGATCGAGCTGCTGACGTCGCCCGACTTCACGGAGGGAATCGAGGCGATGCTGCAGCACCGTCGACCACGGTTCTCGAGCGAATCTTCACAAACTTAGAGGCGCGATGACGTGCGCAGATGCATCTAAATTTGCGAGACATGACGACGCCGCGAACTGTAAGCTGCATCACATTCCGCACCGCCTTAGAGGAGGACACGACCATGGCCGCTCACACCGACGAACCCCAGCTCGACAAACGTCAGCTCGAAGAACCCCGGCGATCGACGCGCAACAATTGGAACAACCAGGTGCGACGCCACGCCCTCATGCAGCCCGACGCGGTTGCATTGCGCTTCCACGGCCGATCGATCTCCTGGAGCGAACTGTCCGACCGCGTCGACCGGTTCGCGGCAGTACTGAGCCGACGCGGCATCGGCTACGGCGACCGTGTGCTGATCCTGATGCTCAACCGGCCCGAATATCTGGAAGCGGTGTTGGCCGTCAATGCTCTCGGCGCACTTGCCGTTCCCGTGAACTTCCGGATGACACCGCCCGAGGTGGCCTTCCTCGCGCAGAACAGCGGTTCGACCGTGCTCGTCACCGACGACGCACTTGCCCCTCTCGCACAAGCGGTTGCTGCACAAGTGGATTCGTTGGGCGAGATCATCACGGTCGGCGACTCGTACGAGCAGCTACTTGCCGACGCCACTGTTGCCGAACCCGTGGACATCCCCGACGACGCGCCTGCACTCGTCATGTACACCTCAGGAACGACGGGCCGCCCCAAGGGCGCGGTTCTGACCCACGCCAACATGCAGGCACAGGCGCTCACGTGTATCCGCGCTCTGCAGATGCACGGTGTCGACGAGGTCGGCTTCTGTGCGTCGCCCATGTTCCACATCGCTGCGCTCGGCAGCCTGGCTCCCAGCCTGCAGCTCGGCATTCCGACCGTCATCTACCCGGTCGGTGCTTTCGATCCTGCCGCGCTGCTCGACGTCCTCTCCGAGGAGGGCGTGACCACGCTGTTTCTCGTTCCGGTGCAGTGGCAGGCGATGTGCGCCGAGCAGTCCCGAGCTCCGAGAAAGCTGAACCTGCGCGTCATCTCGTGGGGCGCGGCACCCGCGTCGGACACGATCTTGAAAGCCATGGCCGCGACGTTTCCCGACGCCCTCAACGTGGCGGTGTTCGGCCAGACCGAGATGTCGCCCATCACATGCGTTCTCGACGGTGAGGATGCACTGCGCAAGCTGGGGTCGGTCGGACGCGTCATCCCGACCATCTCCGCGCGCGTCGTCGACGACGAGATGAACGACGTCCCCCGGGGCGAGATCGGCGAAATCGTCTACCGCGGACCGAGTCTGATGCAGGGATACTGGCAGAACCCGGACGCCACTGCCGACGCGTTCCACGGCGGATGGTTTCATTCCGGCGATCTCGTACGGCAGGACGACGAGGGTTTCGTGTTCGTCGTCGACCGCAAGAAGGACATGATCATCTCCGGCGGTGAGAACATCTACTGCGCCGAGGTCGAGAACGTGCTGTACTCGCACCCTCGAATTCTCGAGGCCGCCGTCATCGGGCGGGCCGACGACAAGTGGGGCGAAGTGCCCGTCGCCATCGTTGCCTTGAACGATTCCTCCGCCGATCTGACTCTCGACGAACTCCTCGTGTGGCTCGGCGACCATCTCGCCCGCTTCAAACACCCGAAGGAGCTGGTCGTCGTCGACGCACTCCCCCGCAACGCCAGCGGTAAGGTCGTCAAAGTTGCTCTGCGCAAGTCTTATTCACCGACTCATGCGTAGCCGGTGAGGCCCTGACCTGGCACTTCGCGACACACGAGGCCCAGTTCGCCGAGTTCCCCCTCATGTTGCAGAACATCGGCAACACGATCGGCGCGCCCGTATCCGCCTGAACGTCTCCACCGACCTCGCGAAGGCCGACGCCCAGCAGGCCGAGTTCGACAGGGTGCTGGACGCCGCTCAGACCATCGAACTCGTGGTCCGACAACGCGATCACATCGCATCCCTGATCGACAGCACATCCTCGCTCGCGTGCAGGACGGCGTCGACGAGCTCACCCACGTCGTGAACGCGGTGCAGGGATTCAACGATTGGACACTGGTTCCGCCGTCGTCGCAGTGTTTCTCGATCAGGAGGTCCGCAGCCTCACCGTGCCCGACGGCCGCACCGATTCGTCACCGATGATGGTCGGTCTCACCCGCCTGGACGACCGATGGCTGCTGGCGTCGGCAGAGCCGCGGTGACGCTCCCGTCCGAGCCCGGCTGCATCATCGCAGGCCCGTCGAACTCGCCGAACTGCTGGTCGGGGCACACCCCGAATCGATAAGCACGTAGCCTGACTGGGAAGGTACGGTGGCTCCAGGCGAATGACACGCGTGTCGTTCGGGAAGATTGTCGGAGCCACCAGGCACGATGCAAGAGGGTCCCGACCATGTCAACGAGCGACGGGTCACCACTATCGAGGAGATAAGGCCATGGCTTTACCAGTATTGACTCCGGAACAGCGCACCGCGGCGTTGGCCAAGGCGGCCGAGGCACGTACCGCCCGGTCCAAGCTGCTGGCCGCCGTCAAGTCCGGCGAGCTCAGCGTTGCTGACGTTCTCGCAAAGGCCGAGAACGACGAAATCGTGAAGAAGACCAAGGTGTCCGCCCTGATCAAGGCACTCCCGGGTGTCGGCTCGGTGCGCGCCGCTCAGCTGCTCGAGCAGCTGTCCATCGCAGACACCCGCCGCATCGGCGGCCTCGGCGCCAACCAGCGTGAAGCACTGCTGGCTGCCGTCGCATCCTGATCGACTCCTCCAGCGATACAGGTCACACTCGGCGGGGTTAGCATTTTCCCATGAACGTCGAAGTGACCCTGCTGCCCGGGATCGGGGTGCGTAAAGATTTCGCCCTCGCATCCGGACGCCGCATCGGAGTCATCACCCGTAAGGACGGCGCGAACGAGCTGATCGTCTCGCGCAAAGACGACCCCGACGCAACACAGGCGTCCATCACGCTGAGCAATGAGGAAGCGGCGGCGCTGGGCAATTTGCTCGGCACCCCGCAACTCATTGCTCAGCTCGGGGAAGATCATCGCGATCTCCCCGGAATCAACACTCGCCAGCTCCCGATCAGGGAACACTCGCGATTCGACGGCCGAACGCTCGGCGACACCACGATGCGCACCAAGACCGGCGTGTCCATCGTCGCAGTCATGCGAGCGGGCCAAGTGCAGCCGTCGCCCACTCCGGACTTCACTCTCACCTCCGGCGACCTTCTCGTCGCCGTGGGGACAGCAGACGGACTCGACGCTGCGAGCAAACTGCTCGGTAACAGCTAGCGCATGGCCGAGAGCGCGCTGGCACTGACCGAGCTCGGTGCGGTGTTCTTCGTTCTCGGTCTGCTCGCGCGACTCGCAGGAAAAATCGGGGTCTCCCCCATTCCGTTCTATCTGCTCGGCGGTCTGTGTTTCGGCAACGGCGGCATCATCGATCTCGGTGGGATCGACGAGTTCAGCGAACTCGCCAGCGAGATCGGCGTCATCCTGCTGCTCCTGTTGCTGGGACTCGAATACACCGCAACCGAGCTCGTCACCGGACTACGGAAGTCCTGGCTGGCCGGCGTGGTCGATATCGTCCTCAACTTCATCCCCGGGGCCGTCGTTGCGCTCCTGCTCGGCTGGGGCGGTGTCGGCGCCCTCGTGCTGGGAGGCGTCACCTACATTTCGTCGTCGGGCATCATCGCCAAGGTCCTCACCGACCTCGGCAGGCTCGGTAACCGTGAAACACCCGTCGTGTTGTCGATCCTGGTGTTCGAAGACCTCGCGATGGCCGTGTATCTGCCGATTCTGACCGCGGTGCTCAGCGGGGTCAGCTTTCTCGGTGGACTCGAAGCGCTCGGAATCTCATTGTTCGTCATCACCTTCGTGCTGGTCGTGGCGCTGCGCTACGGCAAGTTCGTGTCCACGATCGTCGACAGTCCCGACCGCGAAGTGGTACTGCTCAAGGTGCTGGGATCTGCATTGCTGGTCGCAGGGATCGCATCGGAGCTGCAGGTGTCCGCGGCCGTCGGCGCCTTCCTGCTCGGTATCGCGATCTCCGGTTCGACGGCCGACAACGCAACCCGCGTTCTCGAACCTCTGCGTGATCTGTTCGCCGCCATGTTCTTCGTCGTGTTCGGTCTCGGCACCGACCCGGCGACAATTCCTCCGGTCCTCGGCTGGGCGATCGTCCTGGCCGTCACGACCACCGTCACCAAGGTCATGACCGGTGCATGGGCCGCCGGGCGTCAAGGCATCGGACGGCCCGGTCGCCTCCGCGCCGGTGCGGCGCTCGTCGCGCGCGGAGAGTTCTCCATCGTCATCGCAGGCCTCGCGGTCGCTGCAGGCGCGGTCGAAGGCGAACTCGCGGCGTTGGCCACGGCGTACGTGCTGCTCATGGCGGTTCTCGGGCCGGTAGCGGCGCGCGTGATCGAACCGCTGGCTCGCACCGTCACGCGCACCAAGCCCGCACTGTGATTTGCTAGATCGTCATGGCTACCAGACGTCGATCGGTATCGGACAGCGTTTCTTCCGCGCTGCGCCGACGCCCTCAACTGTCCGAAGACGTCGCCGATCACGTTCGGCACCTGGTCATGTCCGGCGAAGTGCGGCCAGGAGACTTCATCAGGTTGGACGAAACCGCCGCTCGCCTCGGCGTCAGCGTCACTCCGGTACGTGAAGCTCTGCTGACGCTGCGGGGCGAAGGAATGGTCGAACTGGTGCCCCACCGCGGATACGTCGTCTCGCCGCTGAGCGACGACGACATCGTGGACATCTTCTGGCTGCAAGGCCAGATCGCCGTCGAGCTGGTGCGCCGGGCAGCACCGAAGATCACGGCCGACGTGATCGCCGAACTCGAGTGGAGCAACGCATCGCTCTCGGCCGCGGTCGAGCAAGGCCAGGCCCACGAGGTGGAGATCGGCGAGTTCGAGTTCCATCGTGTGCTCAACCGGCTCGCCGACGCCGGCAAACTCGCCTGGTTCCTCAACAATGCGACGCGCTACACCCCCACCCGGTTGTACGCGGTCGATCCCGAATGGGGGCGCGAGGCCGTCCGCAGTCACGAGCAGCTCATCGCCGCACTGAAGTCCTCCGACGTCGACGAAGCCTGCCGGCTGATGCAGCGCCAGTTCACCGACTGTGCCGAGCGGTTGATCGCCTACCGCTCGGCCCAGTCGTGAACATCAGGTGATCAGCGCAGGGAATCCGGCGCGGTGAAGCGCTCGCCGTACTTGGCTGCGAGCTCGTCGGCGCGCTGCACGAAGCCTGCCTGACCACCTTCGTAGCCGACGACGTACTGGTGCACGCCACCGGTCCAGGCCGGGTAGCCGATGCCGAAGATCGAGCCGATGTTCGCGTCGGCGGTGGTGTTGAGAACACCCTCGTCGAAGCACTTCTGCGTCTCGATGGCCTCGATGAACAGCATCCGCTCGATGAGATCCTCGAACGGCGCCTCCGAGGTGCCCGACTTGAAGGCGTCACGCAGACCTGGCCACAGGCCGGTGCGCTTGCCGTCGGCGTACTCGTAGAAGCCCGCGCCCTTCGCCTTCGACGGGCGCTCGAACTCATCGACCATCTTGTCGATGACGGCACCTGCCGGATCCTCGGGAGGAGTCTGACCCGCGGCGATCAACGCGTCGTAGGTCTCCTTGCGGATCTTCTGCATCAGGTTGAGCGTCAGCTCGTCGGAGAGCTGCAGCGGCGCTGCCGGGTAACCGGCCTGCAGACCTGCCTGCTCGATGGTCGACGGCTCGACGCCCTCACCGAGCATCGCGATCGCCTCGTTGATGAAGGTGCCGATGACGCGGGAGGTGAAGAACCCGCGACTGTCGTTGACAACGATCGGAGTCTTCTTGATGATCTGCACCAGGTCGAACGCCTTCGCGAGCGCTGCGTCCGACGTGTTGTCGCCGCGGATGATCTCCACGAGCGGCATCTTGTCGACGGGTGAGAAGAAGTGGATTCCGATGAAGTCCTCCTGCCGCTTCACGCCCTTCGCCAAGCTCGTGATGGGCAGCGTCGAGGTGTTGGAGCCGAGCAGTGCCGTCGGATCCACCAGGTCCTCGATCTCCTGGAACACCTTCTGCTTGAGTTCCTCGGACTCGAACACGGCCTCGATGACGAGGTCGGCGCCGTCGACGTCCTTCGCGTCCGCGGTCGGATGGATCCGCGCGAGCAGAGCATCGGACTTCTCTTGCGTTGTCTTGCCGCGCGAGAGCGCCTTGGCTTCGATGGCCTCGGAGTAGGCCTTGCCCTTCTGCGCCGATTCGAGCGCAACATCCTTGAGCACGACCTCGATGCCCGCCTTCGCACACACATACGCGATGCCTGCGCCCATCATGCCCGCGCCGAGCACGGCGACCTTGGAGAACGTCGTCTTCTCGATGCCGTCGGGACGCGATTTACCCGAGTTGATCGCCTGCAGATCGAAGAAGAACGCCTGGATCATGTTCTTCGAGACGCGGCCGGTGACGAGTTCGGTGAAGTACCGGGACTCGATGGTCGACGCGTTGTCGAAGTCCACCTGAGAGCCTTCGACTGCGGCTGCGAGGATCGCGCGCGGTGCCGGCATCGGCGCGCCCTTGATCTGCTTACGCAGGTTCGACGGGAACGCAGGCAGGATCGCCGCGAGCTTCGGATTCGACGGCGTGCCACCGGGAATCTTGTAGCCCTTCACGTCCCACGGCGCGACGCCGCCCTCGGGGTTGGCCTTGATCCACGCCTTCGCGGCGGGAACCAGCTCGTCGATGCTGTCGACGAGCTCGTGCACGAGCCCGATCTCGAGCGCCTTGTCCGGACGGAACCGAGTGCCCTGGGCAAGCACGGTCATGAAGCCGGTCTGAATGCCGAGCAGACGCGTGATGCGGGTGACGCCGCCGCCGCCGGGCAGCAGGCCGAGCGAGACCTCGGGTAGACCGAGCTGCACGCCGGGGACGTTCGCCGCGATGCGGTGATGCGTCGCGAGGGTGATTTCGAGTCCGCCGCCGAGTGCGGCGCCGTTGATCGCGGAGACGACGGGTTTGCCGAGCTTCTCGAGCCGGCGCAGCTGAGCCTTGACGGTCTGGACCTCGTCGAACACCTGCTGGGCGTCCTCCGGCTGAGCCTTGATCAGGTTGTTGAGGTCACCACCGGCGAAGAAGGTCTTCTTGGCGGAGGTGATGACGACGCCGGTGATGGAGTCGACTTCCTTCTCCAACCGGTCGACGGTGGCACCCATCGAGTCCTTGTACAGCTGGTTCATCGTGTTGGCGCCCTGGCCCGGATCGTCCATCGTGAGTACGACGATGCCGTCCGAGTCCTGCTCCCACGTGATCATGTTTCCGGCAGTGTCAGTGTTTGTCATGTCTCAGCCCTCAGACTCGCTCGATGATGGTGGCAACGCCCATGCCGCCGCCGATGCACAGGGTGATGAGTGCGTACCGGCCGCCGCGGCGCTCGAGCTCGTCGAGCACTGTTCCGGTGATCATGGCGCCCGTCGCGCCCAGTGGGTGGCCCATCGCGATGGCCCCGCCGTTGACGTTGAGCTTCTCGTTCGGGATCTGCAGATCCTTCTGAAAGCGGAGGACGACGGACGCGAATGCCTCGTTGAGCTCGAAGAGATCGATGTCGTCGACGGTCAGCCCTGCCGTCGCGAGAACCTTCTTCGACGCAGGCGTCGGGCCGGTCAGCATGATCGTCGTATCGGCACCGGAGGTGGCCGTCGCGACGATGCGTGCACGCGGCACCAGGTTCAGGTCCTTGCCTGCCTGCTCGCTACCGACGAGCACGAGAGCTGCGCCGTCGACGATGCCGGAGCTGTTGCCGCCGGTGTGGACGTGATCGATCTTCTCGATCCAGTGGTACTTCTGCAGTGCCACGTCGTCGAACCCGCCCATCGCGGCGACGCCGGTGAACGCGGGGTTGAGCTTGCCGAGCGATTCGACGGTGCTGCCCGGACGCATGTGCTCGTCGTGATCGAGGATCAACAGCCCGTTCTGGTCGGTGACCGGCACGACCGACTTGGTGAAGTAGCCACCCGACCACGCCGCCGCGGCGCGCTCCTGGGACTGCACGGCATAGGCGTCGACGTCCTCGCGGCTGAACCCCTCGATCGTCGCGATGAGATCTGCACCGATGCCCTGAGGTGCGAAGTACGTGTCGTAGTTGGTCGCGGGGTCCATGGCCCATGCGCCGCCGTCGCTGCCCATCGGGACGCGCGACATCGATTCGACGCCGCCCGCGATGACGACCTCGTCCCAGCCCGAGCGCACTTTCTGCGCGGCCAGGTTGACCGCTTCCAGGCCCGAGGCGCAGAACCGGTTGAGCTGGAATCCACCGACTGTGTCCGGCATCTTGGCAGCGAGCACCGCGGTGCGCGCGATGTCGGCGCCCTGATCTCCAACGGGAGACACGACACCGAGGATCAGGTCGGAAATGCGGTTCTCGTCGAGGTCGGGAAACCGGCGGCGTAGCTCGTCGATCAGACCGGTCACCAGCGAGATCGGCTTGACGGAGTGCAGTGAACCATTTTTTCCCTTGCCGCGGGGGGTTCTGATGGCCTCGTAAATGAACGCCTCTGTAGTCACAGCGGGGTTGTTCCTTCCACGTACCGATTCGGCGGCGGCGCCGGTACAGCGCGCCGCAGGACTCGAGGAATACACCTCGGCTGTCTTCAGACTAGAACCAGTTTCATTGCGGCGTGAAGGACCGAAACGAGCGTTCTCCGTGACCGTCGCGTTCGGTTTGGTGAGAATCGTCCCTGGGTAGAACTACGATCAACCTCGGGGCACGACAACCGGGGGGACTGAAGAACCCAGGAGATGAATGTCTATGGACACCCAACAGCCGTTCACGGTCGGCGCGCGCGTCAAAGTGCGCTACAGCTCCGACCCGGAACTCGCGCGTGAGCAGTGGCCGAAGCATTCCGGCGTCGTCAAGGAAGACTTCGGCGACCAGACCACGGCCGTCACCGAGCGTTCATGGGCCCTTGCACATCGTTACGCCGTGGCCCTCGACGACGGACGCCTGGTGTTCATCGATCCCGCGGACATCGAACCCGCCTAGAGCTGGTCACGTAGACCCTGCATCACGTAAACCCTGTGCGGCGGCGATGGCCGATGCACACGTCGGGAGAGATGCTTCGGCTAGGGAGATATCCTCCGGCGAGCGACTACACCTCCTTGAGAGGCGTCGCTCCCAACTGCGACTGCAACAATTCCAACGCCACCGTCTCGGGATCCCGGCGCACCGACGGGTCGGCCGGCTCGGCTGCAGCCTTGAGCAGCTCTTCCTCGTCCTCCGGCGTCTCCGGTGGCGGCGGGCCCGCCGGTTCCGGATCATCCGGGTAGTCGGGCGCCTCCGGCGGCGGAATGTCGTCGTACGACGCACTGCTTCCCCCCGGCGAATCCCCGCTGCCGGACGAGCTGCCACCTGCCGAACGACCGCCCGATCCGTCTCCGGCCGAGCCGAAAGCATCGTCGGTTCTCCGTGCAGGCTTGCTCTGACTCGGCCTGGAGAATTTGGTCAGCGGAGCTTTCGGCGCCTCGGTTACGGCCGAGTTGACCGCTAGTTCCTCGGCGGGCGCAGCCGCACCGACAACACACGTCACCGCCCAGTCGACACCGAACACATCACGCAGAGCGTCACGGATTACATCCGCGTTCCGCGGTTCCTGAAGCCGCTTCGCGAGCGGCGCCGAATCGTGTCCCAGCGTGATCGACTCCGCATCCACCGCGCGCACCGACGCCCCGGACAACATGACCTCGACCGTGCGACTGCGCTCCCGCACCTTGGCCCTCACCTCGGACCAGACCGCGCGCACCGCAGCCGCATCGGGCTGAGCCGACACCGGCTTGTCCGGTTCTGGAGCTGGTTCGGGTTCTGGAGCTGGTTCGGGTTCTGGAGCTGGTTCGGGAACAGACGCCTGCGGTGCCACGGAAAGGGGTTCCGGGACAGGCTCGGAGACCGGCTCGGGCTCAGGGGTGGGCTCAGGCTCAGGCGTGGGCTCGGGAACTGGGGTCGGCTCGGGCTCGGGAACTGGCGTCGGCTCGGGTGTGGGGGGCACTGTCGCGACCGGTACAGGCACAGGGGCCTCGGGCACAGGGGGCACAGGCACTGGAGGTACAGGTGCCTCAGGGGCTGGCGTTTCGGTTCGCTGCGAAGGCCGGACGAACTTCGGCGACGCCTCACCCGCAGAGCTACGTGAGGCAGGGTCCCCAGCAGCAGGGTCCCCAACAGCAGAGTTCCCAACGGCAGAGTTCCCAACCGCTGTGGGCGGCTGGGGCGGCGCCTCGACTGCTCGGCGCTGGGACGCCTGGTCCACAGCCGCTTGCTCCCCTGCCGGCAGGGTGACGTCGAGCCTACGCTCGAGACGCTCCAGCCGTTGCAGCACAGCCGATTCCGCGTCGGACGCCGACGGAAGCAGCATCCGAGCGCACATGACCTCGAGGAGCAATCGCGGCGCCGTGGCACCGCGCATCTCACCGAGACCGGAGTGCACGATCTCGGCGTACCGTGCAAGCGTCGCCGAACCGATCCGCCCTGCCTCGTCACGGAGGCGTTCGAGGACGTCACCGGGGACATCGACAAGGCCGCGCTCACCTGCGTCCGGCACAGCCCGCATCAGAATGAGGTCACGCAGCCGCTCGAGGAGATCGGTGGCGAAGCGTCGCGGATCGTGCCCGGCGTCGACGACCTTGTCGATCGTGCCGAACAGCGAGCCTCCATCGCCTGCGGCGAGCGCATCGACGGCCTCGTCTATCAGTGCCACATCGGTGACACCGAGCAACGACAGCGCGCGCGGATAGGTGACACCCTCGGGCCTTGCACCTGCGAGCAACTGATCGAGCACACTGAGCGAATCACGCGGCGAACCTCCACCGGCGCGAATGACCAGCGGATACACAGGGTCCTCGACGGCGACGCTCTCCTGAGCGGTGATCTTCTCCAGCAACCCGCGCATGGTCGACGGCGCCAGCAACCGGAACGGATAGTGGTGCGTCCTGGAACGAATGGTCGGCAGCACCTTCTCCGGTTCGGTGGTGGCGAAGATGAAGACCAGGTGCTCCGGCGGTTCCTCGACGACCTTGAGCAGCGCGTTGAAGCCTGCCGTGGTGACCATGTGGGCCTCGTCGATGATGAAGATGACGTAGCGCGATTCGGCCGGCGCGTACACGGCCTTGTCTCGCAGGTCGCGGGCGTCGTCGACGCCGCCGTGACTCGCGGCGTCCATCTCGACGACGTCCAAGTTTCCCGGTCCACCAGCGGCGAGTGCGACGCACGAGTTGCAGACTCCGCACGGCGTCGACGTCGGGCCCTCGACGCAGTTGAGCGAGCGAGCAAGAATACGCGCCGACGACGTCTTGCCACAGCCGCGCGGGCCGGAGAAGAGGTATGCGTGGTTGATGCGACCAGCATCGAGCGCGACGCTCAACGGCTCGGTGACATGCTCCTGCCCGACGACCTCGGCGAACGTCGCAGGACGATACTTCCGGTAGAGAGCCACGCAGAGAAGGGTACCGGCGAGCACCGACAACGGCATCGATGCCCCGGCGCCTCCGTCAGGGATGCCCCGGCGCCTCGGTCAGGCGAGTCCCCTGGCCACCATTTTCAGTCGCGTGACCTCGATGCTCGTCCGCGCCTGCTGTTTCTTCGACCAGAAGTGCAGCAGCCACGAGTCGAGCGCGACATCACTGATCTCGTCCTTGACGATGCCCCGCGACGGCGTGAGGATGTCCACGACAACAGGGGTTCCGAACGCGACGGCATGTGCGAGTGCCTGCACGTCACGGGCAGGCAGCCTGCTCGTCCGTCCCAGCATCGCCGCCACCCGTTCGACGTCGATGTCGAGGTCCTCGCCACCGACGAGCGCATGCGCCAGCACACCGACGTCGGAACGCGGACGGATTCCGGTCGACAAAGCCGGACGTACGGGCCGCGCAGCAACCCGCGTCCTCGGCGGTGTGCCCCCGACAACCCCAACCCCGACAACTCCAGCCCCAACCCCGCCGCCCCCAACCCCGCCGCCTCCGACCCTGTGGCCGACCGGTGAGTAACCCGCCGCGCGCAATCTGGCCAGCACCTCGGTGCCGGGCATCTCGGTCGTCAACCACGTCGCCTCGTGCTGGACAACCTCGAGAATCCCGCGCGCGACTATCTCGGCGATCAATGTCGGGTCCGCCGAGTCGATTCGGCCCGAATCGGCGTGCACCCCGATCACGCCGTGCCGACGAGCACTGTCCCGGATGAGGTAGTCGAGCGGCTGGGGCACATCGGTGATCGCGAGCTCGTCCAGCGACGCGATCAACTCGTCTGCCGAACCACCGGCATCGAGGAAACCGCGCACCGACTGCGGGGTGAATCTCCACGTCGACGCCGATCCCTTCGTCTCGGTCGCCGCAGAAGAGTTCAACACCGTCGACATCCGCTCGTTCACCGGTCCCGTGACCACCGCACTGAGATCGGGCAACAGTCGGAGCGTGCATTCGGAAGTGGAGACGATATCGTCCAGCACCTGACCGATCGCCGATTCGACCGCGGCCGCATCCGCGCCGACGAGCTCACCCAGCGCTCGCGACAGGTCCGTGGCGCACCCGTCGACGATGATTCCCAGTGCACTCGCCTCACGCCACACCGCAAGCGGATCACCGGAATTCGCCATAACGGCGTACAGGGGAAACTTCCACAAGAGAAACCGTCCAGCCGCCTCGCCGTCGGGGAACCCGCTGCCGTGCATTGCCGTGATCATGCGCTGGCGAAGAGGAACCGTGTGCGGATCGAACGCACGGTCACCGAGGACCGGTGCATTCTTGCTCGACGGGGTCGGCGGTATCCTGTTGGTCGGCGACACCTCCGAACACCACCATGCAGCAATGATTTTCGTCAGCCGGGCCGCCCGGTCATGCCCGAGCCACTCGGTGTAGGCGGTCGTACTTCGAACCGACGGAAAACTCGCGTCCACCAGACGCAGTTCGCCGGCAAGACCCAGCGCCATCTCGACTACGACATCATGCTCTGCAACAACGGTTTTCGTCAGAGCACGTATCTCGCGAACTCCGACGCCACCTGATTTCACGCTCTTCACCGCACCCGCGTCCACGGCGGCCAACACCCCGTCCAGGGTGTCCGCGAACCGCGCGATCGTCGATTGCTGAGTGGCTGTGATCGTCGCAGCCGCATACTCGACCGAAGACGATCGGCCATCCGGCGGACCCAGTCCGTCCAGGTCCGGCAGGTCGGGGCAGCTGTCGTACAGGTCGACGCAGTGGCAGGTGACACCGTCCATCCACGCCAGACCGCTCTCGGCCACCACCGCGAGCGCTCGGTCGACATCGTCGACCGTGTTCACCTGCCCCTCACCGACGGCCGCAGCCAGCGCCTGCCTGCGCATCGATCCGCCGTGCTCGCTCAGAACGGACAACACTTTCACCGCGCCCAGGTCGAGCTCGGCCACGGCGGCATCCACCGAACGCTCGGTCTGCAGCAGGTGCGCGAGAGCCGAATACGTCCGCGGCGGCGGATCGAGGGCGACGTCCGGCCGTTTGCCGAGCACAGCAGCCAGCTGCGACTCGTCGAGCGACCGCAGCCACTGCTCGTACGTGCTCACTTGTTCTTCGCGGCAGCCTTTGCGGCTTTCTTGAATTCGCGGACCTCGAGCAGAGACTTCGCGTCGACGACGTCGGCGATCGACCGGCGCGATCCATCGTCGCCGTATGCCCCGGCAGCCTTACGCCAACCGTCCGGCGTGACGCCCATCTGCTTTCCGAGCAACGCCAGAAAGATTCGAGCTTTCTGGTCGCCGTACCCGGGCAGCGCCTTCAGCCGCTTCAGCACCTCGGCGCCGTTCGGGTCGCCGCGGCGCCAGATCTGGTCCGGCTTGCCGTCGTAGTTCTCCACGAGATACTCGGCAAGACCCTGGATACGTTTGGCCATCGACCCT
The DNA here is from genome assembly GCF_001895005.1 of Rhodococcus yunnanensis NBRC 103083. Taxonomy (GTDB): domain Bacteria; phylum Actinomycetota; class Actinomycetes; order Mycobacteriales; family Mycobacteriaceae; genus Rhodococcoides; species Rhodococcoides yunnanense. The sequence goes on along the minus strand of NZ_BCXH01000003.1, from coordinate 142,550 downwards.
GGAAAGCGATGCACCGCAGGCGTCGTGGCACAGACGGCCGCGAACTCCTCGGGATCGGCGTGCGCGATGGTATCGACCTTCAGATCACCGAGCCGATCGACGAGCTTCTTCGGACCCGCGAACGCGGATTCCATCGGTACCTGCTGATCGAGCAACATCCCGATGAGCAGCGCGAACGGATCCTCGGCGAGTAGCGCATCGGCCTCTACGTCACCGGTCAGGTGCAATGTGGGAGACATGGCGTCGATCTTGTCACGCGGGGTCAGGTGATGGACACCAGCTGCGTGATGTCGTCGAACGGCAGAGGTCCGTCGACCACAGCACCGACGACGGCGTTGTTCAAGGTGATGGATCCGCCGTGGTTGTCCAGGAATGCAGTGTCTGCGGCGTCCCTGCCCGTCGCGATTCGAACCAGCGTGGACCTCGGCGCAAGACAGGTGGCGTCGACGACTCGCCACTGACCTTCGACGAAGGCCTCGGCGACAGCATGGAAGTCCATCGGGTCGCACCCGGGCGCGTACACCGCGACCAGTCGGGCCGGTACGTTGACCGCGCGCAGCAATGCCACGACGAGGTGCGTGTAGTCGCGGCAGACACCGGCTCCGGCCAGGAGTGTGTCGACCGCACCGTCGATGGGATCACTGCTACCGGGAACGTAACTGAGCCGAGCACCGACCCAGGACGAGACCTCGGCCAACAGCTTCTCCGACGGTGCATACGAGCCGAATTCGGTTGCGGCGAAACCGAAGAACTTGTCCGCCTCGGCGTACCGACTGGGGCGCAGGTACAGCGAGAGGTCGTAATCGGATACCGGTGCGGGCTCGGTGTTGCCGTAGATGGTCGCCGAGTACGAGACCTCCAGCTTTCCGACTCCCGCATGCAGCTTGTGGATCCGGGTGCCGTGCGCACCGCTGATCTCCTGCGCCTCGACGGGTTGGCCGTCGAGAGTGAACGACAGCGCTTCCCAGACATCGGCACCGGGGTGCGGCGCAACAGCGATCTGGAATTCGAGTGTGCTGGCCTCGGTGACATCGACGTCGAGGTAGGCCGAGACGTCACGTTTCATTGGGGTGATCCTGCCATCAGTCGGTCGATCGTGCAGTCCGTGCGCACGTTCGGCTCACGCGTCATCGGTGCGAAATTCGCCGGTGACGAGAAAGATCACGCGCTTGGCGACCTCGACGGTGTGATCGGAGAACCGCTCGTAGAACCGGCCGAGCAGAGTGATGTCCACGGCAGTCGGTACGCCGTGCGGCCAGTCGCTCGACGACGTGAGCGTGAACAAGCTGCGGTGCAGCTCGTCCATGGCCTCGTCCTTGGTGCGGAGCTCGCTCGCCAGTTCGGCATCACGAGTGAGAAGTACCCTGCGTGTCGCGTCGGCCTGCTCGACCGCAACGCGGCCCATCTCGGCGAACACGCATTCGACCTCGACGGGAATGACGTGGGCCGGGTGCCGTCTGCGCGCGAGTTCGGCTATGTGAATGGCCAATCCGCCCATGCGCTGCAGGTCGGCCACGATGTGGATCCCGCTGACCATGATGCGCAGGTCGAGCGCCACCGGCGACTGCAAGGCGAGCACCGAGAACGCCTTGTGCTCCCATTCGGCGGCCAGCGAGTCGATCTGCTCCCGGCTGCTGATCGTCGACTCGGCGAGCCCGAGATCGGCGTCGAGCAATGCCCTGGTGCCCGACGCCATCGCATCCTCGGCCAGCTGGCATATTTCAGCCAGATCGGCCGACAGGGCGTCGAGCTGATTGTTGTAGTTTTCACGCACAGCGAACCGCCACGTGCCGCAACTCCGAAAACCCCATGAACTGCCCCTCACCGTCGTGCATGGATCCCGTGCCTGGAAACCAGGGCCTGGAAACCTGGGCCTGACCCGGTTGGGCTTTACCCGCAACTGAATCTTTCTACACTCCGACCGAAATGTGGGATCGTGTGCTCCCGTGACGGTCATCAAGTCGATTCTGCTGTTCGGTGTGGCCGCGCTCTTCGAAATCGGCGGTGCATGGCTGATCTGGCAGGGAGTGCGCGAGCATCGTGGATGGATCTGGGTCGGCGCTGGTGTTGTGGCGCTCGGCGCCTACGGTTTTGTCGCAACCCTGCAGCCCGACGCGAATTTCGGGCGGATCCTCGCCGCGTACGGAGGCGTCTTCGTGGCCGGTTCGCTGGCGTGGGCGATGATCGCCGACGGTTTCCGGCCCGACCGATGGGACGTGGCAGGCGCTCTGCTGTGCCTGCTCGGTGTCGCCGTGATCATGTACGGTCCCCGCTGACGGCGATACACCGGCGGGGACCGTACATCGATCAGCAGTTGGACGGCGCGGGCACTCCGTAGAATCGATCCTTGATCCAGTTCTGCGCTTCGCCGAGGCCCAGAATGTCCGGAATCAGGTGTCCTGCACCGGATCCGGGAACGATAGCGGGAACCTGCGCGCTACTGAGCTGCACCGTCGCGCCCCTGCCGCACCACGCGCCCGCCAGCTGCACTGCCTGGCCGTGCGGCACGATGTCGTCGGAGGTTCCGGACTGACTCAACACCGGCGCGTTCGGGGTGCGCTCCCCGATCTTGTTCTGCGCCAGAATCTCCTGCGCCCTCGGGATCCGATCGAGGACCACCGACATCGGCTCACCGGTCTTGGTGTATTCCTGGGTGCGGTGCAATCCGACGGTCAGAATCGTCTCTCCCACACACTGATTCGCCACTTGGCCGAGCATCGCCTTACCGGCGTCGTTGATGTTCTCGTCGACGATGAGCTGCAGATCGGGGTCCGATTTCAACAGGCCGTTCAGGGTGTATCCGATGACGCCGGTGAGGATCGTTCCATCGACCTGCTCCAGAGTCTGCTTCAGATCGGCAGGCGGTGCACCTGCGTACGTGCCGACGAGATCGAGCTCGGGTGCATACTCCTCGGCCAGCTCGGCCGCTGCGGCTGCGGCACCGCCGCCCTGCGAGTAACCGTACGCGGCCACAGGGCCATCGCCCGAGATCTTGGTACCCGGCAGCTGCTGTGCTGCGCGCACTGCATCGAGTACCGCGTGCGCCTCTGCTGCCCGGTTGACGTAGGTATGCGCGCCCGGGGTGCCGAGTCCGTCGTAGTCGGTGATGACCACTCCGTAGCCTTGCGACAGAAGAGAATACGCAGCCAGTACCTCGTACTCGACCATGAATCCGAGTGGCGGCGTATAGGTGATGACGCGGTTCAGCATCCTCGACGGCGCGCACTGATCACCCTGACCCTGCGTGCCCGGCGCGAGGACGACGAGTGGACGCGGCCCTGGCCCGGTCCACTCGGCCGCCGGATCGATGTAGGTGCCGGTCACGGCATTCGGCTGATCGTTGGAGTCGGTGCTGCGGTACATGATTCGCGTGGCGTTCCCCGGTAAGGTTCCACCGATGCCCGGCACCGAGAGGGCCAAGGGCGACGGCTCGGTACGCAGCACATCGCCGGGCGATCCGGCCGGAAGCGGGTTCGGCGGGAGGTAGAAGTCCGATTCACCGGTCGAACCCGTCGACGAGCCTGCCGACGGCTGGGCAGAGGCGAGTGGAGTGACCACCGTCGCAGCCACGATCGCGGCGCCGATCACCGTTCCGAACATTCGTGACACTCGCATCGAACAAACCCCCCGTAGTTCCCACTCTTCGGTTCCCGCTCTTCGGTTCTTACCGTCGCTTCTCTACTGGGCGGTAATAACGCTCGAGACGAGACCATACGTGATGCAGGACACAGAGCGGTAGCGCACAGGTGCGCCTGACCGATGCGGCTGTGAGACATCACAGGACGGTCGGGTGAGCACGGTCGAAAACCCCGAGACTGTTGATGTTCGGTCACATATCAGCGACGGCGCCGGTGCATCGCAGTCTTCGCCGTCTCGATCTCGCCGGAGGTGAACGCACGGCCCGGTAACACGCTGTCGCCTCGCGACTCCGCACGAAGCCCGTCCAGAAGGATCGTGAAGTATCGCCGCCAGTTGGACGGCTCGACGGAACACGTGAAGTCCGACGCCGCCCCGACCATTCCCACGATGGGGAAGAAGTCGTTGAGCTCCACGTCCGGTCTGAGTTTTCCCGCGTCACGGGCCCGCGCAACGATCTTCTCGATGTACGGGTCGAGCCTTTCACGGACACGCGCAATGCCGCTGCAGCCCTCATCGGTGCCCATGACGACGTCGTTCAGCCCGCGGTCCGCCGAGATCGACTCGCACAGCCCTTCCAGGAACAGCACCAGTCCGTCCCACGCGTCATCGACCTTCAAAGCGTCCTGCGCCGTGATCAGCATGTCTTCGAGTCGCTGCTCGAACACGCCGTCGATCAGTTCTTCCTTGCACGAAAATCGCCGGTAGACCGTGCCGACACCGACCTTGGCGTGCGCCGCGACATCGTCGAGTGTGATGTCGATTCCGCGGGATGCGAACAGCTCACGAGCTGCGTCCACGATGCGTCGACGGTTCCGCTCGGCGTCGGCGCGCAGCGGCTTCGGCGCCGCTGTGTCAGCTCTCACACTCATTCTTTTGTCCGTTTCACCCGATAAGTGGAGGACAGTCCTCCACTTAGCTGCTACCTTTGTCCAATAACCGGAGGGTACACCTCCGGATAGTCGATCGAAGGAAATCCCATGACCGCATTGTCTTCGGACGACGTCGAATCGTCGTCAGGACTGGCAACGGAAGAAAGCACCGAAGCCAAGTCGCATCGGAATCGGTGGCTGATCCTGGCCACGCTGGGTCTCGCCCAGCTCATGGTGGTGCTCGACGCCACCATCGTGAACATTGCCCTGCCTGCCGCTCAGCTCGATCTCGGGTTCGACAACAGCAACCGGTCGTGGATCGTCACCGCCTACGCGCTCGCATTCGGCAGCCTTCTGCTGCTCGGTGGACGCCTGAGCGATCTGTTCGGACGCCGTAACACCTTCCTCGTCGGGCTCGTCGGCTTCGCCGTGATGTCCGCGGTCGGCGGCGCAGCCGTCAACTTCGGGATGCTCGTCGCTGCTCGCGCAGGCCAGGGCGTATTCGGTGCCCTCCTCGCACCCGCCGCCCTCTCGCTTCTCGCCACGACCTTCACCGATCCGAAGGAACGCGCCAAGGCCTTCGGCATCTTCGGCGCCATCGCCGGCGGTGGCGGAGCACTCGGCCTGCTGCTCGGCGGCGTTCTCACCGAGTGGGCAACCTGGCGCTGGGCGCTCTACGTCAACCTCGTCTTCGCAGGTATCGCGTTCGTTGCCGGCTTCGTACTGCTCGCCAGGCACACGGTGACCACCCGACCGAAGCTCGACATCCCCGGCACCATCACCGTCTCGGCAGCACTGTTCGCCATCGTCTACGGATTCGCACACGCCGAGTCCGACGGCTGGGGCAACACCGTCACCCTCGCATTCCTCATCATCGGTGTCGCACTGCTCGGCGTGTTCGCTGCACTGCAGCAGCGCGTCGCACACCCACTTCTGCCGTTGCGCATCATCCTCGATCGCACTCGCGCAGGATCGTTCCTCGCAGTGTTCATCACCGGTGCAGGCATGTTCGCGGTGTTCCTGTTCCTGACCTACTACCTGCAGAGCACGCTCGGATACACCCCGATCACCACCGGCTTCGCCTTCATGCCGATGATCGCGGCACTGATCCTCACTGCGACCGTGTCCACGGCAGTCATCCTGCCCCGCTTCGGACCTCGAACACTGATGACCGTCGGCATGACCGTCGCTGCCATCGGCATGGGTCTGCTCACCCAGATCTCGTTGGACAGCACCTATGCGATGCACATCATGCCCGGACTCATCGTGATGGGACTCGGCCTCGGCGCCACCATGGCTCCCGCCATGCAGGGTGCGATCTCGGGTGTAAATCCCGATGATTCCGGTGTCGCCTCGGCGACGGTCAACACCATGCAGCAGGTCGGCGGATCCATCGGCACCGCCCTGCTCAGTACGGTCGCAGCAAGCGCAGCCGCGTCGTACGTGACCGACAACATCGCCACCGCGACCAACGCGGCGGCACTACAGGCGAGCGCCGAAATCTCCAGTTACACAACCACATTCTGGTGGGCAACTGGCATCTTCGCTCTCGGCGCAGTGATGTCGGCCTTCCTCATGCGGCCGGGCCTGCTCCCCGAGGCTCCGGAAGGTGCCGTCGTCGTCGGGCACTGATTTCTCGCGACCGACTGGTTACACGAGAAAGGCACGATCGAGCATCCACACGGATGCACGATCGTGCCTTTCGGTAATGCGGGTCGGAACTCACACGAGCAGTCGATTCAGAGGTCGAGCAGCTTTTCCGTCGCGGCGAGCAGAACACAGGTCGCAACGCCGTCCATCGACTTGTCGAGCTCACCGAGCGAGGGAAAGCTCGGCGCGAGACGAATGTTGCGGTCCTCCGGGTCGTTCTTGTACGGAAACGCAGAGCCTGCGGCGGTCAACGCGATCCCGGCGTCCTTCGCCAGCGCGATCGACCGTGCAGCCGTGCCCTCGAGTACGTCGAGCGAAATGAAGTACCCGCCCTTGGGCTCTGTCCACGATGCGATCTTGGATGCGCCGAGACGGTCGTCGAGTATCTGACGAACGAGCGCGAACTTCGGCGCCAGAATGTCCCGGTGCTTGGCCATGTGTGCCTTCACACCGTCGGCGTCGCCGAAGAAGCGAAGGTGCCGAAGCTGGTTGAGCTTGTCCGGTCCGATGCTCTTCTTGCCGAGGTGCGCCAGGTACCACTCCAGGTTGGCATCGGAGGCACCGAAGAAGCTGACGCCCGCGCCGGCGAACGTGATCTTCGACGTCGATGCGAACACGAACGGACGATTGGGGTAACCCGCCTCCGCAGCCCAGCCCAGCACGTCGTATGCGGGTGCGAATTCCTCCACGAGCGGATGCACCGCGTATGCGTTGTCCCAGAACAGACGGAAGTCGGGAGCAGCGGTCGGCATCGTCGCCAGCGTGCGAGTGATTTCCTCCGAGTACACTGCGCCGGTGGGATTTGCGTAGTTCGGCACCGCCCACATGCCCTTGATCTGCGGATCCGACGTGACGAGCCTGGTGATTTCGGCGATGTCGGGACCGTCGGGAAGCATCGGAATCGGGATCATGTCGATGCCGAAGCTCTCGGTGATCGCGAAGTGACGGTCGTAACCGGGGGCCGGGCACAGGAACCGGATGTTCGGCTCGGCCGACCACGGTCGCGGTGAATCCGACAGCCCGTGCAACAGCGCCCACACCACGAGGTCCTGCATGATCTCGAGACTCGCATTGTTGCCTGCAACCAGGTTCTTCACCGGAATACCGAGGAGCTCACCGAAGATCGCCCGCAACTCGGGGAGACCCGCGAGCCCGCCGTAGTTTCTGCAGTCGGTTCCGTTGCCGTCCCGGAAGTCCTCACCCGGTAGCGTCAGCAGACCTGCAGCGAGATCGAGCTGCTCGGGCGACGGCTTACCTCGAGTGAGATCGAGCGTGAGGTTCTCGGACTTCAGCTGTTCGTAGTTCGCAGACTGACGCTCGTGCTCGGAGACGAGCTCCGCATGGCTCATCAACCCCATTTGGGTTTGCGCTGGCATGTGGAGCGGCCTTTCGGTGTCTGGTCCCTCGAAATAAAGGGGACCCCGCGCACCCGGCAGAGCCCGTTGACCCTTGCTGCCTTCCGGCCCTGGGGGAGTTCACAGGATGCGCGCCGCGCGGGATCCATGGAAAGTGTAACCGCACTCGCCGTCGTAGTGCGTCGGCGCCCCCTTCGATCGTTCGGCCCGTACCCTCCCCATCGCTTGAATGGACCATTCATACGAACAGATAGCTTGGAAGCGTCATTCATGCCCCGCCGACGGCGTGAACTGACCGGCGGACCGGCCCGTTTGGGAGATCGAGGGGGCTACCTTGTATGCTTCCCCACGGAGGATTCGCCTAGTGGCCTATGGCGCTCGCCTGGAACGCGGGTTGGGTTAACGCCCTCAGGGGTTCAAATCCCCTATCCTCCGCCAGGGACAGCCCCTGTGAACGGTTTCCGAACTGTTCACAGGGGCTTCCTCGTTCTCTGGGCCGCTGTAGGTTCTCTGGGCCGCTGTGTTCTCTGGGCCGCTGGGGTCTCTGGGTCGCTGTGGCTAGTTCAGATCAGCGAGCATGACGGTTCCCACGGGGCCTGCGCCCACGCACACCGTCATTCCCGGCGTCTCCGGTGTCACGGTCACGGCTGCGCCGGATCCGACGAGCCGTACGTACACGGTGTGCAGACCTTCCGTCACCGGCACCGGCACCGAATCGCCTGTATCGAGTTCGAGTCGGATGTCGCCGTCCGCGGTTGCGAAGTAGTTGAGCTGCACCGTCCACGCCCAGTCGGCCAGTGGGCCGTCGAGCGGAATGCGCGTGCGACGTTCGACGCGGTAGCCGCAACCGGACTCGGGACCCTGCTCGATGCCGCGGACAGGAGCGACCACCGCCGGAACCAGGTGACCCGATTCGTCGAGGTAGCGCAGGTCTGGCGTCGACTCCGCGAACTGCGGCCGCTCCGGCACAGCAGCGAAGATCTGCGCGATCGAATTGTTCGGGTACGCAATCGGAGTCAGGATCCACGACGAGATCGGCTGGTCGAGGAGTGCGGCACCCTGGCCGTCCGCGAGAGACTGCCGTGCCTGTGCGAGGAATGCCGGTGCCGGGTCGTCGCGCCACTTGTCGACGAATGCGACGGTCGAGATGACACTGCTGACGACGAAGAGCACTACCGCCGCTGCCCACACGGGATAGTTCCCGGTCCGGCGTCGCAGGACGAGTGCCCACCCGACGGTGATGACGACGGCACTGTCGGCAACGTGTCTGAGTGTCTGCGCGAGTTCGTCCGCGGTGTCCGGGCCCGAGCGCGCCAACACCATCACCACCGATGACGCTGCCACGTAGCCGAGGACACCGACCCAGACGGCTCCCCCGCGGCGGCGTCGTATCGAGACGATCACCACACCGGCGAGCGCCGTCCACGCCGCCAGCACGAGCACCGTCGGCGGCGAGGCCCACGGCCCTGACGGCGGCCATCGCTCCCAGGTCCACGGCCCACCGAGGAGCGTCGGCAACAGCCCGAAGGACAGGCCGTGGTGCACCAGTTCGATGCTGGTGCGCCAACCGTGAAACGCGAAGCGCCCCTGTCCGACCACGGCGAAGACAATCCCCCACACGGCCACGATCGAAATGCACGAAATCCACAACGGCGCAGCACGGTTCCACGCATGCCGGACACCGAACATCACCAGCAGGACACCGAACGCGAAGAACGGTACGAGAACGGACTTCTCGAAGAACAGCAGCGAGGCAGCAGTGACGATCGCACCCGTGACCGCGTAGCGCCGACGCCCCGTCCGTGCCGATTCGATCGCGTCGCCCGCGACCCAGGCAAGCCCGAACTGCAACGGCAGCGAGTTCAATGCCGCGGCCCACCACGCGAACGAGGGAACGGTGAGCGGACAGAACAGGTAGAAGGCCAAGGGCAGCAGCACCATCGGAGTTCTGCCCAGAATCTTGAACAACACCCGCAGCACCGCCAACGACGCGGCAGCCTGCATCACCAGAATGGTCAACGCCGGTAGAAACCAGTGCAGCGGAGCGATTTTCGTCGTCAGCGCAGCGACGAAGAACGCGGCAGGCATGAAGTGCCCGTCGTGGTCGTACAGCAGCAGATCCCCGGAAAACAGCGGGTAGACGCTTCCCCTGCCGATCAGAATCAGGTCGTCCCAGTAGAAATTGCCCGACGCGAGGACGAATGCGCGGACCGTCAGTTGCGCCACAACGGCCACTGCGGCAACGAGGACCACTCGACGAGGGGTGAACCACCGACGAGGCACTTGCCAGGTGGCAGCCACATCCGCCCTCGTACCCGTCGTCATTGCGCCCCCGCTGCTCGGATCACCCGCCCCGGTGGACCGTAGCTCATTTCCTGATTCTTCGATCCACTGCGTGCGAGAGGTTGGAGAATCGACGGCATGACCTCCACCGAACCGACAGCAGATCGCTATCGCCGACTCGCCGCACGCCTCACCGAGCGAATCGAGTCGGTTCCCGGCGACAAATGGGACGTCGCGTCGACGTGCGACGGGTGGACCGTGCGCGACGTCGTGCGGCACATCATCGAGACCGAGAAGAACTCGCTGACGCCCGTGGGACTGTCCATCCCGGACGGGCCTGCCGTCGACGAGGATCCGGTGAGCGCATGGGCGCACACGCGCGAGCAGATGCAGGACATCCTCGATGATCCGGCACGGGCGAACCTGGAGTACGACGGCCACTTCGGGCGCACCGACCTGGCGTCGTCGATCGGGTCGTTCTACAGCTTGGATCTGATCGTGCACGCGTGGGACATCGCGCACCCGGCCGGTGTCGCGGACACGATCGCCGATGAAGACCTCGATTTCGTCGAGGCCTTCATCGAGCAGTTGGGAGACAACATCCGCATGGACGGCGTCTGCGGGCCCGCCCTCGACGTCCCCGAGTCGGCGGACCGTCAGACGAAGGTGCTCGCGCAACTCGGCAGGGATGCGGGCGGTCTCCGCCGGACGTGAGTGCGCGCGCACGGGCTCACCGAGCCGACCAGCCGCCGTCCATCGTGTACGACGCCCCGGTGACCATGGCCGCATCCGCCGAGGTCAGCCAGCCGACGAGGGAGGCGACCTCGGAAGGCTCGACGAGCCGCTTGACAGCACTCTCGGTCAGCATGACCTTCGCGAGCACCTCGTCCTCGGGGATGCCGTGAGCTGCAGCCTGATCGGCGATCTGCTTCTCCACGAGCGGGGTACGCACATACCCGGGGTTGACGCAGTTGCTGGTGACGCCGTGCGCGCCGCCTTCGAGGGCTGTCACCTTCGACAGACCCTCGAGAGCATGCTTGGCCGTGACGTAGGCGACCTTGAACTCGGAAGCGCGCAGGCCGTGCACGGACGAGACGTTGACGATCCTGCCGAACTCGCGGGAGTACATCGCAGGCAACACCGCCCGGATCAGCAGAAACGGAGCCTCGACCATCAACGTCTGAATACGCCGAAACGCCGCCGGGTCGAAATCGACTATCGGAGAGACGGTCTGGATGCCTGCGTTGTTGACGAGGATGTCGACGTCGAGCGTCAGATTCTCCAAGCCTGCGGTGTCGAGCAGGTCCACCGACCATGCCTCACCGTGCAACTCGGCGGCCAACTCCTTCGCGGCGACCTCGTCGACGTCGGCGATCGTGACCGCCGCTCCCCTTGCGGCAAGCGTTCGGGCGCACGCAGCGCCGATTCCGCTTGCCCCACCGGTGATCAGAGCCGTGCGGCCGGTCAGGTCACTCATCGCTTCGCGTTCTGATCGAGCAGGCCTGCCTTGGCGAGTTCCGCTTCGGTCGCGAGATTCTTGGCGTCGGCGATGTCGATGCTTTCGAGCGCGAGCCCCTTCGTCTCACGAGCGGCCACGACGGCTATGACGGTGACGACGCAGGCACCGGCCAGGTACCAGGCGATCGGTACCGAGGAGCCGAACTTGTCGAGCAGATACACCGCGATGATCGGAGCCAGCGAACCGGCGACGATCGAGGTGACCTGATAGCCGAGTGACACACCGGAGTAGCGCATACGCGTCGGGAACATCTCGGCCATGATCGCCGGCTGAGTCGCATACATGAAGGCGTGGAACACCAGGCCGATGATGATGGCGAGCATGATGATGGCGTTGTGACCGCTGTTGAACATCGGGAACGCGAAGAATCCCCACGTACCAGCGGAGAGGGCACCGAACATGTAGACCGGGCGACGGCCGACGCGGTCGGCGAGCTTGCCCACCAACGGAATGACACAGAAGTGCACCGCGTGTGCGGCGAGCATCCACCACAGAATCGTCTGCGTGTCCGTGCCGACCTCGACCTTGAGGTACGTGATCGTGAAGGTGACCACCAGGTAGTACATGACGTTCTCACCGAAACGAAGGCCCATGGCGGTGAACACTCCACGCGGGTAACGCTTGAGAACCTCGAACACACCGTACGACGCGGCCTTGATGACCTCGGCCTGCTTCTGCGCCTCGACGAAGATCGGGGCGTCGGTGACCTTGGTGCGGATGTAGTAGCCGACGAACACGATGACGGCGGAGAGCCAGAACGCCACGCGCCAACCCCAGCTGAGGAAGGCAGCGTCGGACAGGGTCGTGGTCAAAACCAGCAGCACGACGGTCGCGAGCAGGTTTCCCGCGGGAACACCCGCCTGCGGCCAGCTGGCCCAGAATCCGCGGCTCCTGTTCGGGCTGTGTTCCGCGACGAGAAGTACCGCACCGCCCCACTCACCGCCGACAGCAAAGCCTTGAATGAACCGCAGCGCGACCAGTAGCGCAGGTGCCCAGTAGCCGATCTGGTTGAACGTCGGCAGGCAGCCCATCAGGAACGTTGCGCCGCCCACGAGGACAAGACTGAACTGCAGCAACTTCTTTCGGCCGTACTTGTCGCCGAAGTGCCCGAAGACGATGCCGCCGAGCGGCCGTGCGACGAAGCCGACGGCATAGGTGACGAATGCGGCGAGGATGGCGTCGAGCTCGCTGGTTCCTGCTGCGAAGAAGATCTTCGAGAACACCAGGGTGGCGGCGGTTCCGTAGAGGAAGAACTCGTACCACTCGACGATCGTGCCTGCCATCGACGCTCCGACGACCTTCTTGAGGCCGCTCGGAGTCGCGTCCGGATCCGGACCCCCCGATTGTGTGCGTTCGTCCACGCTCATTGCATCTCCTCGTGTGATCCTGCATGACGCGCAGCCCGGGTTGTGACGAGCCACACACATACTTGGTATCGCTGAGTATCAATGCAGATCAGTGGGCCCGCAATGGCCAACAACGCACCAGCATTCTGCAAGAATGCAGATGTGCCATCCGGTCATCCCGATCACGGTCGTGTCCCCAGCGCCGACGACCTCCTCATTCTTCTCGCCGTCGGGCGCACCGGCAGGTACAACACCGCTGCCGACGATCTCGGGCTCAATCACACCACCATCTCGCGCCGGATCGCGGCGTTGGAGGCAAGCCTCGGCGGCCGAGTGCTGGCCAGGTCGGGAAACGGGTGGGAGCTGACGGCGCGCGGCAAGGACGCCCTCGCTGCGGCCGAGAACATCGAGGCTGCGGTCCGCTCACTGATCAGCCCGAGCGACGAGGCCGAAGGTGTTGTTCGCGTCTCGGCGACGGACGGGTTCAGCGCCTACGTCATCGCACCCGCTGTCGCCCAGGTGAGGCGTCGGCACCCGGGGATCGCGGTGGAAATCGTCGCGACGACTCGGCGCGCGTCGCAGCAGCGATCGGGCATGGACGTCGAAATCGTCGTCGGCGAACCGCAGGTTCACCGCGCAGAGGCGATCAAGCTCAGCGACTATCACCTGGGTCTGTACGCGTCGAAGGACTACCTGCTCGAGCACGGAGAACCTACGGCAGTCGCCGAATTGCGCGCACACTCCCTCGTCTACTTCATCGATTCGATGCTGCAGGTCGACGACCTCGACATCGCACCCGGCTTCGCGCCCCTGATGCGCGAATCGGTGACGTCGACCAACGTGTTCGTCCATGTCGAGGCCACCCGCGCCGCCGCGGGCATCGGACTACTCCCATGCTTCATGGCCGATCGCCACAACGACCTGGTCCGGCTACTGCCCGGCGACGTGTCCATCGGACTCGACTACTGGCTCGTCTCCCGCGCCGAGACTCTCCGACGCCCGGAAGTCGCCCGCGTCGTCGATGCCATCCGAACCTGCGTCGCCGAGCAGCAGGACGCTCTGCTCGGCAAGCGCTGACGTTCCGACTGGCTTCGTCGGCTGCACAGGGATCTACAGTGGACCCGTGAGAGTGGACCCGTGAGAGTGGACCCGTGAGCACAGGCGCCGGACGATTCGCACCGAGCCCGTCGGGAGATCTGCATCTCGGGAACCTGAGGACGGCACTTCTCGCCTGGCTTTTCGCACGGTCCACCGGTCGGCGCTTCCTGATGCGCATCGAGGACCTCGACCGCGTTCGAGCAGGCGCGGAAGCCCTGCAGTTGGCGGACCTGTGGGCAATCGGGATCGACTGGGACGGCCCGGTCGTCCGCCAGTCGGAGCGAACAACCCTGTACGACGACGCCATCGCGCGACTCACGCGAGCCGGCCTGACGTACGAATGCTTCTGCACGCGTCGGGAAATTCTCGAGGCCGCATCGGCTCCCCACGCCCCGGACGGCGCCTATCCGGGTACCTGTCGGAACCTGACGGATGCGGAACGGTCGTCGAAGTCGCGCCCGCCGGCCCTGCGGCTTCGGGCCGAGGCAGCCGATTTTGTCGTCGACGACGAGGTGCACGGCCGGTTCCACGGCCAGGTCGACGACCTCGTCCTCAGACGCGCCGACGGTGTGCCCGCCTACAACCTTGCGGTCGTCGTCGACGACGGTGAGCAGGGCATCGACCAAGTCGTACGCGGTGACGACCTGCTGACGTCCTCCCCTCGTCAGGCATATCTCGCGTCGTTGCTCGGGGTGCCTGTCCCTACCTACGCTCATGTTCCGCTGGCCCTGAACGCCCACGGGGCGCGGTTGGCCAAGCGCGACGGTGCGGTCACCCTCGCCGACCAGGCAGCCCTCGGCCTCGGCCCGCTGGATGTGCTGAGTCTGCTGGCGCAGTCACTGCAGCTGTGCGGCCCGGGCGAGGCAGTGACCGCGTCGGATCTGTTGACGCGCTGGGATCCGTCGACACTTCCCGCCGGACCGTGGATCTTCGAGACATAACGGGCATCCATCCGGTCGCTTCCGTAGGCTCTGCTCCCCCAGCGGTTCGGACCTGGGGATTGCCATGTTTGGATTGGGTACGTGACAACCTCGAAATCCGAAGACCACTCCGACGCCGGTGCGACATTCGCGCACGTGAGCCGCGGTTATTACCCGACTATCGTTGCCCTCTTCACCGCAACCCTGATCATCTCGAATGTGACCGCGAGCAAAGGCGTCGCGTTCTTCGGTGGAAGCGACGTCTTCCTCGGCCCGTTCCAGGTGCTGCCGATCAACACCGACGGCGCATTCTTCCTGTTTCCGCTCGCATACATCCTCGGCGACGTCCTCAGTGAGGTCTACGGATTCAAGGCCACCCGGCGCGCGATCTACCTGGGCTTCGGCTCCATCATCCTCGCTGCCTTCTGCTTCTGGATCGCGATCGAACTGCCTGCTGCGAGCTTCTACGAGAATCAGGAATCACTCGAAGCCGTCGTCGGCGTGGTGCCGCGCCTCGTGCTCGCCGGACTCGCCGGGTACTTCGTCGGGCAGATGCTGAACTCGCTCGTCCTCGTCGCGATCAAGGAACGCACCAAGGAGAAGCACCTGTGGGCGCGGCTGATCGGATCGACGATCGTCGGCGAATTCTTCGACACCCTGATCTTCTGCTCCATCGCAGCAGGGGTCATCGGGATCACCACGTGGGAAGACTTCATCAACTACGTCATCGTCGGATTCATCTGGAAGACACTCGTCGAGATCCTGGTCATGCCCATCACGTACCGGGTGATCGCCTACATCAAGAAGCGTGAACCCAGCTACCAGGAGTCCGTCGCGGCGTAGTTCGATCCTCGGTCACCACCAGCCCATCCCGCGCACCTTCCAGCCAACGCGCACGTTGCAACACGCGCAACAGCTGAAACCTGCGCATTCACACCCCGCGCACCTTCCAGCCAACGCGCACGTTGCAACACGCGCAACAGCTGAAACCTGCGCATTCACACCCCGAAGCCCGGCCGACCGCGTCGGCCGGGCTTTGTCGTCCGCTCGTGACCGAATGACGCATTCGGTCACCACCCAGCCCATTCCGCGCACCTTCCAGCCAACGCGCACGTTGCAACACGCGCAACGGCTGAAGCCTGCGCATTCACACCCCGCGCACCTTCCCGCCAACGCGCACGATGCAACACGCGCAACGGCTGAAACCTGCGCATTCACACCCCGCGCCCTTCCACAATACTTTCGTGACCCATTGAGCCATTGACAAATGGCACAATGCAGATGAGTCTGATCACATGAGACCGTCCTACAACTCCCGAGCCGTCGTGACCGGCGCGGGCAGCGGCATCGGCCGCGCCTTCGCGCTCGAGCTTGCCCGACGCGGCGGCGAGGTGATCTGCGCCGACATCTCGCTCTCTCGAGCCCAGGAGACCGCGGCACTGATCGGCACCGACGCCCATGCGGTGGTGTGCGACGTCGCGCGCCGCGAACAGGTCGAGGACCTGGCGCTGTTCGCAGAACTGACCTTCGGAGGGCCTCCGACGCTCGTGATCAACAACGCAGGGGTCGGCATCGGCGGCAAACCCGTCGGGAACATCGGCTTCGACGACTGGAACTGGGCGCTCGGCATCAACCTGTGGGGCGTCGTCCACGGTTGCGAAACCTTTGCACCCGCCATGAAAGCGGCCGGCGAGGGCGGATTCATCAACGTCGCCTCCGCCGCTGGGTTCGGCGCGGCACCACTGATGGCGCCGTACAACGTCGGGAAGGCCGGGGTGATATCGCTGTCGGAAACGATGGCAGCAGAAGGGGTGCGAGTCACCGTCCTGTGCCCGACGTTCGTCAAGACCAATGTCGCCGTCGACGGCCGAATCACTGCGTCGGCCACCACGATCGCCGACACCCTCATGCGCATCACCGGATTCACACCGGAGAGGGTCGCCGCCGACACGCTGAACAAGTACGACCGCGGCCGGCTCTACGTCGTCCCGCAGATCGACGCCAAGGTCATCTGGCGTCTCAAACGCATCGCACCCGCCCTCTATACCCGCACCCTCGGGCTGCTGGGCCGCCTCGCACCCCAGGAAACACACGAACTGACAGGAGTCTGACATGGCATTCGACTTCGACGAGATGCTCGTCAAGATCAAGGACAAGCAGTGGGCACTGGCCGACATCGATTGGGATGCACCGGGAGCCGAGACGATCGGGCCCGAGTTGTGGGCCAAGCTCAAGCCGTTCATGTCGGACCTGATGTGGATCGAGAACGTCGGGGCCCGCGGTTTCGCCGCGATGGCGAAAAAAGCACCGACCGACACGCTCGCGGAAATCTACACCTATTTCCACGCAGAGGAGCAGAAGCACGCCAACGCCGAACTCGCGCTGATGCGCCGGTGGGGCATGCTCGACGGTGACGAGATCCCACAGCCGAACGTCAACGTCAAACTCGTCATCGACTGGCTCGACAAGTACTCGGACCAGACGTCGCTCGCGGTACTCGGCACTGTCATCCCGATGCTCGAGGTCGCACTCGACGGCGCGCTGGTCAAGTTCATCGTCGACGAGATCGACGACCCGGTGTGCCAGGAGGTGTTCAAGCGCATCAACTCCGACGAATCACGCCATCTCGCAGTCGATTTTCAGGTCATCGAACTCCTCGGGCATGCCACGATGCGCAAGATCCTCGTCGAGACCGTCGGTGCGTGGCTCAATCCGTCGCTGATCATCGGGACCCTGCGCTACATTCCGTTGCTGAACAAGATGCGCGACAACATCGTCGCGATGGGAGTCGACGAAGAGCGTCTCTACACCGCGATGCGACGGTTCAAGAAGGTCGGCGAGAGAAGCGAATTCCCGAAGCGTCTGCCGATGTACCGCTTCATCAGCTGGCACTCCGGAGTCGTCATCAACCGCGCGCACCCGTACCACAAGTTCGCCGACTCGCTCGTCAAGATCACCGCCAAGTACCCCAAGCGGCTCCTCCGCCCACAGCCCACGTGGTCCAAGGAACTCACCTACGAGCCAGTCGCATGACACTCGATGTCGCAATCATCGGCGGCGGCTTCGCGGGAATCGGCGCTGCAATACGACTGAAACAGAAGCAAATTCATGATTTCGCTCTCTTCGAGCGCGGTACGGAACCGGGGGGAACGTGGCGCGACAACACCTACCCCGGTGCCGCGTGCGATATCCCGTCCCGCTTGTACTCCTACAGTTTCGCGCCCAATCCCGACTGGTCGCACACGTACTCGGGCAGTGCGGAGATACTCCGGTACATCGAGCGCATGGTGGACGACTTCGGCCTGCGCCCGTTCTTCCGCTTCGGCCACAACGTCGACGGCGTGGTCTGGAACGAGCAGACGTCGTTGTGGGAGATCACGTTCGATAACCAGCCGCCCGTCCACGCGCGGGCCGTGGTCATGGCGTCGGGACCCCTGGCCAACGTGAGCTTCCCGGCGATCCGCGGGCTGGAGACCTACGAGGGCCACAAGATCCACAGCGCGCGTTGGGATCACGACTACGACTTCACCGACAAGAAGGTCGCCGTCATCGGCACCGGAGCGTCGGGGGTACAGATCGTGCCCGAGTTGGTGAAAGTGGCCAAGTCGGTCAAGGTCTTCCAACGGACACCGGGTTGGGCGCTGCCCCGCACCAACTTCGCGACGCGTCAGAGAACGAAGGACATCTATCGCCGCTTTCCACAGACTCAGACCCTCGCCCGCCAGGCCTGGTTCTGGGGACACGAATCCGTCGCGCTCGGCGTCGTGTGGAACTCACCTCTGACCCGCGTCGTGGAAGCCGTCGGAAAGCTGCATCTCAGGCGTCAGGTCAAGGACCCATGGCTACGACGCCAACTGACCCCTGGCTTCAGGGCCGGCTGCAAACGCCTGCTGATGACGAGCGACTACTACCCCGCCTTGCAGAAGGACAACTGCACGCTCGTGACGTGGCCGATCGCGAGGCTGGCGCCCAGGGGAATTCGGACAGTCGAGGGCATCGAACACCACGCCGACGTCATCGTGTTCGCCACCGGGTTCGACGTCTCCAAGACGGGAACGCCGGTGCCGATCACCGGACGTGGCGGCCGCGTCCTCGCCGACGAATGGAGCACGGGCGCGAAGGCGTACAAGTCCATCTCGGTCTCCGGCTACCCGAACATGTACTTCACGTTCGGTCCCAACTCCGGCCCGGGACACAGTTCCGCGCTCGTGTACATGGAAGCGCAGATCGACTACCTCGTCGACGCCATCTCGCATGCATTGGCTCACGACGTCGTTCTCGACGTCCGTGCGGATCGCCAGCGTGCGTACAACGAGAACATCCAGCGTCGTCTGCAGAAGACGACGTGGAACTCGGGATGTTCGAGCTGGTACCTCACCGAGGACGGTTTCAACGCCACGATGTTTCCCGGATTCGCGACTCAATACGTGGGACAGCTGAAATCGGTGGACTACGACGACTACACCACCAGTGCGTACCGGCCGTCGGACAAGGACGCGGCCGTGACAGCTACCGTGTAGGCACGTGTTGTGCCGGCGGAAGGGATGTACGGGGTGGAGTATCGAATCGACGATCTTGCCCATGCCGCCGGCACCACCACCAGGAACGTCCGCGCGTACCGCGAGCGTGGTCTACTCCCGCCGCCGGAGAAACGCGGGCGCGTCGGCATATACGACGACTCGCATCTCGCGCGGCTGCGGCTCATCGACATCCTGCTGCAGCGGGGTTTCACGACGTCGCACATCGGCGACTTCATCACCGGATGGGAGAACGGCAAGGACCTCGCCGAGGTGCTCGGCCTGCAGACCGCGGTGACCGCACAGTGGTCCAAGGAGGAGACCGCGGAGGTTCCGTTGGCCGTTGTGGACGAATTCCTCGGCGGCACCGGTCAATTGGCTCGGCTACAAGCCTTGGGGCTCGCCCGCGTGGAGGGCGATACCTGTGTGTTCACCGATCCCGAACTGGTGGAAGGCTTTGCCTCGCTGTCGGAGTACGGCTTCACGATCGGCCAGTTGATCGACGTCCACGAACGCATCCACGCCGCGGTGGACGGAAT
This sequence comes from Rhodococcus yunnanensis NBRC 103083, assembly GCF_001895005.1. Taxonomy (GTDB): domain Bacteria; phylum Actinomycetota; class Actinomycetes; order Mycobacteriales; family Mycobacteriaceae; genus Rhodococcoides; species Rhodococcoides yunnanense. The sequence continues at coordinate 122,815 of NZ_BCXH01000003.1, read as the reverse complement.
AGCCAAGGACATGATCGGCGCCGCCAAGAGCCATATCGTCGATCAGCACGGTGACGGTTGGCTGCCCGGCGACGAGGAGGTCGCCGGGGCCACGGACATGTTGGTCCGCATGCGTGAGCTGGCAGTGCATTCGGTGAACGCCACCCTCGCCCGCGCTCTCGACGAGAATCTGCAGCGCGAGCTCGGTGACTACCTCACGACTGCCGTGCAGAATAGAAGCGACCCAGGAACTCGTCCCTGAATTCGTAGAACGACCCGCTGCCGATCGCGGCACGAATGTCGTCGACCAGTTTCACGGTGAACCGCTCGTTGTGGATGGTGCACAACGTCGACGCCAGCATCTCCTTCGCCTTGAACAGGTGATGGATGTAGGCCCTGGTGTAGTGGGCGCACGTGTAGCAGTCGCAGTTCTCGTCGATGGGGGTGAAGTCGCGGCGGTTCTTGGCGGTGTTGATGTTGAATCGCCCCGTAGGCACGTAGATCGCCGCATTGCGGGCCACCCGTGAGGGATTGACGCAGTCGAAGGTGTCGGCGCCGTTCTCGATCGCGGTGAAGAAATCGTCGGGCTCGCTGATTCCGAGCATGTGGCGCGGCTTGTGTTCGGGCAGTTCCTCGTTGACCCACCGTGTGATCGTGCCGAGGTTCTGCTTCTCGAGCGCACCGCCGATGCCGTAGCCGTCGAATCCGCGTCCCGTCTCACCGGTGATGGTCTCGAGGTCGCGCGCGGCCTTGCGCCGAAGATCCTCGTACTGCGCGCCCTGCACCACCCCGAACAGCGCCTGATACGGCTTCCCGACGCGCTGCGCCGTCAGCCGCTCGTGCTCGAGGACGCACCTTTCGGCCCATGCCTGAGTGCGATCGACCGAGGACTCCTGGTAGCCGCGGGTATTCATCAGCGTCGTCAGCTCGTCGAAGGCGAACATGATGTCGGCGCCGAGCCGATGCTGGATCTGCATCGACACCTCGGGGGTGAAGCGGTGGCGGGAGCCGTCGAGATGCGATTTGAAGGTGACACCGTCGTCGTCGACATGCGCGAGCCGTTCCTTGCCTTCGGCGATGACGTCGTCGGATTCGACGCGGCTGGCGTCCATCGAGATGACTTTCTTGAACCCGACTCCCAGCGACATGACCTGGAAGCCACCACTGTCGGTGAAGGTCGGGCCGTCCCAGTTCATGAATGCACCGAGGCCGCCTGCTTCGTCGACGATGTCCGAGCCCGGCTGCAGGTACAGGTGGTACGCGTTGGCGAGGACGGCCTGTGCACCGAGTTCCTTCATCGCCTCCGGCAACACCGCTTTGACCGTCGCCTTGGTGCCGACCGCAATGAACGCAGGTGTCGCGATGTCCCCGTGCGGGGTGTGGATGGTGCCGGTCCGGCCCAGGCGGTCCTCGATGCGGGTGTCGATGCTGAAGAAGGGGTCGTTCGGAGCGCTCACCGGCCCAACCTTATGCTCCCCGCTCAACTGAACTGCGACGAGTACAACCGGTTGTACGCTCCGCCTGCCTGGACGAGTGAATCGTGGTCGCCCTGTTCCACGATGTGGCCGTCCTCCATGACGACGATGAGGTCGGCGTCGCGGATGGTCGAGAGACGGTGTGCGATGACAAAACTCGTTCGATCGCTGCGCAGTGCGGCCGTCGCCTGCTGGACCAGCAGCTCGGTTCTGGTGTCCACCGAACTGGTGGCCTCGTCGAGAATCAGGATCAGGGGCTTGGCGAGGAACGCACGTGCGATGGTGATGAGCTGCTTCTCACCGGCACTGACGTTGTTTCCCTCCTCGTCGATGATCGTGTCGTACCCGTCGGGCAGTGAATGCACGAACTTGTCGACGTAGCTGACGCGTGCGGCCTCGAGAATGTCCTCCTCCGACGCGCTCGGGTCGCCGTAGGCGATGTTGTCGCGGATCGACCCACCGAACAGCCAGGTGTCCTGCAACACCATTCCCGTTCGCTCGCGGAGTTCGTCGCGGGTCATGTCCCGTGTGTCGACGCCGTCGACCATGATGCGTCCGGAGTCGATGTCGTAGAACCGCATGATCAGGTTCACCAGTGTCGTCTTGCCTGCGCCCGTGGGTCCGACGATCGCGACGAGGTGTCCTGGCTCGGCGACGAGGGAGAGGCCCTCGATCAGCGGCTGGTCCTCGCGGTACCGGAACGAGACGTTCTCGAACTCCACGTGTCCGTTGTTCTTCGCGGGAACTGCGGGTGCGACCGGATCCGGCTCTTCGTCGTCGGCGTCGAGCAGGTCGAAGATTCTCTCTGCCGAGGCAACTCCCGATTGCAGCAGGTTCACCATCGATCCGACCTGAGTCAGCGGCTGCGTGAACTGGCGGGAGTACTGGATGAACGCTTGCACTTCACCGAGACTCAGCGTGCCCGACGCCACGCGCAACCCACCGACGACAGCGATGATGACGTAATTGATGTTTCCGAGAAACATGATGGCGGGCATGATCATTCCGGAGATGAACTGCGCCCGATAGCTCGATTCGAACAGCTGGTCGTTGCGTTCGCCGAACTCACGCTCGACCTCCTGCTGACGACCGAACGCTTTGACGAGCTCGTGTCCGGTGTACGTCTCCTCGATCTGTCCGTTCAGCCGTCCGGTCTGCTTCCACTGGTCGACGAAATGCGGCTGCGACCGTTTGGCGATGACGGCGGTGACGGCGAACGACGCCGGGACCGTGAGCACTGCGACCAGCGCCAGGAGCGGCGAGATCCAGATCATCATGCCGAGAATGCCGAGTACGGTCAGCACGCCGGTGATCAACTGCGACAACGTCTGTTGCAAACTCGTCGAGACGTTGTCGACGTCGTTGGTGACCCGGCTGAGAAGTTCACCGCGAGTGCGGGAGTCGAAGTACTTCAGCGGCAGGCGATGCACTTTGCGCTCGACCTCACCGCGCAGATTTCGAATGGTTCTCTGCAGAGCGATGTTCAGGATGTACGCCTGTGCCCACGCCAGCAGCGACGACAGCAGATACAACACGAGAACGAACAGCAGTACATTCCCGACGGCCGAGAAGTCGATGCCGACACCGGGAGTCACGTCCATCCCGGACACCATGTCCGCAAACTGGTTCTGACCGTCCGCGCGCAGGCCGTCCACTACCTGCTGCTTCGATTCGCCCTGCGGCAGACGGCCGCCGACGACACCGTTGAAGATCAGGTTGGTCGCGTGCCCCAGAATGTTCGGGGCCGCGACAGTGAGTACGACACTGGCCACGGCGAACAGAAGAACGGCGGACAGCAACACTCTTTCGGGAGCGAGCATCTTGAACAACCGGGCGAACGACGCCTTGAAGTGCAGCGCCTTGGTTCCGGGCACAACCGCGGCAGGGCCTGGCCCCGGTGCAGCCACGGGTGTCGCGGCAGGCGAGTCGGCGGAGTCGGAAGAGTCGGAAGAGTCGCCGGCAGGCTTGGTAGCAGGCTTGGTCACGACGCTGCCACCGCGTGCTGGGAGTCGACGATCTCGGCGTACGTCGGGCACGTCGCGATCAACTCGGCGTGTGTACCGAGGCCGACGGGGCTGCCGTCGTCGAGTACGAGTATCTGGTCGGCATCGACGATGGTCGATACACGTTGCGCGACAACGATCATGCAGGCATCCTTCATGACCGGCTTCAATGCGGCACGGAGATTGGCATCGGTGGTCAGGTCGAGGGCGGAGAACGAGTCGTCGAAGAGATAGACACTCGGGCGTCTGACCAGTGCACGGGCGATAGCGAGCCGTTGGCGTTGGCCACCCGATACCGTCGTACCGCCCTGGGCGACGGCGGTCTCCAGGCCGTCGGGCATCTTGCGCACGAAATCCGCACCCTGTGCGATCTCCAGTGCGTCCCACAGCTCGTCGTCGGTCGCATCGGACTTGCCGTACCGCAGGTTGCTGGCGATGGTGCCGGAGAACAGATACGGCTTCTGGGGAATGAGGCCGATCGCGCGGCGGAGCGCGTCGATGTCGAGCTCACGGATGTCGGTCCCACCGACGAGCACCTGGCCTGCGGTGACGTCGATGAGGCGGGGAATCAGATTGATCAGCGTGGACTTACCGGAACCGGTTCCGCCGATGATGGCGGTGACCTTGCCCGGTTCGGCGCGGAAGTTCACCCCGCACAGCACCGGGAACTCGGCTCCGGGGAACGAGAATTCGGCGTCGCGAAGCTCGACGACACCGGGCGTCGTCGCAAACGGTTTCGGATCGACCGGCAGTACCACCGAGGACTCGGTGGCCAGCACCTGACTGATGCGGTCGGCACAGACCGAAGCCCGCGGGACCATCATCGCGATGAACGACGCCATCATGACCGACATCAGGATCAACATGATGTAACTGAGAAGCGCGGTCAGCGCCCCGATTTCCATCGTGCCGTCGTTGATCGCATGACCACCGAACCAGATGACGGCCACGCTGGTCACGTTGCTGATGAGCATGACGGTCGGAAACATCAGCGCCATGAGCCGGCCGACGCGCAACGCCGCTTCCGTCAGCGAATCGTTGGCCACACCGAATCGCTCGATCTCGAAGCGCTCACGCACGAACGCCCGCACGACGCGAATGCCGGTGATCTGCTCGCGCAGAACCCGATTGACGGCATCGATCCTGACCTGCATGGATCGGAATCCGGGGACCATGCGAACAACGATGAGGCCCATCGAGATCGCGAGTCCCGGTACTGCGATGAGCAGGATCCACGACAGGCCGAGATCCTCGCGCAGCGCCATGATCACGCCGCCGATACACATGATCGGCGCCATGACGACGATCGTGAATCCCATGACGATCAGCAGCTGCACCTGCTGCACGTCGTTGGTGTTGCGTGTGATCAGCGACGGCGCACCGAACTGGCCGACCTCACGCGCCGAGAACGTCCCGACGCGATGCAGAATCGCCTTGCGCAGATCGCGGCCTGCGCCCATTGCCGCTTTGGCGCCGATGAGAACCGCCGACACCGAGCAGACGATCTGCACCAGTGAGACCAACAGCATCCAGCCACCGGTACTCAGTATGTAGCTCGTGTCTCCGCGCGTCACACCGTTGTCGATGATGTCGGCGTTGAGACTCGGCAGATACAGCGCGGCCGCCGTCGCCACGAATTGCAGTGCGATCAACCCGGTTATCGCGCGCTTGTACGGAGCCAGATAGGTCTTCAGTAGCGGAATCAGCATGATGGCCGAAGATTACTCGTGTGCACGTCCAACAGTCTCCATATTTTTTCGAGTGAACACGGAAATCCTCGGCCACCATGCGCTTTACGCAGGCACGGGCTCCTCTTCGTCACGCTTCGGTAGCACCTTCGCGAGCTTGGCGCCTTCGATGTCGACGTTCGGCAGGATCTTGTCGAGCCACTTCGGCAACCACCATGCCTTGTCACCCAGCAACGCCATCACCGACGGGATGACGACCATGCGCACGACGAACGCGTCGAAGAACACGGCCGCGGCGAGCGCGAAGCCGATCGACTTGATGAACGAGTCCGGTTCGGCCATGAACGCCGCGAAGACGGAGATCATGATGACCGCGGCCGAGGTGACCACACGTGCGCCGTACTTGAATCCGTTGACGACGGCGTCCTTGGCGGGAGTGCCGTGCACGTACTCCTCGCGCATTCTCGACACGAGGAACACCTGGTAGTCCATCGCGAGACCGAACACGACACCGATCAGGAAGATCGGCATGAAGCTCACGATGGGCTGCGGGTTGCTGATCAGTCCGAGGCCACCTTCTTGGAAGATGAACACGGTTGCGCCGAATGTCGCCAGGACACTGAGCAAGAAGCCGATCGTTGCGGTCAACGGCACGAGAATCGAGCGGAACACCACCATCAGCAGCACGAACGCGAGTCCGACGACGACGGCCAGATACGGCACGAGCGCGTTCTGCAGTCGCTCCGAGACGTCGAGCTCGAGCGCTGTCTGCCCGGTCACGCCGTACGAGGCACCGGTGCTCTCCTCGACGCCGGATTCCGCGGCACGCAGATTGGCGACGAGATCCTTGGTCTCCTGACTGTTCGGTCCGCTCGACGGGGTCACGAGAATCTGAGCGGTATCGCCTGCCTCGTTGATCGCGACGACCTGCGCATTGGTGACGTCGTCCTCTTCGTAGATCGCGTCGACGACCTGCTGGAAGGCCGCAGTACGGTCGGCGTCCGCCACGCCCGACGCGTCGACGATGGTCAGCAGAGGTCCTGCCTTACCCGGCCCGAATCCTTTCTCCTCCAGGTCGTAGGCTTTGCGCACCGACGTCGACGGGTCGGAGGTTGCGATGGACGGCAACGCCAGTGACAGCCCTGTCGTGGGGCCTGCGATGACGCCGAGGAGTACAACGCCGCCGATCAGTCCGAGCAACGGGCGTTTGACGAGGAACCGTGCCCATCGCAGCCCGTTCGTCGGCTTCGCGTCCGGGTCTTCCGGGTCGGTCGTGTTGACGAACTTGATCTTGCCCGCGAAGGCCTTGCCCCGATAGAGGCCGAGCATCGCCGGCAGGAATGTCAACGCGATCAGGACTGCGATGAACACGGCGAAGGCCGCTGCCATACCCATCTGAGACAGGAACGGAATGCCGACCACGCGCAGCGCGAGGAGTGCGATCAACACCGTTGCGCCGGCGAACACGACGGCCGAGCCTGCCGTGCCGACCGAACGCCCGACGGCCTCTTCCCGGTCGTCGGTGAGCGTGAGTTCGTGGCGGTATCGAGCCAGGATGAACAGGGAGTAGTCGATCGCGACGGCAAGCCCGATCATCACCGCGAGGATCGGGGTGAACGACGACAGGTCGGCGAAACCGGACGCCGTGGTGATGGCAAGGCTGCTGATGCCGATGCCGACGATAGCGGTGATGAGCGGCAGGCTGGCTGCAGCCGCGGAGCCGAACATGATGAGAAGCACGATCGCTGCGACGGCCAGACCGACGAGCTCGGACGTGCCGCCCGGAGGAGCAGCCGACTGTGCGACGCTTCCGCCGAGTTCGACGGTCAGACCTGCATCTCGGGCGGGCTGCGCGGCCTCGTCGAGATCGGTGCGCAGTGTGTCGGTGACATCGGCGAGTTCGGCCGTGATCGGGACGGTCAGTGTGCCGACGTTGCCGTTGGGGCTGAGCGGCGACAGCGCTGCCGCATTGGCTGCTGCGACGTCCGGCGCGGTGCCGTCCTTCTCCGCCACCTCGTTGTACTGATCGACGATCGCGGTGTTGCCTGCGACCGGGTTGGCGAGCGGCTGCTGGCCACCTGGTTTGACCGATGGATCGACGTCACCGATCTTGTCGATCTCGGCGATGGTGGCATCGATGGCCGCGGTGTACGCGGGCGTGTCGAGGCTCTGCCCGTCCGGTGCGGCGAACACGTAGTCGGCCTCGACTGCGCTGAACGGATCCTTGGTGTTGCTGAATCGCTCGCTCTGCAGGTCGAGTGCCGACTGAGCCGGCGTGCCCGGAATGCTGAACGAGTTGGCCGTCGGGCCGGACAGCGTGGTTGCGCCGACGCCTGCGAGCACCAGAAGTGCGAGCCACAGTGCGATGACGATGCCTTTTCGCCGGTAGGCGAACTTCCCGATTCGATACAGATAGGTGGCCACTGGTCGGCTCCTCAGTTTGTTTTCGGTTCGCGCGGGTCCGGGATGCCGGCCTGCAGTTGATCGAATGCGTCCTCGACGAGCTGTTCCGGCGTTGCTCCTGTGGGGTTGTTGATCCAGACGTTGAGTGCGGCCGCGACTGCTCCTCCTACTGCCATCTGCAGCAGGTTGGGATACATGTCGCGGTCGAGGTCCGTGCCGGTACGTTCGGCTATCGCTTCGCCGAGCACCCGGCTGATCGACTGGTGGAGTTCGAGCTTGCGGGCCACGACGTTCGGGTGCGCCTCGACGAGTCGAGCCACGGCGAACGTCTCGGCGAGGTCCCGCTGGGGATCGGTCACGACCGAGATGGCCACGTGACGTAGGGAAGTCCAGATCGGCTCGCCTGCGGGACGTGCACGGAGAATGTCGAACCATACGAGTGCAGACGACTCGAGGTGCTGAAGGATTGCTTCTTCCTTGTTGGCGAAGTAATTGTGGAATGTCCGGGTGGACACTCCTGCCTCGGCAGCAATTGCATCGGCTGTCACCGCATGCAGACCCCGAACCTTCGCCAGACGCACGGCGGCGAGCCCGAGAGCGTCGCGCGTTGCGGCCTTCTTCAGGTCTCGCAAACCGGGCTGTTCGGGCATGCCCTCCAACCTACGGAATGTGCAGAGTTCTGCAATGTTGCACAGGTCTGCATCGTTGTACGATCGCTCACATCACCGGGTGAGTGTGCGGTGTACCACACTGCCGAATGCGAGCGTCCGCCCGTCAGCGCCGCGCCCAGGCCGCCGGGTCGGCCGTCAGATCCATGATGACGGACGGAAGATGCTCGTCGACGATGTCCGCCAACGTCACCTCCTCCAACACCGCTCGCATGTTGGCGCGCACCGCGAGCCAGACCAACCGCAGTGGTTGCGCAGGCCCCGGATAATCGACATCCTCGGGGCGCTGGCCGCGAACCGAAGCCAACGGGCCCTCGACGGCTCTGACCACATCCGCGATCGATATCTCGGCCGAGGGTCGTGCCAGCCAATATCCGCCATCGGGGCCGCGTCGACTGCGCACCAGGTCGGCGCGCCTCAGATCCGACAACACCGATTCCAGGAACTTGTGCGGGATGTTCTGCGCGGATGCAAGCGCCTCGGCCTTGCCCGGTGCACCGTGCGACGCCGCGAGTTCGAGAAGAGTACGCACGGCATAGTCCGCCTTGGCGGTAATGTGCACTGCGTTCTCCTTCGGTGGCCGTCCCTAATTCCTACCATTCGAATAGGAAATAGGCCAATCTCCTGATCTCTCGTCGCACCCACGCGTACCCAGCTATGGCCACTGTCACATCCTCTGCGTTACACTGAGCATGAAAGTGTCACGCAAAGGAGCGGTCGGATGTTCGAGTGGGTCGGTTCTGCCTGGAACTCACTGCCCGAGCCTCTTCGCGACCCCGTGGCGCTCGCCATTCCCGCGTTCGTCGCCCTTCTGGCCATCGAATGGTTCGCCGCAGCCAAACTCGAAGAGGGTGAACGCGGCAGCTATCAGGGCGCCGACGCCCGTGCCAGCGTGGGAATGGGCTTGGTCTCCATCGCGACGACCACGGTATGGAAGACGCTCGCCCTCTTCGGCTACGCGGCGCTGTACGCCTACGTCGCGCCATGGCACCTGCCTGCCGATGCCTGGTACACCTGGGTGATTCTGATCGTCGGGGTCGACGTGCTGTTCTACACCTACCATCGGATCGCCCACCGAACACGGGTCATCTGGGCGACACACCAAGCTCACCATTCCAGCGAGTACTTCAATTTCAGTACCGCACTTCGCCAGAAATGGAACAACAGCGGCGAGGTGGTCATGTGGCTTCCGTTGCCCCTGTTGGGAATTCCGCCGTGGATGGTGTTCGCCGGCTTCGGGGTCAATCTGGTCTACCAATTCTGGGTACACACCGAACGCATCGACAAGCTCCCGCGTCCGATCGAATTCGTGTTCAACACTCCATCGCACCATCGCGTTCACCACGGCCGCGACCCCGAATACCTGGACAAGAACTACGGCGGAATCTTCATCGTCTGGGATCGCCTCTTCGGAAGTTACGCCGACGAACTCGCCCGGCCGCACTACGGTTTGACCAAGCCGGTGGACACGTACAACATCTGGACACTCCAGACACACGAATACCGCTCCATCGCAAGGGATGTAGCGGCATCGCGGTCGTGGCGTGAACGATTGGGGTTCGTTCTCGGCCCGCCGGGGTGGACGCCGAGCGAGCCGAAAACGATCCGAACTAGTTCGAGTTCAGGTTGATCAGGAAGTCGACCGATCCCGAACCTTCGACGGTGACGAATCCCAGTGACGGTGGCTCGATTCCGTAGTCGGTCCACGTCGTCGGAATGCTTCCCGACGCGATGAGCGCGTCACCGGACTGCAGCACCTCCATCTCGACGGAGACCTTCTTGGCCTGATCCTTCAACGTCAGCGTTCCGTCGACGGTGACCGTCGTGGTCGTGCCGTCCTTCGGGATCGAGGACAGATCGACGGGCGAATCGAACGTGAACGTCGCGGTCGGATGAGTGGCGGTGTCGAAGATGTTGCCGCGGAACTGGCTGTCCCGCCGGTCACTGTCGGTGGTGATCGATCCGGTCTGGACCGTCACCTCACCCGCGGTCAACGAGTTGTCGGCGATGGTCACATCACCACTGACCTCGGTCGTCGATCCGACGACGGTGACATCGGCTCCGTTCAGGACCTCCTCGACGGTGTATCCGGCCGCAGTCGTGTTCGACGCGTCGCCGGGGACGATGGTCCAGGTTCCGTCGAGGTCGTCCGTCGTCGCTGCCACAGCACCGGACGTCGACACCGTCGCCGCGGGTGCGTCGTCCTCGGCGAAGAACTTTCCGTACGCCCACGGACCCACCGTCAGGCCGAGTGCCACGATCACGACGACCACTGCCCCTACGATCCACCATTTCTTTGTCATAGCGGCCAATGCTAGTTGCACCTTCAACCCCGATGGGGTTTCTCGACCTGTCAACTTCCTGAGAGATTTGTCCGAATAGGCTGTGGCTACAGCGTGAGAATGTTCCCGCACCCGCCCGTGAACTGGGATGATCTACTGACTCGGAGAGGCGGTGAGCAACGGTGTCGAACGAAGTACATCTCGTGCCGCTGGCCGTGGGAACCGCGGTGACCGCGACAGGTGCCGCACGCAGCGTCGTTCGCGGTGCCGTTCGCGGACTCACTCGGCTGCCGATGATCGGAGACACCGTTCGGACCGTGTCCGGTCGCGGCGAGCGCGCGATCGCCGCAGCCACCCTGTTGGCCGATGCCGTGTTGCGGGCGACCATCGTCAAGATCGTGGCGGCAGCGCTCGACGAGATCGACCTGACGCGTCTGATCCGCGAGAACGTCGACATCGACTCCATCATCGAAGGAGTCGACCTCGACAAGGCCGTCGCACGAGTCGATCTGGATGCAGCAGTCCGACGCGTCGACCTCGACGCCGTCGTCGACACCGTCGACCTCGACCGTCAGGTCGCGCGCGTGGACCTCGACAGAGCCGTTGCGCGAGTCGACCTCGACAGAGCCGTCGCGCGAGTCGACCTCGACGGTGCAATTGCACGAGTCGACTTGATCGCGCTGGCCAATTTCGTCATCGACGGCGTCGACCTACCGGACATCATCCGCGAGTCGACGGGATCGCTGTCCGCGGAGGCGGTCCGGGGTGTCCGCAGCCAGGGAATGCAGGCCGACGCCGCTGTCTCGCAGTTCGTCGGCAGGCTGTTCGGCCGCGAGGTCGGCCGCGATGCCGGGCCGGCGAACCAGGCGAGCACATGATCCACCCGCGCGTCGAGGACATGCGCACCGCAGGAATCGTCACTCGCGGAGCGGCTGCGGTGATCGATCTCGGAGTGGTCGGGCTGCTGATGGGTTCGGTCTACATCGGTTCGATCTTCGTGCAGCTGCTGTTCGATCCACAGTCGTTCACCTTCCGGTCCCCGGCGATATTTCTGTCGATCACGGCATTCGTGTCGATCTCGATCGGTTATCTCACGCTGTGCTGGGCAACGACGGGACGCACGGTCGGTGCGATCACGATGGGAGTTCGGCTGGTCACGCCGCGGCACGGACTGCTCAGGTGGCCGGTGGCCGCGCTGCGCGCATTCCTGTGTGTCCTGTTCGGTTTCGGGCTGCTGTGGGTGGCGGTGGACAGACGCCGACGATCATTGCAGGACATCCTCCTACGCACCTACGTGGTGTACGACTGGCAGCCCAACACCGGAATGGTCGACCCGAAGCCCGTTCCTGGACAATAGAAACATGGACCCGATCGAAGCCCTCCGCGAGATCGCATACTGGCTCGAGCGTTCCCGTGCCGACACACATCGGGTGAAGGCATACAGACGCGCCGCCGACGTCGTCGAATCACTCGGCGCCACAGCACGTGCAGAGCGAGCACGGACGGATTCGTGGGCGGCGCTTCCCGGCATCGGGGCGAAGACGTCTCTGATCATTCGGCAGGCGACGGCAGGCGATGTCCCCGAGTACCTCGCCGAGAAGCGAGCCGAGGCCCAGCCGATCGGTGAGAACGAACTGCGCGCTGCTCTCAAAGGCGACCTGCACACGCACTCCAACTGGTCCGACGGCGGCAGTCCCATCGACGAGATGATGCGGGCGGCCAAGAATCTCGGGCACGAGTACTGCGCGCTCACCGACCACTCCCCTCGGCTCACCGTCGCCAACGGGTTGACCGCGAGCCGGTTGCGTAGCCAACTCGACGTCGTCGCCGAACTCAACGAGCAGCTCGCACCCTTCCGGATTCTGACGGGCATCGAGGTCGACATCCTCGACGACGGCAGCCTCGATCAGGACGAAGGCTTGCTGGCGGAGCTGGATGTCGTTGTCGCGAGCGTTCATTCGCACCTTCGCGCCGATTCGGACACCATGACTCGGAGGATGGTGAACGCCATCGCCAACCCCCACGTCGACGTCCTCGGCCACTGCACCGGCCGACTCGTCGAGGGTGGACGCGGCACACGTCCCGAGTCGACGTTCGACGCCGACGTCGTATTCGAAGGCTGCATGCAGTACGGCACGGCCGTCGAGATCAACGCGCGCCCCGAACGGCAGGACCCACCCGAACGGCTCATCGACATCGCGCTCGAGCGTGGATGCCTGTTCTCCATCGACACCGACGCCCATGCACCCGGTCAGCTGGACTGGCAGGGCTACGGATGTGTTCGGGCCGAGGACCGCGGCGTGCCCGCCGAGCGAGTGATCAACACCTGGCCCGTCGATCGATTACTCGCATGGACAGGCGGCGATCGGTGACGCTGCGGCAGGCCTTGATCACCCTGATCACCGTCGCTCTACTCACCGGCTGTTCCGCGCCGACGCACACCGGCGCTCCCCCGTCCGCGACGTCGTCGCCTGCATCGATACCGGCGTTGGTCCCGGCACCGTCGGAATCACCGCTCCGGCTGAAGTACGGCCCGAACAGTGACAACGTCGGCGACCTCTATCTACCGGACAACGGGGTCGATTCGATTCCGGTCGTGGTGATGATCCACGGCGGCGGATGGCAGCAGAAGTACGACATGACGTATTTCGCCCGCCTCTCGCAGACGGTAGCGGACCGCGGAATCGCGGTGTGGAACATCGAATATCGGCGGGGTACAGGGAACTGGATCGACACGCTCGCCGACGTCGACAACGCCACCGAAGCAGTGGCGACGACCGTCCAGGAGGCCGCGGGAGGCCGCCTCGACCTCGACCGAGTACACGTCGCCGGGCATTCCGCCGGCGGCCAGCTCGCCGCATGGCTGGCCGGGCGTCACACACTGCCCGCGTCCGCACCGGGCGCTCAGCCGAAGATCGTGCCGCGCAGCGCAACCATCATGGCAGGCGTGTTCGACATGGCCCGTGCCGCGAACATCGGCGGCGACAAGCTCGTACCCGCCTTTCTCGGTGGAATGCCCGACGCGGTTCCCGACAGGTATCGCATCGCGTCACCGATCGACCATCTGCCGATCGGCACCGAGGTGAGCGCGATTCATGGGGACGCCGACAAGACGGTGTCGGTCAACCAGAGCACGGCGTACGTCGAGGCGGCACGAGCTGCAGGCGACCAAGCCGAGTTGACCATTCTGCCGGGCGTCGGGCACGGCGACTTCGTCGATCCGGAGTCCATTGCCTGGTCGACGACCGTGAACACGATCGCCGAACATGCGGCAACTCTCGACTGAGCCGGCGCCCACTCTGGTACACAGGGCGCATGAAGCGGATCGTCTTGGCAGCAGCGTTCGCCGTACTGGTCCTCGGCGGATGCGGCACGGACTCGTCGAACACCGCAGGCGAGACATCGCAGCAGACGCCCGAGGCCGCCGTGTCCGCGGCGACAACTGCACCCACCGCGGCACCGGCACCGGCGACGCCGCAGTCGGTGGCCACCGCGGCCCGGCCTCCCGAGCCTGCCTCCGCGTCGAACACGGCCGAATCGGCGGCAGCGCGGACTCCGCCGTTGGTGGTTCCCGAGCTGCCGACCGAGCCAGGAGCAGAACTCGGTCTACCGGAGCCGGGGGCGGACATGCCGCACGGCGAGGAACTCTACGCCGAGACCTGCAACCGGTTCGTTGCCGTCATCGATGCCTTGGCAGCGTCGGGAGCAGCGACGCGTCAGGAGTCGGTCGCCGGGATGGCCGCCCAGATGCAGGCGAATGCAAGTTGGCCGACCCTGTCCACCGAGGACCAGCAGACCATTCTGCGAGGACTCGACGCTGCAGGTGGCGGAAGCTGCTGATCCTCGAAAGACGCAGCGACGATCAGGTGTAGAGCCGGTCGACGAACGCGTCGACATTCTTCTGCAGTCGCTCGACGCGCTCGTCCGGCGTGAGACTCTCCCGGTAGCGGTTCCCGAGCGCAGGCGTCTTCTTCCCGCGCGCGTAGAGCGGGCACGCGAGATCGGTGCACATGTACGTGCCGACGGTGTTGCCCTTCCGTCCGGATTCACCGACCTTGCGCGCCGTCATCAGCGACACGTTCCCGCGTGAATGCATCGTCATGCAGATCGTACACATCTGGGCGCGATCCGATCCGCCGGTCTCGTACCGCACCGCGATTCCGACAGGGCCGTCCGGTCGCGGCACCACGAGGTATGCCCTGCCCGCGTACGACGGGTCGGTCCATCCAAGGAAATCCAGTTCGTCCCACGACGTGTCGGCAAGGGTGCGCGGAACGTTCAGTCGCTTCGCATCCCCCTTGGAGCAGTTGACGAACGACGCTCTGATCTCGTTCTCCGTTATCGGTTCCATTCTTCTTCTCCTCAGCTCGTGCCAGGCCAGTTCGTGAGGGCATGGTGCAGCACATCGAGCACGCGCACCCAGGATTCCTCCGTCTCCCGCGGTGGACTGCTGTGCCCGAACCCTCCGGACGCCTCCAATGCGATGAACCCGTGAAACGTGCTGCCCAGCAATCGAACTGCATCGGTTTCGTCGGGTTCGGTGAGCCCGTACGCGCGCAGAATCGCTCGCGACATCGCCGAGTGGCGTCGACCCGCAGTCAGCGCCTCGGCGTCGACGTCGAGCTCGAACTGCGTCGACCGGTACCGGCCAGGGTGCTCGCGTGCATAGTCGCGGTACGCGCCCGCGAACGCCACGAGCGCATCCTTGCCCGCACGCCCGGCCAACGCGTCGGAAACCCGGTCGGCGAGTTCGGACAGTGACGCAACGGCAACCTTCTGCCGAAGATCCCGCAGGTTCTTGATGTGCGAATACAGACTCGCATCCTTGACGCCGAACGAGCGGGCAAGCGCCAGCACGGTCACGTTCTCGAAGCCGATCTCGTCGGCCATGTCTGCCGCCGCCTCGGTCAGGCGGGCGACATTCAGCCCGGCGCGTGCCATCTCTTCTCCTGGCTAGGGTTAGTAGGCTATTTCCTAGCCACTCTAGGCAGAGTAGCTCTCTGCGAGCCTCGACGCCACCCGATTTTCCGATTGCATCGCTTGAATGGTTCATTCATGTTGTCAGACAACATGAATGAACCATTCAAGCGGTAGGGATCACTTCCAGTACGCCTGGGATTTGATCGACCCCTTGTCCAAACCGTGAGTTGCCCTGAGGGTTTTGACAATCGCGCGCGTGGTTCGCCCGTCGCACGCGACCCACGCGAAGGCCCCGGATGCGGGAGTGAGCTTCTCGGCCTGCTCCCGCATGAGGCGACCGTCGTCGACGCGCTGCAGCCACGTCACCTCCGTTGCGGCACCGGCATGCACCGGCAGCGTCCTGTCGGACTCGTACTGCCACTCGAGCCACACCTTCGCCGGAGTGCCCCCGATGGCGTCCAGAATCGAGTTGATCGCCGGAAGCGAAGCCGTGTCACCGAAGATCAGCAGCTCGGACGGCGTCGGTTCGGGGATGGCGAAATTGGACGAGCCGACGCCCTTGGCCATCAGACTGGCCTCGATGACATCGCCGGGCTTGGCATTCTCCGCCCACTTCGACGCAGGCCCATAGTGGAGTGCGAATTCGATGGCGAAAGTATCGTCCGCCGGGTCCTGGTGGACGAGCGAATAGCCGCGTTGACGCTCGCGGCCCGTGCCGTCGTCGAACCACAGCCGTATCCACTGCGTCGGGTGCACCGGATGTTCAGCCAGCAAGCCGTCGCCGGTGAATCCGATGCGGACGTACTTGTCGGTGACGGGTTCGGTAGATGTGACGGTCAGGGTGTAGTTCTCCGCCCGCCACGCCTTCATGATGATGCCATCAACACCTTTGCTCATGAGGGCAGGGTATCCTAATTATCGGCGGGATCCCATGCATAGATCCGCTCGATCGGGCGGGAACCGTCGGCCATGACCCAGTCTGCCTGCCTTGCGTACACCAGCGTCCAACCAGTGCGTTCATACAGTGCAATGGCAGCATCGGACTGTTCGACGACGTCGAGCATGTTCGCGCCTATGCGTCGAGCCTCGGCGAGCAGTGCCTCGCCGACCCGCAGTCCGCGGGCGCCGGGCAGGACGAACAACCTCGACACCCACCGCACGTGGTCGCGTTCGACCACCACAGCATGACCGACGATCCGCCCGTCGAATTCCGCCACGATTGCGTGCGCCGTTCCTGGCGGTTGTAACCAATCCTCTGCGTCGTTCGGCCACACATTCGGGTAGCCGTCCGCGTCGTGGACTTCCCGCAACGCCGCCACGCACTCGGGTAAGTCAGCCGGATCTCTCAGTCGGAGGTTCACTGGTCCGGACGGTACCTCCCCGAAACAGAAATCCCCACCCCGAGCGGTCGGCCATCGCTGCCTGCCCGCCGGTGCGGTATCGGTCGGCCCATTTCTTGGCCGTGGTCGGCGAAACTCGGGAGCGTTCGGCGGCGCGGCGGATGGACCAGCCGTGGTCGACGATCGACTCTTGCAGTTTCGCTCGCCCCTTCGGGGTGAGGAAGGCATTAGCGTGGGACATGAGGGCCTCTTGACTGTCGGTGCAGTTGTGGTGACCACACCAGTACCGGAGGTCCTCACCTGTCTGCCGCCACCTATTCTTGAATAGTCGTCAGATTTTCTTGAATAGTCGTCAGATTCTCCTGCAGCGCAGCAATATCGGCGCGAACCACGCCTTCATGTTCTTGCAGCAGGCTTGGACGTTGGCGTTCATTTCCCGGGCCGGTCCTCACGAGTTCGGCGAAGCGCCGCGGCGTGGCGATCGACATGCCCGACGCACTGAGTCGCGTGCACAGTTGTAGCTACTCGACATCGCTGACGTCGTAGATGTGGGTCGCCGAGGCGATGTGAACATCCTCCGGGGTCTGCAAGTCGGACACCGGCCGGAAAGTTGTCGTTGCATGACCACGAACGAGGTCAGATGAGCTGTGATGCGGTCGCCGCGTTGTCGAAAGACTGACGCGCGCGGGCGATCTGGACCTGATGCTTCTCGGTCCAGCCGACGAGAGCCTGAATGGTTCCCAGCAGCGTGCGGCCGAGGTCGGTCAACCGATATTCCACGCGAGGTGGGATCTCCGGATACACGCGGCGGTCGATCAGCCCATCACGCTCGAGGTTGCGGAGTGTGACAGTCAACATCCTCGTGCTGATCCCGTCGATCTCACGGCCCAGTTCGCCGAATCGCAACGTGCGTTCGGCGAGGAGGGCTATGACGAGAAGAGACCACTTGTCAGCGACTCGATCGAGGATTTGGCGCACTTCGCAGTCTTCACGCGTATCCCACTGGAATGCCTCGCGCCCATCTCGACAGCATTCATCTGTGACCTGGTCACTTCCTGCGGTGTAACCGACTGACTCCGAAGTGCCTTCTTGTGCCATCTGTTCATGATGACCCACCCTGAACACGGTTACAAGAAGTAACCAAGACATGTTTCGTCACTGAGGAGACTGCTGTGACCGAATCCGAAGCTACCGTCGTCAGCGACAAGCTATCCCGACCGCGACGGGCGTGGGCAGTCCTTGCTGTCGTGACCGGTGCCCTGTTCCTCGAAGGCATCGACATCGCAATGCTCAACGTCGCAGTTCCCAGCATTGCCGCCGACATAGGCCTCGACACAGGCTCCGCGCACTGGGTGATCAGCACCTACGTGCTTGCGTACGCCGGATTCATGATCCTTGGGGGACGCGCGGCCGACGTACTCGGACGGCGACGCATCTTCTTGACAGCTCTCGTCGTCTTCGCAGCATTCTCGGCGCTCGGGGGCATCGCGCAGGACTCGTGGGTGTTGATTGTGGTCCGCTTCATCACCGGCGCCACTGCCGGTTTCATGACTCCCGCCGGGTTCAGTCTGTTGACGACCACATTCTCTGAGGGTGCTCTCCGCAACAAAGCCCTCGCGATTTACGGAGCGATCGGCGCATCGGGGTTTCTTCTCGGTGTGGTGGCAGGAGGTCTCCTCACGTCCTTGGACTGGCGCTTGGTGTTCTTCGCACCAGCGCTGTTCGGCGTCGCATTCTTCGTCGCAGGCTGGGCGTCCATCAACCCCGATCAGCCGAGGTCGGCGGAAGCGGCACATGAACACAGGCAGTTGGATATTGCAGGTGGCCTGACACTCACCGCTGCGATGGTCAGCCTGGTCTTCGGGATCGTCACACTCGGCGAAAGCGTCACAAACCCTTTGGGACCGATAGCTTTCGGTCTGGCGACCGTCTTGACAGTCACTTTTGTGGTCATCGAGAAACGAGCATCCAACCCCCTGATTCCGACCGGGGTCCTGACGACAGGCCTGCTGCCGTGGGCGAGCTCGATCGGACTACTGTTCATCGGTGCGTTCTTTGCGTGGCAGTTCGTGCTGACGCTCTACCTTCAAGAATTGCTCGATTGGACACCCCTCCAGACAGGGTTCGCGTTCACCGCGATGGGAATCGAGTTGGTCATCGCCCCGTTCCTGACACCGAAATTAGTCGAACGATTCGGCAACGTCACCGTGGTCGTGACCGGGCTGGCCGCAGTCACAGTCGGGTTCGTTCTCACGCTCCGACTCGACTCGGATTCGGGGTTTCTCGACCTGCTGCCATCGCTGCTCTTGCTGGGGGTGGCGTTCGCGTTCATCTACGGTCCTCTTACAGCCGCGGCCGTGGAGGGTGTCGACGAGAACAAGCACGGCGTCGCCGGCGGAATCGTGTACACGGGCTTTCAATTCGGTGCCGCTCTGGGGGTATCAGCGGCGACCATCCTTCTCGTTGGAAGCGATCATGACGTTGCCCAACCCCACGACTATCAGCGAGCGTTGGTCGTTCCCGCTGTCGCCGCCGGTCTAGCCCTTCTGATCGGGCTGCTTCTGTCGGTTCGACAGCGAACTCAGCCGGAGGAGGTCGCTGCCTGATGGCTCGGGTCGCGGTGCATGTGGCAGAAGGGCACATAGACACGAGCTGGCGCGGTCGTCGAACGGAGCGTGACGCGGGGAGAGGACGGAATGTGCCAAACGCAACGACAACGTCCTGACCATTCACGACCCAGAGCGGTTCGAGGAACTGCTTGGCTGCCCAATTGCAGACGTTGCCGCGCGTTGCTTCTCCTGCGAAGTAGAAGGAAAACAGAGGCTCTCGCGCGAAGGGACACTCATTGCCGCCGGGTTGATTTGAGTCGGTAGTAACGGTAACCGTCTGGTCATCGGAACGACCCATACCTTCCACGGGTCGATCGAACGCGCAATCTTGTGTGCCTTGGATCTGATCTCGGCCAGTTCGGCGTCGACATCTGGGTAGTTGCTCACGGTAGGTCAGCGAACTCTGCTGCGACCTCTGAGTTCCGGATATGGTCACGGACAATGTCCAGGGGACTGATCGGGTCGAAGTAGTCGCTCGTGATTGTCTTGCTGGTGGCGTCAGCACCGCGGTCGCGCAGAACCCGGATGGTAGCGATGGCGTTGCTGGCCCCGTCGTTCTTGGGGGCCATGATGGCGCGTTCGAGTGCGGATCTGCCTGTCGAGTTGATGGCGTTGACGTCGGCACCGTGGTTCAGGAGGACGGTGACAACATCGACGAATCCCAACTGTGCAGCGAAGATCAGGGGCGTCCACTGCTGATGGTCACGACTGTTGACGTCCGCGCCGTCAGCGAGCAGTTGTCGCACGTCGTTTATTCTGTTTTCGGCTGCGGCGTAATGCAGCGCGGTGCGGCCGAATTCGTCGATGTCTGGCATCGATTTCGCCTCTCTCGAGTGGTTGCGGTTGCCGGTCATGCCCTGGCTGCGCCCAAATTGGAAATCCCGCTTGTTGGAGTGCGCTGATATCCCGCTTGATGGTGCGGACGCTGACTTCGAACACCTCCGCGAGGCGCTCGGCTGTCCGACCCGATCGCCCCGCCCGTCGCAGCTCCTCACGGACGGAGTACAGCCTGTCACTTCGGTTCACTGGCAAATGGTGACACATAGGTGTCACTCGTCCGGCCGACGATTGGAATCATGACTGACACGCATTCCCCAATCTTGTTCCTCAGCGGCGCCGGCCTTCCCACCTGGATATGGGACGAGGTACGCAGTCGAGTAGGCGCAGAATCGGCAGTTGCCCCGCGGCCCTCCGCACACTCAGATGCTCCCTTGAACGCCTACGTAGAAGCTGCCGTAGACGCCACCCCACCAGGAAGATTCGCTATCGTGGCGCATTCTTCGGGCGGCGTTGTCGGCGCAGAAGTGGCGCGTCTTCTTGGAGAGCGCGTGAGTTCGTTCCTCGCGATCTCCGCCGTGATCCCCACCGGCACCGATTCCTTCGTATCCGCGATGCCCGCTCCGAATCGATGGGTGCTGCCGACGTTGATGCGTCTTGCAGGCACACGCCCACCGGCCAGAGCTATAAGGCGCGGGCTGGGTCGAGGCTTGCACATCGACGACGTGGAACGCATCGTCACCGAATTCGTCCCCGAGTCCCGTGGCCTCTACATGGACCAGACGGGCCAACACGAGTGGTCTGGTCTCCGCGGTTTCTTGCTGACGACCGATGACAAGGAGCTTCCGCTCGGAAGCCAGCGCCGCTTTGTTCAACGACTCGGCGCGCAGTGGACTCGAGAGATCACGACGGGACACCTGCCAATGCTCCAAGACCCGAAGGCAACCGCCAGCGCGATCGGTGAGTTCGTGACGACGTGAGAGCACCAACGCCGACAAGCGCACTTGCGAACGCCCAACTCAGCTCTTCCCGAGGGATACTCCGGACATCTGACCGACGGACAAGTGAAGCCAGGATTGGGCGCGGTTGTCGGCGTGGGTGCACTCCTTTCAGGTGGTGAGCAGGTCTGAGCCAGCGGCGCCGGGGCAGCCTTCGCGCGGGTAGGGCCGCCCTGGCTGTTGTGTCAGTCGGGTCGGTGTCGGTTCGCTGCTCGACCAAAGCCGGGGCCTCGCACCCGATCGCCCACGCTGCATCCTCGCACCCCGACAGGGCCGCGATGACTGATGAATCGAGGGATGAGCAGAAGGGGGACGCATTGCTGTGGAACCAGTTGTAGGTTGTGTCGGCCCGGTAGCGGGCCGACGCAGACGTCGCAAAAAAAGCTCCCCACCTGCATTGAGCAGGTGGGGAGCTTTGGCGGTGGCGGAGGGATTTGAACCCTCGGACGGGGGTTACCCGTCACACGCTTTCGAGGCGTGCTCCTTAGGCCGCTCGGACACGCCACCGCGGAAAACTGTACCGCAGTGGCGGCGCGAGACTAAATCGCCTGTTCAGAGCAGAAAAATCAGTGTCCGGTGAGCTTGTCCTTGACGGTCGAAGCTGCATCCTTGATCTTCTCGCCCGCGTCCTTGACTGCGGACGAGGCCTGATCACCCTTGCCTTCGGCTTCGAGGTCACGGTTGCCGGTCGCGGCCCCGGTTGCTTCCTTGGCCTTGCCGCCCAGATCCTCGGCCTTGTTCGAGATCTTGTCGTCGAGTCCCATGAAATGCCTCCTGAGAGTGTGTTCGAAGCACAATTGCCGCGCCCCTGATTCGATGTTTACCCCTGGGTAACGGCACCAAACATGAGAATTTCATGAGCGTTTCGAACCGAAATATTCGCGCAGCACCGCCCCGCACTCGTCTTCGAGGACCCCGCCGCGCACGTGCGGCCGATGCGTCAGCCGACGATCGCGCACCACGTCCCACAGTGAACCCACCGCACCCGTCTTGGGCTCCCACGCCCCGAACACGATGCGATCCACCCGCGCCAGCACCAGGGCACCCGCGCACATCGTGCAGGGCTCGAGCGTCACCGCAACCGTGCACCCCTCGAGACGCCACCCGTCCCCGTGGACGCCAGCGGCGGCACGCAGTGCGAGTACCTCGGCGTGTGCCGTCGGATCGCCGGTCGCCTCGCGGGCGTTCGCCGCGCGTGCCAGCTCTCGGCCGTCGGCGTCGAAGACCACCGCACCCACCGGAACATCGAGTTCGGACGCCTCACCCGCCGCCGCGAGGGCCGCACGAACGAGGTCCTCGTCGGTCACCGAGGCAGCTTGTCCAGAACGGCCGATAGCTCGTCGGGGAACCCCAGCCGTTGCGCGATGGATCCGAGCTGCTCGTCGGGGTAGAGATCCGTCTCGGCGACGATGATGCCCAGCACGGGCTCAGGCAGTCCCAGATCGGCCAGCAGCGACAGATCGCCTTCCTCCCAAGGTTCGATGTCGTCGAGCTCGTCGGGATCGATATCGGGGATCTCGATGTTCAACGCCTCGAGAACCTCGGCAGCGATGTCGTAGTCGATCGCGGCGGTGGCGTCGGAGATGAGCAACCGGGTTCCCGACGGTGCAGGCCTCAGGATCACGAAGAACTCGTCGTCGACGTCGAGCAGCCCGAAAATTGCCCCCGAGCTCCGCATCTCACGCAGTTCGGTCTCCGCGGCCGACAGAGACCCCAGCGACTCGGGAGAGAGCGATGTCACCTTCCACTTGCCGTCCTCGTGGACGACCGCGACGCCGAAACCCTCCAGGTCGTCGAATGCGCTCGTATCGGGAGCGTCGAACTTCTTCGCCTGTGCGGAGTTGTTGCTCCCGCGCTGTGCAGCCATGCGCGCAACGGTAGTCGCCGTCAGCCCTCAAAATGAAGTCCACCGTGCCCGGGCCCGGTTACTCGTGTGTCAACCTGGTCACGTGACTACTGCTCCCGTGTGTGTGCTCGGCTTGGGATTGATCGGCGGATCGGTGCTCCGCGCGGCTGTTCGTGCTGGTCGGACCGCCTGGGGATACAACAGGTCGGCCGACGCCATCGCCGGCTCGCGCGAGGCCGGGTACGACACCGGCACCGATCTGATCGCCGCACTCCACCGCGCCGCGGAAACGGGCGCCCTCATCGTCATCGGTGTTCCGATGCCCGCCGTCGATCCGATCCTGGACGCCATCGCCGAACATGCACCGAACAATCCACTCACCGACGTCGTCAGCGTGAAGGCGGAGGTCGCCGCGGCGGTGGCCCGGCACGGGCTGTCGGCGACCTACGTCGGCGGGCATCCGATGGCAGGGACGAATCAGTCCGGTTGGTCCTCGGCCGACCCCGACCTCTTCCAGGACGCGGTATGGGTCGTCGGTGTCGACGACGACGCCGACCCGGACGTGTGGCGTCAGGTCGCCTCACTGGCTCTGGACTGCGGATCCGTCGTCGTACCGGTGGAGAGCGGCGAGCACGATCGCGCGGTTGCCCGCATCTCCCATCTACCCCACCTGCTGGCCGAGGCGCTCGCCGGCGTCGGCGCGGTCAGTCCGCTCGCCCTCGGCCTTGCTGCGGGCTCGTTCCGAGACGGCACACGGGTGGCGTCGTCGTCGCCCGATCTCGTGCGCGCGATGTGCGAGGGGAATGCGGATGCGCTGACCGAAGCACTCGACGAGGCCTTGGCTGTGCTGACCCGGGCCAGGGAGGAGCTCGTCCACGAGCGGTCGACGCGCACGCTGGTCACGGCCGGTCACCGCGCGCGACTCCTCTACGAGGAGCACGAGCGGTTCGACATCTCGGGGGTCGAACCAGGAGACGACGGCTGGCTGGAGAAGTTCCGATCCGCCGGCAGGCTCGGTGGCGTGGTCCGTCAGATCCGCTCGGCAAGCCCCGGGTAGTCGAGTACGAAGCCGTCGGAGTCGACCGTCACCGAGGAGCTCGACACGGGCGAGAGCACGTGGATGCCGTCGGACCCGCTGCTGTAGGTCAGGCTCGCTTCTTGGATGCTCAGGTCGAGCAGATTGACGTAGACGACCGGTACCTGCAGGTCCACGGAATCGGTGTGGAGCCCGAGCCTGCGGATCGGAAGAGTATTGAAGAACGGGCTGAGCACCACATCGACGTCGAGGGCACCGTTGTAGGTGGAGCGCTGGTGACTGCTGGAGTTCTCGATCATCCAGTAGCCCTCGTCGTCGCGGCTGACGGAAGCTTGCTTTTCGCCGCCGGCGACCGAGGTTCGCAGCGACAACCTGCGAGTGACGCCGGTCTCGTCGGTGACCAGGTCGTACGACGCGCTGAACGCCGGATGTTCCGAGCATGCGCCGCCGATGATCCGGCCTGCCGCCTTGATGCGGTTACCGCTGAGCTGCACGCGGACCGATTCCATCCGGGGTGCCTCCTGCGATCGCCACGTCAGGATTGCCGGCCAGGCTTGCGTCGACGGCGCTGGGGCGGAAGCGCGTTCTACACCCGATGTTGGAGTGGTCACTCGACTACGGTAAGCGACGAGGCACCCGCCAGATCAAGCGGTGGTGACTTTTCTGCCTCGGCATCTCGGGCGCCCGGCCGCTCGAGGCCGTCGCAATCGGTGGAAACGTCGCGTTTCGGGTGCCGACGGCGTGGCCGCGATTACATGTTCACCTCTGTTCCACACTCCTCACTGTTACTAGTGTTGGGCACCGTGACTTCAGGCGACTTCGACTTCGCACACTCCGATCAGGCCGCGAAGAGTCGCCGGGACAAGGCGACGGCGCTTGCTCGCTACGTCTGGGACCGCGGCATCGACGGCGCCGAACTGCTCGCCCTGAGCGACGCCGTCCGGCGCAAGCTCGCCCGCGCCGCTGACATCTCCCCACCGAGCACCATGGAGACCTGGAACATCACGGCGGAACTGCTCGACGTCAAGAATCTGTGGGCACGCAACAACCCGGCACACCCGTCCGCGACGCCCATGCACGGCGAGGAGAAGATCATGTGGGTCAAACCGCCGATCGCGCCGTGGTGAGCGGCTGACACAGCACGGTTACTCCGCGCTCACGGATTCGGTGGGTACCGGGGCCCGCGCTCGCATGGGCCACCAGAACGCCCGGCCCTCGAGCGCGGACAGGCTCGGCACCAGCAGCGGCGCCATCAGCAGGGCCGCTATCGCCACG
This sequence comes from Rhodococcus yunnanensis NBRC 103083, assembly GCF_001895005.1. GTDB lineage: Bacteria > Actinomycetota > Actinomycetes > Mycobacteriales > Mycobacteriaceae > Rhodococcoides > Rhodococcoides yunnanense. The sequence continues at coordinate 97,516 of NZ_BCXH01000003.1, read as the reverse complement.
CCGATCGCGACGCCGAAGCCCAGTTCGGCGAGGTTCGCCAACCCGGTCAGCATCAACGACGCGAACGTCAGCGCAAGAATCACGCCCGACGCGGCCACCGTGGGAGCGTCGTTCGCGACGGCCTCCTCGGCCGCCCTGCGCGGCGGATGTCCGTTGTGGAATTCCTCGCGCAGCCGGGACGCGATGAGAATGTTGTAGTCGGTGCCGATGGCGACCACGAACAGGTACAGCACGATCGGGATCGTGAAGTCGATGCCGTCGTAATCGAGCAGCCGGAGGAACACCAGTACCACGGCGCCGAGCGTCGCAGCGAATGTGAGTGCAACGCACACAAGTAGATTCAGCGGGGCAAGGACCGCGGTCAGCAGCAGCGCGAGTATCACCGCGATGATCACGGCTGCGACCGGGAACACGAGCCTGGTGTCCGCGCGCAGTTGTTCACGGACGTCCACGAATGTCGAGGTCTGGCCGCCCACCAACACCTCGGTCCCCGGAACGGCGGCACTGTGGGCCGCGTCGCGAACCGGTCCACCGACGAGGTCGAGTGCATCGTTGGAGTACGGATCATCCTGTAGCACAACGGTGATGACGGCGGCGGTACCGTCCTGACTGATACGCGGCGGCGCCACCGAGGACACCCCGTCGACCTGCGAGACATCGGTGGCCACGGCGCCGAGCACCTGCTGGTTCACCGGCCCTTCGCCGGTCACGTAGATCTGCGTCGGACTCAGCGCGCCCGCCGGGAAGGATTGGTTGAGCGTGTTGAATGCCTGCTGCGAGGACGTGCTGGCCGGTAGTTCGTCGAGGGTGTTGTACGTCGAGGTGTACCCGGAGGAGAACACTGCGAGTACGACGAGAATCACCCCGACCACACCTGCGACGACACCCGGTCGTCGTGCGATGACGCGGCCGATGGAGACGAATGGTGTTCTCGTGCTGTCGTGTCCGGGCCCGAGTGGCCAGAACAGGTGGCGTCCGAGCACGGTGAAGAGCGCGGGCACGAGCGTCAGCGCGGTCAGCAACATGACGGCCACCGCGATGATCAACCCAGGCGCCAGCGTGCTGAGCGAACCCAGTTTGGCGAGGAGCAGCGCGGCGAAGGCACCGATCACCGTCAACGCCGACGACGCGACGACCTTCCCGACGACGGTCACCGCGAAATGGAGTGCGTCGGTAGGTGATTCACCGTGCCGCAGACGTTCTCGATACCGAAACAGCAGGAACACCACGTAGTCGGTGCCGATACCGAAGAGCACGACGACGAGGATCGACCCCAGAGTGGTGCTGACCTCGAAACCGAACAGCGCCGCGACATCAGCGGTCAACGCGGTGACCACGAGTAACACGACGCCGATGACCACAACCGGTATGACGGCGATGATGGGGCTGCGAAAGATCAGCCCGAGCAGCGCAAGGATCACGATGACGGTGGCGATCGTGATGATCAGGTCTGCCCTGTCGTACGCGGCGGTGGTATCGACGCCGATGGCAGCGTTGCCGGTCAACCCACTGACCAAACCGGTTCCCTGCAACGCACTCTCGGCGTCGTCCCGGACGATCGGGATCGCCGAGTCCACGATGTCGTCACCGGGTTGGCCGGCGAACGAGACCTGCAGCGCAACCGCTTTGCCGTCCTGCGAGAGCGACTGCGGTGTCGCGGACACACTGACGACGCCGGGAATGTTCTCGTTCTGCAGTGTCGTCGCCAACGTCGTCGCGGTCTGCTGGTCGGTCGGTGACAACGCGGTCCCGTCCGCACGCGTGACGACGAGGCTGCCGGTCGCACCGGCGAGCGTCGGAAAGTACTCGTTGCCCGCCGCCTGCGCCTGCGAGGACTCGAACGAACTCGGCAGGAACGTCTGCTGATTACCTGTCGTGTAGTTGCTCAGGCTGGGCGAGAGCAGGATCGCCGCGATCGCGAGCACGAGCCACGCGACGATGACCTTCCACGGATTGGCGATGACCGTCCGGGCGAGAAAGGCGAACATGATTCCCCGCTTCTGGAGAACTCGGCCGGTTCCTCGCGTCGCGGCGGCCCCCGGCCCACTACCGCCGCCGACTCGTGCGCGCAGACCCTGGCCTGCACCGACAAACGTGGCATACGACGGAAACCACTGTAATGCGGCTCAGCCGGTCGTGTCTGCAGAATCGGGGGGAGCCACCGCTATACGAGGCTGTCTTCCCACGCCTCGTGCAGGTCCGCGAACTGGCCGTGTCCGGCGATGAGATCGGCCGGTGTGCCGTCCTCCACGATCGATCCGTTCTCCATCACCAGGACACGGTCCGCGATCCCGACCGTCGAGAGTCGGTGCGCGATGATCAGCGCGGTCCTGCCTCGCAGGATCGTCTCCAGCGCACGCTGCACCAGCCGCTCACTCGGGATGTCGAGACTGGACGTGGCCTCGTCGAGCACGATCACCGCAGGCGCTGCCAGGAACACCCTGGCGAACGCGACGAGTTGCCGCTGCCCCGAACTCAGCCGTCCACCGCGCTTGCGCACATCGGTGTCGATGCCGTCCGGCAGCGTCGCGATGAACTCCGTCAGTCCGACGGCTTCTGCTGCCGCGGCGACCTCGTCATCGGTCGCCGCAGGACGGCCGAGGCGGATGTTGTCCGCGATCGATCCCGAGAACAGGAACGACTCCTGTGTCACCATCACGATGTGCTCGCGCATGTTCTCGTCGCCTATTTTGCGCAAGTCGACGCCGTCGAGACTGACACTGCCCTCGGTCGGATCGTAGAACCGCGCGAGAAGCTTTGCCAGCGTGGACTTCCCGGCACCCGTAGCGCCGACCATCGCGACGATCTGACCCGCCGGAATGTGCAGCGAGAACTCGGGCAGTACCACGCGGTCGGCGTTGTACGCGAAATGCACGGCGTCGAAATCGACGACGCCACGCGCCGTTGCCAGCGCGACCGGATGCTCCGGCGCTTCGACCGACGGGTCCTCCTCGAGCACACCCGAAATCTTCTCGAGCGCGGCAGCCGCCGACTGGTAGGCGTTGAACACCATCGCCAGTTCGTCGAGCGGTCCGTAGAACCGGCGCAGGTACAGCACGTACGCCGCCAGAACACCGATGTCCATGTGGCCGTTGATCACCCGGTAGCTTCCGAACACGACGATGATCACCAGCGTGACATTGCCGATCCACCGAACGATGCCGGTGTAGCTCGCCATGCCGCGCAGCGCCGCAGTGGTCGCATCGCGGTACTCGGTGTCCTCCAGTTCGAGGATCGCATCGTTTCTCTTCTCACGACGGAAGACCTGGACCGCCCGAATTCCGCCCATCGATTCCACGAAGTGGACGACGACCTTCGCGATGGCCACCCGCGTGCGTCGGTACCCGGTTCGTTGCGCCCTCTGCGACCACCGTGTGACCAGGACAAGGGGGACGAATCCCGCCAGAACGATCAACGCGAGCGGCACATCGAGGTACACCAGGATCACGGCGATCGTCACGATCGACAGCACAGCCGACAACGCGTCGTTCAATGCGCTTTCGAGCAATGTCTGCAACGACTCGACGTCGCTGGTGAGCCGGGATATCAGCCGTCCGGAGGTGTACTTCTCGTGGAACGACAAGCTCAACTGCTGCGCGTGCGTGAACACACGCCTGCGTAGGTCGAACAGAATATCCTGGCTCAACCTGCCCGAAACGATCAGGAACGTATAAGTGGTGATCGCCCCGAGAACACCGAACCCGATGTAGCCCAGCACAGTCCACGCCAGCGGACCCCAATCACCGTTGGTCGCCGCCGATATTCCGTCGTCGAGCGCGTACGCGATGAACAACGGTCCGGCCACGAACGCGATGTTGTCGAGGACGATGATCGCGAGCGCCAGTAGCGCCTGCTTCTTGTACGGCCGCACCAGCGACATCAACAGACGCCTCGATCGACCGGCCAGGATCAGGTTGCCTGCGGAGTCGATGTCGGAATCCTCGTTGCCGACACCGCGCCAGTTCTTCTGCTCGGTGCTGTTGTCAGCCATCGATCGATCCCATCACGTGGCGGTACTCGGCCGAGGTCGCCAGCAGTCGTTCGTGCGTCCCCTGTTCCACAATTCTTCCGTTCTCGAGACGAAGCACTCGATCCGCGAGCGCGGCCGTCGACGGTCGATGCGCGACGAGCAACGTCGTCGACCGCGTCAGTACGCGTCGTAGATCTTCTTGCACCAGAGCTTCGGTGCCGACGTCCAGCGCCGACAGCGGGTCGTCGAGCACCAGAATCCTCGGCTTGCCGAGGACCGCGCGTGCCAGCGCGAGCCGCTGACGCTGCCCACCCGACAGGCTCATACCCTGCTCCCCGATCCGGGTGTCGAGGCCCCACGGGAGCGTGTCGACGAACTCCCGGGCGTGTGCGATCGCCAGGGCTTCCTCGACATCGGCCTCGGACGCGTCGGGCCTGCCGAGCGAAATGTTCTCGCGCACACTGGCCGAGAACAGCACCGGATCCTCGAAGGCAACGGAGACAATCGATCTCAGATCGAGCAGCGACAGAGTTCTGACGTCGATACCGTCGATCGTCACCGAGCCTTCCGTGACGTCGAACAGCCGCGGGACCAAATTGGTCAGCGCCGTCTTACCGCTACCCGTGACACCGACGAGAGCGACCGTCTCCCCTGGTTCGATCCGGAAGTCGACGCCGGTCAACAGTGCCGACGACGCATCGGTGTCCGGGAACGAGAATCCGACGCCGCGGAATTCGAGTACCCCGCGTACGTTCTTCGGAAGCGGCACGGGTGCAACGGGTTCGCGGATCGTCTCGGCGGTGTCCATGATCTCCCAGTAACGATCCGCCGCGGTGCGCGCATTGTTGAGCTCGGCCAGAAGGAATCCGAACGACTCGATCGGCCACAGCAGGAACGCCACGATGGCCATGGCCGCGACGAGCATGCCCGTCGTCATGGTCCCCTGCACGATCGAATAGGTTCCGAACGCGAGCATCGAACCGATACCGATGGGCGGGATTCCCACGATGAGTGCCCACAGGATCGCGAGGTAGCGCACCTTGGCGAGTTCGGTGCCGCGAAGCCGCGCGGCCTCGCGGACGAACCGCCTGCCCAGGTGCGCACTGCGGCCGAAAGCCTTCAGTACGCGGATGCCTTGAATCGACTCCTCCACGGTGGTCGTGACATCGCCCGCCTGATCCTGGGCATCACGCGCGACGACGCGATAGAGCCCTTCGAATCGGGTGCAGACGATGACCAGCGGTATCGCCGTCACCGCCATGATCAGCCCGAGTTGCCACGACTGGACGAACAGAACTCCAAGGCCCACAACCAGAGTGACGGTGTTGATGATGATGAACGGGCCGACGAACGCGACGAACCTCCGTAGCGACGACAGGTCGGCGATGGCCCGCGACAGCAGCTGCCCCGAGTCCCATCCCTCGTGCGCCGAGACGGACAACCGCTGCAACTTCTGGAACACGTGTGCGCGGGCCGTGATCTCGAACTGGCTCGAGGGCGCCGACACCAGGTAGCGGCGAACCCAGATGCCCGCCGCGTCGATCGTGCCGAGCAGCAGAACCAGTGCGGCAGGCCACCAGACGCCTGCCACATCGCCGTCGGTGATGGGGCCGTCGATGACGCCTTGAATGACAAGCGGAATCACGAGACCGGTCATCGTTGCGATCAACGACACGACGATCGAGGCGATGAAGTACCAACGGTACGGCGCCACGAACGGCAGGAACCGGGCAAGCGAACTGCGCTCGATCCTCTGCGGGGATGCCGGATCCACCGTTGTCGCCTGCGATTCGAGCACACCCGTCGACACTTCTTTTCTCCTTCTTGCCGTCCAGTGATGGTTTCACTCCGACAGCCCCTGAACCAACCCATTTTCCGCCGGACGAATTCCATCCTGAAACCTCGACATACCTCGAGGTCAAGAGGGCACTACAGCGGCGTGCGGTGTGGTGGGAGGAACCTGTCGGAGTTCTCGAGTAACGTTCCCTCTGAAGTTTTCGGTTCTTGGTTCGTTCTCGACAGAAGGGTGCCCGTGAGTTCGCGATCGATGGTCGGGCTGTTCGCCGGGATCGGCGGGCTCGAATTGGGGCTCTCGGAGCAAGGCTGGTCGACGGAGTTGCTGTGCGAGATCGACCCGGGTGCGGGTGCGGTGCTCGGTGCACATTTTCCGGACGTGCCGTTGCACACCGACGTCACCAAGTTGCGCGCGCTTCCGTCGGGCACCGAGCTCGTCGCAGCAGGCTTCCCGTGTCAGGACCTGTCGCAGGCAGGTCGCACGGCGGGCATCACCGGTGCCCGATCCGGCCTCGTCGACGAGGTGTTTCGGCTCGTCAAGCGACGCAACGGACCACGCTGGCTGCTCATCGAGAACGTGCCCTTCATGCTTCAGCTCGGTCGGGGCGCGGCGATGCGTCACATCACCGATGCCTTGTCGGATCTGGGATACATGTGGGCATACCGCGTCGTCGATGCTCGCTCGTTCGGGCTGCCGCAGCGTCGCCAGCGCGTCATCATGCTGGCCTCTCGCACCGAGGATCCGCGCGAGGTGCTGTTCACTCAGGACGAAGGGCCCGTGCCCGACGGAGATCCCGGCGAGCAACCGTGCGGCTTCTACTGGACCGAGGGCACACGGGGACTGGGATGGGCGGTCAACGCCGTTCCGACGCTCAAGGGCGGCTCGTCTCTCGGCATCGCGAGCCCACCCGCGGTTCGGCTGCCCTCCGGTGAGATCGTCACGCCCGGCATCGTCGGCGCCGAGCGGTTGCAGGGGTTCGATCCCGATTGGACCGCACCCGCGCTGACACTGCCTGGAGTGCGCGCAGGCCACCGGTGGAAGCTCGTCGGCAACGCCGTCAGTGTCCGCATGGCGTCATGGGTCGCGTCGCAGATCGAACGGCCACACGTGCACGACGACTCCGAGGACACCCCGATCCTCGCCGGTCAGGCCTGGCCGACCGCGGCGTGGGGGCGCGGCGGCGCGGCCTACCGTGTCCAGCGCTCGACGTGGCCGGTGCACGAGCCCTACGAGAACCTCAGCGATTTCCTCGACGATTCGCAGCTGCTGTCGGCCCGGGCAACCGCCGGATTCCTCAAACGCGCCCGAATGGGCAACCTGCGTTTCCTTCCCGGCTTCCTCGACGACGTCGAATCCCACCTCGACCGGATGGGCGGCCATCCCCATCCGCGTGCCGCATGAGCGAGCACCTGTTCCCCGACCCGCCCGCTCTGGCGCGGCCACTGACCCTTGCGGGTGACAAGCCTGCACCGGACGCCGATCGCAGCGACAAGAAGAACTACGCCCAGCGCCTGTCCAACCACCTCGCGCAGACCGTCGCCGACGCACTACGGCCGCACTACCCGAACATCACGCCCGACGCGATGGGCGTCGGGCAGGAAGCGCAGGTCGACGTCGCGAAGGGCCGCAAGCGCCTCGACGTCAAAGCCCTCGATCCGACGCTCGGGCTGATCCTGTGCGTCTCCATCAAGACCTACAGCTTCCGAGACTTCAGCCCGAGGACGGGCAAGTACGGCCGCTGGACCAAGAACATCGTGCGCAACGACCACGAACTCCGCGGCGAAGCGATGGTGCTGCACCAACGTCAGCCCTACAGCGTGCTCATCGCCGTCATGTTCGAGCCGTTCTCTACGTGCGACGACGGCGACGCCTCGAAGGCAAGCGACATCGGCAAGTCCTCGTTCGCCCATCACGTGACGACGCTGTCCAAGCGATCGGGCCGCGGGAAACGGGCCGTCGTCGGCGGGCCGAGCAAGATGTGGGTCGACCTCGGCGCCGAGGACACCCGCTACGACCTGTTCGAGAAGGTCTTCATCGGCTTGTACGACCCGGACGGCGAAGTACGCTTCTTCGACGTCGACGAGTCGCCCCCTCGTAATGGCCGCCCGACCGAATCGCAGACACTCTCGTTCGACGACTTTGTCGGCGTCGTCCACGGAGAGGTCGAGCGACGGAACAAATTTGCTCCCACCTGGTCCGAGCCGGAGGACAGTGAGGACGGGTAGCGGTTCTCATCGCTTGAATGGTGCATTCATACGATCAGATAGCTTCGGTGTGACATCCAAGCGGTGGCTACTGTCGATGGTGTGAACCGTCCGCTGACCGACGCCGCAACGTCGGCGCGGCTGAGCAAGCAGCGTCGGCGTGACACCAAACCCGAGATCGCGCTGCGACGCGAACTCCACCGCCGCGGATTGCGGTATTTCGTCGACCGCGCACCGCTGAAGGGCATGAGGCGTCGGGCAGATGTCGTGTTCCCTCGCCGCCGGGTCGCCGTCTACGTCGACGGGTGCTTCTGGCACAGCTGCCCCATCCACGCCACCAAGCCCCGCAACAACGCCCAGTGGTGGGCGGACAAATTGGCCGCCAACGTCGCCCGTGACCGCGACACCGACCGGCTCCTAGCCGCCGAGGGGTGGACCGTCCTCCGCATCTGGGAACACGAGGATCCCGTGGCCGCCGCCGAGCTGGTGGTCCGGGTCCTGGGGTGAGCGAATGTCACATTTGGTCACCTTGGCGTGAGCGAATGTCACATCCGGTCACTCAGAGTGAGCGAGGGCCTCCTTCGTCCACCCGGCGCGAGCGAATGTCACATCCGGTCACCCTGGCGTGAGCGAGGGCGACATTCAGTCACTCAGAGTGAGCGAGGGCGACATTCGGTCACCCCGGAGTGCGCGAGGGTGACATTCAGTCACCCTGCAGTGAGCGAGGGCGACATTCAGTCACCCTGCAGTGCGCGAGGGCGACATTCAGTCACCCTGCAGTGAGCGAGGGCGACATTCAGTCACCCTGCAGTGAGCGAGGGCGACATTCGGTCACCCCGGGGTGAGCGAATGTCACATTCGGTCACCCCGGAGTGAGCGAGGGTGACATTCGGTCACACCCCCGCGCTCACCCACGGGGACTGGGAGAACCCCGCAGGCGAGGATCGTTACAGTTGCTCAGGTGATGCGACGGAAGGTCACCGTGTTGACGGTGTTACTGGTGGTAGCAGGGGTTCTGTACTCGGCGTGGGTGGCGGAGTTCTTTCTCGACACCGGTTTGGATCCGGCGCATTCGTTTCTGAGCGAGCTCGATGCCGCCGATCAGCCGTACGAGCACCTCTTCAGCACCGCGGATCTGATCACCGGACTGCTTCTGATCGCGGCGTCGGGGATCGGGTTGTGGGTGTTGGCCAGGCGCCCGTTGACGACCGTCGGCTGGATCGCGATCGGGATATTCGGCGCCGCGACGATCGCGGACTCGCAGCTGCCGATCGAGTGTGTGGCCGAGAACGATCCGAGCTGCCCGGTCGAGCCGAGTGGCCTGTTTCCGCAACTCCACCACATTCATGCGCTCACCAGCACGATCGCAGTATTCGCTGTGTTCACCGCGATGATCGCCTTCACCGTTGCGGCTTTCCGGTACGGGATACTGCCGTTGGTTCGGACGGCCGGAACGGTGGTGTTGGTGATCACGTCCGTGGCGACGGCATGGTTGATGATCGCGGACAACCTGCCCGGCTCCTACGGGCTCGGCATCGCCCAACGCATTCAGGTGACCGGGATGTCGCTGTTTCTGGTGGTCCTCGGCTTCGCGCTTCCGAGCCGAGAAGGCACTCCGAGCAGGTAGCTTCTCGATGTATGTCGGGAAGTAGCAGAACCATTGGTTTGCTGAAGACGCACTGGATCTCCATTCTTCTGGTGATCCTGGCGGCAGTCTTCATCGCCGAGAACAGATATTCGACGACCATCGAACTGTTCTGGCTGCACATCACCTCGCCGCTGTGGTTGATTCTGCTGGTGCTCTTCGCTGTCGGTTTCGCAGCCGGGCGGCTCAATGGTCGACGAAAGCAGCCGAAGAAATAGAATCGAGCGCATGTCGTTCACCGCTACCGCACTCGACGGATCCAAGACAGAGCAATACGAGCAGCTGGTCCAGCAGGCCAGAGCGCTCGTCGACGGCGAATCGGATCGCATCGCGAACGCCGCGAATATCTCGGCGCTGGTATACCACGCGCTGCCCGAGGTCAATTGGGTCGGTTTCTACCTGTTCGACGGCACCGAGTTGGTCGTCGGGCCGTTCCAGGGACAGCCGGCCTGCGTCCGCATCGCGTTGGACAAGGGGGTGTGCGGAGCCGCCGCGACAACACGCGAGACCCAGCGTGTCGCCGACGTCCACGAGTTCCCGGGGCACATCGCCTGCGATGCGGCGACGCGTTCGGAGGTGGTGGTGCCCCTGTACGACGGCGACACCCTCATCGGCGTCTTCGATCTCGACAGCCCGGTCCCCAGCAGGTTCGACGCCGACGACCAGGCCGGTCTCGAAGCCGTTGCGCGTGTCTTCCTGGGTTCTCCGAGCGTCTGACGCCGCCTGGGTTCTCCGAGCGTCTGACGCCGCCTGGGTTCTCCGAGCGTCTGACGCCGCCTGGGTTCACCGAGCGTCTGACGCCGCCTGGAAGAACCAGGCGATCACCAACGCACCCGGGTCGACGACGCCTCGCGCTGCGTCGCCGATATAGGAGGCTCGGCCTCGGTTCGCAGTCAGTTCCTGCGTCGACTCGGCTCCGGTCTGTGCAGCCTGCGCTGCTGCGCGCAGTCCGGCGGCCAGGTCGGACGCGGCTTCGAGTGCCTCGACGGCAGGGGCGATGGCGTCGACCATGGTCTTGTCTCCGGTCCGTGCTCCGCCGAGTTCGGTGATGGTGTCGAGTCCGCTGCGCGCGGCCGCGGTGATCGACGCCAGGTCGACGGTACCGAGGTTGCGGTAGAACTGCCGGAACCAGATCCCGAACAGAGCCCCGGACGTCCCGCCCGCGTGACCCAGATAGGCCTCGGAGACGGCCTCGAAGATGGTTGTCGCCGAGTATCTCTCGCGAACACTGCCGAGGTCGAGTTGATGCAGAGCGGCTGCCATGTTGGTTCCGAAATCGCCGTCGCCTGCGCGCCGATCCAGATCGGTGAGCGACGACTCCTCGTCCAGCACCCGCTGCACCCAATTTCCGACCCATGCGGACACGAATTCGCTTCTGTCGTCGTCGAGTCCGCTCGGGGTATAGGCCGGGCCGAATCCTTGTCGCGCGCCGAGATACCCGGCACTCGTCGCCGGCGTGTTGGGCCAGGCCGGTGCATCCGTCGGCGCATCCCACAGCTCCAGCACCTCGCGGTCGACACGAACCAGTGTGACGGAGGCGCCACCCATGTTCAGCGCCGTCACCAACGATCCGACGAGAGGTCGAGCGATCTCGATACCCTTGTCGGACAAGAACTCCGCGAGCTCGCCGTACAGCAGCTGTAGCTCCATCGGATGCGTAGCACCGAGTCCGTTGACGAATGCGATGACCGACTCTCCGCGTTCGAGCGCGAGCGAATCCACCACCGGCCCTGCCAACGCCGCGACGATCTCCTGGGCTGCCATCGTGGGTACTCGCGAGGTTCCGCGCTCGCCGTGTATACCGATCCCGAGTTCGATCTCACCTTCCGGAAGGTCGAACGACGGCTCGTCGGATCCCGGGAGCGTGCAGGGATGTAGTGCCACAGCCATGCTTCGCGAGTTCGCTGCGACCCGCCTGCCGAGAGTTGCAACGTCCGCAAGTGAGTCGCCGCGTTCTGCGGCTGCGCCACAGATCTTTTCCACGACGACGGTCGCCGCGGTCCCGCGCCTGCCCGGGCCGTCGCCATCGGCGCGCTCGGTGGCCACGTCGTCGTCGACGACTACGCAGTCGGATTCGATGCCGTCTTCTCGCAACAGTTCTCGGGCGATTCCGAAGTTCATGACGTCGCCCGTGTAGTTCTTGACGATGTGCAGCACTCCCCCGCCCACACCGATTGCCTTGGAGGCTTCGTGAACCTGGAGTGCGTTGGGCGAGGTGAACACCAGGCCCGGGCAGACCGCGGCCAACATGCCTTTCCCGATGAAACCGGCGTGCATCGGTTCGTGGCCCGATCCACCACCGGACAGCACTGCCACACGACCAGGAGACAGCGGGTCGCGACGCGTCAGGAATCCTGGATCCGCATGCCACGCAATGTCACCGGTGGAGGCAACGAGACCGCGAAGTGCGTCGGCGACGAACGTGGTGGAGGAGTTGACGAACATGACCCCACACTAGCTACACGACGGAGAACGACCTCTTCGCCAAACCGAACTGGAATCCCGTGATGGCAGTGTCCACCGGTCGTTCCGAATCCGCCGCGGCACCGAGAGTGACGAACAGCGGCGTGAAGTGCTCGACCGTCGGATGTGCGTACGGCATTCCCGGCGCGTCACTGCGAAAACCTGCGAGTGCATCGACATCGCCGCGCGCCAGTGCCTCGGCCGACCACTGATCGAAATCGCGGGACCACGTGGGCACGGTGTTGGCCAGGAAATTCTCGCGCGAGAGGTACGGCAACCCGTGCGTCATGAATCCGGATCCGATGACGAGGACACCCTCGGCGCGCAGTTGCTTCAGCCTGGCGCCGATCCCCAGGAGGCGATCGGGGGCGTGCGTCGGCAGACTGAGTTGCAGCACCGGGACGTCGGCGTAGGGGTACATGATCTTCAGCGGGACCCATGCGCCGTGGTCGAGGCCGCGCGAGGTGTGCTCGTGCAGATGCTCGGACGCAGGCATGACCGCCGCAACCTTCGCCGCCAGATCGCGCGCGTCGGGCGTGGGGTAGGTCATCGAGAAGTAGCGGGGCGCGAATCCGCCGAAGTCGTATACGAGCGGCGTGCCAGGCGCCGCGGCAGACAGGCTCAGCGGCGCTTCTTCCCAGTGCGCACTGACGATCAGTATCGCGGTGGGCTTCGGCATGGTCTGCGACCAGGTGAACAGCTCGTCGATCCACAGGGCGTCGTCGAACACCGGTGGTGCGCCGTGGCTGATGTACAGCGCGGGCAGCGGTCCGTCCGCGGGCGTCCACCGTCGCTGCGACCGGCTTGCCGGCGCCACGTCACGCAGGAAGGCGTCGAACGCGGCACCGGCCGCCGGTGGGTTCATCACAGAGCTCATGGTTGATCCTTCTACCTAAGTTGAAGGTTCAACCTTAGCACTGTTTCAGCTCAGCGCCACCCCTGTCGATGCTTCGACCTGCGCGCGGGTGACGTCGGGTGCCAGTTCCACGAGAGCAAGCGTGCCGTCGCCGACGACGTCGATCACTGCCAGATCGGTGATGATCCGGTTCACGACGCCTTGGCCGGTCAGCGGCAGGGTGCAGGTGTCGAGGATCTTCGGATTACCGTCGCGGTCGGTGTGCTCCATGACGACGATGACGCGCCCGGCTCCGTGCACCAGATCCATCGCCCCGCCCATGCCCTTGACCATCTTCCCCGGGACCATCCAGTTGGCGAGGTCGCCGGTACGCGAGACCTGCATTCCGCCCAGCACCGCGGTGTCGATGTGACCGCCGCGGATCATCCCGAACGACAGGGACGAATCGAAGTACGCTGCACCGGAATTGACGGTGACGGTCTCCTTTCCGGCATTGATCAGGTTGGCGTCGACCTTGTCCTCGGTGGGGTACGGACCGGTGCCGAGGATGCCGTTCTCCGAGTGCAGGACCACCTTGATGTCCGCGCTCAGGTAGCCGGGAATCAGTGTGGGCAAACCGATTCCGAGGTTGACATACTCACCGTCGATCATCTCGGCGGCGGTGCGCTCGGCCATCTGATCCCGTGTCCAGCTCATGCCCGACCTCCTGCACTGACAGTGCGCTTTTCGATTCTCTTGTCCTGCGGTCCGGTGTGGACGATCCGCTGGACGAACACGCCCGGCAGATGCACACTGCCGGGATCGATCTCACCGGGTTCGACGAGCTTTTCGACCTGGGCGATGGTGATCTTGCCCGCCATCGCAGCGAGCGGGTTGAAGTTCATCGCCGTCTTGTCGAACACGAGGTTGCCTTCGGTGTCACCGATCTCGGCGTGCACGAGCGCGTAATCCGCGTTGATCGATTCCTCCAGGACGTAGCGCTTGTTGCCGAACACGCGCGTTTCCTTCGGCGGTGACTCGAGTGCGACGGTGCCGTCGGTGTTGTAGCGCCACGGCATACCGCCGTCGGCGATCGGGCTGCCGACCCCTGCGGGGGTGAAGAAGGCGGGGATTCCGGTGCCGCCCGCGCGAAGTCGCTCCGCGAGGGTGCCCTGCGGGGTCAGTTCGACCTCGAGTTCGCCGCTCAGATACTGCCGCGCGAACTCCTTGTTCTCGCCGACGTACGACGCCGTGACGCGCCGAATTCGGCCGATCGACAGCAGGATTCCGAGACCATGGTCGTCGACGCCGCAGTTGTTGGAGAACACTTCCAATTCACGTGCGTCCGTCGCGGCGATGGCGTCGATGAGCGCATCCGGGATGCCGCACAGCCCGAAGCCGCCGACCGCCAGGCTCGCTCCGTCGCCGATGTCGGCCACGGCGTCGGCCGCCGTTTCGTACACCTTTCCTGACACAGAAGAACTCCTCACGTGTTCACTCAGCAGACGCGCTGATGTCTGCGACCAGTGAACGCTGAGCTGGCGATCCTGAAAAGAGGACAGCGAGAATCGGCAGTAAACCGGTCACTCATTGAACAGGTCTCGAACCTGCGTTCACTGGATGAACGCTAGGCTGCCACCATGGCTGCCACACCCAATGTCATCGCACGGTCGACGGCACTGCTGCGTGCGGTGGGAGCGGCAGAGCCGGCAGGAGCGTCGACGACGGACCTGGCCCGAGCAACCGGCCTCGCACGTCCGACTGCACATCGGCTGTTGACCTCCCTGGCCGACGAGGGCTTTCTCGACCGAGATTCGGCGACGGGCCGGTGGGCACTCGGACCCGAGATGTACCTACTCGGCTCGGCCGCCGCGAGCCGTTACGACATCACCGACCATGCGCGACGCGTCGTGCACGCGTTGGCGAGCGAGAGCGGTGAGAGCGCGTTCCTGTCGACGCGACGCGGCGACGAGACCGTGTGCCTGCTCCGCGAGGACGGCAGTTTCCCGCTGCGATCGCATGTTCTCCACGAAGGTCTTCGGCTTCCCCTCGGCGTCGCCTCGGCGGGGCTGGCGATTCTCGCGCATCTACCCGATCGGGAAATCGACGAGTATCTGGCCAGGACCGACCTGCAACCGGACTGGGGACCTCAGCACAGCCCCGAGGCCATCGCCCAACGCGTCACCTCCACCAGGGAAACGGGATACGCCGTCAACCCGGCGCTGCTCGTCGAAGGCAGCTGGGGCATCGGTGCCGCCGTCTTCGACCGATCCGGCGCGCCTGCGTGGGCACTCAGCCTCACCGGCGTCGAAACCAGATTCCGACCCGAACGCCATCACGAACTCGGCACGCTGCTGTTGGCGCAGGCACATCGATTGACGGGACTGCTTCGGCCACAACGCTGATCGTTGGTAACAGTCACCAATTTCGTTCCGAATATCCTGCCGGATAACAATTGTCGGCGTCGGCGGCGAACCATATCGTGGACGAGCAGCTCCACCGACAGTAAGGAAATCCCATGCCACGTTCGACCGATATCACCCGACGCATCGGCATCGGGGGGACTCTCCTCGTCGCTGCCGCAGCGTCGTTGATCTCGACCGCGCCGGCCGCGGGAGCAGCCCCGGCGGACACCGCCGCAGCGTGCCCCGACGTCCAGCTGGTGTTCGCGCGCGGCTCGGGGGAAGTTCCCGGCCTCGGCATCGTCGGTGACCCGCTGGCAACCAAGCTGAAGGCAGCGCTCCCGAGCAAGACCGTCGACACCTACGCGGTGGACTACGACGCCAATTGGAGTCAGAAGACCGCGCCGGACGGCGCCACCGACATCACCCGCGTGGTCACCGAGATCTCGGCACGCTGCTCGGACACCACGTTCGTACTCGGCGGGTATTCGCAGGGCGCATCGGCAACCGCCATCGCACTCGGCGTGCCGACCGACTTCGGCGTCGGCGAGGTCGTTCCGGAAGCATTGGCACCGCGGATCGCGGCGGTGGTCACATTCGGTGACCCGCTCGGTATGCGGAAGCAGACCATCGAGCAGGAAAGCGCACTGTACGGAGACCGCGCCAAGACGTACTGCACCGACGGAGATCCGGTGTGCGGTGCGGGCGTGAACGTTCTCGCCCACCTCTCCTACGTGGTCAACAGCTCGATTCCCGACGCCGTGACTTTCGCATCGTCGAAGGTTCTCGCCTCCAAGAACTAGCTTGCTTCTTCTGCAGAATCGACCCTCCGGTCCCATACTGAGCTGATCTTGGTATGGGACCGGAGGCTGTATGGGGATCAGAGCACTCGTCGGATGGCTGCCCGACGACGCCGGCCGCGACGCGGTTGCACTCGCCGCCAGGTTCTCGGCCTCGGGTAGTACGACGACGCAGGCGTGCACGGTGCTTCCCCAGTCGTGGCCGTCCCCGTCGATGGCCAAGATCGACGCCGAATACCGACGATGGCTCTCCGAGCGTGGTGTGGCCGCAGTCGAGTCGGCACGGACGGAACTGGCGAAACTAGGTATCCCGACGGGTGATCCTGACGCCTTCTACGTCAGCAACACAGCCGAGAGCGCCGGCCTCGACGAAGCCGCCAAGCAGCACGGTGCCGACATCGTCGTCCTCGGATCGAAGCATGCCCCGCACCGACATTTCGGGCCGGGCAGCACAACGGACTCGCTGTTGCATTCCGCGACCGTTCCGCTTGCCCTGGCACCTACGGGTACTCGCGAGTCGACTTCACCCATCGCACGGATCAACTGCGCATACGTCGGAACCGCCCAATCCGAGGACGCGCTGACGACCGCAGCCGCCCTCGCCGCGGACTGGTCGCTACCGCTGCGCCTGGTGGCATTCGCGCCGCGCGCATCCACCTCGTATCCCCCGTTCGGCGGGTACGACGCCGAGGACGTCGTCAGTGCGCACTGGATGGAGCAGGCCCGAAAACTGCTGTCCGACGCCGAAACATCGCTTTCGGACACCCACCCCGAAGTCCCGGTCTCCACCGCCCTCGGGGTGGGCAACGGGTGGGAGCAGGCCGTGAAGGCCGTCGAGCTCGCCGACGACGACCTACTCGTCGTCGGTTCCTCCCGCCTCGGGCCGATCGCACGAGTGTTTCTCGGTTCTTCGGCGTCGAAGATCATCAGGCACACGCAGGTGCCGCTGCTCGTCGTCCCGCGGGGCAGTTCCATCCACCCACACGGCCCCACCTCGGAGGATCAATGAGCACTCTGCTGCGGCGCAAGCCCATCGGCGATATCGCCGCGCTCGAATCGGACCATGGCGGAACGCAACTGAAGCGAAGCATGAACACGTTCCAGCTGACGTGTATCGGCGTCGGCTCCACCGTCGGCACCGGAATATTCTTCATCTTCAGCAACGCCGTACCGTTGGCCGGACCGGCCGTCATCTTCTCGTTCGTCATCGCCGCGATCACCGCGGGCCTGACGGCACTGTGTTACGCCGAACTCGCATCGAGCATTCCGGCGTCCGGTTCGACGTACACCTACGCATACACGATCCTGGGTGAGTTCGTCGCGTTGCTCGTCGGCGCGTGCCTGATCCTCGAGTACGGCGTCTCGACGGCAGCGGTATCGGTCCTGTGGAGTCAGTACCTCAACGACCTACTGCATCGACTGTTCGGCTTCCAGATTCCCGACGTCCTCAGCCATGCTCCGGGTGATGGTCTCGGATTCGGAATCAACCTTCCGGCAATCGTTCTCGTCGGACTCTGTGCGCTACTACTCATTCGGGGTACCAGTGAGTCGGCACGCGTCAACGCGATCATGGTCGTCACCAAGATCACCGTGCTTGCCATGTTCGCGGTCATCGCGTTCTTCGGTTTCGACATCTCGAATCTCGAGCCGTTCGCACCGTTCGGTGTGGCCGGTATCGGTGCCGCCTCCGGAATGATCTTCTTCACCTTCATCGGGCTCGACGCCGTATCCACCGCGGGCGAGGAAGTGGAGAATCCCAAGCGCACGTTGCCCATTGCGTTGATCACCGCACTCGTCGTCGTCACGGTGATCTATCTGATCGTCACGTTCGCCGCTGTCGGGGCGCAGAAGTACACCGAGTTCGAAGGCCAGGAAGCGGGATTGTCGGAGATTCTGCAGAACGTCACCGGAGCGGATTGGCCGTCGATCGTGTTGTCCGCCGGTGCGGTGATCTCGATCTTCTCGGTCACTCTCGTGACGTTGTACGGGCAGACGCGTGTGCTGTTCGCGATGAGCCGCGACGGGATGATTCCCGCTGTTTTCTCCGACGTCAGCCCGAAGACGTTGAGCCCCATCCCCAACACGATCATCGTCGCGATCGTCGTCGCAACGATGGCCGGGTTGCTGCCGCTGGACTTTCTCGCCGATCTGGTGAGCATGGGCACCCTCGTGGCGTTCACGGTCGTGTCCGCAGGCGTGATCATTCTGCGCAGACGGGAACCGGATCTCGAACGCGGGTTCAGGGTTCCGTTGTACCCGGTACTGCCTGTTCTGTCGATTCTCGCGTGCCTGTATCTGATCTCGACGTTGCATTGGGAGACGTGGTTGCTGTTCGCCGTGTGGCTCGTCCTGACGACAATTCTGTACTTCACCTACTCCCGGCATCATTCGCGGCTCAACGCCGCGGTCTGATCGGCGACGACGGATCGATTCACCCCGGGAAAAGGTTCGGGACGCCGAGTCGGGCGGACGTCCGGATGCAGGGGCGTGTGCTCGCCGCCGTCTGCGTGGCGGGACCGCTCGACCGTGTGCCGGTGTCGGCAGGTCTGATGTGGGGTCCCGCCGTTCGCAGTTCCGCCGAAGAGACCGAAGCCGCCCTGGCGGGCTGAACGCGGTGGGTCAGGCAGGCCGAGCGGTGCGGTGCGCCTTGGCCAACTCCCGGTAGACCGCCGCGTTGGCGCCGTTGTGTGCCACCTCGTCGTCGGTGAGTTCGCGCCGGACTTTCCCCGGTACGCCTGCTACGAGCGATCGCGGAGGAATCTGAGCGTTCTCGGTGATCAATGCACCGGCCGCGATGAGCGATCCTTCACCGACCACGGCGCCGTTCATGATCACCGCGCCCATCCCGACGAGCGATCCGTCACCGATGGTGCAGCCGTGCAGCACGGCGTTGTGCCCGACACTGACGTTCTCCCCGACAGTCAACGGGAACCCGGGGTCGACGTGCGCGACAACTCCGTCTTGCAGGTTCGACCCCGAGCCGATGGTGATGTCCTCGTATTCCGCGCGAAGCACTGCGCTGTACCAGATTCCAGCGGACGGTCCGATGTTCACTCGGCCGACGACGGTCGCGTTGAATGCAACCCAGGCCTCGCTGTCGATCCGCGGAGTTCCCGCGTCCAGTGCAAGGACGCCTGGGTGTCGCGCCGCCGACTCGTTCGAACTTTCGGTCACGTGAGTCTCGTTTCTTCTCGATACGGGTGGTACTCGACAATTCGATCATTTTCGGCCCCGATGGGTTGCCGAACGTGATCCATGCCACTAACGACATTCTTGTTCAGGGGAATCCAATTATCACATAGCGATAATCACCTGATGAATCCGAACTTCCGGCCGGGGACACACGGGCGCTGGATACTCGGACCGGATCGCGTGCAGCAGAACACTGTTGACCCAGTTGGCGCCCTCGGTCCCCTGACCTCTTCGGCAGCGCTCGGGCCCCGGCCTACCCAGGATCGACCGTGCTTCGGCCGCCTCGGTACGCCGGGGCCTTCGGCGTGCGAGGGGACTCGCCTGCGTCGAGAAGGGGCATCGTGCGGAAGCCGACGATCTCCGAGAGCACGATCACGCTCGTCGACCGCGCGATCGTGCGGGATTGATTGAGCGCTATCAGCGTTTGCTGAAGGTCGTCGTGCGACGCGGCGGCGACTCGGCACAGCACGTCGCCCGAGCCGGTGGTCGCGAACGCCTCGAGTACACCCGGTATGGCCTCCAGAACGGCGGCGACATCATCGAGGGCGCCTTGCGCGATTTCCAATGTCACGAAGGCTTGAACTCCGTATCCCGCAGCCGTCAAACCGATTCGGGCCTCGTATCCGATGACGATGCCGCGCTCTTCCAGACGGTGCAGGCGCGCGGCCACAGTGGCGCGCGCGACCCCGAGATCCCGGGACAACCCCAACACCCCCGTCCGCGAGTTCTCCTGCAGCGCGGCCAGAATCGCTCGATCCAGCTCGTCGAGTACAACGTCCATCGAACCAGCCACCACCTAACACTATGTATAGAAAATCAGCGCAAACATGCCGAATACACGTCAGTAGTTCCATCACGACAGTACCCAATTGACACCCTCGACACACCGGTGTTGCCTTCTTGTACAGCCAGTACATCAACTCCATGCAGGCGAAGGTGAATCAATGACCATCGACACCGTTCCGAACAACGACGACACGCTCGCCGAACTCGATGCAGACCAGCTCCGCCAACTCGTCGGCCTCGTCGAATACGACGACCGGCGCGACCCGTTTCCCGTGAGCGGGTGGGACGCGATCGTGTGGGCGGTCGGCAATGCGGTGCAGACCTCGCACTTCTTCCAGTCCGCGTTCGGTATGGAACTGGTCGCGTACGCGGGACCGACCACGGGCCAGCGCGATCATCGTACGTATTGATCTCCGGTGCAGTGCGTTTCGTCATCGAGGGCGCCGTCGATCCCGACAGCGATCTGGGCGCACACCATGCCCGCCACGGCGACGGCGTCACCGACATCGCCCTGTCGGTACCCGACGTCGACCGCTGCATCGAACACGCGCGGGCACAGGGCGCGCGCGTTCTGGTCGAGCCGCACGATCTCACCGACGAGGCGGGCACCGTTCGCATCGCCTCGATCGCGACCTACGGCGACACACGCCATACGCTCGTCGATCGGTCGAACTACACCGGCATCTATCTGCCCGGGTACATCCCCCGCACCTCGACCAGAGCAACGCCGTCGAAGCGGATCTTCCAGGCTCTCGATCACGTGGTAGGCAATGTCGAGCTCGGGAAGATGGACGAGTGGGTCGACTTCTACAAGCGGGTCATGGGTTTCACCAACATGGCCGAGTTCGTCGGAGCCGACATCGCGACCGACTACTCCGCACTGATGAGCAAGGTGGTCTCCAACGGCAATCACCGAGTGAAGTTCCCGCTCAACGAACCTGCCGCCGCGAAGAAGCGCTCGCAGATCGACGAGTATCTCGATTTCTACCGAGGACCCGGCGCCCAACACCTCGCCCTGGCGACCAACGACATCCTCGCCTCTGTCGACGCGCTCCTCGCGGCCGGTGTCGAGTTTCTTGCCACTCCCGACTCGTATTACGAGGACCAGGAACTGCGCGCGCGTATCGGCAACGTTCGGGCACCGATCGAAGAATTGCAGAAGCGAGGAATCCTGGTGGACCGTGACGAGGACGGCTATCTACTGCAGATATTCACCAAGCCCCTGGTCGACCGGCCCACGGTTTTCTTCGAGCTGATCGAGCGACACGGTTCCCTCGGATTCGGTATCGGGAACTTCAAGGCGCTCTTCGAAGCCATCGAACGTGAGCAGGCGGCACGCGGCAACTTCTGATCGACGAAACCTCCAGCGCCGGTCAGGTTTCGGCCGGTGCGATGCCACTGCCCAGTCCGCCGCGCGCCTCCTCGAAGATCAGCCAGGTCCGGGTGGATCGAACCCCATCGACAGCCTGCAGCCCCTCCAGGACGACATGCCGTAGCGTTTCGTTGTCGGGCGTTCGCACGAGCACCAACACGTCGAAATCGCCACCGAGCAAGCTGAAATGGTCGACGAACGCCATGGATTTCAGGCCGTCGGACACTGCCCGCCACGAGTCCTGCCGGATGGAGAGCGCAATGAACGCCGAGGTCCCCAGACCGGACGCGGCGTGATCGACCCGCACGGTGAAGCGCTCGATGACGCCGGTGGATCGAAGCCGTTCGACACGTGTGTACGCATGTGCTCGCGAGAGATGAACGCGATCGGCGAGCACCCGCATCGACAGTCGTCCATCACTCGACAGCTCGCGCAGAATCCGGCGATCGACGTCGTCCAGTTCTACCCGGCTCTGGCCCTCTGCCATATGTCCACCACTCTCTCGTCGAACGCGTGCCACGTTGGACACTAGCTGACATATGGCAGAGGAATCCGACCATCTGTCTCCGAATCATAAATCTGTGACGAAACAATGCCACCCAAGGGAGAGAATCACTATACAAGTCGATTTCAGGAGAATGCCCCATGACGACAGTCGAGAGTGCACCGGCAGCGCAGTATCAGCAGTTCATGCCTGCCGACCGTCCGGTCCAGTACCTCGCACCCGACGGCACCGGCGTCGACAGTGCAGCGCGCTACGCCAAACCGTCCGACGAGCGGCTGTTGCAGATGTATCGGTCCATGGTCCACGGCCGTCGATTCGACCAGCAGGCAACGGCATTGACCAAGCAGGGACGACTGGCGGTGTATCCATCGGCTCGCGGTCAGGAGGCCTGCCAGATCGCGGCGGCGCTGTGCCTCGACGAGACGGACTGGATGTTCCCGACGTACCGCGACTCGATGTCGCTGGCAGCGCGAGGCATCGACCAGGTCGAACTGCTGGGCATGCTCGCCGGGTACTGGCACTGCGGGTACGACCCGACGCAGTACCGCGTCGCACCCCAGTGCACCCCTCTGGCAACACAATTGCTGCACGCAACCGGGTTCGCGTACGCCGAGTCGAAGCAGGGCCGAAACACGATAGCCCTCGCATTCTGCGGCGACGGCGCCACGAGTGAAGGCGATTTCCACGAGGCATTGAACTTCGCCGCCGTCTTCCGCGCGCCGGTCATCTTTCTCGTGCAGAACAACGGATTCGCCATCAGCGTTCCTCTCGCCCGCCAGAGCGCAGCTCCGTCGCTGGCACACAAGGGAGTCGGCTACGGCATCGGCAGTGAGCAGGTCGACGGCAACGACCCGGTGGCGATGATGGCCGTCATGGACGAAGCCGTCGCGTACGTGCGAGCGGGCAAGGGACCCGTCGTCGTCGAAGCACACACCTACCGAATGGATGCACACACCAACGCCGACGACGCCACTCGATACCGCAAGGCCTCGGAGGTCGAAGGGTGGCTCGGGCGTGATCCTCTCGCGCGCCTGGACACCTACCTCGCCGCGCGCGAAGTGGTCACCGATGCGCTGCGGGCCGAGATCACCGAGGCTGCCGACGCCGACGCTGCAGCACTGCGGTCGGGAATGAACGCCGAGCAGAGCGTCGACCCGCAGGATCTCTTCCGTTTCGTATACGAAACCCCCACTGCAGCTTTGATCGAACAACGCGATCGGGTCACCGCCGAAATCGCTGCCGCTATCGAAACAGAGGACAACTGACATGACAGTTCTGACCATGGCAGGGGCCCTCAACGCCGCTCTGCGCGACGCTCTCACCGACGACGACAAAGTCGTCGTGTTCGGCGAGGATGTCGGGACACTCGGCGGAGTCTTCCGCGTCACCGACGGTCTGACGCGGGACTTCGGTGAAGACCGATGCTTCGACACCCCGCTCGCCGAATCCGGGATCGTCGGCTTCGCCGTCGGCATGGCGATGTCCGGCTTCAAGCCCGTCGTCGAGATGCAGTTCGACGCGTTCGCATACCCGGCATTCGAGCAGATCGTCTCGCACGTCGCCAAGCTGCGGAACCGCACACGGGGATCGCTCAGCGCCCCGATGGTCATACGCATTCCGTACGCGGGCGGAATCGGCGGCGTGGAGCATCATTGCGATTCCAGCGAGGCCTACTACGCACACACCCCTGGCCTGAAGGTGATCTCGCCATCGACGGTCGCCGACGCATACTCGATGCTGCGCGACGCCATCGCCGACCCGGATCCGGTGATCTTCCTCGAACCGAAGCGGCTCTACTTCTCCAAGGACGACATCGATCCGGTCCGCACCGAGCCCATCGGCACCGCCGTCGTTCGACGTCCAGGCACCGACGTCACCCTGCTCGCCTACGGCCCGTCCGTGTCGGTGGCCGTGCAGGCTGCCGAATTCGCAGCCCAGGACGGCCGAGACGTCGAGGTGGTCGACCTGCGCTCGATCAACCCGTTCGACGAGGAGACCGTGGCACAGTCGGTACGCAAGACCGGCCGATGCGTCGTCGTGCAGGAGGCGCAGGGCTTTGCCGGCGTCGGCGCCGAGATCGCCTCGCGGATCCAGGAGCGTTGCTTCCACTACCTGCATGCACCGGTACTACGCGTCAGCGGGCTCGATATCCCCTACCCCGCACCGAAACTCGAGCACTTCCATCTACCCAGCCCGGACCGCGTGCTCGACGCCATCGACCGCTTGCAGTGGAACGACACTCCTGTACCGGCGAAGGCGGTGTCCGCATGAGCGCGCAGGTATTCATGCTTCCCGACCTCGGCGAGGGACTCACCGAGGCCGACATCGTCGAGTGGAAGGTGAAACCGGGAGACACCGTGACGATCGACCAGGTCGTCGTCGAGGTGGAAACCGCAAAAGCATCCGTCGAGGTGCCGTGTCCGTTCGCAGGCGTCGTCGCCGAGCTGCACGGCGCTGCGGGCACGACCATGGCCGTCGGGACGCCGTTGATCACCATCGACGGCGGAAGTGACCCCGCCCACGAGCAGTACCGACAGGGAGAGCGGGAGCGGAGCCTGCGGAGTGACCAGGGAGAGCGGGAGCGGAGCCTGCGGAGTGACCAGGGAGAGCGGGAGCGGAGCCTGCGGAGTGACCAGGACGATCAGGCCGGTTCGGGAAATGTGCTGATCGGTTACGGGACCGGACACGGGCCTGCCACGCGCAGGCGTCGTCGGGCTGCAGTGCCCGAATCACCTGCCGTTGCATCGACGCCGTCGAAGAACTCTCAACCGAAGGTGTTGTCTCCCATCGTGCGCAGGCTCGCGCTGGACGGCGGGCTCGACCTCGACGACATCGCCACCGAGGGCATCGATGGTGTCGTCACCCGCGCGGACGTCGAGCGCGCACTGTCCGCGCCGGCGCCCTCACGAGTGGGAGTCACCCGAATCCCGATCACGGGAATTCGACAGCTCATCGGCGACAGGATGTCTCGAAGCCGATCCGAGATCCCGGAGGCGACGACGTGGGTCGACGTCGACGCGACGGCACTGCTGCAGGCGCGTCGCGACCTGGACGCATCGCTCGACGGGGTGACAGTCTCGCTGCTGGCGGTACTGGCAAGCCTCACCATGACGGCGCTGGCGAAGTTCCCCGAACTCAACAGCACGGTCGACACGGAAGCGGGCGAGATCCTGCGCTACACCGACGTTCACCTCGGCATCGCGGCGCAGACCGATCGCGGGCTGATGGTTCCTGTTCTCGCCCAGGCGAACAAGGCAGATCTACGTGAGCTCTCGGAACGACTGCTCGAAACCACCGAACTGGCCCGGGCCGGTTCGCTGCCGCCTGCCCGGCTGACCGGCGGAACGTTCACGCTCAACAACTACGGAGTCTTCGGAGTCGACGGGTCTGCAGCGATCATCAACCACCCCGAGGCGGCGATCCTCGGCATCGGCCGCATCATCGACAGGCCATGGGTCGTCGGCGGTGCACTCGCGGTCCGCAAGGTCACTTCGCTGTCTCTTACGTTCGACCACCGCGTGTGCGACGGCGGTGTCGCGGGCGGATTCCTGCGCACCGTAGCCGATTACGTCGAGAACCCGGTACTCGCTCTGGGCGGCAATCGATGAGCGAGGTCGACGTCGTGATCCTGGGCGGCGGGTCCGGTGGGTACTCCTGCGCCATCAGGGCCGCGCAACTGGGGCTGTCGGTGGTGATCGTCGAGGAGGACAAACTCGGCGGCACATGCCTTCATCGCGGCTGCATTCCGACGAAGGCTCTGCTGCACACCGCCGAGATCGCCGACGCCGTGCGTGGCGCGGGTGCCGTCGGGGTCGGTGCAACGTTCTCCGGCGTCGACATCCCGGCGGCGCTGGCCTACAAGCAACGCGTCGTGGACGTGCTCTACGCAGGCTTGCAGGGTCTGCTGAAGCAGCCAGGGATCGAGATCGTCCACGGACGAGGCCATCTCGTGGGCCCGAAGACGGTGGAGGTCGACGGCCGAGCACTCACCGGACGATCGCTCGTGCTCGCGACAGGCTCGTACTCGCGCACTATCCCTGGCATCGAGATCGCCGATCGTGTGATCACCAGCGATACCGCCCTCACGCTCGATCGTGTTCCCGAATCCGTGGTGGTACTCGGTGGTGGCGTCATCGGAATCGAATTCGCCAGCATCTGGACCTCGTTCGGGTCGAAGGTCACCGTCGTCGAAGCGCTCGATCGCATCGTGCCCGGCGAGGACGAATGGGCGTCGAAGCAGCTCACTCGCGCGCTGAAGAAGCGTGGAATCGATATTCGGGTCGGTACCACGGTGGAGGCGGTCGCTCCGTCGGATTCCGATGTCACCGTCTCGTTGTCCAACGGCGACACCCTCGTCGCCGACGTCGTGCTCGTGGCCGCCGGCCGAGGTCCTCGTACCGAGGGTCTCGGATTGAGCGAGATCGGCGTCGCGACCGACCGCGGCTTCGTGGCAGTCGACGACAACCTGACCACCACCGTTCCCGGCGTATACGCAGTCGGCGACATCGTCGCTGGATATCAGCTGGCACACAGAGGTTTTCAGCACGGCATCTTCGTCGCCGAGCTCATCGCCGGGCGGCAACCGATCAGAATCGACGGGGCCGCGATCCCCCGAGTCACCTATTCGCACCCCGAGGTTGCGTCGGTCGGCCTCACCGAGCACGCCGCCGAGGAGAAACACGGAACCGTCACGTCGCTGGTCTACGACCTGGGAGGGAACGGAAAGAGCCGAATCCTCGGCACTGCAGGGGGTGTCAAGGTCATCAGGGCCGGTACCGACGGCCCGATAGTCGGAGTTCACATCGTCGGCGATCGAGCCGGTGAGCTGATAGGTGAAGCGCAACTCGCGGTGGCGTGGGAGGCGTTACCGTCGGAGATCGGCGCCTTCGTGCACGCTCACCCCACCCAGAACGAAGCTCTCGGTGAGGCGATGATGGCGCTGTCCGGGAGTCCACTGCATCGCCATTCGTGACTGGTCCTGCTATCGACCGATGGTTCGACTGTCTCCGCGGAATTCGGCGACCGCGGCGCCGTCGCAGCCGACCGAGACGTCGTAGATCCCATTCCTGCCGAATCGAGCTCGCTCGACTGCTTCGGCGACGAGTACATCGCCTGCCTTGGTCGGACGCAGGAACCTGATGTCGCAGCGCGCAGCGACGGTCGCGTCGGCACCGCTGTTGCACGCCATGGCGAAGGCAGTGTCCGCGAGAAGGAAGACGTAACCGCCGTGCGTGATCGCATGGCCGTTGACCATGCTGTCGGTGATCGTCATCGACATCTTGGCGTATCCCTCGGCCAACTCGATCAATTCGATCCCGAGATTCTTCGATGCCACATCCCGTTCGAACATCTCACGCGCGATCAACGCTGCCCCCGACGCGCACTTCCTCCTGCGTGAACATCGTGACCCCGCCGGTGGCGAAGTTGCGTAGATCCTTGCCCGCGGCCTTCATCTCGGGCGAGGACAGACCGGCCTTCAGCGAGTCCTCGTCGGCGAAGTACAGATTCGCGATTGCGTAGTACGGCGGCTCGGAGCCGTCCATGGAAGTGACTTTCCCCCAGGTGAACTCGGTCAGACCTGGCACCACCGCGGCCAACGGAACATGCACCGAGGTGTAGTACTCGTCGAATGCCGCCTGATCATCGGGCTTGCCGTAACACACGGCCACTCGGAACGTCATTTCGCTTCCTCCGGCTTCGCGACGAGCGTCAGCACGTCGTAGGTGGCGACGGGATCGCCTTCTTGGTTGACGACGACTGCGTCCCAGCGCACTTCGCCGTAGTCGGCGCTCTGCCGGGGAGTGATGAGCTTGGCGGTGAGCGTCACCGTCAGTGAATCCTCGGCCTTGACCGGTGTCAGGAATCGAAGGTCGTCGACACCGAAGTTCGCGAGTACCGGGCCCGGCGCGGGGTCGACGAACAGCCCGGCCGCGAGCGAGACGACGAGGTATCCGTGCGCGACGATGCCACCGAACAGCGGATTGGCTGCTGCCGCTTCCGGATCGGTGTGTGCGTAGAACGTGTCACCGGTGAACTCGGCGAAGTGGTCGATATCTGTCCTGGTGACCTGACGGGGTCCGCCGACGATGGTGTCGCCGAGCTTCAGCTCGCCCAGGTCCTTGCGGAACGGGTGCTTCTCGCCCGTGATCCGGGCCGAACCCGTCACCCATGTGTTGCCCACCGCGGTGAGGACATCGGGTGTTCCCTGAATTGCGGTGCGCTGCATGTGATGCAGTACCCCGCGCATCCCACCCAGCTCTTCGCCGCCACCTGCGCGGCCCGGGCCACCATGCACCAGAACGGGAAGCGGAGAACCGTGGCCGGTGGATTCGCGGGCGTCTTCGCTGTTCAATACCAGGATGCGTCCGTGGTACGGCGCCGATCCGAGCACGATCTCGCGTGCGATCGCGGAATCCTTGGTCACCAGCGATGCCACGAGCGAACCCTTGCCCCGTGCGACGAGGGCGAGCAGATCGGCGGTGTCGTCGTAGCCGATCACCGTCGAGACGGGTCCGAACGCTTCGATCTCGTGCGGTTCGGGCGCGGTCTTGTCTCCCGCTTTCAGCAGCACCGGAGCCATGAATGCGCCCGGGCGCGGGTCGACGGCGTCGGGATCGCCGAACACGACCGACGCGGACTTCGTCAGTCCACGAATGGATTTGAAAACCTCGTCGCGCTGATCGATGCTGGCGAGCGCGCCCATCGTGACACCCTCGTCGCGGGGATCTCCGACGACGACCTTCTCCAGCCGAGCCGTCAAGGCCTCGACGACGTCGTCCACCGATGACTCCGGCACCAGCACTCGTCGGATGGCCGTGCACTTCTGGCCTGCCTTGACCGTCATCTCGGTGAAGACGCCCTTGACGAAGAGATCGAACTCGGGATCCTCGCGCGTCACGTCGGAACCGAGGATGGATGCATTGAGCGAATCTGCCTCGGCGGTGAAGTGCACACCTTCTCCGGTCACGTTCGGGTGTGAACGCAGGGATGCCGCGGTATCGGCAGAGCCGGTGAAGGCCACCGAATCCTGTCCACCGAGATGGTCGATGATGCCGCGGGCGCTGCCGCAGAGCAGTTGGACCGATCCTTCGGGGAGTATGCCGCTTTCGATGATCCGGCGGAAGACCAGTTCCGTGAGGTACGCAGACTGGCTCGCCGGCTTGACGATCGACGGGACGCCCGCGATGAATGCGGGAGCGAGCTTCTCGAGGAAGCCCCACACCGGAAAGTTGAACGCGTTGATCTGAACGGCGACCCCGCGCCGCGAGGTGTAGATGTGCTGGCCGAGGAAGGTGCCCCTCTTGCCGAGCTGTTCGATCGCGCCGTCGAGATACACCGTGTCGTTGGGGAGTTCGCGTCTGGCCTTGCTCGCGTAGCTGAGCACGGTGCCGAACCCGCCGTCGATGTCGACGCCCGAATCGCGCTTCGTCGCGCCGGTCAGCGTGGAGACCTCGTAGAACTCGTCCTTGCCCGCCATGAGTGTCAGTCCGAGTTGCTTGAGGAGCCCGGCGCGCTCGTGGAACGTCGATGCGGCGAGTGCTGGTCCGCCGACGGTGCGGGCGTAGTCGATCATGCCTGCGACGTCGAGACCGGTCGACGAGATCCGGGCGACTTCGCTGCCGTCGATCGCGCTGAGCAACGGGGTTCCCTCGTCGTTCGCGGCGAGCCATCGTCCTTGGGCGTAGCTTTCCAACAGTCTGCTCACAGCATCTCCATCTCACCGTACGTTCGGTCGGTAATTACCATCGCGCGGTTGCCTCGGGATGTCAAGGAAGTCGGTTCTACCGCCGCAGACCGTCGAAGGTCAGCGCCACCACGGCGTCGGCGAGGTCGACAGCCGAACCACCGGTTCGGGGCCGGTACCACTCGATCAGCGAGTTGACGGTGCCGAACAGCAACCTCGAGACCAGCGCCGGATCGATGTCGGCGCGCAGATCGCCCTCGTCGGCAGCGGCGACGACCAGATCGGAGACGAACGCGTCGAACTCTCGGCGCCGGGTCAGCGCTCGCCGCTCGACGTCGGTGTTACCGCGCACCCGCAGCAACAGCGTGACGTAGGGCAGCTCGGCGACGAGGATCTCCACGCTGCGACGGACCAGATATTCGAGCCGATCGATGTACCGACCCTCGGTGGTCTTCTCCTCGGTGGTGACCGCGAACAGCGCGTTGAGTGCGCGCGCGAGCGCCAGCTCCAGCAGTTCGGACTTACCTGCCACATGGTGATAGATCGAGGACTTCGTGATGCCGAGACGCTTGGCCAGCACCTCCATCGACGTGCCGTCGTAACCCTTGTCGTTGAACACCTTCACGGCAACGGCAAGCAACGAGTCGAGGTCGTATCCCGGCCGTCCAGGCAGACCGGTTCTGCGTGGGGCACGTGCGGTTGTCATGCGCTCATCTTCCCAGGCGCGACGCAATTCCACAGCACGGTGGGCACTCACGCTTGCGCAACGACCGAATGTTCGGTTATTAATGAAAGGGGTTACCCGGCGAAGGAGCAAACAGTGGGCGAATTTCTTCTGGTGTCACGCGGACTGGCGACGCTGTGCGTGGGCGTCGGGCAGGGCGTGTCGATGTCGATCGAGGCACTGTGAAGACCATCGCCGTAGAGGAACTCTCCGGCCGTGTGGTCGTCACCCTCGATCGGGAGGCGCAACGCAACGCCATCGACGCGGAGATGATCGCCGAACTGCACCAGGTGTGCGGGATCGTCGAAGCGGATCCTCGGTTGCTGATACTCACCGGCAAGGGCGAGCATTTCGCCGGCGGCGCCGACATCAACCAGCTCCGCGTGCGAACCCGTGACGACGCACTGCGCGGCATCAACCGCAACCTCTTCGACCGCATCGCGGCTCTGCCGTTGCCGACCATCGCCGCCATCAAGGGATACGCGCTCGGCGGAGGTGCCGAGCTGTCGTACGCGTGCGATATCCGAATCGGCTCGTCGACTGCCGTGTTCGGTAACCCCGAGCCCGGGCTCGGAATCATGGCCGCTGCGGGCGCGAGCTACCGGCTGCCGGAGTTGGTCGGGGTGTCCGTCGCCAAGCAGGTTCTTCTCGGCGGCCGCACGCTCGACGCGGAGACCGCGCTGCGCACCGGACTCGTCATGGAGGTCGTCGATGATCCCCTGGCCTCGGCGCACGCTCTCGCCGACCGCATCGCCCGCCAGGCACCCCTCGCGTTGAAGCTGACCAAGAAGATCCTCGACGCACCGGGCTCGCACCCGTGGGCCGACGACATCGCCCAAGCCGTCCTCTTCGAGACCGAGGACAAACAACGCCGCATGACGGCATTTCTGGAGAAACTGTGACATTTCTACGAGAAACGATTGGCATTCCGTCCACGGTCGGCGTCGTCGGCGGCGGCCGAATGGGCGCAGGCATCGCGCAGGTGTTCGCAGCCCTCGGCTCGTCCGTCGTCATTGCCGAAGCCGCAGACCAGGAAGCAGCCCTCGCTCGCGTGTCGACGGGCCTCGATCGAGCACACGAACGCGGCAAGCTGACTGCACCACCGGCTGAGATCCTCGCCCGCGTGTCCACCGTCGCGGGGCCCGCCGATCTGCCGGCCGGGCTCGATCTCGTCGTAGAAGCGGTGCCGGAGATACCGTCGCTGAAGATCGAGGTGCTGGCGCTGATCGACACAGCGGTGTCCGCGTCGACGGTGATCGCGTCCAACACCAGCTCCATCTCGATCGCCGAACTCGGTGCGGCGCTGAGCGATCCGTCGCGCTTCATCGGCATGCACTTCTTCAACCCGGTGCCTGCGTCGACTCTCGTGGAGATCGTGCGCGCTCCCGCCACCTCGCCTGCCGTCACCTCGCAGGTCCGGAACTGGGTCCGTCTACTGGGCAAGACCGAGGTGCTCGTCAACGACTCCCCCGGCTTCGCAACCAGCCGTCTCGGCGTCATGCTCGGCCTGGAGGCCATCCGGATGCTGGAGGAAGGCGTCGCCGACGCCGAATCCATCGACCGAGCAATGGAACTCGGCTACAAGCACCCGATGGGTCCGCTGCGATCGACCGATCTCGTCGGCCTCGATGTCCGATTGGCCATCGCCGAACATCTCGCGTCGACTCTGGGTGATCGTTTCACCCCGCCGCAGTTGTTGCGCGACAAGGTCGCTCGGGGCGAGTTGGGACGCAAGTCAGGCAAGGGATTTCACGACTGGGAGAGCACATGACGGTACGATTCGAGATATCCGACGGCCTCGCGACGATCACTCTGGCACGTCCGCAGGCACATAACGCACTGGACGTGGCAACCAAGGTGGCGTTTCGAAGCGCCGTCGAATCGGCTGCGCAGAAGGATGTTCGGGCGGTACTGATCACCGCCGAGGGCAAGAACTTCTGCGTCGGACAGGACCTCGGTGAGCACGTCGCGGCGCTGGAGGCCGATCCGTCGACTGCCATGGACACCGTCGGCACCCACTACAACCCGCTGATTCGGGCGATAGCGTCTCTCGAGGCACCGGTCGTCGTCGCAATCCCCGGAGCCTGTGTGGGCGCTGGCCTCGGCATCGCGCTGGCAGGAGACATCAGGGTTGCAGGCACCTCCACGTCCTTCGCGACGGCGTTCACCGGCATCGGTCTGGCGAGCGACTCCGGGCTGAGCTACGCCCTGGTCGAAGCCTTGGGAAGCAGCAGAGCCACCGGGCTCATGCTGCTCGGTGACAAAGTCACGGCGGATCAGGCTCTCGATTGGGGTCTGGTGCACCGAGTGGTCGGCGACGACGAGATACAGCAGACCGCCCTCACCATCGCGCGAACGCTCGCCGCCGGACCAACTCAGGCATTCCTGCAGGTGAAATCGCTGGTCGGGGCGTCGGCTGCGGGTTTGTTCGACGCGTTGGACCGCGAGGCGAAGGCTCAGACCGCGCTGGGATCGACCGCGGATCACAAGGCTGCCGTCGACGCGTTCCTCGCGAAACGCAAGCCTGTTTTCACTGGTCGCTGACGAACCCCTCTTGTGCCGGGTTTCGGTTCGGTGCATACTAGTTTTCGACCGATCATTCGGTAATGAAAGTAGGACTCATGACCACGTCAAATACCCTGGAAGTCGACGCACTACAGGAAGATTTCGACGCGACCATCGCCCACGAGCAACGCGTCGAACCCCGCGACTGGATGCCCGACGGCTACCGCAAGACCCTCATTCGCCAGATCGCCCAGCACGCACACTCGGAGATCATCGGTATGCAGCCGGAGGGCAACTGGCTCACGCGCGCTCCGTCGCTGCGCCGCAAGGCGATCCTGATGGCCAAGGTGCAGGACGAGGCCGGGCACGGGCTGTACCTGTACTCGGCTGCGGAAACGCTCGGTGCCGATCGCGCCGACCTGACGAACAAGCTCATCGAAGGCAAGCAGAAGTACTCCTCGATCTTCAACTACCCGACGTTGACGTATGCGGACGTCGGAACCATCGGATGGCTCGTCGACGGCGCCGCCATCTGCAATCAGGTACCGCTGTGCCGAGTCTCGTTCGGACCGTATGCACGCGCGATGATCCGGGTGTGCAAGGAGGAGTCCTTCCACCAACGCCAAGGATACGAGTTGCTCGCGACGATGATGCGCGGCACCGACGCGCAACGCGAGATGGTCCAGGAATCCGTGAACCGTTGGTGGTGGCCGGCTTTGATGATGTTCGGCCCGCCCGACGACGAGTCCCCCAACAGCGAACAGTCCATGAAGTGGGGCATCAAGCGCCACAGCAACGACGAATTACGGCAACGCTTCGTCGACATGTCGATCCCGCAGGCGAAGGCACTGGGAGTGACGTTCCCCGATCCGGATCTGCAGTGGAACGACGAGCGGGGCTCACATGATTTCGGAGAGCCCGACTGGGCCGAGTTCATCCAGGTGGTCAAGGGCAACGGGGCCTCGAACATCGAGCGCATCGCGAACCGTCGTGCAGCCCACGAGGACGGCGCCTGGGTCCGTGACGCGGCAACCGCGTTCGCAGCTCGCCGGACATCGGAAGGGAACGCGTCATGACGGAATACACAGCCGAGGGCGGCCACGGAGCCGTGCCTGTCGACACCGTACCCGTGGAGCCGAAAGCTGCACAGGTCAAGGCGGATTGGCCGCTGTACGAGGTGTTCCTGCGTGGCAAGCGCGGGCTCAACCACGTGCACGTCGGGTCGCTGCACGCAGCCGACGACCACATGGCTCTTCGTCATGCACGCGATGTGTACACACGCCGCAACGAGGGCGTCAGCATCTGGGTCGTGCGGTCCAACTCGATCGTCGCGTCGTCTCCTTCGGAGAAGGATCCGTTCTTCGCACCGAGCGGCGACAAGGTGTACCGGCACCCGACGTTCTACGAGATCCCCGACAACGTTCCCCACATGTGAGGCCTGCTATGACAGATCACGACAACGCCTACGATGGCCTGGTCGACGAGGATGCACACGGGCTGGTTCCCGACGGGCAGTGGGCGTTCGGCACCAGTTTCGACGACCCACTTGCAGGCGTCGACACCACTGTTCCCGATGACGTCGACGGACACGCTCTTGCCGCATACTGCCTCATGCTCGGCGACGATGCGCTGATCAGCTCGCAGCGACTCGCCCAGTGGAGCACGCGCGCACCGGAACTCGAAGAAGAAGTCGCGCTCGCCAACATCGGACTGGACCTGCTGGGTCAAGCGCGGCTACTGCTGGCGCGGGCGGCAGCAGCCGATTCCCAGGTGGTTCCGTACATTTCCGATACGTCACCGGTCCCGTCCGACGACGCCCTTGCCTTCTTCCGATCCGATGCCGAGTTCCGCAACGTCCGCTTGACCGAACTCGACAACGGCGACTTCGCGAAATCTCAAGTGCGCCTGCTGGTCTTCTCGACCTGGCGGTTGGCGATCTTCTCGCGCCTGCGAACCTCACGCGACCCCGTTCTCGCCGCCGTCGCCGACAAGGGCGTCAAAGAACTGACCTACCACCGCGACTACGCGGCACGATGGGTGGTGACGCTCGGCTGTGGAACAGACGAATCGACGCGTCGGGTCAGCGATGCCGTTGCCCGGATCTGGCCGTACGTCGCCGAACTCTTCGTGCCCACCGACGAGGAGATCGCGCTGGCCGGCGTCGGCGTCGCCGTCGATCCACGAGATGTGCGCGAGGAATTCGATTCGGTTCTCACCCAGGTCCTGCACGCGGCAGAATTGCACGCGCCGGAAGGAAAGTCCGTCGGCACCATCGGTGGCCGTGGCGGCAGGCGCGGCATCCACACTGAATTGTTCGGCCCACTGATAGCCGAGATGCAGGTCGTCGCTCGTGCGCATCCGGAGGGAGTCTGGTGACAACACTCGAACTGTCCGCCCGTGAGATCGCCGCGTCGGTGATGGACCCCGAGATGCCTCTGCTCACGCTCGACGACCTCGGTGTGCTGCGGGAGGTCGTGGTCCGCGAAGACGGCAGCGTTCTCGTCACCATCACCCCGACGTACTCCGGTTGCCCGGCGATGGCGACGATGCGCGACGACATCGAACACACGCTACGCGATCACGGCTACACCGATATCGACATCGTCACCAGCCTCAGCCCCGCATGGAGCACCGACTGGATCTCCGAGGAAGGTCTCCGCAAACTCCGCGACACCGGCTACTCGACGCCTGGTCCCGCTCCCGCACGTATCGCCGGGCCGGTGCCGTTGACTTTGACGGTCAAGCCCAGGCAGCTCACATGCCCCCAGTGTGGTTCTGCCAAGACACGATTGACGTCCGAGTTCGGCGCCACACTGTGCAAGGCGCAGTACCGGTGCGACGACTGCCTCGAACCCTTCGACCATGTGAAGGAGATCTGATGACTGTCACGGCCGAACCGGTGACGCCCAACGTCAGAAACAAGCCCTTCCACACCCTGACCGTCGCCGACGTCGAATCCCTCTGCGACGACGCCGTCGCCGTCACCTTCGACGTACCCGAGGATCTCCGGGGCGAATTCGACTTCCGCCCAGGACAATCGCTGATGCTCAGCCGGACCGTGGATGGCGTCGAGCATCGTCGTTCGTACTCCATCTGCGCACCCGCGGGGACGCGCCCACGGGTGGGCGTCCGCGAGGTGACCGACGGCCTGTTCTCGTCGTGGCTCGTCCACGATGTCAAGGCCGGCGACACGATCGACGTCCAGGGGCCGTCGGGAACCTTCCACGCCGATCCCGACGCAGGCGGACGGCACGTCCTGATCGCAGCCGGGTCCGGTATCACGCCGATGCTGTCGATCGCGTCCTCCGTCCTCGCCAACCCTGACGCGGAAGTCGTTCTTCTGTACGGCAATCGGCGCACACGGACGGTGATGTTCGCCGAGGAGATAGCCGACCTCAAGGACCAGTACGGCAGCCGATTCGACGTCATCCATGTGCTCTCACGCGAGCCGCGTGAGGTCGAGCTGTTCAGCGGCAGACTCGACGCCGCCAGGCTGCGGGACATACTCGACTCCGTCGTCGCGACGCCCGACATCGATCACTTCTGGCTGTGCGGGCCGTTCGGAATGGTGACCGATGCGCAAAGAGTTCTCGGTGACCTGGGCGTCGACAAAGCCAGCGTGCATGCCGAACTCTTCTACGTCGACGACGTGCCACCGCCGCAGGAGAAACACCGCGAACCCGGTGTCACCGGTCCCAGCAGCGAGGTCACCATCACCCTCGACGGCCGCAGTGTCACCGGCACACTCCCCCAGGACGAGTCGATTCTCGACTCCGCCGAGCTGCTGCGCTCGGACCTGCCCTTTGCGTGCAAGGGCGGCGTGTGCGGCACCTGCCGCGCCAAGGTGACCTGCGGCGATGTGGACATGCGTCGCAACTACGCACTCGAGGACAACGAGGTCGCCGCGGGCTTCGTGCTGACGTGCCAGACATTCCCCCTCAGCGACACCGTGACCGTCGACTTCGACGCCTAAGACCTGGAGAAAGACGTGACCACTACGCTATCGGCTCCCACCGACACACCCGACATCGAATTCGCCTCACGCGATCGCATCTCCACGCTCCAGCTCGAACGGCTCCAGTGGTCGCTGCAGCACGCCTACGACAACGTGCCGCACTACCGAAAAGCGTTCGACGACGCCGGAGTTCACCCCTCCGACCTCACAGATCTGTCGGATCTCGCGAAGTTCCCGTTCACCGCGAAGAAGGACCTACGCGAGAACTACCCGTTCGGGATGTTCGCGGTGCCGCAGGACAAGGTCTCGCGCATCCATGCGTCGTCGGGAACCACGGGAAGGCCGACCGTCGTCGGCTACACGGCGAACGACATCAGCAACTGGGCCGACCTGATCGCCCGTAGCCTGCGCGCCGGCGGCGTGAAGTCGTCGGACAAGGTGCATGTCGCCTACGGCTACGGCCTGTTCACCGGCGGTCTCGGCGCGCACTACGGCGCAGAACGTTTGGGCTGCACAGTTATTCCGATGTCCGGGGGAATGACCGACCGTCAGATCCAGCTCATCGAGGACTTCGAGCCGGACGCGATCATGGTCACACCGTCGTACATGCTCACGATTGTCGACGCGATGATCAAGAAGGGCATCGATCCCGCGAAGACATCTTTGAAGACCGGAGTCTTCGGTGCCGAGCCGTGGACCGAGCAGATGCGCAAGGAGATCGAGAAGACTCTCGACATGGATGCCGTCGACATCTACGGGCTGTCGGAGGTCATGGGACCGGGCGTCGCGATGGAATGCGTCGAAACCAAGGACGGGCTGCACATCTGGGAGGATCATTTCTACCCGGAGGTCATCGACCCGGTGACCGGCGAGGTACTTCCCGACGGTGAGGAGGGTGAGTTGGTCTTCACGTCGCTGTCCAAAGAGGCGATGCCGATCATCCGCTACCGCACCCGCGACCTCACGCGCCTGCTGCCGGGCACCGCCCGCACGATGCGCCGAATGCAGAAGGTCACCGGCCGCACCGACGACATGATCATCCTGCGCGGGGTCAACCTGTTCCCGACACAGATCGAGGAGCTGATCCTGACGGTTCCTGCCCTCGCCCCGCAGTTCCAGTGCGTGCTCGCCCGAGCGGGCCGCATGGATTCGCTGACGGTCCTCGTCGAAGCTCGTCCGGACGCTGGTTCCGAGGTCCATCCGGTGGCGGCCGCGACGCTGAAGAAGCTGGTCAAGGACCGCATCGGTGTGAGTGTCCAGGTCGACGTCGTTGCACCCGCTGCCCTGGAGCGTTCCATCGGCAAAGCTCGACGCCTGATCGACAATCGCCCGCAGGCCTGAGGTGAGCTGATTGCAGTTCGAACGGTGGCGTGAGGAGGTGTCCGCGGCATTCGTGCCGCTCGACGCCTCCTCTTCGGCGCCCGACAGCTTCTTCGACGGCGGGTTGAGATCCGGCTCGGTGGGGTCCTTGCACATCAGCGAGGTGTCCGGCCATTGCGTCGATGTCCGTAGGACCCCTGCGGTGATCCGTCGGAGCGACCCGGGACTGGTGAAGGTCGGTGTGCAGCTCCGCGGGCGCGGCGTCGTCGTACAGCGTGAACGCGAGGCGGTGCTCGAGCCGGGCGATTTCGCCGTTTACGACACCAGCGAACCGTACGCCCTGCATTTCGACGGCGAGTTCGCCATGTTCGTCCTCATGTTTCCGCGTGCGGCGCTCAAGCTCCGGCCGAACGACCTGGCGCAGGTGTCCGCACTGCGCATCAAGGGCGACGACGGGGTCGGTGCGCTCGTCTCCCCATTCCTGTCCGGGCTGCGCAAGGGCCTGTCCGACGGCTTGTCGTCGTCATCACCGATGTTCGAGGATGCAGTCCTCGATCTCGTCAGTGCGGCATTGGACGAGCGCGCACCGCACGAGAACCACTCCCCCGGTGCGGTGATTCTGGCAGGGGCGCAGTCGTTCATCGAGAACACTCTGCACGATCCGGGCCTCAACACCTCGATGGTCGCTGCAGCACAGCATATTTCGCCTATTTACCTGCAGAAGTTGTTCGAAGTCGAGGGCGTCGGGGTTGCGGCATGGATCAGGTCCCGCCGGCTCGAGTGTTGCCGGCGTGACCTGGAGGATCCACGCTTGGCACGCGAGAGCATCGGGACCATCTGTGCTCGTTACGGTCTCGTCGACTCGGCCCATTTCTCGCGGGCGTTCAAGGAGGCGTACGGAATGTCGCCTCGAAGTGCCCGACTCGCCGCTTCCTGAGTACCCCCGCCTACCCCCCGCCACGCAAACGCACGTGCATTTGCGTAGGAACTGGGCCCGACCAGCCATCTCCGCCCCCCGCCACGCAAACGCACGTGCATTTGCGTATGAACGGGGCCCGACCAGCCATCTCCGCCCCCCGCGACGCAAACGCACGTGCGTTTGCGTAACGAGGGGGCGTCGGGGAGCGGCGGGGACTACAGAACGATCGTGACGACCTTCTCCTCGGTGTTGGCCTCGATGCCGGCCCAGCCGAGTTCGCGACCCGTACCGCTTGTCTTCATGCCGCCCCACGGGAGCGCGGGATCGATTGCGGCCCAACCATTGACCCACACGGCACCGGAGCGGACCTGCGCCGCAAGTGAGTGCGCCCTGGACACATCGCGCGTCCAGATCGATGCAGCCAGACCGTAATCCGTGGCGTTGGCGATACTGATCGCCTCTTCGGGAGTATCGAACGGAATGACCGTCCCGACGGGACCGAAGATCTCTTCCTGAGCTATCTTCATGTCGTTGTGCGCATCGGCGAAGATGGTAGGCTCCACGAAGAATCCGTCACGATCCGGAGCTCCGCCGCCCGCAGCGACACGTGCACCTCCGTCACGGCCCGCCTGGATGTATCCCAGAACCGAGTCGCGCTGCTTGGCGTTGACCAGCGCACCCATAGTGGTCGCCGGATCGAACGGATCTCCGAGCACCTGCGCCGACGCTGCAGCGGACAGGCCGTCGACCACCTGCGAGTAGAGCGAACGATGCACCAACACACGGGTTCCCGCCGCACACACCTGACCCTGGTTGAAGAACAAGCCCATCGCAGTGCCGTTGATCGCAGCATCCAGGTCGGCGTCCTCGAGAATGATCTGCGGTGACTTTCCGCCGAGCTCCAGCGTGGTTCTCTTGAACGTATCGGCCGCCTTCTGTGCGATGATCCGCCCGACGCGTGGGCTTCCGGTGAAGCTGATCTTGTCGACGTCGGGATGTCCGACGAGCGCGTCGCCGGTCACGTCGCCCAGTCCTGGAACGACATTCACGACGCCAGCAGGCGCCCCGGCCTCGTCGATCAATCGCGCCAGATGCAGGATCGACAACGGCGCGTCCTCCGGCGGCTTCACGACGAGTGTGTTGCCGGCGGCCAAGGCGGGGGCCAACTTCCACGCCGCGATCATCAGCGGGGTGTTCCAGGGGATGATCGCGCCGATGACCCCGACGGGCTCACGCACGGTGTACGAGTGCGTCGGCTGTCCGAAGTAACCCGCAGTCGGGATCGAGCTACCGGTGATCTTGTCTGCCCATCCCGCGAAGTGACGGAAGGTGGCTGCCGCATTGGGGATGTCGAGCATGGCAGGTTGGCCGACCGGCTTGCCGACGTCGTGGGCTTCGAGGCGAGCGAGTAGGTCGCCGTCACGTTCGATGAGATCGGCGATGCGGTTCAACAGCTTTCCGCGCACCGCACCGGGGGTCGAGGCCCACTCGCCGCTCAACTGAGCCCTGGCTGCGCGCACTGCGGCGTCGACGTCCTGTGCAGTCGCGGAGGAGACGTCGACGAGGGGTTGCCCCGTCGTCGGATTCAGGTCGGTGAAGGTGCCACCATCGGACGCGCCCTGCCAGTGTCCGGCAACGAACAGCTGGGTCGCGGTGTCGACGGGAAGGGTCGTGAGTACTGCAGTCATCGAAAGAAGCCTCTCTAGTACAGAATGAGTCCGCGGACGTTCTCGGCGTTGCGCATGGCCTCGTAGCCGTCGTTGACCTGATCGAGTGCGTATGTGCGCGTGATCATCTCGTCGAGTTTGAGCTGACCTTCCATGTAGAGGCGCAGCAGATGCGGGATGTCGAAGCGAATGTTGGCGTTGCCGAACCACGCGCCCTTGAGCGTCTTGCGCATCGCGGTGAGGTCGAACAAGCTGAGCGACACATCGGTCTGTGTGATGTCACCGACCGAAACATTCACGCAAGTACCACCTTTGGCGACGAGACTCATCGCGGGGGCAATGATCGCACCGCTCGCAACGTCGATGGTGATGAGCACCTTGTCGGCCAGCGCTCCCCACGTCAGGTCGGATACCAGCGGCAAGGCCTCGTCGATGCTCGCTGCTGTGTGCGTCGCACCGAAGATCTTGGCCTGCTCCCGTTTGAACGGGGACGGATCGACCACGACGACGTGGCGTGCGCCTGCCAGTGCTGCGCCCTGGACCGCGCCGCAGCCCACGCCGCCCATACCGAGGATGACGACGGTTTCGCCTGCGGAGACCCCGGCGGCATAGACGGCCGATCCCCAGCCGGTGGTGACGCCGCAGCCGACGAGCGCAGCCTTGTCGAGGGGAATGTCGGTGGTGATCTTGACGCACGAGGCTTCGTTGACGACGGTCTGCGGCGCGAACGTGCCGAGCAAGCACTGGATGCCTGCGTCCTGTCCGCGGACGTGGTGCCGTGCGGTGCCGTCGCTGACCTGGTATCCCTCGAGCAGGTGGGCACCGAGGTCGCAAATGCTGGACTGACCGTTCGCGCAGGCCCGGCATCGCCCACATGCCGGGATGAAGCCGAGTGCGACATGATCACCGACCTCGACGGACGTGACGCCAGGACCGATCTCGGTCACGATGCCCGCACCCTCGTGTCCGCCGATGAACGGCAGCAGTCCGACCGGCACACTGCCGTCGCGCACGTGCTCATCGGAGTGGCACAGCCCCGATGCCGCCAACTCGACCTTCACTTCGCCGTACTTCGGGGCGTCGAGAACCAAGTCCTCGATCTTCCAGTCCTGACCGGCTTCCCAGAGAATTGCTGCTTGCAATGTCACGTCTGACCTTCTTTCGGAGTGTGTCCTGGGTCATAGCTTGGCCCGGGAAGTACTCCGAAAACTTGCCGCTCCGCGCACAGTTGTTGCCGAAACGCGCACACGGCACTATGTGCCCACCCTCTGCCGTCCGAACCGGTGTGCGGAGTTCTTACCCCGGTGCTGCGTTGCTTTTCGAGCTCTACCCCGGTTGATGCGCCAACTGGCCGTACCGATCCCACGCATTCCGAATTCTGTGGGGCATGCTCTCTGAGTGCACCCCTTATTCACAGAGATCGCTGAGTCGATAGTCGACAGCGTTGGGCCAGGCCGAGCGCTGGTGGCGGTGGACGGTGTCGACGGCAGCGGAAAAAGTACCTTCACGGCCACACTGTCGGAACACATTCAAGGCCGCCCAGTCGTCATCGTGCACGTGGACGACTTTCTCAACCCTGCGGCGATTCGCAACGCACGAGGAC
Source organism: Rhodococcus yunnanensis NBRC 103083 (assembly GCF_001895005.1). GTDB lineage: Bacteria > Actinomycetota > Actinomycetes > Mycobacteriales > Mycobacteriaceae > Rhodococcoides > Rhodococcoides yunnanense. Next base: position 55,170 of record NZ_BCXH01000003.1, on the reverse strand, counting down.
GCTGGTCACCTGAAGCACATTGGCTCGATCTGTACGACTACGACTCTTTCATCTCGGACGCTGTACTTCCGTTGCGAATGGGCGGCGACGGCTGGTATCGCCAGGCTTCCTTCGACCTCGCCAGCGACACAGAGGTCCACCCTGTCCCGCTACAAGCGCCGTCCGACGCAATCGTGCTGATCGAAGGGTTGTTTCTGCATCGCCACGAACTGATCGACTATTGGGATTTCTCCATCTTTCTCGACGTCCCGTTCACAGAATCCGTACGACGCCTGGCACTACGGGACGGCACCCACCCGGATCCCCAGCACAAGACCACTCGTCGTTATGTCGGCGGTCAGGAGCTGTATTTCTCACTCGTACACCCGTGGGAGCGGGCCTCGGTCACGGTGGACAATTCCGATTTCGGTCGCCCATTCATCGCCAGGAAACCCCCTTCATCCACGTACCGTTCTTTTCCTCGACGCTCTACTCGGTAAGTAGGATCTCCGGCGTGGACGACGAATTGCGAAACCTCGCCGAAGCAATCGACAGAAAATGCAGACTGCAGGGTGAATTCATCCTCCGGTCCGGCATCACGGCTACCGAGTACTTCGACAAGTACCTGTTCGAGTCCGATCCGGCACTCCTGCGCCGCGTCGTCGAACTGATGATCCCACTGGTCCCTGCCGACACCGATCTACTCGGTGGCCTCGAATTGGGCGGGGTGCCGCTGGCCACGGTGCTCAGTCAAGTCACCGGCATCCCAACGGTGTTCGTGCGAAAGGAAGCGAAGAAGTACGGCACCCGCAGGCTGGCAGAAGGGGCCGATACAGCTCGCAAGCATGTCACTCTCGTCGAGGACGTGATCACCACCGGTGGGGCTGTTCGCGACGCCACCATTGCGCTCAGAGAGCAGAACGCGCACGTTGCGCACGTCGTATGTGCGATCGACAGATCCACGGACGGCGCCGCCGCACTAACCGGTCTTGGCGTGTCGATTCGATCTGTACTGACCAAGGACATTCTGGATTCGACTCTCCGCTGAAATACCATCGCGGCCATGACCGAGCGAGAGTTGCGGGTGAGTCTCGAGGACCGGGACCAATGGGTCACTGCGGTTCCGGGTAGGCGCGCGAGCGTGGCGTTCCCCGTGATCGACTTTCCGACGTGGGGCCTGTGTACGGCGGTTACCCGCCGAGCCGGCATCAACGGGCACAACGGGGATCGCATGTCCCACGCAGGTGATGTCGTTCTCTTCGGCGGGTCCGTCGAACCGGGCGAATCCGGGCCCGACGCAGCGTTGCGCGAACTCTGCGAGGAGTCGAACACCCTCGGACACCTGTTCGACCCGGAGTATCGGGTCGGTGATCACCTCGGCAGCTGGGTCACCGAATCCGGTTTCATCGTCGACGGTTTCCTCGTCCACCTGCCGCCGACGTTCTACGACGTGTCGCGCCCCGAGCCTCGCGAAGTCGAGCGCATCGGGTACCTCCGGCTCGACCACTTGTTCGCCACCGAACCGGCCCTCGCCTACCACCGAGTGGATCGACGCGACACGCGGCTCGGCACCGAAGCGGAGTGCTATTTCGAATCCCCGACGATCGATCTTGTCGAGGCATCGACCGGTCAGCCGTGGACGCTCTGGGGTGCAGCCGGGTACATGGCGTCGCGAGCACGCGAGAGAATCCTGCGCGACGCCTCTTAGCCCTGCTACATGAACGGCCGCTACGCGCGACCGTTGTTCTCCGGCAACCCGCTCTGCCACGACACGTTTCGGACATCGGCGGTGACGGCCAAGACTGCATCGAGGACGTCCTGGTCGATCGGTTCGGTCGCAGCGCGGATTGCGGAATCGAGATGATGGATCTTCGTCGTGCCGATGACCGTCGTCGGGCAACCCGAGCGTTGTAGGGAGAACTGATTCGCCAGATAGGAGATGTCCGCGCCCGCCTCCGCGGCCACCGCACGCGCACGGGCCGCAGCGGCGATGATCTCGTCCGTGGCGGGAATGTGCGGTTTGACGCCACCGGGCGTCAACAGTCCCAATCCCACTGCGGCAGCATTGATCACACCGACACCACGTTCATCGGCGACGGGCTTCAGGGTGGTGGCGAGTTCGGTGTTGAGCAACGTGTGATGCGCGTAGGACAGGATGACGTCGAGATCTGTTTCGGTGACTGCGCGCTGCAACGTCTGCATCGGGTATCCGGTCATGCCGATGTAGCGGCACTTGCCTTCGTCCCGCAACTTCACGAGTTCGGCATACGAATCCTCGAAGACTGCGTCGAGCGTGACGAATTCGATGTCATGCAACTGAAGTACATCGACGTAGTCGGTTCCGAGCAGTTCGAGACTGGTGTGCACGCTCGCCCGGATACGCTCGGGTGAGAAGTCGAAATCAGCGTCGCCGTAACGGCCCGCCTTCGTGCCGACGATCACCTCGTCCCGCCGGCCCGCCAACGCGACACCCAGCCGCTTTTCGGCCAGACCGCCTCCGTAATACGGGGACGAATCGAAGAAGTTGATTCCGGAGTCGAGCGCGTGCCGCACCGAAGCCAACGCCTGGTCTTCGTCGGCCGATCCGAACATGTCTCCTAGCGGTGCGGTGCCGAACGACACTTCGGACACCTTCAGTTCGGTTTCACCCAGCTGGTTGTAGCGCATGGAGTGGATTATCGCGGCTCGTCGGTGACGCACGCAACGCGCATACCCATCAGATTTCCCTCGAGAAAGCGCAGTCCTACTGGACGGACTCGACCGAGGCTTTCGCCGACGGCAGCAGCGAGTACGCCAGGCACACGAGTCCGAACAGCAGATACCCCAGTGCAACCTGCGGGTTCGCCGCCCACCCGACTTCATGGGAATGAATCAGCCCGATCCAACACAGCAGCGCTCCGACAGCACTGGCGATCGCGGCAGCGTGGAATCGTTTGTCCAGGATGAAAGTGACGATGGTGCCGAGCACCAAGCCCGCCAGGACAGCTCCCTCACCGAGCATCTTCAACCCGTCGTAGACAACGCCCGCCTGACCGAGAGCCTCACTGCCTACCTCTGCCGCCGATGTTCCGGCGGCGCTGAGCGCATTGTCGATCAGTCCCACAGCCCATTCCGCGAGATTCGGGAGCAAGGCCACAACGACCGCGATAGCGTGCAACCTCGGAACCGCCTGAAACGCTTGCGCACCGATCAGCAGCCCGATGTAGAGCAGGATGGGCACGATTGCGGGGATCGGCAATATCGTTGCCAGCACCCCGAACAGACCCAGGAAGCACATCAACCCGATCGCAACGCCCGATGCAAGCGAATATCCGGTGCGCCCGCCCGCATCCTTCCATCCCGGATGCCCGATATAGACGGCAGGCGGGAACGGAGAACCGAATACCGAACCGATGATCGCGCCCAATCCATCGGCAAGAAGAACGCTGCGTAGGTTGTAGTTGTCGCCTGCTGCAGAGGCACTTTCGACATTGCTCATTGCCTCGGTGAAGTTGTAGACGCCGAGCGGTATCGCCGTCGCGAGCAAGGGCGCGAGATTGCCCAGGCCGTCGAACAGCAGGTCGAAGCGCAGATCCGGCAAGCCGAGAGCGATGTTGCCGGCTGCCTCGGTGACGTCGGGCACCGACATGTACCCGCCGATCCACCCGATCGCAGTTCCGACGAGCAACGCCGCGAGCCCGACGGGAATGTTGCCCGGCAACTTCACATCGGTGAAGAATCCGATCAGAATGATGGCGAGCACGGGCAACCCGATCCACGCGGCTTCCCACATCTGCGCCGCCGGACGCATCGCGATGAACGTGATCGAAATTCCGGCGAGGGTGCCGAGCATCGCCGCGCGCGGGGTGATCCTGCGAATATACGGCCCGACGAACGCACCGATCATCACGATGATGCCGATCATGAACGCCCACGCCAGCCCCGCCGCCCAAGCCTGCACTGCGTCCCCGGTGTTCAGATACACCGGAAGCATCACGACGAAAACGACGATGAACATGTGCGGAACACTCGGACCGTAAGGCAGCGCAGTGACGTCGGTCCGATTCTCGCGCTTGGCCAATCGACGTGCCAGCATCATGTAGTAGAGATTGCCCAGAATCAACGCGACGCCGAGCGCAGGCAGCAACGTACCGAGTACGTCATCGCCCGGGATGCCGACGACGACGATACTCAACGTCGTCAGAGTGAGCACATTGACGAGGATGTTGAAACCGAGCCCGAAGAAGGCATTGGTGTCGCCCCTGGTCCACCAAGGAAGAGTGAACGACGGTGTGCTGGCTGCGGGTGAATCCTTCACTTCTGTGGTCATGAGATGTCCTATCGAGACGAAGGTACTGGGACGAACTCGTCACTCTGATCGCTCTGGTCACTCCGCAGGCTCCGCTCCTGCCCCTGGTCACTCCGCAGGCTCCGCTCCTGCCCCTGGTCACTCCGCAGGCTCCGCTCCTGCCCCTGCCCCTGCCGAAGGGCTGTGATCACCGACTCGGACGGCGCTGTCCAACCGAAAATTCCGCCTTGTGCCGCGATCATGTCGAGTCCCACTCGCTGGAACTCGGGGAAATACGAACCGACACAGTCGGATACGACGAGGCACTCGTATCCGCGGTCGTTGGCTTCGCGGACCGAGGTGTGCACGCACACCTCGGTGGTGACGCCGGTGACGAGCAGGGTCGTGATACCTGCCGCCTCCAGAACTTCGGTGAGTTCGGTGGCGTAGAACGCACCCTTGCCAGGCTTGTCGATGATGGTTTCGCCCTCGACCGGGGCGAGCTCGTCGATGATGTCGTGGCCGTATTCCCCGCGAATCAGTATGCGGCCGAATGCCCCTGGATCACCGATACGTTGGGACGGCGCACCCCGATTCAGTTTGGCCGGCGGGCAATCCGACAGATCGGGAAGATGCCCCTCCCGAGTGTGGATCACCGGTACGCCACTCTCCCGTGCCGCTGCGATGAGCGTCATCAACGGCTCGATGACGCCGCGGAGCATCCCGACGTCGTTACCGAGACTCTCGCCGAATCCTCCGGGCAGCAGGAAGTCACGCTGCATGTCGATCACGAGAAGTGCCGTCTTCCCCGCGGGAACTGCGAACGGAGTGGGCGACGCGTCCGATACCGATGCAGTGCTCATGAAATCTCCTGTGCTGTAGGTGAAATACCTGACTGGGATCACGCCGATTGTTTCCCGACGATGGATACGCCGGCCGAACGCACACGTCTATCAGATTGTTGCCATGAAAGATTCGGCACCGACGGCTCTCGATTCGCCCAGCAAACGCGCCGCAACAGCGAGTACCGTGTCGTCCGCGAGCGCCGGTCCGATCACCATCAGGCTGACCGGCCGCCCGTCGAATGTGAGGCCCGCCGGGACCGCCACCGCAGTGAGATCCAGCAGATTCCCGAAGTGCGTGTAGTGGCCCAGTTTCGTGTTGCACCCGATGGGGTCGCCCTGGACTTCGGCGACGGTGAACGTGGTTCCGATCGTCGGTACGATCATCACATCCATCGAATCCCACAGTTGTGCAACGCTGCTACGCAGATCCTGTAGTCGCTGCAGCGCGCGAAACGCGTCGACCGCCGTGTACTTGCGTCCACCGAGGAAGATATCTCGAACCACGGGGACGATGGAATCGGGATGCTCGGTCAAGAAGTCGTCGAACTCCACCAACCGCTCTGCAACCCACGGTCCCTGGTAGAGCAGGGATCCGGCGTCGAGGAACGGCGCGAGCGAGACCGTTGTCGTGTCGAACCCCATGTTCGACAGTGAGTCACGGGCGACGATGTGCGCGGCCGACATGGCGTCGTCTCCGAAGAAGTCGAGTTCGGTGATCTCCGGCAGTCCGATTCGGATGTCCCGGCCGTCGTACCGAGGGCCGCGAGCTCGTGACCAGCCGTCTCTCGGGTCGATTCCGCTGACGATGTCGAAAACGAGGTCGAGGTCGGTGACACACGTCGCCATCACGGTGATGCAGTCGAGCGACTTGCATGCGGGAACCAAACCGACGGTACTGATCAGCCCGCGTGACGGTTTCCATCCGACGATTCCGTTGAGCGCGGCCGGAACTCGACCCGAGCCTGCGGTATCGGTAGCAACACAGAACGGCACCTGTCCGAGTGCCACGGCAAGCGCCGAACCAGAACTGGACCCGCCCGAGATCATGTCGCCGCCGTACACACTGCGCGGAATCGTATGCGGCGTGCGGGTTCCGTTCAGGCCGGTGGCGAACTGGTCGAGGCTCGTCTTGCCCACGAACAACGCACCGGCGTCGAGCAATGCCTGAACGGCAGGTGCCGTCGACGTTGCGAGGTAACCGTAGTCGGGGCACGCCAGCGTCGTCGGATAGCCGGCCACGTCGATGCTGTCCTTGACCCCGAACGGGATGCCGTAGAGCGGCAGGTCCGAGGCCCCCGGCCGAGACTCCACTTCGGCGGCGGCGTCGAGCAGCGCATTTCGATCCAACACGGTGATCCACGTGCCGTCGTCGCCACGTCGATCGAGGGCGTCGGCGAGTAGATCGACGGTCTTCGTCGGGGTGCTGGAGCCGTCTCGGTAGGAGGCGAGCAACTCGGTGATCTTCGGGCCTGCTGCTGGACCATTCATACCGTCGATTGTCGACAGTTTTGTGTTACTGCAGGTAGATGGCGTGTTTCATCTCTGTTAGCAAATGCTCTCCAGGTGAAGGTACGTCAGCTCACCGTGTTCTTTCAGTGCCGCGAGCGCGATGCCCACATCGTTGGACTCCACCGCCTCCAGCAGAACCTCGTGACGCCGGATGCCGTCGACCGGCTTCGCGACCCTCGCCTCCTCCCGCAGATTCCGCGCCATCGGCAGCTGGAGTTTGAGCAGAATCGGCGCGTACGCGAGATCGAGCTGATGACTCCCCGCCAGGCCGACGATGGCCTCGTGGAACCGTCGATGCGCGTCGTCCTTCTCGAGGGACTCACCACGCGCGTCGGCGTCGCGCATCTCGTCGAGAGCCGAACGGGCGACGCAGAACGGATCCCCATGCGTCGAGTCCAGCGGAAGCGCCTGTCTGATCGCGTGCTGTTCGAGGACCTGCCTCAGTTCGAACAATTGAAGAATGTCGACCGAAGACCACACCGTCACACGGAATCCACGACGCGGCAGGTGCTCGACCAGCCCTTGCTGTGCGAGAAGCCGGAGCGCCTCACGCACCGGGGCCCTACTGATTCCCAACCTGGCGCACAGTGTTTCCTCGACTACCCGAGACCCTGGCTCCAACGCTCCACTGAGCACTTCGGATCGGACCTGCCGAGTGGCCATCTCGACGAGACTCAGCGGCAGAGGCGCCTTGTTCATCGGTGAAGTCATGCAATCAGTCTACGAACAGATCGACGCAGCGGACGTATCGGTAGGAAAGCCACACGGCGGGCGTCCTGTCGGTCGATGTCACTAGTCTCGAATACATGTCGCTCGTGGATCAGCTGCTGGAGTCCCTACCCGCCGATCGCGTCGTGCTCGATCCCGAGGTGATCGCGTCCTACCAGCACGACGAGGCCGAGTGGGCGCCGTACGCCACGCCCGCCGCCGTTGTCCGGCCGCGCACCGCCGAGGAAGTGCAGGCCGTCGTTCGGGCCTGCCTGGTGTACGGCGCTCCCGTCGTCACGCGCGGTGCCGGCACCGGACTGTCCGGCGGGGCGAACGCCACCGAAGGATGCGTCGTCATCGCCCTCGACGGGATGGACACGATCAAGGAGATCGACAAGCTCGAACGCTATGCCGTGGTGGAACCGGGAGTGGTCAACGACCATCTGAGAGCTGCCTGCGCCGAACAAGGCCTGTGGTACCCACCGGATCCCGCGAGCTCGCCGTGGTCGACCATCGGCGGCAACGTCGCAACCAATGCGGGCGGGCTGTGTTGCGTCAAGTACGGCGTCACCCGCGATTACGTGATGGGAATGCAGATCGTCACCGGCACAGGCGAACTGGTGCGCCTCGGCCGCAAGACCGCCAAAGGTGTCGCCGGATACGACCTTGCGGGGCTCATGGTCGGCTCCGAGGGAACCCTGGGAATCATCACCGAGATCACCGTCAAACTCCGGCCGCTGCAGGACCCACAGCGCACCGTCGCCGGGTACTTCGACTCGATCGTCGACGCGGGCCGTGCCGTCGCCGCTGTTGCCGCAGCAGGTTTGACGCCGTCGGCACTGGAACTGATCGACAAACAATGCCTCATCGCCGTCGACGCATGGAAGAACATGGGTCTGTCGGTGGAGGCCGACGTGGTGCTTCTCGGCCGCATCGACACGCCAGGAGTCATCGGCGATCAAGAGGCGGAGAAGATGCTGTCGTGTTTCGCCGAATCCGGAGCGACGTGGTCCGCCGTCTCCACGGACCAGGAAGAGGCCGACGCCTTGTTCGCCGCGCGCAGGCTGGCCTACCCTGCCATGGAGCGACTCGGTCCAGTACTGACCGAGGACGTCTGTGTACCGAAGAAGCATGTGCCCGAGATGCTTTCACGAATCGAGCAGATCGGGATCCGCTACGACACCACCATCGCCAACATCGCGCACGCAGGTGACGGCAATCTGCACCCATTGCTCATCACGCCGCACGACGACCTCCCCGCACGGGAACGAGCCCAGGCTGCGTTCGCCGAGATCATCGATGCGGCACTCGAACTCGGCGGCACCGTCACCGGCGAACACGGTGTCGGGCTGCTCAAGATGGACGGACTGGTACAGGAGCTCGACCCCATCGTCCTCGACATGCACCGGTCGGTGAAGAAAGCCCTCGATCCGCAGGGCATTCTGAACCCGGGCAAGGTGTTCACCCAGCTGCCCAGCTAGCCGTGCGCGTGCAGCGGCGTTCCGGCGAGAGCGAGGTGCGCCTCACCGAATGCTTCGGACTGCGTGGGGTGGGCGTGGATCAGATGGGCGACCTCGTCGGGATATGCACCCCAGTTGACGACGAGCTGCGCCTCACCGATGAGTTCGCCGACTCGCGCACCGACCATGTGGATTCCGACGACGGCACCCTCGGCCCGGACGAGTTTCACGCCTCCCGACGCACCGAGGATCTGGCTCTTTCCGTTGCCTGCAAGGTCGTAGACGGTGGCGTCGGCGGTTCCGAATTGCTCGACGGCCTGCGCTTCGGTGAGTCCGACCGAGGCGACCTCCGGGTTGGAGTACGTCACGCGCGGAATGTTGACGTCCGGAACTGCCTTCGGGCTCGCGCCCGCGATCACCTCGGCCACGAAGATGCCCTGTTGAAAACCTCTGTGCGCCAGCTGCGGTCCGCGCACGATGTCGCCGACGGCATACACGCCACTCTGATCGGTCTGTAGGTGGTCGTCGACGGCGACGAAGCCTGCATCGAGGGCGATTCCGGAGAGATCGCCGGCGTTCGGCCCTCGCCCGACGGCGACGAGAAGAACATCGGCCTCGAGCGTCTTGCCCGACTCCAGCGTGACGGTGACCCCGTCCGATGTCTCCTTCACGCCGGTCAGCGGCGACGACGTCGCTGCGGTGATTCCGCGTTTACGGAACGCCCGCGTGAGCTGCTTCGACGACCATTCATCCTCGGACGCAATCACTCTCGGCAGTGCTTCGACGATCGTCACCTCGGCACCGAACGACGACCACACGCTGGCGAACTCGACTCCGATCACACCGCCGCCGAGTACGATGGCTCGCTCCGGAACCCGGTCCAACGTCAATGCCTGATCGCTGGTGATCACGCGCGGCCCCAGCTCGATCCCCGGTAGCACTTTCGCGTGAGAACCGGTGGCCAGCACGACGGACTTCCCGACGATCCTCCGTCCGTCCACCTCGACGGTTCGGTCGCCGACGTATCGACCTGTGCCGGTGATCAATTCGACCTTGTGTGCGCTGACGAGGCCTTGCAGTCCCTTGTACAGCTTGGCGACCACACCGTCCTTGTAGGCATGCACGCCCGCCATGTCGATGCCGTCGAAGGAGCTCTTGACCCCCACCGACGCACCCTCACGTGCCGTATCGGCGACCTCGGCGGCATGGAGCAAAGCCTTCGTCGGAATGCAGCCTCGGTGCAGGCACGTGCCTCCCACCTTGTCCTTCTCGATCAACGTCACGGACAGCCCGAGCTGCGCAGCACGGAACGCGCACGCGTACCCGCCCGAACCGCCGCCCAGGATCACGACGTCAGGTGCATCACTCATGCCAGTGCCACCAGGTTCAGTGGGTCGGCCAGGATCGAGCCGATATCGGCCAGGAAGCGAGATCCCTGTGCACCGTCGACGAGACGGTGATCGAAGGACAGGCTCAAGGTCGTGACCGACCTCAATGCGATCTCGCCGTCGAACTCCCACGGCTGACGACGGATCGCGCCGAAGCACAGGATCGCGGCTTCGCCCGGGTTGAGGATCGGAGTTCCCGAATCCACGCCGAAGACACCGACATTGGTGATCGTGATCGTCCCGTCGGCGAGATCCGACGGCCCCGTCTTGCCTTCCTTCGCCGTCGCAGTCAACCCGTTCAGTGCCTGTGCGAGGTCCTTCAAACCGAGCGTGTGCGCGTCCTTGATATTGGGAACCATGAGACCTCTCGGCGTCGCCGCCGCGATTCCGAGGTTGACGTACCCCTTGGTGACGATCTCCTGATTGGCCTCGTCCCACGCCGAGTTCAGACTCGGATTCGACCGCAGCGCAACAAGTAACGCCTTTGCCACCAGCGCCAGGGGCGTCAGGCGGATATCACGGAAGTGCGCGGTGCCGCGCAACTTGTCGAGTACCTCGACAGTGGGTGTCACATCGACGGTAAGAAATTCGGTGACGTGCGGAGCGGTGAATGCACTCGACACCATGGCCGCAGCAGTATGTTTGCGAACGCCCTTGATGGGTGTGCGCGTTTCCTGCTTCGTCGGTGTCGCGGCCACTGGTTCCTGGCGTGTGCGATATGCCTCGATGTCGGTGCGCGTCACTTCCCCGTGCGCACCCGTCGCGGGCACCTCGGCAAGATCGATGCCCTCCTGACGCGCCACGAAACGCACGGGCGGAGACGCCAGCGGCTTTGCGGTCTCGGCGGGGGTGGGCGCTGCGGCGGGGATGGGGGCTGCGGCGGTGTCGGCGGGGGCGGCGGTGTCGGCGGGTGCCTTCCGGTGCCCCCGCTTGCTCTGTCCTTCCCCGGCGACGCCGTATCCGACGAGAACCGGCACACGCTCTTCCTTCTTCGCGGCCTCCTCGACCGCCGCAGATCCGTCGGCGATGTCGATGATCGCCGTCCCGACCTGGACCGTCGTGCCTTCCTGAGCATGCAGAGCCGTGACGGTGCCTGCGTAGGGAGAGGGCAGCTCGACGGACGCCTTGGCCGTCTCGACCTCGGCGATCACCTGGTTGAGCTCGATCGTGTCCCCGACCTCGACGAGCCAGGTGACCAGTTCGGCCTCGGTGAGGCCTTCTCCCAGGTCGGGGAGGAGGAAGCTCTTCGTCATGAATTGAGCTCCTATCGAGCGTCGATGGTTCGGTCTACGGCGTCGAGGATCCGGTCGGCATCGGGGAGGAAGTGCTCCTCCAGCTTCGCCGGCGGGTACGGGATGGTGAAGCCGCCGACTCGCTGGATCGGAGCCTCCAGGTGATAGAAGCACTGGTCCTGCACCCTGGCCGCGATCTCCGCACCGATTCCCATGAACGTCGATGCCTCGTGGGTCACCACCAACCGCCCCGTCTTACGGACCGACGCCGCGATCGTGTCCATGTCCAGCGGTGACAGGGAGCGCAGATCGATCACCTCGATCGAACGACCCTCGCCCGCAGCGATGTCCGCTGCCTGAAGCGCGGTCGTGACCAAGGGACCGTATGTGACGACGGTCGCGTCGATCCCCTCACGCACCACCCTGGCCTTGTGCAGTGGATAGGCGTTCTCGATCGAGGCCGCCACGTCGACCTCGCCCTTCTGCCAGTAACGACGCTTCGGCTCGAAGAACAGAACCGGGTCGTCCGACGCGATCGCCTGCCGGATCATGGCGTTGGCGTCGGCCGCATTGCTGCAGGTGACGACGCGTAGGCCTGCCGTCTGCGCGAAGTAGCCCTCCGGTGATTCCGAATGATGCTCCACTGCACCGATTCCGCCGCCGTAGGGAACGCGGATGGTGATGGGCATCTTGACGTTGCCGCTCGTGCGGTAGTGCAGTTTCGCCACCTGCGAGACGATCTGGTCGAACGCCGGGTAGATGAAACCGTCGAACTGGATTTCACAGACCGGGCGGTATCCACGCATGGCGAGTCCCACTGCCATGCCGATGATTCCGGATTCTGCGAGTGGGGTGTCGACGACACGCGTCGGGCCGAATTCTTTCTGCAGGCCGTCGGTGATGCGGAAGACGCCGCCGAGCTTGCCGATGTCCTCGCCGAGGAGGACGACCTTCGGGTCGTCTTCGAGTGCGCGCGCGAGTCCGGCGTTGAGCGCCTTACCCAGTGGGAGCGTCTTCACCGTCGAGGGCGCCGCTGTGGGGGCAGCAAGTGTTGCGGTCATGGCTCAGGCTCCTTCGAATCCGGCGAGGTACGCGGCGTAGTTGTCACGTTCTTCGTCGATGAGCGGATGATTCTCGGAATAGACGTTGTCGAACAACGACATCGGGGTCGGCTCGACGGTGCCGAGGCACCCTCGTCTGAGCTCGGCTGCGGTCTCGTCCGCACGCAGTTGAACTCGTTGGACGAACTCGTGATCCATCGCGCCCTCGTGCTCGAGCAGCAGGCCGATGCGATCGATCGGATCCTTCAGCTTCCATTCGTGATCGAGCGAGGCAGGCCGGTAACGCGTCGGATCGTCGGAAGTGGTGTGTGGACCCATGCGGTAGGTGACGGCTTCGATGAGCGTGGGTCCGCCGCCCGCGCGGGCTCGCGCCAACGCCGTTCTGGTAGCGGCGAGGACGGCGAGAACGTCGTTTCCGTCCACCCGCAGTGCCGGAACTCCGAATCCGCGTCCACGTTCGGCGATGGTGATGTGTGTCTGCAGTGTCACGGGTTCGGAAATGGCGAACTGGTTGTTCTGGCAGAAGAACACGACGGGCGCACCGAAACTGGCGGCGAATCCGAACGCTTCCGAGATGTCGCCCTGGCTCGTCGCTCCGTCGCCGAAGTACGTGATGGCAGCGCTGTCGGCTCCGTCGAACTTCAGGCCGAGTCCGTATCCCGTTGCGTGCAGCGCTTGCGCGCCGACGATGATGGCGGGGGTCGTCATGTTGTATTCGTATGGATTCCAGCCGGACTGGGTCGATCCGCGCCAGAATCTCAACATCTCGGTCGGATCGACTCCGCGGCAATAGGCCACCCCGTGCTCGCGGTAACTCGCGAACACGAAGTCGTCGGACCTCAACGCTCGTGCGGATCCGACCTGCGCCGCCTCCTGGCCGAGCAGTGGCGCCCAGAGACCGAGTTCCCCCTGGCGCTGCAGGGCCGTCGCCTCGGCATCGATCCGCCGTACGACCACGAGATCTTCGTAGAGATCCATGAGCTTCGAGGTGGTGATGTCTGCGACGAGGTCACTGAACTCCGAGGGCTCGGTCCGGTGGCCCTCGGGCGTGACGAGCTGCACGAGCGAGTCGGTGTTCGTCGAAATTGCGGGGTCCATGTCGCCCTCCCAGAAGGTTGCACTGTTACACAAGACACAACCAACAATCATCATAAAGAGCAATAGGCGATAGCATTTCGGAGCAATATGCACACTATCCGGTAACGAAGACGTGCTGATCTCGAGCGCATTGACTCATTTCGGTGAGCGCGTCCCAGCGTGCGTGTGAGAGCGAGACGCCGCGAAGTCCTGGTCTACGATCGAGACATCATGGTGCGTCGATCAGGCTCGGAAACGCGCGAGGCCATCGCTGTCGCCGCACGCCGATTGTTCGGCGAACACGGTTATGCCGCAACATCGGTACGCGATATCGCCGCCCTGGCCTCGGCCGACCCGGCATTGGTCATCCGCCATTTCGAGAGCAAAGAGCTGCTGTTTCTCGAGACCATGACGGTACCCCTGAATGCCGAGCCTCAGCTCGACGTTCCCGTCGAGCGACTCGGCGCCACGTTGGTCGATTACGTCACGAGTACCGATCAGTCGGTACGGGTTGTCTACCTGGCGCTCGTGCGCGGAAGTTCGGTGAGCGCGATCGCCGACAAGCTGCGATCGGTTCACGAGGATCTGTTCGTGGCGCCCGTCCGAGAGCGCCTGGCGACGACCATGGATCTCGGGGTCGCCGACCTGCGCGCCCGCACAGCGGGTTCGGTTCTGGCCGGTCTGCTCTACTCGATGTGGGTCGTCGAAGACGCCGTCATCCGGGACTCGAGTCCCGCCGAGTTGCATGCCGTCTACGGACCGCTGCTTCAGCAGGCACTGACCCCTCGCTGACAGCCCCCGAGTCGCGCCGAGAAATTCCTGCAGTTCTGCCGTCGGATACACCGAGTGGGCGTACCCTTCGTCCCGGTCAACTTAGTTGACAAACCGACACAGGAGACAGTTCATGACTGAAATTGCGCCTATCACCGCAGCGGACACCATCGGAACGTGGCTCGACCATCCACGCGGCGGTGCCGTACTGCGTGAACAGATAGCACAGTGGGGGGCGGACGCCGAGATGCTCGCACCGGCGCGAACGATGCCGCTGCAGCAGCTCGTGGACCTCAGCGGCGGTGCACTCACTGCCGAGATGGTCCGGTCACTCGTTCTCGCAGCCAACGACGGAATCGAGCCACCGACCGCGGCGACCGAAGAACGTCGTCCGCGGCAATCGGCACAACGCTTCGACGGACACTGCGTCATCGTGACCGGGGCTGCGTCCGGAATCGGGCGCGCAACGGCAACACGAATCGCAGCCGAAGGCGGAACCGTCGTGGCCGTCGACCTGTCGGCGGACGGGCTGGCCTCACTCGCTGCGGCGGGCGAGGGCGCCCCGGGCAAGATCATCACCGTCACCGCTGATCTGACCACGGAAGCGGGCATTGCTCGCGCCGTCGACGCCACCGACCAGCCCGTCACTGGCCTGGCCAACGTCGCCGGAATCAACGACGATTTCTCGCCCGCTCACGAGGTGACCGACGTCGGCTGGTCCCGCGTGTTCGCCGTCAACGTCGACGCGGTGGTCAAACTGATTCGAGCCGTCGTGCCCACGATGATCGAAGCCCGCAGAGGTTCGATCGTCAACGTCGCCTCCGAGGCCGCCCTGCGTGGATCGGCCGCGGGTATCGCGTACACCGCCTCGAAGCACGCCGTCGTCGGTATCACGCGTAGCTGTGCATTCATGTACGGCGCCAGCGGAATTCGCACCAACGCCGTAGCTCCCGGCGGCGTGTCCACCGGAATGCCCATGCCCGAGCTGTCCGAGTTCGGTCGCACACGCACGGGCCCTCTACTCGCCACCATTCCGTCCATCGCAGCTGCGGATCAGATCGCCGCGTCCATCACGTTCCTGCTGAGCGACGACGGCGTGAACGTCAACGGGGCGATCCTGCCGTCGGACGGTGGATGGTCCGTTCAGTAACTCTCCCCTTCGGTCACCGGGTTGCGTTGTTCACGCCGGGAACCAGGTGCGTCGAGACCCCGATGCGGTTCCAGGCGTTGATCGTGAAGATCTGGGCGAGCAATTGACCGATCTCGTGCTCGTCGAAGTGCTCAGCCACCCGGGCGTACACGTCGTCGGACACACCGCCCTCGGAGACGAGAGTGACCTGCTCGGTCAACGCCAGAACGGCCTGCTCCTTGTCGTCGAAGAAGTTCGTGGCGTCTCGCCAGACCGACACGAGGGCCAACCGCTCTTCGCTCTCGCCCGCCTTGCGCGCGTCCGTGGTGTGCATGTGCAGGCAGAACGCGCACCCGTTGAGCTGGGAGGCGCGGATCTTGATCAGCTCGGCGAGTGCAGGGTCGATACCTTCTCTGCTAGCCACATCGAGCGCGACGAGAGCCTTGCGCGCGGCCGGGGAAGCAGATGCGAAGTTGATTCGTGATGTCATGCCTAAGACGTTACGAGCTCAGGTGACCATGAGTAAGGTTCAATTCCGTGGCTGAATCGAAGGTCAATTCCGGGTTCGATCTTCACGTCGATCTTGCTGCCGGTGGTTCCCGAAAGGCAGCGCTCGGTGCGGCTCTGCGGAACGCCGTTCGGTCCGGCCGGCTGAACCCAGGAACACGACTCCCGTCGTATCGCGCACTCGCACACGATCTCGGAATCGCCCGCAACACCGTCGCCGAGACGTACGCCGAGCTGGTTTCCGAGGGGTGGTTGGAGGCTCGTCAGGGATCGGGAACACGCGTCGCGCATCGGGGTGGGGCGGGCGCAGTGGCGAGCCGATCGGTCGTGCCGCCGCAGATGCGTCCCCGATTCGACTTCCGCCCCGGCCGCCCGGACGCCTCGACCTTCCCTCGATCGGCCTGGCTGTCGGCTGTCCGACGCGCGGTCGATCGGGCTCCGTCCGATGCATTCGGGCCAGGAGATCCGCACGGCCGCATCGAGTTACGGCGGGCGCTCGCCGACTACCTGGCTCGGACGCGTGGGGTCAGGACCGACGCCCGCCGCATCGTGGTGTGCTCGGGATTCTGGCAGGCGGCGACGATCCTGGCCGAATCGGGCATCGCGGGCCCCTTCGCCCTCGAATCGCACGGGCTGCCGTTTCATCGAACGATCTTCGAGAAGTCGGGTCCGACTCTCGCGGTCCCGGTCGACGACAACGGCTGCATCACACAGTCACTCAGCGAGCTCGATGCTCGGACCGTCGTTCTCACCCCCAGCCATCAGTTTCCGACCGGCGTCTCCCTCGATCCGAAGCGCCGGATCGCCGCCGTCGAGTGGGCTCGGGAGAGAAGCGGTCTCGTCGTCGAGGACGACTACGACGGTGAGTTCCGGTACGACCGTCTTCCCGTCGGGGCGATGCAGAGCCTCGACCCGGACTGCGTGCTGTACGTCGGATCGGTATCGAAGAGCCTGTCACCCGGAATCAGAGTCGGATGGATGGCGGTACCCGAGCGATGGCTCGATCCGATTCTCGCGGCAAAGGGCGTGCGTGAATCGACCGTCGGCGTGATCGATCAGTTGACGCTTGCGGAGATGATCACCTCCGGTGCCTACGACCGGCACGTTCGCGCGATGCGAAACAAGTACCGCGCACGACGCGATGTGCTTGCGGCGGCCGTGCGTGGCCGGGTGCCGCATATCGGAACGCTGGGCATTTCCGCTGGGCTGCAGGCGGTTCTGACGCTGCCCGACGGCTCGGAGCGCTCCGTTCTCCGTGCAGCGGGTGACGCCGGGATCGCGCTGGAAGGGCTGTCGATGTTCCGTCATCCCGCGGCGGTGGGGCCCGTCCGAGACGGCATCGTCGTCGGATTCGCGGCTCCGAGCGACCGCTCGTATTCTCAGGCGGTCGACGCGCTGATGTCGGTGCTCACTGCCCGAGCCCCAGCCCTGCGGCGAGAGTAGGCCAGCTCTTCGGCAACTGATCGACCCAGTATGCCCAGGAATGTGTACCGACGCTACCGAAGTCGAATGTCGCCGGGATCGACAACTGACGCAGTCGGTCGTCGAGGCTGTGCGTGCAGTAGTTCGATCCGACCTCGATTGCGCCACCGACCACTACGATGTTCCAGTCCTCGGCGGTCTCGAAGTTCTCGTGCGGCCCCGGCAATCCGCTTCCGACCGAGACATAGATCGCCTTGTCGCGCAGGCTTTCCGCCCGAGCGAGTACGTCGTGCGCCGCCCAGTCCGGGTCCAACGGTCCACCGAACATGTTGTTCGCATCGCCGCCGAACGCCGAGACGATCGCCCGCATGCTCGATTGCCCGAGCGCATCTGCCGCCACGAAACAACCGCTGTACGCAGCGACGGCCGAATACAACGCCGGATTCCTCGACGCCAACATCATCGCGGACTGCGCTCCCATCGACAGACCCGCGACACCGTTGCGTCCGTTGCCGTCGAACTCGGCGTCGATCAGCGGCGGGAGCTCCTGCGTCAGAAAGGTTTCCCACCGATAGCGTCCCAGCGTGGGGTCATCACGCTGCCAGTCCGCGTAGAAGCTACCCGGGCCGGCCAACGGCAGGACGACGTTGACATCCTTGTCCGCGAAGAACTCCGCGGCTCGGCCCTTTCGAAGCCACATACTGTTCGACGGGTCCTCCTCGCCGATTCCGCTCAGCATGTACAGCGACGGCCGCGGGCCCTTCTTCACCGCAGGCGTCAGCACCTGGACATCGATGGTGCGATCCATACTGGGCGAGTAGACGACAATCTTCGTCGCAGTGTCGCTCGCGACCTCGATGCGCTCGAGGGTGGCCGTTTCCGGCTGCGCTCGCGCCGTCCCGATCGCCGCAGAGCTCCCCACGACGAGAACTGAGCAGATCACCATCAGTCGACGCCACTGGATCATCGAACCCCCACCCGACAGGCGGCTCCGACGACCGCGCCCCACGGGAGTGTTGCACAAAGATGCGCTCGCACCGGCGTGTTCTTCGAATACACACGCTACGTCACCTGCACGCGCCGAAGGTAGTACCAGCAATCCCTGGGTAGCCGGCGCCGAAGTGCCTACCGTTGAGGCCATGGAACTTGGACTGCACATCGCCGACTTCACCTTCCCCGACGGGCCGAGCGCCCTCGCCGACGACCTGGCCCGCATCGCCGTCACTGCCGAGGACGTCGGATTCGCGAAGATCAGCGTCATGGATCACCTCTGGCAGATCGCACCCGTGGGGCCGGTCGACACCGACATGCTGGAGGCGTACACGACGCTCGGTTATCTGGCTGCGGTCACGAAGAAGGTCGACCTGCTGGCCTGGGTCACCGCAACGGTCTACCGTGAGCCCGGCCTGCTCGCGAAGGCCGTCACGACACTCGACGTCCTGTCCAAGGGGCGCGCGTACCTCGGCATCGGGGCAGCGTGGAACGAGGACGAAAGCGTCGGACTCGGGTTGCACTTCCCGCCGACGGCAGAGCGGTTCGAACGTCTGGAAGAGACGCTGCAGATCGTCCTGCAGATGTGGAGCGACAACGACGGGCCGTTCGAGGGCACCCACTATCGACTCGGGCGCACGATGAACGTCCCGCAACCGTTGCGGCGTCCGCACCCACCGATCCTCATCGGTGGTGGAGGCGAAAAGAAGACGTTGCGTCTCGTGGCGCAGTACGCCCAAGCGTGCAACGTGTTCGGCGGACCCGAGGTGGCGCACAAACTGGAGGTTTTGAAGCGTCACTGCGACGACCTCGGCACCGACTACGACGCCATCGAGAAGACCGTCATGTTCCCGCTCGCCCCCGGCGCGGACGGAGCGAATGTCGACGAGATCCTCGGACAACTGGAAGGTCTGTCGAAGCTCGGCGTCTCCCACGTCCACGGTTGGGTGCCCGAGGTTGCGACCATCACGCCCCTCGAGGTCCTCGGGAAGCGGGTGATCCCGGCCATCGCGGAGTGGTGATCGCCGTCCTGCGCCGCCCGTACCCGCCCACTCCCGCATCGCTTGAATGGTGCTTTCATACGATCTGAGCGTATGAATGCACCATTCAAGCGATCGATACTCAAGCCCCCAGGCCCGCCCCGGCCCTGGTGACGACGATGCTGGGAACGACAGCGCGCGAGGACAGTTTCAGAATGCTGGTGGCAAGTTCGACGATGTCGCCGACGCGGATCATCGACTCGGCCGGAATCTTGTCCTTCGTCCAGTCGCTCATGTCGGTGTCGACATAGCCGGGTGCGATGGAGGTGCCGGTGATGCCGCCTGCACTCTCCTCGGCGTTGAGGGTGTCGACGAGCGAGAGCATCGCGGCCTTGGTGGCACCGTAGACGGCGAGCCCGGACTCCGAGTAGACCCCGGCCAACGACGCAAGTGCGATCACCTTCGCACCGCGTGCGGGATCGGCCTCGGCGACCAGGCGGAGCAGCGGAATCGAGTTCTGCAATATCTGAAACGGGGCGCGGAAGTTGACGTCGAGCGTCTTGTCGAATCGGCGCATGGGATAGTCGGCGATGGAACCTGCCGTTCCCACACCGGCATTGAGTACCAGTGCGTCCATTGACCCGAACTGCTCGCCGTGCGCGGCAACGATCGTGTCCGCGGCATCCCGGTCGGCGAGATCGACTGCGACCGCGGCGACCTGAGGCGATCCGGCCGCCGACAGCTCCCGCGCGACGGCGTTCAGCGTCTCCGGATCTCGTGCGGTGATCGTCAGTCCATACCCCAGTTCGGCAAGACGCGTGGCGATTCCGAGGCCGATACCGCGTGAACCGCCGGTGACGAGTGCAGATCTCATCGCTTTCCTTCCATTGCCCGTAACCCTGCTGCCATGAACTCGTGCGTGGCCTCGGCGGCACGCGCGGCGCCCGAGCCCGAATCGGACCCTGCCAGAGCACGATGCGTGATGCCTTCGCCGATGACACCGAGCTTGAAGTTCGCCAACGCAATGTAGAAGTCCCAGTGCGAGAGCTCGATCCCCGATTCGCGGCTGTACATCTCGGCGAGGGTCTCGGCCGACGGATAACGGTCACTGGTCCATGCGGCAGGGACACCGAGAACGTCGTCGAATATCGGCTGGCGATACACGCACATCAGCGCGACGTCGGTCAGCGGATCACCCAACGTAGACATCTCCCAGTCCACCACTGCAGCAACCGAACTCGGATCGTTCGTATCGAGAATCACGTTGTCCACGCGATAGTCGCCATGAACGATCGCCGACGCCGATGACGTCGGAATCGCCTTCTCGAGCTTGTCTCGGAGAGTGTCGACATCTGCCAGGTCCCGCGTCTTGACGCGTTCCCACTGCCGAGCCCAGGTCTTGACCTGCCGCCCGACGAAACCGTCCGGCCTACCGAAACTTCCGAGACCGACCGCCTCGTAGTCGACGCTGTGCAACCGGACGAGAACGCGGATCAGTTCCTCGGCGTTACCGGCGATGTCCGCGTCGGACAGGCTTTCCAGATCGTCACGCGTTCGGATGACTCGACCGGGGTCGAACTCGACGATCGTCGTGGGAGCACCCAGTACCGTGCCCTCGGCGTCGAACGCGATGGTCGTCGCCACTGGAACGTCGGTGGACTGAAGGCCACTCGTCACCGCCCACTCGCGGGCCATGTCGTGCGCCGACGGCGTGAGGCCACTTGTCGGCGGCCGACGAACGACCCACGCGGATCTCTCGTCGAACGCCTTGAACGTCAGGTTCGATCGTCCACCGCTGATCATCTCCACGCGCAGGTCACCGTGCAGTTCGACGCCACTGTCGGTGAGAAATCGCGCCAGCGCGGGGGTGTTCATGCCCGGAAGTTCGGTCATTTCGTGCCCTCGTGAACGCCCTCGTGAGCAGCGTCACGGGCAGCCTTCTTGGCGGCGCCGACGACACGCTTGGCGATGGCCCACCGATGAACCTCGGACGGGCCGTCGTACACCCGGAACGGACGCACTTCGCGGGACAGGCGCGCGAGCGGAAGGTCGTCGGAGACTCCGAGTCCGCCGCACATCTGGATGCTTCGATCGACGATGCGGAAAATCGCTTCGGCCGCATAGGTTTTGGCGATGGATGTCTCGTTGCTCGCATGCGAGCCCTGATCCAGCACGAAGCAGGCCTGCACCAGAAGAGCACGCGTCGCCGCGATGTCTATCTCGTTGTCGGCGACCATCTTCTGAATCATACCGAGATCGCCGAGCGTGGACCCGAAACCCTCGCGCCGAGCCACATGCGCGACGGCAATGTCGTGGCCGCGCCGCGCGGCACCGAGCCAGCGCATCACGTGCGTCATACGTGCGGGTCCGAGGCGGACCTGGGCGTAGGAGAATCCCTCGTCGACGGCACCGAGCACGTTCTCGTCGGGGACGAAGACGCTGTCGAAGAAGACCTCGCAGTGCCCGCCGATCATCGCCTTGTCGAGGGTGCCGATGTGGCGGCCGACCTTGATTCCGGCGGTGTCCGCGGGCGCGAGGAACATCGTCGCGCCGCCGCGATCACCCGGCTTGCCGGACGTGCGGGCCATGATGATGAAGAAGCCTGCGCCGTCGGCGCCGGTGATGAACCATTTGTGGCCGTCGATCTTCCAGCCGCCGTCGACCTTCACCGCTGCTGTCGTCAAAGCGGACGGGTCCGATCCGGCGCCGGGGGCAGGCTCGGTCATCGCGAATGCCGAGCGCACGTCACCGGACGCGAGCGGCGCGAGGAACTGCTGCTTCTGGGCCACCGACGCGATGTGGGCGAGCATGTGCACGTTGCCCTCGTCGGGAGCTCCGATATTGAGCGCAGTCGGGCCGAACAGCGAATAGCCGCCCTCCTCGAACAGCGGCGCCCGGTCGCTCATGTTCAGTCCCGCGCCGCCGTACTCGATGGGCGCATGCGGTGCGAACACACCTGCAGCCTTGGCTGCGGCCTGCATCGACACCCGCAGCTCGTCGCCGCCCGCCTCCTCGATGTTGCCGAGGAAGCGGTCCTCGATCGGCAGGACCTCCTCTCGCACGAAGGACCGTGTCTTGTCGATCAGAGCCTGAACGTCGGGCGAGTAGGTCAGATCGATGGCCACGTGCATTCTCCTCGGTTTCACAGCGACCGAGCGATCGATCGGTCGGTGACTGAACTGTGGCACGAGTTTCGCCCGTCCGTCAAGGTGTGGCTACGCCAGCCCCCGCCCGACAAGCTCGTCGATCAGCACCGATTGTGCCGCGAGCAGTTTGATCCGTGCGTCGTCCAGCGAGAACCACTCGATGCGGTCGACCTCCGGAAACGACTGCATCTTCCCCGATCTCGGTGGCCATTCCATCTCGAAGGTATTGCTGACCGCGCTCTCGGCGTCGTAGTCCGCCTCCACGGCGAACACGGTGACGACCTTTCCGGCCTTCTGGGTGATCACGTTCAGCAGGAACGGATCGCCGACGACGTCGAGCCCGGTTTCCTCGCGAAATTCACGCTTCGCCGCATCCAGCGGTTCCTCGTCGATGTATTCGCCCTTGACGACCGACCACGCCCCGTCGTCCTTGCGTGCCCAGTACGGGCCGCCCGGGTGCGCGATCAGGACCTCGACGACACCGCCGCGTCGTCGATAGGGCAACAAACCTGCACTCTGCTTCGGCACCCGAGAAGCATGTCAGGTCTTCTCCCCCGATCGGGGGACACCCGATTCATCCGCCCATGGCCCACCTGGTGGACATCTTTCCTGCGCGTACTCGGACACAGTTGTTTCAGACGCAGTCGTTTCAGACGCAGTTGCTTCAGATGACAGGGCACCTTCCCGCACTTGATTGCCGCTTACCACCCGATCGGTAGCGGACCCCGGCGGCGCGTTCTCCACGGAGAGCGCGCCGCCGGCTCGGCGACCGGCTAGGTACGCTGCGCAGCAACGAGATCGGCGACGCCATCGTCGATCGATACCGTCGGCGTCCACCCGAGATCGGTTGCGGCGCCGTCGGTGGACATGGTGCGCGCGTTCATCACGTACGCGTCCGGGCCGCTTCCCTGCTCGATCGAGACCCCGGGAACAACGGACGCAACCGCTTTCGCGATACCCACGAAGGTCGGAGCGCCGGGCCCGGTGACGTTGTACGCGTGTACACCGCTGTTGTTCACCTTCTCCCGAGGCGCCGCGAACGCGGCGTCCAGTCCCGTGCAGACATCGTCGATGTGCACCCAGGGCAACGGCAGATCCGCGCCCTCGTGCAACACGATGACTCCGGAATCCGTTGCTTGCCCGATCATCTCGGTGATACCGCAGTACGTCGTTCGGCGCGGGCCGTAGACGATCGACACTCGCAGAGCCACCGCGTCGAGATCGAACTCGTCGATGTACGCGCGCATCATCGCCTCGCTGGCGACCTTGGACGAGCCGTACGGCTCGCTGGCGAGCAGCACATCGGTCTCCACGCACGCACGCGTCAACGACCGCTGTTCCCAGGCCTTTCCGTACACCGAACTCGACGAGAGCAGGACCACGCGACCAGGCAGGGACGCATGCCTGGCCGCGTCGAACAATCCGACGGTGCCCGCGACGTTGACGGCCGTCACCAGTGCGGGGTTCTCGTTCGCGACGTGGGGGCCGGAGATGCCGCCGCCGTGGAGGATATCGGTGATGGAGTGCTCGGCGAGAACGCGCTCCAGCGCCGCGGAGTCGCGGACGTCGGCTTCGATGTGCGGCCACGGCCCCGGAGCAGGCCCTACATCGATGCCGACGACGTCGTGCCCGCGCGCAGCAGCGTATGCCGCGAAATTCCGTCCGATGAAACCGCTGACACCCGTGACGAGAAGCCTCATCGGCCGAGAGTACGCCAGCAGTGCCGGTTCACAGGGCGTACTCGGCTACGGGGATACGCCCCCCACGGCATCGAATCGACCCCTCTGTACGGTGGAAATACGACCTGACCCGAGAAAAGCCGAAGGAAAGGACCGCCTATGCCGCAGCCCACACGCCTGGAGAAGAATCCGGAGAAGGGCTACGTCGCACTACTGGGCTGGAGCCTGGCCGCAGTGGAAGCTCTGGACGCATTCGACCGTCGCTACCTGGTGGTAGCCCCCGAATGGGCCGAGCCGTACTGCACCGAACACGACATTCCGTACCTGCCGTGGAACTTCGAACGACTCAACGATCGGTCGCTGGAGATCGCCGAGACGCTGCAGGACGAAGGCGTCGACGTCGCGATCCCGCTGTACGAGGAAACCGTCGAATGGGCGGGTGCCATCAACTCCGTGTTGCTCGGCAATCCGCGACTGTTCGGCCAGGCCATGTTGCTGCGTGACAAGTCGCTCATGAAACGGCGCGCCCAGCTGGGTGGCATCCGGGTCGGCATCTTCGAGGAAGCCCACGACCGCGAGGACGTCATCCGGTTTCTGCGCCGGGTCAACCAGACACTGCTCAAGCTCGACGGCGACCCGAACGATCCGATTCACTTGAAGGCCTTCGACAAAGCCGGCTGCCTCGGACATCGCGTCATCCGAACTCCCGACGAGGTCGATTCCATCCCGGACGACGAATTCCCGGTGCTGATGGAATCTCACCTCGACGGTTGGGAATTCGCGGTCGAGGCATGGATCCACAACGGAAAGATCAAGTTCCTCAACATCTCCGAGTACGTGACGCTCGGATACTCGGTCTTCGTTCCGGCGACGCCGGAGCTCGAGAAGTATCGGCCCGCGATCACCGCCCAGATCGAGAAGCTGATCAAGACGTTCGACATCGAGTTCGGCTTCATCCACCCCGAGTACTTCGTCACGAGTGACGGTGAAATGTACTTCGGCGAGGTCGCGTATCGACCGCCGGGCTTCAAGGTGTTCGAACTGTTGGAGCGCTCCTATGGATTCAACGCCTACCAGGGCCTTGCGCTGGCGTTCGATCCGAAGACCACCGAGGAAGAGATCGACGCGTTCTTCCCCGAGGAAGTCGTCGGTGCATCGGGAGTGGCCGGATGCTTCGGTGTCTACCCACGCCGACGCGTCGTCAGTCATCTGGAAATCCCCACGCAGACAGCCGAACACGACTATTACGAGACCAACGATCTGTCTGCGCCGGTCGAGGAGACCGTCACCAAACGGACGGCGTTCGGCACGCACTGGGGTCTGCTGTACTTCTTCGGCGAAGACCCCTACACGATGCGTGACCTGCTCAAGCAACAGGAAGAACTGGACTTCTACGTGTGAGGCAGGATCTCGGGGACGACCGACACGGACCGTCGCAAACGCTGGATGCGTCGGTCGACCAGGCACTGGTCACACGCCTGTCGCAGCTCGATCATGCCGTCGACGCGTTGGCGGGTGCCCCCGAATTCTCCAAGGGCACCAAGGTGCGACGAGTACTCGACGCGCTGCATCGAGTACTGCTGCAACGAGGTGGTTGCGCGGCCGTTCGTGACCGTGCCGCCGCGCTGGACGAGGCCGGGCTCTTCCTCGGCACCGACTGGGCGCAACCGGACATCCTCGTGCCCGCCTTCGTCGGGCCGTCGCTGCGCAGCGGGATGATCGACACGGTGGTGCTCGAAGCCACCAGCGAACTGCGGCTGGTTGCGATCGCCGCAGGCGAGTACACCCACGAGGCGATCAGCGCCGAGGACGCGAAGCGATTTCTGTCGCAGATACTCGCGATGAACCTCGAAGCGCTGTTCTCGGCCCCGTCGGAAGCCGAACGCGTCCGCCTCGGCCGGGTCGCACACCTGATTCGCGATCTCTTCGGTTACGTTGCCGAGCAGATCGGCTACGACAGCGTGCTGGGCGAACTCGGTGAGGAGATCTGGCGAGTGCTGCGTCAGCGCCCGATCCAGGTCGACCAGATCAAAGCGATGGTGACGCGCATCGCGGTCTACCGCGAGGATCCCGACGTCGACCTCGGCGCATCCGGCCAGGGCCTCGACCGCCTGATCTCCGCACTGTTCGGACCCACCGAGGCATGCAGGGAAGACCCCGGCGTGGTCGTCTACCGCTCGCGGCTCGACGTCATGGACACCGAGGGCCTGGAATTCGAAGCCCGTGGTTTCGCCCGGGCGATGCACGACACCGGACTCGTCTCGCCGTATCACGCGACCCTCGTCCGGTTCCTGATCGAGAACAACCCCTACCTGCTGGGCGAAGCGCTCGGTGTGTCGGAGACCGGTCGAACGTGCCTGCAGCGATACACGGAACTGGTGCACACGTTGATCGTGGTGGCCGTGCACCCGGAATCGGCACAATGCCTCTACGGCCTCGCGCTGATGCTCGACCGGGGCATCCTGCACCAACCACCGATCGTGCCCTCGCTGTGGCGCCAACTGTCGCTGCAGCTGGCCCCCGACGTGCAGCAACGGCTGCGGGACGCGTTCGGCTCCACGCCCGACCCCGCGGCACGCCTGCTCGGCGGCCTGCTGTCGATGCTCGGGCAGCCTCTCGGCGTCGGCCAGGGCGACAACCCGACCTGCCAATCTGCGCGTGCGCTGTCGATGTGGGCCTACAACGATCCCGACTACCTGCTGCAGATGGTCGTCTGGGCAGCCCGCGACGACGAGATCGTCATGCACTTCGAGGGCCAACCAATCTCGTCGAACGACAGCGAGGGCGGGGTCGCAAGCGCGACGCCGATCGACCTCGATCCTCTCTCACAGCTCCTCGTGCCGCATCTGGACCGGATATACGCGGAAATGGGTCGGCGGTGCGCGGGTCGGCCGGGTGATCCGCACCGATGGGTCAATCCCGAGTTCCACGGCTGGTGGTCGGCTCGCGGATTCCACATCGACGTCGACGTGGAGACCGGCAATCTCATCGATCTCGACGACTTCATCCGGCAGTTCCACGCGTCGTATCACCCCGCCTACAACGGTGGCCAACCGCTGATCCACCCGCAACCGGCCGGGGTGGCGGTCACCGACAGCGCCGCCAGGTACGTCGGCTGGCACGCCATCACCATTCTGCGTGCGGCCCCGGATCCCGACGGTGTCATGCGCGTGTTCTTCTTCAACCCGAACAACGACAGCGGCCAGGACTGGGGCGACGGCGTCGTCGTCGGAACGGCTGGGAACGGCGAGCGCGCAGGGGAAGGTTCGCTGCCGTTCGAGGAGTTCGTCTCACGTCTGTACATCTTCCACACCGACCCGCTCGAGAACGGCGAGCCGGAACTGGTCCCCGCCGAGGCCGTCGAACGGGTCCTCGGGTTCGTCCGGCGCAGCTGGGGCGCCGACCGGATGCCCGAGTAATCGGCCGTCAGGGAGTGGGCGACGGCGCTACAGGCGGTGGTGCTACAGACGGTGGTGCTACCGGCGGTGGTACTACAGACGGCGGCAGGGTGGGCTGCACTGAGGTTTCGCCACTGCTCGGCACCCCTGCAGGGTTGCCTCCGGTGTCCGCGCCCGCGCCGTAGAACGTCGGAATGATGCCCTTGAGCAACACCAGGGCCGAACCCTCACCGGTGGGAACCGTCGCGAGGTTCGTTGCGATGACGATCGTCAGATCGGTCTTCGGATCGTTGACCATGACGGTCATGTAGCCGGGAATCTGGCCGTCGTGTCCGATGAGGCTCGGCCCGAATCTCGCGATGCCGAGTCCGTACCCTGCCGCATCGGGATTGCTCGGGTCGGTCGGCTGAATACTGCTCAGACGTTGCTTCTGCATGTCCTCGTTCAGAAGTCCGCCTCCGACAAGCGCTTTGACGTACGTGACCATGTCCGCGGTAGTGGAGATCGCACCCCCTGCCGTCCATGTCCACGACGGGTTGGCATCCGTCTCGTCGTTGGGTTTCAGCGTCCCGGCCAAGGCTTCCGATTGCTGGGGTTCGGGAAGCACGAACGTGTCGATGGTCGAGACGTTGGTGCCGAACGAATATCCCTGTGGATGCGGCGTCGGGATCGAGGCATCCGCGGCGGCGGGCAGCGACGTGTGCGACAAACCGAGCGGCTCGAAGATCCTCTCCTGGAACGCATCTGCGGCGGACTCGCCGGTGAGTTGTTCGATGATCAGCCCCAACAGCACGATGTTGGTGTTGCTGTACTCGAACCTCTCCCCCGGTGCGAAGTTCACCGGATGGGAAAAAGCGATGTCCAACAACTCGTCCGGCGTCCATACCTTCTGCGGATCGTTGTCGAGCGTGGCGTTGAACTGCGGATCGAAACTGTAGCTGTACAGCCCGCTGCGCATGTCCGAGAGCTGCTCGATGGTGATCCGGTCGCCGTTCGGTACTCCGTCACGGAACGTGCTCACCGGGTCCGTCAGCGCCAGCCTTCCTTCCTGAACCAACTGCAGGATCACCGTCGACGTCATCGTCTTGGTATTGCTCCCGATGCGGAAGTAGTCGTCCAGCGTGACCGGTTGGTCCTCGTCGATCACCCGCGTACCGAACGTGGCGGACCAATTGCCCTGCGTCGGCGATTCGATGGCCACGACGGCCCCGGGAATCACGTTGTCCTTCATGAGCTTCTCGACGATCGGTTGCACCGTTGCTGCATAGGCAGGTTCGGCCGATGCACCCGAAGACGCAGATGCACCCGAGGACGCCGATGCATCTACTGTGGTGCTGCTGGAATTCTGGGCCGGTTCGGTGGAACTGCCGCATCCGGTGACAGCGGCCAGTGCCACCGCCGTGCCTGCGATCGCCAACCTGCAGTGAAGCCTCATCACTTCTCCTCACCGAGGGGCCGCGTCCAACCGACAGCAAGTCGATGATAGACAACACGCCGCGCCGACGACGCGAAATCGAGTTACCCGTCCAGGGACTTCGGTCCCGAAGCCATGGGACCGAAGTCCCTATCGTCGGCCGAGGGCGGGACCGCACTATGAGCTGATGACACAGGGACAGGCAGCGCGACCCAACGCGACTGTCGTCGGTGTCGACGAGTCACCTACCGGGCTGGACACGGTTCGGTGGGCGGCTGCGGACGTTGCAGCGCGGGGCGGGACGCTGGTTCTGGTGCATGCCGAACCGGACATCGACAGATCGTTCGCGGATGCTGTCAATCTCAGGGGCGGCCGGGCATCCACGGTGCGCGCGAGGGGGCGAGCGACTCTTTCTCGCGCACGCTCGACCGCCGAGTGCATTGTGGGCGAAGGATTTTCGATCGAAACAATACTTGCATCAGGTCGTCCGGCGAAGGTTCTGACCGGATTCGCGACCGATGCTCGGATGGTCGTCGTCGGCTCGAGGGGTGCCGGCGGACTGGCCCGCGGACTACTGGGCTCGGTGAGTGATCACGTCGCAACTCACTCACCGTGCCCAGTAGCTCTCGTTCCGCACGGACACTGCAGCTCCGATCGTGACCACGAGTTCCCGGTTCTCGTCGGACTCGACGTGACGACCAATCCCGACGCGATCCTGGAAGTTGCTTTCGAGCACGCGTCGACGCACGGTGTCGGTCTCCGAATTGTCCACGCTCACATCGAGTCCGAGTATCTGCTCGACCCTCAGCCGACCGAGGCGACCTGGCTGCACGACGTGGTAGCGCCGTGGGCACTGAAATATCCAGAAGTGCCGACGTCGGTAGCCATCGTCGACGACTCCCCGTCGCACGCAATTCTGGACGAGAGTCGTCGGGCACAGCTGATCGTCGTCGGCACACACGGCCACGGAACGGTGTCGGCTGCCTTCATCGGTTCCACGAGCCGCGCGGTCCTGCACCACGCCGCGATTCCCACCATCGTCGTACCCGCTACGGCCCCCGCACATCGAGAGGACCCCGAAAGGTGAGCATGCGAATTCTCGTTGCCTATGCAAGTAGACACGGCGCCACCCAGGAGCTCGCCGAGCGAATCGGAGGGGCTCTGGTCGACGACATGCTCGAACGAGGGGTGGCCTTCGAAGTCGACGTCATCGAAGCGTCGTCGGTCGACTCGGTGGCCGAGTACGACGCCGTGATTCTCGGAAGCGCTGTGTATCTGAACCGGTGGCTCAGGTCCGCCAGACGCCTGATCGCGCGTGAACACTGCGCTCTGCACACCATGCCCGTGTGGCTGTTCTCGAGCGGCCCGGTCGACATCGCGCAGGCCACGCCGCAGACGAAACCGTCCTGGGCCGTCGACCATCACATGTTCGGCGGGAAGCTCGACCTGTCCGTGCTGTCGCGGACCGAGCGCCTCATGGCCCGGCTCGTCCGGGCAACCAGTGGTGATGGACGGTCCGATACCGACATCCAGCAGTGGGTCGCCGGAATCGGCGACGACCTTGTCCCGCACAGTTCCCGCACGGCGGGCAGGCATCACCGTATCCCCAGTCACGCAGGTCGGTGACGCCCTACCTGCTCGGCTCGCCCTACCTGCTTGTCGGGGCGTGAACGGCGAGTGTCAGCTTCTGGCCCGTGACCGTACGCCGTCGAACGTGAGAATCGACGACACGCGTTGCCGCGGCGTCTGGTCAGGCCCAGGGCCCGACGCAGGCGTCCCTATCCGCACCAGCACCTGAGGCGCTCCAGCCGGGACCAGGGAGGCGACGACGGCACGGCTCCCCGGCTGCTCCGTCACGTGCGTCAGAGGGCACGTGGCCAGGCCCTCGGCCGTGGCCTCCAGCAGTACGGACGACAATGTCCTGCCGCTTCGCAGCCAGTCGTCCGGCCGATCGTGCGCGGTGGCGAGAACCAGTACCGTGGCTGCGTCCTCCTTCACTCGGGTGTCGTGGTCTCGGCCGGAGGGTTCGGGAAATCGGCGGCCCACGTCGACCTCTCTCGATTCGGTACTGTCCGCGAGTGAACCCGGCGGGATTCCGTCCGAACCGAACGTGTGACCGGCCCACCACCGCAGTTCGGCCTGATACGTCGAGTCGTATTTGCGTGCCGACGCGCTCAGATGCGACGCCTCGGCGAGTGCCTGCCGTGCCCGGTCGGAGAGAACGGTGATCTCGGTACCGTTCTCCTCGCCTGCACGTGCCATCTCCGGCGTCATCGCCAGCTCGGTCCGTACTCCGCCGAAGGGCCTGCGGTCCGAACGACGACGGTTGATCGCCGTCAGCAGATCGAACTCGTGCGACCGGGGCCTGGCGCCGTGGACGAAGTGAACGCGCGCAAGATGCTGCGGGGCAGCGGGACTGGGGAACACCTCGACGTCCGTCGACCACCGCCAGGCCTGCGCTGCTGTCTGCAGATGCGCCAATGCAGCACCGCAACTGATCACCAGAGCTCTACCGTCCGGATCTGCCGCCGCCAGTATCCGAGACCGGTCCGAGAAGAGGTCCAACCGGCCATCGGTATATCTCCACGTCCACGGTTGACTGTTGTGCACGGACGGGGCTCGGCATGCCAACTCCACGAGCATCGCGACGAGAGTCGAATCGGGCTGAACGTTCACGCTGCACTCCCTCGAACTTCACCACGGTGGACGGGACCATCGCTCCATTCA
Organism: Rhodococcus yunnanensis NBRC 103083; assembly: GCF_001895005.1. Lineage (GTDB taxonomy): Bacteria > Actinomycetota > Actinomycetes > Mycobacteriales > Mycobacteriaceae > Rhodococcoides > Rhodococcoides yunnanense. The sequence goes on along the minus strand of NZ_BCXH01000003.1, from coordinate 23,481 downwards.
CTGTGTGCGCGTCGACGACAGATCCACCAGGGCAGATCGTCACCCGTTTCGGAGGACTTTCTACGGGTCGACGTTCACCTCCGCGACAGTATGCTGGCCTCAGACGCGGGATGCGAGGTGACAGTGTGACCACGGTGTTCCTTGTCGACGACCACGAGATCGTTCGTCGTGGTCTCATCGACATCATCGAGACGGACCCGGACTTGACGGTGATCGGCGAGGCGGGGTCGGTGGGCAGTGCGCTGGCACGGATTCCAGCTCTGCGCCCTGACGTCGCCGTCCTCGACGTGCAACTGCCGGACGGCAACGGTGTGGAACTCTGCCGAGAACTGATGTCGACGATGCCCGAATTGCGCTGTCTGATGCTCACTTCCTTCACCGAGGATCAAGCGATGCTCGACGCGATCCTGGCGGGTGCGAAGGGCTACATCGTCAAGGACATCAAAGGAATGGAGTTGGCGAGCGCGATCAAAGCCGTCGGAGACGGTAAATCGCTGTTGGACAACAGAGCGGCAGCGGTATTGATGGAAAGGCTGAGATCGAGTCGCGCGATGCCAGGACCTCTCGCGGATCTCACCGAGCGAGAACGCACTTTGCTGTCACTGCTGGGAGAGGGGCTGACGAATCGCCAGATTGCCGAGCGTATGTTTCTCGCGGAAAAGACTGTGAAGAATTATGTTTCGCGGCTATTGGCCAAACTGGGCATGGAGAGAAGAACGCAGGCAGCAGTCCTCGCGTCCAAACTCGACCCGTAATCCGAAGCGGCGGTTGAACTCCGCTTCCGTGTACCGAAGTTCACGCGCATACTGGGGCGATGGTGGGGACAGGGGGCTCCGAAGGGCGTGTCGACGCCCAGGATCTGCAGGACACGCTGTCTCAGATCCGACTGCACGAACTTCTCACCGAACTCGGCGAACATATCGGCAAGATAACCGAGGCGCGTGAGCAGTTCGACGGTTTGCTGCGCGCCATGTTGGTCATCTCGGCCAGCCTGGATCTCGACGACACACTGCACTCCATCGTGGAGTCGGCAAAGAGGCTGTCCGGAGCCGAATACGGCGCACTCGGCATCCGCGGCGAGAACGACGAGATCACCTCGTTCATCTTCGACGGGATCGACGACGAGGCCGCCGCGCGGATCGGGCCCCTCCCCACCGGCGGCGGTGTTCTGGGTCTGCTCATCGAGGAGCCCAAGGCGATTCGACTCAGCGACCTGTCTGCACATCCGTCGTCGATCGGGTTTCCGCCGAATCACCCACCGATGAGTTCCTTTCTCGGCGTTCCCATCCGGATACGCGGCGAGGTGTACGGCAATCTCTACCTGACCGAGAAGAGCGGCGGCCGAGAGTTCACCGACGACGACGAAGCAGTGGTACAAGCGTTTGCCTCGGCCGCAGGCACTGCCATCGAGAACGCCCGACTGTACGACGACGCGCGCACACGCCAGTCGTGGATCGAGGCGACACGCGACATAGCCACCGAATTGCTGGGCGGCACAGCACCGGACGACGTCCTGCAAACCGTCGCCGACAAGGCACTGATGCTCACGGCGGGTGATCTCGCCTTCATCGCGGTACCGAACGATCCCGATGCGCAACCCGAGGACGTCACCGAACTGATCGTGCACGTGGCTTCGGGGAAACGGTCGGCACATCCTGACGTCGTGATCGGCACGGTTCTGCCCGTACACGGCTCCACGTCCGGCGCGTCGTTTCGAACGAGAGAACCGATACGTACCTCCCGGCTCCAATTCAATGCCACTGCAAGCCTTCCGGAGGACTACGGTCCGGCGCTCATCTCACCTCTCCGAGCGCCCGACAGGGTCACCGGCGTTCTCGTGGTGCTGCGCAGGGATGCAGCCGACGCCTTCACCGACATGCAGTTGGATCTGGTCGCAACCTTCGGAGACCAAGCGGCACTGACCGTTCAGATCGCGAACTCGTCACGGCGCCTGCGCGAGTTCGACGTACTGGCCGACCGCGACCGTATCGCCCGTGAGTTGCACGATCACGTCATTCAGCGGATCTTCGCCGCCGGATTGTCACTGCAGGGCACGGCCCAACGAACCACATCGACCGACGTCAGGAACCGGCTTGCCTCGACCATCGACGAACTGCAGGAAACCGTTCAGGACATCCGATCCGCCATTTTCGATCTGCAATCGGAGGACATGGGCGGCAGCGCGTTGCGTAGACAGTTCAACGAGATCATCGACGAGATGGTCGACGACTCCGGACTACGCACGACGGTCCGCGTGAGCGGTCCGCTTTCGGTGGTCGATACGCCACTCGCAGGCCATGCACTCGCCGTTCTGCGGGAGGGCATCAGCAATTGCGTCCGCCACGCACACGCGAAAACCGTCGTCGTCACGATCTCGGTGGGCGACGACCTCACCATCGAGATCACCGACGACGGATGCGGCCTCCCCGAGGTCGTCTCACCGAGCGGGTTGAAGAATCTACGAGCACGCGCCAAGGAATGCGGCGGTGACATGAAGATCGGATCTGCCGGCGACACGAGCGGTACGACGCTCACCTGGTCGGCGCCTCTCCCCTGATCTTCTCGCCGGAGGCAAGACCGACCCACCCGCCGGAGGCGAGACCGACCCGGTCGCCAGAGGCGAGGGACCTTCGGCCCTATGCCGTTCGGATGCGCGCGGGTGAAATCGACAGTACGCGGATCACGGCCAGCCGGCCCGCGTCGTTCGACGAGGATTCGCGTCACCATCGAGGAGATGCACCCATGTCCACATCGACGAATCTACCCATTCACACGCACCCGGATATCGCCGCGCTGCGCGACCACTACGACGAAGCGTTCGGCCGACCCACAGCTCAGGTGACCGATGGTCTGCTGTTGCTGGCGGGCCTGTATGCAGCTGCATCGTCGTGGATCGTCGGATTCGGCGGTTTCGACAACGGACCGGCATTCATCGCTGCAGCAGATGGCGCAACGGCCATCACCGTCTCGAATCTGATGTGCGGACTCGCAATTGCCATCCTGGCCCTCGCGTTCGGAGCGGCGTACGGAAGAACGCACGGTGTGTCGTTCGTCGTTCCTCTGCTCGGGCTCTGGTTGATCGTCTCACCCTGGATCATCGCCGATGTCGTCACCACCACCTCGATGATCTGGTCGAACGTCGTCGTCGGAGTGGTGGTGCTGATCCTCGGATCGGTCACGACCGCGATGGGCACTCCGGCCATGGACAGGAACCGCCTGAAGGACATGCGCCACCCACGCGAAGAATGACGTCGGCCCGCCAGGGCTGTTCAGTCGGTCGCATCCGTCAGGAGGCACCGTACGAAATGTCGCACACTGGCGGTCTCGTGTCTGGCCTCCATGCGTAGCAAGGAGATCGTCCGCTCCACGGTCGGCACGAGCGGGATGTGCACCAGACCGGCGAACGACATCATCGGCAACACCATCCGCGGCACCGCAGTGATGCCGAGGCCCGCTGCGACCAGGCCGGCCACTGCGCCGACATTCTGCGCGTGCATCACCGGACCTGTCGTCACGCCTGCGGCGTCGAGTGCGTGCAGAACCGGCCCGGCGATACTGCTCTGCGGCCCGAAGGCGATGAAGGGTTCGGCTTCGAGGTCGGTCCAGTCGAGTTGCGGCCTGTTCGCCAGCCGATGCGTCGGCGCAAGGGCGCAGTAGAACGAATCCGTGGTCAGCGTCTGCTGCTGGACGCCTGGGATGACTCCCGGAGTCGATACGAGCGCCAGATCGACAGCTCCGGAGAGAAGGTCGTCGAGAGATTCCTGGCGCAATCCGTCACGTATCTCGAGCTGTACATCCGGATGCTCGCGCCGAAACCGCACGACGTACGGCGGCAGGAACGTGGCTGCCAGCGACGGTAGACACGCAACCGAGACGCTTCCTCGATCACCGGTGACGAATCGTGCGATCTGCGCCAGACCCTCGTCGAAGTCGGACACCATCCGCCTCGCGTGCTCGGTGACGGCTCGTCCGTCGGGCGTGACGGCCACCCTCCGCGTCGTCCGTTCGAAGAGACTGACGTCCAACCTCCGCTCGGCCTCCGCAACCGACCGACTGAGCGACGATTGCACCATCCCGAGGGCGGCGGCGGCCTCGGTGAAACTCTCGTGGTCGGCGATCGCAACGATGCACCTCAGATGCATGATCCCCAGGTTCAGTACCATTACCTCAGCCTATGCGTCATGCACATCAATCGATCGCAGATTGATATTGGACATGCATTTGTGATCCAAGCAACATGGCCTCCAGTCCTTGAAGGAGGTCACATGCTCGCCGTCCTCGGTTTCGCCACCATCGCCACGTTCCTTGCACTGACGTTCACCCGCCGCGTGTCCGTGCTGGTCGCACTCGTTCTGGTCCCCATCGTCTTCGCACTCATCGGTGGTTTCGCGCCAGAACTCGGCGGAATGATCGCGGATGGACTGATCAAGGTCGCGCCGGTCGCGATCATGATCGCCTTCGCGGTCCTGTACTTCAGCCTGATGGTCGATCAAGGGATGTTCGACCCCGCAATACGGAAAGTCGTGCAGTGGGCAGGAGGAAGTCCGACCAAGATCGCGGTCGGCACCGCGGTACTCACCCTCATGGTTGCGCTCGACGGCGACGGCACCTCGACCTTCCTGATCATGGTCTCCGCGATGCTGCCGATCTACCAGCGGATAGGCATGCGCCCCCTGGTTCTGACCGGAATCGTCTGCCTGTCGGCCGGTGTCATGAACATGATCCCGTGGGGCGGCCCGACGGTCCGTGCGATGGCGGCACTGAACGCGACCAGCGGCGACATCTTCACCCCCGTCCTACCGGCGATGGCGGTCGGTGCGATCTGGGTCGTGTTCTCGGCGTTCCTGATCGGGCGGATGGAATCCAAGCGACTGGGCGACGTTCTCGCACCGGTGGTCAAGGCAGGTCCGGGAACCCCGCATGTCGACGACCTCCCGACCCGCGCGAAGGTCCACCCGGCGGTCATGGCCTTCAATGTGGTTCTCACGCTTGTACTGTTGGTGATCCTGCTGTTTCAGCTGGCACCGCTGCAGGTTGCCTTCGCCGTCGCGTTCACTCTCGCCGTGGTGGTGAATCGCCCCAAGTGGAATCAGCAACAGGAGCTGTTCGCCAAGCACGGCGGCAACGTCACGATGGTCGTCGTGATGATCCTCGCGGCCGGAGTACTCACCGGAATCCTGAACGGCACCGGCATGATCACCGCGATGGCCGAGTCGTTCGTCTCCTGGATACCCGCGTCCGCAGGCTCGTTCCTGCCGGTCATCACGGCAGTGACATCGATGCCGCTCAGTCTCGTCTTCACTCCCGACGCTTACTACTTCGGCGTCGTTCCCGTACTCGCCGAGACGTCGGCATCGTTCGGCGGTGATCCGTTCGAGATCGGCCGCGCCGCCATACTGGGGCAGATGACCACGGGCTTTCCGTTGAGCCCACTGACCGCCTCGACGTTCATTCTGGTCGGAATGTCCAACGTGGAACTGGGCAAGCACCAGCGCTTCATCTTCGGATGGGCGTTCGGCACCACCATCGTCATGACCATCATGGCCCTGCTGACAGGAGCGATCTCACTGTGACCGAATCCGATCGCACCATTCGCCTCGGCGCCGGATCCGGCTTCTCCGGCGACCGCATCGACCCCGCCGAGAAGCTGGCCCGACGCGGAGATCTCGACTACCTGATCTTCGAGTGCCTCGGTGAACGCACCGTCGCAGCCGGAAACGCACGGCGCCTCCTCGACGAGGACAAGGGATACGATCCGCTTCTCGGTGCGCGAATCGAAGCTGTTCTGCCACATACACTCCGACGCGGCACACGCATCGTCACCAACGGCGGAGCTGCGCACCCGCTCGCGGCGGCACGGATGATCGCGAATATCGCCGCGCGGGTGGTCGATGCTCCGGTCAGGATCGCGGCAGTCACCGGCGACGACGTACTCGATGCAGTTCGGAGTGCGGACCCGATCGTCTGGGAGACCGGAAAACCATTGTCCGCGCATACCGAGCACCTGGTGTCGGCCAACGCCTACATCGGAGCCGACGCGGTGATCCCCGCACTCGAACAGCGCGCAGACATCGTGGTCACCGGCAGGCTCGCCGACCCGTCTCTGTACGTGGCACCGCTCGCGTACGAATACGGGTGGGATCTGGGCGACGCGGCAACGATCGGCGCAGCAACCGCCGTCGGCCACCTACTCGAATGCGCAGGCCAGCTCACGGGCGGCTATTACGCCGACCCCGTCACCAAACCCGTTCCAGGGCTTGCCGATCTCGGATTCCCCTTCGCCGACGTCGCCGACGACGGCACCGCTGTGTTCGGCAAGCTCGACGCCTCGGGCGGGATTCTCACCACCCGCACCTGCACCGAACAACTTCTGTACGAGGTGGGTGACCCCACCGCGTATCAGACCCCGGACGTCACGGCAGATTTCGGACGTGTGCGCTTCGACCAGGTCGGACCCGACCGAGTGGCCGTCACCGGTGCCACCGGGACCACACGCCCCGACGACCTCAAGGTGACTCTCGGCTTTCGTGGCGGCTGGATCGGCGAGGGACAGATCAGCTACGCCGGGCCGAGGGCATTCGACCGAGCACGCCTGGCGGCGGACATCGTCGCCGCGCGACTGGCGACGGTGCACGGCCTCGATCCGGATGGATTCACGTGCGAATTCATCGGGGCCGGAGCGTCGTTCCGCGGTCTCGACACCGATCCGAGCGCCGCCGAGGTACGCCTGCGGATGACCGCGAGGACGGACTCGCCGGACTCCGCCGACCTCGTCGGATGGGAGGTGGAGAGCCTCTACACCAACGGCCCCGCCGGCGGCGGCGGAGCGCGAAGATCGGTATCGGAGGTGCTGTCCATTCGGTCGGCGTCGATTCCACGTGCATTGGTACACACGGATGTTCACATGATGGAGACCAACTCATGACCGACACTCGCACAGTCGACGACCTGGCCGACGTCCGAACCGGGGACAAGGGCGACACCTTGATCCTCGCGGTGTTCGCCCGCAGCCCCGCCGCGTACGACGAACTCTGCAGAGCCCTCACACTCGACCGCGTCGTCGCCCATTTCGGTGACCGCACCACTCGGCACCCCAGGCGGACACTGCAGAACAACGTGCTGTCCCTCGTTTTCGAACTACCGGGGCAGTTGGGGGGCGGTGTCACCGGATCGGCCGAACTCGACGGGCACGGTAAAACCATGAGCTACCACCTGCTGAGCATGTCGGTAACCGATGATCGGGACCGATAGGGGCTCGCCTCAGCGCGCGAGCCGGCCGAGTGTCGAACTGGCAGCAGTGATTCCGAGTACCGCGGCCAGAATCAGCACGCCGAAATCCAACACGAGGTTCGACGGAATGCCGATCAGTAGATCCCGCAGCGCATTCACCTCGTAGCTCAGCGGATTGACGTGGCTGATCACCTGGAGCCAACCCGGCATCACATCGATCGGGTACAGCGCGTTGGAGGCGAAGAACAACGGCATCGTGATCGCTTGCCCGATGCCCATCAACCGGTCACGTTTGCGCACCAGCCCGGCGAGCGTCATCGACAGGCACGAGAAGAAGACTGCCCCGAGCATCACCACGACGAATGCGGCGAGAATCTTCAGCGGATTGACCGTCAGCGCTATTCTCATGATGTAGGACAGCACCACGACGATGAGCACCTGCGCAACCGATCTGACGCCCGCCGCGAACGCCTTGGCCGTGATGAGCGCGGCGCGAGGTGTCGGTGTGACCAGAAGTTTGTTGAGAATCCCGGCATCACGGTCCCAGATGATCTGAATGCCGTAGAAGATCGAGATGAACAGCGCCGACTGCGCGATGATGCCCGGTGCAAGGAACGCCAGATACGACACCGAACCGGTGTCGACGACATGCAGGCGAGAGAACGTCGTCCCGAAGACGACGAGCCAGAGCGCGGGCTGGATTGCACGCGTGGCCAATTCGCTTCGATCATGACTGAGCTTCTGCAGCTCCACCAGTGAGAATGCGCCGATCCGCGAGAGCAGAACCGTCAGTCTGCGCACTCCGTGTGGCGCACGAAGATACTGGTTCTCACGCGGTGCGGCGACTGCTTCGAACATTGCGCATTCCTCTCTGATTCTGCTCGGTCTCGGTCAGATCAGCTCCGGCGAAGTGCCGGAACACGTCTTCGAGCGACGAGTCGACGCCCAGTTCGGACTTGAGCTCGTCAGGCGTTCCGACCGCTTGAAGTTGTCCCTTGTGCATCAATGCAACTCGGTCGCACAGTGCATCGGCCTCTTCCATGTAATGCGTCGTCAGCAGCACCGTCATGCCGTAGGTCTCACGCATCTGCGTGACCACCTGCCACACGCTGTCGCGGGCGATCGGGTCGAGTCCGACCGTCGGTTCGTCGAGTACCAACAGGGACGGCCGATTGACCAATGCCTGCGCCAGTTCCAGCCGACGTACCATTCCGCCGGAGTACGTCGACGCCAGGCGGTCCGCGACGGAGAGCAGATCCATCGACTCGAGTGCCTGCTCGACGCGTTCGGCGCGTTCTGCCCTCGGGACGTCGAACAATCGCGCGAACCAGGCGACGTTCTGCCTGCCCGACAGGGCTGCCTCGATGGACAGCTGCTGCGGCACGTACCCGATGTTGTACCGCACATCCATTGCATGCGAGGCGATGTCGAGTCCGAAGATCTTCACCGATCCCCTCTGGATCGGGGTCAACGTATTGAGCACTCGAATGGTTGTCGTCTTGCCTGCGCCGTTGGGGCCGAGCAGCCCGAAGGCCTCACCCGCGCCGATCGTGAGCGACAGGTTCTCGACCGCGGTGAAATCCCCGTATCGATGGGTGAGACCGACGCATTCGACGGCCGGTGGCTGCTCGGATGTCATGTTGTTCCTTCCATTTCGCGCTCGTGGAGAAGATCGGTCAGAGTTTCGAGGACGTCGAGTCCGTCGGCGAGGGTGGTGCGCTGTTCGACTGTCAGCTGCTGCAACACCTCGGCGATCAATCGGTGACGATTGCCGCGCGAACGATCCGCGTCCTCCTGCACACTCGGCGTCAACGCGAGCCTGCCGATGCGGCGGTCATCCGGGTCCGGTGTTCGTAGGATCAGCTCGCGCGAGGTCAGCTGCGAGACCAACGTGGACGCGGTGTTCGCGGCAAGTCCAAGTTCGTGTGCGGCATCGCCCACCGAGGTTCCCGGTCGACGGCTCACCAACCTGAGCAGTTCCGCTTGAGACTCGGTCAGTCGCTTGTCGTCGAACGAACGACCGGCCACCCGGCGCAGTTGTCTGCGAAATCTTCCTACTCGTCCGAAGAGGTCACCGGGTAGCGGCCTCTCCACGGCTGACTCTGAAGGCATACGACGATATTACCTCTGAAACAGAGGTAATGGGTGACGACTCGTCCGCCGCCCCAAGCCTGCCTTCATCCGATCGAAAATAAATTGTAACTATTTCGATATATTCGGCCTTGATTGGTTTACTCTTCCCGGTGTATTGCTCGTTGGTCACCGGGGGGGATCGAATTGATTGTGCGCACACGGATGGTTCGGTGGATCGTCACAACCGTTCCGCTGATTCTGCTTTGTACGTCCCTGTCGATTCCGGCCCAGGCCGAACCGGCGCAGGCGCCGGGGTGTGATCCTGGCCGTAGTACCGTCAGCCACCGCGACAACATCCAGGTCGCAGGCACGAGCGCCTTCGAACCATGCCTGGTCGACACGGGTATGACGACGGGCGAATCCGGGCTGGCCATCGACTCCGACGGCGCCCTGCTTCGGACGGTCACAACCGGTCCCACCGGGATCGCGGTGTCCGAGGACGACGGAGCAACATGGGAGCGCCGAGTACTGCCTCCTGGAACCACCCCTGATCTGGCCGACGGCTACCGCGACCCGGTCACCGATCGCTTCTTCTACACCGGTGTCGGATCCGGCCCGGTGTTCGCCACGGACGATCGCGGACGGACTTGGACCGCGGGCACGATCGAACCGAACCTTCAGTTTCCCGGCGATTGGCCGCGCCTGTTCTCCGGACCACCCGTGCAGCCTCGGGCCGGCGGCTATCCCACCAACATCTACTACTGCAACTGGACGGTGCCGACCGGGCTGACCTCGGGTACGCGCTGCTACACCTCGCGCGACGGCGGATCGACCTTCCAGCAATCCGGGCCGGACATCGTCCCCGTGCCGTGCCCCGATCCGCTCTTCACGCCCGGCATCGGCCACGGCAGAGGAGTCGTCGACCCGCGGGACGGAACCATCTACATGACCGTCAGCGCGTGCGGTCGGCTCGAGGTAGCGGTGTCGAAGGACGAAGGTGCGTCCTGGATCCGACACTCCGTTCCCGACAGCCACACCGGCGGTCTCCGATCGATCGTCGACGCGATCGGGTCACCCGGCTGGGTGCCACAGAATCTCGGCGGCCGGATCAACCCTGTGCCCGCGGAACTGTCGGCCTCCCAACTCAGCGACTCGATTTCGCTGGACGCCGAGGGCAACCTGTACGTGGTGTGGATCGACAGCGGCTCGTATCTGCCGCGGCTCGCAACATCCTCGGACGGTGGTCGAACATGGTCGGCGGGCAAGCAATTCGCGGCACCAGCAGTGGTGCAGGCGGTGATGCCTGCTGTCGTCGCAACCCCGGAAGGACGAATCGGTCTGTCGTACTACGGTTCGACCGACAAACTCACCTGGACCGGCTATCTCGCCGTCTCCGATGACGCGACGGAGCCGTCGCCGACGTTCGCTTCGGCCGCCGTCACCCCACCAGGTGCACCGTTGATGACCGAGCCGTGCTGCTGGGCCAACGGGATTCAGGAGTACACGATGCCGCGGTGGGCACCGGACGGTTCGCTGTGGGCGGCGTTCGCGGCAACGCGCCCCTCCGGTGATGGCGAAGGTGTCGTCGGTCGACTGATTCCGGTTGCGGGCAGCGGCTCGTGATCGGCTACCAGCGGTTCGGGCGGATCCGAACGACGCCACGCATTCTCGTCGCACTGTGCGTGCTTGCCCTTGCCGGAGCTTCGCTCCATGCACCCGTCGCCGTTGCCGACGAACCAGGAACGCCGCCTCCGCGCTGCGCGCCGACAACACAGCAGGGCATCGACCGCAGTCCGTCCCCTACCCCTACCGATACCGAGGGGTGCACGTATCCCACGGGCGCACAGGACGTGTCGCCGTCGATTCAGGTCGCACGGGACGGGACCTTGTTCATCGCCCGTGCCACCCGCGGCGTCCTCCGATCGACCGACGACGGTGCGACCTGGACGGACATACCGGTCCCCGACGCGGCAGCAAGTGCACAGACGACGGGCGGCCACGGCTACGTTCACGTCGATCCGCGCACCGACCGGGTGTACTACGTGACATCTCTGCAGGTACCGGCGTGCGGCGGGGTATCGGGCGCCGTCGTCTCCTGGAGCGACGACCTGGGCGAGTCATGGACCAGTCACCCGTTCGCATGCGATACGTACGACTGGGGAAAGATCGTCACCGGCCCGGCGCCCGAGGGGAACCCCTACCCGAGCGCGACCTACTACTTCGGCGTCGGATCGCGCCCCGTCAGCGGACAGCGAGTGGTCTATCGGTCTCTCGACGGCGGGCAGTCGTGGGAGCGCATGAGCCAGCTCGCCGCGGTGAGCACCGAGGCAGGGGCAGGCGTCATCGCTCCCGATGGAACCGTGTACTTCGATTATCCCGAGTTCTTCGGGTTCGATCCCGCACGAGTCCTCGACCAGACCTATCCGTTCGACCCCGCCGACGTGTGCCGCCAGATGATCGCGGTGAGTGAGGATTTCGGCGCTCATTGGCGTCAGGAACCGGTTCCCGGCTCACTCACCTGTCTGTCGCTCTACGGCCAGCAACGAGTGGCGGTCGACCGGGAGGGAACCCTGTACACGGTGTGGGTCGACGACAACGACGCGCAGCTCTATCTGTCCACATCACACGATCGTGCCCACACATGGTCGCCACCGGTGAACATCATGCCCATCGGTGCCACCTACTCGCACACTCACGCCAACATCATCGCCGCCGAGGCAGGCCATGTGCTGATCGCGGCAACGATGACCTCGGATCCCGTCAACACTCGACTCGCCGCACTGTCCAATCGCAGCGATTACTCGTCGTACCTGATCGAGTCCTTCGACGCCGATTCGCCTACGCCGCATCTGAATACGGTCGACCTCGACTCCCCGGACGACCCGTCGGTCAGAATCGGCGAGGACCACAACGAGGCGAACGCCTACCTGGGGATGGGACCGGAAGGCCAAGGGTGGGCCGTCTTCTCTCGGCACGCACCTCAGCTGTTCACCCCCGGTCAGCTCGTAGCGGCAACAATCCGACGCGGGCAGTGACAAACCTCTACATCCACATGCATCGATTCACACATGCAGGAGCGTCACGCCGGGGTTCGACAGCAACGCTCCCGTACGCGCGAGTACGTGAGAGCCGAGCTCCCCGTCCACAAGTCGGTGATCGAAGGACATCGCCAACTGGGTGACGTGCCTGATCTCGATCCGGCCGTCCACCACCCACGGCTGCTGCCGGATAGTGCCGAAGGCGAGGATGGCCGACTCCCCTGGATTGAGAATCGGAGTGCCCGCGTCGACACCGAGCGCTCCGATGTTGGTGATCGTGATGGTGCCGTCGGCCATGTCCGCCGGAGGCGTCTTACCGCTCCGAGCGACGGCGACCAGTTCCGACAGTGCATGCGCGAGTCCGCGCACATCGAGTTCGTGGGCATCCTTGATGTTCGGCACGATCAGTCCGCGCGGCGTCGCCGCGGCGATACCGAGGTTCACGTAATGCTTGACGACGATCTCACGAGCACTCTCGTCCCAGGTAGCGTTCACCTCCGGAAACGCTTTGACAGCCAGCAAGAATGCGCGAGCGACGAGTACCAGTGGATTGACTCGCACCCCGCTCCAGGACCGATCCTCCTTCACCTGCGACAGAAGCTGCATCGTCGGTGTGACATCGACGGTCAACCATTCGGTGACGTGCGGCGCGGTGAAGGCCGAGCGAACCATCGCCTCGGCCGTCATCTTGCGTACACCGCGGATGGGGATACGGCTCTCGCGCACATCGGAGGAGGAGACCGCGATCTCACTCGGCTCTCGAACGGCAGTCGCCGCTGCTTCGACGTCGCCGGGTGTCACCGTCTTTCCGGTCGATCGGGCCACAGCATCGATATCGACTCCCAGCGTCTTGGCCAGTAGACGCGCGGGAGGCGTTGCGCGCGCGCTGTTGCCGCCCGTTCCCGATGCACCCTCTGCCGATCCCCCTCCTACCGATGCAGCTGCTCGGCCACGCGCACCGTGTGGCGCAAGCGTGCGGCGCCTGGCTGCGGCCTCGGTCGGCCCTGGGCCGACCAACACCTGCGGCGCATCCTCGTCGATCGCCGTCTCCGTCGACACTGCGAGAACTGTCGGGGCTGCAGGCTCCGCCTGCACCGTCGTCCCGGCGGGCCCGATCTCGATGATCGGTGCACCGACTTCCGCGGTGTCGCCTTCCTCGAACAGCAGGCGTTGCACCACCCCCGCATAGGGAGAAGGGAGTTCGACGGCGGATTTGGCGGTTTCGATCTCGACGATCGTGTCGTTGATCGCGACGACGTCGCCCACCTTGACGAACCACGCCGTGATCTCGGCCTCGGTGAGACCTTCACCGACATCGGGAAGAGCGAACTGCTGCGAGCTGTTCATCGTGTCCTCAGTACTCGAGCGACGTTTCGATCGCGTCCAACACGCGATCGACGTCGGGTAGGAATTCGTCTTCGGTCTTGGCAGGCGGGTACGGGAGGTTGTACGCGCCTACCCGCAGAACCGGAGCCTCGAGCGAATAGAAACACGCCTCCGTGACCGCTGCCGCGATCTCCGCACCGATTCCGAGGAACGTCGATGCTTCGTGGATCACGATCATGCGGCCGGTGGATTCGGCGCACCGCCGTAGTGTCTCGATGTCGAGTGGTGAGATGGTGCGCAGGTCGACCACACCGACGGAATATCCGTCCTCTTCCGCGGCCTCCGCGGCGGCGATCGCGGTCTTGACCGTGGGGCCGTGCGCCACGAGGGTTACATCGGATCCGGTGCGCCACACCCGTGCTCGGTTGAGCGAAGCCGGCTCTGCATCGAGATCCACCTCGCCCTTGTCCCAGTACCGACGCTTCGGTTCGTAGAAGATCACCGGATCGTCGCTGGCGATGGCCGCGCGAATCATGCGGTAGCCGTCGGCGGGACTCGCGCACGACACCACGCGCAGCCCAGCAGTGTGGGCGAAGTAGGCCTCGTTGGACTCGCTGTGGTGCTCTACTGCACCGATGCCGCCTCCCACCGGTATTCGGATGACGATCGGCAGCCTGGTTCGCCCGCCGGAGCGTGCACGCATCTTCGCCAGTTGCGAGACGATCTGGTCGAAGGCCGGATAGACGAACCCGTCGAACTGGATCTCGCAGACAGGTCGATAGCCGCGCAAGGCGAGTCCGATGGCGGTACCGACAATCGCCGATTCCGCCAACGGAGTGTCGATCACTCGCTGGTCTCCGAATTCCTTCTGAAGTCCGTCGGTGATGCGAAATACGCCTCCGAGCGCACCGATGTCCTCTCCCATGAGAACGATGCTGTCGTCGTCGCGCATCGAGCGGCGTAGGCCCGCGGTGAGTGCTTTCCCGAGAGTCAATGTCTGCACTCCTGAGTCGGCCAGCGGCCCAGCCGTCCTGCGCGTCGTGGTCAGGCTCATGTCACACACCGGCTTTCATGGCGTCGAGATAGGTTCTGCGTGAGGCTCTTTCGGCGATCACGCCGGGGTGAGGGTCCGCGTAGGCGTTCTCGAACACACTGTCCAGATCCGGAGCCGTGATGGCTCGGCACGCAGCACGCACTTCGACCGCCAACTCGTCCAATTCGGCGTCCAGATCGTGAAAGTACTGCGCGGTGGTTCCGTTCTTCTCCAGAACCAGGCGTAGGCGGCGCAGCGGATCTCGTGTTTCCCAGGCGTCGAACTCGGCGGCGTCGCGGTAGCGGTTCGGGTCGTCTGAGGTGGAGTGTCCGGCCATTCTGAACGTCACCGCTTCCACCAGTGCCGGGCCGTGGCCCTTCCGCACCAGCTCGGCGGCCGTCCTCGTCACCTCGTGCACTGCGAGCGCATCGTTGCCGTCGACGTGGAAACTGCGCAACCCGAATCCCGCGGCTCGCTGGTGAATCGGGGCCGAGTACTGCAGGTCCGTTGGAGTCGATATCGCCCACTGATTGTTCTGGCAGATGAACAGCACCGGCAGACTCCGTGCGGCGGCCCAGTTGAAGGCCTCGCTGACGTCTCCCTGGCTGGCGGCACCATCACCGAAGTACGTTGCAACAACGGAATCACCGCCGTCGAGACGACATCCCATCGCGTATCCGGTGGCGTGCAGCGTCTGGGTACCGAGAACCAGCGCGTAATAGTGGAACTTGTACTTCTCCGGATCCCAGCCGGCGTGCGTTGCACCGCGCCACTGAGTGAGCAGTTCCGCCGGCTCGATGCCCCGTGCCAGTGCGGCTGCGTGCTCTCGGTACGACGGAAAGACGTAATCGTCCTCGGCCAGTGCGTGAATGGACCCGACCTGGGCTGCTTCCTGTCCCCACGACTGCAACCACAGACCCAGCTCACCCTGCCGCTGAAGCGAGAATGCCTCCTGGTCGACGCGCCTGGCTCTGGCCATATCTCGGTACAGTGTCCGCGCCAGGTCGATGTCGAGCCCGTGCCGCAGCCCTGCGTCCGTCATGACGCCATCCGGGGTGACGAACTGAGTCATGGCCGAATGTGTCGGGGTGAAACCGAATTCGAGGTCGGCGCGATCGCGCTGCCTGGGATCGTAGGTCATTGGTTTTCCTCCAGCCGGTAGGCGAGTATTCACGTGTGTGCCGGGGAACGGGCAATGGTCGACTGCACCGTCCGGACCGCAACTGCCAGTGCTCGTTCGTCGATTCCGGTGTCGATGCCATTGCTGTGGAAGTGCGCGACGAGTTCCTCTGTTGCGACGTTTCCGTGCGCACCGGGAGCAAAGGGGCATCCCCCGTATCCGCCGATCGCGCTGTCGAAGTGCACGATCTCGAGCTCCGTCGCGGCCGCCAGAGCAGTCTGAAGCGCTTGCCCATCGGCGTTGTGAAGATGTAGTCCGAGTTCGACCTCCGGGACCGCGTCCCGAACGGCGTCGACCGACCGCAGCACATGATCGGTCGTCGCAGTTCCGAGCGTGTCCGCCAATCCGATTCGCTCGACACCCATGGCGGCAAGCGACTTCACCACCTCCACCAGACGGGCGGAGGAGATCACGCCGTCGAAGGGACATACGAACGCGGTCGACACCGCACCGATGAACGTGCGCTCCGGCCATTCGACGAGTGCATCGGCCAGGTCTGCCAAGGCCCGCTCGGATGTCTTGCCCGCATTTGCGCGACTGTGGCTCGGGCTGGCCGATGCGGCGATCTCGATCAGGTCCGCACCTGATGCTGCGGCACGCTCGACGCCTTTGCCGTTCAACGCAAGTACGCTGAACCGGACTCGATCGTTTCGACGCTCGGACAGTGCCTGCATCAGTTCGTCTGCGTCCGCCATCTGCGGAACACGAAGCGGTGAGACGAACGAGACTGCCTCGATGTTGGTGACGCCTGCTGCCATCAGGGACTCGGCGATTGCGACCTTGTCCGCTGTCGCGACGATGACATCCTCGTCCTGGAGGCCGTCGCGGAGAACGACGTCGGTGATTACCACGCTGCTAGTGCTCATTGGGTTCCCTCGATCGAGATTGTTCGGTTGATCCGAGTGCGTGCGGAGACGTCAGATCACGTTCTTACCGCGGTACTGGCTGATCTGTTCCATGTCGTAGTCGAGCAGGCCGGCCAGAACCTCTTCGGTGTGCTCACCGAGTTCGGGTCCGGCCCACCGAATAGACGTCGCCTGGCCGTCGAACTGCGGGACGACACCCGGCAATCGAACCTCTTCCAACTCGTCCTCGATGCGGATCTTGACGCTCTGGAGCATGCCTCGACTCGCGAACTGCTCGTTGTCGACGATGTCGGCGGCACTGAGGATTGCACCCACCGGCACACCAGCGGTGTCGAGTTCGGCCACCACATCGTCGAGGTCACGCTGCATGGTCCAGGACGTGATGGCGTCGTCGAGTTCCGCTTCTCGTGTGTAGCGTGCCGCCCCATCGATCAGTGCGGGATCGTCGGCAAGATCGTTGCGCCCGATTTCGCGCATGAGACGAGAGAAGGCGTTGCTGGAATTTCCGGCGATCATCACCGAACCGTTGCGGCACTGGTAGACCCCACTCGGCACTACTCCGGGCAAGTTCCCCGCCGTCCGCTCGCGGTTGATGCCGTACGCGTCGTAATCCGGCACGAGCGATTCCGTTGCCATGAACACCGATTCGTAGAGTGCGACGTCTGCGACGGTCGGGCGTTCGTGGTTGCCCTCTCGCGATCGTGCGAGCAGCATGACCAGGGCGGAAATCGCGCCGTGCAGTCCTGCCAGAACGTCTCCGATCGGGGCCGCAGCCCGGACGGACTCTCGATCCGGATATCCCGTGATGTGTCGCAGACCTCCGAAAGCCTCTGCAACGCCGCCGAATCCGGCCTTGTGTCGATACGGACCGGTCTGGCCGTACCCCGAGATGCGGACCAGGACGATGTCGGGGTTGGCTTCGGCAAGCCGGTCCGGCCCCAGATTCCACCGTTCGAGGGTTCCCGGCCGAAAATTCTCGATGACGACGTCGGACCGGCGAATCAGATCCAGGATGGTCGACGCGCCCTCGGGAGTTCGAAGATCGAGGGAAACGGATCGCTTGCTCCGTGCGATCGTCCTGAACATCATCGACGTCGTTCCGCGCCACCGTCGCCATCCCCGCAGCTCGTCACCGGTGTCGGGCCGTTCGATCTTGATGACATCGGCGCCGAAGTCGGCAAAAATTCTGGTCGCAAAGGGCGCAGCGACGAAGCTGCCGAGTTCCAGAACCCTGATCCCCGCGAGCGGACCTTCGTGTGACTGTTCCATCGTCGAGTTCTCCTTGCTTGGCACCGATTTCGAATGCAGATACGTGGAATCCAGAAGGACCCGCAGCCTGACGACGGAGTGCGGGGGCACACCGTGATTCGCCACTCCGTCCTGGCGTCGGCGTATCGGCCGACAACGTTCGACGAAAGCGTAGGAGAGAAAAGCGTGCTCGCGCAACCGCTTCGGGATCACGTTCCCAGTTCCTGAGACGCCCATCCAGCCCGTACCGCGGGCCGCCGAATCTCGAAATCCTCGACGCCGCCGAGTCTGCTGATTGAAGTGCTCAATCAGCACCGCGCAATCGGCGCCGAGCTGATCGAAACGACACGCTGCGACGGCGTCGCGGCGCCGACCTACCCCGTCGACCGAGCTGAAAAAAATTCTCGGTCATCCACGTCGATCCCATCCAGTGGGATACATAAACGGACTTCTACGAGGGCGTCTCCCACACTATGGGATTTCGAAACGAGACCGACGGCAGTCAACGCCCGGTCGGTCGCTCCCGGATCTTCACCGAGAACCCACCGCCGAAGACACATACTCCGTGCGTCTCGGTTTCTGATATCTTCGATGCCTACTCGCGGAATCGATGGCTACTGCTCGTCAGTCGAGACACGCTCGCCCTTCGGCGCAATCGCAGCAACCACCCCGGCACTGCCGTGAGTGAGCACCGGCCGGCGATGCGCCGCACCACGATTCGAACCGAAAGGAAGTGGCGCTCGTGATGCCTCCGCCGATACCCCACATGCCCAGTCCGGTCGCAGTGTCGACGAGCACTTCTGCGCACCGCGTGGTCGTCGATGGAGGGTTCACGGGCGTCGTCAAGATCGCGCACGTTGTGAAACTCCCCCAGTACGGGGTATCGAGGTTCGAATCGAGAACCACGGCGCAGCAGGACCGTTGGTTGGTCGACTACATCTGCACCGGCACGGAACAGCAGGTGGAGCTGCTCAGGAAGAGGATCTACCGCCTTCCCGGCGTCGTGCGTATCGACCGCAGACCCGCACCCTGACGTACGTCGACAGTGTCGATTACTTCGCACCTCGTCGACGCCCTCGATCGACGATGACCGGGCGCGTCGTGTTCGACTCGCCCGGTCATCGTCACAGCTGTTTACCCGCTCGGTGATGTCAAGCGGCTTCTTCCAATGTCTTTCCGGTGGTTCGCGGCCCCAGCAGTCCGACCACGATGACACAGAGGGTGAACATCAGTGCGCTGCCGGACAGTAGCCCGACGGCCCCGAAGGCATCGAGTATCGCGAGGCCGACGAAGGGCAGAATGGCCGCGGCAAGACGACCGAGTCCGTAGCCGAAGCCGATGGCAGTGGTGCGGATGGAGGTCGGGAACACCTCCGCCTGATAGATGTGGGCCAGGGCGAAGAACAGGTTGGCGAACAACGTGAGAACGAATCCGACGGCGAGAATGGCCCAGGACTGTGTGACGAAGCCGAACACCAGTCCCAGTGCGGCTTGGATGATGCCGGAGTACACCAGCAGGTGCTTTCGCTCCGCCCGATCCGACAAGAGGAAGGATGCGAGCGCCCCGAGTGGATATCCGATTCCGATCACTGCCGTGAAGGTCAGCGATTGAACGATGTCGAAACCCTTGGAGAGCAGGATGATCGGGGCGAGCGAACTGAATCCGTAGTACCCCAGTGTGCCGAAGACACACAGTGCACTGATGACGAACACTCGGATGCGATGCGCTGGTTCCCACAGCGTCTTCAACGACACCGTGTCGCGACGGCCCGGTGCATCCGGGATGCTCTCGTACGCAGGCAGCTCGACCTTCTCGTTCCGCGCTATCTCGTTCTCGATGCCGGACAACACCTGTTCTGCTTCCTCGTATCGACCCTGCGATACGAGCCAGCGTGGCGACTCGGGCAGACGGCGACGCATCCACAGAATCAGAAGTACACCGGAGCCACCTGCGAGCAGAAGCCAGCGCCAACCGTCCCAGAGGAAGGTGGTCCGAGCGAGTGGGGCGCCGAGCAGCGCCACCAGGGGATACGCGAGCATGCCGAACACGAGGGTCAATGACACGTAACGCCCTCGCACCCACTTCGGCACGAACTCGCTGATGTAGGCGTCGATCAGGGCTGCCTCCGCTCCCGCGCCGGTACCGGCCAGGAATCTGCAGGCAGCCAGGATCCACACGTTGGGAGAGAATGCCGCAAGGATGGTGAAGGCAAGGTAGATGCCCAGGTTGACGAAGAACATGCGGCGTCGTCCGTAACGGTCGCCGAGTCGGCCGAGAACGTTCGTGCCGACGAACATTCCCAGAAACACCGAACCGATGAGGACGCTCTTCTCGACGGTGCTCAAACCCCAGATCGGTGTCAGGACCGCTGCGAGCACTCCTCCCATGAACACTTCGAACAGCTCGTAGAAGACTCCGAGTCCGACCACCAGCGCCAGTTTGTGATGCCAGCGGCCAACCGGAAGTCTCTCGAGTCGAGCGCCGATGAACGTTTGTCGTCCGGGATCTTTCACAGGCGAGAATCCCGACGGATTAGCTTCTGTCATGCGAAGAATCTTTCTTTCATAGCGAGCGAACTGCGAATGTATTCAGCAGTGAAGAGTTTCGGCTTTTCAGGAATTGCGTTCTATCCACTTCGTCACGAATTCCGCAATATCGTCGCTGTTGGAGTCCATCATCATGTTGTGCGAACTTCCGCGGAATCCGGCATCCGCCAGCTTGACCATTTCCACCGGCCAGTGGGCCGCACGCGACTTCTGGAGATACTTGTCCCAGCGCTCCGCCAGTTCACTGAACACGGGGCTTTCGTCGATGAAGTCACCACGGACGATCACCTGTGGCCCCGGGACCACGTCGGTGTCGACATCGGGTAAACCGTTGGGCTCGAGCAGAACTGACGCGGCAACGAGATCGGGGAGGTTCCTCGCCACGTGCGAGGCGATGCCGCCTCCGTGGCTGTGGGAGATCACGACACTGCGGCCGACGCGTTCGATCACGGCCTCCAATGCAGCAATCGCGCGAAAGTTGTTGGTGACCCAGCGTGGTACCGCTTGGCGACTCGCCTCCGCCAGATACTCGACCGGGAATTTCGAACCGGCATAAGGGGTTCGGGTCTCATACCCTTCTGCGGTCCCGATGCGGTACGTCGTCCAGGACTCGGCTTCCGTCCGAAGTACGGGCTCGCCTTCCCATTGCCCTTCGAGTGAGCACCACCCGGCGCGCCCTCGCTCGACATTGTCGACGATGTAGCACGGATGCCCGGCGCGGAGGAAGGCGGTGAGCCAGCCCGGCCTGCCGTCGGGAGTGGTTTCCCACATCGAGCCCGTCAATCCGCCGCCGTGCACGAAAACGACAGGAAGGCCGGTCGGTTCGGCCGGAATCACGAAGTTGACGTATGCGTGATCGATCGAATAGGTCCCGTTGGGGTCGTACGGGTAGTGTGGGAGATCATGCGAGAGTCGGAGCTGCCGTACCGGTTTGCCCGAAACCTCGACGCGTTTGCCGCCGGCGTAGAAACTTCCGATGGATGCGATTGCGAGCGGTTGTGTATGCACGTGGATAGCCATAATCGTCGTAGGGAATGTGGGATCGAATCCGGTCGAGCCCAATTGTCGATTTGCCTCATGGGTATCAGCCCGATTCAGTCGGCACAGCGATCTCCTTTTGCATCTCGGTGAGGTACGACGCACCTGTTCGCTTTGCCGATCATGCTATGTGAGCCACGCAACAGCAAGCCGATCCGGCCGTCCATCTCACATTGTGAGCATCAAGAAACTGCTGCTGAAGTGCCGTGAATCCTGCATTCTGGAACGAATTCGTCCCACTTTACCGTCGACATGTGCACATCGTTCAGTCCGAGGGCCGAATACGAAACCCAGTTGAGCGAGATGCCCAAAGTGGCGAGCGATGACGCCGTGCCACACGTGGCGGCAGCAGGCTCGCCGAGTGGTCCATTTTTCGGCAACCGGTCGATACCGCGTCGCCCCGAGCAGCTACCGCCACGCCCCGAGCCGATACCGGGAAACGCCGGATGCAGGCGACCGACAACGGTCGGTCGCCTGCAGAGGAATACATCTCGTCGATCTCGACGAGGTCGAGGTCAGCTGTGCAGCTGGTGCGGAAGCACGTCGGTGATGATGCGCTGCGCTTCGGCGAGTATCTCGCGCACCACGTCGTCGCAGCTGGCTACCTCGCGGATGAGCCCCTGCGCCTGGCTGGCCCACCAGAGACCGCCCTCGACGTCTCCCTTGCCGTACACCTCTTCACGACCACGCGCACCACTGGCAAGATGCGCGACGTCGGCGAACGACGCGCCTTCGCGCCGCGAGAGTTCGGCAATCTCCTCGGAGACGGAGTTTCGGGCGACACGCGCTGTGTTGCCGAATTCTCGGAATACGACGACGGTGTCGCGCTCGGTGTTCTCGACAATCTGCTGCTTGACGTTCGGATGGATCGGCGCTTCCGTCGTGGCCATGAACCGCGTTCCCATGTTGACCGCAGACGCACCGAGAGCAAGCGCCGCGACCAATCCCGATCCGGTGGCAATTCCGCCGCTGGCAATGACGGGAATCTTCAAGACGGCGGCCGCAGCGGGGATCAGCACCAATCCTGGAACGTCGTCACTACCCGGATGCCCGGCGCATTCGAATCCGTCGATGCTCACCGCGTCGACACCGATCTTCTCCGCCTTGACTGCATGCCGCACCGACACTGCCTTGTGAATCACTTTGACGCCCGACGCTCTGAACGACGGTAGGTGTGGCTCGGGGTTTCCACCCGCGGTCTCGACGATGGTGACACCGCTGTCGATGATGGCGTCGCGGTATTCGTCGTACGGAACCGGGTTGATGGTCGGCAGGATGGTCAGGTTGACACCGAACGGCTTGTCGGTGAGTTCACGGCAGCGGGCGATCTCCTTCGCAAGGAGCTCAGGGGTGGGCTGCGTCAGGGCCGTGATGAATCCCAACGCACCGGCATTGGCCACCGCACTGATCAGATCCGCTGTCCCGACGGCGGTCATGCCGCCGCAGACAATAGGATGCTCGATACCGAATGCCCGGGTAAAGGAGTTGTCGAACAAGGGTTTTCCTAACATTTCGGGTGAATCGGCAACCTGGTGATGGCCGATATCGCTGAACCACGTGGATTCCACGGTCGGTGGTCGATGCCGGACAGCAGGGCCCGGTGGCGCGCCGGCGGAATCGATCCTGGGACGTCGGCACGAACCCGGATCACCCGACGGACTGACGTCGACCCTAGGTGGTCGGCCGACCGATCGATGGATATCCTTACCTGTGAGGTGCCCCACTCTGCCGATGCTGCATCTTTCGCGAGCGAGAGTCCTCAGGTGACGCGCGCGTTCGATCAGGATGCGCTCACGAGGCCCGACTTGTCCAGGCGTGGAACAGCTTCGATCGACGGTGCGGTTCTTTGTGAGCTGGGTCGCATTCGGTCCTTGACAATGAGCCCCGCGACAGCTTGACTGAG
>NZ_BCXH01000002.1 GCF_001895005.1 Rhodococcus yunnanensis NBRC 103083 | reverse complement strand
CCCCCCACAGCGCCTGTCCGCGCATGAACACCCGTGCGTGAGGCACACACCCCGTGCGTGAGACACACACACACAGCCGGCGGCAGCTGATCACGAACGGGCAGCCCAGCCGCACCCGGGAGCCGCGGGCCGGGCGAGGGCCCCGCGAATCGGTTTACCCCCTAGTAGACGGCATCGATGCCGACAGCCTCCTGCGGAACAAAGATCGCTGGGGCGACTCCTCGCGCGGGCGGCTGAGGCGCGCTTGCGCGCCGAGATGCGCACGCAATACGTCGAGATTCGGTCGTCACATACTCAATTTCGCTCGCGAAGTCGGCGTGATCGAAATGTGATCTAGGTCATCGCGTGCGCTTGAACTGTGAACGATATGCGATGTACCGATCGTCGGCAGAGCGCAGTCACGTCCGGTGTGCGGAGCCGGAGCGGAGGTATCGCTGTGCCGATCGCACTGTGGGATCGCTCTGGCTCTGGGATGGGTGAACGGCATTGAGTCACAGAGGTTTCGGGAGCTGACCAGCGCGTTCCATCCGCCGGTCGACTGTGTCCCTGCGATGGGAGTCGATCTTGGTGCGACGTAGCAGTGTGGTGGCGGCAGTGGGGTTCTTTCGCAGGTGAGGGTGATGCTCAGCCTGAGGAATTAGTCAATGTGTTCTGCATCTCAATTCCTTGAAACTTCGATCGATTGACCGTTACCTGGTTGTGACCCATTTGCGACGCGTTGGTGACCAATACGGAGGCACGAGCTTCCCGACTGCACCCGTATCTCAGTCACAGCAGGCCGATGAACTCGGCCGAAATCTTGGAGCAAGACCTTGTACGTTTCTACCTATGCACGTCGAATCGGCTTTGCCGCCGCGGCGACCACCGTCCTCGCCACGAGCGTCATCGGTGTCAAACACACCGGTATCGGTGCCACAATCCCCGTCGCATCGGCGGCGGTGATCACCGAGACGGTGGCCGCAGGCTCTCCCGCGGCAACCGTGCAGCAGGTTGAAGCTCCTGCTGCCACCGCCGACAACTCGGGGCAGCCGGCAGAGGCCAGTGAGCAGTCGCAGTCCGCGGACGCCGCTTCTCAAGCTGTGGCGGCCGACGACAACGCCGCCGAGGTGCAAGCGCCGCCGCCACCACCGCCGCCCCCGACGTTCATCACGGCTGCGCAGCTCGGCGCGATCGTGCCGCAGGTCCCGGCGGACAAGCTCGCGACCTATGTCGCCCCTCTGAATGCTGCGATGGTCAGCGGTGGAATCGACAACCCTATCCGGAAGGCTGCGTTCGTAGCGCAGCTGCTGGTCGAGTCCGACGGATTTCGCACGTTCGAGGAGTATGCCTCCGGGCGCGCCTACGAAGGACGCGCCGATCTGGGCAACAATCAGCCCGGTGACGGGGAGCGCTACAAGGGACGCGGGGCCATCCAGGTGACCGGCCGCCACAACTACGAAAGCATGAGCCAAGCCACAGGCGTCGACTTCGTCTCGAACCCCTGGCTGGTGTCGGCGCCGGAATATGCCTTCACCACCGCCGTCTGGTACTGGACCTCGCGGCACCTCAACCAGGCAGCCGACATCGCAGGAATCGTTAGAGTGTCCGAGCTTGTCAACGGTGGCCACACTGGACTCGCAGAGCGTCTTGCGGCCTTCCAGCGCGGTCTCGATGCCTTCACCCGTTTGTGAGCTTGAAGAGCAGTCAGGTAGCGGGACTTGCCAACACTGTCTCGGCCGAACGTCCGCGGAGGGTGATGCTGTCTCCGAACTCCCAGCACTCCGCCTCGGCGGAGGTCGCGCGTTCGACGGTGACCTTCGAGGCCAGGATTGCGCCGGGCGCGTTCTTGGCCAGATCGGACAGTCGAGCTGCTTCGTTGACCGGGTCTCCGATGACGGTGTATTCGAAGCGGGACTTCGCGCCCACGTTTCCGGCGACGGCACGCCCCGAGGCGACGCCGACGGCAGCGCTGCATTCTGGAACTTCCTCGCGAAGTCGTGCACTGATTCTGCGTGCCGCGGCTAGTGCCGAGCCACAGTGGTCCTCCAAGTCCCCGGGCGCGCCGAAGATGGCGAGCGCCGCATCACCCTCGAATTTGTTGATGAATCCTCCGTGGTCGTCGACCTCGTCGACAACTACCGCGAAGAAACGATTGAGCAGTTCGACGACTTCGGTCGGTGGTCGCGTTGCAGCAAGCTCGGTGGATCCGACGAGGTCGATGAAGAACACTGCGATGTCTCGTTCCTCACCGCCCAGCTCTGGGTTCTTGTTCAGTGCGGCCTCGGCGACTTCGTGCCCCACATGGCGTCCGAACAGGTCGCGAATCTTCTCGCGTTCGCGGACGCCGTCGGCCATGCGGTTGAATCCGCTCTGAAGTTCACCGAGTTCGGTGCCGTCGTAGACCGCGAGGTGCACGTTCAGGTTTCCCCGCTCCACCTCGGCCATGCCGGACCTGACGTTCCGGATGGGTGCGGTCGTTGCGAATCCGCCGAGGAGGGTGAGCAACAGACCGAAGACGAGTGTGATGCCGCCCAGCGACAGGATTGCGACGGCCAGTTGAGTGGCATCGGAGGCGTAGGGCCGGATGAAACTGAAGATCGCGATGATCATCAGCCCGGTGACCGGCACCCCGGTGCCGAGAATCCACGACAGGATCGATCGACCCATGACGCCGGCAATTCGTATGCGTCGCGGATCGCCGGCTTCCAGCGCTCTGGCGGCTGCCGGCCTGAGCGCGAACTCGCTCAGAAGATAACTGAACGCACAGACGACGGTTCCGCCCGCGCCGATCGTGAATGCCACCTTGGGAATCGATTGCGGGTCGATGATTCCGTCGATCGTCGTGATCAGGATCAGACCGACCGTCCACAGGACGATCTGGACGCGGGTCAGCTGCCAGGGCATGGACAGGGTGCTGACCTGTTCCTTGCGAGTCGGCTTGCGGTCCTCGATAGCCCAGCGGAGCGCCCGCAATGCGCGAGTTGTTCCCCACAGCACTCCGACGGCGAATGCGAGAACGACATATATCGGGATGACGATGAAGTTGACCCACCAGAACTTGGTCAGGTCGAGCACGTCGGGACCCGGCACGACCACACTCACCAGGGACCCGACGATGACGGCACCGATCAGATTGGCACCGAGCAGAAATGTGGTGAGGAGCAATTGGACCCGCACACGGCGTCGACGGGGAGATTCTGAGGTGTCGCCGAGAAGGCGTGATCCTAGAGGGGCGACGGATCGTCTCGGTTGCGGCATGGTCGTCACAGACTAGCGGTCGGCCTGCCTTAGGGTGGTCGAGTGCGTCTCGTAATTGCTCGGTGTCAAGTGGACTACGTCGGCCGTCTCACCGCTCACCTTCCACCCGCCCGAAGACTGCTCCTGGTCAAGTCCGACGGCTCGGTCAGCGTGCATGCGGACGACCGCGCCTACAAGCCGCTGAACTGGATGAGCCCACCGTGCTGGATGGCGGAGACGACGGAGGACGGCACCACGAGGTGGGTCGTGACGAACAAGGCGGGCGAGGAACTTCGCATCACCCTCGACGACATCGAACTCGATTCGAGTCATGAGCTCGGGATCGATCCAGGCCTGGTGAAGGACGGAGTCGAGGCGCATCTGCAGGAGCTGCTGGCCGAGCACGTCGAGACACTCGGTGCGGGTTACACACTCGTCCGACGGGAGTACATGACGGCAATCGGGCCCGTGGACCTCCTGTGCCGCAACGCCGATGGGGCGACCGTGGCAGTGGAGATCAAGCGGCGCGGCGAGATCGACGGCGTCGAACAGCTGACGCGGTATCTCGAATTGCTGAACCGCGACCCGATTCTCGCGCCGGTCAGCGGAGTGTTCGCGGCGCAGAGCATCAAGCCGCAAGCCAAGACTCTCGCCAACGATCGGGGTATTCGATGCCTCACGCTGGATTACGACGTCCTCCGTGGCACCGACAGCACCGAGTTCCGGCTGTTCTGAATCGTTCTTTTACACTTGACCTGTGCCTCGACGGAACCACGACCGCAAGTCGAATCGGAAGAACTCCGGTTCGCGAGAGTCGCGCCCTGACTCGTTGATGGGTGGCGCGCGCATCGAGGACGGTCCGGCAGGCCTGTCGGACGAGGAGTTCACGACGCGGATGGTGCCGGGAAACCGAGCCACCAAGACGTATCGCTGCCCGGGCTGTGACCATGAAGTGAGGCCTGGGGTGTCACATATCGTCGCCTGGCCTGCAGCCGATCTCGGCGGGCCGGAGAATCGTCGCCACTGGCACACCGGATGCTGGTCGGGCCGGGCTACCCGCGGGCTGACACGACGCTGGTCCTGAACCCGCGTCGCGGCTGCGAGTGACGAGCCATCCGCTGACGAGCTATCGGCAGACCTATGAGGCGCTGGCCGTCGACCAACGCCTCGGCCTCCATGTCAGGACGAGGAGTCGGCCTTCTCCTTGTTCAGATCGACCGAGTCGTTCGCCGACTTCTCTTCTCTGCCTGCACCGTTGGAATCAGGAGTGTCCAACAGTTCACTCTCGCGATTGACCGACGCGAGCATCGCCGGTACCGAATCGAGCTGGCCGCGTATCCCGAGCAGCTGGGCAAGAACTCGACTGCGAAGGACGCGCAGTTCCTCGGCCAGTTCCTTCGAGTGGGCGATGCGGCGCTCTGCTTGTTCGGTGGCAGCCTGCAGGCGTCGAGTCGACTCCGTCGTCGCCTCCTCGATACGGTGCGCGGCGTCGGCTTTGCTCGACGCTTCCAGGTCCTCGAGTGCAGCCAAGATCTTGGTGCGACGCTCGGCCATGGTGATTTCGAAGTCTTCCTGGACTTTTCCGCGCTTGGCCTCGGACTCGGCCGCGAGCTGATCACGCTCGGACTGAGCAGCTTCGACCACGCGTGCTGCTTCGGTGCGGGCCTGGGCCATTGTCTGCTCGTGCTCGGTTTCGAGCGCGGACCGGCGTTCTTCGAGTTCGGCGACGAGCGATTCGTGACGCCCGCGCAATCGGGCGCTCTCCTGCTCGGCGACCGACACCATTTCCTCGGACTCCGCGTGTGCCTTGGCCCGTACTTCGGACGCTTCGTCCGATGCGAGCCGCAGCATCCGCGAGATCCGGTCGCTCATGCCCTCCGCCGTGGTGGGCGGCACGGACAGTCGGTCGATGTCCTTGCGCAGCTCGTCGATCTCGTCGCGGGCGTCGTCCAGTTGTTTCGCCAGGTCACGAGCTTGTGCGGCGGCTGCGTCTCGATCGGCGGTGGTCAGCCGCAGCTCCGCGTCGAAGCGTTCGAAATAGTTCGTGACTTCGTCGCGGTCGAACCCTTTTCGGACGAGGGAAAAAGGAAGTTGCACCCCGGTGCGCTCTTGCTCGTTGGCCATGGCGGTCAATTTACCGGTGCGTAGGTTCGAGAGCCATACGGTCGGTCAATGAACCGGGTTTTTTGCCGGTTCGACGAGCTCGACGAGTACGCCACCTGCGTCTTTCGGGTGAATGAAATTGATGCGTGAGTCGGCGGTTCCGCGTCGGGGAGCGTCGTACAACAACCGAACGCCCCTGGAGCGCAGTTCGGTGGAGATCTCCTCGATGTCGGTGACCCGGTACGCGAGCTGCTGCAGACCCGGCCCGTTTCGCCCGATGAACTTCGCGATGGTCGAGTCCTCGTTCAGCGGCGCAAGCAACTGCAGTGCAGCGGAATCCGAGCCTGCACCCGGGAACGAGAGCATCGCTTCACGGACGCCCTGGTCCTCGTTGACTTCTTCGTGGGTCGAGATCATGCCGAGGTGTTCGGAGTACCACGCGATGGCTACATCGAGATCGGGTACGGCGATTCCGACATGATCTATTGCCGTCACAAGGTCGGATCGAAGTGGGAGCCCCGTCGGGGACTGGGTGGTGGAGGTCATAGAGTCGACGTTAGCGCCAGTCGCATCTCACTGCTCACCGGGGCCGTTGTGCGACTGCTGATCAACTTGTCATGTAAATCGTTTGGAGGAACTTCGTGGTCACTTCTGTCATCGTTGCCGGGGCTCGGACCCCTGTCGGACGCCTGATGGGTTCGTTGAAGGATCTGTCGGGTTCGGAACTCGGCGGTATCGCCATCAAAGGCGCCCTCGACAGATCCGGGATAGCACCCGAATCCGTCGAATACGTCATCATGGGACAGGTCCTCACCGCAGGCGCAGGCCAGATCCCCGCCCGCCAAGCCGCCGTCGCAGCAGGAATCCCGATGGACGTCCCCGCACTGACCATCAACAAGGTCTGCCTGTCCGGAGTCACCGCCATCGCCATGGCCGACCAACTGATCCGCGCAGGCGAATTCGACATCGTCGTCGCCGGCGGACAGGAATCGATGACCCAGGCACCTCACATGCTCGAAAAATCGCGCGCCGGATTCAAATACGGCGACGTCACCCTCAAAGACCACCTCGCCTACGACGGCCTTTACGACATCTTCACCGACCAAGCCATGGGCGGACTGACCGAATCACGCAACAACGGCGACCTCGCCTCCACCCGCGAAGAACAAGACGCCTTCGCCGCCGCCTCCCATCAACGCGCCGCCGCGGCATGGAAGAACGGCATCTTCGACAACGAAGTGGTCCCCGTCACGATCCCGCAACGCAAAGGCGAGCCGATCGTCTTCGCCCGCGACGAAGGAATCCGCGCCGACACCACCACCGACACCCTGGCAGGACTGCGCCCAGCGTTCTCCAAGACCGGCACCATCACCGCAGGCAACGCCTCGACCATCAACGACGGCGCCGCCGCGGTGATCGTGATGAGCAAAACCAAAGCCGAAGCACTCGGGCTGGACTGGATCGCCGAAATCGGAGCCCACGGCGTCGTCGCCGGACCGGACTCGTCGCTGCAGTCCCAACCGGCACGGGCCATCGTCGCAGCCTGCACCAAGGAAGGCATCGACCCGGCCGATCTCGATCTCATCGAAATCAACGAAGCGTTCGCGGCCGTCGGGATCGCCTCGGCACGCGAGCTCGGTATCGACGAGTCGAAGGTCAACGTCAACGGCGGCGCCATCGCGATCGGGCACCCACTCGGAATGTCCGGGGCACGTATCGCACTGCACCTCGCACTCGAACTGGAGCGCCGCGGCGGCGGAATCGGCGCAGCCGCACTCTGCGGCGGCGGCGGACAAGGCGACGCCCTCATCATCCGCGTACCCAAGAAGTAACGGACGTGGTGGCTCTGGTTCAGCACGATCACGGTGAGACCAGAGCCACTACATCGCGTCGTAGATCTCGGGCACAATAGTTGACATGCGGAACTTCTTCGACCTGAGCACGACGGCCACACGCTTCCGATTCATCGCAGTTCTCGAAGCCCTCACGTGGCTCGGCCTCATCGTAGCGATGGGATTCAAATGGCTGCCGGACCCACAGAACGACGGCGCCGTCCGAATCCCGGGGATGGTGCACGGTGCGGTCTTCATGATCTACCTGCTCGTCACGGTGGTCACGGCCATGAAGCTCAAGTGGAACGTGGTCACCACCCTGATCGCGC
Source organism: Rhodococcus yunnanensis NBRC 103083 (assembly GCF_001895005.1). Taxonomy (GTDB): domain Bacteria; phylum Actinomycetota; class Actinomycetes; order Mycobacteriales; family Mycobacteriaceae; genus Rhodococcoides; species Rhodococcoides yunnanense. The sequence continues at coordinate 435,980 of NZ_BCXH01000002.1, read as the reverse complement.
TCGCTGCGAGCATTCCGCCGTTCGGAACGGTGGTGTTCGAGGTCTGGGCCGCGCGTACGGGCAAGCTCGGTGAGCTGAGCACCTCGCAGCCCACTCCGGCCAAGACCGCCGAACTCGCATAACGGAGTCCGGCGGTAGTGACAGAACCGGGTTAGTGACAAACTGTACGACGTGACTCGTCCCGGTTCTCGCTCGTCAGCCCGTCCGCCAGCAGCAGTTCCGGCCTCCATCGCCGGCGCTGTCGATCTCTCGGGGCTGAAAGATCGTCCCGCGCCTCCGCCGTCTGCGGATGGAGCTGCAGGAGAAGGTGGCCTCGCGCCCATCGTCGATGTGACGGCGGCGACGTTCGAGGCGGAAGTTCTGCAACGGTCCACACAGGTGCCCGTCGTCGTCGATCTGGGTTCGGCTCGGTCGCCGCAGTCGGTCGCCCTGACGCGGCAGCTCGGGCAGTTGGCCGTCGAGGCGAACGGGGCGTGGATTCATGCCCGCGTCGACGTCGACACCAACCCGCAGATCGCACAAGCGTTCGGCGTCCAGGCAATCCCGACCGTCGTCGCAGTCGCAGCCGGGCAGCCACTCGCGGACTTCCAGGGATCGCAGCCCGACGACCAGCTGCGGAACTGGCTCGAAGCCATCGCGCAGGCTACGGCGGGCAAGCTCACTGGACCTCCCGGAGCGGCAGGTGCCGAGGACGAGCCCGAGGTCGAGGATCCCCGTCTCGTCGCAGCCGAGGAAGCGCTGGAAGACGGCGACTTCGACACGGCCATCGCGGCATACCAGGCGATCGTCGACGCCGAACCTGCCAATACCGAAGCGCAGGCAGCTTTGCGTCAGGTCAAGTTCTTGGCGCGAGTGCAGAACGTCGACGCGGATGCGGTCGAGCGCGCGGATGCCACGCCGTCCGATGTCGCCGCCCAGATCGAGGCAGCGGATGTCGAACTGTCGCAACAGGATCCCGAGGCGGCGTTTGCGCGGCTCATCGCAGGTATCAAGAGAACTGCGGGTGACGAGCGCAACCTGCTACGGACGCGCCTGCTCGAGTTGTTCGAGTTGTTCGACGCCGCAGACCCGGCCGTGGTGGCGGCTCGCCGAAAGTTGGCCTCGGCGCTCTACTGACGGGGCGCTCTACTGACGGGGCGCTCTACTGACGGGGCGCTCTACTGACGGGGCGCTCTACTGACGGGGCGCTCTACTGGAGATGCGCTTTACTGACCGGGCGCTCTATTGACACGGCGTCGCTCAGCGGTATCGAACGTTGCAGGCTTCGCGTCCGCCGAGTACTCCCGATCGAAAAGCGTCGACTCGGGAGAACCCGCTCGGCAGGGTGACGCCGTTTATGTCGCTGGCGGTCAGGCCGTCGCTCAGCAGGCCGGACACGGCCTCGTCGAGGTCGCCGGGGGAGAGCCATACCTCTAGTTCCGGTGCCGCATCGAGTCTTTCGGCACTCAACCCGGCTGTGATGACCCCGGACAGGCACGCCGATCGCAGCGCTGTCTGTGGATTGTCGAGTGCCTGACCCGCTTCGTGTTGCACGGCAAGGGTGTATCTGGACGCGAACAGAACGTATGCACTGTAGTCGCCCGATACGTTGAGCGGTATCACGTCGCCCCGGCGTGGTCGTTCTGCTGTGCCCAGTTGGGCGAGTGCATCGACGTCGACGCCGATGGTGTTGGTCGACGCACAGTAGGACACCGGTTCGGTCGAGGTGTCCTCGGGGCAGCCGGTGTCGGTGCCGTCGTAGGTGACTGTCGGCGGATTCTGCAGTGCGAGGAGACTTTCGAAGGACCGGACGAATGCCTCGAGCGTTTCCACTGTGACCGGTAGTTCGCCGTCGTCGTCGGTACTGCTGAATTTCTGCGGCAGGTCCGCTCGACGGGACTCGATTTCTGCCTCGTCGATGCCGGTGCATGCCGCGGCTCCGTCGGTGAATCCGATCTGAACTGCGGTGACTCGTTCGAACGCGGATCCGTGAACCGACTCGGGGTCGTTAGGATCGACGTCACGGACGGCGACGGTCGCGGCGAGCACACCGTTGAGTCCGTCGGAGGTGTTGATGGTGAAATGCGGTGAATCGCCTTCGGCCACATGCCGTATGAATGCGCCGGCGAAACAGTCGGCTTGCTGCTCGGCGACGATCGTCGGAGTGTCGTCGCCGGCGAGAGCGGACTGGTACTGCACGGCGTGGCCGTACTCGTGCGCGATGACCATGACGACCGACATCGGACCGAACGCGTCGATCAGGGCCGGAAGCAGAATGGTGCGGTCCCACCCGATGGTCTGATCCCGCGTGCAGTACGCCGCGTTGGGAACGCCGCCGGTGCGCGTTCCACAGAATCGCGGTCCGCTGCCCTCGTCCTCGCTGGCGTCCCACGAGATCAACTCGGACACGGGTGTGAAGCGTTGACCCTGGAACAGCTCCGGGTAGGTTTCGGACCAGTACCGCTGGATGTCGTCGATGGCGTTCGTGGCGATGATGTCGGAGTCGGTGCCTTCGGCGCCCCTGACTTCGAGTGTCGAATCCAGTGCACCCGGCCGCGGCCCACTGGGCCCATCGGTGACCGGTAAGCCGGCCACGGTGAACGGATTCTCGTAGATCGACACCGCGAGCCCGTTCACCGTCTGGCTGCAACCGGCCAGAACTGCCATTGTGATCAGGGCGGTCATCCACAGTGTGTGTCGGGTACGACCGCCACTCATCTAACGCTCCAGTTTGATCCAGATCGCGCCGTTGGCCGGGAGCGCGACCTGAGCAGAAGCCGGTCGGCCGTGCCACGAGTGCGATGTAGCCGTTACCTCGCCGAGATTGCCGATCCCCGAACCGCCGTACGAGGTTGCATCCGTGTTGAGGATCTCGGTCCAGCGCCCAGGCTCCGGTAGTCCGACACGATAGTCGCCTCGTGTGACACCCGAGAAATTGAAGATACACGCGACCACGGACCCGTCGGATCCGTACCGCAGGAAGCTGAGAACATTGTTCTCGGTGTCGTTGGCGTCGATCCACGAGTAGCCACTGGGAGAGGTGTCGAGGGTCCACAGGGCCGAGTGCTCGCGGTAGACCGCATTGAGGTCGCTGACCAGCGTCAGTACCCCTCGGTGCAGCCCGCCGTCGTTGTTCTCGTCCAGTTGGTACCAATCGAGCCCGCGTTCCTCGGACCATTCGCGGGTCTGCCCGAACTCCTGGCCCATGAACAGCAGCTGTTTGCCGGGGTGCGCCCACATGTACGCGAGCAGACCGCGCATGCCGGCCGCCTTCGCGTAGTCGTCACCGGGCATACGCGTCCACAGAGTGCCCTTGCCGTGCACGACCTCGTCGTGGCTGATCGGAAGGAGATAGTTCTCACTCCACGCGTACACCAGCGAGAACGTGATCTCGTGATGGTGGTACGTGCGATGGATCGGATCGCGCCCGAGGAAACCGAGCGTGTCGTGCATCCAGCCCATGTTCCACTTCATGTTGAAGCCGAGCCCACCGACGTTGGTCGGGCGCGTGACGCCCGGCCACGCGGTCGACTCCTCGGCGACGGTCACGACGCCGGTGAACTTCTTGTGGACCGTTGCGTTCATCTCCTGGAGGAAAGACACCGCTTCGAGGTTCTCGCGGCCGCCGTAGATGTTCGGGGTCCAGCCGCCCTCGGGGCGTGAGTAGTCCAGGTACAGCATCGAGGCCACCGCGTCGACCCGGAGGCCGTCGATGTGGAACTCGTCGAGCCAGTACAACGCGTTGGCGACGAGGAAGTTGCGCACCTCGCGTCGTCCGAAGTCGAAAACCAATGTGCCCCAGTCGAGTTGCTCGCCGCGCTGCGGGTCGCCGTGCTCGTACAGCGGGCCGCCGTCGAAGCGAGCCAACGCCCATTCGTCCTTGGGGAAGTGCGCGGGAACCCAGTCCACGATGACGCCGATACCGGCGTCGTGGAGATGATCGACGAAGAATCGGAAGTCGTCGGGGCTACCGAACCTCGACGTCGGTGCGTAGTAGGAGGTGACCTGGTAACCCCACGAGCCGCCGAACGGGTGCTCGGCCACCGGCAACAGCTCGACATGGGTGAACCCGGTCTCGAGAATGTACTCGGCCAACTGCGCCGCGAGCTCTCGATATCCGAGCCCGGGGCGCCAGGACGCGAGGTGAATCTCGTAAACGCTCATCGGTGCCTGCGTCGGCTCGATGCCGGCGCGGGTGGCAAGCCACTCGTCGTCGGACCACTCGAACGTCGAGCTCGTCACCACCGACGCGGTAGCGGGTGGAATCTCGGTGGCGAACGCCATCGGGTCGGCCTTGTCGCGTGCGATGCCGTCCGAGCCGAGGATTCGGTACTTGTAGATGGTGCCGGGGCCGATGTCCGGCACGAAAAGCTCCCACACGCCCGTCGATCCGAGCGCGCGCATGGGCCAACTCTGCCCGGTCCATCCGTCGAAGCCGCCGATCACGGTGACTCCGGCTGCGGCAGGAGCCCATACAGCGAAGGATGTACCGCTGACGTCGCCGTCGGGAGTGGTGTAATTCTGCTGGTGCGCACCCAGGATGTCCCACAGGCGCTCGTGCCGACCTTCGCCGAACAGGTGCAGATCCAGTTCGCCGAGTGTGGGAAGGAACCGATATCCATCGGCCGACTCCGCTGTGTGCCCGCCGGGCCACGTCACGACGAGTCGGTAGTCCATCAGATCCTCGATCGGCACGAGGACGCTGAAGACACCGTGTGCGACGTGTGTCAACGGATGGTCGACGCCGCCGATGCGGGCGACGACGGACTCGGCGTTCGGCTTGAGCGCGCGGATCGCGGTCCCGCCTGGAACCGGGTGTGCGCCGAGCACCGAGTGCGGATCGTAGTGTCGTCCTCCGGCGATCAGATCGAGGTCGCCAGTGCTCGGAGGTGCGATGTCGGGTTTCGTCGGGTTGTCGGTCACTTCGGGTTCCCACTCACTTCCGGTTGCCGCGATATGCCAGTTCGAGTCGTGCCGGGTAGGGGACAGGCGGTAGCGACAGAATGTGCGCCACCGACTTCCACGGCTCGAGTCTCACGAAATTGGTTTGTCCCCAATTGAATTGCTGACCACTGACCTCGTCGGTGACCGTCAAACTATCGTGCCAGTCGTGTCCGAGCTGTGGCATGTCCAGCCGGATGGTGCCTTCTTCCGGTCCGAACGGATTCAGATTGATCACCACCAGTACCGAGTCGCCGGTCGCCGGGTCGAACTTCGAGTACGCGATCAGAGCGTCGTTGTCGACGGAGTGAAAGTGGATGTTGCGCAACTGTTGTAGCGCCGGATGGGCACGCCGGATCGCGTTCAGTGCCGTCAACCACGGCTCGAGCGACTCGCCGCGGGCAAGTGCACCTTCGAAGTCACGAGGGCGGAGTTGATACTTCTCCGAATCCAAGTACTCCTCGCTGCCTTCCCGTACCGCCTGATGCTCGTAGAGTTCGTAACCGGAGTACACGCCCCACGTCGGAGACAGGGTCGCGGCCAGCGCGGCCCGCAGTGCGAACATCCCCGGACCGCCGTGCTGCAGACTCTCGTGCAGGATGTCCGGTGTGTTGACGAACAGGTTGGGGCGTGCGTCGTCACTGCGTCTGGCGTGTTCCTCGGCGAACTCGGTGAGCTCCCATTTGGCGACACGCCAGGTGAAGTAGGTGTACGACTGCGTGAAGCCACGCTTCGCGAGTCCGTACATGCGCGCCGGCCGGGTGAACGCCTCGGCGAGGAACAAGACGTCCGGATCGCTCTTCTTGACCTCGGCGATCAGCCATTCCCAGAAGTCCGGTGGCTTGGTGTGCGGGTTGTCCACCCGAAATATCTTGACACCCAGCGCAATCCAGTGGCGAACCACGCGGAGAACTTCCGCGTAGATGCCGCGGCGGTCGTTGTCGAAATTGACCGGATAGATGTCCTGATACTTTTTCGGCGGATTCTCGGCGTACGCGATGGTCCCGTCCGGCAAAACCGTGAACCACTCGGGATGCGCGGCTGCCCACGGATGATCGGGTGCAGCTTGCAGCGCCAGATCCAAAGCAACTTCCAGGTCGAGCGCGCGGGCCGCGTCGACGAACGCGCGGAAGTCGGCCTCGCTACCCAACTCGGGATGCAGTGCGTCGTGCCCGCCGTCCTTCGAGCCGATCGCCCACGGTGAGCCGACGTCCTCGGGACCAGGAGTCAGGGTGTTGTTCGGCCCTTTTCGATTGATGACCCCGATGGGGTGAACGGGAGGCAGGTAGACGACGTCGAATCCCATGCGTGCGACCCTGGGGAGCTGCTCGATGGACGTGGCGAACGTACCGTGACGCGGTGTGCCGTCGTCGTTCCAGCCGCCGGTCGAGCGAGGAAAGAACTCGTACCACGCGCCGTTCAGTGCTCGTGCGCGATCGACCCAGATGTTGATCGCCGACGACCGTGTCACGAGTTCACGCAACGGGTGCAGGAACAGCAGCTCGGCGACCGCGGGAGTGAACGCAGGCGCGACGCGAGCGGGCAGTTGCCGGTCGGTGTCGCGCAGTGCGGCGGCGATATCGGTCAACAGGGATCGGTCCCCGCGCGGCACGTTCTTCGCTGCACGCTCGAACAGGCGCGCACCGATCTCCAGATCGTTCGCAAGTTCGGATGCATTCTGGCCGACCCCCAGCTTGGCCTCGATCGCGTGGCGCCACGTGGCAATCGGGTCGCTCCATGCTTCGATGCGACAGATCCAGTACCCGGGAGTCGTCGGGGTGAACACGGCGTCGAACGTGTCGGGTTCACGGCCCGGTGTCATGGTGATGCGCAAGGGAGTACGGATACCGGGGCCGCGCACCGCAAGAGTTGCAGCGACTGCGTCGTGTCCTTCTCTCCATACGTCCGCCGAAACCGGAAATGCTTCCCCCACCACTGCTTTGGCGGGGTACTTTCCGGTAGTCGTGTCTGGAAGGACATTGTCGATACCGAGTCGACCTGTCACTTCACGCTCCGTTCTTCGCTAGAGACTTCGGCCGCATTCGATGCGACCGTTCGAGTAACTGTTGATCGGCGTGCTGTCCATGCCAACCGTAGTGCAGTAACCGGGGCTCCGCTTCTGTCGGACGAGATCGGCAAGTCGGTACATCGGGTGCTTCGGGTGGGTAGGGTTCGATCCGTGAAAGCTTTGCGTCGGTTCACTGTCCGAGCCCACCTGCCCGAGCGCCTGAATGCCCTAGCCGAGCTCTCGACAAACCTTCGCTGGTCATGGCACCCGCCGACCCAGCAATTGTTCGAGGAGATCGACCCGCTCCTGTGGTCCGAACTCGACCGCGACCCCATCGGTCTGTTGGGTGCCGTCGCGCCTGCCAGACTCGAGGAGTTGACCTCGGACACGGGTTTCGTCGATCGGTTGGACCGGCTCGCCGAGGATCTGCAGAGCTACCTCGCGCGGCCGCTGTGGTACCAGAAGCAGCAGGATCACGATGCGACTCTGCCGACGGGAATCGGCTACTTCTCGATGGAGTTCGGCGTCAGTGAGGTGCTGCCCAACTACTCGGGCGGACTCGGAATTCTGGCCGGCGATCATCTCAAGGCGGCATCGGACCTGGGATTGCCGCTCATCGGCGTCGGCCTGCTCTATCGATCGGGATACTTCCGTCAGTCGTTGACGGCCGACGGGTGGCAGGCAGAACGGTATCCGTCGTTGGATCCGCAAGGTTTGCCGCTGCGTCTGTTGACGGACTCGTCCGACGCGCCCGTCCTCATACATGTCTCCATGCCGGGTTCGCGGGTGCTGCGCGCGCGGGTATGGATCGCACAGGTCGGCCGGGTGCCGTTGTTGTTGCTGGACTCCGACATCCCCGACAACGATCCGGAGCTGCGCGGGGTGACCGACCGCCTGTACGGAGGCGATCAGGATCATCGCATCAAGCAGGAGATCCTGGCCGGTATCGGCGGCGTTCGCGCCGTGCGCGCCTACACCCGTGCACACGGGCTGCCGTCGCCCGAGGTGTTCCACATGAACGAGGGTCATGCGGGCTTCCTCGGTGCCGAACGCATCCGAGAACTCGTCACCGGCGGGGGGCTCGATTTCGATTCGGCCCTTGCGTCGGTACGCGCAGGTACCGTCTTCACCACGCACACCCCGGTCCCTGCAGGCATCGACAGATTTCCCGCCGACCTCGTGCGGCATTACTTCGGCAGCAGCGATGGGAGTGCAGAGTCGGCGTTGTTGCCAGGTCTTCCGATGGAGCGAATTCTCGCTCTCGGCGCGGAGGCCGATCGTTCCGTTTTCAACATGGCGCACATGGGTCTTCGGCTCGGACAGCGTGCCAACGGGGTATCCAAGCTGCACGGAATCGTCAGCCGTGAGATGTTCAGTGACCTGTGGCGTGGCTTCGACGCCGCCGAGGTACCGATCGGTTCGGTCACCAACGGCGTCCACGCGCCGACGTGGGCAGCCCGTGAGTGGCTGGCACTGGCACACGAGACTGTCGGCGAGCAGGCGATGCAGGAGGCACGCGGCTGGGAGCAGCTCGAAGGTGTGCCCTCGGCGACGCTGTGGTCCACCCGGAACGAACTGCGTGGCCAACTCGTCCAGGAGGTCCGCCGCCGCGTCCGGCGATCGTCACTCGAGCGAGGATCGACCCAGGCCGAAATCGGTTGGACAGCAGGAGTGTTCGATCCGAACGTGCTGACCGTCGGCTTCGCCAGACGGGTTCCGACGTACAAGAGATTGACCCTGATGCTGCGTGAGCCCGAGCGGCTGCGTCGGCTACTTCTCGACCCGGATCGGCCGGTGCAGTTGGTCGTCGCAGGCAAGTCGCATCCCGCCGACGACGGCGGAAAGGCGTTGATCCAACAGATCGTTCGATTCGCCGATCAGGCCGATGTGCGCCACCGGATCGTGTTCCTGCCCGACTACGACATGTCGATGGCCAAGTTCCTGTACTGGGGTTGCGACGTCTGGCTCAACAATCCGCTTCGGCCGTTGGAGGCGTGCGGTACGTCGGGTATGAAGTCGGCACTGAACGGCGGGCTGAATCTGTCCATCCGTGACGGTTGGTGGGACGAGATGTACGACGGCGAGAACGGTTGGGCCATACCGACAGCCGACGGCGTCACGGACGAGAACAGACGCGACGACCTGGAAGCAGCCGCGCTGTACGAATTGCTGGAGCAATCGGTACTGCCGAAGTTCTACGACCGCACCGACGGGATTCCGACGCGGTGGATCGAGATGGTTCGGCACACTCTCGAGCAACTCGGGCCACAGGTGTTGGCGTCGAGAATGGTTCGTGACTACACGCTCGGTTACTACGTTCCGGCCGCGCGGGCGGCGCGCACCGTCGATGCCGACGGCCACGCCGGCGCACGGGATCTGGCGATCTATCGACGGCGCGTCGAGGAGTCCTGGAATTCCGTCGAGGTGGTGCAGGTGGACAGCGAGGGGCTGCCGGACACACCCGTCATCGGCGCGAAACTGACTCTGCGAGCGTACGTCCGGCTCGGTGGGCTCGCGCCGTCGGACGTCGTGGTTCAAGCCGCGATCGGCAGGGTCACCGAGACCGACGATTTGACCGACATCCGGTACGAGCCGATGACGCACACCGGCACCGATTCGCTCGGCGAGGTGTTCGCCACCGACACCGCGCTACCGGTCAGCGGGGCGGTCGGCTACACCGTTCGGGTACTTCCGCATCACGAATTGTTCGCCGGCGATTCGGAACTCGGCCTGGTGGCGTCGCCGAACCCGTAGCTCATCGTTGCTGAGTGTCCGCCAATCGAGTGAGTGCCTTGCGCACCACCTCGGGATCGGACGTTTCCCAGAACGGGGGCAACGAGGCTCGCAGGTAACCGCCGTAACGCGCAGTGGCAAGACGCGAATCGAGCATCGCGACGACGCCTCGGTCGTCGACGCTGCGCAGCAGGCGCCCGACTCCCTGGGCGAGCAGCAATGCTGCGTGGTTTGCTGCTACTGCGAGAAATCCGTTGCCACCGCGCGATTGGACAGCCTGCTGCCTGGCGACCAGGAGCGGGTCGTCGGGCCTCGGGAACGGAATTCGATCGAGAATGACCAAACTCAACGACGGCCCGGGAACGTCGACGCCCTGCCAGAGCGACAGCGTTCCGAACAGCGAGGTGGCCTCGTCGTCGGCGAACTTCTTCACCAGCGCGCCCGTGGAGTCGTCGCCCTGGCACAGCACGGGTGTGCTCAGGCGTTCGCGCATCTCCTCCGCGGCGGCCTTCGCCGCACGCATCGACGAGAACAGGCCGAGGGTTCGGCCGCCGGCAGCGGTGACGAGACTTTCGATCTCGTCCATGTACTGCGCCGACAATCCGTCGCGTCCCGGCGGCGGAAGATGTTTGGCAACATAGAGTATGCCGGCTTTCGCGTGGTCGAACGGGGAGCCGACGTCGAGTGAGTTCCAGTGGATCGACGCGGTGTCCGACGGCGCCTCCGCTCCCGACGCCATGGCCGTGTCGCTGCGCGCGGAGTTCTCCGCAGGCAGCCCCCAGTTGACGGCGAGGCCGTCGAACGAGCCGCCGACCGTGAGTGTCGCCGACGTCAGCACAACGGTGGACTCGGCGAACAAACGAGACTGCAACAGCCCGCCGACCGACAGCGGCGCCATCCGTACCGTCCGCTTGACCGACCCGCGAAAATCGTCGACGGCATGCCAGACGACGTCCTTGCGCTTCGCCGGATCGGGTTCGTCGAACGCGGTGAGCACCCGGACGGCGCTGTCGTGCACCTCGTCGACGGCCACGAGCGCAGCGTTTCGAGCAGCAGCGGCTTCGGGGTCGAGCGTCGCCTGCCCGGATCGGGCGGGCCCGATGGCAGTGCGTGCCGCCCACGCCGAATCGCGGATCGAGGCGAGCGCGGCGTCGACGCCGTCCGGCAGCGATGCCCACCGTCCGGGCGGCATGTCGTCGAGAACGGCCGCCCAGTTCTCGGCGGCGCCCTCCATCTCGTCGACCGTTTCCTCCTCGATGATCTTGGTGCAGCGCCGCGCGGCAGCAGAGACGGTCGCGGCGGACAGCTCGGAGGTGGCGACTCCGGTGACCCGATCGACGAGCTCATGGGCCTCGTCGATGACGACGACATCGTGCTCGGGGAGGATCTGGATTCCGGTGATCGCATCGATGGCGAGCAATGCGTGGTTGGTGACGACGACGTCGACCTGGGATGCTTCGGTGCGTGCTCGTTCGGCGAAGCAGTCCTCACCGACCGGGCACCGAGACTTCCCGAGGCATTCGCGGGCGCTGACGCTGACCTGTCGCCACGCCTGATCGCTCACTCCGGGGGTCAGGTCGTCGCGGTCGCCGGTATCGGTGTCCGATGACCACTCGGTCAACCGGACCACCTCGCGCCCGAGACGCGAGACGGCGAACGCGTCGAACAGTTCTGCTTCCGGTGCCTCCTCGGATGCGCCGGTGTGAATCTTGTTCATGCACAGATAGTTGTTGCGGCCCTTGAGGATCGCGAACTTCGGTCGACGTCCGACGGCATCTTTCAACGCATCCGCGAGCCGCGGCAGGTCACGATCGACGAGCTGGCGTTGCAATGCGATGGTGGCGGTGGACACAACGACCGTGCGGCCGGATTCGACCGCGTGCCTGATGCTCGGAACCAGGTAGGCGAGCGATTTGCCGGTACCGGTGCCCGCCTGTACCGCCAGATGTTCGCCGGTGTCGATCGAGTGCGCCACTGCCGACGCCATGGTCAGCTGGTTGCTTCGTTCCTTCCCGCCCAACGCGTGCACGGCAGTCTTCAGCAATGCGGGCACGGTGGGGAGTTCGGACTTCGACGGCACCGAAGAAGACTACTGCCAGCGACCGACCCGAGCTGCCAGCGACACCGGTACCTCCGGTTCAGGCATCGATGAATCGGGTCGGGATCGCAGGTTCTCCCTGGGACAGCTTGAGTCCCTCCCACGGAAGGCTGACCAGACGTGCGGCCAGGTGCTCGCGTGACTGCTTCAGGGTGGGAAGGTCGGGTACGGGTTCGCCCGCCCGAACCAGTGGCACGCTCAGCTCGGTCGAGACCAGACCGGGGTCGACGGTCGGCGCCGCGCCGAGTGGATGAACGATCTCCTCGACGGCCGTCCCCGAGCTTCTGGTCACCCGGACGGCGGCCTTGGCGCCGCCGCGCGACTCCTTGTGGCTGCTGCGTTTGGCGACGGGACGGTCGTCGACGGCGACGAGTTTGTAGACCATACCTGCGGTCGGGGCACCCGAGCCGGTGACGAGCGAGGTTCCGACGCCGTACGAATCCACCGGTTCGGCGCGCAGGGCCGCGATGGCGTACTCGTCCAGATCACCGGAGACGACGATCTTGGTCCGTGTGGCGCCGAGGTCGTCGAGCTGCTGTCGCACCTGACGGGCGAGAACCCCGAGGTCTCCCGAGTCGATACGAACGCCGCCGAGATCGGTTCCGGCGACCTCGATGGCATTGGCGACGCCGCGGGTGATGTCGTACGTGTCGACGAGCAGCGTCGTGCCGACTCCGAGAGTGCGAATCTGGGCGGCGAACGCAGCTTTCTCGTTCGGGCCGTCGGCATCGGTGTACAGCAACGTGAACGCGTGCGCGGAGGTGCCGGCTCCCGGGACGCCGTGTCGCCGAACGGCTTCGAGGTTGGAGGTGGCCGAGAAGCCTGCGAGGTACGCCGCCCGCGACGACGCGACGGCCGCTTCCTCGTGGGTGCGCCGTGACCCCATCTCGATGAGCGGTCGCGTACCCGCCGAACCGACCATCCGCGCCGCCGCGGACGCGATCGCGCTGTCGTGATTGAGGATCGACAACGCGAGCGTCTCGAGAATCACGCACTCGGCGAAGGTTCCCCGTATCGAGAGAAGGGGAGAGCCGGGGAAATACAGCTCGCCCTCGCGATATCCGTCGACGTCACCGGTGAATCGATAGTTCGACAGCCACTCGACGGTGGTTCGATCGAGGAACCTCGACACCGTCTCCAGTTCGTCCTCGCCGAAGCGAAATCGGGCCAGCGCGCTCAGGAAACGAGCGGTTCCAGCGACGACGCCGTAGCGGCGACCGTTCGGGAGCCGCCGCGCGAACACCTCGAAGCTGCACGGTGTGTGGGCCGAGCCGTCGGCGAGCGCTGCCGACAGCATCGTCAACTCGTATTGGTCGGTGAAGAGCGCAGTGCTCTGTCGAGTGTCCGTTATGTCGGTATCCGTCGTCGAGGCGTGAGGCACACGCACAACAGTACGAGGCGCGGGGGCGAGAGTGTGTAGTTCGCCCGTCCCGTCGTACCCTGTTCCTATGGCTTCATCGACGGTACGAGTGACCGTGGGCAGCGCAGGGCAGTCGCCGACACTGGCTGCCTCACCGCAAGCGGTTCCCGCCGAAACCGAGGTCGTGGCGACGGACGAGGCGCAGGATGTGCCCTGGGTGACCATCGTCTGGGACGACCCGGTCAACCTCATGCACTACGTGACCTTCATCTTCCAGAAACTCTTCGGCTACAGCAAAGCCAAGGCGACCGAGTTGATGATGCAGGTGCATTCGGAGGGCAAGGCCGTCGTGTCCAGCGGTGAGCGAGACAAAATGGAGAACGACGTTCGTCGACTTCATTCAGCAGGCCTGTGGGCGACCATGCAGCAGGACAAGTAGCCACGTAACTCTTCGGATTCTCGACTGCACAAAGAACGGGGTCGTATCAGCTGTGCGCACGTGGAGTAGAAAGAACTCCCTCAGCGGGGTCAAGATTCGGTCCGACATGGATGCGCGTGAGGCGACCGTACTGAGATCGCTCGTCGGATCGGTCGTCAGTCTGCTGAGCGAGCGTGCGAAGGACGCGCCGACCGACGAGCTGACTCAGCTCACCGGGCTGCGCACCGGCCACAGCACCGCTCCCGAGGACGCCGCGCTCGCGCGTCTGCTGCCGGATTTCCACCGCGCGGACGACGGCTCGGACGACACCGCCGATCTCAACGGGGCGCTACGCGGACTGCACGAACCCGAGATCATCGACGAAAAACTCGCCGCGGGTGCCGTCATACTTCGAACGCTCCCGACCGACGGCGGCAAGATCGTGCTGACACCCGAGCAGGCCGATGCCTGGCTGATGGGTCTGAACGACGTACGATTGGCACTCGGAACCACCCTGGGCATCGACGCCGATACCCCCGAGGTTCTCGACGAGGGGGATCCGCGGGCTCCGCACCTCGATGTCTACCACTGGCTGACCTGGATGCAGGATTCCCTCGTGCAGGTCCTCACTCCGTAGGAGCACCCATTGGGGTCAGGTCCGAGGGATTCACTGACCGATGTCGCCGGTCTGCTCGTCGGTCATCACCACGAGATCGACCCGGATGCGCAGTTGGGGTCGGGTGCGGCCACCGGGTGCACGGTCGTCCGGGCACTGGGCGGCGCCGTTGCGGCCGTGGACGTCAGAGGCGGCGGGCCCGGTACCCGTGAAACCGATCTTCTCGACCCGAGTCATTCGGTGCAGCAGATCAACTCCATTCTCCTGACCGGTGGCAGTGCCTACGGGCTCGCCGCGGCGGACGGCGTCATGGCGTGGTTGGAGGAGCACGGCCACGGCATCGCAATGGGGAGCCCGGACCAAGTCGTGCCGATCGTTCCTGCCGCGGTCATCTTCGATCTTCCCGTCGGAGACTGGAACATTCGACCCACCGCAGATTTCGGGTACCGCGCGGCCGCCGCTGCAGCCACCGAGTTCGCGACGGGTTCGGTCGGTGCAGGTGTCGGTGCTCGCGCCGGAGTTCTCAAGGGGGGAGTGGGCACGGCGAGCGTCGTCATCGAAGGCGGGCCGGCGGACGGCGTCACCGTTGCGGCGCTGATCGTCACCAACCCCGTCGGATCGGTGTTCGACCCGCGAACCGGTCTGCCGTGGGGGACCGGATCCGATGGCCCGCAGGCGTTCGGCATGCGCAAGCCGGATGTGCACGAGCTGTGGAACGCCAACTCGCTCGCGCCCAAGGGCACAGCACTGAACACGACGATCGGAGTCGTCGCGACCGACGTGGATCTGACCGCGTCGTCGTGCAAGCGCATCGCGGTCGCCGGGCACGACGGCCTCGCCCGAGCAATCCGACCCGCGCATTCGCCGCTCGACGGCGACACGATCTTCGCGCTGTCGACAGGGACGAAGTCCGTCGTCACCG
The DNA here is from genome assembly GCF_001895005.1 of Rhodococcus yunnanensis NBRC 103083. Classification (GTDB taxonomy): domain Bacteria; phylum Actinomycetota; class Actinomycetes; order Mycobacteriales; family Mycobacteriaceae; genus Rhodococcoides; species Rhodococcoides yunnanense. The sequence goes on along the minus strand of NZ_BCXH01000002.1, from coordinate 420,905 downwards.
AGACATCGATGCCGAAGGCGTTCATGAAGGACCTGCCGGTGCTCGACGCGATCTCGGCGGTGGCGGCCACAGTCGTCGAACGTGCGATCGTGCGCGCTCTGCTCGATGCGACGTCCATCGCCGGAATCCCGACATATCGGCAGATCTTTCCGACGGCATTCGACTCCTGACGGACGTTACTCTGGAGCGAAAGCACTTCGCCCGAGCGCTCACGAAAGGCGTGCAGGATGACCGCGAACCCGCTCTTGCCCACCCCGACGCCGAAACGTCCGCTGTGGCAGCAGGCCGCGATGTACATGGGTGGTTTCGTCGTACTGCTGTGGGTGATCGAGATCGTCGACGTCGCATCCGGCAGTCGGGTCGAGGACGCGGGCATCACACCCCGAACCATCGACGGGTTGTGGGGGATCCTGTTCGCTCCCGTGCTGCACGACGACTGGGCGCATCTGATCGCCAACACCGTTCCGGTTCTCGTACTCGGGTTTCTGGTGCTCTTGTCCGGCATCGGACGAGGTCTCACCGCGACAGGCATCATCTGGGTCATCGGAGGGGTCGGGACCTGGCTCGTCGCAGGCAGTGGCTCCAACCACATCGGCGCGTCGATTCTGATCTTCGGTTGGATCACCTACTTGCTCACGCGCGGAATCTTCGCCCGTAACCTGGGTCAACTTGCCGTCGGTGTCGTGGTTTTCGTCATCTACGGCGGCGCACTGTGGGGTGTGTTACCGAGCGATCCGCACACGTCGTGGCAAGGCCACCTGTTCGGGGCCGTGGGCGGAGTGGTCGCAGCATGGTCGTTGTCCTCGGACGCACGTGAGGCACGCAGGCAGAAGTCGCTTTCTTGATGCGGCGTCGCCGCCCGCGCCCGAGGAGTGACGTTCGGCGGTGACCGAGCGCGCACACGCGTCGAAGTGCGAAGAAAACGCGCCGATCGTTTCGGCGTCGAGCATCGACGTGGCAGCATGAACTTCATGCGAATTACCGTCCTGGGATGTTCGGGGAGTGTGTCGGGGCCAGATTCCCCCGCGTCCGGCTACCTGCTCGAAGAACCGGGAACGTCGCCGGTGGTGCTCGACTTCGGGCCGGGCATCCTCGGGGCTCTGCAGCGGTATGCAGATCCCGGCGACGTCAGTGTCTTCCTGTCGCATCTCCATGCCGACCATTGCCTGGACGTGCCGGGACTTCTGGTGTGGCGCCGCTATCATCCGAACCCACCCGAGGGCCGCGCGCTCGTCTACGGTCCGAAGGACACGGCGTTTCGACTCGGCGTCGCGTCCGCCGAATGCGGTGGGCAGATCGACGACATGTCGGACACCCTCGATCTGCGCAGATGGGCCGACGGGCGGACCATCGAACACGGCAGGCTCACCGTGCACACCAGGCAGGTCTATCACCCACCCGAGTCCTACGGGATGCGCATCACGACCGGCGAAGGGAAGATCTTCGCCTACACCGGCGACACCGGGATGTGCCAGGCCGTGCAGGACCTCGCCAAGGGCGCCGACGTGCTGCTGTCCGAGGCGTCGTGGACACACAGCCCCGATCGTCCGGTCGGGGTGCATCTCTCGGGCACCGAGGCCGGTCAGCTGGCCCGCGACGCCGGGGTCGGGGAACTGCTGTTGACGCATATTCCGCCATGGACTTCGCGTGAGGATGTCATCGCCGAGGCCAAGGCCGAATTCAGCGGCCCGGTCCACGCCGTACTGCCGGGGGATGTGTTCACCGTCTAGGTGGACAGTAGTCTGGCACTCGTGTCGAGACGAGAAGACGGAAGAGCGGACGACGAACTCCGCGCCATCAAGATCACCCGTGGATTCACCAGCAACCCGGCCGGTTCGGTGCTGGTCGAGTTCGGCAACACCAGGGTGATGTGCACCGCCAGTGTCGAGGAGGGTGTTCCTCGGTGGCGCAAGGGTTCCGGATTGGGCTGGCTCACCGCGGAGTACGCCATGCTGCCCGCGGCAACCCACACCCGCAGCGGACGTGAGTCGGTCAAGGGCAAGGTCGGCGGGCGCACTCAGGAAATATCGAGGCTCGTCGGTCGTTCGCTTCGCGCGTGCATCGATCTCGCCGCGATCGGCGAGAACACCATCGCCATCGACTGCGACGTCCTGCAGGCCGACGGGGGGACTCGCACCGCTGCCATCACGGGCGCATTCGTCGCACTGTCCGACGCGGTGACCTATCTTCGTGCGGCCGGTCGGCTTGCCGATCCACAGCCGATCTCTTGTGCGATCGCAGCTGTGAGCGTCGGTGTCGTCGACGGCCGGGTCCGGCTGGATCTGCCCTACGAGGAGGATTCGCGCGCCGAGGTCGACATGAACGTCGTCGCCACCGACACCGGAACCCTCGTCGAAGTTCAGGGAACCGGGGAAGGGGCGACGTTCCCGCGCTCCACGCTGGACAAACTACTCGATTCCGCACTCGCGGGCATCGAGAGCTTGTTCGAGGTGCAGAAGGCAGCGCTCGCCGAGCCGTACCCCGGTGTGCTTCCCGAACCCGCCGGCGACGCACCGAAGAAGAAGTTCGGTGGCTGACACCAAGCTCCTCGTTGCGAGTCGGAATGCGAAGAAGCTGAAAGAGCTGCGACGCGTTCTCGACGCCGCCGGGATCTCGGGCATCGAGCTGGTGGGCCTGAACGAGGTACCGGAATTCCCGGAGGCCCCCGAGACGGGCGCGACCTTCGAGGAGAACGCACTCGCCAAGGCTCGTGACGGAGCTGCGGCTACCGGCTTGCCCTGTGTTGCAGATGATTCCGGACTCGAAGTCGACGCATTGAACGGGATGCCGGGCGTTCTGTCCGCTCGATGGTCAGGAACGCACGGTGACGACGATGCGAACACGGCGTTGTTGCTCGCACAGATCGGTGATGTACCGGACGAGCGGAGGGGAGCGGGCTTCGTGTCCGCCTGCGCCCTCGCGATTCCAGGCGGCTCGGACAGTGTCGTGCGCGGGGAGTGGCGCGGGGTCATTGCGCGTACTCCGCTCGGGGAGAACGGCTTCGGCTACGATCCAGTGTTCGTTCCCGAGGGGGACGGGCGGTCGGCAGCCGAGCTCAGCGCAGAGGAGAAGGATGCGGCGTCGCATCGCGGGCGTGCATTGAGATTGCTGATTCCGGCGCTGCAGGCACTGTCGTCGTAGGACACTGGTGGCCGTGAATCGATCGGTTGGTGTCGCAGGGCTCGTCGCCGCATTGTTTCTGGGCTTCGGAGGCACGGCGGCTGCGTCGCCGTCGCAGAATTCGTTCGTCGATGCCGCCGTGTACTCGGTCCTGCATCCGGATGCGGCGTTGCCCGGTGTGAACGATTATTCGTGCACGCCGAGCGACGAGCATCCGGAACCGGTGGTGTTGGTGCACGGTTTCCTCGAGAATTCGTACGACAACTGGGCATCACTGGGGCCGAGGCTCGTTGCCGAGGGCTACTGCGTCTTCGCTCTCGATTACGGTGCACCGGAAGGGGTTCCATTCGGCGGACTGGGGTCCATCGCGGACAGCGCCGCCGAGTTGGCGGGATTCGTCGAGACGGTCCTGCAGGCGACGGGAGCGCAGACAGTATCGATCGTCGGGCATTCCAAGGGCGGAACGGTGCCGCGGTATTACGTGCGGTTCCTCGGCGGGGCCGAACGAGTGTCGAAAATCGTGGCGTTGTCGCCGCCGAACTATCCGACGCCGGGACCGCCGCCCGACGACGCACTCACACGACTGAATTCCCCGGTAGACACCGTCCCCGGCGTCGAGTACACGGTAGTGGTGACTCGGTACGACCAGGTCGTGCCGTTCGCGGCGTCGTTGCTGACAGGCGTGGGCGCCACGAATGTGATCCTTCAGGATCTGTGCCCCGGAGACCGGACCGAGCACACCGGAATTTCTTACGATCCCGTTGCGCAGCACGTGGTGCTTGGCGCGCTGGCAGGGACCGGTCCGGTCGGCGTGACGTGCTGAGCTAGACGCCGAAGTCGCGTTTGACCTGTGCGCTGCGCCAATGCTCGACGAAGAACGACAGGAACGGAACCGTTCCGGCAAGCAGAGTGCCGATGGTCCGCGGCGCGGGCCACCGCACCTTGATGGCAAGGTCGATCGTCAGGATCAAGTAGACGAGGTAGACCCACCCGTGCACGACAGCGATCCAGCTGGGCACGTTCTCGACCTTGAAGATGTACTTGGCGACCATCTCGCCGGTCAGCACGAGAAGCCAGATTCCGGTGACGTAGGCGAGCACCCGGTAACGCAACAGCGCCGAGGCGATCTTCTTGGTCTTCTCGGTCGATGCGGACTTCTCCGGTGCCGTGCTCACGTGGTGCTCCTGTCGGAACCTCGGGAGCGGTCGAGCTCCGCGAGATAGCTGTTGTATTCGAGAAGTTGCCGGGATTCCGGATCGTCGAGATCGTCCTCGACGGGCTGGCTAGGACGCTGGGGGAGCAGATCGGCGGGAATCTCACGCACGATGGACTCTGCGGGCACCTCCGCGTCCTCGGGTGCGTCGGCTTCGTCCTCGAGCTGAACGAACTTGCGGTAGGCGTAGACGACGAATGCCGCGAACAGTGGCCACTGGAATGCGTAGCCCAGGTTCTGGCCGTCACCGCCGACGGACTCGAAACGTTCCCACTGCCACCATCCGAGCGCGAGACACCCCAAGGCCGAAACGATGACCAGCGCGATGAGCGCGGGTCGACGACGAGTGCGGGATGTTGCCACACCTCGAAGGTACCCGAGGGGCTACTACATCTGGTAGTTCGGTGTCGTGGGCAACAGAGTGCGCGAGGGGGGACTTGAACCCCCACGTCCTGAGACACTGGAACCTAAATCCAGCGCGTCTGCCAATTCCGCCACTCGCGCGAGTGCTGGGCAAGTCTACAACGCCGCCCGCGCGCAAACGCACATGCGTTTGTGTGGGTCGTGGGGGTGGGCGGCTGGTGGTGCGCAAATGCACGTGCGTTTGCGTGGGTGCTGGGGGTGGGCGGCTGGTGGTGCGCAAATGCACGTGCGTTTGCGGAGGGGGGCAGGGCTCGCGCGGAGGTTTCAGCCGCAGTACGGCGTACTGTGCGATTCATGGCAGTAAAGAAGGACACGGGATTCGACCCGGCGCGCACGTTGGGCTTGCTGTGGCGGGTCGGCAACAAGCCCAGTCGTACGGGGTTGAGTGTCGACGCGATCGTGGACGCCGCCATCGCGATCGCCGATGCCGAGGGGCTTGACGCCGTGTCGATGCGACGCGTAGCTGACCGTCTCGGCGTCGGTGCCATGTCGCTCTACACCCATGTGCCCGGACGTGAGGAACTTGCCGACCTGATGATCGACGCCGCGCTGGGCTCGCTGTACTCCGGCATCGAGGAACCGTCGGCCGCGACCGACGGGTGGCGTGCGGGCCTGCGTTTTGTTGCCGAACGTAATTGGATTCTCTACCAACGTCATTCGTGGTTGCTCGACGCCCAGGGGCCTCGGGCGGTTCTCGGCCCGAACACCAACGACAAGTACGAAGCCGAGTTACGAGTGCTCGAGAACTCGGGACTGTCCGACGTCGAGATGGACTCGGTGCTGACGCTCGTACTGACTCACGTCGCAGGAGCGGCGCGTGCGCTCGCTCGCTTCGATCGGGTGCGTGAGGAATCGGGAATGAGCGACGCGCAGTGGTGGGAGGCCACCGCGCCCGTGCTGGAGAAGGTCATGGACCGTGACCGCTATCCGGTGTCGTCTCGGGTGGGCACCGCAGCCTCGATGTCCTACGACGCGGCAACCGACCCGGTGCACGAGTACGAATTCGGTGTGGAGCGCATCCTCGACGGTGTGGCTGCGCTCATCGAGCGTAGGTAGCCCAGCCGAGTGCGACCGGCACGCGTGCCGGTCGCACTCGGAACTGCGAAAGTCATTCAGGCCCTCGGTCGTCGAACATTCTGTGTCGCTGTGCTTTTCAGAGACGACGTCGCATGTCAACTTGGAATCGATTAGTGCGTGTGATCAGCCCACCTCGCTCAGCGGCGGCCGCTTGGTGACGGGTACGAGGCGTCGTTGATATCGCCACACGGAATGCTCCAGTGCGCGGACGTCGACGCCCATCGACTCGGCCGTCGCGGCGAGTAGAACGTCGGCGGTATCCCGGTCGATATCGCGACCGAGAGCGTCGGCGACGAAGCCTGAAATGAGTTCGGATGCGTCTGTCGTGTGAGCTCCCGCAGTGAAGAGCACGCATTCCCACGTTTTCGGACCGACGCCGGCAACGGCTGTCACCGCCGCCCGTTGGTCGTCGGCGTCGTCCAGGTCGTTGCAGTGCCGAACGCCGAGTCCGATCAATGCGGCTGCGATATCGACGACCGCCTCGGCCTTGGTGATCTTGTTGCCCGCGACCCGCTGTCGGTTGCCGAGTATCGACACGAGCTCGTCCGGGCGGTCCGCGAATGCGGAGAACGCCGTGAGGTCGTCGAGACGATCGACGCCGCGGTACTCACGCCATGTCGCGATCACGCGTCGGACGCCGGTTTCGGGTCCGCCGTAGGACGCTCGTGCCGAGAAGACCGCGTCGAGAAGCGCCGCCTCGATCTCGTCGCGCCATCTGTTCGACGAGAACGTCGACATGGTCCGTGCCGCAGTGGCTTCCACGTGTGCCGCGACGGCGTCGCGATCGCGCTGTGAAAAGATATGTGTGACTGATGAATACATGAATTCCCCCCTGGAGTCGATGTGTGCGGCCGAAGGTACTGCCGGCCACCGACAGGTTTGCGAGAGTCGAACATGTGGCGAGACTCACATAACGGAATGGTAACGATAAATCCGAGGGTTTCCTCATGTTCTCTCAGTTCGAATCTGCGCTGTGCCTGCACCGATGTTTGTTACCGACGAGTTGTCCCAACCGCCGGTAAAGACGCTTTCGGATCCGTACTCGCTGGTAGCAGTTGGACGTCAAATCAAACGTGAGGATTTCCTCATGATTGTGTGTCAACCTGGTGAAGCGCGGATAGAGACACGTCGCTGCCGATGGCGCTCGTGCTCCACGATTTCGCAGACAACGCCGGTAAAAGGCGCCACCGAAGAACATCTCGAACGAGATGCTCACGAGAGGAATCTTGCACCTTGACGATCAACGAGAGCACACCATCACACGGACAGGGCGCGAGGAGAACCCCGAAGAGCGGTGGCGGTTCTCGGACGCTCGCGGATCGCTTCGCAGCGGGCGAGCCTTACGCGCTCGCATTCGGTGGACAGGGTTCCCCGTGGCTCAGCTCGCTCGAAGAACTCGCGCGTGACTCGGCCATCGAGCCCGAGCTGACCGATCTGGTCAACGAATCTGCAGCACTACTCGCCCCGGTCGCCGACGACCTCCTCGTTGTCCGCTCGGTCGGATTCGACCCCATCGGTTGGATGCTGGAGCAGGACCTCGCCGACGACGAAGAGGGCGCAGCCGCCTTCGGCCCCTCCGAGGCGGCGCTGACGTCCGCGGCAGTCTCACTTCCCGGTGTCTTCCTCACCCAGGTCGCCGCACTGCGCGCACTGAAGCTGCAGGGTCTCGACCCGATCGCTACTCCTCCCGTTGCCGTCATCGGCCACTCGCAGGGCCTCATCGCAGCCGAGTCGGTCGCGAGCAACGGTGCCGAGGATGCTCGTCTCCTCGCTGTCGCTCAGTTGATCGGTGCCGCAGCAGGCCTCGTTGCCCGCCGCCGCGGCATCATCGGCGCAGCCGATCGTGCGCCGATGGTCTCGGTGTCCAATGTCGAGCCCGAGCGGCTGCAGGCCATCGTCGACGAGCTCGCCATCGACGGTGCACCCGAGCGCTCGGCAGTTCTCGCCATTCGCAACGGCCGTCGCCGCGTCGTACTCGCCGGACCGCCTGCGCAGCTCGCCCGCGTTCAGGAACGTGCCGAGCAGATCGCCGCGCAGGAAGAGCGTGAGCGCGATTCCAAGAAGCGCGGCGGCGCCACATTCGCCCCCGTCTTCGAGCTGCTTTCGGTCGAGGTCGGCTTCCACCACCCCGCATTGGCCGACGCCGTCGAACTCGTCGCCGCATGGGCGCAGCGCACCGGCCTGGACGTCGACGTCGCACGCAGCCTTGCGCAGCGCATCCTCGTCGATCCGGTCGACTGGGTCGCCGAGGTCGACGGAGTCGTCGACGCGGGTGCCGATTGGATCCTCGATCTCGGCCCCGGCGACATCCTGACCCGTATGACCGTGCCCGCTCTTCGTGGCCAGGGCGTCGGCATCGTCGCCGCGTCCACCCGCGGCGGACACCGCAACCTCCTCACTCCCGGCGCAGCGCCCGAGGTGCAGCCGTCGTGGTCCGAGTTCGCGCCGAAGCCGGTGACGTTGCCGGACGGCCGCGTCGTCGTCGAGACCTCCTTCACCAAGCTGACCGGACGCTCGCCGATGCTGCTCGCCGGTATGACGCCGACGACGGTGGATCCCGCGATCGTCGCTGCCGCGGCCAACGCCGGCCACTGGGCCGAGCTCGCCGGTGGCGGCCAGGTCACCGAGCAGATCTTCGCCGACCACGTCGAGAAGCTGGAAGGTCTGCTGGAGCCGGGCCGCGCAGTGCAGTTCAACTCCATGTTCCTCGACCCGTATCTGTGGAAGCTCCACGTGGGCGGCAAGCGCCTCGTTCCGCGGGCTCGCGCTGCTGGCGCTCCGTTCGACGGCGTCGTGGTCACCGCGGGTATCCCCGAGCTCGAAGAAGCCGTCACGATCATCGACGACCTGCGTGAGGCCGGCTTCAGCTACGTCGCCTTCAAGCCGGGAACCGTCGCGCAGATCCGCGCAGTCATCCGCATCGCCAGCGAGGTGCCGTCGTTCCCGGTCATCGCCCACATCGAGGGCGGCCGCGCAGGCGGACACCACTCGTGGGAAGACCTCGACGACCTCCTCATCAGCACATACGCCGAGCTGCGTGCACGCCCCAACCTCGTCATCTGCGTCGGTGGCGGCATCGGCACGCCCGAGCGTGCAGCCGAATACCTGACCGGCCGTTGGTCGCTGAGCGCCGGCTACCCGAAGATGCCCCTCGACGGCATCCTCGTCGGAACCGCCGCAATGGCAGCCCTGGAAGCCACGACGTCCGCCGAGGTCAAGCAGCTTCTCGTCGACACACCCGGAACGCCCGACTGGGTCGGCGCCGGCACCGCCGGAGGCGGAATGGCCTCCGGTCGCAGCCAGCTCGGCGCGGACATCCACGAGATCGACAACGCGGCATCGCGCTGCGGCCGCCTGCTCGACGAGGTCGCCGGTGACGCCGAGGCCGTCGCGAAGCGTCGCGACGAGATCATCGCAGCGCTCGACGGCACCGCCAAGCCGTTCTTCGGTGACGTCGCCGAGATGACCTACGCGCAGTGGCTCGAACGGTACCTCGATCTTGCTGTCGGCTCGGATGTCCACCGCGAGTTCGACACCGGCGGCGAGTTCGCCGACGCACTCTCCGAAGCAACGGAATCGGTGTGGCTCGACGTCACGTGGCGCACCCGCTTCCTCGAGATGATGCAACGCGCCGAGGCGCGTCTGCACCCGGTCGATCGCGGACCAATTCCGACTCTGTTCGCCGATGTCGACACGCTCGAGCGTCCCCGTGCCGCACTGCGTTCGCTGCTCGCACAGTTCCCCGATGCGGGCGACGTGGTCCTGCACCCCGCCGACATCACCTTCTTCACCTCGCTGTGCCGTCTGCCGGGCAAGCCCGTCAACTTCGTTCCCGTCGTCGACGGCGACGTCCGACGCTGGTGGCGCAGTGACTCGCTGTGGCAGGCGCACGATCCGCGATACTCCGCCGATCAGGTCTGCGTCATCCCCGGCACCGTTGCCGTTGCCGGTATCACCCGCGTCGACGAGCCCGTCGGCGAGTTGCTCGACCGCTTCGAGAAGGCCACCTCCGACGAGCTCATCGCCGACGGAGCACAGGCTGTCTCGGTGGCGAGTCGTCGTCACGCCGATCTCGCACCGGGACTACTCGGCATCGTGCTGTCCGCTCCGGATGTGAACTGGGCTTCGCGCATCTCGCAGAACCCCGTCGCACGCCTCGGTGACGTCGCGGAATGGGTCGTCGACTCCGAGACTGCCGCATCGCATCCGCAGACCGGATCGACTCTGGTGGTGGAGGATTCGGAGCACGTCGAGCTGACGGTTCCGCTCGCGCCCGGCAAAGAGGTTCGCATTCGCTTCACCGTTCCGGCGTCCACGATCGACGGCGGTGCACCCATCGTCACCGCGGACGACGCACAGAAGGGCATGTCCTCGCTCCTCGGAGTCGCTGCAGGGCAGGAACTTCCGAAGGTCAAGAACGGCGCGGCTCGCATCAGCCTGGCGTGGATTCCCGATCTGGTGGCCGACCACGCAGGCGTCACAGGATCGGGTCTGCCCGAGTCGCTGACCGTGAGCGGCAATGCAGTTCCCGACGTGCTGGTCGGTGCATGCTGGCCTGCAGTGTTCGCAGTCCTCGGTGCGACCAAGACCTCGAACAATATCGACGTCATCGAAGGCATGCTCGACCTGGTGCACCTCGACCACAGCGTCGACCTCGTCGGCCAACTGCCGACCGACCCGTCCATCCTCGTGGTCAAAGCCGAAGCGGGAGAGGTTCTCGACACCGACCTCGGCCGTGTCGTCGAGGTCACCGTCGAGATCGGCGCCGCGCTCGGTGAGGGCGTCGAAGCCCCGACCGTCGCAACGCTGGTGGAGCGCTTCGCGATTCGCGGACGCACCGGCAAGGGTGAGTTGGCAGATCCGGCTCGCGCCGGTGGCTCGGTCACGGCAGAGGCCAAGGACACACCGCGTCGTCGCCGTCGCCAGAGCACCATCTCCGCGCCGCGCAACATGGCGGCGTTCGCCCAGGTCTCGGGAGATCACAACCCGATCCACACCTCCGTTCCTGCTGCGCTTCTGGCGGGTCTCGGAAGCCCGATCGTGCACGGTATGTGGCTCTCGGCCGCAGCTCAGCAGGTCGTCACCGCTGTCGACTACACCGACACCAAGACACCGCCGCGTCGACTGACGGCATGGACCGCACGGTTCCTGGGCATGGTTCGTCCCGGCGCCGAGATCGACGTACGCGTCGACCGCACCGGATTCGACCAGGGCGCCGAGCTCGTCGAGGTTTCCTGCCGCGTCGCAGGCGAACTCGTCATGGTCGCCACCGCACGCACCGCAGCTCCGAAGACTGTCTACGCATTCCCCGGTCAGGGCATCCAGCGTCAGGGCATGGGCCTCGACGCACGTGCGCGGTCGAAGGCAGCTCGTGAGGTCTGGGAGCGCGCAGACAAGCACACCCGCGCTGCTCTCGGATTCTCGATTCTCGCTGTGGTGCGCGACAACCCGACCTCGCTCAAGGCGCGCGGCGTCACCCACAAGCACCCGGACGGTGTCATCCACCTGACGCAGTTCACCCAGGTCGCCATGGCGGTCCTCGGTGTTGCTCAGGTCGCCGAGCTTCGTGAATCCGGTGTCTTCGTGGAGAACTCGATCCTCGCAGGCCACTCCGTCGGTGAATACAACGCACTCGCCGCTGTTGCAGGCGTGCTGCCGCTCGAAGCCGTCCTCGAGGTCGTTTTCCAGCGCGGATCGGCCATGCACGCACTCGTCCCGCGTGACGCCGCAGGCCGAAGCAACTACCGCATGGCCGCGATCCGGCCGTCGCAGATCGGTCTCGCCGACGACGACGTTCAAGGCTTCGTGGCCGGTGTCGCCGAGGAGTCCGGTGAGTTCCTCGAGATCGTCAACCTCAACCTGCGTGGCAGCCAGTACGCCATCGCCGGCACGGTCGACGGACTCGGTGAGCTGGAGAAGAAGATCGCGATCCGCCGCGCCGAGTTCGGTGGCAAGGCCGCCTACATCATGGTCCCCGGCATCGACGTGCCGTTCCACTCGACGGTGCTGCGCGGGGGAGTCGACGACTTCCGTACCCGCCTCCAGGCGCTGCTGCCTGCCGATCTCGACCCGGAGATCCTGCTCGGCCGTTACGTCCCGAACCTGGTTCCGAAGCCGTTCTCCCTGGAGCGCAGCTTCATTCAGGAGATCGCCGATCTTGTTCCGTCGGAGCCGCTCGACGCCGTGCTGGCAGACTTCGACTCCTGGGCCGCACGTCCGCACGATCTGTGCCGCGTTGTCCTGACCGAGCTGCTGGCATGGCAGTTCGCCAGCCCGGTTCGGTGGATCGAGACACAGGACCTGCTGTTCGCCGACGAGTCCGACGGCGGTCTCGGTGTCGAGCGTTTCGTCGAAATCGGTCTGTCGGCAACACCGACCGTCGCGAACCTGGCGTCACAGACGCTGAAGCTGCCGGGCCGCTTCGGTTTCCCGGTCGAGGTTCTCAACGTCGAGCGTGAAGCCGCCATCGTCTACGGCACCGACACCGATCCTGCTCCGGTCGAAGACGACGAGGACACTCCGGTCGCCGACACTGCTGCTCCGGCAGCGGCTGCTGCCCCTGCGGCCGCACCCGCTCCTGCGGCAGCGCCGTCCGGTGGCCCGCGTCCCGACGACATCTCCTTCAGTGCATCGGACGCGACGAAGATCCTGATCGGCTTGTGGACCAAGCTGCAGCTCGATCAGATCGGACCCGCCGACACCATCGAGGCATTGTGCGACGGCGTCTCCTCGCGTCGTAACCAGCTGCTCGTCGACCTCGGTTCCGAGCTCTCGCTCGGCGCCATCGACGGTGCCGCCGACGCCGATATGGGTGCGCTGTCCGGCACCGTCAACAAGTTGGCTCGTACCTACAAGCCGTTCGGCCCCGTGCTGAGCGACTCGATCAACGACCACCTGCGCAAGGTCTTCGGACCCTCGGGACGTCGCCCCGCCTCCATCGCGGACCGGGTCAAGAAGACGTGGGAACTCGGCGACGGCTGGGCCAACCACGTCACGGCCGAGGTCGCCCTCGGTACTCGTGACGGATCCTCGGTGCGCGGTGGTGCGCTCGGCGGACTCGCCGACGGCCCTCTCGCCGACGGCGGAGCAGTCGACGCGGTCATCGACTCAGCAGTTGCCGCGGTCGCTGCCCGCCGCGGAGTCGCAGTCTCGCTGCCGCAGACCGGCGGAGGCGGCGGCGGAACCGTCGACGCAGCTGCGCTCGGTGAGTTCACCGAACACATCACCGGTCGCGACGGAGTGCTCGCCTCGGCAGCACGCCTCGTGCTCGAGCAGCTGGGTCTCACCGAGGCTCCGAACGCGCTTGCGGTGGAGAACCCGGACGCTGCGCTCGTCGATCTCGTTGCGGCAGAGCTTGGTTCGGACTGGCCTCGACTCGTCGCACCGGCATTCGATGCCCGCAGGGCCGTGCTGATCGACGATCGCTGGGCCACCGCCCGTGAGGACCTGGCCCGTCTGTGGCTCGGCACCGCACAGGATCTGGCCGTCGAGAGCTTCGCCGGAGCAGGCAAGGCAGTTGCCGCGCAGGCCACATGGTGGAAGGTCAAGGCCGACTACGAACGCAAGGTCACGCTCTCCGAGGTCTACGGCCGAATCGCCGAGATCGCAGTGGCTACCGACGAGAAGGGCGTGTGGTCCGACGAGGTCGCCGTCATCACCGGAGGCAGCAAGGGGTCGATCGCAGCATCGGTCGCAGCCAAGCTGCTCGGCGGGGGAGCGACCGTCTTCGTCACGACCTCGCGTCTGGACGACGAGCGGCTCGGCTTCTACCGCACCCTCTACCGCGACAACGCTCGCGCCGGAGCGTCGCTGTGGGTCATGCCCGCCAACATCGCGTCGTACTCCGATGTCGATGCACTCATCGAGTGGATCGGCAGCGACCAGGTCGACAACGCCGGTGGCGCAAAGACTCTGGTGAAGGCCGCTATCACACCGACGCTACTGTTCCCGTTCGCCGCACCTCGCGTGGTCGGTGAACTCACCGACGCCGGTGGCCGCGCCGAGATGGAAATGCGCGTGCTGCTGTGGTCGGTCGAGCGACTGATCGGCGGACTGTCGAAGATCGGCTACGACAGCGACATCGACACCCACCTGCACGTCGTTCTACCCGGTTCGCCGAACCGCGGAATGTTCGGTGGCGACGGAGCCTACGGCGAGTCCAAGGCTGCGCTCGACGCCATCGCGGCGAAGTGGGGTTCGGAGAAGAACTGGGCCGAGCGCGTCACCATCGCCCACGCTCACATCGGGTGGGTTCGCGGAACCGGCCTCATGGGCGGCAACGATCCGATCGTCGAAGCCGTCGAAGCAGAAGGGGTACGCACCTGGTCCACGGACGAGATGGCGACCGAACTGCTGAAGCTGTCCGACGCGTCGGCGCAGCGCAAGGCCGCACAGGCTCCGCTGCTGGCCGATCTGACGGGCGGTTTGGCGAACACCAAGCTCAACCTCGTCGAACTCGCTCGTGACGCCGCAGCAGCAGCTGCGGACAAGGGTGCGGAAGAAGCCGACAGCTCGGTCATCGCCGCACTGCCCGCACCGCCGCGGCTCGCTGCGACGACTGCTCCGGCATGGCCGACGCTCGATGTCGATCCGAAGGACCTCATCGTCATCGTCGGTGCAGGTGAGCTCGGACCGTACGGTTCCGCGCGTACCCGCTTCGAGATGGAGGTCGACGAGCAGCTTTCTGCCGCAGGCGTTCTCGAACTCGCCTGGAACACCGGCCTCATCGCCTGGGAGAACGATCCCAAGCCGGGCTGGTACGACATCGCGTCGGGCGACTTCGTGGCCGAGGAAGACATCGCCGACACGTACCACGACACCGTGGTCGAGAAGTGCGGCATTCGCACCTACGGCGACGACGGCGCCATGGTCGGCAACGCTGCGCCGCTCATGACCTCGATCTTCCTCGACAACGACCTCACGTTCGTCGTCGGAACCGAGATCGACGCACGCTCGTTCGCAGCAGCCGATCCCGAGCACACGCTGATCACTCCGGTCCCGGATTCGAGCGACTGGCAGGTCACTCGCAAGGCGGGCACCGAGATTCGCGTTCCGCGGAAGATGAAGCTCACCCGCACCGTGGGTGGACAGATTCCGACCGGATTCGACCCGACCAAGTGGGGCATCTCGCCCGACATGGCCAGCTCGATCGACCGGGTTGCACTGTGGAACATCGTCACCACGGTCGACGCGTTCATCTCCTCGGGCTTCAACCCGTCGGAACTGATGCGCTGGGTCCACCCGACGCTGGTCGCGAACACTCAGGGCACCGGCATGGGCGGCATGGAGTCGATGCGCTCGCTGTACATCGACACACTGCTCGGCGACGCTCGTGCGAACGACATCTTGCAGGAAGCTCTGCCGAACGTCGTTGCCGCGCATGTGGTTCAGTCCTACATCGGTAGCTACGGCGCGATGGTTCACCCCGTGGCCGCCTGCGCCACCGCGGCTGTCTCCGTCGAAGAAGGCGTAGACAAGATCAAGCTGGGCAAGGCGCAGCTCGTCGTCGCCGGCGGTTTCGACGACCTGAGCACCGAAGGCATCATCGGCTTCGGCGACATGTCGGCCACCGCGGACTCGGCTGCGATGTCCGCCAAGGGAATCAGCGATCGCCGTTTCTCGCGGGCCAACGATCGCAGGCGCGGCGGATTCGTCGAGTCGCAGGGCGGTGGCACCATCCTGCTGGCTCGTGGTGACCTCGCACTCGAGATGGGCCTACCGGTCCTCGGTGTGGTGGCGTACGCACAGTCCTTCGGCGACGGTGTGCACACCTCCATCCCGGCTCCGGGACTCGGTGCGCTCAGTGCCGGTCGCGGTGGCAAGGATTCGACGTTCGCGCTCTCGCTGAACGCGCTCGGAGTCAGCGCCGACGAGATCGCCGTGATCTCCAAGCACGACACCTCGACCGCAGCCAACGACCCGAACGAGGCAGAGCTCCACACACGCCTCGCGAAGGCGATCGGCCGCTCCGACGGCGCACCGCTGTTCGTCGTCTCGCAGAAGAGCCTCACCGGGCACTCGAAGGGTGGCGCCGCAGCATTCCAGCTGATCGGGCTCTGCCAGGTGCTGGCAAACGGAGTCATTCCGCCGAACCGCAGCCTCGACTGCGTCGACGACAAGATGACCGAGTTCGAACACCTCGTGTGGGCCCGCGAGCCGCTGCGCTTCGGCAACTCCGTGCCGCTCAAGGCAGGTCTGCTGACCTCGCTCGGCTTCGGACACGTCTCCGGTCTCATCGCCGTCGTGCACCCGCAGGCGTTCGTGGAAGCGATACCTGCGGAGCGTCGCGCAGACTACGTGGCGCGGGCGAACGGACGCCGTATCGCCGGTCAGCGCAGGCTGATCTCCGCGATGGTGGGAGGTGACGCGCTGTACGAGCGTCCCGACGACCGCAGGCTCGGACACGACGGGACGCCCGCCAAGGCGTCGCGCGAGCTCGAGGCGGACGTTCTGCTCAACGATTCAGCACGCCTCGGTGACGACGACGTATACCGCTCCGGTCTGCCGGGGTGCAAGTAGATATGGCGATCCTGGGAGTAGGTTTCGACCTGGTGACCGTGTCCGACTTCGCCGAGCAAATGGAGAAGGTCGGCACGACGATGATCCGCGACAGTTTCACCGCGGGTGAGCGTCGGCACGCGGCGACGAAGAGTTCCGACCCGGCCCGCCACTACGCAGCACGGTGGGCCGCGAAGGAAGCGGTGTTGAAGGCCTGGGCGACGTCACGGTTCGCCCGGCCACCGCAGATCGGTGACAACCCGTACCCCCTGATCGAGGTCGTCAACGATGCGTGGGGTCGACCGTCGATCAAGCTGCACGGCATGGCCTTGGAGTTCCTGCCGACGGTGAAGATCCACCTCTCGCTCACTCACGACGGCGACATCGCTGCAGCAGTGGCGATCCTGGAGGAATAGGTTCGCGTAACGAACAACGCCGGTCCACTGACTAAGTGGGCCGGCGTTGTTCGTATGGACCGAGCGACTAGTCGACGGACGAGCCCGAACGCCTGCTCTCTTTCTCGGCGACGAGCAGGTAGGCCGTCATGATTCGTTTGAGCTCGGCGACGGCGTCCTCGTGGCTCTGGCCGTCCTGGATGGAGAAGTTGAGCATCGAGTACACGACGTGGACGAGGACCTGTGCCATCAGATTGCGCCGGGCCCTGGGCGTTCGGGGTGTCAGCGGGCCGAGCATGCGTGCGACCTGGTCGGAGAATTCGCGTTCGTGGATGACGCCCGTTGCCCGAGTCGACGGTGTGGACTGCATCGCGAGCCACACTTCGCGGCGAGACGGGTCCGACATCCACATGCCCGCCATGTGATCGACGAAGTTGTTGAGGAATCGGAGCCAGTCGAGCGAGGGCACCTCACCGTTGAATTCGGCGAGTTCCTGCTGCACACCGACCAGATCCTGCCGGTTCAGCTCACACACGATGACGTATTTGTTCGCGAAGAACTGGTAGAGCGTCCCGATCGGGAGCTCGGCACGGGCCGCGACTTCCTCGCAGGTGAAGGATTCGAATCCGACGTCACTGAGCAGATCTCTCGACGCTGCGAGCAGGGCGTCGAACTTTCTCTGGCTTCGTTCCTGCGTCGGGCGCCTGCGGGGCATGAGCTCCTGCGTCTCGACCGTCGATTCGAGCGCGGCGTCGAGGCGTCTCGCAGACTGGGCGCTAGCAGAGGAATCCACCTGCTCAGGCTAGCGGCCGGGGGAGTGTTCGTTCCACAACGCGCGGAAACGGATCGCAGACGGCATCGGGAGATCGAAGATCGGGTGTCAAGCCCGACGCGCCCGCTCGTTCGAGGGTTCATGAAAAGTCATAGGTCGTTTTCTGGTCAAGAAACCAGTCTTTAGGTATGGTTCACAGGATTGGTTACGTTTTCAAGCAGGGTGTACGACGCGGATTCCGCATCGGCGGGGCTCATGTCGAGAGCCTTCCCCTCAGGTACAGGAGAAACGCGTGGCAACCATTGGACTTTCCCTAGAGTCCGGTTCGGTGTACGCCGTCTTGTTCGACACGAAGGCAGACGCTGTCGTCGCGAATCGGGTGACGTCGCTGTCGGAAGGCGTGGCGAAGGCGCTGCCCATTGCCCTCGACGGCATGCGGGCCGCCGCACGACGACGCAGCATCGATGTCGATGCCGTGGGCGTCGTGTACTCCTCCGAGGCAGAGCGAGATCGACTCACGACCGTGGTGGGTGAGTGCGGATCGGCCGATGTGTCGATGTACTCCGCGTCGTCTGCCTTCCTCGGCTGGCTCGCCAGGTCACCCGGGTTCGACGAGTCGAGTCGCGTCCTTCTTTATTACATGGGCGAGTCGAGCGTGTCGATTTCGCTCGCCGATGTGAAGGGTGGGCAGCTGTCGGCCGCGAAGACCGCAACGCTGGATTCGATGAGTCCCGAGCGGATCGGCAGTACCGTGCCGCTCGCCTGGGAGATTCTCGACGAGGCATCGGTGAAAGCCGACTCGGTGGCGCTGTTCGGTGACCGTTCGAGCAACAGGGACCTGGTTGACATTCTCGAACTCGGCCTCGGTGTACCCGTCGTGCGCGTCCGTGATGCGGATCAGGTCGCTGCGCGCGGTGCGGCATTGCTCGCTGCCGACAGTGTGCCGTCGCAGACGATGCCCACGGCAGCGATGACGGCGCCTGCACCGGTCAACGCTGCGCCGTCGGTCGCTCCGGCGCCGGTGCTCGCGGTGATACCGCCTGCTCCCGTCTCGCGTCGACCCGTTCCGCGCAAGAAACTGGTGCTCACTGCCGCCCTCCTTGCCGGTGTGCTCTCGGGAGGTGTGGCCCTCGCGTCGACGCTTCCCAGTGACAGCGACACCGCCACGGTTCCCGCCGCCGCCGAATCTTCCGACCCGACCGGCATCGACACCAATCTCGTCGGATCGACTTCGAGCGTCCAGGTGACACAACCTGCGCCGGCTCCCGCGCCGGTTCCAGTGGTTCCGGTCGTCGAACCCGAGCCGATCGCCCCGGCGGCGATCGATCCCGAGACCCTCGCGCCCATTCGGACGCAGGCACCGGTCGTCGCGCAGGGGACCGTGGAGACCCCTACGCCTATTCCCACGCAATCGATCCCGCCGAACGCGGCGGTCGTGCCGCACCCGACCGTCGAGGCGCCCGAATTCGCCGTTCCGGCGATCATCCCCGAACCGGGCAAGTCGCAGGAGCAGCTGGAACAGGAGGCGTGGGACCGCCATTGGCAGCACACCGCCGAGTGGCTGGCGCAGGAGATCTCCGGAAACTGACATTTCGATCGATGACACAATGACGCTCGATGGTTCTTGCCCGAGTGTGTGTCAGGAGTACCGATGCCGGATGTTCGGTCCACGATTTCCGCCGATATGCCCCGTGCCCGCCGCGAGCTCGAGGAGCTCGTCGCGTTCCGATCCGTGCACGACGAGCGTCAGTTTCCGCGTGAAGAGTGTGTCGCAGCGGCCAACTGGGTTCGGACTGCTTTCCTCGACGCGGGTATCGGCGCGGTCGAACTGATCGAGACGACGGATCGCTCGCTGGCCGTCGTCGGGCATACGCCTGCACCGCCCGGCGCGCCGACGGTGTTGCTCTACTCGCACTACGACGTGCAGCCCCCGGGTGAACGCGCGCTGTGGGACAGCGAGCCGTTCCAACTGACCGAACGCGACGGCCGTTGGTACGGGCGGGGATCAGCGGACTGCAAGGGCAACGTCATCATGCACCTGCTCGCGCTGCGCGCACTCGGCGCTGATCCGGGGATCGGAATCACGATCGTGTCCGAAGGGTCCGAGGAAATGGGGACCGGCGGGCTGGAGGCGCTCGTCGAGCAACGGCCCGAGTTGTTCGCGTCGGACATCATCATCATCGCCGACACCGGCAATGCCGCAGTCGGTCGGCCGACGGTGACGACGACGCTACGCGGGATCGCCAACGTCGTCGTCCGAGTCGACACGCTCGAGGGCGAAGTGCATTCCGGAATGTACGGAGGACCCGCGCCCGACGCCCTCGCAGCTTTGGTCCAATTGCTCGCTTCGCTGCGAGACGAGCACGGCAACACCGTCGTCGACGGCCTGGAGGCCGATCAATCGTGGGATGGCATCGATTACCCGGCCGATCGGTTCCGTGCCGATGCGGGCGTTCTGGACGGTGTGGAGCTGGCCGGATCGGCGTCGGTGGCCGACGCGGTGTGGGCACGTCCGGCGCTGACGATTCTCGGCATCGACTGCCCACCTGTCGTCGGATCCGCGGCGGCGATCTCGCCGACGGCATCCGCACGGCTCAATCTGCGTGTGCCGCCCGGTATCGACGCGCAGCAGGCTCAGGATGCATTGACGGCTCATCTGGAGTCACACGCGCCGTGGAGGGCTCGCGTGACGGTCGAACCCGAGGCCATCGGTTCGCCGTTTCGAGCGCGCACCGATGGGCCCGGATACGCGGCGCTCTCGGAGTCGTTGACCGAGGCATTCGGCGCCCCTGTCGCATCGGCCGGACAGGGAGGCTCGATTCCGCTGTGCAACGTTCTCGCCCAGACGTTCCCGAAAGCCGAGATCGTGCTGATGGGCGTCGAAGAACCGCTGTGCCGGATCCACGCCCCGAACGAGAGCGTCGACCCGACGGAAATCGAGAACCTCGCCGTCGCCGAAGCCTTGTTCCTGCAGAAGCTGGGGTCGTCAGACCGATAGATCGCGGCGGAGCTTCGCCACGTGCCCGGTGGCGCGCACGTTGTACTGAGCCACCTCGATCTTGCCTGCTTCGTCGACGAGGAACGTCGAACGAATGACACCTTCGTAGACCTTGCCGTAGTTCTTCTTCTCACCGAAGGCGCCCCACGCCTGCAGCGTCGTCTTCTCGACATCCGAGAGCAACGGGAAGTTCAACCCCTCGGCGTCCCGGAACTTGGCGAGCTTCGCAGGCTTGTCCGGGGAAATGCCGATGACCCCCAGGCCCTCACCGTTCAGCTCGGCCAAGCTGTCTCGGAAATCGCACGCCTGCTTCGTGCAGCCGGGAGTGCTGGCCGCGGGATAGAAGTAGACGATCACTTTCTTGCCCGCGTAGTCGGCGAGCGAGACGTCGTTCCCGTCGGCGTCGGGCAATGTGAACGCCGGAGCGATGTCGCCGGCCTCTAGCTTCTTGTTGTCGGTCACCTGACGAGACTATCGAAATCCGCCAGTGCTCTACGCTCGACGGTGACACACAAGATTTGCGACACGTTGGAGGACATGTGGCCAGGGATACCGACAAGATCGAGCGCGAGATCGAGGCCGCTCGCAACCAGCTCGCCAGCACCCTCGACGAGCTGAGCGTCCGAGCCAGCCCCAAGCGGATCGTGGAGAGCACCAAACAGACTCTTGTCGCCAAGCTGAACGAGCCCCCGGTCAAGTTCACTCTCATCGGCGTCGGCGCTGTCGTCGCAGTTCTGGTCGTTCGCAGGATCTTCCGCTGACCGTCTGAGCCCTCTGACCAGGCGATTTCCCATCCGACGGTTTCTCCTGTTAATGTTTCTCCCGCACCGCAGTGAACACGCGGTGCGGATCGGCGCCATTAGCTCAGTTGGTTAGAGCAGCTGACTCTTAATCAGCGGGTCCGGGGTTCGAGTCCCTGATGGCGCACAACGAGTGCCCCTGAACAGTGTTTCGCTGTTCAGGGGCGCTTTTTGTTGTTTGAGATCGCCTGGGAGTCTGCGAAGTTCGCGAAAATGGTCGACGCTCTGACCTGCGGGTTCTTATGCCGCATAGGGCGTTACGGAGACTTGAATCCCAATCGCATTATTCGGGGAGACAAGTTCGAGCAGCCTGCTGCTGAACTGCGCAATCGCGCGCTCGAATCCACGATCGGCTCGCCGACGGACGCCTGTGGACGCTCAACTCATCACTTCCTCATCTTTTTGAAACCGTGGCCCACCTGAACGCTGGTGGTTCGTCACGGATCTGCGGGGGCAAGCTGGCCGTCGGTGTCTACCGCTAGATGTCTGCGAGCATGACTCGCCAGAGGTGTGCTGCGAGGTGTCGTTGAGTGACGCGTAGCCGATCGTGGTGGCTTACCGTCGGCGATTTTCTTGTCGTAGGACGCGCTGCCAGGAGTCGATGGCAGGGGAACATGGATCATTCCGATCGTATGCATGGCGGAGTTGAGTTGGATCTCCGTAGCGAGACAATCGGCGATGTGAACGTCCGCGCTCGCAATCTGTATGGGTGCGGTGCCGGTGTAGCTGGCGTATGCGTCGGCGGTTGGGAATCGGCTAGCGCGCGGGCGCTGCGGCCGAGGATCGCTGCGAGCGTCAACGCGAGTGAACACGACGACAATGACCGACGGAACCGTCACGCCGAGCGCCGCCGTCATAACCAGAGTCGGAAAACTGTCTCTAGGAGTCTTCTGCCACAAGCCTCGATCTTTCTTCCTGGTGATGTGCTGGCCTGAGCGGGTCGTTGGTGTGCTTGGAGCTCATCGGCGCACGATGGCGCGGCCGATGTCGATCGGCGGCGCTCGGGTCCACAGTCTGAGGTAGGTGTTCTTTCGGGGTCGTCGGGTCAGGTGAAGTGTGGTCAGGCGGGCGCGGGTAGCGCTGCCAGCCGGGTCAATGCGATGACGACGAGGACCGACCATGTCGCCGTCTTCGACAACTTCAGAAAGACGCGTCGCGCATGTTTCGTGAAGCGTGCCGCGATCGAGAACAGCCGCAGGCGAACACGTTTCGGTTCCGACCTGCGTGCTTCGTGGTCGGTGAAGCCGAGCATCTGAGTCCACGCCATCGAGTCCAGGGCGAGCTGCACGATCGTCAACCAGATCCGGTTCTGGTCGAATCCGTGCAACGGAAAATTGGTCGGCCCGCTGTCCTTCGCGGAGCGGATACGGTCCTCGCAGCGGGCGCGGCGACGGTGCTGCAGTTCGAGATCCTGCACCTGGCCGCGCACTGTGTTGGTGGCGAACGCCGTCAATCGAAGACCGTCGGAATCGTTGAACCGCAACTGAGCGCCGGGGTGTGGGCGCTCTTTCCTGATGATGACGCGCATGCCGGTCGGCCATGTCGTGAGGTCGAGGACACCGGTGGCGTCGATGACCGATGCGCCGTCCCGGACCTTCTCGGCGTGGTCGACGGCGACTGAGCAGGCACTGTCGGGGACGCCGGCGAGGGCGGTGACCATCGCGTGGGTGAGACCGAACCCGATCGAATACGACACTCCGCTGTTGTGCAGCCAGGTCAGGTACTTGTGGCTGCTCCGGCGCCGTCGGTACGGACGAGGACTATCTTTCCTGGCCGGGCAGTGTGGACGTTCGGTAACTGCGCCAATGCTTTCCGAGTGACAGCGATGTGATCGTCTGCAGTGTTGGATCCCGCGTTACCAGGTCTCAGCAACGCTGCGGCGGGTTCACCGGTCCCGTCGATTCCGTGGTCGACGAACGCCAACGGGGGGGAAATCCGAATCCGCGTTTGTAGGTCGGAGCCGCAGATTCCTTCTCGGAGTGGGTTGTGACGAGGGCGGCGTCGAGGTCGATGACGATCGGGTTCTGTGCGGTGATGTCGTGATCGGGCGCGCGTTCACCGGCATGTCCCCACGCCGCAGCGCGGGCGGATGCTCGGGCGGTGTCGATGGCGGGAAGCACGGCGGTGCATCAGCGGCCAACACGGCCAACAGCCGCGACACGGTCGGATCGGAGGGCGCCTTGCCGAACACGGCGGTGTGCTCACGCAGAGTCGCGATGTCGGCGAGGCAGTCCCCATCGAGAGTCAATGACACCGCGAGGTCGGTGATGATCTTGCCGAGATCGAAGTGCGCCAAAGGTTTACGTCACGGTGACAGTTTCTGCGAGAGCGGCTGTTGACAGTCCGGTGACTTCGGCGGTGCGGAGCAGCGTCACCGCTCCGGCGTGCGACACGACACCGGTTCCGGTGGCATCGACGGACAGGGCGGGGTACGGCGAAGTGGACTTGCTCACCAGAATGGTGCTCCTCGTGGTGGGTGGGTTTCAACTGTGGTAACTCCAATTACCCCAGTTCAGAGCACTGTTCTTCTGTTCTGGCACGCCACGCCTACCTACCGTGGTGAAAGCCCGAGGCTAGAACACGGTGGTCCGACTATCGGGGACCTGCCAACTCGGGCTCAGTGCAATTTTTGACAGCCGATTTCGCAGACATTGGGTAATGACCTGCTTTCGCGGCGAGTTTCGGCGTTCTTCGTGCGCTCTGCATGGGGGGTGCGTCGGGGTGCGGTCGCGGCGCCGAGCAGCACAACCGACGATGTCGGCGTCGGGGAGCCCACCAAGCTCAAAACCGTGCACCTCGGCAGAGAGATCATGCGCGCGTGGGGGAACGAGGTCCCGGACATGGTCGTCGGTTATGTTGCTGCGTGTGTTTTTAGGTGCGACTTCAATCCGCAAGGCACCCGCCCGACATTGCGTTCGATCAGCGAGGCATGTGCCCTTGCGGTCGGTCCGAGGCGCTTGGCCACGTCGCGGGATACATCCGGATCAGCCTGTGCAGCGAATGCATTCGGTATGCCTTCGTTGCGGCGCTGAGCCCACAGATCTTGTGAGCAGCAGGCTTTCCGTCATTCCCTCTCACCTGCCAGTTCGACTACGCTGAGTCTGGTCGAACCGGAGTTCACGTACTACGCAGGGGAGTAGGTGAACGTTGGTGTGCTTGCAGGCTCACGGGATGTCGACACGAGCATGGAGTTTGTGCCTCGCCCGTCCGGTGGAAATCGATTCATCTCGCGGAGCGAAACTCGGCGCCGACATCATCGAGACGATTCGGCGAGACCGTTGCGAATTCAACAGACGACGATGAAATTGCCTGCGTCCAAATTAAATTCGGAAATTCCTGGCCAAGAGTCGTCAAGTCTCGGCGACTCAACCGACGTCCCACCGTCGCCGGGCGACGTGGAGTATTGGACCAGTAGCTACGCGACTCCGGGGTTCGCCGCCGGCTACGCCGCCACACTGGAGGCGGAGGGCTGGTCCGGGACGGGAATCGTCGACTCGCAATGTACATCCGGTGACACTGTTGTTGCCGCGACTCTCGCGACTGTTGCAACGTCCCGCCTGCGTATCGGTACGTCCGTAACGAACTCGGTGACGCGGCACCCAGCCGTGCTTGCCTCAGCAGCGGCTGCACTTCAGGCCGAGTCTGGGGGACGATTTGTCCTTGGAATCGGCCGTGGAGACTCAGCACTCGCCCATATCGGACTGGCACCAGCGCCTCTCGCGCAGTTCGAACGATTCCTCGAACGCCTGCAGATGTACCTCGCGGGCGACGACGTTCCCTTCGATCTGGACACCGATATGGTCGGCGGTCTGCGCTCCGTCGAATCGCTTGGGATGACAGGCGCCCCCGAAGTAAGTCGACTGCGATGGTTAGGCGTGGTCCCTCCGCAGCCCAAGGTTCCAGTCGACGTCGCTGCGACCGGACCGAAAATGATCGGCATTGCTGCACGCCTCGCCGACGCTATCACCTTGGGCGTAGGCGTCGATCGAGATCGTGTGGCGTGGGCAATCGACTTGGCTCGACGAACGCGAGAAGCGGCAGGATCGGATCCGAGCAAGTTGCTTATAGGGGCGTACGTTCCGCTGATGGTCGACGATGACCGCGACGCAGCACGGGAGGCACTGCGAGGGCATGTCGGCTCGTATGCACGATTTTCCGTCATGCAGAAAGGTAGCGGCGGCCCTGTAGCCCAATCCCAGTCGGCGTAGCTTGCTGCCGTCAGGAAGAACTACGACATGCGGTCGCACTTCAAACACGGATCCCCGCAGGGGCAAGCCGCGACCACCGAGGTTCTCGACGCCTTCTCGATCGCAGGACCCGCGGACTACTGCCTGGAGCGCCTAGGGCAATTGTATGACATGGGCGTACGCCGCTTTCAACTCATGGGCCCTGGCGTAGGTGCCCGCCCGCACTCGTCGCAGACTGGCGCGCCCGTGTCGTAGAGACAATTCTACCGGTGGCGCTCGGATGACACAGGGGTTGCTGAAACGGTATGTGGGGCATTCGAAGGCACGCGTCGGTGCGGTTTTCAGCGGAAGGGAATCGGGTGATCAGCCGACCCTATGACCACCGTACGACCCCCGAAAAGCGAGCAGGTCCACTGATCCCCTGTGTCGTCTGCCATCAGCATGGAACCATTTCGATCTGATTTTGCCAGGGTGATGGGACCGCCTGGATTGCCAGTTGTGGGACCACCGGCGCGCTTTGCCGGTGGTTTCGTCGTTTGCTCGATCGATCGTCTGTGACAGCACGAAGCACGTCACGGAGGTCGGTGAGCATGGCTTTTCGGGAGATCGGGGTGAACGAAATCAGACAAGTACTGCGATTGTGACTCGGGATGGCGGTACTACCGGCTTCTGGGCTGCAGAAGATCGCCGAGCACGCTGAGATGGACCGTAAGACTGTCCGCCCTGACCGCCCGCACGGACACGGCGCGGGAGCAGCTCGTGCCCCATCAAGAGCAGATCAGCAAGTGGGTGGAAGGCGATGGTGAACAGTAGCCGCTCACCATCGCCAAAATCGAAGTCCTGCTTGCCCGTAGGGGCTGCGTGGCGCCATATCGAACGTTGCACCGTCTCGCCACTGAGCGGTGCGGTTTCGGCCGCAAGAACCTGACTGTCCGCGTCGTCGACGGCGACCCGGGGATCGAATGCCAGGTCGACTTCGGATACCTGGGGATGCTCACCGACCCCGAGGATGCGCGAGAGCAATCGAGGGGTCGGCTCGTGGGGAACAGTCCTCGGTGATGACACCGTCGCAGCAGCGATGCTCGACCTGCTCCTGCATCGATCGGTGGTGCTTGATGTGTCGGGCGATTCCCACCGGCTCCGCGACCACAACGCACGCTCGGAGAAACTACGCACAGCCACTACTGGGACCCGTCAACCGCTACAGTGACCACCGCTATCGGATGTGCACTTTCGGAGAGCGAAGTTGAACATTTTCGATGAGCACCGTCATGACTCGGCTGCACGGAGTGCTGATACCGCAGCATCTTCGAACTCGTCGTAGTACCGGCGGCCTCGCACCGAAACAGGACACACTGTCAACCCGGCTTTGACGGTGCGGTAACTGAGTATTCCGCGACTACGCACGTCTACGTCGACCGCCCGATTTGGACCGAAACTCCGACAAGGGAGCCTAAGTTGGCCGCAAAGGTTTGATCAGTTGAGCTGCACGCTGTGAAGATACTGCGAATGACCAGCGACAATAGCGGAGACGTTGTGGTCGTGGATGCGGGCGAACTCGGTGCGGAAGCCAAGGAATCCGACCGCCGATTGCCCTGCTTGGGCGGTCTTATAGGCGTATTTGAGGACACCGTCGTTCGATGAGTGGTAGTTGTGCACCGCGCCGGTGACTGCTTTGCTGAGAAGTCGCCAGTCACCCTTCGCCCCGATTGCGGCGCCTAGTAGGTGGACTGTGTCGATTTTCGGCTTGTTCTTCGACGTCGCAAGGGTTTCGGCCGCTGTGGCTACGACGCGGGCACCAAGGCTGTGTCCGACAAGCACGTAGCTTTTTGCATCGGTTCTCGCCAAAAGTCCTGCAAGTGCCACACCCGTTCGGTCTGCCTTTACTTTCGCGGTGTGCCAGGGGTTTTTGGCAACGGCTGCTACCGCGAGCGCGGGTGCCAGCGGTCCGAGCTTGTTCGCGCCCGCCTTTCCTGCTTTGGCAGCCAGCCCCTTGATTCCGAGCGCCGCTGCCGGTTGTCCACCCAGCGCTTTGGCCATCGATGCCAAGTCGCCGAGGTCATTGCTTCCCCAGTGGACTCGATAGATCGGTGAACCCGGGTAGCGTCGTGTGACAAGCTTCTTCCAGTCTGCGCGTGTGTCCGTCCCCTCGCTGAACAGTCCATTCGCGACGATCACGGCTACCCCGGATCCTGGTTTGATCAGTTCGATGTTGAACGACTTGTCGGCACCGATGTACGCAGTTGTCACAGAACTGCCCAGTGCACCTCCGAGGGCTCCACCGACGGCTGCGACGACTGCTGTCCCGCCTGCCATGCCCAGTCCACCCGCAGCGATCGAGCCACCACCGAGCAGAGCCAATCCGTAACTGGTCGCCGCAGCGCCCGTGTAGCCACCGCCAGCGATGCTCAGACTGCCGATTGCTCCGCCGATCGCGGGCGCTGCAAGAAAGGCGCCGGTCGCGAGCGCGCCCGCGGAAAGTACGGAGATCACAGCTACCCGTGACCCTAGTGCAAGGTTGCGACGCTCGAAATTAAGGAATTCGTGGTAGTCCTCCAGCGCCCCAAAGCTCTCCGACGCTGTTTCGAATCCGGGGATCTCATGTTTGTGCTCGGCGCAGTACCGCGGCACGAGCACGGCTGCGAAACCTCGGGTGGCCATGTTCGCGCATCCTGGACCTGCGCATCCCAGCGTCGGCGATCCGCACGATTCGCACAGGTATGCCGGGATCGTGCCGAATCCTTGCGTCAAGCGTCGATGGTCGCTTCGGGTGAAGCATGCTGAACACCAAGAATTTTTCGACGCGGTACCTAACTTGTCGACCAGTTCTGCGATGCCGGCTGCAGTCTTCCTGTGTGCCTTCGCCTGCTCACGGTGACTTGTCCGCTCGACGCCCTCCGGCAGGGTGCGGTCTAGATGATCGTGTTTAGCGTATGCCCATGCGTTGTGAACCAGGGCTGGGTTGGTGCCCAACGCGTCGTCACCCAGAACGCGGGGCTCGAGATCGCCGAGTGCGCCGTTGCAGCGCATCGTCAACCCTGCCGGGCTGCGGACCTCGCATTCGAATTCGGCGTTGCCGAGTGAGCGAAATACGACTTCAGCGGACTTTCCCACCATTTGCCTTCCTGAATTCTTCGACCAGCTTCGAAGCGAATCTATAGCGTGTGTTCGGCTCGCTGCAGGTTGCCCTCTCGTAAAGCAACGTCGGCCTCGTTTGGGTTCACGCCGGCATGACGAGATCTCAGCGATGGCGTTCTGGTCGCAGCGGAAAAGGGTTCGGGTACCCGGCCGGTATCCCGTGATAATGGCGAGAGCCGGTTGTTTCGGCGTTTGACCCACCGCCCGACGAGACCCACGCAGTATCCGATCAATCCGATCAACGTCACGCGAACGATCACGAGCGCGACGGTGGATGCCCCGACGTCGAACAGTCCGGCGCAGGCAGCGGATACGCCCCACACGGCGAAGCCGTAGACAAACGTCCCTGCGAACCACGCCTGTGCCTGCGCTTCTCTACGGGCGCGCCCACGGGGGAGAGTGCGAATCTGCCGTCGAAGGTACGAGGCGAACAGAACTGCGCCCGTGACGAGGGCTACCGCTACCGCGATACCTATGATGCACGCCAGGATGCTCATCACGAGTTCAACCGGGATGCCTGTAACCCAGCTGATCAAGGACGAGAACAGCGCGAACACGACCAGCACTGCGAAGCCCGTCGTACCCATCAAGCCTACGTGCCCTCGGCCGAGTGACTTCGCTTCGCGCGGAACGCCCAGTCGCACCGACCCGAACAGAGGTCCGATACTTCCGCCCAGTCGCAGGCCCATGTTCACGATCTCCGATCTATGATGCGGCCGGTTCGAAACCGGCAGGTTGTCGAAGCATCCGTGTTCCCCACCCGCCCTCGTGGAACGACCCGGACCCGTTCGAGGCTGCGCTCAGCCATCGCGGAGGCTGTACCGCTCGGGAAGTCCGCCCCGTTACACCCGATCGAGAACTTGCGGCCTGGTGGGACTCCTCGGACCCGGCGCTGGGAGCGCGCGAGTTCGACAAGGACCATTGCGAACTCGTCACCTTCGACTGACACCGCAAGTCTCCCGCGCCACGTTCCCGTCGGTCGGCCCCATTAGGATCTTGGGATCGAACAACGATCGTCGTCCAGGAAGTGTGCCCCGAGATGAATGTTCCGCTGACCCGCCGCGATGTTCGCGAGCCTGTTCGGCGCAGTGTGCAGAAGTTGGGATTCTCCGACGCGAGCACCCGCAAGGGCGCTGCGGATCAGACCTTTCACATCGACGGTAAAAGGGTGATCGGACGCGGAACAGTCTCATCGGAACCCGTCGGGGTCGACACACTGCGCACTCTTTACCGGGACGTCTATCTACTCGGCCGGATGAAGAACAAAGTCAGACTCCACACCGCGCACGGCGGGTACAGTACCGAGGCTCGACAGTTCGCGCGTGAGAACGGTATTCGTCTTTACACGCTCACGTCGAAGGGTGAGTTGCGGCGCCTAGGTCGTGGCCCAGTGATCGCGGGCCGCACGTTGGACCGTATCGCCGTCTACTCGGTCGGGGTGTTACTCGCGTTCGTAGTGTTGGGGTGGGTGCTCACACACCTGGAGACCGCCGGGACGGTGCTTCTCGTGGTCGTCGCGGTGG
Source organism: Rhodococcus yunnanensis NBRC 103083 (assembly GCF_001895005.1). Classification (GTDB taxonomy): domain Bacteria; phylum Actinomycetota; class Actinomycetes; order Mycobacteriales; family Mycobacteriaceae; genus Rhodococcoides; species Rhodococcoides yunnanense. Next base: position 390,762 of record NZ_BCXH01000002.1, on the reverse strand, counting down.
CGGTAGCCATCCCGGTGCTGTGGATTCTGTGGCTGATCCTCGACATCACGGGATACCGAGGCCGGAAATAGCAATGGGCTGATATGGGAAAGTATTCACGGCCTCTCTGGGCACGGTGCGCGTCGAAGGCTTGCGTTAGTAATGTCGCTCAGAACTCGGCGACATTCCGGGTGTGAAGGTTCTTCGGATTGCCGCTCTCTCGACCGCGGTCGGGGTCGCCCTCCTAGTGAGCTCGGGTGTAGCCAACGCTTCGCCGGGGACATGTCCTGCCACCCCATGTGGCTGCCGAATGGTTGTGGCCAGCGTACGTAATTCTGTGGGGCATCGGGTACTCGCTGCGCAACGGCATCAACCCGGTCACCGGTTACCCGTGGTGAGCCCGACACGGCGATCACTCAAGCGATTGCACATCGCCGAGAGGCTGGACGGGTGGATGACGCTGAACCGATTGCAGGCGTGAGATAGTGACGCACGCAGCCGTCCTGTTCTGTATGTCGACACTGGTTCGACTTTTGTAGGTGGCCACCCGAATGACCGGCACGTCGCTGCGAAACGGGTGTCATGGCACGTACCCGAAATTGATTGCCGCGTTGGTCGGTCCGGTCGAAGCGCGTTCGAGTGACGCACCCGAGACGACAACCGAGGCGCACCTGCAATCACCCGCATGACTTGCCGAGGCCTATCGAGTAGAGCGCAACCACCGATGCGGGCTGACTCAGTGAATACCGATCGATATTGTTGCCGACGGCTCGGGTCGAGTTCGGGGCAATCTTAGTACTTGATCTAGTCGGTTTCGCGGCGAAGTCTGACTTCGAATTCATAGCGGCGAATTCGATGTCGCCGGATCGGATACAAACTGTGTGAATGCCTGGTTCGCTATAGGTGAGAGGGATCGACGCCGACTGGCCTGTTGCGTTGTTCAACCAAGAAGTCGACGGGATTTCAACATTGTTCGTTCCTAAGGCATGCAGCGCGCCTTCCGGAGTAGCCACAGCGAGGCCAAAATTCAGAAGAGCGTTCGCGCTTATTGATCCGAATTCGACTGTGAACGCCACGTTCATTACCGTCTCGCAAGTAAAACTGGGTACCCAGAAGAAGTCCCAGCCAGCCCCCAGCACGTATAGTAAACCGACGGCGACGGTGACGCTGTTCGCCGGAAAGAAATAGCGGAACCGACAGTCCCGAAGAATCGCCGCGATCGTTCTGGACGGCGCACTGTCGGTGCGGAGGTGTCAGCAGCTCCGAAACCGGCTGTCCATATGCGTCGTTCGCCGCCCAGCATTTGACTACTGATCGAATATTCGGGTCATCTCGTCGCGTTTGGTAGACATCTGGTTCTCGATGGATACGGCATTCGCGACACCCAGGACTAGTGCCAGCACAGCCAACACACGGATGATAACCGGCGCTCCGAGGAAGAACGCCAGTGCAGTACCCCCTGCAATTACCGCAACTCCGGTCCAGATCGGTCCGCTGCCGGTGAGGAGGCTGACTGACTGCATCGACATGATGAGCCCTATGGCGATGAGAACGAAGGCTCCAAAGCTGACCGCTGTTTTGCGGCCCTTTCCGGTCTGCGGGGACGCTGTCGGCGCCGGCGGACCCGACCAGGACTGCCCGTTCCAGTAGATATTCTTGGATGGATCAGTCGGGTCTGGGTACCACCCTGGTGGGGGAGCTGGGTTCATTGGCCGAAGGTATCAGGAACTTCCCGTGGTTCTGCCAGCGTGTGCTCATACTGGGGGACTGCGACCGAGTGGGTGGTGTCGTCCGGTTCCTGTGGGGTTCAGGAGATGTTGGGTTGGCGCTTCGACGGCGAACGGGTGATCGTGCGCGGGCGATAGATGCTGCTCGAACCAGTAGTGCACTGGAGGGTGGTCGCAGTACCGATGCCACCCGCGTGGATCAGGAAGCGGATGTCCGGGGTGAGATCGACATCGCCGGGCTCGGATCCCGGGGCGTGGTCGGTACAACGTTTTCCGGTGAGGCTTGACGGGGTGTCAGGGGCGTGCCGCTAGGAGGATGGGGACCTGACTTGTCGTTGCGAGGTATGGGGTCAGTTCCGGTGATATGTAGTTGGTGAAGCGCCCTATTCGTCTCAGTGAACCGTTGAGTTCGGCTCGGTTGACGGATTCGTGGTGGGCTACGCCGTTGCGGAGTTTGCGAAGGTCATCGAGCCCGGAGTGGATCTGTTGCCGGTTGGAGCCGGTAGGGAACAACCTGTTGTAGGTGCGGTTGCCAAATGAGCGGTGCGTTTCGTGAGCTGGTCATCAAGACCCGGAATCCGAATGTCAGCTCTGCCATTACTTTTCCGGGTGGTGCGCTGGGGCCCCAGCGGCCCTGCGGGCTTTTTCCAGATCTGCGTGGGTGCGTGTGGCGTTTGGAAACAGCAGGGTGGCGGATCGCGTGTCGGTCCAGTGGTTGTCACCGTGGGCATGAGCGCCGAGGAGTGCGCGGTTGTACATGTTGCGCAGGCCCACTTCGACGTGCGCGAAGTCGTGGAGGAGTGCCGCGTTGACGCAGGTGTTCCACTCGCGCAGTGCGAGCGCCCGGACTCTGCTGCCGCCGGCGAGTCGCAGATAGGTACCGAAACGTTTGGGACTCAGCCACTGTTCGACCCAGGGTCCGGGCGCTTGTGTTGTCACGGTTGGCAGCCCTACCAGACGGAGCTATCGTGCGTAGTGCACAGGCCGGTGCTACGTCGTTGGACGTGACCCGGTTGAAGAAGTTCGAAGAACCCGGTATTCAGCTCGAGCAGCTGACCCGGGTTCCTTGCTTTCGATAGGCTGCCATGTCGCAAGGTCCGAGTTGCCGGTCCGAGCGGCGTGGAATGGCGGTTCCGAAAAGCGTGGTTTCAGGGGATTCGAACTCATCACTTTGAAACGGGGTGGAGTCGAGTGGCCACGACGGTCCGTTTAGCCGATGTGGGACCATGCATGACGCCGGTGGACCGAGATGCAGCCTTCGGTGGTCATCGTTTACTCATAACTTTGGGGCGAATGCGGGTGGATTCACGCGGATGCCGGTGACCACTCGATTCCCCGAACACCCAGCTCAACGGGCCGATGATGGGCACGAGTGCATCCACTTGAATTGTGATCTCTTGTACAGCGGGTCCGGGGTTCGAGCCCCTTTTCGGTGTCGTGGACATATGAATTCCAGAACTGGCAATCGTGGGGTCAGATCCTCGTGCAGGATCGAGTTGTGGCCTCTGAGAAGGAGTTTGGCCGTTCTGCTACTCGATCGAAAGTTGCGACCGGACGCACGTGGACTACATGACATCATTCACTCATCTTTCTGACGTTTTGCTCCCATGCGGACCTCGGTGGTTCGCAGCGCGTTCAGTTGGACCGGTCGAGACGGTGAATTCGACTCTGTACGTTGGTCCTCGGCCACTGCGGCCGAGTTACTCGGCCGATTCGAGCAGTAGGTAGGCAACGTCACGGCCGCAGATGCACGTTCGCGGTAAACCCCGTTCCCCGGTCAAATTCGGTGACCCTTCACGCGTGGCGGGTCAGTCTGTAGACATGATCTCGGTCGCTGATGGCCATCGAATTCGGACGCACTTCGAGCTCCGAATGGTGGGCACGAAACTGCGCTTTGCGTCCTGTAACCCGACTGCGGAAAATCCTCGCGTGATGCGCAAGTCTCGGACAGCTCTATGTCTCGGTCGCCCAACGGCCCAGCTCGGTTATGGCCGCGCGCAAGGCTTGTCCACGATCGGTGAGCGCGTAGGCCCGCGTGTTGTGCTTGAGGGGTAGACGGGCCAGCACACCGGCGGTTTCGAGCTCACGCAGACGGGTTGCGAGGATGTTCGTCGGCACGCCGAGATCGCGCTGTAGATCGCCGTAGCGCTGCGGCCCGTCGAGCAGGCGCTCGACGATCAGCAGCGCCCACCGTGCTCCCACGACGTCGAGGGCGTCGGAAAGGTTGCTCACACAGACGGTTCTACGTCCGTCTTCATCCAGAACGGTGAGTAGTGATACCCGTCGGGGTCATCGAACTGGCGCTGGTACATGAACGGGTAGTCGTCCGTGTCACCGATACGTCCGCCCGCGGCACCGGCGCGATCGACGAGTTCGTCGACCGCCTCGCGGCTGCCGAGATCGAACGAGACAGTGACCTTCGAGGGTGTGCGGGGTCCGCCGACGAGTTCTTCGACGCCGCCGACACTCGCATACATCTCATGGCTGCCGAGCATGACGTACTGCTCCGAGGCGATCGCGAAGCACGACACGTTGTGATCGGACATCTCCGCGTTGAGGGTCCAGCCGAGAGCGGTGTAGAAGGTGGTCGCGCGCTCGACGTCGTCGACTGGGCAGGTGATGAACAGGCTCATGCAGTGAACACTTGCAAAATGCAAGTGCGATGTCAAGGCTCAGGCCGGCCTGGTCGGGTGTGGCTGTTCGTCAGTCGGTCAGGTGGGGAAATCCGCGCTGCGGGAGATTCGTCTGGGCGTCGGGAGGTGAGCGTTACGCGGTCTCCGGTCTCCAGCGCCATCTCAGCGAATGCCACGCCGAAGCCGCCGGGCGTGCCTCCAGTGATGAACCATCGTCTGCTCATGGTTCGATCACCAACTGGCTGATCAGTGCACCGTCGAGCGTGAAGCGGAAGTGCAGGTCGACGACCCCGCCGGGGAAGTTGCCCTCCAGGTGCTGCTCGACGTCGATTGTCGTGCCGGTAGTGGTGGCGCCAGTGAACTCGGAGGTATAGGTGTATTCGCCGACCGATGCCTTCAGCCACGTCGAGATCTCGTCACGGCCGGTGTAGTCGCGACCCTCATCGGTCACTACGGCTTCGGCGGTGAACGTAGCGGCCGCTCGGCCGTCCTCCGGTGTGCTGAGAGTGGTCATGTACGTCTTGATGGTGTCCGGGAGTGCATCCCATTCTGTGGTCATGACCCCACGGTGAGGCTTCCCCTTAGGGGACAGTCAACCCGGATCGGCTGCCGTCAGACCGGTAGACCTTTCCGTAGGGGGAACCTGCACAATGACCTCACCAGCTCGACGCAGGCGGAACGGAGAGGAGGACTCCATGGGCGCACAGGTTCCTATCGGTGACTTCGCCGTGATGAGCAGCCTCAGCAGGAAGGCGCTCCGGCACTACCACGACATCGGCATTCTCGAACCAGCCCACATCGACCCCTACACCCGATATCGGTTCTACGACACCGGCCAGGTCGACCACGCGCACATCATCCGCCGGTTCCGTTCTCTGGGCATGCCCATCCCCGACATCAAGGCACTGCTGAGCGCGAGCGACGCCGCGGCTCGCAACGAGATCATCACAACGCACCTCGAGCAGATGGAGGTGCAGCTGCAGCAGACCCGTGACACCGTTGGTGCGTTGCGTGAGTTGCTGTCTCCTGTGTCGATCCCCGCCCAGATAGGGGTGCGGCGTGAACCGGCGCTCGCCGTGTGGTCGATCGGCGCCACCATCGAGGTAGCGGAGCTGGACGGCTGGTTTGTGACGACGCTGAAGACACTGCGAGACGCGGTTGCCGCGAGTGCAGGCGGACCGCCGGTCGCCGTCATGGGTGGTCTCTACGACCGAGAGCTCTTTCTCGAATTACGGGGACCAGCAACACTGTTCGTGTCTGCGCCACAGTCCGAGATCCCGCCGGATGGTATCCGTGCCGAGGTGTTACCTCAGGCTGACTTTGCAGTGCTCACGCACCCAGGTGGTCACAACGAAAGTATCGACCGCAGTTACGGGGCCCTTGGCGTGTTCGCAAACGAACATCTGATCAGCGACCAGGGTCCGATTCGCGAACACTACATCGGGGCGACGCCGTCGGATCCGACGACATTCAGCGCCACGGAAATTTGTTGGCCGATTTTCAACACCACTTCGATACTCGAGTGAGTGCGGCCGACCAATAGAATTCTCCGGACCGCAGGTGTCCGCAATTGCTGCAAGTCTTGCGTCGTGGAAATCGAACCTGTCGAATTGCACATTCCGACAACCGAACTCGATGACCTCCGTCGTCGACTTGCCGAAACGCGCTGGCCGGAACCGCTACCCGGCGACAGCTGGGACACCGGCGTCCCGACGGGCTATCTGCGACGGCTGGCCGAGGCGTGGACTACCGAGTACGACTGGCAGGCCAGAGAAGCACGGCTCAACGCATACCCCCAGTTCGTCACCCGGATCGATGGCACCCGAATCCATTTCGTCCACGTTCGATCACCGCACGACGACGCCTTGCCGTTGGTTCTGACCCACGGTTGGCCGGGCTCGATCTTCGAGTTCCTCGACATCATCGATTCCTTGACCGACCCGCCCGGCTCCGCCCATGCCTTCCACGTCGTGATTCCTTCGCTACCGGGTTTCACGCTGTCCGGTCCGACGTCTGAGCCTTGGTATACCGACCGGATTGCAGAAGCATGGGTGACCTTGATGGACGGGCTCGGTTATCGCGAGTTCGGAGTCCAGGGCGGAGACATCGGCGCGGCGGTATCTCCCGCGGTCGCGCGAATCGCCCCTGACCGAGTGGTGGGCGTGCATCTGAACGGCTCGCAAGTGTTCGTGCCGCCGGACGACGTCGACGAGGACACGAAGAACTCACTGTCCGAGCTTGAACGTGACCGGCTACGTCGCATCGCTGAGTTCATGGAGAAGGAGTTCGGCTACATCGCCGTGCAGTCGACCCGGCCCCAGACCTTGGCATACGGCCTCACTGATTCACCCGTCGGTCAATTGGCGTGGATGGTCGACAAGTTCAAGGCATGGACCTGGCCGTTCGACGCTCTCCCCGAGGATGTACTGGGTGTGGATCGACTTCTCGATCACGCTTCTTTGTATTGGTTCACGCGCACAGCAGGCACCAGTGCGTATACCGGCTATGCGACCGAGTCGTGGGGGCCCGCGCCGACGCCGTCCAATGTTCCGACAGCATTCGTGCAGTTTGCGCACGATGTCGGAATACGTCGGTTCGAGGAGCAGCAGAACGATGTTCGACACTGGACCGACGTCGATCGCGGCGGCCACTTCGCGGCGATGGAGGAGCCGGCGGTTCTCGTCGACGACATGCGGCGGTTCTTCGCCGGACTGAGACGGAATTAAAACCCAGCCGTATGGTTGAACCTTCCACCAGATCGGCCTAACTGTCGATCGCTACCGGAAGGTCCAATCATGCACGTGGGCGTGGACAGTTTCGTATCCTCCGTGACCGATCCGACCGACGGCCGGGTGATCAGTCCGGCCGAGCGGATGGAGCACTTGCTCGAGGAGATCGCGCTGGCGGATCAGGTGGGCCTCTATTCGTTCGGCATCGGCGAACACCATCGAAGTGAGTACTATGACTCGGCACCGTCGATCATTCTGGCTGCGGCTGCTGCTCGCACGGAACGGATCCGGCTCGGTAGCGCCGTCAAGGTGCTCAGCGCCGACGACCCGGTGCGCGTGTTCCAGGAGTTCGCGACGCTCGATCTGATCTCCAAGGGGCGAGTCGACCTGGTCGTCGGACGTGGCTCGTTCACCGAGTCCTTCCCGCTGTTCGGCTTGGACCTGCACGATTACGACTCGCTCTTCGCGGAAAAACTCGATCTACTTCTGCAGATTCGTGACAACGTCGAGGTCACGTGGCAGGGCCGCCACCGGCCCGCTCTCGATCGTCAGAGCATCTACCCGCGGCCGATGCAGGATCCGCTGCCAGTTTGGGTCGGAGTCGGTGGGTCGCCCGAATCCTTCGTTCGTGCAGGCCTTCTGGGCCTACCGCTGATGGTGGCGATCATCGGCGGCGAACCCCGTCAGTTCGCTGCACTGATCGACCTGTATCGGCGCGCGGGAGCCGAAGCAGGTCACGCGCCAGAGAAGTTACAGGTGGGCCTGCACGTGTTCGGATTCGTCGCCGAGTCCACCCAAAAGGCTGCAGACACTATTTACCCCGGATGGCACGAGATGTTCACCAAGGTCTCGCGCGAACGCGGCTTTGCCCAGCCGACCCGCGCACAGTTCGACGCGACGTCGGGTCCCAATGGTGCGTTCTTCATGGGCGATCCGGCGACCGTCGCCGAGAAGATCAAGCGAATCAGTGATCAGGTGGGCGGCGTCGACAGACTGTCACTGCAGATGACCAACCCAAGACTGGCGCACAGCGATTTGCTCCGGGGGATCGAGTTACTCGGAACCGAGGTCGCCCCGCTGGTCGCCACGGAGTGACGTCCGTCTTTGCACTTTGTTTGCACTCCGCTCGTATTGTGCAGGCAGGAAGGGTCGCGCGGTCCGTCTGCTGTCTGCCGTGATGATTTCCGCGTTGTCGATGACTGTCGGTTGGTGAGCACGAGCTCTGCGTAACCTCTGCAGGCGTCGACCATCCGGCATCGTCGAGGACTTCAACGGTCGTTTCGTGATGCACTTCCACAATCGTGCCTCACGAAGACCATGACAAGATGCCAATGCTGGAGGTGGTTGAATGACCGATGTTGGACGACGCGTCGTCGGCGGGACGTTTCAAGTCGTAGGCGGTCTGGGTGTCGGCGTAGCAGCGGTGTGGGTGCTCTGGCAGATCCTCCCCTTCGCGACGGCTGTGGGTGTGTTCTGCGCTTCGCTGATCACGACACTGTTGCTTGCTGCCGCTCTCGCGTACCGATTCCGCGTAGCAGGGATCGCCTTCGGAGTGTCGTCGACTGCACTCAATCTGATTCTCGCCGCCGTGCTGATCTGATTGGGAGATTGCCGGCATCAAGTTGTCATTCGTTCGGTGTGATTGATTGTCGTTCGTCACAGCCGGACAAATATGTTCGACTCACCTCTACGACTGCTGCGCACGAGGTGTCCGTATGGTGCGGTCGCCGACGCGTCGATCCACGTGCCCTCGGTATGCGGAAACGCTGGCCTACTTGGCATTCAACCGACACCGTGACGTGCCGATGGTAGAGATTGCCGACTTCGTCTGGCCGCGAGACAGACCGAGGACTGGGAACGCCGCACTTACTCCGCGGGGTCGCGGCTGGTGTCGAAGGTGGGCGAAACTGATGAAGGCAGACTCGGTGCCCAGTCACAGTGTCTCCTCGCACGGACAATCGGTGCTCTTGGTACTCCCGGCGTCGGTGGATGTCGACGTGGAGCCGGCCACACGCAGCGACTCCGACATCGTCCAAGTCATCGCGGAGCCATCCGAGTTGGGCTTCGGCGTCGCTATCGCCGTAGGTGCGTTCGAATGCCCGACATTGACCGCAGTCATAGTTTGAGAGTGAGGGGAGGGGAGGGTTGTTCTTGTGTAGGCGGTTCCGGCGGCTCGAATATCGGTGGTAGCGCGCGGTTGGTCATCTTTTCGACTCTGGTGGGTTCGAGTGGACACCTGGGTGGAAGAGGTTTGGGTGGCTGGTCTCGACCCCGGGGTGGATGTGAAACGGCTATCTCTTACTCATCGACACCTTCTGCTCGCGCTGCCGCCCACATCTGGTTCGGTTGGTAGTCGATGGTGGTAGCGCGGCAATGGTCACTCCGAGCTGGGGCTGCCGTGTTCGAAGTCGGATCGGCGTGCACGTTTCGGAGTTCAGCCCGTTGACCGAGCCTGCGCGGGAGTAAGTTCGGTGTGCCCGGGATGACACCCGTGCCGCCCCACGTCGTGCGGCGGCACGGAACCCGTAGTGCTTCAGTGTCAGAACAGGTCACATCGCGGTGGCGAATTGTGGTTGGCCTGGTGCATTTCGGGGCCGAAGTACCGTGGACTGAAGAAGTCGTACAGATTGATTTCGAGTTGCGCGGGTCCTCCTCCGAAGAGAGTATTCGCGAGCGACTGCGACATCGAGTTTTCCCGCTGACTAGCGAGACCCATCTCCGGTCTTTGTCTGGTGATGAACATGCTCCAGGGTGCTGGTCTGCCTTCATCGCCGAAACTCCACGTGGCGGCCATTTGCGCATTGGCCGGCATATCGCTCCACGGGTAGTAATCCAATATTCTGCCGAATCGATCGTAGTCGGTACCGCAGATCAGCCCGTTCGCATTGTTGGGGCCGAGCCCAGGCGGGGTCCCGCGAACCAGCCAAGGAAACGCCACCGGCGTCAGTTTGGTGGCGAACCAGGTTCTGATGCCCTGTTCCAGGCTTTGCAGCAACGCCTCGGGTTCGACCGGCGCTTTCCACCGTTCGCTGGAAATTTCGTTGTAGGCGGCTTCGAGTTTGCCGTAATCGGAGACCATGACCAGGGCGACGGAGGTGAAGCCGTAGGTAGCAGCGGCCAGATTGTCCTGTATTTGTTGCGAGAGTTGATCGATTCGTACCTGCGTCGGGTTGGCCAACGCTGTTCCGTTGGTCAAGCCGCCGATAGACGCGGTGAGACTGTAGATCGCATTGATCGGCCCCCAGAAGTCTTTCAGTGCCGGTTCGACCAGAGTCACCACACCCATCACGCTGCTGAGCACTTTGAATCCGTCTTGCAGGACCGTATTGGTAGGAGAAGGGGCGACGTCGCGGGCAACGGCGTCCCCAATGCTCTTTGCGCTGAGCGCCGCGTCGCCGCGAACCAGGCCCATTGCTCGCTGCGTGCTGTCGTAGTAGGTCTTGACCGTATTGAAGTAGTCGACCTCCTTCCGGAGCTGCGCCAACGCTGCGTCGAATTCCGCCTGCGTAAATGCTGCGTCCGTCGGCCTGACAATAGGGGCGGCGAGGGTGCGGGCGAGTGTGGCCCAATCTGCGTTGTAGTTCGTCCGGAACTTCTCCCGAATAGTGCAAGCAATACTCGTCGACGTGCATCCGGGAATTCGCACCTGTGATCCGATGTAGGACTCCGCGGCGCTGTTGATCGTCGGGAACGTCGATTCCGGCCCGGTCCCACCGGAGTACGACGGTTGATACATGATCGCGATCTGACGGGAATCCACCGTTCCAGTCGGCCCAGAGATCTGCGGCAGGTACGTGAAGTCGTGGCTCCGGCCCAGATATCCAGTGGCGGGACCGGGGCGGCTCAGCAGGGTTCCCATCTCGACCGCCGCTGACCCCACGGCTCTACCGCCCACCAACGAATAGTCGCTTGTGCCGTTGAGGCTCAACAGATTGAGCCGCGATCCACCGATTCGAACCAAGGCGTCGGCACCGTCCTGCCAGTCGCGAACGGGTCTGGGTCGGCCGAAGCTCTGCACGATGACAAGATATGGACGGCCGGCGTTGTCGACTCTGCCGGCGACCTCGGTCAACTTGGTGCTGAGTTCCCTGTTCCCAGTGGGATTCGACGTGACCACCGTGGCTTCGTATGCGGGAACCAATGTTTGGGGCTCGAAGCCTCGAATGACGAAACCGTCCGGACCCGATGGGTGAGAGGTGTACGTCGCGGCGCCGATCGTCGTCGTCACCGAGCCGCCCACCGTATCGCCCTCGGTCCGCGTGGAGTAGGTCAACGGCGGAGGAGGAGTGAAGTCGTACCGTGCGAGCCGGGGATTCCATCGAAGCAGGCCCGTTATGTCGCCGCCCGCTCGGTCACCGACAGCCGTACCGACCCGGGTGTACGCGACTCCGGTTGGAGCACCCGCTTTTCCGATCATCGAGAACGGGGCGCCGACCTCCATCCTGTCGAGGTCGCTGCGCGACAGCGACGCGCCGATCGAGTTGGCCAACCGGGTGACGAGCGAATTCGTGCTGGCGTTGCGGACGCCGTTCATGCCACTGATGACGACGATCGTGTCCGCGGTGTTCACGTACCCGGCGACGATGTCGTTGAACGACGACAGTCCGCCTGAATTGTTCGGTTGAGTGCCGTACTGCCGTAGTGCGCGCGTTTTCGCGTCGACCACGGCGATCAGCAAGTTCTGGGTATCGGTGACGTCGGGCACCGCAACGCCATCGAGAGTGATGAAGCCGGCCGGATTGTCGGCTAGCGTCTCGATCGGGACTCCGAGTACGGGTTCACCGGCGTTGGGCGACAGCAGATTCAGGCTCGAGCCTGGCCCCGTCGGGTTCGGGGAGCCGGGATCGCCGGGTTCCGTCGGATCGGGCCATCCTGCGCTGCCCGACGACCCGGTGCTGAACGAGCCGGTATCAGGCAAGGGCAGAGGAAGTGGCTGCGCCGCAGCGATTCCTGCGGCCACAACGGTCAGCGCGGTCGAGGCCGCGAACAGAGGCATCAGAAGGCGGGGCCTGACAAGGTGACGCGGCAACGCGGTATCTCCTCGAACGAGTGTAGGCGGCGACGGTGGTCGAGCCGACGCCGAATCTAAACCGCGAGTGCAAACATTTTGCAAAGATGCGCCCGATGGCCAGGGAAGTTGCTTGTGGGGGCGCGTGCATCCGGCACCAGTAATCGAGCGGGGAGTATGCAAAAAATATGCAGTTGTAAGCAAAATGGCCATGTCGAACGGCATCGACGAATACTTCCCCGAACACAATTTCGCCTAGGAGACTCCCGTGAATGGTCGATTCCGCTTTATTGCTGCCGCTACCATCATCGTTGCCGCGATAGCCAACTCCCTGGTAGCACCCGCCGCGACAGCGGTTGCGGAACCAATACAGTCGACCGCCGTGTCGAAGTACTTCAACACTCATATCCGCCTGAACGACGGCTACGGCGACCACTCGGCCGGGAACTGTTATCGATACCAACTCTTCAGCCGAGAAGGCACACGGTGCGAGAGAAACGGCTACTTCGACGCCGGGCATACCGCGGGGTTCAACGCAGTCAACGGCCACGTCTACTACGGCGGCACACCAAACGGGACCGAGTTGGCCTTCACCACCGCAGCCGGTTCCGTACTGCGGGGCACAATTCCTTCCCGCGCATCGGGTGACTTCACCATCACCGAATTCAGGGTGCCGGAATTCGGTACACTCGCGCGTCCCAGCCAGAAGCTACACCTCAACGTCACCTCGGAGGGTTTCGGTCTGACCGGTGATGCCTGGCAGGATTTCTACCTCAGCGGGAACCTCGACGTCGCCGTCCCGGCGACAGGAAACGGCACGGCAGGACTCCTCGATGACCTGTTCGGCGGTCTTTCGAGGCTTTTGAGCAGTGGGTCAGCATCGGACTAGATCTCTGCCGATTGCACAAGTCCACGTGCGCGCCGGCAAACGGAGGAATGAACGCCCGGTGCGTAATGAAAGTTAACCGCAGTTCAAGCACGGCAATTCAACCGTATGCAACCGGTAATACTGGACACGCGTCTGCGTACGCGAAACAGCGCGCCGCGGTCAGAGATGTCCGTCGCGGCTCAGGTCATCGTGTGAACGCACCGGATTCACCACACTCCCGTCAGGGCTGAACGAGTTGATGAGAGTGCGTGCCGCTTCGCGCGCCGCCTGGGCCCAGGGCGGTCCAGGTTCGGCGTGAGCGCTGGTCATGGTGCCGTCATAGAGAGCTGCGAGTTGTAAGACCAGCGTGTCGTTCGGGCTTGTGACACCTGTCGGACGCAGGAGTTTGCCGAAGAGCTCACGTACCCAGGCGCGGTGCCCGAGGTTGACGATGTGGCCCGGCGAGTTCGGGGACGACTCGGCCTCGGCATTGATGAACGGGCAGCCACGAAAGTCGTCGCTCTCGAACCACTCGCCGAGCAGGTCGAAGACGAGCAGTGCTTTCTCGTCCGGATTCCCTCCTCGTGCTTCGAGTTGGTCGGCGACATGGCTCTGCCAGGCATTGCTGCGACCCTGAAGATATGCCGCGACCAGGTCGTCCTTGGTCCGGAAGTAGGTGTACAGCGTGGTCTTCGAGACGTCGGCTTCCGCGGCGATCAAATCGACTCCGGTCGCATGCAGGCCACGTGTGTAGAACAGCCGGTCGGCCGTTGCCAGAACCCGCTCGAGCCCCGGCTTACGACGAGCCTTCGCGGTGGTCATGGTTCCACCCTACGCGAATTGAACAGGTCTGTGCACCCGAGTTGACAAAGACTGAACAGACCTGTTCACTCAAGGGCATGAACAGACCTGTTCAGTTACGACGAGAGGGCAAATCATGACCACCCCCGGATACTTCACCGAGTACAAGAATTTCGCTATCACCCGCGATGAGGACGGCGTCCTTCTGGTGCGCTTCCATACCGACGGTGGACCGCTCACTTTCACCGGCCAGACCCACGAGGACTTCCCGGTGCTGCTCGAACAGATCGCGCTGGACCGCGACAACAAGGCCATGGTGCTGACCGGTACCGGCGACTACTTCATGAAGGACATCGACGGACCGAGCCTCGGAGAGATCTTCAAGCCTGCGGCCTGGGAGAAGACCCGCGTGGAGGGTGCCAAGGTGCTCCAGCGACTGGTCGAATTGCCCCTTCCTGTCATCGGCGTCGCGAACGGCCCGGCGATCATCCACTCCGAGTACTTGCTGTTGTCCGACATCCACATCGCCTCCGAGCAGGCCACCTACGGTGACTTCCCGCACCCCGCCTTCGGCATCACCGGCGGCGACGGCGTCCAGGTCGTCTGGGAGGAGATTGCCGGGACCGCCCGCGCCAAGTGGCTGCTGTGGACCGGCGAGTCGATCGACGCCGACACTGCTCTGCAGTGGGGCGTGGTCAGCGAGGTGGTGGCTCACGACCGTGCAGTCGAACGTGGCCTCGAGATCGCGCGCGGCCTTGCCGGCAAGCCGGCGCTCTACCGGAGCCTGCAGAAGCAAACCCTGAACCGGAACCTCCGCAAGAGGATCGTGCAGGACGTCCCGTTCGGTATGGCACTCGAAGGCCTCACCGCCGCCGACATGCCGTACCAGAGCTGACGGGTCCGCACGTGCGTCGTCGACACGTGCATTCGGCGACAGATCGGACCCGGAACCTGGACGGCATCGGTAAGCAGACACCGCAACACCATTCATCAGAGGAGAAAAATGTCATACGCCGACAAGTCGACTACCGACAACACCCAGCGCACCTCGCGGTACTGGCTGGTCGCCCTCCAGGCTGCCTCGACCGATCTGCGCAGCCTCGCGGGCGAACTGAGCGACGAGGACCTGCTGCAGCCATCGTTCGTCGGCGCATGGACTGTGGCTCAGGTGCTGTCCCACCTCGGCAGTGGTGCAGAAATCTGCACCGATCTGGTCCGTCGCGGCCTCGCCGGCGACGAGAGAGGCCCGCAGCGAATCGAGCTCGTTCCGATCTGGGACCGCTGGAACGCGCTGAGCCCGAGTGAGCAGCGGGACGAGTGGAGTCGAGCCGACAGTGTCCACCTCGATCTCCTCACGAGCATCTCCGCCGATCAGGAGCAGTCTCTTCGGATTCCGTATTTCGCCGGACCGATGGACCTGACGACGTACCTGGGCTACCGACTCTCCGAGCACTCGCTGCACGGCTGGGATGTGGCCGTGGCTTACGATTCGTCCGCAACCGTGGGCCAGCTGGACCTGGTGTGGCAGCGAATCGACATGATTGCCAACCGTTTTCATGACCACGCCACAAGGGAGCAGCTCGCCCCGCGTCGCGTTTCTCTCCATCACGACGGTCAGCACGATTGTCTCGATATCGCCGACGAGGTCCACATCGGGGTCAACGACGACCGCGCTGCGCACACTGCCGTCACGGCCACGACGGACATCCTGACGCGGCTGGTCTACGGCCGTGTGCGTCCCGGCGACTTCCTCGACATCACCGGACCGACGACTCGCGACGAGCTCACACAGCTGTTCCCCGGATTCTGACAGACGAGTATGTAAATGTCCGGCAAGTCGGTCGTAACGTCCTGACGTGCGCCAGCGAATGAGTGTCTATGGGAAGCAAACTTATTGCTGCAGCACGAGTTAGCGCGGTCGTATCCGGTCTGGCCGCCGCGTCGATCGTCGGTTCCGGTGTTGCCTCTGCCGGTCCTCAGGACTGCGCCGTCGCGCACGATTCTTTCAGCGCGTCGGTTACCTGCCACGACACCGGCGCTCCGCCCAGGCGAGAGTACTACCTCAGTATCGAGTGCTGGGGTCTTCACGGCATCCCCAATGCCTTCCCGTTCTACGCGGTCGGGCCGTACAACGCGTCGACCAGCTCGTTCGGGCCAACAGGTCAGGCATCGGGTACGTGCAGCTCGGGGTGGGGAACGATCGTGCCCAATGTCGGTGTGGTCACCGGTGCTCACGTGGAGACCTACGTCCAGTGAGCCTCGGACGCGCGCTGCTGTTTCATCGAGTGATGGTGGGATGCTTACGGTTCCAGGTGGCGTCCTCGGTGCAGGCGATGACGAAGTCGGCCACGTCTTGCCGAGGAACGCTCACGCCGCCGACCGGATTACTTCCGTTCTCGACACGGTAGTGGCCGGTCGCCGGTTGGTCCACGAGCCGTCCTGGTCGGACGAACGTCCAATCCAGTGTGCAGGCACCCACAACCGATTCCATATTTGCCATGTCGGAGTAGGTGTTACGCATGAACGGCAGCAGGAGCTTTCGGTACCACCACGGGTGGCCCGGATCGTCGGAACGGACGCCACTCGAGGTGATTGCGATGAACCTCTCGGCACCCGTTCCGGCGGTGGCATCGACGACCGCGTTGGCGGCATTTGTGTACAGGCCGTTCGACTTTCGGCCGGAGGGACCGATTGCCGAGATGATGACGTCCCCTGTCCTGAGCAGGCGTTCGAGTGACCTCGCGTCCGAGGCATCTCCTGTACCTACCGCGAGCTTGTCATGAGGAGCCAGGCCGGCCCGTTCGGGTGATCGGACCACCGCGAGTGTGTCGTGGCCGGCACGCAGTGACGCCTCGACGATGAGGCGTCCGGTGCGTCCTCCGGCTCCGAGGACGACGATGCGGTTCGTTTGGTTCGACATGATGGTGGCTGTGCCTTTCAGAAGGAGGGCGTGGTGCGAGGAAGTCTCAGGACGAGAATTGCGGCCGTGACCATGAGAGCCATGACCGCTACGATGCCGGCGATCATGGTGGTCGCGTTGGTTTCGGTGAAGAATATGGTGCCGAGTACTGCGATGCCGAGTGCGGTGGCGATCTGTTGCAACGACGTCATGGCGCCTGCAGCGCTTCCGATTTCGTGTGTATCGGCGGTACCGAGGATTGTCTGGATGACCGGACCGAACAACAGACCTTGCCCGATTCCGATGACGAACACGGACAGTTCGAACGCGATCGCACCGGAATCCGCTCCGACTGCCCAAGCAAGTAGTGCTAGTCCGATGATCTCGACGACGAGGCCGAGGTGCAGGCCTCGTCGGCCGAATCGAAGGCGGAGTTGTGCGGCAATCGGTGAGCCGATTGCTATGCCGATGGCGAGTGGGGCAAGCGCGAGCCCGGTGTCGAGGGCACTGTCACCACTGCTGAGTTGGAGGTAGAGCGAGAGGAGAAGAGTCAGTCCGCCGGTGCCGGCGAAAAGCGCGATCGCGAGTGCGAGACCGGCAACGAAGGCGGGCTTACCGAGCAATGTCGGTTCGAGGATAGGGGCGCGGCTACTGCGCATCTGCCGTGTCAGGGCCCATCCTGCGACCGCTGAACCAGCCAGAAGTGCGAAACTCCACCACGGCCAGCCGGATTGGGGGCCGTCTATCAGCGGGAACACGATGAGTCCGGCGGTAGCGGCAACCAAGACAGCACCGACCGGATCGATCCGAACTCTATGGAGAGCGTCTTCCCGTGGCAGGCATGCGGCGGCTGCGACGATCACGAACACGCCGATCGGCACGTTGATGAGGAAGATCGCACGCCATCCGATTCCCGCGACGTCCCACCCGATAAGTGCTCCGGCGAGAATCGGTCCGCCGACACCTGCGATCGCGCTCACCGGTCCGAACAGCGAGAAGGCCCGCCCGCGTTCCTTTTCGCGCGAGAACAGTGCTCCGACAAGGCCATAGCCCTGCGGGATGAGAAGTGCGCCGAATGCTCCTTGCAGCGCACGCGCTGCAAGGAGCACTTCGATCGAGGGCGCGAGGGCGCACGATACCGATGCCACTACGAATCCTGTAGCTCCGATCAGAAAGATCTTCCGGCGGCCCCACCGGTCACCGAAGCGCCCACCCAAGATCAGGAGTACTCCGAACGGAAGCGTGTACGCGGCGGTGAGCCACAGCAAGACGGCGTCACTCGAGCCGAACGCCTCCTGAACCGACGGTCCTGCCACGATCATCACGGTCGCATCCAGCAGGTCCATGGCCGCAGCGCAGAGCACCGCCCATAGGGCGACCCATCTGCGGTCTTCGAGAGTTTTCATCGATGTCCTCACTCGGTCGCTGACTAACGGTGTCGGAACTAACAGTGTTCGTGACTAACACTGTACGTCGCAGACGGTGTTCGTCAAGTACGCTGAGTCGGTGATCACAACTGGTAGCGGGCGTAGTTCGGCTCGCACACAACCGGCAAAACCCGCGCTCAGCCGTTCAGCGATCGTCGAGGCCGCGCTTGCACTCATCGATGAGAACGGCCTCGCCACTGTGTCGATGCGCAAGGTTGCGACGCGGCTCGACACAGCCGCCGCTTCTCTGTACGTCTACGTCGACGATCGAAAGGACCTGGTCGAGGCGGCATACGATCTCGCTCTGGCCGGCGTGCGCACCCCGACTGCTGTCGAAGGATCGTGGCGAGACCAACTCCGACACGTTGTGGTCGATCAGATCGATGTCCTCGCCTCGCATGGCGACATCGCTCTCGTTGCACTTGCGGATGCGCAAATTGGTTCGAATTCGCTACGCATCACCGAACGGATTCTTTCGTTGCTTCGATCCGGGGGCGTACCGGACGAGACCTGCATAGCCGCTGCGGACCTCCTCGATCAGTTCGTCACCTCGAGCGCGATCGAGCAGGCCGCGTGGGCTCGAGATGCGCTGAGTGCAGGTGCCGAAGATCCGGTGAGTGCAAGCGGGGAGGCGATGGTCTCCTCGGCGGCGGGACGGATCAAGGCTGCGTACGACGCTTTGAGTGCCGATGAATTTCCGGCCATCACTGCTATCGAACCGCACTTGGCGCACACCGATCCGGCTGATCGACGCGCGTGGAAGCTCGACGCCGTCCTCGACGGCGTCACTGCTGCGTTGAGGTCTGTAGCACCCGAATCGTGAACTGCGGTCAGTGCGTCTGGAGTGTTTCGCTGCCGTCGCTCTCCCAGCTGGGCATGAGGTCCTCTCTGGTGCCGCGGATCAGTGTGAACGAGACCACTGCAGCGAGGAGCATGACGATGCCCGATGCGATGAAGGCGGCGGAGTATCCGTCGGTGAACGCGTCGAGCTGGGGTGTTCCGTTGTCGAGAGCTCGTTCGACGCTGCCGGCGTAGATGACGGTGAAGACGGCGAGTCCGATGGAGCCGCCGATGTGGAAGGTGGAGTTGACCGTTGCGGAGGCGACTCCTGCATCGCGTGGTGCGACGCCGATGAGCGCGAGGTTCTGCAGTGGTACGAACAGCATCGCCAGGCCGATTCCGAGAAGCACCAGTGCGGGCAAGATCTCGGTGACGTAGCTGCCGTCGGAGCTGATGCCGCTCAGGTAGAACAGTCCAGCGGCGACGAACAGAGGCCCGGCGATCATCATCGGTCGTGGCCCGTAGGTGTTGAGTGCCTTGGTGGCGAGTGGGACGAGGGCGAGGATCACTGCGGTCATGGCGACGTTGGCGAGTCCCGATCTCAAGGGGCTCATACCCATGACGATCTGGAAGTGGAAGGTCAAGTAGAGCATCGAGCCGATCATGATGGCTCCAACGATGCCCTGGACGATGAAGGCGCCGCCGCGGACGCCGTGAAGGATGACCCGGAGCGGGAGAAGTGGCTGTGCGACGGTCTTTTCGATCCACACGAACACGGTGAGGAGAACGAGTCCGGCGGCAAGAGAGGAGATGGTGTCGGCCGATGCCCACCCGTGCTCGGCGAGGGTGAAGCCGTAGACGAGGGCGCCGAGACCGGTGGTGACGGTGATGGTGCCCCAGATGTCGTATCGGTTGTCGCCGTCGGTTTTGCTTTCGTCGAGGAGGAGGACTCCGCCGATGATGCTGGCGATGACGAAGAGGACGTTGACGAGCAGGCACCAGCGCCAACTGGCGAATTCGGTGAGCACGCCGCCGAGGACGAGACCGACTGCGGCGCCGCACCCGGCGACGGTTCCGAAGATGGCGAATGCGGTGTTGCGTTCTCTTCCGTGTGTGAACAAGACGGTGAGCATGGCCAGGGCTGCGGGTGCGAGGAGTGCGGCGAAGGCGCCTTGGACGCCGCGTGCGATGACGAGTTCGACGCCGCTGTCGGCCATTCCGCCCCATGCGGACGCAACACCGAATCCGATCATGCCGACCATGAAGGTGCGTTTGCGGCCCCAGTAGTCGGCTATGCGGCCACCGAGGAGGAGCAGCGCGCCGAAGGCGAGCGCGTATGCGGTGACGACCCACTGGCGTTGGCCGTCGGAGAGTCCGAGTTCTTGTTGGGCTTGGGGGAGTGCGATGGTGACGATGGTGACGTCGAGTACGACCATCAGTTCGGTGAGCGAAAGGACGAGCAGCGCACACCATTTGGTGGTGCGTCCTGTGATGAGTGCGGGCATGCGGAGAAAGCCTCCTGGCTTCGCAAGCGGTGTCGCTGGAGGTTTCGAGCCTCGGATCTACGCGCTGATGCGCCCGACCGCCCCAAGCCAGGTAGCTGGGCAGAAAAACAACCTAGCAAGATTCGATTCGATAGCCAAGTGGAACATCGGGTGATCGAAATATGCTGCACAACTTGCATTTTCGTGATCAATGGTGTCGACGGCAGCGATGGAGGTCACCGTTTGACAATGCTCGAAATTCGTAGTCGAAGCGATCCAGCGGGCACGACGTGCTGTCGATCTGCGTACGGACTGGCCTGTGGATCTCGAGCGTGCGGGATTCGATCGGAGCGTGGCCACCGCGTGGTCGGCGGAAGGACTTCTGGCGTATCTTCCGGGGACGCTCACCGAGCGGTATGGGGTTACGGTGCCGGAACTGCCGGACGACGTGGCTGATCTGCATCGCGCCGACACCTACGTGACGGCGGGGAAGACTGGCTGATTACGTTCGTTGCGATACGACGGTGAATCCGCTCCGTAGCACTCGCACTCGTCGTAGCCTTCAAGCAAGGTGCCATGTCCGGCGCCTGGTTCACGAGACTCAGGAGGGAAGTTTCATGTCTGGAATCGCTGACAAGCTCGATAAAGCATACGAAGACAAGCCACTCGCCGAACTCGTCGACGCACCCGTCGAAGCGTTGCAGGGCGTCAGTCCGGGCGACGCTGAACACCTGAAGGCCGCGTTCAACATCAAGTCGATCGGCGACCTCGGTCGCAACAAGTATTTCCTGTGGGCGCAGTCCATCGCGAAGCTCGCCGAATAACGCCGAATCGCAGAGCCCGAGCAACCCGAACGTGGCGACGAGGGTGCTGGGGTCGAGGATTCCTCCGGCGAATGCCGATGTCATACGGCGGCTTCTTCGTCGAGATGCGAGTGGGACGGGAGTGTGCGGCCGGAGCCGACGCGGAGCGCGACCGAGCCGAGGGCGACCATGAAGCAGGCGAGCAACAGGCCCGCGCAGACGTCGGTGAACCAGTGGACACCGAGGTAGAGGCGGCTTGCGGCAACGAGTGCAGTGACGGCGAGGGCGGCGGTCATCAGCACCGACCGAAGTCTTCTCGATCGGTGCCCGAGCACGAGTGCAGTCATCATCAGCAGCGTCGCGGTTCCGGTGACGTGGCCCGACGGGAACGAGTGATCCGTCTCGAGTATCAGCTGAGTGCTCAGCGGTGGGCGCTCACGGCCGATGACGAGCTTGAGAAGTGTGCACGTGACCGCCGATACCGCGACTGTGGCCAGCAGGATCAGTGCAGGAACGTAGCGTTTGGTTCGCCGGATGAGTACTGCTGCGATCACCAATCCGTACGCCGCAGTTTCGGGCGGTCCGCCCGCGGTGGTGACGGCCATTGCGACTCGGTCGAGCAACGCACTTCGATGGTCGACGACCCAGCCCGTGATCGAACCGTCGGCGCTCGTCGACCATCCATCGGTGCGTACGGCGACGGCGAGGGTCAGAAGCGCAAGGAAGTATCCCAGCGCGGCCACGACCGGCGAATACGGATTACGGCGCGCGGCCAGCAGCCCGTAGACGACGAGTCCCAGCGCGAGAACGAGCGCGGTCGCCTCGATCTCGGCGCTAGCGGCCTCCGTCACGACCTCGGTGGCGAGGGAGTGCGCGGTGGTAAACGATGAGGAGTTGATCACGAGCTTCAGTGTGGAGGTCGTCTCCTGAAGAACCCCTGAGAGCGGGTCGCCCGCACACCGAGGTTCTGATCTACTCGGTCGACAGGACGAACGATCGGAGTTCGCAATGCGGGTCTTGGTGGTCGAGGACGAAGTACGCCTCGCGGAGATGGTCCGCCGCGGGTTGGTGGCCGAGGGCTTCGTCGTCGAGATCGCGCACGACGGTGACGACGGCTTCCACGCAGCCGTCACCGGAGATTTCGACGTCGTAGTCCTCGACATCATGCTGCCGGGAAAACACGGCTACAGCATCGTCCGCGATCTTCGGGCGCAGGGCGTGTGGACACCGATTCTGATGCTGTCCGCCAAAGACGGAGAGTACGACCTCGCCGACGCGTTCGACCTGGGTGCCGACGACTATTTGGTCAAACCCTTCTCCTTCGTAGTACTGGTGGCGCGGATACGCGCGTTGGTGCGACGAGGGGCTCCCGAGCGGCCGACGGTCCTGAGCGTCGGCGATCTGGAACTCGACCCGGCGCGACACCGGGTCACGCGTCAGGGATCGGAGTTGGCGCTCACTCCGCGCGAGTACAGCGTCCTCGAATTCCTCATGCGCAAAAGCGGTGTGGTGGTGACCAAGTCCGAGATCGTGCGCTCGGTGTGGGATGCCAACTACGACGGCGACGAGAACATCGTCGAGGTCTACATCGGCTACCTGAGAAAGAAGGTCGATCAGCCGTTCGGCCTCAGAAGCATCGAGACAGTGCGCGGCGTCGGCTATCGCTTGGCATCGACACTGTCGTAGCGCAGTGGCAG
This sequence comes from Rhodococcus yunnanensis NBRC 103083, assembly GCF_001895005.1. GTDB lineage: Bacteria > Actinomycetota > Actinomycetes > Mycobacteriales > Mycobacteriaceae > Rhodococcoides > Rhodococcoides yunnanense. The sequence continues at coordinate 367,927 of NZ_BCXH01000002.1, read as the reverse complement.
CCGTTTCGCCGATCGAGGTGCCGAGACTGTCGATGATCCAGAGGCAGAGCGTGACTTCCGGCACCGTGCTCGCGAGCGTGCGTGAAGCGGGCATGACCGCGGACTGCTGCAGAGCGTTCCTGAAGAAGCGCTGAAGATCATCGGCGGCAGGAGACCGGACGCATCAGACTGGGGCGATGCGTGTGAACTTCGATCGCCTCAGGCCGCATACGTGGACCGTGCGAGTCCGGTCGGCTGTTGCGTCGACCCTGGTCGTGGCGGTGTGCTTGATCGCCGCGGGTGGGGCACTGCTCGGGGTCCTGTACAACTCGCTGGAAACGTCCGCACGTACTGCGGCGGCCGCCCGCGCAACGCAGGTCGCAGAACAGCTCGAATCGAAGTCACCGTCGCAGATCGATGAATCGCTGCTCTCGACCGACGGGCAGATCGGATCGGTTCAGGTGATCGATTCCTCGGGTGGCGTCGTGGCCACTTCTCAGGGCGATCCGAAGGTGCCGTTGTCGACGAGACAGCTGGAGCCGTCGACGACAGCCGACCTGGGACGCGTCGAACTGGAAGCTGGCGATTTCTGGGTGACGGGGATGGGCGCGAACTCACCGAGCGGCCCGGTCACCGTAGTGGTCGGTGCCGACCGGGAGCCCGTCGAGAACGTCGTGTCGACAGTTGCGGTGTTGCTCGCGATCGTCGGCCCCATCGTCATCGCTCTCGTTGCGTTCGCCACGTACAAGCTCGTGGGCGCGGCTCTGAGCCCGGTCGAACGCATCCGCTCGCGCGTGGCGTCCATCTCCAACAGTCAGTTGGACGAACGACTTCCGGTCCCCGAGACTCGGGACGAGATCGCGCGGCTTGCAGTGACGATGAACGAGATGCTGGGCCGTGTGGAAGCGGGACAACGCGCGCAGCAACGATTTGTCAGCGACGCGTCGCACGAACTTCGAAGTCCCCTTTCGACGATCACCACCGCACTCGAACTCGCAGCGTCGAGGCCGGATCTGCTCGACGAAGCGTTGATCGACGACTCTCTGCTGCCGGAGGCGCGGCGAATGCGGAGACTGATCGAAGACCTTCTGCTGCTTGCTCGTTCGGACGAGACAGGGACGGTCGAGGGCGCGGTCGACGTCGACCTGGACGACATCATGTACGAGGAGACCAAACGAGTTGCGGCGCTCTCGAGCCTCGAAGTGGAATCTGCGATCGAACCTGTCCGGGTGAAGGGCGATCAGCAGGCTTTGGCGCGGGTGGTCCGCAACATCGTCGACAATGCCATCAGGTACGCCTCGACGCGCGTTCGCTTGGCGACGGCGCAGGCGGATGGCTACGCCACGATCTCGGTCGATGACGACGGTCCTGGGGTTCCGGAATCCGAGCGCGGCCGCGTGTTCGATCGATTTGTCAGGCTCGATTCCTCGAGAACTCGCGACGACGGCGGCACGGGTCTCGGCCTGGCCATCGTCGCGGGAACCGTTGCAGCGCACTCGGGTACGGTACAGGTCGTCGAGTCACCCTTGGGTGGAGCGCGTTTGGTGATCCGCCTGCCGCTACAGTGAGGAGCTCGAGTTGCGCCGAACGATGGGCGCTGCGTCTGACACAGTGAGCGCCATCGCGGTCCGATACACGGCGTGGTAGATGTAGCGGCAAGGCCGGTGGTGGTGCTCATCAGGATCTCCTCGTCGAGCTGTCACATCGTTGTCGGTCGATACTGCGGCCGAGGGGAGCTGAGAGCCCGCTGAGTGTGCCCCTCGTCGGCTCGTCTGCAAGCTCGCTCTCAGCTGGTGTGGTCCACAATGATTCTCGTGCGCATTCTGGTAGTGGAGGACGAGGAGTTGCTTGCGGCGACCATTCGGCGTGGCTTGGAGGCAGATGGGCACGTGGTGGTCGTTGCGACCGATGGCGTCGATGGTTTGTGGCGCGCGACCGAGGAGACCTACGACGTTGTCGTCCTCGACATCATGATGCCTGGCCACAGCGGTTACGAGGTGCTTCGCCGGATGCGGGACAAACAGGTGTGGACGCCGGTGATGATGCTGACTGCCAAGGACGGAGAATTCGATCAGACCGATGCGTTCGATCTCGGAGCCGACGACTACCTGACCAAGCCGTTCTCCTTCCGCATCTTGCGCGCCAGGCTTCGTGCCCTGGTGCGCCGCGGGGCACCCGAGCGACCCGCAGTCCTGGCCGCAGGTTCATTGACTCTGGACCCGGCTTTGCGCAGAGTCGAACGCGGTGGAGATGAAATACGATTGACGGCAAAGGAATTCGCACTGCTCGAGTACCTCGTCCGCAATGTCGGGGTGGTCCTGACCAAGATGCAGATCCTGCAGAACGTGTGGGACGCCCACTACGAGGGCGACGACAATGTCGTCGAGGTCTATATCCGGTATCTGCGGAAGAAGATCGACCTGCCCTTCGGAGTTGCCTCGGTGGAGACGGTGCGCGGGGCGGGGTATCGAATTGTCGCGCTCTGAACAGTCAGTCGGTAGAGACGAACGGTAACCGTACCGACACCAGCGTGCCACCGCCCTTACGTGCGGTGATGACCACGTCCCCGCCGTGAGCCTGCACGATCTCGGCGACGATGGACAGGCCGAGACCTGCACCGCCCTGTGCTCTGCTGCGGTGTTCCTCGAGCCGGACGAATCGGTCGAAGACTCGGACGCGGTCGTGCTCCGGAATGCCCGGTCCGTCGTCGCCTACCTCGAGGTAGGCGGTATCGGCGTCGTGTCTGACCTCGATCTCCATTCGGGTGCTGGCATGCCGGCCGGCGTTGACGGTGAGGTTGCGCAGTACCCGGGTCAGTGCGCTTGGATCACCGTGGACGCGGGTCGGGGAAAGGTGGACGACGACTGTGTGCGGTACCTGTGATCTGACCAGCGCGGCTTCACCTCGGGCGATGTCGTCGAGGTCGACGTCTTCGAGTCGGATCGGCATCCCGTTCTCGTCGGCGCGTGCGAGGACCAGCAGGTCTTCGACAAGGCTCTGGACCCGGGTCACCTCGGGGAGCAGAGTGTGATCGAGCAGATCGGCATCGATCGATCCCAATGATTCCCGGCCCAGCTCCAACACCCCGGCGATGGTGGCCAGCGGGCTGCGCAGTTCGTGGGATGCGTCGGAGACGAATCGACGCTGCGTTGATTGTCCGGTCTCGATGCGTTCGAGCATCGCGTTCATGGTCTCGGCCAGAGCGGCTATCTCGTCTCGGTTCTCCGATACGGGGAGACGCTCGGTGAGATCGGCCGCGCTGATCTCGGACACTCGGCGTCGCAGTCGCTCCATCGAACGCAATGATCGTCCAACCAGGTAATACGTGGCTGCTCCCGCGATGGCGGCGATGATCGGTGCCAGAATCGCAAGGAGCACGGTCACCGTTGTGATGGTGTCGCCGGTGTTACCGTCGCTCGCGCCGATCACGATCGTGACAGTGCCGGTGCCGGTGCCGGTGCCGGTGGGCACGGTGGCCGAGGTCAGCGAGACGTGTTCGAGTCGGTCGGGCCGACGGTCCCCGCCGCGAGCTGGTCCGCCCGTGCCGGTCGGCCCGGAATTGCTCTGTGGACCAGCGGTGAGTGCGGTGTCGGGTGCGCCGGTCGATCCGCGGACGACAGCTCCGGATTCGTCCAGGATCTGTACGACGACAATGTTCTGGTCGGTGGCCAGGAGCAGTGGATCGATTCGATCGGGCGGACTCTGCGCAAGCGCGGCGGTGATGTCCTGCAGCCGGGTCTGTGTCGCCGAGTCGACGGTGGCCGAGGCGGAGGTCGAGACGTACCAGACCAGCGCGGCACCGCCGACCAGCAAGGCCAGTGCCACCGTGACGGTAGAGACGACCGCGGACCGTAGACGAATGGTCCACCTCGACCTGATCCATCGGGGGGTAGGCACGCGGGGCAGGTGGAACGAGGGCATGCGGTTCATGATGCGCTGCTCGGTGCGGATCCTCGACACCTGAGACTGCGCCGAGTGTCCGATGCGGGCCGGGGGAGATCTATGGTCCACAACCGGTAGTCGGCGAATCCATCACTGCGACCCAGCGCAGTGGGATCGATGAATGTCGTGGTCGCCCACACGTCCGCCCACACCAGTTCGGGCCCGGTGACCGTGGCAGAGCCGGGGTGCGTGAGACCGGCCCCGGTTCTCGGATCGATGATGTGTGCGCCGCGGGCAGCAGCACTCGACGTTGCGATTGCGCCGACGGTGATCGGCAGGACTCGTGAGATGCGGCTGCGGTCCGCGGGGTCTTCGATCCCGATGTTCCAGGTGTTGGCCAGGGCATCCGAAAGGCGCCCCAGTCCGCAGACTATGTCGCCTCCTGCATTGATCGAGAACGCGATCCGATCGACCGTACGCAACACGGCAGCGGCGTCGTCGACGGCCCATCCTTTGACCAGACCGGTCGGGTCCCATCCGCGCGTACCGTCCGGTGCGACGAGGTCGGTGGTGAACAGACCACCCGTCACCGACGCTGCACGTTCGCACAGATCCATGACCACCCTCATCGACGGATCCGCGTCAGCGAGGGCGAGATCGCCTCGGCGCAAGCGCATCAGCTCACTGGTGGGTTGCCACGTGCTGAAAATCGCCTCGGCCCGGGAGAGTCGGGCGAACACTGCGGCGACTGCGGTGGCTATGACGTCTCGACCCGGCCGATGCGCGCGAATGTGCACCGATACAGGGATCCCCATGATCTGTTCGACGAACGCCCGCACGCCGATACCGGCGTCGTCGGGCATCACAGGTTGGCCTGGTCGATAGCGGACTGCAAGCTCTGGACATAGCCCTCGGAGGTGTAGGTCGCACCCGAGACCATGTCGATGCTCGCATCCTGCGCGGCCACGGTCTCTGATTCGAGGGTCGGCACCGCGCGGGCGTTGATCTGCTGATCCCGACCGTTACTGGTCGGGTAGTCCACTGCAGAGGCGTCGGTGATCGCGCCGCTCGCGACAGTGATCTGGACCTGGACGGGCCCGTACCGGGTGCTCGCAGCGGTGCCGGTGAAGGTTCGAGAGGTGGCGTCTGTGCTCGCGGTCGGCGGCATTCCCGCGCCCGCCGACGCGGTGGTCCCGGAATCGGCACCGGTGCCGATTCCGGGACCTGCGGACGCGGTGTCGACAGGCTGGACGGCGGTCACGGCGGCGTTGGTGGCCATGGGGCCGTCAGTGGAGGTGTGATAGCTGAACAGAAGGACCAGAGTGGAGAGGGAGGCAAGGAGCCACAGCGTGATTCGGCGCATGGAAGTGTCTTTCAGAGCTCGAAGGATTCGATGTGAATTCGTGTCGACGGGGTTCCTGCGCGCCGTGCCGCTCGACGTACGGCCTCGGCCCAGGCCTTCGGTCCGCAGATGAAGACGTCGCACTCGGCCACGTGGGGGCAATAGGACAGCAAGGCCCTGGTGTCGTCCCAATCGCGTGCTTGTTCCGGAAGCCAGCTGGCCCGGTCGCGGATGCGGTGGCCGTCGACGAGGTGGTAATCGGCTCCGCGCTGATAGGCGAGATGTTCGATTTCTCCGCGCAGCACGGCGTCGTCGATCGTTCGGACGCGGTGAATCATGGTGATGTCGCCCGGTGAACGGGGCAATGATTCGAGCAGGGCGCGCAGCGGTGTGACACCGATTCCGGCGCTCACCAACAGTGTCTTGTCGGCCGTTCGCGTGCCCGAATGCAAGCGACCATAGGGGCCTTCGAGGAGAACTCTGGTGCCGGGTCGCAACGACGGCAGACGGGCGGATCCGTCGCCGACGATTGCTGCGGTGAACCGCAAGGTGGCACTGTCAGGTGCAGCCGACAGTGAATACGGCTGTGCTCGTGTCCATCCGGGGCCATCCATGAATCGCCACTGAAAGTATTGGCCACCGCGGACCTTCAGATGTTTCAGCGCTGAACCTCCCACGGTGACGGTGACCGTATCGGCGCGCTCGTACCGCACGTCGATGACGCGTATGCCGCTTCGCAGCGACTGCCACAGGGGAATCATGATGCGCCACAGAAGAACCGAACCAGCGCACGCAATGTAGAGAGTCCACCAGAACCAAGTGGCTGCAGCGGATTCGACGAAGTCTTCTCCTGCCCACAGTTGGTGCGGCAGAGCCAGGCCTGCGCCGAGGTATCCGTAGAGATGGATCAGGTGCCACGATTCGTAGCGCAGTCGCCGACGGGCGGCCCGGACGGACGTGACCACTACCAACACCAGTGCAGCGGTGCCAGTGATGGCGAGCAGTACGCCGGGCGAGTTCAGGGTGAGGTCGACGATCGTGCCCCAGACCGCGCCGAGGTCGGCAGCGGCGTATCCCGACGTGATCAGCCCGATGTGGCCGAGCATCAGCGTGAACGAGGTGAACCCGACCCACCGGTGCAGGCGCGTCAATTCGCCCTGTCCCCACGCAGATTCGATGATCGGCACCCGCGCCATCAAGAATACTTGGACGAGCAGGAGTGCCGAGGCGATCAATCCGGTCAACCTGCCCGCCGATGTCAGGGAGCTGCTGGCGTCACCGAACAGTTGGTCGACACCCCCGCCGGCGACCCACAGCGCCGTGACGAACAGCAGAACCAGCCAGAACGTTGCTGCCGATGCGTCGCGCCACCACCGCGGGACCGCGGCGGGCGGCGAGGTTGCTACTTGTGACGCCGGGGGACTGGGGAATGGCGCTGCCCCGTACATGTCACCGCGGTTCATAGCGCGTTCCATCGCTCGAAGTAGCTCGACCGGCCCGTATTCCGGGTTGGGTTCGATCACCGGGTCTACTCGCGGACTCCGGCTGCGCCGCTGCATTCTCGAAACGAACTGTCCTCATGGAACGTACTGTGCCGTGTGCGAGCTGTGACCCCGCTGAGAAGTATTTTCCCCGCTGTGACCACGGCCTTCGTCTGCCTGCGGCGTGCGGTGGCCGGTCGCGAACGAGTGGTACTCAGCGGGGTGGTGGTGTCGCGCGTCCCCAGCCCTGTTGATGTCCGAGGTGTTCGAGTAGCGGTTGTATTCGGTATCGGAGGGGAGTTGTCAGAGCCAGGGTGGTGCTCGAGTGAGAGACTCCTGGTATCGAGACCACGTTCTGGATGAGGTTCTGCAGGTCTGCTTGTGTGGCAGTGGCGACTCTGACGAGTAGGTCCTCGCGGCCTGTCGTGGCATGGATTTCCAACACCTCGGGCATGGAGGTGAGAGCGTCGACGACTGCTTGCAATCGACCCTGTTGCAGTTCCAATGCCATGAAGGCTTGGACGGCGATGCCGACTTGGGCGAGGTCGAGTTCGGGTCGAAATCCCGACAGCACGCGGTCGTCGATCATGCGACTCAGGCGGGCTTGAACCGTGTTGCGGGCAACGCCCAGAGTCGATGCCAATTCGACTATTCCGGTCCGCGCGTTGCGTGAAAGGACACCGAGTAGCTCGATGTCGAGGCGGTCGATGCTGAGCAAAGCAGTCAACTCCAAACGTGATCAAGGTTACCGACTGAACTGAATGGTCAGTTGCAGCTTGTTGTGTTGATCCGAAAATCATATAGGTGCAGCGTTATGGCAGCAATCCGATCACCCGATCCACCCGCTGCGACACCGATGGAGACTTGCAATGACTTTGGTCAGTCAGACACCCGGACAGTCGACAGTCGTCGACTTGTTCGATCGCTATCGAACGGATTCGGGACCGGTGTTGATGACCGGGGTACAGGCGATCGCCCGGTACATGGCGGAGCAGCACGAGAGGGACGAGCGTGCAGGCAAGAACGTCGCAACGTTCGTGTCCGGGTACCAGGGGAGTCCGCTTGCAGGGTTGGACCGTCTGCTGGCAGGGATTCCGGAACTGCGTTCACACCACGAGGTTCGGTTGGTCCCGGGCATGAACGAGGAACTCGCTGCCACCTCGGTATGGGGTAGCCAGATGGAATTGCCGAAGGGGCAGCGTACCCACGACGGCATCGTCGGTGTCTGGTACGGCAAGGGCCCAGGTCTGGATCGAGCGAGTGATTCACTCCGGCACGGGACGATGTACGGCGCGCATCCCGACGGCGGGGCGCTGGTACTGGTGGGTGACGATCCTGCGGCGAAGTCGTCGAGTGTGCCTGCTGCGAGCGAGAAGTCGTTGGCGGCACTCGGTATGCCGATCTTCTTCCCGAGAAACGCAGAGGAAGTGATCGCGTTCGGGCTTCTCGGCGCGGCGCTGTCGAGGGTATCGGGATGTTGGTCGTCGATGAAGCTCGTTGCCGACGTCGCCGACGGTATCTGGACGATGAGCCGAGATTTCCATGATTTCGCGATCGAGGTTCCCGAGTTGGAATGGGAAGGGCGGCCGTGGACGTATCGTCAGCGCATTCTCGCCTCACCGCCGGACAGTCTTCTCGCCGAGGCCGACATGTACGGCCCGCGGTGGGAGATGGTACGAAAGTTCAACGATGCCAACGATATCGACACTATCGAGGTCGCGCCCGAATCGGCGTGGTTGGGCATCGTGGCGGTGGGGACCGCGTACGACAGTGTCCGTCAAGCATTGGAGGAGCTCGGTCTGGGCGCCGACGCACTCGATGCCGCGGGCATTCGTGTGATGCGCATCGGAATGCCTTTCCCATTGGGCGAACGTAAGATTCGCGAACTCGCGACAGGGGTCGAGACGGTTCTGGTCGTCGAGGACAAGACCGCGTTCGTCGAGACGCAGGTCAAGGAGGCGCTCTACGGAATTCCCGACGCACCACACGTGGTCGGCAAGCGTGGCCACGACAGAAGCCCGCTTGTCCCGTCCGACGGTGAGCTCACGGCGGCACGACTCCTACGGCCGCTACGTCGAATCCTGGGCGGCCGTATCGATCTTCCGAAACCGCCTCCGCCCGTTCTCGATCTGACGGTTCTCCCGGCCAAGCGGGCACCGTACTTCTGCTCGGGATGCCCGCACAACCGGTCGACCGCGGTGCCGGAAGGATCGCTGGCAGGAGGCGGGATCGGGTGCCACACGCTGGTGACGATGTCCTCGCGCACGGATTCTCAGGTGACCGGCCTGACCCAGATGGGTGGTGAGGGTGCGCAATGGATCGGTCAATCCGCGTTCACCGACGTCGATCACATCTTTCAGAACGTCGGTGACGGAACCTATTTCCACTCAGGTCAATTGGCGGTACAGGCATGCATCGCCGCCGGTGTGAACATCACCTACAAGATCCTGTACAACTCGGCTGTTGCGATGACCGGAGCGCAGGACGCGGAGGCCGGCCTCACGGTTCCCGAGTTGACGCACAAGTTGGTATCGGAGGGCGTGCGGAAGATCATCATCTGCGCCGACGAACCGGAGCGGCACAAGAATGCGTCGCTCGCGGCCGGGGTGACCTTGTGGAATCGCGATCGGCTCGACGACGCCCAACGCCTGTTACGCGACACACCGGGCGTGACGGTGTTGATCTACGACCAGCAATGCGCGGCAGAGGCCCGCCGCAAACGCAAGCGTGGTGACCTGCCCGTCAGGCGTACTCGCGTCGTCATCAACGAGGCTGTGTGTGAGGGTTGCGGTGACTGCGGTGTGAAGAGCAATTGTCTGTCGGTACAGCCGGTGGACACCGAGTTCGGGCGCAAGACGACGATCGATCAAACGTCCTGCAACACCGACTACTCCTGCCTGGACGGCGATTGCCCGTCGTTCGTCACAGTGGAACTGCCCGAGGACGCAACTCCGGTACGAAAGACTGTGGCCGAGCCGCCGGTCGTGCCGGAGCCGATTCTGGGCGAGCTGACCTCGACGCACAACGTTTTCCTCGCCGGCATCGGCGGCACCGGGATCGTGACGGTCAACCAGGTACTCGGCATGGCCGGGCTTCGTGCAGGACTGCATGTGGAAGGTCTGGATCAGACCGGTCTCAGTCAGAAGGCGGGACCGGTCACCTCACATCTGCGGTTGGCATCCGCGCACAGCGAATCCTCGAACCGAATCAGTCCGGCATCGGCCGATTGTGTACTTGCCTTCGACTTGCTCACCGCGGCGGATTCGAAGAACGTCGGCTTCGGCAGTGCCGACCGGACGGTCACGATCGCGTCGACGAGCAGGACCGCCACTGGCGACATGGTCTACGACCACTCCGCGCAGTACCCCGCCGACAGCGACTTGACGGGAAGGCTCGCGGCTCGGTGCGCGCTGATGTACTCGTTCGACGCCCTCGCCGCAGCGGACACACTGTTCGGCAACACCGCCGCGGCCAACTTCCTCCTGGTCGGTGCCGCGTATCAGGCGGGCGCCCTGCCCATTCCGGCTGCGTCGATCGAGGAGGCGATCACGATCAACGGGGTCGCGGTATCGGCGAACATCGCCGCGTTCCGGTGGGGGCGCGCGCACGTGGCCGAACCGGCTCTGTTCGCAGAGGCGACAACGGCGAAGACAGCACACCCGCGGAGCGACACCGAGGTTCCCGAGCATCTGCTAGCGGATCTGACGATCGAAGGACCCAGTCTCGATCTTGTCGCACGACGTGCAGCACAACTGATGTCCTACCAGGGAGTGCCTGTCACGCGCCGATATCTGTCCGCCATGCAGACGGTGTGGGATGCCGATCGCAGAGTGGGCGCCGGTACGGACTTCACCGACGCCGTGGCACGCGGGCTCCACAAGCTGATGGCCTACAAAGACGAGTACGAGGTCGCACGCATGCTGACCGACCCCGCGTTCGTCACCTCCGTCGCGGCCGAGGTGCCGGGAGGGGAGAAGTTGACCTACAAGCTGCACCCACCAGCACTGAAAGCGTTGGGCCGTGAGAAGAAGATCGGGATGGGACCGAAAAGCCACATCGCGCTGAAAGTTCTGGCGCGAGGACGGTTCCTGCGCGGCACACCCTTCGATCCGTTCGGCTACGCGAAAGTTCGCAGAATCGAACGGACCCTCAGCACGCACTACGAGGCAACCGCCCTCGCATTCGCTGCAACGCTCTCGCCCGAGACCTACTCTTCAGCAGTCGAATTCGCTGAAGCGGCCGAAGTAGTCCGCGGGTACGAAGACGTCAAGCTACGCAACGTCTCCACCTACCTCGCAACAGTGAAGCGGCTGGGAATAGACGGCCCGGCACTCGACCTCGATTAGCAGGGCAGACGGCGACGTCCGAACGTCTGTTCCCCCTCGCTGCCATGTCGACGACGCCGACCGCGTGTGCGACGAGAACACCTCGACTCCACCCAGCACCACCAACAACCCATTCGACGCAAAATCGGGAGAACCTGGATGACAACCGACACCGCAGAACTGACCGCCATCGACACTTCCCCAGGGGTTTTCGACAGACCGGACTTCGCCGATGACGTACCCCACGAGCAGGTCGTGTTCTGCCGAGATCCGAAGACTGGGCTCAAGGCAATCATCGCCCTTCATTCGACGACACTCGGTCCTGCCCTCGGCGGCACGCGCTTCTACCCCTATCGCGACGAGCAGGCCGCCGTGACCGACGTGCTGCGCCTGTCTCGGGGCATGACCTACAAGGCAGCTGCGGCAGGTCTGCATCTCGGGGGAGGGAAAGCGGTACTCATCGGCGACCCGGATCAGGTCAAGACGCCGGCGTTGTTGGAAGCGTACGGGCGGTTCGTCGACACGCTGGGAGGCCGCTACATCACCGCCGGCGACGTCGGAACAACCTCCGACGACATGGACATCATCGGACGTACGACCAGGCACGTAGTCGCCCGTACACCCGCTGCTGGAGGCTCGGGAGACAGCGCACCCCTGACCGCGCAGGGCGTGTTCTACTCCATTGTTGCTGCTGCAGAATCGGTCTGGGGGTCGAATGACCTCACCGGCCGCCGAGTCGGAGTCGAAGGAACCGGCAAGGTCGGGTACAACCTCATCGCGTTGCTCACCGAGGCCGGGGCAACTGTCACAGCGACGGATGTCAACGCCGCCGCACTGCAGCGGGTGAGCACTGCCTTCCCCCATGTTGCGGTCGCCGACACCGTCATCGACACGGATATCGACATCTATGCGCCCTGCGCGATGGGCGCCACTCTCACCGACGCAACCGTGCGCACAATGGACGCAGCGGTGATCTGCGGAGCAGCGAACAACCAACTCGCACAACCGGCAGTGGAGGAACTGCTACGAGAACGCGGCATCGTCTGGGTTCCGGACTTCGTGTCCAACAGTGGCGGCTTGATTCAGGTCGCCGGTGAAATCGAGAACAAGTCCCGCGACGAGGTGCGCGCGCAGGTCGAGCAGGTAGGGGTCACCGTCAGTCGAATCCTCGAGCGCCAACACGAACAAGGAGTTCTGGCCGGGCAGGCAGCACATGCCATCGTTCGTGAACGACTGGGTGCAGTTGCACAACCCTGACACAACCTGAATCGGTGGCCGTAGCGCTTCGCAGGAACGCGCTACGGCCACCGATTGCGTGTGCCAGCTGATCAGAGAGCAGGTGAGTCGATCGAACCGAGCCACTCTTCGGCGGTGAGGACGGCCACTCCGCGTGCGGGAAACAACGCCTCCATCAGGAATCGATGCACAGCTGCGTCCGGGTCCGCACATGCATCGGACAGAACCGTGACACGGTAGTCGAGATCGGCGGCTGCATAGATGGTTGCGGCCACCACAGCCGAACTCGCCACCCCACAGACGACGACCCGGTCGATGTGTTGACTGCGCAGCACCAGGTCGAGATCCGTTGCCGCGAACCCACTCGCTCGGCGCTTGAGAACCACCGAGTCACCCGGTTCGACGGTGAGGGCGCTGTCGATCCAGGTGTCGTCGGACGTGTCGTGAAAGACCTCTCCCATCGAGTGGAAATGCCCCATCACCGTGTTGTTGGGGTGAATGTCGGTGCCGTTGGGGCGGAGCCCGGCACGCAGGTACACGATGTGCATCCCTGCGCGCCGAGCTCGCGGAATCGCGTCGGCGAGAATCGGAACAACTGGCCGAGCGAAAGGAAATTCTCTGACGATCCCTGCTTGAACATCGCCGACGATCAGAGCTGTTCGCGGACTGTGATCGTTGTTCGTCATGGCCTGTCCGCATCGTGGAGAGCCGAGTCCTCCTGGAGTGTGCCAAGAGCCTCGGCGCGACGTCCCACCGTCAGGAGAATGGCGATACCGACCACTATCACCGCGGCGATAGTGAGCAGCGCGTAGGTGTAGCTCCCGGTGGCTGTTTCGATGGTACCGGTGACGTAAGGGCCGACGAAGCCGCTGAGGTTGCTGACCGAGTTGATCAGTGCGATACCGGCGGCGGCAGCGGCCCCGGTCATGGACAGAGCCGGGATGCGCCAGAACTGCGGCATCGCGGTGTAGATGCCGGAGATACTGACACATACGGCGATGATGAACAGTGCGCCGTTCTGGGTGAACGTAGCTGCCACCAAGCCCACCGCACCGAACGCCATGGGGATGGTGGTGGAGAACACCGCCGAACGCCGCACCGCGACACGAGACCACAGCACCATCACCACGATCGCCACGGCCGATGGTATGGCCGCGAGGAGAACACTCGAGACATTCGCGGCGGAACCGATGGTGGAGGAGAGGTTTTCGATCATGGTCGGCAAGAAGAAGGCCAGCGGATACAGACCGAACACGATGGCGAAGAAGGCAACGGCGAGCGCCCACGTGCGGCCGTTGGTCAGAGCCTCCCGCATTCCGGTCATTGCACCATGATTCACCTGGTTGGCCGCTTCGGCCTCCAAAATTTCGCCGAGGTACGACTTCTCCTCCGGGGTGAGCCATTTAGCCTTGGACGGGCGGTCGGGCAGAAAGATCAAGATCACGAATCCAATGATGACCGTGAGAATGCCTTCGACGACGAACAGCGAGCGCCATCCCGCGATCCCCAACAGAGCTTCACCCCACTGCAGCAGTGCAGCGGCTATCGGGGCTCCGAGGATGCTCGAGAGCGGGATGCACAAGAAGAATGCAGACATCGCCCAGGCGCGTTGCTTCTTCGGAAACCAAAAGGTCAGGAAGAGCAGGATTCCTGCCGCGAGGCCGGCTTCGGCGAAACCGAGGATCACACGTGCGATGTACAACTGGGTCGCGGAGTGCACTGCTCCTGTGAGGGCAGTGACGATGCCCCACGAGATGACGATGCGGCTGATCCAGATACGTGCACCGAAGCGTCGCAGCATCATGTTGCTGGGGACCTCGACCAGGATGTAGCCGACGAAGAACAGTCCTGCGGCGAGCCCGAGTTGTGCTGTGGTCATGCCCAAGTCGCTGGTCATGGGTTTGGCGATGTAGCCGAGGTTTGCTCGGTCGATGTAGCTGATTATGTACGCGATTCCCACGAGGGGGATGATGCGGAACCCGATCTTGCGCCACAGTCTGCGTTCGGCGTCCTCGTCGAGCGCTGTGCTGCTGCCGTCGTTCATTGCGGGGCCTTCCGGAGATGTTTTTCAGGGGTAGGGGTGGTCAACGGCCGGCGTGCGCGGCACGTGCGGCGTCGGTTTCTTCGACGAGCACTCGCCCCGCATCGAGATCGATGACGACTGCGTAGTCTCGGAGGGCTCCATCGACGGTGACCTTTCCATCGAGGACGTCGTCGAGCACGTTCTGTGGATCGCGACGCAGAGGATCGCCGTGGCCACCGCCTCCTGCAGTGACCTGGCGGTGGCGGCTGCCGGCCTTGACCGTCAGGTGCGGTTTCGACGGGATGAGCTGTTCGCCGTCGGTGCCGTGGTCGAGGATGTTCGCCGAAGGGGCGCCGGCGCCGCCGCCTGCGAGTCCGTACGGGAACGACGTCCTTCTGTCGGATCGGATCTGGACACTGGCGGTCTCGTGCAGAACCGTCATATCTCGGAAGGTGGATACCCCTCCGCGGAAGGTGCCCGCACCTCCGGTGTCGGGAAGGTAGCCGTATCCGTCGATACGGATATGGCCGGACTTCTCGAGTTCCTCGATCGGGGTGTTGGCGAGGTTGGCGCCCAACGGACTGATGCCGTCGTTTCCATCGCCGGTGGGCGTCGCACCCCACGATCCGCACAGGATGTCCCACAGGATCACCGAGCTGCCATCTGCTTCGACGATGCCCACCGCGACCGAGTTGGGTCCACCGTCACCGGCGGCCGGTACCCTGTCGGGAAATGCAGGTGCCAGGGCTCCGAGCACGGTATCGATGATGCGATACGCCACCAATCCACGTGCTCCACGAGCGGACGGTCGCTTTCCGTCCAGAATGGATCCTTCGGGAATGACGAAGGTGAACGGTCGATAGAAGCCGCTGTTGGCGGGGATGTCCGAGCCGAGTGCGCCTTGAAGTGCTGCGTAACAGGCGGACTGGGTGAACGACGCGGTCGCGTTCAGGGCAGATGCGACCTGGGGTGAGGAACCGGTGAAGTCGAAGGTGATTTCACTGTCGGCAATGGTGACGGCGACTGTGAACGGAATTGCCCCCGAGCCGAGCCCGTCGTCGTCGAGCTGATCCTCGAATCGGTAACAGCCGTCGGGGGCGTTGCTCAATTCGGTCCGGACGAGCGTTTCGGAATAGTCGAGTAGTTCGTCGATCAGACGATCGTATTCGTCGATACCGTATTTGGCGACGAGACCGCGAAGCCCGAGACCGCCTGCATGGCTGGCGGCCAATTGCGATTCGAGGTCTCCGCGCAACAGATCAGGCTCGCGAACATTTCTCAGGATCACCTCCAGGAACGTACTGTTCAGCTCTCCACCTGCCACGAGTCGTGACGGAGGAATCTGAATACCTTCACCGAAGATGGAGGTCGACTGCACCGCCATCGAACCCGCTGCCCAGCCGCCGACATCGGTATGGTTGACGACCGTGACCGTGAACCCGATCAGCTGTTCACCAGCGAAACTCGGTGCCACGGAGAAGATGTCGGGCAGATGCATTCCGCCCTTGTCCGGGTCGTTGAGGATGTAGACATCCCCGTCCGCGATGGAGTCCCCGAACTGGTCGAGCATGGCGTCGATGGCGGCGGGAATCGAACCGAGGTGCACCGGGCACGTGTTCGCTTGCGCGATAATTCGTCCCTGTGGGTCGCACAGGGCCGTGGAGAAGTCCATGCTCGATGCCACGATCTGCGAGTGAGCGGTGCGCAGGATGGTGATGGCCATCTCGTCGGCGAGACCGGACACGGCGTTCCGGAAGACCTCGAAGGTGGCGGCGTCTCGAATGATGTTGTTGCTCATGCGGTGACCTCGATGTCCGTCCAGCTGATGATGATGTTGTTGTACTCGTCGAGATGGGCCGTCGTGCCCGGTGGAACCAGAGTGGTGGAGTCCATGTCCTCGATCACCAAAGGGCCCGCCTCCGGAGTACGTGTCAGATGTGCTCGCGAGATCACCGGTGTGCTGACCGGAGTGTCGAAGCGGCAGATGCGCTCCCGGCGCCGTCCAGGGTCGGTGTCGGCAAGCGCCAGAGCCTGATCGATCGTGATCTTGTTCGGCACGAATCCACGGACACGGATGTTGACGATCTCCACCAGGTCGTCGGTTCCGGATCGCCCATAGGTCTTCAGATGCTCGGCGTGGAAGCGTTGTCTCACCTCGTGCAGCAGTGCGTCGTCGATATCTCCCGCTGGCAACGGGATTCGAAGATCGAAACGCTGCCCGTGGTAGCGCATGTCCAGGATTCGATCGATGCTCACACCCTCCGATCCGAGGTGCTCGGTGACGGAGGCCGCCAATTCTTCGAACTCGTTCGCGAAGCGTTCCAACGTCAGGTGTTCGGCACGGAACGGGGTCACGGTCTGGTACTCGCTGTCGGCGACGAGGAGTCCGAGGCTGCTGAACAGGCCGGTGTGCACCGGCACGATGACCGTCTTGATACCGAGTTCGCGTGCCAGCGCTGCACCGTAGAGCGGTCCGGCGCCGCCGAATGCGACCATGGTGGCCTCCCGCGGATCACGGCCGCGTTCGCTGGTGACCGCCTTGACGGCCTTGGTCATGTTGGAGATGGCGACTTCGTAGGCTCCTCGTGCGATCACACCGGGGTCGGTTTCGACGCGATCGCTCACCGCGCTGAGGACTTTCGCAGCAAGCTCCGGCTGGATCGCCACGCGGCCACCGGCAATGGATTCTGGATTGAGGTATCCGAGAACGACATTCGCGTCGGTGAGTGTCGGTCTTTCGCCGCCCTGGCCGTAGCAGGCAGGACCAGGCCGCGAACCGGCGCTACCGGGACCGACGTGGAGTGCTCCGGCCGAGTCCACTCCGATGATACTGCCGCCGCCGGCTCCGACTTCGGCGATGTCGATCGAGGGCACACGAACGGTGTAGCCCGCCCCTTTGCCCATACTTCGGGTGATGTTCATGCCGCCGCCGACCTCGTAGTCGTTGGCCAAGAACGGCTGCCCGTTCTCGATGAGTGAAGCCTTCGCGGTGGTTCCGCCCATGTCGAAGGCAACGACATTGTTCAGATCGAGGAGCTGAGCGAGCTTCTGTACAGCGATGACACCGGCGGCAGGCCCCGATTCGATGATCTGCACGGGGCGCTCGACCACCGATGCCGCGTCGAGTAGCCCGCCGGAAGATTGCATGATCGAAAACGGCGCGTCGATTCCCCGTTCGCGGAGAGTGCGGCCGAGTTCGGTGACGTAACTGTGCACGACGGTTCCGATGTAGGAGTTGACGACCGCAGTGCTGCTTCGCTCGTATTCACCGGGCTCAGGAGAGATGTCGACCGACGTGGTCACGTAGACATGAGGTAGTAGCTCTTCGAGTCGGCGGGCGACGGCGCGCTCTTCCTCGGGCTGAACGTGTGCGTTGATCAGGCACACCGCCAGAGCCTCGATGCCGTCGGCGTCGAGTCGGCGGGCGAGTGCATCCAGCTCGTCGAAGTCGATCGCGGTGTCGATGTGACCGTCGGCGTGAATGCGTTGATCGATCTCGTAACGATGGCGGCGTCGCGCCAGAGGCGTGGGCTTCTTCCACGACAGGTCGTAGAGCAGTGGGCGCCGCAGTCGGCCGAGTTCGAGGACGTCGCGGAACCCTTTCGTCGTCACCAGGGCCGTTCGAGCGCCTTCCATCTCGAGGATGGCGTTCGTTGCGACGGTGGTCGCGTGCAGCACCGCAGAGATGTCGCCGGCTGCGATGCCCGCGGCTGTCATCGAGGCCGTCACGCCGTCGATGACACCCGTGCCGAAGTCGGGAGGTGTCGAGAGAACTTTCATCGGGACGATGCGGGCGTCGGGACCGAGTGCAATGACGTCGGTGAATGTGCCACCGATGTCAGCTGCCACACGCCACGGCGCGTCGGCTTTCGAATCCACGGGGTTGGACAGGGTCATTGAAGGCCTTTCTGAAGACAAGTTCTCACCGCGGACCGATTCCGAAAGCAGAGCGAGTGGCGTGGCGGTCGTCGTGCCGCGAGAGGCGGTGTCGACAGGCATGTGGTCCGCGTCACCTGACGGTAGCGTGCTGTAGAGATATCAACAAGTACTAATTGAGATCTTTTACGCTGACGTCACATATCCTGTCGTGAGTTAAAGTGTGTGTAATCGAAAGTCAGGTGAGGGCTATGAAGTACAAACCAGCGTTGCTGCTCGAGCACGACGCCACCGGGTCGATGATGGACCGCGCGTATCTCACCCTCAAGCGCGACATCATCGAGCTCGAGAGGCCGCCCGGACAGCACTTCACCGAACCCGATGTGGCTGCTTCGATGGGATTGAGCAAGACTCCGGTTCGCGAAGCGCTCGCACGACTGCATCGTGACGGTCTGGTTCAGCCATTGCCTCGCGCCGGCTACGTGGTCTCGTCGGTGACGTTGGGTGACGTCGCGAACCTGTGTGACATGCGCACGCTTCTTCAGGGCGAAGCCGCGGCCCTGACCGCAACTCTGGGATTGGCTGCGGCTCAATCGAATCGCCTCGTCGACCTGTGCGCAGATGACAACTACGGCCAGCTCGGGGGCCCACACCTGGATGCGCGGTTGCGCGAGAACTACGAGTTCGAAGCGATCATCGCCAACGGATCCGGAAACGCCCGCCTGACTCGGAGCGTTGTCGAGGTGTTGGACGAGATCGAGCGAGTTGTTCGGTTGGCCGTCACGCTGTCACCCTCGATGCCCGAGGGGCGTATCGGTGAGCGCGCAGCCATCGTCGACGCAATCGTTGCCCGAGATGCGGAGGCCGCTCGCGCAGCGATGCGGCACCGGACGAAGTCAGCGCGCCGCGAGATCATCGACGCGCTGACCAGTAGTGATGCGGTGACAAGCGCTCCGATACTGCTGCCGGGATAACGAGAGATTCTTATCGCGTCGGTGCCGCCGGTCTGGAAGTCGACACTAGTTCGGCAACTCGCTCACCCAAGGCTCGCACATCGGACAGCGATGCGCCGTAGAGCAACCTGACGTGAGTGTCCGGTCCGAAGAAGCCCCCGCCGGACAGAGCGACCACCCCGGAGTCGAGTAGGAAATCCTCCAAGTCCTCACCGCGCCGCCCCGTCGCGCTCAGATCGGCGAACAGGAAGATCCCGGCATGCGGTAGAACCGTGGGAACACCGGCCGCAGTGAGTGCGCCGTGGAGTTCGTCGCGGCGGCCTTTCATCGTTGCGAACTCGACGTCCAACCACTGCTGGGGGCCTGTCAGTACGGCGGTGGCCGCAGCCTGGGGGACGTCTCCGATGTTGATCACGTCCCACTCCAACGCTGCATGTATCTTGTCGATCGTCGCTGAGGACGAATGCACGTAGCCGATCCGCCAGCTCGAGAACGCATAGTTCTTGCTCAAGCTGGTGACCGTCACCAGGCGGTCGTGTTCACCTCCCAGTGCCTGCACGGGGATGTATCCGGGGCCGTCGTGGACATACCGTTCGTACGATTCATCGGCGAATACGATCAACCCGTGCTTGTCGGCCAGGGCGAGAACTTCGCGGAGCTCCTGCTCCGTCGGCACGTTGCCTGTCGGGTTGTTCGGGTTGCACAGAACAATGGCGGCAGTTCGATCCGTGATGTCGGCGGCGATGCGTTCGAGGTCGAGTCTCCAGCCCATCCGTGCTGTTGAGCACACGTATCGCGGGATCGCACCGGCCATACGAATCATTCCGTCGAAGAAGTATGTGGGGGAGGGGATGATCACCTCGTCCCCGGCCTGGAGCAGCGCCCGCAAGGCGATGCTCATCCCGTGCTGTGCGCCATGGGTGATCAGAAGGTCGGTGTCGGGGTCCACGGCTATGTCGTGCTGGCGCGTCAGGGTCGCGGAGATGGCTTCACGCAGATCCAAGGCGCCTCGGGTGCGACGGGCGAAGACTCGGCCTGCGGCGTCGGTCGCCGCCTCCACCACGTGCTGCGGCATAGGCACAACAGGAACGCCACGAACAGGGATCACTGCGGATCCCGTGGAGACGGACAGCGCTACGTGCTCGGCAAAAGCAAGGGCGGGTAGGCGGTTCGGCATCTTCAACTCCCTTGAGATATTAACAAGTCCAATTAGTATCTCAAATCCTGAACCAAGGCAATGGATGCGACCGAATCGCCTGAATTCTTGCGGCCGCGTTTCCCTTCGCTCCGACGTAGTGCCGGTGCTGGGACATCGAGTGACTTCGGACTCTAGGTAACGGACGGTGGCGGTGAAATCGTAAGCGTGCTCGAACGGCGAGAACAGGCGAAAGAAACGAAGGGGTTTTCATGTCGGAGCGACTGGCGCACGTGCTGTTGGCGACACTGATCGGGTCGGCCGTAGTGGCCTCGACGGCAGGTGTCTCGATCTGGATCGTTGCCTTGCTCGGACTTCTCTCTCTCATCCAGGCTGTGAACGTGCTGTCCACCGCAACCGAATCCGGCCTTGTGAGTGAACAGGCGGCAGCGTACTCATCCGGTGAGGACAGGCAACGTCTCGTCTGATCGCTCGGATCTCGGCACCGTTGCCGGTCACTTCGGCTACTCGGGCACAGGGGGAAGGGGGACACCGCTATGGTCTCGGCTGATAGTCTGAGAACAGTTGTAGGAGTGCATGGTTCGTCTGCGGCCATATCAGCTGCACTCCGGGCACCCCTGGACCCAGCCGTCGAATTCGGATCGGGGAGGGAAAGGCCGTGACGACCACCGGCCCGACGCGGCAGTGCGCACGATGCGACGGAATGTGGAAGCCGCTTTCGCCGATGAACATCGACGAACTGTTGCCTACTGCGACCGTTGCTCGGGTTGTCGGACACGATCACACCGGGCCTACCATCGAGCTCGTTCGGTTCGTGATGGTTGGTCCGCGGATCTACTTCTACGCTGACGGCAGGTCGCTCTTCGCGGAGACATCCGTGGACACCTCGATCATGTTGGAGGTGGACAACATCGGGCTCACCGAGGATGAGGGGTGGATGGTTGTCGTGAGGGGTCGGGCTCATCCGCTCGGTGACAGAGTCACCCATCCACTCGTCGACCGATTGCCCGAGCCCATCGTTCGAGGTCTACCTTTGTGCCGTCTCATCGAGGTCACCGCCACCTCGATCACCGGTAGCCGCCTCTGTCCTCGATCTCAGGACACACCGTGCGCGCGCAACGACACGGCGCAGGAAGGCAGAGGCAGTGAACTGTGGCGGACATCGTGACTCGGAGGCGACAGTAGCGCCCCGCACGACCGCCCTGCCCGATGAGGCAGCGAGTGTTCGGACCGACGACCGATCTCATGACCTTCGGCCCTGACCCTGTGTGGATTGCAGGCGAATACTGTTGAGAGCAGGGCCTGCGTGCAGGGGGACTCATGGACAACAGTCGAATACGCAGATTGTGGAGACTCGGGCCATGGAACGCCAGTCCGCTGATGCGACGCAGCAACCGGACTGCATTCGTTGCCGTCGCTACAGCGGTAGCGGTGGTACTTGCGCTCGTGCCGGTGTGCGCCCTGCTCGGGGCGCTCACGTACACGAGAATCGAAGCGCAATCGACCATGGATGCCGAGACCCACCATCGAATCGAGGCAGTCGTAGTCGAGATTCCAGCGCCTCACGCAGCACCGGCCGAATATGCTTCGGTCGCAGACTATTACGCGACGGTGGAATGGAAGTCCGACACCGGGCTGCAACATGACGAGCAAATAAAGGTCCCTGCACGCACCGACACAGGCCAGACTGTCGAGATCTGGGTCGACGATGCAGGCAACCGTGTCGACACTCCGAAAACCGGGCTCGAAAGTGCCGTCCTGGGCGTCGCCGCCGCGATAGGAACCTGGGTGGGGAGCACACTCCTACTGGCGATCGCGGTGGCGACGATGTGCGGAATCGGTCGACGAGCGCGAATGCGTCAATGGGACCTCGAATGGCGCGACCTCGAGTCACGGCGTGGCCGGCACCTCGGGGGACCCTCATGAGGGTTTTCGTGGCCGGGAGTCCTGGCGGCCGGAGCCGATACTGACGGGGTAATGCAGCGATAATTCAGACCGCTGCTGATTCAGACCGCTGCTGATTCAGACCGCGGTGACGTGGCACTTCTTCGCCAAGGCCCGCCCCCATGATTCGGCGCGTCCTTCTTCGCCTGCCAGCAGTGTGGTGTCCGTGTCCACGAGGAAGCTCTCCGGAGGCGCGATGATGTCGAATCCGACGCGACCGAGGCGTTTGGCGATCTGTTTGGATGCGCGACCGGTCAACAGCGCTGGTTTGTCGACTCGGGTGTCGAAGGTAGCGGCAGGGCCGGACGATGGAGGGAGTTGCTCCAACCATTCGCGAACCCCGATGCCCCGCACGCCGGATTCGACGATCAGGGTGCTGTCCGGGCGCTGAGCGGTATCGACCGCGGCATCGCGGGTCGTCTGCCTGCTCATCCCATGCACATGCGTGGGGCCACCGACGACCAGGAGATCGTAGGAAGACACCGCCGCTTCTTCGGCACAGGTGCACGGAACGATGTCGACTTCGGCCGATTCTTGGAGGCCACGTGCCACGGCCTGCGCAATTCGTCGGGTGTTGCCGTACAAGGACTCGTAGATCACAAGGGCGTGCATGTTGTCTCCATCTCGGAAGACCGACCTCGGGGGCGATCGCGCTTTCGTGTTCGGTCGAAGCTGACACATGCGACATTGCCTGCCAACGAGGTTCGCGAACAGAGCAGAAAGTCATCGGTTACCGGAAGTGGGCGGCCGTCCCTGTCCGACTGACGGGGAGACCGTGCCCGATGTACGCGAGCGACGAGAGCGAGCGCGGTAAGGACCAAAGACCGGACCTTCGCCCCTAGCGCCACTCTGTGGGCCTGGGTGACGATGGTGAAGGGTCGTCGAGGGGCCGACGACAGTCGCGTATGGCCGGGCAGCATCGGGACGGCGGGGCGCGCGTCGGCCGCGCTGGTGGCTGGAGAGTGGATCGGCAGCCGTTGCACTACAGCGACATACGGCCGATCGGGGCGCACGGAAAGCTGGCTCATGAACGGTTCGACTGTACGAGAGCGACCCGTTGTGGTCGGTATCGACGGCTCCGACGAGGCTGTCGCCGCCGTGCGGTGGGCTGCGTCGTACGCCGCCCTTGTCCACGCGCCCCTGTGGCTCGTGCATACAGTTCCCGGCGGCGATTGGTACGGATCGGCGGCGTTCGTCGACGGCGGCGCACTGGAGAACGAACTTCACCGACTTGGCCAGCAATATCTCGCTCGCGCCGAGGTAACCGCACGAGCTGTTTCGCTGGACCTGTGTGTCGAGTCGTTCAGCGTAGACGGAACGTTCGCTTCCTTCGCGTCGACGACTCCGGCGGAGCTTGTGGTTCTGGGTGCGAAGAAGTCCGGTTACACACGCGACGTCGTGCTGGGCAGCAGCATCATTCGCGTCGTCAATCACGCACAGGGTCCTGTGTTGGTGTGGAGAGAAGGTGCCGATCCAGGAAACGACAGACGTCCGGTAGTCGTCGGTGTCGACGGTAGTGAGCAGTCGAACCGGGCCTTCGAGCTCGGAATGGAAATGGCACAGACATTGGGTAGGCGCCTGATTGCCGCGAACTACTGGGGACTTGCGGCCGAGGCCGTCTCCGCAATCGGAGCCGGCTACATCGACTGGGTCAAGGTTCGAGCCGACGAGGAACGCTGGCTGCGCACATACGTTGCACCCATGCGTGAGAAGTACCCCGATGTGATCCTGTCCACGGTGAGCGCGGAATCCACACCCTCGCGAGGGCTGCGTGCGCTGTCTTCGAGCGCATGGATCGTAGCGGTAGGGTCCCGAGGCCGTGGCGCCCTGCGAAGTGTTGCTCTGGGCTCGGTGAGTCAGAATCTCGTGCATCACTCCGAATGCGCTGTTCTGATCGTTCGATGATCGCGCAGGTGCACAAGACAGCTTCATTTCGAAGATCCAGTGCCGATCCGTGCGGGTACAGCATGCATAGAGCGTGTAGAGCACTAAGCCATCGGTGGTGTCGGATCAGGCTCGGCGATTCACGACCAATGGCCATCGCGTGTGCAGAGGACTTCATGCGACGCTGGGGTATCGCACGCTCAGGCATCGTCTGCGTCGAATCGGCCAGGTCCGTCTGTTCTGCTCGATGATCAGGCTGCGCTGCGTTGTACGTTGCCGGGAGCTGGATGCAGTTGCCTGGAGCTGGATGCAGTGGAGATGAGTGCAGTGGGAATGAGTGCAGTGGGAATGGCGAACATGGACATGATGCACATGATGATGATGTGTATGCACATGATGATGATGATGATGCCGATGTGAAAATTGGATCAACGCATCAACGCATCAACGCATCAACGCATCAATGCATCAGCGAGTTGGCTGCTGCTGAGACGTCGAGTGCTCGGCCCGGATCCAGGTCGACGACTCGCTGCGCAGCCAGGTCCGCGGCGACGCGCAACCGAACCAGTGGTTCGCCGTCTTCGGCGTACATCGGGGGCTCGTCGACGCCGAAGTGTATGGGCAGCAACATCTT
The DNA here is from genome assembly GCF_001895005.1 of Rhodococcus yunnanensis NBRC 103083. Taxonomy (GTDB): domain Bacteria; phylum Actinomycetota; class Actinomycetes; order Mycobacteriales; family Mycobacteriaceae; genus Rhodococcoides; species Rhodococcoides yunnanense. The sequence goes on along the minus strand of NZ_BCXH01000002.1, from coordinate 343,212 downwards.
TGCCTTCAGGATCGTAGCGGCCCGGACGGCTTGATCCGGCGTCATCGCTGCGGGCAACGTGCTGGGCGGCTGCTGGTGGGGAAAGTCCACCACGGCTCCGTTGATAGGTAGTGCGGCCACGTCGATCGGGCCCAGCCGCCCGGCGATGAGCCACCAGTAACCGTGGAACATCGTGTCCCCGCCATGGAAGACTCGGACGCCCTCGGCCTCGATCACCCAGTTGACTTGTGGGTCGCCCAAGCCGTCGACGGCTGGTACTGCAGTGATGGTGTAGGGGCCGAGCTGCATGCGATCCCATTCGGAGACGATGCGGACCTCGAGGCTACTGGCGTCGAGGGCCTGCTCCTGTTGCGCGGTCCACACGGCTTCTGCGGGAGTACCTTCGAACGGGGCAGGGCGTAACACCACGCCGCCGGCGCCCACTGCGGATTCGATTGCGCCGACGTCGGTGTGGTCAGCGTGTAAGTGGGTCACGAGAGCGGCCAGCGCCGGGGTGTGCAGCGTTGGAACCAGACTGCCCGCGGGCAGTGCCCTGGTGAGTAGGGGAGCAGATTTCCTCACGTAGTCGACGACCACGGACTGGCCTTGGGCCAGTACCTCGATTCCGGCCCAGCCGAGACGACGAATGTGCATGCTGTTCAAGTCCTTTCGTCATGTTGACGGTCAGTGTGAGATGTGCCGATGCGGGAAGTGATGGCCGACCACGCTCGGTCGTACGCCGAATCGTCGTCGAAGAGCAGCGAGTGGCTGTTGGCGGCCACCATGCAGGCGTCGAGTTCGAACACCAGCTGGCCGGGATCGAGGTTGTCATCGAGTGCGCCTTGGGTCTGTGCCTCGGTGACCAAGTTCTCTTGCAGGGCAAGCCATGTGCGGCGCCCCTGTTGGAGCGCATCGCGCACCTGTCCCGGTCGTGCGTCGAACTCGGCGCCTACCGCGGCGAAGAAGCACCCGCCAGAGAAGATGCGGCGCCGTGAGTAGTCGATCCAGTTGCGGTACAGGGCATGCAGACGTGGTAGACCGCTATCGCCGTCGAGCGTGGGCACGACGACGTGTTCTTGAAATACCTCACTGGCGTAGGCCACGGCGGCGAGTTGCAGCTGTTGCTTTCCGCCGAAGAGTGCGGCGACGTTGCTCTTGCTGACGGCGCACTCGGTGGCGAGTCGTCCGAGCGACAATCCCTCCAGGCCTTCTGCCGACGCGATGTCGGCTGCGCGTTCGAGGATTGCAGTGCGAGCTCGATCGCCGCGAACCCGTCGTCCATCCGATGACACCATTCGGTAAATATATACGAACGATCGTCCAGTTAATACCTCGGGTCTGCATTCGAGATCGGACGATGCCTCGATCGGGCTGGTCCGCAACGGGCGCGCCGCGGTGCAATGAATGAAGGTGGCCTTGACAACCCAGGTCCTATCGCTGATAGTTTTCCTATCGACGATAGGAGAGGCTGATGTCGAACACGCAGATCGACCCCCGCCAAGCCAGGCGGGACGCGAAGATCACCGCGATCTTGAGTGAGGCTTGGCTGTTGGCCGAACGCGACGGACTGGCATTGATCTCGTTGCGCGATCTGGCCGCCCGTGTCGATCTGCGTCAGCCGTCGCTGTACGTCTATTTCGCCTCCAAGTTCGACCTTTACGATGCGATGTTCGCCGACGGGTACCGCCGCCTCGTTGCGTACCTGGACGATCGACCGCTGCCCGCCGAACCACGCTCCGCAGTCGAGCATTTCGTCGCGCTGCTCGTGCGCTTCGCGAGCGGCGACCCGGTTGTGCACCAACTTCTCTTCCAACGCACGATCCCGGGCTTCGCACCGTCGCCCGCGTCCTGGGATGCCGCTCTCGAGTTCTACGGCCGGGCCCGAGCGGTGCTCGGCCGCACCGGAATCGAGCACCAGGACGACGTCGACATCTTCAGCTCGCTGGTCGCCGGCCTGTGCGATCAGCAGATAGCAAACGATCCAGGCGGTGATCGGTGGGTAGAGCACGTGCCCCGTGTCGTCGCCATGTTCCTGCGCGGCGCAATTCAGCCGTTGACCTGATTCACCACTTTCCCTCACCCGCACGTTGATTCGAGAGGCAGACCATGACTAGTCCCACGTACGCAGACATCACCACGATCCCCCGGATCGAGCACAAGGAGGCGATGCGGATTGCTGCAGTCGAAAGCGACAAGTTCGCTGCCGCGCTGCGCGACCTCCACTCGGGAGACTGGGGCAAGCCCACCGCGTGTGCGCTGTGGGATGTGCATGCCGTCGCTGCCCACATCGTCGGATCGGCCGCCGGCCAGGCGTCGGTGCCCGAGTTCGTCCGGCAAGTGCGCAGGGGCAAGCCGCTGATCGCAGAGATCGGCGGACAGTACTGGTGGGACGGGATGAACGAGCTGCAGGTCCGTGAGCGGACGGCCAGCTCGCCCGAGCAGCTGATGGCGGAGTGGGACAAGATCGCCCCGAAGGCAATCGATGCTCGCACGAAGCTGCCCCGCCCGATCGCCAAGTTGCCCCTGCTCAACCTGCCTGCCCCGGTGGGGCGGCAGCCGGTTGCGTACTTGTTCGATGTCGGATTTACCCGCGACGTCTGGATGCACCGGATCGATATCGTGCGTGCCGCCGGCACCGGCCTCGACGTCGACGCCGCGCACGACGGCCGTCTCATCGCCGATATTGTCGCTGAATGGGCAGGCACGCACGGCAAGCCGTTCAGTCTCACCCTGACCGGCCCGGCCGGCGGCTCGTACCGCGCAGGCGAGGGCGGCGAGACCATCGAGATCGACGCCGTCGAGTTCTGCTCGGTCCTTTCCGGCCGCGGCGAAGCCACCGGCCTTCTCGGTCACCCGCTGCCGCTCTGACAATCGTCCGCAGCGCGGCCGATTGCGCCGCTCTTGCCCCACCGCGCGGTTTCACGCAGTCCACAATCGGAGGCGAACCCACCCGTCGTGATGTAAGATTGTGGGACAATTCGATGTCTGAGTTGGGGCTGCGCCGTCACATATACCCCGTACGCAGTGCTCATTCGCCCCGGCTCACGGCCCGAACCGGTACCTACTTCGGTTTTCGTAGGACAACAAGCGCGAGGGGATCATGATCAGACGACGCCCTACGATCCGGCATATCGGGCGCGGGTTCGACCGATGGGGAGTGCCTGGGCAGAGTGACGGTAGGTCAGGGATCAGGGCAATCCGCGGGACATCTTCATGACATCCGTCGAATCGACGAGCAGCGGTACGTCGGTCGATGGGGTTGCGGATGCCGGCGCGACCCGGACCGAACAGGCCTACACGGATCTACGGGCGATCATCCTTTCCGGTCATTACGAACCGGGTTCGCGTTTGACCGAATCGGAGCTCACTACTCAGTTGGGGGTCTCTCGCGGCACAATACGTTCGGTGCTTGCCCGTCTGGCGCAGGAGGGGTACGTCTCGACCGAGGCCAACAGGAGTGCCCGGACGCGTTCGTTCACGGTGGACGAGGCTATCGAGATTCTGGAGACCCGCGCCGTGTTGGAGTCGGCGTTGGCGGCGAAAGCCGCCGAGCGCGCGACGGACGAAGACATCGCGGCAATGACGAAAACGTGTCGGCAGATGTGGGACTGGCAGGTGCCGGGTGGGCGGCAAGAGTACTGGAAATTGAATCGCGAATTTCATGCCCAGGTGAAGCATGCGGCACGTCAGGTCACACTTGCTCGGTTCGTCGACAGCCTGCTTCACCCGCTGGTGTTGAGACAGTATCGCAACGAAGAACTCGAGCTACCGCGGGTGGATTCGGTCCGTGAGCACGAAGCGATCCTTGCTGCCATCGTGACTCACAATCCGGAGGCCGCGGCCGCCACGATGCGGCATCATCTTTCGTCCGCCCGCCGTGCGCTTCAGTTGAACTTCGACGCTCAATAGCACTGTCGCACAATAGGGATCGGCCAGGGTGCAGAACCGTATCGAGTTCTGCACCCTGGCGCATCTGTGTGTCGACGGGTTCACTCCGTATCGGTCGTTGTCAACAGCAACCGCAGTTCAGGACCACAACGCGATGGTTCTGGCGGGGTCCAGGATGACGGTGACGTCATCGCCGGGGCGTGCAGTGAGGTGTGCATCGGCGTGCACACGCATCGACACGTCACCGATGGTGACAACTGCTTCTTGCCGGTCGCCGAGATATTCGGTCGACGCGACACGTGCGGTGAAGCAGTTGACGCGGTCCTGCCGGTCACCCGAGGTGTCGATGCGGAGATTTTCCGGCCTGATACATACGAACATCTCCTGACCCGCGCTCATCGGGGTGGGGGAAGGATTGAACCGCTCGCATCGGATCATTCCGATACTTGTTTTCGCATCGACCGCTCGGTCGCCTTCGTGGCTGTCGATCCGCCCGGGTATCAGATTTGCGCTGCCCACGAAGTCGGCTACGAATCGGGAGGCAGGCGAGTCGTAGATTTCTCCGGGTGAGCCGATCTGTTCGATACGTCCGCGGTTCATCACGACGATGGTGTCGGACATCGCGAGCGCCTCTCATTGATCATGTGTTACGTACACGGTTGTGACGCCGAACTTTTGCTGGAAGGAGCGCAACTCCGCGCGGAGTTGAGAACGCAGTTTGGCGTCGAGGTTGGACAGCGGTTCGTCGAGGAGAAGAACTTCTGGCTCACAGAGGAGAGCGCGTGCGAGGGCCAGGCGCTGTTGTTGACCGCCACTGAGTTGGGTCGCCCATCGATCGGAGTATTCCGAGAGCCCAACTTGTTCGAGCATGGTGTTCACACGGCGTAGCTGTTCGTTGCGCGGGTAGGTCTTGCGCCCGTACCGCAGCGGGAAGGCGGCGTTGTCGAACACCTTCATGTGCGGCCAGATGCCGTAGGACTGAGGCACCATGGCAATAGGTCGGTTGTGTGGGGCGACGTCGCGTTTCTCGGCAGCGGAGAACACCGCTTCACCGTTCATGCGAATCTCGCCGCGGTCCGCGGTCTCCAGGCCTGCGAGGCATCGCAGGGTGGTCGTCTTGCCGCATCCGCTGGGGCCGAGCAGGGTGAAGAAGTGATTCTTCGGGACGACGAAACTGACGTCGTCGATGCCGCGACTCTTTTCGGTGCTTCCGGACCGGACGAAACTTTTCTCGAGTCCGGCGATCTCGACGGAATGCTGGGACGATCTTCCATTGTTCATGGTCAGGCACCTCAGGTGTGTTGTTGGAAGCCACGGCGGTTGATCCACCACACGGCAACGGAGGAGACAGCGAGGAGGAGGACAGCGAGTGCGCTGGCTTCGGGGTAGTCGGCGCTCTCTCCGATCATGTCCCATAGCAGCACGACCACGGTGCGGTTGTCCGCCCCGGAAAGCAGTAGTGCGATAGGTAGTTCGCCGAGGGAGTTGGCGAACACCCACAGCCATGTGCTCGACACCGCGGGGGCGACGAGGGGGAAGATCACTCGGCGCAACACGACAGCGGGCGAAGCACCGGATACCTTGCCGACTTCTTCGAGTCCGGTGTCGAGTTGCAGCAGTGCTGTCTGGATCATGCGCGAACCGCGTGGGATGTATCGCGTGGTGAGTGCGATGATGATGATCCAGATCGAACCGTAGATGGGAATGGGTAGATACAGGTAGAGGAAAAGTACAGCCATGCCGAGCACGACGCTGGGGATTGCGAATACAAGAAAGGACGCGTCGAAAAGTGCGCTGCCGAGGCGGCCTGCTCGAGTGGAGGCGAGGGCGAGCCACAGCGCGGCGAGTGCGGTCAGCGTCGCGGTGACGACGCTGATCACGAGTGTGTTGATCACGGCGTGTGTCAGTTGGGGATTGGTGAAGATCGACGAATAGTTCGCGAAGCTCAAGTCGCCGATGTGGGCCAGGCTGATCGGTTGGAGGTATGGCGTCAGGCTCGTCCATACCAAGGTCAGAATTGGAATGATGATGGCGATCAGGACGTACAGCGTCACCAGCGCGAAGACCGGGTATCGCCAGGGTCCCATCCGAACAGGGGTGGAGCGGTAGCCTTTTCCACCGACGACTTGGAAGCGGTGTGCTTCGCGCGTCTGCCGACGGTAGACGGCGATCATGATGAGCGACAGCAAGACCAGCATGACGCCGTACGCGCTTGCCTGGCCGTAATTGGCCAGACCTGACGGCGGTTGTAGCGACGCTTGGATCAGGCTACTGAAGACATAGATCTGGCCGGGTGTGCCGAGAATGGCCGGGATTGCGAACTCTTCGAGGGCGATGACGACCAGAAGCATGCTGGCAGCGGAGATGCCGGGCATCGTCAGGGGTAGAACGACTTTGCGGGTGCGTGTCCACCATGTGGCGCCTGACGTAGCGGCAGCTTCTTCGAACTCGAGGTTCAATCGGGCGAACGTCGGTGCGAGCATGATGTACATGCCCGGTACGCCGAAGATGGCGGCGACGAGAACCATGCCTGGCAGGGAGTAGATGTTGATCGTCAGCCCGAAGGCCTTCTCGATGGCGATCGCGATCGGGCCGTTCGTCGGGTTGGCGGCAAGTACCCATGCCACGGCCATGACGGTGGCCGGTACGGCCATCGGTGCCAGGGTGCTGGGTGCCAGGAAACGACGCCCCGGAATATCGGTTCGTTCGAATAGGTAGGCGAGTGCGACGCTGATGACGAGGGCGACGGCGACGGTGCCGACCACGAACATCAGTGAGTTGAGGGCAACGTCGACGACGCGTTTGGAGGTGAAGACGTCGACGAAGTTGTCGAGTGTGAATCCCGGAACCTGGAACGGGAGCTTGGTTTGGCTGTCTTTCAAGCTGCTGAACAGCAGCATTCCCAAGGGGAAGAGCAGCAAGTACGCAATGATGACACCGATCGCGATGTTGATGGCGATCAGAACGCGGTCTCGCCGCTTGGGTTGGTCGGTAGGGGGAGGGTGGTGGGCGGCGGACGGAGGCCGTACGCCTTCAGAGAGGTGAGTATCAGACGACATCGCTGAAGTCTCCAGGGGTGAGTTGATGGGTCCACTGTCCGAGCGAGGCAGGGGAAGGAGGGCCGTAGCCGTCAGTTGACGTCGGTGCCCAGGGACTCTTCGACTTGGGGATAGAAGTCCGAAAACTTCTGGTATTGACTGATATCGGTCTCGCTGTACCATTCGATTCCGGCGTCGCACAGGGTGCCGATCACGCGATTGCTGGCCGCTTGGGAGCAGTCGGTGTCGGTGGGAATGATCGAGTTGTAGGTATCGACCAAGGCGGCTTGTCCGTCTTCCGAGGCGAGGAAGGCGGTGAGCAGCCGTCCGGCCGCGGGATGCGGGGCACCGTTGGCAGCGAAGACATAGAACTTGTTGGCGTTGGTGGGTCCGACCGGGGCGACGGCGATAGGTGCGCCCTTGTCCTGCTCTTGCAGAACGAGATTCGCGAGATCGGTGCCGACAGGGGTTTGGCCGGAAGCAATCAGCGTATGAGACTGGGTGGTGTTCTCCGTGTAGTGAGGGTTGAGTTCGGCCAGTTCGGAGGTGAACTCGAGGCCGGCTTCGGTGCTGTACTCCGGTGCCTGTGCCCACACGGTCATGAACGAGCCACGTGACTCGACTGCCAGTTTGCCTCCACCCCAGCGCGGATCGAGGAGGTCGTCCCAACTCGTCGGCACGTCCTCCGGTGCGACGGTGGCGGTGTTGTATGCCCACACTTTCGGTGTTGCCCAGATGTAGACGAAATTGTCGTCGAAGATCTGGTCCTCCGGAACGCCGTAGGCGGCCCAATCCACCGGTGCAGCCAACGATTCCGACGGTACGACGGTGAGGCCACCGGCATTCGAAACGTCGAACGATACACGGTTCGCTGCCTGCTCCACGTTGAGCTGGGTGACGAGATCGGGAGCCTTCTTGTTGGTGTATCGCACCTCGATGCCGGGGTACTTCTGCTCGAACGCCTCGATGGCAGGCCGCATCTGGGCCTCGGGTTTCGGTGCGTACCAGATCACCTGGCCTTCTGTCTTCGCCGCTTCGTAGAGTTCGTCGACGTTCGTGGCGTTCGGCACGGGTGGAGGACCGCTGCACGCGGTGAGGGCTACGGCGGCTGCTGCGCTGACGCACAGGGCCAGTGTTGTGCGCCATGGACATCGCATGATGATCAGTGCTCCCTCGACGCTGTGGCGTCGCTGCCGACGAGGTTGTAGAGCCATCGGGCCGTGCCGCCGGCAATCTGCTCGTGTTCCGTCGAATCCAGCTCCGGCAGCTGCGTCCGGATCAGCGCTTCGAGGTCGGACAGTGAACCGTCCGATGCAGGAAAGTTCGAACCCCACATCACGTGCGCAGGGCCGAACTGATCGACGAGCTTCTTTACGATCACTGCCGCCGAGCCGGTTTCACGCTGAGCACGGAGAATCGCAGGCGGAGTGAGCTTGACATAGACCCGATCGGTGGCGGCCAAGTCGGGGAGGCCAGGAGCGCTGGGGTATGGCGTCTCCTCCTCGCCCAGCTGTGGCCGTCCGGCGTGATCGAGAATTGCAGTGAGTCCTGTGTACTGCTGCAACAGGTGGGCAAGGATCGGAGCGTGTTGAGCGTGCATCTGGATGCAGACCGGCACGCGCTGATCGGACAGGAACTGCCATACCGGTGCCATCCGCTCGTCGTAGAGTCCGCGGCCGGGGGTCGGCACCGTGGTCGTGCCGTCGGCGGCGCGGATTCTCACTCCGGAGAATCCGCGTTCGCCGACCCAGTAGTTCAGGTCATCGACCACCGTGGGCGACAGGAAGTCCACTGAGCACACTCCGCTGAGGCGATCGGGGTGCCGCGCGAGTTCGTCGGCCACATAACTGTTGTCGAATCCGTAGACGGTGGAGGCCTGTACGACGACGAGATGATCTATCTCGGCTGCATCGGCTTCGCGTAGGAGGCCATCGATGTCGTTGGGGCGCTCCTGAGACCAGTTCGACCGATGCCCCCCGAGGGGTGACGCGGGGTAGGTGTCGGTGTCGGGAGAAATGATGTGAGTGTGCGTGTCGACGGTGAACATAGGTACCTTACGGCTGATCGGTGGCGGGGTGGGGGAGTGGCATCGACGGCAGTTCGTCAGCCGTTGTCGCCTAGTGCTTCGGTGAAGTCGGCGAGCAGTTCAGGCACAGTCACGGGCGTGCGAATGATTTTCTGCTGCAACGCATAATCGATTGCCACCTGCAGACCTGCAACGAGTTCGTCGGAAATTCCGAAGCGTAGGGCGCGTACGCGAGGCCCTGGGTCGGTTTCGGATGCACGGCGCTTGTCGATCTCGGCGCCGAAGGCGGCGTACAGCGCGGCGACGGTTTCGGGTTCGCGGTCGAGTAGGTCTCGGCGCACGGTGAGCATGTGGTTGATCGGCACCGTGTTGTGCCTGCGGCCCCAGGCTTCCTCTGCCTCGCGCCAATTCGGGATGATAGGGACAAGAGGCCCCTGCGCACCGTCCAGCGCCGGTGGGCCGAGCACTGCGGCGGCGACGTCGCCGCGTTCGAGCACTTCGAGGACCTTGCCGGTTGTGCGTTCGACGTTGTCGGGTTCGACGTAGCTCTGGACGTGGGGTTCTTCGGTGGTGACCCACGTGACGTCCTTGGCATCGACGCCGAATTCCTCGTGCAGGATGCCGCGAACCCACAGCCCAGTCGTCTGACTGTAGGCGCGGACTCCCACTCGCTTACCTGCCAGGTCTGCCGGATCGATTTCGGTCGACCCCGGCCACCGTGTCAGCGAGTGATGGTGGAAGTCGCCGCTGAGCACGATGGGAAGCAGCGTGATCGGTGCGCCGGCCTCGTGTGCTTGGAGGAACGTCGCGATTGCAAGCTCGCTGACGTCGTACGCGAGCTCACGCACCATGGGCGCGAAGGCTTTGTAGATCGGATCCGATGCCGCGAGTTCGACGCGGCGACCTTCGGCGGTGAAATCCGGATCGGTCAGAAATGCCGTGTGGGGGTAGGACTTTGCGGCGATAGACAACGGGGTGCTCATAAAGATGGACTCCTCTGTGCGTCCGAACCCGGGGGAGCGGGCGCCTGTGCGATGCACTGTGGCGTGCGACCCATCAGCGGGTGGATGTGACGATGCGAACAACAGAACTGTACAACGTTCTGAGTCGAAATAGGGCGCAAATCACGATTTACTTCCGCTTTGAAAGCCAGATCGTCCAACAATCGGTCTTCTTTTGCTTCGTTCATCGCAGCAAAGCGCTGGTCGCCGCCTCGGCTCGGTACAAGTACGCCGTCGATCAGTGACCCAACCAAAGTTGTTGAACAACTGGGACGCGGTTCCGAACTGTCGACGCGATGCACTCGTTCAGCCAGCCTCTTGCCGCCTACGATGATCCGCTGTTACGCTGCGTCGAGCAAAGTTGTTAAACAATCTGTGTTGCAGTCGAGTGGATGTTGAATCGGCGAGCGCGTGCAACCGGTCGATCTCGATCGGCGTCGCCCATGGAGTCGTAGCCCGCTCTCACCACAACCCGCGACTTCCTGGGAACCGCAGCACTCTGCAGAGGCTGTTTCACGATCGGCAAGGCAAGGACGTACCAGTGATATCCATCGACGAAGAGATCTTTGTACCTGCGTCACCGGAACGCGTGTGGGCAGTGATCTCGGATCCAACAGAAGTGGTGACGTGCATCAACGGCGCCGAACTGGGCGAGTTCCACGACGACGGTTCCTTCGACGGCACGCTGGTGGTGAAATTCAGTGCCCTTCGGGTGCGATTCGGGGCTCGCATGAACCTGGATCTGGACGAACCCGAGCAGCAGGGGCGCCTTTCTGCCCGCGGACGAGATGGACAGGGCGCCACCCGCTTCAGTGCACATGCGATCTTTTCGATCGAGAAGGACGAGGAGATGTCCGGCACTCGGCTGCGAGTGTCGGGCGAGGTCGACCTCGCTGGCAAACTTGCCGCGCTCATCGAAGCAGGGGCAGGTGTCGTCGTCTCGCGCATGATGAAGGACTTCTCCGATGAACTCGTCCGCCGCTGCACTGCCACCGCCGACACCGCCACCGATACCGCTGACGCCCATTCGGCGCTTGAAGCGCAACGTCTTTCGGTGCCCGGCGGCAACACCGTTGTCGCCCGCACAACCGTATGGCAACGGGTGCGCGCGTGGTGGCGGGAGACAGCGCGCCGACGACAGGCCAACCGAAGTGGAGTGAAGTAAGAAATGGCACGATTGAACACCGTCATCGGTGCGCTCGAAACCGCCCAGCACGCGTTCGCCGCGTTCGCCGCACCCGAACCCGCCGCAGCGTTGGACTTCGCGCAATCGGACTACGACGGTTTGGTTTTCGAGTCCGAGCACAAGCCCTGGGATGCAACGACATTGCGCGACAGCCTCCAGTATCTGCTGAATCGCCGCCGTGTCTTCGAATCCGACACACTCGCCCCGGCGCCCACTCCTCTCGTTCGAGTGCCGGTCAACGGCGGCGAGCAGGGGCAGTGGCATGCCAAGCAAGCACTCGACCTCGGTGCGTACGGAATTGTCTGGCCACACATCAGCCGAGTCGAAGAAGCTCGTAATGCCGTGTCGGCATGCCGATACCCGAGACTGCCGGATGTCGATCGCTACGACCCGCCAGGAATTCGCGGCGACGCACCCGCTGCCGCGGCACGCTATTGGGGCTTGTCGAACGACGAGTACTACGCCAAGGCCGACGTGTGGCCGCTGGCATCGGACGGAGAAATTCTCGTGGTCATCCAGATCGAAGACCAACTCGGCATCGAGAACCTGCCCGATATCCTCACCCAGGTTCCTGGTATCGGACTCGTGCTCATCGGCGAAGGAGATCTCAGCCAGGAGCTGGGCATACCGCGCCAACTCGAGCACCCGTTGCTCGACGATGCCCGGCGCCGAATCGTCGATATCTGCCACGAACACGACGTCGTGGTCGGTCATCCGCACGTGACGTCCAGGAACGTCGAACAGGTACTCGCCGACGGTTACCGCTTCCTCATGTCGGCACCGGTGCGTAGCTACCCGGGCCTCGATCTCGGACGCACACTCACCGGCCGCGCCTGACACCCACACTATTGGAGAACACTTCATGATCATCGACTGTCACGGCCACTTCACCACCGCCCCAAAGGCTCTCGGAGAATGGCGCGAACGCCAGATCTCGGCGTTCGAAGCAACGGGAGCCCGTGTCTCGTCCGACTCGTTGGAGATAGACGACGACGACATCCGGGCGGCGATAGAAAACGGGCAGCTGAAGCTGCAACAAGAGCGGGGCACCGACCTGACCTTGTTCTCGCCCGGCGCGGGAAAGATGGCACACCACTACGGAGACGCGCAGACCAGCTTGACCTGGTCGCAGATCAGCAACGACCTCATTGCGCGAGTATGCAGATTGTTCCCCGGCCGCTTCGTCGGGGTGTGTCAGCTACCGCAGTCGCCAGGCGATGCTCTTGCGGAATCGATACAACGGTCCGCGGAGGAACTCGAAAGATGCGTCGAGGAACTAGGATTTGTCGGCTGCTTGCTCAACCCGGATCCATCGGACGGGTACTGGCAGGCGCCGCCCTTGACGGACAAGGTTTACTACCCGCTCTACGAAAAGCTGGTCGAACTCGACGTTCCTGCAATGGTTCATGTCGCAATGTCCCGAAATCCGGCTATCCAGGGAACCTGCGCGCACTACCTCAACGGTGACACCGCAGCCTTCATGCAGTTGTGCCAATCGGATCTGTTCGACGACTTTCCCACGCTGCGATTGATCCTGCCGCACGGCGGCGGAGCCGTCCCCTATCATTGGGGTCGATACCGCGGCATGATGCAAGACCAACGTCGACGGCCGCTCGAAGAAGCCCTGCTCGACAACGTCTTCTTCGATACGTGCGTCTATCACAAGCGGGGACTCGAACTCCTCACCGACATCATTCCAGCGAAGAACATCCTGTTCGCCTCGGAGATGATCGGCGCGGTTCGCTCTGTCGACCCCGAAACCGGACACCGTTTCGACGACACGAAGGCGTTGCTGGACGCCATCGAATCGATCCCCGACGATGACAGACGAGCAATCTACGGCGGAAACGCGATGACCGTGTTCCCTCTTCTGGCGCAACACCTCTCGAACACCGGGCAGTACGAAGGAGTCGTGCGATGAAGGTATACGAAGCGTTGGCCGAAGCGTTCATCGCCGAAGGCACCACGGACGTGTTCGGCATGATGGGCGACGCGAACATGCACTGGATGAATGCGCTGGCGAACCACGGCACAGCGCTCTACGAGGTACGCCACGAAGGTGCAGGACTGAGCATGGCGCACGGGTTTGCCCGTGCATCCGGTAGGCCCGGCGTCGTCACGACGACGAGCGGACCCGGAGTCGCACAACTGGCGACCTCCATGGTTGTCGCGAGCAGGGCCCGTATCCCGCTCGTCGCGTTCTGCGGAGAGACCCCGCTGGGCGACGAGCATGCCGTGCAATACCTCGACCAACGACGATTCGCCGCCGCCATCGAGTGCGAATACCTCCAAGTCACCAAGGCCGACAGCGCTCGGGAGGTGGTGCAGCGAGCTTTCTATCTGGCTCGCACGGAGAAGAAACCGGTGATGATCAGCGCCCCGTTCGATGTGCAACTACAAGAATTCGACGACGTCTCTCCCTACATACCCTCGACCGAACTGCTTCGGACTGCCAAACTTCTTCCGCATCCGAGCCTCGTCGAGCAGGCGTGCTCCATCATCGAGGAAAGCAAGAAGGTCGTCATCGTCGCCGGTCGCGGTGCCCGCAGCGCCGACGCGGGTGAGGAGATCCTGGCCCTTCAGCGTCGTACCGGGGCCCTGTTGGCCACCACTCTGCAGGCCAAGAACTGGTTGTGTGCGGACAGCGATTACCACGTCGGAATTGCAGGATTGTTCGGTAGCAGACTCGCGATGGAACTGCTGCAGGAAGCGGACTGCGTCATCGCAGTCGGAGCCAGCCTGAACCATTACACGATCGAAAGCGGGTACCTCTTCCCGGAGGCGAAATTCATCCAACTCGACACCGCACCTCATCTGGTGATGGGTAACGGTCGAGTCGCCGACTGCTACATGCAGGCCGACGCGATCACCGCACTCGATGCTCTGACGCGCGCACTCGAACGCAAATCCGTTCAGCTCGAGGGATTTCACACCCCGGACGTGCGCGGCCGGCTCACAGCCCCACTGCTCGACCCGGCCGACTATCGCAGCGAGCCGAACCTCCTCGATCCTCGTGAAGCGATCGCTACCATCGATGCCGAACTGCCCGGAAACATTGGTTTGGTTCTCGGAAGTGGCCATCAAACCGACTTCGGCACAATGCTGTTCCAGAGATCACGCGACATCACCTCCAACTACGGCATGTTCGGAGCGATCGGGCAAGCTCCCTTGCTGACCATCGGCACCGTGGTCGCACATGGAGGCAAGCCCACCTTCGTCGTCGAAGGTGATGCAAGCTTTCTGATGCACCTGTCGGAGTTCGAGACCGCCTGCCGCTACGACCTCCCCATATTGGTGGTCGTGATGAACGACGAAGGCCTCGGAGCCGAATACCACAAAGCCAAAGCCAAAGGCCTCGATCCCGAACTCGCCGTCATCTCCACGCCTGAACTGGGTGAGGTCGGCAAGACCCTCGGCGGGAGCGGTGCCACTGTTCGGACGGTAGCCGAATTGCGTTCAGCGCTGGCCGAATACGTTCGCGCGCCGGGCCCGACGATCATCGACGTGCGTATCACCCGCGAGATCTTGAGCGTGCCCTATCAACGTATCCAGTACGGCGCAGACGTATGACCCGTGCGCTACGACAACTCGAGCAGAACAGGATCCGTCCATGAAGATCACATTAGGCAAAGACGACGTTGCTGCCGTTGCGTTCGAGGCTGCAGCGGCAGTCGGCGCAGAACCCGAAAGGCTCGATGTCCGGCCTATACACAAGGCCTCACGCGGTTTCGTGAACGACTCGGCAGCAGATCTGTGTGAACTCGCGGTGGTCACCCTGCTTCAAGCGGTCGCACACGACAAGCCGGTGGCGCTACTGCCGGTGACCATGCTCGGCCGCCACCAGCATCAGACTCTTGTCACGATGTCCGAGCTCGGAGTCGAGGACGTTCGGGGACGGAGCATCGGAGTTCGCGCGTGGAGCCAGACCACCGGGGTGTGGCTTCGCGGATTCCTCGGCGACCAGTACGGTATCGATCTTCGAGATGTGCAGTGGCGCACTTACGAAGGCGGCCATGTCGACGGCGCCACCGACCCTGCCTGGGTTCATCGTGCGCCTGACGGTGCGAAACTCAAGGACGACTTCCTCGAAGGTCGACTCGATTTCGCGATCATGGGCAACGAACTGCCAGCCGACGACCGAATTCGTACCGCAATTCCGAACGCGCTGGATGTGGCCGAGAGGTGGGCCGAAAAGAAGGGCTTCGCACCGGTCAATCACGTCGTCGGAGTCAATGTCGCTTTCGCTGAGCAGAATCCGAAGGCCGTTCTGGCGGTGTACGACGCGCTCGCAGAGTCGGTCGCTGCCCGCGACACCAACTCGAATGCCGTGGCGTTGAATCCGGTGGGCTTCGACGGGCTGCGAGGCCCCATCACCGACGCGTCTCGCTACGCCTACGAGCAGGGTCTGCTGCCTCGACCGGTCGACTTCGACGAACTGGTCGAGCGGACATCCGCGGCCCTGGGAGTCGCCGCTTCGCGGCTGACGGCCTGACCGCGACCCCACCAACAGTGAAAGGTTCGAACATGACCACCCTCTCGGTTGCACTCGGCGACTACCCGCACGTGAAAGCACTTCTATCCGGGAAGATCCAGATCCCCGGCTACGCAATCGAACCAGTCGAGGTCAAACCGATCATCGGTGCATACCGGCGAATGATCAGGGACCTCGAATTCGATGTATGCGAACTTGCTCCAACCTCGTATCTGATGGCGCTGCAGGCGGGCGTGCAACTGACCGGCATTCCGGTCTTTCTCAATCGCCGCTTCCATCACTCGGACGTGCAATGCAGCACGACGTCGGGAATTCGTTTCCCTTCAGACCTGCAGGGAAAGAAAATCGGCGTCCGGGCGTACACCGTCACCACGGGCGTGTGGATGCGGGGGATTCTGCACGACGAGTACGGCCTGGACGCCGGCCGCGTCGAATGGGTCATCGACGACGACGACCACATCGAAGGCAGGGCCCCATCGAACGTCACACGAGTCACCGACGGTCGATCACTCGGTGAACTACTGCGCGCGGGCGACATCGATGCCGCGTTCAGCGGCAACGCCGGCACCGGACGAGCAGGAGCCCCGCGGGCAGGATGGGCGGCCGCAACAGAAGAACCCGCCTCTGGCGACGGACCGTACCCGCTGTTTCCAGATCACGAAGTCCTCGAGACCGATTGGTATCTGCGCACGGGTATCTACCCGTTGCATTCGGTCATAGCAATCAAAAGTGAACTCGTCGAACGTGACCCGCAGCTCCCCACGGCTCTCTACGAAGCATTCTCCGAGAGCAAACGCCGCCAGGTCGAAGACGATCCCGAGTGGACGATGCTGGAGCGACTGGGTAAGCAGGCCAAGCAAATCGGTAGCGATCCGATCCCATACGGCTTCGGCTCCAACGACGCCAGCATACGGGCGCTGGTGAAGTTCTCGCGAGATCAAGGACTACTGGACGCAGATTTTCCGGACGACATCACTCAATGGTTCGCCAAGGGCGACTACCCGAACGCGTGAGCTGTACCCACAGAGGAGGAAGGCTCCCACGATGACCATCATCGACACCCACTGCCACATCATTTCCGACGACGAGACCCGCTACCCCCGTGCCCCCATCGGCGGGACCCAGTCGAGTTGGGCCAGTTCCAGACCTGTCACGACAGATCAGATGATCGAGCGCATGGACGCATCCGGCATCGATCGGTCCGTGCTGGTTCAGGCCACAACTGCCTACGGATACGACAACTCGTACGTTCTCGACAGCAAAGCCCAGCATCCCGACAGGTTCCTCGCTGTCGGGACCGTGGACCCGCTGCGTCCCGACGCCGCCGACAACCTGGAACGGGCAGTCGGTGACGGTGGTCTGGACGGCGTACGGCTGTTCACCAGCGGAAGCACCGTCCCCGTGCAAGGTGAATGGTTCGCTGCTCCTGAAACGAACCCGTTCTGGGAGAAAGCAACCGAACTCGACGTCCCAGTGTGCCTGCAGATGCGGCTCGGACCCGCAACAGAGCAGCTGCACGTCCTTCTTCGCAGGTACCCGAACGTTCGGATCCTGCTGGACCACATGGGTTACCCCGACATCGAATCCTCCCCGCACGCTGCAGGCGAACTGGTCGCAGAGCTCGCTGTGCACCAGGCGCTGCATCTCAAACTTACCCATCGCAACCTCGAACGACTCCACGACGTCGGCGAGAAGGCTGCCGAATTCCTCGACCCGGTGCTCGGTGCATTCGGATCGAACCGGATCGCGTGGGGATCCAACCTCCCCGCGGCCGAACAGTCGCTTCCCGAACTCGTGGTGCTCGCCGAAGGTGTGCTGGCAGGTGTGTCCGACGACGACCGGCAGCAGATCTTCGCAGGCACAGCGCAGAGCTTGTACGGTGCTGCACGTGTCACAGGAGTGGGCAACGGACTCTGACGTCAGGAGGCGAACCGGCGCTCTCGCACGGTGATGGCACGTTCGGATGGTGCCGCCGAATCCGAGCGGTTGGCGGCGCCTTTGCCTCCGCGATGAGTTCTGCCTTCTCTCACGGTCTGATCGGCATGGGAAAACTCATCTATGGCTTCAACGTGTCGGTGGACGGATACATCGCAGACGCACAAGGCAGCATCGACTTCTCCGATCCGAGCGAAGAACTGCATCAGTACTGGAACGACTTCGAGCGGGAGACGGCGCTTGCGCTCTACGGGCGTCGCCTCTACGAGCTGATGTCCTCGTATTGGCCTACCGCCGACAAGGCACCGGACGCCACCCCGCTGATCGTCGATTTCGCGAATGTTTGGTGCCACATGCCCAAGGTCGTGTTCTCGCGCACCTTGGACTCCGTCGACTGGAATTCGCGCCTCGAACGCGGCGATCCGGTGGAGGTGGTCACGAAGCTCAAGGCCGAAACCGAAGGTCAGTTGGAGGTGGCAGGCGCCACGCTGGCTGCACCGATCGTGCAGGCCGGACTGGTCGACGAGTACCGGATCGTGCTCACACCCACCGCCCTGGGAGGCGGCACACCGTTCTTCCCGACACTGCCGTCATGGATCTCGCTGCGGCTGTTGGAGAACCGCACCTTTCCCGGCGGCACGGTGTTGCTGCGGTACGAGGCGAAACGAGACTGATCGAGTCGCCGACGTGATCGCGGCCGCTGCCGGGTCAGGTATGCGCGGTCAACACGGCCGCGAGGTGCTCGATCAGGTGTGTGAACACCGTCTGCGGTTGCTCGAGACTCACCGAATGCCCAGCGGCGGGCACACGCCGGAATGTGCCGTCGGTGGCTGCTGCGATGTGCTCGTCCGAAAGGGGCGGCGGATAGGCATGGTCTTCGCTCCCGGAGATGGCGAGAACTGGAACGCCGCATTCCGCCAGTTCTTCGACGAGTCCGTCGCGGTGGATCACGCGATCGGCGCTGTCGGCGATGGTGTTCGGCAGCGCAGCCATCTTTCCACGCCAGTGCTGCACGACTGGGCCTCCGGTCGCCAAGCTCGTATCGCCGAACATGATGTGCATGAGTGTGTCGACGACCGGTTCGGCTCCCGCCTCGTGCAGCGCGTCGACGAGCGGTGCGAAGGCTTCGAGTTGGTGTTCCTCCTCGGCCGACGAACTGGCGGCGATTGCGGAGAGCAGCAGCTCGGGCCGCCGGGTGGCGAGGCGGAGAGCGATGAAGCCGCCCATCGAGTTGCCCAGGAAGTGAACTGGGCCGAGGTCGAGGTGCTCGATGAAGGCGGCGGCATCCTCGGTCAGCTCGTCCATCGACAGTCGGGCGAGGTTGGCGGGGGAGCTGGCGCCCTGACCGCGGTGGTCGTACGCGACGACCCGGTGGCCGGCGTCGACGAGGAGTGCTGTCAGCGGTGTGAACATGGTGTGATCGAAGAACAGCGAGTGACTCAGCACGAAGATCGTCCCGTCTGCCGCGCCGGAGTCGACATACGCGATGCTCCCATCGCGGATCTCGGCGTACAGCAGGTCTGGTGTCGAGGTGGAGGTCATCGTCGTCCTTCCGTTCAGGCCGCTCGTGTGATGGGCGACACGTTAGGCTTACGACGTTATGCGGGATCGATGGGCGCGGCTTCCGGCCGCGCGCACCGTTCTTCCGGATCTGCGCACGATGCCGAGGAGGGTGCTGTCCATGACACCGGCATCTCCAGCGCCCTATGCGGTGACGGGCATCGACACCGACGCGTTCGCCGATGCAGATCAGCTCGAGGTCTGGACCGAGGAAGTGCGGCGCAATCACGGCATGCTCGCGTTGAGTCCGTCACAGCCCGCTACCTTCGACGGCATCACCGTGGTGCAGCGCGCCGGCGACATGCAGCTGGTCGAGTTCTGTTCGGACGCCGTGATCTACCGCCGCCGCGACCGCGATGTGCGACGCGACGGTGACGAGACGGTCAGGATCCTCGTGCCCCGCAGCGGAAGGTTCGTGGTCGAGGCCGACGGGCGGCAGCTCGACCTCGACCCGGGTACCGCTGTCGCGATCTCGATGGCCAGTGCGTTCACCATCGCTCACGGCCGGGGTGCGCGGGCATGGGTGTTCAGCACACCGCTGGATCGACTGCAGCGAGACTTCGATCCCAGGGTGCCGCGGTCGATCGATGTGACGTCCGGCGCAGGGGCAGTCGGCCTGGCGATGATGAGGCAGATCTCGCGTGAGCGTGAGTCGCTGGACACGGCGGACTTCGTCGCAGTTGCAGAGTCGCTCGCGTCACTGATGGGCCGCCGGAAGGACCGGGAGCAGCACGCGTCATCCCTGCCGACCGAGGCAGCGGAGATCGTGCGTCGCCGCAGCGACGACCCGGACCTCACCCCGAGGACACTCGCGTCGCAACTGGGATGGTCTCCGCGCCACGTCCAGACTGCGCTGGCGGCCGCAGGAACAACGCCGTCGCGGATGATTCGCCATGCCAGACTCGAGCGCGCAGCTGAGCGACTGCGGGATCCGGCGTGGGCCGACCAGGGCGTCGCCCGCGTGGCGCTGGCGTCGGGATTCGGGTCGGTCAGCAGCTTCTACGCGGCATTTCGCGATGCCTACGGCACGTCACCAGGAGAGTCCCGAGGATGACATCGCAACTCGGCGCTGTCGTCACAGTTCATCGAGGGTGACGAAACCGTCCTGAAGCGCTCGCGCGACGAGCGCCGCCTTGGTCGGAGCGGGCCGGTCCACCTTCGCGTACTTGTCGCGAATACGGGACAGGTGGGTGTTGACCGTCCCCAAAGCGATATGTAGGTGTGCTGCGACGTCCAGCTTGGAATCGCAGTCGAGCCACGCTTTGAGCACCGTGACTTCGCGCTCGCTCAATCCCGCTCTGGCGTAGGTCGGCGCTGGGATTCGAGCGGGTGATGCGGGAGGGCGTAGGCCTGTCGCACGTCCTGACGGCACGACGCGATTGCCGACAGACGACCGATGCACATGGGTGCGTGGTGAGGTGAGCACGGTTGTTTCTCCTGAACATCCGGTTGGTTTCTGGTGCCGGTTGGTTTCTGGTGCCGGTTGGTTTCTGGGCGAGGGCTGGGGCGCTGGAGACCGTGGGGCCGGCCTGCCCGATGGAGAGGGGTTCGCGATGGCCGCCGATGTGCGTCGAGGCGTTCCCTCCGGATTTTCGTCACAGGCAGCTGTTGTGCAGGGCCGTTGGACGAGGATGCTTGTAGTTTGCCCAATCTGATCACGGCCTCGAAACAGCTGCAACACAATCGATTCTGACTGGATTGTCAAAAATCTAGTTTCATCTCTACTGGCATGTAGTTGGAACTACATGCTGCGAGCGGAACAGTCCGCTCGGTATAGTTCAGCGTCTATTCTGGTTTTCGGACTTTGTAGAGGTGGATTTCCTGTGAGTTCCAGGTCGACGCCGCGAGAGCAGCTGCTGCACGCCGGTTCACGTCTGTTGGGTCAGATCGACACAACCGAAATCGTGCGCTCGCTGTCCATTTCTGCCGTTGTCGAGGAAGCCGGACTTTCGCATCAGACGTTCCACAACACCTACCCGGGTACCTCTCGCGCCGGCGGCACGGGCGGGAAGGAAGCATTCGTCGAAGACTTGCTCGCCAACCTCACGATGAACTACACCGGACTCGCTGCAGCAGAGGGGGAGTCGATGGCATCAGCAGTGTTCGACGACCTGGCGTCAGGGTCGATGCGCGGCCGACTCATCGCGGCTCTCCTTGCCAGTGACCACGATGGGGCGCGCAAAGCCGTCGCCCCCGAGTTCGAACGCCTGGACGGCGACTTTCGAGCGATGGTGGGTGAGGCAGTTCGGTCCCGCGGCGGGTCGGTACGCCAGCCATCGACACTGACGACCTTGTCCACGGTGCTCGGCGCACTCGTCGACGGTCTTGCGCTGCGCGAGATGCTCACGCCCGGCTCCATCTCCGACCGGGATGTGGAGGCCGCAACCGACTCGATCCTGCGTGGGGCAATCGACCCGATACATTCCGATCGAGTCGTCCTTCCGTCCGATCCGATACAGCCGGACACGGGTTCGGACCCACTGCGCTTCGACCTCGAAGCCGACATCATCGACGCCGCCGAGACGCTGTTCGCGAACAACGGCTACTTTCTGGTCACGCTCGCCGATATCGCCACGGCCGCTCGGATCCGGGTCGATGACGTGAGACGGCTGTTTCCGAGCAAGATCGACATCATCGTCGCTGCCCTGAAACCGGAATTCGAGCGGGTTCACCGTCTCCGCCGCGCCGACGAAAAGCTCGGAGTCGAGCCGCGTGCCGCGCTGCATCGCACGCTCATCGCGTTGGGAGACTTCGTGATCGGGAACCGAGCGATGAGCTCGGGGATGTTGCTTGCGCTTACGTTCGAGCAGTTTCAACAACCGAACACGGTGACCACTGTGATGGAGAATCTGCATCTACCCTCTGCGGTCGTGCCGATCCTCGAACGCGGCCGAGAAGCGGGGGTGTTCGGAGACGACGCACCGGTGATGGAGGTAGCCATCATGCTCACCAACAACGTGCTCTTTCGCTGCCTCACCCGCCCGAACGAGACATCCGCCGACGTTGTCGACAGCGTAGTGCGCGTACTTCTACCCGGTATCTCGGTGCGTGACCGGTGATGGAGTCGTGCCGACAGTAAGCGATCAGAAATCCGCTGTCACAAACTCGTGTGCCGTCCGGTCGAAGAGTATGACCGGGTGACCACCAAGGCCTCCGGCGAACAGCGGAAGGAAATCTCATGAAGATCGTTGTCATCGGCGGAACAGGTCTCATCGGCTCCAAGGTCGTCACCAAGCTCGGGGAACACGGACACGAAGCGGTTGCGGCGTCGCCCAACTCGGGTGTGGACACGCTGACAGGTGAAGGGTTGGACGAGGTGTTGGTCGGAGCCGACGTGGTGATCGACGTCTCCAACTCACCGTCATTCGAAGATGCGGCCGTACTCGACTTCTTCACGCGTGCAACGACGAACATCCTCGCGGCAGAGGCCAAAGCGGGCGTCGGTCACCACGTCGCGTTGTCGGTGGTAGGTACAGAACGCCTCACCGACAGCGGGTACATGCGAGCAAAGGTCGTGCAGGAGAACCTGATCAAGAAGTCGAAAATCCCGTACTCCATTGTCCATGCCACGCAGTTCTTCGAGTTCTTCAAGTCCATCGCACGTGGGGCAACTGTCGGCGACGAGGTCCGGCTCTCGTCCGCGTCGGTTCAGCCGATGGCCGCCGACGAGGTTGCGAGCGCAGTCGGTCGAGTCAGCGTCGGTGCTCCGTTGAACGGAACGGTCGAGATCGGTGGGCCCGAGGTGTTCACACTCGCGGACTTCATCGCCCGCGGACTGAAAGCGCACCAGGATCCACGTGCAGTCGTCGTCGACGACGGCGCTCCGTACTTCGGTGCCATCCTGTCCGGCCGTGAGCTCGTGCCGAGCGACGATGCGCAGCGCGCCGAGACCACGTTCGACGCATGGCTCGCGGTGGACGTCGTCAGCGGCCCCAAGCCGTGATCGAACGCCACTGATCCTCATGCGTTGTCCGGACGATGTCGCGACGTAGGAGCGGGAGCACCGGGTTTCAGACGGCCTCTTCATCGGAGGTATGCGTCAAGCAGAACGCGACTGGTCCCACCCGCCGCCGGGCAACAGCATCGACATCAGCTCACTGCCACGCCGAATCCCCTGAAATCAGGCCTGCACAATGACCACAAGTATCGTGACCATAGAAACGTTGGACGATCTACGAACCCACTTGCAGTGGGCTATCGAGCTGGAACACAGCACGATTCCGCCGTACATGTACGCGTTGTACTCACTCGATCTCAGTCGCAATTCCGAAGCAGCGCAAGTCATCAGCAGTGTGTTCGTCGAGGAGATGCTGCATCTGGCACTTGCTGCCAATCTGCTCAACGCGGTCGGTGGGAAACCCGTGCTCGACAGTCCCGAGATCCTTCCTTCCTACCCACACACGTTGCCGCACAGTGACGGATCCGTTCGGATCGACTTGGCGCCGTTCGGTCCGGCCGCTCTGGAATTGTTCCTGGCCATCGAGAAGCCTGCATCGGCCGAGGCGCCGCCGGAAGCCGATCGATATCACAGCATCGGCCAGTTCTACGCAGCAGTCGAAACCGGCCTCCGAATGCTCTGTGAAACCCTGGGGGAGGATGCTGTGTTCAGTGGTGCCCCTGAGCGTCAGCTTCATGAAATCCATTTCAGCAGCACCGCTGGAAACATCGTTCCCGTGCACGATCTTGCTTCGGCTTCGGCTGCACTGAAGGAGATAGTCGAACAGGGCGAAGGGGCCGCGAGAACCGATGCCTGGGACGGAAACAAGAACGTCTTCCATCCGGAGTTCGACGAAGTGGCACACTACTATCGGTTCGTCGAGCTGAAGTGCGGTCGACGATTCAGAACCGGAGATACGCCCCGATCGGGACCGACAGGGGAGGAGATCGCGGTGGACTTCGACGGAGTGCGGCCCATGCGGAGCAATCCGAAGGTGGCCGACGCGCCCGAGGGAAGCGCTGTGCGTACTGCTCAGGATCGGTTCAACAACACGTACTGCCTCCTTCTCTACTTGTTGGAGGACACATTCAACGGCAATCCCTCGGGCATGAACACGGCGATCGAAGCAATGTTCACGTTGAAAGGGCAAGCGCAAGATCTGATGTCATTGCCGTCGGGTGACGGAGTCACCCTTGCCGGGCCGACATTCGAATACGTGCCGATCGACGCCCGTAGCTGACACGCGGTGGGGTGCATTGCTTCG
Source organism: Rhodococcus yunnanensis NBRC 103083 (assembly GCF_001895005.1). Lineage (GTDB taxonomy): Bacteria > Actinomycetota > Actinomycetes > Mycobacteriales > Mycobacteriaceae > Rhodococcoides > Rhodococcoides yunnanense. The sequence goes on along the minus strand of NZ_BCXH01000002.1, from coordinate 318,906 downwards.
GCTCCGAAGTGAATTCGCATGACCCACGGACGTGTGTCCAAAGAGATAGTGCGGCACTCTGCCGCTGAAAGGAGTATGGGAGTCATGAATTCGACTGAACGGCGACTGACGACTTCAGTGCTGGTGATCGGATCGGGTGGGTCCGGTCTGCGCGCTGCAATCGAATTGTCCGAGCACGGCACTTCCGTCCTGGTGGTGGGCAAGCGTCCGAAAATGGATGCGCATACCTCTCTCGCGGCGGGCGGCATCAACGCCGCGCTGGCGACGATGGATCCCGAGGACTCGTGGCAACAGCACGCTGCCGACACTTTGAAGGAAAGCTACCTTCTGGCCAATCCACAGACCGTCCAGATCGTGACGGAGGGTGCCGAACGAGGAATCGCGGACCTGACCCGGTACGGAATGCCGTTCGCCCGAGAGGGCGATGGCCGTATCTCCCAACGCTTCTTCGGCGCTCACACCTTCCGACGAACCGCCTTCGCCGGTGACTACACCGGCCTCGAGATCCAACGCACCCTCATTGCGCGCACCGAGTCCCTCGACATACCGATCCTCGACACCGTCTACATCACGAAGCTCCTCGTCCGTGACAACGTCATCTTCGGTGCGTACGGGTTCGACATGGTGACCGGTAGCCGGTACGTCATTCACGCCGATGCCGTGATTCTCGCTGCGGGAGGCCACAACCGGATCTGGCGACGATCATCGTCTCGGCGCGACGAGAACACCGGCGACTCGTTCCGCCTCGCGGTCGAGGCCGGTGGCCGTATCCGAGATCCCGAGCTCGTCCAATTTCACCCTTCCGGTCTCATCGAGCCGGAAAATGCCGCCGGCACACTGGTTTCCGAGGCGGCGCGAGGTGAGGGCGGAATTCTGCGCAATGCACGGGGTGAGCGATTCATGGATCGCTACGACCCTCAGCGAATGGAACTGTCGACACGCGACAGGGTGGCCCTTGCTGCGTATACCGAGATCAAGGAGGGGCGCGGTACCGCCAACGGCGGTGTGTGGCTAGATGTCTCACACCTCGACCGTGAGGTCATCATGCGCCGACTGCCTCGTGTCTATCAGACGCTTCTCGAGCTTCAGATGCTCGACATCACAACCGATCCGATCGAGATCGCTCCCACTGCGCATTATTCGATGGGTGGAGTATGGGTGCGGCCGGAGGATCACAGTACCGATGTTGCTGGGCTCTACGCGATCGGCGAGGCGTCGAGCGGACTCCACGGGGCGAACCGGCTGGGTGGTAATTCGCTCATCGAGCTGTTGGTATTCGGTCGCATCGTCGGACAGGCCGCGGCTGCATACTCCGAGGGGCTCGACGCTCAGATACGTTCGCACGAGGCGATCACGGATGCGCGAGAAGAAGTCGATGCGCTCCTCGCTGCCGACGGACGTGAGAATGTGCGTGCACTGCAACGCGCCATACGAAACACCATGACCGACCATGCCGGGGTCGTGCGTGACGAAGAGGGGCTTCGTGCGGGATTGTCCGAGCTCGATGCCATCGAGGCTCGGATGTCGGATATCGGGGTGCATCCCGACATTGCAGGGTTTGCCGATCTCGCGCACGCGTTCGATCTGAAGTCTTCGGCCCTCGCCGCGCGGGCAACAATGGAAGCAGCGCTCGAACGCCGCGAGAGCAGAGGCTGCCACAACAGGTCCGATTATCCCGACATCGACGCATCGCTGCAGGTGAACCTCGTCTGGTCCGGTCCGGGAAAGATAGAGCACGAATCGATCCCGCCGATACCCAGTGAAATCCGCGCGTTGATGCGGACTGTCGACACCGCCGGGAAACTCGTCGAATAGGGCGGACTCACGAGCCGACGCGCAGAGAAATCCGCACCGCGTCACCGTCGTCGATGCCTTCGGGACGGCGTAGTGCCACCTTCAGCGGCACCAGATATACGCCGTCCCTTGGTATCAGCGATGTCGTCACCTCGGTATCGCCGACGCGTACCCGCGCGGGAATGACGCCCCAGCCGTACGTCAGCTCGCCGAGGTGGGCGTGCAGAAAGTCGTCGACATGGGCGGGTGTGGCGACGAAGAAGTACGGCGCAGGCCCACGCCACTGGAACACCTCGCCCTCGAACTCCCAATTCACGGCTACACCCTAAGGCCAGGAACTCGGGCCGGCGGAGTTATGGACGCCGTCGCGCGGTGCTGCGTGTTACCCGGTCTGCTCGAACAGGGACACGATGATCCCGTCGGGCCCACGGACGTAGGCCATTCGCACGCTGCCTTCGAACTCACCGATGCCGCCGACGAGACCGTATCCGTCCACGGCGACTGCACCGACGGCTGCAGCCAGATCGCCGACCTCGAAGGACACATTGCGAAGGCCGAGTTCATTGGCCATCGCCGCCGGCGACCCGACGACGTTGTCGGGCGTGACGAAGCTCGACAGTTCCAGCCGAGCCCCTCCATCCGGTGCCTTCAGCATCGCGATCTGGCACTGAGCGCCGGGAATACCGCACACGGTCTCCACGAACTCACCCTCCACCGATCCGGTGCCTTCGACTTCGAGACCCAGCGCAACGAAGAATTCCGTTGCCGACTTCAGGTCCGCGACGGTGATGCCGACGTGGTCGAAACGCTGTATGTGTGCCATGAGACCGATCCTTGCAGTTCGATCGCCGACGCGTCGACGCTGGGCGACTCGGCAGCGTTGTCACTGGTCCATCAAGCGTGGGAGTTCATCTTCGGCAACCTGCTCCTGGCGAAGTCGGCGGCTGTCCACGCCATGGCCGTTGCACCGTCGAGCACGGCTCTGTCCGCGGTAGGGGTGATGCACGCAGCGGTGAATTCAGGTTGATGGTTGGCCGCGGGCAGGCAATCGAGACCGAGCATGGGGTGAATAGTCGGAACGAGGTGGGATACGTTGCCCATGTCGGTGGCGGCGCCTGTCACGCCGTCGGGCAGGACAGGAAATACTCGGCCCAGAGCCTCGGCGTTGGCGCGGTACAGGGCCAGCAGGTGAGCGTCAGGCCGAAGGTCGGCGTAATCGGGGCCGGACGGGGTGATCGCCAGCGTGCACCCGCTGGCCAACGCTCCTGCTTCGAAGCAGCGCTTGACCCGTTCGGTGAGCGTGGCGAGCGCGTCGGCCGTGTCCGAACGGACGATCCACCGTCCGGCCGAAGAATCTGAAATCACGTTCACGGCACTGCCCGCACTGGTCACTATCCCGTGGATCCGGTCGCTGTTGCGTGTTTGCTGCCTCAGCTGGCCGATAGCGACTTGCGCGATGATCATCGCATCCGCGGCGTTGACGCCCAGTTCGGGATACGCGCCTGCGTGAGCGGGTCGGCCGGTGTAGCGAACCTCGAACTGGGACACCGCTGTCCCGGGCATCGCGTCCATCTCGACGGCCGCTGGATGGACCATCATGGCGGCGTCCATCCCGTCGAAGGCTCCACGGTCGAGCATGTGGATCTTGCCGCCGCCGCCTTCCTCCGCAGGCGTGCCCAGCAAGGTGACCGTGAGACCCAACACGTCGACAACGTCGACAAGGCCGATGGCTGCGCCCACACCGGCTGCCGCGATTACGTTGTGCCCGCAGGCATGTCCGATGTCGGGTAGGGCGTCGTACTCGGCGCAGATGCCGATGTGCACCGGCCCCGAACCGATCGTGGCCCGCACCGCGGTGGGCAAACCGTAGCAACCGTGCTGTACTCGAAACCCTGCATCACCGAGTGCATCTGCGACCCACCTGCTCGCGTTGTGCTCGTCGAACCCCAGTTCCGGGTTCGAGTGGATACGGTGGGACAGCTCCACGAGCTGGCCACCGATCTCGTCGATACGCTGCGCTACAATGTGTTTCGCCTCATCGACGGTGGTCACGAAGAACCGAGCCCTGCTGCCGTGTGAATCGTCGCGGGGCGAGTGGCGGCGTCGTATGCGGCTCTGGCACCGGTGGCGCCCATGCCGCTGTCTCCTGCCGGTTCGTACAGTCTTTCCGGGCCGCCACCCTGCCACTGATTGATCCATGTGACGCCAGCCGGTATGGCGCTCGCCGCAGCTGCGTGTGCGGGGTCTCTCGTGTAGACGGTGGCCCCCAGTGCGAATCTGGACCCCCCTGCGCGCTCGATGCCTTCCTCGAACGAGTCGACGACGACCACCGGCGCGATCGGGCCGAATGTCTCTTCGGTCATGACCAGCATGCTGTCGTCCACGTCGGTGAGAACTGTTGCTGGATAGAAGAATCCACGGCCCTGGGGAACCTGACCACCGCATCGCACGTGCGCGCCTCGTGCGAGAGCGTCGGTGACGTGCTGATGGACGATGGTTCTCTGGCGGTCGTCGACCATCGGGCCCATGACGGTCTCGGCGTCGTGACCGTCGCCGAATGTGAAGGTGGATGCGGCGTCGGTGAGTGCATCGATGAACGCGTCGGCTATGTCTCGGTGTACGTAGATTCGTTCCATCGACGTGCAGATCTGACCAGTGTTGACGAAGGCACCGAACGCCACTGCCTGTGCGGTTGCAACCGGATCGACCCCTGCGTCCACGACGACGGGATCCTTGCCGCCGAGTTCGAGGACCGACCTACACAGGCGACTTCCGGTTTCGGCTCCGATCCGACGGCCTGCTTGTACGGATCCGGTGAAGTGCACCAATCTGATCTTGCGATGGGCCGTCAACGGCGCACCGGCACGAGAATCTCCCAGCACGAGGTTGGCAACCCCTGGTGGAAGGGTGCACAGTTCGAACAACCTGGCAGTCGAGAGCGGTGAACGTTCGGACGGCTTCACGACAACCGTGTTCCCGGCAGCGAGAAGCGGTCCGAGAGCGCCGAGCACCATCGGGACCGGAAAGTTCCACGGGGTGATGACGGCAGTGGCACCGAGGGGGTGGCGCACGATCGTAGAGCTCGAGCCGTCTGCAGCTGGGATCGTTTCGACGAACGGATACTGCACTGCTTCCTCGGCGGCGAATCGGAATCCTTGGACGGCCCCATCGATGAACGATCGACCGAGAGCGATCGGCTTTCCCATCTCCTGGCATTCCAGCTCGGCGAGTTCGTCTGCATGCTCGTCGATCGCGCTCGCCCACCGAGCGAGATGCTCCACTCTCTCGGTGACCGGCAGCGCGGCCCATTCGGCATGAGCGTCGTCAGCCGCGTCGACGGCGCGGTCGACGTCGTCGGCCGACCCGGCTGGGTACCGTGCGATGAGCTCCTCGGTCGCGGGGTTGATCAGGTCGAGCTGCACCGCGTACAGCGGGTCTTCCCAGACGCCGCCGATCAGATTCTGCAAGATCTTCATGCTGAACTCGTTTCTGTTGTGGTACAGGGTCAGTCGAGCCTGTCGGCCATGACTTCGCCGACCATGATCGCGGTCAGATTGGTGTTTGCGCGTGGCACCGTCGGAAAAATCGACGCGTCGACGACTCGAAGTCGATCGATGCCGAGAACTCGGCACGACGGGTCGACGACCGTGTCGGCGTCATCGATTGCGCCCATTCGGCATGTGCTCGTCGCATGCTGAACATCACTTGCCGTGGACAATAGGTAGTCGTCCAGCTCGCTGTCGTTGTCGAGCACTGCGAACAAAGCGCCGTTTTCGCTTTCGAGTGCACCGTGGGTGATCGAGCCGACGGCCGGATCCCGGGCAAGCTCGACGAGTGCGCGTATTCCGTCGCGTAGACGACTCAGATCCCGCTCGTCGGACAGCATCCTGGAGTGAATCTGGGGTTGAACCGCGAAGTCGGCCGACGTCAAGGTCAGCTCGCCGCGTGAGTGCGCCTGGTTGACCCAGACGCCGAAAGCGCCTGCGAGCGAACGCATGTCCGGGTTGGCCATTGCGACCACGTTCTGATTCTGGGAGACGAACATCATGTCGCCCTCCGGTGCATGGGCACCGCTTCGGTATCGGACACATACGTTGGTATGACGGTCGTCCGAGCTCTGAATTCCCGCCTCCTCGATCAGCGGTATCGATACGACTGCCATCGGGTGATCCTGAAACCCGCGGCCAACGGGTAGGTTCTGGCGAACGCCGATATCCAGGGCGCGGAGGTCGCTTGCCGGTCCTATTCCGGAGCGCATGAGGATTGCAGGGGAGTGGATTGCCCCGGCGCTCAGCACAACCTCGTCCGCTTGCTCGATGCTGGCCACGCCGTCGACGATCACCTGAACGCCGTTGACTCGGTTTCCGGAGAAGGTCAGTTTGTCCACTGTGGCATCACCGCGGATCGTGAGGTTCGAGCAATCACGTGCCCCCTCCAGGTAACCGTCGTTGACCGAAACACGCCGCTGATGCCGTGAGTTGATCGGGTACGGCGAGACGCCGAATGCTCCGGGTGCATTCACATCCGGCGCCCATGCGTGTCCGGCGGCCTGCGCTGCTCGGCTGAGCGCAGTATCCACCGAGCCCCAGTGTTCCTGCGGTGTCCGATAGACAGGAGTCGGACCGCCTCTGCCGTGGTAGGGCTCGTCGCCGTATTCCTCGTCGTCCTCGAGCTTGGCGAAATAGGGCAACACATCGGTCGGCGCCCACCCTGTACAGCCGGAGGCCACCCAGTCGTCGAAATCCGCCATGGGTGGGCGGATCGCGATCTGCCCATTGATGGAAGAACTGCCACCCACTCCACGCCCACGCCAGTACGGCGTGTGCGACTGTTTCTCGGTACGTGCGGCATCGAGTCCAGCCCAGACCAGCTGCTCCGTAGCTGTCGGATCCAGCAGGGCGCGTATCGGATTGGGTGATCGCCATGCTTCGTGCATCTGGGCGGAGCGGTAGTTCGGCCCGGCTTCCACGAGGAGGACGCGCTTGCCCTTCTCTGCGGACCGAACCGCGAGCGCTGCGCCCGCCGAACCCGCTCCGACTACGATCAGATCCCAGCCTGTCTCGGTCACCATTGGACCTCCATTGATGAAATGCTCGAATGAGGCATCCGGAGGTGCCCGGGCTCTGCCGAGTATGATTCTCCACGAGCTTAGTTCAGTCAAGAGTGAATATTCAGTTTTTACTGATCGGATGGAAGGTGGTGGCGTCGTTGCCGCTCGACAACAGCGCTCTCACGGACACCCTGGTGGAAGATTTCGGAGTCCGCATCGGCGCCGCCATGGGGTGGCCGCCCATGGCGGGCCGAGCCGCAGGCGTGCTGATACTCAGCGAAACGCCGATGACGATGCAGCACCTGCAACTGGCTCTCGATGCAAGCAAGGGATCGGTGTCCGAGACGACCCGATTGCTGGTGTCGACGGGGACCGTCGAGAGATTCAAGGAGCAGGGAAGTCGGCAGTTCGTGTATCGGTGGCGTGAGGATGCATGGATCGGATGCCTTCAGCATCAGCTGGAACAGACTCAAGACCTTCTCGCGCTGGCCGAGACTGCACAAAGGCAGGGAGCAGGACTGCCTCCCGCGCAGCAGGGCAGGTTGCGAGCGATGCACGGCTATTACAGCTTCATGGTCGAGCGGCTTGCGCTGTTGCTCAGCGAATACTCGGAGCACGTCGCGAACTCGTCATGATCGCGCACCCCCGAGCAGGGCGGCCGATTGTCTGCTCGGGCTTCGCTTGTGCGTCGACCTCGAACCAATTGTCCAGCGATGGGTTACTTCTTGCCCTGAATGTAGTCAATGTGTTCGCTGGCTGGATGTTTGGCGACTTCGACTGTGAGACTGAAGACCGGCGCGACTCCGCGGCTCTCTGTGCTGCTTGCTCTGCGCGCCGCAATCGTTCGTCCAGCCTCTGATCGCCGCATGTCGAAGGGAAACCAGGTCGTGAGCATCGAAGAAACCTTGGAATGGGATGGCGAACTGACAGTGACCCGGTTCGATCGTGAGACCGGCGCGTGGTTCGTGATCCGCCTCGACTCCACTGTCCTTGGACCCGCGGCAGGAGGGACAAGAGCCGCGCAGTACCCGACGCTCGACGCTGCGCTTGCCGACGCAGGGAAGTTGGCAGGCGCGATGACTCTCAAGATGGCAGTCAGCAACCTCCCGATGGGCGGCGGTAAATCAGTCATCGCACTGCCCGCGCCACGTAAGGACATCGATCCGAAGTCGTGGACCCGCATTCTCGAAATTCACGCCGAGAATCTGAACAAGCTCAACGGAAGTTATTGGACCGGCCCCGACGTCAACACCAACTCCGCGGACATGGATGTCTTGAACGACACGACCCGTTTCGTGTTCGGCCGATCCATCGAGCGGGGCGGCGCAGGTTCGAGCGCTCTTACCACGGCCATCGGCGTTTTCGAGGCGATCAAGGCCTCGGCTCACCATCGCGGATTGGGGACGCTCGATGGGCTGACGGTGCTCGTTCAGGGGCTCGGAGCCGTCGGTGGCTCGGTCGCCGCTCTGGCCGCGGACGCGGGAGCGCGGCTACTGGTAGCGGATACGGACCGGGAGCGACTCGGCCATGCCAGGGCACTGGGGCACACGGTGATCGAGCCCGACGATGTACTGACGACCCGGTGTGATGTATTCGCGCCGTGCGCGATGGGCGGGGTCATCACCGCGAACGTCGCCTCAAATCTCGACTGTGCTGTCGTCGCAGGCGCAGCGAACAACGTGCTGGCCGACGAATACGCGGGCGAGATCTTGAACAAGCGCGGAATTCTGTACGCGCCTGACTTCGTTGCCAACGCAGGTGGGGCGATTCACCTCGTCGGCCGCGAAGTCCTGGGATGGTCGGAATCGACTGTGCACGAACGGGCTGTGGGCATCGGAGAATCGCTCGGGCGAGTATTTGCGATCTCCGACGCCGAGTCCTCGACACCAGAGGCGGCCGCGAAGAAGCTTGCGGCGGGGAGGGCGCAGCAGGTGTCGAGCGCTTCGGTCGGCGCCTGAGCCTGCTGCGTCCAATCGCATTCCGTTGCGAGACCTGGCTCGATAAGGATATCCAGGGATGCCGCAGTCAAGGGGCCTGAATCAACGCCAGCCCAATGCAGGAGCCACGTCCCGCAGTATCGACTCGAGAACGTGCGCGCAGTAGTCGACGCCCAGTTGATTGGGAATGGTCAACAGCAGCGTATCGGCAGCAGCGATGGCCTCGTCCTCGGCCAACTCCTCGATCAATCGATCCGGCTCTCCGGCATAGGTTTTGCCGAATCGCGCCTTCCCGCCGTCGATGTAGCCGACCTGATCGCCGTCGCCTCCCGCTCGCCCGAAGTACGCACGGTCGGTGTCGTCGACGATCGGGAAGATGCTACGACTGACCGACACGCGCGGTTCGAACGCGTGCTGAGAATCGGTCCAGGTCTTTCGGAAGCGTTCGATCTGCTCGGCCTGCAACTGGTGGAACGGAACTCCGGTGTCCTCGCTCAGCAGTGTCGAGCTCATCAGGTTCATCCCCTGCTCTGCGGCCCACTCTGCGGTCTGCCTTGTCCCGGCTCCCCACCAGATTCGCTCGCGCAGTCCGGGGGACTGTGGCTCCAGGCGCAGGAGGCCAGGAGGGTTGGGAAACATGGGGCTCGGATTCGGCTCGGCGAAGCCCTTACCGCCGAGAAGGTCGAGGAAGGTCTTGGTGTGATCGCGAGCCATGTCGGCGTGATCGGTGCCGTCGGCCGGGTTGTGGCCGAAGTACCGGTATCCCTCGATGACCTGTTCGGGCGATCCTCGGCTGATTCCGAGCTGCAATCGGCCTCCGGAGATCAGATCGGCCGAACCGGCGTCCTCGGTCATGTAATACGGATTCTCGTACCGCATGTCGATGACGCCGGTGCCGATTTCGATTTTGCTCGTCCTGGCACCCACTGCGGCGAGCAACGGAAATGGCGACGACAACTGGTTCGCGAAATGGTGAACTCGATAATAGGCGCCATCGGCGCCGAGCTCCTCTGCTGCGACCGCGAGATCGATCGACTGCAGCAACACGTCCGATGCCGAGCGCGTCCGGGACTGCGGGGATGGTGTCCAGTGGCCGAAAGACAAGAACCCGATCTTCTTCATTGACGCTTCAACGAAGATTGACCGGGCTCTATTCCACGCAGAAGTCGGGACGCAGTACCGGCCACGCCGGCAGCCGGCGGCACGAGTCGCCAGGTGACCGGCGCACCGATTCCGGCGAGGTGACACAATGCCTCGGTGGATGTACGAGTCAAGAACAATGTGACGACGGTGGGCGCCGAGGGCGGCCCGACCGTTGTCTTGGCTCATGGTTTCGGTTGCGATCAACAGCTCTGGCGACCGGTGACCGACCTGTTGGCGCCGTCGTGCCGAGTAGTGCTGTTCGACCACGTCGGGGCAGGTGGATCGGATACCTCCGCGTGGACCGAAGCGCGGTATTCCTCGCTGGAAACGTATGCGCAGGACGTCGTGGACCTCGTTCGAGAACTCGACCTGAACAATGTCGTGTACGTCGGTCATTCCGTGGCGTCGATGATCGGCGTTCTGGCGGCAGCGGCGCACCCTGAACTGTTCGAGAAGCTGGTTCTTCTCACTCCCTCGCCCCGCTACATCGACGACGGCGACTACCGCGGCGGCTTCAGTCGTGTGGACGTCGACGAGTTGCTGGATTCGCTGGACAGCAACTACCTGGGGTGGTCCAGGGCGATGGCGCCGACGATCATGGGCACTCCGGATCGCCCGGAACTGGGGGAGGAGCTGACGGAGAGTTTCTGTCGGACCGATCCGGCGTGCGCGCGTGCCTTTGCGCGGGCGACCTTCCTCTCCGACAACCGAGCCGATCTCGACAGGGTGGTGACGCCGACCCTGGTGATCGAATGCGAACGAGACGCTCTGGCGCCACGCGAAGTGGGTCGTTTCGTACACGAGCACGTGCGCGGAAGCACCTTGGTGACGCTCGATGCGAACGGGCATTGCCCGCATCTGAGCGAACCGGAGGCGACGGCGTCGGCGATCCTGTCCTTCATCGGCGCCCGATGAGCGAGTTCGACCCCATTCTGCTGGACACGGCCGAGGACCTGTACGAGAACGCGCCCTGTGGTTATCTGTCGACGTGGCCCGACGGCAGGATCGCGAAAGTCAATGGCACACTTCTGAAATGGCTGAACTTCTCCCGTGACGATCTGCTGAACACGCAGTTCACCGACCTGCTGACCGGTGGGGGCCGGATCCACCACGAGACCCACTTTGCCCCGCTGCTGTATTCGAGGGGCGAAATCGACAGCGTCGCTCTCGATTTCGTGACATCCGACGGTGACAGGCTGCCGATGTTCGTCACAGCCAATGTCAGGCTCGACGAGGACGGCAATCCGATGCTGGTACGGATCACCGCGACCGATGCGCGAGACCGACGGGCATACGAACGGGAACTGCTCGAGGAGCGTCGCCGTGCGGAGCGTGAGCGTGAACGTGTGCAACTTCTCGCGTCCACACTTCAGCGCTCGCTGCTACCGCCCTCGTTGTTTCCGCCGCCCGGTCTCGACGCCTCTGCCTACTATCACACTGCATCCACGGACGACGTGGGTGGCGATTTCTACGACATGTTCCCACTGTCGGACAGCAGTTGGGGCTTCTTTCTCGGTGATGTGTGTGGGAAGGGCGCCGTCGCAGCTGTCGTCACGTCGCTGACGAGGTACACGCTGCGAGCAGCAGCGGTGTACGACCATGACCCGGTTGCGGTGCTGCACAACCTCGATGCCGTACTCAACCAAGAATTCGGTCACGAGGATTCACGATTCTGCACGGTCGTCTTCGGTACCCTGAGTCGCCGCGACGACGGGTTCGACGTCGAATTGGCCAGTGGCGGACATCCTCCCGCGCTTCTTCTGCGCGGCGACGGGACCGCGGACTACGTCGAAACGCCAGGGGGCCAGCTGGTCGGCATCCTTCCGAATGCTCGCTTCGTCTCGACGAGCGTTCGACTCGCACCAGGCGATACCTTCGTTCTCTACACCGACGGCCTGACCGAGGCCAGAACGGGAGTCGATCGGGAGCGGTACGACGACGACGGTGCCTTGCTCCGATTCGCGCATCGGGCTGCACCGTCCACTGCTGCCGGCATAGTGGCCGAATTACGGGAGTTGTTGGAGAGTTTCGGTGAGGGACTGGAGGACGACGCGGCAGTCATGGCCTTCGGGGTACCCGCCGGGTCGACGATCAGCCCGTGAGAGCCTTCAGCAGCTGCGGCAGCGTCACAGCGAGATCATGATCGGACCGCACGCGCTCGCGAGCGCGGTCACCGAGCGAACGGCGTAGGCGCGCGTCGCTGAGCACCGCTCGGATCGCGTCGGCCAGTTCTGCGGCATCGCCCGGCGTGACCAGCACTCCGGCACCGTCGGAGAGAAATTCGCTCGTACCGCCATGGTCGGTGCCGATGACCGGCAGCCCATGCGACATCGCCTCGAGCACGGACAAGGGGCCGGCTTCGGGGGACGTACTGGCGGAGACGAAGACATCCCAACGTCGAAGTGCGGACTCAGGGTCGAAGTGGCCCAAAAATGTGACTCTGCCTGCGAGATCGGGCTGCTCGGCGCGTGTCTTCAGCTCGTCGACGTACTCCGCGTCTCCTGGAAAGCTGCCTCCTGCCAACTCCACTCGAACGTCGGGAAGTTCGCTCACGGCGTCGAGAAGTATGCGATGCCCTTTCCATGGCGTGAGCAGTGCGAGCATTCCGACGACGGGCGGCTCGTGCGCGCCGCCCGAGAAATCCTCCACCGGCCAGCGAACACCGTTGTGTGACACGACGACCGGTACCTTCGCGGCGCGTAGTGGGGTAGCCGTGGCCTCCGACACCGCGACTGCGACCCGAATCGCGGGCCGACTCATCGCCACGACCGCGCGTTGCTTGGTGCTGGTCATGGTGTCGTGTACGAGCCACGATGCACCTGTGCGCGGCCCCGCCAACCGGGCTACCGGAAGCGCGAACAAGGAGTTGACGACGGTGCTGGTGCCGTCCTCGCGTGCGACGCTGCGGAGCGCGCGCCCTGCGGCAACCCATCTTCGCAGCAACTGCGCGGCAGCGAATACACGGGCGAGTCCGCGTTCTCCACCGAGGCCGAGTTGCTCGATGCGGATGTGCTGTACACCGGCCGGAAGCGACTCGGCGAGGCGCCCGGTCGGGCAGGCGACGACGACATCGTGGCCACCGCGCTGAGCGTGTTCGATGAGATCGAGCAACACCTTCTCGGCGCCGGACACCTGACCTGTGTGCGCGAGGAAAAGAATTCTCGATACATCGGTCATCGGCTGCATTCCTTCTGTTCGGCAAGTAAGTGGGGCGTGCGGGCGACGTTCACCGGCCGCACGCATCAGGGGCTGGGGTGCCGGCGACGCGGCCGTCGACCCAATCTGCAGTCGCCGAACCGATGTCGAGAATCCCGTGACCTTGGCCCGGCGCGACGATCAGATCGATGACATCGCCGAGGTCGCAGCCTTCGCGCACAGCAGCCTGCGTCCAGGAGGGCAGCACCAGCTTGTCCTGGTCTCCGTAGGCGACCAACATCGGTTGCGATGCGTGCGAGCCGGGAACGGAGTAGTTCGCGAGAGCATCGCGAAAGCGTTGTGCGGCTGCGTCATCGGTCGGACGATAGTCGTCCGGGGTGACAGATTCGGCGATCTTTGCCTGCAGACCGGCCTTGTCGCCTACGCACGTGATGAAGACATCCGCCCTCTCCCTCAATATTCCGTGAAGATAGTCGGCGGTCTCGAGTTCCGGGTGCCCAACCTGAAGGCCCTGCAGCAGCGCGGGAAGTACGGTGATCTGCTCGGCCGTCAACGTTCCGTTCTCCATCGCATCGGCGAACAGTGTGAGATCGGCTGCAGGAGAGACACTGACGGACCCGAGCAGCCGCAGACCGTCGCCGTACGTGTCGGACAGTTCGTTGGCCGCCCACACCGCTTGCCCACCCTGGGACACGCCGTACCCGAGCCAGGTGTCGGACGTGTCCGGCACTGCGGCGCGCGCAGCACGAACTGCGTCGATGATGTTGTACCCCGCAGTGATCGGCTCGAGGTACGGGTGGGGTCCTGGTGTGCCCAGGCCCTGGTAGTCGGTCATGACCACGACGTAACCGTTGGCCAGAAACGGGACCACGGACGGTAGGTTTCCGAGAAGCCCGATGTTGGCCGACGGCGCGCACCGGCTTGCCGACCCCGACGTCGAATGACCGATCGATGCAATGGGCCAGCCCGCGGATGGGGGATCGCCCTTGGGCACGAACACCACTCCCGACACCTCGGTCGGCGACCCGTCGATCCCGGATGTGGACCGGTACCGAATGGTGTCCGACTGCTGCGTGAGGTCCTCGAACGATGCGTAACCCTGGAACGCAGACGGGGTACCGATCAGCTCACCCGGCGAGAGGTTCGCCAATCCCGGTGCGCGCACCGCACCGTCGTCGGCAGTCGAACACGACACCGTCACGGCGGCGAGGAGCGCAGTCATGACCGCCGCCGCAGCCGACGTCGCCCCGCGGCGCGCGCTGCCTCGGGGCGGCGGGGAACCGACCCCGCGATCAGGTCCGCGCATCCTCTAACAGCCCCACTGGGTCGGAACACAGACGCGCCAGCGCAGATTCGACGACGGACTCCTCGACGAACGCACTGCAGAACGACGCCGTGTACGTGCGGCCTCCGGCAAGCTCGGAGATGAGCATCGTGACGCCATCCGGGCCGTCCGGTTCGAGAGAGGCAGCAAGCTGCGGCGGTCGACCGTCCTCGGCCCACTTCAGGTGCTCGAACATCGGGAGTCTTCCGAGATCGCTCACGGCGACGCGAAGTCGGTCCGGCACCGTGGTCTCGGTGGTCTCGGTGGTCTCGGTGGTCTCTGTGGTGTTCGTGATCTGTGAGGGGGAACTGCGGCGCGGGCGGACGGCAGCGAGCGCATCCTTGACCTCGGACATCGCGAGAATCGCTATCGGCCAACCCGAGTCGATGACCTGCCGCATCGTCGTCGCAATGTCGGAAGGAGTGGAAGACGACGGGAGATGGAGGGGAATTCCGACGGCGAAATTACCATGTGCACCAGCGTATTCGGGGTCGAGATAGCGACGGGAATTGAACAGGACCATGATGTGGTCGTCGATGACGACATCTTCGGCACGAAGAGCGGCCGCCCACAACGCCACCGAAATCGAGGCCGAGGTGGACCCGTCGAAATTCTGCTTTCCCCACTTCTTCAGCTCGGCCACCTGCGCCGGTGCCATGTAGCCGGACCTGCTGATCTTGTGCGACTCCCAGTTCTCGATCCGTCTCGTAGCGCCGGAGGAGTGCTCGGGCCTGCGTTTGTGGGTGCCGCGCATGGTCCAGAAATCACGCAGCGCCGACGGATGAGCCCAATAGTGGCGCCGCAGAGCGGTCCACGTCGCCCGCGGTGGCAGTCCGACAGCGAGTCCCGGCGCCCGCGTGCCGTCGGGATCGCCCGACAACGCTGCCAACGCCTGCACACCCATCTGGCCGTCGCCGACGCCATGTGAGTAATCGATGGCCACGTAGTCACCCTCGATGAGCACATCCAGTGCGGTGCGTTCGCCTGGCCGGTTCCTGATATCGGTCAACAGCTTTCCGAGGTCCGCGGTGTCGACATTCGGCGAGTGCTCGATGGAGGTGTCGCCGAGAGACCCGCGGTACTCCCACGAACGCGAATCTTGTCGTGGCTGCAGCGAAAGCCTCGGTGTGGCAGAGGACTTCTCGGCGGCGGCGAGCGTGGCCCGTGCATCGCCTGCGTCCAGACCGAGCGTCGGTCCGGTGAGCGCGACGACTCGGGCGTCGGCGAAGACACGGTCCATCGCGGTCGGGCGGTATCGGCTCGTGCCCGCACGTGCGGACTCGGCCTTTCTAGAGAACGGCATCGACTACCTCCTGCATACGCGAGCGAAAGTGGTCACGCGAGAAACCTTCTGCCCAGCTGCGGATTTCGGACCTGTCGTACTCGGCTGGGGAGAAGGTGCGCATGGCAGTGGCGAACGAATCCACGACAGCGTCGTCCGAACCCGTCGCTACGAGAAGTCCGGTCTTGCCGGGCACCACCGTGTCGATGGCTCCACCGGCACCGAGTGCGATGACCGGTGTTCCCGTTGCCATCGACTCGACGGGAACGATGCCGAAATCCTCGATCCCCGGCATCAGAAGCGCGCGGGCTCTGCGATGCAGTGCCAGCAGTTCCTCGTGCGAGACCCGACCCAGGAACGTCGTCTTGGGCCCGGCGAGCGCGCGGCATGCGTCCATCGCACGGCCGTCACCTGCCACGACCAGTGGGACGTCCGCTGCCGCCGCGGCTCGCACCGCGATGTCGGGTCGCTTGTACGGCACCAACCGGCCGGCCAGCAGGAAGAAGTCCTCCCGTTCGACCGATGTGTCGGGCGTGAAACCGTCGGTATCGACGGGGGGATGAACGACCAGTGCGTCGTCGCGGCCCCACCAGTCTGCAATGCGTTGCGCCACCGCCGATGAATTGGCCACCACGGTGGTCAGCTTCGGCGCTGCCGACACCTCGCAGCGACGCGCGACGGCGGACAAGGCCGTCAGAACAGCGGCACCGGCCTTTCCTCCACCCTCGCCGGCGCGAAGCTCCGGATCCCAGGCCCAGCGGGCCGGACTGTGCACGTATGCGATGACCGGCGCGTCGGTGGCGAATACGGCCTGGGTCGCAAAGGCGTGGTGGCTCACCACCACGGCGTCGTAGTTCTGCAATCTCATCCTGCGGAAGGCGAGCGGAACCATCGGGAGCACCGGCGCGTACGAGCGTTGCCCGATAGCGTTGTACACCCCGTTCAGCCACGTGGTGTGTGGAGGCCGCGACAGACCCGCCGGTACACCTTCGGGTCTGGCGATGGGTGCGAAGACCTCGGCACTGGGCCAGTGAATCGCCAACTGTTCCATCACGTGCTCGGAACCGGCGATTTCGGTGAACCGCTCGTGGACGAGCGCAAGTCTGTCATCCGGCATTGCTGTCGACCTCCGTGTCCTGTGGTGTTCTCGCCTGTGCCACTGCGCGGTTACCGCCTTTGGGTTGCAACAGGAGGTAGGCCGGACGGCCGAACTCTGCGATTCGTTTCAGCGTGCGCTCGGCCGCCTTTCGATCGCGTCCGCCCCTCGACAGCAGTACGACCACGGTGTCGACGTTCGCGACGTCGACCGCACGCCACCACTCGTCGGTCAAACCCATCGTGACGACGGCGGACCGTTGTGGCGACATCGCTGACGAGTAGGTCGGCGGCGGGACGTATGCCGCATCGTCTCCCACCAGCACGACGACCACCGCGTCCGAATTGGCCACCGAGTGCCTGGATTTGACGGCGGTGTCACCGCCCTCTCGTTGGAGGGTGTCGATTCTCGCGACGAGAACAGGGGGCAGTGTGTCGGCATGGCTCGCGTCGAACCGGGCACCGTTCTTCTTGGCCGCGCGCCTGGCCCACGACCGACTCGGTTTCGATCCGAAGCGGCCACGAAGCAGCGCGATCAGTTCCGCAGCGACGATGAGTGCGGCCAATGCCGCGACGAGGGCTTCGGACAAAGGCTTAGGTGATACCGGGGTGTCGCTCTGCGCTGGGCTCGACAGGACGACCAACTGGTCGCCTCCACCGCTCTGCACTGCGGTGAGCTGGTCCTGCAGCTGCGTCAATCCTGCTTCGGCAGTGGTTCGTTCGCCGGAGCCCGCAGGGAGGGCGGTGATCTTCGCCTGCTCGGCTGCGATGGTCGCCTGGGCCTGCTCGACCTGATCCTGGGTGTCGCGGGCGTAGTTCGCCTGCGATGCCTGCGCCACGGTGGCGACCATCGACTCGGCCAGTTCGAGGGCAAGTTCGGGCGAGTCGGCCTCCACACTGAAAGTCAGTAGCGCTGGCGATGTTCCGGGAGTGAGCGAGACGCTGCTTCCGAGAGCTGCCGCGTCCATGTCGGTATCGACTTGACCGAGAACTTGGTTCAGCACGTCGGTGTCCTCGGCGAGCTGAATGAACGGAGCACGCATCTGTTCGATGAATGCATCGCCCGGTATCAAGGTCTGACTCGGCTTGACCTCGGTGACGATCGATGCCGCGTACTGCTTGTCGGTGAGTTCGCTACGCACGTAGAACACTGCTGCTCCGACGAGGATTGCGATGATCGCGGCGGGCAGGAGGGCGCGACCGAGCTCGCGCATGTGCCCTGCGAGATCTATCGAAGGAGGCACGTCGCTGCGGTGCGTGGCATTGTCTACGTGCACCAACGGAATCTCCTTGCATCGTTGCTGTTGGCCTGTCCGGCAGAGGGGTAGCTCGACGAGGGGGTTGCGTCGAGCATAACCGCGGGGACATGGAGTCCGCCTGCCACGGGATTGCGGGTGGGATGACGACAGTGCGATCGCAGAGTCATGATTTCTCCTTTTCTCCACGTGGCAAGGGTGATTCGACGGCGCCGAGGGCAACCAGCAGAATCAGCAATCCGGCGACCAGGCCTGCCGCGACGACCGAAATCGGGAACCACAGTGCCGGAAACGACTGGACTGCAGCGTATCCAGCACCGGTGACGAGTGCCGTGATCACCGAGAGTGCGAGGATCGACCGTACCGGGAGTAGACCCTCGATCGGCATACTGCGCGCGATGACGACCCACAGCAGTACCACCGTCGTGCCGATCGTGGCGACTGTCGATATGGCAGCGCCGTTGTACGACAAGCGCGGTATGAGAATCAGATTGAGCCCGACGTTGAGCGCAAGCCCGAACACCGCCACCATGGGGTAATGCCGCTGCATTCCTGCAGAAGCAAGCATGAAGATGCCGAGCAGCACCAGCGACATCAGCGCCGCGCCGAGAACCAGAAGCCGCGCCGCGTTGGAGCCCTCCTCGAAGCGATCACCGTAGAGGAGTCGGATGAGAGGTTCTGCCGACGGCCAGAACGCGGCGACAGCCATGGCACCGAAGAGAGCGAACAGCGCGGCTGCCGAACGTGATCTGGTCCGGAAAGTAGCGAGGTCGTGCGGCCAGGAGGCGATCAACAACGTGCTCACCGGTGCGACGGCAGCAAGTGCGAACGTGTCCATCATGTCCGAGAACTTGTAACCGATGGAATACAGTCCGACTGCGTCGAACGAATCCAGCAGGCTCAGCATCAGTACGTCGATCTTGAGCATGGCCACCGTGAGCGCAAATCCGATGGCGAGCGGAATCGCCTCTCTCAGATACGGCCCCCACCTGCGGAATTCGATATGTCTCGACGGGCGCAGCCCCAACGTTCGGCTGCGGATACCGAAACCCTTGGTGACGAGTTTGAATATTTCGTTCGCCACTGCGGGCAGAACGAACCACAGTAGTGTCGGCGCGTACACGGCGGCCAGCACTGTCAACCCGAGCTGCACCACTTGACCGAGACTCTCGGCGATCGCGACACCCAACAGTCGATGACGACTCTGATACAGCACGGACAGTGCATGACTCGGGGTGGCGAACACCACGACGAGACCACCGACGGCAGTGGCGAGTACGACCTCGCTCGGATAGCGAAGAAGTGCAACGTATCCGACGGCAAGTGCGTAACCCACGAGACCGAGCGCAGTGCGTAGCGCCAGGAAGGACGAGGCTGTGCGCCCGATCTCCTCGGGATCGTTGTCCATCAGACGAGCAAGAACGACGCGTCCGACACCGAGATCGGTCACCACCGACATCAAGCCGAGGAGTGCGAAGACGAAACTGAACTGGCCCCAGCCGTCTGGACTGAGTGACCGCGCGACGACGACGCTGCCGATCCATCCGAGGGCGGCGACCACGACGCGGCTCGCCAGTACCGCAGCGGTTGCACGAGCTGCTGCTTTCGGATCGGCGGCGATGGCCCGGTAGTCGGGGGGAGTCTCCATGCCGTCAGGAGTGGAACTTTCGGTCATCCGCCTACTCCTGCGTCACGATAGGCCCGCGCAGTGAGTTCGGCGGTGCGACGCCAACTCAACTTCTCGGCAGCGTTCAATGCCTGCGCGACCAGGCTGTCGCGGGCTTCGTCGTCGAACACGAGGGGGCGTATCGCGTCCGCCCAGTTCTCCACGCGTTCCGATTTCAGCAGTACCGCCCCGTCTCCGACGACGTCGGGAAGCGCGCCGACGGCGGAGGCCACGACGGCGCCGCCGCACGCCATTGCCTCGACCGGGGGCAGACCGTAGCCCTCGTATCGCGATGCGTAGGCGGTGACGGTCGCTGCCGAATACAGACCGGGGAGATCCTCGACATCGATGTAGCCCAGTCCGATCGACGACGTCGGAGCATTGGGTCCGGTGGATCCGGCGCCGGCCAGTACCGATGCAATGCCGAGCCTTTCGGAGGCATCGGCGACGAGTTGGACGTTCTTTCGAGGCTCGACGGTACCGACCTGCAGGACGAACTTCTCCGGTAGCGAGTATTTCGACCGGACTGCGTCGACCTGGTCTGGGCTCGGGGGTGTGGCCCAGGCGGCGGGCGCAAGTTCCACCACGACGGAGTCTCGACCGCTCACCGCCTTGATTCGGTCGGCGGTGAACTGCGATACGGCGATCAGCAGATCGGCTCGGCGCAGCGTGTGGCGCACGAGGCGCTGTTCGCCTGCAGCGCGGAATCGACTGGATGCGGACGGCATGTCGATCACCGACAGGTCATGGACGGTAGCAACCTTGAACGCTCCGGTCACCAGTGGAAGGTCCACGTCGAGTCCGTGGACCACGTCGCAGGATCCGACGGGTAGCGCGCCGAGAACGGCGCGTACTGCGCCGCCGGACACCGGTCGAGTGATGGCTCGCACGTCGGTCGGTAGCTCGCCGACGGCGTCGCGCTGCACCACTGCGGCGAGGTCCGCGTCCGGCAGATGCCCGGGCAGTTCGTTCAGTAGCTCACGGATGTAGGTCTGTACTCCGCTTCCGCCGGGTCGGAGCGCGAGTGCTCCGTAGATGAACTGTGTTGCGCTGCTGCGCATCCCACCACCCCTAACAGTAGCCAGAAATAAACGTCGATCGGGAAGATCTCGAAATAGGTCGATACGAGGCTTGCGAACATGGCAGCGACGATCGAGGCGCCGACACCGAGTGCGAGAGCGCCGTCGGCTCCGGGAAGCGATCGCGACAGCCGTGTGCACCAGAGCAACGCCGCGACCAGGAGCGCGACGACCGCCCACAGCCCGATCGGTCCGAGTTCGAGAGCGGCTTTGACGTAGTAGTTGTCCGGTTGGTAGTTGGTCGACAAACCGCCGTCCGTCGTGAAGGCAGCACCCGACGCAGTCGAGATCCGGTCGGCAGCAGAGCCGCTCGATCCGAGTCCGGTGCCGAGGGGGTGCACGAGGATGCTGGCGATGATGTTGTTCCAGCCGTCACCGCGTTGCCCGAGGCTGCTGGAGGAGAAGAAGACCGCGGTGATCTTCGGTACGAACGGTACGACGACGGCCACCGCCACGGCCGCGACCGCGAGTGGCCCTGCGAGGTAGCGGAACCTGACGGCGATCAGATAGATCAAGCCGACGACCAGTCCGAGGATGGCCCCTCGGACGATCGAGCTCGACATCGCGACCACCATCATCGGCGACGCGAGGAGGAACGCCATGTTGCGACGGCGGCGCGGATCTGCGAGAGCGATGGCGCCGCCGACCAGCAGGGACAGCATGACGTAGAGGCCGAAGGGAAACGGAAGATTGAAGGTACTGAAGGTTCGGAGCAGACCGCCGGAGGTTCGCACCTGTGTGCCGTACTCGTAGCCGAGGGAGACTAGGGCTGCGGGGCCTGCGATCAGTTGCACCACTCCGACGACGGAGGTGAACACTCCCATTCCCATGAGGATGGAGACCAGGTCGTCGCGGTCTTTCGCGTCGAACGGCGCCAGCCACATGACGGCCACGAGAAGGATGTAGAAGAACGTCACCTTGATCGCGAACACACCCACGAAACCGAATGTGGCCAGCGCGGACACGCATCCGAAGACGACGAACACCGCGGCCGCGGGCCACCATGGCATCAGCAACGGCGGATCGGCAGGGGACCTTCTGCGGCTGCGCCGAATCCACGCGCAGACGAGCGTGAGCAGTACGAGTCCTTCCTTCCAGCCGGAGACGAATCCGGGGACAGGAAGTAGGAAGAGGAGTCCGTTGAGAGGCACGACGGCAGCCAACAAAAGGACCCCGCGCTGCGGTCGTCTGAAGATGGCGGCAACGACCAGGCAGGCGGCGGTCGAGACAAGTAGTGTCGCGAAAGCAATCCCGACGAAGGCGATCACGAACTGCCTTGCGGAGGCGGTGGTTCCAGAGCTGGGCGGTGGAGCATCGCTCAGTCCTCGGCTCGCTTGAGTACGGCGAGGACGGTGAGGAACAGAATCCTGACATCGAGCCAGAGTGACCAGTTCTCGATGTAGTAGTTGTCCCACTCGGCGCGGTCGGCGATCGAGGTCTGACCGCGTAGGCCGTGGGCCTGCGCCCACCCGGTGACGCCCGCCTTCACGCGGTGGCGCTCACCGTAGCGACGGATCTGCATCGCGAACAGGTCGACGTACTCGGGTCGTTCCGGTCGCGGTCCCACCAAGCTCATGTCGCCTTTGAGGACATTGAGGAGCTGAGGAAGCTCGTCGAGCGACGTCTGGCGCATGATCTTGCCGATTTTCGTCCGGCGATCGACGCCTTCCACGCCACCGGGCGCGTCACCCTCGGTGCGCACGAATTCTGCATCGGACGCCCGCGGTGGGCGCATCGAGCGAAATTTCAGGCAGTCGAACGGGATTCCGTCGCGTCCGATGCGTTCCTGGGCGAAGAAGATGGGGCCAGGTGAACTCAGCCGCACCAGCAGCATCAGCAGGAGGAAGACCGGAGACAGCAGCAGCAACCCGACTGCGGTGAGCGTGCGGTCCATCGCGCCCTTGAGGTGGAACTGCCAGCCCTTGGGGTCGATGTGCGGCATCACCATCAGCGGGAGACCGCCGATGTGTTCGACTCGTGTCTTGTTGCCGACCAAGTCGAACAGGCGAGGAACCACCCACACGCGCATACCGAGCTTCTGTGCGCTCCGAGTTGCGGCAACGAGCTGTTCGTGTTGTACGGCCGAGAACGCGATGATGACCTCTTCGGCGCCTGTGGTGCGGGCGATCATCTCGAACTCGCGCGGTGTCCCCAGATACGGAATGTCGATGTGGCCCGGGGCAGTCACGTCGACAGGGGAGACCGGAGGAACATCGACGAGGCCGATCGGTTCCAGGCCGTACTCGGGGAACTGACGCATTCTCGCTACAAGCTGGTGACCGATCGGGCCGCCGCCGACGATCAACGTCGGCGCCGCGGAATGATATTTGCTGCGCAAGCGTCGTTGAACGAGCACCCGACCAAGCCTGCCCAGTGCCAGCAGAATCGCAGCGCAGATCCATATTCTGATCATGATGGCGCTCGGCCTGTAGTCGGTGTCGGCTACGAGCATGATCGTCAGCAAGGCCAACACGGCAAACGCGATCGAGGTCTCGACCGGGCCGATCTCGTCGAGGAAATTTCGCCGAAGGCTGCGGCGATACAGCGACTGCGCACCCAGTATCGCGACCACCAGAGGGACGAAAGCCCATGGCAACCACCCGAGTTCGGTCAGGCTGCCGGTGCGCCACAGTACTCCCACGGCCACGGCGAGGGTTGCGTTCAGCACGTCCACGGCCACGGTGATGACGGTGTGGAGCGGGTCGACGCGAAGTTTGTCGATCAGAGCTCGTGGTCTGCTCTGCGCGGTTCGACGCTCGTCTGTGGGCGTGGTTGCCGGTGATTCGAGAGTATTCGACACGGATCAGACTTCCGCACGGGACCGGGTTCGAGTTCCAAACACTGTTGAAGGCTAACCCAGACCATTATTCCGGAAACGCATTTGCCTTATCGATCGTGTTACGGAAAAGAGGCCGAATTCCGGTTATTACCATTGAATTCGGGAGAACCGATTTGTCTGCGGAGGCTCACTCGAAGATTCGCTCGCGAACGATCCATGCAAGGTCCTGAAAGATTTGTTGATGGCCGATAGTCCATTCTCGTGGCTGCTCATCCCACACGCACAGAGTCCCGACGGCATGACCGTTGTCGTCCTTCAACGGAATGCCCATGTACGACAGGGCGACCTCGTTGAGGACTGCCGGATGGTTCTTCAACAACTCGTGCAACCGGGCGTCCTCGACGATCAGGGGTTCGCCGCTGTCGATCGTGTACTGACAGATCGACTGATCGACAGGGATTTGACGTACTTCTTCGAGCTCGATGGGAAGCCCGACCGCACTCTTGTAGAACTGGCGGTTCCGATCGATGAGAGATACCGCAGCCGAGGGGACCTGCAGTGCATCGGCAACCATGGCGACCAACCGGTCGTAGCTGTCCTCCCGTGGAGAGTCCAACAGCCCTGTCTGTTCGACCGCGGCGAGCCGTTCGGGGTCGTAGAGCGCACGTGTGGTGTCCGTCGCCGATTCGTCGTGGGTCGGCACCGGTGCTATCTGGGTATCCCTCAGGTGGCGTAGAAGCTGCCCCAGTTGCGAGTCGTCGCCGTCCGTCAGCTCCTGCACGAGCCGTGTGACGACGGCGCGGCGCACGTAGGCGTCGACGGTCTCACCGGCCTTCGAGGCTTGCTGCTCGAGTATCTCGTCGAGACGGGCATCGAAACCGGGAACAACATCAGTCATTTGCCCGATGGTAATGCAGTAAAGGGGTCATGGCCGTTTCATTCGGTAGAGAATGCGTGTATTCGATCCGGAATCTTTTTCGAGAAATGTGGTAACGGGGTGGACTGCTGCTATATTCCACCGATGATTCGGCGCAGCCCGCTGAGCGTGCGGCTGATGCTGGTCACGCTCACTATTTTCTTGATTTCGAGTATGTCGACGACGGCAATTGCGCAGGCGGCGCCTGCGACGTTGGACGGGCGGTGCTCCGGTATGTCGGCATCGCCGCGGATCGGTGGGTCGCCCGGGGCAACGCTCGGCGCGCTCTCCGCTGGCGATCTCGACCGCGAACTGACGCTGGCACGAAACGCCGGGATGTTCGCGATCCGAGTCGATATCGACTGGTCGTCCATCGAATCGGTACGAGGACGGTTCAATTGGACGAACACGGACAGGATTCTGACCGCGATCGTCTCCCACGGTATGTGCCCGCTCGGAATCATCGGATACACACCTGCGTGGGCGCGGGTGCCGGCGGCAGCAATGGATTCCCACTCGCGGCCGTCGAATCCCGACACGTACGCGGCGTTCGTCGCAACGGTCGTCACGCGGTACCGCGACCACATGAACCTCTGGGAAGTATGGAACGAGCCGAATATCGTCGGCTTCTTCAAGCCGTCGCCCGACGTCGCCGCATACTCGGCACTGCTGCGCGCTGCCTACCCGAAGATCAAGCAGCTGCAGCCCGGCTCGACTGTCCTCTCGGGTGGACTGGCTCCAGCGGCGGACAACGGCGTCAACATCGATCCGACCACGTACCTGTCGGAGCTGTATCGGCTCGGCGCGAACGCCTACTTCGACGCTTTCAATCTCCATCCCTACACTTACCCGGCGCTACCCAACGATCCGAGTACCGCGGGGTGGAACACAGCGATGAAACTGTGGCCCATGCGCGACATCATGATTGCGGGTGGTGACAGCGCCAAGCAGATCTGGCTGACCGAGTTCGGTGCGCCGACAGGAACCGCTGCCAACGCGGTGTCCGAGCAGACGCAGTCCGAGACGATCGGAATCATCATGGACGCTGTTCTCGGAAATTCGTGGATCGGACCGGCCTTCGTGTACAGCGTTCGAGACGCAGGTACCAACGCTGCTGACCCGGAGCAGAATTTCGGATTGCTTCGTCGGGACTTCTCACCCAAGCTCGCATATGGGCGGGTTCTGGACTTCACCACCGGTCATCCGGCGTCGTGACGCAACTTCGGGCCACCTCGAAACGAGGCGGCCCGAAGCGGAGTAGCAAGTATCGGTTCAGTTGCGTGTCAAGGCTTCCGGCTCGGTGTCGACCTTGGGTTCGGTGTCGACCTTGGTGGCGACCGACTTCCCGGGCACGAACTTGGGCAGGAACGCGGACAGGGCGATGGCGACGAGAGCTGCCCCTGCAGCGATTGCCATGGTGACATGGAAGCCGCGCTCCGACGGTATTTCCGTGGATCCCACCGTGATGGTCATCTGCGCGAGAATCACACCGATACCCGCACTCGCGATGGACGTTCCCAGCGAACGCATCAGTGTGTTCAGGCTGTTGGCGGCTGCAGTCTCCGACGGCGGAACGGCGCCCATGATGAGCGCGGGCATCGCTCCGTACGCCAATCCGACACCGATACCGATGATGCTGGAGATGACTACCAGATGCCATAGGGCGCTCATGGCGACGACACCGAACAGGTAGCCGATGGCGACGATCGCAGCACCGATCATCAGAGTCACCCTCGGCCCCCTGGTGGTGGTGATGCGTGACGAGAGAGGCGCCACCAGCATCATGACGATTCCCGACGGTGCCATGACCAGGCCGGTGACGAGCATCGAGCGGCCGAGTCCGAATCCCGTTTCCGTCGGTAGCTGCAGAACCTGCGGGAACACGAGCGTCAGGGCGAACATCGCGAAGCCGAACATGACGGAGGCGAGGTTGGTCAGCAGAACCTGGCGGCGTGCCGAGACTCGCAGGTCGACGAGCGGCTGGGAGGTGCGCAGTTCCCACCATCCCCAGAATGCGAGTACGAGAATGGACACGACGAACAGAATGAGAGTGGTCGGACTGGTCCAGCCCCAACTCGACCCCTTCGAGACGGCAAGGAGAAGCGAGACGAGGGCAATGGACAAACCAGCTGCGCCCACAGCGTCGAACTTGCCCCCGGTGCGCATCCGAGACTCGGGAACGACGGCCAACACGAGGCCGGTGACCAGTACGCCGAAGGCGGCGGCCCCCCAGAACAGCATGTGCCAGTCGGCGTACTCGGCGGTCAATGCTGCAGCGGGGAGTCCGAGTGCTCCGCCGACTCCCAAGGACGCACTCATGGTGGCGGTTGCCCCGGCAAGCTTCTCGCGGGGGAGCACGTCACGCATGATGCTGATACCGAGGGGGATGACGCCTGCGGCCGCTCCCTGGAGCGCGCGGCCGACGATGAGGGGTACGACCGAATCACTGAGGGCACCGACGACGGAACCGACGATCATCAGAGCGAGGCTGATGAGCAGTAGGCGACGCTTGCCGAACATGTCTCCCAGGCGACCCATGACGGGTACGGCCACGGAACCTGCCAGGAGGGTGGCGGTCACTGCCCATGCGGTGTCGGCGGGCTTGGCGTCGAGCAGCGTAGGGAGTTGCGGGATCAGCGGAATGATCAGCGTCTGCATCAGCGAGACGACGATTCCGGTGAAGGCGAGCACGGCGACGACTGCGCCGGCGGCAGCCGGGGCAGTGCGGTCGGGTTCGGTGACGGATGTCGACATGCGGGTGAGCCCTCCAAGGCTTCGTTTCAATAGTCCAAGACTTCGTTTTAAATCAACTGACTGAAGTAATTTAAAGCACCTGCTTGACTTCTGCAAAGTGGGATTGTTCACTGTGACTGGAATGTCCGTTTCGATGCTGTGCGACGCGGGCGCTGCCGGGAAATTGTGGAAGGCTGGGTTGAATGACACGCGGTGGCCTGAGATCGGGCGGGAGATCCGCACGCACCGTCGAGACGCGAGATGCGCTCCTCGCCGTGGCCGAGCGGTTGTACGCAGAAGTCGGTCTTCATGCGGTATCCAACCGGAATGTCAGTGAGGCGGCCGGGCAGGGCAACAATGCCGCGGTCGCGTATCACTTCGGATCGAAGGTCGATCTGATCAGTGCCATCGTCGAGAAGCATTCCGGTCCCATCGAGGATGCCCGCGTGGAGATGGTGTCTCGTGTCGACGGGCCGGGGAGTATCGAGGGGTGGGTCTCGTGCCTCATCAGACCGTTCACCGACCACCTGGCCAGCCTCGGATCGCCCAGTTGGTACGGACGGTTCGCGGTACAGGTCATTGCCGATCCCACCCTGCGCAACGTCATGTATGCGCAAGCGGGAGGATCACCGTCGTTGAAGACGACTCTCGCCGGGTTGTACGGTTGCCTTCCCGGTCTCCCGCTGGACGTGCGTAAGGCGCGCAGCGACATGGCGCGCAACATGATGATGCACATGTGCGCCGAGAAGGAATTGGAGTTCTCGCAGAGCCATCCCGAATGTCCGGCGAACTGGACCGACTTCGGGACCGATCTCATCGATGCGACGGTCGGCATCTGGCAGGCCGCAGTGTCGCGTCACTGACGGAATTCACTGTCCGCCAGTACGTCACGCGGTCGCAGTAGTGAGGTGGTCGATCGACCCGCGATAGTGCCGCCGAGAAAGTCGGATGCCGCACGGGCGGCGGATTGTTAAGCTCGCGCGGTGGCATGGGACGAGATTCGAGACGCGGACGAACTCACGGCAATGTTCGGTACGCCGAGCTATCGGGCGGCCAACAAGGACCGAACTTCCCTGCATCCCCTCGACGTCCGATGGCTCTCCGAATCGCCGTTCTGTCTCATCGGGACCGCCGACGCCGACGGTCGATGTGACGTCTCGCCGAAAGGCGATCCTGCGGGACAACTGGTGCAGGTACTCGATTCCACTACCATCGCGATCGCCGAGCGACCCGGCAACAAGCGGATGGACGGATATCGCAACGTCCTGGCCAATCCCTTCGTCGGAATCAACTTCTTCATTCCCGGACGCGGGGACACGCTACGGATCAACGGTCGGGCGAGGCTGATCCGACAGGCGCCGTTCTTCGACGAGATGACGGTCAAGGGGCATCGTCCGATACTGTGCCTGGTCGTCGACATCGAACAGATCTTCTTCCACTGCGCCAAGGCGTTCATGCGATCGAGGCTCTGGGAACCCGAGACATGGAATCCCGCGGTCATGCCGACCGTCGCCGCGATCACGAAGGCCGTCATGCCGGACACGCCGGAGTCGATCGCCGAACTCGAACGCTACTACGGACCTTCCTACGCCGATCAGCTCTATCAGCGCCAGACTCCGTGACGGGAACGGGTTGCACTGCAACCCGTTTCGCCGTCGCGGGGTGTGGGGACGGCGGTGAGCTACTCGAGTCTGCCGAAAGCGACAGCCCCCAGGATGGCGTGCGCACCGGCGATGACGCCGTCGAGCGACTCGATGTCGGGAGCGAGAACCCACTGCTGCGTCATCATGAGCACTGCACCGACCAACCCGAGAGCCAATGTTCGACGGTTCGGCCCGGCGAGGCCCTTGGCGGTACCGACCGAGGACGCGAGTGCGAGGACCGCATCGACGAACATCGACGTGGTCTCCCGGTAGAGCGCATCCACCTCCGCCGAAACTCCGAGCACTTCGATCAGCACGATCCGAGCCGAACGAGGGTCGTGGGCGACGGTTTCGAAGAAGTTCGACAGTGCCGCCTGCAGTATCTCTTCGGCCGTCTGCTGCTCACGACCAGCGGGCACACGAATGCTGGTCAGCATCGTGGCGGTCGCTCGTCGATACACTTGCTTCAGTAGATCCTCACTGCTGTCGAACGATTCGTAGAAGTACCTCTTCGTCAGTCCTGCGCTCGCGCAGACACGATCGATCGACGCCGTGCGGTATCCGCTGGTGCCGAAGATCTCGACGGCGGCAGCGAGGATTCTTTCTCGCCTGTCCTCCCGTCGTTGATCGGACGTCGAACCACGGTACGGGCGCCCCTGGACTCCTGTCGTATCGAAACTGCTCACCCCGAGATCTTGACACCGATCCGTATCGGATCAAAGGTCACGCGAGTCGGGCCGGCTGGTCGGCTCGCATGAACCGAGCCGAGCCGATCGTCGCGTCGCTTCCCGGTCGGCACTCCAGACTGCAAGGGCGGCAATCGCATACGCGGCACCGCTGATGCACACGCCGGGCCAGCCGAACATCTCGAACAGTGCGCTTGCGCCGAACGCGCCGAGTGCGCTTCCGAGCGAATAGAACACCATGTAGCTTCCGATGATGCTGCCGCTCGATTCCGGGTCGTCGCGCACGAGCAGGTTCTGGCTCGTCACGTGCACTGCTTGCACCGCGAAGTCGAGCAGAACGACGCCGACGGCGAGTAGGACCAGCGATTCGGCAGTCGCCGAGATCGCCGCCCACGCCGAGACGAGGACGATCAACGCGGCGACGGTCACCCGTTCGCCGAGGCCCTCGTCCGCCCACAGCCCGGCCCGCTTCGCGCCCAGTGCGCCGATCAGGCCGGCGACGCCGAACGCGCCGATCGACGTCACCGACAGGTTCCACGGATCCTCGCTCAGCGGCAATGCCATCCCGCTCCACAGTGTTCCGAAGGAAGCGAACATGAACAGTGTGATGAGGGCTCGGGTGCGGAAGACGCGATTGCTGCGGGTCAACCCGACCACCGATCCCAGTGCCTGCCGGTATGTTCGACTGCCCCGCATTACGGCGGTGGCGGGAAGGCGCGGCAACAGCAGGCATGCCGTCACCGTCGTCACGACAGCCGAGCCTGCGTACACGGCGCGCCAGCCCGCGGTGTCGGCGATCGAACCCGACACCGTGCGGGCAAGGATGATTCCGACGACAACACCGCTGGTCACTGTGCCGATGGTCCGGCCGCGATTACCGGGCTCGCTCAGAGCCGACGCGTAGGCGACGAGCACTTGTACG
Organism: Rhodococcus yunnanensis NBRC 103083; assembly: GCF_001895005.1. GTDB lineage: Bacteria > Actinomycetota > Actinomycetes > Mycobacteriales > Mycobacteriaceae > Rhodococcoides > Rhodococcoides yunnanense. The sequence continues at coordinate 288,445 of NZ_BCXH01000002.1, read as the reverse complement.
ACGACGGAGAACAATCCCGTCACGGCCAGCCCTACGAGCAGCATCGCCGTGTCGGCCGAGGATGCGACGATCACGGTCCCGGTGGCGGCGCCGAGGATCAGGACCGCGATGAAGCGTCGACGCTCGACGAGATCGCTCAACGGCACGACAACGACGAGACCGAGGAGGTATCCGAGCTGGGAGGTGCCGACGATGAGGCCCAGTTGTGACGGTTCCATCGACATCGACGTGCCGATCGCCTCGATGAGGGGTTGTGCGTAGTAGATGTTCGCGACCGACAGGCCGGCCACTGCAGCGATCAGTGCGGTAGTGGTTCGACTGTTTCGAACTGTGCTCACGGGCGCCTCCAAGGTATGGTTGCAAAAAGCAACCGAATGGAAACTACGACACAATGGTTTCGAAGTGCAACCGAAGGGAATGCTCGTGGGCGAATCGACGGCATGGACGGACACTCACTGTCCGGTTGCGCGGACGCTGGACATCGTCGGCGACAAGTGGTCGCTGCTGATCGTGCGGGATGCGTTCGACGGAGCGCGGCGGTTCACGCAGTTTCAACGCAACCTCGGAATCGCGAAGAACATCCTCACCGACCGCCTGCGCATGCTCGTCGAGAACGGCATTCTCGAGTCGGTGCCGAACGCGAAAGGCACCAGAGCCGAATACGAGCTGACCGAACAGGGGTGCGACCTGTTCACCGTCGTCGTCGGGCTTCGGCAATGGGGCGAGCGGCACGCATTCGGCGCCGGTGAGTCCCATTCGATTCTGACCGACTCTGCGGGCCGACAAATTCCGCGGCTTCGTGTGATGAGCGCGGCTGGTGTGGACGTGGAGGGATTCGATGCCCATGTGGTGCGCTGAGTCTCCGCCGGGCGGTATTTCGTGTCGCGGTACTTCGTGTGATCGCCACGCTCGATCGCACGGGCAATCTTGACACCGATCCGTATCAGATGAAAAGTGACACCTAGCGGTTCCCGCACCGGGGGGAACGAAAGAGTGGAGGTGGACGGGGCGTGGCCACACTGTCGAACAAGGTGGTATTCATCACCGGCGGAGCTCGGGGTATCGGCGCGGAAACTGCCCGCGCGCTCGTCGCGCGAGGGAGCAAGGTGGTGCTCGTCGACGTCGACGCCGAACCACTGGAGGCGTTGGTAGCCGAGCTTGGATCGGACGTGGCGTTGGCCGTCGTCGCCGACGTCCGCGACCTGGACGCGATGAACGGCGCTGCCGAGGCGGGGGCGACGAAGTTCGGCGGCATCGACCTGGTGTTGGCCAACGCGGGCATTTCCAGCTATGGATCCGTCCTGAAAGTGGATCCGGCGACGTTCCGCAGGGTGCTCGACGTCAATCTGCTCGGGGTGTTCAACACCGCCCGTGCGACGTTGCCGTCGTTGATCGAACGCAACGGGTACATCCTGTTCGTGTCCTCGCTCGCCGCGTTCGCTCCCTGCCCTGGGCTTGCTGCGTACAACGCCACCAAGGCGGGGGTCGAGCAGTTCGCCAACGCGGTTCGGTTGGAGGTCGGCTACCGAGGCGTCGACGTCGGCTCGGCCCACATGGCGTGGATCGACACCCCACTCGTCCGTGATGCGAAGGCCGATCTGAGCGCGTTCCGTGAGATGCTCGATGTCCTGCCGGGACCGTTCGGGCGCACCTTGACCGTCGACCACTGCGTCGACGCCTTCGTATCGGGTCTCGACAAGCGCAAGCGCAAGGTCTATGTGCCCCGCTGGGTAGGGCAGGTCGGTTGGTTCCGCAGTGCCCTGCAGTCCGCGGTCGGAGACCGCGCCCTCGGAAAGCACATACCCCGGATCCTGACGAAGATGGATGCCGAAGTCGACGCTCTCGGTCGCTCGACCAGCGATCGCAACGTCGGTCCGTGAATTCGCTCCTCCACACGAAAGCTGCTCCATGACAACCACTTCCACACCGGAATCTTCCTCGGCTGCAGACGCGAAAGTCGACTTCGTCGACGTCCTCATCGTCGGTGCGGGGCTTTCGGGAATCGGCGCCGCCCATCACCTGCAGTCGAAACTGCCGGGCAAGAGTTATGCGATTCTCGAGAGTAGGGGTGCGATCGGTGGAACGTGGGACCTGTTCCGGTACCCGGGAATTCGGTCCGACTCGGACATGTACACCCTCGGGTACAACTTCCGTCCCTGGACCGGGGACAAATCGATCGCCGACGGTGCATCGATCCGCGAATATATCGCCGATACCGCCAAGGACGGCGGAATCGACGAGCACATCAGGTTCCATCACCGGGTCGTCTCCGCCGAATGGTCGACGGCGACGTCGCACTGGACCGTGGTCGCAGTGCGATCCGACACCGGCGAGAGCGTCGTCGTGCACGCATCGTTTCTGATGTGTTGCAGTGGCTATTACGACTACGCCAAGGGATTCACCCCGGAGTTCGAGGGGGTCGAGGACTACCGCGGAACCGTCGTGCATCCGCAGTTGTGGCCTTCCGATCTCGACTACACAGGCAAGAAGATCGTCGTGATCGGAAGCGGCGCAACAGCGATCACGCTGGCGCCCACTCTCGCCCGCGACGCGGCGCACGTCACTCTGTTGCAGCGTTCGCCGAGCTACATCATGTCGCTGCCGTCCAAGGACCCCATAGCGTTGGCGCTGCGTAAGTACCTGCCGTCGAAGGTCGCATACGGTGTCACTCGTATCAAGAATGCGGTCACGGCAATCGGTTTGTACGTCTTGTGTCAGCGCTATCCGACATTCATGCGGAAGCAGATACGGAAGCTGCAAGAGGGCTGGCTCCCAGAGGGCTACGACCTCGATACACACTTCACGCCGAAGTACGACCCATGGGATCAGCGGCTGTGTCTGGTCCCCGACAACGATCTCTTCCGATCCATCAGAAAGAACGAGGTCGAGCTCGTCACCGATCACATCGACAGGTTCACCGCGGAGGGAATCGCCCTGACGTCGGGAGGCCATCTCGACGCCGACATCATCGTCACCGCCACCGGCCTGAACCTCGTCGCCTTCGGCAACGTGGAGATGACTGTCGACGGTCGTTCCGTGGACCTCACCGAGACGATGGCCTACAAGGGCATGATGCTGACCGACGTGCCGAACTTTGCATTCGTCGTGGGTTACACCAACGCCTCGTGGACGCTGAAGGCGGACCTCGTCTGCGACTACGTGTGCAGGTTGCTCGAGCACATGGACTCGGGTGGCTACCGCGAAGTCAGGCTCGATCGGGACCCGTCGGTGGGGGAGGAGCCGTTCCTCGATTTCGCGGCCGGCTATGTGTTGCGTGCTGTCGACTCGTTCCCCAAGCAGGGGTCGAAGGCTCCCTGGCGGCTTCGGATGAACTACTTCCGTGACTTACCGGCACTGCGCTTCGGCAAACTGGTCGACGACAACATGAGTTTCCGCTGACGTAGTGACCACTCACGACGAAGTCCGACGACTTCGGTGACGTAACACCACGGTGGAACATGCCGATTGGTATTCGAACGTTACTCGATGGACGGCATTTCGATTGGATGCGCAGGCTCTGGCCTGGAAACATTCACATTCGATTGTCCGATCGGGACGTACCGAATCGGTTGGTGTGGAAGTGGAGCATTCATGAGGTTCTCTCGCGGGATCGTGTCGAGCGCTGTCGCGGCTCTGGCTGCGACTGTTTTTCTCTCCGGATGCGGAACGACAACGAGCTCGACCGAGGCGGCCGCCCCGATCGATTCGAACCCGATCGCGGAACTGATGAAGCCCAAACTCACATCGAGCGTCGCGGACGGGGCCATCGGGTTCTCACCCGCCGATCCGGTGACCGTCTCGGTTGCCGACGGAAAATTGGCCGAGGTCACCATGCTCAATCCCGAGGGAGTGCCGGTGACGGGTGCGATGTCACCCGACGGGTTGTCCTGGACCAATACCGAGCCACTCGGCTACGACCGGGAGTACCGGATTCAAGCCGACGCCTACGGGCTCGGGGGAGCCACGAGCACGGTGAGCAGCTTCACCACCAGCCAGCCCGGCAACTTCACCAAGCCCTACGTGCTACCGGGCGAGGGAGCTGTCGTCGGAATCGGTCAGCCGGTTGCCGTGCAGTTCGACGAGACCATCACGGACAAGATCGCCGCGCAGAACGCCATTCAGATCACCACGACTCCCGTCGTCGAAGGCGCGTTCTACTGGGTCAACGACCGAGAGGTGCGTTGGCGCCCGCAGAACTACTGGGCGTCGGGCACGCACGTGGATGTGAAGGTGAACGTGTACGGACGTGATCTCGGTGACGGGATCTTCGGCCAGGAGAACGTGTCGTCGTCGTTCGACATCGGCGATGCCGTCGTCGCGACCGCGGACGACAACACCAAGCAGGTCACCTTCGCGGTCAACGGTCAGGACGTCATGACGATGCCGACGTCGATGGGCAAGGACAGCACGCCCACCGACAACGGCGTCTACATCATCGGCGATCGATTCGACCACCTCGTCATGGACTCCTCGACCTACGGCGTGCCGGTCAACTCGTCGGCCGGATATCGCACCCCGGTCGACTGGGCGACGCGGATGTCCTACAGCGGCATCTTCTTCCACTCGGCGCCGTGGTCGGTCGGTCAGCAGGGTTACTCCAACACCAGCCACGGATGCCTCAACCTCAGCCCTGCCAATGCCAAGTGGGTCTACGACAACACCAAGCGCGGCGACATCGTCGTCGTGAAGAACACCCTCGGCGGCACGTTGTCGGGCACCGACGGCCTGGGCGACTGGAACATCCCCTGGGAGACCTGGAAGGCAGGCAACGCGAGCTCGGTGTAACCGGCTCTAGCCGGCGTCGGCCTTCTGGTACTTCGCCGGATCGATGCCCAACGTTTTCAGGTACGCGATCGGTTCGATGCTCGAACCGTTGTTCCTGACCTCGAAATGTAGATGCGGCCCCGTCGAGTTGCCGGTGCTTCCGACCGACCCGATCTGATCGCCCGGTGCGACCGTGTCGCCGACGTCGACGTTCACGCTCGACTGGTGGCCGTAGTAGGTCACCGTGTTGCCGTTCTTGATGCGCACGAGGTTTCCATAACCGTCGCCTGCGTCTCCTGCCTGTTCGACGGTTCCGCCCGTCACCGCGTAGATCGGGGTCCCCGACGGAGCAGCCAGGTCGACGCCCTGGTGGTACTGGGCACCGTTGCCGGTCGGGTTGTTCCGTCCGCCGTATCCCGAACTGATCTCGTAACTGCGGGCAGGCAGCGGCAGAATCGATCCGCCGAGACCGACCGCTGGGGGTGCGGCTTCGACTTCGGGTTCCGACTCGTCGGCGCTGATGTCGCCCTCGGGAGCAGGCCCGAAGTCCGAGTCGAGGATCACCGCGGCGACCTCGTTGATGAGCACGCCCGTCGCATCGAGCACGGCGGCGAGAATCGCAGCCCGCTGCTGGGCGTCCGGCTGGGGGATCGGGATCTCGGGAAGTTCGATGGTCGGCTGCGCTGCGGCGACAGTGGGGTTGATTAGACCCGTGGCACCGACGCACAACGCCGCCGACAACACCGAACCCGCGATCACTCTGTGAACTCTTCGACCCACGTCGATTGCCTCCTGGTCTCTGCCCCACTCGATGTAGCAGGGGGCTTCGAACTGTTGGTGGCTAGTTTCGGGGCACGTCGAATCAACACTGCATGTTCACAGTTTTCACGTTGGTACTTTTCTTCCCCAAAAGTGCCATTGGTAACCGTACGTCACATCAACCACATGCGAAACTCGAATGTTGAATTACAACAACGTAATTCGTCCGGTTGCGCACAACTACGTCGGGCAGTCACCTGGCACGCACGGGCGGCGAGGCCGCGAACACAAAAAAGCCGGCCCCCTTGCGGAGACCGGCTTTTCTGCTTCTATGGGGTGAGCGACGGGACTCGAACCCGCGACATCCAGGATCACAACCTGGTGCTCTACCAGCTGAACTACGCCCACCATAACTACGTCCACTCGGCCAATTCTTGGCTTGCGTTTCAGCAGCGTCGACAATACTAGCGGGTCGATTCTCTAGTTGCGAATCGCCCTCAGGTCGGCGCGTCCAAACCTTCCACGACAGCGGCAATATCGCTGGTCGAAGGCCCTGGAGGGGCGACGAACACCGTCTGCCGGTAGTACTTCAACTCCTTGATGGACTCCTTGATATCGGCCAGTGCGCGGTGCGCGAGCCCCTTCGCAGGCTGTCCGAAGTAGATCCGTGGGTACCACCGACGCGAGAGCTCCTTGATCGAGCTGACGTCGATCATCCGGTAGTGGAGATACGTGTCGAGGTCGACCATGTCTCGGGAGATGAAGCCTCGATCGGTGGCGATGGAATTGCCTGCAAGAGGCACCGTGCCTGCGACGGGTACATGTTGGCGGATGTACTCGAGCACCTGCTTTTCGGCTTCCTCCAGCGTCACCGTCGACGCACGCACTTCCTCGGTCAGTCCCGATTTGGCATGCATCTTCTTCACGACGTCCGGCATCCCTGCCAGCGCGTCGTCGTCGGCGTGAATGACGATGTCGACGCCCTCACCGAGAATTTCGAGCTCGCTGTCGGTGACGAGCGCCGCGATCTCGATGAGTTTGTCCTTCGACAAATCCAAGCCGGTCATTTCGCAATCGATCCACACAAGTTTGTCCTGCACTCCAGACACACTAGTGCGCACGCAGTCACAGCTAAGGTTTGCGGTGGTGAACAAGCTCCACCGCCGAGATCAACGCCTTGGGCAAGGAGGAAACGGAAGATGACGGTCGATCCGAATCAGTCGGGTGGCGCACCGCCCCTCACCCCTGCCGAGAAGGCGAAGGCAGCCAAGGCCGCCGCCGTCGAAGCCGCGCGGATCGCACAGGAGGCCGCGGCGGCTGCCGACGAAGCCGAGAGAGAGGCGTTGGCAGCCGAACAGACCACGTCTGCGACACCTGTCGAGTCGACAGGCGCGGCGGCCGCCATCGCAGCCGGTTACAGCTCACAGGGAGCCGCACTCGAGCTCGGAACCGTGATGATCGACGGCGTCGCAGATCCCGAGGCGCGAATCAGGATCCCACTCGCGACGCTCAACCGTCACGGACTCGTCGCGGGTGCGACCGGGACCGGCAAGACGAAAACGTTGCAGGGCATCGCCGAACAATTGTCCGCGGCAGGTGTTCCCGTCGTCATGGCAGACGTCAAGGGTGACCTCTCCGGGTTGTCCGCTGCGGGAGCGGACAGCGACAAGATCCGTGCCCGAGCCGCCGAATGCGGTGAACCGGACTGGGCGCCGTCCGGGTACCCAACGGAATTCCTGTCGCTGGGAACCGGCGGAATCGGTGTCCCGGTGCGCGCGACCATCACCGCGTTCGGTCCCATCCTTCTCAGCAAGGTGTTGCAGCTGAACAAGACTCAGGAATCGACCCTGGGGCTGATATTCCACTGGGCAGACAAACAAGGTCTGGCGCTGCTCGATCTCAAGGATCTCCGCGCGGTCATCACACATCTGACATCGGACGAGGGCAAAGCGGATCTGAAGGGAATCGGTGGGGTCTCGGCCGCGACGGCGGGCGTCATCCTGCGAGCGCTCGTCAATCTCGAAGCCGACGGCGGCGACACCTTCTTCGGTGAACCCGAGCTCGAGACCGAGGATCTGCTGCGCGTCGGCGCCGACGGCAAAGGCGTCGTCACGCTGTTCGAGCTGGGGGCGCAGGCGTCACGTCCGGTCATGTTCTCCACGTTCCTGATGTGGGTGCTCGCGGATCTGTTCCAGACCCTTCCCGAGGTAGGAGACATCGACAAGCCCAAGCTGGTCTTCATCTTCGACGAGGCACACCTGCTGTTCGCCGATGCGTCGAAGGCTTTTCTCGAACAGGTCGAGCAGACCGTCAAACTCATCAGGTCCAAGGGCGTCGGCGTCTTCTTCTGCACGCAGCTGCCGACCGATGTTCCCAACGAGGTTCTGTCGCAACTGGGTGCGCGGGTACAGCACGCGTTGCGCGCGTTCACCCCGGACGATCAGAAGGCGCTGAACAAGACGGTGCGCACGTACCCCAGGACCGACGCCTACGATCTCGAGACGGCACTCACCTCGCTCGGGACGGGCGAGGCGATCGTGACGGTGCTGTCGGAGAAGGGCGCGCCGACGCCGGTGGCATGGACCAAGATTCGGCCACCGCGGTCGTTGATGGACACCATCGGCAACGACGCGATCGCCGCAGCCGCCGGCGCAAGTCCCTTGCGCGGCAAGTACGGCGAGACGATCGACAGGGAATCGGCATACGAGAAGCTCGAAGCCAGGGTGGCCGACGCGCCCGACCTAGATCCGAAGCTCGACATTCCGCTGCTCCCGGCGGATCTGCCGGATCTTCCGCCTCTGGAACCTCAGGGACCGTCGGCGGCCGAGCGGATCATGGACAATCCTGCCGTGAAGAGTTTCCTGCGGTCCGCGGCTTCGGCTGCCGGACGGGAGATTTCGCGGTCCATCTTCGGTACGGGACGCAGACGGCGACGCTAGCCGCCCAGCTTCTTGTAGAACGAACCGACGATCGGCGCGGAGATGCTGCGCGGGCTGTACTGGCCGGCGATCGACATTCCCTTGCTGAGCAGACCCGGTACGACGCGCATCTTGTTCTTCGCGAGTGCATCCAGAGAGAGCTTGGCGGTGTAGGTGCTGTCGATCCACAGGAAGTCGGGGACGAGCTTGTCCACGATCGACGCATCCGCCGGGTCGGGCGTCTCGGTGCGCACCGGGCCGGGGGCGAGGAGGGTGACGTGGACGCCGCTTCCCTTGAGTTCGATGCGCAGCGATTCCGAGAACGTGTTGACGAACGCTTTGGTGGCTGCGTAGGTGGCGTTGTTCGGAATCGCCATGTTGCCCGCAGCCGAGCCCGTGATCAGGATGCCGCCGGTGCCGCGCGCGATCATGCCGGGCAGGACGGCGAGCGTCAGGTCGTGGACGGCGACGGCATTGAGTTCGACCTGATCACGTTCGTAGGCAGGGTCGAGTCCTGACACCGGTCCGAACGTCGCGATGCCCGCGTTGTTGCACAGGATGCTGATCTCGCGTTCGGACAACTCGGTCGCGAACGCCGTGCGTGCGTCTCGGTCCGACAGATCGAGAACACGAACCTCGACGGTCACCCCGTGTTCGGTGCGCAGCGTCGTCGCGAGTGCTTCGAGCAGTTCACCGCGACGGGCGACGACGATCAGCGAATGACCTCGTGCCGCCAGTTCGGTGGCCAGCGCCTCTCCGATTCCGGAGGAGGCGCCGGTGACGACGGCACGGGCTTCGGGTGCAGGGCTCGGCAGGCTCACGGTCAGTCAGGGTAGTGGATGGGCTCAGATGCTCGCGGCGAGGCGGGTGCCTTGCTCGATCGCCCGCTTCGCATCGAGTTCCGCGGCGACATCCGCACCGCCGATGACGTGAGTCGGCGTTCCGGACTCGGTCAGCTGATCGACGAGGTCGCGCACCGACTCCTGACCGGCGCACACGACGATCGTGTCCACGTCGAGTGTCCGCGGATTCTCGCGACGCTCGCCGAAGGTGATGTGCAGACCGTCGTCGTCGATGCGTTCGTAGTTCACCCCGGTCAGTTCGTGCACGCCCTTCGCCTTCAGAGCTGCTCGGTGCACCCACCCGGTGGTCTTCGCGAGGCCAGCGCCGATCCGGCCCTTCTTGCGCTGCAGCAAGTAGACCTCGCGAGGGGAGCGGGCGGGCACCGGGGTCGTCAGCGCGCCGGGCGCAGCTTCCGGTTCGGTGACGCCCCACTCCTGCTTCCACTCCTTCAGATCCAAAGTGGGGGAGGCGTCGGTCGTCAGGAACTCGGAGATGTCGATGCCGATGCCGCCTGCTCCGATGACGGCGACTCGGTCCCCCACGGGCTTGCCTTCCTCGACCAGTTGGGCGTACGACAGAACCGACGGGTGATCGATCCCCGGTATCGACGGCATCCGCGGCACGACGCCCGTGGCCAGCACGACGTCGTCGAATCCGCCTGCGAGCAGTTCCGCCGCGGTCACCTTGTGCCCCAGGTGAACCGCGACGTCCGCCTGCCGCAGTGCGGTGGTGAAGTAGCGGATCGTTTCGGAGAACTCTTCCTTACCCGGAATGCGTTGTGCGATACCGAATTGCCCACCCAGCTGATCGCGAGCCTCGAACAGGCTCACCGCGTGTCCCCGCCGCGCCGATTCCAGCGCGGCCGACAACCCGGCAGGCCCTCCGCCCACGACGGCGACTTTCTTCGTCTTTCGAGCAGGTAGCAGTTGCAGTTCGACCTCACGGCCTGCTCTCGGGTTGACCAGGCACGAGACCGTCTTGTGCACGAACGCGTGATCGAGGCAGGCCTGATTGCAGGCGATGCAGGTGTTGATGCTGTCGGCGGCATCCGCCTCGGCCTTGCGAACCCAGAACGGGTCGGCGAGCATCGGGCGTGCCATCGAGATCAATTGTGCGTCACCGCGGCTGAGAATGTTCTCGGCCATGTCGGGCATGTTGATGCGATTCGAGGCAGCCACAGGGATGCCGACATGCTTCTCCAGCTTGCCGGTGATGTCGGCGAACGCACCCCGCGGCACCGACGTCACGATCGTCGGAACGCGAGACTCGTGCCACCCGATGTCGGTGTTGATGGCGTCGACGCCGACGCTTTCGAGATCTTGTGCAAGAGCGACGATATCGCCCCAACTCTGCCCGCCTTCGACCAGATCAGCCATCGACAACCGGAAGATCACCAGAAAGTCCTTGCCGACGGCCGCCCGTATCTCGCGGGCGATCTCGACGGCGATGCGTCGCCTGTTCTCGGGGCTACCACCCCATTCGTCACGTCGACGGTTGGTGCGCTCGGACAAGAACTGGTTGATGAAATAGCCCTCACCGCCCATGATCTCGACACCGTCGTACCCCGCCGACTGCGCGAGCCGTGCGCAGCGAACGAAGTTGCGTATCTGCCACCGCACTCCGCGCGAGGTGAGTCGCCGCGGCCGAAAAGGATTGATGGGAGCCTTGATCGACGACGCCGACACGCTGAACGGCTGGTACGAATACCGCCCCGCATGCAGAATCTGCAACGCGATCTTGCCACCTTCGCGGTGCACGGCGTCGGTGATGCGGCGGTGCCGACGCGCCTCGAGCCGATTGGTCAGCTTCGCTCCGAACGGAAGCAACCATCCCGTCCTGTTCGGTGCATATCCGCCGGTGATGATGAGCGCGACGCCCCCGCGGGCCCGCTCGGCGAAATACTCCGCCAGACGTCCCGTGTCACGCGCACGATCCTCCAGACCGGTGTGAATCGACCCCATGATCACACGGTTCTTCAACGTCGTCGTCCCGACATCCAACGGAGACAGCAACTTCGGATACCTGATCGATGGGTTCACAGTTTCTCCAGTACCTCGTCGCACCATTCGGCAAATCCCTCCTCGACACGTATCCCGCCGCGAAGCACCAGATACTGATGCAGCGCGGACCCCACCAGCGCTTCCGGTGAAGGAAAATCTCGCTTCTCGATCAATCGATACAACTCCAGGCGCTCGACATGCACCGCGCGGTGGCGTCGTACCTCGGTTTTCAGAGCATCGAGATCGCCGTTCGCTGCCCCGCGAATCTTCACCGCCAGTTCATCTCTCAGCACACTGGGATCGGTCGGTTCGGCGATCCAGCGGTCGAGTTCTTCTCGTCCCGCCTCGGCAACTGCATAGACCTTCTTGTCCGGACGGCCATCCTGAGCGACCGTGGTCCCGACGACCCATCCCGCCGCGTCCATGCGCGTCAGGACCCGGTAGATCTGCTGGTGGGTGGCGCTCCAGAAGAAGCCGATCGACTTGTCGAACCGTCGGGCAAGCTCGTACCCCGAGCCCGACAGCTCGGTGAGGGAGACCAGTATCGCGTGTTCGAGAGCCACGCCGCCCAGTATCTATGCAACGAGGTGACTATGCAACCAGGTGCACCCTTCCGGTCACGCAAATGCACGTGCATTTGCGTGGTTCGGGGGGTTCGGCCCACGTCGGGACGCAAACGCACGTGCGTTTGCGTGGTTCGAGGGGTTCGGCCCACGTTGGGACGCAAATGCACGTGCGTTTGCGTGGTTCGGGGGGTTGGGTGCACGTCGGGACGCAAATGCACGTGCGTTTGCGTGGTTCGGGGGGTTGGGTGCACGTCGGGACGCAAACGCACGTGCGTTTGCGGGGGAAGCGGGAGCCGGGAGCGGGGGCGGGACGCCTGATACCCGAGTACGACGCCGGGGGAGATGTACTGCCCTAGGCTTCTGAGCATGAGTACTCAGGCGGATGCCGTCGTCGGCGTCGCAACAGCTCGGAAACAGGTATTCGCCTGGGGGATATGGGATTGGGGCTCGGCCGCGTTCAACGCCGTGATTCTGACCTTCGTGTTCTCGGTCTATCTGACGGACGCGGTCGGCGACGACCTGCCCGGTTCGGTCTCGGCGACGTCGTGGTTCAGCTGGGCGATCGGGCTCGCAGGTGTGGTGATCGCGGTGCTCGCACCCATCTCGGGGCAGCGATTCGACGCCCGCGGCAAGCGCAAGCAGTCGCTCGCTGTGCTGACCGGGCTGACGGTAGTCAGCATGGCAGGGCTGTTCTTCGTGAAGGACGACTATCACTACCTGTGGTTGGGGCTTGTGCTCCTCGCGGCAGGATCGATTCTCTTCGAGCTCGCCAGCGTGCCCTACAACTCGATGCTCCGACAAGTATCGACACCGGAGAACATCGGCCGAGTGTCCGGATTCGGTTGGTCGATGGGATATTTCGGTGGCATCGTGCTTTTGCTCATCTGCTATTTCGGTTTCATCACCGGAGACGGAGATACTCGTGGTCTGTTCGGTCTGACGACCGACGGTGGGCTCAACATCCGCCTGGTGGCGCTGCTCGCGGCCGTGTGGTTCGCAGTCTCGGCGATTCCGGTGTTCCTCGCCGTGCCCGAAATTCCCTCGACCAAAGCCGATCCCGGTGCGGCGAAGGCAGGGTTTCTCGAGTCCTACAAGGTGCTGTTCCGCGATCTGCGCGAGCTGTGGATCGCAGATCGACGCAGCGTCTACTTCCTGATTGCCAGCGCACTGTTTCGCGACGGGCTTGCAGGTGTGTTCACCTTCGGGGCGGTTCTCGCGGTGAGTGTCTACGGTATCGGCACGGCCGACGTGCTTCTGTTCGGTGTCGCAGCCAACGTCGTGGCCGGGCTCGGCGCGATCAGCGCAGGCAGGGTCGACGACCGAGTCGGTCCGAAGGCAGTGATCGTGTTCTCGCTCGCGTCGATGATCGTCGCCGGAATCGTTCTGCTCTTCGTCTCGGGCCCGCTGCTGTTCTGGGTGTTCGGGTTGATCCTGTGCCTGTTCGTCGGTCCGGCACAGTCGTCCTCTCGGACGTACATGGCGCGACTGGCCCCTCCAGGGCGAGAAGGCCAATTCTTCGGCCTCTATGCAACGACCGGTCGGGCGGTGTCGTTCCTGGCGCCGAGCTTGTTCGGGCTCTTCGTCTGGATGTTCGACGCGGACCGCGCGGGCATCGGTGGTCTGATCGTCGTCCTGGCAGTCGGCCTCGCTGCCCTGTTGGCAGTGAAAGCTCCCGACAAGGTCTAGACGACGCCCACTCGGGCGAGGATCTCGTCGGCGAGCTGCTCGGGTGCCTCCTCGGGAACCCAGTGTGAGACTCCGTCGAGTTCGACGAACGAGTAGTCGGCGTCGACGAACTCGCCGCATCGTGTCGCCGCCGCTCGGCCGATCGCGGCGTCCTGGTTGCTCCACACGTACGTGGTCGGTACCCGGACGGGTTCGAGCCTGCCGAAATCGCTGGTCATCGCTCGATACCAGTTGAGCGCAGCGGTGAGAGCGCCCGGCTGGAGGAAATGCTCGACGTAGCGGTCGTCGGGACTGGCATCGGAGAACATCGCGCGCAGCCGGGCAGCGTCGTTCTCGAGCAGTACTCGCTCGGCTTTGCCCTCCTGGCGCAGAAGACCCATGTACTGCGACCGTTCCTGCTGATCGGCGTCCTCGCGGAGTGCCCACCCGAAGGCGGCTGTGTGGGGGACCGAGACCGCAGTCAGCGAACGTACGTGTTCGGGATGGCGTGCCGCCAGCTGCCATGCCACGGCGGCGCCCCAATCGTGTCCGACGACGTGTGCGGAATCCAGATCGAAAGCCCGCAGAAGGGCCAGCGCGTCGTCGACGAGGCGGTCCGACGCATAGGCGTCGACGCCCTCGGGGCGGGCACGCGGTGAATAGCCGCGCTGGTCGGGTGCGAACGTGCGAAGCCCGGCCTCGGTCAGGTACGGCGTCACACGATCCCAACAGCCCGACGTCTGAGGAAATCCGTGCAGCAGGAGCGTCGGGATCCCGTCTGGCGGCCCGGAAACAGCGACATCGAAAACGAAGTCACCGACGGTCACCGAAGTAGTGGTCGACGTCATGAATGTCCTCTCAGCTGTGTTCGGGTCTCCAGGCTCCCATGCCGAGCACGATGAGTCGCACCTGCTTTTCCGTCGTGCGGAGCAGGTCCTGCTCGTTCTGGCTGCCTGGCCTGTCGATCTCCAGCAGCGCGACCGCTGCAGTGAGCATGGTGGAGACGATGAGATCCGCCGCCATCTCGAGATCGTCGACGTCCCATGTCTCGAGCCCGGGCATCCTGGACAGATCGATGGTCAGTTCGCTGACGAACATTCGCAGTTCGGTGGCGAAGGCTCGGCGGACTTCGGTGACGCCGCCGGAGCGCTCGCGTGCGAGGAATCGGAATTGCTCTTCGTGACTACGCACCTGGCGGACCAGAATCCGCAACGATTCGGTCGCGTTCTTCACCGACGGATCCTTGCGGGCGTCGCGCAGCATCTGCCGAAGCATTCGCATCGAATCCTCGACGAGGGCGACCCCCAGGTCTTCCATCGATGCGAAGTGGCGGTAGAACGCCGTGGGCACTATGCCCGCCGATCGGGTGACTTCCCGAAGACTGACGCTGGCGAACGATCGATCGCGCAGTAGCTCGAGGGTGCCGTCGATGAGCGCCTGGCGGGTGCGCTCTTTTCGTTCCGCTCGGGTCACCGGTTCCGTCACGGTTTCGAGTTTATGGCTGTTCACGAGTTCCCCGTCCCCGGCCTTGCCCGGCCCCCATCGCTCATGTGAGCTACGTCACTGAAAATCGAGAGTGTTGTTGACGTCACTTAGACGTTGACAGCTCCCGGTATACATCTGCCACACTCGATTCTAGTGCACAGACGTACACTGAAATAGTTGCTCCGTTTCGATCGAATACGGGAGGCGAGATGACACTCCAGCAGGGGTCGCGAAAATCGAGGAATCCAGGCAAGTTCTCGTTGCTGTCGCTGTTCGAGGCCATGGCGACGCCGCATGCGCTCGACAGATACCTCGAGCTCGTGGACCCGATGACAACCGTTCGCGACCTTCGCGCCGAGGTCACTCACGTACACCGATCGACCGAGGACACGGTCACGCTGACGCTTCGGCCGACCAGGCAGTGGCTCGGGTTCGAGGCCGGGCAGTTCGTGCAGGTCGGAGTAGTCATCGACGGCGTACGACACACACGGTGTTATTCGCCTGCGTGTTCGCATCATCGATCCGACGGCAGTATCGAACTCACGGTCAAGGCACACCCGGAGGGATTGGTCTCCGGTTACCTGCACCGTCATGCGCGGCCGGGTCTGGTCGTCAGCCTGTCGCAGGCCGAGGGGACATTCCGCCTTCCGACTCCCCGCCCGCCTCGAACCCTCCTGATCAGTGGCGGAAGTGGAATCACCCCGGTGCTGTCGATGTTGCGGTCGCTGCTGGACGAGGGGTACAGCGGCGACCTCACCTTCGTGCACTACGCGTACACCGAACAGGACGTGCCCTACCGGCGCGAACTCGACGAGATCGCCGAGGCCTTCGATCACGTACGCATCGTGTATGCGTACACCGATCAGGACGAGGGCGGCGACCTGCACGGATACTTCGGAACCGAGCATCTCGACGCCGCGGCACCGTGGTTCGCCGACGCGGAGACGTTCCTGTGCGGCCCGCCCGGCCTCATGCGTGCGGTCACGGGTGTGTACGCAGACCTCGGATTGTCGGAGGTGTTGCACGTCGAGGAGTTCGCGGCCCCGACGGTCGTGGTCGCAGACGACGTGGACGGTGACGTCTCGTTCACCGACAGCGCGGTTGTCGCCGAGAATTCGGGACGCACCCTGCTCGAGCAGGCCGAGGACGCCGGGTTGTCGCCGAAGTACGGATGCAGGATGGGAATCTGCTTCACCTGCACGTCCGTCAAGACGTCCGGATGCACGAAGAACATCAAGACCGGGGAGACCGACAGCGAGCCGGACAAGAAGATCCAGCTGTGCGTCACGGTGCCCCTCGGCGACGTCGCCATCGATATCTGAGACCCAAGTCGTAGAGATCCGAAATGGAGAAATCAATGTTCGGAATTCCTTTCACCTCACTGTCTTTCCCACTCTTCGGCGGTTCCGGAAAGAGTGCCGATGAGCTGGCTCCGACCGTGCTGTCCTACGAGAAAGTGCAGGAGCTCGGACGCGAACTCGACGAGTTGCGCGCCCGCACCGTCGCCAAGCTCGGTGACGAGGACCGCGAGTACATCTACAACATCGTCAAGACGCAACGAGGATTCGAGATCGCCGGTCGTGCACTGATGTATCTGCCGTTCTTCCCGCCGGCGTGGCTCGCGGGCGTCGGCGCACTCGGCATCTCGAAAATTCTCGACAACATGGAGATCGGTCACAACGTCATGCACGGTCAGTACGACTGGATGCGTGAGCCCGGCTTCAATTCGCAGGTATTCGAGTGGGACACCGTCTGCCCGGCGGACCAGTGGAAGCACTCGCACAACTACATGCACCACACGTTCACCAACATCGTCGGCAAGGATCGCGACATCGGTTACGGGATTCTGCGGATGGACCAGGGGCAGAAATGGAACCCCTACTACCTCGGAAATCCCGTCTACGCGTTCCTGCTGATGACGTTCTTCGAATGGGGTGTGATGCTGCACGACCTGGAAGCGGAGAACGTCATCCAGGGCAAGCGGAAGTGGCACGACGTCAAGCCTCTCGTGCAGGGAATGTGGCGAAAGGCCGGCCGTCAGGTTCTCAAGGACTACGTGATCTTCCCGGCTCTGACCGGCCCGTTCTTCGTCTCGACTCTCATCGGCAACATCGGAGCCAATCTGATCCGCAACGTATGGACCTACTCGATCATCTTCTGTGGTCACTTCCCGACCGGAGTTCAGACGTTCACCGAGGACGAGACCGCGGACGAGTCGAGTGGCGAGTGGTACGTGCGGCAGATGCTGGGTTCGGCGAACATCGAAGGCAGTCCTCTGTTTCACATCATGTCCGGGAACCTGTCGCACCAGATCGAGCATCACCTGTTCCCCGATCTGCCCGCGCATCGATACCCGCAGATCGCCCCCGAGGTCAAAGCGCTGTGCGAGAAGTACGAACTCCCGTACAACTCGGGCGGATTCTTCAAGCAGATCGGGACGGTGTGGGGCAAGATCTTCAAGCTTGCACTTCCCGATTCGCTGACCGGTGCGACACCTCCCGTCGGTGTTATCGTCGAGCGCAAGAAAGTTGCGGCCTAATGAGGTCGGCGCTGCCCGAATCGTCGAGCGAATCAGGGGTGATCGTGGTGGTAGGTAAATTCGAGCGCAACAAGGACACGATTCAGGAGTTGACGGAATCGGCCGCAACACACGTCGGGAAGATCGCGGTGATCGTTGCGGGTGCCGTTCGGGACATCACCCGTGAGATCGGCGATTGGGTCTCCGACGGTATCGAAATGCGTGAGGCTGCGCGAAAGGCTCGTGACGATTCGCCTGTCGGCACGGTCATCAACGCGGAGTTCGACCAGCGCTGAGTCCCAGCTCGGACGCCGTGTGGACATGTACACGGCCGTGGCGTTGCTGTGTGATCGGCAGCCGCACCACACAAACAATCTTCAGGAATGTTTTACCTCCGTTTTCGTACCAGGTGACCGTACGCTGAGTTACGGTAATTCTGTCGAGGTTCGCGATCTACGGAAAGGTGGTCCGACATGCTCACCGAAGTTCGGTATCCGCACATCGAAGGCGATCGCATCGATCGGTGCGCGGCACTTCGCCTGCAGTGCAAGGAGATCGCAGCGGCGAGCCTCGCCTCGGGAGTGGTGCCCAACGGATCGGAACTGGGCGAGTTCACAACTCTGGTGGGACATGCTGCACGCGAGGGGGTTTCGGTGCAGACCGCACTTCAGGCGGTGAGCGGAGCATGTGCCTCGGCGCTGCGTTCCCAGGCGTCGGGAGGCGATCCCGCGGTCATCGACCAGGCTGTGCAGATGTTCCGCGTGATGGAGGTGCTGGGAAATCTGGTGTGGGGCATCTTCCTCGGGCGCACCGCACCCGGTGTGGACAACCGATTCCGTGTGCGGCAGTTGACCGAGTCGATCCTGGCCGGGGACGGGCAGTCGCGACGGCTCGCCGCGATCGCAGGAGTGGACCTGGCCCCGACGTACGACGTGATGTCGATGATGTTCGTTGCCGCCGAAATCGACGGTCCTGGCCCGCATCGACGCTGTGCCGTCGACTCCGCCGCGGTGGAAGCAATCGTGACGTCGCTGGCGGCGGAGTCCGGTGGGATGTTGCTGGCGCTCGGCCGGCGCGGCGGGACGGTCCTGGTCCCGCAGATCGCGGCGACGTCCGGCACATCGGTCGTCCAGAGGATTCGCGCCACCCTCGGCGTCGAGGTGGTTGCGGCAGCGGTGAACGCAGAGGTCGACGACGTTCCTGCGGCCGCGACGTATGCCCGCGAACTCGTTGCGTTGGCATGGGGATTGCGGTTGCCGCCACGCGTTTTCACCACGGCCGACCTTGCACTCGAGTATCAGTTCACCAGGCCAGGTCCTGGTCGATCGAGATTGAAGGCACTGCTACGTCCTCTCGATGGAAGTCCTGAGCTCCTGCACACGCTGCAGACGTTCATCTCGTGTGAGGGGAACCGGCGAGCGAGCGCAAAAGCGTTGTATGTCCATCCCAACACCGTCGACTACCGCCTGAAGCGAATCGAGACGCTGACAGGCGTCGATCCGCTCAGCTCTGCCGGATTGATGTCCCTTCATGCGGCAACCATCGTGGATTTGGTGGCGACGGCCGAAGGCCCGGGAGTCCCGGGCGAGGTGGCTGCAGCCTGCTGAACCGCGTTGTCTCGGGAATTCTTCACCCGGCCGAGATGACGCCGCTGACGGGAATCTTGCCACCGACCGCGTTGCGAAAGTCGACGAGTGCGCGCTCGACGTGATTCGGGCTGGACACCACCACAATTCCGGATACGCGTCGGTCGGTGAGGATGGCCGCAGTGTTCTGCGCATTCTCGACAGTCGACGTCGAAGTATCTTCCTCGGTGATGCGAATGGCCGGAACACCGTTGGCCACCAACCAGTCACGCATCGCCCGAGATTCGGTGATCCCGGACTGTGGGACGCCGCCGCTCGTCACGATCGGCGTGAGTGGGTACTGATTCGCCAGTTTCAAGGCTGCGTGCAGGCGGTCGACGAGGATGGGGCGCATCGATCCGTCCTCGTACAGGCCGGCTCCGAGTACCACGATCGTCGTCCCGATGGGATGAAGGTCGAGCATCAGGGGTGCCTGCCGAGTCAGGACTTCGTCTTGCGTGCAACGAATTATCGCGTCCAGATCCGCACTCTGGCACCCGCCCAGAGTGGCCAACAATCCGTTCTCGAACGTGACCGGGGTGATGTCGGCGTGAGCGAGTGCCGGGGTGCAGCTCAGTGCGGCGGCAACGGATGCCGTGGCCAGTGCGCGAATCGTTCTCGATTTCGATTTCGATTTCGAACACGATGAAACAGACATGCAATGGCCCCCCGGCAGTTGTGAAACGAACGTCGAAACAGCTTGGCAGCATGGCTCGACGCAAAGCAACCGTCACGCGCTATGACTACCCACAAGATCCGGGGGGCGCTGTTGTCATCGTATGCAGACATGCTGGCACGAGGCGAAAAGCGCTGAGGTAGTAGAGATTTCTACTTGCGTGACGGCTTACACGATGGTGTGGGGATACTCGTCTCGTCGATGTTGGAAGGAGAGTAAGTTCGGATTCGCGATGATGCCGTGCCGGATTTCGATGGCTTTCCGGCGAGCCCATTCGAAGCCAATACTCTAGTCCCACGCCACATCGACCACGAGAGTTCCGGATCCGATGGTGTCCACGTCTTCGTTGGTCAGGAATGTCAGCGGTGAGTTCGTATCCTGGAGAACGCAATTGACGATGATGTCGTGATCGCCGAGAAATTCCGACAGCGGGCCCCTATCGCCGTCGACGAGCGCTCGACTGCGGCGCGGATTGGCGCCGCCCTAGATAGAAGTCGACGATGCGTGCCGAATGGATGGGCGATCCGACAGCGGTCACCCCGCGTTGGGTCAGCACATCGACGTCGTGGATTTCCGTGTGCGTTGAGTGCGGTCACGGCTCCACGAGCCGTCGCGCCGAAACCGATCACTGCGGCCGAAGGGTTCGCCGTACCCGTACCGAAGTGAACCACAGATCGGGCATCGGGAGTCCTGGGCGAAGGGCCGTTCCGGGGAGCGGGTACACTGGTCAACCGTGCTCGGACGGTGGCGAACAGTCGTCTCCGAGTTCCGCCTCCGTAGCTCAGGGGATAGAGCAAGGGCCTTCTAATCCCTTGGTCGCAGGTTCGAATCCTGCCGGGGGCACCGTGAATCGAATGTTTCGGCGGGCCGCGTGAGGGGAATGAGCCCCGGAAGGCGAGCGGACCAGGCGTAACTGTTCTATCTTCGCGTCACAGCCTTCGGTTCCGGTGAAAGGATGGCCGATGCGGGACGTCCTCGACGAGTTGGTTCGGATCTGGCGCAGCGGCGACACCGCTGGACTGGGCACAGTGGTACGCACGTTCCGTTCCGCACCCAGGCCTGCCGGTGCGTCGATGGTCGTCGCTCCCGACGGTTCGGTGTCCGGTTCGGTGTCGGGGGGATGCGTCGAGAGCTCGGTCTACGACGCGGCGACGGACGCGGTATCGACCGATGCGGCGCGGTTCGAGCGCTACGGCGTGACGGACGACGACGCGTTCGCCGTCGGGCTCACGTGTGGGGGAGTGCTCGATGTATTCGTCGAGCCGGTGTCGCAGCGAACCTTTCCCGAGTTGGGTGCCGTCGCCGATGCGATCGGTGCCGATCGACCCGTCGCGGTGGCCACCGTGGTGCGTCACCCCGATTCGGGCCGTGTGGGCAGACACCTGGTGATCGGGGAGTTCACTGCAGAAGGCTCTGTCGGCTCTTCTCGCGCGGACGCTGCGATCGTCGACGATTCCCGTGGACTGCTCGCCGCAGGCACGTCGCGGGTTCTGACCTACGGTCCCGACGGCGAGCGGCTCGGGGAAGGCATGGACGTCTTCGTGGCGAGTTACGCGCCGCGCCCGCGCATGCTCGTGTTCGGCGCGATCGACTTCGCGGCGGCCGTCGCCGAGCAGGGCGCCTTCCTCGGCTATCGCGTGACCGTGTGCGACGCGCGCCCGGTGTTCGCGACCACGAGTCGATTCCCGTCCGCCGAGGAAGTGGTGGTCGACTGGCCACATCGATATCTGGCAGAGCAGCTGGCTGCCGGAGCGCTCGATCAGCGGACCATCGTGTGTGTGCTCACCCACGACCCCAAGTTCGACGTGCCGTTGCTGGCGATCGCGCTTCGCCGGCCGGACCTTGCGTTCGTCGGCGCGATGGGGTCGCGTCGCACTCACGAGGACCGTGTCGCGCGGCTGAAGGAGGAGGGGCTCACCGACGTCGAACTGGCACGACTGTCCAGTCCGATCGGACTCGATCTGGGTGCCAGGACTCCGCAGGAGACGGCGGTGTCCATCGCAGCGGAGATCGTCGCGCGTCGATGGGGCGGCTCCGGGGAGCCGCTCGGCGAACGGCAGGGCCGGATTCATCACGATTGCGCCGTGGCACACGACACATGATCTACGACGGCCGGTAGCAGTTTGGGGCGCTGGGTATCGGTGCAGTTCAAACACCTCTTACTCTGGATGTCATGGCAGCACCCGAAGTAGACCGAACCGACACGTCACCGTCGCCTGGATCGACGTCGTCGACATCGGTGTTCGTCACTGCCGGTGCCATTGCCGCAATAGTGGCGGCTCTCGTCGTCAGCCTGTCTGCGTCCGACGCGCTAGTTCTTCTCGGGATCCCGGATCCCGGTCCGGCGACCATCTACGGGCTTCCTGCCGTGCGTGCAGTGGGAGAGATCGCCGCGTCGATCGCGATCGGGTCGTTCCTGCTTGCGGCGTTTCTCGTTCCTCCGCAGAAGAGCGGCGTGTTGGACGTCGGTGGCTACCGTGCGGTTCGGACCGGATCGGTCGCGTCGATCGTGTGGGCGGCGTGTGCGCTCGTACTCGTGCCACTGACACTGTCGGACACGTCGGGTCAGCCGTTCACCGTTGCCATCCAACCGAGCAACCTGTGGGTCGCGCTCGATCAGGTGGAGATCGCGAGTGCATGGCGGTGGACGGCGATACTCGCCGTCGTGCTGGCGATCGTGTCGCGAGCAGTGCTGCGGTGGTCGTGGACGCCACTGTTGCTGGTATTCGCACTCGGCACGTTGATGCCCATCGCGGTCACCGGACATTCGTCCTCGGGCGGATCGCACGACATCGCCACGAACAGCCTGATCCTGCATCTGATCGCCGCGACGCTGTGGGCGGGCGGATTGTTCGCGGTGTTGTCGCACGCTCGCCGACACGGCGCGCACACCGATGTGGCCACTCGCAGATTCTCGACGGTTGCGACCGCAGCCTTCGTGGTGATGGGCGTCAGCGGCGTCATCAATGCGCTAGTCCGGGTATCGGTCTCGGACCTGTTCACCACCACCTACGGGCGGCTCGTCCTCGGCAAGATCCTCGCGCTCGTGATCCTCGGTTTCTTCGGGTGGATTCAGCGTCGTCGATCCTTGCCTGCCCTGGCGGCGGATCCGGAGTCACGTGGTGCGCTCGTCAGATTCGCAGGCGGCGAGGTGCTGATCTTCGCGGCGACCATCGGTTTGGCCGTCGGGCTCGGGCGTACGCCGCCGCCGTCCGATGTCGACCCGAACCTGTCGCTGACGCAGGCGGCACTCGGATACGACCTGGACGGCCCGCCGACGTTCGCACGATTGGCGTTCGACTGGCGCTTCGATCTGATCTTCGGGACGGCGTCGATCGTGCTCGCGGTTGTGTATCTGCTCGGGGTTCGTCGGCTGCGCAAGCGTGGGGACGCATGGCCGATGGGACGGACTATCGCGTTCCTGCTCGGTTGCGCGACGATGCTGATCGGCACGTCCTCCGGCGTCGGCAAGTATTCGCCCGCGACCTTCAGCGTGCACATGGGCGCGCACATGGCCTTGTCGATGCTTGCCCCGGTACTGCTTGCGCTAGGTGGGGCACTGACGCTGGCGCTTCGTGCACTTCCCGCGGCCGGGAAGGACGGCGTTCCGGGGCCTCGCGAGTGGTTGTTGCAGGCACTGCACAGCCCCGTCTCGCGATTCCTGACGCATCCCATCGTGGCTGCGGTGCTGTTCGTCGGCGGCTTCTACGCGCTGTACATCGGGGGAATCTTCGGCGCAATCCTGGACAATCACGCTGCTCACCTACTCATGAACGCGCACTTCATCCTCAGCGGCTATCTCTTCTACTGGGTCGTGATCGGGGTCGATCCGTCACCGCGTCACATCGAGCCCATCACGAAACTTGCGATGGTCTTCGGATCGCTGCCCTTCCACGCGTTCTTCGGCGTCGCGCTGATGAGCATGAACACCGTGATGGGCGGTTGGTACTACCGCACCCTCGGTCTCGACTGGAACGGCGACCTACTGGGAGATCAGAAGCTCGGCGGAGGAATCGCCTGGGCAACGGGGGAGATTCCGCTGGTGCTCGTCATGCTTGCGCTTCTGATCCAGTGGTCACGCAGCGACGACCGCAACGCCAAGCGCTCCGACCGTGCGGCGGACCGTGATCACGACGCGGATCTCGCCGCACACAATGCGATGTTCGCCGAACTCGCCCGACGGGACCGCGAAGCAGGTCTCTGACCGAGCGTCGATCACCAGGATTCGGTGATCTTGTTCACGATGCGCGCGAGTTCGTCGCGCTCTGCCGGATCGAGTCGATCGAACAGTTCGACGGCGACATCTCGGCGTGCCGCATCGATGGCCTGAAGGCGAGTGCGTCCGACGTCGGTCAGTGAGACGAGTACAGCACGGCGATCGGCTGGATCGGGCTCCCGCTCGACGAGACCTGCGTCCTCGAGCGAGTCGACGATGTCGGTGGCGGATCGCGCAACGATGCGTAGGTGGTCGGCGAGGACTCGGAGCCGAACGGGTTGTCCCGCTCGGGCGAGTACGTGCAGCGCTCGACTCTGCGATGGATTGAGGCCGAACGGCTCCAACGCATTCATGTGGGTGTGGCGAATACGCCTGGCGACGGTCATGAACGCGTCCGCGAGATTCGGTGTGTCTCCGGAGTGCATGACGGACAGCATAGCCGTCTTGCTTGCAACCTCATAATGAGGTAACCTCTGCAATATGTTGTTCATCGATCCTGGAGGTCTACTTGGTACGCCCACCCACCGGCCCGACATTCGGCCCATCGAAATCCACCCCATCTGACGCAGCCCCTGCCGGCCGCGTACTCGCTCTCTTCCGTCCCTACCGCTTCCGTATCGCAGTCGTCACCGCGATCATCGTCTTCAGCGCGGTCATCGCGCTCGCATCACCGCTTCTGCTCCGCGAACTGCTCGATCACGCCATCCCCGATCGCGACGTCACACTCGTCACGCTGATCGCAGTGGGCATGATCGCGGTCGCGATCATCACCAACACTCTCGGCGTCGTACAGACCTGGATGTCCAACGGCGTCGGCCAGAAACTCATGCACGGCCTTCGCGTCGCCGTCTACGGGCATCTGCAGAAACAATCACTCGGGTTCTTCGCTCGAACCCGTACCGGTGAGGTGCAGTCCCGCATCGCCAACGACATCGGCGGAATGCAATCGGTCGTCACGAACACGGCAACATCCATCGCGCAGAACGCCACCACCGTCGCGGCCACCGTCGTCGCCCTGTTCCTGCTGGACTGGCGGCTGGCTCTGTTCTCGCTGATGATCCTCCCGGTGTTCGTTCGGATCGCCCGAAGGATAGGAAACGAACGACGCAAGATCTCCACGACCCGCCAGAAACTGTTGAGCGAGTTGTCCGTTCAGATCGAGGAATCTCTGTCCGTCAGCGGGATTCTGCTGGGCAAGACCACCGGATCCGGCCACGTACTCACCGAGCAGTTCGCATCGAGATCCGACGAGGTGGCCGACGTCGAACTGAAGGCGATGATGGCGGGAAAGTGGCGGATGGCCAGCATGCAGATCAGTTTCGCGATCATGCCTGCGCTGGTCTACTGGTTCGCCGGTGTGACGATCGGACACGGAAGCGCGCTGACCGTCGGCACACTCGTCGCCTTCACCACGTTGCAGACGCAATTGTTCCGCCCCACGATGCAATTGCTGAGCACCGGTGTGGAAGTGCAGAGCTCTCTTGCGCTGTTCGGGCGCGTTTTCGAGTACCTCGATCTGCCGATCGACATCGAAGAACCCGAGGTTCCGACGAAGTTGGTCCGCGGCGACGTCCGCGGCGATGTCGCGTTCCGGCATGTCGGGTTCACCTACACCGGCGCAACTCGGCCGACGCTCACCGACATCGACATCGACATACCCGCCGGCACCACGCTCGCCCTGGTCGGCGCGACGGGCTCGGGCAAGACCACGCTCGGATATCTGGCGGCACGCCTACACGACCCGAGCACCGGACGAATCACCATCGACGGCACGGACATTCGGGATCTCGAGACATCAGCCGTTGCCGACCTCGTCGGCGTCGTCTCCCAGGAGACCTACCTCTTCCATGCGACGATTCGCGAGAACCTCCGCTTCGCGAGACCGGATGCGACCGATGCCGAGATCGAACAGGCCGCTCGCATAGCGCAGATTCACGACTTCATCGTCGGCCTGGACGACGGCTACGACACCCTGGTCGGCGAACGCGGATATCGATTCTCCGGCGGCGAGAAGCAGCGCCTGTCCATCGCTCGTACCGTTCTGCGGAATCCGCCGATCCTGATTCTCGACGAGGCGACGAGCGCGCTGGACAACCGCACCGAACGGGCACTGCAGGATGCGCTGGACGAGTTGATGGCGGGGCGCACCACCATTCTCATCGCCCATCGGTTGTCGACGGTTCGTTCGGCCGATCGGATCGCAGTGCTGGGCCACGGCCGCGTTCTCGAATCCGGCACGCACGAGGAATTGATGGCCGCCGACGGCTCCTACGCCGAATTGCTGCGCGCCTCGGAAGACGTCGACATCGCCGCGGCCGTACCGCAGTTCGCGGCATAGGAGCCGGCCAGGCCGCTAGCACACTGCAACGACAGTTCTTCGCCGAACATCGAGTGTGCGGCGGACTTGTCCACAGGCGAGGTGTTCATCCACAGATTCCGTTTCGGCCCACCAGTGGCGTTCGTTTCGAGGCACAGTCGTATCGGGTCGGCGTCGCCGTCCGAGCAGCGAATCCGAGAAGGGGGCCAGACGATGTACGAGGCGCAATGTGCGGTGGTGGGGACCGTCATCACCAACCCGATCAAGAGGCAGACGCCCACGGGCGAACAGGTGTTGAACTTCAGGATGGCGAGCAACGCCCGCCGTCAGGATCGCAACACGGGGGAGTGGACGGACGGGGGCACTCTGTTCCTGACCGTGACGTGCTGGCGGCGGTTGGTCACCGGCGTCGGCGGCTCCCTCATGAAAGGTGATCCCGTTGTCGCGTACGGGCAGCTCAGGACCAACGAGTACACCACGCGCGACGGTGTCGAGCGTGCCGACCTAGAGATGACCGCAAGTGCGGTCGGTCCTGATCTCTCGCGATGCGTAGTCAGCATCGATCGCAGACGCGCCGTGCCGGCCACTCAGGCCGCCGAGTCGGATAGCTCGGGGATCGAGGCCGATGACACCGGTGAGGGTAGCGAGCACGACCCGTTCGAGGCGATCGGTGCCCAGGACGCACCGGAGCCCGAGTTCCCGGACGTGCCTGCCGCGGCAGCGGTCTGAAGGCGTACTGCCGCGGCAGCGGTCTGAAGGCGTACGGCCGCGGCAGCGGTCTGAGGACTTACCGGGTGTGTGCGTGTGGCGTCGATCGACCCGCGCATGCCCGGTACGTCCGGCCTCGAACGCAGTGGCCAACGGGCGATGGTGTTCGGACGGGCTTACACCGATAAGCTGGCGCACATGGCGGAATTCATCTACACCATGAAAAAGGTGCGCAAGGCGCACGGCGACAAGGTCATCCTCGACGACGTCACGATGAGCTTCTATCCAGGAGCGAAGATCGGCGTCGTCGGCCCCAACGGCGCCGGCAAGTCCAGCATCCTCAAGATCATGGCCGGGATCGATCAGCCCGGGAACGGCGAAGCGTTCCTTGCACCCGGCGCTTCGGTCGGCATCCTCATGCAGGAACCGGTCCTCGACGACGCCAAGACCGTTCGCGAGAACGTCGAGGACGGTCTCGGTGAGACGATGGTGCAGCTCAAGCGGTACAACGAGATCGCCGAGTTGATGGCCACCGATTATTCGGACGCGCTCATGGAAGAGATGGGCGAGCTTCAGGAGAAGCTCGACCACGCCGATGCCTGGGAGATCGATTCCCAACTCGAACAGGCGATGGATGCGCTTCGTTGCCCGCCGCCCGAGTCGGGTGTCACCAACCTCTCCGGTGGTGAGAAGCGGCGTGTTGCGCTCTGCAAGCTGCTGCTGAGCAAGCCCGATCTGCTCTTGCTCGACGAACCGACCAACCACCTCGACGCCGAGTCGGTGTTGTG
Source organism: Rhodococcus yunnanensis NBRC 103083 (assembly GCF_001895005.1). Taxonomy (GTDB): domain Bacteria; phylum Actinomycetota; class Actinomycetes; order Mycobacteriales; family Mycobacteriaceae; genus Rhodococcoides; species Rhodococcoides yunnanense. Next base: position 260,597 of record NZ_BCXH01000002.1, on the reverse strand, counting down.
GCTCGAGCAGCACCTCGCGGCGTACTCCGGCGCGATTCTCGCCGTCACTCACGACCGGTACTTCCTCGACCACGTCGCACAGTGGATCGCCGAGGTGGACCGCGGACACCTGTACCCGTACGAGGGCAACTACTCGACGTACCTGGAGAAGAAGGCCGAACGTCTCGAGGTTTCGGGCAAGAAGGACCAGAAGCTGCAGAAGCGGCTCAAGGACGAGCTCGCCTGGGTCCGTTCCGGCGCCAAAGCACGCCAGGCCAAGAGCAAGTCTCGTCTCGCACGCTACGACGAGATGGTTGCAGAGGCCGAGAAGACCAGGAAGTTGGACTTCGACGAGATCCAGATCCCGAATCCGCCGCGTCTCGGCGACATCGTCGTCGAGGTCAAGAATCTCGACAAGGGATTCGACGGCCGAGTGCTCATCAAGGATCTCTCGTTCACGTTGCCGCGCAACGGCATCGTCGGCGTGATCGGCCCCAACGGTGTCGGTAAGACCACGCTGTTCAAGACGATCGTCGGCCTGGAGGACCCGGACGGCGGCGAGGTGAAGATCGGTCAGACGGTCAAGCTCAGCTACGTCGACCAGAACCGTTCGGGCATCGACCCGAAGAAGACGGTGTGGGAGACGGTGTCCGACGGACTCGACTTCATCACTGTCGGTTCCTCCGAGTTCCCGTCGCGCGCGTACATCAGCTCGTTCGGATTCAAAGGGCACGATCAGCAGAAGCCTGCAGGTGTTCTCTCCGGTGGAGAGCGCAACCGGTTGAACCTCGCGATGACGCTCAAGCAGGGCGGCAACCTGATCCTGCTCGATGAGCCGACCAACGACTTGGACGTCGAAACACTCGGTTCGCTCGAGAACGCGCTCGAAGAGTTCCCCGGCTGCGCCGTGGTGATCTCCCACGACCGGTGGTTCCTCGACCGGACATGTACGCACATCCTGGCCTGGGAAGGTGGCTTCGGCGACAACGAAGCTGCTTGGTACTGGTACGAGGGCAACTTCGAAGGCTACGAGGCCAACAAGGTCGAGCGGCTCGGACCCGACGCTGCGCGCCCGCACCGGGTCACGCACCGCAAGTTGACCAGGGACTGATCACTCGCGCAGGACCTGCAGGAGGCGCGGCGCGCTCAGTCGCGGTGTGTCTCCTGTAGGTCGTACCGCTTCCTGGGCGTGACGGCCGGCATAGTCGTGCGCGACTGTGGAGTTGCTCATGGTCGTGTCGGCCTCGCCGCGCTCGCGGCCATGCTCTCACCCCTCAGCCAGGCCCGTGCTCTCCAGCCAGGCCCTTGTGTACTCGTCGAGTTTGTCTTGTGGGACCACCTCGCCGATGCCGGATCTTCCGGATCGGAGGAATTCGCCCGCCCCTCGCGGTGGCCGCCGCGGCGATAAGCTCGTAGGTGCGAGGCGACGACGAGGTCGCTGAAGAATCCTCACAAGGGAGTGGTTCCACACATGCCGAACTCGGCTGGCACAACGTACATCGACCGATCAAGCGAACTGCCTGCGAAGTTGGTGACCACGCTGCCAGCGGCTCGAGCTGCGTATTTCGCGCACGTCGACACCGAGAACCTCGCGGGCACGGTGGTCGACCCCGAACGTTCGATGTTCCGCCTCCATCTGCACCTGGCAGCACGGCGCGCTGCCGGTGCCGCCGCAGTTCGGTTGTACCGCCCGGAATCGGCCGACGCACACGCGTCGGGCCTGGCCCTTCAGATCGTCACCGACGACATGCCCCTGTTGGTCGAGTCGGTGATGTCGCAGCTGGCGCGACTCGGTGTCGAGGTCGCCGAGATCGTGCATCCGATCCTGTCCGTGACGCGGGACTCGAACGGCGACCTGGTCGACGTCGCACCCGGCAACGGAACGGTCGTCGACGGAACCGTCCGGGAATCCTGGATGCACCTGCAGCTGAAGCCGTCGGTGGACGCCGCGACTCTGGACGTGCTCGTGGACTCGATCTCCGGCGTGCTGAACGACGTACGCGAAGTGGTCGAGGACACCGAGGAGATGCGCGCGGTCCAGAGCACGGTCGCACGCACTCTTCTCGACGCGGCAGCCGAGCGTGGCGAGGGCAACGCCGAAGAGCTGCGCGATGCAGGCAACTTGCTTCGGTGGCTCGCCGACGGCCATTACACACTGCTCGGATATCGCTGGTACGGCACCGAGACGTCCGTACCTGCGGGCACCGACAGTACCCACGGTCTCGGCGTACTGCGCCACGACACTTCGCTCGAACCGGAGGTCGGCGACGCACCGGCCGAAGTACTCACTCTCACACAGGGATCGAGCCCTGCCCGGGTGCATCGGGCGGTGTACCCGTACTTCGTGACATTGTTCGACCGTGAGGCTCCGGGGCTCGGCGTGCATCGCTTCGTCGGTGTGTTCACGGTGACTGCGTTGCACGAGAACGTGCTCGATATTCCCGTCATCGAACGACGCGTGCGTTCGATCATCGCCAGGGCAGGCTACGACCCCGGATCCTTCTCCGGTCAGGCGATGCTCGAGGTTCTTCAGTCGATGCCGCGGTCGGAGCTGTTCGCCACGAGCGAGGAGGCCCTGTTCGAGACGGCTACCGCCGTCATGGCGATCGGACGCAGGCGCCGCGTCAAAGTGTTCCTTCGCGAGGACACGCACGGTGCATTCGTCTCTGCGCTCGTGTACCTGCCGCGAGATCGCTACACGACGCGCGTGCGTCTGGCGGTGCAGAACTGCCTGCTGCAGCAGCTGAACGGTTCCGGTATCGACTACACCGCCCGTGTCACCGAGTCGGACCTCGCCCTTCTGCACGTCACGGTTCGACGTGACCCCGACGACTCCGCGGCGGGTGCCGATGTGTCCCCGGCCAACGTCGCACACATCGAGGCGCTTCTGGCCGAGACGATCAGAACGTGGGAGGACGCGCTCGCCGAGGCCGTTGCGCGCACCGACGGCACCGATCCGCTGGTGACGGCCAAGTACGCCGAAGCACTGCCGGAGGCATACAAGCAGGATTTCGGACCCGATCGTGCGGTGTCCGACATAGCCCGTTTCGAAGCGCTCACCGATGGGGCGATCGACATGCAGCTGTACCGCAACGTCGATTCCGAAGTGGGCAGCTGGCGGTTCAGTCTCTACATCGGCGGTCGCGGGGTCTCGCTCAGCCAGGTGCTGCCGATTCTGCAGTCCTTGGGCGTCGAGGTCGACGACGAGCGGCCGTACCCGGTCGTTCGGCCGGACGGAATGCAGTGCTGGATATACGATTTCGGTGTCTCTGCGTCTCGTGAGATGCTGCGCGCGGCCATCGACGGAGATCTCGACTCGGAATTGCAGGCTGCAGGGGATGCCGACCGCGAATCCCGCGTGCAGTTGCGCTTCACCGACGCTTTCACCGCGGTGTGGGCGGGCCGCGCCGAGGCCGATCGTTTCAACGAACTCGTCATGCGGGCGGGTCTGGACTGGCGGCAAGCGCAGATACTGCGGGCATACGCGAAGTACCTGCGGCAAGCGAACTTTCCGTACAGTCAGTTCAACATCGAAGGTGTGCTGCTGGCGCATCCGAAGACCGCGCGGCTCCTCGTGGCGCTGTTCGAATCGCAGTTCGACCCGGACGGGCCGGCGGACAATCGATCCGACGAGTACGACGCCGAACTTCGAGTGCTGATCGACAGCGTCATCAGCCTCGATGCGGACCGGATTCTACGATCGATCTTCGAGCTGATCCGTGCCACTCTTCGGACAAACTTCTACGTCGTCGACCCCGCAGGTGCATCGCGAGAATTCTTGTCGCTCAAGCTCGATCCGCAGGCAATCGCAGAGCTTCCCAAGCCGAAGCCCAAGTTCGAGATCTTCGTGTACTCACCTCGGGTCGAAGGTGTGCATCTGCGTTTCGGTGCGGTGGCCAGAGGCGGACTGCGGTGGTCCGACCGTCGCGAGGACTTCCGTACCGAGATTCTCGGCCTTGCCAAGGCGCAGATGGTCAAGAATGCGGTCATCGTGCCGGTCGGGGCCAAAGGCGGATTCGTGGTCAAACGGCCACCTGCCTCCTCCGGCGATCCGGTGGTCGATCGCACAGCGGCCGCGAAGGAGGGGCAGGCCTGCTACCGCACGTTCATCGCCGGACTGCTCGATGTGACGGACAACCTGGACCGAGCCAGCGGGTCCGTAGTTCCGCCTGCCCGTGTCGTGAGGCGCGACGGCGACGATACCTATCTCGTCGTCGCGGCAGACAAGGGAACGGCGACGTTCTCCGATCTTGCCAACGAGGTTGCCGGGGAGTACGGCTTCTGGCTCGGCGACGCCTTCGCGTCCGGCGGCTCGGCCGGATACGACCACAAGGCGATGGGTATCACCGCCAAAGGTGCATGGGAGAGTGTCAAGCGGCACTTCCGTGAGATCGGAATCGATACTCAGGCAGAGGATTTCACCGTCATCGGTGTCGGTGACATGAGCGGGGACGTATTCGGCAACGGCATGCTGCTGAGCAAGCACATCGGGCTCCTGGCCGCATTCGATCACCGGCATGTGTTCCTGGATCCGAACCCCGACCGGGCGAAGGCGTATGCAGAGCGCGAGCGCCTGTTCGCGATGCCGAGATCGTCCTGGGCGGACTACGAGTCGGCGATCATCTCCGACGGCGGCGGCGTATGGGAGCGGACGGTCAAGTCGATCCCCATCAGCGCTCCCGCGCGAGTGGCACTCGGACTTCAGGATTCGGTGACGGCGTTGTCTCCGCCGGAACTGGTGCGAGCGATACTGCGCGCTCCGGCGGATCTGCTGTGGAACGGCGGAATCGGTACCTACATCAAGGCGTCGACCGAGTCGAACTCCGACGTCGGTGACAAATCCAACGATGCCGTCCGGGTCGACGGCAACGAACTACGTGCGACTGTCGTCGGCGAAGGCGGCAACCTCGGTGCCACCGCACTCGGCCGGATCGAGTACGACCTGGCGGGTGGGCGGATCAACACCGACGCCGTGGACAACTCGGCCGGGGTCGACTGCTCCGATCACGAGGTCAACATCAAGATCCTGCTCGAATCGGCCATCGCGGACGATCTGCTCGACCGCGCCGATCGTGACGATCTGCTCGCCTCCATGACCGATGAGGTCGGCCGACTCGTGTTGTGGGACAACATCATGCAGAACGAGTTGCTGGGCACGTCGCGATTCGACGCTCCCTCGCTCGTCACCGTCCATCATCGGGTGATCGAGGACCTGCACGTTCGGCGCGGGCTCGATCGAGAGCTGGAGGCGCTGCCGACCGAGGCGGAGATCCGTCGCCGTAAGCAGGACGGTCGCGGTCTGAGCTCACCGGAGTTGGCCACGTTGATGGCACACGTCAAGCTCGGCTTGGAGAGCGATCTGTTGGCGAGTGAACTGCCCGACAGCGATGTGTTCGCATCGAGGCTTCCGAAGTACTTCCCGGCACCGCTGCGCGAGCCGTACCGCGGCGCCATCACCTCGCATCCGCTTCGTCGTCAGCTCGTTGCGACGACGTTGACGAACGAGACGGTCGATCAAGGAGGAATCACCTTCGTCTACCGGCTCGCCGAGGACGCGGGCGCGACGGGTACCGACGCCGTCCGGGCATTCGCCGCAGCATCGGCGATCTTCGGTCTCGACGACCTGTGGGAGGAGATCCGGTCCGCCCCCATTCCGACGGCATCCTCGAACGAGCTGTTGCTCGAATCGAGGCGCGTGCTGGACCGCGTCGCGAGGTGGCTTCTCACGAACCGGCCTCAGCCGCTCGCCGTCGGAGCGGAGATCAGCAGGTATGCAGGCACGGTCGCACGATTGAACGGGCTCGTCGGCGGATGGATCGACGGACATCAAGCGCGGGAGCTGGAGAGTCGAATCGATGCGGCGGTTCAGCGCGGCGCCCCGCGCGAGCTCACGGCGAAGGTGTATCGGCTGCTCGACGTTTTCTGCTTGCTCGACATCATCGATGTCGCGGACATCACCGAACACGAACCTGCCGACGTCGCCGAGCTGTACTTCGCTCTCGATGCCCATATCGGGATCGACTGGCTGCTGACCTCGGTGTCCGCGCTCGCGCGGGGTGACCGCTGGCATTCCCTGGCTCGTCTTGCATTGCGCGACGACCTGTATTCGTCACTGCGTGCCATCACCAAGGAGGTTCTGCTGGGCGGCGAACCGCACGAGAGTGTCTCCGAGAAGATCGCGGAGTGGGAGTCGACCAACTCGTCGAGATTGGCCAGGGCGCGCGTTGCACTGGCCGAGATCGCGGATTCGGGAACGCTCGATCTCGCGACTCTGTCGGTGGCGGCTCGGCAGGTACGCAGTATGGTGCCGTGACCCACTTCGTTGCCCGATCCGCCCACGAGAACGCAAAGGACGAATTCCATTGAGCGTGCCCGACGACCACTTGTCCGAGCAACGAGAGCCGAACGCGCGGATCGGGTTCCATACGAGTGTCGACGTGCGCTGGTCGGACATGGACGTCTACCAGCACATCAACCACGCCAGGATGGTGACGCTGCTGGAAGAGGCTCGGATTCCGTGGCTGCTCGTGGACGGGCGACCTACCGCGAATCTGCGTCACGGGGCAGTGATCGCCGACCTGCATGTGCGGTATCGCGGACAGCTGCGGCACGAGGACGGTCCACTCGACGTCTTCATGTGGGTGGACAAGGTGCGAGCGGTGGACTTCGTCGTCGGATACGAGGTGCGCGCCAAGGGTAAATCGCCGGACACGCCCGCTGCGATCGTTGCGTCCACCCAGATCGCGGCGTTCGACATCGACGCCCAGCGCCTCCGAAGGCTGACCGACCCCGAGCGCGAGTACCTCGAGAGCTGGAAGCGTGTTTGAGCGGGTTCTGACCATCTCCGACGCCGTGGAACGCGAGAACATGACGGCGTTTCTGGCGAAGGCAGTTCGACTCGACGACGCTGCTGTCGTACGACTCCGGATGCGTGCCGACGGACGTCTGTCGGTCTGGGTCGCAACGGGATTCGAGGCGCTGGCCGTACGAGTGGTGGAGGGCAGCATCGTTCCCGACGACACGTCTCAGGCAGCGGATCAGCTGCTGTCCGCGCTGGAGTCCTCGACCGGTGGTGTGGTCGATCCCGGGTTCTCGATGGATTCGGCGTGGCGGGGCGCGTTGCCCCCGGACCACGGTTTCGAGCACGTCGACGACGTGCCTGCGCGGGTCCTGATCGACCTGGCGCAGCGCGGTGCGGCGTTGGCGAAGCAGCACAGCAGTAGTCACGGGCCTCCCGTGTCCCTTCTCGACCAGGAGGTGCTGCACGTAGAGGGGCGGACCGGCGACGTCTCGATCGCCATGCGGACGGTGTTCGCGCTCACCGCAATGGGTTTCGTTCCATCGACCGGGAACGATCCGTTGACCGCGGATGTCGACCTGTCGCGCATCTCCGCGGACGAACGCGTACGAGTCCGTGCCACCGCGGTGTGGCTACGGCTCGATGCCCGATTCGGCTCGGTGTTCGGCCGACGCGGAAATCAGTTGTCGCTCACCGTCGAACGGTGAGCCTGACGTCGAATGTCGACCGACAACAGTACGAGTGCCGCGGCGACGACGACCATCCCGGTGGCCGACAGCAGCGTCGGGGACTCACCCAGTACGAAGATGCCCAGCAGTGCCGCCACGACAGGCTCTGCGAGGGTCAGGGTGGCAACGGTGGCAGGTGGCAGTGACTGCAGGCCGATCGCGAACAGAAGATACGCGATCACCGTGGGGACGGCAGCCAGATAGAGGGCGACGCCGATGCCTGCGGCCGAATCGAGACCGCCCGGCCACCGAGCGAGTAGTACCGGCAACAAGATGACGGCTCCGACAGCGAACATCTGCGCCATCGCGGCGTCCGGGCGTGTCCCAGCAGCGATGCTTCTGGAACCTGCGACGGTGTACAGGGAATAGCCGAAACCGGCGGAGAGCGCCGCGACAGCGCCCGCCGTGATGTTCGCGCCCTCGCCTGCGTCTGTGCCCGAGACCAGCAGCAGCATTCCTGCCACCGCGAGGCCCGTCGACAGAAACCAGATCGGCCGTGGACGCGTGCGATCGAGCGCCCATTGCAGCGCACCGGTGAACGCAGGACCAGAGCCGAGCGCGATCATGGTGCCTGCAGCTACACCTGCGCTGTGCACTCCGGTGAAGAACCCGACCTGGTAGAGAGCGACCCCGACCCCGCCGACGAGCAATCGGGTCGCACCGCCCCGCGATGTCGGTCCGAGTTCGCCTCGGAGCCGAGCCAGTGGAACCAACAGCAGAGCGGCCAGTACGACGCGGATGCTTCCGACCGCGAGCGGGTCGAGATCGACTCCGGCCCATGACGACCCGAGTGCCTGCGCTGTTCCCGTCGTCCCGAACAGGGCCGCGGCGGCGAGAACAGCGAGCAGACCGGAAGATGTCGTCGTCAGACGAGCCACGCTGCCGCATCTGCAGGCAACATGCCGTCGACGAGCGGGGCGCTCGACATCAACAACTCTCCGGGAGGCAGCGGTATGGGCACGTCGGTGGCGTTCAAGGCGCAGATCAGGCCTCCGCGTCGACGGAACGCCAGGCAACCGGGAGGGCTTCCGTACCAGTCGATACCCGACCCCGTGAATTCCGGCCGCAATGCCCGTAGTTCGAACGCGGCGCGGTAGAGACTGAGCATGGAATGGACGTCTTCGAGCTGCTCCTCGGCCGTCAGCGACCTCCACTCCGCGGGAATCGGTAGCCATGTGGCAGGGGACGAGCTGAAGCCGAACGGCGGCTCGGTGCCCTCCCAGGGGAGCGGAACTCGGCATCCGTCACGGCCGCGTTCGGCGTGGCCGGACCGCTCCCACACCGGGTCCTGCAGTACGTCGTCGGGGAGATCGGCGTTGGGAAGCCCCAATTCGGCTCCGTTGTAGACGAACACCGTTCCCGGCAGCGCCAATTCGAGGAGAATCATCGCGCGGGCGCGCTGTGTGCCGCGGGCTCCGCCGCCGTAGCGAGTCACCTCGCGCTCGATATCGTGGTTGGACAGTGTCCACGTCGGTGTTCCGTCGACTCGTGCCACCGCGTCGAGTGAGTTCGTCACGGCGTCCCTGATCGCGGTCGCATCGAAATCCGCTTCGGCCAATCGAAAGTTGAAGCCGAGGTGCAACTCGTCGGGGCGGATGTACTCGCTGAAGCGGACGTTGTCCTGAACCCAGATCTCGCCGATCGTGGTCTTGTTCGGGTACTCGTCGACGACCTTGCGGATTCCGCGGTGGATCTCGTGCACGGCATCGTTGTTGAAGCGAGGATCGTCGTCGTCGTTCTTCATCAATGCGTTGAGGTCGAGATTCATGTCGCGCAACTCGGCGGGCTTGGCCATCCCGTGCGCGACGTCGATACGAAATCCGTCGATACCGCGGTCGAGCCAGAACCGCAGCGTCTTCGCCAGGTCCTCGAACACCTCGGGGTTGTCCCAGTTGAGATCGGGTTGTTCGGTGGCAAAAATGTGCAGGTACCACTGGCCAGGGGTGCCGTCAGGGGAGTCGACACGGGTCCATGCAGGACCGCCGAATATGGACGGCCAGTTGTTGGGGGGCTCGGATCCGTTCTCGCCCTTTCCGTCGCGGAAAATGTAGCGGCTACGTTCGGGACTCCCCGGCGTCGATTCCAGCGCGGCCACGAACCACGGGTGCTGGTCACTGGTGTGATTGGGAACCAGGTCCATGGTGACCTTGATGTCGCGGCCGTGTGCTTCGGCGATCAAGGCATCCATGACGTCGAGGTCGCCGAACAGAGGATCGATGGCACGGGGATCGGAGACGTCGTAACCGTGGTCTGCCATCGGCGAACGCATCACCGGGCTGAGCCAGATGGCGTCGACACCGAGCAGTTCGAGATACCCCAGTCTGTCTCGCACACCGCCGAGATCGCCGACGCCGTCGCCGTTGGAATCGGAGAAGGACCGTGGATAAATCTGGTAGAAGATTGCGTCTTTCCACCATGTGGCTTCGGACGCTTGGCCCATCGGATCGGTCACAGGGGGCAAGTCTGCCAAACGGGACACGGTGTCTCGACGCAGGGACCACGATGACCCGAACCCCCTACGGGCCGGATGTTCGGGTTCGGTGCGCGAAACGGTCTCGGTGCCGGAATCTCGGATGCAACGCCTGTCAGATGGCCGAGTTGACCATGGAGTCCGCGGCCATCTGCATGTAGTCGACCAGCTGAGCGCGACGCTCGTCGTCCAGCACGGCAGGCTCGATCGACGCAATGGCGATGTGCATGCACCGAAGCCACGCGTCGCGTTCGATCGGTCCGATTCGGAACGGGGAGTGCCGCATTCTCAAGCGCGGGTGGCCGCGTTCGTCGGAGTACGTACGCGGCCCTCCCCAGTACTGCTCGAGAAACATTCGCATACGACGTTCGGCGGGGGCGAGGTCTTCCTCCGGATACAGCGGCCGGACGATCTCGTCCTTCGCAACTTCCTCGTAGAAGGTGGCGGTCAGCTTGTGAAAGGTGTCCGCACCGCCGACCGCGTCGTAGAACGTCTGCTGCGGTTCGGTCATTGCCTGCTTCTCTCGTCTTCGATGTGATGAACCTGCCGTCCTGTACCAGTATCGCTACTTGGCGGGATCGGGAAGCACTCCACCCCGTCGCCCTTCCGGGTAAGGAGCCCTGATACCTGCGTCGTCGAACGCTTGCAGGATTTCGCGGTGCAGGCGCCGCTGGACCGCCCACTGGCGACCGGGACGAGTTTTGACGGTGATGCGAATGGTCACGGTGTCCGCGCTCACCGCGTTGACGCCGAGCATGTCCGGCGCACCCATCAGATCGTCTTCGAAGTCGCCCGACGCGACTACGTCGAGAGTTGCCTTCTCGGCGACCTCGCATGCCTCGTCGAGATTGGCGGTGTGCGCGACGGGAAGGTCGAGAACAGCCACAGCGAATCCCTGGCTCATGTTGCCGACGCGGAGAACCTCGCCGTTTCGGCAGTACCAGACCGTGCCGTTGACGTCGCGGACCGTGGTGACGCGCAGGCCGACGCTTTCCACGGTACCGATGGCTTCACCCAAATCGACGACGTCACCGACCCCGTATTGGTCCTCGAGAAGCATGAAGATGCCCGAGAGGAAGTCGCGGACGAGATTCTGTGCGCCGAAGCCGAGGGCGACACCGACGATGCCCGCCGATGCGATGAACGGTGTGACGTTGACACCCACTACGTCCAGTACGGACAGCACGAACCACGCGAGGATGACCACCGACACGCCGGACTTGAGAACGGACCCGATGGTCTTGGCTCGTTGTCTGCGCCGCTCGGAAAGAATGCTGCCCTGCAGCGTGGTCGGCGCTCGCTCACGCAACGGCCGCAGTAGTAGCGGCGGCTTGGCGGAATCGCTGGCGTTGCGCTGGGTGAATCTGTTGATCAGTTTGTGCAGGACAAGTCGGAGAACGATGGCCAGCAGAAGGTAACCCAGAATCTGCAATGGCCTGTCCACCAGCCAGTCTCGGCTGGTGTCGGTCAATTCGAATGCTCGCGAGTCGAGTGCCAATGCGGTGATGTCGGGACGTGGATTCGGATCGATTACAGACACTCGCAGAGTCTACGGACACCGTCGAATCTCGCCACCGTCCCAGCGCACGCCCTCGGCGTTGGCTCGAAGTTCACCGATCCGCAACGGTCATTGAACATAAAAGAGGTGTGCGCGCAGGTCCGATTCGTGTTCCACTGTCTCTCGTGTTCCACGCAAGCCATGCGCGGGCGCCGACTCTCCTGGGAGAACACCCATGAAGAACAAGCACCACCGACAACTCCCGCCCACTGATGCCCACGCGACCGCAGACCAGCGGCGACGGGCATCAGGGGCGAATGCTTTACACGTAGTCCCTCCCGACGGCCCCACTGGCGCCGTCGTCGACGACAGCGTGCCCGCGTGGGTCAAGCGGCGGGTATTGCTGCTCAACGCGACGTTCGAACCTCTCACGGCCCTTCCGATGCGCCGAGCCGTCGTGCTCCTGGTGTGCAACAAGGCGGACGTCATCCACGACGATCCCGAGGGCCCGTACATCCGCTCGGCCGATTTCTCGGTACAGGTTCCGTCCGTCATTCGCCTGCGGACGTTCGTGCGGGTTCCCTATCGCGCCCGTGTTCCGATGACGCGTGCGGCTCTGATGCATCGAGACCGATTCCGCTGCGCCTACTGCGGATCGAAGGCCGAGACCGTCGACCATGTCATCCCACGGAGCCGCGGGGGAGAGCATTCATGGGAGAACTGCGTCGCATGCTGTGCACCCTGCAACCATCGCAAAGCCGACAAATTGCTCACCGAGCTGGGGTGGACCATGCGCGCACAGTTGGTGCCTCCCAAGGGCCCGCACTGGCGCCTGCTCGCCAGCACCAAGGAACTCGACCCGTCGTGGCTTGCTTATCTGGGTGAGGGCGCGGCCTGAGTCGTCGACCCGACGTCGCTCCGCAGGCGAAAGTCGACTAACGTCACACCCTGTGAGCATTCTCGAGACCTCGCTGATATTCGGGGTGATTCCGATCGCGATCGTCGGAATCATCGGCGCGCTGTCCTACGTTGCCGACAGGCAGCCGGGATTGGACATCACGCCCTACCGGTTGACCGACAAGTGGACACGTGGCCCTGTGCTGTGGAGCGCGACGGACGAGGTGACACCGCACGGTGGCCACGGCTCGCACGGCTCCACGGTCGATTCGATCGGAGGTTCGGCAAGTGGCAAGTGGTGAATTGGTTCATACCCACGTCGACGAAGACGACCTGCCCTACGGGTCTGCGCTCACCTCGAGCGGACGCGTCTCGGCAAGCCACGAGTTCGGCACGCCAAATCCGGCGCACCTTCCGTTCGCGACCCAGGACCTCGTCGCGCTCGACGACGCTCTCGCCGAGGCAACACGCGCCACGCAGATCCGCTTCAACGTCTACGTCGGCGACCTCGGCGCGGACGTAGCAGCCGGGGCCGACGCAGTGTTTCCTGGAACGCCCGACGCAGTCCGCTCGGTGCTCATCGCCGTCGATCCGAACAACAAGGCGATCGAGATCCGCACCGGCCGTCGCGTGTCCGACCGTGCAACCAACCGTGTCGCCCAGTTGGGTGTCACCGCAGCCGTCGGTCCGTTTCGCGACGGCAACCTGATCGACGGACTGGTCAGCTCGGTACGCGTCATGGCTGCGGCGATCGTCAGCCCGTAGTCCTGAAACCCGTGCGCGGGCAGTTGCGTTGGAACGTAACTGTCCGCGCACGGGCTTGGTGTCAGCTGGCGTCGAACTCGCGGGCCGCGAGCGATCTGACGATCCCCGCCCGACCCTCGATCACCAGACGGCGCAACGCAGGCGGCAGATCCTTCCCGAGGAACCGATCCGCGGCGGCGACCGATTCGGCACCGATCGACCATGACGGGTACAGCCCGACCACCACGGTCTGCGCGACCTCGCTCGACCTGCGCGCCCACACGCCCTCGATGGCCTCGAAGTAGCGGTTCACGTACGGCTCCAGTAGCTCGGCCTGCCCTGGCCCGGCGAAACCGCCGATGATCGAACGCGCCGTGATGTTGGGAACGGAGTCGTCGTCGACGACCGTCGCCCATGCCTGTTCCTTGACCGCGGCATCCGGACGCGCCGCGCGCGCTGCTGCGGCCGACCGAGCGCCTGCTGCCGTGTTGTCCTTGGCCGCCTCGGCATCGATGACCGGTGATGCCGTGCCGTCGCTGTCGATCGCGCCCGCGGCTGCCAGCGCGGACACCAACCGCCACCGCAGGTCGGTGTCGATCTCGAGCCCGTCCAGGTCCTGGCCGGACACGTCGCCTGCGAGCAACGCCTGCAGGACCTCGACGTGGCGGCCGGTGAGCACGGAACCGGCGAGCGAGTTGACGAACGCGAGCTGATGATCGGAACCGGCGTCCGCGGCGCGAGCGAGCCGCAGGACGGTGTCGGCGAATTCCGGCTGACCGTGCTCGCCGGCCCAGCCGGGCTCGGCGTAGCTGCTGATCGCGGTCTGAGCCTGCAACAGCAAGCGCTGTACGACGCCGACCTCGGTCTCGGCAGCGATGCCGCGCTGGACGAGCGCGACGAAATCGCGTGCCTTCATCTCGGCCTGCCGCGTCATCTCCCACGCCGCGGACCATGCGAGAGTGCGAGGGAGCGATTCACCGATATCCCCGATCCGAGCGACCAACGTCTCGAGAGACTCCGGGTCGAGGCGGACCGAGCAATAGGTCAGATCGTCGTCGTTGACGAGGACGAGCTTGCCGCGTGAAACGCCCACCAGCTCGGCAACATCGGTGCTCTCGGCCGCGTCGAGGTCGAGTTCGACGCGCGTGGTGCGGACGAGCTTGCCATCCTCGTCGTCGTAGATTCCGATGGCGATCCGGTGGACGCGTCGTTCACCGGCGCCGGGCTCGGCGCCGCTCTGCAGGACGGCGAACCGGGTGAAATTGCCGGCGGCGTCGACGTCGAAATCCGGGCTGAGCGTGTTCAGGCCGGTGGTCCGCAGCCATTGGTTGCCCCAATCGGACAGATCGCGTCCCGAGGACTTCTCCAGTGCGGCAAGCAGATCCGAGAACGTCGCGTTTCCGAAAGCGTGGTCGACGAAGTAGCTGCGCAAGCCCGCCAGGAAGTCGTCCTTGCCGACGTAGGCCACCAGCTGCTTCAGGACGGATGCGCCCTTGGCGTAGGTGATGCCGTCGAAGTTGACCTCGACTGCTGCGAGATCGGGTATATCGGCGGCGATGGGGTGCGTCGAGGGCAGCTGGTCCTGACGGTAGGCCCACGACTTCTCGACATTCGCGAACGTGGTCCACGCGTTGGTGTATTCGGTTGCCTCGGACTGACAGAGCACCGACGCGAACGTGGCGAACGACTCGTTGAGCCACAGGTCGTCCCACCACGTCATCGTGACGAGGTCACCGAACCACATGTGCGCCATCTCGTGCAGGACCGTCTCGGCGCGCCGCTCGTAGGAGGCGCGAGTGACCTTGCTGCGGAAGACGTAGTCCTCGAGGAAGGTGACCGCTCCGGCGTTCTCCATCGCGCCCGCGTTGAACTCCGGGACGAACAGCTGGTCGTACTTCCCGAAGGCGTAGGGAGTGCCGAAATTGGCGTGGTAGAAGCCGAATCCCTGCTTCGTCTCGGTGAACAGGCGTTCGGCGTCCATGTGCTCCGCGAGCGATGCACGGCAGTAGATGCCGAGTGGGATCGTGCCGTGATCGTCGCTGTAGCTGTCGGTCCACTCGGCGTAGGGGCCTGCGATGAGGGCGACGAGGTAGGTGCTCATGAGCGGGGTGGTCTCGAAGACGTGCTCACCTGCCGAGGGCTCGGCTGCGTGCGCGGAGTTGGAGATGACCGTCCAGCTCTCGGGCGCGGTGACCGACAGATCGAACGTCGCCTTCAGATCGGGCTGGTCGAAGCACGCGAACATCCGCTTGGCGTCGGCGGTTTCGAACTGTGAGTACAGGTACACCGACTCGTCGGTGGGATCGACGAACCGGTGCAGTCCTTCACCTGTGTGCGAGTAGGCACAGTCGGCGACGACGACGAGGCTGTTGGTCTCGGCGAGATTGCTCAACACGATTCCGGTCTCTTCGTCGTAGTCGTCGACGGCAAGTTCGGTTCCGTTGAGTGTGGCGGACCTGATTCCCTCGGCGACGATGTCGACGAACGAGGACGAACCAGCGGTCGCCGTGAACGCGATGGTCGTCGTCGACAGGAACGTCTTCTCGCTCGGGTTGCCCGAGCCGTCGGTGAGATCGAGGACTATCGAATAGGTGGGATTGCCGAGCACGGTAGACCGCGTCGCGGCTTGGTCGCGGGTCAGGTTGGGAGCAACCACAGACGTAAACACCTTCTCGGGTAGGAACGATTGATCGCACCATCCCATCACGAGTGCGGTCGTGCATGCTGGACGAGGGAGGCCGAGGAATGCGCAGGCGCCTTTCGAGGTTGCCTACTCGGACGACACCGAACCCGTAGCGAAGGAGTGACACGTGAGCGAGAGCGCACAGAAGGACACAGCAGATTTCTGGTTCGATCCACTGTGCCCGTGGTGCTGGATCACCTCCCGGTGGATTCTCGAGGTCGAGAAGGTCCGCGACATCGACGTCAATTTCCACGTGATGTCCCTCGCGGTTCTCAACGAGGGTCGTGACCTGCCCGAGCAGTACCAGGAAATGATGAAGAAGGCGTGGGGGCCGGTTCGTGTCGCCATCGCCGCGGCCAAGTCCGAGGGCGATCAGATTCTGTCGCCGCTCTACACCGCGCTCGGTACCCGCATCCACAACGGTGGTAACAAGGACTTCACCGAGGTCATCGAGCAGTCTTTGGCCGAGGTTGGTCTGCCGGCAGAGCTCGCGAAGGCCGCCGACAGCACCGAGTTCGACGAGGCCCTGCGTACCAGCCACCACGCAGGCATGGACAAGGTCGGTCCCGACGTCGGGACCCCGACGATCCATGTCAACGGCGTTGCATTCTTCGGCCCTGTCATCTCACGCATCCCGCGCGGGGAAGAGGCGGGCAAGCTGTGGGACGCGTCGGTGATCTTCGCGTCGTACCCGCACTTCTTCGAGCTCAAGCGCACCCGCAACGAGGATCCCCAGTTCGACTGAGCATGTTCGCCGACCGAATGGCCGCCTGACTCAGGCGACTATTCGGTCGGTTGCGGTGAGCGTGCCGAAGGCGCGGTGCTCGCCTCTGCTGTATCGCCACGTCGACCACGCAGCCGCGGCGGCATCGAGTGCGTCGTCGACGACGGGTCCAGCCGGCAGTCCCGCCAGGCCCTCGAAGAGATTGTGTGGATCGATCCACATTCCGAGCGCTGCGAGCCGCTGCCCGACACCCCGTGCCGATTTCTTCGACGCGAACGCTGTCTCCGGCGACATCATCCGGAACGAACATTCCGGATGCACCTCGACGACGCGATCGACGTCGAACTCCGCCTCACGCCACGCCCTCACCGCGGGGAGCAGATGCCACGTCTGCTTGCTGATGGCCTTGCCCGTGATCGATCGAGAAATCCTGCAGGCGTCCGCGTAGGTATCGGCATCGAGAACCGCACTCACCGGGGTGTGGAAGATCGACGACCGGGCCGAACCCAGGAACGATTTCGCCTCCGATTCGCTTGTCCGATAGCCGGATCCGGGCATGGACAGCGGCATGTCCACGCCGACCGCGACGGTATCTGCCGTTGCTGTCAGTACCGACTCGACGTCTGCGGCAACCGACCATGCGACGCGTTCGCCGTCGAAGATCGCGACCACCCACCGGCCTTTCGCACCGTCGACACCGGCGACCATGTTTTCAGCGCGCGCATCCACCTGTCAGACTCTAGGCATGCGCGTATACCTGGGTGCAGACCATGCCGGTCTCGAGTTCAAGAATCAGATCATCGAACACCTCACCGCCACCGGGCACGAGCCCGTGGACTGCGGTGCATTCGACTACGACCCTGTCGACGACTACCCCGCCTTCTGCATCGACGCTGCACGCCGTGTCGTCGCTGATCCAGGTAGCCGCGGCCTGGTTCTCGGTGGATCCGGCAACGGAGAACAGATCGCCGCGAACAAGGTGCCCGGCGCGCGGTGCGCCCTCGCGTGGAGCGTCGAGACCGCGAAATTGGCCCGCGAGCACAACGATGCGCAGCTGATCGGTATCGGCGGCCGTATGCACACACTTCCCGAGGCTCTCGCGATCGTCGACGCGTTCCTGGGCACACCGTTCTCGGGTGAAGAGCGGCACCAGCGCCGCATCGACATCCTCTCCGAGTACGAGCGAAGCGGCGAAGCACCCGAGGTGCCTGGAAAGCCCGCGTAACTGTGCCGGAGGGGCACACTCTGCACCGACTCGCTCGGTTGCATCAACGACGGTTCGGCGGGGCACCGGTCGAGGTGAGCAGCCCACAGGGGCGGTTCACTTCCGGTGCCGCGCTGATCGACGGCCTGGTGCTGACACGGGCCGAGGCGTGGGGGAAGCATCTTCTTCACCGGTACGAGTCCGACCTGATCGTGCACATCCATCTGGGTTTGTACGGCAAATTCACCGAACATGCTGTGCCGCTCGACGATCCGGTCGGGGCCGTCCGGCTCCGGATGGTGGGGGAGCAGTACGGAACGGACCTTCGGGGCCCGACTGCCTGCGAGATCTACACAGAGCAGCAGGTGGACGACCTCCTCGGGCGGCTCGGGCCCGACCCTCTCCGCCGAGACGCCGACCCCGAACGTGCATGGACTCGAATCGTCAAGTCCCGCACACCGATCGGTACGCTGCTGATGGATCAGAAGGTCCTGGCAGGTGTCGGCAACGTCTACCGAGCCGAGATATTGTTCCGGCACGAGATCAATCCCATGCGACCGGGTAAGGACCTCGATCATTCCGAGTGGGATGCCCTCTGGCTCGATCTCGTCGAACTCATGAAGATCGGTGTGCGACGGGGCAAGATCATCACCATTCGTCCCGAGGACGACCACGGCGAAGCCGGCTACGGACCGAAACGCCCCCGCACCTACGTCTATCGCAGGGCGGGGCGTCCTTGCCGCGTGTGCGGGACAGAGATCGCGCACTCGGTCATGCAGGCACGAAACCTCTTCTGGTGTCCGGTCTGTCAGGCGACCTAGTAGGCCGTGCCCCCGACCTAGAAGTCCATGCCTCCCATATCGCCTCCGCCGATGTCTCCGCCGCCCCAGTCGTTACTGCCCCAGTCGTCACCGCCGCCTCCATCACCCGAGTCACCGCCGCCGTCGGAACCGTCGGCCCCGTAACCATCGCCTTCTGAACCGCCGCCTTCTGAGCCATCGCCCGTGCCTTGCTCGAAGCCCTGCTGGTCGTACGGAACGCCTGCCATTCCCGAGAACATGGCCGAGAACAGAAACATCGAGCCGACGCCCCAGGCCCCGGCGACGAGCGCGGGTCGCCACCACGGCTCGGAGTACCAGCCGGCCGGCACCGAGCGACCGGCGACGCGTCCGCCCGGGTAGTAGTTGGGGGTGCGGTCCGACGGATTCGGTGACGCCTCCACCTGGCGGCCCTCGAAGTCGACCTTGCGATCCTCGGTGACGTGTCCTGCGGACTTCTGGCCGTCGATGCCTTGGATCTCGGGGCCTGGATCCATTCCCATCGCGAGTCGTGCCGCGCGAATGTAGTAGAGGCCTTCGAGTGCGGTCTGTTTGGCGAGCCGGGCCTGTTCGGGTGTCTTCGCCTGGTCGATCTGCGATCCTGCCGCGATATTGCGTTCCGACGCGTCCGCCAGCGCCTGCCTGGACGCGGTGTCGGTCCCGGTGAGGTTGTAGATCTGCCCGGCGAGCCGTTCGATGGACTGCCGCGCGTCGGCTTTCGCGTCGTCGAGGGTGTTCGCCGTCCTGGCGGCGGAGTTCTTCTGGCTGCGCACCACCAGATACACGACGGCGGCCACGACGATGACGACGAGTAGGAGAGCTTCCACGTCGGGTGCCCCTTCCGAGTCGACCCCTTGCGGGGGTGCTTTCAGGGGGTCCACGACACCGCCTACCCCCACGGACAAAACGGACACTTTCACGATACGCGGTCGATCGTCCCGCGAATGTGGCCCGGTGCGGGCAGGATCGGCCACTATGACCGCAGATCAGCAATTGGAACTACTGGCAGCCGAGTGTGGCCGTATGGGATCTCTCACGCTGGACGACGCGAGTACTCCGGTGCCCTCGATGCCCGACTGGACCGTGGAGAAATTGGTCAGGCACGTCACGTTCGTCCATCGCATGGCACGTGCTGCGCTCGATTCGCCCGCGGACGACGGAATGGCGAAAGTCATTGCTGCAGTGGAACGCCCGGAGCGAGGACCGCGGGTTCTCGATGACTACCGGGAGGCAGCCGAAGCCGTGCTCGATGCGTACCGCCGCGTAGAGATGAACCGTGCGGTGGCGACGTGGGCCGGGGTCGGGACCGCGGACTACTGGGTTCGCCGGCAACTTCACGAGGTGACCGTGCACCGCTTCGACGCACAGGACGCGGTCCATGCACGCGGCGGACCCGAGCCGGACCCCGCTGACCCCGGTGGCGCCGCTGATGGAATCGCCGAGTGGGCAGAGGCGTTCCTGACGCGGGTCCCGATCGATCGTGTGCCCGATCTGGCCGGACGCACCGTCCACCTGCACACCGACGACGGAACCGGGATGGAATTGTTCCTGGATTTCACCGGAGACACCGTCGTCGTCTCGCACGAACATCGCAAAGGCGACGTCGCGCTGCGCGGATCCGCGCAGGATCTGCTGCTCACGGTGTGGCGCAGGAGACCGCTGGAGACCCTCGACATAGTCGGCGACCAGGCTGTCGGCCTGGCTCTGTACGACGGGATACGTATCTGACCGAGCCCCACTGCCACGAAGGGGTGGGCGGCTTCGGCGACGAAAAAGCCCGGCCCCGCAGTGCGGGACCGGGCTGATCTTCTGAGCCGATGACGAGAATCGAACTCGCGTAGCCTGTTTGGAAGACAGGGGCTCTACCATTGAGCTACATCGGCATGCGAGCGACTCCACGGGATCGCCGTGTTCGTCGCTTGCGTTTCGAAACTCTACATAACCTCGCTTCGAGATTACAAACCGCCTGGATGTAGAGTCTGCGGAGACGGAAACGGTGGCCCTGTGTGGGGTGCCGGTGGTGTCTGCTGTTCAATGGTGCCTGTACGTTGAACGGGTGCCTGTAGCGTGATCACGGGTACGGAATGGTGTACGACGGGGTGTGGCGCAGCTTGGTAGCGCATCCGCTTTGGGAGCGGAGGGTCGCAGGTTCAATTCCTGTCACCCCGACAAGAAGAGCTGGACCCGAATCGGGTCCAGCGGTATGGCATCGACCGGCTCGCTGCGAGTAACGGTGAGCTACGAGAAGACAGCAAGGCAAGACCACCAGAAGGAGCATGTCCCGTGAAGAGCACCGTCGAGCAGCTCAGCCCGACGCGAGTCCGTATCAACGTTGAGGTGCCCTTCGAGGAGCTCAAGCCTGATTTCGACCGCGCCTACAAGGCACTCGCGCAGCAGATCCGCCTCCCCGGGTTCCGTCCGGGTAAGGCACCGGCCAAGCTTCTCGAAGCTCGTGTCGGCCGCGGCGCCGTGCTCGAGCAAGTCGTCAACGACGCACTTCCGGCTCGCTACTCCGAGGCTGTGACCACCGAGCAGATCAAGGTCATCGGCCAGCCGGACATCGAGGTCACCAAGATCGAGGACGGCGACGAGCTCACGTTCACCGCCGAGGTCGACATACGCCCCGAGATCGCACTTCCCGACTACTCGACCATCAGCGTCACGGTCGACCCGTTGGAGATCACCGACGAGGCCGTCGACGAGCAGCTGCAGTCGCTGCGTCAGCGGTTCGGCACCCTCACCGGCGCCGACCGTCCGGTGCAGACAGGTGACTTCGTCTCCATCGACCTGTCCGCCACGGTCGACGGCGAGACCGTCGAAGAGGCGTCGGCCACCGGCCTCTCGCACGAGGTCGGATCGGGTCAGCTCATCGAGGGACTCGACGACGCGATCGTCGGAGTCTCCGTCGACGAGTCGAAGGACTTCACCTCGACACTGGTTGCAGGTGAGCACGCAGGCAAGGAAGCTGTCGTCACCGTCAAGGTCGTCTCGGTCAAGGAGCGCGAGCTTCCCGAGGCCGACGACGAGTTCGCGCAGCTCGCCAGCGAGTTCGACACCATCGACGAGCTGCTCGCCGATCTGAAGACACGCGTCGAGCGAGTCAAGAAGGTCGAGCAGGCAGGCCAGATTCGCGACAAGGTCCTCGAAACGCTTCTCGAGACCCTCGACATCCCGGCCCCCGAGGCCGTCGTCAAGGCGGAGGTCGACTCTCAGGTCCACGAGGCCATCCACGGTCTCGATCACGACGAAGCCAAGCTCGCCGAGCTGCTCGAGTCGCAGGGTTCGAGCCGCGAAGAGTTCGACAAGGACGTCAAGGAAGGCGCCGAGAAGTCGGTGCGTACCCAGCTGCTCCTCGACGCCATCGCCGAGGCCGAGGGAACCCAGGTCGGCCAGGACGAACTGACCGAGCGGATCATCTTCCAGGCGCAGCGCTACGGCATCTCGCCGGAGGAGTTCATCCAGCAGGTTCAGCAGGCCAACCAGCTCGGTGCCGTCTTCGCCGACGTGCGTCGTGGCAAGGCCCTCGCCTCCGTAGTCGACCGCGTCAAGGTCACCGACACCGCAGGCGCGGACATCGACACTTCCGAGCTTTTCGGTAGCCCCGCAGAAGCAGAAGAGCCTGCAGCAGGCGATTCTGCCGAGGGTGAACAAGAGAAGTAACGCTGACAGCGAACGACGGCGGTTCCGGGACTCCGGGGCCGCCGTCTTTCGTTAGTGTCTGTATCAGGAACCAACGATCGTATGGAAAAGGCAGGTACCGTGACTGTTCAGAATCCGGCGGCTTCGCACCAGCAGAGTCCCGTCATGACTTCGGCCTCCTCTGGTCTGAATCTCAGCGACTCCGTGTACGAGCGTCTGCTTCGCGAGCGAATCATCTTCCTCGGTACTCAGGTCGACGATGACATCGCCAACAAGTTGTGCGCACAGATTCTTCTTCTTTCCGCCGAAGATCCCACTCGCGACATCGCGCTCTACATCAACTCGCCCGGTGGCTCGGTCACCGCGGGAATGGCCATCTTCGACACGATGGAATTTGCCGAGTGCGACGTCGCAACCTACGGAATGGGGCTTGCCGCGTCCATGGGGCAGTTCCTGCTCTCGGCAGGAGCCAAGGGCAAGCGTTACGCGCTCCCGCACGCACGCATCATGATGCACCAGCCGTCGGCAGGAATCGGCGGTAGCGCAAGCGACATCGCCATCATGGCCGAGCAGTTCGCACACACCAAGCGTGAGATGGCCGAGCTCATCGCACTGCACACCGGTCAGACCGTCGAGCAGATCACCGAGGACTCCGACCGCGACCGCTGGTTCACCGCGGCCGCTGCGAAGGAATACGGCTTCGTCGATCACGTCGTCTCGCGCGCTGCGCAGGCGGGTGGGATCGGCGAGTAGATCGCCCGGTACCAGAGGACCCTCGATCACCCACATCTTGGAGAAACGATGACAAACCTGTTCGACCCCAACCAGATGCCGTCTTCGCGGTACATCCTGCCTTCCTTCGTCGAGCACTCCAGCTACGGAGTGAAGGAGTCGAATCCGTACAACAAGCTCTTCGAGGAGCGCATCATCTTCCTCGGCGTTCAGGTCGACGACGCGTCGGCGAACGACGTCATGGCGCAGCTGCTCGTGCTCGAGGGCCTCGACCCCGACCGCGACATCACGATGTACATCAACTCACCCGGTGGATCGTTCACCTCGTTGATGGCGATCTACGACACGATGCAGTACGTCCGCGCAGATGTGGCGACCGTCTGCCTCGGGCAAGCAGCGTCTGCCGCTGCTGTGCTGCTCGCCGCCGGAACACCGGGTAAGCGTGCCGCCCTCCCCAACGCCCGTGTGCTGATTCATCAGCCCGCGAGCGGTGGAATCCAAGGGCAGGTCTCCGACCTGGAGATTCAGGCAGCGGAAATCGAGCGCATGCGTCGCCTCATGGAGACCACGCTCGGGCGTCACACGGGCAAGGACCCCGATGTCATCCGCAAGGACACCGACCGCGACAAGATCCTGACGGCCGAGCAGGCCAAGGACTACGGGATCATCGACACGGTGTTCGAGTACCGGAAGTTGTCGGCACAGAAGTAGTCCCCAACGGGTATCTTCGCAGGACCGTTCCCGGTGTCGGGCGAGTCCCACGGCTCGCCCGACACGGTGAAGAGCGATTCGTAACGCTTCGGCGGTGGCGAATCGATTGTCGGTATGGCACTTGGTCGATGTGAAACCGCTCGGATTCGAACATCGAATAATTCGGGCGGCGAATCACCGGAAACAACTCACCCATGTTCGGTGAACGCGGGTACGGTCGCATGAGGGCTCG
Source organism: Rhodococcus yunnanensis NBRC 103083 (assembly GCF_001895005.1). Lineage (GTDB taxonomy): Bacteria > Actinomycetota > Actinomycetes > Mycobacteriales > Mycobacteriaceae > Rhodococcoides > Rhodococcoides yunnanense. Next base: position 236,739 of record NZ_BCXH01000002.1, on the reverse strand, counting down.
AAGACTCTGGACCGAGAAGTTGCACTGGGCAGAGGGACATCCGCAGGGATGTTCGTCGGTCGGACGCGGACAAGGAAGTAGGAACCTCGACAATGGCACGCATCGGTGACGGTGGCGATCTGCTGAAATGCTCTTTCTGCGGTAAGAGCCAGAAGCAGGTGAAGAAGCTCATTGCAGGGCCCGGTGTGTACATCTGCGATGAGTGCATCGACCTGTGCAACGAGATCATCGAGGAGGAGCTCGCGGAGTCGAGCGAGGTCAAGCTCGACGACCTGCCGAAGCCTTCCGAGATTCGAGACTTCCTCGAGAACTACGTGATCGGCCAGGACACCGCCAAGCGCACTCTGGCCGTTGCCGTCTACAACCACTACAAGCGCATTCAGGCAGGCGACAAGGCGCGCGATGCTCGCGGTGAGACTGTCGAGTTGGCCAAGTCCAACATTCTGATGCTCGGCCCGACCGGGTGCGGAAAGACGTATCTGGCGCAGACGCTCGCGAAGATGCTGAACGTTCCGTTCGCCATCGCCGACGCAACCGCGTTGACCGAGGCGGGTTACGTCGGCGAGGACGTCGAGAACATCTTGCTGAAGCTGATCCAGGCTGCGGACTACGACGTCAAGCGCGCCGAAACGGGAATCATCTACATCGACGAGGTCGACAAGATCGCCCGTAAGAGCGAGAACCCGTCGATCACGCGTGATGTGTCCGGCGAGGGCGTTCAGCAGGCACTGCTGAAGATTCTCGAAGGTACTCAGGCGAGTGTGCCGCCGCAGGGTGGACGCAAGCACCCGCATCAGGAATTCATCCAGATCGACACGACCAACGTGCTCTTCATCGTCGCCGGTGCCTTCGCCGGTCTCGAGAAGATCGTGTCGGACCGCATCGGCAAGCGTGGTCTCGGTTTCGGTGCCGAGGTTCGGTCGAAGGCCGAGATCGACACCCAGGATCACTTCGCCGAGGTCATGCCCGAGGATCTGATCAAGTTCGGTCTGATCCCCGAGTTCATCGGCCGGCTTCCCGTCGTCGCTTCGGTGACCAATTTGGACAAGGAATCGCTCGTGACGATCCTGTCCGAGCCGAAGAACGCTCTGGTCAAGCAGTACAGCCGCTTGTTCGAGATGGACAACGTCGAGCTCGAGTTCACCAAGGACGCCCTCGAAGCGATCGCCGACCAGGCCATTCTGCGGGGAACCGGTGCTCGTGGTCTGCGCGCGATCCTCGAAGAGGTGCTCAACCCGGTGATGTTCGACATTCCGAGTCGAGACGACGTGGCCAAGGTCGTCGTGACCTCGGAAACCGTCAACGACAATGTGCTCCCGACCATCGTGCCGCGCAAGCCCGAGCGGCCGGAACGCCGCGACAAGTCGGCGTAGTCGACAACCACGAAAAGGCCCGGTCATCGCTTTCGATGACCGGGCCTTTTCGTGCGTGCTCACTCTCGCCCCGAGCCGCGCGCTATGGCGTAGGTCACCGCCGGTGGCATCGACATCGCGGTGCGGCCCGGACACGGGCAGGATGAACGGCTATGACCGCCCTCAACAGAGTGACCATCGAGTACTGCACACAATGCCAATGGTTGCTGCGCGCAGGGTGGATGGCGCAGGAGCTACTGAACACCTTCGGGCGCGAACTCGGTGAAGTGGCGCTGATTCCCGGGACCGGCGGAATATTTCGCGTCGAAGTCGACGGCAACCTGGTCTGGGACCGTAAGGAGCGCAACGGATTTCCGGAGATCACCACGTTGAAGCAGCTGGTGCGTGACCGAGTCGCGCCGGAGCGCGACCTCGGTCACGTCGACAGAGCGAAGAGCTAGGCGAGTCGTTCGAAGACCGCCGCCAGTCCCTGCCCGCCTCCGATGCACATGGTCTCGAGACCGTAGCGCGTCTCGCGTCGCTGCATCTCGCGGAGAAGCGTTGCCAAGATCCGGCCGCCGGTCGCACCGACGGGGTGTCCGAGCGAGATGCCCGATCCGTTCGGGTTCAGGCGCGTGTCGTCCGGTTCCACGCCCCACGTCCGCAGAACCGCCAACGTCTGTGCTGCGAATGCCTCGTTGAGTTCGATGACGCCCATGTCGGCCAGGCTCAACCCGGCGCGCCCCAGTGCCTTCTCGCTGGCGGGGACCGGTCCGATGCCCATCGTTCGCGGCGGCACACCTGCGACGGCCCAGCTCACCAACCGCGCCAGCGGACGCAGTCCCAGCGCAGCCGCCTTCTCGGGAGTCGTGACGATCGCCAAGGCCGCGCCGTCGTTCTGCCCACTCGCGTTGCCTGCGGTGACGGTCGAGTCAGGGTCGATCGCGCCGCGGATCGCACGCAACTTCGACAGGGTTTCGACAGTGGTGTCGGCGCGGGGATGCTCGTCGGTGTCGACGATCAGCGGGTCGGACCTGCGCTGCGGTACTTCGACCGCGACGATCTCTTCGGCGAAGACGCCGTTCTTCTGGGCGGCAACGGCGCGCTGATGCGACAGCACGGCCAGGCTGTCCTGATCCTCACGGCTGATCCCGAACTCCTCCCGCAGGTTCTCGGCCGTCTCGATCATCCCTCCGGGGACCGGAAAGTTCTTGCCGCCCGCGGTGACTCGCGCGCGTGCGAGCCTGTCGGACAGTGCGACGGCCTCGGCTTTGACGCCCCACCGCATCCCGGTTGCGTAGAACTCGGCCTGGCTCATGCTTTCGACCCCGCCTGCGAGCACCAGATCGCTGCCGCCGGACTGCACCTGCAGCACCGCCTGCAGCACCGCTTGCAGCCCGGATCCGCACCTGCGGTCGACCTGCTGGCCGGGGACCTCGACACCGAGCCCGGCATCGAGTGCGGCCACCCGACCGATCGCGGGTGCATCACCGTTCGGCGACGCCTGGCCCAGAATCACGTCGTCGATGTCGGAGCCGGTCATCCCGGTGCGTGCGACGAGTTCGCGGATGACGGTTGCGGCGAGAGCCTCGGGCGTGATGTCACGAAAGACGCCGCCGAAGCGTCCGACGGGGGTGCGAAGCGGTTCGCAGATGACGGCGTCAGGCATGAAGATTTCCTCTGTGATCGGTTGATTGTGAGTGAACGCGGTACATGTCGGTCTCGATGGAAGCAGCGGCGTGTAGGAGTGCGGGCAGGAGATGTTCGCGTACCGCGTCGGCGGAATGCCGTGCGGCTTGGGTGGACACGTTCGCGGCCGCGACGACGGCGCCTGCACTGTCGCGAATCGGCGCGGCGATCGACCGGAGACCTTCCTCGAGTTCCTGATCCACCAGGCAGTAGCCCTGAGCGCTCACCTCGATGAGTTCGTCGCGCAGCGCGGACGCGTCGGTGATCGTTCTGCCGGTCAGCGGTGTGAGGCGAACCCGCGACAGGTAGTCGTCGAGTTGGTCGGAGGGCAATCCTGCCAACAGGACTCGGCCCATCGAGGTCGCGAAGGCGGGAAATCTGGTGCCGATCGTGATCGCGACCGTCATGATTCTGCTGACCGGAACACGGGCGACGTACACGACGTCGTCGCCGTCCAGAATCGACACCGACGACGACTCGTGAATCTGTGCGGCCAATGCCTCCAGATGCGGACCTGCGACGTCGGGGAGCGACAGGCTCGACAGATAGCTGTACCCGAGTTCGAGAACCTTGGGCGTCAGCCAGAAGAGAGAGCCGTCGCTACGGACGTACCCCAACTCGACGAGAGTGAGTAGGAATCTGCGGGCGGTCGCACGAGTCAGATCGGTCGACTTCGCGACGTCGGACAGCGTTCTGCGTGGGTGTTGCGCGTCGAACACGCGGATCACCGCGAGTCCTCGGGCGAGGGACTGGACGTAGTCGGGGGATGGGCCGTGCGGTTCGGTCATGGGTTCTTCGGTTCCTCCCGGTTGTTCGGCAGGGGCTGTGTTCGTTATGTGGACGATCGGCCGCTATGCGAACCATCTTAGGTCGCAGGTGGGGATCGGGGCAACGATTCGAGGGAGAATGTTCGCACAGCGGCGAAGTGTTCACATGACGTACGAAATTGGGTATGGTCGTGTGCATGATGGACAAAGTGGTAGCAAGCGCCGCGCACGCCGTGGCCGATCTGCCGGACGGCGTGTCCCTCGCTGTCGGAGGCTTCGGTCTCGTCGGCGTTCCCGAAGTACTGATCGATGCGGTGCTGAACCAAGGTGCCAAGGATCTCGAGATCATCAGCAACAACTGCGGTACCGATGGTTTCGGCCTCGGCGTGCTGCTCGAGCAGCACCGGATCAGGCGCACCATCAGCTCGTACGTCGGGTCCAACAAGGAGTTCGCCCGGCAGTACCTGTCCGGTGAACTCGAAGTGGAGCTGACGCCGCAGGGCACGCTCGCCGAACGGCTGCGAGCAGGCGGCGCGGGGATACCGGCGTTCTTCACCCCGGCAGGCGTCGGCACCCAGGTTGCCGACGGCGGGCTGCCGTTGCGTTACGACGGGTCAGGGGGCATCGCGGTCGCGAGCCCGCCGAAGGAAACGCGCCTGTTCGACGGCGTCACCTATGTGATGGAACGCGGGATCGTTGCGGACTACGCGCTTGTCCATGCCTGGAAGGGCGACCGCCACGGAAACCTCGTCTTCCACGCCAGCGCGCGCAACTTCAACCCGCCCGCTGCGGCGTCGGGTCGCATCACCATCGCGCAGGTCGAGCACCTCGTCGAACCGGGTGAGATCGGTCCCGACGACATTCACACACCGGGCATCCACGTGCAGCGCGTCGTGCACGTCGGCAAGGTCACGGTAGGAATCGAACAGAGGACGGTGCGCGCATGACCGAGACGATCGCAACACTGACCCGCGAGCAGATGGCCGCTCGCGTAGCCCGGGAACTGAACGACGGCGAATACGTCAATCTCGGAATCGGGATGCCGACGCTCGTCCCCAACTACCTACCGACCGACATCACGGTCATCCTTCACTCCGAGAACGGAGTCCTGGGCGTCGGGCCGTACCCGACCGAGGAAGAACTCGATCCTGAGATCATCAATGCCGGGAAAGAGACCATCACCGTCCTTCCCGGTGCGTCGTACTTCGACTCCGCACAGTCGTTCGGAATGATCAGGGGCGGTCAGGTGGACGTCGCGGTGCTCGGTGCGATGCAGGTCAGCCAACATGGCGATCTCGCGAACTGGATGATCCCCGGACACATGGTCAAAGGTATGGGCGGCGCAATGGATCTCGTGCACGGCGCCAGGCGAGTCATCGTCATGATGGAACACGTCTCGAAAAAGGGCGAACCCAAGATTCTCGCCGAGTGCACCCTGCCTCTCACCGGCAAGGGATGCGTACAGCGCATCATCACCGACATGGCGGTTCTCGACGTCACCGCCGACGGTCTCGTGCTGGTGGAGACTGCGCCGGGCGTGTCCGAAGCGCAGGTCAGGGACGCGACCGGAGCGCGGCTTCTGTAGCCGACGCCGACAAGTCCGCGAAGAAGCAGCTCAGCGCTCGATTCGATCGGTGTGCGAGTAGAGATTCATGTTCTCGCCGCGGAGGAACCCGACGACCGTCAGACCGGATTCCTCCGCGAGATCCACCGCGAGCGAGGACGGTGCCGAGACCGCAGCGAGCACGGGAATGCCGGCCATCACCGCCTTCTGCGCGAGCTCGAACGATGCTCGTCCGCTGACCATCAACACCGTTCCCCGCAGCGGAACCCGGCCATCACCCGTAGCCCAGCCGACCACCTTGTCCACGGCGTTGTGCCGACCGATGTCCTCGCGGAGAACCAGCATCCGGCCGTCGCGGTCGAACAACGCGGCGGCATGGAGGCCTCCCGTCGAGTCGAACACCTTCTGTGATTCGCGGAGGGTGTCCGGCAGGGACACCAGCACCGACGACTTGATGCGGACGTCGTCGCCGGCGGGGGAGTGCCGCGTCTTCAACCGAACCGCGTCCAGCGAACCCTTGCCGCACACTCCGCACGACGACGTCGTGTAGAAGTTGCGCTCCACACCGGGCTGCGGCGGAGCGACGCCCTCGGCCAACGTGATGTCGAGGACGTTGTAGGTGTTCTGCCCGGCGTCGTCGACGCCGTCGCAGTACCGCGCGACAGCGATGTCCTCACGACTGTCGATGACCCCCTCGGTGAGCAGAAACCCGTGCGCGAGTTCGACATCGTGCCCCGGGGTACGCATCGTCACCGCAAGGGCCGATCCGCCGACTCGAATCTCCAGCGGCTCCTCGACGACAAGAGTGTCCGGCCGAGTGCTCGAGTGCACCCCGCGCACCCGTACAACCGGCCGCCTAGTCGTTATTCGTCCCATCTCTCGATTATGCGGCTACTCGGGAGGTGCAGCCGCACGCAGGGCCTTCACGAGCGAAACCAACCGCGGATGGTCGACGAGATCGTCCACCCACACCGCCTTCTTGTTGTCGTCGGCGAGCGGGATACGCCAGTTCTCGTACTGCGTTTCGTCGGTGCCCGGCTGATTCTGGATGCGATTCTCGCCGACGGCATCGACCAGCGCGATGCCCAGCAGCACCGACGGACTGCGCTGAATCAACCGATGCAGCGCCTCGATCGTCTGTTGCTCCGACGCGTCGTCCGCGAGCAGATTGCGTGCGCGCGCCAGGTCGAGAACCGCGTCGCGGCCCGCGGCATCGCGGGCGATCTCTTCGTCGAGATCACGTTCGAGCAGACCCAATCTCGAACGAAGCGCGATGTGTTCACCGCGGAGATATCCGGCCGTCGGCGGCAGATCGTGTGTCGTGACCGATGTCAGGCACAGCCGGCGGTAGTCCTCCGGAGCGATCGGGCTGTCTCCGTCGTTCTCGAACCACAGGATCGAGGTACCGAACAGTCCTCGGCTGCCGAGATACTCCTGGACATGCGGCTCGAACACCCCCAGGTCTTCCCCGACGACGACCGCACCTGCACGTTCTGCCTCCAGTACGAGAATGCCGATGAGCGCCTCGTGGTCGTACGTCACGTAGGCGCCGTCCGCGGCCGATGTCGAGCCCTCGGGAATCCACCACAGGCGAAACAACCCCAGGATGTGGTCGACGCGCACGCCGCCCGCATGCCGCAGGACAGTGCGCAGCATGTCCCGGTACGGCGCATATCCCAACTCGCGTAGCCGATCCGGGTTCCACGGTGGCTGATTCCAGTTCTGGCCCTGCTGATTGAAATTGTCCGGCGGTGCCCCGACGGTGACTCCCGACGTCAGTGCATCACCCAGCGTCCAGGCATCCGCACCGGACCGATGCACACCGACCGCGAGATCGTGCATGATCCCTATGTCCATTCCGGACTGCCGCGCCACTCGTTGCGCGCGGGCGAGCTGCTCGTCGCAGATCCACTGCAACCACTTGTGGAAGTGGATGCGCACGGCCAGTTTCGCACGCAACGCGGTGACATGATCGGTGTCGGGATGCGAGGCCAGGTCGAGCCAGATTTCGCTCGTCGGTGCATGCTTCTCGGCCAGCGCACACCACAGTGCGAAGTCGTCGAGTCCCGATCCCTCGCGGGTGCAGAAGGCCTGGAACTCCGCTTCTCGTGCCGCCGACCGCTCGACGCGATGCACGCGCTTCAATGCCTCGAGTTTCGCCCTGAATGACGCGTCTCGCTCGATCCGCTTGGTTCGCTTGTTTGCCTTGGCGAAGTGCGCCGCCGATCGCCGAACCTTGGTGTACTGATCGTGCGGAAGGTAGGCCGTCTCCTCGATGTCCTCGACGCGGATGTACATCGGGTCGAAGAACCGCCTGGTTGTCGGCAGGTACGGCGAAGCCTCCACCGGCGGTGCCGGACGGTTGGCGTGCAACGGATTGACCAGTACGTAGTCGAAGCCGTGCTTCTCCCCGGCGATCGAGGCCAGGTCGGCGAGGTCGGAGTAGTCGCCGACACCCCACGACCGGTTCGACCGCAGCGAATACAGCTGCGTCAGCAGGCCGGAACGTTGTCGATCGGTGACGGCATCGTTGGCGGAGGATCGCGCAGGAGTCACCGCCACGGGGCACTGGGACTTCGTGACCTCGCCGCTCGCCGCTGTGGTGGTAGCCGACAGGGTGTGCCACCCGATCGGAACATGCGATCCGATCTCGAACGTGGCTCGGCCGACGAGTGCGCCGTCGACCTCCCGCGGCTCCACCCATACCTGAGCCTGGGGGAGTTCGACGCGATCGCCGTCCTCGGTGATCAGGGTGAGCTCGATCGGATCACCGTGTGGCACATGGGCTTCGACGCTGGTGCTGACGCCCGCGACCGTGACGATCACCGGGGGAAGCATTCTGCGCCACGGCGCGTCGTCCAGGTCTGCCAGCGACCGAGCGACGTGCGCCTGGTCTGCCGCCTCGATTCCACGGGCGTCGAGAATTCGTCTCAGTGTCTCCTGGGACACCGAGTGTTCGGCCTGGTCCCATCCACGGTACGAAGTGGAGACTCCGCATCGCCGGGCAAGATCGCGCAGCTGCGCCGTGTAGTCCACAGAAGTGATCGTGCCAGTGCTGGCGTTCGTCGTCACCTTCTACGGGATCGAGGCTCTCGTGAGCGCCGCCGCCGGGCCGACTCGCGTACGAGCGGGATTGAACTTCCGATGCCTGGGTATTCTCTTTCTCGTCGGCTTCGCTCGGCATCGGACCTGATCGATTTTCGAGTTACTGATAGGGAGTGCGGATGACTGGCGTCGGCAAGATCGAAGAGCTGGAACGAAATTCCGGCGCGCCGGTCGAGCTGCGGGTGATCGCCGACGCCGCACAATTGCCCGTCGTTCGCGCCGTTGCCGAAACGCTGGCAGTGCTGGCCGATTTCACTCTCGACGACATTGCGGATATCAAACTCGTCGTCGACGAGGTGTGTTCGGAATTGATCGCGGGAGCGGTCCGGGGGTCAGAGCTGACGTGCTCGTTCATCGTCAGCGATGGTGGAATGAGAATCGCATCGACCTCGACACTCGTGCCCGACCGGGTGCCCAAGCAGGACAGTTTCGGGTGGCACGTGCTGCAGACTCTCACCGATTCCATCTCGATGAGCGAACACGGCGTCGAGGCAGGTCATATCGTGGCAGTCGATGTGGTCAAGCGGAGGAGCAACCTCTAGTGCCAGTGCCGTACGAGAAGACTGCGCGGCGACAGTCGGACGATTACAAAGAAGTAGTACCCCTCATCCAGGAGATGCAGGCGCTCGACAAGGACTCCCCGCAACGCGCGGTGCTACGCGACCGCATCATCACCCGATGCTTGCCGCTCGCCGAGCACATCGCTCGTAGATTCGGTGGGCGCGGCGAGGCGCACGAGGATCTGTTGCAGGTCGCGCGCCTGGGATTGGTCAACGCCGTCGACCGATTCGACATCGAACGTGGATCGGACTTCGTGTCCTTCGCTGTGCCGACGATCATGGGCGAGGCGCGGCGGTACTTTCGCGACGCCGGGTGGTCGGTGCGGGTACCGCGTCGTATGAAGGAGCTCAACTCCATGATCTCCGGCGCGGTCGGTACGTTGTCGCAGAAGCTGGGGCGCGCTCCCACTGCAAGTGAGATCGCGGTCGAGCTGGGCATCGACGTCAAGGAAGCGTCGCAGGCTCTGCTCGCGCGCAGTGCTTACCAGACCGTGTCGGTGGACTCGGTCGTCAGCGAGGATCGTCTTCCGCTGATGGACACCCTCGGCGACTACGATCCCGAGCTCGAGAAGATGGAGAGCTACCTCACCGTCCGCCCGGCGCTCGAGAAGTTGCCCGAGCGTGAACGTCAGATCGTCGTGCTCCGATTCTTCGGATCCATGACGCAGACGCAGATCGCCGAACGTATGGGCATCTCGCAGATGCACGTGTCGCGAATCCTTGCCAGGACTCTCACCCAGTTGCGGGAGGATCTCGGCCCGAACTGAGTGCTCGGCCCCACCTCGTCGTAGCATCGGCTCGGCCCGAAAAGTTATCGATCGAGGAGTGCGCACCTGTGCCAGATCACGCCGGCGGAATGTTCGACGACCTTGCGCGGTACGTCGCCGCGCCCCGTGTGTCCGATCTTGCGGTCGCCAAGGATTCGTCCCGGGTGGTGGTCACGATCTCCGAACCCGACGCCGATGGCGCCAAGTACGTCGGAGCGCTGTGGGAGGTCGATCTGTCGGGCAGCTCGGATGCGCGTCGGTTGACGTGGAGCACATCGGGGGAGAGCGGACCGGCGTTCGGTGCCTCGGGGGATCTGTTGTTCCTCCGTCGATCGCCGAAGGACGACGACTCGGCCGCGATCTGGTCGCTGCCGGCCTCGGGCGGGGAAGCCGCCGTCGTGGCCGGTCGGCCCGCAGGCTTCTCGGGGATCCGTACCTCCGCTCGATCCGAGCAGTTCATCGCAACCTCGTCCGTCCATCCATCCGGCTCGACGGACGACGAGGACGACAGACTCCACGCCTTACGAAAGGACGGCAAGGTCGGGGCCATCCTGCACTCGGGCTACCCGGTCCGCTACTGGGATCACGATCTCGGGCCTGCGACTCCGCATCTGTATGCCGGGGCGGCGGGCACAGCTGTTCGACGTGTCACTCCCGGCGCAGCCAGTGCGCTGCAGGAAGCGTCGTACGACATCAGCGCCGATGGATCCTTCTCGGTGTCGACATGGACCGTGCCCGGAGCCCTTGCCATGTCGAGAACGGTATTGGTCCGCATCGACCTGCAGTCCGGCGAGCGCACCGTCCTGGTCGACGACGTCGATGCAGATCTCGGTTCACCGGCCATCTCGCCGGACGGATCGAGCGTGGTCTTCGTCCGCGAAACGGTGACCACTCCCGAGCAAGCGCCGCGAAAGACACTGCAGCAGTTGGTTTTCGCCGACGGTTCGGTGGCCGAGTCAGCGCCGGACTTTCACCTGTGGCCGGTCGATCCGGTATGGCTTCCGGACGGCAGCGGCGTTCTCGTGGTCGCCGACGAGAACGGGCGGGCGCCGATCTTCGTCGTTCGTGACCGATCGTGGACCAGGCTCACTGACACCGATTCCGCCTATACCCATGTCCAGGTCGGGTCGGACGGCTCGATCTTCGCGCTGGAGGCGTCGTACCTGCAGCCGCCACATCCGGTGCGTGTCGATCCGGTGAGCGGTGCCGTCCAGCAGTTGCGACTGACGGGGCCGCTCCCCGAACTGCCGGGGACGTTGACCGACATCGAGACGACCGCCGCCGACGGCCACCGAGTGCGCGCATGGCTGGCAGTGCCGCACGGCGCGTCCGAGGCCGATCGGGCGCCTCTGCTGCTGTGGGTGCACGGGGGACCGCTCGGATCCTGGAACACGTGGTCGTGGCGATGGAATCCGTGGCTGATGGTCGCGCAGGGATACGCCGTCCTGCTGCCCGATCCGGCGCTGTCGACCGGATACGGCCAGGACTTCGTCCAGCGCGGGTGGGGTAGGTGGGGCGCGGAGCCGTTCACCGATCTGATGTCGATCACCGATGCCGCCGCCGAGCGTCCCGAGATCGATGCCGCGCGCACTGCGGTCATGGGTGGATCGTTCGGCGGATACATGGCCAACTGGATCGCCGGACACACCGACAGGTTCGAGGCCATCGTCACGCACGCGAGCCTGTGGGCACTCGACCAGTTCGGTCCGACCACCGACGTCGCGTGCTACTGGGGGCGCGAGATGACGCCGGAGATGGCGGTGGAGAATTCACCCCATCTCTACGTCGCGGACATCACCACTCCGATGCTCGTCATCCACGGAGACAAGGACTATCGCGTACCGATTGGCGAAGGGTTGCGGCTCTGGTACGAGCTGCTCAGCGAGTCGGGACTTCCTGCTGACGACGAAGGCAAGACCGATCACCGGCTGCTCTACTTCCCGTCCGAGAACCACTGGATCCTGACGCCCCAGCACGCGAAAATCTGGTACGAGGTGGTGTTCGCATTCCTGGCGGAGCACGTGCTCGGTGAGACCGTCGCGCTGCCGGAGATTCTCGGCTGATCGCCCGAGGAAAGGGCGGGTCGGGGCGCGCTCGGCGGACCACTAGAATCGACCGGTGACCAGTTCAGCTTCAGAGCGCCCCGAGACCCCTGCCGACCGTCAGGAGAGCAGCCTGCGGAGTGACCCAGTTGACCAGCTCCCCAAGAGTTGGAACCCGGGCGAGGTAGAGACCGAGCTGTATCAGGGCTGGGTCGACGCCGGTTACTTCGAGGCCGACCCGTCCAGCGGCAAGCCTCCGTACTCGATCGTGTTGCCGCCGCCGAACGTCACGGGCAGCCTGCACATGGGTCACGCACTCGATCACACTCTGATGGATGCATTGAGTCGTCGTAAGCGGATGCTCGGCTTCGAGGTGCTGTGGTTGCCCGGCATGGATCATGCGGGTATCGCGACGCAGTCCGTCGTCGAGAAGCAACTCGCAGTGGACGGCAAGACGAAGGAAGATTTCGGGCGTGAACTCTTCATCGACAAGGTCTGGGACTGGAAGCGCGAGTCCGGCGGAACGATTCTCGGACAGATGCGCCGGATCGGCGACGGCGTCGACTGGAACCGTGAGCGATTCACGATGGACGACGGCCTGTCCGAGGCCGTGCAGACCATGTTCAAGCGGATGTACGACGACGGGTTGATCTACCGGGCCGAGCGTCTGGTGAACTGGTCCCCGGTACTGCAGACCGCGATTTCCGACATCGAGGTCAAGTTCGAGGATGTCGAAGGTGAACTGGTCTCGCTGCGGTACGGCTCGCTGAAGGACGACGAACCGCACGTCGTCGTCGCGACCACGCGTGTCGAGACCATGCTCGGTGACACCGCCGTGGCTGTCCACCCGGACGACGAGCGTTACAAGCATCTGATCGGAACCACGCTGGAACATCCGTTCACGGGTCGGCAGATCCCGATCATCGCCGACGACTACGTCGACCCCGAGTTCGGTACCGGCGCAGTCAAGATCACCCCTGCGCACGATCCCAACGACTTCGAGATGGGCCTGCGGCACAACTTGCCGATGCCCACGATCATGGACAAGACCGGCACAATCGCCGACACCGGAACCGAATTCGACGGTCTCGACCGATTCGATGCGCGGGTGAAGGTGCGCGAGGCCCTCGCTGCACAGGGACGCGTCGTCGCCGAGAAGCGGCCGTACCTGCACAGTGTCGGCCACTCGGAGCGCAGCGGCGAGTCCATCGAGCCGCGCCTGTCGCTGCAGTGGTGGGTCAAGGTCGACGGACTCGCCAAGGCAGCCGGTGACGCAGTGCGCAACGGCGACACGGTAATTCACCCGGCCAGCCAGGAGCCGCGTTGGTTCGCGTGGGTCGACAACATGCACGACTGGTGCATTTCGCGTCAATTGTGGTGGGGTCACCGCATTCCGATCTGGTACGGCCCTGACGGCGAAAGCGTCTGCCTCGGGCCGGGCGAAACCGCACCCGAGGGCTGGGAGCAGGACCCCGACGTCCTCGACACCTGGTTCTCGTCCGGCCTCTGGCCGTTCTCGACGATGGGCTGGCCTGCTGCGACCGACGAGCTGGCGAAGTTCTACCCGACGTCCGTCCTGGTCACCGGCTACGACATCCTGTTCTTCTGGGTCGCCCGCATGATGATGTTCGGTACCTACGTCTCGTCGGATGCGTCGCTCAATGCAGGGGAGACCCCGGGGAAAGTTCCGTTCAAGGATCTGTTCCTGCACGGCCTGGTCCGAGATCAGTTCGGCAAGAAGATGTCCAAGTCCAAGGGCAACGGCATCGACCCACTCGACTGGGTCGACCGATTCGGCGCCGACGCGTTGCGTTTCACCCTTGCTCGGGGGGCCAACCCCGGTGCTGACCTGTCCGTGGGCGAGGATCACGCGCAGTCCTCGCGTAACTTCGCCAACAAGCTCTTCAACGCGACGAAATTCGCCCTCATGAACGGCGCTGCACCGGCCGAACTTCCCGCCCGCGTCGAGCTCACCGACGCCGATCGCTGGATCCTCGATCGTCTCGATCATGTTCGCGCCGAGGTGGATACGGCCTTCGAGCGTTTCGAGTTCAGCAAAGCGTGCGAGGCGCTCTATCACTTCGCGTGGGACGAGGTGTGTGACTGGTACCTCGAGATCGCGAAGGTGCAGCTCGCTGACGAATCGCACGTCGAGAGCACACGCGCTGTTCTCGGAAACGTCCTCGATGCGCTGCTGCGCCTGCTGCATCCGGTGATCCCGTTCGTGACCGAGACCTTGTGGAAGGTGCTGACCGGCGGTGAGTCGGTCGTCGTCGCAGCGTGGCCGGATGCATCCGGTGATGCGGCAGATCCTGTTGCTGCGCAGCGAATTTCCGATATGCAGAAGCTGATCACCGAGGTCAGGCGCTTCCGTAGCGATCAGGGGCTCAAGCCGTCGCAGAAGGTCGCGGCACAGCTCGTCGGGATCGAGGCCGCCGATCTCGCCCGGCAGGTGCCTGCAACGCGTGCACTGGCAAAGCTCACCGACCCCGATGCCGACTTCACGGCGACGGCCTCGGTCGAGGTGCGGCTGAGCAACGCCACGGTGACCGTCGAACTCGACACGTCGGGAACCGTCGACCTCGTCGCCGAGCGTGCTCGTCTGGTGAAGGATCTCGCAGCTGCCGAGAAGGAACTCGCGCAGACCACCGGAAAGCTGGGCAACGACGCGTTCCTCGCCAAGGCACCGGACGCCGTCGTCGACAAGATCCGCAGTCGTCAGCAGATCGCCACCGAGGAGATCGCGCGGATCGCAGCCCGACTCGAAACGATGGGGCAGTAGTGACCGAGTTCGATCCGTCGCCCCGTTCTTCCGCACCGAGTCCAGTGGACATGGCCGAGCTCGCCCTCGTGGAGGCCGAGCTCGACAAACGGTGGCCCGAGACCAAGATCGAGCCGAGCACCGCGCGCATCTCGGCTCTGATGGATCTGCTCGGATCGCCGCAGAATGCGTACCCGTCGATTCACGTCGCAGGTACTAACGGCAAGACGTCGGTGACACGGATGATCGACGCGCTGCTGACGCATTTTCACCGTCGTACCGGTCGAACCACGAGTCCGCACCTTCAGCTCGCGACCGAGCGAATCAGCATCGACGGTAAGCCGATATCGCCGCGGCTCTACGTCGATACGTACAACGAGATCGCTCCGTTCATCGAGATGATCGATGCGCAGTCCGAGGCAGCGGGTGGTCCACGGATGAGCAAGTTCGAGGTCACGACGGCGATGGCGTTCGCTGCGTTCGCCGAGGCGCCGGTGGAGGTCGCTGTCGTCGAAGTAGGCCTCGGGGGCCGGTGGGACGCGACCAACGTCGTGGACGGTGAAGTGGCGGTGGTGACCCCGATCGACATCGATCACGTCGAGTTCCTCGGCAGTGATCTTGCAGGCATTGCCGCCGAGAAGGCGGGCATCATCAAGAAGGCTCGGGAGCGGCTGGTTCCTCGTGACACGGTTGCGATCCTGGCGGAGCAGAAGCCCGAGGTCGCGGACGTGTTGCTGCGTGCGGCGGTCGATGCCGACGCCGCAGTGGCGCGCGAAGGGTCGGAGTTCCGGATCCTGGCTCGCCGCGTGGCCGTCGGAGGTCAGCAGCTGGAATTGCAGGGCCTCGGTGGTGTGTACACCGATATCTTTCTTCCCCTCCACGGTGAGCATCAGGCGCACAACGCGTCTCTGGCGTTGGCTGCCGTCGAAGCATTCTTCGGTGCGGGCGCCGATCGGCAATTGGATGTGGACATCGTGCGCGCGGCGTTCGCGTCGATCGTCAACCCTGGACGGCTCGAACGTGTTCGCAATGCACCGACGGTGTTTCTCGACGCAGCACACAACCCGCACGGAATACGCGCTCTGGCAGCCACTCTCGCCGACGAGTTCGACTTTCGGAAGCTCGTGGGAGTCGTCAGCGTGATGGCCGACAAGGACGTTCGGCAGATGTTGGACGCGTTGGAACCGGTGTTCGACGAAATCGTCGTCACCCACAACGGTTCTCCGCGCGCCATGGACGTGGAGGAACTGGCGAATCTCGCGGTCGCGAAGTTCGGCGACGAACGCGTCGTCGTGTCACCGACGCTTCCCGATGCCCTCGAAACTGCAATAGGTCTTGCCGAAGAGGTCGCCGATCCCGGCGAGGCAGTATCGGGTGCAGGCGTCGTCGTCACCGGATCCGTGGTGACGGCCGGAGCTGCCAGGACCCTGTTCGGAAAGGACCCCGTATGACCGAGGGCGAACACGAGCAATCGCAGTTCAAACCCCCGACCACCGACCCGTGGAAGGGCTTTCGCGGAGTGTGCGCGGGCACACTCGTGCTGGAAGTGATCGTGGTGTTGTTGGCGCTGCCGGTCGTGTCCACGGTCGGTGGTGGACTGAGCTGGTTGTCGATCACCTACATCGTCGGACTCGCCGTACTCATGATCGTGGCGTCCGGAATGCAACGCAGGCCTCAGGCCATGCAGATCAACCTGGGTCTTCAGGTTCTCCTACTGCTCGGAGTGTTCGTGCACCTGTCGATCGGCATAGTCGCGGTCATCTTCGCTGCCGTGTGGGCGTATCTGCTGTATCTGCGTAAGGACATCACGCGACGCATCGATCGCGGTTTGTTGCGTGGGCAACGGGACTGACGATCGGCTCGCCGCGGCCTTCCACTACTGTCTGTGGGCGTGACTGAGCGCACCCTTGTACTGATCAAGCCCGATGGAGTTGCCCGCCGATACGTAGGAGAGATCCTCGGCCGGATCGAGAAGAAGGGACTGAGCATCACCGCACTCGAGCTCAAGACCGTTTCGCTCGAGCTGGCGCGAGCTCACTACGCCGAACACGACGGCAAGCCCTTCTTCCCGACGCTGCTCGACTTCATCACCTCCGGTCCTGTGGTGGCTGCCGTGTTGGAAGGCCCACGGGCCATTGCAGCATTCCGGCAGATCGCCGGTGGAACAGATCCGGTGGAGAAGGCGGTGCCCGGCACCATCCGCGGGGACCTCGCGTTGGACGGGCAGCAGAACCTCGTGCACGGCTCCGACTCGGTCGAGTCCGCCGACCGTGAGATCGCGCTGTGGTTCCCCGGGCTTTCCTGACCGTTCACCCGATGTAGAACTCCTGGTTCCGACAACTCCGCCACGCCGCCGATCCTGTGATCGGAGCGGCGTGGCGGGTTCGGTTCGGCCGGTGTGGGATACTCGTGGTGGTTGCTTTCACAACACATGCTTCACCGAACGACAGATCGACAACGAAAAGCAAGATCGACCGAAAACAATCTGGATGCAGTACCTCGGGAACGTCACCCCAGTGTCGCTCTCGCGAAAGCAACCGGATGACCCTGCAGTTCGATGCCCGTCATCGCTGCCGTACGCGTGGATCGTCAGTGCCACGTGGATTGCATGCTTGATGATCAGGCGCTCGGATTCGCAGGCATAACAGCCATCCAGCCAGGCACCGCGCTCGGCGCACCGAACACCACCGGTGAACAGAGCATCAGGCGCGGAGCGGAACCGAACGAACTGACGCCATACCGGTGTCAGACCACAAGGATTGCCCCCGCGTGGCCGCGTCACACCGACCAGCTCAGCAGGTGAACGCGCCCGGGGGCCCGAGGAGATTACGTGGCCGATCAAGCCCCGCCCGAAGATGTACAGAATTCGAACACGGGAAGTTCAGCCGGTGACGACGTGACGTCGGCCGACCGAACTCCTACGTTCCCCGACCGTCTTCGCGTGCATGCGCTCGCCAAGATCATCGGCGTCACCAGCAAGCAGGTGCTCGCCAAACTCGGTGAACTCGGTATCGAGGCCCGCAGCGCGCAGTCGAGCCTCGGCCGCGACGTCGCGCACACCGTGCACGCCTCCTTCACCGCTCCCGATGACACATCTCCTGATGACACGGCTTCGCCGGAGACGGTGCTCCCTGAGGTCGTCGAAGACTTACCTGCTGTCACCGAACCTGCTGTGACCGAACCTGCCGTGGCTCCCGCCGTCGAGCCCGCGGCCGAGAAGGTGGCCGAGCCTGCAGAGGCCGAGAAGGTGGCCGAGGCTGCAGAGGCCGAGAAGGTCGCCGATCTGTTCTCGTCCATTGCCGAGCCGGAATCCGAGGCTCCCGCTCGCCAGCCGTTCGCCACGCCGCTGTTCCTGCAGGCGGAGGCGCCTGCCGAGACACCGCCGAAGCGTCGCCGCAGCCGCAAGGCCGCAGGGCCGGCCGACGAGCAGGCGTCGGATTCCACGACGATCCCCGTCACTGCCTCCGTCACCGACGCTGCTCCCGCCACGCCTGAAGTCCCTGTCACGTCCGAAGCGGAAACCGAGGCGACACCAGAGGAATCGACTCCAGCGCAGACGCAGTCGGTGGAAGCTCCCTCGGAGTCGACCGACACAGCCGATGCGACTGACGCCGACGCCGATGGTTCCGACAACGCCGACGACGGTGACGACCAGTCGCAGCCGCGGCGACGTCGCCGCGGTCGTCGTGGTCGCGGACGTGGCCGAGGAGAGCAATCCGGAGACGACTCGGATCAGACCGATGACGAGTCGTCCTCGGCTACCGACACGACCGTGAACACCGACACGACCGCGGTCACCGACACGACCGCGGTCACCGATACGACCGTGGACTCCGAGGCATCCTCGGAGGCGGACTCGCCTGCAGATGGCGACGACTCCACCGGCACCACCGAGACCGAGAGCACGGACAAGCCTTCGGGGGAGCGGCGCACGCGTCGGCGCAGTCGGTCGCGGTCCAGCGACAGCTCGACCGACAGTGACGGCGAGCAGGATGCCGATGCGGATGCCGAAGACGCTTCCGACGCGTCCTCCGACGGGTCGTCGGATCAGGATGACGACGAGAACTCGGACGGCTCGAGCCGTCGCAGGCGTCGTCGTCGGCGTCGTCGCAGCTCCGGCGATGCGTCGAGTGACGCAGCGTCCTCCGAGGACGACCCACCGAACACCGTGGTGCACGAGCGCGAGCCGCGCAACAAGCCGCGCAACAAGGACGAAGTCCAGGGCATCACAGGGTCGACGCGGCTGGAGGCCAAGCGTCAGCGCCGCCGCGACGGGCGTGACGCAGGTCGTCGTCGTCCGCCGATTCTGACCGAGTCCGAGTTCCTGGCTCGTCGTGAGTCGGTCGATCGCGTCATGGTCGTTCGGGAGAAGTCGTTCCCCGATCACGGGGTCACCACACAGGTCGCAGTTCTCGAGGACGGTGTGCTCGTCGAGCACTTCGTGACGAGCAGTGCGTCGGCGTCGATGGTCGGAAACGTCTATCTCGGTCGCGTGCAGAACGTGCTGCCGAGCATGGAAGCAGCGTTCGTCGACATCGGGCGTGGCCGCAACGGTGTTCTGTACGCAGGCGAAGTCAACTGGGATGCGGCCGGTCTCGGCGGCAACTCCCGCAAGATCGAGCAGGCTCTCAAGCCGGGCGACCAGGTGCTCGTGCAGGTGAGCAAGGATCCGGTCGGGCACAAGGGCGCTCGGTTGACGACGCAGCTCTCACTCGCGGGTCGCTACCTGGTCTACGTGCCGGGCGGAAGCTCGACGGGGATCAGCCGCAAGCTTCCCGACACCGAGCGGAAGCGACTGAAGGAAATTCTGCGCGAGATCGTTCCGCCCGAGGCCGGTGTCATCATCCGTACCGCCGCCGAAGGTGTCAGCGAGGAAGAGCTGGCCCGGGACGTCGAACGGTTGCAGGCTCAGTGGGCAAGCATCGAGGAGAACTCGGCGAAGGCAGAGACAGGCAAGGGCAGCCAGCCGCAAGCGCTGTACGAAGAGCCCGATCTGCTGGTCAAGGTCATCCGTGACCTGTTCAACGAGGACTTCGTCAAGCTTGTCATCGAAGGTGACAAGGCGTGGGAGACCACCTCCTCGTACATCGAGACGGTGGCGTCGGACATGCTGCCGAAGCTCGAACGCTTCGTCGCCGACTCCGGCCGGCCCGACGTGTTCGAGGCGCATCGGATCGACGAACAGCTCGCCAAGGCGCTCGATCGCAAGGTCTGGCTTCCCTCGGGCGGCACCCTCGTGATCGACAGGACCGAGGCGATGACCGTCGTCGACGTCAACACCGGCAAGTTCACCGGTGCGGGCGGCAACCTCGAGGAAACGGTGACCAGGAACAACCTGGAAGCCGCCGAAGAGGTAGTCCGGCAGATGCGTCTGCGTGATATCGGCGGAATGATCGTCGTCGACTTCATCGACATGGTGCTCGAGTCCAACCGCGATCTCGTTCTGCGGAGACTGACCGAGGCGCTCGGTCGTGATCGCACTCGCCACCAGGTATCCGAGGTCACGTCTCTCGGGCTCGTCCAGATGACCCGCAAGAAGCTCGGTACCGGTCTGGTCGAGGCGTTCTCGACGACGTGTGAGCACTGCCAAGGTCGTGGCATCGTGGTGCATCCGTTCCCGGTCGAGGCGAAGGTCGGAGAGTCCGAATCGCGGTCCGGTTCGTCTCGCAACGAGTCCGGATCGCAGCGCAAGCGTCGCGGCCGCGACAAGGCCGACACTCAGAGTCAGACACCGAACACCACTGCCGCGGAACCGCAGCACGAACACGCTGTCGATCCGTCGGTCAAGAGGGCCCATCCGGTGGCGCTCGCGATGGCTGCACACCACGACGAGGTGGTCGAAGACGTGACGCCCGCGGACGTGGTGGACAAGGTCGACGACGCGTCGGGTGTCGAGACGACTCCGAGGATCATCGACGCGGCCGATGTGGCTGCGGTGCACGGTGAGAGCACGGAATCGCCTGAAACGCCGGACGCGGTCGAGTCCGAGGGCGACACTGCAGCAGCGACCGCGGCGAACCCGGCCGAAGATGCGCCTGCGTCTGCGCCGGGTCGAAACGGCGCGTCCGCTGTCGAACCGGCTGCGGAGGAACCGGCTGCGGAGGAACCGGCTGGGTCGACGGAGCCAGTGGCTGCTGATGTTCCGGTTGTCAAAGCCCGGCGGGGTAGGCGAGTGGCTCGCAAGGCCGCAGCGCCCACCTCGGAGGCTCCCGACGCGGGGACCGTGTTCGTGATTCCCGCGACACCGCACGATGAACCGGCAGCGACGGTTGCCGCGCCTGCGGTGACGACGCAACCGCAGGTCGACACCACGCCTGTGGTGGCGGAACCACCGGTCACGAAGCCTCGCCGACGTCGGGCAGCGGCCCGGCCGGCAGGTCCCCCCGTGGACGCGTGACGGTCAGCGGATGGGCAGTTTGACCACGACTGCCCGTCTGCCGTAACCTTGATAAGTCGCTCCCGGTGACACTGTTCTGCCGTGCCTGTATCCACGCCGTTTCGGTGTGAAGGCCGAGCAAACGTTCACACTCGGAAGCAGAAACACACGCAGGATCAGACCAGTCGTGTTGCCCTGGGCAGCGCGAGCAAGTTCGAAGAAGCAAGGGGTAGCCCTCCGATGGCAACGTACGCGATCGTCAAGACCGGCGGAAAGCAGTACAAGGTCGCTGTTGGTGACCTCGTCAAGGTCGAGAAGATCGAGGGAGCGCCCGGCACTGCTGTCTCGCTTGCTCCGGTCCTCGTCGTAGACGGATCCGACCTGACCACAGATGCAGACAAGTTGGCGAAGATCTCCGTCGCCGGCGAGATCGTCGAGCACACCAAGGGCCCGAAGATCCGCATCCACAAGTTCAAGAACAAGACCGGATACCACAAGCGTCAGGGACACAGGCAGAAGCTGACCGTCCTCAAGGTCACCGGTATCAAGTAACGAAGTTTCTTCACTGCCGGTTTCTTCGACGGAGCTGGCGTTCTTCTTACCCGAGGAGGGTACGCACATGGCACATAAGAAGGGTGCATCAAGCTCCCGTAACGGTCGCGATTCGAATGCACAGCGCCTCGGCGTCAAGCGTTTCGGCGGCCAGACAGTCAGCGCAGGCGAGATCCTGGTTCGTCAGCGCGGCACGCACTTCCACCCCGGTGTCAATGTCGGCCGTGGCGGCGACGACACTCTGTTCGCTCTGTCCGCAGGCGCAGTGGAGTTCGGCGCCAAGCGTGGACGCAAGACCGTGAACATCGTTCCGGTCGCAGTAGAGGCCTAGTCCGAAGCTGCACTATCTGCGTGAGCGGCTCCTGAAGGGGGCCGTACACGCGCCCAAGCTCGACGACGAGGGCGGACCAGGGTCATTCAACCCGGTCCGCCCTTATCGTATTTCGAGGGCATCGAACATTTCGGTCGAGAGATCGAGGAAGGATCGAAGGCAGCCATGTCACGATTCATAGACCGCGTGGTGCTGCACGTCAGCGCCGGTAAAGGCGGCAACGGCTGCTCTTCGGTTCATCGCGAGAAGTTCAAACCACTCGGTGGCCCGGACGGTGGAAACGGTGGCCAGGGCGGCGGCGTCATCTTCGTCGTCGACAGCAGTGTGCACACACTCCTCGACTTCCACTTCCACTCGCACGCCAAGGGAAGCAACGGAACCCAGGGCATGGGCGGCAACCGAGAAGGGGCCAACGGCGAGGACCTCATCCTCAAAGTCCCCGACGGCACCGTCGTTCTCGACAAGGACGGCCGCATTCTCGCGGACATGATCGGCGAGGGCACCAGATTCGATGCTGCGCCGGGCGGCCGTGGCGGGCTAGGAAACGCGGCCTTGGCCTCGAAGGCCCGCCGAGCGCCCGGGTTCGCGCTGCTGGGCGAAGAAGGCATCGAACGCGATCTGATACTCGAACTCAAGTCGGTGGCCGACATCGGTCTGGTCGGCTTCCCGTCCGCAGGAAAGTCGTCACTGGTATCGGTGCTGTCGGCCGCCAAGCCGAAGATCGCCGACTACCCGTTCACCACATTGGTGCCCAATCTCGGCGTCGTGTCGAGCGGTGACACCACGTACACGGTGGCCGATGTTCCCGGGTTGATTCCCGGTGCGAGCCAGGGCAAGGGTCTCGGCCTCGATTTTCTCCGGCACCTCGAGCGCACCGCCGTGCTGGCTCACGTGGTCGACTGCGCGACACTGGATCCCGGCCGCGACCCGGTCTCCGACGTCGACGCTCTGGAAGCCGAGCTGGCCGCGTACAAGCCTGCGCTGCTGGGCGATGCGAGCTTGGGCGACCTCGCCGACCGTCCGCGAATCGTCGTGCTCAACAAGGCCGACATCCCCGAAGCCGCTGAGCTGGCCGAGATGGTCACCCCGGAATTCGAGGCGCGTGGTTGGCCTGTGTTCACGATCTCGGCAGTGAGCCGAGAAGGCTTGAAGCCGTTGATCTTCGCGCTCGGCAAGATGGTCGCCGACTACCGCATCGCGCACCCGCCGGCCGAGCCACGCCGACCGGTTCTGCGTCCCGTCGCGCGCAACGAGGAAGGCTTCCAGGTCATCAAGGATCCCGACGTTCCCGGTGGGTTCGTCGTTCTCGGCACTCGTCCCGAGCGATGGGTGCGGCAGACGCAGTTCAGCAACGACGAGGCCGTCGGCTACCTCGCCGATCGCCTGGCTCGTCTGGGCGTCGAGGACGCTCTCATCAAGCAGGGCGCTGAACCCGGCGCATCGGTGACTATCGGCGACGTCTCGTTCGACTGGGAGCCGCAGACGGCCGCGGGCGTGGAGATCACCAGGACGGGACGCGGCACCGATGCACGCCTCGATCAGGTGGAGCGCATCGGCGCAGACGAACGTAAGCATGCGCGTCGAGTCCGGCGTGGGCTCGACACCGAGGAATGACCGACGTGGCGGCTGAGTCGGATTCGGCCGCACGTGTGTTCTCTCCCACCAGATCCCAGGTGGCTGCTGCCAAGCGCATCGTCGTCAAGATCGGATCGTCGGCGCTCACCTCGCTCGTCGGCGGCCTTGATATCGAGCGGCTGGATCGCCTCGCAGATGCCGTCGAAGCGCGTATGCGTGCCGGTACCGACGTCGTCGTCGTGTCGTCCGGTGCCATAGGCGCGGGCATAGCTCCGCTGGGATTGACCAAGCGCCCAAGGGATCTGGCGACGAAGCAGGCTGCAGCCAGCGTCGGGCAACTTGCGCTTGCGCATGCATGGGGTACATCGTTCGCTCGCTACGACCGCACGGTCGGGCAGGTGTTGTTGACGGCAGAGGACATCGCCAGGCGAACCAATCACCGCAACGCGCAACGCACCCTCGACCGATTGCGGTCACTCGGTGCCGTGGCGATCGTCAACGAGAACGACACGGTGGCCACGGCGGAGATCCGCTTCGGCGACAACGATCGACTTGCGGCTCTCGTCGCCCATCTGGTCGGAGCCGATGCACTGGTACTGCTGTCGGACGTCGAAGGACTGTACGACGGAGATCCACGCAAGGGCCACGCTGTACTGATCCCCGAGGTCGACAGTCCCGAAGATCTCGACGGTGTCGTCGCAGGCTCGGGTGGAGCACTGGGAACCGGTGGTATGGCATCCAAGCTGTCCGCAGCACGACTGGCTGCCGACGCCGGTGTGCCGGTGCTGCTCGCCGCAGCATCGGACGCGAGCGGTGCACTCACGACCGCAGGCGTCGGAACCGCATTCAGGGCGCGGCCGAGTCGATTGTCGGCCCGGAAGTTCTGGGTGCGGCACGCCGCCGACGTCGCAGGGGAACTTCACCTCGACGCAGGCGCGGTGGCGGCCGTCGTGACCAAGCGGCGATCGTTGCTGTCAGCGGGTATCACCGGGGTCACCGGCCG
This sequence comes from Rhodococcus yunnanensis NBRC 103083, assembly GCF_001895005.1. Taxonomy (GTDB): domain Bacteria; phylum Actinomycetota; class Actinomycetes; order Mycobacteriales; family Mycobacteriaceae; genus Rhodococcoides; species Rhodococcoides yunnanense. The sequence goes on along the minus strand of NZ_BCXH01000002.1, from coordinate 212,295 downwards.
GTTCTACGGCGGCGACGTGGTCTCCCTCGTCGATCCGGGCGGAGCGGTGATCGCACGTGGCGTCGTGGCGTACGACGCCTCGGAGCTCACCGGAATGCTCGGACGATCGAGCAGTGATCTGTCCCAGGAGTTCCAGCGACCGGTCGTTCATGCCGACGATCTGGTCCCCAACTGACTGATTTCCGCGCATACCGGACAAAGGGGTCCGCTTCGGGCACCACGGTGTTGCGGTCGGCGTGATTGCGCAGTTCGATGAGATTCACGCATCGACGGTGGGAGCACGCACATGGATCGCACACGGACTGATCGGCACGTGCCGGGATCATCGACGCACGAGGACAGCGTGTTCCGACGGCGGTGGTGGATTCTGGCGGTGATGGTCATCTGCCTCCTCGTCGTCATTCTCGACAACACGATCCTCAACGTCGCTCTCAAGACGATCCAGGCCGATCTGGACGCCTCGCAGAGCGCGATGCAGTGGGCAGTGGACAGCTATGCGGTGGTCTTCGCGGGACTGCTGATCGTGTGGGGTGTCACGGGCGATCGGGTCGGGCGCAAACGCACACTCGTCATCGGGATGATCCTCTTCGGCGTCACCTCCGCCTTGTGTTCCACCGCGGACAGTTCGACCGAACTCATCGTCTACCGCGCCCTCATGGGCATCGGTGCCGCCGCAGTGCAACCCCAGACGCTGTCGATAATTCAGAACGTCTTCGAGCCAGAAGAACGATCGAGGGCTATCGGCATCTGGGCGGCCGCGTCGGGAATCGCCATTGCGCTCGGGCCCATCACCGGCGGTGCGCTGCTCGAATTCTTCTGGTGGGGATCGGTTTTCCTCGTCAACGTTCCGATCGTCATCGTCGGGGTGGTGCTCATCGTCGTACTGGTGCCCGAGTCGAAGGATCCGAACCCGGGCAAGATCGACCCGTTCGGGGTGATTCTGTCCATCGTTGCGCTCGTCGTTCTGGTGTTCGGAATCATCGAAGGCGGCAACACCAACGACTGGCTGCAGTGGCGGTCCCTCGGCGCCATCGTTCTCGGCGTCGTCCTGTTGACCCTGTTCGTGGTGCTCGAGCGGCGCAGTTCGCATCCCACGATCGACGTGACGCTGTTCAAGAATCGTCAGTTCTCGGCGGGCACGATCTCGATTGCTCTCGTGTTCTTCTCGCTGATGGGGGCGACGTTCTACTTGGCGTACTACCTGCAGGCCATCCGCGGCTACACGCCGCTGGCTGCAGGCGTTGCGCTCATCGCTGTCGCGGCGGGCGTCATGATCTCGGCTAGCCAGGCGACCCGGCTCGCCGACCGATTCGGTGCGCGCTACGTCGCGGGCTTCGGTCTGACGTTGTTCGCGTTCGCGATGCTGTCGTACGGGCTCGTAGGGGAGACGACGCCGCAGTGGGTCGTGGAAGTACAGATGTTCTTCCTCGGATCCGGAATGGGTCTGACGATGACCCCGGCCACGAACGCCATCATGGGGGCGGTACCGCGGGACAAGGCCGGTGCTGGATCGGCCGTCAACAACACCGTCCGTCAGGTGGCAGGCGCACTCGGTGTCGCAGTTCTGGGTTCGCTGCTGGCCGTTGCGTTCCGCGGCGACCTCGGCGCCGACACTCCTGCAACCCTTGCATCGAGTCTCGACCAGCCGGCGGCCGTGATCTCCCAGCTGCCGCCCGACGCACAGGTCACATCTCTCGTCAGCCCCGATGCCAGCGAATCCATCGGAGGCGCACTGGAATTCGCAGGTAGGTCGGCGGAGGCGTTGCAGACGCGCGCATCACTGCCGGAGGCGGCCCAGGTGCCGGACGACGTCAAAGCGCAGCAACAACAGAAGGCCGAAACGGAACTGACCTCGTTCGTGGCCGAATCGAAGTCCGCATTCGTTCACGGGATGCACGTTGCGTCCGTCGCGGCTGCGGGCAGTGCGTTCCTCGGCGCGATCGCCGCATTCACACTGCTGCCCGGGCGACTGAGGATCGGCGACGAGTCCGAGGCCGAGGGTGCCGCTGAGCGGGGTCGGTGACCGGGCTACACGATCGCTTGAATGAACCATTCATACGATCTGATGGGTTGAACGGTTCATTCAAGCGGTGGGGGTGGGGGTGCCGGCGGTGCGGGCGGGCAGTGCGTCCAGGAGCGCTGTGAGTGTCTCCGAGCAACCCGCATGGCTGGTGAGGGCCGCGAACTCGTCACCTCTCGTGGGGCCGCGGTTGACTACGACGATCGGGATGCCTGCCTTGGCGGCGCGTCGAACGAACCGAAGACCCGACATGACCGTCAAGGACGAACCCAGGACCAGCAGGGCGCCGCTACGGTCGACGAGATCGAATGCCTCGGCCACCCTGGGCTTGGGGACGCTCTCGCCGAAGTAGACGATATCGGGTTTCAGGACACCGGAGCAGTACTGGCAATCGACCATCCGAAAGTGCGCCGTACTGGCGATGACGGCATCGGCGTCGGGAGCGATCTCGACGCCCTCCGCCGGAGCGACACTCGCGAGAAATCCCGGATTCTGCTGATCGAGACGTTGGGCGAGGGTGAATCGGGATACCAGACGCTCGCAGTTCAAGCAGCGGACGCGTGCGTAGACACCGTGTAGATCGACCACTCGGCGACTGCCTGCCTTGGTGTGCAGCATGTCCACGTTCTGCGTGATGACACCGGAGACGATGCCGCGACGTTCCAGCTGAGCCAATGCCCGATGGCCGTCGTTGGGCCGCGCGGCATCCATGTGGCGCCAACCCACGTGGTTGCGCGCCCAGTAGTGCCGCCGAAAGTCTCGGTCTCCGACGAACTGCTGGTACGTCATCGGGTTGCGCGGCGGCGAATTCGGACCGCGGTAGTCGGGGATGCCGGAGTCCGTGGACATGCCTGCGCCGGTGACGACTGCGATAGACCTTCCGGACAACAGCTCGACCATACGATCGAGCTGTGTCTCGGTCGCGATTGCGGAGTTACCAGGACCGGGCACGGTCTCCAGAGTAGCGCTCGCCGGCGAGGGACGACCGTGCCGGAAACTGGTGCCGAGACACCTCGAACCCCGTTCGACTGCAGGCAGTCGAACGGGGTTCGAGGTCGATCGTGAAGCATTCGGAGCTGCCCGGAGGCAGACACCTGTCGAACAGGTACCGCTGTTATACAGGCACCGCTGTTATACAGGCACCGCTGTCATGCAGGTACCGCTGTCACGCAGGTACCTCGACCAGTGGGTAGACGCCGTTCTCGTCGTGTGTCTCGTTACCGACGACCGGGGGATTGAACACACACAACATGCGCATCTGGGTTCGCGGTTCCACCGTGTGACGCTCGTTGCCGTTGAGCAAGTACATCGAACCTGCACCGAGTTCGTAGGTCTCGCCGGTCTCACGGTCGGTGAGCGTGCCTTCACCCTCGATGAGCCATACGGCTTCGATGTGGTTGGCGTAGTGGAAGTTGTTGACGGTTCCGGCCTTGATGGTGGTCTCGTGGAACGAGAAACCGACCTTGTCTCCGCCGAGGACGATGCGCTTGCTTCGCCACTGTCCGTCTTCGCTCTCGATGTCGCGCTCGGTACCGGTGATTTCCTGGGTGCTACGTACGATCATGTGTCGTTTCTCCCTTCAGCTGGCGGTCAGTATCGCGAGAGTCGAACCTCGGTCATTTCCGCAGGCTCCACTCGTTGTGGCTCAGGAGCACACTTTTGCGGTTGCGCTCGCAATGATGTCCAGTCCGCGATCGAGTTCTTCCATGGTGGTGGTCAGCGGCGGCAGCAGCTTGACGACCTCGTCGGACGGCCCTGCGGTCTCGACGAGCAGTCCCTCGTCGTAGCAGAGCTGGGCAACCTTGCTCGCCTTCTCCGGCTCGTCGAAAGCCAGGGCCTGCACCATGCCGCGGCCGCGTGTGGAGATTCCGTCGAACTTGGCGCACAGCTTGATGAAGTTGTCCTGGATGTGCTCACCCTTGGCGAGAACTTCCTTCTCGAATTTGTCGTCCGACCAGTAGGTGTCGATGGCGACCTTCGACGTGACGAACGAGGGATTGAACCCGCGGAAGGTCCCATTGTGCTCACCCGGTGCCCACACGTCGAGTTCGGGCTTGAACAAAGTCAACGCCATCGGCATTCCGTAGCCGCCGATCGACTTCGAGAGCGTGACGATATCGGGAACGATGCCCGCTTCCTCGAACGAGAAGAACTGGCCGGTGCGGCCGCAGCCCATCTGAACGTCGTCGACGATCAGCAGAATGTCACGGCGCGAGCACAATTCGGCCAAGGCGCGCAGCCATTCCGGACGTGCGACGTTGATGCCGCCCTCACCCTGGATCGTTTCCACGATCACGGCAGCCGGACGATTGAAGCCACTGCCCGAGTCGTCGAGCACACGCTCGAACCACTGGAAATCCTCGGTGACTCCGCCGAAGTAGTTGTCGTACGGCATCGGGGTGGTGTGCACCAAGGGAATTCCGGCGCCAGCTCGCTTCATCGAGTTGCCGGTGACGGACAACGCGCCGAGTGTCATGCCATGGAATGCATTGGTGAAGTTGATGATCGACTCGCGGCCGGTGACCTTGCGGGCCAGCTTCAGTGCTGCCTCCACGGTGTTGGCACCTGTGGGGCCGGGGAACTGAACCTTGTAGTCGAGTCCGCGGGGGTCGAGGATGTTCTTCTTGAACGACTCGAGGAACTCACGCTTGGCGACGGTGGACATATCGAGTCCGTGCGTGATGCCGTCGCTCTGGATGTACTCGACGAGTGCGTCCTTGAGGATCTGGTTGTTGTGCCCGTAGTTCAATGCGCCTGCGCCACCGAAGAAGTCGAGGTACTCGCGGCCGTTCTCGTCGACGATGGTCGAATTCTTCGCGGTCTTGAACACGGCAGGCCACTGGCGGCTGTAGCTACGGACTGCGGACTCGACGGTCTCGAAGATGTCGGGCTTCTCTGTGGTATTCGTCGTCTCGGTCATGTTCTGCTTGTTCCTTTCGTTTGTGCGCACGGCGGCTGGGCCTACTGTGTAGAGCTCTTCTGCCTCGTGGCTATCAGGGAAATCGTTGGGCGCGAACAGATCTGATTTTCCAATGTCGGTCCCTCGTGTTCGGGCGAGGGCCGTGAACAACGCTATCGACGCTTCGTTGTCGGGGCTGATCGTCGTCTCGAGGTGTGTGATGCCCTGTGGCGTCAGGCGTTCGAGTAGTTCGTTCAACATCCGCCCGGCGAGACCCTTGCCTCGCTGATCGGCATCGACTGCCACCTGCCACACGAAAAACGTTGTGGGGGAGTCCTGCCGGATGTAGCCTGTGACGAAGCCTACCGCTCGGCCGTCCACGTCGGAGACAACCGACGTCGCTGCAAAGTCTCTGCACCACAGCACGTACGAGTAACTCGAATTGAGATCGAGTACTTTCGAATCTCTTGCGATCTCCCAGAGCCGGACTCCGTCGGAAACCTTGGGCCTGCGAAACTTCACTGCGTCCGGCGCAGTGACTGGGGTTGTTCTCAGCTGTGCTGGCTTCATAGGAAATACAAACGTAACAAGGTGCCCTTGGCATTTCACCTACCTGCGGAAATTGCCCTTCGAAACACCCACTCCCGTGCAGGTGACAGGGTGATTGTGATGCTGGTCACAAACTGTGTTTGTGAGGTAACGCGAGCCCGGTTCTCCGCCGATATCGGTGGCCGAAGTTTCTGGAGATACGCAGTGCGGACTCAGCGCCCCGGTTCGACCTACTTCGGTGTCGCCAGAGCCTCGACCTACTTCGGTGTAGCCAGGGCGAAGGGCAGAACGGCATCCGCCCCTGCTCGGCGTAGGGCGACCGATGCGCAGGTGAACGTCCACCCGGTGTCGGTCACGAGGTCGACCAACAGAACTGGACCGTCCGTGCCGGTCAGATCGGGTATTTCCCACGAGTCGACGAGCCTTGCGACACGGAAGGCCGAGTTGGCAGCGGACACGGGTGGATGCTCGGGACGATGGTGTAGTACGCCCAGGTCGGTGAGCTTGCCGATACGAGCCAGCTCACCCGCCACCGATCGGACCAGTTCGGGGTGGCTGTCCGAATCAAGAGCCAGCACAGAGGTCGGTCTGGTGGCCCAGTCCCAGGACGCGAGTACCTTGATGCAGCCTTCGACCAGGGCAGCCGGAGCAGGCCCGTCGGGACCGTCGAGGACCTGGCGCAACCGGCTTCCCCAGCCGAGGTCGGTGAGTCGTCCCAGTACACGGCCGGGTTGCGGCCCATCGGTGATCTTGCCGGACAGTGATACGCCGAGCTTCTTCATTCCACTCGGCCACTGCTTGCGTGGCGGTAGATCGAGACCTGGCCGGTCCAACCTGGCGCGGGCCGACTCGACGGCATCCGCGGACACCGCCGATGAGTAAGTCCTGCCTGTGCAATTGTCGCAGCGTCCGCACTTGTCTGCGGTGTCACCGAGACCGGGGTCGTCGAGTTGACGACGGAGGAACTCCATACGGCATCCATCGGTGCGCTGGTAGTCGATCATGGCTTGCTGTTCCGCGTCTCTCGCCTGCTCCAGACGTTCGTAGCGCGCCGAGTCGTAGATCCAGGGCTCCCCGGTTGCGATCCAGCCGCCTCGGACTCGCTGAACGGCGCCATCGACGTCGAGCACCTTCAGGACCATCTCGAGACGACTCCGGTTGAGGTCGACGAGCGGCTCCAGTGCCGGCGTGGATTGCGGCTTGACCCGATCCAGAGTGTCGATCACCTGCCTGACCACATGTTCGCGAGGAAACGCGACGGAAGCGAAGTAGCTCCAGATCTGCTTGTCCTCGTGCCCGGGCAGTAGGACCACCTCGGCACGTTCGGTGGCACGCCCCGCGCGGCCCACTTGCTGGTAGTAGGAGATCGGGGAGGACGGAGCTCCCATGTGGACGACAAAACCGAGGTCGGGTTTGTCGAAGCCCATGCCGAGCGCGGAGGTGGCCACGAGGGCCTTGACCTCGTTGTTCAGCAGATCCGTCTCCAGTGCCTCGCGCTCGGTCGTATCGGTCTGGCCGGTGTAGGCCGCTACGGCGAGGCCCTGATCGGACAACAGGCTCGCGAGGTCGCGCGCAGCCGAGACGGTCAGTGTGTAGATGATCCCCGACCCCGGCAGTTCGGCGAGATGAGAGGCCAACCATGCTGCCCGCTCGGTGGTGTTCTCGATCTGTACCACCGACAGGTGCAGCGACTCTCGCTCCAGTCCGCCGCGGAGTACCAGCGTGTCTCCGCCGCCCACTCCCAGCTGAGCAGCGACATCGGCGACCACCCTGTCGTTGGCGGTCGCGGTGGTCGCGAGGACTGGAATGCCCTCGCGCAGTTCGGATATCAACGTTCGGATGCGCCGGTAGTCGGGGCGGAAATCATGGCCCCAATCGGATACGCAGTGGGCTTCGTCGACCACAACCAGTCCGGCGTCACCCGCGAGCGACGGCAGCACCTGGTCGCGGAAATCGGGGTTGTTCAGCCGCTCGGGACTGACCAGGAGAACATCGAGATTGCCCGCGGCGACGTCGGCGTGGACGTCCTCCCATTCGGTCATGTTGCCGGAGTTGATCGTGGCGGCGCGTACACCGGCACGCTCGGCCGACGCGACCTGGTTGCGCATCAGAGCCAGGAGGGGCGAGACGATGACCGTAGGACCCAGTCCCTGCTGGCGCAGCAGTTTCGCGGCGATGAAGTAGACCGCGGACTTGCCCCAGCCGGTGCGCTGCACCACCAGCGCGCGGCGGCGGTGCACCACCAGCGCTTCGATCGCGATCCACTGATCCTCGCGTAGGCGTGCGTCCGGACCGGCGAGCTCGCGGAGCAGCCGCTCGGCGTCGGTGCGCAGTTCGGTGGTCGACGTGTCGCTGGAAGCGGTCATCGCACCATCGTGCCGCACGCGTCCGACAGGAAGCTCGCGCGTCGGCGATTAGTGTTGCTGTTCGATGAGGAGGTGTCATGACGCCGAGGCAAGCCGATGGTCCAGGCGATTCCACGCACTGTGATTCGCACGCGGAACTGCCGCTCGATCCCGACACCGACGATCCCGACACCGACGATGCGGCGTCTGTCGGCTCCGTCGCACGTCCGCTGCACTTGCAGCCGGTGCCGCTTCTGACGGTTTTCGTCGGCGGGGTCCTCGGCACACTCGCTCGGTACGGCATCGAAACCGCGATTCCGCATCGGAGCCCGCAGTGGCCCATCGCTACGTTCGCGATCAACCTGTCCGGCGCATTCGTGCTCGGGCTTCTGCTCGCGAACCTCGCGCGCAGGGGTGCCGACGTCGGTGCGCGTCGACGCATCCGTCTGTTGGCCGGTACCGGATTCTGCGGAGCGTTCACCACGTACAGCACATTCGCACTCGAGACCGTCGTACTGGCGCACGACGGACACCTCTCCATTGCAGCGGTGTACGCCGTCGCGACGGTGATACTCGGCGCTCTCGCGGCGTGGGCGGGGATCGCAGCGGGTTCGGCGTCGGCGAGAGGGAGAGAGCAGTGATCGTGCTCGCGCTTGCTCTCGCCGGTGCATTCGGCGCGGTTGCGCGGTTCGCGGTGGATTCCTACGTCAAATCGAAGCTTCGCACGTCCTCGTTCCCATGGGCGACCGTGGGAATCAACATCTCGGGGTCGCTGCTTCTCGGATTCCTCGCCGGTCTCGTGCTGTTCGACGGCGGATCCGCCGACCTGCAGACCGTCGTCGGAACCGGGCTCTGCGGTGGATACACGACGTTCAGTACGGCCAGCTTCGAGACCGTGCGACTGATCCAGACCGGCAAGCATGTCGCAGCCCTGTCGAACGCGGTGAGCACGGTGGTGCTCTCGATCGGGGCATGTGCTGCCGGGTTCGCGCTTGCAGGCGCGATCTGACGCGCTACCCGCCTGCGGCCTGACGCGCTACCCGCCTGCGGCGATGTCGAGGAAGTCCCGACGCGGCCCTCGCATCGGGGTCTCGGGGTTCCAGACGGCTCGGAGTTGGCGCGGCATCGTCAGGTTCTCGACGTCGATACGCACGAGCCTGCCGTCGCGGATGTCCGCGGCAACGGCGAGTGAGGACAGAACAGTGGGTGCATCGGCCGTGGCCACCGCCGATTTGATGGCGGTCACCGAGTTCAGTTCGAGCAGCGGCGGTGCCGTCGGACGCACGGTGTTCTCGTACGTGGTGCGGGTTCCCGAACCGGGCTCTCGCTGAACGAGGGGAGTCGCGGACAACTCGTCGACCGTCACCGAGGCACTCCGTGCCCACCGATGATCGGGGGCGACCACGACAAGCAGTTCGTCGGTGGCCACCACCCGCACTCCCAGTCCCGGTGGAACATTCGGTCCCTCCACGAAGCCGAGGTCCGCACGGCCGTCGAGGACATGTTGCGTCACCTCGGTCGAGTTCATCAGTCTCATCTGCGCGGCGACTCCGGGAAAACGCGAGGCCATCCGCACCATCCAGCCCGGTACGAGGTGCTCGGCGACGGTCATACTGGCAGCGACCGTGAGTTGCGCGCTCTCTTCCCGCAGCAGGGAGCGGACACCGGTTGCGAAGGTTTCGGCTGCGGTCAGCACGCTCTCCGCCCATTCCAGGACCGGGACCCCCTCGGGGGTGAGGCCGACACCGCTGCTCGTGCGATGGAAGACGCGAAGTCCGATGTCGCGCTCAGCGGCTCGGATACGCGCGCTGACCGCTTGCTGGCTCAGTCCGTGTTCGCGACCGGCGGCGCTCATGCTCCCCAGGCGGGCGACCGACACCATCACGTCGAGTGCAGCCAGATCCGGCACGCGAGGGGAGAGCGTCATCGGTTCACCGTATCGATCTGCTCGCGCGTACCCGACGACGCACCCGCGCCGCGCCGAGTAGCGGCGAACGCGCCTGCTGCGCATGCCCATCGGACGGCATGCTCGGGCCCGCGGTGCCACTCCGCCGCCAGCGCCCCGGTGAACGCGTCCCCGGCGCCGGTGGTGTCGATTGCGTGCACACTCGGTGCCGGGGCGTCGAAGCTCGAGGTGGGACCGACATATCGTGCACCGTCCGCGCCGCGTGTTGTGATCACGTGTTCTATCCGTGCCAGTACCTGGGCTCCGAGCGACGCGGCCTCGGCCTCGTTGACGACCAGGATGTCGACCGCCTCGACGAGGGCATCGGGGAGTTCCTGCACTGGAGACGGGTTGAGCACCACGAGCGTGCCGTTGGCTCTGGCGTGCTGCGCACCGGTCACGACGGTCGCGATCGGAATCTCCAACTGGCACAGCAGAATATCGGCGCAGGCAATCGCGTCGAGTTCCTTGTCGGTTGGATCGGTGACAGCGCCGTTCGCGCCTGCCACGACGACGATCGAATTCTCGCCGCGCGCATCGACGGTGATGACGGCGACTCCGCTCGGCCCTTCTGTTCGACGCAGCGACGTCACATCAACGGAAGCGTCGACCAGGGTGTCGACGAGTTCGGTCGCGAAGGCGTCGTCACCCACTGCACCGAGGAACACGGTGACCGACCCGGACCGCACGGCGGCGATCGCCTGATTCGCGCCCTTGCCGCCCTGCGTGGTGACGAACGACGAGCCGACGACTGTCTCGCCGGGTACAGGCAGCCGGTCGGTCAGTGCCGTCAGATCCATGTTGATGCTGCCCAGAACAGTGACGCGCGTCGATCCCATGACCCTGACCCTATGCGAGTTTCAGTATTTGCAGATTGTTGACAATCTGCAAACGCTGTACGACGATGAGCTCATGACAGCGCCGACCCGCACTCACCTCAGCCCTGCACTCAAGCAAGCCACTCCGGTTGTCGTCGACCACGCGGTCGGCAGTTGGATTTACGGGACCGATGGGAATCGCTACCTGGACTTCACGACGGGCATCGGTGTCACCAGTACCGGACATTGCCATCCCCGCGTGGTCGAGGCGGCCCGCGAGCAGGTCGGCAAGATCATCCACGCCCAGTACACGACCGTCATGCACACACCGCTCCTCGAACTGACCGACAAACTCGGCGATTTCCTTCCTGCCGGACTCGACAGTGTGTTCTACGCCAACTCCGGATCCGAGGCCGTCGAGGCCTCGATTCGACTGGCACGCATGGCAACCGGCCGTCCGAACATCATTGCCTTCCACGGTGGATTCCACGGACGTACCGTCGCGGCGGCATCGCTGACCACTGCCGGTACCAAATTCCGCTCCGGCTTCTCGCCCATCATGGGCGGTGTGCACATCGCGCCGTTCCCCTACGCCTTCCGATACGGCTGGGACGAAGATACCGCCGTGGCATTCGCGTTGCAGGAGCTGGATTATCTGCTGGCGACCATTTCCAGCCCCGCCGACACGGCAGCCTTCATCATCGAACCGGTTCTCGGCGACGGCGGATACCTGCCGACACCGCCGGCATTCCTCGAGGGGCTACGCCAGCGAGCCGATGAGCACGACATCGTGCTGATCATCGACGAAGTTCAGGCAGGCGTCGGACGAACCGGAAAGTTCTGGGGCCATGAGCATTCCACCGCGAAGCCGGACATCGTCATCACCGCCAAAGGGCTCGCGTCGGGATTCCCGATCTCGGCCATCGCGGCGTCGACCGAGATGATGTCCAAGGCATGGCCCGGATCCCAGGGCGGAACATACGGCGGAAATGCAGTGGCGGCAGCAGCAGCCGTCGCGACCCTGGACGTGGTCCGCGACGAGGGTCTCGTGGAGAACGCAGCCAAGCAGGGTGCAGTTCTGCTCGACGGATTGGTGGAGCTGAAGGGGCAGTACTCCGGAATCGGTGATGCTCGCGGGCTCGGACTCATGCAAGCGCTCGAATTCGTCGACTACAACGGCAAGCCCGACGCGGCCGCGGCGACTCGCGTTCAGCAGACCGCGATTTCCGAGGGGCTGCTGTTGCTCACCTGTGGCGCCCTCGGCAACGTCGTACGTGTCATTCCTGCGTTGGTGGTGACCGACGACGAGGTCGCCCAGGGCCTCGACGCGATCGCGCGGACATTGAAGCGGGCGCTGTGACGCTCGTCGACAGCGATGAGTCCGTCCTCGGCGCATTGCGGGGTGCCGGAATCGAGGTCGATTTCGGGGCCAGGAGGCTCGCGGAATACTCCTACGACGCATCGAACTACCGTGTTCCGCCTGTGGCTGTGGTGTTTCCGCGCAGCGCCGAAGAAGTGTGCCGTGTCGTCCGTGTCTGCGCTGCTCACGGCACCCCGGTCGTGAGCAGGGGCGGCGGGACGTCCATGGCGGGCAACGCGATCGGCAACGGCGTCGTTCTCGACTTCTCGCGGTACATGAACCGTGTGATCTCCGTCGATCGGGATGCCGAATCGGCGGTGGTCGAACCGGGCATCGTCATCTCGGAACTCGCGTCCGCGGTCGCGGCAGCCACCGACGGCGCACTGACGTATGCGCCCGATCCGTCGAGCAAATCGCGTGCGACGGTCGGCGGAGCGGTGGGTAACGACGCATGTGGTAATCACTCGGTTCGTTACGGGCGGACCGCCGATCACACGATCGCGTTGGATGTGGTGACCGCGGACGGAATGCTGCTGCGTGCAACCCGTTCCGGATTGCACGCGGTGAATGCCGCCGACGCGGACGCAGTAGCTGCTGCGGCACGGATCACCGCCGAACTGGAACGGCTCGTCGCACACAATCTTGCGGAGTTCCGGCTGGAGCTGGGGCGGATCCCGCGACAGGTCTCGGGTTTTCATCTGTCGACGTTGTTGCCGGAGAACGGGTTCGACGTCGCACGTGCTCTTGTCGGCAGTGAGGGGACCTGCGCAGTCGTGGTGGCTGCGACCGTCGCTCTCGTTCCGGTTCCGTCGGCTGCGCTGTTGCTGAGTCTCGGGTATTCCGACGTCGTCGAAGCAGCCGAGGACGTCATGACGATCCTGGAGTTCTCGCCCGCCGCGATCGAGGGGATCGACGAGAAGATCGTCGAGACGATGCAGTTCCGCCGCGGCGCGGATTCCGTGCGCGGGCTGCCGGCGGGAAATGCGTGGCTGTATGTCGATCTCGACGGCGACGATCCCGAAGAGGTCGCCGTCAGAGCCGAACGACTTCTCGCGCGATTGAAGGAACGGGGTCGATTGAAAGACGGCCGGGTCGTCGCCGATCCGTCCGAGAGGAAGTCCCTGTGGCGAGTCCGCGAGGACGGAGCCGGGCTGTCGGCTCGTCTGGCGGGAGGCGGCGAATCCTGGCCGGGGTGGGAGGATTCGGCAGTTGCACCCGAGAATCTGGCAGCGTATCTGGCCGAGTTTCGTGATCTACTCGCTGCGCATGCGCTCACCGGTGTCATGTACGGCCACTTCGGTGCCGGGTGCATGCACGTACGCATCACGTTCGATCAGCGGAGCGAGAGCGGCCGCCGGATCATGCAGGCATTCCTGCATGACGCGGCAGCCCTGGTCGTCCGGCACGGCGGCTCGCTGTCCGGTGAACACGGCGACGGTAGGGCGAGATCCGAACTGCTCCCGGTGATGTATTCGGCAGTGATGCTCGACGCGTTCGCTCGGTTCAAAGGAATCTGGGATCCTGCGGGACTGCTCAATCCGGGAAGCATCACCGATCCAGCTCCGATGATGAAGGATCTTGCGCTGCACGGTGTTCCGGACCGTGAGTGGAAGACGACGTTCGAACTCCACCAGATCGGCACGGCCACCGCACTCGATCCTTTCGTCCACGCGACCCAGGCATGCGTCGGAGTCGGGCGCTGCCGATCGTCGTCGGGCGGAGTCATGTGCCCGAGCTTCCGAGCCACCGGCGACGAGAAAGATTCGACGCGTGGCCGCGCTCGTGTGCTGCAGGAGATGGTGCGTAGCTCGGCGACGGTGGCAGCGGGATGGGCGTCGGAGGACGTGAAGGAATCGCTCGATCTCTGTCTGTCGTGCAAGGCCTGTTCGTCCGATTGCCCGGTCGGGGTCGACATGGCCACCTACAAGTCCGAGTTTCTCGATCATCACTACGCCGGGAAGCGTCGTCCGCTCGCGCACTACTCACTCGGGTGGTTGCCCCGCTGGCTGAAGGTCACCTCGCTGCTGGCGCCCGTGCTCGATCGGATGCTGACGCCCCGGACCGGGAAACTCGCCGCGAAGCTGGGTGGTCTGACGACCGAGCGCGCGCTTCCGAGATTCGCAGCACGGAAGGAGTTGCGCGCTCAGACAGCGGGATCCGTTCCCGGCGGTGATGTCGTGCTGTTCGTGGACTCGTTCACCAAGGGCTTCCGGCCCGAGGTCGTCGGGGCAGCGGTTCGGGTATTCGAGGACGCCGACCGGACGACCGAATGTCGTACCGACCTCTGCTGTGGACTCACGTGGATCTCGACCGGACAACTCACCGCGGCGAGGAAACAACTCGCCCGGACCGCTGCTGCACTCGACGACGGTAGCGACCGGCCGATCGTCGTCACCGAGCCGAGTTGCGCTGCAGCACTGCGTAAAGATCTGCCGGAGTTGGTGAACACCGATGCGGCGCGGCGGGTCGCTGCGAGAGTGCAGTCCTTCGCAGGAGCCGTCGTCGATCAGGCTGCTACCGGCTGGACGCCGTCGGCCACCGTCCCGGATGCGGTGACAGTCCAGACGCACTGCCACGAGTATGCCGTCTTCGGCGAGGCGACCCAACGCAAGGCGCTGTCCGCGGTGGGGATCTCGTCTGTCGACGAGGCGACCGGATGTTGCGGTGTCGCAGGTAATTTCGGATTCGAGCCCGAACATTACGAGATGAGCATGAAGGTCGCGGAACAGGCACTCGCTCCGGCGATTCGACGCGCAGGTTCCGATCGCCGGATTCTCACCGACGGCTTCAGCTGCCACATGCAGGTGCGTCAGCTGACCGGCGATCACAGCTCCGGTGCGTCGACGCATCTGGCGCACATTCTCGATCCACGACCACACAGGAGGGATGAACACTCGTGACGACATCATTGACTCGTACCGGTCTCGACACACCGACAGGACTCTTCATCGGCGGCGCGTGGCGCGCATCGAACAGTGGGAAGACGTTCGACGTGCTCGATCCGGCCACCGGCGAGGTCATCGCCACGGTCGAGGACGGCGACGTCGCCGATGCGCGGGCCGCGATGGCCGCAGCGGCGTCGGCACAGGACTCGTGGGCACAGACCGCCCCTCGTGAGCGCAGTGTGATCCTGCGACGCGCTTTCGAGTTGATCATCGAGCGCACCGAGGAGCTCGCCTCGATCATCACCGCGGAAATGGGTAAGCCGCTGGCCGATGCGCGCGGTGAAGTCGCATACGGTGCCGAGTTCTTCCGGTGGTTCTCCGAAGAGGCCGTGCGGATCTCGGGCGATCACACCCTCACCGGCGATGGCAAGAATCGGATCATCGTCACCCGCGCTCCTGTCGGCCCCTGCATCCTGGTGACGCCGTGGAATTTTCCGCTCGCCATGGGCACACGCAAGATCGGGCCGGCGTTGGCTGCGGGATGCACCGTCGTCTTCAAGCCGGCCGAGCAGACTCCGCTCACCGCGCTCGCTCTGGCCGACATTCTCGTCGAAGCAGGAGTACCGGATGGCGTCGTCAACGTCGTTCCCACCACGAACGCCGCCGAGGTCGTCGGCTCGTGGATGGCGAGCGGCTCGGCGCGCAAGATCAGCTTCACCGGATCGACCGAGGTCGGCAAGATTCTGCTCGCGCAGGCTGCACCGACGGTCATGCGGACGTCGATGGAACTGGGTGGGAATGCTCCGTTCATCGTTGCCGAGGACGCCGACGTCGATCGCGCGGTCGACGGTGCGATGGTCGCCAAGATGCGCAACATGGGTGAGGCATGCACGGCGGCCAACCGATTCTTCGTACATCGCAGTGTGGCGGATGAGTTCGCCGATAGGCTCGCAGCGCGAATGGGATCGCTGAAGGTCGGTGCCGGTGACGGCGACGGAGTGGAAGTAGGTCCGCTCATCGACGGGGAAGGGCGCGCCAAGGTGCAGCGACTCGTCGACGACGCGCTGCTCAGGGGTGCCCGCGCGGTGGTGGGTGGTACCGAGGCGCCGGGGCCCGGATACTTCTATCCGCCAACGGTACTCGACGGCGTCGATCCGGCGTCCGATCTGATGTCCACCGAGATCTTCGGACCGGTGGCCGCGGTGATCCCGTTCGACACCGAGGACGAGGTGATCGCACTGGCCAACGACACCGAGTGGGGTCTGGTGGGATACGTGTTCACCCAGGACATCGATCGTGCGCTGCGGATGGGGGAGCGGTTGGAGGTCGGCATGGTCGGGCTCAACACCGGTCTGGTGTCCAACCCGGCTGCGCCGTTCGGAGGTGTCAAGCAGTCCGGTCTTGGCCGTGAGGGCGGAAAAGTTGGCATCGACGAGTTCCTCGAATACAAATACTTCGCAGTTCCCCGGTCGTAGCACGTCGCCCGGTCGTAGCAGGAGGAAGAACAATGGCTGGTTCCCGAAGACTGACGCCGATCAATGCGAGAAACACATCGATGGTGATCGCGGATCAGATTCGCGACCGCATCATCGACGGTTCCTACGCGCCGGGCGAGCAGATCAACGAGGCGAATGTCGCTGCCGAGCTGGAGATCTCACGAGGACCGGTTCGCGAGGCACTGCAGCGGCTCAACCAGGAGGGATTGCTGGTCAGTTACCGCAATCGTGGGGTCTTCGTGGTGGAACTGAGCGTCGGCGACGTCGCCGAGATATACCAGTCGCGCGCGGCCATAGAGGTCGGCGCGGCATGGACGCTCGTCCACGGTGATTCGGCGGTGTTGACCGCGACTGCGGCGGAGCTGTCGGCGATCGTCGATCAGATGCAACCGTTCATCGACCGGGCCGACTGGCTCGGGCTCGCCGAACGCGATCTCGCCTTCCATACCGCCATGGTCGCTGCGACGTCGAACAGCCGGATGTCGCGGATGTACGCCACGCTTGCTGCTGAGGCTCGTATCTGCATGGCGAACCTGGAAACTGCGTACTACCGCCCCGAGGCGTTGGTCGAGGAGCATCGGTTGCTGGTGGATCTGCTCCTGGGCTCCGATTGGTCCGCGCTCGAGGCCGGTGTCCACGAGCACATGGACACCGCGGTCCACGATCTGACGCAGGCGATGCGGAACGAAGCAGACGACGCCGTTCTCGCCGCGCCGTCGTGAGGGTTGCTTCGCATCCGTGCGAAGCACATACGCAACGAAGAAGTAACACGAGATTCCTTGCGGCAACTGCCTTCCTGCGTTTAGCCTGATTGTCAACAATCTGCAAAACGCACACGGGCTGGTCAGGTGCCTCCCGCGATGCCTCGAGAGGGGGTACCAGTGAACGAGAACGTCGCGCTCACCGCCGACATCACCAGCGCGGTCGGGCCGAATCACGCACCGGGTCTTGCCGAATACGTCGACCTGCCCAACAGCACGCCCATCACGTTCACCGACAACGAGTACTCCACGCGGCTCGCCGCGGTACGGGCACGAATGGCCGCGCAGAACCTGACGGCACTCATCGTGACCGACCCGTCGAATCTCTACTACCTCCTCGGGTACAACGCCCTGTCGTTCTACACGCCGCAGATGCTGTACGTGCCGATCGAGGGCGACCTGTACTTCTTCGCGCGAGAAATGGATGCCAACGGAGCATTCAGGACCTCCTGGCTGCCACAGGAGCAGACGTTCGGCTATCCCGAGACATTCGTGCAACGCAAGGACACACATCCCTTCGTGTGGGTTGCGCAGAAGCTTCGTGAACTGGGCGAGGTCAACAACTTCTCGCACGGCCAGGTGGGGCTCGAGATGGATTCGTACTACTTCAGTCCCAAGGCATTCGAAGCCCTCGTCAAGTCGCTGCCGGAGTACGATTTCACCGACTCGTACGAGCTGATCAACTGGGTGCGTGTGGTCAAGTCACCCGCCGAGATCGATCTGATGCGAGGGGCCGCGCGGGTGTGCGACTCGGCCATGGCTGCGGCGTTCGAGGCCGTCGTCGTCGGTGGTCGCCAGTGCGACGCTGCCGCGGCGATCATGAACGCCCAGGTCAGAGGGACCGAGGATTTCGGCGGCGACCACCCCGCGATCGTGCCGATGCTGCCGACCGGCGCAGGTGCCGACACACCACACCTCACTTGGTCCGATCAGGTGTTCATCGCGGGGGAGACCACCGTCGTCGAATTGGCGGGTGTGTTCCGTCGGTACCACGTCCCCATGGCGCGGACCATCGTGCTCGGGACACCGAGTCGCCGACTCGACTACCTGGCGCAATCGACCACCGAGGCACTGAACGGCGTGCTCGACGCGGTCCGCCCCGGCGTCACCACCACCGAACTCGCCCAGATCTTCGACGTCGGACTGGCGAAACACGGCTTGCACAAGCCCTCTCGAATCGGATACTCGATCGGAATCGCGTACGCCCCGGACTGGGGCGAACGGACGGTGAGCATCAGGACCGACGACGACACCGTGCTGGCCGAGAACATGACCTTCCACATCATCGGCGGAATGTGGATGGACGACTACGGATACGAGGTGTCCGAGGCCGTTCGCGTGACCGACAGCGGCGTGGAGACATTCACCGACTACCCCCGACAACTACTGACGAAGGAGTGAGACATGGTCGCCACCACACACGGTCGTTCCGCAGGCTCCCCTCCTGACCCCCTGGGTCGTTCCGCAGGCTCCCCTCCTGACCCCCTGGGTCGTTCCGCAGGCTCCCCTCCTGTCATTCCTTGGGCACTGCGCACCGACAAGCTGGTCGGTTCGGTGATCGATTCGTCGACATCGCTGCTCGCTGCGCAGACGCACGACATCGTCCGGTTCGCCATGGGTTCGCCGGCCGCGGAAACCGTTCCTGCCGCGGCGTTCTCGGACATCGCATCCGCGGTCATGACGACCGACGCGATGGACTACGCAGCAACAGAAGGTGACCCCGGCCTGCTCGCTGCACTGGAGGGCTACCTCGAGAGCGTCGGTGAGCCCACCTCCGCCGACCGGCTCGTCATCACTTCCGGCGGAATGCAGGGTCTCGACCTCGCCTGCAAATTGTTCGTGGATCCAGGTGATCTCGTCATAGTCGAAAGCCCCACGTACACCAACGGAACCGCGACCGTACTGAGCTACGGGGGCGTTGTACTCGAGGCTCCGATGGATGAACACGGACTCGTCGTCGAGGCGCTACCGGAATTGGTCGAGCAGGCCGGGCGCCTGCCCAAGATGATCTATGTGATCCCGAACTTTCAGAATCCCTCCGGCACGACGATGTCTCTCGCGCGCCGAACCCTGCTTCTCGAACTCGCGCACCGCTGGGGCGCAGTAATTCTGGACGACGACCCGTACGGCCTGCTCCGCTTCGAAGGTGAACACATACCGAGTTTCACCTCGCTCAGTCCCGGTGACCCGCTGGTGTTCTCGGTCCGCACGTTCTCCAAGATGATCGCACCGGGGCTGCGGGTCGGGTGGGTCGACGCCGCGCCCGAGGCGCGGCAGTTGTTGATCAACGCCAAGCAGGCGATGGACACCTGTACCAATCTTCCGGCGCAACGAATGATCGCCGAGTTCATCAGGCGTGGCCACCTCGCCTCGCATCTGCAGTCGTTGGCCACGGTGTACCGCCCGCGGAAGATCGCGATGCAGCGAAGTCTCGACAAGTACTTCGGAGATCGAATCGCCACAACCGATCCCGAGGGCGGCTTCTTTCTCTGGGCGACATTGCGGGGTACCGCCGCTGCGGTGTCGACGCAGGATCTTTTCGAGGTGGCGCTCGCCGAGGGCGTCGCGTACATCCCGGGGCCCGCATTGTCCGTCGGCGGAAAGTTCCACGATTCCCTGCGGTTGTGTTTCGCATCCTCGACGCCCGAGCGGATCGACGAAGGCGTGAAACGCCTTGCTTCCGCGGTGGATCGAGCGTCCGCGATGCTCGCGATCGATCCGAGCCGGTGATCGATCTCGAACAGCGGTTGCTCGACGCGATCGACACCGATGAGATCGTCGAACTGGCTGCACGTCTCATCGGTGCCGGAGGCGAGAACCCAGGAGGCACCGAGGAATCCGTGGTGGCCGTGCTCGCCGAGCACTGCGGTGTCCTCGGATTCGAGGTAGACATCGAGGAAGTCGCGGCCGGTAGACCGAATATCATTGTGTCCGTGGGAGGAGCGGAAGATCCCGGAGTTCTGTTCATCGGTCACTCGGACGTCGTCCCAGCGGGAGGCGGATGGAGTACGGATCCGTTCGTCGCGACGACGAGCGGCGGCAGACTCTACGGGCGCGGTGCGTGCGACATGAAGGGTGGGCTCGCGGCGGTCGTCGTTGCCATGGCAGCGCTGAAGAGTTGCGGCGCAGTTGGATCCGCGCCGGTCTCGTTGGCGTGTCTGGTCGACGAAGAGGACACCGGTCTCGGCATCAGAGCGTTCGTTTCGGCACCCGCCACGCGCTCCTACGTGCAGTGCGTAGTGGCCGAGCCCACCGATCTCGTGACCATCACCGGATGCCGAGGCGCCGCCAATCTCGAGATCGCCGTGACCGGTCGATCGGCACACGCTGGGCAACCGCGCAACGGCCGCAACGCAGTGTCGGCTGCGGCACGCATCGTCGTTCTCATCGATTCGATGGCCGCGAGCCTGCAGTCCGGCGCGCACCCGATTCTCGGTCCTGCGACCTGGAACGTGGGAACCATCGTCGGCGGCACCGGAACATCGATGGTGGCGGATCGATGCACGATCACCGCGGACCGGAGGTTGCTACCCGGCGAAAATGCGCGTGATATCGCGAAACGACTACACGAGGACATCGTTTCGGCAGGAATCGTCACGGAGGGAATCGGTGTGTCGGTGTCCGTGGCGATGGAGATGCCCGGCTTCTCGACCAGTATGGATTCGCCGATAGTCGACGCTGCAGTGACGGCGGTGACCGATGCGACGGGCTTTCGCGGCACCGATGTGTGGACTGCCTCGTGCGACGGTGGTTTCGTCGCCAGAGACATGGGTATACCCGTTGTCGTGCTGGGACCGGGACAAATAGAAACGGAGGCTCACCAGCCCGACGAGTCCGTGTCGGTCCAGCAATTGTGCGACAGCGCAAGGGCGTACGCACTCCTTGCTTCCAGAATCCTTGCGCGACCTGGAGTTATGACAAAAAGTTAGGGGTCGAGCGAAAACTCCGATGCTCGCGTCCGTAGTGTGAAACGCTGCGAAGTACCAACCCGACGCTCCACGCAAGTAGACAAAGCGAGAGGTATTGGACCGTGACAGAGTCATCAGGCACGGGGTCCACAAGTGGGTCCAGAAGTAGTTCGGACAGTTCGACCACGGGTTATGCGCCCGAAACGAAGGAACTCAGCGCGCAGGAAACCAAGATCCTGCATCGCGCGATCGGCGGTTCGGCACTCGGAAACGCAGTCGAGTGGTTCGACTACGCCGTGTACGGCTACCTGGCGGTCTACATCGCTGCCAATTTCTTTCCGTCCGAGGACGGAGGCGCAAGCCTGCTGTCGACATTCGCCGTTCTCGCAGCGTCGTTCATCATCCGTCCGATCGGCGGGATCGTTCTCGGCCCGCTCGGCGACCGCATCGGTCGTCAGAAGGTCCTGGTACTCACCGTCACGATGATGTCGTTGGCGACAGCCGCCATCGGAATCCTGCCGACGTTCGACACGATC
The DNA here is from genome assembly GCF_001895005.1 of Rhodococcus yunnanensis NBRC 103083. GTDB lineage: Bacteria > Actinomycetota > Actinomycetes > Mycobacteriales > Mycobacteriaceae > Rhodococcoides > Rhodococcoides yunnanense. The sequence goes on along the minus strand of NZ_BCXH01000002.1, from coordinate 190,773 downwards.
GGCATCATGGCGCCGATTCTGTTGCTGGTCTGCCGGCTGGTGCAGGGATTCTCCACCGGCGGTGAATACGGCGGCGCAGCGGTCTTCATGGCGGAGTATGCCCCGGACAAGCGTCGAGGCTTCTTCGGATCGTTCCTCGAATTCGGCACGTTGGCAGGAACTGTCGCCGGTGCCACCCTGTGTACGCTGTTGAATCTCGGTCTGGGCGACGACACGATGGAGGCATGGGGCTGGCGGATTCCGTTCCTGCTGACGCTTCCCTTGGGCATCGTTGCGCTGTGGTTGCGGACCAGGCTGGAGGACTCGCCGGTGTTCGCCGAGGCGAAGGCAGAAGGCGAAACGGTCGAGGAAGGCGCATCGGGCGGGGCGGTTGCATCGCTGAAGACGACGTTGACCTACTGGCAGCGAATCCTGATTCTCATGGGCTTCGTACTACTGCTCAACATCGCCTACTACACGGTGCTCACGTTCCTGCCGTCCTATCTCAGTGATACGTTGGGCCACAGCACAACTCAGTCCAACTTCACCCTCGTGGTGATCATGCTCATCATGATGGCCATCATCAATCCCATCGGATCTCTGTCGGACCGAATCGGCCGAAAGCCGTTGCTGCTGGCTGCATGTGTCGGCTACTTCGTCTTCAGTGTCCCGCTGTTTCTCCTGATCATCAATACCGGCCTCGTGGGTCAGACCATCGGACTGCTGGGTCTCGGCATCCTGCTCGTGATCATGTGCTCGTGCGTCTCGTCCACTTTGCCGGCGCTGTTCCCGACGCAGGTTCGGTACGGGGCGTTCGCGATCGGGTACAACGTGTCGACGTCGTTGTTCGGCGGCACCGCTCCGTTGATCCTGACCTTCTTGATCGACAAGACCGGATCCAACCTGATACCCGGTTGGTACATGATGCTTGCTGCAGCCATCGCTTTCGTTCCGATCATGCTGATGCCCGAGACCGCAGGTCGATCGCTTCGAGGCACGCAGTGTCCCGGCGACAACGATGCCGAAATCGCCGCTCAGGGCGTCGAACTGGTGGGGTACAAGGGCTAGTGGCACGCAACCCGGTTGTTCTCGTTCTGCATGCCGACCACCTCCCCGAGGGGTTGGAGGACTTATCTGACGTGGCCGAATTTCGTTATGCCACTGCGGATACCCTCGCGGAAGCGGTACCGGGCGCAGACGTGCTCCTGCTGTGGGACTTCTTCTCGCCTGCGGTGCGGCGAGTGTGGGATCTGTGCGACTCGTTGAAGTGGATCCACATCGCGGCTGCGGGAGTCGATTCGCTGATGTTCGAGGGCCTGGTCGAATCCGATGTCGTCGTGACGAACTCGCGCGGGATCTTCGACCGGCCGATTGCGGAATTCGTGCTCGCGCAGATCCTGGCGTTCGCGAAGGACTCCGCGACATCGGCGGAGTTGCAACGGCAGCGAGTGTGGAAGCACCGAGAGACCGAGCGCATCGACAGCGCTCATGCCATGGTGGTGGGGACGGGTGCCATCGGTCGTGAGATCGCGCGACTGCTTCGGGCTGTTGGAACGACGGTGTCCGGCGTCGGCCGTACAGCCCGATCGGGAGACCCGGATTTCGGAGTGATCCACGCCAGTTCGGATCTCGCCGATGTGGTGTACGAGGCGGACTATCTGATCCTCGTCGCCCCGCTGACCGACGCCACGCGCGGGTTGGTCGACGGCCGAGTGCTCTCCTCGGCCAAGCCGGGGGTCCGAGTCATCAACGTGGGCAGAGGCGAATTGCTCGATACCGACGCACTGCTGGCGGGGTTGGAGTCGGGTCATGTGGCCGGTGCGGCCCTGGACGTGTTCGACACCGAACCAGTGCCATCGGACAGCCCGGTGTGGTCGGCGGCCAACCTCGTGCTCACTCCACACATGAGCGGCGACGCGGCCGGGTGGCGCCGCGAGCTCTCCGACCTCTTCGTAACCAACCTTCAGCGGTACACCGAGAACGAGGAGTTGACCAACGTGGTCGACAAGAAGCTCGGATTCGTCCCGAGCTGAACCCCCGCGCCACTGAACTCCCGCGCCACTGAACTCCCGCGCCACTGAACCTCACGCAAATGCACGTGCATTTGCGCCCAACGTGGCCGAGCCGCCCACGCCCCACGCAAATGCACGTGCATTTGCGTGGGGCGGGGGGTTGACGGTGGGGATTGCCCACCCGGCTGCGCAAACGCACGTGCATTTGCGCAGAAGGTGAGGGGTGGGTGACAGGTGGGGCAGAAACAGGTCAGAACGCGCGCGCGTACTGGGGTGCGACGGGCGGAGTGATCTCGGCTCCCAATTCCCGGGCCGCGCGGCGAGGCCAGTACGGGTCGCGCAGCAGTTCGCGTGCGAGCAGCACGGCTTCCGCCTCACCCGAGGAGACGATGTCCTCTGCCTGTTTGGGCTCTGTGATCAGTCCGACTGCCGCAGCGGGAACGGTGGTCTCGGACTGGACGCGCTTGGCGAACGGAACCTGGTAGCCGGGTTCGACGGGAATCCTCGTCTGCACATTGCCGCCGGTGGACACGTCGATCAGGTCCACTCCGTGATCGGCGAGCAACTGCACCAGCGCGACGGTCTGATCCGACGTCCAACTGTCCGCTTCCAGGCCTGCGGTGTCCTCGTCGAGCCAGTCGGTGCCCGATACCCGGACGAACAGCGGCAGTTCCTCAGGCCACACGGCCCGGACGGCGTCGACGATCTCGACGAGAATCCGGATACGACCGGTGAAGTCTCCTCCGTACTGGTCGGTGCGGTGATTGCTGGCAGGGGAGAGGAACTGATGGACGAGGTATCCGTGTGCGGCATGGATCTCCACGACCTCGAAACCTGCGCGCAGGGCTCGTTGGGCTGCGGCGGCGAAATCCCGGACGATCGCGGCGATGTCCTCGACGGTGGCAGCACGCGGTGTCGCGTGGTCACCGAATGCGATGGCGCTCGGCCCGACGGTCTCCCACCCGAGTGGCTCGTCCGCCGGTATGGACGTTCCGCCGACCCACGGCGCCGTGGTCGAGGCCTTACGTCCGGCGTGCGCGAGCTGAATGCCCGCGACGGAACCGTGCGACTTGATCTCGCGGACGATGTCGGCGAACGCCTCCGTCTGGGTGTCGTTCCAGATACCGAGATCCGCCGGGCTGATTCGACCTTCCGGACTGACCGCTGATGCTTCGGTCAGGATCAGGCCTGCGCCGCCGATTGCACGGCTGACCAGATGCGTCCGGTGCCAATCGTGTGGCGCCCCGACGCCATCTCCCTCGGAATCCGCGGAGTACTGGCACATGGGAGCCATCCAGACCCGGTTCGGGAATGTGACTTCCCGGAGGGTCAGAGGCGTGAACAAGGCACTCAAGGGGGCTCCTTCGTCGTCGAATGTCGCATCTCGGTAACCGATCGTGGCAGGCGGTCATTCCCCGACCGGTCGAAATGCCGGACTGTCGGCGGTTCTGGCTAGTGTGTAGTCCATGACTGCAGCATCCGTATCGGAGTCCGCGGCACTCGGCGACGTCGACGAGCGCGAGAAGGTTCACGCGGCGGCGCGGCGTGCCCGCGTTGCCTCCCGGTCGCTTGCATTGCTGACGACGGCAGAGAAGGACGCGGCACTGCACGCCGCGGCCGATGCCATTCTGGCCGCAGCACCTCGGGTCATTGCCGCCAACACCGCTGACGTCGACGCCGCGCGCGCTGCGGGTACGGACGAAGGACTGTTGGATCGGTTGCGGCTGACCGACGCTCGCATCGACGGTATCGCCGCAGGGTTGCGTCAGGTCGCCGGATTGCCGGACCCGATCGGTGAGGTCGTGCGCGGTTCGACGCTGCCGAACGGCCTGGAGATTCGTCAGCTGCGTGTGCCGCTCGGCGTCGTGGGAATGGTTTACGAGGCACGGCCCAACGTCACCGTCGATGCGTTCGGTCTCGCCTTCAAGTCCGGAAATGCTGCGTTGCTGCGTGGATCGTCGTCGGCCGCACTGTCCAACGATGCGCTCGTGACCGCGCTCCGCGGTTCGCTCGCAGCGAGCGGGCTCCCCGTGGATGCGGTGCAGCTGCTCGGTAGCGCAGACCGTTCGTCGGTGACGCATCTCATTCAAGCCAGAGGCCTAGTCGACGTCGTCATACCGCGCGGGGGAGCAGGCCTCATCTCGGCGGTGGTCCGCGACGCAACGGTGCCGACCATCGAAACGGGCGTCGGAAACTGCCACGTGTACATCCACTCTGCGGCGGACCTCGAGATGGCCGAGAGGATCGTGATCAACTCGAAGACCCGACGGGTGAGCGTGTGCAACGCAGCGGAGACCATCCTCGTCGATTCCGCGATCGCGGAGACCGCCGTCCCGCAGCTGTTGCAGGCGTTCCAGAGCCACAGCGTCGTCGTGCACGGAGACCTACCCGGGTTGGTACCTGCCACCGACAAGGACTGGTCCGAGGAGTACCTGTCCCTCGACGTCGCGCTGAAGGTCGTCGACGGAATCGACGGTGCAATTGCGCACATCGACGCGTTCGGGACAGGGCACACCGAGGCGATCGTCACTTCCGACCTCCGCGCGGCGCGGGAGTTCACCACGCGGGTCGATGCGGCTGCCGTCATGGTCAATGCGTCGACTGCATTCACCGATGGCGAACAATTCGGTTTCGGTGCCGAGATCGGCATCTCCACCCAGAAGTTGCACGCTCGCGGACCGATGGGGTTGCCCGAGCTGACATCCACCAAATGGACCGTCTGGGGCGAAGGACACACCCGACAGGCATGACCCGCCATCAAAGGAGTTCCGACGTGGACCGAGCACTTCCGACATCCCCGCCGTTGTTCGGCAGCGTCGACGACGTCGTCGACCGGCTCGCCGAGACCGGGTATCTCGCGAACAAGGCCACTGCCACGTCGGTGTTTCTTGCCGATCGACTCGGCAAGCCACTTCTGATCGAGGGTCCGGCCGGCGTGGGAAAGACCGAGCTGGCTCGCGCTGTCGCCGAGACGACGGGTGCGGAGCTGGTCCGTCTGCAGTGCTACGAAGGTGTCGACGAAGCACGAGCGCTCTACGAGTGGAATCACGCCAAGCAAATTCTCCGTATCCAGTCGGCGTCCGGCGCGCCCGCGGATTGGGATGCGACCAAGCTCGATGTGTTCTCCGAGGAATTTCTCCTCGCCAGGCCGCTGCTGCAGGCTATTCGTCGCGAGGACCCGACAGTCCTGCTGATCGACGAGACCGACAAGGCCGACGTCGAGATCGAAGGCCTGCTGCTCGAGGTGTTGAGCGATTTCGCGGTCACGATCCCGGAACTCGGGACCATCACCGCCACGCGCAAGCCGTTCGTGGTGTTGACGTCGAACGCCACCCGCGAGTTGTCCGAGGCCCTCAAACGACGGTGCCTGTTCCTGCATCTCGACTTCCCCGACGCCGACCTCGAGCGTCGTATCCTCGCCAGCCGCGTACCGGAACTGCCCGAGGCCATCTCCGAACAGATGGTGCGTACGGTCCGTGTTCTGCGTGCGATGCAGCTCAAGAAGGTGCCGTCGGTCGCCGAGACCATCGACTGGGGAAGAACGCTGTTGGCGTTGGGGATGGACACACTCGACGACGACGCGGTCCGTGCCACGCTCGGCGTCGTTCTCAAGCATCAGTCCGATCAGATCAAGGCGGCAGCCGAGCTTCGGCTGAACTGACATGTACAGCCGGCACGGGCTCGAAGGTCACCTCGTCGAATTCGTCGAGGCGTTGCGCAAACGTGGAATCGCGGTCGGTCCGTCGGAAACCGTCGACGCGGGCAGAGTGGTCTCGGTGCTCGACCTGATGGACCGCGAGGCGCTCCGTGAAGGTCTCGCCTGCTCGTTGCTCAGGCGGCCGACCCATCGGGCGACGTTCGACGCGTTGTTCGACCTGTGGTTTCCCGCTGCGACCGGGCAACGCGACTCCGGCAAGATCGACACCACGCTGCCACGCACCGCGGACGGGGCGATCGACTTCACGGCGCTGCGTGAACTCATCACCGAGCTGCTGGTGGACGGCGGACCCGAGGCCGTCGAACTGACCGAGATGCTCGCGGCGCAGATGGTCGAGGAGCTCGGCCAGTACAAGTCCACCAACGGTCCGTCCTTCTCCGCGTACCAGGCGCTGCGTGACGTCGCACCGGACACGTTGCTGAGCCGGATTCTCGAAGGGCTGCTCGGCAACGCCGACCCGGCATCGACACGGTCGTCCGGAAGCTACGAGGACGAGGTGGCCAAACGGACCGCGGCGCAGCGCATCGCCGACCTGAGGAAAATGGTCGAGAACGAGACGCGGCGCCGCGCGGCCGAACAGCTGGGACGCGAACGCGTCGCAAGTTACGGGGTGCCGAAGCTTGCCGAGGACGTCGACTTCCTTCGTGCGTCCGACACCGAGATGGTCGCGTTGCGACGCAGCGTCACCCCTCTCGCGCGTTTGCTGGCCAGCAGACTCGCCGCTCGCCGCAGTCGAAGCAGAGCGGGCGCCATCGATCTGCGGCGCACGCTGCGCAAGTCGATGTCCACAGGCGGGGTACCGATCGATCTGGTGCAGCGGAAGCCGCGTCGTGCACGTCCCGAACTGGTGGTGATGTGCGACGTGTCAGGATCCGTTGCCGGGTTCAGCCACTTCACGTTGCTGCTCGTCCATGCACTCCGCGAACAGTTCTCTCGGGTACGCATCTTCGCGTTCATCGACTCGACCGACGAGGTGACCCGATTCTTCGACTCGGGAGCCGATCTGGGTGCTGCGATGTCCCGGATCATCCGTGAGTCGGATCTGATCACCTACGACGGCCACTCGGACTACGGCAACGCGTTCGAGACCTTCGACGACAAATACGCGCAGTCGGTGACGTCGCGAACATCGGTCCTGGTACTCGGGGACGGACGAACCAACTATCGCGATCCCAAGGTGGCCGCCTTGGCGCGTACCGTCTCGGTGGCCAAGCACGCGTACTGGCTCAATCCGGAGCCGACAGGGCAGTGGGGCTCGGGGGACTCGGCGGCGAACGTCTACCGCGACGTCATCAGCATGTACGAGTGCCGATCTGCGAGTCAGCTCTCCGAAATCGTTGCGCGTCTGCTGCCGGTGTGATCGCCGAAGTAAGCTCGTCAATCGTGCAGCAACCACCCGAGGCCGATCACACGTCTGCGCGGCGTCCCCATGTCCGCAGACTCGGCGTGATGGGCGGTACTTTCGATCCCATCCACCACGGCCACCTTGTCGCAGCCAGCGAGGTTGCCAACACGTTCGGTCTGGACGAGGTGATCTTCGTCCCCACCGGCACACCGTGGCAGAAGGAGGGGCGACCGGTCAGTCCTGCCGAGGACAGATACCTGATGACGGTCATCGCCACCGCGTCCAATCCGCGGTTCTCGGTCAGTCGTGTCGACGTCGATCGTGAGAAGTTGACGTACACGGTGGACACACTGCGTGATCTCGCCGCGCAGCATCCTGCCGCGGAGTTGTACTTCATTACCGGGGCTGACGCGCTGGAGAGTATTCTGACCTGGCAGAACTGGGAGGAACTGTTCGATCTGGCGAAGTTCGTCGGTGTGTCGCGCCCCGGTTTCGAACTGGGAGTCGAACATCTCGCAGACCATCTGCAGGATCTGCCACAGGACGCATTGACGCTGATCGAGATCCCGGCGCTGGCCATCTCGTCGACCGAATGCCGGCTCAGGGCCAGCGAGAATCGCCCCGTCTGGTATCTCGTGCCCGACGGCGTCGTGCAGTACATCTCGAAGAGAAACCTCTATCGACCCAGAGGCGCGCAGCGCCTCGACGGTTCCGTCACCATGTCGGAACCGGCGCCACAGAAGAAAAAGGCTGATTCCGTCACCAGCGCAGTGACCGAGGAATCGAGCCCGAACAGTGGGAGTAACACCAAGTGACTGCAACAGACGAGGCCGTGAACGTCGCGCGAATCGCGGCGCTCGCAGCCGACGACAAACTGGCGACAGATGTCGTCGTTCTCGATGTCTCGGAGCAGTTGGTCATCACGGACTGCTTCGTCATCGCGTCCGCTCCCAACGAGCGTCAGGTCAGCTCGATCGTGGAGAACATCGAGGACAAGCTCCGCGAAGCCGGGTTCAAACCGGTTCGTAAGGAAGGCACACGCGAGGGCCGATGGGCTCTGCTCGACTTCGTCGATGTCGTCGTTCATGTCCAGCACAACGACGAGCGAAACTTCTACGCTCTCGAGCGTCTGTGGAAGGACTGCCCAACTGTCGACGTTCCCGGACTGGGGGAGCGTACGGACCCGGATCCGGAGCAGTGAGCCCCACTGCAGAGACCAAGCGGCAGTTGATTCTGCTGCGCCACGGTCAGACCGAATACAACGCCACCGATCGCATGCAGGGCCAGCTCGACACCGATCTGACCGAACTGGGCCGGACGCAGGCCAAGAACGCTGCCGCGGAACTGTCGACGCGGTCGCCGTTGCGCATCGTGTCCTCCGATCTGCGGCGTGCGTCCGACACCGCTGCCGCCCTGAGCGATGCGACCGGTGTGCCGGTGCTGCTCGACGAGCGGCTCCGTGAGACGCACCTCGGGCAGTGGCAAGGTTTGACGCATCTCGACGTCGACGACCTCTCGCCCGGTGCGCGGCTCGCGTGGCGAGCCGACGCCGAGATGGCTCCGCCGGACGGTGAGAGCCGTCTCGACGTGGCGCGTCGCAGTGTTCCCGTGGTCTCCGAGCTCGTTGCGGGCGTGCCTGAGTGGGGCCGACACGGAGCGGCCGAACCCGTTGTCGTCGTGGCTCACGGCGGGTTGATCGCGGCACTGACGGCGGCGCTCCTCGATCTGCCGGTGGATCGATGGCCGGTGCTCGGTGGCCTGTCCAACACCAGCTGGGTGCAACTGAGCAGCCACGGTGACGACTCTGCGCTCGGGTGGCGGCTCGATGTGTGGAACGCGTCGGCGAGAGTGGCCAGTGACGTCCTCTGACGATTACACCCCACCGAACGCCGTGCCAGGCACACCACCGGTGTTGCTCGTGTTGGCCGACTCGCTCTGCTACTACGGACCCAAGGGCGGTTTGCCTGTCGACGATCCCAGGATCTGGCCCAACATCGTCGCCGCCGAGCTGGGGTGGACGGTCGAGATCGTCGCCCGTATCGGTTGGACCAGCCGTGACGTGTGGTGGGCTCTCACCCAGGATCCGAGAGTGTGGGCAGCCATCCCGAAAGCCGGGGCGGTCGTGTTCGGCGTCGGCGGAATGGATTCGCTTCCGTCACCGCTGCCCACCGCGCTGCGGGAACAGATCCGTTATGTTCGCCCGCCTGCACTGCGGCGCGTCGTTCGAGCCGGATATCAGTGGGTGCAACCACGATTGGCGCACCTGGGCTGGCCGGTGGCGCTTCCACCGAAGCTGAGCGTCGACTATCTCGAACAGTCGCGCGCGGCGCTGGCGTACGTTCGTCCCGAACTGCCGATCATCGGCACCCTCCCGTCGGTCCATCGCAGCGATGCATACGGCCGAGTTCACTCCGGTCGGCCTGCAGCCGAAAGGGCGCTGCGTCGGTGGAGCTCGGAAACCGGCGTGCCTCTCGTCGATCTGGCCGATGCCGTTCGGGCGAACATCTTTTCGGACAACGCCAATCCCGACGGTATTCACTGGGGTTGGGATGCGCACGTCGCCGTCGCCGAGGCGATGCTCGTCGAGATTCGCGCTGCGTCGACGGTGCCTGCCGTATGACGGTTGCCGTCGTGACCGATTCGTCGGCATGCCTCGGTGCCGATGTAGCGCGGCGCGAGAAGATTGCGATCGCTCCACTGCACGTGTTCGTCGACGGCGTCGACCTGCGCGAGGGCGTCGATCCGATTCCCGAAGACTTCGCCGCCGACGGCCCGGTCACGACGGCAGGCGCGTCGCCCGCGGAGCTCGAGGCGCTGTACCGAGATGCGCTCGAGCGCAGTGACGGGGCCGGCGTCGTCGCGGTTCATATCTCGCGCGGACTGTCGTCGACATGGGAGGCGGCGCGACAGGCCGCAAGCGAGGTCGGTGATCGTGTGCGTGTGGTCGACTCTGCCTCCGCCGGAATGGGTATCGGTTATGCCGCGTTGTCGGCCGCTCGCATCGCGGCCTCCGGCGCCGACCTCGACACCGTCTACGAGGACGCCGCATCGGTATCGAGAAGGGTCGAGTGTTTCATCGTGGTGGACCGACTCGACCACCTTCGCCGCGGGGGTCGTATCGGAGCGGCTGCAGCGCTGCTGGGCACGGCGCTCGCGATGAAGCCGGTACTTCATCTCAGCGACGGCAGACTCGTACTCGAACAGAAGGCGCGCACCTCGACGAAAGCGTTGGGCAAGCTCGTCGACGCCGTTGCCGCAGTGTCCGGCGATGCGGGGGTTGCGCTGACGGTGCACCATATGCAGAGCGCCGAGCGAGCGGCCACACTCGCGGCGCTGCTCACCGACCGAATTCCGCAGGTCACCGGCGTCGAGTTGTCGTCGTTCGGGGCAGTGCTCGGCGCCCATGTCGGTCCGGGCGCGGTCGGTGTCGCAGTCTGTCCGCAGTCCTGACTTCCGGCCCGAATCACCCTGTTCATCCACAGCCTTCGCGTTGATCCACAGGGTGATTCGCGAACTGCGGTAACGGCGCACCTCCCGGTGCGTGGTTCGTTAGCGTCCGATCCATGGCAACTCTCGAGAACCGACCGATCTCGCGCACCAGGTCCGATCCGGAAGCAGCGACGTCGGAGAGTGTCGGAGACGCTGACTCACAACAGCATTGGTTGACTTCGGACGAGCGACGCGAGACCGCGCTGTCGCCGTATCTGCCCGAGCGGTGGCGAGGAGCTCGACTGGATCCGGGGCGCAAGGGAATGCTGGCGATGACAGGTGTCGGTCTCGTCGTCGTTCTCGTCGCCGTATACGGATGGGTTCGCGACGCTCCCTCGGTCGCCCCTGTCCCGTCCCTGCCCGTGGTGCAGCCCGTTTCAGCCGAATCGACGACGACGTCCGCGTCCGCCGCAGCCGCACCGCCGGTGGATCTCGTTGTCAGCGTGGTGGGCCTGGTCGTGTCGTCAGGGCTCGTGCATCTTCCGCCGGGTTCGCGCGTCGCCGACGCGTTGGCCGCGGCGGGTGGCACACGCGATGGTGCCGACGTGCTGGGACTCAACCTCGCTGCGCTCGTCGCCGACGGCGATCAGATACTGGTGGGCGCGATGCCGCCGGAGGGCAAGACGGTCGTGAGCGGAACGATGAGCGGCGGTGAATCCGGCTCGACGAGTGCATCTTCCGACGCGGGCGGCGGACCGGTCGACCTGAACACCGCGACGGCCGCGGAGTTGGACGCGTTGTCCGGCGTCGGACCCGTGACCGCGGCGAACATCATCTCGTGGCGGGAGGTGAACGGACCGTTCACCGACGTCGGTCAACTGGCCGAGGTCGACGGCATCGGCCCCGTGCGACTGGAGAAGATGCGCGATCAGGTGACGGTGTGAACGAGGCGCCGATCCGGCCGCACGACATCCGACTGGTTCCGGCTGCGATCGTGGGATGGGCTGCAACATGTGTGGGAATCGTGTTCGGGTCGGGTGTCGTCATCGCGTGTGTGCTCGTTCTGGCGGGGTGCACGATCGTACTTCTCGGTGTACGGAAAAGACTGGGGGACCGCGGACTCGGCCTGGTCGCGGTGACCGCGGTCGGCTGCTGCTACTCGGGCGCGGCAGCCGTGCACATGTGGGTGTTCGAGACCAGCCCTGCCGTCGAAGCAGCACATCAACGGGCGTGGGTCAGTGCGGCTGTGGTGGTCACCGAGGATCCGCGGCGCATTCGCTTCGCGGGGCCGGAGACAGTCTCGATCGAAGCCGAGTTGACGCAGATGGACGTCGCGGGCATTCCGCGTTCGATGAGAGGCTCGGTGACCGTTCTCGCACCGGCGCAGGGGTGGGATGGCCTCGTGCCGGGCCAGGCGGTGGCACTGCGCGGCCGACTCGCACCGCCCGATCGGACGGATCTGACCGTCGCGGTCGTTCGCGTGGACGGGCCACCTCTCCGTGTCGATGCGCCGGGTCCGATCGCGCGAGCGGCGTCGACTGTGCGCACCTCGCTGGCGGAAGCGGCCTCGGATGCACTGCCTCCCGATCGGGCGGGAGTGCTCCCCGGTCTGGTCGTCGGCGACGTGTCGGCTCTGCCGGAGGACGTCGAATCCGACTTTCGCGCTGCAGGTCTGACGCATCTCACTGCCGTGTCCGGTGCGAACTTCTCGATTCTGTTGGGCGCTTTTCTGCTTCTGACACGCGCCGTCGGAATCGGTCCCCGTACCACCGCGTCGGTGTGTGCGATCGTGCTTCTCGCGTTCGTAGTTGTCGCCCGACCGTCGCCGAGCGTCCTGCGCGCCGCCGTGATGGGCGGGATCGGATTGCTTGCATTGATCACCGGTCGGCGCCGCCAGGCCGTGCCCGCGCTGTGCACTGCGGTGTTGGGGTTGATCGCGTGGTGGCCAGAACTGGCAGTCGATCGTGGGTTCGCGCTGTCGGTCGCCGCTACCGCAGGTCTCGTGGTGTTGTCACCGGTGTGGGTCGATTGGCTGCGCCGTCACGGGTGGGGCCGCGCGCCGGCCGAGATCGTCGCGGTGGCGGCCGCTGCTCACGCCGTCACGGCACCGATCGTTGCAGGCATGGCGGGCACCTTCTCCGCCTTCGGAGTGCTGGCCAATATCGCGGTGGCACCGGTGGTCGCGCCGATCACGGTCGTCGGTGCGATCGCTGCGGCCCTTGCCCCGTGGGCGACTTCCCTTGCCTCGCTCGTGCTCGAGCTCGCGTCGGCCCCACTGTGGTGGCTGATCTGGGTCGCGCATCGGTCCGCCGCAGTGCCAGGAGCCTCGCTGGCGACCCCGAGCGGCGCCGCAGGTGTTGCCGTCGTGCTGGCGGCGACGGCGATGGCCGTGTGGGCGCTGCGTAGCCGAATCATGCGGTGGATCCTGGGCGGAACCGCTGCCGCTGCGTTCCTACTGTGGGTCGGTTCGTTGCTCACGCAGTAGCCGAGGGGTGGGGCCGGTGGCATGTGTGAAAGGTGTCGGGGCGGCATGGCACGATCGACGTCGTGAATGCGAACAGCCCGGTGGAGGCGCTCCACCTCGTTCTCGGCGACGAGGAACTGCTCATGGACCGCGCTGTCGCGTCGATCGTCGGTCGGGTACGAGCACGTCGATCTCCCGGCGAGGACCTACCGGTCACCAAGTTGCGGGCAGGCGACGCCAGCGCGCCGGAACTCGCCGAACTACTGAGCCCCTCGTTGTTCGCCGAGGACCGCGTCGTCGTGCTGGAGTCCGCCGCGGAGGCGGGTAAGGACGCTGTGGCCCTTGTCCTCGACGCGGCAGCCGACCCTCCCGAGGGCGCCGTGCTCGTCATCATGCACACCGGCGGTGGCCGGGCCAAGGCGATGGTCGGCGCGCTGCAGAAGTCCGGTGCCGTCACTCACGAGTGCGCCAAACTGACCAAAGCGTCCGAACGCGTAGATTTCGTCAAGAGCGAGTTCACCCGGGCCGGGGTACGGGTCAGTGGCGACGTGGTCGAAGCCGTCGTCGAGTCCGTGGGGTCGGAACTTCGCGAGCTCGCTGCCGCCTGCTCACAACTCGTCGCGGACACCGGCGGCAAGGTGGACGTCGCTGCGGTTCGACGCTATTACTCCGGCAAGGCAGAGGTGTCGGGCTTCGACGTCGCCGAGAAAGCCGTTGCCGGGGACCGTCCAGGAGCCCTGGAAGCGCTGCGATGGGCAATGCACAGGGGCGTCCCGCACGTTCTACTGGCCGACGCGCTCGCCGATGCCGTGCGCACCATAGCGCTCGTCGGTTCCGCCGGACGCGGAGATCCGTTTCGGATGGCCGGTGAACTCGGCATGCCGCCGTGGAAGATCAAGAAAGCTCAGGCGCAGGCACGTGGCTGGAACGGACAGTCGATCGCGCAGGCTTTGCAGATCGTGTCTCAGCTCAACGCGGACGTCAAAGGCCAAGCCGCCGACGCGGATTACGCCGTCGAGAATGCGGTATCGGTGGTCGCCGGCCTGAGTAGCTGACTGGGACAGCGTTCCTCCGGACAGCACAAAGCCCGCTCGACGGTTCGAGCGGGCTTTGTGGTGAAACCGTGAATCAGAGCTTGTTGACAGCCAGAGCCAGTGCCGACTTCTTGTTGGCTGCCTGGTTCTTGTGGATGACACCCTTGCTGACTGCCTTGTCCAGCTGGCGGCCTGCGGTGGACGCGAGGGTCGAAGCCGCTTCCTTGTCTCCTGCAGCCTCAGCGGTGCGGAAGGAGCGAATGATCGTCCGCAGCGAGGACTTCACCGACTGGTTGCGCAGACGGCTGCGCTCGTTGGTGAGGATGCGCTTCTTCTGGGACTTGATGTTGGCCACGCGTAAAATCCTTCTGTCTTCGTCGGTATTCCGGTCAGGGCCATCCATGCTGGAATGCCCGAAGTCTGCTGCCGAGCCGTGAAGCCCAGCGCCGAAGATCGAGAATACCAGCACCCGAAGCAGAACCCAATTCCGCCTGTCTCATCACCTGCCGAAACGTGTGGCACGACGAGGCTGCCGCCGGACGGGGCGTGCACCGTTTCCAGAAATTAACGCGTCCGGCGCGCTTATCTCCTGTCTCTGTAGCAACATGGCGAGAATGAGTCCGCGATCCGGAGCCACACCATTGGCCAAGAGTAAAACCACCACATCATCCTCGGTGGCTCGCGGGAAGCCCGAGGTCGACGGCGTCTTCGACGGCTATGCCAACAACGGCAAGTACGGTCTCGCGTTCGACGAGATGTTCGACTCCGAAGGCAAGACTCGCACGCCGTACAAGGGGATTCACACCGCGCTCGAGCCGTCGAGCTCAGCCGATCTCGGTGCTCGGTCGGATGCGCTCGGGCGAGCATTCATCGACCAGGGAATCACGTTCTCGCTGTCCGGCCAGGAGCGTCCGTTTCCACTCGACCAGGTGCCGCGCGTCATCGCCGCCGGTGAGTGGTCGCGGCTCGAGCGTGGGATCAAACAGCGCGTCAAGGCATTGGAGATGTTCCTCGCGGACATCTACGGAGACCAGGAGATTCTGCGCGACGGAGTGGTGCCCAAGCGGCTCGTCACCTCGTGTGAGCATTTTCACCGCGAGGCGATCGGCATCGTGCCGCCCAACGGCGTCCGTATCCACGTCGCGGGCATCGACCTGATTCGCGACGCACAGGGAACCTTCCGCGTCCTCGAGGACAACCTCAGGTCGCCGTCCGGGGTGTCCTACGTGATGGAGAACCGTCGCACGATGGCGCGGGTGTTCCCCGACCTCTTCGCCACTCACCGAGTACGTGCCGTCGGTGACTATGCCTCGCATCTGTTGCGCGCGCTCCGCGCTGCAGCGGCGCTCAACGAAGCCGACCCCACCGT
Source organism: Rhodococcus yunnanensis NBRC 103083 (assembly GCF_001895005.1). Classification (GTDB taxonomy): domain Bacteria; phylum Actinomycetota; class Actinomycetes; order Mycobacteriales; family Mycobacteriaceae; genus Rhodococcoides; species Rhodococcoides yunnanense. The sequence goes on along the minus strand of NZ_BCXH01000002.1, from coordinate 175,423 downwards.
TGTCGTCCTGACCCCCGGTGTGGCGAACTCCGCCTACTTCGAGCACTCGTTGCTCGCTCGGTTGATGGGCGTCGAACTCGTCGAGGGACGCGACCTGTTCTGCCGCGACAACATCGTCTACATGCGCACCACCGAGGGTGAGCGTCAGGTCGACGTCATCTATCGACGCATCGACGACGACTATCTCGACCCGATGCAGTTCCGCCCCGATTCGGTTCTCGGAGTCGCGGGTTTGGTCAATGCTGCACGCGCCGGCAATGTGGTCATTTCCAGTGCCGTGGGCAACGGCGTCGGCGACGACAAGCTCGTCTACACGTACGTGCCGACGATCATCGACTACTACCTGGGCGAGAAGCCGCTCCTGGCGAACGTCGACACGTTCCGATGCTGGTTGGACGACGAGTGCGAGGAGGTCCTCGATCGTGTCGACGAGCTCGTGATCAAGCCGGTCGAAGGTTCGGGCGGCTACGGCATCGTCTTCGGTCCGGACGCGTCGCCCAAGGAACTCGCGACGATCAGCAAGAAGATCAGGGCGGACCCGCGCGGCTGGATCGCGCAGCCCGTCGTACAGCTCTCGACGGTTCCCACCAAGATCGGTGACCGACTGGTACCGCGCCACGTCGATCTTCGGCCGTTCGCGGTCAACGACGGCGACGACGTGTGGGTGCTGCCGGGCGGGCTCACGCGTGTCGCGCTGCCCGAAGGCTCGCTCGTGGTCAACTCGAGTCAGGGCGGCGGCAGCAAGGACACCTGGGTACTCGCGACGCGAACGTCACAGGAGGAGCAGGAACTCGCGGGTGAAGAGATCGTCAGCGAGCCGCCGGAGGCTCCGATGACCGAACAGGGACCCGAGCTGACGATGGATCAGCAACAGCAACAGCAACAGCAACAGCAGCAAAGCTCGAACGGTGGGGGACACTAGATGCTCGCTCGGAACGCGGAATCGCTCTACTGGATCGGGCGGTACGTCGAGCGGGCGGACGACACTGCCCGCATCCTCGACGTCACGGTGCATCAACTTCTCGAGGACGCGACGGTCGATCCCGACCACATATCGCGAGTTCTGCTTCGGGTGCTCGGTTTCAAGCACGAACCCGATGTCTCACTCGACGTGTGGTCACTCACCGAACTCGTCGCGTTCAGTCGCAGTGGAAGCGGCTCGATCGTGGACTCGTTGTCGAGTGCGCGTGAAAATGCCCGTGGTGCACGAGAAGTCACATCCAGTGAGATGTGGGAGTGCTTGAACACCACCTACAACGGATTGAACGACAGGATTCGCGCGTCGAAGCGGACCGGACCGCACGAGTTCTTCAGCTACATCGAAGAGCGGGCCGCGATGTTCGCCGGGTTGGCCGATTCGACCCTCAGTCACGACGACGGGTATCGATTCCTCATTCTCGGCCGGTCCGTCGAGCGAATCGACATGACGGTGCGGCTTCTGCTCTCGCGTGCGGGTGACCGGCCGTCGTCGCCTGCATGGGTGACCGTGCTGCGATCCGCAGGCGCGCACGACACCTACCTGCGCACCTACCGCGGGGCGCTCGACGCCCAGCGGGTGCTCGAATTCATGTTGTTGGACAGGCTGTTTCCGCGATCGGTGTTCTATGCGCTCAGTGAAGCGGAGCGGTCGCTCGATCAGCTCGACCATCAGCCCAACAGTCGTGTCGGGGCCCGCGCCGAGGCGCAGCGACTGCTCGGCCGTGCGCGAAGCGAACTCGAGTTCCTCCGTCCCGGAGCGCTGTTGGACGATCTGCAGGAGCGACTTCTGTCACTTCAGGAGACGTGCCGCGATCTCGGCGAGGCCATTTCCAAGCAGTATTTCCATGCCGCTCCGTGGGTGGCGTGGACCGACGCGGGTGCCGGAAACTACGAAGACCAACTGGAAGGTGAACTGTGAGCTGGCGTATGCGAGTTGTACACACCACGGGCTATCAGTACAACGCGCCGGTGACGTCGTCGTACAACGAGGCTCGGTTGACACCGCGCAGCGACCACCGGCAGAACGTCATCCTCAATCGCGTCGAGACCAACCCGGTCACGAGGTCGTACCGCTACACCGACTACTGGGGCACCGCCGTCACAGCTTTCGACCTGCATGCGCCACACACCGAACTGGAGGTCACCGGGTCGTCCGTCGTCGAGACGGATCCGTTCACGCCGCCCGAGGAGACGGCGTCCTGGGAGGAACTGGCGAGCGAGTCGGTGATCGACCGGTACAACGAGGTGCTCGACAACACGGTGTACGTGCCCAAGAACCGTCAACTCGCTGCCATCGCGAAGAAGCTGTCCAAGGGTCTGCCACCTCAGGAATCGGTCGTCGAGATCTCCAATTGGGTGCACCAGGAGATGTCCTACGTGCCCGGCACGACGGGCGTGCACACCTCCGCTGTCGAGGCATGGTCGGAGAAGAAGGGCGTGTGCCAGGACTACGCGCACCTGACGCTCCTGTTGTTGCGCAGCGTCGGCATTCCGAGCCGGTACTGCTCGGGCTACCTGCACCCGAAAAACGAAGCGGTGATCGGAGTGTCGGTCGAGGGACAATCGCACGCATGGATCGAGGCATGGACAGGCTCGTGGTGGGGTTACGACCCCACCAACGCGATTCCGGTGAACGAGCAGCATGTTTCGGTGGGTCTCGGCCGTGACTACGCCGATGTGCCGCCGCTGAAGGGCATCTTCTCGGGCGGAGGTTCGACTGCTCTCGATGTTGTAGTAGAGATCACACGTCTGGCGTAACGTACTGCTCGGCAGGTTTCTTCTGGGAATTACCTATCGAGCAGAGGTGGGCATATGTCGACGGCACAGGAGTATGTGGAACCGGAAGTCATCTCGGACACCAAGAAGTACATCGCCGAGGCCATCGGCACGTTCGTTCTCGTGTTCACGGCGGTCGGAACGGCCGTGTTCGCCGGGGACAAAGTCGGAAATCTCGGTGTGGCACTGGCTTTCGGCCTCACACTGTTGTTTCTCGTGTATGCGATCGGGCCGATCTCGGGCTGTCACGTCAATCCGGCCGTCACTGTCGGCCAAGCACTGCTCGGCAAGATGTCCGCGGTGCAGGCAATCCTGTTCATCGTCGCCCAGGTCATCGGTGGACTCATCGCCGGAGCCGTACTGTTCGCGATCGCCAACAGTCTCCCGGCATACGACCGTGAGGTCGACGGTCTCGGCGCGAACGGTTGGGGCGCGCACAGCCCGTCCGCGATCAAGGGTCCGCTGGGCGGGGTACTGGAGAACGGCTACGGAATCACCGCGGCCATCGTCATCGAGATCCTGTTGACCGCGCTTCTGGTGTTCGTGGTGTTGGCGTCGACGGATCAGATCTCCGACGTGCCACTGGCCGGCGTGTCCATCGGTTTCACGCTGGCCGTGATCCATCTGGTGTCGATCCCGATCGACAACACCTCGGTCAATCCGGCGAGGAGTCTCGCCGTCGCACCGTGGCAGCCGGGCGCACTGGGGCAGGTGTGGTTGTTCATCGTGTTCCCACTCGTCGGCGGGGCGCTCGGAGCCCTCGTCTATCGAGGTGTGTTCGGTCGATTCGATCGACTGAAGTCCTGAGGGCGGCCCGGCTGCGTCACGACCAGCTGTAGTCCGAACGCAACCGGGAAGCCACGGCGTCGAACTTGCCCTTGGCGAGAACGGCACCCTCGCGGCGGATACCGGACTCGGGGACGTCGAGGACACGGTCGAGGCGTATCCAACTCGGCCGTCCCTCGCTGTCCCACGAGCCGGACCCGATCGACACCCAATCGGGGTCACCGTCGCGCTTGCTCTGGCTGGACAACATCAATCCCAGCAGTGTGTCGCTGTCGCGACCGACCACCAGTACCGGTCGGTCCTTGCCCTGAGTCGCGTCCTCTTCGTAGGTGACCCACGTCCAGACGATTTCACCGGGATCTGCCTTGCCGTCGAGATCGGGGGAGTACTCGACGCGTCGTGCGCGGTGTGCCGTCGGGACCGTCCTGGACGCGACAGGGCGACCGGGTTTCGCGGCGGGCCGACCGGGTTTCGCGGCGGTTCCGGGGGTGGTCGAACCCGAGATCGCATCCTTGCCCTTCTGGAGGGCACCGGAGTTCTGAAGCTGCCGGAAGAGCTTCGGTCCCTCTCGAAGTGCGATCCTGCCCAGTTCCTTGCTGAATCTGCTCCAGTTCCCAGCCATGCGACGAAAGTGTAGTCATCCCGGATCCGGCACGCCGACGACGTTGCTGCGTAGGACACGTGGGACTATTGGGTCTGTCCGTTCGCTCCTCAGCCGTTCAAAGGATCGTAAGTGCCCAGCTTCGCCGACACGACGTTCACCGATCCCGCCCGGATCAGGAACTTCTGCATCATCGCCCACATCGACCACGGAAAGTCGACGCTGGCAGACCGGATGCTGCAGCTCACGGGCGTCGTCGACGATCGGTCGATGCGAGCGCAGTACCTCGATCGCATGGATATCGAACGCGAACGCGGTATCACCATCAAGGCGCAGAACGTGCGACTGCCGTGGGTGGTGGACGACCAGGAGTTCGTCCTTCACCTCATCGACACGCCGGGACACGTCGACTTCACCTACGAGGTGTCGCGTGCCCTCGAAGCGTGCGAGGGTGCCGTGCTGCTGGTCGACGCCGCGCAGGGTATCGAGGCGCAGACGCTGGCGAACCTCTATCTCGCGTTGGACAAAGAACTGACGATCATCCCGGTACTGAACAAGATCGATCTGCCTGCTGCCGATCCGGATCGCTACGCCGCCGAGATCGCGCACATCATCGGATGCGAGCCGGATGATGTTCTCCGTGTGTCCGGCAAAACCGGTGTCGGCGTGGAGGAGCTGCTCAACGAGGTCGTCAAGCTGGTCCCGGCTCCGGTCGGCAACCCGGACGGTCCCGCTCGCGCAATGATTTTCGACTCCGTGTACGACACCTATCGCGGCGTCGTCACCTACGTCCGCGTGGTCGACGGAGCGTTGAACCCCCGCGAAAAAGTGACGATGATGTCGACGGGGTCGACACACGAGCTTCTCGAAGTCGGCATCGTCTCGCCCGACCCGAAGGCAACCAAGGGCCTGGGCGTCGGCGAGGTCGGGTACCTCATCACCGGCGTGAAGGACGTGCGTCAGTCCAAGGTGGGCGATACGGTCACCACGTTCCGCAAGGGTGCCACCGAGGCGCTGACGGGTTACCGAGAGCCGCGGCCGATGGTCTACTCCGGCCTCTATCCGCTCGATGGTTCGGACTACCCCGACCTGCGCGACGCGCTCGAGAAGCTCCAGCTCAACGACGCGGCGCTGACGTACGAGCCGGAGACCTCCGTTGCCCTCGGATTCGGCTTCCGTTGCGGCTTCCTCGGTCTGCTGCACATGGAGATCACCCGCGAGCGGCTCGAGCGCGAGTTCAACCTCGACCTGATCTCCACCTCGCCCAACGTGGTCTACCGCGTCGAGATGGAGGACAGTGCCGAGCACATCGTCACCAACCCGTCGTACTGGCCCGAGGGCAAGGTACGCGACGTGTTCGAACCGATGGTCAAGTGCACCATCATCTCTCCGAGCGAGTTCATCGGAACGATCATGGAACTCTGTCAGGGGCGCCGCGGCGAACTCGGCGGCATGGACTACCTGTCCGAGACACGCGTCGAGTTGCGCTACACCATCCCGATGGCCGAGATCATCTTCGACTTCTTCGACATTCTCAAATCCCGCACCAGGGGATACGCGAGTCTCGACTACGAGGAGATCGGTGAGCAGAGTGCCGCTCTCGTCAAGGTGGACATCCTGCTCCAGGGCGAGGCCGTCGATGCGTTCTCCGCAATCGTCCACAAGGACGCCGCGGCCGCGTACGGCAACAAGATGACGACCAAACTCAAGGAGCTCATTCCGCGGCAACAGTTCGAGGTGCCGATTCAGGCCGCGATCGGTTCGCGCATCATCGCCCGCGAGAACATCCGCGCCATCCGCAAGGACGTCCTCGCCAAGTGCTACGGCGGCGACATCAGTCGTAAGCGCAAGCTGCTCGAGAAGCAGAAAGAAGGCAAGAAGCGCATGAAGACCATCGGCCGCGTCGATGTACCGCAGGAGGCTTTCGTCGCTGCTCTCTCGTCCGAGTCGTCGACGGACAAGCCCAAGAAGTAGTGCAGCATCGCCGCACACGTGGGCAGGCGAGCGCAACGGAGTAAGTTCGGTCGATGTGACGACACGGATACTGAGTGAGCTGAACATTCCGATCATCGGTGCACCGATGGCAGGTGGGCCCTCCACGCCGGAGCTGGCAGCGGCGGTGTCCCGGGCAGGCGGGCTGGGCATGATCGCAGGCGCTCTGCTGACCCCGGATGCGCTTGCCGCGCAGGTCGATTCGGTGCGCGACCACCTGTTCGGCGTCAACCTCTTTCTGCCCGAGGAATCCACCGGAGCCGACGTCGACGCATACGCTGCGCAGCTGAGGCCGTGGTTCGACAAGTTCGACGTCGAACCGGGCGCACTGCCCAGGCGCGACGACTACTACACCGAGAAGTTCGACTGGCTGATCTCGAACCCGGTGCCACTGGTGTCGAGTACGTTCGGCACCTTCACCGCAGACGAAGTCGCCCGGCTACACAGCGTCGGAACCGAGGTGTGGGCCACGGTTGCCACTGCCGACGACGCGTCGGTGGCGACGGCACACGGCGTCGACGCCCTCGTCGTCCAGGGCCCGGAGGCAGGAGGGCACCGGGGAACGTTCGACGGTTCTGCCCCCGAGGCTCCGCTGGCCGACGTGCTTGCCGCGGTGGCGGCCGTGTCGAGTCTGCCCCGCATCGCGGCGGGCGGGCTGATGGACGGATACGACATTGCACCGCTGCTGAATTCGGGCGCAGCGCATGCTGCGCAACTCGGCACTGCCTTCCTCGACACCCCCGAAGCCGGTACCAGAGCAGTGCACCGCGCGCAGCTCGCCGTCGCAACGCGGACAGCGGTGACACGCGCATTCTCCGGGCGACCTGCTCGCGGCCTGGAGAACGATTTCATGCGAGAGAACTCAGAGGTTGCCCCGCTGGCATATCCGGATGTGCACTACCTGACCGCGCCGATGCGCGCGAAATCGGCAGCGGCGAACGACCCGTCGGCGTTGTCTATGTGGGCCGGAACCGGCTTCGCCCGTGTACAAAACAGGCCGGCAGCCGAGCTGGTCGCCGAATGGGCAACGCAGCTCGGCCGCTGAAACCTCAGGTCGGGTTCATTCCGCAGGCTGCACTCACGCCGTTCTATGTTCATTCCGCAGGCTGCACTCACGCTCAGTTGGTGTGTGCAGGCTGGAAGTGCCCGGCCGCCTGAGCCTCCTCTGCGCGGATGACATGCACGACGGCATTGATCAGCGCCAGATGGGTGAACGCCTGCGGGAAGTTGCCGAGGTGTCGTCCCGTGCGCGCGTCTATCTCTTCGGCGTACAGCTTGAGGGGACTCGCGTATCCGAGCAGCCGCTCGCACAGGTGCTTCGCACGCGGAAGCTCGTCGATCTCCACGAGCGCGGACACGAGCCAGAACGAACAGATCGTGAACGTACCTTCCTCGCCTTCGAGGCCGTCGTCGGTGGTGTCGACTTTGTATCGCAACACGAGACCGTCGACGGTCAGCTCGTCGGCAATTGCCAGCACCGTAGCTCGGACGCGTGGATCATCGGCGGGAAGGAATCGAAGAAGTGGAACCAGAAGCAGTGAGGCGTCCAACGATTCGTGGCCGTAGCGCTGCGTGAGCACGCCGCGGTCGTCGACACCGTGCGCGAGAATGTCCTCCTTGATCTCGTCCGCGATGGCGTTCCACTGGTCGGCGTATTCGTACTCGCCGTGTATCGCGGCGAGCTTGGCGCCGCGGTCGAGTGCGACCCAACACATCACCTTCGAGGACGTGAAGTGCTGCGGCTCGCCGCGTACCTCCCAGATGCCGCGATCCGGCTTCCTCCAGTTCGCGATGGCCTCTTCCACCTGGCGCTTGAGCAGGGGCCACAGCGATTCCGGTACGTGCTCACGTGACTTGACGTGCAGGTAGACGGAGTCGAGCATCGTGCCCCAGATGTCGTGCTGCTCCTGGTTGTACGCACCGTTGCCGATGCGTACCGGTTTGGCGCCGTCGTAGCCGGACAGGTGCGACAGCTCGCTCTCCTCCAGTGTTTTCTCGCCGCCGATCCCGTACATCACCTGCAATGGGTTGGCCTGCCCGTCGTCCGACATCGAGACGTCGGACATGAACGAGAAGAAGTCGTTGGCCTCGCGGTCGAGACCCAGGGTGTACAGCCCCCACAGTGCGAACGTGGAATCGCGCACCCAGGCGTATCGGTAGTCCCAGTTGCGGCCTCCGCCAGGCGTTTCCGGCAACGATGTCGTCGACGCGGCCAGCAGGGCGCCCGTCGGTGCGTACGTGAGCCCCTTCAATGCCAATGCGCTGCGTTGCAAGTATCCGCGCCACGGGTGATCCGGGAACCGTCCGATGGTGATCCACTGCCGCCAACACTCGGACGTGCGCCACATCTTCTCGGCGGCGTCGTCGAATGTCTGCGGCGCAGGAAGATCCGACCATGACAACGCGACGAAGACGTTGTCGCCCTCCTTCAAGCGAGTACGCGCACGTGCTTCCCTGCCCTCGATGCCGATCCGGAGATTGCTGGTGAGTTTGAGGGTCGGTTGGTCGCCGATCGAGCTCGCCTCACAAGTAGCGGTGGCTTCCTCGTAGACCTTGCCGGTGTATTCCCACCGTGCAGGCGCCCGGTGGTAGTCGAATGCGGGCTCGCAGCTCATCTCCAGCTCGACGGTGCCGCTGACACATTTGACCGTTCTGAGCAGGATGTGCTCGGCGTCCCAGTCGGTGGGTGCACGTTTGTGAGTTCGCGACCGCTGGTCTGTGTTGTGCCACGGCCCCATCACGAGTGCGTCGCGGACGATCAGCCAGCCGGTCTCGGTCTGCCACGTCGTCTCGACGATGAGACCGCCGGGGAGGTATCGACGCGCCGCAGGCACCGACTGGCCGTACGGGCCGACCCGGAAGTGTCCAGCGCTGCGGTCGAGGACAGCTCCGAAGACGCTGGGGGAGTCGGGTCGCGGTACGCACATCCACTCGACCGAACCGTTGCGCGCAATCAGGCACGTCGTCTCGCAGTCGGAGAGAAATGCGTAGTCGTCGATGGGTGGGAACGAGCTGCGATACGAGGTCAGGGTGGTCACGGGCGCATCGGTGCTGCCGAGGACTCCTTGTACGTCGTGACCATCGGTGTTGGGTGCACCGGGTTTCGGAATCTCGTCGTCCCGCACGGGCACTACCGTCGACTGCTCATCGAATGCCGTCATAGGGCAATCATCGACGTCAGGGCGTCCAGCGTCCACTGCTGGGCGTTGTGGGCGTGGCGCACCAGCGAGGGGCAGGAGTGGAGCCTGCGGAATGACCCAGATAGGCGGGAGTGGAGCCTGCGGAATGACCCGGGCAGGCGGGAGTGGAGCCTGCGGGAACGGCCCGGATAGGGTGTGGGTGTGCATGCACTTGCTACGTGGTGGGACGGGATAGAACTGTGGATCACGGGGCTGCCGTTCGTTCCGCAGTCGGTCGTCGTGCTGCTTGTTCTGGTTCCTGCTGCGTTCGGGGTGGCGCGCCTGTTCGATCGGGTTCTCGCCGAGGTTCTTCGTCTGCTCGGTCGCGATGCTCGCTCGGAGCGTGACGGCCGTTCGGTGTCGTCGGACTCCGCATTCACGGAAGGTAATTGATGCCGAAGTCGAGGATCACGCTCGCACTGATCGCGCTGCTCGTTCTCGTTGTGTTGGCCTGGTTTCTGACCAGGTAGACGGGCTGGTTGCGAGCAGCGGATCCACAATTGGAGTCCGCTGGGGTTCCCTGCTAGATTTCTGTCCGTGTCTGCCGCCGCCGAGTACCGAGTCCGCCATGAGCTGGCGTTGATTGCGGTCGGAATGCTTGCAGTCGCCGATATCTACTGTTGTCGACAGGCGTCGTAAGCCGTAGTCGGTGATGTTCGGCCGTAGCCCTCGTGAGCGCATGTTGTGATGCGCGTCGTTGCGGTCAGGACACTCCGAGGTTCGAACACCCGAGGCGTGAACACCCGAGGTTCGAACAGTACGGCCCGGCCGAACCCCGTGATCGACTGGAGGCTTTGCCTCGTCGCTCTGCGGTACCCGAATCGCGTCAATCTCGTCCCGCATGTTTTCGGTGATTCACACTCGATGAAAGGCACTTCTCGATGAGGCACAGTTCTCGTTACCTGCTGACCACGTTCGCGGCCGTCGGAACTCTCGTTCTGGCTGCGTGCGGCGGCGGCTCCAGCGACAACGTCGGCGACTCCGGCGGATCGGGAGGCGGCGCCGCGCTGACTTTGGTCGGTTATGCGGTGCCGAAGAACGGCTGGGACGCGATCGCGCCTGCATTCGCCGAGACAGACGAGGGTGACGGTGCATCCATCAACGCCGATTACGGCGCTTCGGGTAATCAGTCGCGCAAGGTTGCCGACGGTGCACCGGCGGACATCGTCAACTTCTCGGTCGAGCCCGATGTGGCGCGTCTGGTCAAGGCAGGCAAGGTCGACGAGGACTGGAACCAGAACGCATATGGCGGAGTTCCGTTCGGGTCGGTCGTGACTCTGGTTGTACGCGACGGCAATCCGAAGAACATTCAGACGTGGGACGACTTGCTGAAGCCCGACGTCCAGGTCATCAGCCCCAGCCCCTTGAGTTCGGGATCGGCCAAGTGGAACTTGCTTGCCCCGTACGCGGCCAAGAGCAACGGCGGCCAGGACAAGCAGGCCGGGCTCGATTACGTCCAGCAGCTCGTCTCCGGCCATTTCCCGGTTCAGCCCGAATCGGGTCGTGCGGCCACCGAGGCATTTCTGCAGGGCCAGGGTGACGTTCTGATCAGCTACGAGAACGAGGCTCTGCTGATCGAGTCGCAGGGTGAGAAGGTCCAGCACATCGACGTCGCCGACACGTTCCGCATCGACAACCCGGTTGCCGTGGTGAACACCAGTACCCAGCTCGACAAGGCGAACGCCTTGAACGATTTCGTGTACACCGACGAGGGGCAGAAGATCTGGGCCGAGGCCGGGTTCCGCCCGACCAACCCGGAGATCGCAGCCGAGTACTCCGACAAGTTCTTCACCCCTGCCACGCTGCGCACCATCGACGACCTCGGCGGCTGGACCCAGGTCGACGCCGATCTGTTCGGTGACAACGGCGCGATCACCACGATCTACAAAGAGAACACCAAGTAGCAATCATGTCGACGAGTATCGAATCCGAGTCGCGGCCGCGGCGGTCTGCACCCCGAAAGGGGCGTAAGTTCCGTGGCCCCGGCTCGGTGGGTCCGCTTGGCCTCGGCGTCGCAGTTCTGTGGTTGAGCATCATCGTGCTGCTGCCTCTCGCCGCGCTGCTGGTCAAATCCTTCGACGACGGGTTGGCCGGTTTCTGGGACGCGGTCACCCAGCCGCGGGCGATCGCGACGTTCAGGGTGACGTTGGAAGTGTCGGTCGCGGCCGCAGCGATCAATCTGGTGTTCGGCACGCTCATCGCGTGGGTGTTGGTTCGCGACGAGTTTCCGGGCAAGCGGTTCGTCAACGCTCTGATCGACCTGCCGTTCGCATTGCCGACCATCGTGGCGAGTTTGGTTTTGCTGTCGCTGTACGGTCCGGCGAGTCCGATCGGTCTGGTCTTCAACGCGACGAAGCCTGCAGTCATCGTCGCCCTGCTGTTTGTGACGCTGCCTTTCGTGGTTCGTGCGGTGCAACCCGTGCTCATCGAGGTCGACAAGGAAGTGGAAGAGGCAGCGGCGTCACTCGGCGCGAACAACTGGACCATCTTCCGGCGCATCGTTCTGCCGGTTCTCATGCCTGCGGTTCTCAGCGGCGGTGGCCTGGCCTTCGCACGAGCCATCGGTGAGTTCGGTTCGGTCGTCCTGATCGGTGGCAACATTCCCGGTGACACACAGATCGCATCGCAGTACATCCGCGAGTTGATCGAATACGACCAGCCGATCGACGCGGCCGCGATCTCGGTCGTGTTGCTCGCGTTCGCCTTCGTCGTTCTGTTCGTGCTTCGCGTCGTCGGCAATCGATTGGCCCGACGAGAGGAGCAGAGTCGATGAAGCTCGGGCTTCCGATCAAGCTGTCGCTTCGCGCGGTGGCTCTCATCTATCTTGCAGCGCTCGTGCTGTTCCCTCTCGGCGCGATCCTCTATCGGACCTTCGAGAACGGTTTCATGGAGTTCTGGGGACTGATCACGACGCCGGCCGCGCAGTCCGCGCTGCAGTTGTCGCTGCTCATCGTCGCGATCGTCGTACCGATCAACGTGGTCTTCGGTGTCATCACCGCTCTGGCGTTGGTACGCGGTCGATTCCGAGGAAAGGGCGTACTCGAAGCCATCGTCGACCTGCCGTTCGCGGTCTCGCCCATCGTCACCGGTGTGGCACTGATTCTGCTGTGGGGCGCCAACGGCTGGTTCGGTGGAATCGAATCCTTGGGCTTCAAGATCATCTTCGCGTTGCCGGGCATGGTGATCGCAACGATCTTCGTGACGCTTCCCTTCGTGGTTCGGGAGGTCGAACCCGTTCTGTACGAGATCGGCGAGGAGCAGGAGGAGGCAGCCTCCACGCTGGGTGCCTCCGCACTGCAGACGTTCTGGCGTATCACCCTGCCGGCGATCAGGTGGGGACTGACGTACGGAATCGTGTTGACCGTTGCTCGGTCGCTGGGTGAATTCGGTGCCGTGATCATGGTGTCGACCAATCTGCCCGGCATTTCGCAGACGTTGACTCTGCTGGTCAATTCACGCTACGAGGACTTCAATCAACCCGGTGCGTACGCCGCATCGACCTTGCTCATGGCAATCGCTGTCATCGTATTGCTGCTGATGACTGCCCTCGACAAAAAGAGGACGAAGTAATGACCGTACAGAAGAGCAACGACATAGAGATCTCGGTCGTCGGCGCCAACAAGAACTACGGTGACTTCGCCGCGCTCGACAACGTCAGCATCGATATTCCGAAGGGATCGTTGACGGCGCTGCTCGGACCCAGTGGATCGGGCAAGTCGACTCTGCTGAGGTCGATTGCCGGCCTCGAACAGCTCGATTCCGGACAGGTCGTGTTGGCAGGCCAGGACGTCACGTGGGTGAGCCCGCAGCAACGCGAGATCGGTTTCGTGTTTCAGCACTACGCGGCGTTCAAGCATCTCAGCGTCCGTGACAATGTCGCGTTCGGGCTGAAGATCCGCAAGCGCCCGAAGGACGAGATCAAGCGCAAGGTCGACGAGCTGCTCGAGATCGTCGGTCTCGCGGGATTCCAGACGCGGTTTCCGGCGCAGCTGTCCGGTGGACAGCGTCAGCGTATGGCTCTCGCTCGTGCGCTTGCCGTCGATCCGCAGGTGTTGCTGCTCGACGAGCCGTTCGGTGCGCTCGATGCCAAGGTCCGTGAAGACCTGCGAACCTGGCTCCGGCGGTTGCACGACGAGGTGCACGTGACGACGGTTCTGGTCACCCACGATCAGGAAGAAGCACTCGACGTCGCCGACCGGATCGCTGTGTTGAACAAGGGTCGAATCGAACAGATCGGGTCTCCGGAGGATCTCTACGATCGTCCGGCGAACGACTTCGTCATGTCCTTCCTCGGTCAGGTGGCCAAGCTCAACGGCCTGCTCGTCCGCCCGCACGATATCCGCGTGGGCCGCGATCCGAGCCTGTCATTGGCTCAGGCCAACGGCACAGCCGAATCGGCAGGTGTCACGCGTGCCGAGGTCGAACGCGTCGTTCATCTCGGGTTCGAGGTCAAGGTCGAACTGAAGAACTCCGCGACCGGCGAACTCTTCACCGCACAGATCACTCGGGGTGACAGCGAGGCACTGCAGTTGCAGGCCGGCGAAACCGTCTACGCCCGAGCGACGCGGATTCCGAAAATTCCCGGTGGCTCCGGCACCGTCGTGGAGACGGACCCGCTCGTCAAGGCCACCTCGACCTAGTCCCGTCGAGCGCGAAGGCAACGTGATCGATCACACGAGGACGATCACGTTGCCTTTACCTACCCTTGGGGTACATGCGTGAAGTGTTCAACTCCCATGCCCGACTGTCCTGGGTGCTCGCCGGACTTGCTGGTCTGGTCGGCGCTGCCGCCTTCACCAAGACCGCGGGGTACTTCGTCACGTTCATGACGGGTAATACCGAGCGAGGGGCGGTGGGTTTCTTCCGCGGTGAGAATGCGATGGCAGGTGCCGCGATTCTGCTCGTGCTGACGTTCGTCGTCGGAGTGGTCGTCGCGTCCCTGTGCCGACGCCATCTGTGGAGCGACCATCCGCACGGAGCAACCGTATTGACGACTGCTGCGTTGGCGATCGCCTCCGCAGTCGACGTGTTGATGAGCGGGTGGAGTGCCCCGCAGGTGCAGTTCGTGCCGATCTTGTTCATCTCGTTCGCGATGGGCGCTCTGAACACCTCGTTCGTCAAGAACGGTGAAGTCTCCATTCCACTGAGCTACGTCACCGGCACACTGGTCAAGATGGGTCAGGGTATCGAGCGTCACATCAGCGGCGGCTCTGCGAAGGACTGGCTCGAATACTTCCTGCTGTACGCAGCTTTCACCGCAGGTGCAGTGATCGGCGGCGTGATGAGCCTGTTCATCACCGGACCACAGGTGCTCGTCGCGGCCACGGTCGTGTGCGCGATCACAACGCTCTACACCTACCGCCGAACGGTGGAGGACTCCACAATTCTCGGGTGAGTGCTCAGGCGGAGCGTTGGCTCGTCGTCGCCGCCACGGCGTCGTCGAACCGAGCCGACACGACGTCGGCAACGGCCCTGTGATCGCCGATGACCTCGGCAAATACTGCGCCGGGTCGATGTTCGTGGACCGAGGCGAACACTCTGTCGGTCAACAAGCCCGGAGCGATGAACCACGGCGCGACGACAACGCGTCGTGCACCGGCCGCGGCGACACGCGCCAGCGCCTCCGCGGGATCGGGACTGTGCGCAGTCGCGAAACAGGTGACGGCTGCTGCCCACGATGTGCCGGTGAGTATCCGCTCGGCAATTGCTCGTGTGCGCTGATTGGCGGGGGCATGCGAGGATCCGACCGCAGCGACGACGACACCCACCTCCGGGTCGTCGACGTCCACGCCCGCTTCGAAAATTCTCGAACGCACGGCATCGACCAGTCGGCGGTCGTCGCCGAGCACGCCTGCCTGGGTGAGCGCGAGATCGGGATGGCGAAGGCGGGAGGCGTCGAGCAGCGCGGGGAGGTCCACGCGGGCGTGAAATGCGCTGCCCAGCAACAACGGCACCACTGCTGCCGATGCGGCGCCCTCTGCGGCCAGTTCGTCGAGAACGTCGCTGACATTCGGTTCGGTCAGATCGAGATACGCCGTCCGGACATCCAGATCAGGACGCCTGAGGCGAATTCGCTCGACCACAGCAGCCACGGTGTCCGCAGATCGCGGATCGCGGCTGCCGTGTGCGACAGCGACGAGAGCGGTCACGCCGGTACTGACGTCCCGAGCTCGACAGCCGAGAGCGCATCACCGACGAGACCTGCGGCGAGCGTGTTGCCACCGGCAGGATCGATGAGCAGAAAGCTACCGGTGTGGCGGTTCACGGCGTAGTCGTCGGCGACGATCGGCTCGGCGACGCGTACCGAGATGCGGCCGATATCGTTGAGTTCCAACGATTCCGGTGACGGTTGGGCCGTCAGATTCTGTTCGTCGAATCGCTCGACCAGAGTGCCGACGATGGCCTGCGTGGTGCGAGTTCCGTGCTTGAGCAGCAGACGAGCACCGGGGCGCAGGGGCTTCTCGGACAGCCAGCAGACAGTCGCGTCGAATTCGCCGATCGGCGCAGGCGCATCCTGCGGAGAGACGATCGTGTCGCCCCGCGAGACGTCGACGTCGTCGGCAAGAATGAGCGTCACGCTTCGCCCGGCGCCTGCCACCGCGAGTTCACCGTCGGCCGTGTCGATGCGCTCGACAGTGGTGCGGGTGCCCGACGGCAGTACGAGAACCTCGTCGCCGGGGGAGACCGTGCCTGCAGCGACCTGACCGGCGTACCCGCGGTAGTCGGGGAACTCCGCGGTGCGCGGACGAATCACGTACTGCACCGGAAAGCGCAGGCCGACGCGGTGCGGTTCAGCGTCCACCGGAACCGATTCGAGGTGTTCGATGAGGGTTGGGCCGTCGTAGTACGGAGTTGTCGTCGATCGGACCGCGACGTTGTCTCCGTGCAATGCCGACACCGGAATCTCGACGACATCCTCGGCTGCCCACCCGAGCGAGGTGGTCAACGAGTTGAATTCGGCGGAGATATCCGCGAACACCTGGGCGGGATTTTCGACGAGGTCGATCTTGTTCACGGCGAGAACGAGTTTGGGCACACCGAGCAGCGCGAGCACCGCAGCATGTCTACGCGTCTGCGTGATGACGCCTTTGCGGGCGTCGACGAGCAGAATCACCAGCTGGGCCGTCGACGCTCCGGAGACAGTGTTGCGGGTGTACTGCACGTGCCCCGGTGTGTCGGCGAGAACGAACGAGCGGGCGGGCGTCGCGAAGTAGCGGTAGGCCACATCGATAGTGATGCCTTGTTCGCGCTCGGCGCGCAGACCGTCGACGAGAAGCGACAGATCCGGGGTGCTCAGCCCGCGGTCGACGGAGGCGCGGGTGACGGCGTCGATCTGATCTGCCAGAACGGATTTCGTGTCGTACAACAGGCGTCCGACGAGCGTGGACTTACCGTCGTCGACGCTGCCCGCGGTGGCAAGACGCAGAAGCTGCGCGCTCGGCGAATGGCCGGAAGCCGAGTTGCTCATCAGAAATATCCTTCGCGCTTGCGGTCTTCCATGGCGGCCTCGGAGACGCGGTCGTCTCCGCGGGTGGCGCCGCGTTCGGTGAGTCGGGATGCGGCGACCTCGTCGAGAATCGCCTCGTTGTCGGCCGCGTCGGACAGCACGGCCCCGGTGGTGGATCCGTCACCGACGGTGCGGTACCGCACCGAGAGTGTCTGCAGCTCCTCGGCTTCGGTGGGTCCGCCCCACACTCCTGGAGTCATCCACATGCCGTCGCGCTGATACACGGGGCGCTGGTGCGCGTAGTAGATGCTGGCCAATTCGACGTTCTCTCGTGCGATGTATCGCCAGATGTCGAGTTCGGTGAAGTTGCTGAGCGGAAAGACACGGACCTGTTCGCCGGGGGAGTGCTTGCCGTTGTACAGATTCCACAGCTCGGGGCGCTGCTTCTTCGGATCCCATTGGCCGAAGGCGTTGCGCAGCGAGAAGATGCGCTCCTTGGCGCGGGCACGTTCCTCGTCACGTCGGGCACCGCCGAAGACCGCGTCGAACCGATTCTCGGAGATGGAGTCGAGCAGCGGAACCGTCTGCAGCGGGTTACGGATTCCGTCGGGTCGCTCGGTCAGCCTGCCGTCGGCGAGGTAATCCTCGACCTTGGCGATATGCAGCCGGAGGTTGTACTTCGCGACGACATGGTCGCGGAAGTCGAGAACTTCCTGCAAATTGTGCCCGGTGTCCACGTGCAGAAGTGAGAACGGCAGCGGCGCAGGCCAGAACGCCTTGATCGCGAGATGCAGGAGAACCGTGGAGTCCTTGCCGCCCGAGAAGAGGATGACCGGGCGCTCGAACTCGCCCGCGACCTCGCGGAAGATGTGAATCGCCTCGGACTCGAGCGCGTCGAGGGTATCGAAGCGATCGGAGTCCACCGACGGTCGGCGTTCGGCGGTGATCGATGTCGAGTTCGTTGTCATGATGCGTGCAACCCACATTCCGTTTTGGCCTTGCCGGCCCACCGGCCGCTACGCGGATCGGCGCCGGGGGCGGGCTTGACGGTGCACGGCCTGCACCCGATCGATGGATAACCCTCGTCGACGAGCGGATTGACGAGGATGGAGTGCTCGTCGATGTAACGCTGCATGTCGTCGTCCGACCATGCTGCGATCGGGTTGATCTTGACGAGTCCGAAAGCGTCGTCGAAGGAGATGAGGGGTGCGTTCGCGCGCGTCGGAGCCTCGACGCGTCGGATACCCGTGACCCACGCGCTGTAGTTGGCCAATTCCTTCTTCAACGGCGCAACCTTGCGCATGGCGCAGCATCGGTTCGGTTCCCGCGCGAACAGATCCTTGCCCTCGATCGAATCCTGTTGAGCGACGGTCTGCTCTGCACGGGCGTTGATGATGTTCACGCCGTAGACGGCTTCGACCGCATCACGCGTGCCGATGGTCTCGGCGAAGTGGTAGCCGGTGTCGAGGAACAGGACGTCCACACCGGGATGTACCTGTGCGGCAAGGTGAACCAGTACCGCATCCTGCATGTTGGACGCGACGATGTAGTCGGTGCCGAACTCGCGTTCGGTCCACTGCAACAGTTCCGACGCGTCGGCTCCGTCGAGTTCGCGAGCACCGCGATCGGCGATTGCCTTCAACTGGTCGATCGAAAGATCCATTCTGGTGCTCATCGCAAATCCGCCTCGTCTGCTCGCACGGCCCACTGTGCGAACCGTTCGCCTTCGCTCTTGTGCTTGATGAAATTGCGCACAACTCGTTCGATGTAGTCACCCAGATCGGTGCTGTTGACCTTGTGTTGGCGCAGCTTTCGGCCGAACGCGCTGTCCAGACCGAGGCTGCCACCGAGGTGAACCTGGAATCCTTCCACCTGATTCCCGTCACCGTCGTCGACGAGCTGTCCCTTGAAGCCGATATCGGCGATCTGCGAGCGCGCGCAGGAGTTGGGGCACCCGTTGATGTTGATGGTGATCGGGACGTCGAGCTGGGCGTTGATGTCGTCCAGGCGCTGCTCGAGCTCGGGTACCAGAACCTGTGAGCGCTTGCGTGTCTCGGCGAACGAGAGCTTGCAGAATTCGATTCCACTGCATGCCATCAGATTCTTGCGCCAGTGCGACGGCCGCGCCGGAAGTCCGAGTGCGTCGAGGTCGGAGACGAGCGCCTCCAGCTTGTCGTCGGGAACGTCGAGAACGATCAGTTTCTGGTAGGGCGTGAAGCGAACTCGATCCGAGCCTGCCTTCTCTGCGGCGTCGGCGATCCTCGCCAGGATGGTGCCGGAGATGCGTCCCGCGATCGGCGCGACGCCGACGGCGTTGAGTCCGTTCTTGAGCTTCTGGATGCCGACGTGGTCGCGCGGGCGCGTGGGCTTCTCGGGGGCAGGCCCGTCGATGAGCTTGCGGTGCAGGTACTCGTCCTCGAGGACCTGACGGAACTTCTCGATACCCCAGTCCTTGATGAGGAACTTCAGGCGTGCCTTCGTGCGCAGGCGCCGGTAACCGTAGTCACGGAAGATCGATACGACACCTTCCCAGACGTCCGGCACGTCCTCCAGCGGGACCCAGACTCCGACGCGCTGGGCGAGCATCGGATTGGTCGACAGCCCGCCGCCGACCCACAGGTCGAGACCTGGGCCGTGCTCCGGGTGGTTCACGCCGATGAATGCGCAGTCGTTGATCTCGTGGACGACGTCCTGAAGTCCGGAGATCGCCGTCTTGAACTTGCGCGGCAGGTTGGAGTACTCCGGCTTGCCGATGTAGCGCTCGACGATCTCGTCGATGGCAGGTGTCGGATCGAGGATCTCGTCGACGGCCTCGCCTGCGAGCGGTGAACCGAGCACGACGCGAGGGCAGTCGCCGCATGCCTCGGTGGTCTTCAGCCCGACAGACTCGATACGACGCCAGATCTCGGGGACGTTCTCGACGTCGATCCAGTGGTACTGGATGTTCTCGCGGTCCGACAGATCCGCGGTGTCACGGGCGAACTCCTGCGAGATGCCCGCCAGGGTGCGAACCTGCTGCAGATCGAGCGCTCCGGCGTCGCACCGGATCCGCATCATGAAGTGTTTGGCCTCGAGCATGTCGATGTTGTCGTCGTGCGTGAAGGTGCCGTCGAAACCCTGTTCACGCTGGGTGTAGAGGCCCCACCACCGGAAGCGGCCGCGCAGGTCGCCCTTGTCGATGCTGTCGAAACCCTGCTTGGAGTAGATGTTCTCGATGCGGGCCCGCACGTTGAGGGGGTTGTCGTCCTTCTTGGCCTGCTCGTTCGGGTTCAGCGGCTCGCGGTACCCGAGTGCCCACTGGCCCTCGGCGCGTCGCTTCGTCGGCCGGGCGGTGCGCTCCCTCGGCGCCACACGCGCAGTCCTGGACGAGTCCGCTTCGGTGGGGGCGTCGGTCGTCGACGACATCTGGTGCTCCTGCATCTTTTCTCTACCGGGCGGCCAAGGGGAGGGGCTGAAACTCACCGCTTGCACACGCGTCCGGACGGATCGGGGTGTGTTCTGAATCGGGTTGTTCGGTCGAGCGAGCCGGCGCAGGGCTCAGCTACAAGCTCGACAGCATCGACACGAGGAACTGCAGACACGCTTGAGATCGACATGGCGTCGCGCCACGAGTCGAACCCCGGTGTCAGTCACGCGCCCCATTGTGCCACGTCATCGGACCAGGTCCGACCCCGGAGACCTATTTACCCGAGATTCTGGGTAAATAGGCTGGCAGAGCGGCTGCAATGAATTCGCGGTGCGCGTGGCGAAGTGGCATCGGAGATGTCTGGGAGACTGGACCGCGTGAACATCGTTGCCGCTCCGCCTGCCCCCTTCGAGCTGCCCGACGCGGCGTTCGACGGCGTCGGAGATCGACCCTTCGGCATCTACGTACACGTTCCGTTCTGCGCGACCCGCTGCGGCTACTGCGACTTCAACACATACACGGCCGGCGAGCTGGGCACATCGGCGTCGCCGCAGTCGTGGATGGAGGGCCTGCGTCGTGAACTGGACGCCGCGGCGTCATTGCTGGACGGTCGGGCAGGTCTGATTCCGACGGCCGACACGGTGTTCGTCGGTGGTGGGACGCCGTCGCTTCTCGGCGGCGCCGGTCTCACCGAGGTTCTCGACGCCGTGCGGGGCAGTTTCGGTCTCAGTGTCGGGGCCGAAGTGACCACCGAGTCGAATCCCGAGTCGACGTCGCCCCAGTTCTTCGAGGAACTGTCCGCCGCCGGTTTCACGCGGATCTCGCTCGGCATGCAGTCCGCGGCCCCGCACGTGCTGGCGGTGTTGGATCGCACGCATACTCCTGGGCGGGCCGTCGCCGCGGCGCTCGAGGCGCGCGCCGCCGGCTTCGACCACGTCAATCTCGATCTGATCTACGGCACTCCCGGTGAGCGAGCCGAGGATCTGGACGCCTCACTCGCGGCCGTGCTCGACGCGGGGGTCGACCACGTGTCCGCCTACGCGCTCATCGTCGAGGACGGAACTGCCATGGCGCGCAAGGTCAGACGAGGGGACCTCCCTGCGCCCGACGACGACGTGCTGGCCACCCGGTACGAGCGCATCGACTCCGTACTCTCCGGCGCAGGACTGCACTGGTACGAGGTGTCGAACTGGGCCACCGAGCCGTCCGCCGAATGCAAGCACAACATCGGCTACTGGGACGGCGGTGATTGGTGGGGAGCCGGGCCCGGGGCGCACAGTCACATCGGGGGAACTCGATTCTGGAACGTCAAACACCCCGCCCGCTACGCGGATCAGCTGGCGTCGGGATCCCTACCGGTGGCGGGCAGTGAACTGCTCAGCAGCGACGACCGTCACTTGGAAGAGCTGATGCTCAAAGTTCGACTGCGCACCGGACTGCCCGCTCGGGCGTTGACTGCGGCGGAGCGTCGTTCGGCGGATCAGGTGGTCTCCGACGGGCTCATGGTGGTCGACGGAGATCGGTACGTCCTCACCGAGCGTGGGCGTCTGCTCGCGGACGCCGTCGTTCGAACGATTGCGGCCTAGCAAGCGGGTCAGGCACCCAGGAGGTCGTAGTCGAAGACTCTGGCGTGCAGGACCGTTCTGTTGCGCAGCGCAGCGCGGACGGCTCGGTGCAGACCGTCCTCCAGGTACACCACACCCCGGTAGTGCACGGCGTGTGGGAAGAGGTCACCGTAGAACGTCGAGTCCTCCGACAGCAGGCGGTCGAGTTCGAGGACTTTCGTCGTCGTGACGATCTCGTCCAATCGCAGTTGCCGGGGCGGAATCTTCGACCAGTCACGGAGCGAGAGTCCATGCTCGGGATACGGCTTGCCGTCGCGAACGCCCTTGAAGATCATGCGGTATCCGTCGTCGTCGTCGAGTTGGCCACCCGACCACAGTAAGGCCTGGGGGCACCGATGGTCGCATGGCTACTAGACTCGAACTCTCGACGTGGCCGCAGGGGCGTGAGAAGTGGAATGGAGGTGGACACCGATGTCGAGCACCGAAGACAGGCGGTTCGAGGTTCTCCGCGCAATCGTCGCCGACTATGTATCCACCCAGGAGCCCGTCGGTTCCCGCGCATTGGTCGAGCGACACAATCTGGGAGTCTCCAGCGCTACCGTCCGCAACGACATGGCCGTCCTCGAGGCGGAGGGGTACATCGCCCAGCCGCACACCAGCTCGGGTCGAGTGCCGACGGACAAGGGCTACCGGCAGTTCGTCGACCGCATCGCCGACGTCAAACCGCTCTCACCCGCGGAGCGTCGCGCAATTCTCGAGTTTCTCGAAAACGGCGTCGACCTCGACGACGTCCTTCGTCGCGGCGTGCGATTGCTGGCGCAGCTCACCCGCCAGGTAGCCGTGGTTCAGTACCCGACCCTGTCGGTGTCGTCGGTTCGTCACCTCGAGGTCGTCGCGTTGACGCCTGCCCGTCTGTTGCTGGTCCTGATCACCGATTCGGGTCGAGTGGACCAGCGCATCGTCGAGTTGGGCGATGTCATCGAGGACGAGGATCTGGCGCAGCTCCGCAGACTGCTCGGCGGTGCGCTCGAGGGGAAGCGTCTGGCCGCAGCGTCCGCCGCCGTCGCCGAACTCGCCGCGAATGCTCCGTCCGGCCTCCGTGATGCGATGATCCGATCCGCGACAGTCCTGGTCGAATCCCTCGTCGAGCACCCCGAAGAGCGCCTGGTCCTCGGCGGAACGGCCAATCTCACGCGCAATGCCGCGGACTTCGCAGGCGACGCAGGCTTTCCCGGATCTCTTCGTGCGGTCCTCGAAGCTCTCGAAGAGCAAGTGATCGTACTGAAGCTGCTGGCTGTGACACAGGACACGCGCACGGTGACGGTCCGGATCGGCGAGGAGACGCAGGTGGAGGAGATGCGAGGCACCTCGGTGATTTCCACTGGATACGGTTCGGCTGGCATGGTGCTGGGAGGCATGGGTGTGCTCGGGCCGACGCGCATGGACTATCCAGGAACAATTGCATCGGTCGCCGCCGTTGCGAGATACATCGGTGAGGTTCTCGCAGAACGCTGAGAGCTCACCTGACGAACACCGAGGTTGCCGGCGCGATGGCGCGCCGGTAGCGAACACTGGAATCGACGAGGACGAAAGAGACTTACGTGGCACGGGACTATTACGGGACGCTCGGGGTCAGCCAGAAGGCGACCGATCAAGAGATCAAGCGTGCGTATCGCAAGCTCGCGCGTGAACTTCACCCCGACGTCAACCCGGACGAGGCTGCGCAGGCCCGGTTCAAGGACATCTCGACTGCGTACGAGGTGCTCTCAGACCCGGAGAAGCGACGCGTGGTCGATCTCGGCGGAGATCCCCTGCAGCAGGGTGGTGGCGGCGGAGGCGGCTTCGGCGGCGCTGGCTTCGGAGGCGGCCTCGGCGACGTGTTCGAGGCATTCTTCGGCGGTGGGGGAGGCGGCGGCAGCCGTGGGCCGCGTGGCCGCGTCCAGCCCGGTGCCGACTCACTGCTGCGCACCAAGCTCACGCTCGACGAATGCGCGACGGGCGTGACCAAGCACATCACCGTCGACACCGCGATCCTGTGCGACCTGTGCACCGGGTCGGGCACCAACGGCGACTCCAAGCCCGTTCGCTGTGAAACCTGCGGCGGCGCAGGCGAAGTCCAGTCGGTGCAGCGATCCTTCCTGGGCCAGGTCATGACGTCGCGGCCGTGCCCCACCTGCCGCGGTGCAGGCGAGACCATCCCCGACCCGTGCCACAAGTGCGGCGGCGACGGTCGCGTGCGATCCCGTCGTGACATCTCGGTGAAGGTCCCCGTCGGGGTCAGCAACGGGATGCGCATCCGGTTGGCGTCACAGGGCGAGGTCGGCCCTGGCGGCGGCCCGGCGGGTGATCTGTACGTCGAGATCGTCGAACAACAGCACGAGGTTTTCGTGCGTGACGGAGACGACCTGCACTGCACTGTCCGTGTCCCGATGGTCGACGCTGCACTCGGCACCACAGTGTCCGTCGACGCCATCATCGACGGACCGACCGACATCGTCGTCGATCAAGGGACCCAGCCGGGCTCGATTGCGGTTCTGCGAGGTCACGGCATGCCGAAGCTTCGCTCGGGCATCCGCGGCGATCTCCACGCGCACCTCGAGGTCGTCGTCCCGTCGCGACTGGACGGAAAGCAGACCCAGTTGCTCCAGGATTTGAAGTCGCTGCGTGATCGCGACGCCGCCGAGGTGGTCACCACCGGATCGCAGCACAGCGGCGGATTGTTCTCGCGGCTTCGGGAAGCATTCAGCGGTCGCTGACGATGGCGGCCACGGTCTTCTATCTCGATCCGCTACCCGACGTCGGTGGCACGGCCGTGCTCGACGGTAAGGAAGGACACCACGCAGCGACGGTGCGCAGAATTCGTGTCGGCGAACGGATTCTGCTGTCCGACGGGCGCGGCGGTATCGCGGACACCGTGGTGACGTCGGCGGAGAAGAATCGGCTCGAGATGGCGGTCAACACCCGATCGGACGTCCCGCCCGCGAGCCCGTCGGTGGGATTGGTACAGGCGCTGCCCAAGGCCGATCGTTCCGAACTGGCAGTGGAACTGGCAACCGAGGCGGGAATCGACACCGTCGTGCCCTGGCAGTCGGCGCGATGTGTGGCGCGTTGGGAAGGCGCGAAAGCGAACAAGGGCGTCGCGCGATGGCAAGCCGTCGCCACTGCCGCAGCCAAGCAGTCGCGTCGTCCGTTCGTCCCGCGGGTCGCCGACCTGCACTCCACTGCTGCCGTCGTCGATCTCGTTCGCGGTGTCGTGGAACGCGGGGGAGTCGTTGCGGTACTTCATGAATCCGCGTCGGTCGAGTTCGCGTCGCTGCCTCTGCGGGACGTGCCGGAAATCCTGTTGGTCGTCGGACCCGAAGGCGGCCTCGACGATTCCGAGGTCGCAAAGCTCACCGTGGTGGGGGCGACGCCGGTCATGTTGGGGCCCAACGTTCTTCGTACGTCCACGGCCGCTGCCGTCGCACTCGGTGCTATCGGTGTGCTGACGCGGCGATGGGCCGAGGCGCCACTGGATTTCCAGGACGCCCGATGAACCGCGTCAAGATCGCATACGGCGAGCAGGACGAGCAGTTCGGGCACCTGTATCTTCCGGAAAGCCCTGTGGCCGAACCTCTTCCGGTCATCATGATCATCCACGGCGGGTTCTGGAGCGGACAGTACGCTCTCAATCTCGGAACGCAGTACGCCACCGAGTTCGCCGATGCGGGTTTCGCGGCCTGGAACATCGAGTACCGACGCGTCGGCGCCGGTGGTCTGTGGCCGGAAACCAGCGCCGATGTGGCGCAGGCACTGGATGCGGTCGGCGGCGTCGTACAGGGGCATTCGCCCATTCCCCTCGACCTCGGCGACGTCCGAGTTCTCGGGCACTCGGCGGGCGGGCATCTGGCCGGGTGGCTGGCAAGCCGGCGTGAATCGTCGATTCGACCGTCGCGGGTGGTGCTGCAGGCAGCGGTTCTCGATCTCGCGTTCGGTCCGGCGCACGGTTCGGTCAACCCGGCGGTGCACGCGTTTCTCGGGGCCAGTTTCGAGGACGACCCGGATCTGTATCGGTCGGCTTCCCCTGCGCACCTACTCCCGACGGGCGTTCCGGTGCACTGCATCCACGGATCGCTCGATGTCCAGGTGCCGGTGTCGCAGAGCGAGCGCTACGTGGCCGCGGCGACGGACGCCGGCGACGAAGCGGTGCTGTCGGTGATCGACGGGGAGGACCACTTCGCATTTCTCCAGCCGGGGTCCTCGTGTTGGAACCGGTCGGTGACTGCAGCGACGGACCGAGCCGCACATCAATTGGAATGCGAGCGACGCTGAGCGCGTTAAACTCGCATCAGCATCTCGAGCCGTCAGCGACACACGAAAGCAGGCCATACACACCACGTGAGTGAACACAGCGATCTTCCCGCCGAACGCCTCGTTCGGTCGAGCATGGAACTGGCCCCCGACGCGGTGCTCCCGCTTCTCGGTGCGGCGGACGAGAACCTCAGGACCCTCGAGCAGGTTTTGACCGCAGACATCCACGTTCGCGGAAATTCCGTCACGCTGAGCGGAAAGGTCGCCGACGTCGCTCTCGCAGAGCGTGTCGTCTCCGAACTCGCCGCAGTGGTCAAGCGTGCGCAGCCGCTCACCCCCGACGCAGTCCGCCGGACCGTCGGGATGCTCACCGAGGGCGTCTCCGAGTCGCCTGCCGAGGTGCTCAGCCTGGACATTCTGTCGCGGCGAGGCAAGACGATCAGGCCGAAGACTCTGAACCAGAAGCGGTACGTCGACGCCATCGACACCAACACGATCGTGTTCGGAGTGGGTCCGGCAGGTACCGGAAAGACCTACCTCGCGATGGCCAAGGCCGTACAGGCTCTGCAGGCCAAGCAGGTCAGCCGAATCATCTTGACCAGGCCTGCCGTCGAAGCCGGGGAGCGTCTCGGATTCCTACCCGGCACGTTGCACGACAAGATCGATCCGTATCTGCGTCCCCTGCACGACGCGCTGCACGACATGATGGACGTCGAAGCCATCCCGAAGTTGATGCAGGCAGGTGTCATCGAGGTCGCGCCACTCGCGTACATGCGCGGCAGGACCTTGAACGACGCGTTCATCATTCTTGACGAGGCCCAGAACACCACGGCCGAGCAGATGAAGATGTTCCTCACCAGGCTCGGGTTCGGATCGAAGATCGTGGTGACCGGAGACATCACCCAGGTCGACCTGCCAGGAGGTGCCCGATCCGGCCTGCGCGCGGCCTCGGAGATCCTCGGCGATGTCGACGACATCCACTTCGCGCAGTTGACCAGCAGCGATGTGGTTCGGCACCGTCTGGTTTCCGAGATCGTCGACGCGTACGAGCGATTCGAGTCCTCGGGAAACAGCGAACTCGGGATGGGGAATCGTGCCCAGCGACGCTCCGGCGGGCCCCGCTCGGCGCGCCGATAGAGTCATGCCTGTCCCGTTGTTCGTGAAAGCTTTCCGTCGAAAGAGTTGTGAGAAGTAATGAGTATCGAGGTCTCCAACGAATCGGGGATGGACATCTCCGAACCGGAACTCGTGAGCGTCGCCAGGTTCGCCATCGCCGCCATGGACGTGCACCCGGCAGCGGAACTGTCGATGGTGCTCGTCGATTCGGCGACCATGGCCGACCTCCACATGAGGTGGATGGATCTGCCCGGCCCGACGGATGTGATGTCGTTTCCGATGGACGAACTGGAGCCGGGTGGTCGACCGGACGCGCCCGAGCCGGGACCGTCGATGCTGGGTGACATCGTGTTGTGCCCTTCGTTCGCTGCCGACCAGGCCGCCGCCGCGGGCCATCCGCTCGAGCACGAGCTCGCATTGTTGACCGTCCACGGTGTTCTGCACCTGTTGGGCTACGACCACGCCGAGCCGGACGAGGAGAAGGAGATGTTCGCCCTACAGAACCGAATTCTCGGCGAATGGTACGACGATCTGCGCCGTGCCGAGGAGGCCGAGCTGCAGGCCGCGCGTGACCGTCGTCTGCTCGGCAAGACCGGATTTGCCCGGGGCGACGGCCTGTGAGCAGTGCTCCTGCACTCATCGTCGCTGCAGTAGTGCTGGTGCCGGTCGCGGGGCTGTTCGCCGCAGTCGATTCCGCACTCAATACCGTCTCGCGTGCGCGTGTGGAGGACATGGTCAAGGACGAGCGCCCCGGCGCCGTCGGCTTGCTGACCGTCGTGGCCGACAGGCCGCGGTACGTGAATCTGACCGTCCTGCTTCGTATTCTGTGCGAGATCAGCGCGACCGTTCTACTCGCGGGCGGGTTGATCGACCTTCTCGACGAAACCCTCGCGCTCGTGGTGACAGGCGTGGTCATGGTTCTCGTCAGTTACATCGCGGTCGGTGTCGGACCCCGAACGCTCGGGCGTCAGCACGCATACTCGATCGCGCTGTCCGCCGCGCTGCCACTGCGAGGCCTCGGCTGGATACTCGGGCCGATCAGCAGGCTACTCATTTCGACGGGTAACGCGATCACGCCCGGCCGCGGCTTCCGAAACGGTCCGTTCGCGTCGGAGATCGAATTGCGTGAACTCGTCGACATGGCACGTGAACGCGGCGTCGTGGCCGATGGTGAGCGAAAGATGATCCAGTCCGTCTTCGAGCTGGGGGACACTTCGGCCAGAGAGGTCATGGTTCCGCGTCCCGAGATGGTGTGGATCGAATCCGGTAAATCCGCCGGGCAAGCGACATCGCTCGCGGTACGAAGCGGGCATTCCCGGATCCCGGTGATCGGTGAGAACGTCGATGACATCGTCGGCGTCGTCTATCTGAAAGACCTTGTCCAGCAAACTTATTACTCCACCGACGGCGGCCGCGGCGTGCGGGTGGATCAAATCATGCGTCCGGCCGTCTTCGTCCCCGATTCGAAGGCACTGGACAGTCTGCTCGCCGAGATGCAGCGTGATCGCAATCATATGGCCGTGCTGGTCGACGAGTACGGCGGCACAGCGGGACTGGTGACCATCGAGGACGTGCTCGAGGAGATAGTGGGCGAGATCGCCGACGAATACGACTCCGACGAGGTGGCCCCGATCGACGATCTCGGTGACGGACGGTTCCGTGTCTCGTCGCGAGTGCCGCTCGAGGACGTCGGTGAACTCTTCGGAATCGAGATCGAATCGGAGGACGTCGATACTGTCGGAGGGTTGCTCGGGTACGAGCTGGGACGTGTCCCGCTGCCCGGCTCACGGGTCGAATCGCACGGTTTGGTCCTGGTCGGTGAGGGCGGCGCCGATCAGAAGGGCCGCGTGCGCGTCACGACCGTCCTCGTCGAGAAAGTCCCGACGCCGGACGAAACGCGAGACGGCGACACCGAAAAGACAGAAGACACCGATGCGTGAACGCGTCGATGCCGACAACACGACCATCCCGGCGCGACGCGGCGGGAAGAGCTGGGAGGTGCTCGATGTCCGACGCGAGCAATGAAGACTTTCGATCCGGATTCGTCTGTTTCGTGGGGCGACCCAACACCGGAAAGTCGACGCTGACCAACGCGCTGGTCGGTTCGAAGATCGCCATCACCTCGTCCCGTCCGCAGACGACGAGGCACACCATTCGCGGCATCGTGCACCGCGAGAACGCGCAACTGATTCTCGTCGACACACCAGGACTACACCGGCCGAGAACCCTACTGGGGCAACGGCTGAACGATCTGGTGCAGGACACCTACTCCGAGGTCGACGTCATCGGACTCTGCATTCCGGCAGACGAGAAGATCGGGCCGGGTGACCGGTGGATCCTCGAGCAGGTTCGCCACATCGCACCGAAAACCACCCTGATCGGAATCGTCACCAAGATCGACAAGGTCAAGAAGGAACGCGTCGTACAGCAGTTGATGGCGCTGTCGAAACTCCTCGGCGAGAACAGTCACGTCATCCCCGTTTCGGCTGCATCCGGCGAACAGGTGGAGAAGCTGGTGGAGCTGTTGGCGTCGGAACTGCCACCGGGACCGGCGTTCTACCCGGACGGCGAGCTCACCGACGAGCCGGAAGAAATTCTGATGGCCGAGCTGATTCGCGAAGCGGCGCTCGAAGGTGTGCGAGACGAGTTGCCACACTCACTGGCCGTCGTCATCGAGGAGATCACTCCGCGCGAAGGACACGACAACATGCTCGACGTGCACGCGATCCTCTACGTCGAGCGCTCGAGCCAGAAGGCCATCATCATCGGCAAAGGCGGCTCGCGGCTCAAGGAAGTCGGCACCGCGTCGCGCCTGCAGATCGAGAAGTTGCTCGGTACGAGGATCTACCTCGACCTGCACGTCAAGATCGCCAAGGACTGGCAGACCGACCCCAAACAGATGGGCAAACTCGGCTTCTGAGTAAGCCCTCCCTACCTCGGACGCAAACGCACGTGCGTTTGCGTCCTTGGTGGGGTGTCGTCCGTCCACCTACGCAAACGCACGTGCGTTTGCGAGGTCGGTGGGGTGTCGCCTGGGCACTCTCGCCCTCGGACGCAAACGCACGTGCGTTTGCGTACACGGGTGTCGAGTGACCGTGCGTCCGTACAGCACTGAAACGCTCAGTTAACACGGTCGAAAGGCGGCTGCTGTTAACTCGGTTCGATTGCCCGTCGAACCGAAGGACGCACACCATGGCTCAGCACGACATCGCGTCCATCGTTGCGGAAATGTCCTCGCCCGCGGTGACGCAACGGATGAACGGAGCCATCGACTACCTCCGATACGAGGGCCGATGCGACGGGTTCCTTCTTGCATACCGCGACGAGACGACGGACCGCTATGTCACGGTGGAGCAGCGGGGATACGACCAGGGCGTGGCGAGCTTCCTCACCGGCGACATCGACCGTCTGCCGGAGTTCGCACAGCAGTTCAGTCATCTCGACGAGGTGTTCGACTGGACCCAGGTCCCCGGATTCGGAACCTCGCCGACGGCGATGTCGGTGTTGCGCCCCGGCGGGTTCTCCAACGGTGTGCTGATGCTTCTGCACGACGACGGCGGCAAGATCATCGGCATGTGCCACGGTAACGTCGAGAAGGAGCAGTTCCCGACGCCCGCCAAGACCATCCTCGAGCGTATGCGTCCCGCATTCACCAGATACGCGAGTGATCTCCGTGCGAAGTCTCGGTTCAAGCTGACCGTGCGGGAGGTCGAGATACTCGGTCTGATCCGCCGAGGCATGTCGAATGCGGAGATCGGTGAGGAGCTCGTGCTCTCGCCACGTACCGTCACGACTCACGTCGAGAAGATCCTCCGCAAGTTGGGCGTGCCCAATCGAGTCATGGCTGCGGTGTATGCGGCAGAACTCGGCCTCGGCTCGGATCGCCGCACGGTCGATGCGATGTCTGCACTCGCGTCCTGAGTTCCGTTCTGCGCGTTCACTCTCAACACCGCTGTCACGTGGTTGAAACATGCGCTCTCACCTGGGCACGTATTCGAGATGCCGTGTGATCCAGGACATTCCAGATACGTATTTCGACGTATTCTCCTGAGTGATTCCCTTCTCTACGGTTTTCAGTATCCCGCTCGGTTCGACGGTGCACCCGCGGCTAACGGAGACCTCAGGTCTCCATCACTGAAGTAGACCGAAGGACCACACTGACATGATCATCGCTTCTCGAAGGGGCCGCGCGTGACGCGCGGTCGGAGGCTCGCCGGCTTCGCCGCAGCGGCAGTGTTGGCGATATCGTCGCTGACCGCGTGCAGCACCGCAGGCGCCGTCGTCACCGACAACACGTTCGTCATCGCGATCGAGTCCGAGGCAGACGTGCTCGACCCGCAGGTCGCAGGCGGGTGGGTCAGCTGGCGAATCAACCAGCAGATCTTCGAACCGTTGGTGACCGAGGATCTTCGGACGCCATCGAGCGAAGCCCCTGTTCCCGCTCTCGAACCCGGACTCGCCGAATCCTGGGAGATCTCACCCGACGGCCTGACCTACACCTTCCACATCCGGCAGGGTGTGAAGTTCCACGACGGGACTCCGCTCGATGCGGCCGCGGTGGAGTACAACTTCCGCCGTATGTGGGACAAGGACGCACCGCAGTACTCGGCGAAAGCGGCGGGCCAGACGAACTTCATCTGGCAGAACACGGAATCGATCGAGACCGTCGACCAGTACACCCTCGTCGTGAAGCAGGAGACCCCGTTCTCGCCGTTCCTGCGCATGCTCGCTCAGGGCGGCAACGGTTCGACGGCGATCATGAGCCCGACAGCCATCGAGCAGTACGGCGAGAGTATCGGGGACCATCCGGTGGGTACCGGGCCTTTCGTGTTCGACGAGCGCATTCGCGGCGAGCGAATCAGCTTGACGCGCAACGACAATTACTGGGGTACGGAACCGTCGATTCAGGGCGTGGTCTTCCGGCCCCTTCCCGACGCGTCGGCCCGCGTCGCCGCCCTGCGTAGTGGCGACGTGGACATGATCGCGGTACCGAGCCCGGACAGCGTGGACAACCTCGTTGACGAGGGTTATCAGTTGTCCGAGGGAACCCCGCCGCACGTGTGGTACCTCTCGTTCAACATGCAGGATCCGAACATGGCGATCAAGGAAGTGCGCCAGGCAATCAATCTTGCGATCAATCGTGAGGGAATGGCCACCGATCTTCTTCGCGGAACGGTCAACCCGGCGTACGGCGTGCAGGCTCCAGCCAATGGCGCTTATGTCGAGCGCACGGATGCGTACACCCGTGACGTCGAGAAGGCGAAGGAGCTTCTGGCGTCCGTCGGTCTGCAGGACGGTTTCGAGACCACACTGATCACCTCGGTCGACGGTTCGGGCCAGATCATTCCGACGCAGATGGCCGAGTATCTGCAGCAGAATCTCGCGGAGATAGGCATCACGATGAATATCCAGACACAGGAATGGATTTCGTATCTCGGAACGTGGGCGCAGGGTATGCAACCCGGTGTCGGCATGGCTCAGATGTCCTGGGGCATGACTACCCCGTACTGGCTCTACATCGTCACGTCGTCGAAGTTGCAGGCGCCGAACGGCGTCAATGTCGGCTACTACTCGAGTCCCGAGCTGGATTCGGTGATGGACAAAGCGATTCAGTCGACCGACGAGGACGTCGCCAACGACTACTGGCGTCAGGCGAACGACATCGTCACCGCGGACGCCGCGCTCGCTCCCGTCGTCAACGACAAAGCCCCGTACGTACTGGCCCCCTACGTCTCCGGTTTCGTCTCCGCGAGCGAGGAGTGGTACGACCTGAAAGAAGTGAGGCTCGAACAATGACAGGCACAGTTCGTTCACGTGTGCTCTCCACCGTCGCGGTTCTGCTCGGTGTCAGTCTCATCGTCTTTCTGCTGCTGCAGCTCGTTCCGGGTGACCCGGCACTGACGATCCTGGGTTCGGGTGCCACTCAGGAATCCGTTGCAGCGGTGCGCAGTGAGCTCGGGCTCGACCGATCGCTTCCCATTCAGTACCTCGACTACATGGGAGGGTTGTTGCAGGGTGATCTCGGCCGCTCGCTGACGGTGAACAAGCCGGTCACCGAGATCATGATGCCGAGGTTCTGGAACACGATCATCCTGACCGTCGCCGCGCTGGTGCTGTGTGTCGTCATCGGCGTTCCGCTCGGAATCGCGGCCGCACGCAAGCAGAACGGCCTGTTCGATCGGATTGCGATGTTCGCAGCTCTTGCCGGTGCGAGCGTTCCGGTCTACTGGTTCGGTCTCGTGCTGATCGGTTTCTTCTCCATCAAACTCGGTGTGTTCCCGACGTCGGGAATGTACAACAGTCGCCATCCAGGTGGGCTCGGCGACGTTCTGACGCACCTCGTTCTCCCCGCCGTCGCCGCGGCGCTGGTGCCGTTGGCGGTGATCGCTCGCATGACTCGCAGCGTGATGGTCGATGTGTTGCAGCAGGACTACATTCGGACGCTGCGAGCGTCGGGATTGTCGGAGCAGTCGGTGCTGTGGCGGCACGGCCTTCGCAACGCGTTGCCACCGATCGTCGGAGTCATCGGCTTGCAGGTCGGATATCTGCTCGGCGGTGTGGTGTTCGTCGAGGTCGTGTTCGGATGGCCGGGCCTCGGGCAGCAGCTCTACACCTCGATCACTCAGCGTGATATTCCGGTCGTGCAGGCCGGTGTGCTGTTCATCGCGTTGGCCTTCGTGGTCGTCAACCTCATCGCCGACATCGCTGTCGGTCTCCTCGATCCGCGTACCCGAAAGACGGTGAACGCATGAACGCAGCAGTCGATATCGACGTCCGCATGCCCGCGGCGGCAACACAGGGGAGTGCGGCCCCGAAAACCTCCGTCTCGCAGTGGAAACTCGGGCTGCGCACCTTCTGCCGCGACAAGGTCGCACTCGTTTCGGCGATCTTCCTCGTACTCGTCACGGCGGCTGCGATCTTCGCGCCGCTGCTGACCTCGTACAGTCCGATTGCCGGTGATCCGGTGAATCGCCTGGCGGGAATCGGCACCGACGGTCACATTCTCGGGTTGGACGGGCAAGGCCGCGACATTCTGTCCCGCCTGCTCTACGGTGGCCGGAACTCGTTGCTCGTCGCCGTGGTCCCGGTGCTCGTCGTGTTTCCGCTGTCGCTGCTGATCGGGCTGTTCGCCGGTTACAAGCGCAGTCGCGCAGGCGAACTGCTGATGCGTGTGCTGGACGTGTTGTTCGCCTTCCCGCTGGTGCTGCTGGCGATCGCGCTGTCCGCCGTACTCGGGGCAGGCCTGGGCAACGTGATGTTGTCCATCGGTGTCACGTTGATTCCGTACATGGCCCGCGTGGCGTACACCGCGACGGTCCAGGAGGCAGGCAAGGAGTACATCGAAGCCGCCCGTGCCTACGGAGCGCACGCCGGCCACCTGATGTTCCGCGAACTCGCACCCAATGTGATCGCGCAGCTCATCGTCTACGCAACCACGTTGTGCGGCTTGATGATCGTCGTCGCGGCTGGATTGAGCTTCCTCGGTGTCGGCGTCGTTCCGCCCACGCCCGATTGGGGAATCATGACGTCCGACGGATCGAGCGTGCTCCTCGAGGGTATCTATCACATCGCCACCATTCCCGGTCTCGTCATTCTGTTCGTCGCACTCGCCTTCAATCTCGTCGGCGACGGTATCCGTGACGCCCTCGACCCCAGAAAGCAGACACGATGACAACTCCTCTCCTGGACGTGCAGAATCTGCGCGTCGATTTCCACACCGACGGCGGCGTGGTTCATGCGGTCAAGAATGTGTCCATCACTCTCGGGCGAGGCGAGATCCGCGGTCTGGTAGGTGAATCCGGTTCGGGCAAGAGCGTGACGTCCCTGAGCGTGCTCGGTCTGCTCGGGACTTCGCGTGCCCGGATCGAGGGCGGGAAGATCATGTTCCGGGGTGAGAATTTGCTGGACAAGACCGAAAAGGAGATGCGCGGAATTCGCGGCAGCCACATCGGTCTGGTGTCGCAGAACGCGTTGAGTGCACTCGACCCCTCGTTCACGATCGGCGCGCAACTGATCGAGGTCATCCGCCTCCACCAGAAGGTGGACAAGGAGACCGCACGTAAGAAGGCACTGGAATCGCTCGAACTCGTGGCACTGCCCGATCCGGCTCGGCGGATGAAGGCGTATCCGCACGAGCTCTCCGGTGGCCAGCGTCAACGCGTCGTCATCGCGATCGCGTTGGCGTGCCGACCGGAACTGCTTCTCGCCGACGAGCCGACCACGGCGCTGGATGCAACGGTGCAGAAGCAGATTCTCGATCTACTGCTGGAGATCAATCGCGAACTGGGAACGGCGATTCTGATCGTCACGCACGATTTCGGTGTCGTCGCGCACGTCTGCTCCGAGGTGACCGTCATGCGGCACGGTGAGGTGATGGAGGCAGGTGCGACGGCGGAGGTGCTCGAGCGTCCGAAGCACCCGTACACACAGGGGTTGATGAGCGCGGTCCCGAAGTTGCATCTCGGCGACGCCGAGCGTGCTGTGCCTCGGCGCAGTCGCCGGCTGTTCGAATTCAAACAACTCGTGTCCGTTCAGGGGGAGTGAAAGATGACAATCGACGACTTCGCTGTTCCGCTGTTGGCGGTGCGCGATCTGCGCAAGATCTACCAGGTCCGAGGTGAGAAGCGAAAGACAGCCGACTTCGTTGCGGTCGATTCGATCAGCTTCGATATCGACAAGGGCGAGACGTTCGGGCTGATCGGAGAGTCCGGCTCAGGCAAGACGACGACCGGTCGGATGGTGCTGGCGCTCGAGAAGGCGTCGTCGGGCTCGGTTCTGTTCGAGGGCAACGACATCACGGCGATGAACGAACTCGACATGCGTCGCTATCGGAAGCGAATGCAGATCGTGTTCCAGGACTCGGGCTCTGCGTTCAACCCACGACGCAGTGTCGGCGCGCAGATCGGATTCGCGCTGCAGCGTTTCGGGATGGCTCCGAAGGACGGCATTCGCGATCTGGTTCTCGACATGCTCGGCCGGGTGGGCATGGAGGCTTCGCATTACGACCGCTACATCCACGAGTTCTCCGGCGGTCAGCGGCAACGGCTCGGGATCGCCCGCGCGCTGATCACGAACCCGGACTTCCTGGTGCTCGACGAACCGACGGCGGCGCTGGATGTGTCCGTGCAGGCGCAGATCCTGAACCTGCTCAAGGACCTTCAATCCGAACGCGAGCTGACGATGCTGCTCATCTCGCACAACCTCGCTCTCGTCGAGCACATGTGCGACAACGCCGGTGTGCTCGACCACGGCTCGCTCGTCGAGTCGGGTTCGGTGGACGATCTGCTGACAGCACCGAGAACCGCGATCACCCGCTCGCTCGTCGACGCGGTGCTCGAGCCTGCAACGGCGGCGAGTCGATGAGCCAATTCGATTGGGCGGCAGCAGCACTGCATGCACGCGGAGTTCCGGACATGATCATCGGAGACGTCGACGCGGCAGCGCTCGCCTCCCTGCGGGCGGCGAGCCGTCTGGCCGCGGCGCTGACACCGAGCGATCCGCTACCGCTGATTCTCGGCACGAGAGGAGGTTCGGAATGATCGACCCGACGGCCATGACCGCGGCGGAGATCAACCGCGGCGTCGAAACAGGGGAATACGACCCCGTCGAGATCGTCGACGCCTACCTCGACCGCATCACGGCCGTGGATCCGTCGTTGGAATCGTTCGTGATCGTCACGGCGGACGAGGCGCGTGCCGAAGCCGTCGTGCACCGTGAGGCGGTGCGATCGGGAGTTCCCGGCGGTCCGCTGCGCGGTGTCCCGTTCGCGATCAAGGACCTGTACGACGCTGCGGGGCATCCGACTCGATCGGGATCGCTCGCATCGAGCGAAGTTCCGGCGACAGAGGATGCACCGACGGTCTCGGCATTGCGAGATGCAGGCGCGATCCTGATCGGCAAAACGACGACGCACGAGTATGCCTACGGCGTCACGACCCCACCGACGAAGAACCCATGGCAACTCGACCGGGTTCCGGGCGGCTCCAGCGGAGGGTCGGGAGCAGCCGTCGCAGCACGGTTGGCGCCCATTGCGATGGGGACCGACACCGGCGGATCGATTCGAATTCCGGCGGCGCTGTGCGGGGTCACCGGCATCAAGGCGACGTACGGCCGAGTGAGCAAACGCGGCGTCACAGTGTTGAGCTGGACGCTCGACCACGCAGGACCGTTGACGACGACGGTGGCCGACGCCGCGCGGACGCTGGGCGTGCTCGCAGGTCACGACTCGAGTGATCCGTACAGCGCTGCGGTCGCGGTTCCCGATTTCGGGGCCATGCTGGACAGAGGCGTCGACGGGTTGCGGCTCGGAATCAGCGACACGTACTTCTGTGATCGGCTCGAACCGGGCGTCGCTGCAGCGTTCGAGAACGCCGTGCGAGAACTCGAGCGGGCAGGCGCGATCATCGTCCCGGTGGCGTTCACCGGTGTCGAGCTCTGCCCGGACATCGTCGATGTCGTCGCCAGTGTCGAAGCGGCATCGTTCCACCGGTCACGCGCTACCGAGCGGCCGGATCTGTTCGGACCCGACGTCGTCGATGCTCTCCGCGCGGGAAACCTGCACTCCGGCGTTGCGTACGTCGATGCGCAACGCGCTCGATCGGTCGTCACCGCGGGAATGAACGCGATGTTCGGTACGGTCGACGTACTTCTGTCGCCCACGATCGCAGGCACTGCGCCGCTTCTCGACTCTACACGTACAGTATTGGGAGACAATGAGATCGGAGTACTCAACAGTCTCAATGCTCTGACGGTCCCGGCCAACGTCACCGGAATGCCAGCCCTGACGGTTCCCGCCGGGTTCGACGACGCGGGCCTGCCGGTGGGCCTGCAGATCATGACCCCACCGTTCCAGGAAGCACTGGCATTCGCCGTCGGCCAGGCTTTTCAGTCCCGTACGGACTTCGCAACAGCGGTTCCCGATACCGCATACACCCTGACAGGAGAACTATTGTGACCGACAGTACTGAGCCGACGCAGAATTTCTTGCCGAGCAAGCAGCAGCTCGCGACGGTGTTCGAGTACGCGGGTCTGACCGTGAGTGCAGAGCGTCTCGAATCCGAATTCGACACCTACAGTTCCACTCTCGCACTCATCCGTAAGGCGAGTATCACCGGGATCGGTGAGACCGTACCGGCTGCGGCATTCAACGCGTCCTGGGAATAGGCACCCACACTCACGTCTCGAAAGGTCTGCACATGGAAATCCACGAACTCTCGCTGTCCGAGGTCGCCCAGAAGATCGAAAGCAGGGAAGTTTCGCCGGTCGAGGTGGCCCAGGCGTCGCTCGATCGGCTCGCCGAAGTCGAACCCGCCATCACGGCATTCGTGACCGTGACGGCCGAGCATGCACTCGCCCAGGCAGCCCATGCCGAAACGGAGATCGCAGCAGGCAACTATCGAGGAGTGCTGCACGGTATTCCGCTGGGAGTCAAAGACCTGTACGACACCGAGGGCATCCTGACGACATCGAGTTCCGCCCAGCGCGCCGACAACGTGCCGACCGCGAACAGTGCGTCGGTGGCGAAACTGTACGACGCGGGCATGGTCATGGTCGGCAAGACCCATACACACGAATTGGCCTACGGTGCAACCACACCCACATCCGGAAATCCATGGGACGTCACGCGTACTCCTGGAGGTTCCTCGGGTGGTTCGGGAGCAGCCGTCGGCGCCGGGGTGGTCCACGTTGCGCTCGGCAGCGACACCGGCGGATCGATTCGCATCCCGGCCGGTCTGTGCGGAACCGTCGGACTGAAGCCGACGTTCGGGCGGGCGTCGCGCGCAGGCGTCGCGTCGCTGTCGTGGTCGCTCGATCACGTCGGACCTCTGACCCGTGACGTCCTCGACGCGGGACTCGTCATGGCGGCGATGTCCGGTTACGACCGCCGAGATCCGGCGTCGGTGAACCGCGAGGTACCCGACTTCGTGACCGGCATCGCCGGCGGCGTGAAAGGGAAGCGGATCGGTATCCCCACCAACTTCTACACCTACCACGTCGAGCCGGAGACCCTGGATGTCGCTCGACGGACAGCCGAGCTGCTCGAAAGCCTCGGCGCGGAACTCGTCGAGGTGGAAATTCCTCTCGCGGAGTACATTCTGCCGGTCGAGTGGGGAATTCTGACCGCAGAAGCGAGCGCCTATCACATGGATGCGCTCCGCACCTCGCCGGAGAAGTTCACCGAGGAGGTCCGCACCCTGGTCGAAGCGGGTGAGGCGGTACTCGCTACGGACTACATCAACGCGGTTCGGTTGCGCACCAGGGTTCAGGAAGCGTGGCGCGAGATGTACACCGGCATCGACGTGCTGCTGGCGCCGACGGTCCCCGGCGTCGCAGCGCTGCGGGAGGATCCGTACTTCCGCTGGGACGACGGAGTCGTCGAGAGCGCCACCGGTGCATACTCGCGAATGTCGGCTCCCGCCAACGTCACCGGTCTACCTGCGCTGCAAGTTCCTGCAGCCTTCTCGTCGACCGGCCTGCCGATCGGAGTCCAGATCATCGGAAAGCCGTTCTGCGAGGCCGAGATCCTGCAGGTCGGCTACGCGCTGGAACAAGCATCCGACGTCGTGGGCCGCATCGCACCACTGACTGCAGCCTCGGTTTCGGCATGACGGCCACCCCATCGATCACGGTCGTCGACGAGATCGTGGGGCACGAGCTCGAAGCCGTCGTTGCCGAGCAACTCCACGCGCTTCGGCACCTCCGCAGCGTCGAGTACGTCCATCTCGATGCCGCGGATCTCGAACGGAGTCGATTGCGGGTCAGGTCGGATGCCGGTCACGACTACGCCGTGGCCCTCGACAGAGACAAGAGGCTCGTCGACGGCGCGGTACTCGTGCTCGACGAGTCACGTGCGGTGGTGGTCAGGGCGGGGGCTGCGAGAACGCTGACGCTGCGCGCGAGCGATGCATCCTCGGCGATGCAGCTCGGATTCCTCGCAGGACATCTGCATTGGAAGGCGGCGATGACGGGATCGACCATGACGGTCGTGCTCGAGGGGCCCGAGTCGGACTATCGCGCACGCATCGCCGAGCTCGTGGACACCGGGGCGATCGAACAGATCGATGAGTGAATCGCTCCGAGTTGATCGCAGTTCTGCGGTTCGGCGACAGCGCTTTTCCGTCGGGCGGATTTGCGTTCTCGTCCGGGTTGGAAGGCGCCGTACGGGACGGATTCGTCACTCGCGAACACGACGTTCTCGCGTTCGCGGCCGAGGCGGTCGTCAATCGTTGGCACACGATGGACCGCGTGCTGCTTCGCGCAGCGTGGACCGATCCAGTCCACGCGGATCGTCTCGCGGAGGCGTCGAACATCATGTCGACTCTCCGGGAGGCCTCTCGGAGATCGGGAGCAGCGCTGTTGTCGACGTTCGCCTCGCTCGGTAGCGCGGACGCGGTCGCTTATCGAGCCGACGTGCTGAGCGGGCGCAACCCCGGGCACCTTCCCGTTGCACAGGCCGTCTGCTATCGAGGGCAAGGTCTCGACCTCGACTCGGTCGACGCGATGTCTGGGTGGCAGGTCCTGTCCGGAATCGCCAGCGCTGCGTTGCGTCTCGGTGTGATCGGCCACCTGGGATCCCAGCGCGTCATGGACGGTACAGGACCCGTGCTGGCATCGACGCTCGAACTCGTCCCCGACATCGAACCGTCGTCGTTCACCGCATTCGCCGACATCGCTGCGCAGCGCCGCGGCGACGGCATCAGGTTGTTCGCAAGTTGACGCCCACGAAGAACAGGAGACATCGGTGTTTCTCACCCCGACCGAGATGGAGCGGCTGACGGTGTTCACTGCCGCACAGATCGCCCGGCGCAACCTGGCCGAAGGGGTACTTCTCAGTCACCCCGAGGCGGTTGCCTACCTGACCGACGAGATCATGCTGGCCGCGCGAAAAGACTCGTCGTTCGACGCGGTGATCGATCATGCGTGCCATCTGCTGACCGCCGATCAGGTGATGACGGGCGTACCGCAGATGGTCTCGATTCTGCTGGTCGACGCGCCGTTCGCCGAAGGAACGAAACTCCTGACGGTGGTCGATCCGATTCCGTGGTCGGGTGACGCCCTGGTCCCCGGAGAGATAGTCACGGCCGATACCCCGATCGAACTGTTCGAAGACCTCGAATCCATCGAGTTGCGCGTTATCAACACCGGTGATCGAGACGTACAGGTCCGCAGCCAGACTCATTTCTTCGAAGCGAACGATGCTCTCGACTTCGATCGTCGAGCCGCGTGGGGCCGCAAGCTTGCGGTCGCCGCAGGAGCAGGCGTCCGATTCGAACCGGGCATGCCGGTGACGGTCGATCTGGTACCGATCGCCGGAGATCGCGTCGTACATGGATTTCGCGGCCTGGTCGACGGACCACTCGACGACAGCGAGGGAAGTTGATGCGCATAGACCGCGCTGCGTACGTTCGAATGTTCGGTCCGACGACGGGAGACCGAATTCGATTGGCCGATTCGACACTGTTCGTCGAGATCGAAAAGGACCTCACGACACCGGGATACGAACTTCTTGCCGGAGCAGGAAAGAATGTGCGCGATGGTGAGGGCTATCGCCCGAATTCGACGTCGTCGACCGGAGCGCTCGACTATGTCTTCACCAATGCCACGATCATCGATGCAGTGGCGGGAATCATCAAGGCCGACATCGGAATCCGCGACGGGTTGATCGTCGGAATCGGCAAGGCGGGAAATCCTGACGTCATGCCGGGCGTGACACCGGGAATGATCGTCGGACACATGACGACTCCGATTCCGTCCGAGGGCCTGATCGTGACGGCGGGTGCGATCGAGACGCACGCGCATTTGATCTCACCGCAGCAGAGTGAGCACGCGTTGTCCACCGGTACGACGACGCTCATCGGAGGATCTCCGGGACCCGCATTCGAGGTCGGATCCGGGAGCACACGCAACCTGGGGTTGTTCCTCCGTGGTGGTGAGGGTTCGGCGATGAATTTCGTGGCGTTCGGTCGCGGCTCCTCCGATGCTGCGGCAGTGCGCGAGTCGGTGGCCGCAGGTGCGGGTGCGGTGAAGATTCACGAGGACTTCGGTGCATCACCCGCGGTGATCGACGCGACCCTACGCGCGGCCGACGCGGCAGATTTTGCGGTCCATCTTCACACCGATTCGATCAACGAATTCGGATTCGCCGAAACCACGATGGCCGCGATCGGCGATCGAACGATTCACATGTACCACGTCGAAGGGGCTGGGGGAGGGCACGCACCCGACCTGATTCGGTGTGTCGGGTTCGACAATGTCATTCCGGCGTCGACCAACCCGACGAATCCGTTCACCGCCTATGCGCTGGACGAAGGTGTGCCGATGACGATGGAAGCGCACAACATGAACTGGGATGCACCGGAGGACGTCGCGTTCGCCGAGGCGCGTATTCGTCCGCAGACGATGATCGCCGAGGACTTTCTGCACGACATGGGAGCGATCTCGATCTTCGGCAGCGACACACAAGGCATGGGCAGGGTGGCCGAAAATATTGCCAACTGCTGGCAACTGGCCGATGTGATGAAGCAGCGCGTCGGGCGGCTTCCGGAGGAGACCACCGCGTCGGCCGACAACGAACGAGTCAAACGCTACATTGCGAAATTGACGGTCAATCCCGCGATCTCGATCGGCGCGGGCAGACACATCGGGTCCGTCGAAGTGGGTAAGATCGCCGATCTCGTGCTGTGGTCGCCTGCGTTCTTCGGAGTGAAACCGAACTTCGTCATGAAGAACGGTTTCGTCGCGTGGGCTGCGCTCGGTGACGCTGCCGGGAGCATCTCGAGGTCGGAACCGGTTGTGCAACGTGCCAATTGGGGATCACTGGGCTCGGCGCCCGAGCAGCTCGGATTCGTGTTCATGTCGGCACTCGCCACCGACGCAGGCCTGCCAGAGTCGCTCGGGCTGAAGAAGAATGTCCTGACGATCGATTCGGTTCGTGGTCTCCGCAAGAGCGACATGATCCGCAACTCGACGTTGCCGCACATCGAGGTCGATCCGCGCACGTTCGACGTGCGTGTCGACGGCACACTGCTGACCGGCGAACCCGCTGCCACCGTTCCCTTCTCCCGGAGGTACATGCTTCGATGACATCTCTACGCGCAGCACGAATCGGCATCGGAGGCCCGGTCGGCTCCGGTAAGACCGCTCTCGTCGAGCAACTGATAGCAGCGTTCGCAGACAGGGGCCGCTCGGTCTCGGTCATCACCAACGACCTGGTCACCGAGGAGGACGCCGAACGTGTGCGACGATCGGGGCTGATCGATCCCGCCCGAGTACGAGCCGTGGAAGCCGGGGGCTGCCCGCACACGGTGATACGCGAAGATCCCTCGCTCAACATCGCGATGGCGGATTTGCTCGAGGC
Organism: Rhodococcus yunnanensis NBRC 103083; assembly: GCF_001895005.1. Classification (GTDB taxonomy): domain Bacteria; phylum Actinomycetota; class Actinomycetes; order Mycobacteriales; family Mycobacteriaceae; genus Rhodococcoides; species Rhodococcoides yunnanense. Next base: position 131,930 of record NZ_BCXH01000002.1, on the reverse strand, counting down.
AGAGTTCCCCGATACCGAAGTGCTTCTGCTCGAAAGCGGCGGAGACAACCTGGCGTCGACGTTCTCCCGCGATCTCGTCGACTACTGGATGTTCGTGATCGACGTGGCAGGCGGCGACGACATTCCCCGAAAACGAGGGCCCGGCGTCGTACGGTGCGATCTGTTGGTGGTCAACAAGATCGATCTCGCTCCCTATGTCGGAGCCGATCTGGAGACGATGCTGAAAGAGGCCGACGACGTACGCGGTGGGCGGCCGATCGTCTGCACCAACGCCCGGACCGGAACCGGGATCGATGCGGTGATCGACATCCTCGACCGCGAGATTCTGTTCGTGTGACCGACACCAGGGCGCTCGATCTCTCGTTCACGACCCTCGGTGGACGAACCGTGTTCGACCGCAGGCGATACCGCTGGCCGCAGACGGTCGGCCGTTTGTTCCACCTCGATACGTCGGACCCCGGATGGGGGCGGGTGATCGTGCAGAACGCGGGGGCGTCGTTGCATCCGCGTGACCACGTACGGCAGCGTGTCGTCGTTCGGGACGGTGGTCGCGTCGACGTCGTCGGGCAAGGGGCGATGCAGGTCAACGGTGTCCCCGGTGCCGAGCCCGCCGTGGAACGCACCGAGCTGGAGGCGGACGCGTCGAGCACCCTCGTCTATCGGCCCGAGCCGCGGATACTGCGGGCATTCGCACGCGTCGAACAGCACACGCACGTGGAGCTGCGGGGTGACGCGGCGGTCGTCCTCACCGATGCAGTCGTCGTACATCCGGACGTGACGACCGAATCCTTCGGGAGTTTCCGCTCTCGCGTGACGGTCGCCTCGGGTGGGCATCCCGGCGTGTTCGACGTGCAGTACGCGTCGTCGATGCCGTGTCCCGGGTCGGGGCTGCGGGCGTTCGCGACGGTCTACCTGTTGTGCACAGATGTTGTCGACGAGGCAGGTGCGCTCGATGCCCTCGTGCATCGTTTCGACGGTCGATCCGGTGCGTACGCGGCATCGTCGGTCCTCCCGAACGGAATGGGTCATGCAGTCCGCGTGGCAGCAACGGGGGGAGACGTCCTCCGGGACTGCGTCGCGTCCGTCGTGGGGGAGGTCCGGTGCTTCGCTAGGGGTGCGCGGGCGGCCTGATGCGCCCGCCCGTCCGCCCTATCCCGCAAACGCACGTGCGTTTGCGTGGTGGGTGGGGTGTGCTTGGGTGTCGTGCGTCCAGCTACGCAAATGCACGTGCGTTTGCGTGGTGGGTGGGTTTTTCGTGGGTGTCGTCCGTCTACCTACGCAAATGCACGTGCGTTTGCGTGGTGGGTGGGTTTTTCTTGGGTGTCGTGCGTCCACCTACGCAAATGCACGTGCGTTTGCGTGGTGGGTGGTTTTTCTTGGGTGTCGTGCGTCCACCTACGCAAATGCACGTGCGTTTGCGGGGTTGGTGGGTGCGTGGGAACTGGTGTCGGCCCAGTCAGTCCACCCAGTCGGTGGACCGGCGCATCTCGACGACCGTCAGTCCCATCGTGTCGAAGCGGGCCAGCATGCCGCGCAGCTGTGTGTCGTTGTCGATGGGTCCGCGCAGCGCCGTGAACGCGTGTTGGCTCGGCGCGACGGTCAACTCGGGGAATGCCGACAGCGCTCGAATGCTCAGCTCACCACTGATCAGGAACTCGTACCGCACGGGCCGATGGGAGGAATCCATGTGTCACCTCCTCGCGATCGACGAAATCGTGGATCGGCAGCGCATGGGTCAGCTCGACGTGTGTTCCAGGAGGGAGTGCACCTGGGCGCGTCGACGTGCACGACATGTTCGGTGGTGCTTGCGCCGCGCACCGTGCAGTCGTTGCACGGCGTGGTGAACTTCCAGAACGGTCGGTGACATCGTGATCCCTCCTCATGCTCACCCGTCATTGACGGGAGAAGGCCACTCTCGACACTTCGGCGGGGTCGATCAGGTGCGAGTGGTCGTCGTCTCCGACGTGAATTCTGACTACGTCGATGCGCCCGTTGAACTTGGTGTTCTTGCTGTAGCCGACGCTGACCGGCAGGCCGTAATCGTCGCCGATGTCCGTCGTCTCGTCGGCCGAGAAGATCAGCGGCTGTGTCTGCTCGACGCGTCCTGTGCCCACTGTGCGCCCGTCGTAGTACAGCGTCACATCGCCTCCCTTCGCGAGACCGCCTCCGTCGTAGTCGAATTCGGCGCGAATCTGGTGGCGACCGGCAGGGACGTCCTCGGTGGCCTCGATGACGAACTCCTTCATCCCGAGAAGGTTGTAGACGAATGCGGCCCGGTTCGCTTTGACGTGGAGCGCCCATCCGCCGAATCGGCCACCCTGTGCCACGATCACGCCGTCGGTACTACGATCGCTCGGGGTCTCGATCGCCGATGTGACGGAGAACGACCTGTTCTTGACATCGATCACGCTGTTCTCGCTGAGCCGCTTCATCCCGGGAAACAACACCTGAGTGTTGCCGGAGATCAGCTGCGGCCGTCCGGCGATGGTGGCGTTGAGCCGCTCGAATCGTCGGTCGTCGATCGGCAGTACGTTGTACTTGACGGCCTCGATCAACCACAGCCGCTGCAGTTTCGCGAGCTTCTCGGGTAGCTCTGCCGACACATCGTGGGCTTGGGTCCAGTCGCTGGCGCCGTCGTAGAGTTCCCACACGTCCTCGTCCAGCGCGGGCAGGGCTTCGTTCGGTAGCCACGGGGTGCTGTGCCGGGTGACGGCGCTCCACCCTCGGAAGTAGATGCCGCGGTTGCCTGCCATCTCGAAGTACTGCAGGTCGTGGCGCTCGTCGGCGTCCGCGTCGTCGAAGCTGTACACCATGCTGGTGCCCTCGATCGGTGATTGCTGCACACCGTTGACGAAGGTCGGCTCGGGTAGTCCGGCCACTTCGAGTACCGTTGCCGCAACGTCGATGACGTGGGTGAACTGCGACCGGGTCTCGCCTGCGGCGGTGATTCCGCGGGGCCAGTGCACGATTGCGCCGTTGCGAGTGCCACCCCAGTGCGAGGCAACCTGTTTGGTCCATTGGAACGGCGTGCACATCGCCCACGCCCACCCGACGGAATAGTGGTTGTAGGCGTCCGGTGTGCCGAGTTTGTCCTTGACGTCGGCCATGAACTCCGGCGTCTCGATCGCGGCCAATCCGTTGAAGTTGGCCATCTCGTTGAACGCCCCGTTGACCGTTCCCTCGGCGGACGCGCCGTTGTCCCCGATGATGTAGTAGACGAGCGTGTTGTCGAGTGCCCCGATATCCTCGATCGCATCGATCAGACGGCCGACGTGATGATCGGTGTGTTCGAGGAATCCTGCGTACACCTCCATCTGCCGTTCGAGTACCGGCCTGATCACCTCGTCCATCTCGTTCCACGCCGGAATCACACTCGGCCGCGGCGTCAACACTGCATCACGTGGTACGACGCCGCGTTCCTTCTGACGCTCGATGATGGACTCGCGCTGCACATCCCATCCCTCGGCGAACCTGCCCGCGTACTTGTCCGACCATTCGTGCGGCACGTGATGAGGCGCATGGGTCGCACCGGGTGCGAAGTAGAGAAAAAAGGGCTTGTCCGACGCAAGCGCCTTCTGGGTTCGTACCCACTCGATCGCGTGATCGGCGAGATCCTCGGTGAGGTGGTAGCCCTCTTCCGGCGATCTGTCCGGTTCGACCGGGGTGATTCCATCGTAGAGCGCCGGATAGTACTGATTGTTCTCGCCGCCGATGAAGCCGTAGAAGTGCTCGAATCCGCCTCCTCCCGAGGGCCAGGCGTCGAACGGCCCCACCGGGGAAGTTTGCCACGGCGGTACCTCGTGACATTTGCCGAATTGCGCCGTGGAATAGCCGTTGAGTTTCAACGTCATCGGCAGTGCTGCCTTGGTATTCGGGCGTATCCCGCATGAACCCGGCGCCGACGTCGCGGTCTCGGTGATCAGCCCCATGCCTACCGAATGGTGATTGCGGCCGCTCAGTAGCGCTGCCCGTGTCGGCGCGCACAACGCAGTGGTGTGAAATCGGTTGTATGTCAAACCTGTTCGCTGTAGTCGTTCCGCAACAGGAGTGTCGACGGGTCCGCCGAATGCGCTGCTTGCACCGTAGCCGACGTCGTCGAGCAGGATGATCACCACATTGGGTGCGCCCGGCGGTGGTAGCAGCGGTTCGATGGGAGGGAACGACGTGTCCGGATCCTTGGCGTCGTAAGTGACCAGCCCGAGGTGCTGTCGATCCGGAATCGGGAGGATGTCGCGTCGTGTGCCCGTGGTACCTGTCATGTAATCATCTCCACTGTGAGACAACTGTTTACAATGATCTCGCGTCACTCGTGTTCGAGGCCAGCATAGAATGCGAACGACTCGGCCGATGTCATCCGGCACGAGTGAGATTCGAGTCGACGTCGTCGTTGCCGGGGTCCTCGTCGGTTGATCGAGGCCGCCGTGATCACCCGAAAGTGATGATGTCGACTTCGCTCGCAGGGCTCACTCGCTCACAGCAATCCGATGCGCCTGGCCGCAGCAATGGCATCTCTTCTGTTGCCCACACCCAACTTTCGATAGATCGCGCGAAGATGCGTCTTGACGGTGTTGACGGAAATGAACAGGTCCGCAGCCATTGCGTCGGCGGTGCGAAAGGTGGGCAGTTCCTGTAGCAGTCCGAACTCTCGTGGGCTCAGATGGACGGCGGGGGAGTCGGAACCGGCTTCCACGACGCGTCGCACGGCCTCGGCGCAGTGTTCCGTTCGGCCGAAGCGGCCGAGATTTCGGTCCAGAATCTGCCGCACCTGTGCGCGATACCTTGTGAAAGGAAACAGAATTCGATCGTCGTCGCACAGTTCCAGTGCGCAGGCCAGATGCTGGTAGGCGGACGAATCGTCGTCTCGGGACAGACTGAGCGCGGCCATTTCCAGTCTCGACCAGATCATCGTCATGGGATGCCGTGCAGGCAATTCTCGTTCGAGGACGAGTGACAGTGCCGAGGCAGCAGACATCCGGCGACCGCGAGATCGCTCGAGCATCGCATCGAGCAGCGCACATTCGGCACTGTCTCCGAGTCGTGCTCGAACATGTGCAAGATAGGTGGCCGCATCCGAGCTGTGCCTGGCCGAGATCAGTGCGTGCTGAACGTCACCGGCGAGCAACGCCGTCATCGACGGTGTCAGCGGATCGAGGTCGGTCGGCAGGTGCGGGCGCACGATCGCCGCCCTCTCCTCGGCGGTGGTGTGCGCATCGGTCAATCCACGTGCAAGACGGGCCATCTCGACGGTTGCAGGTGCAGTCGAGGTCGCGAGGGCGGCCCAGCTCGGGCCGATATCGGTGCCGTCGACGTCGGTTCGAAGGTGCGCTGCGTATGCGGCGTACATTCGGCAGAGATGAACCGGTTCGATGTCGGCGAGGTCGCCTGCGGCTGCCAGAGTCTCGGCGTGATCGGTGAGTTCGGCCAGCGCTCCGAAACGTCCGCGCAATGCCGCCGACTCGGCCTGCGCGCCGAGACAGTGCACCTCCAGCGCGGGCGAATGCGAGGCGCGCGCGTGGGCGTACGCGTCGGTCAGGTGACCATCGGCCTCGTCGAGGCGCCCGAGCATCAACTCGATCAGACCGCGATGGTATATCGCTGCAGCATTCAAATCGGCTCTGTTGCTTGCATGTTCACCCAAATCGGCGAATCGTGTCAGCGCCGCGGTCGCCTCGTCCGCTCCCGATCGGGAGTCGAGAAGTGAGAGCCGAGCACGAAGGATCGCGCGCAGAACTGCCGCCGTGCCTGTCGTGGTGTTGCGTGCCGAATTCTCGACATTCGACAACGCAGCTGCCGCGGGCGCCACGTCCCCGACCTCGAGTCGAAGCATCGCGGTCACCAAGCGGACACTCGGATCGGCGACCATGTCGTCGGTGGCACGATCGAGCAGTGCCAGCACATCGGTGGGTGGGAGTTCGCCGATGAGCAGCCGAGTGGCGGAACGCTCGACGATATCGGTCACGGCGTCCGTGTCGGCCGTGTTCATGGCGTGCGAGAGCGCATCGAGCGGGTGGTCGTGTTCGAGGTACCACTCCGCTGCGCGACGCTCGAGGACTCCGATCGCCGACGGCTCCAGGCTGCACGCCTCTGCCTGCAGGTAGGCGCGCATCAACGGGTGGTAGCGGTAGACGGCGCCGTCGGTCGTGACTTCCCGCGATATCAGAAAGTTGCTTCGAACCAGTGCTTCGAGCACGACGACCGCTTTAGATGTGCCCGCGAGCCGATTCGCCAAGGTGGCGGAGACGACCTCGGGAACTGCTGTGGCGATCAATATTCGCTTCGTTTCGGGACGCAACGACGTGATGAACTCGTCGACGAGATAGTCGGACAATGCGCGGTTGTCGACTCCGTAGCCGGTCAGCACCGCAACAGGATCGGGGCTCCTGGTGGCTGTCAACGCTGCCAGTTGCAGGCCACCTGCCCAGCCTTCCGTCGTCGCCATCACCGAGGCCAGAACAGAGGCGTCGAGGTCGAGATGGTGGCGCTTCATCAGCTCCTGCGCCTCGCCTGGGGTGAACGCCAACTCGTCGGCGGTGATGTCGGCGACGGTCCCGGTCATCCGGCTTCGCGTCAGCAGTAGCGGCGGGTCGAATCGACCGATGACGACCACCCGCATCGTCTCGGGTGCCCACCGAAGCAGCTCGGCGAATTCCTCCAGCGCAGCGGCGTCGCGCAGAAGGTGGGCGTCGTCGACTATCAGGCAGAATCCGCGCGGCGCTGCGTCGAGGAGTTCGGACATGCGGACGGCCGCATTGTGGTACTCCCTGCTACCCGCTGCGGGAATGCGCTGCACGGCAGTGGCGACGGCTTCACCACACGCCCGCGCCACCGCTGTAGCGATGGCCGCGCGCAGCACACGGATGTCGTTGTCGGCGTCGATGATCGTCAGCCATGCGGTCGGGGCGCTCCCGGGGGCGCGGCGACATACCCAGTCGGTGGCCAGAACTGTTTTTCCCGAACCTGCGGGAGCAGTGATTGCAACCGTGCGCTGCTCGCTCCCCTCGAGGTACAGCCGGTCGAGAACGTCGAGGAGACGGCGACGTTCCGTGGTCGATCGTGTCAGCACGGACGGCGGTCTCGAACGCGCTCGATGAACTTGTATCGACGTCGGCAATTCGATCATGAGCGAGACCCCGCTTCTCGCTGTGAGAACCCGAAAACGGCGGCACCTGATCCGTCGCTTCGAGCCTAGATCCTCGTCCGACGCGGCACGGAGTGTTCGCGGATCTTCGCAGCACTCATCCGAAAAGGATGAGCAGGACGCGGCCCTGCCGTGTGGGCGGCGGCAGGACACGCGTCGACATGTTCGTTTCGTGGGCGGCGAGCGTGGGACACTGGTCGGGTGAGGGTCTACCGGGACAACGCAGTCGTGCTGCGCCAGCACAAGCTGGGTGAAGCCGATCGCATCGTCACGCTCTTGACCCGCGAGAACGGGATCGTCCGGGCCGTCGCCAAGGGGGTTCGGCGCACCAAGTCGAAGTTCGGCGCCCGGCTCGAACCGTTCGCGCACGTCGACGTGATGCTCTATCCGGGTCGCAATCTCGACATCATCACCCAGGTCCACACGGTCGACGCCTTCGGCGGCGACATCGTCACCGACTACGGCTGCTACACCACGGCCTGCGCGGTGCTCGAGACCGCAGAGCGCCTCGCAGGCGAAGAGCACGCGCCGGCGCGCCGCCTGCATCAGCTCACCGTCGGTGCGCTCCGAGCGCTGAGCGAGCGTGCACGGCCTCCCGAGTTGATTCTCGACGCCTTCCTGCTCCGCGCGATGGGTTTCGCCGGTTGGGCGCCGTCGTTGATCGAATGTGCGAGGTGTGCGGCACCGGGGCCGCACCGTGCATTCCACGTCGCGGCCGGTGGGTCGGTATGTGTGCACTGCAGGCCGCCAGGTTCCGCGACACCGATGACCGGCGTTCTCGATCTGATGGTGGCATTGGAGCGCGGCGAGTGGGCGTACACCGAGACGACGTCATCGATCGTTCGAAACCAGGCGAGCGGCCTCGTCGCGGCGCATCTGCAGTGGCACCTCGAGCGTCAGCTTCGGACGCTGCCGCTGATCGAACGATCACGTCCGCACGAGCACGAGCCTGATTCGGTCGGGTCATCGGTGATCGGGCAGGATGAGGACCGTGATTCGACGACGCGAACCGCGCATTCAGCCTGACGGAGACATCGCCGTACGCCCCCCGGATCCACATCCGTCGGGAGCGAAGCCGCCGATTCTGCAGCCGGAGTTGATACCGAGGCACGTGGCCCTGGTGATGGACGGCAACGGTCGGTGGGCGCAGGAGCGCGGGTTGCCGCGGACGGCGGGGCACGAACGCGGTGAAGCCGTGCTGATGGACACCGTGTCAGGATGCATCGACATCGGCGTGAAATGGCTCTCGGCATATGCGTTCTCGACCGAGAATTGGAAGCGAAGCCCGGACGAGGTGAAGTTCCTGATGGGCTTCAACCGAGACGTGATCCGCCGTCGCCGCGACGAGATGAACGAGATGGGCGTCCGGGTTCGATGGGCCGGTCGTCGCCCGCGGCTGTGGCGCAGCGTCATCAAGGAGCTCGAGGTCGCGGAGGAACTGACCAAGAAGAACACCGTCATGACGCTGACGATGTGCGTCAATTACGGTGGGCGCGCGGAAATTGCCGATGCGACAAAGGAAATCGCGCGTCAGGTCGCGGCGGGCACGCTCGATCCGGAGAAGATCACCGAGGCCACCATCGCGAAGTATCTCGACGAGCCCGATATGCCCGACGTCGACCTGTTCCTGCGTCCCTCGGGTGAGCAGCGCACGTCGAACTTCTTGATCTGGCAGTCGGCCTATGCGGAGTTCGTGTTCCAGAAGAAGCTGTTCCCGGATTTCGACCGCCGGGACCTGTGGGCAGCATGTGTCGAATTCGCTTCCAGAGACCGCAGATTCGGTGGAGTCAAATATGAGTGAGCAACTGTCCCTGCAATCGCGGGCCGAGATCGCACTGGCGCAGTTCGCGACGGTCAACGTGGGGGAGGAGGGCTCGCTCGGGTTCGACTACGCAGGAGCGTTGTGTTCGCTGCGGTCGGTGGAGCTCGCTCCCGGTCTCGAGGTGCTGTCCCTGACCGCGGTGCTCGCATGGGATCGGCCGGTCAAAGCGTCGTTGCACAAGAAGGTCGCAGACCGGAACGCCGAATCCCAGTTCGGAGCCATTTCCGTCACTATGCACGGCAAGATGGCAGATGTGTTGTTGCGTTACACATTTCCGGCGTCGGGCCTCGGTGACGAGCCGTTGATGACGATGCTCGTCCTGGTGCTGGCCGGAGTCGAGAAGGCACGCGAGGGATTGCTTCCCTGACGCTCAGCGCGAGCGGCACTCACTGCAGGTGCCGAAGATCTCGATCGTGTGGCTGACGTTGCTGAACCCGTTCGTTTCGGCGACGTTCTGCGACCACTTCTCCACGGTCGGGCCCTCGACCTCGACCGTATATCCGCAGTGCCTGCACACGAGATGGTGATGATGACCCGACGAGCAGCGCCGGTATACGGATTCACCTGTGTCGGTGCGCAATACGTCGACGGTGCCGGCGTCGGCAAGGGTCTGGAGTGTGCGATAGACGGTGGTGAGGCCGATTCCCTCGCCGCGCTTGCGTAACTCGTCGTGCAGATCCTGCGCTGAACGAAACTCCTCGATGTTGTCGAGGAGATCGGAGATTGCACTGCGCTGCTTGGTTGCGCGGACTCCGACCGCGACGGGCTTGCGGGGTGTGGCGGTATCGGTGGACGGATTCTCGGTCACGTGATTCAGCCTTCCTCTGCGTGGGCGACGGCATCGACGACGATGTGGGCGAGGTGGTCGTCGACGAGACGGTACAGAACTTCGCGCCCGTTGCGCTCACCCCGAACAACCCCGGCGGCCTTGAGCACGCGGAGGTGCTGGCTGATGAGGGGCTGCGTGACGCCGAGTGCACCGACGAGCTCGTGCACACACCGCTCGGACTCGCGGAGCTGAAGTACGATCGCGATCCGAACCGGTGCGGCGAGAGCGCGGAGGATGTCACCTGCCGCGACGAGCGTTTCCTTCGGCGGAACGGGCGCGGGTGGCGCAGACGCGAACGGGTCGAGTGCGTGCTCGCCGAGAGGGCCTTTCACCTGGCCGTCGTCGTCGATGGACGAAGGGTCTGTTTCCAACGTTGCCAACGGAAATCTCCTTCGATCGCGACTCGGGGTCCGCTCCAGACTAGTGCAGCGAGCGTTAATGCAAATCACTTCCATTTTGATATGCACGAGTGTGCATGTCAAACGTCGGTGGGGAGCATTCGGCAGCGGGTGCCGCGGCAGATAGGCTTCGAGCCAATAGTTGTACCCCTCATCAGACACCCAAGATGGAGAGCTCCGCCAGTGGCACCCAAGTCCAAAGTCGAAACCGTCGCCAACCTCGCCAAGCGTCGAGGGCTCGTCTACCCCTGCGGCGAGATCTACGGCGGTACCAAGTCGGCCTGGGATTACGGCCCACTTGGCGTCGAGCTCAAGGACAACATCAAGAAGCAGTGGTGGCGCAACATGGTCACCAGCCGCGAGGACACCGTAGGCCTCGATTCCTCGGTGATTCTGCCGCGCCAGGTGTGGGAAGCGTCGGGCCACGTCGAGACCTTCAGCGATCCCCTCGTCGAATCGCTGCTGACGCACAAGCGCTACCGCGCCGATCACCTGCTCGAAGCGTACGAGGAGAAGCACGGACACCCGCCGGAGAACGGCCTCGCCGACATTCGAGATCCCGAAACCGGCGACCCGGGCCAGTGGACCGAGCCGCGCGAATTCTCCGGTTTGCTCAAGACCTTCCTCGGACCGGTCGACAACGAAGAGGGCCTGCACTACCTGCGTCCCGAGACCGCCCAGGGCATCTTCGTCAACTTCGCCAACGTGCTCACCACCTCACGCAAGAAGCCGCCGTTCGGTATCGGCCAGATCGGCAAGAGCTTCCGCAACGAGATCACGCCCGGCAACTTCATCTTCCGCACCCGTGAGTTCGAGCAGATGGAGATGGAATTCTTCGTCAAGCCCGGCGAGGACGACGAGTGGCACCAGTACTGGATCGACTACCGCATGAAGTGGTACACCGACCTCGGTATCGACCCGGAGAATCTGCGGCTCTACGAGCACGCCAAGGAAAAGCTGTCCCACTACTCCAAGCGAACGGTCGACATCGAGTACCGTTTCCGCTTCCAGGGCAGTGAATGGGGCGAGCTGGAAGGCGTCGCCAACCGCACCGACTACGACCTGTCGGTGCACTCCAAGGCGTCGGGCCAGGACCTCAGCTACTACGAGCAGGCCACCGACACCAGGTACACGCCGTACGTCATCGAGCCCGCGGCAGGTCTCACTCGTTCGCTGATGGCCTTCCTGGTCGACGCGTACACCGAGGACGAGGCACCCAACGCCAAGGGCGGCGTCGACAAGCGCGTCGTACTCAAGCTCGATCGCCGTCTCGCGCCGGTCAAGGTTGCCGTGCTGCCGCTCTCGCGTAACGCTGATCTGACGCCCAAAGCAAAAGATCTCGCCCAGCAGCTGCGTCAGTACTGGAACGTCGAATTCGACGACGCCGGCGCCATCGGTCGTCGCTACCGTCGCCAGGACGAAATCGGAACCCCCTTCTGCATCACCGTCGACTTCGACACCCTCGACGACCACGCCGTCACCATCCGCGAGCGCGACAGCATGGCTCAGGAGCGCGTCGCACTCGACCAGGTCGAGGGGTATCTCGCGCAGCGTCTGCTCGGCGCCTGATTCGGGTTGTTCGGTCACCTCTGATGGTGAGCGAATGTCACATTTGGTCACCACGGGGTGAGCGAGGGCGACATTCGGTCACTTGGAGTGTGCGAGGGCGACATTCGGTCACTTGGAGTGTGCGAGGGCGACATTCGGTCACTTGGAGTGTGCGAGGGCGACATTCGGTCACTCTGAGTGAGTGAGGGCGACATTCGGTCACTCTGAGTGAGTGAGGGCGACATTCGGTCAGCCCTGAGGGCCCCCGGCCGGCGCGTGACTAGAAACGGCCACCACTCGACCGGCCACCACCACCGCCGCCGAAGCCACCACCACCCCCGAAGCCACCACCGCCGAAGCCCCCGCCTCGGCTGCCGCGCAGGACGCTGTCGATGAGGATTCCGCCGAGGACGGCGCCTGCCGTGCCGCCGCCCGAACCTCCGCGCGGTCGTCGGCTGTCTTCCCAGTCTCTGACGTCGGCCTGTGCGGTCTGCGATGCCCGTGCAGCCAATTGTGCTGCGGCCTGGGCGTGCTGCAGGGCCTTGGCCGGATCGGATGCTTCGAGCTGCCGGGCTGCAGCGAAGTGCCGCTCGGCTTCGGCGAGGTGGGTCCGCGGGGCTGCGCTGACGCCACCGCGCCTGGTCGAGATGTAGTCCTTCGCTGCGGTGATCTGGGACTGTGCACCGCCGAGATCGCGTTGCAGCCGAGAGCGGAGTAGATCGTCCTGGGTCTTGGCTTCGGTGGCGTCGTCGATCATGTCGTCGAGGTGTCGATCCGCCTCGACCAGCTGGTTGAAGCTTCCGAGTGGGTCCGTCGACTGGGACTGCTCGGCGGTGCGCAATGCTTGTTCGGCTGCGGCGCGGGCGCTCTGCAGTTCCGGTCCGCCGTGCTGAGTCAGTGCGGCCGCGTTGGTGATGTCGCGTCGGACGTCCTCGATCGCCGCCGGCAGTGTTGCGATGGCGTTGCGAATGTCGTTCTGCGCGTGGTCGACTCCGTCCAGGAGGGATCGCGCCTGGTCGACGGCCTTCTCTGCAGTCCGAACGGCCGAGACCACCTCGCCCTGCTTACCCGCAGGCTTGGCGGCCGCGTCGCGTCCTACCTCGATGTTGCGCTGGGCCAGTTCGATGTCCTCGCGGGCCATCACGATGTTGTGCGATATCGACGCGAGCGCGGGGGCCGCGAATTCGGTCTGCAGCCGAGCCAGGGTCTTCTCGGACTCGGGTACTCGAACGGTCAGTTCGACGACGGCTTGCGTCAGCGAATCGAGCTTCGATCCTGCGTTGATCAGCAAGTCGCGCATCGCCTCGAATTCGGCGACACGCGAGTCGAGTTCGTGATCGGCGCGGCCGCAGGACGAGACGATGCGGATCAACATGGCGCGGCGCTCGTCAGGAGTCTCCGGGATGGCGTCGTCGAGGCGTTGGCGGACCTCGAATGCTGCGCCCAACGCTTTCCTCGCCTCATCGAATGCGGTGATGAACGGCGCGGATGCGGTGTCGCCGAACTCCGATCGCGCGATGGCCAGTTCCTCTTCGCTTGCCCGGACAGCGTTGTCGGTCTCGACGAGCATCGAGTGCGCACGTGCATCGAGAATGTCGAGGGGTAGAGCGGACAACGCAACGGTGTCGGTCGGGTCGATGCTGTGCGCAGCGTCGATTCCGGCTCGCTGCTGTGCCTTCTTTCGCCGCGACGAGTAGACGACGGCTCCTCCGCCTGCAACGACGAGGACGCCCGCTCCTATCAGCCACGGGGTACCCGAGCCGCCGGCGCCCGAGGACGTGTAGGCCTCGCTCAGCGATCCTGCGGCGGCGATTGCCGCGCCCGCCCAATCTTCCTCGCGCAGTGCCGGTTCGATGTTGTCGGTCTGCATCTCGGTGATCTCGTCGTCGGTGATCTGAGTCAGGCCCGTAGCCACCCACATCCCGTAGGAACGGTCGACCGTCGCCACGGCGAGCAGTACGTCTCGGTCGCCGAAGCTGCTCGCTGTCGCGGTCCGATCTGCCCAGGTCGACGGGTCGACGCCGTCGAAGTCGGCGACGTAGACGATCCACAGACGCAGCTTGTCGGAGTCGTACAGATCGTCGATCGCAGCCTGTACGTCGCTCAGTTGACCCTCGTCGAGCGCCTGGATGTTGTCGGTGATCTGGCCTGCCAACCGTGCGGGTGGTTCTGCCGCAGCAGGCCCGGCCGCACCGACGAGAGCGACGAGTCCGAGGAGTGTGGTGAGCGCGCTGAATGCGAAGAAGCGCCGGAATGCAGAGAGAACCGTTCCGTGCTTCGCCTGATCGACTGCCATGGAAAACGAATCTACCGGCACGGGTCGACGGGAGGTGACCATGACAGTCGTCATGGCGGGATCATGACGCACGGACGAGGGCCTCGGGCGTCGTCGCGAGCAGAGTTCTTCTCATGACAACGACACCAGCAGTGCATCTGGAACACCTGAGCAAGTCCTATGGGTCGGTGCAGGCCGTGGCCGATGTGAGCCTGCGGATCGAACCGGGCGAGGTCGTGGCGCTTCTCGGCCCGAACGGCGCGGGCAAGACCACGACGATCGATATGCTGCTCGGGCTCGCGAAACCCGACTCCGGCACGGCCAGAGTGTTCGGTGCCGCGCCCGAAGCCGCGATCAAGGCAGGCCGGATCTCGGCGGTGATGCAGTCCGGTGGACTGATACGAGACCTGACCGTCCGCGAGACCGTCCGCCTCACCGCGGCGCTGTTCTCGCACACGCAACCCATCGACGACGTGCTGGCGCGAGCGGGCATCTCGTCGATCGCCGATCGTAGCGTCGGGAAATGCTCGGGCGGCCAGCAGCAGCGGCTGAAGTTCGCGCTTGCGCTGCTGCCGGAGCCGGACCTTCTGGTCCTCGACGAGCCGACGACGGGGATGGACGTCGAAGGACGGCGCGATTTCTGGAATGCGATCCGCCGCGATGCTCGCGGTGGCCGAACGGTTCTGTTCGCGACGCACTACCTCGACGAGGCCGACGCGTACGCCGATCGGATCGTGCTACTGCGGCAGGGCCGGATCGTCGCGGACGGCAGCGCCGCAGAGGTGAAGAACCTCGCGTCCGGCCGCACAGTCACTGCGACGGCACCGGGGATCGAGACGTCGGCGCTGCTGCGCATTCCTGGTGTCGATCGCGTCGAGACCAGAGGAGAGCGAGTCATCGTGCACGGTCGCGATTCCGACACCGTTGCTCGTCACCTGTTCGCCGCAGGCGCCGTCGATCTCGAAATCGTCTCCAAGAACCTCGAGGACGCGTTCCTCGCTCTGACCACCGACCGTTCCGCCGACCTCGTAGGGAGCTCGAAATGACCACACTCGCGCCGCGAAAAGTACTGCCACTGGGCGGATTCAGCCCGACGTTCCTCGGCCTCGAGATAAAGAGGCTGATTCGCAACCGTCGCACCGTCGTCTTCACGTTGGTCATGCCGCCGGTGTTCTTCGTCATCTTCGGAACGCAGTCGGATTTCCGAGTGAACTATGCGTTCGCGCATGGCAATGTGACCGCGTTCATCGCGATCAGCATGGCGGTGTACGGCGCCATGCTCGCCGCGACGAGTGGCGGTGCGATGGTGTCGGTGGAGCGTGCGCAGGGATGGAGCCGGCAACTGCGCCTGACGCCGTTGCATCCCGTGGCCTACATCGTCACCAAGATGCTCGTTGCCATGACGATGGGACTGGCGTCGGTGATCGTGGTGTTCATCGTCGCGGCCGCCTTCGGGGCGGACATGCCGATCTGGGTCTGGGTCGCCACCGGTGTCATCGCCTGGCTCGGTAGCTCGGTGTTCGCGGCATTGGGCCTGTTCATGGGGTACCTACTCCCGTCGGAGAACGTGATGCAGGTCCTGGGACCGGTACTGGCAGTCCTCGCGTTCGCCGGTGGACTGTTCGTTCCGCTGGCAGACGGTGGATGGTTCACCGCGGTCGCGAAGTTCACCCCGCTGTACGGCCTGGCGACCGTGTCGCGGGCCCCGTTCACCGACCCTTCGCTCGGCACCCTGGCTGTGGCCGTACTCAACCTCGTGCTCTGGGCAGGTGTGTTCGTCGTCGGCGCGGCGATCCTGTTCCGCCGCGATACCAAGCGCGTCTGAGGAGGCGTACTAGCGTGAGCATCATGATTCCAGCCGAACCGGATGCACTGGGCAGCGAGACTCGGATGTTCCGGTTCGGCTGGGTCTTCGGCCTGATCTGGTTGTTCTATTTGGCCTATCCGCTCGGCGAAGTGTTCGCACTTCCGGCGGTGTGGCAGAAAATCACCGGGACCGCGGCTGTTGTCGTGTTCGGTGCAACCTTCGTGGCGACCTTCTGGGGATTCCGGAACGCCAACAGAGCGGGACGAAAAATCGATCTACGTTGGGCATGGGCGGGTCTGGCAGTCATGGCGGTGCTCATAGCGGTGCTCGCGGTGATGGTCGGGAGCCAAGCATTCGGGGCAACGATCTACATGGCGGTGCTCGCGGTGATGACCCTGCCGAACCGTCAGGCATGGGCAGTGGTGATCGCACTGGTCGTCGTCGTCGAAGTCGTGCCGCGAGTCGTCCCGGATTGGGACCCGGGAACCTTCTTCGCCTTTCAACTCGTGATCAGTGCCGTGGCCGCGTGGGGAATCACCCAGGTGTTCAAGCGAAACCACGAACTTGCCGTCGCCCGGCAACAACTCGCCGATCTCGCCATCGTGGCCGAGAGGGAACGTGTGAGCCGCGACGTACACGATATCCTCGGGCACTCGCTGACCGTCATCACCGTGAAGGCCGAACTCGCCGGTCGACTGATCGACATCGACTCCGCTCGGGCGGCGGTCGAGATCGGACAGGTGGAAGCACTTGCGCGCGAAGCACTCGGTGACGTACGCGCAACGGTCGGTGGTCTCCGAAAAGTCGACGTCGCAGTCGAATTGCACAGCGCGCGTTCGGCGCTCACCGCAGCCGGCATCGAGGCGCAACTGCCGCCCGACGGTGACATGGTGCCGCTACGCAACCGTGAACTGTTCGGATGGACTCTGCGCGAGGCCGTCACCAACGTGATCCGGCACAGCGGCGCCCGGCGGTGCTCCGTCGAACTCAGCGCCTCACGTATCGAAATTCACGACGACGGATCAGGAATCACCGGGGAATCCTCCGGCGACGGACACGGTCTGCGAGGCTTGGCCGAACGGGTGAAGTCCTCGCACGGCACGCTGGCCATCGGCCGCGGTGACGGCGGCGGCTTCAGAGTGGAAGTGACAGCACCATGACCATCAAGCTCTTGCTCGCCGACGACCAAGCCCTCGTCCGAGGAGCGCTGGCCGCTCTGCTCGACCTGGAATCCGATTTGGAGGTCGTCGCCGAGGTCGGACGCGGCGACGAGGTTCTCGACGCCGCCGTCCTGCATGCACCCGACGTCGCCCTGCTCGATGTCGAGATGCCAGGACTCGACGGCATCGAGGCCACCGCACAACTGCGAGCTCGGTTGCCCTCGTGCCGCGTTCTCATCGTCACCACCTTCGGCAGGCCCGGATATCTGCGACGCGCGCTCGATGCAGGTGCGGACGGATTCGTCGTCAAGGACACCCCGGCCCGCCAGCTCGCCGACGCCGTCAGACGAGTCCACATGGGTCTACGCGTCGTCGACCCCGCCCTGGCGAGTGAGACGTTGACCGAGGGGATATCGCCCCTGACCGCCCGTGAGCAGGATGTTCTTCGCGTTGCCTCCGCCGGAGGAACGGCCGCACGCGTGGCCGAGACTCTGCACCTGTCGGAGGGGACCGTCCGCAATCATCTGTCTGCCGCGATCGGGAAAACGGGTACGACGACGCGTGCCGAGGCCATCCGTGTGGCCGAGGCGCGCGGCTGGTTGTGAGGCATCGCCCGGTACGTATCAGCGCGCCGCGCCGACGGCCGGTCCGCGCGGCTGGCAAACTCGTGGGGTGAACTCGACTCTCGACCGTGATTCGTACGGCGATTCCTATGGGGATCCCTACGGTCCACCCGACGCCAAGCCTGCGCGGCTCGGCTTCTTCGGCACGCTCGGGCGCTGGACGACGAGGCTTGTGATCGGCGTCGTTCTGATGGGGCTTCTCGTCGTCGGCGGGACGGCGATACGGGTGTGGCAGGTTGCGCGCATCGACGATCATTCTCCGGCGGACGCCATCGTGGTTCTCGGTGCAGCGCAGTACTCGGGTACTCCATCCACTGTGTTCGAGGCACGCCTGTCCCAGGCAGCCAAGCTGTTCGAGCAGGGCATTGCGCCGGAGATCGTCACCGTCGGCGGGAAGCAGGAGGGAGACCTCTACACCGAGGCGGCCTCGGGCCGGAACTATCTGATCGACCAGGGTGTCCCCGCGGACAAGATCATCGCCGTCGAGCAGGGTTCGGACACGTTGGAGAGCATCGAGGCGGTCAGTGAGACGCTGAGGGAGCAGGACAAGTCCTCTGTCGTCCTGGTCAGTGATCCGTGGCATTCCTTACGCACCCGCACGATGGCGCGCGATGCAGGACTCGATGCCTGGACCTCGCCGACTCGCACCGGACCGGCCGTCTACACACGGGAGTCGCAGGCCCACGGAATTGCGCGAGAGACAGGCGCGTTGCTCTGGTACCAATTGACGCATTTCAACGCGGATTTCTCCTACACGGCAGGTCAATGACAGTGAGCAGCACATACAGCGAACACGACTATGCGCGCTTCGTCGCCGAGGCACCCAAGACGGCCGGGTTGGACAGTGCGCGGGAGAACGCGTCGCATCGAAGCGCATTCGCACGTGATCGCGCCCGAGTTCTGCACTGCGCGGCACTCCGACGCCTCGCCGACAAGACCCAGGTCACCGGCCCGCGTGACGGTGACACCCCGCGCACCCGGTTGACACATTCACTCGAGGTCGCACAGATCGGACGCAGCATCGCCGAGGGCATCGGCGCCGACCCCGACCTCGTCGATCTCGCCGGACTCGCACACGACATCGGCCACCCGCCGTACGGCCACAACGGTGAGAAAGCACTCGACGAGGTCGCCGCCGACTGCGGCGGCTTCGAAGGAAACGCGCAGAACCTCCGCATCCTGACCGGTCTCGAACCCAAGATCCTCGACGCCGACGGCCGCAGCGTCGGTCTGAATCTGACGCGCGCGTCCCTCGACGCGGCGATCAAGTATCCGTGGTTGCGCCCGCAGCCCGGCGCCAAATTCGGGGCATACGACGACGACGAGAAGATCCTCGACTGGGTACGTGACGGCGCGCCGAACCGTCGTAAATGCTTGGAGGCGCAGTCGATGGACTGGGCCGACGACGTCGCCTATTCCGTGCACGACGTCGAAGACGGGGTCATCGACGGGCGCATCGCGTTGCGGTCTCTCGGCGACCGCGCCGAGCAGCGCGAACTCGCCGAGTTGGGCGTCGCGGAATTCCGCGGACTCGACGCCAACGAGCTGATCGAGGCGGCAGAGCGGCTCTCGCGGATGCCCGTGGTCGTCGCGGTGGGGCAGTACGACGGGACGCTCGCGGCGTCGGTTGCGCTCAAGCACCTCACCAGTGAGCTGGTCGGCCGGTTCGCGACCGCCGCGATCAACGGCACCCACGAGAAGTGGGGCACCGATCCACTGACGCGCTACGACGCCGATCTGGTGATTCCGGCGATCGTCGGCTCCGAGGTGGCACTGCTGAAGACGATGGCCCTGCGGTACGTGATGTCCGACGCGAGTCACAAGGTCCGTCAGGGGCGGCAGCGCGATCGCATCCACCGCGTGGCGGAGTGGTTGCTGCGCTCTGCGCCCGGTGAGTTGGACCCCATTCTGGTGCCCGCCTGGAACCGCGCGGAGACCGATGCCGAGCGCACTCGTGTGGTCGTCGACCAGATCGCGTCGTACACCGAGAGCAGGCTCGAACTGATCGACAAGCGCAGCCTCGGCGCTCAGGCCAGCTGGGGCTGATCCGTTCCCGATCGGTCGGGAGGCGGGACTACACTGCCCGTGTGGCCGGCCGAATTCCTGAACGTGACATTGCCGCCATTCGCGAACGCACACGAATCGAAGACGTCGTCGGTGACTACGTCTCGCTCAAGCGCGCGGGCGGCGATTCGATGAAGGGGCTGTGTCCCTTTCACGACGAGAAGTCGCCGTCGTTCCACGTGCGGCCCAACCATGGGCACTACCACTGCTTCGGCTGCGGTGAAGGCGGCGACGCGTACTCGTTCCTGCAGAAGATCGAGCACATCTCCTTCGTCGAGGCCGTCGAGCAGCTCGCCGATCGGCTCAACTACTCGATCACCTACGAGGGCGGCGGACCCTCGGTTCAGCGAGACCGCGGGACGCGCGCTCGGTTGATCGCGGCGAACTCTGCAGCGCAGGAGTTCTACGCTGCACGGTTGAGCGAGCCCGACGCGCAGACCGCACGCGACTACCTCACCGAACGCAACTTCGACGGCCAGGCCGCACTCGCCTACGGCTGTGGGTACGCGCCCGACGGCTGGGACACGCTGACCAAGCATCTGCTGGGCCGAGGATTCGAAGCCAAGGAGATCATCGACGCCGGACTTGCGACGCCAGGCAAGCGCGGGACGCCGATCGACCGATTCCGTAGACGACTCGTGTGGCCGATCCGCAGCCAGAGCGGAGACGTCATCGGCTTCGGTGCGCGCAAACTGTTCGACGACGACACCATGCCCGGCAAATACATCAACACACCGGAAACCATGCTGTACAAGAAGTCCCAGGTGCTCTTCGGACTCGACATGGCCCGCAAGGAAATCGCGAAATCCCACCAGGCCGTCATCGTCGAGGGATACACCGACGTCATGGCGATGCACCTCGCGGGCGTCAAAACAGCGGTGGCGGCGTGCGGCACCGCGTTCGGTGAGGATCACCTCGCCATGTTGCGCCGACTCATGATGGACGACAGCTACTTTCGCGGCGAGGTCATCTACACCTTCGACGGAGATGCTGCCGGTCAGGCTGCGGCGATGAAGGCGTTCGAAGGCGACCAGAAGATCGCAGGCCAGACGTTCGTCGCCATCGCGCCCGACGGCATGGACCCGTGCGAGCTGCGGCAGAAGTCCGGCGACGGCGCCGTGCGCGATCTCGTTGCCAGACGCGTTCCGCTCTACTCGTTCGTCGTTCGTTCGCTGCTGGATCAGAGTGACCTCGACTCGCCCGCGGAGCGTTTCGAGGCGGCGAAGCTGGTGGTACCGGTCGTCGCGTCGATCAAGGATCCGACCCAGCGAGAAGAGGGCATCCACCTGATCACCAGGAGGGCTGGTTTGTCCGGGCTGGACGACTCTGCCCGCATCAGGTCTATGGTCAACGAGGAAGTCAAGCGACAAGAAAGTTCGGGCAGGCGCGAGCTGAAGACTCAGCAGCGAAAAAAATCACAATCGACGGCGCAGGAGGCGGTCGCCTCGAAATTCGTGCGCCCGAATCCAGCAGATACCAAACTGTGGCCTCAACGAGACGCCCTCAAATCGGTCCTGCAACACCCCTCGATCGCGGGATCGGTCTTCGACTCGCTGCCCCCGGAATCGTTCACCCATCCCTCGTACGCGGCTGTCAGCGCCGCCGTCACAGCGGCTGGAGGCACTGCCGCCGGTCTGGGCGGGGCGCAGTGGGTCGACACGGTAGCCAAGCAGACCAAGGACCGCGTTGTGCAGTCTCTGGTCATGGAGCTCGCGGTCGAGGACATCCGCGTCGCCGACGCAGCTCTCACCCGCTACATCGGGGGTGTGCTGGCGCGGCTACAGGAAGTGTGGGTGGGGGAGCAGGTCGCCGAACTCAAATCCAAGATGCAGCGCATGTCACCGGCCGACAATCAGGACGAGTACTACGCGCTGCTCGGGGACGTCATCGCACTCGAACAGTACCGACGCAGCCTGCTCGAGCAGGCGGTCGGCAACGTCCAAGAAGTCGTCTAGCGTTTCCGGAGCTGGTCCTGCGGGATGTAGAGCTGGGTGTCTTCGTCGATCGGTTTCATCGGCTCGAGCTTCGGCTGAGTGTTCAGCGAATCGGACAGCTTCTGCCTGCTGACCTCGATGACCTTCCTCGTTGCAGGGCTGCCCGCCACAGCCGCAGCGGTCTTGCGTATCTGCTCGTAGCGACCACGACCTGCCTTGGCTCCGAGTACGTACGCTGCCCCTGCAGCCAGAACCAATCGGATCATCATTGTCCTCCCGCAGTGTTGGTCGGTCTTTCCGCAGGCTCCACTCCGGCCGTTCCCGCGCGTCCCACCATCCTGCCTGACGCGGCTCCGACAGGGCGATTTGGTACTCCTATGGGGGTGTGCGCTATTGTTTCTCTCGGCCCGCACGACAGTGCGAAGCCACGAAGTAATCCCCTGTAGCTCAATTGGCAGAGCTTCCGACTGTTAATCGGACGGTTGCTGGTTCGAGTCCAGCCGGGGGAGCGCGATAGGCCCTCTGTTCTGTATGTACTTGCAGGACAGGGGGTCTTTTTCGTGTCGGAGAAGTCGGACGGTCAGAGGTTCACGTGGGTTCGGTCAGCTGTTGGACCTGGGGGTCTGTGGTCTGTGTTCGGCGGCTTGTCACGGGTTGTCACAACTCGTTCGTAACTCGTCCTGTGGAGGGGTCCAGGCAGTAGTCGGATTCCAGTGGCGTCGACTGCTGGGCGGTGCTCGTCTTCGCGGTGTAAGGTATCCGATTGGATACATAGCCTCGAGGGGGTAGCGGTCATGGCTGGACACGGGCTCGTCGAGCGTGCGCGTCGTGCTGCTGGTCTGACGCAGGGTGAGCTTGCGCGTCGGGCGAATACGTCGCGTCCGACGTTGTCGGCGTACGAGAACGGCCGCAAGTCACCGTCTTTGGAGACTCTGGAGCGTGTGCTGGGGGAGGCGGGCTTCGATGTCGAGGCTGTGCCTCGTGTGGAGTTCGTGGATGTGCAGGGTGCTCGTGGTCGGGTGTATCGGGTGCCGACGTCGTTGCCCCGGTTGGCGGTTACCGATGCGTTGGCGACTGTGGTGTTGCCGCTGGATCTGAATTGGTCTTCGCCGGGCCAGGAGTTCAGGTTGGCGGACCGTGTGGAGCGGGCGAGGTTGTACGAGATCGTGCTGCGCGAGGGTCGGTCGGAGGAGGTGCTGAGGTATATCGATGGTGTGCTTCTGGTCGATGTGTGGCCGGAGTTGGTTCTGCCGCGTGATGTTCGGGCGGCGTGGGAGTCCGTGGTTGATGCGTTGTCGAGCGCAACGTGAACGACGTCGGGGACGGAGTGCTCAAGGGATTCCAGGTTCGAGTGGCCAGGTTGTTCTTCTCGTTGTCTGCCAGTGAGGGGTTTCTTCTCGCGGGTGGGGCGGCGTTGGTGGCGTAGAGCCTGACTGCGCGTCCGACGCAGGATCTCGACTTCTTCACGAGTTCGGCGGGCGGGTCTGTTCGCACGGCCCGCGACGCGTTCAGGGCTGTAGTTGCCGAGCGGATCTGGCGAGTGGACGCATGGAGAGGATCGGGGTCCGGTGGCGAGCGGTGCCGGAGGGTAGCGGCTGGTAGGGGCAGTTGGGTCATCTACCTGGCCGCGATGAAATAGGTGTTACGCTGGCTGTAACCGTACCGCTAGGTTCTATTTGTTAGGCTGAGGCAATGGCTGAGAATGAATCTAGGAAGCAAGAGCCTGTCGGAATCAGACTGATGCATCCGGTGTACCTTGATACGCCAATGCTTCTAAGTTTTCTCGCGACGCTTGAGAACGGCGTGAGCTTCACCACCGAGATCTCTCAGAGTCAGGGATCTGGTCAGGCGAACGAATTCGGCGGCGAAGGCGAAGTCGGACTGCCATCTCTTGTTAGCATGCTCGGTCTGAACCTAGGTGCCTCGGGGAAGTACGGTCGGACGTCCAGCCATGAAAATTCAGCAGAACAGAGGTTTGTCCGCGAGCATACTGCGGCATCGCTTTTTAACCGCCTGTACGCTGCGCTGGACTACCACCAGGCCCTCAAGCGTGTGGATCTCGTATCAGACCTTGCTGGACTCAAAGCTGGAGATTTGGTCGAAATTTCGGGCGTGGTCGAGGAGAGCCCTATTGAAATCATTCTCGACACCGTCGATCGAATTTGGCCGTTCGTTGAGCAATTCACAGATGTCGGTGATACCGCGCCGCCCCTGAACAGGGCCGCACTCAGGTCGATGCCTAAGGCCCAGCAAGAGGCGGCCAAAGCTCAAGCCGAAGCAGCTCGCAAGCAGACCGACGAGATGAGGGGCGGTCGTGAGATCATGAAGCTCCTTAGGGAGGACTTGCAAGAATCGCCCGTGGTTGACCTGCTCTTTGTGTCGGAAGAAAGCACTGCTGTAATGACAGCGAGCCGAGAATTTTTTTCAGAAGCAGCAAAAGCCACGCTTATTGGTGGGACTTTCAACCTTATCGGGAAGGTCACCGGTGTAAACCTCGAATACGATGCCAAAACGGACATCGTACGTCGCGGAGCAGTCGCGGGTATGGGTCCGATGGTCGACAGTATCCAGGAAATGGCGACGGCGATGTCGGAGTTCGTACAGGTTGAGCGACCAGATTCGATTGTCCATGGACCGTGCATGCAAATAATCCCTTTATCGATCTTTATCTGATACCGACGCTGTTTAATCCGTCGCTGAGTCCTAGAAATTGCATAACAAGCTCGGCGTTTTGCCGGTGGTCTCACACTCCGATAGTAAAACGCACGACGAATGCAGGCAAGTTTCGACTGTCGCTAGGTCAGCGAGCCAGTAATCCATTGACACTCAGTCACCCACTTCTGGCGGACGCCTCCTGTAGCCGCTGGAATGCTACGGAACCGGCCTAGTTGGGAGACGCTGGGTCGGGCTGACTGTATGCGAAGGAAAAAGAGCTCGTGGTCGCGCCGGTTCCGACCCCACCGCTCTCGCGCTCGTGGACACTCACTCCGCGGTGATTTCGTCACCCAGGGCACCCGCAACGGCGCCGATGGCTCTGGGATGTCCCCTGGATCTAGACCCCTTCGATGATCTTTATTGAACGGCGCTGATAGCCTCTTACCATGACTGCGGACGGCAAGAAAACAATCTTCATTAGCTGGTCAGGAGACCGCGCGAAGGCTGTAGCGACTGTTTTAGAGGAGTGGCTCCCTCTGTTGTTCGACGACATCAAGCCATGGACTTCATCAGGTGCCATTGATCCCGGAAACAAGTGGCTATACGAGATCAACGGACATATTCAAAGTTCGGTTTTTGGAATTGTCATCGTGACTCTCGAAAACAAAGAAGCACCCTGGCTGAACTTCGAAGCGGGCGCGATTGGCGCGACCTTCAGCGGCAACGATAATTACAATCGGGTTGCGCCGATAATGGTCGATTTTAGCTCACCAAGAGAAATGCCGAACACCCTTAGCCAGTACCAGTCTGTAGAACTCGATAGACCAGGAATGCTTGGTGTCGTAAAATCTATTGCCACAGTACTAGGCAAGGAAGAACAATGGATCGTTGCGCGCTTTGATTCTCAGTGGAACACTCAAAGCGCACTCTTAGAAAAAGCTAAAACAACTGCTAGCAGTAGCGCGCATCGTACACCAGATCAGAAAATAGACGAGATACTGGACTCCGTCAGAGAACTAAAAAGTAGCGAATCCGACCAGGTAGCAAAGATGCGTACACGTACCATTAGCCAGGCGGTCATGAAGTATTGCGCATACCATGCCGTACCTTATCTCGGCATTTATCTAGTATCGGAAAAAAGCGACACCTCACGTCATATTTTCGTCTTGGACAATGCTCACACACTCACTGCTGAATCCCTAGATATCATCGAGGGAGATCTCGGAATAATTGCAGAGTCCAAGGTAACGCTCATCAGACACGTCGATTATACGGAAATTTCTCAGCCGGAAGGCATCTTCTTTACAAGAGAAAGATTCGAACAGAACATTCGACTGGAGTTGGAGAGAGTCCAAGCACGAGAGAATGATGGACTTGCAGTCGGTGAGGCAAGTTAAAATCTGGGGATAACTTTGCCCACAATTCCTATTGATCATTAAACCCCCTTGCCTCAAACTCTTCTGCAGAGGCCCGCGTGGTGATCGAGGACTTCAAGGACGACCACAACCATCGGCACCGACACTCGTCACTGGGCTACCTCACGCCTGCCGAGTACGCTGCACAATGCACCCACTCCCACCAACCGGTGGACAGGTGCGAGATCGACTGAACTCACACAACCGCGACTCTAAAACGCGGTGGTCCGACTATCGGGGACCTGCCAAGCGAACTTCGAGAGAAGATGCTGTTCAAGCCGGCTCAAACTGCGCGCGTAGAACACTCGACTCAGTAATCCCTGCTGGTCCAGCTCAGGCGACAGTTCAGAATGCCAGTCAAGTGGGTACTCGAAAGTATCGCGAGAATCGGAGTTCTCGAGTTTTGCTCCGAAATCCGAGTAGTTATTGCTGACAAACCAGACATCACACCCGGGCTCCTGTTTGGCGACATCGAGGACTGTGAGCCAAATCAGGGTGTCCCTATACCCATCTTTAGCCTGTCCGTCGTCGCGGTTACCGGCAACGCCGTACGGCGCCCGGCGTTCGGACGCCCTCCGGGCAATGTCCGTATGGTCGATAGTGTCCGGCAACGAAACGACCTCCGCCTCTAGCTCTGATATCCGGTTCCGAAGCGCAATCTCGTAACCGGACACGCCGAGAGAAAGGTCGTGCATTCATCAGCCCGCTGTGCTTTTCTATATGGCTGCCCACCAGAAGGGAGCCACACACTTTGTGACAGTACGACAAAGGAACGAAAATGGATGACAGCGAACAGAACGACGCAGTGCAGGTACGTGAGTGGATCGGCCGGCTGGAAGCCTTTGCCGCAGCCTTTGATGACATCGAGGGCGGCAGTGCCACCGATTTCGCCAACAATGTGCTTGAGGCGCTGCAGGCCGTGGTAATGCCGAACATGGTTCCGGCCCGGACGCCCGCGATGCTGTTGGCGTTGGAAGCCGTTGCTGCACTGACCGTGGCGACGACAGACGTAATCATGGATTGGGCGGACACACCTGACGTCCGGGATCGTTACACACGCGAGACGGCGCAGGCGCATTTGAAGGCTGCAATGGATGATGTGCTGTCCGCCTGCACGCGTTCGCTTTCAGAAGGATTGCCACCGAGGGATCAAACCGAGCAGCGCATTTCGACTGCAGCTAAGCAGATGCAAGAAGCGATGGAACTGATTGGGAAGCGCAACGCCGAGATGGAAGCCCAGGACGCTGAGGCCGAAGCGGATCCGTACGGTGCAATCCTGGTCTACCTGGACCCAAGCAAGTCGGATGCTCCGATTTTCACAAAGGTGTGCTCGTTGACTGAAGCAGAAGACAAGCGCTACCGCGATGCGTACGAACGGCTTCGAAAGATGCTGGACAGCGAACTGTTGGGGCATATCCAGGACGAAAGCGACAGATTCCTGGATGCGTTGGCGTCGATTCTTCTGGACCTGCGAGACAACAAGATCGGAATCTTCGATGAGGACGCGTGGGACGAGCGCAGGCGCAAGGTTCGTTCGGCGCTGATTAGCTTCACCAGTGCACTACAGAGCCATGAGGATCAGAGCGTCCGCGCCGTACGCGAGACCTTCGCCCGCAAAACGCCGCAGGAACAGGCCGTGCTGGCTCTGTTCACTGACTTGAAGACGACGTCGTTCGAGTACCGCTGGCTGCTCAAAATGCGCGATGCCCTGCTGCACGGCGACATCAACGCCTTCAAGTACGACTTCGACTTACGCCTGCACGGCGAGAACGCCATAAACGTGTACATGGATCGCACCTACATGTTTGGTTTTACCAAAGAGGAACGAGGAAAGCCCTGGCTGAAGCGGAACGAGTTGGAATCCATGTCCTCTGACCCCAGTGTCTTGGACATGATCAAGACGCTTCAGCCGCTGATGGGGTCGCTGCAGGAGAAGCTAGATCGAATCTTGTACCCCGACGCGGGCGAAGACGCTGCGACGGTACGGGAGTTCCTGGCGCGGTATCCCGAGGGTGTGCAGGGACAGCGCGCCTTGCAAAACGGCCCGGGCTTCACCCGCCGGAACATGTGCCCGCCTTTGAGCCCGCTTGCGCCCCGAGTGCTTTCCTTCGCGGATAGCTTCCAGGGCTGGGAGGACGACCCGGAGTAGGTAAGGCGACGGCTCAGCCGTCGTCCACGCGACGACGATTAATAGGTCACGGGCCGAAGGCGCCGGGCGAGGCCCCAATGACGATCGCGATTTACAGCGAGCGGAGGAACACGAAAGGGACTTGCCCGGGTTTCTTTGCGGTGCGGAATTGGCGCTTTACCGGGCCGAGTACCGGTCGACGGTCCCGAATGCTTGTCACGCGGTTGTCACAAGTGCCGTCCTAACCCCGCGGATGCCTGTGGACGGCATCGGACCGTAACAGCTGGTCAGGGCATGCAAGGAGTGTCCACCTGGATCAATTGGAATGGCTCTCATGTGGCTGTTAATCGGACGGTTGCTGGTTCGAGTCCAGCCGGGGGAGCGCGATAGGCCTCCTGACCTGCACGAATGTGCGGGACAGGAGGCCTTTTTCGTATCGAAAGACGTGTTGGCGAAGTCGGACGGTCAGAGGTCCACGTGGGTTCGGTCAGCAGCTGGACCTGGGGCACTGTGGTCCGTGCTTGCCGGCGTGTCACGGGTAGTCACAACTCACCCCTAACTATCGCTGTACCAGCGCCAGCTCGTGGGCGCGGGGCTCCTGTGGTTGCCCGATCAGTGGTGCCGGGTGGAGCCCGGCTCGATGTTGTTGGTAGGTCGAGTGCCCAAGCGGCCCGTGGAGCGGCCAGAAGGTGACCTGATCGAGTGTGTGCCGCGCAATTCGACTCCGCTGCCAAGGTCGACCGCATTGTGCGGTTAAGCGTCGGGGGCGAAACTGCAAGCAGAAGCGGCGTTTTCAGGTTCTGTTGGACCTCGGAGTCGGGTCGTTTGCGGACGCAGCGGCGGCCGCCACTGCCTGCAGCACCGGCGGAACATCTGTTTCCGCGGTGCGTGCTTCGATGAGCGTGAGGCGGTCACCGTGGACCGCCGCATCACGCAGCTCGGTCTCGAGGTCCTCGGTCGTGTCCACGCACACGGCGTGAAACCGCCCATGCTCGGCACCAAGCGCTTCGGGGAGCAGCGTCCACCGCCAGGACGCGATGTCGTTGTAGGTCTTGTCGGCGCCGTGGATCGCACGTTCGACGGTGTAACCGTTGTTGTTGACCACGACGATGATCGCGCTCAGGCCGAGCCTGATGATGGTGCCCAGTTCGGCGAAGGTCAACTGTGCGGCGCCGTCACCGATGAGCAGGACAGGTCGACGATGCGGCGCTGCCAACGATGCACCGAGGAGCGCGGGAAGGGTGTACCCGATCGAGGCCCACAACGGTTGTCCGATGAACAGCGCTGCGTGCGGTAGCGCATGTCCGGCCATGCCGTAGTAGGAGGTGCCCTGATCTGCGAGAACCAGGTCCCTCGACGTGAGCGCTGAGGACACCGCAGACCACAGTTCGGTTTGTGTAAGTTTGTGCCCTGCACTGGGCGTCGGGGTGGGCAGCGGTTTGCTTTCGGTGGGCGAGAGGGGAGCACCGGAAGTTACTGGTGTCATCTCGGTGAGAATGGCTAGCGCGTCGCGCATTTCGATGTCGACGAAGACACGTCCTGCCACTACTGCTGTATGCGGTTGTACGTCGATGCGGCTGGCGGGGTCGAGGTGCTGGCTGAAGAATCCGGAGATGAGGTCGGTGAAGTACACACCGACGGTGATCAAAGTGGGTGCGTTCTCGACCGCATCGCGCACGGCCGAATTGCTTGCAGCGCCCAGATACAGTCCGAGGTAGCCGGGCCCACTTTCGTCGACGACGCGTCTGCCCCACATCAAGGAGGCGTATTTCAATCCTCCGCGGTCGATGAGGGTGTCGAGTTCGGCCTGGGCGCCGGCGCGGTGGACGAAGATGTCGGCCAGCACGACCGGCGTGTGGCCTGCGAGCAAATGTGCCGCGGCTGCGCGGAATTCGCGGACAGCGACCGGATCGCTCGGTGCCGGTGCGGGTGTCAGGTGCGATGTGGGTGGAGTCGTGGGTGCCTCGGCGACGTCGGCGGGCAAGGACAGGTATCCGGGCTGACTGCGGGCGATGATGTGCAGAAGCACGCGATCGATTTCTGCAGCAGCGGTGTCCGCGGTCAGCATGGCCTGCGCGACAGTGATTTCGGTGGTCATGCGCAGCGTGTGGAGGAAGTCTCCGTCGCCGAGGGAGTGATGTGTGGGGCGGCCGGCTGTTTGGACGGCTTCGGTGGGTGATCCGACGAGGTGTAGCAGGGGGACGTGTTCGGCGTAGGCGCCCGCCACTGCGTTGATTGCGCTGAGTTCGCCGACGCCGAACGTCGTGCACACCACGCCGAGGCCCCGCACCCGGGCATAGCCGTCTGCGGCATAACCGGCGCCCAGTTCGTTGGCGGTGCCGACCCACGTCAGTGCTGGGTGCGCGTCGATATGATCGAGAAATCCGAGAGTGAAGTCGCCTGGTACTCCGAAGACGATGTCGACGCTCAGCTCGACGAGGCGGTCGAGCAGGTAGTCGGCGACGGTGTAGACGCGGTCGGGTGTCATCTGTTCCTCGTTCGATTCGATGTGTGATCGGAGTGGGTCGGGGTACCTCGGGTTGTGTTCTTTCCTGCGTCAGGTGCAGGTGTTGTAGAACCAGGGGTCGTCTTCGTCTGCCAACGCGGTACACAGTTGCAGTGGCCAGTTTCCTGCGTCGGTGAAGGTGGCGTGGGCGGAGACGTCGCGGATTGCATCGACCGACAGTTCCACTCTCGCGGTGCCGTATTGCACGGTGTGCATGGTGTCGTCGAGGCCGTAGACATCGAATTCGGCGGTCACCGTGGTCTTCTTCGCTGCCCGCCAGGTGACTTCGAAATCGAGGTAGGTGGCGGGGGAATTGGCCGGCAGTTGGCTTCCGATCGGTGGGACGCCTTCGTTGTCGCCGCTGACCGAGGTCAGTACGAACGTGGTGTCGGTGTTGTTGGACAGATGAATTCCGACACTCGAACCGAGAAGGGGAGGGTGGTCGGAGGAGCCGAATGAGGGTGCGGCTGCGGCGGGAGCGGCACCGGCGGCGATCAGGCTGGCGGTGACTGCTGCCAAAATGGCACCTCGGCGGCGTCGACGATCGATATTCATGGTCGTTGCTTTCTCTCTGTTTCCGGTCAGGGAATCGGTCTTGTACATGAGGTTTCCGTTCGTAGAGTGGGGCGTGAGATTGCGGGCTGTTCGTAGGTGATCTTGGTGGAAATAGTCTGCAGAAACATCGGCGATTGAACGTAGGCTTTTCTGCCGAGCCTCCCGAGCCTGCCGCGTTCGCGGCTATCTGTCGGCAGCCGTTCGGGTGGGTGTCAGGACTGTGTCGAGCCAGTCGAACACCAGTCGCTCCCAGACCTGCTGACCGAGCCCGCCGCAGTGACCGGCGAGCCCGCTCGATGCCGGTGGGTCGAGGTAGACCGTGACGGTGGATCCGAGGGCGTCGAACAGGATTCGGCCTCCGCCGCCGACCGGGTCCCCTTCCGATTCGAGAACGAGTGTGGGGCAGACGATCTTCTGTGCCGAGTCGAGCATCGTGAAGTGCTTGAGTTCCCGGAAGTATTCGGCGATGTGGTCAGGCCGTGGGATGCCATGCGTGCAACGAAGAACTCGGCTTTGTCGGCATTGGCCTTGCTCGCCGACGTCGTTAAGGGCGTCGCTGCGGCTGCGGTTCTCCTCGGCACACCGGGGGTGGCTTCAGCTCATCATCAGGAGTTCACGCCCTTCCCGTACAACATCTCCCTGGGACGAGAGTTGTCGCTACCGTGCGCAGGCGAGGTCGGCGGCGACGTATACACCCCGCACGATCGGCCGGGCATCGCGGTGGTCACGCTGACCTGGCGCACGTTCTTCACCACCGACTGCCCGTTGACGGTGTTCGTGAACATGAACAACTTCGATGCACCGTGGGTCGACCCGTACAGCGGCACACGGCCGACGGGCGGCACCTGGATGGTCCACCTGAACTCCGCTGCGATCAACGCAGCAGCGCCGGAGGGCGGCGAGTGGACCAAGCAGATCGCGATCGACATCGGATCCGGGAATGCCGGGCTCACCGTGACGACGGACTCTCCGCTCAACACCACGTTGCTCGACCCAGCCGGAAATACCGTGCGTTTCACGGTGGCCTGACGGCTCTCCGGGGCGACCTGGTCGTCAGGGAGTCGTCATCGAGTCGTCCGACGATGGGATGCTGCAACCGCTTTCGCCCACTGCAGCGCACGCGGACATCCTGCGACGCCCAGCGTGTGCGGAAGAGTTCGCCTGCGTGGAGAGCTCGCCGACGAGTGCCTTGTCGTGTCGGCCGTTGCGGATCCAGGCCGGGGCGTCGTCGATGGCGTCGAGTACTTGCCGCAAGACCGGTCGCACCGTCGTAGTGCGTGTGCGCCAGCGGGCCCGGCTGAAGCCGCCCTGTGCGCACGAGCCGAACGCTACTTCGTACTGCTGCGCTACGTCAGGGGGCGTGGCATGCGTCGGTGCGAATTCACAGAATCATAAGATGTCAGTTGTGACCACTGAAGAACTCACCCGTTGGAACGTCCAGGAAGCAATCGCGGAGTCGATGATTCCGATCATCGGCCGCCTGCATCGCAGCAAGAACGTGACGATCCTCCTTCACAGCAGGTCGCTTGTGAACAAGTCGGTCATCAGCATTCTTCGCACCCACCGCTTCGCGCGGCAGATCACCGGCAACGAGCTGTCCGTCGACGAGACTTTCCCGTTCCTCGAAGCGTTGGCCGATCTGGATCTCGGAGCGTCGAAGATCGACCTCGGGCTTTTGGTGATGACCTATCGTGCCGATGATCGCGGTCTGTCGGTTGCTGAGTTCACTGCGGATCTGCTCAGCGAGGTGACAGGCTCCGCTGGGAGCGATGCAGTTCAGGGGCCACGCGATGTCGTGTTGTACGGCTTCGGTCGGATCGGGCGCCTCGTGGCCCGGTTGCTCATCGAGAAATCCGGCTCGGGTGGCGGATTGAATCTGCGTGCCGTCGTCGTACGCAAGGGCGGGGAAGGGGATCTGGCCAAGCGTGCATCGTTGCTGCGTCGGGATTCGGTGCACGGCCAGTTCAACGGCACGATCAAGGTCGACGCGGAGAGCAACACGCTGATCGCGAACGGCAACGTCATCAAGTTCATCTACAGCGACGAGCCGTCCGGTGTGGATTACACCGAGTACGGCATCGCCGACGCGATTTTGATCGACAACACGGGTAAATGGCGTGACCGCGAAGGTCTGAGCGCGCATCTGCGTCCGGGTATCGCCAAGGTTCTGCTCACGGCGCCGGGTAAGGGCGATGTGCCGAACGTCGTACACGGTGTCAATCACCGCACCCTCGATCCGCAGGAGACCATCTTCTCGTGCGCATCGTGCACCACCAACGCGATCGTTCCGCCGCTCAAGGCGTTGGACGATCGGTTCGGCATCGTGCGCGGGCACGTGGAAACCGTGCACTCGTTCACCAACGATCAGAATTTGCTGGACAACTTCCACAGCGCGGATCGTCGGGGTCGTTCGGCACCGTTCAACCTCGTCCTGACCGAGACCGGTGCGGCGTCGGCTGTCGCGAAGGCGTTGCCGGATCTGAAGGCCAAGATCACCGGTAACTCGATCCGTGTGCCCACCCCGGATGTCTCGGTCGCCATCCTCAATCTGCAACTGCGCCAAGAGAGCACCAAAGAGGAGGTGCTGGATTCCCTGCGTCTGGCGTCGCTGACAGGGCCGCTGAGTCGAAATCTGGATTACACGGCAGCGACGGACGCGGTTTCGAGCGATTTCATCGGATCGAGGGCGGCGTGCATCGTCGATGCGAATGCGGCGATCGTCGACGGTGACACGGCAATCGTCTACGTCTGGTACGACAACGAATTCGGGTACTCGTGCCAGGTAGTGCGGACAGTGCAATACCTGTCCGGCATCGAGTATCCGACCTATCCCGCAGTCGCGCCCGCGCAGTAAGCGGCCGTACGGCGGTGGACACTGGGTACGTGGCCACCGCCGGACCTGCACTTCTACGACTGTTGGGTCACCACAGGGCGCTGCCACGACGGTCGGTGAATGTCGCCCTCGGTCCGTCGGCACCCAGCGTCGCCAGGTGAACGATTGCGTCCGTTCCTTCGGTAACCGTCTGGGCCGCTTGGTTGTTCGTCAGGTCGGTGGCGGTCGGGCCGGGGTCGGCAACATTGATGCGAATGTCGGGAAGCGCTTTCGCGTACTGCACCGTCAGCATGTGCACAGCAGCCTTCGACGAGGCGTACACCGGTACTGCCCATTGGGATTCGAAGCGTTCGGGGTCGGTGACGATACCGAAGGAGCCGAGTCCGCTGCCGACGTTGACGATTGCGGGATCATCGGACGCGCGGAGCAATGGTAGGAAAGCGTTGACGACTCGTACGACGCCGAAGACGTTGACATCGTAGACACGCTGCATGTCGTCGGATGTCGCATCCTCGGCCGTGACCATGGAATCGGAGACCCCGGCGTTGTTGATCAAGACGTCGAGTCGGCCCTCCTTGGTGGCGAGTTCCTTCGCCGCTGCGCTGACCGATTCGTTGTCGGTGACGTCCACGACGAGCAGCTTCGCGCCGAGTCGATCAGCAGCGTCACGGCCGAGTGCTTCGTTGCGTGCGCCGATGTAGACGGTGTGGCCGTGGGCCAGCAAGCGGCGTGCGGTCTCGAAGCCGAGGCCCTTGTTTCCGCCGGTGATGAGGGTGATGGTCATGCGATTCTCCAAAAGGTTCGATGTGCGCTCGGTCGATGTCGACTGAAATCGAGTCTGGGCGTCCAGGGCGAGAGGTGGGTACGCCGTGCTTGTCCTGGGTGTGGCAGGGACAGTCACGGCCGGGGCGAGAGGCCTATCGTCGAGGGATGGACAAGAGCAACGCACTCGGAGAGTTCTTGCGTGCGCGCCGAGCGATGGTGACGCCGGAGGACGTCGGGATAGCCCCTGGTTCGCGCAGACGCGTACCCGGACTGCGGCGCGAAGAGTTGGCCATGCTGGCTGGCATCAGCCCGGACTATTATCTTCGCCTCGAACAGGGACGTGATCGGCATCCGTCGTACCAAGTAGTCGACGCCATCGCTGCGGTGTTGCAGTTCGACGAGGTAACCACCCTCCACGTGCGCGGGCTCGCGGCACCCTCGTCGGATCGAAAAATGCGGCGCCGTAACGAGAAGGTGCCCACCGGGATCGGGCAGCTCGTCGACGAACTGCCCATGCCTGCGTACGTGGTGGGGACGTACTTCGACGTGTTGGCTGCGAACAGGATGGCCCGGGCGCTCTCGCCGAGTTTCACACCGGGGAACAATGTTCTGCGGCAGTTGTTTCTGGATCCTTCGGATCGAGAGTTGTACGTGGATTGGAGCCACATCACCGCGGAGATCGTCGGAGGGCTTCGCTCGAAGACGACTGCCGACCCGGACGATCCGAGATTGGCGGAACTGGTGGGCGAGCTGTCGATTCACAGTGAACGATTCCGGAACCTGTGGGCGCGGGCCGAGGTCGGCCACGGCCGCAACGGGATCAGCCACTTCGTGCATCCCGAGGTCGGTGAGATGCACCTGCTGCACGAAAAACTGGATATCGCCCCGGCCAGCGGGATGCAGTTGGTGATTCACCACGCTGCGCCCGGCACGGAATCGGCTCGGACATTGAGCTTGCTGGGTACCCTCGCTGCCACCTCGGCGCGCGAAGAGAGTGCTACTGCCGACCGGACGTCAGCGGCGCACACACGCTCGGAGAATCCGCAGCAGTGACCGGAACCCGGTGGGGCCCGACCGGGAGGAGCGTCGGCCGGTCAACCGGGCTCCGAGATGTCGGCTCTGATGTTTTGTGGCGCTTCGTGTTCGGTGCGCGCCCACGATGCCAGGAGCCGTAGACGTTCGGCGGAGGGCGATCCGGGTTCGGCGGTGTAGACCATCATCACGTGTCCGGGTTCGGCGGTGACGAGCAGTTCCTCGTAGGCGAGGGAGACATCACCGACGACGGGGTGGTGGAAGTGCTTGGTGCCGGTGCCGTGGGTGCGGACATCGTGTGCAGCCCACAGTGTTCGGAAGAGTTCACTTCGGGTGGACAGTTCGCCGACGAGATCCTGCAGTCCGCGATCGTGTGGGTCGCGGCCTGCTTCCGAGCGCATGATGCCGACGCACATCTCGGCGAACAGTTCCCATTCGGGATAGAAGTCGTGGGCGGCAGGGTCGAGAAACTGGAACCGCGCCAGGTTCGGTGTGCGTCCGCCGTCGCCGATGATGGGGGAGTAGAACGCGCGTCCGAGTTCGTTGACCGCCACGATGTCCTGCTGCGAATTTCGAACGAACGCAATGCCATCGGTGATCGCCGAGAGCGCCCAGTGCAAGCTGGGGCGCGTCGCGGCGGCCTTCGACGAGCGGCGACGCGGACGACCGGAGGCAGGAATGCCGTCGGCGGCGCGTGCGAGGTCGAACAGGTGACCACGTTCGGTATCGCCGAGTTGGAGAGCCTTGGCCACGGCGTCGAGCACCGCTGCAGACGCACCGCCGATGGCTCCGCGTTCGAGTTTGGCGTAGTACTCGACACTCACCCCTGCCAGTCCGGCGACCTCGGACCTGCGCAGGCCGTCCACGCGTCGGTTGGTACCGGCAGCAAGACCGGCTTGTTCGGGCGAAATCTTCGCACGCCGGGTCATCAGAAACTCGCGGACATCCGCTCTGTTGTCCATGACCGAAATGGTAGGCGCTGCCACCGGATGTGGGGTGCCCTGTCGGTACACCTCTCGTCAGGGACTTCTTCGATGCTCGGGTAGCGCGTTGACTGGCCATCGGTTCCACTTATGTTTCACCTCGATTTTCAGGAGCATCATGCCCACCACTGTGAACGCATACGCAGCCACTGCCGCAGATCGGCCGTTGGCGCCGAGCACGATAGAACGCCGCGACGTCGGACCCCGTGATGTGCGGATCGACATCAAGTTCGCCGGTGTGTGTCATTCCGACATCCACACCGCCCGAGGTGAATGGGGCGACGTGGCGTACCCGCTGGTCGTCGGCCACGAAATCGCGGGTGTCGTCGCCGAGGTCGGGTCGGAGGTCACCCGGTACGCCGTCGGCGACAGGGTAGGCGTCGGGTGCATGGTCAACTCGTGCGGGAAGTGCGTGCAATGCCTGAAGGGCCTCGAGCAGTACTGCCTGGAAGGCAACATTCAGACCTACGGGGGCGTCGACCGTGACGGTTCCACCACCCAGGGAGGGTACTCGCAGCAGGTCGTCGTCACCGAGACGTTCGTCGTTCGTATTCCGGACGGCATCGAGCTCGATGCTGCAGCGCCGTTGTTGTGCGCGGGAATCACCACGTACTCGCCGTTGCGGCACTGGGGTGCAGGGCCGGGGAAGAAGGTTGCCGTCGTCGGGATGGGCGGTCTCGGGCACATGGCAGTGAAACTGGCACATGCGATGGGCGCCGAGGTGACGGTGCTGTCTCAGTCGCTGAAGAAGCAGGAGGACGGCGTACGGTTGGGCGCCGACCACTACTTCGCGACGAGTGATCCGGAGACCTTCACCGATCTCGCGAGCTCGTTCGACCTGATCGTCAATACCGTCAGTGCCGCAATCGATCTCAACGCGTACCTGTCGCTGCTCGCGATCGACGGCACGATGGTCAACGTCGGTGCGCCCCCGCAGCCGTTGCCGGTACAGATCTTCTCCCTGATCCCGTTCCGCCGCTCGTTCGCCGGCTCGGCCATCGGGTCGATCGCGGAAACACAGGAAATGCTCGATTTCTGTGCCGAGCACGGGCTCGGTGCGGAGATCGAGGTCATCGGTGCCGAGCAGATCAACGAAGCGTGGGAACGGGTGCTGGCGTCGGACATTCGGTACCGGTTCGTCATCGACACTTCCACTCTCGCGAACAACTGACGTGAACCGGGGCGCTCAGGCCGAAGAGTGATCTTCGGCTCGAGCGCCGCGGTCGGAGCCCGCACCGGTTGATTCACTCCCGTTGTGTGCGCGTGGAGCGAGTCGCCACAACGACGTCGTCTCACGTGATCGAGCCGCGTGGAGGAGATCGGCGGTATCGCGCGTACGAGGATGCGTCGGCGATATGTCCGTTCTCCCAAGAACCTCCAGCCCTGCGCGCTCGATCGCGGAGATCAGATCCTCGCGAGTCGCCAGCCCCAGCAGCTCTGCCAGATCGGAGATCACCAACCACCCTTCGCCTCCCGGCTCCAGATGCTTGCCGAGTCGGTCCAGGAAAGCCCGAAGCATGCGGCTGCCAGGATCGTAGATGGCATGCTCGATTCCCGACGTCGGCTTGGTGGGAATCCACGGCGGATTGCACACCACGAGCCGGGCGCGTCCGGCCGGAAAGACGTCCGCGAGGAGCACTTCGGTCTGTTCGGCGAATCCGAGTCTGTCGAGATTGGTGGTGGCGCACGCGATCGCCCGAGGGTCCTTGTCCGTCGCAACGACGCGCGCGACACCGCGCTTGGCCAGTACCGCAGCCAGAACGCCGGTGCCGGTACCGATGTCGAACGCGGTGGTCGTCGCGGCCGGTAGGGGAGTGTCGGCCACGAGTTGCACGTACTCGCCGCGCAACGGCGAGAAGACGCCGAAATGCGGTTCGATGCTGGCGTCCAACGCCGGAATGTGGACGCCTTTGCGTCGCCACTCGTGGGCACCGATGAGACTGAGTAGCTCCCGCAGCGACAGTAGCGAGGGAACGGACGTCTCGCCGTAGACCTCGGCGGCGGCCCGCGCGACGTCAGGGGCTCGGCCGTAATTCAACACGTAGTCCGGATCGAGCTCGACGAGCAGCTTTCCGAGGGTGCGCGCCCGCCGCGCCGTGTCCTGGCGGTGCAGGTGAAAATCCTGAGCGGGGGAGGACGACGGGCGTCGCGCTCGCGGCTCCGCGCGTCGGGTGATCGCGTTCAGCAACTGGCGAGCGTTGTTGAAATCGCCTCGCCACAGCAGAGATGCGCCGTCCGATGCGCGTCGGTAGGCGGCGTCGGCGGTGATGTCGTCGCCGATGACCTCGATGGTCCTCGGTGCAGGGGCGCTGTTCTCCGACCGCCACGTCGCCGAGCGTTCCTGCCCGTTCTCGATCCATTCGACAATCATGTGATCACGAACGGTTCGCCGGCGTCGATACGGTCGAGGTGTAACTGGTGCACGTGGCCCTTTCGGTTCCCATCCAGTCAACCACAACGAATCCGCCTCCGATTCGGCCGATGATTGTGGCGTCGTTCGCAGGTCTGCCTCACTGCTGACACACACAACGTGACGAGCAATCAACTGCACTGGAGTCGACCATGGGCATCATTCAGATCGAACTGTTCTCCACCCTCGACCTCGTCGGGCAATCGCCCGGCGGTCCCGACGAGGATCCCGACGGCTTCACGTTCGGAGGCTGGCAGGCGCCGCTGCTGAACGAGATCACCGGTGCACAGGTAGCTGCCGCGTACGAGGGGACGGACGCGCTCCTGCTCGGTCGACGGACCTACGACATCTTCGCCGCCTACTGGCCGCACCAGGACGGCGAGTTCGCGGACCTGTTCAACGCGATTCCGAAATACGTGGCATCGCGCAGCGCACCTGACCTGTCGTGGGCTGGGTCGAGCCGGCTCGGTGACGACCTTCCGGGCTCGGTGCGCGAGATCCGCGACCGGCACGAGCACATCACAGTCGTCGGCAGTCTGAATCTGGTGCAGACCCTGTTGCGAGAGAGACTCTTCGACCGCCTCGACCTGTGGATTCACCCCATCGTGCTCGGCGAAGGCAAGAAGATATTCGCCGGTGGCGCAGTGCCCACCAACCTCACACTCCTCGAGCCACCGTCGGCCGGACCAAAGGGCACCGTGTACCTGAAGTACGGGCTCGCCGACGGAACACCACAGACCGGGGACATGACCGACTCGGCCGGCTGAACTGGAATGGCAAGAGCGGGTGCCGCGTGCGTGGCACCCGCTCTTGCCGTGCTGGGTGGGTCAGGAAACGATGGCGTCGGCTTCGATCTCGACCAGCAATGCGTCGTCGATGAGCGCGTTGACGCCGAGAAGCGTGGCGGCGGGACGGACGGATCCGAAGATCTCTCCGTGGACGGCAGCTACTTCTTGCCACTGCGACACATCGCGGAGGTAGATGCGTGTGCGAATGACGTCCTGTAACGATCCGCCGGCCTCGATGACGGCCTGCTCGATGGTGGCGAGGGCCGATCTAGCCTGCTCTGCGACGGTAACGCCCTGCCCCGTGGTTCCGGAGACCGCGATGTGGTTCCCGATGCGGACTGCTCGGCTGTATCCGATCTTCGGTTCCCACTCGGACCCGGAGGAGACGTTCGTTCTGTTGCTCATGGATGCGAATTATGCCCCGAAGGTCGGGCCGTCCCGCTCGCAGGTGTTGTCGCAGAACTGGACCGGCGGATGTCAGCGAGACTTACGGGGGAGGCCCGTCGACCAGAGCGTCAACAGTACGAGGGCAGGTTGGAAGAGCAGGCGCACGAATCGTTTGCCATCGCTGTCGAGCCCGAAACCGTCTCGCTTGTTGAGGTACTGCGCGATGTTGCCGGGAAACACGGCGACGAAGAAGGCGGCGATCAGGCGACCGACGAGCACTCGATCACGCTGAAGCAGAGCGAGTCCGGCACCGAGCACGATCTCGACGCCGCCGGATGCCATGACCACACCGTCTGCATCCAGCGGGATCGATTCGGGGACCTGCGCCCGGAAGGTCTCTCGGCCCCAGAAGAGATGGCTCAGACCGGCGAAAATCAGTGCGCCCGAAAGGGCATAGCGTGCGGCCGTGCGGGCCGAGGTCGTTTCTGGGGGTTGAGGAATCCGTGTCATGGAGAGACAACATACTCGGCGAATCCGAAAGCCAACACCCGTACGTCCGTCCACGTCACTGGCTCAACCCGGCCGAGGCACATCGGTTTCCCAGCGTCGGCGACGCTCGTCGTCGGATTGATCCCACCACGGCGTCCCCCGCTCGCCGAGCGCCACCTTCGCTGCCTGCACCCCTGCGCGCGATTCGTCGGCGCCCGCGGTGCGACGAACATCACGACGCCATGCCATCAGAATCGATCTGAGCTCGGCACTGCGCTCCTCGGGGATATCAGGATCGGTTGCACGCCACTTGCGTCCGTTGACCACGATGTATCGACCGTCGTCGGTGTGCTCAGCCGTCATGGATCACGAATGCCACCCGATGCGGCCCGGCAAACCGCCTTCGTCAGAAGTTCTCGCCTGTCCGCCACGCCATTTCCTGCAACGTCCAAGTGTTGCCGTCCGGGTCCTCGAACGCCGAGTAACTCACCCCACCGCCGACGTCCTGAATCGGCCCCATCTCGATGCCGCGCTCGACCAGTTCGGCTCTGGACTTCGCGATGTCGGCGACCACCAGATGTAGCCCCTTGGTGGATCCCGGAGGCATGTCGAACGCGCCGAGGCCGGTGCCGATACAGATGGAGCACGCCGAGCCTGGCGGCGTCAACTGCACCACCCGCACACCCTCTGCCGGTTGCACATCGACGTCGGCGACGAACCCGACGGTGTCGGTGTAGAACGCTTTGGCACGGTCGACGTCGGTCACTGCGAGCGGGATGAGCTCGAGCTTCATGTCCATCGTGATTCTCCCTGAGTACGAATGCGGTTCGATCGTGCGGTCTCACTGTAATCACCTACGAGCCCCAGTCGATCGGCAATGCGCGCTGCGGTCTGCACCGCCTCGTCGACAGAGCGAGTCGAGTAGTGCAGATCGAAGAATGCGCCGTCGACTCCATGCTCGGTCAACGTCGCGATGATCGACACGAGAGTGTCCACGCTCTGACCCGGGACCACATTGATACGCGTCTCCCTGCGAAGCGTGTCCGGATCACGTCCCGCGTCCGCCGCTGCCGAGCGAGCGATCGACCACAGATAGCCGACGTACTCCGGTGGCATGTCCCAGAGGTTGATCCAACCGTGCGCACGCCGACCGATACGACGCATCGACGCGTCGCCGAAGCCTGCGAGCATGATCGGCGGTCCACCGGCCTGGGTGGGACGCAGGTCGACCACCGACAGAGGGATGTCGAACAATGCCCCGTGATGTTCGACGGGATTGGTGGTCCAGACGGTGTGCAGTACATCGAGCGTCTCGTCGAGTCGCTCGGATTTGCCGCTCCACGGAACCCCGAGAGCCTGATACTCGTCGCGCATCCATCCCAGCCCCAATCCGAGCGTCAGTCGACCGTTCGCGATCGAATCCAGGCTGCTGACGGCCCGCGCGAGAAGAAGTGGGTTGTGCCATGTGGCGTTCACGGTGCTCGTGCCGAGCCGAACATCGGTCGTGGCGACAGCGGCCGCGGTCAGTGTGAGCAGAGGATCGAGCGCGGCGGTGAACTCGGGCGGATACGGATTCTCGGGTGTTCCACCGACCGGGTACAGATCGGACGGGTGCACGGGAGTGAGGACCCGATCTCCCACCCACAGTGACCGGTAACCGAGTTGTTCCGCGGTACGGGCGAATTCGGCGACTTCGCTGCCCTCGCAGTGCGAGCCGAGTTGGGGCAGGCAGATTCCGACGTCCATGGTTGGCCTCTCTTCGTGTGATGTGTTCTCTCTCGCGAAGACAGTGCCCGGTACCGCTTACCGCCCGGTTGGAGTCGGCTTAATCGGGCGCAGAACTCGACACGCCGAAGTCGACAGCGTCGGCGCTGACGGTTCCTGCTGTTCGGCCCGGCGCCCTCTGGTTGTCCCAGTAGAGATTGGTGTGTGCGATCACCGAAGCGGGCGAGGGTGCTCCCCACTCGCTCAGGTCCTCGGTCGTATGCGCATCGCCCACCAGGGTGGCGTCGTAGCCGCGGGCGAGAGCGCCGTGCAGTGTGCTTCTGATGCAGAAGTCCGTCTGCGCACCCGCGACAACCAGATGCCCGACGGCAAGATCGGCCAGCGTTCCCTCCAGCTCGGTGT
This sequence comes from Rhodococcus yunnanensis NBRC 103083, assembly GCF_001895005.1. Classification (GTDB taxonomy): domain Bacteria; phylum Actinomycetota; class Actinomycetes; order Mycobacteriales; family Mycobacteriaceae; genus Rhodococcoides; species Rhodococcoides yunnanense. Next base: position 89,259 of record NZ_BCXH01000002.1, on the reverse strand, counting down.
CCTCGAAGGAATCTCCGTACTTCTTGTGAATCAGCGGCTCGGACTCGTGCCGAACGAGCTGGGGGACGTATTCCCACCCGGCACTGCCGAAGGCCAACTCCTCGGACGAATGCTGCACCCACACGACAGGAACATTCGACGCCCGGGCCTTCTCCACCAAGGAGGCGACGCTCGCCACGACTGCCTCGGAATCGACACTGCCCGCCATTACGTCGTTCTGGACATCGACGACGAGGAGCGCGGTGTACGGACGATCGGTCAGCGTTGTCATACCCGAAAAGAGTAGTCAATCCAGTGGGACGAAGGCACTGATCTCAGCGGCCAATCTCTCGGGTCGATCGATGGGTACGAGAGTGTAAGTGTCGTCCAACTCGATGAGCGCCGCATTCGGGAAGAGCCGAGAGAGCCTGCGGCCGTGCTCGATCGGCATGATCTTGTCCTCTCGGCCCCAGACGACGAGAACCGGCCGCTCGAAAGTGCCACAGGCCTCGGTCCACCGCAGCAGCGTGGCGTCGTCGGGAATGGACAGGCAATATTTTCTCAGGTCGCGGCGAATGCGTCGATCGTGCGTGGCCGGGGCGAACCACGCGTCCATGACCTTCTTGGGCACCGGCCGCATGCTCATCCACCCCCACGAGCCAGGAGCTCGCCGGGCCACGGTGAACCGAAGCCCGAACAGCAGGGTCCGCAGACCACCCGGAATTCGTGCCGCGGCCTTGATGGCGGCGCCGGGAACACCGGGTGGATAGTTCTCGTACGCCTCGCACGAGGTCAGAACCAGACGTCCGATCCGCTCGGCGGATCCGTTGGCAATGAGGACCTGAACTCCGCCCCAGTCGTTCTGGACGAGCGTCACATCGTGAAGATCGAGGCGCTCCAGAAATTCTCCGATCAGCAGTCCGAGACCGAGCAGCGAGAGGTCGGCGTCGTCGTTCATCGGTATCCGATGGCTACCCAGCGGCCACGTCGGCCTGATACATCGATAGTGAGGCGTCAACGAGTCGACAACCCGGTCGAAGACACTGCCGTCCATCGTCAGCCCGTGTACGAACACCAGCACCGGGCCTGCGCCGCCCGTGTCCTGGTACTCGATCACGCCTGCATCGAGCTCGACTTCGGGCATCACGCCTCCAGTGAAGGGAACGGTCTTTCGTCCTGTCACGACAATAGCGCGCGGGCCGCTCAGTACACGTCGCGCACGTACCGCTTTTCTGCCGCGAGTGCTTTGACGTATGCCTTGGCGCTGGCAGGAGCCAACCGCCCATGCTGCGCGACGACGCCCTCGAGTGCCGAATCGACATCCTTGGCCATCCGCGATGCGTCACCGCACACGTAGAAATGCGCGCCCTGTTGCAACCATTGCCACAGCAGTGCTCCGTGCTCGGTCATCCGATCCTGGACGTACACCTTGGTGCTCTGATCACGCGAGAACGCCACATCCAGGCGCGTGAGGGAACCGTCGTCGACCATGCCGGTCAGTTCTTCGCGGTAGTAGAAGTCGGTGGCTGCATGCTGCTCACCGAAGAACAACCAGTTCGGGCCGGTATGCCCCAGCGCGCGGCGTTCGTGGAGGAACGCGCGGAACGGTGCAACGCCGGTCCCCGGTCCGACCATGATCATCGGGGCCGTCGGGTCCTCCGGTGGTTTGAAGTGCGCAGATTTCTGCACGAAGATGCCGATGTCCTGGCCCTCGGCATGGTCGGCCAGGTATGTCGAGCACACACCGCTTCGCGGCACACCGTGCACGTTGTAGCGCACGGTCGACACCGTCAGTTGCACCTCGTCCGGACTCACCTTGGGGCTCGACGAAATCGAATACAGCCGGGGCTGAAGGGGTTTGAGCACGCCGAGCCATTCGTCGAGTTCGGCGTGTACCGGGATGTGCGACAGTACGTCGACCGACTGTCGTCCCCACATCCAATCGGACAATGCACTCTTGTTCTCGGGCAGCAACATTCGCTCGAGGTCGCTGTCGTTGGTCCTGGAATGCACGAACCTCAGCAGATCGGGCGTCGCCTTGGCGATCTCCAGCCGTTCCCGCAGAGCCGATCTGAGCGGCATCGATTCGTGACCGGCCAGGTCGACGACCGAGTTCCCGTCCAGCTTGGTCAATTCGAGCCATTCGTCGACGAGTACCTCGCTGTTGCGCGGCCACACCCCGAGTGCATCACCGGCCTCGTAGCTCAGCGTGCCCGCAGGGAGGTGGAACCCGAACTGACGGACGTCCTTGTTCGATCCGATCGCGCTGAGTTGAGTGTTGCGTACCAGAGCGGTCGGCAACGGGCTCTTCTTCCCGTATGTAGCCACTGTGGTGGTGGTGGCGGGGGACGGCGTGGTGGGGACGGGGGAGGTCGACGTCGGGGCAGGCTCGTCTGAACTCGTCGAGGCGAGCTTGGCCGTGACGCGGTCGAGCCACACCGCAGCTGCTTCCTCGAAATCGGGTTCGCAGTCGACGCGGCCGACCAGACGCTCGGCCCCGAGATCGACGAACCGGCTCTCGAGCCTTCGGCCGTTGCCGCAGAAGTCGTCGTAGTTCGAATCACCGAACGCAAGCACAGCGAATCGGACGCCCGCCAGGTCAGGCGCTGAATCTCCCGAGAGTCCATCGAGGAATGTCGTTCCGTTGTCCGGTGCGTCGCCGTCTCCGGTGGTACTGCTGATCAGTAGTACGTCGTCGTATTCGGTGAGCGCAGTCGGCGAGAAATCGTCCATGACGTGCTCACGAACTGCCATCCCTGAGGATCGCAGTCTCTCGACGCAGGCGAAGGCGAACTCTTCTGCGTTGCCTGTCTGCGACGCCCACAACACCAGGACCGATTCGGTCTCGGACGTCTCGGCTGCGGTCTGTCCATCGGCGGAGGCGGTGTCATCGAAAGGTCCAGTGCCATCGAAAGCTCTGGTGGCCGTGCGTGAGAACAACCCTGCGAGCATGCCGTCGAGCCACGCGTGGGTTTCGGGCGAGAGGGGAGAGGTCGGCGGCAACGTCGGGATGCCGGGAGCATTGCGCCCGGCATCGGTGCGCAAGCCGGCGAGCAGGCCTGCGACATAACGCTGTTCGACGGCAGGTAGCGGCAACGTCGGCCCGGAATGGTCGCCGACAAGTTGTGCGAGGGCATCGATCGGTGACATGGCTGCCCCTGGCGTCTGGGATGAGAACTGGGGGTCGGACGCTTGTGTCGGAATCGACTCCGCTTGCGCCACTGCAATTGTCGTCAGCGTCACGGCGCACACCTTGAATTCCGGTTGCTGTGAATACGGGTCGACAGCGTCGTTGGTGACAGCGTTGATGGAAAGATATTCGCCGAACGAATCGTTCCAGTGAAACGGCGCGAAACAGTCCCCAGGACGCACACGATCGCTCACGACGACCGGAAGCACTGCCCGCCCGCGGCGCGAGGCGACCTCGAGTCGGTCTCCCGATGCGCAGTCGAGGCGCTCGGCATCACGTGGGTGGATTTCGACGAACGGACCTGGGTTGAGCTTGTTCAGTTTGGCGACCTTGCCGGTCTTGGTCATGGTGTGCCACTGGTGTTGCAGCCGACCGGTGTTGAGGAGGAACGGGTAGTCGTCGTCGGGCATTTCGGCGGGAGCCATCGATGGGCGAGCGAAGAACTGGGCCCGCCCGGACGGCGTCGGGAAGGACAGGCGGGGGATCGAGCCGTCGTCGAGCGTGCGCAGTGTCTGGCTGATGCCGTCGTTGAGGTACCGGATGGGGTGACGATCGTTGTCGTCGTCGGGTGGGCACGGCCACTGCAGTGGTGTGTCGCGAAGCCGAGCGTAGGTGGCCCCGCGCAGGTCGTAGCCGGTCTTGGGGTTGGAGAAACGCTTGATCTCCTCGAACACTTCCTCGGCACTGCCGTAGGTGAAGGCGTCGGCGTACCCGAGTTCACAGGCCATCGTCGCAATGATCTGCCAATCCGGCATCGCCTGACCCGGTGCGTCCATCGCCTTGCGGAACAGAGTCAGGTTGCGTTCGGAGTTGATCATGACGCCGTCGGACTCGGTCCACAATGTCGCGGGCAGAACGACGTCGGCGTAGCCGTTCGTTTCGGTATCGGCAAACGTGTCCTGCGTGATGACGAGTTCGGCCTTTTCGAGCCCGTCGATCACGGTCCTACGGTTGGCGACCGAGGCGACCGGATTGGTGCAGATGATCCAGCATGCCTTGATCTCGCCGTCGGCCATGCGAGAGAACATGTCGATGGTTCCGCCGCCGACATCGGTGCGCAGTGTGCCTTCGGCGATTCCCCACTCGCGTTCGACGAACGCGCGATCGTCGTCGAACGTCACCGCTCGCTGACCCGGGAGCCCAGGGCCCATGTATCCCATCTCCCGGCCGCCCATTGCATTCGGTTGTCCGGTAAGGGAAAAGGGCCCGCTTCCGGTACGGCAGATCGCGCCGGTCGCCAGATGCAGATTGATCAACGAGTTGGTGTTCCATGTGCCGTGCGTGGACTGGTTGAGGCCCATCGTCCAGCAGCTCATCCAGTTCTCCGCCTCACCGATCCACCGAGCCGCTGTTCGGAGATCTTCCTCGGCGATTCCGGTTCTGGCGCTCACTGCCGACGGTGTGTACTCGGCCAGGAAATCCTCCATGACGTCCCAGCCGTCGGTGAACTCGGCGATGAACTCGGGGTCGGTATGGCCGTTCATCACGAGCAGGTGCAGAAGACCGTTGAGCAGGTCGAGGTCGGTGCCCGGCGCGACCGGCAGGTGAAGATCGGCCTTGTCGGCGGTGGCGTTGCGGCGAGGATCGACGACGATCAGCTTGGCGCCCTGCTTGACCCGATCCATCATGCGCAGGAACAGGATGGGATGGCAGTCGGCCATGTTGGCACCCGTGACGAGGAAGACGTCTGCGTGCTCGAAGTCCTCGTACGACCCGGGAGGACCGTCGGATCCCAGCGATTGTTTGTAACCGGTGCCTGCGCTGGCCATACACAGGCGTGAGTTGGATTCGATCTGATTGGTTCCGATGAAGCCCTTGGCGAGCTTGTTGGACAGGTACTGGGCCTCGATCGACATCTGTCCCGAGACGTAGAGAGCAAACGTGTCCGGTCCGTGCTCGTCGATCAGTGCGCGCAACTTCTGCGCTGTCTGCTTGATCGTCGCGGCCATGTCGGCGTCGACCGGATCGTCGCCCCGGCGGGTTCGAACACGGGCTGTCTCCAGCCTGCCCGGGGCGGCCAGCATGTCGGCCGTGGTCGACCCCTTTGTGCACAGGCGCCCGAAGTTGGCCGGATGGGATGTGTCTCCGACGGACTTCTTCACCGTCGCGGCTGCGGTTTCACTGGTGCGTTCGATCTGCAGCTTCATGCCGCAGCCGACGCCGCAGTACGCGCACACCGTCTTGACGGTGTCCGTGACCGGGGAGATGTCCAGCGTCGTCGGCAACACATGCTCCACGATGCTCAGTCGACGATTCGCATCGATGACGCGTCAGTTAGCCGGAGGTGACGTTGTCCTCACCGTCGGTACCGGGGCGCCGTGATGTTCACCCCGGTCACGCAAATGCACGTGCGTTTGCGTGGGGTGGTGGGGTTGGGCTGGGGGTGTTCGCCCCGGTCACGCAAATGCACGTGCGTTTGCGTGGGGTGGTGGGGTTGGGCTGGGGATATCCGCCCCGATCGCGCAAATGCACGTGCGTTTGCGTGGGGGGTGGGCGTGGGCGTTGGGGTGACCACTTTGACGCACGTGACTACTCGTGCGAGAGTAGTCACGTGTCTTCGATTCGGCTGTTCATACTCGGCTCACTTGCCCAGAGAGGCGAGATGCACGGGCATCAGCTCAAACTCCTGGCGGAAGAGGAGCGGGTGCAGCTGTGGACCGACATCTCGGTCGGAAGTCTCTACGGCGCACTCAAGCGATTGCACGCCGAAGGGCTCATCTCGGGCGTGCGGATCGAGCAGGAAGGAAACTTCCCGGCCCGTCAGGTGTACGCCATCACCGATCTCGGCACGGATGCGCTCGGAAAGCTACGTGACGACGGGCTGAGTGACTTCGTACTGCGGCCCGATCCGTTCGACCTCGCCTTGACCAGACTCGATCCCGAAAGGCTCGACGCTCTGCCCGGTACGATCACTGCACGGGTCGAGAAGCTGGCGCGAATACTGCGCAACACGATCGAGACGAATACTCGGGCCCGCCCGCATCTGTCGCTCGCCGAGGCCTACGCGCTCGAACATCGCGAAAAGAGACTACGGGCAGAGATCGAATGGCACGAGAGCCTGATTGCGGTCCTGCCGGACATCGTCGCCGACGAACGCACGAGAACACACCAGCCATTACCGCACGACAGCAAGGACGGCCGCGCATCATGACCGAAACCAATTCACGGGCCTCGGCTCCCGCGGCCGAAGTTCCACGCCGGGCGTGGCAGGCACTCGTCGTGTTGCTGCTCGGAATGTTCATGGCGTTGCTGGACACGACGATCGTCAATGTCGCCCTGCCGACGATCGAGACCAGCTTGGACGCGTCGGAAGCGACTCTGTCGTGGATCATCTCGGGATACGCGCTTGCGTTCGGTCTTGCACTGATTCCGGCAGGCAAGGTCGGTGACAGGGTTGGACACAAGTGGGTCTTCTTCGCCGGTCTCGCTCTGTTCACCGTTGCGAGCTTCGCCTGTGGGTTGGCGCAGAACGACATTCAACTGGTCGCCGCGCGCATCGTCCAGGGGCTCGCAGGAGGGATATTCGTCCCTGCCGTGACTGCGTTCATTCAGTTGCTCTTCCCAGGTCCGGTGCGCGGCAAAGCTTTCGCGATCATGGGCGCCGTCATCGGCGTGTCGACCGCACTGGGTCCGATTGCCGGCGGACTCATCATCGAAGCGTTCGGCAACGAGAACGGCTGGCGCGGAGTGTTCTGGGTCAACCTGCCGATCGGTGTCGTCGGACTCGTCGCGGCCGCGTTCCTGCTGCCGAAGCGATCCGAATCCCAGGAGCCCGCGCAGACGGGGATCGACTGGATCGGTCTACTGCTCGTCACCGCCGGTCTCGTAGCTCTGCTCGTGCCGCTCATCGAGGGCCAGGAACAGGGATGGCCGCTGTGGACCTACCTCACGCTCGCCGCCGGAGTGCTGCTCATCGCGGCATTCGGTGCGTGGGAAGTGTTCTACACCAAGCGCGGAAACAACCCTCTGGTGCCGCCGAAGCTGTTCACCCACCCCGCATTCACCGGTGGAACCATCCTTGCGCTCGTCTATTTCGCGTCGTTCACGAGCATCTTCTTCACCTTGTCGCTGCTGTGGCAGAGCGGCCTGGGTAACTCCGCGCTCTCCTCCGGTGCAGTCATGTTGCCGTTCGCGATCGGCAGCATCATCGCGTCCTCGCAGAGCAACACACTCACCCAAAAACTCGGACGGACCGTACTGCTCCTCGGAACGACCTTCGTCGCCGTCAGCCTGATCTGGATGTGGATTCTGTTGTCCACCACCGATCCGTCCGACCTGACCCACTGGAAGCTGTTGGTGCCCTTGCTCATCGGCGGATTGGGCAACGGTGCGTTCATCGCGCCCAATGCTCAGTTCATCGTCGCGACAGTCGATCGTCAGGACGCAGGCGCGGCCAGCGGCGTCATCTCGACGATGCAGCGCATCGGCAGTGCAGTCGGCATCGCAGTGATCGGCAGTGTTCTGTTCGGGTCGCTGAACATCACCGGGCCGGACACCGTCGCCAGCGGTTTCATGCACGCGGCGTCGGTCGCGATGTCGGTCAGTGCAGGTTTCGGTGTAGTGGCACTGCTCCTGGTATTCGCGCTGCCCAAGCACGTAGACACCCCGGGAGCGCCTGCACGATCCCGATAGGAGCTCAGGCGTCCAAACTGCGCGTGTGCGACTCGACGACGGACTGCGCGAGAGCCGCGATCTTCACGTTCAGATCCTGAGATGTCTTGCGTAGCATGTCGAATGCCTGGCCGTCGGTCACTTTGTGCATGGCCATCAGCAAGCCGATGGCTTTGCCGATCTCCCGGTTGCTCTCGAGCCCACGGCGGAGTGTGTCCGCCTCTTCACCGTTGAGTATCGCCGAGACGGTCACCGCGGCGAAGGCAGTCAGGACGATCGCGTGGTCCGCGGTGGTCGCGTCGAACCGACCGGGGGTGTCACTGAAGAGATTGATGGCGCCGACCTTCGCCCCGTCGAGCATCAAACGGAAACCCATCGCGCCGCGAACGGGAGTGCGAGTGACCACGCCTTGGGCAAGAGCGGGCCACTGAGACGGGGTGAGAAAATCGGGCTCGATCTGCGCAGCCTCGCTGACGATGGCGTCGAGGCACGGCCCCTGACCTGTCGCTCGCTCGATGTCGTCGACGGTGCGAGCGACCTGATCCGATGCGGCGACGGTCACCGGATGGCCGCGTTGTACGAGCATCAGGCTGGCGTGATCACAGCCGGGGATCAGGAGCGTGGCCGCCACGCAGATCGCCGAGTAGACCTCGCTGGGGCTCGTGCCTCGGTAGACGATGTCGGCGAGCGCGGCGAAAACAGTGGCGGGATCCGCCGACGACGAGTCATTCAACACTTCGTCACCCATGAACACTCCGATCCAGATCGATGCAGTTCCCTGCATCTGGGATGCCTTGTTTGCCGCCCTTGACTCGAGAAGCGACATCCCCTATCCGAACAGGATACCGATGCGGCGTCGGAGACGACTCACCCGGCGACTCAGGCGCACGGCGGGGCAGGTGCATCCTCGGCGAACGGCTTACCCGGTGGCTCGATGTACGCGGCATACAACACGACGGGGACACTGCCTACGTTGGTGCCCTCGTGAACGTGGTCACCCCCGACATCCTCGGCGACGACCTGGCCGGCAGGGGTCGCCACGGTGGAGCAGTCCTGCAACGTTCGTGTCAGTACACCGGACTCGACGTAGGCGTACACGGGTCCGTCGTGGAAGTGCCACCCGGTTGTCCCGCCCGGCGCGATCGTGATCTTCCTGGCGGTGAAGTCGGTTCCGGCGATCTCGGAACTTCCCGGTAGCAGCGGGAACGACACGTGGGCCAGAGTCTCGGCCGTGACCCCTGATGAGGGCGTCGCACTCGCAACGGCAGGGAACAACGACACCGCTGCGACAGAGCAGACAGCCACAACCATCGGACGGAGGCACTTCGGCATGGCATCAACTCTCGTCGAGGGGGAACAGCTCACTCAGAGTAGGGCCAACGGTGCATATCGGGGTGGGTAACGGCGACACCCGATTGCCGCGCAGTAGCCTTCAGACGTGGATGAGTCAACAGAATCTAGAGGGTTCGATTCCTACGTGTTCGAATACGGCGTCGACGGCCCGAAGGTCATCCTCACCGGAATCGACGGATCCGATTCTGCGTGGCGTGCGGCCGCATACGCAGCAGGACTTGCCCGACGCCAAGGATCACTGCTGGTTCTGGTCTACGTGCAACCGATCGCAACGGCGGCATTCGGGCAAGCGGGCATCTCGCTCGTGGAAACGGGCAAGGAGATCGCCGACGAACTGCTCGCCTACATCGAGAAGTCGACGCATCGAACCGAGTCGCTCCGTTGGGAATTCCGCACTTCGCACGGGGATCCGTTCAACGGATTGGTCGGCGTGGCAGAGGAACTGCGCGCCGACGCCATCGTGGTCGGGGCCTCCGAGCATGCGGGCCACCGAATGTTCGGGTCCGTGGCGGTGCGGCTCGTCAAGGCCGGTCGCTGGCCGGTGACCGTCGTTCCCTGACGGCCGCTGGATGTGGGGCGGGCGGGGCTCGAACCCGCGACCAATGGATTATGAGTCCACGGCTCTAACCGACTGAGCTACCGCCCCATCTCGCGCAAAGCGAGCGGTCAGAATGCTAACCGATCGCTCGATCCCGGCTGTGCGGAGGGTGGCTCACGCCGGTGAGATGGTGACCGGTACACCGTTGAGAATCGCGTTCGCGGTCACGGCGTCCACCCGCTGCGGATCGGTCACGTCGTTGGCGCTCGCACCCGCCACCGTCCTCGCCACGGACAGTTCGACGCCTTGCCGTTGGTGGCCGAATCCGTGCGGCATGCTGACCACGCCGGGCATCATGCGATCGCTGGCTTGGACTTCGATTCGCACGGTTCCCGCGGCGGACGAGACAGAGACCACCGAACCGTCCTCGATGCCGCGCGCGTACAGGTCGTCCGGGTGCGCCAGAAGCTGGTGTCGCGGCTTGCCCTTCGTCAGGCGTGGCGCGTTGTGCATCCAGGAGTTGTTACTGCGCAGGTGACGTCGGCCGATCATCAGCAGTTCGTCGCCCGTGGCAACCGCGGCGCCGTGCATCACGTCGTGCAGTGCGGGGAGATCTGCGACTATCACTTCCTGTATCAGCTGAATCCGCTTGTTGCGTGTGCGCAGTTTGCCGGGAAGCCCGGGACGCAGCGGGCCGAGATCGGTGCCGTGCGGCGACTTCGACAACGTCGAGACGGACAGTCCCTTGCGATGACTTCGCAGGAGGAGGTCGACGGTGCGTCGGGGTGAGACCCGCAATCGTGCTTCGGTCATCAACGATCGGGGCGAAAGCCGGGTGCGAAGTCGATCGATCGCGGAGTCCGCGAGCGCTGCCTGATATCGGATCGCCAGATCGCGAAATATCTCCCAATCCGCTTTCGCCCCCTTCTTTTCGGTCACGACGGCAGGCATGAACTTGGCGGTGTTGCGCACGGCGAAGGTCTGGAAGATCAGGTCGTAGTGATCGCGTTCCAGCGCCATGGTGGGAGGCAGGATGACGTCGGCATGCCGCGAAGTCTCGTTGATGTAGAAGTCGAACGACACCATGAAATCCAGATCGGCGAATGCTCGATTCAGCTTCGCGCCGCCGGGCATGGACAACACCGGATTGCCCGAGAGCACGGCCATCGCACGGATCTGGCCGTCGCCCGGCGTCGTCATCTCGTCGACGAGGGTCGAGGAGGGGAACTCACCCGCGAACTCGGGAAGATTCCGGACGCGGCTGCGCCACTTGTCGAAGTGGCCGCGACCGACGATCTTCTTCTCGACCAGATCGATCGCCGGGTCGGTCAACAGCGCACCACCCACACGGTCGAGATTCCCGGTGAGAATGTTGAGGACCTGGATCGCCCACTGGCACACGCTGCCGAACTGCTGCGTCGAGACCCCCATCCGCCCGTAGGCGACCGCGGCCTCCGCCGTCGAGAAACGCAGTGCAAGCGAGGTGATGTCGTCGGCCGAGATGCCGACGACGGGTGCCACCGACTCGGGAGTGAAGTCACGTGCCAGCCGGGCGACTTCCTCGACCCCGTCGACGTACGCGGCGACGCGAGTGTTGCCGGTGTCGGTGACGACGTTGATCAACGCCATCAGCAGCAGGGCATCGGTGCCGGGACGGATGAAGTGGTGAAGATCTGCGACGTCGGCCGTCTCGGTCTTGCGAGGATCGACGACGACGAGGGTTCCGCCGCGTGCCTTCAGGTCTCGGACGCGATGCGCGAAGTCAGGCACCGTCATCATCGACCCGTTCGACGCCATCGGGTTGCCGCCGAGAACGAGGAAGAAGTCGGTTCGGTCGATGTCCGGTATCGGCAGCGCCAGTTGATGCCCGTAGAGCAGGTGATTGGTGAGTTGATGGGGGAGTTGATCGAGTGACGTCGCCGAATATCTGTTGCGCGTCCGCAGCATCGAGGTGAAGGGGATGCCGTGGGTCATCGCGCCGAGGCTGTGGACGTTCGGGTTGCCCTGATAGATGCCGACGGCATTCGATCCGTACTTCTTGCGCGTCGAGACCAGTCCGTCGACCACCAGGTCGTACGCCTCGCTCCATTCGATCTGCTCCCATTCGGTGCCCTTGCGCCGCACAGGCTTGACGAGGCGGTCGGGGTCCTCGTGGAGATCGATCAGCGACAGTGCCTTCGGGCATATGTGTCCGCGCGAGAGAGGATCCTTCTTGTCGCCGCGCACCGAGGTGACGGCGTTGTTCTCGACTGTGAACTCGAGGCCGCACATCGCCTCGCACAGGTTGCACGATCCGTACTTCACGGTCATCCGTTCCCCTTCGTCGGGTTCGAGCCTAATGCTGCCTGCCCTCGTTGTCGGGGATCGGTCGATTCGGGGGAGAACCTCTCACCCAAAAATCTAGAACGTGTTCCAATTCTGTGGTTCTGTGGCTATCGTCGGAACTGGTAGCTGGCCCGGTGGGCGGGTCGATCGGCGTGCGAAAGGCGAGTAGGAAATGAAAACCAAGGGCGCTGTGTTGTGGGGTCTCCACGAGCCGTGGTCGGTCGAGGAAATCGAGGTGGGCGATCCCGTCGCAGGAGAAGTGCAGATCCGGATGGAAGCTGCCGGCATGTGCCACTCCGACCATCACATCGTCACGGGAGCGACGCCGATGCCGTCGTACCCCGTGATGGGTGGCCACGAGGGATCGGGTGTCATCACCAAGGTCGGCCCCGAAGTGAAGACGCTGAAGGAGGGTGATCATGTGGTGTTGTCGTTCATTCCTTCGTGTGGGCACTGTCCGGCGTGCTCGAACGGCCATCAGAACCTGTGCGACCTCGGAATGGGACTTCTCAGCGGAATGGCCATCAGCGACGGCACATTTCGCATACAGGCACGTGGGCAGAACGTCATCCCGATGTGCCTGCTCGGGACGTTCTCTCCGTACATGACGGTGCACGAGACATCGGCGATCAAGATCGACGACGACATCCCGTTCGACGTCGCTTCGCTCGTCGGCTGTGGGGTACCGACCGGCTGGGGATCTGCGGTCAACGTTGCGAAGGTGACCCCTGGTGATACCGTCGCGATCATCGGTGTCGGCGGCGTCGGACTGAGTGCGCTGCAGGGGGCCGTTCGATCCGGCGCGACGAAGGTCGTTGCCATCGATCCTGTTCCCTTCAAACGAGATCAAGCGCTGAAGTTCGGTGCAACCCACGTATTCGCCAGCGCTGCAGAGGCATTGATGCCGCTGATGGAGCTCACCGAGGGAAGGATGGCAGAGAAGACCATCATCACCGTCGGCGAGATCAAGGGCGAGGACATCGAGGCAGCGCTGCTGCTGACCGCCAAGGCCGGCCGATGCGTCGTGACCGGGATGGGCCGCATGGAGGACATGGACGTCAAACTGAACCTGTTCCTCTTCACGATGCTCCAGAAGGATCTGCAGGGCGCGATCTTCGGCGGCGGCAACCCTCGCCACGACATTCCGCTGCTGTTGACGATGTACAAGAGCGGGCAGCTCAACCTCGACGACATGATCACCAACACCTACACGCTCGACGACATCAATTCCGGATATCAGGACATGCTCGACGGCAAGAACATTCGCGGCGTCATCAAGTATTCGGACTCGGACCGATAGCCTTCGATCGCGTGAACGGGACATTCATACGATCAGATGACCTGAAGGGGCCATTCAAGCGGTCCCTGGCCGCGTCAGCCGGCGAATCGGCGCAGGCGCGGAGAGAGCAGTCGGGGGCCCGCACACTAGGGTTGTCCGCGTGCACAGTCTGGATTTGATTGCCGGTTGGCCCGTCGACAACGCCTCCGCGAAAGTGGTGACCACTGGCGGCGTGACCGACGAGTACGGCGACGCCGATCGCGTGTACGAACTCGCGTCGGTCACCAAGCTTCTGGTTGCGTACGCCGCGTTGATCGCGATCGAGGAGGAGGCGATTGCCCTCGATCAGTCGGCAGGACCGGAAGGATCGACGGTGCGGCACCTTCTGGCGCACACGTCGGGCTTGGCGTTCGGCGACATGAAGGTGCAGGCCGAGCCGGGGAAGCGTCGCATCTATTCGAGTGCAGGTTTCGAGGTGCTCGCCGACACGATCGCGACCGAATCCGGCATTCCGTTCGACCGCTATCTCGACGAGGCAGTCTTCCAGCCGCTCGGTATGACGAGTTCGGAGTTGGCCGGTTCCGCAGGACACGGCGCTAGGTCCTCGGTTGCCGATCTGTCGGCATTCGCTGCCGAGTTGCTGACTCCGCGGTTGGTGTCGACGTCCTTGTTGGCCGACGCCACGGCGGTGCAGTTCGAAGGGCTCGCCGGCGTACTACCCGGATACGGGTCGCAGAAGCCCAACGATTGGGGCCTCGGTTTCGAGCTTCGCGACGACAAGTCCCCGCACTGGACCGGTGCCCGAAATTCGAGAACCACTTTCGGTCACTTCGGTCAGTCCGGGACGTTTCTGTGGGTGGACCCGGAGGCCGAGCTCGCTGCCGTCGTGCTGACGGACATGGCCTTCGGTGAGTGGGCGAAGCCGCTCTGGCCCGAGTTGTCGGACGAAATTCTTGCCAACAATCCCAGGTAGCCCGACCGATTATCTCTGTGCACTGGCGCAACAGGGGCAACTCGGGGCACACTAGTACACGTACGTGTCAGAAGACATCACCGAAAAGCTCGTGTCGAGGTCGTTGGGGAAGACGTCCCTCGTCGAAGCTGGAGGTGTTGTTGAAATGCGCGCATTGAACCAATTCGCGGAAGCGACGTCAGGTGTGGTGTACATCCACGCGTCGCCTGCCGCGCTGTGCCCTCACGTGGAATGGGCTCTGTCCGACGCGTTGAAGTGCCGTGCGAACCTCAAGTGGTCGGCCCAGCCCACATCGGACGGCCAGCTGCGCGCCACCAGCAACTGGGTCGGACCCGTCGGGACAGGCGCGACTCTGGCGGGTGTGCTGCGCGCGTGGCAGATGCTGCGGTTCGAAGTGACCGAGGACGCAAGCGACGGCGTCGACGGTGAGCGGTTCGCTCATGTGCCGGGACTGGGTCTCTGGCGGGGATCGACGAGCGCCAACGGCGACGTCATTCTGGGCGAGATGCGCTTGAAGGCGATGATCGACGGCAACTCGGGCAATCTCGCCGCCGAGATCGAACATGCGCTGGGGCGTGCATGGGACGACGCGCTCGAGCCCTATCGAACCGGGGGAGCAGGTGCCGAGGTGACGTGGCTCAGTCGCACCGCGGGCTGAGCCGCTGTCGATCGCGCACAACTCATCGGTAGGATCGTCACGGTGCCAGGGTAGGCATGCGGGCTGGATCTGTGAAGTGGGTGGTTGTATGTTGTCGACCGGTAAAATTATTCGTTTCGACGAATTCAAGGGATACGGTTTCGTGGCGCCGGACGAGGGCGGTGAGGACGTGTTCATCCACGTCAACGACCTCGAGTTCGACAAGCGTCTGTTGGCTCCAGGGGTTCGCGTGGAGTACGTCGCAGAGCAAGGCGACCGCGGCCTCAAGGCGGGGCAGGTTCAAATCATCGACTCACCGAAGCCGGTCACTCGGGCATCGGTTCCCGCAGTGATTCCCGACGCAGACACGCACGTCGACGACGTCGTATGCGATGTGCTCTCCCTTCAGCATTTCACCGCTGAACTGACAGAGGGGCTGCTGCGAGCGAATCGGGGGCTCACCGCCGAGCAGATTCTCGACGTCCGGGAAGTCGTCACGCGGATCGCGCGAGATCACAAGTGGGTCGAGGACTGACGCAGAAACAATCGACTGAGCCAGAAAATCGACTGACGCGGAAACGACTGTGCCCCGGTGTGATCACCGGGGCACAGTCTTTTTCGCGGAGCTTCCGGCCGCTCGATCAGAGCGGAATGTTCTTGTGGTTGCCGCGCAAGGCGGGGGCCGCAGCAAGTGCCTTGGCGATGATCGACCTGGTCTTGCCGGGTTCGATCACTTCGTCGACGACGCCGATGGCCACCGCGCGATCGACACCGCCTGCGATCGACTCGTGTTCGAGGGTCAGACGGTCGTGCAGCGCTTCACGTTCTGTCTCCGGTGCGGCGGCGAGAGCCTTCTTGTGCAGAATGCCCACGGCAGCTTTGGCTCCCATGACGGCAACCTCGGATCCCGGCCATGCGTACACCGCGGTGGCTCCGAGTGCGCGTGCGTTCATCGCGATGTAGGCGCCGCCGTAGATCTTGCGCGTGACGAGAGTGACGCGCGGCACCTTGGCCTCGGCGAATGCGTGCAGCAGCTTCGCTCCACGCCGCACGACTCCTTCCCATTCCATGCTGACGCCCGGCAGGTACCCTGGCACGTCGACGACGACCACGAGCGGTATGCCGAACGCGTCGCACAGACGCACGAATCGTGCTGCCTTCTCGGCGCTTTCGGAATTGAGGCACCCACCGAGCCGAATCGGGTTGTTGGCGATGACACCGACCGTGCGACCGGACAGGCGCCCGAGTCCGATCACGATACTGCGGGCCCAACCACCCTGGAATTCCTCGAACGTCGACTCACCTTCGACGTTGTCGAGCAGTTCGTCGATGATCGGGTGGACGTCGTATGCGCGACGGTTGGACTCGGGGAGCAGCGCACGCAGATCGGTGTCGCCGTGCTCGGCGGCAGCGATGTCGAAGGTGCCCTGCTCGCTGAACATCGACACGAGGCGGCGAGCGCGGGTCAACGCGTCGAGTTCGTCGTCGGCGACGATATGGCAAACGCCCGACTTCTTGTGATGAGTGTCGGGGCCGCCGAGGGACTCCATGTCGACCTGTTCGCCGGTGACACTTCTGACCACGTCGGGACCGGTGACGAACACGCGGCCTTCCGGGGCCATGATGACGACGTCGGTGAGTGCCGGGCCATACGCGGCGCCGCCTGCGGCGAAACCGAGCACGACGGAAATCTGTGGGACGAGGCCGGATGCGCGAACCATGGCCTCGAAGACGAGGCCGACGGCGTGAAGCGCCTCTACGCCCTCGGCGAGGCGGGCACCGCCCGAGTGCCAGATGCCGACGATCGGTGCACCGCGGTCGATCGCGGTGTCGATCGCGGTGACGATGTGCTTACAGCCGTCGACACCCATCGCGCCGCCCATGACGGTGGCGTCGGAGCAGTACGCGATGGTGCGGACACCGTCGATGTCGCCGGATGCGGCAAGGAGACCGGACTTGTCACGGTCGTGGAGCGGAACCATGGTTCCGGCGTCGAACAACTTCTCGAGGCGGGCGACGGGATCTCGGGGATCGGTCGAGCTACCGGATCGCGTGACGGGGGACAGAATGGTCATCGAGTTCTCCTTCTGCGTGCCCCGTTAGGGGCGATCCTCGGGTGGGAGCGAGATGGCTCCCACCCGAGTTCGAGTGCTGCTGAGCCTGGTAGACCGAGCGGGTTGCTCGGGTATCAGGCCCGACCGAAGGCGAGCGCTACGTTGTGCCCACCGAATCCGAACGAGTTGTTGATCGCGTAGTCGATCTGTCCGGTGCGGGCTTCGCCCTTGACGACATCCAGATCGATCTGCGGATCCTGGTTCTCCAAATTCAGTGTGGGAGGGATGATTCCCTCTCGCACTGCGAGAACCGTCAGCACCGATTCGAGGGCGCCGACAGCGCCGATCGAGTGGCCGAGTGCGGACTTCGGTGCGTACACGGCTGCGTGATTTCCGACGGCCTTGTTGATCGCGAGTGCCTCGGCGGTGTCACCGATCGGTGTTGCCGTGGCGTGCGCGTTCACATGGGTGATGTCGGATTTCTGCAGTCCTGCGGTCTCGATGGCGCGGGTCATCGCCCGAGCCGCCCCGGTGCCCTCGGGGTCGGGCGCCACGAGGTGGAATCCGTCCGAGGTGATGCCTGCACCGAGCAACCGTGCGTGAATCGTCGCTCCGCGTGCTTTGGCGTGCTCCTCGGTCTCGATGACCATGAGCGCGCCTGCCTCGCCGAAGACGAAACCGTCACGAGCTGAGTCGAACGGCTTCGACGCACCCTTGGGGTCGTCGTTGTTGGTGCTCATCGCGCGCATCATCGAGAAGCTCGCGATCGGCACCGCGTCGATGAAGCCTTCGACGCCACCGGTGACGACCATGTCGGCGTCACCCATCACGATCATGCGCCATGCGTGAGCGATGGCTTCCGATCCCGACGAACATGCCGACACCGGAGTGATGACTCCGGCTTGTGCTTTGAGTTCGAGCCCGACGACCGCAGCGGGGCCGTTCGGCATGACCATCTGAACCGCGAGGGGGGACACTTTGCGGTAGCCACCGGTCTTGAGCTTGTCGACGGCGTCGATCAAAGAATCGCCGCCGCCGAGGCCGGTTCCGATGGAGACAGCGAGACGGAGCGGATCCACCTCGGGACTACCGGCGTTCTTCCACACCTCACGGCCGAGCACCGTGGACAACTGCTCCACGTAACTCAGACGACGAATCTCCACTCGAGTGAGAAGACTCGCCGGATTGACCGCGAGGTGGCCGCCGATTCGAACGGGGAGGTCGTACTCGGCGACGAAATCGTCCTCGAGTACACCGATGCCGCTCTCGCCGTTCAGCAGACCCTTCCACGTCGCGTCCACATCACCGGCGATGGACGTGGTCGCAGCAAGGCTGGTGACGACGACACTCGGGAAGCGTCCGTTGGCTGTGGATGGGTTGGTCACGGTTCGACTCACTCGCTCGCGGAGTCGTCGAGCTTGGCCTTGATTGCCTCAGCGGCTTCGGGGTTCTCCGCTTCGAGCTTCTGGATGTACGACACTGCGTCGCCGACGGTGCGCAGGCTTGCGAGGTCTTCGTCGGGGATCTTCACGCCGTACTTGTCCTCGGTCTGCACTGCGATCTCGACCATGGACAGCGAGTCGATGTCGAGGTCGTCCACGAAGGACTTGTCGATGGTCACCTCGGAGGGCTCGATACCCGTGACCTCCTCGATGATCTCTGCAAGTCCGGCGATGAGGTCTTCCTGGCTGGCCACTTGAGTGGCTCCCTTCTTCTCGTATCGGTGCGTCGTGAGTCGCCGCACCGAAGAACTCGTTGTGCTCTGTGTTGCGTCGTCCTGTGTTTCGACGACGCGCACATCTCCTACGAGATGTGCCCTACGCCCGCGGCGACAACGCCGCGGGAGGTGTATGGAGCTCTAGGTGAGCTCGGCCAGCGCGGCGATGTCCTCGGGTTTCTTCAAGCCCAGGGTCGGAGTGCCGCGCAGTTCTCTTTTCGCGATACCGATGAGGGTTCCGGCAGGCGGAAGCTCGACCACGGCCGACACCGCGCTCTCGCGCAGCGTCGCGGTGCACAGGTCCCATCGAACCGGCTTGGTGACCTGCGCCGCGAGCTTGGCGAGTGCGTCTGCTCCCGACGTCACCGCTCGTCCGTCGGAGTTCGACAGCAGCACTCGCGACGGGTCGGATGGTGTGATTGCCGCGGCGGCCGCTGCCACTGCGTCCTGTGCGGGAGCCATGAAGCGGGTGTGGAAAGCGCCCGCCACCGGCAGTGCACGCACGCGTGCCTTCGCCGGCGGGGTCTCGGCCAACTCGGCCAGAGCGGTGAGCAATCCGGCAGCGACGATCTGACCGGCCGCGTTGACGTTCGCAGGTTCGAGGCCGAGCTCGTCGAGACGGGCCAGAACCTCGGCCTCGTCACCCCCGAGCACGGCCGACATTCCTGTCGGCTCCAGTGCACATGCCTTGGCCATCTCGGCGCCGCGAACGGCAGCGAGGGTCACGGCCTCGTCGGAGGAGATCACACCCGCAACGGCAGCGGCGGCGAGCTCACCGACCGAATGCCCGGCGATGATGGCGTCGTCGCCGAGTATGCCGCGTCCCGCGATCTCCTCGAAGGCGAGGAGTGCGGCAGCGACCACGAGTGGCTGGGTGACGGAGGTGTCGGTGATCTCCTCGGCGGTCGCTGTTGTACCGAGGCGAGCCAGATCGAGACCGGAAGCCTTCGACCACAGCGCGACGCGGTCGGCAGCTCCTGGGAGTTCGAGCCATGGCAGGAGCATGCCGGGTGTCTGGGAGCCCTGGCCGGGCGCAAGCAACGCAATCACATCGTTAAGGGAACACTGTGCCCGGGTGTTTGGCCGATGTCGCTCTCGATGAACTCTCGACATGCAATTTGTGGGGTCCCAACAAATCGCCATGTGGGGAGTTCCCATCGCCACTACTCGCGTCTGCGTTACGTGACTACTTCACCGAATGTTACGTGTGTGATCTGTGGTACTGGATACTGCGGTTCGTGATGCGTTTGTGCCAGTCGACCGACCGTTGCTGCAACCCGCAACACGTACGCATCACGCGATTGTGTCGGATCTCGTCCTGTGACTTCCGCAATACGCTTCAACCGATACCGGACAGTATTTGGATGAACAAACAGCTGACGGGCACAAGTCTCGACCGCTCCACCACAGTCGAGATACGCGTCGAGAGTGTCCGCGAGACCTGATCCGGCTGCGGACAACGGCAGCACCAAATGCTCGTTGAGAGCCGCTATAGCGGCGCCGTCACCCAACAGAGCGCGTTCGGGCAGAAGCTCGCCCGCGTGGACCGGTCGGGGTGCGCCGCGCCACCCGGCGACGGCCTGCATGCCGGCGAACGCCTCGACGGCACTCGTGTGAGCGGCGCCGAGGGTTCGAGTGGTCGGCCCGATGACAACGGGGCCGTCGGAGAAATTGTCGAGCATGTCGGTCAGAAAAGCCGTGTTGGCAGGCGAGTCGATCAACTGCCCACTGACGACCATCACCAGACGAGTGCCTTGGACGACGGCAAGTGCGGCCCGGTTGTGTTTCTGCGCGACCGAGTGGACGGTGCCCACCACCGAGACGCCCTGGTTCTCCGGCGGAGTTCCGACGAGAACCGTGGCGGGCGCGGTGGCATCCCAGTTCAGGGTCGCCGCACGCGAGAGCATGTCCGAGCCGGTGTCACCCCGTACGACGGCATCGACGACGAGAGCCTCGAGACGGGTGTCCCATGCTCCCCTCGACTCTGCCGCGCTCGCATAGACGGATGCGGCGGCGAACCCGAGTTCGCGGCCGTATCGGAGAACTGCCTCGGTCAATGCCACCAATTGCTGATCGTTGCGTGCGAGTGCAGGCAACCATTGCTCGAAGAACTCCATCGCCACGCGAACCATGTCGACGGTCTGGCGCAACGTGAGCCGCCGAGCCAGGTCCTGCGGGATGACCTGGAACGCGTCGAGGCTGAACCTGATATCGCTCTGCGGGTTCTTCAGCCACTCCAAGAAGTTGTCGACAGCTGTCTGGATCAGCAGTTGGACGCTCGCGCGCTGGGCTGCGTCGAGGCCGCCGAAGAACGGGAGCTGATCCTGCATGGTCGTCACGGCCTCGGTGGAGAGGCGTCCGGAGAACTGCTTGACTCTGCGAAGAAGAGCGTCAGGAAGCGGATCACGCTTCTGGCGCGAGGGCGTCAACGCCTTGACCGACAGGTGTACCTCGTTGTCCGTGATGAACCCGTCCCGATCGCTGATGTGGCCGCTGTCGTCCGTGTGATCTACCCCACCTGCTGGTTCCTCGCTGTCGACCATGGGAAAAACCTACGCCCGCCCACTCGGGTCCAGTGACACGGACCGCAGCGGACGGGCGCAGGTAATCATGGGCGCTTACGCAGAACCGGTATCGGCGAACGATGTGGGCGCTGCGGTGACGTCGTCGATCTTGTACTTGTTCGCGGCCTCGACGGCCTTGGACGGGTCGATCTCACCGGACGCGGCAAGAGCCGACAGCGTGGCGACGACGATGGATTCGGCGTCGACGTTGAACACCCGTCGCGCGGCGGAGCGGGTGTCGGAGAAGCCGAACCCGTCCGTGCCGAGGGTGACGTAGTCGCCGGGTACCCACTGACGAATCTGATCGGGTACCGCACGCATCCAATCCGATGCGGCGACGACCGGGCCCTGTGCGTCGGCGAGAGCCGATGTCACGAAGGGGATCCGCTTCTCGGCACCGGGGTTGCGGAGTGCTTCCTTCTCCGCTTCGACGCCGTCGCGGCGCAGTTCGCCCCACGAGGTGACCGACCACACCGCCGAGCGCACACCCCACTCGTCCAGGAGCAGTTCGCGGGCTTTGCGGGCCGAGACCAGACCGACGCCGGAGGCAAGCAACTGTGCCTGCGGACCGTCGCCGTCCTGAGGAGCTTCGAACCGGTAGATGCCCTTGAGCAGTCCGTCGATGTCGAGGTTCTCCGGCTGAGCCGGCTGCTGGTACGGCTCGTTGTAGAGGGTGATGTAGTAGAAGATGTTCTCGCCGCCGAACCCGTCCACACCCTCCGTTCCGCCGTACATCCGACGCAGACCGTCCTTGACGATGTGCGCGATCTCGTAGGAGAACGCGGGGTCGTAGGCGACGGCGGCTGGGTTGGTCGAGGCGAGCAGCAGCGAGTGGCCGTCGGCGTGCTGAAGACCTTCACCGGTGAGCGTGGTGCGTCCTGCGGTGGCACCGAGAACGAAGCCGCGTGCCATCTGGTCTGCTGCGGCCCACAGGCCGTCACCGGTGCGCTGGAAGCCGAACATCGAGTAGAAGATGTACAGCGGGATCATGACCTCGCCGTGTGTGGCATAGGACGTGCCCACAGCGGTGAACGACGACGTCGAGCCGGCTTCGTTGATGCCCTCGTGCAGGATCTGCCCGACGGGGCTCTCCTTGTAGGCGAGCATCAACTCCGAGTCCACCGAGGTGTAGAGCTGGCCGTTGCGGTTGTAGATCTTCAGCGACGGGAACCAGGAGTCCATACCGAACGTGCGGGCCTCGTCGGGGATGATCGGCACGATGCGGTGCCCGATCTCCTTGTCGCGCAGCAGCTCCTTCATGACTCGCACGAGTGCCATCGTGGTGGCGACTTCCTGCTTGCCGGAACCCTTGAGCAGCGTCTTGTACGTGTCGTCCGACGGCTGCGGCAGCGGTTTCGGGGAGACGCGGCGTTCGGGGACGAATCCACCGAGCTTGTTGCGTCGGTCGAGCATGTACTGGATTTCTGGAGCGTCCGCGCCTGGGTGGTAGTACGGGGGCAGGTACGGATCCTTCTCGAGTTCCTCGTCCGAGATCGGGATGTGCTGCAGATCGCGGAACGTCTTGAGGTCGTCGAGAGTCAGCTTCTTCATCTGATGCGTGGCATTGCGGCCCTCGAAGTGCTTGCCGAGAGTGTAGCCCTTGATGGTGTGCGCCAGGATGACCGTCGGCTGGCCCTTGTGCGCCATTGCCGCGGCATACGCAGCGTGGACCTTGCGGTAGTCGTGGCCACCGCGCTTGAGGTTCCAGATGTCGGCGTCGGAGAGATCCTTGACCAATTCCTTGGTGCGCGGATCGCGGCCGAAGAAGTGGTCACGAACGTAGCCACCGTCGTTGGCCTTGTACGTCTGGAAGTCGCCGTCCGGCGTGCTGTTCATGAGGTTGACCAGGGCGCCGTCGCGGTCGGCGTGCAGCAGGGCGTCCCACTCGCGGCCCCAGACGACCTTGATGACGTTCCAGCCCGCGCCGCGGAAGAAGGACTCCAGCTCCTGGATGATCTTGCCGTTGCCGCGAACCGGTCCGTCGAGACGCTGGAGGTTGCAGTTGACGACGAAGGTGAGGTTGTCGAGGCCTTCGGTAGCGGCGACGTGTGCCAAGCCGCGCGATTCAGGTTCGTCCATCTCGCCGTCGCCGAGAAACGCCCACACGTGCTGATCGGTGGTGTCCTTGATGCCGCGGTCGTTCAAGTAGTGGTTGAAGCGCGCCTGGTAGATGGCGTTCATGGGTCCCAGACCCATGGAGACGGTCGGGAATTCCCAGAAGTCCTGCATGAGCCGCGGGTGGGGGTACGACGGCAGAGCGCCGCCCTCGTCCTTGTGGCTGTACTCCTGCCGGAAGCCGTCCATGCGCTCGGCCGGGATGCGGCCTTCGAGGAATGCGCGGGCGTAGATGCCGGGGGAGGCGTGGCCCTGGATGAAGATGTGGTCGCCGCCGCCCGGGTGATCCTTGCCGCGGAAGAAGTGGTTGAAGCCGACCTCGTAGAGCGCGGCCGAGGACGCATAGGTGGAGATGTGGCCGCCGACGCCGACGCCCGGGCGCTGCGCTCGGTGGACCATGATCGCGGCGTTCCAACGCATCCAGGCGCGGTAGCGGCGCTCCATCGCTTCGTCACCGGGGAACCAGGGCTCGTTCTCGGTGGGGATGGTGTTGACGTAGTCCGTCGAGGTCAGCGACGGAAGCGCAACGTTTCTTTCGCCTGCGCGCTCGAGCAGTCGCAACATCAGGTAGCGGGCACGCGCAGGGCCCGAGCGTTCCAACAAGCCGTCGAAGGATTCGATCCATTCGTTGGTCTCGTCATTGTCGATGTCGGGAAGATACGACGCGACACCCTCACGGATGACACGGACCCTGCCGTCGGAGCCGGTGGGCCCGCTGGTCTTGCCGGCAGCGTGTGTGGTCTGCCGATCGTCCTGGTTCAACTCGGACAACGTGTGTACTCCTCAATGTGGCGGACGCTCGGTGCGGCGGCCGTTCCATGTCTCTCGCACTCTGTGGCGGCGAGATACGTTCCTCATTCCGGTGATTCTCCCCAATCCTGCTACATAAGTTTCCGGGAGGTAGTACGGAGTCCCAATACCCGTCAGTAGAAATTTATGTACGCAATTTCGGCGCGGTCAGCTTGCGGATACGGCCGAAACACTGTTCGCTTGCACTACTTCACCCACTATGCAAGGAGGTCACCACCGTGGTCGCCGCGGCGGACGCTCAGAACTACGCTCAGAAACTTGGTATCACTCGCGACTTGGTCGTTCAGGAACTGGGCTGGGACGAGGACACAGACGACGATCTGCGTGCGGACGTAGAGGACACCATCGGCGGTGAAACTCTCGACGAGGACTCGGACGAGGTGATCGACGTCGTGCTGCTGTGGTGGCGCGATGGTGACGGTGACCTCGTGGACGCACTCATGGACGCGATCGGACCTCTCTCGGACGACGGTTTCGTCTGGGTTCTCAGTCCCAAGACAGGACTTTCAGGACACGTCGAACCGAGTGAGATCGCCGAATCCGCACCCACCGCAGGTTTGACGCAGACATCTGCGGCCAACCTGGGGGACTGGATCGGTAGCCGATTGGTTCAGCCCAAGACACGGGCCGCCAAGCGGTAGTCATCCCTCGAACAGGAAGAATCAACTGATGCCACTCGAGGTAGGCGTGAAGGCGCCTGACTTCACCCTGAAGGATCAGAACAACCAGGAAGTGAGCTTGTCGTCGTACTACGGCGCCAAGAACGTACTACTGGTGTTCTATCCGCTCGCGTTCACCGGAACGTGTCAAGGCGAGCTGTGCAAGGTTCGGGACGAGTTGCCCAAGTTCGAGAACGAGGACACCGCAATCCTCGCCATCTCGGTCGGACCCCCGCCAACCCACAAGATCTGGGCGGCGGAGCAGGGCTACACGTTTCCGTTGTTGTCCGACTTCTGGCCTCACGGTGCCGTGGCCAAGGCCTACGACGTCTTCAACGACAAGGCCGGATACGCGAACCGTGGCACCTTCGTCATCGACAAAGCTGGAATCGTCCGGTTCGCCGAGATGAATCAGCCCGGCGAAGCTCGCGATCAATCCGCGTGGGACACCGCGCTCGCACGCGTCTGACCTGCGGAATTGTAGATCGGGCGCGGACACGATAAATTTCATCACGCGTTCCGGTGGCTCAGGCCACCGGAACCCGGGCGCATAGCTCAGCGGTAGAGCTCTGGTTTTACACACCAGCGGTCGGGGGTTCGAACCCCTCTGCGCCCACCACGATTCACCGTCGTCGACGACCGAAACTATCTGCTCGCGGCGCTCGGTTCAGGAGACGTCTGTTCCGGTGATCCGATCGGCGAGTCGGACGCCCGCTGCCAGGAAACGCTTGCGGCCCAGTGTGGTCAGTGCACGATCTTCGGACAGGAATGCCGATGCGAAGATTTCGATTTCCGCGATCATGGCAACCGCAATCACAGCGGCTTCGGCCGCAGGCAGTCTTCCCCGTGCCTTCTTGGCTGCAGCGCTCAGAATCGGGATCAGCACGAGCGCGTTTTCACGGCGGATCGCCTCGACCTGTTGGCTCGCTCCGCGTGACTGAACGAAGTAGACGATCGAGCTGGTTCGGTTCTCCGAGAGCCACTTGACGAACGGCTCGACGAGCGCGCCCATTCGCCGCGACGGAACGACGGCCTCGGCAGCGATCCGCTCGATCGCGCCGACATATTCCACGGCGAACTCACGGAGGCCTTCGAGAAGGATCTCCTCGCGAGACGGGTAGTGGTAATAGATTGCCGCCGATGTCATCTCCGCGGCCGCCGCGATATCGGCGACGGTGACGGAGTCGACCGGCCGGGAGGCGAAGAGCTCGAACGCCGTCTCGACGATGACACCCCGTCGTGACGGGCGGTGCGCTGGGCGCTTGACTGTTGCCGTCATTCACTCTCCTAGGTCTAGGGTCATGCAACACTAGTGCTTCGGCACACGAGAGGTGAGGCTACGCGGTGAGCGATCAGGGGGCGGACGATCGGATGGAGAAGAAGTCACCGCACAGGCCGTCTCGGCGGCAGGAGATCGTCGATGCCGCGATCCGAGTATTCGCGGCGAAGAGTTTCTCGGACGCCAGTATTCAGGATGTCGCGCTGGAAGCCGACGTCGTCCCGTCTGCCGTTTACTACCACTTCGCAGGAAAAGACGAACTGTTCGAGTTGGCGTTGCGACGAGTGCTCGACATGGTCGACAAGGTCGTGGCCGATGTTCGCGCGCAGGAGGATTCCCGCGAGGATCCGTCGTTGGCGGACGTCATAATCGCGGTGTGGGTGTGGGTGGAGGCGCACCCGAACGAGGCGCGCCTGCTGCACTACCACCTGCCCGGCGCCACAGCCGAAACCTCGGTGTTGCGCCGAGAGTTCGAGGAAACGCACGTCCAGCGCGCTTTCGACTATTTGCCCCCTGGCCCGGTGCCGTCCACCAAGCGTGCGGCCGCGCTCGAGCATGCATCGCACACCCTGTCCACGAGAACGCTCATCGAACTTCTGATGACTATTCATGCGCTGCGATTGAGCGAAGGCCCCCTCAGCAAACATGCGTCCAAGAGTTTGAGCCGAGCTGTCGTTGCGGTCGGCGAACGCATCATCGTCGGCTGACGGCACCGAACACGTTGTTTCGCAAGAACTCCCGCCGTCCCGTAGATAGTTGTCTGCTGTATCAACTGCTCGCTGCCTGAATCGCGAGTGTTGTGCCCAGCGTGAGCATGAACGCCGCGATCGCGCCGTCGAGCCACCTCCATGCCGACGGTTTCGAGAACGCAGGTCGCAGGAATCGTGCGCCGAATCCGAGTGCGGAGAACCACACGATGCTGGCCACGGAGGCGCCGGCGCCGAACCAGATCCGGGCGGTGTCGTAGGTGGCGGCCACCGAACCGAGCAACACGACCGTGTCCAGGTACACATGGGGATTGAGCCACGTCAACGCCAGTGCGGTCAGTACGACCGGGCCTATGCGTACCGATGCTGCGCCGGATTCGGCCTCCACGGCAGCGGGTGAGTAGGCGCGTCGTATCGAGAGCACCCCGTAGATCAGCAAGAAGCCAGCGCCCAACCAGTAGGCGAATCGAAGCATGTGTGGTGCTCGGTCGACGATCAATCCTGCGCCGCCGATTCCCGCGGCGATCAAGAGGACGTCCGACACTGCGCAGACGAGCACTACTGCGAGTACGTGCTGTCGCGCGATGCCCTGTCGAAGGACGAATGCGTTCTGCGCGCCGATCGCGACGATCAGGGACAGTCCGAATGCAAAGCCGGCCACGGCAGTCGCCGGTGAGAAGTTCATCAGTCGACGATAAAAGTGGCAATAGATGAAGTACAGCGAATGTTTCTGATGCCGCGTTAGTATTTCTCATGTCAGATCTGGATCTGCCTCAGCTCGAGGCGCTGGCGGCGGTGGTGGCAGAGGGATCGTTCGACGGCGCCGCCCGTCGCCTGCATGTCACGCCGTCGGCGATCAGTCAGCGCGTGAAGTCCCTGGAGACTGCAGTGGGAACCGTGCTCGTTCGCCGGTCGAAACCGGTAGCCGTCACCGAGGCGGGCACCAAGTATCTTCGGCTTGCACAGCAGATCGCATCACTGGTTGCGGACGTGTCCGGCGTGGATGACGGCCGTAGTCAGCCCATCACTGTCCCGATCGCAGTGAACGGCGACTCACTCAACACGTGGGTGTTGCCTGCACTCGCCACACTGTCGGATCGGATGAACTTCGACATTCGCCGCGAGGACCAGGATCACTCGGCCGAGATGCTGCGACAGGGTGTCGTGATGGCGGCGGTCACCACGTCGAATCAACCCGTGCAAGGTTGTTCGGTCACAAGGCTCGGAATCATGAGATACGTGCCCGTCTGCTCGCCGGCCTTCAGTCGCCGATGGCTTCCCGACGGCTCCTCGCCGTACGCGTTGGCGCACGCCCCGATGTTGGTGTTCGACCGCTCGGACGATCTGCAGGATCGGTATCTCGGCGCGTGGGGCGGTGCTACGTCGTCCGGGCGCAGGCACTACGTGCCGTCGTCGTCCGACTTCGCCGAGGCCGTGCGTCTGGGAATCGGGTGGGCT
Organism: Rhodococcus yunnanensis NBRC 103083; assembly: GCF_001895005.1. Taxonomy (GTDB): domain Bacteria; phylum Actinomycetota; class Actinomycetes; order Mycobacteriales; family Mycobacteriaceae; genus Rhodococcoides; species Rhodococcoides yunnanense. The sequence goes on along the minus strand of NZ_BCXH01000002.1, from coordinate 61,011 downwards.
GTGCTCCCGAGGCAGCAGTGCGATCGGATGAACTTCGGTGTCGATCTGGTCGACATCGCGCCGGGGACAGGCATCGACGTCACGTTGTTCTGGCAGCAATGGACACTCCGAACCCCGGCGCTGACCGAATTGTCCGCTGCGGTGGTTGCGGCGGCCGCGAAGGAGCTGGACTGAGTGCAAAAGAAAAGAGTCTGTCACTCCGCGCCGAAGAAAGGGGTGAAACGTGCCTCATATAGAGATCAAACATTCATAGAGTCTTAAACCTTTCCATAAACAAGTTCTTGGTATATGTTCCAAAAAGACAGAATAAGTCCTCGCGGTTTGTTGTTCGTCACAGACCTAGTACACCTACGCTCCGCCGGGAGTTTCAGGCCCGCCCCCCTGTCCCCGCCCTCACCGGGCAGAGTCGAAGTGAGTCCGGCTAGTGGTCGAAATTGGAACCGATCCACCCAGCACGTCGCGCACCGCGCGAACGTGGTCGTTGTCCGCGTGGCCCGTTCGCGCCAAGGTGGCTGCGGTCGTCGTCATGCCGCTGATCCTTGCTGTCGCCTTCGGGGCGCTGCGCGTACAGAGCGAGCTCTCCCTTGCCGCCGAGTTGTCCGCTGCTGCCGACAACTCCCGGATCATCGCTCCGATCGTCGCGTTCGACCGTGCCGTCGGCGACCTCGCAGTCACCGGTGTGATCCCAGAAAACGACGACTTCGACGAGATCGTCGAAACCTTGCGCGAGGGGCTGGGTACTGACGGTTCGCGGCAGCCAAGTGAGGCCGTCGCGATCTTCGACCAGGCCATATCGGGAGCCGAAACCCTCCACGAACGCCTCGAGACCGGCACCGTCGCACCGTTCGAGCGAGCGGGAATCGCGGGCGCGGTGACCCAGTCGCTCGAGGCGGTCTTCGCCGAGAAGGTCGATGTCGAGGACTCGCAACTGCGCTCCTTCACCAACATCGTCGTGTGGGCGCTTGCCGGGGCCCGAGCCGCTCAGAGTCAGCAACTCCTCGGGGCACTGCCGGGTGCGGAGGTGACCGATCAGGTCAATGGTGTCGCAGGTAGTGAGAGATCCATCCTCTCCGTCCTCGGCACGGACATTTCGGCGGATTCGACAGAACTCGACCCTCTGCTCGCCGAGCTCGACACCAGGCTGGGAATGTATGCCTCGACCGCCAGAGGCGGTCCGACCAACGTATTTCTGTCCGCGGCAAAATCGGCAGAGCTGTACAACGACCTGGCTGACCGGTACGCAGGCGAGCTGGCCGACGCCTTGAACTCCCAGGCACTCGATGCCCGATCGGTCGCGCTTCGAGACACGGCATTCGTGCTCGGCTCCGTACTCGCAGCCCTCGTGCTCGCGCTGATCGTCGCTCGTTCACTGGTCCAGCCGATCAGAAGGCTCAGGCTCGGTGCGCTCGACGTCGCACAGCATGCGCTCCCTGCGGAGATCGAGCGGATCAGGTCCGGGGGACACACGCCTGAAATCGTGCCGATCTCTGTCCACACGAACGAAGAGATCGGGCAATTGGCCAGGGCCGTCGACGCCATTCACGAAGAGGCTCTCCAGCTCGCCGGAGAACAGGCGCGACTGCGCGTGCAGGTCGGGAACATGTTCGAAACCCTGTCTCGGAGAAGTCGTTCGCTCGTCGATCAACAGCTCGCCCTGATCGAGGAGCTCGAACGCGACGAAGACGATCCGCGGAGACTCGACAGCCTGTTCCGGCTGGATCACCTGGCCACGAGAATGCGCAGAAACGGCGCCAACCTGATGGTTCTCGCCGGCACTCCCTCGCGTCGTGTGCAGGGCGATCAACCCGTCGCGCTCGATGCGGTCATGAGTGCCGCGGTATCGGAAGTGGAAGACTACCGCCGCGTGCTGATGCTCGACGTGCCCGACGCAGCCCTGTCCTCGTCCTCGGCCGCGGACATCGTCCACCTCGTCGCAGAACTGATCGACAATGCGCTCCGATACTCACCTCCCGACAGTGCCGTCGCCGTCACCGCAGCACGAGCGGTCGAAGGCGGTGTGCTGCTCGAGGTCGCCGACCGTGGTCTCGGAATGCCTGCCGCCGACATCGACGAAACGAACGAACGACTGTCGGTCGGTGGCGAAGTCACTCCCGAAACAGCGCGCCGAATGGGTCTTTTCGTCGTCGGTCGCCTTGCTCAGCGGCACGGCGTGACGGTCAGGCTTCGTGCGACCCAGGTGCACGGTGGAGCGTCGGGAGTTACCGTCAGCGTTCACATCCCGGTCGGTCTCGTCGTCACATCCTTCCCGACGGCCGAGAGCGTCAGGGCGAATCGCCGGGACATCCCGCCGGTGCCCAAGGCTCCCCAGCCGCCTCGCAACGGCTCGATTGCGGCGATCGAGGTGCCGTCGGCGGAGACGGCAACAGAACGGACAGGTCCGGTGTCGCTCATCGCGCTCAATGGCCTTGCCGGGGGGGAACACCACGATCTGACCTCGGCGCGCTTGCCCCGTCGTCGGCCAGGAGCAAGCGGCGTCGACGATCACATCGCGTCGTCCACGGGCCGCAACGGCGACACGCCCAAGCCCGACAGTCCTCCGCCCGGCCGACGTACCAACGGATCTCCGTCCGATACCTCCTCGTTCTTCGGTGCGCGCCCCGCCGTTCAGGCGTCGAAGGCGGCATCCTCGCCCGAGGTGCCACCGCCGCCGCCCGATCCGCTCGCGCCGCCACCTCAGGCAATGCCGATCTACCAGCGAATGGTGTCGGAGTGGCTGGTCGACCCCGCGACAGGCCAGGGGCACTCGCGGCCATGGTCCTCGCCCGCGGATGTAGGGTGGGCTGCTGCCGAGAGTGCTACCGATGCTCCGGTCCGCACCAGGACCGAATCCGGTCTGCCGGTGCGGAAGCCGGGTGCACGGCTCGTTCCAGGTGCAGCGGATATCTCGCGGGACGCGGCTCATCGTCGTGACGACAGGCCTGCGGCGGTGTCCACGCGGAATCCAGAGGCAGTACGAGAGAAGCTCACCAGTCATTTCACCGGTGTACGCACCGGTCGCGCCGAGGACGTCACCGGCCGCCACCGAACGGAAGAGGACGAATGAACCACCCCATCGCGTCGACCCCTGACCGGTCCCTCGACTGGCTGGTCACCAACTTCGCACGGGACATCGTCGGTGTTGCACACGCGGTACTGGTCTCGGCAGACGGATTGCTGATGGCCACCAGTGAGCAACTACCTCGTGAACGCGCCGAGCAGTTGGCAGCGGTGACATCGGGTTTGGCGAGTCTGTCGTCGGGAGCCGCGCGACTGTTCGACGGTGGGCCGGTACTGCAGTCCATCGTGGAGATGGAGAACGGCTACCTCTTGCTGATGAGTGTCGGCGACGGATCGCACCTCGCCGCACTGACCGCAGCGTCCTGCGACATCGGACAGGTCGGCTACGAAATGGCCGTCCTGGTCGATCGGGTGGGCAGCATGGTTCAGCCGGCAGCTCGGGTACGAGAACGGTGATGCGTGGTGACATCATCTGAACGGAACGACGCGAGTTCCGCACGCGGACAGTCGACGACAGCCACGGAGCCTGGCGCGTTCACCGGTACCGGCGAGGACTCGAACACGCCGACGGTCGACGCGACACACGGTGTTGTCGACGGATCCGGTGGACAGGCGAGCGCAGGGGCCACGACGCCGAACGTCGGCGACTCCGACCGGAGCACACAGTCATCCGCCGCGACGGAAACGGATGACTACGACGACGATCCAGCGCCTAGTCTGGTTCGTCCCTACACACTGACGGCGGGTCGAACTCGATCCGTTGTCTACCTTCCGCTCGAAGCGCCGGTACACACGGCGACGTCGATGATGCCGGCGACGTGGCCTCCCAGCGACATTCGGGCGCGGATCGTGGCGCTCTGTGCTGAAGGACCTTCCGTAGCCGAGATCTCAGCCCGATTGACCTTGCCTCTCGGCGTCGCGCGAGTCCTCGTCGGCGACCTGGTCGAATCTGGAACCTTGCGTGTGTCGGAGACTCTCGACGACGACGCCACCGCGGACGAGCGCCGCGAACTCATCGGAAGGACTCTTCGTGGATTACGCGCACTCTGACAGTAGGGGACGAGCCGCAGCGTCGACGAAGATCGTCGTCGCAGGCGGTTTCGGAGTGGGAAAGACGACACTGGTCGGCGCGGTGTCGGAGATCGTTCCGCTGCGAACCGAAGCGATGATCACCGACGCATCGGAAGGTGTCGACGACCTCGACGCAGCCGGGACCAAGTCGACGACAACTGTGGCAATGGATTTCGGACGCATCACGCTGTCCGAGGATCTGGTCCTCTATCTGTTCGGTACGCCCGGTCAGCGTCGATTCTGGTTCATGTGGGATGACCTGGTGCGCGGTGCGATCGGTTCGATCGTGCTCATCGACACTCGTCGTCTCGACGACTGTTTCGCAGCGATCGACTACTTCGAGGCCAGAGAACTGCCATTCGTGGTCGCTATCAACGAGTTCGACGGTGCGCCGCGCTTCGAAGTGGATGACATTCGCGAAGCTTTGGCGGTACCACCGTCGGTTCCCATCGTGAAAGTCGACGCCCGCCGGGAAGAATCCGTCAAACATGCCCTGATCACACTCACCGAGTACGCACTCGACCGAGTGCGATCACCTCTCTAGGAGTTTCGACAATGGAACATGCACACGAGATGCAGCACTTCTCGATGGGGCTGTGGTTGATCTTTCTGGCCTACGGCGTCTCGGTGGTGGGATGCGTTGTCGGACTTGGATGCACACGTCAATCCGCCGTTGCCGCTACACCCCGAGCTCGATTGGGATGGCTGGTCATGGCCGCCGTGTCCATCGGTGGAATCGGTATCTGGCTGATGCATTTCATCGCCATGCTCGGATTCTCGGTGAACGGTAGCGTGACTCGCTACGACCTGACGTGGACGATTCTCTCGGCGCTGTTGGCAATCGGTGCGACACTGGCCGGGTTGTTGACCATCGGAAAGAAGGTCAATATCTGGACGCTTCTGATCGGTGGGATCGTGATGGGTATCGCGGTCAACGTAATGCATTACACCGGCATGAATGCTGTGCGGATCCAAGGATCGGTTTCCTACGACACCACTCTCGTTGCAGTATCGGTTGCGATTGCCGTCGTCGCGGGCACGTTGTCGTTGTGGTTCACCCTCGTCCTCCAGAGGCCTGTGCTTCTGCTCGCTGCAGGGTTGGTCATGGGTGTCGCGGTGGTCGGAATGCACTACACCGGAATGGCCGCCATGATGGTCACCGTCGATCCCGATGCGCCGGTGCCTGCAGGACTGGAAGTATTCGGATTTCTGTTCCCCGTCTTCGTGATCGGGTTGCTCGCGCTCGCGGCACCGATAGTTGCACTGTTCACTCTGACCGACAGTGACAGGGACGAACCTCACCTGGTGCAGGAGGAGACCGCGACGGCGCCGGTGGTCTGAGCGACCCGCTAGCGGCGTCTCCGGTCGACCACCGCACGGCCTGCATCGCTTCCCGAGCGCCACGCGCTCTCGATCCTGGGCGGGCCGCCCGGACTCCACTGATCACCCGCGAAATATAGTGTGCTGGAACGATTCTGGACGCAACCGAAGGTACTGGCGTGGGCGGACACAGGTTTCGCGAACGTCCAGCGGTGCACGTGTGTCCAGGACGGCGTCGAACCGATCACTTCGGTCACGGCGTCGATGACCGGAGCCACCGCGTCGTCGGGATGGTCCAGGTACTCCCGCGCGAGTGATGCCGTGGTGTGCGCAACAAGCACCGAGGCCCCGTCGCCGCGCCGCGCCCCGTCGTCGGCGAGAAACTCGAGAACCGGATGATCGTTGACGAACGCGGCGTTCTCGAAGGGGAGTGTCAGGCTGTCGAAACCGAGCACGACGGTGAGCACGGGGTCGTACCCGACCGGATCGGGCACCGGCGTCAAGCGATTCGCCTGCGGATCCGGCATCGCGAGCACCACATCGCCGTCGGGCACTGTCGTGATCTCTTCCGAGTCCACGCCGATGTCGCCCAACAGCTCCCGCACCAGAGAGCGAAGGCCACCCGGGGTAGCCCATCGCATCGGCCCGGTACTGGAGGTGGGGGAGTTGCCGGGGGACAGTACTCCGAAGGTGTCCGTCCACCGCCGCGCAAGACCGGCGTCCTCCCATCGGCCGACGACGTCGGTGAAGGCCCGATCGCGAACGGTGAAGTAACCGGCCCCGATGTCGACTCGTCGCCCGTGAAGCTCCGGTGAAGCCATCCGGCCGCCGACAGAGCGGCCACGTTCGACGAGTCGGAAGGGGATGTCGGCATCGCGGAGAACCACAGCGCATGCCGCGCCCGCGATCCCTGCGCCGACGATGGTGACTGGCTCGGAACCTGTGCTCATGTCCATCACCGTATGCGTGTACCCGCGATGTGACAGACCGACTCCTCCGACATACCGCGGGTCAGTAGACCGCGCGGTACAGGTCGGCGATCTCGGCGGCCGTGGGCACCACTGGATTGTTCGACGGCGAACCGGACGCCAATGCCTGCTCGGCCATCAACGGAATCAGTTCCTCCCACCGCGCTCGATCGATGCCGTACGCGCTCGGCGACGGCACCTCGACGTCGGCGCACAAGGCGTCGATGAACGCGATCAACTTCGACGCAGCCGTTTCATCGCTGTCGTTCTGCTCTGCCGCACCCAGCTGTCGTGCGCACTCCGCGTACCGGTCGCGGGCGCCGGGAAGCGAGAATGCGGTGATTGCCGGCAGCAGCATCGCATTCGACAATCCGTGTGCCACATGGAAATGCGCGCCGATGGGGCGGCTCATTCCGTGGACGAGGCAGACACTGGCGTTGGAGAAGGCCATACCAGCTTGCGTCGACGCATGCATCATGTTCTCGCGTGCCTCACGATCGGAGCCGTCACGATAGGCACGCCGTAGGTAGCGGCCGATGGTCCTCATCGCGGACAACGCCAACCCGTCGGAGATGGGGTTTGCCTTCTTGCTGACGTACGCCTCGATCGCATGAGTCAGTGCATCCACTCCCGTATCGGCCGTCAGCCGAGGTGGCATCGACAGAGTGAGTTCGGAATCGACGATCGACGCGATCGGCAGGAAGGACAAACCGGGACACAGCATCTTCTCGTCCGTGGCGACATCGGTGATGATCGTGAACTGTGTTGCTTCCGAACCACTTCCTGCCGTCGTCGGGATGGCGACGATCGGAAGCGCAGGGCCCGCATAGCTGCGGGGTGCTTTGAAATCTCGCATGAGTCCGCCCTGTTCGGACAGCACGGCGAGCGCTTTGGCGGTGTCCATGGGGCTGCCTCCACCGAAACCGACGATGACGTCGGCGCGATGGGTCCGCACGGCATCGAGACCGGCGCCGAGCGAATCCGTCGTGGGATCGGGAACGGTGTCGGAGAATACGGCGGCGTGCTTACCCGCCGCCTCGATGATCTTCACCAGGCGCTCGGCCGACCCGTTGCTCACCATGAAGGCGTCGGTCACCAGGAGTGGGCGTTCGACGTTCAGATCGGTCAGGACCGATCCCAACTCCTCGACTGCGCCTGCACCGATCTTCAAAAACCGTGGAAACGAAATGTCGGACACCATGGTGTGCTCCTTCGTTGGTCGAGCGCGGGACGGACCGTGCACTCCGTACCGGTGATGCGTGTGGCGTGGGTGTCTTCTGGGGAACCCCACCCACCTTCTGGGGAACCCCACCCACCTTCGCAAATGCGTGTGCGTTTGCGTAGGTGGGTGGGGTTTGTGGGTGGTTGTGCGCAAATTCGTGTGCGTTTGCGTGGGGTTAGTTGGTGCGTGTGGGCAATGGGCGGTGGGCGGGTTAGGCGTTCTCGGGGAAGCCCAGGTTGATGCCGCCGTGGGAGGGGTCGAGCCACCTGCTGGTGACGGCCTTGCCGCGGGTGAAGAAGTGGACTCCTTCGGTGCCGTGGGCGTGGGTGTCGCCGAAGAGAGAGTTCTTCCAGCCACCGAAGCTGTAGTAGGCCATGGGGACGGGGATGGGCACGTTGATGCCGATCATGCCGACCTCGACCTCGTTCTGGAACCTACGTGCTGCGCCGCCGTCGTTGGTGAAGATGGCGGTGCCGTTGCCGTAGGGGTTGTCGTTGATGAGTTGGAGTGCTTCGTCGTAGGTGTCGACGCGGACGACGGAGAGGACGGGTCCGAAGATTTCGTCGGTGTAGATGGACATGTCGGTCTTCACGTGGTCGATGAGGGTGGGGCCGAGCCAGAACCCGTCAGCGCCACCATCAGGCTGAACGGTGCGGCCGTCGACGACGATGGTGGCGCCTGCTGCTTCACCGGCGTCGACGTAGGAGGCGACCTTGTCGCGGTGGGCCTTGGTGACGAGGGGTCCCATGTCGGAGTTCTTGGTGCCGTCGCCGGTGACCAACGGGGTGGTGCGTTCGACGATCTTGGCGACGAGTTCGTCGGCGATGTCGCCGACGGCGACGAGGGCGGAGATGGCCATGCAGCGTTCGCCTGCGGAGCCGAAGCCGGCGTTGACCATGGCGTCGGCGGCGAGGTCGAGGTCGGCGTCAGGGAGGACGATGGCGTGATTCTTGGCGCCGCCGAGCGCTTGGACGCGTTTGCCGTTGGCGGTACCGGTGGAGTACACGTACTGGGCGATGGGGGTGGATCCGACGAAGGAGATCGATTTGATCTTCTTGTTCTCGAGGAGTTCGTCGACGGCGAGTTTGTCGCCCTGGAGGACGTTGAAGACGCCGGGGGGAAGACCTGCTTCTTCCCAGAGTGCGGCGAGCCAGAGGCTGGCGGTGGGGTCTTTTTCGGATGGCTTCAGCACGACCGTGTTGCCGACGGCGATGGCGACGGGGAAGAACCACATCGGGACCATGGCGGGGAAGTTGAAGGGGGAGATGATGCCGACGGGGCCGAGGGGCTGGCGGATGGAGTAGACGTCGACGTTGGTGGAGGCGTTTTCGGTGTAGCCGCCCTTGAGCAGGTGGGGGATGCCACAGGCGAATTCGACGACTTCCTGGCCGCGGCTGATCTCACCGAGTGCGTCGGAAAGGACCTTGCCGTGCTCGGCGGTGATGATGGCGGCGAGTTCGCCCTTCTTCGCGTTCAACAATTCACGGAAGTTGAACAGGATTTGGGTGCGTTTGGCGAGCGAGGTGTCGCGCCATGCGGGGAATGCGGCGGCGGCGGCGTCGATGACTGCTTTCGCGTCGTCCAGATTGGCGAGGGTGAGTTGGCCGGTGATCTCGCCGGTAGCGGGGTTGGTGACGGGGGCGGTGGTGCTGGAGGTGCCGGCAAACGGCTTGCCGTCGACCCAATGTCCAATGGTTGCCACAGTTGCTTCCTTTGCTCGCTGATGTGACTTCAGTCTCCAACGCATCCGTGCCATCGTCAAAGGCCAATATCGCACGAGAGCGTGCAGAATTGCACGCGGCTGTGAGCTGGCACGTTAGGCTGGCTCGGTGTTCACCGCCGACCATCTCCGCTTCTTTCTCGAGGTATCGAGACACGGCAGGCTCAACGAGGCGTCGAAGGCACTCGGCGTCGACCACACGACGGTAGGGCGTCGTATCACCAGCTTGGAGAAGCTCGCAGGACGACGTTTGTTCGACCGAACCCCGAGCGGCTGGCGATTGACCGAGGCCGGTAGCCGGTTGGTGGGATATGCGGAGTCCGTCGAGTCGGCACTCATTGCTGCATTCGAGGATCAGACATCGACGGTCGGACCGTTGACAGGTTCGGTTCGCATTGCGGCTCCTGACGGATTCGGCGCATTCGTGCTCACACCCAATCTCACGAAACTGCGTCGCCACCATCCGGATCTGGACGTCGAGCTGGTGACAGCCACCGAACACAACTCGTTGAACACCCGCGAATTCGACGTCGCCGTGACCCTCGAGCAGCCGTCTGCACGGCTCGTGACCTTCCGCAAATTGGCGACGTATTCGCTGCACCTCTATGCGACGAAGGAGTATCTCGCGAATGCCCCTGCAATCACCCGGATCGAGGACCTTCGTCAGCACACGCTGATCTGGTACGTGGGAGCGCTTCTCGACGTGGCCCCACTACGAATACTCGACTCGATACTCGCCGATGGCCGGGCGCAAATTCAGACCAACAACATCACCGGACACTGGTTGGCCGCGCAGAACAGTCTTGGGATCGCGCCGCTGCCCAGTTACATCGGCGAACCCGATGACACGCTCGTTCGTGTTCTGCCGGAACAGTTCTCGATCGACCGCACGTACTGGGTCGCGGTGCCGCGAGAGTTGACGGGTCTGGCGCGCGTGAAAGCCGTCGACGAGCTTCTGCGGACGATCGTGGCCGATGCACCGCACCTGCAGTCCGGTCGGTGATTCTGTGGTCGATGATTCTGTGGTCGATGCCGAGGTGACCGATCGTTGCTCAGGATACGAACAACCATGCATCCGTCTACGGTGGAGTGCATGACTGTAGAGGACTTCGGAGGGCGACGGACAGTATCGGCAGAGGAATTGCTGGTCGTCGTAGGTGATTACGCGCTCGTCGACGAAGCGGGGGAGCAGACCGGGCGTATCGAATCGGTCGGGCAGGAAGGGCTGTCGGTCGTGGTCACGATTTCTCGCGATGGCGACGCTCTCGGCGTCACCTTCGAACCCGAGGCTCAGGTGACAATCGAACCGTTCGACGGCGGCAAGGCCCCCGTCGTGCCCTGAGAAAATCCGAGCTGCGATCGGTTCGCAGCGCCGAGATCGAAATGGGATTCACACCTCGGATCTCGGCGCGGCAGCATCGAGACGCTTCTGCGTGCGCCGTCGCCGCCCGCGCACGAAAACGAACACCAGCAACGCGAACAGGACGAGCGCGATGACGGCACCCACTGCGGTTGCGCCGCGGAATCCCGGAGCACCGGTATTCATGTTCTGTGCTGCTGCTGTCGCTGCATTTCCGTTGCCCAGCACGATGGAAAGCGTCATCAGATTGGGAACGGCGGCGGCAACTGCCAGTACGACGGCAACGATCGCAGTCACCTTGCCGCCGCGGCGCTTGCGCACCGACCATGCGGCGACGAAAAGAAGCAGCGGCACGAGCGTGCACAGGATTCCGAACGTGAGACCCCAGAAGATGCCTCGGGTGAACGTCTGATCCGCAACCTGCGACATCTTGATGCCCCACCATCGGGGAACGAGGGCAGCGAGGATGAAGTAGGCGATCACCAGGGCCACCACGCCTATGGCGATGACGATGGTCTTGTTGAGCCAACTGGGCCTGCCGGCATTCGTTGCGGCGGGAGAGGTGCCTTCGGCGGTCATGCGCTCGATCCTAGCGGCGACGAAGCTGGTGATCGTCGACACATGTGACGGGCCCCTCAGCGGCATTCACATACGTGTACCCGTCGGTCACAATCAAGATCATCGGGGTCGGCGCGCCGGCCCTCACAGCGATGTACTGGGGGTACACCATGGCTATGTTCACAATGGCAGCTATCGGATTCATCGGCCTGGCAATGGCCATGCTCGATTCCGGACGCGACCTCAACTTCAACAACCGCCAGATGGCGAACATCTACCGCTCTCGCTGGGCCTGAGCGGGGCGCACCGCTCCCGCCTCTCCGGCGGCCGCACCGCACTCGCTATGTTCGACCCATGAAAAACCGGCACGGCAGATCGCGGGCGGCCGGTCTGGTGCTGGGGCTGGCGCTCGACCGGATCTTCGGAGATCCGCGCCGTTTCCATCCTGTCGCAGGTTTCGGACGCGCAGCAGGCTGGCTCGAACGCCGAACGTACCGAGACGACAGATTCTCCGGGACACTGCACGTCGCTGTTCTGGTCGGAGGGTGCGTCGGACTCGGAGCGCTGGCGTCGGGCGTCGCACGAAGACAGGGCGCAGCGGGTGAGGCTGCACTCGTGGCGCTCGCGACGTGGGCGGCACTCGGTGGCACATCGCTTGCGGACACTGGAACGCGAATGGCGCGTCTGCTCGAAGACGACCAGATCGAGGGCGCGCGTGCACTGCTTCCGTCGCTGTGCGGACGCGATCCCAGCGTCCTCGACGCAACGGGCATCGCCCGCGCGTCACTCGAATCCGTCGCCGAGAACACCTCGGATGCGACTGTCGGAGTTGTCTTCTGGGGTGCGGTAGCAGGAGCTCCCGGAATCCTGGGGTACCGCGCGGTCAACACGCTCGACGCCATGATCGGGTATCGCTCGACGAAGTACCTGCGGTTCGGATGGTTCGCAGCGCGGCTGGACGACGTCGTCAATCTCGGCCCCGCCAGAATCACCGGTGTGCTCACGGTGGTTTTGGCGCCTCTCCTCGGAGGCCGGCCGTCGGAGTCGGTTCGAGCGTGGCGCACCGACGCGTCTCGGCATCCGAGTCCGAACGCAGGCGTCGCGGAAGCAACTGCAGCAGGAGCGCTGGGAATCCGGCTCGGCGGACGGACCGAATACGCGCACGGTGTCGAAATCAGGCCGACGCTCGGTAGTGGACGCGAACCGACAGTGTCGGATCTCGACCGTGCCGCGACGTTGTCGACGCTCGTACAGGTTTCCGCGACTGCCGTGTCAGCGGTTCTTGCCGTAGCGATCGGCGAGGCGAACATCGTTCGCCGATCGAGGACCTGAGGACTTCTTCGCCTTGGACCGGCGTTCCTTACGGGTCGGCAACGTGAATTCGGACTCGGAGGTGTCGGGGGCCTCCCGTTCGGCCGCTACCGAGTCGGCTGGTGCCGAATCGACCGCCGCCGAATCGAACTCTGCCGAATCGAACTCCGCTGCCGGGCCAGCTGAATCGAGGATGTCCTGCTGCTTGGCTTTGCGGCGCTCGCGCCACTCGGCTCGTACGAAGTAGGCAAGCCCTAGGGGAGCCATGATTCCGAAAGCCAGCCACTGCAGGCCGTAGGACAGATACGGTCCGGCGTCCGTCTGCGGGAGATCGATGACCCCGAGGCCACCCGGCTGAGCGTCGTCGAGTTGCAGGTACCCGTCGATGGCGGGCACGCCTACGGCGGCGCCGATCTGATCGGGGGCGATGTTGTACACCTGCAGATGTCCGGCCTCCTGGATCGGCTCACGCGAGGTCCCCTCGGCCACGCGAAGTCGCGCGTCGAGCGTGAGCTGGCCGGACGGTGCCGGATCGATCGACGGAGGCGATGTGCCCTGAACCGGAAGTACATAGCCACGATTGACGAGAACCACGGGTCCGTCCTGCAGCTGGAACGGTGTGATGACCTCGTATGCCGGTTGATCGCGGATCACCCGAAGCCGAACCAACACTTCCTTGTCCGGAAGATACGACCCAGTCGCGACGACCCGCCGCCATTCGTCGTCCGCTGCGAAACCGCCCGGGGTGAGCACGTCCGAGATCGGGACGGGGTCGGCGCCGACCGATTGCTCGATCAGATCGTTCCGGTGCGAGGTCGAGGTGTTCTTACCGAGCTGCCACGGTGCCAACACCCAGAAGCACATGAAAGCGAACAGCACGACGACAACCGCCAACGCCAACCAGCCAGGTCGTAGTAGGAATCTGAGCCTCCGCACCCCACTACGGTAGCGGCTCGTCGAAAACGATCTACGACGGCTCGTCGGAGACGCGATCCGACACCCACGTCACCAGCCCCGGCATCGCTGCCTCGATCTGCTCACGAACCTCGGTGAACGCATCGTCCGACGAGTAGTACGGGTCCGCGACCGACTCCGAATCGGCGTCGTCGTCGAACGAACGAAGAAGTGCGATTCGCTCGGCGGGTACACCGAGCTGCAGCAACTGCCCGGCGTGGCCCGTGTCCAGAGCGACGAGCAGATCCGCCGACATGTGGTCCTCGCCGACCTGTGCAGCCTCGTGCTCGCTGTCGTATCCATGCGCGTCGAGTTCGGCGACGGTGCGAGGATCGGCGCCCTCACCCTCGTGCCAACCGTCGATGCCTGCGCTCGATACCCGAACCGACGACTCGAGACCGGCCTCGCGCAGGTACTGCGCGAAAACCTTCTCGGCCATCGGCGATCGGCAGATGTTGCCCGTGCAGACGAACGTGACGTGTAAGTCCGGTTCGCGCCGTGCGCTACTGGGTGTTGTCACCGAGCACCTGCGCAAGCTCGTCCATCGACGTCACGGTGAAAGCCGCCTCGTCGTTCTCGCCGTCGATCCCGTAGCCCCAGTCGACGTAGACGGCCGGAATGCCGAAGCGGGCAGCACCGTGCACGTCGTGATCTCGATCGCCGACCATCAGTACCCGCGCCGTTCCGCCGTCGCCTTTCTCCTTCGGAATCAGACCCAGATTGCGGAGCGAATGCGCGATCACATCCGGCTTCGCGCGTCGTACACCGTCGTTGCTTGCGCCGCCGATGAACTCGAAGTACTTCGACAATCCGAAGTGATCGAGAATTCGATGCGCGAACCGCTCGGATTTCGACGTCGCGACGCCGAGGCGTACCCCGCGATTCTTCAGTGCAGCGAGAACCGGCTCGATACCGTCGTACACGGAGTTCTCGGCCCAGCCCTGCGCATCGTAGCGCTCGAAATAGGCCGCGAGAGCCCTCTGCGCAACATCTTCGTCGAGGCCCATCGTGCGGAACGAATCGATGAGCGGGGGTCCGATCACCAGTGCGAGCTGCTGCTCGGTCGGCTCGGGAGCACCGACCGTCTCGAGTGAGTGGCGGAAGCCGGCCAGGATGCCAGGGGCGGAATCGGTGAGCGTTCCGTCGAGATCGAACAGCACGACCGTGGCGCGCGTGTTCGTCGGTTCGTCGAGCTTTGTCATGGCAAAAACCTTATCCGTGGTGAAGCCGACTACGCTCATCGGCAATGAATGGACCGGCCGATGTGGACTCCCGCTCGTTGCTACGACACCACGGTGACGCCGAGGTCGGCGACGGGCTCGTCGACTTCGCGGTCAATGTGCAGGGCGTATCGCCCCCGGCCTGGCTGCGCTCGCGACTTGCCGACAGGCTCGTCGACCTCGGTTCCTATCCGACGGCCGCCGCCGATCGACGTGCGCGCGAGACGGTCGCGAGAAGGCATGGCAGATCACCCGAGGAAGTACTGCTGTTGGCCGGTGGCGCCGAGGGGTTCGCGATGCTTCCGCGGCTTCGGCCCCGCCTGGCTGCCGTCGTCAATCCGTCGTTCACCGAGCCCGAATGGGCACTGCGGGCGGCCGGGGTCGATGTGGCGCAGGTTCTGTTGCCACCGCCGTATCGGCTCGACGCTGCGCTCGTTCCGGAGCAGGCGGACGTGGTGGTGCTCGGCAATCCGACCAATCCGACGTCGGTTCTGCACACGAGGGAAGAGATCCTGGGCATGCGACGCCCCGGTCGAATTCTGGTCGTGGACGAAGCATTCATGGACGCGGTACCAGGGGAGACTCAGTCGCTGGCGACCGAGTCGCTCCCCGACGTGCTGGTACTGCGCAGTCTCACCAAGACGTGGGCGCTCGCGGGGCTTCGATGCGGATACTTTCTCGGTCCCCCTGATCTGCTCCGACGGTTGGTCGACGGTCGAGCACACTGGCCGGTCGGGAGTCTGCAGATCGAGGCGATCGCAGCATGCAGCGAGCCGGCCGCGACCGAGGCCGCGGCCGCGAAAGCAGTGCGAATCACCACCGACAGGGAAGTGATGATCGATCGGCTTGCACTCCTCGGCATCGACGTCCACACACCTGCGCACGCACCGTTTCTGCTGCTACGCATCCCAGCGGCCGACGACGTCCGTCGACGGTTGCGCGCCGACGGTGTGGCGGTGCGCAGGTGTGACACATTCCCCGGGCTCGATCCCGATCACCTCAGGGTGGCGGTGCGCGGCCGCGATCAGGTGGACGTACTCGTCGCCGCACTGGGGCGTGCACTCGACACCGACAGTGATGGGAGAGCTCGACCGTGACCGAACATCGCGTGAGCCTCGGCGACGTGATCGCCGTACTCGATGCCGCATATCCACCTCGTCTGGCCGAGAGCTGGGATTCGGTCGGATTGGTCACCGGTGATCCCGACGACCCGGTGCAGAAGGTGATGTACGCCGTCGACGCCACCGCCGCCGTCGTCGACGAGGCCATCGAGTGGGGCGCCGACCTGCTCGTCGTGCACCATCCGTTGCTGATGAAGGGTGTCGACACCGTCGCGGCGAACACGCCGAAGGGCGCGCTGATCCATCGGCTCGTCAAGGCAGGATGTGCGCTGTTCACCGCCCATACCAATGCGGATTCCGCGGATCCCGGTGTCTCCGATGCGCTTGCCGAACTCCTGGGCGTGAGCGGCACTCGGCCGATCGAACCGATCGACGGTCCACGCATCGACAAGTGGGTCGTGTTCGTGCCGCGTACGCACTCGGATCGCGTTCGAGATGCACTGTTCGAGGCAGGTGCGGGATCGATCGGTGACTATCGTGAGTGCAGCTGGACCGTCGCGGGCGTCGGACGGTTTCGCCCGGTGTCAGGAGCCGACCCGGCGATCGGAACCATCGGTGCGGTCGAGCACGTCGACGAGGATCGCGTCGAGATGGTGGCAGACGCATCCCTGCGGTCCCGAGTGCTGGAAGCCCTACGAACAGCGCACCCGTACGAGGAGCCCGCATTCGACGTACTGGAGGAAGTTCGGCAGCCGTCGTCGACCGGGCTGGGCCGAGTGGGGACTCTGCGTGCGCCCGTCACGCTGCGCGAGTTCACCGACCGCGTGCGCGCTGCGGTACCCGAGACCGCATGGGGTGTTCGTGCGGCTGGAGACCCGGATGCGCGGGTGGAGACGGTCGCACTGTGCGGCGGCGCAGGTGATTCGTTCCTCGGGGTCGTGCGGTCGCTGGGCGCGGACGTCTTCGTCACGTCCGATCTGCGGCACCACCCGGTCGACGAACACCTGCGCGGCGGGGGACCGGCCGTCATCGACGTCGCGCACTGGGCCTCGGAATGGCCGTGGTGTGAGCAGGCCCGAAAAATTGTCGATTCGGCTTTCGCGGACTCCGGCACGTGGGAAAGTCGAGTGAGCACCACACGAACCGACCCGTGGACCATCGGGGCTGCGCAGCCGGAGTGACACAGCCGGTAGGCTTGACCGAATCAACTTCCATAGTCGCAGGAGTCATCACGCGTGAACGTCGATCCCCGAGTGCAGGCCTCACTTCTCGAACTGGCCGCAGTGGACACCGAACTGACTCAGATCGCACATCGCCGCAAGAGCCTGCCGGAGCAGGCCGAGGTCGAGAAGCTGGAGGCCGAGCGCATCGCACGTAAGGATGCCGCCGTCACCGTCCAGATCTCCATGGATGATCTCGACCGCGACATCAAGAAGCTCGAGAACGAGGTCGACGCCGTTCGGCAGCGCGAGGACCGCGACAGGAAGCTGCTCGACAGCGGAACCGTCGTGCCGAAGCAGATGTCCGAACTGCAGCACGAACTCGCCAGCCTCGAGCGACGTCAGGGCATCCTCGAAGAGGAACTGCTCGAGGTCATGGAGCGACGCGAGGCGTCGGAAACCGACTACAACCACGCGGGCGCGCAGCTGACTCAGATCGAGGAGGAGCTGATCGACGCAGGCCGACGCCGTGACGATGCCGTCGCCGACGTCGACGCAGCCGAGAAGCGAAGCACCGCCCGCCGATCCGAACTGGCGACGACGTTCCCCGAGGATCTTCTCGGGATCTACGAGAAGCAACGCGGGCTCACCGGGCGCGGCGCAGCACTGCTGCAGGCCCGGCGGTGCGGCGCGTGCCGCATCGAACTCGACCGCGGTGAGATCTCGCGCATCGCCGCAGCACCAGCGGATGCGCTCGTTCGATGCTCGGAATGCAACGCAATTCTGGTGCGCACCAAGGAGTCCGGCCTGTGAGCACTGGGCTGCGTGTCGTCGTCGAGGCAGACGGCGGCTCCCGCGGAAATCCCGGTCCCGCAGGCTACGGCGCCGTGGTTCTGTCCGCCGACCGTTCGGAGGTGCTCGCCGAGCGCCGACTCGCGCTCGGAGTTGCGACCAACAACGTCGCCGAATACCGGGGACTGATCGCAGGATTGACCGCGGCCGGCGAAGTCGGGGCACGCGTAGTGCAGGTCCGAATGGACTCCAAGCTGGTCGTCGAGCAGATGTCCGGACGTTGGAAGGTCAAGCATCCGGACATGATTCCGCTCAACCGTGAAGCGGCGACTCTGGCGCGTGGATTCGAATCGGTGTCGTACGAGTGGATTCCGCGGAACCAGAACTCGCACGCCGACCGTCTGGCGAACGAGGCGATGGATGCAGCAGCAGCCGGTGAAGTTCTCGCACCACCGGAGAAGGTCGCCGAGAAGCCTGCGGCCCCTGGATGGACGGGAGCAGTCGGTGAGCCGACGCGACTACTGTTGCTCCGTCACGGACAGACGCCGTTGTCGGTCGAACGCCGCTACTCGGGGCGGGGCAATCCCGCGCTGACCGAACTGGGTGAGCGGCAGGCAGCCGCCGCGGCTCGTTATCTCGGCCGGCGCGACGACATCGCGGCCATCGTGTCGTCGCCGCTCGGTCGCGCGCAGCAGACGGCGGGCGCCGTGGCCGACACGGTCGGCCTCGAGGTGTCGACGCTCGACGACCTCACCGAGACCGATTTCGGTGACTGGGAGGGCCTGACGTTCAAGGAAGCGTCCGAGAAGTATCCGGACGTCCACCAGAAGTGGCGTGGTGACACATCCGTGGCTGCGCCGAGCGGCGAGAGTTTCGATGCAGTTCTGCAGCGCGTCACCGCCGCACGAGACAAACTGATCGCGTCGTATTCGGGTTCGACGATCGTGGTGGTCTCGCACGTCACACCGATCAAGATGCTGCTCCAGCTCGCGCTGGACGTCGGGCCGTCGCTTCTGTACCGCCTGCATCTGGATCTCGCGTCGCTGAGCATCGCCGAGTTCTACCCGGACGGGGGAGCCTCGGTCCGGCTGGTCAACAACACCTCGTACCTAGATCAGTAACGAGACCCACAGCGCCGCGACCGCGCCGAGGATCGTCAGCGGGGTGGTGATCAGTCCGAGAACGGTGAAGGTTCGAAGGTCGGCCGGTTCGTTGTTCGTGGCACCGACGCGGCGCCACAACATGATCGCCAGCGAGCCGACGTAGGTCAGGTTCGGACCCAGGTTGACCCCGACGATCATCGCCAGCAGCAGACCGGGCGGCGCGGTCGTCCCGAACGCGGCCAACAGCATCAGTGTCGCGGGCAGGTTGTTGACGACGTTGGATGCGATCGCGGCGATCACGGCAGTCGTCAGCAGACCTGCGAAGGTTGCCTCGGTGGGCAGGATGCCGCTGAGCCATGTACCGATCGGCCCCGCGGTGACGCCTTCGACGACGATGCCGAGTAGCAGGACGAAGCCACAGAATTTCAGGTCGGCGGCGCGCAGCACACGCCGCGGAACCGTGTATCCGTCGCGCAGGGCACGCACTGCCAGAACGGCCGAGCCTGCGGCTGCCACCCAGAACGGCTCGACCTGGAAAAATCCGGCGACGGCGAACCCGACCAACGTCGCACCGAGGACTACGAGTGTGCCGACCGGTGCGGCGACGGGTTCATGCGCGAGCGCAGCGTCGGTTGCGAGCAGGTCCTTGCGGAAGAAGACCCAGATCACCGCGAGCTCGATCAGAATCGACACAATCCACGGCAACGCCATCAGAGCCGCGAAGTGGACGAATGTCAGCCCGGTTGCGGTGAATGCGAGCAGATTCGTGAGGTTGGAGACCGGCAGCAACGTCGACGCCGTGTTGGACAGATGCGCCGTTGCGTAACTGTGCGGTCGGGCCGACATACGTAGGGCCCGGGCCGCACCGATGACCGCAGGCGTCAGAAGAACGACGGTCGCGTCCAGACTGAGCACGGCAGTGGTGATCGCAGCGGCGACGAACACCGACACGAGCAGGCGGTGCGGGCTGCCTCCGGCGGAGCGCCCCATGAACGACGCTATCCATCTGAAGACGCCGAGAGCATCGGCAAGGTGCGCCAGGATCAGAATGAAGGCCAGAAAGACGACCGTGGGCAGGAGGTCGAGCACCTGTTGCCGAGCCTGGGACACCGAGACGAGACCCAGCAGCAGAGCCAGCCCGGCGGCAGGCAAGGCGACAACGATCTCGGGGAGTCCCCGTGGGCGAACGATGGCGAAGATCAGTACGGCGGCAACGAGTGCCGCAGCCACTACGGTCACGCCAGCATCTTGACGAGCGTCCGTAGATTCCTGGTGGTGGTGGTCGGCTTGTACTTCGCCTTCGAGGTGAACTTCCCGACGACACTGTCGGTGGTGAACCCCTTCACGACCTCCCAGTACACGACGCTGTCTCCGGCCGAGATGCGCTCGAGCTCCGGATCGAGCGTGCCGCCGATCGCCGCGAGTTCCGCGAGATGGTCGGCGTTGTTGCCGAAGATCACATATGGATGCCATCCCTCTCGTTCCGCGTCGAACGGATAGGCGTCGACGATCGCACGAAGCGCCGGCTCGTCCAGCACGATGACCCAGGCCTCGTATCCGAAGGTGTCGGACAGCACGGTCTCGACCGACTTCTTCAACTTCGCCCCACTCAGCGGCGACCGGAGTCGAACGTTGCCGGTTGCCAGGATGGTGCGGACGTCGTCGAAACCCGCGTTCGTCAGAGCCGCACGGAGATCGGCCATCTTGATGTTGATCCCACCGACGTTGATTCCGCGCAGCAGAACGACGTGATCCATGACGTGAACTGTAGTTCGGGGCGCACAGTGTCGTGCATGGGCTACACAGCGAGGTAGAGTTCCCACCGCGAACGAGTCGGTTGGACGGCTGCGGCGCGGAGAACTGTCGGAGCCATTCCGGCAAGCTTCGAGCCGAGGAAAGTCCGGACTCCACAGAGCAGGGCGGTTGCTAACGGCAACCCGAGGTGACTCGCGGGACAGTGCCACAGAAAACAGACCGCCCACACGCGGTTCTTTCGAGAACCGTGGGTGGGTCAGGGTGAAACGGTGCGGTAAGAGCGCACCAGCGCCCCAGGTGACTGGGGTGGCTAGGTAAACCCCGCCCGGAGCAAGGTCGAAGGTCGAACCCTTTTCGAAGGGTACGGCTGCGCAGGTGTTCGAGGGCTGCTCGCCCGAGCCTGCGGGTGGACTGCTCGAGGTACCCGGCGACGGTGTGCCCAGATGGATGGTCGTCGTTCCTTCCCGTTTCGGCGGGATGGTTCACAGGATCCGGCTTACATGCCGACTCGTTCGCACTTTCTCCTCCCTCATGATCGGGCACACTGGGATCATGAGCACAGACGACGAAGCCTGGTACTACGACGTACGCACCAAGACGGTCTCGCAGGGCAAGGAATCGGGCGCTCTCGATCGCATGGGGCCCTACCCGGACCGGCAGACCGCCGAACGCGCCATCCAGATCGCGGCCGAGCGAAACAAGGCCGCCGACAAGGCCGACGACGACTGGAACAACTGACTCTCGTGGTGCTGTCTCGGCTGGTCGTCACTGGGTTCGACTTTCACGCCATCAGGTCCGAGTTTCGTCTTCGTGAAGACTTCAGCGAGCAGGCACTCGCAGAGGCGGAGGCGGCCGTCGACAGGCACGTAGGTGAGCGTGCGGACCGCACCGACATCGAGTTCGTGACCATCGACCCGCCCGGCTCGATGGATCTCGATCAAGCAGTGCACATCGAGAAACACGCGACGGGCTTCGTGGTGCACTACGCGATCGCCGATGTCGGCGCGATCGTCGTCCCCGACGGCGCTCTCGATACCGAGACCCGTGAGCGCGGCCAAACCTACTATCTGCCCGACGGTTCGGTGCCGCTGCATCCGAGGATGCTGTCGGAAGGGTCGGCGAGTTTGTTGCCGAACGAGCTGCGGCCTGCAGCGCTGTGGCGTATCGATCTCGACTCCGACGCGGAGCCGGTGGCGTGGTCGGTGGTCCGCGCGACGGTACGGTCGATCGCACGGCTCGACTACGCAGGCGTACAGGCCGACGTCGATGCAGGCACACCGCATCCATCCATCGCTGCACTCGCGGAGTTCGGTGCGCTGCGGGCACAGTCGGCGTTGCGTCGTGGATCGATCGACATCACGTTGCCCGAGCAGGAAGTGGTGGGGAGCGGCGATTCGTGGCGAATCGAACTGCAACGCCGGACCGACGTCGACAGCTGGAACGCCGAGGTGTCGTTGCTGACCGGAATGTGCGCTGCCCGCATCATGATCGGTGCAGGAGTGGGTCTGCTCCGCACACTGCCGCCGGCGTCGGACGACGCCCTGACCGCTATGCGCAAGACTGCCGAGATGCTCGACATCGACTGGCCCGACGGGGCTTCGGCAGGGACGGTGTTGGCAGGTCTCGAGTCCGACGCGCCCGAAACGCTGGCCATGATGACCGAGGCGACAGGATTGCTTCGCGGGGCGGACTACGCCGCGTTCGACGGTGAATTGCCCTCGTTGACAGAGCATTCCGGCATTGCGGCGCCGTACGCGCATGTCACCGCGCCGCTACGTCGATTGTCGGATCGATTCGCCACCGAGATATGCCTTGCCGTCGTCGCCGAGGTCGACATTCCATCGTGGGCACGGGCCGCGCTTCCGGATCTACCTGCTGTGATGCGTGCTTCGGATTCGACTGCGTCCAAGGTCGATCGAGCGTGTATCGATCTGACCGAGGCGATGGTGCTGTCGGGCAGGGTCGGCGAGAAGTTCGGTGCCCTCGTTCTCCGGGGCGCGGAGGGCAAACGTGACGCCGAGGTGTTCCTGCACGACCCCATCGTGATCGGCAAGTGCACAGGCGCGCCACCGGAGGGGGAGAAGGTGACGGTGCGGCTCACCATCGCCGACACCGACTCCCGCCGGATCGAATTCGCGTACGACTCACAGTAGCGAGGCGAACCTGTCGGTTGCTTCGACCAAGTGGTGGACGATCCCGGGTTCCGCTGCCGAGTGCCCGGCGTCGTCCACGATTGTCAGCTCGGCGCCCGGCCACGCCCTGTGGAGGGCGTATGCACTGGTCGCCGGGCAGACGACGTCGTACCGACCTTGCACGATGATGCCGGGAATACCGTCGAGCCGGTGCGCATCGTTCAGGAGTTGATTCTCGGCGAGGAACCCCCCGTTGCGGAAGTAGTGGTTCTCGATTCCGGCGAACGCGAGAGCGAACCGCGGATCGGAGTTCTCGGCGATCTGGTCGGGCCGCGGCAGTAGGTAGCTCGTCGCAGCTTCCCATGCCGACCACGCGACCGCGGCGGCGACCGCGATCTCCCGGTCGTCGGACGTCAGCAACCGGTGGTAGACCTCGACGAGGTCGGAGTCTCGCTGGTCCTCGGGGACCGGCCCCAGGAACTTCTCCCACTGTTCGGGGAAAAGGTGGCCGGCACCGCCGTTGTAGTACCAGTCGATCTCACTGCGACGCAGCAGGAAGATGCCGCGCAGGATCAATCCGGTCACCCGCTCGCGATGGGACTGCGCGTACGCCAGCGACAGCGTCGATCCCCAGGAACCGCCGAACACGAGCCACTTGTCGACGCCCAGGTGTTCGCGGAGCTTCTCGATGTCGGCGACGAGGCGGTCGGTGGTGTTGACCGCGGGGTCGGCACCGTCGGCGATGTGCGGCGTCGATCGGCCGCACCCACGCTGGTCGAACAGAACGATGCGGTAGACGGCAGGATCGAAGTACCGCCGCTGAGCCGGACCGGTGCCACCGCCGGGACCGCCGTGCACGAACACCACCGGCTTACCGGTGGGGTTGCCGCTGATCTCCCAATAGATCCTTTGGCCCTCACCGACGTCGAGATGGCCGGTCTCGAACGGCTCGATCGGTGGATACAGCTCCGTCGTGTAGTTCTCGGCCACGGATCAGAACCCGACCAGACCGGATGCGAGATCGGGGATGTCGAGCGAGCGCATCGCTTCCTCGCGGACGTCGGGGCAGTTCTCGATCGTGATGTCGTCGACGATGGCGCGGTTCTGCACCACCTGCAGATTGATCGCACCGCTCTGCGCGGCCCACGTCTGGACGACGATGTTCAGGCCACCGCGGCCCAGCGTCGGGCCCTGGATCCGCCATTCCTGCAACTGCTCGCCGAGATCGGTGCACAGTTGCTGCTTCTGCTGATCGGTGATGCCACCCGCCGCGGACGGTTGGGCGGTGGTCGTCGGAGCTTCCGTCGTCGTCGTGGTCAGCTGCGACGATGACCCGGTCGTCGTCGAGTCGGTGCTGCATGCGCCGATCGATCCGACGACGGCAACCGCCCCCACGAGGGAGACGGCTGCTCGGCGATACCTACTTCTGCCTGGATTCATGGCACCGAGTGTGCCATCTTCGGGCAGTCTGTTGCGCGCTCGTTCTGGAGCGGTGCGGGCTAGTAACTGTGCTCGGGCGCAGGGAACGTGCCCGTTCGAACCTCGGAGAGGTAACTGGCAGCGGCATTACGAAGTTCGTCACCGACGTTGCCGAACTTCTTGACGAACTTGGCGGTCTTGCCGTTGGTGTATCCGGCCATGTCCTGCCACACCAGCACCTGAGCGTCGGTCTCGTTGCCCGCGCCGATTCCGATCGTCGGAATCGTGAGCTTGCGGCTGACCTGTCCGGCTACATCGGCGGGAACCATCTCCATCACGACCGAGAATGCACCTGCCTCCTGCACGGCGATGGCGTCGGCGACCAGTTGATCTGCGCCGTCGCCGCGGCCCTGGACACGGAAGCCGCCCAGGCCGTTGACGCTCTGCGGAGTGAAGCCGATATGGGCCATCACCGGAATGCCTGCCGCGGTGATCGCCGCGATCTGATCGGCGACGCGTTCGCCGCCCTCGAGCTTGACGGCGTTGGCGAGACCTTCCTTCATGAACCGCGTCGCCGTGGCGAGCGCCTGCTGCGGTGAGGACTCGTAGCTGCCGAACGGCAGATCGGCGACGACGAGGGCCTGCGGAGCGCCGCGTACGACGCCGCGAACGAGCGGCAGCAATTCGTCGATGGTGATCGGAACAGTCGTGTCGTAGCCGTAGACGACATTGGCGGCGGAATCGCCGACGAGCAGCACCGGGATGCCAGCTTCTTCGAAGATTCGAGCACTCGAGTAGTCGTACGCCGTGAGCATCGCCCACCGCTCGCCCTCTGCCTTCATCTGCAGCAGGTGGTGCGTGCGGGTCTTACGAGTCAAACCGGACACCGCAGAATCGGTCGAACCGTACACAGAATTGTCGGACATCTTTGTCCCTTTCGGTTCCTCGAGGCCCGCCTGCGGGTCCCCGGGATGGGGTTGATGACGTCCCCAGTCTGCCACCGACGACGTTGCCCGTTAAGTGGACTCCCGAGTGCAATTGGTCACACCGCTGTCGCGGAAACCGTTGGTGATGGGCATCCGGCGGTCGCGGCCGAACGCGCGTGAGGTGATCTTGGTACCGATCGGATACTGGCGACGCTTGTACTCGGCCGCGTCGACCTTACGAAGGATCTCGACAACGGTGTCGCGGTCGTATCCTGCGGCCACGATGTCGTCGAGTCCCTGGTCGTTGTCGACGTACCGGAAGAGTATGGCGTCGAGCTCGTCGTAGTCGGGAAGTGAATCGGTGTCGAGTTGGCCCGGTCGCAGTTCTGCAGAGGGGGGCTTGTCGATGCTGCCTTCCGGAATCGGCGGCACCTCACCGCGTTCGGCGGCAGCTTTGTTGCGCCATCGGGCCAGGTGCCACACCAGTGATTTCGGTACGTCCTTGATGGGTGCGAATCCGCCGACGGCGTCGCCGTAGATCGTCGAATAGCCAACGGCGAGCTCGGATTTGTTACCGGTGGCCAGGATGAGGTGTCCGGCGGAGTTGGACAGTGCCATCAATGTCATGCCGCGACAACGCGCCTGAATGTTCTCCTCGGCGAGACCGGTCAACGCCAATTGTTCCGTGAAGGCCTCGACCATGGCCGAGATCGGCTCGGTGCGGAAGTGAATGCCGGTGCGGCGTGCGAATTCGTCTGCATCGCTTCGTGAATGATCGGAGGAGTATCGCGACGGCATGGATATACCGTGGACTGCATCGCTGCCGAGTGAATCGACGGCGATCGCAGCGACCACGGCCGAGTCGATACCGCCGGATAGTCCGAGTGCCACGCTACGAAACCCGTTCTTGTGCACATAGTCTCGTAGTCCCGTGACGAGCGCTGCCCACACCGTTTCCTCGTCCGACGAGGAGTGACCGTCGGGGGATGTCGAGATAGCCGGAGCGAGTGGATTCCACCCTCGCACGACGGCATCGGAGACAGTGTTGCGGTCGACGGTCCATCCATCGACGCCGACGCGGTCGGTCGTCCGCTCGGCAGGCAATTCCAGGTTCACGTACAGCAGTTCCTCGGTGAACACGGGCGCCAGCCCGAGGAGTCGTCCGTCGGCTGCGACAACGAGACTTCCGCCGTCGAAGACCAGCTCGTCCTGCGCGCCGACGAGGTTGGCGTATGCCACCGGGACTCCGGCCTCGGCGGCCCGCCGTTCGACGACGGAACGGCGGATCGTGTCCTTGCCGCGCTCGTACGGGCTCGCATTGAGGCAGAGCAGGCCGTCGATTCCTGCTGCCGAATATGCAGGCACCGGACCGCCGGGTTGCCAGATGTCCTCGCAGATCACGATTCCGAGCCGGAACTCGTTCACCGTGGTGATACTCAGCCGCGAACCGGGCGCGAAGTAGCGGACCTCGTCGAAGACTCGATAGGTCGGTAGTGCGACCTTGTCGTATCGGGACAGGACGCTGCCGCGGGACAGCACTGCGGCGCTGTTTCGGGACCCTGAGGTGTCGCGATCGAGGTATCCGACGACCACGACTGCGTCGCCGCATCCCGATCGATCCAATTCTTCGGCCAGTCGGGCGAGCGCATCGCGTGAGGCATCGGCGAACGAGGGGCGTAGCGCAAGATCCTCGACGGGGTAGCCGGTCAGCGCCATTTCCGGAAACAGAACGACCTGCGCACCCTCCTGAACAGCCCGCAGGGACCACGAGGCGATCAGTGAGCTGTTGCCGTCGAGATCTCCTACCGTGGGATTGGTCTGGGCAAGAGCGATTCGCAGTGCCTGCACGCGTCGAATCCTAGTGCTGGGCGCCGCGGAGCGCGCGATGTGCGCAGGGTCCGAACCGTTGTTCTGGCAACATCGTGAACATGAGGTCGAGTAGAGCTGGCGCCTGTGTTCTCGGTGCCGTCGCGCTCGTGGTGTTCTCGGGATGCGCGCAGCCGGACACCGCCGAGGGCACGCCGGAACCGTCGTCGGAGGGGCAGTTCCAGCCGGGAGCAGGTGCAATTCCAGCCGGCCTGGACGAGTTCTACACTCAGACGCTCGAATGGCAATCGTGCGAGTCCTACGACACCGATGGGACGGGCCTCGGAAGTGACGTCGAGTGCGCGAAGGTGAGTGTTCCGCTGGACTACGCCGATCCGACCGGTCCCACCGCGTTAGTCGCCATCTCCCGGGCCAGGGCGTCGGGCGAGAAGATCGGCTCGATTCTCTTCAACCCGGGAGGACCAGGCGCGTCGGGGCTCTATCTGGCGACCCAGGCCGAAGGCTCGGCCGTTGCCGAGAGGTTCGATCGCATCGGATTCGATCCGCGCGGCATCGGCGCCTCGACTCCCGCAGTTCGCTGCCTGACTGCCGAGGAAGTCGAAGAGGAGCGCAAGGAACCCGACGTCGACGTCTCACCCCAAGGGATCGCCGACACCGAGAACGAGCGTCGCGACTACGCCACCAAGTGCGCGGACCGGACCGGCTCGGACGTGCTGGCACACGTCGGGACGTACGAGGTGGTGCGCGACATGGACGTCATCAGATCGGTGCTCGGCGACGAGAAACTCACCTATGTGGGTTACTCCTACGGCACGCGAATCGGAACCACGTACGCCGAGGCGTTCCCCGACAACGTTCGTGCAATGGTGCTCGACGGTGCGCTCGACCCCGAGCAGACCCCTGTCGACGAGGCAGTCGAACAGGGTGCGGCATTCCAGCAGGCATTCGACGGTTTCGCCGCGGATTGCGCGCGCTCGGCGACATGCGCGCTCGGATCCGACCCGGCCACGGTGAACACCAGATTCCGTGAACTGGTCGATCCGTTGATCGACACACCTGCGGAGACCACCGATCCACGTGGCTTGAGCTACGACGACGCATTGACCGGGGTCCAGCAGGCGTTGTATTCGGAGAGTCTGTGGCGTGTTCTCCGCGTGGGCCTGGCGGAGCTGAACGACGGCAGGGGAGACACCCTGCTTCGGTTGGCGGATGCGTACTCGGGTCGGCTCGACGACGGTTCGTATTCCAATCTCGACGATGCGTTCAACGCCATTCGGTGTGTCGACGATCCGCCCGTGACCGACCGCGCCGAGGCAGGCGAGGCGGACCGCCGGTACCGCGAAGCCGCGCCGTTCCTGGACGACGGCAGGGGGACCGGCCAGGCTCCCCTCGACGTGTGTGCCTTCTGGCCGGTGCCGAACACGGGAAATCCGCACTCCGTGTCGGTGTCGGGGCTGCCGACGCTGGTGGTGGTGTCCACGACGTTCGATCCGGCGACGCCTTATCAGGCAGGTGTCGATCTGGCGAGCCAACTCGGCGCGGACCTGGTGACCTACGACGGAACTCAGCACACCGTGGCGTTTTCGGGTGAGGAGTGCATCGACGATCCGTTGGTCGATTATCTGGTCGACCTCGTCCCGCCAGGTAACGATCTGGTGTGTTGAACACGTCTCACTTGTGTATAACCGCAGGTGGGAGATAGAGGACGTGAGACCGAATTCACGATGTAACACAGATTTAACGCGGTTTGCTTACTCTCGCGGACATGGATCGCCAAAAGGAATTCGTGCTCCGGACTCTGGAGGAGCGCGACATCCGCTTCGTCCGCCTGTGGTTCACCGATGTCCTGGGCTATCTGAAATCGGTGGCCATTGCGCCTGCCGAACTCGAGGGTGCCTTCGACGAGGGCATCGGTTTCGACGGCAGCGCGATCGAAGGATTCGCCCGCGTGTCCGAGGCCGACACGGTCGCCAAGCCGGACCCGTCGACATTCCAGATTCTGCCGTGGTCCACCAGTAAGGGCCACCAGCATTCCGCGCGCATGTTCTGCGACATCGCGATGCCCGACGGTTCCCCGTCCTGGGCCGATTCGCGCCACGTGCTGCGCCGTCAGCTGAGCAAGGCAGCGGACCTGGGATTCAGCTGCTACGTCCATCCCGAGATCGAGTTCTTTCTGCTCAAGGACAGCCCCGAGGACGGTTCACCGCCCACCCCCGCCGACAACGGTGGCTATTTCGACCAGGCTGTCCACGACTCGGCACCCAACTTTCGCCGTCACGCCATCGATGCGCTCGAGTCGATGGGCATCTCCGTCGAGTTCAGCCACCACGAGACGGCACCCGGTCAGCAGGAGATCGACCTTCGCTACGCCGACGCGCTGTCGATGGCGGACAACATCATGACCTTCCGCTACGTGGTCAAGGAAGTTGCGATCGAAGAAGGCGTGCGTGCGACGTTCATGCCGAAGCCCTTCAGCGATCAGGCCGGCTCGGCGATGCACACCCACATGAGTCTGTTCGAGGGTGACACCAACGCGTTCCACAACCCGGACGACCCGATGCAGCTGTCCGAGACCGGTAAGTCGTTCATCGCAGGCATCCTCGAGCACGCCAACGAGATCAGTGCGGTGACCAACCAGTGGGTCAACTCCTACAAGCGCCTCGTGCGCGGGGGAGAAGCACCCACAGCGGCGTCCTGGGGCCCTGCGAACCGCTCGGCTCTCATCCGTGTCCCGATGTACACCCCGAACAAGGCGTCGTCGCGACGCGTCGAGATCCGCAGCCCCGATTCGGCGTGCAACCCCTATCTGGCGTTCGCGGTTCTGCTCGCCGCGGGTCTGCGCGGAATCGAGAAGGGCTACACTCTGCCGCCCGAGGCGGAGGAGGACGTGTGGGCCCTCACGTCGGCGGAACGGCGCGCGATGGGATACAAGGAACTTCCCGGCAGCCTCGATCAGGCGCTCGACGCGATGGAAGGCTCCGAGTTGGTCGCCGAGGCGCTCGGCGAGCACGTCTTCGACTTCTTCCTCCGCAACAAGCGTCGCGAGTGGGAGGAGTACCGGAGCCACGTGACTCCGTACGAGTTGAAGGCGTACCTGGGCTTGTAACGATCCCACCCGCACATGGGCTAGGTTTTACTTCGTTCGACTACGAGGGTAGTTCCCACTCGCGGTGAGGTGAATGAAGTGTCACGCCAGAGTCGAGGTGTTCGCTGATGGTGCGTCCACCGACGTCACGATCGGTCGTTCCGGGTGCAGGCCGGCTGGGTTTGGTGGAGTCGACAGCTCCAGCTGATCTGCAGAAGCTGGGTTGGGTAGACGAGGACAGTCTCGAACTCCTGTGGTCGCTCTCGCGTGCCGCCAATGCGGATCTGGCGTTGCGGACGGTCGTGCGGCTGTCCCATGCGCTGGGTGAGCAGTTTGCGGACGTCGATGCGGCGCTGCGCGCGGACAAGGGTTTTCGAGGCCGTCTGTTCGGGCTGACCGGGGCGTCCAGCGCACTTGCCGATCACCTGGTGTCGGATTCCGAGTCCTGGCGCCTGCTGCTCACTCCCGAGGGAAAATCGAGCGGCGCCAACGCGAAGATCGAGTTGCCCAGCAAGGACCAGCTCACCCGGCAACTCCTCGCAGCTGTGGACGCTGTCCAGGAAACCGGTGAACATGCGGCCCCCGACCTGTACAGGGCGGGCATCATCGGACCGGAAGCCGTTGTCGCGCTGAGGAAAACGTATCGCGATCAGGTGATGGTTCTGGCCGCGGCCGATCTGGCGGCCACCGTCGAGAACGAGCCCGTGTTGCCCTATCAGCTGGTGGGAACCCAGCTCTCCGACATGGCGGACGCCGCACTCACCGCGGCCCTCGCCGTTGCTGTCGCCACGGTCTGCCCCGACAAGCCGTGCCCGTCCCGCATAGCCGTGATCGCCATGGGCAAATGCGGTGCGCGTGAGCTGAACTACGTCTCCGATGTCGACGTCGTGTTCGTCGCCGAGCCGGCCGACGCGGTCGCCAGCCGCATCGCAGGCGAGATGATGCGCATCGGATCCTCGGCGTTCTTCGAAGTCGACGCCGCACTTCGCCCCGAAGGCAAGCGCGGAGAACTGGTGCGCACCCTCGACTCGCACATCGCCTACTACAAGCGGTGGGCCAAGACCTGGGAGTTCCAGGCACTCCTCAAAGCTCGCCCGATGACGGGTGATCTCGAACTCGGCCACGCCTACGTCGCCGCCCTCAACCCCATGGTGTGGTTGGCGTCGCAGCGCGAGGACTTCGTGCCCGAGGTACGCGCTATGCGCAGGCGCGTCGAGGAGATGGTTCCGCCGGAGCTGCGCGAGCGTGAGATCAAGCTCGGCCGCGGCAGTCTGCGCGACGTCGAGTTCGCCGTCCAGCTTCTCCAGCTCGTTCACGGGCGTACCGACGAGTCGTTGCGCGTGCTCGGCACCGTCGACGCGTTGTCGGCGTTGACGGACGGTGGGTACATCGGCCGCGACGACGCAGCGAATCTGACCGCGTCGTACGAGTTCCTTCGGCTCATCGAGCACCGTCTGCAGTTGCAGCGGATGAAACGCACCCACACCCTTCCTCCACCCGACGACGAGGAAGCGCTGCGGTGGCTCGCCAGGGCTGCACACATGCGTCCCGACGGAAACCGCGATTCGCTCGGTGTGCTGAACGCAGAGATCAAGCGGAACGCGCAGCGCATCAGACGTCTGCACGCCAAGCTGTTCTACCGTCCACTCCTCGATTCGGTCGTGAGGTTCGACTCGGACACCGTCCGGTTGACACCCGATGCCGCCATCCGTCAGCTCGCAGCGCTCGGTTACGCCACGCCCGAGAATGCACTCGGTCATCTGCGTGCGCTCGTCGGCGGCGGCGCACGACGCGGACAGATTCAGGCAGTGCTGCTGCCGACCCTGCTCGAATGGTTGGCCGACACACCGGATCCCGACGCTGGACTGCTGAACTACCGCAGGCTGTGCGAGGCCACCGTCGACCAGACCTGGTTCCTGCGCATGCTCCGCGACGAAGGTGCCGTCGCGCAGCGCCTGATGATCGTTCTCGGTTCGTCCGCGTACGTGCCCGATCTGCTCATCAAAGCGCCCGAGGTCATCCGGCTCTTCGTCGACGGACCCACCGGGCCGAGACTGCTGGATGCGGAACCGGAAGAAACGTATCGCGCGATCCTGTCCTCGTCCGGTCGCTACGACGACCCGGCCCGTGCGATCAATGCCGCACGTGCGCTGCGTCGCCACGAACTCGCGCGGGTGGCGTCGGCCGACATCCTCGGCATGCTCGACGTGCCTCAGGTGTGTCGTGCGCTGTCGTCGGTGTGGGCAGCGGTCATCAACGCAGCTCTCGCAGCCGCGATCAGGGCAAGCGAAGCCGAACGCGGAGAGCCGGCCCCGGCGACACTCGCCGTGATCGGCATGGGCCGCCTCGGCGGCGGTGAACTCGGATACGGCAGCGACGCCGACGTCCTGTTCGTGTGCAAGGCGACGGGTGGTTCCGACGACAGTGTTGCTGTCAAGTGGGCCAACGGAATTGCCGATCGCGTCAGGAAGCTGCTCGGCGCGCCCAGTACCGATCCGCCTCTCGAAGTGGACACCGGACTGCGGCCAGAAGGCCGGAACGGTCCCGTCGTACGTACGCTCGCGTCCTACGAGGCGTACTACGCACAGTGGGCACAGGCGTGGGAAGTGCAGGCACTCCTACGTGCTCACCAGGTTGCGGGCGACCACGATCTGGGAATCGAATTTCTGCTCATGGCCGACAAGGTGCGGTATCCGGCAGGCGGCGTCTCGCAGGACGCTGTCCGCGAGATTCGCCGCATCAAGGCACGCATCGACTCCGAGCGGCTTCCCAAGGGCGCAGACCCCGCCACACACACCAAGCTCGGAAGAGGCGGCCTCGCCGATATCGAATGGACCGTGCAGCTCATCCAGCTTCGGCACGCCCACGACGTACCGTCGCTGCACAATACGTCGACGCTGCAGAGTCTCGACGCGATCGGTGCCGCCGAGTTGATGAGCCAGACGGACGTCGAGTTGCTTCGTGAGGCATGGATCCTGGCGACGAAAGCACGCAACGCACTGGTCCTGGTTCGGGGCAAGCCCACCGATCAACTTCCCCGGCCCGGCCACGTCCTCTCCGCCGTCGCCAAGGTGGCGGGATGGGAGAACGGGGACGCGGGGGAGTTCCTCGACAACTACCTGCGTGTCACCCGTCGGGCAAAGGCAGTGGTGGAGAGAACCTTCGGGGCCTGAGCGTCACCGCTGGACCGCTGTTGCTGCGCCGTGACACCTACTGCGCTGTGACGAAACCTTCGGCGACCAACCAATCCCGGGCGACGTCGGCGGGCTCCTTGCCCTCCACGTCGACCTGGCGGTTGAGTTCGGTCATGACGGTGTCGGTCAACATTGCGGAGATCGGTGCCATCACCTCGGCGACCTGTGGATGCGCGTCGGCGAAGTCCTTCTTCATCACCAGAGCCGGGTTGTACTTCGGAAAGAATGCCCGATCGTCTTCGAGCAGAACGAGATCCAGGGCGATGATCCGACCGTCCGTGGTGAAGACCTCGCCGAACTTGCACTGTGTTCCATCCGCCGTTGCCTGGTAGATGATGCCCGTCTGCAGAATTTGACGCGGCGCGAGATTCGGATCGAACTCGTATTTCGCGGCCATTCCGGGGTAACCGTCCTGCCGCACGTTGAATTCGGTTTCGACGCATGTGGTCGCTGCCGACGGGTCGGTCTGCACGAGACGGGCGTAGTCCGACAACGTCTTCACGCCGGTCTGCTCGGCTGTCTGCTTGTTCATCGCGAGCGCGTAGGTGTTGTTCATCGGCGCTGGATCGACCCACACCATGTCGTTCGCGGCGAGGTCGGCATCGCGTACCGCCTCGAACTGTTCGGTGGGATCGGGAAGCGGAGTCTGGTTGCCCAGGTAATTGATCCACCCGGTGCCGGTGTACTCGTAGGTGACGTCGATCTGCCCGTCGAGTTGGGCGTCACGAGTGCTGTTGGATCCCTGGATGTTCGTCAGATCGCGGACGTCGGCTCCTGCTGCCGACAGTGCGAACTCGATGATGTATCCCAGCGTGATCTGTTCGGTGAAGTCCTTGGACCCCACCGTGATCTTCACCCCGTCGAGATCGTCCACGGGCTGAATGCTCGCCGGACCCACGGCAAGCGGTACTGCGCCACCGGATTCGAGGCCGCACCCGGCGACCAGGGCGCACGCTGCGACAACCGCGAGGATGCCCTTCTTCGGCGACTTCATCGCAATCCTTTGGGTCCTAGGAACTGTTCGGCCAGAGCGCCGAGCCAATCGATGAACAGGGCGAGCGAGACGGCAAGCACTGCCCCGACGACCAGGGTGACGTTGTCGCGCAGCTTGTATCCGGTGTCGATGAGGATGCCGAGACCGCCCGCGCTGACGAGGAAGCACAGTGTCGCGGTTCCCACGGCAAGTACCAGCGAGGTCCGTAGTCCGGCGAGGATGTAGGGCACCGCCATCGGAAATTCCACTTTGCGCAGTACCGTCATCGACGACATGCCCTGGCCGCGGCCGGCGTCGATCAACATTCGATCGACTTCCTGGTAACCCAGAATCGTGTTGCGCAACACCGGAAGAAGCGAATAGAACGCGATCGGAAGTACGCCGATCCAGAACCCGGTCTGACGCGTCGCCAGGTAGAACAGAACCAGCAACCCGATCGCGGGTGCAGCAGCACCTATGTTCGCGATTCCCACGAAGAACGGTGCCAGCTTCGTGTAACCGGGACGCGTGAGCAGAGTGCCGAGAGGCACCGCCACGATGACGACGATGACGACGACCGCAGCGGTCAGCAGGATGTGTTGCCAGGTGAGCGTTGCGATGTTGCTGATACTGATGCTGCCCTGCTGGGTGGCCGTCAGTTCCCGGCTGAAGGCCCACACCAGTACCCCGACAACGAGTACGAGCACGATCGCCGGCTGGACCAGCAACCGCATCCGTTCGGCCCGCCGTACCGCGCTGCGCTCGGATGCCCCCTCGTCGGGTGGAGCCTCCATCTCGGGCGCCTCTGGTCTGTCCATCTGCGCTGTCATGCCCGCGCCCCGTCGGCGACGATGTCGTCCTCGTCCTCGTCGTGGTCGTGCTCGTGGGCTTCCCGCATCTTCTGGAGGTGACCGACCAGCGTGTCGATCGAGATCAGCCCGACGTATTCACCGCGCTTGCCGGTCACGACGGTCGACGCGGTGCTCTCGGCGAGAAGCGCTTCCAGCGCGTCCTGCAGTGTCGACTGGATGGAGACGACCTCGCCGATGGGCATTCCGACTCCGCGTAGCGACGACGCGGTGGCCAGGTGCGCCGGCGACACCCACCGCAGCGGGCGGTTCCGGTCGTCGAGAATCAGGCCCCACTGCCACTTGCGCGAGTTGATCTTGGTGCGGATCTCGTCGACCGGGTCGCTTTCCTTCGCCGTCGGGCACGGCAGTAGGCGCACGTCCTTGATGCGGGTGAGCGTCAGTTGCTTGAGTGAGGCGTCGGCGCCGACGAATCCGGCGACCATGTCGTTCGCAGGATTGGCCAGTATTGCCTCGGGAGTGTCGTACTGCATGATCGACGACTGATTGCCGAGCACAGCGATACGGTCACCCAACTTCACGGCCTCGTTGAAATCATGGGTCACGAACACGATCGTCTTGCCCAGTTCGGACTGCAGCCTCATCAGCTCGTCCTGCAGCAGACCGCGCGTGATCGGGTCGACCGCGCCGAACGGCTCGTCCATCAACAGGACCGGGGGATCGGCCGCCAGCGCCCGCGCCACCCCGACACGTTGCTGTTGACCACCCGAGAGCTGACGTGGGTATCGATTTCGGTAGGTGTCCGGATCGAGACCGACCAAGTCGAGCATCTCGTCGGTACGGTCCGAAATTCGCTTCTTGTCCCAGCCGATCAGACCAGGGACCGTGCCGACGTTCTTGGCGATCGTGAGGTGCGGAAACAACCCTGCCTGTTGAATCGAGTAACCGATTCCACGTCGCAGTTCGTCGGGGTCGATGGACAGCGCATCCTTGCCGTCGATGGTGATCTTGCCCGACGACGGCTCGATCAGACGATTGATCATGCGCATCGTCGTCGTCTTCCCGCAGCCCGATGGGCCGACGAACACGACGGTTTCGCCTGCGGGCACGGTCAGCGACACGTTGTCCACGGCCGCGTCCTTCTGCCCCGGATAACGCTTGCTGACCGAATCGAGAACGATGTCGACTCCGGAGACATGCTGGTTGCCTGCTACTTCAGTCACGAATACCCCTCGAGGTTGTGAGACGACCGACAAGGACGAGGATGCCGTCGACGATCAAGGCCAGAACTACGATCAGGACGGTGCCGACAAGCGCCTGCGGCACTGCATTGGGACTTCCGACGCGGGAGAGACCGGAGAAGATCAGGTTGCCCAGACCCGGACCTTTCGCGTACGCGGCGATCGCAAGAATTCCGAAGATCATCTGCGTACTGACGCGCATGCCTGCCAGAATCGACGGCCACGCCAGCGGAATCTCGATTCTGGCGAGGATGCGCAGGCGATTGAGGCCGACGCCGCGGGCGGCATCGGTGACCGCGGGATCGACCGAAGCCAAACCGATGATCGTGTTCCTGACGATCGGCAGCAGTGCGTACAGCACCAGCGCCGTGATGGTCGGAGCCACACCGAGGCCGAGAATGGGAATCAACAGTCCCAACAGGGCGAACGAGGGGATTGTCAGGATGGTGCTGGCCAGAGCCGTGGCGACAGCCGATCCGGCGGGGGAGCGGTACACCGCTATACCGACGAGAACTGCAACCACGGTGGCGATCAGAATGGACTGCACGACCGCGGAAACGTGCAGGTACGAATCGGTGAGCAACTGCTGGCGTCTACCCGAGACGAAGTTCCAGAGCGCATCCATGCGAAGTAACCCACCCTCTTTCCGTGTACCGACACTCAGACGGCGAGGTCACTCGCTGTTCCCGAACGAGAATGACCGTGTCGATGCAATCGCAAACCTTCTTTGGGGAAGTTGTTACCTCGCGTACACCGAAACCGGCTGTCGCCGACCGCACTCGTCGCACATGGACGGCCGTCGGCGCTTACGCTGAAGACATGGACCCGCCGGTCACCCGATATGTCCAACGCGACGGCGATGCGCTGGCGTTTCAGCTGGTGGGCGACGGCGACGCCGACGTGGTGTGGTTCTTCGAAATCAACATGCATCTCGACCTGATGTGGACCGACCCCCAGCTGCACTACCTGATGGAGCGAGGCACCAACTTCGCCCGGACCGTGTTCTTTCAGCGCCGTGGAATCGGATTGTCCGATCCCGTCGATCACCTACCCACTATCGAAGAACAGGCCGACGACGTCATCGCTGTCATGGACGCCGTCGGGATGCAGAGGGCAACGATCGTCGGGGTCGCGAGCACGGCAGGGCCGGTTTCCCTGGTCGCAGCCCGGTCACCCGACCGCGTGGCCGGGTTGGTCCTGATCCAGCCGTTCGCGGACCGGCTGATCGCCGACGACGGACAGCCGCCGCCCGGGTGGGACTCCGAGCATCTCGAGCAGTTCGTGGCCGGGTGGCGGTCCGTGTACCGGCACTGGGGTTCGGGTGAGGGTGTGCCGTTGTGGGATCCCACGGTCGATACGCCGGTCAATCGGCGGGTGATGGCCATGATGGAACGATGTTCGGCCACACCGGCAACCGCGCAGGAACATCTCGAGAACGTCATGCGTCTCGACTACTCGAAAGCGCTGCCTGCCATTCGATGTCCGGCCCGCGTCCTGCTGGTGCAGCGGAGTCCGGTATCTCGCGGTGCAGCCGAGCACGTGGCCGACATGATCCCGAACGGCAGATTTCATCTGCTTCCCGCCGCGCCACCCGGTGCCTCGCTCGGGGAATCGTGGGTGCCGATCCTCGACCACGTCGAAGAGCTGACGACGGGCGACCACCGACCACCGGCTGCAGACCGCTTCTTCGCCTCGGTCCTGTTCACCGATCTGGTCGGATCGACGGAGACGCTGTTCAGACTCGGGGACTTCGCGTACCAAGAGCTGCGTGCGACGCACGAGCGTCAGGTTCGAGCCGCGGTGGAGTACGCAGGGGGCCGGGTGCTGACAGTTGCAGGTGACGGGACCTTCAGTGTGTTCGACAGCGCTCTCGCGGCGGTGCGGTGCGCTCGTGAGATCCGCGCACAGACACAGTCCCTCGGTGTCGATATCCGGATGGGCGTGCACAGCGGCGAGGTTCAGCGCAGCGGACCCGACCTCACCGGGATGACGGTGCACGCCGGGGCACGGATCGGCGCCGCAGCAGGACCGGGTCAGATCCTGCTCTCGCGAGCAGTTCGGGACTTGACCACCGGATCCGGAATTACGTTGTCCGACAGTGGAACACGCGAACTCAAGGGTGTTCCTGGGCGATGGCCACTGTTCGCGCTCGGCGACGATGTCGGCGGTGTCGACGATGTACCGCGGGCCCGACCACGCCCACGTCTGTCGGCGGTCGATCACGCACTGCTCACCGCTGCCCGCCGCACTCCCGGCATCGTGCGAGCTCTGGTCCGGTTGGGTAACGTCCGGCATCGCCGTCGACCCGGCTGAGCGCCGACGCAGACGAGTCCACCCGAGCTGCAGGTCGTGGTGACCGCTGCTCGGGTGGACTCGCTCAAAAGCTGCTGCGAACCGACCGCGGACAGATGGGGCGTCTCGCCCCTTCTGCCGCAGGTCAGGCCGGTGTGAGGATCACACGTCGTAGTAGAGCTGGAACTCGTACGGGTGCGGGCGCAGGTTGACGGGAGCGATTTCCTGCTCGCGCTTGAGCGAGATCCAGGTCTCGATCAGGTCGGTGGTGAAGACGCCACCCTCGGTCAGGTACTCGTGATCGGCCTCGAGGCGGTCGATCACGGCCTCGAGCGACGTCGGAGCCTGAGGAATGTTGCGCGCCTCCTCGGGCGGCAACTCGTACAGATCCTTGTCGACCGGTGCCTGCGGCTCGATCTTGTTCTTGATTCCGTCCAAGCCCGCCATCATCTGAGCAGCGAAGTTCAAGTACGGGTTGCCCGAGGAGTCCGGAGCGCGGAACTCGAGGCGCTTGGCCTTGGGGTTGTTGCCCGTGATCGGGATACGGACGGCGGCCGAACGGTTGCGCTGGCTGTAGACGAGGTTGATAGGAGCCTCGTAGCCCGGCACCAGGCGGTGGTAGGAGTTGACCGTCGGGTTGGTGAACGCCAACAGCGACGGTGCGTGGTGCAGGATGCCGCCGATGTAGTGGCGAGCCAGGTCCGAGAGCCCAGCGTATCCGGCTTCGTCGTGGAAGAGCGGCTTGCCGTCCTTCCACAGCGACTGGTGGACGTGCATGCCCGAGCCGTTGTCGCCGAACAGCGGCTTCGGCATGAAGGTGGCGGACTTGCCTGCCTTCCATGCGGTGTTCTTGACGATGTACTTGAACAGCTGCAGATCGTCCGCCGCTGCGAGCAGCGTGTTGAACTTGTAGTTGATCTCCTGCTGTCCGCCGGTGCCGACCTCGTGGTGGCCACGCTCGAGCTCGAAGCCCGCATTCTGTAGGTTGGTGGAGATCTCGTCGCGCAGGTCCACGTAGTGGTCGTACGGTGCGACGGGGAAGTATCCGCCCTTGGGGCGAACCTTGTAACCGAGGTTCGGGCTGCCGTCGGCGTTGACATCGTTGCCGGTGTTCCAGGAGCCGGAGATCGAGTCGAGCTCGTAGAACGCGCTGTTGATGCCGGAGTCGTAGCGAACCGAGTCGAAGATGTAGAACTCTGCCTCGGCGCCGAAGAACGCGGTGTCGGCGATGCCGGTGGACACCAGGTATTCCTCGGCCTTGCGAGCCACGTTACGGGGGTCGCGGCTGTAGGACTCACGCGTGAACGGGTCGTGGACGAAGAAGTTGACGTTGAGGGTCTTCGCAGCGCGGAACGGGTCGACCTGCGCGGTCGTCACGTCGGGCAGAAGCATCATGTCCGACTCGTGGATCGACTGGAAGCCGCGGACGGACGAGCCGTCGAAAGCGAGGCCGTCTTCGAAGACATCCTGCGTGAAGGCAGAGGCCGGAATCGAGAAGTGCTGCTGAATACCGGGAAGATCCGTGAACCGGATATCCACATACTCGATATTTTCGTCGGCGATGAACTTGATGACCTCTTCGGCCGTGGTGAACGCCACGCTGTTACTCCTTTGTTGAGTTCGTCGACCAGCACGTTATGGACTTGGTGTTGCCCGCTAGTCAAGCCTGTGTTTCGCCCGTGTTACACGTCGTGTTTTGTGCACACATCGATCGAGCAACGTCACGTTCTCCACGCCGGGCGCACGAAAACGCGATGCTCTCCCGCACACACTACGGTGACGGCCTACTTCGCCGGGTACGTCGGCGCCTATCCTTGTACCCATGGCACGAATGACAGGTTCCTGGTTGTCCGGTCCCCACGCTGCAATCGGGGACGACGGGACCGAGCAGAAATTTCCGGGCGAACGGCTCGGATTGCCGTCGGACGGACCCGGCGCCATCGCCGGACTCGGTCGTCGCGCCGCCGCCCTGACCGTCGACTGGTTGATGGCGATGGGGATCGGAGCGCTCGTGCTCAGCCTCACATCGCTCGACCAGTCGCTGTCCACGCTCACCCTTCTCGTCTGGTTCGTGGTCGGCGTCGGCTCCGTGAGCGCCTTCTCGTTCACCCCGGGGCAGCTGGTCGCCGGAATCCAGGTCGCACGCGTCGACGCTGCAGCCCGCGTCGGCTTTGTTCGCGCGCTGGTACGTACGTTCTTCGTGATCTTCATCTTCCCGGCCGTGATCTCGGACCACGATGGCCGCGGAATGCACGACCGGGCAACAGGAACCGCAATGCTGCGCGGCCGGTAGCGAAGCCAGCGACCTTGCTATCGGTCGTTCCGCGGGCTCCACTCCAGATGCCGGGTCGTTCCGCGGGCTCCACTCCAGATGCCGGGTCGTTCCGCGGGCTCCACTCCAGATGCCGGGTCGTTCCGCGGGCTCCACTCCAGATGCCGGGTCGTTCCGCCGGCTCCACTCCAGATGCCGGGTCGTTCCGCTGAAACAAGAATCAGCGGCGCTTGATGGTGCGCTGCACGCCCTTCATCTTCGCCCCACCGGGGATCGGACCCTTCGGCATCGCTGGTCCGCCCTTGGTGCCGAGGGCAGCGAGGCGTGACTCGATGGTGTCCATGCGCTTGCTGTCGATGTTGTTCGGGAGTTTGGTCAGATACTTCTGAAGCCCGGACAGCGGAATCTGATTCTCGCCGTTTCCGACCACGATGTCGTAGATCGGAGTATCGCCCACGAGACGAGCGGTCTTCTTCTTCTCCTGCGCCAGAAGAGACTTCACCCGCTGTGGGGCGCCCTCGGCCACCAGGATCACACCCGGCTTGCCGATCACCCGGTGTACCGCATCGAGCTGAGTGGTACCCGCGATTGCGTTCGACACTCGCCACGATCCCCGAAGGTTGTCCAGCGCCCACGCGGCCGCGCCTGCTTGACCATCGGCTTTGGTGTACACCGACTTCTGGACGCGACGCCCGAAGATGATGAAGGCGACCAGGACGCCGACGACGAGTCCGAAGGGCAGCAAGAACCACTGGACTCCGAAGATCAGACCGATCAGGAAAGCGACGACGGTGATGCCGACGATCGCTCCGATCATCAACGGGAGGAGTAGCTTGTCTTCCTTGCGCTGCATCTGGAACGCCTGCCACAGTTGGCTGCGCCGTTCCTTCGATGCCTGCTTACGGGCAGCTTTCGCTGCCGCCTTCGCTTCTTTGCTGGGCTTACCAGCTTTGCCCGCTTTACTGCCGTTCGCCATGCTTCACAGGATACGTCCCGCAGTCGCACTCACACGCATCG
Organism: Rhodococcus yunnanensis NBRC 103083; assembly: GCF_001895005.1. Taxonomy (GTDB): domain Bacteria; phylum Actinomycetota; class Actinomycetes; order Mycobacteriales; family Mycobacteriaceae; genus Rhodococcoides; species Rhodococcoides yunnanense. Next base: position 19,231 of record NZ_BCXH01000002.1, on the reverse strand, counting down.
CTGGGCGATTGCATCGCCCAGCGACGAATAGAGCGAGATCAGCGAGCGGCCAGCCGGGAGATCAGCGAGCTGGCTTCCTGCGATGCCTCGCCACCTTCGCCGAGGTGACGCATGCCTTCCGGCAGCACTCGGCCGTGGTGCTGCATGGCCTGTACGTACAGACGTCCGGCCCGATACGACGAGCGGACCAACGGTCCCGCCATGACGCCGGCAAAACCGATTTCGGTGGCGTAATCGGAATGGTCGACGAACTCCTCGGGCTTGACCCACCGCTCGACCGGGTGATGCCGAGGCGAGGGACGGAGGTACTGCGTGATGGTGAGGATGTCGCAGCCCGCCTCGTGCAGGTCGCGGATCGCTTCCTGGATCTCTTCCGGCGTCTCGCCCATGCCGAGGATGAGATTGGACTTGGTTACGAGGCCGTCGTTGCGAGCGGCAGTGATGACGTCCATCGACCGCTGGTAGCGGAACGCCGGTCGGATCCGCTTGAAGATGCGCGGGACCGTCTCGACGTTGTGCGCGAGTACCTCGGGACGTGAGGAGAAGACCTCGGCGAGCTGGTCGGGCTTGGCGTTGAAGTCCGGGATCAGAAGCTCGACGCCGGTATTGGGGTTGAGCTTCTTGATGTAGCGAACCGTTTCGGCGTACAGCCAGGAGCCACCGTCTTCCAGGTCGTCGCGGGCGACGCCGGTGATGGTGGAGTAGCGCAGGCCCATCGCCTGGACGCTTTCGGCTACACGGCGTGGCTCGTCACGGTCGAGAGCGTCGGGCTTGCCGGTGTCGATCTGGCAGAAATCGCAACGGCGGGTGCACTGTTCACCGCCGATGAGGAAGGTCGCTTCGCGATCTTCCCAGCACTCGTAGATATTGGGGCAGCCGGCTTCCTCGCATACCGTGTGCAGGCCCTCTCGTTTGACCAGACCCTTGAGTTCGGAATATTCCGGACCCATCTTCGCTTTGGTCTTGATCCAATTGGGCTTGCGTTCGATCGGGGTTTCCGCGTTTCGGATCTCGAGGCGGAGCAGCTTTCGTCCGGGTGGGGCGAGCGCTGCGTCGGGGGGTGTTTCTGGAGCCACAGTCACGGAACCGATGCTACGCGCCGAAGCGAACGGTGGTGAACTGTGGGCTACCCGCGGGCGCCGAGGCATCCACACGATCGACCGGGTGGTCGGCGACCTCGAGCTCGCCGTCCAGTGCGGCGACGAGTGCAGCGGTGACAGCGGGAGTCACTTCCTCGATCGTCACGTCACGCCCGAGCTCGTTCGACAACGACGTCACACCTGCGTCGGAGATTCCGCACGGCACGATGGCGTCGAAACCCGTCATCGCCGAGTTGCAGTTCAACGAGAAGCCGTGCAGCGTCACTCCTCGCTGCACGCGCACTCCGATCGCCGAGATCTTCCGTTCCGGAAGCCACCGGCCGTCGCGCTGTTCCGCTGCCAGCCACACACCCGACCTACCGTCGATGCGGCCGCACGCGATGCCGAGGTCGGTGCACACCGAGATGAGCGCCTCCTCGACGCGGCGAACGTACTTCACCACATCGATCGGCTGGGCCAGCTTCACGATGGGATAGCCGACGAGTTGCCCCGGACCGTGCCAGGTGATCTTCCCGCCGCGGTCCACCTCGATCACCGGAGTGCCGTCCTTCGGCAGGTCTTCGGGGGAGGTGCGCCTGCCTGCGGTGAACACGGACGGATGTTCGAGAAGCAGGAGCGTGTCCTGTCCACGACCCTCGGCGCGCATGTCGGCGAGTTGGCGCTGGCGTGCCAAAGCGTCGAGGTAGTCGATCCTCCCGAGCTCGACGATCGCCATCGAGTCCGAACTCTCCCGTGCCGAGATTCCAGGGTTGCCCATACCGGCGAGATTACGCCGCGTCAACGCCCGACCGAGACGCGCAGTGCCTCGCCGACGGTGTTGTGCGCGAATACGAATCCCGTGTCTTCCAGAACCGCTGGAATAGCCCGTGGACCGGTCAGAATCGCTTCTTCCGCGAACTCGCCGATTGCGGCTCGAAGGGCGAAGCCGGGGACGACCCACGGTGCGGGGCGACCGACTGCGCGGGCCATGGCGCTGTTGAACTGTGCATTGGTGACGGGAGCAGGCCCGACCATGTTCACCGGACCGGACACATCCTCGTTCTCCAGGCCGTGAACGATCGCGGAGATCTCGTCGTCGAGAGAGATCCACGGAAAGTACTGTCGCCCACTGCCGAGTCGTCCGCCGAGTGCGAGCAGATACAGCGGTCGCAGCCTGTCCAGCATCCCGCCGCGCCGTGACAGAACGACGCCACTGCGCAGCATGATCGTCCGAACTCCCGCAGTACTGGCCGCCGTGGTTGCCGTCTCCCAATCGCGGCACACCTCGGCCAGAAATCCGGTACCGACGGGGGACGACTCGTCGACGACGCGGTCGCCGGTGTCTCCGTAGAAGTTGATTCCGCTCGCGTTCACCAGCGTCGGTACCGAGTACGTCACGCACGCGTCGGCGAGTACCTCCGTCGGCGTGATTCGACTGTCACGAACTTCCTGCTTGTAGGAACCGGACCACCGCTTGTCACCGATACCCACCCCACACAGATTCACCACTGCATCCGCGCCGCGCAGTGCGCGTTCGGTGATCGTGCCGTGTGGGGGATCCCACTCGTGCTCGTCCGGTCCTGCCGCCGTCCGGCGAACCAGCCGAGCGACGTCGTGCCCTTTGCCTCGCAGCGTTGCCACGAGAGCGGTACCGATCAATCCCGAAGAACCAGCAATGACTACACGCATGAATTCGTTAGCCTCCTCGACAGGTACGGGGCACCATTCGCGCTGCGAATGGTGCCCCGGCTGTGTGTGCGATTCCCCGTCTTCTCGAGGACCGTTCGAGCATGTGTCCGATACTTCGACAGTACCGGTTCAGCTCGACCCGAGCCTGACGTCAGATACCCAGATCCGCCTCGAACGAAGCATCCTGCAGACGCTGCTTGATGGTGGTCAAGAAGCGGCCCGCGTCAGCACCGTCGACCAGACGGTGGTCGTACGTCAGTGGCAAGTACACCATCGAGCGAACGCCGATGGATTCGTTGCCTGCGTCGTCCTTGACGACGACCGGGCGCTTGACGATCGCGCCGGTTCCGAGCATTGCCGCCTGCGGCGGAAGGAGGATCGGCGTGTCGAACAGGGCGCCCTGGCTACCGATGTTGGTGATGGTGAACGTGCCACCGGCCAGCTCGTCGGGCTTGAGGCCACCGGAGCGCGCACGCGAGGCGATATCGGCGATCGCGCGAGCCAGACCGGCGAGGGACAGATCGCCCGCGTTGTGGATGACAGGGGAGAGCAGACCCTGATCGGTGTCCACGGCGATGCCGAGGTGGACATCGGCGTGGTACGTGATCTCTTTCTTCTCCTCGTCGATGCTGGCGTTGACGTTGGGATGCGCCTTGAGTGCTTCGACGACGGCCTTGGCGAAGAACGGAAGGTACGTCAGGTTGACGCCCTCGTTCTCCTTGAAGGTGGCCTTGGCGCGGGTGCGCAGCGCCGCGATCTTGGTGACGTCGACCTCGTGGGTCTGGGTCAACTGAGCAGTGGTCTGCAGCGATTCGCGGGTCTTCCTTGCGGTGATCTGGCGAATGCGGTTGATCTTCTGCGTGGTTCCGCGCAGGTGAGCAAGCTCAGGGCGAACCCCTGCGGTGGCAGGTGCTGCGGGAGCCGATGCTGCCGCCGGTGCCGCCGCGGCAGGTGCAGCTGCAGGCGCTTTCTTTGCTTCTGCTGCAGCGAGCACGTCCTGCTTGCGGACACGTCCGCCGACGCCGGTGCCCTTGACGCTGGACAGGTCCACGTCGTTGTCGGCAGCGAGTTTGCGAACCAGAGGCGTGACGTACGGCGTTGCATCACCCGACGGAGCAGAGATCTCCTGCTTGGGAGCAGGAGCCTTCGGAGCCTCGGCCTTGGGTGCTTCTGCCTTCGGGGCTTCCGTCTTGGGTGCTTCGGCCTTGGGAGCTTCCTGCTTCGGAGCCTCTGCTTTCGGGGCTTCCTTGACGGGCTCGGGTGCGGGAGTCGGCTTCTCGGGCTCCGGTGCCTTCTCGGCCGGCGCGCCCGATCCGATCAGTGCCAACTGGCCACCGATGGCGACGGTGTCGTCCTCTTCTGCGCTGATCTCGAGGAGTGTTCCTGCGACCGGAGACGGAATCTCGGTGTCCACCTTGTCGGTGGACACTTCGAGGAGAGGCTCGTCGACGGCAACGTCGTCGCCGACTGCCTTCAGCCAGCGAGTGACCGTTCCTTCGGTCACGGACTCACCGAGTTCGGGCATGTTGACCGGGGTACCGGATCCGCTCGGTGCAGAGCTGGCTGCGGGCGCGGCCGCCGGTGCCTCTTCCTCGGCCTGTGGCTCGGGTTCGGCAGCGGGCTCGGGCTCTTCGGCGGCAGGTTCCGGCTCGGCGGCAGGCGCGGATTTCTCTCCGGCATCACCGATCTGGGCGAGCTCGCCGCCGATCTCGACGGTGTCGTCTTCCTGCGCCACGATCTTCGTCAGAACGCCAGCCACGGGGGACGGGATTTCGGTATCGACCTTGTCCGTCGATACTTCGAGCAACGGCTCGTCGACCTCGACGGTGTCGCCCTCCTGCTTGAGCCACCTCGTGACAGTTCCCTCGGTGACGCTCTCACCAAGAGCTGGCATCTGGACGGAGAAGGCCATGTCTGTTGACTCCTCGACAGTTGTATGCGGGTATGTGGTCTTACGACTTGTGGTCGTAGACCATTGTGCTGGCGTTGTTGGATTCGCGGACGATACTTGCGTTAATTGCGATCGTCAGGGCGGTGCACTTCGGAGGTTCCGATGCCCTTGCCGAACTACCGAAACGGGCGTTCCACGAACCACGGCCGGTGGCAGCAGACACGTCGAACGCCCCTTCATCTATGGTCGGCACTCTTTCTCGACAACGGGAGAGTTGAACTCTCCATGGTCATCCTTCCATCCTCGGAGATCTGGTGTTCCCCGAGGGGCGGCTGTTGCACTGGCAAACTGGTGAGTAACACATCTCGTGTGGACGCTCGGCAGGAGTCGGACACACAGGCGACAGGAGTCAACAGTGGGGTTGTTCGATCGCTTCTCCCGACGCAGCGGCAAAGGTAGAGGCGGTGGGGAGGGTTCACCGGCCCAATACCTCGCCGACTGGACGGCCGCGCGCACGGGAGTCGAGGCATACGTCGAGCCGAAGACGACAGTGACTCCTGTCACTGTGGTGTTGATTGCCAACGACGGTGAGTGGACCCGCCGCGCCGTCGACGAGCGACATATCAGAAAGCTCGGGGGTGATCTGAGGATTCCGGTCTACGACGTACGCAAGACCGGTTATCCGCAGCGAATGCGCGATCACGATGCGCGGCAGAAGATTCTGAAACGACGCGCCGCAGAGTGATGCCTGCGGTGCGGGCGGCACACCGTGGTGAGCCACCCGCACACGAGCCAAGAACTATCCGTTTCTCACGCTAGCCGTTTTCCACGATGTCCTCGAGCACTGCGAACATGGTGCGAACCGGAACTCCGGTGCCGCCCTTGCCGATGTATCCGAACGGACCTCCCGTGTTGTAGGCGGGACCGGCGACGTCGATGTGCGCCCATTCGACGCCCTCGGCGACGAATTCCTTCAGGAACAGTGCGGCGGCGAGCATTCCGCCCGCGCGACCGTTGGTGACGTTGGCCAGGTCTGCGACCTTCGACTCCAGTTCGCCGCGGATCTCGCTCGGCAAGGGCATCGCCCAGCCGTTCTCGCCGACGGAACGAGATATCTCCGCGACGCGATCGCGGAACTCGTCGGTGCCCATGACACCCGGCGTGCGGTTACCGAGAGCGACGACCTGCGCGCCGGTCAGCGTCGCGGTGTCGATCAGATAGTCGGGGTCGTCCTCGCACGCACGCACGATCGCGTCGGCAAGCACGAGACGGCCTTCGGCGTCGGTGTTGATGACCTCGACCGTGATGCCGCCGTACTGGGTGAGGACGTCACCGGGGCGCTGGGCTGTGCCCGAGGGCATGTTCTCCGCCATCGGAACGGTGGCGACGACGTCGAGTGCCAGGTCCACTTTGGCGGCGAGGATGACGGTCGCGATCACGGCGGCGGCGCCTGCCATGTCCGAGGTCATGTTCTCCATCCCGGCCGCAGGCTTGATCGAGATGCCGCCGGTGTCGAATGTGATGCCCTTGCCGACGAGTGCGACCTTCTTGGATTTGCGCTTGCCACCCGAATGCGTCAGTCGCACGAGTCGGGGAAGTCGCGACGAGCCCTTCCCGACGCCGTGGATGCCGCCGTATCCGCCCTTCTCCAGAGCCTTGTCGTCGAGAATCTGGACGGTCAGGCCTGCTGCGGTGCCGAGTTCCTTGGCGCGCGCGGCGAACTCCTCCGGATAGAGGTGGCTCGGGGGTGTGTTGACGAAGTCACGGGCGATCGCGACGGACTCGGCGATGGCGAGGGAACGCGCCAACTCCGCCTTCGGCTCCCGCGAGCGTGGATTGGCCACCAGCAATTCGACGCGTCCGAGCGCGCCTGCGCCCTCCTTGGGGGCGGACAGCGGCGACTTGAACTCGGTGAATCGGTATGCGCCGAGGAAGAATCCTTCCGCCGCGGCACCGAGGTCGAGCGAGGACAGTGTCGTTGCGGCGATCGCGGTGCCGGACAGGGCGCGCGCCGCAGTTCCCGCGGATCGGCGGATGCGGTCGGTGTCGATGTCGGCCGATGTGCCGAGACCGACTGCGAGGACGCTCGATACCGCAAGCGCAGCGGGGGCAGGAATGCGGGTGATCTCGTCCGCCTTGCCCGTCGCCCCGACTGCTTCGAAGGAATCGAGAAGCTCGGATGCCAGCGCGTCGTCCGAGATGTCGTCGGTGATGACGAGCTCGAGCCCGTCCTCGCTCGTGCTCAGAGCGACGACGAGCACGTCGATGTTCTTACCGAGGCGGCCGGCCAACACCAGCTCGGGTCCGAGGGCGCGGGGTGTAGACGAAGGCACTGGGCAGCTCCTACAAGTGGGAAGAGAGTGTCGGTCGAACTCGATCGTAGTGATCGGGTGGCGATACGTCGCCGTCCGCTAGCGTTGGCCACTATGAGCGAAGACGAACTCGTCCACGGTCCCGTCCACGCCGTCCACGTCGAATTGGGGGCAACGTTCGCCCCGTTCGGTGGATGGGAGATGCCGGTCTCGTATACAGGAGTCGTTGCCGAACACAAAGCAGTCCGCTCCACTGTGGGTCTGTTCGACGTCAGCCACCTCGGAAAGGCTTCGGTCTCCGGCCCCGGCGCGGCCGAGTTCGTCAACTCGGCGCTCACGGGCGATCTCCGCCGCGTCGGACCGGGGAAAGCGCAGTACACCTTGTGCTGCACCGAGTCCGGGGGAGTCGTCGACGATTTGATCGCGTATTTCGTCGGGCCGGACGAGGTCTTCTTGATTCCGAACGCCGCCAACACCGCGGACGTCGTCGAGGCCCTCGCTTCACGGGCGCCCGACGGGATCACCGTCGTCGATCAGCATCGCCAGTTCGGTGTGCTGGCCGTGCAGGGGCCCGAATCGCGAGCGATCGTCGAGAGACTGGGACTGCCCGTCGACATGGAGTACATGGCGTTCGAGGACGCCGTGTGGGGCGATGTCCCGGTTCGGGTATGCCGCACCGGATACACCGGCGAACACGGCTACGAACTGATTCCCGCGTGGGCAGATGCGGAGAGGCTCTTCAGGGCATTGGTGGATCTGGTGAAGGCTGCGGGTGGCGAGATTGCCGGCCTCGGCGCCCGCGACACGTTGCGAACCGAGATGGGCTATCCGCTCCACGGACACGAGCTCTCACTCGACATCTCGCCGCTCGAGGCGAGATGCGGATGGGCGATCGGGTGGAAGAAGGACGCGTTCTGGGGCAAGGACGCACTCGTCGCCGAGAAGGAGCAGGGACCGGCGCGAGTGTTGCGCGGCATCAAAGCCCTCGATCGCGGGGTGTTGCGGCAGGGGATGACGGTGCGTAGTGAGGGTGCTCCGATCGGGGTGACGACGTCGGGAACATTTTCGCCGACCCTCGGAATCGGCATCGCCCTCGCACTGCTCGACACGTCGGCGAACCTCGCACCTGGCGATGTCGTCGATCTCGACGTGCGCGGACGCACGCTGCGATGTGAAATCACTGCGCCTCCGTTCGTGTCGGTCAACACCAAATGAGCGACGAATTACCCGTTCGATAAGATCGGCATCATGACCGGTGTCCCCGAATTCGCGCGCGTGCAGCATCCTTCTCCGGCCCCCTCGGACGCCAGGGAAGCCGTACTGGCTGCGCCGGGGTTCGGAAAGTACTTCACCGACCACATGGTGATCATCGATTACACGTCCGACAAGGGCTGGTACGACGCGACTATCACTCCGTACGGGCCGATCGAGCTCGATCCCGCTGCGATGGTGTTGCATTACGGACAGGCCATTTTCGAAGGCCTCAAGGTCTACCGCCAGCCCAACGGTGATATCTCGTCGTTCCGTATCGGCGCCAACGCCGAGCGTTTCCGTACTTCCGCTGCCCGCCTGGCGATGCCGGAACTCCCGGACGAGTTGTTCATCGGTTCGGTGAAGCAGCTGCTCGCGGTCGACCACGAGTGGATCCCCGCCGCGGGAGGCGAGGACGCGCTGTACCTGCGCCCGTTCATGTTCTCCACCGAGGCAGGACTCGGCGTTCGCCCTGCGGACGATTACCGATTCATGCTCATCGCCTCGCCCGCAGGCGCGTACTTCCCGCGTGGCGTCAAGCCGGTCAGTGTGTGGCTCTCCACGGAGTACGTGCGAGCGGCTCCCGGCGGCACCGGCGCGGCCAAGTTCGCGGGCAACTACGCCGCATCTCTTCTCGCACAGGCGCAGGCCAGCGACGAGGGCTGTGATCAGGTGGTGTGGCTCGACGCGATCGAACGGCGCTACGTCGAGGAGATGGGCGGAATGAACCTGTTCTTCGTCTTCGGGTCGGGTTCCGATGCTCGTCTGGTCACACCGTCACTGTCCGGTTCGTTGCTACCGGGAATCACGCGCGACTCCTTGCTCGCACTCGCCACCGACTCCGGGATTCCGGTCGAGGAGCGTCGCATCTCCACCGAGGAATGGCAGAAGAAGGCCGAATCCGGGGAGATCACCGAGGTGTTCGCCTGTGGCACGGCAGCTGTCATCACTCCGGTCGGAAGCGTCAAGTCCGCCGACGGCCAGTTCGCGATCGCCGACGGAGAACCCGGCGAGATCACTCTCGCCTTGCGCGACACGTTGACCGGAATCCAGCGTGGCACGTTCGCGGACACACACGGGTGGATGACCAAGCTCGCCTGACCTAGCTGCCCACGAGTAACCCCACCACGGTGACGGTGGTCGTGACCTCGACGACCGAGCCGAGAACGTCACCGCTCATGCCCCCGAAGCGTCGGACGGTGTGGTGTACCAGCAGGGTCGACGCAAGCAGTGCAACCGCCACTGCCAGTGGGCCCTGCCACGGGCGAGAGTGGACGCACCACACGGCGGCGAGAACTGCTGCAGCCGAGGCAGATACCACGAACCACAGTGGCTGTGTGCCTGCGACGAGAGCGCCGAACCCTCGATCGGTCGCCGAGTCGATTCCGCGTCGGCAGGCGAGCACGACGGCAACGCGTCCCACCGCGACCGCAATCACGATCGACCACCAGGAGTGTCGGTCGGCCAGCGCACCGAATCCTGTTGCTTGTATCGCGAATACGGCAACGATGGCGGCAACCCCGAAAGGTCCGGCGCTGCCGGAGCGCATTACTTCACGTGCGCGTTCGGGCGGCCCGTAGCATCCCAACCCGTCCACGGTGTCCGCGAGCCCGTCGACGTGCATGCCCCGGGTCACCAGTGCAAGTGCCGAGACCGTCAGGAAGCCCGCGAGAATCCCCGCCAACGACGCAGCCGACGCGCACCACAGCACAGCTGCCGCGAACAGTCCCAGTGCAATTCCCACCAGGGGAGCGGATGCGATGGCTTTTCCTGCCGAAGACCGGTCCACCTCGCGGGGGCCGTGGACCGGCAGTACCGTCAGCCAGGACAGCGCCAGGCGAGGTCCGACGAGTATCGAACGCATCGATCAGTCCCCGTGAGCGACTTCGGGACTCACGCCTGCAGCGCCTTCGGTACTGACACCGGCAGCGCCTTCGGTACTGACACCGGCAGCGCCTTCGGTACTGACACCGGCAGCGCCCTCGGTACTGACACCGGCATCGGCGAATGTCGACATCTGGGTCAACGTCGCGATTGCGGCGTGGATCAGGGGGAGGGCAACGAGCGCGCCCGACCCTTCCCCCAGTCGCATGTCGAGTTCGAGGAGAGGTTCTATTCGTAAGTGTCGCAATGCAATCGAATGTGCGGGCTCGGTCGACCGGTGACCTGCTATCCACCATTCCCTGGCTCCGCGAGCGCCCTCTTCGGCGACGAGAGCAGCTGCTGTGACGACGAGCCCGTCGAGAATCACCGGAGTGCGTCGGTGCGCCGCCTGCGCCAGGAATCCCGCCATCGCGGCGAGATCGGCACCGCCCGCGACACGAAGAAGTTCCACCGGATCCTTGACGACGGGCCGTGCGCGACGCATGGCATCTCGGATCGCGGCGGTTTTGCGAATCCACCCGGCGTCGTCGACCCCGGTGCCTCGGCCCACTGCCGCGACCGGTTCGGTGTCGGTGAGGGCGGCGATCAACGTCGTTGCAGGCGTGGTGTTACCGATGCCCATATCGCCTGCGATCAGCAGATCCGCTCCTCCGTCGACCTCCTCGTCGGCGACGGCTCGGCCCGCGTCGATCGCGGCACGTACCTCGTCTGCGGTCAGCGCGTCCTCGCGGTCGATCGATCCGCTCGAACGCCGTACCTTGTGCGTGCTCACGGAGGGATCGGTGTCGCCTGCCACCGAGATGTCGACCACGCGGACCGAAGCCCCCGCCGTCGCCGCCAGTGCGTTCACAGCAGCACCGCCGGCGAGGAAGTTCGCGACCATCTGACCGGTCACCTCGGCCGGGTACGCCGAGACGCCGTGCGCCGCCACCCCATGGTCACCGGCGAACACCACGACCCGCGGCCGAACGAGAGGCTTCGGCGGGCAGGTGTCCTGGCATGCCGCGATCCATTCACCGATCCGCTCGATCCGCCCCAGACTTCCCGCGGGTTTCGTCAAAGTGGACTGGCGTTCCGACGCGAGCCTGCGCGCGTCCGAAGACGGCGGCGCCACGGGTCGCAGAGGCGTCGCGGCCTCAGCTATGTCCCCAGGTGTGTCCCCGGCTGGGTCGCTGCTGTCGGACTGTTCGGGATCTCCGGTCACTACCGAGCCTTTCCTGGAACTTGGCCGTCAGAAGTCTTGAGTGTGAGGGGGAGACCGGCAACGACGAGCACCACGGTGTCGCACACGGCGGCCAGCGCAGAGTTCAGACTGCCGATTTCGTCCTGGAACAGTCGGCCCGACCGAGTGTCGGGAACGACGCTCATGCCGACCTCGGGGCTCACGATCACCAGGTGCTCGCGTGACCGAGATACGGCATCGACCAACGTCGCGACGTCCGGTGCAACGGTACCGCGCGGGCTGTCCCATGCCCGGTGGTCGTCGATCGTGTGAGTGAGCCACGTGCCGAGGTCGTCGACGATGGTGGTGCCTAGGTGATCACCGAGCACCGCATGAAGATCGGTCGATACCTCGACAGTGGTCCAGTGAGACGGTCGTCTGCGTCGATGGATGTCGATGCGAGCTTCCCAGTCGGCATCGGATGGGTCACGACGTCCGGTAGCCACATAGCGGACAGCATCGGAAGAGTCCACGAGGCCTTCGGCGTACGCCGACTTTCCCGAACGCACACCACCGAGAACGAGGGTGCGATGAGCCGGCGTCACAGGTCAGACAGCCGCGCCGCGATCGACCCTGGGCTTCGGCGCACGCATCTTGCGAATCTGCGAAGCGCGGACGAACGCGTACCAACCGAGCTTGAAGCCGCCGTCCGGAGTTTCGGGGAAGCGCGCTCGGACGCGATTGTTGACCTGCCGCCCGATGAAGATGCCCTCGACGACCATGAAGAGCATCATCACGAACATCGCCAGCGTCACGTATGCCTGGACCGCCGGGTTGAGGAACAGCGCGAAGATCAGAAGCAGCGCCATCGGCATGAAGAGACCGACAAGATTGCGTCGGGCATCGACCATGTCGCGGACGTACGCGCGGACCGGGCCCTTGTCGCGGGGAAGAAGGAACTTGTCTTCGCCGGCCAGCATGCGCTCGCGGCGGTCGGCCGAGGCTGCTCGACGCTCCTCCGATGCCTTCTTGCGGTCGTCCTTGGAGCCGCGATTGGCCTTGCGGCGCTCGCGCGCTTCCTTGCCGGTCATGGGTGGAGGTGCCACCGGTCCACGTCGTCGGCCTTGCGCCTCACGCCGTTTGGGTGTGGGGCGACCCTTGCCGAGCGAGACGTTCGAGGACGAGTCCTCGGCCGATGCGGAGGACTCGACGGACTCCGAATCGCGATCGTCCGAATTGTCTGAGCTTCCGCGACGTAGCAACTTCACACTCCCAGGCTATCGGCTTGCGCGGTTCACGCGAACACCGGCCACGTCACAACACTGATCGGCCCCATTTTCGGTCTCTGCTCGCCGCGCCGAGGCACCCGGCCACCCCTACAATTCGAGCGATGCGAGTGATGGTGGCGCCCGATTCGTTCGGCGAGACATTGACGGCGAACGCGGCAGCCGAGGCGATACGACGCGGTTGGAGCAGAGGCAGGCCCGGAGACGAGCTGATCGTTGCGCCGCAGTCCGACGGCGGTCCCGGATTCGTGGACGTGTTGGCGGCCAGCCGAGGCGACATCGAAGAAGTCGACGTCGAGGGGCCACTCGGGGACACCGTGCGGGCGCGATGGCTGCTGGACTCGGGGATCGCGTTCGTCGAGGCAGCAGCAGCATGTGGTCTTGGACTGCTCGGTGGCCCTCCGACCAATCACACGGCGCTGACCGCAAGCAGCTTCGGTGTCGGGCAGATCGTTGCGGCGGCGCTCGACACTCCAGGAGTGCACACGATCTACGTCGGCCTCGGCGGCAGTAGTTGCACCGACGGCGGACGCGGGATGGTGCGCGCTCTCGGCGGTCTCGAACATGCCATGGCACGGGTCTCGGCGGTCGACCTCGTCGCCGCGACCGACGTCGAGAATCCGTTGCTGGGCGAGTTCGGTGCCGCACGCGTGTTCGGGCCGCAGAAGGGCGCAGATCCGGACATGGTCGCGGCGCTCGAAGACCTGAACGCCGAATGGTCGGCAGTGCTCGATCTCGAATCGGGCCGCGACGTCGGCGTGCTGGCCGGAGCAGGAGCCGCCGGAGGGATCGGCGCAGCACTGTTCGCGCTCGGAGGCCGACGTGAGTCGGGAGCGAGCGTCGTGGCCGAACTCACCGATCAATCGACGGTGCTCCGGTCGGTGGATCTCGTGGTGACCGGCGAAGGCAAGTTCGACAGTCAATCACTGCGCGGGAAACTGGTGACGCAGCTTGCAGGCGCGGGCGCCGTGTCGGGCGTCGAAACCCTTGTTCTCGCAGGTCAGATCACGCTGAACGCCGAGGAGTTGGCAGCTGCCGGGATATCACGGGCGTATTCGGTCACCGTATTCGCAGGATCCGTCGAACAAGCGATGTCCGACGCGGACCGGCAGCTGGGTTTGCTCGCCGAGCACGCGGCACAGGAGTACTCGCTGCAACTGTGAGGAATAGACGGGTGCGGAGTACGGTTGAGTCGTTCACGGGTTTGGTACGACTGACAGGGAGAGCCCATGACCGTCTCGAACGACACCATCACGCACAAGGTCACGATGACAGAGGCAGCGTCGTCGAAAGCCAAGGCGTTGCTGGATCAAGAAGGCCGCGACGACCTCGCGTTGCGTATCGCTGTGCAGCCCGGTGGCTGCGCAGGATTGCGCTATCAGCTCTTCTTCGACGACCGTAGCCTCGACGGCGACCTCGCAGTGGACTTCAACGGAGTCACGCTGGCTGTCGATCGTATGAGCGCTCCGTACGTCGAGGGTGCGTCCATCGACTTCGTGGACACGATCGAGAAGCAGGGCTTCACGATCGACAACCCGAATGCCACGGGCTCGTGTGCCTGCGGCGATTCGTTCAACTGAGCTGATCCATCTCGAACTCTGACCGGTGCCCACTCTGCGGGTACCGGTCTTAGTTCTGTTCGCACACGGAATCCATCGACGTGTTTCCCCACCATCGGTGCAGCGCAGCTGGGTAGCATAGTGCTCGCACAGACAACGACCGAAAGGCCCAAGTACGTGACTCTCGCGGTATCGGGATCGATTGCGACCGATCACCTGATGCGGTTCCCGGGCAAGTTCGCCGAGCAGTTGGTTGCAGACCAACTCTCGAACATCTCGTTGAGCTTCCTCGTCGACGATCTGGTGATACGCAAAGGCGGAGTCGGCGGCAACATCGCCTACGCGCTCGGAGTACTCGGCGGATCGCCGTTGCTCGTCGGTGCTGTCGGACCCGATTTCGGTGAGTACCGCACCTGGCTCGAGTCCAACGGTGTCGACTGCACGGGAGTGCGAGTGTCGACGACGGCGCACACCGCTCGGTTCGTCTGCACCACCGACGAGGACATGGCTCAGATCGCGTCGTTCTACCCGGGCGCGATGAGCGAGGCCAGGGAGATCTCGATCGCCGACCTCGCCGCCGCGAACCCGATCGAATTGGTTCTCATCGGTGCCAACGATCCCGACGCGATGATCGCTCATACCGAGCAGTGCCGCACAGCCGGCATTCCGTTTGCGGCGGACCCGTCGCAGCAGCTCGCACGCTTGAGCGGAGAGCAGGCCGTCGCCCTGATCGAGGGCGCCGCGTATCTGTTCACCAACGAGTACGAGTGGGGCTTGCTGCGTCAGAAGACCGGGCTGTCCGAGGCAGACTTTGCAGCCAAGGTCGGAGTGCGCGTCACCACGCTGGGCAAATCGGGTGTCGAGATCGTCACCGAAGACGGTGTGAAGACACATGTCGATGTCGTACCCGAGACCAACAAGGTCGACCCGACGGGCGTGGGCGACGGTTTCCGCGCCGGATTCCTCGTCGCTCACCGTGCAGGCGCCTCGGTGGAGCGCGCCGCGCAGCTGGGATCACTGGTCGCGGTGCTCGTTCTCGAGACCACCGGAACTCAGGAATGGGAGTTCGTCCGCGACGACGCCCTCAAGCGTCTCAGCGCCGCGTACGGCTCGACTGCGGCCGAAGAGATCGGCGCACTACTGCCTGCGTAGTCCAGGGCAGGCATCCCAGATTCTCGGATTCCAGATCTCGCAACTCGGATTCACGCACAGATGGCCTGTAGCAACAGTTACACCGTTGCTACAGGCCATCGATGCATATAGGGGCGAGACCCTCAGAGATTGACCGGATACGTCGGCTCGGCGATCTTCGGCACGATGCGCTTTTCGACGAAAATCCCGTGCCACACCATGAAGATCAGCACGGTCCACAGTCGACGACTGTGATCCGAGCGTCCCTCTCGGTGCTCGTTCAGCATCGCGGTGATCGCAGCCTTGTTCAGGATGTGATCGGTCTCCGACTCGGCGATCTGCTGATGCGCCCAATCGAAGAGTTCGGTACCGCGAAGCCAGTGTCGGAGCGGAACGGGGAACCCCAGCTTCGCGCGGTGCAGAACGTGTCCGGGAACGATGCCCTCCAACGCGCGACGTAGAGCGAACTTCGTGGTGTCCTTGGTGATCTTCTGATCCAGCGGCAACTTCTCGGCGACCGCGAAGACCTCCGAGTCGAGGAAGGGCACCCGAAGCTCCAGCGAGTTGGCCATCGTGATCTTGTCTGCCTTGACGAGAATGTCCCCGCGCAGCCACGTGAACAGATCCAGGTGTTGCATGCGCGCCACCGGATCCCATCCCTGCGATTGCGCATAGATCGGGGCCGTGACGTCGGTATGCGTCCACTCCGGCCGAAAATCGCGGAGTACCGCTCGCAGTTGTGCGTCGCCGAAGCTGCGCGCGTTGCCGTAGTAGCGCTCCTCCAGCGTCATCGATCCACGGTGCAGCAGGCTCTTGCCTCGTGTGCCGTCGGGAATCTTCTCGCTCAGCGCGCCCGCGGCGCGACGAAGCGCACCGGGCAGGTATTCGAACGGTTTCAGCGACAGCGGCTCACGGTAGATCGTGTACCCGCCGAACAGTTCGTCGGCACCTTCTCCAGACAGCACCACCTTGACGTGCTTGCGGGCTTCCTTGGCGACGAAATACAGCGGCACCAGTGCGGGGTCGGCAACGGGATCGTCGAGGTACCAGACGATCTCGGGGATCGACGCGGCGAACTCCTCCGGTCCGACGACCTTGACGATGTGTCGGGCACCGATCGCAGCGGCGGATTCGGCGGCGACATCGACCTCCGAGTACCCCTCGCGCTCGAACCCGGTGGTGAACGTGATCAGGTTCGGGTTGTGCCGCATCGCCAGAGCAGCGATTGCCGTCGAGTCGATGCCGCCCGACAGGAACGATCCGACGGTGACGTCTGCGCGCATGTGCTTGGCGACCGAATCCTGCAGCGCCTCCGCGATCTCCTGGTAGCGCGACGCCTCCGAACCGGGCGCAAAGGCCTTCACCGGAAACTTCGGGGTGAAGTACCGAGTGATCACCGGGTCGGTACCGGGGGAGAGGGTGGCGAAGCATCCGGACTCGAGGCGGCGGATGTCGGCATGCAACGTCTCGGGCTCCGGGACGTACTGCAGCACCGTGTAGTGCTCGGTGGCACGCGGATCGAGCTCGGTACCGATGCCGATCAGGCCGGTCAGTTCGAGCAAGCTCTTCTTCTCGCTTCCGAAGGCTGTGCCTCCGGTGCCGGTCGCTACGAACAACGGCTTGATGCCGAACGGATCCCTGGCGAGGAACAACTCACGGGTCTCGGTGTCCCAGATCGCGAAGGCGAACATTCCCCGCAGCCGACGCACGGCATCGGTGCCCCAGTAGTGGAATGCCGCCACGATCGATTCGCCGTCACCCTCGGTGAAGAACTCGGCACCGTGATCGCGGGCAAGCTCGGCGCGCAGTTCGAGGTAGTTGTAGATCTCGCCGTTGAACGTCAACGCGTACCGCGTCGGATTCTCGGTGGGCCCCCATCGCAGCGGCTGATGAGAATGTTCGATATCGATGATCGACAGACGGTTGAAGCCGTAGATGACGTCGTCGTCGTGCCAGGTGCCCGGTTCGTCCGGTCCGCGGTGACGCATGCAGTGCATTGCGGAGGAGACAAGGTCGACTCCCGCAGCGTCCGTGCCGGCCGACGTGAGTACACCGAGTAGTCCACACACAGCGTCTACTACCTCGTTTCGCAGTTCGGGAATGGTGTCACCGCGTCCGACGCCCATGCGCCGAGGAACGTCGAACGCGTCGATGACCGAGTATGCCGCAGACACGGCACAACGAAGGTAACGACCCAACAGTGGTCTCACGGCAGCTTTGGTCTACGCTGCGTAGTACTAGGGCTTCTGCATGTGGAAGCCCTCATTCTTCAGTGGTGAGCGATCAGGAAGGCGTGAACGTGGCGCAGAGTCGGATCCTTCGGCGAGCTGGGCTGACAACATTTCTCGGCGTTGCCGCGTTGCTGTTGTCGGGCTGTTCCATCGACAACGATGTCCTGCGCTTCGGATTTCCGTCGGGCATCACGCCCCAGGGAAAGTCGATTCGCGAGTTGTGGACGTGGTCCGTGGTGGCCGCCCTGATCATGGGCATCATCGTGTGGGCTCTGATCTTCTGGGTGGTCATATTCCACCGTAAGAAGAAGGACTCACCGGAATTCCCGCGGCAGACGGCCTACAACGTGCCGCTCGAGCTGGCCTACACGGCCGTGCCGTTCGTGATCATTGCCGTCCTGTTCTACTTCACCGTCGTGGTGCAGAACTACGTCGACGAGAAGGTTCCGGATCCCGACGTCACCGTCGACGTCACGGCCTACCAGTGGAACTGGAAGTTCGGCTATCAGACGGTCGACCTCAAGGACGGCGTCGTGAAGTACGACGGCACCGATCTCGAAGAGCAGGCAGCCGCCGAAGCCGCAGCAAAGCCGGCCGAGGGAGAGGCAGAGGGCAGCGAGGACGGCGAGTTCGTCCCAGGAGCGATCCACGGCGCAAGCCCGCAGGATCTGTCCTACCTGCACTACGACAAGATCGAAACCGTCGGAACCAGCAACGAGATTCCCGTACTCGTTCTCCCCACCGGCAAGCGCATCGAGTTCGTGCTCGCGTCCTCCGACGTCATTCACGGCTTCTGGGTTCCCGAGTTCTTGTTCAAGCGTGACGTTCTCCCGAACCCCAAGGAGAACCACTCGGACAACGTGTTCCAGATCTCCGAGATCGAACGAGAAGGCGCATTCGTGGGCCGCTGCACCGAAATGTGCGGCACGTTCCACTCGATGATGAACTTCGAGGTTCGCGCTGTGTCCCCCGATGACTTCCAGCAGTACATCGAACTTCGCAAGCCGCTGTCCGAAGGTGGCGAGGCGTTGACCAACGCGCAGGCGCTGGAGGCAATCGGTCAGTCGCCGATCGCGACGAGCACCACGCCGTTCAACACGGACCGCACAGTGAAGTCCGAATCCGTCGCCGAAGGCAACTGACCGAGAGAGAATGTTGAAATGAAAATCGAAGCCAAGATCTTCGAGATCCTGACTGTCTTCTTTCTTCTCGTCGGGATCGTGTACGCACTGTTCACCGGGTTCTCCCGCACGGGAGTCGAGTGGGCAGGTGTCACCGCGATTGCACTGTCCGTCGGACTGACCCTGATCATCGGGACCTACTTCCGATTCGTGGCACGACGCCTCGACACCCGTCCCGAAGACTTCGACGACGCCGAGATCAGCGACGGTGCAGGGGATCTGGGCTTCTTCAGCCCGGGTAGCTTCTGGCCGATCGTGCTCGCAGCCGCAGCGTCGGTCACGGCCCTGGGCTTCGCCTTCTTCCTCTGGTGGCTCATCGCCTTCGGTGTGGTCCTGATCCTCTCCGCCGCAGCAGGTCTGGTGTTCGAGTACCACGTCGGTCCAGAGAAGCACTGACCAGAAGAAACCTTCACGCCAACGAGCGCCGACCCCACCACGGGGTCGGCGCTCCTTGCGTTTCCGGGGTCAATGGGCCTGAGCGTCGGCTGGAAGGTGCGCGCTGAGAGGTGTTGGGGGCGTGGCTGGGGTGGGGCTCGGTGGTCGGGTCTGGTTGCGCAGGTTGCAGCCGATGCGCA
>NZ_BCXH01000001.1 GCF_001895005.1 Rhodococcus yunnanensis NBRC 103083 | reverse complement strand
GGTCCGAAACCGCGGATCTCAATCCTTGGACTCGTGGTCGTTCGGGATCACGGGAACCGACAGGAACGGGAAGATCGACGACACGAGGAACGCCACGGGGAAGCTGACGGCAGCGAGGGCGCCGAAGGCCGGTGGGACGAGTGAGGCGGCGATGTATTGCCCGGTGTTCTGGACGCCGAGGGCCCGTCCGCTCCAGTAGGGCCCGGAGAACTCGGCGACTGCGGTGAACGCGAGCCCGTTCGGTGCGACCGTGACGATGGACGCGAGCACGAGGAACGCGATCGAGACCGGGGAGTTCAACCAGTCGCTGATGCCGAGGGCGAGCATGCTCAGCACGGTCGAGACCGCGACCCACCGCAGGGGTCTCATTCGACTGCCGAGTCGATCGGACAGCGCGCCGACACCCATCCGCCCGAAGGCGCCGAGTATCTGGGTGACGGTCACGAGGATGCCTGCGGACGCGGCGGACCAGCCTCGATCCGACATCAGCCACACCAATGCGTAGGTCCACACCACGTATTGCGGCACGACGAGCAGGATCGACGTCGAGTGGATTCGCCACAGTTGCGCACTGCTGCGGTACGGATTCGCCAGTAGACCCTGCTCTTCGGCGGCCGCGCGATTCGGTCGTGGTGGATCGATGACGCCGATGCACAGCACTGCCCCGACGGCGCAGATGACGGCTGGTACGAGCAATGCTGGTCCGACTCCATGGTCGCGTGCGATGGAGGGGATGGTCAGTGCCGCGATGGCAACTCCGAGCGGAACCGACATCTGGCGGATGCCCATGGCGAGTCCGCGTCGTTGTGGCGGAAACCAGCCGACGACCACCCGTCCGCTTGCGCTGTTCGCGCTTGCTGCGGCCATGCCGCCCACGAGTAGGCACAACCCGAGGACGACCAACGACGTGGCCCAGTATGCAGCGATACTCGCCAGCGCGGTGAGTCCCAATCCGATTGCGAGAACCAGTCTCTCGCCGATTCGGTCGACGAGAACGCCCCAGGCGATGAGTGTGAGCATGATGCCGACGGTGGGCATCGCAACAACGATTCCTGCAGTGGCGAGGCTCAACCCGCGATCGTCGTGGAGTGCGGGGATGAGGAACGCGGCGCCGTTGATGAACACCGCGCCCGACGTCTGCGCGAGCATGCCGAGAGCGAGCATGAGCCATTTGCGCGAACTGCTCGTGTGCTCCTGCTGTTCGGTCGTCGTCACCGTCGCCGCTCCATCTCACTATGTGGACACCAAATCCTGACATTTGAACTTCGGCGCCGACTTTACACCCACCGCGCTCGGTGTAGTTCGATGGCGTCGGAGGTGGCGAATCGTGGGTCGATAGACTTTCGGCATGCGACTGGGTCGAATTGCAAGTCCTGACGGTGTTGCCTTCGTGAGTATCGAGGGTGAAGGCGACGCACGTACTGCCAAAGAAATTGCCGAACACCCCTTCGGCACACCGACCTTCACCGGTCGATCGTGGCCACTCGCCGACGTCCGACTGCTGGCACCGATTCTGGCGAGCAAGGTGATCGCGATCGGCAAGAACTATGCGGCGCACGCCGCCGAGATGGGTGGGGAAGCGCCGAAGGATCCGGTGATCTTCATCAAGCCGAACACCTCGATCGTGGGACCCGGCGCGCCGATCGTGTTGCCGCCGACGTCGACCGAGGTGCACTACGAAGGCGAACTTGCTGTCGTCATCGGGCGACCGTGCAAAGACGTTCCCGCAGCGAAAGCGCTCGACGTCATCCTCGGCTACACCGTCGCCAACGATGTGTCCGCTCGTGACCATCAGCGGCAGGACGGCCAGTGGACACGGGCGAAGGGCCACGACACCTTCTGCCCTCTCGGTCCCTGGATCGAGACTTCGCTCGACGCGTCCGACGTGGAGATCAAGACCGAGGTCGACGGCGAAGTCAAGCAGCGCAGTCGGACGTCGTTGCTGTTGCACGACATCCCCGAGATCATCGAGTGGATCTCCACGGTCATGACGTTGCTGCCAGGTGATGTGATCCTCACCGGAACGCCCGAGGGTGTGGGTCCGATCACCGCGGGGCAGTCGGTGTCGGTCACCGTGGAAGGGATTGGAACTCTGACCAATCCCGTCGCAGCCAAGAACTAGAGCGGCCAAGAACTAGAGCAGTATTCAGCCCTGAGAACGTGAGCGAGATATGACCCCTACCGAAGTACGCGTCCGGTTCTGCCCCTCGCCGACGGGCACGCCGCACGTCGGCCTCATCCGCACCGCATTGTTCAACTGGGCATTCGCCAGACATCACGGCGGCTCGTTCGTCTTCCGCATCGAGGACACCGACGCTGCGCGCGATTCCGAGGAGTCCTATGCCGCGATCCTCGATGCGCTGCGGTGGCTCGGCCTGACGTGGGACGAGGGCCCCGAGGTCGGTGGGCCGTACGAGCCGTACCGGCAGTCGCTGCGACGCGATCAACATCTCGACGTCGTCCGTCGTCTGCTGGAGGCGGGGGAGGCGTACGAGTCGTTCTCGACCCCGGAAGAGGTCGAAGCTCGGCACAAGGCCGCAGGCCGCGATCCGAAGCTCGGATACGACAATTTCGATCGCGACCTGACCGAGGACCAGCGCACGGCATTTCTGGACGAGGGGCGTAAACCCGTTGTCCGACTGCGTATGCCGGAGCACGACTTGTCCTGGAACGACCTCGTACGTGGCGAGACGACGTTCAAGGCCGGCACGGTCCCGGATTTCGCCATCACCCGAGGCAACGGAAACCCGTTGTACACGTTGGTCAATCCTGTCGACGACGCGCTGATGAAAATCACCCATGTTCTTCGCGGCGAGGATCTGCTGTCGTCGACGCCGCGGCAACTGGCCCTGTACGAGGCTCTGACCCGCATCGGTGTGGCCGACGGAACACCCGTGTTCGGACACCTTCCGTTCGTGATGGGACAGGGCAACAAGAAGCTCTCCAAGCGCGATCCGGAATCGAATCTGTTCATCCACCGCGATCGCGGGTTCGTACCCGAGGGCCTGTTGAACTACCTGGCGTTGCTCGGTTGGGGAATCTCCGACGATCACGACGTCTTCTCGCTCGACGAGATGGTTGCCGCATTCGACATCGGTACGGTCAATTCCAACCCGGCGCGCTTCGATCAGAAGAAGGCCGATGCCATCAACGCCGAGCACATTCGATTGTTGGAGCCTGCGGATTTCGCAGCGAGGCTTCGCGCATTTCTCACCCTGCACGATCACCTTCCGGCGGACATCGACGAAGCTCGTTTCGCGGTCGCGGCAGAGCTCGTGCAGACGCGCATCGTCGTGTTGTCCGACGCGTGGGGATTGCTGAAGTTTCTCTACGTGTCCGACGACGATTTCGACATCGACCCGGCCGCCGCAGCGAAGAACCTGGGCGCGGACGCGGGTCCGGTTCTCGATGCCGCGATCGCGGCTCTGTCCGGGCTTGCCGATTGGCGTACGGCCGACGTGGAAGAGTCGCTGAAGACAGCATTGATCGATGGGTTGGAACTGAAGCCACGCAAGGCTTTCGCCCCGGTTCGTGTTGCGATCACCGGGTCGCACATCAGTCCACCGCTGTACGAGTCGATGGAACTGTTGGGACGCGAGAAGACTCTTTCGAGACTCGGCGCGGCGCGTGCCGTCGTCGGCTGATCTCGGCGCGATCCGGTGAGCCTGTCCGGACGGGTGGACCGGCTGCAGCGCCGACACCCGGTGCTCGGGTTTCCGCTTGCCGTGATCTACAAGTTCGTCGACGATCAGGGCGGCTACCTTGCTGCCCTGATCGCTTACTACGCATTCGTTTCGCTGTTTCCGCTGCTGTTGCTCGGCTCGACGATTCTGGGCATCGTGCTGGCAGGAAACCCCGATCTGCAGACCGAGATCCTCGATTCGGCGCTGAGCCAGATTCCCATCATCGGCGACGACGTCGGTCAGCCGGGACAGATCGGCGGCGGAACGCTCGGTCTGGTCGTCGGCGTGCTCGGGTCTCTGTACGGCGGCCTCGGCGTGGCCGTAGCCGTACAGAACGCGATGAACACGGCGTGGGCTGTGCCCAAGAATCTGCGCCCCGACCCCATCAAATCGAGGGTGCGCGGTTTGGCACTGCTCAGCACGGTCGGGGTGGCAGTGCTGGGAATCACCGCCGTCAACGTCGCCAGTTCTGCGGGATACTTCGGCCGAGTGTCGGGGGCGGTCGTTCTGGTCGCGGCAGTGGTGCTCAACGTCGTCGTGTTCACGGTGGCTTTTCGGCTCGCCACCGCGCGTCCGTTGACGCTGTGGAACGTCCTTCCCGGGGCCGTGGTCGCAGGTGTGGTCTGGCAGCTCCTGCAGACCTTCGGCGGTGTCTACATCAAGTACGTCGTCAGCAAGGCGTCGATCATGAACGGGGTGTTCGCGGTCGTGCTCGGGTTGCTCGCGTTCATGTACATCGCAGCCGTTCTCGTTGTCATCGCCGTCGAAATCAACGTCGTACGCGTGAATCGGCTCTATCCTCGGTCGCTACTCACCCCGTTCACCGACGACGTCGATCTCACCGAAGGCGACCGTCTGACCTACACAGGTCAAGCAGAGGCGCAGCGCAGCAAAGGTTTCGAGGAGATCGAGGTGTCTTTCGACGGTCAAGGTCACGACGATCGGTCGTCTGCGTAGCATTCTCGTACGGCGATATCCAAAGGAAATCGAACGACGGTGTCGCCGAAGAGCAGTCGAGTCGCAGCCAGTGCGGACTCCTGGACGAGTGCCTGGGCGGGCGCAGGATTGCGTGTGTGCACGACGACCTCGTCGTGCTGAAAGAACACCAGCTCGCCCAGGTCCGGTTCTGCGAGGAGCCGTCGCCGCAGTTCCGCCAACAAGCACAACGCCCACTCCGACGCAGTTGCCTGGACGACGAAGTTGCGGGTGAATCGGCCGCGGGCACGAGCGTCCCCGTGCGACCACCATTCGGGCGGAGGCGCCGGACATGCACGGCCGAGCCAAGAATGGACCACCTCGCCGCGCTCGCCCGCGCGAGCTGCTCGTTCGACGTACTCGACTGCGTCTGGAAAGCGGCGGCGCAGTAGCGCGAGCAGGGCACGCGCGTTGCCCGACGTCGCTCCGTACAGAACTCCGAGAATCGCCACCTTCGCCTGGTCCCGATCACCGCCGAAGGCTTCCCCCGCCACGAGTGCATACAGATCTTCGCTGCCGGCGGCGGCCGTCATTCGTCGGTCGCCGGACATAGCGGCGAGAATGCGCGGCTCCAACTGTCCTGCATCGGCGATGACGAAAGTGTGTCCCGGATCGGCAACAACGCTCGAACGCAGAGCTTTCGGGATCTGCAACGCACCCCCGCCTCGGCTCGCCCAACGACCCGAGACAACTGCTCCCGGGACGTAGACGGGTCGAAATCTGTCCTCGCGCACCCACGCGTCGACCCACGTCCAGCCGTTGGTGCTGAACAGTTTCGACAAGTCGCGGTAGCGCAACATCAGCGGAACGGCGCGATGGTCGATCGTCTTCAGAACATGCGCGCGCGTCGAGGTCAAGGTGATGTCCGCCCTGGCGAAGGCCGCCACCACATCGGACGGGGACGCAGGGTTGACGCGTCGACCGAACACCTCACCGATCTCCGTCTCCAGATCGACCATGGCAGGGGGGAGTGCTCCTTCCGGTGGCCGGGATCCGAGAATGTCCTCGAGGTACGCACGGTGTCGTGTCGCCGAGAAGGGAAGACCGTCGAAACTCATCTCGGCTGCGGCCAGTGCTCCCGCGGACTCGGCGGCCACGAGAAGGCGCAGACCCGGTGAGGCGTCGATCTCCGTCGTCTGAGTGCGGTGCCACTCGATGAGCGCGTCCGCGGTCGGGTAGTGATGTGTGTCGAAGAGCCCGGGTCGATCGTCGACGTCGACAGCGCCGTGCGCCGACGGCTCACCTCGGCGCATGGACAAGATCGACTGGGTGAGCGAGAGGTCGTGGCACCGGCCGATGCGGACATCGCGATCGAGTAGCGCCGGATACATGCGTGTGGCCGACTCCCAGACCCATCGTGGGTGTTCGTCGGCCTCGATGCGCGATATCGTCGCGGCCGAATCGGTGTACTCGAATGCAGGCCCGGTCGGAGCGCCGTCCTCGTCGATGGGCACCAGAACTCCGCCCGTGCCGGCCGGAGCCACGATCATCTTCATTCGTTCGGGCTCGGGCTGCTCACTCGATCGAGTGTCCACTGGAGCTCGACGGGTCGTGCACCCGGGTCCCCGGGGCCCGAAGTGCCGGCTGTGGCTGCTGTGACCAGGCGATTTGGAGAAACGTGGGTGTCCTTTGATAGTCTCTATCACGGCTCGAAACGCGGTGCACATGCTTGTCCAGATGTTCAGCGTCGAAGGTCATTGGGGTATGGTGTAATTGGCAACACAGCGGTTTCTGGTACCGCCATTCTAGGTTCGAGTCCTGGTACCCCAGCAAGCGTTCGGCAGTGATTTGGTTGCCGAGCGTCAGCCAGTTAAGCTGGTCGAGCTTTCAAGAAGTCGGGCGCCGCAAGGCGTCCAGTTCTATGAAGGTGCAGTACAAGTTCAGTGTTGTACACAGAAGTTCCTGGCCCCGTCGTCTAGCGGCCTAGGACGCCGCCCTCTCAAGGCGGTAGCGCGGGTTCGAATCCCGTCGGGGCTACAAGAGCACAGAAACCCTCCCACCGTCGCGGTGGGAGGGTTTCTGTTTTCCTGGACGAGCTCGGTGCGGTGTCAGACGCTCTTGCGTCGAAACATCTTCTGGTGGTCGGCAGGACCATGCGCATTGCTCACCTTGGGTCCGCCGTCCTTGTGTTCGGTGGAGTTCGTTGCCTTGTGATTCTTCTTGTCCAGGGCCTCGCGAAACTTCTTCTTCTGGTCTTCGTTGCTGGGTTGCGTCATATCTCGCTCCTAGGACGTAAGTGACAGGACAAAACGTACCCCACCCGAGACTGTCGGCTCTCCCGATTTTTCGAGCCGAGGTTCGGCACTCACAGGTATTCGGCCGTGGACCCGCCGAGTGGGATCGGCGGAAGCCCGAGCTTACGGTGATCCCAGGACCGGACCCGATCGACAACGACGCGAACCGCTATGCGCTTGTTCATCATCTGCTCGACCAAGGGCCGGACCTCGTCCGAGTACGGTCCGGTATAGCGTTCCCACACGCTGATCCCGACGGCCAGCACTGCATCGGGATCGTCGACCACCTCTGCGCGCCCTTCGATCGACACGCCGCGGAGCGTGTCGTAGGTGTGTCCGTCCTCGACCAACACACTCACCCGAGGATCGCGGCGCAGATTTACTGCCTTCTGAGACTTGGCCTTCGTCTCGAACCAGACTTCGCCATCGATGATGGCGTACCACATGGCGACGAGATGTGGCACTCCGTCGTGTCCGATCGTCCCGAGCGTCGCAACGCGACTGTGTTCGAGAAACTCTGCGGTGTCGTTCTCGGTCATCGTGATCTGCGATCGCTGATTGATTCCCACGCTCATCTGCTTATCAGATGAAGTTGCCCGGCACCCGACTTCGAGAAATTCCAGGATCAGAGTCGTTTGTGGATCGCCTCGGCGGCGGCGAGAAGATCTGCAGCCCATCGAGCGCCGGGCCTGCGTCCGATGCGGTCGATGGGGCCCGAGACAGACACGGCCGCAACAACATTGCCGACAGCATCACGGATGGGTGCTGCGACACTCGCGACGCCCGGTTCGCGCTCGCCTGCACTCTGTGCCCAGCCTCGTCGTCGCACCTCTGCCAGAACGCGTTCGCCGAATTCGGCATCGGGGAGAATCGCGCGTTGAGTCTGTGGATCTGCCCATGCAAGCAGAACCTTGGCTCCGGATCCGGCGGACATCGGCAGACGTGCGCCGACGAGTACGGTATCGCGCAGGCCGGTCGGTGGTTCCATCGACGCCACGCACACCCGGACGGATCCTTCGCAGCGGTAGATCTGCACACTCTCGCCGGTGATCTCACGTAGACGCGGGAGTACGGATGCAGCGGCATCGAGAAGTGTGTCGGCGGCAGTGGCGGCAAGTTCGGCGAGTCCGGGGCCTGGACGCCACAGGCCGTTCGCGTCGCGAGTGAGGAGTCGGTGAATCTCCAGTCCGACGGCGAGGCGATGTGCCGTCGCGCGGGGGAGCCCGGTGCGCGTGCACAGATCGCTCAGCGTGCACGGCTCTTCGGCGACCGCGTACAGAACACCCATAGCTTTGTCCAGAACGCCGATGCCGCTATGCTGTCTCATAGGTCGATACTAGCGTCTCGCATAGTGGGAATGCACATTGCGGGAACGCGCAGTCGCACGGTCAGTGCGCGGTGTCGTCGACACAACGCGACGTGGGCCGGCCCGTAGCCCACCGGCGCGACACACTCGGAGAATAGGTTGGTGGAACCGATGGCCGGCACAGCACGAACACTGGCAGAGAAAGTATGGGATCAACACGTCGTCGTGAAGGGCGGTGGCGAAGGTGGATCCCGTGAACCCGATCTGATCTTCATCGATTTGCACCTCGTGCACGAGGTCACCAGCCCGCAGGCGTTCGACGGTCTTCGGTTGGCGGGGCGTCCACTTCGACGTCCCGACCTCACCATCGCCACCGAGGATCACAACGTTCCGACCACCGACATCTTCGCGCCCATCGCAGATCTGGTGTCGAGAACTCAGGTGGACACCCTTCGGCGAAACTGTGAGGAGTTCGGAGTTCGTCTGTACCCCATGGGGAATCTCGATCAGGGGATCGTGCACATCATCGGACCCCAGCTGGGACTGACGCAGCCGGGCATGACCGTTGTGTGCGGGGACAGTCACACATCCACACACGGAGCTTTCGGCGCTATCGCGATGGGCATCGGTACCAGTGAGGTCGAGCATGTGATGGCCACACAGACGTTGTCGCTGCGGCCGTTCAAGACCATGGCCATCACTGTCGATGGTGAATTGGCGCCCGGAGTCACGAGCAAGGACCTGATTCTGGCCGTGATCGCGAAGATCGGAACCGGTGGTGGGCAGGGCTACGTTCTCGAGTACCGGGGCGAGGCGATCCGGAAGCTGTCGATGGAAGCGCGAATGACCATCTGCAACATGTCCATCGAGGCAGGCGCTCGGGCTGGAATGATCGCCCCCGACGAGATCACCTACGCGTACCTCGAGGGCAGGCCGCATGCGCCCCAGGGAGCCGACTGGGACGAGGCGGTACTCGCGTGGAACGAGCTCGCAACGGATCCGGATGCAGTCTTCGACAACGAAGTACACATCGATGCCTCCACGCTGACCCCGTTCGTCACGTGGGGAACGAACCCGGGTCAGGGAGCCCCGCTCGGCGACCGTGTTCCCGACCCGGAGGATTTCGCCGACGAGGGTGAGAAGGTCTCGGCCCAGAAGGCGCTGCAGTACATGGGTCTCGAGGCAGGCACACCGTTGCGTGAGGTCCCCGTCGACACAGTGTTCGTCGGATCCTGCACCAACGGGCGCATCGAAGATCTCCGTGCCGTCGCCGAGGTGCTCGACGGCCGCAAGGTCGCGGACAGCGTTCGGATGTTGATCGTCCCCGGATCCATGCGGGTTCGCGCTCAAGCCGAAAAGGAAGGTCTGGGCGAGATCTTCACCGCCGCGGGTGCGGAATGGCGACAGGCCGGGTGCTCGATGTGTCTGGGTATGAATCCTGATCAGCTTGCCGTCGGTGAACGATCTGCGTCCACGTCGAACCGAAACTTCGAGGGACGTCAAGGAAAAGGCAGTCGTACACACCTGGTGTCACCGTTGGTCGCTGCCGCCACCGCGGTGCGTGGCACGCTCTCGTCACCCGCCGATCTCGACTGATCCCGTCCGAACTCGTCCGAATTTTCGTCAAACGTAGGAGAATTTTCGATGGAACCCTTTATCCGCCATAAAGGAATCGGTGTGCCGCTGCGCCGGTCGAATGTCGACACCGATCAGATCATCCCGGCCGAATACTTGAAGAGGGTGACGCGCACCGGCTTCGAGGACGGTCTGTTCGCCGCGTGGCGCGGCGATCCCGAGTTCATTCTCAACAACAGCCCGTACGACCGAGGCTCCGTTCTGGTTGCCGGACCGGATTTCGGAACGGGGTCTTCCCGAGAGCATGCCGTGTGGGCTCTATCCGACTTCGGATTTCGGGTCGTGATCGCGTCTCGCTTCGCCGACATCTTCCGCGGCAACGCCGGCAAAGCCGGTCTGCTGGCGGCGGAAGTGGAGCAGAGTGACGTCGAATTGATCTGGAAGGCCCTCGAAGAACAGCCGGGTCTGGAAATAATCGTCGACCTGAACGAGAAGACCGTCACTGTCGGAACCTTGGTGGTGCGCTTTGCTATTGACGACTACACGAGATGGCGTCTGCTGGAAGGTCTGGACGACATCGGATTGACATTACGCCAGGTAGAGGCCATTGCGGAGTACGAAAAGTCAAGGCCGTCATGGAAACCTACGACCCTTCCCGAGCGTATCGAGGGGCCCTCCGAAGGGTAGCGATTTCGGGCTCCGACACGCATTGCGGCGGTAAATCATTCCGCCACGCCGAATGAGAATTGGCGTGGCGCATAGACTCTTGACGTCTTGGGGTTTACCGTTGTAGTAGTCGGTCCGACGATGGGCCACAATATTGCGGAGGAAATCCATGAACAAGGCAGAGCTGATTGACGCCCTGACCGAGAAGTTGGGGTCTGACAGGCGGAGCGCCACAGAGGCTGTCGAGAACATCGTCGACACCATCGTGCGCGCGGTTCACCGTGGCGAAAGCGTCACCATTACCGGATTCGGTGTTTTCGAGCAGCGTCGTCGTGCGGCTCGCGTCGCTCGTAACCCCCGCACCGGCGAGACAGTTCGCGTCAAGCCGACCAACGTGCCTGCATTCCGCCCGGGCGCACAGTTCAAGGCTGTCATCGCTGGTGGCCAGAAGTTGCCTGCCACCGGCCCCGCTGTGAAGCGTGGATCTGCGTCGGCGCCGGCAAAGAAGACTGCCGCCGCGAAGAAGACTGCCGCGAAGAAGGCAGCAGTCAAGACGACGGCCCGCAAGACCACTGCCGCCGCGAAGAAGGCAGCACCGGCCAAGACCACGGCACGTAAGGCAGCCCCCGCGAAGACTGCAGCCAAGAAGGCAGCAGCTCCGGCCAAGACGACGGCTCGTAAGACCGTCGCCAAGAAGGCAGCTCCGGCAAAGACGGTCGCCAAGAAGACTGCCACCACTGCCGCCGCAGCCAAGAAGGCTCCCGCCAAGACCGCTGCCAAGAAGACCACGACCGCTGCTGCGAAGAAGGCGCCTGCCAAGAAGGCTCCCGCCAAGAAGGCTCCGGCCAAGCGCACTGCACGCAAGTAGTCTCGCTTACGGCAGTACTTGTACAGCCGTACCGAAACAGACGTCAGGGCCCCGACATTCGTTGTCGGGGCCCTGACGTCCTTCTGCGGTCAGTTCGGTCAGCTTTCGGCCGGAATTGCCGGTAGCGGGCTGGCCAGATGGTCGGCAGCGATCAGCTTTCCGTCGCGCAACGACAGCACCCACACGCTGCCTTTGCGATTTCGATTAGGAGGCAGGGTCACACCGTCTTTGTCGGCCCACCAGGTCAACAGATCCGGAATCACCTTGCCCTGGCTGCATACGACCGTGACGCCTCCCGACGACGCGAGATCGCGTGCGCGCCGACGCCCGGCGCCCGGATCATCCCAGTACCCTTCCTCGGACAGTGTGGGCTCCAACGTGATCGGCGCGCCGAGTTCGTCCGCCAATGGTTGAACGGTTTGTACGCATCGGCGTCTGTTCGCCGCATGAACCGTGTCGGCTCCGAAGGCACGAAGCAAGGTGACGAGAGCCGTGGCCTGTGCTTGCCCCACTTTGTCGAGCGGGCGGAGGGCGTCGTCGCCTTTGTAGCGTGAGCGCTGACCGGCCCTACCGTGTCGGACGAGTAGGACCGTATCGGTGTCGGTGGGTCGCTTCAGGAATCGTCGCAGGATCTTACGGTCCATCGGGTACGACAACTGCTCGGCGGCCTCGGCCGGATTCAGCCACCTGAGCTGGTCCACCTCCGAATTCGGCTCGAACGTCCCGGTGCGAGCTTCCGCTGCCCAGTAGTCGACCTTCTTCATCTTCTGGTGCCCGGGAATGGGATACGTCACCTTGGACAGGTAGCGGCCGAGCCGTGCGTCGAATCCGGTTTCCTCGGCCACCTCCCGAACGGCGGCCTCGACCGCATTCTCGCCCGGATCGATCTTTCCCTTCGGAAAGGACCAATCGTCGTATTTCGGGCGATGGACCAATGCGAGTCGTATCTCGTCTTCGTTGTCGGGAGACTTTCGCCACAGCACAGCTCCCGCGGCGAATATGTTGGCACGCAATGGTTTGTCGCCGGCGGGCATCAGGAAGCCCGGCTCCGGCGGCTACGCATCAATTCGATCTGGTGCTCACGCACTTTCTCGCCATGCGCCGGTGCTGCTGCCCATCCACCATCGGGACGCAGTACCCAGCATCGGGTTGTCGGGTCGAGTGCTGATTCGAAGATGTCGTCGAGTTGAGCCGTCAGGCGTGGATCCTTCACCTGCGCCATGACTTCCACTCGACGGTCCAGATTGCGGTGCATCATGTCGGCGCTGCCGATCCAGAATTCGTCGGCACCGCGAAAATTCAATACCCGGGAATGTTCGAGGAATCGGCCCAGAATGGAACGGACCTCGATGTTCTCGCTCAGGCCGGGAACTCCCGGCTTCAGCGCGCAGATTCCGCGCACGACCACTTCGACCGGCACCCCGGCAGCAGAGGCGCGGTAGAGGGCATCGATGACCTGCTCGTCGACGAGCGCGTTCGCCTTGAGGCGGATTCCGGCGTCGCGTCCGGCTCGCTTG
Organism: Rhodococcus yunnanensis NBRC 103083; assembly: GCF_001895005.1. Classification (GTDB taxonomy): domain Bacteria; phylum Actinomycetota; class Actinomycetes; order Mycobacteriales; family Mycobacteriaceae; genus Rhodococcoides; species Rhodococcoides yunnanense. Next base: position 932,283 of record NZ_BCXH01000001.1, on the reverse strand, counting down.
TACTCGACCTCGGCCTCGATGCGCTCGATGATCCCGCGGCGAACTCCGTAGGGAGCAACCAACAAGTTGCGGTAGTTGGTCTTGCGTGAGTACCCGGTCAGTGAGTTGAACAGATCGGTGAGGTCGGCGCCGATCTCGGGCGAGGACGTCAGCAAACCCACATCCTCGTAGATTCGCGCAGTCTTGGGGTTGTAGTTGCCGGTCCCGATGTGGCAGTACCGACGAATCACCGAGCCCTCGCGTCGAACTACGAGGCACGTCTTGCAGTGTGTCTTCAGTCCGACGAGTCCGTACACGACGTGCACACCCGCCTTTTCGAGCTTTCGAGCCCACTCGATGTTGGCCTGCTCGTCGAACCTCGCTTTGATCTCGACGAGCGCCACCACCTGCTTGCCTGCGCCTGCCGCGTCGACGAGTGCATTGACGATCGGTGAGTCACCGGACGTCCGATACAGCGTCTGCTTGATCGCGAGTACGTGCGGATCGGCTGCCGCCTGCTCGATGAACCGCTGCACACTCGTGGAGAAGGAGTCGTACGGGTGATGGACGAGGACGTCGCCGTCGCGCAGTGTCGAGAACACACTCTTGGGAGTCTCGCGCTCCCCGAAAGCGGGATGGGTGGCGGGAACGAAGGGTGCGTCCTTGAGCGTCGGACGGTCCACGCCGTACACCTGCCACAGGCACGACAGGTCGAGCAGTCCCGGAACCTGGATGACGTCACCGGGATCGACGTCGAGTTCGCGGAGAAGCAATTCGAGCATGTGCTCGGTCATGTCGTCCGCGATTTCGAGACGAACGGGCGAGCCGAACCGGCGACGGGCGAGCTCACGCTCGAGCGCCTGCAGCAAATCCTCGTCGCGATCTTCCTCGACCTCGAAATCCGCGTTGCGGGTGATACGAAAAGCGTGGCTCTCCACGACCTCCATTCCGGGGAACAGAACGTCGAGGTGAGCCGAGATCACCTCTTCCATGGACAGGAACGCGTCGATGCGCTGGCTGCTGTCGCCGCGCCTGACCCGCACGAAACGGTCGACGTTGTCCGGTACCTTCACGCGTGCGAAGTGTTCACCGGCGGTGGCGTAATCCTTCACCGTCACAGCAAGATTGAGAGACAACCCGCTGATGTACGGGAACGGGTGAGCAGGATCGACGGCAAGCGGTGTCAGTACTGGAAAGACCTGTTCCTGGAAGTAGCCGGACAGGCGCTCGCGCTCGTCCGCGTCCAGATCGGACCACCGGATTATCTCGATGCCCTCCGAGGTGAGCTCGGGAAGAATGGCGTCGAGTAGGACGCGGGCATGGCGTCGGGCGAGTTCTTGTGTTCGTTCACCGATCAGAGCCAACTGTTCACGCGGTGTCAGGCCATCGGCCGAGCGCACCGAGAGCCCTGTTTCGTCGCGGCGTTTGAGGCCGGCAACGCGAACCATGTAGAACTCGTCGAGATTCGACGCAAAGATCGCGAGAAACTTCGCGCGTTCGAGGAGCGGAAGTGACGAGTCCTCGGCGAGTGCAAGGACGCGCGAGTTGAAGTCGAGCCAACTCAATTCACGGTTGAGATAACGGTTTTCGGGCAGCGCGTCCTTGCTGTCGGCCGAGTCGGGTGCCGTGGCCGCGGGGAGCGCCGCTGGGCTGGACGGTGTGACATTGGCCAGGGGCGCACTCCACTCCGCGGTCTCCGTCCCGCTCGAAGGGCCATTCGATCCTGACTCGTCGGCCTTCGCTTCACTGTTGCTCACTCCACGATCATCCCTCATCGGGGCGACCGGTGAAACTCGGATCGATGAAATCTTCGGGCGGAGGCTCGGCCATCACCAGCCGAGCGACCGAAGAACCTCCGTCGTGGCAGGGCCGACGCCCAACGAATATGCCTGACGGACATCGTCGAGCGTGTCCACGTCGAGTCGCAGCCCTGGCCATTCCCCGACGAGGTCGTGCGCACCGGACTCTCGATGGCGCCGCGCGGAGGCAGGCCCGAACAAGGGAGTGAGATCGTCGGTACCCGCGGTGAGAATCAGCGCCGCAGTACCGGTTCCATGATGATCGGCGACGACCGAACGGGCCGCAGGTCGAGCCGACTCGTATGCCTGCGTCAACTCTTCGGTGCGGAGTGCGGGCAAGTCCGCCTGAAGCGCGATGATGTCGTGCCCGTCCTCGGTGAGGGCGGAGGTGACGGCAGCCGAGAATGCCGAATTGAGGCGGTCCGCGGAGTCGAGAGACTCGTCGGGGGAGGGATCCGCGACGACACGCGCGCCCATCCGGTGGGCGATCTCGGCTACCTCGGGGTCAGGTGTGACGACGGTGATGGACGCCACTGCTTCGACTGCCTGCGCAGCTCGTACCGTGTCCTGCAGCATGGCCACGACGAGTCTGGCCCTGTCCGTTTCGGAGAAGGAATCGGCCAGCCTCGTCTTGGCGGTGGCCAGATCCTTCACTGCAATCACCACGTGCGCGGTACTCATGACTAGTGATCCTGCCAGCGGGCCGTCTCGGACCCGAGTTCGACCTCGGTGAGATGTGCCCGCGAGCTAGTGTGATGCGGCGGTGTGTGGGCCGCGCGACGCAGGTGGATTCCTCCGAGATTTCAAGAAGGTGGCTTCGATGACCAGAGCAGCGGTACTCGGTTCAGGATCGTGGGGAACGGCATTCGCGAAAGTGCTCGCCGACGCCGGTACCGATGTGACCATGTGGGCCCGCCGGTCCGAGCTGGCAGAGGCCATCACCGACGGCCACGAGAACACCGACTACCTGCCCGGAATATCGTTGCCGTCGTCGATCTCCGCCACCAGTGATCCCGCGCGCGCTCTCGACGGCGCCGACATCGTCGTGCTTGCAGTCCCGTCTCAGTCCTTGCGGGCCAATCTCGCCGACTGGACCGACGCGATCCCGGGCGATGCGACTCTACTGAGTCTGGCCAAGGGGATCGAGACCGGAACACTGTTGCGGATGAGCCAGGTGATCGCACAGGTGACCGGCTCCGATCAGAGCCGGATCGCGTCGCTGTCCGGACCGAATCTCGCACGGCCGATCGCTGAGGGGCAACCTGCGGCGACGGTCATCGCGTGCTCCGATTCGCGGCGAGCGTTGGAGATTCAGAAGTCCTGTGCCACAGGATATTTCCGTCCCTACACCAATTCCGATGTGATCGGTTGCGAGATCGGTGGCGCCTGCAAGAACGTGATCGCATTGGCATGCGGAATGGCAAGCGGTGTCGGGTACGGGGAGAACACACTTGCCTCGATCATGACTCGCGGGTTGGCCGAGATCATTCGACTCGGCACCGCCCTCGGCGCAAAACCTGCCACCCTCGCCGGACTCGCGGGAGTCGGCGATCTCGTCGCGACATGCTCGTCGACGCTCTCGCGCAACCGGACATTCGGTGAGCGTCTCGGTTCGGGAGGCTCGATGGAGAGTGCACAGGAGGCCGCGCACGGGCAGGTCGCCGAGGGTGTCAAATCCTGTACGTCGGTACGCGCGCTCGCGGAGAGCTACGACGTCGAGATGCCGCTCACCGACGCCGTACACCGTGTGTGTCACGCAGGCATGTCCGTTCCCGACGCGGTGGGCCATCTGCTCGGACGCAGGATCAAGCCCGAGTGAAAGTGGGTCGAGTCCGGGGTTCGTGAGGCGGTGGCGGTACGGTTTGGAACCGTGAGCAAACCTCGGACCAAGGTCGCCGTCATCTTCGGTGGCCGAAGCAACGAGCACGCAGTCTCCTGTGTATCCGCAGGTAGCGTGCTGAAGCATCTCGACCAGGAACGGTACGAGATCGTCCCGATAGGCATCACCACCGAGGGAACGTGGGTTCTCGGGGGCGCGGACGCCGATGCGTTGACCATCCGAGGTCGCGAACTCCCGTCTGTCGACAAGAGCGGTATCGCGCTGGCACTGACCGCGGATCCGACGCGTCGGGGCGCACTGGTCGGCATGTCCGAAGGGGACGCGGGCACCGTCCTCGCCTCGGTCGACGTCGTGTTCCCGGTCCTGCACGGTCCCTACGGCGAGGATGGAACCATCCAGGGTCTGCTCGAACTCGCAGGCATTCCGTACGTGGGGCCCGGTGTGCTGGCGAGTGCGGCGGGGATGGACAAGGAATTCACCAAGAAGTTGTTGGCGGCCGAGGGCCTGCCGGTGGGCCGACAGGTGGTACTCCGCCACGATGTCGAGACTGTCACGCCTGCTCAGCAGGATTCGCTCGGCTTGCCGGCCTTCGTCAAACCTGCGCGCGGTGGGTCTTCGATCGGTATCACCCGAATCACCTCGTGGGACAGTTTGCCTGCCGCGGTCGCCGCAGCGCGGCGACATGACCCCAAGGTGATCGTCGAGGCCGGAATCGAGGGCCGTGAGGTCGAGTGCGGAGTTCTCGAGTTCCCGGACGGCTCGATCCGGGCGAGTGCCGTAGCCGAGATCAGGATGCCCGATTCCGCGTCGGACGATCATTCCTTCTACGACTTCGACAGCAAGTACCTCGACAACGTCTGCGAGTTCGATCTGCCCGCGGACCTGCCGGACGGCGTCGCCGACAGAATCCGCGACCTCGCCGTCGAGGCGTTTCGGGCGCTCGACTGCCAAGGCTTGGCGCGCGTCGACTTCTTCGTCACCGCGGACGGGCCGGTCATCAACGAGATCAACACGATGCCGGGATTCACGTCGATCTCGATGTTCCCCAAGATGTGGGGATCCAGCGGCGTCGGTTATGCGGAACTTCTCGACACCCTGGTGGAGACGGCGTTGGCCCGAGGAATCGGACTGCGCTGACGCACGTGCCGGTCTGACGCACGTGCCGTGCCGGCGCAGCGGTGCCGGGCTACCGCAGAGGGGCGGGATCGAGTGGTGTCTGCGGTAGCGCGGCGGACACCGCGTTGGATGCATCCTGCAGCGGAGTCGGTCCCGATCCGCCCGGAATGGTCACGGCGACATATACGGCCCTGTCGACGACGAACCACGTGCTGGCGTCGATTCCGGAGTCGGCACCGGACACTTCGAACCACTGCACTCCGTTGACGACCTGTAGCGGGGCGGCGACGTCGAAACCCTCGGGGCGTGCCAGACCGCAGCGCAGCACCACCGGTTCCGACACGTCGTCGGCGAGTGCCCACGCCCGTGCCCCCACCGGTGCAGGCTCGGCCAGTTCGGTCGGTCCGTAGTCGCCCAAGGAAGCGGGCAGCGCCGCCAGAAGCGAGGCGCATTCCTCGCTGTCGGCCGCAGGTGCATCGACCGGGCCGAGAGCCTCGGGCGCCCGGGTCGAGGAGCCGGAGATCGTGACCGCCGCGATGATGACTCCGACGAGCAGTGCTACCGGTAACGCCACTGCTGTGGCAATGACCGCTGGATGACGTTTGCCCTCCTGCGGTGCGGCGGAGGTGCTCGTCGGTTCGGCGTCGGTTTTCATCGTCCTCGGGTGAAGTCGTGGTCGTCTGTCACGGTGTCGCGACAGGTGGCTGTCAGCGATTCTCGGCGACCTGGCAGCTCAGCGTGCGGGTGATCGCGTCGATTTTCTGTATACGGCCGATGATATCGCCGACCTCGGCTTCGTCCGAGCCTTCCGCTCGCACTATCACGTCGTACGGGCCCACAACGGCCTCGGCCGAGACCACGCCCGAGACGTCTCTCAGTGCCGACGCGACGAGGGAGGAGCGCCCCACCTCGGTCTGTACGAGGACGAATGTCTGCACCATCACTGGCCCCTTCTCGGTTCCTTCGCCGCGACGCGTTGGTAGTGTCGCTGAGGTTCTCGTACGTCTCGTCACAACAGTTCGCCGTCATGCCCGGCTGCCGCTAAAAGGTACCGCAGAGGTGAATGATGCCGACGCGCGAGAGAGACGGCATGTCAATTCCGACGATCGAGGAGCACAGACATAGACACCGGTGGAGATCGAGGCGTCGAACAGGACCGGACCGTGGCCGACGTCGGCGAGTTCGGTGTCATCGACCGAGTCACTCGCGGACGAGTTCGTTCTCCGGACACGTTACTCGGCCCCGGAGACGATGCGGCTCTCGTCGCGGCCCCCGGCGGTTCGGTCGTCGCGACCACAGATATGTTGGTGCAGGGCAGGCATTTTCGACTCGACTGGTCGAGTCCGATCGATATCGGCAGAAAGGCCGTTGCGCAGAATGCTGCGGACATCGCGGCGATGGGTGCTCGCTGCACCGGTTTTCTCGTTGCGCTCGGTTGTCCTGCGGACACGCCGATATCGGTCACCGACGGTCTCACCGATGGGCTGTGGCTCGAGGCGGAGCGAGCGGGGGCAGGGATTGTCGGGGGCGATCTGGTTCAGACGGACTCGCTCGTGATTTCCATCACGGCACTGGGCGATCTGGAAGGCAGGTCCCCGGTGCTGAGGTCCGGTGCCCGAAGCGGGAACGTCGTTGCCGTTGCGGGCAAGCTGGGGTGGTCCGGTGCCGGCCTGGCTGCGCTGACGGCCCAGGTGCGTGGTCACCGCGATGTCGTCGACGCGCACCGTGTGCCGCGCCCGGATTATGCGGCCGCTGTGCGCGCGGCCAGAGCGGGTGCGACGTCGATGACCGATGTGTCCGATGGGTTGATAGCCGACCTCGGTCACATCGCCGACGCATCGTCGGTGTCGATCGACATCGACACCGGTCTTCTGAGGCTCGACGACGAGATAGCCACGGTCGCAGAAGAACTGGGACTTTCCGCCCTCGCATGGGTGTTGGCGGGAGGGGAGGATCACGCGTTTGCGGGTACCTTCGCCCCGGATGCAGAACTGCCGGCGGGTTGGTCGGTCGTCGGTTCCGTCCACGACGGGTCGGGCGTCACGGTCGACGGCAGTCCGTACGAGGGCGACGAGGCGTGGTCGAGTTTCTCCCGGTGATGCGTGCGGTGTCGGCTATGTTGCGGTGTCGGCTATGTTTCAGGGCATGGTGATTCAACTACTCGACCGGCCCCGAAGCGGTGATCCGACAGACGAGCAGTCGGCAGCCGGTACCGGCAGGGTCGGGTCATGACGCGCGCGCCGCTAGCCGATGTCGTCGAAAGTGGTTGGGCCAGAGCGCTGTCCCCGGTCGAGGATCGAATTGCGCACATGGGCGACTTCCTCCGTGAGGAGACCGGCAACGGTCGCAGCTACCTTCCCTCGGGGGACAACGTCTTACGCGCGTTCACGCGCCCGTTCGACGAGGTGCGGGTGCTCGTGGTGGGGCAGGACCCATACCCGACGCCGGGTCACGCGGTGGGACTGAGCTTTTCGGTCGCGCCGGACGTTCGACCGATACCGAGGTCGCTCGTCAACATCTTCAAGGAGTACTCCGCGGACCTGGGTTTGCCCACCCCGAAGACAGGTGATCTGACGCCGTGGGCCGATCAGGGCGTTCTGCTGCTCAATCGTGTGCTCACCGTGGAGCCGGGAGTGGCTGCGTCGCATCGCAAGAAGGGCTGGGAGGCAGTGACCGAACAAGCCATCCGCGCGTTGGTGGCACGGCCTGGTTCCGCCGGCTTGGTCGCCATTCTGTGGGGACGCGACGCCGCCACGTTGAAGCCGATGCTGGGCGACACTCCGTGTATCGAGTCGGCGCACCCGTCGCCGCTGTCGGCCTCGCGCGGATTCTTCGGTTCGAGGCCGTTCAGCAGAACCAACGATGTGTTGACCGAGGGTGGCCATCGACCGATCGACTGGCGCTTGCCCTGAGTCGATGTCAGGAGAAATCCGGCCGCCGCTTCTCGATGAAGGCGTCGACGCCTTCACGCCCGGTTGGGCTGTCGGCGGACGCCGAGATGGATTCGGTTTCGGCATCCAATTGCTGTGCCAAGGTGTTCGTCTCCGACTGCAACAACAATGCTTTGGCGCCGCGAAATGCACTGGTCGGGCCTGCAGCGAACGTGCGCGCGAGCCGCTCTGCCTCGGTGCCTATGATGTCGTCGCCGACGAGTCTGCTGAGAATCCCGAGTCGAACTGCGTCCTCGCCGTTGATGATCGAGTCGTTGAGCAGGATGTCGCGTGCTCGGGCCGAGCCGACGATGCGGGGGAGGGTCCACGTCAGGCCACCGTCGGGCGTGAAACCGATGCCAGGGTAGGCAGGACGAAGTTTCGTCGCGCGGCCTCCGATCGCTACGTCGGCATGGCACACCAGGCTCATCCCGGCGCCTGCCGCCCATCCGTGAACGCCTGCGACGATGGGCACCGTGGACGCAGCCAATTCGCGGACGAAGGCGTGGAACGTCTCGGCAACGTCGCGAACGTAGCTGCCGCGATCGGATGCACCGGCGAATGCACGGACGTCTCCGCCTGCGCAGAAGTTGGGACCGGAGCTCTGCAACAAGATGCACCCGGATCGAAGATCGCCTGCGTTCAGCGACCGCAGTGCTGCAACGCCCTCGACCATCGCCTGTCCGCTGAGCGAAGTGCCGGCAGCGTCGGTTGCGACGGTGATCTTCAGTACGCCGTCCTCTAAGTCGACGAGACTCTTGATTTCGTTGTTGGTCACCGTCGCACTGTATCCCGCGTTCGACGACAGAAACGACGGTGCCCCGCAGCTGAGATAGCTGCGGGGCACCGTCGACACACTGGCGTGGAGGGCTCAGATCAGCCCCGAACCACCTTGCCGGCCTTGAGGCAGGAGGTGCACACGTTCATACGCTTGCTGTTGCCGGGGGCAACCTGAGCGTGAACGGTCTGGATGTTCGGGTTCCAACGACGGTTGGTCCGTCGGTGCGAGTGCGAGACCGACTTACCGAAGCCGGGCCCTTTGGCGCATACGTCGCAGACGGCAGCCATAGTCGCGAACTCCTTGATAGATGATTGATCATTAACATGAGGGCGGTTGCATGGAAACGCACCACGCGCACAGCACGCGGCGTCGCAACAAGCAACCCTGCAAGAATAGCGGCGTACCTGCAATTAACCAAACCGCCACCTGAGAGTGCCTCCGGCGGGTGCCCGATCGGGTTCGAGTCTAGGCTGATTCGGAGCCAAGCCGCCGGTAAAGGGAGTCGTGTGACCGGATGGTTCGCGAGTGCAAGAGATGACGCCGAAGTAGGGGTGGGGAGTGGCTGAAGCGGAGGCCGGGGCACCGCCTGCGGTGGTAGGACCTGCGGTAGTGGGACCTGCCGTACTGGGAGTCGAGGAACTGCGTGCCTGGGCGTACAGATGTGTCGACGATCTGACCGCGCGCTGCGACGAGATCAACGAGCTCAACGTGTTCCCGATCGCCGACTCGGACACGGGGACCAATCTCGTGTTCACCGTTCGCTCGGCGGTCGAGAGCATGCGAGCGGCGGGCCCCGAGGCGGACCTCGGCACCGCGGCGACGGCGCTTTCCCGTGGTGCGGTGGCAGGCGCACGGGGCAACTCGGGCGTGATCGTCTCGCAGGTGCTGCGCGCTGTCGGCGAGGTCGCCGTATCGGAGGGGTTGAACGGGGCCGCGCTGATCGACGCGCTGCTGCGTGCTGCCGATCTTGTCGTCGAGGTAGTGAGCATTCCCGTGCAGGGGACGATCGTCAGCGTCCTCGCCAGAGTTGCCGAGGATGTGAGTGCGCTCGACCAGAGCTCCGACGTCGGGGCCGTGGCCCGGTGTGCAGCGGAGTCGGCCGCGCGTGCACTGGATCGAACCCGGCGACAATTGCCTGCACTGGAAGCCGCGGGTGTCGTCGACGCAGGCGCACTCGGGCTCTTGGTGATGCTCGACGCGTTGTCCTCGGTCCTGACCGGTGATTCTCCGTCGCGGAGGCGATACCACCGGCAGGTCGATTCACCCGCGCGTCGGATAGCCGGTGAGCACGGATCTCGCAGTGCACGTACTGCACCGCCACACGACGCAGCCCTCGGGTACGAGGTGCTGTACGGCATCTCCGGCATCGACGACGACGGTGCGGCGCGACTTCGGCGGGAGCTGTCGGTGATCGGGGATTCGGTCGTCGTTGCCGGAGACGGCAACGGTTCGTGGTCGGCACACGTCCACACCGCCAACGCCGGACTCGCCGTCGACGTCGGACTCGAGGTAGGCACGGTCCACGGTGTGCGGATCGCCGCCTTCGGATCGGGAGACGGGTGTGGTTCCGGTGCGCCGACCGAGGACACATCCGAGTCGCCCGGCGGGCGCGACATCCTTGCCGTCGTCGCCGGTGACGGAGCCGAGCTTCTGTATGTAGAGGAAGGCGCGATCGTTCTGCGCAGTGACACCGCGACGGTCGGACCTGCAGACCTCTGCGCAGCCATCGTCGGATCCGGACACCCGGAGGTGTTGGTTCTTCCGAACGGCGCGCTGTCGGCGCAGGAGTTGGTGCAGGTCAGCATCGCGTCCCGAGACGCGGGCAAAGAAGTGCTCATGCTGCCCTCGGGCTCGATGGTGCAGGGTTTGGCGGCGCTCGCGGTGCACGACCCGTCGAGGGTTGCCCTCGATGACGCCTTCGCCATGTCGGAGGCGGCGGCGGGAACACGGTGGGCGTCTTTGCGTATCGCGGAGGAAAGATCGCTCACCTGGGTGGGAACCTGCGAGCCAGGCGACGGGCTCGGTCTCGTCGGTCGCGAAGTCGTCGTCATCGGGCCGGACGGGCTCAGTGCGGGATGCAGCCTGCTCGATCAACTCTTGTCGGTGGGTGGTGAGATGGTCACATTGTTGCTGGGCGAGGCTGCACCGGCAGAACTCGGCGATCGGCTCGTTCACCACGTCCGTGGCCGGTATCCGGGCGTCGAGGTGGTGGTCTACACCGGCGGACAACCAGGAGATCTGGCCGAACTCGGCGTCGAGTGAGTCTCGCGGCGTCGCACCGGACGAGCGGTTCGAGGCTGACGAGTGCTCGAGTGGAAGGAATGTTCGAGGGGTGAAGGGAATGTTCGAGGGGTGAAGGGGATGGACGAGAAGGAACATGGCTGAACTCTCCGATCGGCTCGACACAGTTCTCGGTGCGAAGGTGTCCGCGCCGCTGGCCGAGCTCTTCGACATCCACACCGTCGAGGACCTGCTCCGCTATTACCCGCATCGGTACATGACTCAAGGCGCCGAGCTGAGCGAGAAGGAGCCCCCCGAGGGCGAGCACATCACCATCGTCGCCACCATCGCGTCGGCCACATTGCGCGATATGAAGAACCGCAAGGGGCAGTTTCTGTCGGTGTCCCTGGCTGCGGACGGTCAGCAGATCGACGCGATCTTCTTCAGCCCGCACAAGCTCAAGCACGTGTTGATACCCGGGCGCCGCGGAATGTTCTCGGGCAAGGTCAAGTACTTCGGGCGCCGGTGGAATCTCACCCACCCCGGTTACGTGATTCTCGGAGGCGACGACGAGGACGGTGCCGTCGTCCCAGCAGGGCGCATTGTCGGCGGAGGTGCTCTCGCGGGGCTTGCACGAGGGTCGGTCGATTCTTCCGGAAGCGTCGACATGACGGTGTTCGATCGCCGTTTCGTACCTATCTATCCGGCAGCGAAGGACATCGAGAGCTGGACGTTCATGCGCTGCGTACGCCAGGTTCTCGATCAGCTCGATACTGTCGACGATCCGGTTCCGGTCGACGTTCTCGCCGAGCGTGAGCTCGTGGACCTGGACACGGCACTGCGGTGGATCCATTTCCCGGACACGGCGGAGCAGAAGGAGCAGGCGCGCGATCGGCTGAAGTTCGACGAAGCTCTGGCGGTGCAGCTCGTCCTCGCAGGACGGCGGCAGGATGCGTCGCAGCGCAGCGCGCCGCCGTGCCCGCCGCGAGAGGACGGACTTGCCGCCGAATTCGAGCGCAGACTGCCGTTCACGCTGACGGCGGGACAGGTGAAGGTCGCCGGTGAGATCTCGGCAGATCTGTCGCTCGGCCATCCGATGTCGCGACTGTTGCAGGGAGAAGTCGGATCGGGAAAGACGGTGGTGGCATTGCGAGCGATGCTTCAGGTCATCGACGCAGGCCACCAGTGCGCGCTGTTGGCGCCGACCGAGGTGCTCGCAGCGCAGCACGCGCGATCGATGAAATCCATGCTCGGGTCGTTGGCAGCGGCAGGTGAGCTCGGCTCACACGAACTCGCGACCAAGGTCGCGCTGTTGACGGGTTCGATGTCGACGGCAGCGAAACGGTCGGCGCTCCTGGATGCGGTCACCGGAGATGCCGGAATCGTCATCGGTACGCACGCACTCATCCAGGATCGCGTCGAATTCATGGATCTCGGCTTGGTGGTCATCGACGAGCAGCACCGTTTCGGTGTCGAACAACGAGATGCGCTTCGATCGAAGGCGCGCGAGGGCAACAGTCCCCATCTGCTGGTGATGACGGCGACGCCAATTCCGCGCACCATCGCGATGGCATCACTCGGCGACCTCGAGACGTCGACGCTCGACGAACTGCCGCGCGGCCGCGCACCTATCCTCAGCAGCGTCGTCTCCGCCAAGGACAAACCGGCGTGGGTGAATCGCGCGTGGGCGCGCATCCGAGAAGAGGTGTCCCAGGGCAGGCAGGCTTATGTCGTGTGCTCCCGAATCGGGGGAGACGAGGACGAGAAGAAGCCGGCCCGCACCAGATCCTCGACGGACGACGGCAAGAACCTTCCCGAGACGAAGGCCGCGCTGGACATGTTCGAGCTCCTCGGCGGCGGTCCGCTCCAGGATCTACGCGTGGGATTGCTGCACGGGCGGATGAACCCCGATGACAAGGACGCGGCCATGCAGGACTTCAACGCCGGTGAAATCGACGTTCTGGTCTGCACGACGGTGGTCGAAGTCGGTGTCGATGTCCCCAATGCGACCGTCATGGTCATCGTCGACGCGGACAGGTTCGGCATCAGTCAGCTCCACCAATTGCGTGGTCGTATCGGCCGAGGTGGTCACCAAGGTCTGTGCATCATGATCAGCCAGCTCTCGTCGGGCGGCATGTCGTTCGCGCGTCTGGAAGCGGTCGCATCCACCAACGACGGATTCGAATTGGCGAAACTCGACCTGACGACCCGGCGTGAGGGCGACGTCCTCGGCGCAGCACAGTCGGGCACGATCAGCAGTCTTCGGTTGCTGTCGCTGATCGACGACGAGGACGTCATCGCCGACGCCCACGCGTGCGCCCGCACATTGTTCGACGTCGATCCCGAGCTGACACGACACCCGGGCGTCGCGTCGATGATGAAGTCGGCCTGGAGATCCGACCGTGCCGAATACCTGGAAAAGTCCTGACCTGACAGGTCTGTCGGGTCTGCACCGTTTCAGAAGCACGTTTCGGTCTTTTCGTCCCACATCTCGAGACGGAGATCGCTCCGGGGGCGGTCGACAGCGGTAGGTTTAGCGAATGTTCTCCAAAGTGTTGGTTGCCAATCGCGGTGAGATCGCCATCCGTGCCTTCCGCGCGTCGTACGAGTTGGGTGCCGCTACCGTGGCGGTCTTCCCGTTCGAGGACCGTAACTCGGTTCACCGGACGAAGGCCGACGAGGCCTACGAGATAGGTGAGAAGGGCCACCCGGTCCGGGCATACTTGTCCGTGAAGGAGATAGTGGCCGCCGCGAGGCGATCCGGTGCCGATGCCGTCTACCCGGGCTACGGCTTCCTGTCCGAGAACCCCGACTTGGCGTCGGCGTGCGCCGAAGCCGGAATCACGTTCGTCGGACCGTCGGCCGAAGTCCTGGAGCTGACCGGAAACAAGGCTCGGGCGATCGCCGCGGCCAAACGTGCTGGACTACCCGTCCTGGCTTCGTCTGCACCGTCGAGCGATGTCGACGAGCTCGTCGCGGCGTCGGAGTCGATGACGTTCCCGTTGTTCGTCAAGGCTGTTGCCGGCGGCGGGGGACGGGGAATGCGACGCGTCGCCGAGCCGGAACAACTACGTGAGTCGATCGAGGCTGCGGCGCGTGAAGCAGAGTCGGCATTCGGCGATGCGACCGTGTTCCTCGAGCAGGCCGTCATCGACCCCCGTCACATCGAGGTTCAGATCCTCGCCGACGGCGAGGGCAACGTGGTGCACCTGTTCGAGCGAGACTGCAGTCTGCAGCGTCGCCACCAGAAGGTCATCGAGATGGCGCCCGCGCCGAACCTCCCGCAGGAGATTCGCGAGAAGATGTGTGCCGACGCCGTGGCGTTCGCCAGGGAGATCGGCTACTCGTGCGCAGGTACGGTCGAGTTCTTGCTCGACGCCAGGGGCAAGCACGTGTTCATCGAGATGAACCCCCGTATTCAGGTCGAGCACACGGTCACCGAAGAGGTCACCGACGTCGACCTGGTGCAAGCCCAGCTGCGAATCGCATCGGGGGAGACCCTCGCCGATCTAGGGCTGAGCCAGGACAACATCGTGCTGCGCGGCGCGGCACTGCAGTGCCGCATCACCACCGAGGACCCGGCGAACGGATTCCGGCCGGACACCGGCCGTATCACGGCGTACCGCACTCCCGGTGGGGCCGGTGTCCGTCTGGACGGCGGCACCACTCTGGGAGCCGAGGTCGGTGCGTACTTCGATTCGATGCTGGTCAAATTGACCTGTCGTGGCCGTGACTTCGACACTGCGGTGGCGCGAGCCCGGCGTGCCGTCGCCGAATTCCGTATTCGCGGTGTGGCCACGAACATTCCGTTCCTGCAAGCGGTTCTGGTCGATCCGGATTTCACTCAGGGACGGGTGACGACGTCGTTCATCGAAGAGCGGCCGGAGCTGCTGACCTCGCGGAGCTCGGGTGACCGAGGTACGAAAATTCTGACCTATCTCGCCGACGTCACGGTGAACAAGCCGCACGGAGATCGACCGTCGCCTGTCTACCCGCAGGACAAGCTGCCTGAAGTGGACTTCTCGAAGCCGATCGTGGACGGCTCGCGTCAGCGACTGCTCGCGCTCGGACCGGAGGGGTTCGCACGCGACTTGCGCAACCAGAAGGCACTCGGCGTCACCGACACCACGTTCCGTGACGCACATCAGTCACTGCTCGCCACGCGAGTCCGTACCTCGGGTCTGCTGATGGTGGCTCCGTACGTTGCGCGCACGACACCGGAACTGCTGTCGATCGAGGCGTGGGGCGGCGCGACATACGATGTGGCGCTGCGGTTCCTGCACGAGGATCCGTGGGAGCGTCTGGCCGCACTGCGCGAAGCGGTGCCGAACATCGCCTTGCAGATGTTGCTCCGTGGCCGCAACACCGTCGGGTACACCCCGTATCCGGAGAAGGTGACGCGCAGCTTCGTCGCGGAGGCCACCGACACCGGTATCGACATCTTCCGAATCTTCGATGCACTCAACAACGTCGACCAGATGCGTCCGGCGATCGACGCGGTCCGCGAGACCGGGACCGCGATCGCCGAAGTGGCGCTGAGCTACACCGGTGATCTGTCGAACCCGAACGAGAAGCTCTACACGCTCGACTACTACTTGAAGCTCGCCGAGCAGATCGTCGACGCGGGTGCTCACGTGTTGGCGATCAAGGACATGGCGGGTCTGTTGCGTGCTCCCGCCGCGAAGACCTTGGTGACGGCTCTCCGATCGAACTTCGATCTGCCCGTGCACGTGCACACGCACGACACCCCGGGTGGGCAGCTCGCTACCTATCTCGCGGCGTGGGAAGCCGGCGCCGACGCAGTCGACGGCGCATCTGCGGCAATGGCGGGTACGACGAGTCAGCCCGCGCTGTCGGCGATCGTTGCCGCGGCAGCGCATACCGACCGTGATACCGGTCTCGATCTGCAGGCCGTGTGCGATCTGGAGCCGTACTGGGAGGCGCTGCGAAAGGTGTACGCGCCGTTCGAGTCCGGTCTGCCCGCGCCGACGGGGCGCGTATACACCCACGAGATCCCAGGTGGGCAGCTGTCCAATCTGCGTCAGCAGGCGATTGCACTCGGACTCGGCGATCGATTCGAGACCGTGGAAGCGAATTATGCTGCTGCAGACCGGATGTTGGGTCGGTTGGTGAAGGTGACCCCGTCGTCGAAAGTGGTCGGTGACCTTGCGCTTGCACTGGTCGGCGCGGGCGCATCGGCCGAGGAGTTCGCAGACAATCCGAGCAAGTTCGACATACCCGATTCGGTGATCGGTTTCCTGCGTGGCGAACTCGGCACTCCTGCCGGTGGCTGGCCGGAACCGCTTCGTACCAAGGCGTTGGAAGGGCGGTCCGAGGCCAAGCAGGAGACGCCCGTGTCGGCCGAAGACGAGAAGTCGCTCGACGGCACCTCGCTGCAACGCCGAGACACGTTGAACCGCTTGCTGTTCCCCGGTCCGACAGCTGAACTGGCCACGCACCGCGAGAAGTACGGCGACACGTCCAGATTGTCGGCGAACCAGTTCTTCTACGGGCTGCGTCAGGGCGAAGAGCATCGAGTTCGGCTCGAGAAGGGCGTCGAACTGCTGATCGGTCTCGAAGCGATCTCCGACGCCGACGAGCGAGGCATGCGGACCGTGATGTGCATCCTCAACGGACAACTGCGGCCTGTGTCGGTCCGAGACCGCTCGATCGCGAGCGAGGCGCCGACGGTCGAGAAGGCCGATCGATCGAACTCCGGGCATGTTCCCGCACCGTTCGCAGGCGTCGTCACGCTCGCAGTCGCCGAGGGCGACAAGATTGCTGCCGGTGATGTGGTCGCGACCATCGAAGCGATGAAGATGGAAGCTGCGATCACTGCACCGAAGAGTGGCACCGTCACTCGACTTGCCATCGGTAGCGTGCAGCAGGTGGAGGGCGGAGATCTCCTCGTCGTCCTCGGATCGGGATCGACGGGCGAGGACGCGAGCGCCGAATGAGTATCCTCCTGTAGATGACTCGGATCGTCGCAGGCATTGCTGGGGGAAGACGGCTGAAGGTCCCGCCTCGCGGCACGCGGCCCACATCGGAACGCGTCCGCGAGGCGCTCTTCAGTTCATTGGAATCACGGCTCGATCTCGACGGGGCCGTTGTCCTCGACCTGTTCGCGGGATCGGGAGCTCTTGGGCTCGAAGCGCTTTCACGCGGAGCATCGTCGGTCCTGCTCGTCGAATCCGATGCTCGTGCGGCATCGATCGTCCGTGAGAACGCGCAGGCGGTCGGGCTCTCCGGTGCGACGGTGCGATGCGCGCCGGTATCGGCTGTGTTGTCCACTGCAGCGGATCGGCCATACGACCTCGTGCTCGCCGACCCTCCGTACGCGGTCACCGAAGTCGCCGTGGAGAAAATGCTGCACGAGCTGCTCGCGGGAGGATGGCTCACGCCGGAAGCCGTTGTGGTGCTGGAGCGTTCGTCGAGGTCGCCGGCCACGGTATGGCCCGCAGGCCTGGTCCCGGAGAAGGTGAAGAAGTACGGCGAAACGCGCATCGAGATCGCCGGGGCGTTGCCGTCGCCACATCACGTGACCAGCGACCGGTGATAGCGTCTGCTCCATGACTGGAGCGGTGTGCCCTGGATCCTTCGACCCGGTGACCGAGGGTCACCTCGATGTCATCACCCGCGCTGCTGCGCAGTTCGACGAGATAATCGTCACGGTGATGATCAACAAGAGCAAGCGTGGCCTGTTCACCGTCGACGAGCGAATCGAACTGCTCACCGAGGCGACCGAACATCTCGGGAACGTCCGTGTGTCGTCGTGGCACGGGCTCCTGGTGGACTACGCGAAACAACAAGGCTTCACGGCCATCGTCAAAGGCCTGCGCGGCGCGAACGACTTCGACTACGAGCTTCAGATGGCTCAGATGAATCAGAAGCTGTCCGGCGTGGACACACTGTTCATTCCGGCCAATCCGACCTACAGCTTCCTTTCCAGTTCCTTGGTGAAGGAAGTGGCGACATTCGGCGGAGATGTCGAGGACATGGTCCCCGCCAATGTGCACAGCCGGCTCCTCGCGCGCATCGCCGAGCGGCACGCCGAGTAGCGCAGGCAGAGCCATGCGAGCGACACACCGAGGGCGAGTCACGCACTGACCGCGATCACCAGGCAAACTGGAAAGCGCTCGAACTCTCTTCTCACAACGCTCGGACGATGATTTCTTTCTCGCAACGCTCGGACAATGATTTTTTCTCGCAACGCTCGGACAATGATTTTCACGGATTCGACGATTGGAGTTACCGGTGTACCGCGTATTCGAGGCACTCGACGAACTCGTCGCCATTGTCGAGGAGGCGCGCGGTGTCCCGATGACAGCCGGATGCGTCGTTCCTCGTGGTGACGTACTGGAACTTCTCGACGATGTTCGCGACTCCATCCCCGGTGAACTGGACGACGCGCAGGATGTGCTCGATCACCGAGACAAGCTCGTCGGCGATGCCCGCGCCACGGCCGAGAAGACGGTCACCACGGCCAACGACGAGGCACAGGACACCGTCGAGAACGCTCGGGACTCGGCCGATCGCATCTTGTCCGACGCGAAATCGCAGGCCGATCGCATGGTTGCCGAAGCCAAGGCGCACGCCGAACAGTTGGTCGACGACGCCACCGACAACGCCGAGCGCACCATCGAGGACGGTCGTCGCGAGTACGAGGCGTTGACCACCCGATCGCGTACCGAAGCGGATCGGATGATCGAGTCGGGTCAGGCCGCCTACGACAGGAGTGTCGCCGAGGGAACCGAGGAGCAGGCTCGTCTGGTTGCGCAGACCGAGGTCGTTCAGGCGGCCCACGCGGAGTCGGCGCGAGTCATCGATGCCGCACATGCGGAATCGGACAGGATGCGCAGCGAATGCGACGTCTACGTGGATACGAAACTTGCCGAGTTCGAAGAGTTTCTCACCGGCACCATTCGCTCCGTGGGTCGCGGACGTCAGCAGTTACGGACCGGGTCCGGCGTGCCGGACTATGCGAGCGATGCACCGGGCGAGGAGTTCCGACGCACCAGGAGGTAGTCCTCGTGGACGGTCCTGCGTCGATCGAGCGAGCGCAGTTTGCTCCGATATGCGTGGATGCGTATCGTTGTGTGGTTGCCTGACGCAGGCACTCGGCCGATGGTCGATGCACTGTGTTCAGGGCGTGTAGTCCGTCAGTGTGAAGTTCGTTATCGAGTAGGAAGATTTGCTGTGCCACGCCGTCGTAGTGCCCCTCGTCCCGACGCGGATGCGGGTTTCGTACTGGATATCGACAACCTCGGTCGCCGACCGGGGTCGATGAAGCAGATCCAGCGGACGGTGGAAGCGCCTTCGCGGATCGGCCTCGACTCGATCGGAATCGAAGTGGGTGCACCCGTCGAGCTGGATCTCCGGCTCGAAGCTGTATCCGAAGGTGTTCTGGTCACAGGTACCGTTCGCGCCGACACGACCGGGGAGTGCTCGCGCTGCCTCGAGCCCGTGACCGGAGCCGTGGACGTGTACCTCACCGAGCTGTTCGCGTATCCGAACAGCGTGACCGAAGATACGACCGACGAGGACGAGATTCATCGCGTCGTCGACGATCAGATCGACCTCGATCCAGTCATAGTCGATTCGGTGGGATTGGAGCTTCCGCTCCACCCGCTGTGCCGCGAAGACTGCGAGGGATTGTGCCCCGAATGCGGCGTTCGCCTGGCGATTGCTGAATCCGGGCACAGTCATGACATACTTGATCCTCGCTGGGCTGGTCTTGCAGCCAAATTTGGCGTGGAATCAGAACCGAGCACAGAACTTGTGAACAACGAAGCCGAGGAGAAGTAGAAGTGGCTGTCCCGAAGCGCAAAATGTCGCGGTCCAACACGAGGTCGCGTCGTGCACAGTGGAAGACCACTGCGCCCACCCTCGTCACGTGCCCCAACCGTGGATGCGGCGAGAAGACCTTGCCCCACATCGCGTGCCCGTCATGCGGTACCTACAAGGGCCGCCAGGTAGTAGCAGCCGTCTGATCTCGGATCGGACACCTGGTGACAAGCAAGGGCAGTTCTGCCTACAAGAACAGCTCCGCACCCGACAGCGGCGGGGACGACCGAGAGTCGCTCCTCGCCGCTCTCGGCGTTGTACTGGACCGATCGTTGCTCACGCTGGCATTGACGCACCGCTCGTATGCGTACGAGCAGGGCGGTCTTCCGACGAACGAGCGCCTCGAATTCCTGGGCGACTCGGTGCTCGGTCTGACGATCACGGAGCGGTTGTACGCAGTGCACCCGGACAAGTCCGAAGGTGATCTCGCGAAGATTCGGGCAAGCGTCGTCAACATGCATGCACTCGCCGAAGTAGCGCGTGGCTTGGGCGAGGGTGGGCTCGGCAGGCACTTGCTGCTGGGCAAGGGCGAGGAGCAGACCGGTGGTCGCGACAAGCCGAGCATCCTCGCGGATGGCATGGAGTCCTTGCTCGGCGCGATCCACCTTCAGCACGGCATCGAGGTCGCGCGTGAGGTGGTCTCCCGCCTGTTCGCCGATCTCCTCGACCGTGCGCCCCGTCTGGGTGCAGGCCTCGACTGGAAGACGAGCCTGCAGGAATTGACCGCACTCCAGTCCCTCGGTGTACCCGCCTACGAGATCACCTCGACTGGCCCCGACCACGACAAAGAATTCACGGCCACCGTTCTGGTGGGGGGCCGTGCACTCGGTGTCGGCGTCGGGAAGAACAAGAAGGAAGCCGAACAGAAGGCCGCCAGCACGGCGTGGAATGCCTTGTCCGGCACCGAGAACGACGGCGAAGCCAGCTCCGACGGACCGTCGGACAGCGTGGATGCCTGAACTGCCGGAAGTCGAGGTAGTTCGCCTCGGGTTGGAGTCGCACGTCGTCGGTTCGGGCATCGAATCGGTCGAGGTGCTGCATCCCCGTGCAGTGCGTCGGCATTTCGCAGGTGCACACGATCTCACGGCACAACTACGTGGTCGCCGCATCTCATCGGCCGAGCGCCGGGGCAAGTACCTGTGGCTACCGCTCGAACCCCGCGACATAGCGATAGTGGTGCATCTCGGAATGAGTGGTCAGATGCTGGTGCAGCCGCCCACAGTCCCCGACGAGAAGCATCTGCGTATTCGGGCGAGACTGGACAACGGCGCCGATCTACGGTTCGTGGACCAACGAACGTTCGGCGGCTGGGCACTCGCGGCCCTGGAAGAGGTCGACGGTTCGATCGTCCCCGAGCCGGTATCCCATATCGCACGCGATCCCATCGACCCATTGTTCGACGCCGAATCCGTCGTGACCGTGTTGCGCGGCAAGCACACCGAAATCAAACGGGCGCTCCTGGATCAGACGGTTCTCTCGGGGGTAGGCAACATCTACGCGGACGAAGCGTTGTGGAGAGCCAAGATTCACGGCAACCGGATCGCCGAGACGCTCACTCGGCCCGCGCTGCGGAGGCTTCTGACCGCCGTACATGCCGTGATGGGCGAGGCCCTCGCACAAGGCGGCACATCCTTCGACGCGCTGTACGTCAACGTCAACGGTGAATCCGGGTACTTCGATCGATCGCTCGACGCCTACGGCCAGGAAGGTATGCCGTGCTCGCGGTGCGGCAGCCCGATCAGGCGCGAGAAATTCATGAACAGATCCTCCTACAGCTGTCCGAAATGCCAGCCGAGGCCGCGACATCCACGGTGATTGCAGTGGCGCATCACTGTTGTCTCTGGAATTCACTGTCTCTAGAATTCCTTCTCATGGCCGATGAGAATGCACCGACTGACCTGTGGGTGGAACGAACAGGGACCCGCCGCTACACCGGCAAGAGCTCACGGGGAGCCGAGGTGCTCATCGGCTCGGAATCGGTCGAGGGCGTCTTCACTCCTGGAGAACTACTCAAGATCGCGTTGGCAGCGTGCAGTGGAATGAGCTCGGACACCCCGTTGTCTCGCAGGCTCGGTGACAACTACGACGCGACCGTCAGAGTGTCGGGCACGGCTGATCGGGACAACGAGACGTACCCCGATCTGCACGAGGTTCTCGAACTCGATCTCAGCGAGCTCGATGCCGACGCTCAGCAACGACTGCTGACAGTCGTCGAACGGGCGATCGACAAGGTCTGCACGGTGGGCCGAACACTGAAGGCAGGCACGAAGGTCTCGCTCGATATCGTCACGGACGCGTGAGATGAAGGCCAGAGCCACGACTGTGGCGATCATCGTGGCATCTGCGGTGATGACATCTGCCGTGATGACATCTGCGGTGGCAATGGGGGCTCCCAGCGCGTCCGCGGACTCGGTGTGCTCGCCGTGGACCCTCGGCACCGTCGCATCCGGATTCGGCACGCTGGAAAATCTCGCGTTCGACGACCGAGGTTCCCTGCTGTTGTCCGAGACGTCACTGCTCGGCACCGGCAGTATTCGTAGTCTGCAGCCGGACGGTACGTCAGGGGTGGTGGTACCGGACGTCACGTCACCCGGCGGACTCGTCACCGATGGCGATCTCCTGTATTTCACCACTGGAAACGGCACCGCCGCAGGACTTTTCGACCTACATGACGGTACGGTCGACACCGTCGATGTTCTCGCGGGGGAGCGCTCGACGGTCGCGCGCGGATTGGTGATGCCGAACGGCCTCGTCGCTCTGGGCAACGGTGATCTCGTCGTCACCAGAAATCTCGGCGCCACCACCGGCATCACGAGAATCCATGCGGGCGAGCCCGACTCCGCCGAGACCGTACGTACCGACCTCGGGACGGCCAACGGCATCGCATCCGACGGAGACGCCGTCTACGTGGCGAACACCTTCGAGCCCGCACTGTCCATCGCCGTCCTCGATGCCCGCAACCTCGCAGGCGACGCGCGACGCATCCCGGTCGACGGATTCGGTCCGTTCACCGCATCCGACGACATGACCGTGGGGCCCGACGGGCAGATCTACCTGGCGCAGAATCTCGCAGGCCGCGTGTTGAGAATCGATCCGGAATCAGGATCGTCCTGCGTGATCGGTACTGGAATGCCTTTGACGACCTCCGTGGAGTTCGGCGGCCCCGGTTGGGACCGCAACTCGCTCTACGCCACGAGTTTCGACGGAACAGTCCGGCAGTTGACGCCACCGTGATGTCCGGCGTGACGGACGAGCGCCTCACCGCGTGGGTCCACGGGCAGGTGCAAGGTGTCGGCTTCAGGTGGTGGACCCGCTCCCGGGCGCTCGAACTCGGACTCGTCGGATCGGCTACCAACCACGCGGACGGGCGTGTGCTGGTGGTCGCAGAAGGTTCACGGGACCGTCTTCGACAACTGCTGAGTCTGCTTCGCGGGGGTACGACACCGGGCGTGGTCAGCCTCGTCGTCGAGAGCTGGGATCCGGCTCGCGGCGGACTGACCGGGTTCGTCGAACGCTAGCCATCCGTCGGCGTGCAACACGCGGTGTGTCCGCACACACGCTGGTGGAGGCCACCCGGTACTCTGAAACGCCATGCATCTCAAGAGTCTGACGCTGAAGGGCTTCAAGTCCTTTGCTTCGGCGACGACTCTTCGTTTCGAGCCGGGAATCACGTGTGTCGTCGGTCCCAACGGTTCGGGGAAGTCCAACGTCGTCGACGCGCTCACCTGGGTCATGGGGGAGCAGGGTGCAAAGGCGCTGCGCGGCGGCAAGATGGAAGATGTCATCTTCGCCGGCACCTCCGGCCGGGCGCCACTGGGACGCGCCGAGGTCACGCTGACCATCGACAATTCCGATGGTGCGTTGCCGATCGACTATTCCGAGGTCTCCATCACGCGGCGAATGTTCCGTGACGGTGCAGGCGAATACGAGATCAACGGAAGTTCCTGCAGGCTCATGGATGTCCAGGAGTTGCTCAGCGACTCCGGTATCGGACGCGAGATGCACGTCATCGTCGGGCAGGGCCGACTCGCCGCCATTCTGGAATCACGCCCGGAGGACCGTCGAGCGTTCATCGAGGAAGCAGCAGGTGTTCTCAAGCACCGCAAACGCAAAGAGAAGGCCGTACGCAAGCTCGATGCGATGCAGGCGAATCTGGCTCGCCTGACCGACCTCACTGCCGAACTTCGACGTCAGCTCAAGCCGCTCGGTCGGCAGGCCGAGGTTGCACGACGCGCCCAGACGGTGCAGGCCGACCTGCGCGATGCACGTCTGCGTCTCGCCGCCGACGACCTGGTCGCGCGCCGGGAGGAATTCGCCAACCAGACCCAGGACGAGGCAGCGGCGCGGGAGCAGTACGCCGCTGTCTCGGACACCCTCGAGGCAGGTAACGCCGCTCTCGGTGAGCTCGAACAATCGGTAGCACGTCTGACCCCGAGCGCCGAAGCTGCTGGCCAGACCTGGTTTCAACTCTCGGCGCTCGCCGAACGTGTCAACGCGACGATCAGGATCGCCAAGGAACGCGCACGTCATCTCGACTCTGCTCCTTCCGCCGGTCGTGGACAGGATCCCGACGAGCTGGAACAGCAGGCCGAACGCGTCGCCGAGGAAGAACTGGAACTCGTCGAGGCAGTGGAGATGGCCCGCGAAACGCTCGAGTCGGCCCGCGAACAGCTGATCGAACGTGAGGCCGCAGCGGCAGACGCGGAGCGCGCGCACATGGCCGCGGTCCGCGCTGTCGCGGATCGCCGTGAAGGGTTCGCCCGTTTGTCCGGCCAGGTCGACACGTATCGGACCAAAGCGGATTCGATCGACGCCGAGGTCGCACGACTGTCGGTGGCCATCGACGAGGCTCGCGAGCGAGGAGACGTTGCACAGTCCGAGTTCGAGAGCGTGCAGGACCAGATATCGGGCCTGGACGCCAGCGAGCTGAGCCTGGACACCCACTACGAACGTGCCGTGACGGCTCTGAGGAGCGCGGATGCTCGCGTGACGGAGTTGCAGAACGAGGACCGCGTTGCGGGCAAGAAGGTGGCCTCGTTCCAGGCTCGGATCGAAGCTCTCACGATGGGTCTCGAGCGTAAGGACGGCGCTGGATGGCTCATCGAGAACGGCCAGCGAGGTCTGTCGGGTCTGCTTGCCGAACGCATCACGGTGGAACCCGGTTTCGACGTCGCGGTAGCGGTTGCCATGGGCCCGGTCGCCGACGCGGCACATGCCGAATCGTTCGCCCGTGCACGCGATGCAGTGCTCGCTCTTCGTGATGCCGACGGCGGGCGAGCAGCAATCGTGTTCGACGACGGAAAAGCCGTTGCACAACGCCGCGTCGTCGATCTTCCGCCCAAAGCGCGGTGGGCGCTCGACGTCGTCACCTTTCCCGATTCTCTTGCCGGGCCGATGACGGCTTTGCTCGGTGACGTCGTGATCGTCGACTCGATCGATGACGGAGCAGCCCTGGTCGATTCCTCGGCCGGCATTCGTGCCGTCACGACCGCCGGGGACCTCGTCGAATCGGGTTCGGTCACGGGCGGCTCCGATCGGCGCCCGAGCACTCTCGAAGTGCAGTCGGCCATCGACCTCTCGACCATCGAATTGGCAGCCGCCGAGCGTCGGTCCGCCGAGCTCGAAGCTGCACTGTCCGGGGCTCTCGCCGAGCAGTCGGATCGGCGTGAATCCGCCGAGCAGGCGCTGGCGGCGCTCAACGAGTCGGACGCGGCGATGGCTGCGGTGTACGAACAACTCGGCAGGCTCGGACAGCTGGCCCGTTCGGCAATCGCGGAATCATCGCGGCTGTCCGACCAGCGATCGGCAGCCGAGGTCGGCAGGGAGGAGGCGCTCGCGGCGCTGGCCGACCTCGAAGAACGTTTGCGTCTGGCCGAGGACGAACAGTCCGGAACGGATGGGCATACCGAATCCGGTGAGTCGACGCTCGCTCGCGAGACCGCGGCAGCAGCGTTGACCGAGGTCCGGTCCATCGAGGTCGAGGCACGACTGAACGTGCGCTCAGCGGAGGAACGCGCTCAGTCCCTTCGCGGCCGAGCCGACTCGTTGCGCCGGGCAGCGCGTGCCGAACGCGAAGCCAGGGCCAGAGCAGAACGTGAAATCGCCTCTCGAAGACATGCTGCCGCAGTAGCGGAGGCCGTCGCGTCGGCGGGTGATCGGGTAGCCGAGCGGCTGGCCGAGGTCGTCGCCACGGCCGCAGCGCGCAGAGACGAGCTGGCGCAACAACGCTCGAACACTTCCAGCGAGCTGGACCGAGTGAAAGAACAAGTTCGCGCGTTGCAAGGCCAGCTCGCATCCATCACCGACGCCGTGCACCGAGACGAGGTGGCGAGGGCACAAGCCGCGTTGCGGATCGAGCAGCTGGAAGCAAACATCCTGGAGCAGCACGGCATCGGGCTCGAAGATCTCATCGCCGAGTACGGACCCGACATTCCGCTTCCGCCCACCGAACTGGAGATGTCGGAGTACGAGGCCGCCAAGGAGCGAGGCGAGCAGGTGGTCGCGCCTGCACCGATGCCCTTCGACCGGTCGACCCAGGAGAAGCGAGCCAAGCGCGCAGAGCGAGATCTCGCCACACTCGGCAAGGTCAATCCGCTGGCGCTCGAAGAATTCGCTGCCTTGGAAGAGCGGTACAACTTCCTCTCGACCCAGCTCGAGGATGTGAAGTCGGCTCGGAAGGACCTGCTCGACGTGGTCGCCGACGTCGACGAGAGAATCCTTCAGGTATTCACCGACGCGTGGCTCGATGTCGAGCGGGAATTCACCCAGGTGTTCGCCAAGCTGTTCCCCGGCGGTGAGGGAAAACTGATCTTGACCGACCCCGGCGACATGTTGACCACGGGCATCGAGGTCGAGGCGCGCCCACCAGGAAAGAAGGTCAAGAGACTGTCGCTGTTGTCCGGCGGTGAGAAGTCACTGACCGCGGTGGCGATGCTGGTCGCCATCTTCCGTGCGCGGCCGTCTCCGTTCTACGTCATGGACGAAGTCGAAGCAGCTCTGGACGACACGAATCTGAGGCGACTGATCGGGCTGTTCGAGCAGCTACGAGAGAAATCGCAGCTGATCGT
This sequence comes from Rhodococcus yunnanensis NBRC 103083, assembly GCF_001895005.1. Classification (GTDB taxonomy): domain Bacteria; phylum Actinomycetota; class Actinomycetes; order Mycobacteriales; family Mycobacteriaceae; genus Rhodococcoides; species Rhodococcoides yunnanense. Next base: position 905,707 of record NZ_BCXH01000001.1, on the reverse strand, counting down.
CATCACACACCAGAAGCCGACGATGGAGGTCGCCGACGCACTGTACGGCGTCTCGATGCGCGGCGACGGCATCACCACCGTCATCTCCCAGAGGTTGAACCGGAATCGCGTCGAAACGATCGGCAGCGTGACGGCTCCGGACGATGTCCCAGACGGCGATGTCCCAGACGGCGATGTTCCAGACGGCGATGTTCCAGTCGACGCGGTTTCAGCTGATGATGTTCCGGCTGATGATGTTCCAGCGGCGGATGCTCCCGCCGAGGGCAGTTCGGCTTCCGTGCCCTGACACCTAGCGTGACAGGATGGTGCCCGTGAGTACCCAAGCGTGGATCATCATTGCGGCCGTTCTGGCCCTCCTCATCGTCGGACTCGTCACCGGGCTCGTCGTGTCTCGCCGTCGTCGAGTGTCTCTCAAGCCCTCCGAGGCCCGCGCGACCGAGGAAATCGAGAAGGACCGATCAGGCGGCTACAAGGCCGGCGGCGGATTCTCGTTCAGCCAAGGCAGTGCGACGATCGAGCCGGAGCTCGCCCCGAAGCCGACTCCCGAGCCCGCGCCGACTCCTGAGCCTGCGCCGACTCCTGAGCCGGCGGCAACGCCTGAGCCTGCGCCGACTGCTGAGCCCGCGGTAACCCCTGAGCCCGCGGTAACGCCTGAGCCTGCGGGAACCCCTGAGCCCGAGCCGACTCCCGAACCCGAGCCCGCGCCGACTCCTGAGCCGCAGCCCGCAGTACCGGCTCTGGACGACATCGCGCCCACCGACGGGCGTCTCGACCGCCTTCGCGGTCGGCTGTCACGCTCTCAGTCCGCAGTCGGCAAGAGTCTTCTCGGGTTGCTCGGCGGTGGAGACCTCGACGAGGACTCATGGGAAGAGGTCGAGGACACGCTGCTGATCGCCGATATCGGATCGTCGACGACGGCAGAGATCATGACGACTCTGCGCCAACAGATGGCGACGCGAAGCATCAGGACCGAGGCCGACGCGCGCGCACTGCTGCGCGAAGTACTCGTCGCACAGTTGCATCCCGAACTGGACCGATCGATCAGGGCGCTGCCGCACGACGGCACGCCTGCGGTTCTGCTCGTCGTCGGTGTCAACGGCACCGGAAAGACCACGACGACCGGCAAACTCGCTCGTGTGTTGGTAGCCGACGGGCGACGCGTACTGCTCGGCGCCGCTGATACTTTCCGCGCCGCCGCCGCCGACCAACTGCAGACGTGGGCCGAGCGCGTCGGCGCAGACGTTGTTCGGGGCAAGGAAGGAGCGGATCCGGCCGCCGTGGCGTTCGATGCGGTGACGAAGGGAATCGAGCAGGGCGTCGATGTGGTCGTCGTGGACACGGCTGGGCGCCTGCACACCAAATCGGGATTGATGGACGAACTCGGGAAGGTCAAGCGCGTCATCGAGAAGCGGGCACGCGTCGACGACGTTCTGCTCGTCCTCGATGCAACCGTCGGCCAGAACGGCTTGATACAGGCACGAGTGTTCGCCGAAGTCGTCGATATCTCGGGTGTCGTGCTGACCAAGTTGGACGGCACGGCCAAGGGCGGAATCGTGTTCCAGGTTCAACGCGAGCTCGGTGTGCCGGTCAAACTTGTCGGGCTCGGGGAGGGTGCCGACGATCTCGCGCCGTTCGAACCGGGCGCATTCGTCGACGCTCTGCTCGGCTGAGAAGGAGAATTCGGTCACACCGGGCGCCTCGAACCAGGCCCATTTCGGGTGTGTTTTTCCTGTCTTGTTGCCCGGTTCGACCGACGGTTGAAATGTAAAACGCCTGGACGAAATCTTTTTGCAACAGATTCGGTCCATGCGTTCACATGAGCGCAACACCCGAGTGTCATGGATGAAACTTTTCGAACCCACTCTTTGTCCAGACCGCGCACCATCCGGTGCGCAGGAGAAGGAGGGTGTACGTGAGTCCCGAGGATTTGTTGGCCAACTCCGGCAATGCCGCCTGGATGCTGACTGCAGCATCACTGGTGCTGCTGATGACGCCAGGTCTGGCGTTCTTCTACGGCGGTATGTCGCAGCAGAAGTCCGTACTGAACATGATGATGATGTCGTTCGGGGCGATGTTCGTCGTCGCACTCATCTACGTCCTGTGGGGATGGTCGATGTCGTACGGAACCGAGAACATCGGCGGGGTCTTCGCGAACCCGTTCGAGTTCTTCGGTCTGAAGGATTCGATCACCGATGCCGACGGAAACTTCCTGGCGGGTGCGTGGGGATACCCCAACGTGATCGACATCGCCTTCCAGGTGACGTTCGCCATCATCACGGTCGCACTCATCAGCGGCTCGATCGCAGGACGCGTCAAGTACGGAACGTGGCTCGCCTTCGCAGGCATCTGGGTCACCCTCGCTTACTTCCCGCTCGCGCACATGGTGTGGGGCGGTGGCCTTCTCTCGGGCTCCGAGGACGGATTCGCGGCGAAGATCTTCGGTACGACCGACGACGGTGACGGCGGACTCGTGGCTTCGGTCCCGCCGATCGACTTCGCCGGTGGCACCGTGGTTCACATCAACGCCGGTATCGCAGGCCTGGTGCTCGCACTCGTCATCGGAAAGCGCGCCGGGTTCGGACGCGTCGCATTCCGTCCGCACAACCTGCCGTTCGTCATGCTCGGTGCAGCTCTGCTGTGGTTCGGCTGGTTCGGCTTCAACGCAGGTTCCGCATTCGCAGCCGACGGTTTCGCCGGTCTCGCCTGGGTCAACACCACGACTGCCACTGCGGCCGCCATCGCGGGATGGCTCGTCGTCGAGCGTATCCGTGACGGACACGCCACCAGCCTCGGTGCCGCATCGGGCATCGTCGCGGGCCTCGTTGCGATCACGCCCGCTGCAGGCGCTCTGACCCCCATCGGATCGATATTCCTCGGCGTCGTCGCCGGCGCCTTGTCGGCTCTCGCAGTCGGCCTGAAGTTCAAGTTCGGATACGACGATTCGCTCGATGTCGTCGGTGTCCACCTCGTCGCAGGACTGTGGGGAACCATCGGAATCGGATTCTTCGCGTCCGAGACTGGGCTGTTCTACGGCGGCGACTACAAGCAGTTGGTCATCCAGATCGTCATTGCACTGTCGGCACTGATCTTCACCGGAGTGATCACCACGATCATCGCTTTCGCGCTCAAGCCGCTGGGTTGGCGCGTGTCGGATGAGGACGAAGCCTCGGGTATCGACGAAGCTGAGCACGCTGAGACTGCGTACGACTTCGCCTGACAGGGTAGAGATAGGAGCGAGAGTTGCTCGCTCTGCATGCAACCGGGCACTGAAAAGCTTGTGAAGGGAAGCAGAAAAATGAAGCTGATCACGGCAATCGTCAAACCGTTCACATTGGAGGACGTCAAGACGGGGCTCGAGCAGGCCGGCGTGCTGGGCATGACGGTGAGCGAAGTCCAGGGGTACGGCCGTCAGAAGGGCCACACCGAGGTCTACCGCGGCGCCGAGTACTCCGTCGACTTCGTACCCAAGGTGCGCGTCGAGGTCGTCGTCGACGACGCAGCAGTCGAGAAGGTCGTCGAGGTCATCGTCGAGGCTGCGCGCACCGGCAAGATCGGTGACGGCAAGGTATGGGTCTCACCGGTCGACTCGGTCATCCGAGTGCGTACCGGAGAACGTGGCGCCGATGCGCTCTGACCCCAACGGGTCGCGGGCAGGCGGCCCCGGTTCCGCAGCGAAAGCTGCGGGATCGGGGCCGTCGGTCTCCACAGGCTCAGTGTCCAAGGGCTCAGTGCCCAAAGGTGCAGCGTCCAAAGGTGCAGCGTCCAAAGGTGCAGCGTCCAAAGGTGCAGCGTCCAAAGGTGCAATGCCCAGGGGTGCTGTGTCCAAGGGCACCAGCGATGCAGCAGCAGATCTGGCGCGCGCCAGGAAGCAATTGCTCGATGGCGGAGCACGCAACCGCCGTCTCGACGCGCCCTCGCTCCGGCAGGCTCTCGTGGATCTGCACGAGTTCTGGCTCACCACCAAGGGCGCCGAGTTGGGTATCAAATCCGATTCGGGATTCGCGATCGTTGCAGTCGGCGGGTTGGCTCGCCGTGAGCTGCTTCCGTACTCCGATCTCGATCTCATTCTCCTTCACGACGACATGGAACCCGAGCTGGTGTCCGACGTCGCCGACAAACTCTGGTACCCGCTGTGGGATGCGCACATCAAGCTCGATCACAGTGTTCGGACCGTTCCTCAAGCGCTCCAGGTGGCAGCCTCGGACATGACCGCGGCACTGGGCATGCTCGAGGCACGCCATATCGCCGGGGACGTAGAGCTGAGCAATCTGCTGATCGGCGGTGTCCGCCGCGAATGGCGCACCGGTATCCGGTCCAGGTTCGACGACTTGATCACCCAGACGCAGTCGCGCTGGTCGCGCAGCGGGGAGATCGCGCACCGCGCAGAACCCGATCTGAAGAGCGGTCGAGGGGGTCTACGCGATGTGCAACTTCTCGACGCACTCTCGATCGCACAATTGACCGATGGCATGCCAGGGCTCGGGCCGGAATCTCCCGGTGGCGGACTCGCGTTCGCGCACGGCCGGCTGCTCGACGTCAGGACCGAGTTGCATCGGGTTGCCGGTCGAGCGCGAGACCAGCTCCGGGCGCAGGACGCCGACGAAATCGGCGCCGCCCTCCGTATCGGTGACAGGTTCGATCTGGCCCGCGTTCTGAGCGACTCGGCGCGCACGATCAGCTACTCCGTCGACGTCGGACTCAGGACTGCAGGTAATTCGCTGCCGAGGAGAGGTCTTTCTCGGTTGCGTCGTGTTCCGGTCCGGCGTCCCCTCGACGAAGGTGTCGTCGAGCACGCGGGCGAGGTGGTGCTCGCGCGCGACGCTCGGCCCAACAAGGACCCGGGCTTGATCATGCGGGTGGCGGCCGCGTCGGCGCAGATGGCGATGCCGATGTCGGCATCGACCCTCAACCGACTCTCGGACAGTGCGCCCGAACTCAGGGAGCCGTGGCCGAAGGAGGCATTGAACGATCTGCTGGTGCTGCTCGGGTCCGGTCGTCGCGCCATCGCGGCGATCGAGGCACTCGATCGAACGGGACTCTGGGGTCGGTTGATACCGGAATGGGGCGCCGTTCGCGACCTGCCGCCGCGGGACGCCGTGCACACGTGGACCGTCGACCGGCACCTGGTGGAGACGACGGCGTATGCGAGTGCGCTGACCACCCGGGTCGCACGGCCGGACCTTCTCGTCCTGGGAGCTCTGATCCACGACATCGGAAAAGGGCGAGGCGGCGATCACAGTGTCGTCGGCGCCGAGCTCGCCACCCAGATCGGTAAGCGGCTGGGACTGTGGCCGTCCGATGTTGCGCTGCTGACCGCGATGGTTCGGCACCACCTGCTGCTACCGGACACCGCGACGCGGCGAGATCTGGACGATCCTGTCACCGTCGAGACCGTCGTCGAAACTCTCGGCGCGGACACGGTCCTGCTGGAGTTGTTGCATGCGCTCGCCGAAGCCGATTCGTTGGCCACCGGACCCGGGGTGTGGGGCGACTGGAAGGCATCGCTCATTCGCGAGTTGGTTCGTCGGTGCCGTTTGGTCATGGCAGGGGAGTCGCTGCCGACGCCCGACCCGCTCGACCCGTCGCACGTGGCGCTCGCCGAGAAGGGTGGGGTCCACGTCGACCTGCAGCCGACCGAGGGCTCGCACACCTTCGTCGTCACCGTCGTCGCCCCCGATACACCTGGCTTGCTGTCCGATGCGGCAGGCGTTCTGGCCCTGCATTCGCTTCGGGTGCTGTCGGCGTCGCTCGGAAGTCACGACGGTTCGGCCGTCAACTCGTTCGCGGTGGCGCCGTTGTTCGGCTCGCCTCCTCAGGCGGGATTGCTGCGCCAGGAGATCATCCGTGCGCAGGCAGGGGAGCTCGATCTCGTGGCGATGCTCGACGCGAAGGAGCGCGAGTCGCGTCCCACTGCGCTGGAGGACGGGGACGATTCCGCGGTGCCCGTTCTGTACGCGCAGGCTCCTCCGCGCGTGCTGTGGTTCGACGGCACCGAGCCCGGACAGGTTGTTCTCGAGCTACGCGCCGAGGATCGACTCGGGCTGCTGTGCCGGCTCGCGAGCGCGCTCGAGTTGCTCGGCGCGGATGTCAGGTGGGCACGGGTCGCCACGCTCGGTACGTCCGTCGTCGATGCGTTCTGCATCGATCTGTCGGGCTCCGACAGCAAGGCGACACGCGAGGAGATCGAAGAGGCGCTTCTCGGTGTCGTTCCGGCTCCTGAACCGCCCAAGCCACCGGAAAAGCCGGAGGGAACCTGATGTCACGACGGGGGTTCGGTCCGAATTCCCAGCGGTCGTAGTGAGATTTCATAAAGATTCGGTTACGGTGTTTGCGAGCGAGATCGTTTTGTTACGTTTCTCGCCAGCAGACGAAAAGCGGGTCCGAGTGCCGAGCCACTCGGGGGCGCACGCCGACGACTGATGAGGTACACACTGTGGGATCCCACCGGCGATCGAACATCTACGTTCCGATCGAGACGAACAGCGACACACCACGTGGGCGCCACAGGGCGAAGGACGACTCCAAGGACACAGGGCTGAAAGCAGCCACGATCGTGGTCGCCACGGGCGCTATCGTCGCCGGTGCAGCCCAGCTGGGAACCGGCACGGCCACTGCGGCGCCAGCGGCCGCGCCGGGGGCACCTGTTGCAGCAGCCCCGTTCGAGATCCCGCAGAACCTTCTCCCTGCAGGGTTCACGCTGCCCCCAGGGGTCGGGCTGCCTGCCGGGGTGAGTCTTCCGCAGAACTTCCAGCTGCCTCCCGGTGTCGACATCCCCGACACGTCTGAACTGCCCGCGTTGGGATTGCCCGACGTCGGTGCGGCAGCCAGGGATCTGCTGAAGAACCTGCAGCCGCTGAAAGAGCGTGCTGTACAACCGGTTTCCGGGGTTCTCACGTCGAGCTTCGGTTCGCGGTGGGGCGCCCATCACGGCGGGCTCGACATCGCCGCCCCTATCGGCACGCCGATTCTCGCGGCCGCCGACGGCGTGGTGACCGCGGCAGGTCCGGCGTCGGGCTTCGGACTGTGGGTCAAGGTGCTCCACGAGGACGGAACCGAGACTATCTACGGGCACGTCAACGACTATTCGGTAGCGCCGGGGCAGCACGTCACGGCCGGCCAGCAGATCGCGACGGTCGGCAACCGCGGCGAATCGACAGGTCCGCACCTGCACTTCGAGGTTCACGATCCCAGCGGCATCAAGGTCGATCCGGCCCAGTGGCTCACCACCCGCGGTGTATCCGTCACGTGGACCGACGCATCGCGCGACGCGTAGATCGGGCATCGCGCGACGCGTAGATCGGGCAGCGCGCAACGAGTTGCGGCCCTCGCCGACGACGCCGACCCTTACCGGGCGCTAGTCTGGAGCCTGCTCTACTCGACTTACAGGCCCCATTCGCTATCGGCTCAGGAGTGCAATCGGTGTTCGAATCCCTTTCCGACAGGTTGACCGGGACCCTCAAGGACCTGCGTGGCAAGGGTCGACTCTCGGGTGCCGATATCGACGCCACGGCCCGCGAGATTCGTCTCGCGTTGCTCGATGCCGACGTCGCGCTGCCCGTCGTTCGTGAGTTCATCAACCGGATCAAGGTCCGTGCGAAGGGTGCCGAGGTATCGGGCGCACTGAACCCGGCGCAGCAGGTCGTCAAGATCGTCAACGAGGAACTCGTCGGCATTCTGGGCGGCGAGACGAGGCGGTTGACGTTCGCGAAGACCCCACCGACCGTCATCATGCTGGCCGGTCTTCAAGGCTCCGGTAAGACGACCCTTGCGGGCAAGCTTGCCAAGTGGCTGAAGGATCAGGGCCACACTCCGCTACTCGTCGCCTGTGACCTGCAGCGTCCCGGCGCCGTCAGTCAGCTTCAGATCGTCGGTGAGCGGGCCGGAGCCCACGTTTTCGCGCCGCATCCGGGCACGTCGATCGGCGGCGGTGACAACGCACTCGGAGTGTCGGCCGCCGATCCCGTCGAGGTGGCCCGCGCCGGTGTTGCGGAAGCGCGCAACAAGCAGTACGACATCGTCATCGTCGATACCGCGGGTCGGCTCGGCATCGACACCGAACTGATGAGCCAGGCCGCGGGCATTCGTGATGCCGTCGAACCGGACGAGACGCTGTTCGTCCTCGATGCCATGGTCGGTCAGGACGCGGTCAGCACTGCGCAGGCCTTCCGTGACGGCGTCGGCTTCACCGGTGTGGTTCTGACCAAGCTCGACGGTGACGCACGCGGCGGTGCGGCACTGAGCGTTCGCGAGGTCACGGGCGAGCCGATCATGTTCGCGTCGACCGGCGAGAAGCTCGAGGACTTCGACGTCTTCCACCCCGACCGGATGGCAAGCCGCATCCTCGGCATGGGCGACGTGCTCAGCCTCATCGAACAGGCCGAGCAGCATTTCGACGCCGAGCAGGCCGAGGCCACCGCCAACAAGATCGGTTCCGGTCAGCTCACACTCGACGACTTCCTCGAGCAGATGATGGCCGTCCGCAAGATGGGGCCGATCGGCAATCTTCTCGGCATGCTGCCAGGCGCAGGTCAGATGAAGGAACTGGCCAACGTCGACGAGAAGCAGCTCGACCGGGTTCAGGCGATCATTCGCGGCATGACTCCGCAGGAGCGCACCGACCCCAAGATCATCAACGCCTCGCGACGGTTGCGCATCGCCAATGGATCGGGTGTGAAGGTCTCCGACGTCAACCAACTCGTCGATCGCTTCTTCGAGGCGCGAAAGATGATGTCTGCGATGGCAGGCCGGATGGGCATGCCGGGTGCGCGTAAGCAGGTTCGAAACAAGAAGGGCAAGAAGGGCAAGAAGGGTGCACGTGGCCCGACACAGCCCAAGATCCGCGGCGGATTTCCCGGAATGCCCGGAGGATTGCCTGCGGGTATGCCGGATCTCTCCGGAATGCCCAAGGGACTCGACCAGATCCCACCGGGCCTCGAAGGTATCGACCTGTCGCAGTTCAAGCTTCCCAAGAAGTAGCAGGTAGCGGTGACCGCCTACCGGGTGTGCGGTCGGACTCTTCCCGACGAGGGTCCGATCGAACTGTGGATCGTCGACGGAAAGATCTCGGTCGAGCCCGTTCGGAATGCGCAGACCCTGTGCGAGAACGGGTGGATCCTGCCCGGCCTCGTGGACGCGCACTGCCATGTCGGCATCAGATACGGCGGAGGGCCCGAGGATCTCGCCGGTGCGATCGAGCAGGCGAAGACCGAACGAGACGTCGGCGCCTTGTTGCTGCGCGACGCCGGATCGCCGATCGACACACGTGAGCTCGACGACTACGACGACCTGCCGCGCATCATCAGGGCAGGGCGGCACATCGCCACGCCGAAGCGTTACATACGGGGTCTCGCCGTCGATATCGAGGACGACTCGCAACTTCCCGAAGCCGTTGTGCAGCAAGCTCGATTCGGTGACGGCTGGGTCAAGTTGATCGGCGACTGGATAGACCGAAGTGTCGGCGATCTCCGTCCGCTGTGGGACGAGAAGATCCTGAAGACAGCGATCGACGCGGCGCACGCGGAAGGGGCGCGGGTCACGGCGCATGTTTTCGGCGAGGACGCCCTACCCGGCCTGATCTCTGCGGGCATCGACTGCATCGAACACGGCACCGGACTCACCGACGAGACGATCGAGATGATGGTCGAGCACAAGACCGCGCTGGTCCCGACGCTCGTGAACATCGCAACGTTCCCCGATATCGCGGCATCCGCGTCGAACTATCCGGTGTACGCGCGGCACATGCGTGATCTGCACGCGCGGGTCGCGACAACAGTCGGGCGTGCACACGACGCCGGTGTGAAGATCTACGCCGGAACCGATGCGGGAGGGTCGATACGCCACGGACGCATCGCCGACGAGGTCCAGGCCTTGACCGACGTGGGATTGACCCCCACCGAGGCATTGGGAGCGGCCAGTTGGACGGCCAGGTCCTGGCTGGGGTGGCCGGGGTTCGAACACGGCGCGCCCGCCGATCTTCTGGTGTACTCGGTCGATCCGAGAACCGGCCCGGACGTGTTGTCGGCCCCCGACCTCGTCGTGCTGCGCGGTGTTCCGAGACCGACGGGCAGCTGAACCGCGAGACGAACGGCCGATTAACCGGCAATGGACGTTGTCTGGCACAATAGGCTGCTGTTCGCCCGTCCACCGGTTACGTACCGAACGGCGGTCACAACACCCTTCAACGCAAAACCGGGTGCGCAGTCCATGCGCACCGCAGAATTGCGCCGTGACCAACTCGAAAGGCTTCATTTTTCATGGCTGTCAAGATCAAGCTCATGCGCATCGGTAAGATCCGTACCCCGCATTACCGCGTCGTCATCGCGGACTCTCGCACCCGCCGCAACGGCCGTGCGATCGAGACCATCGGCAAGTACGAGCCCAAGCAGGACCCCAGCATCATCGACATCGATTCCGAGCGCGCACAGTACTGGCTCGGAGTCGGCGCTGTGCCGACCGAGCCCGTCGAGGCACTGCTGAAGATCACCGGCGACTGGCAGAAGTTCAAGGGCCTGCCCGGCGCCGAGGGAACGTTGCGTCTCGCAGAGCCGAAGCCGTCCAAGCTGGACCTGTTCAACGCTGCTCTGGCGCAGGCTGACGCCGAGCCGCTCGGTGACGCCACCACCGCCAAGAAGAAGAAGGCTCCGAAGGCCGACGAGGCTGCCAAGGCAGACGACGCCGCAGCAACCGACACGGCAGAGGCGCCGGCCGCCGAGGCTGCTGAGAAGTGAGTGCCGTTGTCGCCGACGCCGTCGAACACCTCGTTCGCGGTATCGTCGCCAATCCTGACGACGTTCGCGTCGAGCTGATCACCGGTCGTCGCGGGCGCACGGTGGAAGTTCACGTGCATCCCGAAGACCTCGGTAAGGTCATCGGGCGCGGCGGTCGCACGGCAACAGCTCTGCGCACGTTGGTCTCCGGAATCGGTGGCCGCGGCATCCGTGTCGACGTCGTCGACACGGATCAGTAGCGCACTGCGTCATGGAGCTCGTAATCGGTCGCATTGCCAAGTCACACGGCATCAAAGGTGAAGTCGTCGTCGACGTTCGTACCGACGAACCAGACGACCGCTTCGCCGTCGGAACGGTGATCCACGGGCGCAAGCCACGGGTCACCACCGATACTGCTCCGTACACGGTGGAAGCCGCCCGGGAACATTCCGGGCGGCTTCTGCTGCGCTTGGAGGGAATCGGCACGCGGGAAGCTGCCGATGCGCTGCGCGGAACACTGTTCGTCATCGAGTCGGACGATCTCGAGCCCTCCGATGATCCGGACGAGTTCTACGATCACGAACTCGAGGGCCTGACAGTGCGGTTGGTCGACGGTGACACCGTCGGCACGGTCCGCGAAGTCCTGCATTCGGCGGCGGGGGAGTTGTTGTCGATCCGTCCCGCCGACGGCAGTCGCACCGAGCTGCTCGTGCCCTTCGTCGCTGCGATCGTCACGTCGGTGTCGCTGGCCGACAAGACCGTGACCATCGATCCGCCCGAGGGTCTGCTGGACCCGGAGTAGTTCGTGAAACTCGACGTCGTCACCATCTTTCCCGAATACCTCGATCCCCTTCGCACCGCATTGCTGGGCAAGGCGATCGACAAGGGACTCGTCTCGGTAGGTGTCCACGATCTTCGATCGTGGACACACGACGTGCACAAGGCCGTCGACGATTCCCCGTACGGCGGCGGCCCCGGCATGGTCATGAAACCCACCGTGTGGGGCGATGCGCTCGACGACGTCCTCACCGAGGATTCGCTTCTGGTGGTGCCGACGCCCGCAGGCGTTCCCTTCACCCAGCGCACGGCCGAACGCTGGTCGCAGGAGCGTCACATCGTCTTCGCGTGCGGGCGCTACGAGGGCATCGACCAACGCGTGTTCGACGACGCAGCCACACGTGTCCGCGTCGAAGAGGTCAGCATCGGTGACTACGTGCTGATCGGCGGTGAGGCGGCAGTTCTGGTGATGAGCGAGGCCGTCGTCCGTCTGCTGCCCGGTGTGCTCGGCAATCAGCAGTCCCACCAAGAGGATTCGTTCTCCGACGGACTTCTCGAAGGCCCCAGCTACACCAGACCGGTGAGCTGGCGTGGACACGACGTGCCCGCCGTGTTGTTGTCCGGCGATCACGCGAAGATCGCGGCTTGGCGCAAGGACCAATCGATGCTCCGTACCCAGGATCGCCGCCCGGATCTTCTGCAGGACTGACCTATTGCAGGACCGGCTCACTACAGGGCTGGCTCACTACAGGACTAGTCGACTCGTCCGTCCGGGAACAGCATCGCCACTACTCCGGTGAGTGTGTCACGCGCGTGCTGAGCGCTGCTGTCGTCGGTGACGTCGACGACCGCGGTGTCCGGGTAGTGATCCATGTCGTCCTCGTAGTGGATGTCCTCGCGCGAGATCAATGCGATGACGAAGCGGTTGTCCACGCCGACAGTTCCCGTCGACAGATGGACCCATCGGTCGGCGATGCAGCACATCCAGCCTTGTTTCACCGCGTACACGGGTTCGGACGGCAATCCGTCGACGATGCCGAAGTGTTGGTGATACCCGTCTGTCGCAACAGGCGTCGACTCACGGAGCAGACCGATGATGGTCGATGCCGACGCCGGGGACAGTCCACCGGCACCATCGATCATGCGCGTGTAGTACGCGACGATGTCTCCCGCAGTCGTTTCCGTGTTCCACCACAGCCCGTCCCACGGCGGCGATGTGGCGGTCAAACCGTAGCGTTGGGTCACCCGGTCGATGATGTCGTTCCCGCCGTACTTGTCCCACAGATTGTTCGCGGCCTGGTCGTCGGAAGATTTCAACATCGTCTTCAGAGACTCCATGTCGTCGTCGGCGACGGGAACCTGCGCGATATCGGCGCCGTGGAGCACGTCGTCTGCGATGAAGAGCTTCGAGACGGACGCCGTCTCGACCTGATCGGTGTCGCCGCTGGCGAAATAAGCACCTGTGCGTCGATCGAGGAGCGCGAAGTCGACCTCGGCGCCGCGGCCGCTCGCCGCGGCGATGGCAGCAGGTATGCGCGAATCCAGGGCCAGGTCATCGACTGTGTCGGTGTCGGGAAACGGTGACTCGGTGGTGGCGCCGGTGTCCGTGGGCTCGGAGTCCTCGGGAACACTGCACCCTGCGAACAGAAGCGCAACGGCGGCGAGAAGAGCTGCGCACGAAACGGCCAGGACTTGCATCGGCCTGGACATGTTCTGTTCTCCTGCGCTGGTCACTGATGAACGTGTCCCACAGTAGCTGTAGGGTCGGGCGCCGTGACGATTGCTCTCAAAACTGTGAACATACGCATAGCCGAAGAACTCGACGTTCGGGAGGAACAGGTCCGCGCTGCGGTGGATCTCTTGGACGGCGGTTCGACGGTTCCGTTCATCGCCCGGTATCGCAAAGAGGTCACCGGAATGCTGGACGACGCTCAGTTGCGGCAGCTGGAGGAACGGCTGCGGTATCTGCGTGAGCTCGACGAACGACGCAATACAGTCCTCGAGTCGATCCGCTCGCAGGGCAAACTCGACGAGGCGCTGGAGCAGTCGCTCATGCTCGCCGAGACCAAGTCGCGCGTCGAGGACATCTACCTCCCGTTCAAGCCCAAGCGTCGCACCAAGGCGCAGATCGCGCGCGAGGCGGGTCACGAGCCCGTAGCGGATGCGCTCATCACGGATCCGAATACCGATCCCGCGAAATACGACTCCGACCAGCTCGATGGCGCACGGGCCATCCTGGTCGAGCGATTTGCCGAGGATCCCGATCTCGTCGGAGAACTCCGCGAGCTCATGTGGACGCGTGGGCAGCTGACCTCGACGGTACGTAAGGGCAAAGAAGAGGAAGGCGCTAAGTTCGCCGACTACTTCGAGTTCTCGGAGCCGTACACGCGACTTCCGTCGCATCGAATTCTCGCTGCGTTCAGGGGCGAGAAGGAAGAGGTCTTGTCTCTCGGTCTCGAACCAGAGCAGGAAGAAACTCCTCCGGGAGTGCCCACCGTCTACGAGGGCCGCATCGCCTACAAATTCGACATCGCCGATCGGGGTCGCGCCGCCGACCGTTGGCTGCTCGACACGGTCAGATGGGCGTGGCGAACCAAGCTTCTGGTGACGCTCGGGATCGATGTTCGTATGCGGCTGCGGCAGTCGGCCGAGAAGGATGCGGTCGACGTCTTCGCATCGAACCTCAAGGACCTTCTGCTCGCTGCGCCCGCAGGCAACCGCGCCACGATGGGTCTCGACCCTGGATTCCGAACAGGAACAAAAGTAGCGATCGTCGATTCGACCGGCAAGGTCGTCGACTACGACACGATCTATCCGCACAAGCCGCAGGGCAAATGGGATCAAGCAGTGGCGACGCTCGCCGCCCTGGCCGCGAAGCATTCGGTACAGCTGATCGCCATCGGCAACGGAACGGCGTCACGCGAGACGGATGCGCTGGCCGCCGACCTGATCGCGAAGTTCCCCGCTGCAGGCCTGACCAAGATCGTCGTGTCCGAAGCGGGGGCGTCGGTGTACTCCGCCTCGGCATACGCATCGAGTGAACTGCCCGACCTCGACGTGTCGATCCGCGGCGCGGTGTCGATCGCTCGACGGCTCCAGGATCCTCTGGCCGAGCTGGTCAAGATCGATCCGAAGTCGATCGGAGTGGGTCAGTATCAGCACGACATCTCCGAGTCTCTGCTCGCTCGATCGCTGGGCGCTGTCGTCGAAGACGCGGTGAACGCCGTCGGGGTCGATGTGAACACCGCTTCGGTGCCCCTACTGTCCAGGGTCTCCGGAATCGCAGGATCGCTCGCCGAGAGCATCGTGGCGCATCGCGATCAGCATGGGCCGTTCGCCAGCCGTTCCAAGCTGAAAGATGTTGCACGTTTGGGCCCCAAAGCGTTCGAGCAGTGTGCAGGATTCCTCCGGATCGCGGACGGCGATGATCCACTCGACCGGTCGAGCGTGCACCCGGAGTCCTACCCGGTCGTGCGGAGAATCGTCGACAGCGCAGGCGTCGGGGTGCGTGAGGTCATCGGGAACTCGTCACTCCTCCGCGGTCTGCGTCCACAGCAGTTCGCCGACGAACGTTTCGGTATCCCTACCGTCACGGACATCATCGCCGAACTCGAGAAGCCAGGCCGCGATCCACGTCCGGAGTTCAAGACCGCGACGTTCGCTGCGGGTATCGAGAAGGTCGCCGACCTGGAGCCGGGCATGACCCTCGAAGGCGTCGTCACCAATGTGGCGGCATTCGGCGCATTCGTGGACATCGGCGTTCACCAGGACGGATTGGTCCACGTATCGGCGATGTCGCACAATTTCGTCAAGGATCCGCGTGAGGTCGTCAAGTCGGGCGACGTGGTCAAGGTGAAGGTGATGGAGGTCGACATTCCTCGTCAGCGGATCGGGCTGAGCCTGCGTCTCGACGACGAGCCGGGTGCCGCGGCGAAGGAGAAGCCCCGCGGCGGATCGGGTGGTGCACCGCGCGGAGGTGGGCAGCAGGACCGCCGTCCGCAGGGGCAACGTCGTGACAATCGAAGCGGTGGTGGGCGTCAGGAGAGCACGCCCGCCGGCGGGTCGATGGCCGACGCGCTACGGAAGGCAGGGTTCGGCAAGTAGCATTTCGACTTCGGCAGGATCGGCGACGGCGTCGATCCTGCGGGAGCGCACTGTGCAGGGAATTCGACCTGCGGAGAATCGGAAGGAGTCGCGGCGGTCGTGAGATGGTTGCATCACGAGATCATCGACCACGGTCGTCTCCCACTGCTGTGTTTCCTCCTGGGGTTCGTCGTTGGTTTCCTTTTGATCCGGTTGAGCGTCAGGATGATTCGGGCTCAGGTGAAGTGGTGGCCGGGCAACATCACTCCGGGCGGGCAGCATATCCACCACGTGGTGTTCGGGATCGTGCTGATGCTCGTGTCCGGAATCACGCTCATCGCGGTCTTCGAGGACGGCACTCAGGAGTCGGGTGCGGCACTCGCCGCGCTGTTCGGGGTAGGTGCAGCGTTGGTTCTCGACGAGTTCGCGCTGATCTTCTACCTCAAGGACGTCTATTGGTCGGAGCAGGGGCGCACGTCGATCGATGCGGTCTTCGTGGCGGTTGCCGGAACAGGTCTGCTACTGCTCGGTTTCCATCCGCTCGAGCTCTTGAACGTGACCGACATTCGGCGCAGCCCGGACGCGTGGGTGCGCGTCGGATATGTGGCTCTGGCTTTCGTGCAGCTCGGGCTGTGCGCTGTCGTCGTTCTCAAAGGGAAGATCTGGACGGGTTTGGTCGGATTGTTCTTCGTGCCGATCCTGATCGTCGGGGCGTTGAGGTTGAGTCGACCCGGTGCTCCGTGGGCGCGCTGGCGTTACACCGTGAGGCCGAAGAAGATGGAACGTTCCCTGGGTAGGGAACGGAAGATACGACGCCCGGCGATTCGGGTGAAGATCTACCTGCAGGATCTTATTGCGGGTAAACCCAGCATCGACCACGCCGTCGCTGCGACCGAGGACGTGCTGGACAGGACCGTACAACCGGCGGCAGCCCCGTCCTCGACCCCGCAACGCAGCGATACTTCGGCCTAGATCGGGGCGATTTCGCGACCGGTGGTTCGGTCTGGCACAATAGTTGGGTTGCCTGTACCAGGCACAGACCTAATCGGAGTACGAACCAGCCGAGTTCCGTGTCAGTTCGCGGCGCCGCTCGGTTCCTCTGCTCGTGCGAAGAACGCAAGGATGGCCCCACCGATGAACACTCTGGACTTCTTGGACAACAAGTCGCTGCGCAGCGACGTTCCCGACTTCCGCCCCGGCGACACGCTCAACGTGCACGTCAAGGTTATCGAAGGATCGAAGGAGCGCGTGCAGATCTTCAAGGGCGTCGTGATCCGCCGCCAGGGTGGTGGCGTCCGTGAGACGTTCACCGTTCGAAAGGTCTCCTTCGGCGTCGGTGTCGAGCGCACCTTCCCGGTTCACAGCCCGAACATCTCGCTGATCGACGTCCTCACCCGCGGTGACGTGCGTCGCGCGAAGCTGTACTACCTCCGTGATCTGCGGGGCAAGGCTGCCAAGATCAAGGAAAAGCGCTGATCGCTGTTTCCAGCGTCCACCGCGCCGCATCGCCCCGTTCGGGGTGGTGCGGCGTTTGTGTTTCGCCCGATTCGTCCCTGTCGTGATGGGCCGATTCGACGCACCGTCCTTCGCGGTAGGAGAGTGCGGCTAATCTGGTGCGGTGGCAGATTCCCCGCAGGATCCGAATGTCGTTTCGGACTCGAACGCTGACGAACCCGAACCTACGAAACGTGCGAAGAAGCCTCGTTCGTTCTGGCGTGAGTTGCCGATTCTGATCCTGGTGGCACTCGTGCTGAGCTTTCTGCTTCAGACATTCGTCGCCCGGGTGTATCTGATTCCGTCCGAATCGATGGAACCGACGCTGCACGGGTGCGCGGGATGCACCGGTGACCGCATCGTCGTGGAGAAGATCAGCTATCGATTCGGTGACCCGAAGCCCGGCGATGTCGTCGTCTTCCGGGGACCGGATTCGTGGAACAGCGAATTCACCTCCACCCGTTCGTCGAACGCGATCATCCGCGGCGCGGAGGAAGTCGGATCGTTGATCGGTGTCGTCGCTCCCGACGAGAACGACCTCGTCAAGCGAGTCATCGCAACCGGCGGCCAGACGGTGGAATGCTGCGACGACCAAGGACGCGTTCTCGTCGACGGTAAGCCGCTCGACGAGCCTTACATCCAGATGGACTTTCCGTTCACTCCGGGAGTCATGACATGCGACACCGAGATCAAGTCGGGTCGCTGCTTCTCGGCTGTCACGGTTCCCGAAGGAAATCTGTGGGTGATGGGTGACAACCGCAGCAATTCAGCGGACTCCAGATTCCATGTGTCGGACGAGCTGATGGGAACAGTGCCGGTGGACAACGTCATCGGCCGGGCATTCGTCATCGCTCTTCCGCCGTCGCGATGGGGCACACTCGATTCGCCCGACATCCAGGGGCAGTGAAGTTCGAGGGCAGTGAAGTTCGAGGACAGTGAATTTCGAGGACAGTGAGCCGAGCGGGGAACGTGGGTAGAACGAGCACCAGCCGTACGAGGGGTCGGAACCCGTGGCCACCGCGGCCCGTCATTCGGCGCTCTTCGGGGCTTCGAACCATGGAGGCGGCTTTGGACCGCAACGGTCTCGGGCCTGTCGCAGGGGTGGACGAGGCCGGCCGCGGAGCCTGCGCGGGACCGCTGACCGTCGCGGCGTGCGTCCTCGGCCCGAAACCGTACGCATCATTGGCCGATCTCGACGACTCGAAGAAACTGACCGAGAAGCGGCGCGAGGAACTGTTTCCCAAGATCCAGCGTCTCGCCCTCGCGTGGAGCGTCGTGTTCATCGATGCCGAGGAAATCGATCGGATCGGGCTGCATGTCGCCAACATCGAAGGCATGCGCCGAGCGGTGGCAGGCCTCGGTATGACCCCTGGTTACGTACTGACCGACGGCTTCCGGGTGCCAGGACTGCCTGCACCGTCGTTGCCCGTGATCGGCGGTGATGCGACAGCTGCGTGCATCGCGGCAGCGAGCGTGTTGGCGAAGGTATCGCGCGACCGAGTGATGGTCGAGATGGACGCGGCGATTCCCGGATACGGCTTCGCCGTTCACAAGGGGTACAGCACCAAGGCCCACTCGTCGGCGATGATTCGGCTCGGACCCTGCGAGCAGCACCGCATGTCCTATGCGAACGTGTCGGCTGCGGCAGCGGGACGGGCCGCCTCGGTGGCGCCCGCGTCGGGCCGAATGGACCACGGCAACAGTAGTGCGCGATGATTGACGTTCACGCAATTCGACAAAGGATGAGAAGAAACCGATGAGTGCCGAAGATCTCGAAAAGTACGAAACCGAGATGGAGCTCTCGCTGTACCGGGAGTATCGGGACATCGTCGGCCAGTTCAACTACGTAGTCGAGACGGAGCGACGCTTTTATCTTGCCAACTCCGTCGAACTGATTCCGCACAACGCCGATGGTGAGATCTATTTCGAACTGCGAATGTCCGATGCGTGGGTCTGGGACATGTATCGCCCTGCCCGTTTCGTCAAGCATGTTCGCGTGATCACCTTCAAGGACGTCAACATCGAGGAACTCGACAAGCCCGATCTCAGACTGCCGGAGTAGGCGCCGATGTCGGTGACGCCGTGGCTGTTGGTTCTGGCCGCAGCGATCTACTTACTGGGGCGTCGGAAGTCGCGGAAGAATCTGGTGATGTGCGCGCAATTGATCGGCGTGGTCGCGGTGTGCCTCGTCGTCGGGCAGGTTCTATGGCAGATTCTGAAGCAATGAATCGATTTCGAGTTCGAATACCGTTGCATTGCAGTGGATTTGCTGGAACAAATTGTTTCGGCTGCGAGACGGTGCGCGCAAATCCTTCCGGTATTCGAGTTCGATGAATTCTGTGAATTTCTCGGATGTTTGTACTGGCAGCGGATAGAGTGGTACAAATGTATTCATAATACAATCCCTTGACTGTTAGAGGTTCGGACATGGCGCGCAAGACACTCG
The DNA here is from genome assembly GCF_001895005.1 of Rhodococcus yunnanensis NBRC 103083. GTDB lineage: Bacteria > Actinomycetota > Actinomycetes > Mycobacteriales > Mycobacteriaceae > Rhodococcoides > Rhodococcoides yunnanense. Next base: position 886,201 of record NZ_BCXH01000001.1, on the reverse strand, counting down.
TTCAAATGATCGATGATGTCGATGGGTCGGTTATCAAGGATGGACAAGGCGAGACCATAGAATTCGGGATCGGCGGCAATCAGTACCGCATCGATCTGAACCTGAAGCATGCGAACGAATTGCACGAGCAGTTGGCCTTCTGGATCGAGCACGCGGAGAAGGTATCCGGGCGTCGAGTGAAGAAAGCCGGCGCCGCACCTGCGCGGGGCAAGGTGGACCTGCAGGACATTCGTGCCTGGGCTCGCGACAACGGTTACGACGTCAGTGCGAGAGGGCGAATCAGCCAGGACGTGCAGTCGGCGTACGAGGCAGCACACTGAATCTGTTGTTCGCATGATTTCGGCACTCGATGCCCCCGACCGTAAGACGGTCGGGGGCATCGTCGTATCCATTCGGTGACGCAATTCGGATCGGTGATGTGGCTCGCGCGGATACGTTGTTTCTCGGTGACCGAAACGGGCGGAACAATGTGGTGGTTATACGACGCCCTCGCGCCCTTTAGCAGATCGGTCCGACATCCGCTGTCGGCGCAGCCCTCTGGCAGCGTCGTTCGTCCACAGGTGTCGGCGTTGTCCACAGGGTAATTCTCGACCTGGGTTTTCCCAGAATTCGGCCCTGCCGCGCAGCGGATCGTCAGGTGATCGGTTCGGCAAAGCGAGCCGACGATCACTTGGGGGAGACGATGTCGAAGGCGGAACTGGGGGCTCGCGGCGAGGCACTGGCGGCGCTGCATCTGGTCGACGGCGGTATGGAGCTCGTCGATCGTAATTGGCGGTGCAGGCACGGTGAGCTGGACATAGTGGCTCGCGACGGTGCCGTCATGGTCTTCGTGGAGGTGAAGACCCGTTCAGGGACGGGGTACGGGACGCCTGCCGAGTCGGTGACCTTCGCCAAGCAGCAACGAATTCGCACGTTGGCGCTGGCGTGGCTGCAGGAACGTGGAAGTCCCTGGGTCGAACTGCGATTCGACGTGGTGGCGATCGTGATCTCGTACGACGGCGACCCGGTGATCTCGCACCGACGCGGGGCGTTCTGATGGCGTTGGGGCGAGCGTTCTCGGTGGCGGTCAGTGGCGTCGACGGTCAGGTCGTCGAAATCGAAGCGGACATCGGGCGAGGGCTGCCAGGGGTTCATCTGGTCGGATTGCCGGACACCGCGTTGAACGAGTCGCGTGATCGGGTGAAAGCCGCCGTCACGAATTCCGGTGGGAAGTGGCCGGATTCGCGAGTAATACTGGCGTTGTCGCCGGCCACGCTACCCAAGGTCGGATCGGTCTACGATTTGGCGCTCGCGTTGGCCGTACTGGATGCGGACAAGCAAATCCCTCGTGGATCTCTTCGCCGAACGGTATTCCTCGGTGAGTTGGCGCTCGATGGTCGCCTGCGGCACGTGCGCGGAGTCCTACCGGCTGTGCTCGCGGTGAAGAAGGCCGGTTGGTCGTCCGTGGTCGTCCCGATGGCGGGGCTGGCCGAGGCAGGTCTGGTGGACGGCATCGACGTGCTCGGTTCGCGTTCGTTGAAGGAAACCGTCGCCTGGCTTCGTGGAGACGGAGCACTGTGCCAGCCGATGCCGGTGGCGTGGGGGGAACCGGATACGTATCCCGACATGAGCGAAGTGGTCGGACAACCGGAGGCCCGCTGGGCACTGGAGGTTGCAGCGGCTGGTGCGCACCACGTCATGTTGACGGGTCCGCCGGGAATCGGCAAAACGATGTTGGCGCAGCGGCTTCCAGGGATCCTCCCACCGTTGACCGAAACGGAATCTCTCGAGGTGACTGCGATTCACTCGGTTGCGGGAACGCTGACCGGCGATCACCCGTTGATCAGTTCGCCGCCGTTCATCGCCCCGCATCACTCGACGACAGTGAGTGCCATGGTGGGCGGCGGCACAGGAATGGCAAAGCCAGGGGCGGTCAGCCGGGCGCACCGCGGAGTTCTGTTTCTCGACGAGTGCGCGGAAATGGGACCGAAAGTGCTCGAAGCATTGCGAACGCCGTTGGAGGACGGAGAGATTCGGATTGCCCGACGCGATGGTGTCGCCCGATACCCGGCGCGGTTCCAGCTGGTGCTCGCGGCGAATCCGTGTCCATGCGCACCGGCCAGAAACTCCGATTGTGTATGCGCGCCGACGGTCAGGCGGAAATACCTCGGGAAGTTGTCGGGTCCGTTGCTCGATCGGGTCGACCTTCGGATCACGATGATGGCTGTTGCCTCGGGTGCGCTGACCGACGAGATCGGCGAGTCGACCGAGCATGTGCGAGCCCGAGTCACCGGTGCACGAGATGCGGCAGCAGAACGCTGGCGCGAGTACGGCTGGCGTACCAACGCCGAGGTGCCCGGTCCAGCTCTGCGTCAGAAGTTCACGCTGTCCCGAGATGCAGTGCGGCCGATCGAGCGGGCGTTGAGAAACGGTTCGCTCACCGCGCGCGGCGCGGATCGAGCACTTCGGGTCTCGTGGACTCTGTCGGACCTGGCCGGAACGAGTATGCCGGGGATCGACGAGGTCGGCGCAGCTCTGGACTTTCGAGACAGGGGGACGATGTGACCGATCACGATCGAAGGAAGCTCGCGTGGGCATACCTCTCACGTGTCGCTCAGGGGCCGCACCGCGAACTCGCAGACTTCGCGGTGCACGCAGGACCCGAGGCAGCTCGGATCGAACTCGAGCGCGGACGTTTCGGCGAGCGGCTTCAGGTCCGCGCACACATCGATACGGCCGCGGCCGATCTCGACCTGATCTCGGCGCTGGGAGGGCGCCTGATCACGCCGGACGACGACGAGTGGCCCGCGTGGCAGCTTCTCTCGTTCGACGGCGCAGGAATGCCCACTGCGTCGGATCAGAGTGCACCCTTCGCGCTGTGGGTCCTCGGGGGCATATCGCTCGACGAACTGTGCGAGCGCTCCGTGGCTGTGGTCGGGACGCGTGCCGCGACCGCGTACGGCGAACACGTGACCGCCGAGATGTCGGGTGATCTGGCGGTGGACGGATGGACGATCGTCTCCGGTGCTGCATTCGGAATCGACGCCGCCGCGCATCGTGCGGCACTCGGCGTCGGTGGTGCAACCGTTGCGGTGTTGGCGTGCGGCATCGACCGCGCATATCCGTCGGGACACGCGCGTCTACTCGGACGCATCAAGGAATCGGGTGCTGTGATCAGCGAGTACGCACCGGGCACTACGCCGGCCAAGCACCGCTTTCTCGCCAGAAACCGACTCGTCGCAGGACTCGGGTCCGCCGTGGTCGTCGTCGAAGCAGGATGGCGAAGCGGTGCCAGAAACACAGCTGCATGGGCACACAAGCTGGGACGGCCCGTCCTCGCCGTGCCAGGGCCGGTCACATCGGCGTCGTCGAAAGGCTGCCACCGGATGATCCGTGAGGGGGAGGCGCGTTTGGTGGCGAATGCACACGACATCGTGGCCGAGATCGGAACGATCGGTGATGTGGGGGACGGGCGGCCGTCGATGTTTCGCGACATCGACGCGTTGTCGGAATCGGCTCTGCTCGTGTACGAGGCACTGCCGGCCTCGGGATCGGTGTCGCCCGTGGAGCTGTCGGAACGCTCGGCGCTGCCCCTGGTCAAGGTCAGATCGGTTCTCCCGCTGCTCGAATTGGAGGGTTTCGCCGCCAGCGACGAGACAGGTTGGTTCCGTCTGGCCAGAGCGTGACGGCGCACCGCGTGCGAACATGCCGGTAGCCTATTTAGGTAACGCTTACTCACCGGAACATTCACGGAACGCTCGACAGCTCGGAAAGGCTGAAACAGGTGGCACGACGCAAGACGACATTGACCGTCCTTCGCACAGAGGCACTGACACCCCACATGCAGCGTGTGTATCTCGGCGATCCAGGTTTCGAGGACTTCGAACCGGTCGACTACACCGACTCCTACGTCAAACTCGCCTTCGGACCCGAGGACGACGAGATCAAGCGGACGTACACGATTCGATCCGTCGATCAGGATGCCCGCGAGGTCGCCATCGACTTCGTCGTGCACGGCGACGAAGGCGTCGCAGGCCCGTGGGCAGCGAACGCCAAGCCCGGAGACACCATCGGACTGTACGGGCCGAACGGGGCGTACAAACCGCGCGCGGATGCGGACTGGCACCTGTTCGCAGGAGACGAGTCGGCGATTCCTGCGATCTCGGCTGCCGTGGAGGCGCTGCCGGAAGATGCGATCGCGAAGGTCTTCGTCGAGGTCGCGGACCGCAAGGACGAGATCTACATGGAAACTCTCGCCCTCGTCGATGTGACGTGGATTCATCGCGGTGCCGGATCGAACGAGGTCTCGGAGGACAAGGCCGGAGACAATGCGCCGCTCATCGATGCTGTCCGACGTACCGAGTGGCTGCCGGGGCAGGTCCAGGTGTTCATTCACGGCGAGGCGCAGGCAGTGATGCACAACCTTCGCAGCTACGTTCGCAAGGAGCGGGGCGTGCCCGCCGAGTGGGCCTCGATTTCCGGATACTGGCGACGGGGCCGTACCGAGGAGAACTTCCGGGTATGGAAGCGTGAACTGGCGGAAGCCGAAGCAGGTTCGAACGCCTAGCGTGCCGCTCCAGGGGTACCGGCGCGCCGTGTTGCCACGACGGGGTCGACAGGTCACTGTTGGTTCATGGCCGACGCACTCCCGCCTCCGTTGAGTGCTCATCTCGAGGAGTACGCCGAACACCTCGAGCTCGCCAAGGGACGGTCCCTCCACACGATTCGTGCGTACGTTTCGGACGCGGAGTCCTTGCTGCACTACCTCGTCGTCGAGCGCTCCTCGGTGAATGTGGGCGACATCGATCTCCGGCTGTTGCGATCGTGGCTGGCAGGGCAGGCTCGCGCAGGGTCGGCGCGATCGTCGATGTCGCGTCGAACATCCTCGGCTCGGGTCTTCACTGCGTGGTTGACGCGAACGGGCCGTGTCGACGCGGATCCGGCCCTTCGGCTGGCTTCTCCGTCGGCGAAGCGAGCGCTGCCGACGGTGCTCAAGCAGAATCAGGCCTCGGCGGCGTTGGCCTCGGCGGAATCGGGTGCAGCAGAACTGGATCCGATCGCGCTCAGAGACCGACTGATCGTCGAGATGTTGTACGCGACCGGCATCCGGGTGGGTGAACTGTGTGGACTCGATGTGGACGACGTGGACACCGGGCGACGGCTGGTTCGCGTGATCGGCAAGGGCGACAAGGAGCGGTCCGCGCCGTACGGGCTCCCTGCGTCCCGCGCTCTCGATGCGTGGATCACCTACGGACGCCCGCGTCTGGCCACCGACCGATCGGCGAGTGCGCTGCTCCTCGGGCGGCGAGGTGGCCGAATCGATCCGAGACAGGCGCGCACCGCTGTGCACGAGGTGCTCGCATCGGTACCGGGAGTCCCGGAGATGGGACCACACGGCCTCCGCCACTCCGCCGCCACGCATCTGCTGGAGGGGGGTGCAGATCTGCGCGTGGTGCAGGAGCTGCTCGGGCATGCATCGCTCTCGACGACGCAGATCTACACGCATGTGTCGGTGGACCGGCTTCGTGCGGTCCACGACCGTGCACATCCGCGCGCATGACCCGTCCAGGGTGGGCGGGCTTCGGCGATTTGGTAGCGTCGTGGCGAAACAAACCGCATGCAAAGTATTGTCGGCTGTACGGACGGCCGCGTCCGAAAACGAACACGAAAATCCGGATACGGGGGGACCGTGGACCGCGAAAAACCACAAGGCACGTCAGCCGCGTGGTCGATTCATGATCACACGGGTCAAGGTCGGCAATTTCGGTCCACCGCAGTACCCATCGATCAGGTCAGGTCGGCATCCGACGTCGACCGCGTGCCCCCGATCGGGACGAACCCGGTGAACTCCGATCGTCGGCCCCCGCCCTGGCAGTCGCCTCGATCGGATCGTCAGCCGCCGCCCAAGTACACCTCACCTGCAGGCGAGGCCGTCGACACCACCGGCTCGCAGCGCGGGGAGAACTGGACTCCGCCGTGGTCGGCGCCCGGCGGCCCGCAGCTCGAACAGTCGGCGGCAGGCGAGCGGGCGCAGACCGGCCCCGTCCCCACCGGTCAGTTCTATCCGCCGACAAGCCAGGACCTCGCGCCCGATGCGCTCCTGAAGCGCCCGCGCAGGGCATCGACGTCGGGCTGGCGGCGCGGCGTACACCGGCTGACCGGCGGCGTCATCAATCCTGGCGAATCCACTGCCGAGGAGCGCTACCGAAACCAGGTCGACCGGATCAGACAACCCGTGCTCGGTGACTATCGGATCGCGTTCCTCTCGCTCAAGGGCGGCGTCGGAAAGACCACCACGACGCTCGGGCTCGGGTCGACCTTCGCCTCATTGCGCGGAGACTGTGTGATCGCAGTGGATGCGAATCCGGACTTCGGCACACTCGGTGAGCGTGTCCCGCGCCAGACATCGTCGACGGTCCGTGATCTGCTCGCGGACGCACCCAACATCCGGCGTTACTCCGATATTCGTGCGCATACGTCGCAGGCGCCCAGTCGTCTCGAAGTGCTTGCCGGTGAACGTGATCCAGCGGCGTCCGAAATGTTCGGCGAGCAGGACTACCGGTCGGTGATCGAGATGCTGCAGGTGTACTACAACCTCATCCTTACCGACTGTGGAACCGGCATCATGCATTCGGCGATGAACGGCGTCCTCCAGTTGGCAAATGCGCTCGTTCTCGTGTCCTCGCCGGCCGTCGACGGAGCTCGCAGCGCCGCCGCCACACTCGATTGGCTTCAGTTGCACGGTTACGGCCATCTGGTCGAGCGCACCGTCGTGGTGATCAGTTCGGTGCGACCGGGTTCGTCGACGGTGGACATGAACCTGTTGACGCAGCATTTCCTCGAACGATGCCGCGCGGTGCTCGTGGTGCCGTTCGACGAGCACCTGGCCGAAGGCGCCGTTGTCGACCTGAACCTGCTTCGTCCTCAGACGCGCTCCGCGTTCGTCGAGCTCGCCGCGATGGTTGCCGACGATTTTCCAGTGGCGTCCGGTCGTCACTCCGGCGCCAATTGGCGTTGACCACCGCAATCACGACGGCTGAAACGGTTTCAGCCTGATCGGTGTCGGACGCACCAACCTCAGTGGGTCCAGATACTCTCGCCCGCGGCGGACTCCCCAGTGCAGGCAGGCCGGGGAGCACGCCCCGTGGCCTGCGGTGAGCGTGCCGACGACGTCGCCGCGTGCGACCCGATCACCCGCCGCGACCGACGCGACCACGGGTTCGTACGTGGTGCGCAGTCCATTGGAATGGTCGATGGAGACCACGGGCTTCCCGGCTACGAGACCTGCATGAACGACGACGCCGTCACCCGCCGCCAGAACCGATTGCCCCTCGGTTCCGCTCAGGTCCACCCCGCGATGTCCGGGCAACCAGTCGAACTCGGGCGGATCGAACGTGGCGGCGATGTCGGGGCGAGGTGACAACGGCCACGAGAAGTCGGCGGAGGCATCAGCCGCGGCATCGGGTGCACCAGCGGCGCAGAACACCACCACGGCGAGTATCGAGAACAGGCGTTTCACGCTCTCAGCGTCGTCGACTGCGATCCGGCGCAAGATATCGAAACGATAACTGTGGATAGCGCGAGAATTCATCCACATTCTCGAATGCGGGCTTGACGAGGAGGTCCGGTTATGTTGCGGGACGTCGAGGTCGTACACTTGCCGAGCGACCTGTGCCCGCATGGGTCGACTTCGCGCGTCCGCGTCGCATGAACACTACTTCGGTGGTGTTCGCGCAGCACGGCTACCGGCGGTCCCTCTTTCGTACGTGGGTCCGGTAGCCAGCGGTCGCCAGGGCAGAGGTCAAACGACACTCTGCGTCAACCGGCAATCGAAAGAGAGTTATTCAGCCATGGCTGTAGTAACCATGAAGCAGCTGCTCGACAGCGGCACACACTTCGGACACCAGACCCGTCGCTGGAACCCGAAGATGAAGCGATTCATCTTCACCGACCGCAACGGCATCTACATCATCGACTTGCAGCAGACTCTGACCTTCATCGACAAGGCCTACGAGTTCGTCAAGGAGACCGTCGCCCACGGTGGAACGGTTCTTTTCGTCGGCACGAAGAAGCAGGCACAGGAGTCCATCGCCGCTGAAGCAACTCGCGTGGGTATGCCCTACGTGAACCAGCGCTGGCTCGGTGGCATGCTCACCAACTTCCAGACTGTCCACAAGCGTCTTCTCCGCCTCAAGGAGCTCGAGGCCATGGAGCAGACCGGTGGCTTCGAGGGTCGCACCAAGAAGGAAATCCTCATGCTCACGCGTGAGATGACCAAGCTCGATCGCACCCTCGGTGGTATCCGTGACATGGCCAAGGTTCCTTCGGCCATCTGGATCGTCGACACCAACAAGGAGCACATCGCCGTCGGCGAGGCTCGCAAGCTGAAGATCCCGGTCATCGCGATCCTGGACACCAACTGCGACCCCGACGTCGTCGACTACCCGATCCCGGGTAATGACGATGCGATTCGTTCTGCTGCGTTGCTGACCAAGGTCGTCGCATCCGCAGTCGCCGAGGGCGTGCAGGCACGGGCCGGACAGAACACGAGCACCGACGCCAAGCCCGAGGTCGGTGCAGGCGAGCCGCTCGCAGAGTGGGAGCTGGAGCAGCTGGCACAGGCATCGCCCGCAGCCGAGGCAACTCAGGAAGCTGCAGCCGAGGCGCCCGTCGCCGCTGACGCACCTGCCGCTGACGCACCTGCCGCTGACGCACCTGCCGCTGACGCACCTGCCGCAGAAGCACCCGCAACGCAGGCTTGATCGAACAGGTCCCGATCGGCGTCGTACCAGGCCGATCGGGGCCTTTTCTGCAAGCCGAGAAGTTATCGACAAGCTTTGCCCACCCACAGCATTCGAGGAGGCTCGCCCAACATGGCGAACTACACCGCCGCTGACGTCAAGCGGCTCCGCGAGCTCACCGGCTCCGGAATGATGGACTGCAAGAACGCTCTCGCCGAGACCGACGGAGATTTCGACAAGGCAGTCGAGCAGCTCCGCATCAAGGGCGCGAAGGACGTCGGCAAGCGCGCCGAGCGCAACACCGCCGAAGGCCTCGTCGTCGCCAAGGGCGGCGTTCTCGTCGAGATCAATTCCGAGACCGACTTCGTCGCCAAGAACGAAGAATTCCAGAACTTCGCCGATTCGGTGGCAGCAGCTGCAGCCGAAGGCAAGCCTGCCGATGTCGAGGCCCTCAAGGCTCTCGATCTCGGTGGCAAGACCGTCGATGCCGCACTGGGCGAGCTCTCGGCCAAGATCGGCGAGAAGCTGGAACTGCGTCGCGTCGTGTCCTTCGACGGACCGGTTGCAACGTACCTGCACAAGCGCAGCGCCGACCTGCCGCCCGCCGTCGGCGTGCTCGTCGAGTACACCGGTGAGGGCGAGGCTGCTGCCGACGCCGCTCGCGGCGCAGCGATGCAGGTCGCAGCACTCAAGGCCAAGTACGTCACTCGCGACGAGGTCCCCGAGGAGATCGTCGCTTCCGAGCGTCGTATCGCCGAGGAGACGGCACGCGAGGAGGGCAAGCCCGAGCAGGCACTGCCGAAGATCGTCGAAGGTCGCGTCAACGGCTTCTACAAGGACGTCGTTCTGACCGAGCAGTCCTCCGTTCAGGATTCGAAGAAGACCGTCAAGGCAATTCTCGACGAGGCAGGCGTGAAGATCACTCGATTCGCACGCTTCGAGGTCGGCGCGAGCTGATCGCGAGTCACCAGCATTTCACCGACGATGCCGTTCGTTCGACTCCGGTCGAGCGAACGGCATCGTCGTGTGGGGCCGCAGTGTCCTCGGTGGGCCGGCTGTGTCGGTCCTACGCGACATCAGTCGATGCGGTTGCGTCAGGAGCGGCCCCGATAGGGCAGGATAAGACAGAGGGTGCCTGAAAGCGCCCGATTTACCGTGCGCATTCGACAGGCGAGAACCGAGGAGAGCAATGACCGATCCCGCCACCGACCGCCCCGGATTCAAACGTGTGATGCTCAAACTGGGTGGTGAGATGTTCGGTGGAGGTCAAGTCGGCCTCGATCCGGATGTCGTGAACAACGTCGCCGAGCAGATCGCCGAGGTTGTCTCCACCGGAGTTCAAGTTGCCGTCGTCATCGGCGGCGGAAACTTCTTCCGCGGAGCCGAACTGCAACAACGAGGCATGGACAGATCTCGTTCCGACTACATGGGTATGCTCGGAACGGTCATGAATTGCCTTGCACTGCAAGACTTTCTGGAGAAGCAGGGGGTTGCGACCCGCGTGCAGACCGCCATCACCATGGGACAGGTCGCCGAGCCGTACCTTCCGCTGAGGGCCCGCAGGCATCTCGAGAAGGGGCGCGTCGTCATCTTCGGTGCGGGCATGGGAATGCCGTACTTCTCCACCGATACCACTGCAGCTCAGCGTGCCCTCGAGATCGGTGCCGAGGTACTGCTGATGGCCAAGGCCGTCGACGGGGTGTACTCGGCGGATCCGCGGCTCGACCCGAACGCCACGATGTACGACTCGATCAGCCACCGCCAGGTCATCGAGAAGGGGCTGAAGGTCGCGGACGCCACCGCATTCAGCCTGTGTATGGACAACCAGATGCCGATCATGGTCTTCAACCTCCTGACGCAGGGCAACATCGCTCGCGCCGTCGCGGGTGAGAGGATCGGAACGCTGGTCACGTCGTGACCAGTACCGAGAACATGCTTGGACACGCTCGAACACGAACGAGGACGATGGAGGACAGGCCGTGATAGACGAAGCTCTCTTCGACGCCGAGGAAAAGATGGAGAAGGCGGTCACCGTCGCACGTGACGACCTGTCCGGGATCCGAACCGGGCGAGCCAACCCCGGCATGTTCAATCGAATCGTGGTGGAGTACTACGGGGCACTGACCCCCATCACCCAGCTGGCGAGCATCAACGTTCCCGAAGCGCGCCTGGTGGTCATCAAGCCCTACGAGGCAGCGCAGCTGGGCCCGATCGAGACCGCCATCCGCAATTCGGATCTCGGTGTCAATCCGACGAACGACGGCAACCTCATCCGAATCGGCGTTCCTCAGCTGACAGAAGAACGACGACGCGAGTTCGTGAAACAGGCCAAGGGTAAAGGCGAGGACGCCAAGGTCTCCATCCGTAACGTGCGTCGAAAGACGATGGAGGAGCTCAAGCGCATTCAGAAGGACGGCGAGGCGGGCGAGGACGACGTCGTCCGCGCCGAGAACGAGCTGGACAAGACCACGTCCAAGTACACCGCGTCGATCGATGAATTGGTCAAGCGTAAAGAAGCCGACTTGATGGAGGTCTGACCTCGTTCGACGGAACTGTAGACGATGAAGCAAGGAGATGGCGTCGTGGTGGGATCGGAACGACCACGAGGGTCAGCCGCACCCGATCCCGACGACCGGGTCACCCCGCAGGCTGCACCTTCGGGGGCAGGGAGCCAGGGCGTGCCGAACACCCCGACAGCCACTGATTCGAAGTCCCCGGGACGGGCCGGGCGCAACCTTCCCGCCGCGATCGGCGTCGGTGGGGGGTTGGGAATAGCTCTCATCCTCATCATGGTCTTCGTGCCCCTGGTGTGGATCGGCGTGGTTGCAGTGGCGCTCGCCGTCGCGACCTACGAGGTGTCCAAGCGGCTGCGTGAGGCAGGGGTTCTCGTCCCCCGGATTCCGCTGATCCTCGGAGGCCAGGCGATCATCTGGCTCGGGTGGCCCTGGGGCACCACCGGAGTGCTGAGTGCGACCGCGGGCACGGTTCTGGTCTGCATGGTCTGGCTGCTGCTGCAACAGGGGCTGAATTCGGCACCGAAGAACTACCTTCGAGAGTTGGCCATTACCGTCCTGGTCGCGTGTTGGTTGCCGTTGCTGGCGTCGTTCGCTGTGCTCATGGTGCTGGCCGACGACGGAGCAGGCCGCGTTCTGGTGTTCCTCATCGCGGTGGTCTGCTCCGATGTGGGCGGCTACGTCGCCGGAGTCCTCTTCGGCAAACATCCCATGGCGCCGGCCATCAGTCCCAAGAAGTCGTGGGAAGGACTCATCGGCTCCCTGCTGTTCTGCATCATCGGATGTCTGCTGACCGTCACGCTCATTCTCGATGCGAACTCGATGATCGGGATATTGCTGGGTGTAGTTCTCGTGGTCACGGGCACGCTGGGTGACCTCATCGAATCTCAGGTGAAGCGGGACTTGCGAATCAAGGACATGGGCACGTTGTTGCCCGGCCACGGCGGCATCATGGACCGCCTCGATTCACTTCTACCCTCGGCGTTCGTCGCCTGGTTGGTATTCACGGTTCTTCTGTGACTCGGCCACACACGATTCCCAGCCCGAACATCTGGAACTGGCCGGGGTTGTACGAGGCGGAGAATCGCGCACAGGACGTCGACGGCCGGATTCCCGATGCCGTGCGTCGTATTGCGCCGTGGGCCGGGTCGACGATCGTCGACGTCGGCTGCGGAACCGGATTCCACCTGCCGGAGTTCGCAGCGCTCGCAGATCGTGTCGTCGGGGTCGAGCCGCACGAGCCCCTGTTGGAGGAGGCTCGACGCCGCGTCTCTTCGTACTCGAACGTCGAGATCGTCGCAGGCCACGCCGAGTCGCTACCCCTGGACTCGGATTCGGCCGACATCGTCCACGCCAGAACTGCGTACTTCTTCGGCGCCGGAAGCGGCCCCGGCATCGTCGAAGCGATGCGCGTGCTGAAGCCGGGCGGAACGCTCGTGGTGGTGGATCTGGATGTGTCGGCTTCGCCGTACGGGGACTGGATGAAGGCAGATCTACCGAAGTACGACTGCGTTGCCGTCGAGTCGTTCTTCCATGCGCAGGGCTTCGAACTCGAACGCGTCGATACCCGGTGGCAGTTCGACGATCGCGAGACGTTGCGCGCTGTGCTGGGAATCGAGTTCACCGGACGCACAGCGGCCAGGGCTGCGAAGAGCATCCCTGGCCTCGGCTTCGACGTGCGGTATCGACTACATTGGCGGCGTAAGCCGACCGGACTCGAACGCGTCTAGCCTGCTTCGATTCCGAACACCTCGGCAGCGTCGCGGATCTTCAACGCTTTGGCGAGGCGCGGGAGATCGCTGCCGTCCTTGACTCCGGATCCGTCGATCCCGAGCGCGTCGATGACCTCGTCGGCCCAGGTGACATCACTCGGTGCGGGCGCGAGTTCGCGGTTGACGATCGGAGCCTGCTCGGCGTGCATACAGAGCTTGCCGGTCATACCCATCGACAAGGTCAGTGCGGAGTCTCGCGCCAGGATGCTCTCGTTCGCGGCAAGCGTCGGACCGTCGATCGGGCCGGGCAGACGCGCAGCTCGGCTGGACACCACCAGACGCGAACGTGGGTAGGCCATTGCCAGGGGCTCATCGCTCATTCCGGTGTCACGTCGAAAGTCTCCGCTTCCGAATGCGAGGCGAAACGTGGAATCGGCGCGTGCGATTTCGGGTGTTGCCTCCAGCCCGACGGCGGACTCGACGAGTGCGAGAATCCGGGTGCCCTCCGCGAGTCGGGCCGCGGATGCGTCGACCTGGTTACCGCTCTCGGTCTTGGCCAGCATGACTCCGGCAAGACCCTTCAGACCCGACAGGGCTGCCAGGTCGTCGGCCCAGAACGACGTCGTCGCGTCGTTGATGCGGACCCACGCAGAATTTCCCGCCTCGAGCCATGCGACCACTGCCTCACGTGCTGCGGGCTTGGCGCTGGGGGACACCGCGTCTTCGATGTCGAGGATCACCGCATCGACATCCGATGCGATCGCAGCGGAAAAAGTCTCGGGTTTGGTTGCGGGAACCAGGAGCCACGAGCGTGCACGCTCGGTCGCTACGCCAGAGGTCACTGGGGTCTCCATGAAAGTGGTCACGTCAGGCTCCTTGCGGTGAGTTCGGGCACGCTCAGCCTGATCGATTCAGTTCGACAAGGCCAGCTTCTGTGCATAGTGTTCACCGGCTGGTCGGTTACTTGCGTTTGGCTGCGCGTCTGATTTGCAGGATGCGGACTCCACCCGCCAGGGCCATCACCAAGGCTCCCGCGATGGCAGCGAGCAGCATGCTCACACCGAGCGGAAGCTCGAAGGTCCAGACGAAGATGTTCACCGGAACCGCATCCAGATTTTGCAGGATGAAGATCAACAGAATAACCAGAACGACGGCGCCGACCACTAATCCAGTCCATGTAGCTGCGGCTCTGGTGTGCGCGATGCCTTCCGGTGAGGTGCCCGCGGGGCGGCGGACGTCGGTGACATCCTCCGGGTCGGGCGCGCTGTGGTCCTCGGAGTCAGGTGTCGTGATGGGAGCCGGGCCCCGATCGTCGTACGTCGAGGGGACCGTAGACGGCTCGGGGAACTTTCCGTCGTTTCCGTCGCCTGCTGCAGTGGACATGTGTCGAATCCTTTCGCACGCGGGTGCCGAATGCACGTTCATTCGCTGTCGATTCGGTTACCCTTCGGCGACGGAGCGGAAACCGCCGCGAATAGGCGAGATCCCGCAGGGGTGGGACACTGGAGTCACTATGAGTGATTCCGCGACCGCAGCCGACAGAACCGCAGCTGAGGGCTCCGCGCCCGCCGACTCTTCCACGCGTGCCGACTCTTCTACGCGTGCCGACGCTCCGAAGCAGGCGAGGCCTTCGCTTCCGTTGGTGTTCACCGACAAGCGCCGAGGAATGCCGCCGCGCCATCTGGCGGATCTGGACCGAGAGGGCCTGCGGGCCGCGGTCGAGAAACTGGGTCTGCCTGCGTTTCGAGCGGATCAGCTCGCGCGCCACTACTACGGCAGGCTCGAAGCCGACACGACGAAGATGACCGATCTTCCTGCCGCGGTGCGGGAGAAGGTCGGAGCCGATCTGTTCCCGACGTTGCTGACGGCCGTCAAGCATCTCGCCTGCGACGACGGTGACACCCGTAAGACCCTGTGGAAAGCCAACGACGGCACGTTGCTCGAGAGCGTTCTGATGCGGTACCCGGATCGGGCGACGTTGTGCATCTCGAGCCAGGCGGGCTGCGGCATGGCATGCCCGTTCTGTGCGACCGGGCAGGGCGGACTCGACCGCAACCTCACCACGGCCGAGATCGTCGACCAGGTTCGTTCTGCGGCAGCAGATCTGCGTGACGGTGTCGTGCACGGGGGAGAGGGCCGTTTGTCCAACGTGGTGTTCATGGGCATGGGTGAGCCACTCGCCAACTACAAGCGCGTTGTCGCCGCGGTCCGCAAGATCGTCTCGCCTGCACCGGATGGCCTCGGTTTGTCGCAGCGTTCGGTGACGGTGTCGACGGTCGGGTTGGCGCCCGCGATCCGCAAGCTGGCCGACGAAGGGCTGTCGGTGACGCTTGCGGTGTCGCTGCACACCCCCGACGACGAGTTGCGCGACACTCTGGTTCCGGTCAACAACCGGTGGTCCGTCGCCGAGGTGCTGTCCGCGGCACGGTATTACGCGGACCAGACGGGCCGTCGAGTCTCGATCGAGTACGCGATGATCAAGGAGATCAACGATCAACCGTGGCGCGCGGACATGCTCGGCAAGAAGCTGCACAAGGCTCTCGGGTCGCGGGTTCACGTCAACCTGATTCCGTTGAATCCCACTCCGGGCAGCGAATGGGATGCCAGTCCGAAGGATGTCGAACGGGAATTCGTCCGGCGCGTAATTGCGCAGGGCGTCTCGTGCACCGTCCGCGATACGAGAGGTCAGGAGATCGCCGCGGCCTGCGGCCAGCTCGCAGCCGAGAACTGAGCAGTACACGACTTTCGCGCGAAAGAGCCCGGCACGTGAATCGCGTGCCGGGCTCTTTCCCGTCGAATGTCTGTCAGCGTGGTTTGCGACGCACGATCACGTCTCGGACGACCAGCCCCACGAGAGCAACCGCGAATCCGATCAACCACAGATCCTCGACTTTGCCGGTGTGGTTGCCGTGCATCATGAACAGCAGGAAAGCTGCGATGACCAGGGCAGCGATTCGCATCGCCTTGCCCGACTCGCCGCTCCATCCCCAGTCTGCCGACGGAACCTCGGCGATGTCCTCGTGGGTGTACTCGACCGGGTCGTACGAAGCGGGGTCCAGCTCGGTTTGTGCCACCGGTCGATCCTCTCGGGTCAAATCACGCCGTACGGTCGGCGTGCTCGTGTGCGACCAATATTTGCATACGACCGTCCGTCGTAGCCAGTAGGGGCGCGCTGGCGCTCGTCGAGTACTCGGCGGTGGCCGCTGTTTGCTGGGAGACTGCTCGTCGTGACTTCGGACAGACGCATCGATCGGCTCGTCCCGTATCCCCGCGACTTGATCGGTTACGGGCGGACGCCGCCGGATCCGCAGTGGCCCGGGGAAGCGAACATCGCCGTTCAGTTCGTGCTGAACTACGAGGAGGGTTCGGAGAACAATGTCCTCGACGGCGATACGAAATCCGAGACGTTTCTGTCCGAGATGATCGGTGCGCAGGCGTTTCCCAACCGTCACATGAGCATGGAGTCGTTGTACGAGTACGGATCCCGTGCCGGTGTGTGGCGTGTTCTGCGTGCGTTCGAGCGGCGAGAGCTCCCCTTGACGGTGTTCGCGGTAGCCCGGGCGATGCAACGCAACCCGGAGGTGGTCGCCGCCGTCGTCGAGCAGGGGCACGAGGTCGCCTGTCACGGCCTCCGATGGCTGAGTTATCAACTGATCGACGAGCACGTCGAGCGTGACCACATGGCGGAAGCCGTCGAGATACTCACGGACCTGACGGGCAGTGCTCCGCTGGGTTGGTACACGGGCCGAGACTCACCCAACACCCGGTCGCTCGTCGTCGAGCACGGCGGTTTTCTCTACGATTCCGATTCGTACGCCGACGATCTGCCCTACTGGGAACGCGTCGGACGGGGATCGGACACCGTCGACCACCTGGTGGTGCCGTACACGCTCGATACCAACGACATGAGGTTCTCCTCGCCCGGCGGATTCTCGACGGGCGACGAGTTCTTCGCTCACCTCCGCGATGCGTTCGACGTTCTGTACGCAGAGGGAGAGGCCGGGGCGCCGAAGATGTTGTCGGTCGGACTTCACTGCAGGTTGGTGGGCCGCCCGGCTCGCATCGCAGCGCTCGAACGCTTTCTCGATCACATCCAGTCCCGCGACAAGGTGTGGATCGCACGACGGGTGGACATCGCGCGGCACTGGACGAGCACTCACCCGCCGGTTGGGTTGTGAGTCAGAACGCAGCGCGCCGGAGCGCGGCGAAGTATCGATCGGTGGCCAGGCGTTGAACCACACGACCGAGAGGGCCACCGAGTCGGGTGAACCACCGGCCCGGCCGTGAAAATGCCGCGATGTGGGCCGTGACCGCACGGCTGTCGGGGTCGAATTCCACGACGAACAACTCTTCGCCCTGCTCGGGATGGCCGGGGAGTGTGCCGTAGGCGAACCCACGGCGATTCGGCTCGTCGATCACGGCGACGACTCGGCACGGAATCCGTACCGGACCGATCCTCATCAACACCGTCGAGCCCACCTCTGCCGCTCCGGACGTGGCGTCGACGGACAGTCCGGCACCTCGGTGCATGCCCCACGACACGAGCGCGTCGGCGGCCGCGCGGAACCCGTCACGGCCGTGTCCGATGGGTTCGCGCCGATCCACGTGGTGATAGCCGGTGGGCAACGGTCCGGCGGTGCGGCCGACCTCGCTGTAGGTGAGCTGCAGAGAGTCGTACCGGGAGAGGTCCACAAGGGTCGAGACTGCCATGGCCGGTGGACGCATAGCTGATTCTCAGGCTCGATCAGCAACAATGGACGAGTGCCAGAGCCCCGAACGTCTCCCGACGCCGCATCCGACCGCCCGAGACGAGTGCTGCTGCTGGGCAGCACCGGTTCGATCGGAACGCAGGCGCTCGCGGTCATCGCAGCGAATCCTCACCTGTTCGAGGTCGTCGGGCTGGCCGCTGGGGGCGGCAATATCGAGCTTCTGCGAACCCAGATCCGAGATACCGGAGTCGAGGCGGTAGCTGTTGCGAATCCGAATGCCGGGGCGGAATTGGGGCATCGGGACGTTCTGACCGGCGAACGCGCGGTGACCGAGCTCGTCGAATCCGTCGACGCGGACGTCGTCCTCAACGCATTGGTCGGGTCACGTGGCCTCGAGCCGACGCTTGCTGCTCTGAAATCGGGGGCGACGCTCGCGCTTGCCAACAAGGAGTCGCTGGTGGCCGGCGGTGAGTTGGTGCTTGCTGCCGCTGCGCCGGGTCAGATCGTCCCGGTCGACTCGGAGCATTCGGCGTTGGCTCAGTGTCTGCGCGGGGGCAGGGGAGCCGAGGTCGATCGGCTGGTGCTGACAGCGTCGGGCGGCCCGTTCCGCGGCTGGTCCGACGTCGAGTTGAAGTCGGTCACTCCTGAGCAAGCAGCGGCGCATCCCACCTGGTCGATGGGGCCGATGAACACGCTCAACTCGGCAACTCTGGTGAACAAGGGACTCGAGCTGATCGAGACCCATCTGCTGTTCGGTGTGCCGTACGACCGTATCGACGTCACGGTCCACCGTCAGTCGATCGTGCACTCGATGGTGACGTTCTTCGACGGCTCCACCATCGCTCAAGCCAGCCCTCCCGACATGAAACTGCCGATCGCACTTGCCCTCGGTTGGCCGAACCGGGTTCGGGACGCGGGCCGCTCACTCGACTTCACGACGGCGTTCTCCTGGGACTTCGAACCTCTCGACGACCGCGTGTTTCCCGCTGTGCAGTTGGCACGCGAAGCAGGGATCATGGGAGGGGCCATGACTGCGGTCTACAACGCCTCCAACGAGGTGGCTGCGGAGGCTTTCCTCGCAGGTCGCATCGATTTTCCGCAGATCGTGCAGACTGTCGGCGACGTCCTCGCCGCGGGAGGCACGGAGTGGTCGTCGACGCCGACTACCGTGGACGATGTGCTTGCTGCCGATTCCTGGGCTCGCGGGCAGGCCCGAACCCTCTTGAACCAGAAGGACTAGGGACAACGATGGTGTTCGTATTCGGCGTCATTCTCTTCGCGTTGGGCATCACGGTGTCCATCGCGCTGCACGAAGCCGGGCACATGTGGACCGCGCGCGCGACCGGCATGAAGGTTCGTAGGTTCTTCGTCGGATTCGGCCCGAAGGTCTTCTCGTTTCGTCGGGGCGAGACCGAGTACGGACTCAAGGCGATCCCCGCGGGAGGCTTCTGCGACATCGCGGGCATGACGGCGATCGACGAGCTAGCGCCCGACGAGGTCGAGCGGGCGATGTACCGACAGAAGACGTGGAAACGGCTTGTCGTGATGCTCGGCGGAATCGGGATGAATTTCGTTCTCGGATTTGTGCTCATCTTCACACTCGCTGTCGGATGGGGTCTGCCGAACCTGAATCCGCCGACCGAAGCCATGGTCGGAAATATGCCGTGCGTGACGCCGACCCAGAACGAGAATCTGAGCTTCCCGGAATGCTCCGGACCGAGTCCCGCCTACCTGGCAGGCATTCGGCAGGGAGATGTGATCGTCTCGGTCGGCGGCACCGAAACCCCGACGTTCGCGGACGTCGTCGCCGCGACTCAGCCTCTGTCGGGCACAGTGCCTTTCGTCGTCGAGCGTGACGGCGGCGAGCTGACATTCGGAGTCCAGGTTCAGCAGGTGCAGCGTTACGTCACCGATGGCACCGACACCGGTCGAAAGTCCGCGATGGTCGGGGCGGTCGGAGTCCAGATGGAGACCTTCGGGGCCACCACGTACAACCCGCTGGCGGCAATACCTGCGTCGTTCGCATTCACCGGTGACATGTTCGTCGAGACAGCGCACCGCCTGGTGCAGATGCCGAGCAAGGTCGCCGATCTGTGGACCTCGGTCACCGGAGGCGAACGCGACCCCGAGACGCCGATCAGCGTCGTCGGAGCCAGCGTCATCGGTGGGCAACTCGTCGAGCGGTCACTGTGGCCCGTATTCGTGATGTTGCTCGCGAGCCTGAACTTCTTCCTCGGCATCTTCAATCTGCTGCCATTGCTGCCCCTCGACGGCGGGCACATGGCGGTCACGATCTACGAGCGAATCCGCAACTTCTTCCGTAACCGCCGCGGGCTGCCGAACGGTGGCCCGGTCGACTACATGAAGCTCATGCCCGTCACCTACGTGGTGATCGTGATCGGCGGCGCGTACATGCTGCTCACTCTCACAGCGGACATCGTGAACCCCATCCAATTGTTCTAGCTAGACTCGTGCTGGTAGCTAGGAAAGAAGGCAACGAAGTGACTGTCTCAGTCGGATTGGGAATGCCGGCACCGCCGGTTCCCGTACTCGCCCCCCGCCGCAAGACCCGTCAACTGCAGGTCGGATCGGTCGGTGTGGGAAGTGATCACCCCATTTCCGTTCAGTCGATGTGCACCACCAAGACTCATGACATCAACGCCACGCTCCAGCAGATCGCGGAGCTGACTGCGTCCGGTTGCGACATGGTGCGTGTGGCGTGCCCCACACAGGACGACGCCGACGCGCTGTCGATCATCGCGAAGAAAAGTCAGATCCCGGTCATCGCCGACATCCACTTCCAGCCGAAGTACATCTTCGCGGCCATCGACGCCGGTTGCGCTGCGGTACGCGTCAACCCGGGCAACATCAAGGAGTTCGACGGTCGCGTCAAGGAAGTTGCCAAGGCCGCAGGCGATGCCAACATTCCCATTCGCATCGGCGTCAACGCCGGGTCACTCGACAAGCGAATGATGGAGAAGTACGGCAAGGCCACTCCGGAGGCGTTGGTGGAGTCGGCGTTGTGGGAGGCCGGTCTGTTCGAGGAGCACGGCTTCGGAGACATCAAGATCTCGGTCAAGCACAACGACCCGGTGATCATGGTCGCTGCATACGAGCAGTTGGCGGCGCAGTCCGATTACCCGCTGCATCTCGGCGTCACCGAGGCGGGGCCCTCGTTCCAGGGGACCATCAAGTCCGCTGTCGCGTTCGGGGCACTCCTCTCGCGAGGCATCGGCGACACCATTCGGGTGTCGCTGTCGGCGCCGCCCGCCGAGGAGATCAAGGTCGGAACACAGATTCTGCAGTCGCTCAACCTTCGGCCGCGAAGGCTCGAGATCGTGTCGTGCCCCTCGTGCGGCCGGGCTCAGGTCGATGTCTACAAGCTTGCCGACGAGGTCACCGCAGGTCTGGATGGCATGGAGATCCCGCTACGGGTGGCCGTCATGGGATGTGTCGTCAACGGTCCTGGCGAAGCCCGTGACGCGGACATCGGAGTCGCGTCCGGTAACGGCAAGGGGCAGATCTTCGTCAAGGGCAAGGTCATCAAGACCGTTCCGGAGGCACAGATCGTGGAAACCTTGATCGAGGAAGCGATGCGCATCGCCGAAGAGTTCGAGGACGGCGAGAGTGCAGAGTCGGGCGCTCCGGTCGTGACAGTCGGCTGAAGTACACATATCGCGGCCTCGATCTGGCAATCTGTCTTCTATGACGGTGGATGCGTTGGTCAGGAGGTGACCTAGGTGCTCAAACTCCTCGGCGCGAAGCCCTTGAGTGGCAAGGACACTGCCAACGTATTGCGGGTTCTCGACGCCGACCCCATCGCGTCGTGCATGATCGCCGCGCGTGTTCAGGAGTCCGGGCTGGATCCACGCTCGTTTCACGGAGAGATGTGGAGCCGTGGCGGCCCGGATGAATCCTTGTGCTTCTACGGCGCCAATCTGGTGCCGCTCCTCGGTTCGGCGGACGACCTGCGGTCCTTCGCCGACCGAGCGTGTCGGGGACCGCGGATGTGTTCCTCGCTCGTCGGTCGAGCGGAACTGACACTTCCGCTGTGGGAAATGCTGGAGGCGGACTGGGGAGCAGCGCGCGAACTGCGCAGCGAGCAGCCGTTGCTGGCGACCTCTCAGTACTCGGTGTATCCGGCCGATCCACTCGTTCGACTCGTGCGTGCGGACGAACTCGACGTCTACCTCAGTGCCGCCGTCGCGATGTTCATCGAAGAAGTCGGTGTCGATCCTCGTGCCAACGACGGCGGACGTGGATACCGACGACGAATCGCAAGTCTGATCGCCGCGGGCCGCGCGTGGGCGCGGTTCGAGGACGGCCAGGTCGTGTACAAAGCCGAGATCGGGTCGCAGTCCGCCTCGGTGGGTCAAATCCAAGGTGTGTGGGTTCATCCCCTTTGTCGTGGCAAAGGCCTCGGCTCCGCGGGCACCGCTGCCGTCGTCGATTCGGTCGTCCGTAGTGGACGAGTCGCGAGCCTGTACGTGAACAGCTTCAATTTCGCTGCCCGTCGGGCCTACGAACGTATCGGCCTCACCCAGGTTGCGACGTTCACCACAGTTCTGCTCGACTGACCGCGATTCGTTGACGTCGGCGCCGCAGTCGCCGAACTACGATGAGCGCGATGAGATTCTCCCCTGTCCGGCGCGGTCGCCGGTGTGTCACCACCTCGGTGGTCGCCGTGCTGTTCGCCGGATCGGTGGTCGCGTGTACCCCGCGGCCGGACGGGCCCGAACCCGCCGCGCAGTCCTTCCTCGATGCATTCTCCGCACGCGATATAGGCGCCGCATCCACCGACACCGATCGCCCGGAGGCGGCAGCCACTGCTCTCGGCGACGCGTGGGAGAATCTTCAAGCCGAGTCTCTCGACGCTCGAACCACCTCCGTCCGTGTCGACGGCGACACCGCGACGGTGGGCTACACCTACGACTGGCATCTTCCCAAGGACCGAGTCTGGACCTACGACGGTGAACTGCAGATGGGGCGAACCGACGGCCGATGGGGTGTTCGGTGGACCTCGACCGACATCCACCCCGATCTCGGCGACACACAGTCGATGGCATTGCGTTCCACCGCTGCGCCGCGTGCACGCGTCAACGAACGGTCCGGGTCGGATGTGCTCGTGCCGGGAGTGGTCCACCGCATCAAGGTGAACGCTGCCGAGTCCGACAACATCGTCTCGGCCGCTACCGGATTGGCACGGGTGCTCGCGCCGTTCGACTCGTCCATTTCCGCGCAGAGCATCGTCGAATCGGCGACCTCGACGAAAGGGGACTACCCGGTCGCACTTCTGCGCGACGAGGACTACCAGTCCGTCGCGGCGACTCTGGCTGCTCTGCCCGGTGTGTCGGCCTCCGACGAATCCGATCTGATCTCCACCGATCGCACGTTCGCACCCGACCTCGTCTCGCAGGTCAAGAAAACCGTCATCGACGAGGTGGACGGCAAGGCAGGCTGGAGCGTCGTCACGGTCAACCGCAACGGCGTCGACATCGACGTGCTCACCGATACTCCGCCCGAGCCCGCGCCGTCCTTCTCGATCAGCCTCGATCGCAACATTCAGGTGGCTGCGCAGAATGCGGTGAACGCACGCGTCGAGCAGGCGATGATGGTGGTCATCCAACCATCGAACGGTGCGATCCTCGCCGTGGCACAGAACAAGGAAGCCGACCGGGACGGACCGGTGGCGTCCGCTGGTCTGTACCCACCGGGTTCGACCTTCAAGATCATCACCGCAGGCGCTGCTATTTCATCAGGGCTTGCCACTCCCGACACGACAGTGCCCTGCCCGGGGCGTATCGAGATCGGTGAGCGAAGCATCCCGAACTACAACGAGTTCTCTCTCGGCAACGTGTCGATGGGAACGGCATTCACGCGTTCGTGCAACACCTCGTTCGCCAAGTTGGCCAGCGAGATGCAGCCCGACGCGTTGACCGTTGCGGCGTCGCAGTTCGGTGTTGGCCCGGACTACGACGTCGTGGGGCTGCCCACCGATTCCGGGTCGGTGCCGCCGGCTGAGGAGCTGGTGCAGCGCACCGAGGACGGCTTCGGTCAGGGAAAGGTGGTCGTCTCCACGTTCGGAATGGCATTGGCTGCAGCGACCGTCGCGCACGGGTCGACGCCGGTCCCAGGCCTGCTCGTCGGGAGGGAAACCACTGTCGACGGGGATCACCCACCGATCTCGCCGCAGATGGTCGACGGGCTGCGCGGAATGATGCGTTCGGTCGTCACCAGCGGCACCGCGGAGCGCATCGCCGACCAAGGTGAGGTGTACGGAAAGACCGGTGAAGCGGAGGTCGAGGGTGGCTCGCACGCGTGGTTCGTCGGTTACCGAGGAGATCTGGCGTTCGCCACTCTTGTCGTGCGCGGGGGCAGTTCGGACAATGCCGTTGCGGTCACTCGCGAAATGTTCGAACAGTTGCCCGACGGCTATTGAGCCGGCAGGCGAATCAGGGCAGTAGTCCGGCGCGGCGTGCTGCGACCACGGCTTCGTGACGGGTGCGTGTGCCGGTCTTGCTCATCGCGGTTCTGAGATAGGACTTGACCGTCTCGGCTTTCAACGACAAGCGCTCCGCTGCTTGTGCATTGGTGCATCCGAGTGCGATCTGTGCCAGCACGTCCTTTTCGCGAGCGGACAGCGTCAGTCCCGACTGGTGGGCGCCCGGGTGCAGCGCGTACGCGATTTTCTCGGACAGAGTTGTCAATGCGGGGCGGAGATCGGTCTCGGCCGATGACGAGGTGAGGGTGCGCAGTTCGGCATGAACATCACGGAGTAGTTCGGTGACGGAGGAGGACTCCGGACCGCCGGTTCGTGTGTCGAGCATGCGAAGCCGCCGGTCCACCTCGTCGCGGATCGCTATTTCTTGCGACAGTCGCTTCGATGCCTGTACCAGCGTGTCCGCGACTCGGCCGCCGATCGGCCCTCGCTCCCGCACCGCCGCGTACATCACGGCCCTGGCCGCTCCTGCGACGACGACCGGGACTGCAACGATGGATCGCAGGCCCTCGCCGAGCACCGGGCGGTCGTAGTCGTGGGTGATGTACTGCGAGCTGCCGTAGTCGCTCACGGCTGCGGGAGCTCGCTGATCCATGACGCGTCCACCGAGCCCGGATCTGGTCGGGATCAGCAGGCCGTCGAGGCCGCGAGTGCGTGTGCCGTGGAATTCGCTCAGGTGCAGCGTGTGGGCCGATATTTCGCCGCCGAACACGACCGGAACGCCGGAGGACTGCGCAATTCGGCGCAGCTCTGCGCGCAGAGCATCCCCGTCGCGCGGTCGTAGCAGGTCGGTGGGTGACACGAGCGGCTCCTTCGGATCCATGTGGCCTGAATCATAGATGCAGCCGTGGGTGCGGGTGCAGCTTGCTACCACGCGAACACCGGTGGCGCAGCCGCAACGACTACCCTGTTATTCATGTCTGTGACCGCCGAGAGCAAGCCCCGTCAGCCGCTCGTGCCGGGTGTTGTATCGCCCATCCTTCCGGTGCCGAAGTCGATCGAGCGACCTGAATACGCCTGGAAGCCCACTGCCAAGGAAGGCCGCGAACCGTGGGTGCAGACTCCCGAGGTCATCGAGAAGATGCGTGTCGCGTCGAAGATCGCAGCGCGTGCCCTCCAAGAAGCAGGTAAGGCCGTCGCCCCCGGTGTGACGACAGACCAACTGGATCGTATTGCTCACGAGTACATGATCGATCACGGCGCGTACCCGTCGACGTTGGGCTACAAGGGATTTCCCAAGTCGTGCTGCACGTCGCTGAACGAGGTCATCTGCCACGGAATTCCGGACTCGACGGTCATCGAGGACGGTGACATCGTCAATATCGACGTCACTGCATACATCGACGGTGTGCACGGTGACACGAATGCGACGTTCCTCGCCGGCGATGTCTCGGAGGAGGCGCGGTTGCTCGTCGAGCGGACGCACGAGGCCACGATGCGTGCCATCAAGGCCGTCAAGCCCGGTCGCGCGCTCAATGTCGTCGGCCGGGTGATCCAGTCGTATGCACATCGATTCGGATACGGCGTCGTCGAGGACTTCACGGGCCATGGCATCGGAACCACGTTCCACAACGGTCTGGTGGTGCTCCATTACGATCAGCCCAGCGTCGAGACGATCATCGAGCCGGGTATGACCTTCACGATCGAGCCGATGATCAACCTGGGTGGCATCAACGCGGAGATGTGGGACGACGGTTGGACGGTGGTCACGCACGATCGCAAGTGGACGGCGCAGTTCGAGCACACGCTCGTGGTCACCGAGACCGGTAGCGAGATCCTCACCCTGCCGTGAGTGGAGCCTGCGGAACGAACAGTGGGTGCACGGTGTGAGTGGAGCCTGCGGAACGAACAGTGGGTGCACGGCGTGAGCGGCGCCTTGCTGGTTGCGGGTACGACGTCGGATGCGGGTAAGAGTGTTCTGGTGGCGGGCATTTGCCGGTTGCTTGCGCGTCGGGGCCTGTCGGTTGCGCCGTTCAAGGCGCAGAACATGTCGAACAATTCGGTGGTGACGCTCGATGGGGGAGAGATCGGCCGGGCGCAGGCGCTGCAGGCGAGGGCGTGTGGGCTCGAGCCGAGTGTGCGGTTCAACCCTGTTCTGTTGAAGCCCGGTAGTGACCGGACGTCGCAGTTGGTGGTGCGTGGTCGTGCGGTGGCTCAGGTTTCGGCGTCGAACTATATCGAGCACAGGCAGGCTCTTCGTGTCGTGGTGGCGGCCGAGCTCGACTCGCTGCGAGAGCAGTACGATTTCGTGATCTGTGAGGGGGCTGGTTCGCCGGCCGAAATCAATCTTCGCGCTACGGATCTCGCGAACATGGGGTTGGCGACGGCCGCCTCGCTGCCGGTGATCGTGGTAGGCGATATCGACAGGGGTGGAGTACTGGCGCACCTCTATGGAACAGTCGCTGTGCTCGATCCGGAGGACCAAGCGCACATCTGCGGTTTCGTGATCAACAAATTTCGCGGAGACCCGAGTCTGCTTGCGCCTGGTCTCGAGCAGCTGGAGGAGCTCACGGGCAGGCCGACGTACGGCGTGATCCCGTTCTCCGATGAATTGTGGATGGATGCCGAGGATTCGCTGGGAACGGTGGCGGACGCTCCGGTGGGGCGGCCTCGTCCGCCGGAGGGTAGCCAGTGGCTGCGGGTGGCGGCAATCCGGTTGCCACGCATCTCCAACACGACCGACGTCGAGGCTCTCGCGTGCGAGCCCGGCGTGTCGGTGCACTGGGTCACCGAGCCGTCGAGACTGACCGATGTGGACATGATCGTGGTTCCGGGCAGCAAATCGACTGTGGCAGACCTGGACTGGCTGCGTCGAACCGGATTGGCCGACGCGGTTGTCGCTCATGCGTCGGCCGGACGGCCGGTGCTGGGAATCTGCGGTGGTTACCAGATGCTCGGTCGTTCCATCGTGGACGGCGTCGAGTCGTCGACGGTCCGCACGGACGGTTTGGGTTTGTTGGATCTCGATATCGAGTTCGATCGGGACAAGGTCTTGGACAGTGTGACGGGGTCGTCGCCGTTCTTCGAAGCAGATACCGTCTCGGGATACGAAATTCATCACGGACGAGTTGTGCAGTCCGGGGACGAGGCACTGTTGATCTACTCCGATGGCAGGGTGGAGGGGAGCGCGCGCGGTTCGGTGCTCGGCACACATTGGCACGGACTTCTCGAGTCCGATGGGTTTCGACGCTCGCTGCTGCAATGGGCGGCAGCCCGTTCCGGGCGAGACGGATTCGTCGTTGCGGCAGACACCTCCGTCACGGAGATGCGGGAGCAGCAACTCGATCTGCTCGCCGATCTGGTCGAGCAGCACGTCGATGTCGACGCTCTGCTCGAGATCATGGCACGTGGTGTGGGGGACAGCCCGCGTCGGGTTGTCTCACGCAGTGGCCCTGCGAGGTCCGGCCCATCCGCCGCTGGCGAACACCGCAGCCAAGGCGAGGGGAATCGCGGCCAGCAGCAGCGTTCGAGGTGTGTCGACGAGGAAGTTACCCACCTCGCGCCACCAGCGCTGCCAGGTGATGAATACCGCGCCGAGCCCTAGCGATCCGTTCATTCGATACCGGCGAACAAGCTCGGCATGACCGTCGGCGAGTGGAAGATCATGCTCGCCCACGAAGGCGACACAAGTGTTCAGCGGTTGCAGTCGACGCCGACCGGCCGTGCAGTAGCGTCGTAGCCATGGATTACAAGCAAGTGGCGGCCCGTGGTGGGAGCTGTTCCGTGCGCATAGCGGGGCCGGAATCGAGGCATGCGGTGTTGCTGCTTCCCGGTGTGGGCGACAGCCCGGACCTGTACGACGGTGTCGCCGAGCGATTGCACAACTCGGATCTCAGAACCGTTGCGGTGGAGGACATCACCGGACTGGATCACGACGGTGTTCTGGCCGTGCTCGACGAGCTGTCGCTCCCGTGGGTACACCTCGTCGGTAGCAGGGAAGGGGCCGAACTCGCGTGGGGACTTGCGGCGCGCACCTTCGGCCGATTCGCCAGCCTTGTCGTGTGCGATCGTGGGCATCCAGCCGTCGCCGACGACCGAGGGGTCGTGTTGTCGGCCGATTGCCCGCCGGTGG
Source organism: Rhodococcus yunnanensis NBRC 103083 (assembly GCF_001895005.1). GTDB lineage: Bacteria > Actinomycetota > Actinomycetes > Mycobacteriales > Mycobacteriaceae > Rhodococcoides > Rhodococcoides yunnanense. The sequence goes on along the minus strand of NZ_BCXH01000001.1, from coordinate 857,976 downwards.
AATTGCCGACAACCCTGATGATCGGTTCCTCACTGCGGCGGGCGAGCGCCGATGGGAGCGGGCGAGTGGTGTACTCGGAGTTCCGAGTCGTTCAACTCGACGGAATCGCCAACATTCCCGCTGATGCAACGGCGGAACTCGCCACCGAGATCGTGCTCCGCACCAGCCCGTGGTGATGCGGCTACGCCCCCGTGCACGCAGAGTTACGTACGGTCGTAACTGCTGGCGCACGGGAGCGTAGCGGTACTCAGATATCCAGGCCGAGCAACGCGTTCTCGACCACCTCGGGTAGTCCGGGGTGAATCCAGTACTGGCCTCGCGCCATCTCCTGAGCGGTCGTTCCGAAGCTCATCGCCTGGATCAACGGTTGAATGACGGTCGGCGCCTGCGCGCCGATCACATGCGCCCCCAGCAGCCGGCCGGTCTTCTTCTCCGCGATGATCTTGCAGAAGCCTTCGGTGTCCTCCATCGCCCAGCCGTACGCGACATCGCCGTAGTTCTGGATCTTGACGGTGATGTCGAGGCCCTGCTCTCGTGCCTGCGCCTCGGTCAGCCCGACCTCGGCGATCTGCGGGTGCGTGAACACCGCAGCGGGGACGAACCGGTGATCGACCGTCCACAGATCGTTGGTGTCGGTCCAGGCGTCGTGCAGAAGGTTGTGTTGTACGACGCGTGCCTCGTGGTTGGCAACGTGCTTGAGTTGGTACGGCGACGAGACGTCGCCGAGTGCGAAAACACCCTCGGCCGTGGTGCGGCCGTACTCGTCCACGACGATGCGTCCTTCGTCGTCCAGTTTCAGACCCCCGGCCTCGGCCCCGAGACGATCACTGTTGGGTTCGCGACCTACCGCTATCAGCAACGTGTCGCCGAGCACGCGTGTGCCGTCGGCGAGTTCGAGACCGACGCGTGTGCCGTCGGCGACCGCGAGCGCTTCGCCCGAGTTCAGATGCACGTCCCATCTCGTGCTCGCCAGCTCGGTGAAACGTTGCGATACGTCGTCGTCGAGACCGCGTAGCAAGAATTCCTTGCGTGCCACTATCGACACCGTGGAGCCGAGTGCGCCGAAGACGTGCGCGAATTCGGCTGCGATGTACCCGGATCCCAGGATGACGAGGTGCTCCGGCAGGTCCGTCAGCCGCATCACGTCGTCGTTGGTGTGAAAGCGCACTCCGCTGTCGAGTACTTGCCGAGGAATCACCGGCCGCGATCCAGCGGCGACCACGATCTGATCGGCGGTGATCACCTCGCCGGTGCCGGTGTCGAGCGTTCGTGGTCCGACGAACGTTGCGTGCCCGGAGAACAGGGTGACATTGGGGCTTCCGCTTTCGCGATACTTCTTGCCGCCCTCCGAGATCGGATCGATGCGGCCGAACACGCGATCGACGATGTCTGGCCAGCGGACCTTCTCGAGCGAGGAATCGATGCCGTATCGCGACGAATCACGGATGGTCTGTGCCACCTCGGCGGCGTAGACGAACATCTTCGTCGGAATGCAGCCCACGTTGAGGCACGTTCCACCGAACGGTGAATGTTCCTCGAACAGGGCAACTTTCAGGTTGTCGAACCGGGAGTCCGCAATCGAGTTTCCGGAGCCGGACCCGATGATCGCAACGTCGAAATGCCGTGGAGTGCTCATGAAATCGTTCCGATCTCGCTGTGGTCCTTGCCGGAGTTGCGGTCGATCCTGGAGCTTCGGTGCAGCCAGTCGAGCCATTCGTCGACCTCGTCGAAAGCTCGGGCACGTGGAGTCTCCTGCGACAGGAACACATCGTGTCGTGCACCTTCGATGGGAACGACGGTCGTTCGATCGCCCAGGCATCCGGCCCAGCGGGCTATCTGCCGTACGTCGAGCACGGCGTCGGCGATGTCGGTCTTGGAGCTGTACTTGCGGGAGAAATGTGTCACCTTGGATCGCAGGATCAACGACGGTATCCCGATGTCGAGCCCTCGGTGCAGCGCTGCGTGACCGTGGCGGATCGCGCGAATCCAACCGAACGTGACCGGAAATCCGGACAACGGCTTCCATTCGAGGTTGTAATCCCACTCGCCGCGCTCGGAACTGGCGAGCGAGAGTCCGTAGGTGTCCAGGCCCTGACCCGGAACCGGTGTCTTCGCCTTGATTCTGCCGATCACGTCGATCGCCGTGGTCCCCACCGTGCGGATGGCCGCGGGGCCCTGTAGGTCGAACCACGGGCTGTTGAGGATCACCCCGTCGATCCCGAGGGCTGCGGTGCCGCCGTCCCGACGATTGAGGCGGTCAAGCCACAGCGGCAGGATCAACCCGCCCGTCGAATGCGCGAGGAGCACGACCGATCCACCACTGGGCTCCGCTCGCACGAGCGACAGCGCCACGTCGAGTTCGGCGTCGTACACGCCCAGATCGGTCACGAAGTGCGGCGTCTGGCCCTCACGCAGTGACCGACCGCACTTGCGGAGATCCAGCGCATAGAACGCGTAACCCTTGGCGGCGAAGTGCTCGGCCAGGTGCTGTTGGAAGAAGTAGTCGGTGAACCCGTGCACGTAGATCACGGCACGTTCGAACGCAGGCGAATCTGCAGGTTGATATCGGACGAGTGTGGCTTCGACCTGCCCTTCCCCGTCCGGGTCGTTGCCGAGTGGAATGGTCGTCTGCTCGTAGCCGTCGCCGAGGACATCGGGCACCCAGGTAGTCACAGATCACAACTGTAGTGCGCACTGCGGAGTCGTCACGAGGAGCACAATCGAGGGAGAGCTTGAAAGGGTGTCGGGACGGGTAGATACGGGCGGGTAACGTAACCGCCACCTGAAGCAGAACTCGCCGAGCGAGAACTCACGGACAAGGAAGTCGATTCTCCAGTGTCAAACGAACAGCGGTCGAACGAAGAGCAGGTCAAGCGGGTGAAGACCGACGTGGTCCTCGTCGGCGCCGGCATCATGAGCGCCACCCTCGGTGCGCTGCTACGGCAGCTGGAACCGGAGTGGTCGATCGATGTGTACGAGCGACTCGATGCCGCCGCTGCCGAGAGCAGTGACGCATGGAACAACGCAGGTACCGGCCACTCCGCGCTGTGTGAGCTCAATTACACCCCGCAGAACAAGGACGGCTCGGTCGACATCGCGAAAGCGCTCAATGTCAACGAGCAGTTCCAGGTCTCGCGTCAGTTCTGGGCCCACAGCCTCGAAACCGGGGTGTTGAGCGATCCGAAGAACTTCATCAACCCCATCCCGCACGTGAGCTTCGTGCACGGCGCCGACAACGTGAAGTACCTCCGTGCACGATACGAGGCACTCGCGGCGAACCCACTGTTCGAGGGCATGGAATACATCGACAATCCGGAAGAGTTCACCCGTCGACTCCCGCTCATGGGTGCCGGCCGTGACTTCTCCGATCCCGTCGCACTCAACTGGAGCGACGAGGGCACCGATGTGGACTTCGGTGCTCTGACCCGTCAGCTCCTCAACTATGTGTCGGCGTCCGGCGGAACCGTCCACTTCGGTAGCGACGTGAAGAACATCTCGAAGCAGTCCGACGGCACCTGGGACGTCAAGGTCGCGAACCTGCGCACCGGAGTCAAGAAGACCGTCAACGCCAAGTTCGTCTTCGTCGGCGCAGGTGGCGGAGCGCTTCACCTGCTGCAGAAGTCGGGCATCAAGGAGATCAAGGGCTTCGGCGGGTTCCCGGTCAGCGGCGAGTGGCTGCGCTGCACCAACCCCGAACTCATCGCACAGCACTCGGCGAAGGTGTACGGCAAGGCGTCGGTCGGTGCCCCGCCGATGTCGGTGCCGCACCTCGATACGCGCGTCATCGGCGGAAAGCCGGGTCTGCTGTTCGGGCCTTACGCAGGATGGTCGCCGAAGTTCCTCAAACAGGGCAAACTCACCGACCTCCCGTCGTCGGTGAAGCCGGGCAACCTGATGTCGATGCTCGGAGTGGGTGTCACCGAACTCGGTTTGGTGAAGTACCTCGTGAGCGAACTCGCTCAGTCCGAAGCCGACCGGGTGGAGACACTCCGCGAGTTCGCGCCGAAGGTCATCGGCAAGGACTGGGAGCTCGTCACCGCAGGTCAGCGTGTGCAGGTCATTCGCAAGAAGGGCCGCGGGGGAGTACTCGAATTCGGAACCGCGGTCATCAACGCCGAAGACGGCACCATTGCGGGTCTGCTCGGTGCGTCGCCCGGCGCGTCGACGGCCGTTCCGGCGATGCTCGACGTGTTGAAGCGGTGCTTCGGCGACCGCTACACGGGCTGGCAGCCGAAGCTGAAGGACATGGTGCCCTCGCTCGGCAAGAAGCTCGCCGAGGAGCCCGCGTTGTTCCGTGAGGTCTTCGATTGGACATCGAAGTCGCTGCAGCTCGACGACACATCCCGAGTCGCACAGCCCACCGGTGTGTGATAGCAACAGCCTATGACTACGCAAGCTGCTGCCCTCAAGCGATCCTGGGCTTTGGACCTGTCCAACAACACCCTGTACGACCTGTTGAAGCTGCGTGTCGAGGTCTTCGTCGTCGAGCAGGCGTGCGCGTACCCCGAACTCGACGGCCGGGATCTCCTTGCCGAGACTCGGCACTTCTGGCTCGAGCGTGACGGGGAGGTCGTCTGCACACTTCGGCTGCTCGAAGAGCACGACAACGGAGAGAAGTCCTTCCGGATCGGTCGTCTGTGCACGCAGCGATCTGCCCGCGGGCAGGGGCACACCACCCGCATTCTCCGGGCTGCGCTCGCCGAGGTCGGATCGTCTCCGTGCCGCATCAACGCGCAGAGCTACCTGGTCGACATGTATGCCAAGCACGGTTTTCTTCCCGACGGTGAGGAAGTCCTCGAAGACGGAATTCCGCACACCCCGATGCGTCGCGGTGGCGGCACGCCGTGGAGCGAGGCCTAGCAGTAGTCTTCGATTCAGCAAGCTGATGCGGGGAAGACCTGTGTGATTCAGGCGCGGTCCCGCCACTGTGAACGAGGGCGCCCGGAAGCGGACGCCCTCGAAGCCAGATCACCGCACAGCTTCGTCTAGAGATCGCTCACCTGATCCGGTGAGCATCCGAGTCCTCGGCGTGGAGTCCGAGGAATGAAGGAGAAAAGCTGTGCAGCCCGGTTATCCGTTCAGTGCCGTCGTCGGCCAGGATCAGCTGCGGCTGTCCCTGATTCTCTGTGCCGTGCACCCCGGTATCGGCGGGGTTCTGGTGCGTGGAGAGAAGGGCACCGCGAAGTCGACGGTCGTTCGCGCACTGGCCGCGCTGCTACCACCGGTCGAGGACGAGGCAGGTTCGCACCCGGCCCGTCTCGTCGAGCTCCCTGTCGGAGCCACCGAGGATCGAGTTGTCGGTTCGCTCGACCTGGAGAAAGTCCTGCGCGACGGCGAACGGGCGTTTCAGCCGGGCCTGTTGGCCGCCGCGCACCGCGGCGTCCTGTACGTCGACGAAGTCAACCTCCTGCACGATCACCTCGTCGACATTCTGCTCGACGCAGCTGCCATGGGACGCGTCCACATCGAGCGGGACGGGGTGTCGCACTCGCACCCGGCGCAGTTCGTTCTCGTCGGCACGATGAATCCCGAGGAAGGCGAACTCAGGCCACAGTTGCTCGATCGTTTCGGTCTTGCCGTGGACGTGACCGCGTCACGGGACGTCGATGTGCGCATGAACGTCGTACGCCGCCGACTGAACTACGAACGCGACCCGTACGTCTTCGCGGCCGAGTACGCGGACTCCGATGCCGAGATCGCCGAGCGTATCGCCGGGGCGCGTGCAGTACTGGACGACGTCGTACTCGACGACATCGAACTGCGACGCATCGCAGCACTGTGCGCGTCCTTCGACGTCGACGGAATGCGCGCAGACCTGGTGGTCGCGCGTACGGCAACGGCACACGCGGCGTGGCGCGGGTCCGCAGCAGTGCAGGAATCCGACGTGCGCATCGCCGCGGAACTCGCGCTGCCGCACCGTCGGCGGCGAGATCCGTTCGACGAACCGGGAATCGACGAACAAGCTCTCGACGACGCCATGCGCGACGCGGCCGAACAGGCAGACGCCGAGCGCCCCGATCCGGAGCCCGATCCAACCGACCCCGGCCCTGACGACGGTGGCCCCGACGACGGTGGCCCTGAAGACGGGGGCCCTGAAGACGGGGGAGGTGCGCCCGCTCCGGACGAGGCGGATTATGCCGAGCCGCAGAGCCGACAGAGCTCACAGCCGTCCGCGGGCAACGACTCTCGTGAGAAGCAGGCGTCGGCTCCCGGCGCGCAGTTTCGCGCGCGGCTGATGCAGATTCCCGGGGTCGGCGAGGGCGCGCCGGGTCGGCGTTCGCGATCACGGTCGGCGCAAGGGCGTGTGGTTCGGTCGACCACCGAGCGCGGCAAGGGACTTCACCTCGTCTCCACACTCTTCGCTGCCGCCGAGGAACAGGTCGCTCGTGGTCGTACATCGGGACGGTTCCGGCTGGAGCCCGCCGACCTGCGCGGCGCGGTGCGGGAGGGACGTGAGGGCAACCTGATCGTGTTCCTCGTCGACGCATCGGGCTCGATGGCGGCACGCGATCGCCTGTCCGCGGTGACCGGCGCTGTGCTGTCGCTGCTTCGCGATGCGTACCAGCGGCGTGACAAGGTTGCGGTGATCACGGTTCGCGGACGCGACGCGGAACTGGTGCTTCCCCCGACGTCGAGTGTCGATGTGGCGGTCACTCGTCTACGTCGGATGAAAACCGGTGGTAAATCCCCACTGGCGCAAGGTTTTCTGAAGGCCCGCGAGGTCGTGCTGCGGGAAAAGGTGCGCGACCCGTTGCGGCGCGCTCTCGTCGTGGCGATGACCGATGGCCGCGCAACCGGTGGTGTGGATCCGGTGGGCCGTGCCCGAATCGCCGCGTCACGCATGGCAGGCGACGGCATCGCTTCGGTCGTCGTCGACTGCGAATCGGGGATGGTTCGTCTCGGACTGGCCGTCGAGTTCGCCCAGCACCTCGGCGGTGGATACGTGAAGTTGACGGATCTGTCCGCAGCGCAGGTTGCGGCCGTCGTCCGCGCCGCGGCCTGAGGGGAGTGCAGACATGCCACAGGGAGTGCCGGAACCAGGATCGGTGCCCGACGACGGATTGACGACCCGCCAGCGCCGAAATCAGCACGTGCTCGCAGTCCACACCGGGCCGGGAAAGGGCAAATCGACCGCAGCCTTCGGGATGGCGTTGCGCGCGTGGAACCAAGGATTCGACGTCGGTGTCTTCCAGTTCGTCAAGAGCGCAAAATGGAAGGTCGGCGAGGAGGCCGCGTTTCGGGCGCTCGGCGATCTGCACGAGCAGTCGGGAGTCGGCGGTGCGGTGGAGTGGCACAAGATGGGCGAGGGTTGGTCCTGGACCAGGAAGAAGGGGTCCGAGGTCGACCATGCTGCAGCGGCTGCGGAAGGGTGGGCCGAAATAGCGCGCCGATTGAGCGAGCAGACTCACCGGTTCTACGTACTGGACGAGTTCACCTACCCCCTCAAGTGGGGCTGGGTCGACGTCGACGAGGTGGTGGAGGTGCTGACCCATCGCCCGGGCACTCAGCACGTCGTCGTGACCGGTCGTGACGCCCCGCAGGCATTGATCGATGCGGCCGACCTCGTCACCGAGATGACCAAGGTCAAACACCCGATGGATGCGGGCCGCAAGGGACAACGGGGAATCGAGTGGTGAACTCCGTTCCAGCGATCGTGATCGCGGCCCCGGCATCCGGGAGCGGCAAGACGACGGTGGCCACCGGACTCATGGGTGCGCTCCGGGCGGCCGGCCAGCGCGTCGCGCCGTTCAAGGTAGGGCCCGACTACATCGACCCCGGTTATCACGCGCTCGCGGCGGGACTGCCAGGACGCAATCTCGACGCGGTCATGGTCGGGCGGGAGCGGATCGGTCCGCTGTTCCGGCACGGCAGCGCAGGTTGCGACATCGCCGTCGTCGAAGGCGTCATGGGTCTGTTCGACGGCAAGATCGACATGAACGGTGCCGGAGCCGCATCCGCGGAAGGGTCGACGGCGTCGGTGGCGTCCATGCTCGGCGCACCCGTCGTTCTGGTCGTCGACGCGCGCGGCCACAGCCAGAGCCTCGCCGCTGTACTGCACGGGTTCTCGACGTTCGATTCCTCGGTGCGCATCGGTGGGGTGATCCTGAATCGGGTCGGTAGTCCCCGGCACGAGGAAGTGTTGCGGCAGGCATGTGACCGCGTCGGGATCCCGGTGCTCGGTTCGCTTCCACGTATGTCCGAATTGGCGGTTCCCTCACGGCATCTCGGGCTGATCACCGCACTGGAGCACGGTAGCCGTGCGTCCGAGGCGGTCGACGCCATGGCGACGCTCGTCGCCGAGCACATCGACCTCGCTGCCGTTCGTTCGTTGGCCGCATCGACCGTGTCGTCCGAACCGTGGGACGCAGCCGAGGAGGTCGGCGAAACGGCGGGTAGGGCGCCCGTCGTCGCCATCGCGGGTGGTCCGGCGTTTACCTTCGGATATGCCGAGCACGTGGAACTGTTGCGCGCCTCCGGCGCCGACGTCGCCGTCTTCGACCCTCTGACGGACGGGTTGCCTCCTGGAACGTCCGGGGTGATTCTGCCGGGCGGATTCCCCGAGGAGCACGCCGAGCAGTTGGCGTCGAACAGCGTGTTGCTCGCGGACATCCGGCGCGCCGCGTCCATCGGGGTACCCATTCACGCCGAATGCGCCGGGCTGCTGTATCTCACACGCTCGCTCGACGGCCATGCGATGGCGGGAGTCGTCGACGCCGACGCTCGGTTCGGCTCTGCGCTCACCCTCGGCTATCGCGACGCCGTCGCATTGCACGATTCGGTCCTGTTCGAGGCAGGCGCACGCGTCACCGGTCACGAGTTTCACCGCACGGTGTTGCTCGAGAGCGCTGGCGGTCAACGGGATTCGGCCTGGGGCTGGCAGAACCCGAGCAGAACTGCGGACAAGCGTGTCGTGCGGGAGGGATTCGTGCAGGGCGGAGTTCACGCCTCGTATCTGCACACGCATCCGGCCGGCAACCCGAAGTCGGTCGGAAGATTCGTCGACGCGTGCGCCCGCACCGAACTGGCCGATGCCTGATCGGGTAGTTCTCGGAATCGGCGCATCCGGATCCGCGACCGTGCAGCAGTGTGTCGACGCTTGCCGGTCCGTGACGTCACCCGAGTTCGTTGTGGTGTCGATCGCGACGCTCGACACCAAGGCCGAACTGGTGGGCGCGGTCGCGCGGGAATTTGGCGTACCGCTGACACTGTGGACTGCTGCGCAACTGAACGATGTCGAGGTACCGAACCCATCCACCCGTGTCCTCGACGAGGTCGGGTCGCCCAGCGTCGCGGAAGCTGCAGCCGTGCGTGCAGGGGGTGGTCGGCTCCTGGTCGGCAAGACGATCGTGGGGTCGGTGACCGTCGCACTTGCTTGCGCGATCGATTAGAACACGTTCTAATATTGCATGCGCTTCGGCCTCGTTCTCTTCACCTCCGACCGCGGGATAACCCCGGCCGCCGCCGCCGTGGAAGGTGAGCGGCTCGGTTTCGACTCGTTCTACGTCCCCGAGCACACCCACATTCCGGTCAAGCGGGAAGCGGCGCATCCACTCACCGGCGACTCCTCGCTTCCCGACGACCGCTATGCCCGCACGCTCGATCCCTGGGTGTCGCTGGCGACGGCCGCTGCGGTCACGTCCACGATCACACTCGGTACCGCGGTGGCCATCCCGGTCGAACACGACCCGATCACGCTTGCCAAAACCGTTGCCTCGCTCGACCATCTGAGCGGTGGGCGGGTCGTGCTCGGAGTCGGGTTCGGCTGGAACACCGACGAGTTGAGCGATCACGGCGTCCCGGCGGGCCGGCGGCGAACGATGTTGCGCGAGTATCTTGCCGCCATGCGGTCGCTGTGGTCGGACGAGCAATCGGAGTTCGCGGGTGAGTTCGTGAATTTCGGCCCCAGCTGGGCCTGGCCGAAACCTGTGCAGGGAAGTTCGATCCCGACTCTCGTGGGAGCGGCCGGAACAGACAAGAACTTTGCGTGGATCGCTCGATCCGCGGATGGATGGATCACCACCCCGGGGGAGCAGGATATCGATGCGCGTGTCGCGCGGCTGCAGCACATGTGGCGCGAGAGCGGCCGTGACGGCGACCCGGAGGTGGTCGTCCTCGATTTCAAACCGGACGCCGACAGGCTCGCGCGATGGCGGGACATCGGTGTCACCGAGGTCGTGTACGGGATGCCGGACAAGGCCGAGACGGACGTCGTGGTGTACCTCGAACGGCTCGCGGACACGCTCACGGTACTGACCTGACCGGCTGCACTGGCGAGGAAGTCACCGGAGGTGCACTGTGTGAGTCGTGACATCTTCTTCCTTGATACTCGGTCCACTCGTTCGCTACGTCGGTGTCGACGACGCGACCTTCTGGTTCGAGTTCGATGTTCCGGGCACCGTCGTGGTGCGAACTTCGGTCGGCGAAGTCGGCGAAGCGCGAACGTGGGGAGTGCACGGGCACCACTACGCACTCGTGGCGTTGACGGGCCTTCCCGCGAATTCGACCATCACGTACGAGGTGCTGTTCGACGGTGACATCGTGTGGCCGGTGGTCGACGCACCTGCCGCGATCCACACCGGAGACCCGAACGGGCCGGTCACGTTCGCATTCGGATCGTGCAGGCGCGGAGACAACTACAGCGACGAGTCGTTGCAGAGGATCGGCGCCGACGCATTGGCGGGCCTCGGCACACGGATGGCAGGCCAGGACCCGGGCGAATGGCCGCAGGCGCTGCTCCTGCTGGGAGATCAGGTGTACGCGGACGACCCGTCACCGGAGATCATCGATCGCCTGCACGCCCGCCGCAGCGCAGGAGAGGGTCCCGCAGGCGCACGGGGGACCGACGCCGAGAACGAGATCTGCGACTTCGAGGAATACTCCTGGCTCTATCACGAGTCGTGGGGCGTCGAACCGGTACGAACACTTCTCGCCAGCGTGCCGTCGTGCATGATTCTCGACGATCACGACCTGCGCGACGACTGGAACTCGTCTGCGTCCTGGCGCCTCGACATCGAGACGAGGCCGTGGTGGGACGACCGCGTCGTCGGAGCATTCTCGTCGTACTGGGTCTATCAGCACCTGGGTAACCTCTCGCCGGACGAATTGGCCCACGACGATCTCTACGACACAGTGCGCAACGCGAGCTCGGATGCCGAACGTGAGAAGTTGTTGGCCGATTTCTCACGTCGGGTGGACGGCCGACCCGATACCGGTCGGTGGAGCTTCTACCGCGATTTCGGGGACACCAGATTGATCATGATCGACTCGCGCTGTTCCCGGAATCTGGACCCGCAGGACCGCAGAATGGTCGACGCCACCGAGTGGGCCTGGGTTCGCGAGCGCGCACTGGAGGGCGCCCCGCGCCACCTGTTGTTGGGTTCCTCGCTGCCGTTTCTCATGCTCCCCGGGCTGCATCACCTCGAGCAGTGGAACGAGGCTGTGGCGCAGGGGAGTTGGGGCAAGATGATGGCTCGACTCGGCGAGAAACTCAGAATCGCGCTCGATCTCGAGCATTGGGCCGCCTTCGGAAATTCCTTCGGCGACATGGCGACCCTGACCCGTGAGCTGTCCAGGGCCGAGAACGCGCCGGCCAGCATTCTGTGGTTGTCGGGCGACGTGCATTGCTCGTACGTGGCGCGCGCCGATTTTGGTGTCGGAGGCGCGAACGTACCCGCGACGTACCAGTTGACGATGTCGCCGTTCCGGAATCCGTTGAACCTGCCGATCCGTGCGGTCAATCGGCTGGCCATCAGGAAATCGGCGGCTCGAATGCTCGCCCGTCTTGCACGCTCGGCGAAGGTCCCGGCCGTCGATGTGTCCTGGGATGCCGAGGCAGGCCCCTGGTTCGACAACGGTGTCATGTTGCTCACCACCGAGGGTGGATCCGCATCGGTACGGGTGCAACATGCGCACGTCGACGACTCCGGCGAACAGACGCTGACCACGACTGCGGAACTGACGTTGGCTTCCCTGGCATAGATTTGTCCGCGTGGCCCACCTCGAACTGACCGACATCGACTACTTCCTCCCGGATGGGCGGCAGTTGCTCGGTGGTGTCGGCTTCCGAGTCGCCGACGGGTCCAAGACTGCGCTGATCGGCCCGAACGGAACGGGCAAGACGACACTCACTCGCATCGTGGCAGGCGATATCGCGCCGGACGATGGCACGGTCACGCGTTCGGGTTCGCTCGGTGTCATGCGGCAGTTCATCGGGAGTGGAGCCCGCGGAACGACCCGGGTCATCGGGAGTGGAGCCCGCGGAACGACTCGGGCTGAAGCCCAGTTGCGTGACGATGCGACGGTGCTCGATCTGCTGTTGTCGGTGGCCTCGCCTTCGGTTCGAGATGCCGCGAAGGCACTCGACGACGCCGAGAACGCCATGATCGAGGCCGACGACGAGAAGACGCAACTGAACTATGCTTCGGCGCTGTCCGATTGGGGCGACGTCGGTGGCTACGATCTGGAACCGTTCTGGGACAAGGTGACGATGTCCGCACTCGGAATGCCGTTCGATCGTGCGAAATGGCGAGCTGCGTCCACGCTGAGCGGCGGTGAGCAGAAACGTCTGGTGCTCGAGGCACTGTTCGGCGGAGCGGACCAGTTGCTGCTTCTCGACGAGCCCGACAACTATCTCGACGTGCCGGGCAAACGATGGCTGGAGAAGACGATCCGCGACTCGGACAAGTCGGTGCTGTTCATCAGCCACGACCGAGAACTGATCGCCAACGCCGCGACTCGTATCGTCACCCTGGAACCGGGGGTGAACGGTGCGTCGTCGTGGGTGCACGGCGCTGGATTCGAGACCTACTACGCCGCCCGTGAGGACCGCAACGCGCGGCTGGACGAATTGCGCAGACGATGGGACGAGGAGCGCGTGAAGCTACGCGCACTGGTGCTTCGACTCCGGGAGAAGGCCAAGTTCAACGACGGCATCGCTGCCCGGTACCACGCAGCGCAGACCAGGCTTGCCCGGTTCGAGGACGCAGGTCCCCCCGAAGCCGTGCCGTTGAAACAGAAGGTGACCGTCCGTCTGCACGGCGGTCGCACGGCCAAGCGCGCGTTGGTGTGCACCGAACTCGAGATGACCGGCTTGATGCAGCCGTTCGACACCGAGATCTGGTTCGGGGATCGAGTGGCCGTGCTCGGATCGAACGGATCCGGCAAATCGCACTTCCTCCGGTTGCTGGCCGCAGGCGGTACCGACCCCGAGCGCGAGCACCGGCCGGTTCAGGAACTCGCGCTTGATCCGGTGCCGCACACGGGCACGGCCGTCCTCGGGGCTCGGGTGCGGCCAGGGCTGTTCGCACAGACTCACACGAGGCCGGATCTGAACGGCAAGATACTTCTCGACATTCTGCACATGGGTAACGAGCACCGCGACGGGATGGGACGCGAGGCAGCGAGTCGCGCACTCGACCGATACGGGCTGGCACGCGCCGCCGAACAGAATTACGACAACCTCTCGGGTGGTCAACAGGCCAGGGTGCAGATTCTCCTGCTCGAGCTGTCCGGGGCGAGCATGCTGCTTCTCGACGAGCCGACCGACAACCTCGATCTGCTGTCGGCGGACTCCCTGCAGGACGCGATCGCGGCCTTCGAAGGAACGGTCGTCGCCGTCACCCACGATCGTTGGTTCGCGCGCAGCTTCGATCGGTTCCTCGTATTCGGATCCGGCGGTCGTGTCTACGAATCGAACGAGCCGGTGTGGGATGAAACACGCGTCGAGCGAGCGCGGTAGCGGAGCCTGCGGAGTGAGCATCGACGGGGGCCGGTAGCGTTTCGTACGTGATTGAGAATGAAGCCGACGCGACCGACTCTCCCTATCTCGTCGGTCTGAATCTGGCGGGGCGACGCGTTGTGGTCGTCGGCGGTGGAACCGTGGCGCAGCGGCGGCTACCGCTGTTGATCTCCTCGGGTGCGCAGGTTCACGTGATCACGCGTGTGGCGACGCCCGCGGTCGAGGCGATGGCGTCGTTCGGCCAACTCACACTGGAATTGCGTGATTACCGGGACGGAGACATCGGCGGCGCCTGGTACGCCATCGCGTGCACCGACGAGGCAGCGACCAACGAGGCGATCGTCGCAGAGGCCGAACGATCGAGAATCTTCTGTGTCCGCGCCGACATCGCGCGTGACGGTACCGCCGTCACGCCTGCGTCCGCGGACTACGACGGGCTGACGCTCGGTGTTCTCGCCGGGGGAGAGCACCGACGCTCGGCTGCCGTACGCAATGCCGTCGTCGAAGCACTGCAGTCGGGCGTCATCACCGACACCGCGCACGCGCCGCACACCGGCGTTGCCCTCGTCGGGGGTGGCCCGGGGGACCCCGACCTCATCACTGTTCGAGGACGCAGGCTTCTGGCGTACGCGGACATCGTCGTGACGGACAGGCTGGCACCGCCGGAACTGATCGCCGAACTCGGACCGCACGTCGAGGTCATCGACGCGTCGAAGATTCCGTACGGCCGCGCGATGGCGCAGGAGGCGATCAACCAGGCGTTGATCGACGGCGCGAAGGCAGGCAAGTTCGTCGTGCGCCTCAAGGGCGGCGATCCGTACGTTTTCGGCCGTGGATACGAGGAACTGGAGGCTCTCACCGAAGCGGGCATCCCCGTGACCGTCGTGCCGGGCATCACGAGCGCGATCTCGGTACCGTCCGCCGCGGGGGTTCCGGTGACTCACCGTGGGGTGACACACGAGTTCGTCGTCGTCAGCGGTCATGTCGCGCCCGATCATCCGGACTCGCTCGTCGACTGGGACGCGTTGGCGAAATTGAAGGGCACGATCGTCCTTCTCATGGCCGTCGAGAGAATCGAGAAGTTCGCGAAAGTTCTGATCGACGGCGGGCGCGCGGCGTCGACACCTGTGCTCGTCGTACAGGAGGGAACTCTGCGGACTCAACGCGAGGTCCGAGCCGACCTCGAGACGGTCGCGCAGAAAGTCAAGGACGAGGGAATTCGCCCGCCCGCGATCATCGTCGTGGGAACCGTTGCTGGTTTTTCTGTGAACTCTCGGTAACGTGAACTCTCGTGCCTGACCACTCGCAGCCCGCAGCCCGTGCAACGGAGATCGTGTACCCCGTAACGACCAGGGCGTTCGGCCTGGCGATCATCGTCCTCAGCGGGCTTCAGCTGATGGTCGTGCTCGACGGAACCGTCGCGAATCTGGCGTTGGCGCCGCTGCAGGAGGATCTGGGACTGAGTGACGCAGGCCGCAACTGGGTCCTCACGTCGTATGCGTTGGCATTCGGCGGGCTGATGTTGTTGGGCGGCAGACTCGGCGACGCCTTCGGCCGCAAGAAGATGTTCCTGGCCGGTGTCGTGTTGTTCACCGTCGCCTCGTTGCTGTGCGGCCTTGCATTCAACGAGGCGACGCTGGTGGCCGCGCGTGCGTTGCAGGGCGTCGGCGCCGCGGTCGCATCACCGACGGCATTTGCCTTGGTGGCGACCACCTTTGCGCCTGGACCCGTGCGTAACCAGGCCATCGCGATCTATGCAGCGATGACCGGTGTCGGATCGATCGCCGGCCTGATCATCGGTGGCGCGCTCACGCAGGTGTCGTGGCGCTGGATCTTTCTCATCAACGTCCCGATCGGTGTCGTGATCGCCATCTTGGCGATCGTGTCGCTGAAGGAGACTGCCGCTGTTCGTCTCGCGCTCGACTTCCCGGGCGCGATACTGGGCACGCTCGGCTGCACCGGAGTGGTGCTCGCACTCAGCGAAGGCACCGAACTCGGCTGGACGAGTCCCCTTGTCGTAGCATCCCTCGTCGCCGGACTCGTGCTCCTCGGATTGTTCCTCGCCGTCGAGCGTCGTGCGAAGAATCCGCTTCTGCCGTTCTCCCTCTTCGCCAACAGCAATCGTGTCGCGACGTTCATCGCGATCTTCTTCGCCGGCGGGGTCATGTTCTGTCTGGCAGCGTTCGTCGCTTTGTTCGTTCAGGACATCCTGGGCTACAGCCCCCTCAATGCCGGCCTGGCATTCGTTCCGTTCGCCTTCGGGCTCGGTGCTGCCGCGTTCCTCGCCTCGCAGCTGGCAATACGGATCCAACCCCGATGGCTCATCATGAGCGGCGCTGTCATCATGGTCGGGTGGCTGCTGTTCGCCGTTGCCACGATGGATGCGAACTCGTCGTATTTCCCCGACATCTTCCTTCCGGTCATCGGAATCGGGTTCGGTGTCGGCCTCGCTCTCGTCCCGCTACCGCTGTGCGCAGTGGCGGGCGTCGGCCCCTCGGAAATCGGTCCGTTGACCGCCATAGCCCTGGTCGCCCAGACGCTCGGTGGACCTCTCGCACTGGCGGTCATCGGCGCTCTGGTGACCTCGCGCACATTGTCTCTCGGCGGAACCACCGGACCGGCGAACCTGATGAGCGACAGTCAACTCGATGCGCTGAGCTCGGGCTACATGTTCGCGCTGTTCTGCTGCGCACTCTGCGCCGTGGTCGCCGGAATCGTCGCCTTCTTCATTCGGTTCACTCCGGAACAGGTCGCTCAGGGTCAGGCCGCTCAAGAGGACGCACAGAAGGTGTGACGCCTCGGCCACTACCGCAGATCGGCCCGATCTGCCGCCGCCTGGCCCGATTCCCATCCTTCGGCGTCGAGCCGCGGACCCCGCATCGTCCTGACGCGAGGAAAGAGTCGTTCGAACTCCTCTTCGACCGCGACGGTCTGCGCGGCAAGCATCGGCAGTAGGTCGGCCGAACTCTCGGTCGCTTCCTCCAGCGCATGGGCATCGACCGCGGTGAGTCGGTCGCCGATTCTGACCGCGTAGGCGTAGAGAAACGCCTTTCCGAACGCCGCCGACGAGGAACCCTTGCGCCGCTTGGCCTTCGGTGAATGCGACAGAGCTCTGGTCGCCTGGATCAACAGCGAAGTGAACAACAATTCCGTCTGCTCCAGATCCACGGGTGTCCCGACGACCGTCGCCACGGCGTAGTCCTGATCCCAGATGACCTTCACCCTGTTGACTGTTCCGACGACGTGGAGCAGCTGCGCCTTGGGCGGCGCATGTGGATTCTCGATGTGCAGGCGGCGGCTGACGACGTCGACATTGCCCTCGGTCAGTAGCAGCGAGTCGATCGAGTAGCGCGTCATCAACTCCTGCGCCTTGGCCGTCAGTGTCTCGGCTTCCTCCTCGAAGTCGGTGGCGTCGGCCTTGGCGAGAAGTCCGCGAATTCGGCCGAGCGCCTTGGCATTCGGGGAACCGCCTGCCGTGCCGGGGCCCCCGACGTGTGTGAGCCGTCGGCGAGGCCACTGCAAGGGCCTCGGCCCGAGCTGCGGCCACCTCGGGAGGGTCTGCCACTGGCCGAGCAGAGCGAGTACCGAGATCCACTGGTCGCTGGTGGCGATGTAATCGGAACGGCCGCTCGCCGACAGCAACGCAGCCAGGAAACTCGGCGACGTCTCGATACGTGACGCGGCTTTCGGGTACGCCGCACAGATCTCCGAGAGTTGATCTACCCAGTGCTCGGGCGCACGTTCGTGTGCATCGGTCAGGTCGGACTGGTGCAGCAGCACCGCAGCCGCCAACGACGCCACCGCGACGGTCTGCTGACGCCGGACGACGTGCAGAAGGTCCAGCGGTTGCCAGCCGTTCTCGTAGACCGTCTCGATCATGGTCGTCAGTGCGGCCGAGGCGACTGCATGCGGATCGAACTGCTCCGATGCGATCAGCCGATCGACCACCTCGTCCACGGCCCGAAGATCGCGGGTCTTGCCGTAGGACGCATCCGCTCCCTGCCGCAGCAGGTCACGTACCTGGTTCATTCGGTCAGCACGATCAACTCGGTGGGCGACGCCACTTCGACTCGGAGCCCGGCCTTGGTGGCCACCTTGGCCAGCCCCTTCACATCCCGTGGTTCAGCGGTGGTGAGCGTCAACGCGCGCGCCAGCAGGCCCTTGTGGTGTTTGTTGAAATGGCTCACGACGGATCTGCTGCCGTCGGGCTTCTCCGTCAGAACCGTCGCCGTGATCGCTCCAGGCACCGGACCGAGCTGCTGGTACGTCCCCGAACGCAGATCGACGACCACTCCTTCCGACATGGACTCGATGGCGTCGGACAGCTCCGGTTTCCAGTGCGAGCGAAGAGTTCCGAAACCGGGGATCTTCGACCCACCCGACAGTCGATAGGTCGGGATCGCGTCGTACGCGCGCACGGCCCCGAACAACGCCGATCCGATCCACAGCCTCGAGGCGGCGCGTGCGCGGCCCGCTTTGGTGAACGATTTCGCGTCGAGCGCGTCGTAGAGGACGCCGGTGTATCGGCTCAGCGCAGGTGTCGTCGACGACGTCCACACTGCGGCGTTGCGTTCGATCTCGTCCGCCTGCGTCGGACCGAGACCGAGGGCGATGCTCGACGCCTCCGCGTCGGCGGACAGATCGACGAGGGCGTCGGCGAGCTTCTGGCGGAGCGGGGTCAGTGCAGGCAGCGACAGAGCGTCGAGATCGAGGGGAGAGCCGTCGCCGCCGTCGGACTTCGTTTCGGACGGGGGCAGCAGAATGAGCACGGGGAGCAACGTTACCCACCTGCGGGGCACCGACTACTCTCGTACCCCGTGATCACCCGTCTCTCGCAGCTGTTCCTCCGTACCCTCCGCGACGACCCGGCCGACGCCGAAGTCGACAGCCACAAACTGTTGGTTCGCGCCGGCTACGTCCGTCGAATCGCGCCGGGGGTCTACTCGTGGCTGCCACTCGGCCTGAAGATACTCAGAAAGATCGAAGACGTCGTCCGCGAGGAGATGAACGCGATCGGAGCGCAGGAGATCTCGCTGCCTGCTCTGTTGCCGCGCGAACCCTACGAGACGACGAACCGCTGGACCGAATACGGCGATGCGCTCTTCCGCCTGCAGGACCGCAAGGGCAACGACATGCTGCTCGGTCCCACCCACGAGGAACTCTTCGCGCTGACCGTCAAGGGTGAGTACAACTCGTACAAGGACCTACCGGTCACGCTGTACCAGATTCAGACCAAGTACCGCGACGAGGAGCGGCCTCGCGCAGGCATCCTGCGTGGACGCGAGTTCGTCATGAAGGACTCGTACTCGTTCGACCTCGACGAGGATGGTCTGAAAGCGTCGTACAACGCGCATCGGGAGGCCTACCAGCGCATCTTCGAGCGGCTCGGCGTCAAGTACGTCATCGTCGCCGCGACATCGGGAGCCATGGGCGGAAGTGCGTCGGAGGAGTTCCTGGCCGAGAGCGATATCGGCGAGGACACCTACGTCCGCTGCCTCGAGTCCGGCTACGCGGCCAACGTCGAAGCTGTCACCACCGCGCGACCGGATTCGCTGCCCATCGAGGGTCAGCCCGCAGCGGTCGATCACGAGACCGGTGAGACCCCGACCATCGCGACACTCGTCGACTGGGCCAACTCGGCGGATCTCGGCCGTACGGTCACCGGCGCCGACACTCTGAAGAACATCCTGCTCAAGGTCCGTAACCCCGAAGGGGAGTGGGAGCTGCTCGCCGTCGGCGTTCCCGGGGATCGCGAAGTCGACGAGAAGCGACTCGAAGCGGCGCTGGAACCGGCCGAATACGAACTGCTCACCGATGCGGACTTCGAGGCGAATCCGTTCCTCGTCAGGGGATACATCGGACCCCGCGGACTCGCGGCCAACGGTGTGCGGTACCTCGTCGACCCTCGGATCGTCGACGGCACGTCGTGGATCACCGGCGCCGATGTCAAGGGCAAGCACGTGGTGAACCTGGTCGCCGGACGTGATTTCACACCGGACGGGACCATCGAGGCAGCAGAGGTTCGCGACGGCGACCTTTCCCCGGACGGACGCGGCACCCTGGTGACCGCTCGCGGTATCGAGATCGGCCACATCTTCCAGCTCGGCAACAAGTACACCGACGCGTTCTCCGTCGACGTGCTGGGCGAGAACGGTAAGCCCGTCCGTCTCGTGCAGGGCTCGTACGGCGTCGGGGTCTCGCGGCTCGTCGCCGTCGTCGCCGAACAGATGCACGACGAGAAAGGCCTGCGCTGGCCTGCCGAGATCACCCCGTACGACGTGCACCTGGTCATTGCGAACAAGGACGAAGCAGCGCGCGAGGGTGCCGAGTCGATCGCGTCGGCGCTCGACGTTCAGGGCCTCGAAGTACTGTTCGACGACCGTAAGGCCTCGCCAGGAGTGAAGTTCAAGGACTCGGAACTGCTGGGAATGCCTCTGGTGGTGGTTGTCGGACGTGGATGGGCCGACGGCAAGGTCGAACTCCGTGACCGGTTCACCGGTGAGAGCCGTGAACTCGACACGGACACGGCCGTCGAGGAGATAGTGAAGGCGGTTCGCGGAACGGCGTGATTTTCCTGTCCAGGTCGGTTACTCGCTGGTAGCTTCGTGGGTAACCGACCAGGAGAGGTGACAGAAGTGACTCGCTTCGCGTTGTTCGATCCCACACAGTTCGATCCCACGCAGTCCGATTCGGCACAGTTCGATTCAGCGGAGTTCGATGTCGAGACGTCGCGCCAACTGAGTGCACTGATCGACTGGTTCGAGGACCGAGGCAAAGCGCGTCTGCTCGCGGACGATCTCGATGCCGTCTGGACGGCGGACTTCCTCGAATTCGTCGCGAAGGAGAAGCTCTTCGCTACGTTCTGCACTCCTGCTGCGTACGCCGACGGCGACCCGAACAAGCGGTGGGACGCCGCGCGGAACGCGAAGTTGAGCGAGATCCTGGGCTTCTACGGGCTGTCCTACTGGTACGCCTGGCAGGTCACCGTACTCGGGCTCGGTCCCATTTGGATGAGCGACAACGAGGTTGCGAAACGCCGTGCGGCACAGCAACTCGACGACGGTGCAGTCATGGCGTTCGGCCTGTCCGAGCGCGCCCACGGCGCCGACGTCTACTCCACCGACATGCTCCTGACGCCGACCGATGATCCCGATGTCGAGTTCACGGCGTCGGGGGAGAAGTATTACATCGGCAACGGCAATGTGGCGGGCATGGTCTCGGTCTTCGGTCGTCGTACGGATCTGGAAGGACCCGAGGCGTACATCTTCTTCGCCGTCGATTCGTCGCATCCCAATTATGTGTTGCGCGACAACGTGGTTCACGGCCAGATGTTCGTCAGTACCTTTGCGCTCGACGACTATCCGGTGCGGCCCGCGGACATCCTGCACTCAGGTGCCGACGCGTTCTCGGCAGCGCTCAACACCGTGAACGTCGGTAAGTTCAATCTGTGTACGGGTTCGATCGGTATCACCGAGCATGCGTTCTTCGAAGCGATCACCCACGCGCACAACCGCATTCTCTACGGCAACAGGGTTACCGAGTTCCCGCACGTGCGAGCGAGTTTCGTGGACTCGTATGCGCGGCTGGCGGCCATGAAGCTGTTCAGTGGGCGTGCACTGGATTACTTCCGAACGGCGAGCCTCGAGGACCGCCGCTACCTGTTGTTCAATCCGATGACCAAAGCGAAGGTGACGTCCGAGGGCGAGACCGTCGTTCGTTTGCTGCACGACGTCATCGCGGCCAAGGGTTACGAGAAGGACACCTACTTCCGCGAAGCGGCACAGCTGATCGGCACGCTGCCCAAATTGGAAGGCACAGTGCACGTCAACGTCGCGCTGATGCTCAAGTTCATGCCGTCCTACATGTTCGCGCCGACCGAGTATCCGGCCGTCGCAACGCGGGACGACGCCACCGACGACGCCTTCTTCTTCGCCCAGGGTCCCGCGCGCGGTGCGAGCAAGGTGCGGTTCCACGACTGGGCGCCGGTGTACGAGCAGTACTCCGACGTTCCGAACGTCGCGCGCTTCCATGAACAGGTACTCGCGTTCAAGACGTTTCTGACCGACTCCGCTCCCGACGAGGCTCAGCAGAAGGATCTGGACTTCCTGTTGAACGTCGGGCATCTGTTCTCGCTGGTCGTCTACGGGCATCTTATTCTCGAATCCGCCGAGACGATCTCGCGGGAACTGCTCGACCAGATCTTCGACTTCCAGATTCGCGACTTCTCGGGTTACGCCGTTGCGCTGCACGGGAAGCCGTCGTCGACCGAGGCGCAGCAACAGTGGGCTCTCGGCGCCATCCGTAAGCCCGTCGTCGATCGTGCTCGCTTCGACGCGGTGTGGTCCGAGGTCGTGAAGTACGACGGCGCCTACGAGATGAAGGCCTAGGAGGGCGTAGTTCCGAGCGTGCCGAGGCTCGGCCCGAATGCGCAGTGCGCGAGTTCACCGAGCGCGGATCCCTCGTCGGCATGTTCGGGTGCCTGCATCGCGAGCAGGCAGTTGAGCAGCATCCCGTGTGCGATGAACTGCCGAGCCTCCTCGGGCGTGCAGTCGGTGCCCGCTCGAATCTGCGTGTAGATCGCTGCCATGCCTGCGCGGCCCTGTGCGCCGATCTCGGGTGTGCTTCCTGCCGTGAAGCCGTGCATCATCACCAGCAGTAAGTCCCGGTCGGCGACGAGAGCCGTGTACGCAGCGCCGAGGGCCGCCCACACGTCGTCGTCGGGATGTGGCGTAGTGCTGTCCAAGACTGCCGCGAACGCCGCCATGATGCCGTCGATCGACCGTTGGAACACCAGGCGAAACAATTCGCTCTTGGTACCGAACATCCGAACCACGTAGGGCTGCGAGACGCTGGCCTCCTTGGCGACGGCGTCGGTGCTGGTGCCCGCGTATCCGCCGCGGGCGAAGGCCTTGGTGGCCGCTGCCAGTACCAACTCTCTGCGGTCGGATGCGTCCATACGTGTCGTTCTGGTGGGTGCGGACATGTTGACAGGTTATCAGTCGATAACTACGGTTTCCCATATAAGTAATCATTCGATGCTTACTAAGCCGAGCGCATCAGCGAAAGGAATCTCGATGACCGTCGCCGACGAAGTGCAACCCTCGCCATCACGCGCCATCCCGATCTGGGTCGGGATCGTTGCGGCGTCACTGCCGATGTTCATGGCCACCCTCGACAACCTGGTGATGACCAGCGCTCTTCCGGTCATCCAGCAGGACCTCGCTGCCTCGGTGGGTGAGTTGCAATGGTTCATGAATGCGTACACCCTCAGCTTCGCGACGCTCATGCTCGCTGCGGCCACCCTCGGCGACCGCTGGGGTAGGCGCAGGATGTTCATCGGTGGAATCGCGGTGTTCACACTCGCATCCGTCGCCTCGGCCCTGGCCACCACTCCGGCCATGTTGATCGCCGCGCGAGCAGTGCAGGGTGCGGGCGCAGCGGCGGTCATGCCGCTGTCGCTGACCTTGCTTGCGAGCGCCGTGCCCGCAAGCAAACGCGCCCTCGCCATCGGTGTCTGGGGCGGAGTGTCCGGACTCGGTATCGCGTTGGGGCCGGTCGTCGGCGGTGCTGTCGTCGACGGCATCTCGTGGCAGGCGATCTTCTGGATCAACGTACCGGTCGCGGTCGTCGCGATCCCGCTTGTTCTGTTCGCCCTCGCCGAGTCGTTCGGGAGGAAACAGCGCCTGGACTACCTCGGCGTTCTGCTCGCGGGCGGAGGCGTGTTTCTCCTCGTGTGGGCGGTGGTGCACGGAAACGGCGACGGGTGGGCGTCCGTGGCGGTCCTGGTCTCGTTCATCGGTGCGGCTGTCGCGATGTCCGCCTTCGTTCTACGTCAGAGCCGAGTTCGATTCCCTGTTGTTCCGTTGCGGCTGTTCCGGTCTCGAAATTTCACACTTGCCAACGTGATCGGTGTGACGTTCACGCTCGGAATGTTCGGATCGGTATTTCTACTGTCGCAGTATCTGCAGATCGTCATGGGCTATTCGCCGTTCCAGGCCGGATTGCGCACACTGCCGTGGACAGCCGCGCCGATGGTCTTCGCTCCTCTCGCCGGTCTGCTCGCTCCGCGGCTCGGGCTGCGCACCCTGATGGTCGCGGGGTTGTCGCTGCAGGCAGGCTCACTTGTCTGGATGGCCGTGATACTCGCACCCGATACGTCCTACGCCAGCATGGTTCCCGCGTTCGTGATGGCAGGGGTCGGTATGGGACTGACATTCGCTCCGTCGGCAACCGCAGTTCTGTCGGATATGGCAGAGGTCGACCACGCGACCGCGAGTAGCACCAACTCCACCCTGCGTGAGATCGGCGTGGCGCTCGGCGTCGCGGTGCTGACCGCGGTATTCCTCGGAGCGGGCGGTGCGCTGACTCCCACCGGCTATACCGACGCCCTTGCCCCTGCGCTGTTGGTCGGAGCAGGCGCAGTCGCAATCGCCATCGTCGCCGCAGCGTTCATGCCTGGCCGTACTGTCGCAGGCAACACGGCGGGCAGCGTCGAAACAGGCAGCGTCGAAACAGGCAGCGTCGAAACAGGCAGCGTCACGGCTGGCCGGGAAACGGCACCGATGGCGGAGCCACATTCAGGATCTGTCGCCAATTCGCCAGTCTGAGCGCAGCTTCGGTCAAGGCAGTGATTCCGGTCTCCCGAGTGGGGCCGGAAGCGCTGCGTTCGACCACCGAGCGCCACGCGATGGACGTGTCCACTTCTGCCTGGGCTGCCAGCTGCGCCGCTCCGACCGGATCGACCACCGGAAATGGGATCGAGTACGCCGGGCTGGGTAGGGGCGGCGTGACGGACGCAGCCTCCAGTGCATCGATCGTTGCATCGCGTCGTGCCCGGTGCGCGGCGGCGTAGGCCGCGACGAGGTCGGCACGCGTCGGATTCGAGAACGCGCCGACCACCCCGTATGCGAAGACCGCTGCGTATTCGGCATTCAGTGCATCGACGAGTGCCTGTTGTTCCGCGCCGAGATCGTTCATGCCAGTACCACCGAGACCTGTACTGCACATGCTGCGCTGATGGAGCCGAGCAGACCGGCTCGGTATCCGGACTCCTCGCGAGCCGAATTCGCTGCCCCACGCTGTGATTCACCGAGCAAGGACCGAAGCTCCTCCAGTGTCGGCGGAGGTGCGGGTTCCGCAGTCGCTACCGAGGTGGCAGTGGTGGTTTCACCGGGGATGACGCCTGCGACACGATCGATCTCGGCACCCAGTGCGACGGCATGCTGATCGCGTTCCGACTGCACGATTCCGAGAGGGCCTGCCATCTCGGGGGCCAGCGCGATCAGCGCTCCTGCAGCAGCCGCGTCGCGCTGCGCCGAACGCAGGTGGACGGTGAGTGTGTCGACGATCGCAGAGGTATCGGAATCGTCACCGGTGGAGCAGCCGGTGCCGGTTGCCAGTGCGACAGTGGTGAGTACGACGCCGCCGGTCAACCGAAACGCGGTACGGCGGCTGAGGGTGTGGGCAATCGTGGACGTCGGCACGCCCGCCATCGTGCCAGGTCCGATCCGGATCCGACGAACCCGCAGCTGGTCACGAACGCCCACGAATAGCGCTAGGCTGTACGTTCGATCCCTTGAGCGAACCGACCACAATTGAACGAGGAGCTTTGTCACGATGCCTGTTCCGTCGAAGGAGAGGGTCATCGCACTCCTGTCCGATCTGGTCCACGACCGAGGCTTCGATCTCGAGGACGTGAGCGTGGTGTCCGCGGGTAAGCACAGCGCTGTTCGCATCATGGTCGATCGGGAAGAGGGAATCGACCTCGACACCCTTCCCGCGCTCAGTCGTGACATTTCCGAGGCATTCGACGCGGTATCGGATTTCGGTGAGGTGCCCTACACCCTGGAAATCTCCACGCCCGGCATCGATCGTCCGCTCACCGAAGAGCGGCACTGGCGACGCGCCCGTGGCCGAAAGATTCGAGTCGAATTGGCCGACGAGAAGTTCGATGCTCGTGTCGGAGTCCTCGACGAGGGATCGGTGACGCTT
Source organism: Rhodococcus yunnanensis NBRC 103083 (assembly GCF_001895005.1). Classification (GTDB taxonomy): domain Bacteria; phylum Actinomycetota; class Actinomycetes; order Mycobacteriales; family Mycobacteriaceae; genus Rhodococcoides; species Rhodococcoides yunnanense. The sequence continues at coordinate 832,247 of NZ_BCXH01000001.1, read as the reverse complement.
GTGTTTCACTCCAAGGGTGTACTCGCGAGTCGGGTGATCGACATTGCCGACGTTGTCAAAGCTGTTGTGCAAGTAGAGTTCTCGCGCCCCAAGGCAGAAGAGATGGAGTTGGCCGGTGGAGTTGTGGGCGGTCGCCCCGCACCGGCCGACACCGACGAGATCGTGAACGTGGAATCACCGGAAGAAGGGTCCGACAAGTGAATATCGACATTGCTGCGCTGCGCGCGATCGAGGCCGAGAAGGGCGTCTCGATCGAGACCGTCATCTCGACGATCCAAACTGCATTGCTCACCGCATACCGCCACACCGAGGGCCATCAGCCCCACGCCTGGATCGACGTCAATCGCAAGACCGGTTCGGTCAGGGTGATGGCGAAGGAGATCGACGCCGACGGCAACACGATCTCCGAGTGGGACGACACCCCGGAGGGTTTCGGACGCATCGCGGCCACCACGGCGCGTCAGGTCATCCTGCAGCGGTTGCGTGATGCCGAGCACGAGCGGTCGTTCGGGGAGTACGCCACGCACGAGGGTGAGATCGTCGGCGGCGTGATTCAGCGTGACACCCGCGCCAATGCCAAGGGCACCGTCATCGTGCGGATCGGAAGCGACGCCAACGGCGCGGACGGACTGCTGCCTCCGGCAGAGCAGGTGCCGGGGGAGGACTACGAGCACGGCGAGCGGATCAAGTGCTACGTGGTCGGGGTGACACGTGGTCAACGCGGGCCGCAGATCACCCTCTCGCGTACACACCCGAATCTCGTTCGCAAACTCTTCGCGCTCGAGGTTCCCGAGATCGCCGACGGGTCGGTGGAGATCATCGCCGTTGCCCGAGAGTCGGGGCATCGATCGAAGATCGCCGTTCATTCCACGGTGAACGGCCTCAACGCCAAGGGCGCGTGCATCGGTCCGATGGGGCAGCGTGTGCGGAACGTCATGAGCGAACTTGCGGGCGAGAAGATCGACATCATCGATTTCGACGCGGATCCGGCCAAGTTCGTCGGAAATGCACTGTCTCCGTCCAAGGTCGTCTCGGTGACCGTCGTCGACGCAGCGGCCCGTGCTGCCCGCGTCGTGGTTCCCGATTATCAGCTCTCCCTCGCCATCGGCAAGGAAGGGCAGAACGCACGACTGGCGGCTCGTCTGACGGGATGGCGTATCGATATTCGCAGTGACGCGGCCGCGGCACCCGAGTCGACCAGCGCGTAAGGGTGGAATGCGGAGATCGGGCCGATACAGCGCTAGACTGGTCGATGGTTCGGAATGAACTCTCGGTACTGAGTCATGAGAGCACCGGTTCGACGACTGAAAGTCGGCCGGTGCGCACTTGTGTCGGGTGCAAGGAGCGAGTTCCAGCTTCCGATCTGTTGAGGGTCGTGGTTCGAGACCGAGCTTCCGCGGAATCGAAGATCGTTCCCGACGTCGGACACAGGCTGCCAGGACGTGGTGCGTGGCTGCACCCCGTGCCGAACTGCCTGCAGAGTGCAGAGCGGCGCCGAGCTTTCGGCCGAGCACTACGTGTGTCGGGAACAGTCGACACGTCCGAGGTTGTTGCCTTCGTAGAGGGCAGGAGTTCGGACATGGATCAGGGCGACAGAGCTACACCCGTCGAGAAGAACAGGCAACAGCACTGATGAGCACACCGTGAAGCACCAACGATGAACGTCCATCGGAGTTAACCCGAGGTCGTGCGGGCACAAATGCCTCGCTCGGCCTCTCAGTGAGGAGAGCAGTGGCAGGCAAGGCCCGCGTGCACGAGTTGGCAAAAGAACTCGGTGTCACCAGTAAGGAACTACTCGCACGGCTCAAAGAGCAAGGCGAGTTCGTCAAATCCGCATCGTCCACCGTCGAGGCGCCCGTGGCGCGTCGTCTGCGTGAGTCGTTCCCGTCCGAGCAGTCGGATTCCCCGTCGAGCAACGGTCGTCCGGCAAGCAGTGCACCCAAGCCGAGCACGGGTGCCAAGCCGGGTGGACCGCGTCCCGGCCCCAAGCCGACGCCGCGTCCGACTCCGGCAGCGCCCGCAGCCGAGGTTCCGGCTGCTGCACCGGTAGCACCCGTATCGCCGGCGGCACCCGTAGCGCCGGCGGCATCGGTCGACAATGCTGCCCCGGCAGCGGCCAGGCCGGCTCCGGCAGCGCCCGCTCCGGCAGCACCGACGCCTGCAGCTCCTGCTGCACAGGCGCCTACCGCGTCCGCCGAAGCTCCCGAGGTCAGCCGTCCGGCCGCGCCTGCGGGCCCGAAGCCGGGTGGACCGGGCCCCAAGCCTGGTCCCAAGGCTCCTCGGGTCGGCAACAATCCGTACTCCTCCGCTCCGGCGGAACGTCCGGCTCCTCGTCCGGCACCCGGACAGGGCGGACCTCGCCCCAGCGGCACCGGTCGTCCGGCTCCCGGCCAGGGCGGCCCCCGTCCGGCAGCGCCTCAGGGTGGAAACCGTCCGGCTCCGGGTCAGGGCGGACCTCGTCCGGCTCCCGGCCAGGGCGGACCTCGCCCGAGCCCCGGCTCGATGCCTCCTCGCCCGAATCCGGGTGCGATGCCCACTCGCTCGGCTCGTCCGGCTCCCGCAGCAGGTCGTCCGGGTCGCCCAGGCGGCGCACCGGGCGGACGTCCGGGTGGCGGCGCAGGCGGCGGTGGTTACCGCGGCGGCGGCGCACCCGGTGCTCCAGGTGGAGCTCCCGCAGGTGGCGCTCCCGCAGGTGGTTTCCGCGGGCGTCCAGGCGGCGGTGGCCGACCAGGCCAGCGCGGCGCAGCTGCAGGTGCATTCGGTCGTCCCGGCGGCGCGCCGAGGCGTGGACGTAAGTCGAAGAGGGCGAAACGCGCCGAGTACGAGAGCATGCAGGCTCCCGCTGTCGGCGGCGTCAGGCTGCCCCGCGGCAACGGCGAGACCATCCGTCTCGCTCGTGGGGCGTCGCTGTCCGACTTCGCCGACAAGATCGACGCGAATCCGGCAGCATTGGTGCAGGCACTGTTCAATCTCGGCGAGATGGTGACGGCAACTCAGTCGGTCAACGACGAGACGCTCGAACTGCTCGGCGGCGAGATGAACTACGTCGTCCAGGTCGTCAGCCCCGAGGACGAGGATCGCGAGCTGCTCGACAGCTTCGACCTCACCTACGGCGAGGACGCGGGCGGCGAGGACGATCTCGAGCAGCGTCCTCCGGTCGTCACGGTCATGGGCCACGTCGACCACGGAAAGACGCGGTTGCTCGACTCGATCCGAAACACTGCGGTTCGCGAAGGCGAGGCCGGTGGTATCACGCAGCACATCGGTGCCTACCAGGTGCTGACCGAGCTCGAGGGCAACGAGCGTCTCGTGACGTTCATCGATACACCCGGTCACGAGGCCTTCACGGCCATGCGTGCTCGTGGTGCGAAGGCCACCGACCTCGCGATCCTGGTCGTCGCAGCCGACGACGGCGTCATGCCGCAGACAGTGGAGGCGATCAACCACGCACAGGCAGCAGATGTGCCCATCGTGGTTGCGGTCAACAAGATCGACAAGGAAGGCGCGAACCCGGACAAGATCCGGCAGCAGCTCACCGAGTACGGTCTCGTGGCCGAGGAGTACGGCGGCGACACGATGTTCGTCGACATCTCCGCGAAGCAGGGCACCAACATCGATGCTCTCCTCGAAGCGGTGCTGTTGACGGCAGATGCCTCACTGGATCTACGTGCCAACCCGGACATGGAGGCACAGGGTGTCGCCATCGAGGCGCACCTCGACCGTGGCCGCGGCCCGGTGGCAACCGTGCTCATCGCTCGCGGAACGCTCCGTGTCGGTGACTCGATCGTCGCTGGTGACGCATACGGACGCGTTCGTCGCATGGTCGACGAGCACGGCGAGGACGTCGTCGAGGCACTGCCGTCGCGCCCCGTCCAGGTCATCGGCTTCACGTCGGTGCCAGGCGCAGGCGACAACCTGCTGGTTGTCGACGAGGACAGAATCGCTCGCCAGATCGCCGATCGTCGCAACGCTCGCAAGCGCAACGCGCTGGCAGCGAAGAGTCGCAAGCGCATCAGCCTCGACGATCTCGATGCAGCTCTGAAGGAGACTTCGCAGCTCAACTTGATCCTCAAGGGTGACAACTCGGGAACCGTCGAGGCTCTCGAGGAGGCTCTGCTCGGTATCCAGATCGACGACGAGGTCGAGTTGCGCGTCATCGACCGTGGTGTCGGTGGCGTCACCGAGACCAACGTCAACCTGGCGTCGGCCTCCAACGCGATCATCATCGGCTTCAACGTTCGTGCGGAGGGCAAAGCTACCGAGCTGGCCAACCGTGAAGGCGTCGACATCCGGTACTACTCGGTGATCTACCAGGCGATCGACGAGATCGAGAAGGCCCTCAAGGGCATGCTCAAGCCCGTCTACGAAGAGGTTGCCCTCGGCCAGGCCGAGATCCGTGCCCTGTTCCGTTCTTCCAAGGTCGGAAACATCGCTGGTTGCCTCGTCACCTCCGGTACGATCCGTCGCAACGCCAAGGCACGACTGTTGCGTGACAACACAGTTGTCGCCGAGACCGTCACGATCTCCTCGCTTCGCCGCGAGAAGGACGATGCGGTCGAGGTGCGGGAGGGCTACGAATGTGGTCTCACGGTTACGTACTCCGACATCAAGGTCGGCGATGTCATCGAGGCGTACGAACTCCGTGAGAAGCCGCGCGACTAGTTCACGCGCCAGTGCGGTAGTGGAACAAGGGGAGTAACACTGCACTCGATCGGGCAACCGGCGGCGGTACTTTCGAGTACCGCCGCCGGGTGTTCTCGGTCGATTCGATCGAAGGATGGCCGCGTGTATCTGGGTGCTCTCGAACTGGACGTGCTGTTGGGCGATGTGCGTTCACTCGACGAAAAGCGAACGAAGGTCGAGCCGGTGCTGTCGGCACTGCAGCGGTTCGGGGTATCGGCCGCGGAGACCGGGGACCAGGAGCGTATCCGTCGGTCGCTGTTCGGGATCGCTGCTGCAGGCGCGGACGTCGATGGACTGCACGACAAGCTCGACGAGTGCGAGCGACACGTGGCCGAGCGGCAGGATCTGGAATTGTTGGCGGTCAGAAGAAGAATTTTCGGTCCCGAGGACTGATTCGGGGTCAGGCCGGATGTCGACGTCGGTGTCATCCGGCCACAAGTTTCGAGGAGCGTGAAAAGTTCATGGTGGATCAAGCGAGAGCCCGCAAGCTCGCCAAGCGCATCGCCGCCATCGTCGCCACGGCGATCGATCATGAGATCAAGGACCCACGTCTGGCATTCGTGACGATCACCGATTGCAAGGTGACAGCGGACCTCCACGACGCGACGGTCTACTACACGGTCATGGGCGAGGATTTGGACACCGCTCCTGACGTGCAAGCAGCGGCCGCGGGTCTGGAGAAGGCCACGGGCGTTCTACGGTCGAAGGTCGGCGCAGGTACAGGGGTTCGCTTCACCCCGACCCTCGTGTTCGTCACCGACACGGTTCCGGACACTGCGCGGCACATGGAGGAATTGCTCGAACGAGCACGGCAGTCCGACAGCGAGGTGGCACGCGTTGCCGCATCGGCCACGCCGGCAGGTGACGTCGACCCTTACAAGGCTCCGCGGGAGTCGGCCGAGGGTGTCGAATCCACCGACGTGGACTGACCGAGGTGACGACGACGCCCGGTACGGCTTCGGCCACATCGGTCGAGGACGAGTTTCCTCGAGCGATCACGCTTCTGGACACTGCCCGCACGGTCAGCGTTCTGTGTCACGTGCAGCCGGATGCCGACACGATCGGCAGCGGACTCGCGTTGGCGATCGTGTTGCAGCGGCGGGGCGTCGCCGTCGAGGTGTCGTTCGGTAGCCCGGACGATCTTCCGGAGTCGATGAACGAGTTGCCCGGGCGCGATTTGTTGGTGCCTGCTGCGGACGTGCGTGTCGGAGTGGACTTGGTGGTGTCCGTCGACGCTGGTAGCCGCGGACGCCTGGGTGCGCTCGCCGATCGGATGGATGCCGCGGACGCGTCGCTGGTCATCGACCATCACCGTTCGAACACCAGATTCGGCACGTTGAACGTGGTGGACGACGCTGCGGAGTCCACGACCGCCGTGATCGCGCGACTTTTCGACGCGTGGGGCGTCGAGATCGACGCGTCCATTGCACACTGTCTCTTCGCCGGGTTGGTGACCGATACCGGTTCGTTCCGGTGGGTTCGTCCCGGGTCACATCGGCTGGCCGAACGACTGCTGGAGACAGGTATCGACGGCGCCGCCATCGCCCGCAAGTTGTTGGACACCCACCCGTTCGGCTGGCTACCGATGCTGGGGTCCGTCCTCGGCTCGGCGAGACTCGTGGGCGACGCCGTCGGCGGCCTCGGTCTCGTGTACGCAGCGATCCTTCGCTCCGATTCGGAAGGCTTGCGATCGGAGGAAATCGAGAGCGTCATCGACATCGTGCGTACGACGTCGGAAGCAGAGGTCGCAGCCGTCCTGAAGCAGCAGCCGGGCGACGAGTGGACGGTGTCGCTGCGATCGAAGACGGTCGTCGATGTTTCCGTCGTTGCCACAACGCTCGGCGGCGGGGGCCATCGCAACGCGGCAGGCTTCACCGCACATGGATCGAAGGACGATGTCGTCGCGGCGTTGATCGATGCCCTCGGCTGATTCTTCCTCCGTTCACGACGCGAGCGCCAGACGAATTCTCGGGTTGGCCCTGCCTGCCCTCGGCGTCCTGGCGGCGGAACCGCTGTACCTGCTCTTCGACGCGGCGGTGGTGGGTCGATTGGGCGCTCTGCCGCTGGCAGGGCTGGCTGTAGGCGGACTCGTTCTTGCTCAGGTCTCGACCCAACTGACCTTTCTGTCGTACGGCACCACCGCCCGTGCCGCGCGTCTGCACGGCGCCGGACGGCAGCGAGATGCCGTGGGTGAGGGCGTTCAGGCGACGTGGCTCGCGCTGTCTCTCGGCGTGGTGATCATCGGTGTGATGCAGCTTGTCTGCGGCCCTGTTCTGTCGGTGGTCGGAGGCGGCGGCGCTATCGCGGCGGAGGCCACCGAGTGGTTCAGAGTTGCCGTTCTCGGTGTGCCGTTCATCCTGGTCTCACTCGCGGGCAACGGATGGATGCGCGGGGTACAGGACACCGTGCGCCCCCTGCGCTATGTGCTGACAGGTCTTGGGCTCTCCGCGGTCCTGTGTCCTCTGCTGGTGCACGGAATGTGGGGATTCCCGCGTCTCGGCCTCGTCGGGTCGGCGGTGGCCAACGTGGTCGGTCAGATCGTGGCGGGTGGGTTCTTCCTGGTGGCGGTGCTGCGTTCCGGGGCACCGCTACGCCCGGTGTGGTCCGTGATGCGGGCTCAGCTGGTATTGGGACGCGATCTCGTGCTCCGGAGCCTGGCGTTCCAGGCGTGTTTCCTGTCCGCGGCGGCTGTGGCGTCCAGATTCGGAGCTGCGGCAGTGGCTGCGAATCAGGTTGTGCTGCACATGTGGAATCTGGTGTCTCTGACGCTCGATTCACTTGCCATCGCCGCACAGACGATGGTCGGCGCGGCGCTCGGCCGAGGCGACGTCGGTGGAGCGACGCGTCTCGGCTGGCGGCTCACGGTGTGGTCGACGGTTTTCGCGATCATCCTGGCCGTGATCTTCGCATCGGGTCTACCGGTGATTCCGAGCGTGTTCACCACCGATGCGAGTGTCATCGAGCAAATGCAGTCGATCTGGTGGCTGTTCGTGCTCATCATCCCGATCGCGGGCGTCGTGTTTGCGCTCGACGGCGTGTTGCTCGGCGCGGGCGATGCGGCGTTCCTTCGGTCGGCGACTCTCGTCTGTGCGTTGGCCGGCTTCTTGCCGTCCATCTGGATGGCGCTCGCGTTCGACTGGGGCCTGAGAGGAATCTGGATCGGGCTGGGAATCTTCGTCACATTGCGAATGATCGCTGTGGTGGCTCGCATGGTCTCGGGTCGATGGGCGCTCGCAGGAGCCGACATTCAGCGAGAGAACGCCTGAGTCACTCCTGTGCTCCGAGATGGCGACGCACCACATGTCCTGCTTCGGCAGCGTTGCGCGCGGTGATCGCGATCAACAGGGCTCGATGCACATCGACGTCCGGCTCGGCTCCCGGCTCGCGTGCAAGGATCTCGCGCGTGTAGGTCGTCAGACTCTCCCGAAGTCGCGGCACGAACGTCGCGAAGAGGTCGGACAGCACCGGGTTGTGAGCAGCGTCGATCACCGACTCGTGAAATGCGATGTCGGCGTCGACGAATTCGACGTCCGACCGCTGCGACGAGTGGTGTCGCTCCTCCAACGCGGCGGACATCCGCACGAGATCCTGTTCGGTTCGCCGCTGTGCGGCCAGGACCGCTGCCTCGACTTCGACGATGCGACGGACTTCGGAGACGTCCGCGAAACGAGCACGCCTGACGGTATCGGCCACGTCGGCGGGGATCGTACGTGCCAGGACGAAGACGCCTGCGCCTTGCCGTGTTCGGAGCAGCCCGCGCGTCGCCAGTTCCCGGATGGCCTCTCGGACGGTGGATCTGCCGACTCCGAGGTCTGCTGCGAGCGTTGTCTCGCCGGGGATCTTCGACCCCACCGGCCATTCGCCGTCGGCGATTCTCTGCCCGAGTGCAAAGACAGCTCGATCTATCGGTCGCAGATGGCTGCCTGTTGTCATGGCCCCAGTATTGCGCGTACCCACTTGTCTGAGTAGTCGCATTTGTATTACAGTTCTCAGACATGTGGCGAAAGATGCAACTTCTTCGATGCCGCGGCGAGGCCTGTTCCTGACCGGCACCTCGTCGCGGGGTTGTACCCATGTCGGTCCACGCTTCGAAACGTCAGCGAAGGATTGTGGAAATGACCGAAACTGCCTCACCGACCTGGAATCGTCAACGACCCTCTGGCATGGCGTGGGGTCGATATCGGCCCGTCGAAGACCGCGTCGCGATTCCGCTGGAGAATCGCACGTGGCCGAGTGCGCATACTCGCTCCGCGCCGCTCTGGGTTCCGGTGGATCTGCGCGACGGTAACCAGGCACTTGCCGAGCCGATGGATCCGAGCCGAAAGCGCCGGATGTTCGACCTCATGGTTCGACTGGGCTACAAGGAGATCGAGGTCGGCTATCCGTCCGCGAGCCAGACCGACTTCGATTTCGTCAGGTCGTTGGTCGGGACCGTCCCGAACGATGTCACCATCGTCGTTTTCACCGCAGCCCGCGACGACCTGATAGCCAGAACCTTCCTCTCCATCGAAGGGCTGTCCGACGTCGTCGTCCACATGTACACCGCTACCGCGCCGACCTGGCGGCAAGTCGTATTGGCGAAGGAACGAGACGAGTTGCGGGAGCTGATCTTCGCAGCAGGCGAGACGATCGCTCGGTCCGCCGGCACCCGGGAGGGCATCCGGTTCGAGTTCTCTCCCGAGGTCTTCAACCTCACCGAACCCGACTATGTTCTGGAGATCTGCAACGGGATGTCCTCGCTGTGGGATGCGTCGCCGGATCGACCGGTGATTCACAATCTGCCGGCCACAGTGGAAGTGGCCACTCCCAACATCTACGCAGATCAGATCGAATACATGCATCGTCATCTGGACAGACGCGGGTCGGTGATTCTGTCGGTACACCCGCACAACGATCGTGGAACCGGAGTGGCATGCGCGGAGCTTGCGGTGATGGCAGGCGCGCAGCGTGTCGAAGGATGCTTGTTCGGCAACGGTGAGCGCACCGGGAACGTCGATCTGGTCACGCTGGCGCTGAATCTGTACGCGCAGGGCGTGGACCCGATGATCGACTTCTCCGATATCGACGAGGTTCGCCGGACCGTGGAGTACTGCAATCGAATTGCCGTACACGAACGACACCCATACGCAGGTGATCTCGTCTACACCGCCTTTTCGGGAACCCATCAGGACGCGATCAAGAAGGGGCTGACACACCACCGCGCCGAGGCGGACAGAACCGGAGTCGCGGCATCGCGATCGCCCTGGGCTGTGCCGTATCTGCCGATCGACCCCGCCGACGTCGGGCGAGACTACGACGCCGTCATCCGAGTCAACAGTCAGTCCGGCAAAGGCGGCAGCGCGTACCTGCTCGAAGCCGATCACGGTCTCGTGCTGCCCCGCAGGCTCCAGATCGACTTCGCACGAACGGTTCAACGCGCAGCCGAGAACGACGGTGTCGAGGTGACGTCGGAACAGTTGTGGGATCTGTTCTGCACGGCCTACACGACGCAGGCAGATCTACGGCTCGTCTCCTGGGACATCTCGACGGAAGAACACGGAAAGACGCTGCTGCGCGCGATCATTCGAGAGGGGGGTGCAGACCGGTCGCACACCGGCATCGGGTCCGGCCCGGTCGACGCGTTGGCGAACCTGCTCGGTGATTCGGGGCGCGAGATCACGGTGCTCGGCTTGACTCAGCATTCCATTGCCTCCGGTAATTCGGCCACCGCGGTCACGTACGTGGAGGCATCGGTGTCGGGTGCGACCGTGTGGGGCGTCGCTCTGAGCGAATCGGTGGTCGAGTCTTCGCTGCACGCTGTCATGGCGGCTGTGCACCGGGCGGGTGTTCACCTCGACGCCGAGTGAATGCCGATCTCCTGGCTCTTGACGACGAAGTAGACCTGCTTGCCGGGTTCGAGGTCGAGCTCGGCAACGGCAGCAGGTGTGACGTCGGCGGCGATTCCCGGAGTTCCGTCGGGGTTGTCGGCGCCGCGCAGTCGAACGGTGGCGCCGTGCACGTCCATCTCGGTGAGCACGATCGGAATCACGTTGCGCGGGCTGGCATGCGGGGGCTCGAGGTGGACGGCGACGGCAGCGGGCGAGAACACAGCGACCGCCGGACCGTCGGCGACGTCCCCGTGGCCGAAGACGGAATGTCCCCACGGCGTCCGCAGCGAATCGGTGCCGGTCGCGGTGCCGGATAGCAAGTTCACGCCCGCGATCCTGGCGGCGAACGAGCTGCGTGGTGCCGAAAGAACATCGGTCGTGGTGCCACGTTCGACGATTCGGCCGGACTCGACCACGACGACCGTGTCGGCGAGGGCAAGAGCGTCGAGCAGGTCGTGAGTGACGATGACGGCGGTGCGTCGCTGCTCTCGTAGCACTGTGCGGAGCAGGCGACGCACCGCAGGTGCCATGCCGACGTCGAGGGCGGACATCGGCTCGTCGAGCAGCAGGACGCGGGGCTCGGCCGCGAGGGCGCGGGCGATCGCGACGCGCTGTGCCTGACCACCGGACAGCTGCGATGGTCGTCGATCGGCGAGCTCCGTCGCGCCGACGGCGGCCAACCAGGTACGCGCGATGGTGCGTGATTCGCGGCGCCCGACGCCTCTGCTGCGCGGCGCGAAGGCGACGTTGGCCTCGACCGTCAGGTGGGGGAAGAGCAAAGCGCTCTGGTTCAGAGTGGCGACTCCGCGGGCGTGCGCGGGCACGAATATGCCGGTCCGTGTGTCGGTCACGATGTCGGAGCCGAGCAGGATTCGGCCGGACTCGGGCCGGAGCAGGCCCGCCACGAGCGAGAGCAACGTGGATTTGCCTGCGCCGTTGGGCCCGAGCACCGCGACCACCTCGCCGTCGGCGACGCTCAGTTCGAAACTCACGTCGCGGCGCGGCAGGTGTGCAGTGAGGTCGATGCTGCTCACAGTGCCCCTGCCACACGAGACCCCCGGGCCGCGACCACGATGATGGCGGCGACGACGATCAGCAGGAGAGACAGAGCCACGGCTGCATCGGCGTCGGTCTCGCGTTGCAGGTAGATCTCCAGGGGCAGTGTCCTCGTGACGCCTTGCAGCGAGCCCGCGAACGTGAGAGTTGCCCCGAACTCACCGAGTGCGCGAGCGAATGCCAGCACAGCACCGGACACCAACCCCGGCAGTACCAGTGGAATAGTCACCCTGCGTAGCACCGTCGTCGGTCGTGCACCGAGCGTTGCGGCGACAACCTCGAAGTCGCGTCCCGAACTGCGCAGTGCGCCTTCGAGGCTGACCACGAGGAAAGGAAGCGAGACGAATGTCTGGGCGAGAACCACGGCAGTCGTCGAGAACGCGATACTGATGCCCCAGGCTTCGAGATGCTCGCCGAGAAGTCCGAGGCGACCGAAGGTGTAGAGCAGTGCGATGCCTCCGACGACCGGTGGCAGAACGAGGGGGAGTAGCACGAGGGCACGAAGGACCGACAGACCGCGAAAGTCGGTTCGGGCGAGCACGAGTGCCATCGGAACACCGAAGACGACGCACAGGAACGTACTCATCGCCGCGGTCTTCAGACTGAGCAGCAACGCTGTTCGCGACGCCTCGGACGTGACGAGCGGCACGAAGTTGGGCCAGTCGATCTTCAGGAGTATTGCGATCAGTGGGGTGACGACGAAAAGCGCGCCCATCGCGGCGGGAACGAATACCCATATCGGAAGTCCGACACGAACATCGTCCCCGCGGCGATCGGACGTCACGGCGCGGCGAACCCTGCCGCCGCCAGCACCTCTCGGCCGGTCGCCCCGGTGACAAGAGCGTCGAAGGCAGCCGCGGTCGCGGCATTGTCACTGCTCTTCAGCACCGCGATCGGGTAGGTGTTCACAGCCCCGGCCGATTCGGGAAACGACACTGCGGTGACCTTGTCGCCCACTCCGGCTGCATCGGTGACGTAGACGAGGCCCGCATCGGCCTGGCCGGACGTGACCTTGCCGAGTACATCGGTCACCGCCGACTCCTCGCTGACGGCGGGGATGGTGGTGCCGGTGGCGTCCTCGACCTTCTTGGTGGCACTGCCGCAGGGAACCTGCGGGGCACAGATGACGGTCAACACGTCGGGGTTGGCCAGGTCGGCGAACGAGGTGATGTTCTTGGGGTTGCCGGGCGCGGTCACGATGGTCAGTGTGTTCGTGGCGAAGTTCGTCGGATCGTCTGCAACCAGATCACCGTCGACTGCCTTCGTCATGTTGTTGGTGTCGGCGGAGGCGAACACATCGGCTGGTGCGCCCTGAGTCAGCTGGGTGACCAGATCGGACGAGCCTGCGAAGTTGAACTCCACTTGGGTACCCGGGTTCTCGGACTCGAACGTCTCACCCAACTCGGTGAACGTCGCTTTCAGAGATGCGGCGGCGAACACGGTGATGTCCCCGGTGATCTCGCTACCTGCGGTGGTCGTCGAAGAGTCCGACGGCGTGTCCGACGAATCGGAACTGGAACAGCCGGCGAGCAGGGCCGCCGAAGCCACGAGTGTGACGGCGGCGGTGAGTGCGAATTTCACTGTTGTCTCCTGGAAGGGTGTCAGGGGGCTTCGACGATGACGGTGGTCGCCTTGACGACGGCGACTGCGAGCTTTCCCGGTTCGAGTTCGAGGGTGCGCACCGATTCGGTACTCATCAGCGAGACGACGGTGAACGGTCCGCATTGCATCTCGACTTCGCTCATCACCGTGTCGGAGGTGACTTTGGTGACGAGTCCGACGAGCCGATTGCGTGCCGAGCTTCCGGTACCTGTCGGATCGGGCGGAGGCGACGCGTGCTCGCGAGCGAACCGCGCGAGATCCGGCCCGTCGACGACCTTTCGGCCCGAGTCGTCCTTGTGGGAGACCAACGCGTCGCTGTCGATCCACCTGCGCACGGTGTCGTCACTGACGCCGAGAAGTGCGGCTGCATCCTTGACGCGAATCCGTGAATGCGGCATGGATCGAACTCTAGACCAGCAGATGCGGATCTGCCGGATCGAGTCAGCGTCTCCTTCTCGATACGACCGCTCGCGCGAGGAAAGCCGCAGCCGTCAACGCGACACTGCACACCACCGCCGTGATCAGAAATCCCGACACGAAGCTGTCCGATGCGATGCCGGCGAGGAATGCGGCCATCACGGTGAGGACCATTCCGGCTCGGAGGCCGCTCTTCTCGGACGCGGAAAGGTATCCCATGGCTCGATTGTGTCATCGGTGGTGGGACCCCGACATCAGGGCTCCGGGAATTCCAGGGGAGGATGGGACGTTGGACACTCTTCGAATCGAGTACCGCTCCGTCGGAAGGACCGTGGCCTGTGACAGCCAAGCTCTGGGCAGTCAGTGACATTCATATCGGGCATCGAGGGAACCGCCCGGTGACCGAGGGAATCGTGCCGCAATCGCCGGAGGACTGGTTGATAGTTGCCGGCGACGTCTCCGAGAAGACCGACGACATCAAGTGGGCGCTCGAGCTGCTGCGGAGCCGGTTCGCGAAGGTGATCTGGGTACCCGGAAACCATGAATTGTGGACCACCGCGAAAGATCCCGTTCAGATCCACGGTGTCGCTCGATACGAATATCTGGTGAATCTGTGCCGGGAGATCGACGTGATCACTCCCGAGGATCCGTACCCCGTGTGGGACGGCGAAGGTGGACCGGCGACGCTGGTACCGATGTTCCTTCTCTACGACTACTCGTTCCTTCCCAGCGGTGCGGTGGACAAGGAGCACGGGCTGACGATCGCGCGGGACAAGAACGTCGTCGCAACCGACGAGTTCCTGCTCTCTCCTGCTCCTTATGCGAGTCGAGACGCATGGAGCCGCGCCCGAATCGCGTCGACCCGCGCGCGGCTCGACGCGCTCGATCTGTCGATTCCGACAGTGTTGATCAATCATTTTCCCCTCGTTCGGCAGCCGACCGAGGTGCTGTTCTATCCGGAGTTCGCGCTGTGGTGCGGATCCACGCTGACAGCTGATTGGCACACCCGGTACAACGCAGTGTGCGCGGTGTACGGGCATCTCCACATTCCCCGAACCACGTACTACGACGGCGTCCGATTCGAGGAGGTCTCGGTCGGCTACCCGCGGGAATGGCAGCGGCGCGGTTTGCCCGAGAACGTGCTCCGGCAGATCCTTCCGGTACCCGAATATCCCGCTGGGGCGCTGAACAAATGGGGCGGTCACTTCACGGTCACTCCGGAGATGGAAGCAGAAGTCGAGAAGATGAGGTCGCAGCGTTGATCGAGTCCATCCTGCCGAACGGCGTCGTGGCCGCAGAGCTGTTCGCGGACCCTCCCGGCCTGGTGCCGCATCCCCTCGAGGCGCCGCTGGTCGCGAAAGCCGTCGACAAGCGCAAACGTGAGTTCACCTCCGCGCGTCACTGCGCACGACTGGCCATGGGCAAACTGGGTATCGAACCAGCCGCGATCATGAGGGGAAAGTCGGGCGCGCCGCAATGGCCGAAAGGCGTCGTCGGCAGCCTCACCCACTGCGACGGGTACCGAGGCGCAGTTCTGGCGCATGCCTTGCAGGTGCGGTCGGTAGGTATCGACGCAGAGCCGCACGGCCCGTTGCCCGACGGCGTGCTGGACGCAGTGAGTCTTCCTGCCGAGCGCGATTGGCTGAGCGGGCTCGTCGACGACGGTACGCACTGGGATCGCCTGCTGTTCTGCGCCAAGGAAGCCACGTACAAGGCCTGGGAGCCGCTGACCGGGCGTTGGCTCGGGTTCGAGGACGCGCACATCACTTTCGTGCGCACCGGGAGTGGTGACGACGTCTCCGGCACCTTCCATTCGAGGTTGCTCGTCTCGGGGCAGACCGTGTCCGGGCCGCCGCTGACGTCCTTCGACGGGCGGTGGCTCGTCTCCGACGGCCTGATAGTGACCGCGATTGCGGTGACGTAGGCCCACTGCTGGCACAATGATCACTCGTGTCTGCACGTGGAAAGTTGTCCTCCGGCCTCGTCGGTGCCGGGTTGTTGGTCGTCGACAAGGGCCAGGGAGTCACGAGTCACGACGTCGTCGCGTCGTGCCGAAAATTGCTGAAGACTCGGAAAGTGGGTCATGCCGGCACGCTGGATCCGATGGCCACCGGTGTACTGGTGCTCGGAATCGAGCGTGCGACGAAGATGTTGGGACTGCTGGCGTTGACCACGAAGGCGTACACGGCGACGATTCGCCTCGGACGCTCCACCACCACCGACGACGCCGAAGGTGAGACGGTCGCGGATCACTCGGCGCTCGCTGTGCTCGACGGCGATATCGCAGCACGGATCGGTGATCTCACCGGCGACATCGAACAGGTGCCTGCGAGCGTCAGTGCCATCAAGGTCGACGGGACGCGCGCGCACAAACTGATTCGGGCGGGGGAGGAGTTCACCCTGCCCGCACGGAAGGTCAGTGTCACGCGGTTCGATCTCGTCGCTCGTCGTGACGTCCCAGGCACCGAGTTCGTCGATCTGGACGTCGAGGTCGACTGCTCGTCCGGTACGTACATTCGTGCGCTCGCACGTGACCTCGGCGCCGCGCTCGGCGTCGGAGGCCATCTGACTGCGCTGCGGCGAACGCGCGTCGGACCGTTCACCCTCGAACACGCTCGAACACTCGAAGAACTCGCCGACGATCCGACCGTGAGCTTGGACATCGATCAAGCAGCGCGAACAGCATTCCCACACAGGCAGATCGACGACGTCGAGGCCGAGGCGATCAGTCAGGGCAGGTGGTTGGATCCGATCGGTCTGGACGGTGTCTATGCGGCCATCGACCCGACCGGGCACACGATCGCGCTGCTGCAGGAGAAGGGCAAGCGAGCGAGCTCGGTGTTGGTGGTGCGCCCGGCGACACTACGAGGTCTGTGAGGGCACCATCCAGATGGCCTCGGCGGCGCGCTGTCCGAGGTCGATCGCATTCGTGTTCTGGTGGCCGAGTTCTATCGCCACCGTGCCCGCGTAGTCGCGTCGTTCCAGGACAGTGATGGACAGATCGAGAGTGATGCCGACCGAATCGAAATATCGGAGCATCGCCGGGTCGGAATCGGAGATTCTGGCGACTCGTCCGCATTGACCGTCGCTGTAGTCGCTCAGCCGCGTCGCCTCGGGTGAACTGATGGCGCCATCGACCGAGGGAATTGGATCGCCGTGCGGATCACGTTGCGGGAAACCGAGTTTCGCGTCGATCCGAGCCATCATCAAATCCGAGACGGCATGTTCGAGAATCTCGGCCTCGTCGTGCACCTCGTCCCATCCGTACCCGAGTTCGCGTACGAGGAAGGTCTCGATGAGGCGGTGGCGTCGTACCATTGCGATAGCTGCGGTGCGCCCACGCTCGGTCAACGAGATCGCGCCGTACCGGGCGTGGTCGACCATTCCTTGGTC
Organism: Rhodococcus yunnanensis NBRC 103083; assembly: GCF_001895005.1. GTDB lineage: Bacteria > Actinomycetota > Actinomycetes > Mycobacteriales > Mycobacteriaceae > Rhodococcoides > Rhodococcoides yunnanense. The sequence continues at coordinate 815,229 of NZ_BCXH01000001.1, read as the reverse complement.
GGCAAGCTTGCGAATGGCCTCCGACACGGTCGACGCGGAGACTCCGATGCGCTCGGAGAGCATCTTGGTACTGACCGAGTCCTCGCTCCACTCGCTGGCAGTCCAGATCACCTTCAGGTAATCCTGCGCGACCGCCGACAGTTGCACGTCATCGGCTGTGCTCGGCTCGTCCGTTCGTTCCACCACGCAATCGAGCTTAGGCAATCCAACCGAAAATGACACGTTGCCTCACGACGCTCATGCGGCGACCGCGCCTTCGCGACGCCGCAGTCTGCGGGTGACGATTCCCTGAGTGGGGCTGAACAGATACGCCAGCGTGAAGACGATTCCCTGGGCGAGAACCACGGTTCCCCCGGACGACACATCGAGGTAGAAGCTGACGTAGATGCCGATCACCGCACATCCCACTCCGATGCTGGGCGCCAGGATCAGCATCCTCCCGAAGCGATGGGTCAACAGGTATGCGGTCGCACCGGGAGTGATGAGCATCGCCACGACGAGGATGACGCCGACGGCCTGCAACGCGACGACGGTGGTCAACGCGAGCAACGTCAGCATCAGACCGGAGATGACCGTCGGTGAAATGCCCACGGCCCGTGCTTGGGTGCGGTCGAAGGCGAACAGTGTGAAATCTCGGCGTTTGACGACCATGACGACGAAGGCCAGCCCGCCCAGGACGAACACCTGCCACATGTCGCCTTGCGACACCCCGAGGAGGTTGCCGAACAAGATGTGGTTGAGGTCGATCTGGCTGGGGAATTTGGAAATGAGGACAACGCCGAGCGCGAACAATGTGGTGAACACCACGCCGATCGCCGCGTCTTCCTTCACGAGTGTCGTATTGCGGACCAGTCCGATCGCGCCGACAGCGACGAGGGCGAACAGCAGTGCTCCGATCGCGAACGGTGCACCGAGGAGATACGACAGCGCGACGCCGGGAAGGACGGCGTGGGAGACCGCGTCGCCCATGAGCGACCATCCGATGAGTACGAGCCAGCAGCTGAGAACGGCGCACACTATCGACGCGACGACAGTGACCAGCAATGCACGTTGAATGAACGTGTACTGCAACGGTTCTACGATGAAATCGACGAGGTACACGGGTCAGCTCGATTCGGTGACGGGGGATCCCGCAGTTCGGGAGGTGAGAGGGTCCATGCCGAAGGCGAGGGCGAGATTCTCGGGGCGCAGGACCTCACCGGGTGTTCCGTGCATCAGGACGCGCTGTTGCAGGAGCACGGCCTCGTCGCACAGCTCGGGCAGTGCATGGAGATCGTGCGTGGACACCAGAACCGACGCCCCCGCCGAGGTGAGTTCGCGGAGCAGCCGTGTGATGGTCGCTTCGGTTCGCTTGTCGACGCCCGCGAACGGCTCGTCGAGCAGCAGGAGGGACGCCTCCTGCGCGATCGCCCGGGCGACGAACGCACGCTTGCGCTGCCCGCCCGACAGTTGGCCGATCTGGCGATCCGCCAATTCGGTCAGTTCGACCCGAGACAGGGCTTCGGTGACCGCTGCCCGGTCGCGAGCCCGAGGGGTCCGCATCCAGTTCTGTTTGCCGTATCGGCCCATCATGACGACGTCGCGGACGCTGATCGGGAACGACCAATCGACCGATTCGCTCTGCGGTACATAACTGACGGTCCCGGACTTGCGGGCGTCCACAGGTGCGCCGCCGAAAATTCTGATCGATCCCGAATCCGGCCGCACGACACCCATCACAGCCTTGAACAGGGTGGATTTGCCGGAACCGTTCATGCCGACGAGGCCGCAGACCCGGCCGGGCTGGAGCGTCAGAGATGCATCGATCAACGCGGTGACATCTCGGTATCGAACACCGACGCCTGCAATCTCCAAGGCTGGATACGGATGTTTCATGATCGGTTCCCCACTAGTGCGTCGGTGATGGTTCGGGCGTCGTAGGTCAGCAGGTCGAGATAGGTGGGGACAGGGCCGCCTTCCTCGCTCAGCGAGTCCACGAAGAGCTTTCCGCCGAATCGCGCCCCCGTGTCCTCGGCGACCTGAAGTTGCGCTTTGTCCGAGACGGTGGATTCGCAGAAGACCGCGGGCACGTCGTTCTCCTTCACGAAATCGATGGCAGCGACCACCTGTTTCGGCGTGCCCTCCTGTTCGGCATTGACCGGCCACAGGTACGCCTCCTGCAGGTCGAAGTCCCGGGCGAGGTAGCTGAACGCGCCTTCGCACGACACCAGCGCTCGCTGATTGGCAGGCAGCCTGTTCAGATTCGCCCGTAGTTCCGCACCGACCGCCCGGAGCTGCACCTTGTAACTCTCGGCGTTGTCGCGGTAGTCGTCGGCGTGCGCCGGATCGAGATCGACGAAGGCGGCGGCGATGTTGTCGACGTACGTTTCGGCCACCACCGGCGACATCCAGGCGTGTGGGTTCGCCTTACCGGCATAGGCGTCGGCGCGAATGAAGACGGGATCCACACCCTCGCTGACCACGGCATGGGGTGCCGGAACTCGTTCGACGAACTTCTCGAACCAGGATTCGAGGCCAAGTCCGTTGTCGAGAATCAGCTCGGCCTTCTCGGCGTTGCGCAGGTCGCCCGGGGTGGGCTCGTACCCGTGTATCTCCGCGCCTGCTTTGGTGATCGATTCCACCGACAGGTGGTCACCCGCGACGTTGCGTGCCATGTCTGCGAGGACCGTGAATGTGGTGAGCACGAGCGGACGAGAGTCGTCCACGAGACCGGACTCGTTCTGGCCGACCGACCTCGCGCAGCCACCGAGCAGGCCCACACAGACCGCCGCGGCTACGAGAATGCGAAGAAATAAGTTCGGCACACCGAAATCTTGGCAGAGCGCATCGAGGTTTGTCCAGACGTGTTCGGCACGACACACCGGTCCGGAAGTGACCTCTCGCGACACGGGCCGTAGGCTTCCACTCGTGCAGAGATGGCGAGGTCTCGACGATGTGCCTGCCGACTGGGGTCGTTGTGTTCTCACGATCGGCGTATTCGATGGCGTGCACCGCGGTCACGCCCAACTGATCACCCGGGCGGTGAGGTCGGCCAGGGAACGTGGAATGCCCAGTGTTCTCATGACTTTCGATCCGCATCCCATGGAAGTGATCCGTGCCGGAACCCATCCGGCGCAACTGACCACGTTGACCCGAAGAGCCGAACTCGCCGAGGAGCTCGGCATCGACGTGTTCTGCGTGATGCCGTTCACGCCCGAGCTCATGAAGCTGACCCCGGAGCGGTACGTCCACGAAATTCTGGTCGAGCGACTCCATGTCGCCGAAGTGGTCGTGGGCGAGAATTTCACGTTCGGCAAGAAGGCGCTCGGCACCGTCGACCTGTTGAGAAAAGTCGGCGACCGCTTCGGGTTCGCGGTGGATGGCGTGAACCTGCTCGCCGAGCATGCGGTGACGTTTTCGTCCACCTACATTCGCTCATGCGTCGACGCAGGCGACGTCGCAGCGGCGGCTGCCGCCCTCGGACGACCGCACCGCGTCGAGGGAGTCGTGGTGCACGGCGACGGTCGCGGCCGTCAGCTCGGATATCCCACGGCGAACGTCGCGCCGCCGATGTACTCGGCCATTCCCGCCGACGGTGTCTACGCGGCATGGTTCACCGTTCTCGGCCCCGGACCGATCATGGGCACGGTCACTCCAGGAGAGCGACATCGAGCCGCGGTGTCGGTGGGCACCAATCCCACGTTCTCCGGGCGAACTCGCACCGTGGAGGCATTCGTGTTGGACAGTGACGGCGATCTGTACGGCCAGCATGTGGCCGTCGACTTCGTCGAACGTCTGCGAGGTATGGAGAAGTTCGATTCCATTGACGATCTCATCGAAGAGATGGGCCGCGACTCGCAGCGAGCACGCACGGTGCTCTCCGAACAACCGTCCTGATAGGATCGTCCCTCGGTGCATGCTGCGGTCCGTGGTGGCTGCGCCGTTTTCCTTTCCCGCGGACGTCAGTGATATGGAGTAGTACCAGTGGCATTGACCACAGAAGAGAAGAAGGCCGTACTCGGCGAGTACGGCTTGCACCCGACCGACACCGGTTCGCCCGAGGCGCAGGTCGCGATGCTCACCAAGCGCATCGTCGATCTCACCGAGCACCTGAAGAAGCACAAGCACGACCACCACTCCCGCCGCGGCCTGCTGCTGCTGGTCGGTCGTCGTCGCCGCCTTCTGAAGTACATCGCCAAGGTCGACGTCACCCGCTACCGTTCGCTGATCGAGCGTTTGGGTCTGCGTCGCTAGTTCCGGCACCGACGCGCCCGCACGGCGGGCGGTCTTCGAAATAATGCAGTAGCCAACGAGGCAGTGCTTAGACTGTTCCTCGTTGGCTATCTGTGTTGGCAAGCCAGCAAGAACCGCGAACACATGGGTGTTCGCACACAGCCGTGTATGCCTGAGACGAATTGGTGTCGGTCTTCGGTAGTGGCCTCTCGGACGAGCACAACAGTCCGGCGGGCTTCGATCGATGGCCGCCTCCGCTCGCGCCGCGTTCGCACACCGGTGCGGAACACGAGGTTCCGCCCGAGTCGAACGAAGGCAAGGTATGCCGCCGCAGCCACGATGGTGTGCGGCGCGTCCATGCGGGCACGGCAAAGACGAGAGGACGAGAAGAAAAAACATGACAGAAACCACCACAGTGGACGCCGAAGAAGGCATCTACGAAGCAACCGCCGTCATCGACAACGGCACGTTCGGCAAGCGAAGCATTCGCTTCGAGACCGGACGCCTCGCACAGCAGGCCGCAGGCGCAGTCGCCGCGTACCTCGACGAAGACACCATGCTCCTGTCGGCAACCACCGCAGGCAAACACCCTCGCGAAGGTTTCGACTTCTTCCCACTGACGGTCGACGTCGAAGAGCGTATGTACGCCGCGGGCCGCATCCCCGGATCGTTCTTTCGCCGTGAGGGACGCCCGTCCACCGACGCGATCCTCACCTGCCGTCTGATCGACCGGCCATTGCGTCCGACGTTCGTCGACGGACTGCGCAACGAGATCCAGGTCGTCATCACGGTTCTGAGCCTCAACCCGGCAGACCTCTACGACGTCGTCGCCATCAATGCTGCCTCGGCGTCCACGCAGATCGCAGGCCTGCCCTTCGCCGGACCGATCGGTGGCGTTCGCGTCGCTCTGATCGACAAGCAGTGGGTCGCGTTCCCGACCAACGAGCAGCTCGGCAAGGCCGTGTTCAACATGGTCGTCGCCGGCCGCATCGTCTCGGGCACCGGTGCAGATGCCGACGTCGCGATCATGATGGTCGAAGCCGAAGCGACCGAGAACGTCATCGAGCTCATCGAAGGTGGCGCCACCGCCCCCAGCGAAACCGTCGTCGCCGAAGGCATCGAGGCATCGAAGCCGTTCATCGCAGCTCTGTGTACCGCACAGCAGGAGCTTGCGGCCAAGGCCGCCAAGCCCACCGGTGACTACCCGGTCTTCCCGGCGTACCAGACCGACGTCTTCGAAGCCGTCGAGAACGCCGCGAAGATCCCGCTGAACGAGGCTCTGACCATCGCGGGCAAGGCCGAGCGCGAGACCAAGCTCGACGAGGTCAAGGCTCAGGTCCTCGAGCAGGTCGCAGACCAGTTCGCCGGTCGTGAGAAGGAAATCGGTGCGGCGTTCCGTGCACTGACCAAGAAGTCGGTGCGCCAGCGCATCCTGACCGATCACTTCCGTATCGACGGCCGCGGAGTCACCGACATCCGTTCGCTGTCGGCCGAGGTCGCGATCATCCCGCGTACCCACGGAAGCGCACTGTTCGAGCGCGGCGAGACGCAGATCCTCGGCGTCACCACCCTCGACATGGTGAAGATGGCGCAGCAGGTCGACTCGCTCGGACCCGAGACGTCGAAGCGTTACATGCACCATTACAACTTCCCGCCGTACTCCACCGGTGAGACCGGCCGCGTCGGTTCGCCGAAGCGTCGCGAGATCGGGCACGGCGCACTGGCCGAGCGCGCACTCCTGCCGGTGCTTCCGAGCCAGGCAGAGTTCCCGTACGCCATCCGCCAGGTCTCGGAAGCTCTGAGCTCCAACGGTTCGACGTCGATGGGCTCGGTCTGCGCTTCGACGCTGTCGCTGCTCAATGCCGGTGTGCCGCTGCGTGCTCCGGTTGCCGGTATCGCGATGGGACTCGTCTCCGACGAGGTCGACGGTGAAACCCGTTACGTTGCACTGACCGACATCCTCGGTGCCGAGGATGCGTTCGGCGACATGGACTTCAAGGTTGCGGGAACCAAGGACTTCGTCACCGCTCTCCAGCTCGACACGAAGCTCGACGGTATTCCCTCCAAGGTGCTCGCTGGAGCATTGGCTCAGGCCAAGGACGCTCGGACCACGATCCTCGAGGTCATGGCCGAGGCCATCGACACTCCGGACGAGATGAGCCCCTACGCTCCTCGCGTCACCGCGATCAAGGTTCCGGTCGACAAGATCGGCGAGGTCATCGGACCCAAGGGCAAGATGATCAACTCCATCACCGAGCAGACCGGTGCCAACATCTCGATCGAAGATGACGGCACTGTCTACGTCGGTGCAGCGGACGGCCCGTCCGCACAGGCCGCGATCGATCTGATCAACGCCATCGCCAACCCGCAGCTGCCGAAGGTCGGCGAGCGATTCCTCGGAACTGTTGTCAAGACAACGGCTTTCGGTGCATTCGTCTCGCTTCTCCCCGGTCGTGACGGACTGGTGCACATCTCCAAGCTCGGTAACGGCAAGCGCATCAACAAGGTCGAGGACGTCGTGAGCGTCGGATCCAAGTTGCGCGTCGAGATCGCCGATATCGACAACCGCGGCAAGATCAGCCTTGTCCCGGTCGAGGACGAGAGCGCAGCGCCTGCTGCTGACGCTCCAGCCGACGCACCTGCCGAGGCAACCGCTGAGTAAGAACCAACAGGCCAGAACGGTACGTTCCTTTCGGACGTACCGTTCTGCCGTTTCGGATCCCACCGAGCAGGGCGTCCAGCGGACGACTCTGCCCGGTGGTCTTCGCGTCGTCACCGAGTTCGTGCCGGGAGTGCGCTCGGCTTCCGTCGGCGTCTGGGTCGGCGTCGGTTCTCGTGACGAACAGCCGAGCGTTGCCGGTGCTGCTCACTTTCTCGAACATCTTCTGTTCAAATCGACTCCGACGCGGAGTGCTCTCGAGATCGCACAGGTCATGGACGGCGTCGGCGGTGAGCTCAATGCGTTCACCTCGAAGGAGAGCACCTGCTTCTACGCGCACGTTCTGGACGACGATCTGGGATTGGCGATCGATCTCGTCAGCGACGTCGTCCTTCGAGGGCGTTGCCGCACAGCCGATGTCGATGTCGAGCGTCAGGTGGTACTCGAAGAGATCTCCATGCGCGACGACGATCCGGAGGATCTACTGGGTGATCTGTTCATCGAGGCGATGTTCGGTGACCACCCTGTGGGCAGACCGATCATCGGCACGGTGGAGTCGATCGAGGAGATGACGCGCGCGCAGCTGCGATCGTTCCATTCCAGGCGCTACACCCCGGACCGCATGGTCGTGGCCGTGGCGGGCAACGTCGATCACCGCCAGACCGTCGCGCTCGTCAAACGGGCGTTCGCGGGACACCTCACCAAGGGTGTCAAGCCGGTCCCACGACGCGAGGGTGCGGTGCGGCTACGCAGTGCCCCCGGTCTCGAGTTCGTCCGCCGTGACAGCGAGCAAGCCCACCTGTCCCTGGGAGTGCGAGCATTCGGTCGGCACGAGGGGCATCGCTGGGCGCTGTCGATCCTGAACGCTGCGGTCGGCGGAGGATTGTCCTCGCGACTGTTCCAGGAGATCAGAGAAGAACGGGGTTTGGCGTACTCGGTGTATTCCTCGGTCGACACCTTTGCCGACACCGGAGCGTTCTCGGTGTATGCAGGCTGTCAGCCCGAGAACCTCGCCGAGGTGACCACCGTCGTACGCGAAGTCCTGGCCAAAGTCGCCGCCGAGGGGATCACCGAGGAGGAGTGCGCCCGTGCGAAAGGCTCGTTGCGCGGCGGTCTCGTTCTCGGACTGGAGGATTCGGGATCGAGGATGAACCGCATCGGACGTAGCGAACTCAACTACGGCAACCATCGCGATATCTCGGACACGCTCGCTCGGATCGACCGCGTCACCGTCGACGAGGTGCGCGAGGTGGCCAGGGTGCTGTTGACCAGGCCCTTCGGTGCCGCTGTGGTCGGGCCGTACAAGAGCGTTCGTCAGCTTCCGGCGTCGGTGAAGTCCATCGTGGGCTGATCGGTCCCGACGATCGATGCGATGGCGGCGTCGACGAGCTGCGCCGCGTCGACGTCGGTCACCACGCCGAGTGCCGCAGTCGAGTTCAGTGCAGCGATTCCGTGCACAGCAGTCCACAGTTGCACCGCTCGGACATGAACGTCCTCGCCGGCCACCGGTTCCACGAGCGCGGTGACGAATCCGAACAGCGGGAGCGACGTTCCACGCAGTTGCGCCCCCGAGTCGGCGAGGATGTCGTGTCGAAATATCAACGCGAACATGTGTTGGCGTTCGGCGGCGAATCGGACGTACTCGACTGCGGCGGCTCGTAGGCGCGCCCTCGGCTGCGACGCGCTGCCCACCGCCCGTTCGATCCGAGTCCTCAGGTCCTCCAGCCCGCGCCGTGCCACTGCGGCATGAATGCCGAGCAGGGTGGGGAAGTATCGACGCGGCGCGCCGTGGGACATTCCGGCTGCTCGCGCCACCGATCGTACGGTGACGGCCGACAGGCCCTCCGATTCGAGCAGGTTCTCCGCAGCGTCGAGCAGTCGCGTCGCGGGCGAGGGTTGCACCGTCATGGTAGACAGTGTCTACTATTGGGTAGACACTGTCTACGACCTGAGGGGACGGTTCGCGTCATGTGGTACTGGATCTTCAAGTACGTGCTGATCGGCCCGATTCTACGACTGCTGGGACGGCCTCGTATCGAAGGTGCCCATCATCTGCCGCGGAGCGGGCCTGTCATTCTCGCGGGAAATCATCTGACCGTGGTGGATTCGTTCTTCTTGGTCTTGGTGGTGCGACGGAGAATAAGGTTCGTCGCGAAAAGCGAGTACTTCACTGGCGGGGGGATCAAGGGTAGATTCATACGCTGGTTCTACACCAGCGCCGGGCAGGTTCCTGTCGACCGATCCGGTTCCGGCGCAGGCGAACCCGCGTTGATCGCGGCGCGAGGCATCCTCGACGACAACGGGATCTGGGCGATCTATCCGGAGGGAACCAGGTCGCCCGACGGCCGGCTGTACAAGGGCAAGACCGGGATGGCGCGCGTCGCCCTGGAGTCGGGAGTTCCGGTGGTCCCCGTCGTCATGTTCGGGACCGAAAAATTCAATCCAGTGGGAACCAAGATGTGGCGGCCGGCCAAGATCGTCGTCAAATTCGGTGAGCCGCTCGATTTTTCGCGCTACCGAGATAATTCGTCATCGCGCGCGGTCGTGCGTTCGGCAACCGACGAAGTGATGTACACGCTGATGGAACTTTCGGGTCAGGAGTACGTCGACGCGTATGCCGCATCGATCAAGGCCGCATGACGAGAGGTGACGTGTCCAATGCGAACGGGCTGTGCCCAGTGCCTGCAGGCAGTGCTCAGTGCCTGCAGGCTGCGCTCAGCGGTTGCGGCCGACGAGCAGTTTCCACGGCACGAGTGCCGACTCCAGCTGAACCGACAGGCTCATCTTGGATTCGCCGTCGTTGCGCTCCTCGAAACGGATCGGCACCTCGGCGATCTTCAGGCCGCGACGCACGGTCCTGTAGTTCATCTCGACCTGGAATGCGTATCCATTGCTCTCGACCGAGGCGACGTCGATCTCGCGGAGCGTTTTCGCGTGCCACGCCTTGAATCCCGCCGTCGCATCCTTGACCCTCAGGCGGAGAATCGCGTTGACGTAGAAGTTCGCCCACGCGGACAACGCCTTGCGATGCCACGGCCAGTCGCTGGCGACAGCGCCTCCGGGAACATATCGAGATCCGAGTACGACCGACGCATCAGTGCTGGTGAGCGTTTCGATCATCGTCGGGACGACGTCGGCCGGATGGGACAGATCGGCGTCCATCTGGACGACGATGTCGGCGCCCTCGGCGAGAGCCTGTGTCATGCCCGCGACGTACGCTCGGCCGAGACCGTTCTTCTCCGTGCGGTGCAACACCGACACCGGAATGGGTCCCGTCTCGCTCAATTCGTCGGCGATCTTTCCGGTGCCGTCGGGTGAGTTGTCGTCCACGACCAGAACGTGCAAATTCTCTATGCCCAGGTCGGCGAGGAGCCCGACGAGCTTGGGCAGATTCTCGCGTTCGTTGTACGTCGGTACGACGACGGTCGTCTTCGGGGCGACGCTGGGATAAGTCACGCTCGTATGATCCGTGATCGGGGTGGCAAGAACCAAATAACGGACATGCTTGTAGGCCCCCTGGCCGGGTTTGCCCAGCTCGTGGCCGAGATGAGACAGGCCACTGTATGGCGTGCGTCACATCACGCCAACACCGCTTCGTCCGTGAAGCAACCGTTGCGAAGCACTGGAACTGTTCGGCTGCCGTCGACCTCGGCGGCAATGTCGACATCGGCAGCGAAGCCGATGTCGATCAGTTCCTGCCCGGAGGCACACTGGCGAAGACGGTCGTGCACGGCCGACGACACCGCTGTCCACGCATCGATCGCGACCCGGGCTTCGGGGGAGAACGAGCGTGCAGGATCACGCAGTGCCAATTCGGCGAGGACGTAGCCGGCGCCCCACAAGTCCTCCACAGCAGGCCGCAGTTCCCCGTCCGGCCAGCGTTCACCGGCGGCGACCACCGACACCACTGCGTTCGGTCCGACCGTGTGCGAGATCCATGACGCGACCGCAGCGGCGTTTCGCAGGCTCGCGCCTACACAGACGGTCGTCTCGGTGGACAGCGCCGAGGCGATGGTCGAACCGTTCGGTGACGGAAGCACGAGGCGGGCGGGAGCCTGACCCATTCGCAGCGTGGCCGGAGACAGGCTGATCTCGCCCGCTCGCGCAACCGAACGCCCGACGGCCAGTGACGCATCTTGGCTACGCGCCAGGGTGCGAGCGGTCTCGTCCCGTGAGTGCCAGGGGATCACGTGGGTCCCTCGATCCAACGCCACCGAGAGCGTGGTGGTGAAGGAGAGAACATCGACGACCACTGCGACGTCGGATGCCGGTGCGAGTGCCGCGGCGCCGGACGGTCCCCAGTCGAATCGACCGTTGTGTGACAGTTGTCGGTGGGCAGGGTTCACCGAGTGTTTCTAGCACGATCACAGCAGGGAAAGGTGACCGTGCTCCACCATCGATTGAGTGCCCTCGTACGGCGACGGGCCCTCGGGCGGCCCGAGAATCTGGCGTACGACGAGAGTTGCCAGCGCGGCGAGTAGCGCCACCACGACGACCACGGCTACGACCGTCAGTAGCCGTCTGGGTCCTCCGAAGAGATCGTTCGAGCTCATGGGCTCCATCATGAGCTATCGGCAGGACCGTGATGGCACCGGCCCATGTCGTCCGCGGGCCCGTCGATGACGACGGAGTTTCCGCCGCGTCGTTTGGCCTCGTACATCGCCGCATCCGCTCGATCGAGCAGTCGATCGAGCGATGTCGACAGATCGCGTACCGGAATCGGGCGAAAATGAATTCCGATGCTGGTCGTGGTGAGCCCGGCCGAATTGCACGCGGGGATCGATGCTCTCAGCCGATCGGCCGCGGCTGCAGCGGCGTGCAACGACCCGGTGACGACTGCGACGAATTCTTCACCCCCGGTGCGCGCGGTGACTGCAGGAGCCGGGAAGACGGCCACGATGGTCTGCGCAGTTCGTCGCAGGACGTCGTCGCCGTAGCTGTGCCCGTAGTTGTCGTTGACCGACTTGAAGTTGTCGAGGTCCACGACGATGACCGACACTCCGATCTGTTCGGGGGCGTTCAACACCGCCACCGCAGCGTCGAGTCCTCTTCGGTTGCGGAGACCCGTCAACGGGTCGAAGTGTGCGACAGCGGCGTCCTGCCGAAGGAACATGAGGAACGACTGAGTCAGGACCGGTGACGATACGAGGACGAGTATCAGAACGATGAGGTAACCGGTGTACTGAGCGAAGTACGCACCGGGCTCGGACACGGCGCGCACGTAGAGGACGGCGCACGTCGCGACCGCCCAGAGCTGATGTCCGACGAAGACCTTGGCGCTGTGGAATGCGGCGACATAGTTTCCGGTGACGCCGAGGAGCGCTGCACACGGCAGAATGGCGGTGGGCCCGTCGAGCAGAAGCAGGACGGTCGCGACACCCACCTCGGAGTAGACGACGAACGCGAGCGACCAGGTCAGCGACGGGAAGGGTCCTCGAATCCACAGGTATCCGACACCGATGGTCGTTGCGGCGATGAAGGCGAGTACCCACTGCGCCGCACCGATGTTCGCGGCGAACGGGGTGAACAGTGCCAGCGTGCACGCGACGCCGTACATCCAGCAGTAGAACCCGATGAGAACGCGTGTTACGCGCAGCATCGGGTGCGTAAGGGTGTAGCCGACCGTCCAGGCGTAGTCCGACGGTTGAGACCACCATGCACGCAGTGAACCCATCGAAGAACCTCTGTACTCCCTGTCCCCGCCGACCCGATTGCACGTATTCAATCAGAACAAGAGACTGGGCGGTCGGAAAGGCGACGGCCGTGACGGTCCGATGGCCCGATGGTCGCCGCAGTCGATCCTTCACGGCACATCCTCGGGTGATCTGGTGGCTACGAAACCGCTGGTGGTATCGATTCAGTGACGCGTATGGGACGATGAAGCGCTTGTGATCCAGTTCTCAGCCGACTATGAATATGTAAAGACATACGTACAAGGGAAATCGGCAGTGGACCAGATGGGATCGAGATGACCCGCAGTAACGGATCGGCCGGCATAGCTCTTCCGCCGGACACAGCAGGGAAACACAGCCATCGGCTCGGCATCATCGCGGTGATCGCAACCTTCGGTGGTCTCTTGTTCGGCTACGACACCGGCGTCATCAACGGCGCACTGGAGCCGTTGAAAGAGGATCTCGGGCTCAGTAGCTTCACCGAAGGCTTCGTGGTCAGCATCCTGATCTTCGGCGCAGCAATCGGGGCGCTCGTCGGTGGCCGGTTGTCGGATGTGTACGGCCGACGCCACAACATCCTGCTGTTGGCGATCATCTTCATGGTCGGCACGCTCGGGTGTGTACTCGCGCCGAACTGGGAAACTCTTTCGGTCTTTCGATTCGTCCTCGGTCTCGCCGTCGGTGGGGCCTCGGCGACAGTGCCGGTGTATCTCTCGGAGATCTCGCCGGTGGAGCGACGGGGCAGTGTCGTCACTCGCAACGAGGTGATGATCGTCAGTGGGCAGTTCGCGGCTTTCATCATCAACGCGATCATCTTCAACGTATGGGGTGAACACGCGTCGGTGTGGCGCTTCATGTTGCTCGTCGCCGTCGCGCCGGCCATCGTTCTGTTCGTCGGAATGCTCCGGATGCCCGAAAGTCCACGTTGGCTCGTGCTCCAGGGGCGCGACGACGAAGCCCTCGAAGTGTTGAAGCAGGTCCGATCGGACGAGCGCGCCGAGGCGGAGATGGCAGAGGTCCATCGCCTCGCCGAAGAGGAAAAGCTGTCCAAGACGGGCGGTGCGACCGACCTGTCCGTCCGATGGATTCGTCGTCTGATCTACATCGGTGTCGGTCTCGGCGTATTTCAACAGTTCACCGGAATCAACTCGGTGATGTACTACGGAACCCAGCTGCTGGGGGATGCCGGATTCTCGGCCAATGCTGCGATCGTGGCCAACATACTGAACGGACTGTTCAGTGTTCTCGGCATCACCGTCGGCATCTACCTGATGAACAAGATCGACCGACGCACGATGCTCATCGGCGGATTTGCACTGACCACCACATTCCATCTGCTCGTCGGATTGTCAGCGCTGCTTCTGCCGGACGGCACGCTCAAGGCGTACTTCATCCTCGTCTTCGTCGTGCTCTTCGTCTTCTGCATGCAGGGCAGCATCGGACCGCTCGTCTGGTTGATGCTCGCAGAAATCTTCCCCTTGAAGATCCGAAGCTTCGCCATCGGGATCTGCGTATTTGCGCTGTGGATCGCCAATGCGGCTGTTGCGCTTCTCTTTCCGCCGATCGTGTCGGCGCTTGGGATCGCACCGACGTTCTTCATATTCGTCGTGCTCGGCCTGATCGCGCTGGTTTTCATCGTCACTCAGGTTCCCGAGACACGCGGCCAGTCGCTCGAAGAACTCGAAGACCGGTTCCGCAAGGAATACTCGTAGCGGTTCGACAATCCGAGAAAGGTAGTGACATGTCAGTTCTGGTTGCAGTAACCGACAGCCCCGAGGGTATTTACTCCCTCTCCGCCGCTGCCGAAGAGGCGGCGTTGCTGAGCACCGATCTGATAGCGGTGAATCTGACGCTCGGAAAGCTGGACCTGACGGTCTTGCCCGAGGACTGCAAGGTAGTCGTCGTCGAGCGAGCAGGACGTGAGGACCGCGATCCGGTCGCCGCAGTCCTCGACGAGCTCGAGGAGTATCCCGACGTCACGCGCCTCGTGATCGGGATCAGGAAGAGAAGTAGAGTGGGAAAAGCCCTGCTGGGCAGCGTGAGTCAGCGGCTCCTCCTCACGTCACCGGTATCGGTCCTGGCGGTCAAGGCGCCGTAGACCCCGGTTGTCACCGGAGTAGTAGTGCCGCGTCGGCGAGGTTCAACAAGGGCTGTGGAAACAGCCCGAACACGACGGTCGACACGACTCCGAACCCGATGGCGGCAAGCGTGGCGAAGCTCGGTGTGACGACGGCCGGAAGTCGGCCGTCGTCACCGACTTTCGCGTCGGCGAAGAACATGAGCACGATCACTCGCACGTAGAAGACTGCGGCAATCGCGCTGCTGACTACGCCGACGACGACGAGCGGGACTGCTCCGCTCCCGGCGGCGGCCTGGAAGACGGCGAACTTACCTATGAATCCACTGGTCAGCGGTATTCCCGCAAACGAAAGTAGAAGTAAGGCGAACATCGACGCCAACAGCGGGGACTTACGGCCGATGCCGGCCCATCGAGATATGTCGCCGACCTCACCCGTCTCGTCACGCACCATCGTCACCACCGCGAACGCCGCCACCGTACTGAAGCCGTAGACGAACAGGTAGAACAGTGTGGCCGACAGACCCTGGGCGTCGAGAGCGATGATTCCGGTGAGGATGAAGCCGGTGTGCGTGATCGACGAGTACGCGAGCATGCGTTTGATATCGGTTTGCGTTACCGCGAGTACCGAACCGAGCAGCATGGTCGCGATAGCAACCGCCCACAGGGCGGGCCGCCAATCGTCCTGCAGTGCGGGCAGCGCGACGTAGAACAGCCGCAGCATCGCACCGAACGCGGCGATCTTGGTGGCTGCCGCCATGAAAGCGGTGATGGGCGTAGGCGCGCCCTGGTAGACGTCGGGGATCCACGAATGAAACGGGACAGCACCGACTTTGAACAGCAGGCCGACCCCGGCGAGCGCGGTACCGAGCACGGCAAGCACGGTGCTGCCCGATCCCTGCCCGAGCGCCTCGCCGATTCCGTCCAGTTCCGTCGTCCCCGCGTACCCGTACAGCATCGCCGTGCCGAAAAGAAAGAATGCGGACGAATAGGCGCCCAGGAGAAAGTATTTCATCGCGGCTTCCTGCGAGAGCAACCGTCGGCGACGAGCCAGGCTGCACAAGAGGTAGAGCGGCAGTGAGAAGACCTCGAGCGCCACGAACATGGTGAGCAGGTCGTTGGAGGCAGGAAACAGAAGCAGGCCGCCGAGTGCGAACATCGTGAGCGGAAACACTTCGGTCTGTGCGGCGCCCGCATGGGTAGCCTGGCGTTCGGCGAGACTGCCAGGTACCGCCGATGCCTGCGGGGCAAAAGAGTCCGCGCGCGTGCGCTCGAGTCTGCGCTCACCCACGAGCAGAATCGAGGGTATGGCAACGAGCAGCAACGTCGCTTGCAGGAACAAGGTCGGGCCGTCGACCGCGACCGAACCCATGACGGCGCGAACACCCGTCGAATCCGACGAGGCATACGACACGCACAGCACTGCTACCGCCACCGAAGCGGCAAGTGCGCCGCCCAGCGCAAGGACCATCTGCGTACGGTAGCGCGCACCTCTCGGCATGAAGGCCTCGACGAGAACACCCAGTATCGCGACGCCGAAGACGATCAGCATCGGAGACAGTTGGCTGTACTCCACGCTCGGTGCGTCGAGAATTCCATTGTTCATCGGTGGCCTCCGTCCTGGGTCGCCTCGGCGTCCTGCGCTGGTTGGGCCGGAAGTGGATCCTGGAGATCGACCGCGGTCATGGTTGTCCGGACTGTCGGGGAGACTATGTCCAACAACGGTTTCGGGTAGACGCCGAGAACTATCAGCAGCGCGATCAGCGGCGCCATCACCGCCAGCTCGCGCGGGCCGAGATCCTTCACCTCGTCGTTCTCCGACGATCGGGGTCCGGTCATGATGCGCTGGTAGAGCCAGAGCACATAGACAGCCGACAGCACCAAAGCACTGGTCGCGACGACGGCGGCAACATGGTATCGAGCGAACGTCCCTATCAGAACGAGGAATTCGCTGATGAACGGCGCCAGTCCCGGAAGTGACAGCGTTGCCAGTCCCGCGATCAGGAAAGTGCCTGCGAGGACGGGCGCCACTTTCTGAATTCCGCCATAGTGCGCGATGACCCGAGTGCCTCGCCTCGACACGAGAAATCCCGCAACGAGAAAGAGTGCGGCCGTCGAGATGCCGTGATTGACCATGTAGAGCGTGGACCCTGTCTGCCCCTGTGTCGTCATCGCGAAAATCCCCAGGATGATGAAACCGAAATGCGAGATGGAGGTGTACGCGATCAATCTCATGACGTCGGTCTGTGCGATGGCAAGGATTGCACCGTAGACGATTCCGATCACGGCCAGCGTGACGATCACCGGCGCGAAGTACTTGGACGAGTCGGGGAACAGGTGTAGGCAGTATCTGAGCATCCCGAAGGTGCCGACCTTGTCCACAACAGCCATCATGAGTACCGCCGTTGCAGGCGTCGACTCGACGGCGGCGTCCGGCAGCCACGAATGGAAAGGCCACAGTGGTGCCTTCACCGCGAACGCGAACATGAATCCGACAAAGAGCGCATTGAGCACCGACGAGCTCACTCCGAGCTCACCTGCCGACGCCGCCGCGGCGATCTCCCGGAATCCGAACGTGCCCCCGTCGAACGCGTCGGATCGTGCTGTGACGATGTAGAGCCCGACGACGGCAGCCAACATGACCAGTCCGCCGACGAGGTTGTACAACAGGAATTTCACGGCTGCGGCCGCCCTGCCCTTGCCACCGAATCCGCCGATGAGGAAATACATCGGGATGAGCATGGCCTCGAAGAACACGTAGAACAACAGCACGTCGAGTGCGCAGAACGACATCAGGACCATCGATTCGACGATCAGAATCGATGCGACATAGGCGTGAGCGGACTTACCGGGCCGAACGTCGTTCCATCCCGCCACCAGCAACAGTGGAAGAAGGACAGTCGTGAGCAGTACGAGAACCAACGCGATGCCGTCGACGCCCAACTCGTAGCGGGCGCCGAACGACTCTATCCACCAGTGTGATTCGATGAACTGGAAGCTCTCACCGCCGGGTTCGAAACGGATGGCGAGCACAACGGCCACGGCAAGGGTCAGAAGTGACGTCGTCAGCGCGGCGACCTTGGCGACCTCGGGTCGAGTCCTCGGTGCAAGGACGGCTGCTGCGGCCCCGATCAGCGGAAGGATCCACAGGGTCGTCAGCCAGGGAAATGACGTCACCACACCATCACCGCCACCATCATGGCGACCAGAACTGCCGTTCCGGCCAACATCGTCAGCGCATAGGAACGAACGTAGCCGGTCTGTACGTTCCGAATCCGCGAGGACAATGTCGATACACCTGCACCGACGGCCTGGGTGGCCCCGGATATCGCGGCGTCGTCGAATCGTGCGGTCGCACGAGTCAATCGCTGTCCAGGACGCATCAGGGCGGCTTCGTTCAGTGCGTCACCGTAGAGGTCGACTCGCGCGGCTGTGGTGAACACCGAGACGGACTGGGGCGCAGCGGACGGAATGGGCTTGCGTGCGTAGCGCGCGTACGCGAGCGTGACTCCCGCTGCGACGACTCCGAGTGCCAGCACCGTCACGACCCATGCGGGGATCACATGAGCCTCATCGGCTTCACCGACTACAGGTTCGAGCCAGTGCGTCAGCGAACCACCGAGCGTGAGCAGGGCGCCTGCAGCAACCGATCCGACGGCAAGGACGATCATGGGCGCTGTCATCACCGGCGGGGATTCGTGCGGATGCGCCTCGGGTTCCCATCGAGCGTCACCGAAGAAGGTCATGAGCATCACGCGGGTCATGTAGAACGCAGTGAGACCGGCACCGAGGAGAGTGACAATGCCGAGCACGGTGCCGTGAAGTCCTCCCGCGCCGAACGCGACCTCGATGATCTTGTCCTTGGCGAAGAAGCCGGAGAACGGTGGAATCCCGATGATGGCCAGATATCCGAGTCCGAAAGTCACGAACGTGATCGGCATCGCAGTGCGCAACGCTCCGAACTTGCGCATGTCCACCTCGTCGTTCATTCCGTGCATGATCGAGCCTGCACCGAGGAACAATCCTGCCTTGAAGAAGCCGTGTGTCAGCAGCAGCATGATCGCGAACGTGTAACCCGCAGGGCCGAGACCTGCGGCGAGGAACATGTAGCCGATCTGACTCATCGTCGATGCGGCCAGAGCTTTCTTGATGTCGTCCTTGGCGCAGCCGATGATCGCGCCGAACAGCAATGTCACTCCGCCGACGATCACCACGGCAGTCTGTGCGGCAGGTGCGGATTCGAAAATCGGCCCCGACCTGACGATGAGGTACACACCCGCCGTCACCATCGTGGCGGCATGGATCAGCGCAGAGACGGGTGTCGGGCCCTCCATCGCGTCGCCGAGCCACGATTGCAGCGGTACTTGCGCGGACTTGCCGCATGCCGCCAACAGTAGAACGAAACCGAGCGCGGTGAGCGTTCCGTTCGATGCGGCGTCCGAACCGGCGAACACGTCGGCAAAGGACACGCTCCCGAAAGTGGTGAACATGATCATCAACGCGACCATCAGACCGATGTCGCCGACACGGTTGACGATGAACGCCTTCTTCGCTGCCGTCGCGGCCGACGGTTTGAACTGCCAGAAGCCGATGAGCAAGTAGGACGCCAGACCGACGCCCTCCCATCCGACATAGAGGCCGAGGAAGTTGTCGGCGGTCACCAACAGCAGCATTGCGGCGAGAAACAGGTTGAGGTAGGCGAAGAATCGTCTTCGGTCCGGATCCTCGGCCATGTATCCCACGGCGTAGACGTGGATGAGTGTGCCGACTCCGGTGATCAGCAGAACGAAGCACATCGACAGCTGATCGAGCCGAAAGCCGAAGTCCACCTGCAGCTCTCCCACCGGTATCCAGCTGAAGAGGGTGTCGGACACTGCACGATCCTCGGCGGGTGTGCCGAGCATGTCCACGAACAGAACCACCGCGAACACAAAGGCAAGAGTCGACATCGCTGTGCCCAGCAGATGGCCCCATCGGTCCGTTGCGCGTCCGCCCAGCAGCAATAGTGCAGCACCGGCCAAGGGCAACGCGGGGAGAATCCAGAGCGCGGTCACGTCAGTTCTTCAGCAGGTTTGCGTCGTCGACCGAGGCCGAACGCCGGGTGCGGAAGATAGTCATGATGATCGCGAGCCCGACCACCACTTCGGCCGCCGCGACGACCATCGTGAAGAACGCGAACACCTGGCCCTCCAGATTTCCGTGCATTCTCGCGAATGTCACGAATGCCAGATTCGCTGCGTTGAGCATCAACTCGATGCACATGAAGACCACGATCGCATTGCGGCGCAGAAGAACTCCCGCGGCCCCGATCGAGAACAGCAGTACCGACAGATAGAGGTAGTTCTCCGGGTTCACAGTTCGTCGCCTTTCCGGTGGCCTCGGTGCATCGGATTGACCGAGAGCTCCGACAGCGAACCGTCGGGAAGCCGCGCGGGCCAGTCGACCGCGTTGTGCCGCGCATACACGCCAGGACTCGGCATCGGTGTGACGTGTGTGCCGTCCCTGAAGCGTTGTTCGGAGAGTGCACGCTGACCTTTTCGTTCCTCGAAATGCTCACGGTGCGCGAGGATCATCGCGCCGACCGTGGCGACGATCAACAGTGCGCCGGTGAGTTCGAACGCCCACAGGTATCGAATGAAGATCAGCTCCGCGAGACCCTCCACGTTGCCGCCTGCGTTGGCCGCGCCGAGTCCGACGAAGTCAGGCCGGCCCGATTCCACCGAGGCGTTGCCGATTGCTCCGATCACCACGAGCCCGAAGCCGAGTCCTGCGGCGACGGCGGCAGGCCGCTGTCCTTTCAGAGTTTCGGTGAGCGAATCGGCCGAATCCACACCGACGAGCATCAGCACGAACAGGAACAGCATCATGACCGCACCGGTATAAACGACGATCTGGACGACACCCAGGAACAACGCACCCTGCGCGATGTAGAAGACGGCGAGAATGATCATCGTGACGGCGAGGAACAGAGCTGAATAGACCGCTTTGGTGGCGCACACCATCGCTACCGCACCGAGAACGGCAAGCCCGCCGAGGAGCCAGAACTGGACGGCCTCGGCGGTCGATGTGGTCACCGGACCGTTCCTCGGTAGTAGTCCGCCGCGGTAGCTCCCTCGGTCATCGGATGTGGGGCCGGTTCCACGCCGGGTTGCAGCGGTGCCAGTAACCGGTCCTTCTCGTAGATGAGGTCGGCGCGGTTGTCGTCGGCAAGCTCGTAGTCGTTCGTCATGGTCAGCGCACGCGTCGGACAGGCCTCGATGCACAGGCCGCAGCCGATGCAGCGAAGGTAGTTGATCTGGTAGACCTGCCCGTACCGTTCTCCGGGCGAATACCGTTCCTCCTCTGTGTTGTCGGCACCCTCGACGTAGATTGCATCGGCCGGGCACGCCCACGCACACAACTCGCATCCGATGCACTTCTCCAAGCCGTCGGCATAACGGTTCAGCTGGTGACGTCCGTGGTAGCGCTGGGCCGTCGGCGCTTTCTCTTCGGGATAGAACTCGGTGACCGGCTTCTTGAACATCGTTGCGAACGTGACACCGAATCCTGCTATCGGACCGAGAAATTCAGGCATCGCTGCGCTCCTTCGTATGGGTTGGCAGGGATTGACCCGGCAACGGTGGTACCGGGAAGCCACCGGCCATCGGGTCGAACGGGGGCAGTTCCGTCGGCGGACTGCTCGACTCGGGTTCTCGGTGCAGCCTGCGCCACACGAACACCGCCGCAAGCAGAACCACGATTGCACTGACGACGACGAGAGCCGATGCCCAGGAGCCGTACCCCTCGAGACGGAACGCGCGAACGGTCGCGACCAGCACGATCCAGATGAGGGAGAGCGGAATCAGAACCTTCCAGCCGAGATTCATGAACTGGTCGTAGCGGAGACGGGGGAGTGTGGTCCGTAGCCAGATGAAGACGAAGAGGAACACCCACACCTTCGCGGTGAACCAGAGCACCGGCCACCAACCGGAATTCGCGCCGTCCCAGATGCTGATCGGGAACGGGGCGTGCCAACCGCCGAGGAACAATGTCGTAGCGAGGGCGGACACCGTCACCATGTTGACGTATTCGGCGAGCATGAACATCGCGAAATTCAGCGACGAGTATTCGGTGTGGAAACCGCCGACCAGCTCACCCTCGGCTTCGGGCAGATCGAACGGAGCACGATTGGTCTCGCCGACCATCGATGTCAGATAGATCAGAAACGACGGGAAGAGCAGAAAGATGTACCAGGTGCCTGTCTGTGCCGCAACGATTCCCGACGTGGACATCGTGCCTGCATACAGAAAGACGGCAGTGAACGACAAGCCCATCGCGATTTCGTACGAGATGACCTGGGCAGTGGATCTGAGGCCTCCCAGCAGCGGGTAGGTCGATCCGGATGCCCAGCCGGCCAACACGATCCCATATACGCCGACCGAGGTGACCGCCAGAATGTAGAGGACACCGACCGGCAGATCCGTCAGCTGCAGCGGCGTTCGGTGACCGAGGACCGATACCTCGGGGCCGAACGGAATCACGGCGAACGCCATGAACGCGGGGACGGCTGCGATGACGGGTGCCAGCAGATAGATCGGCTTGTCGACTCCCTTCGGGACGATTCCCTCCTTCAGCGCCAGCTTCACACCGTCGGCGAGGCTCTGCAGGATCCCACGCGGTCCGACTCGGTTCGGACCTACGCGCATCTGCATGCGTGCCATGATCTTGCGTTCGGCGAGAATCGCGACCAGCGGCGTCAGAATCAGGAAGACGAACACTGCGAGCGCCTTGGCAACGACGAGCCACCACGGGTCGATACCGAATCCGGCAATCATGTTCTCACCTCGATTGCGGGGCCGATGCGGACGGTAGCTCCATTGCCCACTGCCAACGCCGAGTTGACGTCCGAGCCGGGGGAGCGGCGCGGCAGCCACACGACACGATTCGGCAGATCGGTGATCGCCAAGGGCAGGGTGATGGCACCGCGGTCCGACGTCACCGTGACCCAGTCTCCTTCCGTCACACCGATCTCGTCGGCGGTGGCCCGAGACAGTCGTACCGCCGGTGTCCGGGCAGTGCCTGCGAGGTGAGGCTCGCCGTCCTGCATCCGACCGGAGTCGAGCAACATCCGCCAGGTGCACAGGATTGCTTGACCGGACCCGGGAGTACGTGGCACGGCCGGGGCGTGTCGAGGCGGGAGATGTCGTGGTCCCGACCACGACGGAAGCGCGTGAATCTCGGTTCGGGCGGAGGCCACGTCGGGGAGTCCGATCGGGGCCCCCATCTCCGCTGCCAGCGCATGCAACACTCGCCCGTCGGGCAGCGCTCTCGTCCCGGTCACAGCGACGTCGAACGGCCGGGGTCTGCCCTCCCAGTCCACGAAGGTGCCCGCTTTCTCGGTGACCGGCGCGACCGGGAAGACGACATCTGCGCGCTCGGTGACGCGACTGCGACGGATCTCGAGACTGACGACGAAGGACGCACCGTCGATCGCCGCCGCGGCCCCGGCTGGATCCGGCAGATCGGCAAGTTCGAGACCCCCGATGACGAGGGAGCCGAGAGTTCCTGTCGCCACGGCGTCGAGAATTCCCGAGCTGTCCAGGCCCTCGGTGTTCGGAAGGTGTGGGACGCCCCAGTACTCGGCGAGTTCGGCCGACGCGCGGTCGTCCGTGACCGGTCTGCCGCCGGGCAGAAGATTGGGCAGTGCTCCCATGTCGAGGGCTCCGCGGTCTCCTGCGCGCCGGGGAATCCACGCAACGGCGGATCCGGTCGTCTCGGCGAAACGGACTACGGCCGAAAGTGCTCCGGGTGATTCGGCGAGGCGCTCGCCCACGAGCACCACAGTGCCGGGGGTAGCGAAGAACTCCGACTCGGGTGAGCTCGCGAGACCGTCGAGTATCGCGGCCTCACCCGATGGGGCGCAACGGATCAGGCGCGCACCGAGTTTCGTGATCCCCGCAGATGCGAACGGAGCTATGGCGCAGACATTCTGATGCCTCGTCCTGACGGCCTTGCGGAGTCGAAGGAACACGATCGGCGCCTCTTCCTCCGGCTCCACACCGACGAGAAGAACTTCCGGAGCCTGCTCGAGCCGCTTGTAGGTGACCTCCATCGATCGCGCGGCGACGTGAGAGCCGAGGAACTCGGCTTCCTCCCGGCTGTGTGCGCGGGCCCGGAAATCGATGTTGTTGTTTCCCAATGTCACTCGCGCGAACTTCGAGTAGGCGTATGCATCCTCGACCGTCGACCTTCCGCCGACGAGTACACCGCTCCCTCGCTCGGTCGAGGCCAATCCGCGTGCCGCCGCGGCAAGCGCCTCGGACCACGACGCGGGTGCAAGTATTCCGTCCGGACCCCGAACGAGAGGGGTGGTCAGCCGGTCTCGCTCGGTCGCATAGGCGAACGCCCATCGGCCTTTGTCGCAGTTCCATTCTTCGTTGACGTCGGGATCGTCGCCTGCCAACCGGCGCAACACTTTTCCACGTCGATGATCGGTGCGCTGAGCGCAGCCGGCGGCGCAATGTTCACACGTGCTCGGCGTGGACACCAGATCGTACGGACGCGCTCGGAATCGGTAGGCTGCCCCGGTGAGCGCACCGACCGGGCAGACCTGAACGGTATTGCCGGAGAAGTACGATTCGAAGGGCTCGTTCTCGAAGATCCCGACCTGCTGGAGCGCGCCACGTTCGAGAAGGTCGATGAACGGGTCGCCCGCGATCTGCTCCGAGAATCGAGTGCAGCGTGCACACAGGACGCACCGCTCGCGGTCCAGCAACACTTCCGAGGACAACGGGATCGGTTTTGGGTAGGTCCGCTTGGTCTCGGTGAACCGCGACTCGGAGCGGCCGGCGGACATCGCTTGATTCTGAAGCGGGCATTCGCCGCCTTTGTCACAGACCGGACAGTCGAGCGGATGATTGATCAGCAGCAGCTCCATCACACCCTGTTGGGCTTTTGCCGCGACGGGTGAGCTGGCCTGAGTGCTGACCACCATCCCGTCCGTGACGGTGGTGGTGCACGACGCCAGGGGCTTGCGTTGTCCCTCGACTTCGACGAGACATTGCCGGCAGGCACCGACGGGGTCGAGCAGCGGATGATCGCAGAATCGAGGAATCTGGACACCGATCATCTCCGCGGCCCTGATGACCAGAGTTCCTGGCGCAACGCGCACTGGAACGCCGTCGATGGTGACGGTGACGGTCTCGATCTCGATGGTCATGAGGACAGAGCTCCTGCCATCAGCGTGCTGCGGTGTGGATCGAAGGGACATGCTGTGCCCAGATGGGCGATGTATTCGTCGCGAAAGTGTTTCAGCGACGACGTGATCGGGCTGACTGCACCGTCGCCGAGCGCGCAGAAGGACTTTCCCGCGATGCTGTCCGAGATGTCGAGAAGCGTCGTCAGGTCGGCCTCGGTACCACGACCCTCTTCGAGGCGAGCGTAGATCTGGACGAGCCAATAGGTGCCTTCGCGACACGGCGTGCACTTGCCACACGATTCGTGTGCGTAGAACTCCGTCCAGCGCCGCACCGCTCGGACCACGCAGGTGGTCTCGTCGAAAATCTGCAGCGCTTTGGTTCCGAGCATGGACCCCGCTGCGCCGACACCTTCGTAGTCCAACGGAACGTCGAGATGCTCCTCGGTGAAGATCGGTGTCGACGATCCGCCGGGGGTCCAGAACTTGAGTCGATGGCCCGCGCGGACACCACCGGACAGGTCGAGTAGCTCGCGGAGAGTGATGCCCAGCGGGGCTTCGTACTGCCCCGGCCGGGTGACGTGCCCGGACAGCGAATACAACGTGAATCCGGGTGACTTTTCGCTTCCCATCGACCGAAACCAATCGACGCCGTTCGAGAGAATCGACGGGACGCTTGCGATGGACTCGACGTTGTTGACCACCGTAGGGCACGCATACAAGCCTGCCACCGCGGGGAACGGCGGTCGCAGGCGTGGTTGACCGCGTCGGCCTTCCAACGAATCGAGTTGAGCAGTTTCCTCACCGCAGATGTACGCACCGGCACCAGCGTGAACGACCACTTCGAGGTCGAATCCGCTGCCGAGAATATTTCTTCCTAGGTATCCCGCTGCGTACGCCTCGGCAACCGCAGCATGAAGACGTCGCAGTACCGGCACGACCTCGCCTCGGAGGTAGATGTACGCGCGATGCGCGCGAATTGCGTAGGCGGCGATGATGATTCCCTCGAGCAGTACCTGCGGCGTCGCCAGTAGCAGTGGCATGTCCTTGCAGGTACCAGGCTCGGACTCGTCGGCGTTGACCACGAGGTAGTGCGGCTTGTCGTCTCCTTGGGGGATGAAGCTCCATTTCATACCCGTTGGGAATCCGGCACCGCCTCGTCCTCGGAGTCCTGCGTCCTTCACCAGTGCGATGACGTCGTCCTCGTGCATATCGAGAGCGCGGCGCAGGCCCACGTAGCCGTCATGACGCTCGTACGTCTCGAGCGTCCATGATTCGGGGTCGTCCCAGTATCGACTGAGCACGGGAGTCAATGGCACGTCAGTGTCCCTTCTCGGGCGGAACCGATTCCGTCGGCGCAGGGGCTGGCTTGTCCTTGGCCGACTCGGAGGCGGCAGCGTCCTCGGACCCGAGGGGAGCCGATCCGCTGTCCGTCGGAGCCGCGGCTTCAGGTGCCCGCATTCCTTGCTCGCGTGCAACGAGCAGCCCGGCCAACGTCGGATCACCCGGGCGGCCGCCTGCCTGCACGGCGCCGAGACGTTCGTCGGGGAAGCCTGCGAGGATTCGTTCGGT
This sequence comes from Rhodococcus yunnanensis NBRC 103083, assembly GCF_001895005.1. Classification (GTDB taxonomy): domain Bacteria; phylum Actinomycetota; class Actinomycetes; order Mycobacteriales; family Mycobacteriaceae; genus Rhodococcoides; species Rhodococcoides yunnanense. Next base: position 788,863 of record NZ_BCXH01000001.1, on the reverse strand, counting down.
CTCGCGGAACGTGCACAGCGACGCACCCCGCGTCGGTACTACTTCCTCGCCGGAGCGGAGCGCGTCGACGACAGAACGTGCGGATTCCGGTGTCTGATTGTCGAAGAACTCCCAATTGACCATGACTACCGGCGCGTAGTCGCACGCAGCGTTGCATTCGACGTGAGTGAGAGTGATGTGTGCGTCATCGCCGCTGACGTGTTCGCGAAGCGCATCGTAGATCGCATCGCCCCCCATCACCGCGCACAGTGTGTTGGTGCAGACGCCGACCAGATAGTCGCGGGTCGGCTCGCGCCGATACATCGAGTAGAAAGTCGACACCGCGGCGACCTCTGCACCGGTGAGTCCGAGCCGGTCGGCACAGAATCCGATTCCCGTCGGGCTGACGTATCCCTCCTCGGCTTGCACCAGGTGCAGCAAAGGGAGCAGCGCCGATCGCGCCATCTGTGAATCGGGTTGCTCGGGCGGGGAATACCGGGCAACAATCCGATCTGCATCATGATCGAGACGTGCACGCACCGTGTCGGAATAGGGCGTGGGCCGACTGCCGAGCCGGACGAAAACGGGATCGCTCATCGATCGACTCCGCCCATCACAGGATCTATGCTGGCCACCGCCGCGATCACGTCCGCAACCATGCCTCCCTCACAGGTCGCCGCGACGGCCTGAAGGTTGGTGAACGACGGATCGCGATAGTGCACACGAAACGGTCGAGTGCCGCCGTCGCTGACCATGTGTACGCCCAACTCGCCGCGCGGCGATTCGACTGCGACGTAGACCTGGCCGGGAGGCACTCGAAATCCTTCGGTCACCAACTTGAAATGATGGATCAGCGATTCCATCGAGGTATCCATGATGTCGCGAACATGCTCCGACGAGTTGCCCATACCGTCCGGACCGACCGAGAGATCTGCCGGCCAGGCAATCTTCTTGTCGTCCACCATGATCGGACCTGGACGCAATCGGTCGAGGCATTGTTCGACGATCTTCGAAGACTCCTTCATCTCGTCGATACGCACCAGGTACCGGCCGTAGGCATCGCAACCGGTATCGATGCACACGTCGAACTCGTAGTTCTCGTAGCCGCAATACGGAGAGGACACACGCAGGTCGTGTGGCAACCCGGTGGACCGCAGCATCGGCCCCGTGATGCCGAGCGCCATGCACCCCGTCAGGTCGAGGTAGCCGATGCCTTTGGTGCGTGCCTTCCAGATCTTGTTGTCGTCCAGAAGATTCGACATGTCCGCGAGCCGGACGGGAAGCGTCTTCAACAGTTCTCGTGTCTTGTCCACGGCCCCGTCGGGCAGATCCTGGGCCAGGCCGCCGGGTCGAATGTATGCATGGTTCATGCGGAGACCGGTGATCATCTCGAACACATCGAGAATCAGTTCACGTTCCCGGAAACCGAACAGCATCGCAGTGACGGCGCCGAGTTCCATTCCGCCGGTGGCCAGAGCAACGAGGTGGGACGAGATTCGGTTGAGCTCCATCAGCAAGACCCGGATCACACTTGCCCGCTCGGGAATGTCATCGGTGATGTCGAGTAACTTCTCGACGCCCAAGCAGTACGCAGTCTCGTTGAAGAACGGCGACAGGTAGTCCATTCGGGTGACGAAGGTGACTCCCTGCGTCCAGTTGCGGTACTCGAGGTTCTTCTCGATACCGGTGTGCAGATACCCGATACCGCACCGTGCTTCGGTGACGGTCTCTGCCTCGATTTCGAGGATCAGCCTCAGCACACCGTGCGTCGACGGGTGTTGCGGACCCATGTTGACGACGATGCGTTCCTCGGGTGATTCCGCCGCGGATTCGGCTGCAGCAGCGACTATGTCGTCCCAGTCCTGTCCGGAAACGGTGAACGACTTTCCATGGTCTGCGATGTCGGTCATCAGTTGTACTCCCGCCGTCGATCGGGAGGAGGAATAGTGGCGCCCTTGTACTCGACCGGGATTCCTCCGAGCGGATAGTCCTTGCGTTGTGGGTGCCCTACCCAGTCGTCGGGCATCTCGATACGGGTGAGCGACGGGTGCCCGTCGAACACGATTCCGAAGAAGTCGTACGTTTCGCGCTCGTGCCAGTCGTTGGTGGGATACACCCCGACCAAAGTCGGAATGTGGGGATCCGATTCCGGTACGGACACTTCGAGTCTGATCCTCCGGTTGTGCGTGATCGACAACAGTGGGTAGACAGCATGCAACTCGCGTCCGTCGTTGTGTGGGTAATGGACGCCGTCGACCCCGAGGCACAGTTCGAACCGCAGCTCGGGGTCGTTGCGCAGAACCGTCGCCGAAGGAACCAGGTGTTCGCGCCGCACGTGCAGCGTCAGTTCGTCCCGAAACACCACAACAGACTCGAACGCTTCGTCGAACGACAGACCGCGTTCGGGGAGCGCACGCTCCAATTGGTCTGCGACGGCGTCGAAGTACCCCCCGTACGGGCGGGCCGTACTACCCACGGCATGGGTCGGTAGTACCAGCCTCCCGTATCCAGATGTGTCACCGGTACCACGGACTCCGAACATTCCACGTCGGTCGGACGTCACCGCAGCAATCCCTTCAGCTCGATGGTCGGCGCCGACTGCAGCGCGGCTGCCTCTGCGGCGCGGGCGACGGTCTCGCGGTCGACACCCAACGGCATGTCCTGAATTTTTTCGTGCAGCTTCAGGATCGCGTTGAGGAGCATCTCCGGGCGCGGCGGGCATCCCGGAAGGTAGATGTCGACGGGAACGACGTGGTCGACGCCTTGGACGATGGCGTAGTTGTTGAACATTCCGCCGGACGATGCGCAGACACCCATTGCGAGAACCCATTTCGGCTCGGCCATCTGATCGTAGATCTGGCGCAACACGGGCGCCATCTTCTGGCTGACGCGGCCGGCGACGATCATCAGATCGGCCTGTCTCGGAGAGGCACGGAATGCCTCCATTCCGAACCGCGCGATGTCGAACCTTCCCGAGCTGGTGGCCATCATCTCGATTGCGCAGCACGCCAAGCCGAACGTCGCCGGCCACAACGAGCCTTTCCTGACGTAGCCCGCGAGCCCCTCGACCGTGCTCAGCAGGAAGCCGCTCGGCAACTTCTCTTCGAGACCCATGTCAGACCCTTCTGTCGATGCAGCGGTGGAGGAGCGCTCAGTCCCAGCTGAGCCCCCCACGCCGCCATTCGTACGCGTACGCAACCGCAGCGCTGACGATGAACATCCCCATTGCCAGCAGGCCGAAGATGCCCAGCGCATCGAAGTGGACCGCCCACGGATAGAGGAAGACGATTTCAATGTCGAAAATGATGAACAACATCGCGGTGAGGTAGAACTTCACCGGATAACGACCCGCTCCCATCGGTTGCGCTGTCGGTTCGATGCCGCACTCGTAGGCGTCGAGCTTCGCTCGGTTGTATCGCCTGGGTCCGACCACGGCAGCGATGACTGCGGACACGACGGCGAAGGCGACTGCGACAGCACCCAGGGCGAGAATGGGGATGTACTCGTTCAACCTGTTTCACCTCTCCGCGTCTGCCTTGTGGGCAACTCAAGGAGCTCCGTCGGCCAAGAGGTCCTTAGCCGTTAGAAAAATGTGAGCTGAAACACAGCCTACCGGTGTGGGGGCCGGAGTTGTCATGATTTTCGGACTGCGAAGTAGGTGTGTCGTTCGAAAAGTTGATCTCGGGTCGGTCGGCAGCCGTCCGATCCGGGAACCGTTTGTGAATAAGGGGTTTCGATCAGCCGTGGAGAAGTTCGGTCACTGCCTGCGTCAGAACGAACGGGTCGATCGGATGCGGTACAGCGGCCTCCGCTCCTGACCACTTCGCCAACCACGCATCGGCCGGTCGGCCGGTGAGAACGACGAGGGGAGGGCAGTTGTTCAACTCGTCCCTCAATTGCTTGGCAACGCCCATGCCACCAGCCGGTGCAGCTTCCCCGTCGAGTATGGCCAGGTCGATTCCACCGGCGTCGAGATAGTGAACGACCATGGGCTCGCTCGCGACTTCGATGTACTCGAAAGTGGGCAGTGACGCGTCCGGGTGTGTGCCGATCGCCATAGTGACGTCGGCGCGCGTCGTGGTGTTGCTGCTGTACACGAGGATGCGCAACGGGGCGGTCACGAGTGGGATGCTACGTCCCGACGGTGAGCCTCGTCGCGGATTCGACGTACCTGCAGTGTTAGGTAAACCTTTGTCGGCCAACGGATCAGTGCCCTTCGATCAGTATTCGGGTGGGGTGAAGTAGTGGTTGCCGAATTCGACGATGTGGTCGAGGTCGCAGCGTGAGGACGGTACGGCGCAGCCGGGGTGGCGGCAGGTGGGGTAGTGGGAGCGGACCCACATGGCCAGTGCGGCTCCCGGGGTGTAGGTGAGCGCTCGCGGTGCTGGAGGCGCAGCCTGCAGTGCCGCACGTGAAGCAGCTTTGGGGACCAAACCGGCGGGATACGAGTGTGACGAGTACGCAACAACCCCCTGGCGTTCGCACGCCGGATCCAGATCGATCTGACTTGGTGTCCCCGTCGATACCACCGATCCGACCGTCGTCCACCTGAACGGCCTTCCCTATGTATTCACTTCTAGCTGACGCGGCAGTACTCGGCGGCCGTGTACCGAGAATTTCACCGTCGACGACCAAGCCCGCGCCGCGTCGACCGAACGACTGTTCAAACCGGTCGGTACGGTCGAGACGGCGACAGATGCGTTCGGTCTTTTCGAGAGAGGGGTGCTGTGTTGACCCGCGAAGTGTCGGACGTACTCACCGGGGCGGGCCGTGCCGTCTCCCCGCGCAAGCTCACGTTTGCGCTGTGCCTGGTGCAATTCGTCGACGTCATGTGCGTGACGATCGTCGTCACCGCGCTACCGCAGATGATCAGTGACTTCGGCGGGGCCACCGACAGTTCGGTGATCGCGACGGCGTATGCAACCTTTTTCGGTGGTCTGCTCTTGTTCGGAGCACGAGTAGGTGAACGCCTCGGTCATCGTCGCAGCATCCTCGCCAGCATCGCCGTATTCGCTGCGGCCGCAGCACTTGCTGCCCTAGCACCGTCGGCGTTCGTTCTTGCATCGGCCCGAGCACTTCAGGGTGCTGCTGCTGCATGCGCTGTCCCGTCGGCGCTTGCACTGCTGACTTCCCTCGCGCCCGACGATCGCCACCGGGCCAGGGCAATTGCGGCGTGGAGCGCGTCCGGCGCGGCCGCCGGAATCGCCGGCTATTTGGTTGCCGGCACCTTCGCGCAGTTTGGCGACTGGCGATTGATCTTTTGGTCGCTGCTGGCGATTTCCGCACTGCTTGCCATTCTGGTGTTGATGTACGTGCCCGACGATGTCGTAAACCGAAGTGCACTGCCGTTCAACGCACTAGGCGCGTTAACCGTGACCACCGCGATCATGCTGGTCGTCGTGGGTGCATCGGTGTTGGACGGGTTACGCCACTGGCTCCTGGCACTTGGGCTGTTCGCGTGCGCCAGCATCGCTGCCGCCGCTTTTCTTGCTGTGGATCGACGCTCGCGTAACCCGCTCGTTCCCTCCGCATTTGCGAAGATCGGCGCTGTCAGATGGGGCTCGGCCACCGCGTTCGTCAACACTGCCACTACCAGCGGTGGGGTTACAGTCTTGACTTTGTATCTGCAGAATCAGCTCGGATATTCGCCGCTGGCGGCTGCCGCGATTCTTATTCCCATGAGTGCTTTGGTCATTGCCGGATCCGTGACCGCCGGCAGATTCGACAGTCGAGTGGGAACCGGTAGAGCGGGCACGGTAGGAATGGGGTTTATTGCCCTGGGCCTCAGCGGACTCACAATTGGTTCGCCACAGCCGGTCGCCATGTTGACGGCCACGGCCGCAATGGGGTTCGGCCTCGGACTGTCCTCCGTCGCAAGCACCTCCACGGGACTATCGGTCCCCGGCGAACAGCGAACGATCGCCTCAGGCCTGGTCAATACAGCTGCGCAACTCGGCACCGCCATCGGCACCGCAGTGTTGCTGCTCCTGTCGAGCACTTTCGACGGCTCGTCCGACGTGAGCATCAGCGACCCGGTCGTTCCGCGGGTCGCGTGGTCATGTGCTGCGTTGACGGCGGCTTGTACAGCACTGGTGTGGTTCTACCGAACAGTCCGAGAAAGGCACACAGGATCCAAGCCACCAACGTGAACGGCACAATGGCCGATGTCAATATTCATCCGGGTGCTGATTGCACCGCCCTCGCTCGACCGCGTCGGTGTGCTTCTGGCCGTGGTCGACGCTACCGCGTCCGCTGAGCAAGCAATGGCGGGTATATGCGCATCCATCTCCGCGCCTTCCAAAGGTGACGTCCCAACCTACCGGCTCCGGCAACGTGCGTCGTCGTTGAATTCGACGTCCTCGACGAGGGTATTCTCGACGCCCAACACAGCGCGCCATAAGCAAGCGTTCTGCACGACGTTCTCCGTTTTTCAGTTGTGACCTTCGACAAGCCGAAACCTAGACGAGGGAAGGCGTGTGGACGTTCAAGCGCGATCAGTGATCCACGAACGTGTCACAAGAGCCGGATTTCCTGACGAACCGACTGCCCGCCACGTCAGAGTTAGGTTTGTCGTCGAGCAGATCGAGGGTGTGCTGCGGGAGCGCGGTTCGATGCGTCTTCGAACACTGACCCATCCCACCGACACACAGCTGGACGCCGTCGACCGGGTGATGGGAAGGCGCCAGCGTCTGAGCCTGTGCCTGTAGAGCGTCTACGTGCGTCCACCAGGCGTCTCGGCCAGGCGTTGTCCGAGCCGAAGAGGGGTCGTCCCCGACGTCACGTCAGGTGAGCGACAGCAAGCACGGCGGGTGCAATTCGGCCGGGCCAGGTCCCGGACAGGAACGGGTGCGTCGTCTCGGTCGGATTCGGGTCGATCACGCGGAGAACATCGAGATGCATCGAACCGGCCTCGATGGTCGTCGTGGTTCCGAGGACGGAGATTGTGCCAGGCTCCAATGTCGGAACATGTGCATCCGGATGCCCGCTGCCGGTTACGCGAGTGGTCACCTTGCGTTTCTCTGCCGAAACGGGTTGGTCGTACTCGAGTGTGGCTTCGACTCCGCCCGTAAGAATCGTTCGGGCCAGAGCCTCGATGTACACGGGATCTGCGACGGCGTCGTACACCCAGCGGCGACCGAGGACGGAATGTTCCATCGTCGTGACGAGATGGCGCTCGGCGCCCTCGAGGGGCGCGTCGCGATATGTCACGGGCGCGTGCACCACCCGTGTGCCGACGAGAAGAAGATGGGTCTCGATACCGACCGCTCCGGCTGGATCGTCGAACCGGTAAGCACCGAGAATCTCGACACCCGACGTGTCGAGATTCTCGATCCACGACTGATTCGGCAACCACGATCGCATCATGTCGAGCTTGCTGGGCGAGAGCGTCGCACGGTGTAGAAGGGCCATGGCGGCGACGCTACCCGCCTGGTGTGCGGAAGTTCATCGCCGAAAGTTCCACATCGCGTGTATCTGTAACGTTTGTCGGGGAGACGTTGATTAACTCACCGACTCCGGAAATGCGGTACCGCGACCCCCGACTCGGTACCGCTTCCGGAGCACCTGTCCGACGCCAGTCGAAGGAAGTTCCATGTTCGAATTCGTAACCGATCATTTCCCGCACGGTGGCGGACCGCGCGACGACGTCCTCGTCGAGTTCGGCGTCAGCCGCCAGGGCTTCGTCGAGCGGCTTCGGGAGATACTGCTGCAGAACCCGCCGCCGAAAGGGCTCGACGAGTCCGACGTGGCGATGCTTCTGGCAGCGTGTTCCTGACGTCAGCGAACGCCGTAGGTCGTGATGGTGTTGCCGGCGCTGGTGGTCCGGAACGACTGTAGTTCGAGCCTGGTCGGTGGGTCACCCGGCTCGAACAGCCGGCGTCCCGAGCCCGCGATCACCGGGTGTGTCATCAAAGTCAACGAATCGATGAGTCCTGCGAAAAACAGCGACCGGACGATGGCGATACCGCCGCACACCGCAATTTCGCCACCATCGGTGCTCTTCAATTCCTCGACGAACCGAATCAGGTCGCCGTTCACGAGTGTTGCGTTCTCCCACTCGAGGGTGCCGGTCAGCGTTGTCGAGGCCACGTATTTTCGTACCGGGTTGATGAAGGCTGCGAACCCGTCGTCCTCCGCCGTCGGCCAGTAGCTCGACCACTGCTCGTACCCGACGCGCCCGAGGATCACGGTGTCGACACGTCCGATCATGGCTCCCAGTTCTTCGCCCATCTCGGCGTCGAAACTGTCGAATTGCCACTCGTTCGGCGCCTCGACGATGCCGTCGACCGAGTGGAACAATCCTGCTGTCACTGTGCGCATGGTCAGTGGTCTCCTCGTGAATCGTTGGTGACGATGTGGACCTATCGGATTCGTACATTTCATCGCGGGCTTACGGTTGACTCGACTCCGAGTCCATGATCGCGCGGCGACGAAAAGAGGTACAGACGTGTCGGCATCCGGCAATGTGGCAATCGAACCAGGAAACCTTCGGCCTTCACTTCATATCGGCGGCGAATGGTCGGGATCTTCGGACGGCGGGACACGCGAGATCGTCGACCCGGCGACCGGAAGCGCGATACTCGTCGTCGACGAGGCGACGCCGGATGACGCCCGACGTGCGATATCGGTCGCTCGTCATGTATTCGACGACGGACGCTGGGCCGGAACGTCCGTCGCCGAGCGGACGGCGTTTCTGACGAAGATCGCCGATCTACTTCAGCGTGACAAGGAACAGCTCGCCCACATCGAGACGCTCGACACCGGAAAGACGTTGGCCGAGAGTCGTATCGACATCGACGACGTCACTTCGGTGTTTCGGTACTACGCCGAGCTCGCCGCCGTTCACGGGGACCGACTCGTCGATGTCGGTCGACCCGAGGTGATCTCGCGAGTCGTCCATGAGCCCATCGGGGTCTGCGTCATGATCGCGCCATGGAACTATCCGCTGCTGCAGATCTCGTGGAAGATCGCGCCCGCGTTGGCGGCGGGGTGCACGATGGTTCTCAAGCCGAGTGAGGTTACTCCGCTCAGTACGATCGCGTTCGTCAAGCTCGTGCAGGAGGCCGGTGTTCCAGATGGTGTCGTGAACCTCGTGCAGGGTAGCGGCGCGGTGCTGGGTGAGGCTTTGACGGCCAACCCCGACGTCGACTTCATCTCGTTCACCGGTGGTCTGGCCACCGGTCGGACCATTCTGGCTGCGGCAGCGTCGAACGTCACCAAGGTCGCGGTGGAGCTGGGCGGTAAGAATCCGCACATCGTGTTCGCCGACGCGGTCTCCGACCCGACGGCGTTCGCGGACTCGGTCGATCATGTGCTGACCGGTGTATTCCTGCACTCGGGCCAGGTGTGTTCGGCGGGTACCCGGCTCATCATCGAGGACAGCGTCGCCGACCTGTTCGTTGCGGCTCTCGCCGAGCGCGCTCGGGGAATCAGGATGGGGTCAGGACTCGATCCCACGAGCGAGACCGGTCCGCTCGTGTCCGAAGCGCAGCGCCGCAAGATCGAGAAGTACGTTGCGCTCGGTGTCGAGGAGGGTGCAGAACTCGTCGTCGGCGGGTCGCGACCGGACGATCGGGAGTTGGCCGATGGCAGCTATTTTCTTCCCACCATCTTCGACAGGTGTGATCGCACGATGAAAATCGTGCAGGAGGAGACGTTCGGCCCCATACTCACTGTTGAGCGATTCACAACCGAGGAGGAAGCTCTGCGACTCGGCAACGATACGAACTACGGTCTCGCGGCAGGTGTTCGAACGTCGGACAGTGCGCGAGGCGAGCGGCTGGTGCGCGGTCTTCGACACGGGACGGTGTGGCTCAACGATTTCGGCATCTACACAGCAGCCGCCGAGTGGGGTGGATTCAAGCGTTCGGGTAACGGCCGGGAACTGGGCCCGTCCGGTTTGTCCGAATATCAAGAAGCGAAGCATATTTGGCACAACACCTCGCCTACGGCGGCCGGGTGGTTCGTCACCAGATAAGCACGTTTCGGTTCTGCCACAGAAAGGCAGCGCGAGCCATGGCAATCAATTCCGCCAGTGGAATGGACGACTTCGGATACAAGGAGTCCCTCGATCGGAGTCTCGGTAAATTCGCGAGTTTTGCAGCCGGCGTCAGCTACATCTCCATTCTGACCGGAACCTTTCAGCTGTTCTATGTGGGTTTCGGAAATGCAGGTCCTGGATATCTGTGGTCGTGGCCGATGGTGTTCGTCGGTCAACTCTGCGTGGCTCTGTGCTTCATGGAACTCGCGGCGAAGTATCCCGTCGCCGGGTCGGTGTACAACTGGGCCAAACTGTTGGGCCGCAGAGTCGTCGGTTGGTCTGCTGGATGGTTGATGCTGACTGCGTCGATAGTGACTCTGTCCGCGGTCGTGTTGGCCCTCCAATTGAACTTGCCGCGGATATGGAGTGGCTTCCAGATCATCGGGGACGGAAGCGGGTCCAACGACTACGCCACCAATGCAGTGTTGCTCGGCGCGATCTTGATCGCGATCACGACGACGATCAACGCCCTCGGGGTGCGATTGATGGCGATGATCAACAGTTCCGGGGTGTTCATCGAGTTGATCGCGGCAGTGCTGATCGCGGTCATTCTGGCGGCGAACATCACGCGCGGGCCCGAGGTCTTCTTCTCCACCAACGGATACGGCGCAGGCGAAAGCGGCGGATACCTCGGTGCATTCCTGGTCGCATCGCTGGCGTCGGGATACGTCATGTACGGCTTCGACACCGCGAGCTCGCTGGGCGAGGAGACGGTAGAGCCTCGCCGTACGGCACCCAAGGCGATTCTCCGGGCGATACTGGCGTCCTTCGTGATCGGAGGCGCGATTCTCGTGTTCGCGGTGATGGCGGCGCCCGATCTCGAGGATCCGGCGCTGGCCACGCCGGAGGGCAGCTTGCAGTCCATCGTGGAGGCCGTCATGTGGGGTCCACTCGGCACGATCTTCCTGATCTGCATCGTCATCGCTGTCATCGTGTGTTCGCTGGCGGTCCACACTGCAGCAATCCGACTGACGTTCGCCATGGCACGCGACAACGCACTCCCATTCGGTGAAAGTCTGGCCAAGGTTCATCCGAGAACGCAGACGCCCGTGGTCCCGGCAGTCACCATCGGCGTCCTGGCGATCCTGATCCTTGTCGTCAACATCGGACAGCCCCAGATCTTCACCGTCCTGACGTCGATCGCGATCATCATGATCTATCTGGCGTATCTGATGGTGACGGGTCCACTGCTGGCGAAACGTCTGCGGGGCGAGTGGCCACCGAGAGATCTGAAGCCGGGCGGCTATTTCACCATGGGGAAGTGGGGTCTGCCGATCAACATCCTCGCAGTGCTGTGGGGTGTGGGGATGGCGGTCAATCTCGCCTGGCCACGCGAGGCCATCTACGGGACCCCCTGGTACAACACGTGGGGAGCATTCGTCTACATCGGAGGAATTCTCGGGCTCGGTCTGCTGTGGTACGCCGTCAAGGGCCGTCGCCACATCGGGACGTTGTCCTCGCACGCATCGACAGGTGACGAAAGGAGTCCGGCATGACCGACGCTGCCTTCGACTACGTGATCGCAGGAGGCGGCACGGCCGGTTGCGTTCTGGCGGCAAGGCTGAGCGAGGATCCGGCCGTGACCGTCTGCCTCGTCGAGGCCGGGCCATCGGACGTGGGGGACGACAACATTCTCGTGCTGTCCGAGTGGATGCATCTGCTCGACTCGGGATACGACTGGGACTACCCGGTCGAGCCACAGGAACGCGGAAACAGCTTCATGCGTCACGCTCGCGCAAAAGTGTTGGGCGGTTGCTCTTCTCACAACTCTTGCATCGCATTCCACCCGCCTGCAGGGATTCTCGACGACTGGGAGGCTGCCGGGGCGACGGGATGGGGTTCGAAGGACATCCTTCCGCTCGTCGCCCGCGTCGAGAACAACGACACCGGTCGAGGGCACGACGGACCGGTTCGAATCAGGGACGTTCCCCCCGAGGATCCCTGCGGCGCTGCAGTATTGGAGTCGGCGGCAAGAATCGGTCTGCCGACAGTGCAGTTCAACAGAGGCGATACCGTCCTCAACGGTGCCGGATGGTTTCAGATCAACGCCGGCGAGGACGGCACGCGGATGTCGACGTCGCATGCCTATCTTCATCCGATTCTCGGATCCCGCCCCAACCTCGAGGTCCGAACCGGAAGTTGGATCAGCGAAATTCTCATCGACGACGCGCTCGTTGCCACGGGAATTCGCTGTCAGCGCCCCGATCTGACGGGCTACGACACCGTGACCGCTCGACGTGAGGTCATCGTCACGGCAGGCGCGATAGACACCCCGAAACTCCTCATGCTGTCCGGCATCGGACCGGCAGATCGGTTGCGCGAGCTAGGGATAGCTGTTCGCGTCGACTCACCGGGGGTCGGGGAGAATCTGGACGATCATGTGGAGGGTCTGGTCTTCTGGGAAGCATCTCGTCCGATGGTGACGACATCGACGCAGTGGTGGGAGATCGGCCTGTTCGCCACCACCGGGCCGAACCTGACGTACCCGGACGTGATGATGCACTACGGCAGCGTGCCGTTCGACATGAACACTCTCCGCTGGGGTTACCCGACCACCGACAACGGATTCTGTCTGACGCCGAACGTCACCCAAGGCTTGTCGCGCGGCACCGTGCGACTGCGTAGCCGCGACTTCCGCGATCGGGCCAAGGTCGATCCGCGGTACTTCACCGATCCCGGGGGCCACGACGACTCCGTCATGCTTGCCGGTGTGAAGCTCGCCCGGCGGATCGCCGCCGAAGCCCCGCTGTCGGGGTGGATCGAACGCGAGCTCGCACCGGGACCGGACGCGGTGACCGACGACGAGCTTCTCGACTACATCCACAAGACCCACAACACCGTCTACCATCCGGCCGGCACTGCGCGCATGGGCGCGGTGGGAGACCCGATGGCAGTTCTGGATCCGGATCTACGAGTGAAGGGTGTACGGAACCTGAGAGTCGTCGACGCGTCGGCGATGCCGAAACTGCCGTCGGTGAACCCGAACATCACCGTCATGACCATGGCCGAGAAATGCGCAGATCTGGTTCGTGGACGACACAGCTGAATTCCTTCGGCGCTATCCGCCGTTCCAGACCGCGACCCTCGGCGAGCTCGAGGACCTCGCGCACGCGGCCTCGACCGTCGAATATGCCACCGGTGCGCTGATTCTCGATGTCGACATGCGCGACGTCGATTCGGTGTGGGTGGTCCGATCCGGGAGAGTGGTGATCCTGCATCCCGATGATCGGGCGCTGACCGCGGTTCCCATCGACGCGATCGAGGTCGGTGGTGTGTTCGGTTTCTCGGCAATGCTCTCGGGTGCGACATTCGGTTTTCTCGCGCGCACCACCGAGTACAGTGTCGTCGTGCAGCTACCGGGTGCGCTGATGCGCCCACTGTTCTCGAAGCCGGCGGGCCTGGCGTTTCTGGCAGACGCGGTCTCCTCGGCCAATGCGCAGATCGGTGGACCTGCAGACCGGTCGACCGCACGGACAGTCGGCGAGTTGCTCTCCGGTCCAGCCGTCGTCGTCGATCCCGACACCGGTGTGCGAGATGTCGTGCGCACGATGACCGACCGAAGGTCGTCCTGCGCGCTGGTGTCGCTTCTGGGCGGAAGATACGGCATCTTCACCGATCGCGATCTCCGCGAGAAAGTGGTCGCTGCAGGGATCGACATCGATACCCCCGTCCGTGCCGTGATGACCTCGCCCGCGGAGACGGTGACGCCGGATCGACTCGCGGCGACAGTACTCGTGGACATGCTGGAGCGAGGACTGCGGCACATGCCGGTCGTGTCCGTTCGCGGCGAAGTCCTCGGTGTCATCGAAGATTCCGAGCTGCACGCTGCCTCCACGCGTCGTAGCTTCGTTCTGCGCCGCTCGATCGCGGTCGCCTCGACCGAGACCGAGCTGGCTTCCGCCGCACATCGAATTCCCGATCTCGCGGTCGACCTTTTCCGCGGCGGTACCGAGGCCACCGCTGTCAGCGCGATTCTGTCGGTGGTCATCGACAGTGTGGTCCGCCGAGCACTCGAACTCGCGTGGTCGGCGAACCCAGAGGTACCGCGATCGGACGTCGCCTGGCTGACACTCGGTTCCGTCGCGCGCAGGGAGGCGATGCCGTCGTCGGATGTCGACAGTGCACTGTCGTGGTCGGACCGCCTGCCCGATCCGGCCGACGGCGACAGAACGCGAGATACCGCATCGATGGATCTCGCGCGCGCAGTACATCTGATCCTCGAGAAGTGCGGGCTACCCGCGGACTCCAACGGAGCAGTGGCCAGCTCGCCACGTTTTGCCCGGTCGGCGACGCAATGGCGGTCGGCTGCAGCGCACTGGCTCAGCAATCCGTTCGGAGATCGTGGAAACCCCACGGGCGATTCCGGGCTCATCATGTCCTCTCTGCTCGTCGACGGCAGGGTCGTGTGGGGCAACCGCGACCTTCACACGGTGCCGCTGGTGTACCGCACACTCGCCGAGGACCATCCGGAAGCACTGCGACTTCAACTTCGCGATGCACTGGCAGGCCGAGCCCGATCGAGGTCACTGCGTGACGTTCTTGCCCGTCGCGGTGGGACGTTCGATCTCAAGGCACACGCGATCACACCGATCGTCAATCTCGCGCGTTGGGGCGGCATGTCGGTCGGAGTCGCATCCGCGTCCACCCCGGCGAGACTCGCGGCCGCGTCGGGAAACGGGCTGCTGACGGATCGAGACGTCGGGGTGCTGACCGAAGTGTTCGACCTGTTGCAGAGATTGCGGCTGGGGCATCAGATCGAGCAGGTGGCCGCGGGGGTGCGGCCCGGTGACGTACTCGTCATGGCCGATCTGTCGGCGCTGGAGCGAAGTCTCCTCGGCGATGGAGTCAGGGAAATCGCCGCGGTTCAACGACGCGTCGGCTACCTGGCGGGCAGTGTCGGCGTGCGTCGGTGAGCTGAAACCAGCAGACTGATGCGGTGACCGACGCTGCCGCAACACCACCCACGCCGTCCTCCGCGGAACATTCGCGGCTCGCCGAGTCGCCGGGGGTGACGGGCCCATGGCGACAGTGGGGCCCCTACCTGGCGGGTCGGCAGTGGGGGACCGTCCGGGAAGACTACTCGGCCGACGGCGACGCGTGGCAATCGTTTCCGTTCGACCAGTCCCACGCTCGCGCGTACCGCTGGGGTGAGGACGGTTTGGGCGGAATCAGCGACCGCTTCGGCTTTCTCAATTTCGCGTTCGCTCTGTGGAACCGGAAGGATCCGATTCTCAAGGAGCGACTGTTCGGGCTCACCAACGGTGAAGGCAACCACGGCGAGGACGCCAAGGAGTACTGGTGGGTCATCGATGGCACGCCGACGCACAGCTGGATGCAGTGGCTGTACCGGTACCCGCACGCGGAGTACCCGTACCGGCAACTACGTGAAGAGAACGCCGGCAGAGGACGTGACGAGAGAGAGTACGAACTCGCGGACACGGGCATTCTCGACGAGAACCGGTTCTTCGATGTCCAGGTGACGTACGCGAAGGCGTCGCCCGACGACATCTGCATCGTCATCTCCATCACCAATCATGGTCCAGAGGCCGCGTCCGTCGACCTGTTGCCGCACCTGTGGCTGCGCAACACCTGGGCGTGGGGTCGCGACGAACGCGGTGGGACGCTGACCGAGCTGGTGCCACCGGAGTTGCAGTCGGGCGGGATGCGAGCGATCGAAGCCGAGCACGGATTTCTCGGCAAGTACTACCTCAGCGCCGAGGGCGGTCCCGAGGTTCTGTTCTGCGACAACGAAACCAACGCCGCGGAACTGTGGGGTCAGGAGAACCGCACGCCGTACAGCAAGGACGGAATCGGCCATCGCGTCGTGAACGGGGACGAGTCCACGGTCAATCCCGAGAAGACGGGCACGAAGTCGGCTTTCTGGTTCTCCTTCGAGGACATCGCTCCAGGTGTGACGAAGGAGGTGAAACTTCGACTTTCCACGAACGAACCGGACTTGCAGACCTTCGGACGAGGTTTCGACGCTGTCGTCGCCGATCGCCGCGCCGAGGCCGACGAGTTCTACGCGTCGGTGATCGGAGCCGAACTCGACGAGAGCGACCGACATGTCGCGCGTCGGGCATATGCGGGGTTGTTGTGGACCAAGCAGTTGTACCGATACGACGTCGAACAGTGGCTCGAAGGCGACAAGGTGGGTGAGCCCGCACCGGAAACTCGTCAGGGTGCAGGGGGTAGGAACACCCATTGGCGGCACCTTGCGCTCGCGGACGTCATCTCGATGCCCGACGAGTGGGAGTATCCGTGGTTCGCTGCGTGGGACTTGGCTTTTCACACTATTCCACTCGCCCATGTCGATCCCGATTTCGCCAAGGAGCAGCTCGTGCTCATGTGCCGTGAGTGGTCGATGCACCCCAACGGGCAGCTGCCGGCGTACGAGTGGGAGTTCGGCGACGTCAACCCGCCCGTGCACGCGTGGGCCGCGTGGCACGTGTACCGCATCGACGGCTACCGCGATCGGGAATTCCTCGTGCGTGTGTTCACGAAACTACTGCTCAACTTCGCGTGGTGGGTGAACAGGAAGGACTCCGAGGGGTCGAACATCTTCGAGGGCGGCTTCCTCGGAATGGACAACATCGGTCTGTTCAATCGGTCCGCGCCCTTGCCGCCGGGCTTTCGGTTGGAGCAGTCCGATGCTACGAGCTGGATGGCCTTCTACTGCCAGCAGATGTTCAAGATCTCGCTCGAACTGGCACGTCACGACAGCGCATGGGACGACGTCGCCACCAAGTTCTTCGCGCATTTCCTGTCCATCGCCCGAGCCGTGAAATCGTTCGGCTCGCAGCACATCTCGTTGTGGCACGAAGAAGACGGCTTCTTCTACGACGTTCTCGTCCCGCCCGACGGTGACGCGGTTCCACTGCGTGTGCGGTCCATGGTCGGGCTGTTGCCGATACTCGGTGCCACCGAGATTCCGTCGTGGGTCGAAGACGAATGCCCGGACCTCACAGCCCGACTGCGTTGGGTTCAGCGTCGTCGGCCGGAAATGGTGTCGCCGCTGCTCGCTCGTAAGGACGGCGACGAGGTGCGAGTCCTGTTGTCGTTCGTCGAACCGGAGCGACTCAGGAGAGTGCTCGCGCGCATGTTCGATTCCGAGGAGTTCCTGTCGCAGTTCGGTATTCGGTCGTTGTCTGCGTCCTATCGAGA
The DNA here is from genome assembly GCF_001895005.1 of Rhodococcus yunnanensis NBRC 103083. Lineage (GTDB taxonomy): Bacteria > Actinomycetota > Actinomycetes > Mycobacteriales > Mycobacteriaceae > Rhodococcoides > Rhodococcoides yunnanense. The sequence goes on along the minus strand of NZ_BCXH01000001.1, from coordinate 771,681 downwards.
CGGTGTCACATACGATATCGGTGGCCGCAGCCTGTCTATCGAATACGAGCCGGGGGAGTCGCGGACAGGGATGTTCGGTGGCAACTCGAACTGGCGCGGCCCGGTCTGGTTCCCGGTCAACGTACTGCTCGCAGACAAACTGCGCGCCTACGGCCGTCACTACGGCGATACTTTCACCATCGAAATTCCCACCGGATCGGGTAATCACCGCACACTGACCGACGCGGCCGATCTCATCGACAACGGCCTCGCGGCGCTGTTCCGACCTGTGGACGGCAAGCGACCGGCGGACGGGCAACGCATCGAGTCCAGTGACGATCCGTTGTGGAGCGTGCACCCGACCTTCAACGAGTATTTCGACGGCGACACCGGCGAGGGGCTCGGTGCATCGCATCAGACCGGATGGACCGGTCTGGTAGCCCACCTGCTGAGACCGCGACTGCCGCTGTAACTACCTGACCTACAGCCGTATCGTCCTGACCTACAGCCGTATCGTCCTGACCTACAGCGGTATCGTCCTGACCTACAGTAGGGCCATGAGAATTCGCGGCGCAGTACTCGAGGAAATCGGACGCTCACGGCCCTTCGCCGAGTCGCAGCCCATCTCCATCTCGGAGCTGGATCTGGCCCCTCCCGGGGAGGGTGAGCTTCTGATCCGCATAGAGGCTGCGGGCCTGTGCCACTCCGATCTGTCGGTCGTGGACGGCAACAGGGTGCGTCCGGTGCCGATGCTGCTCGGCCACGAGGCCTCGGGACGGGTCGAGGCACTCGGGTCGGGGGTCGACGACCTCCCCATCGGAACCCGTGTCGTGATGACCTTCCTTCCTCGCTGCGGCGACTGTGCGGGGTGCCGCACGGACGGACTGATGCCGTGCATCCCGGGTAGCGCCGCGAACAACGAGGGAACGCTACTGGACGGCGGCGCACGTCTGACGCGCGACGGTGCCGAGGTCAAGCACCATCTCGGGGTGTCCGGATTCGCGACGCACGCCGTTGTCAGTCGCAAATCGGTGGTCGCGGTGGATGACGACATTCCTGCCGATATTGCAGCCGTACTGGGTTGTGCTGTCCTGACCGGCGGGGGCGCAGTTCTCAACGCCGGCCGGCCGAAAGCAGGTCAGTCGGTCATGGTCGTCGGGCTCGGCGGCGTCGGCATGGCAGCCGTTCTCACCGCGGTGTCCGTAGGAGCGGGAGAAGTGATCGGCGTCGACGGAGTATCGGAAAAGCTCACCACTGCACGCGAACTCGGTGCGACACAGACATACACACCGGCCGAGCGCGAGGAGAAGGGCATCAAAGCCGACATCGTCATCGAGGCCGCGGGCAACGCACGGGCGTTCGAGGCCGCCGTCGCGGCGACGGCACCGGGCGGTAAGACGATCACCGTCGGACTGCCTTCGCCCGACGCGCGCTCGACGATCTCACCGTTGGGCCTCGTCGCCGAAGCTCGAACCATCATCGGAAGCTACCTGGGTTCGGCGGTGCCGGCCCGCGACATTCCCACGTACGCCCAAATGTGGCGCGAGGGACGGCTTCCGGTGGAGAAGTTGATCTCCTCGCGTATCACGCTGGACGAGATCAACAGCGGCATGGACGAACTCGCCGACGGCAACGCAATCCGTCAGGTCATCACCTTCTGAGTCGCGGTCGCTACCCACCTGCCGTTCCGCCTGCTGATCTCGATGGGGTGATCGAAACATTCGCTGATGTTCTTCGTCGTGAGAACGTCGTCGACATGACCGTCGGCCATGATGCGGCCGTCACGTATCAGAACGGCGTGCGACGTCGACGCCGGAATCTCTTCCAGATGATGCGTGACGAGAATGCTGGCCAGCGAAGGATGTTCGCCGCGCAGGTCGTCCAGCGCCGTCAGAAGCTGTTCTCGTGCAGCGAGATCGAGACCGGTAGCGGGCTCGTCGAGAAGCAATACCGCGGGATCGGGAAGCAATGCGCGCGCGATCAGCGCGCGCCCGCGTTCGCCTTGCGACAGAGTGTGCCACGACGAGCCGCTGCGGTGCGCCACCCCGAGCGAGTCGATCAGTGCGTGAGCACGGGCAACCTGCTCGTCGGTCGGCGACCACCGCGGAATCAGATCGGGAGTGTTGGTCAACCCGGTGAACACGACCTCGAGCAACGTCAGCGGTGCTTCGACGCGAAGCCGAGGGTCGACATGGCCGATGTGTGTTCGTAGCTCGCGCATGTCGACCCGGCCGAGCTGGTGTCCGAGGACGTGGACGGTCCCGTGGGTGGGATGGACGAACGCGCCGAGAAGACTGAGCAGTGTGCTCTTGCCTGCCCCGTTCGCACCGAGAAGAACCCAGTGTTCGCCCTGCTCCACGCGTACCGTTGCCTGGCTCAGGAGGTACCTTCCTCCGCGGACGAGATCGACGTTGTCCGCGAACAGCACGCTGTCGGTGGTGGCTTCTGTGGTCACGAGGGTGACCGTATCTCTCGCGGTGAGGTCCGGCTCTCGCACCCCGGCTCCGCAGGGTGCGAGAACCTCCGCTCTGCGTAGCAGTGCCAGTGCGGAGATCAGCCAACGATATCCGGGACGCGATCTTCATCGATCCCTTACCGACCCGACCGAGGGTGGGCCGAGGTCAGTAGGCTTCTTCGATATCAGCAGTGTCGAAGAAAGCGAGTGAAGCAGTCGTGAAAGCACAAGCACCTATCCGGGTCGGCGTTCTGGGTGCCCGCGGCAAGGTGGGGCAGGCGATCTGCACTGCTGTGACGGGCGCAGACGGACTCGAACTGGTCGCGGAAGTGGATCAAGGCGACCCGATTTCTACCCTCGTCGATGCGTCCGTTCAGGTCGTCGTCGACTTCACTCATCCCGACGTCGTGATGAACAACCTGCAGTTCCTCGTCGAACATGGCATTCACGCTGTCGTCGGGACCACCGGATTCGACGAGGGGCGTCTGGCGACAGTGCGTTCCTGGCTCGAATCCTCGCCGGAGACCGGTGTTCTCATTGCCCCCAACTTCGCGATCGGCGCGGTGTTGACCATGCATTTCGCCGAACAAGCAGCGCGTTTCTTCGATTCCGTCGAGGTCATCGAGCTTCACCATCCGAACAAAGCCGATGCACCGTCGGGAACGGCATATCGGACCGCCGAACTGATCGCGAAAGCACGCGAGAAGGCGGGCGTTGCCAAGAGCCCCGATGCGACGACAGTGGAGTTCGACCATGCCCGCGGCGCCGAGGTGGACGGGGTGCGTGTGCACTCGATTCGTCTCGCCGGGCTCGTCGCCCACCAGGAAGTCATCCTGGGCACTCTCGGCGAGACGCTGACCATCCGCCACGACTCACTCGACCGCACGTCGTTCGCCCCCGGTGTGCTTCTCGGTGTCCGCGAGATCGCCGGCCGCCCCGGACTGACCGTCGGCCTCGACCCGTTCCTGGATCTGTAGGGCCACCATGAACAAAGCGACGAAAGTTCTGATCACCATCGCCGTGATGGTGCTGATCCTCGGTTTCTACTTCTATCTTCTCGGCAGCCGAGGTGTGTCACTGATCCAGGATGGCGGGGCAGTGAGTATCGGGCTCGGCATCGGGGTGATCCTGCTGCCGATTCTGGGTCTGTGGATCGTCTGGGCAACCCTCAAAGCGGGTTTCGAGCATCAGCATCTTGCGGACCGTATTCGCGACGAGGATCTCGAACTCGATGTGTCCGATCTGCCGCGCATGCCCTCCGGGAGAATCGCTCGCGACGCGGCGGACGAGATGTTCCAGAAGGTCAAGGGCGAGTGGGAGAAGGACCCCGACAACTGGCGCAACTCGTACCGTCTCGCCAGGGCGTACGACTACGCGGGTGACCGAGGACGCGCACGCGAGACGATGAAGCGGGCCGTCGAACTCGAACGAGACGAGACCGCTTCGCGATGACCGTCCTCCTCGTCGTTCATCACACGCCGTCGCCGCCGACTCGCGAATTGCTCGAGGCGGTACTGGCAGGAGCGGCGGACCCGGGCATCGAGGGTGTGACGGTGCGCAGTGTTCCCGCTCTGGGTGCGACGGTGCCCGACGTGCTGGAAGCAGACGGATATCTGTTCGGAACGTCCGCCAACTTCGGGTACATGAGCGGAGCGCTCAAACACTTCTTCGACACCACGTACTACACGTGCCTGGACGCAGTCGCAGGCCGTCCGTACGGGTTGTGGGTGCACGGCAACAACGACACGGCGGGCGCGGCCACCGCGGTGCAGAAGATCGCGACGGGCTGGGGTCTGGAGAAGGCTGCCGCAGGTCTCGAAGTCACCGCTGTGGACAAGGCCGCCCGAGACGCGTGCTACGAGCTGGGCGGCACGTTGGCGGCAACGTTGATGGGATGAGCGGTAGAACAGCGGACGTGTACGCGGCGTTTCCACCGGCCGAGTATCACCAAGGGTCCGGCGCCGCTGTCCACCACAGGGCCGTGTATTGGAACGCAGGTCCCAGGCGCTCGTTCGCACGGCAGGAATCCCTGAGCCCTTTCGTGTCGTAGCCGCGTGGCATGGTGGCCTCATGCGCGACATGAGTGCTGCCATGGCCAGACGTACCGCGCTGGCTGCGCAGGGATTGGCAACGCCACGCAAGGCCACGGTCGGCTCTGCCTCGCCGCGGGCCGTGGCGAACGTCCTCGGCCGGACACAGTTGCTACAGATCGACTCGGTGTCGGTGCTGGTTCGCGCGCACTACGCGCCGGTGTTCAGTCGGATCGGTTCGTACGACCGAAGCGATCTCGACACCGCAGCGTGGACCGACACGACGCGGCGACCCAGAAAGCTGGTCGAGTACTGGGCACACGAGGCCGCGTTGATTCCCGTGGAGGACTGGCCGCTGATGCGCTGGCGGACACAGTTGTACGAGCACGGTAGGTGGGGCGGTGCCAAGTCGATCCTCGAACGGAATCCGACCCTCGCCGACGACGTTCTCGGCGTCATCGCCGATCGAGGTCCGTCGAGTGCGGGGGACATCGAACGCGAACTCGAAGTCGAGCGCCCCGGTCGCAAGGGGCCGTGGTGGGATCGAAGCGAAGTCAAGGTCGTGTGCGAGCAACTGTTCGCCGCGGGCGTCGTGTCGGTGGCGACCCGTGCCGGATTCGTTCGTCACTACGACCTGACCGAGCACGTGATTCCCGCCGCTATCCTCGCCCGGGAGGTGGACGAGGAAGACGCAGTTCGTACGCTCGTGTCGAAATCCGCTGGTGCACTCGGCATCGCAACAGAGCCGGATCTCCGTGACTACTACCGGCTTTCGCAGAAGCAGACCAAGAATGCGATCACCGATCTCGTCGAGGACGGAACTCTGGAGCCGGTGCACGTGCGGGGGTGGGGCGCGCAGGCGTATCTGCACAGCGAGGCTCGGGTACCACGGTCTGCGCGCGGGCGTGCGTTGCTGTGCCCGTTCGATCCGATGATCTTCTTCCGGCCGCGCGTCGAGCGACTCTTCGATTTCCACTACCGGATCGAGATCTACACGCCGCAGCACAAGCGAACTCACGGTTACTACGTCTTCCCGTTTCTGCTCGGCGACGAGTTGGTCGCCCGCGTCGACCTCAAAGGGGACCGAGCGCGGTCCGAGCTACAGGTGCTCGGGGCGTTCTTGGACGGCGACCGCGATGCCGGAGCCGTCGCGGCGGAGTTGATGCAGGAGCTCCGAGAAATGGCGGACTGGCTCGAACTCGAGCGCGTCGTCGTCGGCGAGAGGGGCGATCTGGTGGCCGCGCTCGCTGCTGCCGGGTGAACTTCCGGGTTCGTTCAGCGGACACGGTCGAATGGTGCCACTATCACCGGTGTGACCTCGCACGCGTCTCTGCACTCCAGCGAACTGCCACCTCAGGTCGTCGTACTGTTCGGAGCAACCGGCGACCTGGCACGTCGCAAACTCTTGTCCGGGATGATGCATCTCGCGCTGTCGGATCTGGCCCCACGCATACGCGTCGTAGGCACCTCGCTCGAGGAGATGACGAGCGACGAATTCCGACAGATGGCGCTCGAAGCAATCGACGAGTTCTCCTCACGCAAAGTCTCCGAGGAGCAGTGGCGTCAGTTCGCCGGAAAATTGAGCTACGTCTCCCAGAAGGCGGGGCCTGCCGCGCTGGGAGAAGCCGTGGCACGGGCGGAAATCGAACTCGGTCCTGACTCGCGCAGACTTCACTATCTCAGCGTGCCGCCCAAGGCCGCGCTGGCCGTCGTGGAGATGCTCGGCGCCGCGGACCTGGTCAAACGATCCCGCATCATCATGGAGAAGCCGTTCGGGACCGACCTCGCGAGTGCCATCGCATTGAACGCGAAGGTCCACGAGACGTTCGACGAGGACCAGATCTTCCGTATCGATCACTTCCTCGGCAAGGAACCAGCGCAGAACATCCTGGCGTTTCGATTCGCGAACGGGCTGTTCGAGCCCATCTGGAATCGCAACTTCATCGACCACATCCAGATCGACATACCCGAGAAGCTCACGCTCGACGGACGAGCGAATTTCTACGAGTCGACCGGCGCGTTCAAGGACATGGTGGTGACACACCTTTTCCAAGTACTCGCGTTCATGGCGATGGAACCGCCGACGGCACTGGAACCGAGTGCGATCAGCGAGGAGAAGAACAAGGTCTTTCGTTCCATGGTCCCGCTGGATCCACGAAAGGTGGTGCGCGGGCAGTACTCCGGGTACCGCGACGAGCCAGGGGTGGCGCCGGATTCGGAGACCGATACCTTCGTCGCACTGCGATGCGAGATCGACAACTGGCGGTGGGCGGGGGTGCCGTTCTATCTGCGGACAGGAAAGCGGCTGGCCGAGGGACAACGCATCATCTCGATCGCATTCCGGGAACCGCCGAAGAGCATGTTTCCTGCAGGATCGGGTGTCGGCGCGCAGGGACCGGATCATCTGACGTTCGACCTGGCCGACGCCTCGAAGGTCTCGCTCTCGTTCTACGGCAAGAGGCCGGGACCCGGCATGCGGCTGGACAAATTGTCGATGCAGTTCGCAATCCAGGAAACCGAACGTGTCTCCGACGTACTCGAGGCCTACGAGCGGCTGATTCTCGATGCGATGCACGGCGATCACACACTGTTCACGACGGCGGAAGGCATCGAGCGACTGTGGGAGGTATCGGCGCCGTTGCTCGCCGATCCGCCGCCGGTCCGGCTGTACACACCGGGATCGTGGGGGCCGAACGCAATTCACCAGTTGATCGCGCCGCACGCGTGGCGACTGCCGTTCGAACGTGCGTGGCGCGAGAAGAGATAGTGTCAGAAGTTGGGTCGTTCCTTGCGCATCTGGTCACGTAGCGCGCCTTGAACCGCCTGTGAAAGCCAGGAATTGAGTGATACGCCGTTCGACGACGCAGCTTCCTCGGCGCGATCCTTCATGTGTTCGACCATGCGCAGCGTGACTCGCCTCATTTCGCCGGTGACGTCCTCCATCGTCGGATAGTCGTCGGTCGATCGGGCGGAGGTGCCGTCCGGTGCGTCGGGGTTCTCGCTGCTCGTTCTGTCGTCACTGCCGGCCTCGTCGATCCTTCGACGAACCTCGCCGACCGCGTCGGTGCCGTCGAGCCGTACATGAACGGATCGGTCGTCGAGTTCGGTAGAGATCTCGGCTGCGAATTCGGACAGGGCACCGAGCAGCATGAGTCGGGCCGACGCCTCGGCTGCGGCGCCGAGCGCTTCGGCGGTCCTGCGTGTGTGTTCGTCGCCGAGGGCGGCGGCGGCAGCCAGGTCGGCGCGCAGCGAGTCGGTGTACTTGTCGAGTTTCATGACGCCAGTGTGACGTCATTGATGACGTCATGCAAGACGTCACTCGTGGAGCGGATAGGGTTCGAAGAGATTTCAGCAGCTCGAGGGAGGGACGACGGTGTCGAAGACGGTGTCGCTGAAAGTGCAGTTGGTGGCGAAGACCGATTTTGTCCAGCCTGCTGATATTCCGTGGGAGACCGACGCCGATGGCGGCCAGGCGCTCGTGGAGTTCGCGGGTCGTGCGTGCTATCAGAGCTGGTCCAAACCGAATCCACGTACCGCCACCAATGCGTCGTACGTGCAGCATCTGCTCGATGTCGGGCACCTGTCGGTACTCGAACATGCCAGTGTCAGTTTCTACATCACCGGCATTTCGCGCTCGTGCACGCACGAATTGATTCGGCACCGGCATTTCTCGTACTCGCAGCTTTCGCAGCGATTCGTGCCCGAGCGCGACGCCAACGTCATCGTTCCACCGGCAATCGAGGGCGATCCGGTGCTGGAGGCGCTGTTCGAGAAGGCCACCGACGCATCCAGGGCCGCGTACGTGGAGCTGTTGTCGGCATTGGAGGACAAACTGGACGGGGTGACCGGTGCAGCGCTCCGGGGCAAGCAAGCGCGTCAGGCCGCGCGATCGGTCCTACCGAACGCAACCGAGACTCGGCTCGTCGTCAGCGGAAACTACCGTGCCTGGCGGCACTTCGTGTCGATGCGTGCCTCCGAGCATGCCGACGTCGAGATCCGCCGCGTCGCAGTGGAGTGCCTGCGTCAGCTGGTAGCCGTGGCACCGGACGTCTTCAGCGACTTCGAGATCGCCACACTGCCCGACGGGTCCGAAGTGGCACAGAGTCCCTTCGTCACCGAGGTCTGACGGGCACCGAGGTCTGACAGCGGTCGGGTGGGGAGCACCGGGTAACCTTTCTGACCATGACATACGGTGACGCCGCTCCTCCCATCCAGCCACCGTTCGGGACGGTGCTCACCGCCATGGTCACGCCGTTCACCGCCGACGGCAAGCTGGATATCGATGCGGGTGTGCGCCTGGCCCACCACCTGGTGGAACAGGGACACGACGGGTTGGTGCTCGCCGGTACCACCGGAGAGTCGCCGACCACCACCGAGAACGAGAAGCTCGAACTGATGCGCGCGGTGATCGCAGCTGTCGGCCATCGCGCGAGGATCATCGCAGGTGCTGGCTCCAACGACACCGCGCACAGCGTCGAACTGGCCCGCGATGCTGCCCGAGCGGGAGCTCACGGGCTCCTCGTCGTCACCCCGTATTACTCACGCCCGCCACAAGCCGGCCTGTATGCGCATTTCACCGCCGTCGCAGACGCTACCGACCTTCCGGTTATGCTCTACGACATTCCTCCTCGTTCGGTGGTTCCCATCGAAACCGAAACATTGCGCAGGTTGGCCGAACATCCCAGGATCCTTGCGGTCAAGGACGCGAAGGGAGACCTCAACGCAGGTGCGGAATTGATCGCCACCACTGGATTGCAGTTCTTCTCCGGCGACGACCCGTTGAACCTGCCGTGGTTGTCCGTGGGTGCCACCGGATTCGTCAGTGTGATCGGACATCTGGTGCCTGCGCGCCTCCGCGAGCTGCACACGGCGTTCATGGTCGGCGACATCGCACGCGCACAGGCGATCAACGCGAGCCTCATCCCCGTCATCAGGTCCGTCTCACGCCTCGGAGGCGTCAGCGCAGCCAAGGCGGGCCTACGACTCATCGGACTGGACGTCGGTGAACCCAGACTTCCCCAGGTGCCACCGAGCATCGACCAAATCGAATTGCTCGCAGCAGACCTGCGAGCAGCAGGAGTTCTTGTATGAGTAGACCAGCACGATCACGCGGCCGCGCCACCCGAAGCGCCGGACCTCCAGCAGACAAGCCCGCGCAGGCATCGAAGCCTGTCGTGCAGAGTTCGGCGCGAACCCAGCGGCCTGATACCCGCAAGGAGTTCGACCCGACCGACCGCCTCGGCACTCCGCCGAAAGCGCCGTTCAAGGGTTTGCGCATCGTCGCGCTCGGCGGCATCGGCGAAATCGGTCGCAACATGACCGTCTTCGAACATCAGGGCAAGCTTCTGATCGTCGACTGCGGCGTTCTGTTCCCCGAGGATCAGCAGCCGGGCGTCGACCTGATTCTCCCGGACTTTCGGCACATCGAGAACCGCATGGCCGATGTCGAGGCAGTGGTGCTCACCCACGGCCACGAGGACCACATCGGCGCGGTTCCGTTCCTCCTTCGTCTACGGCCGGACGTGCCGGTCGTGGGATCGAAGTTCACTCTCGCCCTCGTTGCGGCCAAGTGCCGCGAACATCGCCTTCGTCCCAACCTGGTCGAGGTCATCGAAGGCCAGAAGACGAAGCACGGGCCGTTCGAGTGCGAGTACTTCGCCGTCAATCACTCGATTCCCGACGCGTTGGCGATCGCGATCCGCACCGAGGCAGGGCTGGCTCTGCACACCGGCGACATCAAGCTCGATCAGCTGCCCCTCGACGGCCGACTGACCGACCTCGCCGGCTTCTCACGCTTGGGCGACGAAGGCGTCGACCTCTTCCTGGTGGACTCCACCAACGCCGAGGTACCGGGATTCGTCACACCGGAGCGCGAGATCGGCGGTGTGCTCGACACTGTCATCGGCAAGGCGAAGCAACGCGTCATCGTGGCGTCGTTCGCGAGCCACGTGCACCGGATTCAGCAGGTCATCGACGTCGCGGAGCGATACAACCGCCGCATCGCGTTCGTCGGTCGATCGATGGTGCGCAACATGCAGATCGCCCAGGACCTCGGATACCTGCGCGTGCCCGAGGGTCTCGAGGTCAACGTCGACACGGCGGCGACGCTGCCCGACGACCGCCTCGTATTGATCTCCACCGGATCCCAGGGCGAGCCGCTCTCCGCACTCTCGCGCATGGCACGCGGTGAACACCGCCAGATCAACGTCAAGGCCAACGACCTCGTCGTGCTGGCGTCATCGTTGATTCCGGGCAACGAGAACTCGGTGTTCGCTGTCGTCAACGGGCTCGCCAAGCGGGGTGCAACCGTCGTGACCCAGCAGAATGCCAAGGTTCACGTCTCCGGTCACGCGTCGGCAGGCGAACTGCTGTATCTCTACAACGCCGTTCGTCCCACCAACGCGATGCCGGTGCACGGTGAATGGCGGCACCTGCGTGCCAACGCCGCGCTCGCCAAGGCGACCGGTGTCGCCGACGACCGTGTCATCCTCGCCGAGGACGGTGTCGTGGTGGACATGGTCGACGGTCTGGCCCGCATCGTCGGGCAGGTGCCGGTAGGGCATGTCTACGTCGATGGATTGTCCGTCGGTGACGTCGGTGACTCGACATTGTCCGATCGACTCGTACTGGGGGAGGGCGGCTTCATCGCCATCACCGTCGCTGTCGATTCGACGACGGGTCGCGCGGTCACCGCTCCCGAGGTGTCCGGCCGTGGATTCTCCGACGACCCGGCCGCGCTCAAGGAGGCAGGCCAGCTGGTGGAGGCCGAGCTGCTGCGCCTCGCCTCCGACGGCGTCACCGACACGCACCGCATCGCTCAGGCAGTGCGACGCGTGGTGGGCCGGTGGGTGGCGGACAAGTACCGCCGCAAGCCGATGATCGTTCCGACCGTCATCGCGGTCGGCCAGAAGTAGTACGCCGTGCGTGCAGGGTTGCGTCCGAACGTGACCCTGCACGCACGTGGCCCTCAGGCCAGAAGTCGCCACAGTCCGATGAGGCCGATCACGACGATCGTGACCCGCAACGCCCACGGCGAAAGTTTTCGGCCGTATCGAGCGCCGACAGTACCGCCGACCAGCGAACCCGCTGCGATGAGCCCGGCAGCGGCCCAGCTGATGTCGTGGAAAGCGACGATCGTGAAGGTCGCTGCCGCAACGACATTGACGATGAGTGACAGCAAGTTCTTTGCGGCGTTCATGCGTTGCATCGAGTCGGGCAACAGCACACCCATCACGCCGATCAGCAGAATGCCCTGTGCTGCAGTGAAATACCCGCCGTAGACGCCGACTGCGAAGGTCCCGAGGGTCAGCAGGACCAACTTGGTGCGGCTGACGTGATCGGCGGCAACTCCTGCCGCCTCCGAACGGTTTCGAGCCCATGCCTGGATGCGGGGCTGCGCGACGACGAGAACCAGCGCGCCGACCAGGAGGAACGGGACGACGGCGGAGAAGACCGACTCCGGTAAGTGGCGGAGCAGCCATGCACCGAGGAGCGCGCCCACGAACGACGCGGGCATCTGCCACCTCAGCCGCGACCATTGTCCCTTCAGTTCGCGTCGGTAGCCCCATGTGCCGGAAACACTGCCAGCCACGAGCCCGACCGCGTTCGACATCGTCGCAACCACCGGCGGATATCCGAATGCCACGAGAGTCGGGAACGTGATGAGTGTCCCCGATCCGACTACCGCGTTGATCGCACCTGCGCCGAAGCCTGCAACGAGAATGATCAGAATTTCGGAGATCGGCACCGATCAGAGATTACGGATGCTGGGCGGTGTGTCCGCCGACGGGGCACGTACGGTGGATCGTTGTGAGCCTCGCACAGCACGAACGCGCCGAATTGGTCCTGACGATGACTGCGGTAGGGCAGTCCGCACCGACGTTGTGCGGTGAGTGGACGGCCCGTGATCTTGCCGCGCACCTCGTAGTCCGCGATCGACGCCTCGACGCGGCCCCCGGCATTCTTCTGCCGTTCCTGGCGGGATACACCGAGCAGGTCCAGAAGCGTGTCGCGTCGCGGCCCTTCGAGGACCTGATTTCCGACATCGCCTCCGGCCCGCCGTTGTGGTCGCCGTTCAAGCTTCTCGATCCACTGGTCAATGCGGGGGAGATGTTCGTGCATCACGAGGACCTGCGGCGGGCGCATCCAGGGTGGCAACCTCGATCGCTGTCGGTGAAAATGGAGAACACGCTGTGGTCGGCGGCAGGATTGGTGGGCCGTCTCGCGTACCGCGCATCGCCGGTCGGAGTGACACTCCGTACCTCCGACGGACGCACGGTGACGGTCAAGAAGGGCCGCGGACGAGAGGTCGTGTTGGTGGGCAAGCCGTCGGAATTGCTGTTGTACGTATTCGGCCGCAGCGAGGTCGCTGTCGATTTCCAGGGCGAGCAGGGTGATATCGACGTGGTTCGAGCTCTGGATCGGAGCTTCTGAGCTGCGTGTGACGTGCGGTCCGAGCAACTCGGGACGTCTGTTACTCGTGTTGCGGATGGTTTTGAAGGTGCCCTTGCGACTAGCCTAGGGGCATGGCAGGAAAGACCAGCACCCGAAGCTCGAGCGCCGGCGATTCGACGACATCGCGTGCTTCGGGGGGATCACGAAAGCCTTCCGGGGGACGCACCGCACGGACGGTGACGACTCCACGGAAGCCCACTGCTCCTCGAAAGTCGACCGGTCCGCGCGGGGGAGCCACGTCACGGACCCCGGCGGCACGTCGGCCTGCGAAGAAGAAGAACGGCACCGGGGTGCTGTCGGCTGTCGGTCGTGGCGTCTCGTCCACGTGGTCGATGGCCGCGAAGGGCGTCGGTGCCACCACTCGCACCGTCAGCAAGGCAAAGGACATCGAGCACGGTCACCGACGCGATGGAATCGCGCTCGGTCTGATCGCCGTCAGTGTCATCGTGGCGGCGGCCGTGTGGTTCAGCGCGGGCGGGCCGATCGGCGAGTCGATCGAGATCGCCGTACGTGCGGTAGTCGGTAACGCCGGTTACGTCCTACCCGTTCTGGGTGTCGCCGTCGCTGTGATCATGATGCGATCGGAGCCCAATCCCGACATCCGTCCGCGGTTGGTGCTTGGATCGATCCTGCTGGCTCTTCCGGTTCTCGGTCTGTGGCACATGGCTGCTGGATCGCCCACAGGCACCGATGGGCGCTCGAAAGGTGGCGGATTCGTCGGCTACGTCGCCGGCGGTCCCATCGCAGACGGGCTGACCGTGTGGCTCGCCGTCCCGCTTCTGCTGCTCGCCGGCCTTTTCGGGGTTCTGCTGCTGACCGGCACGACCGTGCGGGACGTGCCGGATCGGCTGCGGTCGCTGTTCGGGACTGACAGCAGGGGAGACGAGTACGGCGACTACGACCCCGCCGACTACGGATCGGACTTCGCCGACGACGGATACGGCGGTTACGACGAAGGCGGATTCGACGGGTACCCGGTCGACGCATCCGGCTCGGGAGGCTCGTACGACTCGGGTCGGTCCGCAGGGCACTCTCCCGCCGACAACTACCCGACCGAGGAATACGTTCCCGTCAAGAAGTCGCGTGCCCGCAGGACGCCTCCGGTGGAGGCTCCGACGGAGGTCATTGCTCCCGAAGCGGAAGCGCCGGCGCCGGCGGCAGTGACACCGCCGCGCCCCAAGCCGAAGCCCATCGTCAAGGCGACGGAACCGCAGCCTTCGGCCGAAGAAGACAAGATCGTGGTCGACCGTGTTGTCGATGGGGACTACACGCTCCCGTCGTTGTCGCTTCTGATCGAGGGCGATCCACCCAAGACGCGCAGCCAGGCGAACGACACGATGATCGAAGCCATCTCCGAGGTACTCGAGCAGTTCAAGATCGACGCCGCGGTCACGGGCTTCACTCGCGGACCGACCGTCACGCGGTACGAGGTCGAACTCGGCCCGGGCGTCAAGGTCGAGAAGATCACCGCTCTCGCGCGCAACATCGCCTATGCCGTCGCCACGGACAATGTGCGTCTGCTCGCGCCGATCCCCGGCAAGTCCGCAGTCGGTATCGAGGTGCCGAACTCGGACAGGGAGATGGTGCGCCTGGCCGACGTGCTGACCGCGCCGTCGACGCGTAAGGACCACCATCCGTTGGTGATCGGGCTCGGAAAGGACATCGAAGGAAATTTCCAGAGCGCGAACTTGGCGAAGATGCCCCACCTCCTGGTGGCGGGTTCGACGGGTTCCGGTAAGTCGAGTTTCGTCAACTCGATGCTGGTCTCGTTGCTCGCACGTGCGACTCCGGACGAGGTCCGGATGATTCTCATCGACCCGAAGATGGTCGAGTTGACGCCGTACGAAGGTATTCCGCACCTCATCACCCCGATCATCACGCAGCCGAAGAAGGCAGCGGCAGCGCTGGCGTGGCTGGTCGAGGAGATGGAACAGCGGTACCAGGACATGCAGATGAACAAGGTCCGCCACATCGACGACTTCAACAAGAAGGTGCGATCCGGCGAGATCACGGCCCCGCTCGGCAGCGAGCGCGTCTACCGCCCGTACCCGTACATTCTCGCTATCGTCGACGAGCTCGCCGACCTCATGATGACCGCTCCCAGGGACGTCGAGGACGCCATCGTCCGTATCACCCAGAAGGCTCGTGCGGCCGGCATCCACCTCGTGCTCGCCACGCAGCGGCCGTCGGTAGACGTGGTGACCGGTCTGATCAAGACCAACGTGCCGTCGAGGCTCGCGTTCGCGACGTCGTCGCTGACCGACTCCAGGGTCATCCTCGATCAGCCGGGCGCCGAGAAGCTCATCGGCATGGGCGACGCGCTGTTCCTCCCGATGGGGGCGGGCAAGCCGACGCGTCTGCAGGGAGCGTTCATCACCGACGAGGAGATATCGGCCATAGTCGACTTCGCCAAGAATCAGGCGGAGCCCGAGTACAACGAGACGGTCACCGCGGCCAAGGCGTCGGACAAGAAGGACGTCGACCCGGATATCGGCGACGATCTGGACGTGCTGCTTCAGGCTGTCGAACTGGTTGTGACCAGTCAGTTCGGCTCGACATCGATGCTCCAGCGGAAGCTGCGCGTCGGATTCGCGAAAGCGGGCAGGTTGATGGATCTGATGGAGAACCGAGGCGTCGTGGGTCCGAGCGAGGGCTCGAAGGCCCGCGAGGTGCTGGTGAAGCCGGACGAGCTGGATGGATTGCTGTGGTCGATCAAGGGAGGCGACCCCGACGAGGAGTGATGCACTGCCCGCTCGTGCGTGCGTACTGACGTCGGACGTCACTACGCACGCACGGTCTGTGTAGTCGACTAGGCGAAGGCACCCATGACCGGATTCCACTCGGTGATCACCGAGGCCTCGATCAGGTTCTCCAGCGCGAACGGATCCTGTGCGAACAGTTCCTGGACCGACTCGCGGTCGGTGCCGTCGACGATGATCAACGCGCCGCTACCGTCGGTGTACGGGCCGCTGCTCAGAAGAATCTTCTTCTCCAGCAGGCTTGCGAGCCATGCGCGGTGATCGGCACGGTGGGTGTCGCGACCGTCGGTGGTGCTGGGCGAGTACGTGTAGACAACGGAGAACAGTGCCATGGAAAGTGTTTCCTCTTTTCGGGCCGTACGAGCAGGAGTGTCTCGATCCTGTCAGAGCGAGAGCAGCATTCGGGTATTGCCGAGCGTGTTGGGTTTGACGTAGCTCAGATCGAGGAATTCCGCGACGCCGGTGTCGTAGGACCGGCACATCTCGGCGTACACCTCGGCCGTCACCGGGGTGCCCTCGATCTCGGCGAACCCGTGTCTGGCGAAGAAGTCGACCTCGAAGGTCAGCACGAACAGTTTCTGCAGCGCAAGATCACGCGCGACGTGAACGAGCTTGTCGACGATGAGGTGGCCCGCCCCGTGTCCTTTCGCCGACGGATCGACGGCAACGGTGCGAACCTCGCCGAGATCGGCCCACAGCACGTGAAGAGCTCCGCAACCTATGACGCGTTCCGCCCGTTCCGCCACCCAGAATTCCTGCACGGCCTCGTAGAGAGTCACCAGGTTCTTCTCCAGCAGGATCTTGCCTGCGTAGATGTCGATCAGCCGCTTGATCTCGGGAATGTCCGAGGTGCGCGCACGTCGGACGAGCACTTCGTCACCGTTGCGTCGGTGATCATGGTCGTCGTGTGCTGGTTCCGGAGCCTCGTCGATGTGCTGTCGACTCGCCCGGTTCGGCGCAGAAGTCATGTGGTGAACAGTAGTCAACACGGCAACGGATATTCTTTCCGTGTGTCCGTCACCGAAGTGGTTCCCTTGCGGCAAGGACTTCGTTGTGCGGCGAGCACGTTCGGAGACGGGGCCGCATGAGCGAACCCGTCACTCCAGGCTCGCAGTTGCCGCACTGCAACTCCGCAACAGGAAGTTCCGACTCCGTTCCGATCGTCAACATCGCAAACATCCTCACGGTCCTGCGTATCGCGCTGGTGCCCGTGTTCCTGGTGGTGCTCTTCGTCGACGACGGACACGACACCGCGTGGCGGATCGGCGCGACGATCGTGTTCGCGGTAGCCGCGATCACCGACCGCATCGACGGGCAGTTGGCTCGCAAGTACGGACTTGTCACCGATTTCGGAAAGATGGCCGACCCGATCGCCGACAAGGCTCTGATCGGCGCCGCGCTCGTCGGGTTGTCGATACTCGGTGACCTTCCATGGTGGGTCACGATCGTCATCGCGGTCCGTGAGATCGGTATCACGCTGGTGCGATTCGCCGTGATCAGACACGGAGTCATTCCGGCGGGCCGCGGAGGCAAGGTCAAGACGCTCGTGCAGAGTTTCGCGATCGGGATGTACCTCTTTCCGCTTCCCGACGAAGTCCGTTTCGCATCCGTCGGATTGATGGGGCTTGCTGTTTTCCTGACCGTGTACACCGGCCTCGACTATCTCGTCCAAGCGGTTCGGCTCAGGCGTGGAGTGTTGTCGTCGTGACCGACCCTTTGGTCGACGGCACGGACGTCGGTCGTCTCGTACGAGTGCTGACCGAACGTGGACAGACCGTTGCGACGGCGGAATCCCTGACCGCTGGGCTCCTCGCCGCGACTCTGGCGGGCGTTCCCGGCGCCAGCGCGGTGTTGCGCGGTGGCCTCGTCGTCTACGCGACCGATCTGAAGGCCTCGCTGGCAGGGGTGAACGCCGATGTGCTCGACGCGGACGGGCCGGTCGCCGCGAGTACCGCGACGGGCCTGGCCGAGGGGGCCAGGGTGCGTTGCGGAGCCGATTGGGGTGTCGGGCTGACCGGCGTCGCGGGACCGGACAGTCAGGACGGACACGCTGTCGGCACCGTGTTCGTCGGCATTGCGGGTCCAAGCGGTACCGAGGTGAACGAGCTGCGACTGTCAGGTGACCGTTGGAGCATTCGACGGGATACAGTCCGTGAAGCCGTGTCGGAGCTCCTCCGACGCGTGCTCGTGCATACCAACGTATAAGGTCGGGAACCAATCGAACCCTGCTCTGCGTTGTAGCTCAAGATGGTCGAAGTAGCGAAACGAACACCAGGGATGATTTCGAACGAGGAGGAGCGAGATGGCGCTGCTATTGCGTGAAGCACTCGGCGACAGTCTGCGGCGCACTCGCGTTGCGCAGAGTCGCACATTGCGAGAGGTCTCCAACACCGCACGCGTCAGCCTCGGATATCTGTCCGAGGTCGAGCGTGGCCGCAAGGAAGCATCGAGCGAACTTCTTGCAGCTATCTGCGAGGCGTTGGCGGTTCCACTGTCCGATGTGATGAGCGACGTCAGCGTCTGCCTGTCGGAATCGACGGCGGCCGAGAAGAGGTCGCACGACGCCACCGAGCAGTCCCCTCGTATCGCGGGAGATACCCGGGTGGTCATTCCGGCCCCCACCCGCGCGCTCGCCGCGGCGTGACGGAACTTCAGCCTGACAGGACTTCGGTCTGACAGGACTTCGGCCTGACAGGACTTCGGTCTGACAGGACTTCGGTCTGACAGGAGATCGGCGATACTGTGAAGCATGCAGTTCGCACGGCAGAGAGACTCGACCAGTATTCTCGTGGCACGGGCAGGTTCATCGATGGTCACTGCACACGTCAGCTGACCCACTACGCGTCCAACGCGGCGCTACAGATGGAGGCAGGATCAACCCATGGCTAATCCTTTCGTCAAGGCCTGGAAGTACATGATGGCGCTCTTCAATTCCAAGATCGACGAGAAGGCCGACCCCAAGGTTCAGATTCAGCAGGCGATCGAGGATGCGCAGCGTCAGCATCAGGCGCTCTCTCAGCAGGCTGCCTCGGTGATCGGCAACCAGCGTCAGTTGGAGATGAAGTTGAGTCGCCAGCTCGACGAAGTCGAGAAGCTCAATGCCAACGCGCGTCAGGCCGTCACGCTCGCCGACCAGGCTGCAACGGCCGGTGACACCGAGAAGGCAACGCAGTACACCAACGCGGCCGAGGCCTTCGCAGCACAGCTCGTCACCGCGGAGCAGGGTGTCGAGGATCTGAAGGTGCTGCACGATCAGTCGCTGCAGGCCGCGTCGCAGGCGAAGAAGGCCGTCGAGCAGAATGCGATGGCGCTGCAGGCCAAAGTTGCCGAGCGCACCAAGCTGCTCAGTCAGCTCGAGCAGGCGAAGATGCAGGAGAAGGTCAGCGAGTCGTTGCGGTCGATGGACAGCACCTTGTCCGCGCCGGGCAACACGCCCAGCCTCGATGCTGTCCGGGACAAGATCGAACGTCGTTACGCCGATGCTCTCGGTTCCGCCGAGCTGGCGCAGAACTCCGTGTCGGGTCGCATGATGGAGGTTCAGCAGGCATCGGTCCAGATGGCCGGTCACAGCCGCCTGGAACAGATTCGGGCATCGATGGCGGGTGATTCGTTGCCGTCCGGCAATGCGGCGTCGACGCCGAAGCCGTCGATTGCCAAGTCGCCGAACGCAACTCCCGAGCCTCCCACGCAGAACTGAGCCGGAGCAGTACGAGAACGGTGAACACTCACAACCATGGCCGACCGCACACGCGGTCGGCCATGTCCGTTTCCGAGTCCGTGTCGAGTGTGCGCGCCGCGGCCGACGGCGCGCGTCGGTTCGGCGAGTCGATGGTCGACGCGGCAGGCAGATGGAACGATCCGCGGCAGAAGCAGATTCGACGGATACGGCGTGCACGCCGACGCGGGTCCTGGCTGGGTGGAGCGTCGGGAGTGTCCACCGCGTCCACCGTTGGTCTTGCGGCGGCGTCGGCACCGGAATGGATGATGCTCGCGACGGGCGGCACCGCGATGTTGTTCGCGGTTCCGGCGGTGTTCGCAGTCGGCCGTTTCCGGCGGCTGCGGGCTCAACCGCTCCCGCCGCAACGGCCTGGCCGGACAGCGCTGCCTGCACGTACCTCCGCTGCGCACGAACCGTTGCAGCGGCTTGCGGGTGCCCAGCGGAGCCTCTACGAGTTGAGCGGCGTTCTGTCGCGCTCGGAGTCGGTGGACCCCGCTGACCTTGCCGACACGATGGAGGTCGCCGAGGGTGCCGCCGCAGCTCTGCGTGCCATGGCAGGCGATGTCGTATCGATGGAACGCGCCGCGGAGTCCAATGCGAGGGCAGCTGCCCATCTGGAGTCGGCGATCAGCGGCGCGGCACACGATCTCGAGTCCGGCGTCGATCAGTACGAGGAGTTGGTCGCTGCTGCCGCGCGCCTGACGGCGCCCGCTCGTCTGCCGATGAGTTCGGTCGATGTGCGTCGAGCCGAGTTGACCTCGGCTACCGATCGGCTGGAGGGTTGGGCGACCGCGTTGGCCGAGTTGGCCGAGATCCGCCGCCGCCACTCCTGAAGACCCGCCGCTACTCCTGAAGTCCCGCCGCTACTCCGCACAGACCCTCAGGGTGTTCCCCCATCTTTCCCTGAATTCGTTGCCGACCTGGTGGTTTCGCGTCTCGATCGTGCCAGGATCGAGTGAGACACGAGGAAGGGAATGAAAATATGTTCTGGAAGATTCTGGGGATCATCGTCCTGGTATGGATTGCGTTCGCGGTGCTCGGGGCTGTGATCAAGGGCCTGTTCTGGGTGGCCGTCGCCGCGGCGATCGTGCTTGGCCTCTACTGGCTCGTCAAAGCGATCACGTCGGGAGAGAACCGCGATCTCACGAAGCTGTAGTGGTTCCGTCCGAGGAGAACCGGTCGCCGACGAGGACGTTCACCGCTCGGGGAACGGCTTCGAGGTGCACCGGAAGCACACGGAATCTCTCGCCGTCGGCATAGGCGGCCACGCCGGGCGCGGACAGGGTCACCCGACGAGATCGGTAGGTGTCCACCTCCGGCAACAGCACGTGCGTCCCCTTGTAGAGCGTCGGCGACAGTCGGACCAGCCGAGTCCTGGAGCAGGCACGCACGACGGTGACGTCGAGCAGACCGTCGTCGACGCGTGCGGTGGGGCAGATGGCCATTCCGCCGCCGTAGGTGCGTCCGTTGCCGACGGTCACGAGCGTGGCATCCAATTCCAGTGTGCGGTCGTCGAGTTCGATGGAATAGGTGATCGGGTGTAGACGGGCCAGCTCGAGCAGCATGGCCAGGTTGTATCGCAACGGGCCGCGTGGCCACCGAAGTCGATTGGCGCGCTCGGTGACGAGGCTGTCGAAACCGCTGGAGAGGACCGTGGCGAACCATCGGTTGTCCGCGCGGCCCAGATCCATCGTCCGTCGTCGGTCGTCCACGACGATGTCCGCGGCCGCGACGGGGCTGTCGAGCGGAACGCCGAGTGCCCTGGCAAGGTCGTTGCCCGTTCCTGCCGGCACGACTGCAAGTGCAGTGGCGGTGGTCGCGACGGCTTGCAGCGCGAGATTGACCATGCCGTCGCCGCCGACGACGACCAGCGTGCCCGTTCCCGAACCGACGACCCGCTTGGTTGCGTCGAGAGCTTCTCCAGGGGTTCGACTCTCGATGGAATTGACCTCGAGTCCTCGTTCCCTCATTCGCTCCGTCGCTGCGGCGGCGATACTCGGCGCGCGGCCACTGCCCGCGGTGGGGTTGGTCAGTACCGTCACCGAACGAGTCATGGGATCAGCTTGCCAGGATTGAGTACTCCTGCGGGATCGACCGCCGATTTGATGGCCCGTAGTACCGCTGCGCCCACGGGACCGATCTCCTGCACCATCCAGTCGCGGTGATCGCGGCCCACCGCATGGTGATGCGTCAGCGTAGCTCCGGCGGCGATCATCGCATCGGTTGCCGCAGCTTTCGCATCTCGCCATTGGGTGATCGGGTCCGCGGCGGCAGCGCACACCACCGTGAAGTACAGGGATGCACCCGTCTCGTACACGTGGGAGATATGGCACAGAACGACCGGGGGAGTCCCTGCGCCGCGAAGTGATTCGGTGAGCGCCGACGTCACCGCAGAACGGACGTGCGTCAACCGACTCCAGTTCGTCGCTGTTTCCAGAGTCTCGGCCAATGCGCCGACGTCGAGCAGCGCGTCGCGTAGATACGGACCGTCGAAACGTCCGTGTTCCCACGCGCGGGCCGCAGCCTCGTCGACCGGGTGCGCGCCTCCGTGCACCAGAATCGATTCCGCAACCGACATTCGTGCCGCCACGTCCTCGGCTGAGCCGTCGAATGTCGTGATGGCCAGACATCCTCCGTGCGAGGCGTCCACCACCGACGATTCCGACATCGCGGCGTTGATTCCGGTCTCGGTCTCGTCCGACAGTCTCATCACTGTCGGGCGGGACGAGACTGCGGCCAGGACGCGGAATGCCTCTGCACCTGCCGCGAAGTCGTCGAACCTCCAGGCGCGGTACGTGGTGGTCTCCGGGAGCTCGCGGGCTCGGACGGTGACGTCGGTGACGATCCCGAGGGTGCCCTCGGAGCCGAGGAACACCTGGCGGATGTCGGGGCCTGCAGCGGAGGCGGGGGCCGTGCGGCCCGGCTCGACGGTCCCGATGGGAGTGACCACCGTCAGCGCCTGGACCATGTCGTCGAATCTCCCGTAACCGGCCGAAGCCTGGCCGGAGGACCGCGTGGCCGCGAATCCGCCGATCGTGGCGTACTGGAACGACTGAGGGAAATGACCGAGGGTGAGACCGTGACGACCCAGCATTTCCTCGGCCTCGGGCCCGGTGACGCCTGCTTGGAACGTCGCCGTCCGAGACACGGTGTCGAGATCTGTCATCCCACGCATCCGGCGCAGGCTCACTGCGATCACGTCGTCGAACCACTCGCGTACGGGATCGAGGCCGCCGACGACGCTGGTGCCTCCACCGAACGGCACCACTGCGATCGAGTTGTCGCTGCAGAAGGCCAACAAGGACTCGATATCGGTGCGACCGGCCGGGAACACGACGGCGTCCGGGGCTTGGTGAACTTCGTCGTTTCGGCGTCGAAGCAAGTCGATGGTGCTCTTGCCACCCAGGTGAAGGATGCGCACCGCATCGTCGGTCGTCACGTGATCGACGCCGACGATGGTTGCGAGCGCCTGGATGCTGTCCCCGGTCAGAGTGCTCGGCCGTAGGCGAACGTCGTGTTCGGACTTCGGCGGTTCGTCCTGAGCGGTGATGCCCAAGATCGATCGGAGGACCGAGCGGGTGTGTGCGGTCAAGGGTCGCCGATTCTCCTGAGATCCCCACGCGTCCCATGCCATCATCGACGGACGCGCTGCGGGCAACTCCACCGGAGTATGTTCAGGCATGATCTATAGTGTTACACAACATAGTTGTTTGTAACTCGGATGTTCGTAAAGTTGTGAACGGGGTGTACTGGTGGCAGAGCCGTCCGTCGTCGAGGACGTCACTTCTACTTCCGCGGCGTCGCAATCGGTCGATGACCAGGTTCTCGACGCTGCGAGATCATGCATCCTCGAATATGGCGTCCGCCGAACGACACTGGCGGAGATCGCGCGCCGCGCCAAGGTCTCTCGCCCCACTGTCTATCGGCGG
This sequence comes from Rhodococcus yunnanensis NBRC 103083, assembly GCF_001895005.1. Lineage (GTDB taxonomy): Bacteria > Actinomycetota > Actinomycetes > Mycobacteriales > Mycobacteriaceae > Rhodococcoides > Rhodococcoides yunnanense. The sequence goes on along the minus strand of NZ_BCXH01000001.1, from coordinate 748,357 downwards.
TGGGCCGACACGCGGGCGGTGGTATCGAGTCTTCTCACCCGCGAAATCGGCTCCGTCATGCCGTCGTTCGATCAAGATGCTTCTGCGCGGGAGCAGATCTCGTCGGCAGTATCGGTGGTCGCCGACGGCATTCGACTTCACCCGCTGTTCGTCAAGATACTTCGTTCCGACCCCGACATCCTGGCGACGTACATCCTGCATCGGCTCGGTACGAGTCAGTCTCTCATCATCGACGCACTTGTCCCGATAATCGAACGGGGTCAACGTGATTCGTCCATTCGTGACGGTGTGCCGGTGCATGTGGCCACGGTCCTGCTGCTGATGGTTCAATCGGCGGTGCAATCCGCGGAGATGGTGAGCAGCAGAATTTCGGGGGACGATCTGGTCGCAGAACTCGTCTACGCCGTCGATGTGTATCTGAGACCCCGGCTCTAGTGGATGTGTCAGCGAGTTCGGCGCTGAACGGCGACCGCCGTCGGCGTGAACTCGGCGCACTGTTCGACGGCGAGACAGTGGACGTCCTCGTTGTCGGTGGAGGAATAACCGGTACGGGAATCGCGCTGGACGCAGCATCGCGCGGGCTGCGGGTGGCATTGGTCGAGAAGCACGACCTCGCTTTCGGAACGAGTAGGTGGAGCTCCAAGCTCGTCCACGGAGGGCTTCGCTATCTCGCTTCGGGGAATGTTGCGATCGCGCACGAGAGCGCCGTCGAGCGCGGAATCCTGATGACTCGGACTGCGCCGCATCTGGTGAAACCGCTCCCGCAGGTCGTTCCACTCGTTCGCGGCATGCCGCGTTCGAACAGTGCGCTCGTGCGCGCCGGATTCCTCGCCGGTGACGCACTTCGGCGTGCGACGGGTACGCCGTCGTCGGTGCTCCCGAACTCACGGACGATCGATCCTGCCGCCGTGATCTCCGAAGCTCCCACCGTGCGCAGGGCCGGGCTGCGCGGAGGACTGATGGCCTGGGACGGGCAACTCGTCGACGACGCGCGGCTCGTGGTCGCGGTAGCCAGGACTGCCGCGTTGTACGGCGCGAAGATTCTGACCGGAGTATCGGTGTCGAAGGCGGACCGCACCTCGGCGACCCTCACCGACGTCGTCACGGGCTCCACCACCGACGTTCGAGCACGTGTGGTGATCAATGCAGCAGGAGTCTGGGCAGGTGAGGTCGATCCACGCATCACTCTGCGTCCCAGTCGAGGCACTCATCTCGTCTTCGACGCATCGACGTTCGGTGGCCTGAGTTGCTCGCTCACCATTCCGATTCCGGGAGAACGTAATCGGTTCGTGTTCGCGCTGCCGGCGCCGCTGGGGCGCGTATATGTCGGACTTACCGACGAAGCTGCCGACGGCCCGATTCCCGATGTACCGCGGGCAACGGACCCCGAGATCGAGTTCTTGCTCGATGTTCTCGGCACCGCGGTCGATCCGGCGCCTACGCTGTCCGATGTCGTCGGGGCCTTCGCCGGACTCCGGCCGCTTCTCGATTCGGGCAGCGGCGTGACCGCCGACGTCTCCCGTCGTCACGCCGTTCTCGACGACGGAACCGGACCGATCGGGGTCGTCGGCGGCAAGCTCACGACGTATCGGCGAATGGCACAGGACGCCGTCGACACCGCGGTCGCGGCGACGGGACAAGTCGCGGGCCCGTGCATAACGGCGTCGATTCCGCTCGTCGGCGCGTTACCGCCCGGGTTTGCGGTCTCTGCGTCCTCGACGCTCGCCCGTCGGTACGGGTCGGAGGCAGCGTTGGTGGTCGCGCTCGCCGACGGGATGCCGAACGGTCTCGCGCCGATCGGCGATGGAATCGATGTATGCCCGGCCGAGTTCGAGTTCTCGGTGCGGTACGAAGGCGCACGCTCGGTAGCCGATCTACTCGACCGGCGCACTCGAATCGGACTGGTCGAATCGGACCGTGAGCGAGCGGTGGACGCCGCGACGCGAATTCTCACCGCGCAGCCATAGCATCGCTCGGTCATGTGGCACGCTGGGCGCGTGCGAGTAGCGGTGGTGGCGGGGCCGGATCCAGGGCATGCGTTTCCGGCGATCGCGTTGTGCCTGAGATTCCTTGCAGCAGGAGACGAAGCGGTGCTGTTCACCGGCAGGCGATGGATCGACGCCGGGCGACGCGTGGGAATCGACACGCGGCTGCTCAAGGGGCTCGCACCTCGACCGCAGGACGACGACATGGACGCGGGCCAGCGTATCCACTCGCGCGCGGCGTTCATCTCCACCGAACTCTTCCCCGACCTGGACGAGGTGGGCGCCGATCTGGTGGTGTCCGACATCCTGACTGCAGGTGGAGGCCTTGCCGCGGAGCGGCTCGGGATCACGTGGGTCGAACTGTCGCCACACCCGTTGTATGCGCCGTCGAAAGGGCTGCCTCCCATCGGAAGCGGTCTCGCACCAGGGGTCGGCGTGCGAGGCAGACTGCGGGACACGCTGATGCGCAAGGCCACCGGGCGATCCATCGCCCAGGGCAAGGCCCAACGTGGAGTAGCCAGGCGAAGCGTCGGGCTGCCATCCGAGGACCCCGGCCCCGCCGCGCGTCTGATCGCCACGATTCCCGCGCTCGAGGTACCGCGACCGGATTGGCCGTCCGAAGCGCACATCGTCGGACCGCTCCTGTGGGAGCCGACCACCTCCACACTCGAGGTTCCGCCAGGTTCCGATCCGATCGTGATGGTGGCGCCGTCGACAGCATTCACCGGCGCACAGGGGATGCTCGAAGCAACGGTGGAGGGGCTCGCAGGACACGGGGTTCGGGTTGTCGCATCCATGCTCGACGACCCGCCTGCCGATCTGCCGAGCTGGGTGCGGGCAGGTCTCGGTCGCCAGGACGACCTGCTGCGCCAGGCCGATGCCGTCGTCTGCGGAGGCGGGCACGGTCTGCTGGCGAAGTCGCTCATCCACGGTGTTCCCGTCGTCGCGATCCCCGGCGGCGGAGATCAGTGGGAGTTGGCCAACCGAGCGGCCAGGCAAGGCAGCGCGCTGATCGTCCGTCCGCCGAGCGCCGACGCGATCGGCGACGCCGTACAGCGTGTGCTGGGTGATTCGACATTCGAGCGTGCAGCAGGCGAGGCCGCCGCCGGCGCAGGCGACGTCGAAGACCCGGTGGCGGTGTGCCGCCGCGTGCTCGGCCGATCCGAAATCGGTTACGGTTGAGGTGTGCGCCTGACCGAGTTTCGTGAGTTGTTGTCGGAAGAATTCGGGCAGATGCGAGGAGATTCGATCCTCGTAGACCACGTCATTCACAGCTTGAACGGGCAGACCGGTGCCGAGGCCATCGAAGCCGGAGTCGATCCGCGCGATGTCTGGCGTGCGCTGTGCAGCGAATTCGACGTTCCCCGCACGCGGTGGTGAAAAACTTCGGCGTGTCGCCTGGCCGCTGCGCGCAATCGAACAGGTGTTCCCCTATGCTTGTGTCATTCGGTTGTACAACGGTCTGACGTAAGCGTGGAGCCCGCGGAACGACCGAAGAGCGGTTCTTGTCGGTACCTCGCTCTACCGTTACCGCCAACACGCTGAATCAGACCAAACAAGGAGATCACGATGCCTGCATACGATCGCGACAAAGCGCTCGATCTCGCCCTCTCGCAGATCGACAAGAACTTCGGCAAGGGATCGGTGATGCGCCTCGGTGACGAGGTTCGTCAGCCGATCGCTGTCATCCCGACCGGCTCGATCGCACTGGACATCGCACTCGGCATCGGTGGGTTGCCGCGTGGACGCGTCGTCGAGATCTACGGCCCTGAGTCCTCGGGTAAGACGACCGTTGCACTCCACGCTGTCGCCAACGCACAGCGCAACGGTGGAATCGCCGCGTTCATCGACGCAGAGCACGCTCTCGATCCCGACTACGCGGCAAAGCTCGGAGTCGACACCGACGCACTGTTGGTCTCGCAGCCGGACACCGGTGAGCAGGCGCTGGAGATCGCAGACATGCTGATCCGTTCCGGCGCACTCGACATCCTGGTCATCGACTCGGTGGCAGCGCTCGTTCCGCGTGCCGAGATCGAGGGCGAGATGGGTGACAGCCACGTCGGTCTGCAGGCTCGTCTGATGAGCCAGGCGCTGCGCAAGATGACCGGTGCTCTCAGCAACTCGGGCACCACCGCGATCTTCATCAACCAGCTGCGCGAGAAGATCGGCGTCATGTTCGGATCCCCGGAGACCACCACCGGTGGTAAGGCGCTGAAGTTCTACTCCTCGGTTCGCCTCGACGTCCGTCGTATCGAGACCTTGAAAGACGGAACCGAAGCGGTCGGTAACCGTACTCGCGTCAAGGTCGTCAAGAACAAGGTTGCTCCGCCGTTCAAGCAGGCCGAGTTCGACATCCTGTACGGCAAGGGCATCAGCCGTGAGGGCTCGCTGATCGACATGGGTGTCGAGCACGGCTTCATCCGCAAGTCCGGATCGTGGTTCACCTACGAAGGCGATCAGCTGGGACAGGGCAAGGAGAACGCCCGTAAGTTCATGCTGGAGAACCCGGATATCCGTGACGAGATCGAAAAGAAGATCATGGAGAAGCTGCAGATCGGTGCCGACGTGACGGCGACCGACGACAAGGCAGCCCCGGTCGAGTTCTGATCGGTAGGTAGGCCGCTGTGGATCAGCGAAAAGTTCCAGAAGGCGGTGGCACCGAATCGCAGGCGAAGGATGTCTGCCTTCGGCTGCTGACCGACCGTGCGCGTAGCCGCCACGAACTCGAGACGAGTCTGAGCAAGAAGGGCTTCTCTTCCGAGGTGGCCGACGCCGTTCTTGCTCGTCTCGAAGCTGCGAAGCTGGTCGACGATGCAGCCTTCGCCGAGCAATGGGTGCATTCGCGACACACGTACTCGGGCAAAGGCAAACAGGCACTCAGCCGCGAGCTGCGGACCAAGGGCGTCAGCAACGAGGTCGCGCTCGGCGCGCTGGATCAGATCGACGCCGACGACGAACGCGCACGCGCCACCGAGTTGGTTCGAAAGAAGTGCCGCACACTGACTCTTCGGCCTCCTGATGACCCCGATGCCCGCGCAGACCGAGACCGAGCAGTCCGCAAGCTCGTCGGAATGCTCGCAAGGCGCGGATATCCGCAGGGTATGGCGTTCGGAGTGGTGAACGCAGAGCTGGACCGGCTCGGCGTCGAGCAGTTCGAAGCAGACACCGAAGATTTCGACGGTGATCGATTCGGGTGATCGTCCACCCTGATCGAGTGCATGTCGATACGAAACGAGGCCCGTAACACCGATGGTGTTGCGGGCCTCGTCTCTTTCGGTCCTGCCGTACCGACCGAACTCAGGCAGCGCCCGCCGGACCGCCACCGAAGTCCTGTGCAGGAACGACGGTACCGCCGGTCTTTTTCTTCTTCTGGCGCATTCGACCTTCGACCACCGTCGCGAGCTTGGTCAGCAGCGAGTTGATGATGATCATGATGATCGCGACTATGACGAGCGACGGCAGGTAGTTGCCGTAGAACGCACCGACCTGTTGGCCGGCGCGCACGACTTCCACGTACCCGATGACGTAGCCGAGCGCGGAGTCCTTCAACGCCACGACCATCTGCGAGATGATCGCCGGGAGCATTGCGGTCACTGCCTGCGGCAGAAGCACGATGCGCATGACCTGGCCCTTGCGCATTCCGAGCGCCGATGCCGCCTCGGTCTGCCCCTTCGGTAATGAATTGACGCCTGCTCGAACGATTTCCGCGATGACCGATCCGTTGTACAACGTCAGTCCGGTCACCACCGCGGCCAACGCCAGATACTTGACCTTGAAGACCTCGTATTCGGCGTAGACCGCGTACAGGAAGATCATCAGGATCAGTACAGGTACGGCACGGAAGAGTTCCACGAAAATTCCGCTGACGATCCGGACCGAGCGGTGATCGGACAATCTGCCGATTCCGAGGACAGCCCCGAGAATCAAGGCGAACACGATGGACAATGCGGCAGCGATCAAGGTGCCCTTGATGCCGGGCAGCAGATAGGTCGTCCACGTGGTCGAGGTGACGAAAGGCTCCCACTTCGCCGATGTCAGCTGGCCTTTGGAATCGAGAGCCAGATAGATCAGGTAGGCGATCGCAAGGGACACGACGAGTACGACTCCGGACAGGATGCGGTATCGCACCTTGGCCTTGGGGCCGGGAACGTCGTAGAGAACTGCTACGGCGTTGCTCATCACTTCACCGCCAATCGCTTGCTGAGGTAGCCGAACAGAAGCCCGGTCGGAAGAGTCAGGATGACGAAGCCGAGTGCGAAGATCCCGCCGACCACGAAGATCGCGGCCTCGTTCTCGATCATCGTCTTCATCAGCAGCGACGCCTCGGCGACACCGATGACCGACGCGATGGTCGTGTTTTTCGTCAGCGCGATCAGAACGCTGCCCAGCGGTCCGATGACGGCGCGAAACGCTTGGGGGAGTACGACGATCGTGATGTTCTGGGTGAACGTCATTCCGAGTGAACGTCCTGCTTCGGCCTGTCCGACCGGGACGGTGTTGATGCCCGACCTCAGGGACTCGGCGACGAAGGACGCCGTGTAGACACTCAGACCGAGAACGGCAAGTCGGACGTTGTTGTCGACCAGGAACGTAGGCGAATTCTCCGGTGCGAGAGCGACACCCATCGTCTGGTACAGACCGAACGAGGTGAACAGGATGATCAGAGTCAGCGGTGTATTACGAAAGATGGTGATGTACACGGTGGCGATGGCTCGCGCGATCGGAATCGGTGACACGCGCATCGCGGCAATGATCGTCCCGAGAATCAGAGCGCCGATCGCGGACAGAACCGTCAGCTTGATCGTCATGATGAACGCGTCGACGAGTTGATCGCCGTACTTGCTCAGTAGGTTCAATGTAGGTGTGTCCTATCGGCTGGTGGGGCCGTCCGCGTCGGGCACATCCGGTGTCCGGCAACAACACTGGATGTGCCCGACGAAAGGCAACGCGTCAGTAGCGGTCGACTGTCGGCTCGGCAGGCAGCGGGTAGCCGGAGGCTCCCACGGTCTCGTTGAACGCAGCTTCCCATGCACCGCTCGACACCATTTCCTCGATCGCGTCGTTGATCTTGTTGCGACCGTCGGTGTCGTCCTTGGCAAGGCCGATGCCGTAGTTCTCCGTCGTGAACGGCTCGCCGACGACCTTGAGTTCACCCGGGTACTGGGCGGCGTAACCGGCGAGGATGATGTCGTCGGTGGTGACGGCGTCGACGGCACCGTTACGCAGAGCTTCGACGCAGGCGGAGTACGTGTCGAACGGCTGCAGCTGAACATCGGGGTATTTGTCCGCGATGTTCTGTGCAGGCGTGGAGCCGGTGACCGAGCACAGCTTCTTGCCTGTGAGTGAGTCGGGTCCGGTGATCTCGGTGTTGTCTTCCTTCACCAGAAGTGACTGACCTGCAACGAAATACGGGCCGGCAAATCCGACCTTCTCCTTGCGGGCGTCGGTGATCGAGTAGGTGGCGACGACGTAGTCGACCTCGCCGTTCTGGATCAGGGTCTCGCGCTGAGCCGACGGAGCTTCCTTGAACTCGATCTTGTCCGCGGGTACGCCGAGTTGATCGGCGACGTACTTGGCGACCTCGACGTCGAATCCGCTGAAGGACCCGTCCGGGTTCCGCAGCCCGAGACCGGGCTGGTCGTACTTGATTCCGACGATGAGATTGCCGTTCTCCGCGCTCGACGAGACGCTACGTGCTTCCTCGCCGCCGCCACATGCGGTTGCGACGATGGCGAGGGCCGCGATTCCGACGCCGATACGGATCGAGCGATTGATTCTCACTGGTGGTTCCTCCATGTTGGTTCGTGTGAACGGTGTGTCGAGCTGTGACGGCCGAGTCAGTGGCCGAGAATCTTGCCGAGGAAGTCTTTGGCGCGGTCCGATTCAGGCGATGTGAAGAAGGTCTCGGGATCGGTGTCCTCGACGACGGCTCCGTCCGCCATGAAGATGACCCGATCGCCCGCTTTACGCGCGAAACCCATCTCGTGGGTGACGACGAGCATCGTCATGCCTTCCTTCGCCAAGGAGGTCATGACATCGAGGACCTCGTTGACCATCTCGGGGTCCAGAGCCGAGGTCGGCTCGTCGAACAGCATCACCTTGGGGTTCATGGCGAGCGAGCGAGCGATGGCCACACGCTGCTGCTGACCGCCCGACAGCTGGGCCGGATACTTGTCGGCCTGGTTGGCGATGCCCACTCGCTCGAGCAGGGCGTCTGCGGTCTTGCGGACCTCGTCCTTCTTGAGCTTGCGCACCTTCTGCGGTGCGAGCATGACGTTCTCGAGAATCGTCTTGTGGGCAAAGAGGTTGAAGGACTGGAAGACCATTCCGACATCGGCGCGCAATGCAGCGAGCGCCTTCCCCTCGGCGGGTAGTACGGAACCGTCGACCTCGATGGATCCCGAGTCGATCGGTTCGAGGCGATTGATGGTCCGGCACAGTGTCGACTTGCCCGACCCGGACGGGCCGAGAACGATCACGACCTGCCCAGCGGGCACCTCGAGGTTGATGTCCTTCAGAACGTGCAGATCACCGAAATGCTTGTCTACCGATTTCAGGGAGATCATGGGGGGTCGATCGGCAAGGGCACCGTGAGCCGGCGCGTCGGTGGCATGCGTCATAGGGCAGAACCCTATTCGTAGTTTGCTTGCAGACAGCGCTTTTCACCCGACTATGGGAATTATGTAATGGAAACTTTACTGTCGGTCGGTATCGACCCAGGAAGCCGGACGATCCCCGGCGGGAACCCTACCTGTGGGGCCGTACCCTGGAGGGGTGGAAACGAGTCATCCGAACACCGCTCGACGTCTCGACGAATCCGTGCGCAGCTACGAGGTACGCACGCACGGGTGCCAGATGAACGTGCACGACTCCGAGCGACTCGCCGGTCTGCTCGAAGAAGCCGGTTACGTGCCCGCCGATTCCGGTGTCGATGCAGACCTCGTGGTCTTCAATACCTGCGCGGTTCGAGAGAACGCCGACAACAAGCTCTACGGCAACCTCGGTATGTTGCGCCCGGCGAAGACGCGTAATCCACGGATGCAGATCGCGGTCGGCGGGTGCCTTGCGCAGAAGGACCGCGACACCGTCGTCAAGAAGGCTCCCTGGGTCGACGTCGTATTCGGCACTCACAACATCGGATCGTTGCCCGTCCTGCTCGAACGTGCCCGGCACAACGAGGAAGCTCAGGTCGAGATTCTCGAGTCGCTCGAGGCGTTTCCGTCCACGTTGCCGGCAAAGCGTGAGTCCCCGTATGCAGGCTGGGTGTCGATTTCGGTCGGGTGCAACAACACGTGCACGTTCTGCATCGTTCCTGCGCTGCGCGGCAAAGAGATCGATCGACGACCCGAAGACATACTGGCCGAAGTGCAGGCGCTCGTCGACCAGGGCGTTCTCGAGGTCACTCTTCTGGGGCAGAACGTCAACGCATACGGCGCGTCGTTCGCCGATCCCGAGCTTCCTCGCGACCGGGGTGCGTTCGCGTCCCTGCTGAAGGCGTGCGGAAACATCGAGGGGCTCGAGCGAGTGCGGTTCACCTCACCGCACCCCGCGGAGTTCACCGACGACGTCATCGAGGTGATGGCGTCGACACCGAACATCTGCCCGACTCTGCACATGCCCCTGCAGTCCGGCTCCGACCGCATACTCAAAGCGATGCGCAGGTCCTACCGACAGACGAAGTTCCTCGGGATCATCGACAAAGTGCGCGCAGTCATGCCACATGCTGCGATCACCACCGACATCATCGTCGGATTCCCCGGTGAGACCGAGGAGGACTTCGAGCAGACACTGGAAGTGATGCGCAGGGCACGGTTCACCAATGCGTACACATTCCAGTACTCCAAGCGTCCCGGTACCCCTGCTGCGGACATGCCCGATCAAGTTCCGAAGGACATCGTTCAAGAGCGATACCTCAGGCTCATCGCTCTGCAGGAGGAGATCGTCCTCGAGGCGAACCGCGAGCTGATCGGCACCGAGGTCGAGCTTCTCGTCGCGACCGGCGAGGGCCGCAAGAATGCTGCGACGCACCGAAAGAGTGGTCGCGCCCGCGACGGCCGTCTCGTGCACTTTCGAACCGAAGAACACCACGCTCACGAAATCCGTCCGGGGGACGTCGTCACCACGACCATCAGCGCCGCCGCGCCGTATCACCTGATCGCGGACGGGGGCGTGTCGTCTCATCGACGTACCGCTGCTGGAGATGCGTACGAACGAGGCGAACTACCCAAGACGGCCCCCATCGGCGTCGGTCTGGGGCTGCCGACCATCGGCGCCCCGGCTCCGATGCCCGTATCGACAGGATGCAGCGTATGACCGACAACCGTGAAGGCCCCGATCGCAACGAAGAGGGAGCCGCACCCGATTACGACACAGCCGAGCGCCGCATCGATGCCGAGATCGACCCCGGAGTCCGGGCGGTCGTCGTCGCGGTACTGGTGTTGTTGCTGCTGATGACGCTCGCTCTGCCCCATGCCGGCGGAGCAAGCGGGTTCGACGTGTTGTCCGGGGGAGGCTCGGCCACCGCCGAGTCGATCGCGCTGCCATCGCGGATATTCGTGTGGTTCGTCGTCGTGTTCTCGGTCATCGCGTCGGTGCTCGCACTCGTGACGCGAATCTGGGCGCTGGCCTGGGTTGCGCTGGTCGGCTCTGCAGTTGCATCCGTGTTCGGAATGCTGTCGATCTGGTCGCGCCAGACGCTGCCGGTGGATCAGACGGGCGGCGGCCCCGGGATCGGCTTGATCATCGGATGGATAGTGGTGGTCGTGTTGACCTTCCACTGGCTCAAGGCCGTGTGGAACAAGACCACCGCACAGCTGGAGGCGCAGGAACGACGGCGCGCAGCGGCATCGGACGCCGAACAGAACTCGCAGTGGGCCGGACCCGTTCTCGGGCGTCCGACCGACCGCAAGCGCTGACTCGGGTTCTCTCGCGCCCGGCTACAGCTCGCCGACGGCGCCCTCTGCTGCCTCGGCCCACTCACGCCACTGCTGCGCCTGCTCTAGTGCACGCTTGGCGTCCTTCTCCTTGCCTGCGGCCTGAGCCTTGGCGGCCTGCTCCTCGAACTGTTCGACTCGCTCACGGAACTGGGCTGCACGCGCGACGGCCTCCGGGTCGGAGCGTCGCCACTGCGCGTCGACAGCATCGCGAACGGACTTCTCGATCGCTCGCAGCTTGCCTTCCAGATCGTGCATCTTCTCGCGGGGAACCTTGCCTGCGGTATCCCACTTCTCCTGCAGGTCACGTAACGCAGCACGCGCGGCGTCCAGGTCGCCCGTAGCGTCGATGTTGCCGTACTTGGCGAGAAGCTCCTCCTTGGCGACGGCGTTGGCCTCGAACTCCGCGTCGCGTTCGGACGCCGCGGCATTGCGCGCCGCGAAGAAGACATCCTGCGCGGCCTTGAAGTTCTTCCAGAGTGCGTCGTCGGCGTCCCGCGGCGCGCGTCCTGCGGCCTTCCATTCGACGAGGAGGTCGCGGAATTCGGCTGCGGTCGGGCCCCAATCCGTCGACGACGACAGCGCCTTCGCTTGTTCGACCAGCTCTTCCTTACGTGTCTTCGCTGCGCCGCGTTCGCGATCGAGGTCGGCGAAGTGTGCACCGCGTCGACGGTTGAAATTCTCGCGGGCCTTGGAATACCGTTTCCACAATGCGTCGTCGACCTTGCGGTCGACGCCCCGGATGGTCTTCCACTCGTCGAGAATCTCGCGTAGGCGATCGCCCGCGTGCTTCCACTGCGTCGATTCGCTGCCGATCTGTTCTGCCTCGGCGGCCAGCTCTTCTTTACGGGACGTGTGGGCTGCCCGTTCGAGCTCTTTCTCGTGCTTTGCGACGGCTGCGGCAGCCTCCGAGTGTTCGACGACCACCTCCAGTCGGCGGGTCAATGCATCGATGTCGCCGATGATCGCCGCGGTGGGTATGGACTCCAACAGTGCCTGCGCGGCAGTTCTGGTCTTCTTCGCGTCTCCGGCGCCTGCGGTGAGTCGTGCCTCGAGCAGTGCGACCTCAGTGGACAGGTCGTCGTAGCGGCGGCCGAAGTGTGCAAGCCCTTCGGCAGCGTCGCCTGCCTGCCATGAACCGATCTGTCGTTCGCCGTCGGCTGTCCGGACCCACGCGGTGCCGTCGTCGTCGACCCGGCCGAACTTGCTGGGGTCGCTCGGAGGGGCAACTGTGGGGGTCACGGAGGCAACGTGCGAGGAGACGGGATGGGGTTTGGCCACCCCCGAACCGCCCGGCTTGGGCCCACCGGGCCTCGGGGCTCCAGGCTTCGGCCCGCCTGGCTTCGGTGCCCCTGGCTTCGGGCCTCCAGGAGTGGGTGCGCTGCTGTCAGGGGTGCCACTGCTGCTGGGGTTGGGTGTGCCACTGGGATCGGTCATTGTTCCTCGTCTCTGCCGCGCGTCACGGCTGCCTCTATCGCGCTGTTGTGCCGATGAACACCATTCAACTCGGTGTCGACCGATCGGACCATTGAAACAGGTCATACGCCGACACGTGGCGCCGCCGCGTGATTGATGCGTCCGTGTCGAGCGGTTCGGTGATCAGCGACTAGCGTTGGAGCGGTGTTTCGCGCAGTGGCCCTTGTGCCGTCCCCGCCCCTGCTGGTTCCGCAGTTGACCGGAGGTGGGGCATCGGAGGCGGACGCGGTCCGGGCCGCCGCACTCGAAGCGGCAGCGGTGCTCGGCCGGTCTGCGAGCAGATGGATTGCACTCGGTGTCGGTGAGCGGGCACAGACCGTCGCGCCGACTACCCGCGGGAACTTTCGCGGATACGGCGTCGATGTCGAGGTCGGGTTGTCTCCCGGCTCGGACTCCGGCGCAGGCTTCGGAGATCTCGACGCGTCGATGCCGCTCGCAGCGTTGATCGCGGCGTGGCTGCGTGATCGGACGTCGACGAATGCGGTCGTCGAGGCTCGTATTCTCGCCGAGGACACTGCTCCCGACGCGTCCGAGCGCCTCGGCCGTGAACTGCGCGCGCGTATGGACGACAGTGGCGAGAACTGGGGGCTGATCGTCGTGGCCGACGGCGCGACGACCTTGACGCCGAAGGCTCCCGGATCGTTCGACGACCGTGCGCCGGGCCAACAGAACGCCATCGACGATGCACTGGGCACTGCGGACGTACACGCGCTGGCGCAACTCGATCGCGAGGTGTGCCGAGAGCTCGGAGTCGGGGGAGTGCCCGCGTGGCAGGCGTTGGCAGGCGCCGTCCACGGATTGGCCGTCGTACCGAGGACTTTGTACCGGGGCTCGCCGTTCGGTGTCGGCTACTTCGTCGGGACATGGGAGTCGGTGGCGTGAGTTCTGTCACTCCGATCGCGGTCATCGGACCGACTGCCACGGGGAAGTCGGATCTCGGACTCGATCTTGCCGAGGTGCTGGACGGCGAAATCGTCAACATCGATGCGATGCAGCAGTACCGCGGTATGGATATCGGGACAGCGAAGCTGCCGGTGCAGGAACGTCGCGGGATCGTTCACCACCGACTCGATGTACTGGAGGTCACCGAGATCGCAACGGTGGCCAACTACCAGGAAGCGGCCGTTACCGACGTGGAGGACATCGCAGCTCGCGGGAAAGTGCCGATCATCGTCGGTGGTTCGATGATGTACGTCCAGTCGCTGCTCGACGAATGGGCGTTTCCAGCTACTGATCCCGAAGTGCGTGCACGGTGGGAGCGTGTTCTCGCAGAGGGCGGGACCGATGCCGTGCACCGGGCACTGCTCGAGCGCGACCCCGAGGCGGCTGCGTCGATTCTCGCGACCGACGGTCGGCGAATGGTCCGCGCACTCGAGGTCGTGGAGATCACCGGCCTGCCGTTCGCGGCGTCCGCACCGAAGATCGGCGAGCCACGTTGGGGCACCCGAATCATCGGTGTCGACCGCGACACCGCACAGCTCGACGAGCGAATCGCCCGGCGCACCGACTCGATGTTCGACGCCGGGCTGGTCGACGAGGTGGAAGGACTCCTCGCAATCGGCCTTCGCGAGGGTGTCACCGCGGCACGGGCGATCGGGTACGCCCAGGTTCTGGACCATCTGGCCGGTGACGGTGATCTGGACCATGCGCGGGAGCGGACGTTCATCGGGACCAGACGCTACGTTCGCCGTCAGCGGTCCTGGTTCAGGCGTGACCCACGGGTGCACTGGCTCGACGGTGCCGATGCGAGGTCGACGGAGCAGGCACTGACCTGGCTGGGCGAATAGGCCCGGCACGGCCGTAGAATTCCGGTCATGCAATTCGCAAAGGGCCATGGAACGCAGAACGACTTCGTCGTGCTGTTCGATCCCGACGCGCGGATCGAACTCCTGCGCTCACGTGTCGCCGCACTGTGCGACCGGCGCCAGGGGCTCGGTGCCGACGGCGTGCTGCGCGTCGCTCGGGCGGGTGTACTGCGTGACGCGGGGGTTCTGGACCGGCTGCCCGCGGGAGTCGGACCGGAGGACTGGTTCATGGACTACCGAAACGGCGACGGCACGATCGCCGAGATGTGCGGAAACGGTGTCCGAGTGTTCGCGCACTACGTACGGGCGCACGAGTTGGAGATCGAAGATCGTTTCGTCGTGGGCTCCCGAGCCGGAGCGCGGCCCGTGACCGTGCACAAGTTCGACGCGACACGGGCAGACGTCAGCGTCGACATGGGTGACGTCCGTCTGATGGGGGCCAGTGCAGCGACTCTCGGTGGCCGCACGTACGACGGAATCGGCATCGACGTCGGAAATCCGCACCTGGCGTGTGTCGACGCATCCGCCGACATCGTCTCGCTCCGCGATCTCGATCTGTCCACGGCGCCGGTGTTGGATACCGACTTCTTCACCGAGGGTGCCAATGTCGAGATCGTCACACGTCTGCAGTTCGGCCGTGTCGACATGCGTGTGTTCGAACGCGGAGTCGGCGAGACCAGATCGTGCGGTACCGGAACAGTCGCAGCGGCAGCCGCAGCGCTGTCGTACGAAGGGCTCGACTCCGGTCAGGTCGTAGTCAGTGTCCCCGGCGGTGAGGTGACCGTGTCGATCGACGATTCCGGTGCTTCGCTGCGCGGACCGTCGGTGTTGGTGGCCGAGGGAAACATCGACGACGCGTGGTGGAAAGAGTTGAGCTGAATACTCACGTGCATGCGCTGGGCTTTTCGTGGATCATGGTCAGCGTATGACTAACACACATCGCACCGATACCGACCCTGCCGACGGATCCTCCTGGACGGCACAGGAGTCGGAAGCCTGGTCGAGGCGCATCGCCAGGTCCCCGCTACCCACCGACGAGAATTCTCCGTCGTCCGGAGACATGCAGCTCGAGGAACGGACGGCTCTGCGAAGAGTCGCAGGTCTGTCTACCGAACTCGACGATGTCACCGAGGTCGAATACCGTCAGCTGCGCCTCGAACGCGTCGTGCTGGTCGGTGTCTGGACCAACGGCACGGCAGCGCAGGCGGAAAGCAGCATGTCCGAGCTGGCCGCTCTCGCCGAGACGGCAGGATCTGAGGTGCTCGACGCACTGGTACAGCGACGCGACAAGCCAGATTCCGCCACCTACATCGGCTCGGGCAAGGCACACGAACTGCGCGATGTCGTCGTCGCGACCGGCGCCGACACCGTGATCTGCGACGGCGAGCTCACCCCGGCGCAGCTCAACGCGCTGGAGAAGGTCGTCAAGGTCAAGGTCATCGACAGGACGGCGCTGATCCTGGACATCTTCGCTCAGCACGCGACGTCGAGGGAGGGCAAGGCTCAGGTCGCGTTCGCGCAGATGGAGTACATGCTCCCTCGGCTCCGCGGTTGGGGTGAGTCGATGTCGAGGCAGGCCGGTGGTCGTGCGGGAAGCAACGGCGGTGTCGGTCTGCGTGGGCCCGGTGAAACGAAGATCGAGACCGACCGTCGCCGCATTCGTGAGCGGATGGCCAAACTCCGGCGCGAGATCAAGGGGATGAAGCAGGCTCGTGACACCAAGCGTGAACGGCGTCTCGAGAGCACTGTTCCATCCATTGCGATCGTCGGCTACACCAACGCAGGCAAATCGAGTCTGCTCAATGCGCTGACCGGGTCCGGGGTGCTGGTGCAGAATGCCCTGTTCGCAACACTCGATCCGACGTCGCGCAAGTCGACGCTCGAGGACGGGCGCGCGATCGTGCTGACAGACACGGTCGGTTTCGTCCGCCACCTTCCCACCCAACTCGTCGAGGCCTTTCGCTCCACGCTGGAAGAAGTCACCGACGCCGACCTTCTGCTGCACGTGGTCGACGGCTCCGACCCGCTACCGGTCGACCAGATCAAGGCCGTGCGCGAGGTCATCATGGACGTCGTGAAGGAACGCGAGTCGAAGATGCCGCCCGAGCTCATCGTCGTGAACAAGATCGACGCCGCCGATCCGGTCCAGCTGACGCAACTGCGCGGGTTGCTGCCGGGTGCACGGTTCGTCTCCGCTCGCACCGGTGAGGGAATCGCCGAACTTCGCGATCACCTCGGCGAGATACTCGCCTGGCCGGAGGCCCAGGTCGACGTTCTCGTTCCGTACACCCGAGGTGACCTGGTGGCTCGCATCCACACCGAGGGGCGGATCTCGATGTCCTCGCACGAACCGGACGGAACACGGGTTGCGGCGAGAGTTCCGACCGCGCTGGCGTCGCTCCTGACGGAGTTCGCGTACGAGCCGGCGTCTGCCTGAACTCGATGAGGTGGTTCGCCGTCTCAGCCGTGGTCGGCGTGTCGATTCTCGTGCCCCATGCCGCGAACGCTCAGGTAGAGACCCGGCAGGAACAGTTCGAGACATACTGCACGCCAACGGATCCGGGCTTGGAAGAGCTGTCCGGTCTGACCATGGTGGGCGGGGTCCTCTACGGTATCGGCGACAGCGGCACCGATCACCGTGTGGCGGCGCTCGATTCCTCGTGTGCGGTATCGCGGTGGCTCGATGTCCCGGTGGACCCGTACGACGTCGAGGACCTCGGATCGCACGGCGGTCGACTGTGGCTCTCCGACACCGGCGACAATCTGCGCAGGCGCGATACGGTCGCGTTGACGCGCATGGACCCACAGTCGGGGGAGGGCGAGCTGCACAGGTTGGTCTATCCGGACGGCCCGCACGACGCGGAGACGATCCTGATCGAACCCGGTGGCAGACCTGTGATCGTGTCGAAAGAACCGACCGGCATCAGCGGCGTATATGTTCCAGCCGGAGACGAGACCGTCGATCAGTTGGCATCACCTGGTCCCACCCCGCTTCGACACGTCGGGGACCTGTCGTTCGAGCGCACGGACACCGTGGGCGGTCCGCCGTTCATCACGGGATCGATCCTCGCCACCGGAGGCGCTGTCAGTGCCGATGGTTCGGTCGCCGCAGTTCGAACGTACAACGATGTGTATCTTTTCCCGGTTCGCGACGGTGACGTCGCAGGAGCATTGGCTGCAGGAGCATTGGCTGCAGGAGCATCGACTGCAGAGTCGTCGACCGGCGACGCGGTCGTCGTCGCACTGCCTGCGCAGCCCCAGGGTGAGGCCGTCGCGTTCGACGATGCAGGCAATCTGCTCGTGGCATCGGAAGCGGCCGGTGGTGCAGTGCCTCCGATCCTGTGGCTGCGCGGCGCAACCGACTTGGTCTCGGCGGACGACGCAGCGGCCACCGCCGAGACCGAATCGGATTCCCGATGGGCACTCGGAGCGATGGCCGCCGCAGGCGTTCTCGTGCTCTTCTCGATTGCCTACGGTGTCAGGACTGCACGCCGCAGGTGAGGCGCGGCAGTGTCAGGCGTCGAGATCTGCGGCGACGAGTGCCGCGATCTTGTCCAGCGTTGCCTGATCGTCGCTTTCCACGGTCACCTCGGTTCCCTTGGTGGCGCCGAGAGTCATGATCATCAACGCGGATCCGGCGTCGACCGGCTCTTCGCCGTCGACTGCAAGGGTCACGTCGATGCCTGCGTCGGCGACCGCTTCGGCGATCAATGCAGCGGGGCGAGCGTGGAGGCCGATCGACGATCCGACGGCGACGGTGGTACTGGGCATGTCGAGCTCCTTCGTGGTGGGTGGGGAGAGATTTCTGTCAGGCGGTGACGAGATCGGGATCGAGCTCTGATTCGGTCGGTGCATTCTTGCCCTTGACGAACTGCTTTGCCCCGATGACCAGGACGGCCGAGACGACCGTGCCCGCAGCGAGGGCGAGGAGGAACCACAGGATGCCGCCGACGGCGAAGAACACGAAGATTCCACCGTGCGGTGCACTGAGTGTCACGTCCATGGCCATGATCAGTGCGCCGGTGACAGCTCCACCCGCCATCATCGACGGGATGACACGCAACGGGTCCGCTGCGGCGAACGGGATCGCGCCCTCGGAGATGAATGCGGCACCGAGGAACCATGCAGCCTTGCCGTTCTCGCGTTCCGCCTCGGTGAAGATCTTGGGGCGAACCGCCGATGCCAGGGCGAGCGCGAGTGGGGGAACCATTCCTGCGGCCATCACCGCCGCCATGATGCGAAGTGATGCGGTGTCGGTGACGGACAGGCCGGCCGTGGCGAATGCGTATGCGGCCTTGTTGACCGGTCCACCGAGGTCGAAGCACATCATCAGTCCGAGAATGATGCCGAGGATGATGATCGAGCTTCCGGTGAGCCCGTTGAGCCAGTCGGTCAGTCCACTTGTGATGGCAGCAAGCGGCTTGCCGAGCACGAGGAACATGATTCCGCCGACGATCAGCGTCGCGAACAGCGGGATGATGACGACGGGCATGAGTCCACGAAGAACCGTTGGAATCTTCCACCTGCTGATCCACAGTGCAACGAAGCCCGCGATGAGGCCACCGACGAGTCCGCCGATGAATCCTGCACCGACGAGGACTGCGACCGCGCCTGCCGTGAATCCTGGTGCCAGGCCGGGTCTGTCGGCGATGGCGTAGGAGATGTAGCCGGCCAGAGCGGGAACGAGGAAGCTGAACGACAGCGCACCGATCTGGAACAGCACGGCACCGAGATAGGTGGTCAATCCGCCGTCCGGCAGAGACGTGATGGAGTTGTTGACGACGATGTCTTCGGCAACGCCGGAGATCTCGTAGCCGCCGAGCAGGAAGCCGAGCGCGATCAACAGACCGCCGGCCGCGACGAACGGGATCATGTAGCTGACTCCCGTCAGCAGAATCTGGCGGATGCGCGTGCCCCAGCCCAGCTCGCCCGATGTGGTGCTGCTGCTACCTGCCGCCGCGGCTGTTCCCGACACGCGTGCGGCGTTCGGGTCGTTGGATGCGCGCAGTGCCTCGGTCACCATGACGTCGGGTTCGTTGATGGCACGTTTGACGCCAGAGGATATGACCGGCTTGCCCGCGAAACGCTCTTTGCCCTTCACTCCGACGTCGGTAGCGAAGATGACAGCCTCGGCGCCGGCGATCAGTGCCGGATCCAGCGGAGTGCTACCGCTCGATCCCTGTGTCTCGACGTGCACCGTGACGCCTGCGCGGTCGCCTGCTGCGACGAGAGAATCGGCGGCCATGTAGGTGTGGGCGATGCCGGTGGGGCAGGCCGTGACGGCGACGATGTGTTTCGGTCGCTCCGACACCGGAGGCGTTGCGGTCGCAGCAGCTGCAGGCGTCGTCGCTGCAGCAGCGGGTGCTGCCGGCTTGCCGGCGGACTTCGCTGCTGGATTGATGACACCGTCGACCAGCGCGACGACGTCAGCTGCCGTCGGCGCGTTGCGCAGCGAGGTGACGAACTCGGGCTTGACGAGCGCGCGCGCCAAGCTGGAGAGCAGCTTCATGTGCGCCGACCCTGCACCTGCGGGAGCAGCGATAAGAAACACGAGATCTGCAGGGCCGTCGGGGGCGCCGAAATCGACTTTCGGGTTCAATCGGGCGAATCCGAGCGATGCTGCAGTGACCGCATCGGCGCGGCAGTGCGGAATGGCGATCCCGCCGGGCAGTCCGGTGGCGGACTGGGCCTCACGAGCGAGAGCGGCGTCGCGCAGCGGTGCCGCGTCGGTGGCTCGGCCCGCTCCGGCGAGGATCTCCGACAGCCGAGAGATGACTGCATCCTTGGATTCGCCGAGGTCCGCATCGAGGAGGATGAGGTCCTCCGCGATGATCGCGGGATCGTTGGTGGGTGTGGACATGACGGCTCCTAGGAGAGTGTCGACGAACGGTGGGAAGTGATGCTGGACGGGGCGGTGACGGACGAGTGGGGCGAGTCGAGCGCGCGTACGGTGACAGTTTCTTCGCGAGCAAGGTCGGGTGTGGGCAGCGTGGTTCCCGGCAGTGCTGTGGCAGCGGTTCCGTAGGCCACGGCCCTGCGCAGCCGATCGGCCGGGGAGCAGCGTTCTATGTCGGCGAGGATGTACCCGGCGAGCGAGGAATCACCCGCCCCGACAGTGCTGATCGCCTCGATCGGTGGGGGAGCGGCGAACCATGCACCTTCGGCATCGACGAGTACAGCGCCTGCGCTTCCCAGCGTCGCAAGTACCGAAGACACGCCTCGACCGACGAGGATTCGGGCGGCCGCGACTGTCGCCGTCGGGTCACCTGCCGATGCGGCACGTTCCAACTCGTCGGCATCGGCGCCGGTCAGTTGAGCGAGTTCTTCGGAGTTGGGTTTGATCAGATCGGGCGCGGAATCGGGGAACGACGCCGCAAGTGCCAGTAGAGGCTCGTCGGATGTGTCCACTGCAATTTTGCAGGAGGTGCCGCGCAGCGCGCGGACGATCTCGGCGTACCAATCGCCCGTGACGCCGGGCGGAAGAGAACCGGACAGCACGACCCAGGCAGCGTCTCTGCCCAGGTCGAGCACTGCGTCGAACAGAGCATCTCGAGTGGCCGCAGTCAGTACCGATCCGGGCTCGTTGATCTTGGTGGTGGTGCCGCCGGGTTCGCTGACGGTGATGTTGGTCCGGGCGAATCCGTCGGTCGGCACGCCGCAGAAACGGACACCCTTGGATGCGAGGGCATCGAGCAGTGGATCTCCGGCCATCGCGGGTAGGACGGCCATGGCGTGCACGCCCGACGCGGTCAGAACCCTGGCAACGTTGACGCCCTTGCCGCCGGGGTCGCTGACCGTGGTGCGTGCACGATGCACGCCGCCGCGGACCAGTTCGGAGTCGAGCATCACTGTCCTGTCGATGCTCGGGTTCGCTGTCAGTGTGACGATCATGCGATCACCACCTCGATTCCGTTGTCGGTCAAACTCTTACGGTCCTCGGCGTCGATTTCCCCGTCGGTGACGAGTACGTCGATCTGGTCCAGGCGGGCAAAACTGACGAGATGCTCACGGCCGACCTTCGACGAATCGGCCAATACGACGACATGGTTCGCGCTTCGAACCATGGCGCGCTTGACAGCGGCTTCGTCACTGTCCGGTGTGGACAGGCCATGGCCGAGGCTGAGTGCGTTGGTGCCGATGAACGCGACGTCGACGCGGAGCCACTCGAGAGCTGTGAGTGCCTCTTCGCCGACCGAC
The DNA here is from genome assembly GCF_001895005.1 of Rhodococcus yunnanensis NBRC 103083. Classification (GTDB taxonomy): domain Bacteria; phylum Actinomycetota; class Actinomycetes; order Mycobacteriales; family Mycobacteriaceae; genus Rhodococcoides; species Rhodococcoides yunnanense. The sequence continues at coordinate 726,961 of NZ_BCXH01000001.1, read as the reverse complement.
GCCTGCGTGGTTCCACGTACACGACCGCCGAGTACCCGCAGATTGACTCCGGTAAGCGGAGCCACTCGCGCTGCGATGGGCACGGAGTTGGTGACGAGCGTGAGTTCGCGTTCGCTGGAGAGCAGAGCTGCCAGGCGACCGGTGGTGGTTCCGGCGTCGAGTACGGCGCTGCCTCCGGGCTGAGGGAGATAGTCCAGCGCCGCAGCGGCGATGGCGTCCTTCTGCTCCGCACGGGTGTACTCGCGCTCGCCGACGCCGGGTTCGGTGGCCGTGAGAGCCGATGCAGGCACAGCTCCTCCGTGGACACGGCGAACGACGCCGAGTCGGTCGAGAACGGCGAGATCGCGTCGCACGGTCTCGGTGGTGACGCCGTAGGCGGTGGACAGATCGGTTACCGAGATGCGGCCGCGGGTACTGACAAGTTCTGCGATCGATTGCTGTCGCTCTTCTGCGTACACCTGCGCCTCCCGCCGATTCGTTGTTGGTTTATGTTGTTTTACGCCCGTATCTGTTGACATGTCAAGAGCAAAGAGTAATCTCGGTCACAACAAGTTGGTTGCACAGGCTGAACCACACCCGGTCACGAGGAGGACACATGACGGGATCGCTTCGATCCGACACGCAGGAGACGGTTCTGCGAGGAACCCCCGTCGTTCCCGGCGTCGGCTACGGCCCGGTGATCAGGCCCGGGCGCCGCCCCGACGTACCCATCGACACGTCGGTGATCGACGACACCGCCCGCGGCGCCGAACTCGAACGGTTCCGTACCGCAGCGTCGACTGTGTCGACACGGCTGCGCGGACGCGCCGAACTCGCTACGGGCGCGGCGTCCGAGGTGCTGTCCGCCAACGCCGCGATGGCGCAGGACCGTGGCTGGATCCGCGCGGCCGAGAAGCTGATCGCCGCCGGCAGTCCGGCCTCGTCGGCGACCGACGCCGCCACCGAGCAGTTCACGGCGATGTTCGAGAAGGTGGGCGGCCTGATGGCCGAGCGTGTCACCGACCTGCGGGACATCCGTGACCGCGTGATCGCCGAAATCCTGGGCGTACCCGAACCCGGTGTGCCGGTTCCGGCAGTCCCGTCGGTTCTGTTCGCCGACGACCTGGCCCCTGCCGACACAGCAGGCCTCGATGCAACCCTCGTCGTCGGCCTCGCGACATCTCTCGGTGGACCGACCAGCCACACAGCGATCATTGCGCGGCAGCTCGGTATCGCCTGCATCGTCGCGGTCGCGGGGCTCGACGACATCGCGGAAGGCACGCCGGCCCTCGTGGACGGAGGTACCGGACTCATCGTGCTCCAACCGGACACGACGAGCGCCGTGGAGCAGGTGGCGGCCGCGAAGGCCGAACTCGACCGCGTATCCCAGTGGTCGGGCCCGGGCGCAACCGCCGACGGCCACGCCGTCGACATCCTCGCGAACGTTCAGGACGGCGCTGGTGCGCGGGCGGCACGCAACTCCGCCGCGGACGGCATCGGACTCTTCCGCACCGAGCTGTGCTTCCTGGACCGCGACACGGAGCCGACCGTCGACGAGCAGGCGGAGATCTACGGTCAGGTGCTCGAGGCGTTCGAGGGCCACAAGGTCGTCGTCAGAACGCTCGATGCGGGCTCGGACAAGCCGCTTCGGTTCGCCAACCATGCCGACGAGGCCAACCCGGCCCTCGGAATCCGCGGAATTCGCATCGCCGAGCAGGATCGGGGCATCCTCTACCGCCAGCTCGACGGAATTGCAGCCGCCGCGAAGGCCACCGGTTCCAGTCCGTGGGTCATGGCGCCGATGATCGCCACCGCGGCGGAAGCTGCGGCGTTCGCAGCCGACGTTCGTGAACGCGGACTGAAGCCAGGGGTGATGATCGAGGTGCCTGCCGCTGCCCTGTTGGCCGAGCACATTCTCGAACACGTCGACTTTCTGTCCATCGGCACCAACGACCTGGCGCAGTACACGATGGCAGCCGACCGGATGTCCTCACAGCTCGCGGCTCTGACCGATCCGTGGCAGCCGGCGGTGCTCGCCTTGGTCGCGCACACCGCGAAAGCAGGTGCCGCGGCTGGAAAACCGGTCGGAGTGTGTGGCGAAGCTGCCGCCGATCCGTTGCTCGCGTGTGTCCTGGTCGGTCTCGGTATCACGTCTCTGTCAGCGGCCTCCGCTGCCATTGCCCACGTGGGAGCAAAGCTGTCGACGGTCACGCTCGATCAGTGCAAGGAGGCTGCGGGTGCTGCGCTGCGCACCGACAGCTCGACCGCTGCTCGTGCGGCGGTTGGTGCGATCCTGAACTGACACTCACTCTAGGATTTCTCCTCGTGAGTCGAAACTTCGGATGGACCCTGCACGGCAACGGGAAGACAGTCGCAGCAGGAGCGGTCGTGGCACCGGACGAGCGGTTGTCGTGGCCGCGCACGGTAGGCATCGGGATGCAGCACGTCATCGCTATGTTCGGCGCGACGTTGCTCGTTCCGACGATCACCGGATTCCCGGTGACGACGACGCTGCTGTTCTCCGGCATCGGAACAGCACTGTTCCTGATCATCACGCGCGGCAGAATCCCCAGCTACCTGGGGTCGTCGTTCGCGTTCATCGCTCCACTGAGCGCCGCGCAGGCAGACGGCCCGGCGGCGCAGCTCGGCGCTGTCATGGCTGTCGGAATCGTCCTCGCGGCAGTAGGATTCGTCGTCAGAATCGTCGGTGGGCGGGTCATCGAAGCGGTCATGCCCCCTGTCGTCACGGGTGCCGTGGTCGTGCTCATCGGACTGAACCTCGCGTCCACCGCCACGTCGTCGTTCGAAGCCCAACCCCTCGTCGCTGCCATCACGCTCGTAGCGATCCTGCTCGTCACTGTGATCGGACCAGGACTGCTCGGTCGCCTCGGAATCCTGGTCGGTGTTGTCATCGGCTGGGTGTTCGCGGCAGTGGTCGGCCAGATCGAGGACGCCAAACTCGACGCGTTGGCAGGCGCGTCGTGGATCGGGCTACCGGAGTTTCGAGGACCGACGTTCGAATTGTCGGTGGTGCTCGTCGCATTGCCCGTCGTCATCGTCCTGGTCGCCGAGAACGTGGGGCATGTGAAAGCAGTGTCCGCCATGACCGGAAAGTCGTTGGACGACATGGCCGGAAACGCCCTGATCGCCGACGGCTTGGCCACCACGCTTGCCGGTGCAGCAGGCGGGTCGGGTACCACGACGTACGCGGAGAACATCGGCGTCATGGCCGCCACCCGCGTGTATTCCACCGCCGCGTACTGGGTGGCAGCGGCGACCGCGGTGGTTCTTGCCTTCTCGCCGAAGTTCGGTGCGCTCGTGTTCACCGTCCCGAGCGGCGTCATCGGCGGTGCGACGCTCGTGTTGTACGGCTTGATCGGCCTTCTGGGAGTCCGCATCTGGACCGACAACAAGGTCGATTTCACCGACCCCGTCAATCTCATGGTCGTTGCCGCGGCACTTGTCGCTGGCATCGGCGATCTGACATTGGCCGTCGGCTCCGTCGAACTCGGTGGGATCGCATGGGGATCGGTCGGAATCCTCGTCGGGTACCCGGTGATGCGCGCACTGGCTCGCTCTCGGCAGCACTGATCGGTCACCAATGACGCGCGGCTCGGTCATCGACTGCGTGCGAGCGATCGCCGTAGGGTTTTCAGTGACGCCAGTCACCGGCGGTGAACTTCGGTGTACCCCGAGGTGCACCTGAAAAGGAGCCAAGATAGTGGAACGCACACTGTTCGATTCCGAGCACGACCTCTTCCGTGAGTCGTACCGCAAGTTCCTCGATCAGCATGTCGCGCCCAACCACGCGAAGTGGGAAGAGCAGAACATCGTCGATCGTGATGTCTGGGTCGAGGCCGGAAAGCAAGGCTTCCTCGGTACCGCTGTTCCCGAGGAGTACGGCGGCGGAGGAGTCAAGGACTTCCGATACAACGCCATCGTCACCGAGGAAACGACCCGCGGCGGATACAGCGGAATCGGGTTCACGCTGCACAACGACGTCGTCGCACCGTATCTCTCCGACCTGACCAACGACGAGCAGAAGGCACGGTGGCTGCCGGGATTCTGCTCCGGCGAGCTGATCACCGCGATCGCCATGACCGAGCCCGGCACCGGAAGCGATCTACAGGGAATCAAGACCAAAGCGGTTCGAGACGGCGACGAATGGATCCTGAACGGGTCGAAGACGTTCATCACCAACGGAATCAATGCCGATCTCGTGATCGTCGTCGCCTGCACCGACCCCGAGAAAGGCGCGCAGGGCTTCAGCCTGTTGGTCGTCGAAAGGGGAATGGCAGGATTCGAACGCGGCCGCAACCTGGACAAGATCGGAATGAAGGCGCAGGACACCGCAGAACTGAGCTTCACCGACGTCCGTGTCCCCGCGGCGAACCTTCTGGGCGAAGAGGGGATGGGGTTCATCTACCTCATGCAGAATCTGCCGCAGGAGAGGTTGTCCATCGCCGTGGTGGCTGCTGCTGCGATGGAGTCCGCCCTGGAGATGACAATTCAGTATTGTCGGGACCGCACGGCATTCGGCAAGTCGATCGGCAAGTTTCAGAACACCCGGTTCGTGCTCGCCGAACTGGCCACCGAGACGACAGCAACCCGGATCATGGTCGACAAGTTCATCGAACTGCTCAACGCAGGCACCCTTACCGTTCAGGAAGCCGCGATGGCGAAGTGGTGGACCACCGAGAATCAGGTCAAGCTCATCGACCGGTGCCTGCAGCTGCACGGGGGCTACGGCTACATGAAGGAATACCCTATAGCCAAGGCGTACATGGACTCTCGGGTGCAGACCATCTACGGCGGCACGACCGAGATCATGAAGGAGATCATCGGTCGGGGCCTCGACCTCTGACTCATCGGAGACATGGACAAGCCCCGCGGCCATCAGTGGCTGCGGGGCTTGTCCACATCGCGGTGGCTCAGAGCTTGCGCATCACAGTGACGACCTTGCCGAGGATGGCGGCGTCGTTTCCCGGAATGGGTTCGAACAGCGGGTTGTGCGGCATCAACCACACGTCTCCCTTCGAACGCTTGAATGTCTTGACAGTTGCTTCGCCGTCGATCATCGCGGCGACGATGTCACCGTTGTCCGCCACACTTTGCTGGCGGACGACGACCCAGTCCCCATCGCAGATCGCAGCCTCGATCATCGACTCGCCGACCACCTTGAGCAAGAACAGCGACCCCTGGCCGACGAGTTCACGGGGAAGCGGGAATACGTCTTCGACGGCCTCCTCGGCGAGGATCGGTCCGCCCGCCGCGATACGTCCGAGCACCGGCACGAAAGTAGGCGTCGGTAGCTGGTCCTCGGCGGGCGCCGAACCATCCGCCACGGCAGCTGCGTGATCGGCCTGAACCTCGTCGAGGCCGCGCACGTCGACCGCGCGCGGTCGATTGGCGTCGCGCCGCAGGAACCCCTTGCGCTCCAGTGTCCTGAGCTGATGCGCGACCGACGACGTCGATGTCAGACCGACCGCGTCACCGATCTCCCGAATACTCGGCGGATAACCGCGTTCGGTGACCGAGGCGCGAATCACCTCCAGTACCTTGCGTTGGCGATCGGTCAATCCTGCGTTGATGTCGGTGCCCTCACCCTCGAACGCCTTCGCGGTCGGTACGGCAGCGGGCTTGGCGGCCGACTTCCCAGTCGTCTTACTGGTCGACTTCGCTGACCCTGACGAGGTCTCGTCCTTCATTAGTGCGTCCTCCTGCATCGCGGCTGCTTGCGTGTTCATGACTCGTGCTGGTTCGAGATTTCTGCGTGTTCTGCTGGACCACGTCGTCTGTTCGCGTCGAGATTCGCATGATCGGTTCACGGCTTCTCGGGCGTCGAACGGGTGGTGTGCGTGTGACGTGTGGTTTCTGACACGAATCTAGCTCGAAAACGCTGTTCGATCAAACATCTGTTCGATCCGTGTCGCATTTTCTACTGACTTTGTCGGACTCGCGTGATAGAACTTCGAACAAGCGTTCATCGAACGCCTGATCGAACGAGGGTGTCGATCACGTTCACCGCAGTGGAGGTTACCGATGAGCATCACGACAGAAAGCCCCAGGCAGGCCTACTCGCGCGTGGTCGGTCCGGTCTCACGTTCCACACCGTCCTCACGTTCCACACCGTCCTCACGTTCCGTGCCGCGTAGGCCGACGCAGACCCGACGTCGCTTCGTGCATTCCGCGCATCGGCCCACCGAGGCGACCCTCCGTGCGGAGGCGTGTGTCGAGGCACGTGGATCGAACGAGTCGATCTCGTGGCAGGCGACAGTCGCAGGTGTGGTGGGTACTGCCGTCGTGATCCTCGGACTGATCGGGTTGGCGAATCTCAGGGCGGGTGCACTCGAGTCCGCTGCGCAGCCGACTGTTGCAACGGTGCAGCAAGGCGAGACCCTCAGTGACTTCGCAGCACGGGTGGTTCCCGACGAGCCGGTGCAGGAAGTCGTGGACAGTATTCTCGCGTCCAACGGTCTGGGCAGCGCGGCCGTCACGGCCGGGCAGCAACTCGTTGTTCCTTCCTCCGTGGACGAATGATCTCCTCGTCAGTTCGGCTCTCGCATCTCTCGACCTGGCGGGTGATCGAGTTGCGTACGTAGCCCTCCGAGTATCCTCGGAGCCTGCACCTCCTGCGCGTCCTGAGCATTCGGTAGGTCCGAGCGGAGAGTGCATCGGCAACGACGGAGGCTCCTACATGCATTGCCCGTTCTGCAGGCATCCCGATTCTCGGGTGGTCGACTCACGCGAAGCCGACGAGGGGCAGGCGATTCGTCGTCGTCGCTCGTGCCCGGAGTGCGGTCGGCGATTCACCACGGTGGAGACAGCTGTGCTCGCTGTGGTGAAGCGAAGCGGAGTTACCGAGCCGTTCAGCCGGGAGAAGGTCGTCAAAGGTGTTCGGCGCGCATGCCAGGGACGCGATGTCGACAACGATGCGCTCAATCTCTTGGCGCAACAGGTCGAGGACGCTGTGCGGGCATCCGGCTCCGCCGAGATCCCCAGCAACGAGGTCGGGTTGGCGATTCTCGGACCGCTGAGGGACTTGGACGAAGTCGCCTACCTTCGCTTCGCGTCGGTCTACCGATCTTTCAGTTCGGCAGAAGATTTCGAGAAGGAGATTCTCGAGCTGCGTGCACATCGTGAGTCCTCGGCCGTCGACTGACCCGAGTGCCCCGGATCACCTCGTCCAGGGCTTCATCCTCGTCCGACCCCGTCGATCGCTTTCATCACTCGCTTCTCGGAGACCGGGTACGCGGTCCTGATTCCTTGTGCGAACAACCCGATCCGTAGTTCCTCGATGCTCCAGAACACATCCTGAGCCGCAGCGCTACGCTGACGCGCCTCCGGAAGCGACTTCAGGAGTCTGTCGTAGGCGTCGTACACGCGATCGAGGATGTCCATGCCCGCATCGTCTCGGCCTGCGCTGCTCGGCAGCGACTTCAAGCGGGCGATGGCCCCGGTGAGATAGCGCGGTATCTCGGCGAGTCGAGTGGATCCGAACTCGAAGACGAACCCGTCGAACACGAGGCCGTCGAGCTGCTCGCGGACGTCATCGGCGGCATCCCCCTGCTTCGTGGCCAGCACAGCCCGAAGCTCCAGAGCTGCAGTGAGAACGGGCCGTACGAGTCCGAGCAGCCGCGAGGTTCTATCCGTGGTCTCGGCGTTGACCGCCTTCGACAGAGCGGTGAACCTCTCGGGGGAGCGAACGGGTCCGCCGTGCGCGTCCATCGACTCGTCGACAGCAGTCCTGCGACAATCCTCGAGCAGTGCCTCGACCGAGCCGTACGGATTCTGTCCCAACGCGATCCGATCCTTCGTCGGGATCCCCGCAAGCAGCGCCTTGGTCCCTCGGGGAGCGGAGTCGAGCAGTAGCGCCCTGGTCCCGTCCCTCATCGACGCTCGCTGCTGCGCAGGTGTACTGAGGACGCGAACCGCGACGCCACCGTTCTCGGCGACGAGGGCTGGGTAACCGGTCACGGTCTGCCCGCCGACCGAACGTGTCACCGTCTCGTCGAGAGTGCCGAGTGACGACGATGTCCACGCAAGAGTGGCAGAACGCTCGGCCTGTCCGACCGCACTGGCCACCTCGCGATCGACGCGCGGAGCCAACGTCTTTCGTAGCCGGATCAGATCCTTGTCCGAGCCCAGCACGCTTCCGCCGGTGTCGACGGCGACGAATGTCATGCGCAGATGGTCCGGTAGCTCGGTGACGGCGAAGTCGGTCGGGTCGATGCGGCATGACCCCAGGCGCGAGAGTTCTCGTGCCAGTGCCGTCACGACCGGCTCGGCACGCGGTTTCATCGACTGCAGCGCGGCTGCGGCGAAGTCCGGAGCCGGAACCACGTTACGGCGCAGCGACTTCGGAAGCAGTTTGATCATGGTGCCGACGAGTTCGGCCCGCATGCCCGGCACGAGCCAGTCGAAACCGACAGGTTGTACCTGGGCGAGCAGTGCGATGGGAATGCGAGCGGTGACTCCGTCGGCTGCCGAGCCCGGTTCGAACTGGTACGTCAGCGGGAACTGCACCTCACCTTGGCGCCACGCATCCGGGTAGTCGCCGCCGAGCACCGACGCTGCATCAGGATTGACGACGGTGGCGGCAGAGAAGTCGAGGAGCTCGGGTGTCGACCGACGGGTCTTCTTCCACCAGGTGTCGAAGTGGCGCGCGGACACCACGTTCGGTCCGATTCTGGTGTCGTAGAAGTCGAACAGCGCGTCGTCGTCGACGACGATGTCGCGTCGGCGTGCCCGGTTCTCCAGTTCGCCGACGTCGTCGAGCAAGGCTCTGTTCTTGTGGAAGAACGGATGCTGAGTCGTCCATTCGCCCTGTACCAGGGCGTGTCTGATGAACAGCTCGCGGGATACTTCCGGATCGATCGTGTGATATCCGACAGGACGGCCGGTGACCAGCGGGATCCCGTACAGCGTGACGCGTTCGTATGCCATCGCCGACTGTCGCTTGATCGACCAGTGAGGCTCGGAGTACGTCCGTTTGACCAGGTGCGGGGCGAGTCGTTCGGCCCATTCAGGCTCGATCCGTGCGGCCATTCGGCCCCACAGGCGACTCGTCTCGACCAGTTCTGCCGCCATGACCCATCGGGGTGGCTTCTTGAACAGTCCGGATCCGGGGAAGATCGCGAAATGGGCACCGCGTGCGCCGAGAAACTCTCGTTTGTCACCTTCGCGCAATCCAATGTGCGACAGCAGCCCCGACAGTAACGACTGATGGAGAGCCGCCTGGGAACTGGGAGCCTCCGGGACCGTCCATCCGAGACCGCGAGCGATCTGGCGGAGCTGGCCGTGTAGATCCTGCCACTCCCGGATTCTGAGGTAGTGGAGAAATTCGTTTCGACACATTCGGCGGAACTGGCTGGAGGACAGTTCATCACGCTGTTCGCGAAGATACTTCCACAACTCCACGTACGACAGGAAGTCGGAGTTCTCCACCGCGAACCGCGCGTGCTTCTCGTCGGCGGCCTGCTGATGCTCGGCCGGACGCTCCCGAACGTCCTGGATCGACAGCGCCGAGACGACGACGAGCGCATCGGCGAGAGCTCCGGTGCTGTTCGCTTCCACGAGCATGCGCGCCATGCGCGGATCGACCGGGAGTGCCGCGAGCTCACGCCCGATCGGCGTCAGTTCGGACTCACCGGTCTTCGACGACGCAGTGACCGCGCCGAGTTCTTCCAGCAGACCGATGCCGTCGCGGATACTGCGTGGGTCCGGTGGCTCCACGAACGGGAACGCGTCGACCTTGCCCAGGCCGAGCGCCGTCATCTGAAGTATTACCGACGCCAGGTTGGTTCGGAGGATCTCGGGTTCGGTGAACTGTGGTCGGGCTTCGAAGTCCGCCTCCGAGTACAGCCTGATGCAGATCCCGTCGGCCACGCGTCCGCAGCGACCTGCTCGCTGGCGTGCAGAGGCCTGAGAGATGTTCTCGATGGGTAGACGCTGTACCTTCGTGCGCACCGAGTAGCGCGAGATGCGTGCCGTACCAGGGTCGACGACGTACCGAATTCCAGGGACCGTCAGTGAAGTCTCGGCGACGTTGGTGGACAGGACGACTCGACGTCCCGTGTGCGCCGAGAACACACGATGTTGTTCGGCGGCCGACAGCCGCGCATACAGCGGCACCACTTCGGTGTTGCGTAACTGCCGATCTCGCAGTGCGTCCGCGGTGTCGCGAATTTCTCGTTCGCCGGAGAGAAACACCAGGATGTCGCCGTCGCCTTCGGCGATGAGTTCGTCGACGGCGTCACACGTTGCGTCGACCGGGTCTCGGTCGAGCGTGGTGTCGCCGGTGTCGACGGACAGGGGGCGATACCGCATCTCGACCGGGAACGTTCTGCCGGAGACCTCGACGATGGGTGCGGCGACGCCGCCCTGGGCGAAGTGCTCTGCGAAGCGTTCCGGATCGATGGTCGCCGAGGTGATGATCACCTTGAGGTCCGGACGGCGGGGGAGCAGCTGCGCCAGGTAGCCGAGGATGAAGTCGATGTTCAGGCTGCGCTCGTGCGCCTCGTCGATGATGAGTGTGTCGTACTGGCGGAGCATCCGGTCGCGCTGAATCTCGGCCAGGAGAATACCGTCGGTCATCAACTTGACCAGAGTCGAATCGGATGATTGGTCCGTGAAACGGACCTTGTAGCCGACCGAGTCGCCGATGGTTTCGCCGACTTCCTCGGCGATGCGTTCGGCGACGGTCCTTGCCGCGAGCCGCCTCGGCTGCGTGTGGCCGATGGATCCGCGTATCCCGCGGCCCAGCTCGAGGCAGATCTTCGGAATCTGGGTCGTCTTGCCGGATCCGGTCTCGCCGGCGACGATGACGACCTGGTTGGCATCGATCGCGGCCGCGATGTCGTCCTTGCGCTGGCTGACCGGGAGTGACTCCGGGTATTCGATGTTCGGAACCGCGGCGCGGCGATGGGACACCACTGCCTCGGCTCGCGCGAAGTCTTTCTCGACGGCAGCGAGCGCGTCCGGAGTGCGCGCGGAGGAGAGCCTGCGGCGAAGGCGATGCTCGTCGCGCAAGGACACATCCGTCAGACGGGCAGTGAGAGAGCGGCGAAGTTGCGAGACGGTTTCAGTAGACATGCTCCCAACAGGATAATCCGTGGTCCGACAATGGTGCGGTAGGCCCCGAATCCGTCGAAGCCGTGCAAGTATCAGTCATGGCTGTCGATACGGACACAACTGACGTCCAGCACACCGGCACCGTGATTCGGATGGTGCGAGTCGCATTCGCCGCACTGGCGGTGGCGGCACTGTCGACGATTCTCGTCGACGGGGTGGGCCAGCCCGGTTTCTCGGTGGTCAACTACTTCAGCTATTTCACCGTGTTAAGCAACGTACTGGCGATCGTCGTCCTTCTGGTGGGTGGGCTGGCCGATCCACAGAGCCGTCCCTGGCAGCTGTTCCGCGGGGCCGTCACCCTCTACATGGTCATCACCGGCATCATCTACGCCGTACTGTTGGCGAACATCGATGTCGGGGTGGCCGACGCGTGGACCAACAATGTCGTGCACCGCATCATGCCGGTGGTGATCCTGCTCGACTGGATTCTCGCTCCGAGCCGGAGGCGCATCACCGAGGCGCAGTCGTTGATCTGGCTGGTGTTTCCACTCGTCTACGGGATCTACAGCCTGGTTCGTGGACCCATCGTGGACTGGTATCCCTACCCGTTCCTCGACCCACGCGGCCAGGGTTATGTGGCTCTGTTCATCGGCCTGGTCGTCTTGACGGTGGCCTTCGTGTTGATGGCGCTCGCCGTGAACGCCGTCGGACGACTCGGAAGCAGATGGCGATACGGCAACCAGTCGGCTGCCGGCGACTGACTAAGCTCTGGTTCATGTCTACTGTGGCCGAGCCGACGTACGAATCCACTCACTCCGCGCTGTGGCACGGTTTCGCCGACATGGGCGCGGTGAGTAGCAACGGGCCCTTCGTCGTGTCTCGCGGTGACGGCGCCTACATCTGGGACCGCGAGGGCAACAAGTATCTCGACGCGACCGCAGGACTGTGGTTCACCAACGTCGGACACGGGCGCCGAGAGATCGCCGACGCAGTGGCAGCTCAGCTCGGAACGCTGGCGCACTACTCGAACTTCGGTGATTTCGTTCCCGAGACGACGCTCGCGCTGGCGGAACGTCTCGGCGAGATCGCGCCGGTCGCGGGCAGCAAGATCTTCTTCACCTCGGGTGGATCGGACTCCATCGACACTGCGGCCAAGCTCGCTCGCCGGTACTGGCACGAAGTGGGTCAGCCGGGCAAGAAGTTGATCGTCGGCAGGCAGAAGGCGTATCACGGAATGCATGTCGCGGGTACCGCGCTTGCGGGAATTCCGGTGAACCGCGAGAACTACGGCGAATTGATGGCGGACGCACGGACTGTCGCGTGGGACGACGCGAAGAGTCTGTTGACGCTGATCGAGGAAGTGGGTGCGGATTCGATCGCCGCCTTCTTCTGCGAACCGATCATCGGCGCGGGAGGCGTCTACCTGCCGCCCGAGGGCTATCTGCAGGAAGTACGGCAGATCTGCCGCGACAACGATGTCCTGTTCGTTGCCGACGAGGTCGTGACCGGCTTCGGTCGTATCGGTGGTTCGTGGTTCGCATCGTCTCGGTTCGACCTGCAACCGGATCTGATGACGACGGCGAAGGGCCTGACCTCCGGCTACGTTCCGATGGGAGCGGTCTTCATCGCACCGCACGTGGCCGAACCGTTCTTCGCCGGCGGAGCCTGGTGGCGACACGGATACACCTACGGAGGTCACGCGGGTGCAGCGGCAGCCGCCATGGCCACGCTCGACATCATGGAGCGTGAAAATCTGCTGCAGGAATCGGCGCGGCTGGAAACCTCGTTGCACACCCACCTCGCGCCGCTCGCCGAACATCCGCGCGTCGAGGAGGTCCGCAGCGGTCTCGGCGCGGTCGCTGCGGTGCAGCTCGTCGATCCGGCCGAGGCTCTGCCGTTCGTCCGAACGCTCCGCGCCCACGGCGTCTCGGGGCGCGCAGCCGGACAGGGAGCAATGCAGATCTCGCCGTCGTTCGTCATGACCGACGCCGAGGTCGAGGACCTCGCCGCCAGGATTTTCAGCGCCCTCGGGTGAACCTGTGCTTGAACTTCTGCGCCCGCGATCGCTGAGGCGGGGCCTCGGCGATCGCAGCGGACGAGGCCTCGGCGAATCGCTTGTGCAACTGCTCGCGAACCTCGTCGGGGGCATACGCACGCCTCGTCCGTTCCGATTTGACGACGAGTGCACCCGTGGCTGCGACTCCGACCACGCCGGCCAGTCCGAGTATCTTCCACAGCTTCATGCGTTCACCGTACTGGGCGCCGACAAGCTGGGCGCCGACAAGCTGGGCGCCGACAAGCTGGGCGCCGAACTAGGCTGACCGACATGACTGCGTCGACGATCTCCCTCGATACCGCTGTGGACGCAACCCGGACAGGCGACATCTGGATATTTCGCGGCCATTCGGCAGCGGACCGTGCGATCCAGACCCTGACGAACAGCCCTGTCAATCATGTCGGCATGGCTGTGGTCGTCGACGATCTTCCTCCGCTGATGTGGCACGCAGAGCTGGGCAAAACGTTGCAGGACATGTGGACCGGCAACTATCAGCGTGGTGTGCAACTCCACGACCTTCGAAGTGCGGTGACACAGTGGACGTATCGCTACCAGCAGCGTTGTTGGCTTCGACAACTCGATCGGGCTGTCACGCGCGAACAGGAGGACGCGTTGATGCGCACGATCGCGCGCATGGACGGAACGGCTTTCCCGACGACGGCGAAGCTGGCAGGGCGCTGGTTCAAAGGTCGAGTGCCGACGCTGCGCAGGAGCGAGCACGAAACGGCTGCTCTGGAGACGGCCTACTGCGCGGAAGTGGTTGCAATGACGTACGACTCGATGGGCTTGTTGACCGGAAACAAGAAGGCCAACTGGTTCGACCCTGGCAAGTTCTGGAGCGGGGATCGACTACCGCTCGCGCCTGGAGTGTCGCTGGGTGACGAGATCGCGGTGGAGGTACCGCCACAGCCGTGACGCTCACCTCACGGTGAGCGGCGTATCCAGGACCGTTCGTCCGCTGAGGTGGACCCACCCGTCGCCGAGGTACTCGGTGAACAGCCTCGATCCTCGGCCTTGGTCGATTCTCAATCCGTGACCGAGTGATTCGGTGATGCGGACTGCGGCAGCGCCCGTGGCTTCGTCTTCCGCGATGCCCATCTCCGTTGCGAACATTCGCGCTCGAATCGCCTCGTCCTCGGCATCGATCCACGCCCACACGTAGTGGTGCCCGTTCGGGAAGTTCGACGGTCCGGCGGACTCGACGTCGTCGACGGACGCCAATTTGTGCATCGAGAACTGAGGGGCCCAGTCGGCGCGGGCTCGGACCGAGGTCGTTCCGTCGCCGTATCCGATGGTCACCTCGCCTGCCGGTACGACGAGAGTGTCGATCGGGGTCCCCGACGCGCCGAGCCACCACGACAATCCGACAGTGGGATGACCCGCGAACGGCAGTTCGACCTCGGGAGTGAATATCGTCGCCGACGCCTGTCTGCCTCCGTCGTGGTCGACGAAAATGGTTTCGCTGAAACCGAGTTCACGCGCAAGAGACTGCCGATCGGGTTGCGCGACGGCATCGCCTGCGACGATACCGAGTGGATTTCCGTGGCGGCCCCGCTCGTCGGTGAATACACGGACCACGGCTACGTCGACGCTCATGTGGGACCAATCTACCGTTCGATGTGGCAGTCCGATACGACACCAGGGCCCGCATCGACGAGATGCGAACCCTGGTGCCCGTGAAGGGAAGGTCAGACGGTCGCGCCGTCCAGTGTGCGGCTGGCCTCGATGGCCTGACCGACACCGGCGACGATGGATGCCGCGCGGATCGACTCGAAGATGACCTCGCGGTCGACGCCTTCGTCGCGCAAGGTCTTCTCGTGAGCCTCCAGACAATGGTTGCACCCGTTGACTGCGGACACTGCGAGCGACCACAGTTCGAAATCGGCCTTGTCGACACCGGGGTTGCCGATGATGTTCATGCGCAGACCTGCCCGCAGGTCATCGTACTTACCGTCCAGGTAACCCTTGGTGCGGTAGAAGACGTTGTTCATGCCCATGATCGACGCGGCACCGAGAGCTGCGTTGTACGCCTCGGCGGACAGAGTGTCCGCTGCCTCCTCGGCGATTTCCTTCAGCGTGGTGGGCGACTTCGTTGCAGCGGCCGTTGCGAGGAGCGTTCCCCACAGCTGTTGCTCGTTCAGAACAGTCGTCCGCGCAATGGAACTCAGGTTGAGTTTGAGATCTTTGGCGTACTCCGGCAGCGCGTTCTTGAGGTTCTCGACTGTCATGTCAGACGCTCGCCGTCAGCAGCTCGCCCGCGTCGATGGTCGGGTCGCCCTTCTTCCAGTTGCAGGCGCACAGCTCGTCGGACTGCAGTGCGTCGAGAACACGAAGCACCTCGTCGACGTTGCGGCCGACCGATCCTGCTGTGACGGAAACGAACTGAACCTCGTTGTTGGGGTCGACGATGAACGTCGCGCGGTCTGCGACGCCGTCGGAGTTGAGAACGCCTGCAGCGGTTGCCAACTCACGCTTGAGATCCGACAGGATCGGGAACGGAAGCGTCTTCAGATCCTCGTGCTGTGCACGCCACTGGAAGTGCACGAACTCGTTGTCGACCGACGCGCCGAGAACCTGTGCATCACGATCTGCGAACTCCTCGTTCAGTTTTCCGAACGCCGCGATCTCCGTGGGGCACACGAACGTGAAGTCTTTCGGCCAGAAGAAAACGATGCGCCACTTGCCTGCGTGGTCGTCGCTGGTGACGGTGGTGAAGTAGTCGTCGGGCTGCTGTGCGTTCACCTTCGACAGGTCGCCGCCGATGACGGCAGTGAGGTTGTATGCGGGGAACTGATCGCCGATTGTCAACAGGGCCATATGGTTCTCCTCGAGTAGTGCAGATGTGCGCGCACACGGTGGCGCGAATTTTCGAATGTGGGTGATGTGGCGGCGCGCGCGACGCGCTTCCACCGACCTGTACGAGTGTGCCAAAAGAACGGCTAAAGGTAAAGGTGATGACTAGCACTAGACTGATAGCCATGGCTGATCGAAGTTATCAACCCACGCTCTCACAGCTGCGTGCATTCGTTGCGGTCGCGCAGCATCGGCACTTCGGAACGGCGGCTGCACGTCTCGAAGTGAGTCAGCCCACGCTGTCCCAGGCTCTGGCATCGCTCGAGCACGGTCTCGGTATCCAGCTGATCGAACGCAGTACGCGAAAAGTATTGATGACCAACGCAGGTACGCATCTTCTCGACCGAGCGCGCGCGACACTCGAGGCGGCCGACGCTTTCGTCTCCGAGGCGTCCGGACTCGGCAGTCGGCTGTCTGGGCCCCTGCGGCTCGGACTGATCCCGACGGTAGCCCCGTACGTCCTGCCTGCGTTGCTACCGTCGTTACGTGAGACGTTTCCCGATATCGTCCCGCATGTGGTGGAGGATCAGACTGCTCGTCTGATGGCGTCGTTGCGATCGGGAGCCATCGAGTTGGCCGTGGTGGCTCTACCGACGGATGAGCCTGGTCTTGTCGAGATCCCCTTGTACACAGAGGATTTCGTACTCGTCGTGCCCGCGGGTCACGAACTCGACGGGCGTGCGGATCTGCCGGTCTCGATCCTGAAGGATCTGCCGATACTGCTGCTCGACGACGGGCACTGCCTCCGTGACCAGACGTTGGACCTCTGCCGATCCGCCGACGCGATTCCTGCTGCGAGTGACACCCGCGCCACCTCGCTCGCGACCGTAGTCCAGTGCGTCGCAGGTGGTCTCGGAGTGACGCTGGTACCGCGATCGGCCGTCGAGGTCGAGACGAGCAAGGGAGCTTTCGGCATCGCCGAGTTCGCAGATCCGAAACCGGGACGAGCAATGGGCCTCGTTCACCGAGGCTCGAGCACACGTGCCGACAACTACGCCGCTGTCGGTGCGTTGATCGGCACGGTCGGCGCATCCGTCGCGGGATGACTAACCGGCGATGATCGTGATCTCCTCGAACACGATCTCGCTCGCTGCATTCGACTCCTCCACGTCCACGACGGCGTTCAGTGACCAACCGTGGTCGCCGTCGGGATCTTCGAGAATCTGCCGGACCGTCGTGTTCTCACGGCCCACGGTGAGTTGGAACAGCGCCGGTCCGCGCGCGGACGGTCCGGAGCCGAGTTCGCCGTACTCCTCGAAGAACGGAGCCAGTTCCGATTCCCAGTCGGGTCCGTCGTCCAACTCGTCGAGCAGATACCAGCGACGCGTCGCCGCGAGTTCGACGCGCTTGAAGATGGCGTTGCGCACCATGATTCGGAATGCACGTGGATTGGCGGAGATCGCTCGTGGTGAATCTCCTCCGTATGCCTCCGGCCGTGCCTCCGGTTCCTCGCCCGGGTCGGTGAGATTTTCCCACTCGTCGAGCAGGCTCGAATCGACCTGGCGGACGAGTTCGCCGAGCCATTCGGTGATGTCTTGAACTTCTTCGGTGCGCGCCTCGGGTGGCACGGTCTGACGCAGGGCGCGGTACGCGTCGGCCAGGTATCGCAGAACCAGCCCCTCGGACCGGCTCAGTCCGTAGTGGCTGATCAACTCCGCGAACGTCATCGTGCGCTCGATCATGTCGCGGACGACCGACTTGGGGGACAACGCGAACTCCGACAGCCACGGATGTCCGCCTCGATAGATTTCGAACGCCGGAACCAGAAGTTCGGCAAGTGGTTTCGGCCACGTGACCTCTTCGAGAAGTTCCATTCGTTCTTCGTATTCGATGCCGTCCGCCTTCATCTGCGACACGGCCTCGCCGCGGGCGGCATGCTGCTGAGCCATCAGAATTTGGCGTGGATCGTCGAGAGTCGACTCGATGATCGACACCACATCGAGTGCGTGCGTCGGCGAATCCGCGTCGAGAAGTTCGAACGATGCAAGCGCGAACGGCGACAGCGGCTGATTCAGGGCGAAGTCCGGTTGCAGGTCGACGGTCAGACGTGCATGCCGACCGTCCGCATCGGGTTCGGCAAGTTGCTCGACGATGCCGGCTGCCACCAATCCCCGATACAGCGAGATGGCACGCAGGATGTGCTTACGCTGCGCCGGTCTGCTCTCGTGGTTCTGCTCGAGAAGATGCCGCATCGCCTGAAAGCAATTGCCGGGCCTCGCAATGACATTGAGCAACATGGAATTGCTGACCGTGAATCGTGACTGCAAGGCTTCGGGGCTGGCAGTGACGATGCGATCGAACGTCGGCTCACCCCACGAGACGAAGCCGTCCGGCGCCTTCTTGCGTTGCACCCGCTTGAGTTTCTTGGCATCGTCACCTGCCTTCGCGACGAGGCGGGCATTCTCGATGTCGTGTTCGGGAGCTTCGACCACCACGGTTCCGAGGGTGTCGTATCCCGCCCGTCCAGCGCGCCCGGCGATCTGATGAAACTCCCGTGCGCGCAGCTTGCGGGTGCGGATACCGTCGTACTTCGTCAGGCCGGTGAACAGGACGGTCCGGATGGGAACGTTGATACCGACGCCGAGAGTGTCGGTCCCGCAAATCACCTTGAGCAAGCCGTCCTGAGCCAGCTTCTCCACCAACCGTCGATATTTCGGCAGCATGCCCGCGTGATGGACGCCGATGCCGTGACGCACCAGACGCGACAGTGTCTTGCCGAACCCCGTCGTGAAGCGAAATTCGCCTATGGCGTCGGCGATCGCCTGCTTCTCGGCCTTCGATGCGACGTTCACACTCGTCAGGGCTTGCGCCCGTTCCAGGGCAGCGGCCTGGGTGAAGTGCACGACGTATACGGGCGCGAGGTGCGTGTTCACTAGTTCTTCGATGGTCTCGCCGACCGGAGTGGTCACATACGAGAACATCAGGGGGACAGGGCGTTCGGTGCCGGACACGACGGTGGTCGGCCGACCGGTCCGTGCTGTCAGGTCGTCGCGGAAGAACGAGACGTCGCCGAGTGTCGCGGACATGAGCAGAAACTGTGCGTTCGGTAGCTCGATCAACGGAACTTGCCAGGCCCAGCCGCGATCGGGCTCGGAGTAGTAGTGGAACTCGTCCATGATCACCTGACCGATGTCCGAGTTCGCACCCTGGCGGAGAGCCAGATTCGCGACGATCTCGGCGGTGGCGCAGATAATCGGCGCACCGGCGTTGACGGATGCGTCACCGGTCATCATTCCGACGTTCTGAGCACCGAAAATATCGCACAGCGCGAAGAATTTCTCGCTCACGAGGGCTTTGATCGGGGCGGTGTAGAAACTACGGATTCCCGACGCCATTGCCGCGAAATGCGCTCCGACGGCCACCATCGACTTTCCGGATCCGGTGGGCGTCGCCAGAATGACATTGGAGCCGGTGACGAGCTCGATCAGTGCTTCTTCTTGCGCGGGGTAGAGCGTCAGACCTCGATCAGCTGTCCATGTGGTGAACACGTCGAACAACGTGTCCGGGTCCTGTGCCTCGCCGGTGGTGGTATCAGGGACGAGTTCGGTGAGAAGCACCATTACAGGTTATGGGGCGATGGGCCCGAACACACCATCGACCCGTCTCACGTGGCGCTGCGCTCGTCCGATCCCATGGCGCCGAGGACAGCGAGGCGGGTGCTGGCGTTGCCCGTGATCATGTCCTCGCCGACGCCGGCGATGAGAAGATTGCGCCAGCGGGTTTCGTCGAACTCCAGCGCGGGCGTCGAGGCGAAGAATTCCTCGAGGACGTGAAGGAAGTGGATCGGGTCGTCGCGGAACGGAAAGTGTCCGGACTTGCGGAATACGGACAGGTGCGATCCTGGCATCGCGGAATGGGCGAGGTGTGCGTGGCTGAGCGGGATGACCGAGTCCTGGTCGCCCCAGATCAGCAGGACCGGCAGGTTCTCGGTCAGATAACATCGATCGAGCATCGTGACGACCTGGCCGCGCCAGTCGACGACGGCACGAAGAGTCCGGAGATAGGCCTCGTGCGCGGTGGGATCGGGGAGACCGCTCAGGACCCGGACCAGATCGGGAGTGTCGTGCAGCAGAGAGCCGGGCCGCAGGGGTGATCCGTTCAGTTTGCTGATCAGATTGCCTGCGAGTCGGACCAAGGGCATGGCCCCTGGCACGCGTAGCAGTTTCACCACTTCGCTGGCCAGCGGGATCGAGGCAAGTCGCAGTAAAGGATGGACGTCCTTGGTGACGCCTCCGGAGGACACGAGCACGAGCCTGTCGACCATGTTCGGAAACTGGTAGGAGAACTGCATGGCCACACCGCCGCCGAGCGAATGGCCGACAACCGTCACGTGTTCGATGCCGAGGATGGACAGCAGATCACGCATCCCGTTCGCATACGCGGCAACGGAGTAATCGGCACGAGGTTTGTCGGAACGACCATGACCGAGCAGATCCGGCGCGATCACCGTGTAGTTCTGTGCCAGGTGCGGGATGACGTCGTTCCAGGTCTCGGAATTGTCGCCGATTCCGTGGATCAGCAGCAGCGCGGGTCCCTCGCCTGCCATCCTGAATGCCCGTCGGTAGCCGTGGATGGTTCGGTAGACCAGGCGTGGTTCGGCGTCGGGAACCGGTCGGAGCTTGCGAGTGCGTGGATTGCTCATGTCGCCTCCTGATTCCCCCTCGGCCTGTCCATTTCGTCGTCTATGACTCTCGCACGAGATGATGCGGTCGGCACTATATCGAGAGCATTCGGAGTTACAGATATGTTTCACTTCTGAGCCGTTATGGTCGCGGCCACGAAAAAGCGGGAGGCTGTGTGAGAAGTCGCACACCCTCCCGCTCTGCGTCGACCGTTCGGATCAGTCCCCGGTGCGGCCCGATTCGGGGCCCGGGTCGAACCCACCCTGCTCGGCGAGGAACCGTTCGAATTCGGCGCCGAGCTCGTCGCCGCTCGGGAGCGGTTCGTCTCCCGCCAGCAGCGTCGACTGCTGTTCCTGCGCCGCGACATACGTGTCGTACTGCCGCTCCAGCGCGTGGACGACCGACTGCACTTCCTCGTTGCCGGTGATGTGCTCGTCGACCTGCTCCCGTACGCGAGCCGCGGCCTGACCCAATGCTGCCAAGGGAAGATCCAGGCCACCTGCTTCGCTGACGTTCTCCAGCAGTGTCTCGGCAGCGCCGGGATAATCCGTCTGCGCCAGGTAGTGCGGGACGTGAACGGAGAAGCCCATCGACTCGTGCCCGTGCTGCGCGAGCCTGAACTCCAACAACGACGACACGCTGCCGGGCACCTGCAGCTCTCCGGACCAACTCTGATCGTCGGCGACCAGAGACTTGTCGGAAGAATGCGCAGTCACTCCCAACGGACGGGTGTGCGGGATCGCCATCGGGATCGAACCGAGACCGATCGTGCGCCGCACGCCCAGCTGCTCGGCGAGAAGACGGACGGCAGTCGTGAATTTCTCCCACCGCAGATCCGGTTCCATACCGGCGAGAAGAAGAAACGGGACGCCCGCGTTGTCCTTGACCGCATACAGATTCAGTTCGGGGGCGTCGTAGTCCGAGAAATGATCCGCTTTGAACGTCATCGTGGGTCGCCGCGAGCGGTAGTCGATCAGTTCGTCGACATCGAAGGACGCGACCAGCTCGGTCTCCAGTGTGTCGCGGAGGTGCTGAGTCGCCAACTTCACGGCATGACCGGCGTCCGAGAATCCCTCGAGCCCATGAACGAGCACTGGTCCCACACCGTCGCCGGACGATGTCTGTGGAGCCGGAAACTCCAGTTCGTACATGCTCGATTGCTCGTCCATCGCGGACCCCTTTCCTTGAATCACCCGACGCACCGGCCATCGTGCGCGGGGCAAAACCGACTCCGAGTCAGAATACCTGCGTGCCGGTACGTCTATTGCACCGAGAGGACACGACTCGATACCTCACCCTGCACAACACCGCCCATCACTCCGATCATTCCCGCATGGGAAACCGGCGTCGCCGGTCAGTGCGCGAAGTTGTGCAGCGCGCGGATCTTGTTGGTGACGTCGAGGGCAGCAACTTTGTAGGCGTCGGACAGCGTTGGATAGTTGAAGACGGCGTCGACGAGGTAGTCCACCGTGCCGCCGCATCCCATGACCGCTTGGCCGATGTGAATCAGGTCGGTGGCCCCCGACCCGAAGATGTGGACTCCGAGCAGTGTCAGATCATCGGTGGACACCAGCAGTTTGAGCATGCCGTACGAGTCGCCGGCGATCTGTCCTCGGGCAAGTTCGCGATAGCGGGACACGCCGACCTCGTAGGGGATCGAGTTCTTGGTCAGGTCGACTTCGGTGGCGCCCACGTACGAGACCTCGGGTATGGAGTAGATGCCGATCGGCTGCAGGTCCATCAATCCCTTGCTCGGCTCGCCGAATGCGTGATAGGCAGCCAGCCTGCCCTGATCCATGGACGTGGCCGCCAGCGCTGGGAACCCGATGACATCGCCGACGGCGTAGATGTGATCGACCTTGGTCTGGAAGTTGTCGTCGACGAAGATTCGGCCGCGCGCGTCGGCCTCGAGTCCTGCGTTCTCGAGGTCGAGTGACTCGGTCAGTCCTTGACGCCCAGCGGAGTACATGACGGCTTCTGCCGGAATTCGTTTGCCGCTGGCCAGCGTCGTGACTGTTCCTGACGGGCCGACATCGACCGCGGTGACCGCCTCGCCGAACCGGAACGTGACGGCGAGATCGCGTAGGTGGAATTGAAGAGATTCGACGATTTCTCGGTCACAGAAGTCCAGCATCGTCTCGCGCTTCTCGACCACCGTCACCTTGGTGCCGAGGGCGGCGAACATCGACGCATACTCGATTCCGATCACGCCTGCGCCCACGACCACCATCGAGGCCGGAATGAACTCCAGGTTGAGGATTCCATCACTGTCGAGCACTCGGTAGTCGTCGAACTCCACGCCCGCGGGCCGGGCAGGCGCCGTTCCGGTCGCGATGACGACGTTGCTCGCCGAGACGGTGATTCGTTCGCCACGCTGTTCGTCGTCGACCACGATGGTGTGGGGGTCGAGGAACTTACCGGTGCCGGTGATGAGTTCGATGCGATTGCGCAGCAACTGCGAGCGCACCACTTCGATCTCCTTGCCGATGACGTGGCTGGTGCGCGCCAGTAGGTCGGAGGGGGTGATGTTGGCCTTGACCCGGTAACTCGCCCCGTACAGCTCTCGCTGATTCATCCCTGTCAGATACAACACCGCTTCGCGGAGTGTCTTGGACGGGATCGTTCCCGTGTTCACGCAGACGCCGCCGAGCATCTTGCCCTTCTCGACGATGGCCACGCGTTTGCCGAGTTTTGCGGCCGCGATCGCCGCCTTCTGACCGCCGGGGCCGGAACCGATGACAACCAGGTCGTATTCGATCGCAACAGACATGGCTCATAGTTACTCCGCTCACGCAAAATTCATATGCCACTCGGGTCACAAGCTCGTGAACAGACGACATTTCACAAGGTGCGAATGTCGCTACCCATGCATGGGTTGTGGTTCTCTGAAGCAAGGACATTCGAGTCGAGCGTGGAGGAAACAATGCCGCAGCAAGTGCGTGCCGTCGTGGCCAAGGCCAAGGGTGAGCCGGTGTCGATCGAGACGATCACGATTCCGGATCCGGGGCCTTTCGACGTGATCGTGAAGGTCGCGGCGTGCGGGGTCTGTCATACGGATCTGCACTACCGCGAGGGCGGTATCAACGACGAATTCCCGTTCCTGCTCGGGCACGAGGCGTCCGGTGTCGTCGAATCGATCGGCGACGCGGTCACCCACGTCGAGATCGGTGACTTCGTAGTCTTGAACTGGCGTGCTGTGTGCGGCGAATGCCGAGCCTGCAAGAGGGGCAAGCCCTGGTACTGCTTCGACACCCACAACGCGTCGAAGAAGATGACCTTGGACGACGGCACCGAACTGTCGCCCGCACTGGGGATCGGTGCGTTCGCGGACAAGACCTTGGTGCACGAGGGGCAGTGCACGAAGGTGAACCCGGATTCCGATCCTGCGGTGGTCGGACTGCTCGGCTGCGGGGTGATGGCGGGGCTCGGCGCGGCGATGAACACCGGCAATGTCTCGCGGGGTGATTCGGTGGCCGTCATCGGGTGCGGCGGTGTCGGTGACGCTGCGATCGCGGGCGCTCGCCTGGCAGGAGCGACGACGATCATCGCGGTCGATCGTGATTCCGGCAAGCTCGAATGGGCAAAGGATCTCGGTGCCACACACACCGTCGATGCGTCGTCGGTGGATGCTGTTGCGGCGGTGCAGGAGCTGACCGGCGGTTTCGGTGCCGATGTCGTCATCGATGCCGTCGGTCGGCCGGAGACGTGGAAGCAGGCGTTCTACGCACGTGATCTGGCCGGCACGGTCGTCCTGGTCGGTGTGCCGACGCCGGACATGACGTTGGAGATGCCGCTCATCGATTTCTTCTCGCGTGGTGGATCGCTCAAGTCGTCGTGGTACGGCGATTGCCTGCCGGAGCGCGATTTCCCGCTGTTGGTGGATCTGTACGAGCAGGGCCGGTTGCCCCTGGAGAAGTTCGTGACCGAACGGATCGGGCTCGAGGACATCGAAGCAGCGTTCGAGAAGATGCACAAGGGGACCGTGTTGCGTTCGGTGGTGGAGCTGTGAGCCTGCGTATCGAGAGGGTCGTCACGTCGGGGACGTTCACGCTCGACGGTGGTGAGTGGGACGTGGAGAACAACATCTGGTTGATCGGTGACGACAACGAGGTGGTCGTCATCGACGCTGCGCACAATGCTGGGCCGATCGTCGACGCGGTGGGCGGGCGCACCGTCAAAGCCATCGTCTGCACGCACGGTCACAACGATCATGTGACGGTGGCTCCCGAATTGTCGGCGACCGTCGATGCGCCGATCCTGTTGCATCCGGCCGACGACGTGCTCTGGGAGCAGACTCATCCAGGAATTGCGCATGCCGTCCTCGAGGACGGCATGCGCATAGCGGTAGCAGGTACGGACATCCATGCACTGCACACGCCTGGACACTCGCCGGGGTCGAACTGCCTGTACGTGCCCGAGGCCGGGGAGCTGTTCTCCGGCGACACTCTGTTCTCGGGTGGCCCCGGGGCAACGGGTCGGTCCTTCTCGGACTTTCCGACGATCATCGGATCCATCCGAGATCGGCTGTTCGCGCTACCGGCGGAGACGAAGGTCAACACCGGGCATGGTGACGGCACCAGCATCGGCGAGGAATCTCCGCATCTCGAGGAGTGGATCAAGCGCGGAAGTTGACGCGGACCTGCAGCCCCGCGTGCCTCCCACCCGGTTCCACACCCAGGTGAGAAGGTGGAAACGGACAAGACCCGCTTTCGACCGCTGGAGGACACTCTCGTGCTGCGCCGACCCGAACCGACCGTTCGACCGATCCTGCTCGCTCTCGGTGCGGTGGCAGCTCTTGCTCTCGCCGGCTGCAGTTCCGACGTGTCGGGTACTCCGGCTCCCAGCGGACAGGGGGCGTCCCCGACGCCGGTTGCGGCCGGGGACGCCGATCTCGGTGCGCTGCTGCTCGACCCCTCGCAGTTCCCCGCGCCCTACGACGCGATCGTGCTGCCCCCGCAGGCAATAGCTCAAGCGTTGCCGGACCTCACCGGTATCCCCGCTGGTGCCGAGGTGTCGCCAGCGGGGTGCAAACCTGCCGATCCGGCGTCGGCTGCGCTCGTCGTCGGTACCGACAACGCGAACCGCGCGACGATCTCGATCGAACTGACCACAGTGGCCGATCCGCTGTCGACTCGCGAAGAGCAACTGAAGACGTGCACCGAAGTGCGAGCCACCAAGTCGGGCGCAACATCCACCATTCGATCGACGATCACCCCGGCACCGCCGATCGGCGCCGACGACACACTCGCGGTCAAGCAGACGGTCTCGTCGGGCTCGGGTGCCGATTCGGTGACTCAATCGATGCTCACTCTGATGGCCCAGGTCGAACAGACCCGCATTTCGGCGACGTACATGTCCTTCGACGATTCCGCTCCCGACGCCGCGACTCTGGACGAGTTGTTCACCGCGGCAGTGCAGAAGGTGAAAGCGGGCTGATTCGTCTCCGACGTGAGTGCCCTCGGCGCTGTTCGGACCCCCGTGCTGAACAGATCCCCAGGGCTGAATCAGGCGCGGTAGCACAGGCGACGGACACTCGGCGCCCGCCTACGACTCCTTTGTCGGTAGTTGTACACAGGGGAAGCCTCGATCCACAGGGCACTGCTCCGCCGCTGGTCGGGACATCGTTCGGCTCGGCCGACGGGTAGAGGGTTGTCCGCATGACGACACACCCCGACCACCGCCCGATATCCTCCGTCACCGTTCGCCTGGACGCGCTCGGCGAGACGATCGCTGCGGTGCCTGCCATGCTCGGATTCGTGCCGCACAGGTCACTGCTGGTGTTGTGCCTCGGGACCGGTGGCACGCAGAAGCTCACCGTCGGAACGATCATGCGGCACGATCTGGAGGTTCCCGAGCGCCACGAAGTGAGCTACGGCTCGTTGTTCGTGATCTCGGACGACATGCTGGAAGTGATCGACAGGTTCGCCCACCAATGCCAACGAGAGAACGTCCATACCGTGATAGCCGTTGTCGTCGACGACAGGGCGTCGGCGACAACGTCGTGGCCGACGTGTGATCCGAGGTATCGGGCCCTGGCGCAGTGCGTCACCGACGAACTCGGCGCTCACGGCGTAGAGGTGCTGAGGGTGCTGTCGATTGCGGAGATCGCAGCGGGACGCGAATGGGCATCACTGATCGGACCGGAGGAACGCGGACTCGTCGCCGATCCCAGCTTGTCGCCGGTGACATTTGCGCATGCATTGGAAGGCCGAGTGGTGCTCCCGTCGCGGGCAGCGCTGGAGGACGCGCTGCGCCCGGTCAACGATGATGTCAGTCGGGAACTCGCTCGTCTCGTGCCGCGTGCACGGGCGGACAGGTCCGGATCGGATGGATTTCATCTGGAACAGATTCTCCAGGTCATCCAGTGCGCGAGGGCTCCGTCTCCCGATCTACCTCCTGCTGTCGAACTGTCGGTCCAGAGCGCGGCCCGGATAGGGGTGGCGCTGAACCGGCTCATGGTTCGCGACAGCCTGCTTGCGCTCGTTCTCACCGATGTCGCACTGATCGCGGAAATGCTGTGGTCGGATCTGATGCGGGTCCTGCCTGCGCCCGATCGTGCTGTACCTGCATCCCTCGTCGCATTCAGCGCCTATGCCCGCGGGGACGGCGCGACCGCGGCGGTGGCGATCGGCGTCGCGTTGAAAGCGGACCCGGAGTACTCACTCGCCCGATTGCTCGACACATCGCTTGCTGCGGGTGCCGGACCGGAGATGATCCGAGAAGTGGCCTTCAGCGGGTATGCGGTTGCCGAGCTGTGTGGAGTTCGGCTACCGCTCCCACACCCTGCGTCATGAGGGACAGACGCATTCACGTCCGAGCGGTTGCCGCGTGCGCCGTGTCACCGAGACCGCGGAGGTAGGTCCAGGCATCGGAGACTATGACGTCGAGGTCGGTGAATTTCGGCTTCCACCCGAGCTCTGCGATTGCCTTGTCGCTCGATGCGATGAGCACCGCAGGATCGCCCGCCCTCCTCGGGGCCTGCTCGACCGCAATCGGCAGGCCGGTCACTCGGGTGCACGCATCGATCACTTGGTTCACCGAGAATCCGGTCCCGCTACCGAGGTTGTAGATGCGGTGATGGCCCGACTCGGACGACTCGAGGGCGAGGAGGTGAGCCTCTGCCAGATCGGCGACATGGATGTAGTCGCGAACGGCGGTGCCGTCGGGTGTCGGCCAGTCCGAGCCGAATACCGAGATCTTCTCGCGTTGACCGAGAGCGGTCTGTAGTACCAGCGGAATCAGATGTGTCTCGACGACGCGGTTCTCGCCGAAACCTCCGTATGCACCAGCCACGTTGAAATACCGAAGACTTGTCGCGGCAAGGCCGTACGCAGAGGCGTAGGAGGTGATCGCGTGATCGATGGCGAGCTTCGTCGCGCCGTAGGGATTTGTCGGTGCCGTCGGCATCTCCTCGGTGATGGGAGTGCGCTCGGGCTCACCGTATGTCGCTGCGGTGGACGAGAAGACGAGCCGCGGAGTGCCGCTCTCGCGCATCGCCTCCAGCAGCGACAGCGTCGTGACGACGTTTCCCGACCAGTATTTGTCCGGGGACACCACGGATTCTCCGACCAAGGACTGTGCTGCGAAGTGCATCACACCGTCGAATGACGATTCGGAAAGCACAGATCCGGCAACGTCTTTGATGTCCGCCTCGACGAAGGTGCACTGCGGAGGAACAGCGTCTCGATTGCCTGTCGACAGATTGTCCACGACAACGACATCGTGGCCTCGCTCCGCGAGAACTGCGGCACACACACTACCTACGTAGCCGGCGCCGCCGGTCACCAAAAGCTTCACTACTCGTCTCCTCCTCGGGCCGGGGTCTGCTCGGTGAAGCCAGGCCCCGGGTCCCGATGGGGAGTCGCCTCAGACCTGTTTCACCTGAACTGCGTGGGCCATTTCGTCCGAAATATCGATACCGTCGTGGCCGGGGACGGTGATGGTGACCGTTCCCGGCTTCACCTCGACTGTAACGCGTGCATCGGGAACAACACCCGCATCACGCAATTGTGAGATGACCTCAGGATCGGACTGCACGTGTTCGGCCAGTCTGCGCACGACCACCGCGGTCGACTGACCGTGGGGGAGGTCGGTCAAACGGACCAGATCTTCGTGAACCGCAGCCGGCTGACCGAGACCGAGCTCCTCCAGTCCGGGAATCGGATTCCCGTACGGCGACGTAGTCGGATTGTTGAGCACCGTCACGAGGCGGCGTTCGACCTCCTCGCTCATCACATGTTCCCAACGGCACGCCTCGGCATGCACGTCTTCCCAGCGAAGTCCGATGACGTCGACGAGCAGCCGCTCCGCGAGGCGATGCTTGCGCATCACCGACACGGCGAGACTGCGTCCTTTTTCGGTCAGCTCCAAGTGGCGATCACCCGCAACCGACAACAGCCCGTCACGTTCCATACGGGCGACTGTTTGGCTGACGGTGGGACCGCTCTGTTCGAGACGTTCGGCGATGCGCGCGCGCAGCGGCACGACGCCCTCTTCTTCCAAGTCGTAGATCGTCCGGAGGTACATCTCCGTGGTGTCGACCAGATCCTTCACACTCAACCCCTTCGTCGCATCCGATTCTACCGTTGATGTGGCCGAAGCGGCGGCGTAGGTCCGCGTGGCTGGCGCGCCGCACCCTGTACCGACCGGTAACCGAACACGGCGTCGGCGGCTGGTCGCACAGTCCGAGTGTGGCAAGTAGCGTTGCTCACATGGCAGACCAGGCGGGCCGACCGCCATCGCAGACCACAGCGGTCGCCGACGACATCGTCGTCTGGAGTGCCGACTACCTCTCGTATCGGTGGAGCGACGATCACCCGATGAACCCGACCAGGCTGGACCTGACGATGGCGTTGGCTCGGCAGATCGGAGTGCTCGACGGGGTCGAACTCGTCGAACCACGGGCCGCGACCGATGCCGAGTTGCTCAGGATCCACACGCCTGCGTACATCGATGCCGTGAAGCGAGCACCCGACAAGGGTCTGGCAATTCTGGATCCCGACGCCGTGGAGCACGGGCTGGGCTCGGACGACAATCCGGTGTTCCGTCACATGCACGAGGCGAGTGCCATGTTGACCGGCGGAACTCTGGCCGCTGCGCAGGAGATCGCCTCGGGTCGAGCGCGCCGAGCCGTCAGTATCGGCGGCGGCATGCACCACGCGATGCCCGATTGGGCATCGGGTTTCTGCGTGTACAACGACGCGGCCATCGCCATCTCCTGGCTACTGGACCACGGATTCGATCGGATCGCCTACATCGACGTCGACGCTCATCACGGTGACGGCGTTCAGCACGCCTTCGTCGACGACCCACGGGTACTGACGGTGTCGCTGCATCAACACCCGGCGACCCTGTGGCCGAACACCGGGTGGTCGAGCGAGGTCGGCTCAGGGGCCGCTGAAGGAACCGCGATCAACGTTCCGCTCCTGCCGGGCACCGGAGATCGGTTGTGGCTAAGAGCATTTCATGCTGTTGTTCCCGGGGCGATCTCGGCTTTCCGTCCCCAGATCATCGTGAGTCAATGCGGTGTGGACAGTCATCGAGAAGATCCGCTGGCCGATCTGGCGCTGACGGTGGACGGTCAGAACGCGGCGTTCCTCGCGATGCGCGAGCTTGCGGACAAGTACGCAGAGGGGCGCTGGATCGCGGTCGGCGGCGGCGGTTACGGGTTGGTGCGTGTGGTGCCCCGCGCATGGACGTATCTGATCGCCGCTGCCCTCGGCCGCCCGGTCGACCCGCAACTTCGACTACCTGACGCGTGGCGCGACCGCGTCAGACAGATGGCGCCGAGTATCGACCTACCCCAGGTGATGGGCGATGGAGGTGACGTCGACTATCCGGCGTGGGACGGTCCGGGTGGGTCGGTCGATGGTTCCAACGACGCTGCCGATCGCGCACTGGAGCGCGTCGACTCGGCCATTCTTGCAACCCGACGAGCAAGCTTCCCGCTGCTCGGCCTCGATCCGGAAGATCCTCGTGACTGAATCCACCGCACACGACCCCACTGCCAAGGATTCCACTGCCGGTGAACCCACTGCCGGCGAACCCACTGCCGGCGAACCCGCTGCCAGCGAACTTACTGCCAAGGACAAAGAGCGGCTGAAGGCCGAGACGTCCTTCCCGAAGCACTGGGTCGCCGATGTACTGGCATCGGACGGGGGCGTCGTGCACCTGCGTCCGATCGTCCCGTCGGATGCGGATGCACTCGTCGCATTTCACGGCCGACTGTCCGAACGCACGCGGTACCTGCGGTATTTCGGGCCGTATCCAACGATGCCGCAACGCGACGTACTCAACTTCACCACGGTCGACCATCGGTCGAGGGTGGCGTTCGTGGCCATTCTGGGCGACGACATCGTCGCGGTCGGCCGCTACGAACGGCTCCCCGAGGGCGACGGCAATTCAGCGGAGGTCGCATTCGTCGTCGCCGATGCGCATCAAGGCCGAGGTCTCGGTCCGATTCTGCTCGAGCATCTCGCCGGAGCGGCCGCGGAGAACGGCGTCGACATGTTCGTGGCCGAGGTGCTCGCCGAGAACCGCAACATGGTCACGGTCTTCCGTGAGGCCGGATACCAGGTGAGTCGTAGTTTCGAAGGCGGTGTTCTGCGACTGGAGTTCGCGATCGATCCGAGTGAAGCGCTTCTGTCGGTTCGTAATTCGCGTGAACGGGCTGCTGAGGCGCGCAGCGTCCGAAATGTGTTGAGTCCCAACTCGGTCGCCGTGATCGGCGCGTCCACCGACAGCTCCAAGGTGGGCAATGCTGTGTTGGCGAATCTGCTTGCCGCGGGGTTCACCGGGCCGGTGTATCCGGTCAACGCAGATCATCGCTCGGTGCGTGGCGTTCGGGCGTACAGGACGGTGCACGACATTCCGGACTCGGTCGATCTGGCCATTGCCGCCGTCCCCGCGGAATCGATCGACGAAGTTCTGGACGACTGTCTGGACAAAGGCGTCAAGGCGCTCGTCGTGGTGTCGGGCGGATTCGGCGAGACAGGCGCGGCCGGTCAGGAGAAAGAGCGTCGTCTTGTGCACGCCGCCCGAGCTCACGGCATGAGACTGGTCGGTCCCAACGCGCTCGGTGTGGCCAACACGGACTCTGCTTTCGCGCTCAATGCCACTCTTGCTCCGCATCTTCCGATGCCGGGGAGGGTCGGATTCTTCTGTCAGTCCGGCGCTCTCGGTATCGCGATCCTCGATCAAGCCGCCAAGCGCAGGCTCGGGCTGTCCACGTTCGTATCGGCGGGCAACCGCGCGGATGTCTCGGGAAACGACTTGCTGCAGTACTGGGATTCCGATCCCGCCACCGAGGTGGTGCTGCTCTACCTCGAAAGCTTCGGCAATCCACGCAAATTCACCCGAATCGCGCGACGTGTGGCTCGTACCAAACCTATCGTCGCGGTCAAGAGCGGTCGCGGGGCCGTACCGCCTGCCCTTGCCACCGGCCCTGACATCGACGACAGCATAGTCAAAGCATTGTTCGAGCAGGCAGGGGTGATTCAGGTCGACACCATCGCGCAATTGTTCGACTGCGCAATCCTGTTCGGGTATCAGCCGTTGCCCACCGGCCCCCGTGTTGCGGTCGTCGGTAACTCCACGGCCCTCGGTGTCCTGGCTGTCGACGCGGCTCGCGCCGAGGGTCTGCACGCGGGCGCAGCAATCGATGTCGGACCACAGGCCGGGCCGGAAGAATTCGCCGCGGCCGTCTCGGGTGCACTTGCCGCCTCCGACGTCGACTCGGTGATCGTCGTCTTCGTGCCTCCGGTGGCGGTGACGGTCGAGCCGTTCGCCGAGGCGCTCGGCGCCGCGGTGCGGGGGGCGGACAAGCCAGTCCTCACCACGTTCCTTGCTACCGAGGGCATTCCGGATGTGCTGGCGGTCCGTGGCGAGGAAGGACACCCGATTCGTGGGTCCGTGCCGTCGTACTCCAGTCCCGAGCGTGCCGTCGCTGCCCTCGGCAAAGCGTGGCGGTATGCGGCGTGGCGCAGCCGACCCGTATCGACGCCGCTGCGGCCGAACGGGATAGATTCCGAACGAGCGGCGGCGCTCGTGCGTGGGTGGTCTGGCCGCGACCGCTGGCTCTCGGACTTCGAGACCGCCGAGCTGCTGTCGTGTTACGGAATCGAGGTCGTCGAATTCAGATCTGTCACCGACGAGGACGAGGCGGCTGCTGCCGCGTCGGAGTTGGGATACCCGGTGGCGGTGAAGGCGACCGGTGAGCAGTGGCGACACCGGCCGGACCTCGGGGGAGTGCGCCTGGATCTGGGAAGCGACGACGCCGTGCGCGACGCCTACCGAACGCTCGCGGCGGATTCGGGGGAGCCGCTTCTGCATGTGCAGAAGATGGCAACAAAGGGAATCGGATGCGTTGTGCGCGTACAGGACGACCCGTCGTTCGGATCGCTGATCTCGTTCGGTCTGGCCGGTGTGATCTCGGATCTACTGGGCGACCGCGCGTACCGCGTTCTACCCCTGACCGAGGACGAGGCCGTGCAATTGATCGATGCACCCAAGGCGGCACCCCTGCTGTCGGGGTATCGAAATGCGGTGCCGGTCAACAAGAGTGCGCTCGTCGATCTGGTTCAACGTGTCTCGGTGATGGCCGACGACATCCCCGAGATCCGGGCGTTGGCCTGCGAGCCGATTCTCGCATCGGCGCACGGCGCGCAAGTCACCGATGCTCGCCTCCGGCTCGGACCAGAACCTACCCGAAACGATCTCGGGCCCAGGCGACTGCGGTAGCGGACAGTTCGGTAGCGGACAGTTCGGTATCGGACAGTTCGGCACCGGGGCAGTTCGGCACCGGCGCGGGGGCCGAAGACCATTCGTGACGTTTCAAGCGGAGACCGAATCGACTTTCCCAGAGGGGGGGAGGAAAAATCGACTCGGCCACCGCTGTGCGGTGGTGCGCGCGGGGATTGTCACCGCTGCCCCACCTGACTGGGTGATCCCGAACGAGGATCAGCTGGCGTAGGAGCGCAACTTCTCGGCGCGGTCGCCCTGGCGCAACTTCACCATGACCTCACGCTCGATCTGCCGCACACGCTCGCGAGAGAGCCCGAACAGCTTGCCGATCTGGTCAAGAGTGCGCGGCTGGCCGTCGTCGAGGCCGTAGCGGAGTCGGATGACCTGCTGCTCACGCTCGTCGAGCGTGGCGAGCACGGTACGGACGTCACTGTGAAGAAGGCCGGCGATGACGGCGTTCTCGGCGGAAGTGGCCTCCGAGTCTTCGATGAAGTCTCCGAGGGGAGCTTCTTCGTCGCTACCGACAGGCATGTCGAGACTGACCGGGTCGCGGCTGTGGTCGAGCAGATCGGCGATCTTCTCGACGGCGATACCGGATTCGCTCGACAGCTCGTCATCGGTC
This sequence comes from Rhodococcus yunnanensis NBRC 103083, assembly GCF_001895005.1. GTDB lineage: Bacteria > Actinomycetota > Actinomycetes > Mycobacteriales > Mycobacteriaceae > Rhodococcoides > Rhodococcoides yunnanense. The sequence continues at coordinate 693,015 of NZ_BCXH01000001.1, read as the reverse complement.
GCCTCGCGGCCGAGCTGCTGATGGAGTTCCCTCTTGATGCGCGCAAGCTTGTTGACCTGCTCCACCAGGTGGACTGGCAGACGGATGGTGCGGCTCTGGTCCGCCATGCCGCGTGTGATGGCCTGTCGAATCCACCAGGTCGCATACGTGGAGAACTTGAAGCCCTTGGCGTAGTCGAATTTTTCCATGGCTCGGATCAGCCCGAGGTTTCCCTCCTGGATGAGGTCCAGAAGAGGCATACCGCGACCTGTGTATCGCTTCGCGAGCGAGACGACGAGCCTGAGGTTGGCTTCCAAGAGGTGACTGCGGGCGGCGCTTCCGTCGCGCACGATGATGGCCAGGTTTCGCTTCTTCGCCGCGGTGAGCCGCTTGGTGTTCTCCAGGACGTTCTTGGCATACAACCCAGCTTCGATGCGCTTGGCCAGATCCACTTCCTCGTCGGCGGTCAGAAGCGCGGTCCGGCCGATCCCGTTGAGGTAGACACGAACGAGATCTGCTGCCGGGCTCTGAGCGTCGAGGTCCGCGTCGGTGGGACGTGGGCGGGTCGTGGTGCTGGGGCTTGTCATGACTTGCCTCCTGATCGGTGGTGTCTCATAGGGCTCAACGTCCGGGCGAGATCGAAAAGTTCCCACCGCTCCACCGTGTGATACCCGCTTGACCAGGGTCTATCCCTTCTCCGTCCTGAGAAGTTGCTGAGAAGCGTTCCCCGAGGAAACTCAGCTGCCAGCGCCGGACGAGGGCACGATCACACCGTGCCGCAGCAGGCCGACCGTCAATTCGATCGCAGCATCGAGCAACTGATTCTCGTCGAGACCCTGCGCGGATGCCAACAACCCCACGAGGTCGCGGAGAGGTAGGCCGTCCTCGCGCATCCCGGCGAGAAGCATCGCGCCCAGCTCGTCGATCTCGTGCTGCCAGTTCGGACCGTTTCCGCGGTGGACGCGGACGACTTCGGTTTCCCACCCCTCGGTCCCGGGAAGCGACACGTGCTCCAGAGCGGTACTGGGATCGAGACGGAAGACGGCGTCGGCCGGATCGTTCTCGCGAAGCCACGTCACCCGGTCGAAATAGGCGATCGCCTCATTACCCAGCGGGTCGTCGAAAGCATGTCGCAGGTCCTCGGCGAGCACATCGGTGGGCAGATCGGTTGCGCGCAGGTAGACGAACCCGAACCCGATGCCGTCGACGTGCGCATCGTCGAAGTGTTGCAGCCAGGCCTGCGCGACGGCCGCACTGGTCTGATCGCGAGGGTCGAGACCACCGTCGCGCATCCAGGTGCCCACGTACAGCGCGGGATCGGCGACATCCCGTTGCAAAATCCATGCATCGATGCCGTGATCGGGTAGCCATGACGCCACCCTCGTGCGCCAGTCCTCGCCCTCGACGTGCACCCACGATGCGAGGATCGCTGCGGTGCCGCCCGGCTTCAGATGGTTCGGCGCTTGCTCGATCATCAGGCGCGACGCTCCGTCGAGATCGAGACCGGAATCGCGGTAACTGTGTTCGATCGTCCCCAGCCCGACGACGAACGGGGGATTGGCGACGATTCGGTCGAACCTTCGACCTGCGACCGGTTCGAACCACGATCCCTCCAGCAGCTCGATCGTCAGACCGTTGAGGGCTGCAGTGGCCGCTGCCAGGACCATGGAACGCTCGCTGATGTCGGTACCGGTGACAGTGTCTGCGACGGCAGCAGCATGTACGGCCTGAACCCCGCAGCCGGTGCCGACGTCCAGAATTTCCGAGGCATAGGTGGTCGGTGTTCCGCGAAGCAGAGAAAGCGACGCCTGACCCACGCCCAGAACGTGATCGTGTGCAGTCGGCGCAGGCCGCATGCTGCCATCGAGATCGGAAAATATCCATCGCGTTCCATTGCCCGCGTCGAGGGGCCTGATGTCCAGCAGCGCGCGAACGCTCGTGGGCGACACTCGCCCCAGTATCCCGGCCTCGACAGCGGCGACGAGAGTGAGTGGGGCGAGGGCACGTGCGGCATCCTCGTCCGGGATGTCGTCGACGAGCAGAAAAAGTCGAATCAAGACACCGAGATCACCGCAACCCAGGCTGGCCCGGCGGACGGGAACGGGCTCGCTGCGGCCCAGCGCCGCATGTGCGGCCTCGCCCAGCGCCTCGAGTAGCGAATCGGCGTCGTATCGGGTCCGCTCGAACGCAGTACGCAGGTCTTGGCACGTCGAAAGCAATGTCGCAGTCACCGCGCCAGTCTTTCAGCCGTGGGACGGTCCGATCGACAGGCGGTCAGTCCTCGTTCTGATCGATGACGTGATGATTGCGCGCCTCGAGCCGATTTCGCTCGGCCCGGCGACCGTCGTACCTGCTGATTTCGTCCTTGGATCGCGGTGGGCGATCGTTCGCGATGAGCACTGCCATCCACGGGAGAGGTATGGACGCACCGACGATCGCCATCGCGATCCACGGGTTGGCCCAGACGCCGTACGAGATGGCGGCGAGGACCAACGCTGGAATTCGAAACGACATGATGAACATGTACTTACGCACCCGGGCCCGATGCTGCTCCTCGATCGAGTTCTGTGCCTCGGTGATCAATGCGGGGTTACGGGCCGAGCCGCTCTCGGCCGAGCCGGAAAACCCCGGTGTTCTCGTCATACCTCCACTGTGGCACTACCGGCGCAGGAATGCACTTGCCGGCACCATTCGTCTCTGCGGACGCAGTACGGAATAATCGGATTCATGAGCACCCAGACCAAGGAACGTCCTGATATCGCACCGGACGAGACCACCGAGGACGACAGGCCGAAGTTCTTCCACTACGTGAAGAAGAACAAGATCGCGGAGAGCGCAGTGATGGGCACTCACGTCGTCGCACTGTGCGGCGAAGTGTTTCCGGTCACCAAGTCGGCGAAGCCGGGTTCACCCGTGTGCCCGGACTGCAAAAAGGTCTACGAAGGATTGAAGAAGGGCGACTGACGCGGTCGATCGGACGTCGGAGGTTTCGGCGTACGCACCCCTGAATCGGGACCCTCGGCCTGCCCGGGTTCCATCGACGGCGTCGGCGCCGCCGTCGTCTCGGGTGCCGGTTTCGTCTGTGGGGCCGGTGTCTGTGGTGCCGTCGTCTGTGGAGCCATCGTCTGTGGCTTCTGGGTTTCGGCTGTGTTCGATCGGTCGCGGTCTCCGACTATGCGAATCGGGCCGGTGGCCAGTCGCCACGCGACGGCAGTGACGGGTCCTGCTTCCTCGAATGCGGCCTGCGCGGCGAGCCATTCCCTCACCTGATCGATGCGGGTCGCTCGTGCAGGCCAGAACTCTTGGATCGTCGCGTTGAACTCGGCCCCCAGTACGACCGCGAAGCCCAGGAAGAACGTGAACAGCAGGAACGCGATGGGAGTCGCGAGTGCGCCGTAGGTGTAGCCGGTTCCGGTGATCCACGTGAGGTAGACCCGCAGAACCGCACTGGCGACCATGAAGAAGACTCCGGCGAGCAACGCCCCTGCGAGCAAGCGATGCCACGGTAGCGACTTGTGCAGCGCGACCTTGTACAGCGTCGTCAGGCCGACGATGAGCAACAGACCGACCGCGGGGTAGTACAGGAAGTCGATGAGCTCGCTGCCGATCTCGACCCATGAATCGGGAAGGATCGTCTGCACGAAGGTCGGTCCGAGCGCCACGAGCGGCAGCACGAAGACAGCGACGATCAGAAAGCCGACGTAGAGCAGCAGAGCGAAGATGCGTTGCCAGACGGGGTGCCGAGCGTCCTGCTGGCCGTGCGCCTCGACGATCGAGTCGACGAAGGTCGAGATCGCCGACGAGCCTGCCCACAGGGAGAGTACGAACCCGCCGGAGACGATCTCGCCTCGACCTTGTTGCAGGATGTCCTGGACGGTCGGTTGTATTATGCCGTCGACTACGGAGTCGCTGAAAACACTGTTGCTGAAGGTGATGATCTTCGATTCGATGATCTCGATCGTGTTCGGTCCGAACCATCCGGCGACGAAGCCGAGGCTTCCCAGAACACCGAGCAGCAACGGCGGAAGCGACAGCGTCTGCCAGAACGCGGCTGTCGCGGACTTGCTGAAAATGGAGTCCGCCCACGACTTGCTCAATGTGCGCAGCGTCACAGCCCAGACGAGGTGAAACGGTCGTCGCGTGGACAGACCGCCGTCACGGCGTCTTTCGCCTGCAGTTTCAGTCATGGTCCCTCCAGCATTCCTGACAAACGCCACGAACGCCCGTCCGGACCGTGCCGTGTCGTCCGGCGAGTCGCATTCGACGCGACCGAAACGCCGAGTCGGCGATTCGGGTTCGGTCGGTGATGAGCGATAGGCTCCACGGCGGACACTGCAGGGCTACCGAGAGCGCGAGGACTTCGATCGATGCCAGGAACCGGCGGCCAGTGAGCGCTGATATGACCGATGCCGACACAACCGATCCCACGACCACCGCGCCGGGAAGTTCCGCAGGTGGCACGCCCTTGCGTGCGTGGCAGAGGCGTGCGCTCACCAAGTATCTGGTGGCGGCGCCCAAGGACTTTCTCGCGGTGGCGACGCCGGGCGCAGGTAAGACGACGTTCGCGCTACGCGTGGCGTCCGAGCTGTTGGCCCACCGCACGGTCGATCAGATCACCGTCGTCGCCCCGACCGAACATCTGAAGCACCAGTGGGCAGAGTCCGCGGCGCGGGTCGGACTCGCGCTGGACTCGCGGTTCTCCAACTCCACAGGTCAGACGTCGAGCGACTACCACGGGGTGGTCGTGACGTATGCGCAGATCGCGTCCCACCCGTTCCGGCATCGAGTGCGTACCGAGGCGAGGAAGACACTCGTCATCCTCGACGAGATCCACCACGGTGGCGACGCCAAGAGCTGGGGTGAGGGGATCCGAGAGGCATTCTCCGACGCGACCCGCCGACTCGCGCTGACGGGAACGCCGTTCCGTAGCGACGACAGCCCGATCCCGTTCGTCAACTACGAGCCGGACAGCGATGGCCTGATGCGGTCGAAGGCGGACCACTCCTACGGTTACTCGGATGCGTTGTCCGACGGCGTGGTTCGACCGGTCGTGTTCCTTGCGTACTCCGGTGAGGCGCGGTGGCGGGACAACGCGGGGGAGGAGTTCACCGCGCGGCTGGGCGAGCCACTCAGCGCAGAGCAGACGGCGCGGGCGTGGCGTACCGCCCTCGACCCGCAGGGCGACTGGATGCCGGCGGTGCTGTTGGCCGCCAATACGCGTCTCGGCCAGCTTCGCAGCGGCGGAATGCCCGACGCAGGTGGTCTGGTGATCGCTACGGATCAGACCGTTGCCCGCGCCTACGCGAAGCTGATCGAGGTCATCACCGGAGAGGCGCCGTCCATCGTGCTCTCCGACGATCCGACGTCGTCCGCGCGAATCGCGGAGTTCGGTAAGAGCACCCAGAGGTGGATGGTCGCGGTGCGGATGGTGTCCGAGGGCGTCGACGTTCCTCGGTTGGCCGTCGGCGTGTACGCGACGAGCGCGTCCACCCCACTGTATTTCGCACAGGCCATCGGTCGATTCGTTCGATCGCGGCGCCCCGGCGAGACCGCAAGCGTGTTTCTGCCGTCCGTGCCGGTCTTGCTCGATCTCGCCAGCCAGCTCGAGGCTCAACGCGACCACATTCTGGGCAAGCCGCATCGCGAGAAGGACGGTCTCGACGACGAACTGCTCGCGGACGCGAACAAACAGAAGGACGAACTGGGCGAGGAGGAGAAGGCCTACACGTCGCTGGGGGCGGACGCCGAGCTGGACCAGGTCATCTACGACGGATCCTCGTTCGGAACGGCCACGTTCTCCGGCAGCGACGAGGAAGCGGACTACCTCGGTCTGCCGGGGTTGCTCGACGCGAAGCAGATGCGCGACCTGCTCAGACAACGCCAGCAAGAGCAGATGGACAAACCTGCCGTGGTGGTGCCTGCACCCGCTGCTGTCACCGAACGTGTGTCGACCGCAGGCCAGTTGGCCGGGCTGAGACGCGAACTCAACAGTTTGGTCGCGGTGTACCACCACCGAACCGGCAAGCCGCACGGAGTCATTCACGGCGACCTACGGCGCATCTGTGGCGGACCGCCGACGGCAATGGCCACAGCCGAGCAGTTGGGCGAGCGCATCATCCAGCTTCGAAAGATGTGACGCGGTCGTAGGTGACACGGCCGGTATGGGGAACAGAACAGACGAAGAACGGGTGGCCACCGAGGTGGCCACCCGTTCTTCGTGTTGGTTGCTGACTGTTGTTTCGGGTCGCGCACGCGTCCCGATGCAAGCGAGCCGGTTACACCGCAGAGTCCGATTCGGTCATCACCGTTGCGTTCACTTCACGCAGGCGGTCTTCGTGCTCCTTCGCGTGGTGGTTGCAGAACAGGAGTTCTCCACCGGTCGAGAGCACAACACGTGCACGAGCCCCTGCACCGCACCGGTCGCACCGGTCGGATGCTGTCAACTGTGGGCTGGTCAATGTTCCGGGCATGACTCCTCCGTACTGGCGTTCGGTGTGATCCGATTGCCTGGGGCCGGTCCGCCGCGTCGGTATGGCGCGGTCCGTACACTCTTTCAGACGTTCGGCGGTCATGTGTTGTTCCCGAGTGTGTTTCTTTGTGTTGTCACTAACACGAAACATGCTCGAAAGCAGCTGGCAGGCGGTTCGAAGCCGAAATCGTGTTCGCTGACAGCTGATTCGATTCGCGGGCGCGGCGGGCACTAGGGTCGAGCCGTGGCGCGGAACGAAACCGAGGACGCACGCGGGGTCGGTTACGAGATTCCCGCGCTGTTCGTGGTCGGAGGGCTCTGCCAGTACCTCGGGGCCGCTGTCGGAGTCTTCCTGTTCGACACTGTCGATCCCACGTCGGTGGCATGGTTGCGGGCGCTGGGCGCCGCTGTCGTCCTCGTGCTCTGGAGGCGTCCGTGGTCGAGAACCGCACCGCTGGGTCGTTGGAACCGACGAAAAGTGATGTTCGCCACTCTGTTCGGTGTGGTGACCGTCGGCATGAACGTGATGTTCTACGAAGCGATCGATCGGATACCGATGGGCGCGGCGGTCGCAATCGAGTTCCTCGGTCCCGTGGCAGTCGCAGCTGTGGGATCGCGGCGCCCGCGGGATGTGGCTGCCTTGGTGCTCGTCGTGTTCGGCGTGCTGTCCATCGCGAGTACCCAGCAGGGCGGCGGTTCGGTCGGAGTGCCCGGGGTCGGCTTCGCCCTGGCGTCGGCGGCGTTGTGGGCAGGGTACATCCTGATCGGCAAACGAGTCGCGGACGCAGGAGACGGTCTGGACGACCTGGCTGTCGGTATGGCGGGCGCGTCGATCATCCTCGGCCCAGTTCTGCTCGGACCCCTCCTGGTGTCCGATCCTGGTGTGCTGGCGGAGTCGCGGACCTGGCTGCTCGGGCTCGGCGTCGGAGTTCTGTCGAGCGTCGTTCCGTACGTTCTCGATCAGGTCGTCCTGACCCGAATCGGTCGCGCTCGTTTCGCTCTGCTGCTGGCCTTGCTCCCGGCCACCGCGACCGTGGTCGGTGCAGTCGTGCTTGCTCAGTGGCCGAGTCCCGCCGAGGCTCTCGGGATCGTCGCTGTCGTCGTTGCCGTCGCCGTGGGAGGCACGGGCGGTCGGCACACCGGCGTCGACGGGATCCCGCCGTAGGATCGATGACGTAGCCACTCGTCGGATCTACGTGAGGATGCGAAAACTGTGACGGAACCAGCGGGAGTGCTGCTGCACATGTGCACCATCGAAGAATGGCTGTCGGTGCGGGAGTCCGGGTTTCTCCGACCCGAAGGCTTCGACTCGACAGGTTTTGTCCACCTGTCGACGCCGGACCAGATCCATCTGCCCGCCAATCGTCTGTTCGCGGGACGCCAGGACATCGTGCTGCTCGTACTCGACCCCCAGCGACTCGAATCTCCGGTGCGATGGGAGCCAGGGGTCCCGGGCGATCCGCAGTCGATGCTCTTTCCTCACCTGTACGGCCCGCTTCCCACGACGTCCGTCACCGCTGTCCTCGAGTACGCGCCGGGAGAAGACGGCTCGTTCGCACCGCCGACTCTGTGATCGATGCGAAACCGAGTGTGACGCACTCGATTCGCAGGCCGAACGACGCGAAGCCGTCGCTCCCGGTTTGACGGGGGCGACGGCTTCGCGTCGAAGGGTCCAGATGAACGCTGTCAGTCCAGATGAACGCTGTCAGTCCAGGTAGTCGCGCAGTACCTGCGAGCGCGACGGGTGCCGAAGCTTGGACATGGTCTTCGACTCGATCTGGCGGATACGCTCGCGAGTGACGCCGTAGACCTGACCGATTTCGTCGAGCGTGCGAGGCTGACCGTCGGTCAGGCCGAAGCGAAGCCGCACGACGCCTGCCTCGCGTTCGGACAGAGTCTCGAGAACCGACTGCAACTGATCCTGTAGCAATGTGAACGACACTGCGTCCACCGCGACAACGGCTTCCGAGTCCTCGATGAAGTCGCCGAGCTGGCTGTCGCCCTCGTCGCCGATGGTCTGGTCGAGGGAAATGGGCTCGCGGGCGTACTGCTGGATCTCCAGCACCTTCTCCGGCGTGATATCCATTTCCTTCGCGAGTTCCTCCGGGGTGGGCTCGCGGCCCAGATCCTGAAGAAGTTCGCGCTGAATCCGACCGAGTTTGTTGATGACCTCGACCATGTGCACCGGAATGCGGATGGTGCGAGCCTGGTCGGCCATTGCGCGAGTGATGGCCTGGCGAATCCACCACGTGGCGTACGTCGAGAACTTGTATCCCTTGGTGTAGTCGAACTTCTCGACGGCACGGATCAGACCCAGGTTGCCTTCCTGGATCAGGTCGAGAAAGGCCATTCCGCGTCCGGTGTAGCGCTTGGCCAGCGATACCACGAGGCGCAGGTTGGCTTCGAGGAGGTGGTTCTTCGCGCGGTTGCCGTCGCGGCAGATCCACGTGTAGTCGCGCCGCGCGGCGACGGGCAGCTTGTCGCCCTTCTCGGCGAACTCCCGCATCTTCTCGGTGGCGAACAGGCCTGCCTCGATACGCTTTGCGAGTTCGACTTCTTCCTCGGCGTTGAGGAGGGCAACCTTGCCGATCTGCTTGAGATACGCGCGAACGGAGTCCGCGGAAGCAGTGAGCTCGGCGTCCTTGCGTGCTTGGCGAAGAGCTTCGGACTCTTCCTCGTCCCAGACGAAGTCGCCGGAGGCCTTGTCCTCCGCGGTGGGCTCGGTGGTGGCGTCTTCCTCGGTGTCTTCACCCCCGGTGACCACCTCGACGACATCGTTCGCAGCGGCAGCGATGTCGCCGTCGGAGATGTCGATGTCATCGATACCGGGAGCGTCCTCGTCGCCGTCGGCGCCTGAGGCGGCATCACCGGCCTTCTTGGTGGTGGCCTTCTTCGCCGGAGCCTTCTTGGCTGCGGCACGCTTGACCGGAGCCTTCTTCGCGGCGGCCTTCTTCGCCGGTGCGGTCTTTGCCGCCGGAGCGGCAGCGACCTCTCGGATCGTGCCGTTCGGTGCCTCCGCAGCAGGTGCAGGGGACGCAGACTCTGTAGCTGAATCTACGGTCTGACGGATATCGGTGGCTGCCACGTACGCCCTTTCGTGACGGTGTCGTGCGGCGTCACGCCAGAGTTGTTTCCGGCGGAGAGGTCTTGTCGATTGTGCCGGCGTGCAGACCGGCAACAACCATTGTAACGACCCGTGGAAACTTTGTTACCGAGCGCGGCCGCTATCGGCAGCTGTGTCGGCCGCGAGAGCGGCTCCCACGATGCCCGCCGTGTTCAACAAAGTGGCCGCCACCACGGGTGTTCTGTTCGTCAGGTGAGGAATCCACTTCTCGCTCTTTCGGCTGATTCCTCCTCCGGCAATGAACAGATCGGGCCACAGAAGCGCCTCGAACGTCTCCAGAACCTTCGAGACCTCCTTCGCCCACTCCTTGTACGACAGGTCCTTGTTCTCCTTCACCGACGACGCGGCACGATGTTCTGCTTCTTTGCCGTCGACCTGAAGATGACCGAACTCGGTGTTCGGAAGCAGTACCCCGTTGTGCAGAACAGCGGACCCGATACCGGTGCCGAACGTCAACAGAACGACGACGCCACTCTTGTCCTTGCCGCCGCCGTAGCGATCCTCCGCTACCCCGGCCGCGTCGGCGTCGTTGAGGACCGTGATGTCGGCATGTCCGATCGTCTTGGCGAACAGCGCCTTGGCGTCGGTGTCTATCCATGCCTTGTCGATGTTGGCTGCCGAACGCGCGACACCGTTGGTCACCACCGCGGGAAGGGTTACCCCGACCGGCCCGGTCCATTCGAAGTGCGCGACTATCTGCGCGACCACGTCCGACACTGCCTCCGGTGTCGACGGTTGTGGTGTCTCGATCTTGAAGCGGTCTCCGACCAACTCACCGGTGACGAGATCGACGATGCCGCCCTTGATGCCGCTGCCTCCGACATCGACGCCGAACCCGTGGCGCTCCACGTGGTCGGTAGTGATTGCTGGTGACCCTGCCTGTGTCATCTGCCGCATGCTCCTGGTGTCGTGGAATCGAGCGAGCCGAACACCTCCAGACAATAGTGTGCCGACCGTGGATTCGGCGCTCGGTGGAGCGTCGATCCTGCGTCGGAGTGAGTTCGGGTGGTGCCACCGGTGTCTTGTGTGATGCGATGGGTGTGTGTCGAATCCAGGTTGTGCGTCCGAGTTGCCGTTGTCGAAAACGGGAGTGGACGTATCGTCTTCGCTCCTGGAAGTGGCGTTGGAGGTAGCGCGTGCGGCCGCCGAACACGTCCGCACGAGACGCCCGGAGGTATTCGGCCCAGACGCGATCGGTGTCGAGGACGGTGCGGCGGACGAGTCGGTTCGGACGAAGAGCACACCGACCGATCCGGTGACGGTCGTCGACACCGAGACCGAGCACGTGCTGCGTGAACTGTTGGCCGTCCGTCGCCCCGGCGACGCGATTCTCGGCGAGGAGGGTGGCGGAGAGGACGAGTCGATCGAGGGTGTGCGATGGGTTCTGGACCCGATCGACGGCACCGTCAATTTTCTCTACGGCATTCCGGCGTACGCCATTTCGGTGGCGGCACAGATCGATGGAGTGAGTGTCGTCGGGGTGGTCGTCGACGTTGCACGCGACATCGTCTACAGCGCATCGCGGGGCGGTGGCGCGTCCGCGACGGGTCCCGATGGGTCCGTCACCGAACTGAAGTGCAACCCCGTCACCGACGTCTCACTTGCTTTGGTGGCCACGGGATTCGGCTATTCGGCGGTCCGGCGGACGGTTCAGGGTCGGCTCATCGCGGAATTGCTGCCCCTGGTCCGCGACATCAGGCGCGTCGGTTCGGCGGCGCTCGATCTGTGCATGGTGGCATCGGGTGCGGTGGACGCGCATTTCGAACACGGACTCAGCCCGTGGGACTGGGCGGCCGGATCGTTGATAGCCGAAGAAGCAGGGGCAGTGCTCCGAGTTCCGTCGCCGACCTCGTCGAGCGCCGCGGGGGCGGTCACGGTAGCCGTAGCGCCCGGGATCGACTCCGAGTTCACCGCTGTGCTCGAGCGATTGGGAGCGCTCGATCCGATTCCGGCGGACTGAAGCCGAGCCGGGGGGCGTGCCTTCAGCAGCGTGCTTGGCGGGCAGCTGCCAGCAGATCGATGTCCAGCGGTGCAGCCGGGGTGCCCGGTGTGACCCCAGCCAACGACTGCAGGACCGATTCGGCGTCGGAGTTGGGCTGGAGATCCTTGAAATACGTGCCGAGTGCGAGGTCGACGGTGTCGTCGCCGCGGCCGTCCTGCACCAGTTCGGCGCAGGGCGCGACGAGCCAGACGGCGCTGGCTGCGGCTGCCCCGCCGCCGCCGAAGCGGATCTGACCCTGGCACTGCATGTTCTGGTCGAGGTAGACGGGGTCGTTTCCGACCTGCACGTCAGGCGCGCTCGCGAAGCCGTAGTCACTGAGTTCTGCCGCCACCGTCGCGGCTTGGCCGCTCTCGCCATTGGCGTTGTACACCCGTACGCGGGTGGCCGACAATGCTGCCGGTTCCACATCGAGGAGTGAGGACCGGTCGAGTCGCTCACCGAGTGCAGCGGGCACGGTGCCGTCCGCAGCGGGCGCCTCCGAGGGTGCGTTGCATTCGACCGCCGCCGTCACCTTCTCACCCGCGGTGAACACGCGTATCCAAGTGAAGACGCCGAGTAGCGCGAGCACGAGAAACACGATCAGGATGGGCAGCGCACGCCTGCGACGGAACGGACGACCGCGATCGTCGACCGGACTTCCTTCGGTGATCAGAGAAACCACGGTGTGGGGACGCCTTTCCGTCGGCTGGTTCGAATCATGCGCCGACGAACCCGTGTCCGCGACGCCCGCTCACTGTAGTTCCCCGCGTGCCGGTCGGCTGCGTCTGCCGGTGTGTCCGTCTGTGTCGAGCCCTCCAGGACGGGCCGGGACGCGGCCAGGAATGACCGGCGCGTCGGCGTTGTTCATGCCGATTGTCGGATTGAAAAACGTCCGTCCGGCGGTTCGGTTTCGCCAATCGGCCGAGGTTCGGCTATTGTCTGGCGGCCCCGGTGGTTTCAGATCAGAGACGAATCGGTGGAAAGCGGGATCGTCTGGAGAGGTGTCTATAGGGTTTCGAGCCGAGATCAATCGGGCATTACCCGGACCGGATTTCGGGCACCTTACGAGGTTCTCGTGCGTTCAACACGAACAAAGGACGGTGGGAGCAATGCAAGCGCCCTCCTCACAGCCGGCGATCGAGCTAGGACGAACGCCAGCAGCGACCACCGGAAACACGCAAGAAGATGAGGGGTTAGAGGAAAATGGCAACCGACTACGACGCACCGAGAAGAACAGAATCCGACGAGGTCTCCGAGGACTCACTCGAGGAACTGAAGGCCCGTCGCAACGAGGCGCAGTCCGCGGTCGTCGACGTGGACGAGTCCGACACGGCCGAGTCGTTCGAACTTCCGGGTGCAGACCTGTCCGGAGAAGAACTGTCCGTACGAGTCGTACCCAAGCAGGCCGACGAGTTCACCTGCTCGAGTTGCTTCCTGGTACACCACCGGAGCCGGCTCGCAAGCGATGCGAACGGTGTTCTCGTCTGCCGTGACTGCGCGGCATAGGTAGATGCCGGCGAGGAAACTCGCCGGACGTGGGTAGGTGTCGATACCTGCCGTGGTGAAGCCGAGATCGCCTACGGGCGATCTCCGGGGGTGGGCTTGGCCAGGGCAGCGACCAGTTCTTCGGGTCGTTTGGAACTGACCAACCAGTAGGGGGTGGGGTCGTCGGGATCATCGAGAACAATCAAAACCATCTGTTTGACCCAGGTGCGGTGCTGAACGAAGGCCATAGGATCCAACTGCCTTCCCAGCGCCGCACTTTTTGCTGTTCCTGGGACCGTGGCCACCGCCTTGACCACATCGAGCGGAAGGTGCGCCCGTCCCACACGAAGCTCCCCGGTTGCGTCCGAATCTCGGACGACGTGAACTCTCATCCGGCTCAACCAGTACAACGCCCACAACGGAAACGGCAGAAGCAGCACGTAGGGGAGCCATGCTCTGAGGCCGGGTGCCCCCATGTGTACTTCCGCAGCCAGCAGCGTCGCGACCGCGAGGCCTGCGGGCCACCACCACAGCGGAACCCACAGCTTCTCGGAGTACACGAGTGTGCGCTCGTCGTCGGCGTTCATCGATTTCGTGGCGTCCAGATCTGGGCGTGAGTCCTGTGGCACACGATCCAGAGTACGTGCCACGCTGGTCGGCAGTGGCAGCACGTGTGCTCGACGAGGTCTCAGGAGCGCGAGTGCAACAGCGTAGTCTCGGTGCACGTGAGCGACGATGCAAGCCGACAGTACGGCAATGTGAACGGGGCAGGCCTTCGTATCGAGGGCGCCTCGGAGATACCTCTGAAGCGTCTCGACGACGGTTTGCCCGTTCCGACGCGCGCGCACGAAGGAGATGCAGGAGTCGACCTGCACATCACTGCCGATGCAAGCATTGCTCCCGGCGAGCGTCTGCTCGTGGGAACCGGCGTCGCCGTGGCACTCCCACTGGGCACCGTCGGACTCGTGCATCCACGCTCGGGCCTCGCTGCCAGGTCAGGGCTGTCGATCGTCAACACGCCGGGCACCATCGATGCCGGCTATCGAGGCGAGATCAAGGTCTGTCTCGTCAACCACGACCCGCGCGAGACGATCCACCTCGTCCGCGGTGACCGGATAGCCCAGTTGCTCGTACAGAAAGTGGAACTGGTGACGTTCGTGGAGGTGGAGTCCCTCGACGACACCACGCGCGGCACAGGCGGCTACGGATCCAGTGGTGGCCATGCCAGCCTGTCCGGCTCGGCCACTACCGATGGATCAGGCACCGCGACCCGAGAGGAAGGGAACTGATCATGTTCGGACGGCGGAAGAAGACCGCAGACCACGATGAAGCGCCGACGGGCGACTTCTTCGGTGACGAGGCGGGTAGTGCCCCTGCCCTGGATTCTGCGGACGAGGACGTGCAGACAGACCCGGATATGGGGCCGTTCGATCTGACCGAGGTGGAGGACGAGCGCGATGGACTGGCCGAGACGCGCCTGGATCTGGGCTCGGTTCTGATCCCACTGCCGGACGGCGGTCAATTGCAGGTAGAGATGAATCGGGCAGGCGCGCCGCAGGCGGTGCATGTCGTCACACAGCACGGAAGAATCACCATCGCCGCGTACGCGGCACCGAAGTCTCCTGGTCAGTGGCGCGAAGTCGCTGCCGAACTGGCGACCTCTCTTCGGTCGGATCAGTCCGAGGTCGCCGTCGAGACCGGCCCGTGGGGTCGTGAACTGCACGCGGTCACTGCCAATGCCGATCTGCGATTCATCGGCGTCGACGGGTATCGCTGGATGGTGCGCTGTGTGCTGGCGGGACCCGCAGGTGCAGTCGCTGCCGACGCGCCGCTGGTGCTTCTCGCTCGCACTGTTCTCGCACAGACGATCGTCGATCGTGGAACCGAGCCGCACCCGGTTCGGACACCCCTGCCGGTGGTCCTGCCTGCGACGCTGACGGCCCAACTCGCAGCTGCGCAGCAACAGCAGGCGGAGCAAGCAGGCCAGCAGCAGGCGGAAGCTCAGGCTGCGGCGCAGCAACCTGCAGGCTCCCAACCCCCAGCAACCCAGCCCACAGCAACCCAGCCCACAGCAACCCAGCCTGCAGGCCCGACGGAGGGTCCTCGCCGAGGAACGTCGGGTTCGGCGATGCAGCAGCTGGGCGGCTGACTCGTCGGCCCAGCTTCTTCGGCTGTTCAGCCGTACAGCATCGCACCGAGTTCCCGAACTGCACGATCGCCGACCACGCCCGGGTCTCGGCCGATGTCGTCGAGTGTGACGGTGGACAACCTCGACCGTGGGATCTCGGTGTGCCATGTCTGCGCGACCGCGAACGGATGCACCGGGTCGTCGACGGCACCGACGATGGCGGTCGGTGCCTCTGTGCGACGTAGCTCGTCGATCGTGGGGGCCACGTAGTTCGCTGCCTCGTCGAGCGCCGAGGGAAGATGCGGCCACTGCGACGCCCAGGATCTCGTCAGCGTTGCCGCGAGCCACTCGGGAGTGGACGAGGCCATCGCCGCGGTCACGTGGGCCAGGCCGTGCGCGGTCAGCTGAGCGGACGTGTACCGAGCGCTGAGCGCAGCCGGGGCGTCTCCCGGTAGGCCCAACCACGGCGGCAGTACTGCCAGCACTCCGGTAACTGCGCTCGGGTGTCGTCGTGCCCAGGACAGTGCCACAGCTGCCCCGATGGAGATTCCGCCGACGACGATGGGGCCGTGTTGCCGGGCGGTCTCGACGAGGAGATCCTCGTACCCTCCGACGATGCGTCTCGGGTCGGGGACGGCCGCCACCGCTGTGATACCCACCTGCCGCAGCGGGCGCGCGAAGGCGTCGTATGCGAACGTCGCGTCGGAGCCGGTACCGGGAAGGACGACGGCATGTGTGGCCCACTTCATTCGGCCGATTGTGCCTGGTCGTACCGGGCGGCGAACGTGCGCCCCTGAATCACCGAAAGCGCGGGATGGTGCCGGTTGGCTGCGCCGGGCATGCGGGTCTACAGTGGCGGTTGTACAGGCCTTTACCCGAGGAAAACCCGTCGCAGAATGCTCCAGGAGCTGACCATGGCACCCGCTGCCGCAGGATACTTTCGCCGTCTCACGCGAAAGCTGACCGAGGACGTCGATCAGCTCGACGCCGAAGAGATGGCGGAGACGTCGGAGGCATCGGGAGCACGTCGTGCCTGCGATTGTTCGCGAGGCGAGGAAGTCACCATGTTGGGTCGGCTGCGCAGCGTGGAAACATGCTCGAAGGCAGCCAACGCCAACATCGAGGCCGAGTTCTTCGACGGCACCGACCCGGTCACACTCGTGTGGATCGGGCGACGCAAGATTGCGGGCATCGAGCCGGGCAAGACCGTCTTGATCAAGGGACGCGTGGGGGAGCGAGACGGTCGCAAGATCGTCTACAACCCCTACTACGAACTCCGCGACGAATCCTGACCCTCCGCCGTGTGGCACCCTCGTTGTCGTGACTGACAGTGACGGCCGAGCACCAGAAGGCCAGACGACCGAACCCCCGCCCAGGAAAGAAACCATCCTGGAGCAGCTGGGAGGCTTGTCGGGTCTGGTGTCCTCGACGCTCCCGGTAGTCGTCTTCGTGCCCGCCAACAGCTTCTTCGGCCTCGCAGCGGCCATCTGGACCGCGCTCGCAGTCGCTCTGGGTGTGATGATCTGGCGTCTGGTCAAGCGCACACCGATTCAGCCTGCGATCTCCGGCTTCTTCGGAGTGGGAATCTGCGCGTTCATCGCGTACCGAACCGGCGACGCCAAAGGCTATTTCCTGTTCGGGATCTACACCAGTCTCGTCTACGGGGCTGTGTTCCTGGTCTCGATCATCGCGCGCTGGCCGCTCGTCGGTGTCGCGTGGGGTTACTTGAACGGCGGAGGAACCCGATGGCGCTCGAACCGGCGTTCGGTGTACTCGTACGACATCGCCACGGCGGCCTGGGCGCTCGTCTTCGGCGCCCGTTACCTGGTGCAGTCGCAGCTGTACGACTCCGATCAGACCGGGTGGCTCGCAGTCGCACGTATCGGCATGGGATGGCCGTTGACGGGAGTCGCGTTGCTGGTCACCTTCTGGGCGGTCCGCCGGGCGGACCGCGCACTGGACGACGCGACCGAACTCACACCACCAGATCCTGATACTCGGGATGCTTCGCGATGAAGCGAACCACATAGCTGCATTCGGGTCGCACCCGCAGTGAACGGCGTCGAAGATCGTCGAGTGCGCCGCGTACGAGAACACCTGCGAAGCCGAATCCCTCGAACTGAGGGTAGATCTCGGTGTGCAGGAAGGTCACGACGTCGCCATCGCGGGAGTAGTTCTCGATACCGGCCACCTGAGTGTCGTGCAGAATTTCGTACCGGCTTCGTTCGGGTGCGTCGAGGACGACGGCGTTCTCCGTGGAAATGGTCATGTCAGCACCAAGTTCCTGCAGCGCGAATTCATTCCGCGACTCACGCCAGACCGACCGCGGCTCGAAGTTCGCCCTCGACCTCGACCGACGCGACGAAGAGTAGTTCGTCTCCGCCTTCGAGTGGGTCGTCCTGCTGCGGCACGATGACACGACCGCCACGCAGAATCGTCACCAACGCCGCATCACGTGGCAAGGACAGCTTCCTGACGGGTTTGCCTGCCAGCGGCGTGTTGTCGGGCAGCGTCACTTCCACGAGATTCGCCTGACCCTTGCGGAAGGTCATCAGGTGTACGAGGTCGCCGACCGAGACTGCCTCCTCGACGAGCGAGGCGAGCATCCGCGGGGTGGACACCGCGACGTCGACTCCCCACGAGGAGTCGAACAGCCACTCGTTTCGAGGATCGTTGACGCGGGCGACGACGCGGTCGACACCGAATTCGGTTTTCGCCAGCAGGCTGAGAACCAGATTGGCCTTGTCGTCTCCGGTTGCGGCGATCACCACGTCGTAGGTCTCCAGTTTCGACGCTTCGAGGAGGGTCAGTTCGCAGGCGTCGGCGAGCACCCACTCCGCCTCGGGGATGGCCTCGGGATCGACGTGGTCGAGCTTGCGTTCGAGGAGCATCACCGTGTGCTCACTTCGGAGCAGCTCGCGGGCAATGGATCTACCGACGGCGCCTGCTCCGGCGATTGCGACTCTCATGAATTCCCGTTCGTCTCGATGCGGATGTGACTAGTCGTCCGAAGGCGGGGGATTGCCCGCGAGCGCAATTGCCTCGGCCACGGTTCCGGACACCGCGGCGACGTAGATCTCGTCGTCCGCCTGGATGACGGTCTTCTTGTCGGGAAGCAGACCCGTGCCGAAGCGGATGATGAATGCGACTCGGGAGTGGGTGGCCTCCTCGAGCGATGCCAGCTTCTTACCGACCCACCCGTCGTTGATCTCGAGCTGCACCACCGCGACGCTTCCCGACGGGTCACGCCACTTCGTCGTCGGATCGTCGCGGAGCAAATTGTGCAGAAAACGGTCGGTCGCCCACGGAACCGTGGCCACGGTGGGAATTCCCAGACGTTCGTAGACGGCAGCGCGTTTTGCGTCGTAGATCCGCGCGACGACCTTGTCGACGCCGAAGGTCTCCCTGGCGACGCGCGCGGCGATGATGTTGGAATTGTCGCCCGACGAGACGGCAGCGAAGGCCTCCGCCTTCTCGATGCCGGCTCGAACGAGTACGTCGCGGTCGAATCCCATTCCGACGACCCGATGTCCGTCGAACTCTGGGGGCAGGCGCAGGAAGGCGTTCTCGTCGCGATCGATGATCGAGACCTCGTGTCCGATCCGCTGCAGCGCGCCTGCCAGGGATGCGCCGACTCGGCCGCACCCCATCACCACTACGTACACAGCCCAGCTCCGTTCGGATGTCGTACATCTCGTGCGTCGGAAGGTACCGACTGTCGGGCAGTGATACCCACGCAGTACACAAAGGTAACGGCCCGGGCCCGTGCATTCGACCGGACCCGCTCGACGTGATGCCGGAGTCGGGCATTTCGGGATCGGCGCGGTGATGGCCGACGGCCGGTTCGGCGCGCCGAGGGTGCTCCGATGGTGGGGAGTGAACCGGACGGCCTACGCTTTGCACCGTGTCCAAGCTTTCGACCGCCGCCAAGCGGCTCGTGCTCGGTAGGCCGTTCCGCAGCGACAAGCTCGGTCACACGCTCCTTCCCAAGCGCATCGCTCTTCCCGTGTTCGCCTCCGACGCCATGTCCTCGGTCGCGTACGCGCCGGAGGAGATCTTTCTCGTTCTCTCGGTGGCAGGCATCTCCGCGTACGCGTTCACCCCGTGGATCGGTCTCGCAGTCTGTGTGGTGATGGCCGTTGTTGTCGCCAGTTACCGGCAGAACGTGCACGCGTATCCGTCCGGGGGCGGCGACTACGAGGTGGCCACCACCAACCTCGGACCGACGGCGGGGTTGACGGTCGGCAGTGCCCTCCTCGTGGACTATGTCCTCACCGTTGCCGTGTCCATCTCGGCGGCCGCGTCGAACATAGGTTCCGCAGTGCCTCTCGTCGCTCAACACAAAGTCCTGTTCGCGGTCGTGGCGATCGTGCTCATCACCGCGATCAACCTGCGCGGGATCCGCGAATCCGGGGCAGCGTTCGCGATTCCGACCTATGCCTTCATGGTCGGGATGGTTCTGATGCTGGCCTGGGGGCTGATCCGGGTCTACGTGCTCGGTGAGAACCTGCAGGCCGAATCGGCGTCGTTCGAACTCAAGGCGGAGGATTCGCATCTGTACGGCATCGCCTTCGCGTTCCTGATCGCACGGGCGTTCTCCTCGGGATGTGCCGCTCTGACAGGTGTCGAAGCGATCAGCAATGGCGTGCCCGCGTTCCGTAAACCCAAGTCCCGCAATGCTGCGACGACGCTGCTTCTCCTCGGCGTCATCGGCATCACGCTGCTGATGGGCATCATCGTTCTGGCGCAGAAGATCGGCATCAAGTACGCACTCGATCCGCAGGAACAACTGATCGGCGCTCCCGAGGGTTACCACCAGAAGACGCTCATCGCGCAGCTCGCGGAGTCGGTGTTCTCGGGATTCCCCATCGGGTTCTTCTTCATCACCATCGTCACGGCGCTGATCCTCGTCCTGGCCGCCAACACGGCGTTCAACGGATTTCCTGTGCTCGGTTCGGTGTTGGCGCAGGATCGGTATCTGCCCCGCCAGCTGCACACTCGGGGCGACCGTCTCGCATTCAGCAACGGCATCCTGTTCCTCTCCGGAGCGGCCATCGCGTTCGTCGTCGTGTTCGGCGCCGAAGTGACCAAACTCATCCAGCTCTACATCGTCGGTGTGTTCGTCTCGTTCACGCTGAGCCAGACCGGAATGATCCGGCACTGGACACGACTGTTGCGCGCCGAACAAGATCAGGAACAGCGACGTCGCATGTTTCGTTCGCGCATCGTCAACAGCGTGGGTTTGGCGATGACGGCGACAGTGTTGGTGATCGTGCTGATCACGAAGTTCGCCGCGGGTGCATGGATTGCCATCGTGGCGATGATCGCCATCTTCGTTCTGATGCGGATGATCAGGCGGCACTACGACACCGTTGCCAGGGAACTGGAGAACGAGGAATGGGACGGTGTGCTACCCAGCCGCACCCATTCGATCGTGTTGGTCAGCAAACTGCACATGCCGACCATGCGTGCTCTCGCCTACGCGCGTGCCACTCGTCCGGACACCCTCGAAGCGATCACCGTCAACGTCGACGAGGTGGACACACGGACGTTGGTGCGTCAGTGGGAATCGAGCGATGTCACCGTTCCGCTCAAGGTCGTCGAATCGCCGTATCGCGAGATCACGAAACCGGTGCTCGACTACGTCAAACGCGTCCGAAGGGATTCCCCTCGCGACGTTGTCACCGTTTTCATACCCGAGTACGTCGTCGGACATTGGTGGGAGCAGATACTGCACAACCAGAGCGCGCTGCGCCTGAAGAGTCGCCTCCTGTTCCAACCCGGTGTGATGGTCACGAGTGTGCCGTGGCAGCTGCACTCGTCGGAGAAGGCGAAGCGGGAGTCGATCGAGAACGCGCCAGGTGCCTCGCGCCGCGGCTACGAACCGCCGTCGGCAAAGTAAGAAGGATCGAGTCGATGACGGAAAACTGGACGGGACGCACGATCGAGGTCACCCTCGGGTCAGCGGGACACGGAGGATTCTGTGTTGCGCGGCACGACGGGCGAGTGATGTTCGTCCGGCACGGCCTGCCAGGCGAGGTCGTGCTCGCCAAGGTGACCGAGGATCGCGGTGGTTCGTTCTGCCGCGCCGACGCGATCGAGATCGTGACGGCGTCCGACGATCGGGTTGCTCCCGTATGCCCGATCTCGGGGCCGGGTGGCTCCGGATGCTGCGACTACTCGCACGCGAGCCTGTCGGCGGGACGCGCGATGAAATCGGCTGTGGTGAACGAGCAACTTCGCCGCATCGCGGGCATCGACGTCGAGGTGACCGTCGAGGAGTTGCCGCTCACCGACGACGGAACCGGATGGCGCACCCGAGTCAGGCTCGCGTGCGATGGCAGCGGCCGCGCAGGATTCCACCGATTCCGCAGTTCGACGATCGTGACCGATCTCTCGTGCCCGCAGGTAGTCCCCGGAATGTTCGAGGGGTTGGCCGACGCCTCCTGGCGGCCCGGTAGTGAACTCGCAGTTGCGTTCGACAGCGCGGGGGAGCGTCACGTCGTCGAAATCGCACCGGCGGCGGTATCGACGACCGGTCGGCGTTCTCCAGGCAGACGCGGCGCGTCGGCGCGCCGAGCCGCGTCGTCTCGTCCACGTTCCGAGCGGCCGGTGTCGGGCAGTGGTCGTGTGCACGAAACCGTGTCGGGCCGCGAATGGGAGCTCGACGCGACCGGTTTCTGGCAGGCACATCGAGGTGCCGCACAGGCGTACAGCGACGTCGTGGCCGACTGGGCCGACATCGGCCGCGGTGAGGTGGCCTGGGATCTGTACGGCGGTGTCGGTGTCTTCGCCGCGAGCGTTGCGGCGGGGGCCGGGCAGGACGGCCAGGTCGTCAGCGTCGAGTTCTCGCGGCGCGCCGCGGCCGACGGTTCGGCAGCTCTCGCGGACCTGACACAGGTCAGGTTCGCGCCGGGACGCGTGGAACGGTCGATCGAGTCGCTTCCGTCGCCTGATGTCGTCGTCCTCGACCCGCCGCGTGCAGGTGCGGGCAAGGATGTCGTCGCTGCTGTCGCGGCATCGGCGCCGCGCCGGATAGTGCACATCGGCTGCGATCCGGCGTCTTTCGCCCGTGACGTCGGTCTGTACCGGCAGGCGGGATTCGAACTGGAGTCACTTCGCGGCTTCGATGCCTTTCCGCTGACACATCATGTGGAGTGCATCGCTCTGTTCGTTCGGTGACGTGAGAGCTGGCTCCCTGCCGACAGTGCGTGTGCCGTAGTTTCGCAGGAGTGATCTCGTTGAAACCTATACTTTCGGCCCGCCGCACTGTCGCGACCGCGGTCATCCTGGCCGCTGTCGGTAGCGTGCTCTCGTGTTCCTCGTCCGCAGAGGACTCGCCGGAAAGCGTTCCGGCTTCCGGCGGAGCGTTTCCGGTGACGGTCGATACCAAATTCGGTGACGTGACCGTGGATTCGCGCCCGGAACGCGTCGTCGCACTGGGGTGGGCGGATGCCGAAACAGCTCTTGCGCTCGGTGTCGAGCCGGTCGGGGCCAGCGACTGGTTGGCGTTCGGCGGAGACGGCGTCGGACCATGGGCGGACGGGCTCTACACCTCGTCACCCGAGATCATCGGCACACAGGAACCGTCCTACGAAGCCGTCGCTGCGCTGGAGCCCGACGTCATCCTCGACACCAAGAGCTCCGGTGACCAGGCCCGGTACGACCGGTTGTCGCAGATCGCGCCGACCATCGCATTGCCGGAAGGCGCCGACAACTACCTGACGACGGTCGAGCAGCAGGTCACGATGATCGCGTCGGCGCTGGGGGAGACCGACAAGGGCGCCGAGCTGTTGGACGGACTCGACGCCGACTTCACTGCTGCGGCAGCCGAGAACCCGGAGTTCGCAGGAAAGACGATCACCGTGGGGGCGTTCAGCGGAACAGGGTTCGGGGCGTACATCTCCGACAGCACCCGGCTGCTTTTCATGAAGAAACTCGGATTCGTCTCCAACCCAGCTGTCGACGCGTTGACTCCCAAGGGATTCTCGGTGCCGATATCGGAGGAGAACCTGGACACTCTCGATGCCGATGTGGTGGTGATCTTCCCGATCGAGAAATCGCCGACCGAGGTCACCGACAATCCGCTGTTCCAACGGATACCAGCCGTGCGCGACGGACGGTTCCTGGTGTTCGACGATCCGGTCGTCGCGAAGTCCTATTCGACCAATTCCATTCTGTCGCAGGAGTACGCGCTGACGGCGGTGGTTCCGGAGGTAGCGCAGCGCCTGCAGTCCTGACCGATCACCGATCGACGAGGGCCACGAGACCACGGACGGCGAGCGCGGTGGAGACGATGCGCTGCGCGCCGCACGTGCAACGGTGATAGACGACCGTCCCTTCACTCGTCTCGTGGCGGCTCGAGGTGGTCCAGCAATGGTCATGGTGCTCGGGGTGTGTGCTCATGTGTTCACTGTGCTGTAATGGTCTTGTGCATATCAACCCTTACGGAACGTATGCGGTACAGCTGGGTGTCGACCTGTACAACTCACCGCCCGAGTCCGCCGAGGAACTGGGGCGTCGGTGTCGGGAAGGCGGACTCGTCGTCGACACCGAACCCACCGATGCCGACCTGGCCGATACCGCCGTGTTTCTCGCGGACTGGGTCACCGTCGTCGACGCCGACAGCGACGAGGCGCGCGCGAACATCCTCAACGGACTGCTGGCGAGCGCATCCGCATATCCGCGAGTGACCAATCACGCCGACGACGGTTGGCACATGCACTATCGCGACCCGAACATTGCGCTCGGATCCGTGGTCAGAGCGCTCGTTGCCGTCGGGACCGCGTTGCATCTCACCGGACGCGGCATGTCCCGGCTGGGTCGATGCGCCGCCGACGACTGCGATCTCGTGTTCGCCGATGTGTCGAGAACCGGTCGCCAGCGGTACTGCGGCACCGTCTGCTCCAACCGTGATGCCGTGCGCCGTCACCGGGCGCGAACGGTGTTGCGGTAGCGGGTCCCTACGTCTTGCGGTTGTACAGGCGCATCGTTATCGGACCGAAGATCACCAGGAAACCCGCGCACATTGCTGCCGTGACTGCGAGCGCGGTCACATCGGGATCGCCTGCCATCAGCGAACGGATCGAGGTGACCAGGAAGCTCACCGGGTTGACCTCGACGAAGGCTCGGAGCCACCCGGGCATTGTCTGCGGGTCGACGAAGATGTTGCTGGCGAACGTCAGCGGAAACAGGATGAACATCGACACGCCCATGACAGCGGCTTCGGTGCGCACGATCATCGCGATCATCGTCCACACCCACGACAGGCAGAACGAGAACACCAGCAGCAGCACGATCGAGGCCACCACGCCCGGAACGCCACCGGCCGGCCGAAAGCCGATGATCACGCCGAGGATCAGCACGATCACCGACGCGAGCGTGTATCGGGCCACATCGCCGAACAACGCCCCGACCAGGGGAGACGGGCGCCAGATCGGCAACGAACGGAACCGGTCGAAGACTCCCTTCTCGATGTCCTTGTTGAGGGTGACGCCGGTGTACATGGTGATCATGACGACCGTCTGCACGAGAATGCCGGGAAGCAGGAACTGGATGTAGGCCTCGGTCGATCCTGCGAGTGCACCGCCGAAGAGGTAGGTGAACAGCAGGGTGAACATGATGGGGAACATCGTCACGTCGAACAGTTGCTCGGGGACGTGCTTGATCCGCAGGAGTGCTCGCCACCCGAACGAGAGCGACGTCGACAGTGCCGACGGCCGGGGCGGGCGGGGCCCAGCGGTGCGAAGAACGTCCGATATCGCATCGGCCGAGGTCGACGGCGAGGTGGTCGATGTGCTCATGTCGTGTGCTCCCCGACTGTGTCGTCTGCGGTGTCGTTCTCGGTGGTGTGGCCGGTCAACGCGAGAAACACCTCGTCGAGGCTCGGCTGGCCGATGGCGAAGGATGCGATGCCTATTCCGGCTGCTTCGAAGGCAGGCAGAGCTGCGGCGACGGACGATGTCGAATCCAGCCGGGCGGAGATGGCAGCAGAATCTGCTTCTTCGAATACCTGTTCCGCCAGGATGGTGCGCAGAATGTCGGCGGCGGCGCTGCGGCGTGCGGGGTCGAGAACCCGTACGTGCAACGAACCCGAGCCGACCGACGCCTTGAGTTCGCCGGTCGTGCCCTCGGCGATGACCTTGCCTCGGTCGATGACCGCGATTCGACCGGCGAGTTGGTCGGCTTCGTCCAGATACTGCGTGGTCAGCAGAACCGTCGTGCCACCGGCGACCAACGCACGGACGATGTCCCACACCTGGTTTCGGCTTCGTGGGTCGAGACCGGTGGTCGGCTCGTCGAGGAAGATGAGTTCCGGTGTCACGATGATGCTCGCAGCGATGTCGACTCGGCGCCGCATGCCGCCCGAATAGGTCTTCACCTGCCGACTCCCGGCGTCCGCGATTCCGAAGGCCGCGAGCAGTTCCTCCGCGCGCGAGCGCGCTGCCGGGCGGGAATAGCCGTAGAGCCGCGCCAGCAGGACGAGGTTCTCGATTCCGGTGAGATCCTCGTCGAGTGAGGCGAACTGGCCGGTGAGGGAGACTTTGCTGCGGATCGAATCGGCTTCGGTGGCCACATCGTGCCCGAGGACACGTGCGAGCCCGCCGTCGAGCGGAAGAAGTGTCGCCAACATGCGGATCGTGGTGGTCTTTCCGGCACCGTTGGGGCCGAGAACGCCGTACACCCCACCGCTGGGGACGGTCAGGTCGATCCCGTCGACCGCTGTGGTTGCCCCGAACCGCTTGATCAGGCCCAGGGTCTCGATTGCAGGCGTCTGTCCCATTCCTCCAACAATGTCCGATTCGGTCTCGGTGTGCAATTCATTTTCCAACCTCGGCCATCCATTTCGGGTTGTGTGCCGAATATGGTGTGCGGCGGGAAAACGCGGAGGTTTCGGTGTGAGAGCCACATGAGCACTACGCTCTTGATCAATGAACGCGATCAGAGTCGAATCTGTTGGGACCTTGTTCCGGTGAGTACCAGCCCGAGTCCGGGTTCGCCGCACCAGGGAACATCCGATTCAGAAGACAACCCGTCGGTATCCGAAGACGTAGACGGTGCAGCGTGTGCTGTTCCCAGCGCACAGTTGCGCAATCTGCGGGCGGACGAGGCCGAACGACTTCGTCGGCTGATGGCAGCGGTCGCTCAGGGCGATCAACGTGCCTTCAGTGAGTTGTACGACGCCACATCTGCACGTGTATACGGCATGGTGCTGCGTGTTCTTCGTGATCCTGGTTACAGCGAGGAGACGACCCAGGAGGTCTTTCTCCAGATCTGGCGGTCGGCGCCCAACTACGACCCGAACCAGGGGAGCCCGCTCGCCTGGATCATGACCCTGTCGCATCGGCGTGCCGTCGACAGGGTGCGGTCCGAGCAATCGGGAACCGATCGTGAAGCGGCGTACGGCGCGATCAGCCATACACCCGAGCACGACGAGGTGCTGGAGGCCGTGACGCAGCGGCTCGAATCCGACGCCGTGATCGCGTGTCTCGAGACTCTGACCGATACGCAGCGCGAGTCGGTACGAATGGCTTATTACAGCGGTTGGACTTACCGCGAGGTTGCGGAACGGCTCGGGGTCGCCGTACCGACCATCAAATCGCGAATACGGGACGGACTGATCAAGTTGAAGACATGTTTGGGGGTGACACCCTCATGAGCGAGGCATCTCGACAGCGATTGCTCGACGCAGCGGAGGTGTACGCACTCCACGCGGTCAGCTCGGCCGAACAGGCCGAGATCGAACAGGATCTGGAATCGGTCGACTACACGGCCCGTGTCCAGTTCAACATTCTCGTGAGTGAAATTCAGGAGACGTTGGCACTGGCATCGGTGCTCGATGCCACTCCGCCGCCCGAGGAGCTGAAAACTCGCGTCCTGAACGAGATTCCACGCAACGCCCAGGTCGTACCGAGTCCTCGGTCGAACGTGACGTCCATGGCGGGCCACCGCGAGCGTCGAAGCAGCAAGTGGCGCACCACGATCCTCGCCGCCGCGGCTGCCGTCGTCGTCCTTGTCGGTGGCGGAGTCGTTGCCTCGCAGGTCCTCGGCAACGACCCGACACCGACGCAGGCCGAACAGATCGTGGCGTCGCCGGACGCACGGCAGGCCACCGCCGAGTTCCCCGGCGGCGGCACCGCAACCGTGTCGTACTCGCGGGAGTCGGATTCGGTGGTCGTCACGCTCGACGGCGTCGCTACGCCCGAAGCGGGCAAGGACTATCAGATGTGGTTCGTCGACGGCACACCTCGGTCGGTAGGACTGGTGACCTCGGATCAGTTGGCGAACGGCGACGAGACGGTCATCGGCGGCATGGGTGCGTCGACCAACTTCGCGTTCTCGCTCGAGCCTGCAGGCGGTTCCCCACAACCCACCGAGGTGTTGACGATGGTGAGCCTGTCCGCCTAGCGGCGCAGAGCGTGGATCGTGCACTTCGACGTCGGGCGACTCATCGCCCGACGTCGAAGTGCCCCAGCGACTTTATCGCTGTGTTCATCTGCATGTAGGCCCCTGCTGCCAGGTTGCTCAGCAGTGCCAGTTTCACCTCGGGAGCATTGTCGGTCAGCGATCGGAAATCGTCCACCGTCATCACTGCGACGGTCAAGGGTGTGTCCGCGCAGAAGTCCAGCAGGAACCGTGTGCCTGCAAGCAGGGGCATCTCCCCGAAACTCATTCCGGGAGACAGCGTCGAGATTCTCTGCCTGCCGCCGTCGCGGGACTCGTACGTGGAGCTCACCTCGCCCGCGAGTACCAGGAACAGGCCCGCGGCCGAATCGCCAGCCCGCACTATCGTCTCGCCGCGGGCGAAGTGCCTCTGCTCGAGGAGTGCCGCGACCTTCTCGTACTGATCGGCGGTGAGGCCGGTCAGCACAGGATGGTGTTCGGTGGTGATCTTCAACGGTTGCCGAGGTCCGGCGCAGTACCGATCCAGGACCAGCTCTTCGGCCCACCGGATGCCGGAGCCGAGATCGCCGAAGACGCGGCCCGCGGGATCCTCGGGGTCGATGCTCGACGCCGTGCGACCCATTATCCCGCGCGGGTCGACGATGGATGCGCGGCAACCGGTGGCGGCGAGCTGCGTGCGCAGGTTGTCGAACATGGTGCGGGCGATGTCGCTGACCTCGTCGACGCCGCGGACGTCGATCACGAGCGCGTCCAACTCGTCGTCCAGGTTGCCGATCTCTCGCACCGCGGTCTCCGCTCCCGAGAACAACAGATCGCCGTGGAGTTCGTAGACCCTTGCTCGATCCCCGAACCGGGCCAGAGCGTCCTGTTCGGTCTCGCTCCGACGTTTACGTGACGGCGCCTCGCCCACGGTGTAGCGCCCACGAATCGCCGACCTCGCGGCGCGCGTCACGTGCAGGAAGTGCAATTCGAGCTTGCTCGACAGCTCCCGGCACGCCGCGACTCCGCGCACGCTGTTTCCATGCTGATCGAGCCGCGGTGAGTAGACGGCTATGCCCATCTGTCCGGGGAGAACGGCGAGCACTCCGCCG
Source organism: Rhodococcus yunnanensis NBRC 103083 (assembly GCF_001895005.1). GTDB lineage: Bacteria > Actinomycetota > Actinomycetes > Mycobacteriales > Mycobacteriaceae > Rhodococcoides > Rhodococcoides yunnanense. The sequence goes on along the minus strand of NZ_BCXH01000001.1, from coordinate 664,353 downwards.
CCGACGCCACTCTTGGCAGGCATGCCCACCCGAGCGACCCAGTCGCCTGCGCCGTCGTACATGCCGCAGGTCGTCATGACGCTCAGTACCCGTTCGACGAGCGCAGGGGACAGGGCGCGTTCCCGTGTTCTCGGGTTGACTCCGTTGTTGGCCATCGTCGCCGCCATCATCGACAGGTCGGCCGCAGTCACGTCGATGGAGCACTGCCGAAAATACAGGTCCACCGCGATATCCGGATCGTCCTCGATGATGTCGAACGAGCGCAGCATGTAGCCGATGGCGCGGTTACGGTTGCCGGTCCTCGCCTCGGATCGGTACACCGCATCGTTGAACGTCAATTGTCTTCCGGCATAGCGCGAGTAGGCCTGCCGAATTCTCTCGAACCTGTCGCCGGGTGACCGACCGGCGATCAACGACGCGGAGGTGATGGCCCCCGCGTTGATCATCGGGTTGCGCGGACGCTCGGTGATCGGATCGAGGCTGATCTCGTTGAACGGCTCACCCGACGGCTCGATGTCGATCTTGCGGGCGACCGCGTCCTCGCCGTTGTCGGCGAGTGCGAGGCCGTACGTGAACGGCTTCGAGATGGATTGAATCGTGAACGAGGTCTGGGTGTCTCCGACCTCGTAGACGTGTCCGTCGCTCGTCGCCAGTGCGATCCCGAATCCGTCGGCGGCCACCGCAGCAAGTTCCGGAATGTAGTCGGCCACCGCTCCCGACGTGTTGTCTCGGCACACGTCGAAGACATGTCGAAGTATCTCGTCCACCACCGTCGTCATGAGGTAACCCTATTCTGCGAGCACCGGGTTCGATGTGACGATGGACGCCGCGCCGTGGTTGGGCGCACGCGCCGGTCCACAGTATTGTCGATTGAAACGTGTTTCTCGAAAGGGTTCGCCCCGCGACAGGCTACGTAGACTGTGCTGATCGAGAGTTCGTGTCGATCGGTGGTACGACTGCAAGGACCGAAAGTTTTCCGGCCGGAGGGAGCGATCTCGTTGGGTGTCCTAGCTCGTGTTCAGACGCCCGAGGACCTGCGCCGATTGGCCCCGTCCGAGGTCTCCGATCTGGCCGAGGAGATTCGTGATTTTCTCGTCGAGAAGGTGTCCGCGACCGGCGGGCATCTAGGGCCCAACCTGGGCGTGGTCGAGCTCACGCTGGCAGTGCATCGCATCTTCTCGTCCCCTGACGACCCGATCATCTTCGACACCGGTCATCAGGCGTACGTGCACAAGATGATCACCGGGCGAACGGGGGCGTTCGACTCGTTGCGCAAGCAGGGCGGACTCTCCGGGTATCCCTCTCGCGCCGAGAGCGAACACGACTGGGTCGAGTCCTCGCACGCGTCGGCGTCTCTGTCCTACGCGGACGGTCTGGCCAAGGCATTCCAGCTGACCGGACAGACGGATCGTCATGTCGTGGCGATCGTCGGCGACGGCGCACTGACCGGTGGTATGTGCTGGGAAGCACTCAACAACATCGCCGCAGGCAAAGACCGCTCGCTGGTCATCGTCGTCAACGACAACGGTCGCTCGTACGCCCCGACGATCGGTGGTCTCGCCGAGCACCTGGCGGCTCTGCGACTGCAACCCGGTTACGAGCGGATCCTCGACAACGGTCGTCGCATCGTCCGCAAGATCCCGTTCGTGGGAAAGACTGCGTACGCGATGCTCCACGGCATGAAGGCGGGGGTGAAGGACGCGATCAGCCCGCAGGTCCTGTTCACCGACCTCGGCATCAAGTACCTGGGACCAGTCGACGGCCACGACGAACCGGCACTCGAATCTGCGCTGCGCCGAGCGAAGGCGTACGGCGGGCCCGTCATCGTGCACGCGGTGACACGAAAGGGCATGGGCTATGCCCACGCCGAGAACCACGTGGCCGATCAGATGCATGCCACCGGCGTCATCGACCCGCTCACCGGCCTGGCACGCTCCGTCGCTGCACCGGACTGGACGTCGGTGTTCTCCCAGGAGCTGATCGATCGAGCTGCCGAGCGTCGCGACATCGTCGCGATCACAGCAGCGATGGCGGGTCCGACCGGCCTCGCCGCTTTCGGGGAGGCATATCCCGACCGCATGTTCGACGTCGGTATCGCCGAGCAACACGCGATGACGTCTGCTGCGGGTCTCGCGCTCGGTGGGCTCCATCCCGTGGTCGCGGTGTACTCGACATTTCTCAATCGCGCATTCGATCAATTGTTGATGGATGTTGCGTTGCTGAAGCTCCCTGTGACGCTCGTGCTCGATCGTGCTGGCGTGACCGGAGCGGACGGAGCCAGTCACAACGGTATGTGGGACATGTCCCTCCTCGGCATCGTGCCCGGGATGAGGGTGGCTGCCCCGCGCGACTGTGCGACGCTCCGCGAGGAGTTGGGTGAGGCGCTGGCGATCGACGACGGTCCGAGTGCACTTCGATTCCCGAAGGGCGCGGTGACGGAGGACGTGCCTGCGGTTCGGCGACTCGACGGTGTCGTCGATGTGCTCGTCGAGCCCGAGTCCGGCGGCCACGATGTGCTGATCGTCGCGGTGGGCGCATTCGCCGGTCTGGCGCTCGATGCCGCGAAAAAGCTTACTGCCCAAGGGCTCTCGGTGACCGTGGTGGACCCGCGTTGGGTTCTGCCGGTGCCGGAACCGCTGTCGAGATTGGCCGAGGGCTTCCGGCTGGTGGTGACGTTGGAGGATTCCGGCGTACACGGAGGCATCGGGTCCAGCGTGTCTGCTGCGGTCCGCGCCGCCGGAGTCGATACCGCGTGCCGCGATGTCGGTGTGCCGCAACGATTCCTCGATCATGCCTCGCGTGAGCAGATCCACCGCGAGCTCGGGTTGACCTCCGACGACGTCGCTCAGCGAATCGTGGACTGGGTCAAGACGATCTAGTTCGTCGGCAGGGGAGAGTTCACTGCCAACGTCTCGTCCAGCCAATCGAACATTCGCTGATCGGTCAGTAGTCGCGCCATCGGTTGGCAGTGATAGTTGGCTCCCTCGGCGGCGGTGAAGTCGCACAGGTGAACCGGCGCAGCGACGGCGTCGGCCAGGTGTGCGGGTTGTCCGGGCCAGAACTGCTCGTCCTCCGGGTTCGCGATGAACAACGGTGTATCGATCCTGTCGATCACGCCGTCGAGTGTGTATTTGCGTACTTCCATGACCGTGTCGAAGTAGCTGTTCTTGCGGTACGGCCGCGCCCGGAAACTCCATTCGCGTGCAGTCTCTTTCGAGACCTTCATTCCGATCGCCATGTCTCGGTCGAATGCGTTCTTGTTCCCGTCGTCGAGCAGTTCGAGCAGTTTCTTGGGGAAGTGCGCGGTCCAGGAGGCCCCGACGTCGACGACGCCAGGGTCGAGAACGGCTGCGGCGAAACGATGTTCGAACGCCAATGCGCGTGGCACCCAGTATCCGCCTTGACTCACTCCGTACAGAGCTAGCTTATCGCTGTCGACGTCGGGGCGATCGCACACGAAATCGACCACGGGTGTCACAACTGCTTCCCAGTCCGGCCGGAAACCGATTCCGCGTTCGAACAGCATCGACTGCTGCCCGGGTCCGTCGAACATCACGACGTTGTATCCACGGGCAAGCGCTCCAGCGGCTCCCAAGGTCCACAGCGAGCCGATCGACCCGTCGCTGCCGTTGACCATGACGAAGGTGGGCCGCGCGAGAGGCTCGCCCGCAGGACGGAAGAAGTATCCGGGCATGCTCGACCCGTCGTACGGGATCTCGATCCTCTCGGCCGCATGTGACGTCGTGTCCACGAACCGATCCCACGCCGACCGGTGCGAGCGGAACGTGGGCAGGAGATCGTCGTCGCCCTCGAGCCCCGCTACCGAGTTGACCGCAACCGCAAAATAGGTCGACGCCCGAAGATATGCCTGGGACGCGCTGACATCGTGGCCGGCGGCGGCAGAGGCGTCGGCGAAGGCCCGGACGCGAGTTCCGAGTGCCACCCATGCAGCGAACCATCCGTCATGATCGTTCTCGCGCACGGAGGCGATCGCCGAGAGAACCTCACCGGCATCGGATGCTCCGAAAGCTGCAGCGCCCAGGGCGATTCGAACGTCGAAGTCGAAGTCGTCGTTGCGGTAGAAACCGGCGGTGAACGCTTGATGCGGATGAGTCGAGAACGGCAGTGTGCGAGGCATGCACACACAATGCCCGGATGTGGGGTGATCTGCCTCGTGCACTCCGGGAAATTCACCCGCTGAAATCACCCATGGCAGGTGACCATTCCGACACTCTGATGTCCTCGACCAGATCGGCGCGGGCGAAGGGGTCGTGTGAGAACAGGCGTGCGACGGCATCTGCGTCGGCCGCCTGAACGATGAACATTGCACCGCTGTGGTCGGCGAGAGGCCCCGAGGACCGGACGATCTTTCGACGCACCAGTTCCGTCAGCCAGGCTCGGTGATCGGTTCGATGATCGTCTCGGCCTGCGGACGACTCCGGGGTGTACGTGTATTCGACGACGAACATTGCCATTTTCGTCTCCCTCCCTCGGGAGCGTGCGTGAAATGTGCGGTCAGAGAACCATGTCCTCGAGCTCCATTCCCTTCGTCTCGCGAACCTTGAATCTGACGAAGAAGAACGACAGTAGAGCGAAGAATGCGAAAAACGAGTAGATGAATCCGAGCCCGATCGACTGTGTCAACGGCGGGAACGCCAACGTGATGCTGAAGTTGGCGATCCAGTTCGCAGCAGTACTGATTCCCAGGGCGACCGCACGCATGTTGTTGGGGAACATCTCACCGAGCATCACCCACATGATCGGTCCCCAGGTGGCGGCGAAGAAGATGACGAACAGGTTGGCGCCGACGAGTGCGACTGCGCCCCACGGGTCGGGAAGGGTCAGATCGTCGCCGGATCCGATGGCTTGCGTGAACGAAACGGCGGCGAGAACCAGGCCGACGAACATGCCGATCGAGCCGATCGACAGCAGTCGCTTGCGGCCGAATCGGTCGACGAAGAGTATCGCCACGAACGTCATGCTGACGTTGATGATCGAGGTGATCACCGACGTGACGAACGACTGATTCTCACTGAAACCGACCGACTTCCACAGTGTGGTCGAGTAGTAGAAGATCGCGTTGATACCGACGAACTGTTGCAGAATTGCCATGGTGATACCGACCCACACGATCGGTTGCAGGCCGAACTTCGGACCCCTGATATCGGCGAACGACGACTTGGATTCCTTGCGGAGCGTCAGCCGGATTTCCTTGACGCGCTCGGTCGGGTTCACTTCACCGGATACCTCACCGAGGATGCGTGCGGCTTCCTCGTCGAGATGCTTGCCGACGAGATATCGCGGCGATTCCGGGATCAACGTGGCGAGAAACCCGTAGACGAGAGCTGGGACGACCCCGACCAGGAACATCCATCGCCAGGCTTCCATCCCGAACCACAGATCGTTCGACGGCCCTCCGGCCGCGTTCTGCAACACGGCATCCGACAGCAGAGCGGCGAAGATGCCGACGGTGATCGCGAGTTGCTGCAGCGATGCGAGACCGCCGCGGAACCGGGCAGGCGCGATCTCGGAGATGTACGCAGGTGCAATGACCGACGCGATACCGATACCGAGGCCACCGAGCACTCGCCACAGCATCAGATCCGGCACGCTGAACGCGAATCCGGAACCGAGGGACGAGATGGTGAACAACGCCGAGCCGAGCAGCATCACCCGTTTGCGGCCCCAGCTGTCGGCGAGGCGACCGGCGAACCAGGCACCGACTGCGCAACCCAGCAGAGCGATGGCTACCGCGAAACCGGTGACGAACGACGTCAGCCCGAAATTCTCCTGGATCGAATCGACCGCGCCGTTGACGACCGAGCTGTCGAACCCGAAGAGAAAGCCGCCTACAGCCGCAGCGACAGTAACTCCGATGACTTTCGCAGTGTGGCGTTCTGCAGGTTGCGTCATGGCGAACCCAGCTTTCGAGGTGATGTACCAGCAGCGGTGGTGGTCTTGGTCATCATGGACCCGCACCAGGTGTGCCGTGGGAAGAATCGGCGGATTTGCTCCTAAGATTTACGCGCCTGCTCTACCGAGCCAGTCGGTGTAGGTCTGCGTGCCGCGGTCGGCTCCTGGACCGGGCACGAGGGTGCCGTCGCGCATAGCTCGACCGTAGGCACCTGGGATTGGAAGTTCGAGAACCCAGTGCGTGCCGGGAAGTCTCGCCGCGTGGGCGCGAACCATGTTCGCCATGTTCTCCTCGCGAGGACCGCCGAGATCCGAGACATGGCCGGCCGGAGCACCTTCGGCGATATCCACCAGACGCTCGGCCACCTCGCGAGCCGAGACGGGTTGCGAGCGCATCTTCGGCACGACGACGAGGGGACCGAACTTCAGCTGGCCGTAGATCTGGGATGCGAACTCGTGGAACTGCGTCGCCCGCAGGATGGTCCAGGGGATGTCACCGCCTCGGATCGCCTTCTCCTGTGCCACCTTGCCCGCGTAGTAGGCGTGTGGCGCTCTGTCCGATCCGACGATCGACAACGCGACATGATGCTGCACACCCGCTGCCTTCTCGGCGGCGAGCAGATTGTGCGTGACGGTGGTGAAGAAATGCGTGGACTTCTTCGCCGACATCGTCTGTGTCGAGGCCACATCGATCACGGCATCGACGCCTGCGAGGGCGGCGGCCAGCCCGCTTCCCTCCACGAGATCCACACCCGCCGAACGCGAGAGTACGACGACGTCGTGTCCACGGTCTCTGGCGACGTCGACGACGTGCGCGCCCACGGCGCCGGTTCCACCTGCAACTGCGATCTTCGATGAGTTCATGGGTGTAGGACGAGACAGCGCACGCAAATGTAGCGCCAGGGACCGACTCTGTGACGCGTGTCTCGTGTGGTCACCGACGCGCCCCGGCAGCGCCCGCCGCAACGCGCAGGAAATCGAGCTTGTCCGCATCGGGGCTCGCCGTGGCTGCGGTGTAGACCACGAGCCGAACGTCCGATCCGGGAGCATTCAGCACGTCGCAGTCGAGTGTGATGTCACCGGCGTCGTGATGGTGGATCGTCTTGCGTTCGCTGCTGTGCACGGCAACCGGTCCCGACGTCCACAGCGAGTCGAAGTACGGGTTCTCGCTGCGTAGTTCGCCGACCAACGCGGTCAGTGTCGGATCGTTGGGGTAGGTCGCCGCCGCGACACGAAGGTCGGCCACCAGTGCGTGCGCGAGGTGTTCGAGGCCGCCGGACTGGGTGGACGGAGAAAACACTGTCCTCGCTCGGTCGTCGGCACCGAACAGTGCGCGGACGAGATTGCGCTGCGCGAGGGGAATGCCGCCGGGGTCGCCGTGCAATGCTGCCCACATCGGGTTCCAGGCAAGAAGATCCCAGTCGGCGGCGAATACACCCACCGGAATGTCGCCGAGTCGGCTCACGAGCCGACCTATCCCGGGTGTGACGAGTCTGCTGACGTGCGTGTCGCTGGGAGGCAGCAAGCCTGCACATCGATACAGGTGGTCGCGCTCGGAGCGGTCGAGTTGCAGAGCACGCGACAGTGCTGCCGCCACCTGCGCCGAGGGGTTGGTGGCTCGACCCTGTTCGAGTCGAACGAGATAGTCGACCGACAGGCCGGCGAGCTGGGCGAGTTCTTCGCGGCGCAGGCCACTGGTTCGTCGGCGTGCGCCGACAGGCATGCCCGCGTCGGCCGGGGAGAGTCGGTCCCGCCAGCCCCGCAGAACGGTGCCCAGATCCGATGCGGTGGTCGTCACCGATCAATCATGGCCTGGATTTCTCGCGGCATCCTGGTATTGCTGGTCCCACCGTCCGTCGGGGTGATGGTGAAGGGGGGATCTCGATGCGACTGTGAAGTCCATGACCGGAAACACCACACACACGATCGTCATGACGGGCGCCAGCAGGGGCATCGGAGCGGTCGCTGCGGAGAAGATTCTGCGTGACGACCCACTGGCACATCTGGTCGTTCTCGGGCGCGGCCGCGGCCTGGCACTGCCGCGCACGATCTTCGTGGAGACGGACCTGGCCAGTACCTCCGCGACGGTGTCTGCCGCACGTGAGGTGTCGGCACTGCTCGCGAGTGGGGATCTGCCGCCGCTCGTCGGCTTTCTCGGCAATGCAGGCATCCAGTACGCCGATGCCGAAACGGTGACGACGGACGGGTTGGAAGCCACATTCGCAGTCAATGTCGTCGCGAACCACGTGCTGATCGACTGGCTACGGGGCCATTTCGATGCGCAGTCGCGGATCGTGATCACCGTCAGCGACACACATTTCGGCGACCTCCGGCACAACCTGGGATTGGTGCCGGGGCCGGTGTGGAGTGCACCGGAGGTGCTTTCTCTTCCCGGGGCTTTCGCGAAGCCGAACTCTGTGACAGCTGGGAGAACTGCCTACTCGACCAGCAAGCTTGCCGCGATCTACCTGGTTCACGCGCTTGCGAGATCGGTGCCGCGCGGCGTGGACGTCGTCTCGTTCAACCCCGGATTCGTGCCGGGTACCGACTTGGCGCGCAATGCCGACGCGATATCGCGGTTCGTGATGAAGAGAGTCCTGCCGGTGATGACGAGAACTCGGTTCGCGACGACGCCTGCGCAGGCGGGAGCGGCATTGGCCGAGGTCATGTTGGGAACCGTCGCCGCAGGAAGCGGTGACTACGTCGACCGTCGCTGCGTCGTTCCCTCGTCGGACGAGTCGTACGACGAGAAGCGCGAGGACGAACTCATGGCTTTCCTGCGTGCGACGACGCCACCCGTGCGCGCGTAGTCGGTCTCCCGAGTCCTACGCGCGCACGAGCAGCGCAGCTGCCATCAGACGTTCGCGACGCCCTGCGCCAGGAAGCGTTTGCCGGTCACTGCTTCCGAGGTTCCGGTGCGATCCAGGTACGGGGTGATACCGCCGTTCCAGAAGCCGAAGCCGCCGCCGAGGAGCAGGCAGAGGTCGATGTCCTCGGGCGCTGCGACGACACCTTCGTCGAGCATGATGCGGATCTCGTCGGCGAATGCACGGCGAGTTCGATCGAGGACCTGCTCTGCCGTCGACGGAGAATCTCCCTGCGGCCACAGTGCGGCGACCTCGGGATCGACGACCTGGCCTTCGGGTCCGTACGTCCAGACACCTGGTTTCTTCGCCTCGACGAGAGCGCGGAACCCGGCGGAGTCCTTGAATCGCTCCGGGTAGGCCTCGGCCAATGTCTCTGCGGTGTGCAGTGCGACGGCCGGTCCGACGAGGGCGAGCAACGTCAAGGGGCTCATCGGCATACCTAGTTCGGCGACGGCTCCGTCCGCCACCGCGAAGGGGGTTCCTTCGTCGATCGCGGCGATTATCTCCCCCGATGCGCGGGTCACGAGACGGTTGAACACGAAGCCCGGGAGGTCGGCGGACAACACTGCCGACTTCTTGAGAGTCTTGGCCGTCGCGAATGCCGTTGCGAGCGTGGCGTCGTCGGTCTTGTCTCCCTTGACGACCTCCAGAAGCGGAAGCACGGCAACGGGATTGAAGAAGTGGAATCCGACGACCCGCTCCGGGTGCAACAGGTCCGCCGCCATCTTCGAGATGGACAGCGAGGAGGTGTTCGTCGCGAGAATCGTTTCAGGAGAGACGAATTCCTCGACCTCGGCGAACACCTTCTTCTTGACGTCGAGGTTCTCGAACACGGCCTCGATGACGAAATCGGCCTTCGCGAACGCGGCTTTGTCGATCGAACCCGACACGAGCGCCTTCAAGCGGTTGGCGGCGTCGGGGGACAGGCGCTTCTTGCCGAGGAGCTTGTCGATCTCGCCGTGCACGTAGCCGACGCCCTTGTCGATACGCTCCTGATCGATGTCGGTAAGGATCACCGGGACCTTCAGTTGGCGCACGAACAGCAGCGCGAGCTGGCTGGCCATGAGTCCAGCACCGACGATGCCGACGCCGGAGATCTTGCGGGCCAACGACTTGTCCGGCGCGCCTGCGGGTCGCTTTGCACGCTTCTGCACCAGGTCGAAGGCGTACAGGCCCGCGCGCAGTTCGTCCTTGACCAGCAGTGTCGACAATGCCTCGTCCTCGGCGGCGAATGCTGTGTCGAGAGACGCGGAGTCGGTGATATCGGTCGTCTTGGCGAGCTCGAGCAGTTCGACGGCTGCGACGGGGCCCGGTGCGAAGTTACCGGTCTTGCCTGCGACGATGCCCTTGGCCCGAGCGATGGCGTCGTCCCACGCCTGTCCGCGGTCGATCTCCGGACGGGCGGGTGTGATCTCGCCATTTATCACCTGAGCCGCCCATGCGAGCGACTGCTCGATGAAGTCGGCGCCGCCGAAGACGGCGTCGGCGATACCGAGATCGAGAGCCTGCTGCGGCTTCAGGGTTCGGTTCTGGTTCAGCGAGTTCTCGATGATCACCGTCACGGCGTTCGAGGCACCGATGATGTTGGGCAGCAACTGAGTTCCGCCCCACCCGGGTACCAGACCGAGGAACGCCTCGGGCAGTCCGAGCGCTGCTGCATTGTCGGCGACGGTGCGGTAGTGCGAGTGCAGGCCGACTTCGAGGCCTCCGCCGAGAGCCGCGCCGTTGATGAACGCGAACGTCGGGATCTCGGACTCGCGCAGACGTCGGAACACCTTGTGGCCGAGCTGCCCGATCTGCAGCGCCTCGTCCTTGGTCTTGATGTTCGGTACACCATTGAGATCGGCACCGACCGCGAAGATGAACGGCTTACCGGTGACTGCGATCGCGACGGGGTTCGCGGCGAACGCCTCGTCGAGCGCGGCGTCGAACTGCGTGAGTCCGCCGGGGCCGAACGTCGACGGCTTCGTGTGGTCGTAGCCGTTGTCCAATGTCACCAGGGCGATGGAGCCCTCGAGGCCGGGGACGGAGACGATCTTGGTGAACGCGTTCGTGACTACCTCGTCGCTGAACGCCGTTGTGATGTCGCTCATGCCTTCGCTCCTGCCGTCTGGGTCGTTCCTGCGGGCTTCACTCCTGCGTAGTCAGCGTGGATCGGGTTCTCCCAGATGACGGTTCCGCCCATGCCGAGACCGATGCACATGGTCGTCAGGCCGTAGCGGACGTCGGGACGCTGCGCGAACTGATGCGACAGCTGAGTCATGAGGCGAACGCCGGAGGACGCGAGCGGGTGGCCACAGGCGATGGCCCCGCCCCACTGGTTGACGCGTGGGTCGTCGTCGGCGATGCCGTAGTGCTCGAGGAACGCGAGTACCTGTACTGCGAACGCCTCGTTGATCTCGAACAGACCGATGTCGTCGATGCTCAAACCAGTACGGCCGAGCAGCTTTTCGGTGGCGGGAACGGGTCCGATGCCCATGACGGCTGGATCGACGCCTGCAAAGGAGAAGCCGACCATGCGCATTCCGACGTTCAGGCCGAGCTCGTGCGCGGTGTCCTCACCGGCGAGGATGGCGGCCGTGGCACCGTCGTTGAGACCCGCGGCGTTGCCTGCGGTGACGCGTCCCGCGGGGCGGAACGGGGTCTTGAGCTTGGCGAGGTCTTCGATGGTGGTGCCCGGGCGAGGCGGCTCGTCCTCGGTCGCCAGACCCCAGCCTGCGGCGGATTTGGTGGCGACGGGAACCAGGGTGTCGGCGATGTAGCCGGCTTTCTTCGCTGCGTCGTACTTGTCCTGGCTGCGGACGGCGTAGGCGTCGGTGCGGTCCTTGGTGATGGACGGGAAGCGGTCGTGCAGGTTCTCGGCCGTGTTGCCCATGACCAGCGCACTCGGGTCGACGAGTCGATCGGCGAGGAAACGCGGGTTCGGATCGACGCCTTCGCCCATTGGATGGCGGCCCATGTGCTCGACGCCGCCTGCGATGACGACGTCGTACTGACCGAAGCCGATGCCGGAGCCGGTGGTGGTGACCGAGGTCATCGCCCCGGCGCACATGCGGTCGATGGCGAACCCGGGGACGCTGCGCGGCAGTCCCGCGAGCAATGCGGACGAGCGACCGATGGTCAGGCCCTGGTCACCGGTCTGCGTGGTCGCGGCGATGGCGACCTCGTCGATCCGCTCGGGCGGGAGGTTCGGGTTCTTGCGGAGCAGTTCGCGGATTGCTTTGACGACGAGGTCGTCGGCACGGGTGTCGGCGTAGATGCCCTTAGGGCCGGCCTTGCCGAACGGGGTGCGGATGCCGTCGACGAACACGACATTTCGCTGTGAGCTGGTGGACGCGGGTACAGACACGCTTCGATCCTCCCGACAGATGCGGACAGTTGCCCGGCCGACGCCGGGCTTCCGTCTACTCTAGCCGGTATTACTCGCCGGTAACTTGTTCAGGGGTCAAAGCGGCCGCGAGGACCGGTACGACCAGCTCACGCTGCCATGCCCGAGCCCGGCCCTCGGCGAGCCGCGTGTCGATGATCACGGGAGCGTCGACCGGGTCGACGGGCTTCCAATCCCACACCACCCGTCGCAGCACATCGGGCATCAAGAGGTTCTCGACCGGAACGGCGACGCTCTCGCTCAGCTCGGTCATCGCAGCGCGCACCGATGCGAGACGTTCGGCGGCATCGGGGTCTCGTCGAGCCCATCGATTGACCGGAGGCGGACCGTCGAACGGCGCGGACTTCGGTGGCAGCTCGCGCGCATCGAGGTTTCGTGCACGCTCGATCGCGGTGATCCATACCTTCGACGACCGACGCTGACGTGGTCCGCCGAACACGGAAATGGCGCGGAGCTCGTTCTCGGTCTTCGGGTCCGCCGTCGCCGCCGCGACGATCGCCGAATCGGGAAGCACCCGGCCCGCCGCGATGTCGCGGCGCTGAGCGATCTCGTCCCTGGTCTGCCACAGCTCACGTACCGTGGCAAGTACGCGCTGAGACTTGATCGCGTGTATCCCCGATGTGCGACGCCATCTGTCCGGCTTGGGCTTCGGCGGTCCAAGGGTGAGGATGTGCTCGAACTCCTGGCGAGCCCATTCGGACTTTCCCTGATCTTCGAGTTCGACCGCCATGGCGTCGCGCAGTTCGAGGAGTACCTCGACGTCGAGTGCTGCATAGTTGAGCCACGTGTCGGGCAGCGGCCGCGTCGACCAGTCCGCGGCTCCGTGTCCCTTCTGCAGAGACAGACCGAGTACGCGTTCCACGATGGGGCCGAGCCCGACGCGTTCGAATCCGGCGAGACGCCCTGCCAGCTCGGTGTCGTACAGCGTGGCCGGAACCAGACCGAGTTCGGCAAGGCCGGGCAGATCCTGATCGGCAGAGTGCAACACCCATTCGAGCGGATTGATCACCTCGGCCAACGGGGCCAGTGAATCGGTGACCGGAATCGGGTCGAGAAGCACCGTTCCGGCGCCGCGGCGCCGAAACTGCAGAAGGTAGGCGCGCTGTGAGTAGCGGAATCCGGATGCTCGCTCGGCATCGACGGCCAGCGGACCCTCCCCGCTCGCGAGCAGAGCTGCAGCTGCCTTCACCGCGTCGGCGGAGGCGACGACGTCGGGTACGCCGTCGGCAGGTGCAAGGAGGGGAACCGCGCTCGGAACGTCGTCCGCCACGTCCGAGGCGTCGTTGGAACTCGTCGCTGACATGAGAGGTGACTCTAAGCCCTCGTGGGCGACGGCGACACCAACTACGTGCGGTTCGCGGTGCGTCCTCGGAGATCGGTGATGCCTGCAGGTGGAAGCCCGGCGGCGTAGGCCAGAACCTCGCAGAACGCCTCCACGTGCGCGGCGAGCTCGACCGACGTTGCAGTCCACGATGCTCGCAATTCGAGCTGATGAGCTTTCGGTGGACCTGCGATGTCCCCGTACCGCACCGAGCTCGTGGACGTCACCGTGCCGCCGAGCGCGTTGAGGGGCTCGTTCCTGGTCTCGAGTGCGTCGACGAGCCAGCTCCACCCGACCTCGGGCAACAAGGGATCCGAGGCGAGAGATTCGTCGACGTCGGCCTGTATGTAGGCGACAAGTCGCATCGTGCCGTTCCACGCTTCGTCACCGTCGGGGTCGTACAGCAGGATCAGTCGACCGAACGCGTCACCGTCGGATTGTTCTTCGACGTCCTCGTCCGAGGAATGCTGCACCTCGGCCCCGATCGCGTAGCTGAACGGCGCAAGACGCTGCGGAGGCCGAATAGGTCCGATTTCGATGGCCGGATGCACGACAGCCCGGTGCATCGCCTCGATCGCCGATCGAAAAGGCGCAGGCTCGGCAGCGGATCCGGGTTTGGTCACGACATCGGACGTTAGACTTCTCACGTTCGCGTTGGTCGGAGGCGCGCCGAATCGGAATCAACCTGCAACCGGCCGCCGGGGGACTCCCCGGAGCGACGGTCGGACCTGCATGAGCGCACTGTTCGAGTCGCGTGGCAGCATGGAAGCCGATGAACACCGACACGCCTTCGTCCCGACGTCAGCTGCCCGATGCGCCGTTGTTGGCCGCAATCGCCGGACGTGAAACATCGCGGCGACCGGTGTGGTTCATGAGACAGGCCGGACGCTCGTTGCCCGAGTACCGCAAGATCAGGGCCGGGATCGGGATGCTCGATTCGTGCTTCACCCCGGACCTGGTCGCCGAGATCACCCTGCAGCCTGTTCGGCGGCACGATGTGGATGCAGCAATTCTGTTCTCCGACATCGTCGTTCCGCTCAAGGCTGCGGGCATCGATCTCGACATCGTCGCCGGGACCGGCCCTGTCGTCGCCAATCCGATTCGTTCGGCCGCCGACGTCGCCGCGTTGCCGAAGTTGAGTGCCGATCAGGTCGAGCCGGTATCGCAGGCCGTCGCATTGTTGACCCGCGAACTCGGACAGACGGCACTCATCGGGTTCGCCGGTGCGCCGTTCACGCTCGCCTCGTATCTGGTCGAAGGTGGACCGAGCCGCAACCACGAGAAGACGAAGGCGCTGATGCGCTCGGATCCGCAGACGTGGCACGCGTTGCTCGTGGCACTGGCGGATACGACCATCACCTTCCTGCATGCGCAGTTGGCAGCCGGAGTCGACGCGGTGCAACTGTTCGATTCATGGGCAGGCGCGCTGTCCCTTGCCGACTATCGCGAGTTCGTGCTCCCGCATTCGAGAAAGGTGTTCGACGCCGTCACGCCGGCAGGAGCGCCGAAGATCCACTTCGGCGTGGGTACCGGCGAACTGCTCGGTGCAATGGGTGAGGCGGGTGCCGACGTCGTCGGTGTCGACTGGCGAATCCCCCTCGACGACGCGGTTCGGCGCGTCGGGCCAGGAAAGGCGTTGCAGGGCAACCTCGATCCGGCCGTGCTGTTCGCTGGATGGGACGCCGTCGAGAGCGAGGTGCGGCGCATCGTCGCCGAAGCCGATCGAGCGGTGGAGGCAGGGGCGAGAGGGCACGTGTTCAACCTCGGGCACGGCGTACTTCCCGATACCGATCCGGACATCCTGACCCGAGTCGTGGAGTTGGTGCACTCGCTGTGACGTCCGGGACGCGTCGGGTTGCTGTGGTCGGAGGTGGCATAACGGGTCTCGTGGCGGCGTACAGAGCACGCTGCGCACTCGGGCCCGACGCCGAGATCATCGTCGTCGAAGCGTCCGACCGGCTGGGCGGCACGCTGCGGACCGTGCAGGTCGGCGGCGGGGCCCTCGACGTCGGAGCAGAGGCGTTCCTCGGGAGGCGACCGGAGGTCCCCGCGTTGATGGCCGAGTTGGGGCTCGCCGACGAACTGGTACATCCTGCGGGCAGACGGCCCCTGATCTATGCCGATAGCGGGCTGCATCCGCTTCCGGCGGCGACATTGATGGGCATCCCGTCCTCCGCGGCCTCGCTCACCGGACTCGTCGACGACGAGTCCCTGCGGACTGTGAAGGCAGAGACGGACACCCCGATTTCCTGGGACCGCGACCGAGATGTCAGCGTCGGTGAGCTCGTCGGATCACGATTCGGCGAGCAGGTACTGCGTCGGTCGGTCGATCCGTTGCTCGGCGGCGTGTACTCGGGACTGTCCGGCTCCATCGGTGTGCGAGCGGCTCTGCCGTCCCTCGCGGCCGCGCTCGACGGCGGTGCGCGCAACCTCACCGAGGCGGTGAACGCAGCACTCCCGAAGCCAGGTACCGGACCTGTGTTCGGCGCCCTGCGTAGCGGGTACGGCGCTCTGATCGACGCGCTCGTGGTGGCCGCGCATGCCCGAACGGTGACGGGCACACAGGTCGAGTCCATCGTGGGGGAACGGCGGGGCTGGAGAGTCGACCCGATCGGACATGTGGACACCGTCATCTTGGCGGTCCCCGCGCCTGCACTGGCCGCAATCCTGGCGGACACGGTTCCCGACGCCGCCGACGCGGCAGCGGAGATCGAGCTCGCATCCTCGGTCGTGGTGGCCATGTCGATTCCGGCTGGGGTCGAGCTTCCGGACAACTCCGGGATACTCGTCGCCACCGACGCCGGCCTCTCGGTCAAAGCGTTCACGCTGTCCAGCCGAAAATGGCCCCACCTTGCCGGTCGAGGCGAACCGGTGCTGCGCGCGTCGCTCGGACGATTCGGTGACGACGCGCCGCTGGCGATGTCGGACGAGAAGCTTCTCGAACTTGCCGTGGAGGATCTCCGCACCGCAACCGGGCTCGACGCGGCACCTACCGCAGCCGTGGTCCAGAGATGGCACGGCGGCCTCCCTCAGTACGCGCCCGGCCACCTGGGCAGGGTGGCGGCGATCGAAGCGGCGGTGCGGGACGTTCCAGGACTGGCAGTTGCGGGAGCCTGGAGTCACGGGGTCGGGGTACCCGCGTGCGTCGCATCGGCCACCAGGGCCGCCGCCGAAGTGTGCGGGGTGGCACCATAGGGGCATGGCACGCCTCGACTACTCAGCGCTCAATTCGACTCTCCGCTACCTGATGTTCTCCGTGTACAAGGTCACCCCAGGTGTTCTGGGCGACGACCGCGCCGAGGCCGCGAAGGAGGCCCGCGCGTTCTTCGAGGGCCAGGAGGACAAGGGTGTCGCGGTCCGCGGCGTCTACGACGTCGCAGGCCTACGCGCCGACGCCGATTTCATGGTGTGGACACACGCCGAACGAATCGAGGATCTGCAGGCGGCGTACTCGGATTTCCGCCGCACCACCGCACTGGGTAGAGCGAGCACGCCGGTGTGGAGCAACTCCGCGTTGCACCGCCCCGCCGAGTTCAACAAGAGCCATGTCCCGGCCTTCATCGCGGGCGAGGACCCTGGTGCCTACATCTGTGTCTACCCGTTCGTTCGCTCTATCGACTGGTACCTGCTTCCCGACGAGGAACGTCGCACGATGCTCGCCGATCACGGCAAGGCCGCGCGCGGGTACAAGGACGTCCGGGCGAACACCGTTCCGGCGTTCGCTCTCGGAGACTACGAATGGATTCTGGCGTTCGAAGCGCCCGAGCTCGACCGCATCGTGGATCTGATGCGTGACCTGCGGGCCACCGAGGCGCGCCGGCATGTACGCGAGGAGACCCCGTTCTTCACCGGCCCCCGTGTGGACGTCGAGGCGCTCGTCGCATCACTGCCATGACCGATCGCAGCATCGAGGCGGTCATCTTCGACTTTTCCGGAACGCTCTTTCGTCTCGACGAGGACGATTCGTGGTTCGACGGCGTCACCAACGCGGACGGCACCCCGGTGGACGGACATCACGCTGCCGAACTCATGCGCCGAATGACCGCACCTGTCGGTGAGGTGGTCGAATTCGACGACGACACCCGCCACGCCT
Source organism: Rhodococcus yunnanensis NBRC 103083 (assembly GCF_001895005.1). Lineage (GTDB taxonomy): Bacteria > Actinomycetota > Actinomycetes > Mycobacteriales > Mycobacteriaceae > Rhodococcoides > Rhodococcoides yunnanense. Next base: position 646,771 of record NZ_BCXH01000001.1, on the reverse strand, counting down.
GGCGACACCGCGATCTCGACCCGGCGCTGCACCGCAAGGCGTACCTGCACGTGCTGCGCGAGTCCGGAGTCCATGACCCGGCACACGCGGACTCCGTGTACGGCCGCGTCATCGATCCGTCCAGTTGGACACCGTATCCCGATACCGCGGCAACGTTGAAACTGCTCGCTGCGCAGTCGATTCCGGTCGCCGTACTCAGCAACATCCCCTTCGATATCAGGCCGGCCTTCGCACGCCTCGGCCTCGACGAGTACGTCGCCGAGTTCGTGTTGTCCTTCGAGGTGGGTTTCGTCAAACCTCAGCCCGAGATATTCCGGCACGCAGTGGACCGGCTCGGTGTCGATCCGGCCCGCACGCTCATGGTCGGCGACAGTGAGGAAGCGGACGGCGCCGCACGGGTTATCGGATGCTCGTTCGCTCTCGTCGAACCACTTCCGACGCGGGACAGACCGACAGCACTGCTCGGGGCGCTGGAAAGCAACGGGGCACTGGAAAGCAACGGCATCGACTCGTGAGCAGTTCTCTCGGTCGCTCCGCAGGCGCCACTTCTGGCGCCGCTCAGCACATGGCTCACTGGGGCATGTTTCGTGCCTCGGCGTCGGGCGGTGAGATCACCGAGGTTCATCCGGAAGCCGGTGACGCGAGTCCGTCGCAGGTGCTGGGGAACGTCCCGGGATCCGTTCGGCACCGGTCCCGTATCACCGGTCCAGCGGTGCGACGCGGATGGCTCGAGAACGGGCCGGGCCCGAGCGAGAAGCGAGGGTCCGACGACTACGTTGCCGTGTCGTGGGACGAACTCACCGACCTGCTCGCCGCCGAGTTGAGGCGAGTGGTCGATCGATACGGAAACGAATCGATCTACGGCGGCTCCTACGGGTGGGCCAGTGCCGGCCGATTCCACCACGCCCAGAGTCAGGTTCATCGCTTCCTGAACTGCATCGGCGGATACACCCGCTCGGTCAACAGTTATTCCACCGGCGCAACCAGTGTCGTCATGCCGCACGTGCTCGGCGCGCACTGGCAGATGTTCTCGCGTTCCACTTCGTGGGACGTCATCGCCGACAACACCGATCTCCTCGTCGCCTTCGGCGGCGTTCCGGTGAAGAACACCTCCGTCAATCACGGTGGTACGTCGAATCATCCGACGGAAGGGGCGCTGAACGCGCTTCGTGCACGCGGCGGAAAGATCGTGACCGTCAGCCCCCTGCGCGACGACATGACGGGCAGTGCAACCTGGTTGGCGCCGATCCCTGGCAGTGATGTCGCCGTCATGCTCGGGCTCGCACACGTACTGGTGACCGAAGGGCGCCACGACACAGGATTTCTGGACACGTACTGCACCGGGTACGAGAAATTCGAGCGATACCTGCTCGGTGCAGTCGACGGCGTCGCGAAATCCGCTGCATGGGCTGCGCAGAGATCAGGGCTTCGCGAAGACGAGATCGTGGCTCTCGCCCGCGACATGTCGTCGCGTCGCACACTGGTGACGGTCACCTGGTCGTTGCAGCGGATCAAGAACGGAGAGCAGGCGCCGTGGATGGGACTGACCCTGGCGGCGATGCTGGGCCAGATCGGTATTCCCGGCGGCGGATTCGGTCATGGCTACGGTTCGATGAACGAGCCGGGTCTGGCGCCTGTGCCGTACCCGCTGCCGACGTTGCCTCAGGGCCACAACCCGGTGGCCACGTTCATTCCGGTGGCGGCCATCTCGGAGATGCTGCTGAATCCGGGCGCCCTGTTCGAGTACAACGGCGACACTTCGGTCTACCCGGACATCAAGCTCGTGCACTGGGCCGGCGGCAACCCGTTTCACCATCATCAGGATCTGGGGCGCCTTCGCCGTGCACTGACGCGGCCCGACACCATCGTCGTGCACGACCCGTACTGGACACCGATGGCAAAACATGCCGACATCGTCGTACCGTCGACCACGTCTCTCGAACGCAGCGACATCAGCTGCACTCGCAACGATCCGTTGCTCGTCGCGATGCAGCCGGCCGTTCCGCGGTTCGCCGACTCTCGCGACGATTACGACACGTTCGCTGCGGTCGCCGAAAAGATGGGATGCGCACAGGAATTCACCGAAGGGCGGACGTCGGGGGAGTGGATTCGGCACCTGTACAGGCAGTGGCAGGGCTATCTCCGAAACAGCGGTGTCGACACACCGAGCTTCGACGATTTCTGGCGCGACGGGTCCGTGGCCATGAACACCGAAGACAGGCTGACACTGTTCGAGGACTACCGCAGAGATCCGGTGAAGAACGCCCTTCGAACCCCGAGCGGAAGGATCGAGATCTTCTCCGAGGTCATCGACGGGTTCGGGTACGAGGACTGCGCCGGGCACCCGGCGTGGTTCGAGCCGACGGAATGGCTCGGCGGCGAACGCGCCGAGATGTTCCCACTGCACTTGATCGCAAACCAGCCCCGTACCAGGCTGCACAGCCAACTCGACCACGGTGCCACGAGTCAGGCGTCGAAAGTGCAGGGGCGCGAACCGATTCGAATGCACTCTTCGGCAGCATCGGCTCGTGGTATTGCCGATGGCGACGTGGTGCGGGTGTTCAACGACCGCGGCGCGTGCCTGGCAGGCGTCGTCGTGGACGACGGGATGCTCGCCCGTGTCGTGCAGCTGTCCACCGGTGCCTGGTACGACCCGGTCGATGCGGCGGACACCGCCTCGATGTGCAAGCACGGCAACCCGAACGTGCTGACCCCCGATGTCGGTGCGTCGTCGCTGTCGCAGGGATGTACCGGGCAGCACGTTCTGGTGCAGATCGAACGCTACGACGAAGAATTGCCGCCGATCACTGCGTTCGATCCGCCCCAAGTGATCGACAGAGTCAGAACACCACTCGTGTGATGGTTGCCGAGACGAGTGCCGGCTTGGTCTCTCCTTCGATCTCGAGGGTGGCGGTGGCCACGATCTGAAGTGCTCCGCCCGAGACCTCCTCGACGGACGTCAGAGTCGTCTGCAGCCGTACGTGTGCCCCCACCTTGACCGGGTTGATGAAACGAACCTTGTCCGAGCCGTAGTTGATGCCGAGCTTGACGTTCTCGATGACGTAGATCTGCTGGTTGAGCAGCGGGATGAGCGACAGACTGAGGTAACCGTGAGCAACGGGAGCACCGAACGGGCTTTCCTTCTTCGCACGTTCGACGTCGACGTGGATCCACTGGTGATCCCCGGTCGCATCGGCGAAGGTGTTGACACGCTCCTGCGTGATCTGCAACCAATCGCTGGTTCCCAGGTCCTCGCCGACCGCTGCTTTCAACTGTTCTGGTGATGTGAAGGTACGCATTAAATGATTATGCGGCTTCGCCGACCGTGCGCGCAGAGTAGGTCCCCGTATCGACTACGCGCACACCGGCGCCGAGCATCTCACTCGGCAGGCGCAAGCACCAGAGAGATCGAGTTGATGCAGTAACGCTGGTCGGTGGGAGTCGGGTAGCCCTCACCTTCGAAGACGTGGCCGAGGTGGCTGTGGCAGTTCTTGCAGATCACTTCCACTCGGCGCATACCGAGCGTGTTGTCCTCGTTGAGGATGACCGCGTCGCTGTCCGCGGGATCGAAGAACGACGGCCATCCGCAGTGGGATTCGAACTTCTCGGTGCTGCGGAACAGCTCGGCATCACATGCGCGGCAGTTGTACACGCCTTCGGTGGTGGTGTCGGTGTACTCGCCGACGAAGGGACGCTCGGTGCCGGCCTCGCGAAGGACCGCGTACTCGTCGGGCGTCAGCTTCGCGCGCCATTGCTCGTCGGTGAGTTGGACGGCGGGAGTGGGATTGTTGTCGGTCGCAGAACTCATGCCTACACGCTAATACGAATCCGAGACCTTCGTCGTCTTGGCTGGTCGATCGTCCAGGAGAAGGTAGTCGGGTTCGATTCCGCGATCGAGCCGGCCGTCGTGTCGCGCCGCGAAATAGCGGCCGACGAGAACACCGAAGATCACGATGATGAGCAGGCTCCAGCCGAATGTCGTCCGCATGTAGTCGAATGCCCTGCCCGCCGTGTAGAAGCGACCGGACAGCCAGCGGTCGTAACTCATGAAGCCGTAGATGGCGAGCCAGGCAGGCCAGTTCCTGAGGAGGGAATTCTTCAGCACGACAGTCATCAGCAGCGGGAAGAGCATCATCGAGTAGTACATCTGGCCCAGCGATCCGAGCAGCCAGTGCGCCGTCAGGACCAGACCCGATGTCGTCGCGATGAAGAACAGCCGATCCTCACGACAGTAGCGATAGAGGAGCCACAGAGAGACGAGCACCATGATGCCGAGGACTCCGCGGATGCCGAAGATCATCCATTCCGGGAGTCCGTAATAGCGGCCGTTGCCGACAACAGCACTGTTGAAGTAGTCGCGGGACTCCAGCAGATAGGGCGCGGTGCGACGAACGAAGTCCATCGGATCGACGGACAGCGGCCACGCGATCGCAGTGATGACGAGCGGAACGGCAACGGCGGTGACGAACACCTTCCACTGCTTGGTCATCAGAGGGATGATCAGCAGCGGCACCAATATGGGTTTGACGACGATGGTCAGGCCGATGACCACACCGGCCCACAAGTCCTTGCGCTGCAGCAGGAAGTAGACGAACGCGACCTCGCCAAGTAGCACGAAGCCGTTGAAGTTGGTGAAGACGAGCGTGTTGGTGACCGTCTCGCTGGCGAACGCCGCAAGCAGTACTGCCGGAGCCGCCACCGAGTCGAGGCCGTAACCGAAGATGCGGATCAGGAAATACAGCGCAAGCACAATCGCCGCCGCGCTGGCCAGTATGAACAGCCAGCGAGACCTCTCGGGGTCGATGACGGCGATCGGCGAGAGCAACATCGTCGCGCCCGGTGGGTACAGGTAGTGCGGATCCACCGAATCGAAGTTGGCGGTGTACACCGGCTCGCGGTTCAAGAACGCGAGTGCCGCCTTGTAGACAGGGTTGAAATCGTCGGTGATGTCACCGTTGACCGCTCGAACGAGCACGCGATTGAGCACCGTCATGATGGCGAACGGCCACAACGCGAACTTGACTACATCAGCGGTGGACCGGCCGTTACGCGGCTCGAGAAAGCTTAGTGACACCCGGGAACGGTACCTTGACCCGCTTCAGCTGCTGCTCGGACACCCCGCGTGATGCTCCGTCACCGACAGGTATCTTTCGTCACGACGGACACGCGCTTCCGTCCGGCGGGAGAGACCCGTCCGCTGCGTATGCGGCGACGGCCGTTTGAGCGCACCCCGATCCTCCCAGCACGGGATGGCCTGCACCCTGCCATGTCATCGATGCCGAACGTGCGCCGGTCGATGCGACCAGACCGGTAACACTGGCGAACCCCGCATTGCCGACCATCGGGTCACCGGCGCCGCTGAGTTCGAGGACGGGGACCGCGATCGACGCAGGCAGCGGCGTAGGAGGCGCGGTGGGCCACGACGAGCAGGTGAGCGCCACCAGCGCCGCATCCGTCCCGAAGGTCGGGTATCGCTCGGACCACGCCGCGGATACGTCTCGGACGGCCTGCGGTGACGGCCATTGCCGGCCGTCGGTACATGCCGCGACGAACTGCCCGTCGGTCCCGTATGCAACTGCCGCCCGAGACGCGAGTTGACGAAGCGGTGCGAGGTCACCGGACCGCGCCGCGGACAACGTGTCGGACAGATCGAGCGTCCGACGGGAGGCATCCCCGGCGGTCGATGCGAGCGCGTATGCGATGCCGTCGAGTACCTCGTGCGTGGACAACAGCGAGAGTAATCCGTTCGTAGCTCGCCCGATCAGATCGGACACCGCGTTTCGTGGGTCCTGCCCCAGTGAGCAGTCGAGTGCGCGGCATCTCTCGGCGAACGCGGCGAAGGCGGCTTCGCGCCCCTGTGTCTTCTGCTCGGCCAGGGTCATCTGGTCGACGCCTGTTCCCGTGGGTGAGTCCAGTACCAGCCTCGAAACCCGATCCGGGTACTGGGCGGCGAAGGCCAGTGCCGTCGACGCGCCGTTTCCGGTTCCGATGAGACCGAGCGTCTCCACCCCCCATGCCATCCGAAGCTGCTCGAGGTCGTCCGCTGCGTAACTCGTGGCGAATGCCAGCTCCTGAGGCTGCAACAGATCGGTGCATTCGATCGTCGCGTCGCGACCTGCATCGACTGCTCGGTCCTCGGCGTCACCCGATGACACCGCGAACTGGCCGAGGTCTGCCAGGGTCACCCGAGTGTCGGGCTTGATGCAGTCGACGGCGGTGGACCGGCCGATCCCGCGCCTGTCCACCGCCACGATCGGGTGTGATCGAAGGAGGGTCGGGCTCTGGCCGGCCGCGATATCGGCGAGCGTCGCGATCGAGGACCGATCGGCACCCGAGGTCAATACGAGCGGGCCTGCATCCACGGGAGTGTCGTTAGTTCGTGCACGCATGGCGCCGACCGAAAAGGTCCCGAACATCGTTCCCGACGCGTCGACCGGCGACTCGAAATCTGCGCAGTCGAGGACCAGTCCCGGTGTGCCCGGCTGCAGCCCGTACAGGTCGAGCGTGCTCTGCGTGCAGTCGGTCCACGCCAGCTCGTCGACAGGAACTTCGAGGTCGGGGATCTCCGGTGCCGTGTCGGTCGTCGCCTGGTCGGGTTGACCGGGGGAGTTCTGCTCGACTGCGACCTCCGGCCGATCCGATGGGCCTGCGGTGCATGCTGCCGCGAACACCGCCACGGACACGACAGCGAGCAACGATCGTATGTGCGTCACGCTGCGAGGCTATCTACTTTTCGGACCGACTACTTTCGGCGACATCGCGACTGCGGGTTCTGACCCACCGGGTCAGCACCGTTCCGTCGTCGTCGGCGATGACATGGGCACGTTTCATTGCATGCAACGAGGCGGTGCTCGAACGAGAAATTCGGCCGGCCGACCCACCGACCACCACCGGTGACGTCGTCAGGCACACCTCGTCGACCGCGTCGTCGTCGAGAAAGGTTCCGAACAAGCCGGGGCCGCCTTCGAGCAGAATTCGTCGGTGGCCTGCGGAGTCCAGAATCTCCGACACGCCGGATGCAAACACTGCGTCGGTTTTCAGAGCGAACACCGACGCTCCGGCGTTCTGCAGACGGCGTCTGGCGTCGGCAGGCGCCGATGTGGTGGTGATGATCGTCGGGGGTACGTCGGTATCGGTGAACAATCGTGATCTGGGATCCAGGGATGCCGACCCCGTGACGACGACGACCGGCGGAACTGGCTGTTGCCCCAATGCCACCCGCCGCGCCCTGGCCCACTCCGGCAGCCGCACGCCGCCGTAGTTCTCGCTCCTGGCGGTTCCTGCGCCGACCACGACGGCGTCCGCGGCGCCCCGGAGGACGTCGAACACTCTCTTGTCCGCCGGGGTACCCAATCCCGCCGACGCCCCGTCCGCAGTGACGGCTCCGTCGATGCTGGACACGAAATTGACGCGGATCCAAGGCCTGGTCAGGGCTTCGGGATAGGCATACGCTCGGAGCACTGCGTCGTCGTCGAGTTCGGCTCCCACCGTAGGCGCCGAACCTTCGCGCGGTGTGAAGTAGGTCGCAATATCCAGTAGCCGCATAAATAAGATGAGAACACGTCGTTACGCTCACCGAATGCCTGCACGTCTAGTCGACCGCAATCCCGTGGTGCCCTCCGATCAACTGATCGCTCAGATGATTCCACCGGCCATGTTCGACGACGTCAGTTTCTCCTCGTACATTCCCGACCCGAACGAGCCCAGCCAGTCCGAGGCCGTCGCGAAAGCCGAGGAGTTCTCGCAGAAGGTAGCCAAGATCCGCGGCAAGGGTGGCAAGCGCGGGTTGTTCGGCAAGAAGACCCCGGCAACCGGCGCGGGCCTGTATCTCGACGGTGGATTCGGTGTGGGTAAGACTCACCTTCTGGCATCGATCTTCCACAGCGTCCCCGAACCCAAGGCGTTCGGAACATTCGTCGAGCTGACGCACGTCGTCGGCGCCCTTGGCTTCAACAAGGCGCTCGAAGAGCTCTCCAACCACAGTGTGCTGTGTATCGACGAGTTCGAGCTCGACGATCCGGGCGACACCATGCTCGTCTCGCGCCTGCTGTCGGAACTGTCCGCTCGTGGCGTGTCGATCGTCGCGACGTCCAACACCTTGCCCGGTCAGCTCGGTGAAGGCCGTTTCGCTGCCGCCGATTTCCTTCGCGAGATCAAGAAGCTCGGATCGATCTTCGAGACCATTCGTGTCGACGGTCCCGACTACCGCCACCGCGATCTGCCACCCGCGCCCGATCCGACGTCGGAGGTAGAGCTGATCGAGCGCGCCGAGCAGATCGACGGCGCCACACTCGACGACTTCGACGAGTTGTTGGCGCATCTGAGCACCCTGCATCCGTCGCGCTACGGCAAACTGCTGGACGGCGTCAGTGCGGTGTTCCTGAAGAACGTCCATCCCGCAGCCGACCAGTCCGTCGCACTTCGGCTCGTCGTGCTCGCCGATCGCTTGTACGACGCGAGCATCCCGGTGACGTCGTCAGGGGCACGGCTCGACGAGATTTTCACCGAGGAAATGTTGGCAGGCGGCTACCGCAAGAAGTACTTGCGCGCGACATCGCGTCTGCTCGCACTATCGCGTTTCGCCGCTGTCGGCTGACGGCTACAGGGCCCGTTCCATCACGAAGTCGTCGTGAGTCTCTGCGCCCACGGTGAACGTCTTCGTCCCGACGACCGCGAATCCGTGCTTGGCGTAGAAGCGTTGTGCCCTGGAATTGTATTGATTGACCCCGAGCCACATGCCGGCGCACCCTGCGTCCACAGCGCAGGCCGATGCGGCGCGCATCAGTTCGGCCGAGACGCCGCTTCCGTGATGCCCGGGCATCACGTACATCTTCGACAATTCCATGGTGGGGGAGTGCGCGAGCACAGACGAGATGGCAGGGTCGACCGGATCTCCATGGATCAGCATTGCGTAGCCGACGATCGAATCGTCCTCGCGCGCAGCAAGAATCGTTCGGGTGGGATCACTGAGGTAGTCGCCGAACCGGCTGTGAGACAGGACGTCGTCGATGAACGACTCGATCGACTCGCGAGAGGACCCGGGCGGGCATGCCAGTGGGAACGTCACCGCGGCAACGTCGGCGATCTGCTCTGCTTCCCATAGACCCGCTGCACTCACCGTGACGGTCACAATCGATCCACCGCTTCCTTGGCCTCGCGTAGCGACAATTCGGTACGGGCACGCAGAAGCTTGATGGCCGCGATCGTCTTGCCCTCGGTCTTGAGCGCACGGAGTTTCGGAATGATGTCCTCCCACGCGCCGGTGTCGAGTCCGGTGGTGTCGCTGTACACACCAGGGGTGGGAAGGGGGTTACCACGCTCGACCGACTCGACGGCGTTCTTGGCTTCCTGCAGGCCGACGCCAGTGCGCTCTCGGAACAGTTTGATCGCGTGAATCTTCTTCTTCTCGCCGACGAGGCGGTAGATCTCGTCGCGAGCATGACTGTCGAGACCGGCCAACATCAGCTGAGCGGTGGCTGCGCGGTTGTCGGTCGGGCTGCGTCGCGCCAACAACCATGCCGCGAGAACTGCGGCATCGGCGAGAACCAACGCGACGACGAACCATCCCCAGGTGGGCATAGCTCAAGTAGAACATTCGACTAGCGCGAAGTTGCCGTCCGGTCCCGAGTGGCCAATGCGAAGAACGTCGACGCTGCGGTCACCGTCGTCTTGGCTGCAGCATGCTTGGCTGCGGACAGGTCGTGGCCGGCGCCGTCTACCAGGACGAGCTCGGTCCGTGCCGGTACGAGAGCGAGGGCATCACGCAGTTCTTCGGGTGCGCCGAACGGGTCCCTGGTTCCCGACACCGCGAACGTGGGGACGGTGATGTCCGGAAGATGCGCGGTACGTGCCTTCTCCGGCTTTCCCGGTGGGTGCAGGGGATAGGACAGCAACAGCAATCCCTGCGCGAGGTCGGGCTGTTCCGCACAGATCATCGACGCCTGGCGGCCGCCGTAGGAGTGGCCACCGACCAGGAGCGGCCCGGTCCCCGCTGCCAGGTCGGCCAGCCGGCGAGCGGCCGAGACGATACTTGCGCGATCGGTGTCGGCTTTCGAGCTGTGCGGTGGGCCTTTCGGCTTCGACCGCCGGAATGCAAGATCGAATCGTAGAACCAGCAACCCCGCCGACGACCACCGATCGGCAATGTCGACGAGGATCCGTGCATCGCAGTTTCCACCTGCACCGTGCGTCAGAGCGAGTGCGCCCACGGGTTGTCCGGGCGGAGCATGGAGGAATCCGCGCACATCGGCATCCTCGACGACGGTGATGCCGTGTGGATGGTCAGTCATCGGCGGAAGTGTCCGGCTTCAACTCGCCGTTCTCGTCCACCATCTCGGAAAACGCGGTACCCGAGACCATCCCATCGGTGCCGGGAAGAGTGACCGTGGGCCGTGCGCCTGGTTCGTATCTCGCGTCGATACCCGCGACTTCCTCTTCGGCGCGCCGACGCGACTCCTCGTCGACGGACACTTCGTTCGAATCGCTTCCCGCGTGATCCTTGTCGGCCATGGGGCGTCCTTTCGCTCTGCGGCATTCACCCCAGAGTGCACCGATATGACCTCGATCACCACTCGCAACGCCACAGAGAGTGAAGACGACGAAAAAGCCCCGGCACGAATGCCGGGGCTTTTGTCGATGGTGCGCGATACTGGGATTGAACCAGTGACCTCTTCCGTGTCAGGGAAGCGCTCTCCCGCTGAGCTAATCGCGCATGTACTGACGTCGAAGGCTCGGGAACCTTCATCTCTTTACGAGGTGGAGACGGGAATCGAACCCGTGTGCACGGCTTTGCAGGCCGTTGCCTCACCACTCGGCCACTCCACCATGGGCCGTGGTTCTCTTTCAGTGCCCCGGTCCTCGAGCGGATGACGGGATTCGAACCCGCGACCCTCACCTTGGCAAGGTGATGCGCTACCACTGCGCCACATCCGCATGCTCCTCGGAGGAAGTTGCTGTCTCCGTGGTGCGGTGAAAACATTAGACCACCTCCTGTTGAACTCACAAATCAGCTGGTCAAGCGCGGATTTCGAGTATTCTTCCTACGTGGATGCGTCGTTTCCGGTGGTTTGGCGCCTCCCGTAATCCAGCAGGAGGCGATTCGAGATTCGAATGGCATACGTGTTAATGTTCTGCCTCGTCCGAACGAGCTTGCCTGTTCGGTCCCGTGGCTCAGTGGAAGAGCGTCCGCTTCACACGCGGAAGGTCGCTGGTTCGATCCCAGCCGGGACCACAAAGTTTCCTGCATACAGACCCCGCACCCCATCGGTGCGGGGTTTTTCGCATTTCGGCGTCGGTAACCTGATGACGTGACCGCAGACGACGCCAGAACCGAAGAACCTCAGCGGGACGAGGACGACAGCGTCATGGACCGTGTCGCCGAGCGTCGACGCCGCATTCGCGCGAAGATCGCGTCGAACCCGGCCTTGGACCTCGCCTACCGGATCACGATCGGGGTGGTCGGACTCGTCGTACTGGGACTGGGCATTCTTGCGATCCCGTACCCAGGTCCTGGCTGGCTGATCGTGTTCGCCGGCCTCGGCATCCTGGCATCGGAGTTCACCTGGGCGCACCGACTACTGAAGTTCGCGCGCAAACACTACGACCGGTTCATGGAGTGGTTCGGCCGCCAGTCCATCGTCGTCAAGGCGTGCGGGGTGTTGCTCACGACGGGGATCGTGCTGGTGACGTTGTGGTTGCTGGGGACACTCTCGCTCGTCGGTGGATGGATCGGTCTCGACTGGAGCTGGTTGGCCAGTCCGGTGTAGGCGCGCTGTGCGATGTGACGGGAAGTCCGCGGCTTCCAGCCGATAGGCTGTCATCGGCCTTACCCGGCCGCGACGAACAATCGAGGAGCACATCGCTGTGAGCATGCCCGTAACCGCAGTCTTGCCCGCCCGCATCATGGTGCCGGCAGGAACGACCGCCGGAACGGCGCTACGGGAGACCGGGTTGCCCAACAAGGGTCCCGACGCGATCGTCGTCGTGCGCGACGCCGACGGGAAATTGCGCGATCTGTCCTGGGCGCCCGAAGGCGATGTCGAGGTCGAGCCCGTTCCGGCGAACACCGAAGACGGTCGAAGCGTGATCCGGCATTCGGCCGCGCACGTTCTCGCTCAAGCCGTGCAGGAGCTCTTCCCGACTGCGAAGCTGGGCATCGGTCCGTTCATCAAGGACGGCTTCTACTACGACTTCGACGTCGAGCAGCCCTTCACTCCCGAGGACCTGACCGCTCTCGAGAAGAAGATGAAGCAGATCGTCAAAGCAGGTCAGCGCTTCTCTCGCCGCGTGTACGAGTCGATCGATCAGGCGCGCGAGGAATTGGCGAACGAGCCGTACAAGCTCGAACTGGTCAACGACAAGTCCGGCATCGACGATCCCGAGATCATGGAGGTCGGTGGCGGCGAGCTCACTGCCTACGACAATCTCAATCCCCGCACCGGAGAGCGCATCTGGGGCGACCTGTGCCGCGGCCCGCACATCCCGACCACCAAGTACGTGCCTGCCTTCAAGCTGACTCGCAGCTCGGCTGCGTATTGGCGTGGCAATCAGGCCAACGCCGGACTGCAACGCATCTACGGGACCGCGTGGGAATCGACCGAGGCTCTCGACCGTCATCTCGAGCTGTTGGCCGAAGCTGAGCGACGCGACCACCGCAAGCTCGGGTCGGAACTCGACCTGTTCAGCTTCCCCGACGAGCTGGGATCCGGACTCCCGGTGTTCCATCCCAAGGGCGGAATCATCAGGAACGAGCTGGAGAACTATTCGCGTCAGAGGCACATCGAAGAGGGCTACGACTTCGTCAACACCCCGCACATCACCAAAGGGCATCTGTACGAGGTCTCCGGCCACCTCGACTGGTACCGCGACGGAATGTTTCCGGCGATGCACCTCGACGCCGAACTCGACGAGCACGGTGCGGTACGCAAACCCGGCCAGGACTACTACCTCAAACCGATGAACTGCCCGATGCACAACCTGATCTTTCGCTCGCGGGGCCGTTCCTACCGTGAACTCCCGCTGCGCTTGTTCGAATTCGGGACGGTCTATCGCTACGAGAAGTCCGGTGTCATCCACGGGTTGACTCGTGTGCGCGGAATGACCCAGGACGACGCGCACATCTTCTGCACCCGGGAGCAGATGCGTGGTGAGTTGACCAGCACCCTCGAATTCGTGCTGGGCCTGCTCAAGGACTACGGCCTCGACGACTTCTACCTTGAGCTGTCCACTCGTAACCCCGACAAGTCGGTCGGCAGCGACGAGGTGTGGGAGGAAGCGACCAACACTCTCGCCGAGGTGGCGGCGGCGTCGGGCCTCGATCTGGTTCCCGATCCGGGCGGTGCAGCGTTCTACGGTCCGAAGATCTCCGTGCAGGCCAAGGACGCGTTGGGGCGCACTTGGCAGATGTCGACCATCCAGCTCGACTTCAACCTGCCCGAGCGTTTCGAGCTCGAATACACCGGGTCCGGCGGCGTCAAGGAACGTCCGGTGATGATTCACCGCGCACTCTTCGGCTCGATCGAGCGATTCTTCGGTGTGCTCACCGAGCACTACGCAGGCGCATTCCCGGCATGGCTCTCACCGGTTCAGGTCGTCGGTATTCCGGTCGCAGAGGTGCATCAGGACCACTTGTTCGCCGTGATCGCCGAGCTGAAGAAGCGTGGTATCCGCGCCGAGGTCGACGCGAGCGACGACCGCATGCAGAAGAAGATCTTCAATCAGACGGCCCAGAAGGTTCCGTTCATGCTTCTCGCAGGTGAGCGCGACGTCGAAGCGGGAGCCGTCAGTTTCCGGTTCCGCGACGGTACTCAGGTCAACGGCGTTCCGACGGCGCAGGCAGTCGACCTGATCGCCGACTGGGTGGCAGCGCGCGCCAACGTATCTCCGACTGCCTCGCTCGTTCTTCCCGACACGTCAGGAGTGAGCTGAACAATGCCCGAACAGGACGCCGCGATCGTCGACACCGGGCTGGGTGATCCGGATCGTCTGCAGCGATTGTGGACGCCGCACCGGATGTCGTACATCACCGAAGCACCAGGGTCGAAGAATCATTCGAGCGAGCCGTTCTCGGATATTCCCAAATTGACCGACGAGGAAGGCCTCGTGGTCGCTCGCGGCGAACAGGTGTACGCCGTGCTCAACCTGTACCCGTACAACCCGGGGCACACGATGATCGTGCCGTATCGGCGTGTCGCCGCGTTGGAGGATCTGACTCGGGCCGAGAGCGACGAGCTCATGGCCTTCACTCAGCAGATGATCCGAGTCGTCAAGCGGGTGTCGAGTCCGCATGGCTTCAACGTCGGGCTCAACCTCGGTGCAGCTGCGGGCGGCTCGTTGGCCGAACATCTGCATCAGCACATCGTGCCCAGGTGGGGTGGTGACGCCAACTTCATCACCGTTGTGGGCGGCGCGAAAGTGATGCCACAGTTGCTGCGGGACACGCGGGCGCTGCTTGCGTCGGCTTGGACCGAATGAACACAATGCTGCAGGGGGGTGCGTGGTGCTGAGCGTCTTCGGTCGAGCTCCGATGTCCAAGGTGACCGCACCGTTGGGTCGCGCTCTCAACAGCACCGGACTGACTCCCAACTCGGTGACGTTGATAGGCACTGTCGTCACCGTCGCCGCCGCTGTGACCATGTTTCCGGCCGGGTACCTGTTCTGGGGAACCATGGTGATCACCCTGTTCGTGCTGTTCGACATGCTCGACGGTGCCATGGCGCGTGCGCGCGGCGGGGGCACGAAATACGGCGCTGTCCTGGATGCGACGTGCGATCGTGTTGCCGACGGTGCGATCTTCGGTGGACTCGCCTGGTGGGCGGTGTACAGCGAGGACAACAGGTATCTTTTGATCGCCACACTCGTGTGTCTGGTGACCTCGCAGGTCATCTCCTACGCGAAGGCGCGTGCCGAAGCCAGTGGATTGTCGGCGGACGGCGGTTGGATCGAACGGCCGGACAGACTGGTCATCGTCCTCGTCGGAGCCGGCTTGACCGGTGCCGGTCGACATTTCGGCATTCCATGGCTCGACAGCCTGATCTATCCGGCGATGTGGGTACTTGCCGTGCTCAGCGTGGTCACCGTCGTTCAACGGGTGCTGGCCGTACGTCGGTCCGAAGGTGCGCGCGACATCATCGTCAAACCCGAGACGGTGGTTGGCAACGACCGAGACCAGAACGATCAAGGCGATCAGGCCGGATCGTCATGACGATTGCCGAACGCGCCTCCGACGCAGGGTATGCGGCGGGTTGGCGGTTGGTTCGGGCACTCCCCGACGGGCTCGCGCGGAGACTGTTCGACAAGGGCGCCGACGTAGCGGCTGCACGCCACGGCGGACCGAAACAACTTCGCAAGAATCTGGCTCGAGTGCTGGGTGTTGCGCCCGCCGAGGTCCCCGATGAGCTGATTCGAGCCAGCGTCCGGTCCTACGCCAGATACTGGCGGGAGGCATTTCGTCTGCCGTCGATGGATCTGGACTCGCAGGCGGCGGTCATCGACCGCTGCGTGCACGGGCGCGAACATCTCGACGCCGCTCTGGCCGCAGGGTCGGGAGCTGTTCTCGCGCTACCGCACAGCGGGAACTGGGACATGGCCGGAATGTGGCTCGTGCGGTTCTACGGACAGTTCGCCACGGTTGCGGAGCGACTCGAACCCGAATCGCTCTACCAGCGCTTCGTCGACTACCGCGAGAGTCTCGGTTTCGAGATCTTCCCGCTCAGCGGAGGTGAGGTTCCACCTTTCGCCGCGCTGTCGGACCGACTGCGGGCGAACAAGATCGTGTGCCTGCTCAGTGAGCGCGATCTGGCCCGGCACGGAGTTCCCGTGACCTTCTTCGGAGAACCGACCCGCATGGCGGCAGGCCCGGCGAAGCTGGCGGTGGACACGGGCGCTCACCTGCTCGCCGTCCATTGCTATTTCGACGGCGACGGCTGGGGATTCTCCATCTCTCCGCGCATCGACTGCTCTGCCGGAGTCGCCAGCGCCACCCAGGAACTGGCCGATCGCTTCGCGGCGAACATCGCAGCTCACCCAGCGGACTGGCACATGCTGCAGCCTCTGTGGCTCGCGGATCTGAGCGAGCAGCGACGCGCACGGATCGAGGGCACGTGAAGATCGGAATGGTCTGCCCGTACTCACTCGACGTGCCAGGGGGAGTGCAGGCACACGTCGAGCAGCTGGCAAGGGTGTTCATCGAGCGAGGCCACCGTGTCAGTGTTCTTGCGCCCGCGTCCGAGGAGACGGCTCTGCCGGACTTCGTGGTGTCCGCGGGTGAGGCGCTTGCCATTCCGTACAACGGTTCGGTGGCCCGGCTGCGTTTCGGCCCCGTCACGTACGCCCGAATCCGTAGGTGGATCTCGGAGAACGACTTCGACGTGCTTCACATCCACGAGCCGAACGCGCCGAGCCTGTCGATGCTCGCGTTGAAGGCTGCCGAGGGTCCTATCGTGGCGACGTTCCACACGTCGACGACCAAGTCGTTGGTACTGAGTACGTTTCAAGGCGTACTGAGGCCGTACCACGAGAAGATCAGTGGGCGGATCGCGGTGTCGGAGTTGGCCCGGCGGTGGCAGGTCGAGGCGCTCGGTAGCGATGCCGTCGAGATCCCGAACGGTGTCGACGTTCCCGCGTTCGCTCGAGCCCCGATGCTGCCCGGCTATCCGCGGGCCGGTCGTACCGTGCTGTTCCTCGGAAGATTCGACGAGCCGCGCAAGGGGATGTCGGTACTCCTCGGCGCGCTACCTGCACTCGTCGAGCGTCACCACGATCTGGAGATCCTGGTCGTCGGGCGCGGAGACGAGGAGAAGCTGCGCAGGGACGCAGGTGCACTCGCAGGTCACCTCACGTTCCTCGGTCAGGTCGACGACGACGTCAAAGCGTCGGCCATGCGCGGCGCCGACGTCTACTGCGCGCCGAATCTCGGCGGCGAAAGCTTCGGGATCGTGTTGGTCGAGGCAATGGCGTCGGGAACTGCGGTGGTGGCAAGCGAGTTGGATGCATTCCGGCGGGTTCTGCGTGACGGAGTCGCAGGTCTGCTCGTGCCGGTCGACGACTCGGCTGCCCTGGCGGCGGCCATCGACTCGGTGCTGTCGTCCGAGGACGTGCGCCGCTCCCTTGTCGACGCCGCGAGCCGTGTGGTCGTCGAGTACGACTGGCCTGTGGTCGCCGAGCAGATCATGCGGGTGTACGACACCGTGACCGTCGGAGGACAGAAAGTGCGGGCGGCGAGCTGATGACGTTCTCCGCTTTGACGATCCTGATCCTCGCCGTCGTCGCCGCGGTGATTCTGGTGGTCGGACTCTGGGCATACGGCACCGCAAATCGTCTCGACCGACTGCACGTGCGGTCGGACCTCGCCTGGCAGTCGCTCGATGCAGCGCTGGCGCGGCGAGCGGTCGTCGCACGGGCGGTGTCGGCGGCAACCCGCGACAGACTGGACGAATCCAAACATCTGGCGGCGTTGGCCGACGCGGCCGAACGCGCCGATCGCGACATTCGCGAGGACGCCGAGAATGCGGTGTCGGTGGCACTGGGGTCGCTCGATTCTGCAGATCTGCCGCCGCAGCTCGTCGCGGAACTCGCGGACGCCGAAGCCAGGGTCCTGATCGCCAGGCGCTTTCACAACGACGCGGTTCGCGACACATTGGCCCTGCGAACGACGCGTCCGGTGCGGATGTTGCACCTCGGCGGAACCGCACCGCTGCCCAGTTACTTCGAGATCGCCGAACGCTCGGGCGCGGCCACGTTCGGTCATGGGGGTAGGGCAGTTCAGCGGACGTCGTCGCGAGTCGTTCTCGTGGACGAGCGAGGACGGGTATTGCTGCTGCGCGGACACGACCCGACCGTGCCCGAGGTGTACTTCTGGTTCACGATCGGCGGGGCCGTCGAGTCGGGAGAAACCCTCCGCGAGGCCGCATCACGTGAGATTAAGGAAGAGACGGGTCTCGACGTCGCCGCAGAGGACCTGAAGGGGCCGATGTGGCGACGTGTGGCCACGTTCCCGTTCAACGGCACGCTGATCAGGTCCGAGGAGCTGTTCTTCGCGCACAGAACGCAGGAGTTCGAACCCGAGAACGGCGGGTTCACCGATTTCGAGCGCCGAACCGTCACCGGACATCGCTGGTGCACCGAGGACGACATCCGCTTGCTGGCAGCGACCGGTGAGATCGTCTACCCCCAGGATCTGGCCGAGTTGCTCGACGAGGTCAACATCGTGCTCGCGCGTCGCGTCGAACCCGAGGTGCGCGGGATCCGCTGAGTGCAGCGGATGTGATCGGCTTCACTGCAGTCCAGCACTTGCCGATTGGTTATGGGATGGACGCGGTGCGGCGCCTACGATCGACCCGAATTCTTCGTCCGAACCAGCTTCTTCGAATCAGCGAAAAGAACACAGGAGTTTCTCGTGAGCACCCCCATCGTCACCGACAACAGCGGTTCACACGACGCGGTGTCGCAGCCCGGAACCGGGACCGCCCGCGTCAAGCGCGGTATGGCCGAGATGCTCAAGGGTGGCGTGATCATGGATGTCGTCACCGCAGAGCAGGCCAAGATCGCCGAGGACGCGGGAGCCGTCGCGGTGATGGCGCTCGAGCGGGTCCCGGCAGATATCCGGGCGCAGGGTGGCGTGTCGCGGATGAGTGATCCGGACATGATCGACAGCATCATCGCGACGGTGTCGATTCCCGTGATGGCGAAGGCGCGCATCGGGCACTTCGTCGAGGCCCAGATCCTGCAGAGCCTCGGCGTCGACTACATCGACGAGTCCGAGGTGTTGACTCCGGCCGATTACGCCAACCACATCGACAAGTGGAACTTCACTGCCCCGTTCGTCTGCGGCGCGACCAACCTCGGCGAGGCGCTTCGTCGAATCACCGAGGGCGCGGCGATGATTCGTTCGAAGGGTGAGGCAGGTACGGGTGACGTCTCCAACGCCACCACCCACATGCGCAAGATCCGCGACGAGATCCGTCGACTCACCTCGCTTCCCGAGGACGAGCTGTACGTCGCAGCCAAGGAGCTGCAGGCACCGTACGACCTCGTGGTCGAGGTCGCAAAGGCCGGAAAACTTCCCGTCACGCTGTTCACCGCGGGCGGTATCGCCACTCCGGCAGACGCGGCGATGATGATGCAGCTCGGTGCCGAGGGCGTCTTCGTCGGTTCGGGAATCTTCAAGTCCGGCAATCCGAAGGAACGCGCCGAGGCGATCGTCAAGGCTACGACGTTCTACGACGACCCGGACGTTCTCGCCAAGGTGTCCAGGGGGCTCGGCGAGGCGATGGTCGGCATCAACGTCGACGACCTTCCGGTCGGACACCGCTTGGCCGAGCGCGGCTGGTGATGCGAGGGTGAGAGCGCGGTCGTCCGCGCTCTCACCGGTATGCGGCGCGTGAGACCGAGGGTGTGACGACTGCGGGACGGTCGGGGTGATCCCATCGAACGGTGATGTCGGGTTCGGCTGTGCTGTCGCGGTAGTACTGCATGAGCGGCTCGACGGTCCACCGGTCGGACTCGGAGGTACGCCGGCGAAGTGCTCCCTCGCTGAGCAGCAGATGGACGACGACCGCGGCGGAGTCCACACGTCCGAGAAGCGTCGGTCCTGCCAGGACGAGAAGATGATCGGGCGCCGCCTCGACCAGCCGTGATCGTGCGGACCGGTCCGAGGCTTCGTCCCACAGTCTCGGTAGGAAGCTTCCGCGGCCGCCTGCGCGCATCGGAGCGACCACTTCTCGGTCGAGCGCATCGAAATCGAACCAGGCGGTGCGGTACGACAGTTCGTCGGTGCGCGAGTACTCGAAACGCAACGACGCAGGACGCACGTAGTCGTGTAGATCGACGACAGTCGCCGAGCGCCCTTCAGCAGCGGCTCGATCGCGCAGACGTACCGCGAACTCGACCGGATCGGCTGCATCAGCTCCGTCGACGACGACGATTGCGCGCTCGCCGCGTGGGGTGCGTTCGAGGATCGACGAGGTCAGACGGTTGGGGAATATCGGTTCGACGGCAGCCACGGCGCCCATCTTGCCTGGATTCCCGGTTGTTAGCCTTCAGCGTGAGTTACGAGAAAGGTGAACCATGGCCAGTATCGAGGACATTCTCGAACTCGAGCGCATCGAGAACGACATCTTTCGAGGCAGGACATTTCCCAGTCTGCTTCAGCGCACCTTCGGTGGGCAGGTTGCAGGACAGGCGCTCGTGTCGGCAGTCAGCACTGTCGCCGCGGAGTTCCGCGTCCATTCCCTCCACGGCTATTTCATCCGGCCGGGAAACCCGACGGAGCCGACCGTCTACCTGGTCGATCGACTGCGCGATGGTAGGTCGTTCTGTACGCGTCGTGTGACAGGAATCCAGGACGGTCAGGCGATCTTCACGATGTCGGCGTCGTTCCACGTGGAGGACGACGGAATTTCGCATCAGGACACGATGCCGAAAACCATCGCACCGGAAAATCTTCCCGACCCACGTGAGCTGCCCGATTACGACAATTCCTACTACGAGGAGTGGAAGGAATGGGACATCCGGCGTATTCCGCCGGAACAGACCGACAAGCACTCCACCTTCGCAGCTCAGCAGCGTGTGTGGTTCCGCTACCGAGACCGTCTGCCCGACAGCCAGGTGTTCCATGTCTGCGCGCTCGCGTACATGTCGGACATGACGCTCATCAGCTCGGCCAGGGTTCCGCACCCCGGTGTGGTGACGCAGACGGCGTCGCTGGATCACGCACTGTGGTTTCTTCGGCCGTTCCGCGCGGACGAATGGTTGTTGTACGACCAGACGTCGCCGTCTGCCGACTTCGGTCGAGCACTGGCACAGGGCCGAATATTCGACATCGAAGGCAACATGGTGGCAGCTGTCGTCCAGGAGGGACTGATGCGCATCGAGCGCGACACGACCAAGACCGTCTCCGACCCGTTCACCCCGTCGTGAGCGAGCCCACGATCGGCGTGCTCGCGCTGCAGGGTGATGTCCGCGAGCACCTCGCTGCGCTCGAGGCCAGCGGCGCACGCGGAATCGGAATCCGTCGGCCGACCGAACTCGACGCCGTCGACGGTGTGATCATTCCCGGTGGCGAGTCGACGACGATGAGCACTCTGCTGTCGGTGTTCGATCTACTGGAACCGCTGCGGGCTCGGCTGAAGGACGGTCTGCCCGCATATGGATCCTGTGCGGGCATGATCCTGCTCGCCACCGAGATTCTCGACACCAGGCCCGACGCGCAGCACCTGGACGGCCTCGACATCACAGTTCGGCGCAATGCCTTCGGAAGGCAGGTCGACTCCTTCGAGACCGATCTCGATTTCGCCGGCATCGCCGGAGATCCAGTGCGTGCCGTCTTCATCCGGGCGCCGTGGGTGGAGCGTGTCGGACCCGCGGTCGAGGTGTTGGCGACGGTGCCGCAGGGTCCGGCCGAGGGGCGGGTGGTCGCGGTCCGGCAGGCGAACGTGATGGCGACGAGTTTTCACCCCGAGGTGACCGGCGACAGGCGGGTTCATCGGTTGTTCGTCGACCTCGTGCGCTCGGTTTGACCCTGCGCGCGCCATCTGGAGTCGGGCGCGCGTACGCACGCGTAAACTACGCAGACACTTGTATGCAGTACGAAAGGGGCTCCATCGCATGAGCGGCCACTCCAAATGGGCCACCACCAAGCACAAGAAGGCGGTGATCGACGCCAAGCGTGGCAAGTCGTTCGCCAAGCTGATCAAGAACATCGAGGTGGCGGCCCGCACCGGTGGTGGAGATCCCACGGGCAACCCGACGCTCTTCGACGCCATCCAGAAGGCGAAGAAGACCTCGGTGCCCATCGACAACATCGAACGCGCCCGTAAACGCGGTGCCGGTGAGGAAACCGGTGGCGCGGACTGGCAGACGATCATGTACGAGGGCTACGGACCCAACGGCGTGGCCGTACTCATCGAGTGCCTGACCGACAATCGCAACCGTGCCGCAGGCGAGGTACGTGTGGCGATGACGCGCAACGGTGGCAACATGGCCGATCCGGGCTCGGTGTCCTATCTGTTCTCGCGCAAAGGGCTGGTGACCTTGGAGAAGAACGGTCAGAGCGAGGACGACCTCCTCCTGGCCGTACTCGATGCGGGCGCCGAGGAGATCACCGACAACGGCGATACGTTCGAGATCGTCAGCGAACCGACCGATCTGGTCGCTGTCCGTACTGCGTTGCAGGACGCCGGAATCGACTACGACTCGGCCGAAGCCAGTTTCCAGGCCTCGGTTTCCGTTCCGGTCGACGTCGACGGCGCTCGGAAGGTGTTCAAGCTGATCGACGCGCTGGAAGACAGCGACGACGTGCAGAACGTCTACTCCAACGTCGAACTGTCGGACGAGGTGCTGGCCGAGCTCGACGCCGAGTAGTCACCGAGAACTTCCGTCGGTGGGGGTGTCGTACGTCGGTGCGCGAGGATGCCTCCGATACGCTATCGAACAACAGTTCGTAAGCGGAAGGTGTGCAGCGTGATCCTCGAGGTGGCAGGGTGCGTGTGATGGGTGTCGATCCTGGCCTGACCAGGTGCGGGTTGAGCTTGATCGAGGGTGGGGTGGGTCGCAGTGTCGTCGCCCTCGATGTCGACGTGGTGCGTACGCCCGCCGACATGGACCTGGCTCGACGGTTGCTGCGAATCTCCGAAGCTGCGGAGTACTGGCTCGACACCCACAAGCCGACCGTCGTGGCGATCGAGCGAGTGTTCGCGCAACACAACGTCCGGACGGCGATGGGCACCGCTCAGGCCGGGGGAGTCATCGCGCTCGCCGCGGCGCGTCGTGGCATCGATGTCTGCTTTCACACACCCAGTGAGGTCAAGGCTGCGGTAACCGGAAACGGAAGCGCGGACAAGGCCCAGGTGACTGCAATGGTGATGCGGATTCTGGGTCTCCAGACCGCGCCGACACCCGCTGACGCAGCGGATGCGCTCGCCCTCGGAATCTGTCACTGCTGGCGGGCTCCGATGATGGCCAGGATGGCGCAGGCAGAAGCGATGGCTGCGGAACAGAAACGCAAGTACGAACTGCGCCTCGCCGAGGAGCGCAAGGTGCGCGCCGCGGCCGCCAAGAAGCTCGAACGTGCGAAAAGAGAGGCTGGAGCGCGATGATCGCATCGATACGCGGCGAGGTCCTCGAGATCGCGCTCGATCACGCCGTGCTCGAGGCGGCCGGGGTGGGATACCGCGTCAACGCAACACCGGTGACTCTCGGCACCCTCACCCGCGGCGCCGAATCACGTCTGTTGACGACCATGATCGTCCGCGAGGACTCGATGACGCTCTACGGATTCTCCGACAGTGAAGCGCGGGAACTGTTCTCCCTGCTGCTGACGGTGTCCGGGGTCGGGCCGAGAATCGCGATGGCAACTCTGGCCGTCCTCGATCCGCACTCGCTCAGGACGGCGCTGGCCGACAGCAACCTCGCAGCGTTGACCCGGGTACCCGGCATCGGTAAACGCGGAGCCGAACGCATGATCGTGGAATTGCGCGACAAGGTCGACGCGATCGTCGGTTCCTCGGGTGGCTCGTCCATTTCGCCCGGAGCCGCATCAGGCAGTTCGGTGCGCGACCAGATAGTCGAGGCGCTCACCGGCCTCGGGTTCGCCGTCAAGCAGGCCGAGGACGCCACCGACTCCGTGCTGGCAGCTCAGCCGGATGCATCGACGTCGGCTGCGCTGCGTTCGGCACTGGCCTCGCTCGGTAAGAGCAGATGACAGGCGACGACGAGCAGGACGAGTTCGAGGAGTCACAGGTCGTTGCCGGAATGACCGGCGACGACGCCGACGTCGAGACGAGCCTGCGGCCCAAGAGTCTCACGGACTTCATCGGCCAGCCTCGCGTGCGCGAACAACTCCAGCTCGTTCTCACCGGTGCAAAACTTCGCGGTGGAACTCCGGACCACATTCTGATGTCCGGTCCTCCCGGTCTCGGCAAGACATCGATGGCGATGATCATCGCCCAGGAACTCGGAACTTCGCTTCGTCTGACGTCGGGTCCGGCGCTCGAACGCGCGGGTGATCTCGCGGCGATGCTCAGCAACCTCGTCGAAGGCGACGTGCTGTTCATCGACGAGATTCACCGCATCGCGCGACCGGCGGAGGAGATGCTCTACCTGGCCATGGAGGACTTCCGGGTGGACGTCATCGTCGGAAAGGGTCCGGGTGCGACGTCGATCCCGTTGGAAGTCGCGCCCTTCACCCTCGTCGGTGCAACGACTCGTTCCGGAGCTCTCACCGGTCCGCTGCGGGATCGTTTCGGGTTCGTGGCACACATGGACTTCTACGAACCGGAGGAGCTCGAGCGAATACTTCTTCGGTCGGCCGGGATTCTCGGTGTTCCCATCGACAAGGACGGGTGCGCCGAGATCGCCGGTCGCTCGCGCGGAACCCCGCGTATCGCCAACCGGTTGCTCCGTCGCGTGCGGGACTACGCCGAGGTCCGCGGCGACGGAACGGTCACCAAGGACACCGCGAAGGCCGCTCTCGTCGTCTACGACGTCGATCAGCTCGGGCTCGACCGCCTCGATCGTGCGGTACTGAGTGCGTTGATCCGCAGTTTCGGCGGCGGACCCGTCGGGGTCTCGACGCTGGCGGTTGCCGTCGGCGAGGAGCCCGCGACCGTCGAAGAGGTGTGCGAGCCGTTCCTCGTACGTGCGGGCATGGTGGCACGCACCCCGCGAGGACGCGTCGCGACCGCGGCAGCGTGGCAGCATCTCGGCCTCGTGCCACCACCGGATCTGGCAATCGGCGGCATTTCGGTCCGAACCAACGAGTCCCAGCAGGGCTTATTCGAATAATCTGCTGATAATCGGTGGGAGCCGAGCAGATGAACACTGTAGTAATGGCACACTGGGTGCCATGCACGGACTCCGTCGCGGAGTTCGAGCGTGCGCACAGCACGCGACACCAAAGTCGACAACGAAACTTCGAGGACTGACGTAAAAGATGGAACTGCTATTCCCACTCCTGATCGTGGCTCTGCTCGTACCCATGTTCCTCAACGTCCGCAAGCAGAAGCGGGCATTGGCCGACACTCAGTCGTTGCAGGACTCACTGAAGGTCGGTGACGAGGTCGTGACCACCGCGGGCCTGTACGCACGCGTTGTTCTCGTCGAGGACGACACCGTGGACCTTGAGATCGCCGACGGCATCGTCACCACCTGGTCGCGAGCTGTCGTGCGTGAGGTTCTACCCGCGGACACCGACGGTGAAGAAGAATTCACCGCACCGGACGACATCTCCGGGATCGGCGAGACGTCACCGTCGCTCGAGAAGAAGGCGCCCGAGGTTCCGGCAGACGAAACCGTCGAGCAGACAGCGCGTCGGCTCGACAAAGAGTGATTCGACCGCCCACCGTCACCGCTGCCGGATCTGATCCGGCAGCGGTTTCGCGTGCCGGGGAGCGGTCCGTCCGATTCGCGAAGAATTCTTTTCGGATTTTCGTGTCCTGACCACCCACCGCCTGCGTTCACCAGATCGTCCACGCATGCCGTCCATCGCCAAGAGGAGAATCACACACCGTGGCACCTTCCAGCGGATCGGTGCATCCAGCTCGCTATCTCGCCGTCTTCGCGGTGCTGATGGCCGCTGTGTATGCATTGGTCTTCTTCACCGGAGACAAGTCGCCGACTCCCAAACTGGGAATCGATCTTCAGGGCGGTACGCGCGTCACGCTGACCGCACGCACTCCTGACGGCAGCGCACCGAGCCAGGACAGTCTGAAGCAGGCGCAGCAGATCATCGAGACCCGTGTCAACGGACTCGGTGTCTCCGGATCCGAGGTCGTGATCGACGGAGACAACCTCGTCATCACGGTTCCCGGCGACGACAGTGCCCAGGCTCGCTCGCTCGGCCAGACCGCAAGATTGTTCATCCGTCCCGTCGTGACCGCCGCGCAGCCGTCGGCAGGTCAGGCTCCCGCGGCAGAGGCGCCCGCAACTCAAGCTCCTGCTGCCACCGGTGATGCGGTACCGCAGGGGCGTCCGTTCCCGGCGCAGGATCCCAGTGCCGTCGATCCGACGCCTGCGCCCGCCGACCCCACGACGACGGATGTTCCGGGAACGGAAGCTCCAGCCGCGCCCGCGACCGGCACCGAGGCCGAGCAGGCAGCCGACCAGATCGCCGATGCCAAGGCGCTGCGGCAGAGTGAGGACGCTCAGGTCCAGCAGGCTGCACTGGCCACGATCGACTGCAACGCCCCCGATCCACTGCAGGGCAACGACGATCCGGCGCTGCCGCTCGTGGCGTGCTCGACGGATGGCACTGCGGTGTACGTGCTCGGCCCGAGCATCATCGACGGACAACAGATCGACGACGCCACATCGGGGTTCAACTCCCAGCAGTCACGGCACGAAGTAAGTCTGAGCTTCGACTCGGAGGGCAGCAACACCTGGGCCCAGTTCACCGGGGCGAACATCGGCAAGCAGGCGGCGTTCACGCTCGACTCGAAGGTTGTCAGTGCACCGCAGATTCAGGGTGCGACGCCTGCCGGTAGCGCCACGTCCATCACGGGGCAGTTCACTGCTCAGTCGGCATCCGAACTCGCCAACACGCTCAAGTACGGTTCGCTGCCACTGTCGTTCGCTTCGTCGGAAGCCGAGACCGTGTCGGCCACTCTGGGACTCGCGTCGTTGGAGGCGGGTTTGATCGCCGGAGCGATCGGACTGGCTCTCGTTCTCGTGTACTGCCTCGTCTACTACCGGGCTCTCGGACTCCTGACCGCACTGTCGCTGGTGTTGGCAGGTCTGATGGTCTACGGGATTCTCGTTCTGCTCGGCCGATGGATCGATTTCACACTCGACCTTGCCGGAATTGCCGGTCTGATCATCGGCATCGGTATGACCGCCGACTCGTTCGTCGTGTTCTTCGAACGGATCAAGGACGAGATTCGCGAGGGGCGCAGTTTCCGATCGGCGGTGCCACGCGGTTGGGCACGTGCCCGCAAGACGATTCTCTCCGGTAACGCGGTGAGCTTCATCGCCGCCGCGGTGCTGTACGTTCTGGCCGTCGGTCAGGTTCGCGGTTTCGCGTTCACTCTCGGTCTGACGACCATCCTCGATGTCGTCGTGGTGATCCTCGTGACGTGGCCGCTGGTGTACCTGGCGTCGAAGTCCAAGTTCTGGTCCAAGCCCGGGGTCAACGGCCTCGGAGCCGTCGCACAGATCGCACAGGAGCGAAAGCGCGCTGCTGCACGA
Organism: Rhodococcus yunnanensis NBRC 103083; assembly: GCF_001895005.1. Taxonomy (GTDB): domain Bacteria; phylum Actinomycetota; class Actinomycetes; order Mycobacteriales; family Mycobacteriaceae; genus Rhodococcoides; species Rhodococcoides yunnanense. Next base: position 619,594 of record NZ_BCXH01000001.1, on the reverse strand, counting down.
TCGTTGCCGAGCAAGGTCGCCGCCGATGCGCCGACGAAGGGGGCCTGATATGTCCGACACTTCGGAGAATGCCGCGTCCGGAGCCTCAGGCTCGACGCTGCTGGAAGATTCCGGTGTGGATCAGAACGCTCAGCCTCAGCACGGATGGCTCAGTCGTCTGTACACCGGAACCGGTGCGTTCGAGATCATCGGTCGCCGCCGCTTCTACTACCTGCTCACGGCCGCGATCGTGCTGATCTGCCTGCTGAGCATGGTGTTTCGTGGATTCACTCTCGGGATCGATTTCGAGGGTGGAACGAGGATTCAACTGCCGGCAGCGGACAACGTCAGCACCGAACAGGTCGAGACGGTCTTCTCCGACACCCTCGGCTTCGACGCGGTGTCGGTGCAGACCGTCGGTTCCGGTGCTGCAGCGACGGTGCAGGTCCGTTCCGAGGCGCTCGACGCCGGGCAGGTCGATTCGGTCAAGACCGCGCTGTTCGACGCGTTCGCGCCGGTCGACAGCAACGACAACGTCACGCCCAATGCGATCAGCATCTCCGACGTCAGCGAGACGTGGGGTGGGCAGATCACGCAGAAGGCTCTCATTGCCCTCGTCGTGTTCCTGGTGATCGTCAGCATCTACATCTCGATCCGCTACGAACGTGACATGGCGCTGGCGGCGCTCGCGGCGCTCGGATTCGACCTGCTCGTCACCGCTGGGGTGTACTCGCTCGTCGGTTTCGAGGTCACGCCTGCGACCGTGATCGGTCTGCTGACGATTCTGGGATTCTCGCTGTACGACTCCGTCGTGGTGTTCGACAAGGTCGAGGAGAACACTCGCGGAATTCTGCACTTGCACCGCAAGACCTATGCCGAGCAGGCGAACCTCGCGGTGAACCAGACCTTGATGCGGTCGATCAACACCACGGTGATCGGCGTGCTGCCGGTGCTGGCGCTGATGATCGTCGCGGTCTGGTTGCTCGGGGTCGGAACGCTGAAGGACCTTGCACTGGTTCAGCTGGTCGGCATGATCGTCGGTGCGTACTCGTCCATCTTCTTCGCGACTCCGTTGTTGGTGACGTTGAAGGAGAAGTGGGGCCCAGTCTCGGTGCACACCAAGAAGGTGCTCGCCAAACGTGCCGAGGCCGCTGATCGGGCACGCTCGAACAGGCCGGGCGCGGAGAGCGCGACCGGACCTGCGTACCCGCGGACACCCGCACCGGCAACCCCGATACCTGGATCCAGGCCTACCGGAAAGCGAAACAAGAAGAGGCGCTGATGCACGCACGGGTCGGGGTATCGCGTGCGACGACGGCAGTGGTGGCTGCCGTCGTCGCAGGCTCGGTGGTAGCAGGTTGTTCGCCGGCGGAGGACCAGATTCCCTCGATCGGATATGGCATCGACAACGTCCTCACCACCTACAACGCCAGGACGGTCGACGGCGCCGCCTCGGGTGCACGCCAGGCCTTTCCGCGCGTGCAGACCGGGTTCGCCTATCTGGGCCCCGAAGGTGAAGCGCTCGCCGACAACGATATCGGCAGCGCCACGGTGGTGCCTGCGGAGTCACTGACCGTGCGCTACGTCATCGCTCCGCAAGCGGTGTACTCCGACGGTGTTCCGATGACGTGCGACGACCTGGTGCTGACCTGGGCCTCGAACAGCGGCAGGTTCGTCGCCGGCGAGAACGATCTGCCGCTGTTCGATGCGGCGTCCACCGCCGGATACCGAGACATCGACACCGTCGACTGCACGGCGGGTTCCAAGGAAGCGACCGTCACATTTCGCGCGGGGCGGTCCTACACGGACTGGCGAAGCCTGTTCGGCGCCACCGACATTCTTCCTGCGCACGTAGCGGCCCGCGTCACCGGCATACCCGACGTCGTTGCTCCGATCGCTGCAGGCGACCTCGATACGGTTCGGCGGATCGCGGATTTCTGGAACACCGGCTGGAGCCTCGTTCCCGGCGCGATCGACACGTCCTTGCTTCCGTCGAACGGCCCCTATCGGGTCGACTCTTACACCTCCGACGGCGGACTCGTGCTCGTCGCGAACGACAAGTGGTGGGGCATAGCTCCCGCAACCGAGCGAATCATCGTCTGGCCCAAGGGCACCGATGTTCCTGCTCGCGGCGATTCGGGTGAACTCGAGGTCGCCGATCAAGGCGCGGGCGCCGCCGTACCCGGCGAGGGGTTCGAACGCACCGATTTTCCGTCGAAGGGTATCGAACAGCTGACGTTCGCGACCAGCGGCACGCTTGCGCCCTCGGCGGTGCGCCGAGCGCTGGCGCTCTGTTCGCCCCGCGCGCAACTGTTCGACGAGTACGGCCATCCCGGTTTCGACGAGTCGTCAGGAACGGGCTCCGCCGTGGTGGACTCTCGTCTGGTCCAGCCCGACACACTGCTGTATCCGCCGGTTGCCGCGACAGCGGCAGGCCGCTTCCTGCAACCCGACATCGTCACGGCCACAGCCGAGCTGGCTGGTGCAGGCGTGTCGAACCCGACGGTCAGGATCGGCTATCTCGCTCCTGACGCGAGACGCTCGGAGATCGTCGCCGACATTGCGGCAGCATGTGGTCCTGCCGGCATCATCGTCCAGGATGCGGGCTCACCGGACTTCGAACCGTCTGCGCTCCGAACGGGTTCGGTCGATGCGATCCTCGGATCGACTGCGTCGGCGCCAGGGGCTGCGGGGTCGGTGTCCGACGCGTCCGCGCACGACAGCCTGCACTCTCGCACCGGAAACAACGTCGGTGGCTACACCAACACCAGGATCGATGCGATCGTCGACCAACTCGCGGTGGAGACCTCGGACGCAACACAATTGGCGATCGCCACCGAGGGGGAGAACGTCCTGTGGAACGACATGCCGTCGTTGCCGCTGTTCAACTCCCCGCGCACGGTCGTCGCAGCGGAGGGAATGGACAACGTTGTGGTCAATCCGACTGCCGCGGGTTCGGGTTGGAACATGGATCGGTGGATACTGCTTCGGTGAGTAGACACAGAGACGCCGCCGACTCGGCCCGGTCCACAACCGTATCCTCGGCAGAAGAGAACATCGACCGTCTCGTGCGATGGGCGGACGACTTTCCGGTCGCGGGCGTCCGGTTCGCCGACCTGACTCCTGTTTTCGCCGATGCAGAGGGCCTGTCCAGCATCATCGATGCGCTCGCGGTGTCCGGTGAGGGTGCAGATCTCGTCGCCGGGATCGATGCCCGCGGATTTCTGCTCGGCGCCGGAGTTGCGCTGGCTCTCGGCTCGGGTGTGCTCGCCGTGCGCAAAGCAGGAAAGCTACCGCCGCCGGTGGTGTCGCGACGCTACGAACTCGAATACGGCGCAGCAGAACTGGAGATCCCCGAAGCGATCGACGTCTCCGGACGTCGAATCCTCGTCGTCGACGATGTGCTCGCCACCGGAGGCACCATCGCAGCGACGGTGGCATTGCTCAGAAGCAGGGGAGCGGAGGTCGTCGGCGCGGCCGTCGTGCTCGAGATCGCTGCACTCGGTGGGCGCGCCAAATTCGATGGGTACCCGCTCACCTACCTCAAGCAGGTATGAGGACTAAAGTTGCTCCATACTGCGTTCCCACCCGCACGTGAGCAGACCCGCGCACGAAGCAGGCGAGACAGCGCAGACGACGCGGCAGGAGGCGATCACAGTGACCCGTTATGTCGACCAACCCTTGCCCGAGCGGTCCGAGACCGAGACCGACAATCCCACCGCACCCACGTCCGCACCCGCATCGGAACCCGCAGTGGCCGAGGACACCGCACGCACCCCCGCCAGGGGTGCGCCTGCGGTTCCGACATCGGCGTCACGCCGGGTCCGTGCACGTCTGGCCCGCCGCATCACGGCCGGCCGCAACGCCGCTGTGAAGCCGGTGCTGGAGCCACTGGTCAGTCTGCACCGGGAGCTCTACCCGAAAGCAGACCTGGCTCTGCTGCAGCGCGCATACGACGTGGCCGACGAACGCCACGCGACCCAGATGCGCAAGTCCGGCGATCCGTACATCACGCATCCGCTCGCGGTGGCGAACATCCTCGCCGAGCTGGGGATGGATACGACGACTCTCGTCGCTGCGCTGCTGCACGACACGGTGGAGGACACCGGCTATTCGTTGACTCAGCTGACCGCCGAGTTCGGTGAGGAGGTCGCGCACCTCGTCGACGGTGTCACCAAGCTCGACAAGGTGGTGCTCGGTACCGCCGCCGAGGGCGAGACCATCCGCAAGATGATCATCGCGATGGCCCGCGACCCGCGAGTGTTGGTCATCAAGGTTGCGGATCGTTTGCACAACATGCGCACGATGCGGTTTCTGCCGCCGGAAAAGCAGGCGCGCAAAGCCAAGGAAACTCTCGAGGTCATCGCTCCGCTTGCCCATCGTCTCGGGATGGCGACGGTCAAGTGGGAACTCGAAGACCTCGCGTTCGCGATCCTGCATCCGAAGAAGTACGACGAGATAGTGCGTCTCGTCGCCGACCGGGCACCCTCACGTGACACTTACCTGGAGAAGGTGCGGGCCGAGATCAACGCGTCGCTGTCGGCGTCGCGGATCAGCGCGGTCGTCGAAGGTCGCCCGAAGCACTACTGGTCGATCTACCAGAAGATGATCGTCAAGGGTCGCGATTTCGACGACATACACGACCTCGTCGGGGTCCGGATCCTGTGCGACGAGATCCGCGATTGTTATGCCGCGGTCGGGGTCGTTCATTCGCTGTGGCAGCCGATGGCAGGGCGATTCAAGGACTACATCGCTCAGCCGCGGTACGGGGTGTACCAGTCGTTGCACACCACGGTCGTCGGTCCCGAGGGCAAGCCGCTCGAGGTGCAGATCCGTACACGCGAGATGCACCGCACCGCAGAGTTCGGCATCGCCGCGCACTGGCGGTACAAGGAGACACGCGGCAAGCACGGAAGCGACAACGCCGAGGTCGACGACATGGCGTGGATGCGCCAATTGCTCGATTGGCAGCGTGAGGCCGCGGACCCGGGCGAGTTCCTCGAATCGCTGCGCTACGACCTCGCGGTCAAGGAGATCTTCGTCTTCACACCCAAGGGTGACGTCGTCACGTTGCCCGCCGGTTCGTGCCCGGTCGACTTCGCGTACGCCGTGCACACCGAGGTCGGGCATCGCTGCATCGGCGCCAGGGTCAACGGCAGGCTCGTCGCGCTCGAAAGGACACTCGACAACGGCGAGGTCGTGGAAGTCTTCACCTCCAAGGCCGTCACGGCCGGACCGAGTCGTGACTGGCAGGGTTTCGTGGTCTCGCCGCGCGCCAAGACGAAGATTCGTCAGTGGTTCGCCAAGGAACGTCGCGAGGAAGCGCTGGAGGCGGGCAAGGACGCCATCGCCAAGGAGGTTCGACGCGGCGGGCTGCCGTTGCAGCGCCTGATGAACGCCGAGTCGATGTCGACGATCGCGCACGAGCTCCGCTACGTCGACGTATCGGCGCTGTACACAGCGGTCGGCGAAAGCCATGTCTCCGCGCAGCACGTCGTGCAGCGTCTGGTGGCACACCTGGGCGGTGTAGGCGACGTCGAGGAAGAGCTCGCCGAACGGTCGACGCCGTCGACCATCCCGACGCGTCCGCGTCAGGTCGGCGATGCAGGTGTGCTGGTCTCGGGCACCGAAGGGGTCGTGGCCAAGCTCGCGAAGTGCTGCACGCCGGTGCCGGGAGACCAGATTCTGGGATTCGTCACGCGCGGCGGATCGGTCAGTGTGCACCGAACCGACTGCACCAACGCGAAGTCGCTGGGGGAGCAGTCGGAGCGGTTCATCGACGTCGAATGGGCGCCGTCCGCGTCGTCGGTGTTTCTCGTGGCCATCCAGATCGAGGCACTCGATCGGCATCGGCTGCTGTCCGACGTCACCAAGGCGCTCGCCGACGAGAAGGTCAACATTCTGTCGGCGTCGGTTGCGACGTCGGGAGATCGTGTGGCGATCAGCAAGTTCACGTTCGAGATGGGTGATCCGAAGCATCTCGGCCACGTGCTCAATGTCGTGCGCAACGTCGAAGGCGTATACGACGTCTATCGGTTGACTTCGGCGGCCTAGAACGTCCTCCGCGGTGGCGCCCGGTAGGCACCACCGCGGAGAGACGTCGTACTACGAGCTGGTGACGGTCTGCAGCGTGACCTCGGCGTTCGGTGCGCCGTCGCCACCGGGTGTCGAGACCCCGGCCGCAGCGACCGTGTCCAGTGTCGTCAGTCCCTGTTCGGAGATGGTGCCGAACACCGTGTACTGCGGCGGCAGCACCGAGTCCGCGTACACGAGGAAGAACTGACTACCGTTCGTGTCCGGCCCGGCATTGGCCATGGCCACCGTTCCGCGCGGATAGACCACCGGCTGCGACGCTCCGGGATCACCTGCGGGATAGGCCGTTGTCGGATACTCGTTCGCGTACTCGTACCCCGGTCCCCGGCTTCCGAGACCCGACGGGTCGCCGCACTGCAGCACCTGCAGTCCTGGAGACGTCGTGAGCCGGTGGCACGGAGTGTCGTCGAAGTAGTTCTGTGCCGCGAGCGAGGTGAAGCTGTTGACGGTGCACGGAGCCTCGGTGCGGTCGAGCGTGAGCTCGATCGGGCCCTGCGTCGTCGTGATCGCTACATCCACCGTGCCCACCGTGGACACACCGTCCACTGCGGGCGGAGTGTTGTCCTTGATCGCCGGACTGGCGTCCGGGTAGGCGCACGTGGTCGTCGACGCCTCGGCGGTGGGTACCTCGGGAAGCGCACCGAACCGACTCAGATCCAGCGGTTGCTGTGCGGTGGAGGCAGCCGATCCGGTGGTGGACGCTGCGGAATTCGTCGTCGCCGCCGTGGTGTCGGAGCTGTCCGAGGAACAGCCGGCCACCAGTACGGCTACGGCTCCGGCCGCAACGATCAGCGCAGAACGGTGCATGCCAGAACGGTGCATGCCAGAACGGTGCATCACAGGTCGCTCACCACCGATGTGATGTCCACGGGAAGTGCAGGTTTACCGTCCTGCGCGCCACCTTCGGCGCCTGCGGCCGCGATCTTGTCCAAGGTCTCGAGTCCTGTCTCGTCGATCGTGCCGAAGACCGTGTACGCGGGAGGCAACGTCGAGTCGCCGTAGACGAGGAAGAATTGGCTCCCGTTGGTACCCGGCCCGGCGTTTGCCATCGCTATGGTGCCACGCGGGTACGCGATCGGCTCGCTTGCCGCTGGGTCGTCCGCTGCGAACTGGTCGGCAGGGAACTCGTCGGCGAACTGGTAACCGGGCCCACCCATGCCGGTGCCGGCCGGGTCACCGCACTGCAGGACCTGTAGGCCTGCGCCGGTCGTGAGGCGGTGGCACGACGTGCCGTCGAAGTACCCCTGGTTGGCCAGTGATACGAAGCTGTTCACCGTGCACGGCGACTGTGGGTTGTTCAGCGTGAGCCCGATGTTGCCCTGCGTGGTCGACATGCTGTAGCTCAGCGGTTCGTCACTGGTAGGAACACCGTCGGTGCGAGGCGGTGTGTTCGCCTTCGCGGCAGGCTGCGTGGATGCGGGGTAGTCGCAGTTCACCGTCTCGGCGAGCGGCTCCGCGCGTCCATCGGCGATCAGTGTGTCCGAGTTCGGGGTATCGGAGGCAGTCGTATCGGACTCGTCGCTTCCTCTGGTCAGGGCGAACACCACTGCCACGGCGCCCACGACGAGCACTACACCCAGTACCGATCCTGCGATCGTCAGCTGTTTACGCTTCTTCGCCCGCTCCGCTCGACGTGCGAGTTGTCGTTCGAGCTTTCTCTTCGCTGCCTCACGCCGCTGCTCGTTGCTGGGCAATTCGGTGTCCTCCTGCTTGTCCTCGACCGGCGTCCGTGTCGAAAGATCCGGCTGTTCCAGGGCCGAAACCGGCCGTCAGTGAGTGTGCCATTACATCCTGAGAACACACTGACTGGTGTCTTACCTGGCAACTGTTCCAGTGGGTACTGGTGTAGCCGGCAGGAACCTCCCCACTAGTCTTGACGAACCACCTGGCCACAACCGTTTAGGAGTTAGCGCCGTGCTCGTCACCGGATTCCCGGCGGGAATGTTCCAGACCAACTGCTACATCCTCGCGCACGATGGTGCACAGGAGTGCGTCGTCGTCGATCCAGGTCAGGACGCGGCCGAACCCCTGATCGAGTTCCTGAACTCGTCGAACATCACTCCTGTCGCGGTGTTGTTGACCCACGGGCATCTCGATCACACCTGGTCGGTCGAACCAGTGTGCACCAAGTTCGGAATCCCGGCCTACATCCACGACGAGGATCGGTACATGCTGTCCGATCCGCTTCGAGGGACGGGCCCGACCCTCGCTGCGTTGTTGGGTGATGCCGAGTTCCACGAGCCTGCCGACGTGATCGACCTGGTCGGGGGCACGACGCTCGAACTTGCCGGAATCACCTTCGGGGTGTTGCACACGCCGGGGCACACTCAGGGATCGGTCGTGTTCACCACCGACGTGACCGCCCCGGACGGCACTGCCACCATTGCGTTGACGGGGGACACCCTGTTCGCCGGATCCATCGGCCGGACCGACCTCCCCGGCGGGAACCACGAGCAGCTACTGGCTTCGATCGCGAGCACTTTGCTGCCCCTGGCGGACGAGACGGTCATTCTGCCCGGCCACGGGGGACAGAGTTCGATCGGCCAGGAACGAGCGTCGAATCCGTTTCTCGTTGGACTGCCCAGCCCCGAACAAGGAACACTGTGACCGTGAGCAAGCCGTCTACATTCTCTGCGCCCAAGGGCATTCCCGACTACGTCCCCCCGAATTCAGCCGAGTTCGTGGCCGTTCGCGAGGGTCTGCTGACTGCAGCCCGCAATGCCGGGTACGGCCACATCGAGCTTCCGATCTTCGAGGACACCGGGTTGTTCGCCCGCGGAGTCGGTGAGTCGACCGACGTCGTCAGTAAGGAGATGTACACGTTCGCCGACCGCGGTGATCGATCCGTCACTCTCCGTCCCGAGGGCACGGCCGGTGTGATGCGCGCGGTGATCGAGCACGGGCTCGACCGGGGCGCCTTGCCGGTGAAGCTTGCGTATGCGGGACCGTTCTTTCGCTACGAACGCCCCCAGGCCGGGCGCTACCGCCAGTTGCAGCAGGTGGGCGTCGAGGCCATCGGCGTCGACGATCCAGCGCTGGACGCCGAGGTGATCGCGGTCGCCGACACGGGGTTCCGCAGCCTCGGACTGACCGACTTCCGCCTCGAAGTCACCTCGCTCGGCGACGATACGTGTCGTCCGCAGTATCGAGAGTTGCTGCAGGAGTTCCTTCTCGCGCTCCCGCTCGACGCTGACACCCGCATACGGGCGGAGATCAACCCGCTACGTGTTCTCGACGACAAACGGCCCGAGGTGCGTGAGATGACGGCCGACGCGCCGCTGATGCTCGATCACCTGTCCGAGACCGCGAAGGCACACTTCGACGAGGTGCTCGGTCACCTCGATGCGCTGAAGGTGCCGTATGTGGTCAATCCTCGGATGGTCCGTGGGCTCGACTATTACACCAAGACGACATTCGAATTCGTGCACGACGGGCTCGGTGCACAATCCGGAATCGGTGGCGGCGGCCGCTACGACGGGTTGATGGCGCAGCTGGGTGGCCAGGAGCTCTCCGGAATCGGTTTCGGGCTCGGCGTGGACCGTACGATGCTTGCGCTCGCCGCGGAGGGTAAGTCCGCCGGTGCGGCGTCGCGATGCGCGGTGTTCGGTGTTCCTCTCGGCGTCGACGCGAAGGCGCAGATCGTCGCCATCGCGGGCAAGCTACGCGTCGCAGGAATCAGCGTCGATCTGGCGTACGGAAATCGCGGAGTCAAAGGTGCGATGAAGGCCGCCGACAGGTCCGGGGCGCAGTACGCGCTCGTTCTCGGCGACAAGGAACTGGCAGGCAACGTCGTCGTGGTCAAGGAATTGGCGACGGGTGAGCAGAAGGAGATTGCGTTGTCCGAGGTGGTCGCGCACCTGGAGGCCGAACTTGCCGGCTGACGGACACAGCGGTGATCGCGTCGATCTGGATCTCGTACCTGTCGAACTCATCGCTCCGCGGCTTCGCAAGGTAGCCGTCGGCGCCGTTGTCGTCGGCGTCCTGTTGGCGGTGATCGCGAGTTTCTTTCTACCCGTTGCCGTCGCGGTGGTGATCGGCATCGTGGTCGCCGTGCCGACGGCGGGATCGGCATGGGTAGGGCTGCGGCGACGAACCTGGTTGACCGGCAGCATGATGCACGCTCGCGGCGGTGTGCGGACGCGCACGCTCGATGTCTCGAAGGTGGTCTCGGCGGAGATCCAGGTCAGGACCGCACGCATCGATCAGATTTCGCTTCGTGTGTACGACGGGCATGCCCGGATCACGATCGCGCTTGCCCTCTACACCAAGGGCGGGGGTCGTGAGCTGCCGATTCTCGCACTGCGCAAGTTGGCCGACGCCCTGTGGACCAGTGAATTGGTTCCCGCAGCGGCGGTCGCCGCCGTCCTCGTCGATCAGTTGAAAGCAGAAGCGCGCGATGCAGGGCTCGACGAGCGCCCGCTGTATCGCGCAGTCGAGTTGGTGCGGGAGGCAGGGCGAACGCCACTGGCCACCCTCACCGACCGCGAGGTGGCAAACCTGTCGTCCTGATGCGCTGGGTCACCAGAGAGCTAGGTCACCGGAAAGCTAGGTCACCAGGAATGCGTCGAGCACAACCGATTCCGCCGATCGTGAGCCTGATGTGACTACGAGTGCTCGATTGAGATAGGTGAACTGCGGCACTGAAGTGGCGATGTCGAGAGTGCCTCGGAAGTAGTACGTTGCCGGGTCCACGTCCTCCGAGCCGTTCAGCGATTCGATGACGTCTGCGGGGCCGAACTGGAGCCCGCGGTATGTCATCGAAAGATATCCTCCGACAGTCAATTCCAGGGTCAGCTCGGCGGTGAACTCGGTGCACCCGTCGCCGCGGGTCACACCGACGACGGAGGACGATGCCGCCAGTGTTCCTTCGATGTCGGGCCCCGGCGCAGCGCCGCCGAGAATCGGCGTCACCACTCGCTCGCCGGACGGTACCGTGCCCACGTCGACCGGAACGCCGAGCGTCAGTCCCAGCCGGAGAATCGGTTCGAGGGTGGGGATGTTCGGTGCAGTCACGTGGGGGAACGCTCCTTGTGGGATCCGGGCAGTGGGTACACGCTATCCTCCCGTACAGATCGACCCATCACCTGCGCCGGTGACACCCCCGAATCACGCTGTCCTCGTGGCGTCTTGACATGTCCTAGAACAAATGTTCGACTTGTGGCCATGCGATGGTCCGGTCAAACGCTCGACGCCGCCGACGAGGGCGCGCTTCCCGGGCTGGAGCGGTCGGGATTGGTGCGCAGCGTGCAAACCCCGGAGTTCGAGGGCATCACCTTCCACGAGGTCCTGTGCAAGAGCGCACTCAACAAGATCTCCGGTGACGGACCGCTTCCGTTCTCGTGGACCATCAATCCGGCTCGCGGGTGTTCGCATGCGTGCCGCTATTGCTTCGCGCGCCCCACACACGAATATCTCGACCTGGACGCAGGCTCGGATTTCGATACCCAGATAATCGTCAAGACCAATATCGCGGCCGTGCTCCGTAAGGAGCTCGCTCGTAAGTCGTGGAAACACGAGCCCGTCGCGCTCGGCACCAACACCGATCCGTACCAGCGTGCGGAGGGTCGATATCGCTTGATGCCCGGCATCATTCGCGCACTCGCCGAGTCCGGGACACCGTTCTCGATCCTGACCAAGGGCACTCTGCTCAGACGCGATCTGCCACTCTTGGCGCTCGCGGCCCAGCAGGTGGACGTGCACATCAACGTCAGCCTTGCCATCCATGACGCCGATCTGCAGAAGCAGATCGAGCCGGGTACGCCGAGTCCGCGGGCGCGCCTCGATCTGATCAAGGCGGTGCGTGACGCGGGTTTCCCGTGCGGCGTCATGGTTGCGCCGGTCATCCCGTTCCTCACCGACGGTGCTCGCCAGCTCGACGCGCTCTTCGCTGCACTGGCCGAGGCGGGTGCCACCTCGGTCACGGCGATGCCGATGCACCTGCGGTCCTCGACGAAGGACTGGTTCATGTCGTGGCTCGCCGAGGAGCATCCGGCGCTCGTGCGTCGCTACCGGCAGCTCTACGGGCACGGCGCCTACGTCACGCCCGAATACACAGCATGGCTTCGTGGGCGCATCGATCCGCTTCTGGACCGCTACGGGTTCGGCACCGGTGAGTCGCGCTCGATGCCAGCGAACGTACCGGCGGCACCCGGTCCAGCCGAGCAACGGGAGCCTGCGCCCACCCTGTTCTGACGCTCGAACGCTCTAACGAAGAGCGGGTGGGTTGTTCAGATCTCGAGCCGAGAAGGTGTCGCATGCTGCTACCTGCCCGGTTCGGTAGCCCGAGGCGAACCACGCTTGTCGTTGTTCGGACGATCCGTGCGTCCAGCCCTCTGGATTGACCCGGCCGCTCGACGCCTGCTGGATTCGGTCGTCGCCGACGGACGACGCCGCGGACAGCGCGTCGGAGATGTCGGTGTTCGTCAGCGGTTCCAGGAACGGCTCGCCGGTGTTCGGATCCTCGATCACCGCGGCATGGTGTGCCCAGACGCCTGCGTAACAATCGGCCTGGAGTTCGACGCGGACAGCGCCGGACTCGGCACCCTGCGGATCCTGCTGTGCGCGGCCGATGTCGCCGAGTTGATTCTGGATGTGGTGGCCGATTTCGTGCGCGACGACGTACTCCTGCGCGAGAGGTCCGCCGCTCGAACCGAAACGATCGACCAGTACCTGGAAGAAGCTGGTGTCGAAGTACGCGGTCGAATCGGCAGGGCAGTAGAACGGGCCGACGGCACTGGTGGCGTTGCCGCAACCGGTGCTGATCGAACCCGAGAACAGTCGCACCTCCGGTTGGACGTACGCGACTCCGGTCTGCGGCTGCAGCTGTGATTCCCAGACCGTGTCGAGGCTGCCGACGGTGAAGTTGACCCGGCAGTCGACATTCGCATTCGCGTCGGCGCCTGTCTCGCAGTTCTCCAACGTGCCCGAACCGGAGTACTGACCGGAGTTGTCCGTGCTCCCGCTCAACTGGCCGAGGATCGAGCCAGGGTCCCCGCCGAACAACAGAGCGAGGACCAGGATGACAAGGCCACCCGCGCCTCCGCCGAGCGCGATCTTGCCGCCCTTGCCTCCGCCACCGCCCCCGCCGACCGATACGCGGCCGGGCTGCATCCTTGCGCCTTCTCTGAACGTCATCTCTGGTGTCCTTCCGGCAAGAACGTCGCACTCGTCGAGGTGTCGACGGCCCGTCGCCGCGGGCCGTCGAGTAGCAGCTTCCCATGCTGTGGAGGTATCGCGTTTCCGGTCGGGCCATGTGTCTCCGTAGGATCGATACTCGACGAAGAATCTCGACCCCATTTTTTCGAAAGGAAAACCGTGCTGCGCACCCACCTCGCCGGCTCACTCCGAGCCGAGCACGTCGATAGAACAGTCACACTGACGGGTTGGGTGGCGCGTCGACGCGATCACGGCGGTGTGATCTTCATCGACCTCCGCGATGCATCCGGCGTCGCCCAGGTCGTCTTCCGTGAGGGCGATGTCGCCGAGCAAGCTCACCGTCTCCGCGCCGAGTACGTCGTCAAGGTGACAGGGAAGGTCGAGCAGCGGCCCGAGGGTAACCAGAACTACGAGATTCCGACCGGTGCGATCGAGGTCGACGCATCCGACATCGAGGTTCTCTCCGAGAGCGCGCCGCTGCCGTTCCAGCTCGACGACCAGCCGGGTGAGGAAGCCCGGCTGAAGTATCGCTACCTGGATCTGCGCCGCGAAGGACCCGGCCACGCCATCCGTCTGCGGTCGCACGTCAACGCTGCAGCTCGCGGAGTGCTCGCGCACCACGAGTTCGTCGAGGTGGAGACGCCGACACTGACGCGATCCACCCCCGAGGGCGCTCGTGACTTCCTGGTGCCCGCCCGCCTGCAGCCGGGCAGCTTCTACGCCCTGCCGCAGAGCCCCCAGTTGTTCAAGCAGCTGTTGATGGTCGGCGGCATCGAGCGCTACTACCAGATTGCGCGGTGCTACCGCGACGAGGACTTCCGCGCCGATCGTCAGCCGGAGTTCACGCAGCTGGACATCGAGATGAGCTTCGTCACACAGGACGACGTGATTCTTCTCGCGGAGGAGATCCTCGAAGCGCTGTGGAAGCTCGTCGGATATGAATTCACGACGTCGATTCCGCGCATCACCTACGCGGAATCGATGCGCCGCTACGGATCCGACAAACCGGATCTGCGCTTCGACATCGAGCTCGTCGAGTGCACGGATTTCTTCTCCGACACCACGTTCCGCGTATTCCAAGCACCGTACGTCGGTGCTGTGGTGATGCCGGGTGGCGCGTCGCAGCCACGCAAGCAGCTCGACAAGTGGCAGGAATTCGCCAAGCAGCGTGGCCACAAGGGTCTCGCGTACGTCCTCGTCGGCGAGGACGGCACCCTCGGTGGACCGGTTGCCAAGAACCTGACCGATACCGAACGAGACGGTCTCGCCGCTCATGTCGGTGCCAAGCCCGGTGACGCCATCTTCTTCTCGGCCGGCCCGATCAAGGCGTCCCGCGGTCTACTCGGTGCAGTGCGCGGTGAGATCGCACGCAAGCTCGACCTGATCGATCCCAAGGCATGGGCGTTCGTGTGGGTCGTCGACGCGCCTCTGTTCGAGCCCGCATCCGACGCGACCGCCAGTGGTGACGTCGCCGTCGGTTCCGGCGCATGGACAGCGGTTCACCACGCTTTCACCTCGCCCAAACCCGAGTCGATGGAGACCTTCGACACCGAACCCGGATCGGCTCTCGCCTACGCCTACGACATCGTGTGCAACGGCAACGAGATCGGCGGCGGCAGTATTCGTATCCACCGCAAGGACATTCAGGAACGCGTCTTCGCCATCATGGGCATCGGAAAGGAAGAGGCTCAGGAGAAGTTCGGTTTCCTTCTCGACGCCTTCAGCTACGGCGCACCTCCGCACGGCGGAATCGCGTTCGGATGGGATCGCATCACGGCGCTGCTCGCAGGTGTCGACTCGATCCGCGAGGTCATCGCGTTCCCGAAGTCGGGCGGCGGCGTCGACCCGCTGACCGATGCGCCTGCAGCCATCACCCCGCAGCAGCGCAAGGAATCCGGAATCGACTTCAAGCCGGAGAAGAAGGCAGAGACCAGCAGCGATGGGGGCGACGCCGACTCGGCTGCAACTCCGGTGTGACCCGCACGGGCAGGTAGTGCGTCACACAGGCCTGCCGCCCGTCACGATTCGGTAGGCGTACGTCGACGCGATCATCGTGATCGGGATGGTCACCAGTAATCCGAGGCCACACGGGATTGCGCCGAGAATGTTGATGCCGACCAATGCCAGAGCCAGCAGGAACAGCTGGCCGGCATTGGTCGATATCGCGCGGAAGCTGGATTTGATGGCGGTGATCGCATCTTCGTTGCGGTCGACGACGAATTGCAGAGTCCACCAGGTCAGAAACGCCAGAATGACGCCGGGGATGATCAGAAGGATCAGGCCTATCGTCACGACGATGCCGACGATGATGCTGGCGAGGACGATGGCGACGACGTTCGCGAACTGGAAGAACGATCCGATGGCGGGTTTGGTGCCGTCCACCTCGTGGAGTGCGCCTCGGACCAGAGCGGCATTGATCAGGTAGCCGACGACTGCGCCGACGAGGGCGCCGACGACTCTCCACACGCCGAATGCATCCGAGAAATCATCCGATGTGTTGAATCCGCCGAAGATCAGATTGACGACTATCTGGATGACCGCCGCGATCAGCACTATGCCGATCCACACACCGGCGTTGTTCTTGAACTTGTTCCAGCCGAACGAGATCGCGTCTCCGACGCTCACCGTGGTCGGCGCACCACCTCCGTAACCGGAAGGCCCGTAGTTCCCGGGAGGGGGTGGGTAGTTGCCGGGAGGTGGGTAGCCGCCGGCTGGCGGGTAGTTGCCGGGAGGGGGTGGGTAGTTCCCGGGCGGCGGGCCGCCGGCTGGCGGGTAGTTCGGCGGGGGTGGTGTCGACCCTCGGTCGGGCGGCTCGACTCTGCCCGGATCCGGCCTTTCCGGATCGGGATTGCTGCCGTACTGCGGTCCGTTCGGTGGGTTCTCGCTCACGGTGATCACTCCTCGTCAGGGGGCTCGCAGACAAGTGTGCGCCGACACCGGTCGGTGTGAGAGGTCAATTGTCGGAATCGGGGGCCACGAGAAGCGACGAGAGCCCGCCATTGTCGGGCAATGGCGGGCTCTGAGTAAACAGTTCTCTGTCGGTCTAGCGGATCTTGACGACCTGCGTTCCGCCGGCCAGCTCGTCGTGCTTGCCCTGCTTGGTCGGGCTCGAGTTGATCGTCACCGCAACGACGATTTCCGCGATGAAACGGAGATTACGTAGTTGGAGCGACGTGACCGGCGGTGAGCACGCGGTAGGCGTAGGTCGCCGCGATGACGGTGACCGGGATGGTGACCAACAATCCCAAACCGAAAGGAATGGACCCCACAAAATTGACAGCGAACAACGCAAGTAGTAGCAGGAGAACTTGACCGAGATTGTCCGTCACTATCTTGAAACTCGCTTTGATCGCATCGATCGGAGAACTGTTGCGGTCGACTACGAACTGCAGAACGAACGCCGTCAAGATTGCGATGACGATGCCCGGGAGGTAGCAGAGGACGAAGCCGATTCCGGTCGCCAGTCCGACAAGTAGCGATGCGCCGATCACGTTGCCGACGTTCTGGAACTGGAAGAACGATCCGAAGCCCGGCTTGATTCCGTCGACTTCGTGCAGGGCGCCACGGATGAATGCGGCGTTGAGTAGGTAACCGACGAGAGCGATGACGATCAGGAAGAATAGGAAGCCGAAAGAGAAAAAGGAGAGCGACCCCGATTCGACAGAGCCGTCGTCATCGATCGTGGGTCCGCTGCTGAACACAGCGGCAAGAAAGATGAAGTACAGCACCGCAACGATGGCAACGGCGGCCACCGTGAAGCCGATCCATACGCCTACGTTGGACTTGAATCGGTTCCACCCGTAATTGAGGGCAGCGCCTACATCCAAGCGAGGTTGGGTCGACCCGCCAAGGTCGCCGTAATTCCCTGGCGGCGGTGGGTAATTCCCTGGCGGCGGTGGGTAGTTGCCGGGTGGTGGGTAGTTGCCGGGTGGTGGGTAGCTTCCGCCAGAGGGCGGATTTCCGCCCTGCGGTGGGGGAAAGCTTTGCGGTGGCGGGTAGTTCCCGGGATGTGGGTAGTTGCCGGGAGGTGGATTTCCACCCTGCGGTGGCGGATAGCCCCCGGGTGGCGAGTAACCGCCACCCGGCCCCTGGGGTGTGCCCTGATCCGGTTTTTCAGGATCACGACCGCCGTACTGCGGTCCGTTGGGTGGGTTCTCGCTCACGAAATTTCCCCTCGCCTGGAGTCATGAAATGTGATGAAAGAAGTCTGAGTGAATTCGCAAGTGAGCGAACCCCACGCGTGGGGACCATGTCAAGCAGTACACGCGTCCTCGGACTGCACATTTGGGACACGATTCTCGGCGAGCGCGGGAACTGGGTGACCTCTAGGGTTGGTGGTTCTAACCCATACCGGCACATGTGAGGGGCTCGTCGTGGGCATCAAGGTCGCACTGGAACACCGAACGAGCTATGCATTCGACCGAATGGTGCAGGTGTATCCGCACGAAATTCGGCTTCGTCCTGCACCGCATTCGCGGACTCCGATCGAGGCATATTCGTTGGCGATCGAGCCGGCGGAACATTTCGTCAATTGGCAGCAGGACGTTTTCGGCAACTTTCTGGCGCGTGTGGTATTCCCCGAGCGCACCGACCATATGTCGATCACGGTCGGTCTCGTCGCTGACATGGCGGTGATCAACCCTCTCGATTTCTTCGTCGAGGACTGGGCAGAGCACTTCGGGTTCGACTACGAGTCGGAGGATGTGCCCGACCTGGAGCCGTATCTGCGTCCGGTCGACGAGGAAGAAGCAGGAACGGGTCCTGGCCCGGTGGTCACGGCGTGGGTGGAGAAGTTGGAGGCTGCAGTCCGCGAGCGAGGTCCGAAACTTCGGACCATCGATTTTCTCGTGATGGCCAACCAGGCGGTGCTCGGCGACGTCGGATATTCGGTGCGGATGGAGCCGGGCGTCCAGTCGCCAGATCACACACTGACCTCGGCTGTCGGATCGTGTCGCGACTCGGCATGGTTGCTGGTTTCGATACTGCGGCAGATGGGTTTGGCGGCGAGGTTCGTCTCCGGGTACCTCGTGCAGTTGGCATCCGATGTGAAATCGCTCGACGGTCCGTCCGGCCCTGCAGCGGACTTCACCGATCTCCACGCCTGGACCGAGGTGTACCTGCCCGGCGCGGGATGGGTCGGTATGGATCCCACGTCCGGGTTGTTCGCCGGTGAAGGGCACATACCACTGTCGGCGACGCCGCATCCGTCCACTGCAGCAGCGATTTCGGGCGCGACCGGCAAGTGCACGGCCGAACTCGACTTCTCCAACACCGTCGTTCGAGTTCACGAGGACCCGCGCACCACGCTTCCGTACACCGAAGAGCAATGGACGTCGATTCTGGGCACGGCGGCCGTGCTCGACGAACGCATGGTCGGGCAGGACATCCGACTGACGGTCGGCGGTGAGCCGACGTTCGTCGCCATCGAGAATCAGGAAGCGCCCGAGTGGAACACCACAGCGGACGGACCACACAAACGTCTGCTCGCCAGTGCCCTCGCCGAACGCCTTCGCACCATCTACGCGCCCGACGGACTCGTACAGCGCAGCCAGGGCAAGTGGTACCCCGGCGAGCCGTTGCCCCGGTGGCAGGTCGGATTGTTCTGGCGCACCGACGGCGAAGCATTGTGGACGGATTCGGATCTGATTGCCGACCCGTGGCTACCCGACGACGAGAAGCCGGCACCCGTGGACGCATCGTCCTCGCGTGCCCTCGTCGAGAGTGTGGCCGAAGCACTGGGACTGCCCGCGCGGCAGGCTCGTCCGGCGTACGAGGATCCACTCGTACGGTTGCTCGATCTCGTGCGCCAACCGTACGGCGACCCACCGGGGGACGACGACGATCTGGAACCGGGCAGGGATTCGGCCGATGCCAGGGCCGAGCTGCTGAAGCGGCTCGACACCAGCACCGACGAGCCTGCAGCGTTCGTACTCCCGATCGGTCGAACTCCGGGCGGGGACGCCTGGCAGAGTGCGGACTGGACACTGCGTCGAGGTCGTCTCGTCCTCCTCGAGGGGGATTCGCCTGCGGGTCTTCGCCTCCCGCTCAACGCAATTTCGTGGAGCGGAGGTCGGCCCGAGAACCCAGCGGATCCGACGGCCCCCGTCGCACCTCTGCCGTCGCAGCAACGGACCCAGCGGCCACCTCGGCCCGTTGATCCGGTCGAAGCGCGGTACGCACGCCTGGTGGAATCGAACGAGGCGGCCCGCGGCAGCGTCGGGGGCGACGATGTGACAGCCCTCGTCGCCGAAGTACGTGACGGGGTCCTGCACGTGTTCATGCCGCCGACGAATCAGCTCGACGATTTCGTCGAGCTGGTCTCGCTCGTGGAGAACGCGGCGGCGGCAATCGGTACCCCGGTCGTCGTCGAGGGCTACGGGCCTCCGTCGGACCCGCGGATACAGACATTGACCGTGACTCCCGACCCGGGCGTCATCGAGGTGAACGTGCAGCCGGTGTCGTCGTGGGCCGAGCAGAACGACCTGATGCAGACTCTGTACCGAGAGGCTCGTCAATCACGTCTGAGTACCGAGGGCTTCGACAACGACGGCACCACGCGGGGAACCGGCGGCGGAAACCACATCACTCTCGGCGGCAGCACTCCATCCGATTCACCGATCCTTCGACGGCCGGACCTGTTGGTCTCGCTCCTGACGCATTGGCAGCGGCACCCGTCGTTGTCGTACCTGTTCTCCGGTCGCTTCGTCGGCACGACGTCGCAGGCACCGCGTGCCGACGAGGGGCGAGAGGAATCGCTGTACGAGCTGGAAGTTGCTTTCAGCGAGATCAAGAGGCTGACGGGATCGGACCGATCGGCGTCACCGTGGGTCGTCGATCGGGCCCTGCGACATCTGTTGACCGATATCACGGGCAACACCCACCGCGCCGAATTCTGCATCGACAAGCTGTACAGCCCCGACAGCACGCGAGGCAGGCTCGGTCTGTTGGAGCTGCGCGGGTTCGAGATGCCTCCACACCATCAGATGGCGATGGTCCAGTCGCTTCTGGTTCGGTCGATGGTGTCGAGATTCTGGGACGAGCCGCTGGAGGCCCCACTGATCCGGCACGGTGCGAACCTGCATGGCAGATACATGCTGCCGCACTTCCTGATCGCCGACATCGGCCGGGTTGCGGAGGACCTGCGTGAACACGGCATCGAGTTCGACACCAGCTGGCTCGATCCGTTCACCGAGTTCCGTTTTCCGAGGATCGGCACGACGGTCGTCGGCGACGCCGAACTCGAATTGCGCGGGGCGATCGAACCGTGGAACACACTCGGCGAGGAGTCGACATCATCGGGAACGGCGAGGTACGTCGACTCGTCGGTCGAACGAATCCAGGTCAGTGTGGCCGGAGCGGACGAGGGCAGGTATCTCGTCACGTGTAACGGGGTTCCGGTTCCGCTGTTGCGGACCGAGCGTCAGGATGTTCAGGTCGCGGGTGTTCGGTACCGCGCCTGGCAGCCACCGAGCGCGCTGCATCCGACGATCGAGGTACAGAGCCCACTGCACTTCGACCTCATCGAAAAGCAGACCGGACGTGCGCTCGGTGGATGCACGTATCACGTGGTTCACCCAGGTGGGAGGTCCTACGATGGTCCACCGGTCAACTCCGTCGAGGCCGAAGCTCGTCGCAACGGCCGGTTCGAAGAGGGCGGATTCGCGGCCGGGAAGGTCGACGTAGCAAGATTGGTCGAGATGCACGCTCGACAATCGATCGATGTCACCGCGCCCGGAATGCTCGACCTCCGTCGCACGGGTGTCTACTCCGTGTAGCGGCGGCACGATCGAGCAACGAGTCGAACCTGTGAAGACCGCCGGTGCCAGCGCGGACCGGTCTCTTCCGACGGAAGGAATGACGACTCGATGGTGCCCGTCGATACTCTCGGTCCAGGCTCGGAGAAGGTCGTCGGCCACGCCGGGCCGTCAACCACGCCTTCGGTGTCCGAGCAAGTGATTTCGGAGTATCGCGCGCGCCGCGACGCAGTCACCGGCAGCGTCGGCCGCTACGACGAGCTCCTCGGCGCCGATGCTGCGGTGCGGCCGCAATGGGCCGAACTGGTACGGGGCCTCGACGACGCTGGGCGCGGCAGTGAACGGGCTCTGCAGTCGAGGGTTCGTCGCCTCGTCGACGACCACGGAATCACGTACAACCCGATTCCGATCGACGGGTCCGAGAGCGTCGCGTCGCCCGTTCGTTGGGGTCTCGACGGCATTCCGTTGGTGGTGGCCGCCGACGACTGGGATGTACTGGAAGCAGGGCTGATCCAACGTTCGAGGTTGTTGGATGCGCTTCTCACCGATCTCTACGGTCCGATGGACACGGTTCGGCAGGGATTGGTTCCACCCGAGTTGGTCTTCGGCGACCCGGGATACCTGCGCGCGGCACACGGGATAACGATCCCTGGACCGCGGCAGCTGTTCATCCATGCCGCAGATGTCGGCCGCGGCAGCGACGGTCGCTTCAGGGTGTACGCCGATCGCACTCAGGCACCGTCGGGCATCGGTTATGCACTGGCCAACCGTCGCGTGATGTCCCGCGCGACACCGGAACTCTTCCAGGACACCAATCCTCGGCCACTGTCGACGTTCGCGAGGGCGATGCGGCTCGCGCTGATCGACGCCGCACCCGCAGCTGCCGAGGACCCGGTCGTCGTGGTGCTCAGTCCTGGATCGCATTCGGAGACCGCATTCGACCAGGCCTACCTCGCGACAGTTCTCGGTTTTCCGCTGGTCGAGAACGCCGATCTGGTGGTTCGCGACGGGTGCCTGTGGATGCGGTCCCTCGGGAAACTGCGCCGCGTCGATGTCGTGCTGCGTCGTATCGATGCGGAATTCGCCGATCCACTCGACCTCCGACCCGATTCTCGTCTCGGCGTCGTCGGGCTCGTCGAGGTTCTGCGTCGCGGCGCGGTGACGGTGGTGAATACGTTGGGAAGCGGTGTGCTCGAGAGTGCGGCCCTGTTGCCGCTGCTGCCCGCCATGAGTCGTGCGCTGCTCGACGAGGATCTGCTTCTCGAATCGACACCGACCTATTGGGGCGGTGATTCTGCTGCGTTGTCGCACATGCAGGCGCATATTCGAACGCTCGTGTTCCGCTCGATCACCACCCGAAAGTCCGTCGTCGGTCATGAACTGACGACGGGCGGAGTGGAGACGCTCCTACGCCGCATCAGCGCCGAGCCGTGGAAGTGGGTCGGTCAGGAGGTCCCCGAGTTCGCGGTCGCTCCGGGTTCCGGATTCGGCGGCGACGTCGGCGCCGCCGAAGTGGGGATGCGGCTGTTCAGTGTCGCGCAGCGGGTCGGTTACACACCGATGGCGGGAGGTCTGGGACAGGTGCTTCTCACCTCTCCTGTCGCGGATCCCTTGATCACCGTGGCGTCCAAGGACGTCTGGGTTCGATCGGCCGAACGTGTGACGCCTGCCGATTCGGCTCCGCACACCCCGCCGGCGTCCGTGGAGGAACTGCCGCAGTACGCGGCGGCAACGGTCGATGTCGTCAGCTCCCCACGGGTACTGGGGGACATGTTCTGGCTGGGGCGGTACGCCGAACGCGCCGAGGACATGACGCGCCTTCTGATCGCAGCGCGTGAGCGACTGCAGGACTATCAGTCGATGCCGTGGCTCGACGGTAGCGACAGCCTGCCGATCCTGCTCGAGGCTGTCACGCGGGTATCGGGCACCGGCCCCGGCTTCTTCGACGCAGATGTTCGCATCGATGCGGTGGCGGAGATGCGGTCACTGACCTTGTCGGTGGACCGGCTGGGCTCGCTCGCTCAATCGATCGACCGGCTGCAGCACGCGGCGCGAGGAGTGCGAGATCAGCTCTCCAACGACACCTGGGCGGTGCTGAACCGCATCGACACCGCACTCGAGGACCTGGAGACGGCCAGTGCAGGTGACGGCGCCCAGCTGGCTGCCTCGCAATCCTCGGTGCTGCGCGGGCTGCTCTCACTCAGTGGACTCGCATCGGAGTCGATGGTGCGCGATCCGGGGTGGTACCTGATGGATTCCGGCAAGCGGATCGAGCGTGGTCTGCAGTTGACCGCCTTGCTGTCGGCAACGCTGAGCCACGCACTCACCCCGTCCACCGAGCAGGCTGTCATCGACTCGGTGCTGTCCGCCGCCGAGTCGTCGGTCATCTACCGACGCCGCAACCGCGGGCGAGCACGCCCTGCCGCGGTGGCTCAACTGCTGTTGTTCGACGAGGGCAACCCACGTTCGCTGGTCTATCAGCTCGACCGCCTCAAACACGACCTCGGTTCACTGCCCGACGCGTCGGGAACCTCGCGCGCCGAGGTGTTGGTCGAGCAGATGGCGGTCCGGCTGCGCCGGGTGGATCCGGGCGATCTGGAATCGGTCGACGCGTCCGGCCGTCGCATCGATCTGCTCGATCTCGTCGACGGGATCCATGCGCAGCTCGAGGAGCTCTCTCGCGTCATCCTCGCCACCCACATGGTGCTTCCTGGCGGCACACAGCCGCTGTGGGGCACAGTCGGCAGGCGCGCGATCCCGCGCACGATCGGTTCGACGAACGGTGACGGAGCATGAGCAGGCGATACCGCATCAAACACATCACCACGTATTCGTATTCGGATCGGGTGACCTCGTCGTACGGCCGCGGATTCCTGGCGCCTCGCGATACCGAATCACAGCGCTGCGTGGAGAAGTCCGTGACGGTCGAACCGTCGCCGACCGATCAGTCCTTCGGGGTCGACGTCTACGGCAACGAGGACGTGTACTTCCACGTCAGCTCCGATCACGAGAAGTTGGTCGTCACCGCGGATTCGCTCGTCGAGGTCGATCCACCGAGCTCGGCGGAACTGGCGATCGGAAAGGCGCTGCCCTGGGAAGACGCACGCCCCAGAGGGGTGAGCGGAGTTGCGTCCGACGGCGAGGCGGCCGTTGCCGTCGAATTCGTGCTGGATCTGGACACACCGGAGATCACCGATGCGGTGTGCGAGTACGCGGAGGCGAGCTTCGCCGACGGGCGCGCCCTTCGTGAGGTCGTCGTCGACCTGACTCACCGGATCTTCACCGACTTCACCTACCAGTCCGGTTCGACGACGGTCTCGACCAAGGTCGCCGACGTCCTCGACGCCAGATCCGGAGTGTGCCAGGACTTCGCGCGCCTCGCGATCGCGTGTCTTCGGTCGAAGGGGCTCGCTGCACGCTACGTGTCCGGATACCTCGCGACCGAGCCGCCGCCGGGCAAGGAACGCATGATCGGGGTGGACGCAACACACGCCTGGGCCGCGGTGTGGTCACCAGGCGGACAGTGGCTGGCCTTCGATCCGACCAACGACCAACTGGTCGACGAGCGCTATGCCACCGTTGCCTGGGGTCGCGACTACGCGGACGTGCCGCCGTTGCGAGGTGTCATCTACACCGAAGCAGAGGAGAGCAGTATTTCGGTGTCCGTGGACGTGGCGCCGCTCACCTGACGACCGCGTGTGATCGTGATGAAATTGCTACCGGATCTTTCCCCAGGTCGTCGGTAAAGCATCCGATTCGTTGTACGTGAGAGGCCACTGTTCGTCGTACCGACCGGGTACCTTGGTAGCCGATGACCGCAACATTGGCAGACCCTGTCTCCGAGGTAGTAGCAGCCGCGCAGCAGTTGCTCACCAAGCGCACGGGCGCACCCGTCACACTTGTCGATCCAGTCGATCTGGGTGGAAGTGGACAGGCGATCGTTCTCCGTGTCCGCGTGGCCGAGAACCCATTTCAGTTGCCACGAACACTGGTGATCAAGCAGGTGCGTGAGAGTGCGGCGGAGGCCGAGCTTCCGACGGAGTCGGAAACCAGCGGCAGTCGGTCCGCATTTCTGCGTGAGGCGGCGTCGTACCAGTTCGCCACCGCACTGGCCACGGACAGCAGGCCGGGACCGGATCTGCTCGCCTACGATCTGAGCGCACGCCTTCTCGTGCTCAGCGACCTCGGCGATTCCAGCCCCATCACCGCGCTGCTCAAGCACTCCGATGCCGGGTCGGTCACCAATTCGCTCATGGCGATGGCGCAGGCCCTCGGCCGGATGCACGCCGCGACTGTCGGCCGAGAAGACGATTTCGCTGCCCTGCTCCGGCGCGTCGGGCTTCCGCATTCGGCCGACGGAATCGCGGCCCAGATTCCCGATGCTCTCGGTGCCGTGCCCCGGATGTTCGCGGACGATCTCGGGATAGCCGAGACCCCGACGTCGATTCTCGAACGAGTCGAACGCAGCGGCCGTCTGTTCGCGCACGGGGCGTTCCGCGCCTTCAGCCCTTCCGATCTGTGCCCCGACAACATCATCGTGAACGAGGAAGGTGTTCGGTTTCTCGACTACGAGTGGGGCGGCTTCCGTGACGCCACGCTCGACATCACCTATGCGCTTGCGTCCTTCCCTGGATGCCTGTGCCACTTCGAATTGTCGGCCGATCGCGCGCAGGCAATGATCGACGCGTGGCGGGCCGAGGTCGTCGGCATCTGGCCTCACCTCGCCGACGATCGTGTGCTGGCATCGAAGATTCTCGACGCGCAACTGATCTGGGTCTGGTTGTCGACCTACTGGTTCCTCCCGAACGATCACACCCGAATCGCCGCCGCACGGGAACACCATCTCTCGGTACCGCGGTCGGCGGCGCTGCTCTCCCGTTGGACCGTACTGGTGGACCAGGCGGTCCGCACCGGCGATTCGGATGTGGCGGAATTCGCGGCGCACGTGGTGGCTGCGCTGCGAGTGAAGTGGGACCGGTGAGCACGTCGTTCCAGGTGAAGTAGCGTTCGGGTAGTGAGTACAGGTTTCGGTGCGGGTTTCGACGACGGTGAAGAAGAAGGCGGTTTGTTCGAGGCACCGGCGGCTGCCGAGGACGGCTTCGTCGCCGAACCGGCGCCGTCTCGTCCGTACGTACGGCCCGACGCTCCGCTCGCTGTTCGCATGCGGCCCACCACTCTCGACGAAGTGGTCGGACAGTCGCATCTACTTGCGCCAGGGGCTCCGCTTCGGCGTTTGGTCGAGGGCTCGGGCGCATCCTCGGTGATGTTGTACGGCCCACCCGGAACGGGCAAGACGACGCTGGCGTCGCTGATCTCGGGCGCAACGGGCCGCAAGTTCGAGGCTCTGTCGGCTCTGTCGGCGGGAGTCAAGGAGGTACGCGCTGTCATCGACCTCGCCAGGCGCCGGTTGACCGCAGGCGAGCAGACCGTTCTGTTCATCGACGAGGTGCATCGGTTCTCCAAGACTCAGCAGGACGCGCTGCTGGCGGCCGTGGAGAATCGGATCGTCCTGTTGGTGGCCGCGACAACGGAGAATCCGTCGTTCTCGGTGGTGTCGCCGTTGCTGTCGAGGTCGCTCGTGCTGCAGCTTCAACCGTTGAGTTCCGAGGACATCGAGCTGTTGCTCAGCAGGGCGTCGAACGATCCGCGTGGCCTCGACGGTGCGGTGACCATCGCCCCCGACGCGATGGCTCATCTCGTTCGGCTTGCCGCAGGGGATGCGCGGCGCGCGTTGACCGCGTTGGAAGCCGCGGCGGGCGCTGCCGGTGGCCCGGTACTAGATCTGGCCACGGTCGAGGCGAGCGTGGACAAGGCAGCAGTTCGATACGACCGAGACGGCGATCAGCACTACGACGTCATCAGTGCCTTCATCAAGTCGATTCGCGGGTCCGACGTCGACGCTGCTCTGCACTACCTGGCGAGGATGATCACCGCAGGGGAGGATCCTCGGTTCATCGCACGCAGGCTCGTCGTACATGCCAGTGAGGATGTAGGAATGGCGGACCCGACAGCACTGCAGACCGCTACTGCCGCGGCGACGGCGGTGCAGCTCATCGGCATGCCGGAGGCCAGACTTGCGCTCGCCCAGGCGACGATCCACCTGGCCACGGCCCCGAAGTCGGGTGCGGTGATCGCCGCTCTCGGCGCTGCGATGGCGGACGTGGCGGCGGGAAAGTCGGGTCCAGTACCTCCGCATCTACGTGACGGGCACTACAAGGGCGCCGAAGCTCTGGGCAATGCGGTCGGATACAAATATCCGCACAGCGATCCGGGCGGGGTGCTCCGTCAGCAGTACCCGCCGGACGAACTGGTCGGTGTGAACTACTACGAGCCGACCGATCACGGGGTCGAGCGCGAAATCGGCACCAGGGTGGGCAAGCTTCGAAGGATCGTCCGAGGCAGGTGACGGGTGCTCGTGGTGGGGATTGCACGGCAGGCGATATCCGCACGTTAACCTGTAACAGTGCAGACCCATGACATTCGCAGGCGTTTCCTCGACCACTTCGTGAAAGCCGGACACACCGAAGTGCCCAGTGCCTCCTTGGTGCTCGACGACCCCAACCTGCTGTTCGTCAACGCAGGCATGGTGCAGTTCGTGCCGTATTTCCTGGGTCAGCAGACTCCTCCTTACTCGACGGCGACCAGCGTCCAGAAGTGTGTTCGTACACTCGACATCGAGAATGTCGGTATCACGACCCGCCACAACACCTTCTTCCAGATGGCGGGAAACTTCTCGTTCGGCGACTACTTCAAGCGCGACGCGATCAGGCATGCCTGGGCGCTGTTGACCAACAGTGTCGACGACGGTGGCTACGGATTCGATCCGGAGCGAATCTGGGTCACTGCATATCTGGACGACGACGAGGCCATCGCGCTGTGGAAGGAGCTCGCCGGTATTCCGGACGAGCGGATCCAGCGCCGCGGAATGGCGGACAACTACTGGTCCATGGGCATCCCCGGACCGTGCGGGCCGTGTTCGGAGATCTACTACGACCGCGGACCCGAGTTCGGCATCGACGGTGGACCCGAGGCCGACGAGGATCGGTACATCGAGATCTGGAATCTCGTGTTCATGCAGAACGAACGCGGTCAGGGCGTCAGCAAGGACGATTTCGAGATCCTCGGGCCGCTGCCGAAGCAAAACATCGATACCGGCATGGGCGTCGAGCGCGTCGCGTTCCTGCTGCAGGGCGTCGACAACGTGTACGAGACCGACCTGGTCCGTCCCGTCATCGCCAAGGCCGAGGAGCTGAGTGGGCGGCGGTACGGAACCGACCACGAGGACGACATTCGGTTCCGGGTCATCGCCGACCATGCGCGCACCGCAGCGCTGCTCATCTCCGACGGGGTCAACCCCGGCAACGACGGCCGCGGTTACGTGTTGCGCCGACTGCTGCGACGTATCGTCCGTTCGGCTCGGTTGCTCGGCGCGCCCGACCAGACCATGGCTCAGTTCATCACCGTCGTCCGCGACACGATGGCTGAGTCGTACCCTGATCTCGTCAGCGGATTCGACCGCATCCTGACCGTTGCCGTCGGCGAGGAGACCGCTTTCCTCAAGACATTGACCTCGGGATCGAAACTGTTCGACACGGCCGCCGAGACGGTCAAGTCCGCAGGCAAGAAGACGATCGGCGGTGCCGAGGCGTTCGCTCTGCACGACACGTACGGCTTCCCGATCGATCTGACGCTGGAAATGGCGTCGGAAGCAGGTCTGGCCGTCGACGAAGAAGGCTTCCGCTCGTTGATGACCGAGCAGCGCCAGCGTGCGAAGGAGGACGCTCGCGCGCGCAAGCACGCCCACACCGACCTGTCGGTGTACAAGGATTTCGTCGATCGCGGTCCCACCGAATTCACCGGATTCGACGAACTGTCCTCCGAGGCGAACGTCCTGGCACTGATCTCCGGCGGCGTCCGAGTCCCGACGGCCACGGCAGGCGAATCGGTCGAGGTGATCCTCGATCGCAGTCCGTTGTATGCGGAGTCCGGTGGTCAGATCGCAGATATCGGTACGATATCGGCTCCCGGTCTTCGCGTGAAGGTCGACGATGTCCAGAAGATCGCCAAGAAGGTCTGGACGCACAAGGTCACGGTCGAGACCGGGCAGATCACCGAAGGAGACGTGGTCCGTGTCGACGTCGATCCGGCGTGGCGCAAGGGCGCGACACAGGGACACTCGGGTACCCACATGGTGCATGCTGCACTGCGGCAGGTGCTCGGCCCCAACGCAACTCAGGCAGGCTCGCTCAACAAGCCCGGTTACCTGCGGTTCGACTTCGCCTGGCAAGGCGGGCTGTCCGAATCACAGCGCAATGACATCGAAACGGTGACGAACGACGCCATCGGTGCCGATTTCGCGGTGAACACCTCGATCACGGACCTCGACAGTGCCAAGGCGATGGGCGCCATGGCGCTCTTCGGTGAGAACTACGGCGACGAGGTACGCGTGGTCGAGATCGGTGGACCGTTCTCGATGGAACTGTGCGGTGGTACGCACGTGCAGCACTCGTCGCAGATCGGTCCCGTGACACTGCTCGGCGAGTCGTCGGTCGGTTCAGGGGTCAGGCGTGTCGAGGCATTCGTCGGACTGGATTCGTACCGATACCTGGCGAAGGAACGCGCGTTGCTCGCCGGCGTTGCGTCGTCGCTGAAGGTGCCGAGCGAGGAAGTTCCCGCACGAGTCGAGAATCTCGTGGAGCGGCTCCGAATCGCGGAGAAGGAACTCGAGGCGGTCAAGGCTGCGTCGGTGCTGGCCTCCGCGGGCGGTCTGGCAGAGTCTGCCGAACGCATCGGCAGCGTGCGCGCGGTCATCGCGCAGGCACCGGACGGTGTGGGCGGCAACGATCTTCGCACTCTCGCCGCAGATGTGCGTGGACGCCTCGGATCCGACCCTGCCGTCGTGGTGTTGTTCGGCACGGTCGACGGCAAGGTGCCGTTCGTCGTCTCCGCCAACCGGGGTGCACAGGACGCTGGAGTGAAGGCAGGCGATCTGGTGTCGAGCTTCGGACCGGCGATCGGTGGCCGCGGAGGCGGCAAGGGTGAGACCGCGCAGGGCTCGGGATCGAACCCGGACGGGATCGCCGAAGCGCTGACCGGAGTTCGGGTTCGGATCGCAGAACTCGCCGACTCCTGATCGTGGCGGATTCCACGGGGAAGTCCGCAGGCCCGCACCGCGAACCGGATCGTCCCGGTGCCGACGATCCAGGGCCGGGCCGTCGGATAGCGATCGACGTCGGAAGTGTGCGCATCGGAGTCGCATCGAGTGATCCAG
Source organism: Rhodococcus yunnanensis NBRC 103083 (assembly GCF_001895005.1). Lineage (GTDB taxonomy): Bacteria > Actinomycetota > Actinomycetes > Mycobacteriales > Mycobacteriaceae > Rhodococcoides > Rhodococcoides yunnanense. The sequence goes on along the minus strand of NZ_BCXH01000001.1, from coordinate 589,342 downwards.
GCGGAGTGCTGGCAACTCCCGTGGAGACGGTGCCGCGTTCGAAGGTGAAGGGGCCCGATGCGCCCGACGTGAGCCGGATCGTCGATATCGCCCACGAATACGAGGCCGTCGAAATCGTCGTAGGGCTGCCGCGGACTCTTCGCGCGGAAAGCGGACCGGCCGTCAAGGCGGCGGAACGGTTCGCTCGGACGTTGTCGAGGCGCCTGCCCGGCGTGCCGATACGCATGGCCGACGAAAGATTGACTACCGTGACTGCGGCGCGTGCACTTCGCGAAAGCGGTGTACGCGCAAAAGCACAGCGTTCGGTGATAGATCAGGCCGCTGCGGTTGCCATTCTGCAGGGGTGGCTCGACGAGAGGTCCTCGCGCTTGAACGCGATACGCACACACGGCAGCACCCCGTCCGAAGAGCAAGGTCGAATCCCGGAGGTCGGCGAGTGAACAACCATGGGTCCACAGACCGGGGTCGGTACCTGGACGAGGACGAGGCTCACACGGATCCGATCGGGTACCCGGTCGGTGAGGGGAGCGAATTCCATCGGGCTGTGCACAGTCGAGGTCCACGCGAGGTCGGCCGCAGCCGCTCACAGGTGCGGCAGGATCGGGCTGCAGCCAAGCGGAAGCGTCGGGGGCGCACTGTCGGGCTGGTTCTCGGGCTCGTTCTGGTGGTGGTCGTCGCCGGCGGCGGATACTACGTATTCGACCGGATGACCGGTGGTACGGGCGGACCGGAGGATTTCGCGGCGGGCAGTCCTGGCCCGTCGGTGGTCGTTCGCGTGCATCCAGGTGACACGGCCGAGCAGATCGGAGCCGCGGCGACGGAGAAGGGAATCGTGGCCAGTTCGGGTGCGTTCATGGGGGCGGCCGTTCAGAACTCCTCGATGTCGACGGTGCAGCCCGGCTACTACCTGATACCGAGCAATGTGCCCGCGTCGCAGGCCGTGAGCGCTCTTGTCGATCCGAGTGCGCGAGTGGGAAATGTCGTCATCGCCGAAGGTAGGCAGCTGCATGATTCCAGCGACGTCAACACCGACGCGGTGAAGAAGGGTATCTACACGCTGCTGTCGGAAGCGAGCTGCATCGACACCACCGGCAATGGGCCGACGTGTGTGTCGTACGACGAGTTCAACGCGGCAGGCGGGGTGGACGATCCCGCCGCGCTCGGTGTTCCGGACTGGGCAAGCGCGCAGGTCCGTGGAGTTCCCGATCGCGATCGCCAGCTCGAGGGACTCATTGCCGCTGGGACATGGGATTTCGATCCGACGGCGTCCCCGGTGGACATACTCGGACAGCTCGTGGCGGAGAGCGCCCAGACCTACGAGAGCACCGGAATTCTCGCTGCGGGCGCCCAATCCGGCCTCGATCCCTACCAGACGTTGGTTGCTGCGTCACTCGTCGAACGTGAGTCGCTACCGGCGGACTTCAGCAAGGTCGCGCGTGTGATCATCAACCGTCTCGCCGCGCCACAGAAGCTCGAGTTCGACTCGACGGTCAACTATGCGCTGGACACGACCGAGGTCGCGACGACCGATGCCGACCGTGCAGCCGTGACGCCGTGGAACACCTATGCGATGGAGGGGCTGCCTGCAACTCCGATCGCGGCGCCGAGTGTCGGTGCGGTGCAAGCAGTCGAGGCGCCCGCCGACGGGGATTGGCTGTACTTCGTGACCATCAATCAAGCGGGGGACACGTTGTTCACCCGTGACTACGACGAGCACCTGGCGAACATCGGCAAAGTCGAGGACGGCTTCCTCGAAAGCGGGCGGTGATCGTGCGGGCGGCGGTACTCGGTAGTCCGATCGAACACTCGAAATCGCCGGTGCTCCATGATGCTGCGTATCGCGCACTCGGGCTGGACGATTGGACGTACGAGCGGATTCTGTGCACGGGCGAGCAGCTTCCAGGGCTCGTGGGTGGTCTCGGGCCGGAGTGGGTCGGTCTATCGGTGACGATGCCGGGGAAGGTCGCCGCGCTCGAATTCGCCGGCCAACGAACGGACCGAGCCGTGCTGGCGGGGTCGGCCAATACTCTCGTACGACACGCGGGCGGGTGGCGCGCCGATTGCACCGACGTCGACGGTGTGACGGGCGCTCTCTCGGAGTCCGGTGTCGTCGACCTGGCAGGACGCTCTGTCGTCGTGGTCGGGGCCGGTGGCACGTCGAGGCCTGCCGTCGTAGCACTCGCCGGCCTCGGCGCGGCCTCGGTGACCGTCGTGGCTCGCTCGCGCGAACGGGCGCAAGCCACCCTCGCGTGCGCGAGCGAGTCGGGGATGCGTGCGGCATTTCTCGACGTGTCGGACGGAGACCTCGCAGGAGTGTGCAGCCGTGCGTCGGTGCTGGTCAGTACCGTTCCGGCAGTCGGCGCGGCACCGGTGTCCGCTGCTCTGGCCGAAGCGCCCGTCGTGCTCGATGCGATCTACGATCCGTGGCCCACGCCGCTGGCTACGGCTGTTCACGTGGCGGGCGGCATCGTGATTTCGGGCCTGTCGATGTTGCTGAACCAGGCGTACGGACAGGTCGAGCAGTTCACCGGGATGCCTGCGCCGAGAGAGGCCATGCGGGCCGCGATCGCCTCGCTCTGAGCGAGTTCTGTCCACAAGCACCGTCGTCGTCCACAGGGCAAACTCCGACCAGGCCTTCCGGCGCGGCGCCGACCGTCGGATGCATCAGCATGAACCGATGGAAGCAACCAGAGTGTCCGCAGTGATTCTCGCCGGTGTCGCAGGTGCGTGCGTCGGTGTCGCGTCGACGGCCGTCCTTCGCGGCGCACGAGCAGAATGGCGGCCGACGGGCGCCGCTCCGATGACGGCCGCGGGATGGGCGGCCGTTTCGCTGTTGGGTGGTACGGCGAGCGTCGCCGTGCTGGCGTGGTGGTGTGCGTGCCTGTCGAGCATCGACGTCGGGTCGAGGCGCCTGCCGAACGTCCTCACTGCCGCGGGAGCGATCGTCATCGGCGTTCATGCCGCTGTTCTCGATCGGTTTCCTGCGATGCTGGTGGGAGCGGCGGGCCTGTTCGGCTGCTACCTGGTGGTGCATGTGGTGATGCCGCGCGCGTTCGGCGCAGGTGATGTGAAGCTGGCGTGGCCACTCGGCGGCGTCGCCGCAATGGCAGGCATCGACGCCTGGGCGGTTGCCGCACTTGCGGCGCCGCTGCTCACCGGTGTCGCCGGCGTGATCGTCGCGGCGTGTGGTCGGCGTCGGGCTCGTGTTCCGCACGGTCCCGCGATGTGCCTGTCGACCCTGCTGGCACTCGCGGCGTGATGGACGTGAAAAGATGACGCAGTGCTGCGCTGGATAACTGCCGGAGAATCTCACGGTCCCGCCCTCGTGTCCATCCTCGAAGGAATGGTCGCGGGTGTCGAGGTGACCTCGGACGACATTGCTGCTCAACTGGCCAGGCGCCGACTCGGTTACGGCCGTGGGGCCCGAATGAAGTTCGAGGCGGACAAGGTGACCATCACGGGTGGTGTCCGTCATGGACGCACTCTCGGCGGTCCCATCGCAATCGAGGTCGGCAACACGGAGTGGCCCAAGTGGGAGCAGGTCATGTCGGCCGATCCCATCGACGAGACGGTCCTCGCGGACCTGGCTCGCAACACCCCGCTGACGCGCCCGCGTCCCGGGCACGCCGACTACTCGGGGATGCTGAAGTACGGCTTCGAGGATGCGCGTCCGGTTCTCGAACGCGCGAGCGCACGAGAGACGGCCGCTCGCGTGGCCATCGGTACCGTCGCACGTCGGTTCCTGAAGCAGGCATTCGGCGTCGATGTGGTCTCCCACGTCATCTCGATCGGCGCCTCCGACCCATATGTCGGCCTGCCGCCGTCGGGTGACGACCTGGACGCGATCGACGCGAGTCCGGTGCGCGCCTTCGACAAGGCGGCCGAGGAGTCGATGATCGCCGAGATCGAGGCTGCCAAGCGTGACGGCGACACTCTCGGAGGCGTGGTCGAGGTGGTGGTCCACGGGCTGCCGGTCGGTCTCGGCTCGTTCGTCAGCGGTGAGCGGAGGCTCGATGCTCGCCTCGCTGCAGCGTTGATGGGGATTCAGGCCATCAAGGGTGTCGAGGTCGGCGACGGTTTCGAGACCGCGCGCAGACGCGGAAGCGCGGCCCACGACGAAATCACACCCGGCCCCGACGGTGTCCTTCGATCGACCAACCGTGCGGGCGGCATCGAAGGTGGAATGACCAACGGCGAGGCACTTCGGGTGCGCGCCGCCATGAAGCCGATCTCGACGGTTCCACGCGCTCTGGCCACGGTCGACATGGCGACAGGCGAGGAAGCTGTGGCAATCCACCAGCGCTCGGACGTGTGTGCAGTTCCAGCCGCCGGTGTCGTCGCCGAGACCATGGTTGCGCTCGTGGTGGCGCAGGCCGCTCTCGAGAAGTTCGGCGGGGATTCGTTGGCGGAGACGGTAAGCAACGTCGATCACTACGTGAAGGGCACCGCCGCCCGCCCTCCGCGATGACACCGTATGCGGTGCTGATCGGTCCGCCCGGTGCCGGCAAGTCGACCATAGGACGCAGGGTCGCTCAGGCCTTGGACTTGGAGTTGCTCGATACCGACGTCGCGATCGAGCAGACTACGGGAAGAACCATCCCGGACATTTTCTCGCAGGACGGCGAACCGGCCTTCCGTGTCATCGAAGAGAAGGTAGTGGCGGAGGCCCTGGCCACGCACACCGGGATAGTCTCGCTCGGCGGAGGTTCGATTCTCTCCGAGCGCACTCGCTCGCGGTTGGCGTCGCAGACCGTCGTCTACCTGGAGATCAGTGTCGCCGAGGGGCTGCGTCGAACAGGCGCCAATTCGGCGAGGCCGCTGCTGGCAGGGGCGGATCCGCGTGCGAAGTATCAGAGCCTGATGCGCATTCGGCGGCCACTGTATCGGTCCGCTGCCACAATTCGAGTGCGAACCGATGGCCGAAGCCCAGCTCGCGTCGTCACACAGGTGGTGGCAAAGCTCAAGCAGCATCACGAGCAGGCAGGTGCGTCGACACCGCCCGCGCACAACGACTGAATCGAGTGGATGAAGGTGAATCAATGACCGAGCCCGTACGCGTCATGGTCGAGACTGCCGCGCCGTACCCGGTGATCATCGGTAGGGGACTGCTGACCGATCTCGTGGAGGAACTGGCGGGAACCGCCACGGTAGCGATCTTCCACCAGCCGCCGTTGGCCGACACGGCCGAAGCGGTACGAGAAGCACTGGCCGACAAGGGTATCGACGCCCACCGAATCGAGATTCCGGACGCGGAGGACGGCAAGGAACTTGCGGTCGCCGGATTCTGCTGGGAGGTTCTGGGTCGTATCGGTCTGACTCGGAGTGATGCGGTGGTCAGCCTCGGCGGAGGTGCCGCCACCGATCTGGCGGGTTTCGTTGCCGCAACGTGGATGCGCGGAGTGAAGATCGTTCACGTTCCGACGACGCTCCTGGCGATGGTGGACGCAGCAGTCGGAGGCAAGACGGGAATCAACACCGAGGCAGGAAAGAATCTTGTCGGTTCGTTCCACGAACCCTCGGCTGTGCTCGTCGATCTTGCGACGCTCGAGACAGTCCCACGACACGAAATCGTCGCCGGGCTCGCCGAGATCATCAAGACCGGATTCATCGCCGATCCGGTGATCCTCGACCTGATCGAAGCCGATCCCCAGGCCGCGCTCGATCCGACGGGAACGGTTCTACCCGAGCTGATACGGCGTTCGGTCGAGGTCAAGGCTCGTGTGGTCGCGGCAGATCTGAAGGAATCGAGCCTTCGGGAGATTCTGAACTACGGACACACCCTCGGACACGCGATCGAGCGCCGCGAGCGGTACCGCTGGCGTCATGGTGCCGCGGTGTCGGTGGGATTGGTGTTCGCCGCGGAGTTGGGCAGGTTGGCTGGGCGGCTCGACGACGCCACTGCCGATCGCCATCGGAGCATTCTCGAATCGGTCGGTCTTCCCACCTCGTACGACGGTGAGGCGTTCGGCGATCTCTTGAAGGGCATGCAGACGGACAAGAAGAATAGAGCCGGGATGATCAGGTTCGTGGTTCTGGACGGATTGGCGAAGCCAGGCCGACTCGAAGGACCCGATCCGGCCCTTCTCGTCGCTGCCTACTCGGCCGTGGCGAAGGATTCCCCCCAGGGGACTTCGGGGATCTTGTTGTAGATCGGGTCCAGCCGTACTAGCTGTCGTTCCCATGCTTCTTCGACGACTCCTCGTGGGAAGTCGCATCGGGATCGACGGCCTGGAAAACCTCGGTGTCGGCGTTGTCGTCGGCCCAGTGCGATCGGCCGGCATCCTGGCTCGGCGGCGGGGAGACGCGTGAGGAGTCGGGCACCTGGCCTGTGCCGACCAGGTGACGGTCGTGACGCTGCTTCTCACGTTCGGCATCGGCGGTCGCCAATTTCTTCTTCGCATCGCGTGAGGTGAGGAGCCGGCCGAGGAATACCGAGATCGTTGCCGGGATGAAGATCACGAGGATCGTGAACGCGGCGCCCGAGGTCAGTTCGAAGAACAGCGAGTTCTGGCCGAGGCTGAAGTCGACGATCAGCCCGACCAGCCACGAGAGCAGACCTGCCAGCAATCCGCCGAGCACTGCTGCCTTGAGCCAGAGCATCGTCAGATCGGCGCCGTATTCGGGGTCCGGGTTCGCTCGGCGGTCACGGATTCCGTCGAGCCCTGCCCATACGACGACCGCGAGCAGTACGACGGCCATGCCGATCCATCGCAGCTGTGACCCGTGCAGAGGCCACTGCGCTACCGCTGCCCCCAGCAGTATTCGCACCCCCACGTTGATCAGACCCATGCCGATTCCGCGTACCACCCACCCAGTCATGGACAACAGCCTATCCGTACTCGTCGGTAAGTGTGTCCGGCCCCACAGAATTTCGCAGTCGATCGTCCCCAGCCTGCGCGCAGTGCGACGACAGTCCGCGCGCAGTGCGACGGCGGTAAGTTGTAGGGATGTCTACCGACCAGAGCCGTGCCCGCGACACGATTCGAATGAACTTCGGCGCCCGCCGGGCCGCGCTCAGGCAATCGATGCACGCCCTCGAACTCGACTCGGTCTTCGTCACCGATCTGCTCAACATTCGATATCTGACCGGATTCACCGGCTCCAATGCTGCACTCGTGGTGTCGGCGGCAGATTCGGCCGGCAACGAGGACAATTCGGTCATCTGCACCGACGGCCGATACCTCACCCAGGTCGCGGAGCAGGTGCCCGATCTACGGGCGTTGATCGATCGTGCCTCGGCAGAGGCACTGCTCGCCAGCGATGCCACCCCGAAGACGGGGCCCGTGGGTTTCGAGAGTCATGTCGTCACAGTCGATCAGCACCTGGCGTGGAGTTCGCTCGATCCGGCACCGAATCTCGTCCGCAGTCCCGGGCTCGTCGAGGAATTGCGGATGGTGAAGGACGAAGACGAGATCGGGTTGCTTCGTGATGCGTGCCGCGCGGCGGACGACGCGTTCGCAGGTCTCGTAGAACGAGGCGGTATCCGGGCGGGCCGCACCGAACTCGACGTTGCTCGCGAACTCGAATCTCTGATGGTCGCCGCAGGCGCCGACGGCATTTCGTTCGAGACCATCGTCGCCGCGGGCGCGAACTCGGCGGTGCCGCACCATCGGCCGACCGACGCTGTGCTTCGGTCGGGTGATTTCGTGAAATTCGACTTCGGCGCTCTGGTCGGCGGATATCACTCGGACATGACCCGCACGGTGGTGCTCGGCACGCCCGAGGCGTGGCAGACCGATGTCTACGATCTGGTTCTCCGGTCGCAGGCGGCAGGCCGCAACGCATTGGCACCGGGGGTGAGCACCGCATCCGTGGACGCTGCGTCACGTTCGGTCATCGATGATGCCGGGTACGGCGAGCTGTTTCTGCACGGACTCGGGCACGGGGTCGGACTCGAAATTCACGAAGCGCCGGGAATCGCGCGCGCCAGCACCGGTACACTTCTCTGCGGTGCAGCCGTGACCGTCGAACCGGGTGTGTATTTCTCAGGGCGCGGAGGCGTTCGGATCGAAGACACGCTCATCGTTCGCGAGGATGGTCCCGAGTTGCTCACCATGACCAGCAAGGAACTTACTCTCGTGTGAAGCGCGGCGGTTCCTGCACACGAGAATACGAGGAGACGTAAAAGCCAGTGGCTTCCACCAGCGATTTCAAGAACGGTCTTGTCCTCAGCATCGAGAATCAGCTGTGGTCGATCATCGAGTTCCAGCACGTGAAGCCGGGCAAGGGCCCAGCGTTCGTGCGCACCAAGCTCAAGAACGTCCTGTCGGGCAAGGTCGTCGACAAGACGTTCAACGCCGGTGTGAAGGTGGAGACGGCAACGGTCGATCGCCGGGACATGACGTACCTGTACCACGACGGCAGTGACTTCGTCTTCATGGACGGGGACACGTACGACCAGATCTCGATCAGCGAAGCAGTCGTCGGCGACGGTGCTCGCTTCATGCTCGAGAACATGCAGGTTCAGGTTGCGACCCACGAGGGCGCACCGCTGTACGTGGAGCTTCCGGTCACCGTCGAGCTCGAGGTCAAGCACACCGATCCCGGCCTGCAGGGCGATCGCTCCACCGGCGGAACCAAGCCTGCCACGCTCGAGACCGGAGCCGAGATCTCGGTCCCACTGTTCATCAACACCGGGGACAAGCTCAAGGTCGATTCGCGTGACGGAAACTACCTCGGGCGTGTGAACTCCTAACGTGTCATCGAAGAAGACGTCAGCGCGCACCGAGCCGGTGAAGAAGCTCGGTGCGCGGCACAAGGCGCGGAAACGGGCAGTGGATTTCCTGTTCGAGGCGGAGGCGCGTGACACGGACCCGGTGAATCTCACCAAGGAACGCATCGAACTCGCTCGCGGCGACGACTCGATCGCCCCGGTGAGCGAGTACACCGAGACACTCGTCGTCGGGGTCGCGGAGAACTTGGATCGGTTGGACGGTGTGATCGCCGACCACCTGACCGATTGGACTCTGAATCGTCTTCCCGCCGTCGATCGTGCGATCCTGCGCGTGGCCGTGTGGGAGTTGTTCCATGCAACCGACGTTCCACCGGTCGTCGCGGTGGACGAGGCCGTCGAGCTCGCGAAGCAGTTGTCGACCGACGATTCGCCGTCGTTCGTGAACGGTGTTCTCGGCCAGATCGTTCTCGTGGCCCCTCAGGTGCGTGCTGCTGCGGCCGCAGTGTCCTCGCGACCGGATCGGGCCATCTCGGACGAGACCCCGTCCAATTCCTGACAGCCGATCTTTGGCGTATCCCCGCGAACGGGCAGGGATAGGCGATTGCTAGGCTCGTGCACTGTCAGACATCCTTTAACGATCCGTCCAGAGAGGCGGAGAAGGAGGTCGTAGTTTGCCTGCGCCCGAAATACCCCCAGGTCCGTCCCGTGAGCTGTTGTCCGCCGCGGACGTAGGCCGGACCATCGCGCGAATGGCGCACCAGATCATCGAGAAGTCCGCGTTGGACTCCGGAGATGCGCCCCGAGTGGTTCTCCTGGGTATACCTACCCGTGGAACGATCCTCGCCGAGCGGCTGGCCGAGCGGATCGAGGTGTTCTCCGGTGTTCGGCCACCTCTCGGGTCATTGGACATCACGCTCTACCGCGACGATCTGCGGAACAAACCTCACCGGCCGTTGGAGCGCACGTCAGTTCCCTCCGGCGGAGTCGACGATGCCGTCGTCGTTCTCGTCGACGATGTTCTGTTCTCCGGTCGCACCGTTCGCTCGGCCTTGGATGCTCTGCGTGACCTGGGGCGCCCCCGGGCGGTTCAGCTGGCAGTCCTCATCGACCGAGGACACCGGGAGCTTCCGCTGCGCGCCGACTACGTCGGTAAGAATGTTCCGACCGCGCGCTCCGAGGACGTCTCGGTTTCGCTCACCGAGCACGACGGCCATGACGGAGTCACGTTGTCGGCCGGGAGCGTCACGCGATGAAACATCTGTTGTCCGTCGCGGATCTGACTGTCGAATCCGCGACCGAATTGCTGGACGAGGCCGACCGTTTCGAGCAAGCGCTCCTCGGACGAGAGGTCAAGAAGCTTCCGACCCTGCGTGGGCGGACGGTCATGACCGTCTTCTTCGAGAATTCGACGCGTACGCGCGTGTCCTTCGAAGTGGCAGGCAAATGGATGAGTGCGGACGTCATCAACGTCAGTGCCAGCAGCTCCTCGGTGTCGAAGGGGGAGTCGCTGCGCGATACCGCCATGACTCTCCGCGCCGCCGGTGCCGATGCCTTGATCGTGCGTCACCCGGCTTCCGGTGCGGCGCATCAGATCGCTCAGTGGACCAGAGGTCAAGGCGATGGCGGCGGTCCTGCGGTCATCAATGCAGGCGACGGAACCCACGAGCATCCGACCCAGGCGCTGCTCGACGCACTGACCTTGCGTCAGCGGCTCGGAAGTATCGCAGGCAAGCGCGTCGGGATCGTCGGGGACATCCTGCACAGCCGTGTCGCGCGCTCCAACGCGATTCTGCTCGCGACACTGGGTGCCGATGTCGTTCTCATCGCACCGCCGACGTTGCTTCCCGTCGGTGCGTCCAGCTGGCCGGTTCGGGTGTCGCACAACATCGACGCCGAGCTGCCTGCACTCGATGCGGTTCTGATGCTGCGGGTGCAGGCCGAGCGGATGAACGGCGGTTTCTTTCCGTCGCCGAGGGAGTACTCGATCACGTACGGGTTGTCGCAGAAGCGAATGGACATGCTTCCCGATCACGCCGTCGTGCTGCACCCAGGGCCGATGCTGCGCGGCATGGAGATCGCATCCTCGGTAGCTGATTCACCCAGAACTGCAGTACTGCAACAGGTTACGAATGGAGTTCACGTGCGCATGGCGGTTCTGTTCCGATTGCTCGTCGGTTCGGACGGTGGTACGCAATGAGCGTCCTACTGCGCGGAGTGCTGATCTACGGCGAAGAACCGGCCACCGATGTGCTGATCGACGACGGCCAGATCGTCGCCATCGGGACCGATCTCGATGCGGCCGACGCCGATGTCGTGGAGGCTGCCGGACAGATTCTGCTTCCCGGTTTCGTCGACCTGCACACGCACCTTCGTGAGCCTGGCCGCGAGGATACCGAGACGATCGAAACCGGCTCTGCTGCGGCCGCGCTCGGTGGATACACCGCAGTGTTCGCGATGGCCAACACGTCTCCGGTGGCGGACTCCGTCGTCGTGACCGACCACGTCTGGCGACGCGGGCAAGAGGTCGGTCTGGTCGATGTGCATCCGGTCGGCGCGATCACGGTGGGTCTGGCGGGCAAGCAACTCGCCGAGATGGCGACGATGGCTGCAGGCGTCGGCAAGGTTCGTCTGTTCTCCGACGACGGCCATTGCGTCGACGATCCGCTCATCATGCGTCGAGCTCTGGAGTATTCGAGTTCGCTCGGAGTGCTCATCGCGCAGCACGCCGAGGAGCCGAGGCTGACCGTGGGTGCGCTCGCTCACGAGGGACCGACGGCTGCGCGTCTCGGTCTCGCGGGTTGGCCGCGCGCGGCGGAGGAATCGATCGTCGCGAGGGACGCGCTGCTCGCCCGGGACGCAGGCTCGCGCGTGCACATCTGCCACGCGTCCACGGCAGGCACCGTCGAGTTGCTGAAGTGGGCTCGGGGGCAAGGGATTTCGATCACCGCCGAGGTGACGCCGCATCACCTGCTCCTCGATGATTCGAGGTTGGAAACATACGACGCCGTCAACAAGGTCAACCCGCCGTTGCGTGAGGCATCCGATGTCGAGGCGCTGCGACGTGGGCTCGCCGACGGCACCGTCGACTGCGTCGCAACCGACCACGCACCGCATGCCGAGCAGGACAAGTGCTGCGAGTTCTCGCAGGCCAGGCCGGGCATGCTCGGACTGGAGACGGCACTGTCGATCGTCGTACAGACGATGGTCGAGCCAGGACTTCTCGATTGGCGCGGAGTTGCGCGCGTGATGAGTGAGCGTCCGGCGGAGATCGTGGGTCTCCCCGATCAAGGCCGCCCCGTCGAGGTGGGGGAGATCGCGAACCTGACACTCGTCGATCCGAACGCGAGCTGGACGGTCGTGGGCAAGGATCTGGCCAGCGTCGCACACAACACGCCGTTCGAGGCCATGACGCTTCGGGGCAGGGTGACCACGACTCTGCTTCGTGGGCGGATCACCGTGCGTGACAGCGCGGTTCGTACCAGCTCGGAGGTCTGAGGTATGGACAGAGTTCTCATCGTCGTCGCGTTCGTCGTGTTCTGGATCGCGATGATCGCCTTGATCTTCTGGGGATGGCGTGGGCGTCAGAGGCGTCAGGCCGCGACGATCGGCACGTTTCCCGACGCACCCGCCGAGCTCGGCACGACACTGATCGAAGCCTCCACCGGGTTGTATGTCGGCAGCACGATCGCGCCGAGTTGGCAGGACCGTGTGGCGGTCGGAGACATCGGCCACCGTGCCACCGCCGAGCTGTCCCGATACGACAAGGGAATCCTGCTCGAGCGGACCGGTGAGTCCACCATCTGGATTCCTCAGGAGTCGGTGCGCGCGATCAGAACCGAACGCGCCCTGGCAGGCAAGGTCATGAGCAAGGACGGCCTGCTGGTCATCCGCTGGGCGCTGCCGACCGGAACCGAGATCGACACCGGCTTTCGAGCCGACGACAAACTCGTCTACCCCAGGTGGGTAGGCACCGAGACAGACACGAACGATTCTAAGGAGACAACCGCGTGAGCAGCGCAGTTCTTGTTCTGGAGGACGGCCGGACTTTCCGCGGCACCACCTTCGGGGCTGAAGGTAGGACCCTCGGCGAGGCAGTCTTCTGCACCGGAATGACCGGTTACCAGGAAACCCTGACCGACCCCAGTTACCACCGTCAGATCGTCGTCGCCACGGCGCCGCAGATCGGCAACACCGGATGGAACCAGGAAGACGGCGAAGCGGCGAGCGCGCAGGATCCCAACAAGATCTGGGTGGCAGGTTATGTCGTCCGCGACCCCGCGAGACGTACGTCGAGCTGGCGCTCGACCGGTTCGCTTCAGGATCAGCTGGAAGCGCAGAACGTCGTCGGAATCGCAGGCATCGATACCCGCGCACTGGTACGGCATCTCCGCTCACGCGGCTCGATGCGTGCAGGAGTGTTCTCCGGTGACGCACTCGGGACGCAGGAAGAGCTGCTGGAACAGGTACTCGGCCAGCCGTCGATGCTCGGTGCAGACCTGGCAGGCGAGGTGACCACGACATCGGGTTACGTCATCGAACCGGTGGGCGGCGATGCGCGGTTCACCGTCGTTGCAGTCGATCTGGGTATCAAGACCAACACTCCACGCATGTTCGCCGAGCGCGGTGTCCGGGTCCACGTGGTGCCGTCGACGACGAGCATCGAGCAAGTTCTCGAACTGAACCCGGACGGGGTCTTCCTGTCGAACGGCCCGGGCGATCCGGCCACCGCCGACGCCAGTGTCGCACTCACCAGGGGTGTGCTGGAGCGGGATCTGCCGCTCTTCGGAATCTGCTTCGGTAATCAGATCCTCGGACGCGCGCTCGGCCGTTCGACGTACAAGATGAAGTTCGGCCACCGGGGAATGAACATTCCGGTCGTCGAGCACACCACCGGTCGCATCGCGATCACCGCTCAGAATCACGGTTTCGCACTCGAAGGCGAGGCCGGGGAGGAATTCGACACCGACTTCGGCCGAGCACGCGTCAGTCACACCTGCGCGAACGACGGAACGGTCGAGGGCGTCGAACTGCTGAGCGGACGCGGATTCTCCGTCCAGTACCACCCGGAGGCGGCTGCAGGCCCGCACGACGCCGCCTACCTTTTCGATCGTTTCACCAGCGTCCTTCAGGAGAAGAAGTAATGCCACGCCGCACAGACCTGAGCCATGTGCTGGTCATCGGATCGGGACCCATCGTCATCGGTCAAGCCTGCGAGTTCGACTATTCCGGTACCCAGGCGTGCCGCGTGCTGCGCGAAGAGGGACTGCGCGTGAGCCTGGTCAACTCGAACCCGGCCACGATCATGACCGATCCCGAGTTCGCCGACGCCACGTACGTCGAGCCGATCACCGCCGAGTTCATCGAGAAGATCTTCGCCCGCGAGGCCGAGCAGGGACATCCGATCGAGGCCGTCCTGGCCACCCTTGGCGGTCAGACGGCGCTCAACGCAGCTGTCGCACTGCACGAGCAGGGCATCCTGACCAAGTACGGCGTCGAGCTGATCGGTGCCGACTTCGACGCGATCCAGCGCGGCGAGGATCGCCAGAAGTTCAAGGACATCGTCGCCAAGGTCGGCGGCGAGTCCGCGAAGTCGGCCGTCTGTTTCACGATGGACGAGGTGCGCGCGACGGTCGAGGAGCTCGGCTTCCCCGTGGTGGTGCGTCCGTCGTTCACCATGGGTGGTCTCGGATCCGGCATGGCGTACAACGACGCCGACCTGACACGAATCGCCGGCGGTGGGCTCGCTGCCTCGCCGACCGCGAACGTCCTCATCGAGGAGTCCATTCTCGGGTGGAAGGAGTACGAGCTCGAGCTCATGCGCGACAGCCGCGACAACGTCGTGATCGTGTGTTCCATCGAGAACGTCGACCCGGTCGGGGTGCACACGGGTGACTCGGTGACCGTCGCTCCGGCGATGACGCTCACCGACCGCGAGTACCAGGCGATGCGCGACCTCTCGATCGACATCCTGCGTGAGGTGGGTGTCGACACCGGCGGGTGCAACATCCAGTTCGCGATGGATCCGGCGGACGGCCGACTCGTCGTCATCGAGATGAACCCGAGAGTGTCGCGGTCGTCGGCGCTCGCGTCGAAGGCGACCGGTTACCCGATCGCGAAGATGGCAGCCAAACTGGCCATCGGTTACACACTCGACGAGATCGTCAACGACATCACGCGAGAAACTCCCGCGTGCTTCGAGCCGACACTCGACTACGTCGTCGTCAAGGCACCTCGGTTCGCATTCGAGAAGTTCCCAGGCGCCGACGGCACGCTCACCACGACGATGAAGTCCGTCGGTGAGGCGATGTCGATCGGACGTAACTTCACCGAGGCGTTCGGCAAGGTCATGCGTTCGCTCGAGACCAAGCGTGCGGGTTATTGGACCGGCCCCGAGGTCGAGGCGGAGAGCCTGGAGGCCCTGCTTGCCGATCTTTCGGTTCCGCAGGACGGCCGCATGTACGGCATCGAGAAGGCCTTTGCACTCGGTGCCACACTCGAGCAGCTGTTCGACGCCACCAAGATCGACCCGTGGTTCCTCGATCAGTTCCAGCAGATCCACGAGCTCGGCAACGAGTTGCGTGCCGCCGAGAAGTTCGACGAGGCCCTGCTGCGCCAGGCCAAGTACCACGGCCTGTCCGATCGCCAGATTGCCGCGCTCCGACCGGAACTCGGCGACGAGGACGGTGTACGGGCACTCCGCATCGAGCTCGGGGTGCACCCGGTCTACAAGACCGTGGACACGTGTGCCGCCGAGTTCGAGGCGAAGACGCCGTACCACTACGGCACGTACGAGCTCGACCCGGACGCCGAGTCCGAGGTCGCCGAGCAGCGCGAGCGTCAGAAGGTGCTGATCCTCGGGTCAGGACCCAACCGCATCGGTCAGGGCATCGAGTTCGACTACTCCTGCGTACACGCGGCGCAGACGTTGTCGGAGGCCGGGTACGAGACCGTCATGGTCAACTGCAACCCCGAGACCGTCTCCACTGACTACGACACCGCTGATCGTCTGTACTTCGAACCTCTGACGTTCGAGGACGTCCTGGAGGTCTATCGGGCGGAATCACAGTCCGGCACCGTCGCAGGTGTCATCGTCCAGCTGGGTGGCCAGACACCACTCGGCCTCGCGAAGCGACTGAAGGCCGCGGGGGTGCCGATCGTCGGTACCAGCCCGGAGGCCATCGACCTGGCCGAGGATCGCGGCGAGTTCGGACGAGTACTGACCGAAGCAGGCCTGCCTGCGCCGAAGTTCGGCACGGCCACGACGTTCGATGGTGCCCGTGAGATCGCAGCAGGCATCGGCTACCCGGTACTCGTGCGTCCGTCCTACGTCCTCGGCGGACGCGGCATGGAGATCGTGTACGACGAGGCGTCGCTCGCCGACTACATCTCTCGGGCGACCGAGATCTCGCACGATCGTCCGGTTCTGGTCGACCGCTTCCTCGAAGATGCGGTCGAGATCGACGTCGACGCCTTGTGCGACGGCACCGAGGTCTACCTCGGTGGTGTGATGGAACACATCGAGGAAGCAGGTATCCACTCCGGCGACTCCGCGTGTGCGCTTCCGCCGATCACGTTGGGTCGCGCCGACATCGAGAACGTGCGACGCTCCACCGAACTGCTCGCCAAGGGCATCGGCGTCAAGGGTCTGCTCAACGTTCAGTACGCACTCAAGGACGACATTCTGTACGTCCTCGAAGCCAACCCGCGTGCCAGCCGGACCGTTCCGTTCGTGTCCAAGGCCACGGCCGTGCAGCTGGCGAAGGCGTGCGCCCGCGTCATGCTCGGTGAGTCCATCGCCGACCTGCGGGCCAGCGGCATGTTGCCCGCGAAGGGTGACGGCGGTACCACCCCTCTCGACGCGCCGATCGCCGTCAAGGAAGCAGTGTTGCCGTTCAACAGGTTCCGCCGCGCCGACGGAACCGGGGTCGACACACTGCTGAGTCCGGAGATGAAGTCCACCGGCGAGGTCATGGGCATCGACGCGGACTTCGGCACCGCGTTCGCCAAGAGCCAGACAGCTGCATACGGCTCGCTGCCTGCATCCGGTGCGGTGTTCGTCTCCGTCGCCAACAAGGACAAGCGTTCGCTGATATTCCCGGTCAAGCGTCTCGCGGACCTGGGCTTCACGATCCTCGCGACCGAAGGCACCGCAGAGGTGCTGCGGCGCAACGGTATCGCGTGCGAGCAGGTCTACAAGCAGTCCGGCGAGGAGGTGCCTGCCGGGGCGTCGACCATCGTCGACCGCATCCTCGCAGGTGACGTCGCCATGGTCATCAACACGCCGTACGGCAACTCGGGTCCACGCGTCGACGGATACGAGATCCGTAGCGCAGCAGTCGCGCAGAACATTCCGTGCATCACGACGGTGCAGGGAGCGTCGGCCGCAGTGCAGGGCATCGAAGCCGGTATCGCAGGCGGTATCGGAGTGCGATCACTGCAGGATCTGCACGCGGCCATCGCAGGCGGCACGATCCCGGCATGAGCCATCAGCACTCGTGGGCCGAACGGTTACGCATCGCAACAGCGGCACGTGGCAGGCTCTGCGTCGGTATCGACCCACATCCGGCGCTTCTCGATGCATGGGGCTTGCCACGGTCCGCCGACGGACTCGAAGCGTTCGCGGAGATCTGTGTCGAGGCGTTCGTGGGCGAGATTGCGGTGGTGAAGCCGCAGGTGGCGTTCTTCGAGGCGTACGGCAGTGCCGGTTACGCAGTTCTGGAACGCACGATCAGCGTGCTGCGCGACGCGGGCACCCTGGTGATCGCCGACGCCAAGCGAGGTGACATCGGGAGCACCATGGCCGCGTACGCGGCCTCGTGGCTCGGTGCCGATTCACCGCTGTCCGCCGACGCCGTGACGGTGTCGCCGTACCTGGGGTTCGACTCTCTTCGCGAAACATTCGCCGTGGCAGCGAACAACGGCAGGGGAGTGTTCGTGCTGGCGAGAACCTCGAACGCCGAAGGCGCGGATCTGCAGGGCGCGCGTGCTGCGGATCGGTCGGTCGCCCAGTCGATCGTCGACGGCGCCGCCGACGTCGACCGCGACGGGCTCGAGACCGTCGGCGTGGTCGTTGGCGCCACACGTGACCATGGCTTGGATCTGTCCGAGTTCGCCGGTCCAATCCTGGCCCCTGGACTCGGAGCACAGGGCGCGGGAGTGGAGGATCTGGCGAAGATCTTCACCGGTTCTCGGGAGCTTCTCCTGCCCAACTCCTCGCGAGGAGTCCTCGCTGCCGGTCCCTCCGTCGGTGCACTTCAGGACGCCGCGAGGACGCTTCGCGACGAGATCGAGCACGGCCTACGGTAGAGCAGGCATAGACCATCGATCTCGGCTCCTGGGCGCCGGGGGCGGGTTAGCGGTCAGGCCCTTCCGTCGGTAACGTCGCTGCTGTTGCTTCGTTGCCGACGGTGAAGCAGCAACTGTTCACTCACGATGAGACGGAGGAAACGTGGCGCTTCCCCAGTTGACCGCAGAGCAGCGTGCAGCTGCTCTGGAGAAAGCGGCTGCCGCCCGTAAAGTCAGGGCCGAGCTCAAAGAGCGTCTCAAGCGAGGCGGAACTGATCTCGCACAGGTGCTCAAAGATGCCGAGAACGACGAGATCCTCGGCAAGATGAAGGTCTCGGCTCTGCTCGAAGCGCTGCCGAAAGTAGGCAAAGTGAAGGCACAGGAATTGATGACGGAGCTGGAGATCGCTCCGACTCGTCGCATTCGTGGCCTCGGCGATCGCCAGCGCAAGGCTCTGTTGACCAAATTCGATTTCGAAGCCTGAGGAATCAGTGAAATCAAGAGGTAACGCACGTGTCCGATAGCGACGGGTCACCGCGCGGGAGGGGCCGGCTGATCGTTTTGGCCGGTCCCTCCGGCGTCGGAAAGTCCAGTGTCGTGCGAGTTGTTCGGCGCGAGCTGCCGGAGTTGTGGTTCAGCGTGTCGGTCACCACGCGAGACCCTCGTCCGGGTGAGGTCGACGGCGAGGACTACCACTTCGTGACCGCTGCCGAGTTCGACCGGATGATCGAGGCCGACGAGTTGTTGGAGTGGGCCAGCGTGCACAGCGGCCTGCACCGGTCCGGCACTCCCTCCGCCCCGGTCGAGAAGGCTCTCGAAGACGGCAAGCCCGTGCTGCTCGAGCTGGACCTGGCGGGCGCGCGTGCGGTTCGGGTGTCCAAGCCGGAAGCTCTTCTGGTCTTCATGGCGCCGCCGACCTGGGAGGATCTGGTACAGAGGCTCACATCGCGCGCGACCGAGGAATCACACGCCACCGAACGCAGGCTCGAGACAGCCAAGGTCGAACTGGCGGCGCAAGAAGAGTTCGACACGGTCATTGTCAATACCGATGTCGACCATTCGTGCGAACAGTTGGTATCCTTGTTGGTCGGTAGGTCGTCAGTCGGTTGACCGGAGGCCTGCTTCACGCTCGAACAGTCGCCCAGCAGCGGTTTCGTAGCACCAACGATGCAATTTCAGGAGAACACTAGTGAGCAGCACTTCAGCGGCCGTTTCCGACTTCGACGGACGCAGCGCTCTGCCGGCATACGACACACCGCTCGGAATCACCAACCCGCCCATCGACGAGCTTCTCGCACGCACGTCGTCCAAGTACGCCCTCGTGATCTACGCGGCCAAGCGCGCTCGCCAGATCAACGACTACTACAACCAGCTCGGTGACGGCATCCTGGAATACGTCGGTCCTCTCGTGGAGCCGGGTCTGCAGGAGAAGCCGCTGTCGATCGCGCTCCGTGAGATCCACGCCGATCTCCTCGAGCACGTCGAAGGCGAATAAGAACCGGTAAAGGACTAGAGCCGTTGCGCGTAGTCGTCGGGGTAGGTGGGGGCATCGCCGCCTACAAGAGCTGTTCCCTCATCCGAAGCTTCACCGAGAACGGGCATCACGTGCGGGTCATACCGACCGAATCCGCACTGGAGTTCGTCGGACGTGCGACATTCGAGGCGCTGTCCGGTAACCCGGTGCACACCGGTGTGTTCACCGACGTGCCCGAGGTTCCACACGTTCGCCTCGGACAGGAAGCCGATCTCGTCGTCGTAGCGCCCGCGACGGCCGATCTGCTGTCCCGTATCGCTGCCGGTCGTGCCGACGACCTTCTCACCGCAACGCTGCTGACTGCGCGGTGCCCCGTGCTGCTCGCACCAGCGATGCACACGGAGATGTGGGAGCATCCTGCGACCGTTGCCAACGTCGCAACGCTGCGCAGTCGCGGGGTCACTGTCGTCGAACCTGCTTCGGGCCGGCTGACCGGACGCGACACCGGCTCGGGCAGGC
Organism: Rhodococcus yunnanensis NBRC 103083; assembly: GCF_001895005.1. Taxonomy (GTDB): domain Bacteria; phylum Actinomycetota; class Actinomycetes; order Mycobacteriales; family Mycobacteriaceae; genus Rhodococcoides; species Rhodococcoides yunnanense. Next base: position 569,390 of record NZ_BCXH01000001.1, on the reverse strand, counting down.
TGCCCGAGCCCGCCGAGATCCACGCGCTCGCGATGTTGCTCTCGGAGCGGGACGATGCGCTTCCACAGGATCTGACGGGTCGGAAGATCGTCGTGACAGCGGGTGGGACGCGTGAGCCTCTCGACCCCGTCCGGTTCCTCGGAAACCGCAGTTCGGGCAAGCAGGGTTATGCCCTGGCGCGGGTGGCCGCGCAACGCGGTGCGGACGTCACCCTGATCGCCGGGTACACGAGCGAGCTCGCCGATCCGGCGGCAGTCGAGGTGATACACGTCAAGACCGCACACAACATGCACGATGCGGTGCGCAAGTACGCACCAGAGGCAGACACCGTGATCATGGCCGCCGCCGTCGCCGACTTCCGTCCCACCACCATCGCGGCGAGCAAGATCAAGAAGGGCGCGCACGAGCCCGACTCGATCCAGTTGGTTCGCAACGACGACATCCTTGCAGGGCTTGTCGACGCGCGCCGTAACGGTGAGATCGCCGACTCGACCGTCATCGTCGGATTCGCCGCCGAGACGGGCGACGAGAACGGCGACGTACTCACCTATGCGAGGACGAAGCTCCGACGCAAGGGCTGCGATCTGCTCGTCGTCAATGCAGTCGGTGACGGCAAAGCGTTCGAAGTGGACCACAACGATGGGTGGTTGCTCGGTGCGGACGGATCGGAATCTGCACTGGGCGACGGATCGAAAGCGCTGCTGGCAAGTCGAGTACTGGATGCAGTCGTGTCCGTTCTGACGTCCGCACCGTCTCCGCTTTCCGATCACGGGTGATTTCAAAGGTGCACAGGCAGAGCGCGCACGACTAGTGTCGATGTGCGCTCAGGAATCCGGTAGGGCCTGGGTGCCGAAACGTGCACGCCGTCCACCTGGACCACCGCAGTACACGAACAAGCAGCTTTACCGAGTGACAAGCATGGGCCGATGGGAGCAGGGGTTCCGATCGGCCGGGGAAACACGTCGAGAGGAAATCCGTGAGCAAGTCCGGCAGTCGGCTCTTCACCAGTGAGTCCGTGACCGAGGGGCACCCAGACAAGATCTGTGACGCGATCAGCGACTCGATTCTCGATGCGCTGCTCACCGAGGATCCGCGTGCACGTGTGGCTGTGGAGACGTTGGTCACCACAGGCCAGGTTCACGTGGCCGGCGAGGTCAACACCACCGCGTGGGCCGACATCCCGAAGATCGTGCGCGAGAAGGTGCTCGAGATCGGCTACGACTCGTCGGCCAAGGGCTTCGACGGCAACTCGTGTGGTGTCAACGTCGCCATCGGCGCCCAGTCTCCCGAGATCGCACAGGGCGTCGATCATTCGCACGAGGCTCGCGTCGAGGGTCTGTCGGACGACGAGATCGACCGTCAGGGTGCGGGCGATCAGGGGCTGATGTTCGGATACGCCAACACCGACACCCCCGAGCTCATGCCGCTTCCGATCGCATTGGCGCATCGCCTGGCGCGTCGTCTCACCGAGGTCCGCAAGTCGGGCGTGCTGCCGTACCTGCGCCCGGACGGCAAGACCCAGGTCACCATCGAATACGACGGCGACAATGCAGTGCGCCTGGACACCGTGGTCGTGTCCACTCAGCACGCCGCCGACATCGATCTCGACAATCTGCTGACCCCGGACATCCGCGAGAAGGTTCTCGGATCCGTTCTCGCGGAGCTGAACGTGCCCACATTGGACACCTCCGACATCAGGCTGTTGGTCAACCCCACCGGCAAGTTCGTTCTCGGCGGTCCGATGGGCGACGCCGGTCTGACCGGCCGCAAGATCATCGTCGATACCTACGGCGGCATGGCCCGTCACGGCGGCGGCGCGTTCTCGGGCAAGGACCCGTCGAAGGTGGACCGAAGTGCCGCGTACGCCATGCGGTGGGTCGCGAAGAACGCGGTGGCGGCAGGGCTTGCAGACCGCATCGAGGTCCAGGTCGCGTACGCGATCGGTAAGGCCGCTCCAGTCGGATTGTTCGTCGAGACGTTCGGCACCGAGAAGACCGACCCCGCGCGTATCCAGGCGGCCATCTCCGAGGTCTTCGATCTGCGTCCCGGGGCGATCATCCGCGATCTCGATCTGCTGCGTCCGATCTACGCACCGACCGCCGCGTACGGTCACTTCGGCCGAACCGACATCTCGCTGCCGTGGGAGTCGACCGATAGGGCAGACAAGTTGCGTGCGGCAGCCGGTCTCTGATTCCGGACCGCGTCCGGGTTCCGGATCGCGGTGACCGCCGTTGCCAGAGCGGCAGCCGATGAGCTTCCTGTAGCTCGGGTGCTGCCGCTTCTGCCGTTGTCGCACCTGGACCGCGAGTTCGACTACCTGGTTCCGGCGGAGTTCTCCGACGATGCACAGCCAGGGGTGAGGGTCCGGATCAGATTTGCGGGCCGACTCGTCGACGGTTATCTCGTCGAGCGCGTTGCGTCCAGCGATCACCCGGGCAAACTGGGATGGCTGGATCGAGTGGTCTCGCCCGAGCGTGTTCTGACCGCCGAGGTGAGTTCTATGGTGACCGCGGTAGCTCAGCGATACGCAGGTACACGCGCCGATGTACTACGCCTCGCTGTTCCTCCCCGTCACGCGAAGGTCGAGGGCGAGCCCCTGGCGGATCCCCCGACGATCCTCCGCGCCCAACCGGACGAGGGCGCCTGGGCGTCGTATACCCATGGGACCGCGTTCGTGGATGCACTTCGGCAGGGGAGAAACCCGCGAGCAGCGTGGCAGGCGCTGCCGGGTGAGAGCTGGCCGACGCGATTGGCCGAACTCGCCGCCGTCACGGCATCGAGTGGACGGTCGGTGGTCGTCCTCGTGCCCGACCAGCGTGACCTCGACCGCGTTGTCGCGGCATGCGAAGAAGTAGCCGGTCCAGGTTCGGTCGTCGCGTTGTCGGCCGGGCTCGGACCGGCGAAACGGTATCGACGATGGCTGGCCGCGTTGAGACTTCCCGTCTCGATCGTGATCGGCACGAGAAGCGCCGTCTTCGCGCCGGTGCAGAACCTGGGTCTGCTCGTCATGTGGGACGACGGTGACGACAGTTACGCCGAGCCGCGATCGCCCTACCCGCACGCCCGCGAGTCGGCGCTGCTGCGGGCTTACGGGACAGGGTGCGCAGTCGTACTAGCGGGCCATTCCAGAACCGCAGAGGCGGAAGCACTCGTAGATTCCGGCTGGGCTCACGATCTGGTCGCTCCACGAGATGTGGTGCGCGCACGGCAACCGCACGTCGTGGCACTCGCGGACAGCGATCACGCGCTGGCACGCGACCCAGGTGCGAGGGCAGCCCGTCTGCCCGGTATCGCCTTCGATGCAGCGCGAACCGCGCTGAAGAACGACCTCGGCGTCCTGGTCCAGGTTCCGCGTGCAGGCTATGTTCCGTCGCTCGCGTGCGGGAAGTGCAGGAATCCGGCGCGATGTCGTCGATGCAACGGTCCGCTGTCGCTACCGTCCGCGGCCGGTCCGGACGGAGCTGGAAGCCCCACGTGCAGTTGGTGTGGCATCGCAGACACCAACCACCGATGCACGGTGTGCGGCTCGCGCACACTGAGAGCCGTCGTCGTCGGAGCCCATCGGACCGCGGAGGAACTGGGGCGTGCTTTTCCCGGCGTTCCTGTACACACATCCGGTGGATCCGCCGTCCTGGACACGGTTCCCGCCGGTGCGAGTCTGGTCATTGCGACCGTCGGCGCCGAGCCGTCGACGGTCGGCGGTTACGGTGCGGCGCTGTTGCTCGACGGTTGGGCACTACTGGGTCGAGCTGATCTGCGCGCGGCCGAAGAAACATTGCGGCGGTGGATGACTGCTGGGGCACTCGTGCGATCGGGACGCGACGGCGGCAGCGTCGTGGTGGTCGCCGAAGCCGAAATTCCGACAGTGCAGTCGTTCGTGCGGTGGGATCCGGTGGGCCATGCGAGAAGTCAGTTGGACGAACGAGTCGAGGTGCGGTTCCCACCTGCGGTTCATGTAGCAGCACTCGACGGAGCGACAGCGTCGATCACCTCGCTTCTCGAATCTGCGGCGCTTCCCGAGGGGACGGAGATTCTGGGGCCGGTGCCACTTCCGGACGGTCAACGTCCGCCGGCAGGCGGAGGTGAGGACGCACTGTCCGGTGATGTGCAGCGCATGCTGCTTCGGGTACCGAGGAGTGCCGGTGGAGCACTCGCTCGGTCTCTGGCAGACGCGCAAGCGTCCCGAAGCGTCCGCAAGATCACTACGCCCGTGCGAATTCAGATCGACCCGATCCGCATCGGCTGACCCGTCGAACACGATTGTTCGATCCGGACGCATAGAGTCTGATCCTGACGACACTGGGCGGGGTGACGGATGTCTCGCCGCATACGGAAAGTGAAGGTTCGGGGATGAAGAGACGGCAGCTGATGCGTCGTGTTGCAACAGGTTTGGCAGTGGTTGCCGGCGCACGCCTGGCGGGACCGGCGCTCGCGCAGGCGGCACCGGGCACCGGATCGGCCGATTTTCCAGGACTCGGCGTTCCGTTGGACAGGTTGCTCGGTATCGTCTCGCTCTCGCACGTCAACGATCCGGCGACGACGCCGATCTTCCCCGGCGATCCCGAGTTCGTACTGGAAACGGCCGCGACCGTTGCCGCAGATGGCTACTACCTGCAGAACGTCAGAGAAGGCGAGCACACCGGAACCCACTGGGGCTCCCCGGCGCATTTTCAGGACGGTGGATTGACTGCCGACCAACTCGTGCCGGAGGACCTGTTCCTGCCCGCGGTGAAGATCGACATTCGAGACAAGGCAGCAGCCGACGCGGATTACGCGGTGACCGTTGCCGACCTGCAGCAGTGGGAGGCGACGAACGGGCGCATCCCATCGGGAGCGGCTGTGATCCTGTGGACTGGATGGGATTCGAAGTGGGGTACCGATGCGTACGTCAATGCGGACGCCGACGGAGTGACCCATCAACCCGGCTTCTCACCGGATGCTGCGCAGTGGCTCATCGACACCGGCCGGCTCGCCGCGCGAGGAGCTCTGGGGACCGACACCTTCGGGCCCGATCTGGGTAACGACGAGACCTATCCGGTGTCGGTCAAGCTGTACGACCATCATCGAATCAGTCTGGAGAACCTCGCCAACCTGGGTGCGCTCCCAGCGGCCGGTGCCTACGTTCTGGTCGGCGGCGCGATCAACCGAGCCGGGTCGGGTTCACCTGCAACCATATTCGGGTTGATTCCGCGACTGCCCTGAGCGGCCCATGCGTCCCTGCCGTTCGACCACCAGTCGAACGGCACGCGGCGCTCGGCGAGGTTGTAGACCAGGCGAAGCGTCCCGTCGGAGTCGTACGCGAAGACGCCTGCCTTGCCGTTCTTCTTCGCCTCGTACATGGCCCGATCTGCGTTGCGCAGCAGTACGTCTGCGGTGACCTCGCCGTCGAAGACTTCCAACTCCACAACCCCGACACTGGCACCGATCGAGACCGAGTGACCCTCGAGATCCTGCGGAACTCGGAGCGCGTCGACGATCGATCTGGCGGTGCGGCAACCGGCGTCGATTCCGGCGGGAATGAGCACGGTGAATTCGTCGCCGCCGAATCTGGCGACGATTCCTCCGTTGTCACCGTCGTCCACCGACGCGAGCAGGCGCTTCGACAACGTCTTCAACGACCGATCGCCTGCGCCGTGGCCGAGTCGATCGTTGATCGCTTTGAAGTCGTCGAGGTCGATGAGCAGGAGGACGCCCAATTGGCCGTCGATGTTGTGCTGATCGATCGCGTGACCCAGGTGCTCGTCGAATGCAGCCCTGTTCAGAAGGCCGGTCAGTCCGTCGTGGTGTGCCCGGTAGCTCAACTCGGACTGGGTCTCCGACAGTCGTCGTAGTAGAGCGTCGTTCTGAATGAGTGTGAGCATCTGGCGGGCGAGCGACAGAACGACGACCGCGAAGAACAGGCCGAGCACGACTGGATCGGTGGCGCCCGTGGCCAGCCACTGGATGCCGACCACGAGGGCAACCGCCGCGACCAGACCGTACGGCACGAGCAACTGCGTGCGATCGCTCGCCAGGCGATCCGGCCACGTGCGGGACGCGCCGATTCCGCGTGCGTCGGCAGCTGCTCTTCTCGCACGCGGATCGACAGGAGGCGCCGAAGCTGCCAGTGCGATCAGAACTGGTGCTGCGATGAACCCCGCATCGGCGATCAGTGGCATCTCGTCGGCGCCGCTCGCGACCAAGTACGCGTAGAGGCTGTCCGATACTGCCAGGCTGACGAGGCCGGTGGCCAGCAGTGCGAGTTGCGTTCGATACTTGCGGACGATGCGAGGCACCAACGCCAACATTCCCACCATGACCACGAGAACCAAATCGGTGACGGGGTACATCAACGCGACCAGAAACCGGAGAGAATCGGATTCGTTCGATCGGGCGACCTGCCCGAGAACCGTGGACCACGACAGAACGAACAGCGAGCCGACGATCACCAGACCGTCGAGCAGAGACGTCGTCCAGCCGTAGGTTGCGCCGCCGGTCCTTCGCCGCGACGACTGCCCGATGACGGCCAGTAGCGCGGGTACCGCGAAAATGGGGAACAGAAAGAAGCCGAAGTCGGCGTACGACGGTGACGGCAGTGGGATGCCGAGAACGGATCGGTACAGGGCCCAGACCAGCATTCCGCCGGTCCAACAGGCCATGCCTGCTGCCATGAGTGCCCGCCACCGACGTTCCGATCCGCTGCGGCGGTGCGCGGTGTACCAGCAGACGGCCGTGGCGGTCGCGCCGCCGATCAGTTGAGCTCCATCGTCGAGAGCAGTCGATGCGGCATCGGGGAGGATTCCCGATACCGCGATCGTGACGACGAGGGCGACGACGCCGAGAGAAGCGACGATGCGCTTTCCCAGTGGTGTCGTCATGAGGGCTCCTCGTCGTCAACAGATGTTCTCTACGTAGGCCGAGGCGCCCGTCCGATTCGGTCGTGAACCCCAACGCATGGGATCCCTGCGCGAGAAACCTCGGTGCGAACAGGCTAGCTGTTACGGGACCGGTTGACCGTTGTCCGTTCAAAAGAATCACCTTCAATCACTTGCCAAAGATACATTGCCGATATATCGTCAATATGTCCTTAAAATACAGAAGGAGAATGGACATGGAAAACTTTTACGAAATGCAGCGTTGGCCCTGGTTGGGGCTGGGGGAACGTGCACACCGTCCGCATCGCTTCACGATGTGGACGCCGCAGGACATCGGCGGCAACGAAGACGAACAGCCTCGATCTCGCGATCGTGATCGACGTCACGGAGATCCGGAGCGAGCGCGGGGAGGTCGACGCGGTGGACCACACCCGCGTGGCGGTTTCGGACCCGGTGGAAATCTGGGACGGGGGAGAGGTAGGGGAGGTCGAGGCCGACGCGGAGACGTTCGAGCAGCTGTACTTCTGCTGCTCGCCGAGTCGCCGATGCACGGCTACGAACTGATTCAACAGATCGTGTCCAAGAGCGAAGGCGCGTGGAAGCCCAGTCCGGGCTCGATCTACCCGGCGCTCTCGCAACTGGAAGACGAAGGACTCGTCCTGATCGAGAAGGTCGACGGTCGGAAAACGGCTCGGTTGACCGACGAGGGCCGACAGTTCGTCGACGAGAATCGCAAGGACCTCGGATCCCCATGGGACGACGTCCGAAGCAGTGTCGGTGGCGACGCCATGGACCTGCGAGGTCTCATCGGGTTGCTGATGGGGGCGGCAGGTCAGGTCGCAGCCGTCGGAACACCCGATCAGGTGAAGTCCGCGAGCGAGGTTCTGACCGATGCACGGAGGAGCCTCTACCGGATCCTGGCCGAGGACGATCGAGCAGGCGAGTCCGAGACGGGTGTCGAGGAGTGACGGCTCCCTTCCCTAGAATGGGTAGTTCGTGAGAAATCCGTTCTACCTATTCGTGGGAGCCCACTGGTGCGAGTTGTGTTCGCAGGTACGCCTGACCCGGCAGTTCCGTCGTTGGAACGGCTGATCGCGTCGGACAAGCACGACGTCGTCGCCGTAATCACCCGTCCTGATGCGGCGTCCGGGCGTGGCCGCACGGTCGGACGCTCACCTGTCGGCCGTCTCGCAGACGAGCACGGAATTCCTGTGCTGTCACCGCACCGGCCGTCGGATCCCGACTTTCTCGACGCGCTCATTGCGCTCGACCCCGATGTATGTCCGGTTGTCGCGTACGGGGCGCTGTTGCCTCGTCCGGTGCTGAACGTGCCGAAGTTCGGGTGGATCAATCTGCACTTCTCATTGTTGCCTGCGTGGCGCGGTGCAGCCCCGGTCCAGGCCGCGATCGCTGCCGGAGACGATGTCACGGGAGCGTCGACGTTCCTTCTCGAAGAGGGAATGGACACCGGCCCCGTCCTCGGTGTGGTCACCGAATCCGTGAAGCCGACCGACACCGCAGGCGACCTTCTCGCGCGACTCGCCGTCAGCGGGGCCGAGTTGCTGGAAGCGACGCTGAATGCGATCGAAGCGGGTGAGGCGTCAGCGATCGCCCAGTCCGAGGACGGCGTGTCCTACGCCCACAAGGTCACCGTCGAGTCGGCTCGTATCGACTGGACTTCGTCTGCCGCAGCCGTCGACAGGCACGTCCGGTCGGTGACCCCGGCTCCCGGCGCCTGGACGACGATCGGTGATACCCGGCTCAAGGTTGCGCCCGTTTCACTGTCCGACGTCGAACTCGAACCCGGCCGCATTCTCGTACGCAAGGACGGCGTGTTCGTGGGAACCGCGACGCGCGCGGTTCTCCTCGGTGACATTCAACCGCAGGGCAAGAAACTGATGAAGGCACTCGACTGGGCACGCGGTGCTCGGCTGACCGAAACGGCGGTGGCCCTGTGAGCTCCGAGAACAAGCGTCCCGTTCGGTCACCCGGGTCTCGCGGTCCCAAAGGCAATCGCCCCAACAGGGGAAACGGCCCCACTGCGGTGCCTGCCGTCGACAAGGCGCGGCTGGCGGCCCGCGATGTGTTGAAGGCCGTCCGCGAGCGCGACGCGTACGCGAACCTGGTGTTGCCCGGTCTGCTGCGTGAGCGCAAGCTCGACACACGGGACGCTGCGCTGGCCACCGAGCTCGCGTACGGCACCTCCCGCGCGCGTGGGCTGCTCGATGCCGTGATCGAAAATGGTTCCGGGCGTGCGATTTCCGACATCGACGGTGGGTTGCTCGACATTCTGCGACTCGGTGCGTACCAGCTGCTGCGGACGAGAGTGGCCCCGCATGCAGCTGTCGCGACGTCGGTAGATCTCACGCGCGCCGAATTCGGCAGTGGTAAAGCCGGTTTCGTCAACGCCGTACTGCGGCGAGTGTCGGAGAAGACCGCTGAGCAGTGGGTCGACGAGCTTGCCCCCGACGCCGACAAAGATCCTGTCGGACATCTCGCGTTCGAACATGCTCACCCGAAATGGATTGCGCAGGCCTTCGCCGACGCTCTCGGTGCCGATGCGGCCGAACTCGCCGATGTTCTCGAAGCCGACGATGCACGGCCTGCAGTGCATCTCGTCGCCCGCCCCGGTGAGATCTCGGCCGAGGAACTGGCTCTCGTCACCGGCGGTGAGGAGGGTAAGTACTCGCCCTACGCTGTGTATCTCGACGGCGGTGATCCGGGAAAGCTCGATGCCGTGCGTGATGGTCTGGCCGGAGTCCAGGACGAGGGCAGTCAATTGGTCGCGCGGGCACTGACGTTGGCGCCGATCGATGGACCGGACACCGGGCGCTGGCTGGATCTGTGCGCCGGTCCGGGTGGTAAAGCCGCGCTGCTGGGTGCGATCGCGGAGATCGACGGCGCGCACGTCGATGCAGTCGAACCGACTGCTCACCGCGCGGAGCTGGTTCGAAAGACGACCAAGGCGTTGCCGGTCACCGTGCATGTCGTCGATGGTCGCGATCCGGGTCTCGACGGCGGATACGACCGCGTTCTCGTCGATGCGCCCTGTACCGGCCTCGGTGCTCTGCGACGGCGGCCGGAGGCGCGGTGGCGTCGATCGGCCAAGGATGTTGCGGCGCTGGTGACCCTGCAGAAGGAATTGCTGGCGTCGGCGTTGAAGCTCGTTCGACCGGGTGGAGTCGTGGTGTATTCCACGTGTTCGCCTCACCTGTCGGAGACCTCCGGCGTCGTCGCCGACGCCGTTCGCCGATACGGGGTTCTGCAATTGGACACGCGCACACTGCTTCCCGAGGTTCCTGGTATCGGCGACGGTCCTTCGGTTCAGCTGTGGCCGCATCGCCACGGAACGGATGCGATGTTCTTGGCCGCGTTGCAGCGGCCGGTCAGCTAGCTTCACGATTCAGGTGGAGCGGCGTCGGGGTCCGGTCGGCGGTGGAACGATATCGGTGACCGGTCGGGGTGATCAGTTCGAACGAGTGCAGGGTTCCCGGTGGGTTGTCGCTCCTCGATGACCACCCCGGCGTTTCCTTGGTGTAATTGCACGCTTCGCACAGGCCGGCGCCGTTGTGTGCGCTGGTGGGACCTCCGGCGTGATGCGGGGTGATGTGGTCGTGGTGGCGGATCGGAGCGTTGCAGTACGGCGTTCTGCACCATCGATCTCGCAGATCGATCAGGCGTGCCAGTGACTTCGGGAATGCGCGCGCCGTCGATTCCATCGCGGTGATCGCCCCGGTCACAGGTGTGCTGTACAGCTTGCGGAGAGTTGTCACGGCTTCGCTGGTCACCGAGTGAGCAATGATGTCGCGGGCGATCGCTGCAGGGATCGGTCCGTATCCCTTGACGTGCGCCGGCGCGGTCCCTCCGGCGAGCAGTGACTCGTCGGAGATCACGATCACCACCTCCACCGGCGAAGCCGACGCTGCCGAGACGCCGGTGCATCGTTCGAGAAGAAGGTCTGCCATGATCTGGTTCTTGCTGCGTTCGACGACGTCTTCGGTGCAGATGATGGTGTCGGCGTCGCGGCTGAGTGTGGCGTGAACTGCGACTGCATCTTTCATCGGCAACAATGCCGTCAGGTACGCCATCGAATCCGGCGCCGGTCTGCTGGTGACACACCGTTGATTCGGTGCTTTCCGTGCTCGTTCGACGATTGCGGCGCAATCGCGTTCCACTGCCAGCGTGTATGCCTTGCCGCGAACTGCTGTGTCTCCGAGTCCGCGTAGCGTCTCGGGGTCCGCGCACAGCTGCTCGTCGATGTGTCGGCGGTCGTCTCGATCGAGGCAGATGATCTCCTTGATGATCAGCGAGGTTCGCCACTCGTTGAGATGCCCCGTACGCAGCAGATTCAGGGTATGCGGCATGTCCTCGGTCAGGATGCGGGCCTGGCCGAGCAGGTGGCCTCCTCGATGTGGAGACTCTTTGCGTGCCAACGCAATCTGAGCGGATATGCCCTTGGACCATCGATCGGCGGGTGTACCGCGCTGGCGGCGCTCTTCGCGGACGGCACTCTCGAACTGTGCACTGATGACCGCCTGGGCGGCGCATGCAGCCGATTTCATATCCTCCAGTGCGCTGATCGTGTCGATAAGTTCAGCATTGGTGACGTCGTCACGGATCTCCTGCAGCGCCACTGCGAATTCTGCGATCTCTGTGCTGTTCACAATTCCGACCCCCATCGAATGTATGTTCGATAGTATCAAAGGTCATGGACCACAGCAAGTTTCACCGATTGAATTGCACATTCATAGCTTAGTTGGTGCGATATCGGGGAGCGCGGTGCGAGGACTCTGGGCCCTCGCGGCGCTCATCGACCGGCAGTCAGCACTGCCGTCAAGCCTTGCCGTAAATCATCGACGAAATATTCGGGTACCTCCAGGGATGGGAAGTGGCCCCCGACCTCGGGAGTTGTCCACTTGACGATCCGCCGGTACCGCTCTTGTGCCCAGGCGCGTGGACATTTACCGATATCCCGGGGGTACATGGTGATCGCTGCCGGGACGTCGACTCGAAGTTCTGGGTCGAGCGAGTTGTGGCTCTCGTAGTAAATACGGGCCGACGATGCGCCCGTACGTGTCAGCCAGTACAGGGTGACGTCATCCAGAATGCTGTCGATGGAGATCGTCTCGAACGGGCTGTCGTCGGTGTCGGACCACTCGGCGAACTTGTCGAGGATCCACGCGAGTAGCCCTACCGGTGAGTCGACGAGCGAGTAGCCGATGGTCTGCGGTCGGGTCGCCTGTTGCTTCGCGTATGCCGCGTGGTTCCGCCAGAAGTCGCGGGTTTCCTCGGTCCATTTCAGCTCGACCGGCGTCAGTCCCTCCGTAGCCAGTCCGGGCGGCGCCTCGGCGAATGTGGTGTGTATTCCGAGAACGTGTGCTGGGAATCTGCCGCCGAGGATCGTGGTGATCACGCCTCCCCAGTCGCCGCCGTGGGCTACGAAAGTGTCGTAACCGAGCCTACTCATCAGCTCCACCCATGCGGCGGCTATCTTTTCGGTTCCCCAGCCGGTGTGGTGTGGCTTGTCGCTGTATCCGAAGCCCGGTAGCGACGGGATCACGACGTGGAACGCCGGAGTGTGAGGATCTTCGGGATCTACCAGCTCGTTCACTATGCCGATGAACTCGACGATGCTGCCCGGCCAGCCGTGCGTGAGAATCAAGGGAGTCGCATCCGCGCGTGCGGATCTGCTGTGCAAGAAGTGAATTCCCAGGCCGTCGATCGTCGTACGAAACTGGCCGATCCGGTCGAGGCGCTCCTCGAACGATCTCCAGGCGTATTTCGTCCGCCAGTAGTTCAAGACTTCGGCAAGGTCGGAAAGAGGGACGCCCTGATTCCATCGGCGATGATCGGCAGACGTGGGCGAGATCGTCTCTGCCTCCGGCAAGCGCACTGCCGCCAATCGCAACCGTAGATCGTCGAGGTCGACGTCGGGTGCGTGGACTGAGAACGGCTGTACTTCGCTGGCCGATCGGGGCATGAGGTCTCCTGCTGTCATAGAAGTGCGTGTGCATGGAACCGGCTTAGACGGTTCTAACACCCGCACACCGTGCAGTGCAACAACCTAAGGTGGTTCCATGCACGTCGAGTTCCCCGAATTTCGCCTCGGTAGCGTATTGGCGACCAGCTTCACGGCAACCTTGACAGAGCGTCACGGCAACGCTGTGGAACGCATTCCCACGCCGCGCAGGCTCGCCGACTGGTTGACAGCGAACGATCTTGCCGTGGAGACCTGTACAGCCACCGAACTCGGCCTCGCGCGTGATCTGCGGGAATCGATTCACGCTGCCGCGACAGCCGCTGCGCTCCAGCAAGCACTCCCTGCATCTGCAGTCCTGGTCGTCAATGACTGCAGCGCCCGAGGTCGGGCGACGGCAGCCCTGACGCCAGAAGGGAATCGAGTCTGGGAACTCAGCTCGCTTGGCTGTGTCTCGGATGCGTTGAGCGTTATCGCCGCCGACGCGATCAGCATCATTGCTGGCGAACGAGACGGGAAGCTGGCGATATGCGCATCGGAAAGCTGCCAGGCCGTGTTTTTCGACATCAGCCGAGGTAGCACGCGCAGGTGGTGTGACATGAACACGTGCGGCAATCGTCAGAAGAAGGCACGCTTCCGCGCGAATCAGCGAGACAAATTGCTACACGTGTGACAGCTCGGTAAGTGCGCGTTCGTACAAGACGCAGGCCCGCGGCTGCGGAACCCTGAGTACATGGCAATCAGGTGGGAACAGGTCGTCGCGTCGGCCGTCGAACTTCCGAAGGTCGAGGAATCCACGTCCTACAACACGCCCGCGTTGAAGGTGGCGGGGAAGTTGATGGCTCGGTTGCGGACCGAAGCAGAGGGCGGCCTCGTTGTCGTGTGCGGGCTCGACGAGAAGGAAGCACTTCTCGCATCGGGTAGTGCGGCGTTCTACACGACGCCGCACTACGACGGATATGGGTCGATCATCGTCGACCTCGACCGGGTGGACAGCGCGGAACTGCGCGACATGATCGTCGAGGCATGGCGGATGCAGGCGCCCAAGACCGTGCGAAGACGGTACGACGAGACCCACTAGGCTGGGGCGGTGGCAGCTCCGATGATCGCACCGTCCATTCTCTCCGCCGATTTTGCTCGCCTGGGCGAGGAAGCCCGAGCCGTCGAGGGCTCCGATTGGCTGCACGTCGACGTCATGGACGCGCACTTCGTGCCCAATCTGACCCTCGGTCTACCCGTCGTGCAGAGCTTGTTGAAGGCGACCGACATCCCTCTCGACTGCCATCTGATGATCGAGGATCCAGCACGGTGGGCACCGCCGTACGCCGAGGCGGGTGCGTACAACGTCACATTTCATGCGGAGGCGACCGACGACCCGATCGCGGTGGCCAAAGATATTCGGGCAGCGGGCGGCAAGGCCGGATTGAGCGTCAAACCAGGTACTCCGATCGAGCCGTACCTGGAGATCCTTCGAGAATTCGACACGCTTCTCGTGATGAGCGTCGAGCCCGGATTCGGTGGGCAATCGTTCATCCCCGAGGTGCTGAGCAAAGCACGCATCGTCCGCAATCTCGTCGACTCCGGTGAGCTGAAGCTCGTCGTGGAGATCGACGGCGGAATCAACGTCGACACCGTCGAGCAAGCCGCCGAGGCCGGAATCGACTGTTTCGTTGCCGGGTCCGCGGTGTACGGCACCGCAGATCCTGCGGCCGCAGTACGAGGTCTTCGCAACCAGGCGGCCCGCGCATCCAACCACCTGTCGCTCTGATGTCCGCCGACGGGCCGATCTCCCTCGACGAGGCGCTGCGGACGGCCGTCGACGCATCGGAGGCAGCTCGCGGTCGCACCAGCCCCAATCCGCCTGTCGGTGCTGTGATTCTCGATCGAGACGGGATCGTCGTCGGAGTCGGGTCGACGCGTCCGCCCGGCGGCCCGCATGCCGAGATCGTCGCGTTGCAGCGGGCAGGTACGAGTGCTCGCGGCGGAACCGCTGTCGTGACGCTCGAGCCGTGCAATCACACCGGCCGGACCGGGCCCTGTTCCCGGGCGCTGATCGACGCAGGGATCACGAGAGTCCTCTACTCCGTGGCCGATCCGAATCCGCTGGCCGAGGGTGGCGCTCGGACGCTTGCCGACGCGGGAGTGCTGGTCGAGGCAGGTCTCGGTGCCGAGGTCGTCAGCCGAGGCCCACTCCGGGCATGGCTGCACAAGCAACGAACCGGTCGACCCCACGTGACGCTGAAGTACGCGGCGAGCCTCGACGGGCGAAGCGCCGCCGCCGACGGGACGAGTCGATGGATCACCGGTCAGGGGGCAAGGGCTCACGTTCACGCGCACCGATCGAAGCTCGACGCGATCATCGTCGGGACCGGAACGGTGTTCGCCGACGACCCGTTGCTGACCGCGCGTCTCGCGGACGGAACGAACTCGCCGCATCAGCCGACACGCGTGGTGTTCGGACTGAGGCAAGTGCCGAGGACCGCGCGGATTCTCGGCGACGATGCGCCGACGGTCTTCGTGCACAGTCGAGATCCGCGCGAGGTGATCGAGGCTCTCGCCGAGCACACCGATGTTCTTCTCGAGGGAGGACCGACCGTCGCCGGCGCATTTCTCGCCGCCGGACTGGTGGACCGCATCATTGCCTACATCGCCCCCACAGTCCTGGGGTCCGGGCTCTCGGCAGTGGAGAACGCAGGCGTCGGAACAATTTCGGAGGCGAAGAGGTTCACGTTCGAGAGTGTCGACTCGATCGACGGCGACATCGTCGTCAGCGCCGTACCAGACCGCCAGTGAGCATTCGGGCTCAGCAACTCTAGCGAAGAGGAGACATCACGTGTTCACCGGAATCGTCGAGGAACTCGGCGAGATCGTCGGCAAGGAAGAACTGACCGATTCGGCGCGCTTCACCGTCAAAGGTCCGATCGTGACATCGGATGCAGGCCACGGTGATTCGATCGCCGTCAACGGTGTGTGCCTGACAGTGGTCGACGTGCTGGCCGACGGCGCGTTCACGGCCGATGTCATGCAGGAGACCTTGAACCGGTCCAGCCTGGAGCGACTCGAAGTCGGAAGCAGGGTCAACCTGGAGCGGGCGGCTTCGCTGAACAGCAGGCTCGGCGGGCACCTGGTGCAAGGACACGTCGATGGCACCGGAAAGGTCGAATCTCGGTCGCCGTCCGAGAACTGGACTGTCGTGCGAATCTCCATGCCCGTGTCGGTGGCTCGCTATGTCGTGGAGAAGGGCTCCATCACCGTCGACGGCGTCTCCCTGACGGTATCCGGGCTCGGCGAGGACAGCAGTGGTCATTGGTTCGAGATCTCGCTGATTCCGACGACACTCGACCTCACGACGCTCGGTCGGGCGGAGGTCGGTACACCGGTGAACCTCGAGGTCGACGTCATCGCGAAGTACGTCGAGCGGCTGCAGACCCTCGACGGTCGATAGCGAACAAAGAAAGTACTGTTGAGTGTGTCTCCGCACCGGAGATGCAGCAAGATCTGGGTGCACTGTGAGCGTGATGACGTGGTGCGGCATGAGAAGCATGGAGCGTAGGACGTGACAAGGTTCGACAGTATCGAGCGGGCAGTCGCCGACATAGCTGCGGGTAAAGCCGTCGTCGTCGTCGACGACGAAGACCGTGAGAACGAAGGCGATCTGATCTTCGCCGCCGAGAAAGCCACACCGGAACTGGTTGCGTTCATGGTGCGGTACACCTCCGGGTACCTGTGCGTTCCACTTGCCGGGGACGACTGCGACAGGCTCGGTCTCCCTCCGATGTACGCCACCAATCAGGACAAGCACGGCACCGCGTACACGGTGACCGTCGACGCGCGTGAGGGTATCGGAACGGGAATTTCCGCATCGGACCGTGCGGCGACGATGCGTCTGCTGGCAGATCCGAACACCGGCGCCAACGACTTCACCCGTCCCGGCCACGTCGTTCCGTTGCGTGCCAAGGAAGGGGGCGTTCTTCGTCGTCCCGGCCACACCGAAGCAGCCGTGGACCTCGCCCGCATGGCCGACTTGCGCCCCGCAGGCGTCATCTGCGAGATCGTCAGCCAGAAGGACGAGGGCGCGATGGCGCAGACCGACGAGCTTCGTGTCTTCGCCGACGATCACAACCTCGCGCTGATCTCGATCGCGGACCTCATCGCGTGGCGTCGCAAACACGAGAAGCATGTGGTGCGCGTAGCCGACGCTCGAATCCCCACCAACCACGGCACCTTCCGCGCGGTCGGCTACCACAGCGTCTACGACGAAGTAGAGCACGTCGCGCTCGTGCGCGGCGACATCGAGGGCCCCGACGGTGACGGTAGCGATGTCCTCGTGCGAGTCCACTCCGAGTGCCTCACCGGCGACGTCTTCGGGTCGCTGCGCTGCGACTGCGGGCCGCAACTCGACGCTGCGCTCGAGATGATCGCCCAGGAAGGCCGGGGCGTCGTGCTGTACATGCGCGGACACGAGGGACGCGGCATCGGTCTACTGCACAAACTGCAGGCCTACCAACTGCAGGACGCAGGATCGGACACCGTCGATGCGAACCTCCAGCTCGGGTTGCCCGCCGACTCCCGCGACTACGGAATAGGTGCGCAGATCCTCGTCGACCTCGGCGTCTCGTCGATGAGGCTCCTGACCAACAACCCGGCCAAGCGAGTCGGGCTCGACGGCTACGGACTGCACGTCACCGAACGGGTTCCAATGCCGCTGCGCGCGAACGAAGAGAACCTCACCTACCTCCGCACCAAACGGGACCGCATGGGTCACGACCTCATCGGCCTCGACGACTACGAACTCCGCCGATCCACCGGCTCCACTGGTACCACTGACCTGGAAGCAGGGAACACACTATGAGCGGCGAAGGCGAACCCCAACTCCAGCTTGCAGGCGCAGGCGATCTGAAACTCGCGATCGTGGCGGGCCAGTGGCACAGGACGGTGTCCGAGGCGCTTCTCGCCGGAGCCACCCGCAAGGCGGAGGAAGCAGGCGTCACCGACGTCACGATCGTCCGAGTCGCGGGAGCGATCGAACTTCCGGTCGTCGCACAGACCCTCGCACGTTCGCACGACGCCGTCGTCGCGTTGGGCGTGGTCATCCGGGGCGGCACGCCGCACTTCGAGTACGTGTGCGACGCAGTGACCGCCGGGTTGACCCGCGTATCGCTCGACGAGAGCACCCCGGTCACCAACGGTGTCCTGACGACCAACGACGAGCAGCAAGCGCTCGATCGCGCTGGTCTACCCGGATCTTCCGAGGACAAAGGTGCCCAGGCCGTCGCGGCTGCCATCGATACGGCGCTGACGCTCAAGCATCTCCGCCAGCCGTGGACGAACGAGGCGTTCCGATGACCGCAGCCGGTCGTTGGGAGCTCGAGGTGAAGTCCAGGAAGTCCGCGCGGTACGCCATCCTCGCCGCTGTCGTACTGCTCGTGGCGCATGTGACGGTTGCCATCCTTCTTCGCGTGTCACCGACCGGTGTCTACTTCCGCACGGCAGATCAGTTGGCGCTCGCCGGGATCGGAGTGCTGCTCGCCGGGATCGCACTGCTGTTGACGCGGCCGCGCGTTCGGGTCGGGCCCGAGGGCGTCGCGGTCCGCAACATTCTGTCCGAACGTCTCATCGAGTGGGACCTCGTTCAAGGCTTGTCCTTCCCCGACGGTGCGATGTGGGCGCGCGTCGACATTCCCGACGACGAATTCATTCCCGTCATGGCCATCCAATCGAACGACCGTGAGCACGCGGTAGCAGCGGTAAGGACGTTCCGTACGCTCGAAGCCAAGTACGTCGGCGCCGACACGTGAGATTTCGCGTCGGACCCTGCGACTAACCTGGAAGACGTGTCCGATCCAGCAACGTATCGCCCCGCAACCGGCACCATCCCGGTCGAGCCAGGTGTGTACAAATTTCGTGATCCACACGGACGCGTGATCTACGTCGGCAAGGCCAAAAGCCTGCGCAGCCGACTCAATTCGTATTTCGCCGACGTCGCGTCGCTTCACCCACGTACTCGGCAGATGGTCACTACCGCCGCGTCCGTCGAGTGGACTGTCGTCACGACCGAGGTCGAGGCGCTTCAGCTCGAGTACAACTGGATCAAGGAGTTCGATCCTCGGTTCAACGTCCGGTACCGCGACGACAAGACCTATCCGATGCTCGCGGTCACGATGAACGAGGAATACCCTCGCCTGTTCGTCTACCGAGGCCCGCGCCGAAAGGGCGTGCGCTATTTCGGCCCGTACGCGCATGCGTGGGCTATCCGAGAGACGCTCGACCTCCTGCTTCGGGTATTTCCAGCGCGAACGTGTTCCACCGGGGTATTCAAGCGGCACAACCAAATCGGACGTCCCTGCCTGCTGGGGTACATCGATAAATGTTCGGCGCCGTGTGTCGGCCGTGTGTCGGCGGACGAACACCGCAAGACGGTGGAGGACTTCTGCGATTTCCTCTCCGGCAAGACCGACAAACTGGTACGCCAGATCGAGAAGCAGATGCAGGAAGCGTCCGACGATCTCGATTTCGAGACCGCGGCCCGGCTGCGCGACGACGTCGGTGCATTACGCCGGGCGTTGGAGAAGCAGGCCGTCGTCTTGGGCGATGGAACCGATGCCGATCTCGTCGCATTCGCCACCGACGCGCTCGAGGCTGCGGTCCAGGTCTTCCATGTCCGAGGTGGCCGCGTCCGCGGGCAGCGCGGTTGGGTCGTCGAGAAGGCCGGTGAGGTGATCGAGGTGGACGCAGATTCCACCGATCGGTCGGACCTTCCCGCGCTCGTGGAACAGTTCCTGACGCAGTTCTACGGTGAGCAGGCGTCGCTGTCGATGCAGACCCCCGGAGTCGACGACGGCGGCGCCAATGCGGTGCCACGCGAGGTTCTGGTCCCGGTGCTTCCCGCGAACGCCGACGAGGTGCAGCAGTGGCTCACCCGTCTGCGGGGATCCAACGTTCAGTTACGCGTGCCGCAGCGAGGGGACAAGAAGGCGCTCGCCGAGACCGTCGAACGCAACGCCAAAGAGGCACTGCAGCAGCACAAGCTGAAGCGCGCAGGCGATTTCACGTCCAGATCTGCTGCGCTGCAGGGGATTCAGGAAGCACTCGATCTCGACTCGGCGCCGCTGCGTATCGAGTGCATCGACATCTCGCACGTGCAGGGGACCGACGTCGTTGCCTCGCTGGTGGTGTTCGAGGACGGGCTACCTCGCAAGAGCGACTATCGGCACTACGCGATCAAGGAAGCCGCGGGTGACGGTCATTCGGACGACGTCGCCAGCATCGCCGAGGTGACGCGTCGTCGTTTCCTCCGGCACTCCTCGGACGCGGGAGCTGGGGCGAGCGGTGGAGATCTGGCGCCCGAAGCGGCGCTCGATCCGCAGACCGGGCGCCCCAGACGCTTTGCATACCCACCGAACCTGTTCGTCGTGGACGGCGGCGCGCCCCAGGTCGCTGCTGCGGCCGAGGTACTGGACGAGCTCGGTGTGACCGATGTCGCGGTGGTGGGTCTGGCGAAGCGTCTCGAAGAAGTGTGGGTGCCGGGAGAAGCCGATCCGGTGATTCTGCCGCGCACCAGCGAGTCGTTGTACTTGCTGCAGCGCGTTCGTGACGAGGCACACCGTTTTGCGATCACCTTCCATCGCAGCAAGCGTTCGCGCAGGATGACGGCATCGGCACTCGATTCGGTGCGTGGTCTCGGCGAGACCAGACGTACTGCTTTGGTGAGCCACTTCGGATCCGTTGCGAAGTTGAAGCAGGCCTCGGTCGCCGAGATCATCGAGGTGCCCGGCATCGGTGAGATGACGGCCAAAGCGGTTCTCGTCGCCCTCGGCGGCGAGTCGGGTTCGGACACACCGGACACGGTCGTGGGGGATGATGTCACAGGCGGCAACGCAGTCGATCGGGGTCGGCAGGACACAACTTCGACAGAGCAGGGCGTGAGTTGAGCGAATCGGATGTGAAGCATGCAGCGGGCGTGCCCGTCGATGCGGACGGACCGCCGGCGGAGCCACGCCCGGGCGGTATCGAGGTGGCGCTGGTGACGGGATTGTCGGGGGCCGGCCTTCGCACTGCCGCGAAGGTGCTGGAGGATCTCGGGTGGTACGTGGCGGACAACCTACCGCCCGAGCTCATTTCCAAGATGGTCGACCTCGGACTCGAATCGGACCCTCGTATCGAGCGGTTGGCTCTGGTGATGGATGTGCGCAGTCGGTTGTTCACCGGGGATCTGGGTTGGGTAGTGAAGGAGCTCGATTCCAAGGGCGTACGCAACCGGGTGTTGTTCCTCGACGCGACCGACGCGGTCCTGATCCAACGGTTCGAGTCGAACCGTCGCAGTCATCCCCTGCAGAACGACGGCCAGGACGCAACTCTGACGGAAGGGATCGCGGCCGAGCGTGAGCAACTTGCTCGGGTCAAGGCCGCCGCAGACGTGACCATCGACACGTCGTCGCTGTCCGTGCACCAGCTGCGCCGCAAGATCGAGGCGGCGTTCAGTGGAGCAGGGGCGACGATGATCGGCGTCACCGTGCAGTCCTTCGGGTTCAAGTACGGGCTGCCTATCGACGCCGATCTGGTGTGCGATGTTCGGTTCCTGCCGAATCCGCATTGGATTCCCGAACTTCGTGAGCACACGGGTCGCAACAGCGCCGTCCGAGACTACGTGCTCGGCCAAGACGGTGCCCTCGACTACTTGAACACCTATCACCATCTGCTGCAGTTGACGGTGAACGGATACCGACGGGAAGGCAAGCGCTACATGACGGTTGCAGTGGGGTGCACCGGTGGCAAACACAGGAGCGTGGCGATGTCGGAGGCGTTGGCCGCGCTGCTGGCCGAACACGACGATCTGTCGGTGCGCGTGGTGCACCGCGATGCGGGCCGCGAATGACCGACTCGGAATCGCCGGAGTCGCGGCTGCAGGACGGTCGGCCGATCAGAATCGTCGCGTTGGGGGGCGGGCACGGGCTGTACGCAACATTGAGCGCGGCTCGGATGCTCGCGTCGGACGTGACGGCCGTGGTGACCGTCGCCGACGATGGAGGATCCTCCGGTCGGCTGCGGGCAGAACTCGGGGTTCTCCCGCCCGGTGACCTACGGATGGCTCTTGCTGCGCTGGCGGCGGACGACCCCCGCACGATCAGGTGGGCAGAGGTGCTTCAGCACAGATTCGGAGGCACGGGCGCACTTGCCGGTCATTCGGTGGGCAATCTGATCCTGGCAGGTCTGACGGAAGTTCTCGGCGACACCGTCCTCGCGTTGGACGAGGTCGCGCACTTACTGGGAATCGCGGGGCGTGTGGTGCCCATGGCACCTATCCCGCTCGACATCGAAGCCGACGTCTCCGGGTTGGAGGACGATCCCCGAGTGAGCAGGGTCATCCGAGGTCAGGTCGCCGTGGCGACGACCCCTGGCAAGGTTCGCCGCGTACGTCTGATGCCGCCCGACCCGCCTGCAACTCCGGAAGCCGTGGCCGCCATCGGTGTCGCGGACCTCGTCGTGCTCGGCCCCGGTTCGTGGTTCTCGAGTGTCATTCCCCACGTTCTGGTTCCCGACCTGCTGAAGGCTCTTGCCGAGTCGACCGCGCAGAAGGTGCTGATACTGAATCTTGCGCCCGAGCTCGGCGAGACCACTGGATTCTCTGCCGAGCGGCATCTGCACGTACTCTCCCAACACGCACCTGATTTCAGAGTTGACCACATCATCGTCGATTCGGCTTTCGTACCGGCCGGGGGAGAGCGCGACCACCTCGCTCGGGCGGCAGCGCGTCTCGGCGCCGAGGTCGTGTACGTCGACGTCGCCGAATCCGGTACTCACGCTCATCATTTCGGAAAGTTGGCTGCGGCGCTCGGTAGCATCGTCTCGTCGCGAGACGGGGCTCTATCGAATGCGCCGCGCAGAGAGGGGATCACTTCGTGGCCATGACAGCGGAGGTGAAGGACGAGCTATCGAGGCTCGCGATCACCCAGGTGAGCTGCAGGAGAGCCGAGGTGTCGGCTCTCCTGCGGTTCGCGGGTGGGCTTCACATCGTTGCGGGACGGGTCGTCGTCGAGGCGGAGGTGGATCTCGGGTCCATCGCGAGGCGACTACGTCGGGAGATCTTCGATCTGTACGGATATTCCTCCGATGTGCACGTCCTCAGCGCAGGCGGACTCCGCAAGAGTTCGCGTTACGTGGTTCGTGTCGCGAAGGACGGTGAGGCGCTCGCTCGTCAGACCGGTCTTCTCGACATGCGGGGTCGGCCGGTCCGCGGACTTCCGGCCCAGGTCGTCGGCGGTACGGTCGGTGACGCCGAGGCCGCGTGGCGAGGGGCCTTCCTCGCTCACGGATCGCTGACCGAACCCGGCCGTTCGTCGGCGTTGGAGATCAGTTGCCCTGGTCCCGAAGCTGCTCTGGCACTCGTCGGTGCCGCACGGCGACTCGGCGTCGCCGCGAAGGCGCGGGAGGTTCGCGGAACGGACCGAGTGGTCGTCCGTGACGGAGAAGCGATCGGCGCATTGCTGACCAGGATGGGAGCGCAGGACACTCGGCTCGTCTGGGAGGAACGCCGGATGCGCCGGGAGGTGCGTGCGACGGCCAACCGGCTCGCCAATTTCGACGACGCCAACCTACGCCGGTCCGCCCGCGCAGCTGTTGCTGCTGCGGCACGAGTCGAGCGTGCGCTCAAGATTCTCGGCGACGACGTCCCCGACCATCTGGCCGCCGCGGGTTCGCTGCGCGTCCAACATCGGCAGGCGTCGTTGGAGGAGCTCGGACAGCTCGCCGACCCTCCGATGACGAAGGACGCCGTCGCTGGACGCATCCGCCGACTGCTGTCGATGGCGGATCGCAAGGCGAGGGAGACAGGAATTCCGGACACCGAGTCGGCAGTGACCGCGGAACTGCTCGACGAGGCCTGAACCCGAGGTGACGGGTGACGCGCGCGCGACTGCTGCTCGCACACTAGGGTGGAAAACGCACTGGGGATGTCTCCATGCGCGAAATACGACAATCGGTTCAACAACTTAGGAGCGAACAGTGACGATCCGGGTAGGCGTTAACGGCTTCGGCCGCATCGGACGTAACTTCTTCAGGGCAGTCGATGCGCAGAAAGCTCTCGGCACCACCGACATCGAGATCGTGGCTGTCAACGACCTCACCGACAACGCGACCCTGGCTCATCTCCTGAAGTACGACTCCATCCTCGGCCGACTGCCGTACGACGTCAGCCTCGAAGGCGACGACACCATCGTCGTCGGCGATCAGAAGATCAAGGCATTGTCGCTGCGCGAAGGCCCGTCCGCACTTCCCTGGGGTGAGCTGGGCGTCGACGTCGTGGTCGAGTCCACCGGCATATTCACCGATGCAGCCAAGGCCAAGGGCCACCTCGATGCAGGTGCCAAGAAGGTCATCATCTCCGCACCCGCCAAGGGCGAGGACATCACCATCGTGATGGGCGTCAACGACGACAAGTACGACGGCAGTCAGAACATCATCTCCAACGCGTCGTGCACCACCAACTGCCTCGGACCGATCGCCAAGGTGCTCGACGACGAGTTCGGCATCGTCAAGGGCCTCATGACGACCATCCACGCCTACACGCAGGATCAGAACCTGCAGGACGGTCCGCACAGTGACCTGCGTCGTGCACGCGCCGCAGCGCTGAACGTCGTGCCGACCGGCACGGGTGCGGCCAAGGCCATCGGCCTGGTTCTCCCGCAGCTCCTCGGCAAGCTCGACGGATACGCCCTTCGTGTCCCGATCCCGACGGGTTCGGTCACCGACCTCACCGCGAACCTCAAGAAGTCGGCCACCGTCGCGGAGATCAACGCCGCGATGAAGGCTGCAGCCGAAGGCCCGCTGAAGGGCATCCTCAAGTACACCGAGGACCCGATCGTGTCCTCGGACATCGTCACCGATCCGCACTCGTCGATCTTCGACGCCGGTCTCACCAAGGTCATCGACGACCAGGTCAAGATCGTGTCCTGGTACGACAACGAGTGGGGCTACTCCAACCGCCTCGCCGACCTCATCGGACTCGTCGGAAAGTCCCTCTGATCACATGGCGGTCAACACTCTGCAGGATCTGATCGCGGCCGGGGTCGCCGGCCGCGCGGTGCTGGTGCGCTCGGACTTCAACGTTCCGATCGAGAACGGTGTCATCACCGATCCCGGCCGAATCGTGGCGTCGTTGCCGACACTGAACGCCTTGCTCGATGCGGGCGCCAAACTGATCGTCACGGCGCACCTCGGTCGCCCCGACGGCAAGCCTGAGGCGAAGTACTCGCTCGCGCCCGTCGCATCGAAGTTGGGGGAGCTGCTCGGGCGGCACGTGCAACTTGCCGGTGACGTCGTGGGCCAAGACGCACAGGCACGTGCCGAAGGCCTCACCGACGGTGATGTTCTGCTGCTCGAGAACATCAGATTCGATCCCCGCGAGACGAGCAAGGACGAATCCGAGCGTGCGAAGTTGGCAGCCGAGCTCGTCGCGCTGACGGACGGCGAAGGTGCGTTCGTCTCCGACGGCTTCGGTGTCGTGCACCGCAAGCAGGCTTCGGTGTACGACGTCGCGAAGCTTCTTCCGTCCTACGCGGGCAACCTCGTCGCAACCGAGGTGGATGTCCTGAAGAAGCTCACCGAGACACCGGAGCGGCCGTACGCGGTGGTTCTGGGTGGGTCGAAGGTGTCGGACAAACTGGCGGTCATCGAGGCTCTCGCACCCAAGGTCGACACTCTCGTGATCGGCGGCGGGATGTGCTTCACCTTCCTCGCGGCACAGGGGCAGCCGGTCGGTACGTCGCTGCTTCAGGAAGACATGATCGATACCTGCAAGGATTTGCTCGAGCGGTTCGGTGATGTCATCCACCTGCCGAAGGACATCGTCGTCGCCGATTCGTTCTCCGCGGATGCCGAATCCCGAACGGTGCCCTCGCACGAGATTCCCGACGGTTGGATGGGCCTGGATATCGGCCCCGAATCCGTCGAGCGTTTCGGAGCAGTTCTGCGTGCGGCGAAGACGGTCTTCTGGAACGGACCCATGGGAGTGTTCGAGTTCGAGAAGTTCGCAGCAGGTACCAAGGGCCTCGCCGAGGCGATCGTGGCGGCCACGTCGAACGGGGCTTTCAGCGTTGTCGGTGGTGGTGACTCCGCAGCTGCGGTGCGCACCCTCGGTCTTCCCGACGACGGTTTCTCGCACATCTCGACCGGGGGTGGCGCGTCGCTCGAGTACCTCGAGGGCAAGCAGCTTCCCGGCATCGAAGCCTTGGAGGTCTGACGCGTGTCACGTAAGCCGCTCATCGCAGGCAACTGGAAGATGAATCTCAATCACCTCGAAGCCATTTCGCTGGTGCAGAAGATTGCCTTCTCACTTCCGGCGAAGTACTTCGACAAGGTCGACGTGACGGTCATTCCGCCGTTCACCGACATTCGCAGCGTGCAGACTCTCATCGAGGGCGACAAACTCCTGCTCACCTTCGGTGCGCAGGATCTGTCGGCCCAGGAGTCGGGCGCGTACACCGGTGAGATCAGTGGTTCGATGCTGGCGAAGCTGGGGTGCACGTTCGTGGTCGTCGGGCATTCCGAGCGTCGCACGTTGCACAGCGAGGACGACGCCACGGTGTTGGCGAAGACGAAAGCTGCGCTGAAGCACGGGCTGACCCCGATCGTCTGCATCGGCGAGGGCCTGAACATCCGCGAGGCAGGAGAGCACGTGTCCTACAACGTGAACCAGCTGCGCGGGTCGTTGGCCGGGTTGTCCGCCGAGGACATTTCCAAGGTCGTCATCGCCTACGAGCCGGTCTGGGCAATCGGCACCGGACGTGTTGCGAGTGCGGCGGACGCACAGGAAGTGTGCTCGGCCGTCCGCGAAGAGCTGAAGACTCTGGCCTCGGCCGAGGTCGCGGCCGGCGTGCGCGTGTTGTACGGCGGATCTGTCAACGCGAAGAACGTCGGCGAGATCGTCGGCCAGTCCGATGTCGACGGTGCACTCGTCGGTGGGGCCTCGCTCAAAGCCGACGAGTTCGCGACATTGTCGGCTATCGCCGCGGGCGGACCGTTGCCCTGATCGGCTGTTCATCGCTGGTTCGACACTTGCCATGTCGTCACTGCCGTGTCACTGCCGTGGAGGCGGTGACACGGCAGTGTGCGTCGGCCAGGTAGGCTGTCACAGGTTGTGAGCTGAATCGATGTGAGGCGGACATGGAACTGTTTCTGGATATTTTGCTGGTCATCACCAGCTTGGCGCTGATTCTTCTGGTGCTGCTGCACCGGGGTAAGGGCGGCGGCCTGTCCAGCCTCTTCGGTGGTGGCGTGCAATCGAGCCTGTCCAGTTCGACGGTCGTCGAGAAGAATCTCGACCGTCTGACCGTCTTCACCGGAATCGTCTGGCTCATCGCGATCCTCGGAATCGGTCTCGAGATCAAGTTCTCCTGATCGGATTCTCCGTCTTTGTTCTTACATAGCACGCGCTGAGGGTCCGTATCACAAGCACCTCGGACTGCATGCATGGATCGTGTGGTCGATAATCGTCTCATGAGCGAAACCCCATCGGAGTTGGCTGGTTCTCCCGCATTCGTCACGCCCACGACGCAGGGGCGAGAGTTGACCGAGCCACTACGGGAAGACATCCGCTACCTCGGTGGGATCCTCGGAGACATCATTCGAGAACACGAGGGCGAGGCCACGTTCGATCTCGTCGAGCGTGCGCGCGTGGAATCGTTCGCGATCAGGCGATCCGAGGTCGTCCGCGAGGACTCGACCGGAATGTACGCCGACGCCGAAGTGGCGCAAGCGATTCCGCTCATCCGCGCATTCTCTCACTTCTCACTTCTGGCGAACCTTGCGGAGGATCTTCACCGCGAACGTCGAAGAGCGATTCACCTCGACCGTGAAGATCCGCCGCAGGACAGCAGTCTCGACGCCACCTGGCTCAAGTTGGATGCCGCGAACCTCACTCGTGAGCAGGTGGCCGCCGCGCTGACCGACGCCCTTGTCGCGCCGGTCATCACGGCTCATCCGACCGAAACGCGGCGCCGCACAGTGTTCGACGTGCAGTCCAAGATCACCGAGTTGATGCGCCGACGCGAGATTGCCTCGTCGGCGCAGCCGAACAAGGCCTCGGCAGCAGCGAAGGAGCGTGCTGCCGTCGATGTTCAAATCCGGCGCCAGGTACTCACTCTGTGGGAGACGGCGCTGATTCGATTGTCGCGCTTGCGTATCCAGGACGAAATCGAAGTCGGTCTGCGATACTTCGAGACCTCGCTCTTCGACGTCATGCCCGCATTGAACGCCGATGTCCGCCGGGCACTCAGGCAGCGCTTCCCCGACGACGACCTGCTTGCCAGGCCGATACTTCGTCCGGGATCGTGGATCGGCGGGGATCGTGACGGAAACCCGAACGTGACAGCGGATGTCGTGCATACGGCGACGCACCAGGCCGGATATGTGGCGTTCGCGCATTATCTCGACGAATTGGTAGCGCTCGAGAAGGAACTGTCCATGTCCGTGCGGCTCGTCGATGTCACGGACGAGCTGTCCACGTTGGCAGCCGAGTCCGGTGACCCCGACGACCGCCGTGACGACGAGCCGTATCGCGTCGCAGTACGGGGCATCCGTGCTCGCCTCACCTCGACGGCGGCGGCAGTTCTCGACGACATTCCGGTGGCAGGTCTGGATCTGGGTTCGGTGCCGTACGCGTCGCCCCAGGACATCCTCGACGATCTCGACATCATCGATCGAGCACTGCGTGCGGACGGTGACGCCCTGATCGCCGATGATCGACTGCTCGCACTGCGTCAAGCCGTCGAAACTTTCGGGTTCCACCTGCAGGCTCTCGACATGCGTCAGAACTCGGAGACGCATGAGATCGTCGTCGCAGAGTTGTTGGCGTGGGCCGGTGTTCACTCGGACTACCTGTCTCTCGACGAGGACGAGCGGGTTGCCGTGCTCTCGCACGAGCTGACCACGAGGCGACCTCTCGTAGGCCCGACCGCAGAGTTGAGCGAACTCGCGACGAAGGAGCTGGGCATCGTTCGCGCAGCCAAGGAAGCGATCGATCACCTGGGCCCCGACACGATCCAGAACTACATCGTCAGCATGTGCCAATCCGTCAGCGACATGCTGGAGGCGGCTCTCCTGCTCAAGGAGGCAGGAATTCTCGATCCGGGTGCAGACGGGACGGCGCCGACTTCCACGGTCGGTGTGGTGCCGTTGTTCGAGACGATCGAGGATCTGCAGCAGGGGGCCGCGACACTCGTGGCGACACTCGACGTGCCCGTCTACCGTGCCCTCGTGGCGGGCCGCGGCATGAACCAGGAAGTCATGCTCGGATACTCGGACTCCAACAAGGACGGCGGATACCTCGCCGCCAACTGGGCGCTGTACCGCGCCGAACTGGATCTGCTCGAGGCATCACGCAAGACCGGAATCAGGTTGCGGTTGTTCCACGGTCGGGGCGGCACCATCGGACGAGGCGGCGGCCCCAGCTACGACGCCATCCTGGCCCAGCCTCCCGGCGTCGTCCAGGGATCGCTTCGGTTGACCGAGCAGGGTGAGATCATCGCCGCGAAGTACGCCGAACCGTCGATGGCTCGTCGTAACCTCGAATCGCTTGTCGCCGGAACGTTGGAGTCGTCGCTTCTCGATGTGGAAGGACTCGGGGACGGCGCCGAGCCAGCGTATGCGGTGCTGGACGATCTGGCTGCGAAAGCCCGCGCGGCGTACGGCCGTCTGGTGCACTCCGAGCCAGGGTTCGTCGAGTACTTCAGGACGTCGACACCGGTCGCCGAGGTAGGCGAACTGAATATCGGTAGCCGCCCGGCCTCACGCAAACCGACCAATTCGGTGTACGACCTCCGCGCGATCCCGTGGGTGATGTCGTGGAGTCAGTGCCGCGTCATGCTGCCCGGCTGGTACGGGACCGGCTCTGCCTTCGAGGAATGGGTCGACGGCGACGACGACAAGCTCGCGGTCCTGACCGACCTCTACCGGAAGTGGCCGTTCTTCCAGACCGTCCTGTCGAATCTTGCTCAGGTGATGGCGAAGTCGGATCTCGGGATCGCGGCTCGCTACGCGGATCTGGTGCCGGATACCGAATTGCGTGATCGGATCTTCGGCATGATCGAATCCGAGCACGCCAAGACGATCGAGATGTACTTGAAGATCACCGGGCACTCGCGGCTGCTCGAGGACAACCCAGCTCTCGAACGGTCCGTGCACAACCGGTTCCCGTATCTCGAACCGCTGAATCAGATGCAGGTCGAGATGCTTCGACGGTTCCGCGCGGGTGACGACGACGAGCGCGTCAAGCGTGGCATCCTGCTGACGATGAACGGCCTCGCCACCGCACTGCGCAACAGCGGATAGGGTCCGCCGTACGCATGGAACCGTCAGCCGCGCCGGCGCGTCAGAGGTGGTAAGGGGAACCACACGAGAACGGGGGGGCAGCGATGGCTCAGTGCACTAGCGACGCGCGCGCGTGGCGAGACGGGACGGCGTACAGGGCGCACGGGAGGCGCGTGCTCGGTGGCCGGGCACGCGCGACCGTCCAACCGGACGACAGAGATGCCGAAGCGACCATCCCCATGGACACCGATGGCGTCGAACCCGTGTGAACACACGAGCTCGACGCCATCGGTGGCCTCGGAAATCAGGTGTTGTCGAGCTCCGATGCCGCGCCTGCATCGACGAACCAGACGGTCGATTCGGAACCGTGGGCGCCTGCCGAGGGCACATCGTCGGGGTCCGCGCCGCCGACCGCAGCGGCGACGGCTTCTGCCTTCGCCGCTCCGGCCACCAGGAGCCACACGTGCTTGGCACGCTGAACTGCGGGCAGCGTCAACGTGATTCGAACCGGCGGAGGCTTGGGGGAGTTCTCGACCGCGACGACAGGGTGATGCTTCTCGCGGACGGCATCGGTGTGCGGGAACAACGAGTTGATATGCCCCTCACCTCCCATGCCGAGCAGATGCACGTCGAATGCCGGTGTCTGGGCACCGTCCGAATGCGAACCGAGGATCTGGGCGTAGTTCGCCGCCGCCACCTCGGGGTCGCTTCCGTACGGCCCGTCCGACGCGGCCATGCGGAACACGCGATCCGGGTGTACCGGAACGTGATTCAGCAGCGCTTCCGAAGCCTGTACCTCGTTGCGTTCCGGATCACCTGCGGGTAGGAACCGCTCGTCGCCGAAATACACGTCCACCTGGGCCCAGTCGATGGCTCCGGAATCCTTGCGCAGCGCTTCGAGCAACGCGATTCCGGTTCCACCTCCGGTGAGGACCACCGACGCCGAGCCGCGTGCGGCCTGAGCTGTGGTCACGACATCGACGAATCGTGACCGCGCCGCGTCGACGAGGGCCTCGGTATCGAGGAACCGAAGTACCGATGTCTCACTCATAGGTCACCTTCGACAATCCGTTCAGCGCCAGTTCGTAGATCTCGTCGGTGTCGAGTCTGCGGAGTTCCTCGGCCAGACATTCCCGAGTTCCGCGGCGTGCCAATGCGACCTCCGCATCGGGTTGTCCCGTCCGACGCAGTGTTGCCGTCTTACCGGTCTGCGGCCGGGTTATCGAGATGCTCGAGGTCTCCCGTTGCAACTCCACACTGAGTTCCCCGCTACGACGATGAACGGGGATATCGAGTTTCGCTGCCAACCAGCCGGCCAGGATGTCGAGTGCAGGCTCTTCGGCGAGGCCCGAGACCGTCGCCGAGACGACCTTCTCGTGCGGCGCTTGATCGAGTGCCGTGGCCAGAAGTCCGCGCCAGTAGGTGACCCGACTCCACGACAGGTCCGTGTCGCCCTGGGTGTAGCTGCTGGCCCGGCTCTTGATCGCAGCGGTCGTATCGGGCGCATTGGTGGCATCGGTGATGCGGCGAATTGCCAAGCGCCCCAAGGGATCCTTGGCGGGGACAGCGGGTGCCTCGTCCGGCCACCATGCCACGATCGGTGTGTCGGGGAGCAGAAAAGGGATCACGACGCTGTGTTCGTGTTCCGCCAGTTCACCGTTGAGCCTCAGCACGACCACCTCGGACGCGCCCGCGTCGCCGCCGACCCTGATCTGCGCGTCGAGGCTCGATGCGGCGGCACGATCACCGTGCGTCAGCACGATGACACGACATGGATGCTCGCGGCTCGCATCGTTCGCGGCCTCGATGGCACGCTCGGCTTTGTCGTTGTCGCGACTGGCGACGATGAGCGTGAGGACACGACCGATGGTGACGGCTCCACCGGACTCGCGAAGCTCGACGAGCTGCTTGCCGACCTCTGCCGTCGTCGTGGCGGGAATGTCGACAATCACGGCCTTCTCCATTCTCGTCCGGTGCGGTGCATCATTTCGTCTCCCGAAGTCGGCCCCCACGTTCCGGCTTCGTACGGCTCGGCCACACCGCCGGACGCCCAGAACTCGAGGATGGGATCGAGGATCTTCCAGGACAGCTCGACCTCGGCGTTGACGGGGAACAAGGACGGTTCACCGAGCAGAACGTCCAGGATCAGACGCTCGTACGCTTCGGGGGACGACTCGGTGAAAGCCTGCCCATAGCTGAAGTCCATGCTGACATCGCGCACCTGCATGCTCGATCCGGGCACCTTCGAGCCGAATCGCATGGTGACGCCCTCGTCGGGCTGCACCCGAATGACGAGTGCGTTCTGCCCGAGTTCCTCCGTCATCGTCGCGTCGAACGGAAGGTGTGGCGCCCGCTTGAAAACCATCGCGATCTCGGTGACGCGTCGCCCGAGCGCCTTGCCGGTGCGGAGATAGAACGGCACTCCGCCCCATCGACGTGTATCGACCTCGAGGGTGATGGCCGCGTAGGTCTCGGTGTTGGATTCGGCGTCGAATCCTTCTTCCTGCTTGAGGCCCTTGACCTTCTGGCTGCCCTGCCAACCTGCGGCGTACTGTCCTCGTGCCGATGTCTGATCGAGTGGTTCGGCCAATTTGGTTGCGGAGAGCACCTTGATCTTTTCCGACTGCAGCTCCGAGGGGCTGAAACTGACCGGTTCCTCCATCGCGGTGATCGCGAGCAGCTGCAGAAGGTGGTTCTGGATGACGTCCCGTGCTGCGCCGATGCCGTCGTAATACCCTGCACGACCGCCCAATCCGATGTCCTCGGCCATGGTGATCTGAACGTGGTCGACGTAGTGGGCGTTCCAGATTGGATCGAACAACTGATTGGCGAAGCGCAGCGCAAGGATGTTCTGCACCGTCTCCTTGCCCAGGTAGTGATCGATCCGGAACACGGTGTCCTCGGGGAACACTCGGTTCACGACGGCATTGAGTTCCTTGGCGCTGTCGAGATCGTGTCCGAACGGCTTCTCGATGACGACGCGTCGCCACTTCTCGTCCTCGCTCTGTGCGAGTCCGGAGCGTGAGAGCTGTTCGAGCACCACCGGAAACGCACCGGGCGGAATCGACAGATAGAACGCGTGGTTTCCACCCGTTCCTCTGGTCGTGTCCAACTCGGCGAGAGTGCGCGAGAGCTCGTCGAACGCCGCGTCGTCGTCGAACGATCCCTGAACGAACCGGAATCCTTCGGCGAGTGTGTTCCACACTTCTTCGCTGAACGGTGTCCGAGCGTGATCGCGTACTGCGTCGTGCACGATCTTCGCGAAGTCCTCGTCGGCCCAGTCACGCCGCGCGAAGCCGACCAGGGCGAAACCGGGAGGCAGAAGCCCCCGGTTCGCCAGGTCGTACACCGCAGGCATGAGCTTCTTACGGGCGAGATCGCCGGTGACGCCGAAGATCACGAGGCTGCAGGGCCCTGCGATCCGCGGAAGACGTTTGTCACGGGCATCGCGGAGCGGGTTGTGCCACTCCGCGGAGTCCTTCTTGTCGGTCTCTGCGGTGGTCACGTCTCAGCTCTTCTGGCCGGCTTGACGAAGCTGCTCGCCGGTGGCCTCCAGCAGTTCGGTCCAAGACGCCTCGAACTTCTCGACGCCCTCGTTCTCCAGGGTCAGGAAAACGTCGGTGATGTCGATACCGATGGCCGAGAGCGCGTCGAAAACTGCCTGTGATTCCGGTCCCTTACCCGAAATCGTGTCACCGGTGACCACGCCGTGATCGGCCACAGCGTCGAGCGTCTTCTCCGGCATCGTGTTGACGGTGTTGGGGGAGACGAGATCGGTGACGTAGAGCGTGTCCGGGTACGCGGGGTTCTTGACGCCGGTGGACGCCCAGAGCGGGCGCTGCGGCCGAGCGCCGGATCCGACCAGCTCGTGGAAACGAGGTCCGACCTCGAACGTCTGCTGGTAGGCAACGTAGGCCAGGCGCGCGTTGGCGAGTGCGGCCTTGCCCTTGAGCGCCTCGGCGTCGGGCGTGCCGATCTTGTCGAGCCGCGCGTCGATCTCGGTGTCGACGCGAGAGACGAAGAACGACGCGACCGAGTGGATCTTCGACAGATCGTGGCCGGCCGCACGTGCGGCTTCGAGACCCTCGAGGTACGCACCGATGACCAGTTCGTAACGCTCGACGGAGAAGATCAGCGTGACGTTCACCGAGATGCCTTCGCCGATCACCTTCGCGATGGCGGGAATACCGGCCTCGGTGGCCGGAATCTTGATCAGCACGTTCGGCCGATCGACGATCTTCCACAGCTCGACGGCCTGGGCGATGGTCTTCTCGGTGTCGTGCGCGAGGCGGGGATCGACCTCGATGGACACACGACCGTCGACACCGGCCGACGACTCGAAGATGGGCGCGAAGATGTCGCAGGCGTTGCGGACGTCGTCGGTGGTGACGGTCCGGATCGTCGCGTCGACGTCGGCTCCGCGCTCGGCGAGTTCGGTGACCTGAGCGTCGTAGGCGTTGCCCTTGCTCAGTGCCGCCTGGAAGATCGACGGATTGGTCGTGACACCGACGACGCTCTTGCTGTCGATCAGTTCCTGAAGATTGCCGGAGGTGATCCGGTCACGCGAGAGATCGTCGAGCCAGACGGATACGCCTGCTGCGGACAGATCTACGAGGTTCTTGTTCTGGGTCATGGGTTATCCCTTCACGTTGGTGATCGAGCGCTGAGCGGCTGCGGTGACGGCCTCGGCCGTGAAACCGAACTCGCGGAACAGTGTCTTCGCATCTGCCGACTCGCCGTAGTGCTCGAGCGAGATGATCTCGCCGAAGCCTCCGACGATCCGATACCACGGCATCGCAATGCCCGCTTCGATCGAGACACGAGCCTTGACGGTCGGCGGAATGACCTGGTCGCGGTAGTTCTGGTCCTGGCTGTAGAACCACTCGACACACGGCATCGACACGACCCGTGCCGCGATTCCCTGTGCTTCCAGCTGCTTCTGCGCCTCGACGGCGTACTGCAGCTCCGAACCGGTGCCGATGAGGACGACGTCGGGAGCCGCCTTGGAGGACTCGACGAGGATGTAGCCGCCCTTCGACACACCCTCGTAGCTCGTCCCCTCGAGGATCGGGATGCCCTGCCTCGTCAACGCCAAACCGACGGGGCCGCTGCTGCTCGACCTGGCCAGAACTGCCTGCCATGCGAACGCCGTCTCGTTGGCGTCACCGGGACGCACCACCGACAGGTTCGGGATCGCGCGCAGAGCAGCGAGGTGCTCGACCGGCTGGTGCGTCGGGCCGTCCTCGCCGAGACCGATGGAGTCGTGGGTCCAGACGTAGATGGGATCGATGTCCATCAACGACGCAAGACGCACCGCGGGACGCATGTAGTCGCTGAACTGCATGAACGTGCCACCGTATGCACGCGTGGGTCCGTGCATGACGATGCCGGACAGGATTGCTCCCATCGCGTGCTCACGAATACCGAAGTGCAGAGTGCGGCCGTACGGCTCGGCGTCCCAATCGTCGGTGGAGATGGACGTCGGGCCGAAGGACTTGGCGCCCTTGATCGTGGTGTTGTTGCTGCCTGCGAGGTCTGCGGACCCACCCCAGAGCTCGGGGAGTACCGGGCCCACTGCGGACAGCACGTCACCCGACGCGGCGCGCGTCGCGATGGCCTTGCTTCCTGGCTCCCACGTCGGCAGAACGTCGGTCCAGCCTTCGGGGAGGTCACCGGCGGTGAGGCGGTCGAGAAGCTGCTTGCGCTCGGGCTCGCGGGCAGCCCACGCGTCGAACTGCGTCGTCCACTCGGCATGCGCCTGTCGGCCGCGTTCCTGCAGCTTGCGGGTGTGCGAGATCACCTCGTCGGTGACCTCGAACTTCTTCTCGGGATCGAAGTCGAGAGCCTGCTTGACCTTGGCGATCTCTTCGTCGCCGAGCGCGGCACCGTGGACGGCGCCGGTGTTCATCATCGTCGGGGCGGGAAAGCCGATGATGGTGCGCAGGACGATGATCGAGGGCTTGTCGGTGACTGCCTTTGCAGCCTCGATGGCCTCTTCGATCGCGGTGACGTTCTCGCCGCCCTCGACGACCTGTACGTGCCAGCCGTAGGCCTCGTAGCGAGCGGCGGTGTTCTCCGACAGCGCGATGTCGGTGGCGTGCTCGATCGAGATCTTGTTGTCGTCGTAGAAGAGAATCAGGTTGCCGAGCTGCTGCGTCCCGGCGAGCGACGACGCCTCGGACGTGATTCCCTCTTCGATGTCGCCGTCGGAGGCGATGACGTAGATGAAGTGGTCGAACGGGCTTTCGCCGAGCGCGGGCTCGGGATCGAACAGTCCCCGCTCGCGACGCGAGGCCATGGACATGCCCACCGCGGACGCCAGTCCCTGACCCAGCGGACCCGTGGTGATCTCGACGCCGTCGGTGTGGCGGAATTCCGGGTGGCCTGGAGTCTTGGACTTGTAGGTGCGCAGCGATTCGATGTCGATCAGTTCCAAGCCGAATCCGCCCAAGTACAACTGCAGGTACAGGGTGAGGCTCGAGTGCCCACACGAGAGCACGAACCGGTCACGGCCGATCCAGTGCGTGTCGGTCGGGTCGTGTCGCATCGTGCGCTGAAACAGCGTGTAGGCAAGCGGTGCCAGGCTCATCGCCGTGCCGGGGTGACCGTTGCCGACCTTCTGAACCGCGTCCGCTGCGAGGACTCTGACGGTGTCTACCGCCCTGGTGTCCAGGTCCGTCCAGTCGCTTGGGTGGTGCGCTGTGGTGAGGACGTCAATATCGTCTGTGATCGACACGAGCAGAGATCTCCTGACATTGGTACGAGTGTGGCTAGGCGTGCACGACCGCCGTGGATCGAATCACGTCGGCCACCAGCCTAGTTCTGCACGAGCCTACTGTCGTGCCTTCCCCCAATTGGGCGCCCTCTCCGAGTACGGCGGGTTGCTGGGGAGTTACCGGTACACGACAAGTTGCTCACTTTGGGTGCCCTGGGAATTGGAGACCGGATCACGGACGTCTACCATCGCTTGTAGTAGTACGCATCCACATCGAAATCTTCGGTGCTCGATGCGTACATGCAGTCGGCGCGCCTGCTCCCAGGGGTGTCATTTCATGTGTGTTCGAGCCCGTGCAAGGAGACGTAGTGCGAATTGGGCAGCAGCCGGGCGGCCACGGATTCGCAGGCGGCCCAAGCCACCCCGATGACCACCGGACGGACGAGGGCTCGACGGCAGCGGAGAAGTCGGCGGTGGGCCGCGCATTCGCGCTGGTGTTGGCCTACATTGCGCTCACAAAACCGCGTGTCATCGAACTTCTTCTGGTCACGACTATCCCTGCGATGCTGTTGGCCGACCGCGGCCACGTTCAGCCGGGTCTGATTCTGACGACTCTGTTCGGTGGCATGCTCGCCGCGGCCAGTGCAAACTGTCTCAACATGGTCGCCGACGCCGACATCGACAAGATCATGGCCAGGACCGCAAAACGACCACTCGCTCGCGGCGCCATGCCGGTGTCCCACGCATTCGTGTTCGGCGTGACACTCGGAATCATCTCGTTCTTCTGGCTGTGGTTCACGACCAATCTGCTCAGCGGCATTCTCGCGGTCGTGACGATCTGCTTCTACATCTTCGTCTACACCCTGGTGCTCAAGCGGCGAACATCGCAGAACGTCGTCTGGGGTGGAGCTGCCGGATGCATGCCGGTGATGATCGGTTGGTCCGCGGTCACCGGGACCATCGGTTGGCAAGCCGTCGTGATGTTCCTGGTGATCTTCCTGTGGACCCCGCCGCACACCTGGGCACTGATGCTCCGCTACAAGGAGGACTATCAGGCTGCCCACGTACCGATGCTCCCCGCAGTCGCCTCGGAGACGAAGGTCACCAAACACATCGTCGTCTACGCGTGGGCGACGGTCGCGGCGACGTTGGCACTGGCTCCGGGATCCGGAGTGATCTATGCCGTGATCGCGCTGGCGTCCGGAATCTGGTTCCTGGTGGTCGCGCACCGTCTGTATGCGGGAGTGCGAGCCGGAACACCGGTGAAGCCGTTGAAGCTGTTCATCCTGTCCAACGAGTACCTGGCGCTCGTGTTCTGCGGCCTGGCCGTCGACTCGGTCGTCGGATGGGACACACTCGCGCAGCTGCTGTCCTGATCGATCCGCGAGTGCAGCAGGTGGCCTGACTCAGGGAACAAGCACGATCGATCCCGTCGTCCGGCGGCCCTCGAGGTCCGAGTGTGCGGCCGCGGCGTCGGCAAGTGGATATCGGGCCCCGATTGCGATGTCGAGAGTTCCAGCCGAGACGGCTGCGAAAATGTCTCCCGCGCGCCACTCGAGCTCGGCGCGATCACGAACGTGGTGCACCAGTGTGGGGCGCGTCAGAAAGAGCGACCCCGCCGCGTTGAGCCGTTGCGGGTCGACCGGGGGCACAGGTCCGCTGGCTGCGCCGAACAATGCGAGTGTCCCGCGAATGCGAAGGGACGCCAGGCTCGCGTCGAAGGTTGCGGCTCCCACCCCGTCGTACACGGCGTGCACGCCTTCTCCCTCGGTCGACGCGCGCACGCGCGCCGGGACATCGTCGTCGTAGCGCAACACATCGGACGCTCCGGCGGCACGAGAGAGCTCTTCCTTGGCGTCCGAGGACACCGTGGTGATCACCCTGACTCCCTTGGCCACGGCCAGCTGAGTGAGCAGCAATCCAACCCCACCTGCGCCCGCGTGCACGAGCACCGTCTCGCCCGATTTCGCCGGATAGGTGGACTCGAGAAGATAGTGCGCTGTCATGCCCTGAAGCAGGGCGGATGCTGCCTGTTCTGCCGGAACTCCGTCCGGCACGGCCACGGCCACAGCTGCAGGAACGACCACCTTCTCGGCGTAGCTGCCCGGCGCACTCGCCCATGCGACTCGCTGTCCGACGACGAAGCCGGTGACCGACGGTCCGATAGCTTCGACTACTCCGGAGCCCTCGTCGCCGGGCACGTAGGGAAGCGAACGGCCGTAGAGGCCACTTCTGAAGTACGTATCGATGAAATTGATGCCGATCGCCTCGGTGCGAACGAGAAGTTCACCCGCACCGGCGATCGGGTCCGGAGCCTCGATCGAGTACAGAACCTCGGGGCGTCCGTTCTCACGTACTTCGATTGCGCGCATGGCTCGTTTCTACACGGCTCGCATTCGGCAGCCGGGTTACCGGGCGGTATCGTCGAGCAATGGCTACCGATTCAGAGAATTCGACATCACCGGCCGCCGCCGTCGATTCTGCGACGACACCGAAGATCGAGGTGCCGGCACGCGCCTTGTCCGCGGTTCGCTCGTTCGTCGGTGAGCACGGCGGTTCGGGCAACGTGGTACTCCAACCGATCGGCCGAGTGGGCACGCGGGTGACGCTCGTCGGCGCCGACGGTGTTCTGGGAGACCAGGTCGTCGCGAACAACGACATCGCCCGTGCACTCGTCGAGGAGGTCGGAAATCTGACCGAGTCGGAATGGGATCGAGAGCTGATCAGTTCGGTCAATCCTGCCCCGGGCCACTACCGCAAGATGGCGGGATGGGTAGCGCGTCAGACGCGGTTCCCGAAGGCCCGCAACGCGGCTGCCGAAAAATAATTTCGAACCGAGGGAACCGTTTGCGCACTGGGCGCGTCGAAACAAGTGGAGAGGTAGTCGGTCGTCTGAGGGGGAGACCGGCTACCTCTCCTCACGCTCCGATGGGGGAGACCGCTCGGTCCGCGTTCTCGCGTGAACGGCATGCGGCCCACACAGCTGCTGTGGCCGCCGTGCAGGCGCCTGCTCCTGCCACGTGAACTGCGACGAGGGCGGCCGGAACATCGGTGAAGTACTGGACGATTCCGACCGCACCCTGCGCCACCACGACTGCGATCAGGACCTTGCACCTCGTCTTGATCAAGTCCGGCGCTTTCACCGCATACAACGCGAAGCCAAGGCCTACGAGTAGCGCGAGGTACCCCACCAACAGTTGCGAGTGCAGATGGACGAGTGTGACGATCTCGATGCCGAGCCGTGGGACTGGCTCCTCGATGCTCTTGTCGCCCGCGTGCGGTCCGGCGCCGGTCACCATGGTGCCTGCGATCAGCACGGCTCCGAGCGCGACCCCGGACAGTCCGATGAGCATGCGCAACGGCTCCGGCACCGTGGGAACCGAGGGTGCAGGCGAATCAGGTGTGGGTGAATCAGGAGCGGCGACCTGGAAGTAGAGCAACGTCGCAAGCCAGACCATCAGCATCGACGCGACGAGGTGGATCGCGACGGTCCACCACAGAAGACCGGTCAACACGGTGAAGCCGCCGATCACAGCCTGCACCACGGTTCCGAGGGGCATCAGCCACGCGTATCGGATCACCCGGCGATCGCGTCGGGCACGCGTGACGGCCAGGACGATCGCCGCTGCGAAAAGGACGACCACGAAGGTCAGCATTCGGTTACCGAACTCCACCGCCTGGTGCAGAACGGGAACCTCGGATACTCCCACCGGTGTGAAGCTGCCGGGGAAACACTGAGGCCACGTCGGGCATCCGAGTCCGGATGCGGTGACCCGCACGACGGCCCCGGTGACGGCGATCCCTCCCTGGGTCAGGATCACGAGGAACGCCAGGACCTTCTGCACTCGAAGCGAAGGAAGGGGCAACCGGTCGACGACGCTCAGAAACGCTCGATACAGCACGAGGTGATGGTAATCGCCGGTCAACTACACAGTGTCGTTGACCCCGCGGTCACACGAATTTGAACGTGCGGACTGCGATCCACCCGCACACCACGGCCCAGCCGGCCAGTACGGCGACGCCGAACCAGTCCCACGAGCCGACG
Organism: Rhodococcus yunnanensis NBRC 103083; assembly: GCF_001895005.1. Classification (GTDB taxonomy): domain Bacteria; phylum Actinomycetota; class Actinomycetes; order Mycobacteriales; family Mycobacteriaceae; genus Rhodococcoides; species Rhodococcoides yunnanense. Next base: position 528,495 of record NZ_BCXH01000001.1, on the reverse strand, counting down.
ACGGCTTGACCGAGTGCTTCGGCGAGCGCTCCGGACGGGACGAGCCGAGCGATCGTGTGCAGCGCCGTAGGAAGGTCGTCGGACAGGACGACCAGCGATCCGATGCCCAGCATCACGAACCACAGGATGTTGGCGAGTGCCAGGACGATCTCGGCTCGGAGGGTTCCGCCGAGGAGAAGCCCCATCGTGGCGAACGTCACCGTTCCGAGTGCGATCACCAGGGCTCCTGCGAGCAGGCCGGTAGCGTCCGGTCGCCATCCGAGAACGATGCCGATCGATCCGAGTACGACCGACTGCAGGATCACGACCATCATCACTGCGATGGACTTGCCCGCGATGATGCCCCACTTGGGCAGCGGTGTAGCACCGAGTCGCTTCAATGCGCCGTAGCGCCGATCGAAGCCGACGGCGATCGCTTGTCCCGTGAAAGCGGTCGACATGACGGCGACCATCATGACCGCGGGAACTACCTGATTCACCGGGTCGTCACCCATGGTGCCGAGGGGTAGCAGTGTGAGCCCGACGAGCAGCGTGATCGGAATGAACATCGTGAGCAGCAATTGTTCGCCGTTGCGCAGCAGCAGTGTGAGTTCGAGCATCGACTGCGACATCACCATCGCTGCGGGCGAGCTCGGCGACGGATCCGGAGTGAACAGACCCGGCTCGAATCGGTTGTCGGACCCGCGGGTGTCCCGCCGCACTGTCATCGTCTGAGCTCCCTACCGGTCAGTTCGAGAAAGACGTCTTCGAGGCGGCGCTGATCGACCTGCAGTTCGGTCGCCAGCACGTTCTGCCCCGCGCACCACGAGGTGACGGTGACGAGGATCTGCGGGTCGATGACACCCTCGATCACGTAGGAACCGGGCAGCTCCTCGACCGGGCTGTATCCGCTCGGCAGTGCCGCATCGAGCAGTGAGAGCTCGAGACCGGGGGGCGCGGTGAACCGAAGTCGACCGTCGGCTCCCTGCTTGGTGAGTTCGGATGCGGTACCCGAGGCGACGATCTGCCCGTGGTCGATGATGACCAGCTCGTCTGCCAACTGTTCTGCTTCGTCCATCAGATGGGTGGTGAGCAGCACCCCGACGCCGTCACGGCGAAGTGCCTCCACCAGCTCCCAGACGAGCAACCGAGCTTGAGCGTCGAGGCCGGCCGTCGGCTCGTCGAGGAACACCAGCTCGGGTCGTCCGACGATGGCGCAGGCCAGCGCAAGTCGTTGTTGCTGTCCGCCGGACAAACGTCGATACGGAGTCTTGACGGCTCGTTCGAGGCCAAGACAGTCGAGCAGCCAGTCGGGATCGAGTGGGTTGGCGGAATAGGAAGCGACCAATCGCAGCATCTCGCCGGCTTTGGATCCCGGATACGCGCCGCCGCCCTGCAGCATCACGCCGATACGTGGCCGCAGCTGGGCGGACTGACGGATCGGATCGAGTCCGAGCACTCTGACGGTCCCGGAGTCCGGGGTCACGAATCCCTCGCACATTTCGACGGTCGTGGTCTTCCCTGCACCGTTGGGTCCCAGGAGCGCCAGTACCTGACCACGCTCGACCGTGATGTCGATGCCGTCGACGGCCGCCACGCCGCTGTACGCCTTTCGTACGTCGGCGAGCTGCACGGCGGGTTGCGTCGAGTTCGACGCGGGAACGATCACGAGGAACCAGCGTATTCCCCGGCGGCGGGGTCCTTGACCGGTGGTCCGATCTTCGCCCGCCACGGCAGGCGTGAACGCGTCAGCAGGTACAGAATTCCGATGGTCGCGATGGTCATCACGGCGGCCTGAACTATCTGGAACGGCAGATATTCGCTGCCGTTGGGCATCAGAATCACGCTGACGATGGACGAGAAGACGATCGCGGGTACCCGGAACGACGGCCGGGTCGCCCAGGCAGCCAGCGGGGTCACGGCCCACAGCAGGTACCAGGGCTGCACGACGGGGAACAGCAGCACGAGGGCGCCGAGCGAGACTCCGAGTGCGCCGACGGGGTGCAAACGCCCCTTGAGCACCGCGACGAGCATTCGGAGAGCAATGAATCCCGCGACCGCTGCCGCGATCGGTCGTGTGAGACTCAACACGGCGGTGGTGTGGTCGCCGAGCCCCAACAGAACGCCGACGAATCCAGTCCCGACACCCAGGATCGTGGGAATGGACATCCAGCTGCGCACCACGCTGGCGGTACCGAGGGTGTGCACCCAGCCGAAGCCGAGCCCGCTGCACCAACTGACCCCGACGTGAATGACGATCGTCACCAGTCCGAGTACGGCGGCCGCCATCAGCACAGCGCGCACGGTCCCGCCCCATCGTCGCGCGAGTGCCATGCCGACGAATCCGAGAGCAAGCAGGGACGGGATCTTGACCGTCGAGGAGAGGGCGATCAGTGCTGCTCCCGAGACCAGAAGCATCGCGGACGTCGTTCGGATCGGTGACGCGGATTCGATTGCGCGCAGTGCCAATTCGGTACCGGCGAGCATGAGCCCGATCATCAGTGCCTCGTTGTGGATTCCCGCGACGAGATGGAACAGCAGGAGCGGATTCGCAGCGCCGAGCCACAGTGCGCTGACCGAGGCCACACCGCATCGACGTGCCAGTCGAGGTAGAGCCCAGACGATCAGGGCCACACCGCCGAGTGCGAGCAGGCGGTGCAGAAAAATGCCCGCGACGATGTTCTCACCGGTCAGCCAGGTGATCCCGCGGCCCATCCAGAGAAACAGCGGACCGTACGGGGCCGGAGTGTCTCGCCAGATGTTGGGGACGGTCCGCGTCAGCACGTTGTCGACCCCGAGCGCCCCCGCCGGTCCGATCTCGTACGGGTCGAGGCCCCGTGCGGTGATCTCGCTCTGCGCCAGATAGGAATAGACGTCCTTGCTGAACATCGGCGGCGCGACACACAACGGAAGAATCCACAGAAGCAACGTTCGATCGAGTTGAGACCGGGTCAGGCGGCGGGGGGCAGTGCCGCCGCGTACCCGGCCGACGGCGAATCGGCCGAGTAGAAGCCAGGCCAGAACGACCATGACCGTTCCGGTCATCGTGATGGTCAGCGCCGAACTTGCCATTCTCGACGGAAGGCTCAGTATGCGGACGCCGGCCACCGGGTTCTGCAGAACCGGTTGGGCGCCCGCCCCGAGTGCACCGACCGCCATGAGGATGGCCCCAGCCGCACCGAATCTTCTGATGCTCCTGAGTTGTCCGGTCTCGGCCTTGTTCAGGCCTGGCGCCTCGGGTTCGTCACCGTGCAGTGCAGCAACGCTCGACGAGGGGCTGTCCGCGTCGAGCCCGACCACCCAGCGCAGCCTGTGCACGGCTGTCCGGCGGAAGCGTCGGATGCGGGGGTCACCGGGATCGGTGGACGACGGCGGCGGCGTGGACGGACCGGCCGAGGCTTCTTCGGCGCTCTGTTCGTCTGCGGTCTGTGGCACGTTGGCAGCGTAACCGCGACACGCCATCGCGTGGACGACCACGCCTCCTCAGCGCCGTGGACCGCTGCAACAGCGACTCGGTGGCGAATATTCCCAGGTCTGCGCGTCGGGTGAAGAAGGGCACCCTTGGTGGACCGGTTCGAACAATTCCGTCACACTGGTGTTGTGAAAACATCCGACAGGTCCGCGCGCGAGACGGGGCGCGGCCAGCGCGTCGCCGCATCCGCACCGGTTCCGGGTGTGGTGACCTCTGGAAATGCCGTCTCCGCTAACTCCGCGCCGGCTGTGATCGGACACGAAGGCCAGACGCGCAGTGCGGTCGTCACTCTACTGCTCGAAGAAGGGCCGATCACGGCTTCCGATATCGGCACCCGCCTCGGATTGAGTGCTGCTGGAGTTCGTCGGCACCTCGAAGCGCTCATCGATACCGGTGAGGCCCGCGTTGCGTCGTCTGCTGCAGTACGCGGGCGTGGCCGCGGCAGGCCCGCGAAGCACTTCCAGTTGACCGCGGTCGGCAGGAATCGGTTGGGTCATACCTACGACGATCTCGCGGGTGCAGCGATGCGCCAGCTCAGGAAAATCGGCGGGGACGCGGCAATCGAGACCTTCGCCCGGCAGCGAGTGGATGCGATAGTCGCCGACGTCGAACCGGCGACGGGTACCCGCGCCTCCGATGTCGAGGAAGCCGCCGATCGCATCGCCGACGCGTTCACCGCAGCTGGATTCGCGGCATCGACCCGTCAAGTGGGCAACGGAGTGCAGATCTGCCAGCATCACTGCCCCGTATCGCACGTCGCATCCGAGTTCCCGGAACTGTGCGACGCCGAACGTCGTGCTTTTTCCGAGCTTCTCGGAACCCATGTGCAGCGCCTGGCCACCATCGCCAACGGTGACTGCGCCTGCACCACCCACGTTCCACTGAACATTCCGAAAGTCCGCTCCACCCCCTCCAGATCTTCCGGCGCACAGCCCAGTGCCGGAGAACGTACAAGCCTCCGGAAGGAGCTCGCATGACCGTCACACCAGATCAGGTGACACCCGCGGTGCCGATGACTCAGGACGAGACCATCGCTTCGCTCGGTAATTACGGTTTCGGCTGGGCCGATTCCGATGTTGCCGGTGCCAGCGCCAAGCGTGGTCTGTCCGAGGCCGTCGTCCGCGACATCTCGGCCAAGAAGAGCGAACCGGAGTGGATGCTCGAAGCGCGACTGAAGGCTTTGAAGACGTTCGATCGGAAGCCGATGCCCAACTGGGGCTCGGATCTGGACGGCATCGACTTCGACAACATCAAGTACTTCGTCCGCTCCAGCGAGAAGCAGGCGGCGACGTGGGACGACCTGCCCGCAGATATCAAGAACACCTACGACAAGCTCGGCATCCCCGAGGCGGAGAAGCAGCGTCTGGTCTCCGGCGTGGCAGCACAGTACGAGTCCGAGGTCGTCTATCACTCGATTCGTGAGGATCTCGAGGCGCAGGGCGTCCTCTTCCTCGATACCGACACGGCTCTCAAAGAGCAGCCGGAGTTGTTCCGCGAGTACTTCGGCACTGTCATCCCGGCAGGTGACAACAAGTTCTCCGCGTTGAACACCGCTGTGTGGTCGGGTGGCTCGTTCATCTACATCCCGCCGGGCGTCCACGTCGACATCCCGCTGCAGGCGTACTTCCGCATCAACACCGAGAACATGGGTCAGTTCGAGCGCACCCTGATCATCGTCGACGAGGGCGCCTACGTGCACTACGTCGAGGGCTGCACCGCGCCGATCTACAAGTCCGACTCCCTGCACTCGGCCGTCGTGGAGATCATCGTCAAGAAGGGTGGGCGTTGCCGTTACACGACCATCCAGAACTGGTCGAACAACGTCTACAACCTCGTCACCAAGCGCGCCAAGGCAGAAGCGGGCGCGACGATGGAGTGGGTCGACGGCAACATCGGCTCCAAGGTCACCATGAAGTACCCGGCCGTGTGGATGACGGGCGAATACGCCAAGGGCGAGGTCTTGTCCGTCGCGTTCGCCGGACCGGACCAGCACCAGGACACCGGCTCGAAGATGCTGCACCTCGCGCCGCACACGTCGTCGAACATCGTCAGCAAGTCCGTCGCACGTGGTGGCGGTCGTACGTCCTACCGAGGACTGATCCAGATCAACAAGGGCGCGTACGGCTCCCGGTCCACCGTGAAGTGCGATGCACTTCTGGTGGACAACATCTCGCGCTCGGACACCTACCCGTACGTCGACATCCGCGAGGACGACGTCTCGATGGGACACGAAGCGACAGTCTCGAAGGTCAGCGACGATCAGCTCTTCTACCTGATGAGTCGCGGACTGACCGAGGACGAGGCCATGGCTATGGTCGTCCGCGGGTTCGTCGAGCCGATCGCTCGTGAGCTCCCCATGGAATACGCGCTCGAGCTGAACCGGCTCATCGAGCTTCAGATGGAAGGATCGGTCGGTTAAGTGACCAACCCCGTAACAGGCGTTCAGGGTGCAGTCGCGTCCGAGAACCCAGGCGCGAAAGAAGACAAGTCCAAGCTTGTCGCCAACAAGGGTGCTCAGTTCACGTCGTACGACGTGAACGCATTCGAGGTGCCCTCGGGACGCGACGAGCTGTGGCGTTTCACCCCCATCCGCCGGCTCAAGGGGCTGCACGACGGTACTGCCGTCGCGACGTCCGGCTCTCACATCGCCGTCACAGCGCCCGAGGGCGTATCGGTGGAGCAGGTCGGACGCGACGACAAGCGTCTCGGTGCTGCTGGCGTGCCCGCGGATCGTATTGCAGCACAGGCGTTCTCCACGTTCACCGAAGCGACTGTCGTAACGGTGCCGTCCGAGCGTGAGCTCGCCGAGCCGATCGACATCACGATCACCGGTCCGGGCGTGGACGCAATTGCGTACGGGCACCTGCAGATTCGCCTGGAACAGTTCGCGAAAGCGACTGTCGTCATCGATCAGCTCGGCAGCGGTACCTACGCCGAGAACATCGAATTCGTGATCGGCGACAGTGCGCAGCTGAACGTCGTACTCATCCAGGACTGGGAGTCCGACGCCGTTCACGTCGCCGCGCATCACGCTCGGCTCGGGCGCGACGCCGTGCTGAGGCACTTCAACGTGAGCCTCGGCGGAGACCTGGTCCGCGTCAGCCCCACGGTGCACTACGACGCACCGGGTGGAGATGCCGAACTTCTCGGACTGTACTTCGCCGACGCCGGGCAGCACTTGGAGCAGCGTCTGCTCGTCGACCACACGGCACCCAAGTGCAAGTCGAACGTTCTGTACAAGGGCGCGTTGCAGGGGGAGACCGGTCCGGGCAAGCAGGACGCGCACACCGTGTGGATCGGTGATGTGCTCATCCGTGCCGAGGCCGAGGACACCAGTACGTTCGAGTTCAACCGCAACCTGGTTCTCACCGACGGTGCACGTGCCGATTCGGTGCCGAACCTCGAGATCGAGACCGGCGAGATTCTCGGCGCCGGGCACGCCAGCGCCACCGGCCGATTCGACGACGAGCAGCTGTTCTACCTGCGCGCTCGTGGCATCTCCGAGGATGCAGCCAGACGATTGATCGTCCGCGGATTCTTCCACGAGATCATCGACCGCATCCCGGTGCCCGCCGTACGTGAGCGGCTCGACGCCGCCATCGAGACCGAACTCGCCGTCACCGGCGTCTGACCCACTCGACAACTTTCGAAGGAACCTCAAGATGTCCACGCTCGAAATCCGTGACCTGCACGTCAGCGTCGCACACTCGGACGCAACCGCTCAGCCGATCGACATCCTCAAGGGTGTGAACCTGACGGTCCGTTCCGGTGAGACACACGCCATCATGGGCCCCAACGGGTCCGGCAAGTCGACGCTGTCCTATGCGATCGCCGGTCATCCCAAGTACACGGTCACCTCCGGCACCATCACCCTCGACGGTGAGGACGTGTTGGAGATGTCTGTCGACGAGCGCGCGCGCGCGGGCCTGTTCCTTGCGATGCAGTACCCGGTGGAGGTGCCGGGTGTGTCGATGTCGAACTTCCTGCGCACCGCGGTCACCGCGGTTCGCGGCGAAGCACCCAAGCTTCGGCACTGGGTCAAAGAGGTCAAGAGCGCCATGGGCGAGCTCGAGATCAAGGACGAGTTCGCCGACCGCAGCGTAAACGAGGGCTTCTCCGGTGGTGAGAAGAAGCGGCACGAGATCCTGCAGCTGGGATTGCTCAAGCCGAAGATCGCCATCCTCGACGAGACCGACTCCGGACTGGACGTCGATGCACTGCGTGTCGTGTCCGAGGGTGTCAACACCTACAAGGAGCGCGGCTGGGTCGATTCCACCGGCACGCCGGTGGGTGGCGGGGTTCTGTTGATCACGCACTACACGCGCATCCTTCGATACATCAAGCCGGATTTCGTGCACGTGTTCGTGGGCGGTCAGATCGTGCAGTCCGGTGGAGCCGAACTGGCCGACGAGCTCGAAGCAAACGGATATGCGGGATTCACTCAGGCTGCAACAACAGGAGCGTGAACTATGGCCGGGAGCGGAGCCTGCGACGTGACCAGAGCTGGAAGTGCACCGGCAGTTTTGACGGGTAGCACGTTCGACGTCGCGTCGGTGCGTGCGGACTTTCCGATACTCGGTCGCACGGTTCGAGACGACAAGCCGTTGGTGTACTTGGACTCGGGTGCGACGTCACAGCGTCCGGTCCAGGTCCTCGACGCCGAGCGCCACTTCTCGGTGACGTGCAACGCAGCGGTCCACCGCGGCGCTCATCAACTCGCCGAAGAGGCCACCGATGCCTACGAGGGTGCCCGTGCGGCTATCGCGTCGTTCGTCGGTGCCGACGTCGATGAGTTGGTGTTCACCAAGAACGCCACCGAATCGCTCAACCTGGTGACGTACGTGCTCGGGGACGACCGGTTCGATCGCCACGTAGGTCCCGGTGACGAGATCGTCATCACCGAACTCGAGCACCACGCCAATCTGGTTCCCTGGCAGGAGCTGGCACGGCGTACCGGTGCGACGTTGCGGTGGTACGGCGTCACCGACGACGGCCGGATCGATCTCGATTCGTTGACTCTGACCGATGCGGTCAAGGTCGTCGCGTTCACGCATCAGTCGAACGTGACGGGTGCGGTCGCTCCCGTGGCCGAGTTGGTTCGTCGGGCGAGAGAAGTCGGCGCACTGGTCGTACTCGACGCATGCCAGTCGGTGCCGCACATGGCCGTCGATTTTCACGAACTCGACGTGGACTACGCGGCGTTCTCCGGGCACAAGATGCTGGGGCCGTCCGGAGTCGGTGTTCTCTACGGGAAGGCCGCGCTGCTCGCAGCGATGCCACCGTTCATCACCGGCGGTTCGATGATCGAGACCGTCACCATGGAGAAGACGACGTACGCGTTGCCTCCGCAGCGGTTCGAGGCCGGAGTCCCGATGACGTCGCAGGTGGTGGGACTAGGCGCTGCAGTCGGTTATCTCGAGGTCGTCGGGATGGATGCGATTGCCGCACACGAGCACGAACTGGTCGTAACCACACTCGCGAGGTTCGCCGAGCTCGACGGCGTCCGGGTGCTCGGACCGACCACCGGAGTCGACCGCGGATCGGCCGTGTCGTTCACGGTCGATGGAATTCACGCACATGACCTCGGGCAGATTCTCGACGACGAAGGCGTTGCCATCCGCGTCGGGCATCATTGCGCGTGGCCACTGCACCGACGGTTCGGAGTCGCCGCCACGGCGCGGGCGTCGTTCGCCCTGTACAACACACTCGACGAGGTCGACGTGCTCGTCGCTGCGATCGAACGCGCGCAGAGCTTCTTCGGAACAACGCGAGCGACCACGGCATCGGATGGAGCGGCCTGACATGCGTATGGAACAGATGTACCAAGAGGTGATCCTCGATCACTACAAACATCCGCACGGCCGTGGACTGCGCGAGCCGTTCGGTGCCGAGGTACATCACGTCAACCCGACATGCGGCGACGAGGTCACACTCCGAGTCCACATCGACGAGCAGGGCACGGTCGCCGACGTGTCCTACGACGGGCAGGGCTGTTCGATCAGCCAGGCGGCGACGTCCGTGCTGACCGATCAGGTGGTCGGATTGCCTGTTGCGCAGGCTCTGCGAACCGTCGACGCGTTCAGCGAGATGGTGGGAAGCAGGGGTAACGTCGAAGGAGACGAGGACGTCATCGGCGACGGAGTTGCTTTTGCCGGTGTGTCGAAGTATCCGGCGCGCGTCAAGTGCGCGTTGCTCGGATGGATGGCTTTCAAGGACGCGGTTGTTCGGATAGTCGACGAGACTCCCGTAGAGACCGCACGATCCGGAGGACTACAAGCATGACCGAAACACCCGTGACAGAGACACCGGCAGCCGAGTCGGCGCCAGTCTCGCTCACTGCCGACGAGATCAAGGTGCTCGAAGATCTCGAGGAGGCGATGCGTGACGTCGTCGACCCCGAGTTGGGGATCAACGTCGTCGACCTGGGTCTGGTGTACGACATCAAGATCGACGCCGACGACATCGTCACGATCGACATGACTCTGACGTCGGCGGCATGCCCGTTGACCGACGTGATCGAGGACCAGGCACGGGGCGCTCTGGTGCGCAGCGGTCTGGCGTCGGATCTGAAGATCAACTGGGTCTGGATGCCGCCATGGGGTCCCGACAAGATCACCGACGACGGACGTGAACAGCTGAGGGCTCTCGGCTTCACCGTCTGAGTCACACGCCCGAGTCACGCACCTTTGCGGGCTCGGGCGCCTTCGTCTGCTGTCTTCTCCGCAGGGGTACTCTTCGCGGCGGCCTTCTTGGCCGCGGCCTTTTTCGCGGGTGCCTTCTTCGCTGCGGCCTTTTTCGCAGGAGCCTTCTTCGCCGCGGATTCAGAAGTCGCCGATCCTGACGCCCCTGATCCTGACGACCCTGATCCTGACGGCGAGCTCTTGGCGTTCTTGCCCGCAGCTTCCACGCTGCGCTGCAGCGCAGCGACCAGATCGACGACCTCGGCGTCCTCGCCCTCGTCCGACGTCGCGTCCTCGGTCTGGATGACCTTCTCGCCGCCGTTGGCGATGGTGTCGTCGATCAGTTTGCGGAGTTCGATCTGATAGTCGTCGGTGTACTCGGTCGGATCGAAGTCCGAGGACATGCTCTCGACCAGTGACGTCGCCATCTTGACTTCCTGCGGACGCGCCTCGGGGGCGTCGTCGAGCGACGGGAACTCTGCGGCTCGAACCTCGTCCGGCCACAGCAGTGTCTGGATGACCAAGGTGTCGTCTCGCACTCGCAGCGCCGCAAGGCGGGTTTTCTGACGCAACGTGAAGTGAACCAGCGCCGTGCGCTCCGTCTCGAGAAGCGTTTGGCGCAGAAGAACGTAGGCCTTCGGCGACGACGAGTCCGGTTCGAGAAAGTAGCTCTTGTCGTACAGGATGGGGTCGATCTGGTCGGTAGGCACGAATTCGAGTACTGGAATCTCGTGCTTCTCCGCAGCGGGCAGCTTGTCGAAGTCCTCGTCCGTCAGCACGACCCTCTCCCCGTCGGGAGAGTCGTATGCCTTGTCGATGTCGGCGAACTGTACCGACTTACCGCATTCGGAGCAGATGCGGTCGTACTTGATCCGGCCGCCGTCCTTGGCGTGCACCTGGTGGAACCGGATGTCGTGGGTCTCTGTCGCCGAGTAGACCTTCACTGGGACGTTGACCAGCCCGAAGGCGATCGATCCCTTCCAAATGGAACGCATGGGGTTCATGATTGCCGAGAAACGTCCGATCTGTCGAGCGTAAGCCGATATTTCAGATGCCGACCACTGTTCTGGCGATCGCGAGACGCGCGGCCGTGGGCAGCGTCGGGAACATTCGAGTCATCGCCGATACCGTTCCTCGCAGGTCGCCCCTGCCCGAGAGGTACGACGTCTGCAGTGACACCGGAAGTTCGAAGAAGCTCGCGAAGAAGTGTGGGATCTGCTCGCTGTCGAGGTTGAGTGCAGTCCTGAGACCGAGGTTGCGCAGGCGCTGTACCGCCCACACGGACAGCGGCGACGACGAGTTGCCGTCCGCGAGTCCGGCGACGAGGAGATCCGTGGTTGCCAGGGATGCCGCGACGCTGTACCCGGTGGCGGGGTGCATCAGATGCGAGCGGGCGCCGAATCTTACGATTCCGCGATCGCCCCTCGTCCTGGCCGGCGGCTGGACCGCGAACTTCACCCTCTCGACAGGCTCCTGTCCGGTCGGAACAAGGCCTCTGCTGCGCAGCCTGGCGACGAGCCGGGGACGCAGCACCGACGGTTCGAGCGCCGGAGATCCGACCAAGCAGGTCTCCTCAAGGAGGATTCGGTCGTCGCCGAGTGGGACCGCGTACAGAAAGCTGGGGATATCGCCGCGCTCGGCTCCATTGTCCGTGCGCCAATCCATGAACCATGCACCGACGCCTTCGAGCAAGAACTCGCCTACGTCCCGTTCCACGATCACACCGAACGCCGTCTGTTCCGCAAGTCCGGTAAGCCCTGTCGACCCGCGGGCGTCGACGACCGAGCGGCCCCGTATCGACCTGCCGTCGGTCAGGGTCACCACGTCCCGTCGAACTGTCGATGCGGTGGCCGCAAGGACTCTCGCGTTGCCCACGGTGAGGACCGCCTGGAGTGCTGCGGTGTCGAGCACGCAGTACATGCGATCGATGGATTGGCGCCGAGTGGTCCAGACAGCGGGGTGGGCAGTGGACGCTGCGACGACCGAAGGAGGGAGCCACCCGGGCAGCTCGTCGCTCCAGGCAGAATACGTCGGCGTCCAGTGCCGGTCCGGGTGTGGGTCGACGGCGATGACATCGAGCCCGGCCGCGGATGCACGATGCGCGATCGCGCGTCCGGCAGGACCCAATCCGACGACGACGACATCGGCGGACAGTCCGGCGGAGTGGTTCACAGCCCGCCGGTTGCGAGCAATCCGCCGTCCACCCGGATCGTCTCTCCGGTGATCCACGAGGACTTGTCCGATGCGAGAAATCCGATGAGCGATGCGACATCCTCCGGTGTACCGAGTCGCTTCATCGGATATGCCGCCGACGCCGCATCCTCGCCTCCAGCAACGAGTGCCTCGGCGAACTTGGTCTTGACGACGCCAGGGGCGACAGCGTTGACACGGATGGACGGCCCGAGCTGCCAGGCGAGCTCCTCGGTCAATCGAATCAGCGCTGCCTTGGAGGCACCGTAGGCGGCGATGACGCCGGTGGATCTGATGCCGGCGACACTCGCGAGGTTGATCACGACGCCGCCGTGCTCTCCCATCCACGCCTTGAACGCTTCCTGGACGAACCCGAGGGTGGCGACGACGTTGGTGTCGAAGATCTTTTTGACGCCGTCGAGATCGGCTTCCATCAGCGAGCCGTACACAGGGTTGATGCCCGTGTTGTTGATCAGGATGTCGAGCGAACCGAACTCGGCGATCGTCCGTGCAACGGCGTCACGACGCGAATCCGCGTCCCCCGCGTTGCCGGGGATCGTCAGTACCTCGGCTCCGGAACCTGCGCCCGAGCGCAGATCGCGGGCGGCGTCGGCGAGCGGCTCCGGCTTGCGCGCGGTGATGGCAACCTTGGCGCCACGGGCCAGGAACTCGGCGGCAACAGCCTTTCCGATGCCTCTGCTGGCTCCTGTGACGAGTGCAACTCGACCGGTCAAATCCTTGTCCTGCGCGGGGTTCTCGGAGGTCATGAGCCAGACGTTACCGGTGTCGCCGCGCTCGGTGGCAGGAGCACTCTCCGCGAGAGGTTAAAATAAGTGGTTGCTCGAGCCGTACCCGAGCATCATTCACCACGTAGCCGACCCGGCTCGTCACGAAACCTGTACGCAATCGCTAGGAGCTCATGCGTGATCACCGCCACCGACTTGGAAGTTCGTGCCGGTGTCCGCACGTTGCTCTCTGCCCCCGGCCCTGCTCTCCGCGTGCAAGCAGGCGATCGAATCGGGCTGGTCGGCCGTAACGGAGCAGGCAAGACCACGACACTGCGCATCCTGGCGGGGGAGGGCGAGCCGTACGCCGGACATGTGGTGCGAACGGGTGACCTCGGCTACCTGCCGCAGGATCCGAAGGAAGGCGATCTCGACATCCTCGCCAAGGATCGAGTGCTCTCTGCGCGCGGGCTCGACACGCTGCTGAACAAGATGGAGAAGCAGCAGGCCCTGATGGCGGAGGTCGCCGACGAGGATCGTCTCGACCGAGCTGTCCGCAAGTACGGCGAGCTCGAGGAGCGGTTCGCGTCGCTCGGTGGTTACGAAGCCGAGAGCGAGGCTGCACGTATCTCGAACAGCCTCGGTCTGCCGGATCGAATTCTCGGCCAGGCGCTGCGGACGCTGTCCGGTGGGCAACGCCGCCGCGTCGAGTTGGCTCGCATCCTGTTCGCCGCCTCAGACGGCAGCGGTGGTAGGTCCAACACGACGCTGCTGCTGGACGAGCCGACCAACCACCTCGATGCCGACTCGATCACGTGGCTTCGTGGATTTCTGCAGAACCACGAGGGCGGATTGATCGTCATAAGCCACGACGTGGAACTTCTCGGTGACGTCGTCAACCGGGTGTGGTTCCTCGACGCGGTTCGAGGTGAAGCCGATATCTACAACATGAACTGGAAGAAGTACATCGATGCGCGCGCGACCGACGAGCAGCGTCGACGCCGCGAACGCGCGAACGCGGAGAAGAAGGCGGGCGCACTCCGCGTGCAGGCGGCCAAGATGGGTGCCAAAGCAACCAAAGCCGTTGCGGCACAGAACATGGCGAAGCGTGCCGACAAGCTGATGGCCAACCTCGACGCCGAGCGTGTGTCCGACAAGGTCGCGCACATCAGGTTCCCCGAGCCTGCGCCCTGCGGAAAGACGCCGCTGATGGCGAAGAACCTCACCAAGATGTACGGATCGCTGGAAATCTTCGCCGGAGTCGACCTGGCCATCGACCGCGGTAGTCGCGTCGTCGTTCTCGGGCTGAACGGCGCGGGCAAGACGACGTTGCTGAGGATTCTTGCCGGAACCGAGAAGTCCGACTCGGGTCAGATCGAGCCTGGCCACGGATTGCGCGTCGGATACTTCGCGCAGGAACACGACACCCTCGACGACAATGCAAGCGTCTGGGAGAACATTCGGCACGCAGCACCCGATACAGGAGAGCAGGAACTGAGGTCGCTTCTCGGGGCCTTCATGTTCACCGGGCCTCAGCTCGAGCAACCCGCAGGTACATTGTCCGGCGGTGAGAAGACACGTCTTGCGCTGGCAGGGCTGGTCTCCTCGGCCGCCAACGTCCTTCTTCTCGACGAGCCGACGAACAACCTCGACCCGATCTCGCGCGAGCAGGTACTCGATGCACTGCGTAGCTACAAGGGTGCAGTCGTGTTGGTGACCCACGACCCGGGCGCCGCGGAGGCCCTGTCGCCGGAGCGTGTGATCCTGCTTCCCGACGGCAACGAGGATCATTGGTCGCAGGACTACCTGGAATTGATCCAGCTGGCCTGACCCAGCCCGTGCGACCGAGGCTGGCTGATTCGGCTGTTCTCCGTTGGACGAGCGAGGCAGTCCACTACCCTGAACGTGCGGGGGGCATTCGGTGAGTGCTGAGTTTGCGGATCGCTCCGCCGGCTCCGCTCCACAGTCATCGTTGACTGGAGGAACCCATGGCGCGTGTGGAGACTCGATCGGCCGACCGTGAGCTGGGCGGGGTACCGGGACCGTCGATCGCAAAAGGCGCACGGATAACCAAAGGCGCACGGATAACCGGAGATTCGAGGGATCGACTCCGATCCACCCTCGAAGAGCAGTACGCGGCCGGTGCAAGCATCCGGTCGCTGGCGCAGCAGACCGGCCGCTCCTACGGCTTCGTGCACAAAGTACTGGCGGAGTCGGGCGTCGCACTTCGTGGGCGAGGTGGGCCGAACCGAAAGAAAGCCAGCCGGCCCAGCTAGCCCGCGGATTCGCGCTTTCGAACCGATTCCTCGACGAGGTCGAGAACAGCGGACAGATTGTTGCCACCCTGGCCGGACGCGATACGCGCGACGAGGCCGTCGAGGACCAGATCGAGATAGTCGACCATCACGTCCTGCGGTACGTCGTCCCGTAGTCGGCCTGCGGTCTTCTGCCGTTCCAGTCGAGCCATCGTCGCGTCGGTCAGATCGGCTGACTGCTCCGACCAACTGTCACGAAACTCCGAGTCCGTTCGCAGTCGACGCGCGATCTCGAGGCGCGTGCCGAGCCACTCGTATCGATCCGGTTGCTCGAGGATGTCCCGCATGACCTGCACGAGACCCTGATTCGCTGCGACCTCGGCCATGCGCCGCGCATCTTCTTGCGCGAGGGCGAGAAACAGGCCGTCCTTGTCCTTGAAATGGTGAAAAATGGCGCCGCGCGACAAGCCGGTTGCTTCTTCCAGTCGCCGAACGGTTGCACCTTCGTAGCCGAACTCACCGAAGCACCGCCTGGCGCCGTCGAGGATTTCGCTTCGCCTCGCAGCCAACTGGTCTTCACTGACCTTGGGCACTTGTGTCGTTCCTACTTTCGCTGACGGTTCTCGAACGACGATGGACCCGGAAACAAGAGTTGCTTCCGAGCCCATCCCCGTCGGAGAAGATCAGTCACTGGTCATGTCGCGGGATCAGGTCCTGCGAGCTGGACGAGGAAACAGATCAGCCGTTGATCATGTTGCGAAGCACATACTGCAGGATGCCGCCGTTGCGGTAGTAATCTGCTTCACCCGGCGTATCGATGCGGACCACGGCCTCGAACTCGACCTTGGACCCGTCCGTCTTCGTCGCGGTGACCGACATCGTCTTCGGCGTGATGCCGTCGTTGAGCTTCTCGATACCGACGATGTCGAACGTCTCGGTGCCGTCGAGCTTCAGCGACTTCGCGCTTTCACCGACCGGGAACTGAAGCGGGACAACGCCCATGCCGATGAGGTTGGAGCGGTGAATGCGCTCGAACGACTCGGTGATGACGGCCTTGACGCCGAGGAGCGAGGTGCCCTTGGCGGCCCAGTCACGCGAGGACCCCGATCCGTACTCCTTGCCACCGAGGACGACGAGCGGGATGCCCGCGGCCTGGTAGTTCTGCGACGCGTCGTAGATGAAGGCCTGTGGGCCGTCGTCCAGGGTGAAGTCGCGGGTGTAACCACCCGAAACGTCGTCGAGGAGCTGGTTCTTCAGACGGATGTTCGCGAACGTGCCGCGAATCATGACCTCGTGGTTGCCACGACGCGATCCGAGGGAGTTGTAGTCCTTGCGCTCGACGCCGTGCGAGTCGAGGTACTGCGCTGCCGGGGTGCCGGCCTTGATGGGTCCTGCAGGGCTGATGTGGTCGGTGGTGACCGAGTCGCCGAGCAGGGCCAGAACGCGAGCGCCCTTGATATCGGTGACCGGAGCTGGATCCATCGTCATGCCGTCGAAGTACGGAGGCTTCCGCACGTAGGTCGACTTCGGATCCCACTCGAAGGTGTCGCCCTCGGGAGTGGAGAGGTTCTGCCAACGGCTGTCACCGGCGAAGATGGTCTCGTAGGACTTGCTGAACATGTCGCGGCTGATCGACGACTGGATCGTCTCTTCGATCTCCTGCGAGGACGGCCAGATGTCCTTGAGGTACACGGGGTTTCCCTCGTGGTCCTCGCCGAGCGAATCGGTCTCGAAGTCGAAGTCCATCGTTCCCGCAAGGCCGTAGGCGATGACGAGCGGCGGCGACGCCAGGTAGTTCATCTTGACGTCGGGGGAGATGCGACCTTCGAAGTTGCGGTTTCCCGAGAGCACGGCAGTGACCGACAGGTCGTTGTCGTTGATCGCCTTGGAGATCGGCTCGAGCAGAGGGCCGGTGTTACCGATGCACGTGGTGCATCCGTAGCCGCCGAGGAAGTAGCCGAGCTTCTCGAGGTACGGCCACAGGCCTGCCTTCTCGTAGTAGTCGGTCACGACCTGCGAACCGGGAGCCATGTTGGTCTTGACCCACGGCTTGGTCGACAGGCCCTTCTCGACGGCGTTGCGAGCGAGCAGCGCTGCGCCGAGCATGACCGACGGGTTCGAGGTGTTGGTGCAGGACGTGATGCCTGCGACGACAACCGCGCCATGGTCGAGCACGAACTCGCCTGCTTCGTCGGTGACGACGCGCGCGGGCTTGCTCGGGCGACCCTCGGAGCCGTAGGCGGCCGACTGGACGTCGACCGCGCCGTCGTCCGCGAAGGAAAGCGTTGCCGGGTCGGATGCCGGGAAGGACTCTTCGACTGCCTCGTCGAGCTGCGTGTGCTCGGTCGGGTAGTTCTCCTCCACGTAGTTGTGGATGTCCTTGCGGAACGCAGTTTTGGACTCGGACAACAGGATTCGGTCCTGCGGACGCTTCGGTCCCGCGATGGACGGTACGACCGTGTTGAGATCGAGCTCGATGTACTCGGAGTAGACCGCCTCGTTCTCGGGGTCGTGCCACATGCCCTGTTCCTTGGCGTACGCCTCGACGAGAGCGAGCTGCTCGTCGCTGCGGCCGGTCAGGTGCAGGTAGTTGATGGTCTCCTCGTCGATCGGGAAGATCGCTGCGGTGGAACCGAACTCGGGGCTCATGTTGCCCAGGGTCGCGCGGTTGGCGAGGGGAACCTCGGCGACGCCCTTGCCGTAGAACTCGACGAACTTGCCGACGACGCCGTGCTTGCGCAGCATCTCGGTGGCGGTCAGCACGACGTCCGTCGCGGTCACGCCGGGCTGGATCTCACCGGAGAGCTTGAAACCGACGACGCGGGGGATGAGCATCGAGACGGGCTGGCCGAGCATGGCTGCCTCGGCCTCGATGCCGCCGACGCCCCAACCGAGAACGCCGAGGCCGTTGACCATCGTCGTGTGCGAGTCGGTGCCGACGCAGGTGTCGGGGTATGCCTGACCCTTGCGGGTCATGACCGTCGGTGCCAGGTACTCGATGTTGACCTGGTGGACGATGCCCATGCCGGGTGGGACGACCTTGAAGTCGTCGAATGCGCCCTGGCCCCAACGCAGGAACTGGTACCGCTCGCCGTTGCGCTCGTACTCGAGGTCGACGTTGCGCTCGAGGGCGTCGGCGCGACCGAATACGTCGAGGATGACCGAGTGGTCGATGACCATGTCGGCGGGGGAGAGCGGGTTGACCTTGTTCGGGTCGCCGCCGAGAGTCGTGACGGCTTCACGCATGGTGGCGAGGTCGACGACACAGGGGACACCGGTGAAGTCCTGCATGATCACGCGTGCAGGGGTGAACTGGATTTCGATGCTCGGGTCCGCGGAGGGGTCCCATGAGGCGATCGAACGGATGTGGTCGGCGGTGATGTTGGCACCGTCCTCGGTGCGAAGGAGGTTCTCCGCGAGGACCTTCAGCGCGTAGGGCAACTTCTCGGCACCGGGCAACGCCGACAGGCGGAAGATCTCGTACGAGTTCTCTCCGACTTCGAGGGTGCCCTTTGCACCGAATGAATCATTACTGGCGGTCACTTCAGCTCCACTCGTCTATGAGGCACACCGCCGACGGGGCTGTGTCGACGGTTGAAGCGAGACGTACTGCGCGCCAGGTCGGCGCGTGAACGTCTCGAACTCGAGTCTAACAGTACGCTTGTCCTGTTGGAAACGAAGGGCAGCCTACATCTCTGTGAGCGCACCCTGCACGGTCGATCTTCGTGCAGTCCGGGTGCCTTCGCAATGCAGGGGAACCTCAGCCGACGCGTCGAGGCGGCGCGGCGCGGTCCGTCGTCGATTCGGTGACGTAGGGTTCTTTCCGGCGAGTTCGTACTGTGCGGTAACGATCGCCCACCGAAGACGCTGCTATTGCCGACTGGACGAGAAATGCCTGAACCGATCCTTGCCTTTGTTCCACTCGCCGCCGAGGTCCCACCCGGTGTCGACGTCGACGAGATCGTGTCCGAGGTCGCCTCCACCGGTGTGAGCGCGCCGGCGTCGATGGAGGACGCGCTGCTCTCGGCCGTCCATCGCGCCGAGGAGCACGGAATCGATCTGAGCATCGTCGTCGTCGACGCGGATCCGTCACACGATTCACAGCTGCGCGATCTCGCGACCGCCGTCGGTACGCAGGACGGGGGCACGGTCCTGGTTCTCAGTCCGGGGCAGGTCGGTTCGTTCAGCGACACGGTCAGCCGTGTGGATCTCGAATCGGGGCAGGACACCACCTACACGGGAGATCCTGTCAGCGCGGCCGACAACTTCGTCGACACTCTCGTCGGCCCACAGACTCCGTGGGCGGGGATCACGGCCGTGATCGTCCTCGTGGTCGCAGGCTGCGCCGCAGCCACCGCAGCGGTGAAGGCTCGCAGACGACGATCCGAGCAGAACGCGCGTACACGGGTGGACGTCGGTTCGAAGGACTGATTTCCCGACACCTCCGACGGATGCCCCGACCCGATGGTCGGGGCATTTTTCGTCGGCACCCGAAAAAAGTCGGAAAAACTGTTTTCGGCATCCGCCGTGTTCAGACATTTGCGCAGGCCGAATTACAAATGTGTTCTTTGTGACCGGAGTTTCATTAGTGTGCAAAGTGTCGTACGGTGCCATTGGCACTGCTGGGGAAGGAGTGTCGCAGAGGGCAGAGGTCTACCCGTGGGGATACGGGTGACTGATGCTTCGGGTGTGGCCGATGTGGTCGACACCTGTCGTGTTGCTGCGCGTCTTCTCCCTGCCCGGTGAGCGTGACGGCAGCACCCGACGTGGGTGCAACCCATCCACTCGACCGGTGCCTACGACCGTTCTGGTCGTGGCGAGTGCCGGAACCGAGGGAGACTTCTGTGAGGCGACGAGCACTCCGCGGCACTCGCCGCAGCGCGTTCTCCAACTCTGTGCGACTGATGATCGGGGCCGGACTGGTCGTGGCCCTGATGAGCACGATGGGTGGCGTTGCCGCCGCCGTGCCTCCGCCACCTCCCAATCCGTCCGATTCCGACCTCGCTGCCGCCGGATCGCGCGTGGACAGTCGACTCGGGGCGGTCGGCGAGCTGATCAACCAGGTCGCCGCTGCCAATCAGCAGCTGGCGCAGCTCGACAACGAGGTGGCGATCAAACGAGAAGGTGTCAACAAGGCCCTCGTGGATTTGCAGAACGCCCGTGATGCAGCTGACGTGGCAGCGCAGATCGTTGCCGTCGCGCAACAATCGCTCGCGGATGCAGGTACGCAGATCCAAGCTGCTCAGCGCAAGTTCGACGAGTTCGCGAAATCGAGCTACACGCAGGGGACCGGTGTCGCCTCGGTCGCGTCGTTCCTCGGTTCGAGTGGCCCCGACGACGTGCTCGATCGTGCCCAGGTGTTGAAGGTTCTCTCCAACAGCCAGAACGCGGTACTCGACGGGCTTCAACGCGCGCGTACCGAACAGGCGAACAAGGACTCTGCAGCACGCGAGTCCAAGCAGCACGCCGACGCTGCGTCCGCCGAAGCGGAAGGCAAGAAAGCCGAAGCAGAACAGGCGATCGCCACCGCGAGGGCAGCTCTACAGGCCCAGGCGGAACAGAAAGCTGCGATCGAGGGCCAGCGTGACTCGGCACAGAGCCAGCTCGACGCAGCTCGCTCGGACGTCGCAGGTCTGCAGGATCAGCGTGTCGCGTACTCCGCCTGGGAGACGCAGAAGGCAGCAGAGGATGCGGCCATTGCCGCGGCCGCCGCTGCCGCGCGGGAAGCCGCGGTACAGGCTGCGGCACGCGTCGCCGCAAACCAAGCAGCATCGGCCGCCGCTGCAGCCGCAGCCGCCGGCCAGCGCTCGCACACGGACATCGACGACTCGGACAGTGACAGCTCGGACAGCTCGGACAGTGACAGTTCGGCCGGCACCTCGGGCACAACGGCGACGCCGCCGAAGAAGCCGCGAACCTCCGGGCAGTCCAACCCGTCGTTGACCGGCAGTGCCGCGATCGAGTTGGCCATCGACCGAGGGATGTCCCAGCTCGGTGTTCCGTACTCGTGGGGCGGGGGAGATGAGAACGGACCGACGAAGGGCATCCGCGACGGAGGCGTCGCCGACAGCTACGGCGACTACAACAAGGTCGGATTCGACTGCTCGGGCTTGATGATCTACGCCTTCGCCGGCCTCGGAATCTCACTGCCGCACTACACCGGTTACCAGTACACAGCAGGCAAGCAGGTTCCGTCCTCGGACATGAAACGCGGCGACATGCTGTTCTACGGCCCGAACGCGAGCCAACACGTCGCGCTGTATCTCGGAGACGGCAAAATGCTGGAAGCACCACAATCGGGTGACGTCGTGAAGGTCTCCTCCGTTCGGTACGACGGTATGACGCCGTACGCCGTGCGTATGGTGTCCTGAGTACGAACTCGTACGCCACTGGCCTCGAGGCGGTCTTGCTCTCGCGCGCGGTCGTCACCTGGAATAGTGGGCGGGGGACAGCACAAGGTGCACGGGCAACGATGTAAGTGAAAGCGGTGAATTCTTGGTGACATCACGTGACGGCGGCGAATCGAACGGCAGTGCGGCTGGTGGGGGCGGTTCGAGCCGGACGGACGGTGCCGGGCTCGCCCAGGACGTTCAGATCCTGGAGAAGGCTGTCTACGAGGTCAAGCGTGTGATCGTCGGGCAGGATCGGTTGGTCGAACGCATTCTGGTCGGGCTGTTGGCCCGGGGACACGTTCTGCTCGAAGGTGTACCAGGAGTGGCGAAGACGCTCGCGGTGGAAACGTTCGCCAAGGTCGTCGGCGGATCGTTCTCGCGTGTGCAGTTCACTCCTGACCTCGTGCCGACGGACCTGATCGGTACTCGCATCTACCGTCAGGGCCGCGAGGAGTTCGACACCGAACTCGGTCCGGTCGTCGCAAATTTCGTGCTCGCCGACGAGATCAACAGAGCGCCCGCGAAGGTGCAATCCGCCCTGCTCGAAGTGATGGCGGAGCGGCACGTGTCCATCGGTGGCAAGACATTCCCGATGCCGGATCCGTTCCTGGTGATGGCAACCCAGAACCCGATCGAGAACGAGGGCGTCTACCCGCTCCCCGAGGCGCAACGGGATCGCTTCCTGTTCAAGATCGTCGTCGACTACCCCTCCGTCGAGGAGGAACGCGAGATCGTCTACCGGATGGGCACTGCCGTGCCGACACCGAAGCAGATCCTCGACCCGGTCGAACTCGTCCGTCTGCAGAACGTGGCGAGTTCTGTGTTCGTCCACCACGCGCTGGTGGACTACGTCGTCCGAGTCATCTCGGCAACGCGGACGCCGGAGACCTTCGGTCTCGACGACGTGGCGAGCTGGATCGCCTATGGAGCGTCACCGCGCGCAACGTTGGGGATCATTTCCGCTTCGCGCGCGCTCGCTCTGCTCCGCGGCCGTGACTACGTCGTCCCTCAGGATGTACTCGAGGTGATTCCCGATGTGCTCAGGCATCGTCTCGTGCTCTCGTACGACGCTCTGGCGGACGAGGTGACGCCCGAGGACGTCATCACGCGTGTCCTCCAGACCGTGGGACTGCCCCAGGTTGCGCCGCAGGCAGTCGGGGTGCAGCACAGTCCAGCTCACCAGCAAGGACCGGTACAGCAGGGATCGGTACAGCAGGGACCGCCCCAGCAGGGACCGGTACAGCAGGGTCCGGCGCCGTACCCCGGCAACGGCCAGCAGTCTGGTCCGCAGGCCCCGTCGCTGGACAAGTCACCAGGCACCGCACCGGCCGTGGGTAGCCAGAAGCAGTGAAGGGGCGATCAGCCGGGGCAGCCGACCACGCGGTCGATGCTCGTCCGCCCTCGTTCCACAGTGGTGAACTTCGAGATCCGTCACTGGCTGCGGCTCTCCGAACGCTGGAGCTGACGGTCCGACGCCGACTCGACGGAGTTCTCCACGGTGATCATCTCGGGCTGATACCCGGCCCCGGTTCGGAGCCGGGTGATGCCCGCGAATATCAACCGGGCGACGACGTTCGGCAGATGGACTGGTCGGTCACCGCACGTACGACGCATCCACATGTCCGTCAGTCGGTCGCCGATCGTGAGTTGGAGACGTGGATGGTCGTAGATCTGTCTGCGAGCCTGGATTTCGGAACCACCGGTTGCGAGAAGAGGGACCTCGCGGTCGCGGCAGCAGCAGCGATCACGCATCTGACGAGCGGCGGCGGCAATCGAATCGGTGCTGTCGTGGCGACGGGGGCTGCCACGACGCGAATCCCTGCACGCGGTGGTCGGATTCATTCGCAGTCGATGTTGCGCACGATAGCGACGACGCCGAGTGCCGCGGACGGTGTCCGAGGGGATCTGCTCGGCGCGATCGAATCATTGCGCCGACCACAGCGCAGGCGCGGGATGGCTGTCGTGATCAGTGATTTTCTCGGCGACATCGATTGGGAACGCTCGCTCCGTGCCATTGCGGCGCGTCACGACATCCTGGCCATCGAAGTGCTCGACCCCCGAGATCTCCACCTGCCGGACATCGGTGACGTCGTGCTGCACGACCCCGAATCGGGACGCACCAAGGAGTTCAGCGTGACGCCGCGTCTGCGTGCGGACTTCGCCGAGGCCGCCGCGCAACACCGCGACGACGTCGAACGTGCGCTGCGCCGGTGCGGTGCACCGCGACTGACACTGCGCACGGACGGCGACTGGATCGCCGACGTCGTCAGATTCGTGTCCTCGCGTCGGCACACACTCGGTGCCAGCGCCGTCAACACCGCTCGGGCCGGCCGACGATGAGCCTGTCGGAGTTCACCTCCCCGTGGTGGTTGCTTTTCCTGTTCGTCGTCGTGGGTCTCGTTGTCGGTTACGTCGTGGTGCAACGCAGGCGCCACAAGCACACACTCCGATTCTCGAACATGGAACTGCTCGAGAGGGTTGCGCCGACGAGGCCCGGATACTGGCGCCACGTTCCGACCGCACTCGTCCTCGTCGGGCTGTTGCTGCTCACGGTCGCGCTGGCGGGACCGACTGCGGACCAACGAGTACCGCGTAATCGCGCGACGGTGATGCTCGTCATCGACGTGTCGCTGTCGATGGAAGCAACCGACGTCGAGCCCTCCCGGTTGGCCGCAGCGCAGGAGGCAGGAAAGTCGTTCGCCGACGGCCTGACTCCCGGTATCAACCTCGGGCTCGTCGCATTCGCCGGTACCGCATCGGTTCTCGTGTCGCCGACCGCCAACCGCGAGGCGACGAAGGCCGCCATCGACAAACTTCAACTGAGCGAACGTACCGCGACCGGGGAGGCGATCTTCACGTCGCTGCAATCGATCGACACACTCGGTGCAGTTCTCGGCGGTGGCGACGCCGCACCCCCGGCCAGGATCGTGCTCCTGTCGGACGGCAAGCAGACCGTGCCCGAGAGCCCGGACGATCCTCGCGGCGGTTACACGGCCGCGCGTGCTGCGAAAGACAAGAACGTCCCGATCTCCACGATTTCGTTCGGTACCAGTTACGGAACCGTGGACATCGAGGACGAGTCCGGTGTCGAGCGGGTTTTGGTTCCGGTCGACGATCCCTCGCTGCGTGAGATCGCGAACCTGTCCGGGGGAAGCTTCTTCACCGCCTCCTCGCTCGAGGAGCTGCGCGCGGTCTACGACACTCTGGAAGAGCAGATCGGCTTCGAGGTCACTCGCGGCGATGCGAGTCGGCCGTGGCTGATTCTCGGAGTCCTCTTCACCGCAACAGGATTGGGAACCGCTTTGGTTCTTCGGCAAAGATTGCCCTGAATTCCTGTTATTACTCACCAGTAAGTCTCGCTTTGTCATTCCAGGACGAACAGATAGGTTGCAGGCATGTCCAAACCCGACTTCATCGCTCGATCGGTACTCGTCACCGGAGGTAACCGAGGCATCGGTCTGTCCATCGCGCAGCGTCTCGTCGCAGACGGGCACAAGGTCGCCGTCACTCACCGCGGATCCGGCGTCCCCGACGGCCTGTTCGGAGTCGTATGCGACGTCACCGATTCGGAGTCGGTGGACGCTGCCTTCACCGAGGTCGAGAAAGTTCAGGGACCGGTCGAGGTTCTGGTCTCCAACGCAGGAATCACCGACGACACGCTGATCATGCGTATGAGTGAGGACCAGTTCGCGACGGTGATCGACGCTAACCTCACGGGCGCGTTCCGTGTCGCCAAGCGGGCAAGTAGATCGATGCTACGAGCACGGTATGGGCGGTTCATTTTTCTGGGATCGGTCGTCGCGCTCGCGGGTACACCGGGCCAAGCGAACTACGCCGCGTCCAAGGCTGGAGTCATCGGACTTGCTCGCTCGCTCACCCGTGAACTCGGGTCGCGTTCGATCACGGCCAACGTCGTCGCGCCTGGCTTCATCGACACGGAGATGACGCAGGCGCTTGACGAGAAGTACCAGGAGATGGCCGTCAGTGCGATCCCCCTCGGCCGCAAGGGTAAGACCGAAGAAGTTGCAGGTGTGATCAGCTGGCTCGCGTCCGAGGACGCCGCGTATGTCTCCGGTGCTGTCATCCCGGTCGACGGTGGCCTCGGTATGGGGCACTGATTTTTTCTCGTTATTCCTCGTTTCGATCCGATCGGTAAGGAAGACACATGGGCGGACTGCTCGAAGGCAAGACAATTCTCATCACCGGCATCATCACTGACGCCTCCATCGCATTTCATGCTGCGGCCGTGGCACAGGAGCAGGGTGCCAAGGTCATCATCACCGGGTTCGACCGGTTGCGTCTGATCGATCGCATCGCGCAGCGCCTCCCCAAGGAGGTGCCGCCTGCGATCGAACTCGACGCCACCAACGAGGAGCATCTCGCCGCCCTCGCCGATCGGGTGCGCGCGGTCGCTCCGGAAGGTGTCGACGGCGTTCTGCATTCCATCGCGTTCGCACCGCGCACCCTGATGGGTCCGGATGCAAAGCCGTTCCTCGAAGGTCCGGGACCCGATGCAGCCAAGGCGTTCGAGATCTCGGCGTGGAGCTACGCATCGCTGGCCCGTGCGGTGCTTCCCGTCATGAACGAGGGTGGCTCCATCGTCGGAATGGATTTCGATCCGCGCACGTCGATGCCGTTCTACAACTGGATGGGTGTCGCCAAGGCCGCGCTGGAGTCGGTCAACCGATACGTCGCACGCGAAGTAGGCGCGGCAAAGAAGATCAGGTCCAACCTCGTCGCTGCGGGACCCATCAAGACTCTCGCGGCGAAAGCCATCGCGGGTACCGCAACCGGTGATGCAACCAAGATGAACCAGCTCAACGACTACTGGTCCGGCGCGGCACCTATCGGGTGGGACGTCGACGACCCGACAGTGGTGGCCAAGTCCATCGTGACTCTTCTGTCCGACTGGTTGCCGGGTACGACCGGTTCGATCATCTACGTCGACGGCGGCGCCAGCCACAACACGTGGCTCCCCGACTCGCTGTAGCTGTCAGCACCGCTCGCACGGCATCGGCCCCGATCGAGAGACACTTCTCGATCGGGGCCGATGCCGTGTCACGAAGTGTCGCTCACCAGGCGAGTTCGAGGTCACACGTGGGCTCGGCGCACAATGGAGAGATGACGACGTCCCCGGGCTACGACGCCCTACTCGTACTTTCGTTCGGCGGCCCGGAAGAACCTGCGCACGTCAGACCGTTCCTGGAGAACGTCACTCGTGGCCGCGGGGTGCCCCCGGAGCGTCTGGATGCGGTTGTCGAGCACTACATGCACTTCGGTGGAGTGTCTCCGATCAACGCTCTCAATCGCGACATCATCGCCGAGATCGAAACCGAGCTCGCGGCGGCAGGTATCGACCTTCCGATCTATTTCGGCAACCGGAACTGGCATCCCATGGTCGAGGACACCGTAGCGAGCATGCGCGCCGACGGGGTGGAACGCGCGTTGGTGTTTCCGACGTCGGCGTGGGGGGGATACTCGGGCTGCCGGCAGTATCACGAGGACATCGCGCGAGCCCGTGATGCAGTCGGCGACGGTGCTCCCGATCTGACCAAAATCCGTCAGTACTACGACCATCCGCTGATGATCGGTGCTTTCGCCGACGCCATCGCCGCAGCGGCAGCGGAGCTGCCCGAGCCCGTGCGTACACAGTTCCGTCTGGTGTTCACCGCACACTCGATTCCGAATGCCGCGGACGCCAATGCCGGTCCTCCGCAGGACGGTGGTCAGCTGTACAGCCGACAGGTCGCCGAGGCGTCGCGGCTCGTTGCGGCTGCCGCAGGCATCGACGATTACGATCTGGTCTGGCAATCGCGCTCCGGTCCTCCTCAGGTGCCGTGGCTAGAACCCGATATCTGTGACCATCTGGACGCGTTGTCGGACAAGGGTGTCGAGGCGGTCGTCGTGTGCCCGATCGGATTCGTCTCGGATCACCTCGAGGTCGTCTGGGATCTCGACACCGAAGCGGAGGAGAAGGCGCGAGAGCTGAACATGGCGTTCGCGCGCGCCGCTACCCCTGGAACGGACACCAGGTTCGCGAAGATGGTCGTCGAATTGATCGGTGAACACCTCGGGGACGGCACCGTACGTGGAACAGGTTCGGTACCGCGCTACGGATCGACGCTCAACGGTGCCCGTTGCGCACTGCACTGCTGCGAGCAGCCGACACGGCCTTCCCGCCCGTGAGATCGAGCCCGGTCACCGCCGCGGGACGCTGGATTCGATGCTGGCCGACACGGCGCCCAACCGTGCGGATCGAACGGCGTTCCACAACGGCCTGATCAACTCCTCGCGCGCCGCGGCCGAGCCTGCGGTCGGCTCCTCGGTCGGCGATGAGTGCTGTGCGACGGACAGAATCGCAGCTACCCGATCGGCGGACTCCAGGACGCGCAGTGCGCGTTCGGACATCTCCGAGGGGTATCGGTGCCGGGTCAGTTCTGCCAGTTCTGCAGCGATTCTGGTGCGCGGGTCACCGAGTGCAGTTCGAGTGGGTAGCGATTGCAGCGAACCCAGGGCGTCGGCCGCGCCGCGGACGGCCTCGCGCATCGCGTATTCGGCTTCGCCGAGGCCGAAATCGCGCACGGCTCGCGGCGGCACGTCGATCGCGAACACCGTCCAGCGGAGGACATCCGGTCCTTCGGTGGTGGGAACGAGCCCGAGTCCAGGACCTTCTGGATCACCGACGACGATGGCTTGGCCCGCGTGCACGGCGTGACGCGCGAACTCGGTGCCGCGCGGCAGTTCGGTCGTCGCACCGGGCCTGGGCAACAGCAACTCGATACCCGGTCCTTTGCGGTCCGTGGGGAGCAGCTTTCGGATCGTGGTGAGCAGGCTCGCCACACCGTCTGCCCGCGGACCGGGCCAGGCCAGGTCGGTGGCGTCGGCGGTGCCTTCGTCACCCGCCACCACGAGATGCATCGGGGCCCACTCGGACAGCGCGTCGATCACGTCGTCGGGCGCGCTGAAACCGGCCAGCCACGAACTGGCCCACACGGCAAGACTTGCACTGGGAGAACTCACGACTTACGAGCATAGGTCGGCGTGGCGAAGCGCGCTCGCTCGCGATCATGGCTAGCGTAGATTGCCGTGACGAACATGTACGGCGGAGACATACTTTCGGGGCACAGTCGGATGCGGAAAGTGCCTGCACCGCAGGTCCCTGCTGAGCGCGGACTTGTCGTCGAGGATTCGGCGACGGGCTTCTGCGGTGCGGTGGTGGGCTTCGAGCGCACCTACGACGGCGACTTCGTGCGACTGGAAGATTCGGCTCGTACGACCAGATTGTTCGCGCTTCGTGAAGCTGCGTTTCTGATCGACGGAAAGCGCGTCACTCTCGTTCGTGCCGTCGCAGCACCGAAGTCGCAGGCGTCGACGCGATCGGCATCCGGTTCGACCAAGGTCGAGGGGCTGCGCGCGCGAACCGCTCGCGCCAGCCGGATCTGGGTCGAGGGCGTGCACGATGCTGCTCTTGTGGAAAGCGTGTGGGGACACGATCTCCGGGTCGAGGGCGTTGTCGTCGAACACCTCGAGGGTCTCGACAATCTCGGTGAGCGACTGGCCGAGTTCGAACCGGGACCGGGGCGCCGGGTCGGTGTGTTGGTCGACCACCTGGTCACCGGTTCGAAGGAATCGAAGCTGACCGCCTCGCTCGGCCCGCACGTTCTCGTCACCGGCCACCCGTACATCGACGTGTGGGAAGCGGTGCGTCCGAAAGCCGTCGGAATCGAGGCGTGGCCGAAGATTCCTCGGGGCCAGGACTGGAAGACAGGGATCTGCAGAGAACTCGGGTGGGGGACTCCGAAGGAGGGGTGGCGGCACGTGTATTCGTCGGTGAGCTCGTTCCGAGATCTCGAGGCTCCGTTGATCGGAGCGGTCGAACAGCTGGTCGACTTCGTGACGGAGTGAGACCCGCCGCCCGATGTCCGATTTCTGGTTAGATGGACTGCGTGGCGGCGATAATCTGGCTCATCGCAGGAATTGCACTCGCGGCGGCCGAAGCGCTGACGGGAGATTTCTTTTTGCTCATGATCGCCGGTGGTGCTCTTGCCACTGCGGGAATTTCCGCCGTCACCGACTTTCCGGTGTGGGCCGACGCCGTGGTGTTCGGTGTGGTGTCGTTGGTGTTGGTTCTGGGAGTGCGGCCGATTCTGCTGCGGCGCTTTGCAGCTCCACCTCTGCTCGCTACCAACGCCGCCGCGCTCGCAGGCAAGAGCGCCGTTGTGCTCGAACAAGTTTCGGCCCACGAGGGCCAGGTGAAACTCGGCGGTGAGGTGTGGACCGCGCGTCCCCTCGACGAATCCGAAGTGTATGCGCCAGGAGTGACCGTGACAGTGATGGAAATAGACGGCGCTACTGCCGTCGTGTGGAGGGGACCGTAGTTCTATGGCAGCACTCATCGTTCTCGGCGTGATCGTTCTTTTCGTCGTCGTTCTCGTGGCCAAATCCGTCTCGATCATCCCGCAGGCCGAGGCCGCCGTGATCGAACGGCTGGGACGGTACGTGCGGACGGTGTCGGGGCAGCTGACGTTCCTCGTTCCGTTCGTCGACAGAATCAGAGCCAGGGTCGATCTGCGTGAGCGCGTCGTGTCGTTCCCGCCGCAGCCGGTCATCACCAAGGACAACCTGACGGTCTCGATCGACACCGTCGTGTACTTCCAGGTGACCAACCCGCAGTCCGCGGTGTACGAGATCAACAACTACATCGTCGGTGTCGAGCAGTTGACCACGACGACTCTCCGTAACGTCGTCGGCGGAATGACACTCGAGGAGACCTTGACCTCTCGCGATTCCATCAACGGTCAACTCCGTGTGGTTCTCGACGAGGCAACAGGCCGGTGGGGCCTTCGGGTCGCGCGAGTGGAATTGAAGAGCATCGATCCGCCACCGTCGATTCAGGAGTCGATGGAGAAGCAGATGAAGGCGGATCGTGAGAAGCGCGCGACCATCCTCACCGCCGAGGGACACCGGGAGTCGGCGATCAAGACTGCCGAGGGTGACAAGCAGAGCCGAATCCTTGCTGCCGAGGGCGGCAAGCAGGCGGCGATTCTGACGGCGGAAGGAGAGCGTCAGTCGCGCATACTGCGTGCCGAAGGTGACCGAGCCGCCAAGTACCTGCAAGCTCAAGGACAGGCAAAGGCGATCGAGAAGGTGTTCGCAGCGATCAAGGCGGGCAAGCCGACGCCGGAACTGCTTGCGTACCAGTACATGCAGACGCTGCCGCAAATGGCGCAGGGCGACGCCAACAAGGTGTGGATGATTCCCAGCGATTTCGGTGACGCGTTGAAGGGATTCGCCAAGACTCTCGGTAGTCAGGGCGAGGACGGTGTGTTCCGGTTCGAGCCGAGTGCGCACACCGCAGAAGAGCCGAAGCCACAGGACGACTCCAACGAAGTTGCCGCGTGGTTCGAGACCAAGACCGATCCTGCGGTCGCCGAAGCCGTGGCAGCAGCCGAGGCGGTGGCGCGTACGCCAGTCGACACTTCCCTCGCTCCGGATCCCAGCCTGTCCAAGCGTGCCGATGTCGGTCAGCTCTCTGCTCCGCAACCGGAAACCGGGTGGGCACCGCCGCCCGAGGCCGAACCGCAGTAGCGTCGACAGGTCTCTCAGGTAACCAACGCCTGCCCCACCCCGCAGACCGCGACGGCCCACATGACGCTGGTGAACGTGCCGATGATGAATTGTTCGGAGGCAGCCGACGCCTGTGAGCCACGCAGTTCCGGATAGCGGGCGAGCCCTTTGACCGCGAGCACTATTGCGATTCCCTCCGGCCAACCCGACAGTATCGAGGTGGCGACGGCGATGCGTTCGAGCACGCCGATCGTTCGACCTCCGTGCAGGGGCTCGTGTGCAGGATCGGGGGTCGGGCTGTCGGTGCGGCGCGCGAGTCGAAAGACTGCGGTCACCATCGGTGAGCCGCCGGTGACCGCCGCGAGGACGGCGAGCACATAGGTAGCGGCGAGGGCGAACCCCGTTGCTCGGTCGGTGTGTGCGCCCGCGGCCGCCGCCGCCGCGAGGAGCACCGCGGTGGCAGTGGCCGGAGCCCATGCGGGCAGTGGTGCTCGGGCCGGCACCAGTGCGGCCACGGACACCGCGCCTAGTAGGACCAACGTCACGACGGTCATGTGTCCCCCTGATGTGGTGCGGTGGCATCGAGTTCTTCGAGGAGATGTTCGGCGAGTGTTCGTCCGTTGGCCTCGATGCTCCACCGTGCCACCGACAGGCGTTGGGACATCGCTTGCTTGCTGATTCCGAGTAAAGCGGCTGCGCTCTTCTGGGTGTGGCCTTCTGACATGAGCTCGACTGCGGCATGGCCCTGATCGGTACGGTCGGTGATCAGTAGCGCCACGAGCGTCAGCGCGGTCTCGGCGTCCCGGCTGCGAGCACCGAGAACCGGATCTGCTGCAGTCACCGCCGTCGCCGCCGTGGCATTCTTCGCGCGGGTGACGGCGTCACGTGCGGCTTCGAATGCGGGACCACGGCCCGCCCTCGTGCTCTCCGGCAATGGTTGCTCCACCGTCCCGACGCCGATCCCGATGCTCCACGTTCCCCGGCGCGCCAGTGCCAGGGCGACGTCGACGACGGTGTGCGCGTCCGATGCCACGGCCTGGACCTCGTCTCCTGCAGTCCGTTCGAACTGCCGAAGCAGTGGGACCTGGTGCATATCCGCGAGCAGTTCTTCGACGCGGTCGACGTCTCTTCGGCTTCGACGCTGATCCACCGTGAGTACGAACATTCGACAAGGGTACTGGCTTGATTTCTTCAAGTCAATGTAAGGGGCTTGACTATCGCGAATCAAGCATCCAGGCTTTCCGGTGTCTCTTCGGTCGGTGTCTTTTCGGTCGGTGTCTCGTCGGCAGGTGTCACTTGGGCGGGTGGCACGCGAGCGGGGGTCGCCGCGCGACGAGCCCGCGACAACCTCCAGTCGACAACGAGGCCGATCACGCCGACAGCAATGCACACGCCCGACACGATCAGCAGAACCGGATCGGTGTGGCCTCCGAGCGCATCACCCAGCACGACGATGCCGACGGTTCCGGGCACAACCCCCACCACCGTTGCGAGTGCGAACGGAAGAATGCGAATCGAGGACACGCCGCAGCAGTAGTTCACGACCGAGAACGGGACAGGAGCGATCAGGCGCAACGACCCCACCGCCAACCACCCGCGCCGGATCAGACTGTCGTCGATCGCACGCACAGCCGGGTGAGTCATACGTGCAGCGCACCAGTCACGTCCCAGTGCGCGTACCAACAACAGGGCGAGCACGGCGCTGACCGTGGACGCGCCGACCGAGACTGCGATTCCGAGTGCGGGACCGAACAGCACACCCGCGGACAGGGTGAACAGCGTGCGGGGCACGGGGGCGATGGTCACTACCGCGTGCACGCCGAAGAAGGCGAGCGGAAACAACGGTCCGATGGACTGAGACCACTGGCGGACCTGCGCAATCGACGGATGCGGCGCCAGTACAGCCGCGATTCCGAGAGCGACGAGAACGACGACGAGACCGATCAACCGGGGATCTCGCAGACGGCTCGCCACGAACGCCGAGCTTACCGGCGTCAGCGGGGTGGTGATCCACCGCGCGAAACGGCCTCCCGTGCAAACGTGAGGTGATCCTCACGATATTGTCGAAGCAGTCGTGTTCACATCACAGAAGTCGTCAATCGTCGATCGGCTCTCGTCGATCGAGTCGAGGAGCAGTCATCGTGCCCATCGCTTCACAGGAGGACGCGTCGCGTAGCGCGTATGCGGCCTGGCAGCAGGCCGTCGCAGGAGTGCTTGCCAAATCGCGTCGTGTCGACGTCGCAGATCTTCCACCCGAACCGGAACATCTACTCGATACGACGACGTACGACGGGGTGACGGTGTCGCCGCTGTACGGAGCGTGGGGCGAGGGTGACGAGAATCCGCTTCCAGGACAGTTTCCGTTCGTACGCGGTCGAGATGCAGCACGCGACGTCAATGCCGGGTGGAAGGTCAGTGCGCGCTACGGATTCGGGCAATCGGACGCGACAATCGTCAACAGATCGATCCTGGACGGGCTGAACAACGGTGTCAGTGCGCTGTGGCTGAAAGTCGGGGACACGGGCCTTGCCGTCGAGGCGCTGCCGAACGCGCTCGATGGAGTCCTGTGGGATCTCGCACCCGTCGTTGTGGAGGCAGGTGCGCAGACGTCGGCGGCCGCTGACGTCGTATTCGGCATTCTCGATGGCGTCACGGTCGAGGATGCCTCATCGATCGACGTCCGATTGGGGGCGGCCCCGCTGACGGCACGCTTCGCCGGTGCCGAGTCCGTCGGGCTCGACGACGCCGTGGAACTGGCCCGCCGGTCGGTGGCACGGCCGGAAACCGTACGTGCCATCACCATCGACGGCACGGTGTTCCACAACGTGGGAGCAAGCGACGCACAGGAACTCGGAGCTGCCGTCGCGGCAGGACTCGAATATCTGCGAGCGGCGACCGCGTCGGGAATACCGGTCGGTGACGCTCTCGGGCAGGTCGAGTTCCGGTTCGCTGCGACGGACGATCAATTTCAGACGATCGCGAAGTTCCGCGCGGCGCGTGTGCTCTGGGCTCGGGTGGCACAGGTAGTCGGCGCGCCCGATTCGGGTGGAGCGCCACAGCACGCCGTGACATCGGAAGCGATGATGGCGCAGCGCGATCCATGGGTGAACATGCTTCGGACGACGTTGGCTGCATTCGGCGCCGGTGTCGGTGGGGCAGATGCCGTGACCGTTCTTCCGTTCGACGCTGCAATCGACGGCGGTGCCGCAGGCGTGTCGAAGACGTTCGCAGCGCGCATCGCTCGCAACACTCAGTTGTTGCTGCTGGAGGAGTCCCATCTGGGTCGTGTCCTCGACCCCGGCGCAGGCTCGTGGTACATCGAACAGCTCACCGACGACATCGCGTCGGCGGCGTGGAATTTCACGCAGGCGATCGAGGCGGACGGCGGCTACCTGGCGGCACTCGAATCCGGAACTCTTGCACAGGCGATCGCGGAGACGAAGGCCACCCGCGACGCCGACATCGCCCACCGCCGCACCCCGATCACCGGCGTCAACGAATTCCCGAACCTCGCCGAAGCGCCACTGGCTCCGAGTGCAACGACGTCCGGTGTCGCACGGTACGGTGCGGCGTTCGAGACGTTGAGAGACAGGTCCGATGCGTATCTGGCCGCGAACGATTCGAGGCCGCTCGCGCTGCTCGCGCCATTGGGTTCGGTGGCCGAGCACAACGTCAGGACCACCTTCGCGGCCAACCTCCTGGCCTCCGGCGGCATCCACACCGAGAATCCCGGTCCACTGACGGCATCGGCCATCGCAGACGCTGTCTCCTCGTCCGGCGCTCGTATCGCAGTGGTGTGCGGCACCGACAAGAAGTACGCCGAGGACGCAGGCGCGATCGTCGTCGCACTGCGGGACGCCGGGATCGAGCAAGTTCTTCTGGCCGGCCCGGAGAAGGTCTTCGCCGGCATCGACGGACCCGAGCGGCCGGACGACTTCCTCACCGCCAAGGTCGACGCCGTCGCCGTACTCACTGACCTTCTCGACACGTTGGGAGCGTAGACATGACCACGCAGGACTCGCGGACATCCCACGTCATCGGCAGTTTTGCCGATGTGCCGCTGAAGGATCCGCAGGACACCACTGCGACCGCTCCGACCGCCGAGGAGGTGGCAGCGCACATCGAGGCGGGCGCGAAGGCGAACAACTACACCACCGAGCAGGTCGTGTGGTCCACACCGGAGGGCATCGACGTCAAGCCGGTGTACACCAAGGCAGACCGTGATGCCGCCGAGGCCGAGGGATATCCGCTCGACAGCTTCCCCGGTACCCCGCCGTTCGTTCGTGGTCCGTACCCGACCATGTACGTCAACCAGCCCTGGACGATTCGTCAGTACGCCGGGTTCTCGACGGCAGCGGAGTCGAATGCGTTCTACCGTCGAAACCTCGCCGCCGGCCAGAAGGGCCTGTCGGTGGCGTTCGATCTGGCGACGCACCGCGGGTACGACTCCGATCATCCGCGTGTGCAGGGCGACGTCGGAATGGCCGGTGTGGCAATCGATTCCATCTACGACATGCGCCAGCTGTTCGACGGTATCGACCTGGGCAGCGTGTCGGTGTCGATGACGATGAACGGGGCGGTGCTGCCCATCCTCGCGCTGTACGTCGCGGCTGCGCAGGAGCAGGGTGTGGGGCCGG
The DNA here is from genome assembly GCF_001895005.1 of Rhodococcus yunnanensis NBRC 103083. Lineage (GTDB taxonomy): Bacteria > Actinomycetota > Actinomycetes > Mycobacteriales > Mycobacteriaceae > Rhodococcoides > Rhodococcoides yunnanense. Next base: position 492,598 of record NZ_BCXH01000001.1, on the reverse strand, counting down.
AGAAGTTGGCAGGCACCATCCAGAACGACATCCTCAAAGAGTTCATGGTCCGCAACACCTACATCTATCCGCCGAAGCCGTCGATGCGCATCATCTCCGACATCTTCGCGTACACCAGCGCCAAGATGCCGAAATACAACTCGATCTCGATCTCCGGCTATCACATTCAGGAAGCCGGAGCGACGGCCGATCTCGAGTTGGCGTACACACTCGCCGACGGTGTCGAGTACATCCGGGCCGGGCTCGATGCGGGCATGGACATCGACACGTTCGCTCCGCGTCTGTCGTTCTTCTGGGCGATCGGGATGAACTTCTTCATGGAGGTCGCCAAGCTGCGCGCCGGTCGACTGCTGTGGTCGGAACTCGTGCAGAAGTTCGAGCCGAAGAGTGCGAAATCCCGGTCGCTGCGTACACATTCGCAGACGTCCGGATGGTCGTTGACCGCGCAGGACGTCTTCAACAACGTCGCGCGCACCTGTGTGGAGGCGATGGCTGCGACACAGGGACATACGCAGTCGCTGCACACGAATGCGCTCGACGAAGCGCTTGCACTGCCGACCGATTTCTCGGCGCGCATAGCTCGTAACACGCAGTTGCTGATTCAGCAGGAGTCCAACACCGTCCGTCCGATCGATCCCTGGGGCGGCTCGCACTACGTCGAGTGGCTCACCCATCAACTCGCGAATCGTGCGCGCGCGCACATCGCCGAGGTCGAAGCAGCGGGCGGTATGGCCCAGGCCATCGGTGAAGGAATCCCGAAGCTCCGCATCGAGGAGGCCGCGGCGCGGACGCAGGCGCGTATCGACTCGGGGCGTCAGCCATTGGTCGGCGTCAACAAGTACGTACCCGACGAGCCGGACACCATCGAGGTCCTCAAGGTCGAGAACTCCAAGGTGCGCCGCGAACAGATCGAGAAGCTCGAGCGCCTGCGGGCCGAGCGCAACACCGACGAAGTCGAGGCGGCGCTGGCGAACCTGACCCGCGCGGCGGCGTCGACCGAATCGGGCATGGAGAACAATCTGCTGAATCTGGCGATCGATGCAGCACGCAAGATGGCTACCGTGGGGGAGATCTCGGACGCACTCGAGAAGGTCTACGGGCGCCATCAGGCAGAAATCCGGACAATCAGTGGTGTGTACCGCGACGAAGCAGGCAAATCGAAGAACCTGACCAGGGCCACCGAGCTGGTCGAGCAGTTCGCCGAGGACGAGGGTCGCAGGCCTCGCGTGTTGGTCTGCAAGATGGGCCAGGATGGTCACGACCGCGGACAGAAGGTGATCGCCACCGCATTCGCGGACATCGGATTCGACGTCGACGTCGGCCCGCTGTTCCAGACACCCGAGGAGGTCGCCCGGCAGGCGGCCGACAACGACGTGCACGTCGTCGGTGTGTCCTCGTTGGCCGCGGGCCACCTGACCTTGGTCCCGGCGCTCCGCGAGGCTCTCGCTGCGGTGGATCGCCCGGACATCATGATCGTCGTCGGTGGTGTCATTCCGCCCGGTGATTTCGAGGAGCTCTATCAGGCGGGCGCGGCGGCGATCTTCCCTCCGGGAACCGTCATCGCGGATGCCGCCATCGGGTTGGTCGAGAAGCTGTCGGTTCAGCTCGGTCACACCCCACGTGAGGCCTCCGCCTGAGCATGAGTTCTCCCAACAGGATCGCCGCGATCGATATCGACGCCGTCGCGAAGTCCGTACTGGCCAACGAGCGATCGGGACTGGCACGCGCGATCACACTCGTTGAGTCGACGCGTACCGATCACCGTGACCTCGCGCAGCAGCTGCTTCTTCGGTTGCTCCCGAAGGCGGGCGGATCCCACCGTGTCGGGATCACCGGCGTTCCGGGTGTCGGGAAATCGACGTTCATCGATGCACTCGGGATGCACCTGATCGAGAAGGGCCATCGCGTGGCGGTGTTGGCCGTCGACCCGTCGTCGACGCGAACCGGTGGTTCCATCCTCGGTGACAAGACACGGATGGCGAACCTGGCCGTGCAGAAGGACGCCTACATCAGGCCGTCGCCGACATCAGGAACCCTCGGGGGAGTGGCGCGGGCGACACGCGAGACCATCGTGCTGCTCGAGGCGGCGGGCTTCGACGTCATTCTCGTCGAAACGGTGGGCGTGGGGCAGTCCGAGGTGACTGTGGCGAACATGGTGGATTGTTTCGCGTTTCTGACGTTGGCGCGTACGGGCGACCAGCTGCAGGGCATCAAGAAGGGCGTGTTGGAACTCGCCGACCTCGTCGCGGTCAACAAGGCAGATGGCAAACACGCCATCGAGGCGAAGAGCGCAGCGCGTGAGCTCGCAGGCGCTCTTCGCATGATCTACCCGCACGATGCGATCTGGCAGCCGCCAGTGCTGACGATGAGTGCACTCGAGAAGGTCGGCCTCGACGAATTCTGGAGCACCGTCCTCAGACATCAGCAGGTACTGTCCGACGCTGGTGAGTTCGCGGAGAAGCGTCGAACACAGCAGGTCGACTGGACGTGGACGATGGTCAACGATCAGCTGCTGCGAAGGCTTGCCCAGAATCCCGAAGTGAAGGCCATCCGGGCGGGCGTCGAAGCTCGCGTGCGAGACGGTTCACTGACTGCAGCTCTTGCTGCACAGGAGCTTCTCGACGCTTTCGACGCCTGACGCAGGCCTACAGCCGCGCTGCCAGTGCGCCGACGCGCTCGATCAGGTCGTCGAAGAATGCGGCGGGATCGGTCGTGGTCGCGATAGCGGCGTTGTGCGGCCGACCCCACATTCCGCGGCGGTCGGCGACAGTGGTTCCGCGAGTGAGTGTTCCGTTCAACTCGACGTCGACCGTCGCGAGACGGTACGTCGCGATGTCGGGGTTCAGTGCCACCGCCGCCGCGAACGGATCGTGCATGTGCGCCAGGAATCCCTGATCGTGATCGCGGTGGAATTCCATGTAGAAGCGGACAGCGTCCGAGAAATGTCGCACGAGGGGATTCGACGCCGTCGACCGAGTAGCGGACGAATCCCTCTCGGCAATGAGCTCGCGTGGAATGCTGCCCGCACGCTCGGCGAGTCGAGCGATGTGGTCGGGGTACATCTCGATGGTTTCGGTGATGTCGAGTGGACACACGATCGGCAATCGATCCTGCGGTACGACGGAGAACGCTGCGAAGACCTCCGATGCGGCTTCCGGGTCGACGGCGATGTTCCATTCGCTCGTCGGCGTCGTATTGCCCGGGTGCTCGAATGCGCCGCCCATCAGGACCAGACGTTTCAGCAGTCGCGGTAACTCTGGGTCGATCCGTATCGCGTTGGCGAGGTTCGTCAGTGGGCCCGTCACGAGGCCGGTGACCTCGCCCGGGCGTCCGCGAACGATCTCCACCCACGCGGTCGCCGCATCACGCGCGGACAGTGGCCTTCTCGACACCGGAAGCTCCGCATACCCGATGCCTTGCGGGCCGTGTGTGTCCTCGGTCGTCATCAACGGGGCGACGAGTGGTGCCTGTGCGCCGAGTGTGACCTCGATGTCACCGGCGCCGCAGAGGTCCAGCCAGGCGAGGTTGTTGGCAGCGACCTGATTCACCGGGACGTTGCCTGCGGTCGATGCGATCGACAGAATCTCGGCCTCGGGGCTGGACAACAGATAGAGGAGTGCGAGCGAGTCGTCGATGCCGGTGTCGACGTCGACGATGAGAGGCACGCGCATGGCTGGCGGCAACGAATGGCTGTGAGTTCGCACCGACCCATCGTGCCCGTCGGTGCACGGCACTGCCCGGTCGGGGTGTCCGGTCGGCGTGGGCGGGCGCCGCCGCAACCCATGCGTCCGAAATGCCCGAAAAGTGCGAATTACCAACAGCGCGAACCGAGTTCGAAATACCGACCGGTGACCTGCGTGAACGCACACGATATCGAGGTTTCGACGCGGATGCAGTTTGATACGTGGTATTTATTTTGGCTAACGTTTGGTAAATGACGGTTGCAAAGGACTCGGATTCATCCCAGATGCCACCGGACGACACCCGGTGGGGACACGGCCATGTCCAACATCTTCGGCGCGGAGCGTTCGCCCGGCGGATGCATCGGAAGCCGACACTCACCGAGGATTCCATCACGGTCGTCGACCAGCCGATGCTCAAGCGTGCGGTGTCGGCAGCAGCTCTCGGCAACACCATGGAGTGGTTCGACTTCGGTGTCTACGGTTACCTCGCCGCGACGCTGGGCAAGGTGTTCTTTCCCGACGCATCACCCGGCGTTCAGCTGATCAGCACCTTCGCGACATTCGCCGCCGCATTTCTGGTGCGTCCACTCGGTGGTCTGTTCTTCGGGCCCCTCGGTGATCGGATCGGTCGGCAGAAGGTCCTGGCCGCCACGATGATCATGATGTCGATCGGTACGTTGGCCGTCGGACTCATTCCGAGCTACGCGACCATCGGTATCTGGGCTCCGATTCTGCTGCTGGTCGCGCGACTCGTTCAAGGGTTCTCCACCGGCGGTGAATACGGCGGCGCAACGACGTTCATTGCCGAATACTCACCGGACAAACGCCGCGGATTCCTCGGAAGTTGGCTCGACTTCGGCACTTTCGTCGGCTACGCCATGGGCTCGGGACTCGTCACGATCCTCAACGCCGTCCTCGGTGATGCGACGATGGTCGAATGGGGTTGGCGCATACCGTTCTTCATCGCAGGGCCGATGGGCATCATCGGCCTGTATCTGCGTCTCAAGCTCGAGGACACCCCCGCTTTCCGTAAGCAGCTCGACGACCACGAGAACAAGGTGAAAAAGCAGGAGAGCGGCGGCAAGGAGATCGGCAAGATCTTCACACAGCATTGGCGCGCGTTGCTGATCTGCATGGGAATCGTGCTGCTCTACAACGTGTCCAACTACATGGTCACGAGCTACCTTCCGACGTACTTCACCGAGGTGGTCGGCCGCACCCAGCTGAGCGCCGATCTTCTGGTGCTCTCCGCGATGGTCGTCGTCGTGTCGATCATCGTCGGCGTCGGACGCCTCACCGACTGGATCGGCCGAAAACCGGTCTTCGTCTTCGGTGCCGTGGCGCAGATCGTGCTCGCGATACCGTGTTTCGTGCTGATCCAGCAAACCGGGTTCGTCGGACCGCTGATCGGGTGCCTGATTCTGGGAGTCATCCTTGCCTGCTTCGCGGCGCCGAGCGCCTCGACGTTGCCCGCACTGTTCCCCACGAGAGTGCGTTATGCGGCGCTGTCCATCGGATTCAACCTCTCGGTGTCACTGTTCGGCGGCACGACGCCCCTCGTGACCTCGGCACTGGTCTCGACGACGGGTAGCACGATGATCCCGGCGTTCTATCTGATGCTCAGCGGCGTGATCGGTCTGGTGGCAGTCGGTTTCCTGAAAGAATCGGCCACGCAACCACTCGAAGGATCCCCTCCTCAGGTCGACTCGCCGACAGAGGCCAAGACGCTCTACGACGAGGTGTCCGCGCTTCCGGCGCCGGCGTCCTGATCGGCCGGTTCGCCGGTAGCGGCGTCGTCACACCTTCTTGGCCCAGATCTCGAAGCCTGCATCGGTCAGGCGCGTGACCAGAGCGTCGCCCAGCGCGGTGGCGGGGGTCAGTACGCCTGCGGCGTCGGGCAGATCGCTTCGATTGTGCACCAGCGCAAGCGCTGACTCGCCGAGCATGACCGAGGTCGCCTTGTATCCAGGATCTCCCTGGGCCTTCACGCGGGACCGATAGTGTGCCCCGGTGGTCGTGGTCGTGTAGATGTCCATGGTGAAGCGACCGGCCTCCTGCGCCTGCGCGCTCGGACCCGCGCCCGGCTTGGGGAGAATACGGTCGAGAAGCTTCTTCGGGGCCACCGTCATGACGACGATCGCTGCGCCCAGAGCTGCCGACACTGCTCCGGCGATCACGGGCGACGCGAAGGAATGACCGACCGACATCACCTCGCGATAGCGAAACTGCTTGCCGTAGGCCCAATCCCGCAGAGAATTGCTTCGTCGCACCACACGAGTGTTGTACGAGGCCATGAAGAACGGCGCTTTCCAGCCGTCGACTCCCGGCGCGATGTCCTTGCCGTTGACCAGTGCCACGTCCGACTGCCGTCCCAGGTCGGGTTCGAGACTGCGGTCCGGGCTCAACGAGTAGGGGCGCGCCGCCAGTCGACGAGCTCGGCTGTCGTTCTTGACCGTCTCGATCTGTGTGCGCAGCGAGTCGATCGTTCCACCGCTCGTGCCACCCTTGAGCGAGGTGACGACGAGCGTAGTGTCGGTGAGCTCGCCTGCATCGTCGGCTGCGACTGCTGCATGGAGAACGTGAACGCCGAGATCCGAGGGGATGGAGTCGAAACCACAGGAATGGACGATTCTGGCTCCGGTCCGCTGCGCGATCTCGTGATTGGCGTCGATGCTCTCGCGGGCGAACAGCACCTCGCCCGTGAGATCGACGTAGTCCGTGCCGGCTTCGGCGCATGCCGTGGCGAGGGGAAGTCCGTACTTGGCGTACGGACCCACCGTCGTGATGACGACACGGGTGCTCTCGGCGAGCGTGCGGAGCGCGTCCACATCGGATGCATCCGCCTCGAGCAGCGGCCACTCGCTGGCAGCTGCCGGCAACTGGCGACGTGTCGACTCGAGCTTGGTACGCGAGCGCCCGGCGAGCGCGATTCGTGTGTTCTCCGGAGCGTTCCTGGCCAAATAGTCTGCGGTGATGCTGCCGACGAAGCCGGTAGCACCGTAGACGACGATGTCGTATTCGCGTTGCGAAGTCATGTACTGGACAGTAACGCGGATGTCTGTCGGAGTCGACGAGCTCGGCTGCGCGTAGGGCTAGGACAGGCGAAGGGGCGACCGCGAGTGCGCGCGCAGATACACGTATCCGGTCCACGAGACGATGACGGCGCCGGCTGCAAGCAGGCGAACCAGGCCAACGGCGCTCTCGGGGTAGACGACACCGGTCAGGTAGTGCGCGATGAATCCCGTCGACGGAAGCGCGGAGTCGCCCGCCTGTGTGCGTGCCCAGTTCTCCAGTGCGGTCAGTGGACAGTCGATTCCGACGACGATCGAGGCGAAGCCCCACGCAGCCGCGCACAAGTGCAACCAGATGGTTCGCGGGAACCGCCACGCGAGAAATCCACCCGCCACGACATACGCGATGAATGCCAGGTGCACCACCACGGTCAGATCGGCGAGAGCTCGAAAGAGCATGGCTCGATCGTATCCCTCAGACTGCCCAGGTGTGCACCGGACTGCCCTCGTCCATCAACGTGACGTAGTCGCCCAACATGCCGGCCAGCGCTGCATCACGTGAGTCCCCGGCGCGTTCTCGGTCCACCACCGCGTTGCGCTGCCAGACCGAGCCGGATACCTTGCGCAGGCATCGGCCCTCGATCACGCCGAGGTAGCGATCACGAACGCTGCTGTCGACCCCGTATGCAGCTAGACCCGCGTCGGCCATCGGCAACAGACGACGCAGGACGAGTTCCTGTGGGCTCACCCATCCGACCTCGGGCCAGTACAGACGTGCATCGAAGCCGCTGCGTGCCGCCGAGTGAAGATTCTCGACGGCGGCGTCGTACGACATCTGGGTCCACAGCGGCCGATCCGCCTCGGCGAGGGTGCGCAGCGTCCCGTAGTAGAACGCGGCATCGGCGAGGGTGTCGACGACCGAGGGGCCTGCTGGAAGCACTCGGTTCTCCAACCGTATGTGGTGACCGCCGCCCGTCCGATCGTAGATCGGCCTGTTCCAGCGGTACACCGTTCCGTTGTGCATACGGAGCTCCGACAGATCGGGGGTTCCACCCTGTGCCAGAACCTCTTTCGGGTCCTCGTCGCTGCAGACCGGCAGGAGCGCGGGGAAGTAGCGCGAATTCTCCTCGAACAAATCGAAGATCGACGTGATCCAACGCTCCCCGAACCAGACCCGCGGTCGCACACCTTGGTTCTTGAGCTCCTGCGGCCTCGTGTCCGTCGCCTGTTCGAACAGCGGTATTCGGGTTTCGTGCCACAACGCGCGGCCGGCCAGGAACGGTGAGTTCGCCGCGAGCGCCACCTGGACTCCCGCGAGAGCCTGCGCACCGTTCCAATATGCCGCGAACTCGTCCGGTGCGACCTGCAGGTGCAGCTGAACCGATGTACATGCCGCCTCGGGGAGGATGGTATCGGTGATGGTCGACAGATCCTCGGGTGCGGCGGCACCGGGGAGCCGGACCCCCGAGATCTGAAGCTCGATGTCCTCACCGCGCGCGGCGAAAATCTGTTGATTGAGCAGGTCGTAACGGGGGTTCGCAGACAGCCACCGATGCTCGAAGTGCTTCTCGGTCAACGTCGGAAGCATCCCGATCATCACAAGCCTGCTGCCGGCCCTGCGTGCTCGCTCGTTCGCCGAGTTCAGCGACCGACGTAGATCGGCTTCCAGTACCGAGATGCTGTCGCCGTGCAGTGGTCGGGGTTCGACGTTGATCTCGATGTTGAACTGGCCGAGCTCGGTCTGATAGTCAGGATCGGCGATGGCGTCGAGGACGGTTGCATTCGCCATCGCCGGCGCCATGTCGTCGTCGACGAGATTGAGTTCGACTTCCATGCCGATCTTGGGCTCGCCCACGTCGAAGGTGTTGTCGGCGAGCATCGTGCCGAGCGCGTCCAGACAATCCTGGACCTTCTGCCGGAATCGGTGACGATCCTGGCGGGTGAATTTTCTCTGCTCGACGTCCTCGCCCATCGTGACCGCCCTGTGTCCTCGCCCCGTGTGTTGCTCGAACTCACTCGTATATCCGTGAGTATCGCAGGACAAACGTGGGCGGGGGTGTCAGTCACCAGGGAGAGGGCTGATAGTCCTTGAGGAACTGGCCGTACAGGTCGACTCCGAGCTCGCCCTGCACGATCGGGTCGTAGACGCGCGCAGCACCGTCGACCAGATCCAGCGGCGCGTGAAAGCCCTCGTCTGCCAGGCGCATCTTCGTCGGATGAGGACGCTCGTCGGTGATCCACCCGGTGTCGACCGCGCTCATGAGGATCCCGTTGTCGAGCATTTCCTTCGCGCTGGTTCGAGTCAACATGTTCAATGCTGCTTTCGCCATGTTGGTGTGGGGGTGACCAGGGCCCTTGTACGCCCGGCTGAACTGACCTTCCATCGCCGAGACGTTCACGATGTATTTCCGACGTGCCGACGACGCCTCCATGGCGCCTCGCAACCGGCTGACGAGGATGAACGGGGCGACCGAGTTGCAGAGCTGCACCTCGAGCAGTTCCACCGGATCCACCTGTTCGACCGTGTGAATCCAGCTGTTCGATCCAGCCAGGTCGGGTACCAACCCGCCCGCGTCGATCGCGATTCCCTGCTCGATTCTCTCGGCGGTAGCCGAACCGGCAACGAGCGCAAGGGAACTGACGGCTTCGGCGGTCAAGGCTTCGGTGCCGGGAACCGCACCGACGGCGGTGCCGGGCAGCGAACTGGCCAGGGACGCCGGATGCGCGTCGCTCGTCTTGCCGAACGTGATCACGTCGGGTCGAGTTCCGGCCGGAAGTGCTTCGGTTTCGGCGTCGATCAGAGCGCTGTAGGAACCGGCGGAGCGCTTGACCGTTTGCGCGGCGTTGTTGATCAGGATATCGAGTGGACCTTCGGCGGCGACGGAGTCGGCAAGTGCCACTACCTGTGCCGGATCTCTGAGATCGATGCCGACGATGCGTAGCCGGTGCAGCCACCGATCGCTGTCCTCCATCGCGCTGAAGCGGCGGATCGCGTCGTTGGGGAACCGCGTGGTGATGGTGGTGTGCGCGCCGTCGCGAAGCAACCGCAGCGCGATGTACATGCCGATCTTCGCGCGCCCTCCGGTCAACAGTGCACGGCGACCGGTCAGATCGGTGGTCGCATCCCGCTTGCTTCGGTTCATCGCCGCGCAGTCGGGGCAGAGCTGGTGGTAGAACGCGTCCACCGAGGTGTACCGCTGCTTGCAGATGTAACAGGGCCTCGGTCGGATGAGCGTGCCCGCGAATTCCCCGGTCGTGCGTGCGGTCAACGACAGTCCGGCTGTTTCGTCGTCGATTCGATCCGGCGAGCCCGTTGCAGTCGCAGCGACGACAGCACGATCGGCTTCGGATTTGGAGTTGCGGGCGGCGATGCGCCTCGATCGCTTCAGGTCCTTGAAAAGCTGTCCCGAGGCGCGTTGAACGACAATGGAATCAGGATGATTTTTATCCAGGGTTCCGGCCAGTTTCAACACTCGAAGGCACGTCTCGAGATCGGCCGAATCGATACCGGTCGTCTCGACGTCGTCGTCGTTCATCATTCGTCTCCTTCCGGACCGAGCCTCTTCTCGACGAGACTCGGCACGCCCTACAGAGCCGCTCAGGGCCCTACAACGACGTAGACCCCGATTCCAGAGGAATCGGGGTCTACGTCGTCTGTCTCAACTCAGAACTACTCGATCTATGATCGATCTCTGGTGTCCGAGGGGGGACTTGAACCCCCACGTCCGTTAATAGGACACTAGCACCTCAAGCTAGCGCGTCTGCCATTCCGCCACTCGGACCAGTTGTGCACGGGCATGCACGTACATCTGTTCTGTTGTTCGCACGCCTGCTCGCTGCGTGCTGGATAAAGATATCCGATAGGTTCCCGATCGCCCAAATCCGCACGTCAGTTCAGCCGCGAGCCCGGACTGGGTGGTAGGAAAGTGTGGTGTCTTCAGCTGAGAACTCCGCAACTGCACCTGTCCGTACGACGGCGCTGAACGAGGTCGTCGACCTGGTCAGCGCCTTGATTCGATTCGATACGTCCAATACCGGCGAACTAGAGACGACCAAAGGGGAGAAGGAGTGCGCCGAGTGGGTGGCGCAGAAGCTTCAGGAGGTCGGGTACGAGACCGTCTACGTCGAATCGGGTGCCCCGGGCCGCGGAAACGTGTTCGCCACCCTTCCCGGATCCGATCCCGCCCGCGGAACCCTGCTGATCCACGGTCACCTCGACGTCGTACCGGCAGAACCTGCCGACTGGAGCGTCCATCCTTTCTCCGGCGCAGTCGAGGACGGGTACGTGTGGGGCCGCGGCGCGGTCGACATGAAGGACATGGTGGGCATGGCGCTCGCCCTGGCCAGGCAGTTCAAGTCGAACGGGACCGTCCCGCCGCGCAACATCATGTTCGCGTTCCTCGCCGACGAGGAGAACGGTGGCAAGTGGGGCTCGCAGTGGCTCGTCGACAATCGGCCCGACCTGTTCGAGGGCGTCACCGAAGCAGTCGGTGAAGTCGGCGGATTCTCGCTGACCGTCGCGCGTCCGGACGGCACCGAGAAGCGCTTGTACATGGTCGAGACCGCGGAGAAGGGGCTCGGCTGGATGAAGCTGACGGCGAAGGCCCGCGCCGGGCACGGATCCTTCCTTCACGACGAGAACGCAGTCACCTACCTGGCAGAGGCGGTTGCGAAGCTGGGCAATCACACGTTCCCACTGGTGATCTCGGATTCCGTCGCCGAATTCCTGTCCGCTGTCGCCGAGGAGACCGGGTTGGATTTCGATCCGAAGTCCCCAGATCTCGACGGCACACTGCAGAAGCTCGGGAGCATTGCGCGAATAGTCGGCGCGACGTTGCGGGACACCGCGAACCCGACGATGCTCAAGGCCGGTTACAAGGCCAACGTCATCCCGCAGACAGCGGAAGCGATGGTCGACTGCCGCGTCGTGCCTGGCCGCCAGGCCGAGTTCGAGCGTGAGGTCGACGAACTGATCGGACCGAACGTCGAACGCGAATGGGTCACCAAGCTCGATTCCTACGAAACGACGTTCGACGGGCACCTCGTGGATGCGATGAACGACGCCGTCCTCGCGCACGACGAGAACGGACGCACGGTGCCGTACATGCTGTCCGGCGGTACCGATGCAAAAGCATTCGCGCGGCTGGGAATTCGATGCTTCGGTTTCGCGCCGCTGAAGCTGCCGCCGGAGCTCGACTTCGCCGCACTGTTCCACGGCGTGGACGAGCGGGTTCCCGTGAGTTCGCTCGAGTTCGGTACACAGGTGTTGGAACACTTTCTGCTCCACAGCTGATAGCGACTGTTTCCTCGAAAGGACTTTCTCGATGACGCACGACCCGTACGACGCACTACCCGAACTGCCGTCCTTCGATCTGACGTCCGAGGACGTCAGGGACGGTGCGACACTCGACACCCAGCAGGTCAGCGGAATCATGGGGGCGGGTGGCCACGACAACTCGCCGCAGCTGTCGTGGTCCGGATTCCCCGAAGGCACCAAGAGCTTCGTCGTCACGGTCTACGACCCCGATGCGCCGACGGCCTCGGGGTTCTGGCACTGGGCGGTGGCGAACATCCCGGCGACGACGACGTCGCTGGTGTCGGGCGCAGGCGACGACGGGGGGACCGGCGTGCCGAGTACGGCCGTCACCCTGAAGAACGACGCCGGACTGTTCCGCTACATCGGTGCTGCACCGCCCGCAGGCCACGGCCCGCACCGCTACATCTTCGCGGTACACGCCGTGGACGTGGAGAGGCTGGAGGTCGACGAGACGGCGACACCTGCCTACCTCGGATTCAACTTGTTCTCGCATGCGATCGGCCGTGCCAAGCTGACTGCCGTGTACGAGGCGTGATCGACGGTGAAGGTCGAGAGGCACATCGCGCCTGTCGACCTTCACCGCTATCGGGTTTCGGAACCGACGGCGTCGCTGATCGAGGTAAAACCCGATGCGCGCAGCCGGGCGGCAATTCCCCGGTTGATCGTGCGCATCCAGAACGGGCCACCGTAGATGAATCCGGTGTATCCCTGAACGAGCGACGCACCTGCGACGATTCTTTCCCACGCTTGGTCCGCTGTTTCGATACCACCCACCGAGATCAGTGCGATCTGCCCGCCGACGCGGCCGTGCAACCGGCGCAGCACCTCGAGGGACCTGTCCGCCAGTGGCGCCCCCGACAGCCCGCCCGCGCCTGCGGAGACCACGACGGTGGAGTCGGTGGACAGTCCTGATCGTGCGATCGTCGTGTTCGTCGCCACGATGCCGTCCAGGCCGAGTTCCACGGCGAGATCGGCGACCGCGTCCACATCGTCGTCGGACAGGTCGGGCGCGATCTTCACGAGCACCGGAACGGTCACCGCGTTCTGCACGGCCACCAGGATCGGTCGGAGCGACTCCACAGCTTGGAGGTCACGAAGACCTGGTGTGTTCGGTGAGCTGACGTTCACGACCAGAAAGTCGGCCAACGGTCCGAGAAGTGTTGCGCTCGCGGTGTAGTCGGCGGCCGCATCAGCTGCAGGTGTGACCTTGGTCTTGCCGATGTTCGCACCGATCGGGACGCCTCCGCGTCGGTTGCGCAGTACGCCCGCGGCAGCGCCGGCGCCGTGATTGTTGAAACCCATGCGATTGACGAGCGCCCGGTCGTCGGGAAACCGGAACAGGCGTGGTGCAGGATTGCCGGGTTGGGCCCGAGCGGTGACGGTGCCGATCTCCGCGAAACCGAATCCGAGTGGACCCCAGGCGTCGACGCCGTCGGCGTTCTTGTCGAAACCCGCGGCGAGTCCGAGGGGCGCCGGGAATTCGACGCCGAACACCGTGCTCTTCAGCGCCGGGTCGTCGACGACGAGGATTCGAGCCAGTATTGCCCGGAGGGGCGGAATGGATGTCACCAGTCGCATCGCGCCGAACGCGAGGTGATGAATCCTCTCCGGCGGGATGAGGAACATCAACCGAAGCAGTACGCGGTACAACGAATGACCCACAGTTCTTCTTTCCATCTAGATTCCCGGTTGCGGGACGTGATGTGCCGTCTTCTTGCGCTTGAGGAGAACTCGCCGGCTTCCGTCGGTGTACAGGCGTACGCGAGAGAGTTCCCATCCACCGAACTCCGCCTGAATTGCCAGGCGCATGGACGCCGTCACTCGGGTCACGTCAGGAGGGAGTCGAAGCGGGATGTACTCCCAGTCCTCCGAGGTCAGATCCCAATCGGACGGGATGCGTGTACGACCGTTGTTGTTGTTCGGCACCGTGGGAATCGCCTTTCTCCGTTGCCGGCGAGCGAAGCGAAATCCTCGCCTGCTCTATTGCCCTCCAGGAACCGAGATCCGCTGAAGTCCGTCTCCAGTGGCCGACCCGATGTACAGATCGCCGGTATCGCTGTCGACCGCTATCGAGTCCGGTTGTCGTACCGTCGGAAACCTGCTCACCTCGACAGGAATTCCCGTGTCCAACGTGTACCCGACGACCTCGTTGGTCGCGGGCAGGCTGATCCAGACGACATCGGAGTTGTCATCGTATGCGACGGCCCACGGCTGCGCACCGACCGGAAAGCGCTGTCGCAGGAGCAGGCTCTCGGACGAGTACACCAGTAGTTCTTCGCCTGCGGCATCGGTGACGAGGACCCTGCCGAATCGATCGGTGTCCAGCTCGGCTGCGCCTTCACCTGCGCGTAGCGCGAGGCCGAGAGAGTCGTCGTCGACCTTCACCTCGGTGAGCGAGGTCTGATGGCGGTCCAGCGCCGTCAGCCCGTACTGCGTCGACGCCAGCGAGTCCACCGACGTCAGACCGCTGATCGTGTGAGATTCACTACCGTCACTGCCCAGGACGTGCACGGTTCCGCGATCGTCGCCGGCAGCCAGTTGCCCGTCCGGAAGCTCGACGGCACTGAGCAGACGTGCGTCCACCGCGATGGAGTCGACACCGGATGTGCGGAGATCGACCTCGAGCAGCGCCTTGTCCGTGGGCAACAGGACGGTTCCGTCTCGGCCGTCGGCGATGCTCGTCGCCGCACCGGGCAGCTCGATCACACGGGGCACCACGGAGTCCGACGTCGCGTCGACCGGGAACACCAGAAGTGACGAGTAGTCGTCCGCGAGAGCGACGACGGAGCGCGTATCGGCATCGAATGTGGTGGAATGCATGCCGGAGGGGGAATCGGTGATCGTTCCGGCGGGGGCCGTCGCAGCGACGGGGGAGTCGATACCTGTCAGTGGCTCGACGCTGACCGTGTCGGTGTCATCCGAACTGTCGTCCGAGCATCCGGCGGCCATCAGAATTGCCGTAGTCGCGGCAACGACTCCGACCATCCTCCACGGCGTTCGTGCTTCTCTCATCGATTCGTCTGCTCCTGAGGGCGTTCGTGTGCTGGCGCGGGGCGTCGATCGAAACCGACTTTCTCGAGACCACACTGCCTGATGCCCCTGGAACGGGTCCCGGCGGACCACCCCAGTGGTTTCGGGAGCAGGTAGCGGTACCGTGTTCGCGGGGAAACAACGAGGAGTCGAGTTGGCAACCGAAGAGTGCTCGTCCCATACAGGCGCTTCACCCCGATCCAGCGCGTCGCAGTGTTTCGACGTCGAGCAGGTCACCACCGGATCCCATGCGAACGGCTTCGGTAGAACAGACGATCGACGCGCCTTCGCGTTCAGGGTTCACAAGAGCACCCTCTACGTCGAGATATACCGCGCGGATCTGCTCGATCCGGTTCCGGACAAGTCGGATGTCACCGCTGTTGCCGAGCAGTCGGTGACCGAGATCGATCTCACAGACGAACGCAGCGTCGTGGCCGTCGTCCGGGATGCGGTCCTCAACGCCGTCGAGCTGGACAGTTCCCAGCGTGACAGCTCGCCTGTCCGCTCGTTTCTGGGACGCGTCGGCTCGTTGATCGAACACATCTAGGTCCTGGGCGCCCGGGCATCGCGAACCGGGAGAACGAGAAGTTCGCCGGTGACCGGATGGTCGAACACTTCGATGGGATGGCCGTACACATCGGAGAGCAGAGTCGCGTCGAACACCGAACGCGGTTCGCCGGTCGCCACCACCCTTCCGCCGTTCAGAACCGTGACCCGATCGGCGTAGGCCGCCGCCAGCCCGAGATCGTGCAACACGACGGCGACGGCGCTCCCGCGGCGAGCACGGGTGCGCGCCACCTCCATCACCGTTTCCTGGTGACCGAGGTCGAGGGCGGCGGTCGGCTCGTCGAGCAGCAGGGACGCAGTGCCCTGTGCGAGCACTCGCGCGAGAGACACGCGGGCGCGTTCGCCGCCCGACAAGCTGGAGAACGGGCGCTGGGCGAACCGGAGGACATCGCACTCCGCCATGGCGGTGTCGATCATCGAATCGTCGTCGTCCTCGCGAGGTGTCCGATGCCACGGCGACCTGCCCATACGGACAACCTGTTCGACGGTGAACGAGAAACCGACGGTGTGCTGCTGCGGCAACACCGCGCGGCGACGGGCGATCGACGCGTCGGACCACGTCGCCAGCGGACGCCCGTGCAGTTCCACGATTCCTGCCGTCGGCTCGACCTCGCCGGCGAGAACGCCGAGCGCGGTGGACTTGCCTGCTCCGTTCGGACCGACCACCGCCAGAACCTCACCCGCCACGACGTCCAGGGTCACTCCGCTCAGCACAGTGCGGGAAGATCTCACAGCGTCGACGCCGGACGCACGAAGTGTGATCTCACCTGCGGTTGCCGGGGGAACATGGTCCTCGGTACGGCCGAACAGCCTCATGCCCACCCGCCTTGCCTGGCTCTCGTTCGACGCAGCATCCAGAAGAAGAACGGCGCGCCGACGAGCGAGGTGATCATTCCCAGCGGCATGTCCACGTTCGGCACCAGGTTTCGCGCGATGAGGTCCGAGCCCAGTAGCACGACCGCGCCGCCGAGAGCGCTGGCAGGGATCAACACCCGGTGTGCTGGACCGACCAGCATGCGCATCAGATGCGGGACGATGAGGCCGACGAACAGCACGATGCCGGTGAATGCGACCCCGGACGCGACGAGAACCGCCACAATGACGATCGCGAACTGCCGGAGCCTCTCGACATCGACGCCGAGATGACGGGCAACGTTCTCGCCGAGAGCGAGGAGATCCAATCGGCGTGCAATGGCGATCGATGCGGTGATCCCCACCACCGCCAACGGAGTCACGACGTACACGGCCTGCCATGTCGCTCCAGCGAGAGAGCCCAGCTGCCAGAACACGATCTGATCTCGGGCAGCGGGGGACGCGACGAAGGTGAAGAACGCGATGAGACCACCGGCGAAGGCATTGATCGCCACGCCCGTCAGGATCAACGTCACGACCTCCGTGCGGCCACCACCGCGGGCTAGCAGATACACCAGAACGGTGGTGATGAGCCCGCCGAGAAATGCCGCCGTCGCCACCGACCAGACTCCGGCGAATGCGCCGCCGAGAACGAACACCGACGACGCACCGACTGCTGCACCCGACGACACCCCGATGACGCCCGGTTCGGCGAGAGGATTGGCGAAGACTCCCTGCAGCAGTGCTCCCGCGCATCCCAGGCTGGCTCCCACCACTGCACCCAGAGCGATTCTGGGGAATCTGACCTGCCACAGCGTCACATCTCCACTGGGGTGCGCGGGCATGTGGCCGAAGTTCAGCCCGAGTCGATGGGCGATGCTGCCCAGTACTTCGAGTGGCGTCGTCGGCACCTGGCCGGTGCAGGCCGAGATCATCGCGAGCACGACCACCAGCAGCACGAGAACACCGAACACAGCCGACACACGGGTGCGGGAGTCGCCCGCCGTCATGAAGCCGGTGTGTAGACGGCTTTCGCCAACGCGTCCAGCACTTTCCCGGTGTTCGGACCAAAGCTGAGAATCACCCCGTCGGCCATGTCGACCACCCGTTGTGTTTGCCCCGCGGGTGTCTGTGCGATCCCCGGAACCTGCTCGAGACCATCGAGACCGCCGATCGAGTCGAGGCCCCCCGTCATCATCAGGATGACGTCGGGTGCAGCGGCGATGAGCGCCTCGCTCGTGATCGGGACGAACTGTTGGGTAAGCCCCGACGTCGTTCCCGCGTCCTCCGCGCCGAGGGCGGCCACCAGTGCATCGGCACCGGATCCCGGTCCCGCCAGCATCTTGATCGCAGGTCCTCGCATGTACAGGAACGCGATCTTCAACGGTTCGGCCTCGCGTGGCACCAGGGCCTTGGCCTGCTCGATCTCCGCGGACGTACGCTCCGCGAGACGGGTTCCCTCGTCGGGAACCCCGAGGGCCTGCGCGACCGCATCGATCTGCTCGCCCACCCCGTCGAAGGTCCGGCTCGGATCGAAGTAGACGACCGGAATGCCTGCGGCACGAAGTTGATCCTGCACCGCGCGCGGGCCGATGCTGGTGTCGGTGAGCACCACCGTCGGATTCAGGGCGAGAATGCCTTCCGCGCTCAGCGAATGCCCGCCGGGTGTGACGTCTGCCACCTCGGCGACAGCGGGAAATTCGGCCGAGGTGTCACGTCCGACCAGACGGTCGCCGAGGCCGAGTGCGTACACCGTCGTCGCGAGCGTTCCGTACTGATCGGCGGCCACGATGCGGCTGGTGTCGGTCACGGTGACGTCGACACCGTCGAAGCTCTTGGCAGTCACCGGAAGCGCGGATACGGGCGCTGCCGCGATGGGTTCGGGATCCGGGTTCTCGATCACTGCTGTCCGTGGGCCGATGGACTCGGAGTCGCCACCGGTCGCAGTGTCCGAGTCCGGGGCGCCGCACCCGACGAGCATCACCGACAGCGCCGCCGCGAGCGATCCGAGAGCGATCCTTTTCGCGTTCACGCAGACAAGGTTAGCCTGTGCAGGGTCAGCTGCTGACGTCGTCCAACGCCGAGGTGATCGCGGCGGGGAGCTCCAGATCCTCGGCGACCAGCACTCCGGTCAGCTGTGCCAGATCACGCGCTCCGACGATTGCCGAGCTGACACCGGGGCGGTCGCGGGCCCATGCGAGCGCCACGGCGAGCGGGGACGTCTTCAATCCGCTCGCCGCGGTCACCGCAGCGTCGACGACGTTCTCGGCAGCGTCGGTCAGGTAGTTCGCAATGGAGTCGGCGTGCAGATCGTCCGCGCCGCGCGAGTCCGCGGGCGTGCCTTTGCGGTACTTGCCGGTGAGCACCCCGCCGGCAAGCGGAACAGCCGCCAGAACTCCCACTCCGTGGTGCGTTGCCGCGGGGATCAACTCGTCTTCGATTCCGCGTGCGAGCAACGAGTACTCGGCCTGGGTGGCGACGACCCGTCCTGCACCTGCAGCCCCTGCTGCCGTGGCAAGTTGCCAGCCGAGATATCCACGGGCGCCGACGTATCGAACCTTGCCGCTCGACACGGCGTAGTCGAGCGTGGCGGCGATCTCGTCGACCGGGGTGGCCGAATCCCACGCGGCGACCTGCCAGAGATCGAGATAGTCCGTGCCGAGGTCGCGGAGGGTCTCGTCGAGCTGGGAGAGCAATGCTCGACGTGAACAATCTATGGAGAAGCTTCCGCCGCGTGAGGTGACACCGGCCGCGCCGCTGACGATGAGTTCACGCCGTGGAACGACGTCGTCGAGTACCTCCGCGAGTACTCGTTGGGCTCGACCATCGCCGTACGCGGGCGACGTGTCGACGAGCGTTCCGCCCGCTTCGGCGAACGCCGCGATCTGGCCTGCCGCGTCGTCTCCGTCGGTACCGCTGCCCCAACCGAGTGTGCCGAGCCCGAGTCTCGACACACGAAGGCCGCTTGAGCCGACAGATCTCTGCTTCATATCGTTCGAGGTTTCCTAACATCAGTAGTCCGAGCAGTGCCGCCCGAGGTTCGAGAGCATCATCGGCGCCAGGTGAGCAGAGTAATGCGCGCGCGGCGGCGGTGCGAGTGTCGGTCGGCCGCGGCGCGGCGCGGCGGGTACGGTCGTGCCCGTGATGAAGGTCGGCGGCTCGAACCGCACTCGTGATCAGACCCTACGGTCCGCTGCCGCGGCGACGGAGTTCGCTCGGTGATCGGCGAGTCGATGACCTGGCTCCAGGCAATCGTTCTCGGTGCAGTTCAAGGCGTCACCGAGTTCCTGCCGATTTCGTCCTCCGGACATCTGCGCATCGTGTCGAGCGTCTTCTTCGGCGACGATGCGGGTGCATCCTTCACGGCGGTGACGCAGCTCGGAACCGAAGCCGCAGTTCTGCTGTTCTTCTGGCGCGACATCGTTCGCATCGTCCGCGCATGGTTCGCCGGTATTCGCGATTCCGCCAAGCGCGACCTCGACTACCGCCTCGGCTGGTACGTGATCATCGCCACCATCCCGATAGGCGTGCTGGGATTTCTGTTCAAGGACCAGATACGCACAGGAGCCCGCAATCTGTGGCTGATCGCCACGATGCT
This sequence comes from Rhodococcus yunnanensis NBRC 103083, assembly GCF_001895005.1. GTDB lineage: Bacteria > Actinomycetota > Actinomycetes > Mycobacteriales > Mycobacteriaceae > Rhodococcoides > Rhodococcoides yunnanense. Next base: position 472,540 of record NZ_BCXH01000001.1, on the reverse strand, counting down.
CATCGTGTTCGCGATCGTCATCGCGGTCGCCGAGTACGTCGGCACCAAGCGTCGTCCACTCGAGCAGATCACCACGAGGGATGGCCTCGTCATGGGCGCCGCACAGTGCCTTGCGTTGATCCCCGGAGTCTCGAGATCGGGTGCCACGACGAGCGCTGGACTGTTCACGGGCCTCGAACGTGAGGCCGCCGTGCGGTTCTCGTTCCTGCTCGCCATTCCGGCCGTGACCGCCTCGGGTCTCTTCTCGCTACCGGACGCCTTCGAACCCGTGGGAGAAGGTCTGAACGCGTCGGGTGCTCAGCTGCTGGTCGCCACGGTGGTGGCGTTCGGTCTCGGCTACGCGTCGATCGCCTGGCTGCTGAAGTTCGTGGAGAACCACTCGCTCTACTGGTTCGTCGGCTACCGCATCGTGCTGGGTGTCGGAGTGATGGCATTGCTGTCGGCCGGCGTCGTCTCGGCGACGTGACCGTCGTCCACTCGTCGGAACCCACTACTAGGCTTGCGGCATGACGGTGATCTTGCTTCGACACGGCCGGTCGACTTCCAACACGGCGGGCACGCTTGCGGGTCGTTCGGTCGGAGTGAGTCTCGACGACCGAGGAACGGAACAGGCAGCGCTCGTCGCCGAACGTCTGGGATCGCTGCCGATCGAGGAGATCGTCCGGTCGCCGTTGCAGCGGTGCGAGCAGACCGTCGAGCCGCTGGCGTCACGTCGTGGGCTGACCCCGGTCGTGGAGGACAGGTTGCTCGAGGTCGACTACGGATCGTGGACCGGGCGGCCAATCAAGGAGCTTCTCGGTGAGCCGCTGTGGAAGGTAGTACAGCAGCACCCATCCGCCGCGGTGTTTCCCGGCGGCGAAGGGCTCGCGCAGGTCCAGGCGAGGGCAGTGGCCGCGATTCGTGAGCACGACGCACGTCTGGCCGAGGAATACGGTCGTGACGTTCTCTGGGTGGCGTGCACCCACGGCGACGTCATCAAATCGATTCTCGCCGACGCACTGGGGTGTCATCTCGATTCGTTCCAACGGATCGTGGCCGATCCGGCATCTGTGAGCGTTGTGCGGTATACCTCGACCAGGCCGTTCGTGCTCCGTACCAACGACACAGGGCTCGATCTTTCCGGGCTGGTACCGGCGACCCCGGCGGCTGCGACAGCAGGTGCCGAGACCGGACCGGAATCTCAGGCAGGCTCGGACTCCGACGCGGTTCCGGGCGGAGGTTCCGGAACGTAGGCGAGCCGATAGCGGATAATGAAGGTGAAGGATCCGAAACTGCGGTTCCTTGTACGTTGCGAAACCCAGGAGGTGCAATGCCACGCGCAATACATGTTTTCCGCACCCCTGATCGATTTGTCGCGGGGACCGTGGGTGAACCGGGCGACCGATCGTTCTTCCTCCAGGCCGTTCACGAGGCCCGCGTCGTGTCGGTCGCGCTGGAGAAGCAACAGGTGCAGGTCCTCGCGGACCGCATGGGTCTGCTGTTGGACGAGGTCCACCGTCGATTCGGCGCCGATGTGCCGCCCGAGGAGACATCGTTGGGCGATACGAGTCCGCTGTTGACTCCGATCGACACCGAATTTCGGGTGGGGACGATGGGGCTCGGGTGGGACGCCGACGCCAATGCCGTCGTCGTGGAACTGCTGGCGGTCAGTGAGACCGAGGTGGACGAGTCGGTCGTACTCGACGACACCGACGAGGGCCCCGATGCCGTTCGCGTCTTCCTCACCCCGATCCAAGCCCGCGAATTCGCGCTGCGTTCCGAGCGCGTCATCGCGGCAGGGCGCGCACCGTGCCCGCTCTGCGGCCAGCCCCTCGCGCAGGAGGGGCACACCTGTGTCCGCTCGAACGGGTATCGACGGGACGCGTCGTTCGGTTCGCCGTCGGAATTGGGCGACGAGCTTTGATCGAAGACAGGCCGCTGTTCGCGGGGCGCTCCGTGATGGAGAACGGTGAGCTGACCGTCATCGGACGAGTGGTGTCCGCAAGCAACGCGACCCTCGTGTGCGAGGCGGTGCTGAACGACGAGGCGGTGCTGAACGACGAGGCGGTGCTGAACGACGAGGCGGTGCTGAACGCAGACGGGTCGGCGGAACCGTCGGCGCCGGTGCGCTGCGTGTACAAGCCGATCCGTGGTGAAGTTCCGTTGTGGGACTTTCCCGACGGAACACTTGCCGGTCGGGAGATCGCCTCGTTCGAGATATCCGACGCGCTCGGGTGGGGTGTCGTTCCCACGACGATTCTGCGGGACGGTCCCTTCGGGCCCGGCATGGTGCAGCGGTGGATCGATACTCCCGAACGACACGGTGAAGACGGCTCGCGTATCGATCTCGTCGATATCTGCCCGCCCGACCTGGTGCCATCGGGCTGGATTCCGGTCCTTCAGGCCTACGACGGTGACGGCGAGGAAGTGGCGCTGATCCATGCAGACGACCCACGGTTGCAACGCATGGCGGTCCTCGACGTCCTTCTCAACAACGCCGACCGCAAGGGCGGTCACGCACTCGAAGGTCTCGACGGGTACGTCTACGGGGTCGATCACGGCATCTGCCTGCATTCCGAGGACAAGCTGCGAACGGTTCTCTGGGGCTGGGCAGGGGCAGCCGTCGACGACGCACTGATGAGCGATGTCGTCGTGTTCGTCGATTCGTTCGCCACCGCGGTGGAACCTCGTCTGCGCGATCACATCACCGAGCACGAGATCGAGGCTCTGCTCGATCGTGCCCGAGCGTTGATCGCGAAGCCCGTCATGCCCGAGCCTCGATCCAGCAGGCCGATACCGTGGCCCGCTTTCTGATTCGTCTCCGATAAGCTCATCTCCATGCAGTCTTGGTCCGACACAGCCGTTCCGTCGATTCCCGGTCAGGGACCTCCGCTCCGGTTGTACGACACAGCGGATCGGCAGGTGCGCCCGGTCACACCGGGTGCCGAAGCGAAGATGTACGTCTGCGGTATCACGCCGTACGACGCCACGCACCTCGGCCACGCCGCGACGTATCTCACCTTCGATATCGTCAATAGACTGTGGCGCGACGCCGGACACGAGGTTCACTACGTCCAGAACGTCACCGACGTCGACGACCCGTTGTTCGAGCGTGCAGATCGCGACGGCGTGAACTGGATCGACCTGGGCAACCGCGAGATCGCACTGTTCCGCGAGGACATGGAAGCGCTCCGGGTGCTGCCGCCTCGGGACTACATCGGCGCAGTCGAATCGATCGACGAGGTCATCGAACTGGTCGAGAAGCTCCTCGCGTCGGGAGCGGCCTACGTCGTCGACGACTCCGAGTTCCCGGACGTCTACTTTCGGGCCGACGCCACCGAGGAGTTCGGATACGAATCCGGCTACGACCGAGCCACGATGGACACGTTCTTCGCCGAGCGCGGAGGTGACCCCGATCGTGCAGGCAAGCGCAATCCTCTCGATGCACTGCTGTGGCGTGCGGAGCGAAAGGGCGAGCCGTCGTGGCCGTCGCCGTTCGGACTCGGCCGACCCGGGTGGCACATCGAATGTGCGGCAATTGCGTTGAACCGCATCGGAACCGGCTTCGACGTCCAGGGCGGCGGAAGCGACCTCATATTCCCGCACCACGAGTTCTCGGCTGCGCACGCCGAGGCGATCTCGGGTGACGGACGGTTCGCCCGTCACTACGTCCACACCGGGATGATCGGTCTCGACGGTGAGAAGATGTCCAAGAGCCGCGGCAACCTGGTATTCGTATCGAAACTGCGCGCCGACAATGTCGACCCGGCCGCGATACGCCTCGGCCTGCTGTCGGGGCACTACCGCCAGGATCGGGCGTGGACGGACGAGGTCCTCGAGCGCGCACACACCCGGCTGAAGCTGTGGCGCGGCGCCGCAGCGCTCGAGTCGGCGGTCAGCGCCGACGACGTCATCGTGCGACTGCGGCAGCACCTCGCCGACGACCTCGACACACCGAAGGCACTCGATGCGCTCGACGCATGGGCGAGTTTCGCTGTGGAGCAGGGCGGTTCGGACGCCTCGGCGCCCGGCGCGTTCGCCGATGCAGTCGACGCGCTACTGGGAGTGTCGCTGCGCTGACTCGTCGGGAAGGGTCAGGTCGCTCACGAGCTGGGGGACGAGCCGCTCTTCCATGACGGCACGCCCCTTCTCGTGCATCGCGACGGCGAGAGCGGGGTCCCACGCACTCGGTCCCTGGTACCCCTTCAACGGTTCGGAGTTCCTGGCGTCGAGGGCGCCCAGGTAGGACTCGGTGTCCATCCGCCAAGGACGCGCGCCGTAACGCTGGACAGCGCGAGTCGTCATCTGCAGGCCCGGCCAGTCGAAGTCGTTGCGCCACAGTAACTCGGTGCCGGGTCCGATACCCGCCAACAGCTTGTGCAGCGCCGCCGACGGCTGGCCGTCCGTGCAGACGATCGTGGACGAGCGGCTTCCGAGTGTGCGGGCCGCGGCCGCAACGACGGCGATGTTCTCGCACACGTGAATCCGGTCTGCGGTGTTGGTCAGTGCGCCGCGGACGAGCATGTCCAGGGTCAGCGGAAACGGGATGCCGTCGTCCGCAGCGTCGTTCAGCCACTGCGCAATTCGGTGGTCCTCGTGCACTCGATAGCCGAGGACGACCACGCGGCTCGACAACGCGTCGACCGACACTCCTGCTGTCTCCCACAGAAGCCTCACTCCGACCGGGTCGACGGGTCTCGGTACGCCTTCGCGCAACGAGAGCGCATCGAGCACGAGCCGCGGCGCCCCGCCCGAGGACAACGCTTTGGTGTCCCCGCATGCGAGTTCGGCGAGTTCGGTCAGTGACAGACCGTCGACTGGAAGGACTGCCAGTACCTTCGCCGCGACGTCGAGCGCTTCGACGGCGACTCGACCGCCGAGCGTCCCGTCTTGGTTGAGCAGCGAAGACAACCAGTGGTTTGCCCAGTCGCCGTGCGTCGTGGCGGACAGCAGGTCCCGTGCATCGGCGAGTGCGTGTGCCTTGACGTCTGCTTTGTCCGCGGCGATCCGCTTGCGATCCTGCAGTGGCGCAGCCTCGTCGAGAGTGTCGATCAGGCCTTTTCCGCCGTTCAGAGGGTGTGCGAGCCACTCGTCGAAACGCGCGAGGTCGAGCCGCGTCGATTTCGCCCGGCTGTGCAAGCCCGCATTCGATCGCGAGATTGCACTGCACAGTCGCCACAGTTCGGGGGGATCGCCGAGGTGCACCGTGATGTTGCCGCCGACTGTCAGCCAGTTCGATTCCAGTTTCTTGCGCGCAGCGCTCAGCAGCGTGTCGAGTTCGGGAGTGCCGCGCCAACTACCGTCGTCACTGGGCAAATTCCAGCCCACCCTCCGCGCGGGTCGGCACCCGCCGAGTCAGCGGCGAGCCGAGTGCCGCAGCGAGGTCTGTCCCGTCGTGTTCGGCGAACAGTTCTCCGTTCTCCCAGACCAACAGAGCTGCACTGACGGTGTTCTCGGCCGTCGAGTGCGCGAGGTCGTAGTGGGCGCACCCGGGAACGTGGGAGTACGTGATCCAGAGGTCGTAACCGGTCATGAACAGGTCGAGGTCGAATTGCACACTCAGGCCGAGCAATTCGCTGCGTCCGTTGTCGTCGACACCCGCGAACGCCTCGTCCAGTGCCAGAAGTCTGGGCGAGTGCGGGTCGGCGGAGGACAGCATGACGTGAGCGGCTGCGAACAGTGGCAGGTGGAGCGAGACCGACTGCTCACCGCCGGACAGTGCACTGTGCCGGGCGACCGTCAATCTGTCCTCGGTCCCATCGCCCCGAATGAGGGTGAACGAGAAGACTCGCCATCGCCGGTAGTCCAGAGTCGTGGCGAGAATCTCCGGGTACGACCGCTCGGGATGTGCGGCGCGCGCGATCCGGATCTCCGACGCGAAATGGGCCCGCATCGACGCGAGATCGTCCGCGTTCAATCCCGATGCGTCGCGATCGAGCAGCTTCGAGATCGAACGTGCACCGTCGTCCAGGTTGTCCGCGAGCACCCAGTGGACACCGATGGTGTTGCCCGAGGACATCTTTCGCTGCTTCATCTCGGTGGACATCTGAGCGATCAACTCGCGAGCGTCGACGGTCCGCTCGTGAATCTGCTGCGCCAAACCGGTGAGCAGTGCGTCCTCGAGGATCCGGCGTTCGTGTTCGGTGAGCAGCAGTTCCTGGTTGGATCGAGCGTCACCGATTCGGTCCGCGAACTCTCCGACCGAGGAGTACCCCTGCTCGTCCTGGACACGCACGACGGTCAATCCGTCCGGAGCATCCCACTGCAGGCGGTAGTCCTGACCCGACGCAGCGAGCTGGGAGTCGAACTCCTGCAAAGCGCCGGTCAACGCGGTCCGCGTGCTCTTCCGGTAGGTGTCGCTCGCCTTGACCGATGCGGTGGCGACATCGAGTGCGCCGTGCAGTTGGTGCACCACGGTCGGGAGCACCTGAAGTTCCTCGTCAGGAGACGTAGCGCTCTGGATGCGGTACAGAATCTGATCGACGGTGAGCCATGCGGAATCGCTCGCCGGCCACGAGTACACCTGCTGCACACCCAGGATGGTGAGCAGATCCTTGCGCGCATAGGGCGCGAGGCGTGCGGTGTCGCCGAGTGTTTCGGTCAGGGCAGCGCGCAGGCTCTCCTGAGCCGTGTTGCACGCGCCCTCGGCCTTGCCGATCGCTTCGCCTGCATCCTTGTCGGCTTTGCGCGCTGCGCGCTGCTCGACCTTGCATTTCTCGATACGCTCTCGCGCTTGCTCGAGGTCGGCGTTGATCTGATCCGCCGTCGCACCGAGCTTCTCGCTCAGTATCTCCAGCCGCTGAACCTGCTGAAGATGGTTCTCCTCGGCGATCGCTGCTTCTTCGGCGAGCTCCTCGGCGAGGCCCGTCGTCTCCTCCAGTCGGTTGAGTGCCTCGCGGCCGCGCTCGGTTTCGCGGACGTGTTCGCCGCGACGGCGGAGCACGAGGGCGCCTTGATTCTCGAAATGTCGGATCGCCGCTGCGAGTGAGTCGATGTCGCGGGACGTGTGCGGCGTTCTGTGGGCAACGGCAGTGGTGCGAAGGTGCTTCTCCTTGGCGGAGAGCTCCGCGATCGCCTGATCGAGTTCGCCGTCTGCTGCCGTCGAACCGGCCGAGGACGTGCGTAGTGCACCGGCCGACTCGGTGACCGACTTCTGCGCCTTGACGATGCCGGTGACCTTCGGCAGCGCCTTGGCTGCGGCGGCGAGCCCCCGCAGCAGCTCGGCTGCCGAACGGTCTTGCTCCTGTGCCGCAACGAGACTCGCTTCGGTCGAGGTGATCGACGCATCGAGTTCGGCGATACGGGCTGCGCGACGGCGCGCACGCGCCGTGGCACCGATGTACTCGGCATCGGTCTTGACGTGCCGTCCTCGCTGTACGCCCTGCCAGAAGCGACCGTCCACTCCGATCGACACGGCCGCGGCCTCGGGCTCGCCGTGCTCGCGATGCAGAGCGATCGACTCCAGAATCGCGCGGACCGTTCCCTCCGGTACAGCAGTTCCCGGTTCGATCTCCAGGACGTCGGCAACCGTCGACCCGGCAGGACGTTCGGACTCGGGGGAGGGGACAAGGAACTGGTCCGATTCCATGGACTTGGGCACCGCGGCCGAGGACTTGGGCACCGCGGCCGAGGACTTGGGCACCGCGGCCGAGGACTTGGGCACCGCGGCCGACTCGGGGATCGAGGCAGACGAGACCCACCCGTCCAGCAGGTTGGCGGCATGCAATGCGGCCTCGACTCCTGCAGCCTCGGCGGGATCGACGCCGTCGGCGAACCGCACGAGCTGCCACAGCGGAGCGCCTTCGAGCCCGTCACGCGAGGACGTACGCGCCGCGAACGCCGGGGGAGCATCGTCGTGCTGCGCGCTGACCGACTGTCGCTCTGCCCGCATCGACGTCAACTCTTCGGCCAGAGTCGTCGCTGTGACCGAGGCCTGCGTTCGGCGTGCTCGGACCGATTCGAGTCCGTCGGCGGAGGCGTCGGCGAGCACCGAGTCGAGACTGGGAGCGTCGTCCTCGCCGATGTGGGGGACGGCCGCATCGAGGGCCTCGAACGCGGCAACGGTGATGTCGGCGGACGCGTACGACCCCGAGTGCTGAGACCACCACGCCCGGAGTCCCGACGCGTACTGCGCCCGCGCTAGTTCTACGGTCGCCTCTGCCTCGGAGACGGCGGCGCGTGCTGCGTCGAGGAGTTCTCGTGCGCGGGATGCGCTCTTGTCCGCTCGTGCTCGTTCGGTGGTTGCTTTCTCGACCGTGCTCAGCGCCTCCCGGACTGCCCGGACGTCACCGTCTCGTTCTTCGGCGTGTCCCCGAAGTGCCGTGCTGAACTGATCGCTTCGCGCACTCGCAGGTGTCGACGTCCAGACGATTCCTGCATCTTCCGCGGCCAGCTGCAGATCGTCCTCGGCGCGGGTCAGAGCTGCGACGGAATCACGGAGTGCTGCCTCCGCGAGCGCAGACTCGGTGGATCGCTGTTCCAGATCCGATTGCGCCTTGCGGGCACGTTCGGTCTGCTGAGCCGCGGACACCTTCAGTTTCGCGGCGGATTCGGCAAGATCGTCGAGTTGCTGCTTGCCCTCGTAGGCACTCGAGCGCTGCAGAGTCTCGCGGTCTGCGAGGGCTTGATCGAGGGCGCGCTCAGCGTCGTCGAATCGCTTCTCGGCGGCGGCGCGTTCTCCCATTCGACGTTCCTTCAGCGCTGCTGCCGCGAAATGAGCCGTCGTCGCGTGGGTGACGGATTCGAGCCGCCTCGACACCGTCTCGACATCCGATCGTGCCTGCACTCGAAGGTATTTCGAGTAGACGGATACGAAGTTCTTCGCAGCCTGATCGGCCTGGGCAAGCCCTTCGAGGGCGCGGCCGACTTCCTCCATGTCGCTGAAGGAGCGAGCGGCTTCGAGGACGAGTTGGTCGTCGAGCGGACGCAGACCGTCGGTCAGCGCCTGCGACAGACCCTTCGGATCGAGGTTCTTGGCGAGCTGTGGCCGCCGCAGAGTCAGAATCAGGTTGATCAACTGGTCGTACCGCTGCGCGCCGAGGCCGAACATGCGAGCGTCGATCGCGGCTCGATAGTCGACGGGGCGATCGGTGATGGCATCGGTGCCCAATTGCTCGGCGAGTTGCTTCTTCGTCAGCGGGCGATCGTCGGATCCTAGTAACGAGAAATCGACCCCCGCGCGGCCGTCGGCGACGAAATACCACCTCGTGACCTTGTCGTTCTGCTTGCTCGCACGCATACCGATGCCCACGGTGACCGACTCGGGGGACTCGCGCGAGCCTCGCCCGAACTCCATCCAGACATACGAATGTGCGCTCTCCTGGCCGCGATAGAGGAGGTTGGACTTCATGGTTCGTTCTTCGCCCGCGAACGGGTTGAGACGACGGGGTTCGATTCGGCCGTCGAGCACGAACGGAAACAGCACTTCGAGGGCCTTGGTCTTGCCCGACCCGTTGGGGCCACGCAGCACGAGCCGACCGTCCGCGAAGGAGAACTCCTGATCGCGGTAGTCCCACAGGTTCACGATGCCGGCGCGGGTGGGGCGGAAGCGCTGAGTATGTGCAGTCATCTAGTGCGCCTCGAATTCTGTTGTGTCGCCGGCTGTTGTCTCGCGGGAGTTGTGGAACAGGGAATCCTGGGGTGCGCGGTCTCGCACGCTCACCATGACGTCTCGGTAGCGCGCGATGACCGGAAGGACGAGAACTCCGCCGGAGATGCTGTGTACCAATCGAAGTCGGTGCAGCAAGGTCGTCGCACGCTCTCGCAGTCCATCCGGATCCGCTTGCCACTGGGCGGCGAACGTTCGGCCGAACCGCTCGACGAGATCGGCAACGGTGCTCGCGAGCCAGCTGTTCTCGATGAACGGATACAGCGCAGGCGCAGCCTGGTCCTCGGAGTGTGTTGCGGTCGAACCGAATTCGGCCAGGTCGTCGAAGATCCCACCGCCGGGGATAGCCGCATCGAGCGTGTCGATCAGGTCGGTGTCATCGGACAGTGCATGGTGAGCAAGTTCTCCGGCATCGGGATCGATCACCCGATCCGAAATCTCGCCCGCAAGCAATAGCGCGACCTGGGCGATGGTTCCTGTACTCGGAAAACGTATGTCCGACAACCGCCCCGAGGTGTCGATCAGTGCGACACCTTCACCGCGGCGTTCGGACACCAGCCCGGTCAGCATCTCCACATCGGCTACGGTCCGCTCGGCGGCCAGCGCGGATCGCCCGTCGCGGTCGAGGTCGTCGAAGTAGACGACGGGACGCTCCACGAGTGCACGCCGGACCTGTCTCAAGGTCTCCTTCGGGTCGACCTGAACGGGAGTGTCGTCTTCCTCGTCGACGATGGTGTCCGACCCGGCGAGCAAACCGGTGACCGAACGCAGATGTTGCACCGCGCGCGGTGGACGGAACATGGCCACGACGACGGATCGTTCGATGTCGTACAGCGCTTCACCGGCCGACGGGTTGTTCGCCCATCCACCTGCATCGCCGTCGGCAAGGGAGATCGCGCCGCGGGCACCGAGCCAGCCGACGGCGTCGACGAACGCGTCGCGGTCCGCTGCGCGGTCGGTGGCCAGTTCGACGCCGTCGACCTGTCCGGCCTCGGCGGCGACGTGATCGGCCAACTCGGACAACGTGATCTGGTTGCCTGCCCGGCCGAGCGCGGCCAGCGCGAGCGCCAGGTACGCGTAGCGGCGTCGGTCGAAGACGCGGTCGGACGCCGTTCGGGCGGGCTGAGTCGCATCGAGTGCGTCCAGGACCGGGAACAGTCGGGCAGTGGTCTCGGTGACCTCGAGGCGGTAGCCGAACAGCTCCAGCAGGTCTTCTCGAAGCTCGGTTGCCCAGCGCCGCAGCAGCGGCAGCGCGATCCGATCGGGATACGTCGTCGTCACGAGGTGATTGGCAAGAGCCACACGTGCGGCCCGCTGGTAGGAATCGAGTGCAAGGGTGGGGATGTCGCGTGCTCTCATCGGCGTGCCACCTCGGCTACCTCGAGGTGAAGGCGGTCCAGATGCAGGCGACCGCGTGCGGTGTGGACCACCGTCGAGCTGTCACTGTCGCTGAGAGTCAAGCGAACTCCGCTATCCGAGCCCGTCGATCCCGACGTCCTTCCGCTCACTCGTACTCGCGCCGTCAACGCCGCGTTGAGAAGGCTCAACAGAACCTCGGTCTCCTCTTCGGTGAGCGTGCGTTCGTACACCCCGACCGACGCCAAGGAACGTGCCGCGGAGCTACGTGAGCGCTGGGCCTCCAACTGCTGCTCGCGGAGGCGTCGAACACCGCCGTCGTTGCGCTGGAGCCGGCCAGGAAGTCCCGGTGACGGGGTGCGTCCGGTCTCTGCCAAAGTGCGGGAGATCTCCACCGGCGGCGCTTGCCACCAGGTTCGCGATGACGGAATGATGTCGGCGTCCGGGTGAACCATGGAGAGATGTCGAGGGCGACCGAGCCCGAAGACCGCGTGGAACAGCGCGTGGGCGCTGTCCTCGGTGGGGGCCGCGGCGAACCAGCCTGCGAGATGGCGCAGCTGACTTTCTCTACTTACTCCGCCCTTACGCGTCTCGGTCACTCGTCGCAGTAGCGACAGCACCGCTGCGATTGCACTCATGGTGCCTTCGCGGAGCCGTTCCGACTCACTGAGTTCGGCCTCGGCTGCGACGAACCAGTGCGAGAGGCCGGACCAGCGGGCACGCCAATCTGCACGGCGTTCTTCGACGTCGAGAAATACGCGTTCGTCGCTGACGGCGGCACGGTCGATGAGTTCCGAGATACCGGTCTGTTCGACGACAGCGATGGCCTCCGCCAGTTTGGGGGCGTAGCGCGTCAGATCGGAGCTGAACTCACGCATGTGCGTGAGGAGCGCGTCCTTGTGGACGAGGAACGATTCGGGAGTGATCTCGGTGGTGCGAACGAGGTCGCCGAGCACGAGGTAGAAATGCGCAGCACGGGTCGCCATCTCGGACAGTGTCGAGTCGAGGCGGCTGAGCTTGCGGTAGATGCGGTCACCGTCGGCCTGCCGATTCGCCTCGGCGAGCTCGTGCATGTCGGCCAGCAGTTCGGGAAGGACGAGCCGCGAGAGTGACGCGTCGTCGAGCCGGGCGCCGAGAACGTCCTCCACCGCGCGGAACGCCTTGTAGCCGGCCTGGCTGAACTGGTATACGAAATGTCTGTTTCGATACTCGGCCAGCGTCGCCGCTCGCGAACCGTCGTAACTGCGCTCCAGGAGCTCCCAGGAATGCAACTGCTCCAGTAGCGGTCCGATCTCCGCGGCACTGAGCTGCGCGTCCTCCGGAGCGTTGCGCGCCAGCGTGTCCGCTATCTCCGCGGCATGGAGCAACACGACGTAGTTCGCCCGGGCGATGTCGAACGCCCTGAGCACCCACAAATACTCGTGATGCTTCTCGGCCACGGTGAACGCGAACAGTTTGAGGCGATCTTCCTGCATGAACACAGTCGCAGCACTGTGCCGGGCGCCGTCGGCCATCGGCTCCGCTCCTGATTCGCTCACTGCAACAGGGTAGGCGTTGGCCAGGTGTGAGCGAAAATGTGCGCCGGCGGGGCCGGCACTTCGTTCGAGTCACCCGTCGGAGTGTTCCTCGTTCGCCCGCTCCTCGAGCCAGTCGATCGCCTCATCCGAGAGTTCGAGCCGTCCGCCGGTGGACGGCCCGGTCCACCACCGCGGGTCGATGCCTTCGGTGGAATGGGCGGCTGCGATCTCGGCACTCACTGCCTGATCCAACGGCTCTCCGTTGTGCTCGACGAGCCACTCGCGCGCCTCCTTGCTCAGCTTCGGCCAAATCTGTGCGATGTTCACGGACTCGATTGTCGATGTCCGATGCGACGACCGCATCAGGGAACACCCTGATCTGTCGGTCCTGGTCGATACCCTTCGAGCCATGTCAGCCACCTCGGAATCTGTTGTGCGCATCGTGTCCGGCATGAAGCCCTTCGATGACCTGGAACGAGTTCATATCGAAGGCACTCTCAGGTGGCTCGAAGGCACCGATGATGTCTATCGCAGGATCAAACCTGCAACGCCGCCGCAGCATCTGGTGTCGTATGTCGTTGTCGTCGAACCGGACACCCACGAGGTGTACCTCGTCGATCACATCAACGCAGGGCTGTGGTTGCCGACCGGTGGGCACGTGGAACCCGGTGAGGATCCTGCGCACGCTGCCGCGCGCGAGCTGAGAGAGGAACTCGGCATTGAGGCAGACTTCGGGCTGGTCGGGGCGAACCCCTTGTTCCTGACCGTGACCCGGACAGTCGGAATCGACAGTGGCCACACCGATGTCAGCCTGTGGTACGTCGCGGCAGCACCGATGGACAGTAGGTTTCAGCTCGACCCGGACGAGTTCCGGGAGGGCCGCTGGTGGTCACCGGCGGACATCGCTGCGGCTCCGGCAGGGACGTTCGATCCGCACTACCCTCGGTTCGCTGCGAAACTCTCGGCTCGGCTGCGCACCTGAACACCATCCTGTGGTTCAGACGTCGACTGTGACCTTTCCGTCGACCACGGCGGCGGGATAGGTTCGGACCGAGTCGATTCCGCTCGGGCAGGTGCCGTCGTTCAACGAGAACGCGTACTGATGCAGCGGACACATGACCACCGCGCCATCGATCTGCCCGTCGGCGAGGGGGCCGCCCTTGTGGGGGCACACTGCGTCCATCGCCCGGACCGTACCGTCGCCGAGGAGGAACACCGCCACCTGTTTGCCGTCGACCACGTAGGCCCGGCCTTCGCCCGGAGTGAGGTCCTCTATCGCTCCGACGGGGATGCTCATCGGACCGGTACCCGAGGAAGCGGAAGCAACGGAAGTGACGACGTGAACTGAGCAGGGGACTTCGGCTCGGCGCGATCCTGCCACGGATCACGGTAACCGTCGACGGACGTCTGCATACGGTCCTCCAACCCTCCGACGATGCCGTCGGCATCGTCGATCAACATTCGTTGCAGTTCTTCGAGACCGATGCGCGGCACCCAGGCGTACGTGCGTTCGAGCCACTGCGCGGTCTCGCGGTAGTGCTGGATGAAGATGCCTGCAACCCGGATCACCTCGGCGGCGCCGACCACCGTCGCGAGCAGGTCGCCCTTGCGTATGTGTGCGCCTGCTGCGCCGCCCACATAGATTTCCCACTTGTCGTCGCCGACGGACACGACTCCGAGGTCCTTGCACAGTGCCTCGGAGCAGTTTCGCGGGCAGCCTGCGACGGCCAACTTGAGCTTCGCCGGTGTTTCCAGGCCCTGGAAACGCTCCTCCAGGGCAATCCCCAACGCCGTCGAATCGCCGAGCCCGAATCGGCAGAAGTCGCTGCCGACACAGGTTTTGACCGTACGCATGCTCTTGCCGTATGCGAATCCCGACGGCATGTCGAGGTCACCCCACACCCTGGGGAGGTCCTCCTTCTTGATTCCGAGGAGGTCGATGCGTTGTCCACCGGTCACTTTCACCAGCGGCACGTGGTACTTGTCCGCCACATCTGCGATCTTGCGAAGTTGGTCCGGCGTGGTCACTCCGCCCTTCATCTGCGGGACCACCGAGAATGTGCCGTCACGCTGGATGTTGGCGTGCACACGGTCGTTGATGAACAGAGCGCCGCGCTCGTCGACCCAGTCCTGTCCCCATATCGTCCGTAGCAACGACGCCAACGGCATCTTCGACGGCGCGTCCTCGCGGCCGCCGGTGGCGAGTTCGGTGAACACCTGGGACACCGAACGCAGATCACGCTCTCGAATCGTCTCGATCAGCGCGGGCTTGGACAGCGGGATGGACGGTACGTACCAGTCGGCAGCCGGATCGGCCTCGACGGCGCCCCCTGACGCGCAGGCCAGGATGTCGGCAACCAAACCCTTGCACGATCCGCAGCCCTTACCGGCGCGAGTCGCGGCCGTCACGTCACCCATCGACTTGGCGCCCGCGTGTACGCACGCCACGATGGCGCCCTTGGTCACCCCGTTGCAGTTGCACACCTGCACGTCGTCTGCGAGTTCGGCGGCTCCGGTCGCCGCGGTGGGAGTGCCCATGTCGAACAGCATGCTGATGCGCTCGTCCGGCAGTGGCACCTTCTCGTCGAATGCCTGAGTGAGGAAATTGGCCTTGCTGATGTCGCCGAGGAGCGTTGCGCCGATCAGCTTTCCATCGCGCACGACGACGTTCTTGTACGTCCCGCTCCGCGGTTCGTAGAACTGGACGAACTCGTCGTCGTCACGTTCGGGGCCTTTGACGCCCATCGACGCGACGTCGACGCCGGCGACCTTCAGCTTCGTCGTCAACCGCGAACCATGATATGCGGCGGACGGATTCGATCCGGTGAGATGCTCGGCCAGTACCACCGCCTGCTCCCACAGCGGCGCGACGAGTCCGTACACTTCTCCGCGATGCTGGCAGCATTCACCGA
Source organism: Rhodococcus yunnanensis NBRC 103083 (assembly GCF_001895005.1). Classification (GTDB taxonomy): domain Bacteria; phylum Actinomycetota; class Actinomycetes; order Mycobacteriales; family Mycobacteriaceae; genus Rhodococcoides; species Rhodococcoides yunnanense. The sequence goes on along the minus strand of NZ_BCXH01000001.1, from coordinate 457,169 downwards.
CGGCGTAGATGGATCCTTCGTCCTCGCAACGCAACTGATCGTCGACGACGATTCCACGTTCGACGACGAGCCCTCCACCTCGCGCGAATTCGACGTTCGGGCGGATGCCTGCCGTCACGACGATCATGTCCGCGGGCAGCGAGGTCCCGTCGTTGAAACCGACCCCCGATACCGTGCCGGACTCGGTGCGCAACACGGCCGTCGTCCGCTTCGACGTGTGCACACCGACGCCGAGCGACTCGATCTTGTTGCGCAGCAGGCGCCCGCCACGCTCGTCGAGCTGTTGGTTCATCAGATGTCCGGGGGAGTGCACGACATCGACATCGAGTCCCTGAGTGCGCAGACCGTACGCGGCCTCGAGCCCCAGCAGACCGCCCCCGATCACCACTGCCCGAAGCTCGTCCTGGGACGTGGCCATCTGCAGCATGCCGTTGGTGTCCGCGATGGTTCGAAAACCGAACACGCCTCTGGCCAAGCGGCCGTCGGGCTCACGCAGACCGTCCATGTTGGGAAAGAAGGTGTTGCTTCCGGTCGCGATGATCGCGATGTCGTAGTCGACCTCGCGTCCACTCTCGCAGCGGACCGTCTTCGCGAATCTGTCCAGCGCGACAGCCCGATCTCCGGCGTGCAGTGTCACACCGTTCTCGCGGTACCAGCTCATTGGATTGAGGAGAAGATCCTCGTCGTCGACTCCCGTCTCCCCGGCCAGTACGTGCGACAGCATGATGCGGTTGTAGTTGCCGTACGGCTCGTCACCGATCATGGTGATGTCGAACAGGTCGGCGCCCCGTTTGAGTATCTCCTCGACCGTGCGCGCCCCCGCCATACCGTTACCGATCACGAGCAGACGCTGTCGTATCAACGGCGTCATCAGATCAACACCATGCCGAAGTCGACGACCACTTCACCGGTCGTACCCTCCGGGGCCGCAATCACCAGTTCGAGTACCGAATCGGGATCGACGTCCTCGACGACGCGCAGCGCGATGTTGACCCCACTCTTGGCACCCATCGGGAACATACGCATCGGGCGGCCGTCCCGCAGGAGCGTCACGACGACGAGTTCGTCGCTGGAATTGCCGCCGCGGAAGTAGAGCGGTTGCGCGATGGATCCCGACGGCACCACGAACGTGGTGGACGCATCCACTGTCTCGGGTTTGCTCAGACCGTGCCCGGTGAACGGAAAGACGCCCTGCAGGAACCGCGGTGTGCTTGCCATGGACACAGCGTGCGGCGGGTGGGTGACACCGCCGATGCGTCCGGGTTACGGCCGAGTCAGGAAGATCTCACAGCCGCAGCGGTGCCGTTGTCAGGGGGCCATCCCCTGGCGGGAAGTGCGCGGCATTGCGATCGGCGCGATCACCGCGAGCAGCAACGCAGGCACAAGGAAACCGGCCTGCGGGTGCACCAGGTAGAGCGGTGTCAGTGCGAGCGGTGCGAACGCTGCGCCGGAGAAACGGAAAGCCTGAACGACCGAGACCGCTCCACCGCGGTTCGAGCCGCCGGCGAGAGCTGCTGCGTTGACGCCGACCAGCACGAACTGCGACGCGACACCCGCGAGCGCCCACGCGAGAGCAACGGCCCACACCGTCGGAACGGACCCCACGACGGCGACGAGAACGGCGCCGACAACGGCACCGACGAGCACCGTGCGGCGCGCCCCGAGACGGTCGATCAACCGGCCTACAGCGCGAGCGGTCACAATGCCCGCCAGCCCGAAGCAGGTGAGTAGCAACCCTCGCTGCGGCGCCGAGAGACCGAACACGTCCTCGGCGCGATATGCGAGCAAGAAGTTGAGCCCACCCAGTGCGCCCCATCCGAGCAGCGCGACGAGACCGATCCGGAGCACATGCGGTCGCATGGCGTCGCGCAACCGTTCACGCGGGTTCGTATCGGTGGCGTCCTCGGAACGGGGTAGGCCGACAAGCCCGAGAACTGCAGACACGATCGCGAGTACGACGAATGCATAACGCCAGTCGAATTCTGCTGCCAACCCGCCGACGAGTGGTGCACTGGTCTGCCCTGCGGCCTGCAGCGCTCCGAACGTTCCCAGCACCCGGCCGAGTCGCGCTCGTGGTGTGGAGGCCGCAAGGGTGGCCAGCAGCAGCGGCGTCGTGAACGCGTTACCGCATCCCTGCACCACGCGAGCAGCGAGCAAGATCTCGAGCGTCGGCGCGACGGCACACGCGATCGAGGCCACGGTGTACACCGCGTATGCGATCCGCACCGTCCGCAGTCGACCCCACCGTGCACCGAGCGTTCCCGACACGAGCATCGTCAGGGCGAAGGGAAGTAGATACGCGGTCAGCGACGACGACGCCGAGCCTGCGGACACGCCGAGCGAGTCGCCGATCTCCGGGAGCATCGACGCCACCAGTGCGCCGCCGAACGGGCCGAGGAATCCGCCTGCGTACAGAGCCGAGGTGCGCAGGCGTTCGTTTCGAGTAGTGGGTTCGGTTCGAGTACTGCTCACAAACCGAAGCTGCCGGGGCCGCGTCGGCGGAGGTAGCGCTCGAACTCGGCCGCGATGGCGTCCCCATCGATCTTCGAGATCGCTTCCGAGATGTTGACCTCGGCGTCACCGCGTTCCTCGAGTGTCCGGACGTACTCGCTGATCTCCTCGTCCTCCTTGGTCATCTCGGTGACCGCTTCCTCCCAGTCCTCGGCCTGGGTGGGCAGTTCGCCGAGCGGGACCTCGATGTCCAACACGTCCTCGACGCGCTGGAGCAACGCGACGGTGGCCTTCGGATTCGGCGGCTGCGAGACGTAATGGGGGACCGCCGCCCAGAACGACACGGCGGGCACGCCTGCCTTGACGCATTCGTCCTGCAGAACGCCGGTGATACCGGTGGGCCCCTCGTATCGGGTCTGTTCGAGATTGAAGCGCTCGGCAGCTTCCACGCTGTAGGCGCTTCCTGTGACCGGAACCGGGCGCGTGTGCGGCGTGTCGGCGAGCAGCGCGCCGAGGATGACCACGGTGTCGACGCCGAGTTGCTCGATGAACTCGAGAAGGTCGTCGCAGAAGCTTCGCCAGCGCATGTTCGGCTCGATCCCGCGGAGCAGGACGACGTCACGCGAACTCCCCGGAGGCGAGCAGACGGAGAGTCGTGTCGACGGCCATGCGATTTCCCGTGTCACACCGTCGACTTGCCGGATGGTCGGTCGATTGACCTGGTAGTCGTAGTAATCCTCGGAATCGAGCTCGGCCAGTGGGCTCGCGTCCCAGATCAGTTCGAGGTGCTCGACGGCCCCGCTTGCAGCGTCGCCCGCATCGTTCCAACCCTCGAACGCTGCGACGAGAATGGGCTCGCGCAGAGTGGGGAGTTCGAGTTCGTCGTCGTCGTCGAGTTCGGAAACCGAAGAAAAAGGTGTTGCGTTCGACACAGCGCTCGATACCGCTTCCAGCAGTGCTTCGGCCGCACTGTCGGGCGCGGTGCCGGATTTGTCGCGTTCTGCATCGTTGTTGTCGGCGGGTAGGTTGCCGTCGCGGTTTCTGGGACTCACCACGACAGACTACGACCAGCCTGTGGTGTCTTGGTCACTGTCTCACTCTCTACCTCGTGCCCACTAGTCTGTAGTGATGCCTGCGCTACACAAGACCAGTCTGCTCGATGCGATTCGCTCTCGCGTTGTGATCGGTGACGGCGCCATGGGGACGATGTTGCAGGACGCCAACCTCACCCTCGACGATTTCCTCGGTCTCGAAGGCTGCAACGAGATCCTCAACGACACTCGACCCGACGTGCTCCGCGAGATCCACCGCGCATATTTCGATGCGGGCGCAGACGCTGTCGAAACCAATACGTTCGGCTGCAACCTTCCGAATCTCGCGGACTACGACATCGCCGATCGCATCAGGGAGCTCTCCGAGAAGGGCACCAGGCTCGCGCGCGAGACGGCTGACGAAATGGGTCCCGGCCGCGACGGAATGGATCGCTTCGTCCTCGGCTCGATGGGCCCCGGCACCAAGTTGCCTACCCTCGGGCACGCCCCCTTCGCGAGCCTGCGCGATGCGTACACCGAGGCGGCCCTCGGCATGATCGACGGCGGCGCCGATGCGATCCTCGTCGAGACGTGCCAGGACCTGCTTCAGGTAAAGGCAGCCATCATCGGTAGTCAGCACGCGATGGACCGGCTCGGTGTTCGGATCCCGATCATCACGCACGTCACCGTCGAGACAACGGGCGCGATGCTTCTGGGTAGCGAGATCGGTGCGGCGCTGACTGCGCTCGAGCCGCTCGGCATCGACATGATCGGGCTCAACTGTGCGACCGGCCCCGCCGAGATGAGCGAGCACCTACGCCATCTGTCCAAGCATTCGACGCTCCCGGTGTCGGTCATGCCCAACGCCGGACTTCCGACACTCGGCGCGAACGGAGCCGAATACCCTTTGACCGCTCCCGAGTTGGCTCAGGCGCTCAGCGGGTTCGTCTCCGAATACGGACTTTCGCTCGTCGGTGGTTGCTGCGGTACCACTCCGGAGCACATCCGTCAGGTTGCCGACCTGGTGCACGGGGCTACGCAGGCGCAGCGCGTCCCTGAACCCGAACCGGGTGTGGCATCGCTGTACTCCTCGGTTCCGTTCGAGCAGGACGCCAGCATCCTGATGATCGGCGAGCGCACCAACTCCAACGGCTCCAAGGCGTTTCGCGACGCCATGATCGCCGAGGACTACGAGAAGTGCCTCGATATCGCCAAGGACCAGACACGCGACGGCGCGCACATGCTCGACCTCAACGTCGACTACGTCGGCCGCGACGGTGCCGCGGACATGTCCGCGTTGGCGTCGCGGTTGGCGACCGCGTCGACGCTGCCGATCATGCTCGATTCCACCGAACCGGCCGTCCTCGAAGCAGGTCTCGAGCATCTGGGTGGCCGCAGTGCCGTCAACTCCGTCAACTACGAGGACGGCGACGGGCCCGAATCGCGCTTTCAGAAGATCATGACACTGGTCAAGGAGCACGGCGCTGCCGTCGTCGCATTGACCATCGACGAGGAGGGTCAAGCGCGCACCGCCGAATGGAAGGTGCGTGTCGCGGACCGCCTCATCGAGGACATCACCACCAACTGGGGTCTGCGCCACGAGGACATCATCGTGGACACCCTCACTTTCCCGATCTCGACGGGACAGGAGGAAGTGCGCCGCGACGGAATCGAGACGATCGAGGCCATCCGTCAACTCAAGGCAAAGTACCCGAAGGTCCACACGACGCTCGGACTCTCCAACATCTCGTTCGGGCTCAATCCCGCTGCACGCCAAGTACTCAACTCGGTGTTCCTGCACGAATGCACCGAGGCCGGTCTCGATACCGCGATCGTGCACGCGTCGAAGATCCTGCCGATGAACAAGATTCCGGATGAGCAGCGAGACACGGCACTCGATTTGGTCTACGACCGTCGTTCCGAGGGGTACGACCCGCTGCAGAAGCTGATGCAGCTGTTCGAGGGTGTGTCGGCGGCGTCGGCTCGTGAGTCGCGCGCGGAGGAACTCGGACGGCTGCCGCTGTTCGAGCGGCTGGAGCGGCGCATCGTCGACGGCGAGCGCAACGGTCTCGACACCGATCTGGATTCGGCCATGGAGGAGAAGCCGCCGCTCGAGATCATCAATGAGACACTGCTGTCCGGCATGAAGACCGTCGGTGAGTTGTTCGGCTCCGGCCAGATGCAGCTGCCGTTCGTTCTCGCGTCGGCCGAGGTCATGAAAGCGGCTGTCGCGTACCTGGAACCGCACATGGAAGCGACGGACGACGACGGAAAGGGCCGAATCGTCCTGGGCACCGTCAAGGGCGATGTGCACGACATCGGCAAGAATCTCGTCGATATCATCCTGAGCAACAACGGCTACGAGGTCGTCAATCTCGGTATCAAACAACCGATCGCCACCATTCTCGAAGCGGCGATCGACAAGCGCGCCGACGTGATCGGTATGTCCGGACTGTTGGTCAAGTCCACGGTGGTCATGAAGGACAACCTGATCGAGCTCAACAACAAGGGAGTCGCGGAGCAGTTCCCAGTTCTCCTCGGTGGTGCAGCCCTGACGCGCGCGTACGTCGAGAACGATCTGCAGGACGTGTATCAGGGCGATGTGCACTACGCGCGGGACGCCTTCGAGGGTCTGCGGCTGATGGACACCATCATGACCACCAAGCGCGGGGGCGGTCCGGCACCGGACAGTCCCGAGGCTCTCGAGGCGAAAGCGAAAGCGGAGGAGCGCAAGGCGCGACACGATCGATCGAGGCGAATCGCCGAGCAGCGCAAGGCCGCCGAGGTTCCCGTCGTGGTGCCGGAGCGATCGGACGTTGCCTCCGACATCGAGATTCCGGTTCCGCCGTTCTGGGGAACCCGGATCGTCAAGGGTGTCTCCCTGTCCGAGTACTCCGGGCTCCTCGACGAGCGTGCATTGTTCCTCGGCCAGTGGGGTCTGCGCGGAGCCCGTAAGGGTGAAGGCGCGACGTACGAGGATCTGGTGGAGTCGGAAGGCAAACCGCGCCTTCGGTACTGGCTCGACAGGCTCAGCACGGACGGGATCCTGGCACACGCGGCCTTGGTCTACGGATACTTTCCTGCGGTCTCGGAAGGAGACGATGTCGTCGTACTCACCGAGCCGCGGCCGGATGCGGCCGAGAGGTTCCGTTTCACGTTCCCTCGTCAGCAGCGCGATCGGTTCCTGTGCATCGCGGACTTCATCCGTTCGCGTGAGTCCGCTCGCGAGAGCGGTCAGGTCGACGTGTTGCCGATGAATCTCGTGACCATGGGTCAGCCGATCGCCGATTTCGCCAATGAGTTGTTCGCCGCGGATTCGTACCGCGATTACCTCGAAGTACACGGGATCGGTGTTCAACTCACCGAGGCTCTCGCCGAGTACTGGCACCGCCGTGTCCGTGAGGAGCTGAAGCTCGCAGGCGGACACAGTGTCGCCGCGGAGGACCCCACCGATCCCGAAGGCTTCTTCAAGCTCGAGTATCGCGGTGCGCGGTACTCGTTCGGCTACGGCGCGTGCCCGGACCTCGAGGATCGAATCAAGCTGGCTGCGCTCCTGGAACCGGAACGGATCGGTGTCAAACTGTCCGAGGAGCTTCAGCTCCATCCCGAGCAGTCGACCGACGCATTCGTACTACACCACCCAGAGGCCAAGTATTTCAACGTCTGACCTGACACCGATCGCATCCGAGAGATCTGGAACGTGAATGTCTGATATTTCCACGCTGTCCGGTGTCCTGTGGGACATGGACGGAACACTGCTAGATTCGGAGAAGATCTGGGACGTCGCCGTCGCGGAGCTCTCCCTCGAACTGGGCCGCGAGCTGACTGCGGAGGTCCGCGAGACCACCCTCGGTAACTCCATGCAGGATGCGTTGCGGAAAGTGTTCACACATGCCGGCGCCGAGGCAACCGATACGTCCTTGACCTGGGGACGTGACTGGCTCACTGCGCGTGTGTCCGAGCTGTTCGCGGAAGGGATTCCGTGGCGGCCGGGCGCGAAGGACGCGCTGCAACTCGTCCGCGACGTCGGCTTGAAAACCGGGCTCGTCACCAACACCGAGCGTGGTCTCGTCGAGACGGCGCTCGGCACGATCGGACGCGACTACTTCGACATCACCGTCAGCGGCGACGAAGTCGACGAGGGCAAGCCGCACCCTGCGCCGTACCTGCGGGGAGCGGCACTTCTCGGGCTCGATCCGAGTTCGTGCCTGGCAGTCGAGGACTCGCCGACGGGCTCGCTCGCAGCACATCGCGCCGGATGCTCGGTTCTTCTGGTGCCGTCGGAGATCGCTGTCGCTGCGACGCCGGGATACGTCGTCCGGGGTTCTCTGGTCGGATTGACGGCCGAGGACCTGCACTCGGCGTGGTGCGATGCACGGGCATCGTCCGCGTCATGAAAGAATCGGTGACCGTGAAGACCTTCGATTCCTTGTTCGCCGAGCTGACCGACCGCGCTGCCACCCGCCCCGAGGGCTCCGGCACCGTCGCTGCGTTGGATGCGGGCGTACATGCGCAGGGCAAGAAGATCATCGAGGAAGCAGGCGAGGTCTGGATCGCCGCCGAGCACGAAGGCGACGAAGCGCTGGCCGAGGAGATCTCTCAGCTGCTGTACTGGGTTCAGGTGCTGATGGTGGGGCGCGGTCTGTCGCTCGACGATGTCTACCGACATCTGTGAGTCGGCACTGCACTCACCTCACCGAACGTATATGACCTAAGGACCTCGCAATGTTGCGTGTAGCAGTTCCCAACAAGGGTGCTCTTTCCGAATCCGCTGCCGAAATTCTCCGAGAGGCCGGTTATCGGCGTCGCAGCGATTCCAAGGACCTCACCGTTCTCGATCCTGCGAACGGTGTCGAGTTCTTCTTCCTCCGTCCCAAGGATATCGCTATCTATGTGGGCTCCGGCCAGCTGGACCTCGGCATCACCGGTCGCGATCTCGCGCTCGATTCCGGAGCGCCGGTAGGGGAGCTGCTCGGGCTCGGCTTCGGGCGCTCGACCTTCCGCTACGCCGGACCGCAAGGCCGCGAGTGGTCGACGGACGACCTCGGTGGACTTCGGATCGCGACGTCGTATCCGAACCTGGTCAAGGCCGATCTGGCATCGCGCGGATTGGAGGCCACCGTCATTCGTCTCGACGGGGCCGTCGAGATCTCGATCCAGCTCGGTGTCGCCGACGCCATCGCCGACGTCGTCGAGTCAGGCAGGTCGCTGCGGCAGAACAACCTGGTCGCCTTCGGCGAATCGCTGTGCGATTCCGAAGGTGTTCTCATCGAACGTGCCAACAGCGGCAGCACGGACAGAACGCGAAAGCAGCTGATCGCGCGCGTCCAAGGCGTTGTCTTCGCGCAGCAGTACCTCATGCTCGATTACGACTGCCCCAAGGCAATTCTCGACGAGGCCGTCAAGATCACCCCGGGGATCGAGTCGCCGACGCTGTCTCCGATGGCCGACGAGAACTGGATCGCGGTGCGCGCCATGGTCTCTCGCAAGGTCCACAACACCGTCATGGACGATCTCGCCGATCTCGGAGCCAAGGCGATCCTGGCTTCCGACATCAGGTCCTGCCGAGCGTTCTAGATAGCTGGGCCGGACGGGCGGTCAGGCCGACGGGCGGGGTCGCACCAGTACCGTCTGTGCGATCCGTCCGACCGGTCCGAGCTCGTCGTGCAGAACTCCCGCCGATAGTGCGAATCCTTCGGGTCCAGTGGATGTTTCGGCCGACAGACCGACCCACTCGCCGACCGGTTCACGGAACACGTGCACCGTCAAATCGGTGTTGAGGAACGTCCACCGTTTCAGGTCGAGTGTGGCGCCGATGCCGTTCGCGATGTCCGCGATCGAAAACAGACGTTCGAGTGGTGTCATCGACTCGCCCTGTACGAGTGCGGGTTTGGGGCGAGCCCACACCTGGCCGACGCCGGCGCCCAGCTCGGTGAGCGCTCTGATCTCCACGCTGTCGAGATACCCGGACCTCCACATCCGCCCCCACACGTGGTCCAACGCTTCGGACAGTGGACGCAGGGGCGGGTCGGCTGCGTGCGCGACATCGACGGTATCGGCCGTGGCCAACCGCCACGCGGTCCCGCGAGCGACAACGCGGTCGACGCCCTTCGTCGAACGTGCCCACAGCTCGGCAACCACCAGCTCGATGTTGGTACCAGGGCGTTCGACCCAGGATCTGACCTCGATGTCGGCAATCGGCACAGGACCGAGAAGTTCTACGACGACGCGTGTGATACGCACGTCTGGCCGTGCACCGACGCGTTCGAGGGCCCGCACCAGCAACGCAGACGGCGGCGCGCCGTGCTGCATGGTCGGGGCCCAGACACTCACGGTCCGTTGTGTGGTCGCGAAGATTTCGTTTCCCGCGGCGTTCGCTCCGAGCGGGATGTAGAACGCGTCGGCCTCGGCGGTGGCCACTGGGTCGGTCATCGAGTGCTCACGGCCGGCCAGCCCGGGTACGCCGGGGGTGTACCGCCGAACTCGGGGCACAGCGCCTGATGATCGCACCAACTGCAGAGTTTGGTTCGCTTCGGCTGGAAATCGCCGGTTTCTCCTGCGGACAGTATGGCTTTCCAGATTGCCGACAGCATCCGCTCGAACCGCTGGAGCTCGCCTTCGTCCGGTGTGTACGTCAACGATTGTTTGTCGGCGAGATACATCAATTTGAGCTGAGCGGGAACGATTCCCCGCATCCGCATGATCACGAGCGCGTAGAACTTCATCTGGAACAGGGCTTTTGCCTCGGTGAACTCGCGGGGAGACTTACCGGTCTTGTAATCCACCACGCGCACCATTCCGTTGGGTGCCACGTCGATCCGATCGATGAACCCGCGAAGGGGAGTGCCGTCTTCCAGTTCGATCTCGACGCGTTGTTCGCACGATTCCGGGTCGAAGCGCGTCGGATCCTCCATCTCGTAGTAGCCGTGGACGAGCTCGCGTGCCTGATCGAGAAGTGACGCCCGTTCCTCCGGTGCCAGTAGCTCTTCCAGCTCGGGGGACTCTGCTACGACGCGATCCCACGCGGGGTCCACGAGATCGACTGCAGTGGCGAAACTTCGCGTCGCGGTGGGCATTCCATACAAGGCCTCGAGAGCGGCGTGGACGACGGTTCCCTTGACCTGCGCCTTGGTGGACTTCTCCGGTATGCGGTCGACAGCTCGAAACCGGTACAGCAGAGGGCACTGCTTGAAATCGCTCGCCCGTGACGGGGACAGCGCGGGAGAACTGCGCACCGCCGGTCTTGTCGCGGATGAAATCGACGGTGATTCGGTGATACTCACATCAGGCAGACTAAGCCCGTGGTCCGACACGATCGTGGAGGCACGTAGTCTGGGCGATCGAGTCTTCGCCCACATCCAGGTGAACGACCCCGCTGAGAACGACGAAAGTGAGAACTGCTGTGTCTTCGGACGAGAGCGTGTCTTCGGACGAAAACATCGACAGTATCGATATCCCGGACGTCACCGAGCCTGCCGTTGCCACCCGACCCACCGTCGCCACCCAACCCACCGTGGTCGACGCGGAACCGACGGGACCTGCGCGCAGCGGTCCGTTTCGGATCGGTGACCGTGTTCAGCTCACCGACGGCAAGGGCAGGCATTACACCGTCGTCCTCGACGCGGGCAAAGAGTTCCACACTCACCGTGGTGGCATCACCCACGACGCTCTCATCGGAGCCGACGAGGGAAGTGTCGTCACGTCGGTCAACGGCACTCCGTATCTCGCGTTGCGCCCACTGTTGACCGACTACGTGCTGTCGATGCCGCGCGGCGCCCAGGTCATCTATCCCAAGGACGCGGCCCAGATCGTCCACGAGGGAGATGTCTTCCCGGGTGCTCGGGTACTCGAAGCCGGGGCAGGTTCGGGTGCGCTGACGTGCTCGTTGCTTCGGGCTGTTGGCTCGACGGGCACCGTCATCTCCTACGAGATCCGTCAGGACCACGCGGACTACGCGATCAAGAACGTCGAGACGTTCTTCGGCGAGCGCCCGGACAACTGGGACCTGACGGTCGCGGACATCGACACCTTCGCCGTCGATCATCCGGGTGAGACCGTCGATCGTGTCGTACTCGACATGCTCGCGCCGTGGGACGCACTTCCCGCCGTCGCAGATGCGCTCGTTCCCGGTGGTGTGTTGATCGTCTACGTCGCCACTGTCACGCAGCTGTCCAAGGTCGTCGAGGCACTGCGCGCGCAGGAGTGCTGGACCGAGCCGCGCTCGTGGGAGTCGATCGTTCGAGGCTGGCATGTGGTCGGGCTCGCCGTCCGCCCCGAGCATCGGATGCAAGGGCACACTGCATTCCTGATCAGTGCCCGGAAATTGGCCGCAGGCACGGTCACCCCCAAGCCGCAGCGGCGCTCCGGCAAGGGGTGAACCACGTGACGGCCGTCTAGACGCAGCCGTCTAGATGCAGCCGTCTAGACGCAGGGGGCCTGGCCCATGGCCAACAGTTGGCATGCGCTCGTGTCCGAGAGCTTCCAGTCGCCATCGACCAGCACCCAGGTGTTCGGCGTCGGCGCTGTGGCTCCGCGTGCGGTGGCGATCGTGACCGGTGCAGTCGTGGTTTCGCCCTCGACCGTCGGCGTGTCGACGGTGAACGTGATCTCCCCGTAGTTGGCGAGGGCTGCAGTCATCGTCTCGAGATTCGCGAGCCGCGCCTGACCGTTCTCGATCGCGTCGGCCTTCGTCGCCGCGTCGACGGTGGGATCGACGACGAGGTCGAGCGATTGCGTGAGCTCCTCGGCCGTCGGCGCCGCGACCGCTGTTTCGGTGGTCGCGGCCGCTGCGGAGGTGGACGCGGTGACGGATTCCGAACTGTGACCTGCGTGATCGGAATCGTCGTTCGAGCTACATCCGGCCACGAGAACGGCCATTGCAGCAGCTGCTGCGAACGCTGTGAATTTCCGCATTTTCACTGGTGAAGCCTCTTTCTGGAGAACGGGAGAAGCCGCTTTGGTCAGGTGAGGCTAACATGGCTCGGCTCACGGTTCGATCGGCCGACAACGGGTAGCCCGACACCACGACCGAAGTGTCCACACGCACTTTTGCCTCTCGCCCGGTAGCGTTGACAGATCTTCATTGGGAGGAGTCGCTCATGAGCTCAACAGACAATCCGGATTCGGCTGCGGCCAGAGCGGAACTCGAGGAACTGCGGGTCGAAGCCGCGTTGCTGAGGCGTCAACTCGGCCAACTCGGTGATTCCCCGGAGAACGTTCGCGAACTCGAGTCACGCATCGACTCCTTGTCGCTGCGCAATTCGAAGTTGATGGACACACTCAAGGAAGCTCGCCAGCAGCTCATCGCGCTGAGGGAGGAAGTGGACCGACTCGGCCAGCCGCCGAGTGGCTACGGCATCCTCGTCGCCGTTCACGAGGACAGCACCGTCGACGTGTTCACCTCCGGACGCAAGATGAGACTGACGTGCTCGCCGAATGTGGAAGCGGACACGCTTGCACCGGGTCAGACCGTTCGCCTCAACGAGGCGTTGACCATCGTCGAGGCAGGCTCGTTCGAGCAGGTAGGTGAAATCAGCACGCTGCGTGAGTTGCTCGGAGACGGGTCTCGTGCACTCGTCGTCGGGCACGCCGACGAGGAGCGTGTGGTCTGGCTGGCCAAGCCGCTGTTCGACATGGCCAACGACGAGGGCCCGGAGGATCCGGACGAGCCGTCACGGAAGTTGCGGCCCGGTGACTCGTTGTTGGTCGACACCAAGGCGGGCTACGCATTCGAGCGTGTTCCGAAGGCCGAGGTCGAGGATCTGGTGCTCGAAGAAGTGCCGGACGTCGGATACGAGGACATCGGCGGCCTGGGACGTCAGATCGAGCAGATTCGCGACGCCGTGGAACTGCCGTTCCTGCACAAGGACCTGTTCCGCGAGTACTCGCTCCGGCCTCCGAAAGGCGTGCTGCTCTACGGTCCTCCCGGCTGCGGTAAGACGCTCATCGCCAAGGCTGTCGCCAACTCGTTGGCAAAGAAGATCGCCGAGGCGCGCGGTCAGGATGCGAAGGAAGCCAAGTCGTTCTTCCTCAACATCAAGGGGCCGGAGCTGCTGAACAAGTTCGTCGGTGAGACCGAGCGTCACATCCGGATGATCTTCCAGCGCGCCCGCGAGAAGGCGTCGGAGGGCACTCCGGTCATCGTGTTCTTCGACGAGATGGATTCGATCTTCCGAACGAGGGGATCGGGAGTCTCCTCGGATGTGGAGACGACGGTCGTCCCTCAGCTGCTCGCCGAGATCGATGGCGTCGAGGGGCTCGAGAACGTCATCGTGATCGGTGCCTCCAACCGCGAGGACATGATCGACCCTGCGATCCTTCGACCGGGTCGGCTCGATGTCAAGATCAAGATCGAGCGCCCCGACGCGGAATCGGCTCAGGACATCTTCTCGAAGTACCTGACCGATTCTCTGCCGGTCAACGCCGACGATCTGGCCGAGTTCGGTGGGGATCGGACCGCGTGTGTCCGCGCGATGATCGAGCGCGTGGTCGATCGGATGTATGCGGAGAGCGAGGACAATCGATTCCTCGAGGTCACCTACGCCAACGGTGACAAGGAAGTTCTGTACTTCAAGGACTTCAACTCGGGAGCGATGATCCAGAACATCGTCGACAGGTCCAAGAAGTACGCGATCAAGTCGGTTCTCGAATCGGGCACTCCCGGTCTGCGGGTGCAGCATCTGTTCGATTCCATCGTCGACGAGTTCGCCGAGAACGAGGATCTGCCCAACACGACGAACCCGGACGATTGGGCGCGTATCTCGGGCAAGAAGGGCGAGCGCATCGTCTACATTCGCACGTTGGTCACCGGCAAGAACGCGAGCGCATCGCGCGCGATCGACACCGAGTCCAATACCGGGCAGTACCTGTAACCCGCACGCTGCCCGGTGAGAGGGCCGAAATTCGGCCTGCTCGCCGGGCAGTGCTGTATCCGTACGGCCCGCCTGCGACCGATCCTCGGTTCGGATTCGTGGGCGGCGATAACCTAGGCTCGGCACTATGCAGCGCATCATCGGTATCGAGGTCGAGTACGGAATTTCTTCTCCGACCGAACCGACCGCCAACCCGATCCTCACCTCCACTCAAGCGGTTCTGGCGTATGCCGCCGCAGCGGGTGTGCCTCGTGCGAAGCGAACCAGGTGGGACTACGAGGTCGAATCGCCTCTGCGTGACGCGCGCGGATTCGACCTCGGACGATTCAGTGGACCTGCGCCGGTGATCGATGCCGACGAAGTCGGCGCCGCCAACATGATTCTGACCAACGGCGCCAGGTTGTACGTCGACCATGCACATCCCGAATACTCGGCGCCGGAGGTCCGTGATCCCCTCGACGCGGTCATCTGGGACAAGGCAGGCGAGCGGGTGATGGAAGCTGCTGCCCGTCACGCGTCGAGTGTTCCGGGTGCGCCGCGCCTGCAGCTCTACAAGAACAACGTCGACGGCAAAGGTGCCTCGTACGGCACCCACGAGAACTATCTGATGTCGCGTGCGACCCCGTTCTCGGCCGTCATCGCAGGCTTGTCGCCGTTCTTCGCCTCCCGTCAGGTCATCACCGGCTCGGGCCGCGTCGGCATCGGCCAGTCCGGCGACGAAGCGGGTTTCCAGTTGTCGCAGCGCGCCGACTACATCGAGGTCGAGGTAGGCCTGGAAACGACGCTCAAGCGAGGCATCATCAACACTCGCGACGAGCCGCACGCCGACGCGGACAAGTACCGCAGGTTGCACTGCATCATCGGCGATGCCAATCTGGCCGAGATGTCGACCTATCTCAAGGTCGGGACGACAGCGCTCGTGCTCGACATCATCGAAGCAGGCGTCGACCTGTCCGATCTGCAACTGGCCCGACCGGTGACCGCGGTCCACCAGATCAGCCACGACCCGACGCTGCGGCAGGCCGTCGCGCTGACGGACGGACGTGAGTTGACCGCGCTGGCGTTGCAGCGGATCTATCACCAGCGAGTGGCGAAGTTCGTGGCCAGCGAGGGTAACGACGATCCGCGAGTGGCGGACATTCTCGACAAGTGGGCCATGGTCCTCGACCTTCTCGAACGCGATCCGATGGAATGCGCGAATCTGCTCGACTGGCCTGCCAAATTGCGTCTGCTCGAAGGGTTTCGGCAACGTGAAGGCCTCGGTTGGTCGGCGCCGCGTCTGCACCTCGTCGATCTGCAGTATTCGGATGTGCGACTGGACAAGGGCTTGTACAACCGCCTTGTCGCGCGTGGGTCGATGGAGAGGCTCGTCACCGAACAACAGGTGCTCGACGCGGTCTCGACACCCCCGTCGGATACGCGGGCCTATTTCCGGGGTGAAGTACTTCGCAAGTTCGGTGCCGACATCGCGGCCGCGAGTTGGGATTCGGTGATCTTCGATCTCGGTGGTGATTCGCTCGTGCGGATACCGACCCTGGAACCACTGCGCGGGAGCAAAGCACACGTCGGTCAACTCCTCGAAACCGCGGAGACCGCCGCGGAACTCGTCGAGCAACTGACCACCTGACAGATATACGTAGTGTCTTGACACCCCTACGGGAGTCCTAATCGGTAGGGTGAAGGTCCGAGCAGGTACTGCGAATACGTAAGGAGGTCGGCGACTATGGCTCAAGAGCAGACACGGCGCTCTGGCGGTGGCGACGGCGACGACGAGGTTCCCGGCGAGGCCGGTGCCGGTCAGGAACGGCGCGAGAAGCTGGCGGAAGAGACCGACGACCTCCTCGACGAGATCGACGACGTGCTCGAGGAAAACGCTGAAGACTTCGTGCGTGCCTACGTTCAGAAGGGCGGCCAGTGACGGTGAATCGCGCGACCGGCAGCTCTCCCGACGATCTGCTGCCCACGTTCGGCTCGCATCACTCCTCGTTCACCGACCACCTGCGTGACCACGCCCCGCACCTGCTTCCGGAGAGTCGTATGACAACCCCGGGAGCAGGTTTGTCGGACGTGGCACCACACGGCACGACGATCGTGGCAGCGACCTATGCCGGCGGTGTGCTCATCGCCGGGGACCGGCGCGCGACGCAGGGCAACCTGATCGCCAATCGCGACATGCAGAAGGTGTTCGTCACCGACGAATTCTCTGCAGCGGGCATCGCAGGCACTGCAGGAATTGCCATCGAACTCGTGCGATTGTTCGCCGTCGAGCTGGAGCACTACGAGAAGATCGAGGGCGTGCCGCTGACCTTCAACGGCAAGGCGAACAAGCTGTCCTCCATGGTCCGTAGCAACCTCGGTGCGGCGATGCAGGGCCTGGCGGCCGTTCCGTTGCTGGTCGGGTTCGACATCGATGTCACCGATCCGGACCGAGCCGGTCGCATCGTGTCCTACGACGTCGTGGGCGGGCGGTACGAGGAACAGTCCGGTTACCACGCAGTCGGTTCCGGTTCGTTGTTCGCCAAGTCGGCGCTCAAGAAGCTGTTCACACCTCGTTCCAGCGAGGATGCGGCTCTGCGTGCCGTCGTCGAGGCGTTGTTCGACGCCGCCGACGACGACTCGGCAACCGGTGGTCCCGATGTCACGCGGGGGATCTATCCGACTGCAGTCACGATCACGAGCGTGGGTGCGACCGAAGTCGACGAGTCGCGTATCGCCGCGGCCGCGCAGGAGATCATCGCCGAACGCGCCGCCGCCGCCCGGGCCGAACACGACAGGGGGACTGCGTCATGACCATGCCGTACTACGCGTCGGCCGAGCAGATCATGCGCGATCGCTCGGAGCTCGCACGCAAGGGCATCGCCAGGGGGCGCAGCGTCATCGTCCTCACCTTCGCCGACGGTGTGCTGTTCGTCGCCGAGAATCGGTCGACCGCGCTGCACAAGGTGAGCGAGCTCTACGATCGCCTCGGGTTCGCGGCGGTCGGTAAGTACAACGAGTTCGAGAACCTTCGCAAGGCGGGCATTCTGCATGCCGATACGAAGGGGTACACCTACGATCGTCGGGATGTCACCGGCCGGTCGCTGGCGAAGACGTACGCTCAAGCGCTCGGAACCATCTTCACCGAGCAGTTGAAGCCGTACGAGGTGGAGATCTGTGTCGCGGAGGTATCCCACTCCGACGAACCGTCGTCGACACAGCTGTACCGGATCACCTATGACGGCTCGATCGTGGACGAACAGGATTTCGTGGTGATGGGTGGCACCACCGAACCGATCGTCACCGCTCTGCGCGAGTCCTACCGCCCCGGCCTCGATCTCGGTGCCGCGGTGAAGATCGCGGTTGCTGCACTCACCGATGGTGCTGCGGCAACCGGAAACGGATCGGCGGAAGCCGACAAGAAGGTGCTGGAAGTCAGCTCACTCGAGGTTGCGGTACTCGACCAGGGGCGTCCGCGACGGGCATTCCGAAGGATTGCCGGCCCGGCTCTGGAGGAGCTTCTCCCCGCCTGATCTTCCACTGGACGAGCGGCCTCGTGCTCTACCTGTCGCGGTAGAGCACGAGGCTGCTGTCGTTGGAGAACTCGAAGGTCCGGCCGTCGGCGGTGACTTCGCCATCGGTGGCGAGCGCGACTTCGGGTCCGGCCACGTCGACCTTCAGTGAACGCGACACCTCGTGCACATAGGTCGCCGATGATCCGAGCGTCCCGGTGATTGCAGCGATCGACAGACGAGTCCGAGACAGAAACGGCTTCGACGGCAGATACCGGATGTCGAGCGTTCCCGACGCGATCGAACTCCGAGACATCGGCACCTGGTCGCTGGGGGAGTACTGCCCGTTTCCGACGAACAGCATCCACACTGCTCGGTGTCTGCCGTCGAGTTCGACATTCAGCGGTTCGGCAGCGGCGAGCACTCGGATCATGGCGACCGCCGCAGCAGGCCACTTGCCGATGCGGCCCTCCAACCGTTCGCGCAAGCGCACCGAGTCCGGGTAGCCACCGAACGTCGCGGTGTTGACGAACGATACCGAGCGTGACCCGTCGACGAGCACCGAGGCGACGTCGACGAGTGCCGCACGGCCCTTCTCGACGGCAGCCGCGGTGGACTCGATGTCGACGACGCCTGCATCTCTCGCGAAGTGGTTCAGTGTCCCACCGGGAAACACCGCCAGCGGAAGCTTGTGGCGAACAGCAGATTCCGCCACGCTGACGATCGTGCCGTCACCGCCGCACACACCGAGCGCACGGGGCGCGGACTTCGCAATGCGGTCCTCCAGCTGCTCGTTGAAGTCGCTGTCCGGGTCCGGCTCGAACAGCTCGGCTTCGGGTAGGTGAGCCCTGATCTCGTCGGATGTGTTCTCGTCCGAGCCCGAACCTGGATTGATCAGCACGAGCACACCCTGCCCTCGGGGCAGCGACGGCGCATCGCATTCACCTCCGAGTGCGGCGGGCTCCTCGGTGCGCACTGCCCACCATCGTCTGGTCGAGAGCGCAATCCCGGTTCCCAAGGCCGCTCCGGCGATGACATCGCTCGGCCAGTGCACGCCCGTATGGACCCTGGAGTAGCAGACGGCCGCCGCGATCGGAGTCAGAAGCGCGGCTGCGCCCGGTGATTCGAGCGCTACACCCGTGACGAACGCGGCCGCCGATGCCGAGTGACCGGACGGGAACGACGACGACCGCGGGGGAGAGAGCAGTCGTCGGACGAGCGGGGTCGAGTCGGTACCGGGTCGGGTCCTCGGGAACAGTGGCTTGAGAACCCCGTTCGCCAGCGCACTGGCCGCACCGACGGCAAGCAGACCTCGCACGGCACCGCGCCGTGTCGGACCTGGCCTGGCAGCCAGAATGCCGGCGGACACTGCCCAGAGAAGGCTGTGATTCGCCGCCGTGGTGAGCGCGCGTAGCGCCGGGTCGGCAACGGTTGCGCGGCTGGCGGCGGTGCGGTCGAACATGCGCACGTCCCAGGCGTGAACGAGGTCGGTGAGCGAGTCACGGCGGTTGTTCATCGCCCGAGCGTATGCGGCAACAACGGACACGTGTGGAGTCGGTGTGCGCGAACCCATCATCGGTGCCGTCATCGTTGTAGTGTCGAAGTGTGCAACGACGAATTATGGGCATCGAGACCGAGTTCGGTGTCACCTGTACTTTTCACGGGCACAGGCGACTCAGTCCGGACGAGGTGGCCAGGTACCTGTTCCGCAGAGTCGTGTCCTGGGGCCGTAGTTCCAACGTGTTCCTGAGAAACGGGGCGCGGCTGTACCTCGACGTCGGATCCCACCCCGAGTACGCCACCGCCGAGTGCGACAGTCTGTTGCAACTCGTCACGCACGATCGGGCCGGCGAGCGAGTGCTGGAGGATTTGCTCATCGACGCCGAGCAACGTCTCGCCGAGGAGGGAATCGGCGGCGACATCTATCTTTTCAAGAACAACACCGACTCGGCAGGTAACTCGTACGGCTGCCACGAGAACTATCTCGTGCAACGCGCAGGAGAGTTCTCCAGGATCTCCGACGTCCTGCTTCCGTTCCTCGTCACCCGCCAGCTCATCTGCGGTGCAGGCAAAGTTCTGCAGACGCCGAAGGCCGCGACCTTCTGCCTGTCTCAACGGGCCGAGCACATCTGGGAGGGCGTGTCCTCCGCTACCACGCGCTCGCGTCCCATCATCAACACGCGAGACGAGCCGCACGCAGACGCCGAGAAGTACCGTCGGCTGCACGTCATCGTCGGGGACTCCAACATGGCCGAGTCCACCACGATGCTCAAGGTCGGTACCGGGGCGTTGGTGCTCGAGATGATCGAGGCGGGCGTGTCGTTCCGAGACTTCGCCTTGGACAACCCCATTCGTGCAATTCGTGAGGTCAGCCACGACCTGACGGGACGCCGCCCCGTGCGACTGGCAGGCGGTCGACAAGCGAGCGCACTCGAGATTCAGCGCGAGTACTACGCGCGCGCCGTCGAGCACCTGAAGACACGGGAGCCGAACACGCAGATCGAACAGGTCGTCGACCTGTGGGGCCGCACTCTCGACGCCGTCGAGGCTCAGGACTTCGCCAAGGTCGACACCGAGATCGACTGGGTGATCAAGCGCAAGTTGTTCCAGCGGTATCAGGATCGGTACTCGATGGAACTTTCCGACCCGAAGATCGCGCAGCTCGATCTCGCCTACCACGACATCAAACGGGGTCGCGGGGTGTTCGACCTTCTGCAGCGCAAGGGTCTGGCCAAGCGAATCACCGAGGACGACCAGATCGACGAGGCCGTCGACCTGCCACCGCAGACGACGCGCGCGAAGCTGCGTGGTGAATTCATCACCGCGGCCCAGGAAGCAGGGCGAGATTTCACGGTCGATTGGGTGCACCTCAAGCTCAACGACCAGGCACAACGCACCGTACTCTGTAAGGATCCGTTCAGATCGGTCGACGAGCGCGTCGAACGGTTGATCGCGTCGATGTAGCGCAACGAACGGCGACCACTAGGCTTCGAGGGTGGCGATCACCAAAGTCGAGCGGTTGATGAATCTTGTCATCTGTCTGTTGTCGACGCGTCAGTTCGTGACTGCGGAGCGGATTCGCGACAGCGTGGCCGGCTACGGTGACAGCGGTAGCGACGAGGCGTTCAGCCGGATGTTCGAGCGGGACAAGAACGAACTCCGCGATCTCGGGGTCCCGCTGGAGACCGGCTTGTCGATCGGTACCGGTGGCGTCGAGGGATATCGCATCAACCGAGATGCCTACGAGCTACCCGACATCGATCTCAGCCGCGAGGAAGCGGCGGCAGTGGCGGTTGCGGTCCAGCTGTGGGAGTCCCCCGAGCTGACCTCCGCTGCGCAGAGCGCCGTGCTGAAGCTGCGAGCTGCGGGAATTCAGGTGGAGCAGGACGATTCGGCGGCATCGGTGACGGCGGTCCCTGCGCGCACCAGAGGGTCCGAACCAGCGCTCGGCGCGCTGCTGGCTGCAATCGATGCGGGCAGGTCGGTTCGATTCGAGCATCGGAGTTCGACGTCGGATCCTTTCACGACGCGGACGGTCGAGCCGTGGGGCGTGGTCACCTTTCGCGGCCGTTGGTACCTCGTGGGTCACGACCTCGACCGCGACGACACACGGACGTTCCGGCTGTCGCGGATAGGCGACGAGGTCGCAACGTTCGGAAAGGCCGGTTCGGTGCGCAAACCGGACGGTGTCGACCTGCAGGAGATCGTCGAACGGGTGGCCGGTACCGCCGAAGTCAGCGGTAGCGCCACCATCTGGGTTGCTCGAGATCGCGCGCTCGAGATACGCCGACTCGGCGACGTCGTCGAAGAACGCGCAGTCGGTGGACGCGACGGCTCGGTTCTCCGCATACCGGTTCGGTCGTGGGAGTGGGTAACCCGGTTGGTAGCCGGTCACGGTGCCGACGCTCTCGTCCTCGATCCCGTCGAGCTGAGAAACGACGTCGTCAGCACACTCCGATCCGCTGTGGTGGGGGTGATTCGATGAGTGCACGACTATCGGTGCGACTGGCGCGACTGCTCAACATGGTTCCGTTCTTTCTCGCGAACCCCGGCATGAGCGCCGCCGAGGCCGCGCACGAGCTCGGCGTCTCCACCTCGACCTTGATGACCGACCTGAATCAACTGTGGATGTGTGGGCTACCCGGTTACGGGCCGGGTGACCTCATCGATCTGTCTTTTTCGGAGGAGAGCATCGAAGTCACGTTCTCGGCAGGCATCGATCGTCCCCTTCGGCTGACCTCCACCGAAGCGACAGCGCTTCTGGTCGCACTGCGGACACTGACGGCGATGCCGGGGATGGTCGATCCATCCGCCGCGCAGCGTGCCATCGCAAAGATCGAGGGCGCCGCGGGTGCTGCCGCTGCGCACGTTCCGCAGTCCTCCGACGGTCACCGGGATGCACCGGACGTCGAAAGCGTCGCCGCCGCCGCGGTTCGGTCTGCGTCCAGGCACCAGCACGCACTCGCGCTGACGTACTACTCTGCATCGCGCGATGCGGTGTCCGAACGCGTCGTGGACCCGATCAGAACAGTGCTGATCGACGACCACAGCTATTTGCAGGCATGGTGTCGTCGCGCGGAGGGAGTGCGGTTGTTCAGATTCGACCGTATCGACCACGCAGTCGAGCTCGACGAACCGTCCAGGCCACCGGAAGGTCTCGCGGAGGAGGACAGTTTCGAGATCTTCAACGACGATCCGGCGCTACCGCAAGCGCGGCTCAGGATTGCTCCTGGCTATGCGTGGGTGATGGACTATTACCCGATGACGCAGGTGGCGGCGGAATCCGACGGCGCTGTCACGGTGACGATGAGATTCGCCACGCTGGCATGGATGACGCGTTTGACCTTGGGATTCGGCGAGGGTGTCACCGTCTTGGGCCCGCCTGAACTGCAGGCGAGTGTCAGTGACCGGGCGCAGGGCGCATTGTCGGCATACGCCGATCTGGGCTGACGGCCCCAATTGTTTCGTTGCGCTTAAGACCTGTGAACGTACAGGAAACGTACGGGTTCACCGGAGCAACCATGCCAGGTTCTCGGGTACGCTCGAACCATCTGATCTTGGGAGGTACACATGGGAGCCATGAGCGTGTGGCACTGGGCGATCGTAGCCTTGGTGGTCGTCATTCTGTTCGGTTCGAAGAAGCTGCCGGACGCAGCTCGCGGACTCGGACGTTCGCTTCGCATCTTCAAGAGCGAAGTAAAGGAGATGCAGAACGACGGCAAGCCCGACGCCACTGCAGCAACTCCGCCCGCAACACCGGCGCATCTCGATCCGTCTCCGTCGATCGAGGCACACGCCCACGTCCAGCCGGACTCCAAGTCCGCCTGAGACAAAAACAACGTGGCAAACCGGGGTGCTGATCTGCACCCCGGTTCACTGCTGAGCGAAGACAGAGAATGCGAATCCCGTTCGATCCACGGCGAAGCAAACGCCGCCTGAATCCCGACGGCACCATGTCGTTGGTCGATCACCTATACGAGCTGCGGACCCGGTTGATGTGGGCGCTGCTTGCTGTTGCCGTCACCACGGCCTTCGGTTTCTTCTGGTACTCGCACACGCTGTTCGGAATCGAGAGTCTCGGTGACATCCTGCGTGGGCCGTACTGCTCACTGGATCCGAGCCTGCGCGCCAACCTGAGCGGCGACGACGAGTGCCGGTTGCTCGCGACGGGCCCGTTCGATCAGTTTCTGCTCCGATTCAAGGTCGCCTTCACCGCGGGTGTCGTGATGGCATGCCCGGTGTGGCTGTACCAGATCTGGTCTTTCGTCACTCCCGGTCTGTACTCGCAGGAGCGCAGGTACGCAGTCGGATTCGTCTCTTCGGCGGCTGTTCTCTTCGTTGCCGGTGCCGTCCTCGCGTACTACATCGTTGCCAAGGGCTTGCACTTTCTGCTGTCGATCGGCGACAACGTCCAGATCACCGCTCTCAGCGGTGACCAGTACTTCGGGTTCCTCATCAACCTGCTGATCATCTTCGGTGTCAGCTTCGAGATCCCCCTGCTGGTCGTGGCGTTGAACTTCGTCGGGGTGCTGACCTACGAACGCTTGAAGGCGTGGCGTCGTGGTCTGATATTCGGCTTGTTCGTCTTCGCCGCGATCGCGACTCCAGGCCAGGACCCGTTCTCGATGCTCGCGCTGGCCCTGGCGCTGACTCTTCTCTTCGAATTCGCCGTCCAGATCGCGCGAATTCACGACAAGCGTAAATTGCGGAAGAGAAACGACGAATGGGGTGATGTGTCCGATGACGAAGCAACGTCCATCGACTCCGCAGGTTCCATCGAACCCCCGGTATCGGCTTCGCCGCCCGTACCGCGCGAGAACGATTTCACCGACACGATCTGATGTGAACGAGTGACCGTCGGAGTATCGGAGCTTCAGCGCTTCGCCGGCGAACTCGACTTTCCGCTCGACCGGTTCCAAGTCGATGCCTGCGCTGCTCTCGAGGCCGGACATGGTGTGCTGGTATGTGCTCCGACGGGTGCAGGAAAGACGGTCATCGGTGAGTTCGCCGTCCACTTGGCTCTCTCGGCGGGACGGAAGTGCTTCTACACCACCCCGATCAAGGCACTGAGTAATCAGAAGTTCGCCGAACTCACGGCGCGGTACGGGCGCGCATCGGTCGGTCTGCTGACCGGTGACTCCAGCATCAATCCCGATGCCCCGGTCGTGGTCATGACGACCGAGGTCTTGCGGAACATGCTCTACGCGTCCTCGGACGCACTACGCGGGCTCTCGCATGTGGTGATGGACGAGGTCCACTATCTTGCCGATCGCTTCCGAGGCGCCGTGTGGGAGGAAGTCATTCTGCACTTGTCCCAGGACGTCAGGCTGGTCAGCCTGTCGGCGACGGTGAGCAATGCCGAAGAGTTCGGTGCCTGGATGGAGACGGTTCGCGGCGATACCACCGTGGTGGTCGACGAGAATCGGCCAGTACCGTTGTCGCAGCACATCATGGTCGGTCGACGCCTGTTCGATCTGTTCGACAGCAGGGCTCAGTCGGGCAACGGGGCGGCCAAACTCGTCGTCGATCGGGACCTCGTCCGGCACGTCAAGCAACGTCAGGCACTCGACCAGGCCGACAAGTGGCAAGCGCCACACAGTCGTGGGCGTGGCCGCGGTGGCGGCGGGTACAGCGCGAGTGCGAACAACCGCCCACTTCCACGGCCGGAGGTGATCGCTCGACTCGACCAGGAAGCTCTGCTTCCCGCGATCACTTTCATCTTCTCCCGGGCGGGGTGCGATGCGGCGCTCACGCAGTGTCTTCGTTCACGGCTGGTTCTCACCACACCGGAACAGGTCGAGGAAATTCGGTCCATCATCGACAAGCACACCGCCGAACTCCCACGACAGGATCTCGAGGTTCTGGGGTTCTGGGAGTGGCGTGAAGCGCTCGAACGTGGCCTCGCAGCCCATCACGCGGGAATGCTGCCGGTTTTCCGGCACACGGTCGAGGAGTTGTTCGTCAAGGGACTGGTACGGGCGGTGTTCGCCACCGAGACACTGGCGTTGGGGATCAACATGCCTGCCCGCACGGTCGTGCTCGAGAAGCTCGTCAAGTACAACGGCGAAACACACGCGGAACTCACACCGGGTGAATACACCCAACTCACCGGCCGGGCAGGTCGACGCGGAATCGACATCGAGGGCCATGCCGTCGTGTTGTGGCAGCCGGGGACCGAACCCACCGAAGTAGCGGGATTGGCCTCGACCCGCACTTTCCCGTTGCGCAGCTCGTTCCGGCCCGCGTACAACATGTCGATCAACCTCGTGGAGCAATTCGGGGCCGCAGACTCCCGCGCACTGCTCGAGCAATCGTTCGCGCAATTCCAAGCCGACAGGTCGGTGGTCGGGCTCGTCCGCGGAATCGAACGCAACGACGCCACACTGGCAGAGCTCGGTGCCCGACTCGGCGGTCCGGACGGGGAGTACTTCGAATACGCACGCCTGCGGGAGAGGCTCAAAGAGCGCGAGAAGACGCTGGAACGGCAGGGCAGGCAGGATCGGAGGAAGAACGCGGTCGACTCCCTGCGTGAGCTCAAGCGCGGCGACGTCGTATCGGTGCCGAGTGGTCGCCGCAGCGGTCTCGCCGTGGTTCTGGAACCGGACATCGATGCCAGCGATCCACGGCCGCTCTTCCTGACCGAGGACAAATGGGCGGGACGTCTGTCGGCGGCGGACTTCCCGTCACCCGCTGATTCTCTCGGCCGGATGCGCCTTCCGCGACACGTGGATCACCGCACGGCCAGCACCCGCCGGGACCTCGCAGCTGCCCTACGGTCGTCCGGGATTTCGGCTCCGTCCGATCGGCGACGCCGCAAGTCCACCGCGGCGGACGATCGCGAACTCGCCACATTGCGACGGAGCATCAGGTCACATCCGGTTCATTCGCGGCCCGATCGCGACGAACTCGGCCGAATCGGCGAGCGCTACAACAGAATGGCCCGCGAGAACGAGACGATGCGCCAGAAGGTGTCGGCAACGACCAATTCGCTTGCCCGGACATTCGATCGAATCCTGGCGCTGCTGGCCGAACGTGAGTACATCACTGCAGGGAAGGCTCCGACGGTCACCGAGAACGGGGCACGGCTCAGCCGAATCTATTCGGAGTCGGATCTGCTCGTCGCCGAGTGTCTTCGGCAGGAGCTGTGGCGCGGACTGTCGCCGGCGGAGTTGGCTGCAGTGGTGTCCGCGGTCGTGTACGAGTCGCGTCAGGATGGCGATGTGACCCCGCAGGGCCCGACTGGTCCGATCCGGCACGCGCTGGGGGAGACGGTACGAGTGTGGTCGGAGTTGCGCGCTGACGAGGCCAGGCACAAATTGCCGCCGACTCGCGAACCCGACATGGGATTCGTCAAAGCTGTCTATCGGTGGGCGAGCGACAACAGTCTCGTCGATGCGCTCCTTGCTGCAGGTGATCATGGAAAGGCGCTGTCGGGTGGTGATTTCGTACGGTGGTGCAGGCAGGTGATCGACCTTCTCGACCAGGTTCGGCTCGCATCGCCGGATCCGGAGCTGTCCAAGACCGCGGCGCGGGCGGTCTCGGCCCTGCGCCGAGGAGTCGTCGCAGTCGATGCCGCTTGATGGCGCGTGGCGGGATACGGTATCGGTCGACGAATCGAATCGAGTGGAGGCGAGATGAGCGGCCCTTACGGTCCGAACAATCCTGACGATCAGTGGTCACGGAATCAGGGTCGATCTGACGGCGACACGTCCGAAGCTCCACAGCCGGAAGCGAATCAGCCCGACACTCAGCAACTCGGTCAGCAGGCGTGGGGTCAGTATCCGCCGCAGCAGCCGTATTCTCCGGGCGACTATCAGGGGCAGTACCCGCAGCAGGGGCAGTATCCGTCTCAGCAGGGGCAGTACCCACCGCAGCAGGGGCAGTATCCCCAGCAAGGTCAGTATCCCCAGCAAGGTCAGTACCCGCAGCAGGGGCAATATGCATCTCAGCCGTCGCCCGGCCAGCCCCAGTACCCTGGCCAGTCGCAGTACCCTGGCCAGCCGCAATTCCCAGGCCAGTCCCAATATCCGGGCCAGACCCAGTACCCTGGCCAGTCGCAGTACCCGGGCCAGTCGCAGTACCCGGGCCAGCCCCAGTATCCGGGTGGTCAGTATCCACAGGGGCAGCAATGGACCCCCGGTCAGCAAGCGCCGCAGGGAAGCAAGTCGAAGACTCCGCTGCTGCTGATCCTCGGGCTCGTCGTTCTGATCGTGGTCGTCGTCGTAGTTCTCTTCGCCACAGTGGGTGGGGGCAAGACACTCGATCGAGCCGCCGCAGAATCAGGCGTCGAGCAGATCGTCACCGGTACCTACGGCTCGTCCGGGGTCACCGACGTGTCGTGCCCGGACGGGCAGAAAGTCGAGAAGGGTGGCTCCTTCGACTGCTCACTCAATGTCGACGGTATCTCCAGGACCGTGACCTTGACGTTCACCGACGACAACGGAACCTACGAGGTATCACGTCCGCGGTGATCCGGCCGTGATACCTCGCGACGTCAGTGCGCGCAGTGGGTCGACAGAGCAGTGACCAGTCGATCCACGGCGTTTGCTATCCCGAGTTCCGAGGCGAGCTCGGACAGCCTCGCCTCGTCGGCCGGTGTGCTCGGAATGATGTCCGATCGTGAGAGGTGCACATCGGCGTCGGTGACGACCCGCACTACGGGCAGAGCCGCGTCGAGGTAGTCGCTCGCCGCGGCGAGCTTGGCTCTGATGCCCTGCGCCAGATCGGATTTCGGATCGAGCACCGCCTCACGGAGCGCGGCCACCGAGCCGAACCGCAGCATCAGCGTCGACGCAGTCTTCTCACCTACTCCCTTCACTCCGGGAAGCCCGTCGGACGCGTCGCCGCGTAGCAGTGCCAGCTCGGCGTACGCGTCTCCGGCGCGGTGCAGAGGCACGCCGTACTTCTCCGCGACCTCGGCGGGCCCGAACAGTTCGGCTTTCGCAAGCCCACGACCGACATAGAGAACCCTGACCTCGTTGGGTTCGTCGGCCGCGACCTGAAGCAGGTCCCGATCGCCACTGACGACGACGACCGGATCCTGGCGCTCGCGAGCGGCGAGCGTGCCGAGCACGTCGTCGGCCTCGAGGCCGTCCGCGCCCGCGGTGGCGATGCCAGCGGCGGCAAGCACGTCCATGATCATGTCGACCTGCGGAGTCAGGGTCTCGGGCACTTCCTCGCTCTCGGCGTCACCCGGCACGGCCTCGGCGACGCGATGTGCCTTGTACGACGGAACGGCGTCCACTCGGAACTGTGGCCGCCAGTTGAGGTCGAGGCAGACGGCGAGCCGTGACGGTTCGGTCCGTGCCATCAACGCTGCCATCATGTCGATGAACCCACGGACGGCGTTGACCGGTCGGCCGTCCGGCGCCGTAATCGATTCGGGCAGTGCATAGTAGGCGCGAAACCACAGGCTGGCTCCGTCGAGAAGGAGCAGAGGCGACTTTCCCGGGGCTGTCATGGCCATCATCTTGCCAAACGCCGATAGCCTGGAGTCATGAGTTCCGATTCCACCTCGCCCGCCACCCGTTTCTCGTCCGAGATCTACGCGTCTCGGTTGTCTCGTGCCGCTCGGTACGCAGGCGACGCAGGTCTGGACGCGCTGCTCATCACGCCAGGGCCCGATCTGCAGTATCTACTCGGCTCCCGCGCGAGTTCGTTCGAGCGGCTCATCTGCCTCGTGGTTCCTGCCGACGGTTCGACCCCCACCGTCGTCGTTCCCCGACTCGAGTTGGCGGCGCTGACCGATTCTGCAGCAGGCGAGCTCGGCCTACACATCACCGATTGGGTCGACGGCGTCAGCCCGTACGGACTGGTGGCGTCGATTCTGCCCACAGGGGCGGCCACTGCCGTCGACGACGCGATGCCTGCCCTGCATTTCGTTCCGCTCGCTGCGACAGTGGGCAAGGTTCCCGTTCTCGCGACCGATGTGTTGAGAAAACTTCGGATGCTGAAGGACGACGCCGAGATCGAGGCGCTGCGGCGCGCTGGGCGGGCGATCGACCGCGTGCACGAGCGGATGAGCGATTTCCTTCGAGTGGGACGCACAGAGGCGGCCGTGGCCGCCGACATCGGCGCCGCGATCGTCGAGGAGGGGCACACCGCCGCCGCATTCATCATCGTCGGATCAGGGCCCCACGGCGCCGATCCTCACCACGAGGTGTCGGATCGTGTCATCGAGGCAGGTGACGTCGTCGTCATCGATATCGGCGGACCGGTCGCACCGGGATACAACTCGGACTCGACGCGAACCTACGTTCTCGGCGAGCCGTCCCCGCAGGTCGCGGAGCAGTACGCAGTACTAGAGCGTGCGCAGCAGGCCGCGGTCGACGCAGTGAAACCGGGAGTGACGGCGGAGTCCATCGACGCGGCAGCGCGCGACATTCTCACAGCTGAGGGTCTCGGGGAGGCATTTCTGCATCGGACCGGCCACGGAATCGGTCTGTCGGTCCACGAGGAGCCGTACATCGTCGCGGGAAACGACATCGAGTTGGCCGAGGGCATGGCGTTCAGTATCGAGCCGGGGATCTACTTCCGCGGTCGGTGGGGCGCTCGGATCGAGGACATCGTCGTGGTCACCGCAGGCGGCTGTGAGTCCGTCAACCTCCGGCCGCACGGACTGACGGTGCTTCCGGTCGGCTGACCTCAGCGCCCGAGAAGGGACCTCGAGCCGAGAATCCGTTGCACGGCGATGGTGATGACGACACGTTCGGGATTCTCCCGCGGAACCCGATAACGCTGTGCGTACCGATGCTCGGCGTCCACGACGTCGTCACGCAATGTCAGCACGGAACTCGGGCCTTCCAGGGTGAGCCAGCGCGCGCCGTCGACCTGGCTCACCGCCGCATACCCGCCGCGCGCGGCGTTGAGCGCCTTCTGGGACTTTCCGCTGGTGATGACCCGAACAGTCGCGCTGTCCTGGTCCCATGTGAATCCGACGGCAACCACGTGCGGAGTTCCGTCCGGGCGCAGCGTGGTCAGGGTTGCCAGGTGCCGGTCGGTCAGAAATTGCACTGCTTCCGCGGTGAGTGCGGCGGGTGCGACGGGGGTGGTGGCCATGTCGCCCACGGTAGTCGGCGACACTGTCAGTGTGACTGGCACCGATGACAACAACACAGTTCTCGTGCTCGGCGGGCGGAGCGAGATCGGTATGGAGGTCGCGGTTCGGCTTGCGCCCGGCCGTACCGTCGTACTGGCGGCTCGGCGCAGCGGGGATCTGTCGACGCAGGTCGAGCGCGTGCGTGCGTCCGGTGCCCGCCGAGTCGAGACCGTCGAGTTCGACGCCGACGACCTCGGTTCGCACGGCACTCTCTTGGCCGATGTCGCGGCCGCCTATGGGCCGTTGGGCACCGTGGTTATCGCGTTCGGAATTCTCGGCGATCAGAAGCTCGCGGAGTCGGATGCGGCGCACGCCGTCGCCGTCGTGCACACCGACTACGTCGCGCAGGTCTCGGTCCTGACGCATGTCGCCACCGCGCTGCGGGCCCAGGGGCACGGCCACATCGTGGTGTTCTCCTCGATCGCAGGTATGCGGGTCCGCAAAGCGAACTACGTCTACGGGTCCGCGAAGGCGGGTCTCGACGGATTCGCCTCCGGACTGACCGACGCGTTGCACGGGTCAGGAGTGTCGCTGCTTCTCGTGCGTCCCGGATTTGTCATCGGCTCGATGACCGAGGGAATGAAACCTGCGCCGTTCTCGAGCACACCCGGCGAGGTCGCCGACGCGACGGTCCGCGCTCTGGCCCGCGGGAAGGCGCGCGTGTGGATCCCGGGCATCCTTTCGCCGATCAACATCGTCATGAATCTGTTGCCTGCGTGGCTGTGGCGAAAGATGCCGCGCTGATGGCAGTTCCTATCGACGTGGTGGGTATCGGTGCCGACGGTTGGGGCGGCCTTGCCGGGACTGCTCGCGCTGTAGTGCAGGCCGCGGACGTGGTGTTCGGATCCGCCAGGCAGCTCGAATCGGTGCCGGTCGCGGGCGCGCGCAAGCATGTGTGGCCCAGTCCGCTGTTGCCGACGCTGCGCAGCTCGATCGACGAGTTCGACGGTCGCCGGGTATGCGTGCTGGCGAGTGGTGATCCGATGTTCCACGGGATCGGGGTGACGCTGGCCCGCGAGTTCGGCGCAGCCCGCCTTCGTGTGATTCCTGCACCGTCGTCGCTGTCGCTCGCGTGTGCCCGGCTGGGATGGGCGGTGCAGACCACGACGACGGTGAGCCTCGTCGACAGTCCGGTGGACTCGCTGCGACCCGCACTCGCCGACGGGGTGAAGATTCTGGTGCTCTCGCGCGGCCGCGACACCCCCGCCTCGGTCGTGGGCGTGTTGCGCGATGCGGGGTTCGGGCGGTCACGGGTCACGGTTCTCGAACGGTTGGGCGCCGACACCGAGCGCTCGGTGTCGGCTACCGCGGACACATGGACCGAGCCTGCGGGCGATCCACTCAATGTCGTCGCGATCGAATGCATCTCGTCCGCAGAGCTCAGACTCACGCGGGTACCCGGCTTGCCCGATGCGGCGTTCGGCGGTGACGGCCAGTTGACCAAAGCCGAGGTGCGGTCACTCACCCTCAGCGCTCTGGCGCCCTCACCGGGCGAGATGTTGTGGGATGTGGGCGGGGGATCGGGATCGATCGCCATCGAATGGATGCGGACCGATCCGCGATGTCGTGCAGTGGCATTCGAGTCGCTCGATCGCCGTCGAGCACAGATCGAGTCGAATGCGTCCGCTCTCGGTGTGCCTGCGCTGCGGTGCCTCGGCACCGCGCCTGCATCGTTCCCCGACGTCACGGAAGATCCGAAATTCGCCCCCGACGCCATCTTCGTCGGTGGCGGCCTCACCCGCAGCGGCATGATCGACGCGTGCTGGGACCACGTGCGCCCCGGTGGACGGATCGTGGCGAATGCGGTGACGGCCGAGTCGGAAGCGGCTCTGCTCGGGTGTGTTTCGCGCTGGGGTGGAACGTTGCGAAAGTTTCAGATCTATCGAGCAGAGCCCCTGGGTTCGTTCACGGGGTGGCGTCCGCATCTTCCGGTGGCGCAGTGGGTCGTGGTCAAGCCGTGAAGGTGCTGATCCTCGGCGGCACCTCCGAGGCGCGGTTGCTCGCCGAGGCGGTGAACTCCGACAAGCGGTTCGACGTCGTGTCCTCGCTCGCCGGCCGCGTACGGGACCCGGTGCTACCCGCCGGGGCGTCCCGCGTCGGCGGTTTCGGCGGCGCCGTGGGCATGACCTCCTGGATACGAGAGAACGGCGTCGTGGCGGTCGTGGATGCAACGCATCCCTTCGCCGAGTCGATCTCCCGCAACGCATCCGCGGCGGCAGCGCAGGCGTCCGTTCCGATCGCTGTCCTGCGTCGTCCGCAGTGGACGCCGGGAGCAGGGGACAACTGGATCGCTGCGCAGTCGACGGCCGACGCTGCAGCGATTGTCGCCGCGAAGCGGCAGCGGGTCTTTCTGACGATCGGGCGTCAAGGAGTCGACGCGTTCGCGGGCAACACCGTGTCGTGGTTTCTCGTTCGGAGCATCGATCCGCCTACCGGCGCCCTTCCCGCGCACCACGAATTATTGTCGGCGCGAGGACCTTTCGCTGTGGACAGCGAAAGGGCGCTGATGCGTACACGCGAGATCGACATGGTCGTCTCCAAGAACAGTGGGGGAGCGATGACGGAGGCGAAGCTGGTTGCCGCACGAGAATTGGGACTTGCGGTCGTCATGATCGATCGACCGCACACCCCGCCCGCGGATGTGGTCACGGACTCGGTGTCCGATGTCGTGACCTGGCTCGGGGCCCTCGCCCGAGGCACGTAACTCGATCGAACACCGAAGTGGCGGCTACGACTGCGGGTACCGACGCGATGTGAACACCTGTGCACCGCTACCGGTTTCGACGACGACGGTCTGCGACGATCCGACGATGAGCAAGCACCGCATGTCGATCTCCGAGGCATCGAGGTCCGCGAGACGGACAGTGCGCACTGTTTCGTCGTCACTACCGACGGCTCGGCCGATGACGACGGGTGTATCGGGCCCGCGGTGCTCGAGCAGCAGATCGCGCATCGCAGCCACCTGCCATGTCCGCGACTTCGACGCCGGGTTGTAGATCGCGATCGCCATGTCGGCTGCGGCCACCGCCGACAGTCGGGTAGCGACGATGCCCCAGGGCTTCAACCGATCGGACAGTGAGATGACGGCATAGTCGTGTCCGAGGGGCGCGCCCACCCGGCTGGCGACGGCATTCGCCGCGGTCATGCCGGGAACGACCCGCACGGTGACGTCGGACCACTGTGGTTCTGCGGCGACCTCGACGACGGCGGCGGCCATCGCGAACACCCCCGGATCTCCGGACGAGACGACGGCGACGCGCCTGCCGCGCTTGGCGAGATCGAGCGCGAAAGCCGCTCGCTCCGATTCGACCTTGTTGTCGCTCACGTGTCGAATCTGCCCTGCCCGCACTGGAACTCGGTCGACATAGGTGACGTATCCGACGAGATCGGTGGCCTCGGCAAGCTCGTGACGGACCTCGTCGGTGGTCCATCGATCCGCGCCTGGGCCGAGGCCGACAACGACGACCTGACCGGTCGGCTTCGCAACATCGCGGTTGTTGGAGGGGCTCGGCACGATCGCGATCGAGAAGTACGGAACCTCGGCGATATCGACGTCGGATGCCGCAATCACGCGCTGTTGGGCGGTGCTCGCACGCTCGACGTATCGGGCCTCGTCGAGGCGGCCCGAGTCCTTCAGCGCGCGAAGAACATTCGGGTACGTTCGACCGAGCTTCATGATCGCTGCCGCGTCGGTGGCCCGTAGGCGCCGCGTCAGCTCCTCGACGGGGAGTGTGCCCGGCAGGACCGTGAACACTTCGTCGCGTTCCACGAGCGGAGTGCGCAGCGCGGCCGATGCTGCGCTGACAGAGGTGACACCGGGAACGATCTCGACGTCGAACCGGTCGCACAGTCTCTTGTGCATGTGCATGTAGGAGCTGTAGAACAGCGGATCGCCCTCTGCCAGAAGGGCGACCGACCTACCGGCGATGAGGTGGGCTGCGAGGCGCTCGGCGGCGAGCTCGTAGAACTCGTCGATCGCGCCCTGGTACCCACCGGGGTGGTCGGTCGTCTCGGTGGTGACCGGGTAGACGAGGTGCTCTTCGATCTGATCCTCACGCATGTAGCGAGCGGCGACGCCGCGCGAGATGCTGCGTCCGTGGCGTGCACTGTGGAAGGCCACGACGTCTGCCTCGCCGATGACTCGCGCTGCCTTCACCGTCACCAGTTCCGGGTCGCCGGGTCCGAGCCCGACACCCCACAGTTTTCCGGCTTCGCTGCTCATTCTTCTTCGCTCGCAATGGCGTTGACGGCCGCGGCGGTGATCGCGCTACCGCCGCGCCTGCCACGAACGACAAGATACTCGACGCCGACCGACGACGCGATCAAGTCTTCCTTGGATTCGGCGGCACCGATGAATCCCACTGGTCCGCCGACGATCGCGGCGGGTCGTGGTGCGCCCGCGGCGAGCATCTCCAACAGGTGGAACAGGGCAGTAGGGGCGTTGCCGATGGCAACGACGGCACCGTCCAAGCGGTCGCCCCAGAGCTCGAGCGCCGCGGCCGTGCGGGTGGTACCCAGTCGCGCGGCGAGGGCGGGAACGGAGGGGTCGGACAGCGTGCAGAGGACCTCGTTGTCCGCGGGGAGGCGGCGGCGAGTGACACCCGCGGCAACCATGTTGGCGTCGCAGAGAATCGGCGCCCCGGAGTTCAGAGCGGCGCGCGCATCGGCGACGACGCGAGGAGTCGCGGCGACGACATCGGTCAGATCGACTTCACCGCTTGCATGGATCATTCGTACGACGACCTGCGCGATATCGGGTGCGAATGCCGACAGATCCGCCTCGTCCCTGATGGTTGCAAAGGACTGTCGGTAGATCTCCGCACCGTCGCGGATGTAGTCGTACATGGAGTTCACGATAGGTCAGGGCGATGCGGCGTCAGGACACCCGGTAGCCGGTGGGGCCGGCGACGACGTCGAGCACGTCTCCCTTGGGCCGCCCACATCGGCGCTCGCATCCGGACCAGTGTTGACGTCGTCCCTGGGGGACCTGTCCCCGGTCGACGGCGTCGGTGAGGTCGCCGCGGACGTCGGCGTTCGACTTCTCGCAACCCGGCGAACCGGTGCACGCGCTGAGATCGACCCATGGTGAGGACGCGTCGAAGATCAGGCCCATCGGTGCCAGGACCCGGACCACTTGTTCCGCTGCCCCCTCGTCGAGGTCGCACACGATGATCCCGCGCCACGGCGTGACCACGATCGGGCGATCGATCGCGGCGAGGAACTCGGCGAGCCGCGCCTCGAGGACACCGAGTGCGAGCGCGCCGCCGAGAGCGACGCGGCCGTCGTCCTGCGTCAGCCAGCCGATCGGTGGTGTCGTATCGGTCGATTCGAGGGTTCGGGGCGTACCGGCGACGAGCCCGAGCCGGGTAAGGGTTCGGCTCGGCCCGTCGATCAGTTCAGCGAGCCGCCACTCGCTCTCACGAATGTCCACGAAGGCCTGCGCGGCATCGAGGAGTACCTCCACCACGTGAGCGGTGTCGACTCGGACTCCGGTATCCGCACCGGCAAGCACCAGCGCGAATTCCTCGGCCGCGAGAGCGTGAACTCCGAAGTCCGGTGTCGATGCCGTGACGTCGCCCCGCCCGTCGTCGAGCGCGAACAGCGTTCTACCCGGGAGCTCGGCCAACGACGGACGTGCGCACAATTCCCGGTCGAGGCGGTCGATCAGTCCACCGATGTCGGCCAGACCTCCGACCCGCCCGGACAACGGCGACGCCAGAATGTTCCGTACACGTTCATGTGAGACCGAAGGAAGCAGATCGGCCGCGGCGAGTCGTTCTGCGAGCCGGTCGCCGTCGGTGATGCCCCTGAACTGGACATTTGCCCGCGAGGTGAGTTCGAGCTTGCCATCGCCCAGTTCGGTGGCCGCGTGGGCGAGTACCAGTAGCTGGTCCGGGCGCACTCGACCTCCCGGTAGCCGCACCCGGGCCAGGCCGCCGTCCGCGGCCTGATGCATCGTCAATGCACCGGGGCACCGGTCGGGGACGTCTCTGGCATCGGTCGAGCTCATCGGTCAAGGCTACAAGTGCATCCTGCTCAGCCGCTGAAGACCTCGCCGGGCCTACCTCGCACGAGCGTCCGCAGCCCGGTTCCGACGAGACCATGAGCAGCATCCCTTCGCCGATGTGACGAGTGACCTGCTTCATTGGGTAACATTCGGACTCGTCAGGCTTCGGCCGAGAGGAAACCGGTGCAACCCCGGTGCGGTCGCGCCACTGTAGAGCCAGACCCTCTCCTTCGAATCCACGAGGAACCAGACGAGACGAGGGGCGCGAAAACCCTTCAGAAGGGCACTACCCGTGATCTTGCTGCTGTCCACATCGGACACCGACCTTCTCAGTGCGCGCGCAAGTGGTGCCGACTACCGCTGGGGTAATCCGTCTCGACTGCTCGCCGACGACGTCCCCGCCTTGGCGGACGGCGCCGATCTGGTCGTGCTGCGCATTCTCGGATCCAAGCGGTCATGGGAAGAGGGTGTCGACGCTGTTCTCGCCACCGGTCTACCCGTCGTCGTGCTCGGCGGCGAACAGGCACCCGACGCGGAGTTGATGGAACTGTCGACGGTTCCGGGGAACGTCGCAACACAGGCGCACAACTACCTCGCCGAGGGCGGGCCCGACAATCTGAACCAGCTCTTCGCCTTCCTGTCCGACACTGTTCTACTCACCGGCCATGGATTCTCGGCGCCACTGCACACCCCGACGTGGGGAATTCTCGACCGCCCAACCGCACCTCACTCCGCAGGCTCCGCTCCTGTTCATTCTGGTCACTCCGCAGGCTCCGCTCCTGTCATCTCTGGTCACTCCGCAGGCTCCGCTCCTGTCCCTTCTGGTCACTCCGCAGGCTCCGCTCCTGTCATCGCGATTTTGTACTACCGAGCGCAGCATCTGGCGGGCAACACCGCATACATCGACGCCCTCGCTTCGGCCGTGGAAGCTGCCGGTGCACAGGCGCTTCCGATCTTCTGCGCATCGCTTCGGACCGCCGAACCGGCACTGCTCGAAACGCTGAAGAAGGCCGACGCGATGATCGTGACGGTCCTTGCAGCGGGTGGAACCAAGCCTGCCGGAGCGTCCGCAGGCGGCGACGACGAAGCGTGGGACGTCGCAGAACTCGCGGCACTCGACGTGCCGATCCTGCAGGGACTGTGCCTGACGAGCAGCAGGGAAACCTGGGCGGCCAACGACGACGGTCTGTCTCCTCTCGATGTTGCCACTCAAGTAGCGGTACCGGAGTTCGACGGCCGATTGATCACGGTTCCATTCTCGTTCAAGGAGATCGACGGTGACGGTCTGACCACGTACGTCCCCGATCTCGAGCGGGCAGCGCGGGTGGCAGGTATCGCGGTGCGCCATGCGCGCCTTCGCCACATCCCGGCGTCCGAACGCCGGATCGCGCTGATGTTCTCCGCATACCCGACCAAACACGCACGCATCGGCAACGCGGTCGGTCTCGACACACCTGCGAGTGCGATCGCCCTCATGTCGGAGATGCGCACTGCAGGATACGATCTCGGCCCGGTCGACGGCCCCGACGCCATTCCTGGCCTGGCTGCGAAAGACGGCGATGCGCTGATCCATGCCTTGATCGCTCGCGGCGGTCAGGATCCGGATTGGCTGACCGACGAGCAGTTGGAGGGCAATCCGATCAGGATCTCCGCTGCGCTCTACCGAACCTGGTTCTCGCAATTGCCGAACGAGCTCACCTCCGCAGTCGAGGAACACTGGGGGCCTGCCCCCGGCGACATGTACGTCGACCGTTCTTCCGATCCGGATGGCGAGATCGTCATTGCTGCAATGCAATTCGGCAACGTGGTCATCATGGTGCAGCCGCCACGGGGCTTCGGTGAACGCCCGGTCGCGATTTATCACGACCCCGATCTGCCGCCCAGTCACCACTACCTCGCAGCGTATCGCTGGATTCAGGCGACGCAATCCGACGGTGGATTCGGCGCCGACGCGATGGTCCATCTCGGCAAGCACGGCAACCTCGAATGGCTGCCCGGCAAGACCCTCGGAATGTCCGCATCGTGCGGCACCGACGCGGCGTTGGGTGACCTCCCGTTGATCTACCCGTTCCTCGTCAACGACCCGGGCGAAGGAACACAGGCCAAGCGACGGGCTCATGCCACACTCGTCGATCACCTGATCCCACCGATGGCGCGCGCGGAGAGCTACGGCGACATCTCGCGGCTCGAGCAGTTGCTCGACGAGCACGCCAACATCTCCGCTCTCGACCCTGCCAAGCTACCGGCGATCAGACAGCAGATCTGGACGCTCATGACCGCAGCGCAGATGCATCAGGATCTCGGCCTCGAGGAACGCCCCGACGAGGAAGTCTTCGACGACATGCTGCTGCATGTGGACGGGTGGCTCTGCGAGATCAAAGACGTCCAGATCAGGGACGGATTGCACATTCTGGGGCAGGAGCCGGTCGGCGACGCCGAGGTGGAGCTCGTCCTGGCGATGCTTCGTGCCCGTCAGATGTGGGGCGGAGAGCAGTCGGTTCCCGGGTTGCGCGAGGCCCTCGGCCTGAGCGAGGACGGCGACGAGGAGCGAGTGCGGGTGGACGAGATCGAGGCCGTCGCACACGGGCTCGTCGCTGCCATGCAGGCAACGCAGTGGAATCCCGAGTCGGCCGACGACGTCGCAGCGGGACACGGACCGGTCGTCGCGGAGATTCTTCGGTTCGCAGCGTCCGAGGTGGTCCCTCGCCTGCGAGGAACCTCGCGCGAGATCCATCAGGTCCTCCATGCCCTGGACGGCGGTTTCATTCCGGCGGGCCCCAGTGGGTCACCCCTGCGCGGCCTGATCAACGTGCTGCCGACCGGCCGCAACTTCTACTCCGTGGATCCCAAGGCCGTTCCGTCGAAGCTGGCGTGGGAGACCGGGCAGGCGATGGCGGAGTCTCTCCTTGCGCGGTACAGGAAGGATCACGGCGAGTGGCCCAAGTCCGTCGGACTGTCCGTGTGGGGCACGTCCGCCATGCGCACATCCGGTGACGACGTAGCCGAGGTGTTCGCACTGCTCGGAGTGTCACCGGTGTGGGACGAGGCGTCGCGGCGCGTCACGACACTCGAGGTGATCGCACTGGAGGAACTGGGGCGGCCGCGCATCGATGTGACCGTACGCATCAGTGGATTCTTCCGCGATGCGTTCCCACACGTTCTGGCCCTGCTCGACGACGCGGTCAGGTTGGTCGCAGCGCTCGACGAGCCTGCCGAGAGCAACTACGTCCGGGCGCACGCGCAGGCAGATCTCGTCGAACACGGCGACGAGCGTCGTGCGACGACGCGCATCTTCGGGTCGAAGCCCGGAACCTACGGCGCGGGGCTGTTGCAGTTGATCGACAGCAAGACCTGGCGCAGCGACGAGGACCTCGCGCAGGTGTACACCACGTGGGGTGGGTTCGCGTACGGCCGCGGACTCGACGGCGTGCCGGCCTCGGACGATATGCGTACCGCGTACAAGCGAATCGCCGTCGCGGCCAAGAACACCGACACGCGTGAGCACGACATCGCCGACTCGGACGACTATTTCCAGTACCACGGAGGAATGGTTGCGACGGTCCGAGCGCTGACGGGCACATCACCCGAGGCATACATCGGAGACAGTACGAGGCCCGAGTCGGTTCGAACGCGAACTCTGTCGGAAGAGACGGCCCGAGTGTTCCGTGCCAGGGTCGTCAACCCGCGGTGGCTCGAGGCGATGCGCAGGCACGGGTACAAGGGTGCGTTCGAAATGGCGGCTACCGTCGACTACCTCTTCGGGTACGACGCGACAACCGATGTGGTCGCCGACTGGATGTACGAGAAGCTGGCCGAGACGTACGTGCTGGACGAGCAGAACCAGAAGTTCATGCAGCAGTCCAACCCCTGGGCGTTGCACGGCATCGCCGAGCGACTGCTGGAGGCGGCGGAACGGAAAATGTGGGCCGAGCCGGATCCGAAAATACTCGGCGATCTCCGGCAGGTGTATCTCGAAACCGAAGGCGACTTGGAGGGAGAGTAGCCACCGCGCGCCGTACTCTGGTGCCCATGGCCACATTCCAGGAGATCGCCGACGGAAAGTACGTCTCGCTCACGACGTTCAAGAAGGATGGAACGCCGGTTGCGACTCCCCTGTGGGGTGCGCGCGACGGTGACCGGCTTCTGCTCTGGACGACTGCCGATTCATGGAAGGTCAAACGGATCAAGCGCAACGGCACGGTGACGATCGCACCGTGCAGCGCCCGCGGCGCAGTCCAGGGCGACGCGGTGGCCGGCCTCGCCGAAATCCTCGACGGCACGGCCACCGAGCATGCCAGATCGGCCATCGCGAAGAAGTACGGAATCATCGGATGGCTCACCATCAAGGGCAGCGCGCTCCGTCGCGGGAAGTCCGGAACCGTGGGTATCTCGGTCAGTCCTGCGTGAGCGATGCACGTTCGGTGTATCGGCCCGGGGTGATTCCGAACTCGTCTCGGAACGCAGCGATGAATCCACTCGTCGTGCGGTAGCCGACATCGCCCGCGGTGTCGGACACCGTCGTTCCCGCCGACAGCATCGCAAGCGAGGCGTACATCCTTGCGCGCGTTCGCCACTGGCCGTACGTCGAACCGGTGTCGGCAACGAACGCGCGCATCACGGTTTTCGTGCTGACACCCAGTTCTCTCGCCCAATCCTCGAGACTGCGCGCATCCGAAGGGTCGGCGACGATGTGGTCCGCGATGTGCCCAGCGATCCCTTTGCGTGGGAGCGCCAGTACGTCGTGTCGCTCGGGCGCGGAGTCCAGTAGGTCGAACAACAGCTCCACGCACCGAGATCTGCGCCTGCTGCCGAGGTCTTCGTCTCTCATGTGCAGCAGCAGGTTCGCGGCGAGTTCGTCGACTTCGAAGACGTGCGGATGAGACCACCGCCTGCCGTCCGGCCGAAAATCGGGCTGAGCGTACGCGGTGACCAGCCGTCCCGCGGTGAGCAGCGTCATTTCGTGGAGCACGTTGCCGGGAATCCAGACCACGTGCTGCCGGTGCAGGTGCCACCGCGCGGTGCCGATGCGCAACTGCATCGTGCCCTCGCGCATCCACGCGAGTTGATGTTCGGGATGACGGTGAGCTCCATACGGTGTGACGGTGTCGACGACGTATTCATGGGCGTGAAAATCCTCGAATGTCACCTCGGGCGTATCGCGCCGCACATGCTGGGAGACCGGAGCTGATCGATAGCTCTCATCGGACACCGGGCGTCCTTCCTTCCGTAGTGCCGTCCATCGGGGCGCATGGACTGGATCAGGAGGCAAGGTTAGCCTCACTTGAATCAGTAACCATCCCCAGTTCCATGAAGGAGCCACTCCGTGCGCATTTCCCGCACACTTACACGCGTCACGGCATCGATAGCAACCGTGCTCCTACTCGGCGCTGCAGCTGCGTGCGGCGAGTCCGGCACCGACTCCGCCGCGCCTGCCTCGAACGATTCGAGCGGAGCGTTTCCCGTGACGATCGAACACGCTCGCGGATCCACGACCATCGAGTCCGAGCCACAGCGCGTCGTCACGATCGGATACACCGACCACGAGCCACTGCTCGCGCTCGGCGTGACTCCGGTAGGCGTCGGGCAGTGGTGGGGTTCGGGCATGGACGAGAGCTGGCCGTGGGTCGAGCAGTACTGGAAGGACCAGAAGCCGACTTACATCAATACTGCCGACGAGGTGAACTACGAGCTCATCGCATCGCTGGAACCGGACCTCATCCTCGCGTTGTACGCCGACGTGGACGAGGAGTCCTACTCCAGGTTGACGCAGATCGCACCGACTGTCGCCCAAAGCCCCGACTACGATGCCTATACAACGCCGTGGACCGAGATGACGCTGACCGCAGGTAAAGCGGTGGGCAAGCAGGCCGAGGCCGAGAAGCTCATCGCCGACACCGAAGCCGCATTCGCGACGGTGCGGCAGGAACACCCCGAATTCGCCGAGCAGACGGCAACGGTGGTCAACCTCGACACTCCCGAGGGGTATGTGTTCGCCTCCGGTGATCCGCGAGGACTCTTCATGACGTCGCTGGGATTTCAGGCCCCGGCAGACCTCGACGCCTATATCGGTGATGCATTCGGTGAGTGGCTGTCCAACGAGAGGTTCGACCTCATCGACCTCGATCGCATTCTGGTCATGGCCGATACCGAAGGAGCGAAAGAGCTCGACACCAATACCCTCTACCAGGGACTGAGCGTGGTGAAAGACGGTCGCGCGGTCGTCGTCCCGTACACCGAGTCACCCGCCATCGGTGCCGCGATGTCCTACAACACGGTATTGAGCATCCCGTACGCGATCGACGAGGCGACCGAAAGGCTCACCGCCGGGTAACTTTTCGCGCATACTGCTCGAGGAGGTGTGCATGTCGTCGAAAGCCGAACTTGTCATAGTGGGGACGGTCCTGACCGTCGATTCGAGGTATCCCACTGCCGAAGCCGTTGCGGTGCGCGATGGTCGGATCTCGGCGGTGGGTACTGCAGCAGAACTCGCAGCCGAGATCGGGCCTGACACCCGTGTTGTCGATATCGGCGACGGATGTGTGATGCCCGGTCTGGTGGAGGCACACGGTCATCCGCTGATGGAGGCCGTGGTTCTGTCCGACAGGATGGTCGATATCAGGCCGGTGACGATTCGCGACGCCGAGACGGTGGTGCAGGCAGTCCACGACGAGGT
Source organism: Rhodococcus yunnanensis NBRC 103083 (assembly GCF_001895005.1). GTDB lineage: Bacteria > Actinomycetota > Actinomycetes > Mycobacteriales > Mycobacteriaceae > Rhodococcoides > Rhodococcoides yunnanense. The sequence continues at coordinate 414,050 of NZ_BCXH01000001.1, read as the reverse complement.
CGCGCGTCGCGGCGGCGACGGGGCATTTCTCAGCGGCTGGGATGCGTTGCTGCAGAAAGGGCTGCCTCAGCCGACGCTGCAGTGGCTCGATGCGGCCGCACCGAGCAGTCCGCTGGTGATCCTGCACAACTCGGGGCACCTCGCGTTCTTCAACTCGGCGGCGGCGCGCCTGCACGGCCTGGACCGCCACACTGCCGATCCCAAGGGCGCGGCGTACGGGCGCGACGAGGACGGCGAACTCGACGGGACGGCCCGCGAGACTGCCGCGGTATTCCCCTTGGTCGCGGCGGCGATGAATGCCGGTTCGTATCCTGCGATGTTGGCCGAGGAATGTTCTCGGCTGAACCGGGCAGGTCTGACGACGTGTTCCGAGATGGCATACGACCCGACATTCGGCCCGCTCGTCGATGCACTGAAGTCGACCGGTGCGCTGACCGTCCGCCTGCGGACCTACGAGATGTCGAACCCGCAGATGACCGCGCATTCCGCACCGGGAGCCGGTGACGATCTGGTCCGCAGCACCGGGATCAAGATCTGGGTGGACGGCTCGCCGTGGATCGGGAACATCGACCTGACGTTTCCGTATCTGGACACCGATGCAACCGCATCGATCGGCGTGGCGGCAGGGTCGTGTGGGCACGCCAACTACACACGCGAACAATTGACCGATATCGTGGGCGCCTACTTCCCGCTCGGGTGGCCGATGGCCTGTCATGTGATGGGAGACAACGGGATCGACACGATCCTCGACGTATACGAGAACGTCCTCGCACGCCATGGCAGACAGGACCATCGTCTGCGGCTCGAACACGTCGGTGCCATTCGTCAGGACCAGATCGAACGAGCAGTGTCGCTCGGAGTGACCTGCAGCATGTTCGTGGACCAGATCCATTATTGGGGTGATGTTCTCATCGACGGGCTGTTCGGGCCAGAGCATGGATCTCGGTGGATGCCCGCCGGATCCGCTGTGGCAGCAGGAATGCGGATCTCGTTGCACAACGATCCTCCCGTCACTCCGGAGGAACCGCTGCGCAACATCGCCGTCGCAGTCACGAGAACAACGCCGAGCGGGCGGGTGTCGGGTCCCGAGGAACGGCTCACGGTCGATCAGGCCATCCGAGCGCAGACGATCGACGCTGCGTGGCAACTGTTCTCCGACCACGAGATCGGCTCCATCGAGATCGGCAAGTACGCAGATTTCGTCGTCCTCTCGGCGGATCCGAGAACTGTTCCGCCCGAGGACATCGCCGATCTGGATGTCCTCGCGACCTATCTCGCCGGCGTCCAGGTGTACGACGCGTCAGCGTGATCCGGCCCGTCCATGCGAGGCTGCCGATGTCCAGGGAGTGCTGACGCGGCCGGACCAGTTGGCGAGTCGCTCCGTCGGCCCTGCCTGCGCGCCGGGCGCGACGACCTCGCCGAAGGGCATTTCGTCACGTGAGTCGCCCGGAATAGCCCGCGTCGCGGCGACGAGCACGGGGGAGACGAGGTCGGGATCCGCTTCGAACGGTTGGCCGGTGGACACGGCCAGGTCCCACCCGTGGACCAGTGTCTCGTTGATGTACGCCCATACTGCAGCACGCCCGGGGACCGTTCCCCACGGAGCGGTCACCGTCGTGGTGAGTTTGTCGTCGTCGTCCCACACCCCGAGCGCGAGATCGGCTTCCGCTCGATAGGCGGTGACAGGATCGCCGAAATCGGTGAGTACGAACGGCACTGTTCTCGCGTCACCGCCGAGGCCCATTGTCCGCGCTCGGCGGACTCCGGCGAGTTGATGTCCGAGCAAGGTCCTGACGTCGAAGTCGGGACACGGTGTCGGTAACCCCATCTGGTCCTGCGTCACACCGGCGATCAGGTCGGTGACCCAGGCCAACGCGTCGCGGTAGAGAGGTCGGGGGTCGAGTGTCGTAGCGGTCATGGTGGTGCCTTTCGGTCGCGTTCGTCGGTACGACAGCAAGTGAACTTCGAATACCTGACACCTTGTGTCGTGTATTTCTGAGACGATGTTCGAGTGCGCGCGGACAGGTTGATCTCGTTGGTGCTTCTCCTTCGACATCGCGGACGGATGTCCGCATCACAGCTGGCCGAAGAGCTCGAAGTATCGGAACGGACGGTTCTCCGTGACATAGATGCACTGTCGACGTCGGGTTTTCCGGTGTACGCCGAACGCGGGCGCCACGGCGGTTTCGAGCTGTTGCCCGGTTTCACCACCGACCTCACCGGATTGTCCGTCGAGGAGGCGACGGCTCTTCTGTCCGCCGACGCGTCGGCGTCACTGGGAATGTCGTCGGCATTCGCATCGGCGATGCGCAAAGTGGCGGCGTCGCTGCCGGACGAGCAGCGCAGGGTCGCCACGTCGGTCGCGGAACGGGTGCTGGTCCGGCCGGAGGGATGGTTGCGCGATACCGCGCCGGACGAGCATCTGGGTCTCGTCCAGCAGGGCGTGTTTCTCGGACGACGACTGCGTATCGACTACGAGGGGAGAAGCGGACCGTCACGGGTGAGAACGGTCGACCCGGTGGGGCTCGTTCATGCGGCTGGTCAGTGGTATCTGATGGCGACCGTGAACGGGGACGACAGGACCTACCGGGTATCTCGGATCAGAGAGGCCGAGCTACTGACCGAACCTGCTCGGCGTGACCCGAAGATCGACCTCGGCAAACTCTGGGATGCCGGTCGATCGCGTTTCAGATCCACGCGCGAGATGGTGCGCGTGCAGCTGCGGATTCGCGGCGAACATCTCGCTTCGGTCGAAGCCACCGCTGTCGAGGTGGAGATTCGGTCCGAGTCGGTGTCCGAGTCCGAGTCCGAGTCCGACGAGTGGATCGAGCTCGATGTGCTGTTCGGTGGTGTGGAGCATGCGTGTTCGACAGTCTGGATGTTGGGGGAGGACTGCGAAGTGCTCGGCCCGCACGACGTCAGATCGGCGGTATATCTCAGGGCCCGACAGGTGATGGCGCGACATGCGGCTGACGAGCCCTGATCGGCCTGGTGACCTGCTTCGACACGCACGACGGCATTTCGGCGGTCGCCGTCGCCGACTGTCGGCGGTAGACACTCGGTGGCACACCGACCAACTCGGTGAAGCGGGTGCTGAAGGTTCCCAGTGAGGAACATCCGACGGCGAAGCATGCATCGGTGACGCTGACGTCGCCGCGGCGAAACAGCGCCATCGCACGTTCGATGCGACGGGTCATCAGGTAGCTGTAGGGCGACTCACCGTAGGCGAGCTTGAATTCTCGGCTGAGGTGACCCGCCGACATGTGGACGCCGCGGGCCAACGCCTCGACATCGAGAGGCTGTACGAAATCGCGATCGATCCGGTCCCGAACACGCCGTAACCGGGCGAGATCGAGCAGCCGCTGCTCGTTCGTGGATTCGGTCACAGCCCGACGTACTCCGCGAGGTGCCGACCGGTCAGGGTCGACCGATCGGCGACCAGATCGGTGGGCGTGCCCTCGAAGACGACGAGTCCGCCGTCGTGGCCTGCGCCCGGCCCCAGGTCGATGATCCAATCGGCATGTGCCATGACGGCTTGGTGATGCTCGATGACGATGACCGACTTCCCCGAGTCGACGAGGCGGTCCAGCAGCCCGAGCAATTGCTCGACGTCCGCGAGGTGCAGGCCCGTCGTCGGTTCGTCGAGGACGTAGATTCCGCCCTTCTCACCCATGTGCGTGGCAAGCTTCAACCGCTGACGTTCACCGCCGGACAGGGTGGTCAGTGGCTGACCCAACTTGATGTAGCCGAGGCCGACGTCGACGAACCGGGTCAGAATCTTGTGCGCCGCAAGCAACTTCGACTCTCCTGCGCCGAAGAACTGCTCGGCCTCGGCAGCGGACATGGCGAGCACCTCGCTGATGTCCTTGCCGCCGAAGTGGTACTCCAGCACCGACGCTTGGAACCGCTTGCCTTCGCATTCCTCGCACGGAGTCGCGACACCCGCCATCATCGCGAGGTCGCTGTAGATCACGCCGTTTCCGTTGCAGGTGGGGCAGGCGCCCTCCGAGTTCGCACTGAACAGAGCCGGTTTGACGCCGTTCTCCTTTGCGAATGCCTTCCGGATGGGTTCGAGCAATCCCGTGTATGTTGCGGGGTTGCTGCGCCGAGATCCACGAATGGCACCTTGGTCGATGGCGACGACGTCGTCGAGCCCGGACAGTGAGCCGTGGATCAGCGAACTCTTGCCCGACCCGGCCACTCCGGTCACGACGACCAGAATTCCGAGGGGCACATCGACGTCCACGTCTCGCAGATTGTGCGAGTCGGCGCCCCGGATCTCGACGACCTCGGTGTAGTCCCGAACGGTGCCCTTCAACACTGCTCGGTCGTCGAAATGATGTCCGGTGATGGTGTCACTGGTGCGCAGTCCGTCGACGGTGCCCTCGAAACAGACTGTGCCGCCGTTGCTTCCCGCGCCGGGACCGAGATCGATGATGTGATCGGCGATGACGATCGTCTCCGGCTTGTGCTCGACGACCAAGACCGTGTTTCCCTTGTCGCGTAATTGCAGCAGGAGTTCGTTCATGTTCTCGATGTCGTGCGGGTGCAGACCCGTCGTCGGCTCGTCGAACACGTAGGTCACATCGGTCAGGGACGAGCCGAGGTGGCGAATCATCTTGGTGCGCTGCGCTTCACCGCCGGACAGCGTTCCCGCCGGTCGTTCCAGACTCAGGTAACCGAGTCCGATCTGCACGAACGAGTCGAGTGTGTCGCCGAGTGAATCGAGCAGCGGCGCCACGGACGGCTCCTTCAGGCCGCCGACCCATGCGGCCAGGTCGCTGATCTGCATCGAGCAGGCGTCGGCGATGCTGATGCCCTTGATCTTCGACGACCGCGCCCCCTCGTTGAGCCGGGTGCCGTCGCACTCGGGGCAGGTGGCGAAGGTGACCGCACGTTCGACGAAGGCGCGAATGTGCGGCTGCATCGCGTCGACGTCCTTGGACAGGAACGATTTCTGGATTTGGGGGACCAGTCCCGAGTAGGTCAGGTTGATTCCTTCGACCTTGATCTTGGTCGGCTCGCGGTAGAGCAGGTCGTTCAGTTCTCGTTTGGTGAACTTGGCGATCGGCTTGTCGGGATCGAAATAGCCGCACCCGCGGAAGATCCGGCCGTACCAGCCCTCCATGCTGTACCCGGGGATCGTGATGGCACTGTCGTTGAGCGATTTGGAGTCGTCGTAGAGCGCGGACAGATCGATGTCGCTCACCGAACCTCGACCTTCGCACCGCGGACACATGCCGCCGGTGATGGAGAAGGTCCGCTTCTCCTTGGTCTGGCGGCCACCCTTCTCGACGGTCACCGCTCCTGCGCCGGATACCGACGCGACGTTGAAGGAGAATGCTTGAGCACTGCCGATGTGCGGAGTGCCGACACGGCTGAACAGAATCCGCAGCATCGCGTTGGCGTCGGTCGCGGTGCCGACCGTGGAGTGCGGATTGGCGCCCATACGCTGCTGGTCGACAATGATGGCGGTGGTCAACCCGTCGAGAACGTCGACGTCGGGCCTGGCGAGTGTCGGCATGAAGCCTTGGACGAACGCGCTGTACGTCTCGTTGATCATCCTTTGGGACTCGGCCGCGATCGTGCTGAACACCAGTGAGCTCTTACCCGAACCGGATACGCCGGTGAACACCGTCAACCTGCGTTTGGGGATCTCCACGCTGATGTCCTGGAGGTTGTTCACTCGCGCCCCCTGCACGCGAATGAGGTCGTGACTGTCGGCGACGTGCAACTCGGGTGACACTGCGTCCATCCTCGTGGCCATTGAAATTTGTCTCTCCCTCTGTTCGCGGGTCCGTGCCGGCGGTCCGAAAATCGGTGCAGACTTCCGTTGCATCCAACCAGAGCTGCACCGAAAACGCGCCCCTCGGGATCAGGTCGTGAGCGGCTCTATCGTGATTCCTGGATTCGGATGAGGTTCCCTGCTGGATCCCGCACAGCGCAGTCGCGGACTCCGTACGGCTGCTCGGTCGGTTCCTGCACGATGTCGACGTCCGTTGCCTGCAATGTGGTGAAGGTGTCGTCGAGGTCCTTCGTGGCAAGCAGGATTCCGCCGTACGTTCCCTTGGCCATCATCTCGGTGATCACGCGGCGTTCGTCGTCGGTTATCCCGGGGTCGGCGGCCGGCGGGTGCAGGACGATGGACACATCGGGCTGATCCGTCGGCCCGACGGTGATCCAGCGCATACCGTTGAAGCCGACGTCGTTGCGGACCTCGAACTTCAGAGTGTCCCGGTAGAAGGCAAGAGCAGCGTCGGGATCGTTCTGGGGAAGGAAGCTGGATTGAATGGTGATGTTCATGACGATCACGTTAGTTCCGAGTTCGCCCGGACACTTCTCTATTCCTGATCGGTTCTGTGGCGTCCATCCCTGATCGGTTCTGTGGCGTCTCGATCCGATTCGACCGCAGCGACGAATGAGTACGGGAAACACAACCCGGTGACGCACAGACGTCATCAGATGAGGAGAAGGCAATCATGCCGATCGCAGTGACGGATTACCACCACGTTCGAATCACCGTTCGCGACATCGACGCCTCGCGCGCGTTCTACGACAGTGTCTTCGGTTTCGAGGTGGCCTACGCGTGGGATCCGGAGGCCGACGAGGAAACGAAGAAGGCACTGTGGTTCCTCTTCGGTGGCGTCATCTACACATTCGGCGGCGGACTGTTCGGCCTACGCCCGGTTGCACCGGGACAGGACACCTTCGACGAGGACCGTACGGGCCTGGACCATCTGAGTTTCGGAGTCGAGACCCATCAGGATCTGACGGATGCGATCGCCACGCTCGACACGCTGGGAATCGCACACGGTGGGATCAAGTCGGCAGGCCCAGGGCTTGCGATCGTGGAGTTCCGCGATCCCGACAACATTGCATTGGAGATCTCCGGACCTGCCGAGTAGCGAGAGCCGCTCCCGGCTACTGAGCCTCGCTCACCGAGGACATGTGGAAATCCGGAATCCGCAGCGGAGGCATCGCCGTACGGGTGAACCAGTCCTTCCACTCCCGGGGCAACGTTTTCTGCGTTGCCCCGGCCTCGGTGACGCGCCGCAGCAGATCCAGTGGGCTCTCGTTGAAACGAAAGTTGTTGACAGCGCCCGTGACCTGGCCGTTCTCGACGAGATACACCCCGTCGCGGGTGAGTCCGGTCAGCAGCAGGGTCGCGGGATCGACTTCGCGGATGTACCACAGCGTCGTCAGAAGCAACCCGCGTTCGGTGCGGGCGATCATCGCGTCGAGATCTGTGTCGGCCCCGCCGGTGAGCACGAGGTTGTCGCCGGGAACGACCGGCTCCGTGCCGTACTTCTCGGCGAGGAAGCGCGGATACGCGAGAGAACCGACGACGCCCTCCCTGACCCAGTCGACCCTGGCTGTCGACATGCCGTTGTCGAACAGCGAGACCGAGTCGTTCGAGGAACCGGTAGCGACGAACGGGCTGTACTCCAGCCCGGCCGCGTTCGGATCGGAGAACAACGTCAGCGGCAGGTGGCCGAGTCTTTCACCGACGCGGGTGCCACCAGGCCGGGACAGCGCAGTATGCCCCTCCTGCGCACCCCGGCCCTCCATGGTCCACATCAGATAGATCATCAGATCTGCCACCGCCGACGGCGGAAGAATGGTCTCGTATCGCCCTGCCGGAAGATCGATCCGGTTCGACGCCCAGTCCAGGCGGGTCGAGAGGTCGCCGAGCAGGGTGCTCACCGACACGTCGTCGAAGCCTGTGGTCGCGGCGCCGACCCACGCGCTCGATCCGCCGCGTTTACCGTTGATCTCGATCGAGCCGGTGGGTTGGGTGAAACGACGACGAATGCCCGACGACGATCCGAGCCACACGGTGTCGATCTGATGGTGCGCGAAGCCGTACAGCTGATCGGTGCCGTCGAATCCGACGGCGAGGTCGCCGGTGACGGGTTCGAAGATGTCGATGGTGGTCGGCCGGGACTGTGCGCCCCAGTCGTCCGGTTCGCGTGATCCTGCGATCAGCGGCATCGCGTCCTCGGCGGGTTCCGCTGCGCGAGCGGCGTTTTCGCACGTCGAGACGATGGCACCGATCTCGTCCGGATCCACGCTCGTCGAGGACAGCGTCGAGACCTTGGTTCCGTCGGAATCACGCACGATGGACACGACGGTCCAACGCCTGGACGATCCGACTCCGTTGGTGGTCATCGAGTTTCCGGCCCAGCGAAGCGACGCTTCGCTGGAATCGGTGACGATGACGAAGGTGTCGTCCACCGACGCAAGAGACAGCACGCGATCGACGACTTCGTGACCCGGCATCATTGTCCGGCCTCCGATCGTGTGTTGAGAACGTTCACTCCGCGGAAGACTGCCGCAGGACTTCCGTGACTGACCGCCGCAACCTGTCCAGGTTGCGCTTTGCCGCAGTTGAACGCACCCCCGAGACGCCGTGTCGACGCTCCGCCGACGAGGTCCATCGATCCCCAGAAGTCGGTGGTCGTCGCTTGGTACGCGACGTCGCGAACCTGGCCGTCGAGGCGCCCGTTCTTGATTCGGAAGAAGCGCTGACCCGTGAACTGGAAGTTGTAGCGCTGCATGTCAATCGACCAGGACTTGTCTCCGACGACGTAGATGCCGTCGTCGACCGATGCCACCAGGTCGTCGATGCTGCGATCGACGTCGGGGTCCGGCTGCAGCGACACGTTGGCCATCCGCTGGATCGGGACATGGTGTGCGGAGTCGGCATACGAGCAGCCGTTCGACCGCTCCAGTCCGAGGCGCGGCGCGAACACGCGGTCGAGCTGGTAACCGACGAGTACTCCGTCTCGAACCAGGTCCCAGGTCTGCGCCTCGACACCGTCGTCGTCGTAGCCGGTGGTGGCGAGCCCGTGTACTTCGGTGCGATCGGCCGTCACATGCATCGACTCGCTGCCGTATTTCAATGTTCCGAGCTTGTCCGGCGTCGCGAACGAGGTGCCTGCGTACGCGGCTTCGTATCCGATTGCCCGGTCGTATTCGGTTGCATGGCCGATGGATTCGTGGATGGTCAGCCACAGATTGGTCGGATCGATCACCAGATCGGTCGGGCCTGCGACGACGGTCGGCGAGGTGACCTTCTCGGCGAGCCACGTCGGAATACGAGAAAGTTCGTCCGACCAGTCCCACGTGTTGTCGGGACCGAGGTACTCCCACCCTCGGCTCACCGGAGGTGCGAGAGTCCGCATGGTCTCGAACGCGCCCGCCGAGGCATCCACGGTGGTCGCCTCGAGCTGTGGATGTAGCCGAACGCGTTGCTGGGTGATCGAACTACCCGCGAGGTCGGCGTAGAACGACTGCTCCTTCACCTGCAGCACGGACGCGGTGACGTGGTCGACACCGTCGGAGGCGCCGAGACGCGACGAATACTCGGCCAGGAGATCGATCTTGTCCCGGGTCGGTACGTCGAACGGGTCGACGTCGTATCTCGACACCCACACGACGTCCGAGTGGACCGGCTCGTCGGCGAGTTCGACGCGTTCGCGGTTGAGCGAACGAAGTGCCGTCGCGACCTCGACGGCGGCCCGCGCGGTTGCCACTGCTGCCGCGACCGACAGCTCGCTGTTGGACGCGAATCCCCATGTGCCCTCGACGACGACACGGACGGAGAGTCCGATCTCCGAGCCGTCGACGGCGGATTGGACGACGCCGTCGCGAAGATTCAGCGATTGAGTCGTCAGCTTGTGGATGCGAAAATCCGCGTGCGTCGCTCCTGCCCGGCGTGCCGTGTCGAGAGCGGCCGAGGCGAGTTCTCCCGACGGCAGCGCGAGGAAGTCCGGGTCTACGTGTCTGTCGGACGGCTGGGTCACGGGAATTGAGATTAGCCGAACTGTTGCCATCCGAGCCGTACAACCATGCCGACAACGACGACGAGCAGGACGACACGGACGAATCCCGCGCCTCGTGCGAGTGCTGTGCGTGAGCCGAGAACCGCGCCGATGACGTTGCAGACCGCCATGGCGGCACCGAGTTGCCACAGCACGTGTCCGGTGATGGCGAAGAACATCAGTGCGCCGATGTTCGAGCCGAGATTGAGGACCTTGGCCATCGCTGCGCTGCGCACGAACTCGGTACCGAGGAACGTCGCGAACGCGATGATGAAGAAGGTTCCGGTTCCCGGCCCGAGAATGCCGTCGTAGAAGCCGAAACCGCCTGCCGCCAGGAACACGACGGTCAGCACCTTGCGCCTGGTGGGCGGGTGCTTCGCCGCAACTGTTCCGATAGTCGGCCGCGCCGTCACCAACACGGCGACACCGATGAGGACGACCATGATGATCGGGATGAACAGCTCACGGTCGATGAGCGACACCGCCGCAGCGCCGGCGGCGGACGCTGCGGCGGCGAGCGTCGCAGCCGGCACCAGCACTCGCCATTCGAGAGCGACCTTGCGTGCGAACGTCACCACTGCCGCGAATGTCCCGAAGACGGCGGTCATCTTGTTGGTCGCCAGTGCTGCCTGCTGACTGAGCTGCGGTGCGACGAGGAGGATCGCGGGGAGCAGAATGAGTCCGCCTCCACCGACGACGGCGTCGACCCACCCTGCAGCGGTGGCGGCGACCATCAACAGCCCCCAGTCTGCTGCCGTCACCTGTTCACTGCTCTCACCTGGTTACTGCCGTCGCGAGCCGAGCTGCTGTCATGCGGCAAACTCAATCACATGCGGAGATTCAGCTTGTGGCTCAGGGGCAAGCCGTTCGTGGCGGACTCGCTGCTCGCCGGAGCGCTCTTCGTGCTCGATGTCGTCGCGTTCGTCGGCAGCGCGGAGATGCAGAACTGGCTCCTCTTCGCTGTGGTGGCGGTGGCCGTCAGCGTGCCGATCGCGTGGCGTCGTCGACACCCGCGGACGGTCGCCGCGGCGGTGCTCGCCGGATCTTTGTTCAGCACGCTCGCCGGGGTGGCGGTGGGGGAGACCACAAACTTCCACCCGGCGCTGCTCGGAATTCCGATCATGCTGTACACCCTGGTCGCGTACGTGGGTCGCCGTGATGCACTCGTGTATCTGGTCGTCGTGACCGTCGACTCGGCTCTGTCGGTCCTGTCCTACGACGAGGACCTCGTGTCGACGATCGTGTTCACGGTGATGATGTACGCGCTGGCGTGGACCGCCGCCGAGTTTCTCGGCGCCCGCCGTGCGTACGACGAGGCTGTGGAAGCGCGTCTGGCGGTGGCGGACTACGACCGAGACAGGCGTGCCGACGAAGCTGTGGCCTTGGAACGAACCCGCATCGCACGCGAGTTGCACGATGTCATCGCTCATGGGGTAAGCGTCATGATCGTGCAGGCAGACGGTGCCTCGTATGCCATCCGGAAGGATCCGGAGCGCGCCGAGCAGGCGGTGGCGAACATCTCGGCGACGGGGAGGCAGGCGCTCGCCGAGCTGCGTCGTACCGTCGCGCTGCTGCGCACGACTCCCCAAGCCGACGACATGCCGCAGTACGGAACGGCCGGGCTCGCGAAGGTGGTCGAGATGATGACGAGGGCCGGCCTGTACGTCGAGCTGGAGCAGACGGGCAACCTCGACGACATCAGTCCTGCCATCAGCCTCGGCGTTCACCGTCTGGTGCAGGAATCACTCACGAACGTCCTACGGCACGGGGGCCACGCTCCGCGGGCTCGGGTGTCGGTGATTCGCCGCGAGGAGGACGTGCTGGTTCAGGTCGTCAACAGTCGTGTCGGGACCGCTGCGAGCACGGTGGAAGGCTCCGGAAACGGCTTGCTCGGCATGCGTGAGCGGGTCGCCGTGCTGCAGGGAACTCTTCACGCCGGTCGGACCGACGACGGTCAGTGGCTGGTGCGTGCCGAGCTACCGCTCGAATGACCGACTAGGTTGTTCTCTGTGCCGATCACCGTTCTCATCGTCGACGATCAGGAACTGATGCGGATGGGACTGACGATGGTCCTCGACGCACAGGACGACCTCACGGTCGTCGGCGAGGCCGCCGACGGTGCCTCTGCGTTGACGGCGGTGGCGAAGCTGAAACCGGACGTGGTTCTGATGGACGTCCGGATGCCAGGTATCGACGGGGTGACTGCGACGTCGAAGATCGTCGAATCGGATTCGGAGTCGCGTGTCCTGGTCATGACGACGTTCGATCTGGACGAGCACGTTCTGGGAGCTCTCCGGGCCGGGGCGAGCGGATTTCTTCTCAAGGACACTCCTCCCGAGGACCTGGTGTCGGCGATCCGCAGTGTGGCGGTCGGCGACGCGGTCGTATCACCGAAGGTGACTCGCAGGCTTCTCGCGCGCTTCATCTCGGACGACGCCGCGCCCACACGGGATCCGGAGATGTTGAACGCGCTCACCGAGCGCGAGCGCGAGGTGCTGAGTCTGTTGGCGACGGGAATGTCCAATGCCGAGATCGCGCGGAGTCTTGTGCTGTCCGAGGCAACCGTGAAGACCCACATCGGCCGAGTTCTGACGAAGCTCGGCCTGCGCGATCGGGTACAAGCGGTGGTATTGGCGTACGAGACGGGTCTGGTCCGGCCGGGAGTCTGAAGGTTCCGCTCCGATCGGGAGAAATTCGGCCGTCTTGTTCGTTGTCCGTTCAGGCAACGAAAGGAACTACAGTGTTTGCGATCTTTCTCCTCTACGTCATTGTCGAAGTGGCTGCTCTCGTCGCCGTCGGTAGTGCGATCGGCGTGTTGTGGACAGTTCTGCTTCTGATCGCAGGCTCGATCGTCGGATTGGTGCTCGTCCGGTCGCAGGGTCGACGGGTCATGGATGGACTGAGAGCCGCGAGTCGTGGAGAACGCTCGCCCGGCGGAGCCGTCGCAGACGGTGCGCTGTTCGCACTGGGTTCGGTTGCGATGTTCGTGCCAGGACTGGTGACGACGGTCTTCGGCATCCTCCTCCTGATGCCTCCCACCCGGTGGGCGCTGCGTCCGCTGGTGCTGCTCGCGGCGGCCCGGTGGATGCCGGGGGTCATGGCGACGACGAGCAGGATGCGGCCTTCGGTCATCGACGGGGAAATCGTGCCGGAGCCTTCGTCGGCGAGCGGCAGCGGGTCGGCGAGCGGCAGTGGGTCGGCGAGCATCAGCGGACAGATCATCGAGATCGACGGACGGGATTTCGATAAGCCGACTCGTTGAGGGCAGACTTGGCTGTCGTGAGTACCCAACTACTTCTCGGCGGGCGCATCTACAGTGCCTCGGCACCCGATGCCACGGCGATGGCGGTCACCGACGGCATCGTGACGTGGACGGGCGAGGACCGTACCGGTAGAGCCCTGCATCCCGGTGCAGAGGAGTTCGATCTGGCCGGTGCGTTCGTCGCTCCTGCATTCGTCGACTCGCATGTGCATACAACTGCTCACGGACTCGCTCTCGGCGGCCTGAACCTGACCGGCTGCCGTTCTCGCGCGCACTGCCTGGACTCGCTTCGTCGATACGTGCTCGCATCGGTGGATCCGGTGATCTGGGGACACGGCTTCGACGAGTCGACGTGGCAGGACGGCGGGGCGCCCACGACCACCGAGCTGGACGAGATCGCTCCGGGCCGTGCTGTGTATCTCACCAGAATCGATGCCCATTCGGCAGCGTGCTCGTCCGTACTGCGCAACGCCTCGCGCACTGACCTGACCCGCCTCGCTGGATACCACCCTCAGACTCCTCTGACTTCCGACGCCCATCACGCTGCGCGTGCTGCCGCCCGGTCGATGCTCACGGTTGCAGTGCGCGCGCAGGCGCAGAAGCGAGCACTCGACGACGCCGCGGCGTCAGGGATCTGTGCGGTGCACGAGTGCGGCGGACCCGACGTCTCGGGCCGCGCGGACTTCGCGGAGCTCATGTCCTTGGACCACGGTGTCGAGGTGCGTGGATATTGGGGTCAGGCAGTGTCCACCGCGCAGGAGGCGCGCGACGTCCTCGCAGACACCGGCGCGCACGCACTCGGCGGCGACATATTCGTCGACGGCTCGCTCGGCTCGCGCACCGCGTGGCTGCAGGAGCCCTATGACGATGCACCGGGGACCGGTGTGTCGTATCTGGGGGTCGATGCGATCGCCGACCACGTCGCAGCGTGCACCGAAGCGAATGTGCAAGCGGGTTTCCACGCGATCGGTGACGCCGCCGTTGCCGCCGTGGTCGAAGGATTCTCCCGGGTAGCCCAAACAGTGGGCGGACCGCGGCTCGCTGCGCGAGGCCACCGCGTCGAACATCTGGAAATGGTCACCGACGAGCAGGTGACGAAGCTCGCGTCCTGGGGTGTCATCGCCGCGATGCAGCCACGGTTCGACCGACTGTGGGGAGGCGAGAGCTCCCTCTATGCCCAACGGCTCGGGCGGGACCGAGCGCTGCGACTGAATCCGTTTGCTCAGCTGGCCTCCTCTGGCGTGTCCCTTGCGTTCGGATCGGACGCACCTGTCACCGCGATGGATCCATGGGCGGTGTCGAGGGCGGCCGTCAACCACCGGACATCCGGTAGTGGCCTGTCGCCGCGCGCAGCATTTGCGGCGTCCACACGTGGTGCCTGGCGCGCGGGGGGAGTTCGCGACGGACTCGCGGGAACACTGGCACCAGGTGCTCCCGCGAGCTACGCGATCTGGGAAGCACAGGAGCTCGTGGTCCGCGCGCCCAAGGACGGCGTGGCGCGATGGTCGACCGATCCGAGAGCGGGCGTTCCGCCCCTGCCGCCGCTGGACGAGGACTCACCGAGCCCGCGGTGCCTGCGTACCGTTCACCGTGGACGGGTGATCCATGAGGCGTGAGCGCGGGTCGATTCGGTCGATCGCAGTGTCGAGCCTGGCATCGGTCCTGTCCGGTCTTCTCCTCTTCCTGAGCTTCCCGCCCCGCCCCCTGTGGTTCCTGGCGCCGATCGCCATAGCTGTGGTGACCCTCGTCCTCGTGCGGTTCGGTCGCGGCGAGTCGCTGAGCAAGAAGGCGGGCTTCGGGTACGGCATGCTGTTCGGGCTCGGATTCTTCGTCCCGCTGCTTCCGTGGATCGGGGTCTATGTCGGACCGTTGCCGTGGCTTGCGCTCGCGGCAGCCGAGTCGGTGTTCATCGGTGTTTTCGGTGTCTGCGCGGTGATCGCCGCCCGGACGCGGTGGTGGCCCGTGTCGATCGCGTTGGTCTGGAGTCTTCTCGAATGGGCGAGATCGAGCGTTCCATTCGGTGGTTTCCCGTGGGGTCGGCTCGCATTCGGTCAACCCGACGGCTGGTTGCTTCCGTTGGCGAGTATCGGCGGCGCACCGTTGTTGAGTTTCGGCGTCGCGGTGACCGGTACCGGCCTCGCGGCCCTGGTGTGTGCGCTCACTGTTCGCCGTACACGTACCAGGGTGCTCGCTGCTGTGGCGACGACGATCGTCGCATCGATTGTCGCGCTTGCACTGTCGCCGACACTGGAGAACCGCACCGCGGAAGACGGTGACCGCACCATCACCGTCGCGGCGATCCAGGGCAGCGTTCCCAGGTTGGGGTTGGACTTCAATGCACAGCGACGCGCAGTGCTGGACAACCACGTAGCCGAGACGCTTGCGCTTGCCTCCGATGTGAAGGCCGGTCGTCGTCCTTCGCCCGATCTGGTGGTCTGGCCGGAGAATGCGTCGGACATAGATCCGTTGCGCAATTCCGATGCGGCCGCTGAGATCACGATGGCATCCGAGGCAATCGGTGCGCCGATTCTGGTGGGGACGGTGCTGGTCAACGACGACCGTACGACCACCAACTCGGTCATCGCCTGGGACGGGGCCGACGGCCCCGGTGAGCGTCACGACAAGAAGATCATTCAGCCGTTCGGCGAATACCTTCCTTACCGCAGTTTCTTCCGTCTGTTCTCCGAATACGCGGACAGAGCAGGTTACTTCGTACCCGGCACCGGAAACGGTGTGGTGCATGCAGGCGGGATCGCGGCCGGAATAGCGACGTGTTACGAGGTGGCGTTCGACCGAGCCCTGAACGAATCCGTGCGTTCCGGCGCCGAATTCATTGCGATTCCTACGAACAACGCGACGTTCGGCGACACCGAGATGACGTACCAGCAACTGGCGATGTCCAGAGTCCGCGCGGTCGAGCATGGACGATCGGTGGTCGTGGCGGCGACGAGTGGTGTCAGCGCCATAGTGTCACCCACCGGTGACGTCGTCGATCGCACCGAACTGTTCGTCCCTGATGCGCTGGTGGAGCGGATACAACTGAGGACCGGCACGACTCTCGCGACCGATCTCGGTCCGATTCCCGAATATCTGCTGTGCTTCGCTGCAGCAGCGTTCATCGCATTCGGATGTCTACGTTCGAGAAAACCGATCGTGAAGTCGGTTACAGCCGAAGAAAACAACTCATCTCTCGAAAATTGATGATCTTCACTATGCACAGTTCGGAATAGGTGGATTACAGGGGATCGATCAGCTTTCTTTCGATTTGCACGTCGAGAGCTGTAACGGTCGCTGACGTAGGCTCGATTCTTCAATAGTGATCGGCCATAAAGGGGGCAGCTGACTATTGTATGTTTGTAGATCGCGAGTGTGTAATAGCGCGCATTTTGCCGTCGGGACGAGCTGACACGTTTCGATCGCGGATTTGCGGGTCGGTGGCTCAGCGCATGGGAGGGGTCCTCGGTGAAATTTGGTGGTGTGGTTCGCAGGCCCGAAAACATCAGCGCGAAACCGACCGTGAGTCGGTGTGCCCTCGTCGGTGTCGAATCTTCGCCAGTATCGAAGTGTCCGAACGGGCCCATCCACGATACGACGCGCAACGAACCAACGTGAAAGGGGCGGCGCGACCGGGCACCGCACCGGTCATCCGTGCGTGGAGTGGTTTCGATGCTCCTGCCGCCACACGTAAGAAGACGCCGAATGTAGAAGAACGGACTCCGTAGTGATCGATCCCGCCAGGACACCTCCTTCCTCGATCTCGCTCAAGAAAGGCGAATGAATGCGGGCAGCAGTCTCAGGCGAGTCTCACAGTTCACCCCCTCATGGAGGCGGTGGCGAGAATGCGGGCTTTCCGTTGTCGTCTGCCCAGCGGGGGATGTGGTTCGCGCAGCAGTTGGCACCGACGGTGCCGGTCTGCATCGCCCAGTACGTGGATCTGCGGGGGGATCTGGATCTGGAACTGCTACGCAGAGCATCGCGGACGGCCGGTCACGAGTTCCAATCGGCGTTCCTGCGATTGTCCGAAGCACACGGCGAGCCGATTCAGATCGTCGATCATTCGATCGACGACCACATCGACTACGTCGACTTCAGGTCCGACAGTGACCCGATGCGTGCTGCGCGTATCTGGATCGACGAAAACTACACGGCACCAGTCGATTTGAGATCGGACAGGCTGGTAGGAGTCTGGATCCTGCACGTCGAGGACGACCGGTACCTGTGGTACAGCAAGATTCACCACGTCGCGCTCGACGGCTACGGCGCGATGACCATGGTCAATCGGACGGCGGAGCTGTACACCGCCGAATACGAAGGCCGTGAACCAGCACCGGCCAAAGCGGCGGACCTGAAGACGCTCTACGATCTCGATCAGGCATACAGGTCGTCGAGCCGTTTCGAAACGGATAGGGAGTACTGGGCGGACCACGTTCGCGACGTCCGTGACGGCGCGAGTCTGTCCAACACGGCGGGCGACACCGTGGCGGCCAGCAAGCTCGAAAGCGCATCCTTGCCCGTCGATGTCGTCGACGCCCTGGAGAACTCGGATGCGTCGAAGGGTGCTACTGCAGCCGCCGTCGTGATCGCGGCTTTCGCGTGCTACCTGTCTCGAATGACGGGCCGCGAGGATGTACTGGTCAACATTCCCGTTTCCGCGAGAACCACTGCGGTGCTGCGGCGTTCGGGCGGCATGCTCGTCAACGTCGCGCCCATTCCGGTGCGTGTGTCGCCGGACGAGACGGTGGGGGAGCTCGTCGCGCAGGTGCAGCTCGAGCTCATGGGTGCGCTACGGCACCAGCGATTCAGCATCGAAGACATTCGCCGCGATCTGCACAGCTCGGGCGCCGACAAGATGCTCGTCGCGCCGATGGTCAATGTGATGCTGTTCCATCAGGAGATTCACCTCGGCACGATCGTCGGTGAGTTCAACATCGTGACGTCGGGCCCGGTCGAGGATCTCCTGGTCAACATCTATCAAAGTGGTTCTCCAGCAAAGACGTTCGTCGATTTTCGCGGCAACCCGAATCGCTACGACGACGAAGATCTGGCCCGTCACCACCGCAGCTTCATCGACGTCGTCTCCGCGTTCGTCGCAGCCGGACCGCACGACGGTGTCGGAGACGTGCACCCGGTCAGTGCCGCGATCGGACGTCGCCGCCGAGTGGAACAGCAGCAACTGGCATTCTGGTCCACCGAGCTCGCGAATGCTCCCGATCCGGTCGGGTTGCCGCTGACACATGGCACGACCTCGCGCTCGACGCCACAGGTCCGCAGTACGACCCTGACTCTCGGCGCCGACTCGCATCGGTCACTGGTGTCGTCTGCAGCGAGCCAGGGATCGAGCGTCCTGGTCTCTATCCATGCTGCGATGGCGATTCTGCTGGCGCGGGTGTCCGGCGAAACCGACATCGTGATCGGCGCGCGCACTCCGTACACGGCCGACAACACCGTCGTACTGCGTGCAGAGGTCGACCCGCGAGAGTCCTTCCATGCGCTGTCCGGACGTCTTCGCGGGGTCGATTCCGCAGCGCTGGCACATTGCGATGTCGCGTTCGAGGACGTACGCCGCGAACTGAATGCGACCACGGGCCGGGGGACAGGCATCTTTCGGGTCCTGCTCGCGTATTCGTGCGACGTCGCTCTAGCCGACGTCGAGGGCGTCGACCTGATCGTGACGGCAACCGAGCGAACGGACTCCCTCGGAGCTCCGGCCGGCATCACGCTCGAACTCGAGTACGACGCCTCGGCGCTGGGGGAGAACTCCGTCGGTGAGCACGCGCAGAGACTCGCGCGCATTCTCGACGTCGCAGCGACGGACGCCACCTCCGTCGTCGGAGACATCGACGTTCTTTCGCAGTCCGAGCGTGCGTCGCTGGTGCCCGTGCGTGGTGGAGTCTCTATCGGGGCTCGGACGCTGCCGGAAATCTTGTCGGCTGCGGTGGATGCCAGCGGTGTGGGCTCGATGGCATTGATGTCCGGCGGTGTGTCGGTCTCGTACGGCGAGTTGGACGATCGGTCGTCGCGGTTGGCGCGACTGCTGATCGGACGCGGAGTGGGACCTGGTTCGTTCGTGGCGCTGGCGTTGTCGCGATCGGTGGAGTCGATCGTGTCGGTGTGGGCGGTCGCGAAGGCAGGTGGTGCGTTCCTGCCGGTGGATCCGTCGTACCCCGTGGACCGTATTGCGCACATGCTGACCGACTCCGGTGCGGCATTCGGTATCACGATGCACGAGCATCTGCCGATGCTGTCGGACATCGGGGCGCGCGTGCAGTGGACGGTTCTCGACGATGCTCTCGTGGAAGACGAGCTGATCTCGATACCGGGTGGGGCCGTCACGGCAGAGGTCAGGTCGAGTCCGCTTAGCGTCGACGATGCTGCGTACCTGATCTACACATCGGGTTCCACAGGAGTGCCGAAGGGCGTCGTGGTGACGCATCGCGGACTTGCGGACCTGGCCGAGCTCGAACGCGATCGCTTCGCCGTCGAGGTCGGCTCGAGGACACTCGCTTTCGCGTCGACGAGCTTCGATGCCTCGGTGCTCGAGCTGTTGCTTGCCTTCTCCGCCGGGGCGACGATGGTGATCGCCCCGACCGACGTGTTCGGCGGCGTCGAGTTGGCCCAGCTGTTGGCGCAGGAAAAGGTGACGCACGCGTTCGTCACTCCTGCGGCGTTGGCGTCGGTGGATCCGAGCGGGTTGGATTCGCTCGCGGTGGTGGTCACCGGTGGTGATGCGTGTGGTCCCGAGTTGGTGGAGCGCTGGGCGCCCGGTCGGTCGATGTTCAATGCATACGGTCCGACCGAGGCGACGGTCTTCTCCTCGGTGAGTGCGGCGATGCAATCGGGTTCAGCGGTCGATATCGGCTCGCCCATCACAGGTTCCGAGCAGGTGGTTCTCGATCACCGTTTGCAGCCGGTTCCGGTGGGTGTTGCGGGTGAGTTGTATCTGGTGGGCGCTGGGCTGGCTCGTGGGTATCACGGTCGGGCGGGTTTGACGGCGGAGCGGTTCGTTGCGGCGCCGTTCGGTGTGGGTGTGCGGATGTATCGCACGGGTGATGTGGTGCGGTGGAATGTCTCCGGTGCGCTGGAGTACGTGGGTCGTTCGGATTTTCAGGTGAAGGTGCGTGGGTTCCGTATCGAGTTGGGTGAGATCGATGCGGTGGTCGCGTCGGTGCCGGGTGTGGAGTTCGTGGCGACGTTGGGTGTGGAGGGTCCGTCGGGGTCGACGGTGTTGGTGTCGTATGTGATGCCGGTGCGGGGCGCGGCTGTCGATGTCGACGGCGTCCGCGCTCGTGTAGCGGCCGCATTGCCCTCGCACATGATGCCGTCGGCATTTGTTGTGCTGGAGTCGATTCCGCTGACTCCCGCAGGAAAACTGGACCGCAAGGCACTCCCGGTTCCGGAATTCGGACGTGTCACCGAATTCCGCGCTCCCGAAACCGAATACGAGCAAAAGATCGCCGAGGTGTTCACCGAGCTGCTCGACGGCAGGCGCGTCGGGTTGGACGACAGCTTCTTCGATCTCGGTGGAAACTCTCTGATCGCCACCCGAGTCGTGGCGCGAGTCAACGCGGAACTGGGCACCGGTCTACGGGTGATCGACCTGTTCGAAGCGCCGACGATTCAGGCACTCGCCTCCCGTGCCGAGGGTTCGGCGGCAGTGGTGAGCCGTCCTGCGTTGGTGCGGGTGGACAGGCCTGACCGAGTGCCGTTGTCGGCGGCGCAGCAACGAATGTGGTTCATCAACCAGTTCGACACCACGTCGGCGGCATACAACATTCCGTTGGCGGTGCGGTTGTCGGGTGTGGTCGATGTTGCGGCATTGAACGCTGCGATCGGTGACGTGCTCGCGCGTCACGAGTCGCTGCGGACGACATTCCCGGTCGACGGGGAGCTGCCGCGTCAGTTGGTCGGCGGTGTCGATTCGTCGGTGGCGTCGTTGGTACCGGTGGATGTGGACGAGGCCGAGGTTGCGGAGCGTATTGCTGCTGATGCGTCGCGTGGTTTCGATGTGACGGTGGACAAGCCGTTCCGGGCTGGGTTGTATCGGGTTGCCGATGCGGAGTTCGTGTTGGCGATCGTGGTGCATCATATTGCGGCCGATGGTGCGTCGATGGCGCCGTTGGCGGCGGATGTGATGGTGGCGTATTCGGCTCGGGTCAATGGTGATGCTCCGTATTGGGAGCCGCTCGAGGTGCAGTATGCGGATTACACGGTGTGGCAGCGTGAGTTGTTGGGTAGTGAGGACGATCCGGGTTCGGTGGTGTCGTCTCAGTTGGGGTTCTGGTCGCGGGAGTTGGCGGATCTGCCGGATCTGTTGCCGTTGCCGGTCGATCGACCTCGCCCACCGCAACAGTCGATCCACGGTGCCACCACACGCTTCGAGATCCCCTCCGAGATCCGCGATCGGCTGACGAGGTTGGCATCGGACAACGATGCGACATTGTTCATGGTCGTACATTCTGCGTTGGCGCTGTTGTTGGCGCGACTCAGCGGCACCGAGGACATCGCGGTCGGAACGCCGATCGCCGGTCGTGGCGAGGCAGGCCTGGACAAGCTGGTCGGAATGTTCGTGGGAACGTTGGTGCTCCGCACCGAGGTGTCGCCGCACGTGAGTTTCACGGAATTGCTTGCGCGTACTCGTGCAGCCGATCTGGCGGCGTTCGACAACACCGATGTGCCGTTCGAGAAGTTGGTCGACGAGTTGGCTCCGTCGCGGTCGACCGATCATTCGCCGCTGTTCCAGGTGCTGCTCGAGTTCCAGAACAACGCGGCCGCACACCTCGAACTCCCCGGCCTCGAGGTCTCCTTCGAGGAGATCGACACCGGAACGACGAAATTCGACCTTCAGCTGCGGGTGGACGAGTATCCGACGTCAACGGGCGCCTCGACGGCGGCGTTCACGTACTCGACGCAGCTCTTCGACGCCGCGACGATCGACATGTTCGTCGATCGTTTTCTCAGGCTCCTGCGATCGGTCTGCGACGCGCCGACCATCGCCCTTCGCGACGTGAAAATCCTGTCGACTCGGGAACGCGAGACAGTCGTCGAGACATGGAACGCCACCGATCGGGCCCTGCCCGCACACGTCGGCGACGACCCGACCCTCAATACGCTGTTCGACCTACAGGTCGCTCGAAGTCCGTATTCGATCGCCGTGGTCTTCGACGACGAACACATCACCTACCGTGAGTTCGACGATCGGGCGAATCAGCTTGCCCGGCACCTGGTGTCGCTCGGCGTCGGCCCGGAGACGCACGTCGGTCTTGCCATCCGTCGTTCGACCGATCTGCTCGTGGGAATGTACGCGATCATCAAAGCCGGTGGCTCGTATGTTCCGATCGACCCGGACCATCCGGTGGAACGATCCGCCTACGTGATCGAGAGCGCGGCACCGATCTGCATTCTGACCACGAGTCGCGACTGGATCAACGTTCCGGTCGAGACACCGGTTCTCGCGATCGATCTGATCGACGTCTCCGATCGGGATACCGCCCCGTTGACGCAAGCCGAACGAATCGGCCGGGTCACCGGTCGCAGCACGGCGTACGTGATCTACACATCCGGTTCGACCGGACGCCCCAAGGGCGTGGCGGTCACACACGAGGCGATCGTCAACAGGCTTCTGTGGATGCAGGACCGCTACGGCCTCGAGCCGTCCGACAACGTGCTGCAGAAGACCCCCGCGACGTTCGACGTCTCGGTGTGGGAGTTCTTCTGGGCGCTTCAGGTCGGCGCGAAGCTCGTCATCGCTGCCCCCGACGGCCATCGTGACCCGGACTACCTTTCACGGTTGATACTTCGCGAGCGCATCACCACGGTGCACTTCGTACCTTCCATGCTCGCGGTGTTCATCGAAGGAGGACGGCCGGAGGACTGCGCGTCGCTCAGGCTAGTCTTCTGCAGTGGCGAGGCGCTGCCGCCCGCCACGGTGTCGGCGTTCTCGGCGTTCGCGGACGCGGAGCTGCACAACCTGTACGGGCCGACGGAAGCGGCCGTGGATGTCACGCACTATCACTGCGCCTCGGGTGATCTGGCCGTCGTTCCGATTGGCGCGCCTGTCTGGAACACCACGGTGTACGTGCTCGATGCGGCGCTCGAACCCGCACCCATCGGGGCTCCGGGCGAGCTGTATCTCGCGGGAGTGCAACTCGCCAGGGGATACGTGGGTCGCGGTGATCTGACCGCGGACCGATTCGTGGCGAACCCGTTCGGCGAGCCGGGGGCAAGGCTGTACCGCACCGGTGATCTCGTGCGCTGGCGTTCGGACGGCAACCTCGAATACATCGGTCGGACCGACTTCCAGGTCAAATTGCGCGGGCTCCGCATCGAGCTTCCCGAGATCGAAGCGGCCCTGCTGCGCCACGACGCAGTGGCGCAGGCAGTTGCTGTGGTTCACAGCAACCCCGTGACAGGTGAAGTCCTGTTGGCCTATGTCGTGCCGGCACGCAATGCGGACTTCGACGCGGCGGCATTGACCGCGTCGGTAGCCGAGTCACTCCCCGCGTACATGGTCCCCTCCCTTGTAGTCGAACTCGACGCCCTGCCGCTGAACGCAAGCGGTAAACTCGATCGAAAGTTGTTGCCCGAACCAGAGTTCGGGAGTTTCGACACAGAAGCAGTGTCGCCGGAGAATCCGGTCGAGGAGATAATCGCTGCGGAGTGCGCAGACCTGTTGGGAGTGGCTCAGGTCGGCGTCACGCACAACTTCTTCGACATCGGCGGAAACTCCCTCGTTGCGATGCGCTTGGTCGCGCGAGTCAACTCGGCCATGGGATCGTCACTGACCGTTCGGGACCTGTTCGATGCGCCGACGGTTCGGGGACTGGCAGCCGTCGTCGAATCGCAGGAATACCGAACGGACCCACGTCCTGCGCTCGTTCCTGCCGATCGCCCCGAGTCGATTCCGGTTTCCCTTGCTCAGCAGCGTATGTGGTTCATGAACCAGTACGACACCACCTCGGCGGCGTACAACGTCGCGTTCGCGATGCGGATGACCGGTCATCTGGACCTCGATGCACTTCGCAGCGCTGTCAGCGATGTGATGGACAGACACGAGTCGCTTCGGACGGTCTTCCCCCTGACCGACAGCGGACCGGTCCAGTCGATACTCGAGCCACACCAGGTACTTCCGAACCTCGATCCGATCGACGTCGAGTCCGAGAAGGACGCGCTACGACTGATCGCCGAGGCAGCGCAGTCCGGATTCGACGTGTCGGCAGACGTGCCCGTCCGCGCGCAGTTGATCCGCATTCACGAGGACGTGCATGTGCTGGCCTTCGTCGTGCATCACATCTCGTCCGACGGATTCTCCACGGCACCACTGGCACGCGATCTGATCGTCGCCTACAGCTCCCGCATCCACGGGGATGCACCGATCATCGATCCGCTGCCGGTGCAGTACGCGGACTACTCGCTGTGGCAGAGGGCTTTCCTCGGATCCGAATCCGACCCGTCGTCGTTGATGTCGCAGCAGTTGGCGTTCTGGGTCGAATCCTTGTCCGGGGCACCGGATGTTCTCGCCCTACCCCTCGATCGACCACGCCCGAGCGAAGCGTCGTTCCGCGGCGACACGATCGAGTTCGACATCGAACCCGAACTGCACCAGGCGATGTCGCGTTTGTCCTCGTCGCGGGATTCGAGCGTTTTCATGATCGTGCATGCGGCTCTGGGTGTACTCCTGTCGAAGTTGTCGGGGACAGAGGACATCTCGGTGGGTACCCCCATCTCCGGACGCGGTGACGCGGCACTGGACGATCTCGTCGGCATGTTCGTCAACACCCTGGTACTTCGGACCGACGTTCGCCCGGCACAGTCCTTCGCCGAGCTCCTCGACGTCGTTCGCGCCACCGATCTCGAGGCGTTCACGCATGCCGACGTCCCGTTCGAGCGCGTCGTGGATCGACTCGACCCGGTTCGGTCGACGTCGTACACGCCGCTGTTCCAGGTCATGCTCGAGTTCCAGCACACCGACCGACCGAACATCACGTTGCCGGGACTCGAGGTCGAGCGCGTGGAGCTGACCAACGACATCGCGAACTTCGATCTGCAGCTGACCATCTCGGAGTCCTTCGACGAGGCGGGAAGCCCGTCCGGCATCGAGGCCGCGTTCCGATACGCAACCGATGTGTTCGACGCGAACACGGTGTCGGAATTCGCATTTCGATTCAGATCGATCCTGCAGACGGTCGTCGACGATCCGGCTGTCGTGGTGGGTAATGTCGATGTGTTGTCCGTCGACGAGCGCGCAACGCTCGCTCCCGTCCGCGGTGCCCCCGCAGTTCCCGAGCGCCTGCTCGTCGACATCCTCTCGGACGCGGTGGCCACCGCTGGAGTGGACGCGCCTGCGATCGACTACCAGGACGACGTCGTCTCGTACGGCGAGCTCGATTCACGATCTTCGCAGTTGGCACGGGTCCTGATCGATCGCGGTGTCGGCCCGGACACGTTCGTGGCGTTGGCGCTGCCTCGATCGGCGGACACGATCGTCGCCATCTGGGCAACCGCGAAAGCAGGAGCCGCGTTTCTTCCGATCGACCCCACCTATCCCTCGGATCGAATCGAACACATGCTCGTCGATTCCGGTGCCGTCCTCGGTCTCACGACGCCCGAACACGCGGCAGAGCTCGGGTTGTCAGCCGCGGAAGCCGAGTGGCTCGTTCTCGGTGATCCGACGATGTCGGCCGAGATCGCGTCGCGTTCGGCGTCGGCCGTCTCCGATTCGGATCGGCTACGTCCGTTGCGTCTGGACGACTGCGCGTACCTCATCTACACGTCCGGTTCCACCGGACTGCCGAAGGGCGTGGTCGTCACGCACCGGGGTCTCACCAACCTCGCCGACGAGGAACGACTCCGATTCCGTGTGACTCCGAGCTCGCGCACACTGGCTTTCGCGTCTCCCAGCTTCGACGCGTCGATCCTCGAATTCATGCTGGCGTTCGGAAGCGCTGCGACGATGGTCGTCGCTCCGCCTGCCATGTACGGCGGACCCGAACTGTCGCAGCTCATGGCCGACAAGCGGGTGACGCACGCGTTCGTGACTCCCGCGGCCCTTGCGTCGGTCGATCCGTCGGGTCTGCCGCATCTCGACGTCATCGCCACCGGCGGCGACGCATGTTCACCGGAACTCGTTGCCCGCTGGGCTCCGGGACGTGCGATGTTCAATGCGTACGGACCGACCGAGGCAACGATCTTCTCGTCCATCAGCGATGAATTGCATCCTGACACCCCGGTCGATATCGGGGCACCGACCATCGGATTCGCGGAGGTCGTTCTCGACGGCAGGATGAATCCCGTACCCATCGGAGTACCCGGCGAGCTGTATCTCGCGGGCCCTGCCCTTGCCCGCGGCTATCACGGCCGTTCCGGCCTCACCGCCGAGCGGTTCGTCGCAAATCCGTTCGCGACGGACGGCTCTCGGATCTATCGAACCGGGGACGTGGTTCGGTGGAACCGCAGCGGTGCCCTGGAGTTCGTCGGCCGTAGCGACACCCAGGTCAAGGTCCGCGGATTCCGTATCGAGCTCGGTGAGATCGACAGCGTTCTGGCCACGCATCCCGATGTCGAGTTCGTGACGACGGCGGGAACGACCGGACCGGCTGGAAACACGATTCTCGTGGCCTACGTGTTGCCCGTATCGGGTGGGTCGGTGGACTCGCGCGTACTACGTGATCACGCGGCGGACTCGCTCCCGGGCCACATGCTTCCGGCCGCGTTCGTCGAATTGGAATCGATCCCGTTGACCCCTGCGGGCAAGCTCGATCGTCGAGCCCTGCCCGAACCGACATTCGACAACCGCTCCGAGTCGGGGCGTGAAGCCAACACCCCGATCGAGAAGTTGCTCGCCGGATTGTTCTGCGAAGTTCTCCGCCTCGATCATGTGGACGTCGACGACTCGTTCTTCGCACTCGGCGGCGACAGCATCATGTCGATCCAGCTCGTGTCCCGTGCGAAGGCTGCGGGCATCGTGCTGTCACCTCGTGACGTATTCGAACGCAAGACCGTGGCGGCGCTTGCCGAGGTTGCGTTGTCGGTGTCGGACGATGCCGTCGTGGTGCTGGAGGAACTCCCGGGCGGCGGCGTCGGTGACGTGCCGCTCACTCCGATCGTGTCCTGGATGATCGAACGCACACCCGTGTTCGATCGACACACCCAGACAGCACTGTTGACGTTGCCCGCCGACATCGATCTACCGACACTGGAACGAACGATTCAGACGGTCCTCGATCACCACGACATGTTGCGCGGGCGGCTGCGCACGCACGACGGTACACCGGTGATGGACGTCCTTCCGCCGGGAGCGATCCTTGCGTCGGACATTCTTCGCCGTGTCGTGACCGGTGAGTCGATAACTCCCGCCGGCGAGCTGGAAATTGCTGCGGGACAATTGGATCCGGCATCGGGTTCGATGATCCGCTTCGTGTGGCTCGACGACGTCGGAGCGTCACGGCTACTCATCGTTGCGCACCACCTCGTCGTCGACGGCGTGTCCTGGCGCATCTTCGTGCCGGACATGGCGGCTGCGTGGTCACAGATCGTCGCGGGTGACGAACCCGAACTCATGCCGGTCGGCACGTCGATGCGTCGTTGGGCTCACGGTCTTCGCGACGCGGCTGCCGAGCGCCGCGGCGAGCTCGATCTGTGGCGGCGCACCCTGGCCGGACACGATCCGCTCATCGGTTCGCGTCCTCTGGATCCGGCGATCGACGTGCACAGCACGGTCGATCGGGTCGACGTCGAACTGTCCGCAGACGTGACCGACAGTGTGCTGACGACGGTTCCCGAGGCGTTCCACGGCAGTGTCAACGACGGTCTCATGGCCGGTCTGGCTCTCGCCGTGGCGGCGTGGCGGCGTGATCGCGGCATCGACGCTCCCGACACGCTCGTCAGCCTCGAGGGACACGGCCGGGAGGACCAGGTCGTGCCGGGCGCCGACCTCGCGAGGACCATCGGATGGTTCACCACGATCTTCCCGATTCGGATCGACGTGTCCGGTCTCGACCTCGACGACGCTCTGTCCGGCGGTGCCGCGGCAGGTTCGTTGATCAAGTCGGTCAAGGAGCGCTTGCTCGGCATTCCCGATCACGGAATCGGGTACGGGCTTCTCCGCTATCTCGACGAGGAATCGGGCAGCAGCCTCGCGGCGTACGCGGCCCCACAGATCAGCTTCAACTATCTCGGACGGTACAGCGCAGGCATCCCGGAGAATCTGCGTGATGTCGGCTGGCTGCCGGTCGAGGACGACGACGTCGGGGACGTGCAGAATCCGGAGCTGCCGGTCGCGGCGGTTCTGGACATCAATGCCGTCACGGCAACCGGCGACGACGGTAGGGCAGTGCTGAAGGCGACTTTCGCATTCCCCGTCGGTGTACTCGATCGTGACGATGTCGTCGAACTCACGAGACTGTGGACACGCTCCCTCACGGCGATCTCCCGACACGCATCAAGGCCGGGTGCAGGCGGTTTCACACCGTCGGATCTGGATCTCGTGCAGCTCGATCAGACGTCGATCGACGACGTCGAACGCCGCTACCCGGAACTCGTCGACGTGTGGTCGATGTCGCCGCTCCAGGCCGGACTGCTGTTCCACGCCGAGCTGTCCGATCAGGCGGTCGATGCGTATTTGGTCCAGTTGGTCATGACGTTGACCGGCAGCGTCGACGAGGTTCGGTTCCGGGCGGCGGCACAGAAACTGATCGATCGTCACGCGAACCTGCGCACTGCCTTCGTGCACAACATCGACGGCGACTCGGTGCAGGTCGTCGAACGGCGAGTCGAGGTGCCCTGGGAATCGTTCGACCTGACGAATCTGGGCGACGCGGACCGCGCTGTCGAGCTCGACCGAATCATGGCCGCCGACCGCGGACGACGATTCAACATGGCGCAGGCACCGCTGCTTCGATTCATGCTGATCTCGGTGCAGCCTTCCGAATGGCGACTTGTTCTGACCAACCATCACATTCTCATCGACGGCTGGTCCACACCGCTCCTGGTACGCGAGTTGTTGACCCTGTACGCGACGGATGGCGACGACTCCGTGCTGCCGCGTGTACCCGCGTACCGTGATTATCTGACGTGGATGGCTCGCCGGGATCCTGTCGCTGCACGGGACGCATGGGTGAGCGCGCTGTCGGGCCTGGCCGAGCCGACTCTCCTCACACCCATCGAGAGCCGCAGGCAGGAATCCACCCTCGCCGCACGGAAACTGACGTCGATGACGGAGGAGGACACCGATCGGTTGCGTGCGTTCGCGCGCGTGCACGGCGTCACCGTCAACACGCTCGTCCAAGCTGCATGGGGTACGGTCCTCGCAGGTCTGACCGGACGCGACGACGTCCTGTTCGGGGCAACGGTCTCGGGTCGTCCGCCGGAAATCAACGACATCGAGTCGATGATCGGATTGTTCATCAACACGCTGCCTGTCCGCGTGACGATCGATCCGCGAGAAACGCTGGGTGACTTCATCACTCGCCTCCAGCGGGAGCAAGCGAATCTGCTCGATCACCACTATCTCGGGTTGACCGAGATTCAGCGCGCTGTCGGCCCGGTTGTCGCGTTCGACACGTTGACGGTGTTCGAGTCGTACCCCATGGACCGGGCAGGTCTGACGGACGAGACGGACATCGTCGGAATGCGTGTGGCGAACATTCTCGACGGAAGCGACACCGCGCAGTATCCGTTGACACTCGTGGCCATGGTCGACGAGCGGCTGCACATCGAGGCCAAATACCTCCCCGATCTCTTCGAATCCGATGCGGTCGAGGCGATCGTCGGTCGGATCGGCCGCGTACTGCACGCATTTGCCACAACGCCTGATCTGTTGATGGGCCGTGTGAACCTGCTGTCGGAATCCGAGCGTGCGGTGTTGGTGCCGGTGCGGGGTGAGGAATCCGTCGAGGTTCGGTTGCTGCCGGAGATTTTGTCGACCGCTGTCGACATCGCGGGCGTGGATGCGACTGCGCTGGTGTCGGGCTCGGTGTCGGTGTCCTATGGAGAGTTGGACGCGGCGTCGTCTCGATTGGCGCGGTTGTTGATCTCTCGGGGTGTGGGTGTCGGTTCGTTCGTGGCCTTGGCGTTGTCGCGTTCGGTGGCATCGGTGACCGCGGTGTGGGCGGTGGCGAAGGCCGGAGGTGCTTATCTGCCGGTGGATCCGTCGTATCCCGTGGACCGTATTGCGCACATGCTCACCGACTCCGGTGTGAGCTCGGGTATTACCCTCTCCGGGCACCGTTCGGTGTTGGACGACGCCGCGGACACCGTCGAGTGGATCGCTCTCGACGACGAGGACATCTCGGCGACGCTCGGCGACCTGCCGGGAACTCCGATCGAGGCCGAGGAACGCACGGATGTTCTTCGACCGGACGACGCTGCGTACTTGATCTACACCTCGGGGTCGACAGGTGTGCCGAAGGGCGTCGTGGTCACGCACCGCGGACTCGTGCACGTCGCCGAACACGAACGCACCCGTTTGGATGTCACGACCGAATCTCGCGTATTGGCCTTCGCGTCACCGAGTTTCGACGCCAGCGTGCTCGAGTTGCTCTATGCGTTCGGTGCAGGCGCGACGATGATCATCGCGCCCACGGATGTGTACGGCGGCGAAGAATTGGCCGTGCTGCTGGCACGGGAGCATGTGACGCACGCATTCGTGACCCCAGCGGCGTTGGCGTCGGTGGACCCGAGCGGCCTCGACGAGTTGCGCGTCGTGGCGACCGGTGGCGAGGCATGCGGACCGGAATTGGTGGAGCGCTGGGCGCCCGGCCGCCGAATGTTCAACGCGTACGGACCCACCGAAGCAACGGTGTTCGCAACTCTGAGTACTGCCATGAACCCGGGCACCCCGATAGCGATCGGTAGTCCGATCATCGGTGCCGCCGTCGTCGTTCTCGACGCTCGGCTGCAGCCGGTGCCGGTAGGTGTTGCGGGTGAGTTGTATCTCGCGGGCCCGGCCTTGGCTCGTGGGTATCACGATCGGGCGGGTTTGACGGCGGAGCGGTTCGTTGCGGCGCCGTTCGGTGTGGCTGAGCGGATGTATCGCACGGGTGATGTGGTGCGGTGGAATGTCTCCGGTGCGCTGGAGTACGTGGGTCGTTCGGATTTTCAGGTGAAGGTGCGTGGGTTCCGTATCGAGTTGGGTGAGATCGATGCGGTGGTCGCGTCGGTGCCGGGTGTGGAGTTCGTGGCGACGTTGGGTGTGGAGGGTCCGTCGGGGTCGACGGTGTTGGTGTCGTATGTGATGCCGGTGCCGGGTGCGGTGATCGATGTCGACGGTGTGCGCAGCAAGGTGGCATCTGCGCTGCCTGCGCACATGATTCCGTCGGCGTTCGTGGTGCTGGAGTCGATTCCGCTCACTCCCGCAGGAAAACTCGACCGCAGGGCACTGCCTGCGCCGGACCTGCGCAGCGGCGTCGACCGCCGTGAACCGATATCCGATGCCGAGATTGCGATCGCGCGTGTGTTCGCCGATGTCCTCGGAACCGAGGACATCGGTCTCGACGACAACTTCTTCGATCTCGGCGGCGATTCCCTGAGTGCGACGCGCGTGACAGCTCGCGTCAACGGCGCACTGGGCACCGACATCAGCGTGCGGGCACTCTTCGAGGCTCCGACCGTCGAGATGCTGGCTGCACGGGCAGTGGGGCAGAGGTCTGTCGGATCCCGTCCTGCTCTGGTACGAGTGGAGCGTCCCGCCGTTGTTCCGTTGTCACAGGCGCAGCAGCGGATGTGGTTCATCAACCAGTTCGACACCACGTCGGCCGCGTACAACATTCCGTTGGCGGTTCGGCTGTCCGGCACGGTGGACGTCGACTCGCTCAATGCGGCGATCGC
The DNA here is from genome assembly GCF_001895005.1 of Rhodococcus yunnanensis NBRC 103083. Taxonomy (GTDB): domain Bacteria; phylum Actinomycetota; class Actinomycetes; order Mycobacteriales; family Mycobacteriaceae; genus Rhodococcoides; species Rhodococcoides yunnanense. The sequence continues at coordinate 382,142 of NZ_BCXH01000001.1, read as the reverse complement.
GGACGTGCTCGCGCGTCACGAATCGCTGCGGACGACCTTCCCTTCCGACGGCGTCACTCCGCGGCAGTTCATCCACGACGCCGGATCGACCGTGGTGACGCTCGCGCCGGTCGACGTGGAGGAATCACAGCTGTTCGAGCGTGTCGCTGCTGATGCGTCGCGTGGTTTCGATGTGACGGTGGACAAGCCGTTCCGGGCTGGGTTGTATCGGGTTGCCGACGCGGAGTTCGTGTTGGCGATCGTGGTGCATCATATTGCGGCCGATGGTGCGTCGATGGCGCCGTTGGCGGCGGATGTGATGGTGGCGTATTCGGCTCGGGTCAATGGTGATGCTCCGTATTGGGAGCCGCTCGAGGTGCAGTATGCGGATTACACGGTGTGGCAGCGTGAGTTGTTGGGTAGTGAGGACGATCCGGGTTCGGTGGTGTCGTCTCAGTTGGGGTTCTGGTCGCGGGAGTTGGCGGATCTGCCGGATCTGTTGCCGTTGCCGGTCGATCGACCTCGCCCCCCGCAACAGTCCATGCGCGGCGCGTCGGTGAAGTTCACGATCTCGCCGGCGTCGCACCGCGCGCTCGTCGACATTGCGCGAGAAGCGCATTCGACCGTGTTCATGGCAGTGCACGCTGCCTGGGCGTTGTTGATGGCACGGCTCAGCGGCACCGAGGACATCGCGGTCGGAACGCCGATCGCCGGTCGTGGCGAGGCAGGGCTGGATGCTCTGGTGGGTATGTTCGTGGGAACGTTGGTGCTCCGCACCGAGGTGTCGCCGCACGTGAGTTTCACGGAATTGCTTGCGCGTACTCGTGCAGCCGATCTGGCGGCGTTCGACAACACCGATGTGCCGTTCGAGAAGTTGGTCGACGAGTTGGCTCCGTCGCGGTCGACCGATCATTCGCCGCTGTTCCAGGTGCTGCTCGAGTTCCAGAACAACGAGCGTGCACACCTCGAGCTACCAGGCCTGGAGGTCACCGCGCTCGAGTTCGACGCGGGTGTCGCCAAGTTCGATCTGCAGCTGACGGCATTCGAGGAGTACGACGAAAACGGCTTGCCCGCAGGGATGTCCGCGGCGATCACGTACGCGACCGACCTGTTCGACGAGTCGACCGTCGTGACCTTCGCCGACCGGTTCGTCTCGATCGTCGACGCTGTCGCGGTCGATCCTGACGGGGTCGTCGGAGACATCGACATTCTCGGACGCACCGAGCGCACGATGATGAACATCGACTGGAACCACGAGGGACGCACCGCGTCCGCCGAGACGCTCGTCGAACGTTTCGAATCTGCGGTGGCACGGTTCCCCCAATCGACGGCCGTGGTGGACGGCGACCGCACGTACACCTACAGCGAGTTGGAGGCCAGGGCCAATCGGCTCGCGCGTCATCTGGTCTCGGTGGGTGTAGGACCGGAAACACTGGTTGCAGTGGCGATGCCGCGTACTGCCGAGCTACCGGTGGTGCTTCTGGCAGTGCTCAAGGCAGGCGGGGGATACCTCCCGGTCGACGTCACCTACCCAGCGGACCGACTCGCCTTCATGCTCGAGGATGCGCGCCCGGTCTGCGTCGTGTCGACTGTCGCCGACAGTGCGGCAGTTCCGGCCGGCGGGATCGCGCACGTTCTCGTCGACGATCCCGACACGATGGCTGCCCTCGACGCGCTGCCTGCCGATATGTTGACCAGCGCAGACCGAGGTGGCGATCCGACCGCGGACACCATCGCGTACGTCATCTACACATCCGGAAGCACCGGTCGACCCAAGGGTGTCCAGGTCACCCATCGAACCGTGGGGACGTTGTTCGAGAACACGATCGACAAATTCGGATTCGACGAGACCGATGTGTGGACGATGTTCCACTCCTACGCGTTCGACTTCTCGGTGTGGGAGCTGTGGGGCCCGCTCCTCTACGGCGGAAAACTCGTCGTCGTCGACTACTACACGGCCCGTTCGCCGGAACTGTTCCGTGAACTACTCGTCGCCCAGTCCGTCACCGTGCTCAATCAGACGCCGACAGCCTTCTACCAGTTCGCCGAGGCAGACCGTGTCGCGGCCGACGAATCAGGCCTTCTTGCACTGCGCTACGTCATCTTCGGAGGCGAAGCGCTCGATCTTGCCCAGTTGGAGCGTTGGTACACACGCCATTCGGAGAACTCGCCGACGCTGGTCAACATGTACGGCATCACCGAGACCACGGTGCACGTCAGCTACCTGCCGTTGACACGCGAGTTCGCGGCGGCAGCGTCGGCCAGTGTCATCGGTCAGGCGATCCCAGGCCTCGGTGTCTCGGTGCGCGACCATCGGCTCCGACTCGTTCCCCCCGGTGTCACCGGCGAAATGTACGTGTCCGGGGCACAGCTCTCGCGCGGGTACCTCGGCCGGATGGCTCTGACGTCGACACGCTTCGTCGCGAACCCGGATTCGCTCGACGGCACCCGGATGTATCGCACCGGCGATACCGCGCGGTGGAATCGCCGCGGGCAGCTCGAGTACCTGGGTCGAAGCGACTCTCAGATTCAATTGCACGGCTTCCGTATCGAACTCGGCGAGATCGAGTCCGCGTTGCTGCAGGCCGACGGTGTCGCACAGTCGGTGGTGACCGTCCGTGACGACGGCGCAGGCGAGCGACTCGTCGGCTACGTCGTCCCGGAGTCGGGTCGAACGGTCGACACGACCGAGGTTCTGGCGTTCGCGGGCACGGTGTTGACCGCGTACATGGTTCCCGCGGCTCTGGTGGTGTTGGACGAACTCCCGTTGACCGCGAACGGCAAGCTCGACCGACGCGCCCTGCCTGCGCCGGATTTCGCGGCCCGTGTCACCCACAGCCGTGCGCCTGCCACTCCGGTCGAGGAGTCCCTCGCGTCGCTGTTCGCCGAGGTTCTCGGTCTCGGGTCCGTGGGTGTCGACGATTCGTTCTTCGCCCTCGGCGGGGACAGCATCATGTCGATCCAGCTGGTGTCCAGGGCCAAGGCCGCAGGTCTCGTCATCGCTCCGCGAGACGTGTTCGAGCGCAAGACCGTGGCAGGACTCGCCGAGGTCGCACGTTTCGGAAGCGACGTCGTCGTGCTCGAGGAGCTCGAGGGCGGCGGCGTCGGCGATCTGCCGTTGACACCGGTGGTCCAGTGGATGGTCGAGCGCAGCGAGCAGTTCGGCCGCTACACGCAGACTGCGCTGCTGCAGCTTCCTCCGTCGATCGAATCCGATGTGCTCGAGCGGACCGTTCAGGCCGTCCTCGATCACCACGACATGCTGCGCGCCCAGCTCTACCGCGACGAAGACGGTGTCTGGGTCGAAAGTGTTGCCGCCGCAGGTACGGTGACCGCAACATCGGTACTGCGTCGAGTCTCCGTGGATTCGGTTGTCGGCGAAGATTTCTCGGCGGTCGCTGCACGTGAACTCGACGCCGCCGCCGATCGACTCGATCCTGGCGTAGGGCGCATGATCGAGATGGTGTGGTTCAGCGACGAGTCCGGGGCCGGACGCCTGCTGATCGTCGCACACCACCTGGTGATCGACGGGGTGTCCTGGCGAATCCTGGTTCCGGACCTGGCCACCGCATGGGCGCAGATCGCCGCGGGAACCGAGCCCGAGTTGGCCGAGACGGGGACGTCCATGCGGCGCTGGGCCACCGGACTGGCCGAGGTCGCTCCGGCGCGTGCCGCCGAACTGGCTCTGTGGACCCGCACGTTGTCCGGAGCCGATCCGGTGATCGGTTCTAGAGCACTCGATCCGGCAGTCGACGTCGATGCGACCGCCCAGCGGATCCGCACGGCGCTTCCCGTCGAGGTCACCGAGCACCTGCTCACCACGGTGCCCGAGGTGTTCCACGGCAGCGTCAACGACGGATTGCTGACCGGACTCGCGTTGGCATTGACCGCGTGGCGCCGGGAGCAGGGAACGCACGTGGACGATGCGCTGGTGAGTCTCGAGGGCCACGGCCGCGAGGACGCCGTCGTTCCGGGAGCCGACCTCGGTCGGACGGTCGGCTGGTTCACCACCATCTTCCCGGTCCGTCTCGACCTCGACGGTATCGACGTCGCGGATGCCTTCGCTGCCGGTGGCGCCGCGGGTGATGCGATCAAGTCGATCAAGGAACAACTGCTCGAGATTCCGGATCACGGAATCGGCTACGGCCTTCTCCGGTACCTGACCGAGGACGGGCGAGCCGCCCTCGGAGGCTTTGCTCGTCCACAGGTCAGCTTCAACTACCTGGGACGCTTCTCGACCGGTTCGACCGAGGACATGGCAGACGTCGGCTGGATTCCGGTGTCCGACACCGCGCTCGGAGATGCACAGAACCCCGACATGCCGGTACCCGCACTGCTCGACATCAACGCGGTCACCAATTCGACACCGGACGGTCCGGTTCTGAGTGCGACGTTCGCGTTCCCGACCGGTGTGCTGTCGGCGATCGAGGTCGAGCGCTTGATCGAACTCTGGATCGAGGCACTCACCGCGCTCACGACCCACGCAGCCGGATCCGGCGCGGGCGGTTACACTCCGTCCGATCTGGAACTCGTCGACATCGATCAGTCGACGATCGCCGAACTGGAACAACGTTTCCCGGCTCTCTACGACGTCTGGTCGATGTCGCCGTTGCAGTCCGGCCTGCTGTTCCATGCGCGGTTGGCGGGTGAGGTCGACCAGGAGGTCGACACCGGTGTCGACGCGTACATGGTGCAGCTGGGCCTCGAACTGCGCGGTGAGGTCGATGCGCAGCGGATGAAGGCGGCGGCGCAGACACTGCTGGACCGTCATGACAATCTCCGCGCCGCATTCGTGCACAACGCGAACGGCGAGTCCGTCCAGGTGGTACAAACCAACGTTCAGGTGCCGTGGGCGCAGGTCGACCTCAGGGGATTCGCCGATCGAGAAGGTGCGCTGGAGACGGTGCTGGCCGAGGATCGCGCACGACGGTTCGTGCTCGATCACGCACCGCTGCTTCGCTTCACGCTGATCACCAAGGCGGAGGGGGAGTGGCGTCTGCTGCTCACCAACCACCACATTCTGCTCGACGGTTGGTCCACGCCGCTGTTGATCAAGGAACTGTTGACGCTGTACGCGACGGCCGGTGACGATTCCATGCTGCCGCGCGTGCCCGCCTACCGTGACTACCTCTCGTGGATGCACCGACAGGACGCCGAAGTGTCGAAGGCACAATGGATTCGGGCTCTGTCCGGCGTCGAGGAGCCGACGTTGCTCGTAACCGCAGACCGAGGAAGGCAGCTGTCCACGACATCGGCCGAGACGACGCGTTCGCTCTCTCGCGACACGACGGGCGCACTCCGCGACATCGCCGCACATCGCGGATCGACACTCAACACGATCGTGCAGAGCGCCTGGGGCATCGTGCTGGCCGCACTCACCGGACGCACCGATGTCGTCTTCGGCGCCACCGTGTCCGGCCGCCCGCCGGAGATACCAGGCATCGAGTCGATGATCGGCTTGTTCATCAACACGCTGCCGGTCCGCGTCAGTCTCGACCCGGCCGAGCCCGTGGGCGATCTCGTCGATCGCATCCAGATCGAACAAGCGTCGCTGCTCGATCACCACTACATGGGCCTGACGGACATTGCGCGTGCGGCCGGACCCGGCGTCGCATTCGACACGCTCACGGTGTTCGAGTCGTACCCCGTCGACCGCGCGGGGTTGTCCGAGGAGACGGACATCGCCGGGATGCGCGTCGCCGATGTACTCGGAACCGACGCCGCGCACTACCCCCTGACGCTGGTGGCTTCGGTCGACGATCGCTTGCATCTCAAGGCGAAGTACCTGCCCGATCTCTTCGACGAGGAGGCCGTCGATCGGATCATCGCTCGCGTCGAACGTGTACTCGACGCGGTCGTGTCCGACGATCGCCGACCGGTGGCCGGGATCCGCCTGCTCAGCGAATCCGAGCACGCCGACCTCGCGCCGGTGTACGGCGAGAGCGGTGGTTCGACGCGGTTGCTCGCGCACATATTCGAGAACGCTGCATCGCTGGATCCCGAGCACACGGCATTGCGCTTCGCGGACTTCTCGCTCAGCTACGGAGAACTCGATCGACGGTCGACGCAGCTGGCGCGGTTGTTGCTGCGCCGAGGAGTGTCCGCCGAATCGTTCGTGGCTCTCGGTCTCGCCCGGTCCATCGAATCGGTCGTCGCGGTGTGGGCCGTCGCGAAGACGGGTGCTGCGTTCGTGCCGGTCGACCCCGGATATCCGCGGGACCGGATCGATCACATGCTGAGCGACTCGGGTGCCCGATTCGGTATCACGGTCCGAGGCAGTCAGGACGGACTGCCGCGGACTCTCGAGGGCGGTGGATCCTGGATCGTCCTCGACGACGAGCAGACCTCGGCCGAGTTGGCATCGCTGTCGGCCGAGCGCCTCGGCGACGACGAACGAGTCGACTGCGTTCGCATGGACAGCGCCGCCTACGCGATCTACACCTCGGGCTCGACGGGTCTGCCCAAGGGCGTCGTCGTCACACACAGCGGTCTCGACAACTTCGCGACCGAGCAGATCGACCGGTATGCACTGACTCCGCAATCGAGGACGCTGCACGTGTCGTCGCCGAGTTTCGATGCGTCGATCCTCGAGTACCTTCTCGCGTTCGGTGCAGGCGCAACCATGGTCATCGTCCCGCCGAGTGTCTACGGCGGCGACGAACTGAAGGAGGTCATCTCCAGCGAGGGCGTCACGCACGGGTTCATCACCCCGGCGGCGCTCGCCTCGGTGGATCCGTTCGGGCTGGAGAGCTTCCACACCGTCGTCGTCGGAGGCGAGGCAGTTCCCGCCGAACTGATCGCGGCGTGGGCTCCGGGACGCACGCTCTTCAACGGCTACGGACCGACCGAGACGACCATCATGTCCAACATCAGCGATCCGCTCGACGCTGATTCCGCGCTCACCATCGGCGGACCGATCCGGGCCGTCCACGAGGTCGTGCTCGACGCGCGCATGCAACCGGTTCCCATCGGAGTTCGGGGCGAGTTGTATCTGGCAGGGGCCGGGCTGGCCCGCGGATACCACGAGCGACCGGCACTGACGTCGGAGCGGTTCGTGGCCAACCCGTTCGGCGAGCCGGGCGAACGCATGTACCGGACTGGCGACGTGGTGCGGTGGACCCCGGATCGCACCATCGAATACGTCGGTCGAAGTGATTTCCAGGTCAAGGTTCGTGGTTTCCGCATCGAGCTCGGCGAGATCGACGCTGTCCTGTCGGCTCATCCCAGTGTCGACTTCGCAGCGACCGTCGGCGCCGAATCTCCCGCGGGCGCTACCGTGCTCGTCGCCTACGTTCGTCTCGTCGATCGCGCGTCGTCGGTCGACACATCGGAACTGACGGCTCATGCTGCAGATCGGTTGCCGGGGCACATGGTGCCGTCGATCATCGTTCGACTCGACGAGATTCCGCTGACTCCTGTCGGAAAGCTCGATCGACGGGCTCTCCCGGCACCGGAGTTCGGTTCCGAGACAGCCGATTACGTCGCGCCGAGGTCGGCGGACGAGGAAGTCGTCGCTGCCGTGTTCGCCGAGATACTCGGTGTCGATCGTGTCGGTGCACTCGACAGTTTCTTCGACCGAGGCGGAGACTCCCTGTCTGCGACACGGGTCATCGCACGTATCAACGCGGCGACCGGCAGCAGTGTGGGCGTCCGGGCGATCTTCGAAGCTCCCACGGTGGCCGCCCTCGCCGCCCGTGTCGCAGGATCGGGTTCGACCGACTCGCGACCCGTGCTGGCTGCCGTCGACCGCCCGACACGTATCCCGCTCTCGCTGGCGCAACAGCGGATGTGGTTCATCAACCGCTTCGATCCCGCGTCGCCCGCGTACAACGTCCCGCTGGTCGTTCGCCTCACCGGTGAACTCGACCTGACGGCGTTGACCTCCGCGGTCGCCGACCTGCTCGACCGTCACGAATCGCTTCGGACGACGTTCCCGGCAAACGAGGAAGGCCCCGAGCAGGCGATCCACTCCGCCGAGGACGTTCTGCCGTCGATCGACGTCACCCCGGTCCACGAGAGCGACCTGCGAGATGTCATCGCAACGTTCGCGGAAACAGGGTTCGACGTCGCGACGGAGATCCCGATCAGGCTCGCACTGCTTCGTGTCACCTCGTCGGAGGAGCCGGTGCACGTGCTGGCCGTCGTCGTCCATCACATCGCCGCCGACGGCGCCTCGATGGCGCCGCTGGCTCGGGACGTGATGGTGGCATACGCGTCGCGCACCCAGAACGCAGCGCCTGCGTGGGAGCCGCTCGAGATCCAGTACGCGGACTACACACTGTGGCAGCGAGAGCTGCTGGGCGACGAGGCCGATGCGACGAGTATCTCCGCACACCAGCTCGACTACTGGCGTGGCGCACTGCGTGGGCTTCCCGATCTGCTTCCGTTGCCGACCGATCGACCGCGACCGAACACTCAGGACTTCCGCGGCGGCAGAGTGAAGTTCACCATCGACGCCGACATCCACCGCCGCGTCGCGGAGTTCGCTCGGACGCGGAGCGCGACGATGTTCATGATCGTGCACGGCGCGTTCGCGGCATCGTTGGCGAGGCTCAGCGGTACCGAGGACATCGCCATCACGACCCCGGTCGCAGGTCGAGGCGAGGCGGCACTCGACGACCTCATCGGCATGTTCGTCAACACGCTCGTGCTGCGTACGGTCGTCGACGGCGCCGAGTCGTTCGAATCCTTGCTCGGCCGCGTCGTCGACGCGGATCTGGAAGCGTTCGGGCACACCGAGATTCCGTTCGAGCGTGTCGTCGAGGTCCTCAACCCGACGAGGTCGACTGCGTACTCGCCGCTCTCTCAGGTCGCGCTGTCGTTCCAGAACAACGACGAGGCCCGCTTGGAGCTGCCGAATCTGCTCGTCGAAGGCGTCGACATCGATGTGCCGGTGGCGAAACAGGATCTGCAGCTGCTGTTGTCCGAGAAATTCGACGCGTCGGGTGCGCCCGCCGGGATCGAAGGGGCATTCGACTACGCCACCGCGCTGTTCGACGCGTCCACGGTGTCGTCGTTCGCGAGAAGGTTCGTCCGTGTTCTCGGCGCAGTCGTCGCACACCCGGGCGCGCCGGTGGGCGACGTCGACATCCTCGCCGACGACGAGCGCCCGATGTTCGCGCCCGCACGGGGAGACGACGGCGGTGATCCGCAGACGTGGCCGCAGATCCTGGCGAACGCGGTTCGTGCGAATCCGGACGGTTCGGCCATCGAGTACCTGGACAGGTCGCTGACCTATCGGGAACTGGACGCGGTCTCGACCCGGATGGCACGGATGTTGATTGATTACGGCACAGGTCCAGAGACCTTCGTCGCGCTCGCGATGCCGCGGTCGATCGAGTCGGTCGTCGCCACCTGGGCGGTCACCAAGTCCGGTGCGGCCTTCCTGCCCGTAGATCCGAACTACCCGGCGGATCGCATCGCACACATGCTCGAGGACTCGCATTCGCCGATCGGGTTGACGGTCGCGGCCTTCCGCGATCAGCTCCCCGACACGATCACGTGGTTGGTCGTCGACGATGACGAGTTCGTCGCCGACGCAGAGCGATACCCGACCGATGAGGTGACCGACGCGGACCGGACCTCGACGCTGCGGGTGGACAACCCCGCCTACCTCATCTACACCTCGGGATCGACGGGTCGACCGAAGGGCGTCGCAGTGCGCCACCGCGGCATGGCGAACCTGGAGGACGAGGTCACTCTTCGCTTCCATCCGAAGCGGACGTCACGCGTTTCGCACATCGCTTCGCCGAGCTTCGACGCGTCGGTGTACGAGCTGACCATGGCGTTCGGTGTCGGAGCGACGCTCGTCATCGTTCCGCCCGGCATCTTCGGCGGCGACGACCTCGCCGATCTGCTGGAACGTACGTCGGTGACACACGCCTTCCTGACGCCCGCAGCGCTGGCATCGATCGACGGCGATCGTCTGCAGGACGTCGAGGTGTTGGCCGTCGGCGGTGAGGCGTGCACATCGGAACTCGTCGCTCGCTGGGCGCCGGGCCGCATGATGTTCAACGGTTACGGCCCGACGGAGACGACGATTCAGGGCAGCGTCGGTGGTCCCCTCGTTGCAGGGGAGCGAATCGATGTCGGCAGTCCCGCGATCGGATTCCGATACCTCGTGCTCGATTCTCGGCTCCGCCCGGTACCGGCGGGTGTTGCCGGAGAGTTGTACATCGCAGGCCCCGGCACCGCACGCGGCTACCTGCACCGCTTCGCGTTGACGTCCGAGCGGTTCGTGGCCGACCCGTTCGGTGAGCCGGGTGAGCGGATGTACCGGACCGGAGACGTCGTTCGGTGGACTGCGGACCACACGATCGAATTCGTCGGACGAAGTGACTTCCAGGTGAAGGTGCGCGGGTTCCGCATCGAGTTGGGCGAGATCGACGCAGCGCTCACCGAGCACGACGCGGTCGGGTTCGCGGCGACCATCGGCCACACAGCCCCCTCCGGTGACACCGTCCTCGTCTCGTACATACGGATGCACGACAACTTCGCGGTGTCGACGTCCGAGCTGACCGAATACCTCGCGGGTTCGCTACCACGTCACATGATTCCGACAGCATTGGTCGTACTCGACGAGATTCCGCTGACCCCGGTGGGCAAGCTCGACCGAAAGGCATTGCCCGTGCCCGAGCTGGCATCGGCGTCGACCCCGTACCGCGCGCCGTCCACACCGATGGAATCGGCAGTAGTCGATGTGTTCGCCGAGGTTCTGGGTGTCTCGCCCGTCGGCGTCGACGACAACTTCTTCGATCTCGGTGGCACGTCGCTGGTGGCAACACGAATCGTGCCGGCTCTCGAGTCCGCGGTCGGTATCAGGGTGGCGCTGCAGGCGCTGTTTCTCGATCCCACCGCAGCAGGTCTGGCAGCACGGATCGAAGCAGGGGAGGGGTCGACGACGCCAGGGTTGGACTCGGCGTTCTCGGTCGTCATTCCGTTGCGCGCGCAGGGAACGGCAAGCCCCCTCTTCTGCGTGCATCCCGGGATCGGGCTGTCCTGGGGCTATTCGGGAATCGTCCGTCACCTCCGGGAGGACCGCCCCGTCTACGGGTTGCAATTGCCGAGCATTTCCGAAGGCGGGGAGTTCGGTTCGATCCAGGAACTCGCGCATCGCTACGTGCGGGAGATCAAGTCGGTGCAGCCGGAGGGCCCGTACAACCTGCTCGGCTGGTCGCTCGGCGGCGCGATCGCACACGCAGTGGGTGTCGAACTACGCGGCGAGGGCGACGAGGTCGAGTCCTTGACGATCATGGACAGCTATCTCGCAACGCCGGCAGAGTCCGTGTCGGGTGAACTGACAGTCGAGGAACTGCTCAGTGGGCTCGGGCTCGATATCGAACGGGATCAGTCGCAGCCGTCACTGACCTACGAGGGCGCCGTTCGATTGCTGAACGAGAAGTTCGGTCAGAACACAGGTCTCACTCCCGAGCACCTGCAACGAATCAATCGAGGTTTCGCGAATTCGACCACGTTGATGGACGGGTTCGTGCCCGACGTCTTCGACGGCAGTATCTTGTTCTTCGCGGCGGCACACGGGTCGGGTGATGGCGTCCACCGAGACCCGGCTGAGTGGAATGCATTCATATCCGGTGAAATGGAAATTCATCCGATCGAATGCGCACACAATCAGATGATCGAACCCGAGGTTCTATCGAAAATCGGGGAGCAGTTGGAGAACCACATCGGACACTGAATTTCGATGACACTGAATTTCGATTATGCATTCACGCAGCGGCGGTTTACGAATACCATCGTGACCTACGCACATTCGTCGAACTACGGTCTGGGGATGCCTGTGAAGCGGATCAAGTCAGTATCAGCGCAAGTTGTCGCCGTGTTGGCAGCCACGACGGTCGCCGTTGCGATGGCGAGTGGAACGGCTTCCGCCGAGCCCACTTCCACCACGGAATCGGTCGGCTACCACACGTCGGTCACACCGGACGGTGCCGTGCGCACCGTCCTCGACGCCGGTGCATTCAGAATCGACGCCTCGGGATCGGCAGTCGATATCGTCGGCGAGTCCGGGGCGGTTCTGGCAAAAGTGCCACTGACCTACACGGTCGACGGCGCGTCGTACTCGATCGCGCCGCTGGTTGCGGGGGAGCGGCAACTGTCGTTGGTCCCACAACCGGCCTCGTTGGTCACCGATGTTGCAGGTCCGGTGACCAAGCAACAGGCATTGGACAACGTGATCGGCCAGATCGGCACGGGACTGGTGGGCGGCGGTGCGGCAGGAGCAGCGATCGGCGCCGCGCTCGGACTCGCCATCGGATGTGTGTCGATTTTCCCGAACTTCATCTCGGGCTGCATAATCGGTACCGCGATCGGTGTGGTGTCCGGGACGATCATCGGGACCGTGAACGCAAATCCGGGCATTCAACCCGCTGTGGTCGAGTACTTCAACACTCCATAGGAGCGACGTTCGATCCGGCGACACGTTCGATCAGGCACGGCAATCGGACGGGCGCTACGTGCTCGTCCGGTTGCCGTTGCAGTTGCCGTTGGCGTGAGTGAGTGCTCGCCGCATTGATACGGCCTTGACCATCGTCTCGGCGAATTCTTCTTCAGGGTCCGACAATGCGACGATCGCGCCTCCGACTCCGAACGTGACCTCGTGCTCGGTCGAGACGATCGTACGGATGACGATCGAGAAGTCCGCGGTGCCGTTCAGCGAGAAGTAGCCAATGGCACCGGAATACACACCTCGTGGTCCGTCCTCCAGCTTGTCGATGATTGCCATGGTTCGGATCTTGGGTGCACCCGTCATCGACCCTCCGGGGAACGCCGCCCCGACGCAGTCGACTGCGGACGCGTCGTCCCGCAGCCGACCCCGGACAGTCGAAACCAATTGGTGCACAGGCGCATACGTCTCGACGTCGAACAATTTGGGGACATGAACCGACCCCGGTACACATACGCGTGTCAGATCGTTGCGCACCAAGTCGACGATCATCAGGTTCTCGGCTTGGTCCTTCTCGTTGCCGAGCAGATCCGAACGCAGCGCCTCGTCTTCGGCAGCACTCTTCCCTCGGGGGCGTGTGCCCTTGATCGGCTTGGATTCGACGATTCTGTCGGCATCGATTCGGAGAAAGCGTTCCGGTGACGCGCTCGACACGGACAGGTCCGAGAAGTCGAGGAACGCGCTGTACGGCGTCGGGTTGATCTCGCGGAGATACGAATACGTACCGAGGGCGTCGATCGGCCCAGGGAAGGTGGCAGTGTTGGTCAGGCATACCTCGTAGGTCTCACCGGATCGGATGTCGGCCAGGCACTGTTCGATGAGGCCGATGTACTTGGCGCGATCGTGCCGAAGAGGTAGCTCGGATTCGACGGTGGGCGCCACGAGAGGTGTGTCCGGCGTGTTGCTGTAGCCGCGGACGGAATCGAGAGTCGTCAGCGCACTTTCGATGGTATCGAACCACTCCAGCGTTGCTGGTTCGTCATGTTCGGAGACCAGGGCCATCGCGTAGCACTGGCCCGATTCGTGGTCGAAGACCAAGGCGCGATCGGCGAACACCATCGACGCATCCGGTGTGGACGCAGTATGGACGAGCTGACCACCCAGGTCGGCTTTGAGCTCGTAACCGAGGTATCCCACATAGCCGAGCGCAAACGAGAACGGGTGGTTGTGCAGGGGCGGAACGGCTCTCGTCTTCATCTGGTGATTCAAATATTCGAAGAAGGTCGAGTCGATCGAGTCCACCGTGCCATCGCTGTGTCGAACTTCGACTCTCGCCTCGGCGACGCTGTACGTGACGTACTCGGCGCGTGGACCCGAACTGTCGCCCATCACGGAGAATCGAGAGTCCGGTTCCACGGCCGAGCTGCCGTCGAGCCAGAAACTGTTGGGGCCCTCGGCGAACAGTGCACGGAACACCTGCTCGGTATCGAACTGCCAGTCGAAGCACCGTGTGTCGATCGTGAAGGGGTACGGGGCCGTGTCCAGATCCGCGACGGGAACCGTGAGATCGCGGAAATTGGCGAGTACTTCACGCCCGTACTCCGTACTGATCGACTCGGGGTGGAACTGCACGCCCCACAGCGGCAACGTGCGGTGACGAACTGCCATCACCAGACCATCCTCGGTCCAGGCACACGGTTCGAGTTCCTCGGGTAGTTCGATTGCCAGCAACGAGTGGTACCTCACCACCGAGAACGGTGACGGAAGGCCGGCGAAGAGGTCGATCCCGGAGTGGGTTATCTCCGAAATTCGCCCGTGCATCGGCAGGGGTGCGAGGTCCACCCGGCCGCCCAGTAGATGGCAGATCGCTTGGTGCCCAAGGCATACGCCCAGAACAGGGAGCCCGCATTCGGTGATCACTCTTGCGCTGATTCCGAGATCGTGTGGCGTCGTCGGGCGACCGGGACCGGGGGAGATGACGACGTTGTCGTACAGAGTGAAATCCAGCGACTCCCAGGCGACGTCGTTCTTGACGACGACGGGAGGCATACCGTTCACCTCGGCGAGCAAGCCGTAGAGGTTGTATGTGAAGGAGTCGTAGTTGTCCACGAGCAACGTCCGAACCGCCATGACAATCGCCTATCGTCGCTGCGTGTTCGATGCGGTGCGGGATACGGCGGGCTCGGATTCGATGATGGCGTCCTCCACACGGCACGCTTCTGCGATCAGGGTCGAATACACCGAGACGAGAAACTCTTCGGACAGATCGTGGGCGCGCGCAAACACACGCGCACGCTCCTGGACGACTCCGACTCGCGCAGGCTGCATCATCGGAATATCGAACGCGCGCTTCACATGCGCCACCCGTGCGCACACGTCGATTCGATCACGGATCGATTCCAGAAGGCGTCGGTCGATCTCGTCGAGTTCGTCGCGCAAAGAACGCAATCGGTTGTCGATATCTTGGCTCACGTGCCGCTGCCCCCCTCGGTTCTGCAGCACAATTGCTGCCTTGGGCTCCACCCGGTGCTCACAACTTATCGTCTGATCTACGCGGACCGTTACCCGAACGGTGCGCCTCGCTCAGCTTTCAATAGTTGCATTGCACAGATGAATTGGCATCTCGATCGCGAGAGAATTCGAATTTGTCCTCGGATCGAAATGGTCGAGAGACGAAAAAAAGACTGCGAGTCGCTTTGCGGCACAAAAAACTGCGCCGAGCGATTGTTTCGTCGCCCAGCGCAGTTGGTCGAACCCAGCTCAGTTGATCAAACCGACACAGCTGTTGGAGAGAGGGTCACGCGCCGCGGCGTTTGACCTTCAGCAAATCCATGCGCTCCTTGAGGAGCTCCTCCAGCTCGTCGACGGACCGTCGCTCGAGCAACATGTCCCAGTGGGTGCGAGGAGGCTTGACCTTCTTGGCTTCGGGAGCCGTTCCCTCGATCAGGCTGCCTTCGAGGCCGTTGCGGCACGCCCATGTGCCAGGGATCTCGGCGTCGTCGGCGAACGGAATGTCGAACTCCTCGCCGTTGTCGCAACGGTAACGCGCGACGCGCCGAGGAGCGAGGTCGTGGTCTCGATCCGTCTCGTAGCTCACTGCGCCGAGTCGGCTACCCCGTAGTACGCGATCTGCCATTGTGAAGTCCTCTCGCTCGATAGTGCGTGCTGTGCGGGGCGGACATCGTGCCACTGTGCACGATCCGCACGCCACTCACAGATGTTCAACGTGCCGTGTACACCGATCGTTCCCGATGCGGCCCACGACACGAATCGACCCGCGCACATGTGCCGATCATTCTACCGCCACGCACCCGTAGGCTCGTGACCATGTCTGTCATGTCGCGCCGAGTACATGCCTGCGCGTGGTGCGGCCGTGAAGTTGCCGACTCCGGAGTGGGGCGCAGACGGCGGTACTGCAGGCAGTCCTGCCGTCAGCGCGCATACGAGCACCGCAGCGCAGTCAAGGGAACGTCTATCCCGGAGGACGCAGTCGTGCTCTCAGCCGACGAGGCGTCCGCGCTGATCGACCGATCGTTCGAAGTCAGATGCGCGGCCGAGGACGTCGCGATCGCGGTCGACGAAGGCGCGTCACCGGCGGAGCTCGCCGAACTGTGCAAAGAACTCGTGGCCAGGGCCAAGGACGCCGAACGCCTCCGATGAACGGTCACGTCGTGACGTGCACGCTTTCCCCCGGATCGAGTACACGGACCCCACGCTCGAGCAAGGCCGCAGCCGCCCGGAATTTCGTTCCGGGCTCGTAGAACATCGACGGGCGTATTCGATCGAATCCGATCGGCCACAGCGTTCCGTAGTGAATCGGGATCGAGAGCCGTGCATCGGTCCTCGACGCGGCCAGAGCGGCGTCGCCGGGCTCCATGTGTCCTGCGCCGAGCGTCGGACCCCATCCGCCCACAGGCAGCAGCGCGACGTCGCATCGCGGGACCCACGTGCTCATGTCGTCGAACAGTGCGGTGTCACCGGCGAAGTACGTGACGATGGCACCTTCGACGACAAACCCGAGTGCAGCGACGTCGTTCGGTCCGCGTCGCCATCTCCGTCCGTCGTGGGCGGCTGGGACCGCGGTGACACGGAGCGGACCGATGTGGACCACGTCTCCGGGGTCGACGGTGAGCAGCCGCGACCCGAATCTACGCAGGCCGGCGAGCTTGTCCGGCGCGCCGCGGGGGAGCACGATCGGCGCGTCGCCGCCCAAGCTGTCCAGCGATGGGAGGTGGGTGTGGTCGGCGTGCAGATGCGACAGCAGAACGACGTCGGGAAGGTCGTCACCGACCAGGCCGGGATCTGCTCCTCGTCGACGCCGGAGGTGCCCGAGCCTGTTGGTCAGGACCGGGTCGGTCAGGACCGTCGTGCCGCTGTCACGGATCCCGACAGTGGCATGGCCCCACCATGTCACCACTGTCGGATGATCTCGGCCCTCGGCCACGCCGTCTACCATTCCAGAATTCGAAAGATTGTGCGTGCGCTCTTCGTCGACGGGTGGGTCCAGCAAATGGCGTCAGGCAGAAGGACGGTGTCGATCGGCTCCATCGTCGTGCTCGCTTGGGAATACTGGGTGCTGACCGCGGCGTGCGCGGTCGCGTTGATCGTCGCCGACCTCGTCATGCCAGGGTTTCATCTGGACCGGATCGGCTCGTCCACGTTTCTCGGGCTCGTGGCCAGCGGCGTCGTACTGTCGATCGTCTTCGGCGCGCTCAATGCGATCCTGTGGCCCCTGTTGCTTCGCGCGATGATGTGGGCGGGTCCCGCGTTGCTGTTCGTGTTCGTTTTCGTGGCCAGTGGCCTGATGATGCTGCTGAGCGTCGTACTGGTCCCTGTCGCACACTTCGATGGTCCGGTCGATGCGACGACGCTGGCACTCGTGCTGTCCCTGACCACGTCGGTCATCTCGGGGGCGATGGCGGCTCGTCGGGACACCACGTACCGGACCATGGTCGTCCGTCGTCACCGCGTGCGTGCTCGCACAACTCGGCCGTCGGCTACAGGTCCGGGACTCGTCTGCATTCAACTGGACGGACTCGGACACGATGTTCTACGCCGTGCGATGTCCTCGGGCGTGACGCCGACGCTGGCGAGGTTGGTGGCCTCCGGTTCTCACTCGCTCGTTCCCTGGCACACCGACTGGAGCAGTCAGACGGGTTCGAGCCAGCTCGGCATCCTCCACGGCTCGAACCGGGACGTGCCCGCGTTCCGCTGGTACGACAAGACCACCTCACGCATCGCCGTCTTCAGCGATCCGGCATCGAACCTCGAGCGCGAGCGCGAACGCTCCGACATTCCCGGACTGCTCGCGGGCGACGGCGCCAGTCGCGGCAACTTGTTCTCCGGCGGAGCCGAGGACAACGTGCTTGTCGTCAGCCGAATGAAGGGCGCTCGTCTCGGAGGCGGCGGTAGCGGATACTCCGGTTATTTCATCGACCCGGCCAATGCAGTCAGGACGGCCATTCGGCTGTTCGCGGAAGTGTGTCGCGAACTCGGCCAGGCGTGGTCGGCTCGCCGCCACGACATCGTGCCGAGAGTGTCGCGTGGCGGGATATATCCGTTGGTTCGCGCGTTCACCACGGTCGTCGAGACCGATGTCGTGGTCGCGGCAGTCATCGGCGACATGGTTCGCGGGCGGACCATCGTGTACGCAGATCTGGTGGGGTACGACGAGGTATCCCACCACTCCGGCATCGAACGACCCGAAACGCTCGCGGTGCTGCGCAAGCTCGACGCGGAACTCGCCATGATTCACGCTGTGGCGGAGAGCAGCGATCGTCCGTACCGACTCGTCGTTCTCTCCGATCACGGCCAGAGTCAGGGCGCGACGTTCAGCCAGCGCTACGGCGAGTCGCTGAAGTCGCTGGTGTTGCGACAGTGCGACGGTGCCTCGGTCGCGGAAGAACCGGCACGAGCAGGGGGAGGGGAGGGAGCGGGATACGCCGCTGCGAGCGTCGGACTCTCGCCGGCTCCCGATCGTGCGCTCCGAGACAACGACGATGCTGTCGTTCTCGCGTCGGGAAATGTCGGCTCCGTGTCCTTTCCTCACATCGAGGGGCGGGCGACGAAAGAGACGATCGAGGAGAAGTATCCACGCCTGCTCCAGGCCCTGATCGACCATCCGGGAATCGGATTCGTTCTGGTGGCTCGTGGCGACGGCGGATCGATCGTCCTGAGTGGATCGGGAAGCGTCGAGCTGGCCACGGGAGTCGTCTCGGGCACCGACCCGTTGCAGGCGTTCGGGAGCGGCGTACTCGACATGGTGCGACGGACGGACTCGTTCGGCAACGTCCCCGACATCATGATCAACGGCACGTACTGGGCGGAGACGGACGAGATCGCGGCATTCGAGGAACAGGTGGGCTCGCACGGCGGACTCGGCGGTCAACAGACCACACCGTTCTTGCTGTTTCCGACCGCTTTCGATTTCCCACCACTTCCGTTGCACGGGGCCGAGTCGATTCACCGAATCCTCAGCTCGTGGCGTGACCGCGCGGACGGCTCACCAGCCATTTCGGACGTTTCGGGCGGCGTTGTGGACAATGGTGCCGGTAGTGCGATCGGTACCACTCGAGACTGAGGAGTTACATGGCGTTCTGGGATCAGCTGAAGACGAGAGCCCAAGAGTTGAACGGGCAGTTACAAACCAAGACAGCCCAGTTCAAGAACAAGGAGTTCGCGAACGGAAGTATGGCCATGTGCGCGCTCATCGCGGCAGCGGACGGGTCGATCGACCCTGCCGAACGGCAGAAGACCGCGTCGCTGATCGCCGCCAACGAGTCTTTGAAGGTGTTTCCGCCAGATGAGCTCCGGCAGAAGTTCGATTGGTACTGCGACAAGTTGCAGGGCGATTTCGAGTTCGGCAAGGTCGAAGCTACTGCGACGATCGGGAAACTGAAGAGCAAGCCGGACCAGGCACGTGCGGTGATCCAGATCGGCATCATCATCGGTGGTGCCGATGGCAACTTCGACGACGACGAGAAGAACGCCGTCCGGAACGCCTGTTTTGCCGTCAGCATCGATCCGGCAGAGTTCGAACTCTGACCACTGGGTCGGTGAGCGTTAACACTCCCACGCGCTCACCGACCGCGCTCACAACGCACTCGAGGCTAGTGTTGGTCGATGGAGCACGATGAGGGACTCGATCACCTCGAATGGAACGGTAAGGCGCGCAACGAGACCCCGACTCAGCAACTCGACCGAAATTGGACGGCGCTGTTGCAGGAACTGCGGGTCGTGCAGACCGGTGTCCAGCTCCTGACCGGCTTCTTGCTGACGGTGCCGTTCCAGCAAAGATTCGACGACCTGTCGTCGGTGGGTCGCGTTGTGTATCTGGTTACCGTGACGGCGTCGATCGTCGCGACGATTCTTCTGATCGCTCCGGTTGGCATGCATCGGTTGCTTTTTCGGAAGCGCGCAATCGGGGTCCTCGTCCGCGTCGGGAATCGACTCGCGCTTCTCGGGCTTCTGATGTTGGCAGTTGCGTTGGTCGGCGTCGTAGCGCTGACTTTCGAAATCGTCGTCGGAATCTTTGCTGCGGAAGTTGCGGCGGCAGCCGTCACGGTACTGCTGTTCGGTCTGTGGTTCGTGCTACCGCGTGCGTACCTTCGCACGTCGGATCAATGAGTCTCTCGCGTTGACGGCTCAGTGATCGCGAAGCTGCTGCACCAGCTCGTCCTTGCGAAGGTCGGAGTAACCACTCAGTCCCAGTTCCTTTGCCCTCGAACGAAGCTCGTCAACGGTCCAATCCTCGTAGGATCCGGAACGTCCACCGCTCGCCCCGACCGCCGACCGCCCCTTGTTCGCTGCGGCGTTGGAGATGCGAGCGGATTTCTCCTTGGAGTTACCCTCCTTCCTCAGCTCCTCGTACATCTCCTGATCCTTCAACTGAGGCTGTGAGTCCTTCGAATTGCTTGCCGGCATCGTTTCTCCTCCGTAGTCGTGCGTGGCGGATATCCGAAGGCTGGAAAGATCAAACCGCGTTCTTCTGCGTCGATTTCACCGGCGCGGGGAATCGGTGGATCCACGGCCGGGCCTCTTCCAGCTGAGCAGCCAATCGAAGTAGTCCGCTCTCCGACCCCAATCGTCCGACGAATTGGACACCGAGCGGAAGCCCGTCGTCTGTCCAGTGCATCGGGACACTGATCGCGGGACGTCCTGTCACATTGGCCAACTGAGTGTAGGGAACCCATCCGAGCCCATCGGCGATGGCGTCGTCGACGATCCCCGACAGGGCCATCACTCTTCCCGCCCGCATGGTGCTGACGACCCTGGCGGCTGCCTGAACGAGTGATGACGTTGCGGTCGAACCCAGTGCAAGCGGGGGAGTCGCGATAGTGGGAGTCAGTAGGAAGTCGTAACGGTCATGGAATGTGGCAAGCGACCGCACATAGGTCGTGGTGTTCTCGAGGGCACTGATGGCGGCCAGCATTCCGTTGTGGCGTCCGAACTCAGCCAACGCCAGGGTATCGGCTTCGAAATGGGAGTTCTTGGCGCCGATGCGTGCCTTGATCTCGGAGACCTGGACGTGCACCTGGGCGAACCATATCGACAAGAAGTCGCGAGAGAGAGCCCAGTCGTCGAACGGCGGCGGCACCTCCTCCACGTGGTGCCCGAGTTCGCTGAGCACGGCAGCGGTGCGCTCGACGGCAGCTATTGCCTCCCGGTGTGGATGAGGATTGACCGCCGACGAATGCGACCAACCGATCCGCAGGCCGGTCGGCCTCGAACCCAACGAATTCGCAAATGGTTCGGACGGAAACTGCGCCAGGTACTCGGCATTGGGATCGGGGGAGACGATGGCGTCGTACAGCGCCGCGCTGTCTCGGACGGTCCTGCTGACGACCCCCTGGCCGACCATCCCGAACATGATCTCCCCGGTCTGCGGACCGTACGGTGACAATCCGCGGCCCAGCTTCAGTCCGACGAGCCCGTTGCAGGCGGCGGGTATCCGTATGGATCCGCCGCCGTCGTTGGCTCCTGCCGCTGGGACGATGCCTGCAGCAACGGCCGCTCCCGATCCACCCGAGGACCCGCCCGGTGTTCGCGCTGTGTTCCACGGGTTACGTGATGAACCCCAGTAATCTGGCTCCGTAACGGCTTTGGCGCCGAACTCCGGCGTGTTGGTCTTTCCGAAGATCACCAGCCCGGCATCGAGGAACCGCTGCGTGACGAGCGCGTGATCGGTCGCGACGTCTGCGGCAAGTGACCGTGAACCGTAGGACGTCGGGTAACCCCGATACTCTTGTGCGAGATCCTTGATCAGGAATGGAACGCCTGCGAATGGGCCGTTCAGTGTGCCGCTGTCGGCGCGTTCGTCCGCGGCTGCGTCCATCCGCAGGACAATCGAGTTGAGTTCACCGTCTACGTCGTCAGCCCTGCGACGAGCCAATTCGAGCAGCTCACGAGCGGACACTTCGCCCGACTGGACGAGTGCAGCCAGCTCGGTGGCATCCATGGAAACGTACTCGGCGAGTTCCACCGCACGATGCTACAACGGGCACACCGGTCGGTATTCGAGTTCGGGACGATTTCGCCTGTCATTCCGAATCGACCCACAGAGACGGGGCGCTCCGGGGTCGAGTGTGTGGCAGGAACTGGGCGGTCGCGCACGCCTGGCGTCGCGGAAACTGCGTCGAACGACATTGCCGAGGCTTGGCGTATGTGCTGAAACTTCAATCATGCGACAACCCGCACACTGCATTTCGTCACATGTGACGAAATGCAGTGTGCGGCAGGGCTATACGACAGGGGCTGAGAAGGTTGCCGGCTTCCGACTGCTGCCAACGATTGCAGGATGCGTCGACGATCCGTCGACGGAGAGCTCGGCATCGCCGGTGAACGCCGGCACTGACAGGTCGAGGAATGCAACGCGGACTGGAGTTTCAACACTGGAGACGCCGCGCAACGTCATGGGCTCGAGCCTGGGCGGCAGCGGCGCGGTTGCGCCGCGCGTCAAGCACCGAATATGCATGAGCGACGAGTTGTTGCAACGGACAAAACCCGCCCATCTCTATTGCCGATAATCTACATTATGTCAGTTAAAACTCTGCATGTTGCATCTGATGAATCATTCAGCTATAGCAAACTGGGTGCGTGCATCTTTTGATACGACACGAAATCTGTTCAGAATGAGGATGTTACGTGCCGTCTGGCAGGCCGCCCGTTCGGACGTCCTTCTCAAGGCATCATCAGCCTGTAGTTTCCGCTGTTCAACGTCGCTCTGCGGCAGTGCTATTGACACCAATGATTCATCTGATGAATCATTGATTCGCTGAACGAGACAAGCAGAGGGGTGTCGTGGGGGTAGACAATAGCGGTCGTGTCATCATGGTCGAGTCGGTGACACCGCTCCATCCTGAGGAGCAAACGGTCGAAGACATGCTCACGGGCTGGCGGAACCAACAGCTCTGCCGAAACCTCCAGCTCGGCACCATCGAGCAACGTCAGCAGATGGTCGTGAGGTTCATCGACTACACCAACGAGTTCCCGTGGACCTGGACACCGGCGATGGTCGAAGAGTTCTTCGGAGATTTACGTTCGATCCGACGAGTCACACAGTCGACGATCCGGAGCTATCAAACCTCACTGAAACTGTTCTGTGCCTACATCAGCAACCCCGACTACGGCTGGGACCGGCTCTGCGAGCAACGATTCGGAACACACCCCGCCCAGGTGTTCTTCGAATGGAACAGCGCAGCACATGTCCAGGACAACGAGTCGACGCCGACCAAACGGGCCTTCACCAAGACCGAACTGCAAGAGTTGTTCGACCACGCCGATACCCAGGTCGAGACGATCGCTGGTATCGGCCGCAAGGGTTGGCTGCCGGCCTACCGCGACGCGGTGATGCTCAAGATCGCCTACTCGTACGGTCTGCGCTTCAACGAGCTCCGGCATCTGCAGACCGTCGACTTCACACGAAACCCTCACGCCCGCGAGTTCGGCCGGTTCGGTGTGGTGAACGTGCGCTACGGCAAGGCCAAACGAGGATCGCCACCGAAGCGCCGCAGCGTCCTGACCGTGTTCGACTGGACACCCGAGATCGTCGAGGACTGGATGCTCCACGGGCAGCCCTATCTCGATGCGGGACTGGACCTGTTCCCCTCCGAACGAGGAGCATTGGTCGCCGAATCGACCCTGATCCGCCGATTCCGGCGATACTGCACCGAGCTCTCGCTGTCCCCTGGCCTGGACCTGCATTCACTACGGCGCTCGTACGCCACCCATCTGATCGAAGACGGATGGGATCCTCTGTTCGTGCAACATCAGATGGGTCACGAATACGCCAGCACCACCTCGCTGTACACCTCTGTCTCGAGCGACTTCCGCACCACAACACTGCGACGCGCGCTCGACGCGACAGTCGCAGACGCGCTCGGACTCGGTGAAGAGGGAGAGATCTCGTGAAACGCACCGTCGACTACACCTGGCGCCTACCCGAACTCATGGCCGCACACGGCATGCACAACAGCACCGACCTCATCCCACGACTGCTCGAGCGCGGAATCGACCTCTCCCGTCCACAGGTGTACCGCCTGGTCACCCAACGCCCCGAACGCGTGTCACTGCAGATGATGGCTGCACTGTGCGACATATTCGGCTGCGGAATGGAAGACCTGGTCACCGTGACGGCCGCCGACGAACGCAAGAAGAAGATCGCCTCATCGTCCGCGCCGAACGTCATCGAACTCAATAAGACCGTCCGGCCGCGACGTGCCCGGGTGATCCGCGATGACCATTGAGATCCGGCCTCGCAACACTCGTCGGGGGCGACCGAGAGCCGGCGGCGGTTTCACGTGCGATCGATGCGGACGGGACGCCGGCAAACCGCGCGTGCGCTGGCCCGAAGGCAACATCTGCGGGACCTGCTTTCACACAGCCGTACGCACCTACGGCTACTGCGGAGGCTGCGGGTTCGAACGGATGCTCCCCGGACTCATCGACGAGAAAACGGTGTGCGTCGACTGCGCCGGAATCACCACCGACTTCCATTGCACCAGCTGCGGCATCGAAGCCGAGCACTACCGCCGCGGTATCTGTGCGCGCTGCGCCCTTCGAGACGACCTCACCCCCATGATGCTCGACAACCCGGCCGATCCCGCAGCTATGCAGACTCTGGTGAACATTTTCTGCGCCGTCGACCGCCCCGAAAGCATTCACACTTGGAAACGCTCGACATCGGTGCAAGATCTGCTGCACCGGTTGGCATCCGGTGAGATCCCGATGACCCATGAGGGCCTCGACCGGGTCGATGACGACCGCCGCACCGCCCACCTACGCAGTGTGCTCGAACATCACCAACTGTTGCCACCAAGGGACCGTTACCTCGCCCTGTTCGAGGAGTGGATTGCCAACAAGATTGCGGTTATCGGTCAACCTGCTGTGCGGCGTCCTGCGGAACAATTCGCCACCTGGCATCACCTCAAACGGGTGCGCGTGATCGCGGCCGAGGGAAAGCCCACCCGGGGACCGGTCCACGCGTCGAAACAAGACATCACCGAAACCATCAAGTTTCTGACCTGGCTACACGACACGCACAACCGCACCGCCGCGACATGCCTGCAGCTCGACGTTGACGAATGGCTCGCCGCCGGCCCTACCACTCGGCATTTGGTTCGAACGTTCTTCGTCTGGGCGAAAGCCACCCGCATCAATCGAAACGTGACGATCGCCCACCGCTCCCCCGCCCCCACAGTCACCTTCACCCAAGACGAACGACTGCGCTGGATCCGCGAACTACTCACCGGCAGCAGCGAAGCGCTTCCCTATCGAGTGGCCGGCATCCTTCTGCTGCTCTACGCACAGCCGATGGTGAAAATCGCCGCACTACGCACAGAACAGGTCAGTACCGACACCGATGGGCTGCGGATCGCACTCGGCACCCAACCCGCACCGGTACCCGAGCCCTTCGCGGCACTGTTGCGCCTGCAGGTCGCATCACGCGCGACGCGTCTCACCGGTGCGGACGCCGGCTGGTTGTTCCCGAGCTTCCGAACCGGCCGACACCTACACCCCAACACCCTCATGGACCGACTCAGAGCCCTCGGCATCAACCTCCGAGGTGCTCGCGCGACAACGCTACGCGCCCTCGTCACCCAGGTACCTCCTCCGCTTGCCGCCGAGATGCTCGGATACAGCTACTCCGTCGCCCACCGCCACGCCGAACTGGCCGCACAACCATGGGCGCAATACTCCACACACCGAAAATAGCCTCAGTCCTACGCGCGTTCACCATCAAGTTTCCAGCTTGTGAATCGACGACGTGTCGAAGGGGGTGAGGTAGTGTAGCGGACATGACACTGCAGAAAGGCGCATGAGCGCTCCGTCGTCTGAGCGCAGACTCTTGCGCCCACGATATATTCGTTTCGCTGCCGCCCGGCTGTGGGTGATCGACGAAACCCAGCCTGTTGCAGTGCTTCTCGAACCGACATCCGGACAAATCGATCGGATAGTGTCTTGGCCGGAGATTTCTTCCCCGTCACCTGCGCTGACGATTGCCTCCTATGGAAACCGTGTCTGGCTTCACTACCGCGGAACGGATGCTCTGGCTTGTGTGACCGTGGACGGGGTAAATCACGCCGAGTACCTCGAGGGCACACATCTGCTCACAGCTGGATCGTCCGGAGCATGGTGCTTTCGACCGACACGCACGCGTGACGACGTCGCTCGTACTGCGGACGAGCCGCCGCTCCTCCGCCCGCAAACGGGACCGCCTTTACTCCTGGCCCACCCGGGCGGAGGCACGACTCCGATCGACGTCGACGGGGTCGTCGTCGCAGCCGACTTCGACGAACGATCGGTCCGCCTGGGCGTCGAGCAGGCCCCATGGTCGCGCATCTATCGCGAAACCCCAACCTCGGCAGGATATGTTCTCCAACAATCCAAGTCGTGGATTCACGTCCCGTTGGATACCGAACGGACCCACATCGGACTCGACGACCACCCTCGATCCCACGCCGACGGCGCGTGGCACACCAGTGAGTACGCGGACACCACGTACAACGAGCTGCACCGCCGCAAGCGCGCGATCGGCGACGGCGTCCGATGGCACTGGGGCATGACAGGCAGGCACGGCGGTGTTCTTTTGGTGAAGGCATTCCGTGGCGGTTCGTCGACGCCTGTACGTGAGATCGAATTGCCCGGTGTCCAGGCCTCTGAGGGCACCGCGCACGGTGATCAGCTCTGGCTCCTTGTCAGATCTGTAGACGGAAGCAGCTCGACCCGCCACTTTGTTCGACTATCGACGGACACAGCGAAGTCCGAAGTCGAAACAGCGATTGACGACTTGGACATCACGGGATACTGCCGTGCCGTCGCTCCCGAACCGGCTGATCATGCGTCGTACGTCCGGTACTGCGTTCGCCGACTCGACGGGTGGCAATTTTCGCCGCTGATGCACGACGTGCGGGCCGAATTCATCGGGGACTGGCCGCATGGACGATTGCACATCAGCTTCACGCACGATGACTACGAGGGGCTCACTTTGGTGACTCGACTCAATCTGTACGACGAACAGGGTCAACGTCTCGACGACGTAACCCGTTATGTACCGACGGAATTGATGGAGCAAGCTGACACCCGCGCCTACCCCGATCGGTCGCACGCCGTCGGCGGGGTGTTGTACCTATGACGCATTGGGTCGAGGTACTGCTCAAGATCGTCGACGGTCCGCAACGGCCGGTCATAGGTGTTGCCCGCGCAACTCACGCCGACCTCGGTCCGCGAGTCGTCTACGACGGGCACCACGGCATCGTTCCGTCGTATGTGGGTTTCGGGCTCGGCGAAGTCCGCCTGTTCCGTTCCGGTCGAAAGACGCGCATGGAGTCCCTCGACGGGAAACCGCTGTTCATTGCCGACGGCCAGAAATGTTGGGTGTTTCAAGCCAGTCACGAAGATCCGATCGAAACGAACGAGCTCAACACGCGGATACACGACCCGGGTCGGGAGCTGATCGTCTCCCGGCCGGTCGAACATTGGGCGCGGCCGGGCCTCACCCGACCCACGCTCCCCATCGAAGAGGTCGAATTCATCGGACGACGCTGCTGGAAAGTGAAGTTGAAGACCGGCAGCGAGGGCTCGCCGACGGTGCTGACGGTCGACACCGAGACCGGGACCGTGTTGAAGCAGGAGTCCGAGGAGGGCAGCGCGGAGTACGTCGATTGTGCCCTGCCGGAGAAAGTTTCGGATTCGACGTTCGTGTGGAGCGGCCCGGTCAGAATGGCGCACAACGTGTTCGCCGAAGATCGGGCGCGCTCGATCGAACAATCGAAAAGCAACATGCAATGGTTCCACGACAACGTCAGCGCGCTACGAATACAGGCGAACGTCCTGGTCGACTTCACGCCGACCGAGGTGCGACGAGACCCCGAACATCCCGAGAGCTTCGAAGCCGATTTTGAGAAAGGTGCAGGCCGACTGTGGCGACGCGCGCGCTCCGCCGAAGACTGGTTGCTCCCCGTGAACTGGACACGGCACTACCCGACGCCGATCCGGGCATGGTCCACGCACGAATTCGACTGGGCATGCGCACTAGGCCTTGGACCGGGTAGTTTGACCGACGCAACCTTGGCGCAACTCCAGGACACGCTTCACCCAGGTCAAGACGTGATTGGCATCCCCCCACTGAATCCAAGATCGCGCTGATCAATACGACAGTTCCATAATGCAGAGTCACCTCTAAACCTCTGCATAGTGTTCTTCTGCAGTCTTTTCGGCATATCCGCCATCGGCGTCTGCACTTTGCGTAGTGCCTTGAGTTCGACGCCGTGGCTTCGGTTCCAGATTCGCTCGTGTTACGCGCAGACATTTCGCCGCACATTCATCGCACGGAATGTGCGGCCTGCGTGACTATGCTTCGGATCCGTAGTCTGAAAAATCAGGGAGACGGGCGTCGTCGCCCACGAGCATCGACCGGTCACGGCATCGGTGCGAAAAGGGGTAACCAGTGCACGACCACAATGCGCCAGAGCCGACACACGCCACAGTGATGCCAACACAAGCAACATCGACAACCCAAAGCTTCTTTCACGTCGACCGTCGTGGAACGATCGCTCACACAGGCGGGTACATCGCACTCAACGGTGCCGGCTTGCCCGAGCACGGCCGCCAGTATCAGCTGGACGAGCCGGTGGTCGGGTCGGTGTCCTGGAACGGCAGCAGCGCCAACATCGTGTCGACCAATCTCGCGGTGGAGAACTTCTGGGAGCTCTACCGGCGCGCCACGTTTCCTGCTCTGCCGTCACGCTTCCATTCTCTTTTCGCGTTCACCTCAATCAACGACGCTCGGCGTTTCGCCAAGGACGCTGGCGGTGCTCCGATCTTGGAGCTGTGTGTTCCAGCAGGGGCGGTGATCCACCGAGGCGACATGGACTGGCTCAAGGCAGGGAACTTCGCCTTCATGCTGGATTGCGCCGATAGATACTGGACCGGGCAACCGATGACCGCCACACCCGTGTGGGAAGCACTCATCGCCCTCCCGGTGGTGATGACGCTGACTCCGCTCCCCTGAGCTGCATCTACCGTCTGTCGCTCGGCCGTCGCATCGAGCCCGGTAACGTCGACACATGCAGGGAATACGACGAATCCCGATATGCAGAGTTGCCGGTAAATTGCTGCATATTGTTGCAGCACATTGCTTTCCGGATTACGAGGAACTGGCGAGTTAGGGCTGAGCGAGACAGATCGACCTTTACACGGCAGTGACCGTTCCGTGCATTTCGAGCCGTCCGGCACTAGTTTGCTTGCTATCGGGTGTCGGGTTCTTCGACCCGTAGAAGGTGTTCGAGGTCGATCGACACGCTCGGGGCGGTGTTCAGTCCGAGTTCCGTGTAGGCGATGGAAAACGTGATCGGTCCAGATTCGGGGAGGGGGCTGAGAAAATACGTTGCACCGGTCTCCGTCGGACGGCTGTAGCTTCCTCCCCCGTACAGCCATGGAGTCGTTGCGTCGTCGTCCTCGGGGGCATCCCAGGCAAAGCTCTCCTTGTTGGACACCACCTTGCCTGTGGGAAGTACGAGACCTAGATATATCCGGTGTTTCGCGGGAGGACGCATGCGATGCGTCAGATTGAGACGGTCTCCCAACAACCCGGTGTCCTCGTGAAGGGATGTCGCAGCGAGGTCGAACTGGAGACCTGTTCGGAAGATGCGGAGCCGATCGATCTGCATCTGGACTCCGCCGAGAAGTGCGTCATCGAGCGAGAACGGATACTTCGCAGAGGGTTCGACCAGTAGGCCGTCGGTTTTGAGGGGTGGCTTCCGTTGGGGGTGAACATACCGCCGGTTGGCCTTCCGCTCGCGGATGGCTTCCTTGCGAGCGATGTGTGCGCGCACCTCGGGGGGATTTTCACCCACACTGCTCCAAGGGACGCGCCGGACTCCGGGCTCGTCCGGATCGATGCCTTCTACGAACTCCATACCTGCTTCCACCATTGGCCCGACCACCGTGCAGCCTCAAGCCAAGTTATCGCAGGCGAGCTCCACCCGCCTTGGAAGTACGGGACAGTTGAACTGGCTCTGGCTGTGCGAGAAGCTGACCTATACGACCAGTCCTGATATGCAGGGTTACCAGTAAGGGGCTGCGCGTTGTTCTGAAGTCGTACGGCGACCCACGACTCTGCGTCGCCACACGCTCAAATATTGCACCCGGGGCGGTGAGCCACCAGAGCGGCGCATTGAGATAACCTTCTGCAGGTGGCGAGCAATCCAGCGCTTAGAATGTCGCGGCTTCGAACTTTGATCGATCACCCGCGAACGGGCATCAGTGAGCGCGACGCCGCACAGCGAATGCTGGACCGTATTTTGACGAAATCACGGTCACCTGTCACGAACACGGAACGAAGTTTCGGCACACGGCACGCACGGGTTGGCCGGCATGCCGGCCTCCCTCGCATCGCTGAGATGATCCGCGAAGACATCGTTCTCGCGCGGACTGTCTTCGCGACCAACGCTGCGGTAAGCGACCTCGCGGTAGTGGACCCGATAGGCAGCGCACCCACAGAGATTCTCTTCGACGTCAATACGCCGTTCGGCAGCGAAATCGTCATTACGTTGAGTTCGGTCCCCGAGGAGTGGGGATGGGTAAAAGAATGCGGAATCTCAGTGGTCTCCCCCGCCCTTCAAACACTCGCCGACGAACTGGCCGCGGTCGTCAACAGCTACAACCACACTGGCTCAGACATAGCACAGCGGTTCTTCGGAAGAGTTCGAGTCGGCAGTGACACGCTGGCTTGGTGATAGGTCGCTGGCCTTCGCTCATGTTTTACCGCAGTCGACCTGTCGAGCATGGCAATCGAAACTGGCCCCAGTCTTACGTGGTTCCGTGAGGGAAACACTGTTGCAGGATTCGCCAAAATGATCCGCGCCCCGAAGTCTCGGGTCTCGCCACTTCCACCGAACTTCCTGCGGTCGGTCAGGTGCGAAGATAGGTCACCACAGCAACCACGCGACGGCTCAAACCTGAGGAGTGCGCGAGTCCGAACTTCTCGAAGATTGCGTTGATGTGCTTCTCCGCTGAGCTGACAGAGATATGCAGATCCGCTGATATGCGCGCGTTGGTGAGCCCCTCGGCCATCAGCTCGAGTACATCGCGCTCGCGCGGAGTGAGGCGTTCGAGGGGATTCGATCGAGTCGTGCGCGACAACAGTTGTCTCACTACCTCCGGGTCGAAGACAGTCCCGCCGTCGGCAACCCTGTTCAGGGCGTCCAAGAACTCGTCGACCTGGGTGACGCGGTCCTTCAAAAGGTACCCGACCTTCCCTCCGGATCCGCTGATCAGTTCTGTCGCATAACGGTTCTCGACGTACTGGGACAGCACCAGTACCGCCACCTCAGGCCATCGACCGCGAATGGTCAACGCCGCCCGTAGCCCCTCGTCACTGTGATCCGGCGGCATTCGAACATCGGTGACGACGATATCGGGGCGATCCTGTTCCACGGCGTCGAGGAGTGTCTCGGCGTCTGCAACGGACGCGATCACGTCGTGGCCTTCGTCGATGAGCATGCGGACCAAACCCTCTCGCAGCAACGTCGAGTCTTCTGCGACCATCACCCGCACGGGACGCTCGCTGTCACGACCGTCGGGCCGCCGACTGGACTGTCTACGTTCAGGGTGCCGTCCATGGCCGCTACGCGGCGGGCAAGTCCGGACAAGCCGGTGCCAGCCGGATCGGCTCCACCGAGTCCGTCGTCGGTGATGGTTGCAAGTGCGCGTTCGAACCTCTGGTGCGTGACGGTGACCTCCACCAGTCGGGGGGTGGCGTGCTTGGTTGCGTTGGTCACTGCCTCCGAAATGACGAAATAGATGGCCGTTTCCACTGCAGGTCGCAATCTCTCTGTCAGTTCGTACGTCAGTCGAATGGGCACACTCGCACGCTGCGCCATCGTCTCGATCGCCGCGTGGAGACCGGCGTGATCGAGTGCGATCGGGTACACCCGGTTGGCAACCTCGCGCAGCTCGCTGATCGCCACCTGGGATGCGGCGTGGGCTTGGGCGAGGAGTTCGCGTTCCTTGTCGGGCTCGTCGGCGCGGCGGGCTCGGCCGATGAGCATTCCCACAGCAACCAACTGCTGCTGTATGCCGTCGTGCAGGTCGCGCTCGATGCGGCGGCGTTCGTCATCGATGGCGTCGACCACGTGATCGCGGCTGCTCGTCAGTTCGGCCACTCGCTGGTGCAGCAACCGCTCGGACTGCCGTCCTAGTACTTGAATGACGAACCAGCGCTCCAACGATCCAACACCTGCCACCCCCACAACCGCGACGAAGATCAGGAGCATTCCGGGCAGCGCTGCTTGCGCTAGGAGTCGACCGTTCACTCGTTCGGAGTTCTCGATCAGACCCCAGCTGCCGTTCATGATCCACGCCGAGAACATCGATCCGGCCACGACGACACAGAGCGTCAAGAAGAGGACCACGCCTACACCGAGTAGGCCAATTGTCCATCGCATGCCGAGATACCAGCGGCAGCGTTGAGGGAACAGCACGTCCGTGTGGAGCCGACCGTGGAAGCGGATTATCCGACGGAGCTCGAGCTCCGTCAACGCTAGTGCACCCCCGTCGACTGCCGTCCGCAGTGACGATCCCCATCGGCCGAGGACGTGCGCGGATGCGAGGAGTAGCAACGCCACCACGGTAAATAGGAGCGCCGAGACCGCCGTCACGCCACCGAGTGCAACTCCGGCAATCGCGTTCAGCCACAGTCGGACCAGTGATCTGACGGCAACCCGATCTGCCAGATCGGGTGGGTACACAACGCGGTTCCCCGTCACCCGAGCAGCATATGCCGAGTATGCGTCCCCGCATATTGCGGTAAACCACAGACTTTTCTGGGGGGCAGATCCACGATGGTCGACGGCTTTCCTCGATGTCCCCCATTCGCCAAGCTCCTAACGTTTTCAGCGACCTTCCTTCACGGGCGACGTCACCAACACATGAGGAGAAACGCGATGTCCGATTCATTGATCGCTGCAGTTGCTGAAACCGAACCACTTGCGGGGCTGGCAGGTTGGGCGGTCGGCATCATGGACGCCCTCGGTGGCCCGGGCGCAGCCGTCATTGTCGGTGCGGACAACCTGTTCCCACCGATTCCGAGCGAACTCGTTCTGCCGCTTGCCGGGTTTTCGGCCAGCCAGGGAGCCTTCTCCTTCGGTGCGGCACTCTTTTGGACGACTCTCGGCTCGGTCCTGGGGGCGGTCATCGTCTACGCGGTCGGCGCTCTCATCGGACGAGAGCGCACGCGGACCCTGGTGCTGCGGATCCCGCTGATCAAGGCCAGCGACTTCGATCGATCGGAGACGTGGTTCGCCAAGCACGGCTCGAAGGCGATATTCCTTGGCCGAATGGTCCCGCTGTTCCGAAGCTTCATATCCCTTCCGGCCGGAATCGAGCGAATGGGAATGGTGACGTTCCTTGTACTCACTTCAATCGGCAGCCTGATATGGAACACCGTGTTCGTCACCGCGGGATATCAGCTCGGCGAGAACTGGCATTTTGTAGAAGGGTATGCCGGAGTCCTGCAGAAAATCGTCATCGTGTCGGTCGCTATTGCCTTGGTTGTATTCGTGGCAATGCGGCTGCAGTCCCGCCGCCAGGCAGGGAAAACCGACCGATCCGGACATCAAGAACCTTGACAAAGCTAGAGTGACGGACCGCTGCCAGTTTCTGATTCAGGCGCAGCTGGATATCAGTCGTCACTCTGGGTAGATCGCCTATTGCTCATAGGCTGCTTCCTAATGCTGTTAGGGTAAGTGAATGGAGAGGCCGAAGCTCAACCGATCGCTGGTGGTGTTGCGGGCGGCGGAGATGGCCGACGCTGACGGGTTCGATTCGGTGAGCCTCACCGGTGTGGCCCGGTCTTTCGGAGTGCAGACCCCCAGTTTGTACACACACGTCCGAGATCTGGCAGCCCTTCGCGACGGCATTACCGTGGTGGCGCTCGACGAGCTCGCAGAACGCATCGGGGTTGCCATCGCCGGCAGATCCGGTCGCGATGCGCTGTCGGGATTCGCCACGGCTCATCGCGAGTACCTTCGAGAACACCCTGGGCGATGGGAGTCGTTGCAGCGCAAGGCAGGTAGTGATGCAGTCAACGCCCCGGCTGCTCGCCGAATAGTGAACGTCACCGACGCGGTGCTTTTCGGATACGGGATCTCGGGCGAGGACCGTACGCACGCCACCCGCATTGTCGGAGGAGCGATCAGCGGGTTCCTCAACCTCGAGCGCATCGGAAGTCTCGGGCACAGCAACCCCGACGCGGAGCAGTCGTGGGCAGAACTGATCGTCCTTCTGCATTTCTCTCTTGTCCATTGGCACGACCGTCGAAGAAATCACGAGACCGAGGCAACATGATCATCACGCCACTCACGGCGGAACTCGTACACGGGGCCATCGAACTCGAGTCGACCGACCGAGGCGTGCGCCCTCACCGGCTCCCTCAGGCCGTACGCGACCGAGATGCGGACCGTCAGCTCACGCTGATGGAGGCGCAACCCTCTGGTGTGCGAGTCGCTTTCGTAACATCCGCTCGCAGCGTCACGCTCGAAGTTCACGCGACACGCATCGCATATCGAGGCACGACCCGTGCCCGGGGCGCCATCGATGTGCTCGTCGACGACGCCATCCATACTTCCCGTGTCCTGACACAGGGAGATATCGTCGAGCTGGATCTCAACACGGGCGCCAGCGCCTTCGTATCGGGCACGTCGGATCGCATCACGGTTGACGATCTTCCTCACGGGGCCAAGAGAATCGAGATGCTGCTCCCCCACAACGAACAGGTCGATCTGATCGCTCTGTATTCCGACTCCGAGGTGAAACCGGCAACCCTAACCGGTCCCCTGTGGTTGCATCACGGCAGCTCGATAAGTCAGGGCTCGAACGCGTCCAGTCCCGCTGGCATCTGGCCGGCCATCGCGGCCCAGCGTGCTGGTGTTCGCTTGCACAACCTCAGCTTTGGCGGCAGCGCCCTGGTCGACCCGTTCATGGCCAGGGTCATACGCGACTCCCCCGCTGATCTCATCAGCGCCAAACTCGGTATCAACGTCGTCAACTTCGACGCGATGCGGTTGCGCAGTTTCGTGCCTGCAGTGCACGGCTTCCTCGACACCATCCGAGACGGGCATCCCACCACACCGGTACTGCTCGTTTCGCCGATCTTCTGCGGTATTCACGAAAACACTCCCGGCCCGGGCGCGATCGATCCAGACACGCTCGGCACCGACACGATCAGGTTCACAGCGACCGGACGCACAGGTGACACCGATCAGGGCAGACTGACCCTGCAGGTGGTCCGCACAGCGCTCCAGGACATCGTCACGGCACGGGCCGATGACCCCAACCTCCACTATCTCGACGGACAGTCCCTCTACGGCGAATCCGACGCCGAGGTCCATCCGATTCCCGACGCTATCCACCCTGACAGCGACACACATGCGCTCATCGGAGAGCGTTTCGCCGATCTGGCCTTCGGCGCAGGTGGGGTTTTCGAGCGAGAATCAATCGCAGACCACGGCGCGAACGCTGCGAGCGTGCTTCCCGCGAGTCGCCTCCCGAAAGGACACCGATGACTAGTTCTGTTGTAGGACAAGCGCTACGCCCGCTCGGCGCTTTCGAACGAACCATCGACCTCTACATGCACCGCAACCCGGTGCAGTTCTCCCTTGCCATCGACCTGCGCTGCGAGCCGACCGAAGTCGAGCTCGCCGAAGCCCTCCGCCGCCTGCAACTCGCTCATCCCCTTCTTGCCACGCAGATCGACCGGAGTGGAACCGAACCGACATTTCGATCCTCGACCGAGGAGATACCGATGCGGAGCGCACATGAGTCCACACTCGAGCAGGAGGTCGCAGCCGAGCAGACGCGTCCGATACCCCCGTCGCCGGGACCGCTGGTTCGGGCGGTCTTGATCACTGCTGACTCTCGACCGGTAAGTGCCACAGTGGTGTTGACTTTCTCCCACCAGATCGCCGACGGCCGAGGCGCGCTACGTGCCGTGCACGACCTCGTCGCGATTCTCTCCGGACAGGACCTCGCCCCTCGGGACGTCCCGACCGCCCAGGAAGATCTGGTGCCGCGACCGACATCAGACGAGCCGACGTCTCCGCCGGAACCGATCGATGATGAATTAGGGCCGGAACAGCGCGCGCCCGCGACGCTTCGACCGTTCGACGGGACCGCGCCGATGGTTGCGCTTGCCGAGCTCGACGAGGCGTCGACTCGCTCTCTTCGTGACGCGGCGCGTGCACACTTCTGCACCGTGCAGGGCGTGCTGTGCGCTGTGGCCGCGCAATCGCTGTTCTCGGCGCCGGAGAGGGACACCGTACGCATCAATGTCCCGATCGATCTGCGTGGACCGGTCGGACTCGAAGACGACGTTGTGGTTCGATTCACCGCCACATCCGTGGTGTTGACCTCCGTCCCGCAGGTCACGTTCTGGGAACTTGCTCGCAGCGCATCCTCGCAGTTGGCCGACGCTACACATATCCGATCGATCGGTGCTGCGGTGCACACGCTTGCCGACCACGCGCCGACCGATGTGGACAGTGCCGAGCAGGCGATGCTCGCTGCGACGAACGCCGATATCGAGATCACCAATCTCGGTGTGACGGAACAGCAAGAGTGGGATGACTCCGTTCGAGCGGTCTGGGGTCCGGTCATGAGTACCCAGGTAGCAGGTGAGCGAATTCTCGGCGTTGCCACTCATCTCGGACGGTTGCGCCTGGCGTTGACCTCGCACGAACACGTCGACCAGCTGCTGTCCGGCATCATCGACGTGCTGACCACATCCGCGAAATCCGGCGGGGCGTAGCTCTGTGGGTCAGACCCGTTCTACCCATCTACCTCTGCCACGACGAGTCCGGGAGTCACCCAGAACTTTTGCTAGATTCTGGGAATGGTTGTGAGTGTGGAGAGCGAAGACATCCGCGTCACGAAACTGCTCGACGCGCAGGACAAGGCGGTCGAGTTGTTCGATGCGATCACCGACCGTGGACTGATCCGCGCTGGTGCACAGGAAAAACAGGTCAGCGACGAGATTCGCGACCTCGCATCCGAGATGTTCGGGACCACCAAGTTCTGGCACAAGCGCATCGTCCGCAGCGGCATCAACACGTTGCAGCCATATCGCGAGAATCCACCGAATCGCACCATCGCCGACGACGATATCGTCTTCTGCGACTTCGGGCCCATCTTCGAGCAGTGGGAAGCGGACTTCGGTCGCACCTTCGTCCTCGGTGACGATCCGGTCAAACGTCGCCTGCGCGATGGATTACCGACGGTCTTCGATGCCGGCCGTGCCTACTTCGAGGCGCACCCCGACATCACCGGTGAGCAGCTCTACGCAGCAGTCGTCGAACTGGCCCAGCAGTCGGGGTGGGAGTTCGGGGGTGCCATAGCCGGGCATCTGGTCGGTGAATTTCCCCACGAGAAGATCGCCGGCGCAGAGATCGGGTCGTACATCGCCCCCGGTAGCGATCAGCCGATGCGCCGACTCGATCATTCTGGGCGCGTCTGCCACTGGATCCTCGAGATACATCTTGTCGACCGCAGCCGCGACATCGGCGGATTCCACGAAGAGCTTCTCGACCTAGGCCATTGAAAAACCAAGCAACAGAGTTTTATTCGACACCGATGGTGACCTCGGTCGACTTGACGAACACAGTGGCCGCTTGGCCGGCTTCGAGGCCGAGTTCGACCGCGGCTTCTCTGGTGATCGAGGAGGTGACCGTCTGCTCTCCGCCGTCGAGCTTGACCTTCACCGTCGCCATGACACTGCCCAGGGTGACGTCGGTGATGACACCGGTGAGTTGATTACGTGTAGATAGCCGCATGAGCGTTCCTGTTCCGTCGAGGGGTGCTGATGGATCAGTACCGAACGTTAATGGGCGAATCCTCGCTGCGCGAACGTGTCCGCGAACGCGGGCGGATCGGACTGTGTCTACCGCAATTCGTGGTTTCGACGATGCGTTGCGCCACGGCGTGGCAGCAGTCAGGTGGGCGGCGCGGCCCGATACACCCAGGCCCTGCGCCGTGATCCGAGGGTGACCAGCATGCGCGAGTAGTCCGCGACTCCGTATGTGTCCGCTGGGGTCAGTTGTGTCGCGGTGACTGTGAAAGCGGTGCCTTCGACGCGTCCCAGTGGACGTCCGACATACTCGAGCGCAATACGCCAGCCATCAGCAATCTGTGTACCGGCCAGATCAGAGTCAAATACACCGCGCCGACACGATCCTTGCTGTGCGTCTCGGTCTCCAACACTCCGTAGGAAAGCCCCGCCCGCTTGTCGATGCGGAACGTCGACCCGAATACGATCCGGCTGTCGCTGTTCCCCCCGCGTACGGCGGCGGAAGTCACGTCGGAGAATATGAACGGGCCTGCCGTCCCGCCAACCGCAATGTCCGGTGTCCGCGAACGGCCGGGTTGGGTGGCAAACCCAAACCGGCTCACTATTTTGTCTCGCAGATCCACAAGGCCCGTCAGCCACCTCGGCGCGCGGCCCAGGACCTGCCCGGCGAAGTCGATTGCGGTCCATCCTGCGGGGACCCGTATCTCGTGTCTGTCCGCGTACGCGACCATGTTCCTCCCTCGAGCTGAATACCAGCGTGACCACCTCGCCGATGACAGCATAAGCGGAAGTTTCATGTCATGGCTTGTCGCACAGCAATTTCGGACACCGAACCATCCGAGATGACGAGTGCTGGGCTCAGTCGGTCGTAGTACCGTTCGGAAGAGTGACATCGGTGAGATCGGCACCGTCGAGGACGGCGGCTGTCATCTTCGCTCCCACCAGGTTGGCTTTGCGCAGACACGCATCGGTCAAGTTGGAGCGGGTCAGATCTGCGTCGCCGAGGTAGGCGCCGGTCATGTTCGCTCCCGACAGATCGGCGCCGGCGAGGTTCGCGTGCCCGAGGTAGGTCGATATCAAGAACGCCATCGTAAGGTCGGTAGCTCGGATATCAGCGCGGGTGAGGTATGCACGCGTGAGATTGGCGTCGTGCGCTCGGACGCCAGACAGATCGGCTCGCGACAAGTCCGCGCCTACCAACTCGGCCGAAGTGAGAGTGGCGCCTCTCAGGTTCACGTCGGTCAAGGTGCATCCCGACAGATCCGCTCCTGTGAGATCAACACCGGAGAGGTCGGCGCCTGCGAGGTAAGCGCCGGCAAGATCGGCATCGACGAGCATCACGCTCGGCGCGCTCACTGAACGAAGAACATTCCAGGCCGCGACGTCCGAGCGCAGCAATTCGACCTGGTGATCACGCGTTGCTGGATTCATCGAAGCCCCCTGGTGAATCGGATCGAAACCCGACAGCTACATCTGCACAACCGACAGTGCCGTTACGTCGATCTCGCCGGCCCGTTGGACGGCCGTGTTGCTGAACATCGGAGCAACGGCGACATTCGTCACGCGAATTTCACTGATTGACAGAGAGTTACGGTCCGAGAATTTATCACTGGAGGATAGTTCCCGACCCATCTCGGCAAGTGACCGACTCACCA
Organism: Rhodococcus yunnanensis NBRC 103083; assembly: GCF_001895005.1. Classification (GTDB taxonomy): domain Bacteria; phylum Actinomycetota; class Actinomycetes; order Mycobacteriales; family Mycobacteriaceae; genus Rhodococcoides; species Rhodococcoides yunnanense. The sequence goes on along the minus strand of NZ_BCXH01000001.1, from coordinate 342,766 downwards.
CATCAGGACTTCGGGTCGGAACGCCGATCCTGCTCGAGTACCACCACAGGAATCTCTCGGTCCGTCCAGGATTGATAGTCCGCGAATCCGGAGTAGGCAGTCACCAGCATGGACCACAGGTCTGTTCGTTCCGAGGCTTCGGCAACGCGAGCCACAACCGCGACGTACTCGGTGCCGATCTGTACACGAGCTTCTGGGTGCGCGCGGAGATTTCGGTACCACTGTGGATTCTCTGCCGCACCGCCCTGCGACGCGGCAACCACGATATCTTCGGCTTGCCGTACGTACGCCAGCGGTGTGGTGAACTTACGGCCCGATTTCCTTCCGGTGTGTTCGAGAAGCAATATCGGCACGGGTTTCCTGAACGCGCTTTTCAATCGCCACTGACCCCCAACGCGCCCGCCCGTCGTTCGATACACAAATGCCTGCGCCTTGGATGCGAACTTGACTATACGAGGGGTAAATGGTGAATCGAGATATCTCGGCCGTTTTGGATGAACCATGACGACGCCTCTCCCCCAGGCATTTTCGACTCTCGATGATCTCCCGTGGACTCAGTCAGCGCAGCGCAGTGAACCGGAAGTCGACTAGTCCATCCCCTGTTCCCCTTTCAACTTATATCCGACACCGGGTCTTGTGGCAAGACCCCGTCTGTCCCTCATACTCGTGTGCCGACGCCACGACCAGCAGGAACGAGAGTGATGCAATGTCAGAATCCACAATCGGACATCTCGACTCGGAGCTGGGTGCCGTGCATTCGGATATCAGGAGCACCTTCGATCTACCCGAGCGCCTTCGCCACAAGGCCGATCCGGTGCTGATTGCCCGCGACGAGTCCTTCTTCACCACAGTCGAGAGCACACTCGCGGACTCCATCGCCGAATTGCGTCACCGTCTCGACGCCGCCCGCACCGCCCCCGTCGAGCTGGGACAGCAGGCACTCGAGCGAGACATGGAAGTGCACCGCCTCGAAGCCCGCATCCGTACTCTCCGCCGTTTCGGACTGGACCTGTGCCTGGGGCACACCATCGGATCGGATGATCGGCAGCCTGTCTACATCGGGCGCCTGGGGTTGCTGGACAGTGCAGGAAATCAGCTGCTGGTCGACTGGCGCTCCCCCGCGGCAGAGCCCTTCTTCGGGGCAACGCACGGGCATCCGATGGGACTTGCCCGAAGGCGCCGGTATCGCTGGACGAACGGACGAATCAGCGACTACTGGGACGAGGTGTTCGACGCGAGCGAGCTCGACGGCGACGGTGAACTCGAGAGAGCTGCCCTCGACGATCAGTCTGCGTTCATCGCCAGCCTGGGCGCCAGCCGGTCGACGACCATGCGAGACGTTCTGGGCACCATCCAATCGGATCAGGATGCGATCATTCGTGCTGGATCGGCTGGTGCTCTCGTCGTCGACGGCGGACCGGGGACCGGCAAGACAGTCGTCGCCCTGCATCGCGCGGCATATCTGCTCTACTCGGATCCTCGGCTGCGCCACGGTGTGCTGTTCGTGGGCCCCCACGACCCGTATTTGGCCTATGTCGCGGATGTTCTTCCACGTCTCGGAGAGGAAAGCGTGCACCTGTGCACTCTGCGGGATCTCGTCGCCGAAGGCGCTTCGGCGCGCGAAGAGTCCGATCCGGAGGTCGCTCGGCTGAAGGCATCGGCGGATCTCGTGAAGGCAATCGAAGCGGGAGTGAGGTTCTACGAGGAACCGCCCGGACAGGGAATGACCGTCGAGACCGAATGGGCGGACATCTGGCTCAGCCCCTCCGACTGGTCCGAGGCCTTCGCTGCTCCAGAACAGGGAACCCCGCACAACGAGGCACGAGAACAGATTCGTGACGTGCTCGTCATGATCCTCATGGACAAGTACGACGGCGATGCCCCAGCACACCTGCTTCGAAATTCGTTGGTACAGAACGAGGAACTACGCCTGCAGCTCGACGATGCGTGGATCCTGATCGACGCCGCTGACCTCGTGGCAGACCTGTGGACTGTGCCTGCTTATCTACGAAAATGCGCTCCGTGGCTGACCCCCGCGCAGATCGAGAAGTTGCAACGTCCCGCGCCGACGCAGTGGACACTGTCCGATCTGCCCCTGCTCGACGCGGCGCGAGCGCGTCTCGGCGACCCCGAAATCGCACGACGCGACCGTAGAAACAAGGCAGCTGTCGAGGTCGAGCGTGCGCAGATGGCCCGAGTCGTCGAAGATCTGATCGCGACCGACGATTCCGAGCTTCTCGTGATGTCCATGTTGCGTGGAGACGATCTACGCAACGCCCTGGACGACGATTCTGTGCTCGCGCACCCCGATCCGGACCTGCTTGCCGGTCCATTCGCGCATATCGTCGTCGACGAGGCTCAGGAGTTGACCGACGCCGAATGGCAGATGTTGTTGCTTCGGTGCCCTTCCCGCAGCTTCACGATCGTCGGAGATCGGGCCCAGGCCCGACTCGGATTCGCCGAGACCTGGGAACAAAGATTGACGCGGCTGGGCCTGGACCGCATCGAGGTCGCGTCGCTGACCGTCAACTACCGAACACCCGAGGAAGTGATGGGCGCTGCGGAGCCGGTCATTCGCGAAATGCTGCCCGATGCGAACGTTCCGGTGTCCGTGCGCTCGAGCGGGCGAGCCGTCGTCCACGGGGTTCGATCGGACCTCGATCGAATACTGAAGGATTGGCTCGCCGAAGGGGTCGATGGAACGGCCTGCGTCATAGGAGATTCCACGTTCGAACCGACTGCGCGTATTCGATCACTGACGCCGGAATCGGCGAAGGGCCTCGAGTTCGACCTCGTGGTTCTCGTTGCACCGGAGAAGTTCGGAACCGGGCTCGCCGGTGCCGTCGACCGATATGTCGCCATGACCCGAGCGACGCAACGACTCGTCGTCCTGACCGACTCCGTAGACTTCGCGCATGGCACTCGATCACGGCGACCCCGGTGACGCCCCATCCGTACCCGAGCCACTCATCGATCTTGCATCGGTACCTCGACCCACGCCGGCGGAGGAAGCTCGGACTGTGGTGGCTTCGACCAACATCGCGACTCTTGCGAGTCTGACGGCCGACGGGGATCCGTGGGCGTCCTACGTGACGTACGGACTGGTCGGCGGCTCTCCCGTCCTGTGTGTCTCACGGATGGCCGAGCACGGTCGCAACCTGTCGCACGACCCACGGGCGAGTCTGTCGATCGTCTCCCCCGCATCCGTATCGGACCCTCTGGCGACATCTCGGGTGACGTTGGCGGGCACCGTGGACCGACCTGTCGGCGATGAGCTCTTCGCTGCCCGCACGGCGCACATCGCGGCCGTGCCCGCTGCGAAGTACTACATCGACTACAGCGACTTCACCGTGTGGATACTTCGGGTGGACAGAGTCAGGTGGGTCGGTGGCTACGGCCGGATGGACTCGGCAGCAGGCGCAGACTATGCGTCCGCGTCTCCTGACCCGGTTTCGCCGCACGCGGCGGACGCGGTGGCACATCTCAACGGTGACCACGCGGATTCGCTGCTGGCGATGGCACGAAACCTCGGCGGCTACCCGGATGCAACCGAGGTCTCGTGTTCGTCCGCCGACCGCTACGGCCTCGACCTCAGCGTGGTCACGCCCCGCGGAAAGGCCGTGACTCGAGTGGGCTACGCCGAACCGATCGACAGTGTCGGAGGACTACGTCCGGCGACTGTCGAGTTGGCTCGACGCGCCCGAGGCTGACTGCTCGGTCACCATCTGTCGACGTGCAATACCGAGTCGAGGGGTTCACGCGGTGCGGGCTTGAACGTCTCGCCCGTGAAGTAGGCCGTGGGAAGTAGGGCGGCCTGATGAAAGCCCTCCGGAATCCCGAGCAACTCGGCTACCTCGGCTTCTCGCGAGAGATGCAACGTGGTCCATGCAGTACCAAGACCGCGAGCCCGAGCGGCAAGGGAGTAGCTCCATGCTGCCGGAAGAATCGAGCCCCACAGTCCTGCCTGGTTGCCCGCCGGAAGTTCGACGCCACCGCGAATGCACGGAATCACCAGTACGGGAACCTCACCCATGTGCTCGCCGAGCCATGCCACACTGTTGCCGATCCGTCGCTGTACAGGCCCACGGTCCGGATCGTCGACGAACTGCTTGGCTGCCGACGCCTGAGATGCCAAATACTTCTCGACCTCCTCGCGATAGATGTCGCCGATGCGGGCGCGCAGTGCGGGTTCGGTGACGACCATCCACTGCCATCCCTGACGGTTGGAGCCCGACGGTGCTTGCAGCGCGACCTCGAGACATTCGCGAATCAACTCGAGGGGAACCTCGCGGGTCGTGTCGAGGCGTTTGCGTACCGTCCGAGTCGTGGTCAGAAGCTCGTCGGGGGTCAGGTCGAGAACGGGGTATGACGTCATCGGTCGAGTCTGTCATTACCGGATCGACGTGCGGTTCGCACCCATGTCGGTCGTGCGGTTCGCACCCATGTCGGTCGTGCGGTTCGCGCCCGTGTGCTCGGTGGCCGTGGCGACCGAGCACACGGGCGACAGTGCGCTAGCGACGCAGCTCGTGGGTGAGGGTTTCCAGCTCGTCCCCACCCGCCATCTCCTTGGTGAGGTCGTCGAGGCTGATGTCGTCGTACGTGCAGTCGAGTTTCTGCCGACCACGGTTGAGGAGAACGAAGTGATCCCCGACCATGTATGCGTGATGCGGATTGTGGGTGATGAACACAACCCCGAAGCCCTGCTCCTTGGCAGCGGAGATGTACCGCAGCACCATTCCGGACTGCTTGACGCCCAACGCGGCTGTCGGCTCGTCCAGGATCAGCACGCGGGCACCGAAGAAGATCGCACGGGCGATCGCAACACATTGGCGCTGGCCGCCGGACAGCGAGCCGATAGGTGCGTCGACGTCGGGGAGGTCGATGCCCATCTTGTGGAGTTCTTCGATGGTCGTCGCGCGCATGGCGTTGACATCCAACGACTTGAACAAGCCGCCCTTGCGCAGTTCCTGCCCGAGAAAGAAGTTCCGCCACACCGGCATCAGGGCCACGACCGCGAGGTCCTGATAGACCGTGGCGATGCCCTTGGAGAGGGCGTCCTTCGGTGAATCGAACCGGGTGTCGACGCCGTCGACGAGAAGCTCCCCTTCGGTCTGCTGGTGCAGACCGGCCATGATCTTGATCAGGGTCGACTTGCCTGCACCGTTGTCACCGAGGACGCCGGTGACTTCGCCTGCGCCGACGCGGAGGTTGATACCGGAAAGGGCGATGATGTTGCCATACGACTTACCGACGTTCTTCAGTTCGATGAGGGGTGTACTGCCGCCGCCGGAAGGTGCGGGTTCGACCGGAGTTTCAGCATGAGTGGTCATCTCGGGTCACCTTTTCGCTGCGTAGGTACGGAATGAATTGTTGGCAATGACGGCGAACAGCAGCATCGCGCCGAGGAAGAACTTGAACCAGTCGGGATTCCAACCGGCGTAGACGATGCCCTGGTTGGCCATGCCGAAGATGAAGGCACCGATCATGGCGCCGACGGTCGTACCGAAACCACCGGTGAGCAGGCAGCCTCCGATGACGGCGGCGATGATGTAGAGGAACTCGTTACCGACGCCCTGCCCCGACTGGACAGTGTTGAACGCGAACAGCAGGTGCATGCCGACGAACCAGGCGCAGAACCCGACGAACATGAACAACCCGATCTTGACCTTGGTGACGGGTACACCGATGGCACGTGCCGAATCCTGGTTGCCGCCGACTGCGAAGATCCAGTTACCGATCCGGGTCTTCATCAACACCCACGTGGAGATTGCGGTGAAGAGCAGCCACCACAGGACTGTGATGCGGATGGACACGCCGCCGATGACGAACGAGGACGCGAAGACTTTCTTCGCCGAATCGAACCCTTGCATGTCCGAGATCGAGGGGGTGGCTACCTGGCCGGTGACGAGCTTGGTGACAGCGAGATTGATACCGGTGAGCATCAAGAACGAAGACAGCGTGATCAGGAACGACGGAATCTTGGTCTTCATCACCAGATAGCCGTTGAAGAACCCGACCGCGAGCGCCAACACCAACGCCAGCGCGGAACCGAGCCAGACGTTCAGGTGCAGGTTGTAGGCAATCATCGACGCCATGATCGAGGAGAAGGTGACCGCAACGCCGGTGGACAGATCGAATTCGCCGCCGATCATCAACAGCGAGACGCCGATGGCCATGATGCCGATAGTGGACGACGCGTAGAGGACGGTGGCGAGAGCCTCAGGCGACCGGAACGGTGGTGCGACGATGCAGAAGAAGACGAAGATGACGATCGCGCCGAACAGGGCGCCGATCTCGGGCCGGACCAGCAGCCGCTGAAACGGCTTCTGCTTGCGGACTCGTTCATCGGTGACAACGGTGTGCTTGGACAGATCCAGATCGGCCTGCGTACTCATGAGAAATCCTTCCGTGCTGGAGGCAGTCTGCCCGGCCCGAGACAGGTCGGGCAGACCGCAGTCCTAGCGAGTTCCGTTCTTGGCGTACTCGGCAATGGCGTCGATATTGGACGAGTCGATGAACGCAGGGCCGGTCAGAACCGGCGTGCCGCCACCGATGGTGTTTCCGTTGTTCAGGTACAGCCACAGTGAATCGACGGCCAGGTAACCCTGGAGGTAGGGCTGCTGATCGATTGCCCATTCGACGTCGCCGGACTTGATTGCATCGACAAGAGCGGAGTTGGTGTCGAAGGTGACGACCGTAGCGTCGCTACCGGCATTGGCCTTCGACTGCACAGCGGTGAGTGCGATCGGCGCACCGAGAGCGACGATGTGGTCGATGCTCGGATCCTGCTGGAGCTTCGCGGTGATCGTTGCCTCGACGGACGGCATGTCCTTGCTGTTGACGTTCAGGATCTCGGTGCTTCCACCGGTGAACCCCTTGGTCACGCCCGCGCAGCGAGACTCGAGCGCGACCTGGCCTTGCTCCTGGATGATGCAGAGCGTCTTCTTCGCTCCATCCTGGGTGAGTCGAGCTCCTGCTGCCTCGCCTGCGATCACCTCGTCCTGGCCGAAGTACTGCTGAACGCCCTGCGCCTTCCACGAGTCGTAGCCGGAGTTGAACGCCACTACTGGCACTCCTGCTGCTGTCGCCGCTTCCACTGCCGGCGCCATGGCGTCGGGCTTGGCCAGGGTGAGTGCAATTCCGTCGACCTTGGAGTCGATGGCGCTCTGCACCAGGTTGGCCTGGTTCGGGGCCTCCGGGTCCGAGGAGTACCGCAGTTCGATGTTGTCCTTCGCTGCAGCGGCCTCTGCGCCCTTCCTGATCAGGTCCCAGAAGGTGTCACCGGGTACTTCGTGAGTGATCATGGCGATCGTTGCACGCGGTGTGTCTGCCGTACCCGCGTTGGAGCCGCCCCCCGTGGACTCGGGTGCGCCGCCCGTACTGGAACAACCGGCGGCCACGGTGGCGCACAGCGCCAAACCGATGACGGCGCCTGAGCGCAGCCGGCGGATCGTTCCCGGATTGCCTGTACCGCGACTCGTGTGAAGTGTCATCAATTCTCTTTCTCGACGCCGGACCGAGGATGGCCGGTGGTGAATCAATCGATGTAGCGATCAATATGTAATCCACATCACAGCCTAATGTCAAGCATTTATCCGGACATTAGGAAGTCTTCCCATTTGAAATGTCGGGTCCAGTGACGCGATCGTCGCCTCGGTCAGCCCCCGAAAAGCAAGAACAGGCCGCCGAAAGTGAACCCGACCATCAACACCATCAGTGCCAGTTGACCGGTCAACTGATGTCCGCGGGGCAGCAGACGAAGGGATGCGTCATGGGCAGCCGCCACCCCGAGGACGTGTCCGGCCAGGACGCACAGGACCTTGATGGACGAGACGACACCAGGATGCTCGGACAGCGCGTAAGTCACTTCCCAGCTCTGCTGGCCGAGCAGGTTCCATCCCCGATCGAGCGGATCCAACAACAGGAGGATGGTTGCCTGGCCTTTTTCCACGAGGTAGGTCAGATAATGCGCGAGGACGTATCCGAAAACGATCGGCACCAGAGAATGGACCAGGTGCCCTGGCAATCGCCTGCGTTGCTCGGCATCCACGCCGCCTGTGGCCCGAGCGCACAACCAGAACGAGGCGCCCACGAAACCGATGAGAACGGACAACCCCGCAGTGCGCCACACCATGCTCGCCACGCTGTTCGACGCCATGTCGTCGACGAGGTTGCGCCACGCCGGAAGTTGCGAAGCGCTGTCGAATGCTGTGGACCCCAGTAGCACTGCAACCACCGCGACGGCGCCGGGAAGCGTGGGCAGCGAAGGTAAGCCGTCCAAGGGATTTCGAAGAACGAGGGAGCGATCGGTTCGGTTACGTGCCAATACCGCCAGAGTCGAGACGGTGTCGCTGTATCTTTCGAACGGGTCGGCATTGGTGAACCAGACGTCGCCGAACACTGCCGCTCCGACGAACATCACCACGAGGTAGCCGCAGCACCAGAGTCGGATGGCGGTCATGGAACCGGGATCGGCCGCGGCCAGCTCCAGCCACACGAAGGCAAACAGACCGGCGGCGGCGGGCCATGCGCCCAACCACCGCGGATACTTCGTCACTGACCGCGAGGGGTCGCGGGCGATCGACCTGCACACCGCCGCGTGCACCGTCCTGACCGGAGATACGATCCGCCAGACCGGACCGAGCACCGCCGACGCGACAGGCACACCGACCCAGACGAGGACGTAGAACACACCGGGCAACGCGTTGGAGGCGTTCTGTGGGCCGCTGATCGCGACCCAGACGACGAACGCGGCGAATGCCAGCGCCGCCGTGCGCACGGCCGCGCGAGTTGCGCAGGCATCGACAGTCCGAGTGATGCTGCTCGGCAATCGAACCCAGAAATGCGTCGGGTCGAGACGGGGGGTTCGCCAGGCGAGGATCAGGACTGCGAACGAGATGGACAGCGCCCACGCTCCCCCGATCAGAACGAAGGTGACCGGGAGTGGCAGATCGGTAGATCCTCCTAGCCCGTGGGCAAGAATCACGGCCTGACTACAAGTGTGGCGATCGTGCGGTCCGCATGATGGAGCTCGAGTGCCACCTGGCCCGGAACCTCGACGGTGAATTCGAAGGACTGCCCCTCGGCGGCCTCGATCTCGAAAGAGTGCTCGGGGACAGAGTGAACGTGCAGCTCGTCCGAGGTGTCGCTGTCGACGGTGACCGTGATCTCCTCGCCCACCGATGCGTCGTACCGCACGTTCGTGGGCGTGACCGATCCGTTCTCGATCCGTACGTCGACAGTCAGCCCGGAGGGTTCGGAGAGATCTTCCGATGCAGGACTGGCGACACTGTCGGTGATGGTTGTGTCCGCCGCGTTCGGCTCTGTGGAGCACGCAACCGAAAGAGCAAGCGCAGCAGTGATGATCACCGCCAGGTGGGCCCCGGCTCTCATGAGTCCTCCTCGTCGTTCTCGCGCCGCTCCGCCCGACGATCCCGGCCGACGACGAACAGCACGACGGCCACGATCACGAATGCAGGGATCAGGGCGGGCAGAGCAAGTACGACCGAGTGGTCGGCCAGGTACACGGTGTCCGCAGGCATGCTCATATCCGACTCGGCGTCGACGTGGATCGGCGGTTCCGCAATGCATGTCGAGGAGTGACCGAACTGATCCGGACCGTTCCCCACGACAACGCCCACACGAGCAGAAGCGTGCACACGAGCACCGTCAGCGATGCAACGGCGAAGAGCCACGTCGGATGGTCGAAGCTCCGTTCACGTTGAAGCAGTGTGATTTCCGAGACGAGACCACGCGTGAATGCGGGCTCTGCGGATACCTCGGCCGCGCCGATCCCAGGATCTGCTGCCATGAAGATCGGTGCCGCAGTCAGTGTCCGGCCGTCGTGCACACGCAGGACCGTCTTCCATGAGCCGTCGACGGGAACGGGCCTGGTCGATCGGTATGTTCCCGGACCTGTTCGCTCCAGTTGGTCGACGACCAACCCTCGCAAGCTCGCCCCGCCGCCCTGCCACGCGAGGATGGCGACCCACTCGGGGTCGTCGCCGACCAGATCGGCTGGATCCACGGTGACTTCTGCTGTCACCATGCGGAACCCGTCGACCTGCCCTGCCTCCGCCAGACGAACCGAGGCCGTGGCATCGGAGGGGACGTCGAAAGTCAGACCGTTGGCGACGGTGGCTCCGAGAGCCACGATCATGGCCAGCACGACGCTGCGGCGCAGCGCCGGCCGCGGGAGGCCGTCACCGCTGAGGGCCTGCGCGAACAGGCCGGCGCAGAGACCTGTGGTGACGCCGACGGGGACGGTCATCCACAGTGTGTCGACCCACATGCTCGTCGTCCATGGAAAGACGTAGACCGCGTCGATCCACAGCGATTCGAGCCAGACTCCGATCGTTCCGACCGCGAGCCCTGCCACCGCACCGAACAGCAGTCTGCGTTTGGCGAGTGGCGTGAGCGCGATCGCTTCGACGACGACGGCTGCGCCCAGGTACAGCGCGAACACGTTGTGCGGTTCGCCCAGAATCGGTCCGACGACGATCGCGGTGATCTCGCGGATCACCGCCGCGAAACCCACCGCGAACAGTGCGGCGCCCGGACCGACCATGAGGCGTGCGGCTACCAGAGCGAAGGCACCGGCGCCCACGATGAGCATCGGCTGAAAGATCAACTGGAACTGCTCGACGCCGAAGTCGAACTCGATCTGGAACACCGACAGACCGATCAGCAGACCACCGAAGGCCGAACCTCGGATCACCCACGTGAGTATCGGGCTCTTGTGCCACCGAGGATCAGGTCCGTCCGCGGCGGAACCCATCGAAATGCGTCCCTCGTGTTCGAGCAGAATCACTCCGACCAACGACAATCCGGCTCCGCCGATCAGCATCAGATGCGTCGGCCCCCACAGGGTGACGTCCTGCCCGAACATCCGATGCCAGATGTCGTCGAGCGGGAACCCGATGAGGGCGTAGAGGCCTGCACCCGCGATGAGGATGCCGCCCGTCGGTACGTACCAGGTTCTGGTCAGCTTGACAGCCGCCCGCCCGGGCTTCTCGTCCAGCGGCAGGATCATCGCCAGAGCACCCGCGATGAACAGGAAGAACAAGCCCACGAGGATGAAGTAGTGGGCGGGGTTGGCCAAGGGGCCCTCGTCCCGGCCGCGGCCGATATGCAGGCTCACATCCCAGATGAACCCGAGGAACGCCGTCAGGATCGTCGAGATGAACAAGACGAGGGGCAATGCGGCCCAACCGGGGAGGTTCGCCTTGGATCCGGCGAAATCCGCGAGGCGGCCCAACCAGGTGATTCTGCGCGTACGGTGCAGAAATGCGAGGTAGAGAAGCCCCGCCGAGATGACCCCGGCGGCTGCACTCATCCCGAAAACCTGGTCGAGAGCCGCTCCCCCTCCCTCGGCGGCAAGGGTATCGACGGACATGTTGAGGTTACCGGAGGTAACACTTATCTCGAACATGGTCAGAGTATGAACCTCCGGACGGGGAAAAACCAGACTTTGCTCGGAACCGTCGCGACGGGTGAAACCGACCGCGCTTCTGAAGCGATCAAGAAGCGATCAAGGGCGGCGCTCACGGTTACCGCTGACACACCGTGAGTAGGTACTGCAGGTCAGCCCCTGTGCGCGAAGGATCGAAGCGCGACCGAGGCCTCCACATGGGAACCTTGCGGAGACGCCTGAATCGATGGCGGCTACCGTTGTACCGACATCTCAATCTCTAGGGAGCAGGTAATGAGCATCCAACCGGTCGAATCGAAGCGTCATCACGTCGTTGTCATCGGTTCCGGATTCGGAGGTCTTTTCGGCGTCAAGGCACTGAAGAAGGCCGACGTCGACATCACACTCGTCGCCAAGACCACCCATCACCTCTTCCAGCCGCTGTTGTACCAGGTGGCCACCGGCATTCTGTCCGTCGGTGAGATCGCGCCAACGACGCGAGTGATCCTGCGCAAGCAGAAGAACGCCGAGGTCCTGATGGGTGAGGTTCTCAACATCGACCTCGCCGCCAAGACGGTGACATCCAAATTGCTCGAACGCGTCACCGTGACGCCTTTCGACAGTTTGATCGTTGCTGCGGGCGCCCAGCAGTCCTACTTCGGCAACGACCACTTCGCCGAATTCGCGCCCGGAATGAAGACGATCGACGACGCGCTCGAGCTCCGCGGCAGAATCCTCGGCGCCTTCGAGCAGGCCGAGCTGTCCGACGACCAGGAAGAGCGCGACCGTCTGATGACGTTCGTCGTTGTCGGCGCCGGTCCGACCGGTGTCGAGTTGGCAGGACAGATCGCCGAGCTCGCCGACCGAACCCTCGACGGTGCGTTCCGCAACATCGACCCACGCGACGCCCGCGTGATTCTTCTCGATGCGGCGCCCGCGGTACTGCCCCCCATGGGCGAGAAGTTGGGCAGAAAGGCCGCCGAACGGCTCGAGAAGCTCGGCGTCGAGATTCAGCTCAACGCGATGGTCACCGACGTGGACAACGACGGTCTCACCGTCAAGGAGAAGGACGGCACCCTGCGGCGGATCGAAGCGCAGTGCAAGGTGTGGTCCGCGGGCGTGCAGGGCAGCCCGCTCGGAAAGCAATTGGCCGAACAGTCGGAGTCGGAGACCGATCGCGCCGGTCGCGTCATCGTCGAGCCGGATCTGACCATCAAGGGCCACCCCAACGTATTCGTCGTCGGTGACCTGATGTTGGTCAAGGACGTACCGGGAATGGCGCAGGGTGCCATTCAGGGTGCCAACTACGCGGCGAAGCAGATCAAGGCATCGCTCGCCGGCAGTGATCCCACGCAGCGTCAGCCGTTCAAGTACTTCGACAAGGGTTCGATGGCGACGGTGTCGCGCTTCAATGCCGTGGCCAAGGTCGGAAAGCTCGAATTCGGTGGCTTCATCGCGTGGGTCATGTGGTTGGCGTTGCACCTCTACTACCTCGTCGGTTACCGAAGCCGCATCACGACGGTCATCTCGTGGTTCGTGACGTTCCTCGGTCGCGGACGCGCGCAGATGGCGTCCACGGAACAACAGGTGTTCGCGCGACTGGCCATCGAGCAATTGAACTCGTTGGAGTCATCGGGATCGGCGAACCTCAACAAGGTCGAGCAGCAGGAGAAAGCTGCGGGCTGATCTTCCCCGACGTATCGGCGTCACTCCTGCACGTGATGTGCATGGGTGGCGCCGACTTCGTGTAGCAGAGTATGCACTACATCGTCGTCGAGGCGATACGTCATCTTCTTGCCGTCACGTTGCACCGCGACCCATCCTTCGTTTCTGAGGAGTCGTAGTGCGTGCGATACCGACGTCGCCGACATTCCGAGCGCCGCAGACAGATCCGACACGCAAATCCCCGGTGCGCGGTGCATGCACAGCAGGATCCGCAGTCGCGTCGGGTCGCCGAGCAAGTCGAACCGCTGAACCCAGACACCGAGATCGTCCACGGCGTCGAGGGCGGCACGCGCCTGCGCCACGTGTTCCGGATCGAACGGCTCGGTCGAGTCCTTGTCGACGGGCGCACTGTTCATGACAGCAACGGTAGTGCGTCGAGACGGGGCCCGGTCGAAGTCGTCAGAGTTCCACCGCCGGCAAGCGGCATCCGCACCGCCGAGCTCCCCACCGCCGCCGCGACACGAGTGTCGGGAAACATCACGCTGCTGCACAATGCCATCGGCGCGGATATCGCATCATGGCCCACCGTCCCTGCACCCAGTTCGACGCGGTGTCGAAGGTGCGGCACGCCACCGATATCGGTCCGCATGGTTCCGTGCCACCGGCCTGCGTGCTCGCCTGCCCTCCCGATCTGTACCCGTTCTCGGTAGTCGACGGTCGCGTCGGCGGCGAACGCGATGTCGGTGAGAGTTCGGTGAACGGCGTTGCCCGCCACGATCATCGGTTCGGGATCGAAGACCAGCACTCCCCCCTCGTCGACGACGAACAGCCATTCCGCCGACGACTCGACCTCGGCGCCGCCGGGAAGAGCGACCGACGCCGCGACGCTGCGAACCGTCAGTCTGGCCCCTGCGCCGACGACGATCCGGATGCTCATCTCGTCTCCGCCCAGCGGTGTCGCGGCAGTACCGATCATGTGGACGGTGTCCGGCCCGGTGAGGCGTCCGCTCAGTCCTCCGACCGATCTGATTCGCGGACTACGGTCCGCGGACGCCTCGATGGTGAGCTCAGTGCGCATCGGCGGCGGCCGACTCCTTCAGCTGCGATCGCACCCATTCGAGCACCAACGATGCGGACGGGTCGTCGGTCAGCGAGATCAACGCGGTCGGACGACCCTCCCGGACGCGCACGGCGTCGTTCTCCATGACAGTCAGATCCGCCCCCACGAACGGCGCCAGATCGGTCTTGTTGATCACCAGCAGGTCGGAGAACGTCACTCCCGGTCCCCCCTTACGCGGAACCTTGTCACCACCCGCGACGTCGACGACGAATATCTGCACATCGATCAGGCCGGACGAGAACGTGGCGGTGAGGTTGTCGCCACCCGATTCCACGAGAATCAGATCCAGCGGCGGATTGCTCTCGACCAAGTCGTCGATCGCGTCGAGATTGGCCGTGATGTCGTCGCGAATCGCAGTGTGTGGGCATCCACCGGTCTGTACGGCAGTGATGCGCCGATCGGGAAGAACCGCGTGCCTGCGCAGGAAGTCGGCATCCTCGGTCGTGTAGATGTCATTGGTCAGTACCGCCAAGGACAGCTCGTCTCGTAGCTCACGGCACAACGCCGCCACCAGCGCGGTCTTGCCCGAGCCGACAGGCCCGCCGATCCCGACGCGCAGCGCTTCCCCGGGAACGCGGGCGCGTTTGGGTCGGTCGAGACCGTGTTGGTGGGGCTCACCGTCGATGAGATGCGGGGGCATGGTTGCCGCCTTTCGTGTCGAGAGATACTTCGATGTCAGGATACGAACAGAGGTCAGGATACGAACAGTGGACGTTCGCGTAAGGCGTGTGATTCCGACAGCACGTCGAGCAGCGGATCGGACAGATCGATCAGCGCAGGTAGTTCCGCGCACACCTGATCGGTGACCTCGTTGCAGATGCGAGCCAGCCGCAAGGTGCACGCAGCCACCTCGGAGGGATCGAGCGCAAGCAACCGCTGTGCTGCGATGGCTGCGCCCGTCATGGTCGTGTAGATCTGGACCGATGCCAGGTCCTGCCCCGTGAGCCCCACTACTCGACCTACCACTCCGGCCACCACCGGCAGGTGAGGGCGACGCCCGAGCGCGGCCCAATCGTGTTCCGGCCATGTAGTTGTGGCCAGCCGAAGCAAACCTCTCCCCTGTGCGCGCGAGCTGCGGCGCGCGGCGGGCGACGGGGTGCGAGCGTCGGTCTCCGCTTCGGCGGCAGTCGCGTTCAGGAAGCCGGCGCAGACCGCGGCCGCGATCGACGCGGCGACGGCACCGCTCGTTCGCAGTCGCCGCGTCAGAAATGCCTCGACGGTCGGAACGTCTCGAACGAGCCCTTGTGCGATGGCTTCCTCGACTCCGCCGGAATGGACGTGCCCGCCGGTCGGGAGACGAGAATCCGCCAATGTCAGAACGGTCGACACCTGCATGGCCACCGCACTCAAAAGAGGAAATACCTCTGCGCCATCGGCAATTCGGTGGCCGGTTGTTCCTTCCACACCTCACCGTCGATTCGCACCGTGAACGTGTCCGGGTCGACCTCGATTCGAGGCTGCGCGTCGTTTCGAGGCATATCGGCCTTGCCGACGGAACGAACGTTGCCCACCGCCACCAGCTTTCGGTCGCAATTGAGTCGATCGGCCAAACCGTCCTCGATCGCCTGGGGCGCAACGAAATGGACCGATGTCGCCGCTGCGGCCTTCGCCGACGCGCCGAACATCGGGCGGGGCAATTCCGGTTGCGGGGTCGGGATCGACGCGTTCGCATCTCCCATCTGCGCCCACGCGATCATGCCGCCCTTGATGACGGCATGTGGGCGAACACCGAAGAACGCCGGATCCCACAGCACGAGGTCGGCCAGCTTTCCCAGTTCGACCGATCCGATCTCGTGGTCGAGGCCGTGCGCCACGGCGGGACAGATGGTGTATTTCGCGATGTATCGCATTACTCGATTGTTGTCCGCTCGGACATCACCCGAGAGGTAACCGCGCCGCTGCTTCATCACGTGAGCGGTCTGCCACGTGCGCAGTACGACCTCGCCGATCCGGCCCATGGCCTGCGCATCACTGCCGATCATCGAGATGGCGCCCATATCGTGCAACAGGTCCTCGGCAGCAATCGTCGACGGGCGAATCCTGCTCTCCGCGAACGCAAGATCCTCCGGAATCGACGGGCTCAAGTGGTGGCAGACCATGAGCATGTCGAGGTGCTCGTCGAGGGTGTTGACGGTATGCGGCCGCGTGGGGTTCGTCGAACTCGGCAGGACGTATCCCTGGGAGGCCACCGTGATGATGTCGGGTGCGTGTCCCCCACCCGCGCCTTCGGTGTGATAGGCGTGTATGCCGCGCCCCTTGATGGCGGACAGCGTGGTCTCGACGAAACCGGCCTCGTTGAGCGTGTCCGAGTGCAGCGCAGCCTGTACTCCGGCGTCCTCGCACACCGACAGGCATGCGTCGATCGCGGCGGGCGTCGAACCCCAGTCCTCGTGCAGCTTGAAACCCGAAGCGCCGGCGCGCAACTGCTCCCACATCGCATCGCGGCTGACGGTGTTTCCCTTGCCGAGCAACACTATGTTGATCGGCCAATCGTCGAGCGCTTCCAGCATGCGAGACAGGTGCCACGCGCCCGGCGTCACGGTGGTCGCCTTACTGCCTTCGGCTGGACCGGTACCGCCGCCGATGACGGTGGTGATGCCTCCCCCGAGCGCCTCCTCCATGATCTGCGGACAAATGAAATGGACGTGGCAGTCGATGGCTCCCGCGGTGAGAATCTTGCCGTTTCCGGCGATGATCTCGGTGGACGGGCCGATCACGAGGTCGGGATGAACTCCTGACATCGTATCCGGGTTTCCGGCTTTACCGAGCGCGACGATACGTCCGTCGCGAATTCCGACGTCTGCCTTGATGATTCCCCAGTGGTCGACGATCACGACACCCGTGATGACGGTGTCGGGGGCGCCGTCGGCGCGGCTCGCGCGGGACTGACCCATCGATTCGCGAATGACCTTGCCACCGCCGAAGACTGCCTCCTCGCCCGCCGCGCCAGGCCCACCACTGCGATCCTCGGTGACCTCGATCAGAAGATCGGTGTCTGCCAGTCGAATTCGGTCTCCGGTCGTCGGACCGAACAGCTGCGCGTAGCGCGATCGACTCAGTTGGGCCATCAGGAATCCAGCTTTCCGGGAGGAGTGAGGCTCAGTCCGTACACCTCTCGGCTACCGCCGAGTGGGACGAGTCGAACGGTCATGGCAATGCCGGGTTCGAACCGCACAGCGGTGCCCGCGGGAATGTCGAGCCGCCGTCCGTGAGCACGCGCGCGGTCGTAGTCGAGCGCGGTGTTGGCCTGAGGGAAATGCACGTGGCTCCCCACTTGAATCGGCCGGTCGCCGGTGTTGACGACGTCGATCGTCACGACGTCGGCGCCTTCGTTGATCTCGATGGTGCCGTCCAGCGTGATGACCTCGCCCGGGACCAGGTGATTGTCACCGCGTTTCGGCGATATCGGTTCATGGACGGTGATGAGTTTGGTTCCGTCCGGGAAGGTGGCTTCCACCTGCACTTCGGGAAGTAGTTCCGGGACACCGCTCATGACGTCGTCGGCGGTCAGAACCTCGCGTCCGGACGCCATGAGCCGAGCAACCGAATGTCCGTCGCGCGCGCCCTCGAGCAGATGGTCGGTGATGAGTGCAACCGCTTCGGGGTGATTCAACTTGCATCCGCGTGCCCGGCGCTTGCGCGCCAACTCCGCGGCGTAGCTGAGAAGCAGGCGATCCTGCTCGTGCGGAGTCAGCCGCATTGGTTCTCTTTTCTCTCACTCGTACGCCGTCTCACGACAACGCTAATACTGACACGATTCGGGTCGGCGGGCAGCCGATGTCGAGCGATCAACCGTTACGTCGATGTGACCTGACCGAAACACGACCGGCTGTGCCTTGCTTCCGAAATCCGAACCGGTGGAGAGCAATTAGAACTCGGCGGCTGCGGTTCTACCCAACAATCCGACCAGCACGGACCGAGACACGGACGAGGAGACGTCGAGCAGTTCCTGCTCGGTCACCGCTCCTGAATCGAGTCCGCGCACCAGCACACCGGCGAGGGCCTGCGCCGTCGCGGGCTCGTCCATGACGCCGCTGTCCCGACGATCGAGATAGGCCGCGACACGGGTGGCCGCCGTCGGCATGGCAGTTCGAAAGAACGTCAGCGTGGCCAGCCACCGCGTCACCAGATGGCCCGGATGCATGTCCCAGCCCTGATAGAAGCCACGTTCCAACGACCTGGTCACCAACGCGAAATGCCGTCGCACTGCAGCCTCGATCTCGATCTCGGAGCCCGACGGCACCACCTGGGTGGAACCGTCGCACACCCACACCCCGGACTGGGCCGCCGCCACGAGCATGACGTTCTTGGCATGATCGGCAACCGGATGGGCCAGAGACTGCTGCGCCGACGTGATGCCGCACGCCGCGCTGTAGTCGTACGTGCCGTAGTGCAGCGACGTGCAACGGCCGTCGGCGAGCCCGAGTGCCCGTGCGACGGTCGCAGTTCCGTCCCGCCCGACGATCGCCTGCGGACTCTCGATCTGTAATTCGAATCGAAGCGCGCGGTCCGGTAGTCCGTGAGCCCGCTCCAGTTCTTCGCACAGGGCGACCACCGCGGTGACCTGTTCCGCGGCGCGGAGCTTCGGGACGGTGAAGACGAATCCGTCCGGCACGCCCCCTGCACCGTCGAGCACGAGTTCGAGGGTCCGGATGCCACGAAGCCTTTCGTGTGGCGCAAGCCCTTTCGTGCGGACACCCAACCACGTCGGACCCAGCGGATCCACCGACAACGTGCGGAGAATTTTTCCGCTCTCGCGTGCGTGGCGATCCTCCTCCGTGTCCGATCGCCAGCCGTACCCGTCCTCGAAATCGAGCCGAACATCCTGGATCGGACTGGTGGAGAGCGTCGCGCGTACCGACGGCAGAACCCCGGCGGGGTCGAGGGACTCGAACAGCTCGGCGTTGCTCTCGAGCAGACTCGACGCCTGTGAGCCCCAGTGCCGGAGAACATTCGGATCGGCGTCCGATGCGGGCAGGTACACGGTGTGGATCGGTTGGCCCCCGATGCGATCACCCGGATAGTCACGCCCCAGCCGCGCATCCACCGGTCCGAGGATCGATTCGATTCGTGAACGGCCGACGTCGTCGAGTCGAGTACCGTCGAATCCGGATTCTGCGATCTTGTCGTCTCTCACACGGCCTAGTGTCCCAGAGTTGCGGTGTCGACGATGTTCGCGAGCCGGACCTTTCCCTGCGCGACGAGTTTGCCCGCATCGTTGGAGATGTCGACCTGCCACAGCTGCTGCGTCCGTCCGCGGTGGACCGGAACGGCCTCGGCGCTCAGACGACCGGTTCTCGAGGCGCGAAGGAAATCGGTGTTGTTGTTGACGCCGACGACATGCCCACGCTCGCCCAACCATGCCGTGGCGCCGAGGCTGGCCAACGACTCGACCACAGAGCACAACACGCCGCCGTGCATGATGCCCGCGGGCTGATGCAGGCTCGGCGTCACGGTCCACTCGGCGCGCACTCGATCGGCGGTCACCTCGGTGTAGACGAGACCGATGGCCCCGTCGAATCCGCGCCCGCACAGCTCTGTCACGACGGCGGGATCGGTACTGACGGTCGGTCCGCCGGTCGATGTCGGTTCCTGATCGGTCAACGTCTCTCCTCATGCAGGTTCCGCGCCGAGGCGACGTCGGAAGTCTCAATCAGGACTACACGAGACCGAACACAGAAAAATCGGCGGGCCTCACATTCGATGAATGTGGGGCCCGCCGTGGCAAGGACCGGGAGTCACTGCAGCCCTCAGGACTCCGGCGCGGTCCGTTCGTCTGTGATTACCATAGGCTAGCCTTACCTCTTTGGCAAGCGTCTCCGAGGCAAAGGTTTCTCAGGACGCACGCATGCGAATCCGGCCCAGTGTTGCCGGACGCGATCTGACCGGCGCCCCGGCGGCAACGAACGCATCGAGAAGCAACTGCCCGCGCCGCGCGCCAGTGGACGCATGCGTGCCTGCCAGGATCGGCACGTAGGTGGAGGCGCCGAGCACGGCGTCGCCGACCAAGCTCCAGAACGTTCGAGTATCGAGCGGAGCCCGGTCACCGATTGCGCGCAGCACTGCCTCGAGCGAGGTGATGCATCGGTGTGCGGTCCACACGAAGAGCGCCTCCTCGCACGGGAGCGTCACTGTGCCCGGGGCACCTTCGAGTGAGTCACCAGGGAGAATTCGGAGAACCGGGGACGCAACTCCCGCCCAGTCGATGCCGCCGTCGCTGTCCATGTGAATCCACATGTTGTCGATGCCCGGATCCCATGCCCGGCCGTCGAGGACCAGAAGTGCCGCAACGCGGCCGACGACGGCGTGCACGAGGGCGGTGGCGACCTGTGAGGCGGCCGCCTCGGTGGTTCGAAGATCTTCGACGCATCGCGCGAGCATCTGGTCGGTGCGCCCGTCGTCGAGCCCGGCTGCCAGCTGCCACCATCGGCGTTTTGCCTCGTTCGCCATCGTTGCTACCGCATACATCCTCGGATAGTCAGCGTTGAGCGCACGAAGCCGGATGCACGAGCGAGCCAGCGGACTGCCTTCGTCGGCGCCGGCGAGTGAACGATGCACATCAGCCCAGGCAGCGGTAGTGGTAGTTGCTACTGACATCAGACACTCCCTCTATCGACAGACGTGACCCTGAGGTCCGTTTTACATAGGTTAGCCTAACCAAGTGATCCGGGCGGGCCGAGGGGCACGCCGTGTTCCCTCCGTCACGCGCCACCTTGGCTAGCCTTACCTGGACGCGCACTTCGGTGAAGGGTTCCGTAACCTAAGCCGGTACCACTTCTACACAGTGAGGAGTCACAACAACAGTGACCACGGCCCCATTGCTCGGCCCGGGAAATCCTCACCCGACGCCCGACGAAAACTTCGCCAAAGAAGAGATTCCTCGCGGGACTGCACCGTGGCGTCTGCGCCTTGCTGCTACCGTCGTCGATCTCGCGATAGTTCTTCTCCCCCTTGCCATCGGCTGGTCGATCGTCGATTCCCTGCGCGACGACAACGGCGGCGGTGAAGCCGACCGATTCGTGTTCGGAGCCATTGCCGTCGCCGTCGCCTGTGGGCTGCTGCTGTGGAACCAGGGGTTTCGAGAGGGCCGCGAGGGCCAGAGCACCGGCATGCGGTGGACCGACCTCATCGTGCGTGATTCCGAGTCGGGCGGACCGCTGGGCCTGCGGCGCTCACTGCTCCGACAGATCGGTATCGGGCGGCGCAATACCCAGGTGGTTCGCGAGAAGACCGCGCTGGACGAGCAATTCGAACCGATTCCCAGAGACAACACCGTGGCCGGAATTCGGAAGCGGAGAGTTCTCGGTCTCGTCGTGCTTGCGATTGCTCTTGCCGCCGCAATACTCGCCAGCATCGCGATCGGGGCACGGCCACTGACGTTCGCCGAGATCGGACACGCGCTGCTGAACTCGACCGGCACGGACACTGACATCATCATCCGCACTCTCAGAGTGCCCAGAACTCTGCTCGCGCTCGTCGTGGGTATCGCGTTGGGTATCGCAGGCGCGTTGATTCAGGGACACACCAGAAACCCGTTGGCCGACGCAGGCCTTCTCGGACTCAATGCCGGTGCAGCGTTCTTCGTCGTGCTCTCCATCTACCTCTTCCGATTCAATTCTCCCAGTCAGTATCTGTGGTTCGCCTTCGCTGGTTCCGCAGTCGCGAGCATCGTGGTGTTCGGCTTGTCGTCGATAGGAAACGGAAGAGCGAGTCCGCTCAACCTGGCGCTCGCAGGAGCCGGAGTCGCGTTCTTTCTCGCCGCCATGACCAACGCTGTCGTGTTGCTCGATCAGACCAGTCTCGACGGATACCGGTTCTGGTCGGTAGGTTCCGTGGCAGGGCGAGGCCTCGATGTGCTGTGGCAGGTGCTGCCGTTTCTCGTCATCGGAGTTCTGATCGCACTCGCGAGCACCCCAGGCCTCAACGTCATGAGCCTCGGCGAGGACGTCGCCAGATCTCTCGGCACCAACATCGCTCTCACGCGCACGGTCGGCATCATCGCGATCACACTGCTCACCGGAGCGGCAACCGCGGCGTGCGGCCCGATCGCCTTCATCGGTCTCGTCGTCCCACATGTCGCGCGGGTCGTGACAGGTCCCGACTATCGCTGGCTGGTCCCCTACGCCGGACTCATGGGCGGAGTGATGCTGATGATCGCCGACGTGATCGGACGAGTGGTCGTCCGACCGGGTGAGCTCCAGGTCGGCATCGTGCTCGCACTGTTCGGTGCCCCGTTCTTCATCGCTCTCGTTCGTCGTCGGAAGTTGGCAAGCCTGTGACCGCGCATCTGGAATCACCACCATCGGACCTCGACGCCGGTGAATCGACGGTTCCGTCCAGACCAGGCTTCCGCCTCGGACCGGTGTCACTGGTTCGTCGGCCACTGATGGTTCTGATCAATCTGGTGCTTCTGGCTGCTCTGTTTCTCGTCGTGTGCATCAACATCGGTCGCGGTGATTTCCCGCTCTCGATCGGACAGGTCGTCGACGTGCTCGTCGGCGGCGGTTCGCGGATCGATCGCTTCATCGTCATGGATCTTCGCCTTCCGCGATCGCTGACCGGACTATTGGTAGGCATGGCTCTCGGCATGTCGGGCGCCGTGACGCAGTCCATCTCGAGAAATGCTCTTGCGAGCCCTGACATCCTGGGTATCACTGCAGGTGCCAGTGCCGCTGCCGTGGCCCTGATCGTGCTCGGCGGCGGAGGAACCTTCGTCGGCATCCTCGCGACTCTCGGCCTACCCGTCGCTGCCCTGATCGGCGGTGTCATCACCGCGATCGCGATCTACGCACTCGCTTGGAAGCGAGGTGTCGAAGGTTTTCGATTGATCCTGGTGGGTATCGCGATCAACGCGATGCTCACTGCCGCGATCGGGTGGCTGCTCATCAGTGCCGATATCAACGACGTGTCACGAGCCCAACTGTGGCTCAACGGATCTCTGAACGGTGCCGACTGGGGCAAGGTGTGGCCCGTCCTGATTGCCATCGTGGTGGTCGGATCCATGACCGTCGTGTCGACCTTCACACTCGGCGCGCTTCGGTTGGGCGACGACAACGCCCGCTCGCTCGGCGTCCGACTTCAGTACGGTCAGGCATCTCTACTGCTGGCGTCGGTCGCCCTTGCTGCGATCGCCACCGCCGCAGCCGGACCCATCGGATTCGTCGCTCTTGCAGCTCCGCAGATCGCACTTCGGTTACTGCGCACTCCCGGACCCCCGATCATCGCCTCGGCGATCATGGGCGGACTGCTGGTGGTGGGCAGCGACCTCATCGCTCGGACCATCCTGCCCGTGGAACTTCCCGTGGGCATCGTCACGTCGGCCCTCGGCGGACCGTTCCTCCTCTATCTTCTCGTTCGTGGTAATCGAAAGGCCTCCGTATGACAAGCATCGACCCGTCACGTCTCGTCGCGGAGGACCTCACTCTGGGTTACGGTGACCGCATCGTCGTCGAGAACCTCGACCTGCAGGTACACACCGGTGTTGTCACCACCATCATCGGACCCAACGGATGTGGCAAGTCGACGCTGCTGCGCGCGCTCGGACGTCTTCTGAAGCCGAAGTCGGGCAAAGTGATTCTCGACGGCAAAGCGATCTCGTCGATGCGAACCAAGGATGTAGCGCGGGTGCTGGGCATGCTGCCTCAAGCTCCGACAGCTCCGGAAGGCCTGACCGTCGGTGATCTGGTGTCCCGTGGCCGCCACCCACACCAGTCGTGGATTAGGCAGTGGAGCTCCGACGACGAGTCCGAGGTGGCGAACGCTCTCGAACTGACCGGCGTCGGCGACCTCGCCGACCGGCCGGTCGACGAGCTGTCCGGCGGACAGCGTCAGCGGGCGTGGATCTCGATGGCACTCGCGCAGGGCACCGACATTCTGCTTCTCGACGAGCCGACGACCTACCTCGACCTCGCGCACTCGGTGGAGGTTCTCGATCTGGTCGACCGCATGCACGAGGACATGGGTCGCACCGTCATCATGGTTTTGCACGACCTCAATCTGGCCGTGCGATACAGCGATCAGCTCATCGTGATGTCGCAAGGCAAGATCGTCGAGTCGGGTCGCCCACAGGATGTCATCTCCGAGCAACTACTCCTCGACGTCTTCGGTCTGGAGGCAACCGTGATCGAGGACCCCGTCTCCGACCGACCGTTGATAGTCCCCATCGGCACACGACACGTCTATGGCGCCGTCGGCGGTCCACAGAAATCGGCTGCGCACTCCGTCGCGGCCCCGCAGTCGACTAACTAACGCTCTATCATCGTCTTGACGAGTCGATACCCCTGACCGAACGACACCTCGGGCAGGTACGCCCGCCCGACTGCGTTGCCGATGCTCGGTAACGCAGCCGGGTCGGCATAGGTCATGTGCATCGGTTCGTATCGCGGCTGGAACTTCGATTTGAAGGCCAGAAGGGACCTGAATCCGTACACCGGTTCGAGAGTCTTGCCCAGCACGTCGAGGAGCCTGTCGAGAAGCCTGGAGAACGTCAGCTCCTCGGAATCGGAGTCTTCGGTGCCGCCGTCGTCGATCTTGGCCAGCGGCGCGCCGGACAGGCTGAGGAAACGGACCCCCTCCTCCTTCAACAGAATTGCCGCCGACGCGATGAGAAACTCCATCGCCGGTCTGAACCCTTCCGATCGTCTACGCATGAAGTCCAGTGTCCAACCGACGATCTGACCGTCCTCGTACACCGGCATCCACGACGTGACTCCGTGTACGGTTCGGTGCTCGTCCACCGCGATCAGACAGCGCACCTGCGCGTCGTCGACTTCTTCCAATCCGCCGAGCGTGAAACCCATCTCGGGCATGCCCTTGTCTGCCACCCATTCTTCCGAGATGGCGGTGATCTGGTCGGTGATCGCGAGTGGGGCCTCAGGAAAGCTGATCCATTCCGCCTCGACACCCGCCTTCTTGGCCCGATTGAGCGCAGTGCGAACATCCTGAAATCTCTTGCCCGTGAACGCGAGAGCCTCCAGATCGAGTATGGTCTCCTCCCCCACCTGGATTCCACCCCACCCGATGCTGTCGGTGATCTCGCGAACCGCAGGGGTAACCGAATAGAAGCAGGGAATCCACCCATTCTTCGACGCGAACTCGGCAAAGTCGACGACGCTGTCCCGCAGTCGTTCCCGCGGGCCGACCGGATCGCCTGTAGTAAGAGCGACGCCGGAGATGACGCGGTACGCGACGTAGCTTCGCCCGTCGGGTGAGAACCAGTACGTGTTTCCACGCCATGTCGTCATCCAGGACAAAGCGCTGCCTGTACTCCGGGTGAGCAGCTCGCGTGCTCGCTCGGTCGAGTCGGTCTCCGCACCGAATGCCGGTGTGAGGAACGTGTTGAGCGTGACTATGCACAATGCTCCCCAGAACAACACTCCGGTCCACTCGAACAGCAAGGTCGTCGGGACACTTCCGGGGAGGAAGCGAGGTTCGAGCCACTGCAGATAGACCGGCGGAACGAGGCGTTGAGGGAAGTCGGCGAGAAGGCCGAGAGCTGTTGGTTCGTTGTCGAACCCGCTCCGTGCAGCCAGTCCTCCGAGGACGTACAGGACAGCCAGCACCACCGCTGTTCCTACTGTCACCAGCGTCCATCGTCGGTAAGTGCCTTTCGGCGCCGATACATCGAAGAACTTTCGGGTCAGAAGCAAGAGAATCAGCACTGCCAGCGGAAGCAGGAACGGGACGATCGTCCGATACGCCGTGGGCGATTCCAGGCCGTAGAACACCGACTCGTCGTCACCGGACTCGATGAATCGAATGGCGTAGTTCGCAACGGACACGATGAGCAACACCACTTGCGCGAACACTGTGGCACCCCAGGCGAATTTCCGGCCTCGACGTAGGCCGTCGGCCAGGAACAGCAGGAAGATCGACGGCATCAGCGACAGGATGGTCGGACCGACGCCGCCGAGACGCAGTTCGAGCAGCCCCGTTCGGCATTCGGGGTCGGTTGCCGAATCAGCGCAGATTTCGCGAACTTCCGCAGCGGTGTACGGCACGCCGCGAACGACGTCGCGGAGTACTGCGAAGGGCCCCACCGCATCCGGACTCAATGCGGCGAGCACAGGGCCGAGTGCGCTGGCCGCGACGACGAGAGCGACGAGGACGCGTCCCTCGCGTTGGGTCCCTGCCAGTCGCGGCCCCCGCGCGGACCTCCCGACGATCACCGGCCCCAGCGCAAGGCCGACCACCGCGGCTGCAAGACGGACCACGTCCTGCAGGTGGCCGCTGAACAGGGCAGACGTGATCAGCAGAGCGAGTAGCCCGACGCGGATTCGGCGACGCCACAGAGTGTCCATTCGCGCGGTCGCCACCATCACCACCCCGACGATCCAGGTGGTCGGGCCGATCGCCGTGCCGACGTGCAGACGGAACCCCCAGTCGGCGTCGAACAGTTTGGCGAGCGCCGCGACGCCGAGACCGAGCAGCGACCCGAGAACCTGAGTCGATGCCGCAGCGAGTGCGAACTTCGCCGACCCGAATCGTCGCTCGATCGGGGCCGCCGCCACGACGACCGCGATGACGACGAACACATAGCCGGCCACGCCGGGCGCAAACAATCCGGCGGTCAACGCGGTCCAGACGCGGAATTGCTCGAACGGCATGATGCCGAGGGCGAAATCGTGGTGCAGTGTGTTGCCCCCGACCGCGAGTCCGACTACCCCGAGCGCCAGAACGACGGCCAGCAATCCGAAACTGACAGGGGCGCCCTTTGCGCCGTACACGATCAGCGCCCGCAATCGCGACAATTGCCGCAGCGACTTCTTCCAATCCGTGGCCAGGCGATCCTTCCGTAGTTGCATCCAGCTCGGAGCGATGTCCTCGACCGGTCGGGTGTCTTCCACGGACTCGTTCACGAGATCAGACCCACTCTCTGCATCAGCCACGGTAATTCGAGTTCGAGGCCCTTGGACCAGACAGCGAAGCTGTGTCCGCCTGGAACCTCGTCGTAGCGCACGTCCATGCCGGCCGCCTTGGCTGCCTGGTACATCGTCTGCTGCCCCGGTTTGTAGTCGTTGTCGTCGGCGCCGACGACAAAGGCTCCACCCGAGTCCGGGTACTTCTTCGTCTTCAACAGATCGAGAGGGTTGATTGCGACGAACGCGGCCTCGTTGCCACCGAACGCCTCGTTCACGGTTCGCGAACGATCGCCCAGGGTCGGCTCCAGCTGCCCGGACAGGTCGAGAAATGTTCGATATACATCGGAATGGTTCGTTGCCATCTGTATCGAACACGTTCCGCCGTAGGAAAGCCCGCCGATGATCCAGCTGCGTGGATCGGGATCGACCTGCAGATTCGACTTGATCCAGTTCGGAACGTCCTGAGACAAGTACGTCGCGACGTTGCCGAGTGCCGAATCGACACACAGCGGATTCGCGAGAGTCGACCCCGTGGCGTCGGCGACCACGACGACCGGTGCAAGACCCCCGTGGTCACGTGCGAACGCATCCATGGTGGCGGTCAACTTTCCGCCCTCGAGCCAGTCGTCCGGCCCTCCCGGCTGGCCGGCAAGGAGCACCAGCACCGGCAGCAGCGGCCGAGGGTCGGCGAAGTACGACGGCGGCAGATAGACCTCGGCCGGTCGGGCGGAGAACGAGGACACCGTGGGCGGAATCGTCACCGACGTCAACTTGCCCCCCGAGGGCATGGTCGAGGGGGCGGTCCATGCAGCATCGAGTGGATCCCC
Source organism: Rhodococcus yunnanensis NBRC 103083 (assembly GCF_001895005.1). Classification (GTDB taxonomy): domain Bacteria; phylum Actinomycetota; class Actinomycetes; order Mycobacteriales; family Mycobacteriaceae; genus Rhodococcoides; species Rhodococcoides yunnanense. The sequence goes on along the minus strand of NZ_BCXH01000001.1, from coordinate 314,884 downwards.
GGTGACGACCTGCGCGCGCGGTCCTGGCACGTCGCTCAGTGAGATTCGGTCGACGTCGTCGACACCGAGCACCGTCGCGACTGTCGGGTACGCGGCGAAGACGAGATTCACATGGGCGGCGGCGGTGAGAACGACCAGAATCGCCGCGAGGATCGACATCCCCTTCGCGAGAGCACCCTGCGCCGCGATCGTCCGAGGAGCGACAAGCAGCAGCGCAGCGATTCCGATGGAGATCCACACGTAGATCTCGATCTCGATCGGATCGGGGAACGGTCGCCAGATCTTCTCCACGACGACGTAGAGCGCGATCCCGACGATCAGAGCTGCCGTCGTTGCAAGTGGTAGGGCCCGAAGGACATACCAGCGGCGTTTCGAGACGAGGAGCCAGAGTCCACCGAGTGCTCCCAGGACGGACACGAATGCCGACGTGGTGTCGCTCACGAGCGACAGCGAGAGGAACCAGTTCAATCCGTGCCTCCACCTCGCAGTCGAACGGGTATCAATGCAGGATAGGCATATCGGTGCCGTGAATTGCGGACCGTGGGGAAAATGACGGTAAGTGTCTATGACGCATCCCACATGAACGGACCGCCGTTACTACCAGCAGTAGTACGCATTTGTGTCGGACTACCCGTAGAATTCGTCGAATGGCTGGTCTAGGCGAACTCGAGCGTGCAGTGATGGATCACTTGTGGGACTCCACGGAGCCGCAGACCGTGCGACAGGTACACGAAGCTCTCGCCACGCGTCGAGAGTTGGCATACACCACTGTCATGACGGTGCTGCAGCGTTTGGCCAAGAAGCAACTGGTCGTGCAGCAACGAGACGATCGGGCCCACCGCTACGCGCCGTTGCACGGGCGTGATGAACTCGTGGCGAGCCTCATGGTCGACGCGTTGGCGCAGGCACCCGAGTCGGGAGGCCGCGCAGCCGCTCTCGTCCACTTCGTCGGACAGGTCGGTGCCGACGAAGCTGCGGCACTCCGAGAGGCCCTTGCTGCGCTCGAGGTGGCACAATCGTCAGGACACTCCGATACGGGCGACGACGAACGCCGTTCGGATTGACCCCAGCCGTCGGTTAGTGAGGATATGAACTCCACCACAGCTCTGGTATTCGCGCTGCTCGCTCTGCTGTTGGCGGGGCCGGTCCCTGCTGTCCTCAGCCGTGCGACATGGCCGTTTCGTGCCCCGCGCGCCGCACTGGTCCTCTGGCAGGCGATAGCGATCGCCGCTGTGTTCTCTGCCTTTTCCTCCGGTTTGGCGATCGGCGGCCTGCTGCTGGTGCCCGGGCCCGACGGTCGACCAACTACTGCGCCGACCGACGAGATCGATGCACTGGGGCTCCCGCTGTGGCTTCTGTACGTCGTCGTACTCGCGATCACACTCGGAATCGGCGCCAAACTGATCTTCTCGTTCGTCCAGGTGGCGGTGCGCACCCGTCGGAGGCGTGCGAGGCACCGCGTACTCGTCGATCTCCTCGACTGCAGCGACGACGGGCGCCCGTTCCCCGGCATCCGAGATGCCGACGTTCGCGTGCTCGATGCCGTCGAGCCGATCGCCTACTGCCTGCCGGGTCTACGGCAGCGGGTCGTGCTCAGCGAGGGCGTTCTCACTCACCTCAGCCGCTCCGAGGTCAAAGCAATTCTCACCCACGAGCGCTCGCATCTGCGGTCGAGGCACGATCTGGTTCTCGAGGCCTTCACCGCGGTCAACGAAGCTTTTCCGCGCATCGTGCGAAGCAAATCGGCGCTCGGAAGCGTTCAACTGTTGGTCGAGCTGCTCGCCGACGATTCCGCGGTGAAAGTCACCGGTCCGACGCCCTTGGCGCGTGCCCTCGTCACGTGCGCCGGGTCGACTGCGCCGCGGGGTGCTCTGGCGGCAGGCGGCCCGAGCACACTCATCCGGGTTCAGCGCCTCAACGGTCCACGAAGCGACATCACGATCAGCGCAGCGGCATACACGACGGCTGCGGTCATCCTCGTGGTCCCGACCATATTCGTGGCGATGCCGTGGCTGGAGGAATTGAGCCGTCTCCTCGGCCACCGCTGATCGAGTAGGGCAGCTCACACCTGTTCGAATCGTGAATCGAACAGGTGTCGCGTACAGTGGACCGAGGTCGCCATCGCGGCCTAGCAATTCGAAAAGGCACAAACAGCCCCACTCTGTGTGACATGTGTTCGCACACTGATGGCCAGGTGACAGTGCCCTGGCTCGTCTCTATGTGTTCTGGCTGTTGTTGGTGCCCCTTCTCGGGCGGTCTCTATAGCTGTGGCTTCGTGGCGTGCCCGTAATCCGGAGAGGTTCAACTGCGTGACCCACGCTGTTTCGACTAGTACACCCGTTTCCCCCACCGCGGACGCTTCCAGCGAACCCGCATCGATCACTTTCGCCGAGCTCGGCCTTCCCGAGCCCGTGGTTGCCGCACTCGCACGCAACTCGATCACCGTGCCATCGCCGATTCAGGCGAAAGCACTGCCCGACGCCATCGCAGGCAAGAACGTTCTCGGACGCGCACAGACCGGTTCGGGCAAGACGTTGGCCTTCGGCCTGCCGATCCTCGCGCGGCTCGCGCTGCACACCGATCGCCCGTCGGCCAAGCGCCCTCGTTCGCTCGTTCTCGTGCCGACCCGTGAACTTGCGTTCCAGGTCGTCGACTCCTTGACCCCGTACGCAGGGGCGCTCGGACTCACCGTCCGCGCAGCCGTGGGCGGAACGCCCTTCAACAAGCAGGTCGAGCAGTTGCGGCGCGGCGTCGACGTCCTCGTCGCGACCCCGGGCCGGCTCGCCGATCACCTTCGTCAGGGCACCTGCGTCCTCGACTCCATCGAGATCACTGCACTCGACGAGGCAGATCAGATGGCCGACATGGGATTCCTGCCCGAGGTGCGCGCCGTCCTCGCCGACACCCCGGCCGACGGTCAGCGAATGCTGTTCTCCGCCACGCTCGATCGTGAAGTCCAGTCGCTGGTCCGTCAGTTCCTGCCCGACCACGTCGAACACTCCACACAGGATGGCAAGGCCAGTGTGCGGACGATGGATCACTACCTTCTGTGTGTCGACCGCGGCCAGAAGGACGTCGTTCTGTCCGAGATCGGCGCCCGCGAAGGACGCACCATCATGTTCGCCCGAACCAAGCTGGGCTGCGACGGCATCACCGATCGCTTGCGCGCGTTGGGTATTGCGGCCGAGTCACTGCACGGCGGTAAAGCACAGAACCAGCGCACCCGAGTGCTCGAGCGCTTCAAGAACGGCCGTACTCCAGTTCTCGTCGCCACCGACGTCGCCGCTCGCGGAATCCACGTCGACGGAATCGATCTGGTGGTTCACGTCGACCCGCCTGCAGACCACAAGGACTACCTCCATCGCGCCGGACGTACCGCCCGTGCAGGCGAAAAGGGAACCGTCGTCGCGATCGTGCTTCCCAACCAGCGCCGTCAGGTTCAGCGTCTGACCGGCATGGCGGGCGTCAAAGCAACGTCGGTCAACGTCTCGCCTGGTTCAGCCGAACTCAGCAGCATCACCGGTGCCAAGAAGCCCACCGGCGAGCCGCTGCGCGCCGAGAGCAGCGCACCGAGGGATCGTCGTGACAGCCGTCCGCGTACCGGCGGTTACCAGGGTGACCGTCCGCGTACCGGTGGCTACCAGGGCGAGCGCACTGGCGGATACCAGGGTGACCGTCCCCGCACCGGCGGCTACCAAGGTGACCGTCCGCGTACCGGTGGCTACCAGGGTGACCGTCCGCGTACCGGTGGCTACCAGGGTGAGCGCACTGGCGGATACCAGGGCGACCGTCCCCGCACCGGCGGCTACCAGGGCGACCGTCCCCGCACCGGCGGCTACCAGGGTGACCGTCCCCGCACCGGCGGCTACCAGGGTGACCGTCCCCGCACGCATTCCAGTTCGGCTCACGAGGACTCGAAGTCGAGCGGATTCCGTAGCCGCACCGACCGTCGTTCCTACGACGGATTCGATGGTCCTGCGCGTACGCACTGATTCGCTTCGATGATGTGAATGCACTCGAACGGGGGTGCCGACTCGGTGGAGTCGGCACCCCCGTTTTCGGTTGTGAGATCCGACCGGAAACGACGCAGTAAACCCCCCGGCTTTCGTTTGTGCGCTCGGCAAGGAAAGCTGTACCCATGACCTCAGCAGTGGACCCGTCAGAACTCGCCCAGATCGGTGTCACCGGACTCGCCGTGATGGGCTCGAACATAGCCCGAAACTTTGCGCACCACGGACATACCGTTGCGCTGCACAACCGCAGCATTGCAAAGACCGATACTCTGCTCGCCGAACACGGTAGCGAAGGCAAATTCATCCGCACCGAGACGATCGAAGAGTTCGTCGCTGCGTTGCAGAAGCCTCGCCGAGTACTCATCATGGTCAAAGCCGGAGACCCCACCGACGCAGTCATCGAAGAACTCGCGGGCGCGATGGAAGAGGGCGACATCATCATCGATGGTGGAAATGCTCTGTACACCGACACCATTCGGCGCGAAGCATCGCTGAAGGAACGCGGCCTGTTGTTCGTCGGAGCTGGAATATCGGGCGGCGAGGAGGGCGCGCTCAACGGCCCGTCGATCATGCCAGGCGGGCCCGCCGAGTCGTACAAGGCGCTCGGTCCACTGCTCGAATCGATTGCAGCACAGGTCGATGGCACTCCCTGCTGCACGCACATCGGCCCCGACGGCTCCGGCCACTTCGTCAAGATGGTGCACAACGGCATCGAGTATGCCGACATGCAGCTGATCGGCGAGGCGTACAACCTGTTCCGCGATGCACTCGACTTGACCCCGGCGCAGGTTGCGGATGTGTTCACCGAGTGGAACAACGGCGACCTCGAAAGCTACCTCGTCGAGATCACGGCTGAGGTTCTGAAGCAGGTCGACGCCAAGACCGGGCAGCCACTCGTGGACGTCATCGTCGACGCCGCCGAGCAGAAGGGCACCGGCCGCTGGACCGTCAAGGCAGCACTCGATCTGGGAGTTCCGGTCACCGGAATCGCCGAAGCCGTGTTCGCCAGGGCGCTGTCCGGGTCGCGGAACCAGCGCAAGGCCGCTGTCGGCCTTGCCTCGGGTACCCTCGCCGAAAAGCCGTCCGATGCCGAGCAGTTCACGCACGACATCAGCCGCGCGCTGTACGCGTCGAAGATCGTCGCGTACGCACAGGGCTTCGATCAGATCGCCGCAGGCAGTGCAGAGTACGACTGGGATCTGCATCCCGGCGATCTTGCAACGATCTGGCGCGGCGGTTGCATCATTCGTGCCCGCTTCCTCGACCGCATCAAGGATGCGTACGACGACAACGCCGAGCTGCCCAGCTTGATTCTTGCGCCGTACTTCCGCGAGGCCATCGAGAACGCGATCGACAGCTGGCGACGTGTTGTCATCACCGCAGCATCGCTCGGCATCCCGGTTCCTGCTTTCGCGTCCTCGCTCGCGTATTACGACGCTCTGCGCGCGAAGCGTCTCCCCGCGGCATTGACGCAGGGACAGCGCGATTTCTTCGGTGCGCACACCTACGAGCGCACCGATTCCGAGGGTAAGTTCCACACGCTCTGGAGCGGTGACCGCAGCGAGATTCAGGCCTGACCCTGGCACACTCGGCCGGCGAGATTCGCTGGTCCCGCAGAACGTACCTGCGCGACCAGCGAATCTCGTTGCAGTTCACCGGTGGAACTTTCGTCAGATGTCGCCCTCGTACCACCCCGGCGGCGGACCGAGAACAGGCTGGACGATCGTCGACACGACGTCGCCTTCCCACGGCAGATTCCCCGTGGCGTCACGCCACACAGCTTGTACCGCCCGGACAGCGCCCGGCGGATATACGTTCTCGGCCATGAGCAACCACTCCCCGCTGTGCATCACGTCCACGAAATACAGATCGAACCCGGCTACCCACGCCCGTGAGCCTGCTTCGAACACCTCACCTGCAACCGAAATCCGGCGCCCGAGTGCGTTCAGTACCGTGGACGATTCGGCAGGCCCACGGCCGGTGATCACGATCTCAGGATGGCCGACGGCAGTCAGTCCCACCGTGTAGCAGAACGCGGGATCGACGCCACACCCGTCGAATTCCTCGTACGACGAGGGCGGAGCCGAGGCGACGTACTGCAACGCCCACCCGTGCCGGTCGATCGTGTCTTCCAGGTCGCGCACGTAGTCCTCGATGGACTGTCCGTCGCACAATGCACACATAGCTCCCCCAAGCTCTCGTTTTGGGCGCACGTTCCGAGAAGCCGAATGATTTCTCGGAAGCCGCCGCATTCGAACGTATGTTCCCGTGCACATACTGGCGTGTGCCACCGACAGAAACTTTGGGGTGGCTGTACTGTTCCGCTATGCCCCAGCACTCGTCGTTTGCAGATCTGGGGCTCGCACCCGTCGTGACACACGCACTCCGCCGAATCGGCGTCGAGTCGCCGTTCCCGATTCAGGCGGCCGCCATTCCGGATGCTCTGGGGGGCCGCGACATACTCGGACATGCTCCGACAGGGTCGGGCAAGACCCTCGCGTTCGGTCTCCCGCTACTTCAGCGGCTGTCGGGAAGCAGCAGTCGGCCGTCGAGCCCTCGTGGCCTGGTACTGGTGCCGACTCGGGAACTGGCTCTGCAGATCGAAGCGTCGTTGGACGAGCCTGCGCTGGCATCCGGTGTTCGCGTCATGGCCATCGTCGGAGGCGTTCCACTCAAGCGTCACATCGAGCGGCTCCGTCGTGGTGTCGACGTCGTTGTCGCGACGCCGGGACGCCTCGAAGATCTGACGGCTCAGGACGCGGTATCGCTCGCCGACGTGACCGTCACGGTCGTCGACGAGGCCGATCGAATGTCCGATCTCGGTTTCCTCCCCCAGGTGCGCAAGCTGCTGGATCGTACGAGCAAGGACGGGCAGCGAATGTTGTTCTCCGCCACGCTCGACGGCGATGTGTCCGAACTCGTCGAGCAGTACCTTCACTCCCCCGTCGTGCATCGCACCGAGTCGACGGAGCCGGAACGAGCTGCAATGAGCCACCACTTCTTTCGAGTTTCGGCCGAGGAAAAGGATTCGGTCGCAACAGTTCTCGCAGCCCGCGACGGTCGCACCATCGTCTTTCTGCGCACCAAGCACGCCGTCGACCGATTCGCCGAGGGACTCCGCACGGCCGGCGTCGATGCGGTCGCGCTGCACGGCGACAAGACACAGGCCGCCCGTACACGCGCACTCGCATCGTTCGGCAACGGATCGGTTCCCGTTCTCGTCGCGACGGACGTCGCTGCACGAGGGCTCCATGTGGACGGCGTCACGTTGGTGCTGCACGTCGATCCGCCCGCGGATGCGAAGGACTACACACATCGGGCGGGAAGGACCGCTCGCGCGGGAGACAGCGGAACCGTCGTCACGCTCGTGGCACCGGGTCAGGAGGAACATGTGAGTGCGTTGGCAATCGAGGCGGGAATCGCCGTCGCGTTCACCGATGTGACACGCTCCAGCCCGGTTCTGCGGGAGGTTGCCGGGGCCCGGGCGCCGACGGGCGTGCCCGTGGTGCGCAGCGCGGCGGCTCCCGCCGCGACCACTCCGCGGCAAGGTCGGCGGAACGCATCGCCCGCTCGCGGGTCGCGAGAACACGGTCAGCGACGTGGTCCTCGATGAACGAACTTCCGGTATTGGCCATCGTGCTGGCGTTGATCGCCGCGTTCCTCTTCGCCTGCGCCTCCGTTGCACAGCAGAGCGCCGCCGCAGCGGTGCCCGAGGGCGAATCCCTGATCGCCACGCTTCTGCGCAGCCCGCGGTGGTGGGCAGGTGTGCTCGGTGACATCGGCGGTTACGGGGTCCAGGTCGCCGCGTTGTGGGTCGGTTCGGTGCTGGTGGTCCAGCCACTTCTCGTCTCGATGTTGCTGTTCGCGTTGCCGCTGTCCGCGAAGTTCTCCAGCTATCGCATGACGAGGTCGACCTGGGTGCTGGCCGTAGCTCTCGCTGCGGCGCTCGCGGTGTTCATCGTCGTCGGTGATCCCACCGAGGGGCATTCGAATGCCCCGTTCTCGCAGTGGCTGGTGCCCTTGCTGATCGCCTCGGGCGTGGTACTCGCCGCGGCACTCGCTGGACTCCTGCTCCAGAAGCCGAGCCAGCGCGCACTTCTGCTGGGCGCTGCAGGCGGACTGCTGTTCGGCATGGCGGTCGCGTTCACCAAGTACGTCACCGATCTCGTCGAGAGAGACGTCGTCGAGGCTGTCACCGCGTGGCAGACCTACGCGCTCGTCGTCTGCGGGGTCCTCGGCTTCTACCTTCAGCAGCGCGCCTTCCAGTCCGGGCCGCTGTCCGCCTCGCTACCTGCCGTCACCATCGGGGAACCCTTCGGTGCGGCTTTCCTCGGCATCACGGTTCTGGGTGAACGTGTGCGTGACGATCCGTTCGAACTCACCGTGATCGGGCTCTGTGTGGCCGTCATGATCTTCGCGACGATCGCCCTGTCTCGCTCTCAGGCCAAGGTCACCGAATACGCAGAAGTGGCCTGACCGGTACGCTGGCGAAACGTGCAGTTCCTCGAAGGCCGGCGGCCACCGTACGATTTGACCTACGACGACGTCTTCCTCGTCCCCACCAGGACGGATGTGACGTCCAGATTCGACGTCGACCTCGCGACGGTCGACGGATCAGGGACGACCATCCCCATCGTGGTATCCAACATGACCGCGGTGTCCGGTCGTCGCATGGCCGAAACCGTTGCCCGGCGGGGAGGCATCACGGTACTTCCGCAGGATCTCCCGATCACGGCCGTGGCCGACACCGTCGAGTTCGTCAAGAGCCGTGATCTCGTCGCGGACACGCCCGTCGTGCTGGGCCCGGATGCGTCGGTGTCGGATGCTCTCGCCCTGATGCACAAGCGAGCGCACGGTGCGGTCGTCGTCGTCGACGGCGGCAAGCCCGTCGGTGTGGTCACCGAGAGCACCTGCGCGGACGTCGATCGTTTCGCGCGGTTGCGCTCGGTGGCGGTCCACGATTTCGTCACCGTCGCCGCCGACGCATCACCGCGAGAGGTGTTCGACGCTCTGGAGGTGGCACACGAGAGTCTTGCGGTCCTCGTCACGGGCGACGGTTCGCTGGCCGGGGTATTGACCAGAACCGGCGCGGTGCGTACCGGTATCTACACTCCCGCAGTCGACGCAGCAGGGCGTCTGCGAGTGGCGGCTGCGGTCGGCATCAACGGCGATGTTGCAGCCAAAGCGAAGGCACTCGCGAACGCAGGCGTCGATCTTCTCGTGATCGACACCGCACACGGTCATCAGGAGAAGATGCTCGAAGCGCTGTCCTCCATCAAGGCACTCGATCTGGGGATCCCCCTTGCTGCAGGCAACGTGGTGTCGGCGAGTGGAACCCGCGACCTGGTGCAGGCAGGCGCGGACATCGTGAAGGTGGGTGTGGGACCCGGTGCGATGTGCACGACCCGAATGATGACGGGCGTCGGCCGCCCCCAGTTCTCGGCGGTTGCCGAATGTTCGGCGGCTGCAGCCGAACTGGGAGCGGCCGTGTGGGCTGACGGCGGAGTACGGCATCCGCGCGATGTGGCACTGGCGCTTGCCGCAGGCGCGTCGAACGTCATGATCGGATCGTGGTTCGCCGGAACCTACGAATCACCGGGCGACCTGAAGTTCGACACCGCGGGCAACGCGTACAAAGAGAGCTTCGGGATGGCATCCAAGCGTGCGGTGGCTGCTCGCACCGTGACCGACAGCGCGTTCGACAGGGCTCGCAAGGGACTGTTCGAGGAGGGCATCTCCAGTTCGAGAATGCGCCTCGATCCGGATCGGCCGGGAGTCGAGGACCTCATCGATCACATCTGCTCGGGCGTTCGGAGCACGTGCACGTACGCGGGGGCACGGACACTGCAAGAGCTTCACCAGCGCGCTGTGCTCGGTGTGCAGTCCGCAGCCGGATTCGCCGAAGGTCGACCACTTCCCAGCGGTTGGTGACGTTGCCCCACTCGAGATCACACGAACGCCTGCAGCCGTTAGAATGATGGCTTCGCGATCGAACGAACACATTTTCGCCGGCCCATGCGAATCGGCGGTGCCCGAGCACCGGCGAAGCATTCGGCGGAACGACAGGAAGGAACAAGGTGCCTGAGGCACCCGTAATCACGACAGCCGTCGTCGCGTCCAGCGACCACGGCGACGAGGGCTCCACTTCGGAGGGCTCCTCTATCGAGCCGGGAGACAAACCCGGCGACACCCGAACATCGAAGATTCGCTCGCCTCGCCTCCTTCGGCAGGCAGAGCCCCACGGCGCGATGCGCCTGTCTCAACTTCGGCGGCGATAGCCGTGGACATTCTCGTCAGCATTCTCAGCCTGGTCGGCTTCGTGGCCCTCACCGCCGGAACGGCACTGTTCGTGGCCGCCGAATTCGCGTTGACGGCGTTGGAGAAGAGCGCCGTGGACTCGTCCGTCGCTGCGCTCGACGACATTCGTGCCCGGCAAGTACAGAAAGCGCACCGCACGCTGTCCTTTCAGCTGTCCGGAGCGCAGCTCGGTATCACCATCACCACACTCATCACCGGCTATCTCGCAGAGCCCGTTCTCGCGGGATTCTTCGTTCCGGTGGCCGAAGCGCTGGGCGCGTCCCAGTCTCTTGCGGAAGGCGTGTCGCTGGCCATCGCGCTGATCATCGCGACGTCGTTCTCCATGATCTTCGGCGAGTTGGTTCCGAAGAACATCGCGATCGCGATGCCGATGGGAACCGCGCGTTCGACGGCAGGAGCCATGTCCGGGTTCTCCGCAGTCTTCCGATGGGCCATCAACGGACTGAACGGATCGGCCAACTGGCTGGTCAGGAGACTCGGCGTCGAACCGGCCGAGGAACTCAGGTCCGCGCGGTCGCCACGTGAGCTCAGTTCCCTGGTCCGTACTTCGGCTCAACAGGGCTCGCTCGACGAAGGAACTGCCCGGCTCGTCGGACGGTCGTTGCAGTTCGGCGAACGATCGGCAGAGGAGTTGATGACCCCACGCGTGAAGGTCGAATCACTGTCGGTGTCGGACACTGCATCGGACCTCATCGAGACCGCGCGCAGGACCGGGTTCTCGAGGTTTCCGGTGGTCGACGGCGACCTCGACGACACGATCGGTGTGGTGCACATCAAGCACGCGTTCACCGTTCCTGCAGCGCTACGACGGACGACCCGGCTGGACTCGCTGGCCCAGGACGTCCCCGTCGTACCGTCGAGCCTGGACGGGGACACCGTGATGGAGCGCGTGCGCTCCGACGGAATGCAGGTCGCACTCGTCGTGGACGAGTACGGCGGCACCGCGGGGATGGTGACCATGGAGGATCTGATCGAGGAGATCGTCGGGGATGTCCGAGACGAACACGACGAACCCGAGATCGACGTTCAGCGGTTCGGCGACGGTTGGATCTGCTCCGGCCTGCTCCGTATCGACGAAGTTGCCGCGGCGACCGGGTACTTGGCCCCTGAGGGCGAATACGAGACCATCGGCGGGCTCGTGTTGTCCGAGCTCGGCCGGATTCCCGCCGAAGGAGACACCGTTGCGCTCCCCGACCCCACGTTCGACGATCCCACGGATTCCGACGGTGGATGGGTCGCCAGGGTGACGCGCATGGATGGTCGCAGGATCGACCGGGTCATGTTGCAGCCGGTGAATTCGGGAACGTTGGAGCACATTCGCGCCGAGGAGAACGCTCATGGGTGATTTTCTCGCGGTTCTGCTCGCAGTTCTTCTGCTCGCCGGAAACGCATTTTTTGTGGGAGCCGAGTTCTCGCTGATCTCCGCACGCCGTGACCGGCTCGAATCTTTACTGGCGCAGGGGAAGAAACGAGCCAAGTCCGTGATCGAGGCCGGGCAGAACTTGTCGCTCATGCTGGCTGCGGCGCAGCTGGGCATCACGATATGTTCGATTCTTCTCGGTCGCGTCGGCGAGCCTGCGGTGGCGCACCTGATCGAGAAGCCGATGGACCTCGTGGGGATACCGGAGTCCCTTCTTCATCCGATCTCGTTCACGATCGCGCTCGCGCTGGTCGTGGTGCTGCACATCCTCGTAGGCGAGATGGTCCCCAAGAACATCGCGATCGCCGGCCCGGAGAAGACAGCGATGTTGCTCGTACCGATCCATCTGATGTTCATCAAGATCGCCAAACCGCTCATCTCGTTCTACAACATCTGCGCCAACCTCACCTTGCGCGGGCTGAGGATCGAACCGAAGGACGAACTTGATTCGTCGGTGTCCGAAGACGAGCTGTCTCAGATGATCGGTGAGTCGAGGTCGGAGGGTCTGATCGACGAGGACGAGCATCGCCGACTGACCCAGGCTCTCGATACGTCCGGCCGCACCGTCGCCGAAGTCCTGATTCCGTCGACACAGGTACGCAGTGTTCGGCTGTCCGGTTCGGACGCCGCGTCTGGACCGACGCTCGGTTCGGTCGAGGAAGCGGTGATCGCCACTGGATTCTCCCGGTATCCGGTGCAGGCCGCCGACGGATCGCTCGTGGGATATCTGCATCTCAAGGACGTGCTCGAATACATGCTCGACGAGTCCGCAGGCCCGGACACCGAGATCCCACGCTCCGAGGTGCGCAGGCTCCCCGTCGTCGCAGCCGACACCATGCTCGACGACGCGTTGACCAGGCTTCGTCGTATGAGCAGTCATCTCGGTGCCGTGCACGACGCGTCGGGAAACACCATCGGAATCGTCGCACTGGAAGACCTCGTCGAGGAGTTCGTCGGCACGGTCCGCGACGGCACCCACCGCAATGCGGGACCAACACCCGGGCAAGCCACCATGCGTGGGGGTGGATCGTACTGACCTCGACCCGGACACGGATGTCGGAGCAGGAGTGGACGCTGCGGCGCGCCGCCCACTCGGACCGTATCGACGGTCTGATCGGGGACTACCTGCACCACAGAGCGCAGGGCGCAACACACCCCGTTCTCGATTTCCTGTTCACCTACTACAGCTTCAAGCCGGGACATCTACGACGCTGGAATCCTGGCTACGGTGTCGTGCTGACGGGCGACTCAGCGACCGACTATGCGTCCTTCGCCTCGTACGAACCGCACGACGGTGGCTTTCGGGTGCGTGAATCGCTGCTCGAGCGGCGTCGATCCGCCGTCGAATTCACCGCGGCCCTCCTGCGTTCGACACGCGCGCGCCAACCGAACCTCGGGTGCTTCGGACTGCACGAGTGGGCGATGGTCTACCGCGGCGGGCAGTCGGCCCTACGGCACGGTTCGGTACCGCTGCGGTTAGGGCACGACGGCACGGACGCCGTGGTCGATTCGATGAATGTGCGGTGTACGCACTACGACGCCTTTCGGTTCTTCACCGACGAGGCAGTCCCGAGAAACGCCCTGTACCTCGAGCCGACAAGCCGTGTGAACCACGAACAACCCGGTTGTGTGCATGCGGGCATGGATCTGTACAAGTGGAGCTACAAACTTGCGCCTCTCGTCGACTCGGAGCTGGTTGCTGATTGCTTCGAGTTGGCGCTCCGTGCGCGCACGATCGACATGCGGGCCAGTCCGTACGATCTGTCCGATTACGGCCTCACTCCGATCTCCATCGAAACTCCGGCCGGGCGAGCGGAGTACGTCCGCGCTCAGACCGACCTGATGGCCAGGGCAACCCCTCTCCGCACGGCATTGATCGAGCGATGCCAGAATCTACTCGTGAGCGGCGGTTACACCGTCGGACCTACTGCCGAGTAACATCGACGACGATGTCGTTGTGTGGGCGCCCGGGTGGCGCCCGTGATCCGGAAAGAGCGAGGGATTCATGACCGAGCGTGTTTCTGTTGGTGGACTTCAGGTTGCCAAGGTGTTGTACGACTTCGTACAGACCGAGGCGCTCCCGGGAACCGGAGTCGATTCCGAGCAGTTCTGGTCCGGCGCCGAAGGAGTGATCGCCGATCTGGCCCCGAAGAACAAGGCACTGCTCGCTGTCCGCGACGAGATTCAGGGCAAACTCGACGCCTGGCACGGAGAGCATGCGGGCCCGAACTACGACAAGACCGCCTACAAGAGCTTTCTGAAGGACATCGGTTACCTGCTCGACGAGCCGGCCGACTTCTCGATCACCACCTCCGGCGTCGATACCGAGATCACCTCCACGGCAGGCCCCCAGCTGGTCGTGCCGGTCCTCAACGCCCGGTTCGCGATCAACGCCTCGAACGCCCGCTGGGGATCGCTCTATGACGCCCTCTACGGCACCGATGCGATCTCCGAGGACGGCGGCGCCGAGAAGGGCACCAGCTACAACAAGGTCCGCGGCGACAAGGTCATCGCTTTCGCCCGGGGTTTCCTCGACGAGGCTGCACCCCTGACCTCCGGTTCACATGTGGGTACTACCAAATATGTGGTCGATGCTGCATCGCTTACGGTCACCCTCGCCGACGGCAGCACGGCCGGGTTGGCGGACCCGGCGCAGTTGCTCGGCTACCAGGGCGCCCCGGATGCGCCGTCGGCGATCCTGCTGCGCCACAACGGTTTGCACTTCGAGATCCAGATCGACCCGCAATCCCCGATCGGCAAGACCGACGCCGCAGGGGTCAAGGATGTTCTCCTGGAATCCGCCGTCACCACCATCATGGACTTCGAGGACTCGGTCGCTGCGGTCGACGCCGACGACAAGGTCCTCGGCTACCGCAACTGGCTCGGACTGATGCGCGGCGACCTCACCGAGGACGTCTCCAAAGGCGGCAAGACCTTCACCCGCACCCTGAACCAGGACCGCGTCTACACGGGCGCGGGCGGTGGGGAGTTGACCCTGCACGGACGCTCGCTGCTGTTCGTCCGCAACGTCGGTCATCTGATGACCTCCGATGCGATCCTCGATGCCGACGGCAACGAGGTCCCCGAGGGCATCCTCGATGCGTTGTTCACCTCGCTGACCGGACTGCATTCCTTGGCCGCGGACAACGTGCTGAAGAATTCCCGCACTGGGTCGTTGTACATCGTCAAGCCGAAGATGCACGGCCCCGACGAGGTCGCGTTCGCCGCCGAGCTGTTCGGGCGCGTCGAGCAGGTCCTCGGCCTGCCGGTCAACACCCTCAAGGTCGGCATCATGGACGAGGAGCGCCGAACCACGGTCAATCTCAAGGGTGCGATCGAGGCGGCGAAGGAGCGGGTGGTGTTCATCAACACCGGCTTCCTCGACCGCACGGGCGATGAGATCCATACCTCGATGGAAGCCGGCCCGGTCGTGCCGAAGGGTGAGATGAAGGCCCAGACCTGGATCAAGGCGTACGAGGACTTCAACGTCGACACCGGCCTCGCAGCAGGGCTCGAGGGCAAAGCTCAGATCGGTAAGGGCATGTGGGCGATGCCGGATCTGATGGCCGACATGCTCGAGCAGAAGATCGGTCATCCTCAGGCCGGTGCGAATACCGCGTGGGTGCCCTCGCCGACCGCCGCGACCCTGCATGCGTTGCACTATCACAAGGTCGATGTCTTCGCTCGGCAGGAAGAAATCTCCAAGAACAAGCGTGCCAGTGTCGACGACATTCTGCAGATTCCTCTGGCTCCGTCCACCGACTTCTCCGACGAGCAGAAGCGCAAGGAACTCGACAACAACTCCCAGTCGATCCTCGGGTACGTCGTGCGGTGGATCGATCACGGTGTCGGGTGTTCGAAGGTGCCCGATATCAACGATATTGCGTTGATGGAAGACCGCGCGACACTGCGTATTTCGTCGCAGTTCCTCGCCAACTGGATCCGTCACGGCATAGTCACCGAAGACCAGGTGCGCGAGTCGCTGAAGCGGATGGCTCCGGTGGTCGACCGCCAGAACGCATCGGATCCGACATACAAGAACCTGGCACCGGATTTCGATTCCAACATCGCGTTCCAAGCGGCCAGTGACCTGATCTTCCAGGGCACCAGCCAACCCAACGGCTACACCGAGCCGATCCTGCACCGCCGACGCCGGGAGTACAAAGCCGCCAACGCGTAACCGGTAGCCTTTCTCACGTGGGCGAACATCGAACTTCGGGGGGAACCCGAGGTATCAGTAAGGGCCCAGTGATCGCGGCGGGTGCCATCATCGTGCTGGTGCTCGCCGTGTTCGGGTGGTTTCAGCTTCGGGACCGCATCGCGAACCAAGGAATACAAGCGGCCGAAACATGTGTCGAAGGTCAGTTGACGCTGCCGGTCACCGTCGATCCGGACATCTCGACGCAGGTCACCGACCTGGCTGCCGAGTTCACCGCTACACGGCCCGTCGTCCGTGATCACTGTGTGGCCGTAGCAGTTACTGCCGCGGACTCGGCCCAGGTGGCAGGTGCACTCACCGCCGCGGACCCCAGCTGGGATCAGCAGACGCTGGGGCCTGCCCCCGCGCTCTGGATCCCACGATCCTCGGACACACTTGTTGGACTCCCGGCAGGGACGGTCGCCGGAACACCACGTTCGATTGCACAGTCGCCCGTCGTTCTCGCAAGCCCGATCGCGGTCACGTCCGCGATGCGGGACGCAGGGACGGGGTGGGCGGACCTTCCGGGACTTCAAGGCGCACCCGACGGTCTCGACGTGCTCGGGTTGCCAGGGTGGGGCGGTCTTCGGTTGCAGCTACCGATCGGTCCGTCTTCGGACTCCACCGCCGCCGCGCTGGCCGCTGTCGCTGAGTCCACTTCCGGCACTCCGATGACCCCCGAAGATGTTCGCCGCGGTTCCACGGTGTCTGCCATGTCTGCCCTCGGCAGCACCGATCATGACCGGAGTGCGGTGGTCACCGATTCGACCGAGACAGCGCTTGCCCGGCTGAGTGCAGACATCTCGCCCACGGCTGATTTTCATTCGGTCCCCACCACCGAGCAACAACTGGCCGCAACCTTCGCGGACAGCGGGATCTCGGCGTATGCACCGACCGGTTCGGCACCGATCGCGGACTATCCGGCAGCCATTCTGTCCGGGAGATGGACGGACGAGACACTGAGCCGCGCCGCGGCACAATTCGTGGACTTCGTCGGCCTCCCCGAGAACCGGGCGCACTTCACCGATGCCGGGTTCGAGACAGCAGACGCCCCGCCCGACGCACCGACCACGTCGGCGGACACGGCTCGCGCGTTGATCGACGCAGTGAGGAATCCAGCGACGCCGCGTCGGGCGACGATTCTTCTCGACGTCTCCGGGTCGATGGACACCGTCGAGGGTGGTCGCAGCCGCCTGCAGAACACCACCGCAGCATTGCGGCAACAGTTCGAGGCCGTGACGGACTCGTCCGAGCTGGGATTGTGGGTATACAGCAATGCTCTCGATGCGCAGCGGCCGTTTCGGGAGGAGGTGTCGACGGGGCCGGTCAGCGAGGCGTTGCCGTCCGGAACCAGACGCTCGCAACTATCGGCTGCGCTGGATGCTCTCCGGCCCAGTACCGCCACGTCGACGTACGAATCGGTCACGGCCACGTACATCGATGCCGTCGAGAACTTCGCGCCCGGTGTACCAAACAGCGTGATACTCGTGACCGACGGACCCAACGACGACCCCTCCATCTCGTCCGAGAGGTTCCTCTCCGTGCTGGCAAGCTCGAGCAAGCCGGACCGGCCCGTGTCGATCGACGTCGTATCGATCGGAACCAATTCGGACATCGGTACGTTGCAGTCCATGTCCGACATGACTGGCGGCTCGGTGACGACCGTCAATACGTCGGATGGACCCGAACTCCCCGACCTTCTCCGAAAGTTGCTGTACTGACCCATGACACGACTGCTCGTGTTCGGCACGTTCCTCGCTCTCGTCGGCCTCGTACTTCACTTCCGCTACGTCAGGGCGACACGACTGCCGCGGCCGTACTCCACGATCGCCGATGTCGTGTTGATCGGCATGTGGCTGCTGGCCCTGATCGGCATCGGATCCGGTGAGCTCTTCGATCCGGACTGGGCGCGTGGACCCGCGTTCGTCGGGCTCAGTTGGCTCGCAGTCGTGCTCTACCTCGTGCTCGGGACTGCGCTGGTCGGCCTCGTCACGGTGTCCATCCGCATCGTGATGGCAGTTCGCGGGCGCGACTCGGTGACCGCCCGCCGCAAGGCCACACGAATCGGCTCCGCCGTCGCCGCTGCGGTATCGGTGGTTGCCGTGGGCTACGGCCTCGTCGAGGCATCCGATCCGCGGGTCACCGAGACCACGGTCGCACTGAACCGGCTTCCGGCCGAGTTCGACGGACTACGTGTGGCCCTGGTGTCCGACCTTCACGTGGGGCCTGCCAGAGGCGAAGGCTTCGTGAGGAAAGTGGTCGACGACGTCAACGCCCAGTCACCGGACATCGTCATACTGGACGGCGACCTGATCGACGGTACCGTCGAACTCGTCGGTGCGGATCTTGCTCCACTGAAACAACTTTCGGCGCCGCTCGGTGTGTTCGGGGTGAGCGGCAACCACGAGTTCTACGCCGACGACGGTGGCAAGTGGCTCGATCTGTGGTCGACCCTCGGAGTCACCGTGCTTCGAAACGAGCGGCACGTCGTGACCAAGGACGGCGCCGCCATCGACATCGTCGGAATCAACGACGCGACAGCTCCTGCCCCGTACGAACCGGATCTTGCCGGTGCTCTGGCGGGACGCGATCCCGACAGGTTCTCGCTCCTGCTGGCGCACCAGCCCCTTCAGGCCGTCGAAGCATCCGATTTCGGTGTCGACTTCCAAGTCTCGGGACATACTCATGCCGGCCAGATCTGGCCTCTGCGATATCTCGTACCACTCCAGCAGCCGAGCGTCGAGGGGCTGGACCGCGTCGGTGGCACCACGTTGTACACCACCCGAGGGGCAGGTGCGTGGGGTCCACCGGTCCGTGTTGCAGCGCCGCCGGAGCTCGCGATGCTGCAACTGGTTACGTCCTAGGCTCGAGCCGAGTACGCAGGGCCGTCACGCGAACGCTTCGATGGGCGGGCACGAGCAGACGAGATTCCGGTCTCCATGCGCGCCGTCGATCCTGCGAACTGCAGGCCATACCTTCGCACGAGTAGTTACCGACGCAGGGAAGACAGCTTCCTCACGGGTGTAGGGATGGTTCCACTCGCCGACGAGGCTGCGGGCTGTGTGCGGGGCGCCTCGCAACGGGTTGTCCTCGACGGGCCACTCCCCGGAACCGACTCGGTCGATTTCCGCACGGATAGCGATCATGGCGTCGCAGAAGGCGTCGATCTCATCGAGGTTCTCGCTCTCGGTCGGCTCGACCATCAGCGTCCCTGCTACCGGGAAACTCATCGTCGGCGCGTGAAACCCGTAGTCGGCCAGTCGTTTCGCCACATCGTCGACGGTGACTCCCGTACGTTTGGTGAGCTCTCGAACGTCGAGAATGCACTCGTGCGCAACCATGCCGTTGTCACCGGTGTACAGAACGGGAAAGTGCTCGTCGAGCCGACGTGCGATGTAGTTCGCCGACGCGATGGCGGTCAACGTGGCCTTGCGCACACCGACTGCTCCCATCATTCGGATGTAGGCCCATGTGATCGTCAGAATCGACGCGCTTCCGAACGGTGCGGCAGCGACCGGCGCCCCACCACCGAGACCCTCGCGCAACGGGTGTCCGGGCAGGTACGGCTGAAGATGTGCCCGAACTCCGATCGGGCCGATTCCCGGCCCTCCGCCCCCGTGCGGGATGCAGAACGTCTTGTGCAGGTTCAGGTGGCTCACGTCCCCGCCGAACCGACCCGGACGGGCAAGTCCCACCAGCGCGTTCAGGTTTGCGCCGTCCACGTACACCTGACCGCCCGCGTCGTGTACTGCGGCGCAGATATCGTCGATTTCGTGTTCGTAGACGCCGTGCGTCGACGGATACGTGATCATGATCGCGGCCAGAGAATCTGCGTGCTGGGTGATTTTGGCGCGAAGATCGTCGACGTCGACGTCTCCGTTGGTCCGGCAGGACACCACGACGACCTTCATTCCGACCATGACTGCTGAGGCGGCGTTGGTTCCGTGGGCGCTCGATGGAATCAGGCAGATGTCGCGGTGCTGATCTCCGCGTCCCAGGTGGTAGTTGCGGATGGCAAGCAGCCCGGCGTACTCGCCCTGACTACCTGCATTGGGCTGCAGACTCACCGCGTCGTAACCGGTGATGTCGACAAGCCATTTCTCGACGTCGGCGATGATGGACCTGATGCCGACGGTGTCGGCATCAGGCGCGAACGGATGCAGCCTCGCGAACTGGGGCCACGTGATCGATTCCATCTCCGCTGTCGCGTTGAGCTTCATCGTGCACGATCCCAGCGGGATCATGCTTCGGTCGAGGGCAATATCCTTGTCCGACAGCATTCTCAGATAACGAAGCATCGACGTCTCGGTGCGATGGCGTGTGAATGCCGGGTGGGTGAGAAAATCGGACGTTCGGACGAGGCTCCCGGGAATGGACTCCGCGGCATCGGTTGTGGTCGGAGTCGCCCCGAAAGCGTCGAGAACCGAGGCGATGTGACCGACAGTCGTCGTTTCGTCGCACGAGATACCCACGGTGTCCTCGTCGATCAGCCGGAGGTTGATACCCGACTTCTTGGCTGCACCGACGACATCCCGTGCGCGCCCGGGGACCGACGCGGTCACCGTGTCGAAGAATGTATCGCTTGCGAGTTCGATTCCCGACTGCCGAAGTCCTGCGGCCAGTGCACGCGCGCGCGAATTGACCTGATGCGCAATGAAACGAAGCCCGTCGCTACCGTGGTAGCTCGCGTACATCGCCGCAACGATGGCGAGCAGAACCTGCGCGGTGCAGATGTTCGATGTCGCCTTCTCGCGTCTGATGTGCTGTTCGCGTGTCTGCAGGGCGAGCCGGTATGCCAGATCCCCGTCCGCGTCCACGGACACACCGACCAACCGGCCTGGCAGTTGCCGCGAGTGAGCGGAGTGGACGGCGAGGTAACCGGCGTGCGGCCCACCGTAGCCCATAGGAACACCGAATCGCTGAGTGGTACCGAAGCAGACATCGGCGCCGGACTCGCCCGGCGGCGTCACCAGCGTCAGAGCGAGCAGATCGGCGCCCACAGCGACCAGGGCGCCTGCCTCGTGCGCACTGGCGGTCAGGGCACGGTGATCCATGAGACGTCCACTGGCACCGGGGATTTGGGCAAGGACACCGAAGAAGTCACCGTCGGGGAGCCCGTGGGAAAGGTCGTGGTGCACGAGTTCGATTCCGAGCGGTTCGGCCCTCGTCTCCAGTACTGCCAGAGTCTGTGGGAACACGTCGGTGTCGACCACGAATCGAGGAGACTTCGACGTGCGGTTCGCCCGACGTAGCAGCGTCATCGCCTCTGCGGCCGCCGTCGCCTCGTCGAGCATCGACGCGTTGGCCACCTCCATACCGGTCAGATCCGCAACCATGGTCTGAAAGTTCAGCAGCGCTTCGAGCCTGCCCTGGCTGATCTCCGGCTGGTAGGGGGTGTAGGCCGTGTACCACGCTGGATTCTCGAGAATTCCGCGAGTGATCACCGGTGGTGTCAGCGTGTCGTAGTAACCGAGACCGATCATCGACGTCGCTACGGTGTTCTGCGCCGC
The DNA here is from genome assembly GCF_001895005.1 of Rhodococcus yunnanensis NBRC 103083. Taxonomy (GTDB): domain Bacteria; phylum Actinomycetota; class Actinomycetes; order Mycobacteriales; family Mycobacteriaceae; genus Rhodococcoides; species Rhodococcoides yunnanense. The sequence continues at coordinate 293,425 of NZ_BCXH01000001.1, read as the reverse complement.
ACGATCGGCAAGTTCGGCAAGAGCATCGTGTTCTCCGACAGGCTCGGGGAGTGTGCCGAGCCCCTCGCTGACTCCACCCGAGGACTCGTCGAGAATCGATGCAGGAACGCACTTGATCGCGAGGTCGTCGAGAGTAGCGACTCCAACGACATGCAGAATCCGATCGAGCTCCGCGGAGTCGGGACCGATGTGCCTATCGGCGAAGATACGCCCGTGCGACGTCGGCGGTGTAGCTGAGCGAGAGTTCGTTTCGGTCACGAGGAGCTCCAAGGGTTCGGTGCGTACGACAGGGCGCTCCTCCCCCTCTGTCGAATGCTCACCGAAACGAGCGCCTGAGAGATTCGGCCCGCCGATGGCTACCGGACGTCCTTTCCCCTTGGGCGGATGGGTACTCCCATCACTTTCCAGAGACGTCGAAGCTCACACGGTCCGTGTGCCTGAGAGATTGACGGGGAGGTGTTGCTCCTTCGGCGTCCGGAACTGGCTGCCCCGGAACTCTCCCGCGCAAGCGCGACGTCTGAAGTCTAACCGGTCTTGCGGCTCGCGCGATTCTTGCGTCGAGACGCCAGCTCGTCCTCGGGCGTCGTCTCGGATTCTCCACCGTCCGCTCGCTCGGCGGGAAAGTCTGCGATGAGGCCGGTCAGTTCACGCATCGCGCCGTTGACAGCGATACCGAACACGCCTTGCCCACCCTGGAGGAGATCGACGACCTCCTCGGCGGAGGTGCACTCGTACACCGTCGTACCGTCGGAGAAGAGGGTGATATTGGCGAGGTCACCGACACCCCGCTGCCGAAGATGGTCGACGGCCACGCGGATGTTCTGCAGAGAAATTCCTGTGTCCAGTAGCCGTTTGACGATCTTCAGGACCAGCATGTCCTTGAAGGAGTAGAGCCGCTGGCTGCCCGAACCTGCCGCGCTTCTGATCGACGGAACGACCAATCCGGTGCGGGCCCAGTAATCGAGCTGCCGGTAGGTGATTCCAGCGATCTGGCATGCGCTGGGTACTCGATATCCGACAAGATCGTCGGGCACGGAGTCGTCGGGAAACAATCCTGGTTGAAAGTCTTGGACCTGCCGCGGGGGGACCGTGTCCACCGAACTCGCGGGGTTGTATTCTGTCGCGGTGTTCTCTGCTGTCGCGGTGTCCACCGTTGCGGGGTCGCCAGCTCCTGATGCGTCGGTCGCTGAACCGTGGTGGCGTTCCTGCGGCTGATCTCCCACTGACTGCTCCCTCTTCGGATGTCTCGACACTGCGCGTGAACCTGACTCAGGTTCTACCGGGATGCGCTCCCGGCGTACTGCCGCGTGAAGTCCATTCCGCGTACCAGGCCAGACTACTCTCCGGCGCGGATCGGCGACATACGATCGCCGACTGGAACTCACAGGCTGAACGCTATGGCGCGTTTCTCTCGGAATCAACGCGCCGCGCCGTAAACCTGAACCTAAAGTTGAGGTTGAGACTCTTCCGTTACCTCGATCGCGATCTTCAGCCGTCCGTGGCCTTGAAATCGTCGGGCGAAACCGATTCCAGAAATTCCTTGAACTTCTCGACCTCGTCTTCACGCTCGTCCGGCATCAGCAAGCCTGCCTCGGCGAGAACGGGCTCTTCTGCGTAGATGGGAACACCCGCACGCAGCGCGATCGCCACCGAATCGGACGGGCGGGCCGATACACGGACGTTCTTGTCGAACACGAGATCGGCGTAGAACGTCCCCTCTTGCAGATCAACGATCCGAACCTCTTTGAGGGTGTGGCCGAGCGCACCGATCAGATCCTTGATCAGATCGTGCGTCAAAGGGCGCGCCGGCTGTACGCCCTGCTGCTCCAATGCGATGGCGGCCGCTTCCGTCTGCCCGATCCAGATGGGCAGATAGCGTTCTCCATCGGACTCCCGCAGCAGAAGAACCGGCTGGTTCTGGGGCTGCTCGACACGAATACCGACGACGCGCATCTCACTCATGGTGACTGCCTCCCACATGCTTCGAAAATCGGGCCGCAGATCCGGGTCCGTCCACTGCGTCGAGTCTATTGGATGTTCGCGACGCAGTGGAGTCCAGCGACGACATCGAACGCGTCAACGATCGAGAGCGCCTCGCACAGCAGCTTTGACCAAACACGTATGCAGAGTCAGAGACAGCGCCGCAAGTTCGCGGATCATCTCCTCGGCCCTGTCCCGTGCTCCTGCATCGCGACTCTTCGCGACGGGTCCTGCAATTTGTGCGACCAAGCCGGCTTCGCGATCTGCCGCCAGCTTGAAGGCGCGAAGGTGCCGAACCTCGAGACCGAACTGCAACATTGCGTGGGCAGTTCGGGCGAGTACAACCGATCCTTCGTCGTAGAAACCGGCCTGTCCGGGAGTGACGAGACCAGCGCGGATCAACTCGGTCAGGAACGGGTCGTCGATGCCCGCCCGCTCCAACAGGTCGGACTTGCTCACCCGCGTTTCACGATCCGCCAGGAACTCGTCCGGATCGACCTCGCCTGGGGCAACGCTGAGCGTGCGCGGCTTACGCGGCGCAGGTTCGGCTCGCTCGACCCGCGCCGCGCCGCTGTCGATCGCCTCCAGCTGCTCTTTGATGACCTTGAGCGGAAGGTACTGATCTCGCTGCGCTGTCAGCACGAACCTCAAACGTTCACAATCGGCGACGGAGAATCTCCGATAGCCGGACGGCGTCCGCTCCGGCGAGATCAAACCCTCTGCTTCGAGAAATCTGATCTTGGAGATGGTCACATCTGGAAAGTCGGGCCGAAGTCGATCGAGGACGGAGCCAATCGACATCCCCCCGGGAGACTGCTGCCCGACGGCGGTCACTGGCTGCCCGCACCTGCAGACGACTCCCCTACCTGCGATCCTGCTCCTCCGCGTGGTCCGGTCAGGAAGACAAGACGGAACTTGCCGATCTGGACCTCGTCACCATTGGCCAGCACGGCCGAGTCGACGGGCTCGCGGTTGACGTACGTGCCGTTGAGGCTGCCGACGTCGACTACCTGGAACTCGTCGTCGTCCTGACGGAATTCAGCATGACGACGGCTCACAGTGACATCGTCCAGGAAGATGTCACTGTCGGGATGACGACCGGCCGACGTCGTCGGCTGGTCGAGCAGGAAACGAGAGCCTGCATTCGGGCCTCTCTTCACGACGAGAAGCGCGGACCCGACCGGTAGGCCCTCCACACCCGACACCGGAGCTTCGGAAGTCTGACTCGTTGCCGAGTTGTCCAGCTCCTGAAGGAAGTCTGCACGGAAGACCGACGTGGTCTCCGCCGGCGACTCTCCGTAGATGCCGTCGTTGTCGTTCTCGCTCACCGTTTCTCCTTCTCAGTCCGATCACCCGGGCGACGTACACCGCGGGCTACGCAGTAGATAGCTTGCACGTTCAGTTCTTGTTGCGGACCTGTCTTGTTGCGGACCTGTCTTGTTGCGGACCTGCGCCCCGACACGGCATCTACACATCAACGACCGTACCCTGCGTACGAGCGTGGGTGTAGACGGTTTCTCCAGTCCGCTCCCGCGAAGTTACCCGGCCGTAATGGCAGCATATCCGTCGGCGTCGAGCATCTGTGTCACCGCTGTGTTCAACGTGGCTTCGGTGTCGACCTCGAGCTCGACCAACCAGCCGTCGGTGTACGGACCGGTGTTGACCTTTTCCGGACCGGCATCCAAATCCTCGTTGACGGCAATGACTTTGGCGGAGATCGGCGCGAAGACGTCCGACACGCTCTTGGTCGATTCCACCTCGCCCATCGAGGACCCTGCGGTGACCTCGTCGCCGACGGCAGGAAGCTGGACGAAGACGACGTCGCCGAGTTGACCTTGTGCGAAATCGGTGATGCCGATTCTGACCGTCGTCGGGCCGGTCCTGTGCACCCACTCGTGTTCGGGTGTGTACAACAAGTCAGCGGATGGCACGGTGTCGCTCAACTCGGCAGTCCTTTCGGGTGGCATCCCGACCATGCGGTCGAGCTAGTTTCCGGGCTGAGCGTATTGACGTGATCGTGGGTCCCGCAAGGCGGACACGGTGACCTGGTCCGATTGAGATACTGCGCACTCTCCCCCATTTCGAGCGACTGTGTCGACCACTCCGCCAGGGATGTCGAGCGCAGCCGACAGAGTCGGCGGATCGCCTATCGCAGTCAATACGAACGGTGCGGATATCTCGCTCCCGTCGACGACGACGGATCCGGCTGCCCCCGCAATCCAGGAGTCGACGCCGATACGGATGGGCTCGCCTCCGTCACCGGAGATCTGCACCGCCTCGGCTCCCGCTGCGCGCAGTTCCTGTAGCGCATCGACCAGTACCTCCGATCCGACGCCCGTTCTCGGGTCCTCGACGGTGACGACGACTCCCGGTCCCGTGGCGCCGACAACACCGACCTGTATCGACAGCGCATCGAGCTTGGACTGAGCTTCGGTGAGCGCCGCACCCGACCCGCCTCCCTCGGCACGCAGGGCCGACAGCGTGTTCTGCAAGGTCGTGATGTCCTCGCGGATGGACGCTTCGCGCCGTCCGAGGTTGTCGAGGACAACCAGTAGATCAGCGGGTCTGGCCGAATCGAGCGAATCCTCGCTCTCGTTCACGCGAACTTGGGCGGCAAGCCCGATCCCGAGAACAGCCATCAGGAGGACGGCCAGACACCCGAACACTACGGACCGGCGACGGCCATCGACTCGACTGGGCCCATCGACGTGACCGTGGCCATCGACGTGACTATGGGGATCGTCGCGCAGTTGATGCTTCCCCTCGTGTGTCACCGTTCTCACGCTCCGAAGAGTCGGCGACGCAACGCCGCCGCATTGCCGAATATTCTGATGCCGAGCACGACGACGATTGCCGTCGACAGCTGGGTTCCGACGCCCAGTTGGTCGCCCAGCCACACGATCAACGCCGCGACGACGACGTTGAACACGAACGAGACGACGAAGACCTTCGCATCGAATATCTCGTCGAGATACGCCCGCAGGCCGCCGAAGACTGCGTCGAGGGCGGCCACGACGGCGATCGGAAGGTACGGCGCCACCGCTTCCGGAACCTCGGGTGAGGACACGGTTCCGATGACGACTCCGATTGCCAGCGCGACGAACGCCAGCAGTAGAAGGCTCCCGCCTCGTCGTGGGGCATCGGCGCGAGGCCTACTCGGCCCGGGAATCTCGCTCGTTCCCCCGCCGTCCGTGCCTTCGCCACCGTCCGTGCTTTCACCGAGGTTGCTGCCGTCCCCGATGTCGCTGCTGTCTTCGGTCATGGGGAACCCTCCGGGCGGGCAGCAGACACAGGACGCGCCGTGGCAGCGGGTAGTTGGAGATCGTTGTCGGGTCTGACGTCGAATCCGACACGGTACAGCTGGGACAGCGCCGACATTCGAAGGTATGCGTCGCTGACGGAGAACCGGGCCTGCAATTGCGATGGGGAGCCGATCGCTGAGATCGAATACGGCGACGGCACTGGGCGATTGTCGACCAGCATCGCTCCGCCTGCTTGTCTGATCGTGACGTTGGGGCCGATCCTGACATCCCCGACGGCGATGGCTTCCGCACCGCTCACCCAGAGCGAATTGACGACGACCTGGAGATCTCGATCTATGACCGCGGCCGCCGATCCACGCGTGCGCCGGGAAGCGTCGGACAGCGATGCAGGCGATGCAGGTTCCGAGACGACGACGGTGATGCCTGGACCGGATGCCGAGGTGGCGCCCGCCGCGACCTCGAGCGACCGCAGGTCGGTGAGTACCGAACCTCCTGCGTCGCTGCTCGCCAGCGCCGTTTCCCGTGCCGTGTCGACCTCGGCCACAAGAGCACTTCGTTGCGCTTCGAGGTCGTCCGCACGGTTCGTCGCAGCTCGAACTGTCGCAACCGTCTCTCGCTGAACTCCAGGGGCATCGGAGGGGTGGTCGGCCACTTGGGAGATGGCGAATCCGAACACGACACCTATGGACAGAGTTCCCAGTGCGGTCCATACGGCAGTCGATCGGACGGATGGCCGACCAGCGGTGTGCCGTCGAGAGTGCGCCGCGGCGGCATAACCGGGGTCGAGGTGCTCCGACATCAACGATCGCAACAGCGAAGGAACAGGGTTGCGGGTGATTGCCCTACGCATCGTGTGCAGCCCGGTCGGATACCGGCACCGTCGCACCGACCAGGACCGCCTTGTAGGTGTAGAGGATGCCGGTCCACACGTAGAGGGCAGTGCCCCACAAGAGCAAGGCATGGCCGATCGGGGACAGAACCTCGGCGACTTGCGAATCCCCTGTTGCGCCGAGCAGCACGGGCAGTGCGATCATGATCACGAACGTCGCGGCCTTACCGAGATAGATCACGTCCGGTGGTGGTAGTCCTCGCCTTCTGTACACGAGAATGGTCCCGGCGAGTATCAGGTCGCGGCCGATCAGAATTGCAGTCACCCACCACGGGATGATGCCCCGTAGCGAAAACGCGAGCAGCGTCGTCACCACCGACAGACGATCGACGAACGGGTCGAGCAATGCACCGAGCCTGGACGACTGGTCGAGGGCGCGCGCGAGTTTGCCGTCGAGCCAGTCCGTCGCCCCACTCACCAACAACACTGCCAGGGCCCAGCCGTCGGCCTCCCGTTCGAGCAGGAGGTAGAGGAACAGCGGAATCAGGAGCAGCCGTAGCACGCTGAGAACGTTGGGAACGGTGAGAATTCGATCCGAACGGTCCGTACCGGACGTGCTCACGCCGAACACCTCGATTCCTCGTTCGCAGCGAAGGCATCCCCGAATCGGCGGGAAACGACACTGCCCTCCGTCGTCACCGCCACGCGAACACCGGTTGTTCGAAGTCTGCCACGCGGGTGTGCCGTCCACGAAGTACGACTTCTCTGAACTGATGTACGACGGCTCCGGTGGGCGCATGGACGAGTGAATCGCGGAACGGCCACTGAACGACAGGTCTGTTCGACTGCTCGATCGTTACGAAACGTGCATCGACGTCGATTTCGGCAGACGAGACCTCGTACACCGTCGCGACTTCTGTCGGGCTCGGTGACATCTCGTCGAGCCGATCACCGACCCACACGACAAAAGGACTGATGACATATCCCGACCGAGTCTCGTAGTCGTCGAGGCGCCCGAGAACGCAGTCCTGCGGAACTGTCAGACCCAGCTCTTCCTGTAGCTCACGAAGACACGCGGCTTCCGTCGTCTCACCGGGATCGACCGATCCGCCGGGGAGTGCGAACTGGCCTGGATGAGCGCGGAGCCGTGAGGGTCGCTTGGTCAGCAGTAGCCGTCGAGCGTGCGCCGGGCCACCGATGGCCAATGCGACCGCCGCCGCTCTCCGCGTCCCCACCGTGACCGAACGATGGTCGAAATGGGACAGGGCGAGCTCGATGTTCGCTCGCTCGAGGCGATCGTCGGCTGGGGAGTTCATACAGTCGAGGCTAGAGGGTGCAATCCGTACTCGCCCACGCGACTTGCGGTGGGTCCTGTTTCGAACAACGACGACTCAGGGCGCAGCGAGAACGACGACCGGAATGACCCGGGAGGTCTTCTTCTCGTAGTCGGCGAAACCGGAGTACAGGTCGGCCTGCCGGCGGTAGAGCTCGTCTCGTTCGGCACCCTTCACTTCCGAGGCGACCACGCTGAGCGTCTTGTCGCCGACCTCGATCGTGGTGTCCGGATTGGCTTTCAGGTTGTGGTACCAGTCAGGGTTGCTGTCCGCCCCTGCCTTGGACGCGAAGATCACGTACGTGTCGTCGTTCGGCAGGTACATCAACGGACTCACTCGTTCGGTGCCGGTGCGAGCACCCACGCTGTGCAGTAGAAGCAGCGGCGCTCCTTCGAACGGGCCACCCACCTTGCCGTGATTGCTGCGAAACTCCGCGATGATCTGCTCGTTGAAGTCGGCCATCGAACGCTCCTCGAATGCGGTTGATCGGTGCGCACAACTTTACCGATGCGCGCCGACACGAAGGCATTTTCCGTTCGTCGCGCCATGTGTCATTCATCGTGTCATCGTGATGCAGCGCGACCCGCCGATCGGCCGGAGAAGATGCATCCGCCCAGGAACGTCCCCTCCAGCGACCGGTACCCGTGCACTCCTCCTCCGCCGAATCCTGCGACCTCACCAGCAGCGAACAGTCCCTCGAACGGGGACCCATCCGGCCGGAGCACACGGGAGTCCAGATCGGTCTCCAAGCCGCCCAGCGTCTTTCGGGTCAACAGGTGCAGTTTGACCGCGATGAGCGGTCCGGACTCGGGATCGAGCATCCGATGCGGTGATGCAATACGAGCTGCCCTGTCTCCCTTGTATTTTCGTGCGGCATGTATGACCGATACCGATAGATCCTTGCTGAAGCCGTTGTCCATCTCCCGGTCACGCGCCCGCACGAGATGCTCGATGTCGACCGGATCGAGTTCGATGTCGCCGATCTTGTTCATCCCCGCCACCAAATCGGTAACGGAATTCGCGACGACGAAGTCCTCCCCTCGACGCTTGAATGCTTCGACGGGACCAGGCGCGCCCGAACGCACTCGTTCGAGAAGCTTTCTCACGCTTCTACCTGTCAGGTCCGGATTCTGCTCCTGCCCCGACAGGCCGAACTCCTTCTCGATGATCTTCTGGTCGAGTACGAACCACGAATAGTCGAATCCGGTCCGGACGATGTGTTCGAGTGTGCCGAGTGTGTCGAACCCGGGAAACAAGGGTGCGGGAAGCTGTGCGCCGGTCGCGTCGAGCCACAGCGACGACGGACCGGGAAGGATCCGAATTCCGTGATTCGGCCACACAGCGTCGTAGTTGGTGATTCCTTCGGTGTAATGCCACATCCGGTCGGGATTGATCACGCTGGCTCCGGCATCTGCGGTGATCTGGAGCATTCGCCCGTCGACGTGCGCAGGTACACCGGTCAGCATGTGTTTCGGCGGTTCTCCCAGCCGAGCAGGCCAGTTCTTCTTCACCAGTTCCCAGTTGGCTCCGATTCCGCCGGAAGTCACGATCACTGCGTCCGCCGCGAACTCGAACTCACCGATGCCGACCCGGGAGGACGGGACACCGCGTGCGGCCGTCGTATGTTCGAGGCGTGTGCCGCGCACTCCTGCTGCGACTCCGTTGACCACGACGATCTCGTCGACTCGGTGGCGATGGGCGAGGGTGACCGTCCCGTTCGCCACACCGGCCCGTACCGTCTCGGCGAATATGTTCACCAGTGCAGGTCCGGTACCCCACGTGATGTGAAATCTGGGCACCGAATTTCCGTGGCCGGTGGCACCGTAACCGCCCCGTTCTGCCCACCCGACGAGCGGAAAGATCTTCAGGCCCCGTTCGCGAAGCCATGATCGTTTCTCACCCGATGCGAATTCGACGTACGCCTTCGCCCATCGGCGAGGCCAGAGATCCTCTTCTCGATCGAATCCGGCAGATCCCATCCAGTCCTGCATCGCCAGTTCGTGGGAATCCTTGATTCCGAGTCGGCGTTGTTCGGGGCTGTCGACGAAGAACAGCCCACCGAACGACCAGAAGGCCTGTCCTCCGAGATTGGCCTCGTTCTCCTGATCGACCAATATCACGTGTTTGCGGGCTGCGACGAGTTCCGCCGCCGCGACCAGACCAGCGAGACCTGCACCGACGACAATGACGTCGGCCTTCTTGTCGACCATGTCCACCTACTTCCCCGGCGCTGCAGAGGTGACGACCTCGGATGCAGCGGTGCGATATTCTCGACCCGAGTTTCGACTGTAGACGGCGGCCGTGGTGTTCGGACCGAGAGCGCGTCACTCGCGTCGTGTTCCAGGCCGGACCGGCAAAACTGAATCGATGTAACGGCAGTGACTGGTTCTGACATACTATTCACGGTCGGGAACATGGATCAGGTGCGGGTGCGCCGCAGTGTTGATGGAGGCGCAAAGTGGTCCGAACCCGGATCGAGAGGCAGAAGGATTCTGCTCGTAAGTACCTCGACTTCGCAGCGGTCTCCCCAGCATTGGAAAACGCGACTGCGGTAACCGCGCAGGCGTTGGGATTTCCGGTCGCAATGGTCAATATTCTCGACGACGGCAATCAGTACACCCTTGTCGCTTATGGAATCGAGGATCTTGCCGGATGCGTCGTGCCACGATCACAGGCCGCGTGCACCACGGTCGTCGAACTCGGTCACTCCCTCGTGGTCGGCGATGCGTCACTGGCAGGGGCTGCGACGGCCGACTCCCCACTCCACACCGGGTCGCCCGGCCATGCGCTGATCGCCTCCATGCGCGATGCCGGCTTCCGGTCCTACGCGTCCGTACCGCTTTTCGGGCGCGAATCGATTCCGATCGGCACCCTGTGTGTGCTCGATGCGCAGCCGCACGATCTCACACTGGATCAGGTGCACTTGCTCGAGCAATTGGGCGTCATGGTCGAAGATCATCTCGACGTCCAGCGCAGCCGATCCCGAGTCTTCACGCCCGTGGGAAATGTGACGGAGCTGACAGCGGCGATCGATACGGGCGAGATCGCGCCGTGGTACGAACCGATCGTCGACCTGGGAACAGGAAAGATCTTCGCCCTCGAAGCACTTGCGCGATGGCAACACCCGATCGAGGGTCTGGTCGAACCTGGCGATTTCATCGTACAGATGGAGACGACTGACCTCATCGTGGATCTGGACCTGCGGATCCTCGCCGCGGCGTGTCAGGATTTTTCGCGGTGGACGATGGATCGACCCTGTTTGAAGTTGTCGGTGAATGTGTCGGGTCATCACTTGGATCGACCGGACTGCGTAGACCGAATCCTCTCCATCGTGACCAACGCGGGGTTGCCCGCCGAAGCCATCATTCTGGAGATCACCGAGACCGCCCGCGGGACCATGGTGGAGGACGAGGCTCGGATGGTACGGGCGCTTCGGGCCGCCGGATTCACGGTACTGCTCGACGATCTCGGTTCCGGGTGGTCGCCGGTGCCCCGGCTGATGCACGTCTCGGTCGACGGTTTCAAATTGGACCGAACTGTTGCGTCCGCGTTGCACACCAAAGTCGGCCACGCAGTAGCTCACGCGATGTTGCAGTTCGCCGATGAACTGGGACTGTCGGTGATTCTCGAAGGACTGGAGACTGTGGCCAGGCTGGACGCCGCGCGGGTCCTGGGCTTTCGGCTCGGACAGGGGCACCACTTCTCCAAGGCCGTTCCAGAACAAGAGGTCCCGGCTGTGATCAAACACGTCGAGGAGTTGATGCGTGAGCATCTCGAATCCTCGGACAAGCCCGGCGACTGAAGTTCGTCAACCCGGATCACTTCCACAACCCGGATCGCTCCCAACAACCCGGATCACTTCCAACAACCCGGATCACTTCCAACAACACGGATCACTTCCAACAACACGGTGTCGCACCTAGGGACTACTGTGCTGTCGACGCCGACCGGAAGGTACTCCGCATGCCAGCTCGCACCGCAGACAGTGACCGTACTCCGCCCGCACATCGGATTCGTCCTGTGGTTCCGCCGTTCTTGCTCGAGCGAATAGCCGCAGGAACCGATGTCGGTGGGCGCGGAGTGGCCATCGATCATGCGGCTTCGAGTGCCGCCAGGACTCTGCAAGTGGACCGTGAATTCGCCGACGGCCGCCGACGTTCGAACGAATTCACTGCGCCGCGTGCGGTCCCCGGCCGAAAGGCGCTGCGCCGCTCGATCTTCGACGCCGAATCCTCGCGAGATCTTCCCGGCGTTCTGGTGCGACGGGAATCCGAAGCACCGAGCGGTGACGTGGCGGTGGACGAGGCGTACTCAGGCCTCGGCGTCACGTTCGAGTTCTTCGAGAAGGTGTACGGCAGATCGAGTCTCGACGGCCGAGGTCTACCACTCGATGCGACGGTGCACTACGACCGCGACTACGACAATGCGTTCTGGGATGGTGAACGCATGGTATTCGGCGATGGAGACGGTGAGGTGTTCGACCGATTCACTGTCTCGATCAGTGTCATCGCGCACGAACTGGCACACGGCTTCACGCAGTTCTCGTCGCAACTGAATTATTCGGGACAGGCAGGGGCTCTCAACGAGTCGCTGTCGGATGTATTCGGAGTCCTCGTCGAGCAGTACTCGCTCGGTCAGACTGCCGAGGTTGCATCCTGGCTGGTCGGCGAGGGGCTCTTTCTCCCTGCGGTGGAGGGACGGGCGCTGCGCTCGATGCTGGAACCAGGAACTGCCTACGACGACGATGTCCTCGGCAAGGATCCGCAGCCTGCCGACATGGACGGCTACGTGGAGACGAGGTCCGATTACGGGGGCGTGCACATCAATTCCGGCATTCCGAATCGAGCGTTCGCGGTGACTGCCAGGGCACTTCCGGGGCCTGCATGGGATCGCGCCGGGCAAGTGTGGTTCGACGTCGCGACCGGCGGCGCGCTCCGGCCCGATGCCACCTTCGAGGATTTCGCATCGACTACCGTCGCTGCGGCTGCAGCCCGATACGGAGACGAGTCCGACGTTCGCCGCGCAGTAGTACAGGGTTGGGCTACCGTTGGGATCACGGTGGGCGACAGCGATGTACCGGTTGGCCAAGCAGCGGGTGGTACAGGACCGGTTGGCGATGTAGCGGCCGCCGCGACGCAGAGGACGTGAGATGTTCGTCGAGGTGGTTCGGTCAGGGGGTGTCGCCGGCATCACCCGCAGGGCGCACGTCGATACCGACACCGTCGATGACGAGCGGACGCTGCTCGAATGGCAACACCTGATCGAGGCAGCGCGTCCTCTTCTCGCTCGACTGCCGGAGGAGCAATCGCCGCAGCAGGAAAAGGCGCTGTCGCAGGACACATCATCGCCGGTCCCCGATGGATTCATGTGGAGTGTGTCGATCGGCGACACCACGTGCGTTGCCGACGATGCGTCGGTCACCGGACCACTGCGCGCCCTCGCGCTCAGGACGCTGCGCGAGGGCCGTAAGCACTGAGTGTCGGCCGAGGCCCTGCATTTCTGCACAATGCATGTGCACGAGCATTCCTTGCGCATGTGTGTGGGTCGGTGGAAGCTGATCCGAGCATGTGGCCTGTCTCACAGGCTCCCCCGATCACGTGAGGAACTGTCGATGACTGCCACCGATACCGCTGCACCTTCGGAGAAGGGGCTTGCCCGCGCGGCGCAAGGCCTGGCCCGCGCAACCGAAAAGTGGTTTCCGGACGCGTACATCTTCGCGCTCGTCGGGGTTCTCGCCGTTGCTGTGCTTGCGTTCGCCAACGGATCGTCGCCGCAGGCTGTGGTCGATGCCTTCGGAAACGGCTTCTGGGACCTGACGGCTTTCACGCTGCAGATGGCGATGGTCGTACTCACCGGGTACGTCGTGGCGACATCCCCACCGGTCGCGAAGTTGATCACCGCCCTCGCGGCAGTGCCCCGATCGGCGGCCTCCGCGGTGAGTTTCGTGGCGTTCCTGTCGATGTCGGTGTCGTTCGTCAACTGGGGACTGAGCCTCGTGTTCGGCGGACTCCTCGCGCGCGCCATAGCGAGGAGGGCCGACCTGCGTGTCGATTACCGCGCTCTCGGCGCTGCAGCGTTCATGGGCCTCGGTGCGGTATGGGCTCTCGGAATGTCGTCTTCTGCGGCACAGCTGCAGGCGACGGCCAGTTCGCTTCCACCCACCTTGCTCGCAGTGACCGGTGTGCTCGACTTCGGGACCACGATCTTCACCTGGCAGTCGCTGGTGATGTGCGCGGTGATCATGGCACTGACGGTCCTGATCGCACATCTGTCGGCTCCGCGCGGGGCAGCCATCAGGACTGCGGAGTCGATGAAGGTGCACCTGGACGACACGATCACGGCGCCTCGCCCCCGGACGCGTCCCGGCGAGTGGTTGGAATACAGCCGCGTTCTGCCACTTCTCATCGGGGCGATGACGCTCGGGTGGTTGGTATCGCAACTGCTCACACTGCCCGTTCTGAAGGTGGTCAGCAGCCTCAACGGCTACCTGCTGGTCTTTCTGGTACTCGGTCTCGTGCTGCACGGAACACCGAGGCGATTCTTGGACGCAGTCGCGCGGGCCGTTCCCGCGACCGCAGGCATCCTCGTCCAGTTTCCCTTGTATGCCTCCATGGCCGCGATTCTGACCAAAGCCGAGGGACGCAACGGCGTCACCATTTCCGAGCATCTGGCGGACTTCTTCACCGACATCGGTAGCGGCGGCGGGTTCGCTGTCGTGATCGCGGTCTACACGGTCGTTCTCGGCCTGTTCGTTCCCTCCGGCGGCGGCAAATGGTTGGTCGAGGCGCCCTACGTCATGCAGTCCGCCACCGACGTGCAGATGAATCTGGGTTGGACGGTTCAGATCTACAACGTTGCCGAGGCGCTGCCCAACCTGGTGAATCCGTTCTTCATGCTTCCACTTCTCGCTGTCCTCGGACTGCGTGCCCGCGATCTCATCGGGTTCACATTCCTCCAATTCATGTTTCACCTACCCGTTGTCCTCGTCCTGGTATGGCTGCTCGGTACGACATTCGAGTTCGTCCCTCCTGTTGTTCCTTCGTGACTGCCGAACCGAATCAGTGCGCACCACAATCGAACAAGGCCCGGACAGTGACGGATCCGAAACCGCGGACGGATTCGCCTGCCCCGCAGTGTCGAGCCGCTAACCTGCCAGCATGACCACGATCCCGAGTGTGTTGTGCGTACACGCCCATCCTGATGACGAGGCGCTGTTCACGGGCGGGATTCTCGCGCGTACCGCTCAGGCAGGCGGTCGAACGGCAGTCGTCACGTGCACGTGGCGAGACGGTGATCCGAGGGTGGACGAGCTTCGCGAATCATTGACGATTCTCGGTGCCGGAGAACCACGCCTGCTCGGTTACACCGACAATGCGTTCGACGATGGAGTCCGCTTCTGCTCGGCGCCGTTCGACGAAGCGGTGGGCAGGTTGGTCGGCCACATTCGAGACTTTCGACCCGACATAGTCGTCACCTACGACGCGTTCGGATCGTATGGGCACCCCGATCACGTTCATGCGCATCGAACGACACTCGCGGCGGTCGAGGCAGCCGGCTACGACCAGCTCTTTCGTGACGCCGGGCAGCCATGGTCGCCCCGACATCTGTGTCTTGCCACTTTCCCGCGTAGTGCTATCGAGCAGCACTGGCTGACCTTGTTCGGTTCGCCCGCGCCTGCGCCGGGCACCGGAATTCCGGGGATATCCGACGAACTCGTCAATCTGACCGTCGATGTGAATGCGTGGTACGAGACCAAGTGGGCTGCGTTCGCAGCGCACAGGTCCGAACTCGAACGAGGCGGGGGCGCCAGTCGGTTCGCGCACATGACAGATGCGCAGCGGCGTGCGATGTTCGGTACTGAATGGTACGTACACCGCGAACTGGCCGGCCACAGTATGCCCGGGGTGGATCCCTTCCTCGCTTCGTGAGGCATCGAGGCGCTCAGCACTCAGGATGTCCGTACCGAGTGGACGCGTACCGTGGACAGTGAACACACACGCGTCGAGACATAATTCGGAGAGTATTCCTTCGTGCAGTGGGACGACCAGCTGCGCCGCGACAGACTTGCGCAGACTCGGCTCGGACGCGACTGGGTCGTGTACGGGCGAACGCGTCGTGCCATTCTCCGAGTACTACTGGCGTCCATCCCCGTGCTGATCGTTCTCGGACAGTACTGGACCCTGGATGTGGCCCCGGAGCAACGCAGACTGGCTGCAACGACGCCTCGGGTCGACCAGATCTACGACGCCCGCAGCGCCGAGGGCAACAACACCGCTGTGGTGGACATGGTCGGACTGGGCAACGTCGACGCGTCGCCGACAGCGTTCTCGTTGCCTGCCTTCGATCGAATCGGGAACGTGTGGGCGTTGCGATACGACAACCGTGGTATCGACACTCGTGTCATCAGCGAAATCGTGGCCGACAGAGCCTCCGCTGCCGGTGTGGAGAACATCGTCCTGGTCGGCCACAGTATGGGCGGCGTCGTCGCTCTCGAAGTGGCGCAACACATTTACGAGGACACCGACAGGCGTGTGTCGGGCGTGGTCCTGGACAGTACACCGCTCGATCTGCACGCGGTGCGAAGCGAGGGTCGTGATGCGGGGGCGAACCTGCTTCGCTGGATCGGGTGGCTCCCCGGAGCCCGTGAAAGTCGTTCGCTCCGAACGGTCGTCGAAATGGCGGCCCGCTCCGATCGATTCGTCGATACGCATTCGACGTGGTATCCGGGGATCGAGTGGTCGAACGCCGTCGACGCGTTCGACGAGGTCCTGCGCGACAAGATCCTCAATCGATCCGCCGCGAGCAACGGTTTCATCGAATCTCAGTTCAAGACGATCGTTGCGTCCGGCGCCCTCGACAACCTCGATGCGCTGACGGCGCCGACGCGTGGAAAGCCGCTTCCGGCAATCATTCTGATGCGCCCCACCGTCGGCGGGGCCGACGGCGTCGTCGACATCGACTATTCGCAGTCGATCCTCCTCGATCGAGTCGGCGGAGCCAGCGGTCAGTTGCGTGTGGTGAGAATGGACGGCACCGGTCATGCCAATCCACGACAGGAGCCGGAGCGATACAACGAGGCCATCACAGCCCGGGTGCTGCCGTTCCTCGCTTCACGAATCTTCGGAGCCGGTCGTTCGGATCGACCACTGGACCAGGCGGCCGATCCGACGACGTCCTTCGGTCAGTGACAGGTCACTGCAGCGCAACATATTTGGTTTCGAGGTACTCCTCTATGCCTTCGGTGCCGCCCTCGCGTCCGAACCCCGACTCCTTGACACCGCCGAAGGGAGCGGCCGCGTCCGAGATCGCACCCCTGTTGACGCCGACCATTCCAGAGTCGAGAGCTGCCGACACGCGCATCGCGCGATCGAGATCGCGTGTGTAGAAGTACGAGACCAGTCCGTACTGGGTGTCGTTGGCCGCGGCGACGGCCTCGGCCTCGGTGTCGAATCCGACGATTGCCGCCACCGGTCCGAAAATTTCCTCGCGCAGTAAATTCGCGTCGGCAGGCACGTCGTCCAACACGGTGGGCGTGAAGAAGAATCCAGCGCCGTGGGGCGCACCGCCGCCCGTACGCACGGTGGCACCCTTGGCTACCGCGTCGTCGACCAGCGCGGTCACTGTCGTACGTTGCTTGGCGTTGATGAGGGGCCCGATGTCGGTGCCGCCGATATCTCCGGCGCCTACCGTCAGTGCCTCGATTCGTGCGGTCAGCTTGGAGGTGAACTCTTCTCGAACCGAGTTGGCCACGTACAGCCGGTTCGCAGCGGTACACGCCTCTCCCCCATTGCGCATCTTGGCCAGCATGGCGCCGTCCACCGCAGCATCGACATCGGCGTCGTCGAAAACGATGAACGGCGCGTTGCCGCCCAGTTCCATCGAGGTCCGCAGCAATCGATCGGCTGCGTTGCGGACAAGCAGCTTGCCTACGCCGGTGGAACCGGTGAACGTCACCTTCCGAAGGCGAGGGTCCGCCATCAACGGCCCGCTGACGGCGGCCGCATTCAGGGTGGGAAGGATGGAAAGCACACCGGCCGGCAGCCCGGCATCCGCGAAAATCTGGCCGAGCAGCAGCATCGTCAGCGGTGTGTCCTCGGCCGGCTTCACGATCACCGTGCACCCCGCAGCGAGGGCGGGACCGATCTTCCGGGTCCCCATCGCCAACGGGAAGTTCCACGGGGTGATGGCCAGAACCGGCCCTACCGGTTTCTTGGTCACCAGAATACGGCCGTTTCCGGCAGGCGCCTGGGTGAAGCGGCCACCGATGCGCACTGCTTCTTCGGAGAACCACCGCAGGAACTCGCTGCCGTACGCGACTTCACCGCGGCTCTCCTGCAACGACTTCCCCATCTCCAGGGTCATCAGCAACGCGAAGTCCTCGACGCGTGAGTTCACCGAGTCGAAAGCACGGCGCAGAATCTCGGCGCGCTCACGTGCCGGAGTTGCTGCCCAGGACGACTGAACCGAATCGGCGAGGTCCAGAGCCGTGAGAGCGTCCTGGGAGGTCGCGTCGGCGACGGTGGTCAGTTGATCGCCGGTGGCAGGGTTGAGCACCGCGAAACGCGCCCCAGTCGATCCCGGTGTCTGTTTGCCTCCGAGCCAGAGGTCGGTGGGAAGCGACGAGATCAGGTCGTGCACTGCAGTCATGTCAGTTCTCCTCGGCGACGATACGGATGGAATTCTCGAGAACGGTCAGTGCCTCGTCCAGTAAGGCGTCCGAGATGACGAGAGGGGGGAGCAAACGGATCACGTTGCCGTAGGTGCCGCAGGTCAGAATGACCACACCGTCCTGCAAGGCAAGTGCCGCAATCGATTTGGTTGCCTCCGCATCGGGTGCGCGGCCACCACCGGGCAGCACGAATTCGACGGCGAGCATTGCGCCGCGTCCACGTACCTCGCCGATGATGTCGATCTCGTCCGCAAGCGCTGTCAATCGCGATGTCACGGTGTCCTCGATCGCGCGGGCACGGCCGTTCAGATCGAGTGTTTCCATCTGTTCCATGGAG
The DNA here is from genome assembly GCF_001895005.1 of Rhodococcus yunnanensis NBRC 103083. GTDB lineage: Bacteria > Actinomycetota > Actinomycetes > Mycobacteriales > Mycobacteriaceae > Rhodococcoides > Rhodococcoides yunnanense. The sequence continues at coordinate 275,013 of NZ_BCXH01000001.1, read as the reverse complement.
GCCAGTGCGGCTGCGCAGGCGACCGGATTTCCGCCGTACGTGCCACCGAGGCCGCCGGGATGAACGGCGTCGATCAGCTCCGCACGACCGGTCACTGCGGCCAGGGGCAAACCACCGGCGATGCCCTTCGCCATCGTGATCAGATCCGGGACGATGCCTTCGTGCTCGCTCGCGAACCACGCCCCGGTGCGCGTGAACCCCGTCTGCACCTCGTCCGCGATGAAGACGACACCATGGGCTCTGGCCCACGCCGAGAGGGCAGGCAGAAACCCGTCGGCAGGAACGATGAATCCGCCTTCACCCTGGATCGGCTCGATGAGGAGCGCTGCTACGTTGTCGGCACCGATCTGCTTCTCGATGACCGAGATGGCACGGGCAGCCGCCTGCGCGCCGCTGATCTCCGAGCCGTCGACATTCAAACCTTCGCGGAAGGGGTAGGACATGGGCACGCGGTAGACCTCGGGGGCGAACGGCCCGAAACCGCTCTTGTACGGCATCGATTTCGCGGTCAACGCCATCGTGAGGTTGGTGCGGCCGTGGTAGGCGTGATCGAACACCACGACCGCGTCCCGACCCGTTGCATGACGCGCGATCTTGACCGCGTTCTCGACTGCTTCGGCGCCACTGTTGAAGAGAACACTGCGCTTGTCGTGATCGCCGGGGGTCAACTCGGCCAGTTTCTCGGCGACCTCGATGTAACCCTCGTACGGAGCGATCATGAAACAGGTGTGCGTGAAATGGCCGACCTGTTCCCGTACTGCGTCCACGACGGTGGGGTTGGAGGCTCCGACACTCGTCACGGCAATTCCTGCTCCGAGGTCGATCAGCGAGTTTCCGTCGACGTCGACGATCACGCCGCCGTCCGCGTCCGCGACGTAGACGGGCAACGTCGACGCAACGCCTGCACCCACGACGGCTTTACGCCGTTCGGCCAGCGCCGCGGAACGGGGGCCTGGAAATTCGGTGACGCGACGACGCTCCTGCGGGAGCCGGTACTCGATGGTGTTCATGACTGCGCCTTTCTGCGGTATTCCCCTACGAGTATGCGACGTCGCCCGCTGGTCCTACCGTGACGATGTGTACAGAACATTCGGCATAGCCACTCCACTTCGGCACAGGCGGCTAGGCTCCCAGATGTGAGTGTTCACATCCCATGGCTGTTGACGCAGAAACACCTCGAGTTGACGCAGCGAGGTGGTCCGAGAGTGGGTACCGCGCCCATTGCCTTCGTTCACGCAACCGAGCTCGTCGATCCGAGCCCGTGGTTGTCCGGCGGCGAACTCGTGCTCACGACCGGCCTCGGCTTCGAAGCGGACAGCGCCGAACTCGGCGTGTACGTCCGCCGACTCCGCGATGCAGGCGTGGCCTGCCTTGGATTCGGAACCGGTCTGTCACACAACAGAATTCCATCGCTTCTCTTGGCGGAGGCCGACGCAGCAGGCCTACCCGTGCTCGAGGTTCCGTTCGCAACCCCGTTCGCCGCGGTCGTCCGCACGGTGATGAACAAGATCGCCGAGCAGGAGTACGAACAAGTCCTGCGTGCGGCACAGGTGCAGACGCGTATCACTCGTGCCGCATTGCGCGGCGGTGTCGACGCGTTGGTGAAGGAACTCGCGATCGCGACCTCCACCGAAGTCGCTTACATCGGCGTACGCACCGAAGCGGTACATCCGAACACGGCGCACGCACTGGTGGCCGAGGCACGCGAGATTCTCGCGCGACGAGGCACGTCGGCGAGCGCGACGTCCTCCATGTCGGTCAGTGAACCCGGTCGAACGTTGACCATGCAGCCGGTGGGTCTGTCGACCACAGCAGCGGGCCACCTCGCGATGGTGACGGCGGGTCCGGTGACAGGAGTCGAGCAGGTTCTGCTCGGTCACGCCGTGTCGCTGCTGACCCTCGAGCTGGAAAAACCTGCACGGCTTCGCGCCGAGCAGACCCGGCTGCACACCGTGGCCACCGCACTTCTGCTCGACGGCCGGTTCGACGCACACTCGGTTCCGGACTATCTCGTCGATGCAGCCGACGCACACGGGCGGATCCGCGTCCTGACCGCCACCGCTGATCGGTCGGTCGAGATCGCACGTCGCGTCGACGAACGAAGTGCTGCACTGGGACGCGACGTCTTTCTTCGGCACGACGCCGCGACCGTCTCGATAGTGCTCAAAGGGGACGACGACGCTGAGTTCGCAGAATGGCTACTGCCCGAGCATCCTTCGCTCCGTGCGGGTCTCAGTGCTGTGCACTCGTTGTCCGGCGTGATGACCGCAGCGGAGCAAGCTCGGTTGGCGATGAGTCTTGCCGCTTCCGGTCGCAGCGAACGTCTTGTCGATTTCGGCACTGCCCGAGGTTCGCTGGTTCTTGCGTCCGAACCAGTGCGTAGGGCACTGCTCACCATGGCTGTGTCGACGGTGAACCGACTCGCCGCTCACGACGCAGCGCACGGAGGCGAACTACTGGCGTCGCTACGTGCGTACCTCGAGGCCAACGGCCAATGGGAGACAGCAGCGGCGCAGCTCGGCGTGCACCGACACACATTGCGCGGCAGAATATCTCGCATCGAGGACCTCCTCGATGTCGATCTGGCCAGCGCACGAGTGCGTGCGGAACTCCTGCTGTCCATCCTCGCTTCCGACGGAGCGAAGTGAGGGGCCGAGCCCGCGAACGCGGCCGGCCCCTCACTTCTCGTCATGGGCGATGGCGTGCGGCGAGTGCTGCCTGCGCTTCGACGAACGTAGGTAGATCCATCAGGGCTGCCACCGCACGGTGGACCAGCTCGGCGTGCGTTTCACCGGCCAACCCGCTGATCGGTTGATCGAGGTCGAGGTTCGAGGGGAACGCGTACCCTTCCGCCGATGCCGCGATGACGTTGCCCAACGCGCGATCGCGTCCGTCCGAGGCCAGTTGAAGCAACGTCGGGTACAGAGCGGTGCAGATCGCGTCGCGATCGACACTGTCGAGTGCACGGCCGAACGGCGACGACACCTGCAACAGGTTCGCCATGCGGTAGATGTCGCTGGATGTGTTGTGCCCTGCGGCGTGGAACAGTGCAGGGTTGAAGAACACAGCGTCACCGGCTTCCAACGGCAACTGAATGTAGTTCTCCGCGAAGTACTGACGGAATTCGGGGAGATTGAATGCGATGTAGCCCGCCTCGAACTTCTGCGAGTACGGGAGGTACATCGTCGGGCCGCTCTCGATCGGCATGTCGCAGTGCGCCACTGCGCCCTGCAGAGTCAGCGCCGGCGACAGCCTGTGAATGTGCGCGCGGAACTGCGCCGCCGTGTCGGTCGACATGAAGCCGAGGTGGTAGTCGCGATGCGGGTTCTGCGCGTTGCCGCCCGGGTTGACGACATTGATCGCAGAGGTCACCTGGTACATCGGGCCGAGCCACGCTTCGGAGATGAGGGACAGAATGTCGTTGGAGTAGTAACGAGCAAAGAGGTCGGGGCGTTCGACAGCGAGTTTCTGCAGTGCAGACCAGATTCGGTCGTTCGCCCCGGGCTTCGCGAAGTGATCTCCGCTCGACACGCCTGACCGATGCTGCTGCTCGATGACCTGGTGGAAATACGCGGTGGTCTCGTCGAGAGCGTTGTCGGTCGTGAACGCGCGCTTGAACACGACGATGCCGGGTCCGTTGAGCAATGCATCGGCGAGTTCGTCCTGCACCAGCGACCGGGTCTCCCCATCGGCAACAGTGTCGACGAGGGACGGTGCGTCGTAGATCAGAACGTTCTTCACGACGTCGGAGGCGAACCGGTAGTCCGAGAGAGATGTCGTCCGAGAGACCAGCCGCTGGAACTCGTCGATGTCGCAATCGATCTCGCTGAGCCGATCTGTGCGTGGAGACTGACTGACGTTGCTGGTCATCGATTCGTTCCTAACGTTGCAAGGGGGCGAGGTGCTCGGTGGTCTTCATCGCCTCGGTATGTCTATTCTCGGGAACGGCAGTGAGTGCAATCAACCCGCAGATCCATCAACTTTCCCTCAGGAGATCCGATGCCCCACCCGTATCCGGTACGCGAGATCGCGCGACAGGCCGGGGTGAGCGAGGCAACGGTGGACCGCGTGTTGCACAAGCGTCCAGGAGTACGCGCGGGGACGGTACTGCAGGTCGAGCAAGCCATAGCCGACCTCGATCGCCAGCGCACGCAACTGCGACTGTCAGGACGCACGTTCATGGTCGACGTCGTGATGGATACACCCAACAGGTTCTCACGCCTCGTGCGGCAGTCCCTCGAGGCGGAGCTGCCCGCTCTTCGGCCGGCCGCGATACGTGCGCGTTTCCATCTTCGTGAGGGATGGCCCGTGGACGACCTCGTGGCCACCATGGATTCCATTGCCGACAAAGGTAGCCACGGCGTCGTTCTCAAAGCCCCCGACACCCCCGTGGTCGAGGCCGCCATCGATCGACTCACGGCCGCTGGGATTCCCGTTCTGACGCTCGTGACGGATGTTCCGGCGAGCAGCCGGATCGCCTACGTCGGGATGGACAATCGTGCGGCCGGCACCACGGCGGCGTACCTGACAGCTCAGTGGCTGAGGCATTCGGACGCTGCCGTGCTGGTCATGACCAGCCGCAACTTCTTCCGCGGCGAGGAAGAGCGAGAGATGGGTTTCAGGTCCGCGATGCGGGCTCAGGATGCGCGGCGCCGAATCGTGGAGATCTCGGACACCGACGGCCTCGATCAGTCGACTCGCCGGTTGGTCGCCGACGAGCTGGATCGAAGCCCGGACATCCGCGCGGTCTACTCCATCGGTGGTGGTAATTCCGGCATCCTCGACGCCTTCTCCGACGCCCGGCGAGAATGCGAGGTGTTCATCGGTCACGACCTGGGGCAGGAGAATCGCGCTCTTCTGCAGACCGGGCACCTGACGGCGGTGCTGCACCACGATCTGAGAGAAGACATGCGCTCTGCAGCACGGTCGATCATGACCTTTCACGGAGCCCTGCCCGGTGCGGTCGGAGCCGTGCGGTCGAAGATCGATGTCATCACCCCGCACAACATGCCGAGGCAATGACGTCAGGTTCCTCTCGAGGCCGCCGACCCCTCGTTGCGGCGTTCGTAGCCCTTGCGGTCGTAGTACCGGACGACGAGGAGTCCGAACGCGAGTCCGATGGCCATTCCCACCAGTGTCGCGGTGATGCCGTGTCCCAAACCCGCATCCCACCGCGCGTCGAAGTACAGGATCGACCGCACGGCGAGATACACCTGATGCATCGGTTCGAACTCCGAGAGCCATCCGAATATCCGCGGCGCGGCGCTGATCGGAACAGTCGCTCCTGCGGACGGCAATCCGAGGACGACGAACAGGATCAGGTTTATCAGCAGACCGAGCGCTCCGAACACCGACACGATGGACACAGCGGTGACGCCGACCGCGGTGATTGCCAGACTTCCGTACATCCACAACAGCAACGAGTGCTGCGAGGGCATCCCGAGGGACGTCGATATCCACAGGTACAGACCGGAGACGACGAGGCCGAGAACCGCCATGAGCGCCCACTTCACGAGCATCGTCTGAAGCCGCGTGATCTGTGCGGCCCGGCCGTGCCGAAAGAAGGGACCGAACTCCGTCGGCGTGAAGCCGAGGGCGCTGTCGACCAATGCACTGACGACCATTGCACCGGTGAACCCGGCAAGCAGCAGCAACAACGCATAGTAGAAGGCGGACAGCCCGAGGCCCGTGCCGCCGGGAAGCGGGTTGTGTGCGGTGACGATGATGTCGATCGGATCGGCGAGGGTCAGCGCAGCAGCTCCGGAGATCACCGCGTCGGGTGACGGTCCGAGTCGGGCGTCGACGGCCTCCGTGAGTCGAGTGCCCACCTGCTTGTTCGCTTCGCCGAGTGCTTGGTCTCCGATAGCGCTGAAGAGGGACGAACCGAGAGTTCCTGCCCGCGGGTTGGTGTACACGGTGATCACCGGCTTCTCGACCTCCCCGGCGACCACGCTCGCCGTGCCGAGGATCGACAGTCGCTTCGTGAAGTCGCTGGGAATCACGATGGCGCCGAACACTTCACCGCTGTCGAGTTGGTCCTGCGCCTCGGCGATTCCCAGTTGTCGGAGGTCGACGGTGTCCGGATCGATTCCGGATACGAGTGCATCTCTGATGTCGTTGCCGAAGTTCGCCTGTTCACCGGTTGCCAGAACGTCGCCCTCGTCGCTGACGACGAGGGCGACCGGAAAGTCGTGCAGACTCTTCTTCGGATCCAGAATTCCGCCCATGTAGACCGCCGCGAGAACCGACATCAACACCGACACCACGACGATCGGTGTGATCCAGAACCGGAGGCTGCGGACGGCCGTTTCACCGGCGCCGGTAACTGCTTCACGTTCGTGGCGTGCCAGTCCAGAACCCTCGTCCGTCATGTGGCTCCTTCGATCCGGTCGATCGATCCTCACGAAACAGTACGTTCAGCACAGGCCTGTGCTGGCGAGAATCGATAATCGACCGACGGAAACCAGCGTCGGGACGGCCGTCACCCAGCACCGATCTCATCCAGCGCGTCGACCGGTGACCAACAGATACTCCCAGTGCATTCGTGTCCCATCGAAGAACTCCGTCGCCAGATCCTCCAGTGCGGCATCGAGCTCCTTCACCTTCTCCGGCTCTGCAGCGATGCGCTGATACACAGCGATCGTCGGACCGTACTTTGCTTTGAAGTAGTCACGAAACGCGGCTGGGCGATCGAAGGCATCGACGTCGAGTTGCCGTACTTCACAACGTAAGTCGACCACTCGGTCACCGAACAACTCGCGAATGTGCGCTCGGTCACCCCACAGCGGAGGCGGTTGCGCGCCGGGAGGTGGCGGCGCGGCGTAGGGCTTCATTACCGCGAACATCCGGCCGATGAACCCGGACGGTGTCCAATCGATCAATCCGATCGCCCCTCCTGGGCGGGCAACTCTGATCAGCTCGTCTGCAGCGACCTGGTGATGCGGCGCGAACATCACTCCGACACACGAGATCACCGCGTCGAATTCACCGTCTGCGAACGGCATTGCCTCTGCGTCGGCTTCGCGCCACTCGATCTCGAGTCCTCGGTCGGATGCACTACGTCGACCGGCCTCGAACAACTCCGGTGTGAGATCGCCTGCTACGACGCGTGCGCCTCGTGCCGCGGCAGCGAGCGCGGCATTTCCGCTACCGGCAGCCACATCGAGCACTCGCTGACCTGTCGAGATCGAACAGGCCTCGGCGAGGATCGGTCCGAGATCACCTATCACCTCGGAAGCCACGGCCGGATAGTCGCCCATCCCCCACATCGACCGGTGTGCCTCTTTCACTGCCCGATCGGCAGCGACTGTGTCCACGAATTCAGTCATGTCACTTTCCCTCCCATCTGGTTGTACTTGAATGGTAGGAACCTGACAGCGCCCGTCTCCAGTACTGAATCTGTACTGCTCGCCCTGGTGATGAGCATCGGACGGGCATAAAATTCGGGTTATGGGGGCGACCTACCACCAGTTCTGCCCCGTCGCCAAGGCGATGGAGTTGTTCGACGAGCGCTGGACCCTGCTGGTCGTGCGAGAACTCGTTCTCGGAAGCAAACGGTTCAACGATCTTCGCCGGGGACTCCCCCGCATGTCCCCGAGCCTGCTGTCCAAGCGGCTACATCAGCTCTCTGCTGCCGGTGTCGTCGAAAGGCGGACCGTCGGCGACGAAGTGCATTACACCCTCACCGATGCAGGACTGGAACTGCGATCGGTCGTCGAAGCTCTCGGATCCTGGGGTGCTCGATGGATCGGAACGCTGGGCGATTCGGATCTCGATCCGCGGCTGCTCATGTGGGACATGCATCGACGTGTCGATACCTCGGCGGTTCCGGTCGGACGGACTGTCGTGAAGTTCAGAATTCGTGATGTGCAACAAAGAGCCGGGGATTGGTGGTTGGTCCTCGATGGTCACGACGTGGACATCTGCGACGTCGATCCAGGCTTCGACGTGTCGCTGACCGTCTCGGCCACGTTGCGCGGGCTGACCGAGATCTGGAGTGGTGACATGTCGTGGCACGAGGCCCTCAGGGCGGAGGTGCTCGGCATCTCTGGGCCCGAGAGTCTGCGGCGCGGCTTCCCCGGTTGGTTCGTCCTGCCGCGCACATCCGACGTACGGCGAGCTCTGCCTGGCCGCCCCAGCATCAGCAGCGCCGATTCCTGACGTCGACCAGCTGCATGTTTTTGCGACCGACGGTCGCATCCGCAACGGCGTAGTGCACCGAATCGCCGACGGCGCTGGAGTTCTCCGTGAGACCTGTCGGTTTCATTCTCGAGTCGGTTACGTACCCGATGGATAGCGGCGACGAAAAACGAATTCGGTCCGTATTGTCGTGCGCATCGCGACTTGCACGAGTCGTTCGATCCCGGCAGGGCCGCATTGTGATCTACTACAAGATCAACATGTTGGGGCGCTGTTGCTCGGTGCGCTACGGAGAAGGTGTGGAGGCTGTGATCGTGTTCCCGGAGGTGCGCGGTGTCGTGGGTATCACGGGGGTGGCTTTCACGTCAGCGGGCAGCGACCCAACCCACGAACTCCGCGATGCTGTCGGGTAACGCGTTGGGTCGACAGACAACGGAACCCGTGCCGACTGTCACGGAACCCTCGTTTCCGAGACGGTGGGCGCAGTGGTGGTGGAGCCGATCCGACGCACGGTCCACGGCAGTGTTGTTCAGTACATCCGGGGCTCTTCCGCTGCCCGCGTTGGCTTTGCTTTCTGCGGATTTTCTCAAGCCAGGAGCACTGCCCAGTCTCCTCGTGGTCTGGGTGTGCACTGTCATCAGCTTCGTATCGACGTTGGTCATGGGCAGACTGACGGACCGAGCATTTGCAATGCTGGGTTTCCTCGGGATGACCGGCATCGCGGTCGCGGCCTATCTGGTGACGGACCCGGCAGCGGCGAGAGCGATCGTCACCTTGCTGTCGGCCATTCCGGCGATCGCGGCCATGGCCTCCACGCCACGGGTTGTCGCATGGTCGACCACGTACGCAATCCTCCTTGCTTCGCTTGTGTCGGTGGCCGAGGCGACGTCGTTCTCCGCGGCACTGGTGGCGTGCGGCGTAGGAGTCACTGTGATCGTGTTGCCGGTGTTCATGGTGGCTGCTCTGCGTCTGTCGTTGGAACGGGCAGTGACGCGCGCGGCGCATCTTGCGGAGATCGATCCGCTGACCGGACTGCTGAACCGGCGCGGCTTCTACGCGCGGACCGCCCGGATCTTGATCGATGCCGCTCACGCCGAAACCGAAATCGGATGCGCGTTGATCGACATCGACCACTTCAAGTCCATCAACGACAAACGGGGACACGCAAGCGGCGATGCCGTTCTGGTCGACACGGTCGACGTCATGAACGAGATGATCCCATCCGGGTCTCTCACTGCCCGCCTCGGCGGTGAGGAATTCATCATCTTGACGATGGTGGACTCGGTCGACGAGTGGACCGACATCGTCGAAAGAATTCGCCGTGAGGTCGAGAAGTCTACCGATGTGACGATCAGCATCGGTGCGGTGTCCGCACCGGTGCTGATCGATCGCGGATCCGGCGATTCCACCGAGACGATCATCGACCAACTTTCCACTGCTGCCGATCGGATGCTCTACAAGGCCAAGTCCGGCGGCCGGAATCTCGTCATCAGCGAATCGATGCCCAGGTGCAGGCTCTTCGTTGCGCAGACCAGATCGTGAGCCGAGGCCTGCATCTCACGCGGCCGCGGACGTCGCCGACCTGTCCAACGCGCGCGCATCACGACGCATCAGAGACAGCACGACCGGTTGCGCGTCGTCCTGGATCGAGTGCCTGTCCCACCACATGATGCGGGTTTTGTATCTCGCGTCGGGATACGCGGCGTGCGGAACGGATTCGGCGACGCGTCCACCGGACGACTCCCATCGTCGGAGCACGTGTTCGGCCGCAGTCGCCATGACCCACCGCACGTCCATGGCATCCATCGTTGGAATGGCGACGCGCGCGAGTGCGCCTGCCACCAGTCCGGGATCGGTGGCATGGGAACCGACCCAGGCCGTTTTCATCTCCACGACACCGTCGCCCACGCGCGAATCGATCATCGATCTGATCATGTCTCGCCCCGGATTTCCGGCCCACTCCGTCAGCGCGTGCGATTGCTCGGCACGTTGATACGCACCCTGGCCGCGGACTCCGCCGACGACGTCGCCCGCTCTGTCGATCGTGGCGAAGAACAGGGCAGTTTCGGCGCCGATTCGACGCGCGTCCTGCTCCATCGCCATCGTCACACCATGCTTTTCGTACGACCTGCGCGCGCCGCGCAGGAACTCGGCCCACAACCCAGGATCTTCACGCGGGGTGGTTCGTACGAGACCGAGGCCCGTGGAGTCGTCGAAAATTTCGGCTCTGCCCACATCGCAGGGCGCAGTTCGAAATGCCGTTCGGTCGAGGGAAGAGACAGTCATGAAGAGACCTTTCGCGTGTAGCGCCCGTCGTTACTCGGACGCCATGAGGGGACCGACGAATGTCGGCGAGGGCCACTGCGATGCGGTGCACCGTGTTCGATTGTGGGCGGTGAAAGGGCCACCGCACAACGCAGGCAGCTATCCCCGCCGGTTCCGCAACCGAAGAACAGTAGAAGATGAAACAACCGGATGTCTCACGCAGTCCCGTCGCCCCGAGAGGAACCGATGAATCACAGCACGTCCCCAGCGAGTAGTTCGACGGGAAGAATCGACATTTCCTCCGCCGTATTTCTCACCGACGTCCAACTCGAACAGGTGCGCGCCGAGGGAACACGGATGCTCGACACCACAGACGAACAGCTCGCCTCGCTCCGATCACTCACTCCCCCGCCGTCCGACGAGGCTCTTGCCGAGCAGCCTCGCTGGGTGCACTACCCGTGGCGATCGACCGCAGTTCGCGTACTCGGCCCAGCCGGCTTCCACCGACTGAGATTGGATCGCAATCGGAACAAGATCACCGCGTCCGAGCAGGACAGGCTGCGGCAACTGTCCATCGGTGTCGTCGGACTCTCGGTCGGACACACAGTGGCCTACGCACTGGCGATGGAAGGCCTGTGTGGTTCACTCGATCTCGTCGACTTCGACGACGTCGATCTGTCGAATCTCAACCGAATCCCGGTCTCTCTTGCCGATCTGGGTGTGAACAAAGCGATCGTGGCTGCTCGGCGAATTGCCGAAATCGATCCTTACCTCCCGGTGCGCGTACGGACCGACGGAATTGGGACAGACAACATCGACGACTTCCTCGACGGGCTCGACCTGGTGTTGGAGGAATGCGATTCGTTCGACGTCAAGGTACTGGTCCGCGAACGGGCGCGCGCGCGACGGATTCCCGTTGTCATGGAAACCAGCGACCGTGGGGTGCTCGACGTGGAGCGTTTCGACCTCGAGCCGGATCGGCCACTGTTCCACGGTCTTGTCGGTGATATCGACAGCACGTCGCTGGCGGATCTGACTGCCAGGCAGAAGGTTCCGTTGGGTTTGCGCATTCTCGATCCGAAGGCACTGTCCACACGAATGGCTGCATCGCTTCTCGAAATGGGCAGAACACTGTCGACGTGGCCGCAGCTCGGCGGCGATGTCCTGCTCGGTGGCGCATCGGTCGCGGCTGCGGTTCGACGTTTCGGGTTGGGAGAGCCTCTTCCGTCGGGTCGGATCCGCATCGATGTCGACGACACGCTGGATCTGCTGGGAGACGTGCCCGTCGTGACGCGCGAGGTCACGCGAGAACAAGACGAGCGTCCTTCGCCGGTTGCGGTGTACCGGACTCTCGACACGGCCTCTGCGATATCGTTCGCCGCCGGCCGGGCCCCGTCAGGCGGCAATGCGCAGCCGTGGTCTCTCGACGTCGACGACTCGGGAATCACTCTGCGAGTCGATCCCGCTCGTTCGTCTTCGGTCGACATTGCCTACCGCGGCAGTTTCGTCGCACTCGGTGCCGCCGTCCACAACGCGATTGCAGCCGCGACAGACCGCGGCGTACTCGGCGACGTGGTGGTGACCGGACACGGTGTCGACACCGCGGTTCGGGTCGAGTTCGGGACCGAGGGACACGCGCGCAGCGGACTCGACATCACGCACGTGCTGGCTCGGGCGACCAACCGCGCCGCGCCCATCGCCGCATCGATGTCTCTCGCCGATGCAGAGGAACTCGGCGCTGTAGCCGATGGCGCGGACGCACGGGCAATCGTGATCATCGATCCGGGGACCATCGACGAGGTCGCCGACATCGTCGCTGCAGGCGATCGCATCAGATTTCTCACCGGTCCGCTTCACGGGGAGATGATCAGCGAACTGCGATGGCCGGAGACCGGCGCGGACCTCTCGGCACACGGAGACACCGGGATCGAGGTCACGTCGTTGGGGATCGCCGCAGACGAGCTGATCATGCTCGACGTTCTCGCCAGATCGGACGTGATGGGCGCGCTGGCGGACTGGGACGCCGGATCGATGCTGGGACGGGACACACACGATCGGATCAGCGGAAGTTCCGCCGTGGTCGCCGTTGTGGTGGACGGTGAGACGCCTGCCGATTACATCCGCGGCGGCCGAATCGCACAGTCATTGTGGGTCGACGCCGAACGACGTGGATACGCAGTACATCCGATCACCCCACTGTTCCTGTACGCGAACCGGGCAGAGGAGATCGAATCCATTTCCTCTGATCGTGGCACGGAGCTACAGGACTTGTCGACGTCCCTCGGCACGACGCTCGGCGTCCTCGACAGTGAGCGGATCGCGCTGCTGCTTCGGGTCTTCCGTACCGATTCCGCGCCTGAGCCGAGCCGAAGACTGTCCCTCTGATCGCACACCGCTCGGGCCCCGCACTCGAAATCGACTCGCGCCGCGCTCGCGCGCAATAGACTTGCCGCGAATCGGAGCCCGACCGCGGTGCCCGAAAGGTCGAGGCCGAGAGAGGCTTACCCCGTGGGTGCTGATGACGAGGGCACGGCCCGTGGCCGAGCGTGGACGTGGCGTGGCATTGTCATAGCGGTTCTCGCGGTGGTGACCTACGTCGGTGTCGTATTCGCATACGCGAGCGGAAGCGACACCGACACACCCGATCTACGGGAGCCGGAGAGTTCAGGTGCGCTCGTCTATCTCGATGTCGATGCAGTGGACGGCGAGAACTTCTCGATCGGCGCTCGGGTGTCCGTCTATCCGGGGAGTTCACTGCTGGACGCGAACGGATATCTCGTCGACGATGTGGAGGTCGATCTGTCTCCGACGGCGATCGACGGACCACTCCAGTTCCCGAGCGGCACCAGAGTCGGCGCGCTTCCGGTGACCTTGTACTCCGACGGAGACATCACCCAGTGGCCTTTCGACTCGCAACAGGCCACCGATGTCGTGGTACGCGTGCTCCGTGATTCCGGATCAGGGCCGGTGCCTGTTCCAGCGCAGGTTGCGGTCACGAATTCCTTGACAGGCTGGAACATCGACGCCGGTGACACCGATCCCTCGTCGGGTCAGTCGTTCGACATCACGGCGCACCGAACAGCCGGATCACTGATCTTCGCCCTCGCGGTCTGCGCCGTCCTGCTGGTTCTACCGCTGTGCGCGCTGTTCGTGACGATTCAGACGATTCGGAATCGCAAGAAATTCCAACCACCGATGGTCACGTGGTTCGCCGTCATGTTGTTCGCGGTACTCCCCATCCGAAACCTGTTCCCTGGCAATCCCCCGATAGGGTCCTGGGTGGATTACACGCTCGTACTGTGGGTCGTCGCCGGTTTGGCCACGGCAATGGCACTGTATGTCCTCGCCTGGTGGCGGCAAGCACCGTGACGCCCCTGCAGGTGTCAGAGCGGGTACGGTGTCAGAGCGGGTACGGCGTCAGAGCGGGTACGTAGCGAATACTCCGGTGGGATCGTGCTGCCGTCGCGCAGCGCGGAGCCTACTCAGGTTGCCCCCGAACGCGGCGGCCGTTTCGTCGTCGGTCTCGGTGAATCCCGGCCGGACTTCGACGCTGTAGACGCCGGTTCTGTGGCCGGACAGCGCCGACAGTGTGTCGCGCGCCCACGACGTGCACGCAGGTCCGTCGGCGGGGTCGTCCCAGATTGCGTTGAGAGGGATGTTCCATTCGCTGCTGCGGCCCCAGAATGCCGTGTCGGTGTCGCCGATGTCGGAGAGCGCTCCCCCGGTCTGCTGAAAGTCGATCCGACAGGCTCGAGTGGGTGCACGTGATATCTGGTGGGCCAGCGCCTCGGCCACCTGTGCGTCGAGGGTAGGTCCGACGAACAATGCTTTTCCGAAGAACGACCCGCGCCGGTCACCTGGCTGAGGAAGCGACATGGGCGCCGGGTCCGTCCCACCTCGGCCAGGCGGCGAATACTGTGGCAGCCCCGACAGGTAGCGGCCGGTCGTTTCCGAGCGGTAGTGGTGCTCGCTCGATGCTCGGGCGACCTCGGTTGCCGCGCAGCGGCCGACGTCGATGTCGGCGGGATCCCGACTCGCGCATGCGGTGTACACGAAGAACACCGGACGACCCGGTGCCGAATCGCTGTATCCGAGCACCGCTCCCATGCTCGTGTGGCGCGGAAGTTGCGGTGCGATCCGAAAATAGGTCGGCAGAGCGTCGAGTCCGATCAGCATTCGGTCGACCCACATGGTGCCGACCTCGTGCGTGCGCAGTGTTGCCGAGACGATCACCCCGAACGGCGGTGCGCACCCACGGACGGCCCACCACAGTTCGGCCTCCTCCCCTCTGCTCTCATGCGACAACCGAGCCGACTCTCCGTCCGGCAACACCAATTCGACCTCGCTGAGATGATCGAGTGTCAGTCCGAGGCTCCTGGTGTAATAGCCGATTCCGCCCCGCGCGATCAAGCCGAACCCAGCGTGTTCGGCAATCCCGACGGGGACGATTCGACGAGCGGGTGCCATGGCGTCGAGCATCGTGCCCACTGTCGAGCCACCATCGACCACCACTGCCTCGCCCTGTGGGCGCGCGCTGTTCATGAAGACGGACAGATCCATCATGATCGACCCGTCGGCAACACAATTCGAACTGAGGCCACCTCCGCGAACCGTCACCGTGCTTCCGGTGCGGCCGGCGATTCGCACGACGGTCGCAACGTCCGCGGCGCTGGTCGGGGTCACCACACACGACGGTGATCGGCGCGAGGCATCGGGAAAGAACGTACGCCCCAGAGATTCGCGGTACCCCGTCGAGTCAGGGGGATGTGCCAGCGCGCCGAGCTCTTCCGTCAACAGCGCTGTCGACTCGGACTCGATGCTCACGTGCGTCCTCCGAACTCCGCACGGCTGCGGACGACGGTTCGATTCCGGACCGTCGCCCGGCGCGTTGCTCATCGTATGCCCGAATTGCATGGCCCGAATCGTATCGACTCCGTTCCATTCCCCTCGATCTTGCATACAGTGAAAGTGGTCCAGATCTGCGAGGAGCCCCGATGACATCGCCGTGCAACAGCGACACACTTGCCGAGATCGAACGACGAGTGCTGTGGTTGTCCACCTCGATGATTCACCACGCCAACCGAATCCGGCCCAACCCGTCCGGACTGAAGGTGGGAGGCCACCAGGCCTCGTGCGCGTCGATCGTCACCATCATGACGACCCTGTGGTTCGAACAGCTGCGACCCGGAGACCGAGTCTCGGTCAAGCCCCACGCATCTCCGGTCCTGCACGCGATCAACTACCTGCTCGGCGGGCTCGACGAGTCCTACCTCCCCACTCTGCGGCAGTTCGGAGGGTTGCAGTCCTATCCGAGCCGAAGCAAGGACCCCGACTCGGTCGACTACTCGACGGGGTCTGTCGGAATAGGAGCGACTGCGCCGATATGGGGCGCGATCGCGCGGCGCTACGTCGACACCGCGTTCGGTAGCACGGGTGTCGGCAGGCAGTACTCGTTGGTCGGCGATGCCGAGTTGGACGAGGGCGCGGTGTGGGAAGCGGTGATGGACAGCTCCGTGGCCGAACTCGGTGAAATCGTATGGATCGTCGACCTCAACAGGCAGTCGCTCGATCGCGTCGTTCCGAACATCGCCGCAGATCGACTGGGCAGAATGTTCGACGCAGCCGGTTGGCAGGTGATCACCGTCAAGTTCGGTGCACTGCTCGAGTCGCTGTTCGAACGCCCGGGTGGCTCCGAGCTTCGGCGCCGGATTCTGGACATGCCGAACGCCGAGTACCAGCGACTTCTTCGATGTACCGCAGAGGAGTTGCGCCTCAGACTGCCTGGCGACGGCCACTCCGCACCCGCCGTCGAGAAGACGATCGCAGATCTGGACGACGCGACGTTGCTCCGTGCGATCCGGAACCTCGGAGGCCACGACGTCGACGCACTCCGGGATGCGTATTCGCGGATCGACGACACACGCCCCACGGTCATCATCGCGTACACCATCAAGGGCCATGCACTGCCGACGGAAGGCCATCCACAGAATCACTCGTCGTTGCTCAGCTCCGACCAATACGACGATCTGGCGCACGCACTCGGCGCCGATCCCGACGATCCGTGGCGCCGATTCGACACCGGATCCGATTCAGCGACAGTCTGCGCGTCCACCTCGGCTGCATTGACACGACCGCCCGTCGATTCGGAGGAGCCGCCGTCGGTGCCGGAAGACATGGGCCGAACCCCGTCGGGGATTTCGACGACTCAGGCTGCGTTGGGCCGAGCACTTCTCGATCTGACTCGTGCTGCACCGGACGCAGCGAGACGGGTAGTGACCGTCAGCCCGGATGTGAGTTCGACGACCAACCTCGCCGGTTGGCTCAACAAGGTCGGCGTGTGGTCACCGCACGAGCGTCGGGATTGGTTCGCCGACGACGCGGAGACGATCATGCACTGGCGTGAGAAGCCGACGGGCCAACACATGGAGCTCGGTATCGCCGAGACCAACCTCGTCGGCTTGATGAGTGAGCTGGGCACGACGTGGAGCCGCTGGGGCCAACCGTTGTTCCCCATCGGGGTGATGTACGACCCATTCGTCGAGCGCGCTCTCGAGCCGTGGTCGTTCGGTATTTACGCCGGCGGGCAATCGATACTCGTCGGCACGCCGTCCGGTGTGACGCTCGCGGCCGAAGGCGGTGCACACCAATCGATCACGACACCGTCGATCGGTCTCGAACAGCCTGGGTGCGTCAGTTACGAACCGGCGTTCGCGATCGACACCGAATGGATACTGTTCGCGTGTATCGGCAGGCTGGGGCGCCCGGACGGCACGTCGTCCTATCTTCGCTTGTCGACACGTCCGGTCGATCAGACTCTCGCCGCGGTCCCCTCCGACCCGTCTGCACGCGAACACCGTCGGCGTCATGCCGTCGCGGGTGCGTACACGATGCGACGGAACCCCGAGTGCGCGGTCGTCCTGGTGGGGATGGGAGCAGTGGTGACCGACACGCTCGTCGCTGCGGATCGTTTGTCCGAGATGGGGATCGCAGCCGACGTCGTGTGCGTCACCAGCCCTGGACTCATCTTCGAGGCCCTACAGGCGCGGCGTGGGCACGGAACTGCCGCCTCGTGGATTCTCGACCACGTCTTCCCTGCAACGCGCACTGCGCCCGTGGTCACCGTTCTCGACGGGCACCCGCACACACTCGCATTCCTGGCGGGCATCAACGGCGTTCGCGGGTCGGCACTCGGGGTGACTGGATTCGGGCAGGTCGGCTCTCTCGACGACGTGTATCGGTACCACGGCATCGATGCCGATGGAATCGTTTCTGCCGCTCTGGATCTCGTGACCTGAACGACGATCGCTCCTAGAGGACGTGGTTGCCGTACATCTCTCCCAGTGGGTCCGAGATGAGCTCGATGCGGGCGCCGTCGGGATCGCGGAAGTACAGGGAGACCTCACTGTGCTCGATGAACTCGATCTTCTCGCCGATCAGCTTGTCTCGCAGTGCTTCCCAACGCGAAGGTTCGACACTGATCGCGACGTGATGCAGCCCGCCCAATACTTCCCTGTACGGCCCGACGTCCAGTCCGGGAAAGTCGAAGAAGGCGAGCAGATTTCCATTTCCGATGTCGAAGAAGAAATGCGACGAGCCTGGATAGTCGCGGTTCTCGATCAGCTCGGTCAGAGGAAATTCGAGCAAACCCTGGTAGAAGCGAATCGTTGCTTCGACATCGGAACTCACGAGCGCGGTGTGATGGAGCCCGCGGGCCGAAGACTTCGGTCGAGTCTCGGGCGGTGCCAGGTACTCGGCACGTATCCGGGCACGCTCACTATCGGAGCGCACCGATCGCGCACTCTCGGAATCTGTGGTGGTCATGGGCCCAGCCCTTTCGCGTTGTCCATCTCGTACTCGACAGTATTTCAGATCGTTGCTGTGTCAACTATTCGATTCTTCACTCGACGCCGTTCACTGAGTGGACGGATAGTCTGGGGTCGCCCACGATACGAGCAGTTCTCGTTCGGGCGCACCACAACCCTTTCGGTGAACCGCGATTCCGGTGTTGACTTGTGACGTCTGGTTCGTCGTGAAGCTCCCGGAGGATTGTCGTGGTCACTTCTGTCATCGTTGCCGGGGCTCGGACCCCTGTCGGACGCCTGATGGGTTCGTTGAAGGATCTGTCGGGTTCGGAACTCGGCGGTATCGCCATCAAAGGCGCCCTCGACAAATCCGGGATAGCACCCGAATCCGTCGAATACGTCATCATGGGCCAGGTCCTCACCGCAGGCGCAGGCCAGATCCCCGCCCGCCAAGCCGCCGTCGCAGCAGGAATCCCGATGGACGTCCCCGCACTGACCATCAACAAGGTCTGCCTGTCCGGAGTCACCGCCATCGCCATGGCCGACCAACTGATCCGCGCAGGCGAATTCGACATCGTCGTCGCCGGCGGACAGGAATCGATGACCCAGGCACCACACATGCTCGAAAAATCGCGCGCCGGATTCAAATACGGCGACGTCACCCTCAAAGACCACCTCGCCTACGACGGCCTCTACGACATCTTCACCGACCAAGCCATGGGCGGACTGACCGAATCACGCAACAACGGCGACCTCGCCTCCACCCGCGAAGAACAAGACGCCTTCGCCGCCGCCTCCCATCAACGCGCCGCCGCGGCATGGAAGAACGGCATCTTCGACAACGAAGTGGTCCCCGTCACGATCCCGCAACGCAAAGGCGAGCCGATCGTCTTCGCCCGCGACGAAGGAATCCGCGCCGACACCACCACCGACACACTGGCAGGACTGCGCCCAGCCTTCTCCAAGACCGGCACCATCACCGCAGGCAACGCCTCGACCATCAACGACGGCGCCGCCGCGGTGATCGTGATGAGCAAAACCAAAGCCGAAGCACTCGGACTGGACTGGATCGCCGAAATCGGAGCCCACGGCGTCGTCGCCGGTCCGGACTCGTCGCTGCAGTCCCAACCGGCACGGGCCATCGTCGCAGCCTGCACCAAGGAAGGCATCGACCCGGCCGATCTCGATCTCATCGAAATCAACGAAGCGTTCGCGGCCGTCGGGATCGCCTCGGCACGCGAGCTCGGTATCGACGAGTCGAAGGTCAACGTCAACGGCGGCGCCATCGCGATCGGGCACCCACTCGGAATGTCCGGGGCACGTATCGCACTGCACCTCGCACTCGAACTGGAGCGCCGCGGCGGCGGAATCGGCGCAGCCGCACTCTGCGGCGGCGGCGGACAAGGCGACGCCCTCATCATCCGCGTACCCAAGAAGTAACACACCCGTCGGGGAATGGCCGAGGGTGTGATCGGCGTTGCACGCAACCGGACACGCCGCGGACACGGCGTGCGTAGAGGAGAAGGGTTCGAGCATGGCAGACAAAGTCTGGTTCATCACCGGTACATCCCGTGGATTCGGACGTGAATGGGCGATAGCAGCCCTCGAGCGTGGTGACAAAGTCGCCGCAACCGCGCGGGACACCTCGACACTCACCGATCTCGCCGACAAATACGGCGACGCGCTGCTACCGATACAGCTCGACGTCACCGACCGCGCCGCCGACTTCGCGGCAGTCGAACGCGCGCACGCTCATTTCGGCCGGCTCGACATCGTCGTCAACAACGCCGGTTACGGTCTGTTCGGTTTCGTCGAAGAAGTCAGTGAACAGCAGGCTCGGGACCAGCTCGAGACCAATGTATTCGGCGCACTCTGGATTACACAGGCAGCGCTGCCATTTCTGCGTGCACAGCGCAGCGGCCACATCCTGCAGGTCTCCTCGATCGGCGGGATCAGCGCATTCCAGAATGTCGGCCTGTACCACGCCTCGAAGTGGGCGTTGGAAGGTTTCTCGCAGTCACTCGCCCAGGAAGTCGAATCTTTCGGAATCCATGTGACATTGATCGAGCCAGGCGGTTTCTCGACCGATTGGAGTGGATCTTCGTCCGCCCGAGCAACCGAACTTCCCGCGTACGCGGAGGCACACGAA
Organism: Rhodococcus yunnanensis NBRC 103083; assembly: GCF_001895005.1. Classification (GTDB taxonomy): domain Bacteria; phylum Actinomycetota; class Actinomycetes; order Mycobacteriales; family Mycobacteriaceae; genus Rhodococcoides; species Rhodococcoides yunnanense. The sequence continues at coordinate 254,658 of NZ_BCXH01000001.1, read as the reverse complement.
GCCGCCAATGCGGCACGCGCACAACGCACGTCGAAGCCCGGCGACCCACAGGCCTCGGCGCGCGCGATACTCAAGGTCGTCGACGCCGACGTGCCGCCGCTGCGCGTCTTCTTCGGCGAGGCGCCGTTGGCAATCGCCAAGGCGGACTACGAGAGTCGTCTTGCGAACTGGGAACAGTGGCAACCCGTCGCCATCGAAGCTCAGGGCTGACCCGGCCCGAACAGAGGTCGAGCTCGGGGGTGGACGACTGCCACCCCCCGAGCTCGATCTGTATCTCAGCTCATCCACACGGTGATCGTGCGGGCGCGTTTGTGCGTCCGCGCACTGAGCCTTAGGCTTCGGTGCGATGTGGATCGGATGGATCGAACTCGACTTTCTCCTGGGCGACGTGCACTCCTTGAAGGAGAAGCGTTCGCTGATTCGCCCGATCGTGGCGGAGATGCAACGCAAGTATTCCGTGTCGGTCGCCGAAGTCGATCATCTCGAACTGCATCGTCGCGCAGGCATCGGTGCATCCGTCGTCGCAGCCGATTCGGTACACGTGTCCGAGGTGCTCGACCGAATCGAGCGACACGGCGCGTCCCGCCCCGAGGTACAGCTCATTTCTGCGCGTCGGCGAATCGTCCGCGCCGATGACATCTGAACCGTCCGCGCGAGGCCATTCGGGTACCGAGTGAACTGAACATTCTTCGACTACTTAGGATTGCCTGACCTATTAGATCGAGGAGCTTCACGTGCGCATTGGGCGTTCCATCTTCACCACATTCGCGGCCACCGTTGCGGTCGCAGGTTTGCTCGCTGGGTGTACTTCCGGCGATTCCTCCGATGCCGACGCAGAGACGCGCACCGTCGAGACCGTGTACGGATCCATCGAGGTACCGGCGTCTCCCGACCGTGTGGTCGCAGCGTCGTACGACACACCCTGGCAGCTGATGTCCCTGGGCGTGAAGCCTGTCGCCACGCAGGACTACTCGAGTTGGATCGAGGAATTCACGCCGGCTCAGCAAGAGTTCGTCGACGGACTACCCACCATCGGGCCGTTCGGCGAATACAACTTCGAAGCAATCGCATCCGCGGATCCCGACGTCATCGTCGGCGATGCAGACGAGATCGATCAGGCCACGTACGACCAGCTGGCCACCATCGCACCGACGGTAGTGGTCAAGGGCGACAGCCGAGGAGATTGGCAGAAGATCACCACCGACCTCGCGTCGGCCCTGGGCCGAGACGACGAGCTGAACGACTCGAAGGCCGCCTACGAGGCCACACTGGATCGAGTGAAATCGGAGTACGCCGACGTCATAGGCGGCAACGAGTGGGCGCACATCTCCCTCGGTGACGAGGAGGGACAGTTCTCCATTCAGCAACCGACCGGAGCGATCGGCAATCTGGTCGTCAACGAATTGGGCCTGAAGTACGGGCCGGGCATCCCCACCGATTACACCGATCGGGGGTACGAGTCGTACTCGTTCGAACAGATCCCCGACATCCTCGCAGGCGTCACCGTAATTCTGTTCCCGCTGAACGCCGACGGCTCGACCAGCGAGACCGTGCAGGCCGTTCTCGACAACACACTGTTCGGTCGGATTCCCGCTGCGCAGGCCGGACACGTGTACGGCCTGGTATCGAGCGTGACCGACTACGACACCGCTGACAATTGGCTCGGCGAGGTGGAGTCGACGGTCCTGCAGCCTCTGTCCGCAGCCTGACGTACCAGGTGACCGAGAGAACCTCTCGTCCTGCACACCAGGACGAGAGGATCTGCCACTTCAGTAGATGTCGGCTTCGTCAGTAGATGTCGGCTTCGTCAGTAGATGTTCGATGGTCGCACCATCCCCTCGGCGAGATCCCCGAATCCTGGCGCCATGATCGCACCCGGATTGCCGAAGACCTCTTCGACGACGGCCGTCTCGGTCGTGATCAGCAGGGCCGCAATCGAGGCCGCGCTCTCGAGCGCCGCACGCGTGACCTTGAAGGGATCGATGACCCCGTCGTCGAACATGTCCCCGTATTCACCGGTCAGCGCGTTGAAGCCGTGCCCGAGCGGCAATCCGGCGACGACCTCGACCACCTCGTCACCCTCGAAGCCCGCATTGATGGCAATCCACCGCAGCGGCTCGGTCAGCGCTTTGCGGACGACGTCGAGGCCAACTGCTTGGTCTCCCGTGAGCTCCAGATCGGCGAGTGCGCGGTGCGACTGTGCCAGTGCGGTCCCGCCGCCCGAGACGATGCCGGACTCCAATGCCGCCCTGGACGCGGCGACTGCATCCTCGACTCGCAGCATCCTCTCTTTGAGCTCGACGCTCGTCGCACCGCCGACTCGAACCACCGCCACCCGCCCCGTCAGACGAGCGATTCGCTGTTCGAGGCTGTCGCGGTCGCCGTCGATCTTCGATCTCTCGAATTGCGCTTCCAGTTGCGCGACGCGCGAATCCAACAGATTCTGTTCCCCTCGACCTCCTACGATGGTCGTGTTGTTCTCGGTCACCGTGATTCGATCGCATGATCCGAGCTGATCCAACGTCACCTCGAACAATTCCAGCCCGGTGTCCTTCGCGATGACCTGTCCACCGAGAGCGATTGCCAGGTCCTGCAATTCGGCAACGCGGCGGTGTCCGAACCCGGGGGCACGAACGACGACGGACTGCATCGTCTTGTGCATGTTGCCGCCGACGAGCAGTTGCAGCGCGGGTCCGTCGACGTCCTCGGCCAACACCACGAGAGGCCTGTCGGCGCGCTTGGCCGCCTCGATGCTCGGCATGATGTCCTGGACCTGATTGATCTTCTTGTTGGTCAGCAGAATCACCGGGTTCTCGTGGACGGCTTCCATACGTTCGGGATCGGTGATCATGTAGCCCGAGATGTACCCGTGGTCGAACTCGATCCCGTCCACGACCTCGACGGACATCCCCAGAGTCTCACTCTCCTCGGTGGTGACGATGCCGGACTTGCCGACGTACTCGACCGCTTCGGCCACGCAGTGCCCGATCGACTCGTCGTCGCTCGCTGCCAGAGTCGCGATTCTGCGGAGGTCTTCTTTTCCGACGATCTCCACTGCCTGCGCCCGCAACGATTCGACGACGGCGGACACCGCGGTCTCGATGCCGCGGCGCAACCGCATGGGATTGGCACCTGCATCGACAGCCCTCAACCCCTCACGGACCATTGCCTGCGCCAGAACGGTGGCCGTCGTCGTACCGTCGCCGACGACGCCGTTGGTCTTCATCGCCACCTCCTTCACCAACTGAGCACCCATGTTGGCGAACGGTTCTCGGAGCTGAATCTCCCGCGCAATCGTGACACCGTCGTTGGTGATCGTGGGCGGACCGGTCAACTTCTCGAGGACTGCGTTTCGCCCCTTCGGCCCCAGGGTCACTTTCACCGCATCGGCAAGTGCGTTGACTCCTTGTTCGAGAAGTGCGCGGGCTTCGGTGTTGAACCGCAGTTCTTTGGCCATGACGTGGTCCTTTCGAGCGTGTGTATTGGGGGCTGTTGCGCCGGCACAATGCGGCTGTTCGCTGACGATTCATCGACGATCACTCGACTGTTGGGGCAGATGCTCAGACCTAATGCACCGCGTCGGCGAATCAGCGCTGCAGTGTATTTTTCGTGCCTGATGTCACGCAGTGTGAGCGTACCCAATCGATCCGGTTCTGCGCCTGCAGTTTTGAGATGTTCCGCCACGGAGCGCTCCATCGCAGCGCGGTGTGCATTCTTCAGAAAAGTCGAACGCACATCGCTGCCGTCGGCCTCGGCCGCGAGTCCGGCGTTGATCTCGGCGCTGAACCGATGCTGGTCCACGACAACACGCACCGGACCGACACCGTCGACGAGGTCCAGCGCGTCCACGGCATCCGCGACCACCAGGTAGGCGAACCTGCGCGAGCAGAAGGCGACCGGTAGACGCAGCCGCACCACCAACCCGTGTGCGTCTACCACCACCGGCCCGACCAAACCCAATTCGGTTATGGGAACCTCCGACTCCGGGTCGACGACGGCCGTGAGTGCCTCGAAGACGTCGACCGCAGCGCGGGCAGGCCGCGCGCGGACCGACGTGTAACTACGAGACATGGTCAGTGACGTTCAGCCAGATCGAACCCGATGTACTCTGCCGCATCCTCGGGACTGGCGAACAGTATTGTCTTGTCGTCCAGATGAACCATCCGACCGTAGTGCGTCGAACTGATCTCCTCGAATATGGATCCGTCGAATTCCTGTCCGAGCGCGTCGGTGAGTTCGTCGTAGTCGAAATCGAGCAGCTTCTTGCCGTCGACTCGAATCATCGACGGGTACTCGGTGAGCTCGACGCCGTCCTTTGCGCCCATGACCTCCGCGACCACGCGTCCGATCGGGGTGTTCATCAGCGTGACGCCACACATGTTGGAAAATTCAGTGTCGGATCCGAAATGCATGGTCATCGTGCCAACTCCTTGGGGATGTCGAGGCCGAGGCTTTCGAGCAGAACGGTGAATTTCTCGGAGGCCGTATCCAGGCTGGAGGCGAAGGTGACGGCCTTGTCCGCGGGCTGAGACCAGATCGGCTGCAATGCCCGCGCTGCGTCCAGGCATCGCGGTACCCACACCGACATCCACTCACCGAACAGTGCACGATTCGCTTCCCCGTGCTCCGGATCCCGTGTCAGCAGTTGAAAGAGGGTTCGGGTGTAGCTCAGATCGCGGTCGTAATCGTGCTCGCCGGTACCGACGATGGTCGGCGTGATGTAGTCGCCGTTGCGTGCCGAGATCTGCATCACCAGTTCGGTGCGGAAGAGCGATCCGAGTAGCTGCTCGAAGACGATGTTCGTCGCGAACAGCAGTTCGCACCAATCCGGTACAGCGGTCAGCTGTTCGACCACCTCACGAGTCGGCTGCCATTCCGGTGCGTTCTGCCAGACGTCCTTGTGTGCGGATCCGTCGAATGCCACATCGGCTTCGGACAGATCAAGATTGAACAGCGCAAGGTCCTGTGCGAAGCGCATCTTGTGTGCCGCGTTGACTGCAACAGCCGTGTTGATCATGTTCGTCGGCCCCGACCGTTGAATCGAGGTGAAGACGTGCAGTGCCAAACCGTTCTCCGCGTGCATCCACGCGCCGAGATTGCGTTGGACGAACGTGAGCCACGGCGTGTTCCAGCCGTCGTACGCTCGTGCTCGCTTGGCATTGCTCAGACACAATTCCACCTGATGAACGACGGCCGAATTGTTGCGGAAGATGGTTTGATCCCATTCCTCGTTCGGGTCGAGAAAAGCGTGCCAGTTCGACGACGCCGCCTTCGTCCATTCCTGCGGATATCCACCCGGCCCATCACCGAATCCGTAGATCCAGCCCTGCGACAAGTGGCGGTCGGGGTCGGGTTGGACGTCGACGGTCACGTCCTCGTACATCGTTGCCCGGCGCTTGGCGGGTTGAAAGTAGCTGTACGTGCGTGACTTCGAACTCGGGAACTCGAGCGCACCTGCTTCGGAGTCGGTGAACTCGATCTTGGGAAAGCTACGTTGCTTCCCCTCGGTGGTGGCAGTCATCTCTTGCCTCTCGGTTGTCGCAGTGGGCTGATTCGGTACAACTGATGGTTAATCGAAGGCGGGGCTGGTGAACTTGTCGTAGAAAACTTGGTCTTTCGGCGTGCCGCACACATCGAGAAGCTCGAGTGCCGCATCCACCATCGGAGGTGGTCCGCACAGGTAGACCTCCGATTTGGCTATGCCGGGTTCCAATCTGCGTACTACATCGGTGACGTTGCCCTCCTCGAACGAGAGCGAACCCGATCCCTGCGCACCCGCCGCGTCCGAGACACACGCGATGAACGCGAAATCGGTCAACCCGCGGCCCACTTCCGAGATCTCGTCGATGTAGAACAGATCTTCGGGAGTTCTTGCGCCGTAATAGAAGTGAACCGGTCGCGGGTTGGACGTCTCGCTCATGTGCCGGACGAGGGACAGGATCGGCGCCATGCCTGCCCCTCCCCCGATGCATACGACAGGCAGAACGTGACCGTCCTTCAACGTCGACGAGCCGTACGGTCCGGTCAGCGCAATCTCGTCCCCGACCGATATGCCGTCGTCGAGCAGTGCAGCGAATTTGCCCCCGGGATACTTCTTGATCAAGAACTCGACGTCGCCCGGAGACGAGGGAGTCGAGGCCATGGAAAACGATCTGGTCTCCTCGGTTCCGGGGAGGTGCAGATCTGCGTACTGGCCGGCCTTGAACTGGAAACCTTCGGGCGCGGTCGGCGCAAGGCGCAACGACACGATGTCACCCGTCATCGATTCGACGGCGACGACACGCGTGGTCACATCCTGGATGGGGAGGCCGCCGAGTAGTTCGTCCTCGTCGAAATTCAACAATTCGATCGTGCAGTCGCTGTATGCATGTGTGCGACAGAGCAATACGAACCCCTCGTCCACCTCCGATTCGTTGCACGCGAACGTCGAGTAGTTCTCCATCTGGATGTCCCCGTCGAGAACGAAGGACTTGCAGGCGGAACAACGTCCTTCTCGGCAACCGTGCATCAAATGGATTCCCTGACGAAACGCTGCGTCGAGAATGCTTTCGTCCTCACGAACCTCCATGTCGATATCGACAGGTTCGAAATTGATGCGATGTGTGTCGGCCACGTGCTTCTCCTGATGTCTGTCGTGCTGATTACTCGGTGCGGTGGGTGATGCCGGAACCCCCGGTACGGCATCACCCACCGACCCTGAATCAGGCCGGGACGCCACCGGCCCTGTATGCCGCGACATGAGCTTCACGTTCGGCGTCGGACATCGCGTTGAGCAGCACGTTCGGGCTCTGGAAGACGTTGCCGCGCACATCGTCGAGCGTCCACATCTTCTTCGGGTCGTCCAGGTGCAGGTGCGGTTGCCCCACAAGGGTCTTGCCGTCGTCACGGACGTACCCGAGATCGGACACGATGTCCGCCAGGTCCTTTCCGTGATGGAGGGTCTCCCATTCGCGGAACCCGGTCAGACGTCCCATGTTCGGGGTCGCCTTGCCCTCGTACTCACTGCGGAAGGCCACAGCGTCGGTCCAGTAGCAGGTTTCGGAGCAGTACGTCCGCCACTGGTTGTCGACCTTCTCCACGACCATGTCCTCGCGGATGAGCGCCGGAACCATACAGGTCCAGCACCGGTGCGGGTACTGGTATCCGACCTCCTCGAACGCGATCGGCTTGTTCCGGCCCGGGTAGGCCAGACGGTTGTACTCCTCCCACCACTTTCCGTACTTCGAGTACCACCCCGGGTACTTGTGCTCGAACCATTCGAAGTCCTTGTCCGTCATGGTGTCGATGCGCCAGTAGTTGACCGGCCATCCCGTGGCGAAGAATCGAGCGACCTCGTGTACGTAGCCCTTGTTGGTGATCCGGTTCCACGCCTCTTCGACCAGGTCGTGCGGGATCGTCAGGCCGTACTTCTCGAGCGGGATCAGGTAGCTGCGGTAGTAGTCGTCGTAGATCCACCGTCGCCACATCTCGGCGTAGCTCTCGCGATCCTTACGCCGGTCCTTCGTCCCGTATTCGATGAACGTTCCGATTGCGGCGTCGACGACACAGTGATTGTTCCACCATGCATAACGAAGGTCGCGTTCGAGCAGTGGACGGTTTCGCTCGTCGGCGAGCGCCATCAGCAGAATGGAATAGCCGTTGGAGATGTGCCGCGATTCGTCGGACTGCACCGAGTGGAAGACCGTCGGGAGCAGGTAGTCGCCGTTCGCCGCCGCTTCGTCGGGCATGGCCACGAACAGAGTGTTGGTGAACGCCGTTTCCGCCACCACGGTCAAGTAGATATTGGCTGCGGTGATGGCGTCTCCGGTGATGAACCCCTCGCCGAACTGGCGACCGATGGTTCCCGCGTAGTTGTTCGCGAACGCCTTCTCGGTCATGTCGAACCCTGCGGGATCGATGTAGTTGTTCATGTAGAGCTTCTTGAGATTCATCTGAATCGTCGAGTGGCGGACCTCGTCGATCATCTGCACGGCAAGGCCGTTGTGAATCTCCGGGTTAGGTACGGCGTCGATCGCCATCGGCATTGCTCGTGCTGCCGAGATCTCGGGAAACGGAATGATGGACAGGAACAACTTCTGCCATTCGAGCCAGCGCTGCTGTACCTGGCGGAACATGTTTCCGCGAATCGCGCCGTCCATCGCGCCGTACACACGGTTGTCCTTCTCTTCCTCCATCGGGAAGTAGGAACGCATGATCTGCTTCAGCGGATCCTTCTTGGGGGCCTTCTCGAATGTGTAGTCGGTCCCGAAGCGTGTCGCAGGCGTCGCGAACGTGGGTTCCCAGGTCAACTCCGAGATTTTCGCGTGTGCCTTGGTAAGGCTTTGTCTACTCAAAGTGCGCCTCCTCGATGTGAGCCGGCGGGTTGTCGGCTGCTGTGGGGTCCGTCGTGAGGAAAGTGAACACCGAGAATCACGCACGATCTGTCTCAACGTGAGACGCGGATCACACAAATTTGATAGTTGACGCCTAGACTTGTCCCGCGCACGCAACCATCGCGTGCCACCACTGCCGCTAGGGGAGCCGTGCAATGGAGTCGAACGCTCCGAACAGTCAACCGTCGGTGTCGTCGCGACGGAAGTCCGATGACCTGCGCACCAGCCAGTGGCTGCGTGCGTCGTGGACTCGATCGCACGACGCGCTGGGCGACGACGACCGACCGTCTGCCGAGTACGTGGACAAGGTGCCCGGAGACACGGTGTTGGCGCGCGCGGCACGGCCGGTTCTCGCCTCGCTCTCGGATGAACTCGACGGCGAGCCCGTGGCGTTGGTCCTCACCGATTCGAACGGCGTAGTGCTGACCCGAAGCGGCGGTGATGCAGGTCTACTGGCCGCGCTCGACCGCGTCGAGCTTGCCCCCGGCTTCCGATACACCGAGACGCAGGTCGGCACCAATGGCATCGGCACGGCACTCGAGGTGGGAGTGCCGCTGATGGTGCAGGGTGGACAGCACTTCAGCGGTCCGCTGAGGTCCTTCTCGTGCGCCGGAGTTCCGATCACCCATCCGATCACGGGAAATGTGGTCGGGGTCATCGATCTGACTGCCGATGCGCAGCACTCGAACGCCCTGATGCTGTCATTCGCCAAACTGGCGGCTGCGCGAATTCGGGATGGAATTCTCGAGGATGCAAATCGACTCGATCGAGCCGTGCTCAACGATTACCGCGCTGCATGCCACCACTCCGGGCGCTCCGTGGTTGCGGTCGGCGAGAAGCTGCTCATGATGAACGAGATGACTCAGCAACAGTTCGACGCCTACGACCAGCACGCGATACTCGAACGCACGCGCGACGCTCGCGGCGAGACCAAGGCATTCAGCGTCCTGATCGACCTACCGAGCGGATCCACAACGCAATTCAGCTACACCCCTTCGTTCGCCGATGACAAGCTCGCCGGCGGAATCGTCCGCATGAAGGAACCGACACGCGGCAAGAAGCGAACCGTCGGCAATCGTCGGACGCCGCGCCTGAGCGGACTCTCGGGTAGAAGCGCGGTGTGGCAACGGGCAGTGAATGTGGTGTCCGACGCGTGCGCACAGCGCGAATGGCTGATTCTCGACGGCGAAGCAGGCACCGGCAAGGCGACTCTGGTCAGCGCCGCCCACCGACATCACTGTCCCGGTCGCCATCTGGCGATCATCGATGCGGCAGTTCTGTCATCCGAGGAAGCCCTCGACTGCGTTCTGCAGGAGTTGGACGGCGGCTCCGATCTACTCGTCCGACACGTGCACAGTCTCTCGGACGAGGCGACATCCGAACTCGACGCGATGTTGCACAAGGAACGCCAGGGAGTCGACGCGGATCCCTGGGTCGTACTCACCCGGACCGCGTCGACAGCCGACGCGAGTTCGACACTGCTGCAGATCTTCCCGAAGACGGTCGAAGTGCCACCGCTGCGCTACCACCTGGAGGACGTCCCCGACCTGATGCGGATGTTTCTGGACGCGTCGGGAGCCCACGAGCTTATCTTGACACACGCTGTGGATCAGCAACTGATGCGATTGGCGTGGCGCGGCAACGTCACTCAGCTTCGGCAGGTCGCCGAAGAGATCTCGCGCCGAATCCGGTCCGGTGTGATCGGTCCCGACGAACTTCCCGCAGAGTGTCGTGCCACCACCCGTCGTACGCTGTCGAGGATTCAGGCCCTCGAACGTGACGCCATCGTCGAAGCTCTCGCCGTCCAATCCGGTGACAAGACCGCTGCCGCAGTATCTCTCGGGATGTCCCGAGCGACGATCTATCGGAAGATTCGGGAACTCGGAATCACTCCCTGACAAGACCCGGCCGATCACGGAACGAGCCCGGCCGGCACGAACATGCCAGCCGGACTCGACAGCTCTGCGGTCAGGACGTGAGCTCTGCGATCAGATGGATGAACGCCGCACCATCTCCACGGCTACCCGCTCACCGGACTCGAGCGATTTCACACCGGCTTCGCACACGGCGGCAGCAGCGTAGCCGTCCCACGCACCAGGTCCGTCGATATAGTTGCCGGTGTCGGCACCTGCCTTGACTGCGTCGACCCACCGCTGAATCTCGACGTCGTAGGCCTGGCCGAAGCGCTCCTTGAACGACGGGGTGATCTGTCCACCCCACGTGCCGGGCTTGGTCTTCCGCACCAGGCCGACGTCGAGACCGATCATCGCACTTCCCAGTTCGCCGACGACCTCGGTACGCACCTCGTAGGCGACACCGGTGGTGACGAAGACCTCGGCGTCGACGTGCCGACCTGATTCGGTCGCGAACAGAGCGATCTGGGGATCCTGAAGTCCCTCCGGCGCATTCGAGTTCGCCGACGGCGTGATGATCTGCACCGAGGCGATCTCCTCGTCGAGGAGGAAACGGGTGACGTCGACCTCGTGGACCAGCGAGTCCTTGACGATCATCGCGCTGTCGAAGTTCGGGGGTACCTCCGGATTGCGATGTGCGCAGTGCACGACGAGGGGACGGCCGAGGTCACCGGAGTCGATCAGGGCCTTGAGCTCGGCGTACTCGGTGTCGAATCGCCGCATGAACCCGACCTGGATGAGCGTCTTTCCCAGTGCGGCTTCGGCTTTGACGACGGCCAGTGAGGTCTCGACGTCGGTCGTGAGTGGCTTCTCGCACAGGACGGGCTTGCCGTGCTCGAGACACGCAAGGAGCTGCTTCTCGTGCGTCGGTCCCGGGGTTGCGAGCAGTACCGCGTCGACGTCGGGATCCGCGATGGCGTCGATCGGATCCGCTGTCGCGCGGCAACCCGGAATGGTCGCAGCGAGATTCTCTGCCTTGTCGAAGAAGTAGTCGTTGACCACTGCGACGCGGGCGCCTGCGATCTTCGAGGTGATTCGGGCGACGTGGTCGGCACCCATCATGCCTACGCCCAGTACGGCGATACGCAATTCATCGGACATCTCGATCTCTTTCGTGAGGGCGCGTCGGGGCGCTATGTGAAGGTGACGGACGGAATACCGCAGGAAGCCAGGTACTTCCGCGTGCGCTGCGCGATGGGAAGCGGCACATCGGGAGCGCACGGGTACATGTCCTGTTCCACGATCGCGAAGACATCGATGTCGAGCTTTTCGATCGCGGCCAGCAGCGGCGGCATATCGGGAATGCCGAGTGGAGGTTCGGTCATGGCGCCGAGTGCGCATGCCTCACCGAACGGCAGATCCTCGGCTTCGACCTTGGCACGGACATTTTCGTCGACCTGCTTGAGGTGGAGATATCCGATGCGCTCGGGCGCGCGTTCGATGATCGCGATGTTGTCGCCGCCGCAATAGCTGATGTGACCGGTGTCCAGGCACAGGTTAACGAAGTCGCTCGAGGTGCCGTCGAGGAAGCGGTAGACGTTCTCTTCGGTGTCGACGTGCGAATCGGCGTGCGGGTGATACTGCGCCTTGACGCCGTACTGCTCGAACATGCGCTTGCCGAGTTCATTCATGCCCTCGGTCTTCTTGCGCCACTGATCAATCGTCAGGTTGCGATCCTCGAGCACTGCTCCCGTACTGGGATCACGCCACATCTCGGGGATCACCACCACGTGCTTGCCGCCGACCGCTGCGGTCAGCTTGGCGACGTCCTCGATCTGCGACCACACGGCGTCCCACGAATCGTCCTGATGCAGGCGTTCGAAGACCGTCCCCGCAGACAGCTTCAGGTTGTGTGCGGCGAGTTCGTCGGACAGTTGTTTCGGATCCGTCGGCAGGTAGCCGAACGGGCCGAGCTCGATCCATTCGTAGCCCGACGCCGACACCTCGTCGAGGAATCGGGTGTACGGAGTCTGCTGCGGGTCCTCGGGGAACCACACGCCCCACGAGTCCGGTGCAGAGCCAACTCGGATCACGCTCATGATCGTCCTTTCGGGTGGTCTCGGATCGCACACGAGGAGAGATCGGTGCCCGAGTAGTTCGTACCTACTGTCGCGCGTTACTGTCGCGCTTCAGTCGTTTACTATTGTGAACTGATGTGTGATTGTCAAGACATTAGGCTCACGTGCTTGACGGTGGTCACGCAGGACAGGAGGACACGTGCACAACTCGGCCGATGCTTCCGAGCTGTCGCCACGGCGGCGCCCGACGATGGCCGACGTGGCCGAGCGGGCCGGGGTGTCTCGAACACTGGTGTCGTTGATCTTCAGCGACAAACCCGGTGCGTCCGACGACACCCGAGGACGGGTACTGCGGGCTGCCGACGAACTGGCGTATCAGCCCGACCGCGCTGCCCAGCTGCTGGCCCGGGGTCGAAGTCGCACTCTCGGCGTGCTGACCGACGTCAAACAGACGTTCCAGGCCGAGATGATCGGCACTGTCTACGACGCCGCCGAAGCCGCAGGCTACGAGGTGCTTCTGTCGGCGAGTGGCCCGACCCGCGACGAGCGCAAGGCGATCGAGGCACTGCTGAGCCATCGCTGCGAGGGGCTGATCCTCTTCAATCCCCTGTCCGAATCCGACTACCTGCGATCGGTGGCGTTGCGTGCGGCGCTCACGATCGTCGGTCGCGGGGTGCCCGATGCCACTGCCAACACAGTTCGTTCCGCTGATGCCACCGGAATCGCACAATCAGTGGAGCATCTCGTCGCGTTGGGACATCGAGACATCGTGCACATCGACGGCGGGGAGCACGCGGTCTCCACCGAACGCCGCCTCGCCTACGTCGCGGCAATGCGGCGCCACAGGCTCGACGCCTTCGTTCGGGTCTTCCCAGGAGCCCACGACGAGGCTGCCGGTATGGCTGCTGCATCCGTCCTGCTCGGGGAAGACGTCCTCCCCACCGCGGTGATGGCGGGCAACGATCGCTGCGCTCTCGGTGTCATGGACGGGTTCACGAAAGCAGGGGTATCGATTCCGGACGATGTCTCGATCGTGGGATACGACGACTCCCCCTTGTCGAGCCTGACGCGAATCGATCTCACCACGGTCCGCCAGGACAGCGCCGAGCTCGCGCGCCGGGCGCTGGCGTTCACCGTGTCGATGCTCGACACTGCCGATGCCGAGCCCGGCGAGTGCGTCATCGAACCCGAGTTGGTGATTCGTGGGACCACGGCCGCAGCGAGGCCCACGAGCCCGGAGGCCGGTGCACCGCGATAGGGGGGGCTGCGCGACAGGAGGTGCTGCGCGATCAGGATGTTCCCGTGGTGTCCTGTTCGGTGTCGAGCGCCCGCGAACGCGCTGTCGCGTCAGCGCTGTCCGATCGACGTGTTGGGCGACGGCATACCGCCATGGTCTGCTCCCACCACGACTGTCGAGTGTTCGAATCCGATCGAGACCCTGCCTTCTCCACCACTGCCTCCGCCCGTCCGCACCGTTGCGTCACTTCGATGCAGGTACCCGGCCGGTCGAAGGTTCAACCCTTACACGACCTCACGACCTCACGACGCGGATGTGACCGGTTGTCTGAGGATCGTCCTCAATCTGGACGGCTCGACCCGCCTGGCGTCGCTGAGGTAGACCTCGTGATGCTTTCCGGTCATTCGAAGCCCTGCGCTCGGGATGAACTCCTCGTGGAGCCTCGCCAGAACACCGGCTTCGTCGTCGTACGAGCCGACGTGCAACGTCTGTACGCATCGGCCTTCCCTCATGGTTTCGAGTCGTACGTTGCCGAGGCCGGCTATCTTTTTCTTCTCTGCGACAGCGGCAACAGCCGAATCGAACATCTGAGTGTCGATCCAGTCGGGCACCATGATCATCGAGGTCCAACTCCATCGCGTCTTGTCCCGATCGACGGTGAAAGCGTTCATATCGGCAGCCCACCACAGCGCTTCGAGGGGCATGACGACATAGTCCTCGCCGAGCTCGTTCTTGCTCGCGAATTTCAGCGTGTAGGCAATCGGATACAGAGCGGCAATCGCGGCGCTGTATGCCGGGGATGTGTTCGGGTCACCGTGTCCATCGACCATCAAGTACTGCAGCGCAGGCACATCGACGATCCTGAACTCGCCCCGCTTCGCCGTGTAGCAGTCGAGGCTCTTCTTGAAATCGGTCTTCACGGCCCACTACCGGCCGAGATCGAGCAGCGCGAAGGCCGCGACGAGCTGGTCGCGTCCAGCGGCGATTTCGTCGTCGTGTCCGGCAAAATGGTGCAGCAGCGCGCGCTGGAAAATTCCGTCGAGAAGGACGTAGGCGGTCGCCTTGTCGATCGTCGGTTCGGAATCACGTAACGCGCAGTAGCGGCCGACAACACGCCAGATCATCTCCTCGCGCCGCTCCTCGATCTCGAGTACGTCGTCACGGAACGAGCCGCCGAACAGGCTCTGGTTACGCAGGTCGTACCAGAGGCGATGAATCCGTGCGTCCGAAACGAGTGTGCCGAAGTACGTGTCGGCGAAATCGGTGAGCAAGTGCTCCGCGTCGACTGCGGCGCCGACCACTTCGTCGTATCGAGTGACGCAGATGGCCTCGTACTCACGGACCGCATGCGTGATCAGGTCGAGTTTGTCGGAGAAATAATAGTGCAGCACGCCGTGCGAGTACTCGGAGTTCTGCGCGATCTCCCGCAGCGACGTGCGTGCGTACCCGAGCTCGGCGAGCGTGTGCAACGTCGCTCGTGCCAGCTCGGTGCGCTTGGCCTCGAACTTGTTGCGAGCTCTCTCCTCGATACGCGCGCGGGTATCGACAGTCTGTGTCATCTCTCGTTGTCCTTTCGCGCGTAGATCACTCGCCGCTCAGTGTAGGCCTGAACGTCTCGCACAGGATTTTGGCCACTCGTCCAGTTTTTTCTTGACGTCTGTCCAAATATTGCCATAGTGTGATCCGCAGCACACGGAGCACGGCGGGTTTCACAGCCCATTCGGTGTCCGAGTGCGTTCCACGACCGTCTGCCACATGGCGGACCGCTCACGAGAGGACCTCTTCCATGCCAACCGACAAGCGTGTCGTCGTCTACGGTGCGTCGGGATACACCGGCCGCCTGATCTGTGAGTACCTGCGGGAGTACAACATTCCGTTTCTGGCTGCCGGCCGGGACCACAGCCGCGTCAAGAGCATCGTCGACGCTGTTCCGGGCATCGAGACCGTCGAGTACGACGTCGTCGAGGTCGAACACACCAAGGACGCACTGGTGGAGGCATTCCGTGGGGCGGAGGTGGTGCTCAACACCGTAGGCCCGTTCTCACGATGGGGGCACGCAGTCGTCGAAGCGTGCCTCGAGATCGGCGCACACTACACCGACACCAACGGTGAACAGGACTGGATGATCGACGTGGAGGCGCGCTACGGACGCGACTTCGCCTCTCGGAACCTGGTGCTGACACCGGGTTTGGCGCAGATGTACAGCATCGGCGAGATCGCCGCCAACATCTGCCTCGAAACGCCGGGACTCGATACGCTGGACATCCAGGTCTTCTGGAAGGGGCATCCGACGGTCGCCTCGACCAACACGATCCTGACCAACGCAGCATTCTCGAAGGCCTTCTACCTGGAGCAGAACGAATACGTCGAATGGCCTGCGGAAGACGGTGTGTATCAGGTCGTCGTGCCCGGCCAACACGACCTCGGACTGGCACTGCCGTGGGGTGGGACATCCCATCCGGTGTGGTTCAAGAACGATCCGCGGGTGGCGAATGCTCGCGCACTCGGCGGCGTGATCAACCGGCCGTTGATGCTGGCCGTTCCTCAGATCATCGCCGCAGCGCTGGAGCAGATGGACGGCAAGACGGACGCCGAGAAGTACCAGATCATCGACACCGTGTCGGCGTCGGTGCGCAGCGAGACACCGCCACGCGAGAACCCACGCATCAATACCTCGCTGGATTCGGTGTACGCCTCGGGCCCACTCGGCCGCGTGCACACCGTCATTCACGGAAATTGCAACTACAAACAAACCGCGTTGCTGAACGCGTTCGCGGCCTCGCATCTACTCCAGGCTCCGCCACGGGCGGTCGGATTCGCGTCCAGTTGTCAGGCATTCGGCCACCGCGAGCTGCTCGGAGTGCTGCGAGCGTTCGGTTTGGTGCTCGACCCCATCGTCACTGCACACCGCTGAGGACGAACAGATGCGCCTGTCCGACTATCTGGACAAAGGGGTCTCTCTCGGCCGAGATGCACCCTGTCTCACCATGGGCGACGACACCCGTAGCTACGGCGAGGTGTACGACCGGACGATGACGATCGCCGGTGCGCTTCAGCGCACCGGCATCGACACCGGCGATCGTGTGGCGGTGCTCTCCGCCAACGATCCGATGGCACTGATGTGCGTGTTCGGCATCTCGCGAGCAGGAGCCGTGTGGTGTCCCATCAACCCGCGCAACGAGGCCGACGAGAACCGCCAGTTGTTCGATCTGTTCGGATGTCGACTGTTGTTCTTCCAGAGCGCATTTGCCGATCTGGTGGCGCGTATCCGAGACCAGCTACCGGCGTTGCAGTGGCTGGTATGCATCGACGGAGATGTGCCGGGCGCAGTGTCCTTCGAACAATGGCTCGCCGACAACAGTGGGGAGCTCGACCCCCGTCGACGACCGGCGGACGGGCTTGCGATGATCGCCGGAACGGGCGGAACCACGGGCACACCGAAGGGGGTGCGCCTGACGGAAGAGAACATGATGGTCTCGACGGCGACAGCGCTGATGAGTTATCCCTTCGGCGACCGTCCGCGCTATCTGGCACTCGCTCCGCTCACTCATTCGGCGGGGGTTCTGACGTTCCCCATATTGAGCTTGGGCGGACACGTCGTCGTGATGCCGGCTCCCGATATCGGGAAGTTCCTGTCTCTCATCGAGCACCACGGCATCACGCACGCATTCCTCCCGCCGACGGTCATCTACGGCGTCCTCGATCATCCGGATCTCGATTCGACGGACCTGACCTCGCTCCGATGTCTCTGGTACGGAGCGGCGCCGATGTCGCCGACACGTCTGGAGGAGGCTCTCGCACGCATCGGGCCCGTCCTCGGGCAGCTGTTCGGGCAGACCGAAGCTCCGAACATGATCGCTGTCCTCTCTCCTGCCGAGCATTTTCGTGACGACGGGTCCATCGCGACCGAGCGTCTGGCTTCGGCAGGGCGACCGACACCGTTGACGACGGTGGCGATCATGGACGACCGAGGCACCGTGCTCGGTCGGGGTGAGCGAGGCGAGATCGTCGTGCGTGGACCGTTGGTCATGCCCGGCTACCACGAGAACCCCGACGCCACAGCCGAAGTCAGCACGTTCGGTTGGCACCACACCGGCGACATCGGATACCTCGACGACGACAACTATCTGTTCGTCGTCGATCGGGCGAAGGACATGATCATCACCGGCGGATTCAACGTCTACTCGGCGGAGGTCGAGCAGGCACTACTCACACATCCCGCGGTGAAGGAGAGCGCAGTCGTCGGTCTACCCGACGACAAGTGGGGTGAACGCGTCACCGCCGCAGTTCAACTCAGGCCGAACCACGTGGTATCCGGCGAAGAGTTGATCGCGTTCGTCAAAGAGAGACTGGGAAGCGTCAAGGCACCCAAGCAGATACAGATCTGGGACGACCTACCGCGCTCCAAGGTCGGGAAGGTCCTCAAGACCGAAGTACGCAGCACCATGCAACTCCCGTCACCATCGAAAGGAACCACACCATGACCGAACTCGAAGGCAAACGTGTATTCGTCACCGGATCCGGCGCTGGCATCGGAAAGGCAATATCAGCCCTGTTCATCGAGCGCGGTGCCCACGTCGTCGTCAGCGATATCGACGAAGAAGCGGCAGCCACGGCGGCCGAGGAGATCGGCGCTGCCGGTGTCGCCAACTGTGACGTCACCGACGAGGGGCAGGTCCAGACCGCGGTCGCTCAGGCTGTGGAGATCCTGGGTGGTCTCGACGTTCTGGTCAACAACGCCGGTATCGAGATATCGTCGCCGTTGCTACAGCAGTCGACCGACAGCTTCGACAAGATCTACGCCGTGAACGTGCGGGGACCGTTCCTGGCGATGAAGGCCGCGATCGGGCCGCTGATCGAGTCTCAGGGAAACATCGTCAATATCTCCTCGGTCGCCGGTGTCGGCGGGAGTCCGTTGCTCGGTTCGTATTGCGCGACGAAGGCCGCGCTCATTCAACTCACCCGGGTGGCAGCGGTCGAGATGCGACCGTCGGGAGTTCGAATCAACGCGGTATGTCCAGGATTCGCAGACACCAGCATGGTCGATCGACTGATTCCCGATTTCGAGGCCGCAACACAGGTTCCGTTCGGTGACCTCGTGGCCGCCAAGCAGGGACGTCTCGGCACCCCGCAGGACATCGCAGAAGTGGTGGCATTTCTCGCGTCCGATCGAGCGTCGTGGGTAACCGGCAGCCACTACATCCTCGACGGTGGCCTGACCGCCTCCCTCGTCTGATCAGCGACACCGCGCAACGTTCGAAGAACCGCGTCGAACGAATGTAGGTACTCGGCCACATCCCAGGTCCAATGGCGAACCGGGATGTGGCCGTGGCGCGCGAATACCTGCCCGGCACTCAGACCAGCGGAGACCGCTGCGACGTCGACGCCGCTACCCGATCGTCGCCCTCGAGAGCTCGATACGACGAACCGGGCTCGTATCCACCCGCGAACGGCCCGGACACGGGTGCCTGCACCTCGATCTTGCGAATGACGACGTCCAACGGGAGGCGACTGAGCCAGCTCACCACATCTGCCACCCGTCGTGGGTCGAGTTGTACCGACGGGGCATCGGGTCGATCGATCATCGCAGTTCGTGTGGGGCCCGGTGCGACGACGTTCACCGCAATTCCTTGGGGTTCCAGTTCGGTTGCGAGCGACTCCGCGAATCTCTCGAGTCCTGCTTTCGACGCCGCGTAGGCCGCCAGCGCCCGCCGTCCTTTCATCGCTGCCACCGAGCTCAGAAGAACGAGACGGCCCCCTGCTGTCATGAGCGGAACCAATTCGCGTGCAACGAGGAAGGCCCCACGAAGGTTGACGGACAGAATGTCGTCCCAGTCCTCGATCGCCATATCCGTCACGGGATCGGCCCGTAGGACTCCGGCCGAGTACACCACCAACTCCGGCGACAGGCCCCTCTCGCGCAACGTCTCGGCGAGGCCGCGGACGCCGTCCGCCGACGTGATGTCGACAGCCAGGTAGGTCCCCCCGACGTCGTCGGCGATTTTTTCCAGCTCTTCTTCACGACGTGCGACCAGTATGACCGAGTAGTGCTCGGCCAGCGACCGACTGATCTCGGCGCCGATACCCGACGATGCTCCTACGACGACGGCCAAACCCTTCACGACAGGGGTCCCCTCTATTTCGACGCTCGAGTTCGCTCCCGTGCACCGCTTCGAAGCGGCGTCAGAAGGTAGCTCACGATACTAATGATTGTGACCATACATCGGGGAAGCCTGTCGAAGCGGAATTCGACGCGAATGGACCGCGAAACCGTGCTCGGTTACGAATCACCCCAATGCCGGCCGTTTTCGAGCGTGACGGCGGGTTCGGCGATGGCGTTGAGGATCAAGTCGGCGTATCTGTGCCACGCCGTAGGCGAGTGCTCGCCCTGATCGAACAGCACTCGCGACACTCCGCCGAAAAGAACACGGACATCGTGTGCCGACACATCCTGTCGAACACTCCCCTGCTGCTGACCGGCCGCGATAATGCTGTCGAACGCGGCGCTGTGGTTGGCCATGCGGGGAAGCGACTCGGCCAGGGATCGATCGCGCGCCAGTCGATCGACGATCCCATGGAACAGCGTGTGGAGGGTGCCGTACGGATCCTCCGAGCGTTCGGCTGCTTCGTTGATGTACCGGTCGAACCAGTCGAGCTGAAACGAGGCCACTGCGGCGACGAGGTCCTGCTTGGTCGGGTAACTCCGGTAGACGGTCGCCTTCCCGACTCCCGCACGCTCGGCGATCTGAGGAATGGTGGCCCCGACGCCGTTTTCCGCGAACAGTTCCACGGCCGCCACCAGTATCCGCTCGTGATTCGCACGCGCATCGGCACGCTTGGTCGACCAGTCCGGTTGTGTCTGGCGTTCGTCCATCGTCACCGCTTCAGTGTGCATCACACCACTGCGGCAGCCTCTGCCTGCTCGTCCACGTCGTCCGTTCGCCGCGCCTTCGGCAGCGCGAAGCCCACCGCAAGGGCGATGACGGAGGCACCGGCCGCTAGCCAGAACGAATCGGTGAATGCGCTGTCCTGCGGCAGCGGACTGCCTTCCTGAACACTTCCGGCGATCAGGGTGCCCACGACCTGCGATCCGATGGCCGTACCGAGCGAACGGAAGAGGACGTTGATCCCTGTTGCCTGGCCTCGTTCACTCGCGGGCGTGTTGTCCATGATCAAGTTCGGTAGAGACGACAGGCTCATCGCCACACCGACGAGCACCAGCGTCGAAAAACCGATGATCTGGCCGAGGCCACTGTGATCGATTCCGAGCAGCGCCAAGCCGATGGTCGTGATCAGGGTTCCGACCAGCAGGGCGAGCTTGCCACCGAAGCGAGCGATCATCCGTCCGGCCACTGCACCCGCCACGAGCAGTCCGAGACATCCCGGCAACAGAACCAGGCCTGCGCCGGTGGCGTCGAGACCGAATCCGAAGCCCGAACTCTCCGGTAGTTGGGACAGTTGGGGTATCAGCACGAAGATCCCGAACATGCTCGCACCGACCAGGAGCGTCGCGATATTGGTGACGAGCACGATCGGACGAGTCAACGCTCGAACATCGAGCAGCGGGTCGGAGACTTTGCTTTCGAAGACAACGAAGCCGACCAGTACGACGAGCCCTGCGATGGCGAGTCCGAGCGTGGATCCCGACGTCCAGCCCCAGGACGCACCTTTGCTGAGTGCGAGCAGAGGTGCAGTGAGGCCGACAGCGAGGAGGGCGAGTCCGACGAAGTCGATTCGACCAGTGGACCGAGGTGCGATCTTGGGCAGCAACGTCGCTCCTGCTGCAGCCAATCCGGACAGGGCCGCGCCGACCCAGAAGATCCAATGCCAGGTGGCGTGGTCGACCAGAAGACCTCCGAGCAGCAGACCCACTCCTGCGCCGAGCCCGGCGATAGCCGAGATCAGACCCAGTGCCGCGGCACGTGCTCGTCGATCGAGTACATCAGCGATGATTCCGAAGCACAGCGGGAACAATCCGCCGCCGACGCCTTGGACCACCCGGGCCGCGATGAGTATCCAGATATTCGGCGCCAGAGCTGCAACCACGCTCGCCGCAGTGAACACGACGAGCACGATGAGCATCCATCGGCGCTTTCCGTACATATCCCCCAGCCGCCCGATGACCGGAGTCATGATCGCTGCGGAGATGAGGTAGGCCGTCAGTACCCACGCGACGTTGCCGGCCGAGGTGTCGAGCGATACCGCCAGGTCACCGAGGGCAGGCACGATAGTGGTCTGCGCCAGGGAGAATGCAGCAGCGCCCAGCGCCAGGACCAAGGTCACGGTCCTCGCGGAAGGCTTCGTGCGCAGGCCGGGCGCATCGTTCGGTGTCGTCATCGTCTCTACCTTCAAATAAATGGACCCTGGAGTCCGGTTAGAGATCGAGGCTATCGCGAGGCCGACGAAAGGGCACGTCGAAACAGTGTGGAATAGTTCACTATGACCAGGCACACACCCGTACTCGGTGGCACAGCAGCTGCCGGATCGAACTACCGGTCCGCAGTGGTGACGTCAGGGGAAGAGGTGACTGCGGGGGAAGAGGTGACTGCGGGGGAAGAGGTGACTGCGGGGGAAGAGGTGACCACCCGGGAATCGGGAGCACTGCCGTGAACAGGCCCGATTCCATCGAACACGACCTGAGTCACCTGATCGATGAACTCGGCGGTGATCTGCTCGTGAATGAACAGTCGGTGCATCAACGAGCCGACGATGATCTCGGCGACCGTACTGGCCGGCGCTCCCGACCTGACCTGGCCGCATTCCTGGCCGCGTAGCACGCGCGCAGCGACAGCCGAGCGCGCACGAGAACCCACCTGCTCCTGGAACCCGCGAGCGATTTCGGCATCCTCCGCAGAGGCGGCAGCGGCTGCCCGAATGAGAGCAACCGCGCCGTCGTCCTCGGTGACGTGCATGAATCTCAGCATCCATGCGCTGATGTCCGCGTGAACGTCCCCACTGTCGTCGAGTTCGATCATCGGAACGAGAAGGTAGCCGTGGAGCAGACATTCGGCGACCAGCGATGCTTTGGACGGATACCAGCGATAGACCGTCTGCTTGGATACGCCTGCCGCGAGAGCCACGCGGTCGATACTGAATTTGTCGTATCCGCGGTTTCCGAGCTCGATGCGTGTCGCGTCGAGAATCGCATTCCGCGCGGTCTCGGACCGTGGACGTCCGGCTGGCATGCACACAGTATGCCAGCCGGCGCGACGACGCCGTTTCTCGAGGCACGCCCGCCTTCGGTCGAACGAACGTACGACGCGTTGCGGGTTTCGTTGTTCACCGTTGCAATTTCGGCTGAATCATTTACATCGATCGCTCGTTGGCCTTATTGTCGACTGTCGAGACGCTCCGTACAGTTTCGGGCAGCGTTGCCTTTCGTTTTTTCGCGAACACCGAGTCGGCACCACCGTGAACCGGGTAGATCTCGCAGGCGACGATGGCCGCCGGTCAGGTGGGTCTCGGTCACTCGGTCAGCATCAGCACAATGAGAGGAACTCCGATGGCGAATCACACTCGCGCGGCGGTCATGTGGGAGAAGGGCAAGCCCTGGGAAGTCGTCGACCTCGGGCTCGACGACCCCAAGGAACACGAAGTGCTCGTCCGAGTCGAGGCCGCTGGTCTGTGCCACTCGGACGACCACATCCGGACGGGTGACTCACCTCCTCGCTACCCCGTTGTCGGCGGTCACGAGGGCGCAGGCGTCGTGGAGAAGGTCGGACCTGGTGTGCGTCGTGCCAAGGTCGGCGATCGCATCATCATCGGATACATCCCTACCTGTGGCGTGTGTCGACCGTGCCTGGCCGGTAAGCACAACCTCTGCGACAACGGTCTACACGCAGGAACGGGCAAGATGTTCGACGGCACGTTCCGTATGCACTCGGGTGATACCGACCTCGGCGGCTTCTGTGCGACAGGAACTTTCTCCGAGCGCATCGTGATTTCCCAGGACGCGTGCATCCCGCTCCCCGACGATATTTCGTTCGAGCTCGGGGCTCTGCTGGGGTGCGGAGTCCCCACCGGTTTCGGCAGCGCGACCAAGACGGCCAACGTTCGACCCGGACAGACAGTGGTCATCTACGGCGCCGGCGGTATCGGCATGAACGCTGTCCAGGGCGCTGCGCTGGCCGGCGCAGCCCGCGTGGTGGTGGTCGATCCGAATCCGATGAAGCGGACCGCCTCCATGGACTTCGGCGCAACGCACACGTTCGAGACGCACCAGGAGGCTTTCGACTTCGTCAAGGAGGTGACGTGGGGTGCCTTGGCCGAGAACTCCATCATCACTGTGGGAGTCACCGATCAAGAAGTCGTCTCACAGGCCTTCGACATCATCGGTAAGGGTGGTCAGGTAACGCTGACCGCGGTCGGTAACTCGGCACACAACACCATCGTGCTCAACGGCAACTACATGATCGGGTACGAGAAGCGGGTTCAGGGATCGATGTTCGGTTCGCTCAGTCCGCTGCTCGACATTCCGCGCCTCATCGATCTGTATCGCCAGGGAAAGCTCAAACTCGACGAGCTGATCTCCAACCGATACTCGCTCGATCAGATCAACGAGGGATATCAGGATCTGCTCGACGGTAAGAACCTGCGCGGAATAGTCGTCCGCAGCAAGTAGCAAGTACGAGCACATCTTCGGGTGTGGGTGTGAATTCAGAACTCGAGAGGATTTTCAATGACGGTGCGCCACGGCGTGAGTTACGACCACCTGTACATAGGCGGTGAATGGGTTCGATCCTCGGGTGAGGAGACGATCGAAGTCATCACACCTGTTACCGAACTTCCTCTCGGCCGTGTCCCATCGGCGACCAACGCCGATGTGGATCGGGCTGTGGCGGCCGCCCGCCACACGTTCGACGCCACCGACTGGCCCACTCGCCCCCGCGCAGATCGCGTCGACGTGCTTCGGAGACTCGTCAAGGTGTACCGGGACAGGTCGGACCAGATCGCCACTCTGATCACCGATGAAATGGGTTGCCCCATATCCCTTTCTCGAGGCATGCAGGCTGCGAGTCCAGCCATGTTGATCGAGTCGTACATCGAGGCCGCCGAGAGCTTCCCCTTCGAAGAGATTCGTCCGTCGTCCACCGGCACCGGGTTGATCACGCGGGAGGCTGTCGGTGTCGTGGCAGCGGTGATCCCGTGGAACTCACCGCATGCGAGCGCGATGCTGAAGATCGCTCCCGCGTTGATCGCCGGCTGCACCGTCGTATTGAAACCTGCGCCGGAGACCGCCATCGACGCGTTGCTGCTCGGGGAGATGCTCGACGACGCAGGTGTACCGGCAGGTGTGGTCAACATCGTTCCTGCCGACAGGGCGGTGAGCGAGTACCTCGTCTCGCACCCCGGGGTCGACAAGGTCGCATTCACGGGTTCCACGTTGGCAGGCAGGCGGATTGCAAGTATCTGCGGAAACGATCTTCGGCGCGTCACCCTCGAGCTCGGCGGCAAATCTGCAGGCGTGGTGTTCGCCGACGCCGATCTGGAGGCTTCGGTCGCTGCTCTCCGTTTCGGTGCCATGGGCAACAGCGGTCAGATGTGCGTCAACCGCACCCGTCTGCTGGTGGAGGCCAGCGCGCATGACGAGCTGGTGGAGCGATTGGCGACGATGATGGATACGATCACCGTCGGCGATCCGCACGATCCTGCGACGGAGGTCGGCCCACTGGTCTCGGCGAGGCAACGCGACCGAGTCGAGGGTTATATCCGGATCGGAACCGACGCAGGAGCACAGGTGGTCAGGGGCGGCGGTCGTCCCGGCGACCTCGATCGCGGCTACTACGTCGAACCCACGTTGCTCGTCGGCGTCGAGAACTCGATGAGAATCGCGCAGGAAGAGATATTCGGTCCCGTCGTCACGGTCACGCCTTTTCCGAACGGCGACGAGAAGGAAGCCATCCGGCTCGCCAACGACTCCGAGTACGGCCTTGCCGGTTCCGTGTACACGAGCGACCTTCATCGCGGACTACGGGTCGCCAGGCAGGTTCGTGCCGGTGGCCTCGATGTCAACGGCGCATCCTCGGGTCTGCAGTCACCGATGGGCGGCTTTCGCGCCAGTGGCATCGGACGCGAGATGGGACAGGAAGGTTTGGCATCGTTCGTCGAGGTCAAATCGATCGGCCTGCCGCCTGGCCTCATCCAAGAGTTCGCCTCGCACAGCTGACTCCGCACTCCCCTACGAGAAAACAAAATAACCATCCCCTCTCGACGAACGTCCCTCGACCAACGTGTTCCACGACGGAGGTAACCGTGCCCGGCCTGTCCACCGATTCAGCCCTGCTGCAGCCGATCGAAATCGGCACCCTGGCGGCGAAGAATCGTCTTTTCATGGCGCCACTCACCCGTGCCCGTTCCAACGATGACGGAACCCCGACCGACCTGGTCGTGGAGTACTACCGTCAGCGCGCCGGTGCCGGTCTGATCATTTCCGAGGCCACTCAGCCCTCCGCTGTCGGAAAGGGGTACACCAACTCCCCCGGCCTGCACACCGATGCCCAACAGGCGGTCTGGGCCGAGATCGCCGACGCAGTGCACACCAACGGCGGAAAGATCTTCGTGCAGATCATGCATGCCGGTCGAATTTCACATCCGGACAACTCCGGTCACGAGGCGGTTGCGCCGTCCGCGATTGCGCCGGGTATCCAGATGTTCACCAAGGAAGGCATGAAGGATATTCCAGTGCCTCGCGCCCTGGACACTCCCGAGTTGCCCGGCATTGCAGCAGAATTCGTCGACGCGGCCCGCCGCGCGGTCGCTGCGGGATTGGACGGCGTCGAGCTCCACGCCGCCAACGGATACATCCTCCACCAGTTCCTCGCAGACGGAACGAACAAGCGAACCGATGCGTACGGCGGTGACGGAGACAATCGTGCGCGTTTCGTCATCGAGGTCGTCGAAGCCGTCGTGGCTGCGATCGGTGCCGACAAAGTCGGTATCCGAATTTCACCGGGAAGCCCTGCCGGTGCGATCAGCGAAGAAGACAGCTGGGGTGCATACGGTTCGTTGCTCGGGGCACTCGACGGGCTCGGGCTTGCCTACCTTCACGCCCTCGTCGACCCCGGTGCCGAAGTCCTGAGTCGAATCAGGAACGCGTGGAGCGGACCCTTGGTCGTCAATGCCGGATTCGAGCGCGAATTGACGCCCGCCGAGCTCGAGGAATTGGTCTCCGCCGGACCTGCGGACGCCGTGGCCATCGGACGTCGGTTCATTGCCAACCCCGACCTCGTCGAACGCTGGACCATCGGCGCTGGGCTGAACGAACCCGACGCGGCGACCTTCTATGGAGGAGACGCCCGCGGTTACACCGACTATCCGTTTCTGTAGAGGACACATCCAATGGATATCAACTTCACCGACAAAGTCATCGTCGTCACCGGCGGCGCAAGTGGAATGGGCGCCGCGCACGCCAGAGCATTCGTCGAGAAGGGCGGTCGTGTAGTTCTGGGTGATGTCAACGACGAACTCGGGAAAACACTGTCGGACGAATTGGGCGAGAACGCCCGCTTTCACCATCTCGACGTCTCCGACGAAGATGATTGGGCGTCGTTCATGGAGTACACCGAGAGCGAGTTCGGCCCGATTTCGGTCCTGATCAACAACGCAGGCATCGGTGCAGGCGGACTACTGGAGAGCATGACTCTCGAGTCCTGGCGCAGAGTCCTCACCATCAATCTCGACGGCACGTTTCTCGGCATCCGCGCGGCCATCGGATCGATGAAGAAGGCGGGCGGAGGTTCCATCGTCAACATCTCGTCGTTTGCCGGGTTGATCGGAACTCCGTTCAGCGCCAATTACACCGCGTCCAAGTTCGCTGTTCGCGGCCTCACCAAGACCGCGGCGATGGAATTGGCACCGTACGGTATTCGCGTCAACTCGGTTCATCCGGGCTACATCCGAACCCCCATGATCAAGGACACCGCAGACGACGTCGTGATCGGAAAGATTGCGCTGAATCGGATGGCGGAACCCGAGGAAGTATCGAATACCGTGCTATTCCTCGCCTCCGACGCAGCAAGCTACACGACCGGTTCGGAGTTCGCCGTCGACGGCGGGTGGTCGGCCGGGTCTCCGGTCAGCATCGGGGAAACCCACAGGCAATTCGAAGACCGCTCGTAGCGGTTGGGTTTCTTCTTCACAACCGACTGTGTCCGAACCGCCACTATCTCACGCGGTTCGGACACAGTCGTTCGAAGTACAGTCGTTCGAAGTACAGTCGTTCGAGGCACAGCCGTTCGAGCTATGCGAGCGAAGCAGCGAATTTCTGGATGGACCCGATCAGCAGATCAGGCCTCTCCAGTGCAGCAAAATGCGCACCCGCCTCCATGTCGGTCCACTGGACGATGTCGAAACTGGACTCCGCCCACTCTCTGACTGCGGGAACGATGTCATTGGGGAACGCCGCCACTGCGGTCGGAACCTCCACGGCAGGCTCGACGGCACCGAGCGCGTAGGACTCACGGTAGAACCGTGCCGCGGACGCCGCAGTTCGGGTGAACCAGTACAGCGAGACCGTGGTCAGAATGTGGTCGTCGTCGACCGGAAAACCCGGGTCTCCCCACTCGATGAATTTCTCGGCGATCCAGGCGAGTTGCCCGATGGGTGAATCGGTCAGGCCGTACGACAACGTTTCCGGTCGAGTGCTCTGCAGAAATGCGTACCCGGACTTGTCCTTCAAGTACGACTGAAGCCGCTCGATCGCTGCGCGCTGTTTGTCGTCGGCTGGGGTTTCGGTCGCGTGTTGAGAAGCGAATCTGACCCCACCGACATTGATGTGCAGCCCGATGACACGCTCGGGAAACTCGCGAGCGATCGATTCGGCAACTGCTTGACCGGCATCGGAACCGTGCACCAGGTAACAGTCGTAGCCGAGTGCTTCGACGAGGCCGACGACGGCAGTAGCCATTCGTCGGTAGTTCCAACCGACACCCGGCGACGGGGTGGAGAAGCCGTATCCCGGCAGCGACGGCACGATGACGTGGAATGCGGGATCGTTCTCTCGCGCAGGAGATGTGAGCGGTTCGATGACGTCTCGATATTCGGCGAACGTGCTGGGCCACCCGTGCAGCAGAACGAGTGGAACAGCGTCGAGCCGATCCGACCGTACGTGGACTGCATGCACAGGCTGCCCGTCCACGTCGACACGGATCTGCGCGAACCGGTTGAGCGATTCCTGCTCGCGGTTCCAGTCGTAGTCGTCACGCCACCGAGCAAACAACCGCTCGAGTGTGGCGCGCGCGATTCCACCGACACCGTCAGCGACGTCGAGAGGCTCCGACCAGCGGGTCTGCTCGAGCCTACGCTGCAGGTCGTCCACCTCGCTCTGTGGAATATCGATTCGAAACGGCTTCACAACCGCACCCGTGCCCGTTGTATCTACTGACATTCTCGGTCACTCTCTCTGTTCGAACTCGTCTTGTGCTATCTATCTCAATCATATGGACAGAGTTCGAATCCGGTCGACGGAATCGGAAGGTATCCGTCAGAAAGGTGTGGCCCCGACGAGTTCGCCGGGGCCACATCATGTGTCATCGACGCGCTAGACGGCCGGTCGATACTTGAGCAACGTCACGTCGTCACCGACGTCGACGAACACCGGTAGTACTGCCATCCCGACCGTGAGCGCGGTCGGATCCTCCACATCGACCAGTTCGGTGCAGATTCGCGGCCCCTGGTCCCATTGCACGATCGCAAGGTACTGCGGCACAACATCTTTCCACGGTGGTGCAGTGGGCCGCGTCGAAATCGTATACGTCGACAGCACGCCGGACCCCTCGATCTCTCGCCACTCGAGGTCGTCGGCCAGGCTGCCTGGCGCAAGAATTCGCGGATAGAACACCCACGCATCCGTCGACGGTGAGTATTGGATCTCGATCCGGTGCTGGCGCAACGCATCCCAATACGGACGACTGACGGGGGTCGGAACCGGCACCGGCACGCCATCGATCGTTCTCATTTGTCACCCTTCAGTACGAGAGCTACCTGCTCGCTCATGAGGCCACCGTTTCCGCTGACGAAGGCCACTTCGGCGTCGGAAACCTGCGCGTCGCCTGCGCGACCCATCAACTGCCGTACGCCGTCGACGACATGGTGCATCCCACCTGCCAGCCCCGCCTGCCCGTAACCGAGCTGGCCGCCGGCCGTGTTCAGTGGGAAGTCACCGCGGAAGGTCAGGTCGTGAGAGTTGACGAACTCGGCGCCTTTTCCGTTGTCACAGAAGCCGGCGTCCTCGAGACTCAGCAGAACGGTGATCGTGTAGCAGTCGTAGATGGACGCGATGTCGACGGCGTCTCGTGACACCTCGGCCATCGAAAATGCTGTGTCAGCCGCGTCTGCCAGCGGGCTCCGAAGCATGTCCCGCGCATTCGACGGCGATTTGTGCGTGACCCGCTCACCGAAACCAGCGACCCAGACGGGCTTGTTCTTCGACCGCCGCGCCAGGTCTTTGTTCGCCACCACGACGCCGGCCCCGCCAGCGACGGGCATGACGACTTCCAACCGGTGCAGCGGATCGCTGACCATCGGGCTCGAGAGGACGTCGTCGACAGAAATCGGCTTGCCGTGAAAGATGGCGCCGGGCGTCGCACAAGCATTTTCCCGTTGATCGGCGGAGATCTTGGCCAGTGCCCGCGCGTCGTATCCGTAGGTGTGTTCGTAGAGTCGGGCAATCTGCGCGTAGGCCGAATTCTGGCCGACGAAGCCGTACGGAATCTCGAATTCGGCCTGCGGCGAACCGTATCGCCCGCTCGACGAGCCCAACCAGGGCGGTTCGGACCGCGGGAAGTGGGGCGAGCTGGGCGGCAAGCCTCCCGGCATCACGATCAGCACAGCTCGGCAGATGCCGAGTTCGATCGCGGCAGCTGCCCGCCACACGGCGCCCGCGGCGGTAGCACCACCCAGGTCGACGAACTCACCGAAATTGACTGCAATGCCGAGATATTCGGCCAGAGTCGCCGGCGCGAACACTGCGGACTCCACACCGACGCCGGTGACGAGACCATCCACCTCGCCTGCGCTCAGACCTGCATCCTCGAGTGCGGCAGCCGCCAACACAGACCACTGTTCGAGTCCGAAAAGATTCTTGTCCACCGGATGTCGCTGCGCCGGCAACTCCACGAATCCCACGACCGCAGCGTCACCACGTAGTCCGGTCATACCTACCTCCATATCGCATGTTCACAGTCCCACGGTAGAGAGCGTGATCTCGAACCGTGTTGTGCATATCGTGGTGCGGGACTTGCGGACATCGCGCTCGACAGGTCGATCTCGACGGGCGATTCTGGACAGTGTTCGTTTTCTGTCCCGAAGTACTGCACCTCGGTGTGGCAAAGGAGTTGAGGTCTCAGTGAATACCACATCGAAGCCGCCATTGGACGGCGTACGCGTCGTGGACCTCACCGACAGCATCGGAGGAATGACCGCGACGATGCTGCTCGCCGATCTCGGCGCGGATGTCGTGCGTTTCGGCGACAGCGAGGATCGGCTCGCCGGAGAAGTGATGTGGCACCGGAACAAGCGGGTCCAGCCCCGATCGCCCGAAGCCGAACGGGCAGCGATCGACGCATGCGACGTTGTCGTTACCACCGACGATGCGCAGTCCGATGCCTTCGCGAGTGTGATCGACTCCTCGGGCGTTGTGCACCTGGACATGCCGACCCTGCTACCGGAAGCCTCAGCGGACGCTCAGGTGTACGAGTCGATGCTGTGTGCGTGGGCGGGGCTCTCCACCCGGCAGTCGTCCTATACCGGCGGCCCCATCGAACTCGTCGTGCCGTTCGTCAGCTACGCACAGGGAGTCTGGGCTGCGGCAGCGCTCGTCGCCGCATTGGTCGAACGTCAGCGGTCAGGACGCGGCCAGTGCGTGACCGTCGACGCCCGGCACGGCGCGCTCATCGCCGCCACCACTACCTCACTGCTCGATCCCGAAGCGCCTGCGCCGAACACGGCCGTGGGCCCGCACGGCCCCACTCCCAACTATTCGCCCTACCGCTGCTCGGATGGTGAATGGGTCTTTCTGGCGGCACTGTCAGGCAAGTTCATGAAATCTGCATTCGCGGCCTTGGGAATTCCGCAAATTCTCGAGGACCCACGAATCGCGCACAACGATGCGAATTTCTACCTGCCCGCCAATCAGGGATGGACCAGAGCGATGATCGCCGAGGCATTCCTTGCGCATGACCGCGACCACTGGCTGGAGACACTGCAGAGAGCCGACGTCCCGTGCGGCCCCTTGGGAGAGCCGGAGCAGTGGTTGGATCAGCCGCAGCTGGGTGCAATCGGCCAGCGCGTGGAGTTGGACGATCCGCGTCAAGGCCCATCGGTGACGGCTGGGTCTCCCGTCACGTTCGCACGCACGCCGCTTGCACCGTTTCGCGCACGCCGCTTCGAACAGTCCACGGAGTGGGAGCATCTCGATTCCGTGTCCACGTCCGACGAGGCACCTTCCGACGGTCCGCTGGCTGGGGTTCGAATCCTCAATCTCGGCACCGTTGTCGCCGGTCCTTTCGCAGGCCGACTCCTTGCCGGGCTCGGAGCCGAGGTCGTGAAGGTGGAGCCGCCCGCCGGTGACAGCTTCCGTCCCAGGGGCCACATCTACAACCGCGGAAACGAGAGCTTGGCTATCGACCTCCGTAAGGACGAGGGCCACCGTGCGTTCCTTCGAGTGGTCGAGACGGCCGACGTGGTTCTCGACAACTACCGGCCCGGAGTACTGCAGAAGCTCGGAATCGACCACGCCGCTTTGGAGCTGGTGAACTCTCGCATCATCACGGCGTCGATCACCGGATTCGGTGGGATCGGACCGTTGGGCACGGATCCCGGCTTCGACCCGGTGCTGCAAGCGATGTCGGGAATGATGTCCGTTCAGGGCGGCGCCGACGAGCCGATTTTTCATACGGTGGCTGCGAACGACCTCGGTGCTGGAGCCGCACTGGCTCTCGGTGTGTGCGCCGCATTGTTCGCGCGTGAGCGGCAGGGTGTCAGTCAGAACGTCTCGACATCCCTGGCAGCTGTCTCTGCCTACATGTTGAACGGAGAGTTGGTGAAGTTCGCGGACCGATCGCCGGTCAGTCGGGGTGGGCGCGACTTCCGCGGCGCGACACCGCTGTCCCGATTCTATGAGACAGCGGACTCGGGCACCTGGATTCGACTGCACGTCGAATCGGCGGAAACTCTCGTCCGCGCCGGAATAATCGACGCGATCCCCGACGAGGGTGACGACGTTGCCGAACTACTGGCCCTGTCGATCGGAAAGCTGACGGCCGAGACGGCTATCTCGCGAATACACGAGGCCGGCGGGTTGGCTCGGGTGGCCCGAACGACCGCGGACGTCGCCAACGACCCCAACTCAGTGAGCGGGAAGTACTTCATACCGGTCACGCGCCCCGACGGAAAGGTTCTGCTGTTCCCCTCGCACTACGCACGATTCAGCCGCACCGAGCGCAGTTCCGAACTCGCCATGGCAGGAGTCGGTGAGCAGAGTCGTTCGCTGCTGACCGACGCCGGGCTCCTCGGCGCCGAGATCGATCGACTGTGCGACGAGGGCGTCGTGGTCGACGGTGGTCGGGTCGGGAAGATCGAGATCGCTGCCTACCGCTGACCGGACCGCATACGTGCCGGCAGCGTAGCTACCGGCACGTATGCGGTCGTGGGTCTCTCATCGACGATTGACCTACGACCGCATCGGTGACGCAGTGTCCGAGCCGGCAAAAGATCACACGTCGTCGGGTGGCGACGAACTGAGAGCACTCATCCACACGTCGGTCATGGCCTCGGCGAGCTCGGCGTTGGACACATCTTTGCGTACGTCCTCGGTCCGAAGCAGAAACGAGAACATCGCGCGAAACTGGGCCGCCAGCAGCGCAATTCGCATTCGAGCCTGCGGTCTGTCCGCCTCGCGCCAACCCGCAAGGTAGCGCGGCATGCGATCGGACAGCCCCAGGGCGTCCTCGTACGACAGCGAACCCTCCGCGACCTGAGCGGTGTCCAACGAGCTCAGGACGACCTTGTGCCCGTCCATCCAGTCGACCGACCGGTTCATCCAGTCCAGCAGCGCATCACGAGATCCATCGGCGAGCACATCGTCGAGTTGCTCGTAGAAGGCGTGGGTTTCTGCCTTCACCGACGCTCCGAGCTCGGTGATGAGTTCGAGCTTGGTCGAGAAGTACAGATAGAAGGTTGCCCGGCTTGCGCCCGAGGCGGTCGCGATCTCGTCGATCGTGCTCGCGACGTATCCCTTCGACGCGAACACCTCCTGGGCACCCTGCAGCAGCCGATCACGCGTGAACGCCCGTTGCTGTTCACGGATGGACCCCTTCGCTGCGACAGCGGGAGTCGGGTCCGTGGCTCTGGGCATTGATTCGACACTGCCTTCCGAAAACGTGAGGTCCTTGACGGTTCGGAACAGAGTACTCCAGGAGGTATCGTCCCTCTGCTACTGAGCTGCTGCAGCCTCGGTGTACACGATGGGCTCCAAGACCTCGATCGCCTGGGCGGCCGGAAGTACCTTTTCCGCGAAGAGTCGAAGGCTACGCTCGGCAGTTTCGATCGACATCGACCCGTACTTGAAGACGAGCATGAACTCCTCGGGATGGAACCTGTCGCTCAAGCTCCTGATCTTGTCCAAGCACTGCGCAGGGGTGCCCCAGATGTGGTTGTCCAAGTACGTCTTCGCCATGCCGTTGACGATGTGGCTACGGTCGACGACCTCCATCCGCGCGTAGTGCTCGTATCCCTTGATGGTTTTGAAGTGCTGACCACCCAGTTCGTATTCGCGTGCCGCGCTGTCGACATATTCCGGGATGTGTTTGTGCGCGAGGTCGTACGCCTCTTGCTCGTCTTCCACACAGATGATGTTCAGGTGCATACGAGGGCGAGCAGGCTCGAGCCCGATCTCTGCGCGAGCCTTACCGAATTCGGTGAGATCTGCGTGGTACTCGTCCAACGGCTTCTGCGGAATGATCAACGGCTTGAGACCGTGCGCAGCACCGACTGGCGCGGAAGCGGGACTACCCCAGGAGAAATGGAGGTTGTCCAGCAGTGCCTGAGCGTCGCGTGGCCGCGGCCGGACGGACACATCCTCGAAGTGATGAATTTCGCCGTGGTACGAGAACTCGTCCTCGGTCAGAGCGAGTTTCACGATCTCCACGCCCTCGTGGAAAAGCTGGCGAGACTGGTTCATATCGATCCCGAGCTGCTTGAACTCGCGCTGGGCTGCTCCACGTCCGAATCCGATGAACGCCTTGCGACCGCGCAGCGCGTGTTGAAGCATGATGATGTCTTCCGCAACACGAATCGGGTGATGCCACGGCAGGACGACCACCATGGTCCCCAGATCGATGCGGCTTGTTGCGCCGGCGAAGAAAGTCAGCAGCTGGAGTGGATTGGTCACCATCGTGTACGGGGTCACGTGGTGCTCGATGGTCCACAACGAATCGAATCCGAGCTCTTCGACCAGAAGCCCGAGGCCGATCTCGTCGGAGAGAATCTGGGCATCGACCGTTCCGTCGACGGTGGAGGTCGATTCCTCCCCTCGCTCGTGCGCCTCGTAGCGATCCCAGTCCCCGTAGTTCTGCGCGTACAGAGTGACACCGATCCGCATGATTTCTCCTTGGATTCATTGGCTGATGATTAGACATCGTGACTACTCAACAGCAATCAAGTCAAGGCTTCTGTGTAAATAATTTCACATCTTCACGCTCCTATGACCGTCGGCATACCGTATGAGCAGCCCCCGATGGCGCCCGTCGCTTCGCCTCCCTGTACACCCGGGCAACCAACGAGTCGTGGGGTCGACCACGAGAGCAGTTACCATTCGCTCATGGCTGGACCACACTCGTCGGGCGCGACGATCAGAGAACAACAACGCGCGTTCACGCGAGAACGAATCCTCGAAGGAGCAATCGCCGTATTCGCCCAGAAGGGCTACCTCGCCACCACTATCGACGACATCGTCAACGCCGCCGGTGCAGGGCGAGCGACGTTCTACCTCCATTTCCCGACCAAACGGGACATCGTGTCCACCCTCACCGGCCGGCTCCTTCCCGAGGTACAGCAGATGTACGGCGCCCTCGACGAAGTACTCGTGGACGGTACTCGCACTGCAATGCGCGCATGGATGGCGACGGCCATCGGATGGATGGAGCGATACCGGGTCATCCTCGGTGCGGCAGACGCCGCCTCCAACATCGAAAGCGTCAGTTCGTACCGGGACGCCATGGATCTCGCCGACTACATGCCTCGTTATCTTGCTCAGTACCCGGAGCGGGAAAGTCATCGCGCTCATGTACAGGTCGCGCTGCTGGCAGTCCAATTTCGCGCGACCTATGCCTATCTGCTTCCCGACGCAGGCGATCGGACCGACGCGACGAACGACCTGATCATCGACGCCATGACCGAGATTTGGCTCGTAGGACTCAGGCGATCAGGAAAGGCCGCGCAACTGCGTCGATGACGTCCGCGACCTCGTAAGCCTGCCACGACATGCACATTGCGTCTTGACTGTGGACTGGTTGTCCAACAGACTGATCACGTCCGCTCCCGTGGCCGGTCGACGATCGAGTACCGATTGCGGTCGACCCTCGCCCGGGCGCCCATGAGGAGATCGGCGTGAATCTAGAGAATCTGCGTGCATTCGTGCTGACGGCCGCGGAGGGCAGTATGGCCCGCGCTGCGCCTTTGATGTATCTGTCGGTCTCCGCTCTGAGCCGCCGCATTCAGGATCTCGAGCGCGAACTCGGCGTCAAACTCTTCGACCGCACCTCGCGCGGAATCGTCGTCAGTGCCGTCGGTCGGCGCCTTCTCGATCACGCTCGACAAGTGCTGTCCGCAATGGACGAGGTGTACGCCGCGGCGTCCGACGAAGAGGCAGCGCCGGCTGCCAAACTCGGACTCGCCTTGGGCGTCGGCGTAGGGCTGCGGAACGCGGTACTCGACACGATGCGGGACACCGGGATCCCGGTCCAGTGCGTACCGGGTCCGAATGTTCAACTGATCCGGCAACTTTCGGTCGGAAAAGTGGACATCGCACTGCTGCATCAGGCGCCGCCCACGACGAGGATCCCCTCGGAACTCATCTCGAGACACCCGGTGAAGGTGATGTTCGCATCCTCACTCCCCCAGGCCTCGATCAGCACCCTGTCGATCCGGCATTTCGCCGATCAACCTCTGGTGACCTCGGCAGCACTGATGGCCGGAACTCCGATCTTCTACGCGAAGCTTCGGTCGATTCTCGCCGAGTTCGGCATCGTGGACACCATCGATGCCGGCGAAGCCTCGTGGATACGCGACGTGGTATCGAGTGGCTCCGGTTTCTCGATTTTCGCAGGGGATTCCAAGCCGGAACTCGACGAGGAATACGGGGTCGTCGTGACTCCGGTCGAGGATCTCGATCTCAGTCTCGAGACGTACCTCGCATGGTCACCGTCGTCGACAGCTATCGACCGTTCCACTATCGACGCAATTCTCGACGCGGTGGCAGCTGCACCGCGCGAACCGAGACGACCCCGGATGATCCGTTCGGCCGGATGATCCGTTCGGCCTGTCGATCGGTTCGGTCTGTTGATCATCCGGCTCCGAAAAACCTCAGCGGTGTTCGCAACTTCAGGGCCGAATACACTCAATAATTAGTATGCTTCACGGGAGCAGTCGCTCACGCTGTCCGGCCCGCGCACGCATTAGGAGAAGATATGACCGAACAACTTTCTCGGCCTCAGACACACGGCTTCACCGCGCCGGGTTTCGAACCGGTGAGAGAGGCGTTCGAACGAAACTTCGCTGAGTTCAACGATACCGGTGCGGCATTCGCCTTGTATCACGAAGGTGAGTTGGTCGTCGATATCTGGGGCGGACTTGCAGACGCCGAAGCCGAGACGCCGTGGGCTCAGGACACGATTGGAATCGTGTACTCGGCTACCAAAGCAGCAACGGCGATCGTCGTCCACCAGCTCGCCGAGAAGGGCCTTCTGGATCTCGATGCACCGGTCGCGAACGTGTGGCCGGAGTTCGCTGCGGGTGGGAAGGAGGCGGTGACCACGCGCACCCTGCTGAGCCACCGCGCAGGGCTTCCTGCCATCGAAGGTGATCTCACCCTCGAGCAACTCCTTGCCGGTACGCCAGTGGCCGATCTTCTGGCTGCACAGAGCCCGGTGTGGGATCCCAGCACCTCGCATGGATACCACGCCCTGACCTACGGTTGGCTGATCGGCGAGGTAGTTCGCCGGGCGACAGGTCGGACCGTGGGCGAGCTGTTCGCTGAAAATATTGCTGTGCCTTTGAATTTGGACTTCTACATCGGCCTGCCGTCGGAGCACGTCGGGCGGGTTGCTCCCCTGGTCGCGTCCACACCGCCTGCGCCCGATTTTCTCGATGCCATCACCGATCCCGACGCGAAGGCCGCGATTCTGGCACGAATCGGTCAGATGATGGACCCGACGTCGCTGCTGAGCCGCACTCTGTCCTCCAACGGCCTGCTCCCGACACCCAACGCGCCCGCCTGGAACGACCCTGCCGTCTACGCAGCCGAGATTCCTGCCGCGAATGGAATCGCAGATGCACGGTCGCTGGCCAAGATGTACGCCGCACTGCTGGGAGAGATCGACGGCATCAGACTGCTCGAAGAGGAGACAGTGACAGCGGCAATCGCCGAACAGAGTGAGGGCATCGACGAGGTCACGATGGCACAGAGCCGGTTCGGCAGTGGATTCATGCTCGATTCGGAGATCTCGCCCCTACCGACCCATGCATTCGGTCATTACGGCGCAGGCGGATCCCTCGGCTTCGCCGATCCGTCGACGGGCATCACCTTCGGGTACGTGACGGCAAAGTTGGGCGGAACGCCGACCGGCGAACCCCGCACCGCAGGCCTCATCGCGGCAGTCGGCAGCGTCCTCGAATCGAAGAACAACGCGCAGTAGAGGGAAACACAGTATTCGAGGGAAACACAGCGGCCGCGGATGCTCTGATGAGCTCCGCGGCCGGGTGGCTGTAGTTCAGGAATTCAGCATTACATCAGCGTGCCCCGCGCGGCGTCGGTGCACCAGCGGGAATCCGAGCCGCCTTGTTCTCCGACAACTCGACGATCGCATGAACAGGGCAGTCCAACAAGGCCCGCCGCACTCGTTGTTCGTCAGCCTCGGAGATCTCGTTCCCCCCGACGACCGATGCATAACCCCACTCGTCGAGGGAGAAGATCTCCGGCGAGTGCACCGCGCACAGCGCG
This sequence comes from Rhodococcus yunnanensis NBRC 103083, assembly GCF_001895005.1. Taxonomy (GTDB): domain Bacteria; phylum Actinomycetota; class Actinomycetes; order Mycobacteriales; family Mycobacteriaceae; genus Rhodococcoides; species Rhodococcoides yunnanense. Next base: position 215,902 of record NZ_BCXH01000001.1, on the reverse strand, counting down.
AAACCGTCGCACAGAGTCCTGTCCAGTTTGATCCTCACGTCGTTCTTTCCTCTCTATCGAGACAATGTTCGCTGTCAGTGCGCCGTGGAAGGGAAAACCGAGAAAGGAGGATCCGACAGTCGTCGGCCCGACGCGCATGGTTCACATCGGTGCTCGAGGTGGCCTGCTACCTGCTGGGGGAACTCGCGCAGCACACTCGCGGCGATGTTGGTGGCTCCGTCGAGGGTTCCACAGGCACCCCGTCCGCGCAGCCCGATGGACCACGTGCGCAATCGCTCCACGTCGGCCTCGGTTGCCCGGAAATCCCGAAGCGCCTGCAACGCCGCACTCATCGCTGCAGTGCCGTTGAAGCACGAGCCGCACTGTCCCGCATTCTCTCTCGCGAAGTACGTCATGACGGCCGAACTCACCTCGACAGGGCAGGTGTCGGCGTCGAGCAGCGCTACCGCGCCGCAACCGAGTCCGCTGCCGATGGCAGCCACCGAGTCGTAGTCGAGGGGCGTGTCGATCACCGCTGCACCGACGACTCCCGCGAAATAGCCGCCCATGAGCGCACCCGTGACCTTCGAGGGATCTTCGCCGAGCCACGTCAGGATTTCCCGCAGCGTCGTCCCGAGGGGGATCTCGTAGAGTCCCGGGTGCCCGGTGGCACCGGACAGAGTCATCAGGAAGGTGCCAGGACTACCTGCGGTGCCGAGCGAACGGTACTCGTCGACTCCGAGCTGTCGAAGCAACGCCAACTGGGCAAGCGTCTCGACGTTGCTGATCAGTGTCGGGCGTCCCTCGACGCCTTCCTCGAACGGACGTGGGGGCTTCTCGGTCGGCAACGCCGGACCCCCGTTGAGAACCTGAACGACAGCACTTTCCTCGCCGGCCACGTAGGCGGTCTCGACGCGGGTGACCTCGATCGACGAGACCCAATCACCGTGTCCGACGGATTCTTCGAGTGCATGAAGGATGCTCTGCTCGCTCGCCACATCGGAGACGTAGACGTGCAGTCGATCTGCACCGACCGCGGCGGCTGCCAGCCGTAACCCGTCCAGCACGAGATGCGGACGGTGACGCATCAGCCATCGATCCTTGACCGAGGCCGGTTCACCCTCCTCCCCGTTCGCCACGGCCACGGGCGTGGTCACACCCGAACCCACCGTCCTGATCTTGCGACCCAACGGGAACGCCGCGCCACCGCGCCCACGGATTCCCGATCCATCGATCGCAGTGAGAAACTCGGCCATGTCGTCGACGGACCGGTAACCGCCGCCCGACACATAGGCGTCCAAACTCTCTCTGGTTTCGACGTCGCCGAGGAGGCGTCGGCCGACACCGGAAAACACACCGGTGGCAATCGACACGGGAATTTCAGCGGTCGTGCTCATCGAATTCTCCATTCCGCGGTCGGCGACCGCGGCTCACAGGGGTACGAAAGTGTTCCGATCGAGAATTGTGTTCAGGCAGTGACGACGTTCAGGCAGTGACGATGTTCAGGCGGTAACGATGACGTCATCGCCGTCCACGTGCACTGGATAGGTGCGAATACTCCACTCGGGTTTGACGGCTGTCGTGCCGGTCGCAAGCTCGAAACCCCATTGATGCCATGGGCAGTAGATGAACTCGCCCTCGCGGGCCTCGACGGCACCGCCGGGTGCGCTGTCGTCTCGAATCGTCTGGCCGTGCGTGCGCCCGACGCACAGTGGTCCACCCTCGTGCGGGCAATAGTTGGCGATCGCGTAGTACTTGCCGTTCACGTTGTAGACCCCGACGCCGTGACGGCCGATGGAGTCGACGACCTTCTTGTTGCCCGGTGCGATCTCGTCGACGTGCGCAACAACATGCTGCCGACCGGACGGCCTGACCACTTCTGCCACAGCCTCCACCACGGCGGGTTCGACAACCCGAGGATCGGTCATCAGAAGGCCCGCGTCTGACCCGGCAGAGCCGGAACCCGGTCGGGTAGCCCGAACAGTTCGATCGCGTTCTTGAACATGACCTTCTCACGCATGTGAACAGGGATGTGCTTGGCGACCCAGCGCGGCTCGTCGAACGTCCAATGCGGGTAGTCCGAGGAGAACAGCAGAATCTTGTCGGCCTCCATCCACTCGAGCGCCTTGGTCAACTCCAGCTTGTTCTCGGGGTAGTCGAGTGGCTGCGAGGTGAACCAGATGTTGTCCTTGACATAGTCCGATGGCTTGCGCTTCAAACCGTTCTCGGGGCCGCGAGCGGCGTAGATCGCATCCATGCGCCACATGAGCGGCAGGATCCAGCTGAACGCATGCTCGATGAAGACGATCTGGAGCGTCGGGAATCGGTCGAAGACACCGTCGAAGATCAGGCTCATGACCTGGTTCGCAGCCACCAGCGAGTAACTGACCATCAGATCGTGGTTGTACGTCATGAATCCGACGGGCGACATCGGCAGCTCGTTGTGCTGGCCTCGTCCGAGGTGGCAGGACACAGGGATGTTGTGACGGGTCGCGGCCTCCCACACCGGGTAGTACTTGGGATCACCCCAGGCGGGACGCATCTCGGAGTTCACCATGATCTGGCTGAAGTACGGGTGGCCTGCCCATCGCTCGATCTCGGTAACAGCCTTCTCCGGTGCTTCCAACGCCGTCATGATCGACCCTCGGAACCGCTGGTGCCAGTTGTTCTCGCTGTCGAGCCATCGCTGATCCTGCCAGTCGTTGACCGCGACGTTCAGCGCGTGGATCTCGTCCTCGGTCTGGCCGAGCTGCGGGAAGATCGGACCCAGAATTGCGATGTCGGAACCCGACTCCATGATCAGCTGACGAAAGGCCGTCGCGGGATCGGATCCAGGGAACCCTCCGTCCGGAGGGAACGAATCGACACGCATCGCGAAGCTGTGTGCGTAGTCCGGGGGGTCGTAGTAGACCTGGCTACCGGCACCGGTGGTTCGCGAGATGAACTTGTCCTTGAACTCCGACGGATAGAATTCCACCAGCGCTCCGGGTCGTGGAACAGGGTGAACATCCGAGTCGACGACCCGGACCGGGACGGTCTCGGTGCTCAATCGGTGGTTCTTTTCGATTTCGATCGTCATGCCTGATTCCTTTCGTAGTCTCGGTGTCGGCGCTCAGACGGAGGCCGGGACAGGCAGGCCGAAGAGCGTTGCGGCGTTGCCGCCCAGCACCTTTACGCGCTGGGCTGCTGTCCACCCCGCGGGTAGCTTCTCGGGGTGCACGTCCTGCCAGCTCGGATGGCTCGACCCATAGAGCAACATGTCCTCCTTGCCGGTCATGGACAACCACTCGGCCGCGTACTCGGCGTCGCCCGGACCATCGAGCAGGCCGTGCACGAAATAGACGTGATCGGGTAGGTAGTCACTCGGCATCTTCGGCGACCACGGAGTCTGTTCGAGGTGTGGACGCCCGAAGGTGTCCATGCGCCAGATGAACGGGGTGAGCATGTCGGCAGCACCATCGGCGAAGATGACCCGGAGATCGGAGAATTCTTCGAAGACACCTTCGGCGATCATGTTGAGCAGGTGATACACGAAGTTGACCGGCTGGGACACCGCGAGGTTCGAATACGTCCTCGTGATGCCGATGGGCGTCGGTGGGTGAGTTATGCCCGCGCCGTCCTCGATGTGCACGACTGCAGGAAGTCCTGATTCGGCGACAGCGCGCCACAACGCGCGGTAGTGCGGACGGCCGTACGGCTGCTGCGCCTGCAGCGGGACACCGATCTGGACCATGCCCGGATGGTCTTTCCACCGCGCGATCTCACGGACCGCGCCCTCGACGTCGTTGGGGTTGACGCGAATCGTGCCGCGGAACTTGTTCGAGTACGTGCCCGACTCCAACCAGCGCTCCGCGAGCATCTGGTTGGTAGCGGAGATGAGTGCATTGCCGAGATGCCAGTCGGGCTGGGTCCCGCCGACCGACTGCGGAAGCAGGACGGCGTAGTCCATTCCACGCTCGTCGAACACGACTTTGCCGACGTGATCCGGGTCCGAACCCGGGTGCGCACCCGGGGCCGGTTCCGACCCCTCGACGTATCGCGGACCGGGAGGCGCGAACCACGGCACATCGACGTGGGAGAACCCACGGCTCGCGAACGGCTCACGCAGAAAACTGCGGAGATCACGGTCGGACACGAACGCCGGATGCACGCTGGCATCGACTCGTGGGACGTGCGAAGTATTCATCGTCGATCCTATTCCGGCTGCCGATGACCGCCTGAGTGCCACTGCAAAAGCCTTGCGACCAAATAATTGCTCCACACGAGGCTAACAGGGGCCCTCTCGGGTGACAAGCGGAGCCTCTAATACGCAGCACTGCAGTACCTTTCGGAACCTGTGGTGTGTATCACCGAATCGCTCGACAGCGACGAGGTCCGAAAATCGGAGCAAACGAGCAGCTCACCCACCCCGGCGAAGTGAGTAAGGTGAACCGGTAGTGACGCCGCCACCAGCGGGGTACGACACGACGCGAGGTGTGAATCCGACGATGAGTATGCCGACCACCGATCACGCAACCGCGCCGCCTCGCGCGACAGGATCGGCGCGGGCGCAGGAGATTCTTGCAATCGGCGCGCGACTGTTCGAGCAGAACGGTTTCGCGGCGACGACCGTGCAGGATATCGGCGATGCAGCCGGCGTACTGCCGGGAAGCCTGTATCACCACTTCGAGTCCAAGGACGCGATTGCGGTGGCACTGATCGCGGAATTCGACGCCGACGTGACAGCTGTGGCCAGGGCATCGCTCGGAACCGACACCTCCGGGTTCGGAGCCGCGCAGGCACGGGCGCATCTGCTCGCATTGTGCCGAGACCTGACGACTGTCATCCGCCGACACGCTGCCGCGGTCCGATTGCGCGCCTACCAGGCACCCCTCGTCGCCGGGCCTGCCCTGCAGGCAGCCGTCCGCGCCGAGAGCCCGATACTGACACGCTCGTGGACCGACGCACTTGCTGCCGTACTGCGCCAGCCCGGCATCAGCCACGAGCGTCCAGGCCTCCTACGATTCGCATTCCATCGATCGACCCTCGCCGCTGCCACCGCGTATCCCCGCCACCTGAGCAGCGACGCGATCGCCGATCAACTGTGCGACATTCTGCTCGACGGCATTCTGTCCGACAGCCCTTCCGCGGTCGAATTGAACACCTCGACCGCGGCCAGGCGCGCCGAACGCTTCATCGCCGGATGGCGCCGAAACGATGCCAAGGACCTCGATCCGAAAGCACGGCTTCTACTCGCCGCCAAGGGCGAATTCGCCCGGCACGGCTACGAAGCAAGCACTATTCGAGGAATCGCCGACGCCGCGGGCATAACCATGGGAACCCTGTACCGCCGCGCCGAGTCGAAGGAGGCCATACTCCGTGAAATCCTGGAGCGCTACTCCGGTGACCTCGACAGTGCCGTACGCGGAGTGCTCAGCGATGTCACCTCGGTGGCCGAGTCACTCGACGCGCTTGCTCGCCTGTACGTGCATGCGTCGCGCCGGTTCGCCGCAGAGGCCTCGATCGTCAAGCTGGGTTCGGACGCAGACCAGCGGTCCGACAGCCCCTTCAGCGACTACCTTGCACAGACCGAGGACAGACTCGTCCTGTTGGAGAACGTCTTCGCCATGGGACTGCGCGAAGGCTCGATACGGCCGATCAGCACCGCATCCATCGTTGCACTGCACTTCCGCCAGGTGATTTGGCTGCCGTATCAGGAGCATGGTCGGACCGGTGAACGACGTGCACATTCTTTCATCCGCGAGGACGTACTCGGCGGCGCGCAGCCATCTTCTCCAGTCGCGTTCACGACCCAACAGCACGTGCCCTGAGTTACGCGACGACGATCTCCACCTCGCAGTTGAGCGCCGCTTCCAGCGCTGTATGCAATCGACTCTCCGGAACGCGTCGCATATCCTCGGCCCGAACGGTGACCGTGACCAGGTCGTATCGGCCGCCGACTGTGCGCTCGACCTGTCCGTCGATACCGAATCCAGCCAGGACACCGACCACGTCGTCGTCGGTCCCCCGGCTGATGTAGGTGATGACACCCAGGTACGCCGGGCGCCCGAAGGCCGTCTCACACAGGAGCGCGTAGCCCTGCGCGCGTTCGGCGAGATCGGTGTCGGAGACGATGAGTTCGATCTCGCGTCCACGTGGTGGCAGCCTCTCGCCCGGGCTGGCCACGATCTCCAGCCCTTGCTCGCGAAGGCAACGTATACCGTCGTCGTAGGCCTGAACGTCGAGTTCACCTTCGGCGTCGATGACAACTCTGACCACAGCGGTCCGCATGCTTCCACCCTTCGCGCAAACATCGCCTGGTCGTTACCGACCAAAACATTGCAATCTTTACAACGTCTCTTGTCATCTCTACACTACCGAAGAACCTCGAGTGAGCCCCATCACTGCCCATCGGCTCACTGCCCATTGGCGGAAATGCCCCGAACGGAGGATCACCTCACGTGCCGACAACTGTTGTCAACGGCCTGAAGATCGCGTACGAGCTCCACGGTGAAGGCGAGCCTATCGCCATCACCCCTGGTGGCCGCTACAGCATGGACGCTCTCGGAGTACGCGAGCTCGCGCAGTCCCTCGCCGCACGCGGCAAGCAAGTACTGATCTGGGATCGTCCGAACACCGGCGGATCCGACATCACGTTCGATGCGGAGTTCGAGTCGAATCTGCACGCGGACACCCTCGCCGGCCTGATTCGGACTCTCGGACTGGGGAAGACGACCATAGTTGGCGGCTCGGCAGGCTCACGCGTCTCACTGCTGACTGCCGTCCGCCACCCCGATGTGACCGAAAGGCTTGCCGTCTGGTGGGTTTCCGGCGGATTCTTCGGACTGCTGACTCTTGCCGCGCACTACTGTGGAGAGAACTGGACCGCAGCGGTTCGTGGAGGCATGAACGAGGTCGTCCAGCTTCCGGGCTGGCAGGAAACCTTCGCCAAGAACCCCGCCAACCGGGACCGTCTGCTTGCGATGGATCCGGCGGTATTCGCCGCGAAGATGGAACAGTGGGGTCCGACGTTCCTTCAGGTTCCCGGATCGCCGGTCCCAGGACTCAGCGCAGCAGACTTCGCCTCGATCTCGGTACCGACACTGGTCTTTCGGAGCGGCCCCACCGATCCCTCTCATCCTCGCGAGGTCAGTGAGCAGGTCCACCACCTCATCCCGGGCTCGAAGCTGGTCGAGCCGCCCTGGGGAGAACAGGAATGGAACCGACGCTCCGCCGAAACCCGTTCCACCGGCAACAATGTGTTGTTCGGTGGGTGGCCCCTACTGGCCGATCAGCTCAAGGAGTTTGCAGAATCATGAAACGAGTAGTAGCCGCCGTCAACGAGGACGGATTGTCCTACGTTGCCTCGATTACCGAGCTCGAGCCTGGCGCGCCGAGCACACTGTGGGAATACGACCCCGCCGACATCGCCAAGACCATCGCGTCCATCGATCCGGCAATCACCGCGGACTGGATCGGTCCGCAGGCTCCCGGAGGTGTCATCTGGCGCTACACCCCGATGCGGCCTGCATCTCAGACGACGCACACGGTACGACCGGGTATCGACGAGAACGGTTTCCACACCAGCAGAACGATCGACTTCGACATCGTCGTCGACGGAGAACTCACGCTTCTGCTCGATCTGGAAAGCGTCGTGCTCCAGCGTGGTGACACGGTGATCCAGCAGGCAACTCGCCATGCATGGAAGAACGAGAGCGAGTCGGATTCGATCCTGCTCGCGCTGATCCACCGGCCGATTCGACCGGACGAGGTGGAGGCGAAATGAGCTTCGAAGGCAAAGCTGTCATCGTCACCGGCGGCGGATCGGGAATGGGCAAAGCGAGCGCACTGTCCTTCGCCGAACGCGGAGCGAACGTACTCGTCGCCGACATCAGCGGCGACTCGGCCGAGAAAACGGTGGAAGAAATCACTGCGGCGGGCGGCAAGGCGTATGCCCACACGTTCGATCTTCGCGACCGAGACCAGGTCGTCGGCATGATCGCAGCAGGCGTCGAGCAGCTCGGTGGCCTCGACGTCCTCGCCAACGTCGGCGCCATCTCGGCCAACCAGTCGGTCGAGGAGATGACTCTCGAGTTCTGGGAGAACATGCAGACGACCAACCTGCGCGGAAACATGCTCGGCATGCAGGCCGCTATCCCCCACCTGCGGGAACGGAACGGCTCGATTGTGAACGTCGCGTCCGGAGCCGCGTTCTATGCTGTGCCAGGACTTGCCGCATACAGCGCGTCCAAGGCCGGTCTCATCGCAATGGGACGGGTTCTGGCACAGGAGAATGCACCGTACATCCGAGTCAACGCGGTTCTCCCTGGCCCCACCAAGTCGGCCATGTCCGACGGGGTCAAGTCCACCGCCGCGGTCGCCGCCAAGCGCGCGGCAGTCGGCCAGACCATCGGTCGCTGGCTCGATCCATCCGAAATCGCCGACGTCGTCGTCTGGGTGTCCTCCGATGCGGCTCGGGCCGTCAACGGTGCGCTCTTTCGCGTCGACGGCGGACACCACATGCTGTGAGGACGAACGTGCCATTCCAAGAAGAGACACTAGAGAACAAGACCTACATCGTCACCGGCGGCGCCAGTGGCATCGGCCGTGCCACCGCTGTTCTGCTCTCCGCGCGGGGCGCCAACGTCGTGGTCGCCGACGCAGACGTGGATGCTGGCACTGCCGCAGCCGAGTCCATCGGACCCCACGTCGCCTTCGTCGAGACAGCACTCGAGTCGGTCGATTCACTGACCGCGCTCGTCTCGCGAACCGTCGAACTGTTCGGCAGCGTCGACGGCCTGGCCAACGTGGCAGCTGTCCACCGAGGTGGCAGCTTTCTCGACACGACCGTCAGTGACTGGGACACGGTCGAGCAGATCAATCACAGGGCAGTGTTCTTCTTGTCGCAGGCTGTCGCCAAAGCGATCATCGAGCAGGGCAGTCAGGGGGCGATCGTCAACGTTGCCTCCGGCGCCGCGTTCAGGCCCGTACCCGATCAGTCTGCGTACTCCGGATCCAAGGGCGGCGTGGTCGCTTTGACGAGAAGCTTGGCCGGTGAGCTCGCGCCACACGGCATCCGGGTGAACCTGGTATCTCCCGGACACACCGCCACGGAATCGGTACTCGAGACGTTGACCGACGAGCAGCTGGGTGCCGTTGCCGACAAGCTTCTGTGGAAGCGTTGGTTGACTCCGGAGGAGGTCGCCGAATCGATCGTGTTCCTTCTCAGTGACCTTTCGCGTGGTATGACGGGTGCAACCGTGATGGTCAATCAAGGTGACCTGATGCCGCACTGACCCGTCCGAGACGTTCTTCTCGGACATTCGCAGACCAACTGGGGTGCACCCAGTTCAATCATTGATATGATAGGTACCATGGGTTCTCACACCGGCAGCGACGAGCTCGACTTCGACCTCGAGGCGCTGAAGCAGAAATACGCTTTCGAGCGTGACCGTCGCATCAGAACCGACGCCGACAAGCAGTACGTCCCGTCGGCGGAAGACTTTGCGGGCTACTACGAGTCGGATCCGTGGACCGAGCGCGCCGAGCGCGATCCGATCGTCGAGCAGATCGACCTCATCATCCTCGGCGGTGGTTTCGCAGGTCTGATGGCAGGCGCTCGCGCCAGAGAACAGGGCGTCGAGGACTTCCGAATCGTCGACATGGGTGGTGACTTCGGCGGGACGTGGTACTGGAACCGTTACCCCGGCATCCATTGCGACATCGAGTCCTACTGCTATCTTCCGCTGCTCGACGAGCTCGGATACGTCCCCAAGCAGAAGTACTCCACGGGTGAGGAGATCTTCGAACACTGCCAGCGCATCGGCAAGCACTTCGGCCTGTACGAGAAGGCCTTGTTCCAGACCGAGATCGACTCGTTGTCGTGGGACGAGGACAGTGAGCGGTGGAACGTACATACCGATCGCGGCGATCGGATCGCGGCACGGCACGTCATTGTCGCTCTCGGCCGCTACAACCGACCGAAACTGCCCGGCATCGCCGGAATCTCCAAGTACCAGGGTGCGACGTTCCACACCGCGCGCTGGGACTACGACTACACCGGCGGTGACATGCACGGCGGCATGGACAAGCTCGCCGACAAGCGGGTTGCCGTCATCGGCACCGGTGCCACCTCGATCCAGGTCATTCCGAAGTTGGCCGAGGACGCCGGGCACGTGGTCGTGTTCCAGCGGACGCCGTCGGTCGTCGCCCCACGCGGCAACCACGAGACCGACCCCCAGTGGGCCAAGGAACTCAAACCGGGCTGGGCCCGCGAGCGTCGCGAGAACTACGACTCCGTGGTGAGCTATCGCGAGCCCAACGACATCATCAAGGACTGGTGGACCGAGCTTCCCAGCAGGGTCGTTCCGCAGCTGCGTCCGGACATGACACTCGAAACCGTCGAGCGGATCCGCGAGATCGAGGACTACCGCATCAACAACGAGCTGCGTGCACACGTGGACGAGGTCGTCCACGATCCGGAAACCGCAGCCAAGCTCAAAGCCTGGTATCGCTGGAACTGCAAGCGTCCGACGTTCCACGATGGATATCTCGAGACCTTCAACCGTGACAACGTCACTCTTGTCGATGTCAGCTCGAGCAAGGGCGTCGAGCGCATCACCGAAAAGGGCGTCGTCGCGGACGGTGTCGAATACCCGGTCGATGCCATCGTCTTCGCGAGCGGTTTCGAGATCACCAGCGAGATGCGCAGGCGCTACGGCATCGAGACGTTCACCGGCCGCGACGGGGAGTCGTTGTACGACCACTGGCAAGACGGTGTGAAGACGCTCCACGGGTTCGCGACCAACAATTTCCCCAACCTGTACTTCATCGGCTTCTACCAGGGCGGGGTGTCCGCCAATGTCACGTCGATGTTCGACGACCAGGCGACTCACATCGCCTACCTGATCGGCGAAGCGCAGCGACGGGGCATCAAGGCGCTCGAGGTCAGCGCCGAGGCGCAGGACGCCTACGGCAATTGGATGGCCGAGAATGCCGTCGACCGTAGCGACTTCTACGCCGAGTGCACCCCCGGCTACTACAACAACGAAGGCGCCAAGATGGTCCGTGGGCAGAGCCATATCGGCGAGGTCTACAAGGGCAGCATCAACGAGTTCAACGACATGCTCGCGCAGTGGCGCGAACGCGGCGACCTGGCCGGCTTCACCACCTCCGAGTAGCAAGTCCGACAGACTCTCGACACGAAAATCGGCAGTTGTTTCCCTCGACCATCGAGGCGAAGCAGCTGCCGATCTTTGTTGTACTGGTACAGCTTGTACCGATACAGCGTGTACCGATACAGCTTGTACCGATACAGCTTGTACCGATACAGAGTAGAACGGGCCCGCTCACTCTTTCGCCGAAGAGTGAGCGGGCCCGTTCGTGTATGTGGTGCCCGAGGAGGCCTAGAACAGATCGCCGCCTGCGGTGCTCGCGGTGGTGCCGTGCTTGCGGTAAGCGGCAACGACGTTCTTGCCGACCTTCCAGCGGTGAACCTCGTCCGGGCCGTCAGCGATTCTGAGTTCGCGAATGTCCTGGTACCACTGGGCCAGCGGAGTGTCGTGCGAGAACCCGAGCGAACCGTGGATCTGCAGCGACGTGTCGACGACCTTGTGCAGCATGTTCGCGATGTACGTCTTCGCGATCGAGTTCTCGTGCCGCAGATCGAGACCGTTCTCGAGCTTGTAGGCGATGTGGAGCACCATCAGCCGCGAGATGTACAGCTCTGTTGCGCATTCGGCCAGCTGCCACTGGATGCCCTGGCGGTCGGCAACTTTGGAGCCGAACGTCTCACGCTCGGTCGCGTACTCGACCGCCATGTCCAGAGCGATCTGAGCCTTCGCGATCGACCACATGCCATGGCGTAGACGGCCGTAACCGAGGCGGTGCTGACCCATGTCGAAGCCGCCGCCCTGACCGCCGAGGATGCTGTCGGCCGGAACCCTGAGGTTCTCGATCGCGACCTCGGCATGTCCGCCGGTGTTCTCGTTCTCGAATCGCTTCTGCGACGCCTCACCGAGTACCGGGATGTCGCGGACGATCCGGTAACCCGGGTTGGGGAGTTCGACGAGGAACGTCGAGAACTGGCGATGGCGAGGGGCATCGGGATCGGTCTTGGCCATGACGAGGGCAAGCTGCGAGATGCTTGCGCTGCTGGCAAACCACTTCTCTCCGTTGAGAACCCACTCGTCACCGTCGCGCACAGCCGTGGTCTTCAGACCGGTGGCGTCGCCGCCTGCGGCTTTCTCGGTCATCGAGAAACAGATCTTGATGTCTCCGTTGACCAACGGCTTGAGGTACTTCTCCTTCTGCGCGTCGGTGCCGTGTTCGATGAGCGTCAGCATCGTTGCGTCCTGCGGGCCCATGCAGTTGAACGCCCACGCACCGAGACGGGAAGCGGAACGCCCGACCTCGATCTGCACTGCGGCGTTCGCGAGATGGCCCAGGCCCATGCCGCCCCACTCCACCGGAACGAACGGGCACCACAATCCCTCCGCACGCGCCTTCTTCTGAAGTTCGGCGACGATGTCGAAGTACGGACGCGTCCCGATCTCGTCCTCGGCGGGCATCACGTGCTCGTCGATGAACGCCTTTGCTCGCGCGCGGACGGCCTTGACGTCGTCTGGAAGCTCGAAGTCGATCATTGCTCTGTTGTGCTCCTTCTCAGCTCATCTGGCGGTATGCGCCGCCGTCTACTCGGACCAGTTCTCCCGTGATCCACGCCGAAGCGTCGCCGGCGAGCCACAGCGCGGTGCCGACGAAGTCCGCCGGAGTCCCTCCGCGCCGCAGTGGGATGTGCTGTGTTCGGACTGCGGTCTCTTCTTCGGTCCAGCTCTCGGCAATGTCGGTGAGGACTCCGCCGGGAAGAATTCCGTTGGATCTGACAGTGGGGCCGAATGCCTCTGCGAGACCGATGGTCAATGCGTTCAGTCCCGCCTTGGCAGCCGAATAGACGAGTGCCTGCGCACCGGGACGCAGCGAACCGATCGACGAGATGTTGATGATCGATCCGCCGTCACCGGCCGCCATTCGGGTGCCGATCGCAGCGCCGAGCCGGAAGGGGCCCTTGAGATTGACCCCGACGACCTTGTCGAAGTACTCCTCGGTCACCGAGTCGAGATCGGGGTACAGCGGCGACATTCCGGCGTTGTTGACCAGAATGTCCACCTTGCCGAGCTGGGCGTACACCTCGTCGACGACGCGATTGCATTCGTCCCACTTGCCCATGTGTCCGGCGATCGGGACGATGCGACGACCCGTGGCGGCCGAGACCTCGTCGGCGGTCTGCTTGCAGGCGTCGAATTTGCGACTGACGACGACGACATCTGCGCCTGCGGCGGCAAAGCCCTCGACCAACGCGCGGCCGATGCCTCGGCTGCCGCCGGTGACGAGCGCGACCTTTCCGGTCAGGTCGAACAGTGAAGCGGTGGTCATACTTCCTCCGGTCATCGATTAACGGTCGAGATCGCCCAGACCTCGTTCGACGAGGTCGAGGGCGGCAGCAATGTGGGTGGCGGGATCATCGAGGCCAGTGCCCTCGACCCAGATATCCCAGGCAGTGACCGCCGCAGCGGACATCACAGCAGCCACGAGACGAGCACGGTTGTCTCCGATTCCTGTCCTCATCCGCGACGCCAATTCGGTAGCGAGCGCATCGATCTCGCCCATCTGCTCGCCTCGCGATCGAGCAAGCAGCGCGGGGGCCGACGCAACCGCACGGGCACGTACCAGTACTGCCTCACGATCTCCTGGCGGAACGTGTGAGGTGTCGAGAAAGGCACGCCGCAGAGCCGCCACCGGCTTCTCGTCGATCGGCCGTGCCTGCAACGCCTCGAGGAGCCTCTGATCGAGTCTGCGCCGGTAACCGAGTAGTACGTCGTCCTTGCTTCCGAAATACCGAAAGAACGTTCGTTGCGATATCCCGGCGGCCGCCGACACATCGTCGACGGACACCTCGGCGAAGCCGCGGTCGACGAACAAGTCGACGGCCGTGCGCTCGATGAGTTGCGCGACGCTGTCGCGCCGAAGCTGTCGAACCGCGGACCGGCGATCCTCGAACGTCGTCTCGGCCGCCGACTCCCCCGCTGCCGCAGGGTCGATCGTCACGTCCGCTCGCCCCTGGCGAACTTGTCCGCGAAGTCGATCAGCCGGTCCACTCGTGCAGCCAGTCCCTCGGCCTCGGGCGAATTGGATTCGTTGGCTCGCGCGACGGGGCCTTCGAGGATGATCGCAAGCTTGAACAAGGCCAGAACCTGGTAGTAGCGAAGATCTTCCAGAGCGTGACCACTGCGCTCGGCATACCGCTGCGCCATGTCGGCCCGCGTTGCGAGACCATCACGGTCGAGGATGTCGAGAGGCTGCATGATGACGGGTTCTTCGCCCGGGTCGGCCCATCGCGCGAGCAGATGTCCGATGTCGAGAAGCGGATCCCCCACGGTTCCGGTGTCCCAGTCGATCACCGCGGCGAGGCGCGTCGGATCGGTGGGAGATGCCATGACGTTGAACGGACTGTAATCGCCGTGCATCAATCCAGCCGGACCTGCAGCAGGCCGCTCGGCGGTCAGCCAATCAGCGACACGGTCCAGCAGTGGCACGTCCCGGAACCGGTATCTGTCGAGTTGCGCCAACCAACGCGGCACCTGGCGCTCGAGAAATCCGTCGGGCTTGCCCAGGCCGTCGAGACCCGCCGCCTTCCAGTCCACTGCACCGAGATCGACGATCGCATCGACCATCGCGAGGGAGAGTTCGTGGCGCTGGTGTGGTCGGTCGTACGGCGCAGGGAGGTGACCGACCGGCGTGAAGCCGTCGACCACTGCCATCACGATGAACGGTGCGCCGATGAGCTCGGCGTCGAGGTTGACCAACAACGGCGCAGGGTGCGGCACAGGGGTGCCTTCCAACGCACTCAGGATCCGCCACTCGCGTTCGATGTCCGACGCGCCAGGGGCGAGAATGCGCAGGGGTGGGCGCCGGAGCACGCACCGGAACACACCCCCCGGTGCGGCGGGATCGTCGCGCTCGACCAGGAACAGTGCGTTCGCGGTGCCGGTCTCCTCGCCCATGCGTGTGGCGCGAAGGAGCCCGCGCCCTGGAATACGGTCACCCACCCAGTCGGTGAGGCGTTCGACGTCGACGGCAACGTCTGTTTGCGGAGTGTTCACGTCGCCACTTCAACACGCGCTGACAGCCACTGTCAATAGTGCTAATCACTGATATCAAATAAACGATGACCGGAAACACCGTTTCGATTGCTCCGAGAGTGAATCATATATATGATCCACTTATATTGCTCAGCGGGCTGCTGCCGCGGCCGGCGGGCACGGAAGGTACGGAGGTTCCATGGAGTTCGAGTTCGGAGTTCGCGCAGACTCCTTGAGGTCCACGCTTCGAACGTTGATCGAGCAACATGTGCCGGAAGAATTTCTCGGAGCGTTCACTCATGATCCCAAGGATCTCGAAGTAACCGAGCGCTTCTCCCGACTTCTCGCCGAGCGAGGTTTGCTCACGATGGCGTGGCCGCGCGAATACGGCGGGCTCGACTCGTCGTTGTGGGAACAAACGGTGGTGCGCGAGGAAATGTGGGCACACCACGAACCACGAGGCGCCCAGTACATGGGCGTCAACTGGGTGGGACCCACCATCATGAAGTACGGCACCGCCGAACAGCGCGAGACGCACCTGCCCCCGATCGCCGCGGGAGAAGTCGTGTGGTGCCAAGGCTTCAGCGAGCCGGACGCCGGTTCCGACCTACCCGCGCTGCGAACCTCCGCCACCAAGAACAGTGACGGAACATGGCGGATCAACGGCCAGAAGTGCTGGACCTCGTACGCGATGTTCGCGAAGTGGTGCTTCTTGCTGGCGCGTACGGGTGAGCCCGGCCGTCGGGGAATATCGGTGTTCCTGCTTCCGATGAACAGCCCTGGCATCACCGTCAGACCGATTCCGAGCATGCTCGGACCCCATCACCTCAACGAGGTGTTCTTCGACGACGTCGTCGTCCGCGACGAGGACATTCTCGGAGTTCTCGACGGTGGTTGGAAGATCGTGCAGGACGTCATCGCGTTCGAGCGCGTCGGCATTTCCCGGTACGCCCGGTGCGATCGCCTGCTTCAATGGGCACCCGAGGCCATGGGCGATCTCTGGACGGAACTTCCGGAGAACATCGTGTCCCGGTGGGCAGGCGCCTTGCTGCAGACCCGCAGCGTTCGGCTGCTCGCATACAAGGTCGTTCAGTCCCAGGAGGACGGAAAGGCCAACCCCGCGAGCGTCGCCGCCTACCGCACCGCAGCGACCCTGCTCGATCAGCAGGTAGCAGAAATCCTGATGGACATGGTCGGGTCGGTTGCACTCGGAGGCCCCGATCCGGACTCACACGTAGCCGAGTTCGCAATCGCCGTCGAGGACCACTGGAAGTACGCTCAGGCGGCGACCGTCGCCTCCGGGACGTTGGAAATGCAACGCAATGCGATCGGAAGGACGTTTGCCAATCATGGCTGACAAGCACTTCGAGGCCAACGTCGACTCCGAGATTCGGGAGTTCGGCACCATCGTGCATCGGGCCCTGGACGAGGCCGGCGGCTTCGAGCTGGTAGAACGCGCAGAAGCCGATCCGCAGATTCAGCTCGGCGTCATCGAGCCTATTCTGCGCCAGCTCGGAATCCTGGACCTCGCACCTCATCAGGGAGACGACCAGCTTCAAGCCGCTGCGGTCGCGTGCCGGGCCGCGGGAGCGTTCGTTCTCCCCTACCCGCTTGCCGAGCGCATCGCGGGCACCTCGCCCGCGATCCCGACCGGCACCACCTCTGACGGTCGTCCGCGGGCACTCGCGGTTGTCGCCGACGGATCGCGCTCTGCGGGCCCGACACGAATAAACATGGGTGGCCTCGCATTCGACTGGTGGGTCGTCGAAGCACCGACCGGTTCGATCGCGCGGGCGTCCAGCGTCGCTACGGCGGGAGCGGGCCGGCTCGGCCCCTTCGTAGCCGATGTCGAAACCCGTGCCCCGGATAGCCACGACGTGGCACCGGATATCTCGGCACTCGCACTGAGCCTCAATCTGCAGTCCTTCACGCTCCTCGGCGTTCTCGACAGCGCATTGCAATTGACGACGCGTCACACCAACGATCGTGTGCAGTTCGGTGCGCCGATCGTCAAGTATCAGGCTGTGCAGCATCAACTGGCCGATGCGCTGATAGCGCTGCAGTCCTTCGAAGCTCAGGCGCACTATGCCCTGTGGTCGATCGCCACCGAACGCCCGTCGCTGCTCGTCGACGTGGTCGGTGCGCGGCTCGCGGGATTGCAGGCTGCCGATATCGTCATCCGCGCAGGCCACCAATTGCACGGAGCGACTGGATTCTGCGACGAAACTCCGATGTCGTGGCTGTCCCGTCACAGCCAGCCACTCCGGCGGTTGCCGCTCGATCGGTCGAGAACCGAACAGTGGTTCGTCGACCTCGTGCTCGAGAACGGGTTCGACGGAATCTTCCCGACCCAGTTCCCCGACCACGGAACGGTCACGTCGAAGACTGCGTCCGCTCGTGCCGCCAGGCTGGTCACTCCCATCTCGGAGGCGCACGCATGACGCAGATCGTCACTCCGCACAGGAGCGCCGACGACATTCCTGATCTGGAGGCACTCCGGGCCGACGTCCGCGCCTGGTGCGAGCTCAACGTTCCCACCGACTGGCGGGAGTCGCAGACCGGAGCAACTGCCGAGCAATTCGTGGAGTTCCAGCAACGCTGGTTCTCGACATTGCGCGCCGGTGGCCTCGCTGTCCCCCACTGGCCGGCCGAGCACGGTGGTGGGTTCACACTTTCCGAGCAGGCCGTGCTGTTCGAGGAGTTCGCGCGAGCAGAAGCGCCGCGTCTGGTGCTGCAGTTCATCTCCCTGCACCATGCTGCCGCAACGCTTCTCACCGCAGGCACTGACAAGCAACTGGCGGAGCATCTACCTGCAATTCTCGACGGCGAGGTGTGGTGCCAAGGCTTCTCCGAGCCCGAAGCCGGCTCGGATCTGGTGTCACTGCGCACGAGGGCGGTCCGCGATGGAGATCACTACGTCGTCAACGGCCAGAAGATCTGGGCAAGTCTGGCGATGCACGCCGATTGGTGCCTGCTGCTTGCGCGCACGTCCGTCGATGCGCCGGCCCGCAAGGGAATCTCCTACCTGTTGATGGACATGAAGAGTCCAGGTCTGACCGTGCGACCGATCAAACAGTCCAGCGGCGAAGAGCACTTCTGCGAGATCTTCCTCTCCGACGTCAGAATTCCCGTCTCCAATCTCGTCGGCGAAGAGAATCAAGGCTGGCAGGTCGCTCAGCGCACACTGACCTCCGAACGTGGCGCAACCATGGTGGAGCTGTCCGAACGACTCGCGGTCGGTTACGACTGGCTCGTCGAACTGGCCCGCACCACGCTAGGCGACGACCTCGCCACCGACACGCGGGTGCGCCAGGACCTCGCCGCGCTCGCCACCGAGGTATCAGGCCTTCGCATACTGACTGCCCGTGCCATCGCCGAAGCCGAAGCACCGGTGACAGCACGGTCAGGCGGGGGTGCTTCGGCTTCGGTCATCAAGCTCTACTACAGCGAGTTGCTTCAGCGCCTGACTCACTACGGCATGCAGCTCACCGGCCTCGACGGACAAGTTGCCGACGAAAAGCCCACCAGCGCGGGATGGGAGTCCGGGCACTGGTTGCTCGACTACATCGGATCGTGGGAGTGGACGATTCCCGGTGGCACCAGCGAGATCCAGCGAAACATCATCGCCGAGCGTGGTCTCGGCCTTCCTCGAGAGCCGGTGACGACATGAGTTACGAATCCTCGACAGCCGCCGACGCCGCCGAACGTGAAGAATTCCGTGAGGTAGTTCGCGACTTTCTTGCCAAGGCATCGGATCACGATCGTGTCCGAGCCGTCGTCGGTGCGGCGGGTCTCCCAGACCCGAAGCTCCGTGACCAGGCCGCCAAGATGGGTTGGTTCGGACTGGAGATACCCGAAGAGTACGGCGGGTCGGGTGGTCGATTCGCAGATCTGGCGATCCTGCTGGAAGAAAGCGGTGAGGCCACGAGTTCACTGGCGTTGACCTCGACGTCGGTTCTGTGCGCAGGAGCCGTGCTGCTCGCCGGTTCGGACGAGCAGAAGGCCCGCTGGCTTCCGTCCCTTGCCGAGGGCACACAGCTGGGGACCGCCGTGTTGTCCGGAGCCACGGCCACGTCCGTCGGCAATGGCGCCTACTCGATCGACGGCGTGAGCAGCGAGGTCGTCGACGGCCGGTCGAGTCACTTGATCGTCGTGGTTGCCGAGATCGTCTCGGGGGGTGGACATGTCGTCGGGGTCGTCAGGCGCGAGGCCGCGGGAGTGTCCGTGCGGGCACGCCCCATGCTCGACGCGACTCGTCCACTCGATGTCGTCTCGTTCGACGGCACTGCACTCGAGAGCGCGGACATTCTGGCCACCGGCGACGACGCCGACCGTCTGATCACCGCTCTGTCGAACCGCGCTGCAGTGGCAACGGCCGCCGACTCACTCGGAATCGGTAGGCGCGTCCTGTCGATGACGGTCGCCTACGCAAGCCAACGCGAACAGTTCGGTCGCCCGATCGGCAGTTTCCAGGCGGTGAAGCACCAGGCCGCCGACGTTCATGTGGACAACGAAGTCAGTAGTGGGTTGGTCGGCGCCGCTGCAGACGCCATCGACCAGGATTCGGCATCGGCCCACGCGACGTTACGCGCGTCGATGGCGAAGAGCTTCGCCTGCGCAGCAGGTACACGCGGCGCCGGAGTTGCCGTCCAACTGCACGGCGGAATCGGATACACGTGGGAGCACGACCTTCATCTGTACCTGAAACGGGCCACCCTGAACGAACAGCTGTTCGGTAGTGGCGTCGTACACGCGGAACGCGTTGCGCGCCAAGTTCTCTGACAGTCAATAGCTGCCGAGCGCACCCGGCGGACATGACCGAAGGCCACCATCACCACCGACTCGAGAGTCAGTGGTGATGGTGGCCTTGGTCGTCACCGTCGCCGGCAGGCAGCTCGACTCCCGCCTCGGCGAGCGTGTCGGCCAACGTCTCCCGCAGTCGCATGCTGAGCGAGGAGTCCTTGTCGCGCATATGCCGATCCAGCTTGGCCCGATCGGCCCGACGCAACGCGAACGACAGGTAGATGTTCGTCCACGTCATCCGATCGTCGGATGCGTCGGACGATTGGGAGGCGTCGGACTCCTCGGTCTCTTCGCTCACGCGGTGGCCCGCGGTGTTCGTGGCATCCCAAGACGACGCTCGGCGATGACGCCGCGCAGTACCTCGGACGTCCCGCCGTAGATGGTCGTCACGAACGCGTGACGGTACATGCCCTCGATTGCACTCTCCACGGCGTTGCCGCGAGCCGCGCCCGAAGTCCCGAGTGCGTCCAGCAGTTGCGACGAATGCCGTTGCAGCGCTTCGGTGGCATACAACTTCGCCATCGTGCCCTCCAGGTTCGCTGCACGGCCCTCGGCACGCAGTGAGGTCGCTCGGCTGCCGAGGAGTCCGGCGACTGCTGTCTCCGTTGCGGCCCGGCCGATCCGGCGCAGCGTGTTGCTCGAAACCGCGTTGCCCTCGCCCGTTGCCCAGGTGGACACCAGATCCATCATTCGCTTCATCTCGGCAGCGAACTCACCGCCACGCTCGAAGTCGAGTGCGACCAGCATCGTCTGCCATCCGGTGTCGACATCGCCCACCAGAGCCGTCTCGTCGACGACGACGTCGGAGAAGAAGGTCATGTTGGAGCGTTCTCCGCCGAGCGTCTGCATCGCCGACACAGCGAAACCTTCCGACGACGTCGGAACGAGGAACAGGCTGAGGCCGCGGTGACGGGTCGCTTTCTGGTCGGTCCGAGCGAGCACGAACACATAGTCGGCCTCTTCGGCGGTGGTCGTGAATGCTTTCTCTCCGTTGATGACCCAGGTACCGTCCTCACGGCGGTCCGCTCTGGTCTGGACGGCAGCGACATCGGAACCGACGCCCGGTTCGCTGTACCCGAGTGCAATGAGAATCTCACCCGCCACGACGCGCGGCAGCACCCTCGCGCGTTGCTCGCTCGTCCCGACACGACGTATGGTCTCGGCGACGAGCATCGTCGTCGAGAATCCCGCCATCGGTACTCCCGCACGAGCCGCCTCTTCGTACAGCGCGTCCATCTCGTGCGGACTACGGTTCTGTCCGCCTTCGCTGACCGGCCACGCTGCACCGAGCATGCCTGCGGCTGCGAGTCCGCGGTGCAGAGGCCAACTGTGCTTGGTGCCCGACTGCGCGACCGCATGTCGTTCGTCGTCCGTGAAGTGTGTCCGGATGACCTCGCGCACCTCGGTCCTGAACTGCTCGGTCTGCGGGC
The DNA here is from genome assembly GCF_001895005.1 of Rhodococcus yunnanensis NBRC 103083. Classification (GTDB taxonomy): domain Bacteria; phylum Actinomycetota; class Actinomycetes; order Mycobacteriales; family Mycobacteriaceae; genus Rhodococcoides; species Rhodococcoides yunnanense. The sequence continues at coordinate 194,571 of NZ_BCXH01000001.1, read as the reverse complement.
TTACTGTGAAGTCCATTGTCGCTATCGTCCTGCCTGTGTATCGAGGTACTGGCGACCGATGTGCTGCCAGAGGTCGTCCGGGTCGCCGCCGGCGAGAGTCCAGCCCTTCGCCCGCCGAACGTATCGGTGGATCTCGTATTCGAGTGCTACGCCGTAGCCTCCGTGATAGTGCAGGCTTGCCGATGCAGCAGCCTGAGCGGTTTCCGCGGCCTGCGCGAACGCCATCGTGGCGAGCAGCGTCCACTCGGGCCGTTGCTGGTCAGCGGACCAAGCCGCCTCCAGGACGAGTAACTCTGCGCCCTCGACGCCGGTCGCGACATCGGCGAGTCCGTGTTGCACGGCTTGAAACGTACCGATCGGAACTCCGAACTGGTAACGATCCTTGGCGTAGTCGACACCGATCCTGACCGCTCGCGAACCCAGACCGACCAGAGCGGCTGCGACTCCGATGCGCCACAGATGCACGGCGTCGGCGAATGCTGCCTGCGCTTGCTCCCCGCGCGCCAACACAAGCCGCTCCCCTGCCAGGGGCCGATCCGCCACGGCGAGGAAGCCGAGGTCACCGCGCGCAGACGTGGTCGGTGCCGACACCACGGCGACCAACTCCTCGCCGTCCAATGCCACGACCACATCGGCAACTGCGCCAGCGACCACCTGATGTGCAACTCCGCCGACGACAGGGTTGGTGGCCAACGTTGCGATCTTCCCGCCGCTGGTCACTTCGGCTGCCAGCGCAGCGGCCTCGGGGAAGGACGCGAGCACTCGTGCGACCACCGCAGCTTCGATGAGGGGTACCGCCGCGACGTGGCGTCCCAATTCCATGGCGACCAGTGCGAACACGACCGCACCGCCGCCGTCGTTCGCCGTCGCGATACCGATGGTGTCCAGCGACGCCAAGAGCTTCCACAGGTCCGAATCGAATGCTTCGTCCGCTTTCTCGCGTCCACGGGCGCGATTGGCTTCCTTCTCGAAAAGCGTGGCGAACGAATCCTTGACGGATTGCTCGTCCTCGGTCAACCGCAGATCCACGGCCGTCCTCCTTGATGAATGGGGGCGTAGCAACGCCGGGCCGTGTGTGGGGCAGTACTGGTCTTCACTCGTCGTCGGCCGCGTAGAACTGCGTTGCCCAGCGGCGGAAGTCGAGGATGGCATTCTCGCCGGTCGCGAGCCGCGGCTTCGCGCGGTACAACTTGGTCTCCCAGATCGGAATGTCCTGCTCGATCTGACGGCTGAATTCGCGCATGAATGCCTTGCCGTACCTGGAGGGCCCGTCGGCGTCGCCCGGCACGAAGAACGTATGTGTGGCCACTACCTGTTCGTCGTCGATCGGGGTGACCGAGAAGATCGACCGTGCGCGACCGATTCCGACCTGCCGGACGATGTCGAGGCCGAGACCCCACAACTCGGATTCGACAGCGCCGTCGACCTTCCCACGTGAGGTCTCCATGCTGACCGATGCCGTTGCGCGGAACATCGGGCCGTCCTCGACGAGTTCGACGGATCCGAATCCTGCTACTCCGTGCACGAATTGGAAGTGCGATACGTCGACTGTGTTCTCGAAGACCTCCTGAACGTGGGTCCGCACAGTCCAGATCTTCTCCGACACGATGCTGACGAATTCCGGATCGGTGGCTTCGGGAAGCTGAGGTGGCGTCCAGTCGGGTTCGCTACCGTCCGGCGCGTTCCAGACCAGGATCTGACCGTTGCGCTCGATCGCGGTCCACACCTTCTGACGCGCACCGCGCTGCGGCTTGTCGCGGTACGGGATCTCGACGTTCTTCCCTGCGCAGTCGTACTTCCAGTGGTGGAAGGGGCACACCACGGTGTCGCCCTGCACGAAACCGCCACGGCCGATGTTGGCACCCATGTGCGCGCAGTACGCGTCGAACACTCGGGGCTCACCGCCGTCGGCGCTACGCCAGCAGATCAGATCCTCACCGAACCAGCGCATGCTGACCAGTTCACCGGCCTTGACGTCCTCCGAGGAGGCAATCCGGTACCACCCGACCGGGAACGGGTGAAGCTTGATTCGGCTGGCCGTCGCCGGCCCCGTGGCCACCGATGCGGACTCCGCCACGTAGTCCTGAGATGTCGCCGTCATCACTTCTCCTCCGGTCAGTATTCGTTGCAACCTACGTCCGAAACACTTATAGCGTCTTTTCGGCCTGCCCCTGGAGGTTTTCAGCCAGGTTGATCAGCTACAATCATCTCTATCATACAACAGATAAGAACCCTCCCGGAATGGAGCAGTCATGCCTGAGGCATACCTGATCGAAGCCGTCCGCACACCCGTCGGCCGGCGCAACGGCTCGTTGGCAGACGCACACCCGGCCGACCTCGGCGCTCACGTACTGGGCAACCTCGTCGACCGGGTCGGGATCGACCCCGCAGCCGTCGACGACGTCGTGATCGGCTGCCTCGACCAGATCGGCGGCCAGGCCAGCGACGTCGGCCGTACCGCATGGCTCGCGGCAGGACTGCCCGAATCGGTTCCAGCGGTGACCATCGACCGCCAGTGCGGCTCCTCGCAGCAAGCAGTGCACTTCGCTGCACAGGCAGTCATGAGTGGCACGTCGGACCTCGTCGTCGCAGGCGGACTGCAGAACATGAGTGCAATCCCCATCGGTGCATCGATCCCGGCAGGCGAGCCATACGCGCACGCCGAGCCGATGCAGGGCTCGAAGGGTTGGGTCAAGCGCTACGGCACCACCCCCGTCTCGCAGTTCGCAGGCGCCGAGTCGATGGCGGTCCGCTGGGATGTCAGCCGTGAGGACATGGAGCGGTTCGCTCTCGGTAGCCACCAGCGCGCACTGTCCGCGATCGCGAACGGCTACTTCGAGCGCGAAATCGTGCCGTACGGCGACTTCGCCGTCGACGAGTGCCCCCGCGACACCTCGTTGGAGAAGATGGCGGGACTGCGCACCCTGATCGAGGGAGGCCGACTGACCGCGGCTGTGTCCAGCCAGATCTCCGACGGTGCCGCCGCGATCCTCGTGGCCTCCGAGGCCGCGGTCAAGGAGCACGGACTCACCCCTCGCGCCCGCATCCACCACCTGACCGTCCTCGGCGACGACCCCATCACGATGCTGTCGGCACCGATCCCGGCCACGAAGCGTGCCCTGGCGCGGACCGGCCTCACGATCGACGACATCGATCTGATCGAGATCAACGAGGCCTTCGCCCCTGTCGTTCTGGCCTGGGCCAAAGAACTTGGCGCCGACCTCGACAAGGTCAACGTCAACGGCGGCGCCATCGCGCTCGGCCACCCGCTCGGAGCGACCGGCGCACGCCTGATGACGACCATGCTCAACGAGCTGGAGCGTCGCGGCGGCCGTTACGGTCTCCAGACCATGTGTGAGGGCGGCGGCCAGGCCAACGTCACCATCATCGAGCGTCTCTGACCCTCGCCTGCTCCAGCATCCGAATCGGGCCCCCGCGCACTGTGCGCGGGGGCCCGATTCGGTTCGAGCAGTCGGTCAGCGCAGGCCCATACGGATCGCGCCGTCGAGGCGAATGGTCTCGCCATTGAGCATCGGATTCTCCACGATGTGCACCGCGAGAGCCCCGAACTCGACCGGATTCCCCAACCGCGACGGGTGTGGAACGGTTTTGCCGAGCGCCTCCCGTGCCTCGTCGGGCATCGTTGCCATCAACGGTGTGTCGAAGAGCCCGGGCGCAATCGTGTTGACACGGATGGCCTGCTTCGACAAATCGCGGGCAATGGGGAGGGTCAGACCGACGACGCCTGCTTTGGAGGCCGCGTAGGCCGCCTGTCCGATCTGTCCGTCGAACGCCGCGACCGAGGCGGTGTTGACGATGACGCCACGCTCTTCCCCGATCGGGTCAAGCGACGCGATGCGCGCCGCCGCGAGTCGGATGACGTTGAACGTGCCGATGAGGTTGATCTCGACGATCTTCGCGAAGGACTCGAGCGGAAAGGGCGTTCCGTCGCGGCCCACTGTCCTGATGGCGTTGCCCGTGCCGGCACAGTTGACGACGGTGCGGAGCTCGCCCAGTTCGGAAGCCAGATCCACAGCCGCCTGCACCGCGTCCGCGTCACGAACGTCGGCTGGAGCGAAGCGGAGATGATCTGGGTGCTCGGCGGCGAAAGCCTCCGCCGCAGCCCCGGGCAGATCGATGATGACGGCCTTGCCACCCTTGGCGAGCAGCGCGTCCACCGTCGCGCGCCCGAGTCCGGACGCCCCACCGGTCACCAGTGCAACAGTGTTCTTGATTTCCATGCTTGTCTAGCCTTTCGTGGGAGGACACCGCGGTCGAAGGTGAGGGGTGCCACACCGGTCCGCCGTGCTATAAGATCATAATCATCCATACAATGAAGATCGGGTAGGGGAACCAGCCAATGACTCAGAGCGCGACCGGCCACGTATCGTCGACCGACGCGGGCGGCACGTACCTGACCGTAGCCGAGGTTCGTCGGGAAACCGCCGACGCGGTATCCATCACGTTCGACGTACCCACAGAACTGCAGGCGCTCTTCGATCACCGGGCCGGCCAGTTCCTGACCGTTGCAGTTCCGAGCGATCGCGTGCCTCACGTCGCACGCTGCTACTCGCTGTCCAGCGCTCCCGGTAGCGGTTCGACCATCACGGTCAAGCGCATCGACGGTGGGTACGCATCCGATTGGCTCAACACCAACGCAACGAGTGGACTGTCACTACAGTTACTCCCCCCGAGCGGCCACTTCACCGTGCCCGACCCCGACACCGATGTGCTGCTCGCCGCCGCCGGAAGCGGCATCACCCCCGTCATGTCGATTCTGCGATGGATACTCGAAGCGGGGACCGGCAATGTCGGCCTGTTCTACGCCAACCGAGATCGGGACACCACGATCTTCGCCGAGGAACTCGACCGCCTCGCCGCCGCACACCCGGATCGGTTGACGATCGTCCACTGGCTGGAGGACCAGCGTGGACTTCCGTCTCCCGACGGGCTCACGAGCTGGATCGACCAGGCACACGACGGTGACGTATGGACCTGTGGCCCAGCACCGTTCATGAATCTCGTGGTCTCCACGCTCGGGTCGACCCGACATGTGCATCGCGAAGAATATCGATCTCTCTCCAACGATCCTTTCGCCCCCGTCGAGCCCCCTGCGTCAGCCGTGTCCGCCTCGGATGGCGACGCCGACGGAGACGCGGCCCGTGCCGAGGTCGAAATCGACGGCACGGTCCACGAGATCAGCTGGCCCCGTGATGCATCACTGGTCGACACGCTGCTCGCATTGGAAGTCGACGTTCCTTACACCTGCCGCGAAGGTTGGTGTGGATCCTGCACCTGCAAGGTCGAGGAAGGGTCGGTGACCATGAAGATCACCGACGCCCTCGAGGCCGACGACGAGGCCGAGGGGTACATCCTCGGCTGCCAGGCCCGCCCGACCAGCGACACCCTGCGCATCGTCTTCGATTAGACGGGCGGGCCCGGCAACGAGTCAGTTGTTCGGGCCGCCCGAGAGGTAGACGATCTGACCGTTGACGAAGCCTGCGCCCTCACTGACGAAGAACGACACGAGGTGTGCCACGTCCTCGGGCTGCCCGACGCGTCCGACCGGAATCTGGGCCGCTGCGCCTGCCTTGAATTCTTCGAACGGGATTCCGATGCGTTCGGCGGTGGCGGCAGTCATCTCGGTTTCGATGAAACCGGGTGCGATGGCGTTGGTCGTCACACCGAACTTGCCGAGTTCGATCGCGACGGTCTTGGTAAAGCCCTGGAGCCCTGCTTTCGCGGCGGCGTAGTTTGCCTGGCCACGGTTGCCGAGCGCCGACAGGCTCGACATGTTGACGATGCGACCGAACTTCTGCGCCGTCATGTGCTTCTGTGCTGCCTTCACCATCAGGAAGGCTCCACGTAGGTGCACGTTCAGAACCGAATCCCAGTCCTGGACAGGGAGTTTGAACAGCAGGTTGTCGCGGGTGATACCAGCGTTGTTCACCAGGATCGTCGGGGCACCGAGCTCGTCCGCTACTCGCTGGACTGCGGCCTGCGAACTGGCCTCGTCCGAGACGTCCACACCGACTGCCAGTGCGTGGCCCCCGGCGTCGGCGATCTTGGCCACGGTCGTGGCTGCAGTCGACTCGTCGAGGTCGAGTACTGCGACCTGGTACCCGTCCGTCGCGAGACGCAGCGCGATAGCTGCGCCGATACCGCGTGCGGCTCCGGTGACGATGGCGGTACGTGGAGTGGTCATGAAGTGTTCTCCTTGTGTTTTCTGTCGGTGGATCCGGTGTCAGGCCAGTGGGAAATCGTGCGGACCGATGTCCGCACATATAGCGACGAGTTCGGCCAGCTGGGCGATGCCCTGTTCGGGTTCCTCGTCGCGGCGCCAAGGTGGAACGCAGATCCTGTCGACGCCAGCGTCGCGGTACGCAGCCACTGCGTCCTTGTCGGTGTTACGGGACACGCCGACCGTGACGCTGAACGGTGTGCCCGATCGCGGACCACCGGCACGCAACTCGCGAAGCGTCGCCACCTTCGCGGCAGCGGTCTCGGGTGTGTGACGCAAACCGATCCATCCGTCCGCTACGGTCGCCGCGCGGCGTAGAGCCGGTGCGCTTTCGCCACCCGCGAGGATGGGGAGCAGATCACCCTGGGGCGGCTTGGGTTCGAAGCACAGCGACGGGAAAGAATAGTGGTCGCCTTCGTGGGCGTAGTCACCGTCCGAGAAGAGTCCGCGAAGGATCTGCACGATCTCGTTCGTTCGCGCACCTCGGGTCCGGAAATGTTGTCCCACGGCAACGAACTCTTCTTCCAACCAGCCGACCCCGATCCCCAGCTCCGTCCTGCCGCCACTGAGTACGTCGAGCGTGCTCACCGCGCGCGCCGTGACATGTGGATCCCGAAGCGGCAGTACGTACACGCTCGTACCGAGCCGAACACGTTCGGTCGCGTGCGCGATGGCGGCAAGAGCCACCCACGGGTCCTGAGTCGCGAAACGTCCATCCTGTACAGGTGCTCGGCCGCTCTCGGTGTACGGATAGGTCGAGTCGTTCTCCGTCGGCCATGCCAAGTGCTCGGCCAGCCATACCGATTCGACGCCGATGTCCTCGGCCAACCGGGCGCGCGCAGGCATCGCCGCGACGTCACCGCTCAGCATCACTCCCAGTTTCACTTGCTGTCCTCGGCGTCGATGGTCCGCTGTTCCCATCGAGGTTCGCGACGCTCCGACCACGCCCGCGGTCCATCGTCGGAGTCGGGGTGATTCCAGTGGGCGCGGAGCACGTTCCAGCCGTTCTCGAGGTGCACGGACAGGCCGTCCGCTTGTGCTGTGCGCAGTATCGTTCGCGACACTGCGATGGCCGTCGGCGAACCCTTGACCACCATCGCAGCAAGTGCGTGCGCACGGTCCAACAGTTCCTCGGGAGGCACGACCTCCGATACGAGCCCGGCGCGTTCGGCAGCTGCCGCATCGAGACGTTCGGCCGATCCGAGAAGCACCATGCGCCGCAGTGCATCCGGACGCATGTGCGGCAGCAAGGTCAGTGGTTCGAGTGCGGTCACCTGCCCGACGTTCACATGCGGGTCCAGGAATGTGGCCGAGGTCGAGGCGATGGCAATATCTGCATCGGCCACGAAATGCAGTCCGCCGCCTGCGCAGACGCCGTTGACGGCGACGATGACGGGAACATCGAGACGGTCACCCGGCAGGAACGCGAGCTCTTCCTCGACCGTTCGATTCTCGTCGGACCGATCACTGGCCAGCAGATCGACATCCGCGCCCGAGCAGAATCCGCGTCCGGAGCCGGTCACGACGACGCACCGAACGTCCGCGTCGGCAGCAAGTTCGAGCCACAGAGCCCTCAGGTCCTCCATCAAGCCCGCAGAGAGCGCGTTCATCTTCGCGGGTCTGTTCAGAAAGACAGTCACTACGCCCTCCGACCGTTCGACGATCAGATTGTGCTCCACGGTCCGAACCTACTTTCTCCTTGTCGAGCTATAACAATCATCTAGATAGTTACGAATCGCGATCGTAGCGTTCCTCCCTACGCTGCGACAACCATGCGCGTCGCGCAGCCGCAGGAAAGACGCCCTGAATGTCGATCCGAAGCATCAATATCTTTGATACGATAACGATCAGGGTGAGGCTCCTCGATGCCGCTGTTCCAGAACTCGCTGCACCAGCCGGCGTCGTGAGCACCCGCGATCAACGCAGGACCGATATCCGGAGGTACACAGCAGCCATGTCGAGCGAACAGGTGCGACGCGACACTATCCCGTCCGTGGTGGCCGCCGCCGCCGACAGATGGCCCGATGGGTTCTGGTTGGGATTCCAGGACGACGTCGTCACCTTCGGTGAGCTGAACAGACGTGTCGAGACCATCGCGCGAGGCCTGTCTGCGCACGGCATCGGACGAGGATCCCGCGTCGCCCTCCACATGGGCAACCGCTCACTGTGGCTCGAGATCCAGTACGCCGTCACGTCGCTCGGAGCGTGGCTCGTTCCGCTCAACACGATGTTGACCCCCTCGGAGCTGACCAACCTGATCGAACATGCGCGCGTCGACGCCCTCATCTGGGCCGGTGAAGTGGTCGGACACGACACCATCGGAAACCTACGCGAGGTACTCGGGGGAACCTCTCCCGAATTGCTCATCGGTGTCGGCGCAGGCGATTGGCCCGAGGGCGTTCACTCGTGGGAGTCGATCGTCGATGCTGCCGAAACAGTCGAACCGGCCTTCGTGCGTGCGCAAGCGGCATCGGTGACAGGCGACGATGTAGCGCTCGTCATCTACACATCGGGTACCACCGGCAATCCCAAAGGGGTATTGCAGACCCATCGGTCGATAGTGACGGCGGGGCGCCGATGGGCGGAGCACCTGACGCTCGGCCCCGAGGATCGCTCCATCTTCTCCGGTCCTCTGTACTGGATTCACGGCTGCTGGCACCAAGCCATGGTGCCTCTGTGCGCAGGGTCGGGTCTGCTTCTCGAAGAACGATTCAACGTCGCGACAATCCTGACGCGCATCGATCGTGATGGGTGCACGCATCTCCAGGGCATTCCGGCCCAGTACGAGATGCTGCTCGCCGGCCTGGCGACCACCCCTGCAGATCTGTCGCGACTGCGGATCGTCCAGATCGGCGGAACGACGTTCTCACCTACCCTCCCCGACCGTATCCGCGCCGTTGCACCCGACGCGCAACTCCTGGGCGGTTACGGACTCAGCGAAGCCGGCTCGGCCGCGTACACCCCGCTCGGTGCCCCGATGGAAGATGTGTCGACCACGATCGGCACCATCCACCCCGGTGGAGAGGCCCGCATCGTCGATGCCGAGGACCTGAAGACCGAGCTGGAGCCGGGCAACATCGGCGAGTTCCTGATCAAGACCGACTGCACCACGATCGGCTACCTCGACGACCCGGCCGCCACCGAGAAGGCGTTCGTCGACGGGTGGCTACGCACCGGCGACCTCGCCAAGATGGACGAGCGCGGATACATCACCATCGTCGGCCGAAATCAGGACGCGTACAAACGATCCGGAGTCACCATCTACACCATCGACGCGGAGACGACGCTCGCCTCGCACGACGACGTCGAAGGCGTCGCGGTTGTCGGGGTCACCGACGAGACCCTGGGGCAGATCGGAATTGCCTTCGTCGTGGTTCACCCCGGCGCCGGGGTGACCGAGCAGGACCTGCGTGACTTCTGCGCCGAGCGCCTGGCCAGGTACAAGGTGCCTGCCGAAATTCATCTACTCGATCAGCTGCCGAGCACCTCGACCGGCAAGATCCGCAAGTACGAGCTCAAGCGCCGGTTCGAAGCAGCCGCTCTGATCTCCTGACGTTCCGAGCCCCTGCTCCCCCGAGACCCGCCCGAAAGAGAGAATCACCGTATGCCAACGATCGACGCGTTCGTCAACCCTGTCTTCTACGCCCCGGACGATGCGCCCGAGTATGTCAACCACGCGCTCGGTGAGACGTTCAAGACAGGGCTTGCTCAGCAGGAGAAGCTCACACCGGATAGTCTTGTCGCCGAGTTCGACCGGCTCGGCATCGATCACGGAATCCTCAGTGCGATGGACGACTTCTGGCCCGGCGTGCTCGAGTTCGTCGACGCGTACCCCGACCGATTCTCGTTCTCGATCGAGGTCGATCCGCGCGGCGGAATGGAGACCCTGCGTCAGATCGAGCGCGCGGTGAAGGACCACGGAGCAATCCTCGTTCGGATGGTGCCGTTCAAGGTCGGGTTGCCGCCGAGCGATCGGGTGTACTACCCGGTGTTCGCCAAATGTATCGAGCTCGGCGTACCGGTCGGTCTCAACACCGGGTTCCCCGCACCGAGAATGCCTGCGGCACCGCAGCAGCCGCTGCATCTCGACGAGGTTCTGCAGTACTTCCCGGAGCTCAAGGTCGTCATGCAGCACGGGGCCGACCCATGGTGGGCGGAAGCGATCAAACTGTTGCTGAAGTACCCGAATCTGTACTTGATGACATCTGCGTGGGCACCGAAGTACCTTCCGCAGGAATTGATCTACTACATGAACACGCGGGGCCGTAAGAAGATCATGTGGGCTACCGACTACCCGGTGATCGGGTTCGAACGTTGCCTCACCGAAGCAAAAGCGCTCGAGCTTCGACCCGGCGTACTCGAGGAGTATCTCGGCGACGCGGCTGTCGACCTGTGGCCGCAGCTGGCGCGCTGAGAGGAATCCGACCATGAGTGAGCAATTCCTCTACGAGGTGCAGGACCGCGTCGCAATCATGACGATCAATCGGCCCGACGCCCTCAACACTTTCAACGCCCAGATGGTCGACGACCTGAAGGCCGCATTCGACGAAGCCGACGCGAACGACGACGTGCGAGCCATCGTCGTCACCGGGGCAGGCAAGGCGTTCTGCGCAGGCGCAGACCTGTCCTCCGATGCCGGGGACACATTCAACCTCGATGATGCCGCGTCGGAGTTCGACGCAGCCGAGCATCTCGATCCCGGAGGCTTCGCCGCATTGCGGGTACTCGACTCGGTCAAACCCGTCATCGGTGCGATCAACGGTGTCGCGGCCGGCATCGGCGCCACCATCACTCTGCCCATGGATTTTCGATTGGCCAGTGAGACAGCACGATTCGGGTTCGTCTTCACCAAACGCGGGCTCGTCGCCGAATGCGCCTCCAGTTGGTTTCTGCCGCGAGCGGTCGGCCATCAGACCGCTGCGGAGTGGATCTACACCGGCCGTGTGATCAGTGCTGCCGATGCTCACGCCGCAGGTCTGGTCCGCAGCATCCATGCGCCGGGAGAGCTGCTCGACGCAGCGTTCGCCCTCGGACGCGAGATCGCCGCGAACACCTCGCCGGTCGCAGTTGCCATCAGCAAGCGACTGTTGTGGGAGATGGCCGGAGCCGCGTCTCCTCGTGACGCCCACAGGCTCGATTCCGAAGCCGTGTTCAAACTGGGTAGGTCGGCCGAGGTTCGCGAAGGTGTCGCCGCGTTCCTCGAACGCCGCTCCCCCGCATTCCCGCTTCGCATCACTTCGGACTTGGACAGCGTGTCTCCCGACTGGTCAGCGCGTCGGAATGGGAGTTGAGCGAATTCTGCGGAAGCCGGGCGTGTAGATACGACCGAATCGTGTTCGGGATACTATCGTCTAAATAGATACGATAGCTTTCGGTCTCTGACCACGGCAGAATGAGAGCCCATGTCCAAACCGAACGGACACCCCGGCATCCCCCCACAGGTGCCACGCATGGCGGACCTGGTGGCTGCCCAGCTTCGCAAGCGCATCATCGGCGGCGACCTGAAGGACGGCGACGAACTTCCGCGTGAGGCGGATCTCGTCGAGGAGTTCTCGGTGAGTCGGCCCAGCCTTCGTGAAGCCGTCCGCATTCTCGAGACCGAAGGCCTTCTGCGCATTCGACGCGGCAAGCTCGGTGGCGCGTTCGTCAAGGTCCCGACACCCGAAAGTGCCGCGTACCACCTCGGATTGACGCTGCAGTCGCGTGGCACGACGCTCGCCGATATCGCTGCTGCTCGCGAAATTCTCGAGCCCACGTGCGCTGGAATGGTGGCCGGGCTCAAGGGGACCGCACGCAAGGCAGCCCTGGAACGATTGACGAAGCTTGTCGAGGACAACGACAACATCGTGGGAGAGGCGTACGAATTCACTGCGTGCGCCCTCGAATTCCACGATGCGATCGTGGATCTGTGCGGCAATACATCGATTTCGATCGTGACGAGCGCGCTGGAGTCGGTGTGGAGTTCTCAGGAGCGCCAATGGGCAGTGCGGCGAACTGCCAGAGGTGACTATCCGATTGCCAAGTATCAACGTGATGTCATCAAGGCACATCGGCGAGTCGTTTCGCTGATCGCCGAAGGTGATGTGGCAGGAGCGTCGCAGGCGATGCGTGAGCATCTGCACAAATCGCAGCCCTACGTCGGCGATCAGGATGCACCTATCGAGGTCCTCGAGAACTATCTCTGAAGACACCACGACGACGACCCTGCTGGACCTGTACGCGAGTGCAGGCCCAGCAGCGTGGCTAGGCCCGAACGAGTCGGGGGATCACCGTGGGGTCGGTCGACTCCGGCTTGGGCTGACGTCCCTCTTCGATCCACGCGGCGATCTTCGACTGGATCGAGTCGGTCGTGATGTAGCTGTTGTCCATCCAGTGCATGGCCAATCGAGCGCCGAGGGCAACTTCGGGATCCTCGGACTGCAGTCCGACGAATGCCGCCGAGAACTCCGGAGGCGCGGGCTGCGGCGGCGTCAGGTTCTCGTACTCGGCGCCGGGATAGGTCGAGTCGATTCCGAGCGCGTTGTTCCACGCCATATCGACGTGCGGCGCGAGACCCTTCTGGAAAGCGTCTGCAACGCCGACGATGTCGCCACTCGCCTGGCGCAGAATTGCACGTAGTTCGACGGAGCCGACCGCGGCCATCGTCATTCCCTGGCCGTACGCCGGGTTGTACGAGGCCACAGCGTCGCCCAGAACGACGAATCCCTCGGGGCGTCGGTCCAACTCCTCCCAGAGGATGCGCTGATCGCCCGGCATCTGGTAGTGCTTCGGCTCGCTCAGTACCTTGGCCGATCGGATGGCCTCACCAAGGAGGGGCACATCCAACGAGTCGGCCAGTTCCTGTATTCCCGCGAGGTCGGTCGGCGGATACTCACGCAATGCTCCGAACGCGACGACGATGTGTTGTCCCCTGCCACAAGGCCACACCACGATGCTGCGTGTGCTCTTGGCATCAGCGGCCGACGGACTGGCGACCGAGACGACACCGTCGGTGAATATCCCCTCCGGAATCTCCACTCGGTAACAGGTGTATCCCATGTACACCCGAAGATGGGACTCCTCGGGGCGGGCGTACCCGAGATCTTGAATCCAGTTGGGGGTCTTGGTGCCACGGCCGGTCGCATCGATGACGAGGTCACCGAGGAGCTGCCCGTCCGGCGCATTCTTGACACGCGCACCGATGATGGTGCCGTTGTCCTCGGTGGCGATCAGACCGGAGACCACGCTCTTGAGTGCTGTCACGTTGGGTAGAGCAAGTACTCGTTTGCGGATGACCGACTCGAACAACGGACGCGTGAAGCACGTCAGCGCCAGATCACTCTCGAAGCGCACACGCCATGAACTCCTCATCCATGCCGCGAACCCAGCGAGGTTGTCGTGGCGCTCGCCACCGGCAGCGAGAAGATCCTTGTCGAAACCTGGAAGCAGATCCTCGATGCGCTCGGCGCCCAGAGCGAGGAGATGGTGTACCTGGTCTCCCTGCGGAACTCCGCGACGGGAATTCTCTGCATCCGGTCCGTCGACAATGAGTTCATCCCGGTCGACGACCGTCACCCGCTCGAACTCGCCTGCTGCTGCCGCAGCGGCGAGCAGTCCGGTGATGCTCCCGCCGAGCACAATTGCGTGATCGAATGCCATACCACTACTTCCTTCGTCGACTGCGGCGACGGTGTCCCGTCACATCGCTTCCCTGGACTGAACTAACTGCCCAATTACGGTACAAATCGTACCGTAATTAATTGTGATCCCGAGCACAGAATCAACGAGACGTGACCGAGCTTGCAACGGCAGGCGACGCAGCAAAACGCCGGAGGGAGCCGAGAACCAACTCGGGCACCTCCAGAGCCGCGAAGTGACCACCGGCCGGCATGTCGGTCCACTGCGTTATGTGAAATTCTTTGTCGGCCCAACGCGGTACCGGGGGAACGATGTCGTGCGGAAACGCGGACACCGCGGTGGGTACACCGACGTACGGCCGAGGAGATCTGGTGGAATACTCCTCGCTGTAGAAGCGGGCCGACGAGGCGGCAGTCCGGGTGAACCAATAGATCGACACCGCAGTGAGGATGTCGTCGATATCGACTGGATGGTCGGGGTCGCCCCATTCGTAGAACTTTTCACCGATCCACGCGAGCTGACCGATCGGAGAATCGGTCAATGCGTACCCGAGCGTGTCCGGACGCGTCGCCTGCAACACCGCGTAACCGGCCTTGGCGGCCGCGTACTCGGCGTTCTTCGCAAATGCTCGGCGCTCCAGATCGTCTCGTGGTTCGGAACTTGCGTTCTCCCCTGCCAACTTCACCCCGCCCATATGCACGTGCAGTCCGCGCACGTGCCTCGAATGCGCGGTGGCGATGAATTCACCGACGGCCTGCCCGATATCGGATCCGTGCACCAGGTAGCGGTCATAACCCAACTGCGCCATCAACTCGGCCATCGCATCCGCAAGGCGTGGGTTGTTCCACCCCACCCGATCCACTGGAGTCGAGAAGCCGAATCCCGGAAGCGATGGAATCACGACGTGAAAAGCGGGATCACTCTCGTCCGGCGGCGTGATCAACGGCTCGATCAGCAAGCGGTACTCCGCGAAAGTGCTCGGCCACCCGTGCAGCAGAATCACCGGGACGGCGTCTGGACGCTCGGAGCGAGCGTGCACGGCGTGCACCTTCTGCCCGTCGATCTCGGTGACGATCTGGGGGTACCGATTCAACTCGGCTTGGTGGCTGTACCAGTCGTAATCGTCACGCCAGCGCCGGAACAGTCGTCCCAACGTGGCGTGGGAGATTCCGGACTCGGCGCCAACCGGCCTCTCGTCGGGCCACCGCGTGTCCGCCAACCTTCGTCGGAGCTCGTCGACCTCCGTCTGCGGCACGTCGATACGAAACGGCGTCGGTGTCATAGCTGTGCAGTTCCTTTCGCCCGACCGCATCAGCGGACGGGAACTCGGACCGGCGTCAGTCCTCGGGCGGGGAGAAGTGCAGGAAGCTGGACTCGGGGCGAGGAGGCTTCTCGAAGAACTCGATCCTGATGCCGTCAGGATCCCGGAAACCGAGAACGCGACGGGTGCCGAACTCGGGACCGAAATCCCACGTCTCCGGCGGATCGACGATCCCTGGAGCCGCACCGATCTCTGCAGATGCCTGCAGCAGCGAGTACGCCGCATCGAGGTCGTCGACCTCGAACCCAACACGTGAGATACCCAGGTTGTTCGCTTCCTGGTACGGCGTCGACGTTTCGGGCGATGGGGCAGGAAAGACCGGTTGAGTCATGTCCACGCTCACCCGAGTATCGCCTCGGGGCGCGAACAGGTGAGACGACCACTGCGACAAATCCGATCCAGGCCCCTGTGACACAGCGATCGGCCGATCGGTGGTCACGTCCAGGTGTTGCTCGAGACCGAGCACGTCGCGGAAGAAGCCGGCACCGCGTTCGCGGTCGGTCACCACAGCATTGACATGGACCCAGTGGTCGTGACGAGCCGACTTGTCGCCATCTTGATAGAAGGACACCACAGTGCCATCGGGGTCGAGGATCGAGATGTAGCCGCGAACGATCTCCTTGTTCGTCGTCTCGACACCGTGCTCGCGGAGATGCGCCAATCTTTCCTCCGGCGGCACCTTGGTGCCGAACCCGAGCTTCCCCAACCCGACATGCCAGAAGACCGGATACGGCGATCCCACCGGCTCTGGAGTCTTCCACTCGACGATGTGCACCGATGTCGGACGACCCGCTGTTCCGTCGTTGAGAACGTAGCCCTCGAACTCACCGCTCTCGATGCCGAGAGATCCGAAACGCTGCCGAGGAGCGTTCAACTTCCCCACCGCGCGAAGTGGAGTGAAAGTTTCGTAGAACTCGAGCGACTTCTCGGCGTCGGACACGTTGATGACGACGTGTGACAGTCTGAGGATTCGTTGGCCCAGCGTGATCGCGGTCGACGCCGCGCCTGTGTTATCGCTCATCAGCGTCTCCTCATGGTGTGTGCAGTGATACTGGATGCAGCAGTGATACTTGATGCAGCGGTACGTTGCGGCTTCGAAGTTCGACAGTAATCATCTAGATAATTTAGTCAAGGACCACCTACCGATGGTCGGGAGAGATTCAGCTCGCCGCGGCAAGTGGAAAATGGCACGCTGCGAACTGCCCGGGGCGAACCTCGCGCATCTTCGGCTCTTCGGCCGCGCACTTGTCCTGTGCGAGCGGGCATCGAGTGCGGAAGCGGCACCCGGTCGGCGGCGCGAGCGGTGATGGAACGTCACCCTCGAGCGCAGGCCCGGCGAAGCCCTTGTCCGGATCGGTCAATGGCACCGAATCCAGCAGCGCACGGGTGTACGGATGTGCGGGATCGTCGTAGACCTCCACGGAGTCGCCGAATTCGCATACCTTGCCCAGATACATCACCATCACGTTGTCGCTGACGGTGCGCACGACACCGAGATCGTGTGCGATGAAGACGACGGTGAGGTCGAACTCGGCCTTGAGCTCCTCGATCAAGTTGAGAATCTGGGCCTGCACCGAAACATCCAGGGCCGACACCGGCTCGTCGCAGATCAGCAGACGTGGATTGAGTGCCAACGCCCGAGCTATGGCCACACGCTGCGCTTGCCCGCCGGAAAGATTTCGCGGCAACATCTCGGCGTAGCGCTCACCGGACAGTCCGACCTGTTCGAGCACAGCAGCACTGGTCGAGGCCTTCTCGGCGGCTGGTGCACCCGCGACCGCCAGTCCTTCCACGACGATGTCCTTGACGGACCGGCGCGGATTGAGCGATGCGACGGGATCCTGGAAGATCATCTGCATGTCGCGGCGTAGGGTCCGCATTCGAGACTCGTCGGCCTGTTCGATCCACTCTTCACCGAACCGGATCCGCCCCGACGTGACGCGGTCGAGCCGAAGAACAGCTCGGCCGGTGGTGGACTTTCCACAACCCGATTCGCCCACTATGCCCAGGGTCTCCCCCGCCATGACGTCGAAGCTGATCTTCGAGACCGCCTGTACGGTCCCAGAACTCGTCGGGTATTCCACGACGAGATCCTCGACACTGAGCAAGGCGCCGTCACCGCGCAAATGAGCAGTTCCACTACCGGCCATCTGAAGTACCTCCGGATATTGCCGTCTCCTGCAGGACGACGGGATTCAAGCAGGCGACATCGTGATCCGCACCCACGGACGTCAATTCCAGACCGGGAGTCGAACATTCACCGAGTGCGAACGCGCAGCGTGGCTGGAAGCGGCACCCCTCGGGCGGAGCCGTCGGATCGGGAAGAGAACCGGTGATCAACCGTAGTGGCGCGTGGCGCGCGTGGTCGATCGTCGGTGTTGCGCCGAGCAGCGCGTGCGTGTACCTGTGCCGTGGGTTCTCGAATACTTCTCTGGTCGACCCGATCTCGGCGAGTCGTCCCGAGTACATGACCGACACTCTGTCCGTTCTGCCTGCGACGACCGCGAGGTCGTGGCTGATCAGCATCATGGAGGTACCTCGGTCACGCTGCACGCGACGGAGCAGATCGAGCACCTGCCGCTGGATCGTGACGTCGAGCGCAGTCGTCGGCTCGTCTGCAATCAGCAAGTCCGGCTCACAGGCGAGAGCGATCGCGATCATCACCCGCTGACGCATACCCCCGGACATCTCGTGCGGGTAGTTCGTCAGCCGGCGCTCGGGATCGGGTACTCCCACCTCGTCGAGAAGTGACAGCGCCCGGCTGTGCGCCTCCGAGCGACTCACACCCAGGTGCCGACGCATCCCCTCGGTGAGTTGACGTTCGACTCTGATCACCGGATTGAGTGACCGTCCAGGATCCTGGAAAATCATCGCGATCTGCTTGCCCCAGACCTCCAGCTTCTCTTTTTTCGTCAGCGCAAGCAGGTCACGCCCCTGGAAGGTCACCTCCCCGGAGCGCCCGGATCGGGCGGGCATCAGGCCCATCACAGCGCGCGCCAGAACGGATTTGCCGGAACCGGACTCACCCACGATCCCCAGCGACTGGCCCCCTGCGAGATCGAAGGACACGTCGTCCACGGCACGGACGACACCTCGTGGTGTTCCGATGTGGGCACGCAAGTTGCGCACCGAGAGAAGTGGCTGGGTATTCATGATGATGCGATCCTTTTTTTACGCGTCGACTATTCGGAGATCCAAAGCTCCTCGGGCAAAGCAGATCCGAAGCCGTACAACTGCACGCCGTGGACGTTGCTACCGGCCACGACCGACGTCGGGACCCTGGCGTACCAAATGCCGGGAACTGTTGCAGCAAAACGCTCCTGCACGATGTCGTACGCCACCTTTCGCTCTTCTTGCGATTCCGACACGCGTCCTGCATCGAGCGCGTCGCTCAACGCCTGGTCCTTGATACCGGTGAAATTGGCGGGCGCTGCTTGATGGAACAAGTTCCACAGGTCCGAATCCGGCTCCTGTACCAGCACTGCACTGACGATCATGTCGAAATCTTTGGCAGCCGACAGTTGCTGACCCACTGTGGATTCCACGACATCGACCTTGACGTCGACGTTGTCGAAAGCGCTCAGCTGCGCCTGCACTGCCTCCGCAGCCGATGTCGCCTCGGAGGACTGAAATGCGGTGAAGGTGAACGAGACCGGCTTGCCCTCGGCAGCGAGCTCGTCGAACAACCGTTGCGCTTCTTCTTTGTCTCCAGTGCTCTGCAACGAGATGTCGCTGTAGAACGGCGACGACTCGGGGAACAGAGTCTGCGGAATCTCGGCTTTGCCGTTCGACACGGCGACATTGAACGCGTCGACATCGACCGCCAGAGCTACTGCGCGTCGGGCACGCTCGTCGTCGAACGGTGCACGCCGGAAGTTGAACGCGATGTACTGGCCACCGCCCATCGGAGCGATGTCCGTCGTCAGACCAGCGTCCTCTGCCTTGGCGAGGGTCTCCCAACTGGTTTCCACCGTCAGATCCACGCCGCCGGTGGTGAGGGTGTTGTACCGCTGGTTCGTGTCGGCCGACGAACGCAGAGTGAGAGTGTCCAGATACGGCTTCGGCGCGTCCCAGTAGGCCGGGTTCTTGGCGAGCTCGATGGTGTTCTGGCGCGTCCATTTCGTCAACGTGAACGGGCCTGCACCGATCGGAGCCGCATCGAACGCAGCTCGATCCTGCGCCAACGCGGCCGGTGAGGCGATCCAATTCAACACGCTGACGGTGACGATCTGACCGAAGTGCGGATTCGGTTCGACGAGAGTGACCTTCAGTGTCGCCGGGTCGAGAACAGTGTTGTCGGCGATCTGGACGGCATAGCGCTGCGACGTCGTCCCCAGACCTGGCTCACGCATACGGTCCCAATTGAATTTCACCGCGGCAGCATCGAGTGGGCTCCCGTCGGAGAACTTCAGATCCGGCTGCAGTTTCAGAGTGAACGTCTTGCCGCCGTCGGTGGTCGAAAAGTCCTCGGCCATCTTGTATTCGATCTCGAAGGTCTCGGTGTCGTTGACCATCAACGTGCCGTACAGCGCGTTTCCGAGGAAGCCGTAATTGGCCCAGTTGTTCGCCATCGCCGCCGGGTCGAGACTGCGGGGTTCACTGACCTGGTAGATACGTCCTACCCCACCGGCGACGGGATCGCCCACATCCGCACCGGAACCCGATGTCGAACTACCCGATGTCGAACTACCCGCGGTTCCTCCTCCGGCACCGCCACACGCGGTCAGCACCAGCGCCGCGGAGAACACCGCCGCGCACAGGGCGGTCCACGCGGTTTTGCGTCGAAACATCATCAGCCTCTCTGTTCGACGAAGATCGGGCACACGGCCGGTGATTCCTAGGAGATCCATAGCTGTTCGGGCAGAGTCGATCCCAGTCCGTACATCTCGACGCCGTGAACGTTCTTGCCGGTCACCGAGACGGGGACCAGACGCGAGTAGAAGGTTCCGACATCGAGCTCGACGAGTCGCTTCTGCACGGCGTCGTATGCCGCTCTGCGGTCCTCGACCGACTCCGCTATCCGACCGGCCTGCAGTGCCCGGTCCAGATCCGGATCGTCGATTCCCTGGACGTTGCCCGGCGAGCCGCTCTGGAACAGGTTCGTGAATTTGGAATCCGGGTCCTGCACCGAACCTCCACCGACCAGCATGTCGAAATCACCCTTGGACTGAAGCACCAGCAGAGCTGTCGATTCTACGATGCTGACCTGAACCTCGACGTTGTCGAAAGCGCTCAATTGTGCCTGCAACGCCTCGGCCGCAGCCTTGGCGTCAGGCGCCTGGTACGAGGTGAAGGTGAACGAAACCGGCTTGCCCTCGGCAGCAAGCTCGTCGAACAATTTCTGTGCCTCGTCCTTGTCGTACTTCTGCAACGGAATGTCGCTGTAGTACGGCGAACTCTTCGGGAACATCGTCTCCGGAACCTGCGCCTTGCCGTCGTACACAGCGAGATCGAGTGCATCGACGTCCGTCGCCAGCATGACTGCCCGGCGGGCGCGAGGATCGTCGAACGGCGCTCGCGCGAAGTTCATCGCGAGATAAGAACCACCACCCAGTTCCACCGCCTGGGTCGGAAGCCCGGCCTCCTCGGCCTTGGCCACGGTCTGCCAGTTGGTCTCCACGGTGAAGTCGGCCCCGCCCGTGCTGACCGTGTTGAACCGCTGAGTCGTATCCGGCGACGAGCGAAGTGTGATGGTGTCCAGATACGGCTTCGGCGCATCCCAGTAGGCCGGGTTCTTCGACAGTTCGATCGAGTCCTGACGCGTCCATTCGGTCAGCATGAACGGCCCCGCGCCGACCGGCGCCGCATCGTATGCAGCCCGATCTTGCGCAAGAGCAGTCGGAGATCCGATCCAGTTCAGCGGACTGGTTGCAATTGCCTGTCCGAAGTGCGGATTCGTCTCGGCCAGCGTCACTTTCAGTGTGCGCGTATCGACGACCTCGTTGTCGGCGATCTGAACGGCGGACTGTGCGGCACTGGTGCCAAGAGCCGGATCGCGCATCCGGTCCCAATTGAATTTGACGGCATTCGCATCGAGGGGCGTGCCGTCGGTGAAGTGGAGTTCGGGCCGCAGTCTCAATGTGAAACTGCGGCCACCGTCCGTAGTCGAGAAGTCCTCGGCCATCTTGTACTCGATCTCCAGCGACTCGGGATCATTGACCAACAGCGTCCCGTAGATCGCATTACCGATGAATCCGTAGTTGCCCCAGTTGTTCACCAGCGCGGCCGGATCGAGACTCCGCGGCTCGTTCGGCTGCAGGATGCGCCCGTTACCGCCCGCCACCGGGTCACCCTGATCGGCATCGAGTTCCGGCGTCGAACTTCCCGCAGTTCCCCCTCCTGCGCCGCCACACGAGGTCAGCGCGAGCGCCAGAGAACACGCGGCCGCGACCAAGACGATCAGGGGTCCAATACGTCGAGACACGGTCGACCTTTCGAGACTCGGGAACAGTGATTCAGTCGATTGCAGAAGTTCTACTTCTGGGTGATCCACAGCTCTTCGGGCAGCAAGGACCCGTATCCGTACAGCTGTATTCCGTGCACGTTCGTGTTGGCGATCGTCGCCGGCGGAACGCGTGAGTACCACACACCGACGACGGTATCGACGAACCGCTGCTGGACGATGTCGTAGGCGGCTTTACGCTCTTCTTGGGATTCGGACACGCGTCCTGCATCGAGGGCGTCGGTCAGCTCCTGGTCGTCGACGCCAGTGAAGTTCTGCAACGCAGCACCGTTGAACATGTTCCACAGATCGGAGTCCGGATCCTGAACCATGGCGGCCGTGACCATCATGTCGAAGTCATGAGCAGCCTGAATCTGCTGACCCGCGGTCGATTCCACGACATCTACCTTGACGTCGACGTTGTCGAAAGCACTGAGCTGGGCCTGCACTGCCTCTGCGGCAGGTTTGACGGCTTGGAACGCGGTGAAGGTGAACGAGACCGGTTTGCCCTCGGCAGCGAGCTCGTCGAACAACCGCTGCGCTTCTTCCTTGTCGGTGTTCTGCAACGAGATGTCGCTGTAGAACGGTGACGACTCGGGGAACAGAGTCTGCGGAATCTCGGCCTTGCCGTTCGTGATTGCCACGTTCAACGCGTCGACGTCGACCGCCAGAGCTACTGCGCGTCGGGCACGCTCGTCGTCGAACGGGGCACGCCGGAAGTTGAATGCGAGGTACTGGCCACCGCCCATCGGAGCGATGTCCGTCGTCAGATCAGCGTCCTCTGCCTTGGCGAGGGTCTCCCAACTGGTTTCCACCGTCAGGTCGACGCCGCCGGTGGTGAGGGTGTTGTACCGCTGGTTCGTGTCGGCCGACGAGCGAAGGGTGAGGGTGTCCAGATACGGTTTCGGCGCGTCCCAGTAGGTCGGGTTCTTGGCGAGCTCGATGGTGTTCTGACGGGTCCAGCTGGTCAGTGTGAACGGGCCTGCGCCGATCGGAGCCGCGTCGAACGCAGCTCGATCCTGTGCCAACGCGGCCGGTGAGGCGATCCAGTTCAGGATGCTGCTCGACACGATCTGGCCGAAGTGCGGATTCGGTTCGACGAGAGTGACCTTCAGGGTCGTCGGGTCGAGAACAGTGTTGTCGGCGATCTGGACGGCATAGCGCTGCGACGTCGTTCCCAGACCTGGTTCACGCGTGCGGTCCCAGTTGAATTTCACCGCGGCAGCATCGAGTGGGCTTCCGTCGGAGAACTTCAGATCCGGCTGCAGTTTCAGAGTGAACGTCTTGCCGCCGTCGGTGGTCGAAAAGTCCTCGGCCATCTTGTATTCGATCTCGAAGGTCTCGGTGTCGTTGACCATCAACGTGCCGTACAGCGCGTTTCCGAGGAAGCCGTAGTTGGCCCAGTTGTTCGCCAGTGCCGCCGGGTCGAGACTGCGGGGTTCACTGACCTGGTAGATACGTCCTACCCCACCGGCGACGGGATCGCCCACATCCGCACCGGAGCCCGATGTCGAACTACCTGCAGTTCCTCCTCCGGCACCGCCACACGCTGTCAGTACAAGTGTTGCCGAAACGACTGCGGTGAGTAAGAGCATCAAGCGTTTGTGGCGAAACATGAAAACCTTTCGGATGAGGTCCGAATTCGCGCGACAGCGGGAATAGGGATTGTTCGGCTGAATGGACTGCACATTCGAAAATCAGTCCTGCATCGTTCGATCGAACTTCGAACGCAGGTGGTCACCGACCTGATTGAGCGCAAATACCGTGAAGAAGATTGCCACGGCGGGTACGAATACCAAGTGCGGGTAGTCCGCAATCGCGTCTTTCCCATCACCGATCATTCCTCCCCAGCTGGGCTGCGGCGGTGGGATTCCCAACCCGAGGAAACTGAGCGATCCTTCCGCGACGATCAATCCGGCCATGATGATCGGCAAGTACGCGGACAGCGGCGCAATGACGTTGGGCAAGATCTCCTTGAACAATATCCGCGAATGACCTGCACCCATATTGCGCGCTGCTCTGACGAATTCACGAGAAGACCATGCCATCGTGTTGGCTCGAGCGAGGCGAATGAACCCTGGAATCACCACCAGGGTGAGGCCGAAGAGGATTGTACTGATGCTCGGCGTCAGAATCGATGACAGCGCCAGCAGCAGGATCAGCGGGGGGAACGCGAGCATTGCATCCGCCAGCAGTGTCACGAACCACCCGAAGCGCTTGCCGAAGTATCCGCCGACGAGGCCGACGAACGACCCGATGACAAAACCGATCAGTCCGGCACAAGCGCCGACCACCAGCGAGACGCGAGCACCGTAGATGATCCGGGACATCATCGACCGACCGAGCGTGTCGGTACCGAGTAGCAGGTCGAACGACCCGAACGACGGCGAGAGTCTCGGTGCAGCAACGGGTGTCACATACGACGCCAAGGGCAGGACATTGGCCAGCAACGCTGCCCCGACGATGGCCACCAACCAGCCGATCGACAACCATACGAGAATGGAGCGCTTCTTCTTGACCGGCGCGACGAGAGCTGCGGCGGGCTTGGGCTCGCCGACGTCCTCGGCACCGGTTCGGTCATGAATTATGGTGTCGGTCATGCTCCTGCCACTTTTCTGACTCTCGGGTCGATCAGTCCGTAACTGAGGTCGACGAAGGTGTTGATGGCGACGTACACGATCGCGATGAAGACCACGATTCCCTGAACCATGATCACGTCGCGAGCGGTGATCGACGAGGAGATGAGTTGCCCCAAACCAGGTAGCCCGAACAATGATTCGACGATCACGGTGCCACCGATCAGGCGGCCGAGGCTGATTCCTGCAACCGTGATCAAGGAGAAGGACGACGGCCGGAGCGCGTGCCGGAACATGACGTATGTCGGCGACATTCCCTTGGCGCGTGCCGAGGCGATGTAGTCCTCACGGAGCGTGCTGATCAGGTCGTTACGCAGGAGTCGGTGGAACCCTGCAATTTCCGCCAACGCGATGGCAAGCGCAGGCAGAAATGCGCTCTGCAGGTTCGGCCCTATTCCTTCGCTGATCGGCGCCCAGCCCGATACAGGGTAGAGCTGCAATTTGATTGCCAGAAAGTAGATCAAGATCGGACCTGCGATGAATGCGGGGACGGACAGGAACACCGCAGAAAACGCGTTCATGACTCGGTCGACCGTGCCGCCCGGACGCGACGCCGATGCCACTGCCATGAGAACTGCCACCGCGAGTGCAATGATGAGTCCCATCGCAGCCAGCTGCACGGTGACCGGAAGACGTTCGATGATGGCCGTCGTCACCGACTGGCCCGTCAACGGCGACGTGCCGAAATCACCCTGTACCGCAGCAACGATCCAGTTGTAGAACTGCGTCCACAACGGGACATCGAGTCCCATCTTCGATTCGAGCGCAGCAACCGCGTCCGGGGTTGCGTTCTCTCCCAGAATGACTTGAGCAACCGAACCAGGCGCGAAGCTCAACAGGACGACAACGGCGAGTGCAACCAAGAGAACGACCAGTAGACCGCGGCCCAGATGTTTCGAGACGTTGAGAATCATCCAACTCCGCTTTCGTGTCATACATGGACAGCAGAAAGCCGCGAAGCGCCCGGCTGTCGTGAAGTGCGAACAAGCCCATCAATTAAGACGATGGAAATGATTGAGATGTTTGTCGCTATTGCACGATTATGGCGTACGTCACCCGACTTCGTCTACCCGGAAAGCGAACGCTCGGAACTAAGTGTCCGAATTGTTGCTTTTGAGAATCTGCGAATTAAGCTGAGGCTTACCTGAACACCGTGGGCGAGGTCGAATCTCGTTGGCTAGGCAAGGCGTCCACATAACGGGTTCGGGCAGCGACGATTTCGCCTGCTACGGACTGTTCACGAAGGCTTATGATCGCTGTTGCTGACTGCTGTGCGATTCGACGATGCGCTCGACTGCGGCGACGATCGCGGCGAATGGATGTTCACCCATGACGCTGCCATCGGTGAACAACCGGTTATGCGTGAGTCCGACGGCGTAGCCCTTGTCGATGTCAGCGAATCCGATCGAGTTACCGAGGCCTGCGTGGCACAGCACGCCTGGTCCGTCACCGAACACTGTTCCGCCATGCCAGAATCCGCCTGCTCCGAGTGGCGGCGACCATCGGTTTCCTCCGACGAGAACCATATCCGGAATCTCGCTCATGTCTCGCGGGCGCAACAGATCACGCACGCGGGCCGGCGAGAGCAGACGTCGTCCGCCCAACTCTCCCTCGCCCGCAAGAAGTGCGAACAAGCGGACGACGGCGGACGCCGAGGCGATCCCGCCGGTACCAGGCAGGCAACCCTGCCACACGTCGTGACGGTTGTGCACCGGCGCATCGAGTCCTATGGCAGCGGGTTTGGCCGCAACGCTGACCTCGGTCGCGCCCTCGACTGCCACTCCCCCTGGGCCCTCGAGGTCGGAGACGAGAACCCCGACACGCGGAATGTCCTCGGGACGGATCCCCATCCAGAAGTCGTCGATCCCGATCGGGGCGAAGATCTCTTCTCGGACGAATCGTCCGAAGGGACGCCCCTGTGGATCTGTGCGGCGCACGACCTCGCCGACCAACCAACCGAAGACGATGGCCTGATAGGCATTGACCGTCCCGGGTTCGAAGTAGGGCCGGAAGTCCTCGATCTGGTCGATCATCCAGTCCCAGTCGCACATCAGCTCCGGCGTGACGGTCGGCGGCATCTGAGGGATACCCGACTGGTGAGCGAGGACGTGGCCGAGTGTGATTCGGTCCTTGCCGTGTCGCGCGAACTCGGGCCAGTACGCAGCAATCGGCTCGTCGGGATCGATCAGGCCACGTTCGATCTGAACGTGCGCGGACACCGCGGTCGCCGCCTTCGTGACCGAGAAGATCGGAAACAACGTGCGCGCGTCGACCTGCCTGCCACCGGGGTCGGCGATTCCCGCGCTCGCCTCGGCGACAAGATCGCCGCCGACCGTCACGGCCACCTGAATTCCGCGCTCACCCAGCTCGATCGAGCGGCCGAGCGCGTCACGAAGAAGCGCCGACGAGGAGGATCTGGACGTCTCCTCTTTCTGCGTCGACGCCATCAGTCCCTCAGGCTGAGTCCGCCGTCGACGTTCCACGACTGCCCATTGACCCACTCGCCGTCGTCGGACAGCAGATATGTGACGATCGCGGCGATGTCCGACGGTGCACCGAGTCTCGGGCTACGGATCCGGCTCATGATCTCCGCGTGCAGCTCGTGATGGTTCATGCGTTTCTGCGTCTCGCCGATGACCATTCCCGGCATGACGCTGTTGCAGCGAACTCCCTCGCGGCCCCACACAGTTGCCACATGGCGGCTGAGGGCGTTCACACCCGCTTTGGACGCCGAGTAGGCGACTCGATTGTTGAGCCCGTTGAAGGCAGCGCCGGACGAGGTGTTCACGATCGAGCCTCCACCGGACTCGAGCATCAGAGGCAACGCGACTTTGATAGTGCGTGCATATCCGAGCAGATTGACGTCGAGAACCCTCTTCCAGATCTCCATGTCGGTGTCGATGGCGGTCAGGTCGTTCTTGAACACAGCGGGCGTCATTTCTGCGCCGACGTTGAAAAGGCCGTCCACGCCGCCGAGGAATCCAGCGGATTCGGTGATGAAGGCCTCGACCGAACGGTCGTCGGACAGGTCGAACTCGATTGCGGTCGCTTTGCCGCCCGCGGCGACGAGACGATCGGCAGTCTCACGAGCGCGTTCGAGGTTGACGTCACCGATGGCGACGGCTGCGCCCGCCTCCGTCAGTCGCTCCGCCGTCGCGGCGCCGATACCGGTCGCTCCGCCTGCCACGATCACTCTCTTGCCGGTCAGACCCTGCATTTTTCCTCCATGTTTCGTCCGCCGCACGACTGCCGCGACTCGATGCTCACAAATAAACTAGACTTCCGGTATCGAAATTAGATCGACGTTCGGACTCGGCCTCACGCTTCCAGGAGTACCGTAGCGCTGCGATTCCAATCATTTCTATCATCAAAATATTACGAGCACCTCGGATGTCCCGATTCGACATGTGTCCCGAAGGAAGGAAGAACACGTGGCCTCGACCGAAACCCGCTACGACACGCTTCGAGTGACACAGGCAGAACTCGTCGCGGACGCGATCGTCCTGGCACGTTTCGAATCCCCGACTGCAGCTCCCTTGCCGCCGTGGGAACCCGGTTCGCATATCGAGATCGTGCTCCCTTCCGGGCTTGTACGCCACTATTCACTGTGCAGCGATCCCGATGACCCCTCGCACTACGAGATTGCCGTGCTGCGTGAACCTGCTGGACGTGGCGGTTCGGCAGAATTCCATGATGGCGTGAGCGTGGGATCGGACATCTCGGTGGGTCTGCCTCGTAACAACTTCACCCTGGAGCCCGCCACCGAGTATTTGTTCATCGCCGGCGGGGTGGGAATCACCCCGATGCTTCCGATGATTCGCCGCGCAGATGCCACGGGAACTCCATGGCGCCTGGTGTACGGCGGACGCACACGAGCCTCCATGGCGTTTCTCGACTCCGTCGTGGCCCTCGGTTCCGATCGCGTCAGCGTGTTCGCCGACGACGTCGAGGGGCGTCCGAATTTCGCTGCGGAAATGGGACGACTGGGCGCAGGCGCCGCCGTGTACGCGTGCGGTCCGACGCCGATGCTCGATCTGTTGACCGAGCTGCACATCACCCAGGGCGTTGCCGCAGAACTGCACATCGAGCGTTTCGTCGGTGAGTCGGCGGGAGATATCACCGGCGAGACGTTCGAGGTTGTCGCCACGCGATCCGGCGTCTCGGTCACCGTCGGCACCGACGAGTCGATTCTGACTGCACTGCGCCCGCTCGTATCCCATATTCCATTCTCGTGCGAGGACGGATACTGCGGCACGTGTGAGACCGCAGTCATCGAGGGCACGGTCGACCACCGTGACTCCTACCTCGACGACGACGAGCGCGCGGCAGGCGACACCATGATGATCTGCGTGAGCCGCTGCACCGGATCACGCCTCGTCCTCGACCTGTGACGGAACGGCGCGGAAATTCTGAATCTTCGCAGTAAATGATTTACACTGAAAGAGATCGCCCGCTGTGATTGGAGTCATACAGTAGGCGAGCTGGACAGTAGGCGAACAAGTCACCATGCTTCACCATAGAACCCAGTAGGGAGATCGAGCGCATGAGTATCGATGTCAGCACGGATCTGAGTGCCATCGACGAGCTGTTGATGGACCCGGACTGGTACGGGTCGCTGGATTACCTCAGCGCCTTCAAGGAGCTGCGCGATTCCGATCCCGTGCGCCTGGTCAACGCCTCGAACTACGGGCGCCCGTTCTGGGTCGTCTCCAAGTACGAGGACGTCAAGTGGGGATTGCAGAACTCGCAGCTGCTGAGCAACCGCGAGGGGGCCCGGATGCCCCGCGTTCCGTCCCGCACCACGGCCGAACGCCGTATGGAAATGGGTTACGACACTCGACTGGACTACCTCGACGACCCACTGCACTCGGTGTATCGACGCCCGTTGAACAAGCACTTCAGCGTTCCCGCCGTCAAGCGCCTCGGCACCGACATCGCCTCGTACGTCAACGAGATCATCGACAAGATCGACGACAACGTCGATTTCAACTTCGTCGACGACGTTGCCGCTGCGCTGCCTGTCATGGTGGTCGGACGGTTGCTCGGGGTGCCGCGAGAAGAGTGGGACTATCTGCAGTTGACCGCGTCACGCGTCATCGAGTCGCACGACGCTCGGTTCATGGTCGACAACGACCCCTTGACGACATTCAGGAACGCCTACCAGGAATTGCTCGAATACGGCGAGCGACTCGTCGCCGATCGACGTGCGAACCCGAAGGACGACTTCGCAACGATACTGAGCCAGATGAAGGCCGATCACGAGCTGCTGAGCCCACGCGAAGCACGCCAGGTCGTCGTGGCGCTCATCCTCGGCGGCTTCGACACCACCCGCCATGCGCTGAGTGTGGGCACCTGGCAGCTGTTGTCCAATCCCAGCCAGCGTCAGGCGATCCTCGACGACCCGTCACTGGTGATGGGCGCCGTCGACGAATCGATTCGATTCGCCAGCCCGGCACGCAGCCTGACGCGTGTCGCCAACGAGGACTTCGATTTGCGCGACAAGCGAATCCGCTCCGGTGATTGGGTGTCGCTTCTGGTGATTTCCGCGAACCGCGACGAGACGCAGTTCGAACGCCCGCTCGAGTTCGACGTCACTCGCACTTCCAACGAGTACTTGTCCTTCGGTGAGGGAATCCACAAGTGCTTGGGCCGCAACTTGATCCGCCTCGAACTCGCCGCGTGCTACCCGATCCTGTTCTCACGCATGCCCGAGCTGAGGCTCACCGGCGAACCCCGCTGGCTCCGTGATACGGCCGTGTCGGGTTTTGCGAACGTCCCGCTGCACTCGGGCAAGATCGTCAGGACCTAGGGCGCGGCACCGGGGCAGAACCAGAGCCGATGTCCAAACCGAACGGGCACACCGGGATCCCCCCTCGCGTACCTCGCATGGCCGAACTAGTGGCCGCTCAACTACGAAAACGCATCATCGGCGGGGACTTGCACGACGGTGACGAACTCCCACGCGAAGCGGATCTCGTGGAGGAATTCTCGGTCAGCCGTCCAAGTCTTCGCGAAGCTGTCCGCATTCTCGAAACCGAGGGCTTGCTCCGCATCCGGCGGGGCAAGCTCGGTGGTGCAGTAGTACAGGCCCCGACTTCCGAGAGTGCCGCCTACCACCTTGGACTCACGCTGCAATCGCGCGCTGCCACTGTCGCCGACGTCGCAGCCGCGCGTGAGATTCTCGAACCCATGTGTGCGGGTCTCGTCGCCGGGCTGGTCGGACCCGCCCGACAGGACGCAATCGACACGCTCGACGCACTCGTCGACGACAACACCGTCGAGATCGGCAAGAGTTACGAATTCACCTCGTGTGCACTCCAGTTCCACAAAGCCATAGTCGAACTGTGCGGCAACACCTCGATCTCGATCGTCACCAGCGCACTTGAGTCGGTGTGGAGCTCTCAGGAGCGTCAATGGGCAGTCCGACGTTCGGCCGGTGGAAACTACCCCGATGCCCGATATCAACGTGGTGTGGTCAAGGCACATCGACGCGTTGTGTCGTTGATCGCCGCGGGCGACGCCTTGGGCGCGATCGAGGCAATGCGTGAGCATTTGCAGAAGTCGCAGCCGTATGTCGGCGATCAAGGAGCATCGGTCGAGGTTCTGGAAAGCGACATCTGACCGCTACCTCAGGCGACCACCTTGTCCGCCTACACAACCCTTATCATCTATATATATAGTCTAATTCATCATCACTTCCCACACTCTCAAGGAGGCCGCGCATGAGCCGACGCGCTATTGTCGCCGGCGCCACCGGTGGTATCGGGGGCGCATGCGCCCGCGCCCTACACGCCGAAGGCTACGAACTCGTCCTCAACGCTCGCCGCGAGGTCGAACTACAGACCATCGCCGATGAATTGGGAGCCACTGCCGTTGCAGGCGATTGCGCCGACGAGGCCGTCACCGCACGCGTCGTCGACGCGGCAGGCGAGATCGACGTCATCGTGCATTCGGTCGGTGTGCTCAATCCGCAGTCGTTGACAGAGCAGAGCCTCGCGGACTTCGACAACGTCATCCGGGTCAATCTGCGATCGGCCTACGTGTTGGTGCGAGCGAGCCTGCCTGCGCTGCGTCCGGGCGGACGGATCATTCTGATCTCGTCGATCGCGCCCAAGCTTGCGATGCGTGGCACCGGCGCCTATGCCGCAGCGAAGTCCGGCATGAACACACTCGCAGCTGTATTGAGCAACGAACTCGAACGGGACGGGATCAACGTCCACGTCGTCTCGCCCGGCCCGGTCGAAACCGGCATGGTCGAGGACACCGTCAAGCCCTACGCGTCCCTCACCAGCGAGGATGTCGCCGAGGTGGTGCGCTGGCTCACTACGCTTCCGCCGTACGTGCAAGTCGGCGAGATCGACGTCCGCGCAGCGGCCAGAGGGCCATACGGACGAATCCCCGTCGGCGGCTCCTCCAACAACGAGGCATCGGCATGACCAACATCCCCGAGACGGGCGAGTTCGTTCGTTACGAGATCGCCGAGCACATCGTGACCATCACGATCGACCGTCCCAAGGCACGCAACGCTGTCGACGGCCCTGTGACGGACGGGCTCGAAGCGTCCATCGATGCGTTCGAGGCGGACGACGACGCCTGGGTCGCCATCATCACCGGCACTCCCCCGGTGTTCTGCGCAGGCGCCGATCTGCGTGCAGTCGGGCGCGGCGAAGCCGCACTCATGCAGACCGAGCGTGGTGGATTCGCCGGAATCGTCAAACGCGACCGGACCAAGCCCTTGATCGCTGCGGTCGAGGGCCCAGCCCTGGCCGGCGGTGCAGAGATTGCGCTCGCGTGCGATCTCATCGTTGCGGCAACGAACTCGACCTTCGGGATCCCGGAAGTCAAGCGTGGCCTCGTCGCCGCTGCGGGTGGCAACTTCCGCCTCGGACGAAAGATCCCGTTCAACCTCGCCATGGAAGCCGCATTGACCGGCGACCCGATCGATTGCGCGACCGCCGAGCGGCACGGGCTGGTCAACGTGTCGGCCGAACCCGGTCAGGTCCTCGAGGCCGCGCGCGCACTTGCCAGGCGAATCACTGCCAATGCACCCGTGGCGGTCCGCGCGACCAGGGCAATCGTCGTCCAGGGCACCTGGGCCGACGACTCGGTCGGTTGGAGACTGAGCCGCGAGGGCACTGATGCGGTCAACGCGACCGAAGATGTGCACGAGGGTGTCGCCGCATTCCTCGAAAAGCGTCCACCTCGGTGGACCGGCCGCTGATCCGATCGGTTTCGTGACATCCGAGCGGAACCCGCGTGTCGAAGATCGGTTCCGCTCGGACGTGTCAACTCACGGCCGCGTGGCTCCTCCGCTGTAACCGACATCGACAGACCAGATACTGCCCGCATTGTTCAGTACCGACTCGGCCTGGTCTTCGACGGCCGTACCCACCGTGACATAGAGAGTGCTTCGACCCGGTCCGCCGAGCAGACACGCTGAACCGAGGCCTTGTTGCAGCGGGATGAGCACCGAATCGGTGGCGATGCCCTCACCCGAGAACCGAACGACGCGCCCACTTCCCGGCATTGCGACCCACACTCCACCTTCGTCGTCGAGCGAAATACCGTCTGGCAGAGAAGGACATTCGACAAAGTCGCGACTCCCGCTCAGCTCACCGTCATTCGACCGATCCATCACGACGATCCGATTCGCGAATGCCTCGGCTGTGTAGACCTGACGGCCGTCGGCAGAAATCGCGATACCGTTTGCGCCCAACAGCGGCCTGGCGGAGTTCATTTCGGTGGCGTGTCCGGTGGAGTCGACAAGAATTATCGGAGACGGCACAGGATCGCCGCCGGCGAAGTAGTCGAATCCCAACTGCGTGACGTATGCGGATCCGTCGGCTGCGACGACCATGTCGTTGATCGGGAATGGCGCCACTCCGGTCAGATCCGCGTAGACCGAAAGCGACGTCGAATCCGGCCCATCGTGAACCAGCAACAACCGTTCGAACATCGATACGACGATCAGACGGCCATCAGGTAGCCACCCGTATCCGCCGAGCGCAATGGGCGCGCCGGCAGCGTCCGCCCGGCCGGACGCATCGATCGTGACAGTGACATTCCCCGACTCGTCGACGACTCTGAGCGTGCCTGTGTACATGTCGGTGAACCACATCCGACCGTTGTGCCACCGCGGGCACTCCGGCCACGAAAATCCTGTGGCCACCGAGCGCGCTTCGTGTTCTCTTTCCCCGCCTACCGCAATTTCGGATACGACAATCTCGGATTCGCCCAACGCAAGTCCTCCCTGGGATCGAACAGCAACCGTCAATGTAATCATTGAAAATATTAACAACGACCACTCGATTGGGTCGTCGATTCGACACAGCCACGACGCGCCGTCGGATCGGCACTCGCGCTCCGCCACCCGACAAGCCGGAGCCCGATCGACCGACAGTATGCTGAGGATCCACTCGAGGAGATTCCGATCGGATCTCACCGATCGTCGACAACCCGAGTGCCGAGCCGCTCCCGTGCTGCCGCCGAGCCGACCACTCGTCTTTAAACTCTCAATCTTTACAATCTATTGGAACCGACCTACGATGAGTCACGGGCAATACTCATCGCGCTTGCATCGACCATGAGCACGGTTGGCCGATTGCTCGCCCAGCCTGTCAGCGAGGGCTTGGCGAGTAAGTCGAGCACCGAGCCCAGTTTGAAACTGATATAGGAGGATCGTCTCGTGGTGAAGGTTCTGTTCAGAGTCGACGACCAGGTCGTGACCGTCGAGGGCGCACCAGGCGACTCCATAATGCAGGTCGCCACGCAGCACCAGCTACCGAGGATCGACGGCGAGTGCGGCGGTGAGCTGTCCTGCGCCACCTGCCACGTGTACCTCGAAGAACCGCAAGGGTTCAGCCCCGCGTCCGAGGAGGAAGAGGATCTCCTCGAACTTGCCGAGGACCGCACCGACGCCAGTCGACTCGGATGTCAGCTCACCCTGCGCGACACCATGACGGAAATCGAGGTCACAGTTCCGTGACAACCGCCTCGGACTCGGATCGGCAGCTCACCTTCGATGTCGTCATCGTCGGCGGAGGGCATGCAGGCGCACACGTCGCAGTAGAGCTCGTCAGCCACGGATTCGACGGCACGATCGCCATCGTCAATGCCGAGGACATTCCACCGTACGAGCGACCACCCCTGAGCAAGGCCTACCTCAAGGGTGAAGCAACTCAGGACAGTTTGCTCATCCGCGACGCGGAGTACTGGGTTGAGTCCGGCGTGAGCCTGCTTCTGGGGCAGAAAGTCGTCCGGATCGACCCAGCCACCAAGTCTGTCGGCACCGACGGAGGTCTGTCGATCACGTACTCGACGCTCGTGTGGGCTGCAGGTGGTTCCGCCCGCCGTCTGGGAATCGAGGGAGAAGACCTTGCCGGAGTGCACAATCTGCGCACTCTGGAGGATGCCCACGACATCAAGGGATCACTTGCCTCGGCCGAGCACTACGTCATCGTCGGTGGCGGTTTCGTCGGATTGGAGGCCGCCGCGGTGCTGAGCACTGCAGGCATCCGCGTGACGGTGCTCGAGGCCCAGGACAGGCTGCTGGCCAGGGTGACCGGTACCGCTGTATCCGAATACTTCCTCCGCAGGCACACCGAAGCCGGCGTCGACGTCCATCGCAACTCTCAGGTGACCCGGATCGACGGCCACAACGGGCAGGTCACCGGCGTCACCCTCGCAACCGGAGAGCAGATCTCCGCAGACCACGTCCTCGTGGCAGTCGGACTCGTGACCTCGGTCGCTCCCCTGCTCGACGCAGGCGCGGCCGGCATCGGCGCCGTGGATGTGGACGGTTTCGGCAGGACGAGCATCACGGACATCTTCGCCGCAGGTGACTGCGTCACCTTCCCCTACGACCGACACCCCGCAGGCAGGGTGCGTCTCGAGTCGATTCAGAATGCTGTCGAACAGGCCAAGGGTGTCGCGCAGTCGATCATCGGCAATGCTGTCGCGTACGACCCGCAGCCATGGTTCTGGTCCAATCAGTACGACATCAAATTCAAGACTGTCGGCCTGGCCCTCGGTTACGACGCCACAGTCGTGCGAGGTGACCCCAGTTCCGGAAGCTTCTCAGTGGTCTATCTGGACGGCAGCATCATCGTCGCGGTCGATACCCTCAACCACATGCGCGACTACGTCGGTGCCCGCACCGCCGTAGGTCGCCACGTCGACGTCGACAAACTCGCCGACGACGCACACAAGCTCAAAGACATCCTCGTCGAGGATCCAGCCACCACGGTCCCTGTCCCGTGACTGCCGGCGTCGGTGCTGGCGATTCGAGTCCCTCCGACCCGCTGCGCCCGTCCAACCCACTGCGCCTGTCCGACCCACTGTGGCCGTCCGAACAGACAACGCTGCATTGGGCTTTGCGTAGCAGCTTCACCGAGTATGTCGAGTCGATCGACGACGGCAAGATCACCCGCCGCGAAGTGGGTGTCGACGCCGAGTCACGG
The DNA here is from genome assembly GCF_001895005.1 of Rhodococcus yunnanensis NBRC 103083. Taxonomy (GTDB): domain Bacteria; phylum Actinomycetota; class Actinomycetes; order Mycobacteriales; family Mycobacteriaceae; genus Rhodococcoides; species Rhodococcoides yunnanense. The sequence continues at coordinate 158,855 of NZ_BCXH01000001.1, read as the reverse complement.
TTCGTCTTCGAGGGCGTAGCCACCACACACAACGCTGGACTGGCCTTCCGAGGATCCGCACACTTCTGGGCTCACTTCGGCGTGATGGACTTTCACCTCGGCGACATCGAAATTCTCTTCGACGACACCCCTCGCATCACCATCGCTGCGCAACCTCGCCGTGAGGGGCGTGCAACAATCGCGGAGCTGGTCGGACCTGCTGAGATCACCGATTCGTCCGTGACACTCGGTGCCCGGCTGACCGAGGCCGGCGTGAGCCTGCTCGGCGGCGTGTACGCCGTCGGCGAGCTCCTCGATCCAATTCACATCGTCCGCAACAGCCCTCCCGTGTAATTCTCGGCATCTACGGTTCGGCCCAGCGTTGCCCCTTCGACCCACGGACTTCCGTTCGGTCCAGGGATTTCCGTTCGACCCCAGTGCCTTTCGGATCAGTACGACTCTGGCGACGAGGATGTCATGTCCTCGTCGCCAGAGTCGTACCGAGATACTCGTGATCAGTTCGCGCTGGGCAGAAGGCTTCCCATGTCGTCACGTGGCCCGGCAGGCGCATAGGCGTACTGGCCGTAGACCACGTAGTGGTTGTCGCTGTCGATGCCGAACGACGGCCCTGGTGTCTGGAACCACAGCGGCGCGTCGGTCGTCTTCAGTTCGTATGCCGCTGCTGCCAGATCGTCCGGATCGGTCGATCCCGCCTTGTCGAACAGACCCTGCGTGAACGCCATGGCACTCCACCCTGCTCCCAGCACGCCCATCGGCAGCACCGGATCAGGCATCTCCGCCTTGAATCCGGTGACGAACTTGTCGAATGCCTCGGTGTCTCGCGTCGGGTCACCTGCGACTCCGTACGGCACCTCTTGCAGCGTCACGCCTTGCAGATTGCTTTGACCACCGGCAACCGATACCAGATCGTTCGCCGTGGTGACGACGTCCGTGTACGTCGGCACATCCCAACCGAGCTTGACTCGGTCCTTGAAGATCGCCCCCACCAGAGGACCCTGTATCCCTGGTACGACCAACACCTGCGGATTGCCGGCCTGCAGCTTCGACAACGCCGCTGTCGCATCGACTGTCGAGGCTTCGAGTGCTTGCGAATCGGTGATGGTGATCCCGGCAGCAGCTGCTTCCGACTCCAGCGTCTTCAGCGTGGACTGCCCGGCCTCGTTGTTGACCGTCACCACCGCGATGGAGGTCTTACCCTCGTCCTTCAGGTGTCCCAACAGCGCCGTGATGCTCTGTGCCGGAGTGTTCGACACACCGTAATTGAGCGGGTACTCCTCCGGCTTGTTACCTTCGGTCGAGGTACCGGTGCTCACCGTCGGAATGTTCGCGCGCGCATAGATCGGAAGCGTCGGAATGCTCGTCATGCTCGCTATCCCGGGAATGACGACATCCGGTGTGTCGTCACCGTTGACGATCGACTGCGCAGCGTTGACAGCTTTGGTCGGTTCGCTGCCATCGTCGATCGTGGTGACCTCGACCTGACGACCCAGGATTCCGCCATCGACGTTGATCTGCTTCACCGCGGCGGTCAGCGATGCCGTCACCGCGGCCGCGAACGGAGCCAGCGCACCACTGGTGGAGGTCACGTAGGTTACCCGGAACGGTTGCGACGCGTCGTCTCCCGACCCTGATCCGCCGCTGTCGTCCGAGCTGCATCCAGCGAGAGCGAACAGGCCGACTGTCAATACAGCTGCAGTGATTTTCTTGACTTGCATTTGTCGAACTCCAATGATCGAGGGAGGGACGTCGAGCACATCCCATGGACGAATGAATCGGACCGAACAGGCGGCACAACACAGTGATTCGAGAGGGCCCTCAGGTGGTGTAGACGAGCCCGGCCAATCGCTCGACGGTGAGACTGTCCGCCGGCTCCGAGAGCACGACCCGGCCTCCGTCGAGTACGACGACGTCGTCGGCGACTCCACCGAGCATGTCGGCCACGAGTTGTTCGACAAGAAGGATCGCGATTCCGTCCTTCTTCAAAGTGCCGATCAGATCGAACACGCCATCGATGACCGACGGTGCCAAACCGCTCGACGGTTCGTCGAGCATCAACACCTTCGGCCTGCTCATCAGTGCCTGCGCGATTGCCAGTGACTGTTGTTGTCCGCCACTGAGATCCCCTGCCATCTTCGTGCGGCGTTCGGCGAGCATCGGGAAGCGCTGGTACATCTCGTCGATGAGTGCCGCCGATTCCTTGCGGCTCGCGCCCTGCGAGAAGGTGCCGACTTTGAGGTTCTCCTCGACCGTGAGCGGACGAAACACCCGCTTGCCCTCCATGACGAGGGACAAACCGAGCTTCCCGCGGCGGTGTGGCGGAACCGTGGTGATGTCTCTGCCGCCGAGAAGAACTCTGCCCTGGGTAGGCCGGAGCAGGCCTGTGACGCCGAGCAGCAGGGTCGACTTGCCTGCACCGTTGCGTCCGACGAGTGCAAGAACACGCCCCGGCATCAAGTCCAGGCTCGCGTCCCACACAGCGGTCAGATCTCCGTAACCGACGCGGAGCGATTGGACCGACAGCAGCGGTTCGGTCGCGGTCATGATACCTCCGGCGTGGGTCTACGGCGACCGAGGTAGGTGGCTACCACCTCGGGATGGTCTCGAATCTCTTCGCTTGTCCCACTTGCCAATACAGCACCCAGATCCATCACGAAGACCTGATCTGCAAGGCCGAGAAGGAACGAGACGTTGTGCTCGACGATCACGATGGTCGCCCCGGCATCACGCGTACGGCGCAGCAGGTTGTCCAACTCACCGAGCGCCACGTCGTCGAGACCCGCAGCAGGTTCGTCGAGCAGAACCACATTGGGCTCTCGCGCCACGGCCCGAGCCACCTCCAACAGACGCCTGGTACCGAGCGGCAGACTCTGCGCATCCTGGTCGGCGAGGTGTAGCAATCCGGCGAAGGACAGGGCTGCTCTCGCGGCTTCCAGATCTGCGCGGTGAGCCGAACGGAACGACGGCAGACGAAGGATGGTGGACACGAGGCCGACCCGTCCCGCCGTGACACGGCCGGAGACAACAACCTCGAGGACTGTCATGCCTCGCGGAATCAGCGGGGTCTGGAACGTGCGGCTGACTCCTCGCCGCGCAACAGCGTGTGCCGGTTGGCCGCCGAGCGGTTTTCCTCCTAGTTCGACGGTGCCGTCCTCGACCGCGACGAATCCGGAGACAGCGTTGAGGAGAGTGGTCTTTCCGGCACCGTTGGCACCCATGACGGCCGTGATCTGCCCTGGTTCGGCAACGATTCCCGCACCGTCGAGCGCACGGACCCCACCGTAGGACTTGACGATCCCGTCGACCACGAGTTGTTCGCCCGGAATCGCGAGGGCAGGAGCGTCGCCCAGCAGCGCTGCTTCCACGGGCGAGGCGGGCGCAACCCGCCTGAGCAGCTTGCCGGTTCCGAGTCGCAGTACGCCGGCAAGGCCACTGGCGAACAGCACTCCCACCAGCAGCAGGAACACGCCGTAGACCAACAACGAGTATCGGTCGAACGCCGACGCCTGCAACGGTCCGAGAACCAGGATCAAGGCACCGAGCGGGGCGCCGTAGACACTGGACACACCACCCACCACAGATCCGGCAAGCACCGCGATTGCGAGCGACAGTGTGAACGTATCCGGCGAAACGAAACCGTTGAGTTGCGCCATCAGGCATCCGGCTGCACCTGCAGGCAGACTGCCCATGATGTAGGCGTACATCCTCTGGCGGTACACACTGAGGCCGAGCGAGGAGGCCAACTGAGGACTCTCGCGCATGGCGATCAGACCCGCACCTCGTCGCGACAGAATCTGATTCCGCATCACAACGAGCCAGATCAGCGCCACCACCATGGCGAAGATGTAGAAGCCTTCCCATTCGAGCTCGGAGCCGAACAGGGTTGCCGACTCCGGCATCACCAAGCCGATCAAGCCGCCGGTCTGCGATTCGAACACCTGAATCAAGCTCGGCACCAACAGCACCAAGAAGAAAGATGTAATCGCAAGCGACCAGTGGCTCAACCGGATCGAGGGAATTCCGGAAATGAATCCGACCACTGCCGCTGCGGCCACCGAGAGCACAAGCGCAAGCAGGATGTCGGTGTGGCCGTGCACGTTCAGTATCGCGGTCGTGTACGCACCCGCGGCAAGCATGGCGATCTGTCCGAAAGCCAGTTCACCGCCGTAGCCGAATGAAAAATTCAGGCCGGAAATGACGAGTGTGTAGATCGCCACCAGCGCAAGCTCGCGCTGGTCACCGTGGCCGGTGACCACGAGGGAACCGCCGATGAGCAGGGCCCCGATCAGCGGCGGAAGCCACCAGCCGAACCCTGGCCTGTGCAGACGAGAAAGCATGATCACACCGTCCGGAATTGTCGGCCACCGAGAATCCCGGCGGGCCGTAACAGGAGAATGGACAGAAGCACGACGAAGAGCACGACGAGTTCGTATTCGGCTCCGATGTAGCGACTCGTCAAGACCTGAATGACGCCGATGACGAGTCCTCCGACGAGAGCCCCCACGTAACTGCCCATCCCACCGACGGCGAGGCCGACGAACCCGAGGATGACCAGTGAATTTCCGAGGTTGATGTTCGCCGAAAGTTTGGCACCGATGAAAACACCTACCGCACAAGCGAATGCGCCTGCCAGTACGAATCCGGTCGTCTTGAAGCGAGGCGCGTCGACTCCGCGGGCCACGGCCAGATCTCCGTCCGCTGCAATTGCTCGTCCCGCCATCCCCCAGCTGGTGCGTCGTGCTGCGTAGTGCAGCGACAGGCCGACCACCAGGGCGAGGGTGATGAGCACCAGATCGATGACACTGACCGAGCCGCCGAGGATATGGAATATCTTGTCGGCGTTGGGAACCGATACGGGAGCCGGCGTGCTGCCCCAGATGACGAGTGCGAGACCGTTCAACGCAACCGAGAAACCGACCGTGGTGACCAGGACCGCGTATCCCGCGTTCGGACGCTTCCGGAGTGGCCGAATAGCGATGATCTCCTCCAGATAACCGAGGGCAGCACCGACTATCAACGTGCCGGCGACGATCACGACGAGCGGCAGGGACGTCTCCGACAGGCCCCAGTATCCGAGAAATGCTCCCAGCATGACGAATTGAGGCTGCGCGAAGTTGAACACGTCGGACGAGGTGAGCACGATGGTGAACGCAAGTCCGACGAGGGCGTACACAGCACCGGTCGCAAGACCGGCCCACAGTAGTGTCATGTTCTGTCCCTGTTCACTCGGCCGCGACGGTGAGACTGCCTGTGCTGTCCCGCGGGCCCGCCGGCGCATAGACGTAGGAGCCGTAGTCCACGTAGTGGTTGTCCGGCGACAATCCGAGCGACGGCCCGGGCGTTTGGAACCACAGCGGCGCATCCTCGGTCGTCAGGCTCTCGGCCGCTGACTTGAACTCGTCGGGGTCCGTGGATCCTGCTGCGTCGAAGGCGCCTTGAATCAACGACATCGCGCCCCAGCCTGCAGCCAACGCGCCCATCGGCAGGCCCGGCTTCGGATCCTGTTCCAGGTACGCGGGTAGGAATTTGCCGAACGCGTCGGTCGCCTGCAGAGGATCACCTACCACGGCGTAGTGAAGTTCCTGTTCGACAACGTTGTTCAGATTCTGCGATCCACCGGCCAGGGTGACGAGATCGGTAGAGGTGGTGGTGACATCGGTGATCGTGGGAATGTCCCAGCCAAGCTTGGTGCGGTCCTTGAAGACAGTTCCCGGCAGCGCACCGCCGAGTCCGATCACGACGAGAGCCTCAGGGTTGCTCGACTGCAGCTTCGAGAGCGCCGCGGTCGCGTCGACCGTAGAGGAGTCGAGGGACTGTGAATCGGTGATCGAGATCCCTTCGGCCTCAGCGTTCTGTTCCAATGTCGCAAGCGTCGAGCGGCCGGTTTCGTTGTTGGCAGCGACGACTGCGATCGAGGCAATGCCCTCCTCTTTCAGGTAGTCCGTCAGGCCCTTCATGCTCTGCGCGGGTGTATTGGAGACGCCGAAGTTGAGGGGGTACTTCTCGGGATCGTTACCTTCCGACGCTGTCGCGATGGACACCGTCGGAATGTCGGCCCGCGCGAAGATCGGCAAGACCGGAATTGTCGATGCACTGAAGTTCCCCGGAATGACGACGTCGGGCAACACGTCCTCGTTCACGATCGACTGTGCGGCATTGACGGCCTTGGTCGCCTCACCGCCGTCGTCGACGATGGTGACCTCTACCTGGCGACCGAGGATTCCGCCCTCGTCGTTGATGACGCCGGCCGCAGCCTTCACCGCAGCGGTGTGGGCTATTGCGAACGGTGCGAGCGGTCCGCTGACAGACGCGATGAAGGTAACTCTGAAGGGCTGCGCCGCGTCGCCGGGCGACTCGGTGTCGGACTCCTCGTCCGACGCACATCCGGTAAGCGCGACGGTGGTCGCAAACACGAGTGCGAGCAATCTGACGGCAGTGTTCTTGGCAGGCATGATGCTCCCAGATCTCAGAAGGACACACGTAGAACTTGATCTTTTGAATGATTGCGATATTTATAGCAGACCAAGTAGTAGGATGTGAAGCGCCTCACAATGAGTTTCCTCAGCCGGTATTGTCCGATAGCGACGATCGGCACGCGAGAAAGGATGCGGGACAATGGTGCAAAGTTCTACGATGTCGACACACGGTTCGACGTCGTGACCGTGCACAGCAGTCCCGCTGCGTACTCACTGATGGACACCGACCCGTTGGACACCGACCCGTTGGACACCGATCCGTTGAACACCGCATTTCGGCGTATAGACGAGTGCGCGTTGGAGCCGACGACGGACGTCAAGAAGGTCGTCGGGTGCGCGGCGGCGTCCCTCGGGTTCTCCGTGGGTGTCCAGGCCCCGTCCACCGGACGACTCGTAGTCGACCCGAACGGTTCGGTCGACACCACCGACACAGCCGAAATCGGCAGGCGCTACCTGGGTTCCGAGATATCGGTCTGGATCGCGTCCATCGATGCGCCAGCGGTGGACGCAAACCAGACCGATATCGAGCGAATCGTGGCCCATCTGGCGACCGTGGTACTCGTTGCGGAGGCGCGATGGGAGCCACGCGGCGCATCGGCCGATGTCAGGCTTCTGGTCAGTCCTGACGCCTCGGACCAGGAGCGAGCGAGCGCTCTGAGGCGACTCGGTCTCGGGTCCACCGGGGTACTGACCGCGTTGGCTCTGTTCGGCGACAGCGCGGGCGTCGACGAAGTGGTGCGTCAGATACGAGCGACCGGCTCAGGAGCGCATCACGCTCTCATCGATCGGGTGCACATCGTCATCGCAACCTCCTTCGACTCAGTGGACGAACTTGTCGTTCCGATCGGACTTCGCGGCGGTATCTCCCGTCCCACTTCACCTTCGGGACTTGCCGAAGCCTGGCGGCACAGTGTCAATGCGTTGCGGTTCGCGATACCGAGCGTGCGTTCGGACAAGCCGCCGGAGGGCGGCACATCCGTGATAGTTCCCTCGAGCAGGTTGGGCGCGTACGAAATTCTCGCCGAACAACTGACCGCGCGTGAACTCGCGAGCAATCCCGACGTCGTTCGGCTGGAAGAACTCTGCAAGCAAGTCGGATCCGACATCATCCCGACTCTGTTGGCAGTCGCTTCCCACGATTCTCTGCGCAAGGCCGCCCGCGTCGTACACATGCATCACAACTCGGTGGGCCATCGAGTCGAACGAGCCGAGAAGATTCTCGGTTTCTCGTGCACCGAACCGTACGGACGCTCACGTCTGTTGCTGACTCTGACGCTCCACCGACTTCTCGCATCCCACGCCCTCTTCTGAACAGCTCGCCGACTGGCGAGTTCTCTGCGCCGACTGCCCGCTGACGAATCGAGCCAGGTAGCCGAAGATCGAGAAAGAGGAACACCACTGAAGGAGAATTCGTGACCACGTCACCCGAAGCCGATCCGACTGTCGACGCCGTCATCATCGGTGCAGGTTTTGCAGGGATGTACGCGCTTCGTCGGTTTCGCGACGAGCTCGGCCTCGATGTCCGCGTGTTCGAGCGTGCCAGCGACGTCGGGGGCACCTGGTTCTGGAATCGATACCCGGGAGCCCGGTGCGATGTCGAGTCGATGTACTACTCGTACTCGTTCTCGGAGGAACTGGAGCAAGAGTGGGACTGGACCGAGCGCTACGCAACTCAGCCGGAAATCCTTGCCTACGCCAACCATGTCGCCGATCGTTTCGCCCTGCGAGAGACCATCACGTTCGACACCTCCGTCGATTCCGCCGAGTTCGACGAGAGCGAGAACACCTGGGTGGTTCGCACCGACACCGGCGAAACGGTGCGGGCGAGATTTCTGATCTCCGCCGTCGGCTGTCTGTCCTCCTCACGTGTCCCGGACATCGCGGGATCGGCTGATTTCACAGGCGAACTACTGCACACGGGGCGGTGGCCGCACGATGGCGCCGACCTGGCAGGCAAGCGTGTCGCGGTGATAGGAACCGGGTCCTCCGGTGTGCAGGCGATCCCCGAGATTGCACGGACAGCAGGACATCTCACGGTCTTTCAGCGGACACCACACTTTGTCATTCCTGCGGGGAACCGCCCCTTGGCTCCAGCTCACGTCGCGAACATCAAGTCGGATTATCAGACGCTGCGCGAGGAGTGCAGGCACTCGTACGGAGGCACCATCGTCGAACTGCCGATCGGCAGCGCCCTCGAATTCGACGAGTCCGCCAGGCGCGCAGAAATGGATCGTCGATGGTCCGTGGGCGGCACGGACGTCATGGCCACCTTCACCGATACCAGTGTGAACTTGGATGCCAATACGATTCTTGCCGACTATGCACGTGAGCAAATTCTGGCGTACGTCGACGAACCCGAACTTGCGGCGCACCTGACCCCGAGGGACTACCCCATCGGCGCCAAGCGCATCTGCCTCGGGACCGACTACTACACGACGTTCAATCGAGAGAATGTCACGCTCGTCGATGTCCGTGACACCCCGATCACAAGGCTCACACAGGCCGGCATCGTCGCCGGTGAGCAGGAATACGAGTTCGATGTCATCGTCTTCGCCACCGGTTACGACGCCATGACGGGTGCTGTGCTCGCGATCGACATCAAGGGTGTCGGTGGTGAATCTCTGCGGGATGCATGGGCCGCCGGACCGAGAACTCTGCTCGGCCTGTCGACTGCGGGCTTTCCCAACCTTTTCTTCATCACCGGCCCAGGCAGTCCCTCTGTCCTTGTGAACGTCATCGTGTCCATCGAGCAACACGTCGACTGGATTCACGACCTGATCGCTCACGTCGCGCGCAACGACATTGCACGAGTCGAAGCACAGCCGCAGGCTCAGGACGATTGGGTGGACCACGTGAACGAACGATCGAAGAGGTCGTTCCTCACCAAGGTCGCAAACTGGTACCAAGGCGCGAACGTCCCGGGGAAGCCTCGGGTCTTCATGCCCTACGTCGGCGGAATGGGCCCCTACCGACAGTCGTGTGACGAGGTAGCAGCCGCCGGTTATGCGGGGTTCACCCTGACACCGGCACTCCAGTCCGCGCCCGCGTGAGAGCACGGCCCAGAACACCGGCGAACACCTGACGCACCAGATCAGCACATCATGAAAAGAGCCCCCATGCGGCGCTGTTCGCAGCCGCATGGGGGCCCGGATCGGGTAGGTCGGATCCTCGGGATCAGACCTCGCGGAAGAGACTTCCGCCGACCTCGGCCATCGAGACATTGCCTGCGACGTCGGCGCTCATCGCCTTGGCCTCCGGGCCACCGGGCTCGAACGTGTTCGCGAACGCATCGTCGAGATCGGCGAGATACATCAGGTCGATGATGCACAGGTCGGTGGTCGATGTTCCCGATGCCTCTGCTGCCAACTTGTTGAACTCGGGAGCGATGTGCAGCTGGTGGTAGCCCGCCTGCCCGACATACGCCTTGCGGTGGTCGTTGCCGTGCCGAATCCACCAGTCGTTGAACTCTTCGATCGACAGGTGATCCTTGCGGTCGAGTATCAGGAGCATCGAGTACGGTCCGCCGCCCGGGATCACCAGGTTGGCCACTCCGAACAGAGTGAGCGAGGCCGAACGATCCACGACGTCGTCGAGCGAATCGAGCGCACCTGTGCTCGCGGCGAGCAAGCTTTCGAAGTCGGTGTCTTTCGGGTCGAAGTTCTCCAGATCCAGCGAGACATATCCATCCCACGAGGTCACTTCGACCCCCGCCGGACGGAATCGACCGCTTACGTCTTCCTGACGCTCCTCGACCTGCACGCCTGCGCGCGCCGACAGCGAACCGATGCTCACACCCGACGGCCTCTCACTGCGCCACGTGGTGAGTGCCTGCTCGAAGGCCTCCTTCGAGGCCGACGACTTCTTACGGAGAACGAAAAGGATGCGCGGGCGATGCGGGTATCGGTTGCCGAGAACGGGATTCAACTCTGTCGGAATGTTCAGTGACATGGAAACGACCTCTACGTGTGATCGGGTTGGGTGATGGAAGTACCGCTACTGCTGACCACTGGCCAAGCCCGCGTGGTCGCCGTACACATGCGATGCTTCGAGTCCTTCGAGCGTCGGAACTCGCAATACGTACAGCTCGTCGCGCACGACACGTTCTGCCTGCGCGACGATCTCCGACTCGTCGTAGTGGACGGAGAAGAAGCGTCCGGACACCGCGTCCGCCTTGCCGGACGACAAGAAGGAGCACAGTTCGGCCGTCCGCTCCGGCGGGTACCACCCACTCTCCTCCAGCTCGTGGCCCGCCGGGTAGAGCCACGGGAGACCTTCGGGCGGATCGGCGGCCAGCTCTGCACGCGAGGAATACATCGATCCCGTCAGCGCGGACACGACATTGCCCGGTGTGATCGTGAAGATCGACACTCCGGTGCCCTCCAATTCGAGGGCAACCTGCTCCGAGAAACGCAGCAGACCGGTCTTCGACACACCGTACGGCACGATGAACGGCATCCCGATCATGCCGGCCCCGCTCGACACATTGATGATCCGACCACGCCCGGCGGCAACCATGCTCGGCAGCACCAACCTGGTCGCGAGCATCGCGCCGATCAAGTTGATGTTCACGCCACGGACGATCGCCTCGGGCTCCAGGTCGACAAAACGGCCGTTGGTGCCGGGAACACCGCCGCCCGCGACATTGGCCAGGATGGACGGCGGACCGAAACTCGTCTCGGTGAATTCGACGAGAGCCCGCACCGAATCGACGTCGCCGATATCGGCTGTCGTCGACACGGCATGTCCGCCTGCGGCTTCTATGATCGAAACAGTCTCGGCGACCTGGTCGGGCGAGCGCGCCGTGACGACAACCGACGCACCTTCCGCGCCGAGGCGAATCGCGACAGCCCGTCCGATACCTCGACCGGCTCCGGTCACGATGGCAACTTCGCCTTCGAGTTGGTTCATGTGTTCCTCTTCCACTGTGCTGGTGCTGCTTTCACCTGAACCGATCAGCCTTGCCATCATGAGACAAGGGACTGATCACCAGGGATAGACCTCTGTCGCGTGCCGACTCAGGGAACCGAGAAACTGTTCACCGACTGCGTCAACGTGCGATGTTGACGAACAGCGATGCGGGTGCAGTCACCATCATCTTCTCTATCTCGGCCTCGGGCAGACCCTTTGCCCGTAGAGCGGGCAGGATGATATCGCTGATGCGGGTGGGAACCCATGACTTCAAGGCCTCGACCTTGTCGAGCGCACCCGGCTCGGACCAATCGGAGTAGAGCACGACGTCGTGCGAGAGCACGATGCGATGAGCCCGGCCCTCCCCCGCCAGCGTGACGAGTGCATCGATGCGCTCTTCCTCCGACGCCGTACCCGGTATGAGGTACAGGCCGAACCTGTCACTGCCGACGATTGCACCCGCGTCGATGATTTCGCGCAGATAGTCGAGATCGGTGGTGTCACCGCTGTGCCCGACCACAATCGTCCGTACATCGGCACCCTCCCCGGTCAGTATCTCCAGAGCTTTCGCCGACTGCCGGTCCGCGGGATGCGTGTGCACTGTGATGGGCGCGCCGGTCTCTGCCGAGGCTTTTCCAGCCGCACGAAAGATACGTTCGATGTTCGGCGTGAACCCGGCTTTGTCGACGGCAACCTTGATCGACTGTGCCCGGACTCCCGAGTTTCCGACTCCAACGGTCAAGTCCCGCAGAAACATCCGCGTGAGAATGTCGTCGGAACTGTTGGTGAACCTGGAGGTCGACGCGATGTGGTGAGGCAGATAGTCGAAGGTGTAGATGCCGGTCGAGACGATGATGTTGAGGTCGACCCGGTCGTTGACCTCCTTGAGGAAGTCCATGTCCCTGCCGTGGAGGATTGCAGTGCAGTCCAGCACGGAGTCGATCCCCCGGTCACGAACCGCCTGCAATTTCTGCACGACGTCATCGACGACTGCGCTGCGTTCACCACCCCACGCGAGCTCGGGGTAGAACCGTGCGAACTCGGAATCGGTGAAGAGGATGTGTTCGTGTGCGAGCGTCTGACCGAGGGCGTCGAGGGCTACGGGCCCACGGACCGTGTCGACGGAACTCATGACTGGCCTTTCTCTGCCGTTTCGGCATGTGCGTCCACCGGTGTTGCTGCATCTGCCGTCGCTGCCGGCGTTGCGTGCGCTGCTGGATCCTTGTGCTCTTTGAGGTGCGTCCCGAGGGTTTGGATGGACCACCCGTTCGGATAGATCTTGTCCCTCAGGTCGGACAGCGTCGTCGAGGTGTACGAGTCGGGCTTCGGGTCACTCTTGCCGAGCGACTTCACGAATGCCGTGGACAAGCCCTTCCGCAACCGAGAGGGAACAGGCAGACCACATGCCCTCAGTATTCGCGGGTCGACCTGGGCGGTCAGAATCGGATTGATGATTCGCTTGAGCGGCCCCGGCACGAGGGTAGGCATGAATGTCATCAGCGCATCGGTCAGTGCCTTGTTCTGGGGTTCGAACGTGGCCTGGGTGTCCAGGTAGTGATTCCAGAACGCTCGAACACCGTCCATGGTGTCCGGCATCGGATCGTGCGAGCCGAATGCCCGGGCTTCGAGCGTGTAGTGCCTGAGCACTCCCTCGCGCTCGATGTCGGTGACTGGGCGCCATCCGAAACGCTCGGCCAGGTCGAGCGACGTCGCCGGCACGTCACACCCGACTGCGACGAAGTCCTGGGGGTGGATGTCGTACTGACGGTGCATGGCGTTGACGCGTCGTGCCGCCTCTCGCCCGTCACCTGTGTTGAGCCCGTTCTGCATCACTGCCGCGTTGAACGTGGCGGTGTCGACGTATCGCTTCGCCGTGTGGTGCTCCAGCTGCCTCGAGGCACTGAGAATTCGAGACATTCGAGGAGCCGAGTAGGTGAACAGAAGACCTGCGACACCCTGAACGACCATGACGGACTGGAAGTCGGTGTAGAACAGCTCCGTTATCTCACGAAAGTCGGTCTGCGGGTCGAGCGTCTCGATCTTGCGCAACCGCACGAACTTGTCGTCGGTGCCGAGCCACGTCTTCGCTTGTTTCGATGAGCTCATCAGGCTTCTCCTACTCGTTCCAGAGGGCGCCGGACACGGACAGGCTCGCCCAGAAGCCGCCGTCCACGGCGATGTCGGCGCCGTTGACGTAGGACGCGCTGTCACTGCCCAGGAACAGTATCGGGCCCACCTGCTCCTCCGCGGTCGAGCGTCGACCGCTGGGAAAGGTGACCGGATCGATCGACGCCGAGGTGAACGCGTCCTCGATCGCCTCCAGCATCGGTGTCTGCACCGCGCCTGGACTGACCGTGTTGATTCGGATCCCGCCCGTGATCAGCGTTGCCGACTGCACCATCGTCCACATGTTGAGCGCTTCTTTGCCGAACGAATAGGCATGTCCTGCAGCCTCTTCGTTCTTCTCGTACCAGGCCGCACCATCGGAGAACGTTTTCTGGGAGACAAAGTCGATCAGCAGCTCGCGTTTCTTACGCCAGCCGTATCCACCGTCGGAGGAGACGTTGACAATGGCGCCGCCCTCGGACATGTTCGCGACGACCAATTCGGTCAGCAGGCGAGTTCCGAGATAGTTCACCTGCAGGATCTCGATCGCCGGGAGCATCGGCACCGCGCCTGCGCAGTTGAACAGTGCGTCGACGTGGCCGCCGATCCCGCTCACCGCGGCCTCGATCGAGGCAGGGTCGGTGAGATCGAGCGTCTGGAACGACGCGACGTCGACCTCCGGCTTACGTCGACCGGCGCCGTGTACTTCTGCACCGAGGTCGACGAGGGCTTTCGCCACCGCGGCGCCGATACCGGACGACGCTCCGGTCACTATCACTCGCTTGTTCTCGTAATCGGGGAAATTCATCGATCGGCTCGTCTCCATGGTCTCGGTGATGCAGGGCTCAGATGCGGTTGACGGGATACGTGGGCGCCTCCCCCTTGAGCACCCGAGTCACCTCGTCCAACGATTTCGTGAAGGTCTCGCCCATCGATTCGGTGCTGAAATGTGCCGCGTGTGGGCTCAACAGAACGTTGTCGAATTCGAGCAGACGACTGGTGGTCGGTAGCGGCTCGATCTCGAACGTGTCGATGCCCGCTCCCGACAGGTGTCCCGATGCCAGCGCATCGGCAAGTGCGTCCTCGTCGATCAGGCCGCCACGCGAGACATTGACGACGACAGCGCCTTTCGGCATCGTCGCAATGGCCGCGGCGTCGATGAGGTGGCGGTTCTCGTCGGTCAACGGGATGTGAATGGACAACACGTTCGACGTGGCGATCACCTCGTCGAGCGGCAACCAGGTGACACCGCGCTCGGCAGCGGCATCCGCGTCGATGAACGGGTCGTAACCGACTACCTCGTAGCCCGCGGCAGCGACCACGCGCGCCACATGGCTACCGATTCGGCCGAGTCCGAGAATGCCCACCCGCTGGGACTCGGGTCGGCGCAGTGTCATCCCGATCTTGAAGTTCATCGGCACGCCCGCGCGGACATCCTGGTCCCAACGCTTCAACTGACGGGTCAGCGAGAAAATCATCGCGAGGGCATGGGTTGCCACCTCGCGATAGTTGGCGTCGGGAACGTTGGTGACGTGGATTCCCTTGGCAGTGGCAGCAGGAATGTCGATGAAGTCGACTCCGATGCCCATCCTGTGAATCACCTTGGCTTCGGCCAACTCTGCGATCAGCGGCTCGCGGATGTTCTCGACCCCCACGATCAGGGCATCGGCATCGCGCGCCACGGACAGGATGCCTTCTGCGGTGGTGTCGGGTGCGTTGACGACCTCGGCAAGGGCGAGCAGGTCGCCTGCGACCCGCGGGTCGAGCTTCATGTTCGGATTGGTCAGAACGACTTTCATGAAATCTCCGTCGAATAGTTGAGTCGTGTGCGGTGGGCTTGTCCAACGAGAGGACTAGGTCAACTCCGAGCCGAGTTGCGCCAGACCTGCGGCGCCCGCGGTGAGCCATCCGGTGTCGGTGCCGAGTACGTGCAGTGTCATTCCCGCCTTCGCCATTCCACGCGCGTGATCGGGCGAGAAGACAGCTCCAGCAAGGATTTTGCCGCTCCGTGCGGCGGCACCGGCGATCGTGCCGGTCGCTTCGCGAAGCAACGGCGAAGCAAGTCCTGCTTGCAGGTCCCCGTCGGTCATCGCGCCCACTCCGAGCGCCAGATCGACCGGCCCGATGAACAGCCCGTCGATACCGACGACCGCGGCGATCTCCTCGACAGCTGCCAGGCCTGCGGCCGTCTCGATCATCACGAACACCACCGGGCCGTCCGCGGCGTCGAAGACGTTACCGGGAGCAGGCCGAAGCGGGCCGTACGACCTGTTTCCGAGTGGCGGGTAACGAGTTGCAGCTCGGGCGATCTCGGCTTCCTCAGCGCTGTTCACCATCGGCACCACGACACCCGCCGCGCCGAGATCGAGCGCGCGCATGATGATCCATGGGTCCGACGACGGAACCCGAACCAAAGTGGCCTTCGAGTGGATGGCGGCCGCCCGAAGAAGCGGTCCTACGGTGGCGAGGTCGTGCGGTCCGTGCTGGCAGTCGAAGATCAGAAAATCGACGGCCGTCTTGGCGAGAACCTCGACGGTCGCCGGGTCGGTCGTGATGACCCACGGTCCGACCGTTGCAGCCTTGCTCGCCAGTGCAACTCGCAGAGGATTGACAGGTGAACTGGATGCGGTAGGTGTCGACGACTCGTAGGGCAAGGTGTTCTCGCGGGTCATACTTCACTCCTGGATGCGAATTGTTCGATCGCGGACGTCCACGATCCTGGCTGCCCCACGGATTCGCGCAGCGACAGTACTGCTTTGGTGCGGCGGATGCCGCAGGCGCCGATGAGACGGTCGCCTTTTCGATAGAGAGCCAGCAGCTTTCCACCGTCGTCGAGTGTCGAGTCGAGATAGATCTCGTCGTGATCGATGCTCGATCCGATGAACTGCAGCTTGAAACCGAACTGATCGGACCACACCCACGGAACGGTGTCGTACGGTTCGCTCGCGCCGAGCAACGTACGGGCGGCGTGCTCACCGCTGGTGATTGCGTTCTCCCAGTGTTCGACGCGACGGAACTCGCCTAATCGCGCGTTGGGCCACTTCGCCACATCTCCCGCGGCAACGATCCCGGGCACGACTTGAAGTGTGCTGTCGCACACGACACCGTTGTCGAGAGGCAGTCCGGAAGATTCGAGCCACGCGGTAGCCGGAACGGCGCCCGCGGACAGTACGACGATGTTGGCGTCGACAACCGATTCGTCGTCGAGCCGAAGTCCGGTCACCGCCTCGTCGCCCAGGACTGCCGAAACCGAATGGCCTGCTCGGAGGTCCACACCGTGGCGGACGTACAACCTGCTGAGTTCGGCGCCGACAGCAGAGCCGAGGGAGCGTTCGAAGGGGACCTCGGACACCTCGATCACGGTAACCGGGATCCCCAGTGCCACACAGGTCGAGGCGATCTCGGCGCCGATGAATCCTGCGCCGACGAGCGCGACGCGAGGCGAATCCGCGGTCAGCGCGGTACGGAAGGCGTCGGCGTCGGTGACCGTACGGATGGTGTGGACACCGACCTTGTCGAATCCAGGAAGGACACGAGCCGAGACACCCGTAGCAACGACCAAACCGTCGTAGGAGACCGTGCGCCCGTCGGTGAGGGTGACCGCGCGTGCCGTGGTGTCGAGGCTGGACGCGCCAACGCCGAGAATCCATTCCGCATCCGCGACGTCGTCCGAACCGAGGTCGGAGTGCCCGTCCGTGGTACTGAGGAACTTCTTCGACAGTGGCGGACGATCGTACGGACGATGTACTTCCTCGCCGATGATGCTCAGCCGTCCGGTGAAGCCTTCGGTTCGAAGCGTCCGCGCGGCCGACAACCCGGCGAGTGATGCTCCCACGATGACTACGTGCTCGAGCGAAGGCGTGGCGTCACCACCGGGGTTCAGAGTCGACTGGCCCATCAATCCTCGATTACGAGGGCGCGTTTGGGACAGATCTTGACCGCAGCTTCGTAGGATGCACGCAGTTCCTCGCGGGGATTCTCATCGAGCACGATGAGGTTGTCGTCGTCGTCGATCTCGAAGATCTCCGGGGCGGCCGACGCACAGACGCCGTTGCCCTCGCACAGATCCCACAGCACTTTTGTTTTCATCGCTGATCCTCGTTGTCGTTGCCCTGCACCGGGGTGCGCCCCGCAGGTCGCTGCTCCACCCCGTCTGCATCGCGGTAGCTCTTGATCGTGACGGGCAGGTAGTCCCACCCTTGTTGGAACGTCGACTTGGTCCGGCGTGCGTTGGCTTCGTCTATCTCGTAGTCCGACACCGCAGCCAGGAACTCCTCGATCATTATCCGACCCTCCATCCGCGCGAGGTGGGTTCCCATGCAGAAGTGATCGCCTTGGCCGAAGGCCAATGTCCGTTCGATCGGTCGGTCCCACCTGAACTCGTCGGGATCGGTGAAGACCCGCGGATCACGTCCTGCTGATGCGGTGAGAAATCCGACGCGTTGACCCGGCTCCAGAACCTGACCGAGGACCTCGACTCGTTCGGTCACCGTCCGGTGGAAGGACTGCGCCGGACCACAGAACCGAGCTGCTTCCTCGAATGCTTTCGATGCGTTCGACGCCAGATCCGAACGGACGGCAGCAAGCTGATCGGGGTGCACCGCGAGCTCCCACAGTCCGTGGGCCGTAACCTTGGGGACGGTCTCGACCCCACCGACGAGCGGCGTCATCAGCTGGTTGGTGATCTCCACATCGGTCATCTCGCGACCCTGAAATCCGGTCTTGATCGCCTTGTCGATGAACGGAAGCGATCCGTCTGCCCCGGCTGCGCGACGACCGGCGACCGTAGACACCAACAGCCCGTACAACTCCCCCATGCCCGTGGCGTCGAATTCACGCGTCGGGTCACCTGTCTGATCCGATGCGTCGTTGACCAGCTCACGCACACGCGGCCCCATCGATTCGTCGATGCCTGCAATACGGCACATCGTCCGAGTCGACCAACGCCCCAGCGCTTCGGTGAGGTTGAAATAGCCCTGGGCGAGGACATCGGGAAGCTCGCTTCGCACCATGTCGCGGAACCAATCCTCCAGCTTGCGGACCGAGCCCGGCCGGAAGGGCTGATTGACCAGGCCGCGTAGTGCGCCCTGGTCGGGCGAGTCGACGTTCGGAAAACCAGGAAGCTGGGCTACTCGGTTCGGTGGAACGTTTCCGTTATTTGTCACCAGCAGCTGCGAGGTGCGCATGTGGGTGACCTCGCGACCGTACAACGGCAACGTGGTGTCGGCCATCGTGATCCAGATGTCTTCGAAGCGGGAGATGAACCACATGTCGTACTTCTCGATGTAGTAGATCGGGTGCTCGTCCCGCAGCCAGCGGTAGAACTCCCAAGGATCGGTTCGGGCCTCGAGCGAGGCGGGATCGAAACTCTCGATCGTGGTCATGTCACTCCTCAAAGACACACTACTGCGTTCGCTGAACGTGTTCATTGAACATGTTCATTAGAACGTAATCGGGCTCACAATCTCCGTCAAGTGCGGCTCCCCTAACAACCCGGCACCAGCTAGCATCTGCACAGTGGGAACACGAGAAGAGAACAGTGAGGCCAGACGCGAGGCCGTACTTCGCGCTACTGGAACTCTGCTGGACGAAGTAGGAGTTGCGGCTCTGACCATCCGCGAGGTTGCTCTTCGCGCAGGGGTGGCGCAGGGAACCGTCTTTCTGTACGCCGACAACAAGGCCCACCTCGTCAACCAGGTTTTCGGGCAACGTATCGCCGACAAGTGGCACGCACTGTTCACGGAGTCGGAAGGCAAGCGACCACTGGATCGTGTCGAACACTTCTACCTGGGTTGCGTCGACATCTTCTACGCCGATCTCGCGAACGTCCAGGCACTGTACCGAGCCCTTGCATCGCACGACGGTGGCCGACTCGACAGCGTCGATCGGGTACTGGAGCGGGTTCATTCGACCCTGAAAGATGCAGCCCTGCAAGGAGATCTGGTTCCCGACTCGGACGTGGATGTTCTTGCACTGTCGTATCAGGGGCTGTACTCCAACATAATTCAGCTTGCCGCGGTGGACACCCCCCATGCCGAAGCCAAACGAATCATCGGCGAGTCCATGCGGCAACTCCGCAACGGAGTGGCCACCACGAAGAGCGGGCGGTAGCCGCACGAGGCTCAGCCCTCGAGCGGCACCACACCCCCACGACGACTCCACTTCCGAACTCCTGACCAGGCCGTTCCCGTCGGCCACGTGTTGCCTGCATGCATCCCGGATCAGCACCCGGACATGGACGCCTCGAAATGATTGTAATACTTACTATCTCACGTTCTGCGTGGAGAGTCTCGAGATTGCCTCACAACCATCCGAGCGACGACTCCCCAGGCGGCACTGAAGGGGCAAGGCGCCTGGGATCGCATCAGGCAGCAGTATCAGTGCACCGAATCGGTGGTCTCCTTTTCCGGGTCGGTCTCGTTTTCACGGTCGATCTCGTTTTCAGCCAGCAGTGTCGGAAATGGCGTCGACGGGCATATTCCCGCTGAACATGGATTGTAAAGAACACCACCAGTAACAAGAAAAAAGACGGTCCTTTCAATTTCGAGATTTCTCTCGACATCAACTTGGTTCGCGCTTATAGTCCATCAAGTCGTTGCTTCCGAGAAATGGTTCAGCTGCTATTTCGGCCGATTCAATTCGGACAGTCAATGACGTCTTACAGTCAATTGCGCAGTTACGCAGTGACACTTCACAATCACACCGTCGCGAGCATCCGTCAGCACGTGGATCGATTGCTCGAATCGATGCGATCACTCCACCGACCACTATGATTGAGGATTGAACAAGATGAAAGCCGGAAAGCTGACGGGATCGATTTTCTTCATTCTTGGATTACTGCTCGTCGCGGTGGCCGCAATACTCCGATTTTCGGTGGCCCCTGGCCTTACCGAATTGTCCGACAGATTCAATAGAGAGATTATCCTCGTCGGGACATTGAGTATCCCCAACCCGGACCCGGCTGCGGGCGGGGCCATGATCACCCTTCCCGTCGAGGCGGCTACGACATCGTCCGTGCGGTCGTTGTCCGACGACTCCGGCGTCGTCTCGTTCGACACCCAGACCTATTTGACTCCGCGTGCAGTCGACTCTCAGCCGATTTCGAACACCTCGTTCACCTACGCCGTGAACCGCAGCACTTTCGAGCAGACCGACCCGCCCGCGGGGATGTCCGTCATCGATCAGAAGGGTGGAGTCACCGTCAACTTTCCGCCCAACTCGAACCACGAGAACCTGACGACGTACAACGCCGTGGTACAGGAGGCGCAACCGCTCGAGTACCAGGGCACCAAGTCGAAGAGCGGTCGAACACTCGATATCTACACCACCGATGCTTCGGGACCGGTGCGCAATCCCGACGTTCTGCATGTCCTGCAGGAAAATCTCGGACCCCGGTTCGGAACCGACGGCACTACCGCGCCGAAACTCGCACTGCTCGCCCTCGGGATCCCAGCAGTGCTCCTCGACTCCGCACCCGAGCAGGTGCCCGTCTCGTTCTCGCAGGCCGACAAGACCGAGATCTGGGTCGATCCCACGCTGGGCAGCATTGTCAATCAAATCGGCACGACGACCGTGACCACAGTCTTCGAACTGCCGGGACAGGATATTCCGGTACCCGCGTCGATCACGAAGCTGGAGATGGACAGGTCGGTTGTTTCGTCCAGCATCTCGGATCTGGACGAGTCCGACTCCCAGCTACCGCTGGTCACGACGTGGATTCCAGTGGCGTTACTGGTACTCGGAATCGTGTTTGCCATCCTGGCCGTGCGACTTCTGACTCGCCCGACACGACCGACCTCGGCCACCTGACCCAGCCCGAACTCCTGAATCGACATCACGCCGCAGCCCATCGGGTCTGCGGCGTGATGTCGTTGTTCTACGTACATCGATGTCGGTAGTGACTACTGACACGGTGCCTACGCCTGGTAGTGACTACCGATTTGGCCTACGCTTCCTCTTGTGCCGGTGCAGCCCATCGGCGCGCAGACAAGAGATTGCGAACGAGAGGCATCACCATGGCGTGGCATCTATTCAGGTTGGGCAGGTGGTCCTTCGTACACCGCAAGCTCGTTGCGGCGATCTGGGTCGGGCTCCTGCTCATCGGTATTGCGGGTGCATCGACCCTGGACACGAAGACAGATGACGGGTTCTCTCTCACCGGCATCGAGTCGACCGAGGCCTTCGACCTCATTGCCGATCGCAGCGGCCAAACCGCGGACGGTGCAACCGCACGGATGGTCTTCGAAGCGCCCGAGGGGCAGTCACTCACCACCCCTGAAAATCAGCAAGCGATCACCGAGGCGCTCGCCGCTACCCGGACCGATCACGTGCAATCGGTCACCGACCCGTTCACCACGGGCACGGTCTCGGACAACGGCCGCGCCGCCTACGCCACGATCACCTACAACATTCCTGTCACCGACATAGTCGAGACCGACACCGCCGCTCTCGAGAGCGGCAAAGACCTCGCTACCGAGGCCGGCATCAACAGCGCCGTCGGCGGCAGTGCCACCGCACCCGAGCAAGAGGTCCCCCTCGGTGAGCTCATCGGCATCGGTGTTGCGGTCATCGTCCTCGCCATCACCTTCGGCTCACTCGTCGCCGCCGGGATGCCGCTACTCACGGCTTTGATCGGGGTGGGTATCGGAATCCTCGGCATCACCGTGCTCAGCGCGTTCGTCACCTTGAGCTCGGTCACCTCCGCACTCGGAACCATGCTCGGCCTTGCGGTCGGTATCGACTACGCCTTGTTCATCATGTCGCGCTACCAAAGCGAGGTGAAACACGGACGCCCGCTCGACGAAGCTGCAGGTAAAGCCGTCGGAACAGCCGGTGGCGCAGTCATCTTCGCCGGTCTGACCGTCATCATCGCCCTTGCAGGCCTGTCCGTGTGTGGCATCGGCTTCCTCACCCAGATGGGTCTCGGCGGCGCCTTCATGGTCCTCATTGCGGTCCTCGTAGCCCTCACCCTGCTGCCTGCGATCCTGGGTTTCGCCGGCACGAAGGTCCTCGGCGGAAAGATCAAGGGCCTCGAGGGTCGCGACCCCGAAGACACGAACGTTCGCTCCAACGGCCAACGGTGGGTCGAGGCAGTGAGCAAGAACAAGGTCGCCGCGCTCATTGCGGGACTCCTGGTGGCCGGGGTGGTCTCGCTTCCGATCGCGTCGATGGAACTTGCCCTGCCCGACGACGGAGTCGCACCGTCGGGCACCGACAGCCGCGTCGCCTTCGACACCATTGCCGACAACTTCGGTGCAGGCGCCAACGGTCCACTCGTCGTGGTCATCGACACCGCCGATGCTGCCAACCCGGTCGCTGCGGTCAACACCGCCGTACAGCAATTGCGGTCACTCGACAGCGACGTCGCCGCAATCGTTGCACCAGTTCCCGAGGCACTCGCGCCGCAACTCGACGCGGTCGGTTTCACCACGGTCCAGATCGTTCCTGTCAGTGGCCCTTCGGATACCGCCACCAAGGAACTCGTGTCGAACATCCGCGACACCTTGTCGGACCTCCCTGCCGATACCGGCGCTCGGGCGCTCGTCACCGGACAGACAGCAGTAGGCGTCGACATCGCCGACGAACTCACCAGCGTGTTCCCGATCTACCTCGCCGTCGTCGTCGGACTTGCCTTCATTCTCCTCATGTTGGTCTTCCGCTCGATCCTGGTCCCGTTGAAGGCCGCTTTCGGTTTCCTTCTGTCGGTGGGAATCTCACTCGGCGCGACTGTTGCGGTCTTCCAGTGGGGTTGGCTGGCCGATCTCATCGGAGTCGATACGACCTCCCCAGTCGTGTTCATCCTCCCGCTGCTGCTCACCGGCATCCTCTTCGGTCTGGCCATGGACTACGAGGTTTTCCTCGTCAGCCGCATGCGTGAGGCCTACGTTCACGGAACCGAAGCAAAGCAGGCAGTGATCGTCGGATTCCAGCACAGCGCACGCGTCGTCGTCGCTGCCGCGGTCATCATGTTCGGAGTCTTCGCCGGATTCGCACTCACCGACCAGGTGATCATCAAGACGATCGGCTTCGCGCTGGCCATCGGTATCCTCGCCGACGCATTCCTCGTACGCATGATGATCGTCCCCGCCATCATGGCCATCGTCGGCGACAAGATGTGGTGGCTACCCAAGTGGCTCGATCGCCTGCTGCCCAACCTCGACATCGAAGGTGAGGCGTTGACCGACAAACTCGACACCCCGGAACTCGCCATGGCAGGAGCGTCGCATTCCGCAGGTCATCCGCTGCAGTCAGCTCGGCACGAAGCCTGACACAGAATGCGAGTGAACCCGGCCACGATGATCGTGGCCGGGTTCGTTCGCATTTCGCGATGTAGGAATCCGCTGCGTTACCTACGCCACCGAACCGCGCAGGTAACGCAGTAGCAGAGCAAGGCGTAGGCGCTCCTTGCCCTCCACGGTCGTGAGGCAGAAACCCATCCGGTCGCCTATCTGCGCGAGGCGACTCGCGACGGTGCTGTGGTGTCGGTACACCGCCGCTGCTGTGTGCCGCACCGAGTCGGAGGCACAGAACGCCGTGAGAATGTCCATGGTGTCCGGCCCACCGGCCGCCGCCTCGATGAGATCCAGCGTCACCACGTCGGGAACGTCGTCGATGTCTTCGAGCCGCAGTCGCTCGATGATCGGCGCGAGTGAACCCAAGTCCTTCCAGTACACGATCCGACGTGCCGCGCGTGCCATTCGCATCGCCGTGCGAGCACGACGCCACGCCGTCGGCCCGTCCAGAACCGCCATTGCCGGGCTGACCCCTGCCCGCACGTCCGATCCGAGATCGAGACTTGCACTGGCCGTCAACACTGCGTGCAGAGAACCTATGTCGGCATATCGGCCCCGCAACGATTCTGCAATTTCGACGACCGCGTCTCGGCCGACATCGAGCGCGACAACGCTGACCAGTGCGTCGGGGTCGAAGCCCAGCAAGCTCGAGGCGCGTGAACGATCGGCCGCAGAGGACGCCTCCGACAGGTACGTCCGAACCAACTCGGCATCCGACGGTCCCACGAGAGAACCGTCGTGGCGCCACAGAATCGACGCCGACATCGCCAACCGTTCCACGAGGATGTCGTCGAGAGGAGCGATGCTGTCCACCCTCGACAACCAAGCTCCAGTCCCATCGGCCAGCACATGGACGATTGCCTTTTCCGGCGCCGGGCAGTCGTCCGTGACCAGCCCTACGGGGCACTCTGCCAGCCGAGACGCCTCGGCCACGAGAGTCTCGAGACTCACACGACGTGTCGTCAACTGATCGAAGAACCCGATGACACGCACGGCATTCTCGGCAACCGCGTCCAGTTGGGTCAATCTGAGCAGTAGGCCCTCCATCACCACAGGCTACGACAATCGCCAGATGGCGGGCCCAGAGTGCCCATTTCCCGACACATGACGGCTGTCGCCCTGCGCCGACGCTGACGGATACTTCCAGGGACACACAGTCCGCACCCCGAGGAGCCACGATGACTTATTCGATCGACCCCGAGATCGCCCCATGGGTTTCGATGATCCCGTCGCACGATCCCACCGACTACGTCGGCTTGCGCAAGCTGCAGGACAGCATCACCGCGCAGTTGTCGATCGCGGCGAACGACAACATCGATATTCGCGACATCACGGTGCTCGGACCCGATTCGGCCCCGGACGTCCCCGTCCGTATCTACACCCCGCGCAATGCAGACGGAGTACTTCCGTGCCTTGTCTACATTCACGGCGGCGCCTACATCGCGGGCAACGTGCAGATGTTCGACGGCGACTGCAGCAGAATTGCCGATACGGTTGGCGCAGTTGTCATTTCCGTCGACTACAGACTCGCACCGGAGAATCCATTCCCTGCCCCGGTCGAAGACTGTTATGCAGCTCTGCTCTGGGCTTCGAAGTCTGCCGACGAGCTGCGTATCGACGTCACGCGTCTGGCGGTCGGCGGAGGCAGTGCAGGTGGGGGTCTGGCAGCAGCAGTGGCCTTGATCGCCCGTGATCGCGGCGGGCCTGCCCTGTGCTTCCAGTACCTGGGCATTCCGCAGCTCGACGATCGCCTCGACACTCCTTCGATGCGCGACTACACCGACACACCGATGCTGACCAGGCAGGGCACCGAGTTCAGCTGGGACTCTTACCTGGGCGCCGCCGGGATCAGAGGAACCGACTCCGTGTCACCGTACGCAGCAGCTGCCCGAGCGACGGATCTGACCGGACTGCCTCCGGCGTACGTCACGGCGTGCCAGTTCGATCCGCTTCGTGACGAGGGCATCGACTACGCACAGCGGTTGGCTCACGCGAACGTCCCGACCGAGCTGGCGCTGTATCCAGGAACGTTCCACGGGTCGACTCTCGTACAGCAGGCGGCGGTGTCGAAGCGGCAGGAAGACGATCTCACCGCAGCTCTGCGCCGGGCGTTCGGCATTCCCCCTCGGTAGCTCGCCGCACCCGACAGTCGCCAGCACGGGGTGCCGCCCGCGAAAACCGAGAAGTATCACCGATTGGGAGACATCCCTGTTGACGCGGGCGATCGGTAAAGGCACACTAAGTGTGTCAAAGATCTCAATGATCACCTGGATTCAGTTAGCACATGCGCCTAACTGCCCACAGTCAACGAAATGAGCGTGCCGATGTTCGAATCATCCGATATCCGGGCTATATCAACGGAATTGAATTTTCCCGAGGGCCCTGTCGTCGGCCCCGATGGTTCGGTGTTCGTCTGCGAGGTCAACGGTGGCGCGGTGGTGCGCGTGAGTCAGGACGGAGTCAGGACTGTAGTTGCGCCCATTGGACGCGGAGCCAACGGCGCTGCGTTCGGTCCTGACGGCGCGCTCTACGTCGGTAGCAGTGGCGGTTTCACATTTGCCGAAACCGGCGAGGGCACCGTAGGGCCTGTCGCGATCGCTGAGGGCAACGAGGGCGGATTCATCCACCGGGTGGACACGGTCACCGGCGAGTACGAAGAACTCTTCACCGAGTGCGACGGTCAACGCCTGAGGTCCTTGAACGACATCGTCTTCGATGCCCACGGCAGCGCGTACATCGCCGACACCGTCAACGGAGCCGTGTACTACTTCGATCCCCTGGCAAAGACGATTCAGGTCGCCACGTCCAACATCGTCACCCCCAACGGCCTCGGCTTGTCACCGGATGGCACGCGCCTGTACTCGTCCGAGACGTTCACGGGTCGGCTGCGTGCATTCGAAGTTGTCGGACCTGGCAAGCTCGTCGACCTACCCGACCTGTTTCACCATGCTGAAATAGGCAAGGAAGACGCCTGGTTCTGGGATGGCCTCGCTGTCGACGGCGCAGGCAACATCGCCGTCGCCGACCTCCTCGGTGGCGGGATTCGCGTAATCAGCCCCGAGGGAACCGAACTCGGGTTTCTCCCCGTGCCGTTGACGGACCCCTCGGTCACATGCGCGGCGTTCGGCGGACCCGATGGAAACACCATCTACATCACCTCCGGTGGGCGCGGGACACTCTACGCCGCGCAGTGGCCATGGCCCGGTCATCGGTTGAACTACCAACCCTGATCTCGGCTGCGGTCGGTTTCTCCGAATTCCAACCTGGACAATCGGTTTCGCATATCGCCTTCGGCCCTGCACTGACGAGTGCAGGGCCGTTTCGTGCGTTGTGGCGCCGATCCGGCCCGACCGAAACAATGGCGTCACAACAACGAATCGAGACAACAACGAATCGAGCGAGTGCGCAGTGCGCACTCGCTCGATTCGAACTCGGCCGATCTGTTGTGAGAATTACGAAATAGGGCCCAACACTTCTGCCAGACCATTTTCTCGCCATTCACTGAGCACCCGCCGGAATGCGAAGGGACCCGGGTCGTATGTCACCTTCAACGGAATCGGCATGCCCTCCTGGTTGTAGTAACCCGGTGTGCACTCGTTGAAGAACACCGAGGAGTCGTGTGCACTCGTCTGAATGGTCTCGACCCATCTGGCCTCGGCATCTGCAGTCGGCTCCAGAACGCGGACACCCAGTTCGCGGGCCTTCGCGATGACGGCAGCAAGGTGTTCTGCCTGGTCCTGCAAGATATGAGTGAAGTTGACGGAGTTGGCATTCTGCACGGGACCGAGGTGGAACTGGTTGGGAAACCCGTGCGACATGAATCCGTGCAAGGTACGTGGCCCGTATGCCCACGATTCCAACAGCACCTTTCCGTCGCGTCCGTGCACCGGCAGATCGCCTGACATCACTCCGGAGACGCCACTGAAGAAACCGGTTGCGAAAATGACGCAATCGACTTCGTATTCGGTGTCGCCGACGACGATTGCGTTCTCGGTCATGCGGGTGATCCCACCGTGATCCGCCGTATCCACGAGAGTGACGTTGTCGCGGTTGTACGTTTGGAGATACAGATCGCTGAAGGTAGGCCGCTTGCACATGTAGCGGTACCACGGCTTGAGCTTCTCTGCCGTCTCCGGATCGGTCACGACCTCATCGATGCGGGCGCGGATCCCGGCCATCTTCGTGGCGTCGACGATTTCTTCGATTCGCTCCCGCTCATCCGTCGGAAGCGCCGAGTCGATCCGTCCCGTGACAACTTTCCTCTGTAGCTCCGCTGTGGAGGTCCACCCGTCAGCAGTCATATCGACCTCGACCGGTTCACCTGACACCACCGCGAGGAAGTTGTCCATCCGCTCCTTCTGCCAACCTGGCTTCAGCGACGCAGCCCATTCAGGATCTGTCGGTCGCTGACCGCGGACATCCACGGTCGATGGAGTGCGCTGGAAGACCAACAGTTGCTGCGCGTCCCGACCGACGAACGGGATGACCTGGATACCGGTCGCACCAGTGCCGACAACCGCGACCTTCTTGTCGGCGAGCCCGGTGAGCCCGCCGAACTGGTCGCCGCCCGTGTAACCGTAGTCCCACCTACTCGTGTGAAAGGTGTGGCCCTTGAAGTTCTCGATGCCGGGGATTCCTGGCAACTTCGGCTGCGTGAGCGTCCCCGAGGAAGTGAGAACGAATCGGGCTCGCATTCGATCGCCACGATCGGTGCTGACCAGCCAGTTCTCCTCCTTCTCGTCCCATGTGAGCTCGGTGACTCGGGTGTGGAACAGAGCCTCCCGATAGAGATCGAACTTCTTTGCAATGCCCATGGCGTGCTGGCGGATCTCCTCCCCCGGCGCGTATCGCATGCTGGGAACGGTTCCGACATCCTCGAGCAACGGCATGTAGGAGTACGACTCGATATCACAGTGGATTCCGGGGTACCTGTTCCAGTACCACGTGCCGCCGAAGTCGCCCGCCTCGTCCAACATACGGATCGACTCGATACCCGCTTTTCTCAGGTGCGCCGCGACTACGAGCCCACCGAACCCGCCTCCGACGACCAGCACCTCCACCGAATCGGTCTTGGGCTCGCGCTCGACTTGCTCGGTGTACGGATCTTTGGCGTAATAGCCGAACTCGCCTTTCGTGGCGCGGTATTGCCCCAAGCCGTCACTGCGAATCCGGCGATCTCGTTCGTGTTTGTACTTCTCGCGCAAGCCCTCCAGCGTGTAACCGTCGAACTCGGTTTCGGTGATGGTCATGTACCACTCTCGCTTCTGTCGTGTCTATCAAGCAATGCGCTCTGCGGTTGCCCCGGTTCGGTCCGGGGCAACCGTTACAGCGTCGAATGCGATCGACCTGGAACCGAACTCGCATGCCCGGTGTGCAAGTTCGGGGACGATCGATACGCCGCGGACCCTGAGCATCGAAGAGGATCGTGTACCAGGCTCGATGAGAATCATCTAAATGATAGATGGTTCAGCACAAGTTGCAACCGAATTGGCCAATTCGACGGTTTATTTTTTTGCCCGCCCCAGCGACGATGAAAACCGTTGATCCGGTCGCAATCATTAACATGATATCTTCTCCGTGACAAGTGCGACTGCTTCCGGTGATGGACACGCACCGGTGCGGTCAGATGTTCAACCGACGGGAGACCCGATGACACACACCGAGCCGACACTGAGAACACCTTTCACCGAGGTGTTCGGCGTCGAGCATCCGATCGTTCAAGGCGGAATGCAGTGGGTCGGACGCGCGGAGCTTGCCGCGGCCGTCTCCGAGGCAGGCGGACTAGGCATGATCACGGCGTTGACGCAGCCGACTCCAGCCGCCCTCGTCGCCGAAATCGAGAGGGCCCGTACGTTGACGGACAAACCTTTCGGCGTGAACCTGACGATTCTTCCGTCCATCACCCCACCGCCGTACGACGAATATCGTCGAGCGGTTGTCGAGTCCGGCATCACCATTGTCGAGACGGCCGGGTCCAACCCGGAGCCGCACATGGACTTCTTCAAGCAGCACGGGGTCAAGGTGCTTCACAAGTGCACGAGCGTCAGGCACGCTGTCAAAGCCGAGAAGGTCGGCGTCGACGGTGTCAGCATCGACGGGTTCGAATGCGCAGGCCACCCGGGCGAGGACGACATTCCTGGCCTCGTTCTGATCCCAGCGGCAGCCCGACAGCTGACGATTCCGATGATCGCATCGGGCGGTTTCGCCGACGGCCTGGGTCTTGCAGCCGCACTCGTCCTCGGTGCCGACGGCATCAACATGGGCACCCGGTTCATGTGCACAACCGAGTCACCGATCCACGAGAAGATCAAACAGCGAATCGTCGAAGCGGGCGAGCGGGACACCGAGTTGATCTTCCGACCACTGCGTAACACGTCACGAGTGGCATCGAACGATGTGAGCAAAGAGGTCGTCGGCATCCTGGACCGGGGCGGCGAATTCGGTGACGTCCGCGAACTCGTCGCTGGCGCCCGTGGACGTACCGTCTACGAGACCGGAGATATCAACGCGGGTATCTGGACTGTCGGAATGGTGCAAGGACTCATTCACGACATTCCGAGCGCGGGTGAGGTAGTCGTCCGCACAGTACGCGAGGCTCAGGAAGCTCTGGAGAGAACAGCCAATCGATTCGCTCAACCAGTCGCCTGATACGCCACGATCGCGCAGGCAATTCTGCGCCGTCGAACAGGTATACATAGATTTGTCCCCGGCCAAGACGACTCCTGGCCGGGGACAACTACGTACAGCAGTTACCTACGCTCGAACAGCGCTCAGCTCGGAGAGCGCATCGAGGTCGAGAATGTGCTGACCGGCTCGGCGAATCATCGAAGCGAAAACCTGATCGCCTCGGGCGGTTTGCTTGACGGACATTGCCGCCCCGACCCCGACGAAGTACCCCTGGAACGAGAACCTCACGTAGTCCCGCCAGCAATCGTCCAAGGAGTAGTCGAGCACGCCGAGCGCACGAAGCCCGTCGTGATAGCGCGCTACCAGTTCCCGTTCATGAGCTCGCCGTAGCTCTGTGGTCAATGCGCCGCTGATGAAGAACGAAAGATCGAGTACACCTGGACCGCGTTGCACGGTCTGCCAGTCGAGCACTGCGACGGGCACCGATCCAGCGTTGGCGCCGAAAAGTAGGTTGTCGGGGCGAAAGTCACCGTGCTGCAGTGTCCACGGCGCCCGCCGCTGAAGCTCGAGATAGCCTGCCGCGTTCTGATAGAAGACGTCGCCCACCTTCAGCAGTTCCTCGTCGATCTCGCCGTCGAAGCGTGCCCGAACTCGGTCCATCACCTTGGGCCAGTACGCCAACTCGGCTGCGCCGAAGCTGCGAACCGTGGGGAGCCAAGGCAATTCTTTCAGCTGGGGCGCACCCCATACCGGCGCGTGCAACTTGACGGCTTCATCGACTACGAGCTCGGCCTCGGCAATGGTGCAACCCACGAGCTGATCCCCGATGGTGCAGGGCGAGAGATCCTCGAGCAACAATGCGAACTCTGTTGCATCGTCGGTGATCTCCGCATGGAAGCAACGAGGAGAGCGCACCTTGACCGACTCCATCAGATCCTGATAAAAGCGAACTTCCCGTAGGTAGTTCTGCTCGCTCCGACCGGTCGAGGAGCTGGATTCGTCACGTGACGTGATTTTCAGGACCAACGAGTCCGCGCGGACACCATCTCGATCGAACGAGATTCGATATGTATCAGCAACCTGCCCAGCACCAACCCCTTCATAGCTGAGGTTCGAAACGCTGCCGGACTCGAGATCGAGGCTGCGCTCGAGCCACTGGGTGTCGACATCTGTGATTCTCATGTACTGATACTCGATTCGTGGTGGTGAGACTCCCCGCCGACCGAACCGGTCGCCGTTGCATCCCGACAGACTCGAGTAGCATTCGGCCACGTTGACTGGCCATACCAGTCACCACTTCGGACCCTTGCCACCGGAGATGTGATCATTGTCGCTTCTAGAGTATCATCGTAATCTATACAACCGAACACCCTGGAACCCATCGAGGCCGGCATTGGATGCGCTGCGCACCGCCGCAACGTCATTGCCGGTCGTGCCGTCGAAATGAATGAGCTCGCAAAGGATTTGAACATGGAGCAGTTGTCTCTACCCGAGATCGGTTTCTACGCTCTGGCCGGCGGCGCTACCGAACCCAGAGACCTGATCGAGGAGGCCCGTGTCGCCGAGGCTCTCGGAATCGGGAGCGCATTCGTTTCGGAACGCCTGAATTTGAAGGAAGCTGCAACCATCAGCGGGGCACTCGGGGCCGTATCGACGACACTCGGAATCGCCACCGGGGTCACCAATCAAAACTTCCGTGCCCCCACCGTCACCGCAGCGCACGCGACCACGATGCAAGCGCTGACACATGGGCGCTACACACTCGGAATCGGACGAGGGATCGTCTCCAGTCTGCGTGGACTCGGACTGGAGCCTCCGACCACTGCACAACTCGAAGATTTCGCAGGCGTTGCACGGCGCGTACTCGACGGTGAACCGGTCCTCGATCACGACGGTCCAGCGGGAACCTGGCCCAGGCTGCTCATCCAGCCCAAGCCCAAATGGAAGACCCCCCTGCTGATCACGGCCTTCGGGCCTCAGACGCTGAAGCTCGCCGCACGGGCTTTCGACGCGATCGTGCTCCATACGTTCTTCAGCGACGAAACGACGGCCAAGTGCGTCAAGACCGTACGCGACGAGTGCGAGAGGATCGGTCGTGACCCTTCGGAGGTTCGGATCTGGTCGTGTTACGCCACGGTGCTCAGCGATCTGCCCGAGGACGCCGTGTTGATGAAGACGGTCGGTCGCCTGTCCGGATACCTGCAGGGGTACGGCGATCTCATGGTCAAGACCAACGGGTGGGACCCGAGTGTTCTCGAACGATTCAGAGCCGACGACACGGTTCGCTCCATTCGCGGTGCGATCGACACGATTGCCACCCCTGACCAACTGCGGCACATTCAGACTTTGATTCCTGCCGAGTGGCTGAGTGCGGCCGCAGTGGGCACGGCGCAGACATGCGCCGAACTCGTGGATCGCCAGTTCGATCTCGGGGTCGACGGCGTCATCATGCACGGAAGCAGTCCCACCGAACTGAGTCCGATCATCGCTGCGTACAAGGAATTACGACGTCCGGAGCTGCACCACGGCCTGTCCAACAACCCCGGTGCAACGCGTAGCAAGCAGGCCTCGCCGTTGGAGAGTTCGACGTCGACCGTCTGACGAGAAGTCCGCGTGAGCGGAATTCCGCGCAGGCGACGCTCGTCGCCTGCGCGGAACACTTCGGTGTCAAGCCTGCTGCAATTGTCTCCGTTGCGCGAAGGTCTTCAGCTGGTCTGCCATCATCGACATCGATTCCAGGACAGCAGCATCGACGACCTGGCCCCCTTCGAACAGAGACTTGTCAGAGGTGTTGAGTGCGATGCCGAGAGGTGTGGGCCAGCCGCGAAGGGCATGCGTGATCTGCCGAAGGGTGGACAGCGTGTTGACGGCGCCCTGCCATCCGAATGCGGTCGCGACACACCCGACAGCCAACCCGTCGAAATAGACTCTCTCGTCCGTTCGCAGTGCTTCCGTGTAGTCGAGAGCGTTTTTC
This sequence comes from Rhodococcus yunnanensis NBRC 103083, assembly GCF_001895005.1. Taxonomy (GTDB): domain Bacteria; phylum Actinomycetota; class Actinomycetes; order Mycobacteriales; family Mycobacteriaceae; genus Rhodococcoides; species Rhodococcoides yunnanense. The sequence continues at coordinate 125,475 of NZ_BCXH01000001.1, read as the reverse complement.
ACCAACCCGGAGATGGATCCGTGATATCCCGGTGATCCGATCACGATGGCGTCGGCTCGTCGAAACGCAGCGACCAACTTCGCCGCCGCTGGATCCAGTTCTCTGCCTGGTTCGTACGGCGCCAACACCAGATCGGGTCCCGCGAACATCTCTGTCTGGCAGCCGGAATCGGACGCATGCGCCAGAACCCCACGTACAACCAGCTCGGTGGAGGATCCGAGACGCGTCGATCCGCCGATTCCGAGAACGTATGGTGTGGCCATCTTTCTTCTCCTCATGGGTATGCGTGCGGGCGCAGCTTGACTACAGCGCAGCTTGACTACAGCGCAGCTTGACTACAGCGCAGCTTTGTGTGTTTCCTTCATCGGGACGACGATCACCAAGCACAACACTGCCGCGACGACGCCAAGGAAGGCCGGCGCAAAATCGATTCCCGTCGACGAGATGAGAAGCGTCGCCAGGAGAGGCGCGGTACCGCCGAACAGTGTGTTCGAGAAATTCCACCCGATGGACATGGCGGAGAACCGCACGTTCGTCGGGAACATCTCGGCAAGGGTCGCGGGCATGACACCCGCGACGGCAGCCAGAAGCACAGCAATGACGATCTGTCCTCCGTACACGGCCGGGAGCGAGCCGGTTGCCAGCAATGCGATCAGCGGCACCGATCCCACCATGAATCCGATCGCCGCTGTCATCAGCACCGGGCGACGACCGACGCGGTCGGACAGCCGTCCGAAGAACGGAATGCACAGAACGAACACACCGAGACAGACCAGATTCGACAGCTGCGCATGGAATGTCGCCACGCCGACGACTTTCCGCAGAAATGTCGGAACGTAGGTCAGGAACATGTAGTACCCGATCACGAGCAGACTGATCAGGAACACCGACCTGACCGTCGCGAGCAACGATGTCGCAGCCAGCACCTTGAGCGGATTCGGGCGATCCACGCCCGTCGTGTTACCTCGATCGAATTCTGGGGACTCGGGTACGCCGATGCGGATGTACAGAGCAACGAGTCCGGTGACGGCGCCGAGAAGGAACGGCAAGCGCCATGCCCAAGATTCGATCTGGGCGTCGGTGAAGGCCAGCGAGAGCGCGATGCTCACCAGACTTGCCAGCAGGAATCCGGCACCGGAACTGACCTGCTGGAAGCTACCGAGAAGTCCTCGTTTGTCCTTCGGAGCATGTTCTACGATGAATGTCGCCGATCCGGCAGTCTCACCCGCAGTCGACATTCCCTGGCCGATTCTGATGAGTGTCAAGAGCAGCGGCGCGGCCACACCGATATCGCGGTAGGTCGGCAACAGTCCGATCAGAACCGTACACACCGCCATCAGGACGATCGACCAGATCAGTACGCTTCGCCTGCCGTACTTGTCACCGAAGTACCCGAACACCACAGCGCCGACCGGACGAGCAAGAAATCCGACTGCGAAGACACCGAAAGTGAGCATCAGTCCACTGGTCGATCCCGACTCGGGAAAGAACAGCTTGGCCATCGTCACTGCAGAGAACGCGTAGATCACGCTGTCGTACTGCTCGAGGACATTGCCGATTGCGCCGGCAGCCGTAGCACGTGTGGAGTTCGTCGACTTCGAATTGGAGATGCGAGCATCAGTGGTCATGTGCTTGTCGCTTCTATGGGGAGGAATGGATCAGGTGGTATTCATCTGGGCTGCTGCGCGGGTGAGAATGGCCTTCAGCGCAGGCAGATCCGAGACAGTGATGTCCTGTGCGAGCGAGTGCACAGCCAATTGAACGAGTGGTTCGGACCCGACTCCCGGCACCGGGACACAGATCATCCGTACCGATGCGGAGTCGATGAGATCCTCGTCCGGCGGATCGTAGAAGTAACCGAGTGATGCTATGCCGGAACGTAATTGGCGGTCCAACGTCGGCGTGACCGGTCCGCGGGTATACGCCTCGATCAACCGATCCACCGCGGAGTGCGTCGGCCCCGACAGCGCTATGGACCATCCTCTGGCACTCGCCCGCGCAACGCGCGCCAGCATTTCTTCGCGCTCGATGTTCGACGGTGGTTCGGCAAGCTCGTCGAACCATGCCTCGCGATTCCGATCGTCCGCGCCGGCCAGGAACAACGTGCCGTACGGAGGAACGAAGGGAAAGCGCCTGCCGACCACGGTCGTCGCCACCGCGCCGCGAGGAGCTGCACTGGCGATGATGCTCATCGAACTGCCGGTGCGGGCCATTGCGATCACTTCGATGCCGGCTTCGTCGGCAGCAGCCTCCATGATCTTCGCGCCCCGCCCGGCGAGTGCGATGTGCTCGCTCAGACCTGGCGAACTCGGCAGAATCGACACCCGCGGATCGAATCCGCCACGGCCGCCTCGGAAGAAGAGCAGAGGCAGACCGGTAGCGTTGGTCTCGACTTCGAGCACTCGGCACACCAGGAGTTTCCGGTTTCCGGTGTCGTGGACCTGGATTGCGCGGCAGTCGATCCATCCGGAACTTCCGGAAATGATCGGGGATCCGGATACCGAAGGCACCCAATCGATGTCCGCGAGATTGTCCGAGTTCTCCGTCCGAAATACCCGAGACGCCTCGTCGTGACCGGTGCCGATGATATTGACACAGAATCGATCGTTGTCCGTGAGTCGAAGGTAGCCCGCCGCCGTTGGATCGAGTTGTATCCCGATCAGCGGAGGATCCGTCGACAGCACTGCGAGAACCGGGCTGACGACACCGATCGGCCGGTCCAGCGCATCACGACTGGTTACTACCGCGACACCGGTCGGGTAGTGTGCCATCACCTCCTCGAACCGGTGACCGTCGACCTCGGGTATTCGATCCTCGGCCTTATCGACCGAGGTCACTGCGTCCACACAGTTCCGTACAGCCGGACCCAATTCTCCCCCATGATCTTTCGTACCTCATGATCGGCGTAACCACGCTCACGCAACCCGTGGGCGACGGCCGGCATGTCGCTGGCCGTGTCCAGTCCACTGATCGCCGGATCCGGACGCGGCACCGCCGGTGGATCGCCTGGGATCTTCCCGTGCAGTCGGCGCAGGTAGTGCCAGTACTCCATGTCGTGGCCCTCACAGAAGTCACTTGCGATGCCCACGTGATCGATTCCCGCGAGCTCGACCAAGTTCTCGATGGCGTCGAGGAAATCCTCGATGGTCGAGTCGAACTCACGCGGCAGGAACCGAGGAAATGCGTTCGCACCGATGACACCGCCGTTGTCGACCAACGCGCGAATCAGATCGTCCGGCTTGTTACGCGCACCCTCCTTGAACGACCTTCTGTTCGAATGCGTCACTGCTACAGGCGATGTGGAGAGCTCGATCGCTTCCATCGAGCTACGGTCACCGACATGCGACAGGTCGATCAGCATGCCGAGTTCGTTGAGTTTGCGAACCGTACCCACACCGAACTTACTGAGCCCGTCGTCGGCCCTCTCGTAGCATCCGTTGGCCACGAGATTGCGCAGATTGTAGGCGAGCTGCACGATACGGACACCGACCTCGGCAAAGATTTCGAGCCGTTCGTAGTCGTTCTCGATCGGTGCCAGATTCTGCCACCCCAGGATGATGCCGGCTCGGCCGGACCTCTGCGCCTCGGCGATATCCTCGACCGTCCGAATCTGGACGATCTCATCACTTCTCTGCCGAAATCTCTTGAGCCATTTCGACACCTCGTCGGCGGAGTCCTCGAAGCCCTCCCAGATCGCCACCGTCGCGTTGGTAACAGTGACACCGCCCTTTCGCAGGTTGGTGAAGATATCCGGGTCGTCCCAGTTACTGGGGTTGCATCCGTCTACGACGACATCGGGCAGATCGACTGCTGCGGAGCTCACGCGCCGACCCCAGCCGCTACCGGCACGGAGCCGAAGTGCGGCAACACGTCGCGGCCGATGCGCTCGACCTGCTCTCGGTTCTCACGATGCGACGCGGGAATGTGCAGGTTGATCAGGACGTGCTCGAGTCCGGGCAGTTCGTCCTGCAACGTGCCGACGCGGTCCACGAACTGTTCGGCAGTCCCGGCGAACCAGGCGCCGGACTCCAGGACCTCGTCGAACGACATGATTCGCGCGTTGCCCGGCACGGTGTCGCCGTTGCTCTCGTGCAGTGCGATGAGTTCCTTGCTGAACGGGTTCACACCGAGCGGCGCTCCGAACTTGCTGTACTCGTCGTAGATCGGCCGGAGCGCTTCTCGCGCTTGCTCTTCGGTGTCCGCGAGGTAGCAGCGGAATCCCACCGCGAGGTTCTCCCCCAGTTCCAAGTCACGTCCGACTTTGCGGTTGGCCTCCTGGTAGATCGTGGCGAACTTACCTGCGAACGGCGTCGGCATGCCGGCGATCATTCCCTTGATTCCGTTGCGGGCCATGAATTCGACGCCGCGCGGATTGCCGCTGGTGGTGGGCTGCCAGATGTCCACCGGGTGATTCGGGCGTGGGACCAACGTCAGCTCCTCGACCGGGCGGAAACGGTGGGTTGCACCGGCAGGGGGAAGATCGTAGAAGCGGCCGTGATGGCTCCACGACTCCTCGGCGAAGGCCTTGACGAGAATCTCGACCTGCTCCTCGAACAGCGCTCGACGATCGTCGTCCACGAGTCCCACGGTCTGCGGGTTCATTCCGACCAGTTCGCGTTCGTGGTATCCGCGGCCGACCCCGAAGATGAGGCGCCCGTTCGTGAGCTTGTCGACGACCGCGTAGTCCTCGGCAAGACGGATGGGATGCCAGGTCGGGAGTACGTTGAAGCCGCATCCGAACTTGATGTCCTTCGTGTGCTGAGCAAGCCACAGACTGAGCAACGGAATATTCGGGATGCACTCGAAACCCTCGTGCTGGTAGTGGTGCTCTGCCATCCAGAAGGTCGAGAAGCCGAGACGCTCGCTGAGCTGGGCCAGAGTCAACGCCTCGTCGAAGGCCGACATCAAACGTTCTGGTGGGTACCGACGGTCGAACGGCATGGGCCCGTCGAACCCGATGTTGTCTCCGTCGATGACGCTACCTACGTAGAGAACTCCGAAATTCTTGATCATGATTCATCGCCTTTCGATTCACGCGTGTCTGCTGATCCGCGCAGCAGGAAGTTCACCAGGGCCGCCGAGAAGGCGTCCGGTTGTTCGATGTGGGGGAAATGTCCGGCTTCTGGAATCTCGAGGAAAGCTGCACCGGGGATGTCGGCAGTAAGTCGCATCATCGATTCGACAGGCGTTCGAGTGTCCTCGGACGCTCCCAGCACGAGAGTCGGTACTGCCAGCTCGGACAAACGAGCCTGCAGCCTGCAGCCGTAGAGCACGTCCATCAGTTCGAAGAATGCGGTGGCTCCGAGTTTTTCGAAGGCACCGATCAGCTCGGCTCGTCGGCTCGGACTCGGCTCGGAGTGCAACATCCCGTCCACGACCGTTGCGGCCAGCCCGGACATCCCGCCCTCGTCGAAGAGCGATGTCATTCCCTCCATTCGCGCGTCGGCCACGTCGACCGGAAGCTCGGCGAACGTATCCGCGAGCACCAACGACCGCACGCGTTCAGGGAAGTTCAGCGCTAGAGCAAGTGCTTCGGTGCCGCCGAGCGACAGACCGCAGATGTCGGCCTGACCGATATCCAACCCGTCCATCACTGCGACGACATCTGCTACCAACTCGTCGAACGCAGCCACCGGAACGAACGGCGACTCTCCATGGCCCCGTCGATCCACTGCAACGACCTGCCGCCCCGACTGCGCCGCGGCCACGATCTGAGGAAGCCAGTCGGCACCGCTCAGCCCAAGACCGTTGAGTAGCAGCAGGGCAGGATTGCCAGGATGGCCGGCAACCACCATTGCCGTTCGCCCCACCCACACACGTTCGACGTTGACCGTCCTTGAATCAGTCACTGCACACTTCCGTCCTCGTTGTTCGAACTCGATGTCGACTAGGACTCGACTTCGAGCTGTCAACACCTGGAAGAAGCTATGCCGGTGAACAACGCGGCCACAATCGACACTCTGTCGATAGGGAATCCAGCATCTGCACACCATGGCAGCGAGTTCGTCCCGATATCGAGCTGACCAGGGTGGACTGGAGACTTGCTGACTGTCGATGACACGTGGTGAAACGCAGTCTTAACACGACGGACATGGTCCTTCGCAGAACGCGGACCTGGGTGAACGTCCTTACACGCCGTCCGCGCACACGGTCGAACCCAATTCCAAGCGCGACCGAGTCGCGTCCACAGTGACGCTGTGTCACTATCGAGAAAGTCTCTTCGCCATAGTGAACAGGAAGTTGTCCTTTGGAGTTCGTCAGCCTTCGTGTCCTGCTGGAACGGGGCGATCTGGACCTCGACCTCGTCTCGAAGGATTCGGACCTCTCGGTTCCGGTCCGCTGGATCGCCTTCACCGAGCTACTCGATCCAACGCCGTACTTGAACGGGGGCGAGTTCGTTCTGACGTCGGGAAAGGCAATCCCGGTTCACGACACAGCAGAGACGAACCTCTACGTCGACCGGCTCGTCACTGCCGGAGCCGTCGCGCTGGGTCTCGGAGTGGACCGCGTGCACGAGGAGGTCCCTCCCTCGATAATCGAGGCGGGCAACCGTGTGCATCTGCCGGTCATTTCGATCCCTCGCTCCACATCGTTCGCCACCGTGGGGCGTGCGGTCACGGAAATGGTGGCCGCAGCCGAGCGCACTGCCGTCCAGCTCCCCTACGACGCGCAGCGTCGCCTGCTCGCCTGCGCGCGCAGATCCAACGGCATCACGGCGGTGATCGACGAGCTGGCCGCACTCCTGAAAGGTTCGGCCGCGCTCATCGACCCGTCCGGAAATATCGTTCACTCCACCACCTCGGTGGATCAGCGATTCATCACTGCGGCGCGAGAGGAGATCGAGGCGCTGCGCCCCAAAGGACTCGCCGCGTCCGCCACCCTCGATGTCGACGGCTTGAACGTGGCTCTGCATCCGGTGGGTATCAACGGTGCACCGCGGTCGTACCTCGCCACGGGATGGCCGGAAACGACACGAATATTGTCGCGGACGGTCGTTCCCACCGCGCTCACACTCACCACACTCCTTGCCGAACAGGAGAACATCGCCCGTTCGATTTCCACCAAGGTGCACGACCATGTCGCCAGACTCGTCCTGCAGTCGCGAACCGGTGCTGCCGCCGCGGTGGCCGACGTCGCCGATCTGCTCACCGGATCGCCGTTGGCACGCAGAACGATTCGAGTAGTGCTGGCGAAAAGCGAGGGGCTCGGCCGAGCACCTCTGGAGGATCTCGACCTCACCCAGTGCTACAGCACGTCGACGGAGTCGGAAGTCATTGTGCTGCTGCCGGTCTCCGCCAATTACGATCGGGTGTCCGATGCGTTGGCAGCAGCAGGGGCCGCCGTCGGAATCAGTCGCGAAGTCGCATTCGACGATGCCTCGACTGGCGTGGAACAGGCGCGGCGTGCCGCAGGGCCGCTCGGACGAGTTCGAACGTACGACGAACTCATGCGCAAGGACGTCAGCACGCTGGTGGACCGCGACCTACTTCGCGCGTGGTCCCGCGAGCTTCTCGCCCCCTTGACCGAAGGTGGCACCGAGCTGGAGGAAACGTTACGCGCGTACCTCGCCAATCACGGATTGGCGCAACCCACGGCGGCGCAGCTGGGTACACACCGTCACACGGTGCGCTCGCGAATCACCAAGATCGAGTCGCTTCTCGGTTTGAGTCTGAGCTCGCCGAACGACCGGTCCAATGTTCACATAGCACTCAACAACGTCCACGGGTGACGACCGGAGGCACACCGCGGTGCGTGCGTCATTCCACGGCGATCTCGGCGCGTACGTCTCGCACTATTCGAGCCGAGTCCACAGCAGTGCGCGAGTCCGAGTGAATACAGATGCTGTCGAATTCCACCGACAACATTCCCCCGTCGACAGTGTCGATCGTGCCCGACGTCAACGCACTGCGTACCCGCGCTTCGATCTGCGACGGCGACACGGGTTCCTTTCGCTGTCCGATCGCCAAGGTGCCGTCCGCGCGATAGTCGATATCGACGTACAACTCACGTACGAACGGGACTTCGCGTTCTGCTGCAGCGCGCTCGTGCGCTGAACCTGCCATGCCCAGAACAGGAACCTGGTACAGCTCGGCAACCTCGCACAGCGCCCGTGCCCCTTCCAGGTCGGTCGCCAACATTCCGTACAGAGCCCCGTGCGGTTTGATGTGGTTGAGGCTGCCTCCCAGTGAGGCGAGGAACCCGGTGAGTGCACCCACCTGATACAGAATCAGATCTCGAATCTCGCGGGGGCTCAATACCATTGCCCGACGTCCGAATCCGATGGGATCAGGCAGACCGGGGTGCGCGCCCGTAGGAATCCCTGCCGAGACAGCAGCATCGACGGTGTTCCACATCACTCCCGGATCCCCGGCGTGGTATCCGCACGCGATGTTGGCGATGTCGATCAGTTCGAGGAGTTCGTCGTCGTGCCCGAACGAGTGAATTCCGTACGATTCTCCGAGGTCGGAGTTGAGGGTGATCATCACTGCAGCGATGCGGGCCGACGAGCGGCGACGACCGACTCGACCCCGTGCGCCAACCCGAGCAACGTCGATTCGGAGTGCGGGATGCCCATCAGCTCCAGGCCGACAGGAAGCCCACCCGGAGTGAAACCGGCAGGCACCGTCACCGCCGGAAACAGCAGTTGCGAAGCGATGACGGTGTTGGTCGGGAAGGTCAAACACGTCCACCGGTCCGACATCACATCGGTGTGCCGAGGTGCTGCGATCTGCACATCGGGGAAGCAGATCGCGTCGAGTCGGTGCTCGACCATGAGTGCGATGACCTGCTGTTGGAATCTTTCCTGCGCCTGCAGTCGGCCGAGGTACTCCGGGTCGCCTTCCGGCGACGCCGGACTGTCCACGATTGCCTCGAACAGGTCGAGCTTGTGGTGGTACCGCTTGCTCTCGTGGATCTCCTCGATCGAGTTGGCCTCGAGACCGTGGCGTGTTGCGAGGAAATCGTTCATGTCCTTGTGTGCCCGTGACGTGTACACCGATGTGTACGACACCGTGTCCCACAATCCATCGATGTCCACATCGACGAATGTCGCACCGCGACTCGCCATCTCCGTCAGCGCGGATTCGACGACGTCGTTGACCTCTTTGCATTCCGGATCCGAGTTGTCGCCGAATGCCGCGCGCAGGACTCCGATACGGCTGTCCCCGAGTGCAATCGAGTCGAGCGAGTCGACGTACTTGCCGCCGAACCCTCCGACCACGAACGACGCGGTATAGGGGTCGGCAGGATCGAAACCGACGAGAACGTCGAGCACACGTGCCGCATCCTCGACCGTTCTGGTCATCGGCCCTGCTGTGTCCTGAGTCTTGACCAATGACGACATTCCGGTGCGACTGATCAGGCCTGGAGTCACCCGCACCCCGACAAGATTGCAGAAGGAAGCGGGAAGCCTGATCGAGCCACCGGTGTCCTCACCGATGCCGACGAGCGCCAGATCCGCAGCCACGGCGGCGGCGGTGCCGCTGCTGGACCCACCCGGGTCACGATCGAGCGCGTACGGGTTCTTGGTCACGCCGGTCAACGACGACGTCGAGAACCAGGATGTCGCGAAATCCGGCATCGTCGTCTTACCGAGCACGATCGCCCCGGCCGCAATCAATCGAGCCAGCGCGGTGGCATCGGCATCGGGCACGTTGTTCGCGCCCACCTCGCTTCCGAACGTCGTCCGCAGTCCCGCCGTCTCGATCTGATCCTTCACGACGATCGGCACACCGTGGAGGGATCCGACCAGCTGTCCCGATGTGCGTAACTCGACGTCCAATTCGTCGGCACGCTCGAGGAGACCGTCGGCGACGGTGATCACGGAATTGAGGTGCGGACCGGATCGATCGACCGCCTCGATGCGATCCAAGTAGTACTGCACAACTTCGCGGACGGTGAGCGATCCGTCCTGGTACGCGCTGTGGGCGGCAGCAACGGTCAACTCGGCGAGATCGGTGATCGGCATGGACATCCTTCGTCAGTGCGGCTGAGTGCTGATCGCGAACATCTGACTATTCGAGAAAGTCTGCTGTTCAGCGTCAATGTTTGACATTGAACATTAAGACCTGTGTCCCTGCAACTCGGGTCCGTGAGCTGGTAGAAATGTCCTCATGGAGAATCCGAGGCCCCGCTTCGAACCAGCGGTACTGACCCGACGAGACGCCTCGGGTCAGATCGCGAGTCAGATCAGGCGGGGCATCGTCGACGGTGTGTGGCTGCCGGGTGAACGGCTACCCACGGAAATGGAACTGGCCGAGGCGTTCGACGTGGCACGCCCGACGGCCCGCGAAGCAGTGAAGTTGCTCGGTGCGACCGGAATGGTCGCCTCCACTCGCGGCGCCGGCGGCGGCACGTACGTCACCAGCCCGCACACCGACTTGGTGCGCGACCAATTGAGCGACTCGATGCGGCTGTGGTATCGATCCGGTGACGTGTCGGTCCGTGAGGTCGACGAAGCCCGGCGCATACTCGAGCTTCAATGCATCGAACTCGCAGCCGAGCGTCGAACGACCCTTGATCTACACGCGATTCGGACGCCCGTCGAGCTCTCCCGGGATCCCGCACTGACGTGGGGTGAATTTCTCGATCTCGACATCGACTTCCACACGGCCATCACCCGAGCTGCACGGAATCGGATCCTCGAACTCGCCATGACCTCGATCCATCTCTCCCGGCCTGCCACGAACACCGTCTTCCTCGAACACCTCGAGCGAGAGCGTGTCATCGACCAGCACTCCGATATATACGACGCCATAGCATCGGGCGACGTGACGGCCGCGCTGCGTGCGTTCACAACTCACGTGGACTATCTGGACGCCGTGCGGGATCGGGCTTTCGCCGCAGTCGATCTCGGTGACGTACCGGTGAATGTGCTCGGCCTCGAGCCGTGACGGTCAGGCAGGCGGCTGCATTCCGCCGGGACCGCCGCTACCCCCTGCTCCGCCACCGAACCCTGCGGCCTCCTGCTGCTCCACGCTGTTCGCGTAGTCGTTCGTCGGGTCACGGTAGATCGTGTGGATATGGCCCCACCCTGCCGTGACATATCCGGGGACGTCGGTGCCGGTCGAGGACTGCTGGTTCGCGAGCTCGATGTACACGTCGGGACCGGATATCTGGAAGTAGATGCCACTCCCCTGCGTCATGTCGTACGTCGTCGCGCCGGACCAGTTCACATATGTCTCGTCCAGTGTCGCTTCGATCGCGTCCAGCGCCGCGGACGTCGTCTCTGCGTCCGACATACCCGCCCACTTCGCAATCAGCTCCAGGAGAAGCTGCTTCTGCTCGTCGTTCAGATCTGACCCGGCGATGCCCGTTCCGGTGGGAAAATCACAGCTACCACCGGGCGCACAGACCAGGTCTCCGACGGCCTCACCCTGGTACAACGTGGTTCTCTGATCGTCGGTCAGGCTGTCGTAGAAGGCGAAAGCAGCCTGTTAGATCCCGTCGAACGGCTGAACCTCGTTGCCGTCGACGTCGGTGTACACCGCGGGCTGCGCGCCCAGATGTGTCGGGGCGAAGGTGATCGAATCGTCGGTCCCGCTCAACGTTGCATTGATACCGAGGTGATGTCCGCCGAATTGGACCTCCCATGCGCTGGTGTCCGACGGGTCACCGAAAAACGCAATGTAGTACTGCCCCAGCGCAATTTGTTCGGTGTTCGCGGCGTTCTCGCGCAAGAATTCGTCACCTCCCATGATGCCGGTGACGCGGGAGTATGCTTCGTCGCTCAGCAGCCCTTCGAGCACGGCCAGTGCCGCGGTCTTCTGCTCCTCGCTCAGGTCGGCCAAGTTCAGTCCAGCGCGATCGACGATGGTCACGGGGAAATTCGACCAGGAGGTCGTCTTGGTCTCGTCGTCGTAGCCGTACACCACTTGTTCACGCTGCTCGTCCGACAGAGTCTGCAGGAAAGCCTCGGCAGCAGCATCGGTGTCGGCGATGGTCTGGGCTGTGGTCGTCGAATCCGTGCCGGCACCGGAGTCGGAGTCGGAGTCGGATGAAGATTGTGAGGTCGCCGTTGCGGTCGACGTCGTAGAAGGTTGGCCGGCAGAGTCAGCCGAGCATCCGCTGAGCAGAAGACTTCCGACCAGAGCCAGGGAAGTCAGGCCGACACGTGCCCGATTGGATACGCGTGCTTTTCTTTTCAGAGGAGAGATCGTCATGTTCGCAAGAGTAGGAAGACAACCTGTACCTCCCCTGCAAGAACCCTGGGCAGTTCCTGGGAGGATTCCGCGGTCCTCGGACCGTGCGTTCGGCTACCGACCTACGTCTCCAGGGAAATCCGTCGGCCATGGACCGCCCCGGACCGGCCGGTCGGCAACCGTTCGTTTTTCGTTGTCGCGCAACCGTGGTTCGCAATGACGAAAGAACACAGTGCTGACCAGGTCGCGTCGGCTGCGAACACCTGTCTTGGCGAAGATGCTGTCGAGATGTTTCTGGACGGTGTATGCAGATACCGACAGTGCTGCCGAGATCTGCGACGTCGACGAACCCTGCAACACCATCGCGGTGACCTCCTTCTCGCGCTCGGTCAACCCGTACGCCGACATCAACAGGGGGTAGAGCCTGCTGGGGTGTGCAGGTTCGATGATGACGGCGACCCGTCGACGTCGTGTCGACGACAGGCACGCGCCATGTAACGCCAACCACGCACCCGACCTGGACAGCACTCGTGACAGCGCTATCTCACCGGGCTGATGACACTCCACCGAATGCAGCACTCGCGCAGCGAGAGCGATCACGGAGACAGGTAGCTCCCCGCTCGCCCAATCTCCGCCGGGAAGGTCCGCCATCCACCGGTCGACTCCCGGGGTAGCGGATTCGATGTTCCACTCGTCGTCGAGAACGAGCAGACCCGGTGAATCGGCATACTCCGGCTCCGTTGCCTGCCCGTACAGCAGCGCACGTCGCGCACCGCCTGCGAGAACCGGTGAAATCTCGTGGAGAAACGCTTTCTCCTTGTCGGTGAACAGTTGCGCGCCCTCCTCCCGGTACAGCGTCAGCGCTCCCCAGGTCTCACCGGATCGGGTGCACAGCCGGGTGATCAACTCCTGATCGCCGCCGAGTGTGCGGTTGCGCTGCCAACGCGGGCTGCGCGATGGATCACCGTCGGCCGCCTCATGAAGCGTGGAAAGGCCCGTGCGCGAACGAATCACAGCGGGCACCGACTGGACATCGTCCTCGCAGTACTCCGCGGCCAGCCATGCACTGGGGAACTCGTCCATGCCGAAGTGATAGTGACTGGTCATCAACAACGACGCCGGGTCGACCGTGAACCAACACGGCGTTCGGTAGTACGGGACCACCTCCGCCAGAACTGCCGACGCATCCTGCCACAACGCGACGACGCCGCGCGGTGCGGCGCACATTCGCGCGATCTTGTCGGCCGCGCACTGCACGGAATCCGTGCTCACCGATCAATCCTAGAAGCCCGGATCGGCCCCGTAAATACCAGAAATCTGCAATGGCATCTCGCCCCTTCCGCGCCTAGCGTCGAGAAGACGTCCACGATCGATACCGCGATCGTCGCTCGGATATCCACCTCACATCGGTGTCCGATCGCGCCGCTGCCGCTCGGTCGCCGATTCGGATGACCCAGGAGAATTTCCCATGCGCATCAACCGAACAAGCCCCGATATCGCGGTCCTCAGCGATGAACTCGAAGTGCCCGGTATCGGACACCTCCCGGTGAACGCCTATGTGCTGCTCGCCGCCGAACCCGTGGTCGTCGACACCGGACTGAGCCTGCCCGGCCGAGGCTTCATGGATGCACTCGAATCCGTAGTCGACCCGATCGACGTCGAATGGGTGTGGCTGACCCACCCGGACCGCGATCACACCGGCTCACTGTTCGAACTGCTGGACCGAGCGCCGCGCGCACGGCTGATCACTACCTTCGCGGCAGTCGGCATCCTGTCGTGCGAACGACAGGTCCCGTTGGACCGTGTGTATCTACTCAACCCGGGGCAATCCCTCGACGTCGGCGACCGTCGGCTGACGGCTTTTCGGCCGCCGCTGTTCGACAATCCCAGCACAGTCGGTTGTTTCGACGACCGCAGCAGTTCCTATTTCTCCTCCGACTGCTTCGGGGCTCCGATGGATACTGCCGAGCTCGCTACCTCCGATGACATCGGCTACTGCGGGTCCGCCTCGGTGCGTTCCGCCCAACATCTGTGGGCCACGGTGGACAGCCCATGGGTACACACCGTCGATCAGAGCAAATTTCTGACAACCGTCTCGGCTCTGCGTGCTCTCGAACCGCAGCGCATCCTCAGCACCCACCTCCCGCCTGCGGAGGGCCGCACCGAGGAGTATCTCGACATGCTCGCGTGTGCCCCGCACGCCGACCCCTTCGTCGGCCCCGACCAGGCCGCACTCGAACAGATGTTGACGGGTTTCGAGCCTGTCAGTCCGTGACCGGCTGCACGGCCAGTTGAGTGATCGAGCTGTCGTTCGTTCCGCACCCGGTCGTGGGGTAGGGAAGGTAGATTGCATCGGTTGTATTGGGCGAGTACACAGTCAAGCCGGACACCGCTGTTGGCTGGCATTGATCGGCCGGATAGTTGGCTACCACCGACGCTTTCACGGTGGCCGTCGCCGAAGTTCCGGGCGCCAGCTCGACCGGCGACATCGCGGTTCCGGTTCGCACGGCAGCCTGCCCCACCTGCGCACCACCTGGACTCGCTACATACGAGACGCCGGGATACCCGTCCAACGTGCAACTCGTGTTGCCCACGTTCGAGAACTGGATGGGTATCTCCGTCGAGCCCGCTGCCCCGCTTGGCGCTCCCAACGTCACCGACAGCTCTGCCGCAAGACAGTTCGATTCGCTCACGGCGGAAGACGGCGCACCGTGGCCGGTCGAGGTGCTCACGCCACTCGTCGGTCCTGCAGCAGTGGATGTAGTAGGCGCGGAAGCAGCAGTCGTGGTACCAGCAGAGGCTGACGGTGTCTCCGGCTGCGTCGCGACAGTGACCTCGTCCGATGCGCACGCGGCAATGGCTGCGATCATTCCGAAAGCCAGCGCGGCCCCGAAGATTCTGGTTCGTTTCACAATAAAAGAAGTTACCCCGATCACCCGTATTCAGGAGCCACAAGGCGGCCGAGTGCGCGCGGCGCCGTGCGACCGATGAGTTTCGGTCCCACTCGATGTCTACACGGTGTGCACCACTGTGAAGCCGATGCCGTACCCAACAGAGAGTGACCACCATGCCTGCAAAGATTTCCGTCAGTTTCCCGTCCGCCGACCTCGAGCGCAGTAAGAACTTCTACACCGCGATCGGCGCGACCATCGATCCGCTGTTCACCAGCGACGCTGTCGCGTGCCTGGTCTGGGACGACGACCTCCAGTTCATGCTGCTCGCACGCGAATTCTTCGCCACGTTCACCGACAAGCCGATCGCCGACCCCGCCAAGAGCGCACAGGTTCAGATCGCTTTGGCACTGGACTCGAGAGAGGCCGTCGACGCCGTTGTCCACGCAGGTCTGCACGCCGGTGGTTCCGAACCTCGGCCCGCCCAGGATCACGGATTCATGTACGACCGCGACCTCGAAGATCCGGACGGAAACAATCTGGCCTTCGTACACATGGCACTCCCTGCCGCCGAGCACTCCCAGGAAGAGACCATCGCTGCGTCGTAAGGCCGTCGGCTTCCTCCGCGTTGCACCATTTCGAGTGTCGCACAACAGTTTCAGATCATGTCGTGCGACCCTCGGCCAGCGCCGAATCGGCCATGGCGAATGCAGCGTTGCTGTTCGGAACTCCGGCGTAGACGGCGGTGTGAAGGAACACCTCGGCCAGCTCGTCGGGGTCGAGGCCTGCACGCAGAGCAGCCCGGATGTGCATGTCCAGCTCGTGCTGATTGCCCACCGCGGTCAGGATCGCCAAGGTGAGCAGTCTTCTCGTACGGTGGTCCAAGCCGTCCCTAGTCCAGATGTCACCCCACGCGGTGCGAGTGATGAAGTCCTGGAACGGCGCGGTGAAGTCACTGGTCCGCTCGATGCTGCGGTCCACGTGCGCATCACCGAGCACTTCTCGGCGCACCCTCATTCCCGCCGCGTACGCGGCGCGTCTGCCGCCGTCGTACGCACCTCCGCAGATGTGTTGGACGATCAACCGCGTCACCTCACCCGCCTGCTCCACGTTCGCCAGATGGGCAGCTGTCTCCACCACATGGAAACTCGATCCAACGATGCCGTCCGCGAGGGTGCGCATCTCCGACGGCGGCGTCGACGGATCCTGTGCACCCGCGATCACTATCGTCGGCGCCGCGATGCGACCGAGGTCGGCTGTGCCGTCCCAGCCGGCCAGCGCGTCGCAACAGGCAGCATAGCCCTCGTCCGACGTCGAGGCGATCATCGTCCGATACTGCTGCGCCAGTTCGGGATCGCGCGACAGAAGTTCGGGAGTGAACCACCGCGCCAGCACGGTGTCGGCGAGCGATTCGGTCCCGTCGCCGCGTACGGCAGCAGCCCGCTCTTGCCATGACTGCGCTGCCCCGAACCTCGCCGACGTACACAGCAACGTCAGACTCACCACCCGCGCTGGGCGATGCACCGCTATCCACTGGGCGATGGCCCCACCGAGGGACAGTCCCACCAGATGCACGCGGCGCCGATCCAACGAATCGAGAACGGCCAGAACATCGTCGGCCAGTTCGCTGATCGAATACGGCCCCGGTACCACCGGTGATTTTCCGTGCCCTCGGACGTCGAGGGCGATCACATCGGCTGTGTCGGCCAGGGCCCCGATCTGCGAATCCCACATCGACCGATCCGAGCCGAGCGAGCCGATGAGAACTACCGTCGGCGCTCCGCCCGCCGGTCCGGCAACGAGTTCATAGGACAATTCGACGGTCATGATTCTCTTTCGCTTCGAGCGTGGACATCGGCGAGCACCCGGTCGACGATATCGCCGGAATGCCCCAGATAGGCTGCGGGGTCGAGTAGTTCGCGAACCTGACCCGGCTCTAGATGTTCGATGATCGCTGGGTCCTCGTCGAGGCTGCGCCCCGACGCGCACGCGGCCGTGACGATCTCACGCGCCTCGCCGGAGTGCGGTGCCAGAGCTATGGTGACACGTTCGGCCAGCAGAAAACCATGCATGGAATCGAGATTGCGTTCCATTGCATCGGTGTGCACGAGCAATCCGGTCAGACTGGCCACCAGTCGGTTGGTTCCCCCTTCGACCAGACGAGCCGCATCGGCCAGGGATTCCCATTCGGCATGCCACGCTCCTGCAGCCCTTTGATGTTCGTGCTCCATCGATGAGAGCACCGTCGCAACCAACCCTGGCACTCGCCGCATCGCGGCCCGCGCGGTCACCGCCGCAACAGGATTGCGCTTGTGCGGCATCGAAGAGGAGCCACCGGACACCGATTCCTCCACCTCCCCCACCTCTGTCGAGGCGAGCAAGGTGAGGTCGAGGGCAGGTTTGGCGACGGCACCGGCCACCACCCCGAAAGCGCAGGCGATCTCGGCGATCCGAGTGCGATCGGTGTGCCACGGAATACCTTGGCGGGCAAGACCCAACTCGTCGGCGAGAGCATCGGCGATCGCCACACCGTGAGGGTATGTCGCCGCCGATGTTCCAGCGGCGCCGCCGAACTGGACAGCGATCACATCTCTCAGTCGGTCCAGGCCGGCGTCGGCTCGCAGCAACCCGGACGTCCATCCCGCTGCAACCGCACCGAACGTCGTCGGCAATGCTTGCTGCCCCAGCGTGCGTCCCGCCATCGGGGTGTCGCGGTAGTCTCGCGCGTGTTGTGCACCGGCGTCGACTGCAGCTCGCACCGAGGTTCGAATCCGCCTGACGGCGCCGCGCATCTGCAGCATCAGTGCAGTGTCGAGGATGTCCTGGCTCGTCGCCCCCGGATGCACCGCCGATCGCGGAACACCGTGCGGTGCAACCGCGTCACGCAACAGCGTCACCAGCGGGATCACCGGGTTGCCACCCGACGCGGCGGCAAGCCCCAACGACACGATATCGACGCCGCCGCTGCGACCGAGTTCGGCGGCAACGTCCGTCACTATTGTGGCGTGAACCGGGTCGACGACGCCGCAACGCGACGCCGCACGGCTCAGCGCCGACTCGACGTCGAGCAACGCGCTCACCCACGCCTGATCCGACATCAGCGCATCGTCGCCCCCACCGCCGAAGATCGGATCGAACAAGGCGCCGCGGGTCATAGCTCTCCTTCGCGCATCACAGTTCGAAGAACGGTGTCTCGTCACCGTTGGGGTCACTGTCCTGGAGGACCACATCGAGGTGGTAACCAGAGGTGGTGCGGTGAGCAATCAGTTTGGCACGCTCCTTGCCGTTCAGTGAGGACAACACCGGATCGGCAGCGTTCGCATCCTCCTCATCAGGGAAGTAGATCCGTGTGACCAGGCGCTCCAGCATGCCGCGAGCGAAAATGCCGAGGTCGATGTGGGGCGCTTCGACGAGATCGTCCTCGGCGGGCAGGGCCCCGGGTTTGACGGTATGTACCACCGCGGTTCCCGACGCGTCGGCCACGGCCCTGCCGAATCCACGTAATCCTTCCGGGACGGCGACGGCGGGACCACGCGGATCGTCAGGATGCTCGAACCGGCCTACCGCGTCGGCCTGCCAGGTTTCGATCATCGCATCGGTGACCGGGGTTCTGTTGCCGTCGACGATGGTGACGGTCACGTCGATGACGCCGTCGCTCCCCGCCGGGACGACGTCGGGGCCATCGGCCCATGGCAGCCCGATATGCAGGTATGGTCCGACCGTCTGCGACGGTGTCTGCCCGAACGGTGCCGTGGTGAAATCGCTCCCCACCGAAACCGGGTACCGCGGCGCGAAGACAGGGGCAAGCGAAGCGCCGGGAGAATTGACAGGGGCAAGCGAAGCGCCGGGAGAATTGACAGGGGCAAGCGAAGCGCCGGGAGAATTGACAGGGGCAAGCGGAGCGCCGGGGGAATTGACAGGGGCAAGTGGAGCGCCGGGGGAATTGGTGCCGTCAGTCATCGTGGTCTTCGCCTTCGAACGGTGTTGCGTTTCGGCCGCGCAGAACGATGTCGAATCGGAATCCGAGAGCCCAGTTGTCTTGTGTCGCTGCATAGTCGAAGGTGCTGACCATTCGCGCTCTGGAATCTTCGGGCGCGGAATTGTAGATCGGATCCTGGAAGAACATCGGATCGTCCGGGAAATACATCTGTGTGACCAGGCGCTGAGTGAATGCCCTACCGAACAGTGAGAAGTGAATGTGCGCTGGACGCCATGCGTTGTGGTGGTTGCCCCAGGGATAGGCGCCGGGCTTGATCGTGGTGAAGCTGTAGTTGCCGTGTGTGTCGGTCAGCACGCGTCCGACGCCGTCGAAATGGGGGTCGAGCGGGGCGGGCCAATTGTCGCCCGCATGCCGGTACCGGCCGCCCGCGTTGGCCTGCCAGACCTCCACGAGGGTATTCGGCACTGCGCGGCCGTCACTGTCGAGAACCCGCCCGTGCACGATGATGCGCTGTCCCTGGGCCTCACCACCGTTCACCACGGTCAGATCCGCGTCGGCCGCGGACACCCGGCCCTCCCCGAGCACCGGTCCGGTGATCTCCGTGAGGCGTTGCGGCAAGAGCAGCAACGGCTGCTTCGGATGACGCAGCGTCGTGGTGCGGTAGTCTCCGAAATCACGTGGCGCGTTGACACCCGTCTGGTCGCGGTAGGTAGGTGTGCGGAGGATGTGAACCATGTCTGCGATCCTTGATCTATCGAAAGGCGTTGTCCGGCAGCGTGCTCAGAATCCGATGGGCAATCCTGCGTAGTTCTCGGCCAATCCGGTCGCGCCTGCTTCGCTGCCGGCGACCCAACGCAGTTGCGAGAGCTGAAGTTGCGCGTCGAACGGGTCGTCGCTGGTGTGGAGCATCGTGGTCATCCACCACGAGAAGTGCGTGCATCTCCACACGCGGCGGAGCGCGTCATCGCTGTAGGAATCGGCCAAGGAGCCGTCGTTCTTGCGTAACAGTGCCGTCAGAGCCGGCGCCAGGGTCGCCACGTCTGCCACTGCAAGGTTGAGTCCTTTGGCACCTGTCGGTGGAACGATGTGCGCGGCGTCGCCTGCGAGAAACAGCCGACCGTGACGCATCGGTGTCTGCACGTAGCTGCGCATGGGCAAGACGCTCTTGTCGGTGATGGGGCCGGGCTGGAGTGTCCACCCGTTCTGACCGTGACCGAGCCGCGTCGAGAGTGCATCCCAGATCCGGTCGTCGGACCAGGTGTTCACGTCGGTGCCGTTCGGCACCTGAAGGTACAACCTGCTGACCGTGGCCGATCGCATGGAGTGCATCGCGAAACCGTCCGAGTGCCAGGCGTAGATGAGCTCGTCCGTCGAGGGTGCGACGTCGGCGAGTACGCCGAGCCACGAGTACGGATACGTCCGCTCCCAGGTCTGCCGGACTCGGTCCGGCACGGCCGCGCGAGATGGGCCGAAGGACCCGTCGCATCCGGCGATCACTGCGGCGTCGATTCGTACGTGCCGGCCCGAAGAGTCGACGAAACTCACGTAGGGAGATTCGGTGTCGACCTCGTGCACGGCGGTGTCGGTCACCTCGTAGAAGATCTGCTGACCTGCAGCTTCTCGTGCCGCCGCCAGGTCTTTGGTGACCTCGGTCTGGCCGTACACCCATACGCTGCGATCGACCAGCTCGGTGAAGTCGATGTGGTGCCGCTCCTCCGGCCACTGCAGATAGATTCCGCGGTGCTGCTGACCCTCGGCGCGTAACCGCGTACCGAGCCCTATGTCGTCGAGGAGCTGAACGGTGGAGTGTTCGAGGATCCCTGCTCGAATCCGAGACAGGACGTAGTCCTGGCTTCGCGTCTCGATGACCACCGAATCGATTCCCTGCTCGGCGAGCAGATGTGACAGCAGTAGTCCGGCCGGGCCGGCGCCGATGATGGCGACCTCAGTGCGCATGAGGAGCAGTACACACCGTGATTGGGGCCACCACCACGCAGTTCTTTCACTCAGTGAAAGTCAGCTGCGAAAACTTCGGCCGATGCCCTGCGATGCAACATGGAGGGCTGCACCCAATCTCGCCCGGTCTCGACCCAAACTGGGAACGACGATCCCGAGCGCCGCGATCACGGTGCCCGTCGTCGACCGCACAGGTACCGCCACCGAGCAGGCGCCGAGCGACATTTCTTCCACCGTCTGAGCGAAACCCTCGCGGTGAACCCTGCGCAATTCGCTGCCCAACTTGCCTGCATGAGTGATCGTGTACGGGGTGACCCTCGTCAACGATCCGAAGACTCGGTCTCGGACGTCCGCGGGAGCGAATGCGAGCAGCACCTTACCGACGCCCGTCGCGTGCAACGGCAGACGGGAGCCGACGCGACTGACCACCGGCACCGATGCGTGCCCGGCAAGGCGATCGAGGTACAGCACTTGATCCCCGTCGCGGATCGCCAGGTGGACCGTCGCGAGCGTGGCCCCGTAGAGGTCGTGCAGAAAAGGCGACGCGACCTCGCGCAGGTCGGACTGGTCCGGGGCCAGCATGCCCAGCTCCCACAATCGTCGACCGACGACGTACTCGCCGGTGCCGGCTCGCACCAACGCACCCCACGCGGACAGCTCGGCAACGAGCCGATGTGCCGTGGGAACGGCGAGTCCCGCCCGTCGTGCGATGTCGGTCAACGTCATCGAGCGATGGCTCTCGTCGAACACCGCCAGCACCGCGAGCAGCCGCGACGAGACCGACTGCCCTGGCACCGAGGTGTTTCCCGCCATTCACACACTCCACCACACCCAGGCACGATCGACGCCTACGCGATGCGCGCACGTGAGAATGTCATCGCCGACCGCCTACGCGCGAAGGGACCTGTCTAGCAGGAACGAGCCGGTATCTGACCCGGCCGGACGTGTGGGCGACTCCGCGGTCCGGCAGTGCCGGCTCGGTGGTTCAGCGCCGACGGCCTCCCCGAGGACACCGCAGATTTCGGCCGCTCAGCTCGTTCGCTCACCACGTCGGTCTGCATGTCGATCGCGGGTGCGACGGTTCCGTCGACGCGGAGCGATAGTTCGTAGCGTCCCGGCGCAAGGGCGAAGGTAGGGATCGTAATGCTGGTGCGCCCCTCGGGTACCGACACTCGATGGCTCAGGGAGAACACACCCCCGTGCAGGACCTCACAGACCTGACCTGGACGCACATTGTCGATATGAACGGTGATCACGTTCGCGACATTGTCTGGTTCGAGGATCGAAGCAGAGATGTCGGCTCGATGTCCGACAAGCCTCAGATGGTTCCTGTCGCCCCGCATGAACTCGCTCCTCGCTGCCTACCTGCACCCACGGCGTCGACCGAACGCCTCTGTGTATGCATTCGGCACCCACTGCTGGAGGTATTGGTTTGCGGTGATCATTGCCGTCGCCGGTATCACCAGGGCACGCAGAGCCGACCGATCAAGCCTGCCGGACAGTGCGTGTGCCGATGGGTGCCGCCTCCGGAAATGCCAGCCCCGAGAGCACTGTCCGCATCTGGTCGAGAAGTTCTGCATCCACATCCGCGAACAGCCGGGTGGACACTGCTGCGACGAGTTCGCGTGCCTGCTCGCACAACGCGCGTCCGTCGGCGGTGGCGACGATGAGTTTGTTGCGTCGATCGCCGGAATCAGGGGTCCGAACAACCAGATCCCGAGATTCCAGATCGTCGATGAGCCCGACGATCTGACTGGGATCGAGACCCATGTCGGCCGCGATCCGGCGCTGCGCGACGCCGCCGCCGTCCTCGCACGCCAGAGAAAGCACCGTATACGGGCGCACTTTGAGATCGACCGCTGCCAACGCGGTGTTGGCCTCACGCACCATGGTGGCTCCGGCGCGGGTGAGCAGGAAACCCAGGTCGTCCTCGAGCACTGGCCGATGATTCATGTCTCTGCCTTTCATCGACCACGAATGTTACCATTTCGTCAATCATTGACTTTGTCAATTATAGATGATTCCATGGGCCCGGCTTACATCGATGCAACAACGGGGGTCATTCGTGGATCTGAGCAACAAAGTCGCCGTCGTCACCGGTAGCGGGCAGGGACTGGGGCTCGCGTACGCACGCGACCTCGCCGCCCATGGAGCCGCAGTAGTGATCAACGACGTCAACAAGACCACCGCGGACTCCGCCGTCGCCGACATCGTCGACGCAGGCGGGCGCGCAGTTGCGGTCGTCGCACCCGTCGGGAGCACCGAGACCGCCCGAGCCCTCGTCCGCGGAGCTGTCGAGGCCTTCGGCCGTCTCGACATCATGGTCACCAACGCAGGAATTCTGCGTGACAAGGTCTTGTGGAAAATGACCGACGACGACTTCGATGCCGTGATCGACGTCCATCTGCGAGGGACGTTCACCTGCGTCCGCGAAGCCGTGCTGACGATGCGCGAGCAAGGAGACGGCGGCCGAATCATCTGCATAGGCTCGCCTGCCGGACAGCGCGGCAACTTCGGCCAGACCAACTACTCCGGCGCGAAGGCCGCGATCGTCGGCATGGTCCGAACCTGGGCCATGGAACTCGTCCGCGCAGGAATCACCGCCAATGCCGTCTGCCCGGTTGCGGTCACTGCGATGACCGAGACCGTGCCCATTTTCGCCCCGTACATCGAGGCGGCCAGGACCACCGGCGCCCTCCCCCCGATCATGCGACGCGAAGTCGGCATGGGTTCACCGGAGGATGCAGCAGGCATCGTCTCGTTCCTCGCCTCCGAATCGGCATCGGGGATCACCGGGCAAGCCTTTTCCGTCGGCGGTGACCGCCTCGCACTGTGGTCACACCCGGAGCTGACTGCGCAGTCGTTCCACGACAACGGGTGGTCGGCGGACGACATCGCAGGCCGGTGGACCGCCGATTTCGACGCCGCACTCCAGACCGTCGGCGAGCAATTCCCAGCAGAGTTGACGGCGAAGTGACCGACAAATACGACTACGCAATCGATTTCGATTCCATCGCGGCGATCGATATTCACACTCACGTGGAGATCGACGGATGCGGGCATCGATCGCTCGACGACGAGCTGATGGACGCCTCTGCCAAGTACTTCAAGTCCGGCGAGGACCGCACACCGACCGCGCAGGCGATCGCCGATCATTACCGTGCGCGGAACATGGCCGCGGTGGTCTTCACCGTCGACGCACAATCGGCCACCGGGCACCCGTCCAATTCAGTGGAGGAAATCGCCGAACTCGCCGCCGCCAACAACGACGTGTTGATTCCGTTCGGTTCCGTCGACCCCCTGCAAGGCAAAGCTGCGATCACGCGCGCCCGACGTCTGGTCGACGAATACGGAGTCAAGGGATTCAAGTTTCATCCGAGCATGCAGGGATTCGAACCGAACGACCGCAGGTACTACCCGCTGTACGACGCGATCACCGAAGCCGGCGTTCCAGCGCTCTTCCACACCGGTCAGACCGGAATCGGAGCCGGCCTTCCGGGCGGCCATGGAATCAAACTCCGCTACTCCGACCCGATGCTCATCGACGACGTCGCGGCCGATTTCCCCGATCTGACCATCGTGCTGGCTCACCCGTCGGTGCCGTGGGTGGACTCCCAGATCGCCATCGCCACCCACAAGTCGAACGTCTACATCGATCTGTCCGGTTGGTCACCGAAGTACTTTCCGCCCCAGCTGGTTCGCGCAGCGAGCGGCATGCTTCGACACAAGGTTCTGTTCGGATCCGACTTTCCCGTCATCCAGGTCGACCGATGGATGAAGGACTTCGCCGATCTCGACATCAAAGCCGAAGCAGTACCGCTCATCTTCAAGCAGAACGCGATGCGCGTTCTCGGCATCACTCGATAGGAACCCACATGCCATTGCAGACAACAGCAGTCGCTACGCTGGCCGACCTCGAGCCCCTCGTCGGAACCGTCCTCGGCACCAGCGACTGGATCGAGGTCGCTCAAGACCGAATCAACACCTTCGCCGACGCCACCGACGATCACCAGTGGATTCACACCGATCCGGAGCGAGCGAAGAAGGAAAGCCCGTTCGGTGGCCCGGTCGCGCACGGTTACCTCAGCTTGTCGCTGATCATTCCCATGTGGGAACAAGTGCTCGAAGTGCGCAGTGTCACCACCGCGGTCAACTACGGCCTGAACAAGGTCCGCTTCACCAGCCCGGTGCCGGCAGACGGTCGCGTTCGACTTCAGGCCACACTCAAGGCTCTCGAGCAACTCCCCAAGGGCGGCGCCCAGCTGACCGTCGATGGCCTCATCGAACTCGAGGGCAGTGAACGCCCCGCCGTCGTAGTCGAAGCCATCTACCGTTTCTTCGAGTGACGACTTCCGCCGAGCTGCACCTGACAAGGAGACAATCGCGTGCTCAACAACGGCATCGGGTCCTGGCCCTATCGGCGCGCTCGGCAGTCACCCGACGCGGTCGCGATCAGCTATCGCACGGTGGACTACACATATCGACACCTCGCCGAGCGAGCCACCCGCCTCGCACATGCTCTGCGCGGGATGGGTGTGCGCGCCGGTGATCGCGTCGCCCTGCTCAGTCCCAACCACCCTGCCTACCTGGAAGCCCTCTTCGCAACGGGCCTGATCGGTGCAGTTTTCGTACCCCTGAACGCTCGCCTGACGGCGCCGGAAGTTGCTTATGCTCTGCGTGATTCGGGCTCGGGCATCTTGCTCCATGCCGCGGCCCTGTCAGGGGTATCCATCGAAGCAGCCGAGAGCACCGTTCGACGAATCGTGCTGGACACCGACCCCAGCACAGACCTCGACACTTCTGTGCTCGACTACGACACCATCATCGCGGCATCGTCCACCGACCGAATCGATGTCGCGGTCACGCTCGACGACCACTGCATGATCATGTACACCTCGGGAACCACAGGACGCCCGAAAGGCGTCGTTCTGAGCCACAACCTGGTCCTGTTCGCCGTCTTGAACACCATCATCGATCTCGATCTCACGAGCGATGAGGTCGCGTTGGTCATGGCTCCCCTGTTTCACACCGCCGCGTTGAACACGGTGTCGCTACCGACGTTACTCAAAGGTGGCCGGTTGATCATCGAGGAAGGCTTCGACCCGGGCCGTGCCCTCGCGATCATCGAGTCCGAGAAGGTGACGTACTCGTTCGGTGTACCGACGATGCTCGACGCGATGGCAAGCCAACCACACTGGAGCACAACCGATGTGACGTCGATTCGACGCTGGGTGGTCGGCGCTGCTCCGGTGCCGCCGCGCACCCTCCGCACCTACACTGCGCGAGGAATCAACCTGTGCCAGGGCTACGGCCTGACCGAAACCGGCCCGGGCGCGTCACTGCTCGGTCCGCGCGACGTCGAACGCAAACTGGGCACGACGGGTACGCCTCAGTTCTTCACCGACGTGCGCGTGGTGGATCTGGACAACAAACCGGTCGCCACGGGCGAGCGAGGTGAAATCCAGATCTCCGGCCCCAACGTCACGAAGGAGTACTGGAATCGCCCTGATGCGACGGCCGATGCCCACACCGAGGACGGCTGGTTCCGTTCCGGTGACGTGGGTACCGTCGACGACGAGGGATACTTGACGGTCGTCGATCGCCTCAAGGACATGATCATCTCCGGTGGCGAGAACATCTACCCCGCCGAGGTCGAAGCCGAGGTGCTGAACATGCCAGGGGTCATCGGGTGTGCCGTGTTCGGAATCAGTGATGCGAAATGGGGCGAGGTCGGTTGCGCTGCAGTCACTGTCGAAGGTGGGGTCACCATCACCCATGAATCGATGGTGGCGTTCCTGATGCCTCGGTTGGCCAAGTACAAGATACCCAAATCGCTCGTCGTGCTCGACGACATCCCTCGCAATGCAACGGGAAAGATTCGCAAGGATCTCCTGCGGGTTTCGTACGAATCCCACTGAAATTACACCCCCTCGCGTACGGACCGTTTGTGAACCATGACCAGGATTCGACGTGTACGTAGTGAGTTGGAAAGTCTTTACCCTCGTAACCTGAAGAACATGTAAGGATCCCTGTCATGAGACGGTCCCGATATCGATCCGACGCAGTTCGGCTCCTAGTGTCCTCTGCTGCAACTGCGGCCCTGATAGCGCCGCTGATCGTCGTGACCGGATCCACCGCCGCCGCGGATCCGTCCCGGACCGAGACCCCGTGGGCGTCGAGTTCCACGGTCGACGGCGTCATCAGCTCCGAGGTCACACTGCGGGTGCCGTTGCCTGCAGAGGTGGCCCCGCACCCGGATCGGTGCGACACACTGTCCTACCTTCGTTGGCGCTCGTCCTCGGGCCCGGAGGACTCCGCTGCCGCAGACCGCATCCTCGTCGCACAACCAGGCGTCTTCGAAGGTGCGGGGGCGTTCGACAGCGTGGCACGCAACACCGTCGCAGCCGCAGCGGCCGAAGGCAATTCGGTCGAGTTCTGGGCACTCGACCGCCGATCGAACTGCCTCGAAGATCACCACGGAGTTCAAGCAGCGCTGAAGACCAGAGATTTCGACACAGCCGCGAACTACTACTTCAGCGGCGAGGAAGTCGACGGCAGAACGTTCGCCGGATACGCGGACGGACCGGACACGCGATGGCTCGAGAGCCAGGGCCTCGAACAGACGTTGAGGGACCAGTACGACATTCTCCGGCTGGAGCTGCCCGACCCCCGGACGCGCAAGGACAAGGTGCTCTGCGGCGGACACTCGCTCGGCGGATTCCTCACCGGATACTTCGCGGAGTGGGACTTCGACGGTAACGCCGCCACCACCGACGATGCCGGATACAACCAGTGCAGTGGGTACTTCGCCCTCGACACAGTCATCAAAGCCGGGCTGCCCGCGGCGGGCGCCCCGGATCTGGGTGCACTACCGCCGTTTCTGACGGGGCCGCTGGAACAAGCATCTCTCGCACTCGACAGCGCCTACCCCGTGCTCCGGCTGCCGGCTGTGATCAACCCGGAGACGACCAACCTCCTCGCTCTTGCAGGCCTGGCCGCGACGTTGGACCCCGACGGCGTGAACGCACTCCTCGACCGTGCACCGAAGAACACCAACATCGATCTGACTCTCCGTACGCTGCTGTCCAAGGACGCCGCGATGGCAGTCACCGGGTCTCCTGATGTGCGGAACCTCAGGGCCACCAACGAAGCCACGGTCGGCGCCTTGCTCGACGACAATTCACAGCCCCTCGGTTTCCTGCAATCGAGCATGGGCTTCTTCACCGGAGGACCCGTCGTCGACAAGTCGTTCCCGCTGCCGTCCCAGATCGCACTCGGAGACACCGGGAGCGGCGCTTTCGGCGACGCCCACAAGGCGTCACCCGCGGTATACGGCAACCCCGACGTCACCTATCGGTGGCTGGACTACGACGAGGTCGGTACCGCTGCATCGCTTCCCGACGAAGGCTCCTACACGAACCGAGACAGCGAGGTGTCCTCCGTCGCCGAGGTCGCACGTAGCCTCAGCGAACCGCCCCTCGACTTCACCGAATGGTATTTCCCGTCGCGGTTGAACCTGGATCTGGGCCAGGCGGGCGCGCCGTCCATCGCCGAGAACCACCTTCATCTGGACGGCGTGAACCGAAATCCGATAGTCACCTTCCACGGTGGTGGCGGTATCGCGTTGCCGGAATCGAACAACCCCGCCGACGTCCCCATCGTTCTTCCCGGCTACAACCACATCGATGTTCTGACAGCCGCGCCGGTTCAGAACAACGGTCGCCCGGAGGTAGTGTCCACGACACTCGCCCGGTTCGCCGCCAACCCCTCGGCCGGTGGGCGCTAGTTCATGAACCGTCGAGCGCACGCCGGCATTGGATCAGATTCTCGCGCAGACCATGTCGTTGCTCGTCGGACAAGCCGCCGAGCATGTGCTGCTCGAGCTCTCGGACGCCGGCGTCGCATCGTGCCAGCAGCTGTCGACCGGCGTCGGTCAAATCGATGTGCATCCGACGCCGGTTCGACGCGTCTGCTCGACGCGCTACCATGCCCTTGGACTCGAGGTTGGTGACCATTTCTCCCATGGTCTGTGCCGTGACGAACGAATTTCGAGCCAACTCGGCCGAGGACACACCGTCGCGGCGAGCCAATACGGTCAACGCCGTGTACTGCAACACGGTGATGTTCATCGGTTTGAGTAACTCGTCGAGACGGGCACGTACAGCCAACTCCAGCTGCTTGACGACATACAACATCGTCGGCGGTTCGGTATCGAGCAGGGCTGCGCCCGTCTCCGGTTCCGACTTCTGCATCTGGGCCACACCCGGCACGATACCGTCGCCTTTCAGACTCTAGGAGACCGATGAGTACACAACCCCCACTGCTTCTTCTGCACGGAGTAACCATGTCCGCTGCGGCGTGGGACACGGTCGTACCGCTGCTCGATGGGAGGTTCGACCTGATCGTTCCCACGGCACTCGGGCATCGCGGGGCCCGGCGGACAGAAGGACGGGCCACCATCGAGGCCTTGACCGACGCGACCGAATCACTCCTCGACGAGCGCGGTCTCACCACCGTCCACATCGCTGGAAATTCGCTGGGTGGGTGGATGGCCATCGAGCTGGCACGACGTGGCCGCGCGACGACGGTGTGTGCACTGTCCCCTGCCGGACTCTGGGAGCCGGCCGAGACGCCGGGTCGCAGCCGGGAAACGTTGATGCGCACCAAGAAACTGGCCGACTCCACGCGTCTGCTCACCCCGTCGCTGATGCGGTCGGCCCGATTCCGCCGGAACTCGTTCAGAAATATTGCGCTGCACGGCGATCGGCTCACGGTGGAACAAGCCAGGACGTCCTTCCACGACCTGGTCGGGTGCAACGCAGCCATGGACCTCTTGACCACCACCGAATACCTGCACCCCCTCGTGGACCCGACGTGCCCCATCACGGTGGCATGGTCGGAGAGCGATCGCATCTTCCCGCCCGACGAGTTCGTCCCCATCGCGCGCACGCGCCTGCCGAACGCGCATTTCGTCACCCTGCGCGGTGTCGGTCATGTCCCGATGATCGACGATCCGGCTTCGGTCGCCCAGGCGATCGTCGACTCGATCGATGGACACGCCGCATGACACCACCGCCTGCTCCGGCGCTCATCCACGTTCTGCACCTCGAGGTGACAGTTGCCGCGGCCGTCGAGGTGGGCAGCACACCGAAGGGCCTTCGGCGCCTCGTACCCATCACCGGAGGCCACGTCAGCGGGCCGTTGTTCTCGGGTCGAGTACTACCGGGCGGCGCCGACATTCAGCACGTGCGATCCGAGATCGAGACGCATGTATTGGCCAGGTACACCGTCGAGTCGAACGAGGGAGAAATTGTGCTGATCGCGAACTCCGGAATTCGAACGGGCTCCGCCGAGGACATGGCCCGGCTTCGACGGGACGAACCCGTCGATCCTGCCCACATCTACTTCCGCAGCACCCCTGTCTTCGAGACTGCTGCCCCGAGGCTCGCGCGGCTCAACAGTCACATCTACCTCGGTTCGGGTTCACGACGCGCAGGACTCGTCGTCTTCGACATCTTCGAAGCGAGCTGAGCCGGCCCGCTCCATCCCGGCGTCGCACACGCCGTTCGTGGCGGTTCGCCAATTGGCGAGTTTCCTGCGCCGCCTGTCCGCTGACGGATCGGATCGGTGCCCCCAAGATGGAGAGATGCACGTCACTTTTGGGAGGATTTCGTGACCACAGCACAAGAAGTGGATCAGACCGTGGACGCCGTTGTCATCGGCGCTGGTTTCGCCGGGATGTACGCGCTACACCGACTACGCGATGATCTCGGGCTCGACGTCCGGGTCTTCGAGCGCGGCAGTGGCGTCGGCGGTACCTGGTTCTGGAATCGGTATCCAGGAGCCCGTTGCGACGTCGAATCGATGTACTACTCGTACTCGTTTTCCGAGGACCTCGAGCAGGAATGGCAGTGGACCGAGCGCTATCCCACGCAGCCGGAGATTCTCGACTACGCAAACCACGTCGCCGATCGGTTCGGCCTACGGGACACCATTACCTTCGACACGTCCGTCGATCGAGCCGATTTCGACGAAGGCAGCAATACCTGGGTCGTCACCACCGATGCCGGAGAAGTTGTTCGCGCCAAATTCCTGATCACCGCTGTCGGTTGCCTGTCGACGTCCCAGCTCCCGGCGATCGACGGCCTGTCCGACTTCACCGGTCGAATTCTTCATACCGGCCAGTGGCCGCACGAGGGCGTCGACCTCGAAGGCAAGCGAGTCGCGGTCATCGGTACCGGTTCCTCGGGTGTGCAGGCCATTCCGGAGATCGCCCGCCAGGCACAGCACCTGACCGTGTTCCAGCGGACGCCACCGTTCGTGTTGCCTGCAGGTAACCGCCCTCTCGATCCCGAGAACGTCGCGGACATCAAGTCCAGATACCGGGACATTCGCGAATCGGTCAAGAACTCCGTCGCGGGCACGATCGTGGAGTACCCGATCGGCAGCGCTCTCGAACTCGACGAGGAGACGCGTCGTCGCGAACTGGATCGCCGTTGGGCAGTCGGCGGCTCCGACATCATGGCCACCTTCACCGACACCTCGGTGAACCTCGAAGCCAACGCGGTGCTCGCCGATTACGTCCGCGAGAGAATTGCCTCGGACGTGAAGTCACCCGATCTTGCGGCGCATCTGTCTCCGCAGACCTACCCCATCGGAGCCAAGCGAATCTGCATCGGCACCGACTACTACACCACCTACAACCGCGAGAACGTCACCCTCGTCGACATTCGTAATTCGCCGATCACCGCCGTCACCGCACAGGGCATCGTCGCGGGCGACGAGGAGCACGAGGTCGACGTCATCGTGTTCGCGACCGGATACGACGCGGTCACCGGCGCGATCAACGGCATCGACATCAACGGTGTCGGTGGTCGGTCGCTCCGTGAGACATGGGAGACCAACCCTCAGGCCTATCTCGGTCTGTCCAGTGCGGGATTCCCCAACCTGTTCTTCATCACCGGCCCCGGCAGTCCCTCGGTTCTGGTCAACGTGATCGTCTCGATCGAACAGCACGTCGACTGGATCCACGATCTGTTGATCCACGTCCGCGACAACAACATCGATCGCGTCGAGGCGCAGCCCGCTGCGCAGGACGACTGGTCCGCGCACATCGCGGAGCGTTCACAGAGCTCGTTCCTGTCCAAGACCGCGAACTGGCAGACCGGTGCCAACATCCCAGGCAAGGCGCAGGTCTTCCTGCTCTACGTCGGCGGGATGGGGCCCTACCGCAAGACGTGCGACGAGGTCGCTGCAGCCGGCTACACCGGATTCACGCTCACCCCTGCGCGCCAGTCGGCAATTGCGTGATAGTTGGCTACACACGATGTGATTCGTACAGTTTCGAGGAGAGAGCATGACTGAACATTTGGACTTCACCGGCCGAGTCGCCGTGGTCACCGGCGCAGGCCAGGGTATCGGCCGCGCCTACGCCGAACTGCTCGCCGCACGAGGCGCGAGCGTCGTGGTCAACGACCTCGGAACAGGGACCGCAGGCAGTGGCGTCGACGGCTCACGTGCGCGCTCGGCCGCGGATGCCATCGTTGCTGCGGGCGGTTCGGCCGTGCCGGATACTTCCGACATCTCGACTCCCGAGGGCGCAGCTCAGGTGGTCCAGACGGCCATCGACGCCTTCGGCAAACTCGACATCGTCATCAACAATGCCGGTATTTTCGCTTTGGCTGTCTTTCCCGACATCGAGCCGGACGATCTTCGACGCATGTACGACGTCCACATCGCGGGCACCTTCAACGTCACGCGGGCAGCGTGGCCGCATCTGGTCGACTCCGATGCAGGGCGCGTCGTACTGACCATCTCCACGAGCACGTTCGGCGCCGCGAACACCATGGCGTACGGGATGGCGAAGGCGGGCATTCTCGGGATGGGACGGGCCATCGCCCTGGCCGGAGAACCTGAAGGCATCAAGGTCAACATGGTTGCGCCGCAAGCGATGACCCGCATGATGAGCACCGGTATGGGCATCGGTGAGGACTTCCCGGACGCACCCGACCGGGTCCCGGCACTCGTAGCCCCGTTGGTGGCCGTCCTCAGCCACGAGTCATGTCCGGTCAACGGCGAGTCGTACGTGAGCGGGATGCGTCGTGCATCGCGAATGTTCTTGGGCGAGTCGGACGGTTATGTCCATCCCAGTCTCGATCTCACTCCCGAAGACATTCTCGAACACTGGTCCGAGATCAGCGACAACGGTGCAGAAGCTGCGGTCTCCGATGTGATGAAATTTTCGGTGCGACAGGCCTCGCTGCTTCAGGCGACCACGGTCGCTACGTCGTGACACCGGGTATCAGTTGTTTCGATTTTCCTGAGAGGACTTCCATCGCATGACCGATGACACCGCGGTACCGTCACGCTTCGCATACGTCGCGCAGCAACGTCCGGACTGGGCCAAGGCATTCGGCGGATTCTTCGGTGCGGCGTACCGCCCGGAGAATCCCACGTTGACCGAAGCCGAGCGTGTGCTCACCTACCTCACCGTCTTGACGGCAGCGGGTTCGGTCGACAGCTTCCGCATCCATCTCGCCGATGCCGCGAAAGTGGGTCTGAGCCGCGAGCAGATCCTCGAAGCGCTTCTGCTCGTGACCCCGGCTTTCGGGTACCAGAAGGTCATGGATGTCGTCGATCATCTTCGCGACTACGAGCCCGACGCCTGATCGACCAGCGTCACAACGAAAGCTCGCCGGCCATGAAGGAGTCGGCGAGCTTTTCGCTGTTCTCGAGAAGTACGTCCCATGTCGGCGCCGCAAGGTTCGCCTTGTCTCGTCGGTCGCCGAGAACACTCAGTGCGAGGCTCCCCACCCGAAGAAGCAACGGCACATTCAGGTGCCGCAACGCCATCGGGCTCTTCTCCAAGAACACCATCCGAGCTACGGTCTTTCCCAACGATGCTGCGCCGACGAGTGAATGCGCGGCAAGTAACAATTCGTCGCGCAACACTGTACTGGCGGAGTCGAGATCCGGTGATCCTGTTTCTCTCCACGCGCGGCCGTGCACGTGCGTACGGATGACCACTTCGGTGCTCACCACACACATCGCCGGAGCGACGACCCCCGACCTCGCATTCAACCCGCTGCCCAACGCCGACCCTTGATAGACGTCGTGGGCAAACGTGCGCGCGTCTCGCCACGGCAATTCGTACAGCAAGGTCCATCCCGGCAACGGCAAGCTCATCGGCGTGACCACATCGGCAGCCAGATGTTTTGCCCAGACGACCAAAGCCTCTGGCACCGAATTCACTTGACGAAACCTCGCTAGTTCTACGTGCTCGACTGCGCGAACTCCGTCGGTCCACTCGATTCCCTCGAAGCGGCCATTCATGATCTGCCGCAACGCAGCGAACGGCCGTCCCAGATCGTGACCGGATGACCGAACTCTGTGCCCCGGGCCCCCAAAACCAGGACCGGTGTAATCGATGGGAAGTCGAGTGGCATCACGCTCCCAACCGGACAGCAGGTCCGAGGATTTCACGCTCCCGAGCATGTCCGCCACTGCGGTGTCGAGCGTCGTATCGAACCATGTCGCAGCACAACCGATTACTGCCGAAAAACCTACAGCCAGAACATCGTCGCAGTCCCACTGTCGACGCTGCCGGCCGCACCACGCGAGATATTCGGCGCGCTGCTGCGGACTCAACGCTGCGTCGAGAGCAACTGTCGTCCAGCCTTTCTCCGCCCGAACACTGTCGTTGTCGGCGGTCAGACGGTCGTAGCGCTCGGAGCGCAGATTCCGCACGGATGCCGGAATGTCGATGCCTTCCCCGTGCTCCAAGGCATCAGAGCGGCACCGATCAAGGGTGCTGCAGCTCCTGCCGAAACGACACCGACACCGAGACCTGCAATCGACACCGCTGCGACGCGCCCCCATTTGATGGACTTGCGCCGCAACTGTCGAACGACTGCGTCGTACTCCGACGCCACCGTGTCGACGTCGCGTGGCTCCAACCCCGCGCACCAGTCGGCAACCTGCTTCAAAGACTCCTTCCGCCTCCCGTCTGCCCACCGGGCTCTACCCGCCCACGGACCGAACGTGAACAGATCGATCAAGATCAGAAGCGCACGGGAACGACGATCGATCCGGCCGAGCACCTCCTCGACGCCGGCAGACAACACAGCGCAGAAGGTACTCACCGAGCGGCCTGCGGTATCTTTGCTGACTGCCCTGGCCCAGTCTGCTTGACCGAACGCTGGATTCGTGATGTGTTCGAAGGCGTGGTGCGCGAACTCCTCCCGGGCGTCGATCTTCAGTTCACGAGCCCTCACGGACTTGGTTGCCTCGATATCTCGGTCCATGAGGTGAATGCACGCAGCGGTCAGCGCAAGCTGCTCATCGTCGACCAGTGCCAATTGATCTGCAACATCGCCTGTGCTGTCCCCCGACAATTATCCTCTTCACTTTCTGATCGATGAATCGTGTTTCATTCCGGATCGATCGAATTCGTCGTCGACTCCGGCGCGGACGGCACCCAAGGTTTCAACGGTTGCACGACGTCGCGGTAGAACGCGTCGACTCCGTCGGTGACGCTGCCGATGAAACCGGCAGCCGACCCCGATCGCTTGCTTCCCATCTTCGACGGCGACGTCAGCGTGAATCGTCGCAGCTCACTGACCCGCCCGGATGTCAATGATTTCGTGTCAGCCCGAACAGTCGCCAGATTTTCACACGACACTTCACTTGCGTCGACGAACACTGCTTCGACGAGAACATCTGCCGGCGCGTCCTTGAGCTGCTTGAGCAACCATGAGGCACGTCGAAAGGCGGTGACGCCTGTTGGTGCATCGACGCTCGTGCTGCACTGAATCTTGTTGGTACGCAAATCCGCTTCGACAGTGACGTCCCCGGCCGCATCCGGAATCCGCAGTGTCGCGGCCAGGCAACCGGTCGTTGCGAGTTGCTCGACGATGTACTCGTTCCGCGCCTGAGGATCACTGCTCAGGTTCCTGGGCAGATGATGCTTCACCGTCACGCCCAGATCAGCGGTCATCCGCAGTGCCAGATGCCTCGACAGCGACGCCCACGTGTTCGCCACCGACAACGCCTTCACATCGCTCGCCCGAAGTGTCCCGGCAGCGACCGAATCACGCACGGCTACCCAATGGCGGCCCATGTCGACGAACTCGGTAGCGCCGGACTTCGGATGGGTCAGATACCGAACGAACTCGCTCAAGATCCACACCTGCAGCGAATCTGCAAGATCGCCGTGCGACAACAACATCCGAGCCTCGTGAATCACTTCGGACCACGAAATGTGTCGCAACGAAACCTTGTTGAGCTTTGCCTTGTTGACCTGAACGGGAAGCTCACCCACCGACGCAGGGATGTCGTTGGACAAACTCAGCACGACCTCGTACCTGTGGCGCTTGGCGACATCGAGATAGTTCTCGAGCTGCTCCTTCGTCAACTTCCCGGTGCCGGTCTTGACCTCGAGCAGCGCAGTCCATACATGTCCGGCGCGCGATACCCGGAAGACCCCGTCGGGGACGACCTTGCTCTCCCCTTTGACGAACGGCACCTCGAGATATCCTTCGAACGGACCCGACGGGGCCCCGGCGCGGGTACAGATCGCGCGAGCAAACGGCCGCACAGCTTGCATCGTCGCAATCAGCGCGGACGTTGCGCGTTTCTCCTGCTCTTCCCCCGAACCGACACCATAAACGGAGAACAAGCGCGCAGCATGCCACCCCTCGCCACCAGCAAGTGTGAACTGAGGGAGTGCGGCCTTCTTCGCGACCGGCTTCTTCGTCCGGACACCGCGTTTCGGTGGATCGACGTCGACGATCGAGACATCGACTACCTCACCCGTCGTTGTCGTAGCCTGCGCATGCGAGCCTGCGACTTCCACTACGACTACGTTGTCGATCGTGTCGTTCTCGTCGACGTCGACACCGAAATCCTGCGCCAACCCAGCCAGGCCGGAATCCCACCCCTGTCCAACGGCACGCAGCCTCCACGCACCGTCCCGTCGGTATACCTCACCGAAGACGAACGCACGCTCCGACGTCGCGTCTGCGGTGAAGTATTCACCCAACACCGAACCGGACCGATCACGCACCTGCAGGGCCAGTTTGCCGAATTCACCCAGAGTGTGTTCGTCCGAACTTCCTGCAATAACGACCTTTTCGACGTCGGTGGGCAAAGAGTTCAGATAGATCGACACGCGCTGCTGCTTGCCTTCATCTGTACTGCTGCTGCCCAGATACCGCACGGCTGCCTCCGGCGACTCGGGTTGGTTGTAGAAGACGAAGTCAGCGTCCGACCGAACACGGCTGTCCGCGCCCACCAGCAGCGCCGACGCATCGAGATCGCGTTCGGGGTCGACCCACGACACGATGACGTCCAATTCGGTCACCTCGGCCGGAAGCGTGATGTTCTGGCCCTTGGTCAGAATCGGTGAATTCACCTGTACACGCTCCCCCTGTCGGACAAAACGAACTCCGACTGGACAGACTATGCACAGCGCGCGATCGACGCGCCCTCTCGCGCAACTTTCATTCGTTCGACCGACTGAATTGGTCCCTCGCAAGCCCATCGAACTACCTCAC
Organism: Rhodococcus yunnanensis NBRC 103083; assembly: GCF_001895005.1. Classification (GTDB taxonomy): domain Bacteria; phylum Actinomycetota; class Actinomycetes; order Mycobacteriales; family Mycobacteriaceae; genus Rhodococcoides; species Rhodococcoides yunnanense. The sequence continues at coordinate 87,995 of NZ_BCXH01000001.1, read as the reverse complement.
TGACATCGATACCTCGCCAGTACAGTGCCCGTTCATGAACTCTGAGAGGTGGGAGCGAGCGACGGAATGGCCGCTCGCCGGAGCAGCTTTGCTTTTTCTGGCTATCTACAGCTGGACCGTGCTCACCCAGCCGACCGGCATCGGCGAACGCCTCGCCGAGCATGCCGTACTGGCCATCTGGGTGCTGTTCGGTGTCGACTACCTCGTCCGACTCATGCTGGCGCAAAGACGAACTCACTGGTTCGCCAGCCACCTGCACGAGCTCGCAATCGTCGTACTGCCGGTGTTACGACCTCTCCGGCTACTACGCCTTCTCACCCTCGTGAGCCTCCTACAACGCTCGATCGGCGGAGCACTTCGAGGACGCGTCGTCGCCTACGCCGTCACCGGAACCTTGCTGCTGGTGTTCGTGGCATCACTGGCCATGCTCGATGCCGAACGCTCGGCACCGACGGGCAACATCAAGTCCTTCCCCGACGCCCTCTGGTGGGCCGTCGCCACCGTCACCACCGTTGGATACGGGGACTACGCGCCTACCACCGCCACCGGTCGATGCATCGCAGTCGGTCTGATGATCGCCGGGATTGCTCTACTCGGTGTCGTCACTGCCACTCTGGCGTCCTGGCTCGTCCACAAGGTCGCCGAACAGGACGACGCGAACCAAGCCGTCACCCAACATCAGATCGCCGAGCTGACCGTTCAAATCGCATCGCTGCGAAGCGAACTGGCATCACAGTACACAACGAGACCCTCGCCACGGCCTGCGTCGAAACTCGAACCGTCGAGCAGAACAACCTGCCACATCGACCGCTGTTCGTGAGCAGCGCAATTGTCCTATGCAGTTCGAGCTCTTCGACGACCACGACCACGACCACGACCGGCACGCGATGATGCCGGCGTCGGTGTGTGGGCCGTCCGAGGGAATTCGCGAGTGCGACGCTCCAAGCGGCGTCGAGAGCTCTAGCGCGGTGGACATTCGGGCATCGAGTGGGTGTCCAATGCGGACGTTCGAGAAAGCCACGCGTCACGCACCCGCCCTGCGTCGGTCATATGCCCGATTCGCCCTCCGACAAAGGTAAACGTTGCATTTCCTGGTGGTCTACCGAACGACAGGGCGACCGAGGCAATTCTTCTACTCGACAAACTAAAGTGATATCTGTGCTGCGCCTGTAGTACGCCCTGCACAACGACGAACTCCGCTGGCGAGCGGAGGTCCGCTACGGTGGCTCTGTGCAGCTGACACCGCGTGAGGACGTCAATCGGCGGATGCTCCGAGCGCGCGACGCGATGGACCGCCGCTATGCGGAGCCGTTGGACATACCGACACTCGCCGCTATCGCGCACCTGAGTGCCTCGCAGTTCGGCCGGGTGTTCAAAGACGTGTTCGGTGAGACACCGCACCGCTATCTCCAGCGTCGACGAGTCGAGCGAGCCATGACGCTGCTGCGTCAGACCGACCGCCCGATCACGACAGTTGCGTGGGATGTCGGCTTCGCGAGCCTGGGTACGTTCAGCAGAACGTTCACCTCGATCGTGGGCTGCTCACCGTCGCAGTTCCGGGTGCGACACAAGCCTGTACACGTGCCTTCGTGCTTCATCGCCGCGTGGACCAGACCGCGGACCGTCGCTCCGTCGGTCGTCGCAACGATGGATAGCGGTTTCGGAGAAGCGAGGCCGGCCAACGGCCCACTAACGTCGTCGTCATGACCACGAACCACATCACCTCCGTCAGCATCAACAGCGTCCCTGTACTCGACCAGGACGAGGCGCTCCAGTTCTACAGCACGCACCTGGGTTTCGAGGTCCAGGACGACGTCGACCTGGGTTTCATGCGATGGCTGACCGTAGCTCTGCCCGGCGGCGGAGTGCAGCTTCTTCTCGAACTCGTCGGCGGTCCTCAGCAGGACGCCGACACCGCAGCTCAGGTGCGGGAGCTCGTCACCAAAGGCGCGCTGGGTGGCCTGTTCCTCACGAGCAGCGATGTACATGCCACCTTCGCCGCACTCCGCGATGCTGGGGTCGACATCACCCAAGAACCGGTCGAGCAGCCGTACGGAACCGACTTCGGTTTCCGTGATCCCTTCGGCAATCACATCCGAGTCAGTCAGCCCGCCGGGTAGCTCTCCCAGGAATCAGGCCAGTGTTTCGATGCCATGAACCGCTCGATCCCGTCTCATCTGTCAGTGCCGCCCGGTCCTCGACCGGGCGGCACTGTCCACCAACCACTGTCGCTACTCGACTGCAGTCACCAACTGATTCGAACAGAACCGTCCACCTCTCTCACCTCCGAGAGAGGTGTCGAAGCTGAATATCTCCGACGAAACGATCGCCGAACCGGATGTCACGGATTTCTTGATCCGGGCGCTGCTACATGTAGCGTCCGCCGGTGACCTCGGAGACCGTTCCGGTCATGTACGACGACAGGTCGGATGCGTAGAACAGAGCTACCGAAGCCACTTCGCGTGGATCACCCGCCCGCTGCATCGGGATCTCCGACATCTTCTGATCCCACGCTTTCTGCGGCATCGCCTCGGTCATCGCGGTCTTGATCAATCCGGGTTGAATTACGTTGACTCGGACACCCAGGTGCGCAACCTCTTTCGCGGCCGCCTTGGACAGTCCGACGATTCCGGCTTTCGCTGCCGAGTAATTGCTCTGGCCCACGAATCCCACCTTCGCCGAGATCGAGGACAGGTTGATGATCGATCCACCCCCGCTCTCGCGCATGACCCCCGCCGCGATCCGCGTACCGTTCCAACATCCCTTCAGATGAACATCGATCACCTGATCGAACTGATCCTCGGTCATCTTCCGCATCGTTGCGTCACGAGTGATACCTGCATTGTTGACCATGATGTCGATCGACCCGAACGCAGACACCGCAGTGTCCACCAAGGCCTGTACGTCCTCGGACGAGGTGACATTGCAGCGAACGCCGACTGCATCGGTTTGCAGAGCGTCAGCTGCTTCCTTGGCCTTCGACTCGTCGAGATCACCGATGACGATCTTTGCGCCGTTCTCCGCGAACAGAGTCGCGATCGCCAAGCCGATGCCCTGGGCTCCGCCCGTGATGACCGCTGTGCGTCCTTTGATCATGAAAGTTCCTTCTCATAGGTCCATGAGCGTGCGTCAGCGCGTGGACGCCGCATCCAATGCCGATCTGTCGAATGCTGAATTCTGGACGGCGATCCCGTCACGCAGGAGAACATCGGGGTCCTGCCCGGCCTCGATCAGCAACGCCCGGGTGTGCTGCCCGAGCGCGGGAACATCACCCATAGGAGCTTCGTGATCAGCGAACGTACTCGGCGGCAACAGGGCTCGCGCCGTGGCATGTTCGGTGTTCACGATGCGCCATCGGTCCCGCTCGACGAGTTGCGGATGATCGACGACCTGATTCATCTGCTTGACCTGGGCCGCTGGAATACCTGCTGCAGCCAATTTCGCGTCGAGGGCTTCGGTGGTGAACGTCGCCGTCCGCTCGGCGACGACGGCATCGCATTCGGCCCGGTTCTGCACGCGCAGAACGTTGGTGGCGAAACGAAGATCGTCCGCCATCTCGGGAATCGCGAGGACGTCGTCGACCAGGGTTCGCCATCCACGGTCGCTCTGAACCCCGATCAATATCTGGCCGTCCTGCGTCGGGTACCTGTCGTACGGCGCAATGGAGACGTGGCTGACGCCCATGCGAGGCGGCTGCACTCCGGTGTACATCTGGGTGTACATCGCGTGCCCCAGCCATTCCACCGTCGAGTCGAGCATCGAGACGTCGATCGTGGCACCCTCCCCTGTTCGGCCGCGCCGTAGCAGTGCTGCGAGAACCGATTGAGCGCAATACATTCCAGTGGCGATGTCGGCCGTCGGGATGCCGGTCTTGGCGGGCTCGTCGGGGGTACCCGTGATGGAGATCAAACCGGACTCGGCTTGGATCAACATGTCGTAGGACTTGCGGTCCTGCATCGGTCCGCCGTTGCCGAAACCCGACATGTTCACCACGACCAATCCGGGCTGCGTCGCTCGCAGTTCTTCGGCGCCGAGGCCGAGCCGTGCGGCCGCACCCGGCGCAAGGTTCTGGATGAACACGTCAGCGTTCCTGATCAACTCGAGCACAACTGCCCGCCCCCGCGCGGACTTGAGATCCACCGCGAGAGACTCCTTGCCACGGTTGAGCCAAACGAAATGAGCGGCCGTTCCGTGGACGGCATGGTCGTACCCGCGGGCGAGATCGCCGCCATCGGTTCGCTCGACCTTGATCACCCGGGCACCGAGGTCGGCAAGGTTCCTGGTTGCGAGCGGCGCCGCGACGGCCTGTTCGATCGCGACGACGGTGAATCCGTCGAGTGGGGCGTTCACTTGGTGCGCTGCTGTTCCGCGCGGATCAGTCCGCCACCGACAATCAGACGCTGAATCTCGCTCGTACCTTCGTAGAGACGGAGCAGACGAACGTCACGGTAAATACGCTCGACGGGCACTTCCCGCATATAGCCTGTGCCGCCGTGGATTTGAACAGCAAGATCAGCGACCTTACCCACCATCTCCGTACAGAACAGCTTCACAGCGGAAGGCGCGATGCGGCGGTCGGTGTTCTCGACCCAAGCTCGGGCCGCCTCGCGAACCATTGCCCGACCTGCCATCACCCCGGTCTGCTGATCGGCGATCATCGCCTGAACGAGCTGGAAATTACCGATCGGCTCACCGCCCTGAGTCGACGCCGCGGCATATGCGACGGATTCGTCGAGTGCACGCTGCGCCTGACCGACCGAGAGCGCCGCAATGTGAACACGCCCGCGCGCCAACGACGTCATCGCTGCCTTGTAACCGATCTCTGCGTTTCCGCCGACCAGCGACTCGGCGTCGACCAACACGTTCGTGAAGGTCACGTCTGCTGTGGCCGATCCTTGCTGGCCCATCTTCGCGTCCTTGACCCCGACCTCGATCCCGGGCGCATCCGCCGGCACGAGGAAGACCGCGATACCGTTGCCGCGCTCGGGTTTCGGGTCGAGCTTGGCGAAGACGACGAACATGTTCGCATTCGGGGCGTTGGTGATGAATCGTTTGCTGCCGTCGATGGTCCATCCCGCCCCGTCGGCCTTCGCCGTCGTCTTCAGACCCGCGGGATTCGACCCCGCTCCGTCCTCGGTCAACGCGAAGGACGCGACGATGTCACCCGCCGCCATGCCAGGCAACCACGTCGCCTTCTGCTCCTCGGTCCCGAATCCGACGAGGACCTGACCCGCGATTCCGTTGTTGGTGCCGAACATGGACCGCAGCGACAGAGTCGTGTAACCGAGCGCCATCGCCAACTCCACGTCTTGGATGAGGTTCAGTCCGAGTCCACCCCACTCCTGTGGGATGGCGTAGCCGAACAATCCCATCTCGGCGACCTGTGTGCGCAGATCCGCCGGGATTGCGTCGTCGTTCATGATCTCCAGCTCACGCGGAACCACTCGGGACCGAATGAAGTGGGAGACCTGCTTCAGTACATCCGCGAAGACGTCGTCGGGGACGTCGGGGTTCAGCATGCTCATGTACCAATAGTCACCGCAGGATTAGAATCAGTCCAATACCTAATTGGCACTTCTGTAATACTCAGTTGTCAATAAAGGAGCGTTTTGTGGAACTAGACCAGCTCAGAGCGTTCCTGGCGGTCGCCGAAGAACTACACTTCGGTCGCGCAGCCGAGCGGTTGCATGTCGCACAGCCGCCGCTCAGCCGTACGATCAAAAGCCTCGAACGGCATGTGGGCGCCACCCTGTTCGATCGAAACACTCGCTCGGTGAAGTTGACCGCCGCTGGTGCGGCCTTGATCGAACCGGCGCGTGCAGTCCTCGATGCTGTGCGTATCGCGGAGGATGCTGTCCGGTCGGCCGACGGCGGTGAGTCAGGTCTGGTACGCATCGCATTCGCGGGCGTGTCCACTCACCGCATGGTGGCCAGGTTGGCCCGTACCGTACGCGCCGAACATCCTGGTATCCAGTTGGAACTGTCCAGCCAGAACTTCGCACAACCTGCAATGAAAAAGCTGCTCAGTGGCGACACCGACATCGCGCTCGGTAGATGGGACGCCATTCCAGCTGGCGTGGAGTCCGAAATCGTCATGGCTGACCACCTCGTCATCGCCCTTGCCGACACCCACCCACTCGCCGATGCTCGCCGCCTGAACATCGAGAGTTTGTCCGAAGAACAGTTCGTATCGCTTCCGCTGCACGAGGGCTCGGTACTTCCCGACCGCTTGCGCCGGCTTGCCGACGCCCACGGATTCGTCGCCGACGTCGTTCAGGTCGCTCCGGACACCCAGACAGCTTTGGCGTTGGTCGCAGCGGAGGTAGGCTGCCACCTCACGCTGGCCTCGGTGGCGAACAACGTCACCGATCCCCATGTGGTCTTCGTGCCCCTCACCGACGCAACGGCGGAAGTCGACATGCGGGCCGCGTGGCGTCGGGACAATCCCAACCCCGCACTGCGAGTCGTCCTCGACAAGGTCGTCTCACTCGAACAAGACATCTGAGGGTGCTTGATCACAACGATCCCTCCCCTTCGTCCAATCCGAAGTGCCGCATTCGCCTGTACAGGGTTGTGCGGCCGATACCCAACAGCTCGGCGGCCTGAGACTTGTTACCGCTCGCGGTAGCCAACGCTCGTGTGATGGTGTCGCGTTCGGCTTCCTCCAACATCGTCATCTTTCTGCGGGACTGGATCGTCTGAAGCTGTTCCGGAAGGTGACTTCGCTCGATGACCGTGGATTGAACATCGGCCGCAACCGCGGTGAGGACCTCGACCAATTCGCCGATGTTGCCCGGCCAACTCCACTGAACCAGTGATTGCAATGCAGTCGGCGACATCGAGTGCCGTCGCGTGGTGTCCACACGATCGAGGATCGAACGAACCAAACCCGGAATCCGATCCGGTGTGTCCCTCAGGGGCCGGGTTCTGTCCCTGACTCCCCACTGTTCGATCAATCGCTTCACGACAGGTGACGCGGACTCGGTACACACCGTCAGCCACAACGAATTCGCTCGTCCCGCGTGCACCTCGCGACGGTGACCTTCCACTAGCTCCGATAGGCGGTCAGCATCGGAATCCCCCAGATTCTCGAGCCGGCGGACAAGGACGTCGCGGCCGCCACTCAACTACTCCGCGACCGCGTCCCAGGGTGTCTGCGTGTGCCTCGACAACACGACAGCCTCGAGTTGGTGGACCGTCCCATAGTCCCGTCGCATGTCGAGTGCCCGGGTCGCTCGACCGGAACCGGACGGGCCGTCGACGATCACCGTGCCGGTGCGCTCGATATGACTCGAAGCATTGCGCGCTGGTCGAACGCCCGGTTTCGCGTCTGCCGAACCAGCTTGTGGAACTGCGGCGAAATGAAGCACGTAGTACACCCGTGATCCCTCCACCACGCGTCGGGCGGATACAGACACAGCTGCATCGTCCAGCTCGAAAATCGTTGCAGCACTACCTGACCAGTCGTGCGCGCCCAACCGATTCCAGAGAAGAACGTGCGAGTCGACGCTGATGTAGGGAAGTCCCGGGGTATTTGCAAGCAAAGTCTCGTTGTCCATGATCACAGTCGGCCGCTGTGAGTTCGCGTACCGCATGAACGACATGGCCAACGCCACGTCCTGGGGGCGACTGGCCGCCTTGAGTCGCTCCTCGATTTGTTGGCCGATCTCCTTCGTAAGCGTCAGCATCAACGAATTGGCGATATCGAGCGGTCCACCGAGGGACACCGACCCGATGACCAAACCCGACGGTGTATACACCGGTACCGCAGCGCATGCGAGCACTGCCAATGAATCGTTGAAGTGCTGACTGCCTTCGATGTACACCGCGCGGCCTTCGACCATCGAAGTTCCCAGGCCGTTCGTGCCGATCGCGCGTTCGGAGTAATCGAAGCCCTCTGCCGCGTTGACTCGATCGAGCTTTCGCCGCAGCGTTCTGTCGCTCGCGCGCCGAGCAACGATGCTGCCCGCCCGATCACTGAGAAACAGGGTGGTCCCGGTGTCGACCAAATGATCCTGCCATCGGTCGAGTACCGGATCCGCCGCACGACGCAAGATCGATTCGGTGTCGATCTCATCGAATTTCTGCGACGGCAAAATGCTATCGGCACTGCTACCGATCGACCGACGCCAGCTCCGCATCACGAAGTCCGGGACCAGACCATCATCCGGGATCTGCCCCAACAGACCGACGCGCATCAGGTGCTGTTTCGCGTGCCGTACTGCCTCGTCCACCTCAACTCCTGCCTAGTCGTTCGAAGCAGGTCCAGCACCCCACATCCCACTCCAAACGAATGCCAAAGCTCGCCATTATTACCGATCAGGCATAAATCCAGCTCAGAGGCCACCTTTCCCACTGTGCCAATGTGGAACACCCAGCCTTCGTGTGCCCCACCTCACCATTGTGAGCAGAGAACGTGAACTACACCACAAAGGTCGCACGACCGAAGGAGCAATCACATGCAGACACACCACCCCGAGCAGATCCGCGAGCTCGACGCCCTCGTCGTCGGGTGCGGCTTCGGTGGCATCTACATGCTCTACAAGCTACGCCGTGAGCTCGGATTGAATGCCGTCGCAATCGACAAGGCTTCCGGAGTCGGCGGTACCTGGTTCTGGAACAAGTATCCCGGTGCACTGTCGGACTCCGAAAGCTTCGTCTACCAATACTCGTTCGACCGCGACCTGTACGACCAGACTTCATGGAATACCAAGTTCGTACAACAGCCGCAGATCCTCGAGTACCTCGGCGGCGTCGTAGACCGATATTCTCTGCGCGACGATGTTCAGCTCGAGACCACGATGACGTCGGCCAGCTTCGACGACGTCGTTGGCATCTGGACGGTCACCACCGATCGCGGAGTCACCTACAAGGCCAAGTACCTCGTCAACGGCCTCGGGCTGCTCTCGGCAACCAACGTTCCGAACTTCCCCGGCATAGAGAACTACGAAGGCAAGCTCATCCATACCGGAGCATGGCCCGAGGACCTGGATCTGACCGGCAAGCGCGTCGGCGTCATCGGCAATGGTTCGACCGGAGGGCAGGTCATCACAGCAGTCGCACCGATCGCGGGACACCTGACCTCATTCCAGCGCACACCTCAGTACAGCGTACCTGCAGGCAACCGTGTGCTGTCGAACGAGGAACTGGCTAGCCAGAAGAAAAACTTCGAAGCCAACTGGAACCAGGTCCGCAATTCCAGCGTCGCCATGGGATTCGTCGAAAGCGAAGTCGAGACCTTCAGCGTCTCGGCCGAAGAGCGTCAACAGATCTTTCAGCGCACGTGGGACGAAGGCGGTGGATTCCGCTTCATGTTCGAGACCTTCTGCGACATCGCGACCAATCCTGATGCGAACGAGGAAGCGGCGAAGTTCATTCGGTCGAAGATCGCCGAGATCGTCAAGGACCCGGAGACTCGCCGAAAGCTGACACCTACAGATCTCTACGCACGTCGGCCACTCTGCGATTCGGGATTGTACGAAACCTTCAACCGGGAGAACGTGTCCCTCGTTCACGTCGGTGAGAACCCCATACGTGAGCTGACGGCGGAGGGCATCGTCACCGAGGACGGAGTGCTGCACGAGATCGATGTTCTCATCTGCGCAACGGGATTCGACGCCGTCGACGGCAACTACGTCAAAGTCGATATCCGCGGACGAAACAACGAAAGCTTGAAAGAACACTGGCAGGACGGCCCGACGAGCTACCTCGGCATGGCCACCACAGGATTCCCCAACATGTTCATGATCCTTGGTCCGAACGGACCTTTCACGAACCTGCCGCCATCGATCGAGGTACAGGTCGAGTGGATCGCGGACACCATCAAGTCGATCGAGGACAACTCCACTGGGTGGATCGAGGCCAAGCCGACCATCGAAACCGAGTGGACCGATATCTGTTCCGATATCGCCGACCAGACGTTGTTCCCGAAGGCCGCGTCCTGGATCTTCGGCGCGAACATTCCCGGCAAGAAGCGCACGGTGATGTTCTACCTCGGCGGCATCAAGGAGTACCGATCCGTTCTGGACACCGAGAAGGCGTCGGGCTGCCCGAGCTTCCTGACACAGTCGGACGTTCTGAAGCCTGCTTGATCTCGAAGTCCCGACGACACCGCATCGATATCGCCGGCCGCAGCCTTGTTCCCCGGCCGGCGTCCTGCCACGAAAGACATGCTGATGAGCAAATACGCAACCACCGATCCCACAACCGGCACCGTCGTGGCAAAATTCGAGACGCTGTCGGACGAACAGGCTTCGGCGTCACTCGGCGCCGCGGACGAGGCTTACAGGGCGTGGCGCATCACAGAGGTCGGCGAACGCGCTGCGGTTCTGCACCGCGTGGCCGACCTGCACCGCGAACGCGAAACCGAACTTGCCGAACTGATGACGCTCGAGATGGGTAAGCCGATCGCGCAGGCCCGCGGGGAAGTGAAACTGTCCGCGTCGATCTTCCGGTACTACGCGACCAAGGGCCGAGACCTGCTGGTCGACGAGGAACTCGACATTGCCGGTTCTGGACGAGCGTTGGTGCGCACGGTCCCCATCGGAGCTCTGGTGGGGATCATGCCCTGGAACTTTCCCTACTATCAGGTCGCACGCTTTGTCGCTCCGAACCTACTGCTGGGCAACACGATTCTGCTCAAGCACGCCAGTAACTGCCCACAGCAAGCTCTGGCGATCGAGGCCTTGCTGCGTGATGCCGGCAGCCCAACGGGCGTTTACCAGAACATCTTTGCCTCCAGCGACCAGATCGCCGGCTTCATCGCCGACCCCCGTTTGCAAGGAGTCTCGCTCACCGGATCGGAACGTGCGGGAAGCATCGTCGGCCAGCTGGCTGGGAAACACATGAAAAAGGCCGTACTCGAGCTCGGCGGATCCGACCCTTTCCTTGTACTCCGGAGCGCCGATGTGAACGACGCCATTTCCGCCGCAGTCCCCGGCCGATTCGGCAACGCCGGTCAGGCCTGCACATCGTCGAAGCGGATGATCGTCGATGCCACCGTGTGGGACGATTTCCTCGAGGGGTTCGTCGATGCCGCTCGAACCTGGACGATGGGCGAGCCATCGGATCCCGCGACGCGGTTGGGACCTATGTCGAGCGTCGATGGACGCGACGAAATCGCCGAACAAGTCGCCGACGCTGTCGCCAAAGGCGCGACCGTCCACCTCGGCGGGACCGTGCCCGACGGCGACGGCGCCTACTACCCTGCCACCGTGCTTTCCGGCGTCACCCCGCAGATGCGCGCATATCGCGAGGAACTGTTTGGACCGGTCGCGGTACTCCACAAGGTCGAATCGACCGACGCCGCAATCGATCTCGCCAACGATTCAGCATTCGGGCTCGGGAGTGCGATCTTCACCACCGACGACGCCGAAGCCGCGTACGTCACCGACCGGCTCGATGTCGGCATGGTCGGAATAAACACGACGATCAAGAGCGCACCCGACATGCCCTTCGGCGGGGTCAAGACATCGGGCATCGGCCGCGAACTCGGCCGCTTCGGACTCGACGAATTCGCGAACAAGAAACTCGTTCGCACCCTGTGATCTTGCGTCTCGAGACAACCAGCACCGGACTAGAAGGAGTAAGCCATGCGCGCAGCTGTCTACTACGGCAACCACAAAGTCGAGGTCGAAGACGTTCCCGAGCCCAACCCCGGACCAGGACAGGTCAAGGTCGAAATCGCACGTAACGGCATCTGCGGCACTGACCTTCACGAATATTACGACGGTCCGATCTTCATCTCACCGTCCGAACCACACCCACTGACCAACAGAGCAATGCCGGTGGTCCTCGGCCACGAATTCTCGGGCATAGTCGCAGCTGTCGGCGCAGGCGTCGTCGACGTGACCGAAGGCGATGCGGTCACCATCGAACCGATCTACCGATGTGGCGAATGCCGTCCCTGTCGCAATGGTCAGTACAACCTGTGCAAACAGATCGGTTTCCACGGACTGATGGCCGACGGCGGAATGGCGGAATACACAGTGGTGCCCCGCAACCAGATTCACAAGCTGCCCGACGCCATCCCCGTCGAGATGGGCGCCCTTGTCGAACCTCTGTCGGTCGCGTATCACGCGGCAGTACTCGGTGAGGTCGGTGACCACAGTCGCGCTCTCATCTACGGCGCGGGCCCGATCGGAATCGGTATCTGGTTCGCACTCCGCGGAATGGGCCTCACCGAGATCGACGTCGTGGAACCTTCGGCAACCCGGCGCCGTTCGATCGAAGCACTTGGTGCCCGCACACTCGACCCACTGGCGGTCGACGTGCCGGCCTTGATCGCAGATCGGACCAACGGCGACGGCGTCGACGCTGCATTCGACGCCGCCGGCGTCACTCCAGCCATCGAGTCCGCACTCAACTGCGTCGGCGAGCGGCGGCCACTGATCAGCGTCGCCATCTACGACAAGCCCCTCACCACGCCCCTGCTCAACCTCGTCCTTCAGGAACGACGCATCCAGGGCACCATCTGCTACACCAGCGACGACTACCGCGCAGTAATCGACCTGATGGCCAAGGGACACTACGACACCACCGGTTGGGTCGACACGATCGCACTCAGCGACGTCGTCGACGGCGGATTCGAAGAACTCCGCGCCGGACGCAAGATGAAGCTACTCGTCGATCCGACGGCCTGAGAGTCGACTCGTTTCAGTTCTCGTACAAACGAATTCAGGAGGAATACAATGACGGTCGCACACATAACGGGGTCGGCACGCGGCATCGGCAGATCGATCGCACTCCGACTCGCGCAGGACGGTCACGACATCGCCCTGTCCGACCTCCCGTCGATGTCCGAAGCACTCGAGAAGACCCAGAGCGAGGTCGCAGCACACGGTGTACGCACCGTCGCACTGAGCGGTGATGTCAGCGATCACGAGTCCGTGCGTGCACTCATGACGGACACCGCTGCCCGGTTGGGTTCCCTCGATATCATCGTCGCCAATGCCGGCATCGCCCAGACGAAAGCCCTGCTCGACGTCACCCCCGAAGAGTACGACAAAATCCACGCAGTCAACGGCCGCGGAATGTTCCTCTGCTACACAGAAGCTGCCCGCGTCATGATCGCGCAGGGCACAGGCGGCAAGATCATCGGAGCATCCTCGATCGCCGGCCACAAGGGATTCCCGCTTCTCGGCGTGTACAGCTCGTCCAAGTTCGGTGTGCGCGCTCTGACGCAGGCCGCAGCGCAGGAGTGGGCCGAGCACGGCATCACTGTGAACGCATACTGCCCCGGCATCGTCGATACCAACATGTGGGTAGAGGTCGACCGCGACCTCGGAGCAATCAATGGCGTCGGCAAGGGCGAGTCCATGAAGGCCATGGCAGCGGGGATCACCCTAGGACGCGTCTCGACCGGTGAGGACGTCGCAGCGTACGTGTCCTATCTCGCCGGGCCGGACTCCAACTACATGACCGGACAGTCCGCCCTCATCGACGGCGGAATGCTCTTCGTTTGACGGTCGCTCTACTCACCGTGGAGGAATGATCAACTCGCTCAACCCTTCTGAATCGAAGAACCAAGTCGGGCCGCTACACTCGGATTCGAATCCCGATTGGTCGAGCGAGCATCATTTCGCCTGGGGCGACTTCGCCTCGTCGCACTCGGCGGTGGCGGACGCGTTCGGCGCCAAGTGGGACGTCATCCCACCTGCCCAAACGTCGAGTAAGAGATGCTCCTGGTCGACCATGTGATTGCGGCAGTGGGCGATAAGCACGCGCGCAGCGCGGTCGATTCGCAGCCTCACAGCGTCCGGCAGCATGTCCGCGATCGGTCGGACCGCCGGGCGTCATGATCGTTCGGGCCTCGAGACGCGCACGGCGGTATCGACCATGACGGCCACAGAACCTACGCCTGCGAGTGGTAGCGCGACCAAGAGCAAGATCCAGATCGTCGTCCACATGGCCAGCCCCGTCAGACCCACCACAACGAGTGCCACGACCGCGAGCCACCAGACGGACCTTCGCCTCGAAAACGCTGCAAGCAGAGGTGGACCGGACAACAGCGCGCCCAGCAGGACGAGCCGCCATGCGCCGAATACCTGAGCGATCGAATCATCGCATCGCACAGCAGTGTCGGCGCCGTATTCCCCAATCTTTGCGCACCCGAGTGACACCCCGGAGACCGGATCGCCCGCGCTGGAGACGGCGTACCCCACCGCAACCACCGAGATAACTAGCCAGACGACCCGCACGACCACTCTGTCCAACCCTCAGGCTCCCCGTCGGATGGCCAGGGCACTGGTAATCATCGGAATCTGAAAGGGAAGGCGCGCGAGTGCGGCGGCGCGCAACCAAGGCCGGTCCCAATTCAGACGCACCATGTTCAGATTGGCAGGATAGACAGCGACGAACAAAGCTACCGCGGCGGAGGCTGCGTGTCTGCGGGTCTTCGGGTGCAGCAACCCTGCGCCGATTGCCGCCTCGGCGACACCCGACACGTATGTCAGAGTGCGAGGCTTGCCGGGAATCACGGGAGGGATCTGCTCATCGAACTTCTCCGGCACAGCGAAGTGCAACACGCCCATCGCTAGCAACCCCGCACCCATCAGCGCCGCATGCCGCGCGGAATCGGTGCGGGGTGAAACTGCAGGGACGCGCTGGCGATCGGCATCGATAGTCATGCCACCACTATGCCCATACGATTGCATCGACGGCGGCACTTCGCAGTAGAACGTCTGCGAAGTAGTGCTACACGGATGGGAGCACCTCGGCTAGCCGGATGCGGAGTATCCGAAGCGGCGACATCGAAACCGACACCGGTAGGCCGATCGGAATGCGCACTTGGCGAACATCTTTCGACGCCAGAATCTGCGAGGTGTCCGCACGCTGGACGTGCCGTGGTTCGATCCAGCGTGCAGACTACGCAAGAAATCCAAGGTACCGCCCAGGGTCGGCCGAGAACTCCCTCGTCGTACGCCCCGGAGAAGCAGTGTCGTACTCGATGTCTTCGATCGTGCCGTCGTCGGAGATCTCGCATATCGTCGCTCCCGGTAGCGCCAGCACGATCGGCGAGTGCGTTGCGATGACGAACTGGCATCGCTGCTCGACGAGGTCGCTCAGCCTGGCGAGCATCGCGGGGCACGCATGGGGCGACAACGCAGACCTGATTTTGTCACGATGTGCGTTATGTGAACATCCCGCCGCTATACGAACATGAGCTAGACTGCAAGCATGCCTGTCGAACTGGCCTACGACCTCGTCGAAGCAGCTCCCCCGTCCACAGTCACCGTGGTGCTGATCGGATCACTCGGTTCCGACCGCTCGATGTGGAACCCGCAAGTCCAGGCGCTGACTGCCGTAGCCGACGTCGTTGCCGTGGACCTGCGCGGCCACGGGCTCTCACCGGTACCGACAGGCCCGTATACCGTCACCGAACTCGCCGACGATGTTCTTGCCGTACTCGATTCGCTCGGTCGTGAACGAGTGCACGTCATTGGGCTGTCGTTGGGCGGTGCAGTCGCTCAGTGGCTCGCTGTGAATCATCCCGGCCGTGTGGACTCGTTGACCCTGTTATGCACGTCGGCGCGATTCGGCGAGCCCCAGGGCTGGCTCGACCGCGCTGCGACGGTGCGAACCTCGGGCACGCAATCGCTTGCCGACGCGGTCCTCGCGCGCTGGTTCACCACGGAATTCGACGGCGACACAATCACTTTCCGCCAGATGATCGCCTCGACCCCCGACGAGGGTTACGCAGCCTGCTGCGAGGCCCTCGCTGGATGGGACAGCCGGGCAGATCTCGGCAAGATCACCGCACCGACCCTCGTCATCGCCGGCGAACACGACCCCGCGACGACGCCGGCCGACATGCGCATCCTCGCCGACGGTATCCCCGACGCCGAGTTCCATGTCCTCTCCCCTGCCGCGCATCTCGCGAACATCGAACAGTCCGAGCAGGTGTCGCGCCTGATCATCGAGCACGTCACGACAGCGATGAACAGATGAGCGAGCGCGAGCCGGCAGTCCTCTGGTCGGACTACGCCCAGTCGCTCGGACGCGGCCCGGCGGTCATCCGGGGGTTGTTCGAACGAGTCGGCTGACTCAGCTCTCCGCCTCATCGCCGGCTCTGCTCCGCGCCGCCAGTTCCGCCCTCGACCGGATACCCAACTTCGAGTACACACGGGTGAGATGGAACTGAACGGTCTTGACGGACAGGTACAGCTCGGCGGCGACTTCACGATTGGTCAAGCCGGTCGACACGAGACCGGCCACGGCCTCCTCCTGCGGAGTCAGCGCGTCGTGCGAGCGGTCCTTCAAGACAGCGTTCATGCCACCGGCCTTGAGCTCTCGGTCGCATCGGCTCACGTAGGTCGATGCACCGAGAGCCGAATAGTCTTCTCGCGCAGCCGAGACGATGACATCTGCCTCACGGCGCTTACCTGCACGCCGCAGGGTCAGCCCGTAGACGTAATTGACACGAGCGCGATCGTAGATCAGCGGCAGGGGCGCGAGGGCGGCGAGCGACTCCTCGAACGACACTCGTGCAGCATCGAGTTCGCCGCGCGCCCCATGCCATCGGCCACGTGCACAGGCCAGTCGTGCCAGCGCCGAACGATGCCCTCTCGCGAGGGCGATCTTCTCGTGGTGGGACAGGAACGTGTCGGCCTCCGACAACCGACCTTCGACGACCAATGCATTCGCATACACGTCCGGCCACGGCCAGAAACCGGGTTCGGAGACGTCGGCCTGCGCCCAGAGTTCGGTCAGTGGTGCCAGAGCTCGCAGCACACCCGTGTAGTCCGCCCGTGCCTCGGCGATGGCGGCACGGCCGAGAGCCGCGGGAACTCGCATGATCTCGTACTCACGAGCACCCGCGTCACCCAGTCGGGCAGAATCCGCTGCTGCCTGCCAATCGCCGCGCAGAGCGTGGATCTGAGTCACGGTCCACTGCAGCAACGGAATGATCAGCGCCGCACCCGATCTCTCCACCAGGTCGGCGCCCGAGGTCGCTGTCCGCAGGGCCGCGTCCCAATCGCCGGTCACGAAGTACGCTCTCGCCAACCATGCCTGCGCCCACGACGAAATTCGTGTCGACCCACCGAGAAAGTCGGTGGGCGCGGCGGCTTCCAATTCGCCGCGCGCGACATCGATACGGTCCGTCGCCAGATGCAACCATCCGGCGCCCATCTGTACTCGTTGTCCCACGGCACCGGTATTCGCCTGCTGCCACAGGCTTTCATAGCTGCTCAGCGATTCCGGGATTCGGCCGGTACTTCCCAACCCGAGACCACGGATGGATTGCGCTTCGATGGCGGTCGGATCGTCCGCACCCACCAACTCGACAGCTCGATCGGCCCATTCGACCAACCGGGCACCGTTGCAGCGAGCGAGATTGTGCAGTACCTGCCGGTGACAGATGACTGCAGCGACGCCGGGTTCGTGTCTGCTCCGAACGAGTTCCCATGCCCGGGCGAGGCGCGCCTCGGCCTCCTGTGGTCGGCCACGCAGAATTGCGAGGTATCCGAGAACGACACTTCGCATGGGGGTTTCGCGGAAACTCTCGATTTCGGCGACGTATCCGGACGCTGCCGGTATGTCACCGGCGCCGATGAGGGCGTCCACCGCGAGAACGAGCCGGTCGTCGCGCGTGTGGGTGTCGCGGCTCGATCTGCTGGACAGCGCGTACAACCGTGCCGCCGATGCCCATTCGCCCGTCGCCGCCCGTTCGACGGCCAACGTCGCCAGCTGATCGGACAGGGAGGAATCGGGTCCGGACGCCGCGTCGACCAGGTGTGCGAGTACGTCAGCGCGGTCTTCGACGACCGACGCCGCCACGCGATGCAGCGCGCTCTGCTCGACGCGGCCGAGCGCAGCGAGTATCGCAGCCCGCACCATCGGGTCGGGACACGCGAGGACCGTCGAGGTCGATCGCTGCTTCACCGTGATCAATCCTGCTCGTTCCGCGTCGTCGATCGCCGACCATGGATCGCCGTCGATCCCCGCGACTGCAGCGACGACGGGAACAGCCGCTACCTCCAACACGGCTGCAGCACTGCACAATCTGCGCGCGTTCACATCGAAGGTAGAGAGCGACTCATGGACTGCCGATGACACGAACTGCGGCGCGGGAAGGCCGGGACGAATTCCCGTCCACGTGTCCGGCGCCAGTTCGGCCAACAATGCCGCGGTGTGGCGCGGCCGTCCGCCGGTGTGGAGCGTCAGATGTGCGGCCGCGGACTGCGAGAGGACGATTCCGCATCGAGCGGCCAGGTCCGTGACCTCTGCAGTGTCCAGCAATCGAATCGGAATCGTCGACTCCGCTGCTCGGCCCAGGACATCGTGCGCCGACGAGAGTCCGCCTGGGCCGAGAGTCCGCGTGCACACCACCGCAATCGGCAACCGGCGGTGATATCGAACGAGCGACGCGAGCAGCTCGAGCGAATCGGTGTCGGCGTTCTCGGCGTCGTCGACGAGTACGACAACACGGCGTCGATCCATCGCGCCGAGTGCGGTACTCATCCGAAGGACCAGCGTTTCGAGCGAATCGGTCCCGTCCCATACGTCTTCGGTTTCCACGACCTGTCGGACGATCCCATACGGCAGGGACGCTTCCCACGGGACCGCGCGGACGCGTCGTACATCGGTGTCGGTGAGGCTTCGGATTCGATGCTCGACGGCATCCAGCGCCGACGTCTTGCCTGCACCCTGGACGCCCTCGATCACGACGAACGCCGAGCGCCGGTCACCGAACGCAGCCACTACCGCGTCGACGATCGATTCACGACGGTGATTCACTCCACCACCGTATCCACGAACCGACACCGATACCGCCGATCAGCCTAGGTCACCGCCTGCCACGGGAAGCACCGTACCCGTGATGTACGACGCCTCGTCGGACGCCAGGAAGCAGATCGCTGCGGCTTGTTCGTCGAGTGTCCCGTATCGCCCGAGCGTCGACGAGCCGACTGTCTGATCGACGAGCTGCTGGTACCACTGCTTCTCCTGATCGGTCGACGGGCCAGGACCGCGGGCGATGCGCCTTGTAGGCGCATCGGTTCCGCCGGGAGCGGTAGCGACGACACGGACTCCGTACGGCGCGGCTTCGAGCGCAAGATTCGAGGTGATGGCGTTGACTCCGCCCTTGGCTGCGCCGTACGGAACTCGATTGATGCCGCGGGTGGCGACGGACGAGACGTTGACGATGGTTCCGCGCCGACGCTCGATCATGTGCGGAACGACCGCGCGGCACGACCACAGCGTCGGGAACAGGGACCGCGAGATCTCCTTCTCGATCTGCTCCGGCGGATACTCGGCGAAGGGCTTGGCCCAAATGGTGCCGCCGACGACATGTATCGACACGTCGATGCGGCCGTGACGCGCGATCGCGGCATCGACGACGGACGACGCACCCTCCCACGTCTCGAGGTCTGCCAGCACTCCGTGTGCGCTCGCGTCGTCGTGATCGAGTTCGCCTGCCAGGGTCTCCACGAGTTCCGACCTGTCGGCGAGGACGAGATCTCCTCCCTCGGCAGAGATTCTTCGTGCGACCCATTCCCCGATTCCCTGCGCCGCACCGGTCACGAGAACGACCTTGCCTGCGAATCGGCCGGGATGGACGAACGCTGGCCGCTTGCTGCGAGCCATGTCCTCCATCGCGCGTTTCATCGTGATCTTGGATCGATCGGCATGCTCGGCGATGAGAGTGCGCGCACGCTCTCGGTCCTGCGATTCGAATGCATCGACGATGTCGAGATGATCCTGGGCGCACAACGGGTCGCACCAGACGGCATTACGCAGCGTCTCCGCCATCGCCGCTTTCACCCCGAGTGCCTGATACGCCTGCAGCAGATGTTCGTTTCGGGTCTGGGTGAACAGATAGTCGTGGAACGCGGCGTTGGTTTCGGTGTACGCAGCGGCGTCGACGAAGCGATCGCCGTCGACGTACTTCGTCGTGGTTTCCGCGAGCAACCGATATCCGGCGATCTGCTGCGACGACAGCCTGCCGATGACGAGTTCCAGCGCTCCCAGTTCGAGGGCACGTCGGGCTTCGAACACGGCGTCGGACTCGTGCACCGACGGGTGCTCCTCGCCGATTTCGTAGTCCGCGGAGACGGGTTCTGCCCGTTTGATGGCCGGCGCGATATCCCGCTGCGGCCACACGGACTGGCCAGCGACCGAGCGGGCATCCGCGGCAACGACGATGGGGCCGTCTTCGTCGAGTGGAATCGAGGGCCCGTCCGATCCTGCGACCCCGACGCGTTGGCCCGCAATGGTTCGGAGCGTGGCGATCTCGTCTGCTGCAGCCACCGGCTGCACGGACGACGGACATGCGGCGACGTCATACCGCTCGAAAAGAGTTTGTCCACAGAGGTTTCGGGATCCCGTGGTGACTTCGGGTTCGTCCTCCGAAGCGTCGGCCAGAACACGCGGTTCGACGGCTGGGGTATCTATAGTGGGGACTTCTACAGCGGGGGTTTCGACAGCGGGGGTTTCGAGAGCCGCAGGCTTTTCTTCGGTCTTCGCGGACGGCGCGAATTTTTCGTAGTAGAACCCTGTCGGTTCGACGCCCTCGTCGGAGAAGTAGGTGCGCACTGCTTCGACCATCGGCGGTGGTCCGCAGAGGTACACAGCGACGTCGCCGTCGTTCAGGTGATGCGGTTCGATGAATCCGGTGACGTAGCCCTTGTTGTCGGCCGTGGTGTTCGGATCCGAGACGCAGTGGCTCCAGGTGAAGTTGTCGAGACTCTTCGCCAATTGGTCGAGCTCATCGAGTTGTACGACGTCGTCGTCCGTGCTCGCGCCGTAAACGAGGTGCAGGGTTCGAGAAGAATTCTCCGCGTCCAGTCTGCGCAGGATCGACAGAATGGGCGCCAGGCCGGTGCCTCCGGCGAGGAGCAGTGCCGGGCGCTGGGCTTCACGCAGGAAGAAGCTGCCGTGCGGGCCGGTGAACGAGATGCTGCCTCCCTCGGCGGCCCGCTCGTCCAAGAAGGTCGACATGACACCGCCAGGGGTCAGTTTCACCAGGAACTCGAGTTCGCTGGACCCCGGCGTACAACTGAACGAGTACGACCGGCTCTCGTCGCTGCCCGGTACCGCGATGTTCACGTACTGGCCGGGGAGGAATGCCAGATCGACGCCTGCGGGCGACTCGACCGCAAACCGAACCGTCGTCGGCGACAGTCGTTGTACTGCAGTGATCTTCGTGGTGTGCGTGGCCGCCTGCGTCTTGGCCACCGCGGACGTGCTGGCGATCTGCAGAACGAGGTCCGACTTCGGCGTCATGCTGCACGGTAGGCAGTAGCCTCGGCCGGATTCGTCGTCGGACAACGCATCGTCGAGATAGGTGCCACCGTGGTAGTCACCCGACTCGCACAGCGCCTTGCACGTTCCACAGGCGCCGTCGCGGCAGTCGAGCGGGATGTTGATCCGCGAGCGGTACGCCGCGTCCGCGACCGTCTGCCCGTCGGTGCACGTGATGAAGCGGGTGACCCCGTCCTCGAAAGACAGGGCGACACGGTGACTCATGGGATTCCTCTCTCACAGTTCTTCGACTGAAGAAGAACGGTCAGAAGTGGTAGATGTCGACGACGTGGTGGATGTAGTCGTTCTTGAGCACCACTGTCTTCCGACGAATGAGCGGTGACTCACCGGAGAAGTCGATGGTGTAGAAGGATGTTCCGTAGTACGGGTCGATGGTCTTGTAGCGGAAATACATCGTGTGCCAGTTGAATCGGATATCGACGACGTCTCCGCGTCGTTCGATGACCTCGACGTTGCTGATGTTGTGGCTGGTCCTGGGCTCCGGAATGGATGTGGCGCTGGAGCGTTCGGTGCGAATACGGAACACTCGGTCTTCGAGGCCGCCCTTGTTCTCGTAGTAGATCAGCGAGATGTCGGTCTGTGGGTCCTCGGTCAACAGGTCGTCGTCGCCCCAGCTCGGCATCCAGTATTCGACGTCGTCGGCGTAGCACGTCAACCACTTCTCGAATTCGCGATCGTCGAGATAGCGAGCCTCGCGATAGAGAAACTGCTCGATGGCTGTCTGCGTAATTTCGTGCGTCGCAGTGGTCATTTCACACCCCGCTCGCGCTCGATAGCTGCCAGCATCGTCTGTTTCCAGTAACCATGTTGGACGGGGTAGAGCCCTTCGTCCTCGTTCTTGACTCCGGCCGAGATCACGCCGTGCATGTCGAGCGCTTCGGCAACGGGGTCGGGTCCGGTGAGCCAGTGCTCGGCGCCGCGGCTCATGTCGTTCCACGGCGCGTTCGTGGCCTGGAATGTCAGCTGGCATGACCGAAACTCCTCCAGGTCGTCGGGAGTTGCCATGCCCGACGCGTTGAAGAAGTCCTCGTATTGGCGTATGCGATGCGACCTCGCCGTCTTGCTCTCACCCTTCGGGGCGATGCAATAGATGGTCACCTCGGTCTTGTTCGGCGCAATGGGCCGGAAATGCCGGATCTGCGTGGAGAATTGGTCCATCAGATAGACGTTGGGGTACAGGCAGAGGTTACGCGAACCCTTGACCATGAACTCACCCTTGGCGTCCCCGTGCTCTTTCTTGAGGTCGTCCATCTTGTCCCACAGCGGCCGGTCCTGGGGATTGGCCGCCCACGTCCACAAGCAGAGGTGACCGTTCGGGTAGGACCAGTACCCGCCGCCCGACTTGCCCCAGCCACCGGCGTCGAGTGCCTTGGTCGTGTTCGTGGATTCGCCGTTGCTGCGACGCGACGTCGTCGCCGCATAGTTCCAGTGGACCGCACTGACGTGATAGCCGTCGGCACCGTTCTCCGCCTGGACTTTCCAGTTGCCGTCGAACGTGTAGGTCGACGACCCCCGCAGCACCTCCAGTCCGTCGGGCGACTGGTCGACGAGCATGTCGATGACCTTCGTCGTGTCCCCCAGATGCTCGGCGAGCGTCGAGACGTCGTCGTTCAGGCTGGCGAACAGAAACCCCCTGTAGTTCTCGAACCTCGGCACCTTCGTGAGGTTGTGCGAGCCGTCGACGTCGAACGTTTCGGGATAGCCGGCTCCGTCGGGATCTTTGACTTTCAGCAGGGTTCCGTCGTTGCGGAACGTCCAGCCGTGGAACGGGCAGGTCAGCGTCTTCCGGTTGTCGGTCTTGCGGCGGCACAGCATCGCGCCGCGGTGCGCACACGCATTGATCAGACAGTGGAGCTCGCCGTCCTTGTCCCGCGTGATGACGACGGGTTGGCGGCCCATGTGCACCGTGAAGTAGTCACCGTTGTTCTTCAGTTGACTCTCGTGGGCGATGTAGATCCAGTTGCCCTCGAAGATGTGCTTCATCTCCAGTTCGAAGATCTCTTCGTCGGTGAAGATGCTGCGGTTCGCGCGGTAGATGCCCGCATCGGGATCGTCGACGACGGCGCCTGCGACCGTGTCGTGCACGTGATCGAGAATCTCGGTCATTGGTCCTCCAAGGGATGTTTGTCCGGTACCCCGACCCTGTCAGCACGTGGCGCCGGTCACACCAGGGCTTTACCTAGACCCCACCTAGGCAGACATTGATAAGTAGCAGCGATCAATAGGACGGTGCTAGGTCTTTGTCAGCGATGGATTCGCCTTCTACTGTGGGTTGGGTCACGAAGGCGACCGAAGGAGGTGGCATCACAGTGGAACTTCGACACCTGAATCACTTCGTCGCGGTGGCCGAGACGCGCCACTTCGGCCAGGCGGCCAAACGACTCTTCCTTGCTCAGCCCGCGCTGTCGCAGTCCGTTCGCCAGCTCGAAACCGAACTCGGCGTCACCTTGTTGGCCCGCACGACACGGCAGGTCAGTCTCACCCCTGCAGGCGAATTCTTCTATCGCGAAGCAATTCGGATCCTGGAGAGTCTCGACGAGACCGTGCGCGGCGTCAGGCGGATCACCGAGGGTCGTCTCGGCCTGGTGCGCATCGGTTTCACCGGTACGGCAGCGTTCGACCAACTACCGTCGATCTCCCGTGCATTGAAGCAGCGGCTCCCCGGAATTGCGCTGGAGGTGCACGGCGACCTCCTCACTCCTGCACAGGTGGAGGGCTTGCGCTCGGAACACCTCGACATGGCTGTTCTGCGTCCTCCCGTTGCAGGCGACGATCTGGTGGTGCGCACCATCTCCACCGAATCACTCGTTCTCGCCGTCCCAACAGACCACCGACTTGCCGATCAACCGGCACTCGAAGTTCTCGACGTCAGTTACGAAGACTTCGTCATGTACTCCGACAGTCATTCGGCCGTCAACGACGCCGTCGTCCGTAGTTGTCGTGCTGCAGGTTTCACACCGAGGCGCGAGCACGAGGCGCCGGACACGTCCGTACTGCTCGCCCTGGTGTCCGCCGGCCTCGGCGTCGCGCTGGTTCCCGAATCGGTTCGCGCCTTGAAACTCGACGGCGTCACCTTCCGCGATATCAGCGGGGCGACGACGATCGATCTCGCCCTCGCGTGGCGCCGCGATCACTCGTCGCCACTCGTGGACTCCCTCGTCCAAGCACTCGAAGATGCGGATATTCTGCCGCCGAACGATGCGCAGACCCTGAAAGACATCTCATGAAAATCACTGCAGTCGAAGCGATTCCATATTCGATCGACTACTTGAAGCCCCTGAAATTCGCTAGCGGCGAAGTCCATGCCGCGGAGCATGTCCTCGTCAGAGTCCACACCGACGACGGCATCGTCGGTGTCGCCGACGCGCCCCCACGGCCGTTCACCTACGGCGAGACCCAGCGCGGCATGGTCGCCGTCATCGAGACGATCTTCGCCCCTCAGATCATCGGGTTGACGTTGAACGAACGTGAAATCGTGCACGCCCGGTTTTCGCGAACCGTAGGCAACCCCGTCGCGAAAGCCGCTGTCGACATGGCGATCTGGGATGCGCTCGGACGCACACTCGACGTCTCCGTCACCGATCTACTCGGCGGGTACACCGACCGAATGCGCGTGAGCCACATGCTCGGTTTCGACACGCCGGAAGCGATGGTCGACGAAGCGACCAGAATGCGCGAGACGTACGGCATCGAGGTGTTCAAGGTCAAAGTCGGCCGTCGGCCGGTCTCGCTCGACACCGCGGTCGTACGCGCACTCCGAGAAGGCCTGGGCGACGACGTCGAACTCTATGTCGACGGCAACCGCGGCTGGAGCGCGTCGGAATCCGCCAGGGCGATGAACGACATGTCTGACCTCGGACTGACCTTGGCCGAGGAATTGTGCCCCGCCGACGACGTACTCGGACGGCGCTGGCTCGTCGGACAATTGAACGTCCCGTTCGTCGCCGACGAGTCCGCGGTGACCCCGGCCGAGGTGACGCGCGAGATTCTCAGCGGGTCGGCGACGGCGGTCAGTATCAAGACCGCGCGAAGCGGGTTCACCGGATCGCGCCGTACACACCATCTCTGCGAGGGACTCGGAGTCGAGGTCGTCATGGGCAACCAGATCGACGGCCAGCTCGGATCGACGTGCACCGTCGCCTTCGGATCCGCGTTCGAACTCACCTCACGCCGTGCAGGCGAACTGTCGAACTTCCTCGACATGAGCGACGACCTACTCACCGAGCCGCTCGACATCCGCGACGGCGTACTCACCGTGCGACCGGGCTCCGGGCTCGGCGTCGAGATCGATCCCGACAAGCTCGCGCGCTACCGGCTCGACCTGTAAACCTTCCCGCACAGCCTGATTCACCTTCGATTCAAGGAGTATCCATGAGCCTCGATCATGCACCAGAAGCCGCCACCGCTGCCGCATCGGGAGCGAACGCAACCCAGCGCTTTTCCTCGGACAAGTCGTTCGCCGCGTCCACCCCGCCCGAACGCGTGAGCCTGCTTGCACGCGAAGTGCTTTCGGCGGTCCACAAGACCATCCGCGACCACGATGTCACGTACGACGAGTACAACGCCCTCAAAGCCTGGCTGATCAACGTCGGCCAGGACGGTGAATGGCCGCTGTTCCTGGATGTGTGGGTCGAGCACGTCGTCGAGGAAGTCGCGAGCGACACCCGCAAAGGCAGCAAGGGCACCATCGAAGGCCCGTACTACGTGCCGGATGCACCCGAACTCGGTTCGGAAGCAACGCTTCCCACCCGTGAGGGTGAGCACGGCACGCCGCTGTTGTTCCAGGGACAGGTCACCGATGTCTCCGGAAACTCGATCCCCGGTGCACTCGTCGAGATCTGGCACGCCGACGCCGACGGCTTCTACTCACAGTTCGCACCCGGCATCCCGGAATGGAACCTGCGCGGCAGCGTGACCGCCGACGACGAAGGCCGCTTCCAGATCCACACGCTGAAGCCTGCCCCGTACCAGATCCCCACCGACGGAGCCTGCGGCAAGCTCATCTCCGCCGCCGGATGGCATCCGTGGCGTCCGGCACACCTGCACCTCAAGGTCGGCGCAGCAGGACACCAGCAGATCACCACGCAGCTCTACTTCCCCGGTGACGCCCACAACGACGACGATGTCGCCGACGCTGTCAAGCCCGAGCTCATCCTCGACCCGCAGGACGCCCCGAACGGCCAGCAAGTCGTGTACAACTTCGTTCTAGACAAGAACTGAGAGGAAAGGTACATGCTGTACGCCGTGAAGATGGACGTCGCACTCCCCCTCGATCTCGATGCGGACGTGCGCACCGATACCCTCGCGAAGGAGAAGGCGTACTCACAGGAGCTCCAACGCGGGGGTGAGTGGGTCAACATCTGGCGACTCGTCGGGCAGTACTCGAATCTGAGCATCTTCGACGTCCGAGACAACGCACGACTCCACGAGATCCTCTGGAACCTACCGTTGTTCCCGTACATGACGATCGAGGTGACCCCGCTCGCCCAGCACCCGTCCGACATCGACGCGACCTGAGTCGAAGGGATACGGATCCCCGTCGAGCAGTGCAACGAAGTCGATGTGGGTTGTGTCTGTATCCATGTTCTGTCCTCATGTCCTGACGGGTACTGCCCGGGTGAAGTCCTTTCACCCGGGCAGCAACGGTGTTCAGTACAGTGCCGGGTCCAGCTTGAAGTCGTAGTCGACGACCTTCCGGCCTTGCTCGTCGAGCTGCGGATCGAGAAGCAGTTCCGGCTTGGTGGCAGATGCGACGTCGTCGTCGATCCACTCACCGCCGGCGAAGTACAGCTGTGTGATGATCGGCTGCTTGTCCGGGAACGTCACGCGAAGATGCAGGTGCGCCGGTCGCCACGGATGCCACCCTGCAGCTTCGATGAACTGCCCGGTCGGGCCGTCGGTCGGAATCTGGTACGGCGCAGGCTGAATCGTGGTGATCTCGTACCGTCCGTCGGAATCCGTGACGACGGTTCCTCGCAGGTTCCACTCCGGCAGATGTGGTGCGAACTGCGAGTAGAACCCCTCGTCGTCCGCGTGCCACAGCTCGATGACGGCGCCGCCGAGACCGTTCGACCGAAGATCGGTCACCTGCCCACGCAGAACCAGAGCAGGGTGCGCACGATCCTCGTCGCGCATCGGCAACGTGCACCGCGCGGGAAGGACAGGCGCACCGGGCACGTAGTAGGGACCTTCGATGCTTCCCTTCGTTCCCTCGAGCTGGCGAGAGTTGACTTCTTCGATGTCGTGCTCGACGAAAACGTCCAGTAGCAACGGCCATTCACCACCCTCACCGACGTCGATGAGCCATTGTTTGAGCACGCGATACTCGGGATAGGTGATCGCATGCTTCTGGATCAGCGCGGAGAATCCAGCGAACGCCTCGGTTGCAATGGCGGACAACCGTTCTGGAGTCGTCTCCGCGGTGAACTTCGCACCCTTGAACTTGTCGGTCGCGGCAGTCCCGGAGCCTGCTGCAGTGGGGTTCTCGATAGTGGTCATGATGTGCTCCTGTTCTATCCGCGACCGAAGTACGAGACGTCGTCGTTGCCGATCAGGTCCGGCACTGTCCAGCCGTCCAGGTCGTATTCGGCCAGGCACTGCTCTGCGAGGCCCTTCATGGAGCTGACGGTTCCGCGGTTCTCGGCGAACATCAGCAGTTCCGCCTTTACGCCTTCGTGGTTTCCCGCGTAGTTGCGTTCGTACAGTTCGTGACGACCACCGAACTCGCTGCCGATCGAATCCCACAGCGCCTTCATGATTTTCACGCGGTCGACCGCTGGCATGCCCTCGGAACCTCGGACGTACTTGTCGAGGTACGGTCGGACCTGCGCGCTCTTGAAGTCTGCCGACGAGGACGGCAGATAGATCAGTCCGGATGCGACGTCTTGTTCGATGATCTCCTTGATGCGCGGGTAGCCCTGCTGCATGAACATGCGGTAGGTCAGGCCGTACTCCAGTTTGGGGATGACGGTGTCGCCCACCCAGGGCTCTGGGTCGCGGACCATCGATTCGGTGAGCGACCAGAACAGGTTTCGCCATCCGATGACCTCGCCGACACGGGTTTGCACACCTCGGAATCCGCCTGCGCCGGTGGCATCGAGAGCTTTCATCAACAAACCGGCGATGAAGTCGAGCTTGACTGCGAGCCGCGTGCATCCCTGGAGAGTGAATCGGGGCAGGAATCCGGACTGCGGGAAGAACGCATTGATCTTCTCGACGTCGCCGTACATGAAGACGTTCTCCCAGGGCACGAGAACCTTGTCGAAGATGAAGATGGTGTCGTTCTCGTCCATTCTCGACGACAACGGGTAGTCGAACGGACTGCCCATCACCGCGGCCTGCTGTGTGTACGACGTGCGGCAGATCAGCTTGACGCCCGGGGCGTCCATCGGGACGGTGCAGATCAGAGCGAACTGCTTCTTCTTGATGGGCAGACCGTAGTGAGCGATGAAGTTGTAGTTCGTGATCGCCGACCCCGTCGCGACGACCTTCGCACCCGAGACGATCAACCCTGCATCGGTCTCTTTCTCCACCTTCATGAAGACGTCACCGACCTCGTCCGGGGGGAGCTGGCGGTCGACCGGAGGATTGATGATCGCGTGGTTCCAGTACAGGACCTTCTCCTGCGACTCCTTGTACCACCGTTCGGCGTTGTCCTGGAAGGGCGAGTACAACTCCTTGTTGGCGTGCAGGGTGCCGAGGAAGGATGCCTTGTAGTCGGGTGAACGGCCCATCCAGCCGTAGGTCATGCGAGCCCATGTGGCAATCGCGTCACGGTCCTTCAGCAGGTCGTCCGAGTTCTTCGGCGCCCGGAAGAACGGCATCGTCACACCCCCGCTACCGGTGTCGGTCGGCGTCGTCAGAGCATCGACGTGCTCGCCGGTGTGCATCGCGTCGTACAGTCGGGCCGTCATCCGGATCGGGTTCCGGAACGCGGGGTGCGTGGTGACGTCCTTGACCCGTTCACCGTGCAGGTATACCTCACGGTCGTCTCGCAGCGATTCGATGTACTCGTCGCCGGTCATCGGCTTTGTCGCGAAGTGCTCGGTCTTGTTGGCGTCACAGTCTGCGGCGACGTTGACCTTGGTGCGGTCGACGTCCGTCTCGGTGATGGTCATCGTGTTCCTTTCGGACGGATTTTCAGGAGGCAACTT
This sequence comes from Rhodococcus yunnanensis NBRC 103083, assembly GCF_001895005.1. Taxonomy (GTDB): domain Bacteria; phylum Actinomycetota; class Actinomycetes; order Mycobacteriales; family Mycobacteriaceae; genus Rhodococcoides; species Rhodococcoides yunnanense. Next base: position 58,578 of record NZ_BCXH01000001.1, on the reverse strand, counting down.
CGACGAGGGGCTGACGAAGCGGTGTGAACGAGGTGGCGGCGTCGAACCAGCCGCTGTTGGGGTCGTCGAGGCAGCCGTTCCAGGCAGTGGTCCCCGATGCGACTCCGAGATCGTGAAAAGTGCTGCGATAGAACAGTAGTGGCTCTGAGGTGGCATCGACATGCGCATCGACGATCTCACCGATGAAGATGACGTGATCCCCGCCGTCGTACGACGCCCACGGCGCGCAGATCAGGGTCGCCGCGTTACCCACCAGCGCAGGCGCGAGGCCGTCGTGGTTCCAACTCGGTTCGGTGCGTTGGGGTTTGCCCGCGAAGTGCATCGCTGTGTCGAGTTGATCGGCAGCGAGGATGTTGACTGCGAACGGTGTGTCGCTCAAATAGCTGCACGCCTTGGACTTTCGAGTCATCGTCACCTGGCAGAGGCGCGGTTCGATCGACACGGCGGTGAACGCGGTGACCGTCGCTCCATGTGGATCCCCGTCGCCGTTCGAGCAGGTGATGACTGTGACGCCACTGGCGAACTGCCCGAAGATGTTACGCAGAGTGCGCTGGTCCATTGTGGTGACCGCCTTTCCGGCGCGAATCGTGCGATTGCCTCCACGATCGGAGGCACCTGCACAACGTATGACGCCGGTCACAGCCCGTCGATCCGTTTCGCGAACGGTTGGGCCGGATTGCGAAACGGTGATCGACCGGACCTTGCAGTGACGTGCATCACAAGCGATGCTAGGGTCAGAACCCGCCTCTGTGCGGACACAGCGCACGGCTGGAGGTTTGTTTCAGTGCACGATCGAGGTCAGCTCGAAGGACCCGGCTTCACCGATTGGGACGAAGTCCACGAGGTTGTTGCCGACGCGTACTTCCCTCACGCATTACACCCGTTGTCGCATGACTCCGCGGCGCGGTCGGTGCTGGAGTCGTCGAGCATGGGTGCTCTTCGGTTCGCCCGTATCGGCTTCGGCGCGGCCGTCTCGATCGAGTCCGACCACCCAGGGGCCTACGGCATCAATATCCCGCTGACCGGCAGCATCGTGTCCGTCACGGACGGCAAGGAGATCACGTCGACGCCCGGGATGGCGACGATCTGCCCGCCGGACACCCCGACCGTCATCACTCAGTGGTCCAGCTCGTGCGAGATCATCGGGTTCAAGGTCGACCGCGACTACCTGCAACGTGAGATGGATCGAATTCTCGGTCGCCCCGGTCAGAGTCTGCCCAGGCAGCTCGACCTGCGCGAAGGCGCTGGCGCGGAGTGGCTCCGACTGGTTCGATCGGTCTCCGACCAGGCATTGAGCGACAGCATTCTGCTGCACAGCGAACACGTGTCACAGCACCTATCGGGCGCTCTCACCACTGCGTTGGTCCTCACCGCGATGCCGGAGGACGACGCGGGTGCGAGTGGGATCAGACCACGCATCGTCAAGCGCGTCATCGATGCGGTCCACGAGGACCCTTCGCGGCCGTGGACTGCGGGCGACATGGCCGAGATCGTCGGCGTCAGCGTCCGACGAATGCAGCAGGGGTTCCGCGAATACGTCGGCATGACGCCCATCGAATACCTGACCGATGTGCGCCTCGCCCGCGTTCATACCGATCTGATCGGCGGTGATACCTCGTCGACGGTGTCCGACGTCGCCGCCCGCTGGGGCCTGATGCACAACGGCCGGTTCGCAGCCGCCTACCGCCGCAAGTACGGGGTCTCCCCGTCGCGCACGCTCCGCCGTGACGAGTACTAGCCGGGGTTACGACATCAGGGCCACGAAGCGCCAGTCGAGAACCTCGACGTCGTCGGCGTCGTCACGCTGCGCACGCACGATCGACCGCAGGTGGACCACGGATCCCCTGGGCCCGCGGTCGACGCTGTCCACCGTCACCTCGCTGACCACGGTATCCCCTTCTCGGACCGGCCCCGTGTGATCACAGGAAATCCAGCCCAGGATCCCGATCATGTCGGGGAATATGCGGTTCGCCTGTGCCAGGGCCAGTCCAATGGTGTGACCACCGTAGACGAGCCGATCTCCTCGTTCCCGCCGATCATGGTGCACTGCAGCGATGTTCATACTGATGCGCGCAAGCTCCGGGGCATTGGAGACCACATCGCCGCTACTCCGGAAGGTGACGCCCGGAACCTCGAACGGTGCACAACCGGTCCTCTCGCGATATGCGTCGAGATCCCAGTCCGACGGTATCTCCCACGCGGAATCCTCCGAGGCTCCGACGGCGGACATGTCGTCGTTGTGCCGCGGCCGATTCGGGTTCGGATCGTCGGACAGTGGCAGCATCGCGCACCGGTGAAAATCGAGCACGAGGTTGCCGTTCTGGTCGATCGTGGTGATCCGCAGTGCCACCAGACCCGTGGGTGCCCGACCCGGTCGCGCCGAGTTCTCCTTCAGCGCCACCACTTCGGTCCTCGTCGTGATGGTGTCACCGATGTGGGGAAATCGATGAAACCGGAGGCCACGGTAGAAGAGGTTGGCAATCACGTGCTGTGTCACAAGCGTCGACTGCCCTATCGCAACATCGCACACCAACGCAGGATGAGCGAGCGGGGTGGACCGTCCGGTCACGAGCGCCGACAGACTTACATCCAGGGGAAGCCGCAACCGGCTCCCGAGAATGGACAGGTGCACTGCGGCCACGCCGTCGGTGAGCGTGACGGCGGGTGCGCGGTCGTAGACGTCGCCGACCGCGAGTTCGTCGAAGTACGGTCCGCCGGTGGATGTGACGTTCACGAGTCCTCCCCTACTGTTCATCGGCGCGACAACACGCGCCGAGCTGCGACTGCGACAGCCTCGTCGAGCATTTTCCCGTCGAGCTGCACCGCTCCGGTCCCATCTGATTCCGCCCTCGATAGTGCATCCAGTACACGACGAGCATGAGCAACCGCGTCGGGCGAGGGTGTGAATGCCGTTGTCACCGAATCGATCTGGCTGGGGTGTATGACCCATTTGCCATCGAAACCGAGATCACCGACATGGCGCGTCCACTCCCGGAAGTCGGAGCTGTCCGCCACGGCCAACCATGGCCCGTCGATGGCCTGGATGCCGGCGATACGAGCCGCAGTCAGGACAGCATCCTGATGAGTCAGCCACAGGCCCGGCCCCGCATCGGGGCTGCGACCCAGCGCCGCCCCCAGATCCGCGTAACCCAACACCAGCGACTCGACGCGGGCACTCGCGCCGGCGATGCTGCGCGCATTGGCTAGGCCCGACGGCGTCTCGATCAGTGCCTGTACGCCGATGTCCGTGGCAACCAACGCCCCACTGATCTCGGCGATCTGCTGAGCGGTTTCGGCTTTCGGCACCACGATGCTGTGCACTCGATTGCCCAGTGTGGCGCAGAGTTCCAGATCCTCGGCTGCCCAGCGTGTGGTCAGCCCGTTGATGCGCACCGACGTCCTACGTCCCGGCTCTGTAGTCAACATTCGGCGCAACACATCACGCGCCGCGGCTTTCGCATCCGGCGCTACCGCATCCTCGAGATCCAGCACCACCTCGTCCGCAGACGAGACGAGCGCTGTCGCCACCATGCGTTCGTTCGACGCAGGCGCAATCAAGACCGATCGCCTACGTCGATTCACGACACGCCGCCGACAATGCCGTCGCGCACCAGCGTCTCGATCCGTTCGGCGTCGAGACCCAAGATGGCGCCGAGGACGTCCGCGGTGTGCTCACCGTGCCGCGGCGCGGATGCGGCGTCGGTGTACTCGCCGTGCCACCGCAACGCCGAACGCGAGGTGAGCATCGAGTTCGCTCCTGGGTGGTCGACGCGTTGGAGTACCGGGCTAGCCTGTGACGCCACCTCTGCGAGATCGCGGTAGACCGACCACAAGACGCGGCTATCCTGAAGCCCGTGCTCGATCTCGGCGAGAGTTCGAGATTCGAACCACGGACGGATGATTGCGGTGATGGCATCCCGGGCTCGATATCGATCGGCGGAGACGGTCAGATCGAGACCACGTTGCTTCTCGAGCGCAGTGAAGATGTCCGAAGTTTCGGTGGCATCGACGAGCGCTCTCCATTGACCGACAGTCAGGCCGACGACCATCACCGATCTTCCGTCCGCCGTCGCGAAATCGGATCCGTAGCTGCCGTACAGAGCATTGCCCTGACGCGGCCGCCCATGTCCGTTCTGCTCGGCTTCGGCCACCCAGCCCATACCTGCGACTGCGGACAATGCGACGTCGGACAATGCCAATTCCATGTACGACCCCACTCCCGTCGTGTCGCGAAGCCGCAGTGCCGAAACGATTCCCAGCGCTGCGTGAACGCCGGAGATCATGTCCCACGCCGGCAGGACATGATTGACCGGCGTCGTGGAATCGACCGGCCCTGTCATGAGAGGCAGGCCCACGCACGCATTGACGGTGTAGTCGATTGCCGGAGTACCGTCCGGATTTCCCTGAATGTGCAGGTGCACGAGATCCGCACGGCGTTCGGTCAATACGTCGTTGGCCAACCATGGTGCGTGCGCGAGATTCTCCACCAACACGCCTGCCTCGGTGACGAGGTCCGCGACGAGCTCGCGGCCTGCGTCGCTCCGAAGATCGACGGCAACGGACTTCTTCGCCTGGTTGAGGCCGGCCCAGTACAGGCTCGTGTCGGACTCGTTCACCGGCCAACGATCGGCATCGATGGCACCGCGCAGCGGATCGATGCGGATGACCTCGGCGCCGAGCTCGGCGAGCATACGTCCCGCGGTCGGACCCGCGACGAACGTGCACATGTCGATCACGCGTACTCCGTCGAGCGGCCTGGAGGTCACGATGTTCGCTCGAAGATTGCGGTGAGTCCCTGTCCCCCACCGATACACATCGTTTCGAGACCGTATCGGGAGCCTCGACGGTCCATCTCCCGCAGCAGTGTCGTGAGGATTCGGACGCCGGTCGCGCCGACGGGGTGGCCCAGCGAGATCCCGGAGCCGTTGACGTTGGTGCGTTCGAAGTCCGCATCCGTGAACTTCCATTCACGGGTAACGGCGAGCGCCTGCGCAGCGAACGCTTCGTTCAGCTCGATCAGGTCGATGTCCGCCAAGGTGAGTCCGGCGCGTTGGAGTGCCTGCTCGGTCGACGGGACCGGACCGATTCCCATGAGCGACGGCTCGACCCCTGCCACAGCCCACGTCACCAATCGCGCGGACGGCCGTAGGCCCAGACTCTCCGCACCTGTCCGAGTGGTGACGAGACATGCTGCGGCGCCGTCGTTCTGACCGCTGGCATTGCCTGCCGTGACCGTCGAATCCGGGTCGGCGTCGATCATTATCGGCCGTAGTCTGCTCAGCGACTCTCGCGTCGTGTCGGCACGCGGATGCTCGTCGCGGTCCACCACCAGAGGCGCACGTCCGCGAACGGGTATGTCGACGGGAACGATCTCCTCGGCGAAGATCCCGGAATCGATGGCAGCGACCGCTCGACGGTGCGACTCGACGGCCAACGCGTCCTGTTCCTCACGGCCGATTCCGTAAGTGCGACGCAGGTTCTCGGCCGTCTCGAGCATGCCTCCGGGTACAGGGTAGTTCCGGCCACCTGCGGTGACGCGCCCGCGGCCGAGGCGATCGTGCATGGTCGACGGTTTCCCCCGGGCACCCCACCGCATGTCGGTGCTGTAGTACTCCGCCTGGCTCATCGACTCGGCGCCGCCGGCGATGACAACCTCGGCAATCCCGGTCTGGATACGCATCGCCGCGTCCAGGACGGCCTGCAGGCCGGAGCCGCAGCGTCGATCGATCTGCTGGCCGGGGACGGTGACGGGCAAGCCTGCATCGAGAGCGACGACGCGACCGATGGCAGGCGCTTCCCCGTTGGGATAACACTGGCCGAAGATGACGTCGTCGATCACCTCCGGAGCGATTCCGGTGCGCGCGAGGAGTTCGGAGACCACCCTGGCACCGAGATCCGTCGCCGCGACGTCTTTGAACTGGCCGCCGTATCGGCCGACGGGGGTGCGAAGCGGCTCGCACACGACGATGTCGTCGGCATGCGCAGGCTGGAAATCAGGCACGGAAATCCCTTTCGTAGTCGGTCCACTGCCGAGCCCACTCACGGAGCTCGACTGCCCGGATCTTGGTGCCGTTGCCACCGACGGTGGTAGGCATGGAATCGATGAAATGCACGGCCGACGGCACCTTGAACGACGCCAGCGCCGAAGCGCACCAGTCCTTCAGACTTAGAGCGTCCACCTCGGAACCCTCGATCGGCACCACGAACGCAACGGCTCGCGTGTATCCGCCGTCGCCGGTGATGCCGACGACCTTCGACAGGGCCACCGCAGGATGCTCCGCAAGCCGCTGTTCGATCTCCGCAGGGTCGACGAGAAAGCCGCGCAGTCTCAGCACGTCGCCCATCCTGCAGACGTAGGAGAATCCGCCGTCGCCGGTCGCCGTACCCAGATCCCCACTGCGGAACCACCCGTCCGTCGTGAATGCAGCGGCTGCGGCCTCTGCGTTGCCGAGATAGGCGTCGACGACATTCGGTCCGCGAACCTGGATCTCGCCCTGCTGACCATCTCGAAGGACCGAGTCGTCGAACGGGTCCGCGATGCGTACCTCGATCGCCGTGGCAACCGGTCGGCCACCACCTGTCCACCGCAACTTCTCGCTGTCGTCCGAGTGCCACAGCAGCATCAAGGAGAATACTTCCGATGATCCGAAGACACCGGTAGTCACTGCACCGAACTCATCACGAGCCCATGTTGCGATTTCGGTTGTGCGGCCGAGGAAGTCGGCGATTCCGAGCAGCTTCAACGAGGACAGGTCACCTCCCGATGTCTGCCACTGGTCGTGCAATCGACCGTAGAGGTCGTCGCCGCCGACGATGTGCGTGACACGCAACGTCTCCATCCGCGCCAGGGTCGCGAATGCGTCGAACACCGGTTCCATGAACAGCGTCGCTCCCCCTGCCAACCCTGCCATCGCGGTGTTGAAGCCGAACACACCCGATACCGGCAGGACGCACAGCACGACGTCTCCGTCCGTGATGTTCGTCGCGGACGCGTCGGCCAGCGCGTGTGCGACGACCGCGCCCTCGCGGTGCGCGGCGAGCTTGGGTGTGCCGGTCGATCCCGAGGTGGTGAATGCCACGGTCAGCGGGTCGCCGCGGTCATGTGCCATCCCGGCGACGGTCAAGGCTGCCATGTCCGGAGTGACCGGAACCCGAACGGAACCCGTATTGCCGCTTTCCGCGTTCCAGGCTCCCCCACCCAGATCGAACTGCACCGGATCGGGGTCGGTCGTCGTGGCGTCAGGACCGCCGACCACTGCCACTGCCGGCGCAGGCCCGGTCAGCGCGGCGGACAATGTCGCGAACAGGTCGAGACCGTGAAACCGCTCGGCCACGGCCACGACGCTCGGAGCAGCGGAGTCCAGGATATGAGCGACCTCGCGTGTGTTGTAGCGGGTGTTGACACCGATGACGTGGGCTCCGAGGGACGCTGCCGCGAACTGCCAGACGATGGTGTCGGACCAGTTGGGCAGCATCACCGCGATGCAGTCGCCTTCGGTGACCCCCACAGTCTTCAATTCCGCGGAAAGCGCGGCAACTCGGTCCGCCAGCTCCCTTCTCGAGGTAGTCACGAGCCGGTCGTCGACGACGTCTACCGTCGCGGCTGCATCCGGATCCGCCTCGACGACGCTGGCCAAGAACTGCGCGAGTGTGGTCATGACGCTGCCCCCACCGATGCGAGATCGAGCAACCAGCCCGTCGCGAGAGCCGCGAAGTCGTCGATCTCCTCCATCGGGTAGTGACCGATTCCCTTCAATACGGTGCACCGAGCGAGTCCTGGATGCACGGTGTTGATCGCGTCGGCGGCCGCCTGCACTGCGGAGACCTCAATCCACGGATCCTCGTCTCCTGCGACCAGGTGGATCGGGCACGTCACGTCTCGCAGCCGATCCCGGACGTCGTGGGTTCCCCACCCGATCAGATCCGTCGACGAGATCTGCGGGTCCTCCCGCTTGTGCATCGCCGCGATGAGGTGCGCGCGTTCGAATCCAACGTCGGTGCCGATCGATGCGAGCGTGCCGAGATACGTCCTGTCAGAGCGGCTGGGTCCGGCGACGTCCTCGAGTTCCCGGCGCAGGCCGTGAACGTTGACGCGGCCAGGGGCCGCCTCGGCTTCCATCGCGACAGCGCCGGCGAGCGGACGGCCAGGTCGGGTTGCGAGTTCGAGCGTCAGTTTTCCGCCGATCGAGCAGCCGATGACGAAGGGCGTGGTGACCTCCAGGAGATCGAGTAGAGTCCCGAGCCAATCCGCGTACCGGACCAGGTCGTCGACGGGCCCACCGGGTGCGGGTTCGGAGCGGCCGTGTCCTGGTAGATCGGGCACGACGACGCGGTAGCCCTGCTCGGCCAACTCTCTGGCGACGTGGCGCCACTGAACCCCACTCTGGCCGGCTGTGTGCAGACACAACACTGTGGGCAGCGCTGTCGTGCTCGGCTTGTCAGGAGTCACGATCTCTACGAAACCGAGTGGTCCATCGATGGACAGATACTTCGCTTCGATCATGCGCGTGTGCCTTTCGCGATGGTCCGGGCGTGCTCGACGATGATGCCGAGCGGCTTGGTCAGCCTCAGATACTCGTAACCGTCTCCGCTGGAATCGAATTCGCCGCGGATCGCCCGCCGCATGAAATCGTTTCGCTCGGCCGTCACCAGGTCGATCCATGCGCGGGCACTCGCGGTGAAGACGAACGTTGCCCCGTGCGGCGTTCGGCGGGTGACGTCGATGATCCGGCCGCGGTATATGCGCAGGTGAATCTCACGCGAGCGAGACGAACCGTCAGTGCACCTCAGCCCGATCGTTCCATCCCAGGTGGACAGTGAATCCGCAAATTCGCTTTCCCGAGCGAGGGATTCGACCAGGGCGTCGGCCCACGGTCCGGTGCAGAAGTCGGTACCTGCATCGACGCGAATCGCTGTGGTGGTCGGTACCGACCACGTCTCGGTGCCTTCTTCTCGAATGTTGCCGAGCGAGTCGACGACTCGTACGTGTCGGTCGAGTTCGGTTCCACGGTCGAGTACCGCAACACGTGTCACCACGGTGTATACGCGCGCGCTGTCGCCAGGCTCCACCGCATCGATGCGTTTCCACTCCATCCCGGTTCGCTCACCGCCCGAGACAGGTGTACTCGACAGCCCCGCGAACACCAGCCCAGCAGTTCCGATCGTTTGCGAGACAACAGGATCGACACCGCTGCGCAACAGGAGATCACCGACTCGAAGGCTTCCCGACGCGGACCTGTCGCCGACATGGACAGCAGTATGGGTCTGCGTGGTCATGACGAGGCCCGTCCGAGAAGTTCGTCCGAGATGATCCGCATCTGGATCTCGCTCGTTCCCTCGAAGATCTTGGTCAATCGTGCATCACGCCAATGTCTTTCGACCTGAAAATCGGTCGTGTAGCCCGCACCGCCGTGTATCTGGACGGCGTCACTGGTGACGCGTTCGGCCATCTCGGTCGCGACGAGCTTGCACATCGACGCTTCGAGGCTGCACCGACGACCCGTATCGATATCGGTGGCGACCGAGTACATGAGCTGACGGGCCGCCTCGATGTCCGCAGCCATCGAAGCGATCTTGAAACGCAGGTGCTGGAAATCCGCGATCGGATGACCGAACTGCCGCCGGGTGTGCATGTAGGCGATGGAATCTTCGAGGGCGGCGCGCGCCAATCCGATGGCACGGGCGGCGGTGTGAGCGCGACCGACCTCGAGTCCACTGACCGCGAGGTAGAAGCCCTTGCCTTCCTCGCCGAGCATGTTCGCCGCCGGTACCCGGAAGTTGTCGAATGCCAGTTCCCATGTGCTCCAACCGAAATAACCGATCTTGCGCACCTTGGTTCCACTGATTCCCTCGGGAAGGACTCCACGCTCCTTGTCGATCAGAAATGCACTGATGCCGCGGTGCGGTTTTGCGGGGTCCTTCTGTGGATCTGTCCGTGCGAAGAGAACGAGGTAGTCGGCTTCGTCGGCGTAGGTGCACCACATCTTGGTTCCGTTGACAACCCATTCGTCACCGCTGCGTGTCGCACGGCAGGAGATGTTGGCGACGTCGGAGCCCGCCTCGGCCTCGGACAGTGCGTACGCGCCGAGGTAGTCGCCGCTGGCAACCCTGGGGAGCAGCGCGGCCTCCTGCTCGGGAGTGAATCCGCCTCCCATTCCGTTGCCTCGGGCGAGCAGTCCGGACACGCTCATCCATGCCCGTGACAGCTCCTCGGCGACCAGGCAGTATTCGAACACTCCGAGGCCGAGTCCGCCGTGCTCCTCGGGAATCATGATGCCGAAGAAGCCGACTTCGGACATCGCCTTCTTCAACGAATCCGGGATGGTGCCCTGCACAGGGTCGAGCTCGTTCGCGACAGGGAGAACCTGCTTCATCGCGAAGTCGCGTGCCAGGTCGCGGATGGCAATCCGGTCGGCGGTGAGATACCGCGGGGAATCGGTGCGCGGCTGGGACGGCCGGTGAGTCATGGGTACTCCTGAAGGGTGGTGCGTCGGCATTGAATGCCACGTCACATTAACGGCTGTTCACCCAGTAGAGCACGTACGCCACCGGACCGTCAACGTCCCACCGTCAACCGACATGGCCTCACGACGGCCTGTATCCGACCAGATTCAGGCCGTATCGGCCGTACGATTCGGCCACCTCCTGCGCCGACAGCGGACCGTCACCTCGGAACCAGAGGGCGATTCCCGAACACATCGTCAGCACCGCCGTCACCGCCTGATGCACGAGGGCGATATCGAAGTCTCCACTGGCCACACCCGCTTCTGCGATGGCGACGAATTGGTGCTCCTGCGCGTCCCGCGAACCGACCACACGCTTGCGATCCACCTCGTCGAGGTAGCGCAGTTCGGTGTTCGCCACCAGACACGCCTGAACGTTGTTCGCTGTGTACAGCGCATGTGCAGCCACGGCCGCCGCCCACTGCGACGGCGGCGTGGGGTCCGCTTTGCGAATTGCATTGCGAGTCGCCGTGAACTGCTCGTCACTGGCCGATCTGAGCAGCTCGACCAGGATCTCGTCCTTGTTCTCGAAGTGGTTGTACACGTTTGCAGCGCTACAGCCTGCACTTTTGGCAATGTTGCGCAGCGTGGCGGCATGAAAGCCGTAGTCGTAGAACTCCTGCACCGAGGTGTCGAGAATCCGCTGCCGGACGGTTCGAGCGTCGCCGACTGTCGATCGTGTGTTCATGAGAAGAACACTAAAGCGGGCCGTAAAGACAGTGCAAGCGCGGTCAAGCCTCTGTTGACGGGACACGGATCAATCGTTTATGGTCCACATCACATGAACGATCGTTAATTAAATGCCGTGGATTCATACAGGAGGAACACACGTTGAGCTCTCTCGACCAGAGAATTGCGCGACTGGAGGACATCGAGGCAATCCGGCACCTGGATGCGCGGTACTGCCGCTACCTCGACGACGGAGGCTGGGATGATCTGATGTCCCTGTTCAGCGAAGACGGCGTATTCGACGGACTCTCTCGCGCCGAGGGCAAGTCCGAGTTGAAGACGTTCTTCGCCGGGCTCGCCGACACCGGGCTGACTGCGTTCTGGCATTTCATCACCAACATGGAGATCGACGTCGACGGCGACAACGCCACCGTCCGATCGTTCTTGTGGCAACCGTGTGTTCTGGACGGCATCCCGTCGATCGCCGCGGGTCGCTACACCGACACGCTGGTCAAAGTCGACGGCCGATGGCTCTACACGGTGAAGCAGGTGCGATTTCACTTCTTCGGCCCGCTCGAGAACGGGTGGGCGGAGAACCAGTTCTCACTGCCCTCCGCCGAGCGTGCGGCGGTGCACGCATGACCACTCGAGCATGGCTGCCCATCCTCGATCTCCCCGAGTTCGTCGAGCTACGCAGGCGTAGGCGCAGGGTCACCACAGTTCTCGGGACGGTCGCGGTCGCACTGTTCGCGAGTTTCCTCATCGCATTCGCCTACTTTCCGGCCGTGCTCGGTGATACCGAAATCGTGGGGATCCCACTCTCGCTGTGGGTTGTGTTCTCGCAGTTCGTCGGGACCTGGGTCTTGGTTTATGCCTATCTCCGCCTTTCCCGCACGTACATCGCCCCGGCCGTCTCCGCCGCAGTGCACGCCATAGATCAGCACGCCCCAGATCAACACGCCGAGGAGTCCGTCTCGTGACCACCGAACCCAATTTCCTGGCGATAGGCGTATGCATCGCCGTCATTTCCCTGACTCTGTGGGTGACGTTCGCAGTGTCCCGTCGCAGCCGGAGCGCCGAGGGATTCTTCGCCGCAGGTCGCTCCATCACCGGATGGCAGAACGGGTTCGCCATCGCCGGCGAATTCATCTCCGCCGGAAGCTTTCTAGGAACAACCGGCCTGATCTTCTACAAGGGTGTCGACGGAGCAGTCATCCTGTGCACGTCCGTCGTCTCGTTCCTTCCCGTGCTGTTCCTGTTGGCCGAGAAGATGCGCAACGTCGGAAAGTTCACGCTCGCCGATGTTCTCGTGTTTCGGACCGGTGCCAGACGCGTGCGCATCGTCGTCGCGTCCAGCACCATCGTCACCGGGGTCTTCGTTCTTCTGGCCCAACTCGTCGCCGCCGGCGTCCTGCTCCAATCGGTATCCGGCATTCCTTTCGGGCTCTCGGTCGTGGTCGCTGGAACGCTCATGGGTGTCTATGTCTTCGTCGGCGGAATGTTGGCCACGACGTGGGTCCAGGTCATCAAGTCGACGATCCTGGCCACCCTCGCCATCGTCGTGGCACTGGGGATTCTGGCCAAATTCGGCTTCAGCCTTCCCGGCATGTTGGCCGGTGCCACATCGAACGCATCTGCGGGCGAGAAGATCTTGTCTCCCGGACTGATCTTCGGTGAGACCAGCGCCCTCAACCTCGTCTCCTATTCGCTCGCATTCGCGCTCGGCACCGCAGGCATGGCGCACATACTCATCCGCTTCTTCACCGTTCCGGAAGCGGGCACCGCGAGAAGGTCCATCGGCTGGACGGTCGCATTGTGCAGCATGTTCTACCTGATCGTCATCGTGATGGGATTCGGTGCGGCAGCGCTCCTCGGGCCGGACGGCGCACAACGCGTCGGCGCCGGCGGCAATCTGGCCGCACCGACTCTGGTCACCGAGCTCGGCGGTGGCACCCGGACCCTCGGTGGATCCGTTGCGCTGGCTCTTGTCGCGGCCGTTGCCTTTGCCAGCATCGTCGCAGTCGTTGCGGGCGTCGTCATCTCCGCCGCGGGAACCTTCGCCCGCGACGTGTGGCCCTCCCTGACGCGGAGCACTGACCGCGACGACGACGCCCGGGACGCCAGGATCGCGCGCTACGCCACCGTCGGGTTCAGCGTCTTCGCGATTGCATTGACCATGCTCATCGGCGACTCGACCAACATCACCTATTTCATGGGCATGGCCTTCATGGTTGCCGGCAGCGCGCACCTACCGAGCCTGCTGCTGTGCCTGAACTGGCGGCGATTCAACAGCACCGGAGCGGTATGGGGTATTTCCGTGGGGCTGGTGTCGACGGTGGTCAGCTTGATGTTCACCGAAGCGCTATGGCTCGGCAGCGGACCTGCACCACTGACACTTCAATTGCCGGTCGTCATCACGATGCCGCTCGGCACAGCTGCGGCCATCATCGGATCTCTGTGGGCCGAACGCCGTGACGGACGCTCCACGGATCGCGACGAGAAGTTCGCCGAGATGCTCGTGCGCGCCGAAACCGGAATCGGCTCCGAGCTGGCCGAGGCCAGGCACTGAGCATGCATCCTCGGGTCCGCCGCAAGCGATTGCCCGTCGCTCCATGATGCAGAGGACCACCATGGCCGAGAAGTCACGAGACCTCCTACTGCCTCCGCCTACCGCCGAGGCATGGGACTGGCAATTGAGAGCGCAGTGCCGCACCATGCCGATGCTTCCCCGACTCTGAAAGTACTGCGTCGCCTCAGGTTCCTCGGTCTACTCCATGAGGTTCCCGACCTGCTGCGCGAGCACGATCCGTACCTGTGACGGTGTCGCGAAGAAGAACTCTCGTCGCAGATTCGCATGGTTGAGGCGACGCTCGGTGAACGCCGCATGCAACGCGGCTTCGAGCGCGACAGCATCGTCGGAGAAATACAGGGCGTGCACATCGAAGGGGAACGGCACCGATGCGCTGCTGAGCTCCTTCACCCGATCCATGGGATCGAGGCGGCGCGTCATCCCGATCTTGACCACGTCCGGACCGAACGCGCCCTGATTGCTGATGACGTAGACGTAACCGGCTCGGATGTTCGCGCGTCGATAGTCGTTCTGCTCGATCGCGGACTCCAACTCGGCCAGCTTGTCCCGGATCCGCCGCGCCTCGTCGTCGACCCGGTCGCCGAGCGAGTCGAGCACGTTCTGATAGTGCGAACTCCCTACTTCCTGCAGCACGATCCTGTCGTCGGTCTCGACAACACCGTCGACCGAGTCCGATTTCACTGCAATGTGATTCGGTCGTACCGATGCCGCACGCACTGCCTCGTCGCGTTCGCTGCTCATCGGCGAGACGATCGCAGCCGTTGTCCACCGGCACCAGATCATGTGGGTTCTTCGACACACCAGCACTCGGATAGTCCAGTGTATCCCGGGCGACGACATTGATGCCGAGGAGCGCCCAGTGTTCCAGATCGGAACAGGTGTGAGCTGGGACATACTCCCAACTTTGACCTACAGCGGCTATGACGGCCGACACCTTCGTTCGATTAAGAGCAGCGCCCTACCCCTATCGATCAGACGTGAACTCGCTGCGTCCGAGAGCCGTTCGTACACAACCGGATGGACCGACATGACACGACCCACATCGCCTCACCCCGCGATGACTCCTCGCCGGGCGGCCATCGCCGCACTGCTCGGCAGCGCTCTCGAGTACTACGACTTCTTCATCTACGGTGCCGCTGCAGCATTGGTGTTCAACGTGCTGTCCTTCCCTACGGGCGATCCGACCGTGGCATTGATCGCCTCGCTCGCTACCTTTGCGGTCGGGTATGTCGCACGCCCGATCGGCGCAGTTGTCATGGGCCACTTCGGAGACCGAGTCGGCCGCAAGCGCGTCATGCTGATCACCGTCGTCATGATGGGTGCCGCATCCTTCGCGATCGGTTGCCTGCCCACCGTGGTTTTCCTTCCAGTTGCGCTACTGCCGGAGGACGTGCTCTACAGCTGGGGCTGGCGAGAATCTGGGCGCTCTCCGCCAGCGGAGACATCACGTCCGACGCCGACATCGGACGCATCATGACCGAACTGAGTGGTTCTCTCGGTGACCCGGACATAGTCGTGGGAACGCTGCCTGACGCAGAACTACTGATGAAACGCGTGGCACGTGAGATGCAGACTGTGGGCGGCGGCGTGGTTGTGGGCTTGGGTGCCTCGAGGAACTTCA
Organism: Rhodococcus yunnanensis NBRC 103083; assembly: GCF_001895005.1. GTDB lineage: Bacteria > Actinomycetota > Actinomycetes > Mycobacteriales > Mycobacteriaceae > Rhodococcoides > Rhodococcoides yunnanense. The sequence continues at coordinate 43,196 of NZ_BCXH01000001.1, read as the reverse complement.
CGCAGAAATACGACGACGTCGAATTCCGATCGGTACTGGGCGACCCAACCGACTCGGAGAATATCGCAGCTGCGGTCGTCCGCTCCTGCTACTGACGTGCCTGCTCGCGGATATAGCCACAACTCCGTGACAACGCAGAGGGAAGGCTTCCCCAGCATTGTCACGGAGCCGAATTATGGCTGCCTCACAACGAGATTCAGTTGTTCGACGGCCACGCGGCTTCGTAGGCCGACTTGAAGTCGATCGGCGTCGTGTAGCCGTTGCCCGGCTGCTCCGGGAGGTTGTGCGTGGAGTCGACGACGCGGAATCCGACACCCTGTGGGACTGTCGGCTGGCCGCTGAGGGCGCGGTTGACATTGTCGATCGCTGCCCATCCGAGCCACTCTGCGGAGTGCGAGCCGGTGATGGCCGTCACCAAGCCGTCGCGCACCATGTCGATTGCCGTCGACTGTCCCGAGCCACCTGCGGTCACGAGGTTGAGCCCACTCTCGCGGACAGCTTGCGCGCCACCGGCCGACGCAATCTGAACGTCGAACGGGAAGAAGACAGCCGTGGTGGATGGGTTCTTCGCCAGAGTCGCCCTGAACTGCTGGATCCAGGAACCCTCGGGGGCAAGGTCTGGTGTTGTGTAGTCGACGGTGTCGATGATCTCGCAGCCGCTGCATTCCCCGATGGTCTCGACGAAGGAGTCGTTCAGGATCTGCTGCAACGGGTCGGCTCCGACGTTGTTGACCACCTGCGCCTTCCCGTCGGTCGCGGCGATGATGTACTCGGCACTCAGACGCCCCCAGGTTCGGAAGTAGTCGGCACTCGTCGGAGCAGTGTCCGCATAGTTCATCTCGAAGTCGAACAGGTCGTCTCCCCCGGTATCCGAGCAGTCGAGCGCCTCGACGCCCATCACGTGAACTCCCGCCTCGCGTGCCTCGCGAATGGGAGCCTCGACCTCACTGCAGGAGATGCCGTGAATGATGATGGCAGTCGGCTGCGCGGCGAGAGCCGTGCGAACTGCCGCTTCGTTTCCTCCGCCGACGCCCTGCTTGCCGTCGGCTATCGAGAAACGAATTCCGAGCTTCTCCGCAGCCTCTTTTGCAGCGTTCGCGGGAACCGCGCAGTCCGGAATGGCTTGCCCGCACGAAACCTACCACACGTTGGCGCCTGCTGTTGCTGCGGGCGACTCGGACGGCGGCTGGTGTTCGGTGCCCTCATAGAGCGCCGTCAGTGATTCGGTGTCACCTACCGGCCCGGACTGAGCGGTCGATCCCGAGTCCGAACACGCAGTCAGCGCCCCGAATACGAGGAGTGCAGCGGCGGCAGTCACCGAGCTGCGAACGATAGTTGTCGTTTTCATTTTATCTCCAGTCGAGCGGTTCGGTCTGCGATTCATCGACGGGAATCGATGGGCGCGGTATCGGATGTCTGCGTTTCAGTGGCGTGCGAGTTGGTTTCTTGCAGAACTGCTTTCATCTTGTTCTCGTTTCGTCGGCCGACGAGTGTCGAGATAGCCACGGCAGCAACGAGCGCGCCGCCGTTGAACACGTTGTTCACCCAGGCTTCCGCGCCGAGGAACGTGAAGCCGTTGACCGCGACGGAGACGAGGAAGACACCGAACACCGTGCCCCACACGTTGTATCGGCCGGGTCGAATCGCCGTCGCACCCAAGAACACTGCGGCAAGAGCGGGGAACAGGTACGACGAACCACCCGTGGGATTGGCGCCGCCGGTGCGGACCGTCAACAGCACCCCGGCGATACTCGCCAGCGTCGCCGACAGCATGAACGCGATCGCGACCGTGCGCTCGACGCGGATTCCCACGAGTTTGGCTGCTGCCTCGTTGGATCCCAACGCCTCGAAGATGCGTCCGAGCGGTGTGTGCGCCAACAGATACCAGGCCAGGACCGCGACGACCATCAGCAACCAGAACGGGCGTGGGAGTCCGAGGAAGTTCTGAGTTCCCCACGCGCTCAATGCACGAGGGATCCCGTTGGTGATCGTCTGGCCGTTGGTGTACCACTGCAGCGCCCCGCCGAGCAACGTGAACGTACCCAGTGTGGCGATGAATCCGTTCAGTTTCAGACCGGCCACGAGAAATGCGTTGATCGCTCCCGCAACGAGACCGCACAGTAGCCCGGCGAGAATGCCGACCCAGATCGGCTGGCCGTGCGTGCCGATCACGGTGGCCGTGGCGACGTTCGCCAGCCCTGCGACGGCGGCGACGGACAGGTCGAAGTAACCGCACACCAGCGGGATCACCATGGCGAGCGCGATGATTCCCGTCACGGACTGGTTCGCGAGGATGTTGGTGATGTTCGCCGTCGAACGGAAGGCGACGCTGGAGTCCGAGTCGAGACTGAACCACAGCACCAACAGGAGCAGAGCGATGGGCAACCCGGCGTACTCGAGAATACGACCGATCGGGAATCCCACTTTGTTTCGGCCCGCCGCTGCGGAGCCATTGGTGTTAGTCACGACCGGACATTCCCTTCTGACATGCTGAGTTCGGTAAGCGTGTGTGCCGTGATGCGATCCCCGGCGAGTTCGGCGATGATGCGGCCACGCCGCATCACGAGCACTCGGTCGGCGACCTGCGCCAATTCTTCGAAATCGGATGCGACGACGATCGCCGCGGCGCCGTTCGCGGTCGCATCCCGCACCAGTGCGTAGATGTCGGCCCGCGCACCAGCGTCGACTCCCTGGGTGGGCTCGTCGAGAAGAAGCAACGACGGCGTGCGCTGCATCCAGCGCGCCATGATCACCTTTTGCTGGTTGCCGCCGGACAGCGATGTCATCGGAGCACGCACCGACGTCGTCTTGACCTTGAAGGCATCGCTCAACTCGGTTGCTGCCGTGCGCGCTGCTGGGGTTGCCATCCGAAGTCGACGGAAGTACCGACCCATGACGGTGACCGTCATGTTCTCCTCGATGGACAAGCCGGGGAAGTTGGCATCGGAAATTCGGTTCTCCGGCACCATCGCGATGCCCTGCGCCATCGCCTGACTCGGCCGAGAGAACTTGACCGGCTTTCCGCTGATGTGAATTTCACCGGAGTCGGGCCGTTCGAGCCCGAACAGCGTGCGGAGCAGCCGTGACCGGCCCGACCCGTTCAATCCTGCTACCCCGACGATCTCACCGGGATAGACACTGAGATCGAGATCGGTGAGTGGGCCACAGTTCAAGCCGGAGATTCGAACGACGGCGTCCGTTCCGACCGCATGGGACTCGCGCGGAAGCGCAGCCTCGATCGACCGGCCCAACATCGCCTCGACCAACGTCGACTCCGTGTAGTCGGCCGCTGCTCTCGTCTCGACGAGGGCTCCGTCTCGCAGGACACTGATGGAGTCACTCAACGCCAAAACTTCGTCGAGCCTGTGGCTCACGTAGAGAATCGCCTGGCCGGCTGCCGCGAGTCGACGCAAGCTGGCGAGCAGTTGCTTCACCTCACGGATCGGCAAGGCTGCGGTCGGCTCGTCGAGAATCAGGAGCCTGGGCTTTCCTTCACCGGCACGGAGCGCTCGCGCGATGGCAACCTGAGCCCGCTGAGCGAGAGTGAGCTTTCGCAGGAGAGTGTTCGGCGAGGCGTCGATCTCGAACTCGCTGATGAGCTCTTGCGCGAGCGCCCGCTGCTTGCGCCAGGCAATCCGGCCGAACCGGGCCGTCTGGAACCCGACACCGAACCCGAAGTTCTCGGCGACGGTGAGGTCTGGAAACACCGCCAGATCCTGGTGGACGGTGCGAACACCCAGCTCGGTAGCCGACAACGGAGTCATCTCGTGCGCCGGAACCGTCTTCTCGCCGACCGAGATCGTTCCACCCTCGTCTGCCTGATAGACGCCGGAGAGAATCTTGATCAACGTGGACTTGCCGGAACCGTTTCCACCACAGAGAGCGTGAATCTCACCGGGGCGGATATCGAGGTCGACACCATTGAGGGCCTGCGTGCCGGCGAAGGTCTTGACCACACCCCGCAATCGAATGTGCTGCGGCACCTCATCGGGTTGCCCGACGGGCAAGTCGTCGGCCGCGCTGCTACTCATACGACGCCACCAGTCGACCGCGGACTTCGCCGCGGTGCAACCGCTCGATGCCCTCTGCCAACTCCTCGAAGGGAATGGACGTCGCCAGAATCTCCAGGGTGCCGTTCGCCATCAGTTCGTAGACAGCTGCCGTGTCCTCCTTCTTGCCGCCGAGTGATCCGATGAGGGTGAGCTGCTTCGACACGAAAGTCTGTGTCGGCAGCGTCATCTGATCACGCGCCATACCGACCTGAACGATGCGTCCGTGTGGCGCGATGGCCTCGATGGCGGCCGCCGTGGTGACTCCTACACCTGCGAAGTCCACGATGGTGTCCAGCTCGTACTGAGCGAGGTCACGGGTGTCCTCGACTACCTCGAGCACTCCGGCGGCTCGGGCGAGGTCGTGAACGCCTTCGTCGATCTCGGCAGCGTAGACATCCGCGCCCAGTCCGACGGCGATCTTGGCGCCCGTCAATCCGAGCCCGCCGAGTCCAATGATTCCCAACCGGCTTCCCGGTCCGACGCCACCCGCCACCTTGACTGCGTGATACGAGGTCATTCCGGCGTCCGTACCGGCTGCCGCCTGGCCGAACGACACGCTGTCGGGGATGGGCACCAGTTGAACCACCTTGCCGATGCACCGCTCACCGAATCCGCCGTCGAGGACGATTCCCGGGGCATCCAGGCCGTCGCCGGCCACACCCACCCGGTCGCCGACTGCAAATCCTTCGACATCGGGACCGATCGCCGATACGACGCCCGCCACCTCGTGTCCGAGGACGATCGGCATCTGCTCCAGCATCCATGCCATGGATCCGTCCAGGAAGCCGACATCGCTGTGGCACAACCCAGCTGCCTTGACGTCGATGACCACCTGCCCGGGCCCCGGTTCGGGATCCGGGAGCTCCACCAATTTCAACGGCTCCCCGGCCGCGATCATTTGCCACGCACGCACTACGCACCTCACTAGGGATTGGACATCAGTTAGCGACGTCTCGAACCGACGTCGCTGTGTCTGACGTCATACTCAGGAACTGTATTTTTCAAACAACCGTTTGGCAAGAGAGAATTGGCATCAATTTGAATTCCCCCCCGACAACGCAAGAAATTGCGCTGCAATGACTTTCATTCGTCCGGACAGCACAAAGCTCGGATAGCTCCATCCCCTACTGGTGATGGAGCTATCCGAGCACACTGACATTGTCCGGCGCGATGCCCTCACGCACGGCGCCGTCCCTCGTCGTCAGCCCAACGCACGCCTGTCGGCCACGATGGGTGACGCGGAGGCGATTCCGCCGTCCACGGGGATCACATGTCCTGTCATGTAGCGCGATTCGTCGCTCGCGAGAAACGCAACAACACCGGCGATGTCCTGCGGATCGCCCACGTAGGGCGTCAGACTGTTCCTGAGGTAGATGTCCTTGAACTCCGGCGGCATCCACTCGGTGGTATTCCGGGTCATCACGAGCGCGGGAGCAATCGCGTTGCACCGAACACCCGACTTGCCGTACTGCACGGCAACGTCCCGAGTCAGTTGTATGACACCGGCTTTCGAAATCCCGTACGCGGTGAGCGAGGTCTCGCCGAGCATCCCCGACACCGACGCCATGTTCACGATCGAACCACGCCCCGCGTGCACCATGTGCGGTAACACATACTTGCAGCACAGAAACGGACCGACGAGATTTGCACGCAACGTTTCGAGCAGAATGCTCGACTCCAGGGCCATCACGTCCGGATCGTTCGCGGTGAGTTCCAAAGCTGCGGCGTTGTTGTCGAGAAAGTCGATGCGGCCTTCGGTGGCGATCACCTGATCCACCAGATCGCGAACAGCAGGCTCGTCGGTGACATCGACTTGGGCGAAACGAGCACTGCCGCCGCTCTTCTCGATGTCGCCGGCCACTGTAGGCCCTCGTTCACCATCTTTGTCCGCGACGATCACATGCGCGCCTCGCGACGCAAGAGTGATGGCAACGCGTTCGCCCATCCCGTTCGCCGCACCCGTGACGATCGCGACCTGTCCTTCGAGAGCAGTCACTACGATCTACCTACTTTCCTTTCGAACTGATCGAGTCAGTACGACGTCTTGATCGATCCGCCCGCATCCACGGGAAGGCTTGTCCCGGTGATGTATCGCGCGTCGTCGGACGCCAGGAACAACACTGCGTGCGAGACGTCGACCGGTTCCACCCACGGCACGGGTATGGTGTGCAGCCGTTGCGAGACACCGACGATGTCGTCCTTGGTCGGCTTCTCCAGGTCGGGGCGGAACAGACCGAAAAGGCTGTCGTGCATGATCATCGGAGTGTCGACCTGGCTCGGATGCACACTGTTGACACGAATTCCCTCGGGACTCAATTCGTTCGACGCCGAACGCATGAGCCCAACCAACCCATGCTTCGCCGCAGCATAGTGCGCCAGATTGTTCGGCCCACTGAGTCCGGCACCGGAGTTGACGATGACGATGCTGCCACTCTTGCGCTCGAGCATCGCAGGGACGACGGCTTTGATGGTCCGCCAGGTACCGGTGAGGTTGATGTCGATCATTTCGGTCCACTGTGCATCCGAGATCTCGTGGACCGGTGCCCAGCTCACGATGCCGGCGTTGGCCACCGCGATATCGACAGAGCCGAATCGCGACAACCCCGCCGCAACTGCCGAATCGAGATCGGTCTGCACCCTGGTGTCCCCCACCTTCGTGAGGATTCGTCCGCCTTCGGCTTCCACCGCACGCGCAGTTTCGGCGAGATCCTCTTCGGTTCCCAGTGCGTAGTCGGTTGTCGACACATCGCGACACAGGTCAACCGCGACGATGGCGGCGCCTTCCGCGGCCAAGCGCACGGCATGGCTACGGCCCTGGCCGCGCGCCGCGCCAGTCACCAACGCGACCTTGCCGTCGAAACGACCCATCAGCCGACTCGCTCGGCGGTCCGGGCGCGCACGAAGTTCGTGTATCCCGCCGCGGCTTCCTCGTCGCAGCGGTCTGCGTACGCCTTGAAACCGGCGTAGTAGACGTTGTAGACACGAGGCTTGCCCTCGATGTTGGCACCGACCGCCCACGAGTTGGCATCCTTGCCGTAGGCCGTCAGGCCGCCGAGAGCGATCTCCTGGACGTGGTCGTTCCACGCCTCCTGCGCTTCCTGCGCCGGGTGGAACGCCTCGATTCCTTCACTCTCGAAGTGCTTCAGCGCGTTCGTGATCCATTCACCTGCGGCCTGAGCGCCAGGAGGCAGGTTGGAGAACGGACTCTGCGGACCCGCAACCATGAGCATGTTGGGGAACCCGTGTACTCCAAGCCCGAGGAAGGTCTTGGGGCCTTCGGCGTTCCACCGATCCGCCAGACTTTCATCGCCGAGTCCGCGGATGTCCATGCGAGTGAACGCGCCGGTAACGGCGTCGAATCCGGTCGCCAGTACGACGATGTCGAAGTCGAAGCTTTCTTCCGTGGTATCGATTCCGCTTTCCGAGTACCGAGCGATCGGCGTACGGCGCACGTCTACCAGGCGAACGTTCTCGCGGTTGAACATCTCGAGGTATCCGTCGGACGCGGGCGGGCGCTTGGCCCCGTAGGGATGATCCGGGATGAGACTCTCGGCCACTGCCGGATCCTGGACGATCGCCCGGACCTTGCGAGCGGCGAAGTCGCACAGCAGATCATTGGCTTCCTTGACGACATTGACGTCGTCGAACGTCTCGAAAAGCATCGAGAATCCGCCGCGGGTCCAGCATTCCTCGAAGATTCGTTCACGTTCGTCAGGATCCGCGTCGAGCACGTTTCGGCCCGTCGGATTCCACGGCCACCCAGCTGGGTGTTGCCGTACGCGTGACCACAGCCCGTCGAAGTCTTCGACGATGGACACGTGCTCGTCGTCCGACACCGGCCGATGACCGGTCGGGGGGCACCAGTTCGGTGTCCTCTGGAACACAGTCAACTCGGCGACATCGTCGACGATCGCGGGCGCTACCTGCACACCACTCGAGCCGGTTCCGATGACCGCAACCTTCTTACCGACGAAGTCGATTCCCTCCGCCGGCCACCGTGACGTGTGCACGACTCGGCCCGTGAACTTCTCGAAGCCCGGAGTGTTGAGAAACAGCGGGGCCGATACCAACCCGAGACCGGTGACGAAGTACTTGGCGCGCGCCGTTTCACCGGTGTCGGTGGTGAAATTCCAGCGGCCGGCGTCTGCGTCGAAGGCGGCCTGCTCGACCCGCGTATCGAACGAGTACAGGTCACGAAGCGAGAAATGATCGGCGAACGTGTTCAAGTAGTCGAGTACTTCGGGTTGCGTGGGGTGGATGTCGGAGTACCTCCACGAGCTCGCGAAATCGCGGTCGAACGAGAACTGGTACGTCTCGTGGAGCGAATCCGTACGTGCACCCGGGTAGTTGTTCCACGTCCACACTCCGCCGACGCCGTCGGCTGCCTCGAACGCATGCACGGAGTAACCTGCCTGCGCGAGTCGATAAGTGGCATACAAACCGGAGAAACCGGCGCCGATCACAACGACGTCGTATTCGGGTGTTTCCGTAGGTCGGGTCATCTCGGTCCTTTTTCAGTCAAACGTTCGTTTGATATAACAATAAGTGAGGCGCACCACATATGCAACCCGCCAGCTGAGAGGTCACTCGAGCAGCTCGACGACCATCGCCATTCCCTGACCGCCGGCCACACACATCGTCTGCAACCCGTAACGCGCTCCTCTGGAACGCATTCCCCGCAGGAGCGTTCCGGTGATGCGTGCACCGGACATCCCGAACGAGTGTCCGAGAGCCAGAGCTCCGCCGAAGGGATTGACCTTCTCCAGCGGGACACCCAGTTCGCGGTAGGTAGGCACCACCATCGCAGCGAACGCCTCATTGATCTCGACGACGCCGATGTCGTCGATCGACAGCTGCGCGCGGTGCAACGCTCGCCGCGCGGCTCCGACCGTCGCGATACCCATGATCTCGGGCGAGAGAGCATGAACGGCAGTACTGACGATCCGCGCCTTCAACGGAGAGTCGATCTCGGACGCGACCGTCTCGTCGACGATCACGAGGCCAGCGGCACCGTCGTTGAGCGGGCACGAGTTTCCGGCAGTCACACGGCCGTTCTCCCGAAAAGCAGGCTTCAGACCAGCCAGAGCTTCGATCGACGATCCAGCTCTCGGGCCCTCATCCCTGTCGAACGTCGACCCATCGGCTCGCTCGACGGGAACGATCTCGTCGTCCCAGAACCCCGAGTCTCGGGCCGCTATCGCAAGTTCGTGGCTGCGGACGGCGAACTCGTCCATTTCGAGACGGCTTACGGAGTGGAGATCAGCAACGTTCTCCGCGGTCAACCCCATCCCTACGAAGACGTCGGGAACAGCACCGTGCGTGCGCGGGTCGCTCCAGGGCGACGAGGGCACCAGACCACGGAACATCGGGTGACGCTCGTCCTCCACCGGATCCGGCCCACGCGAACCGATTCGACTGACGGCCTCGAGCCCCATCGAGAGATAGACGGCTCCGTCCCCGTTCCTGATCGCGTGGTGCGCCGAGCGGGTGGTCTGCATGCTGGAGGCGCAATACCGGTTGACCGTCGAACCGGGCACACCGTCGAGCCCGAGCATCACCGGAACCACCCTGCCCAGGTTTCCGCCCTGCTCGCCGGATGCAAGGCTGCACCCCAACAGGAACTCGTCGATCCGAGTCGGATCCAGATCGGGAATCGAGCCCAGGAGTGCGCGTGTGACGTCGGCCAACATGTCGTCGGGCCGCGTCGCTACGAGCGAACCCTTGTACGCGCGGCCGATCGCGGTACGACGGCTTCCGAGAATGATCGCCTCAGCCATGATCGTGCTCCAACGACGCGGCGACACGGTGCGCCGAGAGGAGCTTTCGAAACGGGAAGTGCAGACCCGCTTCCCATGTGAATCCGAGGCCACCGTGCACCTGCACGGCGATCTCTGCGGCATCCACGCATCGGTCGGTCGCGAACACCGATGCTCGGAATGCGTTCTCCTGCCGCTGAGACCCCCAGATCAGGGCGGTCTCGGCGGCCTCGACGGCGATGGCCGCGTCGGCGATCTTGTGCTTGACGGCCTGGAACGACCCCACGGGACGTCCGAATTGCGTTCGCTGCTTTGCGAACTCGATCGAATCAGAGAGCAGCCGCTCCGCTCCACCGAGCGCTTCGGCCGCGAACACCAGAGCGACCTCTCGTGCCGCGAGGGTGGTCAACGTGGTGGTCTGCGACGCGGTCGAACGAAGCCCACGTGCGATCAAGTCGAGACCGTCGGGCTCGCCCTCCGATACCGGATGCAGTTCACCGCCGTCGGTTCCCAACTCGGTGACGACGGAGATCGCCTCGATCTGCCCGAACGGCACCAGCGACTTCTCACCCATCGAAAGAGCGAACGTCACAGGTCCGGCCGCCGATCGTGCGACGCGGGACAACCGCTTCGCGAGCAACGTCGGCAGCAGCGGTTGAGGAATGCAACCATATCCCCATTCACGCGCGATCTCGACGAGGTCTCTCGTGGTTGCTCCGTCGCCGTCCTCGACGATTCCTGCCTCGTCCCACCCGGCGTCGGCGATAGCGCTCCACGACACCGGCGGAATGCCCTCCTCGGCGTATGCGGCGATTGGTGCGCGAGAAGTAGCTCGCTGCACGAGATCCCGGATTCCGTCGGCGCCGGTCGAACCGAACTCGGTCGGCAGGGTGGACATTGCGTACTGTGTGCTTGCAGTGCTCATCGAGGTAGGCCCAACACTCGTTCGGACAGGATGTTTCGCTGAATTTCGCTGGAACCGCCGTAGATCGTGACCGCGCGGGACTCCAGGTACTGATACGCCCAATGTTGCTCTTGTCGGCCGGGCGGCACTTCGAGAACGCCGAGGCGGGCGATGTCCTGCCACAGCTCACTCCACATGAGCTTCATGACGCCACCCGCACGCGCGAACCTCTTCTCGTCGCCTGCGGCCTCCAGATCTGCGATCTTCGCCAACTGCCATCGCACCACTTCGGTTCGAATGTCGAGATCACGAATTCGGTCGGCGTACCGGGGGTTGTCGCCGAGGGCTGCTACGAGCGCATCGACATCGGATCGGATCTCGACGTAGCGTGCTGCTGTCTCGATTCCCCCGCGCTCGTCGCCGAGTACGCGCATCGCAACGCCCCATCCGTCCCCGTCGTCGCCGACCCGATCGTCGTCGGAGACGAACACGTTCTCGAACCGCGTTTCGGCGAAGTGGACCGCACCCGATATCTGCCTGATATCACTGATCGACACTCCGGGAGATTTCATGTCCACCAACAGCATCGACAGATTTCGGTATCTACCGGCGTCGGGCTGCGTCTGCGCGAGCACGAAACAACGACGCGCATGCTGCGCGAACGACGTCCATGTCTTCGTGCCGTTGAGCAGGTACCCACCGTCCACGCGACGTGCACGCATCTGAATGTTGGCCATGTCCGAACCTGCTTCCGGCTCCGAGAATCCCTGGCACCAGACGTCCGTGCCGTTCATGATCGACGGGATGTACGCCGCCCTCTGCTGCTCGCTCCCGCTCTTGATCAGCATGGGGGTGACAAGGGACTTTCCGACGCGCGCCAGACCATCGGGAGCCTGCGCGCCACCGGCGAGCACGTGGAAGATGATCTCTTCGGCCAGACCGAGTCCCTGACCGCCGTACTCCTTGGCGATCGACAATCCCGAGTAGCCCCCTTCCCACAGGATGAAATCCCATTCGCGACGTAGTTCGTCCATGTCGTGACCGCTCAGCGAGCCCCGGTTGTTCTTCCACCGCTCGGGAACGGCACCGGCGAGCCACTTTTCGGCCTGGGCCGCGAACTGCTCGATGTCGCGCCCGGTATGAAGTATCTGTGCAGTCATTTTAATTTCACCAAACGTCCGGTTGAATAATGTGGGTACGGCTCGACCCCGCCTATGAGCAACTACAGGATTGCGAGAGCGTTCGCCGGCGAACTGACGCCACCGTGAAGCGGCAGCGGTGCCGCGGTGAACAGGAAGCTCCAGCGTTCGTGATCACTACACGCACTCGCTAGATCGTCGAGATTCAACAACTCCATCAACGACAAACCGAGTGCAGGAAGCAAGCGTCGATGCAGTGATCCTGCCTCACGAGAACCGGGCGAATCCTCGACCGCCGGGTTGTCCGCTCCGAGTAGCGAAACCCCGCGATTCCACAGATACCTCGCTGTATCTTCTCCCGCGTGAAGACCGTTCCAGGTGCGCACCGGCTCAGCCGGTCGCTGGCGAAACGCACTCAGCCAGCCGGTCCGAACGAGGAGAATGTCGCCGCGCTCGACGACCACACCCTGTTCGTTGGCCACCGTATCGAGTTCCGTCGGGGTGATGGGCGTGCCTGCCGTCGGATCGTCGTCGACACCCCGTGCGAGCCTGGACCGGTGAACGTCGAGCAACACGCCTCGTCCGACGATGGCACGCGTGGCCCAGTGATGCATACCGAGTTCTTCCCTCGCTTCTGCAGCGTCGACATGCCCTCCGTAGAAACCGAATTCGCGGGCACGCACATGTGCAAGGCCATCGATCTGTGAGTAGGCCTGCGGATTGAAACTGTCGAGAACATCCTCGAGTTCATTTCGACCAGCCTCGATCACTCTGTGCGACAGAGCATCTCGACCGAACAGAGGATTGCCGAACGTGGTCATCGGCTCGCTGAGCGAGAACGCCGTTCCAAGTGTCACCGATTCAGAGGCGAGCCGCACCTGTTTCGGGCCGATCCGCTCCAGCGTGCCGGTGTGGTGAGGTAGCAACCCCCACGAGTGCCGAACCCCCAGATCACCGAGTTCGGGAAGCTCGTCGTACGTGGGCAGGTCGACGGTCACCTGGCACCCCGAACACTGCCGAACTGCGCCTCGAAATCGGCGTTGAACTCGGCGATAGCGGCCTTGAGCCCGATGTCCTTGATGCGCGATTGCGTGTGCTTGACCTCGGGGGTCATATGCAGCAACGCATCGGTTTCCGCGCCTATCCTCGCGTAGGTGAGCAGCCCGTCCAGCTCCACCGCGCGATTGACCGCCTCCTTCTTGAGTCTCAGGAGCGAGCCTGCCGTTCGCGCGATCGAGTGCGCCGTACGACGGACGTAGTCGTGCAGCTCTGCCGCTGGGACCGCATCGGCGGCCCACCCCCACTCGGCCGCCGTCGAACCGGTGATGCGTCGTCCGGCATCCATCGACATGAGTTTGGCGCGCTGACCGCCGACCCTGTGCACCCAGAGCGGCGAGAGGTATCCTCCGCCGAGTGCGAGAGCGGGCGAAGTCATGATGTTCGCATCCTCGGCCACGATCGTGATGTCGCACAGCGAGGCCAGCTGCGCGCCACCGGCGACGCAGTGCCCGTGCACCGATGCGATGACCGGTTGCGGGTGTCGCCATATTCGCGTGAACAGTTCGATGTTGCCGAGCAACCTGTCCCTGTCCTCGACCGGTGAGCGCTCTGCCGCATAGCCGACCTCGGACGAATCCGGTGCGATGTCGTATCCCGCACAGAAGGCACGACCAGCGCCCCGAATGACGACCACTCGCGCGTCCGTCTTCGCGCTGTCGTCCAGCCTGTCACCCAGTTCGTTCAGAAGCCTGTCGTCGAGTGCGTTCAAACGTTCGGGCCTGTTCAGCGTCAACCAGGTCACCGGACCATCCACCTCGACCTCGACGGCGTTGCCGAGCTCGGACATCATGCACCTCTCGATGTGGCGATGCTGAACTCGGGAGTCGACACCGAGAACGACTTGCTGCCCCGGGAATCGCCGAGCAGCTCGACGACCGACTCGACGACTTTGTTCGTGCTGCGGCGTCGATCCGTCCGCAGTGGGCCTTTTGCCAGCATGGCGTCTACCTCCTCGTCCGACATCATGAAGCGGATGAGCAGTTCCTCGTCGGAGATTCCCGGCGAGAACTGCGCTCGGATCTCGTCGAGCGTCGGTTCCGGCCTGGTCCAATCCTGCAGTTGTTTGGCCCGAGGACTCGACAGGATCTTGTCGAGCACATCGGGTGCGACGGGCGCGGGGACCGGTCCGTAGTGGCCGAGAACGTAGTGCACCACTTCGTCGGACACCATCGAATAGGGATCACCGGTGATGATGTTCAGCACTGCCTGAACACCGACGAACTGCGAGAACGGCGTCGCCATGATCGGCGACCCGAGTTCGACTCGAACCTTCGGGATCGCCTCGAGCACCGCGGGGAACCGATGCCCCAATCCATGGCGCTCGAGCTGATTGATCAGCGTTCCCGTCATTCCACCGGGCAACTGGTGGTCGTACATCCGAGGGTCGTACTCGGCTGGAACGCCCGTCGAGCGGCCGGCGTCGCGTGCAACCTGCTCGAAGTGCGCGGCGACGGGTTCGAAGGTCGACGTGTCGATCGAGTGTGTGAAACCCATATGTTCGATCGCCGTAACCATCGCCTCGGTCGAAGGCAACGATGGTCCGTTGGCCATGGGCCTCGAGGCAGTGTGCAACCGGGTGAAGCCACTCTCCACTCCGACGATGTAGTTGTGCTGCGCAAGATTCGTCGTGTTGTGGCAATGGAGTTCGAGGGGGATGGTTCCGGTCGCCTCACGGATGGCTGGGAGCAACGTCCGCGCGCGCTCCGGCTTCAGCACTCCAGCAGCATCTTCGAAGTAGATCGATTCGACTCCGGTCCACGACGCCATCTCCCGGGCGCGATCGGCGAAGTAGACGTCGTCGTGAACGTCGGTGAGGCCGTACATGATTGCTGGAACGGCCTGGCCACCCGCCTGCGTGACGACGTCGACCATGTGCTTCATCAACGGCATGTCGTACAGGCAGTCGTACAGCCAGAAGCTCGTGACGCCATGCTTGATGAGCGTCTGGATCCACAGGTCCATGATCACCTGCGGCGTCGGGGCGAAGCCGACACAGCTGAGCGTCCGCAGACCCGATCGCAACTCGTTGCCCTTCAAACCTGCAACGAGGAAATCCAGTGTTGCCCATGGGTCGTCGGCGTACTCACGGAGCAACACCGTGAACATGCCCGCGCCGGTGAGGTCGATCGTGCGGTAGCCGGCGTCCTTCAGGTACGGCAGCGCGCCTGCCGCCTCGTAGGCGCGCAAACGCATGCCCCACAGGCTCTGCTGACCGTCGCGAAGACTCTGTTCGACGAAATCGATGTGCATGATTTTCCTTCGATGATCTAGGACGCTGTGCGCCCGGAAGCGGGCAGCGTGGCTGTGTCGGCGTCCCATTCGGGAAGGAAGACGTCCTCCAGCCACTTGGTCGTCACCGGACCTTTCGCGAAGTCCGGGTGGGCGAGGATGGCATCGTGGATCGGTGCAGTCGTCGCTACGCCGCCCACGCGAGTCCTGGCGAGCACAGCTCGCATACGTTCGATCGCTTGATCACGAGTGGCCGCGTGCACGATGATCTTCGCGATCAGCGAGTCGTACCACGGCGAGATGACGGCTCCGGCGTGCACGAAGGTGTCCACGCGGATCCCCTCGCCGCCGGGGACCGTCCACTCGGTGATCGTTCCGGGCGTGGGCGCGAAATTTCGTGTGCTGTCCTCGGCATTGAGGCGGCACTCGATCGCGTGTCCCGTGGTGTGGACGTCGCTCTGCTGGAACGACAAAGGGCGTCCGCTGGCGATACGCAGCTGCTCACGAACGATGTCGATCCCGGTGATCGCCTCGGAGATCGGATGCTCGACCTGCACGCGAGCGTTGACCTCGAGGAACACGAATCGGTTCCGGTCCGCGTCCACGAGAAACTCGACCGTGCCTGCTCCCACGTAGTCGAGCGCCGCGCACAATTTCACTGCCGCAGCACGAATGTCGCCGATGAGGCTGTCCGGCAAACCGACGGCCGGGGCTTCCTCGATGACCTTCTGGTAGCGGCGTTGAGTCGAGCAATCACGCTCACCCAGGTGGCACACGTTTCCGTACGTGTCGGCGAGAATCTGCACCTCGACGTGCCTGGCGCGCTCGACGTAGGGTTCGACGTACACCGTCCCGTCGCCGAATGCCCTCTCTGCTTCCAGGCTCGAACGGACGTAGCCGTCCTTCACCTCGTCCTCGGTCCGCAGAATCGTCATACCCCGGCCGCCTCCGCCCGCAGATGCCTTGAGCAACAGCGGAAATCCCAGGCGTCGAGCCGCCTCGACGGCGTCTTCCACGCTCGCGAGTCCGCCGGAGCCTGCACCGGTGGGAATACCGACCTCGTCGGCAACAGCACGCGCGCCCAGCTTGGAACCCGACCGCCGCATGATGTCGGCAGGCGGTCCGATGTAGACGATGCCGTTCTCCTGGCAGGCGTCGACGAGTTCGGGTCGCTCGGACAGGAATCCGTAACCGGGGTGCAGGGCGTCGCACCCGGTCGCGATCGCGGCTTGTACGACACGCGGAATGTCGAGGTAGCTCTCTGCCGCTGCGGCGGGTCCGATGACGACCACCTTGTCCGCCAACCGGGCGGCAAGTGTTTCGGTATCCGCCGCCGAGCAGGCGAGCACGCTTTCGATGCCCTCGTCGAAGCACGCACGGATGATGCGAACCGCGATCTCACCCCGGTTGGCGACGAGGACTCGGTCTATTGTTCGGCCGTCCACGGCTATGCCTTCGGCTCGATGGTGACCAGCGGGGTTCCGAACTCGACGGCGACAGCGTTCTCGGTATGAATCGCCGTGACGACACCGTCGACTCCGGCTGCGATGTTCGTCATCAACTTCATGACCTCGACGATGCCCACGGTGTCGTCCGCCGCCACCGTCTGCCCGATCTCGACGAACGACGCGGCGCCGGGCGCTGAGGCGCGCCAGAAGACTCCGACGCTGGGTGACTCGACGACGTGCGCGTTCTCGGCGGCCGCAACACCGGTCGCCGGTGACGCTGTCGCAAGCGAAGCGGGCTGTGCAGGCGCAGCGGCGACAACCGCTGCAGGCTGTTCATGCTGCTCGGCGACCACGGCGCGAACGGGTTCCGCCACCGCTGCCACCGGTGCCGCGGCACCGGCCAGCTGCAGTCCGTTGCGTGCGACCGAGATGCGCACGTCGCCGATCACGACCTCGGCCTGGTCGAATTCCGAATCCTGCAGGGTATCGAGAATCAGCTTGATGTCGTTGGGTAAAACGCTCATTTACCGCTCCTTCAAACGTTCGTTTGGTTGAAATAATCGTATGTATGTCCGGGGTCACACGCAACCGGCAACTCAGCTGACGAAAGCCAGCGGACGCAGCGGTGAACCGGTACCACCCTTGATTCGCAGGGCGGCAGCGACGAAATGGAACCCGTCGTATATCCGGTCTTGTGCCAACAGCTCCAATTGCACGGACTCCATGATCGGCGTGCCGTGCTCGACCAGCAGATGAACATGTACGTCGAGAGCCGGAACTGTCCACTCCGGTTTGTGTTCGAAGCTAGCGGTATCCGCACCGACGGCGAGAACGCCTCGATCGGTCAACCACTTCGCACCGGACAGGCTGACTCCTGGAACCCCGACTCCCGTGCCGAGGTAGCGCTCCGAGTCGTCCCAGTGCTTCATCAACCCGGTCCGGAAGAGCACCACGGAACCGCGTTCCGGTGCAGGCCTGTCGGCGAACCATCGATCGAGTTCATCCGCTCCGAATCCGTCGCGGTGCGTCATTTCACGACCGAAGAGAACTTCGCCGTCGACGAGATGTCCGGGACCGACGAGGGGTGGCAATTCTTCGACCGAACCGACATCGACTCCGTCGGTCCAGGTCTGGTGGTCGTCGACGCCGACTCCCCCGAACACCAAGCCATCCTTGGAGATGTGCGCGGGAGCATCCACGTGTGTGCCTCCGTGACCCGGAATCGTCACCAGTTCCATGGCCGACGAGATCCCACCCGGATAGTTGTGGCTTCCGTGCTTCTTCACCAATGTGTAGGAGTACGGAGGGTGCGCGACGTGGTGTGTCATCCCGTGCTCGAGGCGAACTGCCAAGTCGTACACGCGATTCGACATAGTCGGCCAGGTGAAGTCGCCCTCCCAGGTACCGCCGCCCCAATTCTTTCCAGCATTCACGCCGCTGAGCCCTTCCTCGGTGGTTGTCATCGTGTGGCCTCGTCCAGAAGTCGGCGGACGGCCGACGGCACAACACCGTCACCGGACTCCGCCAAGATCGGGTAGCCGTGTGGGTCCGAGGAATGCACTGCCGCCAGCGCTCGGACCTGCTCGGACTCGTTCAGTCGGGAGAACGCCTTGACGGGACCGCCGCGGTGCCTCGGGAATGCGAAACCTTCGGTGAGTGCAACGTCGACATCGGAGGCCCTACGAGCCACACCGCTGGCGAGCACCGCGGCCGCGCCTGCCACCATCGCGCCCAGGATGCGCATCCGTATTTCGTCTGCGTCGATCGCGCGGGGCGTCGATCCTGCTGCGGCACGACATTCATCGATGATCGCGTTCACTGCGGGATCATCGATGCCCCGACCTGCGCCGTCCGGGTACGCATACCAGCCGGCGCCCACCTTCTTGCCCAAACGACCTGCTTCGCACAGCCTGTCCGCGATATGCACATAACGACAATCGGGATCTCGATCAGGGGCAAGTCGCTTGCGCCGCGACCACGCGATGTCGAGGCCCGACATATCTGCGACGGCGAACGGTCCGACGGCCATTCCGAATTCTCCCATGGCCTGATCGACCTGGGCCGGAGTCGCTCCGTCCTCGACCAGAATTTCGGCCTGCGCCCGATAGTCGGCATAGACGCGATTGCCGACGAATCCATCGCCGACGCCGCTGACGATCGCTACCTTGCCCATTGCCGATGCTAGTGAACCGAGAGCGGACCGAGTCCGTTCGTCGGTCTTCGCTGCAGGAATCACTTCGACCAGCGGATTTCGGCGTGCAGGATTGAAGAAGTGCAATCCCGCGAACCGGTTCGGATGCAGCATTCTCTCGGCCATCTCGTCGAGGTCGAGATACGAGGTGTTCGACGCGAGAACAGCGTCGTCGCGGACGGTCTTCTCCAAGTTCTGCAACAGATCCTGCTTGACGGCCATGTCCTCGAACACCGCCTCGATCACCAGGTCGCACTCGGCACAGGCGTCGAGCAAGGTGGATGTCGTAATCGAATCTTCGGTGATTCGTGCCAGAGCATCGGTGTTGCCGTCGACGACGACGACACGATATCCGTGCTCGGCGAACAACGCGGCCAGGCCTGCACCCATCGTGCCTGCGCCGATGACTCCGACTCGTTCGAGGCGGGAGGGACCGGACGAGCCCCTCAGATCCTTCGCCGCAGCCTGGCGAGCGAAGAACAAGTAACGAAGGCTGTTCGATTCGTCGGTGATCCGCAGGTCGTCGAAAGTCTTTCGCTCGACTGCGAGCGCGTCGGTTGCCGACAGCTCGATGCCGTCGACGACCAATTCAGCGGCGATACGCACGTTCGGTCGGTGGCGGCGCGGCAGACCTGCTGTCACCCCGGCACGGTCGGCGAACGGTGCCGACGATGGAACATCGACGAGTCGTCGCCGACTACGCAGGCCCGCGGCCCACGCGACTGCTCGTTCGAGTAGCTCCGAATCGGGCACAACGGCATCGACGAGACCGATCTTCTCCGCTTCAGCTGCGCCGATTCGGCGGCCTGTCGTGACGAGATCCGCCGCCGACTCGACACCGATCAGCCGTGCCGACCGAACGGTGCCGCCGGCGCCGGGAACGATTCCGAATCCGACCTCGGGAAATCCGAGTTCGGTTGTCGGGGTCGAGATTCGCGCGTCGCAACCCAGCGCGAGTTCGAGCCCCCCGCCGAGAACGAGCCCTCGAACAGCCGCGACGACGGGAATCGTCAAGCCATCGAGCGCCGAGATCACTGCCGGAAGTTGAGGTTCGGACAGCGGAAGATCGAATTCACGCAGATCGGAACCGGCGTAGAAGTGTCTACCTGCCGTGGTGATCACGATCGCGGACACGTCGGTTCGGGCGCCGAGAACGGCAATGGCATCGAACAACGCGCTCCGCTGCGCCGAGTTACCGGCATTGACCGGAGGGTTGTCGATGGACAACACCGCGACGTCGCCGACCGTCTCGACCGTCACCAAACTCATGAATTCTCCTCAGAAATGCGGCGCATGCTCACTGCGCCGTGCGGCCGCGGCTGGGCGGCCGCGGCTGGGCGGCGGAATGTGTATCGATTGCGAACGACGAATCCTGCGTGCCACGCGACCTATCCGAAAGGTCTGCAGCACAGTGAATGTCGTCTATGCGTGGACACCGCTGGGGGCGTCGAGACGAACAGAGCAGCGCTCTCGCAGTTCCTCGAGGGTCGCCGCACCGCTGAGTTCGACTACTGCGAACCCGCCATCCTTCGGCTCGAAGATGCCGTAGTCAGTGTAGACACGGTTCACGCATCCACGCCCGGTGAGCGGGTACGCGCAATCCGTGACGAGTTTCGACTCACCGCTCTTGGTGAACAGGTCCATACACACGAAGACGTTCTGGGCACCCGCCGCGAGATCCATGGCGCCGCCGACACCCGGAATCACCTCAGGGGAATTCGTTCGCCAGTTCGCGAGGTCGCCGTCGACAGCGACCTGATAGGCGCCGATAACGCAGTATTCGATGTGGCCACCTCTGATCATCGCGAAAGAGTCTGCGTGATGAAAGTAGGACGAGCCCGATGTCTCTGTTACGTAGAGCTTTCCGGCGTTGATCAAATCCTCGTCGATCTGGTCGCCGACAGCCGCAGGACCCATTCCCAGCATCCCGTTCTCGGTGTGGAACACGAGTTCGCGACCGGCTGGTACATGGTCTGCCACCATCGTCGGCATGCCGATTCCCAAGTTGACGTAGGAACCGTCCGGGATGTCGGCGGCAACACGGGCGGCCAACTCGTCGCGGGTCCACCGACTCATCGAGACTCCTCCTCGGTAGACGTGCTCGAACGCTCGTCGAGCACGAACAGTCGGTCTACGTAGATTCCAGGCGTAACAGTCGTCTCCGGATCCATCACTTCGGGACGGACCAGACGAGACACTTCGGCGACTGTCACATCTGCCGCGGCCGCCATGAGCGGACCGAAGTTTCGGCCCGTCTTGCGATAGGTGAGGTTGCCGTACCGATCTCCGACCTCGGCCCGCACCAGTGCGAAATCGGCGCGAAGGGGCAGTTCGAGGACACAATCGACACCGCCGAACACACGAGTCTCCTTGCCTGCAGCCAATTCCGTTCCGTGCGCGGTCGGCGTGTAGAAGCCCATGATTCCGGCCCCGCCTGCGCGGATTCGCTCGGCCAGGGTTCCCTGCGGCACCAGCTCGAGTTCGATCTCACCCGCGCGATAGAGGTCGTCGAACACGGTCGATCCGATGGCTTTCGGGAACGAACACACGACCTTGCGCACCCGCTTGGCTGCGAAGAGCTCCGAGATCGCACGCCCTCCGGCCCCTGCATTGTTGTTGATTATCGTGAGATTGCTTGCACCGCTGTCGAGTACGGCATCGATGAGCGCTGACGGCTGACCCGGTGGCCCGAAACCGCTGACCATCAACGTTGCCCCATCCGAGATGCCGGCGACCGCATCGTCGAGAGACCCGACGACCTTGTTCACTGCCATTGTGACGCCTTCCGATTTTCCATCAACCGATTGGTAGAATATCGGAGAATGTGATCCGCGTCTAGTGGGCTATTCCAGGGGCGATGACGTCACACACGATCCAAGCCGAGATCCACGAGAAAAGCCCACGCCGTGGAACAGGCGTGGGCTCCGGACAACAAGCAAGATCCCTCCGCTACAGCGCTGGCGCACCGTTCAGCACCACACGTGTCGCGTAATCCACATAGCGTGTTGCAACCTGGGCGGCCGTGAGTGAACCCGTCGAGTGAAACCAGTCCGGCACCGACGACACTGCTGACATGATGAAGTTGCTCATCATCGGAGCGTCGACAGAGGAACCAAGGTCATAGTCCTCCGCCAATTCGACTATCAGCACGCGCAGCGTGTGATCGTAGTAGCGACGCTGCTCGACCATCACAGCGCGCAAGTCGTCTCCGGCGTGCCTCCATTCACGCGCGAAGAGGCTCGCACGGGGAATGTTGTCGAGATACCAGAGCGTGTATTCGTTCAAGAACCCACTGAAGCGGTCCATCGCGGGCGCATCGGACTGCTTGTATTTCTCGGCGATCACCTGGACTTGGTCATGCGAACTCTCGAAGATCCTACGGAGCAGGGTCTCCTTCGTGTCGATGTAGTAGTAAAGGCTGCCCTTCAGCAATCCCAACTCGTCCGCGATGTCCTGCATCGACGTCGAGGCGTAGCCCTTGCTGTAGAAAAGGCGAACTGCTGCAGCGACCACTTCCTTGTCTCGCGACCGTGCTCCGTCGAGGTCCTTTTTCTTGGTCTTGTCACTCGCCGGCGGTCGCCCCCTCCCACGCTTGCCGTCGTTGGTTTTCGTCAACCTTCTCGTACTCCTCCCCATCTCGTCATCCATGGGATCTGCCCGTCGGTTCGATTCGACCCTATTGCACTACACGTCGGCACTAATTCCAAACGACCGTTTGAAATGCGCAGGTCGTTGCAACATGGAGGTCAGCTGTCCAGATCGTCACCACGACCCAAGTCACAACACGAACGTCGCTAGTTACCTTGGCCAGGCATAGTGCAGCCTCACAGCAATTCCAACGACCATCGTGGAACCCCGGAATCCTCGTGAGGTAGGCAGCCTCTATCAAGAGCGCTCGTCACTACAGAATCTAGACACCTAGGTGAACACCGAGATAGCGACTGGCGTGTTCCCGGTGAACGAGGCCATCTTGTTTTAGAGTCTTGTTGCCCGTGAACTGGGCAGACAGGACGATGGAGAATATGGCTGGACGGAAGCGGAATTCCGCGGAGGACATCGTCCGCAAGCTGCGGCGTGCAGACGAGCTCACTGCGATGGGCAAGACTCAGGACGAGGTCGCCGCTGAGCTCGAGGTGTCGTCGGCGACGCTGTACAACGGGCGCCGCCAATACAGCGGGATGGACACGGACGCGGCGAAAGAGCTCAAGGAACTGCGCGAGCAGAACAGCAAACTCAAGCGGTTGCTCGCCGAAGCCGAGCTGGAGAAGGATGCGTTGCGGGAGGTGGCGAAGGGAAAATTTTAGGCCCAGCCGCCAAACGCGCTGCTGTGGACATGCTCGTCACGACGATGAACATGTCGAAACGGCTCGCGTGCAAAGCAGTTGGGCTTGCCCGCTCAACCTACTCCCGCATCCCTATCGCGCAGACCCCTGCCGACCCGGACGCGGCCCTGAGAACGCTTCTGCGTGAGTACGCACGTATGAACCCGCTGCACGGCTTCCGGCGGGCCTGGGCGCACATGAGGCATGACAAAGGCATGCAGGTGAACAAGAAGAAAATCCACCGCCTCTGGAAAGAGGAAGGCCTACAGGTGCGGATCTACCACCCACGCAAACGCGCGGGAATCAGTTCCTGCCCGCAGGTCGAAGCTGATGCTCCGAAGGTGGTGTGGGCTATGGATTTTCAGTTCGACTCCACGATCGACGGGAATGCGATCAAGATCGCGTCGGTGATCGACGAGCACACTCGTGAGTCGCTGCTGAACATCGTCGAGAGGTCGATCACTGCGCAACGGTTGACCGACGAGCTGGATAAGGTGTTCGCGTTGTGGGGTGGACCGCCGTTGGTGTTGCGGATGGACAACGGTCCGGAGTTCATTTCGCATGTGCTGCAACAGTTTTGCCGTGACCGAGTTGGTATTTCGTACATCCCGCCGGGGACGCCGTGGAACAACGGGCACATCGAGTCTGGGGGCACCTCCCTCTGGGGGATCAACAACCGTCTTCGGAAGAAGTGCCTGAACCGCAACTATTGGACGAGCTTGCTCGAAGCTCGGGTTGTGATCGAGGACTTCAAGGACGACCACAACAACCGGCATCGCCACTCTTCGCTCGGCTACCTCACGCCGGCCGAGTACGCTGCCCAGTGCACCCACAACCACCAGCCGGTCGAGGGCTAGATCGACTGAAGATCAAACCGAAGCGGTTCTAAAACGCGGTGGTCCGACTATCGGGGACCTGCCAGTTGAATTTGCCGGCGAACACTGTCAACACATGAGAATTGTATGGCGCGGCGGCCGTGGAGCCTTGACGGTAACGTTGGATGCCTTGACATCGATTGTCTCAACCG
Source organism: Rhodococcus yunnanensis NBRC 103083 (assembly GCF_001895005.1). Lineage (GTDB taxonomy): Bacteria > Actinomycetota > Actinomycetes > Mycobacteriales > Mycobacteriaceae > Rhodococcoides > Rhodococcoides yunnanense. Next base: position 19,069 of record NZ_BCXH01000001.1, on the reverse strand, counting down.
TGCCGCGATTCAGTTGTTGCTCGGATTCAATCTGGCCAACTTGCTGGCTGATCGCGAAGTGTGTCGGTACCACCAAGTATTTTCGCCGTATGCGACGACATTGGTCAGGATCTGCACGCGGGCGATACTTCAGAGGTGATAGTTGTCCTGCATGCGTGGGCGACCAGCCGCGGTCCTCACGTCTGGAAACGCAGATTTTCGACTTGCTGAATTTTGTTCTCGGAGGCGGCGAGCAAGATTTGAAGCTGCCGAGCGACGGGAGAATGCACTTGGATATGCGTTTCCGCACGGCGGGCGGTGACACGATCGGATTGGAGTACGACGGAGCGTACTGGCACGCAGGCAACGAAGCCGCAGACCAAAGAAAGGCCCACAGAGTCGTCGCAGACGGGATCGCGGATCTGGTCGTGCGTATACGCGAAGACCCGCTTGCCGCACTGTCTCCCTACGATATCGTGATTCGGCACAAAGAATCGGCACCGACAGTTGTCAACGCTACACTTCTGCACCTAGTTCACATGGCTGTGGTGGACGCGCAGACCGCGGACCGTATCTCTGCAATATTGGTGGCGTCTAGTACGGCACCGTCCATCGAGAGCATTACGTGTGACGAGTGCTGGCTGCTCGATGGTTCGATCCGGCATGCCGAGTACGAGTATCGTTGGAATGAAATTAAGCGGCGACGCCGCGCAGCTCGTCGACCTGCCGGGAAAACAGTCCACCGAGCAAGCCAACGGCACCAAGGGTTTGACAAAGATTGACGGTCATGGGAGACGACGCTGTTCTATGCCGGCCCGACACGGGGGGTATCGACGAACTCGGGTATTTACCGTTGCCGGGTGAAGCGGCGTCAGCGTTGTTTCAGGTTGTCTCTCGGGCGGTATATGAAGACATCGATCGTGATTGCCAGCAATCGTGGTGTGGTGTTGGTTCGTGGGGAACGGTTCTCGGCGACGATACCGTCGCAGCAGCGATGCTCGACAGGCTCTTGCATCGATCGGTGGTGCTCGATATGTCCGATGATTCCTACCGCCTCCGCGACCACAACGCACGCTCGGAGAAACTCCGCAAAGCCGTCACCGGGACCCGTCAACCGCTACAGTGATCACCGCTACCGGGTGAGCACTTTCGCTGAGCGAAGTTGAGCATTTTCGATGAGCGCCGTCATGCCCAGTGATGTCCGCTTTCTGGAATGTAAGAAACGAGTAGTGACACGCTCACGGTACGCAAACGAAAAAAGCGGCCTCGGAACTCTCCGAGACCGCCTCTGAACTGCGTAAATGAGTGTCGGGCTGACAGGATTTGAACCTGCGACCACTTGACCCCCAGTCAAGTGCGCTACCAAGCTGCGCCACAGCCCGCCGCGCCGGTTAAGGCGCTCGATGAGATTACCCCAGTCCTACCCCTGAGAGGAAATCGCCTGCTCAGAGGTAGGACGCGGAACAATTAGCGGTTTTTTCCCTTGCCCGGCCGTTCGCGCTTTTCGCGGATGCGGACCGACACGCGGATCGGGCTGCCGTCGAAGTTGAACTCCTCACGCAGACGACGCTCGATGAACCGGCGGTAGCCGGCCTCGAGGAAGCCCGTGGTGAAGAGGACGAACGTCGGCGGACGGGTCGAGGCCTGCGTCGCGAACATGATCCTCGGCAGACGGCCACCGCGCATCGGCGGCGGAGTGGCAGCCACAACTTCCTTCAGCCAGGTGTTGAGCCTGCCTGTCGGGACGCGCTTGTCCCATGACTCCAGAGCCGTCTCGAGGGCCGGAACGAGCTTCTGAACGGCCCTGCCGGTCTGTGCGGAGATGTTGACGCGCTGCGCCCACGGAACCCGAGCAAGATCGCGGTCGATCTCCTTCTCCAACTGCAGCCTGCGGTCCTCGTCGACGAGGTCCCACTTGTTGAACGCGAGCACTAGTGCGCGGCCTGCGTCGGCGACCATGGACAGCACCCGCAGGTCCTGCTCCGAGATCACCTCGGACGAGTCGAGCAGCAGAATGGCGACCTCGGCGGCCTCGATGGCCGACTTGGTGCGCAGTGACGCGTAGAACTCGGCACCACTGGCATGGCTGACCCGCTTGCGCAGACCAGCGGTGTCGACGAATCTCCATGTCTTACCGCCCAACTCGACGAGCGAGTCGACGGGGTCGACGGTGGTTCCTGCAACGTCGTGCACCACCGAACGCTCGTCACCGGACAGCTTGTTCAGTAGTGATGACTTGCCGACATTGGGCTTGCCCACCAACGCGACTCGGCGCGGCCCGCCGCCGGGAATTCCCTCGCGAGGCGTTTCCGGCAGTGCTTCGAGGACGCGGTCGAGCATGTCGCCGGTTCCGCGGCCGTGCGTTGCGGACACCGCGAGCGGCTCGCCGAGACCGAGGGACCACAGTGCAGCGACCTCCGACTCGGTGCGGCCGTCGTCGACCTTGTTGGCGATCAACAACACCGGTGTCTTCGAACGGCGAAGCACCCGTGCCACTGCTTCATCGGTGGTCGTGGATCCGACGCGAGCATCGACGACGAGGAGTATCGCATCCGCTGTCTTCATGGCCAGCTCTGCCTGGCGCGCAACGGACTGCTGCAGTCCCTTGGCGTCGGGTTCCCAACCACCGGTGTCCTGCACCAGGAATCGGCGCCCTGACCAATTGGCCTCGTACGAGACACGGTCACGCGTCACACCGGGTACATCCTCGACCACCGCTTCACGACGGCCGATGATGCGGTTGACGAGAGTCGACTTGCCCACGTTGGGCCGTCCGACGACTGCGAGAGTCGGAACTGCAACGGCGGCTTCGGCATCGTCACCGTCGACGTAGTCGAGAAGGTCCCACTCCCCCTCTTCGCTCCACGTTCCGTCGCCTGCGACCTCGCCTGCGTAGAATTCTTCGGTCACTGCTTCACTCCAGTTCTGTCGTGCACAACCTGGAGCAACGCGGCGATGACGCCGTCCATGCCCAGATCGCTGGTGTCCACGATCACGGAGTCCTCGGCAGGCCGCAGCGGAGACACGGCGCGAGTGGAGTCCGCGTGATCGCGGCGTTGGACGTCGGCGAGAACGGCGTCGTAATCGTCGCCGCGTCCTTCGTCGATGTTCTGCTTGTTCCGGCGGCCTGCTCGTGCCTCGGGAGATGCCGTCAGGAAGACCTTGACGTCGGCCTCGGGCAACACGACAGTGCCGATGTCTCTGCCTTCCACCACGATTCGCGGCGATGCTGCGACCAGATCGCGCTGCATCTGCACCAGCAGCTCTCGCACCCGCGGGACTGCCGACACAGCGGAGACGGCCTTGGTGACGGCGCCTCCCCGAATCTCTGCGGACACGTCCTCACCGCCCATCGTGACGGCTTCGGCAGCTGGATCGGTACCGATGTCGAGCGGGAGGGTCGCGACGATGTCGGCGACCTTCTCGGAGTCCGTCGGATCGATTCCCGCCCGCAACACCCACACCGTTGCCACCCGGTACATGGCACCGGTGTCGAGGTAGCGAGCGTCGAGCGCGATGGCGACCTTGCGCGAGACCGTCGATTTGCCGGTTCCGGACGGCCCGTCCATGGCGATCACAAGACCGGCGGTGTCGAGCCCTGCCATCACAGACCGACCGACTCGTACAGCTTGCCGATCTCGCCGCGTCCCAGGACGCGCAGAGTGCCGGGGCGCTGATCACCGAGTGCGACATTGCCTACGTCGGTGCGCACGAGACGTCCGACCGGGAAACCGACCTGATCGAACAATCGACGGACGATGTGCTTGCGGCCTTCGTGCAGGGTGATCTTGACCAACGAGAGACCGTTGGAGATGTCGAGCAGCGAGAAGCCGTCGACCTTGACCGGGCCGTCGTCGAGGGTGACTCCGTCGCGCAACTTCTTGCCTAGATCGCGCGGGATCGCGCCGAACAGTGTCGCCAGATAGGTCTTCGAGACCTCGTACGACGGATGCATCAGGCGGTGAGCAAGATCACCGTCGTTGGTGAACAGCAACAGGCCTTCGGTGTCGGCATCGAGACGACCGACGTGGAACAGACGCTGGCCGGACTGAACCCGTTCGGAGACGATATCGCCCACACACGGTCGTCCCAGATCGTCGGACATGGTGCACTGCCATCCACGCGGCTTGTTCATCGCGAGGTGGACGAGCTCTTCCTTGACGACGACACGAGTGCCGTCGACACGCACGACCGCGACATCGGGATCGATGCGGATTCCCTGTTCGGTGACGATGCGACCGTCGACCTCGACACGGCCGTCGGCGATCAGCTCCTCGGCTGCGCGACGCGACGCCACACCTGCCTGAGCGAGCACTTTCTGCAACCGCACGCCTTCACCGCGCGGCACGTGGCGCCGCTTGGTGTCGGGCTCGATGTACTGGTGCTTCGCAGGCTTCGCGTTGCTGATGGTGGTGGTGGGAGTCTGCTTCTTCTGCGGCTTCGGCGGCTTGGGCCGAGACGGCTTCTTGCGAGAGACCGCGTCGTTGCTGCGGTCGTTGACGCCACTGTCGACCGGCTTGTCCTCGAAGGGTTTGCGCTGGTCGGCGCCCGTCCGTGGGGCTGCCGAGCGGCGTCCTCCACGGGGGCTCTCGGCTCGTGCTCCGCGGGGCGCGTCGCCTCCGCGGCGGTTCTCGCGCGGATCTTCCGACCTACCACCTGTGGTCGGCTTCCTGCGCGGAGCCTGTCTTTTGTTCCTGTCCGGTGTGCCATCACGGCGAGCGGGCTTGTTCACTTTTGTACCTATCAGTCGTCCGAGTCGAGCTCGGATACCGGATCGGGTTTCGATCCGCGGTTCTTGGTGGAGCGGGTCACTCTCGGATCGGTGTCCATGCTGTCACTGATCTCGTCGATCAGGTCCACACCCGGCAACAGCGGGGCCAGTGCAGGCAGGTCCGTGAGCGATGCCAGTCCGAGCCGTTCGAGGAACAACTCGGTCGTGGAGTACATGGTGCCGTTCGATTCCGGATCGACTCCAGCCTCCGAAATCAGACCGCGAGCGAGCAACGTGCGCATCACTCCGTCTACGTTGACTCCTCGCACGGCGCTGACTCGCGCGCGGGTCAACGGTTGACGATAGGCGATAACGGCGAGAGTCTCCAATGCCGCACGTGTGAGCTTCGACCGAGCGCCGTCGAGAAGCAGCCTCTCCACGTACGGCGCGTAGGCGGTGCGGGTGTAGAAACGCCATCCGTCACCGGCGTACCGCAGGTCTATTCCGCTGCGGCGTTCGGTGAACTGCGCAGCCATTCGCGCCAGCACCGGCTTGATCCGTCGGACATCGCTGCCGACCGCGGACGCCAACTGCTCGTTCGACGCGGGCGAATCCACGACGAGCAACACTGCCTCGAGTGCTGCTTCCAACGTGGCGTCGTCGAGTTCGGACTCGTCCTCGGCACTCTCGATCTCCGGGACGTTCGGCTCGGCCATCTGCTGTTCCTGCTCATCCATAGTCCACCGCCGCGACGAGTATCTCGTCCGACTTCGCCGTGCCCGTCCAACTGACCAACAGTTCGCCGAGTGGCTCGGGTTGATCGAAGGCAAGGACCTTCTCGCGGAACAACTCGAGCAGCGCCAGGAACCGCGCCACGATCTCGACGGTGTGCTCGCACCCCTCGGTGAGTTCGCCGAACGGAGTCCACGCTCCCTCACCCTTGGCTTCGAGGAGGCCGATGATCCAGGTTGCCTGCTCCGGAACGGACACCGAATGTTGATGGATGTGATCGAGTCCGACCTCGGGCACCGGCTTCGGCCGAAATGCCGTCGCAGCGATATCGGCGAACCGCGCGGCATCGACTCCGAGCAACACTTCCGGTATCAGATCCGCGAAGCGGTCCTCGACCGACACCGATCGCGGATATCGGCGCAGCGCAGCAGCTTCCAGCTCGCCGAACAACTGCGCGACCTGCTTGTAGGCGCGGTACTGCAGCAATCGCGCGAACAGTAGGTCCCGCACTTCGAGCAAGGCCAGATCCTCGGCGTCCTCGACATCACCCGAGGGCAGCAGCCGCGCGGCCTTGAGGTCCAACAGAGTCGCTGCGACGACGAGAAACTCGGTCGTCTGATCGAGGCCCATCTCTTTGCCGAGGCTCTTGGTGAACGCGATGAAATCGTCGGTGACGGTGTGCAGCGCTACTTCGGTGACATCGAGACGATGCTGACTGATGAGTGTGAGCAGCAGATCGAACGGACCTTCGAAGTTGAGCAGGCGCACCCGAAATCGAGATGGATCCTCGTTCTCGGGTGCCTCGATCGCAGCATCTGCGGTCTGCGTCATGGCTTACGGGCCGGACCGGTAGATCACCTCTCGGGCCAACGCCCGATAGGCCTGTGCACCGGAGGATTTCGGTGCCCACGTCGTGATCGGCTCGCCTGCGACGGATGTCTCGGGGAAACGCACCGTTCGGGTGATGACGGTGTCGTAGACGACATCACCGAACACCTCGACGACCCGGGTCATGACCTCGCGCGAATGCAGCGTACGAGCGTCGAACATCGTCACCACGATGCCCGCGAGCTTGAGCCGAGGATTGAGTCGGTCGCGCACCTTCTCCACTGTGTCGTTGAGCAACGCCAGCCCGCGCAGGCTGAAGTACTCGCACTCCATCGGTATCAGAACCTCGTCGGCGCAGGTCAATGCATTGACGGTGAGCAGGCCCAGCGATGGCTGGCAGTCGATCAGGACGTAGTCGTATCGATCGAGAATAGGGTGCAGAACGCGCCCGAGTGTCTGCTCACGCCCCACCTCGGTGACCAGCTGAATTTCGGCTGCGGACAGATCGATGTTGCTGGGAAGAAGATCGAGGTTGTCCACGCGCGTGCGCATGATGACGTCGTCGGCAGAAATCTTCGGCTCGACCAGCAGGTTGTAGACCGTCAGATCGAGCTCGTGATGCGCGACGCCCAGGCCTGCGGAGAGTGCACCCTGTGGGTCCAGATCGACCAGAAGCACCCGACGACCGTAGGCCGCGAGGGAGGCTCCGAGGTTGATGGTCGACGTCGTCTTGCCGACGCCACCCTTCTGGTTGCACATCGCGATGATCTTGGCCGGACCATGGCTGGGCAGCGGTGTCGGATCGGGAACTTCTCGGGTCTTACGACCCGTAGGACCTAGTTCGTTGGCCGCAGGAATGATATCTCTCGTCTCACGGCTGGTTTCGGGTTGGCGCGTATGGAACAGCGCGCCGTCATGGTGGGGATGGACGGTGGGTAGGCCGTCCGGTTGGACCGCGGGCGAGGCATGTGGAATGTCGGCCGACGGCGGACTCACCGGCGTCGAGTCAGCCAGAATCGATCCTGAGCCTGACTCCGCCGCTGGCGGCTGCGGTGTCGACACTTCTCCTACGCTCCCCTGTCCGTTGTTCTCGGCCCATTCGATCGCGAGACGACCGTCCTCTGAACGCTACCGTGTAGCCCGTGCGCTACATCGCGGGACACGCGCAAAACCCCCGCGAGCAGTCACCGAGCACGCGGATGCGCCTCGGCCCACACTTCACGCAGCGTGGTGACGGTGACGAGTGTGTAGATCTGAGTCGTCGTCACCGACGCATGACCGAGCAATTCCTGCACGACGCGTACGTCCGCGCCGCCATCGAGCAGGTGCGTCGCGAACGAGTGCCGCAGGGTGTGCGGTGACACGGGGGTGGTGATGCCCGCACGTTCGGCCGCCGAGTGCAGAACCTGCCAGGCACTCTGCCTGGACAGCCGTCCGCCGCGCACGTTCAGAAACAACGCAGGCGTCGATCTCTTGATCAGCGCCGGTCGCCCACGCACCAGATAGGCATCCAACGCTTCGATCGCTGGCCTCCCGACCGGCACGAGGCGCTGCTTGTCGCCCTTACCGTGAAGAATGACCGACCGGGTCTCGGTGTCGATGTCATCCACGTCGAGCCCTACCGCTTCCGAGATTCGAGCCCCGGTGGAATACAACAATTCGAGAATGGCCTTGTCGCGGAGGCCACGCGGCGCGTCTCCCCCATCGGTGGACGCGGAATCCAGGATGGCGACAACCTGGTCGAGAGGCAGAGACTTCGGGAGTCTCCGACTGGGCGTCGGCGGCTTCACCGCACTCGCGACATCGTGCTGCACCAGGCCCTCGGCTGCCGCGAATCGGTGGAACCCACGGACCGCGATGAGCGTACGGGCAGCCGAACTCGCTGCAAGAGGTGAAAACTCCTCACTCCCGCGCCGAAGGTCGATCACGAACTCGGAGACGTCCGCCTCGGTCACTTTCGCCAGATCCTCGATGCCGTGACCACCGAGGAAAGCCTCGTACCGCCGCAGGTCGCGGCGATACGAGGACAGAGTGTTCTGCGGTGAGCCCCGCTCGACCTCCAGGTGATCGAGGTAGGTCGACATCTGCTCGCCCAGCACGTGGCTACCGTCCGGCCTTCTTCCGACGCTCGAAGGTAGTCGGCAGATCCGGCCACGGAGCGTCGGCAGGTCGAAGGCTCGTCGAACCTGTCCTGGACGCGACAAGAGCGAGAATCCCGGATACGGCGGAAGCGTTGACGAACTCGCCCGACAGTGCGCGTGTGACTGCCTCGTCGAGCGGAACGAACGTCAGCACGATGTCGGCTTCTTCGTCCCGCGCCTCGGGGCGATCGACCGTGGTGAGCCCTTCGGCGAGAAACACCCGCACGCACTCGTCGGTGAACCCTGGCGACGCCATGACATCGACGAGCACCGACCACCGCCTCGCTGCAAGTCCGGTCTCCTCGGCGAGTTCACGCTTGGCGGCCTCGACGGGCTGCTCGTCGATCTCGTCGAGCAAGCCTGCAGGCAGTTCCCACAGCCGACGCCCGATCGGGTGACGATACTGCTCGATCATCGCCACGCGACCCTCGTCGTCGAGTGCAACGACAGCTACCGCGCCGTGATGCTCGACGACTTCACGCTCGGCCTGGCGTCCGCCCGGCATCCGCACCTGATCGAGACGAAGCGCGAGGATTGCGCCTTCGTAGACGGTCTTCGACCCGACGGTCTCGAACTCGAAACGATCAGCCTGCTCGGTCATCCGATGCTTTCCGCCGTTGCACCCGAGACCGGGAATTCCGAATCCTTCGATGCAGCGTCGTCGCCGTGGACGTCGACCGGAAGTCGCTCGGCCGCTTTGTATTTCAACGCAGCGTTGACCAGGGCCGCGAACAGCGGATGCGGACGAGTCGGCCGGCTCTTGAGCTCCGGGTGCGCCTGTGTGCCGACGAAGAACGGATGGGTCGACGCAGGCAACTCGACGAACTCGACCAGGTGCCCGTCGGGCGATGTTCCGCTGAAGACCAAGCCGCTCTTGGAGATTCGATCACGGTAGGTGTTGTTGACCTCGTAGCGGTGACGGTGGCGCTCGGACACATCGGTGGTTCCGTACGCACCGGCCACGACTGACCCCTTGATCAAGGTGGCCGGGTAAGCGCCGAGGCGCATGGTGCCACCGAGATCTGCCTCACCGGCAACGGCATCCTCTTGATCTGCCATCGTCGAGATGACCGCATGCTCTGTCTCGGGCTCGAACTCGGCCGAGTTGGCGTCGGTGAGGCCGACCGAGCGCGCTGCTTCGATGACCATGCACTGCAATCCGAGGCACAATCCCAACAGCGGCACCTTGCGAGTCCTGGCGAACTCGATGGCACCGAGCTTTCCTTCGATACCTCGAATACCGAAACCGCCCGGAATCAGGACGGCGTCGACGTCGCCGAGAGCTGCCTGTGCACCTGCAGGCGTCGCACATTCATCGGAGGGGACCCACTTGATCTCGACCTTCGAACGATGCGCGAACCCACCCGCCCGAAGCGCCTCGGTGACCGACAGGTACGCGTCGGGAAGGTCGACGTACTTGCCGACGAGTCCGACCCGCACGGTCTCCCGCGGCTCGTGGACACGCTCGAGCAGGCCGCCCCACACCGTCCAGTCGACGTCGCGGAACGGAAGTCCGAGCTTGCGCACGACGTACGCGTCGAGGCCCTCCTTGTGCAGGACCTTCGGGATGTCGTAGATCGACGGCGCATCGGGCGTCGAGATGCAGCCATCGACGTCGACGTCGCACATCAGCGCGATCTTGTTCTTCAGTCCCGGCGGGACATCGCGGTCGCACCGCAGGATGAGCGCGTCGGGCTGGATGCCGATGCTGCGCAGAGCGGCGACGGAGTGCTGCGTCGGCTTGGTCTTGAGCTCGCCCGACGGTGCCAGGAACGGCACGAGCGAGACATGCAGGAAGAAGACGTTCTCGCGGCCGACGTCGTGGCGGACCTGGCGCGCTGCTTCGAGGAACGGCTGCGACTCGATGTCACCGACAGTGCCACCGATCTCGGTGATGACGACGTCGGGCTGATGTCCTTGCAGGTCCGGGCCGTTCATCGCGAGGATGCGACTCTTGATTTCGTCGGTGATGTGCGGGATCACCTGCACCGTGTCACCGAGATACTCACCTCGGCGTTCCTTGGCGATGACGGCCGAGTAGACCTGGCCGGTCGTGACGTTCGCGAATCCGGAGAGATCGCGATCGAGGAACCGCTCGTAATGGCCCACGTCCAGATCGGTCTCGGCACCGTCTTCGGTGACGAACACTTCCCCGTGTTGGAACGGATTCATGGTGCCAGGATCGACGTTCAGATAGGGATCGAGCTTCTGCATGGTGACGCGGAGACCGCGTGCTGTCAGCAGCTGCCCGAGGCTCGACGCCGTGAGGCCCTTGCCGAGCGACGAGGCGACGCCCCCGCTGACGAAGATGTGCTTGGTGTCAGATCGCGACTGAAGGCGTGACAATGATGCTCCCGTGACCAATCTGCAGGGCTTGCTCCTACCAGAGAGCTGGCAAGAGAGGTATTACGTACAAAATGGGCCTGCTACCCACGGGTCTTCACGGTAACACCAATGGCACGTCCACCGCGAACGACGCGCCACCGATGTACCCGATGTCACCGTGGAATGCTTTTGTTCCCTGGAGTGCACTGTCACCGCGCGGGTGCGCCCACGGTGATGGCCGTGGAGTTCGGCCCAGTGCCGTAACGACCGGCAGCGCCGTCCAACTGCTCCTGCAACGCCAGTGTCGTCGTGATGCGTCCCGCCTCACGATCGACGTTGTCGACGGTGCTGACGCCCGACGACAGCGCCGCATCTGCGCGAACCACGGCCACCGCGCCGTTACCGTCCGCGGCTCCGGTCCGACCGGCAAGCACCGTGCCTGCACCGCGCGAATCGAGGCCTCCCGCGAAGCGCGCAACGATGGCGCCGCGGTTTCCGTCCTCGGAGGCCGAACCTCCACCGGTGACGACTACCGCCAACTGCGCCGGAGCGACAGCGCCGTTGTCGTACGCGATGAAACCACCACTGCGCAGCGTTTCGAGCGCGAGAGACAATTCCTCGGGAGTGGACTGCGGCTCCGCTGTCTGCGCGTTCAGCAACAACACCGAACCCAGTAGGTCACCGGCCATGCTGCCCTGATCCACCGCACCCGTGCGCAGCTGCGTTCCGGCCGGCACGACGTTGGTCAGCCGCGTGCGCAAGTCGTCCCCACTCGCAGCCGAGACGAACGAGTCCGTCAACGACACCCGGCCCGTCACCACTGCGCCCGACGCCTGAATGGACCTGGTGACGCCATCGACGTCGCCCGGGTCTGCATCCGGCGTCGTGATGACGACTACGCTTCTTTCGGCCAGCGCATCTCGCACGACGCGCGGAGAGACAGCAGCGTCGAATCCGTCCGCGGAGTTGAGCTGTTCACCGAGCTGATTGTTGGTGCTCTGCAACGAATCGACCTGACCTTCGAGCCCCGACTTGTCGTCGCGTAGACCAGATACGAGGCCACTGGACAGAAGACCGGATCCAAGCACCACCCCGATCGCGAGCGCTATGAAGATCGCGGCGATCGATATGGCATGTTGACGCATCGAAATCACTCGAGCAACCCCTGGACCCACAAAGCGAAGCGGTTCCACAGGTCGACGGCCCAGTCGAGGACCTCGCTACCCATGTTGGACACCACGAGCGCGACGATGACCGCGACGAGCCCCGCCAGCACGAGCAACGCGATCGCACCCCCGGACACGCGGCTACGATACAGCGTCGCAACAGCTTTCGCGTCGACCAGCTTGGCGCCGACCTTCAGTCGTGTCATGAACGCTGCCGGGTTGGTGTTGCGTCGTCCTCGATCGAAGAACTCGTCGAGACTTGCCGGGCTTCCCACCGTGACGATCAGTGAAGCACCGTGGTGATCGGCCAACAGCAGCGCCAGGTCGGCTGGGGCACCGGTTGCCGGGAACGTCATCGCACCGATACCCAGGTCCTGGATGCGCTCCAGCCCGTTGGCATGGCCGTCCGAGTCGGCCGGAAGTACCACTTCTGCACCACATTTGAGGGTCTGAGCAGTGATTTCCTCGGGATCGCCCACGATGAGGTCGGGGCGGTACCCGGCTTTCATCGCGGTGTCCGCGCCTGCTCCGACCCCGATGATGATCGGCGAATATTCCTTGATGAACGGTTTGAGCGCCTTGAGGTCCTCGGCATGCCCCGGACCGTCCGCGACGACGACGACGTGGCGATCCTGGAGCACGATGTCGATGTCCGGTACACCGACGCCATCGATCAGCAGCGGACTTTCGGTCCTGATGAACTCGATCGTGTTCCCGGAGAACGCTTCGAGGTGATCGACGAGGCCGGTCTTGGCTTCGATCATCCGATCCGAGATTTCCGCTTCGCTCTGCTCCTCGCCCTTCGCGAGTCTGCGGTCACCCGTGTAGACGCCGCCCTCGTTCAGGCGAATCTTGGTGCCGTCCTTGATCTTCTTGAAGACGTCGGCGCCGGTCGAATCGATCAGCGTGATGCCGTTCGCGACGATCACCTCGGGCCCCAGGTTCGGGTAACGCCCGGAGATGGACGGCGACGCGTTCACGACGGCGAGAACGCCCGCCGCAACCAGCGCATCTGCGGTCAGACGGTCCAGGTCCAACTCGTCGAGTACGACGATGTCACCGGGTCCGACCCGTTTGAGCAGTTTGGCGGTGTTTCGATCGACCCGGGCGATACCACTGATTCCGGGTAGCGAATCCTGACTTCGTGATAGCAGAGCGGGCATCTTCATGGCTCCCATGATGGGGCCGACGACACGCCCGACGACGGAGGCGCGCCGAAACAATTACCACACCGGTCACATCAGTACCAACCGCCGAGGCGGCCCGCGTCAGCTCTCGCGGTCCGCCCGCGCCGTCGCCAACAGCTCTTCCGCGTGCGCTCGGCCGGTCTCGGTGTCGTCGAGGCCTGCCAGCATGCGGGCCAGTTCGACGACACGTTCCGCGGACGAGAGCGACTTCACTCCGCTGTTGGCTGCGCCTCTCTTCGTATCCGCCTTGTCGACGACCAAGTGTGTGTTCGCGAACGCGGCCACCTGAGGAAGGTGCGTCACGACGATGACCTGATGAGTCCGAGCCAGGCGTGCGAGCCGTCTGCCGACCTCCACTGCTGCCCGGCCGCCGACACCGGCGTCGACCTCGTCGAACACCATCGTCGCGCCTTTGTCCGACCCGGCCAGTACCACTTCGAGCGCCAGCATCACACGCGAGAGTTCACCTCCGGACGCACTCTTGCTGATGGGCAGTGCCTGTGCGCCGTCGTGTGCCGACAGCTTGAATTCGACCTCGTCGACCCCGCTCTGCCCGGCGTGCAGCTCGGTTCCGCCGATGGTCAGCGGTGCGCCGTCGTTCGCGCCGGCGGGAACGGTACGCAGGTCCAGCTGAAGCTTCGCCTTGCCCATCGCCAATCCGGCCAGTTCGACGCTCACTGCCTTGGCCAGTTTCACCGCCGCCTTGGTCCGCGCGGCGGTCAATCTGCTTGCCGCCGAGACCACGTCGGCTGCGGATTCCTCGACACGCGTCGACAGCTCCGCGAGGGCATCAGCGGAGACGTCGATCTTCGACAATCGCACGCGTGCGTCGTCGGCCCAGGCGATCACGCCGTCCACGTCGGCCGCGTACTTGCGCGTCAGGCCCTTCAGCTCGGCCTGCCGCGTGAGCAGCGTCTCCAGTGCACTCGGATCCGACGGCAGATCGGACAGGTACGAGGTGATGTCGGCGCCGATGTCGGTCACCACGGCCAGCGCTTCGTTGAGCCGAGGCAGAAGATCCGTCAGAATCGCGTCGTCCACACTTTCCAGACGCGTGCGTGCCTCACCCAGAAGGCGCAGAGCCGACAGTGCTTCTCCGGTGTCGTCGACGCCTCCTACCAGCGCCGCACCCGCGCCTTCGGCCGATTCACGCAGGGAGTCGAGATCGCCCAGTCTTCGCACGTCACCCGCGATGGTGACGTCCTCCTGCGGCTCCGGCGCGACCGCGTCGATCTCCTGAAGGCCGTATTGCAGTCGATCTGCCTCCTGAGCGAGCTCACGACTGCGCTCGGTTCGGTCGATCAGCTCGTTGCGAGCGGTCAACCACTGCGTACGTGCGGCCCTGTACTTCTTCAGCGGAGCCGCAACCGAGTCGCCTGCGAAGCGATCCAACGCGTCGAGCTGCCGATCTGCTCGGAGCAGCCGCAGCTGGTCGTTCTGGCCGTGCACGGTCAGCAGTGAGTCGGTGAACCCGGACAACACCGCCGCCGGGACACTGCGGCCACCGAGGTGAGCCCGTGATCGCCCGTCGGCGTTGACCGTGCGCAGGGCGATGATCGACGCGTCCTCGTCGCGCTGAGCACCCGCCGATTCCAGCACCTTCTCGACCTCGTCCACGACCTGCGCAGACGCCGTCTCCGTGCTGAATCGGCCTTCGACGACGGCACGGTCGGCGCCGAGGCGCACCCGGCCTGCGTCGGCCCGAGCACCCGACAGCAGGTGCAGGCTCGTCACCACCATCGTCTTGCCCGCGCCTGTCTCACCGGTCAGAACTGTGAGACCTTCGTGGAACTGGGCGCTTGCCGAAGAAATGACACCGAGACTGTCGATCCGAATCTCTTCGAGCATGACTACCTCGCTCTCCCCCGCCATCCGGTGACCGGCAGTGCGAATTTCTTGACCATTCGATCCGCGAACGGTGCGGAGTCGAGTTTGACCCATTTGATCGGCGAAGAACCGCGGACTACTTCTACCCGCCCGCCCGCCGGGAGTTTCATCGTTCGACGTCCATCACAGAACACCACCGCATCGTGTCCACCCGCATCGGTTTCGACGGCGATGAACGACTCGGGACTGGTGACGAGCGGACGGGCGAACAACGCATGTGCGTTGCTCGGAATGACGAGAATCGCTTCGAGCTCCGGCCACACGACCGGGCCTCCTGCAGAGAACGCATATGCGGTCGAGCCGGTCGGCGTCGAGATGAGCACTCCGTCGCATCCGAAAGCCGACACGGGCCGATCGTCGACCTCGAGTACGACTTCGAGGACACCCAACCGAGATCCGTTCTCGATGCTGGCCTCGTTCAACGCCCATCCGCGTTCGATGATGCGGTCGCCGACTCGGATCGAGATGTCGAGTGTCATGCGTTCTTCGATTCGGTAATCGACGCTGATGACCCGCGCAAGCGACTCCTCCAGGTGCTCGGCTTCTGCTTCGGCGAGGAAGCCGATTCGACCGAGGTTGATACCCAGCACCGGAATGCCCGCGCCCTTGGCCAACTCGGCTGCCCGGAGGAACGTGCCGTCGCCACCGAGGACGAGAACCAGCTCGCAGCCGACCGCCGCGTTCGGCCCGAACTCCACAACCTGGAGCTCGAGATCCGAGCTCAGCGCTCGATCCGTATCGTCCGAGCCCGATGCCTCGATTCGGGTCGAGTTCGCCTCGTCCAGAAGGACGCGAAGGCGGATCCCCGACTCACCGAGGACCTTCCCGACGCGGCGAGCCGTGTCCGCGATATCGGGACGGCCGGGATGGGCGACGAGAAGTATCTCTCGTACCGGGGTTGTCACTGAGGACCCTCCTCGGTTGTCACTGAGGACCCTCCTCGGTTGTCACTGAGGACCTTCCTCGGTTGTCACTGTGGACCCTCCTCGACGGCATGCTGCACCAGAGCGGCGGTATCGCGCTCGGCTTCGTCATCTCGCTCGACGGACTGCGATCGTAGCCACAAAAAGTACTCGACGTTGCCCGAGGGGCCGGGAAGCGGACTGGCCGTTACACCGCGCAGGGACAATCCGAGTCCACGGGCGGACTCGGCCACGTCGACGACGGTCTCTGCCCGGAGTACCGGGTCGCGGACGACCCCGCCCGAGCCGACGCGATCCTTTCCCACCTCGAACTGCGGCTTGACCATGAGAGCAAGCTCCGCACCAGGCGCGACGCACGCAACGAACGCAGGCAGAACCAACTTCAGGGAAATAAACGACAGATCTGCGACCACGATCTGGACGGTGCCGCCGATCGCCTCGGCATCGATCGACCGGACGTTGGTTCGATCGATCACACGGACCCGGTCGTCCGACTGAAGCCGCCACACGAGTTGTCCGTATCCGACGTCCACGGCAACGACCTCGGCGGCATCCTTACTGAGCAGCACATCGGTGAATCCGCCGGTGGATGCTCCCGCATCCAGGCACCGCTTACCGGCAACGGAGAACCCATCGCGTTCGAAGACCTCGAGTGCGCCGAGAAGCTTGTGTGCGCCTCGCGACGCCCAGTTGATCTCGTTGTCCTCTTCGGTGACCACGAGCGGAGTCCCGGCCTCGACCGCCGTCGCGGGCTTGGTGGCCACTGTTCCGGAGATCTTCACCCTCCCCGAATCGATCAGCTGCACAGCATGTTCGCGTGACCTGGCCAGCCCACGACGGACGAGCTCGGCGTCGACGCGTGCGCGTCGTGCCACGTCAGCTCTTGTCCACGGAGGACAGAGCATCGACGAGCACGTCATGCGCGCGTTCGAGGATCTGGGCCTGCACGTTCAGTTCCATCGGCGGGGCATCTCGGCCCGGAAGTCGCTCCAGCAATCGGTCGACCTCGGCCACGACTGAGCTGGGCTCGACCGCGGGGGTACTCGCATCGTGCGGACGATGCTGGCCTGGGAGTGGAATGGACGCGCTCATCGGTGCCAACGCTATCGGATCGACCCGACAGATGTCCGAGCGCAGTACCGCGTGGCGTGAGGAACGCTCACGCCTGCAGCAGCTGCCGCACGCGCTCGACGTCCGAACCGTCCACCTCGACCGTGTCCCACCCCGTCGACTCCCAGGCCACCGACGCGGCCGTCAGGAGGCCGTCCAGGGGATCGACAACCGTGGAACCGTCGTGCGTCACCCTTAGAACTCCAGCCTCGACCGATGCGCGCCACCCGGGCTTGACACCGACGAGCGACGCCTCCGGGGCTTGATTCAGGACGTCGAGCGAGAACCCGATATATGTCGGACGCTCCGATTCCACCGCCCGAACGGCGTCGAGCGCACTACTCACTCCAGACAACACGAGCAGCGAAGGAATGCCCGTTGCATTTGCGCCTGCGATGTCGGTATCGAGCCGGTCTCCGACGACAAGAGGCTTCTCGGCCGAGCTGAGACGAATCGCATCCCGCATGATGGGAGCAGCGGGCTTGCCTGCGACTTCGGGTTCCACACCCGTCGCAGTCCTCACCGCAGCAACCATCGAACCGTTGCCGGGGGCGAGACCGCGCTCGGTGGGAAGGGTCGCATCGATGTTGGTCGCAACCCACAGTGCACCTGCACGAATCGCGAACGCCGCCTCGGCCAGAGCGCCCCAGCCGGTCTCGACGTTGTGCCCCTGAACAACAGCGGAAGGCGATCCGTCCGCGGATCTGACCGGAGTCAGACCGACGTTGGAAATCTCGTCCGACAAAGCGTCGGTACCGACGACGACGACCGATGCCCCCGGCGTCAACTTCTCCGCCAACATCCTGGCCGCAACCTGAGCGCTCGTGACGACGTAGTCCTCCGAGGTCTCGAAACCGAGGCCGCGGAGATGGTCGGCGACGTGCTTCGGAGATCGACTCGCATTGTTGGTGACGAAGTACTGCTTCTCCGAGCCTGCGCTCAACGCCTCGACAGCACCGGCGATGGGTTGTTCACCCTGGTACACCGTGCCATCGAGGTCGAGAAGGAGAACGTCGTGCTGTGAGCGAAGGACCGTCACAATCCGTCACCAGAGAGCTCTTCGACGCGTTCCTCGGCGTCGGTTTCGCCGTCGACGTCGGCTGCGGCAGAGTTGAGGAACCACTTCACACCCTCTTCTACGCGGCCGGCCGCAACCAGGGCATCGGCGTAGACGTAGAACAGGCGGGCCGCCGCGGTACCCGAACGTGACGCGTCGAGATCCGGTGTCTGGAGGGTGACGACAGCCTGGTCGTACTGACTCAGATCCATACGTGCACCGGCGACGACGATCCGAAGCTCCGACGCTTCGTCACCGGTCAGTTCCCGGGCCTCGTCGCTTCGACCGAGTTCGATGGCACGCTCCGGCCTACCGAGTCCGCGCTCGCAATCGGCCATGACCGCAAGGTGCCCTGGACCGCCGGCCATACGCCGGGCAGCGCGCAACTCGGACAGAGCCTCGGCCCATTCACCTGCGTGGTACGCGGACAGTCCTGCCGTCTCGCGGACAACGGCAATACGGCCGGCGCGTTGGCGCGCAGCTCGTGCATGCAGTAGCGCAAGTTGAGGATCGTCGTCGACGAGCCGGCTCGCCATCACCAGATGACGTGCGACGGCAGTGGCGTTGTTCTTGTCGAGACTCAACAGGTCACGTCGGACAGCCGGCTCGAGCTGACCCGCTTCGACGTCATCGGGAAGGTCTGGCTCGTCCGGACGGGCCGGACGCCGATCTGCGGGTCCGCTGCCGGTTCGCCGGTCACCAGAGAATCCGCCTTCTCCCCCGCGACGACGGGGAGGTCCGTCGGATCTACCGGCGTCGGATCTACCGGCGCTGTCGGGCCGACGTGCGTTGCCGGAGCGACCTTCACCGCCGGGGCGACCACCGGATCGCCCCCGAGGATCGTTCGAGCGAGGGGTGCCGTCACCCCGGAAGGAGCGGCGGTCGTTGCTGTCTTCCGGCACAACGTTTCCTTTCGATCATGCGTTGGAGCTTGGTGTCATCCAAACAGAAGAAGCGTCCAAACAGAAAAAATGGCTGCGAACGCAAAAAGGGGACCCACACAGTGGGTCCCCTTTTCGAAGA